>JACRMN010000007.1 GCA_016214955.1 Deltaproteobacteria bacterium
TCGCGGGCGGCGACGTAGACGTCGAGGGACTGGAAGGGAAGGCGAGAAGAATCGGGAACGACCTGCGTGAGCGTGATGGCCATGACGGCCTCCTTTCGCCCCGCCGAAGGAGGCCGGCATGGCCGAAGGCGACCGGGACCGCGACCTGGACCTGGACCTGGACCACGACCTGGACCGGGACCTGGACCGCGGGGTCGGGGTCGGGGTCGGGGTCGGGGTCGCGGTCGGGGTCGAGGTCGAGGTCGGGGTCGGGGTCGGGGTCGCGGTCGCGGTCGAGGTCGAGGTCGAGGTCGAGGTCGGCGTCGCGGTCGCGGTCGTCGTCCCCGCCCGGAGTGCTAGGATTCCCCTCCCATGTCCCCCGAGCTGGAAGAGCGCCTGCGCCAGCTGCTCGCCGGCGGCGATCTGCGCGCCACCGCCACCGAGGCCATCCGCGGCTACGGCCCGCAGGTCCTCCAGGTGCTGCGGGCCATGCTGCGGGACGAGGCCGACGCCCGCGAGGCCTTCTCCCAGTTCGCCGAGAACCTGTGGAAGGGCCTCTCCACCTTCCGCGGCGAGGCCTCCTTCAAGACCTGGGCGCTGCGGCTGGCCTGCAACGCCGCGAGGAACCAGCGCGACGAGGCCTGGCGCCGCCGCGGGCGCCGCTTCGCCACCGGCGAGGCCTCGGCCATCGCCGAGGAGGTCCGCACCCGCTCGGTGGTGCGGGTGGAGCTGCAGCGGCAGGCGCTCGACAGGCTGCGCCAGGCGCTCAGCGTCGAGGAGCAGTCGCTCCTGGTGCTGCGGCTCGACCAGCAGCTCTCCTGGAACGAGGTGGCCGACGTGCTGGCCGAGGAGGGAAAGCCGGCCGAGCCGGCCGCGCTGATGAAGCGCTACGAGCGCATCAAGGAGCGGCTCGGCAAGCTGGCGCGGGAGCAGGGGCTGGTGGACTGACTCACGGCCTGACCTCCTGCAGGCAACGCACCGCGGCGGCGCCGCCCTTGGGCTGCAGCGAGGCCGCCCCGTCGGCGAGCCGCACCACCTGCGCCTTCTCCCCCTGCTCGGCGCTGGTCCAGTAGCTGCCGGCGTCGGCGCCGAGGAGCGGGGCGCAGGCCGGGCTCTGGGCGCAGGGGCGGCAGCCGCGGCCGCCCTCGGCACAGCCCAGCAGGCCGTGCAGCTCGGCCGGCGCCGGCAGCCGGTAGCCCTCGGGGCAGTGGCCCGGCGCCTCGGCCCAGGACACCGCCGCGGCGGCGCCGTCGCAGCGCTTGCCGGTCCAGCGCTGGCCCGCCGCGCAGCGCAGCCAGGAGAGGGCGGTGCCGGGCTGCCGCTCGGCGTCGTAGCGGCCGTGCAGCACGCCGCTGCCGATGCCCTTCTCGTGGCAGACCTTGCAGGCCGCCAGCAGGCGCTCGCCGCCGCGCTGCGCCTGGTGGCAGCCGCGGCAGTAGTCGTGGAAGAGGATGGAGCGGTGGTCGATGGCCCCGTCGGGCTTGAGCGCCGCCACCGGACGGGCGGCCTTGCCGCCGATCACCCGCGGCGCCTCGCCGAGCCCGACGTGGCAGAGGGTGCAGCGCATCGCCTGGAGCTGGGCGGCAGAGGTGGGCTCGTCGCCGGCGAGCGTGTGGTGGCAGTCGCGGCAGCGGATGAGCGTGCCGTCGGGGCGCTTCCTGCGGCCGTGGTCGGCGTGGCGGAAGATCACCGCGCCCAGCTTGCCGGGGACGTGATCCACCTCGATGACCTCGCGCCCCCGCGGCACCTCGGCGGCGCGGGCCTGAGGGGCGAGGGCCCAGAGCAGGGCCAGCCAGCGGAGGGCTCGGAGCATGTGAGGATTCTGGCGGTGGTTTCACCGTCCGGCAACTGCTGCGGCCGCTTCTCCGCAGGACCGGGTGGGCCGCCTCGACCGCGGGATGCGCCTCCACCCGACAGCGCCCCACCTTGGCCGGAGCCGGCCGCTGCACCGGCGGCACAATGGAAGCCTTGTCCGAGCTCCCCGTCACCGTGCCGCCGGGCGAGACGCCCGCCGCCCGCTGGGGGCGGCGCGCCCTCACCTTCCCCGGCGTGGCGCTGGGCCTCGCCCTGCTCCTCGCCGCCGCGCCGCTCCTCCTGCCCCTGGCCGCGGCCGTCGACCTCCTGCGACGCGCCCGCTTCGCCACCGCCCGCGCCTACCTGGTGGTGCTCCTCTACCTCTCGCTGGAGGTGGGTGGGCTCGTCGGCCTGGGGCTGCTCGTCGCCGGCGGCGCGGCCCGGGGCGACCGAGCCCGGCTCTTCCGCTTCCAGCGCACCTGGGCTGCGGTGGCGCTGCGGGCCATCCGCTGGATCTTCTCGCTGCGCCTCGAGGTCGTCGGCCTCGAGGGGCTACGGCACGGGCCCATCCTCCTCATGGGCAACCACACCAGCATGGCCGACGTGCTCCTGCCGGCGGCGCTGGTGGAGGGTGCGCTCGGCTACCGCCTCCGCTACGTGGGCAAGCTGGGCCTCGTCTGGGATCCGTGCGTGGACGTGGCCGTCCACCACCTGCCCTACGTGATGGTGCGCCGGGGCGCCGAGGACACACCCGGCGACGTGGCCCGGATGCAGGCGCTGCTCGTCGGCCTGGGGCCCGACGAAGGCGTGTTCCTCATGCCGGAGGGCACGCGCTTCACGCCGGAGCGGCAGGGGCGGATTTCCCGGGGGAACGGCCCGGTGGCCGACCTGGCGCGCCGCCTCCCCCACACTCTGCCGCCCCGCCTCTCCGGCGTGCTCGGCCTCCTGGAGCGCAACCCGGGGGCCGATCCCTGCTTCATGGCCCAGGTGGGGCTGGACGGCGTGCGCTCGCTGGCCGACGTCTGGGACGGGGCCCTCATCGGTCGTACACTCAAGGTGGAATTCTGGCGGGTCCCGTGCTCGGAGGTGCCGCGGGACCGCGAGGCGCAGGCCGCCTGGTTCCTCCGGCAATGGGAGCGGATCGATGCCTGGGTGGGGCGTGAGCGCGAGGCGGCCGCTGGCGCCGTGCGTCACGACCCATCTCCTCGCCCGCCCCGGAGGGACGGCCGCTCCGGGCCCTGATGGGGAGGGCCGTTGCCGGGAGGCGCCGCGAACGACAGCATTCGCCTCACCGCCGAGTTTGGACGGGCGAATCCGGCCGCGGGAACCAGCGCGGCCATTTCACGGAGAGGCACATGCCCTCGATTTCCCTCCGGGTGAACGGGAAGAGCGTGCGCGCCGAAGTCGAGGGGCGCACCCTGCTCGTGGAGCTGCTGCGCGAGAAGCTGGCTCTCACCGGCACCCACGTCGGCTGCGATACCAGCCAGTGCGGTGCCTGCACCGTCCACGTGGACGGGCGGTCGGTGAAGAGCTGCACCATGCTGGCGGTGGAGGCCGACGGGCGCGAGGTGACCACCATCGAGGGGCTCGCCGGCGCCGACGGCAAGCTCTCGCCGGTGCAGGCCGCCTTCGCGGAGCACCACGGCCTGCAGTGCGGCTTCTGCACGCCGGGCATGGTGATGAGCGCCACCGATCTGGTGCGCCGCAACCCCGGCGCCACCGAGGCCCAGATCCGGGAGTGGCTGGAGGGCAACCTCTGCCGCTGCACCGGCTACCACAACATCGTGAAGGCCGTGAAGGCCGCGGCCCAGGCCGGAGGGAAGTAGCCATGGCCCAGGGTGGAATCGGCAGTTCCGTGAAGCGCAAGGAGGATGCCCGCTTCCTCACCGGCAGGGGCACCTACGTCGACGACATCGTGAGGCCGGGACAGACCCACGCGGTCTTCGTCCGCTCCCCCCACGCCCACGCGAAGATCAAGGCGGTGAAGACCGCCGAGGCGCTGAAGGCACCGGGCGTGGTGGCTGTCCTCACCGGCGCCGACCTGGCGGCCGACAAGGTGGGCAACCTGCCGGCGGGGTGGCTCATCCACTCCAAGGACGGCACGCCCATGGTCGAGCCGGGCCACATGGCGCTGGTGGCCGACAAGGTCCGCCACGTCGGCGACCAGGTGGCGGTGGTGGTCGCCGAGACCAAGGACCAGGCCCGCGAGGCCGCGGCGCTGGTGGAGGTGGACTACGAGCCCCTGCCGGCGATGGTGGGCCTCGCCCAGGCCATCGCCCCGGGCGCGGCCCTGGTCCACGACCAGGCCAAGGCCAACACCTGCTACGACTGGCACCTGGGCGACAAGGCGGCCACCGACGCCGCCTTCGCCAAGGCCCACAAGGTCGTCACCCTCGACCTGGTCAACAACCGGCTCATCCCCAACGCCATCGAGCCCCGCGCCGCCATCGGCGAGTTCGACCGCGTGACCGGCGACCTGACGCTCTACACCACCAGCCAGAACCCGCACCTCATCCGGCTGCTGCTCTCCGCCTTCACCATGGGCGTGCCGGAGCACAAGCTGCGGGTGGTGGCCCCCGACGTCGGCGGTGGATTCGGCTCCAAGATCTTCCACTATGCCGAGGAGTTCGTGACCCTGTGGGCAGCCCGCCGCATCGGGCGGCCGGTGAAGTGGACGGCGACGCGCTCCGAGGCCTTCATGTCGGACGCCCACGGCCGCGACCACGTCACCCACTGCGAGCTGGCGCTCGACAAGGAGGGCCGGTTCCTGGGCCTGCGCGAGCGCACCCTCGCCAACATGGGGGCCTACCTCTCGCAGTTCGCCCCCTCGGTGCCCACCTACCTGCACGCCACGCTGCTGGCCGGCTGCTACACCACCCCGGCCATCTACTCGGAGGTGCGGGCGGTCTTCACCAACACCGTGCCGGTGGACGCCTACCGCGGCGCCGGCCGGCCCGAGGCCACCTACCTCATCGAGCGGCTGGTCGACGTCGCCGCCCGCGAGATGGGCATGGACCGGGTGGACATCCGGCGCAAGAACCTCATCCCCAAGGACAAGTTCCCCTACCAGACGCCGGTGGCCCTGCAGTACGACAGCGGCGACTACCAGGCCACGCTCGACGCCGCCCTGAAGAAGGCCGACTGGGCCGGCTTCGAGAAGCGCCGCGCCGAGGCCAAGGCGCGCGGCAAGCTCCGCGGCATCGGCATCTCCACCTACGTGGAGGCCTGCGGCATCGCCCCCTCGGCGGTGGTCGGAGCCCTGGGCGGACGGGTGGGCCTGTGGGAGTCGGCCCACGTCCGCGTCCACCCCACCGGCAGCATCACCATCTTCACCGGCGCCCACAGCCACGGCCAGAGCCACGAGACCACCTTCGCCCAGCTGGCCGCGGAGAAGCTGGGCGTCTCCACCGACCAGGTGGAGGTGGTCCACGGCGACACCGCCAAGAGCGCCTTCGCCATGGGCACCTACGGCTCGCGCTCCCTGGCGGTGGGCGGCACCGCCATCGTCAACGCCATCGACAAGATCATCGCCAAGGGGAAGAAGATCGCCGCCCACCTGCTCGAGGCCAGCGAGGGCGACGTCGACTTCAAGGACGGCAAGTTCACCGTCCGGGGCACCGACCGCGCCAAGGCCTTCGGCGAGGTGGTGCTGGCCGCCTACATCCCGCACAAGTACCCCGCCAACCTGGAGCCGGGCCTGGAGGAGTCGGCTGTCTACGACCCCAAGAACTTCACCTTCCCGGCCGGCTGCCACATCTGCGAGGTGGAGATCGACCCCGACACCGGCGTCACCCAGGTGATCGCCTTCACGGCCGTGGACGACGTGGGCACCGTCATCAACCCCATGGTCGTCGAGGGTCAGGTCCACGGCGGCGTGGCCCAGGGCATCGGCCAGGCGCTCCTCGAGGGGGCGCAGTACGACGACCAGGGGCAGCTGCTCTCCGGCTCCTTCCTCGGCTACACCATGCCGCGGGCCGGCGACCTCCCCAGCTACCAGGTCGGCACCGAGGTCACCGCCTGCACCCACAACCCGCTGGGCGTGAAGGGCGTGGGCGAGGTGGGAGCCATCGGCTCGCCGCCGGCGGTCATCGGAGCCGTCTGCGACGCCATCGGCGTCCGCCACATCGAGATGCCGGCCACCCCCGAGCGCGTCTGGCGCGCCATCCGCGACGCGAAGAAGGCCTAGGGAGAGGACGCCATGCAGGATTTCTCGTTCCACAAGCCGCAGAACCTGGCCGCCGCCGTCGACACCCTGAAGAAGCGCCCCGAGGCCAAGGCGCTGGGAGGCGGGCAGAGCCTCATCCCGGTGATGAAGCTCGGCCTTGCCGCCCCGAGCGACCTCGTCTCCGTGGCCGGCCTGGCCGAGCTGCGGGGCATCAAGGTCGACGGGAAGGAGCTGGTGGTGGGCGCGGGCATGACCCACGCCGAGGTGGCCGACTCGGCCGAGGTGAAGAAGGCCATCCCGGCGCTGGCCGCCCTCGCCGGCCACATCGGCGACGCCCAGGTCCGCAACCGCGGCACCCTGGGCGGCTCCCTGGCCCACGACGACCCGGCCGCCGACTACCCGGCGGCGGTGCTGGCGCTCGGCGCCACGGTGGTCACCGACAGGCGCAAGATCGCCGCCGACGACTTCTTCCGGGGGCTCTACCAGACCGCCCTGGGCGCCGACGAGATCGTCACCTCGGTGCGCTTCCCCATCCCGGAGAAGGCGGCCTACGCCAAGTTCGCCCACCCGGCCTCCAAGTTCGCGCTCGTCGGCGTGATGGTGGCCAAGGGGCCCGCCGGCGTGCGGGTGGCGGTGACCGGCGCCGGGCCCGGCGTGTTCCGCCAGGCCGACATGGAGCGGGCGCTGGGCGGCCGCTGGGCCGCCGACGCGCTGGCCGGCGTGGCGGTGAAGGCCGAGGGCCTCAACGCCGACCCCTATGGCAGCGCCGAGTACCGGGCCCACCTCATCGGGGTGATGGCGCGGCGCGCGGTGGCCGCCGCCGGCTAGGCGCGCTACACCAGCCGGGTGAGCCCCATTCCCCTCCCCTCCTCGGTCGACGAGGTGCTCCGGCTCCTCGCGGCCGGGGACTACGTGGCCGACCGCAGCCTGGCCACCGCGCTGTTCCTCTCGCTGAAGCTCGGCCGCCCCCTCTTCCTGGAGGGCGAGGCCGGGGTGGGCAAGACCGAGGTGGCCAAGGTCCTGGCGAAGGGGCTGGGCCGCCGCCTCATCCGGCTGCAGTGCTACGAGGGGCTCGATCTCTCGCAGGCCGCCTACGAGTGGAACTACCCGCGGCAGATGCTGGAGATCCGCATCGCCGAGGCGGCGCATACGCTCGATCGCGCCCGCATCGAGCACGACCTCTTCTCCGAGCGCTTCCTGGTGCGGCGCCCGCTCCTGCAGGCGCTGGAGGCGGACCCGGCCGGCGCGCCGGTGCTGCTCATCGACGAGCTCGACCGCACCGACGAGCCCTTCGAGGCCTACCTGCTGGAGGTGCTCTCCGACTTCCAGGTGACCATCCCCGAGATCGGGACGGTGCGGGCCGCCTCGCCGCCGCTGGTGGTGGTGACCTCCAACCGCACCCGCGAGGTCCACGACGCCCTGAAGCGGCGCTGCTTCTACGCCTGGGTGGACTTCCCCGACGCCCAGCGCGAGCTCTCCATCCTGCGGGCCAAGGTGCCGGCCGCCTCGGAGCGGCTCTCCCGCGAGGTGGTGGGCTTCGTGCAGAAGCTCCGGGCCAAGGACCTCTTCAAGATCCCCGGCGTGGCCGAGACCCTCGACTGGACGAGCGCGCTCATCGCCCTCGATCGCACCCGGCTCGACGTCGAGGCGGTGGAGAGCACCCTCGGGATCCTGCTCAAGTACCAGGACGACATCGCCCGCGTGCGCGGCGCCGAGGCCGAGGCGCTGCTGGCCGCCGCCACCGCCGGGCCGGCCGGGACGTGACCGCGCCCCTCGCCAGGCAGGGCGACCCTTGAGCACCGGCGGGCAGCTCGCCTCGCGGGTGATGCACTTCGCCCGGGCGCTCCGCGGCGCCGGCCTGCCCATCGGCCCGGGCCGGGTGCTCGACGCGGTGGAGGCGGCCGCCGAGGTGGGCCTGGCCCGGCGCGACGACTTCTACTGGGCGCTCCACGCGGTGCTGGTGAGCCGCGTCGAGCACCACCCGCTCTTCCACGAGGCCTTCGACCTCTTCTGGCGCGACGACCCGCTGCCGGGCGGGCTGGAGCTGCTCCTGCCGCGCGCCCAGGTGCCGCCGCGGGAGCGGCCGCCGGTGACCCGGCGGCTCGCCGAGGCGCTTCCCGCGCCGCCGGCGGACAGGGCGGTCGTTCCCTCGAAGCGCATCGAGGTGGACGCGGTGCTCGCCTGGTCGGACCGCGAGGCGCTGCGCACCAGGGACTTCGACCAGATGTCGGCGGCCGAGGTGCGCGAGGCGGAGCGGGCGGTGGAGCGCATGCGGCTCTCGGTGGAGGAGGTCCCCACCCGCCGCCACCGCGGCGACCCGCGCGGCGAGCGGGTGGACCCCCGCGCCAGCCTGCGGTCGGCGCTCCGCGCCGGGAGCGACGCCATCCCGCTGCGCTTCCGCACCCTCACCTCCCGGCCGCCGGCGGTGGTGGCGCTGTGCGACGTCTCGGGCTCGATGGCCCGCTACGCCCGGATGCTGCTGCGCTTCCTGCACGCCCTCTCGCGCGACCGCCCCCACGTCCACGCCTTCACCTTCGGCACCCGGCTCACCGCGGTGTCGCGCCAGCTTCGCCACCGGGACGTGGACCAGGCCATGGCGGCGGTGGGGAAGACGGTGCAGGACTGGGAGGGCGGAACCCGCATCGGCGAGTCGCTGCGGGAGTTCAACCTGCGCTGGTCGCGGCGGCTCCTGGGCCAGGGGGCCATCGTGCTGCTCTTCACCGACGGGCTCGACCGCGGCGACCCGGTGCTGCTGGGTGCCGAGACCGAGCGGCTGCGCCGCTCCTGCCGGCGGCTGCTGTGGCTCAACCCGCTGCTGCGCTACGAGGGCTTCGAGCCGCTGGCCAGCGGCGTGAGGGCCATGCTGCCCCACGTGGACGAGTTCCGCCCGGTGCACGACCTGGAGAGCCTGGGGCAGCTCGCCGGAGCGCTCTCGGGGGCGAGGTGCGCGTCTGCCCACACGCCGCGCGCCATGGGAATACGGCACGCGGCCCCCTGACCCGGGGTGAGCGAAGGCGGCGCCGCTGGGATACGCTGGGCGGAACTGGAGGGCTGCCATCCCCACCGCGAACACCTCGCCTCGTGACGACTACCTCGACAGGCTCCGCAGCGTGCTGATGCTGCTGGGGATCCTGTCGCACGCCTCCGACGTGTTCGAGGTCCAGGGCAACTGGCTCATCCGCGCGCCCCAGACCTCGCAGGTCTTCAACGTCATGGGCATCGCCATCATGCACTTCCGCATGCCGGCGTTCTTCGTGGTCGCCGGGTACTTCTGCCACCTGGGACTCCGCAAGCGCAGCACCTCGAGCTTCCTGCGCTCCCGCGCCGAGCGGCTCCTGGTACCTCTCGTGGTGACGGGGCTGACCCTCAACAGCGTCCAGACCCTCATCGCCGAGACCCACGCCGGGCGCGGGAGCGGCGCCGTCGCGCGCCTGCTGAGCGTCGGCTACTGGACCCACGGGCAGTGGGTCGCCCACCTGTGGTTCCTCATCTTCCTGGCCGCCTACACGCTGGCGGCGGCGGGCCTCCACGCGGCCTTCCGCCGGGTGTCCAGGCGCCCGATCTGGCCCCGCTGGCTCCCCTCGTGGGAGGGGGCCCTCTCCGGCGGCCGCTTCCTCGTGCTCCTCCCGCTCGTGACCGTCGCCGCCGACTACTTCGGCGGGCTGGTGGCGCGCCCGGCCGCGGCGGTCTTCCCGCTGGTGGACGCCAGCGAGATGGTGGAGTTCGTGCCCTACTTCGCCTTCGGCATGATCGCGGCGGCGCGGCCGGCGCTGCTCTCGACGTTCCTCGAGGTGCGCCGCTGGCCGCTGCTCGCCGCCGGCGCGGCGACCGCTGCGGGCTTCGCGCACCTCGTCCGCCAGGATCGGAGTCACGCCGAGCTGTTCCTCTACCTGTACGGCAGCGCGTTCATCACCTGGGCCCTGGTGGCTGCCTGCTTCCAGGCGTTCCGGCGGTGGGGAAACCGTCCCTCGCCGGTGTTCGCCTACCTGGCGGAGGGCTCCTACACCATCTACCTGGTGCACCACCTGGCCGTCGTCGCCCTCGGCGCCTGGATCGTCGGCTGGCCGCTCGGCGTGGGCGCGCAGTTCCTCGTCCTGGTGGCGGCGGTCACCGTTGTCTCCCTCTCCTTCCACCACTTCCTGGTGCTCCGGATCCCCACGCTGCGGTACCTGCTCAACGGGCGCCGCCCGACGATACCGGCGCCGAGCGCGGACGCAGCCGTGCCGGCGTCGAGCTGACGAGTCGGCTCACCGCCCCGCGCGCTCGGGCTCCCCGCGCGCTACCTCTTCCCGGTCAGCCTGCCGAAGAAGGCCTGGAGCACCGCCCAGAGGGCGCCCAGCACCAGCGGCACGATCTTCACCGGCTGCGCCACCGGCAACGGGGCCGCCTCGGCCGGCGCGCCGCCGCCGGCGGCCGCTGCGGCCTCCGCCTCCAGCGTGGCCTTCACGCACCCGGCGAACTGCGCGAAGAGCTGGTGCGAGACCTGCTCGATCATCCCGCGGCCGAGCTGGACCAGCCGTCCGACCACGTCCACGTCGGAGGTGACCCTCACCTCCACCTCGCCGCCGGGGAGCGGCGTGAGCGTGCTCTCCATCGCCATCCTGGCCGAGCCGGTGCCGGTGCTCTCGCGCCCCTCGCCGGTCATGCGCACGCGGCGGGCGGCGGCGTCCACCTCCTCCAGGATCACCTTGCCCTTGTAGGAAACGGTCACCGGGCCGACCTTCACCTTCACGGCCCCGTGGAAGGTGCGCTCGTCCGCCACCTCGGTGAGCTCGGCGCCCGGCAGGCAGGTCACCACCCGCCGCGGGTCGATGAGGTAGGCCCAGACGCTCTCCACCGGCGCGCGGACGGTGAACCGCTCCTCGATCCTCTGCCCCATCGACACTACCTCCCGGCCCGGGCGATGGCCTCGCCCAGGGCCTCGAACGGCAGCACCGCGCAGCGGCGCCGGCTCTTCACCGATCGCACCGGCTCGAAGACCGCGAGCTCGGCGAAGCGCCCCGCGGGCGGAGGCGCTCCGTCCAGCATCGCCACCAGCCCCTCGCGGGCGGCGGCGATCTCCTCCCCGGTGCTCCCCGGCCCGAGCCGCCCCAGGATGGCGGCCGAGGCCTGGCACAGCAGGCAGCCGCGCACCTCGTGGGCCAGGGCGGCCACCTTGCCCCCCTCGAGCCGCACGTCCACCGTCACCCGGTCGCCGCAGAGCGGGTTGTCCACCACGGCGGTGCCGCCCGGCGCCTCGAGCCTGCCGGCCCCGGTGGCCTCGCGGGAGAGGCGCACCAGTGCGTCGTGGTAGATGTCGTCGGCGCTCACGCGGGCTTCGACCCCGCCGGCTTCCGCAGCTTCTCCACCAGCTGGGAGAGGATGGAGATGGCCATCTCGCCGGGCGAGACGGCGCCGATGGGCAGCCCCACCGGGCCGCAGATGCGGGCCAGCTCGGCCTCCGGGAACCCCTGGCGCCGCAGCCGCTCGCGGCGGGCCTCCTGGGTCTTCTTGCTGCCCAGCGCCCCCACGTAGAAGGCGTCGGAGCGCAGCGCCGCCACCAGCGCCGGATCGTCGATCTTCGGGTCGTGGGTCATGGTGACCACCGCGGTGCGGCGATCGACGCCGATGCGCTTCAGCGCCTCGTCGGGCCACTCGGTGGAGAGCGGGATGCCGAGGAAGCGCTGCTCGGTGGCGAAGGCGCGGCGCGGGTCCACCACCAGCACGTCGTAGCCGGCGAGCTGGGCCATGCGCCCCAGCGACTGGGCGATGTGCACCGCCCCCACCACCACCAGCCGCACCGGCGGGTGGAAGACGCGGAGGAAGACCGTGCCGCCGGGGCCGTCCCACTTCTGCGAGCGGTCGGCGTCGGCCGCCTCGCGGCAGGCGGCCACCAGCGCGGGATCGACGCCGGCCTCGGGCGCGTAGGGGTGGACGAGTCGCGCGGCGCCGCTCGCGAGATCGGTGCAGAGCACCACGCTGCGCTTCTGCTCGACGTCGGCGAGGAGCTGCGAGAGGAGCTCGGGCTTCATCCGATCTTCTCCACGTAGACCTGGATGGTGCCGCCGCAGGCCAGCCCCACCTCCCAGGCCCTGTCGTTGGTGACGCCGTACTCCAGCAGCCGGTGCTTGCCGTCGGCGATGGCCGCCACCGCCTCGGCCACCACGGCGCCCTCGATGCAGCCGCCCGAGACCGAGCCCACGAACTCGCCGCGCTCGTTCACCGCCAGCAGGCTCCCGGCCGGCCGGGGGGCCGAGCCCCAGGTGCTCACCACCGTGGCCAGGGCCACGCCCACGCCGGTGCGGCTCCAGGCCGCAACCTGGTGGAGCACGTCCGAGTGATCGCTCATCGCCCGTCTCCTTCGCCGAGCCGGGACCTCGCCCGCTCGTAGTCCGCCGGCACGTCCAGGTCGGCCAGGGCCGACTCCGGGCAGGCCACCTTCTCGGCCCGCCCCCAGTGGCGCCGCACCAGCTCACGCCCCCGCCCTTCCCCCTCCCCGCCTCGAAGCTCGGGCAGGAGGCTCCGATCGTACAGTGTCGGCGGGGCCGGGATCTCGCCATACAGGGCCGTCACCAACGGGGCCCGGGTCTCCTGGTACCGCGAGACCACCTGGCGGATGAGCGCCGCCTCCACGCCCGGCATGTCGGCCAGCAGCACCACGACCGCCTCGGCCCCCTCGGGAACCGCCTCGGCGCCGGCCGAGAGCGAGGTGTTGATACCCAGACGGTGGCGCGGGTTGCGGACCGCGCGCACCGGCAGGCCGGCCAGCTCCGCCTCCGCCCGGTCGGCCTCGTGGCCCAGCACCACCAGCACCGGATCGAGCCCCGCGGAGAGCGCCGTCCGGGCCGCGCGGCGCAGCACCGACTCGCCGCCGAGCGGCAGCAGCACCTTGTTCCGGCCCATGCGGGTGGCCGAGCCTGCGGCCAGGAGGATTGCAGCCACCGCCATCCCATCCTTGTACAGAGAGGTCCCGGGCGGCGCCACCCGCCCCGGGCGGGCCAGCCACCGCGCCCTTCGCGGCGGGGGCCCCGGCCGCTATCCTCGTCGCTCACGTCCTTCCGGAGGCCGCATGCTGGAGTTGCCCTGCGTCGTGGAGCGCCTGGAGCTCCTCGATCCCCATGGTGCCCGCGCCGAGCAGGTGGTGGAGCAGCGCATCGACCCGCTCACCGGCACGGTGGCCTCGGTCAACTCCGCGCTGGGCGAGAAGGCCAGGGCCTTCGCGGCCGGCACCGACGAGCAGGTGCTGGCCGAGCTGGAGGTCCGCTCCCGCACCGGCTGCCCCTTCTGCAGCGCCGGCGAGAAGGGCACCCGCTACCTGCCCTCCTTCGCGCCCGAGGGGCAGATCCGCCGGGGCCGCTCCCTGGCGATGCCCAACCTCTTCGGCAAGTCGCGCTACGACTCGGTGGTCATCATCGACACCGCCGCCCATGTGCTGCGCCCCTCGCAGCTCGCCCCCGCCTCGCTGCAGAGCGCGCTGCTCACGGCGGTGGAGGTGCTGCGCCGGGTGCGCTCCGCGGAGCCGGCGCTGGCCCACCACCTCCTGGGCATGAACTTCCTCCAGCCCGGCGGCTCGAGCGTGCCCCACCCCCACTTCCAGCTGCAGATCCGCGGCGTGCCCTTCTCGGCGCCGGCCCGGATCCTGGCGCGCGGCGCCGAGTACCGGGCCCGCGAGGGGCGGAGCTACTGGCGCGACCTCACGGAGAAGGAGCAGGCCGAGAAGGTTCGCTGGCTCGGCCGCGTCGGCCCGGTGGAGTGGCTGGTGGCCTGGGCCCCCTGCCTGCAGCGCGAGGTCTGGGGCCTGTTGCCCGGCGTGGGGAGCTTGCTGGAGCTCGACGAGGGGGCGGCCCGCGGCTTCGCGGAGGGCATCGTCAAGGTGGTCTCCTACTACGAGAGCATCGACAACCACCCCTTCACCCTGGCCTTCTTCTCCAGCCCGCAGCCGGACCAGGGCGGTGCCCACGAGCTGCAGGTGCGGATCTGCGCCCGCCCGGGCCTGCGGGCCACCTACAACAACTACGACACCTGGTTCGCCCCGCTCCTCGGCGGCGACGGCGCTCACGTCGAGATCCCGGAGCGATACGCCGCCGAGCTCCAGGCCCGCTGGTGATCGGGAGGCGCCCGGCGTTCCGCCCGGGGTCCGCTGCCCGGAGCGACGGTGCGGGCGGCGTCGCCCGCGCGAGCGGGAGCGCGGCCCGGGAGGGCAGGCGCCTCGCCGCTCCTCCTGCTAGCGGCGCGCGCTGGCGACTGGCTTCTGCTGCTCGGTCTGCACCGGGGACACGCCCTCGGGGAGCCGCGCCTGCTCGGCCGGCGGCTCCTCCTCCCGCTCGGTGGTGGCCTTGCGGAAGCTCCGGATGCCCTTGCCCAGCGCCTCGCCCAGCTGCGGCAGCTTCTTGGGGCCGAAGATCAGCAGCACCACCGCGAGGATCAGAAGGATCTCACCCATTCCCAGACGCATGACCATCTCCTCCGGCAGCGGCGCCGCCGCTCCAGAACGATCTACAGCGGCGCCCGCCTCCCGGCCAGTCCCCGGTCACCCTCGGGGGAGGGGCGAGCCCCCCACACCCCCGGAGCCGCCGAGCTCGCCGGGAAATGGCCGGGCGGGGAGCGCCACCTGCGGCGCGGCGCTCCCCGGCCCTCCGTTCCCGGCCTGGAGTCGCCCAGATCGGCCCAGCCCGCCCGCTCACCGCGTCGCGCCCTCCAGCGCCGGGCGTCCGGACCTTCCTGGGCGCTCGACGGGAGCACACCGGCGGAGGCGGGGCTGCGCGTCCATGAGCGCGGGGCACGGCGCGGGGGTCATCGCCTGCTGGCGCGGAGCCGGCGGGCGCGCGCCCCGCTCCCGGGAGGAGCGGGGCTGCGGCGACCGGGCCCGACCAGGGGCGAGCGGCCGTCAGCCGGCCTTGTAGACCCCGTCGAGGCGGGTGCCCAGCATGCCCGCCTCCATGGAGCGCGGATCCACGGGCGTGAGGCCTCGCTTCATCCGCGGCGTGAGGATGGGGCGGTGGCGGAGGGCGTCGAGCCTTTCGGAGATGACCGGGAGGGGATCGTCGCGGAACATCCAGCGCTGCCTGTCGAACTGGCGCAGGTGGAGCAGGCCGGAGTAGGCGCGCAGCGTCTTCTCGCCCTCGAGGTTGAAGTAGCCCTCGAAGTAGGAGAGCACCAGCTCGCGCAGCGTGCGGTGGATGGGCTCGCGGAAGCGCAGGCCGACGAAGTTGGACTTGGCCACCGCCCCGTAGCAGCCGTTGGCGCGGAAGACCGCGAGCACGTGGTCGTCGTCGCGGTCGGCCCACATGTCGAGGAGGAGCGGCGGGTGGCCGAGCTCGCGGAGCGCCGCGGCGGCGAAGAGGGCGCCGTCGAAGCAGTGGGCGCGCCGCTCCACCATGACGTTGCGGGGACAGGCGGCCTTCTCCTCGGCGCGGTAGGCGAGGCCGTCGAGATAGGCCTGGACGCCGGCCGGGTTCCGGAGGCGGCGAAGGAGTGCGCGCTCTCCCGGGGTCCAGCCGTCGCGTCCCCGCTTCGTTCCGGTCTGGCTCACGCCCCGCTCCTCTCGCGAGATGGGCGCGCAGTCTACCCTGCCGGGACGGCCCGGCGGCTGGATGCCCTGGACGGAGGCGCTTTTCGCGGCACGATCGGGCTCGGAAAGCGGGATGGCCCCCGGTGGACGAGATCACTCCGGGTAAGGGCTCCTGAGGACTCCGAGCGGGGGAGACCGTCTTGATCGAGGCGGGTCCCAGCGTACCTGTTGGGTTCACGCCGCGTCGCAGCATCCTTGTTTTCGTCCGTGAATTCAACGTGTAGTGATGGGTAGACCGATGTCGGCACCCATCGATTCGCAATTGATCTCGCGCTCTTCGAGGCCGGGGTGGCTGTCCCGGGGTCATGGTATGCGGCGACTTGTTCAGCCCAGGCCGTCGGGGGTAGTTTGGCGCCTCCTCATTGCGGGATTTTGGCGGGGGCGGGGTGCCCTCAATTTCACCAGGGGTGCACATGCGGTCTATTCGTGGGCTTCTCTCAGCCTCGCTCGGCGCGGCGGCCTTGCTCCTGGCCACCGGCTGCGGCGGCCAGAAGGTCGACACCACCGCCAGGCGCCCCCAGGGGGCCGGCAGCTGCACCGACTGCCACGGCAGCGCCGGCGGCGGCAACTCGGCGCCGCCCCGGACCAGCAAGGGCGCCACCGCCACCACCGACCCGGGGGTCGGGGCCCACGACGCCCACGTCCTCGCCGGCCCGCTGCGCCGGGCCATGGCCTGCTCGGAGTGCCACCCCACCCCCGAGACGGCAGCCGCTCCGGGCCACGACAACGGCGTGGTCGAGGTGGTGTTCGGCGGCCTGGCCAACGCCGGAGGCGCGACCCCGGTCTGGAATCGGACCGCCACGGCCACCGCCCCCGCCCTCTCCTGCTCGGCCACCTACTGCCACGGCGGCACGCTCCACGACGGCCTCAACCGCCAGCCCGTCTGGACCAAGGTGGACGGGACGCAGGCCACCTGCGGCACCTGCCACGCCATCCCGCCGACCTGGAGCGGCCATCCCGACGTGACGGCGCTCGCCGGCTACGACGCGGCGGCGCCCGCCCGGTCGTGCAACCAGTGCCACCCCTCCACCGTGGACGCGGCCGGGAACATCGACGTCGCCGGCGGCAAGCACATCGACGGCATCCTGCAGATCGGCGCCAAGGCCTGCACGCTGTGCCACGGCGATGCCACCCGCACCCCGCCGGCGATCGCGCCGTCGCCGCCCGGACAGGGGAGCGGCTTCACCTTCGCCGCCGGCGCGCACCTGGCCCACCTGCAGGGGACGACCCTGGCGGCCACGCCGGTGGCCTGCAGCGAGTGCCACCCGCAGCACCTCTCCATGGCCGGCCACCCGCAGAACGGGACGGCCGGCCCCAAGGCGCCGGCGCGCATGGCCTGGGGCGCGCTCTCCAGCGCCGGCGGGTCGGTGCCCACGCTGGTGACCGGCGGCGCCTCGCCCACCTGCTCCACCACCTACTGCCACGGGGCCACGCTGGCCGGCGGCAGCAACACCGCGCCCGCCTGGAACGCCGGGCCGGCGGCCGCCGCCTGCGGCGCCTGCCACGGCATCCCGCCCACCATGGCGCCTGCCGGGCCGCACCCGGACATCACCGGCGAGCCCGGCTACAGCGCCGCCACGCCGCAGCGCGCCTGCTACAACTGCCACCCGGGCACGGTGGACTCGAACGGCAACCTGCTCGCCGCGGGCGGGTTCCACCTGAACGGCTACGTGGACCTTTTCACCGACGGCGGCAACCCGCCCCAGCCCCGCACCTGCACCACCTGCCACGGCGACCCTGCGAAGGCGGTGGTCATCCACGCCGCCCCGCCCAAGGCGGTGGGCGGCGCCACCGCCACCTCCGACCGCGGCGTGGGCGCCCACGACGCCCACCTGCGCGATGGCCTGCTCTCGGTGGCCATGACCTGCAACCAGTGCCACCCCACCGTCACCAACACCGACCACGCCGCGGTGGGCGGGGCCGTCAACGGCCACGTGGTCGACATGGCCTTCGGACCCCTGGCCACCAACCTCGGCACCTCCTGGCCCACCTGGAACGGAGGCCCGCGCTACGACGCCACCGGCAGCCGCGTGGGCTGCGGCCCGAACGGCGGCGACTGCACCTGCTCCTCCGTGTACTGCCACGGCGACGGCCTCACCGGCGGCTCCCACGTGAAGCCGCTCTGGACCGGCGGCGCCGCCGAGGTAGCGGCCTGCGACTCGTGCCACGGCGTCCCGCCGCCCTCGCCCCACGTGGCCCGCCTCGACTGCGGCACCTGCCACGCCGGCTACACCAGCAGCACGGTCAACCTGGCCGCCCACGTGAACGGGGTCGTCGACGCCACCACACTGGCCTGCACCGTTTGCCACGGCGACGCCACCCGCACGCCGGCGACCGCGGCGGCCGCGCCGCCCATGGACACGCAGGGCCGCGTCGTCGCCAGCGCCCGCGGCGTCGGCGCCCACGAGCGGCACCTGGTGGACGGCCTGCTGCGCCGCGCCATGCCCTGCAGCGAGTGCCACGTCGTGCCCACGGTGATGGACCACGCCAACGGCGCCGTGGACATGGTGTTCGGCCCCCTGGCGCGCACCGCCGCCGCCCAGAGCGCCCAGCCCACCTGGAACCCCACCAGCCTGACCTGCTCCTCGGTCTACTGCCATGGCGCCACGCTGGGTGGCGGCACCGGCAAGCAGCCCGTCTGGACCACCGTGGACGGCACCTACACCCGGTGCGGCAACTGCCACGGCATCCCGCCTCCGGCTCCGCACGTGAACAGCCTGCTCTGCGGCGGCTGCCACCCGGGCTTCACCAGCACCACCGTCAACCTGGTCACCCACATCAACGGCACCGTGCAGACCGACACCGCCTGCACCAACTGCCACGGCACCGCGGGCCGGACACCGCTCGCCGCCGCCGCCGCGCCGCCCACCGACCTGCACAGGGGCACCTCCACCACGCTGCGGGGCGTGGGCGCCCACCAGGCCCACCTCACGGCCGGGACCCTCTCCGTCGCCATGGCCTGCAGCGAGTGCCACACCGTGCCGGCCAACGTGAACAACCACCCCAACAACGCCCTCGACGTCACCTTCGGCCCGCTGGCCCGCGGGAGCGGCGCCGCACCGGTGTGGAACGGGAGCGGCACCACGCCGGCCCTCACCTGCTCGGCCACCTACTGCCACGGCGCCACGCTCACCGGCGGGACCCTCACCGCCCCGGCCTGGACCAGGGTGGACGGGACGCAGGCCGCCTGCGGCACCTGCCACGGGGTGCCGCCGCCCACCCCCGAGCACACGGGCATGACCGTCGCCACCGACTGCGCCACCTGCCACGGGACGGGCTACTCCGGCGCCGCCGTGACCGGCGCCGCGCTGCGCATCCACGTGGACGGCCAGGTCCAGGCCAGCGGGGCCTGCTCCTCCTGCCACGGCGACGCCAACAACCCGGTGGCAGCCGCCGCCTCCGCGCCGCCGCTGGCGCTCGCGACCTCGGGGGCCGACCGCACCTCGACGTCGGTCCGCGGCGTCGGCGCGCACCAGGCCCACCTCGTCGGCAGCGCCACGGCGCCGCCCATCGCCTGCTCCGAGTGCCACCCGGTGCCCTCGACCTCCGGGGTGGCCGGGAGCCACCGCAACGACGTGACCGACGTTGTCTTCGGCCCGCTCTCCAGGACCGGTGGCGTGACGCCGGTGTGGAACGGGACCGGCACCACCCCGCCCCTCACCTGCTCGGCCACCTACTGCCACGGGGCCACG
This sequence comes from Deltaproteobacteria bacterium, assembly GCA_016214955.1. Taxonomy (GTDB): domain Bacteria; phylum Myxococcota; class Myxococcia; order Myxococcales; family Anaeromyxobacteraceae; genus JACRMN01. The sequence goes on from JACRMN010000007.1 coordinate 19,181, forward strand.
CTCTTCGGCGGCACCGGGACGTCGCCCGTCTGGACCACCGTCGACGGCAGCTTCAAGGCCTGCAGCTCCTGCCACGGCATCCCGCCGCCCTCCACCTCGCCCAGCAACCACCCGACCAGCAACGGCACCGACTGCGGCTCCTGCCACGCCGGCTACACCGCCACCACCGTCGACCTGGCGCTCCACCTCGACGGCAAGGTCGACGCCACCGGCGGGAGCTGCAGCTCCTGCCACGGCGACGCCAACCGGACGGCGGTCACCGGCGCCGACGCCCAGGTGAAGTCGGCGCCGCCCAAGGACCACCGCGGCAACACCACGGTGACCTCGCGCGGCGTGGGGGCCCACATCGCCCACGTCAACAAGGGCACCGGTGCCATCGCCGCGCCGATCGCCTGCGCCGAGTGCCACGTGGTCCCGGCGACCGTCTCGGCGCAGAACCACAACAACGGCTCCACCGAGATCGTCTTCGGCCCGCGCTCCAGGACCGTGACCAAGCCGACGGCCACCACGCCGGCGGCCGGCACCGTGACGCCCGCCCCGGCCTACAACACCACCAGCCTGGGCTGCTCGGCCACCTACTGCCACGGCAACTACTCCTCGCCAGGCCACCCCAACGGCAAGACCGGCGAGACCCCGGCCTGGAACGCCACCGGCGGCCTTTCCTGCACCTCCTGCCACGCGGTGCCCACCGACAGCTGCCACCCGCCGCGCTTCAACCACGAGGGCGGCAACAGCTGCTCCAGCTGCCACAGGGACACGAACTCCGCGGGAACGGCCATCACCAACCCGGCGCTGCACGTGAACGGCGTCGTGAACGGGAAGTGCACCGACTGCCATTCGGGGGCCGCCGCCGGCTCGAGCGAGAACCGGACCTGCGTCCCCTAGCGCCGGGGTAGAGTCGGTGGCTCCGCCGCCGGGCACGCGCCCGGCGGCCCGGGAGGTCCCATGGCCGGCAACCCGCTGCTCTCCGACCGCGACGTCGACTTCGTCCTCCACGATCTGCTCGACGTCGGCAGCCTGTGCCGGCTCCCGCACTTCCGGGACCACTCGCGCGAGACCTTCGAGCTGTACCTGCGGTCGGCCCGGCGCCTGGCGCGCGAGGTGCTGTACCCCAGCTACCGCGCGGTGGACGAGGCGCCGGCGCGCCTGCAGGGCGGCGCGGTGACGGTCCACCCGGCCCTGCGCGAGATCTACCCGCAGCTCGTCGCCCTGGGCACCATCGCGGCGCCGCGGCCTGCCGAGGTGGGCGGCCAGCAGCTGCCGCACGTGGTTGCCGCGGCCGCCGACCTCTACCTGATGGCCGGCAACCTCTCGGCCACCAGCTTCCTGGGCCTCACCGCCGGCGCCGGCCACCTGCTCGAGAGCTTCGGCACCGAGGAGCTGCGGCGGACCTACATGGCCCGGATGTACTCCGGCGAGTGGTCGGGGACCATGGCCCTCACCGAGCCCCAGGCCGGCTCGTCGCTGGGCGACGTCCGCACCCGCGCCCGGCCCACGCCGGCGGGCCACCACCTGCTCGACGGCGCCAAGATCTTCATCTCCGGCGGCGACCAGGACCTCACCGGCAACATCGTCCACCTGGTGCTGGCCCGCATCGAGGGGGCGCCGCCCGGCGTGAAGGGCATCTCGCTCTTCTGCGTGCCCAAGCTGCGGCCCGAGGCTGGACGGCTGGTGCCCAACGACGTCAAGGTGAGCGGCCTCATCCACAAGATCGGCTGGCGCGGCTTCCCCAGCGTGGTCCTGTCGCTGGGCGAGGAGGGCGACTGCCGCGGCTGGCTCGTGGGCCAGGCGCACCAGGGCCTGGCGCACATGTTCCAGATGATGAACGAGGCCCGCATCATGGTGGGCTGCCACGGCGTGGCCACGGCGGCGGTGGCCTACCAGGAGTCGCTGGAGTACGCGCGGACCCGGCCGCAGGGACGCCCGCTGGCGTCGCGCGACGCCACCCGCCCGCAGGTGCCGATCGTCGCCCACGCCGACGTGCGCCGCATGCTGCTCCGGCAGAAGGCCATCGTCGAGGGGGGCGTGGCGCTGGTGCTCACGGTCGCTCACCAGGCCGACCTCGCGGGGCACGCCGAGGCGCCGGAGGCGCGGGCCCGCGCCCAGCGGCTGCTCGACCTGCTGACGCCGGTGGCCAAGAGCTTCCCGGCCGAGTGGGGCTTCGAGTCCAACGCCCTGGCGGTGCAGATTCACGGCGGGTACGGCTACTCGAGCGAGTACCTGCCGGAGGCCTGGCTGCGCGACCAGAAGCTCAACTCGATCCACGAGGGCACCACCGGCATTCAGGGGCTCGACCTGCTGGGCCGGCGGGCGGTGGCGGACCAGGGGGCGGGCCTGCGAACGCTGCTGGAGGAGATCGGCTCGGCCGCGGCGCAGGCGCGGCAGGCGGGAGTGGACCCGGCCTGGCCGGCGGCGGTGGAGCGGGCCGGGGCGGCGCTCGCCGAGACAACGATGGCGCTGGCGAAGAAGGGGCTCTCGGGCGACGCCGAGGGGATGCTGCTGCACAGCACCGACTACCTGCGCGCCGCCTGCATCCTGGTGGTGTCGTGGCTGTGGCTCAAGCAGGCGGCGGTGGCCCAGGCCGGCCTGGCGCGCGACGCCGCCTCGCGGCCCTTCCACGAGGGCAAGCTCTGCGCCGCGCAGTACTTCATCTGCACGGAGCTGCCGGACCTGGAGCGGCTGCTGCGGCTCTGCCGCGACGGGGAGGACTCGTACGGGAGGATGAGGGAGGAGTGGTTCTGAGGGGGGGGTCTCTGCTACACGGGGGCCTGTGCCCTTCCCGCCCGCGACCCACCCGGCCCTGGCCCGAGCCCTCGAGGCGCGAGGCTACGCCGAGCCCACCCCGGTCCAGTCCGAGGTCATGGCCGAGGGGCTGCGCGGGCGCGACCTCCTCGTCTCCTCCCGGACCGGCTCCGGGAAGACGGTCGCCTTCGGCCTGGTGCTCGGCGACACCCTCCTCGCCGACGAGCCCGCCCTCCCTCCCGCCGCCGCGCCCCTGGCCCTGGTCATCGCCCCCACCCGCGAGCTCGCCCTCCAGGTGCAGCGCGAGCTCTCCTGGCTCTACGGCCGCGCCGGCGGGCGGGTCGCGAGCTGCGTCGGCGGCATGGATCCCCGGCGCGAGGCCCGGACCCTCGCCGACGGCGCCCACCTCGTCGTCGGCACGCCGGGCCGGCTCTGCGACCACCTGGCCCGCAAGCAGCTCGACCTCTCCGCCCTGCGCGCCCTGGTGCTCGACGAGGCCGACGAGATGCTCGACATGGGCTTCCGCGAGGAGCTCACCACCATCCTCGACGCCGCGCCCGCCGAGCGCCGCACCATCCTCTTCTCCGCCACCCTGCCGCGCCCCATCCTCGACCTGGCGCGCCGCTACACCCGCGAGCCGGCCCGCGTCGCCGCCACCCCCGAGGGCGAGGCCCACGAGGACATCTCCTACCGGGCCCACCTCGTCGCCCCGCGCGAGCGGGAGCACGCCGCCGTCAACCTCCTGCGCCACCTCGACCCGGCCAGCGCACTCCTCTTCCGCGCCACCCGCGAGGCGGTGGCCCACACCGCCGCCAGCCTCTCCGAGCGTGGCTTCGAGAGCGTGCCCCTCTCCGGCGAGCTCACCCAGGCCGAGCGCGCCCGGGCGCTGAAGGCCCTCCGCGACGGCCGCGCCCGGGTGCTGGTGGCCACCGACGTGGCCGCCCGCGGCCTCGACCTCCCCGGCATCGAGCTCGTCCTCCACCTCGACCTGCCTCGCGACGCCCAGGCCCTCCAGCACCGCAGCGGCCGCACCGGGCGCGCCGGCAAGAAGGGGCTCGCCGTCCTGCTCTGCGCCCCTGCCGAGCGCTACCGCCTCACCCGCATGCTCTCCGAGGCCGGCATCGCGCCCGAGTGGCAGCCCCTGCCCTCCAGCGACGAGATCCGCGCCGCCGACGAGCGCCGCCTGGCCGAGGAGGTCGCCGCCCCCGGCTCCGAAGGCGTGCCCGCCTTCACCGAGGAGGAGCTGGCCGCGGCGCGGCGGCTGCTCGAGGCCAGCGACCCGGTGCGCGTGGCCGCGGCGCTGGTGCGGCGCGAGCGGGCCCGCCTGCCCGCGCCCGAGGAGCTCACCGAGAGCGCCGGCGTCTCCCGCCAGGCCCCCCGCCCGCCCGGCAAGCGGCGCCAGGCCCCGCCCGCCGAGGTGGCCTGGTTCCGCGTCAACCTGGGCCGCGAGAAGAAGGCCGATCCGCGCTGGCTCCTGCCGCTGCTCTGCCGCCGCGGCGACGTCACCCGCGAGCAGATCGGCAAGATCGTCATCCTCCCCCACGAGACGCGCTTCGAGGTGTCCCGGGCCGCCGCCGAGCACTTCGCCGCCGCCGCCCGCAAGGTGGACCCGCGGGCCCGCGACGTCCGCATCGGGCCGCTGCGCGAGGCGCCGGCGCGGCGACCCGCGGCGGGCACCCACGGGAAGAGCTAGCCCGTCGCCATCGTGCCCCTTGCGCGCCGCCCGCAGCCGGCGTACGCACAACCGTTTACCGCCCCGGAGTCGCCCATGGACCCCCGCCTCCCCCACCTCCTCGCCGCCGCCGGCGCCGCCCTCGCTCTCTCGGGCTGCGGCGCCCGCGCCGAGAAGGCCACCCTCCCGCCCGCCGGCGCCGTCGCCCGCGCCGTCCGCGTGGCCAAGCCCTCGGGACGCATCGAGACCGGCCTGGCCCGGGCCACCGGCACCGTCCGCGCCCGCGAGGACGCGGTGCTCTCCGCCAGGGCCACCGGCCAGATCGCCCGGCTGCTGGTGGGCGTCGGCAGCCGCGTGCGCCGCGGCCAGCCGCTGGTGGAGATGGACGCCACCAACGCCCGCATCGGCCTGCAGAACGCCCAGGCGATGGAGCGCCTGGCGGCCGCCGGCCTGGCCATGGCCGAGAGGGACATGCAGCGCAGCAAGGGGCTGCACGCCGAGGGCAGCTTGCCCGACGCCGCCTGGGAGAAGGTCCAGACGGCCCGCGACGTCGCCGCCGCCCAGCACGACCAGGCCCGGGCCGCCCTGCGCGGCGCCGAGCAGCTCCTCTCCGACATGACGCTCACCGCGCCCTTCGATGGCACCGTCACCGCCCGGCACCGCAACGCCGGCGACACCGTCACCCTGATGCCGGTCTCCCCCATCTTCTCCCTCACCGACCTGGATCACCTGGAGGTGAGGCTGGCGGTGCCCGAGGCCATCGAGGGCTTCGCCCGCCCCGGCCAGCAGGCCACCGGGGTCACCACCCCCGGCGGCCAGCAGCTGCAGGTGAAGCTGCGGGTGAAGAACGGCGTCGTCGACCCCGCCTCCCGCACCATCGAGGTGCTGGCCGACGTGCTCCAGGTGGCCGGGCCGGCCCTGCGGCCGGGCACGCTGGTGCAGGTGGACCTGGGCACCTTCTCCGAGAAGGGCGCCCTGTTCGTCCCCACCACCGCGCTGCGCACCGACGGCAAGGAGACCTACGTCCTCGTGGCCCAGAACGGCAAGGCCGAGCGCCGCCCGGTGGAGGCCACGCCCGTGCACCCCGGCACCATGGAGGTGCGGCGCGGGCTCGACGCCACCGCCGACGTCATCCTCGACCCGGGCTCGCTGGCCGCCGGCGACGCCGTCGTCCCGCTGGCCAACTAGGGCACCGCCATGATCAGGACCTTCATCTCCCGGCCGGTCTTCACCGGCATGCTGGTGCTGGTGCTGGTGGTGTTCGGCATCGTCGCCTACCCGCGCATCGGCGTGGACCAGTTCCCCGAGGTCGAGTTCCCGTTCGTCACCGTCACCACCGTGCTGCCCGGCGCCGACCCCGAGGCCATCGAGCGCACCGTCTCCGAGCCGCTGGAGGAGGCCCTCAACACCCTCTCCGGCCTCGACACGCTGCGCTCGGTCAACGTCGAGAACGTCTCGCAGATCGTGATCCGCTTCGACCTGGAGCGGAACGCCGACATCGCCGCCCAGGACGTGCGCGACAGGGTCCAGGCCACGCTCTCCAAGCTGCCCCGCGAGATCCAGACCCCGGTGGTGCAGAAGTTCGACATCGGCGCCGCCCCGGTGGCCACCTTCGCCATGAGCGCCGCCATGCCCATCGAGCGGCTCACCAAGCTCGCCGAGGACGTGGTCAAGCCCAGCCTGCAGCAGGTGCAGGGCGTGGGCGCGGTGGAGCTGGTGGGCGGCCAGAAGCGCGAGATCCAGGTGGTGCTCGACCCCAGGGCGCTGCAGGGCTACGGCCTGGCGGCCTCCGACGTGGTGGGGGCGCTCCGGGCCCAGACCATCGACGTCCCCGGGGGCCGCACCCTGGAGCCGGGCGTCGAGCGCTCGGTGAAGCTGGCGGGCGAGGCCCGCTCCGTCGAGGCCCTGCGGGCGCTGGTGATCGCCAGCCCCGCGGGCAGCCCGGTCAGGCTGGGCGAGGTGGCCCAGGTCATCGACGGCCCCGCCGAGGCGCGCGGCGCCGCCCGCCTGGGCGACGTCTCCGCCATCGGCCTGGTGGTCCGCAAGCAGTCGGGCGCCAACACCGTGCAGGTGGCCGAGGCCCTCAAGGCCCGCCTCCCGGGCGTGCAGGCGCTGCTCCCCCAGGGCAGCCGCATCGCCACCGTCATCGACGGCGCCAAGTTCATCCGCTCCTCCATCGGCGCCGTGCAGGAGGACATGCTCATCGGCGGCGTGCTGGCGGTGGTGGTGGTGCTCCTCTTCCTGCGCAACTTCCGCTCGACGCTGGTCTCGGCGGTGGCGCTGCCCACCGCCATCATCGGCACCTTCGCGGTGATGCGGGCCCTGCACTTCACCTTCAACGTGGTGACCATGCTGGCCCTCACCCTCTCCATCGGCCTGCTCATCGACGACGCCATCGTGGTCATCGAGAACATCGTCCGCCACCTGGAGAAGGGCGACTCGCCCTTCGAGGCGGCGCGCAAGGGGACGAGCGAGATCGCCCTGGCGGTGCTGGCGGTGACCCTGGCGGTGGTGGCGGTCTTCGTTCCGGTGGCCTTCATGGAAGGCATGATGGGCCGCTTCTTCTACCAGTTCGGGGTCACGGTGGCGGTGGCGGTGCTCATCAGCTACCTGGTCTCGATGACGCTCACCCCCATGTTCTCGGCCCGGGTGCTGCGCGAGCACGTGTCCCACGGCCGGGTCTTCCGCGCCATCGAGGGCGTGCTGCTGGGGGTGGAGCGCTTCTACCGCTGGGCGCTGGCCTGGGTCCTCGACCACCGCGCCCTCACCGCCGCGGGGGCCACCGCGGTGATGGTGCTCACCGTCGTCCTCTTCACCCAGCTCAAGTTCACCTTCATGCCGCAGCAGGACATGAGCCTCGCCCGGGTGACCCTGGAGCTGCCCAGCGGCACCACCCTGGCCGAGACCGAGCGCCAGCTCGCCGACCTGTCGGCGCAGATCCGGGCCGTGCCCGGCGTGCGCGAGACCTTCTCCACCGCCGGCGGCGGCGCCCTGGAGGAGGTCAACAAGGGCGACATCATGGTGGACCTGGTTCCCATCCGGGCCCGCACCTACAGCCAGGAGGAGCTGAAGCAGCACCTGCGCAAGACGCTGCGGGCCAGCCCCTCGGCCCTCCTCACCGTCCAGGACTACAACGCCTTCGCCGGCGGCGGGAACCGCTCCCAGATGGTGCAGTTCAACCTGCGCGGCACCGACTTCGCCGCGCTGCAGGTGGCCGTGGAGAAGGTGAAGGAGGCCATGCGGAAGAACCCGGGCTTCGTGGACGTGGACTCCACCTGGCGCTCGGGCAAGCCCCAGCTCGACGTGGTGGTGGACCGGGAGCGGGCCGCCTCGGTGGGCCTGCCGGCGGCAGTGCTGGGCCAGAACCTCCGCGTCCTCATGGGCGGCGACAAGGTGGTCGACTTCCACGAGAGCGGCGACAGCTACGACGTCAAGGTGAAGCTGCCGCCGGCGGTGCTGGCCGACCCGGCGGCGCTGGGGGCCATCGCCGTGCGCGCCCCCACCGGCGCCCTGGTGGAGCTGCGCAGCGTGGCCGAGATCCGCCCCTCGGTGGGCCCCTCCCAGATCGACAGGCAGGCGCAGATGCGGCAGATCACGCTGCTCGCCGACCTGCGCAACATGGCGCTCGGCGAGGCCACCCGGTTCCTGGGCGACTTCGCCAAGAAGGAGCTGCCCCCCGGCATCGTGGCCGACTTCGAGGGGCAGGGGCGCGAGCTGGGCAAGGCGGCCACCGCCTTCCTCCTGGCGCTCCTCCTCGGCGTGGTGCTCGTCTACATCGTGCTGGCGGCCCAGTTCGAGAGCCTGGTCCACCCGGTCACCATCATGGTGTCGCTGCCCCTGGCCCTCTTCGGCGGCGTGCTCGGGCTCATCGTCGCCCGCCAGTACATGTCGATGTTCGCCATGATCGGCTTCATCATGCTGATGGGCCTGGTGACCAAGAACGGCATCCTCCTGGTGGAGTTCGCCAACCAGCTGAAGCGCGAGGGGCGCTCCACCAAGCAGGCCCTGCTCGAGGCCGGCCCCATCCGGCTGCGCCCCATCCTCATGACCTCGGTGGCCATGATCGCCGGCATGATCCCGGTGGCCCTGGCGCGCGGCGACGGCGCCGAGACCCGGGTGCCCATGGCGGTGGCCATCATCGGCGGCCTGGTCACCTCCACGGTGCTGACGCTGGGCGTGGTGCCGGTGGTCTACTCGGCGCTCGACGAGCTCGGCGTCAAGCTCCGGCGCCGCTTCGGCGCGCCCCAGCCGGTGGTGGCCCCGCCCGCCGTCGAGACCCTCGAGTAGGCGCCCGCCGTGCTTCCCCACGAGCTCACCGCCGCGGAGGCCGTACCGCTCCTGGCCCGCGGCAACCTCACCGCCGAGGCGCTGGTGCGCGCCTGCCTGGAGCGCATCGCCGCCGAGGAGCCGCGGGTCCAGGCCTGGGAGCACCTCGACGCCGGTCTGGCGCTCTCCCGGGCGCGGCAGGCCGACGCCGCCGGCCGCCCTGGCCCGCTCCACGGTCTGCCGGTGGGCGTGAAGGACGTCATCGACACCGCCGACATGCCCACCGCTCGCGGCAGCCCGCTCTTCGCCGGGCGTCGCCCGGCGGCCGACGCCGCCTGCGTGGCGGCGCTGCGGCGGGCCGGGGCGGTGGTCCTCGGCAAGACGGTGACCACCGAGCTCGCCTACTACGCCCCCGGGAAGACCCGGAACCCGCACGACCCGGCCCGCACTCCGGGCGGCTCCTCCAGCGGCTCGGCGGCGGCGGTGGCGGCCTGCATGGTGCCGGCCGCCCTCGGGACCCAGACCGCCGGCTCCACCATCCGCCCGGCCTCCTTCTGCGGCGTGGTGGGCCTGAAGCCCAGCCACGGCCTGGTCTCCCTGGAGGGCGTCTCGCCCTTCGCCCCGGTGACGCTCGACACCATCGGCCTCTTCACCCGCAGCGCCCGCGACCTGCCGCTGCTCCTGGCGGCCCTGGGCGCCCCGATCCTGGGGGCCCAGGTTCCCGCTCGGCCGCGGATCGGCGTGGCGCGCACCGAGGCCTGGCCCCTGGCCGGCCAGGCGTCGCGCGAGGCCGTGGCGCGGGCCGCCCGGGCCCTGGCCGCCGCCGGCGCCGAGGTGGAGGATGCGCCCGACGACTGGACCGGCCTCTCCGAGGCCCAGCGCACGGTGATGGCCTTCGAGGCCGCCGCCGCCTGGGGCGAGACCGCCGCCCGCGAGGGCGCCCGCCTCTCGCCCCAGTTCCGCGAGATCGTGGCCGCCGGCGCCGCCGTGGCCCCGGCCGCCTACCGCGAGGCCCGGGCGCTGGCGGCCGCGGCGCGGGCCCGCCTCCCGGCCGTCTTCGCCCGCTTCGACGTGCTCCTCGGCGCCAGCGCGCTGGGAGAGGCGCCTCCCGGCCTGGGCGCCACCGGCGACCCGGCGATGAACCGCATCTGGACCCTGCTCGGCCTGCCCTGCCTCTCGCTGCCGGCCGGGCGCGGCCCGGCGGGGATGCCGGTGGGCGTCCAGCTCGTCGGGCCTCCGGGAGGCGACGAGCTGCTCGTGGCCGCGGGCCGCTGGGCCGAGGCGGCCCTGGCCGGCTGCTGAGCGATCAGCGCGACGCCGGTGCCGCAGGCGCGGCGGCCACGGCCGACCCGGCCTGGAGCTCCAGCACCGCCGCCTCGATGCGGCCGCGCACCTCGGCGGTGAGGCGGGCCACGTCGTCCTCGCCCATGCCGGCCGTCTCCACGGGCGCCAGCAGCCGCGCGCGCACCCGCGCCGGCCGCACCCAGGGGCTTCCCTTGGGCATGCCCTCCGCGGCGCCGTGGATGGCGATGGGCAGGATGGGCACGCCGGCGTCGATGGCCAGCTTGAAGGCCCCGGGCTTGAAGGGGAGCATCTTGCCGTCGCGGCTCCGCGTGCCCTCGGGGAAGAGCATCACGTGCATGCCGCGGCCGAGGTACTCCCGGGCCCGGGCCATGGCGTCCCTGCCGCTCGCCGCCTGGCCGCGGTTCACCGGGATGTCGCCGGAGAGCCGGAACATCCAGCCGATCCAGGGGATGGAGAAGAGCTCCTTCTTGGCGACCCACTTCATCTCCCGCGGCACGCGCGAGAGCATGAAGATGTCGAGGATCGACTGGTGGTTCGAGACCACCACGTAGGCCCTGTCGTCGGCCGGCCACGCCCCCTCGATGCGGATGCGCCAGTAGGGGAAGGTCCAGGTGGCGAAGGCCGCCAGCAGCCGCAGGAAGCGGCCGGCGATGCGGCGGTTGCGGTCGAAGGGCCAGGTGACCACCACCAGGACGGCCAGCAGCGGCAGCCAGAGGAAGATCGCGGCGAAGGTCAGCAGGTAGGCGATGGCGGCGACGACGGGGACGAGCACGCCGCGAGCATCGCATGGGTTTCCCTCTCCGGAGCGGTCCTGGCAACGCGGGACACCAGGCGGCAGGCACCCCTCGGGGCCTGCCGGCGCACCCGCAACAGGCCGTCGACGGCGGGCCGGACCCGTGCTCTCATGCGCCCACTTCAGGGAGACCCCATGCGCGCACGCCTCCTCCTCGCCGTCCTCGCCCTCGCGTCCCTCGCCCCGCCCGCCCTCGCCCGGGAGCGGTCGGAGATCCCGGAGAAGTACACCTGGAACCTCCGGGACTTCTTCCCGTCGGACCAGGCCTGGCAGAAGGCGCGCGACGACTTCCGCGCCCGGCTCCCCGGCATGGCCGCCCACCGCGGGCACCTCGGCGACTCGGCCGAGGCGCTGCAGCGGGGGCTCGACGCCATGTTCGACCAGCAGCTGGCCCTCGAGCGGCTGGCCGTCTACGCCTTCACGCGCAGCGACGAGGACACCCGCGCCGACGCGCCGAGGGCCATGCGCCAGGAGGTGCAGCAGCTCAACACCGAGCACGGCGCCTCCGTCTCCTTCGTCCGCCCCGAGATCCTGGCCATCGGCCCCGAAAAGGTCCGCGCCTTCCAGTCGGGCCGGAAGGAGCTCGCGCCCTACCGCCAGTACCTGGACGACGTGCTGCGCTGGAAGCCGCACACGCTGGGTCCGGCGGAGGAGAAGGTGATCGCCGAGGCCTCGGCCCTGCAGGGCAGCCCCGCCTCCGTCTACGGCGTGCTCAAGGACGCCGACCTGCCCTGGCCCACCGTCAAGCTCTCCACCGGCGAGGTCCGGCTCGACGCGGCCGCCTTCACCCTGCACCGCGCCGACCGCAACCGGGAGGACCGCGCCAAGGTCTTCGAGGCCTACTTCGGCGCCTTCAAGACCTACCAGCGGACCTTCGGCGCCACGCTCTACGGACAGCTCCGGGCCCACGTCTTCGAGAAGAACGTGCGCGGCTTCGCCTCCACGCTCGACCTGGCGCTCTTCCGCGACGCCATCCCGGCCAGCGTCTACCGGCAGCTCGTCGCCGACGTCCGCGGGAGCCTCCCCACGCTCCACCGCTACCTCAAGCTGCGCCAGCGCATGCTGGGCCTGCCCAAGCTCTCGTACATCGACCTGTACGTGCCGCTGGTGGAGAAGGTGGACCTGACCTTCACGCCCGAGGAGGCGATGAAGATCACCCTCGAGGCCTTCGCGCCGCTCGGCAAGCCCTACACCGACGTGCTCCGCAAGGGCTACGAGAGCCGCTGGACCGACTTCCTCCCCTCCACCGGCAAGCGGCCCGGCGCCTACTCCTGGGGCGTCTGGGGCGTGCACCCCATCCAGCTCCTCAACTTCAACGGCCAGTACGACGACCTCTCCACGCTGGCGCACGAGGCCGGCCACTCGGTCCACCGCTACCTGTCCGACACCACCCAGCCCTACGCCTCGTCCGACTCCGCCATCTTCGTGGCCGAGGTCGCCTCCACGCTCAACGAGCAGCTCCTCTTCCAGCACATGATGGCGCGCACCAAGGACGACCCCACCCGGCTGGCGCTCCTCGGCGAGCTGCTCGACCGGATGCGCGGCACGCTCTTCCGCCAGGCGATGTTCGCCGAGTTCGAGCTCGCCATCCACGAGGCGGCCGAGAAGGGCGAGTCGCTCACCGGCGAGAAGCTCTCGGCCCTCTACCTGGGGCTGGCCCGCGAGTACCACGGCCACGCCCAGGGGGTGTGCCAGGTGGACGACTTCATCGGCCAGGAGTGGGCCTACATCCCCCACTTCTACCGGGACTTCTACGTCTACCAGTACGCCACCAGCCTCACCGCCTCCATCGCCTTCGCCGAGGCCATCCAGGCCGAGGCGGCCGCCGGCAAGACCGACACCCGCGACCGCTACCTCGCCATGCTCAAGGCCGGCGGCTCCCGGTATCCGATCGAGCTCCTGCGCACCGCGGGCGTCGACCCCACCACCTCGGCGCCCTTCCAGGCCTCGATGAAGGTGATGAACCGGGTGATGGACGAGATGGAGCGCATCCTCGCGAAGCAGGGGCACTGACCCGGCCCCTTCGGGGCCGTCGTCTGCGAGGCCGAGCCCGCCCCCGGGCTCTCCGGCATCCGAGCACCGCACCACGCCCGCGGCAGACGGTCGCGGACGTCACCCTGCGTGATGGCGGCGGGCGCGCCGGCACATCCACCCACCTCGATCCCGGACCGGGCACCCCAGAAGGACGTGGCTCGGCGCCCGCTTCGGGTGTCAACAGGTCCGGGAGGCGGGGAGGACCATGAGACCCACGGCACTGGTGACGGGCGTCGGCGGCCCGGCGGGAAGGGCCGGCGCCGCGTGGCTGGCGGAGCGCGGCTACCGCGTGGTGGGCACCGACATCCGCGAGGTCCCCTCGCCGGCCGCCGTGCTCCGGGTGGTGCCGCCGGCCCGCGACCCGGCCTTCGCGGAGGCGCTCCTGCGGGTCGCCGAGGAGGAGGGCGCCGGCATCGTCATCCCCACCGTCACCGAGGAGCTGCCTCTGGTGGCCCGGCTGCGCCCGGCGCTGCGGGCCCGGGGCATCGCCTGCACGGTCTCCGATCTCCCCGGCATCGACGTGGCCGGCGACAAGCTCCTCACCGCCGAGCAGCTCCGCGCCAGCGGCGTGCAGGCGCCCGACACCTTTCCCGGGGCCACCCCCCGCGCCGCCCTGCTCGTCACCCTCGGGCTCCCGCTGCTCTCCAAGCCGCGCTTCGGGCGCGGCGGGCGCGGCGTGCAGGTCCACCGGACGGAGGAGGAGGTGGTCCGCGCCGGCCCCGACGAGGTGGTCTGGCAGGCCTTCCTCCCGGGCGAGGAGTACGACGTGAACCTCTTCCTGGAGCGGGACGGGACCGCGCCCGCGGCGGTGACGCTGCGCAAGACCGGCCTGCGCGAGGGGCTGGTGGGCAACGCCATCGCGGTGGAGCGGGTGGACCGGCCCGACGTGGCGGCGCTGGGAGTTGCCGCCGGGCGTGCGCTCGGCCTCTTCGGACCGCTCGACGTGGACATCCGGATGGGAACCGACGGGGTGCCGGCCGTGCTGGAGGTGAACGCGCGGCTCGGCGCCAACGTCCTGTCGGCGCGCGAGGTGCTGGTGGCCCTCGACGACGCCTGGAGGAACGGAAGATGCGCTTGACCCTCGCCCTCACGCTGGCCCTGGCCCTGGCCGGCACCCTGCCGGCACCCGCCGCCGGGCAGGATGCCGCCGGCCTCTCGGCGCGCGGCGACGCCCTGCGCAGGGCCGGCGACTACGACGGCGCGGTGGAGGCGCTGCGGGCCGCCATCGCCGCCGGCGACCGCTCGGCCGAGACCTGGAAGCGCCTGGGCTGGGCCGAGAAGGCCCGCCGGCGCTACGCCGCCGCCGGGGAGGCGCTCGCGCAGGCGATCCTGGCCGACCCCCGGGACCGGGAGGCGCAGGACGACCTCGCCGACCTGCGGCGCAGCCGCGGCCTGCGGCTCTCGGGCTGGCTGGGCGGCGACGAGCCCGGCACCTCGAAGCAGGCCGTCAACGCCGAGCTCTGGTACGGCGGCCTCGACCGGCTGGAGCTCAAGGGCGGCTACGGCTACAGCGACGCCATCTTCTACGAGTCGCAGAAGGGCTTCGCCACCGCCTACTGGTTCTACGCACCCGACTCCTACCTCCAGGCCGACCTCACCTACCGCGGGTACTCCTACCCGGCCCAGCAGAACGGCACGCCGCCCAACCCCGACACCACCTCCTACGAGCAGGCGCCGCGGGCCACGCTGGAGCTGCAGCACTGGTTCGGCCGCGGCCTGCGCACCACCCTCGCCTACCAGCTCTACGCCCCCACCTTCGCCCACGACACCTCGACGCGCATCTGGAACCACAAGCTCACCGGCGAGGTGATGGTGCCGCTCCCGGGCGGCTTCCGCGCCGGCGCGCTGCTCGGGGCCCTGCGCGACCCCGACCCGAAGAAGACCCTCATCCGGAACCGGGACATCCCCGGCCTGGGCCCGGTGGGCAGCGACGGCAACTGCGACCCCGCCACCGCCCCGGCCACCTGCGCCGCGGCCACGGCCGTGGTGTACAAGGTCGAGCCGCTCTTCGGCGGGTTCGTGGGCTTCGAGGCCTCGCGCTGGGGGCTGGAGGTCCGGGGGATCACCAACCGCGACCTCGACGCCAGCTACTCCTTCTCGCTGCTCACCACCCTCTCGGTCCAGCCGTTCGATCGCGCCGAGGCCGTGCTCGCCTGGGTCCACGACCGCTACGCCACCATCTCGGCCTTCTCCGGCAGGAGCGGCGACGTGCTCTGGGCCTCCGGCCGCTACTGGGTGCTGCCCTGGGTGGCGGCGGGCGGCGGCGTGAAGTGGGTCAACAACCCCAGCCCGCAGAGCCGCACCGACCCGGGCTGGCGCAACTCGGCCACGCTGCTCCTCAACCTCGAGATCCGCACCGGCCTCTTCTAGCCGCCGATGGCCCGCCCCCTCCCGCTCCTCGCCGCCGCGCTCCTGGCCGCCGCCGGCGAGGGGCGAGCGCTCGCGCCGCTGGCGCCCCTGGCCCTGGCCCAGGGCCGCAGGGCGCCCGAGGGCGAGCCAGCCGCCGGCCCGGCGATGAGGCCCACCATCGAGGGGCTGCGCCGCTACGCCGAGGCGCAGGTGCGGGCCCGCAAGCTCCCCGAGGCCATCCACGCCTACCAGCAGATCCTGCGGATGGCGCCGGGCGACGACGACGCCCTGGCCCACCTGGCGCAGCTCCAGGCCTGGAGCGGCGACCACGACCGGGCCATCGTCCTCTACCGCGACGCCATCGCCCGCCGGCCCGGCGACCTCGGGCTCCGGAGCGATCTCGCCGACGTGCTCACCTGGGCGCGGCGGCTCGAGGAGGCGGAGCGGCTCTACGAGGAGGTGCTGGCCCGCGACCCGGAGCACCACGAGGCGCTCAAGGGGCTGGCCCGGGCGCGGCTGCTGCACGGCGACGCCGCCGGGGCCGCCGGCGCGCTGGCGCGGGCCCTGGCCCTCTACCCCGACGACGCCGACCTCCACCGCGAGAGCGCCCGGCTCCACACCCAGACCGGCGAGCTCGACAGGGCGGTGGAGGAGCTGCGGGCGGCGACCCGGCTCCTGCCCGGCGAACCGTCGCTGCTGCGCCAGCTCGGCGAGGTGCTGCTGCAGAAGAAGGACTTCGCGGCCGCCGCCGGGGTCTGGACCCAGGTGGCGCAGCTCGAGCCCGAGTCGCCGGCCGCCCAGGTGGCCCTGGCCCGGGCCTTCCTGGGCATGGGCAAGCTGGCCGCCGCCCGCGAGCACGCCGACCTGGCGCTGCGCCTCGGCCCGAGCGACGCCGCCGCGGCGCAGGTCTCGGCGGAGCTCTCCCGCGAGGCGGGCCTGGCGCCGCTTCGCACCGCGGGCGAGTGGTTCGAGGTGCTGGCCTACGTCTCGCTCCTGCCTCTGGTGCTGCTGGTGGCCCGGAAGACCCGGCGCTCGCTGCGCCGCCGGCCGGCCGCCTGGACCTTCGCCATCTACGTGGCCCCGGCCTTCATCCTCCTCAACGTCGTCTCCCACTTCGCCCGCGGCTGGCTCGCCCGCTGGGTGGACGTCCGCATCTTCGAGGCCGCCACCGAGGTGGTGCTGTTCCTGGGCCTGGGGGCGGCCTTCCTGGCGGTGCTCCGGGCCGAGCCGCCGGTGCGCGAGTTCGCCGACCAGGTGGTGCTGGCCATCGGCGCCCACCCCGACGACGTCGAGCTGGGGTGCGCGGGCTTCCTTGCCAAGCTCAAGGCCAGCGGCGCCCAGGTCCACGCGCTCACCCTGACCCGCGGCGAGCAGGGCACCTCGGGCGGCGACCGGGTGGGCGAGGCCCGGCGCGCCGCCGCCTTCCTGCGGCTCGACGGCCACGAGGTGCTCGACCTGCCCGACACCGGGCTCTCGGACCAGGTGCCGGCGGTGAAGGCCGCCATCGAGGCCCGGGTGAAGGCGCTCCGGCCCACCCTGGTGCTGACCCACACCGACGTGGACGTGCACGGCGACCACCGGGCGGTCCACGCCGCCACCCGCGAGGCGGCGCGAGCGGTCCCGACGCTGCTGTGCTACGAGGACGTTTCCACCACGGCGCAGTTCACCCCCAACCTCTACGTGGACATCGGGAGCTACCTCGACGACCACCTCCGGGCCTGCGCCTTCCACCAGAGCCAGGCCCACCGGAGCTACATGGATCCGCAGGTCATCCAGGGGCGCGCCGCCCACCGGGGGATGCAGATCGGAGCCCACTTCGCCCTGGCGTTCCGGGCGGTGAGCCTGATCCGCTGAGCGATGACCCTCCTCGCCGCCCTGTTCTGGGCCTTCGGCCTGACGGTCTTCGTCCTGGGACTGCAGGGGCTGCTCTACTTCCCGCTCACCGTCGCCTACGAGGTGTGGAAGCGCCGGGCGCTGGCCCGGCTCCCGCCCTTCACCGGCAGGGTCACGGTGGTGGTGCCGGCCTACAACGAGGGGCGGACCATCCGCCTGGCCCTCGAAACGCTGCTGGAGTCGGAGGGCGTGGACCTGGAGGTGGTGGTGGTGGACGACGGCTCCACCGACGGCACCGCCGACCTCGTCCAGGACCTCCACGACCAGGGGCGCATCCGGCTCCTGCGGCAGGCCAACGCCGGCAAGGCCCGCGCCCTCGACGCCGGCATCGCCGCCGCCACCGGCGAGGTGGTGCTCTACACCGACGCCGACAGCCTCTTCTACCGGCGCACCGTGGCCCAGATGGCCCGCTGGTTCGCCGACCCGGCCATCGACGCGGTCTGCGGCAACGACGCGCCGCTGCGGGCCGGCACCGGGCTGCAGAAGCTCCTGGTCATCACCACCCACATCGGCACCGGCTACGTGCGCCGCGCCCTCTCGCTGCTGCGCTGCCTGCCCATCATCTCCGGCAACCTGGGGGCCATCCGCCGCCGGGTGCTGCAGGAGATCGGCGGCTTCCGGCCGATCTGGGGCGAGGACCTGGAGATCACCTGGCGGCTCCAGGCCCACGGCAAGCGCATCGTCTTCGACCCCGAGCCGGCGGTGCTGGCCGACTGCCCCGCCACCTTCGCCGCCCTGTGGAAGCAGCGGGTCCGGTGGGTGCGCAGCTACCTCAAGATCGCCTGGCTGCACCGCGGCCTCTTCTTCCGCCGCGCCGCCTTCCCCTTCTCCCTCTACCTGCCGGTGAACTTCGCCAACATGGCGCTGGTCCCGCTGCTGCAGACCGCGCTCTTCCTGGCGCTGCCGCTGGCGCTGACCCAGGGCTGGCTGCGGCCCGGCGGGACCTGGGAGGTGCTTGCCTGGCTGGGCCTGCCGTTCTTCGCCGCGGTGGCCGTCTACTCCATCCTGCTCGACCGGGAGCCGGGGGACCTCCGCTACCTGCCGTGGGGGCTGTGGATCCTGCCGGTCTCCTACTTCTTCAACGCCGTTGTCTTCTACTCATGGTGGAAAGAGATGCGCCGAGCCGAGGAGAAGTGGGAGAAGATCGGGCGGCTGGGGCCGGCCCCGGCCGCGCCGCGCGCCTGGGCCTTCGCCGCCGCCCTGGTGGCGGTGGCCCTGGCCGGGGCGGCCGCCACCTGGACGGTGATGGTGCGCCGCGAGCAGGAGCGGGCGCCGCCGCCGGCGCCGCAGGTGCTGGGGGCCGAGGCGGCCCGGCCCGCCTTCCAGCTCTCCCTCTCCACCCACTTCGACGCCTGGCCCGACTGGCGCGACGCCACCCGCCAGCTCCTGTCGCGGCCGGTGGTGGGGATGGTGGACATGGTGGGCGTCGGCGCCGGGCGCACCGAGTGGACCTACTTCCGCTGGGAGGGGCACGAGGACCGCTGGTCCAACCACCAGAAGGGAGAGGCCCGCGACCTGCTGCGCACCGCCACCGAGGAGCTGCGGCGGCGCGGCCACCGGGTGGCGGCCTTCATCGACCTCTACGCGCCCCAGTGGATCGCGGGCCACCCCGGCACCGCCGCCGTGCAGGTGAACGGCAAGCCGCACGCCGAGCAGGTGAGCCTGGCGGAGCTGTGCGAGGGGCGCTTCGGCGACCTGGTGCTGGAGATGGTGGAGTACCTCGCGGCCCACTACCCCGTCGACGCGGTGGACCTGACGGAGGCCTCCTACGGCGACACCTCCTATGGAGAGGCCGACCTGGACTCCTACCGCCGGGTCACCGGCAGGAAGGCCTGGCCCCGCGACTGGCGCGGCCGCGTCGACGTGAACGACCCCAGCGTCTGGGAGTGGAAGACCCGGCTCTTCACCGGCTTCGTGGCCCGCGCCGCCGAGGCCGCCCACCGCCACGGCAAGCTCCTCTACGTGGACGTGGCCGCGAGCTGGAAGGACCTGTCGCGCGACGGCCGCGACCACGGGCAGGACTACCGCGAGCTCCTGCGCCACGCCGACCACCTGGTGGTCTGGGACTACTGGGTGCTGGAGGGCCAGCCGCCGGAGGCCTCGAAGGCCCTGGCCGAGCGGCTGGGCGCGGTGCTGCCGCCGGGCCGCTGGACGCTGTCGCTGGGCCTGTGGGGCCCGGGGGGCCGCCCGGTCACGCCCGAGGAGCTGGCGCAGGGGCTGGCCTTCTCGCTGGCGGGCGGAGCCCGGCGCATCTGGGTGACGCCCAACGACCAGCTCAGGCCTCCCCACTGGGAGGAGATCCTGCGCGCCTGGATCGTGCCGGTGAAGCCGCCGCGCCCGGCCCCCGCATCGGTCCCCACCCCTGCGGGCCTGCCCCCGGCCGCGCCCGAGAAGCGGTAGGCTGGGGCGGTGAAGAAGCCGCCGAGAGAGGACGAGGCACGGGGCGAGAGCGGGCTGGCGCCGGGGTTCCTGGTGGCCTCGCCCTCGCTGCGCGACCCCAACTTCCAGGGCTCGCTGGTGCTGATGGCGCGCCACGACGCCGAGGGCTCCCTGGGCTTCGTGGTCAACCGCGCCGCCGAGGTGCGGTCCGGCGACGTGCTGCAGGCCGTGGATCCGCAGCTCCGGGCGGTCTCCCGGGCCATGGGACGCGACCAGGTGCCGGTGCTGGTGGGCGGCCCGGTGCAGCCGGAGCGGCTCTGGATCCTGTGGCGCCCGGGCGTGGTCCCGGCCGGCGAGGAGGACCTGCGCGTCGCCGGCGGCCTGGCGGTGGGCGGCTCCAAGGCGCTGCTCGAGGCGGTGTCCTCCAACGACGACGCCGGGCCCTACCAGCTCCTGCTGGGGTACGCCGGCTGGGGGCCGATGCAGGTCGAGAGCGAGGTCGCCGCCGGCGCCTGGATCCCGCTCGGCCTGATGGAGGACCTGGTCTTCGACGTGCCCATGGAGGAGCGCTGGGACGAGGCGGTGCGCCGGCTCGGCCTGCCCCCGGGCGGCTTCACCGTGGGGAGCGGCGGGGCGATGGCGTAGCCGCCGATCCCCGGCGCCACCCGCGCGGCCGCCCGCGGTCCCGCGCCTTCATCGCTTCCCCAGCCTCGCCAGCGCCGCGATCCAGAGCCTGACCTCGCGCCGGGTGAGCGCGGCGCGCCGGAGCGTGGCCGCGAGGTCGCGCACCGCGTGCCGCTCCGGGCCGGCCAGGAACCCGCCCTGGCGCAGCGCCAGGCGCAGGAGCTCCTCGGCCCGCAGCAGCTCCGCGTCGGTGGCCGCGGCGGCGCGGGGCGGCGGCGGCCGGTCGGCGGCGGCGAGCCGGGCGGCGCGGGCCTCCCAGGCGTAGACCGCCACCGCCTGCGCCAGGTTGAGCGAGGGCTGGTCCGGCGCGGTGGGGATGGCCGAGAGGGCGTCGCAGCGCTCGACCTCGGCGTTGGTGAGACCGCTGCGCTCGTCGCCGAACACCAGGGCGGTGGTGCCCGCCCGCCCCAGCGCCAGCCGGGCCACCTCGCCGGGGAGGAGCCGGCGCTTGCCCCGCACCTTGCGGCTCGAGGTTCCGATCACCAGGCTGCAGTCGGCCACCGCCTCGTCGAGGGAGCGGCAGAGCCGCGGCCTGTCGAGCAGCTCCTCGGCGTGGACCGCCACCCGGCGGGCGGTGGGGAAGTCGTGGGTGCCGAGCTCGCAGATGGCCCAGTCGGAGAGGCCGAAGTTCTTCATGGCCCGGGCCACCGCTCCCAGGTTCTCCGGGTTGCGCGGGCGGAGCAGCACCAGGCGCAGCGGCGGCGCCGCGCTCACCGCGCCGCCTCCAGGAGCCGCACCAGCCCCGGCACCTCGCCGATGGCGGCGAGCAGGTGGGCCGGCCGGGCCTGGAGCAGCACCTCGTGGGCGCTCGCCCCCCAGAGCGCCGCGGCGGTGGTCACGCCGGCGGCGTTGCCGGCGGCGATGTCATGGGGCGAGTCGCCCACCAGCAGCGCCTCCTCGCGCGTGCGGTCGAGCCTGCCCAGCAGCAGCCGCACCGGCGCCGGGTCGGGCTTGTGCTCCGGGAGGGAGTCGGCCCCCACCACGGCGTCCACGAAGGGCGCCAGCCCCGTGAGCCGCAGCGACTTCCAGGCCGGCTCCTCCCACTTGGCGGTGACGATGCCCACCGGGTGGCCCGCGGCCCGCAGGCCCGACACCACCTCCACCGCGCCGGAGAACGGGCGGGTCATCTCGTCGTGGTGGGCCCAGAAGTACTCGCGGTAGCGGGCCACCAGCGGCTCCACCTGCTCGGGCCGCCCGGCCAGCTCCTCGATCTGCACCCGGAGCGGCTTGCCGATGCCGGCGATCCAGTCGGCGTCGGTGGGGCGGCGGCCCGGGTGCTCGGCGAAGGCGTGGCGGGCCGAGGCCAGGATGAGCTCGATGGTGTCGACGAGCGTGCCGTCGAGGTCGAAGAGCAGGGCCAGGGGGCGGGGCTTGGTCACGGGGCCGCCAAGGTAGCCCTCCTCCCCGTTCGCGGGGAAGGGCATGCACGCCCGGCACCCCGGCGCGGCCGAGCACGCGGCCAGGCCTCCCGCCAGGGGCAGGAGGCAGGAGCCCGGGAAGGCAGCGCCGCTAGGCAAGAGGGGCCAGCCCCCTGGGCCGGCCCCTCTCTCGTTCCTTCAGGCGTCCCGCGCGGCTAGCGCTGCACGGCGATCACCGGCGAGGTCCAGGTCTCCCAGTGCGCCGGGTCGAACGGGTGGCCGAGCGCCTTCAGCACCGAGATCCTGGCCACGTAGTTGCCGTTGGCCAGGGTGAGGGTGCGCCTGCCCTTGGTGACCACGCCGTCCCAGGTCCAGGCGAAGAAGCCGCCGGCGGTGGAGTTGCGCGGCAGGTACTCGTCGGTGGAGGCATGCCCCAGCCACTTCGTGCCCGCCTCGTCGTAGATGTCGATCTCGAAGAGGCGCGAGTGGTGGTCGAGGTGCACCAGGAAGAAGGGCACGTCGTCGCCAACCATGGTGTAGACCCAGTCGGCCGGGCCGGTGACCTTGTAGAGGGAGCCCTGGTCGAAGCCCGCCAGCCACGGGAAGCCGTTGGCGGTCGGCGCCAGCACCTGGATCGACTGGTAGTCGCCGACGAACCCGGCGTAGGGCACGCGCAGCGGCGCGCCGCCGTCGTCGGGCGTGAGCACCACGTAGCCTCCGTAGATGGCCTTGTCGGGCTCGGTCGGCGGGGTGATGGTCACCTCGATCTCCGCCTCACCCCGGGCCGGGACCGTGACCGTGGGAGCCGGGAAGGTCACGGTGGCGTCGGAGAGGTAGAAGGTCGGGGTGAAGGTGCTGGCCGCGCTGACCGTGTTCTCGTAGGAGAGCGCATAGGTCACCGCCTTGCGGCTGCGGTTCTCGATCTCCAGCTCGCGGGTGACCGGGCCCGACTGGCTCTCGCCCAGGGCCAGCTTGGCCGGCGTGATGCGCACGCTGGAGAGCACGGCCTGATCGATCTGCACCATGCCGGCGCCCTGCCGGCCGACCATGTCGAGATGGCCGGCTCCGGGGTTGCCCCACCAGGGCTTCGGGTCGGCGCTGTTCTGGAGGATGCCCCGGACCTCGCGGGCCGGGGTGTGGGGCCGGGCCTCGAGCAGCAGGGCCACGGCGCCGGCCACGTGCGGGGAGGCCATCGAGGTGCCGGAGAGCGTGGCGTGGCCGCCCTGCTCCAGCGGGTAGGTGCTGTAGATGCTGCCGCCGGGCGCGCCCAGGTCGGGCTTCAGGTCGAGGTCCGGCGAGAGGCCGTAGGAGCTGAAGCTGGAGATGAGGCCGCCGGTGGCGCTGGGGAAGCTCCCCTGGCTGGCGGTCCAGGTGATCTCGGTGGCCCCGGCGGCGATGCGGGCTCCGATCGCGCGGCCATCCGCCTGCGTGATGGCCACGAAGGGGATGGTGATCGGGACGGCTCCGACAACCGTCGGGCTGACGCGGCCGGTCCGGTCGTTGTAGAGGACCACCGCGGCCGCGCCGGCGGCCTGGGCATTGGCCGCCTTGACGTGGAAGGTGCAGCCGCCTCGCACGATGAGGGCCACCTGGCCGGAGAGGCTCCCGGCCGGGAGGGCCGCGCAGGCCGTGCCGGCAGCGGCCAGTGGCGCCGAGCCCGAGGTGGGGGCCGGCGGCGCGCCGGTCGCCGCGCCGTAGCCGACCGCGAGGCCGTCGGGCGAGACGGTGAAGTACGGCAGGTAGTCGTGGGTGTTGTCGAAGGAGGCCACGCCGATGACGTCCTTGCCCAGGCCCGGGGAGCCGGCCGAGTACAGGCCGCTGGCGCCGCTGTTGCCGATGGAGGCCACCACCACCACGCCCTTCCTCACCAGCCGGTTGGCGGCCACGGCGGTCGGGTACTGGGGCCAGGTGAAGGCCGAGCCGATGCTCATGTTGACCACGTCCATGCCGTCTTCCAGCGCCTTCTCCATGGCGGCGATCATCACGTCGGCGGTGGTCGAGCCCCCGCAGCCGAACACGCGGTAGGCGCCGATCTTCACCCGCGGAGCGACGCCGGTGACCAGGCCGTTGGCGCCGATGATGCCGGCGACGTGGGTGCCGTGGCCGGCGCAGTCGTCGGGGAGGGCGTCGGGGGTGGTGGTCAGGTTGAAGGTGGGCGAGGTGTCGTCGGCGTTGAAGTCGTCGCCCACGAAGTCCCAGCCGGTCACCACGCGGGCGTTGGGGAAGTCGGTGCTGTTCTGGGCCGGGACGCCGCTGCCGCCCAGGTCGGCGTTGTCGTAGTCCACGCCGGTGTCGATGACGCCCACCTTCACGCCGCGGCCGGTGAGGCCGAGCTGGGAGTGGGCCACGTCGGCGCCGGTCATGGCCAGGGCCGTGAAGAGCTCGGGGCTCGGGGCGGCGGTGGCCTGCGGGGCCGGGATGGAGATCACGGGGGTGAGCGACTTCACGCCGGTCATCCGGCGCAGCTTGCCCAGCTCGGAGGGCTTCACCCTCACCGAGAAGCCGTTGAACAGGGTGCGGAAGGCGTGCCGCTCGGCGTAGCTCACGCCGCCGCGGGCCGCCTCGGCGCGGAAGCCTGCCTGCTCGGCGGCCACCGCTGCGGCGCTGCCGCCCTCGGCCTCGGGCGCGCCCGCCAGCTCCACGAACCAGAGCCGCGGGGTCTCGTCCACCATCGCTCCCGGCGCGGAGGCGGGCACCGCCGTGAGCGGCTGCAGCTCGGCCACCGCGGCCTGGGCCACCGTGGCCGAAAGCGCCGCGGCGAGTACTGCGAGGAGCTTCTTCGTCATATGGGACCTCCCTGGTCGATCCGGATGTTGCGGTGCGAGCCGTCTCGCGCCCTGCGCGCGCCGGCTGCGCGCGCGCCGGCGCCGAGCTTCCGGCTCGGCGCAGTCGCGCTGGAACCCCCCTCGGTGCGATGCTGAAGGTGTGAGAATGCCCCAGGTGGACTCCGCCATCGCACATCCCGTGAGGGGTGGCCCCGGAAGGCCCGGCCGCCGCGGATCGCCGAAGACCCACCTCTCGCGAGACGCTGGATTTCCTCCCGATTCCCGATGTCGAATCCTGCGTCAACCTGCCGCGTCACCGGCCATCCTGTCCCCAGATCACGGCTCACGACGCGCGCCCGCGTCCATTCACCACGCGTGAATCTCCTCCTCCTCGATCCGGCCGAGCTGGCAGCCGGCTCCTCGACCTGGCTCTCCGGCCGGAGGGCCGGGCACCTCCTCGACGTGGTCAAGGTCTCCCCCGGCGCGCGCGTGCCGGCCGGCGTCCTGGGCGGGCTCATGGGCGAGGCCGAGGTGCGCGAGCTGCGCGGGCGCGAGGTGCGGGTGGAGGTGCGGCTCGACCGCGATCCCCCTCCGCCCTCGCCGGTGTCGCTGCTCGTGGGCATGCCGCGCCCCAAGGTGCTGCGCCGCCTGCTGCAGGCGGTGGCCGCGGCCGGGGTGAAGCGGCTGGTGCTGCTGGGGGGCTGGCGGGTCGAGCGCGCCTACTTCGGCTCGCCCGCCCTGGCCCCGGAGGCCATCCTCGCCGAGCTCCGGCTCGGCCTGGAGCAGGGGCGCGACACCGTGCTCCCGGAGGTCCGGGTGCGCCGCCTCTTCAAGCCCTTCGTCGAGGACGAGCTCGACGCGCTGCTGCCGCCCGGCAACCGGCTCCTGGCCCACGAGGGCGCGAGCGCGCCGCTCGAGTCGCTCGCGCCGGCACCCGGGCCGGCGGCGCTGGCCATCGGGCCCGAGGGCGGGTTCACACCCTACGAGACGGAGCGGCTCGCCGAGCGCGGCTTCCGCTGCTTCTCGCTCGGCCCCCGGGCCCTGCGCGTGGACGGCGCCGTGGCCTTCGGCCTGGGCCAGGTCGAGATGTGGCTGCGGCGGTAGCGATCTACGGACTTCCCATGGTCGCGGGCGCCTAGACCTTCCCGTCCGCCCCCACCGTCAGGATCTCGGCCCCGTCCCGGTTCACGTGGACGGTGTGCTCGAACTGGGCGGCACGCTTCCCGTCCACCGTCACCGCCGTCCAGCCATCGGGCCAGACCACGTGCTCGGGCGAGCCCATGGTCAGCATGGGCTCCACGGTGAAGAACATCCCCTCCTCCATCACCGTCCGCGCCCGGGAGTCGTAGTAGTGGAGGATCTGCGGCTCGAGGTGGAACTCCTCGCCGATGCCGTGGCCGCAGAAGGTCCGCACCACGCCGTAGCCGTGGGCGGTGGCGTGGGCCTCGATGGCCTTGCCGATGTCGGAGATCGGCCGGCCCGGCTTCACCGCCTCGATGCCCCGCAGCATGCACTCGCGGGTCACCCGGACCAGCCGGGCCGACTCGGCGTCGATGGGGCCGACCGGGTAGGTGGCGCTGCAGTCGCCGTGGAAGCCGTCGAGGTAGATGGTGACGTCGAGGTTG
This sequence comes from Deltaproteobacteria bacterium, assembly GCA_016214955.1. Classification (GTDB taxonomy): domain Bacteria; phylum Myxococcota; class Myxococcia; order Myxococcales; family Anaeromyxobacteraceae; genus JACRMN01. The sequence goes on from JACRMN010000007.1 coordinate 45,046, forward strand.
ACGATGTCGCCCTTCTCCAGCGGCCGGCTGTCGGGGATGCCGTGGAGGATCACCTCGTTCACCGAGGTGCAGAGCGACTTGGGGAAGCCGTTGTAGTTGAGCGTGGACGGGAAGCCGCCGCGCGCGATGTACCCCTCGTGCACGATGCGGTCGATCTCGTCGGTGGTGACGCCCGGCGCCAGGGCCGCCGCCCCCTCGGCCATCACCTCGGCGGCGGCGCGGCAGGCCCGGCGCATCCGGCGCAGCCGCTCCGCGGGGTCGGCCAGCCGCGGCACCGGGCGGGGGCGGCCGGTCTGGGCGTAGTTGGGCCGGGGGATGTGGGGCGGCACCGGCCGCCGGGGCCCGACCAGGCCGGCGCGCACCGCCCCGGCGTGGACCGGCCTCTCGCCGACGGCGTCCTGGTCGCGGTGGCACTTCTTGTACTTCCTGCCGCTGCCGCACCAGCAGGGCTCGTTGGCTCCAGGGCCTCGCATGCTGCCCCTGGTGTAAGCGGAACCGGGCCGGCACGCAAACCGGAGGCCGGCGGCCCGGAGGTGCGGCCGCTCCATCCTCGACCGCCGGGGCCGGCCGCTCTATCATCGTCGCCCCTTCATCCCCCCGGAGGCCCCATGGCGCCCGTTTCCGAGCTCAACCCGCCCGCCCGCCTGCTCCTCGGCCCTGGTCCGAGCCCGGTGCACCCCCGTGTGCTGCGCGCCATGTCCACGCCGCTGCTCGGCCACCTCGACCCCGACTTCCTCGGGATCATGAACGACGTCCAGGCCCAGCTCCGCGAGGCCTTCGGCACCAAGAACCCCTTCACCATCGCCATCTCCGGCACCGGCTCGGCCGGCATGGAGGCGGCGCTCGTCAACCTCCTCGAGCCCGGCGACACCGCCATCGTCTGCGTCGCCGGCGTGTTCGGCAGCCGCATGGCCGACATCGTGGGCCGCTGCGGCGCCAAGCTGGTGAAGCTGGAGACGCCCTGGGGCCAGGTCACCGACCTCGCCCGCATCGAGGAGGCGCTCAAGACCAGCGGCCCGGTGAAGGTGGTGGCGGTGGTCCACGCCGAGACCTCCACCGGCGCCCAGCAGCCCATGGAGGGGCTCGGCAAGCTCTGCCACAAGCACGGCGCGCTGCTGGTGGTGGACACCGTCACCTCCCTCGGCGGCGTGCCGGTGGAGGTGGATGCCTGGGAGGCCGACGGCGTCTACTCCGGCACGCAGAAGTGCCTCTCCTGCCCGCCGGGCCTGGCGCCGCTCACCTTCTCGCCGCGCGCCCTCGACGTCATCAAGGCCCGCAAGACCAAGTGCCTGTCCTGGTACCTCGACTGCTCGATGATCGCGGACTACTGGGCCGACGGGAAGCGCGCCTACCACCACACCGCGCCCATCACCATGGTCTACGCCATCCGCGAGGCGCTGCGCATCGTGCTGGAGGAGGGGCTCCCGGCCCGCTTCGCCCGGCACCGCCGCCACTCGGCGGCGCTGATGGCCGGCCTGGCGACGCTGGGCTGCGCTCCGCAGGCGCAGGAGGGCCACCGGCTGCCGTCGCTCAACTGCATCCAGGTGCCGGCCGGCGTCGAGGAGGCCCCCATCCGCAAGAAGATCCTGCTCGAGAACGGCATCGAGATCGGCGGCGGCCTCGGCCCCCTCGCCGGCAAGGTCTGGCGCATCGGGCTCATGGGCTACGGCTCCAGCCAGGAGAACGTGCTCGCCGTGCTCGCCGCGCTGGAGCAGCAGCTCCAGAAGGCGGGCCGCCCGGTGAAGCTCGGCGCCGCCGGAGCTGCCGCGCTGACGAGCTACGCCGCCGCCGGGTAGGTCGACCTCCCGGGACCCGTCCACGGCGACGCGCGCCTCGGCCGCCGGGAAATCGCGGTCGGGGTCGGGGTCGGGGCCCGCGCGGGCCCTCTCCCCTCCCTTCCTCCGCGCCCCGGCCGCGCGCTACAACCGGGCATGGCTCGGATCCTGGTCATCGGCCTCGGCAACGTCCTCCTCGGCGACGAGGCGCTGGGCCCCGAGGTGGTGGCCCTGCTGGAGTCGCGCTACCTGCTCCCCGACGGCGTCGAGGCGCTGGAGATCGGCACCCAGGGGCTCGACCTCGTGCCCTTCATCTCCGGCTGCGAGGTGCTGGTGGTGGTGGGCTCGCTCCACGGCAAGGGAAGGCCGGGGGAGGTGCGGGTGCTCGACCGCGAGGCGGTGATGCGCAACGACGCCGAGTACCGCATGAGCCCCCACGCCTTCGGGCTGCGGGGCCACCTGCTCACGCTGGAGTTCGGCGGCGGCGCGCCGCGCGAGGTGGTCGTGGTCGGCGCCATCCCCGAGGACGTGGAGCTTCGCAGCGGCCTCACGCCCGCGCTGAAGGGCGCGGTGCCGGCGGTGCTGGAGGCGCTCGTGCAGGTGCTCTCGCGGCTCGGGGCCGCCCCCGCGCTGCGCCCGGAGCCGCTGCCGCTCCGGCTCTGGTGGGACGAAACGGCAGGGAGCCAGCCGGGCGGGTAGGCTCCGCGGGCGGGCCCACCCCAAGATCCCGGGCCGGGCCGAATGCCGCGAGCCGGCGCGAGGCCCAGATCTGCAGGGTCGCCCACCACGCCCGGGAGGGGCGCGGCTGCAGAGGTGCCCGATGATCGCCCAGAGCGGCGAGCGCACCGCGCCCGCCCCGCGATCCCCCAGCGTCGCGCCCGATCCGCGCTTCGCGGCGGAGGTCGTCGCCGGGCTCTCGTCCCGGCCGCGCTCCGTGCCGTCGCGCTGGCTCTACGACCGGCGAGGCAGCCGGCTCTTCCAGCGCATCACGCGGCTTCCCGAGTACTACCTGACGCGCTGCGAGGAGGAGATCCTGGCCCTCCAGGGCGGCGAGGTCACCCGGACGCTCGCGGGGCGCCCCTGCACGGTGGTCGACCTGGGGGCCGGCGACGGCCACAAGACGCGGCTGTTGCTGGAGCGCCTGGTGGCGGGAGGCGGCCCGGTGTCCTATACGCGCCGGTGGACCTCTCCGTGGAGGCACTGCGCAGCGCGGCGCGCGGCGTCCGCTGCGCCGGGCTCCCGGTCCGCCTGCGGCCGGTGCGCGCCGAGTGGGTCGACGGGCTGCGGCACCTCCAGGAGGCGGAGGGCGTGCGCCTGGCGCTCTTCCTCGGCTCCTCCATCGGCAACCTGGAGCGGGGAGACGCCGCGGAGCTGCTCTCCGCGCTGCGGCCCGGCGACCTGGCCCTGGTCGGCTTCGATCTGGTGAAGGCGCGGCCGCTGCTCCAGGCGGCCTACGACGATGGACGGGGAGTCACCCGGGCCTTCAACCTCAACCTGCTGGCGCGCATCAACCGGGAGCGTCCTGGTGGATGCAGAGGATGTTGCCCTCGGAGTCGTGGAACCAGGCCGCGCGCTCGCTCCCGAGCACGCAGACCCCCTGCTCGGTCTTCAGGCCGGGGAGGTCGTACTCCTCGAAGCGGACGCCGCGCGCCCGCAGCGCCCGCATCTCCGCGGCCAGGTCTCGCACCTCGAAGGAGAGCGCCGTGTGGTCGGCGCTCGTCGGGGTGGCGCGCTGGTAGAGGGCGAAGCTGTGGCCGGCGCCCTCGTAGCGCGCCTCGCCGTTCTCCCGGACCCGGGCGGCGGGCAGCCCCAGGGTCTCCTCGTAGAAGCGGCGCGCGCGGGACATGTCCGTCACCGGCAGCATGGCGGTGGCCTTCGAGCGATCGAGCATGGCGTTGCCTCCTCCCTCCGGCGCTTTCCTAGCGCCGGCCGCGGCGCCGCGACCGGTGCCGCAGGGGGCGCTCCGGCCAGGGCCGAGCGGGCTTTGACACCCGGCCGGGAGGGGGCGTGAGGGCGGCCTCCTCACCGCCTCGGGCCGATCGGGCTGCGCACCTCCGGGAGGTGCGCGCCGCCACCCTCCGCCTCTGCGAGCCGCTCGAGGTGGAGGACATGGTGGTGCAGTCGATGCCCGACGCCAGCCCCGGGCGCCGCTCTTCAACTCCTACTACCTGGCGGCCGGCCCGCGGCATCCCCGGCCCGAGCGCGGGCTTCTCACCCGCGCCTGGCGCGATGAGGTCCGCGCCGCCACCGGATCCGTTCCGGCCGGGCCGGCGTCGCCACGAAGACGCGCTCCAGCCCCGGAAGCGGCAGCCACCCGCGCGCCCGCCCCGATGGTACCCTGCGTGCGCTCATGTCCTATCGCTGGCTGCTCTGGATCCTGCTCGCCTCCCTGACGGGGCGGCCCCTCCTCTCCCTGGTGGTGGTGCTGCTCGTCTGGTGGGCCACCGACCGCTTCACCTTCCAGCTCCTGCCCGACCCGTTCCGGTGGCTGGCCCGGAGGAAGCGGGAGCGCCAGCTCCGCCGCCTGCTCGACGCCAACCCCGCCGACCGCCGCTCCCGGCTCGAGCTGGCCCAGCTGCTCCTCGACCGCGGCCAGCCGGCGGAGGCCGCGGCGCTGGTGCGCCAGAACGTCGAGGCCGGCGACGAGGACCTGCACACCGCCTTCGCCCTGGGCGCGGCACTGGCCCGCAGCGGCGACCGCCAGCGGGCAGAGCCGGTGCTCGACGTGGCCCGCCGCCTCGACCCGGCCTTCCGCATGGGCGACATCGACCTCGAGCTGGGCCGCCTGCGGGTGCGGGCCGGGGACCTCGCCGGCGCGGAGGAGCCGCTGCGGCGGCTGGTGGCGGCCCGGCCCGGCACCGTCGAGGGGCGCTGGCTGCTGGCGCGCGCGCTCGACGGCGTGGGCCGGCGCGAGGACGCGGCGCGGGTCCGCGAGGAGGCCTGGCGCGAGTACCAGGGGCTGCCGCGCTTCCGGCGCCGCCCCGAGCGCCCCTTCGCCTGGCGCATCAAGCCCTGGCGCCCGGCGCTGGTGGCGCTCCTGCTGCTCCTCGCCGGCGCCGCCTCGGCGCGCCTCCTCTACCCCACCGTGGCCGGGCTGGCCCGCGACCTCGAGGGCAGCTCGCAGCTCGACGAGTAGCCGTCAGCGCGCCAGCACCTGGGCGCGCTGCTCGGCCTCGCGCAGGTCGGTGGCCAGCGCGCGCACCGCCGGCACGCCGAAGCCCAGCGCCCGGGCGCTCTGAAGGACCTCGCGCGCCGCCCGGGCGCCCACCGCCGGGTCGCGGAGCCAGGCGAGCGCCGAGGTGAGCCGGACGAGGTGCAGGTCGAGGTGCTCGGGGTCGGCCGGGACCTCGTCGTCGTGGTGGCGGGCGGCCATCTCCTGCAGCCACTCCGGCAGCCCCCAGCGGCCCAGCGCCGCGGCCCCCACCTCCACGTGCACCTGCTCCAGCGCCCTGTCGGCCACGGCGATGGAGGTGAGGTGGTCGGAGCTCTCCGAGGTGAGCCGCGCCAGCGCCTGCAGCGCCAGGGCCCGGCCCACGTCGTGGAGCAGCCCGCCCAGCCAGACGTGATCGCTGCGGGCGCCGCGGAGGCGCAGCGCCGCGGCCGAGGCGGCGGTGGCCACCGCCACCGCACGGGTGAAGAGCGCGGTGGTGCGGCGCCCCTTGTCGGCGGCCGCACCGCTGGCCGGGTCGAGGAGCTTGCGGGCCGCGACGGCGCTCGCCACCCGACCCACCTCCTCCATGCCCAGCCGCGCCACCGCGTCGCGGACCGAGCCCACCTCGGAGACGCCGCGGAAGGCGGCCGAGTTGGCCACCCGGACCACGTCGGCCGCCAGCGCCGGATCGCGGGAGATGAAGCCGGCGACGCTGGTGGCGTCGGCCCTGGGGCTGTGCACCAGCTCGACGATCTGCAGGGCCACGGCCGGGAAGGCGATGAGCTCGGCGGCGGCCGCCGCCGTCTCCTGGAGGCTGCCGGCGAGCTGGGCCTGCGAAGGCTGGTCCTCGGCAGGCGGCGGGGGCGGCTCGGCGGGGATCTCCACCTTGAGCGCCCTGGCCAGCGCGGCGAAGGGGTGCTCGGGCACCGGCGGGACGGCGGGCGCCGGCGCGACAGCGGCGTCGGCAGCGGCAGCGGCCTCCGGCGGAGGGGCGGCGGGTGGCGCGGCCTCTGGCTTGGCCTCGGCGGGCAGCTTGCCGCCGCCGCGCAGCGCGCTCCAGGCGCGGGCCAGCCAGCCGGACCGGACGGACGCGGCGGCCGGCGCGGGCGCTGCCGGGACCGCCTCGGCGGCCGGGGCCACGGGGGTGAGCGCCGGCTCGCGCACCGGCGTGAGCTGCGGCTCGGGCGGAGGGGCAGGCGGTGGCGGCGGCGGGCCTGGGCGCGCTGGCGTGAGCACCGGGTCGAGCGGCAGCGCCACCTTCTTCCTCGGCGGTGGTGGCGGCGGCGCCTCGGGCTCGGCAGGCTCCTCCGGCTGCACGGCCCCTTCCGGCGGCACGATCTCCGCCACCGGAGCGGTCCCCTCCTCGGCGGCTGCCGCCGTCTCCGCGGCCGCCTCGGGCGCGGGCTCCGCCTCCTGGGCGGCCCGGACCGCGGGCTCGGCGGCAGCGTCGGCGATCTCGGCCGCCGGCGCAGGTCCCGTCGCCTCGGCGGCGGCCTCCGGTCCCGGTGTGGGAGTTGCCGCCGTCGGCTTCGCGGGCGTGAGGGCCGGCCCGGCCTCCTGCGGCGCGGCCTCCCGCCCCGGGCTCCCGGCGGGCCCGGGCGCGCCGCGGGCGGGCGTCAGGGCGGGCGTGAGGCCGGAGCTCGCAGCCGGAGCCGCGGGCGGCGCCGACGGGCCGAGGGCCGCGCGCAGCGAGAGGCCGGCCGCCTGCACGGTGGCCTCGGCGTGGCCGCCCTCCTCCACCTCGGAGTAGGCGGCCAGCGCCCGGAGCAGCGCCGCGGCCATCACCAGGTCGGCCGTGACCATGGCTGCCACCCGTCCGTGCCGCTTGCGCTGCGGCGTGGGGACGCGCGGGAGCGTGTAGGCCTCGCCGATGACCTCGGCGGCCCAGGCCGGCTCACGCTCCATGTCGACGATCATGCCGGCGAGCTCCAGCAGCTTCTCGGCCCGCTCCGAGCTGGGGAGCCCCTGCAGCTTCTTCAGCGTGGCCGGCTCGTCGCACAGCGCCAGGCCGGGGAAGCGGGTGCCGTCGCCGCCCAGCACCGATACCTCGCCCTGGATCTGGACGCGCCCCTCCTCGAAGAGCACGTGGAGCTTGTCCTCGGGCCCCACCAGCTCCCAGGTGTGCGCGCCCCAGAAGGCGGCGGCCGCCTCCAGGAAGGCCGCGATGGCGCCGGCCTTGGAGGCGCCGTGGGCGACGCCGGTGGCGAGCTCGTAGGCGAGCGTGGCCCGCAGCTGCAGGAGACCGGCCGGCAGCGGCGCCACCGTGAGCCCCAGCCCCTTGGCCGCGCCGGCGAGCGCCTCCTCGCAGGCGATGGGCTGCCCGGGCGACTCGGCCTGCAGCGCCGCGAGCCCCTCGCGGTCGCCGGGAGACATGTGGATGCGGGGCGCGCCGCCCTCGGCCAGGCCGACGTAGGCGTAGACCGGGGTCCCGGTGGAGGTGATGGGGCCGAGTCGGAAGGCGTGGATCATGCGCGCCGGGTGGCCGCGCTGGAACCGCGCTCACCAGCGGCCGGGCCTCACGATAACACGGGCCCCCGGGCCCTTCCCCTTTCCGGCCCCGCCCGCCGGGCGAGCGCCGGGGGCCGCGGGGCGCGGCCTACGCGAAGACCACCAGCAGGTCGTCCTTCTCGACCTTGGCCCCCTCGGCGTACTTCACCTCGGCGACCGTGGCGTCGGCCCTGGCCTTGACGTTGGTCTCCATCTTCATGGCCTCGGTGACCAGCAGCACCTGGCCGGCCTTCACCGGGTCGCCGGGCTTCACCGCCAGGCGGACGATCTTGCCGGGCATGGGGGCGCCGAGGTGGTGCGGGTTGCCCTTCTCCGCCTTGGGACGGGCGGCGCCGTCCTTGCCCACGGTCAGGTCGCGGACCGTGACCGAGCGCCCCTCGCCGTTGAGCTCGAAGAAGAGGTCGCGGGTGCCGTCCTTCTGCACCGGGCCGACGTTGACGAGCCGGACGATGAGCGTCTTGCCGGCCTCGATGTCGATGCTCACCTCCTGGCCCGGCGCCATGCCGTAGAAGAAGGCCGGGGTGGGGATCACCGAGGTGTCGGAGTACTCCTGCCGGTGCTGATCGAACTCGGCGAAGACCGATGGGTAGAGCAGGTACGAGGCCAGCGCCTTGTCGTCCACCGGGTGGCCCACCTTGGCCTCGGCCTTCTTGCGCTCGGCGCCGAGGTCGGCGGGCTCGAGCAGCTCGCCGGGCCGGTGGGTGATGGGCTCCTCGCCCTTGAGCACCACCTCCTGCAGCTCCCTGGGCCACCCGCCGTGCGGCTGCCCCAGGTTGCCCTTCAGCATCCCGACCACCGACTCGGGGAATGCCAGATCCCTGCCCTTCTGGAAGACGTCCTCGGGCTGCAGGTCGTTCTTCACCAGGAACATCGCCATGTCGCCCACCACCTTGGAGGAGGGGGTGACCTTGATGACGTCGCCGAAGAGCAGGTTGACCCGGTGGTACATCTCCTTGCACTCCTCCCACCTGTCGAGGAGGCCGAGCCCGGCCACCTGCGGCTTGTAGTTGGAGTACTGACCGCCCGGGATCTCGTGGTGGTACACCTCGGCGGTGCCGCTCTTCAGGCCCGATTCGAAGGGCGCGTAGAACTCCCGCACCCCCTCCCAGTAGTCGCTGAGCTGCTGGAGGCCGCGCACCTCGAGCCCCGGATCCCACTCGGTGCCCCGGAGCACGGCGTTGAGGGTGTTGAGGTTGGGCTGGGCGGTGAGGCCCGAGAGCGAGGAGAGGGCCGCGTCCACCACGTCCACGCCGGCCTGGGCGGCTTCCAGCAGCGTGGCCCCGGCGAAGCCGGAGGTGTCGTGGGTGTGGAGGTGGATGGGGATGCCCACCTCCTGCTTCAGCGCGGCGACGAGCTTGCGGGCGGCGAAGGGCTTGAGGAGGCCGGCCATGTCCTTGATGCCGAGGACGTGCGCGCCCATCTTCTCGAGCTGCTTCGCGAGGTCGACGTAGTAGGCGAGCGGGTACTTGTCCCGCTTCGGGTCGGTGATGTCGCCCGTGTAGCACATGGCCGCCTCGCAGACCGCGCCCGTCTTGCGGATGGCCTCCATGGCGACCTCGAGGCCGCGGGTCCAGTTGAGGGCGTCGAAGACCCGGAAGACGTCGATGCCGCTCCGGGCCGCCTCCTCGACGAACTTCTGCACCACGTTGTCGGGGTAGTTGGTGTAGCCGACGGCGTTGGAGCCGCGCAGCAGCATCTGGAAGAGGACGTTGGGCACCGCGGCCCGCAGCTTGTGGAGCCGGTCCCAGGGGTCCTCGCGCAGGAAGCGCATGCAGACGTCGAAGGTGGCGCCGCCCCACATCTCCAGCGAGAAGAGGCCGCTGCCGAGCCGCGCGGTGGCCGGGGCGATCTGCAGCAGGTCGTGGGTGCGCACCCGGGTGGCCAGCACCGACTGGTGGGCGTCGCGCCAGGTGGTGTCGGTGACCAGCAGCCTCTTCTGCTCCTTCACCCAGCGGGCCAGCCCCTCGGCGCCGCGCTCCTTCAGGATCTGGCGGGTGCCGTCCGGTGGCGGCACGGCGCGGTCCACCACCGGCTGGCGCGCCGGCGCCAGGCCGGTGGGGTCGAGCCGCTTCACCACGCCCGGGGCGCCGTTGACGGTCACCTCGCCCAGGTAGGCGAGCAGGCGCGAGCCGCGGTCCTGCTTCCGGCGCACCTGGAGCAGCTCGGGGTGGTTGTCGATGAAGCCGGTGTCGCAGTTGCCGGCCACGAAGGTGGGGTGGGTGACCACGTTCTCGAGGAAGCCGAGGTTGGTCTTCACGCCGCGCACCCGGAACTCCTGCAGGCAGCGGTGCATGACGTGGGCCGAGGCCTGGAAGGAGAGGCCCCAGGTGGTCACCTTCACCAGCAGCGAGTCGTAGTGCGGGGTGATGACCGCGCCGCCGTAGGCGCTGCCGGCGTCGAGCCGCACGCCGAAGCCGCCCGGCGAGCGGTAGGCCTTCACCACGCCGAAGTCGGGGGCGAAGCCGTTCTGCGGATCCTCGGTGGTGATGCGGCACTGGATGGCGTGGCCGCGGAGCTGGATGGCCTCCTGCGAGGGGATGCCGACGTCGGCCAGGGTGGCGCCCTCGGCGATCTGGATCTGCGCCTGCACCAGGTTGCGGCCGGTGATGGCCTCGGTGACGGTGTGCTCCACCTGGATGCGGGGGTTCATCTCGATGAAGTAGAAGCGCCCCTCGCGATCGAGCAGGAACTCGACGGTGCCGGCCGAGCGGTACTTCACCAGCGCCGCGATCCGGAGGGCCGCCTGGCAGATCTCCTCGCGCTGCTTCGGCGAGAGGCAGAGCGCCGGCGCGAACTCCACCACCTTCTGGTGGCGCCGCTGGATGGAGCAGTCGCGCTCGAAGAAGTGGACCAGGCCGCCGTGGCTGTCGCCCAGCACCTGGACCTCGATGTGCTTGGGGTTCTCGATGTAGCGCTCCAGGAACACGGTGGGGTCCCCGAAGGAGGCCTGGGCCTCGCTGCGCGCCGAGGTGAGCCCCTGCACCAGCTCCTCGCGGTTGCGGGCCACCCGCATGCCGCGCCCGCCGCCGCCGGCCGCCGCCTTGACGATGAGCGGGTAGCCGTGGGCCTTGGCGAAGAGGAGCGCGTCCTCCTCGTGCTCGATGGGGCCGGGGGTGCCCGGGACCACCGGCACGCCGGCGGCGATGGCGGCCTTGCGGCCGGCCACCTTGTCGCCGAGCTTGCGCTGCATCTCGGCGGTGGGGCCGACGAAGACGAGGCCGGCGGCCTCCACCTTCTCGGCGAACTCGGCGTTCTCGGAGAGGAAGCCGTAGCCGGGGTGGATGGCGTCCACCTCGGCCCGCCTGGCGATGGAGATGATCTCGTCGATGCCGAGGTAGGCGTCGATGGGCTTCTTGCCCTTGCCCACCAGGTAGGCCTCGTCGGCCTTGTAGCGGTGGAGGCCGAGCTTGTCCTCGTCGCTGTAGATGGCCACGGTGCCGATGCCCAGCTCGGTGGCGGCGCGGAAGATGCGGATCGCGATCTCCCCGCGGTTGGCGGCCATCAGCTTCTTGATCTTCCTCGGCGTCATCGTCGGCTCCCCGGCTGCCAGGCATGGCGCGGCGCGTCAGGGCCGGGCAGGCCTCCCCGCTCACGGGGAGGACCTCCCTGTGACCGGCCGACGCGCTGAATTCGGAAGGCGGCATGAGAGCACATTCGAAGGAGGGAAGTCGAGAGGGGGCGCCTCCCCTCACCCTCCCGCCAGCAGCCTCACGCCGAACCCGATCATGGCCACGCCGGCCACGCGGTCGAGCCAGTGGAGCCGCTCCCGGAGGAGCTGGCCGGCGGCGGCGCTGGAGGCCGCTAGCGCGAGCGAGGAGTACCAGCCGAGGCTGAGCAGCGGCAGCATCAGCACCGCCGCCACCTGCCAGCGCACCGGCAGGTGGACGACGCCGGTGGCGGTGAAGACGCTGGTGAAGTAGGCCAGCGACTTGGGGTTGGTGAGGTTGGTGACGAAGGCCACCCGCACGATGGAGGCGGCCGGCGGCGGCGGCTCGGCCCGAGCCCGCGCGCCGCGGAGCGAGTCGCGCAGCATGGAGAGGCCGAGCCAGCAGAGGTAGGCGCCGCAGCCGACCTGGAGCGCCAGGGCGGCGCGGGGCGCGGCGCGGAGCAGCGCCCCGGTGCCGGTGAGGCCGGCCACCGCCCAGAGCAGGCCGGCCGGCAGCAGGCCCGCGGCGGCCAGGAAGCCGAGCCGCCGCTCGCGGGCGGCGCTGCGGATGACAAGCAGCACGTTGGGCCCCGGCGAGATGGCCGAGAGCAGGTGCACCGCCGCCAGCAGCGCCAGCGTCTGCAGGGGGCCAGGGCCCACGCCGGCCGCTCAGCCGTCCACCCGCCAGTGCTTCCGCTCCTCGGCCCAGGCGGCGGCCACCTCGGGCGGCGGGCGCGTCATGAGCGCCTCGGCCTGGGCGGTCACGGTGCCGTCGGCGAGCCGGATCTCGGCCTCGGCCTGGGAGCGGGAGCCGGAGCGGCGGGTGATGCGGGCGGCGACGACGATGGGCTGCCCGGTGGGCGTGGGCTGGCGGAAGGTCACGGTGATGCGGCCGGTGACCAGCAGGTCCTCGAAGCCGCCGGCGAGGAGCGCGGTGCGGGCCATGGCCTCGTCGAGGAGCGCGGTGACGATGCCGCCGTGGACCACGCCGGGGTAGCCGTTGAAGGCCTCGCCCACCACCGTCTCGCTGCGCACCTCGCCCCTCTCCCGGTCGGCGATCCAGCGGGCGTGCAGCCCGAGCGCGTTCTCGCGGCCGCAGACGAAGCAGGAGCGGGAGCTGGGCTGGACCTCGGGCATGGAGACCTCCGGGAGGAGCGCGCAGCATACCGCGGACGGCGCGGCGGGCGCGCTTCACTCCGGGAGGACCGGGCGCTACCCGCCGGCGAGCCGCTGCTGGGGCCCGCTCCGGGGCGGCGCGGGCACGTGGGCCCGCTCCAGCACCCTGGTGCCCATCAGCGCCTCGCCGCCGCGGTCGGCCGGGAGCTGGGTCGCCTCGACCGGCTCGCCGAGCTTGTCCTTGGGCTGGAACAGGAAGCCGAGCGAGTGGTACTTGCCGTCGGGGCCGAGCGGCGCCCAGCCCACCAGCCGCTTCCCCTCGCGCCACACCACCCAGGCCGGCGCCCACTGCTTGCCCGGGATCCAGGTCCAGCCGGCCAGCGCGTCGACGAACCAGCGCCCGAAGTGGTAGGTCGCCCAGCCCCACGGTTCGTCGGAGACCCAGTACCAGCCCTGCTCGGTGTGGGACCAGCGCCCCTTCTGGTATGGCCGCCAGTCGGGGCCCACGTTCCTGGGCTTCCAGGCCCGACCCCACTTGGAGTGAATGTACCACTCGCCCAGGGGCTCGAGCGCCTCGGCGAAATCGTCAAGCGCCACCGGCTCCTGCGCCACGGCCTTGCGCGGCAGACCCCCCTTGCGCCCCCGCGGCGCGCCGGCTTCTGCGGCGGCCGGCCACAGGAGCAGGAGCGCGGCGCCGAGGGCGCAGAGCAGGGAGGTGGGAGGCGGGCGCGGCGCCACGCCCCCTGGCACAGCAGGATGCGGGCCAGGGGGGCGCGGGGCCTACCGGTAGCTCTCCATGATCGCCGCCAGCGCCTCCCGCGACGGCCGGGTCCGCGCCGGCGGCAGCGTGCCCAGCGGCTCCTCGGGAAGCTGCAGGAGATCGAGGAAGGTCGGCGCCGCGGGGTCCACGTAGAGCACGCCGGTGAGCACCTCGCCCTTCCCGTGGGCCTCGGCCATGCGGGTGAGGGCCCGAACCCGGTCGCGCGGATCGTAGCTCTCGTCGAGCTTGCGCAGCCGCAGCGTCGAGCCGTCGTGCAGGCGCACGTCCACCGCCGCGCCGGGCGCGTAGTCCACGCTGATCTCCTCGTAGGCGGGCACGAAGGAGACCTCGTGCAGCGGCTCGTCGTGGTCCTTCATGTAGGCGTAGGACTTGGTCGAGCCCTCGTGGTCGTTGAAGGTGACGCAGGGGCTCACCACGTCGAGCAGGGCGGTGCCCTTGTGCGCCACCGCCGCCCGGAGCATGGCCGAGAGCTGCTTCTTGTCGCCGGAGAAGGATCGCCCCACGAAGCTGGCGCCGAGCTGCACCGCAAGGGCGCAGGTGTCGATGGCCGGCAGCTCGTTCACCACCCCCGACTTGGAGGTGGAGCCGGCGTCGGCGGTGGCGCTGAACTGCCCCTTGGTGAGGCCGTACACGCCGTTGTCCTCGATGACGTAGATCATCGGCAGGTTGCGCCGCATGGCGTGGACGAACTGGCCCATGCCGATGGAGGCCGAGTCGCCGTCGCCGGAGACGCCGAGGGCCAGCAGGTTCCGGTTGGCGAGCAGCGCGCCGGTGGCCACCGCCGGCATGCGCCCGTGCACGGCGTTGAAGGCGTGCGACCGGCTCATGAAGTAGGCCGGGCTCTTGGAGGAGCAGCCGATGCCGGAGAACTTGGCCACCCGCTCCGGCGGCACGCCCATCTCGAACATGGCGTCGAGGATGCGCTCGCTGATGGCGTTGTGGCCGCAGCCGGCGCAGAGCGTGGTGCGCCCGCCCTTGTAGTCGGCGAGCGTGAGCCCGAGGCGGTTCTGCCTGGGGGCGGCCGGGGCGGGGGTCTTGGGGGTCTCGGCCATGGCTAGCCCTCCCTGGCGGCGATCTCGGTGGTGAGGCTGCGCGCGTCGAGCGGCAGCCCGGTGATGTGGGCCACGGGCCGGAGCCGGGTGAGGAGCCCGGCCGGCAGCTCGATCCGGAGCATCTGGTGGAGCTGCCCGTCGCGGTTCTGGTCCACCACGTAGACCCGCTCGTGCGCGGCCACGAACTCCCGCACCGCGTCGGCGAAGGGGAAGGCCCGCACCCGCAGGTGGTCGGTGGCGAGCCCCCTCTCCCTCGCGAGCTGGGTGCGGCTCTCGTCCACCGCGTAGCGGCTGGTGCCACAGGAGAGGATGCCCACCTGGTTGCCGGCGCCGTCGCGCTCCGGCTGCGGGGCGACGGCGCGGGCGCCGTCGATCTTGCGCGCCAGCCGGGCCATGTTCCGTTCCCAGTCGTCGGGCCGCTCCGAGTACTGGGCCCTGTCGTTGTGGCCGGTGCCGCGGGTGAAGTAGGCGGCGGCCGGGTGGTCGGTGCCGGGCAGCGTGCGCCAGCCGATGCCGTCGCCGTCCACGTCGGCGTAGCGGGCGAAGGAGCCGGCCTTCTCCAGCGCCTCCTTCGACAGCACCTTGCCCCTGTCGAGCGGCCTCTCGGGGTAAGGGAACGGGTCGGTCATCCACACGTTCATGCCGAGATCGAGGTCCGAGAGGACGAAGACCGGCGTCTGGAACCGCTCCGCCAGGTCGAGGGCCTCGCCGGCCATGGTGAAGCACTCCTCCACCGAGCCGGGGATGAGGACGATGTGCCTGGTGTCGCCGTGGGAGAGGTAGGCGGTGGAGAGGAGGTCCCCCTGGGCGGTGCGGGTGGGGAGCCCGGTGGAGGGGCCGACCCGCTGCACGTCCCAGATGACCGCCGGGATCTCGGCGAAGTAGCCGAGCCCCACGAACTCGGACATCAGCGAGATGCCGGGCCCGCTGGTGGCGGTCATGGCGCGGGCGCCCGCCCAGCCGGCGCCGATGACCATGCCCACCGCCGCCAGCTCGTCCTCGGCCTGGACGATGGCGAAGGTGGCCTTGCCGTCCGGGCCCATGCGGTGCTTCCGGCAGGCGGCGATGAGCGACTCGGTGAGCGAGGAGCTGGGGGTGATGGGGTACCAGGCCACCACCGTCACGCCGCCGAACATCGCGCCCAACGCCGCGGCGGCGTTGCCGTCGATGAGCAGCTTCCCGCGGGTCGCGTCCATGCGCTCGACGCGGAGTGAATCGCGCTTCGGCAGCTTCTCCTGGGCGTAGGCCAGGCCGGCGCGGGCGGCGGCCAGGTTCAGGTCCACCGCCTTCTTCTTGCCGCCGAACTGCTTCTGGATGGCCCTCTCCACCTCGGCCATCTCGATGCCGAGCAGGCTCGCCACCACGCCCACGTAGGCCATGTTGCGGAGCAGCTTGGCGAGCCGCGCGTCGCTCGACACCGGCCGGACCACGGCGTCGAAGGGCACCGGGTAGAAGGTGAGGTCGTCGCGGAGGGCCGAGAGGCCGAGCGGCTCGTCGTAGACCACGGCCGCTCCCGGGGGCACGCCGGCGACGTCCTCGCGCGACGTCTCCGGGTTCATGGCCACCAGGAGGTCCACCTCCTTCTTGCGGGCCAGCCAGCCCTCGGCGCTGGTCCGGATGGTGTACCAGGTGGGCAACCCGGCGATGTTCGAGGGGAAGAGGTTCTTGCCCGAGACCGGGATGCCCATCTGGAAGAGCGCCCGGAGCAGCACCGAGTTGGCGCTCTGGGAGCCCGAGCCGTTGGCGGTCGCCACCTGCAGGGAGAAATCGTTGATGCGCATGTCCGGGATCGTTTTGGGAGAGTGGGCGCTTAGCCCTTGAACTTGATTTGCGTCAAGTCTAGTCCCGGGCGCACTTTCTGCCGGGCCCGCCCGGGGCGCACGGCGATCCCCGGTGCCGGACATGTTCCAACCGGCTGGAATGACTGGAGGTCGCCAGAGCCACCCCGGGCACGGGATCTGCTTCGTGAATCTGGTAAGGTGCGTCCCCTTTCGGCCCCGGATCCGTGCCCGCCCCGGGCCCCAGCCCCGACCCCAACGCCACGATGAGCGCCGCCGACAGCTACCGAGAGATCCCGTTCAACTACACCTCGGCGGACGACCGGCTGCTGGTGCTGCAGCTCCTCGGCGAGGAGACCTGGCAGAAGCTCGAGGCGCTGCGCAGCCGCCGCGTCACCGGCCGCTCGGCCCGGCTGCTGCTCCGGGTCTTCGGCGAGCTGGCCATCCACCGGCGCAACCCCTTCCTCTTCCAGGAGCTGCTCGACGGGCCCGCCCGCCGCCGGCGCCTGTTCCGCCACCTGGCCGCCGACCTCCAGGTCGTCTTCCAGGGCGCGGCCGGCGAGCCCCTGGTGCTGGAGGTGCTGGAGAGCACCCGCCGGCTGGTGGCCGCCTTCGAGCGGGAGGTGGCCGCGGCGCCGGGCGAGCGGCAGCGCATCCTGGCGGCGCTGGCCCCGGTGGTGGGCAAGGACTGCGTCCTCTTCGACCCGTTCACCCTGGTCTCCCACGCCACCGACGCCACCGACTGGCGCCTGCACCTGCCGGTGGCGGTGGTGATGCCCACGACCGAGGCGCAGGTGGCCCCGCTCCTCGCCGGCATCGCCGGCCTGGGCCTCTCGGCAATCCCCCGCGGCGCCGGCACCGGCCTCACCGGCGGCGCCGTGCCGCTCGCCCCTCACTGCGTGGTGGTCAACACCGAGCGGCTCAACCGCGTGCTGGCGGTGGAGGAGCGCGACTTCCCGGCCGCGGGGCAGCGCGCGGCGGTGATGCGGGTCGAGGCCGGCTGCATCACCGAGAGGGCCATGGAGGAGGCGGCCCACCGCGGCCTGGTCTTCGCCACCGACCCCACCAGCGCCTGGGCCTGCACCATCGGCGGCAACGTCGCCGAGAACGCCGGCGGCAAGATGGCGGTGCTCTGGGGCACCTGCATCGACAACCTGCTCTCCTGGCGCATGGCCATGCCCTCGGGCGCCACCTGGACGGTGCGCCGCCTCGACCACCGGCTCCGCAAGATCCTCCCCGACGACCGGCTCACCTGGGCGGTGGAGGACGCGGACGGCAAGCCGGTGCGCACCATCGCCCTGCGCGGCGACCAGATCCGGCGCAACGGGCTGTGGAAGGACATCACCAACAAGGCGCTGGGCGGGCTGCCGGGCGTGCAGAAGGAGGGCACCGACGGCGTCATCACCTCGGCCGAGTTCGTGCTCTACCGCCAGTACGAGTCCTCGGCCACGCTCTGCCTGGAGTTCTTCGGCCCCGACATGGAGGAGGCCAGCGAGGTGGTGCTGGCCCTCTCGGCCGCCTTCCCCAACGAGGGGAAGGAGGTGCTGCAGGCGCTGGAGCACTTCGACGACGAGTACGTGAAGGCCATCGGCTACCAGGTGAAGGCGCCGCGCGCCGAGACGCCGCGGGCGGTGCTGCTCATCGACGTGGTGGGCCACTCGGCCGAGGAGACGGGCCGCGGCGTGGAGCGCATCCGCTCCATCCTGGCGCCGCACGGGAACACGCTGATGTTCGTGGCCCGGGACGCCGCCGAGGCCAAGCGCTTCTGGGCCGACCGCAAGCGGCTCGGCGCCATCGCCGCCCGCACCAACGCCTTCAAGCTCAACGAGGACGTGGTGCTGCCGCTGCCGGCCCTGGCCGAGTTCGCCCGCTGGATCGAGCGGGAGAACCTGGAGGAGGAGCGGCACAACCAGGAGCGGCTGGTGGAGCGGCTCCAGGCCTTCCTGGAGGAGGCGCCGGCGCCCGAGGAGGGGGCCTGGGTGCCGGAGCGCGTGGCCCGCGCCGCGCGCCGCTGCGCCGAGGCCCGCGCGGCGCTCTCCGCCGCCGGCGAGCGCGACCTGCGCGGCGGGGCGGTGCTGGCGGCCCTGCGCCGCGACCTCGACGAGTACCTGCGCGGCACCAAGGGGCTGGCCGAGGGCATCGCCGCCGCCTGGAAGGAGGTCCGCGGCCGGCTGGTGGTGCTCGCCACGCACATGCACGCCGGCGACGGCAACGTCCACGTCAACATCCCGGTGATGTCCAACGACCGGGTGATGATGCGGCGGGCCGAGCGGGCGGTGGACCGGGTGATGGAGAAGGTGGCCTCGCTCGGCGGCGTCTGCTCCGGCGAGCACGGCATCGGGGTCACCAAGCTCAAGTACCTGGAGCCGGAGATCGTCGAGGCCCTCAACGCCCACCGCCGGGCCCTCGATCCGCGGGGGATGATGAACCCCGGCAAGCTCGCCGACCGCTCCCTCACCGAGCGCATCTTCACCCCCTCCTTCAACCTGCTGGAGCTCGAGGCCCGCATCCTCCAGCACGGCAAGCTGGAGGAGCTGGCGCTCTCCATCGCCAAGTGCGTGCGCTGCGGCAAGTGCAAGCCCGACTGCTGCGTCTACCACCCGGGCCGGGGGATGTTCTTCCACCCCCGCAACAAGAACCTGGCCATCGGCTCGCTCATCGAGGCCCTGCTCTACGAGGCCCAGCGGGAGCGCACCACCGGCTTCGAGCTGCTGCGCTGGCTCGAGGAGGTGGCCGACCACTGCACCCTCTGCCACAAGTGCGAGAAGCCCTGCCCGGTGGACATCGAC
Source organism: Deltaproteobacteria bacterium (assembly GCA_016214955.1). Lineage (GTDB taxonomy): Bacteria > Myxococcota > Myxococcia > Myxococcales > Anaeromyxobacteraceae > JACRMN01. The sequence continues at coordinate 63,642 of JACRMN010000007.1, forward strand.
ACCGCCGAGGTCTCGGTGCTGGAGCGGGAGATCCTCGCGACCCGCGGCTTCAAGCGGCAGAAGGCGGCGACGCGCGCCACGCTCTCGTACCTCGACAGCCGCTCGCCCACCTACAACGCCCTCTTCCGCGCCGGCTTCGTCCGGCTCGGCGGCTCGCTGCAGCGCGCCCTCACCAGGGTGGTGGGTCCGGCCTCGGCCGGCGGCTCGAAGCCCTACCACCTGCAGCTCCTCCAGTCGCCCGGCCCCCGGGCCGACCCGGAGACGCTGCGGGACCTCTTGCCCCCCTGCCGGCCCGACCAGGTGCAGGTGCTGGAGCCGGAGGGCGAGGCAACGGCCACCGCCTTCTACTTCCCGGGCTGCGGCTCGGAGCGGCTCCACTCCGGCGTCTCGATGGCGGCGCTGCACGTGCTGCTGGGCACGGGGACGCGGGTGGTCATCCCCCCGCCCTTCCTCTGCTGCGGCTTCCCGGCCTGGTCCAACGCCGCCACCGAGCAGCACTCGCGCAGCGTGCTGCGCGACACCATCCTCTTCTCGCAGATCCGGGAGATGTTCTCCTACCTGCGCTTCGACGCGGTGATCGTCACCTGCGGCACCTGCAAGGAGGCGCTCTCGGCCATGGAGACCGGGCGCATCTTCGAGGCCCCGGTGGTGGACCTGGCCCGCTTCGCCCTCGACCGCGGCACCACCGCCCGGCTCTCGGGCGACTTCCTCTACCACACGCCCTGCCACGACTCGCTCGACGGCAAGGCGCTGGCGGTGCTCGGCAAGCTCGGCGCCCGCGCCCAGGCGGTGCCCCACTGCTGCTCCGAGGCCGGCACCCTGGCCCTCTCCCGCCCCGACATCACCGACGCCATGCTGCACCGCAAGCGCGAGGCGACGAAGGAGGCGCTGGGAGGCAAGCCGCCGGGCTCGGTGGTCCTCACCAACTGCCCGAGCTGCCTCTCCGGCCTGGGGCGGCTGCAGCCGCTCGGCACCGAGCCGCGCCACGTGGCGGTGGAGCTGGCCCGGGCCCTCTCGGGCGAGCGCTGGCGCGAGCACTTCCGCGCCCAGGCGGCGCGCGCCCAGACGGTGCGGATCTGAGGGGGCAGGGGGCTACGAGCTACAGGCTGCGGGCTCGAGGCTGCAGCGGGCATCTCCGGAGCCCGGCGCTTGCAGCCTAGCGTCCGCGGGCGGCCTCCTCGACGACCGAGCGCAGCACGGCCACGTCGAAGGGCTTGAGCAGCTGCTTGCATCCGCTCTGGGCCAGGAACTGCTCCATCTCCGGCGTGAAGGCGCCGCCGGTGATGAACACCAGGTTCCGGACCAGGTCCGGGCGCGTGGTCGCGAGGGCGGTCCTGAACTCGGGGCCGGTCATGTCCGGCATCATCAGGTCGCAGAAGATGACGTCGAAGGCCTGGCCGCCATCGGCGAGGAGCGCCAGCGCCTCGCGGGCCGAGGTGACCGACATGACCTCGCTGCGGTCGGCCAGCACGCGGCGCACGGCGCGCCCCACCAGCGGCTCGTCGTCGACGACGAGCACGCGGGCGAGCTTCGCGGCAGTGGCCAGGCGCGGTGTCACGGGGCTCACCCCTGCAACCCTCCCGCCAGCGGGTCGGGAATGCACCCGGGGTCGATCCGGTCGACATCATTGCCGTTTCCCTGTGTGCGTCCCGGACGCGCGGTACGGACACCCGAAGGGTGCGCGCAGACCCCGGGGTGGTCGGGGAGCCCAGCCGATCGGAGACGGACCTACCCGTGCAGGCGAGCCGGGCTCGAGTAGACGTTGACCCGCTCCGCGCGCACGAAGCCCACCAGCGTGAGCCCTGCCTTGCCGGCCAGGTCCACCGCCAGGGAGGTGGGAGCCGAGACGCTGGCCACCACCGGGATGCGGGCCCGCACCGCCTTCTGGACGATCTCGAAGCTGGCCCGGCCGCTCACCACCAGCATCGCCGGCTGGCGCGGCCCGGAGGCCCCGCGCCCCACCAGCCGCTCCTTCAGCAGCGCGCCGACCACCTTGTCCACGGCGTTGTGGCGCCCCACGTCCTCGCGCAGGAAGAGCCGCTCGCCGCCGGCGGTGTGGGCCGCGGCGGCGTGGGTGCCTCCGGTGCGGGCGAAGAGCGACTGGGCCTCGGCCATGGCGCCCACGGCCCGCACCACGTCGGCGCGCCCCACCGGCGGCCCGGGGGGCAGGGGGCTGCAGAGGCCGAGCAGGTCGTCGATGGAGCGGCGCCCGCAGACGCCGCAGGCGGCGGTGGTCAGGGTGCCGCGGCGGCTGGCCTCGACCCGGTCCCACACCAGCGCGGTGCCGGCGCCGGGAGTGACCTCGATGACGTTGCCGTACCCCTCGCTGCCCGGCCGGCCGCAGTGGGCCACGCCGCCGACGTCGTCGGCCCCGTCGATGATCCCCTCGGCGTAGAGGAAGCCCAGCGCCAGCTCGCCGTCGTCGCCCGGCGTCCGCATGGTGATGGCCACCGGGTCGCCGGCGATGCGGATCTCGAGCGGCTCCTCCACCGCCACGGCGTCGTCGTGCGCCGGAGCGCCGGGGGCGGACTGGACGGGGCGGGTGACGATGCGGGCGGCGATGGCGGACCTCGGGGCGTCCGCCGAGCATAACCGGGTTGGGCTCGCGGCGAGCCACCCCGCCAGGGCTCAGTGGCAGCGGAAGCGGCCGACGAGGGGCACGTGGTCGGAGAGGCCGTGGAACGGCCCCCTGCGGTCGCCGAAGGGCCGGGTGCCCTCCAGATCCACGAAGGAGACGCCGTTGCCGTAGAGCAGGTGGTCGAGGTGCATGCGCAGCCGGATGAAGCCGGCGGTGGGGAAGGAGGAGGGGCGCTCGAGGTCGAGCTGCCCGAGCCGCTCCTGGGCGCAGGCGAGGCCGGCCTCGCCGGTGAGGTAGCGGTAGACGGGCGAGCCGGGCGAGGAGTTGAAGTCGCCGCAGACCACGTAGGGCTCGTCGCCGCTGCAGCGGCGCACGAAGGAGGCCAGGGCGCGCGCCTCGGCCAGCTGGTTGGGGCCGAAGCCCATGCGGCGCGGCGACGACCAGAAGGCGCGGGCGAAAGGGGTGGGGAGCGAGAGGTGGGTGTTGAAGAGGTGGAGCCGCGTGCCGGCGGGCGTGCGCAGCACCATGTGGGCGCAGATGCGGGTCTGCTTCACGTCGCGCATCAGCTCCACGTGGTGGTGGGTGATGCGCTGGGGCGCCTCGGCGTTGTGCCCCTCCACCTGCAGCCGCCGCTGGTTGACCAGGATGGCGAGGCCGGTGGTGTAGATCTTGAAACTGCGCAGCCGGTTGACGTGGGCCCGGAAGTAGAAGCCCTCGTAGGGCGAGGCGCGGCCGCGCAGGGCGAAGGCGGCCTCCACCTCGCGCATGAAGGAGGCGAGCTGGGTCTCCTCGCGCCGCGGGCGCCGCAGCGCCACGCGCGAGCGGAACGAGGTGGTCTCGATCTCCTGGAGGCAGATGATGTCGGCGGTGGGGTCGAGCCGCGCCAGCCGGTCGGCGATGCCGCGCTGCGAGCGGTGCGTGGAGGCGAGCCCCTTCAGCGCGTGGCCGAAGTAGCGGACGTTGTAGCTCACGATGCGGAGGGTCGGTCGTCCCACGGGGCGATCATAGCTCTGGAGCGGGAGGAGGGGGGCACTCTGCCGGTCCCTCCTCGATCTCGACCTCGTCCCCGACCTCGACCACGACCGCGGCCGCGGCCGCGACCTCGACCGCGACCTCGACCTCGTCCCCGACCGCGACCTCGACCCTCGCCCGGGACTGCCCGCATCTTGACCAGGCGCGCGCTTCCTTTTCGGGCAAGGAGGGGCATGCTGGTGAGATGTGCCCCGTCCCGGTGGCCCGCTTTCCGGGCAGGGGGCTTGCACACGCGGAGCCTCGGGTCCCATGCGCCTCCTCCTCCAGCACGAGAGCCTCTACGCCTATCCCTCGCCCGCGACCCTGGGGCCCCACGAGATCCGGCTCCGGCCGGCCCAGCACGCCCGGGCGCGCATCGAGAGCTACTCGCTCACGGTGACCGAGCCCGGGGAGCTGCGCTGGCTGCAGGACCCCTTCGGCAACCACGTCGCCCGCCTCGCCTTCAAGAAGGGCACGAGGCTGCCCGAGCTCCGGCTGCTGGTGGAGATGGCGGTGGACATCCGGCCGGTGAACCCGTTCGACTTCTTCGTGGACGACCGCTGCCAGGAGTCGCCCTTCACCTATCCGGAGGAGCAGCGGGCCGACCTGGCGCCCTTCCTCACCCTCGACGAGCCGGCCCTGGCGGGCGGGCCGCTCCTGCGGGAGTTCCTGGCCGCCCTGCCCTCGCACGGCAACACCGTCTCGATGGTGGTGGAGCTCAACCGGCTGGTAAAGGAGCGGGTGAAGTACGTGGTCCGCGAGGAGGCGGGCATCTGGACGCCGGAGGAGACGCTGCGGGAGGGGCGCGGCAGCTGCCGCGACTCGGCGGTGCTGCTCATGGCGGTGCTGCGCTCCCGGGGCCTGGCCTCCCGGTTCGCCTCCGGCTACCTGGTGCAGCTCACCGACGAGGGCATGCTCCCCGACGAGCCCCGCGGCATCGGGCGCGACGTGGTGGACCTGCACGCCTGGGCCGAGGTGTTCCTGCCGGGCGCCGGCTGGGTGGGCCTCGACGCCACCAGCGGCCTGCTCACCGGCGAGGGGCACATCCCGCTCGCCTGCGTGGCCCGCCCGGCGCTGGCCTCGCCGGTCACCGGCACCAGCGACGTGGGCGCCACCCGCGTCACCTTCGGCATGAAGGTGGGCCGGCTGGGCCACGAGCCCCGCCCCACCACCCCCTACGCCGAGGAGACATGGGAGGCGCTGCTCGCCGCCGGAGACCGGGCCGACGAGGCCCTGGCCGCCGAGGAGCTCACGCTCACGGTGGGCGGCGAGCCCACCTTCAACTCGCGGGAGCACCCGGAGGCGCCGGAGTGGAACGGCGAGGCGCTCGGCCCCACCAAGTGGAGCCAGGGGCTGCGGCTCGCCGACGAGCTGCGCAAGCGGCTCTGCCCCGGGGGGCTCATCCTCTCGCGCACCGGCAAGACCTATCCCGGCGAGGCGCTGCCCCGCTGGGCGCTCGACGTGGTGGGGCGGCGCGACGGCGCGGCGCTGGAGGCGGCGCCGCCCGCGAAGCCGCGCCCGGCGACGCTGGAGGCGGCCCACGAGCTGGCCTTCGCGCTGGCCGCCAGGCTGGGCGTGGCCCCTGCCGTCCACCCGGCCTACGAGGACCCCTGGCACTTCGTCCGCCAGGAGGCCGGCCTTCCCGCCGGCCTCGACCCCCTGGAGGAGACCGACCTCGGCGACCCCGCCGAGCGGCTCCGCCTGGCGCGGGTGCTGGACCACGGCCTGCGGCGCGAGGTGGCCTACGTGCTGCCGCTCTCGCGCGGCAACCCGAGCTGGAAGACCGACCGCTGGCGCTTCCGCCGCGGCCACCTCTTCCTCCTGCCGGGCGACTCGCCGGCCGGCCTGCGCCTGCCGCTCGGCGCCCTGGGCGGCCCGCCCCCGGCGCCGGCGCCCACGCTCGAGACCCAGCCGCCCGACCCGCGGCTCGAGGAGCTGCGCAAGGCGCGGGAGAAGGCCGAGAAGGAGGCGGAGAAGGAGGGGCGCCAGGAGCAGCTGAAGGCCGCGGCCGAGGCGGCCCGCTGGGGCTCGCCGGTGCGCACCGCGCTGGTGCTGGAGCCGCGGGGCGGGGAGCTCTTCGCCTTCCTGCCGCCGCTCCCCAGCGCCGCCGACTTCTTCCTGCTGGCCGACGCCATCCAGTCCACCGCCGCGGCCCAGGGCCTGACGGTGCGCTTCGAGGGCTACCCGCCGCCCTGGGGGCCGGAGCTGTTCCGCATCACCGTCACCCCCGACCCGGGCGTGCTGGAGGTGAACCTGCCGCCGACGCGCTCCTCGCGCGAGCACCACCAGCTCATGGCCGCGGTCTTCGAGGCCGCGCTCCACGCCGGCCTGCACTCCGAGAAGTACCTGCTCGACGGGCGCATGGCCGGCTCGGGCGGCGGCAACCACCTCACCCTGGGCGGCCCCGAGGCGCTCGGCAGCCCCTTCGTCGTCCGGCCCGACGTGCTGGCGAGCCTGGTCACCTTCTTCCAGCACCACCCCTCGCTCTCCTACCTCTTCACCGGCCTCTTCGTGGGCCCCACCTCGCAGGCGCCGCGGGTCGACGAGGCCCGCCACGACAGCCTCTACGAGCTGGAGCTGGCGCTGCGCCGCGCCTTCGACCGCGGCCAGCCGGCGCCGCCCTGGCTGGGCGACCTGCTCTTCCGCCACCTGCTGGTGGACGTGACCGGCAACACCCACCGCGCCGAGATCTGCATCGACAAGCTCTTCGACTGGCGCACCGCCCACGGACGCCAGGGGCTGGTGGAGCTGCGGGCCTTCGAGATGCCGCCCCACCCGCGCATGGCCGAGGCGCAGATGGTGCTGGTGCGGGCGCTGGTGGCCGCGTTCTCGGGCCAGCCCTACCGCCACGGCCTCGTCCGGCGCGGGGCCGAGCTGCACGACCGCTTCCTCCTGCCCACCTGGCTGTGGCGCGACTTCGAGGAGGTACTGGCCTACCTGGCGGGCCGCGGCCTCGAGCTGCCCGCCGAGGCCTACCGGCCCTTCGTGGAGCTGCGCTGCCCGGTGGCCGGCCGCATCCAGGCCGGCGGCGTGACCCTGGAGGTGCGCAACGCCATCGAGCCCTGGCACGTGCTCGGAGAGGAGCCCGCCGGCGGCGGCACCTCGCGCTACGTGGACTCGTCGATGGAGCGGCTCGAGCTGCGCGCCGAGGGGCTCGCGCCCGGGCGGCACCAGGTGCTGGTGAATGGCCTCACCCTGCCGCTGCGGCCCACCGGCGCCGGCGACGAGCAGGTGGGCGGGGTGCGCTTCCGCGCCTGGTGCCCGCCCCACAGCCTCCACGCCCACATCGGCATCCACCACCCGGTGCGCTTCGACCTCTGGGACCGCTGGGGGCGCCGGGCCGTGGCCGCGGGCGCGTACCACGTCTGGCACCCCGAGGGCCGGGCCTTCGGCAGCCCGCCCCTCACCCGCTTCGAGGCCCAGGCGCGCCGCGCCCAGCGCTTCACCGCCGAGGGGCCGCTGCCCTGGCCCTTCGTGCCCCGCGAGGCCCGGGCCCACCCCGAGCAGCCCTGCACCCTCGACCTGCGCCGCTTCCCCGGCGACCGGCCCATGCCCGAGCCGGAGGAGGAGGTCTAGCGGCCGTGGGCTGGGGGGAGGAGATCGCCGAGCAGGACGAGCGGGTGCGGCGCGCCGGCCTGGAGATCTGGCTGGGCGCCGAGCCCACCTTCACGCTACGCGAATCCCAGGATCCTCCCTGGCTCTGGCAGGCGGAGGGCGGCGACAAGGAGATGCGCGCCGCCGCCTTGCTCGCCGACCTGGCGCCGCGCCTCGGCGCCGCCCGCCTGCAGCGGGCGCCGGGGCGCCACTTTCCCGAGGAGCCGGCGCCGCGCTTCTGCCTGGGGGCGCTCCTGCGCCGCGGGCCTCCCGCGCCGGCCGCGGGCGGGCTCGACGGCCCTCCCCTCCCCGCCCCCGCGCCCGGCCCGGACGAGCGCTGGCTCACCGTGACGCCCGACCCGGGCGTGGTGGAGGTGAACCTGGCGCCCTCGCCCGACCTCGCCACCTTCGCCGCCGACGCCCAGGCCTGCTACCGGGCGGCGGCCGCGGCCGGCCTCTCGCCGGTGCGCTTCCGCTACAACGGCCAGGTCTCCGACTCGGGCGGCGGCGGACAGCTCACCCTGGGCGGCCCGTCGCCCGAGGCCAGCCCCTTCTTCCGCCGGCCCCAGCTCCTGCCGCGGCTGGTGCGCTACCTCCACCACCACCCGTCGCTCTCCTACGCCTTCTCCCCCGACTGCGCCGGCAGCGCCGGCCAGGGGCCCCGGCCGGACGAGGGGGTGCGGGAGATCTTCGACGAGCTGCCGGTGGCCCTCGACCGGCTGGCGGCCCGCGGCGACGACCTCTCGCCGGCCGAGCTGTGGTCGGCGCTGGCGCCCATGCTGGTGGACCCCTCGGGCAACTCGCACCGCGCCGAGCTCAACGTCGAGAAGCTCTGGAACCCGCACCTTCCCGGCCGCGGGATGCTGGGGCTGGTGGAGCTGCGTGCGCTGCGCATGCCGGGCACCCCCGCCCGCCTCACCGCCGTGGCCGCGCTCTTCCGGGCGCTGGCGGCGCGGCTGGCGACGCGCCCCTTCGAGGAGCCGCTGCGCGACTGGGGACGCACCCTGCACGACCGCGCCGCCCTGCCCTTCTTCCTGGCCCGCGACCTCGTGGGCGTGCTGCAGGACCTCGACCACCAGGGCTTCGGGCTGGGCCCGCTGCTCTCGGACGAGCTCACGGCCGAGGAGGCGCCGCTGGCCCTGGTGCCGCTGGGCGGCGCCCGGCTGGAGCTGCGCCCGGCGCTGGAGTTCTGGCCGCTCCAGGGCGACGTGGCCTCGCAGGAGCGCAGCACCGCGCGGCTGGTGGACGCCAGCTCGGCGCGCCTCGAGCTGCGGCTCGACACCGGCGGCGGCGAGGTGGGGCGGCTCTCGGCCGGCGGCTGGGAGCTGCCGCTGCAGCAGGTGGCCCGCGGGCTCCACCTGGCCGCCGTGCGCTGGCGCACCTTCGCGCCGTCGCCCGGCCTCCACCCCGGTCTCCCGGCCCACGACCCGCTCCGGCTCTGCTGGGAGCGGGGCGGCGAGGCGCGGGAGGTCCTGCTCCACGGCTGGCGCCCGCAGGGCGGCGGCTACGACGGCCTCCCCGCCGACGGCGCCGAGGCCGCCCGGCGCCGCGCCGAACGGGTGCAGGTCCGGAGCCTGCCCCCGCCGGCGGTGCAGCGCGCCCCGCCGGGCCCGGCCCTGACGCTCGATCTCCGCCGCCTCCCCCTGGCAAGCTGATCCCGAGGACCCATGGCCCCGAGCGATCCCCTCTTCGCCGACTACCGCGCCCTGCCGGGCACCTTCGACGAGATGTTCGGCCCCGACGGCGCGCCGCGCCCGGCCTTCCGGCTGGCGGCCGAGGCGCTGGCGGCCCGCGGCCGCTCCGCCTTCGCCGCCGCCCAGGCGCTGGCCGAGCGGGCGCTCATGAACTCCGGCGTCACCTTCTCGGTCTACTCGGACGACCGCGGCAGCGAGAAGATCTTCCCCTTCTGCCTGGTGCCGCGGGTCATCTCGGCGCAGGACTGGGCCCACCTGGAGCGCGGGCTGGCGCAGCGGGTCACCGCCCTCGAGGCCTTCCTGGCCGACTGCTACGGCGAGCAGCGCATCTTCCGCGAGGGGACGATCCCGCGCGACCTGGTGCTGGGCTCGAAGAACTTCTTCCCCCAGCTCGCCGGGGTGAAGCCGCCGGGCGGCGTGCGCATCCACATCGCCGGCATCGACCTCATCCGCGATCCGGCCGGCGTCTTCCAGGTGCTGGAGGACAACCTGCGCACCCCCTCCGGCGTCTCCTACGTGCTGGAGAACCGGCTGCTCTCGAAGCGCGTCCTCCCCGAGGTGCTCGATCGCGCCCGGGTGCAGCAGGTGGACCACTACCCGGCGCGGCTCGGCGACGCCCTGCGCTCGGTGTCGCCGGTGGAGCCCGGCGCCACCACCGCGGTGGTGCTCACCCCCGGCCCCTTCAACTCGGCCTACTTCGAGCACAGCTTCCTGGCCCGCACCATGGGGCTCGAGCTGGTGCAGGCCGCCGACCTCTACGTGGAGAGGGACAGGGTCTTCGCGCGCACCACCCGCGGCCCGCGGCCCGTGCACGTGGTCTACCGGCGCACCGACGAGCTGTTCCTCGACCCGGAGGTCTTCCGCCCCGACAGCCTGCTGGGCGTGCGCGGCATCCTCCGCGCCTGGGCCAGGGGCAACGTCACCCTGGCCAACGCCCCCGGCAACGGCGTGGCCGACGACAAGGCGGTCTACCCCTTCGTGCCCGACATCGTCCGCTTCTACCTCTCCGAGGAGCCCATCCTGGCCCAGGTGCCCACCTGGGTCTGCGCCCGCGAGGAGGACAAGCGCTTCGTGGTCGAGCACCTCGGCGAGCTGGTGGTGAAGGCGGTGGACGAGGCCGGCGGCTACGGCATGCTCATGGGGCCGCAGTCCAGCGCCGAGCAGCGCGAGGACTTCCGCCGGCGCATCGAGGCCGAGCCGCGCAAGTACATCGCCCAGCGGCGCGTCGAGCTCTCCACCTGCCCGACATGGGACGGCGCCGCGAGCCGGGTGGTGCCGCGGCGCGTGGACCTGCGCCCCTACGTCGTCAACTCCCGCTCCGGCCCCTGGGTGCTGCCGGGCGGGCTCACCCGGGTGGCGCTGCGCGAGGGCTCCTACGTGGTCAACTCCAGCCAGGGCGGCGGCTCGAAGGACACCTGGGTGCAGAAGCCGGAGGCCGCATGATCTCCCGGGTCGCCGATCACTGCTTCTGGCTGGGCCGCTACCTGGAGCGGGCCGAGAGCACCGCCCGCGTCCTCTCCGTCACCCGCAACCTGGCCCTCGACGCCGGGCTCACCGCGGCCCAGTGCTGGCTGCCGGTGGTGATCGTGGCCGGCGAGGAGGCCCGCTTCGGCTCCCGCTTCGGCCCCGAGGCGGCCGAGGACGGCGACCGGGTGCAGGCCTACCTCACCTGGGACCAGGAGACGGGCGTCTCCATCCAGCGCTCGGTGGCGGCGGCGCGCGACAACGCCCGCTCCATCCGCGAGGTGGTGAGCCTGGAGACCTGGGAGGCGCTCAACGAGCTCCACCTCTGGCTGGGGAGCCAGGCCGGCTGGAGCGAGTACGGCGAGGACCGGCACGCCTTCTACCGCCGCGTCCGCCAGGCGGTGCAGGGCATCCACGGCATCGCCCGCGGCACCATGCTCCACGACGACGCCCTGCACTTCGTGGAGCTGGGCGTGCGGCTGGAGCGGGCCGGGCAGACCGCCCGCATCCTCGACGTGCACCACCACGCCATCCGCCGCATCACCGACGCCAGCGCCGCCCCCGAGACCGGTCTCTGGCTCTCGCTCCTGCGGGCCTGCTCCGGCTTCGAGCCCTACATGAAGCGCTGCCAGGGGCGCATCGACCGCGAGGCGGTGGTGCGCTTCCTGGTGCTGGAGGCGGAGTTCCCGCGCTCGGTGCGCTTCTGCATCCACTCCGCCTGGGAGCGGCTGGCCTCCATCCGGCCGCCCGAGGCCGAGGGGCTGCCCGGGGCCCGGAGCGTCGCCCGGCTGGCGGAGCTGGTGCGCTGGGTCGACGGCTGCGGCGCCCTGCTCGAGGGGGAGCGGCTCCACGAGCTGCTGACCCACGTGGTGGACGAGACGGCCTCCATCTGCGACTGGATCGGGCGGGAGCTCCTGGGGTACGAAGTGGCGGCCCAGTCGCAGTCGCAGCCCTCCCCTCCGTGAGCCGCACCGGCCGAGAATGCCCAACCTCCTCGCGATGTCCTTCGAAGGCGAGCTCGCGCCCTCCTTCGACCTGCGCTGTCTCCACGACGGCGCGGCCGCGCCCGACGGCTGGGGCATCGGCTACTACCCCGGCGGCGAGCCCTCGGCGGCGGTGCTCAAGGAGCCTGCGCCGCCGCCGGGCTCCATGCGCTCGGAGCTGGTGAAAGCCTGGGAGCACCTCGAGACCTCGCTGTTCGTGGTCCACATCCGCAGCGCCACCTGGGGCGCGGTCAGCGACGCCAACACCCAGCCCTTCCACCGCGCCTGGGGCGGCCGGGACTGGCTCTTCGCCCACTCCGGCAGCCTGGTGCAGCGCCCCACCCCGCGGCCCGGCGGCCCCTTCGAGCCGGTGGGCTCCACCGACACCGAGCTCGTCTTCTGCGAGCTCATGAACCGCTTCGCCGAGCGGGGCTGGCGCAGCCTGGCCGAGGCCGACCTGGAGGTGGTGCGCGGCTGGCTCCAGGCCTTCGACGAGCTGGGCAACCTCACCTCGGTGCTCGCCGACGGCCACGACCTGTGCGTGTACGCCGGCCGGAGCGGCAGCCGGATCTTCCTCTGCGAGGTGCTGCCGCCCTACGAGCGCTTCGCGCTGGGCGACCGCGACCTGGAGGTGGACCTGTGCCGCCGGGGCGTCAAGGCGCGCAAGGGCGTGGTGGTCTCCTCCTCGCCCCTCGAGATCGACGGCGAGCCGGCCGCCGACCGCTGGCAGGCGGTGCCGCCCGGCCACCTGGTGGTGGTGCGCCAGGGGGCGGTGCGCGCCGAGGTGGCCCCGGCCGGCGTCTCGGCCTCGCAGCTGGCGCTGCCGGGGACGCGCCGCGTGGTCATGGCCCGGCCGCGCAAGGCCGAGGTGCGCCGCTTCGAGGTCACCCACCGCACCAGCTACCGCTACGAGAGGCCGGTGGAGCAGAGCACCCACCTCTTCCGGCTGGCCCCGGTGCACGACCGGCTCCAGACCCTGCTCTCGCACGAGATGACGGTCACCGTGGACGGCCAGTGGCGCGAGTACGAGGACGTCTTCGGCAACCGCACCCGCCGGCTGCACGTCGAGACGCCGTTCACCGAGATGGTCATCGAGGCCCGCTCCCGGGTGGAGCTCCTCGACACCGACCCGCTCTCCTACAAGCCGCTGCGGGCCCGGACCGAGATCCCGGTGGTGTGGATGCCCTGGCAGCGCCAGGTGCTCCAGCCCTTCCTGCTGCCCCGCGAGCTGCCGGAGAGCGAGCTGGAGGAGCTCAGCGACTACGCCATGAGCTTCGCGGTGCGGAACGACTACGACATCCTCGACACCCTGCTCGACATCAACGGCACCATCTACCGCGAGTACAAGTACACCCCGGGCGCCACCACCATGGCCACCACGCCGTTCGACATCTACGCCAACCGGCGCGGCGTCTGCCAGGACTTCACCAACCTCTTCCAGCTCCTGGCCCAGCTCCTCGGGCTGCCGGCCCGCTACGTCTGCGGCTACGTCTACACGGGGCCCAGGCACGAGAACCAGCGGCAGGCCGAGGCCTCCCACGCCTGGGCCCAGGTGTACCTGCCCGAGGTGGGCTGGAAGGGCTTCGACCCCACCAACGGCATCCTCACCCAGACCGAGCACATCCGCGTGGCGGTGGGGCGCAACCACCGCGACGCCACCCCCACCGGCGGCACCATCTACGTGGGCGGCGCCGGCGAGACCTTGGAGGTGTCGGTGCGGGTGGAGCCGATGCCGTAGCGCCTAGGTGCCGGGCGGGCGCGGCGGCCGGGGCAGCGTGCCCTGCGGCGCCACCGGCGGGCGCGGGGGCGCGCCGACGGGCGTGGTGGCCAGCGGCGCGCCGCCCTTCACCACGTTCATGGCCAGCGCGATCATCGAGCCCAGGTCGCTGAGGTTGGCGGGCAGCACCAGGGTGTTGCCGGCCTTGGCGATCTTCCCGAACTCGGCAACGTACTGCTCGGCCACGCGGAGCTGGACCGCCTCCAGGCCGCCGGGCGCGCCGATGGCCTCGGCCACCTTGCGCAGGCCCTCGCCGGTGGCGGTGGCCACCGCCAGGATGGCCTCGGCCTCGCCCTGGGCCTCGTTGATCTGCTGCTGCCGCTTGGCCTCGGAGGCCTTGATGACCTCCTGCTTCTTGCCCTCGGCGGCGTTGACGACCGCGTCCCGCTCGCCCTCGGAGGAGAGGATGACCGCGCGCTTCTCGCGCTCGGCCCGCATCTGCTTCTCCATGGCGGCGATGACGTCCTTGGGCGGGGTGATGTTCTTGATCTCGTAGCGCAGCACCTTCACGCCCCAGGGGCCGGTGGCCTTGTCGAGCTCGGTGATCACCATCGAATTGATGTGGGACCGCTCCTCGAAGGTGCGATCCAGCTCGATCTTGCCGATCTCGCTGCGGAGCGCGGTCTGGGCCAGCTGGGTGATGCCGAAGTAGTAGTCGGCGATGCCGTAGGAGGCCCGCTGCGCGTCCAGCACCTTGAGGTAGAGGATGCCGTCCACCGCCACCTGGACGTTGTCCCGGGTGATGCAGACCTGCTCCGGGATGTCGATGGCCTGCTCCTTGAGCGTGTGGCGGTAGCGGATGACGTCGATGAAGGGCAGGAGCACGTGGAAGCCGGCCTCGAGCACGGCGTTGAACTTGCCGAGCCGCTCCACCACGAAGGCGGCCTGCTGGGGCACCACGGTGGCGGTCTTGACCACCACCACCAGGCCCAGCACCGCCACGACGATGCCGATGAGCAGCGCAGCGTTCATTTGCAGCACCCCTTCCAGAAGGTTCATGGAGACCGCTCGCTCCCTCGTTCACTCCGGGCGCAGCACCAGCGTGAGCCCGTCCACCCGCTCCACCCGGCAGCGCTGCCCGGCGGAGATGGTCCCGGGGCCCGCGGCGCGCGCCTCCCAGGGCGTGCCCCGGAGCTCCGCCTTCCCGACGCCGCCGTCCGGCACCGCCTCGATGACCACCGCCACCTCGCCGGCCAGCTCCGGCGCCAGCCCGGCCGAGCCCAGCTTCCCGCGCAGCCGGCTGCGGAGCAGGGCCATGAGCGCCACCGACAGCGCGCCGAAGAGGACCCACTCCAGCCAGGGAGGGCCGGAGATCCCGAGGGCCGACAGCACCCCCACGGCGATGGCGCCGATGCCGAAGAAGAGGGCGAAGAGCCCGCCCGGCGTCACCATCTCCACGACGAGGAGCGCCACCCCGAAAAGCACCCAGGCCCACCACGTCATGCAGGCTCCCTCCAGGGGCGGGATGCTAGCGCGCCCCCGTCCCCCGCGCTACCCATGGTGGATGCGGGTTCGCTGCGGCACGAGCGGCTTCGGGTACCTCTCCTGGCGCGGGACCTTCTACCCGAGGGAGGCGAGGAGCGGCGACCTGCTGCGGCTCTACGGCGAGCGCTTCTCCACGGTGGAGATCAACAACACCTTCTACCGGATGCCCGGCGCCGCCATGCTGGCCGGCTGGCGCGAGCAGGTGCCGGCCTCCTTCACCTTCGTGCTCAAGGGGCCGCAGGTCATCACCCACAGGAAACGCCTCCGGGAGGCCCAGCAGGAGACCGCCCACTTCCACGAGGTGGCGAAGGCGCTGGGGCCCCGGCTCGGCCCGGTGCTGTGGCAGCTTCCGCCCAACCTGAAGAAGGACCTGCCGCGGCTCCAGGCCTTCCTGGCGCTCTTGCCCCCGGGCGTGCGCGCCGCCTTCGAGTTCCGCCACCCCACCTGGCGGGACGAGGAGGTGTACGCGGCGCTGGGGGAGCGGGGCGCGGCGCTGGTGGTGGCCCACGACGAGGAGGGAGAGACGCCGCTCGTGGCCACCGCCGGCTTCGGCTACCTGCGGCTCCGCGCGCCCGGCTACGAGCCGGCGGCGCTGCGGGCCTGGGCGGAGCGCATCCTGGCGCAGCCCTGGGACGAGGCCTTCGTCTTCCTGAAGCACGAGGATGAGGGCACCGGGCCCAGGCTGGCAACGGCCCTGCGCGAGGTGCTGGGGAGCGCGGGGAGCTGACCTCGCGCTCAGGCCCGCTCGATGCGGGCCGGCACGTGCTTGTGCCAGGGCGTGCCCACGAAGGGGTCGCGATCGCCGTCGCCGGTGAGCTCGTTGGGAGCGACGCCCACCGGCGGCCCGGCGCCGTCGCCCACCCCGAGGCCGTTGGGGAGCGACACGTGGCCGGGCTGCATGGCCGCCGAGAGCTCCACCGGGACCGTGGCCGCGCCGTGGGGCGTGACCAGGCGCACCCGCGCGCCGTTGCCGACCCCCAGCGCCAGCGCGTCGGCGAGGCTGACCCGCAGGGCGCCGGCGGCGTCGGTCTTGCGCCAGGCCGGGTCGCGGATGATGGTGTTGGCGGTGAAGGAGCGCCGCTCGCCGGCGCTCAGCACCAGGGGGAAGGCGGGATCGCGCGGCGGCGCCTCGCCCAGCCGCGAGAGCTCCGCGAGCATGTCCGGCAGGGCCAGGTGGAGCTGCCGCGGGGCGCGGCGCAGCACCTCGTCCCACTCGTCCACGGCGAACACCAGGCCCGACTCGGCGGCCAGCATGCGCTCGAAGAGGGCGCAGGCCGCCTCCACCGGGCTGCCGCCGAAGCCGGCCCGGGCCAGCGAGGGGCCGTGCTTCATCGCGGCGCGGGCGGCGATGCCGAGGAGCACGGCGCCCTCGCGCACCTCGTCGGGAATGGCCAGGGTGCGGTAGAGCAGCACCGGCGCCAGGCCGGAGAGGCGCGGATCGGGGAGGACGTGCTGCAGGAAGGCCATGGCGCAGGCGGTGAGCCCCTGCCCCGCCGCCTCCCGGAGCGGCGCCAGGTCGGCCTCGGAGAAGGCGCCCAGGGCCTCGCAGAGCCGGGCGTGGATCTCGGCCTCGGGGAGCGTGCCGGCGAGCGGCGGCAGCAGGCGGCGGCGCAGGTGGAAGTGGTTCCTCGGGAACTCCAGGTTGAAGAAGGTGGCCTCGGCCTTCTCGAACTGCGAGGCGGCGGGCAGCACGTAGTGGGCCAGGCGGGCGGTCTCGCTCAGGGCCACGTCGATGACCACCAGGGTGTCGAGCGCCGCCAGGGCCTGGCGCATCCGCGGCGAGCCGGCCAGCGAGTGGGCCGGGTTGGCCCCCTCGACGAGCATGGCCCGGTAGCGCGCCGGGTGATCGGTGAGGATCTCGTCGGCGACGACGTTGCAGGGCACCAGGCCGCCCACCACCCGGGCACCGGCCACCGGGCTCGGCGCCTTCTCCTCGCCGCTGGCGATGTCCACCAGCGTTGCCGGCAGGTAGTGGCTGCCCGGCTTCCCCAGGCTCCCGGTCAGCAGCACCAGCACCCGGTGCAGGTAGCTCACCAGCGTGGAGTGGTGGTTCATCTGCACGCCCAGGTCCTCGAAGCTGGCGAGGGCCCGCGCCCCGCCAATGGCGCGGGCGGCCCGCTCCACCAGCGCCGGCTCCACGCCGGTGCGGGCGATGGCGTCGGGGATGGAGAAGCGCCCGAGCGCCGCCTGCACCGCTGCGAGCTCCCCGGGGGCCACGTGCCGCTCCAGGAAGGCGCGGTCGATCCGCCCCTCCGCCAGCAGGATGCCCACCAGGGCGACGAGCAGCCAGGCGTCGGTGCCCGGCCGCACCGCCAGGTGGATGTCGGCCAGCTCCGCGGTCTCGGTGCGCCGCGGATCGACGACGATGAGGGTGCGGGCCGGATCGGCGGCGATGGCCCGCAGGGTGACGCGGGCGCGCGGGATGGAGTGGGAGTGCCAGGGGTTCTTCCCCAGGAAGAGCGCCACGTCGCAGTGCTCGAAGTCGGCGCGCGTGGCGCTGCCCATCATGCGCGCCGCCACCCAGAACTCTCCTGTCTTCTCCTGCGCCAGGGCGCTGGAGCGGTGGCGCGAGCCCAGCGCCCGCCGCGTCGCCGTGGCGTAGGCGCCGGGGAGGTGGTTCCCCTGCCCGCCACCGCCATAATAGAAGATGGCGCCGCCGCCGTGGACGTCGCGCACCCGCGCCAGCCGCTCCGCCACCTCGCGGATGGCGACGTCCCAGCCGATGGCCTCGAAGCTGCCGTCGGGCCGCCGGCGCAGCGGCGAGGTGAGCCGGCCGGGGTCGCTCTGGTAGTGGTCGAGCCGGTGCGGCTTCTCGCAGGCGTAGCCCTGCGAGGCCGGGTGGGCGCGGTCGCCGCGCACCTTGACCAGGTGCCGGCCCCCCTCGCCCCCGAGCATCACCTCGAGGCCGCAGTTGCACTCGCACAGGATGCAGGCGGTCTTCTTCCATGCGCCGTCGCTCATGGCGGGACTCTTGGCGACCTGGAGGCTCCGCGCAACGCCTCAGGCGGGATGCACCGACCCGGGTAGCGGCCTCCACCGACGGGTCAGATGGCCTCGGGATGGGCAGGCGCCTCGTCGTAGCGGCCGTCGCGGCCGTTGAGGTAGCGCACCGGGATGGCGGCGCGCTGCTCGGGCGAGAGGTCGAGCGCCGGCACGGAGACGGCGTGGAAGATGCCGCCGAGCTGGTGGAGGTCGCCCCGCGCGTAGGTGCGGACGCCGCAGGTGCGGCAGAAGGTGAAGGTCAGGTGGGGGCCGGGCTGGCCGGGCGCCGTCCAGCGGTACTCGGACACGCCGGCGCCGTCGAGCAGGCGGAAGCGCTGCGGCCCCTTCGCGAACGCGAACCAGGCGCGGATCTTGGCGCAGTACGAGCAGTTGCAGCGGTTGGACCCCTCGTCGAGGTCGAGGTCGGCCTCGAAGCGGATGGCGCCACAGTGACAGCTCCCCTGGTAGGTCTTCACGGGCATGCCCGGCTCCTCGTCTATCTGCTTGCGTTTCGCAACCGGTTGGCAACCTACCCAAGCGGTTGTAAAATGCAAGCAGTCACGGATCATGTCCCCAACCGAGCCCCGCTCCTACTGCCCGATCAACTTGTCGCTGGAGATCTTCGGCGACGCCTGGACCCTCCTGGTCCTGCGCGACCTGATGTTCTCCGGGAAGCGGCACTTCCGCGAGCTCCTGCAGTCCGACGAGCGCATCTCGTCGAACATCCTGGCGGACCGGCTGGCCCGGCTCGTCGAGCACGGCCTGCTCACCCGGTCCGGCGACCCCACCCACAGGCAGAAGGCGATCTACTCGCTCACCGAGAAGGCCATCCAGCTCCTCCCCGTCGTCGTCCAGATCGGCGCCTGGGGCTCGCGCTGGGTGCCCGACGCCAGGAAGCTCGACGCGGCCGCCCGCAGGTTCGTGCGCCAGCTCCAGGAGGGCGGGCCGCGCCTGTGGGCCAGGCGGATGGACGAGCTGCGCGCGGTGCACCTGCGCTGAGGGGCTCGCCCGCAGGGATTCAGCGGCGCTTTCCCCGGGCCCGGAGGGTGGCGTCGAGGAGTGGCAGCGCCGCCAGGTCCTTGGGGCGGCCGATGGCTCGCTTCAGCTCCACGATGGCCTCCAGGTCGAGCAGGCGCACCTGGAAGCCGCCCAGGTCCATGAGCACGCACCTGCGCACCAGCGCCGCGTGGTCGAGCAGGGCCTCCGGTGGCCCCACGGCACCCATGAAGTCGATGGGCCCCAGGTCGGTCTCGAGGAGCTGGTGACCGGGACCGATGAGGTGAGCCGCCGTCGGCGCCAGCCCTCGCGGACCGCCGCGATACCTGCCGCCGTGCTGGCCGAGCCAGCCGAGGATGCGCGCGACGTTCTCCTCGGTCCGCGCATGCACGACGTCGCTGTCGAACGTCTGAGCCGGGGCCCCCTGCAGGACCGCGGCCCCCATTCCGATCACCACCAGCTCGACCCTAGCCTCGCCGAGGGTCTGCAGCAGGCGCTTCGGGGAGAATGCGCGCATTCCGCCTCAGCTCGAGCAGGTCGTTGGCGAAGGATTGCCAGGCATCGAGCCGCTGCGCCGGGGTGAGTGCCAGGAAGGACTCGACCAGCGTCAGGTCGTTGCCCCACTCGTCCTGGCGGTCAGCGGCCGCCTCCGGTCCGGCATGCACGACCGGAGGGTATCGCACGCCCGCGATCGGGCGCCAGCCGGCCTCGCCCTGCCCGGGAGGCGCCCCTCACGCCAGCCTCTCCTGCAGCCTCGCCAGCGCGGCCACCAGGTCCGGCTTCTCGCCGAGCACCGGCAGGAGCGGGTCGGCCTTCTGCCGGCGCAGGCGCGCCGGCATGGTGCGGATGGTGTAGCTGCGCGGGTCGAGCTTCGGGTTCACCTCGCTCCAGCGCAGCGGCGCCGAGACCGGCGCACCGGGGCGGGGCCGCACGCAGTAGGGGGCGGCGATGGTCTTCCCCTGGCCGTTCTGCAGCGTGTCCACGTACACCTTGCCGCCGCGGGCCGCAGGCGTGCGCACCATGGTGGCGATGGCGGGCAGCCGGTCGCAGAGCACCCGGCCCAGCAGGCCCGCGAGCTGCCGCGACTGCTCGTGGGTGAGCTGCTGCCCCAGCGGGACGAGGAGGTGCAGGCCCGACTGGCCGGTGGTCTTCACGTGGCAGGGGAGCTCGATGTCGTCGCAGAGCTCCCTGGCGGCGCGGGCGATCTGGATCACATGGGCGAAGGGCGCCTCCTTGGGGTCGAGGTCGATGATGCACCAGTCGGGCCGCGAGAGCTCCGGCGCCCGGCTCGACCAGAGGTGGATGGGGATGGTGCCCAGGTTGGCCAGGTAGAGCAGCGTCCGCTCGTCGTCGCAGACGAAGTGCTCCACCTCCGCGCCCCGCTCCTCGCTCCACACCCGGACGCGCCGCACCCAGGCCGGCGTCCACTCCGGCGCGTCCTTCTGGAAGAAGGACTTGCCGTGGATGCCGTCGGGGTAGCGGGTGAGCACCAGCGGCCTGTCCTTCAGGTAGGGCAGGAACCAGGGCGCCACGGTGCGGTACCACTCGATGAGATGACCCTTGGTGAACCCGTCCTCGGGGAAGTAGGGCTTCTCCAGGTTGGAGAAGACGAGCGGCGCCTCCTCCCCCTGACCCTCTCCCCCGCCGGCGCGGGGGAGAGGGAAGGGAGGTTCGCGGCCGGGAGCGCTCTTCTCCCTCTCCCCCTCCCTCACGCACTCCTCCGGGCGCTTGTCCTCCCGCAGCCGCACGAAGGCCGGGTGGCGCAGCAGCCCCTCCTCCGTCCACTCCAGGAACCGCACCTCCACGCAGAGCGTCGGCTCCACCCAGGTGGAGCCCTTCTGCGCCTCCCTGGGCACCGGGCAGACCGGCTCGGGGCGCCGCTGCGCCTCCAGCCGATCGCGCAGCGCCTGGAGCTCCCTGTCGGTGAAGCCGGTGCCGACGCTCCCGGCGTACACCAGGCCGCACCCGTCGTGCACGGCCAGCTGCAGCGCCCCCAGCCCCACCCGGCCGCTGCCGCCCGGCGCCGTGAACCCGATGACGGCGAGATCGCCGGTGCGCTCGGCCCGCACCTTCCGCCAGGCGGGCGAGCGCCCCTCGCGGTAGGGGGCGTCGGCCCGCTTCCCCACCATCCCCTCCAGCCCCTGGGCCCGCGCCGCCTCGAAGAACGCCTCGCCCCGCTCGGCCACGTGGTCGGCGAAGCGCAGCGGCCCCTCCCGGGGAAGGAGCCGCCGCAGCGCCTCCTTGCGGGCCAGCAGCGGCAGGCCGCGCAGGTCGAGGTCGCCGAGCGCGAGGAGGTCGAAGGCCATGAGCGTGGCCGGCTGCCCCACGCTGGCCTGCGCCGCGGCGGCGCCCTCCAGCCGGGCCCGCTGCTGCAGCGCCTGGAAGCGGGGTTTGCCGTCGGTGCCCAGCACCACGATCTCGCCGTCGAGGAGCGCCCGCTCGCAGGGCAGGGCCCGCAGCGCCCGCGCGATCTCCGGCCAGGCGGCCGTGCCCGGGGCGCCGCTGCGGTAGCGCACCACGGCCCCGGCGCCGCGCCGCTCGCAGAGCGCCCGCCAGCCGTCCCACTTGATCTCGAAGATCCAGCCCGGCCCGCCGAACGGCCCCGGCGCCGCCTGCGCCAGCATGGGGCGCACCCTCTCCGCCTCCACCGCGCGGCGCACCGCCCCCTGCGCCACGAGCTCGGCCTCGAGGCCGGCGGTGCGCGCCGGCCCCTCCTTGAGCTCGGCCAGGGTGAGGCCCGAGAGCACCGAGGCGTCGGAGGGTGGGCGCTTCCTGCCCGGGTCGGCCCAGGCGTCGCGGTGCTTGAGGAGGAGCCACTCCCTGGGGTTGCGCCTGGTGCGGACCAGCGTCCACTCGCCGCGCAGCTTGTAGCCCTGCAGCGTGAAGAGGAGCTTCCCCTTCCGGTACCCCTCGTCGAAGTCGCCGATGGGCGTCCAGGCCCCGCGGTCCCAGACGATGACCGGCCCGGCGCCGTACTCGCCCCGGGGGATGATCCCCTCGAAGTCGGCGTACTCCACCGGGTGGTCCTCCACCTCCACCGCCAGCCGCTTGTCGGCCGGGTCGGCCGAGGGGCCCTGGGGCACGGCCCAGCTCTTCAGCACCCCGCCCCACTCCAGCCGGAAGTCGTGGTGCATGCGGCGGGCGGCGTGCTGCTGGATCACGAACTGGAGCGGCCCCGCGCCCTTCGCCTGGCCGTGAACAGACCCGAATGGTTCGGGGGTGCGGGATGCGGCCCGCTTCTGGCGATATCGGGCCAGCGGGTCGGTTTCGGGCCTCGGCGCCACGCCCTTCTTATAATGCGCCCATGGCACCGCGATCGATCGCCACCGGGACCATCTCCTTCGGTCTGGTCTCCATCCCGGTGAAGCTCTTTGCCGCCACCGAGGCCGCGGCCGGCATCTCCTTCAACCTGCTTCACCAGAAGTGCGGCTCCCGGGTGAAGCAGCAGTACGTCTGCCCGCAGGACGGCGAGGTGGTGCCCCGCGACGCCATGGTGAAGGGGTACGAGTTCCAGAAGGACAAGTACGTCACCTTCAGCGCCGAGGAGCTGAAGACGCTGGAGCAGGCCGCCACCCAGGCCATCGAGATCGCCGAGTTCGTGCCCGCCGAGCGGGTGGACGCCGTCTTCTACGAGAAGGCCTACTTCCTCGGGCCCGACCGCGGCGGCGCCAAGGCCTACCGGCTGCTGGCCGAGGCGCTCAAGCGCGCCGGCAAGGCGGCGGTGGCCCGCTATGCGGCGCGCGGCAAGCAGTACCTGGTGCTCCTGCGGCCCCTCTCCGGCCGGCTGGTGATGCAGCAGCTCTTCCACGCCGACGAGGTGCGCTCCATCGAGGAGATCCCGGTGGACGAGGCCGAGCTCAAGGAGCCGGAGATCCAGCTGGCGCTGCAGCTCGTGGAGCAGACCGCCACCGACGCCTTCCACCCCGAGGCCTACACGGACGAGGTGAAGGCGCGGACGCTGGCTCTCATCGACCAGAAGATCCAGGGGCAGGAGATCGCCGTGGCGCCGGCCGAGGAGCCGCGCGCCCAGGTCATCGACCTCATGGAGGCGCTGAAGGCCAGCCTGGCCGCGGGCCCGGAGCGACAGGCCGGTGCCGCACCTGCTGCCGCACCGGCTGCTGCGCCCGCCGCGGAGGCGGCGCCCGCGCCGGCCCCGGAGCGCAAGGCGCCCAAGCGCGCCCCGCGCGAGGAGCCGGCGAAGGGGCGGGCCGCGAAGAAGTAAGCTCCAGGGATGTGGGGCTACCGCACCAGCGACGTGGCCCGGATGCTGGGCGTGCCGGAGGAGCGGGTCCGCTCCTGGGCGCGGCTCGGATTCGCCAGCCCGCGGCGCGGCCCGCGCGGCGCGCTGCTCTTCTCCTTCCAGGACCTGGTCCTCTTGCGCTCGGCCCGCGAGCTCCTGGCGGCCGGCGTGCCGGCCCGGCGCGCCGGGCGGGCGCTGCGCTCGCTGCGCCGCCGCCTCCCCGAGGGGCGCACGCTGGCCTCGGTGCGCATCGCCGCCGACGGCGACCGGCTGGTGATCCGCGACGGCAAGGGGGCCTGGCGGCCCGAGTCGGGCCAGGGGCTCTTCGACTTCGGCGTCGCCCAGCTCGCCGAGCGGGTGGCCCCCATCGTCAAGGAGGCGGCACAGGCGCGCGACGCCTCCGGCCTCGACGCCCAGGCCTGGTACCTGTGGGGCTGCGACCTGGAGGGCGCGTCGCCGGCCCAGGCGCGGAAGGCCTACGCCCGCGCGCTGGAGCTGGACCCGGACCACCCCGGCGCCAACCTCAACCTGGGCCGGCTCCTCCACGAGGCCGGCGACGGCGCCGGCGCCGAGCTGCACTACCGCCGCGCCCTGGAGGCCCGGCCCGGCGACGGCGTGGCGCTCTTCAACCTGGGCGTGGCCCTCGAGGACCAGGGCAAGGCGGAGGAGGCGCTCCTGGCCTACGCCCGCTGCCTGGAGAGCGCGCCGGAGCAGGCCGACGCCCACTTCAACGCCTCCCGCATCCTGGAGAGGCTGGGGCGCAAGGCCGAGGCGCTGCGCCACCTGGTGGCCTACCGGCGGCTCACCCGCGGCGGTGGCCGTTGAGCGGCCCGGCCGGCCTCCTGCGCCGCGTCGTCCGGGTGGAGCCGGGCGAGGGCTCCGCCCTCGGCTGGTCCTTCGCCTACTTCTTCTCGCTCCTCGCCGCCTGGTACGTGCTGCGGCCGGTGCGGGAGGAGATGGGCATCCAGGGCGGCCTGGAGCGGCTGCCCTGGGCCTTCACCGCCGTCTTCCTGGTGATGCTGGCCGCGGTACCGGCCTTCTCGGCGCTGGTGGCGCGGGTGCCGCGCTCCCGCGCCATCCCGGCGGTCTACGGCTTCTTCCTCGTGAACCTGCTCGCCTTCTGGGCGCTGCTCGGCGCCGGGGGAGGGCGCCCGTGGCTGGCCGGCACCTTCTTCGTCTGGGCCAGCGTCTTCAACCTCTTCGTGGTCTCGGTCTTCTGGAGCTACATGGCCGACCTCTGGGACCCGGCCCAGGGCAAGCGGCTCTTCGGCTTCATCTCGGCCGGAGGCAGCGCCGGGGCGGTGGCCGGGCCGGCGCTGGCGCGGCTGCTGGTGAGCGCCGTGGGCGTGCGCGGGCTGCTGCTGGTGGCCGCGGGGCTCCTGGCGCTGGCGACGCTCTGCGCCGGGCGGCTCTCTCGCTGGGCTCACCACGCGCGCGGAGGCGCCGCCGGCAGCGGCGCGGCGCTGGGCGGCGGCCCCTTCTCCGGCTTCGCCGAGGTGGCCCGCTCCTCCTACCTGCTGGCGCTCGCCGGCCACATGCTGCTCATCACCTCGAGCGGCACGGTGCTCTACCTCCTGCAGCAGCGGCTCGTGGCCGGCGCCTTCCAGAGCCCGGTGGAGCGCACCGCCTTCTTCGCCACCGTCGACCTGGTGGTGAACGTGGCCTCGCTCGCCGTCCAGGCCTTCGCCACCGGCCCCGCCTTCGCGGCGCTGGGCGTGGGCGTGGGCCTCCTCCTCCACCCCGCCCTCTCGGTGGTGGGTCTCCTGGCGGTGGCCGCCTCCCCCACGCTCGGCCTGGTGGCGGCCCTGGGCGGGCTGCGCCGGGTGGTCCACTACGGCCTGGAGCGGCCGGCCCGCGAGGTGCTGTTCACCGTCCTCACCCGAGAGGAGAAGTACAAGGCCAAGAGCTTCATCGACACCGTGCTCTACCGGGCCGGCGACGCCCTGGGCGGGTGGGGCTGGAAGGCGCTCGGCGGGCTGGGCCTGGCCCTCTCCGCCTCGGCCCTCTCGGCGCTGCCGCTTGCGCTGGCCTGGCTGGCGGTCGCCCACTATCTCCGGAGGCGCCATGCCGCGCTCGAGGTGGCCCGCAGGACCTGAGGCAGCGCCCGGCGCCCCGCCGGACGAGGGGCGGCGCCGCCTGCTCCGCCTCGCCGCCGGCGCCGGGGCCCTGGCCGCCCTCCCCGGCTGGGCCCGCCCGCAGGCCACCGCCCCGCGCCCGCAGGAGGGCCGCATGCAGACCCGCTCCACGCCACGCACCGGCGAGCCGCTGCCCGTCATCGGCCTCGGCACCTGGCAGGCCTTCGACGTCGGCGCCTCCGAGGCCGAGCGCGCCCCGCGCCGCGAGGTGCTGCGGCTGCTCTTCGCGGCCGGCGGCCGGCTGGTGGACAGCTCTCCCATGTACGGCCGGGCCGAGGCGGTGGTGGGCGACCTCCTCCGCGGCCGCCCCGAGCAGCGCACCGCCTACGTGGCCACCAAGGTCTGGACCACCGGCCGCGCCGAGGGCGAGGCCCAGATGGCGGAGTCGGAGCGGCGCATGGGCGGCCGGCTCGACCTGGTGCAGGTCCACAACCTCCAGGACTGGAAGACCCACCTGCCCACCCTGCGGGCCTGGAAGCGGGCGGGGCGCATCCGCCACGTGGGCATCACCCACTACGCCCTCTCGGCCCTCGGGGAGCTCGAGCAGATCGTGCGCCGCGAGGAGATCGACTTCGTCCAGCTCCCCTACTCGGCCGGCGTGCGGGAGGCCGAGGCGCGCCTCCTGCCCGCCTGCCAGGAGCGGGGCGCGGCGGTGATCGTCATGCGCCCATTCGAGCAGGGCGATCTCCTGCGCAGGCTCCGCGGGCGGCCGCTGCCCGGCTGGGCCACCGAGGGCGGAGCGGCGAGCTGGGCGCAGCTCCTCCTCCAGTTCATCCTCTCCCACCCGGCTGTCACGGTGGCCATCCCGGCCACCTCGAAGCCCGAGCACATGGAAGACAACGCCCGCGCCGGCGCACTGCCGCCGCTCACCGCCGAGGCGAGGAAGAGGCTGCTGGCGGAGCTCTGACTCAGGACCGGATCAGCATCCCGAGCCAGATCCCGACCACCGTTCGGCGAGCGGCCGGTGCCGCCGAGTAGGTGTACGGGAGATCCGGCTGGGGCCACTGGCCACGCTCGACCTCCCCGATGTGGAGGTTGAGGTCCAGGGCCAGCCACCTGCGGAGGTGCAGGCGCGCCAGGGGCAGCGCCTCGAACCCCAGCTCCTGCACCGAGCCCACCATCCAGGTTAGGTCGGTGGCCGCGGGGATGTGGACGATCTGCCCGCCCCAGGTCTCGCCCGAGTGCTGCCCGGGGTAGTGTACCGCCCTCAGACCGCCAGCCAGGTTGAACTCCAGGGCGTCGCCCACGGCGACCCCGACACCGAGGGAGAGCCGAGCCTCGCCGCCATTCCCCCAGCTCCGCATGGGCCGGGCCTCGTCGGCCAGCATCCCGACCTGGACGTTGCCGATGAAGGACGCCGGCCCCAGGGGGTAGCGGGCTCCGAGGCCGGCGCCCAGGCGGATGCTCCGGAGCTCCCTCTTCCTGAAGTCGTAGTTCCAGGAGAGGAGACCCCCGAAGGGGAAGAGCTGCAGCGCCCCGGGCTCTCCGACGCGCCAGGCGAAGGCGGCGGTACCCAAGCGCCAGCGGATCCGCCCACCCAGGGCGACATGCCCGTCCAGGAGGACGACGCTGTCCGGGTAGCTTTCCCCGTCGGCGGCAAGCGGATCGCCGACCTGGAGGAACCAGGCGCTGTTCTGCTGCCCGACGTACCGCAGTCCGACCGCAAGGGCCTGCGCGGACGGCGCCTCCGGCCCGCCTCCGCCCTTCACCACCAGCTTCTCGAGCCCCACGAGCGCGAGGTCGTGTTCCGCCACCTCGGCCCGCCCGTCGCGCGGCACCAGGACCTCGCGGGCCCGCGTCCCGCTCCCGTCGACCCGGCGCACGAGGTACCGTCCCGGTGGCACCGCCAGCGTCACCTTGCGCGGTCCCGGCGGCAGCTCGAGCAGGCGCACGCCGCTCGCGAGGTGGATGAGCTCCACCGGCCCCGCCTCCTGGGCGAGCGCCAGGGTACTGCGGCTCGCGGCCACCTGGGTGAGGACCACGTCCTGCCGGCCGCGCAGGTTGAGTGCGTAGCTCGGGTGCTGCGGCTCCCGGGCGTGGCGGGCGGTGTCGCGGATGGTCTGGCCGCGCGCGTACTCGAAGGCCTTGGTGAGCGTGACGCGGCCGTCGCCGCTCTCGTCCGCCGCGCCGCGCAGCCCGGCGGTGAAGTGAACCGTGAAGAACGAGCCGCCGAGCACATCCGATTCGTGGGCGCTCTCCTCGCCGCTCGAGGAGGCGATGAGCGCCGTCCCCTCGCTCTCCAGGAGGCGGGGCAGCGGGACCTCGAAGGGAGCGTCCGGGACGAGCCCCTTGGCGCGCGTCCACCCCCCGCCCTGGCAGGCGTCGATGACCCCGACCCGCAGGCCGACGTCGGGCCGATCGAGCGTGCGGCGCAGCGCCTCCAGGGGAACGGCGCGCCCGCCCGACCAGAGCGAGGCCTGGTCAGCGTGGCCCGAGAAGTAGAAGAAGAGCATCGCCTCGGGCTGCCCGGCGAGAGCCCGGGCCTCGCGCTCCAGGTGGGCGAGGAGCTGCTCGGGCGAAGGATCGCGCAGCAGGTGGACCTGCTCCCTGGGAAAGCGGCCCACGCTGGTGAGCACGTCGGCGATCGACTCGGCGTCGCGGTGGGCATGGCGCAACGCCTTGCGGCCGGGCGCAGCGCCGTTGGCTCCGACCACCACCGCGGCGCGAGGGGCGGCGACCCCCTCGGGGGCGGCCGTGGCCAGGAGCAGCGGGAGCGCGAGCAGGGTCAGGGTCACGGGTGATTCTCCTTTGGGATTCGCAGGCGCAGCGACCAGGCCCCGGGCACGGCCCCTGCGTCCTTTGCAGTGAGGTGCGCTGACGCCTCGACGGGTCGAACCGAGAGGACGATGCTGATGACTTCGTCTCCAGCCGCGTCGTCGACGCGGAAGCTGAGCGGCAGAAGGGTCTCGCCACCCTCGGCGAGCGGGCCGGAGTGGAGGATCCGGGGGCCCGAAGGGGCGAGCGACGCGACCGAGACGAAGGCGTAGCCGCCGCCCCGCACGCCGACCCGGATCCGGTCGTCGGGGCGAACTGCGCTCCGGCCGTTCCAGGCGGTGACCGCAGCGCCCCGCTTCACGTAGATGGCCACGTCCGGCCTGCCCTTGGCGCGCAGCGCCAACTCGCCCTCACCCTCGGGCCACCCGGGCCACAGCGCCACCCCGGCCGCCGCGGCGGCGAAGGCCGGGAGCAGCAACCAGGCGCGCCGGAACCGGAACCGCTCCCGCCCCGGGCGGCGCGCCGCCAGGTCGGCGAGCCACGGAGGGGGCGGGAGCGGCACCTGGGCGCGGGACAGCGCCACTGCACAGCGGTCGCAGCCGGCGAGGTGCTGCGCCAGCGCGGGGTCGGGTTGCTCACCGAGCGCCACGCGATCGAGGGCGTACGGCGACGGGTGCTGGGTCATGGCCCGCTCCTTCCCAGCGCGGCGGCCCGCGCGTCGAACCTGTCGAGGAGCCGCCGCACGGTGCGCTCCGAGAGACCGGCCACGTCCGCGGCCTCGGACTGGGTAAGCCCATCGACGCGGCAGAGGATGGCTACCTCCAGCTCCGGGCGCGTGGCCTGGGCGGCCAGGGCGGCGAGCTGCTGCCGGGCGCTCACCAGCTCGTCGGCGGGCGCCAGGCCGGCGGCGGCATGGACCGCCCCGCCGTCCTCCTCGCCGGCCGAGGTCTCGATCCCGAGCCGGCGCCTGCGCAGGCGATCGATGGCCAGGCGGGTGCATGTCCGGTAGATCCAGGCCGCCCGTGCCGCCGGGCCCGAAAGCGTGGCGCCGCTCTCCCAGAGCTTCACGAACGCCTCCTGGGCCACGTCGGCTGCCTCCTCACTGGCACCCAGGATCCGCGCGCACTTCGCCCGGATGACGGCGAAGTTCTCGCGAAAGAAGCGCTCCAGCTCCGGATCGACCACCAACCCCTCCCTCCCCTCTAGACGAACGACCACTCCGGATCCGGCCACCCGGCGTGCGGGGCCGATCCCGCCAGCCGGCGGCGGCCCCGATCCGCCAGGCGGCAGCGGCGCAGTATGCCCGGAGTGGAAGGGCGGGCCCATCCTGGGGCGGCTAGAATCCCAGCCATGCCCTGGACCCGCCGCCGCTTCCTCTCCGCCTCTGGCTCCGCCCTCGCCGCCGCCGCCCTCGATGCCCGCGCCGAGGGGCCGGGCCCGGCGCCCCGCAAGCTGCGCCTCCTCATCCTCGGCGGCACCGCCTTCCTGGGGCCGGAGCTGGTCGAGGCGGCCCGCGGCCGCGGCCACACCGTCACGCTCTTCAACCGCGGCAAGACGCGGCCCGAGCTCTTCCCCGACGTGGAGAAGCTGCACGGCGACCGGGACGGCAAGCTCGACGCGCTCCGCGGGCGCGCCTGGGACGCGGTCGTCGATACCTCCGGCTACGTGCCGCGCCTGGTGCGGGCCTCGGCGGAGCTGCTGGCGCCGAGGGTGCCGCTCTACGTCTTCGTCTCCTCCATCTCCGCCTACGCCGACTCGCCGAAGGGGCCCACCGAGGACTCGCCGGTGCAGGTGCTGGAGGACCCGAAGACCGAGGACGTGCGCGCCCACTACGGGGCCCTCAAGGCGGCCTGCGAGAAGGCGGCTGCCGAGGCCACCGGGGGCCGCTCGCTGGCGGTGCGACCGGGGCTCATCGTCGGCCCGGGCGATCCCACCGACCGCTTCACCTACTGGCCGGTGCGGCTCGACCGCGGCGGCGAGGTGCTCTGCCCCGGGGACGGCAGCGACCCGGCACAGGTCGTCGACGTGCGCGACCTGGCGGCCTACATGGTGAAGGTGGTGGAGGACGGCCGCACCGGCACGCACAACGCCGTGGGCCCGGCGGCGCCGCTCACCATGGCCGGCCTGGTGGAGGCCTGCCGCGCGCCCGGCTCGGCGGCGACGCTCTCCTGGGTGGACGCCGCCTTCCTGGAGAAGGAGAAGGTGGCCCCCTGGGGCGACCTGCCGGTGTGGATCCCCTCGGGCCGGGAGTCGGCGGGGATGACCAGGGTGTCGAACGCCCGCGCGGTGGCCGCGGGGCTGCGCTTCCGCCCCCTGGCCGAGACGGCGCGCGACACGCTGGCCTGGTGGAAGGGGCTGCCGGCCGAGCGCCGGCAGAAGCCGCGCGCCGGCCTCTCGGCGGAGCGGGAGGCGGCGGTGCTGGCCGCCTGGAAGAAGGAGAAGGCGCCGGCTACTGGCCGGTGAGGGAGCCGGAGTCGCCGCGCCCCTCGATGACGTCGACGATGCGCTTGCCCACCAGCGGCGCCGCCAGCGCCGCCAGGGTGCCGTTGGGGTGGGAGTCGCCGGTCGCGTAGGCGGGGGCCAGGACGTTGCCGCCCTGGGTCTCCAGCTCGAAGAAGTCCCAGACGAAGATGTTGTCCCCCGGCTCGTCCCAGGTGCTCTTCACCCAGGCGAAGAAGTCGCGGGCCCGCTGCGCAGAGGCGGCGTCGGTGTCGGCGGCCCGCAGCGCCGCGCCGGTCCAGACCAGGAAGCGCTTGTCGGGGAACTGGCGCATGCGCGCCTTCAGCGCCTGGTACTGCAGCTTGTAGTTCTCGGCGGTCTTCACCTCGGACGAGACGCTGGCGCTGCCGGTGTCGGCCCCGATGCCGCTCACCGGGAAGCAGTGCTTCCAGACGATGACGTCGTGGGAGGCGGCCAGGTCGTCGAGGTTGGCCTCGCCCCGGTCGCGGCTCGAGCCGGTGTGGCTCACCCACAGGTTCCAGTAGTCGTACGGGTAGTTGGCCCAGGGGTAGCCGCCGGCGGTGCTGGGGTAGGTCACCTCGGCGATCCGGTAGCCGGTGCCGTGGGCCGCGTTCCAGCCCTGCAGCCAGGTCTGCACGCCTCCGCCCCAGACGACGCCGCCGGTGCTGTGGTGCAGGTAGCCCACCCGCACCGCACCGGTCATGGCCTGCCCGGCCGGGATGGTGCTCGGCGCCTTCTCGGCGGTCCCGCCGCAGGCCAGGAGTCCGCCGAGCAGGAGCCCGGCCAGGTGCTGCCGCGTGACGTGCGCCATGTTCCCCGCCTCCGGCGCCGCGCCGCGGCGCCTCGGGCGAAGGAAGCATGCATCACACGGGGTGTAAAGGGGGCCGGTGTAGCCCGGGGTAGGCCCGCTCAGCGCCGGCCGGCCAGCCCGAAGGCGGCCGCCAGCCGCTGCGAGCCGGCGCGCATCTCCGCTGCGAAGGCCCGCACCTCGCGGGGCTCGAGGCCCAGCGCGGCGCTGCTCTGCAGGACCTCGGCGGCCGCCCGGTGGGCGAAGAGCGGCTCCTCGCGCAGGTCCTGGACCGCCGCCGCCAGCCGCACCACGTGGAGGTCGAGGGTGGCGGCCTCGGCCGGCACCCCGGCCTCGTGGTGGCGGGTGGCGATGTCCGCCAGGTACTGCGGCAGGCGCCACTCGGCGTGTACCTCGGCGCCCACCGCCAGGTGCACCCTGTCGAGGAGGCGGGCCATGCGCGGCTCGCCGGGCTGGAGCCGGAGCTCCCCGTCGAGCACCAGCGCCGCCACCGAGCGCAGGGCGATGGACTTGCCCACGTCGTGCAGCATGCCTCCCAGGAAGGCGCGGTCGGAGCGGGCCCCGGGCCGCTGCAGCGCCAGCCAGGCGGCGCCGCTGGCGACGGTGAGCGCGCGGCGGTGCAGGGCGCCGAAGAGGTCGCCGAAGGCCGCCAGCTCGGCCTTGAGCTTGGGGCTGAAGAGGCTCTTGGCGCTCACCGCCCCGGCGATGCGGGCCACCTCCTCGAAGCCCAGGCGGGCGATGGCGTCGCGCACCGTCTCCACCTCGCTGCGGCCGCGGTAGGCGGCGGCGTTGGCCACCCCCAGCACGCCCGCGGCCAGCGCCGGATCGGCCGACACCAGGCGCGCCAGCTCGCCGATGTCGGCGTCGGGCGTGGCCACCAGGTTGAGGATCCGCAGCGAGGTCGAGGGGGCCGATGCCGGCCCGGGCCGGTTCTTGCGGAAGTGGCCCAGCACCAGCTCGGCGAGGAGCGGCTCGTCGGCCGCCTCCCGCTCCGGCAGCGGCGGCGGCGCCGGCGGGACCGGGATGGCGAGCGCCTCGGCGAAGGCGGCGAAGGGATCGGGCGGCGGAGCGGGAGGGCGGGCGGGAGCCGGGCTCACGGCCGCCTGCGCCGGCCGCGCCGCCGCGGGCGCGGCGCGCTCCGGGCTCTGCCAGAGGCGGCGGAAGCGATCGAGGAGGGCCCCCATCGCGCCCAATCCACCATTTCCCGGCGGACCGGGCAAGGAACCGGCCGGCGCCGCGTCCCTCCCCCCGGGGGGAGAGGGACGCGCGCCCTGGGGCGCTACCGGCCGGAGACGGCGAACCAGCGCAGCGCCGCGTTGGTGACGAAGACCACCGGCGCCAGGCAGGGCGAGGGAAGCTCCAGGGCCGCCTCGATCTCGGCGTCGCCCGCGGGAGTCGCATCGAAGGGCCCGGTGGCCACGTTCACCACCGCCGGCGCGCCGGCGGCATCCACGCTCTGGCAGCTGACCACCGCGCGGAAGGTGGGCGAGGGGTTGGTGAGGCGGGCGGCGGGGGCCACGGCCGGGTCGTCGGCGAGCACCAGGCCGCGCACCTTGACCTCGATGCGCCCGTCGGAGCGAACCTCGCCCTTGCCGCGGCCGATGACCCAGGGGAGCCCGCCCCCGCCGAGCCCGCGGACGGGGTTGGTCGCCCCCACGTAGGGCCGGCTCACCCCGGCCATGGTCTCGAACTCCAGGATCTTGTCCGAGCCGTCGGCTCGCGCGACCGCGGGCGCGGCGGCGAGGAGCAGTGCTCCGAGCGCGGTGTTCACCGCGAAGGTACGGCGCATGGTCACCTCCACCGGCGCGAGATTGCGCCGTCCTCCTCGGATGCCGGGGCGGCGGCGACGGTGCTTGCCCGGCGGGGGCGGGGGTCAGAGCCAGGAGAGGAGCAGCCCGGCCAGGCCGCCGGCCATCATGGTCCCGAAGGAGAGCGCCACGGTCCGGCCGAAGGCGGCGCCGCCGAGGACGGCGGCCATGGCCCCCTTCACGACGGTGTTGGAGAAGAGGCCCAGCACCACCGCGGTGGCCGCCACCCGCCACTCCACCTGCGTGCCGGCCAGCTCGGCCATGGAGAGGGCGATGGTGTCGACGTCGGTGGTGCCGGCCAGCACGCCGGTCACGTAGATGCCGCCGGTGCCCAGCCGGGCGGCGGCGAAGCGGGAGCCCACCAGCACGGCGGCGAAGAAGAGGCCGAACTTGAAGGCGGTGGAGAGCTCGAAGGGGTTCTGGATCTGCAGGCCGCCGCTGGTCTCCCCCGTGGGGCGGCGCCTCAGCCAGAGCCAGGCCAGCAGGCCGCCCAGCCCCATGCCGGCCAGCGGCAGGGCCAGCGGGCCCAGGAGGGGGCCGTTGAGGAACCCGATCAGCACGGCCACCCGGGCGCACATGACCGTCGAGGCGGCCACCACCGCCAGGGCGCAGGGGGCGGCCAGGGCGGGCTGCTCCCTGGCCTTGGCGGCCATGGAGAGGGTGACGGCGGTGGAGGAGGCCAGGCCGCCCACCAGCCCGGTGAGCCCGAGGCCGCGCTCCGGTCCGACGAGCCGCACGGCCGCGTAGCCCACGAAGCTGATGCCCGAGATGAGCACCACCATCCAGCCCAGGCTGCGGGGGTTGAGGGCCCCGTAGGGCCCGAGCGCCCGGTCGGGCAGGAGCGGCAGCACCACCACCGACACGATGAGGAACTTGAGCGCGGCGGTGACGTCCTCGCGCGAGACCCGGGTGGCGAAGGGGCGCAGCACCGGCTTGGAGGAGAGGAGCAGCGTGGCCACCACCGCCACCGCCGCCACCACCACCAGCCGCTGGCCCACCGGCTCGACCACCTGGCGCGAGGTGGCCAGCGCCCCCAGCAGGAAGCTCAGCAGGAAGGCGGCCTCGGAGGTGAGGCCGCGGTCGGCGCCGCGGCGCACGTCGTCGGCGTAGTTCACCACCAGGAAGGCCACCAGGGCGGCGAAGGCGGCCACCGGCGCGGCCCAGCCCAGCCGCCGCTCCAGCAGCATGGCCACGCCGGCCACCAGCGCGAAGAGCGGGTGGGTGCGGGCCCCGCCCAGGAAGGAGCTGGTGCCCTGGTGGTGCGGCGCCGACTGCTCGCGCTCCAGGCCGATGAGCAGCCCGGCCGCGGCGGCCACCGCCAGCGAGAGGAAGGGTTCCAGCGGTTCCATCGGATTCGCCCCTCGGTGAAGCCCGGGACGATCCTACACCCGCTTGGTCCTGCCGGCCGGTTCCGCCGCGATATCGGAGCGCGCGCCCCCGGGCCTCGCGGCCGGGCCCCGTCGCGCGTCGCCTGCTCCCGCCCCGAGGGCGGAGGAAATTGGGAGCCGCCGGCTGGCCCCACGCCAACCGGCGGCTCCCGCCCGCGCCACCCTCGGGGTGGCGTCTCGAAAGGCTAGAGCGCTGCCTCGCCGCGCTCCGAGGTGCGCACGCGCACCACCTCGTCGAGCGGCATCACGAAGATCTTCCCGTCGCCGATGCGTCCCGTCCGGGCCGCGACGGTGATGGCCTCCACCACCCGGGGCACCAGGCCGTCGGGGACGGCCACCTCCACCTTCACCTTGGGCTGGAAGTCGACCACGTACTCTGCTCCCCGGTAGAGCTCGGCGTGCCCCTTCTGGCGGCCGAAGCCCTTCACCTCGGTGGCGGTGAGCCCGGCCACGCCCAGGTCGGCGAGCGCCTTCTTCACCTCGTCCAGCTTGAACGGCTTGATGACGGCTTCGACCTTCTTCACGTGGCTCGCTCCTCGTCAGGGGACCGCGCGGCTGCGGTGAACCCGTGACCGTGCAACCGCCGCGCCGTCCCCCGCCCCCCGCGCTGGCGCGGATTTCCACGGGCACCCGCCGAGGAGCGCGCGATCGACGGGCAGCGGCCGCTTGCACCGCGGGCAGCCGCCGCGCCTGCCCTGTTCGGCAGCGGCCTCCGCTCGCCCGGCAGGCAGCACGTTCGCGGTGCAGGCTGCGCGGACGCGCGAATCGCCCTGTGGGCGCGGCCGTGGCGCCGGTGCGGGCCCGTGGCACGACCGCTGCAACCTGGCCGCTCACATGCCCGTCAGGCTCCGCAGCCCCGGGCCCCACACCCAACCGACGGGAGAACCATGGCCGACCCGACCCTTCCAGAGCTGGCGAAGAACCTCGCCGACACGCAGACCGCGCTCAACATCGTCTGGACGATGGTGGCCGGCTTCCTCGTCATGTTCATGCAGGCCGGCTTCGCGCTGGTGGAGACCGGCCTGACGCGCGCCAAGAACGCCGCCCACACCATGGGCATGAACTTCCTCGTCTACGCCATCGGCATCATCGGCTTCTACTTCGTCGGCTTCGGGCTGCAGATGGGCGGCGTGGGCGCCATGGGCACCTTCGGCGGTGACGCCACGCTCTCGAAGGAGTTCGTCGTCAGCCTGTTCGGGAAGGACTTCGGCCTCTTCGGCATGACCGGCTTCATGCTGCCGCTGTCGCAGTACTCGGCGGGCGTGGCCACCATGTTCCTCTTCCAGATGTGCTTCATGGACACCACCTGCACCATCCCCACTGGCGCGGCGGCCGAGCGCTGGAAGTTCTCGAGCTTCGTGCTCTTCAGCTTCGTCATCTCCACCATCATCTACCCGGTCTACGCCAACTGGGTGTGGGGCGGCGGCTGGCTCGCGGCACTGGGCGTGAACTTCGGCCTGGGCCACGGCCACGTGGACTTCGCCGGCTCCTCGGTGGTGCACATGACCGGCGGCGTGATGGCGCTGGTGCTGGGCAAGATGATCGGGCCGCGCGCCGGCAAGTACTCGCCCGACGGCCGCATCAACCCCATCGCCCCGCAGAGCATCCCGCAGGTCATGCTGGGCACCTTCATCCTGGCCTTCGGCTGGTTCGGCTTCAACGCCGGCTCGACCCTGGCCGGCACCGACACCCGGCTGGCGGTGGTCGCCACCAACACCATGATCGCCAGCGCCACCGGCGCCTTCTCCGCCTACCTCTACGTGAGGGCGAAGTGGGGCAAGGCCGATCCGTCATGGCTCGCCAACGGCATGCTCGCCGGCCTGGTGGCCATCACCGCCCCCTGCGCCTTCGTCTCCTCCTGGGCCGCCGCCCTCATCGGCGCCGTCGCCGGCGTGCTCGTCATCGTGGCCGCCGTCTTCATCGACAGCAAGCTCAAGATCGACGACCCGGTGGGCGCCTCGGCGGTCCACGGCGTCAACGGCGCCTGGGGCATCCTGGCCACCGGCCTCTTCGCCAACGGCGTCTACGGCCAGGGGCTGAACGGCGTGGCCCACGGCGTCACCGGCCTCTTCTACGGCGACAAGGGCCAGCTCATCGCCTCGGTGATCGGCATCCTCGCCAACGTCGCCTACGTGGCGCCGCTGGCGGCCCTCGCCTTCTTCGTCATCGGCAAGGTGGTCGGCAACCGCGTCCCGCTCGAGGACGAGATCAACGGCCTCGACATCCCGGAGATGGGCGTCCACGGCTACTCGGCCGACCCGGGCCCGTCGGTGGGCGTGACCGGCGCACCGGTCACCAGCGGGAGCCACGTCAGCGTGGCCAAGACGGTGCCGTCGATCTAGTCGCCTCCGCAGGGGGAGGTGAGGCCGCCCGGGCGCCCGTCGCCCGCGGCGGCCTCGCCGCGTCCGGGGCGGCGGCGACCACCCCCGGTCAGAGCAGCTTCAGCAGCTCCTTGCGCAGCGAGGCCCTGGTGGCCTCGTCGGGGGCGGCGTGCACCGCCCGCTCCAGCGTCTCGGCCGCCTTGTTGCGGAAGCCCTTGTCGAGGTAGGTGGCGGCCAGGGCCTTGAGGGCCGGAAAGTGGCCGGGCCGCAGCTCCACCGCCCGCTCCAGCGCGCTCATGGCCCGGAAGGCGTCGCCGAGCGCCGTCAGCGCCTTGCCCAGGAGCCAGTGGGCCTCGGCGGAGAAGGCGTCGGCGTGCAGCGCCTGCTCCAGCGCGGCCACGGCCTCGCCGTGCTTGCCCGCGGCCAGGAGCGCCTTCCCCTGCTCCAGCGCCGGCCCGGCGCGGCCCTGGGGCGCCGCCTCGCGGGTGGCGGTGGCCTCCAGCACCACCTCGACCCGCCGCAGGAGGTCGTCGATGCGGAAGGGCTTCTCGACGTAGTCCTCGGCGCCGTAGCTCTGGCGCGCGTCCTCGGCGAAGCGCCAGCCGCGGTAGACCGCGGTCATGATCATGATCGGCACCTGCCGGGTGGCCGGGTCGGAGCGCACCTTGCGGGCCACCTCGAAGCCGTGGACCTTGGGCAGCATGGCGTCGAGCAGCAGCAGATCGGGCGGCTGGGCGCGGATCTTGTCGAGCGCCTCCTGGCCGTCGGCGGCCACCTCCACCGCATACCCCTTGTGCTGCAGGGCGCGCTGGGCGAGCAGCCGGATGGCCGGCTCGTCGTCCACCACCAGCACGCGGGTGGGGCCGGGCACCACCTGCACCGTGGCCACCACCTCGTCGTCGGCGGTGTCGACGATCTCGACGTCGGACATGGGCTCGGAGGACACGAACTCCACGTCGTCCCCGCCCACCAGCACCGCCTCCGGCGGCGCCTCGGCGGGGAGGACCGCCTCGATGCGGGCCAGCCCGGGCGGAGCGGCCGGGCCGCGCCACACGGTGGCCCCTTGCGCGGCGGCGTCGTAGGCCTGGGTGATGGCCTCCTGGAGCGCGCCCAGCACCGCCACGTAGATCGAGACCTCGCGGCCGGTGACGAAGCGCACCTCGGCCACCACCTGCTCGGCCCGGGCCGGCGAGTCCACCGCCAGGTGGAGCCGGTCGCCCTCGCTGGAGAGGGGGAGCACCAGGTCCCCCTCGGCCACGCTGCGGGGGACGGCCTGGAGCGCCTCGAGCTCGATGGCGGTGCGGGAGAGGTCCACGCCGGGCAGGCCGTGGCGGGTGGCCAGCGCCGCCACCAGGTCGCGCTCGTCGCAGGCGCGGTTGGCCAGGAGGCGGCTGCAGAGCCGCTGCCCGGCGGCGTGGGCCGCCAGCGAGGCCTCCTCCACGGCCGCGCGGCTCACGACGCCGCGCTGGACCAGCAGCTCGCCGATGAGGCGGTCGTCACCCATTGCCGGAGTCCCCTCCCGGCGCCCCGCCGCGCCGCTCCCGGCTACCCTACCCCACCGTCTCGGCGTAGGTCATCACCAGGTACATCACCGCCTCGCCCTCGCCGGCGTTGCGGTACACGTGGGCCGAGTCGGCCTCGAAGACGATGGCGTCGCCGGCGCGGAGCGCCTGGCGCTGGCCGTCGACCTCCACCTCCACGGCACCGGCCGACACCACCAGGTTCTCGACGGTGCCGGGGGCGTGGGGCTCGGCCTTCTCCTCGGCGCGGGGCGCCAGCTTGAGCTCGTAGAACTCCACCCGGCGCGGCTCGTCGAAGGGGAAGAGGGCCCGCGAGCGGAAGCGGCCGTCGTGGCTGGAGAGCACCTTGGCCTGCTCGCTGCGCAGCACGGTGACGCCGCCGGTCTGCTTGGAGCCGATGAGCGCCGAGAAGGGCACGCCCAGCGCGGTCGAGATCTTCCAGAGCACGTTGATGGTCGGCGCGCTCTGGCCCAGCTCCACCTGGCCGAGCATGGCGCGCGACACGCCGGAGAGGCGCGAGAGCTTCTCCAGCGAGAGCTCGCGCTTGACCCGCAGGCGGCGCAGGTTCTGGCCCACCACCGGGGCCAGGTCGGCGGTCGGCGCGGTCTCGTCCGCGGGGATGGCGGCGCTCTTCTGGCGGGCGCGCTTGGGCTTGGGCATGGGCTCTCCTCTGGACGGACGTTTATCCGTCCGAGCGGAGAAGGCGTCAAGGCGGAGTTGGGAGGGGGGCTCCGCCGAGGGGTGAAGCCAGGGACGCCTCGAGGAGACTCACTCCCGGTCGACCCGCAGCGCGTCGGGCAGCTCGTTGCCGCTGCCCGGGGCGGCCGCGGTGCGCGGGAAGTGCTCGGCCAGGCGGGCGCCCACCGCCTCGATGGCGGCGCAGAAGCCGGTCGCCGGATCGCCGCGATGCATGCCGGCGGCCAGGAGGTCGACCGCCTGCTGCCAGGCCTCCTCCCCCATCTTCTCGTCGATGCCGTGGTCGCCGAGGACGACCGCGCGCCGCTCGAAGAGAGAGGCGAAGACCAGCACGCCCGTGCCCCGCGCCGTGTGGTGGAGGTCGTGCTCGTGGAAGGCCCGCAGGGCCCGCTGCCGCACCGCCCGCTCCATGCGCAGGCCGCGGGCCAGGACGCGCTCCACCGGATCCCAGTTGGCCACCAGCGCGAAGAGGATGCCCACCGCCACCTGGGCCACCACCACCTCGAAGAGGTGGAGCGGCCAGCGGGTGTCGAGCAGCAGCGCCGCGCCCGCACCCACCATGGCGCCGTAGACGCCCGCCCGCAGCCGCGCCTCGGGGTAGGCGTCCGACTTCTCCACCACCACCGCCACGATCTGGCCCAGGCTCCGGGCCTCGGCGGCCTTCACGGCCGCGTCCACCCGCTGCTGCGCCACCGCGTCGAAGAAGCGTCCGGGCATTCGCGCTCCTCACCAGCTCCCGCTGGCGCCACCGCCCGAGAACCCGCCGCCGCCACCGCTCCAGCCGCCGCCGCCCGAGCCCCCTCCGAACCCTCCGCCCAGCCCCCCACCGCCGCCCCAGCCGCCGCCGATGAACGGTCCGCCGCCGCCCCACCGGCCCCGGCGCCGCGAGCCGCGGCTGGCCAGGGAGACGGCGAACACCAGGAAGGGGACGCCTGCGAAGAGCAGCCAGGGGAGCAGGCCGCCGAGCATGTGCCAGCCCACCGAGCGCGGGGCCGGCGCGTCCGCCTTCACTCCCTCCGGCAGCGCCCCCACCGCGGCCAGGATCTGCTGCCCGGCGCGGAGCAGCCCGTCGCCGTAGCGCCGCTCGCGGAAGGCCGGGGCGATGGTGTTGCGGATGATGCGGCCGGACTGGACGTCGGTGAGGCCGCCCTCGATGCCGCCGCCGACCTCGATGCGCACCTTGCGGTCGTCGAGGGCCACCAGCACCAGCACGCCGTTGTCCTTTCCGCGCGTCCCCAGCTTCCAGGCCTCGGCCACCCGCATGGAGAAGGCCTCGACCGCCTCGCCGTCGAGCGTGCGGACGACGAGGTACTGGAGCTGGACCCCCTGGCCGCCCTGGCCGGCCCGGGCCTGCTGGCACAGCGTCTCCAGCGCGCGGCGGGATCGCCCGTCGAGCAGGCCCGCCTCGTCCACCACCGGCCCGGTGAGCGCCGGCACCGGGCGCTCGGCCACCGCCGGGGCCGCCCAGCACAGGAGCGCCGCCAGGGTGAGCAGACGGGCCACGGCGGCCCCTACTTGAACTTCACCTGGGGCGCCTTCTCGGCGTCGGGCGTGGTGGCCGCGAACTGGGCCTTGGGCTGCTTCTTGTACATCAGCGAGTTGGTCCAGCTGGTCGGCGGCACCGTCACCAGGTCGTTGAACTTGCGCACCTCGTCGATGTAGCGGCGGCGGGCGGTGGCGATGCGGTTCTCGGTGCCCTCGAGCTGCACCTGCAGGTCGCGGAAGTTGTCGTTGGCCTTGAGCTGCGGGTAGGCCTCGGCCACCGCCAGCAGCCGGCCCAGCGCGCTCTTCAGGCCCGCCTGGGCCTCCTCGAAGCGCTTGAGGTTCTCCGGCGTGAGGTCGTTGGCGGTGAGCTGGATCGAGGTCGCCTTGGCCCGCGCCGCCACCACCGCCTCCAGCGTGTCCTTCTCGTGGGCGGCCGCGCCCTTCACGGTCTCCACCAGGTTGGGCACCAGGTCGGCGCGCCGCTGGTACTGGTTCTGGACCTCGGCCCAGGCGGCCGACACCGCGTTGTCGGCCTGCGGGATCGACTGGAAGCCACAGGCCCCGAGCGAGAGGGCCGCCGCGGCCAGGAGCAGGTTGGTTCGCATGCCGGCAACGTAACGCAGGGCCCGGGCGTGTAAAGTGAAACCGGAGATCCGCGCCGTGAAACCACCCCCCGGATGGGAGAAGTACTACCGCATCGTGGCCCGCATCCCGCGGGGCCGCGTCAGCACCTACGGCGAGGTGGCGGCCCTGGCCGGCCGGCCGCGCGGCGCCCGCGAGGTGGGCTACGCGCTGGCGGCCCTGCGCGGCACCCGGAACCGCATCCCCTGGCAGCGGGTGCTGGGCAAGCGGCCCGGCGCCTTCGCCGGCATCTCGCTCCTCGACCCGATGGGGGCGGCGGTACAGCGCGACCTGCTGGAGCGCGAGGGCGTGGCCTTCGACGAGCGGGAGCGCATCCCGCTCGAGCGCTTCGGCTGGCGGCCACGCCGGCGCCGCGCCGCGGGCAGGGCGCGGCCGCCGCGCCGCTAGCCCACCGGCAGCGGCCCCACGCCCCAGATCTCCTCGGCGTACTGGCGGATGGTGCGGTCGGAGCTGAAGCGACCGCTCCGGGCCACGTTGAGGATGGCCATCTTCGTCCAGCGCTCCACGTCCAGGTAGGCCTTCGAGACCTGGTCCTGGGCATCGAGGTAAGCGCGGAAGTCGGCCAGCACCAGCCAGGTGTCGCCGTGGTTGAGGAGCGAGTCGACGATGGGCTGGAAGAGGCGCGGCTCCCTGGGCGAGAACATCCCCGAGGCGATGGCGTCCACCACCGCCTTGAGCTCCCGGTCGCGCCTGTAGAACTCCCACGGGTCGTACCCCTTCTTGCGCAGCTCCTTCACCTGATCGACGGTGAGGCCGAAGAGGAAGAAGTTTTCCGGCCCCACCTCCTCGCGGATCTCCACGTTGGCGCCGTCGAGGGTGCCGATGGTGAGCGCCCCGTTCATCTGGAACTTCATGTTGCCGGTGCCCGAGGCCTCCTTCCCGGCGGTGGAGATCTGCTCGGAGAGGTCGGCGGCCGGGAAGATGCGCTCGGCCAGGCTGACCCGGTAGTTGCGCAGGAAGACCACGGTGATGCGGCCGCGGACGTCGACGTCGTGGTTGACCACGTCGGCGACGGCGTTGATGAGCTTGATGACCTGCTTGGCCATCAGGTACCCGGGCGCCGCCTTGCCGGCGAACACGTAGGTGCGCGGCACCGGCGCGTAGGTCGGATCCGCCTTGATGCGCAGGTACTGGGCCACGATCTGCAGCACCGCCAGGAGCTGGCGCTTGTACTCGTGGAGCCGCTTCACCTGCACGTCGAAGAGCGAGTCGGGGTCGACGGTGATCCCGTTGTCGCGCTGGATGATCTCGGCGAGCCGCTCCTTGTTGCCCCGTTTCACCGCCCGGAACTGGCGCCGGAAGGCCTCGTCGTCGGCCAGCGGCTCGAGGCGCCGCAGCTCGTCGATGTCGGTCTCCCAGCCGGGCCCCAGGCACTCGGTGATGACGCGGGAGAGCTCGGGGTTGGCCTGGAGCAGCCAGCGGCGCGGGGTGACGCCGTTGGTCTTGTTGTTGAACTTGGTGGGCCAGAGCACGTCGAAGTCGTGGAACAGCTCCGACTTGAGGAGCTGGGTGTGGAGCGCGGCGACGCCGTTGACGCTGTGGGAGCCCACCACCGCCAGGTTGGCCATGCGCACCTGCCGCACCGGTCCCTCCTCGATGAGCGACATGCGCGACACCGCCGCCGGATCGGCCTTGCCCTTCACCTCCTCGAGGAAGCGCCGGTTCACCTCGAAGATGATCTCCAGGTGGCGCGGCAGCACGCGGCCGAAGAGGTCCACCGGCCAGCGCTCCAGGGCCTCGGGAAGGAGGGTGTGATTGGTGTAGCCGAAGGTGGCGCGGCAGATCTCCCAGGCCCGGTCCCACTCCAGGTGGTTCAGGTCCACCAGCACCCGCATCAGCTCGGCCACGGCGATGGCCGGGTGGGTGTCGTTGAGCTGGATGGCCACCTTGTCGGGGAAGTTGTCGAGGCCGGGGTGGATCTTCTGGTGGCGCTCCAGGATGTCGTGGATGGAGCAGGCCACGAAGAAGTACTGCTGCTGCAGCCGGAGCTCCTTGCCCATGACGGTGAGGTCGTTGGGGTAGAGCACCTTGGAGATGTTCTCGGAGACGTTCTTCTCCTCCACCGCCGCCAGGTAGTCGCCGCGGTTGAAGTCGCCGAGGTCGAACTCCTCCGAGGCCCGCGCCCGCCACAGCCGCAGGGTGTTGACGGTGTTGTTGCGGTACCCGGCGATGGGCGTGTCGTAGGGCATGCCCAGCACCTTGCGGGTGTCGACCCAGCGCACCCGGTGGTGGCCGCGCTCGTCGGTGCCGTGCTCGGTGCGGCCGAAGAAGTGGACCGGGAGCTGGTGCTCGGGGCGCGGGATCTCCCAGGGGTTGCCGAAGCGCAGCCACTCCTCCGGCCGCTCCACCTGCCAGCCGTCGCGGATCTCCTGGTCGAAGATGCCGAACTCGTAGCGGATGCCGTAGCCGTAGGCCGGCAGCGCCAGGGTGGCCATGGAGTCGAGGAAGCAGGCCGCCAGCCGCCCCAGGCCGCCGTTGCCCAGGCCGGCGTCGGGCTCCTGGGCGTAGAGGTCGTCGAGCTCCAGCCCCAGCCCCTGGAGCGCCTCGCGCATGTTGTCGAGGAGCCCGAGGTTGAGGAGGTTCGACTCCAGGGCCTTGCCCAGCAGGAACTCCATCGAGAGGTAGTAGATGCGCTTGGCGTCGGACCGGTAGTAGTGCTGCTGGGTCTGGATCCAGCGGCGCATCATCCGGTCGCGGACGGTGTCGGCCACCGCGAAGTAGCGGTCCATGATGGTGGCGCTGTGCTCGTCCTTCCCCTGCGAGAACTGCAGGTGGTCGGCGAAGGCGCGCCGCACCGTGTCCACGTCGGTGGCAGTGCGGCTGTTGGGCAGCTCGCGGGCCCGCTCCAGTGCCCGCCCCAGCGCCCCGGCCTTCTTCCCCGGCTCGTTGCCCATGGTCTTCCTCACTTGCGCAGCGCCGAGGCCAGCTCGGCGTAGAGGTGGATGGCGCTGCGGGTGGCCTTGTCGAAGTCGGCCAGGTCCAGCGACTCGTTCTCGGAGTGGGCGTTGGCGTAGGGGTCCTCGACGCCGATCAGCAGCGCCGGCACGCCGCCCAGCGCCTCGGCGAAGGGGGCCACGAAGCCGATGGAGCCGCCGGTGCCGATGAAGAGCGGGTCCTTGCCGAAGCCG
This sequence comes from Deltaproteobacteria bacterium, assembly GCA_016214955.1. Lineage (GTDB taxonomy): Bacteria > Myxococcota > Myxococcia > Myxococcales > Anaeromyxobacteraceae > JACRMN01. The sequence goes on from JACRMN010000007.1 coordinate 107,552, forward strand.
GCCTTGAGGGCCCGGCCGGCGGCCTCGAAGGCCGGGTGGCCGATGTCGGTCTTCCAGGCGGCGCCGTGGGAGTCGGCCTTGATCTTCACCTCCACGCCCCAGGGCGCGGCCTTCCGGATGGCCGCCACCAGCTTCTTCTGGGCGCGGGCCGGGTCCATCCTCGGCACCAGCCGCAGGCCCACCCGGGCCCAGGCCGTGTCGACGATGATGTTGCGCGCCTCCCGGCGGCTCGAGGCCTGGATGGCGTTCACCGCCAGCGACGGCCGGAACCAGTTCTCCTCCCAGGGGTGGCGCTTGCCCAGGAGCTTCACCCCCTTCTTCATGCCGGCCTGGCGCATGAACTCCTTGCGGGTGACAGGCAGCTTCTGGATGCTCTTCTTCTCCTTGGCCGAGAGCGGCTGCACCTCGTCGTAGATGCCGGGGATGTTGATGGTCCCGTCGGCCCTGGTCAGCGAGGCCAGGATCCGGGAGAGGGCCATGGCGGCATCGGGCACCGGGCCACCCCACATGCCGCTGTGCAGCGAGGAGGCCAGGGCGCTCACCTCGACCTCCACCACCACCAGGCCCCGCAGGGCGATGGTCACCGAGGGCAGGCCGGTGTCGAAGTTGCCGGTGTCGGTGAGCACCATGGCGTCGGCCGAGAGCTTCTCCCGGTACTTCTGGATGAAGGCCGGCAGGTGGTCGGAGCCGATCTCCTCCTCGCCCTCGATGAGGATGCGGACGTTGAGCGGCAGCTCGCCCGCCCCGCGGAGCCAGGCGTCCACGGCGCCGGCGTGGACCACGATGCCCGCCTTGTCGTCTGCGGAGCCGCGGCCCCAGAGCCGGCCGTCGCGATGGGTCGGCTCGAAGGGCGGCGACTTCCACTTCTCCGGATCGCCGGCCGGCTGCACGTCGTGGTGGGCGTAGAGGAGCAGGGTCGGCGCCTTCGGGTCGCGGATGCGCTCGCCGTAGACGTAGGGGTGGGCCCCGTCCACGGTGAGGATCTCCACGTTCTCGAGGCCGCGCTTCTCCAGCAGCCGCTTCACCGCCTCGGCGCTGCGGCCCACCTCCTCCGCCGGGAAGCCGGCGAAGGAGACCGAGGGGATGCGCACCAGCTCCTCCAGGTCGGCCAGGTACTGGCCGGCGTTCTGCTGGTGGTGGGCGAGGGCACTGTCGAGCTTCGGGTCGGACATGGGTGGGTCCCCGGGGGAGGTGCCGGCGGTGGCCGCCGTGGCAAGGCACCGATGATATGTAGCTTCGGTGCGCGGATCCACGAACGCCTCGCTCCCGGTGGCGCTTTCCGGGCTGGCCCGCGCCATCGGGGTGACGCGCGTGGCCCGGGTGACGGGCCTCGACCGCGCCGGCGTGGAGGTGGCCTGCGCCGTGCGGCCGCGCGGCCACGTGCTCCAGGTCTCCAACGGCAAGGGGCTCACCTTCGCCGAGGCGGCGCGCGGGGCCCTCCTGGAGGCGGCGGAGCTTCACGCCTCCGAGGCAGTTCCGCCCGGAGCGGGGCCGCTCCTGCTGGTGGCGGCACAGGACCTCCTCGGCGGCGAGCCGACCCTGGTGCCCGCGCGCGCCGTCTACTGCCCGCCGCCCGGCGCCCGCCCGCTGGCCGGCCCCGAGGCCCGCTGGACGAGCAACGGCATGGGCGCCCATCCCTCGCGCGCCGCCGCGCTCCTGCACGCGCTCCTCGAGGCGGCGGAGCGGGACCAGGTGGCGCGCGCCCTCCCCCGCTTCTGGACGCGGGCTGCGGTGGAGCGGCGGCTCCTGCACCGCGCCTCCCTCGCCCGCAGCGCCCCTGTCGCGGCCCGCCTCGCCGCCAGGATCGAGGCGCGCGGCTTCGAGGTGTTCCTGTTCGACCTGGTCCCGGGGCCGGGGTCCGGGTCGGGGTCCGGGCCGAGGCCGAGGCCGGCGTCGATCTCCAGCGACCGCTGGTCCCTCGGCCTCCCCGTCGCCGGCGCCCTCCTCTTCGACACCCATCTCGGCCCGCAGCCCGTCACCGCCGGCTACGCCTGCGCCCTCTCCCGCGACCGCGCCCTCACCGCCGCGCTGCTGGAGGCGGCCCAGTCGCGCCTCACCGACATCCACGGCGCCCGCGAGGACGTCGCGCCCATGGACCCGGAGGCGGCGGCCCTGCTCCACGCCTTCTGCCGGGAGGCGCGCGGCGCGCGGCCCGCCTCGCGGCTGCCGCACCACCCCGTGCGCGGCGCACGGGCCGACCTCGGCCGCGTGCTCCGCCTGCTGCGCGCCGCCGGGATCGCGCAGGTGCCCTGGGTGGACCTCTCGCCGCCGGGGCTCGGCGTCTGCGTGGTCCGGGTGCTCGTCCCCGGCCTCCGGCTCACGGAGCTGCTGTGAGGCCCTCCGACCTCGTCGTCTTCCTCGGCCCGTCGCTCCCCGCCGCGGCGGCCCGCCGGCTCGCCCCCTGCACCGTGCTCCCGCCGGCGCGCCAGGGCGACGTCTGGCGAGCGCTGGCCCGGCGCCCGCGGCCCCGGGCCATCGCGCTCGTGGACGGCCTCTTCGAGCAGGTGCCGTCGGTGTGGCACCGCGAGCTGCTCGGCGCCCTCGACGCCGGCGTGGCCGTGTTCGGCGGCGGCAGCATGGGCGCCATCCGCGCCGCGGAGCTCGCCCCCTACGGCATGGTGGGGGTGGGCACCATCGCCCGCTGGTATCGCGAGGGGCTCGACGACGACGCCGCAGTGGCGCTGCTCCACGCAGGTGCGGAGCACGGCTTCCGCCCCTTCACCGTCCCGCTCGTCAACGCCTGGCACGCTGCCGACAGGGCCCGGGCCCGCGGCGTCGTCACCCGTAGTGAAAGCGACTCGATCCGCGCAGCCGCCGGCGGTCTGCCCTACCCCGACCGCACCTGGCCCGCCATCCTCCGGGCGGCGGGCCGCTCCCTCGGCCCGGCGGGGCGCGAGCGCTGGGCCGCCTTCGCCGCCCGCGGCCTCCCCGACCTCAAGGCCGCCGACGCGCGGGCCACGATCCGGGCCGCGGCCCGCTGGCTGCAGCGCCGAGGTGGCGCGCGACCGGGGCGCCGTTAGACAACCCGGGTGGAACCCCTCCGCATCGGCGTGGTGGGCGAGGACGCGCTCGCTCGCGGCGGCCTGGCCGCCCGCCTCGCCGCGACCGGCCACGCGCTCGCCGCCGAGCTGTCACCGGCCGAGGCCGACGGACCGGCCCTGTCGGGCGCCGACGCCGTGGCCTGGGACCTGGGGAGCGACCCCGCGCCCGGGGAGCTGACGGCCCTGGCCGAGTCGCTGCCGGTGCTGGCGCTGGTGGCCCGCGGCCAGCAGGCCGGCGGCGCCCTGGCAGCGGGCGCTCGCGGCGCGCTCCACCGGGAGGCCCCGCCCCGGCTGCTGGGCGCGGCCCTGGCCGCCGCGGCCCACGGCCTGCTGGTGCTCGACCCGGGGCTGGGCGCTCGCCTGCTGCGGACGGAGCCGGGCGCCGAGGCGGTGGAGCCGCTCACCCCGCGCGAGCGGGAGGTGCTGGCGCTCCTCGGCGACGGCCTCTCCAACAAGGAGATCGCCGCGCGCCTGGCGGTGGCCGAGCGCACTGCCAAGTTCCACGTGGAGTCGATCCTGGCGAAGCTCGGCGCCGCCAACCGCGCCGAGGCGGTGATGCGGGCGGCGCGCAGCGGGCTGCTCTCGGTGTGAGCCGGGGCCTACGGCCCCACCGTCAGCGTCATCGCCGCGGAGGTGCCGCCGCCCGGTGCCGGGCTGGTCGCGGTCACCTCCAGGCTGGCGGCCGAGGTCATGGCGCTCCGCGGCACGTGGACCTCGAGCCGGGTGGCGTCCAGGCGGCGGGTGAAGCGCTCGACGCCGCCCACGCGCACCACCGTCCCCGGCACGTAGCCGGTCCCCTCCACCCTCAGCCGCAGGTTGCCGGCGCCCGCGGGCACCGTGGCCGGGGAGAGGGAGGTGAGGGTCGGCGCCGGGTTGGCGCTGGCCGCGGCGGGGAGCACCGCCGCGCCGCGCAGCAGCACCAGGCGCGTGGAGGTGAGGAGAGCCAGGCCATCCGGGCCGAAGCGGACCAGGCGCAGCGCGGGACCGGCCACGTACGGCAGCGCCGTGGGCGTTCCGGGGACGTAGCGCGCGAGGTCGAAGGGGTGGAGCCCGAGCCACCCCGCGTAGTCCTGCGCGTAGGCGAAGAAGGCGGTGCCGAGCGAGGAGTCGGGGACCATCGCCGCGGAGTAGGCGGAGTAGCCGACGGCGTAGGTGCCGTCGAGGCCGCCGGTGGCCGGGTCCACTGCACGCCCGTCGGCGGCGTAGAGGAGCCCGGTGCCGGCATCGAACTGGAGCTGGGCGCCGGTGGCGAAGGCGGAGCGGTAGAGCGTGGCGGTGCCCAGCCCCGAGGCGCTGACCGGGTAGGCGCTGAGGTCGCCGGAGTAGGGGCCCGCAGCGTAGAGGGTGCCGGCGTCGGCGCCCCAGCAGAGCGCGGCCGAGCCCGCGGCCCGCCCGGCGCGGGCGGTGGCGCCGTCGAAGACGGCGGTCGCCGTGGCATAGCCGGCCGTGAGAGCGACGGCCACGGTGTCCGGCGCGCCCGGCGCCGCGCTCAGCCCGGTCGCCAGGTAGGGCCCTGCGGAGGCGTCCCGCCCCAGCGGGATGGAGAGGTCCGCCACCAGCCCGGGCAGCGTGAAGCGGGTGACGTCGGAGGAGCCGCCGTGGCCGACGTAGAGGAACTGGCCGTCGTCGGAGAGCGCCAGCGGGCCCGGCTCGCTGCCGCCGTCCACCGAGCCCAGGAGCTCCCCGGTGACGGGATCGAGGACGGCGATGGCGTTGGGGGCGGTGGGCGCCGTGCTGGCGAGGGCCAGGTAGAGCTTCTGCTCGTATGGGTCGAACACCATGTCCCGGGCGCCCGGCAGGGCGAGCACCGTGGCCCCGGGGATGCTGGGGACCTTCACCGTGAAGGTCAGCGCGGCCGACTGACCCCCGCCTGGCGACGGGGTGATCACCGTCACCGGGTAGGTCCCGGGCGCCTGGAGGTAGTAGGCGGTGATGGTCGCCCGCAGCTCGGTGCTCGACACGAAGGTGGTCTGGAAGTAGCTGGTGTAGGTACCGCCGAAGGTCACCGTGGACGACGGGTGGAAGTCGCTCCCGGTCACCGTCAGGGTGAGGTCGCCGGAGCCGGCGTCGACCGACGCCGGCGAGAGGCCGGTGAGCACCGGGGCGGGGCGGGGCATCGCCGGCGTGACGGTGAAGGCGAGCGTGTTGGAGGTGCCGCCGGAGTAGGAGTAGACGCCCACCTGCGCGGTGCCGGTGGCGCCGAGCTGGTACGGCGAGAGCACGGCCTGCAGCGTGGTGGAGTCCACGAAGGTGGTGCTGACCCAGCTGCCGTTCCAGGTGACGTAGCTGGCGGCGTCGAAGCCGCTGCCGGTGACCGTCAGCGTCAAGGAGTTCGTCCCGGCCTCGGCGCTCGACGGCGAGAGGCTGGTCACCACCGGTGCGGGGGGCGGCTCGGTGACGGCGACCGTCGCCTCCACGGCGTTGGACTGGGCCCCGGTGGAGTCGCGCACCCGGAGGGTCAGGACGTAGGTGCCGAGGGCGGTGGTGGGCACGGGCGCCGTGCCGCCGAGGGTCCCGGAGGTGAGCCCGGCCGGGTTCTCGAGCGGCACGTCGACCGAGTCGAGCTGGGTGCCGGCGGGATCGCGCAGGGTCATCGCCAGCGCGGTGATGTCGGCGCCGGCGTCGGCCACGTCCACCGAGAAGGCCACGAAGACGGACCCGCCGCCCGAGTTCTGGGGCGCCGACGCCGGGGACCAGGTGAGGCCGGACAGCACCGGGACGTGCGGCGCGGATTCTTTCTTGCAGGCCGGGACCAGGGCCGCGAGCAGCAGCAGCGCCCATGCGCGCCGCGCGATGGAGGTGAGGGGCCGGTCGAGCATGTTCGTCTTCCTCCGCGCGAGGCAGGGGCGAGGGGTGTGGGTGCCGGGTTCGACCCGGAGCATACCTCACTCTCCGTGCTCGTCCGGGCCACGGATCGAGTCCCTCCACGGCGGGTTGACAGGGAGTCCCGGGCCGGTCGGGGCCCGTCCGTCCGGCCAGGTCCCCTCCCCGTCCGCCCGGACGATGTGGCGCCGCGGGGCGGCCGCTAGCCTTCCTGCGTACCGGAAAGGCGAGGCGCGGATGTCGATCGAGAGGCTGGTGGAGCTGTCGGAGGGGATGGCGGCGGCGGCGGCGCGGGCGGCCCCCTGGGTGGTGCGGGTGGAGGGCCGGCGCCGCGGGCCGGCGTCGGGCGCCGTCTGGTCGGCCGACGGCCTCATCGTGGCAGCGGCCCACGCGCTGGAGCGCGAGGAGGAGCTGGCGGTGGGGCTGGAGGGCGGCGAGACGGTCCCCGCAGAGCTGGTGGGGCGCGACCCCGGCATCGACGTGGCCGTGCTCCGGGTGGCACGCGGCGGCCTGGCGCCAGCCGAGTGGAGCGAGGCGGCACCGCGGCCCGGCCAGCTGCTCCTCGGCCTCTCGCGGCCTGGGCGCGGCCTGCGCGTCGCCCTGGGCGTCGTGGCCCGGGTGGGCCCGGAGTGGCGGACGCCGGCCGGCGGCCGGCTGGAGCGCTACCTGGAGGCCGACCTGCCCCTCCGGCCCGGCCTCTCCGGCGGGCTGCTCCTCGACGCCGGCGGCAGGGCGCTGGGCCTCTCGGCAGGCGGCCTGGCGCGCGGCGCCGCGCTGGGGATCCCTCCGGAGGCGCTGCGCCGCGCGGTGAAGGCCATCCTGGCCCACGGCGGCGTGCGCCGCGGCTTCCTCGGCATCTCCACGCTGCCCGTGCGGCTGCCCGGGGGCACCGCCCGCGAGCAGGGCCAGGAGGCCGGCCTGCTGGTCACCGGGGTGGAGCCGGGCAGCCCGGCCGAGCGGGCCGGGCTCCTGCTCGGCGACACCGTGCTGCGCGCGGCGGGCCAGGCGGTGGCCCACCCCTCGGAGCTCCTGCCCTTCCTGGAGGAGGAGCGCATCGGCGAGCCGCTGGCGCTCCGGACGCTCCGCGCCGGCGCGCTCCGCGAGGTGCCGGTGACGGTGGGGGCGCGCCCCGGGAGGCGGCCGTGAGCGCCCTGGCCGACCTGTCGCGCGACCTCTCCCGGCTCGTGGCCGGCGCCGCGCCCAGCGTGGTGGGCGTGGAGCTGGCGCGGGGCCAGGGCTCGGGCCTGGCGCTGGCGCCCGACGGCTACGTGCTCACCAACGCCCACGTGGCCCGGGCCCGCGGGCCGGTGCGGCTGCGGCTCGCCGGCGGCGAGGTGGTGGAGGCCGAGCGGGTGGGGGCGGACGCCCGCACCGACCTGGCCGTGCTGCGGGCGCGCCGCGGAGATCTGCCTCCGCTTCCGCTCGACGAGGCTCGCCAGCTGGCGGTGGGCGAGATCGTGGTGGCCATCGGCAACCCGCTGGGCTTCGAGCGCTCGGTGTCGCTGGGCCTGGTCTCGGCGCTGCACCGCAACCTGCCCACCCGCGACGGGCTCATCGACGGCCTCATCCAGACCGACGCCGCCGTGAACCCGGGCAACTCCGGCGGGCCCCTGCTCGACGCCGAGGGGCGGGTGGTGGGCGTCACCACCGCCATGCTGCCCTGGGCCCACGGCATGGCCTTCGCCATCCCGGCGCGCACCGCCGGCTGGGTGGCGGCGGTGCTGATGCGCGACGGCGAGGTGCACCGCCCCTTCCTCGGCATCCAGGTGCGCGCCGAGGAGCTTCCGCCCGAGGTGGCGCGGCGGGCGCGGCAGCCGCGCGGGCTGCGGGTGGTGGGGGTGGAGGCCGGGAGCGCGGCCGCGGCGGCGGGCCTGGCGGCGGGCGACCTGCTCCTGCGAGCCGAGGGGGCGGCCGTGGCCGCCCTCGACGACCTCTCGCGGGCGCTGGTGCTCACCCCGCGCGAGGTGGCCCTGGGCGTGTGGCGCGGCGGGGCGCTGCGCACGGTGGCGGTGCGGCCCGGGCCGGAGCGGAGGGCCGCCTGAGGCTAGAGCGCGTACACCACGCGTGAATCGGAGCGCAGGGCCGCGTAGACCGCGAGCCGCTGCGACTCCGACTGCAGCACCACCACCACGGTGACCGAGTGGTACTTGCCCTGGCCGCTCTCCCGCACCGTCACCGGCTCCACCGCCTCCGCGCCGGCGGCCCGCTCCACGAGGCGCAGCGCGTGGGCGGCGAAGTCCCCGGCGGCGAGGCCGATGACCTTGAGGGGGTAGGCCTGGGGGTAGACGAAGGGCCCGCCCTGCGGCGGGCCAGCGGTGCCGGACATGCCCGGAGGATAACCGGCCCTCGCCGCCCGGCGCGAGGCGGCGGGCACGGTGGCGGCGCCGGACCTGCCCGGAGCCGTGGGATGGCCCCCCCCTTGCTCCCCCTCTCCCCGTGAGCACCGGAGGGACAGGGAGGGGCGGCCCCAGGCCCGGCGAACCCCGCGAGATGCGGAGGGTCCGCGGAGCCACGGCACGCCAGGTTGCGTACCCGGGTCGCCTCGCACCCTTCCTCCTCCTGCTCGCTCCCTTCGCGTCCGCCGCCGCCACGCTCGAGGTGGAGGGCGCGCCGCTCGTGCTGGGCCGCGCCGAGAAGGTGGCGGTCACCATCGCCGTCGAGGAGGCGGAGAAGGCGCCGCCGCTGCGGGTGGCGGTGAGCACCGGTTCCTTCTCGGCGCCGGAGCGCGTGAAGCCGGGCCTCTACCGGGCCGAGTACACGCCGCCCCGGAGCCGCTTCCCGCAGGTGGCGCTCGCCGCCCTCTACCGCGACGACGGCAAGGAGGTGGAGCTTCTCCGCTTCCCGCTCCACGGCGTGACCCGGCTGCCGGTGAAGGCCGAGCCCGGCGACCAGGTGGCCGTGGAGGTGGAGGCGCAGCGCTTCGGACCGGTGGCCGCCGGCGCCGACGGGACCGCGGTCGTGCCCCTGGTCGTCCCGCCGGGCGCCGGGGAGGCCCGGGTCTCGATCCGCGGCGCCAGCACCACCTCGCGCAAGGTGAAGCTCGCGGCGCCGGAGGGCAACCGGCTCCTGGCCGTGGCGCTGCGCCCCGGCGGGCCGCGCGGGCCGGTGGAGCTGGTGGTGGCCTATGACGGCGGCGCCTCGCGGGAGCACATCCGGGTGGAGCCCAGCGCCGGCACCGCCGCCCACGCGCGATCGACCGGCGCCCTGCACACCTTCCGCTGGACCCCTCCGCAGAAGGCGCCGGCCGAGGTGAGCTTCGCGGTCGCGGTGGACGGCGACGCCACCTCCCGGGCCACGGCCGCCATCGCGCTCGCTCCGCCGCCGGCGCCGAGGCGCCCCGAGCCGCGCCCGGCCGGGAAGACCGCCGCGCCGCGCCCCGCGCCGGTCCCGGCGATGGCCGCCCCTGCCGTCCCGCTCGCCGCGGCGACGGCCCCGGCGCTCGCCGCGGCCCCGGCGCCGCGCAGCTTCATCCTCGGCTCCCGCGCCGGCTTCGTGGACGCGCGCAACGGCATGCTCGGGCCGCGGGCCGGCCTCGAGGTCTGGTCGTCGGGGACGCTGTCCCTGCTCCCCACCACCTACGGCCTGGTGCTCTCGGTCGGCAGCGGGTCGCGCGCCGGCACCGGGCTCACGGGCAGGGAGCGGATGATCGTCGCCCCGCTGGCGCTCCGGCTCGGCTGGGAGGCGCGGCTCTGGAACCTGCTGGTGGCGCGCGCCGGCGGCGCCATCCTCGGCGCCTACGCCATCGGCGACACCGCCGCCGGCAGCGGGAGCGGCTTCGGGCACGGCGCCGGCGCGTTCCTGTCGGCCGCGGTGCTGGTGCGCTCTGCCGAGATCTTCGCCGAGGCCACCTGGGCGCGCGTCCCGGTGCGCACCGGCGCCGGCACGCTGGAGGCCGGCGGCATCGGCGTGGAGGCCGGCGTGCGGGTGGGGCTCTTCTGATGGCCTCCCGGCGCGTCAAGGTCGCGGGCGTGGCGCTCGGCCTCCTGGCCGGGCTGGGCGGCGGGCTCCTCGGCTACCGGGCCTACGCGCTCCGGCAGCGCGGTGCGCCCGGAGCACCTGCCGCGGCGGCACCCGCTGCCGCTCCCGCGGAGGCGCAGGCGGAGCCGGCCGAGCGGGAGGCCCGCTTGCTGGCGCGCCTCGACGCCAGCAGCGCGGTCCCGGCCGCGGGCTCGCCGGCGGCCCGCGAGGCGGAGCTGATGCGCCGCGCCGCCGAGGGTCAGCTTCCCGCCGCGTCCCAGCCGCTCTTCCGCATCGGCCGCATCGCCGCCATCGGCGCCGAGGGGCGAGCCCAGGCCGACAGCGTGACCCACGGGCGCGCCGTCGAGGAGGAGCGCCAGACGCTCCTCTCCGCCTGGCCGCCCATCGCCGACGCCGAGCCTCCTCCGGGCCCGCCGCCGCCGGCGGCCAGGCCGCAGGCGGCCAGGCCGCGCCCGCCCCGCGTCGAGGTCCCCTCGCAGCTCGACCAGTGGGGCGAGTAGCCGCTCCAGCCTCGTGCCGCCCGGCAGGCGAGATCGCTGGCGCGGCGGCCCGGCGCGCGCCAGGATCGGGCCATGCGCAGGCGCACCCTCCTCGCCGCGGCCCTCGCCGCCGTCGCCGCCGCGCTGCTGGTGCTCCTGTTCCTGCGGCCCTCCGGCCCGCGCCAGCCCGCACCCGATGCCGCGGCCTCCACCGGCGAGACCGAGGTGGCGGCCCGGATCCCGGCGCCGGTGGCAGCGCCGGTGCGAGCCGCCGCGCCCTCCGCCGTCGCACCCGGCGCCGAGGGCCGCGGCGCCTTCTCCGGGCGCGTGCTCTCCGCCGCCGACGGCAGCCCCGTCGCCGGCGCCGAGCTGACCTTCGCCCTGGGCGGTGCCGCCTCGTCGGCCCACTCCGACGGCGCCGGCGCCTTCCGGTTCGAGCCGCCCTTCCGCGGCCTCTGGACCCTGGCCGCCGCCTCGGCCGCCGGGTTCCTGCCTTTCGCGCCGGAGTGGGGCACGAGCCCGGTGCTGCTCGACGCCCGCCCCGGGGCCGAGGTCTCGGGCATCGAGGTGGTGCTGCAGCCGGCGGTGCGCTACCGCGGGCTGGTGCTCGACCCGGAGGGAAGGCCGGTGGCCGGGGCCGAGGTGAGGCTGCTCGGCGCCGCGGCGGGCAACAGCGCCCTGTCGCCCCTGCCGGAGCGGCTCGCCAGCGAGCCCGACGGCGGCTTCACCTTCGAGGCACCCGACGGCGCCTGGCTGGAGGCGCGCGCGCCCGGCTTCTCGCCGGCGCGGGCCGAGCTCGACAGGGAGGCCCGCGCCAGCCGCCGGCTGGTGCTCCGCCTGGGCGCGGCGGGCGAGCGCGCCGCGGCGCTGCTCGCCATCTCCGGCACGGTGGAGCGGGACGGGGCCGGGCCCCTGGCGGGTGCGCTCGTGACCGCCACCGGGCGCGGCGCGGAGCTTCCGGCGGCCCAGGCGGTCACCGGCGCCGACGGCCGCTTCACGCTCTCCGACCTGCCCGACGGCGGCTACCGGGTGTCGGCCTCGGCGCCCGGCCTGGCCCCGGCGCGGCGGGTGGCGCGCGCCGGGGCGAGCGACCTCGTGCTCCGGCTCTCGCCGGGCGGCTCGCTGGCGGGCCGCGTCCGCGACCGGGCCTCCGGGGCGCCGGTGGCGCCCTTCCTGGTGACGGTGGTCCACGCCAGCCGGCGCGAGCCCTCCCGCTCGCTGGCGGTCATCGACGCCGAGGGGCGCTTCGCCATCGACGGCCTGGCGCCAGGCGCGGCCGAGGTGCTGGTCTCCTCGCCCAGCCACGCCCCCTCGCCGCCGCAGGCGGTGACCATCCCCGACGGCGGCCCGCCGGCCACGGTGGAGGTGCTGCTCTCGCCGCCGGCCGGCATCACCGGCCTGGTGCGCGACCGGGCCAGCCGGCAGCCCATCGCCGGCGCCGAGGTGGAGGCCGAGGGACTGGCCGATCGCCTGGCCATCTTCCCGGTGCGCCAGCGGGCCACCACCGACGCGCTGGGGAGCTTCACGCTCTCGGGGCTGCCGGAGGGGCGGGTCTCGCTCTTCACCCGCGCCGAGGGGCACCACGCCCGCATCGTCGGCGGCCTGGCGCTGCGCGAGGGCCAGGTGACCGGGCCCGTCACCGTGGACCTGACGCCGGTGGCGGCGGGCGAGGAGCCGCAGCTGGAGATGGCCGGCATCGGCGCGGTGCTGGAGCCGGGCGAGGAGGGGCTGCGGCTGCGCCGGGTGGTGGAGGGCGGCGGGGCCGCCGAGGCGGGGCTGGCCGCCGGCGACCTCATCCTGCGGGTGGACGGCCGGCCGGTGCAGGAGCTGGGGTTCCAGAACGCCATCCAGGCGCTGCGCGGCCCGGAGGACTCCACGCTGCAGCTGCTGGTGCGCCGCCCCGGGCCGCCGCCGGCGGAGCTCTCGCTGACGGTGTACCGGAGGCTGTTCCGGCGCTGAAGCCCCTACCCCACCGCCCGCTCGATCCGCTCCACCACCTCGGGCGCCAGCACCACGCCGGAGGCGGCGGCGTTCTCCTCCACCTGGGCGGGGCTGGTGGCGCCGACGATGGCGGAGGTGACCTCGGGCCGGCGCAGCACCCAGGCCAGCGCCAGCTGCGAGAGGGTGATGCCCAGCTCGGCGGCGATGGGCCGGAGCCGCTCCACCCGCTGGAGGTTCTCCTCGGTGAGCCGCCGCTGGATGAAGGCCCCCATGCGCTCGCTGGTGGCGCGCGAGCCGGGCGGCGGCGCGGCGCCGGGCCGGTACTTGCCGGTGAGGATGCCCTGGCAGAGCGGCGACCAGACGATCTGCCCGATGCCCTCCCGGGCACAGAGCGGGAAGACATCCGCCTCCCACTCGCGGGCCAGGAGCGAGTACTGCGGCTGGCTGGAGACGAAGCGGGCGCCGGGGAGCGCCAGCGCCGCCCGGATCTGCGGAGCCGTCCACTCCGAGAAGCCGATGGCCCGCGCCTTCCCTTGCTCCACCGCCCGGGTGAGGGCCGCCATGGTCTCCTCGAGCGGCACCTCCGGGTCGAAGCGGTGGCACTGGTACAGGTCCACGTACTCCACCCGCAGGCGCCGCAGCGAGGCGTCGAGCTGCTTCTGCACCTGGGCCGCCGAGAGGCCGCGGTCGCCGTCGGGCATGGGGAAGAAGAGCTTGGTGGCCAGCACGTAGCTCTGGCGCGGCCGGCCGCGCAGCACCTCGCCCAGGAACTCCTCGGCGGCGCCACCCGAGTAGACGTTGGCGGTGTCGATGAAGTCGATGCCCAGGTCGAAGGCGCGGGCCACGCAGGCCTCGGCCTCGCGGCGCGAGACGCCTCCGCCATAGGTGAGCCAGGAGCCGAGGGCGATCTCCGAGACCTGGATGGCGCTGCTGCCGAGCCTGCGGTGGCGCACGGGGAGCCTCCTCGGGCCGAGCTTGCCGCCGGCCGGGCCCGGGGGCAACCGGCGCCCGCGGAAAAGCGAAGCCCGCGCCCGCCGCGAGACGGGGCGCGGGCTCGGGTGCCTGCCAGGCTAGTTCTTCTTGGTCTCGCTCTGGCTGGCGGTCGTCTTGGCCTTCTTCTCGGCCTTGGCGACTTTCGGCTTCTGCTCCGTGCTGGAGGCGGTGTTGGTGTGCTCCGAGCAGGCCAGCGCCGGTACGGCGAAGGCGGCCAGGGCAAAGGCGACGGCGACGCGCTTCACGAGCTTCATCGGGTGCTCCTTCCAGCGGCTGGGATCGCCGCGCCCCCTCCCATTGGGCATTCCCGGGCCGGGCCGCAACCCGGATCCGGGGGTCAGCGAAGTTTTTCCGGGGAGGTGCGTCCGACCCACACCCGGCACGCGGCGGCGCGAGTCGTCCGGAGCCTAGTAGAGGCCGAGCGCCAGGCGGGCCGACTCGCTCATGCGCCCCTGGTCCCAGGGCGGGTCGAACACCAGCTCGACCACCGCCTCGGTCACGCCGGGCACGCCCTCGACCTTGCGCTTCACGTCGTCGACGATCATCGGGCCCACGCCGCAGCCGGGCGCGGTCAGCGTCATGTGGACCATCACCTTGTGGCCGCCCTCCACCGGCTCCGGCTGCACCAGGTAGATGAGCCCCAGGTCCACGATGTTGGCCGGGATCTCCGGGTCGTAGACGGTGCGGAGCTCCTCCCACACCTTGTCCACGTCGAAGGGCCCCTCGCGCCGCTGGGCCCGATCGGCCTCGGCCTTCTGCGCCAGCTCCACGTAGGTGGGGCCCAGCGCGTCGGCGTCCTTGGACTCGACGCGTGCCAGGCCTCCGCGCTCGGTCATCACCGTGAAGTTGCCGTCCAGCACCTGCTGCACGATGACGTAGCCGCCCGGCTCCAGCCGGATGCGGTAGCCGGTGGGGATCTGGGTGGCCTCCACCGAGCGCAGCAGCGTGACCGGCTCCCTGCGAACCTCCATGGCTCTACTCCGTGGACGCCACCTGGGCGTCGGCGTGAAGGGCGTTCTTGAGGGCGTGCCAGGCGAGGCTGGCGCACTTCACCCGCGTGGGGAAGGCGCTGACCCCGGAGAGCACCGCCAGCTTTCCGAGTTCCGCGGGGTCGGCCCTGTCGGGCCCCTCGGTGATGAGCGCGTGCACCGCGGTGAAGATGCGCTCGGCCTCGCCCACGGTCTTGCCCTTGACCGCGCCCGTCATGAGCGAGGCCGAGGCCTTGCTGATGGCGCAGCCCGAGCCCTCGAAGGCCACCTCGGCGATGCGGTCGCCCTCGAGCCTGAGGAACACCTTGTAGTGGTCGCCGCAGAGGGGGTTGAGCCCCTCGGCCACCCGGTCGGCCCCCGGCAGGGCGTGGAAGTTCCTGGGGCGCCGGCCGTGGTCCAGGATCACCTCCTGGTACAGGTCGTCGAGCTCGCTCACGCGAACATCCTCCGCACCTTCTCGAGCCCGGCCGCCAGGGCCTCGAGCTCGGAGCGCCGGTTGTAGATGGCCAGCGAGGCCCGCGCCGTGGCCGGGATGGCGTAGCGGATCATGAGCGGCTGGGCGCAGTGGTGGCCGGTGCGGATGGCCACGCCCTCGCGGTCCAGCACCGTGCCAATGTCGTGGGGGTGGACGTCGCCCAGCAGGAAGGAGAGCACCCCCTCCTTCTCGGGCGCGGTGCCCACCAGCCGGATGCCGGGGATGCGGGAGAGCAGCTCGGTGCCGTAGGCCAGCAGGTCGTGCTCGTGGGCCAGGGCGCCGGCGAGGTCGATGGAGGCCAGCCAGTCGATGGCCGCCCCCATGGCCACCACCCCGGCGATGTTGGGCGTGCCGGCCTCGAGCTTGTAGGGCAGCTCGTTGAAGGTGGTCTTCTCGAAGGTGACCGAGAGGATCATGTCCCCGCCGCCCTGCCAGGGCGGCATGGCCTCGAGGTGCTCGCGCTTGCCCCAGAGGACGCCGACGCCGGTGGGGCCGTAGAGCTTGTGGGCGCTGAAGGCGTAGAAGTCGCAGCCCAGCGCCCGCACGTCGACGGGCCGGTGGGGCACGCCCTGGGCGCCGTCCACCACCACCGGCACGCCGCGGGCCCGCGCCAGCTCGCAGATGCGGGCGATGGGGTTCACGGTGCCGAGCGCGTTGGAGACGTGGGTCACCGCCAGGATGCGGGTGCGGGGGCCGAGCCTGCGCTCCAGCTCGTCGAGGCGGAGCACGCCGGCGTCGTCCACCGGCGCCACCACCAGCCGGGCCTTCCTCTCCTGGGCCAGCATCTGCCAGGGGACGATGTTGGAGTGGTGCTCCATCTCGGTGACCAGGATCTCGTCCCCCTCGCCGACCCGCTGCCGGCCGAAGGTCTGGGCCACCAGGTTGAGGCTCTCGGTGGTGCCGCGGGTGAAGATGACCTCCTTGGCGGAGGGGGCGTTGAGGAAGCGGCGCACCTTCTCGCGCACGTCCTCGTAGGCCTGGGTGGCCCGCTCCGAGAGCAGGTGCACGCCGCGGTGCACGTTGGCGTTGATCTCCCGGTAGAAGCGGGCCTCGGCGTCGATGACCCGCTCCGGCTTCTGGGCGGTGGCGGCGTTGTCGAGGTAGACGAGGGGCTTGCCGCGCACCTGCTGGCCGAGGATGGGGAACTCGCGGCGGATGCGCTCGACGTCGAACGGGGCCGGCGCGCCGGCGGGAGCGGTGGGCACGGGGCGCATCAGGCGGCCTCCTGCAGGCGGGCGCCGTCGGGCAGGCGGGCGGTGACCAGGCGGCGGACGCCCTCGCGCACCGGGGCCGGCAGCCGCTCCACCATCTCGGCGGCGAAGGCCCAGGTGAGCAGCGCCCGGGCGGTGGCGCGGTCCAGGCCCCGGGAGCGCAGGTAGAAGAGCGCGTCCTCGTCGAGCTGGCCCACGGTGCCGCCGTGGGAGCACTTCACGTCGTCGGCCAGGATCTCCAGCTGCGGCCGGGTGTCGACGGTGGCCTCCTCGGAGAGCAGCAGGTTGGAGCTCACCTGGGAGGCGTCGGTCTTCTGGGCCCCGGCGCGCACCAGCACCCGGCCGGTGAAGACGCCGCGGGCGCTGCCGTCGAGGATGCCCTTCACCCACTCGCGGGAGAGGCCGTGCGGCCGGGCGTGATCCACGTGGATGAAGTGGTCGTGGACCTGCGAGCCGCTGGCGACGTAGAGGCCGTCGACGTGGTTCTCGGTCTCCTCGCCGGCCAGCACGGCGCGGGTCTCCACCCGCGCCAGCCGCGCGCCCAGGGCCACCGAGCGGGAGGTGAACCGGCTGCCGCCGAGCTGCGACACGCCCACCAGCCCCACGTGGAAGGCGCCGGGCGCCTCGTCCTGCACCCGCACCAGCTCCAGCGCGGAGCGCTCGCCCAGCGACGCCTGGGTGAGGCCGGCGGCCAGGTAGCTGCCGCTGCCGGTCCAGTGCTCCACCACCACCGCCCTGGCCGCCTCGCCCAGCAGCAGCAGCGAGCGCGGGAAGGCGCCCACCGCCTGGCCGGCTCCGGCCAGGGTGAGGTGGACCACGTGGATGGGGGCCTCGACCGCGACGCCGGCCGGGAGCTCCAGGTGGAGGCCGTCGGCGAAGAGGGCGTCGGAGAGCGCGGCGAAGGCGTGGTCGCCGAAAGGGCCGCGTCCCAGCAGCGGCTCGACGGCGCCGGGCCGCTCGCGGATGGCCGCGGCCAGGCTGCCGACCCGGGCCCCGGGCGGCAGGCCGGCGAGGTCGGTGCGCGAGGGATCGATCCGGCCGTTCACCAGCACCAGGCGCGGGGCCGGAGGCAGCGCGAAGCCGGCCGGCAGCGCCGCCGCCCCGGGCTCCGCCGGCGCGAGCGCCAGGTCGGCGAGGCCGGCCAGGCTGGTGTAGCGCCACTCCTCGTGGCGGGTGGTGGGCAGCAGGAGCCGCCCGAAGTCGTCGGCCCCGGCGCGCCGCAGGGCCGCCAGGAAGCCGGGCTCGCCCGCCGGCGCCGGCCGCGCCAGGGCGGCCTGCAGGCTCTCCTCGGCGCGGTTCACGGCCTGGCTCCCGCCCCGTGCCGCTCGGGCACCCAGCCGGCGTAGCCGGTCTTCTCCAGCTCCAGCGCCAGCTCCGGCCCGCCGCTCTTCACGATCTTGCCGGCGGCCATGACGTGCACCCGGTCCGGCTTCACGTAGTCGAGGAGCCGCTGGTAGTGGGTGACGAGGAGGAAGGCCCGGTCCGGGGCGCGCAGGGCGTTGACGCCGTCGGCCACCACCCGCAGGGCGTCGATGTCGAGGCCGGAGTCGATCTCGTCGAGGATGGAGAGCTTCGGCTCCAGCACCGCCATCTGCAGGATCTCGTTCTTCTTCTTCTCGCCGCCCGAGAAGCCCTCGTTGACGCCGCGCTGCACGAAGCTCTGGTCCCACTTCACCAGCTTGAGCTTCTCCTTGGCGATGGCGAGGAAGTCCATGGCGTCCACCTCCTCCTCGCCGCGGGCCCGCCGCATGGCGTTGAGGGCGGTGCGCAGGAAGTAGAGGTTGGCGACGCCCGGGATCTCCACCGGGTACTGGAAGCCGAGGAACAGGCCGGCGGCGGCCCGCTTCTCGGGCGCCAGCGCCAGCAGGTCCTGGCCCAGGTAGGTGACCGAGCCGGCGGTGACCTCCACGTTCTCGCGGCCGGCCAGCACGCTCGCCAGCGTGCTCTTGCCGGAGCCGTTGGGCCCCATGATGGCGTGCACCTCGCCGGCGTTCACGGTGAGATCCAGCCCGTGGAGGATCTCCTTCTCGCCGATGCGGGCCTTCAGGTTCTGGATGCGCAGCATGCTCGTTTCCCTCTCCCGGTCGCCGGCCTCAGCCGACGCTCCCTTCCAGGCTCATGCCGAGAAGCTTCTGGGCCTCGACCGCGAACTCCATGGGGAGCTCCTTCAGCACCTGGCGGGCGAAGCCGTTGACGATCATCGACACCGCGTCCTCCTGCGAGAGGCCGCGCTGCCGGCAGTAGAAGAGCTGGTCCTCGGCGATGCGCGAGGTGGTGGCCTCGTGCTCCACCTTGGCGGTCGGGTTCTTCACCTCGATGTACGGGAACGTGTGGGCCCCGCACTGGTCGCCGATGAGCAGCGAGTCGCACTGCGAGTAGTTGCGCGCCCCGGTGGCGTTCTTGCCGATGCGCACCAGGCCCCGGTAGGCGTTCTGGCCGTGGCCGGCGCTGATGCCCTTGGAGACGATGGTGGAGCGGGTGCGCTTCCCGACGTGGATCATCTTGGTGCCGGTGTCGGCCTGCTGCCGGTTGTTGGCCAGGGCCACCGAGTAGAACTCGCCGACGCTGTCGTCTCCCTGGAGGATGCAGGACGGGTACTTCCAGGTGATGGCCGAGCCGGTCTCCACCTGCGTCCAGGAGACCTTGGCCCGCTCCATGGCCTTGGCCCGCTTGGTGACGAAGTTGAAGATGCCGCCCCGCCCCTCGGCGTCACCCGGGTACCAGTTCTGCACCGTCGAGTACTTGATCTCGGCGCCGGGCAGGGCCACGAGCTCCACCACCGCTGCGTGGAGCTGGTTCTCGTCGCGCATGGGGGCGGTGCAGCCCTCCAGGTAGCTGACGTGGGACCCCTCGTCGGCGACGATCAGGGTGCGCTCGAACTGGCCGGTGTTCTCGGCGTTGATGCGGAAGTAGGTGGAGAGCTCCATGGGGCAGCGCACGCCCTTGGGGATGTAGGCGAAGCTGCCGTCGGAGAAGACGGCGCTGTTGAGCGCCGCGAAGAAGTTGTCGCCGGCCGGCACCACCGAGCCCAGGAAGCGCTCGATGAGCTCGGGGTGGTGCTGCACCGCCTCGGAGAAGGAGCCGAAGATGACGCCCTTCTCGGCCAGCTTGGCCTTGTAGGTGGTGGCCACCGAGACCGAGTCGAACACCGCGTCGACGGCCACGTTGGAGATGCGCTGCTGCTCCGCCAGCGGGATGCCCAGCTTCTCGAAGGCCTTGCGCAGCTCGGGATCCACCTCGTCGATGGAGCCGAGCTGCTTCTTGGGCCTGGGGGCCGAGTAGTAGACGATCGACTGGTAGTCGATGGGCCTGTAGTGCACGTAGGCCCAGCGCGGCTCCTCCATCGTCAGCCAGTGCTTGTAGGCCTTGAGCCGCCAGTCGAGCAGGAACTGGGGCTCGCCCTTCTTCCGGGAGATGAGCCGGATGATCTCCTCGTTGAGCCCCGGCGGCGCCTGGTCGGCCTCGACGTCGGTGACGAAGCCGTACTTGTACTTCTGCTCGGTCAGCTCGCGCAGCGCGTCCTGGCTCACGATGCGACCTCCGGGTTGAGGATGGGAAGGCGGGCCAGCCCGGCGGGCCGCGGCCCGAGCGCCGAGAGCGGGAGCTTCTCCAGCGTCCCCTGGATGGCGCGGCTGATGGGTCCCCAGTGGCTCTTGGCCACGCAGGTGGGCTCGAGGGCGCAGAGGCCGCCGGCGTCGCTGCACTCGGTGACCGAGACCGGCCCCTCGAGCGCCTCGACGATGGCCGCCACCGAGATCTCGTCGGCGCGGCGCGAGAGGCTGTAGCCGCCGTGGCGCCCGCGGTGCGAGGCCACGATGCCGGCCCGGCACAGCTCCTTCAGGATCTTGGCGACGGTGGGCGGCGGCACCCGCGAGGCCTGGGACAGCTCCTGCGCGGTGCGGACCGGGGGCGAGCCGCCCTGGGCCATGTGCGTCAGCACCACGATGCCGTAGTCGGTGAGCTTGCTCATGCGCAGCATTGGGCGCGACCCTCCACCGTCCTCGGAGCCTTTCTGGACCACATCAGTCCAGATAGAGAGCAAGGTAACCGACGAAAGGGGGTGGCGCCAGTCCTGATTTATTGATCGCTGAAATTACTGGAGATTACTGCGACTCAGCGCGCCGTCCAGGGAGGCGCTGCCGCGGGTCACGTACAGGTGGTCGCCCACCACGGTGAGGGAGATGCGCACGCGCCGCTCGTCCTCGGCGGCGAGCGCCCGCAGGAGCGCCGGATCGACGGCCAGGAGCTCCGCCCGGCCGAGCCGCCCGAGCCGCTTCTCGCGGGCCTCGGCCACGAAGGCCTCGAGGCGCGCCGGCGCGTCGAAGAGCACCGCCACCTGGGCGCGCGGGGCGCGATCGGCCTCGCGCTGCAGCCGCTCGGGGTCGGGGCGGCCGACCCGGATCCAGAGCACCTTCTGGCCGGTGAGGTCGTCGGCGAAGAGGTCGGGGACCTCGGGCTCGGAGAGGCCGGGGCCGAACGCGATCCGCTCCTGGTGAAACAGGCAGTAGGCCAGCACCCGCAGCCAGAGCCGCTCCAGCGACTCGGAGGGGTGGCGCGCCACCTTGGTGGAGAGGCGCTGGTGCAGGTCGCGCTCCACGTGGCTGAGCTCGATCTCGAAGGTGTAGGGGACGGACTGGAGCGCCACGCGTGCCTTTCGTGCGGGGAGGGGCCGGCGGCGCGGGAGCATACACCGACACACCCGGGTCCATACCCTCGTCCCCGCGATTCGTGACAGGCTGCAGGGTGATGCGCACCGCACTCCTGGCCCTCGTGGCGCTGCTCGCCGCCTCCCCGGCGCGCGGGCAGCAGAGCCTCTCGCCCCCGCCCCCTCCGCCGCGCCCGGCGGCGGGCCTCCCCGCGCCGCCGCCACCGCCGCCAGCGCCCGAGCCGGCGACCGCGACCCCGACCTCGCCCGCGACCTCGCCCGCGACCGCATCGCCGCTCGTCGCCAAGGAGAAGGCGGACGACGGTGCGCCGGTGCTGGGGGTGCTTGTGGACGCGGGCTTCCCCGACGGCATCGGCGCCTCGCTGCTCTACCGCCCGGCCTGGTTCGCGCGCCTGCACGGGGGCGCCACCTACAACTTCATGGGGCCGGGGCTGCGGGCCGGCGCAACGCTCGTCCCGTTCCAGTTCTTCCTCACCCCCACCCTCTCGGCCGAGTACGGCCACACCTTCGACGCCGACGCCACCCGCGTGGTCTCGATCTTCTCGAAGCTCAGCCCGTCGGAGAAGATCCTGCTGCGCTCGGTGGGCTACGACTACCTCTCGGTGCAGGTGGGGCTGGAGACGGGCTCGCCCCGCACCTTCGCCTGGTTCACGCGCGTCGGGCTCTCCTGGATCTGGCCCCGCGTGAACGACGTCCAGGCCGCCGCCCAGGCGCAGAACGCCAGCATCACCTCCGTCTCGAGGCCGAAGATCCGGCTGGTGACGCCGTCCATCTCCACGGGCATCTACCTCTTCGTCTGGTGAGCCGAACCATGCGACCGCACCTGCTCGTCCCATTCGCGCTCGCCGGCCTCGCCGCCTGCGGCGGCCCGCTCTTCTCCGCCGAGGTGGAGGTGGAGCGCTTCTGCTACGCCCGCCGGGTGTGCGAGGCCGCCGGCCAGCCCTCGCCCTGCTTGCCGCCGCTGCCCGCGGTCCCGCCCTCGGGCCAGATCCCCTCCGGCGCCCTCCCCGCCTTCGCGGTGCCGCTGCAGCTTCCGCCGCTGCTCCGCAACCACGGCTCGGAGGTGGAGGTCCGGCTGCTCCAGGCCCGCCTGGTGCCGGTGAGCGCCGCCACCGACCTCCGGGGCATCGTCTCGCTCGACCTGTCGCTGGTGCCGGCCAGCGGGACGCCGGTGGCGGTGGCTGCCTACGCCCGCCCGGTGCCGGCCCCGGCCACCGTGCCCAGCCTGACCCTCGAGGGGCAGCGCGTCGACGTGGTCGCCTACCTCCAGGCCAACCAGATGCAGGTCCGGATCGGCGGCGCCTACGACGCCCCGTTCCCCTCCGCCCCCTGGGACGCCGACCTGGAGCTGTGCTTCTACGGCCGGGCGCTCATGCCCTACTTCTAGCTCCGGGGCGACGCCGCCGCGGGCGCGCGGCGCGCCGGGCCGGCACCGCCGGCGCCTCGGCCAGCAGGTCGGCGCCGGAGCACAGGTCGCAGCTCTCGCCGCAGGCCTCGATGCGCTCGCCGAAGTAGGCCACCAGCTCCCGGTGGCGGCAGCGCGCCTCCTCGGCCAGCCGGAACATCTGGCGGGCCTGCTGCCGCTGCACCCGGGCGTGCGCCTCGTCGAGGTCGCCCAGCATGCGGTCCCAGGCCAGCACGTCGGCCCAGGAGTAGAGCAGCACGCAGTCGGAGGGCGCGCCGTCGCGGCCGGCCCGCCCCACCTCCTGGTAGTACCCCTCCACCGAGCGCGGCATGTCCCGGTGCACCACGAAGCGCACGTCGGGCTTGTCGATGCCCATGCCGAAGGCCACCGTGGCCACCACCACCTCGGCCTTGCCGGAGAGGAAGTCGTCCTGGGCCCGCTCCCGCGCCTCGGGGGCCAGGCCGGCGTGGTAGGGCGTGGCCGCGAGGCCGGTGCGGCGCAGGAAGGCGGCGGTCTCCTCGGCGGTCCGGCGCGAGAGGCAGTAGACGATGCCGCTCTGGCCCCGGCGGCCGGCGAGCAGGCGCACCAGGGCGTCGCGCGTGGAGACGCCGCCGCGGCCGGCCGCCTCGCCCCCCTTCTTGTAGGCGTGGAGGCGGAGGTTCTCGCGGAAGAAGCGGCCCCGCACCAGCAGCGGCCCCTCCATGCCCAGCTGCTCGGCGATGTCCTTCACCACCGCGGCGGTGGCGGTGGCGGTGAGCGCCAGCACCGGCACGCCGAAGCGGGCCTTGAGGCCGGCCAGGTTGCGGTAGGCGGGCCGGAAGTCGTGTCCCCACTGGCTGATGCAGTGGGCCTCGTCCACCGCCAGCGCCGAGAGCCGCACGCCGGAGAGCGCCGCGCCCACCGAGGCCTCGAGCCCCTCGGGCGCGGCGTAGACGAGCTCGTAGGCGCCGCGCCGGACCTCCTGCACCCGCTGGCGCCGCTCGTCGGGCGCCAGGCTGGAGTTGAGGAAGGTGGCGCGGATGCCCAGGCGTCCCAGCGCGTCCACCTGGTCCTTCATGAGGGCGATGAGCGGAGAGACCACCAGCGTGGTGCCGCCCAGGACCCGGGCCGGGAGCTGGTAGGTGAGCGACTTGCCGGCGCCGGTGGGCATGACGCCGATGCAGTCGCGGCCGGAGAGCACCGCCTCGATGATGGGCTCCTGCCCGGGCCGGAACCCGGCGTGGCCGAAGAGGTCGCGGAGCACGGCCCGGGCTTCGGGGCGCGGCCCTGCGGGCGCGGCCCGCAGCGAGGCGGAGAGGGCGCGCAGCGCCTCGATCTCCCGCTCGCCGAAGAGGGCCGGCTCGGCGCGCCACAGGCCGCGCAGCGCCTCGAGGCGCGCCTGGGTGCGGCGGCGCAGGGCGGCGTCGGGGGGATCGCCCCCGTCCCAGCCGCGGCAAAGCCCCTCCACCTCGGCGGCCACCTCGCGGCGGCGGGCCGGCACGTCCAGCGCGAAGAGGTCGGGGTGCCCGCGGCGGGTCAAAGGAAGGCGGCGGGTCGGATGGGCCGACCCGCCGCCGGAAGCTACCAGGAAGCGAAGGCTACTTGCTGACCTTGGCGTCCTCGATGATCACCGGGTAGGCGTAGCCGGCGCCGAAGTCCTTGTCGACCTTCACGGTGCCCTTCACGGTCACCACGTCGCCGACCTTGGCGTCGTCCTGGGTGGTGATGGTGACGTCGTGGTTGTTCTTCTCGGCCTTGCCGCTGCCGTCGCGCAGGTGGATCCAGTTGCGGCCCATGATGCCGGGCGAGAACTTCACCACCTGGCCCTTCACGGTGACCGGCTTGTCCTTGAGGCCGGCCTTGCCGGTGAAGAGCTCCTCCACCGTCTTGCCGTCCGGGCCGGCGGCCTTGGTGATCTTGGCGATCTTCACGTCGGTGGGCCCGGCCGCGGCCGCCTGGTGCTGCGCGGCCATGGCCGCCGGGGACGGGGGCGGCTCGCCGCCCTGCGGGCCGGGGGCCGCCTGCATCGGCGCCGGGGCGGCACCCTCGCCGCCGGCCAGCGTGCCGAAGAGCACCAGGTCGAACTTGCGGTTCAGGGTCTTGGACTCGAAGTTGGTCATGGGCGCGGAGACGGAGATGGTCACCTCCTCACCGGCCTTGGTGGGGGCCTGCGGGACGGCCGCCCAGGTCTCGCCGGTGGGGGTGGCGAGCTTCAGGTAGCTGTAGGGGGCCGCGTCCAGCTTCTCCAGGACCTTGCCCTTCACGGTGTTGGCGGCGACGGGGGCGGCGGCCGGGGCCTGCTGCGCGCTCGGGGCGGGCTGGGCCGGCGTGGGGGCCTCGGGCTTCTTGCAGGCCACGAGGGCCAGGGCGGCAAGGACGACGAGCGACGAACGCATGGGGCAGATTCCTCCAGGATTTTGCGGAATGCCTCCGGGGGCGCCGGGGGCGGCCTCTTATACCCGGAAGAGACAACCTTGGCGATAGAGGTTCTCTTCCCGACCCGGAACCGGCGTTTAGCTCCGGAGCCGGTATCCGCTGGCCAGGAGGGCGTAGGCCAGGGACAGCGACCCGGCCGCCAGGACCGCCAGGATGCCCAGCCCCCAGAGCGGCGAGGCGTCGGAGATCCCGAGGAACCCGTAGCGCACTCCGTCCACCAGGTAGAACACGGGGTTGGCCATGGTGAGCCGCTGCAGCCCCGGCGGCAGCATCCGCACCGAGTAGAAGACGCCGCCCAGGAAGGTGAGCGGCGTCACCACGAAGGTGGGGAAGAAGTTCACCTGCTCGAAGGTGGCCGCCCAGATGGCGGTGACGACGCCCAGGGCTGCGAAGGCCACGGCGGCCAGCACCAGCATGACCAGCGCCCAGAGCGGGTGGGCGATGCCGATGCCGGTGAAGGCGCCGGCCACCAGCCAGGTCACCCCGCCCACCAGCAGGCCGCGCACCACGGCCGCGGCCACGAAGCCGGTGAGCACCTCGGTGTGGGAGAGCGGGGCCACCAGGATGTCGATGATGGTGCCCTGGAGCTTCATGACGAAGAGCGAGGAGGCGGAGTTGAGGTAGGCGTTGCTCACCACGCCCAGCGCTACCAGGCCCGGCGCGATGAAGCGGGCGTAGGGCACCCCCTCGACGTCGGCGAGGCGAGAGCCCAGCGACCAGCCGAAGACCACGAAGTAGAGGGTGGTGGTGACGAGCGGCGAGGCGAGCGTCTGGCCGGGCACGCGCAGGAAGCGGCGCACCTCCTTGACGAGGAGCGTCCGCAGGCCGAGGCCCATCACTCGGCCTCCCTTCCGGCCCGCTCGCGCTGCAGCAGGGCCACGTAGATGTCCTGGAGCCGCTGCCCGGCGTTGCGGGCCATCAGGGTGCCCTTGTCCTCGAGGAGCACCAGCCGCCCGCGCTCGATGACCGCCACCCGGTCGGCCAGCTCCTCGGCCTCCTCCAGGTAGTGGGTGGTGAGCACCACGGTGGTGCCCCGCTCGCGCAGCCGGCGCACGTAGCGCCAGAGCTGCTGGCGCAGCTCCACGTCCACGCCGGCGGTGGGCTCGTCGAGGAACAGCACCTGCGGGTCGTGCACCAGCGCCTTGCCGATGAGCAGGCGACGCTTCATGCCGCCGGAGAGGGCCCGGGCATTGGTGTGGCGCTTCTCGGTCAGGTCCAGCGCCGAGAGGATCTCCTCCAGCCGGTCGCCGGTCAGCTTCACGCCGAAGTAGCCGGCCTGGAAGCGCAGCGCCTCCTCGACCGAGAAGAAGGGGTCGAAGTTGATCTCCTGGGGCACGAGCCCGACGGCACGGCGGGTGAACCGGTAGTCGCGCACCACGTCCTTGCCCAGCACCCGGGCGCTTCCCTCGGTGGCCCGGCTGAGGCCGGCGACGATGGAGATGAGGGTGGTCTTTCCCGCCCCGTTGGGGCCGAGGAGGCCGAAGATCTCGCCCTGGCGCACCTCCAGGTCCACCCGGTCGAGCGCCAGCACGGCGCCGTACCGCTTCCGCAGGCCCTCGATCTCGACCACCGCTCCGTTCACGGGCCGGAATCTATCCGAGGCCCGGCCCGCCGGCGAGGCCGGTCCGGGGCGCGCGCTGGCGCGGCCGCCACCCACCGCGGTTGACGCAGGGCCCGACCTCGGCTGGAGTGGCCCGATGGCGGCGAGCGAGGAGGCGAGCCGGGGCGGCCCGCGCCGCGAGGTGCTGTGCGGCGACGGCGTGGCCTGGCTGCGCGAGGCCCGCCTCGGCGCCGGCCACGCGGTGGTCACCTCGCTGCCCGACGCCTCCGAGCTGCCGGAGCTGGGGTTCGAGGGCTGGCGCGGCTGGTTCGTGGAGACCGCGGCCCTCGCCTGCCGGGCGGTGGCGCCGGAGGCGGTGGCGGTCTTCTACCAGACCGACGTGAAGCGCGACGGCCGCTGGGTGGACAAGGGCCACCTGGTGCAGCTCGGCGCCGAGCGGGCCGGGTCGTCGCTCCTCTGGCACAAGGTGGTGTGCCGGGTGGCGCCGGGCACCACCACCTTCGGCCGCCCATCCTGGGCCCACCTGCTCTGCTTCTCCCGGGAGCTGCGCCTCCCGCCGGGCCGCTCCTCGCCCGACGTCCTGCCCCGCCTCGGCGAGATGACCTGGGCCCGGGCCATGGGGCGCGAGGCCTGCGAGGCGGTGGCCCGCTTCCTCCTCGCGCACACCGCCTGCCGCACCGTGGTCGACCCCTTCTGCGGCCTCGGCACCATGCTGGCGGTGGCCAACGCCCGCGGCCTCGACGCGGTGGGCGTGGAGCGCTCCCCGCGCCGGGCGGAGCGGGCCCGGCGGCTCGTCCTCGCGGGCGAGGCCTCACCGGCGGCGGCACCGCCGGAGGGGCCCGCCGGCCAGGTGCCCACCGAGAGTTGACGGCGGCCTCCGGGGAGTGCTTGCCTCGGGGCGACCCGCACCCGGAGCCCGCCCATGCGCCCCACCGCCCTGGCCATCCTCCTCGCCCTCCTCGCCGCCTGCGGCGGCAGCAAGAAGACCGAGGGCCCCGTCCAGAACGGCGGCCTCACCGGCGCCGGCCCCACCGGCACCGTAGAGGGGGCGGCCTTCACCGCCGGCGACGGCGGGGCGCTGGTCGTCGCGCCGGCCCCCTGCCCGGCGGCCAACAACCTGACGCTCGGCGGCCTGGTGGTGGCCTTCTCGAGCTACCAGGGCTTCTGCGCTTTCAAGCGGGGCGCCAACGCCTGCGGCGACCACCCCTCCTCCACCGAGGTGATCGTGATGATGGCCCGCGCCGCCTCCAGCGCGCCCCCGGCCATCGGGCCCGGCACCTACACCATCGGCAACAGCACCGCCGGCGGCGTCATCACCGCCGTCAGCGTCGACTTCCGGCGCCTGGGCGCCACCTGCGCCGACGTCACCACCTACGCGAGCGTCACCGGCAGCGTGACCATCGACCAGGTCTCGCCCACGGTGAAGGGGAGCCTCACCGCCACCTTCTGGAGCGGCGCCGGCGGCGGCGGCACCAGCATGGGCAGCCTCTCCGGCACCTTCGAGGCGGGCGCCTGCACCCTCCCCCTCGACATCTGCGGCCTCGTCACCGGCGGCGCCTGCTCGGTGCCGGCCTGCATCCCCTGACGGCTGCCGGCCGGCGCCTCACCCGGCCATGGCCCGCGCGGCCTCCTCGCGCAGGAACTCCCAGACCACGCGCACGCGGGGCACGCGCAGCAGCGCCTTGTGGGCCACGAGCCAGAGCGGCAGCGCCGGCGCCAGGCCCGGCAGCTCCAGCCGGGTGAGCCCACCGGCGAGGCGGGCCATGGCGTCGGGGAGCAGCGCCAGCCCGAGCCCGGCTCGCGCCGCCGCCGCCAGCGCCTCCAGCCGGTTGCAGCGCAGCCGCACCTGGTCGGGAGCGACGTGGCGCGAGAGCCAGCCCGACTCGGCCCGGAAGCCCGCCTCGTCGTCCCAGCCCACCCAGGGAGCGCGGCCGGCGCCCAGGGCCACCAGCGCCTTGGTGCCCCAGGCGCCCACCGACAGCCAGGCCACCCGCAGCGCCACGAACTCGCCGGCCTGGGGCCGCACCAGGCGGAGCCCGACGTCGGCCTCGCGCCGCGACAGGTTGGCCAGCGCGGCGCCGGCGACCACCTCGAGCCGCACCCTGGGGTAGCGCTCGTAGAAGGCCCCCAGCGCCGGCACCAGCACGCCGCTGTCCATCGCCTCCGGCACCGCCACCCGGACCGTCCCCTGCAGCGCCTCGTCGGCGCCGGCGGCGGTGCGGAGGAGCTCCAGCACCTGCGCCTCGGCCGCCTCGGCGAGCGGCAGCACCTGGATCGCCACCGGGGTGGGCTCGAGCCCGCCGGGGACCCTGTCGAAGAGCCGGACGCCGAGGGCGCGCTCCAGCGCGGCCAGCCGCCGGCTGGCGGTGGACTGATCGAGCTTCAGGGCGCGGGCGGCGCCGGTGAGCGAGCGGGCGCGCGCGGCGGCGAGGAGGAGCCGCAGGGCGTCCCAGTCGAGGTCGTGGGGTATGCGCTTCTGCATGGTGACTCTGGATTCTTGGGCATTCCGATGCGCCGTTGCAAGCCATAGATCCGGGGGCAGAGAGGGCGCCATGCCGGCGCCCCGCACCGCCGAGGAGATCCCATGCGCCGCATCCTGGTCATCGATGCCCATCCCCGGGCCGGCAGCTTCTGCGCCGCCCTGGCCACCGCCTACGTCGAGGAGTCGCGCCGCGCCGGGGCCGAGGTCGACCGGCTCGACCTCCGCGACCTCCGGTTCGACCCCATGCTCCGCGACGACGTCGCCCTGGAGCAGCCCCTCGAGCCCGACCTGGAGCAGGCGCAGCGCCGGCTGGCCGCCGCCGAGCACCTGGTGCTCGTCTACCCGATCTGGTGGGGGAGCTACCCCGCCCTGCTGAAGGCCTTCCTCGACAGGGCCATGCTCCCGGGCTTCGCCTTCAAGTACCGCCCGCAGGGGCGCGGCTGGGACAAGCTCCTGGCCGGCCGGAGCGCTCGCGTCATCAGCACCATGGACACGCCACCGCTCCTCTTCCGGCTCCTCATGGGCAGCCCGGCCCACCGGGCCATGGGGCGCGCCACGCTGGGCTTCTGCGGCGTGAAGCCGGTGCGCTTCACCGACGTCGGCTCGGTGAAGGGGTCGACCCCCGCGCAGCGCCAGGCCTGGCTCGGCGAGGCGCGGAAGCTGGGGAGGCAGGAGGCGCGGTGAGGGGGCGGGCCGCCGGCGCGCCGGCGGCGTATCCTCCCGGCCGCCATGGGACGCCGCTCCGCCTCCATCGCCGATCCGTCCCGCTGGGTCTTCAACCGCCTGGCGGGCGACTACCCGCAGCGGCCCCCCTACCCGGGGCCGCTCGTCGAGCGGCTGGCCGCGGCCGCGGGTGGCCCGGGCGCCCGGGTGGTCGACCTGGGCGCCGGCACCGGCCACCTGGCGCTGCCGCTGGCGGCGCGCGGGCTCCGGGTGACCGCCGTCGAGCCGGCCCGCGCCATGCTCGACGCGCTCGCCGCCGCGGCCGCCCGCGCCGCGCTCCCCGTCGAACCGGTGCACGCCCCGGCCGAGGAGACCGGCCTGCCCGCCGGCGCCTTCGATCTGGCGCTGGTGGCCGACGCCCTCCACTGGCTCGACCCGGAGCGGGCCGGCCGGGAGATCGGCAGGCTGCTGGCGCCGGGCGGGGCGGTGGCGGTCGTCGAGGCGGCGCCGGCCGCCACGCCCTTCATGGACGAGCTCATGGCCCTCGTCGCAGCCGCCAACCCGCGCCGCCCGCCACCGCCCGGCGACCGGCTGCGGCAGCTCCTCTCGCTGGCCGGAGCCCGCGCCGGGCCGGCCGAGCGCTTCGCCGCCGAGGAGCCGCTCGACGGGCCGCGGCTCGAGGCGCTGCTCCGCTCCCACTCCCACGTCGGGCCGGCCCTGGGCCCGGTGGCGCTCGAGGCCCTGCTGGCGCAGGCCCGCACCCTGGCGGCGCGCCACGGCGGCGCGCGCTGGGCGCGGCGGCTCACGCTCACGCTGGCGCGGCGTCGCGCCTGAGGACGGGGCGGGCCGCCCGCCACCGCTCCAGGGCTGCCCGGCGAGCCGGCCCCTCGGCTGCGAGCTGGCGCCGCACCGCCGCCTCCAGCCGCCGGTCGAGGAAGCGGTGGGCCGAGCAGGTGATGGCCGGCTCGAAGCCGCGGGTGAGCTTGTGGTCGCCGCCGGCTCCGCCCTCGAAGAGGGCGAGGCCGCGCTCGATGCAGCGCTCCACCGAGTGGTAGAGGCAGACGTTGAAGTGGAGGAAGGGGTGCGACTCGCTGCAGCCCCAGTAGCGGCCGTAGAGCCGCTGGGACGAGGCCAGGTTGAGGGCCGCCGCCACCCGCCGCCCCTCGCGCCGCGCCTCCACCACCTCGACGGCGCCGGGCATCCCCGCCACCAGCCGCCCGAAGAAGGCGGCGTTGACGAAGCGCATCCCCCAGTCCATGGAGTCGACGGTGTCGCGGTAGAGCGCGAAGACCTCGGCGGCGAGCCGCTGGCCGCCGGCGGCCACCTCGGCGCCGGAGAGGGTGCGGATCTCGATGCCCTGCCTGGCCGGCGCCGCCCGCTCGCGGCGGATGGCGTTGCGCCGCTTGGAGTCGAAGCGGGCCAGGAAGTCGTCGAAGGTCCGGTAGCCGGCGTTGCGCCAGTGGAACTGGAAGTCCACGCGGGAGAGGAGCCCCAGCCCCTCCCACTCGGCCGCCTCCTCCTCGTCGGGGAAGAGGACGTGGATCGACGAGAGCCGCTCCCCGGCGCAGAGGTCGAGGGCCGCATCGAGGAGCGCCCGCCCGCAGGCGACGCGGTCCTCGCCCTGGGCCGCGAGCAGGCGCCGGCCGGTGGTGGGGCTGAACGGCGCGCCCACCACCAGCTTCGGGTAGTAGCGCAGGCCGGCGGCCCGCGCGGCGCTGGCCCACTCCCAGTCGCGCCCGAAGTCGCCGTCGGAGCGGTCGCGCTCGTAGGCCGGCAGCGCCGCCACCAGCCGGCCGCCGCGGCGCAGGGCCAGGTGGCGCGGCCGCCAGCCGCTGCGCGCCGAGGCGGAGCCCGAGCCCTCGGCCGCTGCCAGGAAGGCGTGGCACACGAAGGGGCTGGCCCGCACCGGCTCGTGGGCGATGAGCGCATCCCACTCCGCGGCCGGGATCTCGTCGATGGAGCCGTGCTGCCGTACCTCGAGGGTCACGCTGCTTCTCTAGCGCGAAGGGGCGGGGGCGCGCACGCCCGCGCGCGGCGCCCGGCCGCGCGGGCCGCCGCCGCACCTCCCCTCCCGAGCCCCTTGCGGGTGGCGATCGAGGAGAGGAGCATGGACCCCTCCCCCGGAGGTGGCCATGATCCCCATGCAGATCGAGCAGTACCTGACGGAGCACGGGCTTCCCTACGAGCCGCACAACCACCACCGGGCGGTGACGGCCGACCGCATGGCGGCGGCCGAGCACACGAGCGGCAGCAAGGTGGCCAAGGTGGTGGTGGTGCGGGCCGACGGCGAGCTGGCGCTGGCGGTCGTGGCCGCCTCGCAGCACCTCGACGCCGAGCGGCTGCGCATGGCCATGGGCGCGCGGGTCCTGACGCTGGCGCCGGAGGAGTCCTTCTCGCAGCGCTTCGCCCCGTGCGAGACCGGGGCCGAGCCGCCGCTGGCGCTCTTCGGGCTGCCCATCTTCGTGGACTCCCGCCTGGCGCTGGAGCCGCGCATCCTGATGCGGGCCGGCACGCACGAGGACGCCATCGAGATGTTCACCGACGACTGGCTGCTCTCGGAGCGGGCCCGCATCGTCGACGGTCTGGGCGCGCACCACCACTGACGGACGTCACCCCAGGTGAAGCCCTTCCTGGCGCACCCGCGCCCCTGGCTCATCGCCCACCGGGGCGGGGCCGGGATCGCGCCCGAGAACACCCTGGTGGCCTTCGACCGGGCGGTGGAGCTGGGGGCGACGTGCCTGGAGCTGGACGTGCGGCGCAGCTCCGACGATGCGGTGATGGTCTTCCACGACGAGGGCACCGAGCGCATCACCGGGGAGCGGGGCTCGGTGGAGGAGCGCACCGCCGGGGAGCTGGCCCGGCTCGACGCCGGCTTCGCCTTCAGCCCCGACGGCCGGCGCACCTTCCCCTTCCGCGGGCAGGGGGTTCGCATTCCCACCCTGGCGGAGCTGCTGGAGCGCCACCCGCGGTCCCGGCTCAACATCGAGGCCAAGTCGGCCGATCCGCGCCTCGCCCATGCGCTGGTGGCGGCCATCTCCGCCGCCGGGGCGGAGGAGCGGGTGTGCATCGGCTCGGCCGACGACGACCAGGCCGAGCGGCTGCGCGCGCTCCTGCCGCATGCCTGCCACTACCTGCCGGCGCGCGCCGGACGGCGTCACGTCCTGGCGGCGCTGGCGGGCACCGGCGCCTGGCTCTGCCCGCTGGGGTGGGACTGCGCCGAGCTCCCGCACCGCACCGCCGGCATCACGGTGGTGACCCGCCGGCTGGTGCGCCACTTCCACGCCCTCGACATGCCGGTCTTCGTCTGGACGGTGGACGACGAGCAGGAGATGCGCGAGCTCTTGGCGGCCGGCGTCGACGGCATCATGACCGACAGGCCCGACCTGCTGGCGAAGGTGCTCGCCGAGAAGCGGGTGCTCGAGGAGGTGAGCCGGTAGCGCGTGTCGCCTGCCCTCATCCCGCGGCACGTCGAGCGGGCCAGGGCGCTGGGCCGGCTCCTCCCGGCACCGGCCTGACGCTCCGCCGCGGGTGTGGCATCCTCTCGCGGTGACGAACCGGACCGCCCCCGATCGCTTCCCCATCCGCTTCGGCCGCGCCTACGCGCGCCTCTCGGCGGCGCTCCTCCTGCCGCCCCGCGATTCCTTCGTCGAGATCGGCGACGGCCAGGTCCGGGTCCGGATGGGCTGGGCCTTCCGCGCCTCGTTCCCCCTCGCGGCGATCGCCTCGGCCACCCCCTCGCCGCTCCGCCCCCTGAGCCGCGGCGTCCACGGCCTGGCCGGGCGCTGGCTGGTGAACGGCTCGGGAGACGGCCTGGTGTCGGTGGTGCTCCAGCCGGCGCAGCGCGCCCGCGTGATGGGGCTCCCGGTCTCGCTGGGCGAGCTCCTGGTGAGCGCCGAGGAGCCGGAGCGGCTGGTCGCGGCGCTCACGACCGGCCCGGCCCGCGGCGCTCCGGCGTAGCCGGGCGGCCCTGCCGCCTCCTCCCCTTGCCCGGCGGCGCCCCGGCCTCTACAACTCCCGCCCGATGGCCGACGCGACCAAGCGCTTCCTCTGGCCCCGCGAGCACGGGGCCTGGGGCCAGATGGCGATGCCTCTCGCCACCGGGCTCGCCCTCGGCCGCCCCGGCGCCGCCGCCTGGCTCTTCGCCCTGGCCGGTGCGCTCGCCTTCCTGGCCCACGAGCCGGCGCTGGTGCTGCTGGGCACCCGGGGGCTCCGCTCGGCGCGGGAGGACGGCCCGCTGGCCCGGCGCCTCCTCGCCACCCTGGGCGGCGCCACCGCGGTGGTGGGCCTCGCCGCCGCCGTGCTGGCACCGCCCGCGGCGCGCCTCTCGCTGGCCGTGCCCGCGGGCCTGCTGCTGGCCACGCTCTGGCTGGCCCGCCGGCGGCTGGAGATGACCACCGGCGGCGAGGTGGTGATCGGCGCCGCCATGGCCTCGAGCCTCCTGCCGGTGGCGCTCTCGGGCGGCGCCAGCCCGCGCGCCGCTGCCGCTGCCTTCGGCGTCTGGGCGCTCTCCTTCGCCATGGCCGCGGTGGCGGTCGAGGCGGTGCTGGCCCGCGGCAGGCCGGGCGCCCCGGACCTGGGCCGGCGCAACGCCCTCCTGGCCGCCTCCCTCCTCGCGCTGGGCGTCGGCACAGCGCTCGCCGCCGGCCTGCCCTGGCTCGTTCCCGCCTCGCTCCTGCCCACCGCCCTCTTCGGCGTGGCAGCCTGCCTGGGCCGCTCCGGCCCCGACCGCCTGAAGCAGATGGGCTGGGGCCTGGTGGCCAGCACCAGCGCCACGCTGGCCGGGCTCCTCTGGGGGCTCCGCGGGGGCTGAGCGAGGTGGGCCGCTTGCGGGCCCCGGCGCCGACCCGATGGTAGAGTCGGGCCCGTGCGCGTCCTCCTCAGCAACGACGACGGCGTCCACTCCCGCGGCCTCTCGACGCTGGCCTCTGCCTTCGCCGGCGACGAGGTCTGGGTGGTGGCCCCCGACCGCGAGCAGTCGGCCTCCAGCCACGCCATCTCGCTCCACCGGCCGCTGCGCATCGGCGAGGTGAGCCCGCGCCGCTTCGCGGTGGACGGGACGCCCACCGACGCCGTCTACGTGGGGATGAACCACATCCTGCGGCAGAACAGGCCCGACGTGGTGGTCTCGGGCGTCAACCACGGCCCCAACCTCGGCAACGACGTCCTCTACTCGGGCACCGTGGCGGCGGCCATGGAGGGGGCGCTCCTCGGCTCCCACGCCATCGCCGTCTCGCTCGCCTGCCCGCCGCCGCACGACTTCGGACCGGCGGCCGCCTTCACCGTGGCCCTGGCCCGCCGCCTGGTGGCCTCCGCCCCGAGGCGGCCGGTGCTCCTCAACGTCAACGTCCCCCGCGGCGCCGTGAAGGGCTACTGCTTCGCGCGGCTGGGGCGGCGCGACTACGGCAACCAGGTGGTGGAGAAGACCGACCCGCGGGGACGCAAGTACTACTGGATCGGCGGCGAGGGCGGCGCGCGGCACGAGGACCTGCCCGGCTCCGACTGCAACGCGGTGCTGGAGGATGGGCTGGTGGCCATCACGCCCCTGCAGCTCGACTGGACCAACGAGGGGCTCCTCGAGGAGATGCGCGGCTGGGAGGTGGAGGGCTACCGGCGGGAGCCCGGTCCGTGAAGCTCCGCTGGGCCGCCGCGGTGGCGCTGGCCGCGGCGCTGGCCTGCGGCCACCGGCCGGCGCTGCGGCCGCCGCCGCCCATCGAGGCGCCGGCGACCCGCCCGCCCGCCGTCCCGGCGCCGGCCCGCGGGCCAGGCGAGGACGCCCCCGAGCCGCACATCGAGCCGGAGCTCCTGGGCGCCATCCACGTGGTGAAGCAGGGCGAGACCGTCTACCGCATCGCCCGGACCTACGGCCTCGAGGTCCGCGACCTCCTGGAGGTGAACGACCTCTCCGACCCCCGCCAGCTCAGGGTGGGGATGGAGCTGTTCGTCCCCGGGGCGCGCGGCCCGCGCCCGGTGCCGGCACTCGGCGCCGCGGGCCCGGCCGAGGTCGCCGAGCCCGACGAGCCGGCCGAGCCCGAGCCGCCGCCTGGCGCCCGGCCCCGCCCTCCGGCACCCGGCGCCGCCCCGCCGGCCTCCGAGCGGCCTGCCGCCCGCCCCTCCGGCAAGGAGCCGCTCCTGCGCTGGCCGGTGAAGGGGCTGCTCTACAGCCGCTTCGGCATGCGCCAGGGGCAGCGCCACGACGGCATCGACCTGGCGGCGCCCGAGGGCTCGCCGGTGACCGCCGCCGCCGACGGGGCGGTGGTGTACGCCGGGCAGCAGGCCGGCTACGGCCACGTGGTCATCCTGCGCCACGCCCGCGGGCTGCTCACCGTGTACGCCCACAACGCCAGGCTGCTGGTGGCCGAGGGGGACAAGGTCCGGGCCGGCGACCCCATCGCCCGGGTGGGCCAGTCGGGCAAGACCACCGGCCCCCACCTGCACTTCGAGGTGCGCGAGGGGGCCAAGCCTCGCGACCCGCTCGTCTACCTGAAGTGAACGGCGCGGCCGGCCCGCGGCTCCTGCTATCCTGCGGCCCATGGACGAGATCCGCGCCCGCATCCGCGACGTGCCCGACTTCCCGAAGAAGGGCATCGTCTTCAAGGACATCACCCCGGTGCTCGCCGACGCCGTGCTGTTCCGGAGGGTGATCGACGCCTTCGCCGCCCGCTGGAAGGGCGAGCGCATCACCAAGGTGGTGGGCATCGAGGCCCGCGGCTTCCTCTTCGCCGCCCCGGTGGCCTACGCCCTCGGCGCCGGCCTGTGCGTGGTCCGCAAGCCCGGCAAGCTGCCCTGGCGCACGCTGCGCGAGGTGTACCAGCTCGAGTACGGCGAGGACGCGCTGGAGATGCACGTGGACTCGGTGTCCGCCGGCGACCGGGCCCTGGTGGTGGACGACGTGCTGGCCACCGGCGGCACCGCCGCCGCCGTCGGCTCGCTGGTGACGCGGCAGGGGGCGCACCTGGCCGGCTACGCCTTCCTGCTGGAGCTGGGCTTCCTGAACGGGACCCGCAAGCTGGGCGCGCAGAGCGTCCAGTCCCTGCTGCACTACTGATCCAGGGCCGGCGACGCGAGAGCGCCCGCGGTGCCTCGAATCGCGCCCTGTTTCGGCCGGTTCGCCCCGCCCCGCCGCGCGGATGCGCTCCCGCCGCCGGTTTTGGTGGTAGCTTCGCCCGGATGCCGGTCTCCACCCCCTTCGGGCTGGCGCGGGTCCTGGCCGCCGACGACGAGACGGCGGCCTTCCGCGCGCTCCGCCTCGCGCTCCCGCCGCCCCTGGCGGCCGCCCACCAGCGGCCCGGCCAGGTGGTCAAGGTCCGCACGCCGGTGGGCGAGGGCTACCTGGCGCTGGCCAGCGCTCCCAGCCCCGCCGGCCAGGTGGACCTGCTCGTGAAGCGCGGCGGCAAGGTGGCCGATGCCGCGCTGACCGCCGCGGCGCCCGGCGGCACGCTGGAGATCTCCGCCCCCTTCGGCAAGGGCTTCCCGGTGGAGGAGGCGCACGGCCGCGACGTGCTCCTCTTCGCCGCCGGCTCCGGCATCGCCCCC
Source organism: Deltaproteobacteria bacterium (assembly GCA_016214955.1). GTDB lineage: Bacteria > Myxococcota > Myxococcia > Myxococcales > Anaeromyxobacteraceae > JACRMN01. The sequence goes on from JACRMN010000007.1 coordinate 144,207, forward strand.
ATCCGCGCCCTGGTCCAGCACCTGGTGGCCCACCGCGAGTCCTTCGGCCGCGTCACCCTCTTCTACGGCCAGCGCCACGGCGCCGACTTCGCCTACCAGCGGGAGCACCTGGGCTGGGAGCGGCGCGGCGTGCGGGTGGTGCTCTGCCCCACGGCCGACGACTCGGCCTGGCGCGGCGTGCGCGGCCGCGTCCACGAGGTGGCCAGCGCCCTCTCCTTCGGCGGCGGGACCACCGGCGACGCGGTGGCCTTCGCCTGCGGCATGACGGCGATGGTGGAGGAGGTGCGCGCCACCCTCGCCCGCTCGGGCATCCCGCCCGACCACGTCCACGCGAACTTCTGACCATGGTCCGAGCCGCAACAGGCCGCTTCGTCCTCTACCTGCTCGCCGCCGTCGCGGTGGGCATGCTGGCGCTGCTCATCACCCCCTTCGCCGCGCCGCTCCTGGTTGCCGCGGTGCTGGCGGGCGCGCTCTACCCCTGGAACGAGCGGCTGGCCGTCCGGCTCCGGGGCCGGCGCCGGCTGGCCGCCTTCCTGATGACGCTCCTGGTGCTGCTCGCCATCCTGCTGCCGGTCTCCTACCTGGCGGTGCTGGCGCTGCAGCAGGTGGGGGCCGGCATCGAGTGGGTCCGGCAGGCGGTGCAGAGCGAGGGGCTCGTGGGGCTGGTGAAGGAGCTCCCCGCGCCCCTCGACGGCCTGGTGGAGCGGGCCCTGGAGGAGCTCCCCGACGACCTGTCCAAGCTGGAGACGGTGGCGGCCGAGCAGAGCGGCCGGGCCGCCAAGGTGCTGGGCGGGTTCGTCAGCGCCACCGGCGTGCTGGTGCTCAAGTCCTTCCTGGCCCTCATCGCCTTCTTCTTCCTGCTGGTGGACGGCCCGGCGCTGGTGCGCTGGGTCGACGAGGTGGTGCCGCTGCAGCGCGGACAGGTGGCCGAGCTGCTCTCCGACTTCCGGCGCGCCACCGTGGCGGTGCTCTTCTCCACCCTGGCGACGGCCGGCATCCAGTCGGTGGCCGCCCTGGTGGGCTACCTGGTCACCGGCGTGCCCCACGCCTCCTTCTTCGCCTTCGTCACCTTCCTGGTGGCGCTGGTCCCGGCCCTGGGCGCGGCCCCGGTGGTGCTGGGCGTGGGCGTGCTCCAGCTCGCCACCGGATCGCGGGTGGCGGGCGTGGTGCTGCTCGTCTGGGCGGTGCCGGTGTCGCTCATCGACAACGTGGTGCGGCCGGTGCTGCTGCGCCGCGGCCTGGCCATCCACCCAGCGGTGATCTTCTTCACCCTGCTCGGCGGCCTGGCGGCCTTCGGCCCGCTGGGCTTCGTGCTCGGCCCGCTCACCGTGGCCTTCCTCCTGGCCGTGATCCGGATGTTCCGGCGCGACCAGGGGATGTGAGCTGCGCTCCTCAGTCGGCCGCGCCGAAGGCGCGGAAGGCAAGCAGCGTCTCGGTGTCCCTCACCCCCGGCACCTTCTGCACCTTGCCGGGGATGAGGTCGCCGAAGGCCTCGTAGGCCGGCGCGTAGGCCTTCACCAGCAGGTCCCAGGGGCCGGTGACCGAGTGGACCTCCGAGATCCCGTCGATCTCGATGATCTGGTTGGCCACCTTCTCCACCTGTCCCAGCTCGCACTTCACCAGCACGAAGGCCACCTTCATGTCGCTCCTCCCAGGGGGTACCCGCCGGCGGCCAGCGCCGCCTCCACGATCCGCTCCCGCAGCGCCGTGAGATCGATGGGGTCCTCGTCGGCCAGGACGCGCAGGTTGCCGAGCAGCGCCCGGCAGGCGGCCGGCTCGGGCACGGCGCAGCGCACCGCCCGGCGCGCCGCCGCCAGCGCCCGCTCGTGCGACTCCACCGCGTACAGGCGAACGCAGGCCTCGGCCACCGGCGGCGGCCAGCCCTCGCCCTGCAGCGCGCGGCCCACCGCGCTGTCGAGGGCGTAGGCCTCGGCAAGCGCGTCGGCCAGCGCCCCCAGCACCTCCTGCCGCTCGGCGATGGCCGGCCCCAGCGCCTCCACCGCCGCCTGCATGGCGTAGGTGGCCGCCAGCTTGGCGAGCTCGGCCAGCCGCCGCTCCTGCGCCAGCGGCCCCGGCGCGAAGTGCGGCAGCTCGGCCCGGGTCACCGCCCGGGTGGCCGCCACGGCCACCTCCATCCAGGGGAACTGCCCCTTCATGGCGCGGCGCAGGAGCGTGCCCGGCACCAGCATCCGGTTCACCTCGTTGGTGCCCTCGAAGATGCGGTTCACCCGGGTGTCGCGGTAGATGCGCTCGACGGCGTACTCCTCCACGAAGCCGTAGCCGCCGTGGATCTGCAGCGCCTCGTCGGCCACCTGCGAGAGCGCCTCGGAGCACCAGAACTTGAGGATGGAGCACTCCGAGGCCAGCTCCTCGGCGGCGCTCACCAGCGCCGCGGCGTGAGCCGGCGTGCCGCGGGTCGCGCCCGAGGCCGCCGCCCGGGCGTCGATGGCCCCGGCGGTGCGGTGGGTCATGGCCTCGCCCACGTAGACCAGCGCCACCATCCGCGCCAGCTTCTCCCGGATGAGCCCGAACTGGGCGATGGCCTGGCCGAAGGCCCGGCGCTCCTGGGCGTAGCCCACCGCCAGCGGCAACAGGTTGCGGGCGCCGGCCACGCAGCCGCCGGCCAGCTTCAGCCGCCCGACGTTGAGGACGTTGAAGGCGATGCGGTGGCCCTTGCCCACCTCGCCCAGCAGGTGGTCGGCGGGGATGCGCACGCCGTCGAAGGTGAGCGGGCAGGTGGAGCTGCCGCGCAGCCCCATCTTGTGCTCCTCGGCCCCGACCTCGAAGCCGGGCGTGCCCTTCTCCACCAGGAAGGCGCTGAAGAGCTGCTGGTCCACCTTGGCGAAGACGACGAAGAGGTCGGCGAAGGCGGCGTTGGTGATCCACTGCTTGGAGCCGTCGAGGATCCAGTGGCGCCCGTCGGGCGTGAGCACGGCGCGGGTGCGGGCCGAGAGGGCGTCGGAGCCGGAGCCGGCCTCGGAGAGGGCGTAGGCGGCCACCAGGTCGCCGCGCGCCATCCCCGGCAGCCAGCGCTGCTGCTGCGCCTCGGTGCCGAACCAGGCGAGCGGCAGCGTGCCCACGCCGGAGTGGACGCCCCAGGTCACCGACCAGGAGCCACTCACGGCCATGGCCTCGGTGACCAGCAGGTTGGAGACGGTGTCGAGCCCGAGCCCGCCGCAGGACTCGGGCGACTCGGTGCCCAGCAAGCCCAGCCCGCCCGCCTCGCGCAGGAGCGCCCGCAGCAGGCCAGGCTCCTTGCGCTCGATGCGGTCGGACGCCGCCGCCACCCGCTCCACGGCGAAGCGGGAGGCGGTGCGGTACAGGGCCCGCTGCGTCTCGTCGGCCTGCTCCGGGGTGCGGAACGGCGTCGAGCCGGCCGGCTGGAGCAGGTAGCCGCCTCCGGTGGGAGGGGGCGGCGGCGCGGCGGGGCTCTTGGACATGAGAGGCTCCTCGGCCCGGGAGCATTCGACGGGGGCCGGCGCCCGTCAAGCGCCGCCGGAGGGCGCCGGCCAGGTGGGGCTGTCGCCGAACCAGTCGGCGGTGACCTCGAGCCACAGGGCCAGGCCGGCCCACTCGCCGAAGGGCCGGAACCAGCGGGCGATGGTGCGGTCGGTGGGCTGGCGCGAGAGGCCGCGCAGCTCGCGGAGCTTGGGGCGCACCCAGGAGTCGAGGGAGAGGTGGCGGTGGCGGGAGAGGAGCCGGAGCAGCCCCTCGGCGGCGTAGGGGCCGAAGCCGGGCAGGTCCAGGATGCGCCGGTACAGCTCCTCCTCGGACAGCGCCGGGTCGCGCCAGGCCTCGACGTCGAGGCGGCCGCCGGCGATGTCCCGCGCGATCCGGCGGAGCCAGGGTGCCCGGTAGCCGGCCCTCACGGTCTCGCGGAAGAAGCGCACCGGCCGCTCGGCCAGCGCCTCGGGCGTGGGGAAGGCGCGGGTGCCGAGGGGCCCGGGCGCCCCGGCCCGCTCCACCAGGCGCCCCACCATGGCCCGGGTCAGGCTCCAGGAGCAGTTGGTGGTGCACAGCATCTTCACCAGGTCCTCGAAGACCGTGGGCGAGCGCAGCATCCGGCCCGCCCCCCGGGCGACCGCCCAGCGCAGGTCGGGCAGCCCCAGCTCCTCCCTCCTGGGCATGAGCTCCTCGACGCGCCGCCAGAAGGGGCCGAGGTCCTCATCGAGGGAGAGGGCGTGGCGGAGCTGCCTCCGGGCCTCCTCGGCCTGGCGCTGGCCCGGCCGCCCCTGGGACGCCAGCCGCAGGGCCAGACCGCCGCCCGGCTCGACCCGCTCCGCCAGCTCGGCCCGGACCACCTGGCCGCCGGAAAGGAGCAGCGGCCGCGCCAGGATCCGCCGCCCGGGGTCCCAGCTCCAGGGCGCGAGGTCGTACCAGCCGTGGCTGCGGACCACCAGGTCGAGGTCGAAGGGGCTGGGCACGTGCATGCGGCAACCGTTTGCGCCGGGCGTGGTGCGGGTGCGCTATCCTTCCGGCGGGGCGTCACCACCCCGTGAACGCATCCTTTCCGACTCAGACGGAGGCACCATGGTATCCGAAGACATCCGGTGGGAAGAGCGCGAGGACGAGACCGCCCCCATGGAGGGCGACGAGCCGGAGCCCGAGGTCGGCCGCCGCGGCGACGTCGGCCGCCAGTTCCTGGAGACCCGCATCTCCGAGCTCAAGCCCCAGGCTGCGGTGTGCGTGGGCGAGGACACCACGCTGGCCAAGGCCATCGAGCTCATGCGCAAGAAGAAGGTGGGCGCGCTGATGGTGGTCTCGCGGAAGAAGCCGAAGCGGCTGGTGGGCGTCTTCTCGGAGCGCGACCTGATGAACCGGGCCCTGGGCCTCAAGGGCTACGGCCGGGTCAAGATCTCCAAGGTGATGACGCGGGATCCCGAGGCGCTCCGCCCCGGCGACAGCTGCGCCTACGCGCTCAACAAGATGAGCGTGGGCCGCTTCCGCCACATCCCGCTCGTCAACAAGGACCACGTGCCGGTGGGGATGCTCTCCATCCGCGACATCATCGACTTCCTTGTGGAGCTCATCCCGGAGGAGATCCTCAACCTGCCGCCGGAGCCGCAGTTCAAGTACGTGAAGACGCAGGAGGGAGACTAGCCCAGCGGCGGCAGGCGATTCGGAAGCGCCGGGGCTGCAGGCTCCGGGCCGCGGGCTTCAGGAAGACGCGTACGGGTTTCTCCCGGAGCCCCGGAGCCGGGAGCCTGAAGCCGTTCGGGTGAGCGGAGCGCGGCCTACGCCGCCTCGCTCACCCCGTGGCACTTCTTGTACTTCTTGCCCGAGCCGCAGGGGCAGGGGTCGTTGCGCCCGACCTTGGGCACGGCGCGCACCACCGTGGCCTGCTTCTGCGCCCCGGCCCCGTCGCCCTCGCCTCCGGTGCCGGCGTCGGCGTGGCTCTCGATGACCCGCTTCATCGCCTTGCGCTGCAGGGCGAGCCGCTTCTGCTCCAGCTCCTCGGCCGTCTCCTGGCGGACCACCTGCAGGCGGAGGATGTTGCCGATGACCGCGCTCTTCACGCGCCAGGTCATCTGCATGAACATCTCGTAGCCTTCCTTCTTGTACTCCTGCTTCGGGTCCTTCTGGCCGTAGCCGCGCAGGCCGATGCCCTGGCGCAGGTGGTCCATGGCCAGCAGGTGGTCCTTCCAGAGCTGGTCGATGGCCTGCAGGTAGACGTACTGCTCGTAGCGGCGGAGCGTGGGGACGGTGTCGGCGTCCAGCCCCATCTCCTTCTCCTTGGAGGTGTAGGCCTTCTCCACCACGTTGTAGACCTGCTCCTCGATGGCGGCCCGGGCGTCGCGGTTGCGGCCGGTGGGCGGCGCGAAGCGCATGTCGATGCCGAACTGCTCCTTCACCAGGGCGGCCAGGGCGTCGAGGTCCCACTTGGCCGCACCCGCGCCCTCGGGGCAGGTGGAGGCCACCATGTCGACCACCAGGTCCTCGATGGTGTCGAGGACGTGCTCGCGGGCGTCCTCCCAGCTCCACACCTTCTCGCGCCGGGTCTTCTTGCGGGTCCTGGGGTCCTCGTCGAACTCCACCACCGGGATCCCGGCACCGAAGCCCAGCACCATGCGCCGCAGCCGGTAGATGGACCGGCGCTGCTGGTTCATCACGTCGTCGTACTCGAGCAGGTTCTTGCGGATGTCGAAGTTGTGGGCCTCGACCTTCTTCTGGGCCCCGGCGATCGACTTGGTGAGCCAGGGGTGCTCGATCTGCTCGCCCTCCTTCATCCCCAGCGTCTCCATCATCTTGGAGATGCGGTCGGAGGCGAAGATGCGCATCAGGTCGTCTTCCAGCGACAGGTAGAAGATCGACGAGCCCGGATCGCCCTGGCGGCCGGCGCGGCCGCGCAGCTGGTTGTCGATGCGCCGCGACTCGTGGCGCTCGGTGCCGAGGATGTGCAGGCCGCCCAGCCCCACCACCGCGTCGTGCTCGGCGGCGCACTGCACCCTGAGGGCGGCGGTGCGCTCGGCCAGCTTCCCGGCCCACTCCACCTTGCGGGCCTCGAAGGCGGCCTCCTCCTCGCCCTCCATGGGCTCGTCCGGCTCCGGCCCGAGCTCGTGCTTGGCCATCATCTCCGGGTTGCCGCCCAGGAGGATGTCGGTGCCGCGGCCGGCCATGTTGGTGGAGATGGTCACCGAGCCCTGGCGGCCCGCCTGGGCCACGATCTCCGCCTCGCGCTGGTGGTGCTTGGCGTTGAGGACGTTGTGGGTGACCCCGCGCCGCTTGAGGAGCGAGGAGACCACCTCGCTCTTGGCCACCGACACCGTGCCCACCAGCACCGGCTGCCCCTTCTTGCTCCGGTCCTCGATCTCCTTGCAGAGGGCGTCGAACTTCTCGCGCTCGGTCTTGTAGACCACGTCCTCGGCGTCCTTGCGGACGTTGGTCTTGTTGGTGGGGATGACCAGGACGTCGAGGTTGTAGATCTTGGCGAACTCCTCCGCCTCGGTGTCCGCCGTGCCCGTCATGCCGGCCAGCTTCGAGTACATGCGGAAGTAGTTCTGGAACGAGATGGTGGCCAGGGTCTGGTTCTCGTTCTCGATCTTCACGCCCTCCTTGGCCTCGATGGCCTGGTGCAGGCCGTCGGACCAGCGGCGGCCGGGCATGAGGCGCCCGGTGAACTCGTCGACGATGATGACCTCCCCCTCCTTCACCACGTAGTCCACCTCGTTGCGGTACAGGTGGTGGGCCCGGAGCGCCTGCTCCACGTGGTGGAGCGTCTCGATCTGGTCGGGATCGTAGAGGTTGGCGATGCCCAGCTTCTTCTCCATCTTGGCGATGCCCTGGTCGGTCATCACCACGGTCTTGGTCTTCTCGTCGACGCTGAAGTCCTGGTCCCGGATCATCGAGGGGATGACCTGGTTGACCTGGTAGTACTTGTCGGTCGAGTCGTCGGTGGGGCCGGAGATGATGAGCGGGGTGCGGGCCTCGTCGATGAGGATCGAGTCCACCTCGTCGACGATGGCGTAGTGGAGCTCCCGCTGCACGTAGTCCTGCAGCCGGAACTTCATGTTGTCGCGCAGGTAGTCGAAGCCGAACTCGTTGTTCTGGCCGTAGGTGATGTCGCAGCCGTAGTTCTCCTGCCGCTCCTGGTCGGTGAGCCCGTGGACCACGCAGCCCACCGTCAGGCCGGCGAAGCGGTGCAGCCGGCCCATCCACTCGGCGTCGCGGCGGGCCAGGTAGTCGTTGACGGTGACCACGTGCACGCCGCGGCCGGAGAGGGCGTTGAGGTAGCAGGGGAGCGTGGCCACCAGGGTCTTGCCCTCGCCGGTCTTCATCTCGGCGATCTTCCCCTCGTGGAGCCCCATGCCGCCGATGAGCTGGACGTCGAAGTGGCGCATCCCGAGGGCGCGCGTGCTGGCCTCGCGCACCAGGGCGAAGGCCTCGGGCAGCAGCTCGTCGAGGGGGCGCCCCTTCTGCACCTCCTCCTTCCACTTGGCGGTGAGGCGGGGGAACTCGTCGTCGGAGAGCGCCTTGAAGCGCGGCTCCAGCTCGTTGACTCGCGCCACCACCGGGCGGATGCGGCGCAGCTCGCGCTCGTTCTTGGTACCGAGGATGAGCTTCAGGACGGTGTTCATCATCCGCGTGATTCCTTCCTTGCCGGCCGGGGCCAGGGGCGCCGCCCGGGGCGGGCCGCCCGGGGCGCGGGCGACCCCTTCGATAACGCACTGCAGGGGGAAAAGAAACGCCCGCGGCACCGCCGGCGCGAGGCCGGCGCGCGAGCCTACTCCAGGATGAATTTCCTCGGGTTCTCGGGGACGCCGTTCACCCGGACCTCGTAGTGCAGGTGGGGGCCGGTCGACTTGCCGGTGTTCCCCACCGCCGCGATCCGGGCGCCGCGCTTCACCCGCTCGCCCAGGGCCACGCCGATCTGCGAGAGGTGGCCGTAGCGGGTCTTGACCCCGTAGCCGTGGTCGATGACCAGCACGTTGCCGTAGCCGCCCTCCCAGCCCTTGAAGACCACGGTGCCGTCGGAAGGCGCCAGCACGGCCTGGCCGTGGGGCGTGGCCACGTCCATGCCCTCGTGCATGCGCCGCTCGGCGCTCACCGGGTCGAGCCGCACGCCGAACTCGCTGGTGAGCCAGCCGCGCGTCGGCAGGAGCGACGGGGTGGAGGCCAGCAGCGAGTGGCGATCGTCGAAGTACTCCTGCAGCTCGCGCAGGCTCTGCTCCTGCCGCTCGGCCTCGCCCATGAGCGAGCCCAGCCGGCCGGGCAGAGCCGCCAGGTTCTCGTGGGCGGCCGGCGCCGGGCCGCGCTGCGCCTCGTCGGGCACGGCCACCGGCCCCATGGCCAGGCCGCGCTCCGGATCGCTGCGGCCGGTGACGGCGGTCCGCAGCTTCTGGTCGTAGCGCTCGACGCGCTCCACCGCGGCGGCGATGACCGAGAGCCGGTCCTTCACCTGCACCATGGTGCGGCGCAGCTCCTCGTTCTCGGCCCGGAGCGTCCGGTTCTCGCGCCACTCGGGCAGGAGGGAGAGGTAGTGGCCGAAGGAGAGCGCGGTCCCCAGCACGGCCACCGCCACCAGCCCGGCTCCCTGGAGGAGCAGGCGGCGCGGCAGGTGGACGCGGCGCACCGGCTCGGCGTGCTGGCCCACCACGAGGACCGTGAGCTGTTGGGTCTTCTTCGGCATGCGCTCCGGCAAAGGCGTTCGCGGCTCGGGTTCCTGCGCCCTGCGGCACATGGCCCCGTGGGCCGGGTTTCAGGGCAGGCGACCACCCGCCGCTGGAATCGAATGCGAGACGCGTACCAGAGGCGCCGCCCCGATGTCAACGAAAAGGGCGGTATTCCGGCACCTTGCACCGACAGGGGCGGTGGTCTTTGACCCCACCCCGCACACCCCGCACAATCGCCGCCGGCGTGACGAGCGAGCGCAGCACAGCCGCGCAGGGCCCTGGCCGATCGGGCCAGGAGGCCCGTCGCTTCGGTGGGATGGACGCCGGTGCCGCGCCTCGGCCGATCGGCGCGCTCCTGGCCGCCGCCGCCCTGCTGTGCGCCTGCGGCGGCCCGCAGCAGGTGGTCCGCCCCTCCGGCCCCCCCCGCACCCCACCCCCGCGCGAGCTGGAGGGCCCGCTTGCCCCACATGCGCCCACGGGTCTCCTCGCCGCCCTGCCGGTGCCGACCCGGGTCGCCCTCCTCGCCACCGCCCGCGGATGGCTGGGCCGCAGCGGCCCTTTCGAGGCCCGCGGCCGCCGCTTCCACGCCGACTGCTCCGGCTACGTCGAGGCGGTGTACGAGGCGCAGGGAATCCCCATCCGCGACGCCTTCGACATCCGCCCCGTGGACGAGTGGCGCGCCTCGGCGGCGCTGCAGCGGGCCACGCGCGAGCTGGGCGTGCTCTACGGCGCCGAGCGCGAGCCGCTGGCCGGCGACCTGGTCTTCTTCGAGAACACCTACGACCGCAACCGCAACGGCAAGGCCGACGACGGCGTCACCCACGTCGGGCTGGTGGAGGAGGTGCGGGCCGACGGCGCCGTGGTCTTCCTCCACCGCGGCGGCCGCGGCGTGGCGCGGGCGGTGCTCGACCTGCGGGCCCCCTCCACCGGGCGCGCCCCCGGCGGCGCGCAGCGCAACAGCCCGCTGCGGGCGCGGGCCCGGGACGGGGAGCCGGCGCTGGCCGGCGAGCTCTTCGCAGGCTTCGGGCGCATCGACCCGGCGCGGGTGGCGGCGGTGCTCGACGGCAACGCCCGCCTCGACCTGGCGGTGCTGGGCTTCGGGGAGCCGGCGGGCGGCATCGCCGTGCCCGAGGGGCGCTGATCGGCCGGCGGCGGCTCGGGCGGCAGGAGCAGGCCGTCGTCGGTGAGGCGCACCGCGCCGTCACCGAAGTCCTGGCGCGACAGCTCGGCGATCTTCCGCACCACCTCGCCGCCCGGGTCGCGGCGCGGCCCGCCCGGCTTTTCCTGGCGGAACGCGTCGACGCGGCCGCCGCGCAGCGCGCCGCCGGGGCCGAGCCGCACCGTGAGGATGGGCGCGAGCGCGTTGGGGCCGGAGAGGTTGAAGGCGCCGTAGGTGGCGAAGTTGCCGAGCGAGTAGGCGATGAGCCGGCCCCGGTACAGCTCCATGCCCCGGGCCACGTGGGGCCCGTGGCCGAAGACCAGCGCCGCCCCCGCGTCCACCATGGCCCGGGCGAAGGCCCGCAGGTCGCCGCGGGACTCGCCGTAGAACGACTCCGGCCCGTGGGGCACGTGCTGGTGGGCCGCCCCCTCGGCGCCGCCGTGGAACGAGACCAGCACCAGCTCCACCTGGCGGGCCAGCGACGCCACCAGCGCGCCGGCTGCGGCCACGTCGCGCAGGTCCATGGTGGCGTCGGAGGTGGCGAAGGCCACCAGCGCCAGCGTGCGCCCCCGCACCGTCAGGCGGGCCACGTCGCCGGGCTCCCCGGAGTGGGCGATGCCGGCGGCGTCGAGCGCCCGCCGCGTGCTCGCCCTCCCCTCCGGCCCGAAGTCGCCGGCGTGGTTGTTGGCCACGCTCACCGCGCCGATGCCGGCCTGGCGCAGCAGCGCCGCGTAGCGGGTGGGCATGCGGAAGGCGTAGCAGTGGCCGGGCCTGGAGCGGGCGCACTTGGCGCTCGCGCCCCCTTCCAGCATGGGGCCCTCCAGGTTGCCGATGGCCAGGTCTGCGGCCGAGAGCACCGGGGCCGCCTCGGCCAGGAGGGAGCGCGCGTCGTCGGGCGGCAGCCCCGACTCCTCCGGAAACGTGCTCCCCAGCATGAGGTCCCCCACCAGCGCGAGGGTGATGTCGGGCGGCGCGCCCCCCTCACCCTGCCCCTCTCCCCCCGCTGCGCTTCGCCCCGCGGAGGGAGAGGGAAAGGATCGTTCGCCACCGTGCTCGCTGTCTTCCCTCTCCCCTGCTTTTCGGGGGAGAGGGTCAGGGCGAGGGGGGAGAGCGTGAGGCGCGGTAGCGGTCGGGGTCGGAGTCGGGGTCGCGCCACTCCCGGCGTGCGCGCACGCCCCCGCCACCGCCAGCGCCGCCACCCACCCGATCCTTCTCACGCCCTACTCCCGCACGAACCGGCTCGGGTTCTCCGCGATCCCGTCCACCTGCACCTCGTAGTGCAGGTGCGGCCCGGTGGAGCGGCCCGTGTTCCCCACCATGGCGATGGGCGTGCCGCGCTTCACCGCCTGGCCGCGCTCGACGCTGAACTCGGCCAGGTGGCCGTAGCGGGTGCGCACGCCGTAGCCGTGGTCGAGCACCAGCACCTTCCCCAGCACGCCGTCCACGCCGGCGTACACCACCACGCCGTCGCTGGGCGCGACCACCGGCGCCCCGGGCGCGGTGGCGATGTCCACGCCCCGGTGCATGGTCCGCTCGGAGGTGACCGGGTCCATCCTCAGGCCGAAGGCGCTCGTCAGCCAGCCGCGAGCCGGCCAGAGGGTGGGCACGGCAGGGGCCAGCGCCCTGTCGGCCGGCTCCTCCGCCGGAGCGCCAGCCGGGGCGGCGGCGGTGGGGCCGGTGCCGACGGCCGGGGCCGGCGCCGCCGTGGAGCCGGGCGCGCCAGGGCCAGGGGGCGGCATCGGGGCGTTGCGCTCCGGGTCCTGCAGCTGGGTGACCGCGGTGCGGAGCTTGGCGTCGAAGCGCTCCACCTGGTCGAGGGTGCTGGAGATGTGGGCCACCTTCTCCTGCACCAGCAGGATCTGGGAGCGGAGCTGCGCGTTCTCCTCCTTGAGCACCCGGTTCTCGCTGGAGGCGCCGAGGAGCGCGAAGTAGTGGCCCATGGCCAGGAGCGCCACCAGGCCCGTGACGCCGCCCACCCATGCGGCGCGGCGCAGCCAGGGGCGCGGCACCAGGAAGCGGCGCACGGCCTGCGAGTGATCGCTGACCAGGATCACCGTGTAGAGCTGGGTGGGGGGCTTCTGCGGCGCTGGCATGGGGCCACGGGGCCTGGTCTACGGAGCCGACTCGCCCACCTGCAGGACGATCACGGTGATGTTGTCGTCACCGCCCCTGTCGTTCGCCAGGTCCACCAGCTTCTGCGGCACGGCCTCGAGCGGCCCCTCGCGCACCACCTGGAGGATCTCGCCGTCCTCGACCAGGTTGGAGAGGCCGTCGCAGCAGACCAGCATCCGATCGCCGGGCTTCACCTCCAGGCCCAGCAGATCCACCGCCACCTGCTCCTCGAAGCCGACCGAGCGGGTGATGATGTTGCGGAAGCGGCTGGTGCGGGCCTCCTCGGGGGTGATGGCGCCGGCCTTGAGCTGCTCGTTGACCAGCGAGTGATCCTCCGAGACCTGGAAGATCTCCTCGCCGCGGATGAGGTAGCAGCGGCTGTCGCCCACGTGGGCGACGAAGGCGGCCTGGTCGTCGAGGGCCAGCGCGGTGACGGTGGTGCCCATGCCCTGCAGCCCCGGGTCTGTCTGGGCGGCCTGGAAGATGCTCCGGCAGGCTCGCTCGACCGCGCTCCGGAGCACCTCGCGGAGCGGGTTCTCCTCCAGCGGCCCCTGGTGCGGGACGCTGGCCCCGTTGGCCTTCGCAGCGCGCAGGCTCTCCCGGATGGTCTCGACGGCGAGGCGGGAGGCGGTCCCTCCGCCCTGGTGCCCACCCATGCCGTCGGCCACGATGTACAGGCCGAGTGCGTCGTCGATGAGGAGGGAGTCCTCGTTGTGCTCCCTCTTGCGACCGACGTCGGAAATGCCTCGTGAAGTGACGTTCATCGAAGGCCGAAAACCTGCGCGAGCGTAGTCGAGCAACGCTCGGCGGGTCAACGACGGATCCCGGCCTTTGTGCCACATCTGCGCGAGAGGTAGGCACCCCCCGCAGAGGCCTCGCTATCGCCTGGCGACCCGGGCGGCAGCCCTCCCCGGGGCGGCTCGCCTCCCCTTCCGCTCCTCCCCCCGAGCCTGCTGGGCAGCGCCGATGAGGGCGGCAGCGTGTTCCAGGGCCGAGGTGGTGATGGTCTGGCCGGCCAGCATCCGGGCCACCTCCCGCTGCTGCTCGGCCGGCTCGAGGGGCTGGACCAGCACGCCGGTGCGGCCACCCGCCACCCGCTTCTCGACCCGGTGGTGGCGGTCGGCGAAGGCGGCAACCTGGGGGAGGTGGGTGACGCAGATCACCTGGCGGCCGCGGGACACCTCGGCCAGGAGCCGGCCCACCGCCTCGGCCACCGCCCCGCCGATGCCGGCGTCCACCTCGTCGAAGACGTAGGTGGGCACCGGGTCGGTGCGCATCTGCGCCCGCTTCACCGCCAGCAGCACCCGTGAGAGCTCGCCCCCGGAGGCGATGCGGGCCAGCGGCCGCGCCGGCTCGCCCGGGTTGGGCGCCAGCAGCACCTCGGCCCGCTCGGCCCCATCGGGGCCGAGCAGCACGCCGCCGTGCTCCTCGCCCCCCTCGGGTGGCCCGAAGGCCACCTCCAGGTCGCAGCGGCCCATGGCGAGGGCCAGGAGCTCCCGCTTCACCGCCCGGGCGAAGCGCCCGGCCGCCTCGCGGCGCGCCGCCGACAGCTCCTTCGCCAGCGCCAGCGCCTCGGGCCCGAGCCGCTCGATCTCGCGCTCGATCGCGGCCAGCCGCTCGCCGCTCCCCTCGGCCCCCGCCAGCTCGCCCCGCATCTCCTCGCGGCGCGCCAGCACCGCCTCCAGTGAGCCGCCGTGCTTGCGCGCCAGCTGCCGCAGGAGCTCGAGCCGCGACTCGGCGTCGGCCAGCCGCTCGGGATCGCCGCCCAGGGCGTCGGCGTAGCGGGAGAGCTCGCGCCCCGCCTCCTCGGCCTCGGCGGCCGCGGAGCGCAGCAGGGCCAGCGGCCCCTCGAGCCGAGGGTCGGTGTGGGCGGCGTCGGCGAGCGCCCGCTGCGCCCGGCCCAGCCGCTCGGACGCACTGCCCTCCTCGCCGTAGGCCAGCCCCTCGGCGGCCCGGGCCGCCTCGCGGAGCTTCTCGCTGGCGACCATCACCTTCCGCTCCTGCTCCAGCGCCTGGTCCTCGCCGGGGCGCGGGTCGGCGGCCTCGATCTCCTTGAGCTGGAAGGCCAGGTAGTCGAGCCGGCGCGCCCGCTCGCCGTCGGCGGAGCGCAGCGCCGCCCGCTCCCGCAGCCGCGCCGCCAGGCCTCCGTAGGCCTCCCGGTAGCGAGCCACCAGCGAGCCTCCTGCGCCCCCGGGGTCGGAGCTGCCGGCGAAGGCGTCGAGCAGCGGCAGGTGGGTGCCGGGGTCGAGGAGCGAGACGTGCTCGTGCTGGCCCGACACGTCCACCAGCCCGCGCATCAGCTCCTCGAGCATCGAGGCGGTGACCATCGCCCCGTTGACGAAGGCCCGCCCCCGCCCCGAGCGCGCCACGGTGCGCCGCACCAGCAGCTCCCCGCCGGGCGGGGCCGGCAGGCCGGCCGCCTCGACCCTCGCCAGCGCCGCGTGGCCCGGCGGCAGCTCGAAGAGCGCCTCCACCGAGGCCTCCTCGGCCCCCTCCCGCAGGAGGTCGGAGGAGGCGCGCCCGCCGAGCACCAGGTGGAGCGCGTTCACCAGGATCGACTTGCCGGCGCCGGTCTCGCCGGTGAGGACGTGGAGGCCGGGGCCGAGGCGGACCTCCACCTCGTCCACGATGGCCAGGCCCGAGATGCGCAGGGTGGTGAGCATGGGGCGATGGTGCCACCGGACCCTGACACTGCGCAAGTATTCAGTGGTGGATGCGTTCAGTCACCGTGTGAACCTCGCGCCGGGGCGCTGCCTGGCCGCAGGTGGCCGCAGGGCGCTGGCCGAAGCCGGGCGTGCTCCGGCAGGGGTGCAGGCGGGAGCCATGCGGCGGCGCCGGGCCCCTCCGCGTTATGCTTCGCCTCCGCCGCCTGCTCCACGCAGTATCTTTCCGGAGGCCGACGATGCCCGCCACCCCGCCCGAGGAGTGCTCCCGCCGCCTCGACGCGCTCCGCCGCACGCTGGGCGAGCGCTCGCTCGACGCCGCGCTCCTCGTCTGGGCCACCGACGTCTTCTACTTCTCCGGCACCCGCCAGAACGCGGCGCTGTGGGTGCCGCGGGAGGGCGAGCCGCTCCTCCTGGTGCGGAAGAGCTTCGCCCGGGCCCGCGCCGAGAGCCCGCTCGCCGGGGTGCGCCCGTTCCCGCCGTCGAAGGAGCTTCCCTCGGTGCTGGGGCCGGCGCGGCGGGTGGGCTTCACGCCCGACGTGGCCACCGCCTCGGTGGAGCGCTTCTGGCTGCGGGCGCTGCCGGGCGCGGAGCTCGTCGATCTCTCCGGCGCCATCCGCGAGCAGCGCAGCGTGAAGTCGGCCTGGGAGCTCTCGCGCATGCGGGCCACCGCCGAGCTGCTCTGCGGCGTGCTCCGCGAGCTGCCGGCCTACCTGCGCCCGGGCATGCGCGAGGTGGACCTCTCGGCCGAGATCGAGGTGCGGATGCGCCGGGCCGGCAACGAGGGCAGCCCGCGGATGCGCGCCTTCAACCAGGAGTTCTTCATGGGGCTGGCGGTGGCCGGCGGCGCCGCCACCGCTCCCAGCTACTTCGACGGGCCGGTGACCGGCCGCGGCCTCTCCGCCTCCTCGCCGCTGGGCGCCTCCACCGACGCCATCCCCCGCGACGTGCCGGTGCTGCTCGACTACACCGCCATCCTCGATGGCTACATCCACGACATGACCCGCATCGCCGTGTGCGGCAAGCTGCGGCCGGAGCTGCAGCGCGCCTACGGCGCGGCCTGCGCCATCTCCGACGAGGTGGCGGCGGGGCTGCGGCCCGGGGCCATCCCCTCGCAGCTCTGGGAGCTGGCCCGGGCGCGGGCCGAGGACGCGGGGCTGGGCGGGGTGTTCATGGGCCCGCCCGGCGACCAGGCCCGGTTCGTGGGCCACGGCGTGGGGCTGGAGCTGGACGAGGTGCCGGTGCTGGCGCCGGGCTTCGACCAGCCGCTGCGGCTCGGCCAGACCATCGCCGTGGAGCCCAAGTTCGTGCTGCCAGGGCTGGGGGCGGTGGGGATCGAGAACACCTGGGCGGTGGGCGAGAAGGGCGGCGAGCGGATCACGGCCATGGGGGACGAGCTGATCGAGGTGTGAGGGCTCCGCCGGACACACCGGCTGCGCGGCTGGTGACAGACAGTGAGCCCAGGGCCCGGTCCTCCGCGCCTCGAGGCGGGGGAAGCGCGTTCGGACGATGCCCGCTGCTCCCACGGACCGAAGCAATGCCGGCGCCGCGCGTCGAACCACCCCGGGCCGAGAGGCGCGCGGCGCGTTGCATTGCTCGGGGTCTGCGCACGGAACCGGTCGCAGGTCGCTGCCGTGAAGACGCGGCCCGCCGAGAGGCGCGGTGGACCGAGGCCCGGCCGGACCGCGACCGCGACCTCGACCCTGACCTCGACCGCGACCCCGTCCCTTCCTCCCCTCTCCCCGCGCTGGTGGGAGAGGGGGCTCGCCGGTGGAGCGCTCGCTTCAGTGCTTCGTCATCTCCTTCGCGAACTGCTCGCCCGCCTTCTTCATCTCGGCCTGCGACATGTCCTTCACGTGGGTGGCGAAGTTCCAGACGTAGCCGAAGGGATCGGTCACCGAGCAGGTGCGGTCGCCCCAGAACATGTCGGTGGGCGGCTGCGTCCCCTTGGCACCGGCCTGCAGCGCCTTCTGGTAGGCGGCGTCGCAGTCGTTCACGTAGACCCAGAGGTTGGCGGGCGAGAGGTGGTCGGTGGCCGGGGCGTGCACCGGCGCGCCGGGCATCTCGTCGTTCATGAAGAGGATGGAGTCGCCGAGCTTGAGCTCGGCGTGCATCACCCCGCGCCCGTCGGGCGTGGGCATGCGCATCACCTCCTCCGCTCCCAGGGCGCGCTTGTAGAACTCGATGGCGCGCGAGCAGTCCTTGATGGTGAGGTTGGGCGTGACGGTGTGGAAGCCCTTGGGAATGGGCATGACCTTGGCCATGGGTACCTCCGGCTGCGGGTTGCCCCGGAGTCCTAGGCCTGCCCGCCTGCGCCCGGCAGGCCCGCCCGGGTGTCGCGCCGCGCTTTCCTGGGGGTCAGGAAACGTTGCTTCTCCGCCCGCGAGGAGTAGCGGGCGCGGCGGATGCAGGCCGCAGCGCCGACAGCCCGCCGTCAGCAGTCGCCCGGGCCGGCCTTCTGGTAGAGCGTGTCGCCGATGCGCAGCGCCGGGCCCCAGCCGCTGCGGTCGCGGGGGTCCTGGCTCGCCTGGTAGCGAAGCGTGGTGGTGCCGCCGCCGGACCAGGTGAGCGTCAAGGAGCCGGAGGTGGCGTCGCCGGCCGCCGTCCAGGTGCCGCCGTTGCCCCGGGAGACCACGGCCGACCCGGCGGAGCCGGAGCCGGCCATCTCGCCGCTGCTCTGGAAGCGGCCGCTCCGGCACAGGACGAGGCGCGCCTCGCGCGAGTAGCTCCCCACCTTGGAGACGTAGATGAACTGGTAGTCGCCGGCGATGGCCGTGCCCCGGGGCGGCGCCCGGAAGGTCACGGAGCGCCCCAGCGCGTCCACGCGCGCCGCCAGCGCGGCGTACTGCGCCCGGGTGGTGAGCCCGAGGACCACCACCGCGCCGCCGTGGCCCGAGAGGACGGCGACGCTCCGCACCCGGATGACGCTGCCGTCCTGGGCCATCCCCTCCAGCACGCCGGCCAGGCCGGTGCCGCCGGGAGCCGCGAAGTCGGTGGCGCTGCCCACCGGCCGCGCCGCGAAGCCCTGCTCCTGGATGCCCTCCGCGAAGCCCGAGACGAGCTCGGCGCGCGAGGTGGTGGGCAGGAAGCGGACCACGATGAGGCCGGCCTCGGTGTCGGAGCCGGCCACGATGACGCCCTCCTTCTCGGCGCTCTTCCAGCCGCCCGGGAGCGCGAAGCTCACGCCCCAGCCCGGCCGGTCCACGCGGGTGCCCTTTCCCTGCGCCGCGGCGAGAGCCGGGGCGGCAGCGGCCAGGAGGGCGAGGAGGAGCGGGGCGCGCATGGGGCCTCCGGAGCGGGGCGTCGGTTCCGGCGCTCACGGTACCGGCTCCGGGCCTTCCCCGGGAACCCACTCCGGGTGAATCGCCCGGCCGGCCCCCTACCGCTCGCCCCACTTCAGCTTTGCGCGGAGGATGCCGAAGTAGTCGAGGTTGGGGTTGCGCACCAGCATCACCCGGTTGGCGGTCTGCTTGATCTGCACCCGGTCGGCCCGCTCCAGCTTGATGAAGCCCTGGCCGTCGAGCGACACCACCACCTCGCCCCGGGTCTGCAGGGTGATGTCGAGCTTCATGTCGTCGGGGAGGACGATGGGCCGCTGGGTGAGGGTGTGAGGGCAGATGGGGGTGAGGAGGATCACGCCCAGCATGGCCGGGTGGAGGATGGGCCCGTTGGCCGCCATCGAGTAGGCGGTGGAGCCGGTGGGGGTGGCGACGATGACGCCGTCGGCCTTGTAGCTGGTGACGAACTGGCCGCCGGCCGTCACCTCCAGCTCGCACATGGGGGCGAGCGCCCCCTTGGCGATCACCACCTCGTTCAGCACCTCGGTGTCCACCACCTTGGCCTGGGAGGAGCCGCGGTGCACGTGGACGCCCAGCTTCATGCGCTCCGAGATGAGCGCCTTGCCGGCCATCACCACGTCGAGCGCCTGGTAGAGCTGCCCGTAGGGCACCTCGGTCATGAAGCCCAGGCTGCCCATGTTGACGCCGAGGATGGGCACCGACTTGCCGTCGAGCAGCCGCGAGGCGTGGATGAGCGTGCCGTCGCCGCCCAGCACCAGCAGGAGATCGGCCTCCGGCGCCTGGGCCTCGTCGAGCAGCGCCTCCACCCCGCGGCCGCGGAGGTACTGGGCGGCGGCGGCGGCAGCGGCGGCGGCCTCCGGAGAGGTCACCTTGTGGACGATGCCCACCCGCCGCGGAACGGGGCAGACCGGATTCGGCATTCGGGCATTATATGGGCGGACGCCCCATGGACCTATTCGACCACGCCTCGGAGCGGGATCAGACAGGCAGGCCCCTGGCCGAGCGGCTGCGCCCGCGCCGCCTCGAGGACTTCGTGGGGCAGGAGCACGTGCTCGGCCCCGGCACCATGCTCCGGCGCGCCATCGAGGCCGACCAGGTGCCCTCGCTCGTGCTCTGGGGGCCGCCGGGCACCGGCAAGACCACCCTGGGCCGCATCGTGGCCGAGCGCACCGGCGCCGCCTTCGTGCCGCTCTCGGCGGTGCTGGCCGGGGTGAAGGAGATCCGCGAGGTGGTGGAGGGGGCGCGGGAGCGGCGCAAGATGCACCGCCAGCGCACCATCCTCTTCGTGGACGAGATCCACCGCTTCAACAAGGGGCAGCAGGACGCGCTCCTGCCCCACGTGGAGAGCGGCACCGTCACGCTGGTGGGGGCCACCACCGAGAACCCCAGCTTCGAGCTCAACGCCGCGCTCCTCTCCCGCTGCCGGGTGGTGACGCTGCGCCCCCTCACCGAGGAGGAGGTGGGGCGGCTGCTCGACAGGGCGGTGGCCGCGGCCGACGGGCTGGGCGGCGACCTCGCCCTCTCCGCCGAGGGGCGCGACGAGCTCTGCCGCGCCGCCTTCGGCGACGCCCGGCGGGCCCTCAACGCGCTGGAGGTGGCGGCCGCCTCGGTGCGGCTCGCTGGCAGGAAGACGGTGGAGAAGGCCGACGCCGAGGAGGCGCTGCAGCACCGCACGCTCCACTACGACAAGGCGGGCGAAGAGCACTTCAACGTCGCCTCGGCCTTCATCAAGTCGATGCGCGGATCCGACCCCGACGCCGCCGTGTACTACATGGTGCGGATGCTGGAGGCGGGCGAGGACCCGCGCTTCGTGCTGCGGCGCATGGTGATCTTCGCCAGCGAGGACGTGGGCAACGCCGACCCGCAGGCGCTGCTGGTGGCCACCGCGGCCCTGCAGGCGCTGGAGCTCGTCGGCCTGCCGGAGGGGGTGCTGCCCATGAGCCAGGCGGTCATCTACCTGGCGCTGGCCCCCAAGTCGAACACCGCCATCACCGCCTACGGCGCCGCCCGCAAGCTGGTGAAGGAGCGAGGGGCGCTGCCGGTGCCGCTGAAGCTCCGCAACGCGCCGACCAGGCTCATGGAGTCGCTGGGCTACGGCGGCGGCTACAGGTACCCGCACAACTTCGAGGGGCACTACGTGGCCGAGCAGTACCTGCCGGATGCCATCCGCGAGGAGAAGGTGGTGACCCTCTCCGACAGCGGGCTGGAGAAGGTGCTGGCGGAGCGGCTGCGCGAGGCGCGGGAGAAGGCGGGCAAGAAGTAGCCGGGGTGGGCGAGAGCGATGCGGAACGTGCTCATGGCGCCGCGAGCTTGGCGCGTGGGAGCCCGGCGCGCCCTCAGGTGGCCTGCGGACGCCAGAGGTAGTCGGCGACCGATTCCGCCGCCGCGCCCGCGGGCAGCTCCAGCTTCGCGAGGACCGCGCTCCCCAGGTGCGGAGGCATGGGGAAGAACTTCCCCTCGCAGGTTGCGTAGGGGGTGCCGTCAGCGCCGGCGATCTCGGCGGAGGCGACGACGTACTTTCTCCCGTCCTGGGCGTCGTCCCGACACGTGCCGCGGATGACGAGCTCGTGGCCCGTGGGGACCGGCCTCAGGTACCGGACCTTCAACTCCCCGGTGAAGCACATGGCCCGGCAGCGCAGCGCCGCCGCCCACCCCGCGCACTCGTCCAGAAGGCCCGCGATCACGCCCCCGTGCAGGATCCCCTCGAACCCGCAGTGCCTTTCCGCACCGCGTGTGCGTCCCTCGACGCCCTCGCCAGACTGCGACCAGGCCATCTGCGCGCCGCACGCGTTCTTGCCGCCGCAGATGAAGCAGGGGGCATACATCGGCAGGGTCCTTCCCGTCGCCATGGTCGGCTCCTCCGGGCTCCACGAATGGGATTGGAGGAGTCTGCACGTACCGTGGATGCGCCACAAGGTGAGAGGCGCGACACCGGCCCCTGCCCGGAGCGAACGCCCGCCCCGGCGGGCCCGAGTCGAAGGGCCGACCCCGACCCCTCCCGACCCCGCGACCTCCGCGCCTGCCCCGTGCTACACGGGCGCGATGGTTCCCATCCTCTACCTGCACGGCTTCGCCTCCGGCCCCGGCTCCGCCAAGGGGAAGGCGTTCGAGGAGCGCTTCGCCCGCCTCGGCGTGCCGCTCCACCGCGCCGACCTGACACCCGGCCCCGACGGCTTCGAGCGCTCCACGCCCCTCACCATGCTGGCGGAGGCCGAGAAGGCGCTCGCCGCCACCGGCGCCCGCTGGGTCATGGGGAGCTCGCTGGGGGGTTACCTCTCGGCGCTGCTGGCGTCGCGCCACGCCTCGGTGGAGAAGGTGGTGCTGCTCGCCCCCGCCTTCCGGCTCTTCGAGCGCTGGAGCGCGCGGCTCACCCCGGAGCAGCAGGCCGACTGGCAGGCCAGCGGCCTCTGGGTGGACCACCACATCACCAAGGACCGGCGCCGCATCGAGTGGCGCTTCCTCGCGGAGGCCCGCTCGCTGCCGGCCTTCCCGGCGGTGAGTGTCCCGGCGCTCTGCATCGCCGGGCGGCGCGACGACACCGTGCCGCTCGAGGACGTGGAGGCCTGGGCGGCCCGCACGCCCTCGGCGCGCCTCCTGGCGCTCGACGACGGCCACGACCTCCTGGCCTCGGTGCCGCGCATCTTCGAGGAGGCGCGGGCCTTCCTCGGGGTCTAGGTCCGGAAGAGTCCGAGGCCGCGCCCCGCCCTCCTGGGCAGGCGCGGCCCCGATGTCCCCGCTCGAGGCGCGTCTACGCCTGGGCCCGGGGCAGGTCGTCCTCGGGATCGGCCTCGACGTCCTGGCGGTACTTGCGCAGCACGCGCTTGAAGTTGGAGCGATCCATCCCGGCCTTGCGGGCCGCGGCCGAGATGTTGTTCTCGCAGGACTTCATGAGCGCCTCGACGTAGGTCTTCTCGAAGCGGCGCAGCGCCTGCTCCTTGGCGGCGGCGTAGCTCATCGTCAGCCAGGCGGTCTCGTCGGCCGAGGCCGGCAGGTCGCGGATGAGCGGCGCGGTGCGGCCGGTCACCGCCGGCGGCAGGTCGGCCGGGGTTACCGAGTCGGTGCGGGCCAGCACCACCGCCCGCTCGATGGCGTTCTCCAGCTCGCGGACGTTGCCGGGCCAGCGGTAGCCGCAGAGCAGCTCCACCGCCTCGGGGGCCAGGGTCTTCACCTTCTTCTGCAGCCGCTCGGCGTAGCGGCGCAGGAAGTGGTGGGCCAGGAGCGGCACGTCCTCGACGCGGTCGCGCAGCGGCGGCAGCGGGATGGCGATGACGTTGAGCCGGTAGAAGAGGTCCTCGCGGAAGCGGCCGGCCTTCACCAGCTTGGGCAGGTCGCGGTGGGTGGCGGCGATGACGCGGACGTCCACCCGCACCGAGTCGGCCGAGCCCACCCGCTTGATCTCGCCCTCCTGGAGCACCCGCAGCAGGCGCACCTGGGTGGAGAGCGGGATGTCGCCGATCTCGTCGAGGAAGATGGTGCCGCCGTCGGCGGCGTCGAAGAGTCCCTTCTGGTCGCGCTGGGCGCCGGTGAAGGCCCCCTTCACGTGGCCGAAGAGCTCGCTCTCCAGCAGGGTCTCGGTGAGGGCGCCGCAGTTGAGGGCCACGAAGGGGTGGCTGCGGCGGGGGCTCTTGTTGTGGAGGCCGCGGGCCACCAGCTCCTTGCCGGTGCCGCTCTCGCCGGTGATGAGCACGGTGGCGGCGCTGTAGGCCACCGCGTCGATCATGCGGGTGACGTCGCGGATGGGGCCCGAGGTGCCGACGATGCCCTCGGCCGGCGTGCCGGCGCCGTCGCGCTCGCGCAGCTCCCGCTCCAGCTGCCGGTTGCGGTCGAAGAGGTGCTTGCGCTCGGCGGCCTTGGACACCGCCCGGGCCACCAGCTCCACGTCGTCGAAGGGCTTGGTCAGGTAGTCGTAGGCGCCGGCCTTCACCGCCGCCAGGGCCGTCTCCACCGTGGCGTGGCCGGTCATCATGATGACCTCCACCTCCGGCCGGCGGTGCTTGACGGCGGTGAGGAGCTCGATGCCCGAGAGCTCCGGCATCTTGACGTCGAGCAGCGCGACGTCGAAGTCCTCCTGGGCCAGCTTCTGGGTGGCGACGATGGGCGAGTCGAGCGCCACCACCTCGTGCCCCTTCTTCGACAGCAGAGCCTCCAGCGCCTTGAGGAGCGTGGGCTCGTCGTCGACGATCAGGACCCGGACCTTCTTCTCGGTGGCTTCCATGTGCGGCTCCCCCTTCAAGAACGCTGCTGCGCCTGCGGGATCTCCAGGATGAAGGAGGCCCCTCCACCCGGCACCGGCTCGTGGCGGATGGTGCCGCCGTGCTCCTCGGCGATGCGGTAGCAGATGGAGAGGCCGAGCCCGGTGCCCTGCCCCTCCGGCTTGGTGGTGAAGAAAGGCTCGAAGATGCGGCTCTGGATCTCGAGCGGCACGCCCGGCCCGTTGTCGCTGACGCGGACCCGGCACATGGTCCCCTCGACGCCGGTCTCGACGGTCAGCTTCCCCTGGTTCCTCATGGCCTGCAGGGCGTTGACCAGCAGGTTCACCAGGATCTGGCCCAGCAGGTTGCCGTTGCCGTGGCAGAGGGCCGGGTCGATCTTGCGGACCACCTCGACCTTGCCGTCCTTGATCTGCGAGCTGAGGAGGAAGAGCGCGTCCTCGGCCACGCGGGCCAGGTCGACGTCGCCGCGCTCGTCCTGCTTGGGCCGCCGCGAGAACCGCAGCAGCGACTCCACGATCTTCTTGGCGCGGGTGGCCGCGTCCATGATGAGGTTGAGGTTCTCGAGGTCCTCGGCGCTGCGGTCCTCGCGGCTCATGAGCTGCGCGAAGGCCAGGATGCCGCCCAGCGGGTTGTTGATCTCGTGCGCCACGCCCCCGGCGAGCTGTCCCACCGCCGACATCTTCTCGGCCTGCAGGAGCCGGCGGGTCACCTCGCGCTCGTCGGTCACGTCCTTCCACACCGTGACCGCGCCCACCTCGGGGAACGGGAAGGTGCGGACCAGCCAGGCCCTGTCGCCGTGCAGCACCTCGGAGACCGTCTCGTCGGCGTCGGAGACGGCGCGGGGCGCGGGCAGCTCGCCGAAGGCGTCGCGGATGGGCACCAGCCCGGGGAGCCGGTTGATGAGGACGCCGGCGGCCTTGGCGAAGGCCGAGTTGCCCCGCACCACCTCGCCGTCCTCCTTGACGATGGCCAGCGGGTCGCTGATGGCGTCGAAGCAGGCGCGCCACTCGTCGGCGGCGCGGATCAGGGCGCGGGAGCGCTGCTCCAGCTTCACGTCCAGCTCCCGGTTCATCCGCTCCAGCTCCTGGTTGCGCTGGGCGATGAGGGCGTTGAGCCGGCTGTTCTCCTCCACCAGCCAGTACTGATCGATGGCGCTCTGGATGGTGAGGATGAGGTGGGCGTCGTCCCAGGGCTTCCAGATGAAGCGGAAGATCTCCGACTGGTTGACCGCCTCCTCGATGGCCGCGGTGTCGGCCTGGCCGGTGAGCAGCACGCGCTGCACCCGCGGCCAGCGCTCCTTCACCTGCCGCAGAAACTCGACCCCCGACATCCCGGGCATGCGGTAGTCGGAGACCACCACGTGCACGGGCTCGGTCTCGAGCGCCCGCAGCCCCTCCGCGGCATCTGCCGCCTCGAGCAGCCGGCATCTCGCGCGCTTGAGCACGCGCTTCAGCGCGCGGCGGACGTGCTCGTCGTCGTCGACGAGCAGCAGGGTCGCCTCGATGGCAACCCCCATGGTGTCGGTGACCTGTGCCAGGGCAGCAGTCATGCAGTCCGGCGGTGGGGCTGCATTCTCCGTTCCGGGTCCGGGCGGACCGAGGGGTCGTGAAATCAGGTGGTTGTGTAGAAAACTTCGGGGTTCCCTGTCACCCTGGGGGTAGTGACGCACCCCCCGATGCCGCAGGACAGGGGCAAACGGTACAGGGAAAAATGCGTTTCCCGACCCACCTCAGGCGGGTGGTGGGCTCGCCGAGGCCTCCGGTTCGGCGTCCTCGCGGAACTCGCCGTCGCCGCCGTAGGCCCAGATCCGATCGCGGCCGGCGCGCTTGGCGCGGAAGAGCGCCTCGTCGGCGCGCCGCACCAGGGTCTCGGGCGTGGTGACGTCGCCACCCGGGAAGGCCGCCACGCCGAAGGAGGCGGTGACGCTCACCTCCGGCCCCTGGCTGCCGGGCTCGTCCGCGTCCACGACGAAGAGGTGGCCGGCGATGGCCCGGGCGATGCGGCGGGCCACCGGCAAGGCGCTGGCGAAGGGCGTGTGGGGCAGCAGCACCGCGAACTCCTCGCCGCCGTAGCGCGCCGAGACGTCGTGGTCGCGCAGCGAGTTGCGGATGAGGATGGCGGTCTCGCGGAGCACCTTGTCGCCGAAGGGGTGGAGCCAGGTGTCGTTGATGGCCTTGAAGTGGTCGAGGTCGATCATCACCAGCGAGAGCGGCCCGCCGTAGCGGGCGGCGCGGCCGAACTCCTCGCGCAGCCGGGTCTGGAAGGCGCGGTGGTTGTAGAGGCCGGTGAGGCCGTCGGTGACCGAGAGCAGCTCCAGCTTCTCGTTGGCGTCGCGCAGGTCGTCCTGGAGCTGCTTGATGCGCAGCATGGTGGCCACCCGCGCCAGGATCTCCTCGGGGTGGGCGTCCTTGCCCAGGTAGTCCTCGGCGCCCAGGCGGAGCCCCTTGAGGCGGGCCGCCAGGTCGGACTGGGCCGAGAGGATGATGGCCGGGACGAAGAGGTGGCGGGGGAGCACCTTGCGGAAGCGGAGCACGTCGGCGCCGCTGCCGTCGTCGAGCACCATGGACAGCAGGAGCAGGTCTGGCGGGCTGGCGACGAGCTGGGTCTGGGCGCTGGAGCGGTCCGAGGCGAAGGTCACGTCGTAGCCCGCGCCGCGCAGCACCTCGCCGATCCGGTCGGCCTGGACCGGAGAGTCCTCCACCACCAGAACCTTGCCCGTGGGCATCGCGGTCAGGTTAGCAGAGGCCACCCAGCAGTGGCGGGGTCGCGATTCACCCGCCACCCGCCCAAACCTTCGATTTCAGCGGTGGCCACAAAGGGAAAGGGCCGCCGGCTTGCGCGGGCGGCCCCTTCTTGAAAGTGCCGAAGCAGGGAGAGCCAAGGAGGGCGGTCGGCCCATCCCTGCTTCAGCGACCCCGCTCCCGGGCCCGGGAGCGAGGCTTCCTTGGAACCGCCATAGACTCTAGCACACGAACACCTGCTGCCTAGACCCATCCACCCGACCCGCGGCCACCTGCCTGAGTGCCGCCCCGCTTGGGTGGTCGACCCCTCCGGGGGGCCGGAGTCCCTCAGGCCAGCCGCGCCAGCACCGGCTCCGGGATGACCGGCGCCAGCCCGCCGCCGCCCAAGATGTTCACGATGGGCGAGGCGGCGGCGCGGACCACCGAGCCCCTCGGCCAGGCCGGCCCCAGGCCGGCGTAGGTGGAGACGTCGCGGACGAGCTGGCCGGCGAAGGTCCCCTCCGGCGTGATGCGGGTGGCCGGGCGCCAGGCGGCGAAGATCCGCTCCTGCACCACGAAGCCACCGCCGCGGGTGTCGGCCAGCGCCGCCTCCACGCCGCGGGCCCACTCCTCCTCGCCGAGCTCGGCGCCCAGCAGCACGCTCTTGCCGCCGTAGTCCCAGCTCCGCTTGAGCACGAAGGCCTTGCGGTCGGCGAGCAGGCGCGGCACCAGCCCGGCGTCGAGCCGGCGGGTCCAGGGGATGCGGAGGGCCGCGCCCCGCTCCTCCTCGTCGAGGCCGGCCAGCGCCGCCAGCGCCGGGTCGTCGGCGCACTCGGAGAGGCGGGCGAAGAGGGCCTTGGCCTCGAGCAGCCCGTTCACGGGGTTGGCGAGGATGAAGCGGCCCGGGTGGCGCAGCGCCTCGGCGAAGGGGCTGTCGGGCGGGGTGTTGTGGGCCCAGACGTGCCGGTAGAGGAGCTCCCACTCGCCCGGACGGCAGTCGGCGGGCGTGAGGTTCTCGACCCGGTGGCCCATCTGGCGGAAGTGCTCGGCCAGGCGGCGCAGCTCGCCGATCTGGGCGTCGCCCGGGCGGGCCACGATGGCGATGGCGGGCCGGGCGCGCGTGCCGCCGCGCAGTGCGTGGTAGGCCGCCAGCGTGCGCCGGAACTCCTCCATGTTGCTGCCGCACTCGGCCACCAGATCCTCGGCCACCCGCGGCGGCAGCCCGCGCTCGCGCGCCGCGGCCCGGAGCCAGGAGTGGGCCGCCAGGTCGGCGTAGGCCGGCATCGCGGGGATGGTGGCGTTGAGCTCCAGCGCGCGGGCCGGCGCGCCGGGCTCGCCGGGCCGCAGGAAGTCCACGCGGGCCACCAGCGCCGGGAGCGGCGCCTCGTCGAAGAGCCGGGCCATGGCCTCGGCCTCGAGCCCCTCGAACGGCCCCAGCAGCGCCTCGCGGTCGCGGGCGTCGCCGTGGGCCAGGAGCGCCCGCGCCAGCTTCACCGCGCCGGAGAGCAGGGCCCGGGCCTCGCGCGCCAGCCTCTCCAGCTCCTCGGGGGAGAAGGGCTCGGGCTCGGCCACCAGCGGGATGGGCACTACCGTCCCGTCGGGCTTGCGCACGCTCATGCCGCCGCGCCAGGCGTCCTCTGCGGCGGCGCGGCCGATGCGCTCGAGCGCTGCGGCGTCGAAGGGAAGGGTCATCGGCTCCTCGGCCAGGGAGCGCCATTGCGGCCGGCGCCAGCGGGGTGTTAGCTCTGCTCGGGTGAAGATCTACACGAAGACCGGGGACGGCGGAGAGACCGGCCTGTTCGGGGGGCCGCGGGTCTCCAAGGACGACGTGCGCATCGAGGCCTGCGGCGCGGTGGACGAGCTCAACGCGCTGCTCGGCACCATCCGCGCCGCCGGGCGCGAGGGCTGGGCCGAGGACGGCTGGCTCCCGGCCATGGGCGAGATCGAGCGCCACCTGGCGGCCGTCCAGTCCCAGCTCTTCGCGGTGGGGGCGGAGCTGGCCACACCGCCGGAGGCCTCGCGCGCCTCGCTGCCGCCCATCGAGCCGGCCTGGGTGGCCGAGCTGGAGCGGCAGATCGACGCCTGGGAGGCGCTCCTCCAGCCGCTGCGCCACTTCATCCTGCCGGGCGGGACGCCGCTCGCCGCCTCGCTCCACCACGCCCGGGCGGTGGCCCGGCGCGCCGAGCGGCGGGTGGTGGGGCTGCACCGGCGCGCGCCGGTGAGCCCCGCGGTGCTCGCCTACCTCAACCGGCTGGCCGACTTTCTCTTCGTGGCGGCACGGGCCGCCAACCATGCCCAGGGCATGGCCGAGCCGGTGTGGGACCCCCGGGGGACCGGGTAGCCGCTCACACGTGGAGCAGCGCCAGGATCCCCAGCGCCAGGCCGACTGCCGAGAAGCCGTAGACCACCTTCTGCAGCCAGGTCTTGCGGGTGATGAGGGCGATGGCCGAGAGGGCGATGGCGATCTGCAGCGCGGTGGTGGCCTGCGCCCAGCGGTGGTGCAGGTGCATCTGGCCGTCCGACTTCCTGTCCCAGTCGGTGGACTCGGCCTCCAGCGCCTCGGCGGCCGCCTTGATCTCGGCCTTCTCCTTCTTGTAGCGCTCCACCTCGGCCCGGAAGCCCTCGGCCCTGGCCCCCTCCACCAGCTGGACGCCCATCTCGGCCAGGTTCTGCTTGCTGCTCTTGGCCTGGTAGTAGTTCCACTGGTTGGAGGCCTCGGTCTTCTTGATGGCGGCGTTGTTCTTGTAGAGCGAGGCGTTGGCCTGGGTGGCGCCGCCCATGTACGCGAAGAGGGCGCCGACCGTGGCCAGGATGGCGGTGGTCAGCGCCACCTTGCTCGAGAAGGAGTCGCCGCCGTGCTGGGCGGCGTGCTCGACCTCGTGGTCGTGCGGGCCATGGACGTGGAAGCCTCCTCCGGACATGCGATCGCTCCTTCCCCAGGGTGAATGCGGGCGATGGGGGAACCCCGCGGGGCGCGGAGGATAGCAGGGGGCGAGGCGGAGCTACCAGACCAGGCACTTCTCCGCGGGGTTCATGGGCGTGCCGGCGGGGCACTGGAAGGCGGCGCCGAAGGCGGGGTGGTTGGCCACCGGGCCGTTGACGCGGAAGCGGGAGAGGGAGTGGCCGTCGGTGGCGGAGCGGAGCCGCTCGGCCTGGGGCGTGGTGACCGTGCACCAGGACTGGGCCTGGGCCACGAAGAAGAGCTGGTCGGCGGTGAGGCCGGGCACGGTGGGGGCCACGCCGCCGTGGCGCTTCTTCCAGGCCTGGTAGGCCACCCAGGCCTGCTTGAGGCCGGCGACGTCGGCGATGTTCTCGCCCAGGGTGAGCTTCCCGTTGACCCGGAGCCCGGGCTCCACCTCGAAGCGCCCGTACTGGTCCACCAGGCACTGGGTCTGCTTCTCGAAGCGGCTCGCCACCTCCGGCGCCCACCACTCGCGCAGCCGGCCCTGCGGGTCGAACTTGCGCCCCACGTCGTCGAAGCCGTGGGAGAGCTCGTGTCCGATGACCATGCCGATGGCCCCGTAGTTCATGGCCGCGGGGAAGTCCCGGCGGAAGAAGGGCGGCTGCAGGATCCCGGCGGGGAAGACGATCTCGTTCTGGAACGGGTTGTAGTAGGCGTTGACCTCCTGCGGGCTCATGCCCCACTCGAACCGGTCGGTGGGCTTGCCCACCTTGTCGAGCTGGCGCCGGGTCTCGAAGCGCATGGCGGCGATGGCGTTGCCGAAGGCGTCGTCGCGCTTCACCACCAGGGCGCCGTAGTCGCGCCAGCGGTCGGGGTAGCCGATCTTGTTGGCGACCGCCGCCTTCTTCTCCAGCGCGCGCTCCCGGGTGGAGGCGTCCATCCAGCCGAGCCCGGGGAGGCTGGCGGCGAAGGCGTCCTCGATGTCGCCGATCATCTCCAGGGCCACCTGCTTGGAGTCGCCGGGGAATCGGGCGGCCGCGTAGACCCGCCCCACCGCCTCTCCGAGGGCCGACTCGGTGGCGGCCACGCAGCGCTTCCAGCGGGGCGCGAGCTCCGCCTGGCCCGACAGCGCCTTGCCGTAGAAGGCGAAGCGCTCCCGCACGAAGCGGTCGGGGAGGTGGCCCGAGGTGGCGTGGACCAGCGACCAGCGGAGGTAGGCGCGCAGGGTCTCGACGGGCGTTTCGCGCAGCGCCGCCTCCAGGGCCGTGAAGTATTCGGGCGTGCCGACGCTGACGGCGGTGAGCCCGGGGTAGCCGAGCGCCTCGAAGTACCGGTCCCAGGAGAGGGCCGGGGTCAGCTTCTGCAGGCCGGCGCGCTCCAGGCGGTTGTAGAGCTTGTCGTACTCCTGCATGGCGGTGCTGTCGCGCGAGGCCCTGGCCAGCCGCGTCTCCAGCGCCAGGATGTCGGCGGCGTGGCGCTCGGCGCCGGGGGCGGGCTCGCCGAGGAGCCCGAGCGTGGCCGCCACGTGGCGCTGGTAGGCGGTGCGCAGCTCCTTCATCCGCGCCTCGTCGGAGAGGTAGAAGTCGCGCTCCGGGAGACCGAGCTCGGGCTGCAGCACGAGGAGGATCTGGAGGCCGGGGTCGAGGAAGTCGTTGATGGGGCCGATGGAGAAGAGGGGATTGGCCGGCCCGGCGTGCAGCTCGCCGGTGACGGCGAGGAGCGAGGGCAGGTCCCGGGCGGCGTCGATGCGCGCCAGCCAGGGGGCGAGCGGAGCGGTGCCGGCCTTCTCGATGGCCGCCTCGTCCATGCAGGCCGCGTAGTAGTCGCCCACCCGCCTGCGGTCGGGGTCGGCGCCGGGGCTCCTGCCGGCTTCCTCGAGCATCTGGCGGACGAAGGCGCGGTTCTCCTCCTCGATGACCGAG
This sequence comes from Deltaproteobacteria bacterium, assembly GCA_016214955.1. GTDB lineage: Bacteria > Myxococcota > Myxococcia > Myxococcales > Anaeromyxobacteraceae > JACRMN01. The sequence goes on from JACRMN010000007.1 coordinate 175,307, forward strand.
AAGGAGCGCACCCAGATGGACTGATCCGCGGGCAGCTTCGTCGAGGCGATCCAGCCCCCGCAGGCGAAGCGGTAGAAGTCCTGGCACGGGTCTGCCTTCCGGTCCATGGCCGCGAGCACCGGCGAGGAGATCTCCGGCGGCGCGACAGGGGCGGCCGTCGCGGGCGCCGGCTGGGCGGACGGCGCGGCGGGCTTCACGGCGGCGCAGGCGGCGGCCAGGAGGAGGAGGGCGGCTGCGGGGGCGAGGCGGCGGGAGGACATGGGGGGCTCCGGGGCGCGAGACCGGTGGTGAGATAGCACGAGGCCGGGGGGGGCCGATGGGCCGGGATGGGGACCGCGACCCCGGCCGCGACGTCGACCCTTTGACCTCTCTCCCCGCCCGCCCTACCCTGCGCCGCATGGCGTCCCCCGTGGCCCTCGTGACCGGAGCCGGCGTGCGCGTGGGACGCGCCATCGCCCTGGACCTCCGGAGGCACGGGTGGGAGGTGGCGGCCCACCACCGCTCCCACCGCCCGCCCCGCGGGCTCGTGGCCCTGCCGGCCGACCTGGCCGCGCCCGGCGGACCCGAGGCGCTGGCCCGCGCCTTCCGCGCCCGCTTCGGCCGGCTCGACCTGCTGGTGAACAGCGCCGCCGCCTTCGAGGCCCGCCCCCTCGCCGACACCGACGCCGCCGCCTTCGACGCGCAGATGGACCTCAACGCCCGGGCGCCGCTCCTGCTCTCGCGGGCGCTGGCGCCGCTCCTGCGGCGGAGCCGCGGCGCCATCGTCAACGTGGCCGACATCGGGGGCGGGCTGGTGGCGTGGAAGGGGTACGCGGCCTACGCCGCCAGCAAGGCGGCCCTGGTGCGCATCACCGAGTGCCTGGCGCTGGAGCTGGCGCCGGCGGTGCGGGTGAACGCGGTGGCGCCGGGCACGGTGCTGTGGCCCGAGTCGATCCCGGCGGCGCGCCGGCGCGAGCTGGCCTCCCGCATCCCCCTCGGCCGGGCGGGCACACCGGAGGACGTGGCCGCGGCCGTCCGCTTCCTCGCCGGCGCCCCCTACGTCACCGGCGCCATCCTTCCCGTGGACGGGGGCAGGCACCTGTCGGGCAGGGGCGGCGGCGGGGTAGACAACTCGGGTTGAAGCGGAAGGGCCCTCCCGCTATCATGGACGGGTCTAGTCGAGATTACACCTCCAAGGAGAACAGGACATGGACACCGCCGTCGTCACCCCGGGCAGGAACCTCGTGGGCGAGGAGCCCTCCTCCAGCCCCGTCACGTTCACGCCCAAGGCCATCGAGATGGTGAAGGACGCCATGGCCCGGGAGAACCTCCAGGGCTACGGCATCCGCGTCGGCGTCGTGGGCGGGGGCTGCTCCGGCTTCCAGTACTCCATGGACTTCGAGAACGAGACCAAGGACGGCGACCTGGTGGTCGACGCCGGCGACATCAAGATCTACCTCGACCCCATGAGCTCCATGTACCTGCAGGGCGTGACCGTCGACTACGTGGTCGGCCTCCAGGGCGCGGGCTTCAAGTTCAACAACCCGAACGCCAAGAACACCTGCGGCTGCGGCCAGTCCTTCAACGCCTAGCGCCGCCGGGCCGTGCCCAAACGGGCCGGGGGGATGCGTTCCTCCCGGCCCTTCGTGTATCGGGGACCCGATGCTCGTCGTGCGCCAAGCAGTGGTCGGCCCCTTCGCCGAGAACACCTGGGTGGCCGCCTGCACCCGGACCAAGGAGGCGCTGGTCATCGACCCGGGCGGCGACCTGCCCCGCGTCCAGGCGCTGGTCGAGCAGGGCGGATTCCGGGTGCAGCGCATCTTCCTGACCCACGGCCACGTGGACCACGTGGCCGGCGCCGCCGCGGCGCGCCGGGCCTTCGGCGCCAGGCTCCAGATCCACGCCCTGGACCGCGACTGGCTGGCCGAGCTGCCGCGGCAGGCGGAGATGTTCGGCTTCGACGAGGCCGGCGAGGTGCCGGAGGTGGATCACTGGCACGCCGACGGCGAGGAGTTCGCGCTGGGCCAGCTCGCCTGCCACGTGATCCACACGCCGGGCCACTCCCGCGGCTCCTGCAGTCTTTGGATCCCGGCGGCGCAGGCCCTCTTCACCGGCGACACGCTCTTCGCCGGCTCGGTGGGGCGCACCGACCTGCCCGGCGGCGACTTCGCCGACCTGCGGGCCTCCATCGTCGAGAAGCTCTTCCCGCTCGGCGACGCGGTCGCCTTCCACTCCGGCCACGGACCCACCGGCCAGATCGGCGTCGAGCGGCGCAGCAATCCCTTCGTCGGGGAGAGCCTGCCGCGCGGGCGCTTCCTCTAGCCCATCGACACCACGCCCATGATGTTCTGGCCGGCGTCGACGTGGAGCGTCTCGCCGGTGACGCTGAGCCCGAGGTCGCTGCACAGGTAGAGCGCGGCCTTGGCCACGTCCACCTGGTCGATGTTGCGGCGCAGCGGCGTCTTCTCGGCGTTCTCGCCCAGCATGGAGCGCATGCCCTTGATGCCGGCGGCGGCCAGGGTCTTGAGGGGCCCGGCGCTGATGGTGTTCACGCGGATGCCGTCCTGGCCCAGGTCCTCGGCCAGGTAGCGGGTGGAGCACTCCAGCGCCGCCTTGGCCACGCCCATGACGTTGTAGTTCCGGACCACCTTCTCCGCGCCGTAGTAGGTGAGGGAGACGATGGAGGAGCCGGGGGGCATCATGGGCCGGAAGGCGCGCGCCAGGCCGATGAGCGAGTAGGCCGAGATGTCCATGGTGATGGCCCAGACCTCGCGGGTGGTGGCGTCGGTGAAGCGGCCGTCGAGGGCGGCGCGGGGGGCGAAGCCGATGGAGTGGATGAGCACGTCCACCCGGTCCCAGATCTTCTTCACCTCGGCCACGGTGCGGTCGATGTCGGCGTCCTTGGCCACGTCGCAATCGAGACACGCCCGGGCGCCGATGCTCTCGGCCAGCGGCCGCACCCGCTTCTCCATCGACTCTCCGGGGTAGGTGAAGACCAGCTCGGCCCCCTCCTCCTGGAAGAGCTGGGCGATGGCCCAGGCGATGGAGCGGTCGTTGGCCACCCCGGTGACGAGCGCGTGCTTGCCCTGCATGAGCGGTCCGGCCATCTGTCCTCCCTCTCGCTATCCCTGCGCCCGCAGGAGGTCGAGCGCCTGCTCGAGCTCTCCGCGGGCATGATCGTTTCCGGCCTGGCGGGCGGCGGCGATGCCGGCCTGGTAGGCCGCGGCCGCCTCGGTCCCCCGCCCCATCGTCTCGAGGAGCTGACCCAGCATCAGGTAGGCGGGCACGTAGCCCGGGGAGCGCCGCCGCAGCTCCTCGAACTCGCGGACCGCCTCCTCGCCCTGCCCCGCCCCCCGCAGCGCCATGGCCAGCGAGTAGCGGGCGAAGGGCTCGTCGGGCCGGGCCTCCAGCATGCGCCGGAAGGCCTCGATTCGCTTCTCGGGGGTCACGCCGCCCCCTTATAGTGCAGGGGACCCGGCCGACAAAGCCCTCGATGCCTCCCACCCCGCTCCTCGCCGACTGCACCGGCGCGCTCATCGCAGGTGGCCAGGCCTCCCGCCTCGGCGGCGTGGCCAAGGGGCTGCTGCGCCTGGGCGGCGAGCCGCTGGCCGGGCGGGCCCTGCGGCTCTTCGACGACCTGTTCGGCCAGGCCCTCATCGTCGCCAACGACCCGGCCCCCTACGAAGGCTTCGGCGTCCCGGTGGTGCCCGACCGGGTGGCCGGCAAGGGCGCGCCGGGCGGGCTCCACGCCGCGCTCTCCGCCGCCGCCACGCCGTGGATCTTCACGGCCGGCTGCGACATGCCCTTCCTCTCGGCCGCACCGATCTCCTGGCTGGCCGCGCGGCGCGACGCCCCTGCCGTGGCGGTGGTGTGGAGGGGTCGGCTGGAGCCGCTCCACGCCTTCTGGTCGCGCGCCTGCCTTCCCACCGTGGAGCGCATGCTCGGGGAGGGGAACCCGTCGATGTGGAAGATCTGCACCGCCGTCGGCGCCCGGTTCGTGCCGGAGGAGGAGTGGCGGGCGATCGACCCGGAGGGGCGAGCGTTCGCCAACGCCAACACGCCCGAGGACGTGGCGCGGCTGGGGCTGGATGGGCCGGGCTAATCGTGAAGGGGCCGACCTCAGACCTCGACCCCGACCTCGACCTCGACCCCGACCCGCCTAGTTCCACTGGCTGGGGCCCGCAACGGGACACATGGGCACCGCGCTCGCGCTCACCAGGACGCGCCCCTGCGCAGCGCCGGTCCAGCACCAGACGCCGGTGTTGATGATCTGGTTGATGGTCGCCGTCCAGGCGATGCACTCGTTGGGGCAGGTGAGGCCGGCGACGACCCTGGTGCCGCCCGGCCCCCACGATGCGGCGGCGGCCAGGGCGCTCTGCTCCGTGTAGGTGCCGAGCGGATCGCAGTTGACGAAGGAGCCCCCGAGCCCGTTGGCGTGCACGGTCTGGCAGGCCGTCCCGCCCGGGCAGCAGGTCGTGCCCGCGGTGCAGCAGGCGGCCCCGCAGGTGACGGCGGGGGCGGCGCAGGTGCAGCCGCCGGCGACGCAGGACTGCTGGGCGCCGCAGGTGCCAGTGCAGGAGCCGCAATGGGAGGGGTCGGTCTGCAGGTCCACGCAGGTTCCGCTGCAGCTCGTCTGGCCGGCGGGGCAGGTGCAGGCGCCCGCGGTGCACACCCGGCCGGCGGCGCAGGCGTGGCCGCAGGCGCCGCAATTGGCCGCGTCGGTGGCGGTGTCGGCGCAGGCGTTGCCGCAGCGGTCGGGCGTGGCGCCGCCGCAGGCGAGGCAGGTGCCGGCCGAGCAGATCTCGCCGTCGGCGCAGGGGTTGCCGCAGGCGCCGCAGTTCAGGCGGTCGGCGCGGGTGTCGAGGCATCGCGGGTTCGCACCGGGGCCGCAGTCGGTGCTGGTGCCGCAGGCGCAGGCGCCGGAGAGGCAGGTACCCGCTCCACACGACTGGCCACAGGCGCCGCAGTTGGCGCCGTCGCGCTGGTCGTCCACGCACTGCGGGCTGGCCTGGGTGCCGCAGTCGCGGGTGGCGCCGCAGGCGCAGGCCCCGGCGGCGCAGGTGCCCGTGCCGCAGTCGTGGGTGCAGGTGCCGCAGTGCCGGGGATCGGCAGCCAGGTCCACGCAGGCGCCCGCGCAGGTGTCCTGGCCCGCCGGGCAGCCGCATTGCCCGGCGTTGCAGGCGGCCCCGGCGGCGCAGCGCAGGGTGCAGCCGCCGCAGTTCCGGACGTCGGACTGCAGGTCGGTGCAGGCGCCCGAGCAGTCGGCCTGGCCGGCAGGGCAGGTGACCTTCTTGTCGCCGCAGCCCGCCGCCAGCGACATGGTGAGCGCGAGGAGCAGCAGCGAGGCGTCGGGGCGGCGGGCCATGGCTTCTCCGCGCTTGCAGGGTGTGCCGGAAGTATACGCGGAGTGCGGGCCGCGGAGGGCTGAAATAGGCCGGCGGGAGCGGCGTAGGAGGGGGTGTTGCGAACGAGAATCCACGAGGTTGCCATGACGACGCTCTCGACCCCCCGCCGCTCCGCCCTCCGCACCTTCGCCGCCACGCTGGCCCTCGCCGCCCTGCTGGTCGCCGGCTACCGCACCGCGCTCGAGACCACCGCCGGCGCGGTCTACGGCGCGCTGCAGGCGGCCCCGGCCGCGAGCGGCGCGGCGGTGCTGGCCGCCGCCGAGCAGGCCCTCTCCGCCCACAACTAGCGCTCCCCTGCGGGCCGCTCCCCGTCGGGGGCGGCCTGCCGTTTTCTCCCCTGCCGGTCCCGCTCCGGTAAGCTCCCCGCCATGGCCATCCGCCCCGGCGCCTCCACCGCCCCCCTCCCCCATCAGATCCCCATCCAGACCACCTTCGATCCTCCCCCCGGCTACGAGGTGGAGCGGGTGGTGGGCCCCTGCTGGGGCATCACCGTCCGCAGCCGCAGCGTCGTCGGCACCACCTGCGCCGGCTGCCAGACCATCTTCGGCGGCGAGATCACCATGTTCAGCGAGCTCGCCAACGAGACCCGCAACGAGGCCATGAACCGCCTGGAGCAGCACGCCCGCCAGATGGGCGCCAACGCGGTGCTCGGGTTCCGCTTCGACTCCTCCGAGCTCATGCAGAACACCAACGAGATCGTGGCCTACGGCACGGCGGTGGTCATCCGCCGGACCTCGGCCGCGCCGTGAGCCGGCTGCCGCCGGGCCTGGCGCGGCGCATCGACCGCCTGGCCCGCCGGGCCCACGCCTTCCACCGCCTCGCCCACCACCCGCTCTGCGGCGCCTACCGGGGCGAGCTGCTCCGGCTCGGCCGCCGGACGCGCCTGTGCCTGGGCTGCAGCCTGCTGGGCCTCGGCGGCGCGCTGGGGCTGGCCGCGGGCCTGCTGGCGCCGCGCCCCTCCGGCGCCGCGCTCGCGGCCGGGGCCGCCCTCCTGCTCCTCGCCGCCTGGGGCTCGCTGCGGCCCGGCGCCGGCGGGCGGGCGCGCAAGCTGCTCACGCGCCTGGCGCCCATGGGGCTCGCCGCGGCGCTGGCCGCCGGCGGGCTCCGGCGCGCCGACGGCCCGGGGCTGCTCGCCGCCCTCCTCGCCGCCGCCGCCTTCGCCGGCGCGCTCCTCGCCTACCGCCGCCGCGGTCCCGACCGCTCGCCCTGCGCCACCTGCCCGGAGCGGCCTGCCGGCCCCGCCTGTGCCGGCTTCCGCCCGGCCGTGCGGCGCGAGCGGGCCTTCTCGCGCCTGGCGGGGCGCTGGATCGCCGCCGCTAGTGCGCCGCCTCGAAGCCCAGCCTCCTGAGCAGCGGCTCGACCGAGGGCTTGCGACCGCGGAAGGCGACGAAGAGCTCCATGGGATCGACCGAGCCCCCCCGCGCCAGCAGCGCGCGGAAGGCGCCGGCCGTGGCCGGGTCGAAGAGCCCCTTCTCCTGGAAGAGGGCGAAGGCGTCGGCGTCGAGCACCTCCGCCCAGCGGTAGCTGTAGTAGCCGGCCGAGTAGCCGTCGCCGGGGCCGAAGACGTGCTGGAAGTAGGTGGAGCGGTAGCGGGGGACGATGGCCTCGGGCATCCCCATGCGCGCCAGCGAGATGCGCTCCAGGGTGGCGGCGTCCTGCTCGGCCGGAGCCGCCAGGGTGTGCCAGTCGAGGTCCAGCAGGCTGGCCGCCAGGTACTCGACGCTGCGGAACCCGCCGTTCCAGCGCTCGGCGGCGCGGATGCGCTCCACCAGCCGCTCGGGGATGGGCTCGCCGGTCTTCCAGTGGCGGGCGTAGCCGCGGAGCACCGCCGGCTCCAGGGCCCAGTTCTCCATCACCTGCGAGGGGAGCTCGACGAAGTCGCGCGGCGTCCGGGAGAGCGCGGCGAAGCGCTTGCGGGCCAGCATGGCGTGCAGGCCGTGGCCGAACTCGTGGAAGAGGGTGTGCACCTCCTCCAGCGAGAGCAGCGCCGGCGCCCCGCCCACGGGCCGGGTGAAGTTGCAGGTGTTCATCACCAGCGGCCGGACCTCGCGCCCGCCGCGGCTCCACTGGCCCCGGAAGCCGGAGGCCCAGGCGCCGGAGCGCTTGCCCGGCCGCGGGTGGTAGTCGGTGAAGAAGATGGCCAGGTGGGAGCCGTCGGCCTCCTTCACCTCCCAGGCCTGGGCCTCGGCGCCGGGCACCGGCAGGTCGGGCCGGGCGGTGAAGGTGATCCCGTAGAGGCGACGCGCCACCTCGAAGGCGCCGTCGCGCACCCGCGGGAGCGCGAAGTAGGGGCGCAGCTCGTCCTCGTCGAGGTCGTGCCGCTCCTTCCGCACCCGCTCGGCGTAGTGGAACCAGTCGTGGGGCGCGAGGGGCAGCGCCTGGCCGTCGGCCTGCAGCGCGCGGGTCAGCTCCTCGGCCTCGCGCGCCGCGGCCGCCTTGGCCGGCGCCCAGAGCCTGTCGAGCAAGGCGTAGGCCTGGCCCGGGCTCCCGGCCATCTGGTCGTCGAGGACGTAGTCGGCCCAGGTGGCGAACCCGAGCAGCCGCGCCTTCTCGGCCCGCAGCGCCGCCATCCGCGACGCCACCGCCTTGTTGTCGGTGGGGCCTCCCCTGTCGCAGCGGCCGGTGTAGGCCTGGAACATCTGCCGGCGCAGCTCGCGGTCGCGGGCGTGCTGCAGGAAGGGCCAGAGGCTGGGGGCCTTGAGGGTGAAGAGCCACTTGCCGGGCAGGCCCGCCCGGGCGGCCTCCTCGGCCGCCGCGGCGCGGAGCCAGGGCGGGAGTCCGTCGAGCTGCCCGGGCCGGTCCAGCACCAGCCGGTAGGCGTTGGTCTCGGCCAGCACGTTGTCGGCGAACCTCACCCCGAGCGTCGCCAGCTCGCCGTTGACGGCGCGCAGCCGCGCCTGGGCCGCCGGCTCGAGGCCCGCCCCGGCCCGCACCATGCGCTTCCAGGTGCGCTCCACCAGCATCCGCTGCTCCGGCCCGAGCCCGGCCGCCGCCTCGCGCACCGCCCGCACCCGCGCGAAGAGGCGCGGGTCCATGTCGATGGCGTCGCGGTGGGCGGCGAGCAGCGGGGCCACCTCGCGGTTCACCGCCTGGATGGCCGGCGTGGTGTCGGAGCCGGCCCGGTTCTGGAACACGCTCTGGACCCGCTCCAGCGGCTCGCCGGCGGCGTCGAGGGGCTCCAGGGTGTTCTCGAAGGTGGCCGCCGCGGGCTGGGCGGCGATGCGCTCCACCTCGCTTCGGACCGCCGCCATGGCCTGGCGCAGCGCCGGCCCGAAGTGCTCGTCCCGGATGCGCGCGAAGGGCGGGATGCCGAAGGGCCCGTCCCAGGGCGCGAGCAGCGGGTTGGGGTCGGCGGCGGCTCCGGCCGCGAGCGGCAGGAGCAGCGACAGCAGGGCGAGCGTCCGGGGCATCCGCATCTCCGTCTTGACGCGCCCGGCGGGCGCCGGGGCGAGGGGCGCATTGTAGCGGGGATGCCCCCGCCAGGCCGCCCCCCGGCGGGCCGATCCCCCCGCTGTTGACCGCCCCCGCCGCCTGCGGCTATCCCTTCGCCCCCGATGCTCGAGACCGTGGTCAGCAGCTTCCTGCTCGTCGCCGTGAGCGAGATGGGCGACAAGACCCAGCTCCTCGCCTTCTCGCTCGCCTCCCGCTTCCGCCGCCCCTGGGTGGTGATGGCCGGCATCCTCACCGCCACCCTGCTCAACCACGGCCTGGCCTCCAGCGTCGGCGCCTGGGTGGCCCAGAGCGTGCCGCCGCGGGTGATGGCCGGGGTCCTGGCCGCCACCTTCATCGGCTTCGGCCTGTGGACCCTGCGGCCCGACACCCTCGACGAGGAGGCGAAGCCGGGGCGCTTCGGCCCCTTCGTCACCACCACGGTGCTCTTCTTCCTCGCCGAGATGGCCGACAAGACCCAGCTCGCCACCGTGGCGCTCGCCGCCCGCTACCAGTCGGTGGTGCTGGTGACCGCCGGCACCACGCTGGGGATGCTGGCCTCCGACGGCCTGGCGGTCTTCCTGGGCGACAAGCTGGCCGCCAAGGTGCAGCTCCGCTGGATCCGGGTGGCCGCCGCCAGCCTGTTCTTCGCCTTCGGCGGCGTCTCGCTCTGGGGCGCGCTGCGCGCCTGAGGGGCTCAGCCCTTCAGGTTGGAGCCCAGCACCGCCCAGGCGACGATGGCCAGCAGCGCCGCGCCCAGCACCGCCGCCGCGCCCGCCAGCCGGCGCTGCAGCGCCGGGACGGCCTGCGCCAGGCTGGGGATGCGCCGGAACGGCGCCAGCAGGCCCGCGCCCATCCCCGCCACCGAGGCGCCCAGGAGCGCCGCGTAGAGCGGGTAGCCGATGCCCAGGTACTCGCGCTGCAGCAGGCAGAATGGGCAGTGGTGGGTGGGGAGCTCGTAGACGTAGGGCGACACCCAGGCGATGGCCGCCGCCAGGCCGGCGGGCAGGAGCAGCGCCGAGGCCAGCGCCAGCGGGAGCGCGCCCCGCCCGGTGCGCCGCAGGGCCACGGCGGCGAGGAGCGCGGCGCCGGCCGCGGCCAGGAAGGCGGCGGCGGCCGCGCGCGGCGGCAGCCCGGCGAGGTCGCCGGCCAGCCCGGCGCCCGACCTGCCGAAGAGGCTGCCGCAGCAGGAGGTGATCACCTGGGGGCGCAGCGCGGTGAGGAAGCGGAGCTGGAGCCAGGCCTCGGCCAGGAGCAGCGGTGCCACCGCCAGGAGCGCCGCGTACTTGGGGCGCAGGAGCGGGTAGTCGAAGCCCTGCCGGTCGGCGTGATCCAGGAGCAGCCAGAGGCCGGCCAGCACCGCACCGGCCAGCTTCAGCACCAGCACCTGGTACCCGCCGGGCGCGGCCCGCAGCGAGCCGGCGGCGCACATGGCGCCGCGGAAGAGGGGCGCGAGCGCGTCGGCGGTGAAGACGTAGAGGAACAGCGACACCAGCTCGAAGGCCATCACCCAGCCGACCAGCGTGGAGACCAGGTAGGTGCGCCGCTCCAGCCGGAGCTGCAGCTCGCTGCCGCTCGAGAGGTCCCAGTGGCGCAGGATGACGAGGCCGTGGCCGGCGGCGTGGAGCAGGAGCCCGGCGGTGGCCACCGAGGCAACCAGCAGGGCCAGCGCGCCGGGGTGGAGGATCACGGCGCCCCCGTCTCGACCCGGCCATCGCGCAGCGAGATGCGCCGATCCACCACCGCGGCGTCGTGGACCACGGCGTCGTGCGAGGCCATCAGCACCGTCTTGCCGCGGCGGCGCAGGTCGGCGACCAGCTCCAGGAGCTCGAGCGCCAGCTTGCTGTCGAGGTGGGCGGTGGGCTCGTCGGCGACGATCACCCGCGGGTCGTTGATCAGCGCCCGGGCGATGGCCACCCGCTGGGCCTCGCCGCCCGAGAGCCAGTCGGCGCGGGCCCGGGCCCGGTGGTCCACCCGCAGGAGCTCCAGCAGCTCGCGGGCCCGCCGCTCCAGCGTCGGGCGCGGCAGGCCCAGCGGGTAGGCGGGCAGCATCACGTTCTCCAGCACCGGGATGCCGGGCAGGAGGTGGAACTGCTGGAAGACGAAGCCGAAGGTGCGGCGCCGCACCTCGGTGAGGAAGCGCTCGGGCAGGCTGGTGACCTCGCGGCCGTCGAGGAAGATGCGGCCCGAGGTGGGGCGGGCCATGCAGCCCACCAGCGTGAGCAGGCTGGTCTTCCCCGAGCCGCTGGGGCCGCGCAGCACGATCACCTGCCCCTCCTCGAGCTCGAGGCTCACCCCCCGGACTGCCGCCAGCTCGTCGGGCCGGCCCTGGTGGTAGACCTTCCGCACCTCGCGCAGGGAGAGGAAGCTCACGACCGCATCACCGCGTCCGGGTCGACGGTGGCCGCCCGCCAGGAGGGCACCACGGTGGCCGCCGTGTACGGGGCCACCGAGAGGAAGAAGAGCGTGGCCAGCTGGTAGGGGCCCACCTCGGGCACCAGCCGGAACTGGGGGTAGAGCACCGACCAGCCCTGCAGCGCCGGCCGGAAGATGGGCGCGCCGAGCAGGAAGACGTGGGCGTAGGCCGCGAGCACGCCGGCGCCGAAGGCGGTGAGCGAGACCGCCGCCCCTTCCCAGGCCTTGAGCGCCAGCACGTCGGAGGTCTCCCAGCCCACCGCCTTGAGGACGCCGATCTCCCGCCGCTCCTCGGCGGAGAGGCCCGAGGCCTTGTCCCAGGCCACCACCACGAAGGCCAGCACCGCCGCGCCGAGGACGATCACCGAGAGGCCGGCGCGCCAGTCGAAGATGGACTCGTAGGTGCGGGCCAGCTCCTCGCGGGTGATGGGGCGGGTGTCGGGCAGGGCCGCGGCCACCTTGGCGGCCACGGTGGACACCTCGCGCGGATTGCGCACGGTGAGCACCGCGTCGGTGTAGACGCCCGGGGGCACGCCGAAGAGCCGGCGGAAGTCGGCCTCCGAGATCAGCACCAGGTCGGCCGAGACCAGCTCCGAGCCGGAGGCGAGCAGCTCCCGCACCCGGAGCCGGAGGGTGGAGCCGTCGTGGGCCACGAGGTCGAGGGGGCTCCCCGGCGCGAGGCGCCGCGCCCGCGCCACCCCCTGCCCCACCACCGCCTGCCCCTCCTCCCCCCAGAAGCGATCCGGGACCTGGATGGTGTAGTTGGCCTGCGGCGTGGGGTCGTGGAAGTAGCCCCAGAGCCGGCCGCGGATCTCGCCCACGCCGCGGATCCCGCGCAGCGCCTGGAGGTGGCCCGCGGGGAGCAGGTCGTGCCGGCCGGCCACCATGCGCTGCACCACCACCTCGGGCGAACCCGCGAGCACCCGCGCCGCCTCGGCGCGCAGGGCCCCGGTGAAGAAGAGCACCGAGGCCACCGCCGCCACCGTGAGGGCGTAGACGGCGGTCAGCGCCAGGTTCTTCCCCTTGCGGCGCCAGAGCGAGCCGAGGGCGAAGTCGAGGAGGGAGCGCTGCCGCGCCAGCCAGGTGCGCATGGGGCCTCAGCGGCGCGGCGGGACCAGCGAGCCGGAGGGGAAGTGCTCCAGCGCCACCGGGTGGTCCTGGAAGGCGGCGAAGCGGTCGGCCTGGGAGGGGTGGCGCGTGTAGCGCGCCTCGGTGAAGAGGCAGAGGTCGGTGAGGTCGAGGCGCCGCACCAGCTCGGCGCGGGCCTCCTGCTCCGGCAGCAGCCGGCGCGCCTGGGCCCGGGCGTGGGCCGCGGCCGCCGCGCCCAGCGCGGCGAGGGCGAGGAGCAGGGCGAGGAAGGCATCGGCGCGGCGCACGCTCAGGGCCCCCCGCCGTCGAGCGCCTTCAGCAGGGCCGGCGTGACCTCGGCGAAGCGCAGCACCTGCTTTCCCCGGTGGTCGCGCAGGAACTCGCGCGCCTCGGCCTCGCGGGCGAAGGGCACCAACTCGTGGCCCATGGGGCCGAGCACGTCGCTGCCCACCACGAACCAGGCGGCCCGGGCGTCGACCGGCGCGAGGGCGTAGTAGTCGGTGACGAAGATCGACGCGACGTCGGCGCGCCGCGAGACGGCGCCGTAGTCCTCGACCCGGAGCAGCAGCTTGAAGAGGTCCTTGGCGCCGTCGAAGAGGGCGCGGCTGCCGTCCTGGAAGCGGATGCCCGCCACCCAGTCCGGGTACCTGGCCACGAACATCCCGCAGACCGGGCACTTCTCCTTCGGCCCCGGCTTCACCGGCTCCGGGCCGGCGAGGAGGAGGCAGGCCGCCGAGAGGGCTGCTGCGAGGTGCATGGCCACCTGCTCCCTTCCCGCGAGGCCGCGCTACTGCGGCGTCACCTCGAACGTGGCGTAGGCGTTGGCGCCGGAGGGGGCCTGGCCGTTGGTGGTCTTGGCCTCCCCGCCGACGGTGAGCTTCACGTGGACGCTCGACCGGCCCGCCGGCAGGGCCGGCAGCGCGATGGTCCAGTGGCCTCCGCCCACGTGGGTGGCGTCGATCACCGAGGCGAAGTCGGCGGTGAGCGAGGCCGAGAGCGCCGCCGCGGACACCGGGGCGAAGGTGGTGACCATGTCGGTGGCGTGGCTCAGGTAGAGCGAGAGCACCGGCGCGCCGGAGGCGACCGGGGCGTCGGCGAAGAGGTAGTAGGCGTCGGGCATGGCGGCGCCCATGGCCACGTCGGCCGGGCCGTAGAGCCGCTGCTTGCGGGTGTCGCTCCCCATGGGCGCCGAGGCCACCGCCGGGTAGAAGGGGAAGGTCTGCGAGCCGACGCCCACCTCCAGGGTCCAGTAGCCGGCGGGCATCGCGCCCATGGCGTCGCCCATCAAGTAGTAGAGGGTGACGTCGTAGGTGCCGGGCGTGGCCGACTCGACCACCGACTCCACCGGGGTGCCGTGGCTCATGGTGCCCATGTCCATGGTGGCCCGGACGGTGGGCGCGAGGCCGGTGGCCGCGGCGAAGGTGGCGCGGTTGCGGACCCGGAGCTGGAAGCGGCTCTTGCCCTCGGCGGGCGCTGCGGCGCCGGGCAGGTACTCGACCACGTAGCCCTCGCGCGGCACCACCGTGAAGGTGGCGTGGGCGTTGGCGCCGGAGGGGGCCTGGCCGTTGGTCGTCTTGCTCTCGCCCGCGACCGCCAGCTTCACGTGGATGGGCGTGGGCGTTCCCTCGGCGAGGATGAAGCCGGTGAGGGGGATGGTCCAGTGGCCGTTGCCCACGTGGGTGGCTGCCACCGGGCTGGTGAAGGCGGTGTCGGACGAGGCGGTCAGGGTGGCCGCGGTCACCGGCGCGAAGGTGGTGACCATGTCGCCGGCGCGGGTCAGGTAGAGGTGGAGCTCGCCGGCCGCCGCCGACACCGGGTCGTCGAGGAAGAGGTAGTAGGCGTCCGGCATGGTGGCGCTCGTGGCCACGTCGGCCGGGCCGTAGAGCCGCTGCCGGGTGGTCTCGCCCATGGGGGCCGAGGCCACCGAGGGGGTGATGGTGTGGGTCTCGGTGCCGGCGGCGAGCGGGATGGTGACGTCGAGGGACCAGTAGCCGGCGGGCATCCCGCCCATGGCGTCGCCCATGAGGTAATAGAGGGTGACGTCGTAGGTGCCGGGCGTCGCCGACTCGACCACCGACTCCACCGGCGTGCCGTGGCTCGTCGAGCCCATGTCCATGGTGGCCTTCACCGTCAGGGCGAGGCCGCCGGCTGCGGCGAAGGTGGCGCGGTTGCGGACCCGGAGCTGGAAGCGGCTCTTGCCCTCGGCGGGCGCGGTGGCGCCGGGCAGGTACTCGACCAGGTAGGTGCTCTCCGGCGGCGGCACCACCACCTCCCGGGTCACCGTCCTCGTCTTCTCGCAGGCGGTGAGCAGCAGCGCTCCGCAGGCGATTCCCATCCAGGCGCTGGCGCGCAGGCTCTCGTTCCTCATCCCGACCCTCCCTGATGGCTGTGGCGGCCGGCGAATGTAGCCCGCGGCGCGGCGCGCGCTCGTCAAGGACATTGCACGGCGTCAAGAGGTCGCGGGGAGGCACCCTCCCCATGTCCTCGAGTTCAGGGAGGATGGGTGAACGGTGGTCGCACCCGAAGGCACAAGTCTCCTCGCGGTCCTGGCCCTCGCCGCCTCGCTCGCGCCCGGCGCGGCCCGCGCCGCCTCCTGCTGCGGCGGGGGCGGCGGCGGGGCGGCGATGCTGGCGCGCGGCGACCGCGCCATGGCCGACCTCTCGCTGGAGTGGGAGCGCTACGACGGCTTCTGGGACCTCGACGGCCGGCACCGGCCCGACCCGGCGGGCTCCTCCCTCTCGCAGGTCCGCGCCACGCTCGCGGGCGGCCTGCGGCTCGCCCCGTCGTGGCAGGTCGCAGGCGCCCTCCCCTTCGCCTGGAACCGGAACACCTACTCCGGCCTCTCCACCCGCACGCGGGGGCCGGGCGACATCGCGATCTCGGTCTGGTTCGAGGCGCTCGACGAGCGCAGCGCCTGGCGCATGAAGGAGGCGGCCGACCTGGTGCCCTCGGTGACGATCGGGCTCGGCCTCACCGTGCCCACCGGCGTCTCGCCCTACGACGACGTGCCGAGCAGCTTCGACGTCACCGGCCGCGGCTTCTACCGGCTGGACGCCAGCCTGCTGGTGGAGAAGAGCTACCGCGCCCTCTCCCTCTCGCTTTCCGGCGCCTACGGCCGCCACCTGGCCCGGCCGGTGAACCGCGTCTACGGCAAGTGGGTGGAGCCGTACCGCAAGCGGCTGGGCGACCGGGCCAGCGCCGGCCTCTCCCTCGGCTACCGCCACTTCGTCGGCACCGCCGGACACTCCCTCACCGCCACCGCCTCGCTGGCCTGGCTCCAGGAGGCGGCGGGGATCCTCGGCGGCAGCCGCGACCCGACGAGCAGCATCGCCCGCACCGCCGCCGGCCTGGCCCTCTCCTTCGCCAGCACCGACAGCGACTGGGCCGCGCGCCTCTCCTGGAGCCACGCCATCCAGCGCCAGGGCTGGGGCGAGAACTTCCCCACCACCGACATCTTCACCCTGGGAGTCCGGCGTGCGCTCCGCTAGCCCGCTCCTCCTGGCCGCGGCGCTGGCCGCCGGCTGCGGGGGCACCCTCGACGACCTCTTCCCCTCCTCCGCCGACAGGCGGCCCCCGGTGCAGGCCGGCGCCGAGGGGCCCGCCGTGGGCCAGCTCGCCCCCGACTTCACGCTCACCGACGTGGCCACCGGCGCGCCGGTGAGCCTGCACGCAGCCCTCTCCGCGGCGCGCGGAGCCGTCCTGTACTTCACCATGTGGTGCCCCATCTGCGACGCCCACATGACCCACATGCAGTGGAACGCCATCCCCGCCTACCCCGGGGTCCGCTTCTTCGCCCTCGACTACGTCTCCGGCAGCGCGGCCCAGGCCCGTGCCGCCCAGCAGGCGGCCGGCTGGGACCCGACCGACTTCACCGTCCTCGCCGACGTGGGGGCGCAGGTGGAGCGCTTCTACTCGGCCCCCATGCAGATCGTCGTCGTGGGCGGCGACCGCGTCGTCCGCCTCAACGGCGAGTACGACTGGCCGGCGGTCCAGGCCGCCCTCGGGAGCCTCCCGTGACCCGCACCCCGCGCCGCCCCACCGCCCTGCTCCTCGCCGGGCTCCTCCTCGCCGGCGCCGCCCTGGCGGGCCAGGAGGACGCCGACGTCCACCGGGAGTGCAACCACTGCGGCATGGACCGCAAGGCCTACGGCTACAGCCGGATGCTGATCCGCTTCGCCGACGGCGGCGAGGCGGGCGTGTGCAGCCTGCACTGTGCCCTGGTGGAGCTGGAGGGCGCCCCGGGCCGCGCGGTGGCGGCGCTGCTGGTGGCCGACCGGGACGGCCGCGACCTCCTGCCGGTGGAGGCCGCCACCTGGGTGCTGGGCGGCGGCAAGCGCGGCGTGATGACGGCGCGGGCCAAGTGGGCCTTCGCCTCGCCCGGGGCGGCGGCCGCCTTCGTGCGCGAGCACGGCGGCCAGGTGGTGAGCTGGGAGGCGGCGCGCCAGGCGGCCGCGGACGACCTGGCCGAGGAGCGCCGGCTCCTGGGGGCGCGGCGCCAGCGGGCGTCGGGCTGCGCCGGCGCACCGCGCGCCGGCTGACGCGGGCGGCGGCACCGGGCGCACCGGGCGCGAGCACCTGCGGGGGCGCCCCATCCCGCCGCTTGTGGCCGGCGGCTGCGGCTCGCAGGATCCGGGTCCAGGAGGACGCCCCATGTCCCGGACCAACAAGCAGTGGCTGCTGGCGCGCCGCCCGCAGGGCGCGGTCCAGCCCGCCGACTTCGAGCTGGTGGAGCGGCCCGTTTCGGCACTGGCCGAGGGTCAGCTCCTGGTTCAGCACCAGTACCTCTCCCTCGACCCCTACATGCGCGGCCGCATGGACGAGGCCAAGTCCTACGCGGCGCCCCAGCCGCTCGGCGAGCCCATGATCGGCGGCACGGTGGGCGAGGTGGTGGAGTCGCGCAACTCCTCCTTCCCGGTGGGAAGCCTGGTGGTGGGGATGGGCGGCTGGCAGCAGCTCTCCATCTCCGACGGACGCGGGCTCATGCCGGCGCCGCGCAACGTGCCCCCCTCGGTGTGCCTGGGCGCTGCCGGGATGCCGGGCGTCACCGCCTGGTACGGCCTCACCCAGATCGGCAAGCCGCGCTCCGGCGAGACGGTGGTGGTCTCGGCGGCGGCCGGCGCGGTGGGCAGCGTGGTCGGCCAGCTCGCCCGGCTGCGGGGCTGCCGGGCGGTGGGCATCGCCGGGGGGCCGGAGAAGTGCCGCCACGTGGTGGAGGAGCTGGGCTTCGACGCCTGCCTCGACTACCGGGCGGCCGACTTCCGCGCCGCGCTCAAGGCCGCCGTCCCCGGCGGCGTGGACGTGCTCTTCGAGAACGTGGGCGGCGGGGTGCTCGACGCGGTCCTGGCCCGGATGAACGCCTTCGGCCGGGTGGCGCTCTGCGGCCTCATCGCCGGCTACGACGGCCAGGACATCGCCATCCGCAACGTCCGCCCCCTGCTCACCAGCCGGATCCTGGTGCAGGGCTTCATCGTCTCCGACCACCTGGAAGTCTGGCCCGAGGCGCTGCGGGAGCTCACCGGGCTCGTGGCCGCGGGCAAGCTCAGGTACCGCGAGACGGTGGCCCAGGGGCTGGAGAGCGCGCCGCGGGCCTTCATCGGCCTCCTGAAGGGCGAGAACCTGGGGAAGCAGCTGGTGAAGCTGTAGATCGCCCTGCCCTCAGTCCACCGCCAGCAGGGAGAGGTCGAGCGCCGCGCGCCGCCGCAGCCAGGGGCTGGGGCGGTAGCGCGGGTCGCCGGTGAGGGCCAGGAGGTTCTGGAGGATCTCCAGCACCGTGGCCGGGCCCAGCGCGTCGCCCCAGGCCAGCGGGCCCCGCGGGTAGCCGAGCCCCAGCACCACCGCCCTGTCGATGTCCCCGGGCGTGGCGATGCGCTGCTGGGCGATCTCGCAGGCGATGTTGACGATGGTGGCCACCACCCGCTGGGCCACCAGCCCGGGGCTGTCGCGGATCACCGTCACCGGCTTCCCGTCGGCACCCAGCAGGCCGCGGGCGGCCTCGCGCATCGCCGGGTGCGTGCCCGGGCTGGCCATGAGCACGCGGCGCTGGTCGAGGGGGAAGAGGGCGTCGGTGGCCACGGTGCGCGCCGCGTCGAGCCCCTCGCGCACCACCAGCGCGGTGACGTCCTCGCCCACCGGCGTCACCAGGCACAGGCTGGCGCCGTCGGGCGCCACCCCCTCGTCGAGGCGGGCTCCGAGCCGCGCGAGCAGCGCCACCACCCGCTGGCGCAGCGCCGGCCGGGCGTGGCTCACCCACACCCCCGCCGGCCGCTCGGCCGCGGGCGGGGGCTCGGGGCTGCGGATGGCGCCCTCGGGGCCGTAGGGGTAGAAGCCGTGGCCCGACTTCCGGCCCAGCAGCCCCGCGGCCAGCATCTGGCGGGTGAGCGGCTGGGGGCGGAAGCGCGGCTCCTCGTAGTACTGCCGGTAGACCGACTCCATCACCGGGTGGGAGACGTCGAGGGCGGTGAGGTCCATGAGCTCGAAGGGGCCGAGCTTGAAGCCGGCGGTGTCGCGCAGCACCCTGTCGATGTCCTCGACGCCGGCCACCCCCTCGGCCAGCAGCCGCAGCCCCTCCGTGCCCAGGCCGCGCCCGGCGTGGTTGACGAGGAAGCCAGGGGTGTCCTTGGCGCGCACCGGCGTGTGGCCCATGCGCTCGGCCAGGGCCACCAGCCCCTCGGCCACCGCCGGCGCGGTGAGCAGCCCCGAGACCACCTCCACCACCTTCATGAGCGGGACCGGGTTGAAGAAGTGGAAGCCGGCCACCCGCTCCGGCCGCGCCAGCCCCGCGGCCATGGCGGTCACCGAGAGCGAGGAGGTGTTGGTGGCGAGCGTGCAGCCCTCGCCGACGATGGGCTCGAGAGAGCGGAAGAGGGACCTCTTGGCCTCCAGCTCCTCGACGATGGCCTCCACCACCACGCCGCAGCCGGCCAGGCCGGTGAGGTCGTCGAGCACCGCCAGCCGGGCCACCGCCGCGTCGACCTCGGCGGCCGGCAGCTTCCCCCTTGCGGCCAGCCTGGCGAGGGCGGCGCCGATGGCGGCGCGCGCCTCCTCGGCCGCGCCCGGCCGGGCGTCGAAGAGGCGCACCGGCAGGCCGGCCTGGGCGGCGATCTGGGCGATGCCGCGCCCCATGGCGCCGCAGCCCACCAGCCCCACCGTGGGCCCCGACACGGCTAGGCGCCTCCGACCGAGGCGGCGATGAACCGCTCCACGTGGTGGTCGGTGTCGCCCAGGGAGAGCTCGATGGCCAGCAGCCGCTTGAAGCAGTGGCTCACCGCCAGCTCGTCGGTGACCCCCATGCCGCCGTGGAGCTGGACCGCCTGCTGGCCCACGAAGCGGCAGGCCTGGCCGACCACCACCTTGGCGGCCGAGAGGGCGCGCCGCCGCTCGCGGGCGTCGGGCTCGCCGGCCCGCAGCGCGGCCAGGTAGCCCATGGAGCGGGCCTGCTCCACGTGGATGAGCATGTCGGCCATGCGGTGCTGCAGCGCCTGGAACTTGGCGATGGGCACGCCGAACTGCCTGCGGGTCTTGGTGTACTCGATGGTGGCGTCGAGCGTCGCCTGGAGCACGCCCACCGCCTCGGCACACAGGGCCGCCAGCCCCCGGTCCCAGGCGGAGGAGATGGCGGCGAAGGCGGTGCCCTCCCCGCCCAGCAGCGCGTCGCCGGGGAGCGCGGCGTCGAGCTCCACGTCGGCGGCCACCTGGCCGTCGATGGTGCGGTAGGAGAGGAGCTTCACGCCCCCGGCCTCCCGCGGCACCAGGAAGAGCGAGAGGCCGGCCTCGTCGGCCTCGCCCCCGGAGGTGCGCGCGCTCACCAGCAGGTGGTCGGCGGCCGGGGCGTGCAGCACCACCGCCTTCTTGCCGCGCAGCCGCCAGCCGCCGCCCTCGCGGGCTGCGCGGGTGGAGACGCGCGAGAGGTCGTAGCGGGCCCCGGGCTCGCCGTGGGCCGGCACGGCGAGGCGCTCGCCGGCGGCCATCGCCGGCAGCAGCGCCGCCTGCTGCGCCGGGCTGGCCTGGGCGGCGAGCAGCGCCGTGCCCAGCACCGCGGAGGAGAGGTAGGGCTCGAGGCAGAGCGCCCGGCCCAGCGCGGTCATGGTGAGCAGGGTCTCCACCGGCGCCGGGGCCATGCCGCCGTGGGCCTCCGGCACCTGCAGCCCCAGCAGCCCCAGCTCGGCGAGCCGGCCCCAGACGGCGCGGCTCCAGCCCTCCGGCGAGCGCAGGATGCGGCGCCGGGCCTCGAAGGCGTACTCCTTCGCCAGGAAGCGCTGGACGGTGTCTCCGAGGAGCTGCTGCTCGGCGGTGAGGTCGAAGTCCATGGCGTCCCCTACAGCCCCAGGATGAGCTGGGTGATGATGTTCTTCTGGATCTCGTTCGAGCCGCCGTAGATCGAGGTCTTGCGCATGTTGCAGTAGGTGGCGGCCGCCGGGGCGGCGTGCTCGGGCCCGGCGTGCGGGCCGGCGAACCCGGGCTCCAGCGCCTCGCGCCGGAAGGGCAGCGCGTAGGGGCCGACCGCCTGGACCCAGAGCTCGGTGAGGGCCTGCTGGATCTCGGTCCCCTTGATCTTGAGGAGCGAGGCCTCGGGCCCGGGGGCGCGCCGCTGCGCCTCGGCCGAGAGCACCCGCAGGTTGGTGATCTCCAGCGCCATGAGCTCGATCTCCACCTGGGCCAGGCGGGCGGCGAAGAACGGGTCCTCGAGGAGCGGGCGGCCGTGCTTGCGCTCGTCGCCGGCCACGCGCTTCAGGCGCGCCAGCTCGCGCTTGGAGGCGCCGATGCCGGCGATGTTGGTGCGCTCGTGGCCCAGCAGGAACTTGGCGTAGGTCCAGCCCTTGTTCTCCTCGCCCACCAGGTTCTCGGCCGGGACCTTCACGTCCTCGAACCAGACCTCGTTCACCTCGTGGCCGCCGTCGAGCATGACGATGGGACGCACGGTCACGCCCGGGCTGCGCATGTCGACGAGCAGGAAGGAGATGCCGGCCTGGGCCTTGGCGGCGCGGTCGGTGCGCACCAGGCAGAAGATCCAGGTGGCGTGCTGGGCCAGGGTGATCCAGGTCTTCTGGCCGTTCACCAGGTAGTGCTCCCCCTGGCGCTCGGCCCGCGTCTGCAGCGAGGCGAGGTCGGAGCCGGAGCCGGGCTCGGAGTAGCCCTGGCACCACCACTCGTCTCCGGAGAGGATGGGCGGCAGGTGGCGGCGCTGCTGTGCCTCGTTGCCGAAGCGCATGATCACCGGCCCCACCATCTTGAGGCCGAAGGGGAGCAGGCGCGGCGCCCCGGCTGCGGCGCACTCCTCCTCGAAGATGAACTGGCGCACCGGGTCCCAGCCGGTGCCGCCGAAGGCCTGGGGCCAGCCGGGACCGCCCCAGCCCTTCCGGTGGAGGATGCGCTGCCAGCCCACGGTGTCCTCGGGCGAGACGTGCAGCCCGCCCAGCACCTTCTCGCGCATCTCCGCCGGCAGGCTGGCGTCCAGGAAGGCGCGCACCTCGTCGCGGAACCGCTGCTGCTCGGGGGTGAAGCTCAGGTCCATGGCCGCTCCAAGTTCCGCACCGCGAAACATCTAGCCGTATGGCGCACCAAGGGTCCACGCAGTAACACGGTGCTGTTGACGGAGACAAGCACGGGGGCCAGGATGCTTCGCCCGGCGGTGCGCCGGCGACGCCCCGGGGAGGACGACGTGGCCTACGACTTCCGGAAGTTCCTCATCGACGGGCAGTGGGTGGCCCCGGCGGCGCCCCGCGAGCACCCGGTGGTGAACCCGGCCACCGAGGAGCCGGCCGGCGTCATCTCGCTGGGCGGCGCCGAGGACGTGGACCGGGCCGTGGCCGCCGCCCGCCGCGCCTTCGAGGGCTGGTCGCGCACCGCCCCGGCCGAGCGCAAGGCGCTGCTGGAGCGCATCCTCGTCGGCTACAAGGCCCGCCTCCCGGAGGTGGCCGCCGCCATCACCGCCGAGATGGGCGCGCCCGCCGGCCTGGCGCTGAAGGCCCAGGCGGCGGTGGGCGTGGGCCACCTCACTGCGCTCCTGCAGGCGCTGGAGGGCTTCGCCTTCGAGGAGCAGCGCGGCACCACCCGGCTGGTGCACGAGCCGGTGGGCGTCTGCGCCCTGGTCACCCCCTGGAACTGGCCCATCAACCAGGTGGCGGTGAAGGTGCTGCCGGCGCTGGCGGCCGGGTGCACCATGGTGCTGAAGCCGAGCGAGCTCTCCCCCTTCAGCGCCGCCCTCTGGGCCGAGGTGCTGCAGGCGGCCGGGACGCCGCCCGGCGTCTTCAACCTGGTGAACGGCCTCGGCCCCACGGTGGGCGCGGCCCTCGCGGCCCACCCCGGCGTGGACATGGTCTCCTTCACCGGCTCCACCCGCGCCGGCGTGGAGGTGGCGCGGGCCGCTGCACCCAGCGTGAAGCGAGTCCACCAGGAGCTGGGCGGCAAGTCGCCCAACGTCATCCTCGACGACGCCGACCTCGCCCGGGCGGTGAAGATCGGCGTGCTCCAGGTGATCCAGAACTCGGGCCAGTCCTGCGATGCCCCCACCCGCATGCTGGTGCCCGAGGCGCGGCTCGCCGAGGTGGAGGGGCTGGCGCGGGCCACCGCCGAGGCGGCGGTGGTCGGCGACCCGGCGGGCGAGAAGACGACGGTGGGCCCGGTGGTCTCCCGGGCCCAGTGGGAGCGGGTGCAGGGGTACATCGAGAAGGGCATCGCCGAGGGCGCGCGCCTGGTGACCGGCGGCCCGGGCCTGCCGCCGGGGCTGACCCGCGGCTACTTCGTGCGCCCCACCGTCTTCTCGGACGTGAGGAACGACATGACCGTGGCCCGCGAGGAGATCTTCGGCCCGGTGATCTGCATCCTCCCCTGCCGCGACGAGGAGGAGGCGATCCGCATCGCCAACGACACCCCCTACGGCCTGGCGGCCTACGTCTGGTCGGGCGACCCGGCGCGGGCCCGCCGCGTCGCCGGCCGGCTCCGGGCCGGCCAGGTGCACCTCAACGGCGCCGGCCCCGACTTCGGCGCCCCCTTCGGCGGCTACAAGCTCTCCGGCAACGGCCGCGAGTGGGGCGTCCACGGTCTGCGCGAGTACCTCGAGGTGAAGGCGCTGCTCGGCGCCGGCACCTGAGCGCCGCTTCTTCCCCGCTTCCCTGGAGGACGAACCATGGGTGTGAAGGATCTCTTCGATCTCACCGGCAAGGCGGCGCTGATCACCGGCGGCTCCCGCGGCCTGGGGCTGCAGATGGCCGAGGCCCTCGGCGAGCTGGGCGCCCGGGTGGGCATCACCGCCCGCAAGCAGGCCGAGCTGGACGAGGCGGTGAAGCACCTCTCCGGCAAGGGCATCGAGGCCGCCGCCTTCGCCTGCGACCTGGGCAAGCTCGAGGGCATCCCGGCGCTGGTGGACCGGGTGCTGGCCCGCTTCGGCACCGTGGACGTGCTGGTGAACAACGCCGGCACCACCTGGGGCGCGCCTGCCGAGGACCACCCCGCCGAGGCCTGGCGCAAGGTGATGTCCCTCAACATCGACGCCATGTTCCTGCTCTCGCAGCAGATCGGGAAGCGCTGCATGATCCCGCGCCGCTCCGGCAAGATCGTCAACGTGGCCTCGGTGGCCGGGCTGGCCGGGAACCCGCCCGGCATGCAGACCATCGCCTACAACACCTCCAAGGGCGCGGCCGTGAACTTCACCCGGGCGCTGGCCGCCGAGTGGGGCCGCCACAACATCAACGTCAACGCCATCTGCCCCGGCTTCTTCCCCACCAAGATGGCCAACGGCATCCTCTCGGTCATCGGCGACGCGGTGGTGGCCATGACTCCGCTGGGCCGCCTGGGCGGCGACGAGGACCTGAAGGGCGCGGTGGCCTTCCTGGCGTCGGAGGCCTCGCGCCACGTCACCGGGCAGTTCCTGGCCGTCGACGGCGGCGCCTGGATCGCAGGATAGGAGCGCGACATGGACTTCACGATCAGCGAGAAGGTCCTCTCGATGCGCGCCATGGTGCGCGACTTCATGAAGAAGGAGGTCCACCCGCTGGAGCCGGCCTTCCGGCGCGACGGCTTCCTGGCGGTGCTGCCCCAGCTCCAGAAGGTGCGGCAGAAGGCCCGGGAGACCGGCCTCTTCGCCGCCCACATGCCGCCCGAGTACGGCGGCGCCCACCTCGCGCTCACCGAGTTCGCCCACCTCTCGGAGGAGCTGGGCAAGAGCCCGCTCGGCCACTACTGCTTCAACGTCCAGGCGCCCGACATCGGCAACATGGAGCTCATCCTCGAGCACGGCACGCCGGAGCAGAAGGAGCGCTGGCTGCGGCCGCTGGCCCGGGGCGAGATCCGCTCCTGCTTCACCATGACCGAGCCCGAGTTCGCCGGCTCCAACCCGGTGTGGATGGGGACCACGGCCAGGAAGGAGGGGGACAGCTGGGTCATCCGCGGCCACAAGTGGTTCGCCTCGTCGGCCGACGGCGCCGCCTTCGCGGTCTGCATGGCGGTGACCACGCCTGACGCCCTCGACGCCCACAGGCGGGCCAGCATGATCATCGTGCCCACCGACACCCCCGGCTTCGAGCGGGTGGCCAACCTCTCCATCATGGGCCACCGCGGCGCCGACTGGCAGAGCCACGCCGAGGTCATGTACCACGGCGCCCGGGTACCGCTCTCCAACCTGCTGGGGCCGGAAGGCGGCGGGTTCGTGCTGGCCCAGCACCGGCTCGGGCCGGGCCGCATCCACCACTGCATGCGCTGGATCGGCATCTGCGAGCGGGCCTTCGACATCCTCTGCCACCACGCCGCCACCCGCGAGCTGGCCCCCGGCGACCTGCTGGGCTCGCGCCAGCTGGTGCAGCAGTGGATCGGCGAGAGCCGCGCCGAGATCGACGCCGCCCGGCTGCTGGTGCTCCACGCCGCCTGGAAGATCGAGCGCGAGGGGGCGCCGGCGGCCCGCGAGGAGATCTCCATCATCAAGTTCACCGTGGCCCGCACCCTGCAGCGGGTGCTGGATCGGGCCATCCAGGCGCTGGGCGGCCTGGGCATGACCGACGACACCCCGCTGGCCTTCTGGTACGCGCACGAGCGGGCCGGGCGCATCTACGACGGCGCCGACGAGGTGCACGTCACCAACGTGGCCAAGCGCATCCTCAAGCGCTACGCCACCGGGAAGTGAGCCGGCCGGGAGCGGGAGCGGACATGGGCGAGAGCGGACCGACGATCTTCTGGGAGGACTTCCCCGTGGGGAAGGTGCGGGAGACGGCCAGCGCCACCATCACCCGCGAGGAGGTGGTGGCCTTCGGCCGCCAGTTCGACCCCCAGCCCTTCCACGTGGACGAGGCCGCCGCCGCCCGCTCGCGCTACGGCGGCCTCATCGCCAGCGGGTGGCACACCTGCTCGCTCGCCATGCGGCTCTACTACGACGCGGTGCTGCGCCACGCCGCCTCCCAGGGCTCGCCGGGGCTGGAGCAGGTGCGCTGGCTCCTGCCGGTGCGGCCCGGCGACGTGCTGCGGGTGCGGGTGGAGGTGCTGGAGGCCCGCCCCTCGGGCTCCAAGCCGGAGCTGGGGCTGGTGCGGAGCCGGTGGCGGATGCTCAACCAGCGCGACGAGGCGGTGATGGAGATGGAGGGCTGGGGCATGTTCCGGAGGCGCTCCGCCTGATGGCCAAGCTGCACGTCCTCATGAAGAAGGAGGAGCTCGAGGAGCACCGGCTGCCCGGCAAGGTGGTGGTGGTGCTCGACGTGCTCTTCGCCACCTCCAGCATCGCCGCCGCGCTCCACCACGGGGCCACCGAGGTGGTGCCGGCCCTCGACGCCGGCGCGGCACGGGCCGAGGCCGCACGCCGCCCGCCCGGCTCCTGCGTGCTGGCCGGGGAGCTGGGGTCGGACCTGCTGCCCGGCTTCGGCGCGCCGACGCCGCTCGCCCTGCTGGGCCAGGGGATCACCGGCCGCTCGCTCATCTACTCCACCACCAACGGCACGGTGGCGCTGGCCCGCGCCACCTCCGCCGCGCGGGTCTACGCCGCCTCCCTGCTCAACGGGCGCGCCGTGGTGGAGCACCTGCAGCGCGAGGCGGGGGGCGGCTCGGTGCTGCTCGTCTGCTCCGGCTCGGCCGGCACCTTCAACCTGGAGGACTTCTACGGCGCCGGCTACCTGGTCTCGCTCCTGCGCGAGCGCTCGCCGGGTCACGAGCTCTCCGACGCCGCCCAGGCGGCGCTGGCGGTCCACGAGCGGACCGATCCCCTCGCCTGCCTCTCCCAGAGCCGCGTGGGGCGCACCATGCTGGACCGCGGCCTGGCGGACGAGGTGGCCTTCGCGGCCCGCAAGGACGCGCTGCCGGTGGTGCCGCTCCTCTCCGGCGGCGCCCTGCGGCGCGCCTGAGCGGGCGCGGCGGAAGCTCAGCGCTTGGCGGGGGCGACGGCGTCGCCGGAGGGGCCGCGGCGCACGCGGAAGGTGCCCAGCGCCTTGGCCACCAGCCCGCCCTCCGCGTCCCGCACCTCCCCCTCGCAGAAGGTCAGGGACACGCCGGCGCGCAGGCAGCGCCCCTCGGCCACCAGCCGTCCCTTGCCCGGGCCGATGAAGGAGATGGTCAGGTCCACGGTCTGGGCGCCATGGGCGGTCCGGTCCTGGGTGATGGCCGCCAGCGCCAGGGCGACGTCGGCCAGCGTGGTGATGACGCCGCCGTGGGCGGCGCCGAAGCTGTTGCAGAGCTCGGGGCGCACCGCCAGCGCCAGCCGCGCCAGGCCGGGCTGGCTGTGCTCCACCTCGACGCCGAGCAGGTCGGCGAAGGGCACCTGGCGGCCGATGGTCCGGGAGACGCTCATGGCCCCACGGTACACCGGAACCGGACCGGCCGGGTCGGCCCCACGTTTCGCTGGATGGAATGCGAGGCCGCACCCTGGTACAGTGCCGCCACCTCGGAGCCGCAGGACGCCGCCGTGACCACCGCCGCCGACAACGCCAGACGGGAAGGCCCGCGCCCGGCGCTCCCGGGCCGGCGGCGCAGCCCGGCCGAGGACCGCAAGTTCGTCACCGCCCTGGCCCGCGGCCTCGACGTGCTGCGCGCCTTCGGGCCGCGCGACCGCTGGCTCACCAACCAGGAGATGTCGAAGCGCACCGGGCTCGCCAAGCCCACCGTCTCGCGCCTGGCCTACACCCTCACCCGCATCGGCTTCCTGCGCTTCTCCGACCAGCGCAACAAGTACGCGCTGGGCAGCGCCGCGGTGCACCTGGGCTACACCGCGCTGGGCCAGATGGAGGTCCGGCAGGTGGCCCGCCCGCTGATGCAGGAGCTCTCCCAGCACGCCAAGGCCTCGGTCCACCTGGCCATCGCCGACAGGCGCTCGATGCAGGTGGTGGACACCTACTGGGACACCGCCGCCTTCGTGGTGGACATCGGCTCGCGGGTCCCCATGGCCACCACCTCGCTGGGCCGGGCCTTCGTCTGCGCCCTGCCGCCGCCGGAGCGGAAGCGCCAGATGGAGTGGCTGCGCGAGGCCCGCCCCGACGACTGGCCCAACACCCGCAAGCGGCTGGAGCAGTCCTTCCGCGACTACGAGGAGCTGGGCTTCTGCTTCGGCCTGGGCGACTGGCGCCGCGAGGTGAACGCGGTGGCGGTGCCCCTCGTGCCCCCCGACGGCTCGGAGCCGGTGGTCATCGGCTGCTCCGGGCCGGCCTTCCAGCTCGGCCCGGAGGCGCTGCGCCGCGACGTCGGCCCGCGGCTCCTGGCGCTGGTGGGCAACGTCCTCTCCGCCCTCCGCCGCGACTAGGAGCCCGCATGAGCGCCCCGACCTTCACCCTGCAGGAGCTGCAGGCCCGGCTGGGCGAGCCGCTCGAGCCCTCCCCGTGGATCGAGGTGGACCAGCAGCGCATCGACGCCTTCGCCCGCGCCACCGAGGACCTGCAGTGGATCCACCTCGACGTGGCCCGGGCCCGCGCCTCGCCCTTCGGCGGCACCATCGCCCACGGCTTCCTCACCCTCTCCCTGCTCCCGCGGATGATCGAGCTGGCGGTGGCGGTGTCGGGCGGCCGGATGACCGTCAACTACGGCCTCGACAAGGTGCGCTTCACCGCGCCACTTCCCTCCGGCTCGCGGGTCAGGGGCCGCTTCACGCCGCAGGTGGTCGAGCCGGTGGAGGGCGGCGTCCAGGTCACCTGGAAGGCGGTGGTGGAGCGCGAGGGGGCGGAGAAGCCCTGCCTGGTCGCCCAGTGGCTCACGCGTCACTACCAGTGAGGAGGACCCCGTGGCCGAGACGCTGCAACCCCCCGGCTGGCCCCGCCCCCGCGGCTACGCCAACGGCATCGCCGCCTCCGGGCGCCTGGTCTTCGTCGCCGGCCAGGTGGGCTGGGATGCCCGCGGCGGGCTCGTCGGCCCCGACCTGGTGGAGCAGGTGCGCCAGGCGCTCCGCAACGTGGTGGCGGTGCTGGCCGAGGGCGGCGCGCGGCCCGAGCACGTGGCCCGCATGACCTGGTACCTGGCCAGCAAGGACGAGTACAACGCGCGGCTCGCCGAGATCGGTGCCGCCTACCGCGAGGTCATGGGCAAGGTCTTCCCGGCCATGACCGCGGTGCAGGTGGGCGGCTTCGTCGAGGAGGGCGTGAAGGTGGAGATCGAGGTGACCGCGGTGGTGCCGCCTCCGGAGCCCCCGGGCACCGGCTAGCGGGCCGGCGGCGCGCCCGCGTCGCTCCACTCGGCCGGCACCTGCACCGCCAGCACCTCGGCGCGGGCGCACTCCCTGCCGCCGGAGCACACCACGCACTCGACCACCCGCTTGCGCCCCTTCACCTCTCGCACCCGGGCCCGCAGCACCATGGGCTCGCCGATGGGCGTCGGGGCGAGGTAGGTCACGTTCAGCGTGGCGGTCACCGCCCAGAGCCGGGGCTCGCTGCCGATGGCCCGCCCCTCGGCGCGGTAGGCGTCGGCGATGGCGGTGCACACCGAGTGGCAGTCGATGACGCTGGCGATGATGCCGCCGTAGACAACGTGGGTGGGGCCGGCCATGTGGTCGGGCGAGGGCTGGAAGCGGCACACCACCTCGTCCCCCTCCACGTAGCTCTTCACGCCCAGTCCGCGGGGGTTGAGGGTGCCGCAGCCGAAGCAGCGGTTGTCGGGCAGCAGCTCCTGGATGGACCTCTGCATGTCACCTCCCGCGCCTGCCGGCCCGGCGCCTCGGGACAGGCTGCCGCGCCGCCCGC
This sequence comes from Deltaproteobacteria bacterium, assembly GCA_016214955.1. Lineage (GTDB taxonomy): Bacteria > Myxococcota > Myxococcia > Myxococcales > Anaeromyxobacteraceae > JACRMN01. The sequence goes on from JACRMN010000007.1 coordinate 204,756, forward strand.
GCCCGCGCCACGCCCCGGCGGGGCTGCGCCGCCGGAGGAGACGGGCACGGCTTCGCCGTCGAGGTGCTCCACTTCCTCGGCGAGGTGGAGGCGGTCTTCGGCGTCTGGGTGCTGCCGCTGCTGGCGGTGCTGGCGGCGACCCGCGGCCCGCGCGCCCCGGAGCGGTTCCTGGGCGGCCTCTCCTTCACCGAGCCGCTCTTCGTCTTCGCGGTGATGGCCATCGCCTCGACCCGGCCGGTGCTCCGCTTCACCGAGCGCGCGCTCGGGCTCGGGGCCGGGCTGCTGGGCGGCACCCCCTTCGCCTGGTGGCTCGTCACGCTGACCATCGGGCCGCTCCTGGGCTCGCTCGTCACCGAGCCGGCGGCGATGGTCATCTGCGCGCTCCTGCTCTCGCGCCGGGTGCTGGCCCTGGGCCCCTCGCCGCGCCTGGCCTACGCCACCGCCTTCAACGACAACGCCGCCATCACCTACCTGGCCTCGCTGGTGCCGGACCTGTCCGCCGAGGCGCGGGTGGCGGTGGTGGCCGGCGCGGTGGCCGGCGGCGGCCTCACCGTCATCGCCAACGCTCCCAACCCGGCCGGCCAGGCGCTCCTGGCGCGCCACTTCCCGGGTGGCGTCTCTCCGGGCGGCCTGTTCCTGGGCGCGCTCTTGCCCACCGCGGTGGCCGCGGCCGCCTACCTCATCCTCCCCTGAAATCGTCCGGCGCGACGGCCACTTGCCGGGCGGGGGCCGGGGAGCCACCCGCGCCCCATCGGGGCGGGCGAACCAGATGGCCCCTGGCGCGCTCTCACACCCTAGAACCCCGTGGAGGGATCGCCATGCCCAGCCCCACCCGCCTCGCCGCTGCCGCGCTCGCCCTGGCACTCGCCGCCCCGCTCGCCGCCCGGGCCGGCGGGAAGGAGGTCGCGCTGCCCCGAGACTTCCGGACCTGGACCCACGTGCGCTCCATGGTGGTCACCGACCCGGACGAGGGCATGTACGGCTTCCACAACGTCTACGCCAACAAGGCGGCGCTCAGGACCCTGCGCGGCCAGGCCAGGAGCTACGCCGACGGCGCCGTGTTCGTGGTCTCGATCTTCGAGGTGAAGCAGGAGAAGGGGCAGGTGGTCGCCGGCGCCAAGCAGCGCGACGTGGTCCAGGTGAAGGACGCGAGCGCCACGGAGACGGGCGGCTGGCGCTTCGCCTCCTTCGATCCCTCGGGCAAGCGCACCGCGGTGGACGTCTCCACCTGCGCCGCCTGCCACGCCCAGGCGAGCGGCGGCGACCACGTCTTCACCCGCTTCGCCGAGTAGCGGCCCCGCGCCGCTGGAGCACAGCCCATGTCCGAGCAGACCGCCACCGCCGGGACGCCGCCCGCGCCCGCGCCCGCCGGCGCCTTCCAGCGTTTCTGGCGCTCCCGCGCCCGCGCCCTCGCGGCCGCGGCCCTGGGCGCGGCGGCCGGAGCGGCCTACGCCCACTTCATCGGCTGCCGCACCGGCACCTGCCCGCTCACCTCCAACGTGTGGACCGCCGGCCTGTACGGTGCCTTCGTGGGTGGGATCGCCGGCTGGCCGAGCCGGGTCGCCGCGGCGCCGCGCCGGGCCGCCGAGGGCTGGGAGCCGTAGGACTCCGGGCGCGGGAGCAGGCAGGGTCCACCGTCTGTGAACGCAGGGCCCGGTCCCCCGCGCCCCGAGGCGCGGTAAGGGCGTTCGGTCGATGCCCGCTGCTCCCACGGACCGACGCAATGCCGGCGCCGCGCGATGAAGCGTCCCTGGCCGAGAGGCGCGCGGCGCGTTGCATTGCTCGGGGTCTGCGGAGGGAACCGGTCGCAGGTCCCTGCCGTGAAGACCCGGCGCGGAGCGCCTGGCGCACTGCTTCCGGTGCTCTACGCGGCCAGCTGCTTCTTCAGCTTGGTCTGCAGCTTCTTGGCCGCGTCGCAGTCCTCGCACTTGGCCGAGGCCTTCTTGGCGTGCACCTGGCACGTCTCCAGGCAGTTGCCCAGCGACTGGACCAGCATCCGCAGCTCCTTGGCCGACAGCTTCACCTCGGTCATCGGTTCTCCTCCTCGAAGGGACTGCGTCGGGTGGCGACGGTCGAAGTATCGACCCCGGGGTCCGGGGCCGTCACCAGGTTTCCGGGGTTCAGTGTGCCGCACCCGCGCGCACCGGGCGGGTGCGGATCACCGGGCCGCCACCGGCTTGTGGTCCTTCACGTACTTCTGGGCGGCCAGCGCCGCGATGGTGCCGTCGGCCACCGCGGTGGTGATCTGGCGGAACTTCTTCTGGCGCAGGTCGCCGGCCACGTAGAGCCCCGGCACCTGCGTGGACATGTCCTCCTGCGTCTCCACGTAGCCCCAGGGGTTGAGCGGCAGGAGCCCCTTCACCAGGTCGGCGCGGGGGACGTAGCCGATGAACACGAAGACGCCGTCGGTCGCGAGCTCGGTGACCTCCTTGGTCTTCACGTTCTCGATCTTGAGCTTGTCCAGCCCCTTCTCGCCCAGGAACTCCCGCGGCTCCGAGTCCCAGATCACCTTGATCTTGGGGTGGTGCAGCGCCTCCTCGGCGATGGCCGCCTCGGCCTGGAAGTGGTCGAACTGGTGGATGATGGTGACGCTGCGGGCGAACTGGGTGAGGAAGAGCGACTCCTCCACCGCCGAGTTGCCGCCGCCCACCACGTGGATGTCCTTGCCCTCGAAGTAGGCGCCGTCGCAGGTGGCGCAGTAGCTGATGCCGCGCCCCTTGAAGCGGGACTCGCCCGCCACGCCCAGGTCGCGAGGCTTCGCGCCGGTGGCGACGATGACCGCCGGGGCCTCGACCTCCTCCTCCTCGTCGAGCTCGAAGCGCTTCACGGGACCCGAGAGATCGTGCTTGGTGATCTCCACCGCCCGCCGCACCTTGGCGCCGAAGCGCTCCGCCTGGGCGGAGAAGGCCTTGGCCAGGTCGGTGCCCTTCACGTCCTCGGGGAAGCCGGGATAGTTGGAGACCTTGTGGGTTGTCTTCACCTGTCCACCGGGGACGCTCTCGTCGAGCACCAGCGTCTTCAGGCGGGCCCGGGATGCGTAGATGGCTGCCGTGAGGCCGGCCGGTCCGGCGCCCACCACGATCACGTCGTACTTCTCTGCCATGGCGTTCTCCTGGCGGCGGGGCGCTAGCCCAGCATCGCCTCGACCTGGGCCTTGATGGCGGTGCGCTTGATGTCCTCGCCGCCGAGCCGCTCCCCCACCTCCTGCCCGTTCTTGAAGAAGACGAGGGTGGGGCTCCCGGTCACGCCCAGCTTGCTGGCGAGGTCGCGGTTGCCCTGGCGGAAGATCTTGAGGAATGTGGCCTTGCCGGCGAACTGCTCGGCGACCGCCTCGTACTTGGGGGCGAGGGCCTCGCAGGGCGGGCACTCGGTGGAGAAGAAGTCGAGGACCACCGGCCCGGCGGCCTGGGCCACCTCCCGCTCGTATTCGGCGCCGGTGATCTCCTTCACGTGCTGGCTCATGATCGGGTCTCCTGGAGCGCCGTTGGCTCGCGCTCGTCTCGTCCCGTGGGAGCCAGCATCGTGCGGGAGGAGTCGCGCACCGTGCCGCGGCGCCGCGCCGCGCGACCCCATAGACGGAGGGCCGCCTCGCGGCGGCCCTCCGGATACCTCTTCGACCAGCGGGAGCTAGTCGTGGCAGCCCGACACCAGCCGGGAGGCCTTGGCGCAGCACTGCGCGACCTTCTCGGCCGTGCAGCAGGACGCCTTGGGCTTCGTGAGCAGCTTCATGCTTCCTCCTCTCGGGCTCGGCTTCTCCGCCCGAGCATCCCATGGGAGCCTCGGGGGAGGGCGAGGATTCCTGGCGCGCGGCGAATCCTCCGTTCGCCGCCTGGCTCTCCCTGGAGGAGACCAATGTCCCGTCGTGACGACACTTTTCGCGGTCGCGTGGCAGGCGCCACCCAGGCCCGCTACGACGGCCTCTCCACCGCCGGGTCGAGCCTCTCCTGCGGCGGCGCCCTCGACGACGCTGCCCCGCTGCCGGGCGAGACGGTGGTGGACCTGGGCTGCGGCCGCGGCGGCGACGTGGTGAAGGCCGCCGGGCGGGTGGGCCCCTCGGGCGCGGCGGTGGGCGTGGACGCGAGCCCCTCGATGCTGGCCGTCGCCCGCGAGCGGGCCGCCGGACATCCGCAGGCCCGCTTCGTCGAGAGCGACCTCGCCGCAGTGGCGCTACCCGACGGGCTCGCCGACGTGGTGGTCTCCAACTGCGCCATCAACCACGCGCCCGACAAGGCCGCCGTCTACCGCGAGATCCACCGGTTGCTGCGGCCGGGCGGCCGCTTCGCGGTCTCCGACGTGGTGTCGGAGGCGGAGCTTCCCGCCGCCGTGCGCGAGGACCCCGCCGCCTGGGCCGCCTGCTACGGCGGCTCCATCCCCGAGGCCGAGTACCTGGCCGCCATCGCCGCCGCCGGCTTCGCCGAGGTGGCCGTGCGGCGCCGCACCGAGCCCTACGAGAAGGGCGGCGTCCTCGTCCGCAGCATCACCGTGGAGGGGCGCCGCGCGCCCTGAACCCTCCGGAGCCGCCATGAAGCTCTCGCGCCACGCCATCCTCGCCCCCGTCTCCGGCCGCCCGGAGGTCCTGCTGGTGCAGCCGCTCTCCGGCCAGGCGGCGCTGCTCGAGCCCGGCCACGCCGAGGCGCTGCGGGCGCTGACCGGCGGCGGCGCGCTGCCCGCCGGCCTGCCCGAGGAGACGCTGCGTCAGGCCGGCTTCGTGGTGGACGGCGAGGTCGACGACGACCGGCTCCTGGCCGGCGCCCGCGCCGAGTGGAAGGAGGAGGCCTCGAAGACGCCCACCCAGCTGGTGGTGGTGCCCACCTTCGGCTGCAACCTGGCCTGCAGCTACTGCTACCAGGAGCTCTTCGACCCCACCGCCCAGGGGCTCATGGCCCCCGAGGTCATCGACGCCTTCTACGCCTGGGTGGAGCGCCACCACGGCGGCGACTCGCCCCGCCCCTACGTCACCCTCTTCGGCGGCGAGCCGCTGCGCGACACCCCCGCCCACCGCGACCGCATCCTCCGCTTCCTCGCCGGCGCCCGCCGGCTGCGGCTGCAGGTGGCGGCGGTGACCAACGGCAACGACCTGGCCGCGCTGGTGCCGCTCCTCGCCGAGGGGCCGGTGAAGGAGATCCAGGTCACCCTCGACGGCCCGCAGGCGCTGCACGACCGGCGCCGCCCTCACAAGGGCGGCGCCGGCACCTTCGCCCGCATCGTCGAGGGCGTCGATGCCCTGGTGGCCGCGAAGATCCCGGTCAACCTGCGGGTGGTGGCCGACCGCGAGAACCTCGACGCCCTCCCGGAGCTGGCGGAGTTCGCCGCGGCCCGGGGCTGGCTCGATCTCCCCTCCTCCCGCTTCAAGACGCAGGTCGGGCGCAACTACGAGCTCTTCGGCTGCGCCAGCCGCCAGGAGAAGGGCGCGCTCTTCGACCGGGTGGAGCTCTGGGCCCGCTACGTGGAGCTCTCCGAGGCTCACCCCATCCTGCGCCGCTTCCACCAGCCCCGCTTCCACGGCATGGGCCACCTGGCCGACACCGGCGAGCTCCCCGCCCCCAACTTCGACGCCTGCCCGGCCGCCAAGAAGGAGTGGGCCTTCGGGCCCGACGGCAGCGTCTACGGCTGCACCGCCACCGTGGGCCACCCGGCCCACCGGCTGGGCCGCTTCCACCCCGAGCTGGTCCGCGACGAGGAGGCCATCGCCCGCTGGCAGGGGCGCAGCACCCTCTCGGTGGAGGCCTGCCGGGGCTGCTCGCTCGCCCCGGTGTGCGGCGGCGGCTGCGGCGCCATCGCCTGGAGCCAGAAGGGCAGCGTGCTGGCCCCCGACTGCCGGCCGGTGCCGGAGCTCTACGGCCTGGGGGCCCGCTACTACGGCCTCGGGGCCTGATCCCGGAGCGCGGGCAGCGCGCCTGCGGCCTCCTCTCCTGGAGGGCCGCGGCGCCGCCGCGCCCCCGGCGAACCGACGGGACCCGCGCCGGCTCCCGGGGACCGCTGCGGCAGCCGCCGCTACCGGTGACCGCGGCCGTGGCCGGCCCACACCGGCACGCCCTGCAGGTCCCGCAGCGCCAGCGCCTGGTCGCCCTTCTTCACCACCTGGGCGATGAGCGCCGGCTTGCCGTCGAAGGTGATCTGCGATCCGGTGATCTCCACCTGGTCGCCGGCGGCGAGCGCCAGCTTCTGCTCCTCGAGGAACCAGGACGGGCCCACGTGCACCGGCAGCAGGCCGGAGGCGGTCTGCACCTGCAGGCGGACGCCGCGGCCGCGCCGGCCGGCCTGCTCCACGGCGGTCACCTGGCCGGTGACGGTGGCGACGGTCCCGGTGTCGTAGAGCCGGGCGCCGCGGGCCCGAGGCCCGCGCCCCTCGCGGCAGGGGCCCGCGCCGGGGCCGCCCGGAGCGTCGGTGGCGATGGCAGCGAAGGGAGTGACGAGGAGGCCGGCCGCGAGGGCCAGCCCGAGGGTGCGGTTCATGGGCATCTCCTGGGGTTGGGGCGCCGCTCCGCGCGGCGCGTCTCCCCGAGGACACCCGGGCGCGGAGAAGGTTGCGTGCGGTGCGGCGACGCCGGGCGCGCGGACTACGGCTCGGGCAGGTGGCGCTCGCCCGGTCCCTCGTAGCGGTAGGGGATGGCGCGGGGCATGGGCCCCTTGTTCCGCTCGCCGGTGCCGCTCTGCTCCCAGGCGTGCGCCAGGATGCCGACGCCGCGGGCCAGGCAGAAGAGGCCGCGCGCCAGCGGGGGTGCGAAGCCCAGCTCGCCGTAGACCACAGCGGTGGCCCCGTCGATGTTGAGCGGGATGTGGCGCCCCTTGCGACGCTCCAGCGCCGCCTCGCAGGCGCGCGCCACCTCGGCGAGCCGGCCGGAGACCAGCCCTGCCGCTCGCGCCTCCTCCACCAGCGCCAGCAGCCGGCCCGAGCGCGGGTCCACCGGGTGGAAGCGGTGGCCGTAGCCCGGCAGGTGCTCCTCGCCCTCGCGGGCCGCCACACCGATGGCGCCGGTGACCGCCTCGTCGAGCCCCTGGCCGGTGGCGCGGAGCGCCTCGATGCGTAGGAAGAGCTCCAGCGCCTGCTGGCCGGCGCCGCCGTGGACGTCTCCGAGGGCGTTGATCGCCGAGGCCATGGCGCCGTTGAGCGGCAGGCCGCAGGAGACGGCGCTGCGGGCGATGGCGATGGCCGGGGCCTGCGGGCCGTGGTCCACCGAGGCCACCAGCGCTGCCTCGAGCAGCCGGGCCCGCCGCGGATCGGGCAGCTCCCCGCGCAGGAGCAGCCACAGCACCTCGGCGAAGCCGGCCCGGCCGATGAGCTCCTCGATGGGGTAGCCGCGCAGCCCGATGTGGCCGGGCCGGATCTCGGTGATCGAGGTGCGCCAGTAGCGGGCTGCTTCCTCGAGGAGCGCGGCGGCGTCGGGGGCTTCGCTCATGGCTTCCCTTTCCGGGCCGGATCGGGGCGCGGGGCGGCCACCACCCCCCGCCTCGCCAGCCCGTCGATCTCCCCCTCGGTCCAGCCCAGCTCCAGCAGCGTCTCGCGGGTGTGCATGCCCAGCACCGGCGGCGGCACCGGGTCCGGAAAGGGCTCACCCAGCAGGAAGCCGGGCCGGGTGATGCGGGCCTTCCCACCGCCCGGGACCTCCACCTCCTCGACGAAGCGGCGGCCGGCGACCTGGGGCTTCTGCAGGATGGCGTCCACCCCCAGCACCTGGCCGGCGGGCACCCCGTGGCGCGTGAAGAGCTCCTCCCACTCGGCCGCCGAGCGGGTGGCCAGCTTCTCGCACAGCACCTTGCGCAGCGCCTCGCGATGCAGGAGCCGCACCCGCCGGTCGGCGAACCGCGAGTCGTGCTTCAGCTCCGGCAGGCCGGTGAGGTCGCAGAGGGTCTCGAACTGCTTCTGCTCGTTGGCCGAGATGTTGAGGACGCCGCTGCCGGTGGGGAAGGTGCCCGAGGGCACGGCGGTGACGTTGTCGTTGCCCATGGGAGCGGGCGCCACGCCGGTGTTGAGGAAGTTGCCCACCACCCAGCCCATGGCCGCCAGGCTGGCCTCCAGCAGGGAGACGTCGATGTAGCGCCCGCGGCCGCTGGCCCGCTGGTCGAGCAGCGCGGCGGTGATGGCGAAGGCGGCGGTCATCCCGCCGAGCGTGTCGCACACCGGGAAGCCCACGCGCAGCGGCGCCGAGGCCGGATCGCCGGTGACGGCCATCATCCCCGAGAGCCCCTGCACGATCTGGTCGTAGGCCGGGCGGTGGGCCCAGGGGCCGGTCTGGCCGAAGCCGGAGATGGCGCAGTACACCAGCCGGGGGTTGCGCCGCGCCAGCAGCGGGTAGTCGAGCCCCAGGCGCGCCATCACGCCGGGCCGGAAGTTCTCCACCAGCACGTCGGCCCGCTCCACCAGCTTGAGGAAGATCTCCTTCCCCTCGCGCTGCTTCAGGTCCACCGCCACCGAGCGCTTGCCCGAGTTGGCGGCCAGGAAGGAGAGGCCCATCTGCCGCCCGGCCAGGGCGGCGTCGGCCCCCAGCTCGCGGGCCAGGTCGCCACCGTCGGGGTTCTCGATCTTGGTCACCCGCGCGCCGAGCCGCGCCAGCTGGTAGGCGCAGAAGGGCCCGGCCAGCACGTTGGTGAGGTCGAGCACCCGCACGTCGTGCAACGGCATCATCGCCGGCGCTCCCCGGCAGGGCCCGGCTCGGCTCGGCAGGGTGGCATGGATCGACGATGGAGCCGGACCCTGGGCCCGGCGTCAAGCCCGAACCACCTCGCGGGTCAGCGGCCCTGGTCGGAGCGCCACACCAGCCGGGTGATGCGGCCCACCATGCGCCGGCGCCGGTACCGGTGCCAGAGGCGGCGGGCCCAGTGGCCGACGGCGACGGCGGCGCGGACCAGGAGCGAGGGCCGGGCGTTCACGGGCCCACCCCGGGCCCGGTGTCCCGGAGGTCGGCGTCCCGCTCCAGCTCGTCGGCGCAGGCGATGAGGGCGCTCGACATGGCGCCGCGACGCCAGCGGTTCCACCAGCGCGCGCCGTCCATCAGTTCGTGGGCGGCGAGCCGCGCCACGCACGAGGCCACGCGCGTGGCGGACTGCTCACCGGCGTTGAAGCTGGCAGCGTCGTAGCGGACCACGGGGCACCATCCTTCCCGAGGCGGAGCCGCGGCAGGCGCGCCGGATCGATGCAGGATTCATAGCGCGGCGAGGGGCCGGCTGCGCGCCTCGTGGGACCCGGAAGGTGTGGAAGCCGCCCGCGCCGCGCCGGAGGCCGGGCACGAACCGTGCCGCCCCGGGCAATCGGCTGCCCTTGCTTGCCTATTCGGACCCCCGCCTCGCGGAGCCGGCCGCGGCCCGCGCGGGGAGACATTGCCGCAGGCAGGCGCTGCGCACCGCGCTGCCGGAAACGGGCCGCTGGCGGGGGCCCCGTTCAGCCCAGGCGCGGTGCCTCCGTTGCTGTCATGATGTTCACTTCGGGAAAAGGAGCAGCCATGGCCAAGATCGACAGGGAGGCGCGGCGCGAACTCATCTCGCAGGCGGCAGATCGCCAGCAGCGGCGGCGCCCTCCGGTCCCCCCTCGCCGGCCCGCCGTCACCTGCCCGGACTGCACGTCCCTGTTCGAGGAGGGCGACTCACGCCGCTCCGCCGGCCAGCGCGCCGGGGACGCCGCCGAATACAGGGCCCCGGGCGCCCCGCTCCCCTAGGATCTCTGGCGTGGATCCCTCCCTCCCCCTCCGGCCGAACGGCCGCGCCACCGCCCCGGCGGATCCGCTGGGGCTGGCCCTCGCCCTCTACGCGGAGGAGGGGATGACGGAGGGTGAGGCGCTCTGCGCCCTGCACGCCAGGGTCCTGGCCCGGGCCGCGGCGCTCGACATCCGGCTCGACGGCGAGCGCGAGTAGGCGCGACCGCGCCGGCCGCGGCGCCGGGCCCCTGACGCCGCTCAGCCCAGCGCCTCCCCGTTGCTGGCGATCACCCGGGAGTAGAAGCGGGCGCTCTCCTTGGGGGTGCGCTCCTGCGTGGCCAGGTTCACGTGCACGATGCCGAAGCGCTTGGAGAAGCCGTGGGCCCACTCCAGGTTGTCGAGCAGCGACCAGACGAAGTAGCCGCGCACGTCGCAGCCGGCGGCGATGGCCTCGCGCACGGCCCGCAGGTGGGAGCGCAGGTAGGCCACCCGCAGCGGGTCCTGCACCCCCTCGGGCGGCGCCTGGGGCGGGTCGTAGAAGGCGGCGCCGTTCTCGGTGACGTAGAGCGGCAGGTCCCCGTACCGCTGCTTCACCCACAGGAGCGTGTCGCGCAGCCCCTCCGGATACACCTCCCAGGCGGTCTCGGTGTGCGTGGCCTGGGCCTGGCGCACCGGCGAGGCCCGCACCGGCCAGGCGGCCGGGTCGGCGCGGTTGACGCTGCGGGTGTAGTAGTTCACCCCCAGGAAATCGATCTTCGCCTGCAGCGCCGCCACCTCGCCCGGCGGCCAGGCCGGCCAGGCCTCGCCGAACACCTCCGCCAGCTCCTCCGGGTAGGTGCCGCGCAGGGCCGGGTCGAGGTACTGCCGGTTCATGTAAGCGTCGGCGCGCCGGGTGGCGGCCAGGTCCTCCGGCCCGGTGGAGGCAGGGTGCTTGGGCTCCAGATTGACCACCAGCCCGACGCCGTGGCGCCCCTCGGCGCGGTAGGCGGCCACCGCCGCGGCGTGGGCCCGCATCAGGTGGTGCGAGGCCCGGGCCGCCTCCCAGGCGCTGCGGTGGCCAGGCGCCAGCGCGCCGTGGAGGTAGCCGCCGTCGGCCACCACCCAGGGCTCGTTGAGCGTGGCCCAGAGCTTCACCCGGCCGTCGAGCCGGCGGTAGAGCACCCGGGCGTAGTCGGCGAACCAGCCGGCGATGTCGGGGTTGAGCCAGCCGCCCCGGTCGTCGAGCGCCGCCGGCAGGTCCCAGTGGTAGAGCGTGGCCATGGGCTCGATGCCGGCGGCCAGCAGCTCGTCCACCAGCCGCTCGTAGTGGTCGAGGCCGCGCCCGTTCACCGCCCCGGTGCCCTCGGGCAGCACCCGGCCCCAGGCGACGCTGAAGCGGTAGGCCCGGATCCCGAGCCGGCGCATCAGCGCCACGTCCTCGCGGTAGCGCCGGTACTGGTCGCAGGCCACGTCGCCGGTGTCGCCGCCGCGGATGGTGCCGGGCGTGTGGGCGAAGCGGTGCCAGTTGCTGGGCCCGGCGCCGTCGGCGAGCGGCGAGCCCTCCACCTGGTAGGCGGAGGTGGCGGCGCCCCAGAGGAAGCCCTCGGGGAAGGTGGTGTCGTCGGCCATGGATCGGTCCTCCCGGCGTCGAGCCTACCTCGGCGCCCCTCCGTTCATCCCCTCACCGCCAGCGCTCAACCCAGCTCCACCACCAGGAGATCGGCCCCGCCGCCGCCCAGCGCGCCCCGGAAGGTGGCCAGCGGGACCGAGGCGCCGCCGGCCCGGTACCGGTTGGGCTCGCGGGTGAAGGGCAGCCTGGCGCCGTTGAGGGTCAGCGCCTGCGGCGCGAAGCCGTCGCCGGCCACCTGGTACTCGACCTGCAGCGTCCGGCCCAGGAGCGGCACCTGGGCGCGCAGCCCGCGCAGCTCGGGGGCCACGACCGGGTCGACGATCAGCGCCTCGCCCTCGCGGCGCAGCCCCAGCATGCAGCCGGTGAGGATGGCCAGGGCGATGCCGGGGCCGCTGGAGTAGACGCGCCAGCCACCGTCGAGCGCCACCTGTCCCGCGGCCACGCGCCCGTACTCCTCCTGCGCCTGGTACCGGTCGCGGAAGGCGGCGTCGGAGGAGGAGAAGTAGCAGTTGGCCTGGCGCAGGCTTGCCTGCGGCAGCCGCTGGCGGAGCTGGACGGGGTGGGAGAGGGCCAGCGAGCGGAGCAGCCCCCTGGCATCGCCCACGTGCGCCTGCATCTGCGCGTAGCGCAGGTGGGCGTGGGTGTACATGATGCCGATCTCGCGGCCGAAGAAGGAGCTCGACTCGGCCCGCTGGAAGAGCCGCTCCGGCCCGCCGCGATAGGGCAGCGGCCTGTCGAAGAGGCGCGCGCCGTCGGGGCCCCAGAGGTGCTGGCGCACGAGCGCCTGGTGGGCGGCGGCCTCCTCGGGCGTGCAGAGCCCCTCGAGGATGGCGTGCATCATGGGCAGCAGGCTGTAGCGCACGCCGGTCCGGAGGTCGCGGGGGTGGAGCAGCGGCTCGGGCGCGTCGCCACCGGCGAAGATGGCGTAGCCGGCGATGACGCCATCGGGCATGAGCCAGCGGCGAAAGTCGCTCGCCACCCGGGCGGCCTCGGCCTCGAGCGCCGCCGACCGGGCGCCGCGCCCTGCCAGCCGCAGGGCCCGGGCCAGCGCCGCCAGCGTCTGGTGGTGCAGGGTCACCGTCCAGGCGCTGCAGAGCCGGTCGCGCATGGCGGGATCGGCGGGCTGCAGCGAGTCGTTCCAGTCGCCATGGCCGTAGGCCGCCAGCGCCGTTCCGGCCACGCGCCGTCCGGCCACCACCTCCAGCGCCCGCTCCAGGTGGCGCTCCACCGTGGCGACCTCCGCGGTGGTGCCGGGCGGGGCGTGGAAGGGCACCTCGGCGTCGAGGAGCGAGGCGTCACCGGTGGCGAGCAGGTAGCGGGCTGCGCCCAGGAGCGGCCAGAAGACCACGTCGCCGTGGGCGTCCTGCGCCCGCAGGTGGCGCTCGCGCTCGAAGAACTGGAACCACTGGGGCCAGTCACCGTCGGCGTTCTGCGCCGCGAGGACCCGGAGCAGGAGATCGCGGGCCGCCTCGCCGCGGTCGAGGGCCAGCAGCATCTCCAGCGGCCCCTGGCAGGCGTCGCGCGTGCCCCAGCCGCCGCCGGAGTACTGCTCCAGGCCCCGGGGCGAGAGGTAGTGGACGAGGGCGTCGTGGCGCAGCCAGGGCAGCATCTCGCCGAGGCGGCGCACCTCCCACGAGGAGGCCCCCTCCCCCGGGGCCCGCAGCCGCGGCAGCGGCACCGAGGCCGCGGCGGCGTGAGCCTCGGGCAGGAGCCGCCCGGAGAGCTCCAGGCCGAAGACGGTGCAGGGCTCCCCCTCCAGGCACACGAAGGGAAGCCCGCGCGACTGGCCGTCGGAGAAGAGCCGCCCGTCGCCGGCCACCCCGGCGAGCGCCGTTCCCGGCAGCGCGCCGACCGCGAAGCCGCCGCCGGGGAAGCGGGCGTGCAGTTCGCTGCCCGGGGGCACGCTCACCAGGACCTCGTCCCCCTGGCGGCGCCAGGGCACGGCGGTGGAGGCGTTGCCGTCGTCGCCGCCGAGCGCCAGGTGCAGCGTCGCCAGCCAGGCCACCGGCGGCCCCTCCAGCACCCTCCCCCGCAGCCCCAGCCGGTGGGCGCCGGGCTGGACCGCGCTCACCACCTCGAGAGTGCCGCGGGCGTGGCGGTAGACCCAGCGGCAGGCGCCGGGCCGCATCTCGAAGGCCGAGGGCACGCCGAGCTGCTGCCAGGCCCCGTCCACGCCGACGAAGAGGCGGAGCCCCGGCGAGCGGTACAGCGAGAGCCAGCCGCGGGCGGTGGAGAGGAAGCGGTTGATGGAGACGTGACCCTGCGTGACCATCGAGTGGAAGACGCCGGCCATCCACACCGTGGAGGTGAGTGCCGATTCCTCGGGCACCAGCGCCTCGCCGGTGCGCAGGATGTGGCCATGGGGCCGCTGGGTGCGCGCCTCCTTGGCGCGCAGCACCACGTGGGCGTCGTCGCCGCAGAAGAAGGAGAGCAGCTCGCCGCCCTCGCGCTCCTCGTGGCGCCACCCGGCGCCGAAGAGGCGGCGCAGCTCCGGCTCGGGGAGCGCCAGGCTCTCCAGCAGCGGCGCCGAGGCGAAGAGGCTGCGGGCGCGTGGCGCCGGCTCCGCGGCGCCGCCGTCGGACGGCGGCCAGGGGAGCGTGGCCGTCCAGGCGAGCGCCTCGTCCACCGCCGCCAGGTCGGCGTCGGAGGTGGCCGCCGGGTGGTCGGCCTGCAGCGCGGCGAAGAAGCCGCCCTGCCAGCGCCCGCCGGGCGGCAGCGTCGCCGGCTCTTCCTGGAGGGCCGCCAGGGCGTGCTCGTGCTGCAGCCGCACGCCGGGGAGCCCCTCGGCCAGGCCTCGCGGGGTGCGGCCCATGCGCTGCTCCAGCCCGTGGAGCTGCAGCCCGTCGGTGGCGTAGGAGACGGCGCGCCGCAGCGAGCCCAGCAGCGCCCAGGGGTGGCGGCCGCCCTGCTTCAGGTTCTGGCGCGCCGCCACCACCCAGCCGCAGCGCGGGTGGGCGAGCGGGGCCAGGTCGAGGTACTGGCTGACGTAGTACTCGTTCTGCCGCACCGCCCCCAGGCTGGCGAGCGCAAGGTCCTGCGCGTGGACCAGGTCCACCGTCACCGCGACGGCGCCGCGGTTCTCGAGCGCCACCTGCCAGCACCAGGCGGCCCGGTCGCCGGCCAGCGCCAGGCGCACCTCCACCTGCAGGCCGCCGGCGGCGCCGCGGCTCCGGAAGCCGCCCACCTCCGGCGCGGGCCGGAGGGGGGACTGCGGGCCCAGGAGCGGCACCACCTCCACGGCTCCCCCGGCGTGCAGCCGCAGCCAGAGGTTGGCCGGGCCCGGCTCCATGCCGTTGCCCTGGAAGAGGTTGACCACCTGCTCCCCGTGGCGGATGCAGCGGATCCCGCCGTCGGGATCCAGCTCCAGCCCCAGCCCGGCGGCGTTGGCGATGCGCACCGGCCCCCGGGGCGCGGCGACGGCGCCCGCGGTCTCGATCTCTGCTCTCACGGCCCCTTCTCTCCTCGCGCTTCCGCGCGCCAGAGCTCCACCCTCGCCGGCCCGGCCGGCAGCAGGAGCTCGCGTCCCTTCCAGGCCAGCTCCGAGCCGGCGTGGCTCGCCCGCGGCAGCGGTCCGGGCAGCGGCCAGGCGAGGCGCACCCCGCCCGGCGGCGGCCGGAGCCCGCCTTCCAGGTCCAGCACCCAGCCCCGCGGGGCGGGAGAGAGCCGGTAGCCGAGCGGCCCGTGGGGCGTCGACAGGTTGCGCACCGCCACGCCCGCGGCCATCCACTCCTCCGGGAGGCCCGCGCCCACCAGCAGCGCCCCGTCCTCCTCGCGCTCCCAGGCGAGCAGGTCGAGCACCGAGCGGATGTAGTCGGACGACACCCAGGCGTGCGGCATGTCGCCGAGGTAGTGGGGCTCGCGGGGATCGGGGAGGACCACCTCGGCCCACTGGTTCCAGGCGGCCGGGCGCCGGTCGCGCAGGAACCAGCCCAGCAGCTCGTGGGCTCGGCCCGGCTCGCCCAGGCGGACCATGGCCCCCACCGTCCGCAGCTCGTAGGGCGTGTAGTCCTTCCAGGTCCGCGCGCCGGTGGCGCGCGCCCGCGTCTCCTCGAAGTAGCGCTCGAAGGTGCGGCGCAGGAGCAGCGGCGAGATCTTCGCCTGGGCCGGGTTGAGCGCCATGGTGGTGGAGGTGGCGTCGCGGTCGCCGCGGTCGGCCGCGCCGGCCACCGTGTCCATGCCGAAGCGGGCGGCGGTGGCCTCCACCGACCAGCCCAGCTCGCGCTCCGCCTCGTCCCGCGACGCGCCCCAGCCGGCCGCCTGCTTCGCCTCGCCCAGGGCGGCGGCGATGGCGACCGCGTCCTTGTAGCCGCGCAGCGCCCAGAAGTCGTCCCAGTAGGAGTAGGCGGGCTTGTCGGAGTAGCCCTCGTGGCTGATGGAGGGAGGCAGGAGGCCCACCAGGTTGCCGGGGTTCGCCGCCCGGAAGAGCTCGGTCCGGGTGCTCTGCCGCAGCCCCTCCAGGAAGGCCATCACCTGCTGCACCCGGGGCCAGTGCCGCTCCAGGAAGGCCCGGTCGCCGGTGTGGCGCCAGACCTCGGCCACCGCGTACAGGTACTGGCCGTGGCTGTCGTTCTCCACCACCGGGTCGGCGCCGCGCGCGTCCACGCAGCAGGGCACCTTGCCGGAGGGGAAGACGTGGCCGCCGAACCAGTCCACGAAGTCGCGGGCGGCGTCCCGCTCGCCCATGCGCACCAGGCCGGCCACCATCATCGCGCCGTCGCGGATCCAGGAGCGGGCGTAGCTGCGGGTCCCCGGCATCAGCGCGGCGCGGTCGCGCGAGAGCAGCATGTGGGCGAGCGCGGTGCGCAGCGTGTCGGCCACCGGCCGCGCCGGGGCGGGCAGCTCCAGCCCCAGCCTGTCGAGCCGCTCGTGCCAGCCGGCCGCCACCCGGGCCAGGCGCTCGTCCACCGGCGAGACCGGCGCCGGCGTGCCCTCGCCCAGGAGCGAGGTCCAGCTCAGCACCCGGGTCTCGCCCGGCCCGAGGCGCAGCTCCCACTGGAGGAGCGCCGAGGCGTGGCCCTGCGGGTCGGCGAGCGTGCCGAGGGGCGCGGCCCGGCGCAGCCCCTCCAGCCCGAGCCCGGCCTCCAGCGGCAGGGCGGTGACCCGGCCGGGCGGCTCGGCGAAGCGGAGCGTCCGCTTCCCGTTCACGGTGAGCTGCCCCCCTTCCCAGGCCAGCCGCTCCACGCGGCTGGCGCCGCCGGGCGTGTTGAGGAACTGCTGGGGCGGGTTCACCTGCCAGGGGCGGACGGCGAGGAGCAGGATGAAGGTGCGCGCGGTGGCCGAGCCGTTGGTGAGGGCGTAGCGGGCCAGCAGCTCGGGCGCACCCGGTGGCCCGTCGGCGGCGGCCTCGATCTCCAGCGAGATCTCGCCCTGCCGCCAGCCGACCCGCGGCATGGGCAGGTAGCCGTCGCGCAGGGCGTGGGCGATCTCCGCCTGGGCCCAGGTGAGGAGCCGCCCGTCGTCGCCCAGCACCGCCGGCTCGACGCTGAAGCCGCCGCGCCCCAGCTCCAGCGCGCCGTCCTCCGAGAGGAGGCCGGAGCGATCCCCTCCCCCGTCCACGCCCACCAGCGCCCAGTAGTTCTGCTCGCCCAGGAAGGCGCGCGGCACCTCGCCCCGCGCCAGGTGGCGCGCCAGCTCGGCGAGGACGGCGTTCCGGTCGGGCCACTGCCGGGCGTCGCGCAGCTCGACGCGGGGCGCGGGCCGCCCCTCGCGCATCCGGATGCGCAGGTGCCGGGCCTCGGTGTCGGGGAGGTGCAGCGCCTCGAAGCCGCCGGGGCCGCCCGTCACCTTGCGCAGCAGCCGCCAGCGGCGGCCGTCGTCCGAGGCCAGCACCTCGTAGGGCCCGGACGGCCCCGGCCCCGGCCAGGTGAGCGCCAGCCCTTCCAGCTCGCGCCGGCGCCGGTGGTCGAGCTCCAGCGTGCCCGGGACGCTGCGCACCACCGGCTCGGGCCACCGGGCCGGATCGGGCTCCCGCTCCTCCAGGCGCAGCCCGGCGGTGCACAGCGCCCCCTTGCCGCCCTCGCGGCCGGCGGCCACCACCAGCTCCAGCGCTTCGGTGCGCCGCAGCGTGCGGTCGGCGGCCGGGCCCCAGGCGAAGCTCACCTGCCGGCTCCTCAGCACCTGGTCGGCGAGGGCCGGTGGCAGGGCGTGGTTCGGGCGGTTCACCCACCAGACGTTGTCCCCGCTCGCGTCCACCAGCTTCACCTGGACGTCGTTGCGCGCCCCGCGCCCCTTCCACCGCAGGTGCAGCGCGAAGGCCCGGGGCCAGTCCACCGGCAGCCGCTGGCGCATCACCGCGTAGCCGGAGACGGCGTGGAAGTCGTACTCCAGGCAGAGGCTGCCGTCGGGGTCGCGCACCAGGCGGGCGTCCACGCCCTCGGAGCCGGTGGCCTGCCAGGCGCCCGGGTCGCGGAAGTCGCCCAGCGGCCGGCCGGGGGCCGCGGCCAGGGCCGCCAGGGCCACGAGGAGCGCGCTCATCCCTTCACGCTCCCCACCAGCAGCCCCTGCATGTAGTAGCGCTGCAGGAGGAGGAAGAGCAGCAGCACCGGCAGCACGGTGATCACCGCCCCGGCCATCATCAGCTCCACGTCCTGGACGTGCTCGCGCGAGAGCACCGCCAGCGCCACCGGCAGGGTCTGCACCTCGCGCTCGGTGAGCACGATGAGCGGCCACATGAAGTCGTTCCAGGAGCCGAGGAAGGTGAGCACCGCCAGGGTCACCAGGATGGGCTTGAGGAGCGGCAGCACCACGCGGGTGAAGGTGGTCCACTCCCCGGCGCCGTCCATGCGCGCCGCCTCCAGCAGCTCGTCGGGGATGGTGAGCGCGTACTGGCGCACCAGGTAGATGCCGAAGACGCTGGCCAGCCAGGGCACCAGCGCGCCCGCGTAGCTGTTCACCAGCCCCATCTCCTTCAGCATCAGGAAGAGGGGCATCATGGTCACCTGCGCCGGCACCACCAGCGCCCCCAGCAGCAGGCGGAAGACGCGGTCGCGCCCCCGGAAGCGGAGCTTGGCGAAGGCGTAGCCGGCGGTGAGGTTGAAGAGCAGCGAGAGGGCGGTGGCCAGCAGCGAGATGAGGAGGCTGTTGGCCACCTGGCGGACGATGCCGTGCTCGGCGAAGAGCAGCCGGTAGTTGGCCCACGTGGCGGCCCGCGGCAGCATGGGCGGCGGGAAGGTGCTGGCCTCTCCCGGGGCCATGAAGGAGGCCGACACCATCCAGAAGAGCGGGAAGAGGGTGAGCAGGCCCACCGCCCAGAGCGCCAGGTTCACCCCCAGTGTCTCGACCGGCCGCCTCACGCCGCCCCCGTGTGGCGCGCCACCCGCGCCTGCAGCAGGGTGAAGGCGAACATGAAGAGGAAGAGGACGAAGGCCACCGCCGAGGCCGGCCCCAGGCTCCACCATTTGAAGCCGTCCTCGTACATCAGGTAGAGCACGGTGACGGTGCGCTCCGCCGGGCCGCCCAGGGTCATCACGTAGGGCTCGGCGAAGAGCTGGAAGTGGGCCGACATGGTGAGGATGCTCACCATCAGCAGGATCGGCCCCAGGGCCGGCAGGGTGACGTGGCGGAGGAGGGCCCAGCGCCCGGCGCCGTCGAGCCGCGCCGCCTCGTAGAGGTCGGCGGGGATGGCCGAGAGGCCGGCCAGCAGGATGATCATGTTGTAGCCGAAGTTCTTCCACACCGAGAGCAGCACGATGGCCGGCATGGCCCAGCGCGGGTCGCCGAGCCAGTCCACCGGCGAGAGGCCCAGGGTGGCGAGGCCGTGGTTCACCAGGCCGTAGCGGGTGTGGAGCAGGAAGCGCCACACCACCGCCACCGCCGCCAGCGTGGTCACCACCGGCGCGAAGAGCGCGGTGCGGAAGATCCCCTTCAGGCGGGCCAGCGGCGAGTGGAGCAGCAGCGCCGCGCCCAGCGAGGCGCCGATGGAGGCCGGCACGCCCACCAGCACGAAGAAGAGGGTGTTGGCGAGCGCCCGCCAGAAGAGGGGGCGCTGCAGCAGGTGCAGGTAGTTGTCGAGGCCGATGAAGCGGACGTTGTGCCAGCCGGCCAGGCCGTAGAGGTCGAAGTCGGTGACCGAGAGCAGCAGCGCCGCCGCCACCGGGACCACGAAGAAGACGGCGATGGCCACGAGCGCCGGGGCCACGAAGAGCCAGGCGATGGCGGAGCCCCTCACCGGCGGGCCCTCCTGTCGAGCAGCCAGCGCCGCTTCTCCAGGATGCGGTCGGCGCGCCGGTCCAGGTCCTCGGCGGCGCTCTCCCGCGGGATGTCGCCGCGCACCACCTTCTCCATCACCAGCCGCAGGTCGGTGGCGATCCGCTCCCACTCCGGCACCTGCGGCACCGGCCGCACCCGGGTGAGCTGCTCGCGGAAGGCGCGGGCGTGGGGGTCGGCCGCCAGGCCCGGGTCGTCCCAGGCCGAGCGGCGCGCCGGCAGGTTGCCGGTGAGCCGGTAGAACTCCCGCTGCACCGCCGGACGCGAGAGGTACTCCACCATCCGCCAGGCCTCCACCTTGCGGCGCGAGCGCCGGAAGAGCGCCAGGCTGGAGCCGCCGGCGATGGAGGCGCCCGGCCCGGCGGGGCCGGGGAGCGGGGCGGTCATCCACGAGCCCTGCAGCTCCGGCGGCAGGCGGCGCTTGAACTCGCCGATCTGCCAGGGGCCGGAGATGTAGAAGCTGAAGTAGCCGCGGCCGAACTCGTTCCAGACGTTGGCGATCTCGTTGTGGGTCACCGGCGGCGCCAGCTTCCGGTCGTAGAGCGAGAGGTAGAAGTCGAGGGTGCGGCGGAAGCCCGGGCCGCGGAAGTTGCCCCGGCGCCCGCCGTCGCGGAGCAGCTCGTCGCCCTGCTGCAGCCACAGCGCCACCATGGGCTCGAACTCGTTGAGCGGCAGCAGCACCGCGTACCGCTCCTGCCCCACCCGCCGCTTCACCGCCAGCATCATCCGGGTCCACTCGTCCCAGTCGCGCGGCGGGGCGGCGAATCCGGCCTCGGCCAGGAGGTCCTGCCGGTAGAAGAGGACGCGGGTGTCCACGTACCAGGGCACGCCGTGCTGGCGCCCCTCCAGCAGGTTGGTCTCGAGGATGCCGCGCTCGTAGTCGGCGAGGTCGAGGCCCGCGCCCCGGACCCGATCGTCGAGCGGCTCCAGGGCCTCGAGCGCCACCAGCTCCGGCAGCCAGGTGTTGCCCACCTGGGCCACGTCGGGGGTGGCGTCGCCGGCGAAGGCGGTGAGCAGCTTCTCGTGGGCCGCGGTCCAGGGGAGCTGCTCCACCTTGACCCGCAGCCCCGGGTTCTCGGCCTCGAAGCCGGCGAGCAGCTTCTGCGCCACCTCGCCCTCCCGCCCCATGGCCCAGAAGCGCAGCGGCTCGTCGCGCCGGGCGCAGGCCGCGGCGCAGAGCCCGGCCGCCCCGCCCAGGAACTGGCGGCGCGACCAGCGGCGGGCGGCGGGAGAACGGCGGCTCATGGCGGGTCAGCCCAGCCAGCCGCCGGTGAAGCCGGCGGCGGTGAGCCCGGCGCGCAGGGCGGCGTGCTGCCGGGTGCGGGCCCAGACCAGGCCGCCGCGGTGGTTGGCGATCTGCAGGAGGAGCGGCCCCAGCTCGATGCCCAGCCAGTCGCCGTCCACCCAGCCGAAGCCGGGGATGACCCTGCCGTGCCCCAGGGCCACGTCGGTCCAGGAGAAGCTCTGGTTGAAGGCCGTGAAGCCGTAGGTGCCGAAGATGGCCTTCCCGAAGCGCTGGTACATGTGCTCCAGCGCCGGGAGCGCGATCTCGGGGGCGAAGGGGAGCGAGGCGCCGGCGGCGTAGGGGGCGATGGTGCCGTCGTCGTACTCGCCGGGCCCGCCCATGCCGCGCCCGGCGTAGGTCATGTACCGCCGGGTCCTGCCGTTGAAGACGCGGGTCACGTCGGCGGGCCCGTCGCAGGCGCTGATGCCCCAGACGTCCTGCCCGTAGCCGGCCCACTGCCAGGGGTTGGCGACGGCGTAGCCCTGCTGGGCGTAGGTGGCCCGCCGCGAGTTCTCGAAGTAGTCGATGCCCTTTCCGCGCATGTATCCGTCGGCGATGCCGCGCATGTCCACCCAGGCGTGCAGGAACTGGTGGCCGAAGAGCGGCGGGAAGCGCAGGTAGGTCTGGCCGTAGTGGGTCACCCAGCCCGAGACCGGCGAGGTCTCGTAGGTGCTGCACCAGGCGGCCCAGGCGTCGGCACCCAGGGCCCGCGCGGCGCTGGGGGAGCCGAGCGCCAGCAGGTAGATGAGCGAGCCCTCGGTGTAGCCCTTCCAGTCGTAGGGGAAGAAGCCCTGCTCCGGGCTCCAGCCGGTGGCCAGGTAGGGCGCGCGGGCCTGGAACCAGGGCCAGTCGACGCGCGCGTAGATCTCGTCCACCAGCGTGCGGATGGCGGTCTCGTCGGCGTCGGCGCCGTCGAAGAAGGCCTGGCAGTGGAGCATGCCCAGGAGCAACAGCGAGGTGTCGACCGTGGAGAGCTCGCAGGTGCCGAAGCGGGCGCCGGTGCGGGTGTCGAGGAAGTGGTAGTAGAAGCCCTGGTGGCCGGCCACGCCGGTGGCCTCGGGCCCCTGGGGCGCGTCGCGGAAGAAGCGGACCGTCGCCAGCACCCGGGCGCGGGCCTGCTCGCGGGTGACGAAGCCCCGCTCGGCCCCCAGGCAACAGGCGCTGAGGGCGAAGCCCACCGAGGCGATGCTGCAGAAGGTGGGCGAGGTGAACCGGTCCCGCGCCAGGCCGCTGGCGTCGGTGGTGTCCCAGAAGTAGTCGAAGGCCCGGCGCTCCAGCGCGTCGAGGAGCGCATCGCCCGTGAGCGGCGGCAGCGTCAGGTCGGGCGGAGGGACGACCGCCGACGAGGTCTTGCCCGAGTCGCACCCCGCCTTGCAGGCCAGGAAGGGCACCGCCAGGAGCGCCGCCAGCAGGTCACGGCGCCCCAGGCGGTGCGGGCCCGCCGCGGACTCCCAGGTGGTCGGCAGCGGGGACGCTGCGTCCTTCGACTTCATGCGGAGTGGCCTGGCCGGAGGGGCCCGCGCCGGGAACCCGAGGGCCCCGGCGCGGACCTCGGATCCCCCTAGAACCGGTATGCCGCCGAGACCTTCAGGGTGCGCATGGGGCCGCGCATCCCGTCGGGCTTGTCGGCGTCGAGGGCGTCGCCGCCGATGGAGTTGCCGCCGGGCGCGCCGCCGCCCCAGGGATTGGAGGGCAGCAGGTAGTTGGTGGTGTTGAAGACGTTGAAGAGGTCGCCCTTGATGATGAAGTCGCCGGGGCCGGCCTTGAACGCCTTCATCAGGCTGACGTCGAGCTGCTTGAACGAGGGCGAGGTGCCCTCGTAGACCTGGCAGCCCGCGAAGCAGCCCACGATGCGCCGGGCCAGCCCGGAGCCGTAGTTGTAGGAGGCGCCGGCGGTCAGTCCCCAGGGGATCTCGGCGAAGGCGCTGGCCTTGAAGCGGTGCCTGTCCACCAGGCGCGAGGGGTTCCAGGGCCTGTCGGTGCGGCCGTAGCTCCAGTCGAAGATGTCGTTGTCCCACTCGCGGTGCTTCGTCTTGGCGTCACTGAGGGTGTAGGAGAGCCTCACCTCCCAGGGCGACGCCTTGCTGTAGGGCTTCTCCACCATCATCATCAGCGAGCGGGTGCGGTTCTGGCCGATGAAGTCGCCGAGGATGAGGGAGCCGTAGCCGTTGGGGCCGCCCCAGAGCGGGTCGAAGGCGGGCTGGGTGGCCCAGCCGCCGTTGGCGTCGCGGTTGCCGCTGAACCACTGGAACTGGTTCTTGGCGTCCACCTGGCTGACCGACACCTCCACGTTCCAGGCGAGCACCGCCTGGCGCACGCCCAGCGACATCTGATCGGCGTAGGGCATCTTGAAGTCGTTGCGGATGAGCCAGATCTCGCCGTTGGGCTGGAGGTTCTTCTGCTTCTCGTCCAGGGCGTGGTTGGCCATGGTGCGGTCGTAGGACCGGCCCCAGCCCGCGAAGACCACGGTGTTCTTGTCGCCGAGCACGTCGAACGAGGCGCCCAGGCGAGGCGCGAAGGCGCCCAGGTAGGCCTTGCGCTTGCTCCCGTTGGCCACGTAGTCGTCGAGGTTGACGCCGCCCCTGGCCAGCGACTGGGCGTAGGTCTGTCCGGCCGGGGGGGTGATGCCCCAGCGCACGCCGTCCGCGGCGTAGAGCGCCGCCACCCGGTCGGCCGGCGTCACGTAGCCGTTGTTGAGCATGTTGGTCTCGACGTCCCAGCGGACGCCGATGTTGGCCTCGAGCCGCTTGGTGATCGTCCAGTCGTCCTGCACGAAGAGGCCGATCTGGGTGTTGTTGATGCCCACCGAGGCCGGCGCCAGGGCGCGGTCGATCTTGCACTGGTCCGAGTTGTTGCCGCCGTTGGTGATGTTGGTGCCGGTGCAGCTGGCGCCGTCGTAGTAGGGCAGGCCGGTGACGTTGTCGACCACGGCCTCGACGATGTCCACCGCCCGCGAGGTGCCGGAGAGGTCGTACTTCATGAAGTTCGCCTTGGCGCCGCCCTTGAAGACGTGATCCACCAGGCCCGAGAAGGTGAAGTTCTGCGAGAGGCCGATGCCGCTCTGGCCGCGCTTCTGGTTGTCGGGCGAGCCGCCGTCGAAGATCACGTCGCTGGAGTTGGACAGCAGGTTGGTCGGCGAGGCCTTGTACTTGAGGAACGGCGTGGCGGAGGCGGCCTTGGGGTTCCAGACCGCGTTGGTGTAGCCGACCCGGCTCTCCGACAGCCAGGCGTTGCCCAGGTTCCACTCGTGGAACAGGTCGACGTTGAAGGCGTTGTTGGAGCGCTCCTTGTCGTTGCCGTGGGCGCTGAGGTTGCGGTCCTCGGCGACGTGGTCCGACTCCAGGCGGATGAGCGCCGAGCCGCTGAGCTTGCGGTCCTCGGCGAGCTGGGCGTCCAACTTGCCGAAGATGAGGTGCCCGTTGAAGGGATCGACGTAGGTGCCGCCCTTGGCGGCCAGCGAGGGGACGATGCCGGCTCCGCCGGGGAGCAGGTTCAGGTTCCTGGGCACCACCTGGCGGGAGTCGTTGATGTTCTTGCCGTCGTAAGAAACGGCGTAGTGGACCACGTCCTCCTTGATGGCGCCGTTGACGTTGGCGCTCCACTCGTTCTTGGAGGAGGGCAGCAGCACCTGCCCGGACCGCTCCTTCTCCCGCTCCAGCGGCGACTTGTTGCGCCAGTCGGTCTCGGTGCGGTCGATGGAGACGCCGCCGTGCAGCTCGTTGGTGCCGGACTTGGTCACCGCGGTGATGGCGGCGCTGGAGACCTGGTCGTACTCGGCCTTGTAGTTGGAGGTGATGACCTTGAACTGGGCGATGGCCGACTGGGGGAAGGGGTTGCCGCGGCTCGAGTCCTGCCCGGTGACGCCGCCCCGGAGGATCTGGTTCTTCTGGCTGACGCCGTCGATGAAGACGTTGACGTTGTCGTTGTTCTGCGCGCCGGCCTGCACCTTGGTGAAGCCGGTGCTCTGGTCCTGGGAGAAGACCACGCCGGGCGCGAGGTCGGCGATGGCCAGGAAGTTGCTGGTGGCCTGGGGCAGCGTCTGGATCTGCTTCTGGGTGACGCTGGTGCCGACCTCGGAGGTCTTCACCGCCTTGCGCCGGGTGCCGGTGACGACGAACTCCTCCACCCGGGCCGGGGTGTAGGCCAGGTCCACCGAGGCGGTCTCGCCCACCGCCAGGCTGATGGCCTCCGTCTTGGCCGTTCCGTCGGGGCCGGTGATGCGGATCTCGTATTCACCAGGAGGCAACCCGGCGAGCACGTACCCTCCACCGGCCTTGGTGGTGGTCTTGTAGGTGAAGCCGCTGTCCTTGTTCACGGCCACGACGGCCATGCCGGCCGGCGCGGACGCGGTCCCGGCGCTGATCTGCCCCTTGATCGTGGCGGTGCTGAGCTGGGCCTGTGCGACCCCGGCCAGCGCCAGCGCCAGCGCCGCTGCGAGGCCACGGCTTCGGAACGCATGCGAACGACTCATGACGGGTCTCCCTGGGGTGCTGCTCTCGAACTGCGGATTGCGGGTGCGGGTTGAAGTGTCGTTTGACCGCGGGCTATATTAATTCGGGTTAAAGTCGAAAAAATACGATGCGGAGAATGTCAGGAAACGAGCAGGAGTGAAAGAGGAACACCCACCTGGTTCGCTTTCCTTGCTCTCACTGACAGTGGACCCGCTGGCTGGACAATGAGTTGACGCATTGCGGCGATTGTCTCGCCGCACCTCTTTGGAGGCATTCGGTCGGCGGTCGCGGAAATGGCGAAGAACGAGAAACGAGGGAGGATGCCACTCGATGGCCGGTGACCAGAGCCTGCTCAGGCGCATCAACCGCATGGCGATCGTGCGCCACGTGAAGTCGCGCCCCGGGCTGGCGCGCGGCGAGCTGGCCGAGCTCACCGGCCTCGCCGACTCCACCATCAGCGTGCTCGTCAACGGGCTCATCGAGGACGGCTGGCTGCGCGCCAGCGACTCGCCCGGCGAGAGCCGGGGCGCGGGCCGGCGGCCGAAGCTCCTGGCGCTCGACCCCTCGCGCCTGGCGGTGGTGGGCGCCGAGCTGGGCGTGGACTACCTGGCGGTCGCGGCCTGCGGCCTGGAGGGGCAGATCCTCTGGTCGCGCGAGGTGGCCTACCGGCACGGCGAGGTGGAGCGCTCGCTCGCCGACGTGGCCGCGCTGGTGGGCGCGGCCTGCCGCAACCTGGCGAGCACGCGGCGCCGGCCGCTGGGCGTGGGGCTCGGGCTCCCGGGCATGGTCACCACCGACCACGTGCTGCGCATCGCCCCCAACATCGGCTGGCGCGACGTGGCGGTGGGCTCGCTCCTCGAGGGCGCGCTGCGGGCCGCCGGGGTCGGCGACCTCCCCTCCTCGGTGCTCAACGACGCCAACGCCGGGGCGCTGGGCGAGTACGTCTTCTCCGCCGGGCCGGCCATCGGCTCCCTGGTCTACCTCTCGGCCGGCTACGGCGTGGGCGCGGGGCTCATCTTCGACGACCGGCTGCACCTCGGCCACGAGGGGCTCTCGGGCGAGGTGGGCCACTGGATCCTCCAGCCCGAGGGGCAGCTCTGCCCCTGCGGGCGGCGCGGCTGCGCCGAGACCTTGCTCTCGCAGAAGGCGGTGAGCCGCCTGGCCACCGGCACCGAGGACCCCACCCTGCCCATCGCCGAGCTCGCCGCCCGGCTGGAGCGCGGCGACCCGGCCGTGCTGGCCGCCGCCCGCGAGGCCGGCGCGCACCTGGGCATGGTGCTTCACAACCTGGTGGTGACCCTCAACCCGGCGGTGCTGGCGCTGGGCGGCCCGCTGTCGCGGCTCCCGCCCTTCGTGGGCACGGCGCTGGAGCGGCTGCAGCAGCTCTCGGGCCGGATCCCCTACCACCACTCCACGGTGCGGGTGGGCCAGCACGGCAACTTCGCCGGCGCGGTGGGCGCCGCGGCCGGCGTGCTCCACGACCTCTTGCACCCGCTGGCGCAGCGGCCGCAGGGCACGCGGGTGGCGTAGGGCCCGACCGCGCGTCCGGAAGCGCCGACGGGCGGCAGCCTCGCGGCCGCCGCCCGTCCCCCTCGCAGCTCTCGTTCTCCCCGGAGTGCGGCTCACCTCCGCAGGAACTCCTCCTGCAGCGCCTTCCAGTCGGCGGGCGCCAGGTGCGGCGCCACCGGGCCGGCCAGCGTGCCGCCGTCCGCCGCGGCCAGGCCCAGCCGCGGCTCCAGCCAGCGGTGCAGCCGCTCGCCCTCGGCGGCCAGCCAGGCCCGCGCCGCGCCGTCGGCCACCAGGCGGGTGAGGCCGTCGCCCTCGGCCTTCATCTGGAAGAGCCAGCCGCGGGCGTAGCAGTCGCTCTTCACCAGCGACGGGTCGCGGATGGCGTCGCCGTTGACCGCGGTGACCACGCCGTCGACGGGCGCGCAGATGACCGCCTCGCGGTCGCCCGCCGCCAGCACCGCCGCCGGCTCGCCGGCGCGCAGGATGGCGCCGGGGTGTGGCAGCCGCACCGTCATCGCCCAGGGCAGGAGCCCCTGCACCAGGTCGTCCACGCCCACCCGCACCGCGCCCGCCCGCAGGCGCAGCCAGGTGTGGCCCGGCGCGTAGCGCAGGCCGGGGCGGAAGCGGAGACCGCCGGCCTCCGTGAGCCCCTGGGCCCGGCGCCGCGCCCAGGCGGCGCCGCGGAACGCGGCCCACAGCAGCACGGCGGGGACGAGGAGCGCCAGCGCGGCCACCGCCACCACGCCGAGCCGGACGGCGATGCCTGCGAGGAAGATTCCCACCTGCTCGACGATCCCGATGATGGCGCTCATGGCTTCCCTCCTTCTGCTACGTCCTGAAGTACCTGCGGCAGATCTCGGCCCAGCCCCCGGGCGCGAGCTCCCTGGCGATGCCGTGCACCGGCGCGCCGCCGTCCTGCAGCACCACCCCGAGCTGCGGGGAGGCCTCGGCCGCCAGCGCCGCGCCCGCCTGCTCCACCCACCGCTGCGCCGCCTCGCCGGCGAGGAGCTGCCGCCGGTTGGCCGGGAGCCGCTCTGGCCGCACCTTGAAGAGCCAGCCAGCGCTGTAGGGCTCCACCTGCCAGGCGTCGGCGCGGAGCGCGAGCGGGTTCACCTCGGCCACCTGGCCATCCACCGGCGACACCAGCTCCACCTTCTGGGCGCCGTCGGCGGCCACGAAGGCCGGGCAGCCCTGGGCCACCGCGGTCCCCGGCGACGGCAGGCCGAGCCGCTCCACCGGCCCGATGAGCCGCGCGGCGAAGTCGTCCATCCCCACCTCCACCAGGCCGTCGGCGCCGGCCCGCGCCCAGGTGTGGCCCGGGTGCAGGAGCACGTCGGCGGGCACCGTGAACCACCCGGCGATGGCGGTGGCCGTGGCGCCGGCCGGACGCACGGCCCGCACCGCCTCCGCCACGACGGCGCGCCCGCCGTTCAGGTAGCGCCAGAAGAGCGTGAAGCAGACCAGGTAGCTGGCGCCCAGGCTGTACTCCATGAGCTTCGCGGGGTAGGCGGCGAGGAACTCTTGACCGATCACGGTTCACTCCGAGTGGCGGCCCGGCCCGGGCCGGCTGGGGTCGCGCGGGCGGCGTGCGCGGGCGCGACCGGCGAGGGGGGCGGCGCGCCTAGCAGGCGGAGGCCAGGTTGATGCCGAGGAGAGCTGCGCCGAGGAAGGAGATCGCGAAGGCGACGATCATGACCGGCTCCTGTTGGTGGCGGGACCATCCCGCTGTCCGACACTGGCTCTCCAATCCACGCGCCGGGCCAGGATCGGCGGCGCGGAGGTGCCGTGTGAATCCGCGCGCTTGGCGGGGGAGTTGAAACGGGCAGCGCAGGCGGCGTTGAGAATCTCGCCGGTGCTCCCCGCGACCGGACGCACGAAAGCCCCGACATCCCGGGCGATTGGGCCCGATTCGCGGCGATCGATGCGTTTCTCGCGGGACCGTGGAGAAATCAAGCGCCCCGGCGAGGTGGAATTCAGCCCCGCGTGCGGAGCGGGCTCCCGGGCGATGGCGCCGGGTGGGTGGCGGCGCGCCGGGATCACGTGGCGGCTGCGGGCAGCGCCGTGCCGTCGAGCCACCGAGCCCCGGGGGCGGCCCTGGTGAAGGAGTAGGTGGTGCGACCACCCGGGGTGCGATTCCTCCCCGTGCGCGGGAAGCCAAGCTGGCGAGGTCAGGTCGCAGGCAGGTGGCACGGGCAGTGCTCGCGCGGTGCTTCGGGGGTGTGCCATGCCGGCGCAGCGAGGAGGCTCGCGCCCAGGGAGGCCGGCCGCGCGGGCCGCGACCGTGGCGGGCGCGGCCTGCGCGCTCCTGCTCCTCCTGACGCTGGCGGCCTGTGGCCAGCCCCGTCCGCACTGCTCCTTCACCGAGGCCGGCACCTGCTACGTGGTCGAGGCCGGCCGGCCTTCGGCCGACGCGCTGCACCGGGCGCGCGAGCAGGCCGAGGGCGTCTGGGGCGCAGGCGTGCTCTCCGGGTGGACGGTTCGCCTGGCGCCGGCGACCGACTGCAGCGCCTCCTCCGATGCCTGTGCCCTGCTCGACGAGCGCGAGATCGTCATCCGCTGGGTCTCGCCCTGCTCCCTGGCGCTCCTCATCCACGAGGCCGGCCACGCCGCCGTCGGCGACCCGCACCACCTCGATCCGCGCTGGGCGGTGGCCGCCGCGGCCATGGTCCGGGAGGAGCACCGCTGCCGGGAGGCGCTCGACGAGGAGGACGGCTGAACGGGCGAGCCGGGCTCCTCAGCGGCCCGAGCCCCGGCGCGGGCGGGCCGGCGCCCCGCCCAGCGCCAGGCCCCAGCGGCGCGCGGCCCCGGTGAGGTGGGCGGCGGCCGCCTCGCGGGCCGCGGCCGGGTCGCCGGAGCGGATGGCGCGGTAGAGGGCCGCGTGCTCGCGGATGGCGTCGCGCGGACCGCCGGCCACGCGGGCGGCGTTCTCCCAGGAGGCGGCGATCACCTGGTGGAGCTGCCCCGAGAGCAGGTCCACCAGCGCCACGAAGTGCGGGTTCTGGGTGGCCACCGCGATGGCGCGGTGGAAGGCGGCATCGGCGGCCGCGGCGCCGCGGGCACGCATGGCCCGGAGCGCGGCCTGGAGCCGGCGCAGGTCGGCCGGCCCGCGCCGCGCCGCCGCCAGCTCGGCGGCGCCGGTCTCGGCGTAGTAGCGCAGCTCGAACACCTCGCGCAGGCGCTCCGGCTCCCCGCCCACCGCCGGGAGGCGGAAGGCGTTCCCGGCCGGCGTCGCCGAGACGTACACCCCCGAGCCCTTGCGGGAGACGAGCACGCCGTCGGCCTTGAGCTGGGCCAGCGCCTCGCGCAGCACCGTGCGGCTCACCCCCAGCGTGGTGGAGAGGGCCTGCTCGGCCGGCAGCCGCGCGGTGCGGGCGAAGCGGCCCGCGGCCACCTCGGCGCGCAGCGCCGCCACCACCTGCTCCACCAGGCTGGCCGGCCGGGGCAGGGCCGCGAGCGCCGGCACCTTGTCAGGCTGCATGCCAGCCAGTCTGGCCGGGTTCACGCGGGGGCGCAACCGGCGCGGCACCGAAGGTGAACATCTTGCCCGGGTTGAGGAGGCCGGCCGGGTCCAGCGCCTCCTTCACGCCCCGGCCCAGCGCCATCCCGGCCGCCCCCAGCTCGCGCTCCAGCCAGGGCGCCTTCATGCAGCCGATGCCGTGCTCGCCGGAGAGCGTGCCGCCCAGCGCCAGGGCGGCGGCGAAGAGGTCGCCGATGGCCGCCTCGGCCCGCTCCATCTCGGCCGGGTCGTCGCGGTTGGTGAGCACGTTGGGGTGGAGGTTGCCGTCGCCGGCGTGGCCGAACACCACCATCTTCACGCCGTGGCGGCGGGCGATCTCGCCCACCTCCCGCACCAGCGCCGGCACCCGGCTGCGCGGGACGGTGGCGTCCTCGGAGATCTTGGTGGGGTTGAGCTGGCCGCAGGCCGCCGAGATGGCGCGCCGCGCCCGCCACAGCCGCTCGACGTCGGCGGGGGATCCGGCCACCTGGACGTCGCGCGCCCCCTGGCGCCGGAAGGCCTCGTCCACCTGGCGCAGCTGGGCCTCGACCGCGCCCGGGGTCCCGTCCAGCTCCACCAGCAGCGCCGCCTCGGCGTCGGTGGGCAGGCCGGCGTGCAGGTAGGCCTCCACCGCGCGCAGCGTGGCGCCGTCCATGAGCTCCAGGGTGGTGGGCACCACCCCGGCGGCGATGGTGGCGCTCACCGCCGCGGCGGCGTCGTCGAGCCTGTCGAAGATCGCCAGCGCGGTGCGCTGCGCCGCCGGCCGGCCCACCAGGCGCAGGGTGATGCGGGTGACGATCCCCAGCGTGCCCTCCGAGCCCACCAGCAGCATCGCCCAGTCGGGCCCGCACCCCTCGCCGTCGAGCGGGTCGCCCACCTCGGCCACCGTCCCATCGGGCAGCACCACCTCCAGCGCCAGCACGTAGTCGCGGGTGACGCCGTACTTGAGCCCTCGCGGGCCCCCGGCGCACTCGGCCACGTTGCCGCCCACCGTGGACATCCGGGCGCTGGCCGGGTCGGGCGGGTAGAAGAGGCCCGCCTCCCAGGCCGCGGCCGCCTGGGCCGCCGTCACCACCCCCGGCTCGACGACGGCGCGCCGGCCCGCCACGTCGATGGCCAGGATGCGGTCCAGCCGGGTGAGCGAGAGGGCGATGCCGCCGTGGAGCGGGACCGCGCCGCCGGAGAGGCCGCTGGCCGCGCCGCGGGGCGTGAGCGGGACGCGGTGGGCCGCCGCCAGCCGCACCACCGCCGCCACCTCGGCGGTGGAGCCGGGGCTCACCACCAGGTCGGGGAGCGCGTCGCGGAAGGTGGCGTCGTGGGAGTGGCAGAGCCGGTCCTCGACGGCGGTGAGCACGTGCTCCGCCCCCACCGCCTGGCGCAGCGCCCGGAGGAGGTCGCGGTCAGCCATGGCGCGCCTCCCGGCCGGCGGCCGCGTCCACGCTGCGCGCCAGGACCTCGGCGGTGTGGACCACCCGCAGGGCCTCGCCCCGCTGCCGGATGCCGTCGGCCATGTGCATGCGGCAGGCGGAGCAGCCGGTGACCACCAGCGCGGCACCGGTGCCGGCCACGTCGTCGAGCTTGCGGTCGCCGATGCGGCGCGAGAGCTCGTAGTGGGAGAGGCTGAAGGTGCCGCCTGCCCCGCAGCAGCGCGCCGGCTCCTTCATCTCCGCCAGGGTGAGCCCCGGCACCTGCCGCAGCAGGGCCCGCGGCTCGCGGGTCACGCCCATGCCTCGCGCCAGGTGGCAGGGGTCGTGGTAGGTGACCCGCTCCGGCACCGGCCCGAGCGGCGCGGTGAGCCCCACCTCGGCCAGGAACGAGGTGACGTCGCGGACCTTGGCGGAGAGCGCGCGCCAACGCTCCCGGGCCGCCGGGTCGGCCAGGGTCTCGCCGTAGTCGTGCGCCAGCGCCGCCCCGCAGGAGCCGCAGGCGGTGACCACCGCGTCGAAGGATCCGGCCGAGAGCGCCGCCACGTTGGCTGCGGCCAGCAGCGCACCGGTGGCGGCGTCGCCCGAGGTGGCGGCCGGGACGCCGCAGCAGCCGATCTCCTCGGGCACCACCGGCTCGATGCCGTTGGCCCGCAGGAGCCGCACCACCGCCAGGCCGGCCTCGGGGTAGACCCAGGTCAGCATGCAGCCCGGGAAGAAGGCCACCCGCGCCCGGGGGTGCGGGAGCGGCGCCAGCTCCCGCAGGAGCGCCCGCAGCGGCCGCCGGGCCAGCTCCGGCACCAGCCGCCGCGCGTGGAGCCCGGCCGAGGGGAGCGGGATCCGGGGCAGGCGGCCGGGGCCGTCGGGCGCGGGGCGGAAGACGGCGCGCTGGAACAGGGCGCCGAGCCGCAGCCCGGCCTCGAAGACGCGGCGGTAGCGCAGCCCGGTGAAGGCCACCCGCCTGGCGAGCGCCAGGGCGTTCTCCCGGGCCAGGGCGGTGCGGGCCGAGACGATGAGCGCGTCGGTGGGGACGCCCGAGGGACAGGCGGCCGTGCAGGCCTTGCAGAGCAGGCAGCGGGAGAACCGCTCCTGCATCCCGCGGGTCAGGTCCAGCTCGCCGCGCACCACCGCCTCCACCAGTCGCATCTTGCCGCGGGCCGCGCCGCTCTCGTCGCCGGTGGCCTCGAGCACCGGGCACACCGACCGGCAGGTGCCACAGCGGATGCAGCGCGCCAGCCCGGCGCGCCAGCGTCGCACCACCTCCGGAGCCACGCGGGCGGTCACCACCACAGCACCCTCCCCGGATCGACCTTCCCGGCGAGGGCCCGCTCCAGGCCGGCCAGCGGCTCCGGCGCCGGCCGCCCCTGCTCCCGCGCCCACCGGCCCGCCAGCCGCGCGCCGCACGAGGCCGCCAGGGCCAGCGCCTCGGCCGCGCGCCCGGCGTCGGCGAGGCGGACCGAGAGCACCCCCTCGGCCAGCCGCCCCTGGAGGCCGGCCTGCAGCCCGCGGGCCCGGGCGCCGGCGGCGAAGGCCGCGACCACCGCCGCCGCGCCCTCCGGCTCCACCTTGAGCTCGTCGGCGAGGAGCGCGCCGGGCGCGTCGAAGGGGCCCGGCCCGGCCTCGCCGGCCCCTGCCTCCTCGGCCCAGCCCCGCGCGTGCCAGACCATGTCGCCGAAGGCGGCCGCTCCCTCGCGCACCTCCTCGGCCTCGCCGTCGAGCTCCACCTGGAGCAGCTCCTCGGTGCCGGGGGCGCCGGCCAGCCGGCGCGCCGTCCCGTCGGCCCAGAGCAGGTAGGCGGGCCGGACCCGCTCCCGCAGCAGCCGCGCCAGTGCCGCCGCCTCGCCGGCCGGGAGCCGGGCTCGCAGGGTGCGCCGGGCCGGCGGCTGCGGCAGCAGCTTCAGGGTGAGCTCCACGGCGATGCCGAGGTGGGCCAGCGGCGCGTGGAGGAAGCGCGTCAGGTCGTACCCGGTGACGTTCTTCACGGTGCGGCCGCCCGTGGAGAGGACCGCGCCCGTGCCCAGGACGGTGCGCGAGCCCAGCAGGAAGTGCTTGGCGGCGCCGTACTTGAGCGTGCGGGCGTGGCCCGCCCCGCAGGCGTAGAGGGCGCCCGCGGTGCCGTCCGGGCCGGGGCGCGGCCCCTCGGCCGGCACGAAGCGGAGGCCCCGGGCCCGCAGCGCCTCCTCCAGCACCGGGAGCGGGACCCCGGCCTCGACGCGGGCCACCAGGTCGCCGCCGTCGATCTCCAGGATGCGGGCCAGCCTGTCGAGCCGCAGCTCCACCGCGCCCGCCGACGCCGGACGGTGCACCGCCACCCGCCCGCCCGCGGCCGCCGCGGCGCGCACCGCCTCGGCCACCTCCGCCTCGTCGGCGGGGTGGAGGACCGGGCCCGGCTCCTGCGCGGCGCTCATCTCTCCCCCGGCGGCCGGGCCGCCCGGTCCTCCGGGTGGTCCTTGCCATGCTGTCATACAGCCTGCCACGCGGAGCGGCGGCCGGCCGACCGGACCGGGCGCGTCGTTCCGTCGCACCCCCGGCGGCGGCGTCCCGGCGCAGCATACCTGCGGCGCGGACGCGCGCGCGACGTTCCCTGCGGCGCCAAAGCTGTATGGTAGCCTGGCAACCTGGCAGTCGCCGCAGGGAGGCGCCGCCGGCCGACGCCGGGGCGCAGGGGAGCGAGGGCATGACGACGACCCAAGAGGCGCCGGCACCGGCCGAGGCGGAGGTGCCGGCGCTCCCGCAGGCGGTGATCGACACCCCGGTGCAGCCGCGCACCCGCTCGCGGCTCCTCTCCGTGCTGTTGGCGGCCTTCGTGCTCTGGTCGCTGTACGGGGCGGTGGTCCCGGTCGAGACCTACCTGTTCCGCATGGTGCACATGGCCTTCATCTTCGGCCTGGCGCTGGCGGTCTTCCCGGTGAAGAACGACGCGCCCCGCTGGACCCGCTGGATCGACGGCGCGCTGGCGCTCCTCGGCGTGGCCACCATCGCCTGGGCGCTGTGGGACCTCGACGCCTTCATCCGCCGCTCCACCCTCCCCGACCCGCCCGACTTCTGGCTGGGCGTCGTGGCCATCGTGCTGCTGGTGGAGATCTCGCGGCGGGTGGTGGGGCTGACCTTCACCCTGGTGCTGGTCGGCTTCGTTGCCTACGTGGTCTTCGGCAACCTGGTCCCGGGCCCGCTCTGGCACAAGGGCTACGACCTCGACCGCCTCGTCGGCCACACCTACATGACGCTGGAGGGCATGTTCGGCGTGCCCCTCTCGGTGAGCGTCTCCTTCGTCACGCTCTTCGTGGTCTACGGCACGCTGATGGACGCCGCCGGCGCCGGCCACCTGTGGCTGGAGATGTCGCTGGCCATCATGGGGCGCGGCCCCTCCAGCGCCGGCCGCGGCGCCGTCATCACCACCGCGCTCCTGGGCGGGCCCCAGGGCAGCGGCGTGGCCACCACCATGTCGGTGACGCCGGTGATGTGGCCCATCCTCAAGCGGGCCGGCTACACGCCCGAGATGGCGGCCGGGCTCATCGCCGCCGGCGGCATCGGGGCGGTCCTCTCGCCGCCGCTCATGGGGGCGGGTGCCTTCCTGATCATGCAGTTCCTGGGGGTCTCGTTCTGGGACGTGGTGGTGATGGTCACCGTCCCCACGCTCCTCTACTACCTGGGCACCTTCCTGGTGGTGGAGCTGGAGGCCCGCAAGCACGGCTTCAGCCCGCCCACCTCGCCCCCGCGCCGCTTCCGCGACGTGATGCGCACCCGCGGCCACCACCTCATCTCGCTCCTGGTGCTGGTGGCGCTGCTGGCCATGGGCCGCTCGCCGGAGGACTCGGCCATCTGGGCCATCCTGGCCACCATCCTCACCAGCTTCCTCTCCAGGGACCGGAGCGAGTGGCTGGTGCCGCGGCGGCTCTGGAACGCCACCGTGGAGGGGGCCGCGGCCATGCTGCCGGTGGCCGCCCTGCTGGCCGCCGCCGGGGTCATCGTCGGCACCTTCTCCCTCACCGGCCTGGGGCTCAAGATCTCCGGCCTCATCATGTCGCTCTCCGGCGGCACGCTCCTCGGGGCCCTCTTCTTCTCGATGGTGGCCTCCTTCGTCATCGGCCTCTCCCTGCCCATCACCGCCACCTACATCATGACGGTGGTGATGGTGGCCCCGGCGCTGGTGAAGGTGGGGCTGCCGAGCCACGTGGCCCACCTGCTGGCCTTCTACTTCGCGGTGCTCTCGGAGGTCTCCCCGCCGGTGGGGCTCTCGCCCTCGGCGGCGGCGGCGGTCACGGGCGGCCGGCCCTTCGGCGCCATGATGCAGGCCTGGAAGTACTCCGTCCCCGCCTTCCTGGTGCCCTTCCTGTTCTCCGCCAGCCCGGAGGGGGCCAACCTGCTCATCGTCGGCGCCACCGCCAGCGGGTTCGTCCTGGCCTGCATCAACAGCGCCGTGGCCCTCTTCTTCCTGTCGGCCGGCGTGGTGGGCTGGCTCGGGGCGCCGCTCCGCGTCGTCGAGCGCGCCCTGCTGGTGGTGGTGGCCTGCGTGATGGTGGCCGACCCCTTCGAGCTCACCGTGCTCGGGCTGCTCCCCATGCTCGCCGGCGCCGCGGTGGTGGCCCGCGCCGTCGTCCAGGCCCGCAAGCTCCCGTCCCCCCAGCCCCGCAGCACCTAGCTCTTCCCCAGCCAAGGAGGCGTCATGACGTCGAGGAATCTCAGGCTCGTCCCCGTGCTGCTCGCCGCGCTGCTCTTGCCGGCCGCGGCCGCGGCCCAGAAGACCGCGTTCAGCATCGTCACCGGCGGCACCGGCGGCGTCTGGTACCCGCTCGGCGGCGCCATCGGCTCGGTGGTCTCGCGCACCGTGCCCAACACCGACGCCAGCTCCGAGGCCACCACCGCGGCCATCGACAACCTCAAGCTGCTGGCGGCGGGCAAGGCCGGCCTGGCCTTCGCCTACGACTACCACGCCATCCAGGCCAGCGAGGGCCGGATCGCGGCGCTGGGCAAGAAGCAGCCGGTGCGCATCGTGATGAGCTTCTACGAGCAGCCGCTCCACGTGGTCACCAAGGAGGGCACCGGCATCAAGAGCGTCCGCGACCTGAAGGGCAGGCGCGTCTCGGTGGGCGCCCCCAACAGCGGCACCGAGGAGCAGGCCGACTACGTGCTCAAGGCGCTGGGCATCGACTGGAACAAGGACCTGAAGCGCGAGAAGCTCGGTGCCTCCGAGTCGGTGGCGGCCCTCAAGGACGGCAAGCTCGACGCCTTCTTCTGGAGCGGCGGCCTGCCCACCTCGGCGATCCTCGACCTGGCCTCCACCCCGGGCCTGAAGATGGTGCTGGTGCCCATCGCCGGCGAGGCGGCCGAGGCCGTCCAGAAGGCCAACCCCTCCGTCTTCCACCGCACCAAGTTCCCCAAGGGCTGCTACAGCGGCGTGGACGCCGACGTGGAGGGGATCGCCATCACCGCGGTGCTCACCGCCATGGAGAGCTTCCCGGCCGACAAGGTGGAGCAGATCGTGGCCGCCATCTTCGCCAACACCACCGAGATCTCGGCGGTGTGGAAGGACGCCGCCAAGCTCACGCCCGAGAAGTCGATCCAGCAGATCGCCCCGGAGGCGCTGGCGGTGCTGCACCCCGGCGCGCGGAAGTTCTTCACCGCCAAGGGCGCGCTGAAGTAGGGCTCCTTGCCCGCCGTCCTGGCCGCGCTGCTGCTCCTGGCAGGCTCCGGGCCGCCCTCCGCGGCGGTCCCGGGGCCGCCCTCGCTCACGCGGGTCGTGCTCGCCGACGGCGCCGCCGGCCGCACCCTCGCCGACCACCTGCTCTGCGAGGGGGAGCAGGCGGTGCTGCGCTGGCGCAACTCGCTCTTCGGCGTGGACGTCACCGAGACCTTCGAGGCTCGCGCCGGGGGGCTGCTCCTCACCGGCGTGACCTTCGCTTTGCCGGGCGGCGGCGAGCCGCCGCGGGTGCGGGCCGAGGACGTGGAAGACCTGTACCACACCGGCGGCCCTTTCCGGGCCGAGGGTCTGGCCCGTCCGGTCGCGCGGGTCACCTTCCGCGTCGGCGAGATCGGCCGGCCGCGCTTCACCCTGGGCGGCAGGACGGTGGCCTTCGCCGACGAGGTGGGCTTCGGCGGCACCGTGCGGCTCGTGGCCTCGGCCGCGGCGGCTACAGCCGCGTCGCCAGCCTGCCCCGCGCGTCGAAGCTGAGCGGGTGCGGGCCGCCCAGGACCTCGGCGCGTCCTGCGGCCCGAAGCTCCGCCAGGAGCGCCGCCGACACCAGGCAGCGCTCCAGGTGCAGGGTGTCGGGGATGACCACCACCCGCAGCGCCGCGGGCGCGACGCCGGCCAGGCTCCGCACCGCCGCCTCCAGCACCTCTCGCTCGGTGTCGAACCACATGGGGATGGCGGCCCGGACCACGAAGGTGCTGGTGAGGCAGTTGAGGTAGGTCTTCTGCCTGTCGATCCGGTCGACGAGCGCCCGGGTGACGAAGTCGGCCAGCCCCACCCCGGTGGCGTTGCCGTGGGAGGCCTCGGAGAGATCGAGGACGGCGATGCGGCGCACCGCGGGCCGCTCCGGCTCGGGCACGCCCTGGATGCGGGCGCGCCCGACGATGTTGGTGTCGAGGCCAGTGCCGCTGAAGTTCTTGCCCATCTCCTGGACCACCAGGAGGTCGACGGCGTCGGAGGGCAGCGCCGGCATGAGCTCCTTGGCGCGCAGCAGCGCCGCGGCCTCGGCCGCCACGAAGCCCTGGCGGGGCACGGCCCGGATCTCGGCCGTCTCCTCGTAGGCGTTCTCGAGGATGGCGAGGCCGCCCGGCACCGGCAGCCGCGCGAGGAGCAGTTCCCCCAGCTCGACCAGCAGCCGCGGCAGCTCGGCCTGGCCCAGCCGGTGGAACTGCTCGGCGCCCGCCGGCCCGCCCAGCCCCACCACC
This sequence comes from Deltaproteobacteria bacterium, assembly GCA_016214955.1. Classification (GTDB taxonomy): domain Bacteria; phylum Myxococcota; class Myxococcia; order Myxococcales; family Anaeromyxobacteraceae; genus JACRMN01. Next base: position 243,264 of record JACRMN010000007.1, read on the forward strand.
AGCATCTTCGTGAGCCCGCTCTCCACTCGCCCCTTGAAGGAGGTGTGGCTCTTCACCCGGTTGACGGGGAGGATGGCGTCCACCTCCCGCGCCGAGCGGGCCACGTAGGCCTGGATGCCGCCGGCGATCTCGCCCACCACCTCGGAGGCGGCGCAGGGGATCACCGGGGCCCCCACCGCCGCCTCGTCGATGCCCAGGCTGTCGAGCAGCTCGCGCTGGCCCGCCTCGGTGCCGCCGCCGTGGCTCCCCATGGCGGCCAGGAGCCGGGGCTCGAGTCCCCGCTCGCGCAGCCAGGCCACCGCCGCGCGGAGGATGGGCACCACGGCGGCGATGCCCCGGCTGCCCGCGGTGAGGCCCACGCGCTGGCCGCGGCGCAGGCTGCGCTCCAGCCCCAGGGCCTCGAGCGCGGCCCGGGTGGCGGCGGCAGGGTCGGCCACCCGTGGCCGCGGGAAGGTCTGGCGCACCGCGTACAGCGGCGGCAGGGCGGGAGCGGGAGGCGGCGCGCCGGGGCTCACGGGGCCACGTTGGCAGGCTGTACGACAGCCCGCAAGCGGCATGGCGGCGCGGCCCGGCACCCCCAGCCGGCCCGGGAGCGCTCCCGCCTTGCGGCCCGGGTCAGGCGCTGCCACGCTCCTCGCCGAGGAGCCCCCCATGCCCCGCCCCGGCGATCCCCTCTCGGCCATCGACACGCCCGCCCTGGTCCTCGACCTCGACGCCATGGAGCGCAACCTGGCCCGCATGGCCGCCTTCGCCCGCAGCGCCGGGCTGCGGCTCCGGCCCCACGCCAAGATGCACAAGAGCGCCGAGCTGGCGCGCCTGCAGGTGGCGGCAGGTGCCGTGGGGGTCTGCGTCCAGAAGACCGCCGAGGCCGAGGCGCTGGCGGCCGGCGGGGTGCTCGACCTCTACGTCAGCAACGAGGTGGTGGCGCCCGGGAAGCTGGCGCGCCTGGCGGCGCTGGCCCGCGACCTCGGCTCCCGGGGCGGCCGGCTCGGCGTGGCGGTGGACTCGGCCGACGGGGTGGCGCGCCTCGACGCCGCGCTGCGCGAGGCGGCGGCGGTGGCCGACGTCTTCGTGGAGATCGACGTGGGCCAGGGGCGCTGCGGCGCGCCCCCGGCCGACCGCGAGCCGGGCGCGGCGCTGGCGCTGGCGCGGCAGGTGGCGGCCAGCCCGCGGATGCGGCTGGCCGGCCTGCAGGCCTACAACGGCAAGGCGCAGCACCTGCGCGCGGTGGAGGCGCGGCGCGCCGCCGTGGCGGCCAGCGCGGCCTCGGCCCGGGCCACCCGCGAGGCGCTGCTCGGCGCCGGGCTGCCCTGCCCGCTGGTCACCGGCGCCGGCACCGGGAGCTACTTCCTGGAGGCTGCGCTGGGCGTACACGGGGAGCTGCAGGCCGGGAGCTACCTCTTCATGGACCGGGACTACGGCGACAACGAGGGCGACCCGGCCCACCCCCACTTCGAGCACGCGCTCTTCGTGCTCGCCGAGGTGATGAGCGCCGGCTCCGCCCACGCGGTGGTGGACGCCGGCCACAAGAGCCACGCCGTGGACTCGGGCCTGCCGCGGGTCCACGACCCCGCCGGCCGGCGCCGCCTGGCCTTCGAGAACGGCGGCGACGAGCACGGCATCCTGCGCCCGGCCGACGGCGGCCCGCCGCCGCGCCTGGGCGACCGGGTCTGGCTCGTCCCCGGCCACTGCGACCCCACCGTGAACCTGCACGCGCGCTACGTGGGGGTGCGCGGCGGGCTCCTGGCGGGCCGGGTGGAGCGGCTCATCGCCATCGACGCGCGGGGCGCGCTCACCTGACGCCGCGGCTCCGGCGCCGGGGAGCGCACCCGCCCTGCGCGCGCCGCGGGCTCACGCCGTCAGCCGGGCGCGCCAGCTCCTTCGGCCGGCCGCGTCGCCGCGGCGCCCGGACCCGCCGTCACTCGCGGCGCCTCCTGCCCCTGCGCGGCCTCGGCCGGGCCCGACAGCACGAAGGCCGCCACCGCCGCCGGCACCGAGGTGGAGACCACCGGCTCCTGGAGCTCGACCACCGGGAGGAGCCGGGAGACCAGGATGAACACCGCCACGCCCAGTGCCGCCATGCCCACCGTCACCGCCAGCTCACCCGCCGAGGGCCAGTAGCTCCAGCCCTCGCCGGCGTCGTAGCAGGTGAGGAAGGCGTCGATGCGCCAGAGGGAGCAGCCGGCCACCACCGCCAGCGCGCCCGCGATCCGCGCCCGGTTCTGGCGCACCCGCCGCGAGAGGAAGAGGAAGGCGGGGATCAGGAACAGCGCCAGCTCCAGCACGAAGAAGGCCAGGTGGAAGTCGGGCACCAGCAGGAGCCCGAGCTTGCCGCTCCAGGCGATGTCGGCGAGCCGCACCACCGCGAAGAGCACCAGCAGCAGGCCGTTCACCCGGGACATGTCGGCGAGGAGCAGCCCGTCGAGCCGGGCCGACCAGGTGTGCTTCATGAGCGCCGTGAGCACCACCACCGCGCCCAGCCCCATGGAGAGGCACGACACCAGCGCCAGCAGCGGCAGGAGCGAGGTGTGCCAGAGCGGGTGGAGCTTGGGGCCGGCCACGATCATCAGGCCGCCCAGCGAGCTCTGGTGCATGGTGGGGAGCAGCATCGCCAGCGCGATGATCCAGGGCATGGCCCGGGCCAGCCGGCGGCCCCAGCGCTGGCCCCAGGCGGCGCGGGCCCGCTCCGGGCTCCGGGCGGCGTCGTCGAGCACCGCCGGCAGCATCTCGATCCAGAGCACGCAGACGTAGGCGATGACGCAGACGGCCACCTCGAGCAGCACCGAGCTCAGGTTCCAGAGCGGCGGCGCGGCCAGCAGGTACATGTTCCAGGGGCGGCCCAGCGCCACCACGATGGAGGCGCCGCCCAGCGAGTAGGCGATGGCCGCCAGCAGCACCGCCGGCCGGACGAGCGGGTGGTAGTGGCCGCGGTTCAAGAGGTAGCAGAGCAGCCCCACCGAGTAGGCCCCGGCGCCGATGCCGGTGAACACCACCACGTTGACCGGCTCCCAGATGCCCCAGGCGTAGCCGTCGTTCATGTTGCTGACCGCGCCGATGCCGTCGATGAAGCGGAAGACGATGACCGCCTCGGCGACGGCGAAGAGGGCCAGCAACCACAGCATGGGGCGGTCCAGCAGCGGACCGCCGATGGCCCGCGCCCGCGCCTGCGCCGTCATGGCTTCTCCTCCTCGTGCGAGGGCTCCCCCTCCTGCTCCTTGCGGTTGCGGCGGACCAGGTAGGCGGCCGCCGCGTAGAGCCCGATGGGCGCCAGGCCGTTCAGGTACGGCGCGTGGGAAACGGTCTCGGAGGCGTGAGCGTACGAGCCCTCCGGGAGCTCCGGGAAGCCCAGGTCGGCGAACGAGACCCCGGCCGCGGCCAGGTAGAGGACCTGCGTGCCGCCGCCCTCCTTCTCTCCGAAGATCCGCTCCTGGTAGCGCCCGGGCTCCGCGGCCTGGCGGCGCCGGGCCTCGACGAGCAGGTCGGCGCGCCAGCCGTACTGCAGCGCGCCGGCGGGGCACACCTGGGCGCAGGCCGGGTTGGCCACCGCCCTCGGGCCCTCCTGCGCCGGGTCGGCCCGGTGCCGGCAGAGCTCGCACTTGGAGATGAGCGGGAAGGCCTCGCGCCACTCGAACCTGGGGATGGCGAAGGCGCAGGCGATCTGGCAGTAGCGGCAGCCCAGGCACAGGTCCTTGTCGTAGAGGACGATGCCGGTGCCCCTCCGCTCGCCGCCCATGTCCCGCTTGCCGCGCCCCTCCTTGTGCAGCGCCCCGAGCACGCAGACCGAGACGCAGGAGGGATCCACGCAGTGCATGCACTGCCGCTTCACGAGGGCCGTGACGGCCCCGTCGGCCGCCGGCCGGCCGAGCCGCCGCGTCTTCACCACGCTGCGGGTGGTGCTGGAGAGCTCCCGGGGATCGTCCCAGGGCTGCCCGTTCGACTCCTTGCAGGCGGCCGCGCAGCCGCCGCACCCCACGCAGCGGGTCGAGTCGTAGAGCATGCCCACCGCCCCGGCCTCGGGCTCCACCCTCTCGCGGGCACGCGCCCTCTCCGGCAGCACGGCGGCCGCGCCCGCGGCCACCGCGCCCTTGAGCAGGAGGCGTCTGGAGACCCGCATGGTCAGCGCCTCGCGACCGGCGGGAAGCGGCCGATGAGGGCGTGGGCCCCGCCCACCAGCGCCAGCCACAGCACCACCGCCACCGGCGAGCCCACCATGCGGAAGGTCTCCGCGGCGCTGGCGCCCAGGAAGGAGTCGGAGGCCGCCAGCACCGCCGGCGCGGCCAGCGGCAGCAGCAGGATGCCACCCACGCAGCCCTTGACCGCCAGCACCGCCCAGCGTGGCGCGGCCGCAGCCTGGGCCGCCGCCGCCGCCGCGCGCCTCGCCGCCGGCGCCCGGACCCTCGGCGCCCGGCGCACCGCGGGCCCCTTGAAGAGCACCGGCGGCAGCACCTCGATGGGACCTGGCTCGTTGCTGCGGATCGTGGGTTCCATGGTTCCCTCGCTCGACGCCACCTGGCGTGTTACCCGCCTCCTTAGCAGCCGGCGCGCCAGCCTCCGGCGCGCGCAAGCCCGCGAAACCAGGGTGCCGCAGGGAGCGCCGGGAGGGCTCCGATCGCCAACGATCTGGACAGGGGGCGCGAAGCCGCGGGAGTCCGCGGGCCTGCGCCTGCCAACATCCTTGGCACCCTCTTCGGGGAGCGACGGGCCGCGTGCGGGCCCGGGGGGTGGGGAGGGCCTACCGGGCGCCGCTGCCGGGAGCGCGCGGGTTCCCGTTCCCGTTCGCCGCGTCGGCCTCGAAGCCCAGGCGCTTCAGCTTGGAGTGCAGCCCCATGCGCGAGATGCCCAGGATGCGGGCGGCGGCACTGCGGTTGCCGCTGGTGTACTCCATCACCGCGCGGATGTGCTCGGCCTCCATGTCGGCCAGCGTCCGGCGCACCTCCGCCGGCGCCACCCGCTCGCGGGCCGTGGCGCGCAGCTCCCGCGGCAGGGAGGACAGGCTGAGCACGTCGCCGGTCTCCAGCACCACGGCACTGGCGATGATGTTCTCCAGCTCGCGGAGGTTGCCGGGGTAGTCGTGCCCCTCGAGGACCTCCATCACCTCCTCGGCGATGGACTTCAGGCGCTTGCCGTTGCGGGCGCAGGTCCTGTCGAGGAAGTAGTAGGCCAGCAGCTCGACGTCGCCCTTCCGCTCCCGCAGCGGCGGCACGAGGATGGTGCTGATGGTGAGCCGGTAGTAGAGGTCGCGGCGGAAGCGCCCGGCCTCGATCTCCCGCTCCAGGTCCTTGTTGGTGGCGGAGATGATCCGCACGTCGGCGGCCCGCTTCTTGGTGGAGCCGAGCCGGTAGTACTCGCCGCTCTGGAGCACCCGCAGGAGCTTCGACTGGACCGGGAGCTCGATGTCGCCCACCTCGTCGAGGAACAGGGTCCCGCCGTTGGCCTCCTCGAAGACGCCGGGCGCCGCGCTGTCGGCGCCGGTGAAGGCGCCCCGCTCGTGGCCGAAGAACTGCGACTCGAAGAGCGACGAGGCGAAGGCCGAGGCGTTGACGGCCACGAAGGGCTTGTCGGCCCGGCAGCCGAGGCGGTGGACGGCGCGGGCCACCAGCTCCTTGCCGGTGCCGCTCTCGCCGCGGATGAGGACGCTGTTGTTGGAGAGGGCGATGCGCTCCACCTCCGACAGCGTCTGCATCAGGGCCGGGTCCTGGGTGACGAACTCCTTGAAGGCCTCCTGGAAGTGGGGCCCCTGCCTGCTGCCCTGCTGCCGCGCCCGGCTCAGCTCCTCGTGGCGCCGCGAGCGCTCCAGCGCCCGGTCGAGGCAGCCCACCAGCCGCTCCGGGTCCACCGGCTTGCACAGGTAGTCGAAGGCGCCGAGCTTCATCGACTCCACCGCCAGCTCCACGTCGCCCACCCCGGTGATGACCACCACCTCCAGCGTCGGGTGGCTCTGGCGGGCGGCGCGGAGCACCTCCATGCCGCTCACCTCCGGCATGTCCATGTCGAGGAGCAGCAGGTCGAAGCCGCCGGCGGCGATGCAGTCCCGGGCCCGGGTGCTGTCGTTCAGGACCTCGATCTCGAAGCGGCCGGCCTGCGTGAGCAGCACCTGGAAGCAGTTCAGCACCGCCTCGTCGTCGTCGAGGATGAGGATGCGGCTCATGGCCCCGCTCATGTGATCCCGCCCCGCGCCGGCAGCAGGAAGTGGAAGGTCGTCCCCTCCCCCACCTGGCTCTCCAGCTCGATGCGCCCCTGGTGCTGGTGGATGATCTCCTCGGTGATTGCCAGTCCCAGGCCGGTGCCGCCGGAGCGCTGCCGGGTGGTGAAGAAGGGATCGAAGATCCGGCGCTGCAGGTGCGAGGGGATCCCGCAGCCGTTGTCCTCGATGGAGAGGCGCACCCAGGCCCCGTCGGGCTCGAGCCGGGCGCGGATGCGCACCCGCCCCGCGGGGTCGCCGCCCAGGGCCTGCTGGGCGTTCTGCAGCACGTTGACCACCACCTGCTGGAGCTGGCTCAGGTTCCCGCGGATGCGCGGCAACCGCGGGTCGATGTCCTCCTCGAGCCGGACCCGCTTCAGGTGGTTGTGCAGCAGCCGCACCGAGGCCCGCACCGCCTCGGCCAGGTCCACCGCCTCGTCGATCCGCCCCTCGTCGCGGCGGGCGAAGGTGCGCAGGTCGCTGACGATGGCGCCGATGCGCGCGGCCCCGTCGGCCATGTCCCGGAGGAGCACCGGGACCTGCCGCCGGAAGAAGGGGTAGTCGAGCCGCGCCACCCGAAGGTCGGGCCGGTCCACCACCTGCTTGTCGAGGATGGGCAGGAGGTCGCCGAAGGCCTCGGCCAGCACCGCCATGTTGCCGTGGATGAACTGGATGGGGTTGTTGATCTCGTGGGCGATGCCGGCCACCAGGCGGCCCAGCGAGGCCTGCTTCTCGTTCTGCACCAGCTGCTGCTGCTTCTCGGTGAGGCTGGCCATCGCCTGCTCGAGGTCGTGCGACTTCCGCACCAGCGCTTCCTGGGTCTTCAGCAGCTCCCGCTCCCGGCGCCGCAGGCCGGCCATGATCCAGGAGGTGATGGACATGACGGCGACGATGGCCACCAGGAAGGCCAGCGCCAGGGCCACGCGGATGGAGCGCTGCTGCAGCCGGGAGATCTCGGTGACCACCTGCGGCCGGTAGGGCAGCACCGTCTCGTAGGCCAGCACCGCCACCATCAGGAGGAGCCCGAAGGCGGCCGCGCCCACGAGCCAGGAGAGGCGCCGGGGGAGGAGCATGCTCCCGGCGATGGCGTGGATGAGGTACAGGACGATGAAGGGGCTCTCGGCCCCGCCGGTGAAGTGGACCAGCGTGGTGAGGGCCAGGAGGTCGAGCCCGATCTGCATGCAGGCCTCCACCTGGCTGACCCGGAGCGACGGGCCGGGCTCCGGCGCGCGGAGGCGGTGCCGGAGCCAGAGCAGGGCGTTGTACGACAGGATGGCAGCTCCGACCCCGATGGCCGGCCGCACCGGGAAGGCGGCCCGGAAGAGCCAGGTGCCGGCCAGGATGGCGGCGCCGAGCCCGGCCACGAACATCCAGCGGATGTGGATGAACCAGGCCAGCAGGCGGTCGAGATCACGCTCCCCGAGCGCCGCCTCCGGCAGCGCCCCGACGACTCCCCGATCGACGCCCCGGGCCCCTTCCTGCGCTGCAGCGAGGGCGCTCGGGTGCCCGGCTTCCAGGGGCAACTCGTGCATGTCCCCCCCAACCGCCGAGCATGATACGCCCCCCCGGTGAAGGCGGCGGTGGCGTTTCGGCGCGGGCCGTTCGCGGACGTTCGTGAGCCCGGCAGCGCGGCGCCGCCCGGCTCACCCCGCCCTGTTTCGGGCGGGTTGTCGGCGGCACGGTGCTCGCAGCCCAGCGACCATGCAGAGCCGCCTCCTCCCCGGGAGGCCAGGAGATCCCATGATGCACGGCAAGCAGATCCACTCCCTCGTCGCCACCTTCCCCTCTCACACCGGCGCGGAAGGTGCCATCCAGGCGCTCCACGCCGCCGGGCTGGACATGAAGCGGCTGTCGATCGTGGGGAGGGACTTCCACGCCGAGGAGCACGCGCGGGGCCTCTACACCTCCGGCGACCGGATGAAGTTCTGGGGCGGCCGCGGGGCGATCTGGGGCTCGCTCTGGGACCTGCTCCAGGGGGGCGGCCTCTTCTTCGTCCCCTCGATCGGACCCCTGGTGGTCATGGGACCGCTCGTCGGCTGGATCGCCGGAGCGCTGCAGGGGGCCGCCGCGGGCGGGGACATGGGCGCCCTGGGCCGCGCCCTGGCGAGCGTCGGCATCCCCGAGGAGAGCGTCGTCGAGTACGAGCGGGAGGTGAAGGCGGGGCGGTTCCTGGTCCTGGCGCACGGCTCCGCCGCGTTCGTGAACCAGGCGCGCGCCGCCCTGGCGGCCGGCGGCGCCGCCGCCATCCACACCCACCTGCGCGAGGAGTACCGGCTTCGCGACGCCATCCTGGGGCTGCTCTCCGACGTGGAGGTCGCCCGCGTCAGCGCAGCGGAAGGCGCGCCGGGTCTGGTGCAGGGCGACGAGTACCTCGACCTCGATCGCCTCGACCAGGGCGTGCACCGGGCCGCCGGCCCCACCGCCCGCGCAGGGAGCCTCCTCCCGAGGAAGGTGCTCGCCGACGACACCTGGGACCTGATCCTCTCCCGGCTGCCGTCGTCCCGCTCGCCCTCCCCGCGCCCGGCCGCGTAGGCGCCGCGCTCAGGACTCCCGGACCGGCGCCCGGCGCCGGCCCCGGCTCGCCATCATCCGGCGGCCCAGCCCGGCCAGGCGCGCCAGCAGACGGCCGGCCGGGTCGAGGAGCCAGCGGCGCAGCCACGACCCGGCCTCGAGGGCGGTCATCTCGCGCGAACGGGTACAGTGCTCCTGGATCCAGGCCTCCGCCTGGGCGACGACCTGGCCGTCGTCCACCTCCACCAGCGTTTCCATGTTCGCGAGCGAGAAGGGGTCGAGGTTGAAGCTCCCCACCAGGAGGCTCCGCCCGTCGATGGTGGCCACCTTGGCGTGGAGGACGGAGCCCTGCCACTCGTGGATGCGGAGCCCCGCCGCCAGCAGCTTGCGGTGGAGGCTCCGCGTGGCGGCCCGCGCGAACGGGACGTCGCTCTGGCCGGCCAGCAGGAGGGTCACTGCCACGCCCCGCCGGACGGCCGCGGTCAGGGCTCGCACCACGCCGGCGTCGGGAAGGAAGTAGCCGTGGGCCACCTGGATCCGCACCCGGGCGCCGGCGAAGGCGTGCAGGTAGCGGCGGCGCAGGCGCCACCCGCCCCCGGGGCCGCAGAGCCAGAGCCGGAGCGCAGACGCGATCGCGCCGGGCGGCTCCTGCCGGAGCAGCTGGCCCAGCCGGCGGCACTGCGGTCCGCGGATCTCGACGGCCAGGTCGGCCCAGCCCTGCCTCGCCCCCTCGGTCAGGTTCTCGTCGCCGATGTTGATTCCTCCCAGGAAGGCCACCTCCTCGTCGACGAGCAGGAGCTTGCGGTGGTTCCTCCCGAAGCGGCCGAGCAGCGCGGCCAGCAGCCGGTGGTAGATGCGCGCCTCGCAGCCCGCGGCCCGCAGGGTGGCCGCGACCTCGCGCCCGCCCCGCGCCGAGCCCCAGCCGTCGAGGAGCACCCGCACCGCCACGCCGCGCCGCGCCGCGGCACAGATGGCCTCCACGAAGCGGGCGCCCACGCCGGTGGCGGCGAAGCCGTAGACCTGGAGGCGGATGCTGCGCCGGGCCCTGGCGATGGCCTCGAGCATGCGCGGGTAGGCCTGGGCACCGCCGTCGAGGAGGACCACCGCCTCGGGCGCGGCGGCGCCTCCGCCGGCGGCCACCAGGGCCACCGCGGGCGCTGGCAGCCCGCTTCTCGTCGTCGCCGGTGACGGCATACGGTCCAGGCCCGGGGACCGCGCCCTGGGACCCTACGCTCCGGTCCGGGCCGGCACGGGCGCGGGCGCGGGCGCGGGGAGCTCGGCGATGGCGCGGTCGAGGCGCGGAAGCACCACCTCCTGGGTGTACCGGATCAGGCTCTCGCCGACGATGGCCAGGGTGACGGCGCGCGGGGCGGCGGCCCTCCCGCGCCGCAGGGCCGTGAAGAGCAGGCGCCAGAAGTGGGCGCGCCGCGGCCCGCGCAGGCCGATCCCCCAGATGGCCCGGAAGAGCGCCTTGGCGCCCTCCACCGCCGAGCCGCAGGCGGTCACGCCCCTGCGAAAGCGGGTCTGCTTCACGTGGGCGATGCAGCGCCGGTAGTAGCCGTCGGCGTCGTAGAGCCCGTCGAGCAGGCGCCGGTAGCCGAGCAGCAGCGTCCGCTCGTCCATCACCGGCTCGTAGTTGGGCCGGTCGGAGGCGTCGCCGGTGGCGGGAGCGTCGCGGCGCAGGCGCCCCTGGGCGTCGAGCCGCCGCCACAGCCGGGTGCCCGGCAGGGCGGTGAGCAGGCCCACCATGGCGCGCGGGATGGGCAGGTTGGAGATGAAGTCCAGCTGCTTGTCGAAGATGTCGGGGCCGTCGGTGTCGAAGCCCACGATGAAGCCGGCGAACACCTCCAGCCCGGCGCGGGTGAGCAGGTCCACGGCCCGCTCCTGCGGCATGCGGAGGTTCTGTGTCTTGCCCGCCGCCTGGAGCGCGGCGCCGGACGGCGTCTCGATGCCGAGGAACACCGCCGAGAAGCCGGCCGCCACCATGCCCTCGACGAGGGCGGGGTGCGAGGCCAGGTCGACGCTGGCCTCGGTCAGGAGCTCGAACGGGAACCCGTGGCGGGCCTGCCAGGCCTGGAGCACCGGGAGGAGACGCGCCACCTCGCGCCGGTTGCCGACGAAGTTGTCGTCCACGAAGAAGACGGTGCCGCGGGCCCCGCTGGCCAGGATGGCGTCGAGCTCGGCCTCGACCTGCTCCGGGCTCTTCACCCGGGGGACGTTGCCGTAGAGCTCGACGATGTCACAGAACTCGCAGTGGAACGGGCAGCCGCGCGAGTACTGCAGGGCCTGGTTGGCGTATCGGTCCACGTCGAGGAGGTCGAAGCGCGGCACCCGCGCCAGCGCCAGGTCGGGCGGGTCGTCTCCGGGCGGGGAGAGCAGCCGCGGCGACGAGGGATCCGGGACCTCCAGGGCGCCGACCAGCAGCGCGAGCCGCCCCTCGGCCTCGCCGAGGAACAGGTGGTCGGCCTCGGGAAAGGCGCCCGGGGAGCTCGTCGCCGCAGGCCCGCCCAGCACGGTGCGCCGGCCCAGGGCGCGGGCCCGGCGGAGCACCTCGCGGATCGACTCCTCCTGGACCAGCATGCCCGAGACCAGCACCACCTCCGCCCAGTCGAGGTCGGCGTCCTGGAGCGGCGCCACGTTCAGGTCGCGGACGCGGAGGGACCATGCCGCGGGCAGCAGTGCCGCCAGCGTCGTGAGGCCCAGCGGTGGCAGGGTGGTGGCCTTGCCGACGAAGGGCAGGCTGTGCTCGTAGCTCCAGTAGGTGGTGGGCGAGCGGGGCTGTACCAGGAGAGCGTGCATGCGGGTTGGATCCTCTGCCCCACGCCCTTTGCGACGCGCGTGCCTGTTACCGCGCGGTGACCTCCCACGCTGGCGCGGGCCTCTCGCTCGCCCCGGGAGCGGGTCCGCCGCCGCGCGACCGGGAAGTCGAACGTTCGCGAACGTCCTGGCGGGGCTCGCGGCCCGCCGCGGCCCGGCAGCGGCGTGCCCTCGCTCGCGCCGGAGGGCCTCGATCGGGTCGAGCCGGGCGGCGCGGCGCGCGGGCAAGTGGCCGAAGAGCACCCCGATGGCTCGAGAACAGCCGCCGGGCCCGAACGTTCGCGCGTCCCCGGGCAGATTGTCTGACAATCCGCCCAGCAGTCGCGATGAGGCCGCAGCCTCCCTTCGCACCGGGGCGTCGCCGGTGAGGCGCGCCGGCAAACCGGTCGCCGCGACGGAATGCCCTGTCGACGCCCATGACAGCTGGGCGCAAGGAGGCACCTGTAGAAGAGGGCACTCGGGGCAAGAGCCTCCACAGGGAAGGGACCGGGATGAAGACACACGAGTACCAGGCGAAGCAGATCCTCCGCATGTCCGGGGTGCCCGTTCCGCGCGGCATCCTGGCGACCAGCGCCTTCGAGGCCGAGGACGCGGCGCGCCAGCTGGGCGGAGACGTCTTCGTGGTGAAGGCCCAGATCCACGCCGGCGGCCGCGGCAAGGCCGGCGGCGTCAAGGTGGTGCGGTCGGCGGCCGACGCCGGCGACGTGGCCGAGCGCCTCCTCGGGTCGAAGCTGCGCACGCCGCAGACCGGCCCCGAGGGCCAGGAGGTCCGCAAGGTCTACGTCGAGGAGGGCTGCCGCATCGCCCGCGAGCTCTACCTGGGCATGACCCTCGACCGCGAGAAGCGGCGGGTGACCATGATGGCTAGCGCCGATGGCGGCATGGAGATCGAGGAGGTCGCCAAGAAGACCCCGGAGCGGATCCTCAAGGTGGCCATCGACCCGATGGTCGGCCTCTCGCCGTTCCAGGCGCGCCGGCTCGCCAACGGCCTCAAGCTCCAGGGCAAGACGGTGACCGAGTTCGGCCGCTTCGCCAAGGCGCTGTACGACAGCTTCATCGCCTACGACGCGTCCCTGGCGGAGATCAACCCGCTGGTGGTGACCGAGGCCGGGCAGGTGGTGGCCCTCGACGCCAAGATGGTCTTCGACGACAACGCCCTCTTCCGCCACCCGCGCGTGGCAGCGCTGCGCGACCCCTGGGAGGAGGATCCGAAGGAGGGCCAGGCCCGGGAGAACGACCTCTCCTACATCGCCCTCGATGGCGACATCGGCTGCATGGTGAACGGCGCCGGCCTGGCCATGGCGACCATGGACATCATCCGCCTCTCCGGCGGCGCGCCCGCCAACTTCCTCGACGTGGGCGGCGGCGCGGACGAGCAGCGCGTCACGGCGGCGCTCAAGATCATCCTGGCCGACCCCAAGGTCCGTGCGGTCCTGGTGAACATCTTCGGCGGCATCATGCGCTGCGACGTCATCGCCAACGGAATCGTCGCGGCGGCGCACCAGGTGAAGCTCAAGGTGCCCCTGGTGGTGCGGCTCGAGGGCACCAACGTCAAGCAGGGCAAGCAGATCCTGGCCGCCAGCGGCCTCAAGATCATCGCCGCCGACGACCTCGGCGACGCCGCCACCAAGGCCGTGGCGGCGGCGGCCAAGCAGGCCAGGCAGGGCCAGCAGGAGGGGAAGTAGCCATGAGCATCTTCGTCGATCAGGACACCCGGGTCGTCGTCCAGGGCATCACCGGCGCGGCCGGCTCGTTCCACGCCGGCCAGATGTTCGACTACGGCACCAAGGTGGTCGCCGGCGTGACACCGGGGCGCGGCGGTACCGTGTTCCAGGAGCGCGTGCCGGTGTTCGACACCGTCCACGAGGCGGTGGAGCGCTGCGGCGCCAACGCTGCGGCCATCTTCGTCCCGCCGCCCTTCGCCGCGGACGCGATCCTCGAGGCCACCGACGCCGGGGTGCCCCTCGTCGTCTGCATCACCGAGGGCATCCCCGTCCTCGACATGGTGCGGGTGAGCCGGCTGCTCGAGGTCACGCCGCACACGCGCCTCATCGGGCCCAACTGCCCCGGCGTCATCACCCCTGGCGAGTGCAAGATCGGGATCATGCCGGGCCACATCCACAAGCGCGGCCGCATCGGCGTGGTCTCCCGCTCGGGCACCCTCACCTACGAGGCCGTCAAGCAGCTCACCGACCTCGGCTACGGCCAGTCCACCGCGGTGGGCATCGGCGGCGACCCGGTGCACGGCACCGACTTCATCGACTGCCTGGAGCGCTTCGAGGCCGACCCCGACACCGACGCGGTGATCCTCATCGGCGAGATCGGCGGCTCCGCGGAGGCCAAGGCCGCCAGGTACGCGCGCCAGCACATGAAGAAGCCCATCGTCGGCTTCATCGCCGGCCGCACCGCGCCCCCGGGGCGGCGGATGGGCCACGCCGGCGCGGTCATCTCCGGCGGCGACGACACCGCCGACGCCAAGATCGCCGCCCTGCGGGAGGCGGGCATCACCGTCTGCGAGGGGCCGCACCTCCTCGGCAAGACCATGCACGACCTGCTCACCAGCGGCCGCCGCAAGGCCGCCCGTAGGCGGTCCCGCTCCGCGGCCCAGAAGAAGGCCGCTCCCGGGCCCGCGGCCAAGGTCGTGCCCGCCCCGGCCGCCGTGCCGGCGCCGACCGCTGCCAGGGCGAGCGGCAAGGCCGCCGCCCGCCGCGTCAGGGTGGCCTAGGGCACGCCGGAGCAGCACCGGGACGGCGCAGGCGGCGGCGCGCATGGGCGAGCGGGGGCGCCATCGCCGGGCCCTGCGCACCCCGCCTGGCCGCGCCGAGGCTCGGCGCGGGTGCCTTCGCCGGCCGCCCCGCGGATTTCGTGGCACAGTCGGCCCGGGATGGCCCACCAGGAGAGATCCCCCATCGCAGCCGGGGTCGCGCTCGCGGCAGGGGCGGCCGTGGCCTTCGGCCTGACCACGCCCTTCGTCGCCCGGGCCGGAGCGGGGCTGGGCGCGCTCACCACCTCGGCGCTCCTCTACGCCGGCGCGGCCCTCTTCTCGCTGGCGTCGCGCCCGCTGGCGGCGCGCTCGGGGCGCCGCCTCGGCAGGTCCGATGCCGGCCGGCTGGCCCTGGTGGCGCTCTGCGGGGCGGCGATCGCCCCCGCGCTCTACGTCGCCGGGCTCGGCCGGTCCGGCCCCACCACCACCTCTCTCCTCCTGAACCTCGAGGCGGTATTCACCGCCCTCCTCGCCTGGCTGCTCTACCGCGAGCCGCTCGGGCCCCGCGTGCTCCTCGCCCTGGCGCTGATGGTGGCCGGCGGCGCGCTGGCGGCAGCGACCGGTGAGGCCGGCCGGGCGCCGCTCCTCGGCGCCCTGGCGGTGGCGGGCGCCACGGCGGGCTGGGCGCTCGACAACGCGCTCTCCCGGCCGCTCGCCGAGGCCGACCCGGGGAGCGTGGTGCTGATCAAGGGTGCCCTGGGCGCCGCCCTCACCGGAGCCCTGGCCGTCCTCCTGGGTGAGGCCGCTCCGTCCGGGCCGGCAGCGGCTGCCCTGCTCGCGCTCGGGGCCTCCGGCTACGGCCTCTCCCTGCGGCTCTACCTGCTGGCACAGCGGCGCATCGGCGCGGCCCGCACCGGCTCGGTCTTCGCTTCGGGCCCCTTCGTCGGCGCCGGCGTGGCCTGGCTCCTCGGCGACCGCGGCGGCGGTGCGTCCACCTGGCTCGCCGGCGCGGCATTCCTGGCCGGCGTGGTGCTGCACGCCACCGAGCGCCACGGCCACCTCCACGGCCACGAGGCCCTGGTGCACGATCACGTCCACCGCCACGACGACGGCCACCACGACCATCCGCACGGGAAGCCCGTGGCCGGCGCACATGCGCACCCGCACCGGCACGAGGCGCTGACCCACGCCCACGAGCACGCGCCCGACCTGCACCACGGCCACCGGCACGGGTGAGCCTCGCCGGCCGCCCGTTCCCTCGCGCCCGGCCGCGCGGCCGGGCCACCTCGCCGCGACCGACGGCTCCCCCGCGACGTCCGGCGGGACGGAGGCCGTCGGCCTCGCCCCGGGGCCTCCCTGTCAGTCGTCCCAGCTCCCCCGCTCGGCGTCCTTGTGGCAGGCCACGCAGTTGAGCCTCGACTTGACCTCCGGGCTCTTCCACCTCTCGGGCTTGATCTTGCGATGCTCCCGGACCCAGCGCGGAGTCTCGGTGATCCGCAGCGGCGTCTCGCCCGCCGGGATGCTGGCCGCGAACTTCGAGGCGGCGCGGCCCGCGCCGGGGGCATCCGCGGCATGCTCGAGGTGGTAGCGGAGCACGGCGGCCCGCTGCGCCTCCGGCAGCGAGGCGTCCTCGCCGAAGTGGCTCGCGAGCCCGTCCACCAGCTTCTGCCAGGATCTCCTGGGGAGGAACTGCGGCGGGAAGGCCATGTGACAGCTGCCGCACTCCTTCTTCACGACCGGATCGGCGACGGGCGGCACCAGCTCGTCGCCGCCCGCCAGGGCGAGGGAAGTCGTGGTCAGCAGGAAGGCGGCGATCGCGGCGCGCATCATGGCTCCTCCTACTGCCCGCTCATGAAGGTGATGAAGTCGCCCTTCTCCGTCGCCGTGCACCCCCGCCCCAGGACCTCGGTGCAGTTCCGCTTGAACCACTTCTCCACGTTGGCGGAGTCGGTGTAGCGCGCCGGGTTCTTCGAGACCGCCATCGGGTCGATGGCCTTGCCGAGGCGCGTCTGCCCGTTGCCGAGCGGCGTGCTCCCGTGGCAGGTCGAGCAGGAGATGGGGCCGTCCTTCCCCTGGTGCGTCGCGCGGTAGAGCGTGGCACCGCGCTCCGCCGAGAACCCGGCGAAGCGCGGGTCCTCCTTCTTCGCCTGCTCGCGCAGGTCCGCGAGGATCGCGTCCCGCCGCGGCTCGGCGAGCGCCACCGAGGCGACCAGTCCGGCGGAAGCGGCCACTGCGAGGAGGCTCCAGGTCTTCATGTGTCATCCCTCCGGGATCGTGATGGCCTGATCGTCGAAACGCCCGCTGCTGGCGTCCCGGTGACAGCCGCTGCAGTTCACCCTGCTCTTGATGCGCTCGCGCTTGAAGACGGCCGGCGCGATCTCGGCGTGCTTCCTCACCCAGTAGGGCGTGGCGGTGATGCGGTGCGGGCTCGCGGGCGCCACCGTGCGGAAGCGGTTGGCGGCCTCGGTGTCGAAGGTCTCCGCTGCGCTGCCCACCAGCCACACCGCCAGCGCCTGCGTGGTCTCGGGGGGCAGGCTCGCGTCCTCGCCGAAGTGGTCCTGCAGCCCCAGCATGATGCCCGCCCAGGAGGCGGCAGGGAGCAGGGAGGGGGCATGGGCGTCGTGGCAGGTGCCGCACTCCTTGTCGTAGGTCGCGTTCCGCGGCACGGCGCGAAGGCCGTGCGGGGGGGGCTGGCGCGCGACCCAGCCGATGCCCAGGGCGGCACACCCCGCGAGCGCCGCCGTGAGCGCCGCAGCGGCCCAGGGGCGCGCGGGGCGCGGGGTCGGGTGCGGAGCCTCCGGCGGGAGCGTCTTCCACCCGGTGACGATGGCGCGCACCAGGTTGTCTCCCGTCAGCACGCTCTCCGTCACCACGCCTGCCACGTGGAGCATCGACATGAGGAGGAGCAGCTGCGTGAGCGCGTGGTGGACGCGCTTCGCCCCGGAGCCCAGGGAGTAGCCGACCACCAGGGCGAGCGGGCCCTGCTTCTCCTCGCCGCCCAGCGCCAGCAGGCCGGTCGTCACCAGGGCGATCAGGACTCCGGCCAGGGCGAACACCATGAGCGCGCCGGTCGGGTTGTGCCCGACGTAGTGGGGTGGGCGCAGCATGAGGAGGCCGCGCATGTGCTCGAGCGTGCTGCGCGGGGGGTAGACGAAGCTCACCACCCGGCTGTACTCGGGGCCGAAGACGCCCCAGACGATCCGGAAGGTGATGAGGCCCACCATCCCGTAGCCGGCCCACACGTGGACGCCCATCCACCACTCGGGGGTGAACAGCCCGGTCAACGCCCCGGTCGCCACCAGGGCCACCAGCGACCAGTGGAAGAGGCGCGTGGGGACGTCCCAGACCTTCACGGTCCTCGCCGCGCCCGCGGGCGAAGGCTCACCGCTGGCAAGTTGGATGGGCGGAGCGTCCTGCGGCATGCCAGCCCTCTTTGGTGAGGAGGACCGCGGAGTGGCACCAGGACCCTAGCGCGCCGCGCCGCGGAGCGGCCCGTGGCACATGGCCACGTTCGCGGAGCGAGCGGGGCGGCCAGCCGGCGGGGGCGCCTACGGGGACTCCGTCACCTGCGCCGGGCCAGTGGCCGCGGCGAGGAGGCCGGTCCGCTCCAGCACCGATCGGAGGGAGGCCTCGGTGAAGGGCTTCGCGAGGTAGTCGGTGGCGCCCAGCTTGATGGCTGCGGCGAGCGTCCTGGTGTTGGCTCCCGAGAGCAGGATGACAGGCATCTTGCCACCGGTCGCTCGCAGGACCCTGAGCGTGCTGGCACCGTCGAAGCGAGGCATCTCGAGGTCGAGGAAGATCACCGTTGTCGGGATCGTCCGCCAGAGGCGGACTCCAGCGGCGCCGTCGTCGGCCTCGGCGACGCTGAACCCCAGGCTCTCGAGCATGGCGCCGAGCTGGCCACGAACGGTGGCGCTGTCGTCGACGATCAAGGCATGTCGCTGCGAGGCTGATTCCAGGCCCACCGGCACTCCCTGTCCCCCTGCCGCCTGCTGATGCACCACGGGTGCCACCGCGGGACGCCCTGCCGCCCACGAAGGGAGGCGACCTTGCGGGCCCCGACGGCGTGGGGCGAGGTCGACCCGTGGGTCGCAACGGGCGAGCGGCTGCGCGCCAGGGGGACCGGGGCCGGCCCGTCGCCACGAGGACCGCCGGGCCCTGGAGATCCTAGCCCGGCGTGCCGGCCACGCTCGCCTCGCCCTCCAGGAGATCCTTCATGCGCCCGAGCTCGGCGGCCAGGAAGTCCGCGAAGGCCCGGATGCGAGCCGTGCGCCGGGAGTCCCGGTGGAGCACCAGCCACAGTTCCCGGCGGACGACCTCGGCGGCGCCGAGCAAGCAGACGAGGCGAGGGTCGCCTGCAGCCGCGTAGCAGGGGAGCACGGCCAGCCCCATCCCGTGCGCCACCGCCTCGAGCATGAGGTCGACGCGGTTCGCCCGGAGCGCCCATCGCGCGCCGCCGCCGCGCTCGTCGAGCCAGCGCGCCTCGGGGATGCCCGCCAGGCCCGCGTCGTAGCCGAGCAGGACGTGCTCCTCCAGCGCTCCGGCGCCCCGGAACGGATGCCGCTCCAGGTAGTGGCGGGCCCCGTAGAGACCGTGACCCAGCACGGCCAGGCGGCGAGAGGCGAGCAGTGCCTGCCGCGGGCGAGACAGGCGCAGGGCCATGTCCGCCTCGCGGCGCACCACGTTCGCCGGCCGGACGTCGGCGACGACCTGGAAGTCGACGAGCGGATGCCGGTCCCGGAAGCGCGCCAGCACAGGCGAGAGGAGGTGACGGCCGACGGCGTCGCTGGTGGCGATGGTCACCGTCCCGGCGAGCCGGTGGTCGGCGTGCGCGGCCTCGCGCTCCATGGCCCCCACCTCGCCCTCGACCCGCTCCGCGGAGTCGAACAGCCGCTTGCCGACGCTGGTGAGTTGGTGGCCTCGCGCGGTCCGGTCGAACAGCCGTGCGCCCACGGCCTCCTCCAGGGCCCTCACCCGGCGGCTCACCGTGGAAGGATCCACGCGCAGGGCCTCGGCGGCGCGGTCGAGCGATCCACCGCGCGCCAGGGCGAGCAGGTGCTGCAGGGCATTCCAGTCGAGGCGCGGCATGGACCCATGCTACGTGCCGGCCGTCCCGGCCCGCCAGAGGGTACGCCACCAGGCGCGTGCCCCCCGTGTCACTCGTCGGACGCGTGGCGCGCCGTGGCCGGAGCCCGGCGAGCCCTTGCGAGAATGCGGGCACAGGCCCGCACCGGAGCCGGGGCCTTCGCCGCGGCGATGGGCTATCAGGCCATGGGAGCGGGGAGGCAGGAGGAGCCGCCATGGCGTTTCACACGATTCTGACCGAGGTCCAGGAGTCCGGCGTGGCCATCCTGCGGCTCAACCGCCCCGCCAGGCTGAATGCCCTCTCCGTCCAGATGCGGCGCGAGGTGTCTCGGTGTCTCGCCGACTGGCGCGACGACGCGGCCGTCGGCGCGGTGATCCTCACCGGCGAGGGCCGCTCGTTCAGCGCGGGGTTCGAGCTGGAGGAGTTCCGCGACCCGGAGCTGCGCGCCGAGGTGCTGGACTCGTCCACCCGCTACCACCGGGACGTCTGGTACTTCCCGAAGCCCACCATCGCCGCCGTGAACGGCCTGGCCGTGGGGGGCGGATTCGACCTCGCCACCCTCTGCGATCTCCGCATCGCGTCCGAGGCAGCCTGGTTCTCCCACCCCGAGCTGGCACACGGCGCACCTCCCCTCTTCACCCCGCTGAGCTGGATCGTCGGTGGCGCGGTGGCACGCGACCTGTGCCTCACCCGGCGCCGCCTCACGGCCCTGGAGGCAGAGCGGCTCGGCCTCGTGACCGACGTGGTGGCGGCGGACGAGCTGCTCGGCGAGGCGCGACGCCTGGCGCGCCGCGTGCTGGAGGCACCCGCGGGCGCGGTGCGGTACTTCAAGGAGGTGGTCGCCACGGGGTGCGGGCGCAGCTTCGACGCCGCCTTCGCGGAGGAGCACGATCGGGCGTTCCGCGAGGTGATCCTCCGCCCGGAGATGGCGCTGACGGCGCGGCCGCCGGCCTGAAGGCTATCCGCCGCCGCGCAGCCCCTGTTGCTGGATGACCTGGTGCGATTCACGTGACGGATTCAGGGGCGCCGCGCTGACGGTGACCAGCCGCCGGTCCGGCCAGGAGCCACCGAGATGCGGTAGCCTTCGAACCGGTAGGCACCGCCCCGGCGATTCGCTCCAGGAGGCCCGTCTCCCGCGTCAGATCGGGGGCGAGACACCGTGACACTTCGATGAAGGAGCACATCCCGACTTGCAGGCGAGCCCAGGTTATCGTAATAGGGCGATTATGGCACCTTCCCTCAAGGCGGCGCCGACCTGCGCCCCCGCCGACGAGAAGCATGACCTCCGTCCCGTCGAGGGCAGAGCGGCCGATGAGGAACTGGCGCTCCTCACCAAGGCCGTCGGCCACCCGGCCCGCGTCCAGATCCTCCGGCTCCTGGTGCGTCGCGACTCCTGTATCTGCGGCGACATCGTCGATGAGCTACCCCTCGCCCAGTCCACCGTCTCCCAGCACCTCAAGGTGCTGAAGGAGGCGGGGCTCATCCGCGGCGAGATCGACGGGCCCCGCATCGGCTACTGCATCGAGCCGCGCACCCTGCGGCGGCTGAAGGCCCTCGTCGGCGGCCTCTAGGAGATGACATGACCGAAGCCGTCCTCCCCGCCTCGGCATCGCCGCGCGGCGTCGCCCGCAGGCTCTCGTTCCTCGACCGCTACCTGACGCTCTGGATCTTCCTCGCCATGGGCCTGGGCGTGGCGCTCGGCTACCTCGTGCCAGGCGTCGTCCCGGCGCTGAACGCACTCTCGGTCGGCACCACGTCGCTGCCCATCGCGGTGGGCCTCATCCTGATGATGTACCCGCCGCTCGCCAAGGTCCGCTACGAGGAGATGCCCCGGGTATTCCGCGACGGCAAGGTGCTGGGGTTGTCGCTCCTCCAGAACTGGGTCGTCGGCCCGCTTCTGATGTTCGGGCTGGCGGTGATCTTCCTGCGGGACAAGCCCGAGTACATGGTGGGGCTCATCCTCATCGGCCTCGCGCGCTGCATCGCCATGGTCATCGTCTGGAACGACCTCGCCCAGGGCGACACCGAGTACTGCGCCGGCCTCGTGGCCTTCAACTCCATCTTCCAGGTGCTCTTCTTCTCGGTCTACGCCTGGCTCTTCATCACCGTGCTGCCCGGCTGGCTCGGGCTGCCGGGCGCCGAGGTTCACATCACCATCGGTCAGATCGCCGAGAGCGTCTTCATCTACCTCGGTATACCGTTCCTGGCCGGCATCGCCAGCCGCTTCGGTCTCCGCGCCTGGAAGGGCGAGGCCTGGTACCGCAGCGAGTTCATCCCGCGCATCTCGCCCATCACTCTCGTGGCCTTGCTCTTCACCATCGTGGTGATGTTCTCCATCAAGGGCGAGGCCATCGTGCAGCTCCCCCTCGACGTTGTGCGCATCGCCATCCCGCTCCTCGTCTACTTCGTGCTCATGTTCTTCGTCTCGTTCTTCATGAGCAGGCGGGTGGGTGCCTCCTACGGCCAGACCGCCACGCTCTCCTTCACCGCGGCTTCCAACAACTTCGAGCTCGCCATCGCGGTCGCCGTCGCCACCTTCGGCATGGGCCACGGGGCTGCCTTCGCCGCGGTCATCGGGCCGCTCGTCGAGGTCCCGGTCCTCATCGGCCTCGTCAACGTGGCGCTGCGGCTGCGCGACCGCTTCTTCCCGGGGGAGACGGCCCGCCTGGAGGCACTGCGGAACTGCGCCGGCACCTTCCCGGCAGGCCAGGGGTGAAGTCGTGAGCGAGAGATCCTGGGAGGCCGAGGCCGAGGAGCTGCGGAAGCTCGCGCCCCGTCACTTCCTCTTTCTCTGCGTCGCCAACTCGGCACGGAGCCAGATGGCCGAGGGCATCGCCCGCTCTCTCGCCCCGGCCAGCGTGACGGTCTCTTCCGCCGGTTCGAAGCCCTCCCGGGTGAACCCGCTGGCCATCCGCGCGCTCGACGAGCTCGGCATCGACATCCGCGGCCACCACTCCAAGAGCGTGGACTCCGTTTCCCCCGACGACGTCGAGGCGGTCATCACCCTCTGCGCCGAGGAGGTCTGCCCGGTCTTCCTCGGAAAGGCCCGTCGCATCCACTGGGGCCTGCCCGATCCGGCCGGCGCTGGCGCAACCGAGGAGGAGCAGCTCCAGTCGTTCCGGAGCGTCCGCGACGAGCTGCGCCGTCGCCTCTCCGTCGTCTTCGGTCGCTGAGTCACGAGGGCTCTCATGCCAAAGGTCCAGGTCTTCGATCCGAGCCGCCGCGAGGCGTGGATGCCCTCGCGGCGCTGGCCCGGGCCTCCGGGGGCGGGTAGCGGCCCTCGGCGCTACTTCTTCTTCGCGTTCTCGAGCTCGAGGACGTAGTCGGCGAGCCCCCAGCGCTCCTCCTCCGGCAGGTGTGCGAATGGCACCATGGTGGTGCCCACGACCCCCACGATGCTCCTTTCCGAACCGAGGGAGGCGCCGCCGCTTCCGTCGGCGCCCCGCACCCCGTCGAACGCCGCGGGGTGCCGACGCTCTCCTGGCGCTCGTCGCCGCCCGGCCGCTATGGAGGCGTCTGCCGATAGGCGGCGCCTCTGGCCAGGAGCGGCTCCGAGAGCTCGCGATAGGCGTCGAGCAGGACCATGAAGGGTCCGGCCCGCTCGCGCTCCACCGGCTCCGAGGTGAAGGCGAACAGGGTCGCGAGCGCCGGGTGACGGGCGTACCCGGCGCCGCAGCCGATCACCGTTCGCACGCCGTTCTCGGCCACGAAGGTCCGCGCGGGCACCGCCCAGCGGCCCTGCTCGTCGAGCTCACGTGCCGCGTCGGCCACGTGCAGCACCCCCGCATAGCGGTCGGCACGGCCGGAGGCCGCGATCTCCCTTTCCCAGCGATCGACGAGGCCGAGATCGAAGCCCATGGCGCGCAGCTGCAGCTCCAGCATCGAGTGCGCAGCCACGTACGCCGCCGAGATCAGCGGGACGCAGCGAAACCGGCGGGAGAGCGTCCGGTCGTTCCACTCCGGGCGCCGGCCCCGCGTGCCGAGGAGCGTGAGCACAGGCGTCGCCTCGCGGAGGGTGGCCAGGAGCCCCTTCTCCTCGCACTTGTCCCGCACCAGGTCGCGATCCGCCGCGGACAGTGCCGAGTACGGCAGGGTCGTGAACACGCGGAGGAGCACGAGCGAGCCGGCGAGGCGATCGTAGGTGGTGTCGACGATGGCCTGCGCCGCGTCGGCAGCGCAGGCCAAGGGGTCGAGCGAGCGCGCGTGGTCCGCCAGCTCGCGGAGCTCGTCAGCGGTGATCGCGAGCGGCGGTCCCATGCGGCTCTCCTCCCCGTCTAGCCGCAGCAGCCTGCGCCCGCTGCCGCCTGCTTCGCCTGACCGCCCGGAGCGAGCGTGCGCTCCGCAGCCTCCAGCACCAGCCGGGCCGGGGTCTCCTTCACCTTGGCGGCGACGGCCACGGCGGCGCGGAGCTGCTCCTCGGACAGCCCCGCCTCGCTCGCCTTGCGCAGGTGGAACCTCACGCACGGCTCGCAATTCGCGCCGATCGCCGCGCCCACCGCCACCAACTCCTCCTGCTCCTTCGACAGTCCCGTGCTCATCGCGTCGTCCTTTCACGTGGTTGGCCCCTCGGGGCCGGTTCGCAGGGATGGACGGATGGGGCCCGCGAGTTGTTACGGTTCCCGCTCGGTCTCGACCGGCTCGCAGGCGAGCTCGTTCCGCTCGTCCCGGTAGAGCGTGCAGTGGCAGGCGAGATCCTCCCTGAGCCGGGCGCGGGCGCGGTGCAGGCGGACCCGAACGCTGCCGGCGCTCGCGCCGACCGTCGAGGCGATCTCGCAGTCGTTCAGCCCTTCGCCCTCGCTGAGCAGGAGCACCTCGCGGTAGGCCTCGGGCAGCGCCTCGATCCGCTCCCGGATGCAGGAGCGCATCTCGTCCCGGATGAGCTGCTCCTCGTGGCCGTCGCCGCCTGAAGGGAGCGCGAGAACCTCTTCGTCGATCGCGTGGTGCTCCGACCTGGCTCCTCCCTCCGCCAGCTCCGGCCGCGCGCGCCGCTGGCGGATCCTGTCGACCGCGGCGTTCCTGGCCAGGCGGAAGATCCAGGTTCGAAGGCTGCTCTCGCGGCGGAAGCTGGGCAGAGCCTTCGCCGCCCTGAGGAAGACCTCCTGGAGGACCTCCTCGGCTTCAGCGGCGCCCAGCCGTCTCGCCA
Organism: Deltaproteobacteria bacterium; assembly: GCA_016214955.1. GTDB lineage: Bacteria > Myxococcota > Myxococcia > Myxococcales > Anaeromyxobacteraceae > JACRMN01. The sequence goes on from JACRMN010000007.1 coordinate 267,706, forward strand.
GGAAGCCGAGGAGCTCGGCGCGGTGCGCCGCGTGAAGCTCGGTGAAGGTGGGCACGGCCGGCACCGGATCAGAGGGCGGCATTGAAGAGCCACCCGACGAAGAGGATGCCCACCGAGACCACGCCGATGAAGGCACCGAGGAGCCGAGGCCGCAACACCCGCCGCAGGAGGATGAACTCCGGCAGCGAGAGCCCCACCACGGCCATCATGAAGGCGAGCACGGTGCCGAGCGCCGCGCCCTTGGCGAGGAGCGCCTGCACGATGGGGATGAGCGTGGCCGTTCCCGCGTACATGGGCACGCCGATGGCGACGGCGAGCGGCACCGACCACCAGGCCTGCTTCCCCATGATCCCCGCCAGGATGCCCTCCGGCACCCAACCGTGGATGAAGGCACCGACGCCGATGCCTGCGAGCACGTAGGGCCAGGTCTTGCCGACGACCTTCCGGACCGACTCCACGCCCTTCCAGGCCCGCTCGCCGAGGCCGAGCCGCACCTCGCCTGGCAGGACGGGCCGGGCTCGCGCGTCGCGCACCCACTCCTCGACGTGCTGCTCCATCCCGAGGCGCCCCAGCACCCAGCCCGAGAGCACGGCAATGGTGAGCCCGGTGATGAGGTAGATGCTGGCGATCCGCCAGCCGAAGAGCCCGAAGAGCAGGACCAGGGCCACCTCGTTCACCATCGGAGCCGAGATCAGGAACGAGAAGGTGACGCCGAGGGGGATGCCCGCCTCGACGAAGCCGATGAAGAGCGGCACCGCCGAGCAGGAGCAGAAGGGCGTCACCACCCCGAGGAGCGCCGCGAGCACGTTGCCCACCGCCTCGCGCCTGCCGGCCAGGATGCGGCGCGTTCGCTCGGCCGTGAACCAGGTGTTGGCGATGCCGATGAGGAAGACCACCGCCACGAGAAGCAGCAGGACCTTGGGCGCCTCGTAGGCGAAGAAGGCGACCGCGGCTCCGAGTGCGCTCTCCTTGGCGAGGCCCAGCAGGCGGTAGGCGAGCAAGTCCCCGAGCGGCTCGGCCGCCAGGTAGGCGGCAACCCAGGCCGCGGTGGCCAGCAGGAAGGGCCGCAGTGCGAGTCGCGGCTGCACCACGGCGAGGCGGATGGGCCGGGGAGTAGGCGGGCTGCAGCAGGACGCGGTTCTCGTGGTCATGGAACTCTCCAGAAGGCGCGCTGGCGTTTCTACTATCGTTATTCTACGATATACCAGTGCGCCATTGTCCCGTCGAGATGGATCATGCGCTGACGAGGCATCGCAGGATCGCGGACGGGGATGGAGGACCGTGACCCACCAGCTCGGGGCCCGTGCGGAAGGCACGCTCCCCGGCAGGCTCGCCGGGGCCGGGAAGTTCGCCGGGTGAACCTCACCGTCTCGGATGGGGCGAGAGCCCGGATCCGTTGGGGGCCGCCCGCTCGGCGGTACCTCGCGGCGTCGGCCACAGTAACGTCCAGTTGAGTGGTGTACGGAGCCGGTCGTGAAGTGGTGAACGGCGACCATCGCGTCATCCTTGAGGAAACACCCGGCAAGGTGGTTTCCCACAAGGAGTGAACGATGGCCGCCACGGCCAGCATCGACGCGA
>JACRMN010000008.1 GCA_016214955.1 Deltaproteobacteria bacterium
GAGGATAGGCGCGCCGGCCGGCGGAGCGTGCTGTTCCCTTACGGCACCTACCTCCTGCGCGTCCTTCACGGCGTGCCCTGCGCGACCTGCGGGTAGCGCGCGCATCGAGCAGCCCGGAGACGCGGCAGCCAGGGCGCAGGCCCCGGCGGAGGACTGCCTCCAGCCAAGGCCTGCTCGCTTCCAGCGTCGTCCCCCCGGCTCGGGAAAGTCTCGCCCCGGCGGAGAGCCGCTTACCACTGCTCCAACCCGAAGGATTCCTCGGTTGCCCAGCCGCGGGCAGGCCGCGGCTCGCGACAACTACTCTCGGACGGGTTCCCCGACGGTTGCACAGCCGCGGGCAGGCCGCGGCTCGCGACAACTACTCTCGGACGGGTTCCCCGCCGACAACTACTCTCGGACGGGTTCCCCCGGCCCCCCCTACTTCGCTACTTCGCGGCCAGCGAGATCTCGATGCGCCGGTTCTGGGCCCGCCCCTCGGGCGTATCGTTCGCGGCGATGGGCTGCCACTCGGCGTAGCCCGCAGCCGCGAGCCTGGCGGGATCGACCCCCGCGCCCTGGAGGAAGCGCACCACGGCGATGGCACGGGCGGCCGAGAGCTCCCAGTTGGAGGGGAAGGCGGCACTCTGGATGGGCACGTTGTCGGTGTGTCCCTCCACCCGGACGATGCGGTCCTTCAGGTCCTTGAAGGCGTCGGCCACCTTGCCGAGCGTCGCCTTGCCGTCCCGAGCGAGCGTCGCCGAGCCGCTGGGGAAGAGCACCTTCTCGGCCAGCCTCACCGTCATCTTTCCCTGCAGCTCCGAGATCTGGATGCGGCCCGACTGGATCTCGCCGGCCAGCGACCGGGAGAGCGCTTCGTACTCGGCGCTCTTCTTCTCCAGGGCCGACTTCTCGGCGGCGAGCCGCGAAGCGGCCTGCTCCAGCTGGCTCTTCGACTGGGCCAGCTCCGCGGCCTTGCCCCGCTCCTTCTCGAGATCGGCGGCGGTGGCGCTGGCCCTGCCCTCGGCGGCCTGCAGCCGGGCGGTGGTGTCGGCGAGCTTGGCCTCGAGGTCCCTGGCGCGCTGCCCCTCCTTGTCGAGGCCGGCCTGGAGCCGCTGGCTCTCGGCGAGCGCGGCCTTGTGCTTCTCCTCGGGGATGCCGCAGGCGGCCAGGGCGGCCAGCAGTGCGACGGCGGTGAGGCGAGCGAGGTTCATGGCGTCTCCTCCGGTGTGGTCGGTGGGTGAGGATGCCGTGCGCCGGCCCGCCCGTCGAGGACTCGGATGTGGTCCGCCTCCGCCACGGTCACACCGTGCGTGCCGCCGCGCGCAGGGCTCCCCACACCGCCTCCACGTGGCGCCGCTCGGTGGACTCGGCGCCGATGGAGACGCGGATCATCTGCTTGCCCTTGAGCACGGCCGGCGTGACGTACGCCTTGCCGCTGCGGTTGACCCGCTCGGCGATGGCCAGGTTGTGGGCCGCCAGCCGCTTCTCGTCGCGCTGGTCGGTGGGCACGTGGCGCAGGCACAGGGTCTGGAAGTGCACCGGCGCCAGCAGCTCCCAGTCGGTGGTCTGCCCCACCTGCTCCACCAGCCAGCGGGCGTTGGCGAGGTCGCGCCGCAGCCGCGCCTGCATCCCCTCCACCCCCTCGTCCAGCAGGTGGAGCCAGGCCTTGAGTGCCCGGAAGCGGCGGCCCAGCGGGATGCCCCAGTCGCGCAGGTTGCGGACCTCGCCGTCCTGGGCGGTGCGCAGGTAGCTGGGGTTGGTGCTCATCACCCGCACCAGGTGCTCGGGGTCGCGCACGAAGTAGGCGCTGAAGTCGAAGCCGATGCCCATCCACTTGTGCGGGTTCACCACCAGGGAATCGGCCGCCTCGACGCCCTCCCAGTGCACCCGGCACTCGGGCAGCACCATGGCGGTGCCGGCCATGGCCGCGTCCACGTGGAGCCACAGGCCGTGCTTCGCCGCCAGGGCGGCGATGCCCTTCACGGGATCGATCGAGGTGGTGGCAGTGGTGCCCACGCAGGCCACCACGGCGCAGGGGCGGCGACCGGCGGCCTTGTCCTTCTCGATGGCCGCCTGGAGGAGCTCGAGCCGCAGGGCGTGCCGGCCGTCGGTGCCCAGCAGGCGGAGGTGGTCCTTGCCGAACCCGGCGAGCAGGGCCGCCTTCTCGATGGAGGCATGGCTCTGGTCGGAGGCGTAGACGGTGAGCGGCGGGCCGCCGCCCTGCAGGCCGCCGTGGTTCTGGGCGAAGCCGCTGGTCCGCTCGCGGGCGCAGAGCAGCGCGCAGAGCGTGGCGGTGGAGGCGGTGTCCTGGATGACGCCGGTGAAGGCCGGCGGCAGCCCCAGCATCTGCCGGAGCCAGCCCATCACCACCTCCTCCAGCTCGGTGGCGGCCGGGGCGGTCTGCCAGCTCATGCCCTGGGCGGCGAGGCCGGAGGAGAGCAGGTCGCCGAGGACGGAGCCGTAGGAGGCGTTGGAGGGGAAGTAGGCGAAGAAGGAGGGGTGGGTCCAGTGGGTGACGCCGGGGAGGATGTCGGCGTCGATGCCGGCCAGCCCCGCGGCGGCGCCGCCGCCGCGCCGAGGCGGCTCGGCGGGGAAGCGGGCCTTCACCTGGCCCGGCTTCACCGGGCTCATCACCGGCAGCTTTTCCATCCGCTCCCGGTAGGAGGCGATCCAGTCGATGAGCTGGTGACCCAGCCTGCGGAACTCGTCGTGGTCCATGGGGCGAATGTGTCAAATGGAGGCGGAGAGCGCGAGGAGAACTTGGGCGCAGCGGAGGCGCCGTCTCGCCCGATCGGCCCGCTACCTCACCGGCAGCTTCAGCCCCATCTCCACCATCGCCAGCAGCGCCTCGGCGTTGCCGCGGGCGTCGTTCACCGGGTCGTGGTCGTGACCGGTGCGGCGCAGGTGCTTCCAGGTGGCGTAGCCGTCCTTCACCATGCCGCAGTAGAGGTCGCCGATGCGCCGGCCGCTCCAGCCGAACGGGTTCCGGCCGAGGTGGGCGTGGAAGTAGTAGTTGATGAACTGCCAGTCATAGGCCAGGTTGTCGGAGCAGAAGACCGGCTTCCCCTTCGACGACTCCTGGATCCACCTCTCGAAGCGCTCCATCACCGGCCCCGGCTCCTCGAAGCCGAGGTGCCGCTCGCGCGTCACCCCGGAGACCGCCAGCGCCTCCGGCAGCCAGCGATCCGAGATGGGGCGCACCTCGGCGCGGAAGGTGCGGCTGAGCGTGGGCTCGACCACCACCGCGCCGAAGGAGACCATCGAGTAGATGGGCGGCACGGGCCCGTCGCTCTCCACGTCCACGACGATGAGGGACATGCCGGGATCATGGCACGGTGGCGTCTCCTCGGCCCGCTTGCCGGGAACGTGCGCCGCATCCGGGGCCCGGTGCCGGACACAGCAGGTGAAACCACCGCGTGATTCCGGTGGGTTGCGAGCGTGCGGCGGAGCGCCCGCCCTGCGGCGCGAGCCGCCGTTGACGGGCGCTCACCCTGCCGGGTTATCCTCGGGCACGTTCGTCCTGCCCGATGAGCCCTTCGACCCGCCCTAACCCCGAGGGGACGCAGGCCAGGATGAGCGGCGCCTGGGAACCCGAGCCCCGGCAGCTGCTCTTCCTGCACCGCGCCACCGCTGTCATCTTCGCGGATCCCTCCGACTACGGCGGAACCGTGGACGCACTCTGCAGCCTCGTCGTACCCGAGGTGGCCGACTGGTGCGCGGTGGACCTCATCTGCGAGGACGGCACGCTGGCGCGCGCCGCCGTCCGGCACCGCTTCCCGGCGCTCAACCAGGCCGCCGACGAGCTGCGCCAGCTCCCGCCCGCCGCCGGCCCCATCGACCCGGAGCGGGTGGCGGCCGAGGGCCACGCCGAGCTCGCCGTCTCCGTGGACGCCGACCCGGAGCTGCGCGCCGCCCGCGACCGCTCCGACCGCGCCGCCGAGCTGGTGCGGCAGCTCGGCATCTCCTCCTTCGTCTGCGTGCCGCTCCTGGCCCGCGGCCGGCGCCTCGGCGCGCTGACGCTGGCGGCCGGCCCCTCGGGCCGCCGCTTCCGCGCAGACGAGCTGCCCTTCGCCGAGGAGCTGGCGGCCCGGTGCGCGCTGGCCCTCGACAACGCCCGCATCTTCCGCGAGGGCGAGGAGGCGCGGCGCCTCGCCGAGGAGGTGGCCCGGGCCAAGGAGGACGCCGCCCGCTTCGGCGAGCAGCTCCTCGGCATCGTCAGCCACGACCTGCGCTCGCCGCTGGCGGCGGTGCAGGCCTCCACCCAGCTGGCGCTGCGCCGGGCCGGGCCCGACGAGGCGCTGCAGCGCGCCCTGCGCCGGGCCAGCAACAGCGCCGAGCGCATGGGGCGGATGATCGAGGACCTGCTCGACTTCACCCGCGCCCGGCTGGGCGGCGGCATCCCGCTGTCGCGGCGCGAGGCCGACCTCGGCAAGATCGCCCGCTACGCGGTGGAGGAGGCGCAGGCCGCCAACCCCGAGCACCCGCTGGTTCACCGGCTCCACTACGAGAAGGGTGAGTACGACCCGGACCGCATGTCCCAGGTGGTGCAGAACCTCATCGCCAACGCGCTCCAGCACGGCGCGCCGCGGGCGCCGGTGGTGGTCGAGACCCGGCCCGAGCCCGACGCCATGGTCCTCGAGGTCTCCAACCAGGGGCAGGCCATCCCGGCGGAGCTGCTGCCCGAACTCTTCGAGCCCTTCCGGCGCGGCGCGCACGGCAAGGCGCGCAACCTGGGGCTCGGCCTCTTCATCGTGCGCGAGGTGGTGCGCTCTCACGGCGGCACCGTCGAGGTGAGCTCCTCCGCTCAGACCACCACGTTCACCGTCCGGTTGCCGCGCAGGGCCTGACGGGTGGCCCCTCCCCTCGTGACCGTGGGTTCCGGCGCGGCGGCGCGCCGGCTCCTCTGGCTCTCCGACCTCGCACCCGCCCCGGGGCGGGCGGGCATCACCGGCGACCGGGCCCGCGCCGACACCACCCTGCGCCGGCTGCGCGCCGGCGAGGCGCTCCTCTACCAGGGCGACTACCGCAACGCGCGCCAGCTCCTCTCGGCCCTGGGCCGCCGGCTCGAGCCGCGGCCCGGGACGCTGCCGCCGGCCGAGGCCTTCCGGCGCGAGCGGGCCCGCCGCGCCGAGGCCCAGGCGGTGCTGCTGCGGCTGCTGGTGCCGGTGGGGCCCGGCTGGCGGATCGCGCTCGCCCGGGCGCCCGACCTCTCGGCAGCGCTGTCCGAGGCGCTGGGCCCGCCGCCGGAGGGCGAGGGGCTCCTTCCGCTGCGCGAGGTGCTGGGCGTCGCCGGCGCCCATGAGTGGCGGCGCAAGGGGGTGCCGGTCCCGGCGCTCGGGGCCGCGGTCCACCCGCACCACGGCGTCTTCGCGCCGGTGCGCGGCGAGTACGTGGGTCTCGTTGCCCGGGCGCTGGAGGCGCGCGACCTCGCCGGCCGCACCGCCTTCGACGTCGGCACCGGCACCGGCGTGCTCGCCTTCCTGGCGGCGCGGCGCGGCGCCCGGGTGATCGCCACCGACGACGAGCCGCGGGCGGTGGCCTGCGCTCGCGACAACGCCACCCGGCTCGGGCTCGCGGACCGGGTGGAGGCGCGTGAGGCCGACCTCTTCCCCGAGGGGCGTGCCGACCTCGTCCTCTGCAACCCTCCCTGGCTCCCGGCCGAGCCGCACGGCCCGCTCGATCGCGCCGTCTACGACCCCGCCTCCCGCTTCCTGCTCGGCTTCCTGCGCGGCCTGCCCGCTCACCTCGCGCCCGGCGGCGAGGCCCTGCTGGTCCTCTCCGACCTGGCGGAGCGGCTCGGGCTGCGTCCGCCGGACTTCCTGGCCACCGAGGCGGGCGCCGCAGGCCTCTCGCTGGAGGTGATGGAGCGCACCGTCCCCTCGCACCCGCGCGCGCGCGACGCGGAGGATCCGCTGGCGGAGGCGAGAGGGGCGGAGGTGACGGCGCTCTACCGGCTCAGGGTGAAGGGGTAGGGGGTCGGGCGTCTCTAGGGCCGGTGCCGCTGGATGATGGGGTAGTCCGCGCCCACGGCGACCGCCCAGGCGTCTCCCGGGCCCGCTCCCCAGATCGACGAGAAGCCATATGGCGAACCCGTCCAGTGGGTGGTCCACGAGTTGCCGTCCCAGTGAAGGACGGTGGAGGGCCCCGAGGACGGCAGGTACGTCCCGCCCACCGCCCAGACGTCGTTCGGCCCGGTGCCCCACACGTCGGTGCCCTCGACACGATCGGGGAAGGTTGCGGCGTGCCACCACGTCGACCCATCCCAGCGCAGCACGTCCCCGTCCCTCACCACCCACACGTCGTTGGGACCGCTCCCCCAGACGGCGCGCGCCCTCGTCCCCGTGAAGTTGGCGGCGGTCCAGGTGATGCCGTTCCCGCGGAGGAGGAGCGCGCCACCGGCGTCGGCTCCCACTGCCCAGAGGTCGTCAGCCGCGGACGCCCAGACTCCCAGGAGGGCTGCGCCCGACACCGTCGGCACCTCGGCCCATGCGGTGCCGTCCCAGTGGAGCAAGGTATCCCCGAGGCCCGCGAGCCAGGCGTCATCGCGGCTTCTGACGAGCATCCGCTGCGGCTGGAATCCGAGCGGGAGCGCCTGGGGTGTCGACCACACGAGGCCGTCCCAGCGGGAGAGGCTCCCTGCGGAGGAGCTGAGCGCCGAGTGCGTCACGGCCCATACGTCGTCGGGGCCACTCCCGGCGAAGAGCACCACCCGGGCATTGCCCTCCAGTTCCACCTGCCGCCATCCCGCTCCATCGCGGTGAAAGCCGAGGCCGCCCGCAGCCACCCAGACGTCGTCCGGACCGCTCGCCCAGACCCTGGCATCGAGGTTGGCATCGAAGACGGGGTCGCCGGGGCGGCAGACGGCTCCGCAACCCACCGAGAGCCGGGAACGGGCGCTCGACCACGTCGCGCCGTCCCAGTGCCGCAGGGCCGAACCGCCGACCCACAGGCTCCTCCGGGAGCCGGCCCAGAGCGTGTTCAGGCGCGACCCTTCGGAGCGGAGGACTTCCACCCAGCCGGTGCCTTCCAGTCTCTGGACCACGCTGTCCTTGGTTCCGGCGAGGGCCCAGCCGCTGGAGCCATCACTCACGACCTGCTTCAGGTTGGCTGCGGTACCTGCGGGCAGTGCGAAGGTCCAGCCCCCCTGGACCCGGCGCCACACGCGCTGACTTGGGGCGTCGCTCGGATCTCGGCAGTTCCACAGCCAGACCTCGCCCGGCGCGGCGAGCCCCATGCGCTCGCACCCCCATGTCCCACCCTCCGGCTGCAGCTCCTCGACCCAGGATGTGCCGTTCCAGTGCAGCAGGACGTTGCGCTCGCCCTGGTAGACCAACCTCGGCCGCGCCAGGACCCAGACGTCTCGCGGGCCGGTCCCCGCGAGTCCCCGATACTCGCCGGACAGAGGCTTCTCGAAGGTGCTCCCGTTCCAGTGGTAGAGGCGGCCCGTGGAGAAGAAGTACACGTCGTCGCGACCGCTCCCCCACACCGCGGTCGCCCCGTCGATCCAGTCGTACTGTGGTGTCTGCAACGTCAGCCTCTGCATCCTGGTGCCATCCCAGTGCAGGATCGCGCTCTGCCCGACGGCCCAGACGTCCTGCGGACCGCTGCCCCACACGCTCAGGAGCTGGCTCCGCACCCCGGAGTCCACCGCTGTCCAGGCCGTCCCGTCGAAGTGCAGCAGCATGCCGCCGTCGCCTACTGCCCAGACGTCGTCTGGCCCGGTGCCCCAGATCGCGTTCACCTGGTTGCCGCTCGGCGTCGGGCTCTCCCAGCACCAGCCGTCGGCGCTGCAGGAGACCTCTCCCGGAATCGTCTGCTGCTGGACTCCGTAGAACCGGCGGCTCGCGCCTGGCCCGCACGAGTTGGAGAACCTCGAGGAGGCCGGCGTGAAGGTGAAGCCCGCGCTGCGAGGCGTCACCTCGTAGGTTCCCGCCGGCAGGGATCCCCGGAAGCCGCCGAAGGAGGTGCCGCTGAGCGGGCCCCCGATGTCCACCAGGGTACCGGGGAAGCCACCGCCCCCGTCCCCGTACACAGAGACGTCCAGCGGCTGGCACCCGGCGACCGGGGTGAAGTCGAGCGCGACGTTCCCGGAGTCGAGGGTGACCAGCCGGCTCATGGGCGAGAAGGAGAACCCCTCCGACCACGGCTGCACGACGTAGGTGCCTGCCGGCAGGTCGACCGCGGACGTGCATCCGCTCGCCCAGCCGTCGCAGTGCATGCCGTAGGAGCGCGACTCGCCCACGATCAAGAAGAGGAGCTGACCCGAGGGTGCCACGGGTGGTCGCCCGACCGAGGCGACGACAGCGTGGCGCGGCGTCCCGGGGGTGCCGCCGGAGCCGGAGCATCCGACCAGGGCAAGGGCCATGCCGAGGCCCCGCGCCGCGCGGGCCGTGAGGTGGCTGTTGCTCATGGAGCTTCCCCTCCGTGGAGAAGCTCGATGCTGCAGTGGCCCCGCGGACCCGTCAATCCCGGGCGCGAGGCAGGTGGCCCCGCCCTTGACGGAAGTCAGGACCACGGTCCTCGACACCGTGCCGCCGTGGAGTCGGCGCGGCAGGCAGAGCTCCGCGTGGGCAGAGAAGGCGCAGCCGAGCGGCTGGCACCCGGTCGACCCGCCTCGTCACGGACTCACCGGGCAGAAATGTTGCCGTTGGCGGTCGCCCTCCTCCCTACGCCGCCTCGACCGCGCTCTCCTCCCCCACCCTCACCTCCACCGCCGGCGCGAAGGCGCGCAGCACCAGCTCCACCGGGCGGCGCCGCGGCGTGCGAAGCACCGTCCCCCGCCCCAGCCTCAGCAGCACCTGCGGGTGCCCGGCCTCGAAGATGGCGCGCCGCAGCCGCTGCCTGACGCCGGGCACCTCCAGCGGCGGGCTCAGGTACGAGGCCTCCAGCCCGGCGGCGGCAGCCCGCAGCAGCACCGCCTGCAGCGCGCGCCCGGCGGCCACCCAGTCGGCCGGCTCGTCCCCGCGCGTGGAGAGGAGGAGTAGGCCGGCGAGCTGGGCGCCGATGCGGCGGTCCAACTCGCGGCCCGTCCCTGAGAATCGCTGCAGCAGCCGGCCCAGCACGCCCGCCGCCCGCGCCGGGGCCGGGGCCGGGGTCCGGAGGGCAGGGCGCGTCCAGATCGCCTGCTCGGCGCGGAAGCGCGGGCTGGCCCACTGCTCGGCGTCGGCCTCGGCCGCCAGCGCCGCCAGGGCGCGGTGATGCATCGGAGGCACCGGCCGCAGGGCACAGCCCAGGCGCGCGGCCTCCTCGCGGAGGGAGCCCTGCAGCGCCTCCGGAAGGAGCGCGGTCTGCACCGAACCCGAGGAGCGGCGCAGCGGGATGGCGCGGAAGAGCAGCTCGTCGGCCAGGCGCGGCGCCGCCCGGGCGCCGAGCCAGAGGCGGGCGAGCGGCTCGCCCACGCCGCGCGCCTGCCCGGTCTCGACCTCGGCGGCGTGGCCGTGGTGCGCCGCCGCCACCCGCGCGTTCTCCAGCGCCGCGCCGCAGGCGATGGCCGCCTCGCGCCCCTGCGGGTCGGCGGCGCGCAGTGCCCGGCGCCTGTCGGCGAACACGGCGAGCCCGTCGCCCTCGATCTCGAAGAGCCAGGGCTGGGCGTTGTACCGGGAAGGGGCCTGGACGGCGTAGCCGAGCAGGTGGCGCAGCCGAGCCTCCGGCCCGGCCCACGCCGGGAAGCCCCGCGCCGGGGGCCGCACCACAGCACCACTCATGAGAGGAGCCCTCGCTCCCGGGGCGCCGCCCGCGCGCCACCCCGCGACCAGATGACACTCTGCACGGGGAGGGGGCGCCACCATCCCCCGTGCGGAGGTCAGCGCGCGTTCTCCCCGCTTTTCACGGTGGTAGGCGCGCTGGGCTCGGCCCTCCGCTCCGGGTGGATGACACGGAGGGTGAGAACCGCTAGACTGCGCCCGTGTCCATTTTCGGCAACAACCTCTTCCTCGCCGTCGCCGGCGGCGCGCTCCTCACCTTCCTGGGCTGGGCGGCCCTGCAGCTCCTCACCTGAGGGGGCGGGACTGCGGCCCTGCGGGTCCGAGCGGCTAGAGCTCGCGCGCTCCTTCGAGGGCGCGGGCTTCCGGCGCCAGCTCGCGCAGCGGCAGCCGCATGGTGCGATCCATCCCGTCGATGGGCGGGTGTCCGGGCGGCAGCCACTTGCCGGGCGAGAGCGCCGGGCACGCCTGCTCGGAGGCGGAGACCGGCATGGCGGCCGGAGCCGCGGCCCGCGCCGCCTGGACCACCGGCACCGCGATGCTGGCCACGAGCCCCAGCATCCCTCCCAGCACCAGGAGCTGGGCGAACCGCATCACCCGCCTCGCCCCGCCGTCGAGTCGCGTGCGGCAGTAGCGGCACAGGACGGCGGCCTCCTGGATCTGCTCGGCACAGGCTGGACAGGTCTTCATGACCGGCTCCCCGGGGCGAGGACTCTGGCGCCCACCAGGGGGTTGTAAGGGAGCCTTCGACGTCCGCGCGTCCCGTCGGGGGCGGCCGCGGGCGCCCGCCTACTCGCGGAAGCGCCGCTCGATGCGGGAGCGAAGCAGCTCCAGTGCCTCGGCCTCGCCGAGGCCGGCCGCGTGGAGCCCGAGCACGAGCCGCCCGGCAGGCACCCGCTGGCGCGGCCCGACCTCGCCGGCCTTGCTCCGCAGCCGGAGGTGGCGGGCCTCGACCTCGATGCGGTACGGCGCGAAGAGCACCGCCGCCAGCCGCTCCCGCAGCGCCGTCCCGGTGAGCGCCTGCCGCTCCGCCGGCAGGAGCTGGAGCGCCAGCGGCGCACCGGCGAAGCGCAGCGAGACCTCGGCCACCAGCCCGGCCTCCAGCGCCAGCGGGGCCAGGGCCTCGAGGCCGCCCGGCTCCCCGTACTGCCAGTAGCTGCGCAGCACGCTCCCACAACCCGGACACACCAGGCCGTGGACCTCGTCGAGCCCGCGCAGCCGCAGGAGGTGCAGCGCCCGCCGCTCCTCCTCGCCGCAGCCCCGGCACGGGAGCACCGGCCCCAGCGCCGCCAGCACCCGGGAGAGGAGCGCCGTCACCCGCTCGCGACCTAGCGCCAGGCGCACGCCCGGCCCCAGCTCCGGCGAGGCGAGCTGGGCGCCGAAGTCGAGCTCCTTCCCGCGCGCGCGCATACCCAGCGCCAGGTGGCGCGGCAGGCGAGCCAGCGCCCGCGGCAGGTCGGGCGCGTCCCAGCCCTCGACCACCGCCGCCCAGGTGGCGGCGAGTGCCCCGGCGCTCGCCATCGCGTCGGGCGGCGTCCCGGCGGCCTCTCCCACGAAGGCGAGGAGCGTCAGCGCCGCCTCCCAGGGCACCTCGGCGTGGGCCTTCTCCTCCAGCCAGCGGGCCAGCTCCCGCGCCGCCGGGCCGGCGCGGCGCGCCTCGACGAGCCGGAGCCCCTGGCGCACCAGCGGGCTCTCGGCCACCGGGTCGAAGGGGCGCAGCGCGCCCGTGGGACCTCGGCGTCGAATGCGGTCCATGGCCTTCCTCCGCTGCCGCGCCAGCGCGCCGGCAGCCTGGTAGATGCGAGCGAGCCGGGCGAGGGCGTCCTGGCGGGCCGCGGCTGCGTCGGCGACGGCCGCCGCCCGGGTCTCGGCCCGGAGATCCCCGCCGGCGCCCGCACGCGCCTCGGCCTCGCCGCGGAGCCGCGCCGTGGCGCTCTGGCGGAGGCGTGCCTCCTCGGCGCGAAGGCTGCGGCGCACCTCGGCCAGCGCCGCCTCGCGCCGCGCCAGGTGGGCGAGGCGGGCCGCCTCGTCCGGCACCTCCGGGTCCTCACCGGCGCCGATGCGCTCGGCGAGGAGCTCCAGGGCGGCCAGGTCGCCGGCCTCGTAGGCGGCGTTGGCCCGGGCCATGAGCCCGGTGAGCCGCCCGCGGTCGGCCTCGCTGCCGGCCAGGTCGGGGTGGAGCACGCGGGCCAGCCTCCGCCAGAGCCGCTTGAGGAGCACCTCGGCGGCGGCGATCTCCGGAGCCGGCTCGCCGGCCGCGGGCCCCTGGGCGTCGTCCTGCCCCTCCTCCGTCTCCTCGCGCGCGCCGCCCGCGTCGCCGCGGGCGCCGGAGGGCCTCCCTCCCCGCCCCCGCCGGCGCGCCGGCCGCGAAGGCCGAGCCTCCTCGCCCGCCTCCCGCAGGAGCGCCCCCAGCCGCCCGATCTCGTCCTCGATGCGCTGCAGCCGGCGCACCAGCCCCTCGGCCTCGGACAGCTCGGCCAGGGCCGGCCCCACCTCCGACTCCCAGCGCCGCGCGAAGTCGTCGAGGCCGCGGGACAGCTCCTCGATCCCGGCGTCGAGGCGGGAGACCTCGTCGAGCAACGCCCGCACCCGCAGTCGCGCCGCCTCGGCCGAGGGCGCGGGCCGCTCCCCCGCCACCGGGACCAGGCGCTGCTCGGTGCTCATGCGACTTTCGTTACCACCGTTCGTCCCGGCCAGCCAACGCCCGCCCTGCTATCCTTCGCCTCTCCATGGCCGCCACCGACCCGGTCGTCTACCTGCGCGGGACTCCGCCCTTCGACTCGCTGCCCGAGCCCCTCTTCGCGGTCGCCTCCCGGGCCCTGGAGATCGCCTACTACCCGGCCGCCTCCCGCCTGGTGCGGCGCGGCGCCGACCCCCTCGAGCACCTCTACGTCATCCGCAAGGGGGCGGTGCGGCTGGAGCGCGAGGGGCAGACGATGCAGCTCCTCGAGGAGGGCGAGATGTTCGGCTACACCTCGCTCATCACCAACAAGGCCACCCTCGACGTGGTGGTCGAGGAGGACCTGCTCGCCTACCGGCTGCCCAGGGCGCAGTTCGAGGCGCTGCTCGCCGATGCCCGCTTCGCCGGCCACTTCGCCGTCGGCCTCTCCGAGCGGCTCAAGGCCAGCCTGGAGCACTCGCAGGTCACCACCTTCCAGGCCGACCTCTCGGCCCGGGTGGAGCAGCTGGTGCGGCGGCTCCCGGTGCGGGTGCCGGCCACCGCCACGGTGGGCGAGGCGGCCCAGGTGATGCGCGACCAGCACGTCTCCTCGGTGCTGGTGGGCACCGAGCCGGAGAGCATCGTCACCGACCGCGACTTCCGCAACCGCGTGCTGGCGGAGGGCATGGGACCGGATACGCCGGTCCTCCGGGTGGCCTCGTCCAGGCTCAAGACGGTGGCCGCCGAGACGCCCATCTACGAGGCCTGGACCATGCTCCTCGACTCGGGCGTGCACCACCTGCCCGTGACCCGCGGCAAGGAGATCATCGGCGTCATCACCTCCAACGACCTGCTCAAGGCCACCGCCCAGGGGCCGGTGGCCGTGCTGCGGCGCGTGGAGCGGCTGGCCTCGCGCGACCAGCTCCCCGGCTACGGCCAGCGGGTCACCGAGATGACCTCGGCGCTGCTGGCCGGCGGCCTCGACGCCACCGTCATCGCCGGCTTCGTGGCCCGCCTCAACGACGCCCTGGTGCACCGCATCCTCACCTGGGCCGAGGCGGAGATGGGGCCGCCGCCCTGCGCCTACGCCTGGATCGTCTCCGGCTCGGAGGGGCGCATGGAGCAGACGCTCCTCACCGACCAGGACAACGCGCTGGTGTACGCCGACGGCTACCCCGATGCCCGCAGCTACTTCGAGCGGCTCGCCATCCGCGCCAACGACGACCTGGAGGCGGCCGGCTTCCCGCGCTGCCCCGGCGGCTACATGGCCCGCGAGTGGAACCTGCCCCTCGACGAGTGGACCCAGCGCTTCACCTCCTGGACCAGCGACCAGAGCCCCAAGGCGCTCCTGCGGGCCGCCATCTTCGTCGACTTCCGCAAGGTGTACGGCGCCCTCGACCTCGCGCCCTTCGAGGCGGCGGTGCAGCGCGCCGGGCGCGAGCGGGTCTTCATGCAGCGCCTGGCAAAGGCGGCCCTCGACTCCACCCCGCCGCCGTCGCTGCTCCTGCGGCTGCGGGGCGAGTCGTCGGAGGTCAACATCAAGACCAAGGGCATCACCCCCATCGTCTACCTGGCCCGCTGCTACGGCCTGGAGGTGGGCAGCGAGCGGCGCAACACGCTGGAGCGGCTCGACGCCGCGGTTCGCGCCGGCCTGATGGGGCCCGACGGCCGGGCCATGGTGGGCGAGGCCTACCGCTTCCTCCTCGGGCTCCGCCTCCGCCGCCAGCTCCACATGATCGGCGAGGGGCGCACGCCCACCAACGTGGTCTCCTTCGCCGACCTCTCGGCCATCGAGCGCAGCCGGCTCCGCGAGTCCTTCCAGGCCATCCGCGACTGGCAGGAGAAGGCCTCGTACCACTACCGCACCGACCTGTTCTGATCGGCCCCGATGCTCTTCTCCTCGCCGCCGTGGGACTCGGTCGTCTACTGGGCGCTCGACCTGGAGACCGGCGGGCTCGACGTGCGCCAGGACCCCATCCTGGCGGTGGGCATGGTGCCGCTGCGCCAGGGGATCATCCGGCTGGGCGAGTCCTACGCCACGCTGGTGCGGCCGCCGCGGCCCGAGGCCATCAACCCCTCCTCCATCCAGGCCCACCAGCTCGTCTGGGGCGAGGTGCGCGAGGCCCCGAGCGTCCTCGACGTGCTCCAGGCCATCGACGGCCGGCTGCGGGAGGGCGTGCTGCTGGTCCACGAGGCCCGCATCGACGTCGGCTTCCTCAAGAAGGCCTACGCCGGCTGCGGCCTGCGCTGGCCGGCGCCGCCGGTGGTGGACACGGTGGACCTGCTCTGGAAGGCGGCCCGCATGGCCCACTTCACCGACCCCAGCCCCGCCGAGCCCACGCTCAACCTGGCGGCGGCCCGGGCCGAGCTGGGGCTGCCCGCCTACCCGGCCCACGACGCGCTGACCGACGCCGTCTCGGCGGCGGAGCTCTTCCTGGTCCTGCGCCGGAAGCTGGGCGCGAAGAAGCTGCGGGAGCTGCGGTAGCGCGGGCCCCCTCAGTGCCTGTCGCCGCCCAGGCCCACGACCTCCGCCACCGTGAACAGCGTCGCGTCGAGGTCGGCGCTGGTGGCGCGCGCCGCGGCCACGTTGACCACCACCGCCGCCCCGTTCCGGCGCACCACCAGGCCGATGGCCAGCCCCGCCTCCACCGCCGCGCGCGACGTGGTGGCCGAGAGGAGCCGCAGCCTGCGAAACCGGGGCGCCAGGCCGGCGGCCTCGTCGGCCAGGCTGGCCACCACCAGCACCGCGCACGGCCTCTCCTCTTCCAGCTGGCGCTCGAACTCGCCCGGCTCCCACCGCACCGGCACCGCTCGCACCGGAAGACCCGCGACCCGGAACTCGGAGCCTGCCCCGCGCAGCGCCTCCAGCATCGCGTCCCGCTGGCTCTCGTCTCCCGCCCGCCAGGCGACGGCGATGGTGATCCTGTCGCCGGCTCGCTGCGTCAGCGCCCGGTCGTAGCCGAGCACGCGCAGCAGGAGCAGCGCCTGCGTCCGCGGGGGAAGCTCCGGGTCGGCGCGCGCCGGTCCGGCACCCGCCAGGGCGGCGAGCAGGCAGAGCAGGCTTGTGGCGCGACGGTGCACGGGGCTCAGTCGAGGTCGTAGCGGAAGGCCAGGCCGAGCGTCCGGGGGCGCTGCGGCATGGAGGTGACGGGCGCGAAGTCCCGGATCAGGGGATCGGGGGCGGCCTCCCCGAGCAGGTTGGCGACCCGGAGTTCCAGCGAGGCCCTGCTGCCCGGGATCTCGAGCAGCGCGGCGGCGTTCACCAGGACCTGCGGGCCGGTGGAGGTGGCGCCGTCGGCCGGCAGGTTGGCCGGGTCGAGGCCGCGGCGCGAGACGGCCCCGAGGTTGGCCGACAGCACGAGCGGCTCCCACAGGGCTCGCGACGAGGCGGCAAGGTTCGCGGTCGCCGAGGGGAAGTTCACCCGGCCCCCGGCGTCGATCTCCTGGAGGCCGAGCCCGCCGTAGAGAGAAAGCCAGCGGCCCCAGCGGACGCTGGCCGTGAGCTCGGCGCCGCGCAGCCAGAGGGCGCCGGCGTTGCGTGCCTGCTGGCGGAAGTCGAGCGGGTTGGCGGGGTCGGGGCTGATGACGCCCGGGGCCGCCACCGTCTCGTAGCGGATGAGGCTGGTGTAGTGGTGGGCGAAGAGGCTGGCGGTCAGCGCGGCGTGCGGCCCGAGGGCCCGCCGGTAGGCCAGCTCGAACGCGTCCACCACCTCGGGCCTCAGGGCGGGGTTGGCCAGGTAGCTGTACTGGTCGTCGTAGAAGGCCTCCGAGGCCGCCGGCGGGCGGAAGCCCTGCGCGAACACCGCCTTCAGGACGTCGCGAGAGGTCGGGCTCCACACCAGCGCCGCCTTGGAGGTGAGCCGGCTGCCGAAGAGTTCGTGCCAGGTGACCGTGGCCCCGAGGTGCATGCGCAGGCCGCGAGCCAGCGCCTGGTCCAGCAGGAGGTAGCCGTCGACGGTCCCGTAGTCCCGGGGGACGTCGCCGGACCCCACGCCGTTCACGGGGTCCTCTCGCACCGTCGGCAGCCCGTCGGCCCAGGTGCGCTGCACGGTCCGGTGCCACTGGCCGGAGACCCCGGCGACGACCAGCGAGCCCTCGCGCGGGCGCCAGGTGGCGCGGGCCTCCAGGGAGCCCCAGCGGTCCCACGACGCGTCGCGGAAGAGCCCGTAGCCCTCCGGGGGCGGCGGATAGGCGTAGACGTCCCGGTAGGCCGCCGTGTCCCAGGAGGCCCGGAGCGCGATCGAGAGCCGGTCGTCGAGCCGACGGGCGTGCGCGGCCTCCACGAAGCAGTTCCGCGTCGCCGCCCGGGTGCGGTCGTCGCCGATGGACGAGCCGTAGGCCGCGGTGACCAGCCCGCTCGACCAGGCGGAGCAGGCGCCGGCCAGGCTCACGCCCTTCCACTCCAGCCGCGCGTAGGCGCTCCCCGAGGCGTTGCCGTCGAGGCCGCTCGCCAGGGGCCCGGCGGCCGGCGCGCGCCCGGCCAGGGGGAGGGTGAGCTCCGGCAGCCGGTAGTCGGCGCCGCCGGCGCGGTGGCCCTGCACGGCCGCCACCACCCGGGCCTCGCCGGCGCGGGCGGTCAGGACGGCACTCACCTCGGCTCCGCGCACCTGGCCCTGGGACGCCTCCGCGCCGACCCGCACCTGCGACGCCTGGTCGTCGGCGTCCACGGTGACCAGGTTCACCAGCCCCAGGAAGGCGGTCGGCCCGTAGAGGCTCCCCACCGGCCCCTTGATGACCTCGATCCGCTTCACGGCGTCGAGGGGGATGGGCAGGTCGCGCCCCAGGCGCGTGCCTCCGAGGCCGATGCTGTCGTTGAGGGCGTGGCCGTTGACCAGCACCAGGAGGCGCGTCGAGTAGTCGCTCGGCAGGCCTACCCCCCGCACCCCGATCATCGGGAAGGAGTCGTCCCGGTAGCCGAACAGCCCCGGGACGGAGCGGAGCGCCTCGTGGAGCGTGCGGAAGCCTTGCTGCCGGAGGTCGTCCCCGGTGAGCACGAAGGCGGTTGCCGCCGCCTCGGAGAGCCGCTCCTCGTGGAGCGAGACCGCCTCCAGCGGCAGGTCCACCAGCGACGCCAGCGAGACGGCCTCGATGTCGGCCGTGGCCGGGGCCGCCAGCTGGGCCGCGGCAGGGGCCGCGGCTGCGAGGGCGGCGGTCGCGACCAGGCAGAGGGCCGGCCAGGAGGGGATGCGGTGGAGCGGGCTAGGGCTTGCCATCCAGGATCCTCCGGAGTCGCTCCAGGTCGATGGGCTTCTGCAGCCAGGGGACGTCGCCCGAGGCCAGCAGCTTCTGGCCGCTCTCGCTGACGACGCTGGCCGTCATGAGCACCACCGAGGCCGCGGCCCCGGGGTGGCGCGCCTCCAGCTCCTCCCGCAGCTGGATGCCGGTGAGACCCGGCATCATCACGTCGCAGAGGATGGCGTCGAAGCTCTCCCCCGCCTCGATGCGACGCAGGGCCGCCCGCGGATCCGACTCGGTGACCACCTCGTGGTCGCGCCCCAGGCCTCGCAGGATGGCCTTGCAGATGAGCGGCTCGTCGTCCACCACCAGCAGCCGTCGCCGGACCACCGCCGCGCGGCGGGCGGTCGCGTCGGGCGGGGGCGTCGCGACCGGGGCCGAGGGCGGCAGGATCACCCGGAAGGTGGCGCCCTGGCCCGGCGTGCTCTCGACCGAGATGGTCCCACCGCAGCGCTCCACGATCCCCCGGGAGATGGAGAGCCCGAGCCCGGTCCCCTCGCCTGTGGGCTTGGTGGTGAAGAAGGGCTCGAAGAGCCGCGCCTGGACCTCGGGCGGGATCCCGGCTCCCGTGTCGGTCACCTCGACGATGGCCCGGCCGTCGGCGCCGGTCGCCGCGGTGACCCGGACCTCGTTGCCCTCGGCGTCGCCCGCGGGGATGGCCTGTGCGGCGTTCATGAGGAGGTTGAGGAAGACCTGCGAGAGCCGGACCTCGTTGCCGTGGACCTTCGGCAGCTCGCCGATGCGGGTGACGAGCTGCGCCCGCTTCTGCACCTCGGACCGGGCCATGTCGATGGCCGCCTCGAGCGCCGAGCGCACCGAGGCGGCGTCCACCTCCTCCTGGGCGTTGCCGGAGAAGGTCTTGAGGCCGCGGACGATGTGGCGCACGCGGCCCGCACCCTGTCGCGACTCCGCGACCGCCTCGGCCATCTCCTGCACGGCCGGGCCGAGCTTGCTGCTGCCCGAGGTCGCGACGGCAGCCTGGAGCTCGCGGAGGGCGCCTTCCAGGTAGCCGAGGTTGGCGTCGATGTAGGCCAGGGGGTTGTTGATCTCGTGCGCCACGCCGGCCGCGAGCCGGCCCACGCTGGTGCGGCGGTCGGCGGCGATGAGCTTCTCCTGGGCGGTGGTGAGCTCGGCCAGGCGCCGGGAGAGCTCCTGGTTGGCCAGGGCCAGCTCGGCGGTGCGCAAGGCGACCCGCCGCTCCAGGTCGGCCGCGAGAGCGGTGATCCCGGCCTCCTTCTCGTAGAGCCGGTCGAGCATGACCCCGAACGCGGCCGCCAGAGCGCCGACCTCGTCGCTGCGCCCCACCGGCAGCTGGGAGCGGGCCCCGGCACGGCCGCCGGCGATCTCCTTCGCCACGCGGGTCATCCGCAGGAGCGGCCCGACGACGACGGCGCCGACGCCGAAGGCCGCCGGCACACCCAGCGCCAGCAGCAGCAGCGCCGCGATGGTCACCATGAGTCTCGCCTCGGTGCGCGCCTCCTCCAGATCCGTCTGGTCGAAGCCCAGCACCAGGGTACCCCGCGCTCCGCTGCGCCCCTCCACCGGGACCGCCACGTGGATGTAGCCGCCGGCGTGAACCACCCGGTCGGCGGCGCCCGGACCGGGCGCCCCGAGCGGCACCTGCCGCCAGCCGGCCAGCGGCCTGCCGTCCTGGCGGAGCAGCACCGCGTATGCGGCGCCCCGCGCCGACTCCAGCTCCGCCAGGAGGGCCGCGGCGGCGTCCCTGTCGTCGAAGTCCAGCGCTACCGCCAGGATCGGTGCCAGCACCTTGGCGATGCCCACCGGGCGGCTCTCCGACCAGCGCCTCGCCAGCCGGTCGAGGCGGCCGGGCAGGACGAGGAGGAGCGCGATGGCGAGCAGCGCCACCGTGGCGACCTGGAGGGCAACCAGGCGTGCGCGGATTCCCCACCCGGCGCGGGGTGGTCTTGGCGTCACCGCCATGATTGGGGATACAGCAACAGCGGGGCCAGCGTCGGCGCGCGTGATCTCTCGCGTTCCCGGGCGTCAGGCCCGGGTTGGCGAGCACCCTCATCGCGGCCGCCGGGTCCGTTGGCCCCGTGTGGCCGCCGATCGGCAGGGCAAACCTGGCGCAGGAGCCGGTGCGTCCCTAGATTCCCGGGGCGCGCCGCTCCCGGCGCCAGGAGACCCCGATGGAGATCTCGCTCTGGACGGTTGCCATGCCCATCGGGCTGACGGTGCTGTGCATCCTGCTCACCGGCCCGGGGATGTGGAGCGAGAAGTGGGGCTGGAACCTGCTGGACCGCAAGAAGCGCCGGGAGCCCGAGGAGAAGCGCTGAGGGGCGTGCCCGGCGGGCCTGCCGCTAGAACACGATCATCCCGAAGAGGATGGCGTTCAGGACCAGCGCCAGGACCACCTTGACCACCTCCCCGCGGGAGGTGGTCCGGGAGCGGGGCATGGGGCGCTGCGAGAAGATCGGTGCGGCGGTCGTCATGCTCCCAAGCTGCGGCTCGTGCCGCGCTGCGGCAAGCCCGCCTGTGACCTTTGCCCGGTCCCCCTAGCACTTGCGGTCTGTGGCTCCCCCGCACACCTTCGCCGACAGGGCCGGAGGAGCGCTGCCCGCCGAGCGGGCAAGCTGTGCGGACCCCGCACCGGGCACACCCCGGATGGCTGTCAGGAAGGCGCCCTGCAGGGCGATGGAACCGATGACGAGACCCAGGGCCAGAACGTCGATCAGGCGCCGCATGGTGGGACCTCCTGCAAGGCGGTCCCTACGCCCGGCCGGGGGCGGGTATTTCAGGCGTCGGCGAGGTCCTGCGCCAGGGCCTGGCGCTGGGCCGGCTCGAGCACCGTCTCGGCGGAGATGTCGGGGTGGTCGCAACCGATGGAGGCCGGCGCCACACCCTTCACGTCGAAGCGCAGGTACTGCACCGAGGAGAGCCGGTCCTCGCCCACCTGCCGCGGGTCGAAGGTGCAGGGCACGCGCCGGCCGTCGGGGAGCCGCGCGTAGAGGTGGTCGAGCAGCTTCACCCAGCGCCGCAGCTTCTGGTCCCGGTCCTGGGGATCGGCGATCTCGATGAGCAGCGAGCAGCCCAGCTCGCCCGGCCCGC
Source organism: Deltaproteobacteria bacterium (assembly GCA_016214955.1). GTDB lineage: Bacteria > Myxococcota > Myxococcia > Myxococcales > Anaeromyxobacteraceae > JACRMN01. The sequence continues at coordinate 20,644 of JACRMN010000008.1, forward strand.
CCAGGAGCTCGTTGTAGGTGTCGAGCTCGTGGGTGATCTCGGCCTCGCGGAAGAGCCGCTCGGCCCGCATCATCTCGTGCACCTGGTAGCGGATCGTCTCCCGGTTCTCGAACAGGAAGGTGAGGTGAGGCCCCACGTGGATGCGCCGCTGGTCCTTGGCGGCCATGGCCGCGGGCCGGATGCGCTCGCGCTCCCTGTCGTAGGTCTGGAGGTCGAGAAGCTCCTCGCGCTGCACCTTCTTCATGACCGTGGCCCTCACTGGAAGGAATCCCCGCGGTAGGCCCGCGCCAGGATGCTCATGGGGTGGAGAGGCTTCTTGCCGGCGTGCTGGGCGAACTGCAGCGAGGCCAGCGGACAGTCGGTGGCCCAGACCTCGGCCTCGCCGGCCTTCATGCCCTCGAAGGCCTTCTGCCCCACCTTGATGCTGCCGGAGAAGCCCTCGACGGTCATGGCGTAGGTGCCGTCGTGGCCGCAGCACTCCACCACGGTGGCGGCCACGGTGACGCCGGGGATCTTCCGCAGCAGGTCGCGCCCCTTGAAGCCGATGCCCTGCGCCCGCAGGTGGCAGGGGGCGTGGTAGGCGACCTTGCCGCCGGGCGGGCTGGACTTGAACTCGGCGTTGAAGCGCGGCTGCTCGCGGATGGACCAGAGGAACTCGGAGGGGTCCATCACCGCCGGCGCCAGCTTCTCCGCCCGCGGCCTGTCGGCGCCGTCGAGCAGGTGGGGCCACTCGCGCCGCATCATCATCGAGCAGGTGGGGTTGACGACCAGGATCTTGGCCCCCTTCTCCACGAAGGGCAGCAGGAGGTCGAGGTCGTGGTGGGCCTGGCGCCGCAGCGACGTCAGGTCGCCATGCTCCCAGGCCGGCATGCCGCAGCACTGCAGCCCCTTCACCACCCGGACGTCCACCTGGTTGCGGCGCATCACCTCCAGCACGTCCTTGCCGATCTGGGTCTCGTTGTGCTGGACGAAGCAGGTCTGGAACAGCACCGCCTCGCCGCCCGGCTCCGGCTTCACGAAGCCGTTCTTCTGGGCCCATCCGTCGAAGGGCTCGGCGGCGAAGTCGGGGAGCAGCTTGTCGCGGTGGATGCCGACGGTCTTCTCCATCAGCACCCGCAGCGGCCGGGAGCGGTTGGCCAGGTTGGCCATGCCCAGCGAGGCGCGGGCCATGCGGCCGGCGGTGTCGGGATCGCCCAGCACCTTCTCGCGCAGCGTCTTGCCGCGCTTGCGGAGCTGGACCGCGTCCCAGCGGTGGACGAGCTTGGGGAAGTCGAGCTGGAACTCGTGCTTGTCGCGGGGGGTGTAGGGGCACTGCACCTCGCAGAGCTTGCACTGGAAGCACAGGTCCATCACCTGCCGGGTCTCCTCGGCGGTGACCTCGTGCACGTTGGCGCCGTGCCGCTCGTCGATGAACTTGAAGAGCGTGGGGAAGCTCTCGCAGTACTTGAAGCACATCCGGCAGCCGTGACAGATCTCGAAGGCGCGCGTCACCTCGCCCTGCAGCGCCGCCTCGTCCCAGTACCTGTTCTCCGAGGGGTCGTAGGAGAGGCCGGGGGTGGGCTGGTACGAGATGCGCTTGTCGTCTGCCATGGCGGGGCCGGGGTCCGGCGAGGAGGAGGCAGGTGGGGCCCGGCGCCGGATGCGGAGCCGGGCCCCGCGGGCGCTACTTGATGGTCTCGAGCATCTTCTGGAAGCGGCCGGCGTGGGACTTCTCGGCCTTGGCCAGGGTCTCGAACCAGTCGGCGATCTGGGTGAAGCCCTCGTCGCGCGCGGTCTTGGCCATGCCCGGGTACATGTCGGTGTACTCGTGGGTCTCGCCGGCGATGGCGGCCTTGAGGTTGAGGACCGAGTCGCCGATGGGCAGGTCGGTGGCGGGATCGCCGGCGACCTTGATGTAGTCGAGGTGCCCGTGGGCGTGGCCGGTCTCGCCCTCGGCGGTCTCGCGGAAGTTCATCGCCACCTCGGGGTAGCCCTCCACGTCGGCCACCTTGGCGAAGTACAGGTAGCGGCGGTTGGCCTGCGACTCGCCGGCGAAGGCGTCCTTGAGGTTCTTGTGGGTCTTGGTGCCCTTGAGATTGGCCATCGTATTCTCCTCAGCGTGAAGGTCGCGACGGGGAGCATCGTCCCCGCATGCGAGGCGGGGCGCCACGCCCCTTGCGCGTTCCGCGGCGAAGTACCTCGTGGACTCCGGGTCGAGGGTCGCGCTTAGACGATGTCTAATGTCGGACTTCGTCGCGCGCAAGGGCGGACGGAGCCGGGCGACCCGAGCGGGCCGTGGGCCCGGGCTTCAGGCGAGGAGGTCGACGTGCTGCAGGGCCCCGGCGGTGCCATCCTCCCGCAGGAAGAGGCCGGTCTCGGCCACCTCGGCCCCGGGCGCGCCCTGGGGGGTGGCCAGGGTGAAGGGGGTGGCCGCCGCGCCGGTGTACAGGGCTCCGACCCCGCGCTCGGCCAGGGTGGAGAGGCGCGCCCCCTCCGCCGGGCTCCAGAGCCTCAGGCTGGCGAAGGCGGGGTCGGCCTCGTCCACCCAGCCGCTGCCGTCGGCGTCGAGCGCCCGCACCTCAGCGTAGCCGTCGCCGGTGGACGGGCCGAACAGCTCGCCGCCGCCGGTCACCCGGCCGTCGCCGTCGAGGTCCCTGGCCAGCCAGGCGGAGCCGGGGGCGAGGCGGGCGACCTGCTCCGCGGAACCGTCGCCGTCGAGGTCTAAAGGGTGGGTACCGGAGACCTCCACGGCGCTGCCCTGCAGCGCGAGGGCGATGGGGTCGGTGCGCTGGGCGTCTCCGGCGCGCAGCGAGACCGCGCGCTCCTGGATCCGCACCCGCTCCATGGAGAGGGCCATGGCCACGTCGAGGCGCCGGCCGTCGGCGGTCTGCACCTTGCCGCGCGCCGAGAAGGCCACGGCCTCGCGCTCCACCTCCCGCTCCCGGACGTCGACCTCGAGCCCCCACCCGGCCCGCTCCGGCGCGTCCGGCGCGTCGGCGCCCTGCGTGCCGGCGGCCTGCGTGCCGGCGGCCCGGGCCTGGCCGTCGGCGTAGCCGCGGGCGATCTCGGCGGCGCCGGCGAGCCGCAGGTCGAGCCGGAAGGCGCGGGTGAGGATGAGCAGGTCGACGTCGTGGCGGGAGAGCGGCGTCCCGGCCGGCGGCGGCGGCGCGCTGCCGCCCGGGTCGGGTGCGGGCACGGGCGCCGGGTCGGGCGCGCCCCGCTCCGGCACGGCCGGATCCACCCAGGCGCGCACCCTCTCCTCGTGCGTGAAGGTGCGCTCGGCCTGCCGCTCCGCCCGGAGCTCCACCGACGACGCTGCGATGCGCATGGCGCCCCTCGCCCCCACACCTCCATCGTCACGAGCCGGGCAGCTCTTGCGTCACCCGGGAGGGGGACGCGGCGGTATCCTCGCCTCCGTGGGCCTCTTCTCTCGCAAGCCGAAGTCGCGCCGCGACATCGCGCAGGCGGCGGACAGGGCCCGCGCCCGCGGCAGGCTGGAGAAGGCGGCCGCCGGCTACCGCAGGCTGCTCGTCGAGCAGCCCAGCGACCCCTCGACCAGCCTCAAGCTCGGCGAGGTGCTGGCGCGCATGGGCGACGAGGACGGCGCCGCCGCCTGCTTCCGGGCCGCGGCGCAGCGCCACCTGGCCGCCGGCTTCACCGACAGGGCCTCGGCGGTGGTCACCACCGCGGTGGAGGCGCTGCCCCTCTCGATCGAGTTCCGGCAGGAGAGCGCCCGGCTCCAGATCCTCCGCGGGCGCGGAGCCGACGCGTTGAAGGTGCTGGTCGCCGGCGGCGAGGCGCTGGCCCGGGCCAGGCGCCGGCCGGAGGCCATCGGGCTCCTGCGGCGCGCGCGGGAGATCGAGCCCTGGCACCTGGAGACGGTGCTGCTGCTGGCGCGGCTGCTGGCCCGCACCGGCGAGCGCGAGGAGGCGCGGGCGCTCTGCGCCGGCCTCGAGGCCCGCGTGCGCGGGCCCGCCCTGCGGCGGGCCCGGTGGCTCAGCTTCCGGCTCTCCCCCGGCCTGCGCACCTTCTGGCGCTGGCTGCGGGCCGGGTAGGCGCCCGCGGCGGGCGTCAGCTGTTCTGCGAGAGGATGAGCTGGACGTACTGCGCCCGCTCGAAGGCGCCGGGCTCGCGGATGACCCGCTGCGAGAGCGTGCCCCGGAAGTCCTCGATGTTGCCGTAGCCGCGCTTGTCCATGAAGTCCTCGAGCCCGTCGCGCAGCTTGGCCAGGTAGGGCACGCCGTTCTTCACCAGGGCGGCGGCGAGCTGCACCGTGGTGGCGCCGGCCAGCATCATCTTGATGACCCCGGCGGCGTCGTGGACCCCGGTGGAGGCCGAGAGGTCGGCCTTGACGCGCCCGTAGAGCAGGGCGATCCAGCGCAGCGGCAGCAGCATCTCGCCGGGCTGGGAGAGGCTCATGTCGCTGCGGAGCGAGAGCTTCTCCACCGAGAAGTCGGGCTGGAGGAAGCGGTTGAAGAGCACGAAGGCCTGCACGCCGGTGGCGTCGAAGCGGCTCACGGTATTGGCGAGCGCGGTGAAGAAGGGGGAGAGCTTCACCGCCATGGGGATCTTCACCGAGTCGCGGATGCCGGCGATGATCTCGTGGTAGCGGTTCTCCACCTCGGCGCCCGAGACGGCGGGGTCGGCCTGCACGCCGTAGAGGTTGACCTCCAGGCCGTCGGCGCCCGCCTCCTCGATCTGCTTGGCGTACCCGCTCCAGCTCCCCGGGGCCACGCAGTTGAGGCTGGCGATCACCGGGATGCGCACCGCCTTCTTGGCGCTGCCGATGAGCCGCAGGTACTCCTGCGGGCCGATCACCTGCCGGGGGAAGAAGTTCTGGGCCTCGGCGCTGATCTCCGAGTTCTTGGAGAGGGCCTCCTGCAGCGCCGAGTCCACCGCCTCGATCTGCTCCTCGAAGAGGGAGCGCAGAACCACCGCGCCGGCCCCGTGCTGCTCGGCCGCCAGGAAGTTCTCCACCTTGTTGGTCAGCGAGGAGGAGGCCAGCACCAGCGGGCTCGGCAGCGTGAGCCCCATGTACGTCGTCGAGAGGTCGGCCATGGGCGGTGCTCCTTGGTAGGTCGTGACACCGCGGCCCCCGGCCGCGGCGCGTCCCGGCAATCTGTACAGCCATCCTCGCCCGGGCAAGCCCGGTTGGGAAGAACCGTTTCGGACGGGCTATTGCGCGCCGCGCCGTGCGAAGGCGGCGCTGGCGCACAGGGCGAAGGCCAGGGCGGCCACCGCGGTGAACACCAGGCTGTGCGAGAAGAGGGCCATGGGGAGGAGCAGCGCCGCCCCGCTGGTGGCCGCCAGGAGATCGAGCCCCTCCGGCCGCTGGAAGGGGAAGACCAGGAAGGCGGAGAGCACCGTCAGCGGCAGCCCCACCGCGAACACCCGGGTCACCGCGGCGCGGGCCGACTGCACCAGCTCCCAGTCGCGGATGAGGATGACCGCGAAGACCCCCACGGCGCAGCCGGCCAGCAGCAGCACCGCCCCGGCAGCCGCGTCCTTGGCGCGGCGCGCCCGGTCGTCGGGCTCCCCGGTCACGAGGTCCACCGCCGCCTCGATGGCGCTGTTCATCACCTCGGCCGAGAGCACCAGGAAGATGCTCACCAGCAGCCCGAGCTGCTCGGCCAGTCCCAGCGGCACCGCGCTGCCGAAGGTGGCCACCAGCACGGCGGCCACCAGGTGGATGTGCATGTTGCGCTGCGAGGCCACGGTCTCGAGGATCCCGCGGGCCGCGAACTGGAAGCTGCCGCCGAGGGTTCCTCGCTCACCGGACATGGATGGACCTCACCGGGCAACCATACTGGAACCGCAGGCTACTTCCAGTTGTCGTACAGGTACTGGAGCTCCAGCGGGGTGAGGTCGAACTTCGACCCCGCCTCCTGGATGAGGTCGGCCCGCTTCGCCTTCGGATCCTCCAGCCTCCGGTCGGAGAGCCACCGCATCGCCCTCTTCAGCCCGTCACCGTCGCCCACCGCCATGTTTCCTCCTCGTCGCCCGCCGCGCTTGGCGGTACAACCGCCCGATGTCTGCCGCCGAGGCCCCGCGCCGCGCCGGGCTCTTCTACGCCCTGGCCGCCTACCTCGCCTGGGGCCTGCTGCCAGTGTACTTCCGGGCGCTGGCTCCCGTCCCGCCGCTCGAGATCCTGGCCCACCGCATCCTCTGGTCGGTGCTGCTCCTGGCGGCGCTGGTCACGCTGCTGCGCCGCTGGGGCGAGGTGGCCCGCCCGCTGGGGAGCGCCCGGGGGCGCTGGGTGCTGCTGGCCACCACCTCGCTCATCTCGGTGAACTGGCTGGTCTACATCTGGGCGGTCCATGCCGGGCGGGTGCTGGAGGCGAGCCTCGGCTACTTCGTGAACCCGCTCGTCAACGTGCTGCTCGGGGTGCTGTTCCTGCGCGAGCCGCTCTCGCGGCCCCAGCGGATCGCGGTGGGCATCGCCGGCCTGGGCGTGGCGGTGCTGGTGCTCTCGGCCGGCCGCTTCCCCTGGGTGGCGCTGGTGCTGGCCCTCTCCTTCGGGACCTACGGCCTGCTCCGCAAGATGGAGCGCATCGACGCGGTGGGCGGCCTCTTCCTCGAGACCGGCCTGGTGGCGCCGCTGGCCGCCGCCTGGGTCTTCCGCCTGGCGCGGGCCGGCGAGGGCCACTTCGGCGGCGATGCCCGGCTCACGCTCCTGCTCCTGGCCGCCGGGGTCATCACCGCGGTGCCGCTCATCTGGTTCGCCCTCGGGGTGCAGCGGCTCCGCCTCTCCACCATCGGGCTGCTGCAGTACATCGCCCCCAGCCTGCAGTTCTCCATCGCCGTGTTCCTCTTCCGCGAGCGCTTCACCGCCGCCCACGGCGTGGCCTTCGCGTGCATCTGGGGGTCGCTCGCCCTCTACACCTGGGACGCCCTGGCGCGGCTGCGGCGGGTCGAGGCGAGCTGAGGGCTTCGCTCCTGCCTCCTCCGGGTCAGCCTGCCAGTGCGGGTGGCGCCGAGGGGGTTAACGGAGAGAATGGGTCCGGGGTTGTCCCCGGTGGTGATCGCCATGTCCCGACCCTCGTCCGCAGGCCTCGTCTCCCTGGTCCTCGTCGCCGGCTGCGTCAGTTACCCCCGGCCCATGACCCGGGAGGAGCTTTCCGCGCAGCGCGCCCCCCCGGCGGTGCTCCACTACCTGGGCCAGCCCGACGCCAGCCCATCGGCGTGCGAGGGGGCTAGCGAGGCACTCTCCGAGGAGCCGGACGTGGTCGGCCCGGCGCTCCTCGACGCCTTCCTGGAGGGGCGCATCGCCCCGGACCTGTTCGCGCCCTGCACCGCGGCGCTGCTGCGGCGGCTGCCGAGGGAGCGGGGGCGCGACCTCGCCGAGCGATTGCTGCTGGCCGAGGGGCGCCTGGCCGCCGATCCCGGCCTGGAGGGCGACGCGGCGCTGCGGGCCCGGCTGGCGGCGCTCCACTCCACGCTGGTGGAGCGGCCGGCAGGCGCACTTCCGCTGGGCGAGGCCGCCCTGGAGGAGGCGCTGGCCCCGGCCCGGAAGCGCCAGGCGGGCGCGGGGCTGGGCCCGGTGGCGCTCTCCCGGATCTCGGCGCTCGTCGAGGCCGCCGGGCTGGAGCGAGGGCGCTGGCGGGGCGAGCCGGTAGACGCCGTGCTGCTCGACCTCCTGGCGCGCCGCGCCGACGCCGAGGCCCTCCGCCTCGCCGCCCTGCGGCTGCCCGACGCCACCCTGCGCGAAGCCGCCGCCCGCAGGCTCGTCAGGCTCCGCATCGCCACCTCGCCCCACGCCGAGGTCCGCGGCGCCCCCGAGGCGGTGGAGCAGGCGGTCATCGGCACGGGCACCAACGCCGTCTCGCTGGCCGCGCGGCCGGTGCGCGCCGCCCGGCTGGAGGCGGCCTCGCTGCCGCAGCGCGGGCTCCTGGTGCGCCAGGACGTGCCCGGGCAGACGGCCAAGCTCATGGGCACGGCGCCGGGCCGGCCCGAGCCGTCGGTGTTCCCCGACCTCCCGCTCCGCGGCCCGCTCCGGGTGGAGGTGGCCGGCCTGCCCGGCCCCATCACCCTCTGTGCGGAGGGCACCCTCGACCCGACGCCCTGCGTGGCGCCGGGCGACGTCTCGGTCGCCTCCGACCTCGCGCGACTCGGGCCCGGCGGCGCGATCCAGCTCGCCGGCTGGGTGTGGGCGCCGGTGGCGGTGGGCCTGGCGAGGGCCGGGGCGGCGGTGGAGCTTCCGCTGCAGGTCGGCGGCCTCCCGGTGGCCGGCCCGGCGCTGCCGGTGGCCTTCGAGCGGCCGGCCGACTTGATGCTGGAGGGGCCTTCGTCCGGCGCGGACGGGCCGCCGCTGGAGATCCGGGCGGAGCGGCTCCCGGCCGGGCGGCTGCACTACACGGTGGCCGCCCCTGGCCAGCTCCTGGAGGTGGTGGTGGAGTGGCCCGACGCCGGCGGCTTCCGGGTGGTGAGCCGGGGGGCCCGGGGAGCCAGCGGCCACGACGGCCACTCCGGGAGCAGCGGATCGAGCGGCTCGAGCGGCCACTCGGCGAGCTGTCCATCCTTCTCGGCGTCCGACGGCGGGGATGGTGGCAACGGCGGCGACGGGGGCGACGGTGGAAACGGAGGCGACGGCGGAAACGGCGGCGACGTCCTGGTGCTCGTGGCGGCCCCCCCGCACCTAGCCGAGGAGACGCTGGCGCTGCTGCGCACCGCGGTGGCGAGCGAGGGCGGGGCGGGCGGACGAGGGGGGAGCGGCGGCAGCGGCGGCTCGGGAGGGCGCGGCGGCTCGGGCGGCTCCGGCACGAGCTGCACCGACTCCCGCGGCCACAGCCACTCGCTCTCCTCGGGCCGCAGCGGCCGCGACGGCTCCGACGGCCGCAGGGGCTCGGACGGCCACAGCGGCCGGGCGGGCTCGCCGGGCCGGGTGCGGTTCGAGCTGCTGGCAGCGGACGGCGCCGCCGGCCCCCGCAGCTAGGTCGCCCGCGCCTTCCCCTCGGGGTGCACGGTCAGCACCGGGCAGCCGGCGCGCCGCACCACCCGCTCGGCGGTGGAGCCGAGCAGCGCGTGGCGCAGGCCGGTGCGCCCGTGGGTGCCCACCACCATGAGGTCCTGCTGCTGTTCCCGGGCGAAGGCCACGATCTCGCTCGCCGGCTCGCCCACGCTCTTGGCGACCCGCACGTTGCGGGCCCCCATCCCCTCGGCGACCGCGCGCCACTCCTGCAGGTGGGCCTCGGCCTGGTCGGCCAGCTCCTGCAGCATCTTGGGGCTGGCGACCACCGAGCCCTCGGGCAGGGTGTAGCCGGGGAGCTGGTAGGAGTGGAACAGCGTCAGCTCCGCGCCGAAGGCGGCGCAGAGGTCCACCGCGACCCGCAGCGCCTCGCGAGAGGGATCGCTGAAGTCGATGGGGCAACAGATCCGCTTCCAGCCGATGGCCATGGTCCGTGGAGCGGCTCGCCCGGATGCTGCGGCAGGGCCGCCAGCCTCCTTCCGAGTCGAGGATACGCCTTCTGCGCGCCTCCGCTCACCTGTCGCGTCCTCCCGCCGCAGGGGGTTCCCGGCAGGCGGGTCGGGCGAGCCCCGCAAAGGGTGGCGCACCCGCCCCCTCGCCCTGCTAGGGATTCGCGGCATGCGACTCGCGACGCTGCGCGATGGAACCCGCGACGGCCTGCTGGCCGTGGTGCGGGGGGACGGGGAGGCGCTCACGCCCGCCGGGGCCGTGGCCGGCACGCTGCAGCAGGCGCTCGACGGCTGGGCGGAGGTCGAGCCCCGGCTGCGGGCGCTGGCCGCCGACCTGGAGGCCGGGCGGGCGCCGGCCCGGAAGCTCGACCCCCGCGCCCTGCACTCGCCGCTGCCGCGGGCCTACGAGTGGGTGGACGGCTCCACCTTCCTCAACCACACGCGGCTGGTGCGGCGGGCCCGCGGGGCGCTGCCGCCGCCAACCCTGGAGACCGAGCCGCTCGTCTACCAGGGCGGGGGCGGGGTGCTGCTGGCGCCCACCGACCCCATCCCCCTCGGCGATCCCGGCTGGGGGCTCGACCTCGAGGGCGAGGTCTGCGTGATCCTCGGCGACGTGCCCATGGGCACGCGCGCCGCCGGGGCCGAGGGCTGCATCCGGCTCCTGTGCCTCGCCAACGACCTCACCTTCCGCAACCTCGTGCCCACGGAGATGGAGAAGGGCTTCGGCTTCTTCCAGTCGAAGCCGGCCACCGCCTTCAGCCCCTTCGCCGTCACCCCCGACGAGCTGGGCCCGGCGTGGCGCGGCGGCCGGCTGCACCTGCGCATCACCGTGCGGCTCAACGGTGCGCTCCTCGGCGACCCGGACGCCGGGCCGGAGATGCACTTCTCCTTCCACGACCTGGTGCAGCACCTGGCGCGCACGCGGGCCTTCACCCCCGGGACCATCCTGGGGAGCGGCACCGTCTCCAACGCCGACGAGGCCCGCGGCGTCACCTGCCTGCAGGAGCGGCGGGTGCGCGAGACCATCGGCGCCGGGCAGCCGCAGACCCCTTTCCTGCGGGCAGGGGACCGCGTGGAGATCGAGATGCGCGACGGCGCCGGGCGCAACCTCTTCGGCACCATCGACCAGGTGGTGGTGCCATGAAGCTCACCCTCTACTCCTACTGGCGCTCCTCCTGCTCCTGGCGCGTGCGCATCGGCCTGGCGCTGAAGGGCGTGCCCTTCGACTACCGCGGCGTGGACCTGCTGAAGGGCGAGCAGTGGGACGAGGCCCACGGGCGGCGCAGCCCCCTGCACCAGGTGCCGGCCCTGGAGGTGGAGGAGGGCGGCCGCACCGTCACCCTGGTGCAGTCGATGGCGATCCTGGAGTGGCTCGAGGAGCGCTTCCCGGCGCCGCCGCTCCTGCCCCGCGACCCGGAGGGGCGCGCCCGGGTGCGGGCCATCGCCGAGCACGTCAACGCCGGCATCCAGCCCTTCCAGAACACCTCGCCGCGGAAGCTCCTGGCCGCCGAGCGCAAGGGGCTGGAGGACGAGTACACCCGCCACTTCCTGGCCCTGGGGGTGCGAGGGCTGGAGGCGGCGGTGGCCGCGGGCGCGGGCCGCTTCTGCCACGGCGACGCGGTGTCCCTCGCCGACCTCTACCTCGTGCCACAGCTCTTCGGGTGCCGCCGCTTCGGCGTGGACCTGGCGGGCTGCCCCACCCTGCTGCGCGTCGAGGCGGCCTGCAACGAGCTCCCCGCCTTCCAGGCCGCGCTGCCGGAGCGGCAGCCGGACGCGCCGCGCCAGGAGGCCTAGCATGGCAGTCGAGCCCATCGGCATCGTCCGCCTCGAGGCGCTGCACTACTACGTGCACGACCTGGAGCGCTCGCGCCGCTTCTACGTGGATCGGATGGACTTCGCCGAGACGGCGCGCTCCTCGCCGGAGCTCACCCGCGACGGCCGGCAGCGCTCGGCGACGTTCGAGGCCGGCAAGGTGCGGGTGGTCTGCTCCGAGCCGGTGCGCGAGGGAGGCCGGGCCTGGCGCTGGCTGCGCAAGCACCCCGACGGCGTGGGCTCCCTGGTCTTCGAGGTGGAGGACGCCGCGAGGGCCTTCGCGCTCCTCGAGGCCCGGGGCGCCACCCCCATCACCGACCTGCTGCGCTTCCGCGACGCCGGCGGCGAGCTCTTCACCTTCCACGTCACCACCCCCTTCGGCGACACCACCTTCCGCTTCGTGGAGCGGCGCGGCTACCAGGGGCTCTACCCGGGCATCGACCGGCTGCCCTCGCCCACCGGCGGCCACAACCGCTTCGGCTTCGCCGCCTTCGACCACGTCACCTCCAACTTCCAGACCATGAAGCCGGCGCTCCTGTGGATGGAGCACGTGTTGGGCTTCGAGGAGTTCTGGGAGGTCCAGTTCCACACCCGCGACGCCGCCGGGGAAGCGCGGCGGGCCGCCATGCAGGCCCACGGCTCGGGGCTGCGCTCGGTGGTGATGCGGGACCCGAAGAGCCACGTGAAGTTCGCCAACAACGAGCCCTGGCGCCCGGCCTTCAAGTCCTCGCAGATCAACGTCTTCAACGAGGAGCTCCGCGGCGACGGCGTGCAGCACGCGGCGCTGCTGGTGCCCGACATCCTCTCCACCGTCGAGGGGCTCCGGGGCCGCGGCGTCGAGTTCATGCCCACCCCGGCCAGCTACTACGAGGTGCTGCCGGCGCGGCTGGAGCGCATCGGCGTGGGGCGCATCGACGAGGCCATCGCGCGGCTGCAGGAGCTGCAGATCCTGGTCGACGGCGGCGCCCCCGGCTCCTACATGCTGCAGATCTTCCTGCGCGAGTCGTCGGGCCTCTACCACGAGCCCGCGGCCGGCCCCTTCTTCTACGAGATCATCCAGCGCAAGGGGGACCAGGGGTTCGGCGCCGGCAACTTCCGCGCCCTCTTCGAGAGCATCGAGCGGGAGCAGCAGAAGGGGGAGAGCCGGTGATCGAGCGGGTGGTGGCCGGCGAGGTGCCGGAGAAGCACCACATCGCCTTCCGCCAGGAGGGGCGGCTGCTCCACGAGGAGTGCCTGACCCGCGAGGGCTTCGACGGCCCGTACACCATCCTCTACCACCGCCACCGGCCCCACCCCTCGCGGGCGGCTCCGGTGGAGCACGGCTGGAAGGTGCCGGGCGAGGCGCCGGCGCGGCCGCTGCTGCGCCGCCACTACAAGACGCAGGACCTGGCGCTCCCCGGCGGCGCGCCCCTCGACGCCCGGGTGGCGCTGCTCCACAACGCCGACGTGGTGGCCGGGGTGCTGGCTCCCACCGCCGCCGACCCGGTGTACTTCGCCAACGGCGACGCCGACGACCTCTACTGGATCCAGCAGGGCGGCGGCACGCTGCGCTCGGTGCTCGGCGACCTGCGCTTCGAGAAGGACGACTACCTCTGCGTGCCCCGCGGCGTCGTCCACCGGCTGCTGCCCGACCCCGGGCCGCAGCGCTGGCTCTCGCTGGAGCTGCTGGGCGGGCTCTGGCTGCCGCGGCAGTGGCGCAACGAGGCCGGCCAGCTCCGCATGGACGCGCCCTACTGCCACCGCGACTTCCGTCGCCCCGCCTTCCGCGGCCCCCTCGACGAGGGCATCCGGCGCACGGTGGTGAAGCGCGGCGGCGCCTTCCACGCCTTCGACCTGCCCGAGTCGCCGCTCGACGTGGTGGGCTGGGACGGCTCGGTCTGGCCCTTCGCCTTCCCCATCCTCAGGTTCCAGGCCCGGGCCGGCCTGGTGCACCTGCCGCCTACCTGGCACGGCACCTTCGCCGGGCGCGGGGCGCTGGTCTGCTCCTTCGTGCCGCGGATGGTGGACTTCCACCCCGAGGCCATCCCCTGCCCCTACCCGCACTCGTCGGTGGACGTGGACGAGATCCTCTTCTACGCCCGCGGCCAGTTCACCTCGCGGCGCGGCGTGGGGCCCGGCTCCATCTCCCACCACCCCGCCGGCATCCCCCACGGCCCGCACCCCGGGGCTTACGAGGGCAGCATCGGCCACCGCAGCACCGACGAGCTGGCGGTGATGCTCGACCTGGCCCGGCCGCTCTCCCCGACCGCGGCCGCGCTGGGGGTCGAGGACCCGGCCTACCACGACAGCTTCTCCTGAGCCGGATTCGACTGCGCGGCGCTTGTCGATCCGGGCGCGACCTGTGGCAGAATCCGCCGCCCTCGCCCGCCGGCGAGGGGGCGGAGGTCCATCGTGAACAAGAACACCATCATCGGCGCACTGGTCGGACTCGTGGTGGGCGGGCTCGGGGGCTACACGCTCGGCATGAGCGACGGCCGCGCGGCCGCGGCCCGGGGCGGCCCCATGGGCGGCGCCCTGCCGCCGGGCATGCCGCCCCCGGGCATGGGGGCGCCGGCCCCGATGCCCAACCCGCAGGCGCTGCAGGCCGAGGCCTTCCAGCGCATCGAGATCAACCGCAAGCTCACCCAGACCGATCCCAAGGCGCGGCCGGCCTGGGTGGCGCTGGGCAACGACTACTTCGACACCCGCCAGTTCCAGAAGGCCATCGAGGCCTACGAGCAGGCGCTCGCGCTCGACCCCAAGGACCCCGACGTCCTCACCGACCAGGGCGTGATGTTCCAGGAGCTGGGCCAGTACGACAAGGCCATCGCCAACTTCGAGAAGGCCAGCAAGCTCGCCCCCACCCACGTCCAGAGCCTCTTCAACATCGGCGTGGTGCAGGCCAACGGCAAGAAGGATCCGCAGAAGGCCGCCGCCGCCTGGAAGAAGGTCATCGAGCTGGCCCCGCAGAGCCCGCAGGCCCAGGCGGCGCGGCAGGCGCTCGACCAGATGGGCGTGAAGTGACCGCCCGGCGGCCTCACTCCTCCGCGAAGGCGCCGGCCGCCGACATCCCGGCCAGGAACAGGAACGGCGCCCGCAGGCGGCTCCGGCGCCGGGCCACGGCCCAGACCGCCCTGCGCCGGTAGCGGCGCAGGAAGGGCTCGCGCCGGGAGGTCCGGGCGCCGAACCGCCCCCGGCGCAGGTGGTCCATGGCCGCGAGCCAGGCGGGGCGGGGGTCGTCTCCCGCAAGCCCGGCCGCCACCGCCAGCGCCAGCTCCGCCAGCTGCCGGGCGTACCCGCTCTCGGGGAGGACCACGCCCGCGAGCGGATCGGGCGCGCTCGCCAGGGCGGCATCGCTCGCCAGGTAGATGCGGTGGCTGGCGGTGCAGTGGTCCTCGGGCAGGCCCAGCGCCGCCCGGCCCACCTCGCGGGCCTCTTCCTCCCGGCCGAGGTCGCGCAGCGAGGCCACCAGGTTGATCAGCATCCAGGGGCGCAGCCCCTCGCGGCCCCGCCAGCCCGCCATCCAGGCGACGACCTGCCGGTGCTGGCGGGTGCTCGACAGGGCGAAGCCGCCCGTGCCCCAGGCGTAGACGTCGGCCTGGAGCGCCTCGCGATGGCGGCGCAGCAGGGCGCGGATGGCCCGCGGGCGCCGCGCCGTGGCCAGCCGCTCCAGCCACTCGGAGGCCGCCCCCAGCGCCGCCGGGGCCGCCGGCGACTGCGCCAGCGCCCGCCGCAGCACCCGCCCGCCCCGCAGCCAGCGCCCGCTCGCCGCCGCGCGCCCCGCCCACAGCGCCCCGGCGTGGCGCGCCACCGCCGGGTCACCGAGCGCCCCGGCGAGCGCCCGGTCGAGGTCGGCACCCCAGCCCGCGCCGTCGAGCGCCTCGGCCAGCTCCTGGCCGCCCCAGCGCGGGCACCGCAGCAGGGGCCCGAGCCCCTCCACCGCCCGCTGCCGGTCCCCGCCCCGCGCCGCGAGGCGAACGGCCCCGAGCCGCGCCTCGCCCGGGCCGAGGTGGCGCTCGACGAGCTCCAGCGTCCGGCGCGCCGCCTCCTCCTCCCGGTCCTCGATCTCCAGGGCCAGCAGGCGGCGCAGCGCCCAGGGGTAGGCGGGATCCAGCTCCAGCGCGCGCCGCAGGGCCCCCTTGGCCTCCTCGCGCGCTCCGGTGGCCAGCAGCGCCTGGCCCCGGAAGCCGTGGGACACCGGCCGGTGGGGCGCGAGGCGCACCAGCTCGTCGGCCGCCTCCAGCGCCGCGGCCGGGTCGCCGCGCTCCTCGTCCCAGTCGGCCCTGAGCTGCCAGGCCTCCAGGTAGTCGGGCTCGGCCCGCAGCAGCGCCCCGAGGTCCTCGAGCGCGCCGGGGCGATCCCCGCGGGCGCCGCGCAGCCGCACGGCGCGCAGCTGCAGCGAGCGCGGCGGCGTCTCGCCGAAGACGGGCGGCCGGCAGGCGGCCAGCGCCTCGTCGTGCCGGCCCGCGTCGGCGAGGGCGTCGGCGCGCAGCTCCCAGGCCTGCAGGCTCTGCGGGTCGGCGCGGGTCGCCTCCTCCAGGGCCGCCAGCCTGTCGGCCGGCGCGCGCGAGGCCAGCGCCACCAGCACCCAGGCCCGGGCGTCGCGGGGCCGCTCCTCGGCGATGGCCTGCGCCAGGGCGCGAGGCCTGCCCGCTTCGCCCCGGTCCTCGCGGAGCTGCACCAGGGTGTCCCAGGCCCATCGGTAGCCGGGGTCGAGGCGCAGCGCCCGCTCGAGCTGCTCCAGGGCCTCGGCCTCCCGCCCCGCCAGCCGCAGGGCGTCGGCGAGCCAGCCGTGCAGCAGCGCCTCGCCGGGCGCGTGGCGCAGGGCCCGCTCCAGCACCTGCCGCTCGGCCTCGAGCTCCCCCGCCTCCTGAAGCAAGCCGGAGAGGTCGATGGCCGCTTCGGGCCAGGACGGCGAGAGGGCCACGGCCCGCTCCAGGGCCCGCCGGCGGGCGTCGCGGTTCCCGAGGAGCCGCTCGACCTGCGCCTGCTCCACGGCGATGCGCGGGAGCAGCGGGAACCGCTGCGCCGCCTGGGCGAGGAGCGCCCGGGCCTCGGCGAGCGCGCCGGCGTGCACCTGCTGGCGGGCCAGCGCCACCCAGGCCTGCCACAGGTCGGGCCGCTGCCGGTGGCCCTCGCGCAGGTTCTCGAGCAGCTCCGCCGGATCGAGGATCCGCTGCGCCAGGGCCTGGTACTCGAGGAGCCCGTCGCCGAGGAGCACCTGCCGGCGCAGCTCGGCCAGGGCGGCGGCCAGGTGGGCGCGCCGCTCCGCGGCGTCGGCCGAGAGGTCAAGGAGGCGCCGCAGCGCCCAGCCTTCGTCGGCGGCGCAGGCCAGCGACTCCAGCAGCTCGGCCTTGGCCTCGGCGGTGCGTCCGGCCCGCTGGAGGACCAGGGCCCGCACGTTGTGCAGCGACGCCGCCGAGGGGTCGATGGCGCGGGCCCGCTCCAGGGCGGCCAGGGCCTCGTCGGCGCGCCGCTGGGCCGAGAGGTTCGCGGCCAGCTCGCGCCAGGCCCAGGCGTCGGAGGGGTGGTGCCCGAGCAGCCGCCGCAGCTCGGCCTCGGCCACCGGCTCCGGCTCCTCGTCGAGCCAGCCCACCAGCACCTGGGCCAGCCCCTGGTGGTGGGGGAAGCGCTCTACCTGGCGCCGCAGCGCGGCCAGCGCCGCCGGGCGGCCCCGGGTCGCGGCGGTGAGCCGCGCGGCAGCCCGCGCCGCCACCACGTCGAGCGGCTCGACCTCGGCCACCGACGACCAGAGCTCGGCGGCCCGCCCCGCCTCCCCCGCCCGCTCGGCCAGGGAGGCCTCGGCCCGCAGGAGCTCGACAGGCCGCACCGAGCCCCGCGCCCGCTCCAGCAGCGCCCAGGCCCCGGCGAAGTCGCCCGAAACGGCCCGCACCCGCGCGGCCAGGAGCAGCAGCGCCCCGTCGGCGGGCCGGCGCACCAGTGCCTGCTCCAGCTCGGCATTCGCCTCCGCCGTCCGCTCCAGCGTGTCGAGCGACTCGAACAGCGTCACCACCGGCTGGCCCGACCGGCCTCCCTGGCGCCGCACGCGCCAGCGCAGGAGGTCCAGCCCCTCCTCGCTTCGCCCCAGCCACCGCGCCGCGCGGAAGTGGACCTCGGCGTACCGCTCGTCGGTCCACTCCAGGCAGGCGGCGGCGCGGTAGGCGGGCAGGGCCTCCTCGCGCTCCTGCCGCTCCCAGCGCACGTTTCCCAGGAGCAGGTAGCCGGCGGCGTCGTAGGGCCGCGCCTGGAGCACGCGCCGGCACAGCGCCTCGGCCTCAGGCAGGGCCCGGGCGTCGAGGCGGATGGCCTCGGCCAGCGCCCGGGTGAGGAGCGGGTGGCCGGCGCGGGCGCACTCGGCCCGCAGGTACTCCACCTGCGCCGTGCGGCGGCCCAGGTCGGCCAGCGAGGCCTGCTTGGCGAGCCTCAGGTTGACGTCGTCGGGGAAGAGCGCGAGGAGCGCCTCGGTGGCTGCCAGCCGCGCCTCCTCGTCGCCGTCGTAGGCGGCCAGGGCCCGCGCCGCCTGCAGCGCCAGCCGGTGGCCCGGCGCCCGTGCGTCGAGGCTGCGGCGCAGCCCCTCGGCCTCGTCGCGGCGGTGGGCGACCAGGGCCGCCTGCACCCCGTGGTAGAGGTCGTGGAGGTCCGCTTCGGGCAGGTCGAGGCCGTCGAGCAGCGCCTCCTTGCCCGGCGGGACGGGCACCATGCCGCGGGGCCCGCAGGCCCGGTAGTCGTCGAGCCCCGGCTCGGCGAGCTCGGTGAGGGAGCGGAAGGAGGGGTCGCGGATGAGCAGCGTGGCCCGCGACTCGTCGTAGCCCACCACCGCCTGCAGGTGGGCGCTCCCCGGCTCGACGGTGGTGAGGGTGAAGGGGAGGCCGCGGTCCACCAGGGCCTTCGCCGCCGCCCAGGTGACGGTGAACTCCCGCACCCGGAAGCCGCGTTCCTGGGCCCAGCGCCGCTCGGCCCAGTCGGGCGTGCCGTCGTAGCAGATGGCCTCGGCGATCTCGAGGTGGAGCGCCTCCACGCCGTGGAAGCCGGAGAGGCTGGCCAGCGTGGCCGGCGCGCAGGTCTTGTCGTGCTGGCGCACCGAGGCGACGGGCAGCACGCGGCGCGGCCCCTGGCGCCCCGCCTCGAGGCGGTCGGCCAGCCGCTGGTGGAAGGGGCTCCGCGAGGCGCGCGCCAGGCGGATGGTGGCCTCGCGGTCGCCCTGCAGCCAGGCGAGGTCGGAGCGGCGCTGGGCCAGGTAGGCCTCGAAGGCGCGGCTCCGCAAGGGAGAGAGCTCCTCGACGCGCGCCAGGGTGCGCGCCGCCTCGTCCTTCTCCTCCCTCTCCATCTGCAGGTTGAGCAGCGTCCAGGCGATCCCGGCGCTCTCCAGGCGCCAGGTGGCGTCGCGCAGCAGCGCCAGGGCCTCCTCCTCCCGCCCCAGGCTCACCAGCAGGTCGGCGCGGGCCTCCAGCGCCGGACGGTAGGAGGGGCGCAGCCGCAGGGCCTCGTCCACCGCGGCCAGCGCGCCGTGGGGATCGTCGGCCGATCCCAGGACGTGGGCGCGCTCCAGCCGGATCCAGGCGCGCGACGGCTCGAGCGCCTCGGCCCGGGCGATGAGCCCCTCGGCCGCCGAGAAGTCCTTGAGCAGGGCCGCTGTGCTGGCCCACAGCGCCAGGGTCTCGGCGCCCGGCTCGGCGAAGGGGCCCCCGCGGCGCAGCATGGCCAGGGCGGCGAAGGCGCCGCGGCGCGAGAGCACGGTCCGCACCACCCAGCCCCAGGCCCGCTCCGAGTCCGCGTGCCGGCGCCGCAGCCGGAGGTAGAGCCGGTTCGAGAGCGGCGTGTTGCCGAGCTGGGCCGCGAGCTGGGCCGCCAGGATGCTGGCGTCGAGCCCGGTCCACGCCGTCAGCGGCCCGGCCGGCGCCGCGGCTCGCCAGGCCTGCAGGTAGAGCCCCTGCTCGTAGAGCCGCCGCGCCTCCTCCAGGGCGGGCACGGCGTGATCCACGATTGGGGCGTCGTCGGAGATGTCCATGCGCTGCCGGGGCTCGCCGGTGCAACCCAGCCTCTCCGTGAGAGTAGCCCGAGCCGCCGGCGGCGCGGAAATCTGCGGAGGGCGGCACCCACCGGGACGCCGCCCGCCCGGGTGGCCCCATCGCGGGCCCGCCCCCTGCGGTGCGTTGACGGAGAGTGGCGCGGCCCTCGCCGCGCCATCGCCCCTGCTATCCTGCCGCCATGCTCACCATCCGCCCCGCCGAGCCGCGCGACGCGGCCCTGCTGCTCCAGCTCGTCCGCGAGCTGGCCGAGTACGAGAAGCTGGCCCACGAGGTGGAGGCCACCGCCGAGGACTTCCTCCGCGACGGCTTCGGCCCGCGGCCGCGCTTCGAGGCCGCCGTGGCCGAGTGGGACGGCACCCCGGCCGGATTCGCGCTCTGGTTCTACAACTACTCCACCTTCGCCGGCCGCCACGGCCTCTACCTCGAGGACCTGTTCGTGCGCCCCCCCTTCCGCGGCAAGGGGATCGGCAAGGCGCTCCTGGTCCACCTGGCCGGCCTGGCCGCCGCCCAGGGCTGCGCCCGGTACCAGTGGCAGGTGCTCGACTGGAACACCCCCTCCATCCGCTTCTACGAGGCGCTGGGAGCCCGGAAGTTCCCGGAGTGGCTGACCATGCGCGTCGCCGGTCCGGACATCGCCCGGCTGGCGGGGCAGCAGCCGGCCCCACCCCGGGTTCCTTGACAGGTGCGGCGGCCTCCGCCGTCAATGGGCGACACCCACAACCCGCCCGTCGCCGGAGGTCGCGCCCCGTGAGCCAGCCCGCCGCCCCCGAGATCTCGCCCCCGCCCCCCGGCCGCGTGCGCGCGCCGCAGGACCTCTTGGCCGGCGGGAGCCTGGTGGCGCTCTCCGCCTTCGCGCTCTGGGCCGGCCGCGAGCTGCCGGGGGGCCGGCTCGGCGCCATCGGAGCCGGCTTCCTGCCTCGGGTGCTGGCGACGCTCGTCGGCGTGTGCGGCCTGTGGCTCGTGGCCTTCGCCTTCCTGCGGCGCGGCGATCCGCTGGCGCGCTGGTCGCTGCGGCCGGCGCTGTTCGTGTGCCTGGGGGTGGTGGGCTTCGCGCTCACCATCCGCTCGCCCGGCCTGGCGGTGGCCGGGCCGCTGGTGGTGCTGGTGAGCGGCGCCGCGTCGCCCGAGACCCGCGCTCGCGAGCTCCTCCTGTTCGCGGCCGTCCTCACCGCCGCCTGCACCGTGCTCTTCCGCTTCCTCCTCCACCTGCCCATCCCCATCCTGCGCCTCGGCGGCTGGGTGAACCTCTAGCCATGGCCGACCTGCTCGCCAACCTGTCGCTGGGCTTCCAGGTGGCCCTCTCCCTGCAGAACCTGGGGCTGGCGCTGGTGGGCTGCCTGGTGGGGACGCTCATCGGCGTGCTCCCCGGCGTGGGCCCCATCGCCACCATCACCATGCTCCTGCCCATCACCTTCGGCATGCCGCCGGTGGGGGCGCTCATCATGCTGGCCGGCATCTACTACGGCGCCCAGTACGGAGGCTCCACCACCGCCATCCTGGTGAACATCCCCGGCGAGGTGACGGCGGTGGTCACCACCCTCGACGGCCACCAGATGGCGCGCCAGGGGCGCGCCGGCGCGGCGCTGGGCGTGGCGGCGCTGGGCTCTTTCTTCGCCGGCTGCGTGGCCACGGTGGTCACCGCGGCGCTGGCGGTGCCCCTCACCCGCCTGGCGCTCGTCTTCGGCCCGGCCGAGTACGCCTCCCTCATGACCATGGGGCTCGCCTTCGCGGTGGTGCTGGCCCGCGGGTCGATCCTCAAGTCCATCGCCATGACGCTCATCGGGCTGCTGCTCTCCACCGTGGGCACCGACCTCGAGACCGGCGTCGAGCGCATGACCTTCGGCCAGAACGCGCTGGCCGACGGCATCGACTTCGCGGTGCTGGCCATGGGGCTCTTCGGGTTCGCCGAGGTGCTGCGCAACCTCGACGGCGCCGGGGCCCGCGACGTGGTGCACAAGGCCATCGGGCGGCTCCTGCCCTCGGGGCCGGAGCTCCGCCAGTCGGCCGGTCCGGCGGCGCGCGGCACGCTCCTGGGCGCGGTGCTGGGCATCCTCCCCGGCAACGGGGCCGTGCTCGGCCCCTTCGCCTCCTACGCGCTGGAGAAGAAGCTGGCCAGGGACCCGAGCCGCTTCGGCCGCGGCGCCATCGAGGGCGTGGCCGGGCCGGAGGCGGCCAACAACGCCGGGGCCCAGACCTCCTTCATCCCGCTGCTCACCCTGGGCATCCCGCCCAACGCCGTCATGGCGCTGATGGTCGGGGCCATGACCATCCACGGCATCGTGCCCGGCCCGCTGGTGATGAGCCGCAACCCGTCCCTGTTCTGGGGGCTGGTGGTCAGCATGTGGATCGGCAACCTCATGCTGCTGGTCATCAACCTGCCGCTCATCGGGCTGTGGGTGCGGCTCCTGCGGGTGCCCTACCGGCTCATGTTCCCGGCCATCCTCCTCTTCTGCTGCATCGGCATCTACTCGGTGAACAACTCGCCCTCCGACGTGCTCTTCACCGCCGGCTTCGCGCTGGTGGGCTACGCCGCCGGCAAGGTGGGCTTCGAGAGCGCGCCGCTCCTGCTCGGCTACGTGCTGGGCCGCCTGCTGGAGGAGAACCTGCGCCGCGCCCTGGCCATCGCCCGCGGCGACCTCGCCACCTTCCTCCACCGCCCCATCAGCGCCGGCCTGCTCGCCGTGGCGGTGCTGGTGCTGGGCGTCGCGCTGCTGCCCTCCATCCGCCGGGGGCGCGAGGAGGTCTTCACCGAGTGACCCGCCGCGACCCGCCCCACCCCCGATCGAAAGGAGCCACCATGCGCCTCTTCGCCCTCCTCCTCCTCGCCGCCCTCTCGCTGCCGCAGCGCGCCGCCGCCGCCTGGCCGGAGCGCCCGGTGACCATGATCGTCCCCTTCGCCGCCGGCGGCCCCACCGACGTGGTGGCCCGCATCGTGGGCGAGCACATGTCGCGCACGCTGGGCCAGCAGGTGGTCATCGAGAACGTGGCCGGCGCCGGCGGCACCACCGGCATCACCCGGGCCGCCCAGTCGGCGCCCGACGGCTACACCATCATGATGGGCCACATGGGCACCCACGGCGCTGCGCCGGCGGTGTACCCCGGGCTCAAGTACGACCCGGTGAAGGACTTCGCCCCGGTGGGCATGGCCGCGGGCACACCCATCGTCATCGTGGCCAAGAAGGCCTTCCCGGCAAAGGACCTGGCCGAGTTCGTGGCCTACGCCAGGAAGAACGGCGACAAGCTCAACGAGGGGCACGCCGGGGTGGGCTCGGTGTCCTTCACCACCTGCTCGCTCCTCAACTCGGTGCTGGGCATCAAGCCCACCCGCGTCGTCTACCGCGGCACCGGCCCGGCGCTGAACGACCTGGTCTCCGGCCAGATCGACTACATGTGCGACCAGATCGTGAACCTGGTGCCCCAGATCCAGGCGGGCACCATCCGCGCCTACGCCGTGGCCCTGCCGGCCCGCTCCCCTGCCCTCCCCGACGTGCCCACCACCAAGGAGGGCGGCCTGCCCGAGTACCAGGTCAGCGCCTGGAACGCGGTGTTCGCCCCCAAGGGCACGCCCCGGGAGATCGTGACCAGGCTCAACGGCGCGCTCCTCCAGGCGCTGGCCGACCCGGCCACCCGCAAGCGGCTCCTCGATCTGGGCGCCGATCTCTCCGACACGGCCTCGCAGTCGCCGGAGGGGCTGCAGAAGCTGGTGGAGAGCGAGGTGGCCCGCTGGTCGAAGGTGCTGAAGGAGACCGGCGCGGCCGCGCCCAAGTAGCCGCCGACCCCCGGCCGCCGGTTTGCCGCGCGCCCCTTCGTGGCCGGGCGCGCGGCGCCGCAGGGGTTACCCTGGACTCATGCGGGCCGCGCTCGTCACCGCCGCCGCTGCGCTGCTCCTCGTGCTGGTGCCGGGGCGCGCCTCCGGCGGAGCCGTGGCCACACCGGTGGGTCCCACCGCGATCCCTCGCGACTACTGCGGCAGCGACCCGGCACCCGCAGGCTGGCGCTTCTCGGCCGGCTACGGCCTGCTGCAGAGCACCATCCGCTTCACCGGCGTCTCGGCGGACTTCACCCACCACTCGGTGCTGGCCGGGGTGAGCCGTCGGCTGCGCCACGACCTGACGGTGCAGCTCTCGGCCGGGGCGCTGCTGTCCGGCACCTGGAACCTCCCCGGGGCACCGGGCACGCTGAACGCCGGCCCGATGGCCCAGCTCTCGGCCACCTGGATGGCGCTCGAGGGGGGCAGCGGCTGGCCCTTCGTGGCGCTGGGTGCCGGCCTCTCGGCCTTCACCGCCGGCGTGAGCGGCGCGGGCAACGTCGGCATCGAGAGCGTCACGGCCGGCGACCTCTCGCTCTCGGCCACGGTGGGCCGCTCCCTGTGGGGCACCGTCGCGCCCTACGTCGGTGCCCGGGTGTTCGGCGGCCCGGTGCACTGGACGCTCGGCGGCCAGAAGCGCTCCGGCGACGACACCCACCATTTCCAGGTGGCCCTGGGGCTGGCGGCGGCGCTCCCGGCCGGCTTCGACCTCCTCGTCGAGGGCTCGCCCCTGGGCCAGAGGAGCATCTCGGCCAGCGCCGGCTGGTCCTTCTAGCGGCACCCCGGCGAGCGCTTCCCGGCCCCTGCGGCCTCTGGTACGAGGGGCCATGAACGGACGGCTCGTCACGGCCCGGCTCCGCGCCCGGGTGCTCGAGGGGAACCCGCTCGGCGACCCCGCCGAGCGCGAGGTGCTCGCCTGGCTGCCCGCCTCCCACCGGCGCGGGGTGCGGCTCCCGGCGGTCTACTTCCTCCACGGCTTCAGCGGCAGCCTGCGCTCCTGGACCAACGTCTCCCCCTTCGGCCGCACCGTGCCCGAGCGCATCGACGACCTCCACGCCGCCGGCGAGCTCCCCGACTTCGCCGCCGTGTTCGTGGACGGCTGGACCGGCATCGGCGGCAGCCAGTGGGTCAACAGCGAGGCGGTGGGCCGCTACCGCGACTACGTGGTGGAGGACGTGGTCCCCTTCGCCGAGCAGGAGTGGGGGCTCCTGCCCGAGGCCGGCGCCCGGGCTGTGGTGGGCAAGAGCTCGGGCGGCTACGGCGCGCTGGTGATGGCGCGCCACCACTCCGACGTCTTCGCCCACGTCGGCTGCCACGCCGGCGACGCCGGCTTCGAGTACTGCTACCTGCACGACTTCCCCCGGGCGGCGGCGGCGCTGGAGGGCACCGACGCAGCCGCCTGGATGGAAGGGCTCAAGGAGCGGGCCCGCGAGCGGCGCATGGACGGCGACGACTTCTCGGTGCTCAACGTCATCGCCATGGCCGCCGCCTACTCGCCGCGGGCCGGCGAGCCGCTGGGCCTGGAGCTGCCCTTCGACCCCGACACCTGCGCGGTGCGGCCGGCGGTCTGGGAGCGCTGGCTGGAGAACGACCCGGCCCGCTTCGTGGCCGGCGCGCTCGACTCCTTCCGGCGCCTCGAGACCCTGTTCCTGGACTGCGGCCGCTTCGACGAGTTCCAGCTCCGCTGGGGCGCCCGCATGGTGGTGAAGGCGCTCGAGGAGGCCGGCATCCCGGTCACCTACGAGGAGTTCGACGACGGCCACCGCGGCATCGACTACCGCTACGACCGCTCGCTGCGCCTCATCGTCCCGCGGCTGCGGCGGGGCTAGGAGGTCGCTGAAATAGTCCCCTGAGAGGCGGTGCGGGTCCTGTCGGCTTCGCCGGGGCGCGGCCGCGGCGTGTCCTCGGCGGCGGGCGGCCGCTTGAACATGGGTGGGCTAAGCTGTGGCGGCGACGTCGTAGAGCGGGAAGATCGGAGCCGCGCGCTCCGACGCCGTTCGCGGCAGCGGCAGTCGAGAAGGTGACGGACAGGCCCGTGGCACTGCTTTGCGAGCCCCGCCTGCGGTACGGCGCGTCGCGCCCCGGGCTTCGCTGCCACCCGCACCGCCCCAAGCGCGACCAGGCCCAGGAGGGGGCCGTGCCGGAGTGGGCCGGGGGGGGCCGTGCCGGACAAGAACCGCAGCGATAGCGCAGGAGTCACCGCGTGTCTGCGGACGTTGACGCGAGGTGATCGACCTCGCCGGCGCAAACCATCACCCGGCGGGGCATGGTCGCGCCGCGTGAACGGGCGAAGGCCGGACGCCCGAGGCCAAGGAGCGTCGTCGAGGTAGCGCCCGGCCGGCCGAAGGCGAGCCTCCGGCAACACCGGGCCAGCAGCGGCGGCGAAGGAGGAGCTCAGGCCCGCGCAACGAGCTCGCCCGGAGGGGAGAGCCCGCAGGCGCGAAGCCGCCTGGCCACCCAGCGCTCCTCGCCGATGAAGGGCGCATCGACCAGGTCTCGCCGGCGCGTCAGCAGCGCCTCGACCAGCGGGACGGCGAAGAGGTGCAGATAGGCCTTGCGGCGCTCGGCGCCGGTCCGGCCCAGCGCGAGGTA
>JACRMN010000010.1 GCA_016214955.1 Deltaproteobacteria bacterium
CCATGAACGACGCCATTCCCTTGGCAGCCGCCACCTTCGTGATCGCAGCCGTCAGCGTCGTCTTGCCGTGATCCACGTGCCCGATCGTACCCACGTTCACGTGCGGCTTCGTTCGCTCGAACTTCTCCTTGGACATGTGCGTGCTCCTTCGGTTCCGGGGTGCGGTCTACTTGGGCGCGGCGACGCCCTTGGACTTGGAGATGATGGTCTCGGCGATGTTGTTCGGGACCTGGGCGTAGTGCGCGAACTGCATGGTGTAGGTGGCGCGGCCCTGGGTCTTGGAGCGGAGGTCGGTGGCGTAGCCGAACATGTCGGCCAGCGGGACCTGGGCGGTGATCACCTGGGCGCCGGCGCGGGGGCCCATGCCCTGGATCTTGCCGCGGCGGCTGTTGAGGTCGCCGATGACGTCGCCCATGAAGTTCTCGGGAGTCACCACCTCGACGTTCATGATGGGCTCGAGCAGGACGGGCTTGGCCTTCTCGCAGCCGTCCTTGAAGCCCATCGAGCCGGCGATCTTGAACGCCATCTCGGACGAGTCGACGTCGTGGTAGCTGCCGTCGAAGACCTCGACCTTGATGTCCACCATCGGGAACCCGGCGAGGATGCCGCCCTGCATGGCCTCCTCGATGCCCTTCTGGATGGGGTTGATGAACTCCTTGGGGATCGAGCCGCCGACGGTGGCGTTCTCGAAGACGAAGCCGGTGCCGGGCGGCTGCGGGTGCAGCCGCAGCCAGCAGTGACCGTACTGGCCGCGGCCGCCGGTCTGGCGCACGTAGCGGCCCTCGGACTCCACCTGCTTGGTGATGGTCTCGCGGTAGGCCACCTGCGGCTTGCCGACGTTGGCCTCGACCTTGAACTCGCGGAGCATGCGGTCCACCAGGATCTCCAGGTGGAGCTCGCCCATGCCGCGCATGATGGTCTGGCCGGTCTCCTCGTCGGTGTGGACCCGGAACGACGGGTCCTCCATCTGGAGCCGGTTGAGGGCCAGGCCCATCTTGTCGGAGTCGCCCTTGGTCTTGGGCTCGATGGCCACCGAGATCACCGGCTCCGGGAACTCCATCCGCTCGAGGATGACCTTCTTGTCCTCGTCACAGAGGGTGTCGCCGGTGGTGGTCGAGCGCAGGCCCACGGCGGCCGCGATGTCGCCGGCGAGGACTTCCTTGATCTCCTCGCGCTTGTTGGCGTGCATCTGCAGCAGGCGGCCGATGCGCTCCTTCTTGTCCTTGGTGGCGTTGTAGACGTACGAGCCGGCCTCGAGCTTGCCCGAGTAGACGCGGAAGAAGGTCAGGTTGCCGACGAACGGGTCGTTCATCAGCTTGAAGGCCAGGGCAGCGAACGGCTCCCCGTCGGCGGTGTTGCGGATCTCCTCCACGCCCTTGGGGTTGATGCCCTTGACCGGCGGGACGTCGAGCGGGCTGGGGAGGTAGTCGACCACCGCGTCCAGGATCTGCTGCACGCCCTTGTTCTTGAAGGCGGTGCCGCAGATCACCGGGAAGAACTTCATCTCGTTGACGCCCTTGCGGATGCCGCGCTTCACCTCCTCGTTGGTGAGCGGGTGCCCGTCGAGGAACTTCGCCATCAGCTCGTCGTCGATCTCGGCGACGCCCTCCTCGAGGGCGGCCCGGTACTCCTTGGCCTGCTCGACGAGGTCGGCGGGGATGTCGATCTCCTGGTACTTGGCCCCCATGGTCTCGTCGTCGAAGGTGATGCCCTTCATCTTGACGAGGTCGACCATCCCGCGGAACTTGTCCTCGCGGCCGATGGGGAGCTGGAGCGGAAGCGGCTTGGCGCCGAGCTTCTCCTTGATGGTGTCCACCGACATGAAGAAGTCGGCGCCGATCCGGTCCATCTTGTTGATGAAGCAGATGCGGGGAACCTTGTACTTGTCGGCCTGCCGCCAGACGGTCTCGGACTGGGGCTCGACGCCGTTCACGGCGTCGAAGACGGCGCAGGCACCGTCGAGCACGCGCAGCGAGCGCTCCACCTCGATGGTGAAGTCCACGTGACCCGGGGTGTCGATGATGTTGATGCGGTGCTCGCGCCAGAAGGCGGTGGTCGCGGCGCTGGTGATGGTGATGCCGCGCTCGCGCTCCTGCTCCATCCAGTCCATGACGGTGGTGCCCTCATGGACCTCGCCGATCTTGTGGGTGACGCCGGTGTAGAAGAGGATGCGCTCGGTCGTGGTGGTCTTACCGGCATCGATGTGAGCCATGATGCCGATGTTGCGGTAGCGCTCGAGTGTCGTCGTACGGGCCATCTTCTCTTCTCTCTGTTCTTCCTTCGGCGAGTGGAGGCGAGGCGTGCGCGGGAGCCGCTGCGAGCGGACCAACCAGACCGGGCTGTCAAAGAGCTGCTTCGCTGCGTGGCCGACCGAGCCGGCCGTGCTCTTGGGGTTTCCTCGTCTCCTCTACCAGCGGTAGTGGGCGAAGGCCTTGTTGGCCTCGGCCATCTTGTGGGTGTCCTCGCGCTTCTTGACGGCGTTGCCGCGGTTGTTGGCGGCGTCGATGATCTCGCCGGCCAGCTTCTCGACCATCGTCTTCTCGCCGCGGCCGCGCGAGTACTCGATGAGCCAGCGCATCGCCAGGGCGACGCGGCGATCCTGCCGGACCTCGACGGGCACCTGGTAGGTGGCGCCGCCGACCCGGCGGCTCTTCACCTCGACCATGGGCTTCACGTTGTCGAGCGCCTTCTTGAAGACCTTGAGCGGGTCGTCCTTGAGCTTGTTCTCCACCTGGTCGAAGGCGCCGTAGCAGATGGCCTCGCCGGTGGACTTCTTGCCCTTGCGCATCAGGCTGTTGATGAACTTGGCCACCACCCGATCCTGGAACTTGGGATCGGGGAGGATCTTGCGCTTCTCGACTTCGCGGCGACGAGGCATCGGAAATCCTTAGCTGGGGCGCTTGGCGCCGTACTTGGAGCGGCCCTGCTTGCGGCCCTGCACGCCGACGGCGTCGAGGGTCCCGCGGATGATGTGGTAGCGCACGCCGGGGAGGTCCTTGACGCGGCCGCCGCGGATCAGCACCACCGAGTGCTCCTGCAGGTTGTGGCCGACGCCGGGGATGTAGCTCGTGACCTCGAAGCCGTTGGTCAGCCGGACGCGGGCCACCTTCCGAAGCGCCGAGTTCGGCTTCTTGGGAGTGGTGGTGTAGACGCGGGTGCAGACGCCGCGCTTCTGCGGCGACTCCTTGAGCGCCGGGGCCTTCTTCTTGGTGAGGAGCTTCTCACGCCCCTTGCGCACGAGCTGGCTGATGGTCGGCATGCGGTCCCGAGATCCGGCTCCTTCGACTGCTGGTTCCGGCAACAAAAACGCCCCTGTCTCGCGGGGCGCGATGAACGACTGCCCTTCAAACCGAAGGGAGGCGCATTATATGGAGGCGCTTCAGGGTGTCAAGACGTTCCGGCGATTGCTGCGCTTTTCTCCGCGCGCCGGCGCCCCGGCTCCCTGGTCAGGTCCTTGGCGAGCAGAGGACATAGTGGAAAACGTCCCGCTTGCCCAGCTCGGAGTAGCCCCAGTGGTCGTGGAGCTCGTGGAACCGGACCTCGAACCCGGCCCGATCCAGCTGCCGCCCCAGGGCCTCGCGGGAGGGAAACCAGCGGGACTGGCCGTCCCCGTTGACCCAGACGTCGGGCCGGTAGAGCGGCAGCCCCTGCCCGTCCCAGATCGATCCCTGTCCCTTGATTCCAAAGGCGAAGTAGCCCGCCGGCCCCCGCGGCCGCAGGAGCTCCCGGACCAGCCGGTGGATCTCTGCCAGCTCGGCCGACGAGAAGTAGTGCAGGCTGGAGTAGGAGTAGACGAGGTTGGGCGAGCCCAGGCCGGCCGCGCCGCCGCGCAGCAGGCCGAGGAAGTCGGCGCGGCGCAGCTCGGGCCGCACGCGGGTGGGCTCGCGCGCCACCCGCGCCGCGAAGGCGTCGAGGGCCTCCTGCGAGAGATCGACGCCCAGGTAGCGATCCACCGATGGCGCGTCGAGGAAGCCCACGGCGTCGTTGCCGATGCCGCAGCCCAGCTCCAGGACCTGCAGCGCCGCACCGCGCGGCGCCAGCTCCTCGAGGAGCCGCCAGACGAGCGGGTTGGGCTCGCGGGCACGCAGGAAGCGGTGGCCCACCTCGGGCGAGCCCCACAGCTCCTCCCAGCCGGCGTGCAGGTCGAAGAGGAAGCGGCCCAGCGCCGCCACCTCGGCATCGCGCCCCGCGGCCGCCAGGGCGTCCCAGGCGGCCAGCGCGAAGCCCGGCAGGTCGAGCGCGGCGCCGTGCTCCTCGCGCGCCAGCCACAGCGCGGTGGCGAGGTCCCCTCCCCGCTCCGCCAGCCAGGCCGGCAGCAGCCGCGCCAGCCGCAGCTGGTCGGCGGGGACGCGCCCCAGCCGCGCCGCCAGGTGGGCCCGCAGCCGCGAAAGGTCGTGGGGGCGCGGGAGCTCGCGCAGGCCCAGCCCCTCCACCTCGGCTGCCAGCGCCGCCAGCGCGGCATCGGCGTCGGCGAAGCCGGCGTCGGCCAGCAGATCGCGGCGGCGCGTGAAGGAGGCGGGCATGGCGCGGAGGCGCGTCAGAGCGCCGAGGCCGCGAAGGTGTCGCAGGCCTCGATGCGCCCGGAGTCGAAGCCGCGGCGGAACCACTGGGTGCGCTGCGCCGCCGAGCCGTGGGTGAAGCTCTCGGGGCTGACCCGCCCGGTGGCCGACTTCTGGATCCGGTCGTCGCCCACCGCCGCCGCCGCGCCCAGCCCCGCCTCGAGGTCGCCGGGGTCGAGGAGGTGGCGCTGCTCGGTGGAGCGGCCCCACACGCCCGCGAAGCAGTCGGCCTGCAGCTCGAGCCGCACCGAGAGGGCGTTGCGCTTCTCGGGGTGGCGCCGCTGCGCCTCGCGCACCTGCGGCTCGATCCCGAGCACGCTCTGCAGGTGGTGGCCCACCTCGTGGGCGATGACGTAGGACTGTGCGAAGGCGCCGGGTGCGCCGAAGCGGCTGGCCAGCTCCCGGTAGAAGCCGAGGTCGATGTACACCTTCTCGTCGGCCGGGCAGTAGAAGGGGCCCATCTCCGCGCCCGCCGCGCCGCAGCCGGAGCGGGTCTGGTCCCAGAACAGCACCAGCCGCGCCGGCCGGTAGCGCTCGCCGAGCGCGCCCTTCCACACCCGCTGCGAGTCGTTGAAGGAGGCCACCGCAACCTTCTCGAGCGGGGTCTCGGCGGCACTGCGTCGCTCGTCGGGCGCGCCGGCCACCGGGCCGGCTGCGCCTCCCACCGCCGGCGATGCACCGATGACGGCGAACAGGTCCTGCCTGAAGTAGGCCGAGAGCGCCAGCAGCAGGATGGTTCCGCCCAGGCCGAGCTTCACGCCCGAGCCGCCGAGGGCGGCGCCCAGCCCCGAGCCGCGCCGGTCCTCCACGTTGCTGCGGTCGCCGTCGTCGTCGAGTCGCATGGCCTCTCCCCCACGCCGCAAGGATAGCGGCGCTTCCTCAGAGCCGCTCGACCAGCCGGAGCATGGCGGTGGAGAGCCCCAGGCGGGCCGCCTCGCCTGCGGTGGCCCAGCGCAGCGCGGTGCCGCCGGGAGGTTCGGCCCGCAGGCGGCAGGCGTGGGCCACCAGCGTGAGCCGCCGGTGGGTGAGCGCCCGCTCCACCGCCGCCACCTCGGCTCCCACCGAGGCTCGCAGCCCGCGCTCCCGCAGCCCGCGGACCAGCGCCGCGCGCGGCTCCTCCCCGTCCGCCACCACCGCGCTGGGTAGCTCCCACAGGCCGCCGAGGAGACCGCGCGACGCCCGGCGCGCCAGCAGGAGCCGCCCGTTGCGCCGCACCGCCGCGCAGGCAAGCGTCAGCCGCTCCACCCGCGGCCGCTTGCGCGGCGGGGGCACGCTCCGTTCCCGCCCGGCCCGGCGCGCCTCGCAGAGCGCCGCCGCCGGGCAGCGCGCGCAGGCCGGAGCGCGCCCGCAGTGGGTGGCCCCCAGCTCCATCAGCGCCTGGTTCCAGTCGCCCGGGCGGTCCGGATCGACGAGCGCTGCGGCCAGCGCCGCGATGCGGTGGCGCACCGGCTTCTCCTCCGGCCGCCCCTCCACCAGGAAGAGGCGCGCCAGAACCCGCGCCGCGTTGCCGTCGACCGCAGGTACCGGCCGGCCGAAGGCGATGCTGGCCACCGCGCCGGCGGTGTAGGGGCCGAAGCCGGGGAGCGCCCGCAGCGCCTCGAAGGTCCCGGGCAGCCCGCGGTGGCGCGCCTGCGCCTCGCGGGCGGCGGCCAGCAGGTTGCGGCCGCGCGCGTAGTAGCCCAGGCCGGCCCACAGGCCCAGCACCTCCTCCTCGCCAGCGGCGGCCAGCGAGGCGAGCGTGGGGAAGCGCGCCAGGAAGCGCGTGTAGTAGGGGATCGCCGCCGCCACCCGCGTCTGCTGGAGCATCACCTCGGCCAGCCAGGCGCGGTACGGGTCGGCCTGGCCCTGCGGCGCGCGCCACGGCAGGTCGCGCCTGCTCCGGTCGTACCAGGCGAGCAGCCGGCGGCGCAGCGCCCGGCGGCGCGGGGACGGGACGGGGCCGGAGCGATCGGCCCCGCTCACCGGCGCCTGGCGCGCCCGCCGGGCTTCCGGGCCGCCTTCTTCCGCGCGGCGGGCCGGGCCGGGCGCTTGCGGGCGCGCGCGGCGGGCTTCGCCTTCGGCTTCCCGCCGGGCGGGTAGTGGCACACCGCCTCGATGGGATGGCCGTCGAGGTCGAAGACGAAGGCGCCGTAGTAGTTGGGGTGGTAGTCGGGCCGGAGCCCCGGCCTGCCGTTGTCCTGGGCGCCGGCGGCGAGGGCCGCGGCGTGGAAGGCGTCGACGCTGCCCCGGTCGCTGGCGCGGAAGGCGAGGTGCATGGGGGTGGTGGGCTGGTCGCCCTGCTTCAGCCAGAAGAACGGCTTCTCCGGCGGGCCGATGCCCAGCATCCCCTCGAACTCCATGACCACGCCGTAGCCGAGCGGCGCCAGCGCCGCGGTGTAGAAGGCCTTGCTGCGGGCGACGTCGCGGACGGTCCAGGTCAGGTGGTCGATCATGGCCGGCAGCCTACCCGCCCTGGCGCCATCCGGCACCGTCCCGGGCGGGCCCGGGCCGCCAGGCGCAGAGAGGGCCCGGCCGGAGCCGGGCCCTCCCGAGAAAAGGCGATGCGACCTGGCTACTTGAGCCGCTTCTCGGCGACCGCCCAGTCGACGTTCTTGAAGTAGGCGTCGACGTACTTGGCGCGCTCGGTGGCCTGGTAGTCGCGCATGAAGGCGTGCTCCCAGCCGTCGAGGACCAGGATCGGCGTGAAGCCGGCCGGGTTGCCGTCGTTGTGCAGCGTGATCCAGTGGTTGGAGAGGAAACCGGTGCCGGGGTCCTGGTACAGGGCCGCCCAGCCGATGCCCGGCATGGTGGCGATGGCGCGGAAGTCGGCGAGCCAGGTCTCGTACTTGCCGAAGGAGGCCTCGAGGGCCTTGCGGAGCTTGCCGCCGGCCGGCGGCTCGGCCTGCGCACCGGCGGTGAGGGCGCCGAAGTAGACCTCGTGGAGGATCATGCCGTTGTACTCGAAGCCCAGGCGCCGGGTGAGCTCGGCGTACACCGGGTCGGCGCCGGCCGCCTTGCCCTCGGAGCACATGGCGTAGAGCTTCTCGGTGAGCGCGTTGGTGCGCTTCACGTAGCCGGCGTAGAGCTTGAGGTGCTCCTCGATCTGGGCGTTGGAGAGACCGTTCAGGCCGCGCACCTTTCCGAAGTCCTTCTCCGCATACTTCTTGTCCGCCATGGTCCTGCCTCCTGCGGCCGCCAAGGCCGTCGATGTCGTGGTGGGCTCCCAACATGTTGGGCCCCTGCCTGGGGCGCAAGGAACCAAAAAGGGCGCGGCGGGCTGGCTCTTGCGCTTGCCCTCCTACGGCCCGGCCTGGCGCGCGCGGGCTCCCGAGCGGAGCGCACCCAGCGTCACCGCCGCGGCCGCTGCGGCGAAGGCGGCGCAGGTGGCGAGCGCCGCCGCCGCTCCGTGGGCCGTCCACAGCCACCCGGTGAGCAGGCCCGCCGGAAGCGCCGCGATGCCGGCGACGCCGTGGTACCAGCCGTACGCCCGCCCGCGGAGGCCCGGCCCCGCCAGATCGGCCACCAGCGCCCGCTCGGCCGCCTCGGCGAGCCCGTGGTAGAGGCCGTAGAAGAGGAACAGCGCTCCCACCTGCCAGCGCTCGGTGGCGAAGGCGAAGCCCAGGTAGGAGAGTGCGTAGGCGATCCATCCCCCCGCCACCACCAGCCGCCGTGGCACGCGGTCGGAGAGCGCCCCGCCCGGCGCCCCGGCGAGCGTCTTCACCACGTGGTGGGCGCACCAGAGGAGCGGCAGCGACGCGGGGCTGAACCCCACCTGCCCTGCCCGCACCAGCAGGAAGGCGTCGCTCGAGTTCCCCAGCGCGAAGAGGAACACGGCCCCCATGTAGACGCGGAAGGAGGTCGTGGTCGTGGTCGGGGTCGGGGTCGGGGTCGTGGTCGTGGTCGGGGTCGGGGTCGTGGTCGTGGTCGGGGTCGAGGTCGAGGTCGAGTCCCTCGGATCCTTCAGCTTCACCAGCAACAGGAGCGGCGCCAGCAACCCCATCCCCGCCGCCACCGCGAACACCCACCGCAGCCTGCGCTCCTCCGGCAGCCCGGCGAGCAGCCAGAGCAGCGCCGAGGCCAGGAGCGGGCCGAGGGCCGCGCCCAGGTGGTCCATCGAGCGCTGCACGCCGAACGCTCGCCCCACCTCGCCCCGCGGCACCGCGTCGGCGAGCAGCGCATCGCGAGGGCCCGAGCGGATCCCCTTCCCCAGCCTGTCGAGGAGCCGCGCCGCCAGCACGTGCCACGGCGCCAGCGCCGCCGCGATGCCGGCCCGGGCCACCGCCGGGAGCCCGTACCCGCCCACCACCAGGAGCCGCCGCGGCCCGCGGTCCGAGAGCCTGCCGGCCAGCACCTTCACCAGGGCCGAGAGGGCGTCGGCCGCTCCCTCGATGAGGCCGAGCGCCTGCATCCCGCCGCCGAGCACCGAGGTGACGAAGAGCGGCAGGAGCGGGAAGAGGGCCTCGGAGGAGAGGTCGTTGAGGAGGCTGGCCGCGCCGAGCAGCCACACCAGGGCAGGGACCGGCTTCCGGGCGCTCGTCGGGCTCGCCTCCACGGCGCGACGGTAGTATGACCACGCGCCCGTGCGAAGGTCTCGCAAGCTCCTGGTCCGCGCCGCGCTGGCGCTCCTCGTCCTCGCCGCCCTGGGCGCGCTCGGCGCCGCCCTGCCCTTCCTTCTCACCCCCTCGGCCGAGCCGCTCCGGACCGACAACCCGAGGACCACGGCCCTCATCGAGCAGCGCCGCGCCGAGGCCCGCGGACGCGCCTTCCGCCCGGCGCAGCACTGGGTGCCGCTCGACCGCATCTCGCCGAGCCTGGTGTCGGCGGTGCTCATCTCCGAGGACGCCTCCTTCTACGCCCACTCGGGCTTCGACTGGACCGAGCTGCGCCTGGCGGCCGAGCAGAGCTGGGAGCGCGGGAAACTGGGGCGAGGCGCCTCGACCCTCACCCAGCAGCTCGCCAAGAACCTGTGGCTCGGCACCGAGCGCTCCCTCTGGCGCAAGGCCCGGGAGGCGGCACTGGCGGTGAAGCTGGAGCGGGCGCTCCCCAAGCGCCGCATCCTGGCGGTCTACCTCAACGTGGTGGAGTGGGGCGAGGGCGTGTTCGGCGCCGAGGCGGGGGCGAGGCACTGGTTTGGCGTGCCGGCGAGCGCCCTCTCCCCCGCCCAGGCCGCGGTGATGGCCTCGATGCTGCCGGCGCCCCGCAAGGCGGCGCTGACCCACCCGCCGCGCTGGCTGAAGGAGCGCAGCAGGCGCCTCCTCGACCGCATGCAGCAGGTGGGGAGGCTCTCGTCCGAGGAGCATGCCGGCGCCGCCGCCGAGCTGGAGAGGATCCTGGCCGGCTCGCCGGGCGACTCGTCGGAGGAACCGCCCGAGGAGGGCGCGGCGTCGCCGGCGGGGAAGAGCACGTGGGCGCGGGCGGACGAGACCGCGACCCCGGACCCGGCCTCGACGGCGACCTCGACCGCAACCTCGACCCCGACCGCGACCTCGACCGCGACCTCGACCCCGACCCAGAGCCCGACCCCGGACCCGACCGCGGCTACTGCTGGAACGCCGTAGGGCAGCCGGCCGGCCAGTTGACCACGCAGGTGGCAGCCGGTCCGCAGAGCTGCGCCACGTTGAACAGGTCGCTGGCGGCGGTATAGCAGGCACCGGCATCCCAGCACGCCGAGAGCGGATAGGAGGCAGACGGGTTGCTGGCGGGATAGATGGTGATGTCTCCCCTCCCCGCCCCATCGGCCGTGAAGCGGGCCTGCCACACGAACCGGTTGCCCGCGGCATCCTGCCGGGCGAAGTCGAACTGGCCCCGGCCGTCGGCGTAGCTCGACCAGGTGTACGGGAAGTCGATGAGCCCGAAGCCCCCGGCGCCGGCCGGGATGGTGAGGCTGACGGTGCGCGGCTCCCCGGTCCGGTCGTAGTCGATGGGGACGTCGGCGGTGGGGTCGCTGGCGCTGTCGTTCAGGCCCAGCTCCCGGATGACCGTGAAGTGCAGGGTGACGTTCCCGCGGCCGCGGGCGGCGTAGGCACCCACGAAGTCGCCGGTGATGAGCGCCCGCCACCGCCCCCCGCCGGGCGGGAGGCTCTCGAAGAAGAAGTGGTAGGTGGGCTCCTCGCCCTGGAAGGTGCGCGTCAGCCGGATGCGACTCTGGAACCCGGGGTGCTTCTCGTCCGGGAACGGACCCCAGGTGCGGGCGTTCCGCTCGCGGCGCGTGGGCTCGACGGTGCGCAGGTAGTCCACCACCCGCAGGATCCAGTCGAGGCCGGCGTTGACGCCCACGCCGATGGCCCGCGCCTGGAGCCAGCCGGTGGCCTCGCCGAGCGAGCCGCAGGCGACGGCCGCCTGTGCCGCGGCCCCCTGCGAGACCGGGCCCGGCAGCCGGACCTGCAGCGTCTCGCGGGTGGGCAGGGCCTCGGCGAACTCGAGATCCTCGGTCGAGTAGTTGCCGCAGCCGGCGAGCAGCGCGGCCGCTGCGATGCTAGTTGCCCAGCGCATACTCCACTCCCAACATGAGCTCGGCGAAGCCCAGGCTCTTGTTCCCGTCCACGTTGTAGAAGAGGTAGTTGACGCGCCCGCGCGCCACCGCCGCCAGGCTCGGCGAGAAGCGCCAGGCGGCGGCGGCCACCAGGCCGGGCGTCACGGTGAAGAAGTACTGGCTGCGGAGCTCGGCCCGGTCCGGGAACCTCCGTGAGAGGTAGATGAAGGCCACCCGGCCGCCGGCCGAGAGCGTGAGCGGGCCGGCCGGGTAGTCGAGCCAGAGCGAGGCGCCGCCCGACACCTCGCCGAACTGCACCTTGATGGGTGGCACGCCCCCGGAGAGCGAGAGGAAGGAGCCGCCGCCGCCCGCCGAGAGGTCCATCCCCCAGGCCAGGCCGTGGCCCAGGTCGTCCCGGGAGGAGAGCTCGAGACCGCCCAGGGCGGCCGGCGGGAAGTAGCCGTCCCGCGCCGCCGCCGAGAAGAAGCCCTGGTAACCGAGCCCCGCGAGCAGCGACCAGCGAGCGCCGGAGAAGCCCTTCTGCGGATCGCGGGAGAGCGGCACCCGCCGCATGCGCCCCTCGTCCAGGTCCACCGCTCCCTTGGCCAGCGTCACGTCGCCCACCAGCAGCGCGTCGCCCGCCGCGAGCCGCTTCTTCACCGTGTAGCTCCCGGGCGGGAGCGCCAGCCGCCGCGGCGCCCCGGGCCCCTTGGACACCTCGGCCACCGCCCGGCTGCCCGAGTCGAGCACCACGTAGTGGCCCTCCAGCGGCGCGGGCAGCACCAGCGCCGCGGCCGGGTCGATCTCGGTGAGCACCACGTCGCCGGAGCCGCCCAGGTCGTACTGGTAGACCGGGTGCTGGATGCCGCCGGCGGTGTCGGCGGTGGAGGCCACGGTGCGGCCGTAGGCGTAGGCGTAGGCCTCGGCCAGGGTCACCTTGCCGTCGCCGGAGACGTCGGCGTCGCCGAGCAGCCCCGAGGCGAGGTAGTGGGTGAAGAAGCTGCCGCCGATGTAGTCCGACTCCTGCGAGTCCTCGCTGGCGGCAGACGAGGCGATGAGCACCAGCCCGCGCGGCCCCTGGCCTCCGTCGCGCGCCACGTCGAAGGCCGGCGCCCGGCGCACGCCCTTGGAGCGGGTGATGGCCCCCGACTGGCACGAGTCGAGGAGCGCCACCCGCACGTCGGCCGGCGCCCCGTGGAGCGCGGCGCGCAGCTCCGCCAGGGGCAGCCGCGAGTGGCCGAGCCGGAGCTCGCCGTCCTTGGCGTGGCCCGAGTAGTAGAAGAAGAGCGTGGTGCTGTCGCCGGCGGCGGCGGCGCGGCGGCTCTGCTCGAAGAGATCCCCCAGCGCCCGGCGCACCTCGGCGGCGTCGGGCGAGAGCAGGAGGCGGGCGTCCCCCTCGGCCACTCCGCCCAGGCGGGTGAGGATGGCGTGGATGCGGCGCGCGTCCCGCTCGGCGAAGCGCAGGCGAACGGTCCCCGATCCGCCGTCGGGCTGGCCGGCCACCACCGCGAAGCGGCGCTCCGCCGCCGCGCCCGGCCGGGCGAGCAGCAGCAGCGCCAGGGCCGCGCTGGCGGCGGCGCGGCTCACCGCGAGACCGCCCGGGCCAGGGGGAGCCACACGATCTCCGCTCGCCCCCCGGGCGCGGCGCCGGCGAGCAGCGCCTGCCGCTCGGCCTCGGAGAGCGGCGCGTCGGAAAGCAGGAGCCACAGCTCCCCGCGCCGTCCGGTCCACTGGAAGGCCCCGGGCACGGGGCCTGGCCGCGCCGGACCCGCGTAGAGGGTGGCGACGCCGTCCTCGTCGCGCAGCAGCAGCGCCGCCTCGCGCCAGGCGCCGGGGTGCAGCTCGGCGCGCAGCGGCACCTCCGGCACCGGCTCACCGGGCTGCAGGGCGCGGGCGCCGCCTGAGGCGTCGGCGTGGAGCACCAGGCCGGCCCCGCCCTTCGTCCGGTAGGGCTCCTCCGGCCCGGCGCCGCGCCGGCCCAGGAACGGCAGCGCCAAGGCGACCAGCAGCGTGGCCGCCAGCGCCAGCGGCACCAGGTGCATCCAGGGCGCGGCCGCCGTCTCGGCCGGCGCCGCCATGCGCTCGGCCACCCCGGCGGCGAAGCGCTCGAAGGTCAGCGAGCGGACGAGCTGGCGCTCCTCCTCGGCCAGCTCCTCGCGGGTGGCCTGGCAGCGGCCGCAGCTCGCCAGGTGCTCCTCGACGCGGGTCCGCTCGGCGCCGGCCAGCTCGCCGGCCAGCAGGCGGCGCACGCGCGTCGCCGAGCAGCCCACTCCCGGCCCTCCCAGGGCGATGGCGCTCACAGGTCGTCTCCTTCCGGCAGGGAGATGCCGGGGCAGGCCTCGGCCAGCGCCGCCCGCGCCGCGGCCAGGAAGCCGCGCAGCCGCTTGCGCACGGTGGGCAGGCTCCGGCCGGTGGCCTCGGCGATCTCCTGCTGGGTCATCTCGTCCACGAAGTAGAGCACCGCCATCTCCTGCTCCTCCGGCTCCGCCACCGCCAGCAGCGCGCGCAGGAGCGCCCGCTTGTCCACCTCCGGCGCCTCCTGGGTGCGCCCCTCCGCCGCCCGCCGCACCTCCTCGCGCCACCCAGCCCTGCGCGCCCGGAGCTCGTTCAGGCAGTGGTGGGTCGCGATGCGCAGGAGCCAGGTGGTCGGCGAGGCCGCCCCCTGGAACTCCGGCAGGGCCTGCAGCGCGCGGGCGAAGACCTCCTGCGTGGCGTCGCGGGCCGCCTCCTCGTCCCGCAGCAGGTAGCGGCAGCGGGCCAGCACCCCGGCGGCGTGGCGGGCGTAGAGCGCGGCCAGGAGCCCGCCCTCGCTCAGCGGGAGACGCGCCTCGCCGGCGCGCCCCCCCGGGATGACCGCGAACCGCCCCACGCCGCGCCCGCGCTACGGAGCCGGGAACGAGGGCGGCTGGGCGCCGGTGAAGGCGCAGTCGGCCTCGCTGCCCGAGGCCGGCTGGTTCGGATCGTTGGAGGTCCAGTACACCACGCGGAAGCCCTGGCTCGAGCCGTTCCAGCACTCGCTGGCGCCGTAGGTCAGCGCCCCCTGGGTGAAGGTGGCGTCGCCGCGCCCCTCGCCGGTGGGGATCACCCAGCGGGAGTGGAGCGCCAGGGTGGCGTCGGGGTCGGCGGTGGTGTTGCGGAAGGCAACCTGAAGGTCGCCCTGGGTCGCGCTCTCCGCGTAGCTGTAGCGGGCGTTGCCCAGGCTGCCGCTGTTGCCGTCGGTGAGGCCGGTGAAGGTGGCGCCGATGGAGAGGCCGCCGCGATTGTCGTAGGTGGCCTCGAGGCGGCCGGTGTCGCTGGAGCCCAGCGCCCGGGCGGCATCGTTGTCGATGACGAAGCTGCCGTGCCCCCGGAGCGGCGACTCGGGGAAGGCGGTGCCGCTCATCACGGTGACGAAGGCGGCCGTGGGCTGCGCCTTCAGGTGGCCGGCGAAGGCGTACTCGAAGTGACCCCTCTCCACCTTGGTGACGGTGAGCTTCCACTCCACCGCGGCCAGCGCATCGGACCAGGGGCCCCAGGTGCAGGTGTCGTCCTTGCACTCGGTGGGCGGGAAGGCCACCACCAGGCGCACCAGTCCCACGGACCAGGCCACGGTGCCGTTGAAGGCGACGGAGAGCGTGCGGGTGGCGCCCCGGTAGCCGGAGAGGTCGCCCACAGTGGAGGCCTGGGCCCCGGCGGGCGTTGCCGCGCCTGGCGCGGCGATCTGGATGCCGTTGGCGCTCTGGACGGCGGCTCGCGCCTCGTCCACCGAGATCTTGTCCTTCTGGCTGCAGCCCGCGAGGGCGGCGACGGTGAGGAGAATCAGGGCTCGCTTCATGGGCTGTGCTCCTTGGGCAGGTCTGGGCGGGCCATTCCGCCCTGTCCTGACAATGGACACCGCGGCCCGCCCGGCATGGAAAGCCTGCCACGCCAGAGCCGCGCCCCCCTGTGACGAAGCGCACAGCGGGACGCCAGATGTGGGCGGAGCGCCTACGGGTGGGACCGGGACCAGTCCAGCGTCCTGGCCAGCCCTTGCTCGATGCCCATCTCCGGCCGCCAGCCGAGCACCCGGCCCGCCAGCGAGGCGTCGAGGCAGGAGCGGCGCTGCTCGCCGAGCCGGGCCGGTGCGCGCTCGGGCTCGGCCCGCACGCCGGCCGCCCGGGCGAGGATGGCGTGGATGCGGTTCACGTCGGTCTCGACGCCGGTGCCGATGTTGAGCGGCCCGTCGAGCCCCTTCTCCGCGGCCAGCAGGTTGGCCCGGGCCACGTCGCCCACGTAGACGTAGTCGCGGGTGTTCTGGCCGTCGCCGAAGATGGTGCAGGGCTTCCCGGTGAGCAGCCGGCCGCAGAAGATGGCCACCACGCCTGCCTCGCCGTGCGGATCCTGGCGCGGGCCGTAGACGTTGCCGTAGCGCAGGGCCGCGTAGGGCAGGCCGTGGGTCACCCGGTAGACGTTGAGATAGAGCTCACTGGCCGCCTTGGCGGCGCCGTAGTTGGAGGCCGGGAGCTGGGGATGGGTCTCGGGCGTGGGGATGACCCCGGTGTCGCCGTAGGTGGCCCCTCCGGACGAGGCGAAGAGCACGCGGCCCACCTTGGCGCGGACGGCCGCCTGGAGCAGGTTGAGGAGGCCGCCCAGGTTGACGTCGGCGTCGTGGCGCGGGTCGGCCATCGAGCGCCGCACGTCGATCTGCGCCGCGTGGTGGCACAGGACGTCGGGCCGCTCCTTCTCCACCGCCTCGGACGCGGCGGCGCTGCGCACGTCGCAGGGGTAGAAGCGGGCTCCCGCCGGGACGTTCTCCCGCTTGCCGGAGGACAGGTCGTCCAGCACGGCCACGTCCCAGCCCGCGGCCAGGAAGGCCTCGGCCACGTGCGAGCCGATGAAGCCGGCTCCGCCGGTGATCAGGATTCGCTTGCCCATTCGACCGTCCCCCGCCTAGCGCCGCCCCGTCACGTCGTCGAGCGAGAGCTGGCCGGGCAGGTTCTCGCGGTACTTCTCGAGGACGAGGTCGATCCCCTGCCGGATGTACTCGGCCACCGGGACCTTGGTCCGATCGTGCAGGAGCTTGAGCCGCTCGTTCTGCTCCGGCGTGATGTAGACCGTGGTGGAGATCTTCTTTCGGGCCATTGGCACCGTGAAGCTATGTGACGATGCATATGGTGTCAAATAGCCGAACCGCCCGGACCACGTCCCCTCTTCGGAATCTCCAGCCCGGCTGCGGCGCGGCCCGTGGCCGCGCGCCGGCCGGCGGCTGGTGCGGAGACGGCCGGGACGAGGCGGCTCCTCCCGGGCACACGCGGCGCATGGCGCACCAGCATGCGCCTGCTCGCCGCCGCTCTCCTCCTCTGCGCCTGTCCCTCCCCTGCCCGCCTGCAGCCCCGCGCCGCCGAGGAGCTGCGGCGCGGCTATCGCCACCTGGAGGCTGGCGACCGGGAGCGGGCCGACGTTGCCTTCGCCCACGCCCTGGCCTTCCACCCGGAGCTGGCCGAGGCCTGGAACGGCCGAGGCATCGTCGCCGAGCAGGCCGGCGACCTGGCGCTGGCGGCGCGCTGCTTCGCGCGGGCCGCCGCCGCCCAGCCTGACTTCGCCGAGGCGCGCGTCAACCGCGGCGTGGTGCTCTTCCGGCAGGGGCACCTTGCCGAGGCGGCGGCCGCCTACCGCGAGGCCCTGTCCATCGATCCCGACCTGGCGGCAGCGCGGCTCGACCTGGCGCGGGCGCTCCTGCACCGGGGGCTCGCCGAGCCCGCGGCCCGGGTGGCGCTGTGGGCCGAGGCGCGGCGCGAGTACCTCCACCTGCTGGAGAGCCGCGACGACGAGCCGGCCGCCTGGCACGACCTCGGGTTCCTCGAGCTGGAGAGCGGGCAGGCGTCCCGCGCCGAGGCCTCCTACCGGCGCGCCGCCGCGCTCCAGCCCGGATCCGAGGCGGCGCTCCACGGCCTCTGTCTCTCCCTGGCGCGCCTGGGGCGCTGCGCCGAGGCGGAGGGTGCCTGCCGGGCCTGCCTCGAGGCTGCACCCGGCTCCGCCGCCTGCCGCCGGAGCCTGGCCGCCGCCCAGGCCTGCCGCTAGCGCGGTGCCGGAAGACGAAGCGCGCCGGGCCCGCGAGGACCCGGCGCGCCGGAAGCGGATGCGATCGGGACTACTTCACTTCCCAGGTGTCGTTGCCGAGCAGGAACTTGCGGAGCGGCACGTCGCCCTTCTTCTGCTTGGTGGCGTTGATCTGCTGCCAGTTCAGGTCGTCGCAGGTCGGCTGCTCGACGTTCCGGAAAACGCCGATGGGCGTGGGGAAGCCGGCCCGGGTCGACAGGTTCGCCAGCATGAAGGCGATGGTCGGGTCCTCGCGCCTCGGGTTGTGGACCAGGATGTCCTTCTCGGTGACGCCGTTCTCGCCGACGGTGACCACCTCGAGCTCGGCGGACTGCGCGTTGAAGCGGATGCCCTTCTTGTTGTCCTTGCCGAAGAGCAGCGGCTTGCCATCCTCCATCCGGAGCTGGGCGTCGGCCTTGACCGCCTTCTCCGTCATGAAGGTGTAGGCGCCGTCGTTGAACACCGGGCAGTTCTGGTAGACCTCGACGTAGGTCGAGCCCCGGTGATCGGCCGCCTGCTTGAGCACCGCGCCCATGTGGGCGCCCTCGAGGTCGACCGACCGGGCCACGAAGGTGGCGCCGGCGCCGATGGCCAGGGCGGGCGGGTTGAACGGGTAGTCGGCCGAGCCGTACGGCGTGGTCTTGGTCTTCTGGCCGAGCACCGAGGTGGGGCTGACCTGGCCCTTGGTCAGGCCGTAGATGCGGTTGTTGAACATGATGACCTTGAGGTCCATGTTCCGCCGCATGGTGTGGATGAAGTGGTTGCCGCCGATGGCGAGCGCATCGCCGTCGCCGGTGATCACCCACACCTGCAGCTCCGGCCGCGAGAGCTTGAGCCCGGAGGCGAAGCTCGGCGCCCGGCCGTGGAGGGTGTGCATCCCGAAGTTGTTCATGTAGTACGGGAAGCGCGAGCTGCAGCCGATGCCCGAGATGAAGACGATGTTCTCGCGGGCCACCCCGACGCTGGGGAGCAGCTTCTGCACCTGGTTGATGATCGAGAAGTCGCCGCAGCCCGGGCACCAGCGCGGATCGACGCCCGACTCGAAGTCCTTCTTGGTGTAGGTCGGCAGGGCGGCCGCCTTCCCGTTTCCGGCAGTGGTCGTGCTCATGATCTGATCAGGTCCTTTCGGGAAGTGTGGGCTAGCCGAGGAGCTCGAGCACCTTCGCGGTGAGCTCGGAGATCTTGAGCGCCTTGCCGTTGATCCGGTTGAACTGCAGGGGGTCGACGCCGGGGAACTTGGCGCGCAGGTAGAAGGCCAGCTGCCCGTCGTTCACCTCGGGCACCATCACCTTCTTGAAGTTCTTCAGCACCGCGCCCAGGTTCTTGGGCAAGGGGTTGATCCAGCGCAGGTGGACGTGGCCCACCTTCTTGCCCTGCTCCACCAGCCGCTCGGCGGCGCCCTTCACCGAGCCGTAGGTGCCGCCCCAGGAGACGAGCAGCATGTCGCCGCTCTGGGCGCCGTCGACGACCGCGTCGGGCACGTCCTCGATGACGTTGGCCACCTTCTGGGCCCGCGTCTTCACCATCTTCTCGTGGTTCATGCCGTCGTACGAGACCATGCCGGAGAGCGAGTCCTTCTCCAGGCCGCCCACGCGGTGCTCGAGGCCCGCCGTCCCCGGA
This sequence comes from Deltaproteobacteria bacterium, assembly GCA_016214955.1. GTDB lineage: Bacteria > Myxococcota > Myxococcia > Myxococcales > Anaeromyxobacteraceae > JACRMN01. The sequence goes on from JACRMN010000010.1 coordinate 18,688, forward strand.
ACGGCCCAGGGGCGGATGAGCTTCTCGTCGCGGAGGTACGGCATGTACTTGTCGCCCTCGTAGTTGGGCTTGGTCTGGTACTTGACCTGGATGGGGGCGAGCTCGCCGTCCTCGGGGACGCGGAACGGCTCGGAGCCGAAGCCCAGGTAGCCGTCGGTGAGCAGCACCACCGGTGTCATCCACTTCACCGCGACCCGGGCGGCCTCGATGGCCGCGTAGAAGCAGTCGCCGGGGCTGCGGGCGGCGATGACCGGCAGGGGCGCCTCGCCGTGGCGGCCGAAGAGCGTGAAGAGCAGGTCGGCCTGCTCGGTCTTGGTGGGCATGCCGGTCGAGGGACCGCCGCGCTGCACGTTCACGATGACCAGCGGCAGCTCCATGATGACGGCCAGGCCGCTCATCTCCGACTTGAGCGCCAGGCCCGGGCCGGAGGTGGTGGTCCAGGCGATGGCGCCGCCGAACGAGGCGCCGATGGCGGAGCCGATGCCGGCGATCTCGTCCTCGGCCTGGTACGTCACCACGTTCATCTCCTTGTAGTACGAGGCGTCCTGGAGAATCTCGGTGGCGGGAGTGATGGGGTAGCTGCCCAGGAAGCACTGGCGGCCGGAGAGCTTGGCCACCGCGGCGATGCCGAGGGCGGTGGCGCCGTTGCCGGTGATGTTCCGGTACGTGCCCGGCTTCAGCTTGGCGGCCGGCACCCGGTACTGGCTGAGGAAGAGCTCCGAGGTCTCGCCGAAGGCGTGGCCGGCCTGGAACACCTTGATGTTGGGCTCGGCGAACTGCGGCTTCTTGGCGAACTTGGCCCTGATCGACTCGATCTGGGGCTCGATGGGCCGGTTGTAGAGCCAGTACAGCATGCCCAGCGCGAAGTAGTTCTTGGAGCGCGCCACCTCCTTGGAGGACAGGCCCATGCCCGAGAGAGCGATCTCGGTGAGCTTGTTCATGTCCACCTGGACGACCTTGTAGTTCTTCTTCAGGGCGTCGTCGTCGAGGGGGTTCGACTTGTAGCCGGCCTTCTCGAGGTTGGAGTCGATGAAGGCGCCGGTGTTGACGATCAGCATGCCGCCGGCGCGGAGGTCGTGCAGGTTGGTCTTGAGCGCCGCCGGGTTCATGGCCACGAGCACGTCGGGCATGTCGCCCGGGGTGTGGACCGTCTTGCCGCCGAAGTGGACCTGGTAGCCGGAGACGCCGGCCAGGGAGCCGGCCGGAGCGCGGATCTCGGCGGGGAAGTCCGGGAAGGTGGCGAGGTCGTTGCCGGCCAGGGCCGAGGCCTTGGTGAACTCGGTGCCGGTGAGCTGCATACCGTCGCCCGAGTCGCCGACGAACCGGATGGTGACGCTGTCGACCTGCTCGACCGGGCGGGTCTTTCCGGTGGTGGTTTGCGAGGACATGTTCCGGTGGGTCTCCCTGACAGAACTGCGGGGTGTGCGCGGTGCCGAGGCGACAGCGACGGAGGCACCCGCCGTCGGCATCTGGCCCCGTGAGGGGCCCGGCGGGAACCTGCTGGTAGGAGCCGGGGAAATGAAAAAAGCGGCGTACTTATGCCGCTTCCTGGCGCAAAATGTCAAGGGACAGGGCCCGCGGATGCACCCGGTGGGGGCTACCTAAGGGCCCGGGATGGCGGCGGATCCTGGCGGCTCCGCGACCCTCCTCCAGCACCCTTCCGGTATTGCTCCAGGTCAAGCCGCGGAGGTCCTCGCGGCCTCAGGACCTCTCCGGGAAGATCTTGCCCGGGTTGAGGATCCCCTCGGGGTCGAAGGCCGCCTTGAGCCGCCGCTGCAGCGCCACCAGCTCCTTGCCCTGCTCGTACTCGAGGAAGTCGCGCTTGGCGAGCCCGACGCCGTGCTCGCCGGTGATGGTGCCGCCCATGTCCACCGCGGCGCGGAGGATGTCGCCCACCGCCGCGTCCACCCGGGGCTTCTCGTCGGGCCTGTCGTAGAGCACGTTGCAGTGCAGGTTGCCGTCGCCGGCGTGGCCGTAGGTCGCCACCAGGAGCCGGTGGGCCTTCCCGATCTCCCGCGCCCGGCGGACCATCTCGGGGATGCGGGAGCGCGGCACCACGATGTCCTCGGAGAGCTTGTACGGGTGCAGCGCCTTCAGGTTCACCGAGAGGAACTTGCGGGTCTCCCAGATGTCGCGGCGCTGGGCCTCGTTCTGGGCCACGATCACCTCGCCGGTGGCGTCGCCCTGGACCAGCTCCGCCACCCTGACGATCTCGGCGAATACCTGCTCCTCGTCGTTGCCGTCGGTCTCCACCAGGAGCGCCGCGCCGGCGTCCGCGGGGAAGTGGAAGGGGGCCGCCCTGGCGCAGGCCTGCACGCAGACGTCGTCGATGAGCTCCAGGCACCGGGGCAGCACGCCGGCCGCCAGCACCCGCGCCACCGCCCGGGCCGCATCCTCGAGGTCGCGGAAGACGACCAGCGCCGTGGAAACGTGGCGCGGCCGCGGCAGCAGCTTGACGGTGATCTCGGTGACCACGGCCAGGGTGCCCTCGCTGCCCACCAGCAGCCCGGTGACGTCGTAGCCGGCCACTCCCTTGATGGTGCGCCGCCCGGTGCGCAGGATCTCGCCCGTGGGCAGCACCACCTCGAGCCCCAGCACGTAGTCCCGGGTGACGCCGTACTTCACGCAGCGCGGGCCGCCCGAGTTCTCGGCGATGTTGCCGCCCAGCATGCAGGTGTCCAGGGAGTTGGGATCGGGCGGGTAGAAGAGGCCGACCTTCTCCACCTCGGCCTGGAAGCGGGCCAGCACCACGCCGGGCTGCACCCGGGCGGTGGAGTCGGCCACGCTGATCTCCAGGATCCTGTCCATCCGCTCCAGGGAGAGGCCGATGCCGCCCTGTACCGCCAGGATGCCGCCGGTCTTGCCGCTGCGAGCGCTCGACGGCACCACCGGCAGCCGGTGCTTGCGGGCCACCGCGAAGACCCGGCGGACGTCCTCGGCCGAGAGGGCGTGGACCAGCAGCTCCGGCGGGTAGTCGCCCAGCTCCGACTCGTCGTGGCCATAGGGCAGCAGCCTGTCGGGATCGAGGCTCACCCGCTCCGGGGCGATGGCGGCCCTCAGCTCGTCGGCGGCGGCCGCCAGCACGCCAGGGTGTCTCATCCGTACACCTCCAGGTTGGCGCCGGTCATCGCGTCCGGCGCCTCGAGGCCGCACCAGCGCACCACCCGGGCCACCTCCCCGGGCTCGACCTCGGGCTCGAAGGGCGTCTGGCGCAGCATCTCGGTGTCGGTGCTGCCGGGCGACACGGCGAAGGCCTGCAGGCCGTGGGGGCGCAGCTCCTCGGCCAGGCACTTCGTCAACCCGAGCAGACCCCACTTCGAGGCGTTGTAGGCGCCGCCCTGGGGCGTGCCCAGGGTGGCGGAGATGGAGGCGAGGTTGACGATGCGCCCGCGCCGGCGCGCCTTCATGCCCGGGAGCACGGCCCGGGCGCAGAGGAATGCCCCTGTGAGGTTCACCTCCAGCACCCGGCGGAAGTCGGCGGGGAGGAGCCGCTCCACCTCGCCGCGCACCAGGATGCCGGCGTTGTTCACGAGGAGGTCGCAGGGCCCGAGCTCCCGCTCGTGCTCGGCCACCAGGTTGGCCACGTCCTCCTCGCGGGAGACGTCGCCGCGCACCGCCAGCTCGGCGGCGCCGCTGCGGACCAGCGCCGCGATCTGGGCATGGGTGCGGGCGAAGACGGTGACCCTGACCCCGGCCTCGGTCAGGGCGCGGGCGATGGCGGCCCCGATGCCGCGGCCGCCGCCGGTGACGATGGCCGAGCGGGCGGTCATGGGCGGGCCCCCGACCGCGACCGCGGCCCCCGCGATCGCGACCCCGCGCCGACCGCCTCCAGGAAGCGGGCCTGCAGGGAGCGGTCGCGCGCCAGCACGCCCACGAAGCACTGCGCGTGGGCGCGGGCGCGCGTGCGGCGCTCGCCGCGCACCGTGAGGCAGGCCTGCTCGGCGTCGAGGAGCACCGCGGCACCGCGGGCACCCAGGTGGCGGACAAGGGCCTCGGCGATGCGCCGGGCCAGGTCCTCCTCGAGGATGAGCCGGTGGGCGAAGCAGTCGACAAGCCGCGCGATCTGTCCGAACCCGACGACGCGCTTCCCGGGCACGTAGGCCACGTGGGCCACGCCGCGCGAGGGGAGGAGGTGGTGCGGGCACATGGAGTGGAAGTCGATGCCGGTCACCGCCACCAGGTCGCGCCCGGTGGCCTCCATCGACTCGGCCAGGATCCGGGCCGGATCGGCCCGGTAGCCGTCGACGAGGTCGAGGAGCCAGGCCTCGGCGACCCGCCGCGGCGTCCCCGCCAGGTCGAGGTCGCGCCGCGCCCGCTCGCCTTCCGGAAGCGGCAGGGCCCGCAGCAGCGCGCCCACCGCCGCCTCCACCCTCCCCGCCTCGCCCGCCGGCCTCCGCCGCACGCGGCGGCTATCGGCCACGGCCGCCCCGGTAGATCACGCAGGAGTCGGGGATCTCCCAGAGCCGCACCTCGGCGAGGCCGGGAAGCGGCTTCTCCAGCACCTCCCAGATCCAGCGAGCGATGTTCTCGGCGGTGGGGTTGTCGAGGAAGTCGTTGAGCGTGCGGTGGTCGCAGCGCGCCAGCACGTGCTCCTCCACCGCTCCCTTGAGCTGCCCGAAGTCGGCCACCATCCCCGTCTTCGGATCCACGTCCCCCTCCACGGCCACCACCAGCCGGTAGTTGTGGCCGTGCATCCGGAAGCAGGGCCCCTCGTAGCGGGGCAACCGGTGGGCGGCGGCGAAGTGGAACTCCACCTCGAGCCGCGCCCGCCGGGCGTCGGTGTAGTCGATGGTCGCCATGGGCTCGTTATAGCCCGGCCCGGGCCGCCGCTCCCGGCCCGGTGGGCTCGACGCCGGCAGGGGCCGGCCCGTCTTCGACAGGATGTCGCGTGGAGCTCCTCTAGCCCCCGTGCGGGACGGTGTCCCGGAAATCCCCGATTCGCCCCGAGGCCGCCTGGAAGAACGGTGTCCTTCCAGGCCGTTGCCGGGCGGGAGGGGTGGCACGCGCCGTGCTATCCCCGGCGCCAGCCTGCCTCCGCGCAGGTCAAACCAACAGCAGCACTCCCTGGGAGAACCACCACATGAAGAAGATCCTCGCCGCTCTCGTTGCCTTCGCGTTCGTTTCCCCTGTCTTCGCCGCCGAGGAGAAGAAGGCCGAGGCCAAGAAGGAGGAGAAGAAGGTCGAGAAGAAGGCCGAGAAGAAGGAGGAGAAGAAGGCCGAGGCCAAGAAGTAAGCCTCCCGCTTCTCCTGCTAGTCTTCACGGGGCCGGCACTGCTGCCGGCCCCGTTTTCGTTGGTGCGGTCCCCGCGTGTCCCTTCGCCTCCAGATCACCGCCGTCTTCGGCGCCATCCTGCTCGTGACCATGGGCGTGGCCGCCTACCTGGGCGAGTCCATCGCCGCCCGGGCGGTCGAGGAGGGCATCCGCGACCGGACCGTGGCGGTGGCCCGCTCGCTCGTCACCGAGCTCGACCTGTCGCGCGAGTTCCTGGAGTCGGACAGGGCCCGCATCGCCGACCGGCTGGGGGCGGCCGTCACCCGCCACCGCGGCCTGCGCCAGGTGCAGCTCGCCATCCGGCGCCCGGGCAAGGACGACATCATCCGCATCCAGTTCGGCACCCAGGGGCCGGAGACGGCCTTCGAGCAGCTCGACTACCCCTTCCCCGAGCGGCTCCAGACGCGCATCGCCGGCGTCGAGGACCAGCGACTGGTGGAGGTGTCGCAGCCGGTACTCGACCCCTTCGGCCACCCGGTCGCGGCGCTGCAGCTCGAGGCCTGGGTGGCCGACGCCGAGCAGATCGCCTCGCGGGAGCGGACGGTCTTCCTCTGGGTGACCGCCGGAAGCACGCTGGTGCTGGTGCTGGCCTTCACCCTGCTCCTCGGCCGGATGCTGGCCCGCCCCCTCTCGGCCCTGGCCGACGCCATGGCGGCCGTGGAGTCGGGCCCCTCCGAGGCGGTCCGCATCCCCGGGACCGAGCGCCACGACGAGATCGGCGTGGTGGCCCGCGGCCTCGACGCCATGCTCCAGCGGGTGCGGGGCTTCAGCCAGGAGCTCCAGGAGCGGGTCGACGCCGCCACCGCCGACCTGGCCGGCAAGAACCGGGCGCTGGCCGACCTCAACGACCTCCTGGTGGAGGCGCGCCACGACCTCACAGCCAAGGAGCAGCTGGCGGCGCTGGGCCAGCTCTCCGGCACCATCGCCCATGAGCTGGGCAACCCGCTCAACGCCATCTCCGGCCACGTGCAGCTCCTGGCCCGGGCCCCCGAGTGCCCGCCGGCGATGCGGGACGAGCTGGCGGTCATCGAGCGCGAGGTGAAGAGGATGACCGCCATCATCCGCCGCTTCCTCGACTCGGCCCGGGCGCTGCGCGCCAACCCCGAGCCGGTGGAGCTCACGGCACTGGTGGACGAGGCCCTCTCGCTGACCCTCTCGGCCGACGCCCGTGCCCGGGTGTCGGTGCGGCGCGACGTGCCGCCGGAGCTGGGGCGGGCCACCCTCGACCCCGGCCTGGTCCGCCACGTCCTCACCAACTTCATCGCCAACGCCGTGGACGCCATGGCCCACGGCGGACAGCTCACCGTCCGGGTCCGGCGCAGCGGCGAGCAGCTCAGCCTGGCCGTCTCCGACACCGGCCCGGGCATCGCCCCCGAGGAGCGAAAGCGCATCTTCGAGCCGTTCTACTCCACCAAGCCCAAGGGCAAGGGGACCGGGCTGGGGCTGGCCATCTGCCGCGAGATCGCCAGCGCCCTGCGCGGCCACATCGAGGTGGACAGCGTCCCTGGCCAGGGCGCCACATTCACCCTGCTCATCCCCGCCCCCGCCTGGCGGGCCTCCGCATAGGATCGCCGCGTGACCGAGCCCTCCCGCATCTTCGTCGTCGACGACGACGCCGTGAGCCGCGAGCTCCTGCAGCGCATCCTCAGCGCCGAAGGGCACGCGGTGGTGGCCCTCTCCGACGGCCGCGAGGTGCTGGAGCGGCTCGAGGGGGGCCAGGCCCCCGACCTGGTGGTCTCCGACATCCGCATGGGCGAGACCGGCGGCCTGGAGCTCACCGATGCGCTCCGGGTCCGGGCCCCCGACACCCCGGTGATCCTGGTCACGGCCTTCGGCAACATCGACGGGGCGGTGGACGCCATCCGCCGCGGAGCCTTCGACTACATCTCCAAGCCCTACGACGTCGACGCCATCAAGGTGGTGGTGGCCCGGGCGCTGCGGCAGCGCTCGCTGGTGCTGGAGAACCGGGCACTGCGGCGAGACGTACGGGAGAAGTACCGGCTGGAGAACGTGGTGGGCCGCAGCGAGGCCATGCTCCACGTCTACAAGACCGCCGCCCGCGTCGCGGCCACCGACGCCACCGTCCTCATCCTCGGCGAGAGCGGCACTGGCAAGGAGCTGGTGGCGCGCGCCATCCACCAGGCCTCGCCCCGCTCCTCCGGACCCTTCGTGGCGGTGGACTGCGGTGCCATCGCCGAAGGCGTGCTGGAGTCGGAGCTCTTCGGCCACGCCCGCGGTGCCTTCACCGGCGCCCAGGTGGCCCGCCGCGGCCTCTTCGAGGAAGCGAGCAGCGGCACCCTGTTCCTCGACGAGATCGGCGACGTGGGTCCCAACCTGCAGTCGCGCCTGCTCCGCGCCCTGCAGGAGGGCACCATCCGGCGCGTGGGCACCAACGAACCGGTGGCGGTGGACGTGCGGGTGGTGGCGGCCACCAACCGCGACCTGGCCCTGGCGGTGAAGGAGGGGCGGTTCCGCGAGGACCTCTACTTCCGCCTCAACGTGGTCACCATCCAGATCCCGCCGCTGCGCGACAGGCGCGAGGACATCCCGCTCCTCGCGGAGCACTTCGCCCACAAGCACGGCCGGCCCGACGGCGCCCGGGCCATCTCCGACGGCGCCCGCGACCTGCTGGTGGCCCACCACTGGCCCGGCAACGTGCGCGAGCTGGAGAACGTGGTCGCCCGCGCCCTGGCCCTCAACCCGGCCGGCGTCATCCTGCCCGAGGATCTCCCCGACACCATCCGCGGCGGCGCGGCCGCGGCCACGCCGGCGGGGCTGGCCCTGGCGGACCGCCCCACCCTTGCCGAGCTGGAGAGGCGCTACGCCGAGCTGGTGCTGGGCGAGGCGGGCGGCAACAAGACGCGCGCCGCGGAGATCCTGGGGATCGACCGCAAGACGCTCTACCGCCTGCTGGGGGAGCGCGACTAGGGTCGGGCGCCGCGCGTCAGTGGGTGGCCGGGGCGGCGCCGCTCTCGGCGGCCTCGGCGCTGGCGTTGAGCGCGTTCTTCAGGACCTGGCTGGGCCGGAAGGTCAGCACCCGCCGGGCGGAGATCTCGATCTCCTCGCCCGTCTGCGGGTTGCGCCCCACGCGAGACTTCTTGTCGCGAACGATGAAGTTCCCGAAGCCGGAGATCTTGATCTTCTCCCCGCGCTCCAGCGTCTCCTTGATCGTGTCGAAGACCATCTCCACGATCTCGGCGGCTTCCTTCTTGGAGAAGCCCACCTTCTCGTAGACGCTCTCGATGATATCGGCCTTGGTCACGGAACCCCTCGCCCGCTCGAACCTAAGTCTTGGGGATTGTTAGCTGAATGACCAGGGACTGTCAAACTCTCGCAATCATTCGGGTTCGTCCTCGTCCTCGCCTTCGGGGGGCGGCGGAGCCGGCTCCAAGGGCACGTCCTCCTTCGCGGATTCCGCTGGGGCACCGCCGGCTCCCGCGGCTGCCGCTTCCAGCTCCTTCCGCGCCCGCTGCCGCACGGGGTCGCTCGCGGCTCGCGCCGCGTCGAGGAGGGCCCCGGCCTCGGCGGCCGTCCGCGCCTTCACCACCGGCTCGCCGGTCAGCTCGGCGGTCACGGCGCCGGCGCCGAGCCAGAGGACGAGCGCGCTCACCAGGGCAGCCAGGGCACCGAGGGTCAGCGCTCCAGCGGCCGCCGGCCGGCTGCCGCGCCTGCGGCGCAGGAGCCAGAGGCCCAGCCCTCCGGAGGCGACGCCCAGGATCAGCCCGAAGGGCGCGGCGAAGGGGTTCCAGGAGGAGAGCAGCGCCGCTGCCGCCAGCGCCAGCCCGACCCAGGCGAGCTTGCCCGCGGACAGGGCCCGTTCCTCGGTCGCCGGCGCCATGCGCCCTCCCCTGCTGGCGCCCTAGGCGCGCAGCTCCCCGCGCACCGCCGGGTCGGACCGCAGCCGCTCGACGATGCGCCCGTGCGCGGCGTCGGCCTCCGGGTCGGTCAGGGTGCGATCGGGGGCGCGGTAGCGGATGGCGACCGCCAGGCTCTTCCTGCCGGCCGGCAGCGGCGCGCCGCGGTAGACGTCGAAGAGCGCCGCCTCCTCCACCAGCCCCTCGGCGCGGATGGCGGCCAGCACGGCCTCGGCCTGGATGCCCTCCTCGACCACCAGCGCCAGGTCGCGGAGCACGGCCGGGAACGGCGGGATGGCCCGGTGCTGCGGGGTCAGGCTCCCGCTCCGCGCCAGCGCCTCGCAGGACAGCTCGAAGGACAGGAGGCCGCGGGGCAGCTCGAAGGCCGCGGCCACCCGCGGGTGGAGCTCGCCCACGGTGCCGAGCACGGAGCCATCGGCGGCGCTGATCCGCGCCGAGTGGCGAGGGTGCAGCCACCCGGCGCCGGGGGACTGCCAGCGCGCCCCGGTCACCCCGGCCGCCTCGAGGAGCGCCTCGACCGCCGCCTTGGCATCGTAGAAGTCCACGGCCTCGCCGCCGACGGCCCAGCCCGGCGGCGCACGCCGGCCGGCCATGACGCCGGCCACCCGCAGCCCCTCGGCGCTGGGCTCGTCGCCGGCGCCCCCCGGCGCCCGCGGGTGGTAGACGCGCGCGATCTCGTAGAGGCGGACGTCGTCCACGCGCTGCGCCCGGTTGCGGGCGGCGTTGCGGAGGAGCGAGGGCACCAGGCTGGTGCGCATCACCCCCAGGTCGGTGCTGATGGGGTTCTTGAGCGGGATGGCGGCCGGGCCGTCGACCTTCCGTCCCTCGAGGTCGTAGCGCAGGGGCGCCAGATCGGGCTCGGAGACGAAGCTGAAGTTCACCGCCTCGCTGAACCCCGCCCCCTCCAGCGCCTCGCGCAGCCGCGCCAGCGTCCGGGCCTCGGCCGGCTCGAGCGGCGTGGCGGCGGCGATGGCCGGCAGGGTCTCGGGGATGCGGTCGTATCCCTGGGTGCGGACCAGCTCCTCGACCAGGTCCTCCTCGATGGAGACGTCGACGCGCCAGCTGGGGACGGCGAAGCGCGCCCCCTCGGCGTCGGCGGCCCGTTCGGCGAAGCCCAGCCCGCCGAGGATGCGGCGGGCCTCCACCTGCGGCACCGGCGAGCCCAGCAGCGCCGCCGGCCGCGACCAGCGCAGCCGCACCTCGAGGGCCTGGTGCGGGCGCGGGTGGGCGTCCACGACGCCGGGGCGGACGGTGCCGCCGGCCAGCTCTGCGATGAGCGCCGCGCAGCGGTCCAGCGCCGGCACCACCATCCCCTGGTCGGCGCCCCGCTCGAAGCGGTAGGAGGCCTCGGTCTTCAGCCCGTGGCGCCGCGAGGTCCGGCGGATGCCGGCGGGCGCGAACCAGGCCGACTCCAGCAGCACCCGGGTGGTGCCGGCCGAGATCTCGGAGTCGCCGCCGCCCATGACGCCGGCCAGGGCGCTGCCCCGGTCGCGGTCGCAGATGAGCAGATCCTCGGGATCGAGGTCGCGGACCTTGGCGTCGAGGGTGGTGAGCTTCTCCCCGGGCCGGGCGGTGCGCACCACGATCTCGGCGCCGGCCACCTTGTCGAGGTCGAAGGCGTGGAGCGGGTGGCCCAGCTCCAGGAGCGCGTAGTTGGTGGCGTCCACCACGTTGGAGATGGAGCGCACCCCGCAGGCCTCGAGGCGCCGGGCCAGCCAGCCGGGCGAGGGGCCGATGCGCACGCCCTCGACGACCCGGGCGGCGTAGCGGGCGCAGCGCTCGGGCGCGTCGATGCGCACCCTTGCCAGCGAGGCCGCCGGCGCGCCGGCCTCGGCCAGCCGCGAGGCCGGGTGGCGCACCTCTCGGCCGAGGAGCGCCGCCACCTCGCGGGCGACGCCGATGTGCGAGAGGCAGTCGGGCCGGTTGGGGGTGACGTTGACCTCGAGCAGCACGTCGTCGAGGCCCAGGGCCCTGGCGATGGGCGTGCCCGGCGCCACGTTCCCGGGGAGGATGAGGAGCCCGCTGGCGTCGGCGTCGGTGCCCAGCTCCCGGGCCGAGCAGAGCATCCCGGAGGACTCGACCCCGCGGAGCTTGGCCTTCTCGATCTTCTGGCCGCCGGGCAGGACGCTGCCCACCGTGGCCAGCGGCACCACGTCGCCGACGGCGTAGTTCCTGGCGCCGCATACCACCTGCAGCGGAGGAGCACCCCCGCCGCGGTCCACGGTGGTCACCGAGAGCTTCTCGGCGTTGGGGTGGCGCTCGGAGGTCAGGATCCGGGCCGCCACCACGCCTTCCAGCCCCTGCCCCAGGCGCGTCAGCCCCTCGACCTCGAGCCCCACCGCGGTGAGCCGCCGCGCCAGCTCCTCGGCGGAGACGCCGGCCAGTTCCACGTACTCGGAGAGCCACTGGAGCGAGATGCGCATCGGAGCCTAGAACTGCCGCAGGAAGCGGAGGTCGTTCTCGAAGAAGAGCCGCAGGTCGTCGATGCCGTACTTCAGCATCGCCATGCGCTCCACGCCCATGCCGAAGGCGAAGCCGGTGTAGCGGGAGGGGTCGATGCCACCGTTCTCCAGCACCCTGGGGTGCACCATCCCCGAGCCCAGCACCTCGAGCCAGCCGGTCTCCTTGCAGGTGCCGCAGCGCTTTCCGTCCTTGCGGCCGCTGCCCCCGCAGATGGAGCAGGAGACGTCCACCTCCGCGCCCGGCTCGACGAAGGGGAAGTAGGAGGGACGGAACCGGGTCCTGGTGCCCGGTCCGAAGTAGGCGCGGGCGAAGGCAGCCAGCGTGCCCTTGAGGTCGGCGAAGGTGATGTGCTCGTCCACGCACAGCCCTTCCACCTGGTGGAACATGGGCGAGTGGGTCTGGTCGTAGTCGGAGCGGTAGACGCGGCCGGGGCAGATGATGCGAACGGGCGGCTTGCCCAGCCGCTTCATGGCCCGGATCTGGACCGGCGAGGTGTGGGTCCGCAGCAGCACCGAGCCGCTGCGGTGGGCGCCGCCCAGCGCCGCCTCCTCCACGTAGAAGGTGTCCTGCATGTCGCGGGCAGGATGGTCGGCCGGGATGTTGAGCGCCTCGAAGTTGTACCAGTCGAGCTCGATCTCCGGCCCGCTCGCCACCTCGTAGCCGAGGCGCGCGAAGATGGCGGCGATCTCCTCGGCGGCGCGGGTCAGCGGGTGCCGGTGGCCGCGGGGCAGCGGCCGCCGGCCGGCCAGGGTGACGTCGATGGGCGGGCCGGCCAGCTCCGCCTCCAGGCGCGCGCCGGCCAGCCGCTCCCGGGCGCCGTCGAGCAGGGACTCGACCTGGTCGCGGACCCGGTTGGCGACCTCGCCGACCTTGGGGCGCTCCTCGGCCGCCAGGGCGCCCATGCCGCGGAGGACCGCGGAGAGCTCGCCCTTCTTGCCGAGGAAGCGGACCCGGAGCTCCTCGAGCGCCTTCTCGTCGGAGGCGGCGGCGATGTCGCGCGCGGCCGCCTGCGACAGCGACTCGAGCTGAGCCAGCAGGCTGGCCATGCGCCCGGGCCTAGGCCTGCGCGGCCTTCACCACCGCGGCGAAGTCGCCGGGGAGGAAGAGCGCCAGGTCGGCCAGGACCTTCCGGTCGAGCGCCACGCCCGCCTTCTTCAGGCCGGCGATGAGGCGGGAGTAGCTGGTCCCGTTGGCCCGCGCCGAGGCGTTGATGCGGGCGATCCACAGGGAGCGGAAGTCCCGGCGGCGGCGGCGGCGATCACGGGTGGAGTAGTCGAGGGCGCGCTCCACCGCCTGGTTGGCGCGCTTGTAGCAGTTCTTGCGGCGGCCGCGGAACCCCTTGGCCAGCTTGAGAACGCGATTGCGGCGACGACGAGCCTTGAATCCCTTCTTGACGCGCATGCGACTTCACCTCGTTGCCGGCGGGAGGCGGCCAACGGGCCGCGCTTCTGAACCCCGCTTGGGCGTTGTGGGAGTACCACCCGTCACGCGCTAGCGCGCGTAGGGGAAGCACTCCGTGATCTTCTTGGCGTCCTCCGGCGTCAGGTGGCCGGTCCCGCGGAGGTTCACCCGCTGCTTCTTGGTCTTGCCGAACGTGGCCAGGTGGCGCACGCCCGCGCGGCGGAACTTCACCGCACCGCTCTTCTTCACCTGGAAGCGCTTCTTCGCGCCGGACTTCGTCTTCAGCTTGGGCATGTTCCTCTTTCTCCGTGAATCCGTGGTTCTCTACGCCGTCGCCGGCGGCGCACCGCCACCGGAGGGCTCGCCCGGCGGCGCGGGCGGCGGCGGTGCGACGGGCGCGGCGGCAACCGGGGCCGGGGCCTCGCCGGACAGCGCCGCCTTGGCAGCCGCCTCGGCCTTGGCCTTGGCCTGATCGCGCTGCCGCTGCAGCATCTTCGGGTTCGGCGCCAGGATCATGAACATCTGGCGCCCTTCCATCCGCGGCGCCGACTCGATGACCGCCACCTCGCGCGTGTCCTCGATCACCCGGGTGAGCACTGCCTGGCCCAGCTCGCGGTGGGTGATCTCGCGGCCCCGGAACATCACGGTGACGCGGGCCTTGTTGGCCTCCTGGAGGAACTCCCTGATCTTCCCGATCTTCACCAGGTAGTCGTGCTCCTCGGTCCGCGGGCGCAGCTTCACTTCCTTGAGCTGCACCACCACCTGCTTCTTCTTGGCCTCGTTCTGCTTCTTCTTCTCGTCGTACTTGAACTTGCCGTAGTCCATGATCTTGCAGACCGGCGGCTTGGCCATGGGGTTGACCTCGACGAGGTCGAGCCCTTCGTCCATGGCCTTCGCCAGCGCCTGCTCGATCGGGACGACGCCGAGCTGATCGCCGTTGGACCCGACGAGGCGGACCTCCCGGGCCTTGATGCGCCGGTTGGTCCGCGAGTCGCGGTTGGTACGGGTGTCACGCGGGTTGTTGATGGGGCTCCTCCGTCAAAAGTCGCAGGATGATAAGGATTTCGGCCCCGATGTCAACGAGCGTTGGGATCGGAGGAGTCCTTCTTGGCCTCCCGGATCCAGCTCATCATGTTGCGGAGCTTCTTCCCCACCTCCTCGATGGGGTGAGCCTTCTCCGCGACCCGGAGCTTCTCGAAGACCGGCCGGCCCACCTGGTTCTCGATGATGAACTCCTTCGCGAACTGGCCCGACTGGATCTCCTTGAGAATGCGGCGCATCTCGTTCTTGGTCTCCTCGGTGACGATGCGCGGGCCCCGGGTGTAGTCGCCGTACTCGGCGGTGTCGGAGATGGAGTGGCGCATCCAGGCGAGGCCGCCCTCGTACATCAGGTCGACGATGAGCTTGAGCTCGTGGAGGCACTCGAAGTACGCGCTCTCCGGCTGGTAGCCGGCCTCCACCAGGGTCTCGAAGCCCGCCTTCACCAGGGCCGAGGCGCCGCCGCACAGCACCGCCTGCTCGCCGAAGAGATCGGTCTCGGTCTCCTCCTTGAAGGTGGTCTCGAGGACGCCGGCGCGGGTGCCGCCGATGGCGCGGGCGTAAGCCAGGCCAACCTGCTGCGCCTTGCCGGTGGCGTCCTGGTGGATGGCGATGAGGCAGGGGATGCCGCGGCCGTCCTGGTACTGGCGCCGCACCAGGTGGCCCGGCCCCTTGGGGGCCACCAGCAGCACGTCCACGTCCTCGGGGGCGATGATCTGCCCGAAGTGGATGTTGAAGCCGTGGGCGAAGAGCAGGGCCTTGCCCTTCCCCAGGTGCGGGGCGATCTCGGCGAGGTAGACGGCGCGCTGCGTCTGGTCCGGGATCAGGATCATGATGACGTCGGCCTCCTTGGCGGCCTCCGCCACGGTGGTCACCTTGAGCCCGGCCCCCTGCGCCTTCTTCCTGGACCTGGAGCCCTCGTGCAGGCCGACGCGCACGTCCACGCCCGAGTCCTTGAGGTTGAGCGCGTGGGCGTGGCCCTGGCTGCCGTAGCCGATGACCGCCACCTTGCGCTTCTTGAGCACGTCCAGCTTCGCGTCCTTGTCGTAGTAGATCTTGGCCATGGTTGCGGCTCCGCTTACTTGAGAGAGGGTGGAGCGAGGGTCTTGAACCCGCGCTCCAGGGCGATGCGCCCGCTGCGGCACAGCTCCTGGATTCCGTACTTCACCAGCCGCTCCTCGAGGGCGTCGAGCTTGGCGGCGGTCCCGGCGGCCTCGATCATCAGGGCGTCGGGCGAGACGTCGACGATCTGCGCCTCGTAGGTGTCGGCGATGGCGCGCAGCTCGGCGTGGTTCTGCTCCGGGGTCTTGATCTTCACCAGCAGCAGCTCGCGCTCGATGAGGTCCTCGGGCTTGAGCTCCTTGACCTCGATGACCGGCACGAGCTTCTGCACCTGGCGCACCACCTGGTCGACCGGCTTGGCCTCCAGCCGGACGACGATGGTCATGCGGGAGTACTCGGGTCGCTCGGTGGGGCCCACCGCCAGGCTCTCGATGTTGTAGCCGCGGCGGCCGAACAGGCCGGCGATGCGCTGGAGCACGCCGGACTTGTTCTCCACCAAGAGCGAGAGCGTGTGGACGTTGCCGCTGGGCGTCTGCTCGGTCTTCTCCATCTAGTCACCCCCGATCATGTCGTGGAGCGGGGCACCCGCCGGGACCATGGGGAACACCTTCTCCTGCCGCTTCACCCGGATGTCCACGATGCAGGGGCCGTCGCGGTGGGCCAGCGCCTGGTCGATGACCCCGTCCAGCTCCTCCAGCGTCCGGGCCCGCAGGCCGAGGCAGTGGTAGGCCTCGGCCAGCTTCACCAGGTCGGGGAGGTCGGAGAGCGGGGTCTCGCTGAACCGGCCGTCGTAGAAGAGCTCCTGCCACTGGCGCACCATGCCCAGGAACAGGTTGTTGAGGATGAAGATCTTGATGGGCAGCTTCAGGTCCACGGCGGTGGCCAGGTCCTGGAGCGTCATCTGGAAGCTGCCGTCGCCGTCGATGCCCACCACCAGGGCGTCGGGCCGCGCGCACTGGATGCCGATGGCCGCCGGCAGGCAGAAGCCCATGGTGCCCAGACCGCCCGAGGTGATGAACTGGCGCGGCGCCGACACCTTCCAGAACTGGGCGGCCCACATCTGGTGCTCGCCCACGCCGGTGGTGACGATGGCTCGCCCCTCGCACTTGCGCCAGATGCGGTCCACCGCCGTCTGCGGGAGGATGTACTTCTCCCCCTCCTGCTTGAAGCGCAGCGGGTACTTGGCGCGCCAGTCGTTGACCTTCTTCCACCAGGGAGCCAGGTCGGGCCGGCCCTTCTCCTGGAAGATCCGCTTCACCTCGGCGCCGAGCTGCGGCAGCAGCACCTTGAGGTCGCCCACCAGGGGCACGGTGGCGGTCACCAGCTTGGAGATCTCGGCCGGGTCGACGTCGAGGTGCACCACCTTGGCCTCGGGGGCGAAGGTGGAGAGCTTGCCGGTGACGCGGTCGTCGAAGCGGGCGCCGAGGGCGATGATCAGGTCGGCGTTCTGCACCGCGTAGTTGGCGTAGCGGGCCCCGTGCATGCCGAACATGCCCAGGCAGTGGTCGTGGGTCTCGGGGAAGGCCCCCTTGCCGTGCACGGTGGTGACCACCGGTGCGCCCACCAGCTCGCAGAACTCGAAGACCTCGGGGAAGCCGTTGGAGGTCCGCACGCCGCCGCCCAGGTAGATGATGGGCCTGGTGGAGGAGCGGATGAGCTGGGCGGCGTCGCCCAGCCGCGGCTTCTCCTTGGGCTCGTGCAGGTACCCGGGGATGTGGACCTCGTCGGGGTACTCGAAGTCCACGTTCATGTTGAGGACGTCCTTGGGGATGTCCACCAGCACCGGGCCCGGCCGCCCGGTCCGGGCCACGTAGAAGGCCTCCTTCAGCACCCGGGGCACGTCCTCGGGGTGGGTCACCAGCCAGTTGTGCTTGGTGATGGGCATGGTGATGCCGGTGATGTCCGCCTCCTGGAAGCCGTCGGTGCCGATGAGGGAGGTGGCCACGTTGGCGGTGATGGCCACCAGCGGAACCGAGTCCATGTAGGCGTCGGCGATGCCGGTCACCAGGTTGGTGGCCCCCGGGCCGGAGGTGCCGAAGCACACCCCCACCTTCCCGGTGGCGTGCGCGTACCCCTCGGCGGCGTGCGCGCCCACCTGCTCGTGGCGCACCAGCACGTGCTTCAGCTTCTTGGAGGAGAACATCGCGTCGTAGATGGGCAGGATGGTCCCGCCCGGGATGCCGAAGATGTAGTCGACACCCTCCAGCTCCAGCGCCCGGACCACCGCCTGGGCTGCGGTCATCTTCTCTTTGGCCATGAGTCCTTCCCGTCCGTTTCCGATTCCGAGTCCCTGCAGTCGAAGCCCGATCGCCCTCGCCCCGCCCTACCGTACGCCGGCGCGGAGGGCGGCGATCACCGCCGCGCCCGCCTCGGCGGTGCCCACCGCCCCGGCCGAGGTCAGGTCGGGGGTCAGGGCTCCACCCTCGATGGCGCTCTCCACGGCCTGCTCCACCGCGCGCGCCTCGGCCTCGAGCCCCAGCGAGTGGCGCAGGAGCATGGCCGCCGAGAGGATGGTGCCGTAGGGGTTGGCGACGCCCTTGCCGGCGATGTCGGGGGCCGAGCCGTGGATGGGCTCGTACAGGCCGAGCCTCCCCTCCCCCAGCGAGGCCGAGGGCAGGAGGCCGATGGAGCCGGCCACCACCGAGGCCTCGTCGGTGAGGATGTCGCCGAACATGTTCTCGGTGACGATGACGTCGAAGTCGCCGGGGCGCCGCACCAGCTGCATGGCGCAGGAGTCGACGAGCTGGTGCTCCAGGGTGCAGTCGGAGAACTCGGCCCGGACCACCCGCTCGGCCACCTCGCGCCACAGCCGCGAGGTCTCGAGGACGTTGGCCTTGTCCACGCTGGTGATCTTCTTGCGGCGGCCGCGGGCCAGGCGGCCGGCCATTCGCACCACCCGCTCCACCTCGGCCACCGTGTAGGTGCAGGCGTCGAAGGCGGCGTCGGCGGTGCGCCGCTTCTCGCCGAAGTAGATGCCCCCGGTGAGCTCGCGCACCACCAGCAGGTCCACGCCCTTCACGATCTCGGGCTTGAGGGGCGAGGCCGCGGCCAGCCGCTCGTTCACCGCCACCGGCCGCAGGTTGGCGAAGAGGCCCAGCGCCTTGCGCAGTGCCAGCAGCCCCTGCTCCGGCCGCACCGGCGCCGAGGGGCCCCAGCGCGGGCCGCCGATGGCGCCGAAGAGGATGGCGTCGGCCTCGCGGCACAGCGCCAGGGTGGCGGCCGGCAGCGGCTCGCCGGTGGCGTCGATGGCCGCGCCGCCCACCGGCGCCTCCGGCATGTCGAAGGCGTGACCGAAGAGCTCGCCCACCACCCCGAGGACCCGGGCGCCCTGGCGCGCCACCTCGGGGCCGATGCCGTCTCCGCCCAGGACCGCGATGAGCGCCTTCACCGGGACCTCTCGAAGCGATCGATGGCCTCCCCCTGCGAGAGCAGGAAGCCGAGCTCGTCCACGCCGTTCATGAGGCAGTAGCGGGCGAAGCCGTCGATGGGGAAGCTGGCCCGGCTGCCGTCGGGGAGCGTGACGGTGCGCGACTCGAGGTCGATGCGCACCGGCGCGCCCGGGGCCGACAGCAGCTTCTGGTGGGCGGCGGCGTCCACCACCACCGGCACCAGGCCGTTCTTCAGGGCGTTGTTCCGGAAGATGTCGGCCACCGAGGTGCTGATCACCGCCCGGATGCCGAAGTCCACGAGCGCCCAGGGGGCGTGCTCGCGGGAGGAGCCGCAGCCGAAGTTGTCGCCGGCCACCAGCACCTGGCAGCCCTGGGTCGCGGGCTGGTTGAGCACGAACTCGGGCCGGGGCGTGCCGGCGGAGTCGTAGCGCCAGTCGGCGAAGAGGGAGCGGCCCAGCCCCTCCTTGCTGGTGGTCTTGAGGAAGCGGGCAGGGATGATCTGGTCGGTGTCCACGTTCTCGCGCGGCAGCACCACCGTCCGGCTCTCGATGACGCGGATGGGGTTCATCGGCCCTCCAGCAGCGGGCGGGGGTCGGCCACCGCGCCGGCCACCGCCGAGGCGGCGGCGGTGTAGGGGCTGGCGAGCAGCGTGCGGCCCCCCTGCCCCTGCCGCCCCTCGAAGTTGCGGTTGGAGGTGGAGACGCAGTACTGGCCGGCGGCGATGACGTCCCCGTTCATGCCGATGCACATCGAGCAGCCCGGCTCGCGCCACTCGGCCCCGGCCTCGCGCACCACCCGGTCGAGCCCCTCGGCCTCGGCCAGCTTCTTCACCGCCATCGAGCCCGGCACCACCAGGGTGCGCGTCTGCACCTTGCGGCCGCGGAGCACCTGGGCCGCGGCGCGAAGGTCCTCGATGCGGCCGTTGGTGCAGGAGCCCACGAAGACCACCTGCACCGGCTGGCCGGCGATGGCCTGGCCCGGCCGGAGCCCCATGTAGCGGAGCGCCGCCTCGGCCGAGGCCCGGGCAGCGGCCTCCTTCTCGGCGGCCGGATCGGGCACGCGGCCGGTGACGGCGATGCCCTGCCCCGGGTTCGTGCCCCAGGTGATCATGGGCTCGAGCGCCGAGGCGTCGAGCGCCATCTCGCGGTCGTAGCGGGCCCCGGGATCGGAGGGCAACGACCGCCAGCGCGCCACGGCCGCGTCCCAGGCCGCCCCGGAGGGCACCCGCGAGCGCCCCGCCAGCCACTGGAAGGTGGTGTCGTCGGGGGCCACCATGCCGGCGCGCGCCCCCGCCTCGATCGACATGTTGCAGAGGGTCATGCGCGCCTCCATGGAGAGCGCGCGCACCGCCGGACCCAGGTACTCGAGGACGTGGCCGGTGCCGCCGCCCACGCCCAGCCTGGCGATGATGGCCAGCACCAGGTCCTTGGCGGTGACGCCGCCGCGCAGGGTGCCGTCCACCTTCACCGCCAGCGTGCGGGGACGCCGCTGCAGCAGGCACTGGCTGGCGAGCACGTGGCCCACCTCGGAGGTGCCGATGCCGAAGGCCAGGGCCCCGAAGGCGCCGTGGGTGGCGGTGTGGCTGTCGCCGCAGACCACGGTCATGCCGGGCTGGGTGGCACCCAGCTCCGGCCCCATGACGTGGACGATGCCCTGGCGCGGCGACCCCAGCGGGTGGAGCTCCACCCCGAAGTCGGCGCAGTTCTGCTCCAGCCGCTGCACCTGCGCCGCGGCCTGCGGGTCGGCGAAGGGCCAGCGGCCGTCGGCGCCGCTGGGCAACGTCGGCGTGGAGTGGTCCATGGTGGCCAGGGTCCGCTCCGGCCTCCGGACCCCCAGCCCCCGGGCCCGCAGCTCCGAGAAGGCCTGCGGGCTCGTCACCTCGTGCACCAGGTGGAGGTCGATGTAGAGGACCGCCGGGGTGTCGGCGGTCTCCGCCTGCACCTGGTGCGCGTCCCAGACCTTCTCGAACAGGGTTCGCGGGGCCACGGCTACGGGGTGCCCTCTTCCATGACCTGGGCCGAGCGGGTGCTCTCGCCGCGCTTCAGCACGATGCGGTTCACCACGTCGAGGAAGGCCCGGGCGCTGCCCTCGATGATGTCGGTGGAGAGCGCCCGGCCGCGGTAGATGCCGGTGTCGTGCTCGACCTCGAGCGAGACCTCGCCCTGGGCGTCCTCGCCGGTGGTGACGGCCGCGATGCGGTAGTCGCGCAGCTTCACCGCCACGCCGGTGATGCTCTCGATGGCCTTGAAGACCGCGTCCACCGGGCCGTCGCCGGCGCTGGCTGCCTGGAAGCGGGCGCCGTCCGACTTGAGGAGCGCGATGGAGGCGGCCGGCAGCGTGCCGGTGCCGGAGGTGGTGGAGAGCGCCGCCAGGTCCCACATCTGCTGCCCCTTGAGGAGCTGGCCGTGGATCACCAGGGCCTCGAGGTCGGCGTCGTAGATCTCCTTCTTCTTGTCGGCCAGGAGCTTGAAGTCGGCGAAGACCTTGTCGAGCTGGGCGTCGTCCAGCTTGTAGCCCAGCGCGGTGAGCCGCTCCTTGAGGGCGTGGCGGCCGGAGTGCTTGCCCAGCACCAGCTGCGAGCGGCTGAAGCCCACCTCCTCGGGCCGCATGATCTCGTAGGTCTCGCGGTGGGTCAGCATGCCGTGCTGGTGGATTCCGGCCTCGTGGGCGAAGGCGTTCTGCCCGACGATGGCCTTGTTCCGCTGCACGTAGCTGCCGGTGACCTGCGACACCAGGCGGCTGACGGGGAAGAGCTGCTCGGTGCGGATGCCGTGCTGGACCTTGAAGACGTCCTGGCGCGTCTTCAGCGCCATCACGATCTCCTCCAGCGAGGCGTTGCCGGCCCGCTCGCCGATGCCGTTGATGGTGCACTCCACCTGGCGGGCGCCGACCATCACGCCGGCCAGGCTGTTGGCCACCGCCAGGCCCAGGTCGTTGTGGCAGTGGACGGAGATGACCACCTTGTCGATGCCGCGGACGTGCTTGCGGAGGTAGCTCAGGGCGTCGGCGTAGGTCTGGGGCAGCGCGTAGCCGACGGTGTCCGGGATGTTGAGGGTGGTGGCGCCGGCCTCGATGGCCCTCTCCACCACCTCGGCCAGGAACTCGAGCTCGGTGCGCGCCGCGTCCTCGGTGGAGAACTCGATGTCCTCGAACTTCTCGCGGGCGACCTTGATGCCGTCGACGGCCCGCTTGATGATCTCCTCCTTGGCCATCTTCAGCTTGAAGTCGCGGTGGATGGGGCTGGTGGCCAGGAAGACGTGGCAGCGCTTGCGCGGTGCGTCCTGCAGGGCCTTCCAGCTGGCCTCGATGTCGCCGCGGTTGCAGCGGGAGAGGCTGCAGATGATGGGGCCCGGCACCTCGCGGCTCACCGCCTGGATGGCCTCCAGGTCGCCGGGCGAGGCGGCGGCGAAGCCGGCCTCGATCACGTCGACGCCCAGCTCCTTGAGCGCCTTGGCCACGCGCAGCTTCTGGCCGAGGTTCATGCTGCAGCCGGGGCTCTGCTCCCCATCCCGCAGCGTGGTGTCGAAGATGACGACGCGATCCATGGCTACGCTTTCCTTGCTCGGCATGACGGTTCCCCAGGCTCCTGTTCGGGGCCGGCGGGGTCGTCTCTGAGGGGAGGGACCTCTCCGGCCGGTTTCGGCGGAAGAGGTCTCGGCAGCGCAGCTAGCCCGGCCGGGACTCTCCCGCCAGGCGAAGAAGTCGTGATTCGCTGCGTACGAAAGACATCGAACGTGGGAGACTACAGGGGTCCGAGGGACCCCGTCAAGGACGCCGCGGACGGGGCGCAGTGCCCGACGCCCCCGCCCTCCGGCCCGGCCTAGAACGGCGGGGTGGCCTCGCGGCGCATGAGCTCGACGAAGGCGCCGAGCGGCTGGGTCTTCAGGTCCTCGCCGCCGTGGCGGCGCGGCGCCACGCCCTGCGCCTCGACCTCCTTCTCGCCCACCACCAGCGCGAAGGGGACCTTGGCCAGCTGGGCGTTGCGGATCTTGGCGCCGAGCTTGTCGGAGGACTCGTCCATCTCCACCCGCCAGCCCTCGGCCTGCAGCCGGGCCACCACCTGGTGCCCCCAGTCGTTGAAGCGATCGGAGACGGTGACCACCCGGGCCTGCACCGGGGCCAGCCAGGCGGGGAAGGCACCGGCGTAGTGCTCGGTGAGGATGGCGATGAAGCGCTCGAAGGAGCCGTAGACGGCGCGGTGAATCACCACCGGGCGGTGCTCGGCGTTGTCGTCGCCGACGTAGGCGAGGTCGAAGCGCTCGGGCGCGGCGTAGTCGAGCTGGAAGGTGCACGTCTGCCAGGAGCGGCCGAGGGAGTCGGTCACGGAGAAGTCGATCTTGGGCCCGTAGAAGGCGCCGTCTCCGGGATTGAGCTTCCAGGGGAGCCCCTCCCGCTCGAGCGCGGTGCGCAGCGCCGCCTCGGCCTTGTCCCAGAGCGCGTCATCGCCCACGCGGTCGGCCGGGTTGGCGGGCCGCGTCGAGAGGCCGAGGGTGAACTCCAGGCCGAAGGCGCCGTAGACCGTGGTCATCAGCTTCATGAAGCGCTTGAACTCGTCGCCGATCTGGCTCTCCATCGCGAAGATGTGGGCGTCGTCCTGGGCGAACTGCCGGACACGGGTGAGGCCGCCCAGCGAGCCGGAGAGCTCGTTGCGGTGGAGCGCGTCCACCGTGAAGTAGCGGATGGGCAGCTCGCGGTAGGAGCGCTTGCCCATCTTGTAGAGCAGGTAGTGCGAGGGGCAGTTCATGGGCTTCAGGCTCATCGAGAGCCGCTCCTCGACGGGGAGCGACGGGTCGCTCTCCTTGTCGAGCACCAGGAACATGTTCTCGCGGTAGACGCCCCAGTGGCCGCTCTGCTCCCAGAGCTTCTTGCTGAAGAGCAGCGGGGTCTTCACCTCCTCGTACCCGCTGCGCTTGACGATGCGGCGCATGGCCTCGGTGAGGGTGTTGTAGAGCGTGGTCCCGTGCGGCAGCCAGAAGGCGCTGCCGGGCGCGTACTCGTGGAAGGCGAAGAGCCCCAGCGCCGGGCCCAGGCGCCGGTGGTCGCGCTTCTTGACCTCCTCCTGCTTCGCCAGCCAGGCGTCCAGCTCCTTCTTCTCGAAGAAGGCGGTCCCGTAGATGCGCTGGAGCATGGCGTTCCGGGCGTCGCCGCGCCAGTAGGCGCCGGCCACCGAGAGCAGCTTCACCACGCCGATGCGCTTCGTCGAGGGGCCGTGGGGGCCGAGGCAGAAGTCCACCCAGTCGCCGTGCCGGTAGAGGGTGAGGGTCTTCGCCCCCTTGGCGGCGATGTCCCGGACGATCTCCACCTTGTACTTCTCGCCCAGCCCCTCGAAGAGGGCGATGGCCTCCTCCATCGAGACCTCGCTGCGCACGAAGGGCAGGTCGGCGGCAATGGCCTCGTTGGTGGCCTTCTCGATGCGCTCCAGGTCCTCGGGGGTGAAGCCCTGCTCGCGGGCGAAGTCGTAGTAGAAGCCCTCCTCGATGGCCGGGCCGATGGTGACCTGGGTGCCGGGGTAGAGCTTCTGCACGACGCTGGCCATCACGTGGGCGGCGTCGTGGCGGGCCACCTCCAGCGCCTCCGGCGCCCTGGTGGTCACCACCTCCAGCTTCGCGTCCCGCTCCAGCTTCCGCGAGAGGTCCACCGGCTCGCCGTCCAGCCTGGCGAAGTAGGCGGCCTTGGCCAGGCCGGCCCCGATGGAGGTGCGCACGAAGTCGAGGACGGTGGTGCCGCGGGCGGCCTCCTTGGCGGTGCCGTCGGGCAGGGTCACCTTCACGAGATCGGACATGGCTTGGGCGCTCCAGGCGAGGGCGTGTCTTGTAGCGCGCCCCCCGGGGCGAGGGCAACGCGCTCCGGAAACGGCGCGGGGCCCGCCAGCCGGCGAGCCCCGCGTCGCGTCGCTTCCTGTGCCGCCGCGGGATGGGAACGGCTGGGATCGAACCAGCGACCCCCTGCGTGTCAAGCAGGTGCTCTACCACTGAGCTACGCTCCCGAAGCGAGCGGTTTTCTATCTGCGCCCGGCGGAAGTGTCAACGGCGCGCCCTGGCGCTCCCCTACCCCTCGGCCCACTGCCCGCGGGCGCTGCGCAGGAAGTAGACGAAGTACTGCACCCAGCTCACCGCCAGGCACAGCCCCGCCGAGAGGCCGGCGGCAGCGATCCACGGTCCCAGGGTCTCGGCCGGTGCACCGAAGTCCTCGGAGAGGGCCAGCAGCACCGTGACGGCGAGGGCGAAGGTGGAGTACTTGCCGATGCGGGTCGGGGCCACCGGGACGGTCTGGTGGTGCCGGCGCAGGTAGACGGCTCCGGCGAACTGGGCGGCGTCGCGGGTGAGGTCGAGCACCGGGAGCCAGTAGGGGAGCCGCCCCTGGGCGGCCAGCGCCAGCAGCGCGCATCCCGAGAGCAGCTTGTCGGCGATGGGGTCGAGCATGGCCCCCACCCGGCTGCGCTGGTCGAGGAGCCGCGCCGCCAGGCCGTCGAGCAGGTCGGTGGCGGCCGCCACCGCGAAGACCACCAGCGCCCGCCGGGTGTCGCCGGTGACGTAGAGCCAGAGGAAGACCGGCGCCAGCAGCAGGCGCAGGCCGGTGAGGGCGTTGGGTACGGTGACCAGCCGCTCCGTCACCCCCCTACTCTACTTCATCGCGTCGCGCTCCCGGTTCCAGGCTTCGAACTCGTCGGCCTTGGCCCCGGCCAGGGCGAAGGGCTCGGGCTCGGCCGGCGTGCCGTCGGCCGCCACCCGCACCTGCATCATCTCGCCCACCAGCTTCTCCCAGGCCTCGCGGCTCACCTCGCCGGGCCCGGCCACCTGGCGTCGCTCCTTCTTGCCGCCCGGGGCTGCCAGCTGGCCCTGCGCCGGTGCGGGCGCGGGGGCCGCCCCCTGGGCCGGGGCCTGCGGCGGCGGGGCGTCGTCCTTGTCGTCGCCGCCGTGGGTGGGCCGGGGGATGGGCCCCTTGCCGGCCACGGCCACCGAGCCGCCGTAGACCTTGACCACCACCGAGCGGTCGGCCCTTGCATCCACGCGGAAGGTGGTGCCCCGGACCCCGGCCACGGCGTTGGCGGTCTGGACCTCGAACTTCGACTCCCCGCCCACCGCCTTCGCGACCTTGGCCCACATGTCGCCGACCACCAGCCGCGCCGCCACCTTGCGGTCGTCGAGCGAGCGGCCGAAGACCGCGGCGCTGAGCTGGACGCGCGAGCGGGGACCGACCCTCACCACGCTCTGGTCGCGCAGGGTGATCTCGAGCCGGGTCCGCCCCTGGGTCTCGACGGTGTCGTTCTCGAAGATGGCGCTGCCCACCTGCAGCTTCTCGGGCTTGCCGCCGGCGATGCGGCTGGCTTCCCCGGAGACGAAGGTGACCTGGCCCGGCGGCGGCGTGGGAGCGGCGCCGGCCAGGGCGCAGAGGGCCAGGGCCGCGGCGGCGGTGCCGCCCAGGATCGCGGCGCGCATGGAGCGCCTCACTTCAGCTCCACCTCGACCGCGCCCGCGGTCACCTTCTTCACCTTGACGGTGAAGCCGGAGAACTTGCGGGTGGCGATCTCGGTGGCCAGGGTCTGACCGGTGCCCCCGGTGACCACCTCCAGCTCGGCCTTGCCGTTCTCCATCGATCGCTCCTGCACGTCCTTCACGCCGCGGACCCCGTTCTGGAGCTGGGCCTTGAAGGCCGCCAGCCGGGCGTAGTCGTCCACCCCGCCCACGGTGAGCGCCACGCGGCGGCCGCCCGACTGATCGCGGGCCCAGGCCTTGCCGATCTTGGCGAAGAGATCGCCGGCGAGCTGCCGGCCGGCGTCGGAGAGGGCCTTGCGGCCGGCCGTGGACTGCTCGAAGTCGTTGGTGGTGCGGCCGTTGAACTCGGAGCTGGCGATCACCTGGCCGGTGTCGGTGCGCACGGCGCGCGCCGAGACGTTGGCCACGGCGGCGTAGAGGGCGCCGCCGGGGATCTCGAGCTGCCCCACCGGCTTGGCGAGGACGCGGCCCACCACCACCACCTCGGCGCCGGCCAGCCTGCCGATCTCCCGGGCCTGCTGCACGTTGGGGTCGGCTCCCACCGACTCCAGCTTGAGCTTGCCGGAGAGCACCTCGGGGTCCACGAACGAGAAGCCGGAGCGGCTCATGCGGTCCATGAAGGCGTTCTCGGCGACGCGCAGGTCGGAGGCGTTGCCGCCGCCTTGCCACCAGCCGCTGGCCTGGGTGGCGGTGACCGACTGCTCGGCCAGCAGCACCATCACCCGGGGCATGCCCTCGCGGCGGTAGGCGATGCCGAACGCCATCAGGTCCTCGTCGAGCTTGCCCTCCGAGACCTCGCAGCGGAGCTTCACCACCCAGGTGTTGCCGTCGCGCCGGTCCTCGAGGACCGAGAACTTCCGGACGTAGCCCTCGCTGTGCGAGTAGATCTTGTCGGAGAGGAGCTGGGCCTGGTCGGTCTCGCTGGCGGCGGTCAGGTGGGTGGTGGCCACCTGCTGCACGCAGTTGCGCATGGCGTCGTCGCGGGCCCGCTGCTTGGCCGCGCCCAGGTCGTTCTCGACGATGGGGCCGTAGCCCTCGGCGTCCACCGCCTTGACCTCCTCGGCGGCGCCGGCAGGCGCGGCAAGGAGCACCGCCAGCAGGATGGCGCGCTTCATCGGTCGGCCCCCCCCTCGGTCACGAACACCACCCGGCCTTCGGCGAGCATCCCCGGAGCGGCCTTGACGGCGGCAGCCGCCTGCTCGTCCAGCACCGCGTCGGACCCCTGCGCCTTCACCGCCTTCACCTCCAGCGGCTTCTCGCCGAGCCGCTCGCCCTGGTCCTTCCGGGCGGAGGACGGGTCACGCGACCAGGCCGCGGCGCCCGTCTTCTTGCGGAGCTCGGGGCTCACCGAGCCGGCGCTGTAGAGCTCGAGCCCCTTCTCGTCCACCAGGCGCGGCGACAGCGCCGGCTGGAGCCCGGTGCCCCGGGCGTCCACCAAGAGGCCGGTGGGCCCGCCGGTTCCGCCGGCACCGCCGGCCGGAGCCGCCGCCGGGGCGGCGGGCTGCGGGACGACCGCCGCGGCCACCCCGTCGAGCGGCACCTCCACGTCCATCTCCACACCGCCGTCGGAGAAGTAGCGGGGCTTGCCCACCAGCTGGAAGCCCTTCACCACGCCCTCGACCTGGGCGCGCAGGCCCGGGTCGGCGGAGAGCGCCCCGCCCACCGTCTGCTCCCCCGAGACGCGGACGCCGCGGACCGCCTCCAGGCAGTTGCGGAGCGCGTCGAGCCGCGCCGCGCGCTCCGCGCCGATGCGGGCCACGGCCACGTTGTTCTGGGCGTCCCTCAGGTTGGGAGCGCCGGTGCCGGTGCAGCGCACCACCCGCTTCTGCCAGTCCACCGCCGCCGGCTCGCCGCGCGCCGCCAGGGGCACCGCCAGCGCGAGCACCACGGCCCAGGTCATCCTCATCGGGTCCTCCCTCCACGAAGCCGGCCTCATCCTACCGGCGTCGGGCCATCCACGGTACTGACAGCCGGATCTTCCCGCTGTGACGCGCACATCCGCTGTGACGGACGTCACGATGTGCGCGCGGGGAGCAGGTCGCTAGGAGCGATCGCGCAGGGCGCGCAGCGCCACGAAGGCGGCCTCGGGCCCGGCCGTCACCAGGCCGCGGGACGCCAGCGCCTCGCCCAGCGCCTCCACCCGCAGGAACGGGTTGGCGGCGCGCTCGCCGGCCAGGGTCGAGGCCGGGGGCTCGGATCCCGCCGCCCGGGCCGCCTGCACCTCCTCGAGGCGCCGCCGGGCCGCCTCGTTGCCCGGCTCCAGTGCCAGCGCGAAGGGCAGGTTCTGGGCGGCGTAGTCATGGCCGGGGTGCACCTGGAGGGCGCCGTCGAGCGCGGCGATGGTGCCCAGGAAGCTGCGCGCCAGCGCGGCCGGGTCTCCCCCGTGGCGGCAGTTGCCGCAGCCGCCCCAGAACAGCGTGTCGCCGGTGAGCAGCGCGCCGCCCCACTGCAGTAGCAGCGAGCCGGGGGTGTGGCCCGGCACGTGGTGGAGCCGGATGCGGAGCGCCCCCAGGGCCAGCTGGCCGCGCCCGGCCAGGTCCTCGTCGGGCCGGTACCAGCCGGCGTCGGCCCCGTGGCCCAGCACCGGGACGCCGAGCGCCGCCTTCACCTCGTCGCTGCCGCCGCTGTGATCGGCGTGGCCGTGGGTGTGGACGATGGCGCGGGGCCGGACGCCGGCCTCGCGGCACAGGGCCAGCGCCTTCCCGGGGTCGCCAGGGTCCACCAGCGCCGCGTCCTCGCCCTCGGCGAGCAGGTAGAGGTAGTTGTCCTGCCGGTAGCGGCGGCGCAGGAGCCGGGCGCTCAAGGCGCCTCCTCCGGCCAGTGGGAGAGGCCGATGCGGTTGCCCTCGGGGTCCCGGACGTAGAGGGTGTGGGGGCTGCGGAGCACCACCTCGACGCCGGCCTTGCGGAGCCGCTCCTCCCAGGCGGCTCGCTCGTCCGGCCCGATGCGCAGCGCCAGCAGGTGGAGGCCGGGGCGCCCATCGCGCCAGGGCACCTCGGGGCCCGGGGCCGCGCCGGCCCGCTCCAGCGCCACGAACCCATCGCCGACAGCCAGCCAGACGCTGCGCTCGCCGCCGCCCTCGGCAGGCCAGCGCCGCAGCACCCGCAGCCCGAGCACCTCGCGGTAGAAGCGCTCGCAGGCGGGCAGGTCTGTCACCTGGATGGCGAGGTGATGGAAGTCCGGCACCGGGCCGAATCTAGCGATGCCCGCGGGCGGGCGCTACAGTCCCGCGGTGCCGCTGCGCGAGAAACGGCTGCTGGTCGTCGACGGCGACGGAGGCCGCGGGCGCGCCATCGGCGACGGGGCGGAGCGGCTCGGCGCGCGGGTCCACGTCTGCGGCACGCTGGAGGAGGCGCTGGCCGCGCTCCAGGTCTGGCCGGCCGACGCCGCGGTGGTGGCGCTCCCCTTCGGCGAGGGGGACTCGGCGGCGCTCTGCGGACGCCTTCGCCGCGACGGCGTCCGGGTGCTGGCCCTGGCCGGCGACCCCGACGCGCCCGCCGTCGCCGCGCAGGCGGCCTGGCTCGGCGCGGCGCGGACCCTGCCGGCCACGGTGGCCATCCCCCAGCTGCTCGAGGAGCTGCGCCGCGATCTCTCGCCGCCGGGCGCACCGCCGCCGGAGGTGGCCGCCGACCTCCCGCCGTCCGAGTTCGACAGCCTCATCTTCTCCTGGGCGCGCCCCGCGCTCGAGGAGACCGTGCCCACCTCCTTCGCCCGCCCGCGCCTCGAGCCGCTGGCCGGCCCGCTCCCCGGCGCGGCGCCGGCCCAGCTGCCGGGTGCGGCGCCGCCGCTCCTCCCCCGCGGCTCGCTGGCCGAGGTCTTCCTGCCCCGCCTGCTGGCGGTGCTGGCGCAGTCGGAGGCCACCGGCTCCCTGGAGCTGGTGCAGGAGCCGGTGCGCCGCCTGCTCCTGCTGGAGCACGGCAACCTGGTGTTCGCCATCTCCAACCAGCCCCACGAGCGCTTCGGTCCGCGCTGCGTCCGCGCCGGGCTGCTGGCCGCGGCGGAGCTCGCCGCGCTGCAGCGCAGCCTGGCGCCCGGCGAATCGCTGGGCCGCACCCTGGTGGCCCGCGGCGCGCTCACCGCCGGGCGGCGCACCGAGCTGGTGCGCGCCCAGGTGCAGGAGATCGCCTGGTCCGCCTTCGCCTGGCGCCAGGGCAGCTACCGCATCGCGCTGGGGCCGCTCCCCGCCCGCGAGCGGCTCGACCTCGGGCTGCGGCCCGGCCCCTTCCTGCTCCAGGGGATCCGCCGCGCGGTGCCGCCGGAGCGGCTGCGCCAGGAGCTCCCAGCGGATCACACCCTGGCCCCGGGCCGCACCGCGCCCGCGGCCGTCGGGCTCGAGCTCGGCCCGGCCGAGGCGTCCCTGCTGGCGCTCGCCGACGGCACCAAGTCGGTGGGCGACCTGCTGACGCTCAGCACGCTGCCCGAGGAGCAAGCGCTGGCGCTCCTCCTGGCCGCCGCCTGCCTGGGCCTGCTGGTGCCGGGCCAGCGGGGACTCGCCTCCACCCGGCGTATCGGCTTCATGTGAGCCCCGGTCGCGGGCCGGCCGGCCATCGCGGGGGTTGCGGCCCACACGCCCGGGCGGCTATACATCGCCGCCCTTTTTCCCGAGCCGGAAAGCCATGATCGCCCGCGAGAAGATCCGCAACGTCGCCATCGTCGCCCACGTCGACCACGGCAAGACCACGCTCGTCGACTTCATGCTGCGCCAGGCCGGGATCTTCCGGACCAACGAGACCCTGGTCGAGCGGGTGATGGACTCGAACGACCTCGAGCGCGAGAAGGGCATCACCATCCTCGCCAAGAACACCGCCGTCACCTGGAAGGGCATCAAGATCAACATCGTCGACACCCCCGGCCACGCCGACTTCGGCGGCGAGGTGGAGCGGGCCCTGCGGCTGGTGGACGGCGTGCTCCTGCTGGTGGATGCGGCCGAGGGTCCCCTCCCCCAGACCCGGTTCGTGCTCGGCAAGGCGCTGGCCCTGGGCCTGCCCTCGGTGCTGGTGGTCAACAAGGTGGACCGGCAGGACGCCCGCGCCAAGGAGGTCCTGGACCTCGTCTACTCCCTGTACATCGACCTCGGCGCCAACGAGCACCAGATCGACTTCCCGGTGATCTACGCCATCGCCCGCGAGGGCAAGGCGGCGCTGACGCTGGCCGGGGCCTTCGAGGCCACGACCCTGACGCCGCTCTTCGACGCCATCCTCAGCCACATCCCGCCGCCGCTGCAGGGCGAGCGGGAGGGGCTGCAGATGCTCGTCGACAACCTCGACTACG
This sequence comes from Deltaproteobacteria bacterium, assembly GCA_016214955.1. Lineage (GTDB taxonomy): Bacteria > Myxococcota > Myxococcia > Myxococcales > Anaeromyxobacteraceae > JACRMN01. The sequence goes on from JACRMN010000010.1 coordinate 49,955, forward strand.
ACGACTACGTGGGCCGCCTGGCCATCGGCCGCATCACCTCCGGCGTGGCCCGCGAGGGCGACGCCATCGCCGTCATCCGCGAGGAGGGCAAGGTGGTGCCGGCCAAGATCGTCCGGCTCTACGCCTACGACGGCCTGAAGCGGGTCGAGGTCGAGGACGCCGGCCCGGGCGAGATCGTCTGCATCGCCGGCGCGGAGGAGATCGGCATCGGCGACACCATCTCCGAGCCCAGCTTCCCGGTGGCCCTCCCGCGCATCAGCGTGGACGAGCCCACCATGTCCATGGTCTTCAAGGTCAACGACGGACCCTTCGCCGGGCGCGAGGGCAAGTACGTCACCAGCCGCAACATCCGCGAGCGGCTCTACCGCGAGGCCTACCGCAACGTCTCCATCCGCGTGGAGGACACCGACACCCCCGACGCCTTCAAGGTGGTGGGGCGCGGCGAGCTCCAGCTGGCGGTGATCGTCGAGAACATGCGGCGCGAGGGGTTCGAGCTGACCGTCTCCAACCCCGAGCCCATCCTCAAGCGCATCGACGGCGAGGTGCACGAGCCCATGGAGATGCTGGTCTGCGATCTGCCCGCCGACGCGGTGGGCCCCGTGACCAACAACCTGGGGCCGCGCAAGGGCCGGATGGTGGACATGCAGCCGCTGGGCTCGGGCCGTACGCGCCTCCAGTTCCGCGTCCCGGCCCGGGGCCTCATCGGCTTCCGCGGCGAGTTCCTCACCCTGACCCGCGGCGAGGGCATCATGTCCTCGCAGTTCGACGGCTACGAGCCCTGGCAGGGCAGCATCGAGAAGCGGAAGAACGGCGCCATCGTCGCCGACCGCGAGGGCGAGGTGGTGGCCTACGCCTGCTTCTACTGCCAGGAGCGCGGCGCGCTCTTCGTCAAGCCGGGCGACAAGGTCTACACCGGCATGATCGTCGGCGAGCACAGCCACGACAACGACCTCGACTTCAACATCTGCAAGGAGAAGAAGCTCACCAACATCCGCGCCGCCGGCCGCGACGAGAACGTCATCCTGACGCCGCCGCGGGAGATGGGGCTGGAGCGGGCGCTGGAGTGGATCGCCGAGGACGAGCTCGTCGAGGTGACGCCGGAGAGCATCCGGCTGCGCAAGAAGGCACTCGACATCAACGAGCGCTACAAGCTCGAGCGCGACCGGAAGAAGGGGCTGGCGTAGCGGCAGCCGCGGCCGTCGCGAACCGGGCTCCGGGGCGGACCCGGTGCGGGGCCCGCCGCGATCCCGGAGCCGAAAAACGGAACCGCGCGCCCGCAGAGCAGGCGCGCGGTCGTGAGCCAGGCTGCCGCCGCTAGACCTTCGGCTTGGCGCGCTGACGCTCCTCCTGCTTCACCTTGGGCTTCGGCTGCCCCTTGGCGGCGGTGTTCACGAAGAGCAGGCCGTCGGCGTGGCCGGGGACCGCACCCTGCACCAGCAGGGCGTTGTGCTCCGGCTCGATGCCCACCACCGTCAGGTTCTGGATGGTGACGGCGTCGGTGCCGTAGTGGCCGGGCAGGTGCTTGCCCTTCCACACCTTGCCGGGAGTCTTGCGCTGTCCGATGGCGCCGATGTGCCGGTGGTGCTCGTGGGAGGTGGAGGAGTCGCGGGCCGCGCCCTTCATGCCCCACTTCTTCACGACACCGGCGAAGCCGCGGCCCTTGGTGATGCCGGAGACGTCGATGCGCTGGTTGACCTTGAAGACCTTGTCGACGGTGAGGACGTCGCCGGCCTTGAGCTCACCGAGGAGCTTGGCGTCCTTGACCCGCACCTCGCGGAGGTGCCGGAAGAGGCCGGTGCCGGCCTTGGCGAAGACGCCGGCCTCGGCCTTGCCGATCCGGTAGGCGTGCTTCGCCTCCATGGGGCCGAAGCCCAGGACCAGGGCGTGGTAGCCGTCCTTGTCGGCCGACTTGCGCCGCACCACCGTGCAGGGACCGCACTCCAGGACGGTGACCGGGATGCAGTCGCCGTCGGCGTTGAAGATCTGCGTCATGCCCAGCTTCTTCGCCAGAAGACCCGTCGCCATGTGCACCTCGCATTGGTCCGCCCCGCGGCGGAAGGCCGGGGAGGACGTGCCAGAGAAGAGGGCGGCTTGTAGCGGAGGCCGCCCGCGCTGTCAAGGGTGCGAAGCGCCGGCGCTTTCCGGCCCGCCGGTGGCTCGGGCGGCCTGGGCCAGGAGGGCGTCGATGTCGAAGGGCTTGGCCAGGAAGGCCTGGGCCCGCACGCGCTCGGCCCGCTCGGCGTTGCCGTCGGCCGAGATGACCACCACCGGGATGCGGTCGCCTCCCTCCTGCCTGCGCAGCTCGGCCGCGAAGGTGGGGCCGTCCATCACCGGCATCATCAGGTCGAGGAGGATGAGCGCCGGCCGCTCCTCGGCCACCCGGGCCAGGGCCTCGCCGCCGTGGCGGGCCCGGGCCACCCGGTAGCCCTCGGTCTCGAGGATGTCGGCGATGGCCTCCATGATGTCGGGGTCGTCGTCGACCACCAGCACGAGCGGCGCGGTCACGGTGCCCCCCCATCGCCCGGGAAGCACAGGAGCGCCGCGCCGCCGTCGATGGCCAGCGTGGCCCCCATGGCCTCGGCGGCCGCACGGGCCGCGAACAGGCCCAGGGCCCTGCCGGTAGGGTCGGAGGGCGCTCCCTTCGCCGGGCGCTCCAGCGCCTCGGGCGGCAGGGGCGCGCCCAGCACGCGCACCGACGCGCCGGCCGCCGACGCGCCGATCTCGACCTGGATCGCGGCTCCCTCCTTGCCGGCGGCGGCCAGCAGCGCCTCCAGGCAGCGCTGCAGCAGCCCGTGATCGGCCGACACCGAGAGCTCGCCGGCGGCGACCACCACCGTGGCACCGGCGACGGCGGCCGCGCCGGCGGCGGCGCGGACCGCCGCCCCCAGCTCCAGCGGCTCGGGCCGGAGCGGGAGCCCTCTCACCTCGAGCCGCTCGACGAGGAAGTGGTCCTCGAGCAGCCTCCCCACGCGGGCCATCGCGCGCTGGGCCATGGCGGCGAGCTTGAGCCCGCGCGGCCCGCCCCGCTCCTCCGGCGCCAGGCGCCCCAGCAGCTGGGCGCACCAGAGCGCTGTCGCAAGCGGGTTGCGGAACTCGTGGGCCACGAATCCGAGATACGAGGACCTGGCCTCGCAAGGGCTCGATTTCACGATTGCCTCTGCTCTATCACGCGAGCCGCGGCGGGCCCACGCCCCGAGATGGCCCGGTCCGGTAACTCCGGTAGAGGCAGGAGAAATTACAGCCGCTGAACGGCAGTGATTTCAGCATGTTGGCTGCCGTGGCAGTAATTCCTACCCGAATAGCCAGTGCACCCGAAAGGGATATGCGATCCCATCATGCTGTTTTCACAGCCGTTTGTTGAGAAGCCCCCATGTGGCACGCGCTCTGCTACTTGCCCCCTCGTCACGGCGGATCGCTCCTGGAGGGTGGGATGAACCGGAACGGCAGCGGGAAGAGTTCGATGTCCCTGGAAATCTACCTCTCCGAGGTGAATCGCTATCCGCTCCTCACGGTGGAGGAGGAGCAGGAGCTGGCGAAGCGGTTCTGCGCCACCGGCGACACCCGGGCGGCCCACAAGCTCATCACCTCCAACCTGCGCTTCGTGGTGAAGGTGGCCTACGAGTACCGCTCCTACGGGTTCCGGATGGCCGACCTCGTCCAGGAGGGCAACATCGGGCTCATGAAGGCGGTGCAGAAGTTCGACCCCGCCCGCGGCATCCGGCTCATCAGCTACGCCGTCTGGTGGATCCGCGCCTACATCCAGAATCACATCCTCAAGTCCTGGTCGCTGGTGAAGCTCGGCACCACCCAGGCCCAGCGCAAGCTCTTCTTCTCCCTGGCCCGCACCCGCCGCGAGCTGGACCGGACGTCGCTGCCCGAGGGCAACGTCACCTCCTCCGAGCAGATCGCCGAGAAGCTCAAGGTGAAGGTGGACGAGGTCCGCGAGATGCAGCTCCGGCTCGAGGGGCGCGACCTCTCGCTCGACGCCCCGCTGGGCGACGACGGCCAGAGCTCGCACGTGGACTTCGTCTCCGACGACGCCCCCGGCCAGGACGACGCCCTCTCCGGGCACCAGGAGAGCCGCATGCTGTCCGGCAAGATCGAGCTGGCCATGGCCCGGCTCGACGCCCGGGAGCGCTTCATCATCGAGGCGCGCCTGATGTCGGAGCGGCCCCTGACCCTGAAGGAGCTCGGCGACCACTTCGGCTTCTCGCGCGAGCGGGCCCGCCAGCTGGAGATCCGGGCCCGGGAGAAGCTGCGCGTGGAGCTCGAGGCCGTGGCCGGCGAGCTCGACTGGCCCACCAACGGCACGCCGGTGGACCTCGAGGAAGTGGCCGCCTAGCGGGCAGCCTGTCGGCGCCGCACCGTACGTCGAGCAGCGGAGCGGCGAGGCCGCCGCCCGCAGGCAGGGATCCTGCGCCGGGCCTCAGGCCTGCATGCCGTGCTTCTTCAGCCGATACCGCAGCGTGTCGCGGCTGATGCCCAGCAGGCGCGCCGCCTTCGACTGGTTCCCGCTGGCCCGCTCCATCGCCTCGACGATGAGCCGCTTCTCGACGTCCTCCAGCACCAGCCCCTGGTCGGGCACGTGGGGGACGAGCTTGTCGGACTTGCGCGGCGCCGGCGTCTTCTTGAGCTCGGCCGGGAGGTGCTCGGGACGGATCTCGTCGGCGCTGGCGTGGAGGATGAACGCCCGCTCCACCACGTTGCGCAGCTCGCGCACGTTCCCGGGCCAGTGGTAGGCCTGCAGGTGGTCCATGGCCGCCGGGGAGACGCCCTTCACCTGGCGCTTCATCTCCTGGTTGAACTTGGCGACGAAGTGGGCCACCAGCAGCGGCACGTCGTCGGCGTGCTCGCGCAGCGCCGGCATGCGGATGCGGACCACGTTGAGCCGGAAGAACAGGTCGGCGCGGAAGCGCCCCTCGGCCACCCGCTCCTCGAGGTTCACGTTGGTGGCCGCCAGCACCCGGACGTCGGCCCGCAGCTCGGTGACGCCGCCGACGCGCCGAAAGGTCTTGTTCTCCAGCAGGCGGAGGAGCTTGGCCTGGCCGCCGGGCGGCAGGTCGCCGATCTCGTCGAGCATCACCGTGCCGCCCTCGGCGCTCTCGAAGAGCCCCTTCTTCTGGGCGTGGGCGTCGGTGAAGGCGCCCCGCTCGTGGCCGAAGAGCTCCGACTCCAGGAGCTGCTCGGGCAGCGCGGCGCAGTTCACCTGCAGGAAGGGGCGCTCGGCGCGGCCGCTCTCGAAGTGGATGGCCCGGGCCACCACCTCCTTGCCGGCGCCGCTCTCGCCCTCGACGAGCACGGTGGTGGCGTCGCTCCCCGCCAGCCGGGAGACCATCCCCCGGATCTGCTCCACCATCGGCGACCGGCCGATGAGCTGGCCGTGGCTGGCGGCCTCGCCGCGCCGCTCCGAGGTCAGGGCGGCGATCTGGCGGCGGGTCCGGGCGTTCTGCAGCGCCCGCTGCACCGCGGCGTCGAGCGACTGGAAGGGAAACGGCTTCACCAGGAAGTCGATGGCCCCGATCTTCATGGCCTCGACGGCGTTGTCCACGGTGGAGTGGGCGGACATCATGATGACGGCCAGCTCGGCGTGGAGCGCCAGCGAGCGCTGCAGGGTGGTGAGGCCGTCCATCCCCGGGAGGCGGACGTCGAGCAGCATCAGGTCGGGGCTGCTCTGCGCCACCAACTCCAGGGCCTGCTCGCCCGACTCGGCGGCCAGCACCTCGTAGCCGTCGCGCTGCAGCCGCTCGCTCACCGACCAGCGGATGAGCTTCTCGTCGTCCACGACCAGGATCTTCGCCGGGTTCGCCGGGTTCGCCGTCATGCCGCTTGCTCCGCGGGGGCCGCCGGGGGGACCGGGGCCTGGTTCAGGGTGATGGTGAAGACCGTGCCGCCGCCGGGGGGGCAGCGGTAGGCGATGTTCCCGCCGTGCTCGGCGATGATGCGCGCCGAGATGGCCAGGCCCAGGCCGTTGCCCTCGGTCTTGGTGGTGAAGAAGGGCTTGAAGATGTGAGGCCGGACGTCGTCGGGGATGCCGGGCCCGGTGTCCTGGACCTCGACGGTCACCCGCTGCTCCTCGGCGAAGGACCGGACGGTGAGCGTCCCGCCGGAGGCCATGGCCTGGCTGGCGTTGAGGCACAGGTTGAGGAGCACCTGCTCCAGCTGGGCGGGATCGCCGTGCACCCGCGGCAGCGAGCGGTCGAGCTGCGCCTTGACCTCGACAGGCGCCGCCCGCCGCTGCTGGCTCACGAGGAAGAGCACCTTCTCCAGCGTCTCGTTCACGTCGGCGGCGCGGAGCTGGGGCTTCGGGGGGCGGGCGAAGTGGAGCAGGCTCTCCATGGTGTGGGTGAGCCGGGTCACCTGGTGGCGCATCTCGGCCACCACCTCGGCCTGGCGTGGCGCCTGGGCCAGATCCTCGGCCAGCAGCTCCAGCGCGCCCGAGAGGCCGGCCAGGGGGTTCTTGATCTCGTGGGCCAGGCCGGTGGCCAGCTCGCCCACCGCCGCGAAGCGGTCGGCCCGGACCATGCGCTCCCTGTAGAAGGCCTCGAGCTCGCTCTGGCTGCGCCGCAGGGCCGCCAGCATCTGGTCGAAGCCGCGGGCCGCCACCCCCAGCTCGTCGGTCCGGCCCTCGTCGGCGCGGACCTGGAGGTCGCCGGCCTCGGCCTGCCGCATGGAGGTCACCAGCCGCTGCAGCGGCGCCACCGCCTCTCGCGAGAGGAGCCAGTAGGCGATGGCCAGCAGCATGATGAGCGCCGCGCCCGCCGAGAAGGCCATCGTCTGGGCCAGGTGCTGCTGCTGCTCGACGATGGGCGCGCGGCTGAAGCGCATGTCGAGCCAGCCGTTCACCCGCCGCTGCTCGCCGTGGCACACCGAGCAGAGCTCGCCGTTGGGGATGGGCCGGACCACCGCGTAGACGGTGCTGTCGCCGCCGGGGGCGTTGACGACGGTGGGCGAGAGGAACTGGTCGACGGCCGAGCCCCAGGGCCGGGTGCCGATCATCTCCGGGCGCGTCGAGCCGACGACGTCGCCGCCGGGCTTGATGAGGCTCACCGAGAGGATGTCGCGGCGGTGGCCGGCCACCACGGCCACCACGTCTCCTGCGGCCTGGGGGCTGCCGCGGAGCATGGTGCTGGCGATGGACTGCGCCAGCATGTTGGCGAACAACTCCGCCTTCTCGTGCTGGCCCTTCTCCATGTCGTGGCCGTAGAAGGCCACCGCGGAGCCGACCATGGCCACCAGCGTCCCGGCGAAGAGGAAGGCCGTCGGGACCAGGATCCGCGCCCGGAGGCTCTGGTCGAGCCGCTCGAAGATGCGCCGCAACCGCTCCATCGCGCTCCTGGAAACGCAGGGGGACCCACGTGGCCTTACAGGCTTTCCGCCTGGCCGTTCGCAAGGACAGGGCCACAACCTACCCGTTTGGAGAGATCGGGGCAAATGCCCCAGGCTCCGGGCCCTTGGCGCCCGGGAGCCGGCTCGTCGATGCACTCCAACAGTTGGATGCAAGTGGGGTTTTTGCGTTCCCCGGAGCGGTCGCGCAAGGGTTGCGGTGGCCCATGGGGGCACGGCGACGACGTCCTCCATGCGCCTGCCCGCACACCAAAGCCTGCAATTCCGCGCCGATCGGCCGCATGTGGGACCTGGAGGTCATATCCCCCACCCTGGGGCTGCGCACCCAGGACTGATCGAAAAAAGTCCCTCTTGTCAAGCCATTGACGATTCGGGGTGTGGCACCGTGGTTGCTTTGGCCGACAGCGGTGGAGAACCCGCCAAAGTCCAACGGACGCTGACGGCCCCTAGGGGGGGGCAGTCGATGACCAAGTCGAGCGCTGCACTGGAGATCGCAGGACCGGGAGGACGCCTTCCCATCCGCCCCGACGACGAGGCCGCCATCGACCTGGCCATGCTGATCCAGGGCGAGACCAGCGGACGCCCGCTGGACGAGGTGCTGGCCGAGTTCGGCCGGTCGCGCAGCACCTACTACGAGAAGCTGCGCCGCTTCCGGGACCAGGGCATCGACGGGCTGGTGGCCCGGCCACCGGGGCCGCGCACCGCGTGGCGCCGTCCGCTGGAGGTGGTGCGCTTCATCGTCACCTCGCGGATCCGGGACGCGGAGCGCTCGGCTCCGGAGATCGCCGAGGACCTGGCGCGGCTCGGCCACCAGGTGAGCATCCGCAGCGTCGAGCGGACCCTGACGCAGTTCGGCCTGACGCGGCCGCCCCGCAGCGAGCGGGCCGACAGGCGCAAGCCGGTGGCGGGCACGGGCAACGGCACGCCGACGGCGCGTTAGCCAGCGGCCCGGAGCGGCCTAGCCGTTGGTCCGGGCGCGCTCGGCCTCGACGGCGCGCCCCTCGGTCTCCATCTCGGCCAGCATGCGCTTGACGGCCTCGGGCATGTGGGCGCCCGACGCCATCTTGTGCATCTCCTTGCCCAGGTAGCTCTCCTGGATGAGCAGCTTCAGGACCCGGATCATGAAGGAGCGCTTCCAGGGCGAGAGCTTCTCCAGGTTCTTGAACTTGTCGTAGAAGAAGTGGCCCGTGGCCATGTGCAGCTCCCGCTGCATCTCGGCCAGCGTCATCCCGTCGGGCTTCACCACCGGCTCCACCAGGTTGTACTTGCGGTAGTCGGTGGTGGCGACGCGCGAGGCCAGGCCCGACGAGGCGTCGAGCGCGATGTCGGAGTAGGGCCACGGGGTGATGGCCAGGAAGAAGGCCATGTCGGGCCCGTACCACTTGGCCAGCTCGACCGTCTTGCGGATCGACTCCACCGTCTCCTCGGGCGTGCCCAGCACGAAGGAGGTCTCGGAGACGATGTCGTGGGCGTTGATGAGGTCGATGGCCCTCTTCGACTCCGCGACCTTGATGTCCTTGTTGTAGAGGTTCAGCGTCGACTGGTTGGTGGCCTCGACGCCCACGTAGATGTGGGAGACGCCGGCGGCCTTGTACTTGGGGAGGATGGCCTCGTCGCGCAGGATGTCGTCGACGCGTGTCTCCATCAGGATCTCGACGCCGGTCTGCCGCTCCACCAGCAGGTCGAGGATCCTCTCCCAGCGCTGCCGGCTCGAGGTCGGCGTCTCGTCCGAGAGCATGGCGACCCGGACGTTGTAGGTGTCGCGCAGGTGCTCCAGCTCCTGGACGAACTTGAGCGGATCGCGGCCGCGCCAGGTGCGCTCCCAGAACTTCTGCTGCGAGCAGAAGCTGCAGCGCTGGCCGCAGCCGCGCGCCGAGGAGGTGATGGCCAGGCGTCCCGCCGGGCTGGGGCGGTACCAGTAGATCTTCCAGTCCACCAGGTCCCAGGCCGGCGTCAGCGAGTCGAGGTCCTGGGTGAAGCGGCGGGGGCGATTGGAGACCGGGACACCGCCGCGGCGGTAGCTGACGCCGTCGATCTTGGCCCACTCGGTCTCGCCGCCGCCGGCGGCGACGGCGCGGACGATGTCGCCGATGGTCTGCTCGCCCTCGCCCCGGACCACCAGGTCCACGTTGGGGTCCTCGCGGAGGAGCTGGTCCCAGCAGAAGGTGGAGTGGACGTTGCCGAGGACGGTGATGGTGCTCGGGTTCCACCTCTTGGCGGCGGCGCAGACGATCCGCGCGTCGGGCTCCATCGCGGTGATGGGGCCGAGGGCCACGATGTCGGGGCGGAAGCTCTCGATCTCGCGCGCGATGTCCTCGTGCGAGTGGAAGTAGCTCATCGCGTCGTAGACCCTCACCTCGGCCCCCGCGGCCCGGGCGTGGCCGGCGAGGTAGACGAGGTTGAGGGGCAGCCAGACGCCCGCTGACTCGACCACGCCGGAGTGGTAGGGCGGAGTCAGGAGGAGGAGGCGAGGGCGTGAGGTCATGGGTGCTCCGCTCCGCGAGTGCAGACGAAGGAGTGCGTCAGGAATAGCACGATCAGGGCCAGCGCCCCTGATCCCAAGCACTTGAAATCACGAGCGCCGACAGAATTGACCTGACGCAAGGCTTGCAGACTGGCCCGCGGCGCCGAAATTTTCACCGGGCGCGAGGGCAAACCTGGCGCCGGAGCCCCCGGCTGGGGCCCGGGGCCCGGTGCTAGAGTCGATCCTTCCCCGCCCCCGGACGAGCGCATCATGACCGAGAAGCTCCGCGACCAGCTCACCATCCTCAACGCCTTCGTCCACGACGTGGCCACCGGCACCTGGATCTCGTCGCTCATCCTGATGAGCGTGCTCCGCGCCGAGACGCGTCAGCCGGCCTGGGCCTCGGCCGCGGGGCTCGTGCCGCCGCTGGCCGGCAAGTTCATGCTGCTCACCTGGGCCAGCCTGGTGATCATCCTCCTCACCGGCGTGGTGCGGATGGTGACCTGGAAGGTGTTCGGCTGGACCGGCGACGTCTCGCGCGACCGGGTGGCGCTGCTCAAGGTGAAGCACGCCGTGCTGGGCGTCGCCTTCCTGGCCGGCACGGCCTGGATGGCCTACATCGCCTACTCCTGAGGGCCTGAGGAGCCGCACCGGGCGCGAAAGCGCTGCGCCCCCGCACCGCCGGTGCGCAAGGCTGTCGGCACCTCGCCTTCTCTCCCAGCGATTCCGCCGGGTTGTGGGCGGCTCGCCGCGTGCTAGGCTGCGCGCCATTCCCCGAGGCACCTTGCCCGACGCCAGCCCTCCCCTCCAGCGCCGGCGGCCCCTGCTCTGGGCGGCTGCGCTCCTGGCCCTCGCCCTGGCGGCCGGGGCGGCCTCGGACCGGCGCGGGCGCGGATCGCGGCGGCTCCACGTTCCCGGGAGCGGCGTCGGGCGCGTGGCGATGGTGAGCGATGCCGGGGCGGCCTACCGCGTCTGGCGCGAGGAGGGGCTCCACGGGCGCCACCTCCTCGTGCTCACGGGCCAGTGGTCGAAGCCGCGCAACCTGCGCCTGCAGCCTCCCGGGCCGGCCGACGAAGGGCTCCGGCGGCTCGGCGGCGACCTCGAGCTCACCGACGCCGGCAGCGCGCTCTTCACGGCGGGTCGCGCCGGCCTGGCGCGAAAGCTCGACGTGGTCATGCCGCCACCCGCCTTCTCTCAACGGCTCGGCGAGGCCCGCGGCCAGAAGGAGCTGGAGCGCGGCGACGGCTCCTTCACGCTGGCCTACCTGGGGCTGGAGCGCCGCTTCTCCAGCCCGCGCGGCTTCACCGCGCCGGCCGAGACGGTGCTGGTCCTCGTCGAGCCCACCTGGTTCGCGCCCGGCATGCCGGCCGACCCCCTCGGCTGGCTCGCCGGCAAGGGCGTGCGCTGGGACCTCGCGCTCTTCGCCCTCGACGATCCCTCGGCCCAGGGCGAGGAGCGGCAGGCCGCGCTGGCCGCGGCCCAGGCCGCCGGGGCCCGCTTCCGGGAGGTGGCCCCGTGACCGGCCCTCGCCAGCCGCCGCCGCCCTGGGCGGTGTGGCTCGCGCTCGGCGCGCTGGCCCTGGCGCTGCGCGTGGCGGCGCTGGGCAGCCAGCCGCTGCTCGGCGACGACCTCTCGGTCGGCCGGACGGCGCTCAACTTCGCCGAGCTGGGCTGGCCCGAGCCCACCATGTGGAACCACCCGCGGCTGCGCGACCTGCTGGTGCACGCCAGCCTCGAGCTCCTCGGCGACGGCCCCTGGGGCCTCAAGCTCTGGAGCGTGCTGCTGGGAACGCTGGCGGTCCCGGCCACGGCGCTCCTGGTCCGGGCGCTGACGGGCAGCCTGGCCGCGGCCGCGCTCGCCGGCCTGCTGGTGGCCACCGACCCGCTGCACCTCGACTTCTCGCGCCAGGCCATCAACGACGTCTACCTCTCGTTCCTCCCGGTGGCCTCGATCCTGGCCCTGCTGCGCTACCGGGCGAGGCGGGCGCCGGGCTGGCTGGCGCTGGCCGGCCTGGTCCTGGGCCTGGCCGTGGCCACCAAGTGGAGCGCCGCCTTCCCGGTGGGCGCGGCGGCGGCGGTGGTGCTGGCCGGCTCGCTGCGCGCCGAGGCCAGCCGGCGCGGGCGTGCCGCGGAGCTGTGCCTCTTCGGCGCGGCGCTCGTGGCCCTTCCCGGCGCCGTCTACCTCCTCACCTACTGGCCCTGGTTCGGCCGCGGCCACGACCTGGCCGAGCTCCTCCGGTTCCACCTGGCCATGGCGCGGGAGACCGCGACCCACACCGGCTACGCCGGCACCAAGCTCCCGGGCTATCCGGGCGAGGTGGTGGGCGCCTGGCGCTGGTTCCTGCAGCCGATCTGGTACGTGGATTACATCCAGCCCATGGCCGGGCGACCAGGCATCCCCGAGGGTGGCTTCTTCCTGCCGGCGGTGGCCAATCCGCTGGCCTGGCTCGCCGCGTTGCCGGCGACGGCCTGGGCCGGCTGGCGCTGGCTCCGGGCGCGCGACCCCGGCGCCGGCTGGCTGGCCCTGCTCTTCCTCGCCGCCTGGCTCCCCTTCGCGCTCGTGCCCAGGCCCATCTGGACCAACTCGGCTCTGGCGGTGGTGCCCTTTGCCATGGCCCCGGTGGCCTGGGCCGCGGCGCGTCTCCACCAGCGCTTCCCGCTGCCGGTGCGGGCCTGGGGCGCGGCGGCGCTGCTGGTGGCTGCCTTGCTCTGCCCGCCCGCCATGGGGCTATCCCTGGCGCCGTCCGACGGCCTGGTTCGCGCCCTGGTGGCGCCCGCCGCCCTCGATCCCGCCTCGCACGGCGACCCTTGATGGCCCCGCCCTTCGCCCGCGGCCTCCGCGCCGCCTCGCTCCTCTGGCGGCTCCGGCGCGGCCGGCTGGCGGTGGCAAGCGTCAACGTGCTCAACCGCTGCAACCAGGCCTGCCCGATGTGCGCGGTCCACGCCACTCCCGACCGCGAGCCGCCGCTCGACGAGCTCACCCGGGCCTTCCGCGCCCTGCGCGACCGCGGGGTGCGCGCCGTGGAGATCTCCGGCGGCGAGCCCTTCCTGCGGCAGGACCTCCCCGCGCTGGTGGCGGCCCTCGACCGGCTCGGCCTGCTCTTCACCGTCACCACCAACGGCGCGGTGCTCACCGGCCCAGGCCTCGACGCGCTGGTGCGGGCGCGGGGCCTGCTCCAGGTGGCGCTCTCCCTCGACTCGCTCGACCGGGAGCGGTACCGGCTGCTGCGGGGCAGCGACCAGCTCGACCGGGCGCTCGCGGGGCTCGAGCGGCTGCAGGCGGCGCGACTCCCGGCCCCCCTCAAGCTCAACTTCGCCATGAGCCGCCACAACCACGAGGAGACCCCGGCCCTCCTGGCCCTGGCCCGGGAGCGCGGCCTCTTCCTCTCCGCCTTCCCCGTCAACCAGGGGCCGGGCGCCCACCGCAGCCACGGTCAGGTCTTCGCCGCCAGCACCGGGGAGCGGCAGGCCATGGCCGCCCGCTTCGAGGAGCTGGCCCGGCTCCGCCGCGGCGGCGCGCCGCTCTGGGAGCCCGCGGCGTTCTACCGGGCCGCGGCCCGCTTCCTCCGCGGCGAGCCGCTCGGTCCCTGCGGCGCCGGGGCGCTCTACCTCGACCTGCGGGCCGACGGCTCGGTCGCGCCCTGCGTCGAGCTCCCTCCCGTGGCCACCGCCGCTGACCTGGCCTCGGGCCGCGCCGAGGCAGCCATGGCAGCGGCCCGGGCGCGGGTGGAGCGCTGCCGCGCCGAAACCCCCTGCTGCTACACCTGCACCGTGAACCTGGCCGAGATCTCCCGCCACCCGCTGGCCTTCGCCCTGGAGCAGGCCCGCGTCCTCCTGGCCCGGCGGCTGCGCCGGCCGGCCGCCGAGCCGGCGGCGCCGGGCGCGCCCAGGGAGCGGAAGGCGTGAGTCGGAGCGCACCGGTGCTGGTGGCGGGCGGCGGACCGGCGGGGCTCACGGCCGCGCTCACCCTGGCCCGGGCCGGGCGGCCGGTGCTGCTGGTGGAGCGCGAGGCCGAGGTGGGCGGCCTGGCGCGGACCGTGGAGCGGGACGGCTACCGCTTCGACCTGGGCGGCCACCGCTTCTTCACCCGGGTGCCCGAGGTGCGGGCCCTGTGGGACGCGCTCCTGGGCAGCGACATGCTGCTGCGCCAGCGCCGCTCCCGCATCCTCTTCCACGGCAGGACCTTCGACTACCCCATCACCGCCGGCAGCGCCTTTCGCGGGCTGGGCGTGGCCGAGAGCGCCCGCATCCTGGCGAGCTACCTGGGCGCCCGGCTGCACCCGCGGCGGCCCGAGGACACCCTGGCCGACTGGCTGACCAACCGCTTCGGCGCCCGGCTCTTCGAGACCTTCTTCCGCCCCTACACCGAGAAGGTGTGGGGCCAGCCCTGCGAGACCATCGGTGCCCAGTGGGCGGCGCAGCGGATCAAGGGGCTGTCGCTGCGCGCGGCGCTGGCCGACATGCTGCGCCGGGGCTCCGGCGGCCAGCGGACGCTGGTCACCGCGTTCCACTACCCGCGCCTGGGGCCGGGGATGCTCTGGGAGCGGATGCGGGCCGGCATCCTCGCCGCGGGCGGCGAGGTGCTGGTGGGCCAGGGCCTGGCGGCGGTGCACCACCGCTCCGGCCAGGTCACCGAGGTGGAGCTCGACGGGCCGACCGGCCGGAGCCGCCAGCCGGTCTCGCACCTCATCTCCACCGTCCCGCTGCGCGACCTCGGGGCACTGCTCCGGCCGGCGCTGCCCCCCGAGGTGACCGCCGCCGCCGGCGCGCTCCGCTACCGCGACTTCCTGGTGGTGGCGCTGGTGCTGGAGGGGCCCGACCCCTTCCCCGACACCTGGCTCTATCTCCACGACCCGGAGATCCGGGCCGGCCGGGTGCAGAACTTCCGGGCCTGGAGCCCGGAGCTGGTGCCGGTGGCGGGCCACACCTGCCTGGGCATGGAGTACTTCTGCACCGCCGGCGACGGGCTCTGGACGCTCCCCGACGCGCGGCTCGTCGAGGTGGCGCTCGAGGACCTGGACGGGCTGCGCCTCGGGAGGCGCGGCCGGCTGGTGGCCGGCCACGTGGTGCGGGTGCGGGAGGCCTATCCCGTCTACGACGGCCCCTACCTGGCGCACCTGGCCACGCTGCGCCGCGGCCTCGCCGCGCTCGGCAACCTGCAGGTGGCCGGGCGCAACGGCATGCACCGCTACAACAACATGGACCACTCCATGCTCACCGGGCTACGGGCGGCGGAGAACGTCCTGGGCGCGGCGCACGATCTCTGGGCCGTGAACGCCGACGAGGCCTACCTGGAGGCATCCTGAGCCAGGGTCGGCGATCCGGGCTTCCGGACCGCGCCCGGCCGTTCAGGTGAAGTAGGCCGAGTGGAGCGAGGTGAGGAAGAAGGGCAGGATCAGCAGCGCCAGGATGAAGACGGCGAAGGAGGCCACCGAGAGCCAGGCGGTGGCGCGCGGCCCGAGCTTCCAGAAGAAGCGCAGGTGCAGGAAGGTCCCGTAGGTGATCCAGGAGACCAGGGCCCAGGTCTCGATGGGATCCCAGCCCCAGTAGCGGCCCCAGGACTGGTTGCCCCAGATGGCGCCGGCGGCGATGGTCACCGTCCAGAAGATGAGGCCGAAGCCGGCGGCGCGGACGATGATGGCGTCGAGCGCGGGCGCCCCGGGGACGCGGGCGATCCAGGCCGGGGGCGCGGGGCGCAGGCGGAGGAGCAGGAGCACGGCCGCGGCCAGCGAGATGAGGAAGGCCGCCGCCGAGACCTTGGCGAAGGTGATGTGGAACACCAGCCAGATGGAGCGCAGCGACGGGGGGAGCTCGCGGCTCTCGGGGTTGGAGAACATGCCCAGCGCCACCGAGAGGATGGCCAGCGGCATCACCACCGCCGCCAGCGCCGACCAGGCCGGGCGCCGCACCAGCACCAGGGCCAGCACCGCCACCGCCACCCAGGCGTTGGAGGAGAGCACCTCGTACCGCAGCATGTAGGGGCCGTGGCCCACCGCCGCCCAGCGGATGCCGATGGCCGCCGCGTGGGGGACGAGCCCCGCCGCCGCGGCCCAGAGACCGGCGGTCAGCGCCCGGGGCTTCGCGAACACCACCGAGTAGACCATCGCCACCGCGGCGAGGATGTAGAAGCCCACGCCGATCCAGGTGAGCGTGATCTCGAGCGCGTAGCGCGTCACGGCCGCTTCTCCCCGGGCTCCCTGGCGCCCGGGACCGGCGGGTGTCCGGCGGGCACCGCCTGCTCCTCGCCGCCCGGCGGCAGGCCGTGGAGGACGCGCACGTCGTCCGGCAGCGGGGCCACCTTGCGCCCGACCTGGGGCGGCACCGCGAACGCCAGGTCCTCGAGGACGAGCTTCCCGGCCTTGCGCGAGAACCGGTAGCGCATGGCGTAGGCGTCGGTGGAGTCCTCGCCCACCTGCTCGCCGCTGCCGATCCTGCGGTCCTTGTAGTACCAGCGCTCGCGGGTCTCGACCACCCAGCCGTCTCCCTCGCGGGCCACGCGGGCGAACTCGATCTCCAGGAGCCTGGCGTCGAGCACCACGCCGGCGTCGCGCTTCACGCCGATGAGCCCGAGGAGCTTCACGCCCTGCTGGTCGCCGACCAGCGGGTCCACCAGCGAGGCGTCGGAGGTGCGGTAGGCGTCGATGACGCGAGCGATGTAGGTGCGGACCGCCTGCTCCGCCTCCTCCTTGCCGCCGTCCCGGCAGCCGGCGAGGAGGAGCGCGGCGGCCAGCAGCCCAGCGACCTTCATGCGATCCACTCCTTGCACAGCGCCTCGAACCGCTCGGCGTAGAGCGGGGCCAGGCGCTGGGGGCGCAGGGCGACCACCAGCTGGTCGCCCTCGGCGAAGACGGCGGTCTCCACGCGGGTGAACCCGAAGAGGAGTACCACGCCGGCGATCGCGATCACCACGCCGGCGAAGAAGAGCGGCCTGGACGGGTCGCGGCTCCCCCGCAGCTGCACCCAGTACGGCAGCCCCTGCAGCCGGAGCGCCCGCCCGGGACCGAGGGCCACCTGGGTCCCGGGGCGGAGCTGGGCGATGCCCAGCAGCGCGCCGCCCGCCAGGATGCGGGCCTCCAGCTCGGAGGGCCGCGCCGTCGGCCCGGTGCGGAAGCGCAGCTCCAGGTCGCCGCCGGGCCGGACGCCGCCGCGCCACTCGCCGCCCCGCTCGTCGAGGGGCACGGCCAGCCGCTCCACCCCCTGGGGCCCCTCCAGCTCCAGCAGGGCCGCCAGCCCGTGGGCGTTGTTGACGTAGAGGCGCACGTCGCCGAGGTCGAGGGGCGCGTTGATGGCCGCGGTGGCGGCGCGGCCCGGCTCGCCGCCGTGGGCGTCGAGGCGCAGGACGACGCTCACCTGGCGGAGCGCGCCCGACTCGTACCGCTCCTCCTTCACCTGCTCCACCGTCACCGGCTGGGGGAGCGCGAAGGGGCGCGCCAGCCAGCCGCCGCGCTCCTGCTCGAAGGCGCCCGGGGCGACCTCGTAGCGCTGCCCCTCGTAGGCGCGGGTGACTGCGTCGCTGAAGCCCAGCAGGCGGACCAGGCCGGCCACCACCAGCACCAGCAGGCCGAGGTGGAACACCGGGGAGCCCAGCAGGCTGGCCCGCCCCGACACCTCGAAGCGCGGCGCCGGCGGGACCGCGCGCGCCGCCTCCAGCGGCACGGCCCGGCGGAAGGGGGCGCGCCCGAAGGTCGCGGGCTCGAGCCGCGTCCGCCAGGCGCGGAAGAGACGCGGCCACTGCTGCGCCTGCACCGCCACCAGCGAGAGGAAGCAGAGCCCGGCCAGCGTCAGGAACCAGGCGCTGGTGGTGATGTCGTGGAGCCCGAGCGCGGCGGCGATGCGCCCCAGCGCCGGCGACCCGTCGGCGAATCGCTTCACCGCGTCGGCGTCGGGCTGCTGCGGCAACGACGCCGCCAGCGCCGCGCCCGCGGCGAAGGCCACCACCTCCGAGACGATGACGGCGGGGCGGCGGAAGAACCCGACGGCGGCCCTCCAGGAGGCCCCAGCCGTCGCTGCCTGCTGCTGGCTCACCGGGGCAGGTATACCTCAGGCGGCCCCTCATCGCCCGCCGCGGGGCCGCCGGCACCTCCCGAACTACCCTGGAACGGCGGGCACTTGTGACCATGGATGTCGCGGGCCGAGGCGCGAGGGCCCCATCCGGGACGGCGCCTCCGGAATCCGTCCCCCCTCTCCTCCGGTGCTGCGGGCCGCCGTCTCGGGTGCCCGCCGCCCTTCCCTCCGTCGCCGCTCGGCCCCGATCCCCGGAACCCGGGGGCTCCCACCCCCGGATTCTTCGTCGGTGGATTGGGTACTCGTCCCAATATCGCGGAGAGGTGAATTGCGAGAGATTGACACCATGAAGCGCGACGAATTCCACTCCAACCCGCGGCACCCCGAGGCGAAGATGACGAAGCTCAGCGCAGGCAGCGTGGCGAAGGCCGGCTACTACTTCAGCCTGAAGAGCTGGGAGGTCCACCCGGTCCCCGCCGACGGCGAGCGCCTCCCCGGCGAGGCCGGCCAGCAGTGGATCGCGGTCCCCACCATCGCGGCGCTGGTGCTGACGCCCATCCTCGGCCTCACCTTCCTCATGTTCCTCCCCTTCATCGGCTTCTACCTGACCCTCGAGGCCGCCGTGCGGCCGGTCCTCCGCTTCTTCCGGCACGAGGCCGGCGAGCTCGCCGCCACGATGAGCCCCGGCTGGCAGCCCGGCGAGGCCCACCTCACCGGCAAGCGCGAGGAGGAGAACGAGGTGGTCGAAGGTCAGGGCCCGCCCGCCGGCGAGCTCGAGAAGCTGGCGGCCGAGATCGAGGCCAAGCGCCAGGAGAAGAAGTAACCCCTCGGGCGCGAGCCCGGAAACGGAGGCGGTCATGGCCCGGCACTTCGGCGGCAGCAAGGTGGAGAGCGGCTACTACGTCAACACCCGCAGCCTGGCGGTGGTGAGCCTGGCCGGCGAGGGCATCCTCCCCGGGACCGAGCGCGACGGCTTCGTGCGCGTCCCCTGGCCGGTGATGCTGGCGGCGGCTCCGGTGCTGGGCGGCCTCTTCGTCCTGGCCTACCCGGTGATCGGCATCTCGACCATGGCCTACGGGCTGGCGAAGAGGGGCCTGGGCCTGGCCGGCGAGAGCGCGCGGGACATCGCCGCCGACCTCGCCACCCCGCCCCACGCCGTGGGCGAGGCCCACCTCACCGGCAAGCCGGGCGAGGGCAAGGAGCTGCGCGACCCGGAGATCGAGGACCTGGAGAAGGAGATCCGCGAGAAGCGCGAGAAGAAGTAGCCCGGCGCGCACCGGCTCCGGCGAGACGGCCTCCTCCCCGCAGCGCGGGTGGGAGGCCGGCGCCTCTTCGGCTCCCGGCGGTCAGCCCTCGACGCGGATGACGCCCAGCTTGAGGGCGTAGCGGACCAGCTCGGTACGGTTGTGGAGGGCGAGCTTCTCCATCATGCGCTCGCGGTGGCTCATGGCGGTCTTGACGCTGATGCCCAGGAGCTCCGCCACCTCCTTGTTGCTCCGCCCCTCGGCCACCAGCTTCAGCACCTGCTTCTCGCGGTCGGTCAGCGACTCGTAAGGATCGGCACCGGCTGCCGGGCCGCCCGGTGCGGAGCTCTCCATCGCCGCCCGGGCCACCTCGGGGTCGAGCACCAGGCCGCCGCGGGACACCGCCCGGATGGAGTTGACCAGCTCGGCGCCCGCCGACTTCTTGAGGACGTACCCGGAGACGCCGGCCTTGAGCAGGCGCCGCACGTACTCCCGGTCCTCGTACTGCGACATCACCAGCACCTTGGCCCGCGCCCCCTGCTTGCGCAGCTCCAGGGTGGCCTCGATGCCGCCCAGGCCGGGCATGGCGATGTCCATCAGCACCACGTCGGGATCGAGCTCGGCGCAGAGCTCCACCGCCCGCCGACCATCGGCCGCCTCGCCCACCACCTCGATGTCCTCCGTCGCCTGCAGCAGCGCGCGCACCCCCTCGCGCAGGATGGCGTGGTCGTCGGCGATCAGCACCCGGATCTTGCTCACGTCGAGCCTCCGCCCCGATTGTCTCGCGCGGGACCCGCGCTGTCACCCGCCACCGGGACCGGCGTGGCGCGGGTCTCGGGCTCGCCCGTCTCGGGCAGCGGCACCACCACCTCGACCCGGGTGCCCCGGCCCGGCGCCGAGTCGATGGTGGCCTGCCCGCCGAGCAGCTCGGCCCGCTCGCGGATCCCCAGCAGCCCGTAGTGCCGCCTGTCGGTCTTGCCGGGTCCGGCCGGGTCGAATCCGGCGCCGTCGTCCTCGATCTCGATGCGCAGCCGCCGGTCCTCGGCCTCGAGCTGGATCAGCACCGACTCGGCCTTGGCGTGCCGGGTGATGTTGTTGATGGCCTCCTGGCAGATGCGGAAGACGGCGATCTCCACCTCGGGGGGGAGCCGGATCCGCGGCGCCGCACCCACCTCGCAGCGCAGCGCCACGCCCCGGGCCTGCAGGTGGCGCTCGGCGTACCAGCGCACCGCCGAGAAGAGGCCCAGGTCGTCCAGCACCGAGGGGCGCAGGTCGAGGATGAGCCGGTGGATCTCGTCGAGGATGTGGACCGCCAGGGCCTTCACCTCGTCGAGGCGCGGCACCGGGCCGCCGCTGCGCAGGGCCGTGAGCGCCGACTCCAGCCCCATGACGAGCACCGCCAGGCTCTGGGTTGTCTCGTCGTGGAGCTCGCGCGCGATGCGCTTGCGCTCGTCCTCCTGGGCGGTGATGACCGTGCGCAGCAGCCGGGCCCGCTGCTCCTCGCGCTCCTGCAGCTTGTCGTAGGCCTGGTGCAGCTCGCGGGTGCGCTCCTCCACCCGGCCCTCCAGCTCGGCGTTGGCCCGGGCCACCTGCCCCATGGCCTCGGCGAGCGAGGCCCGCATCCTGTCGAGGGAGCGGCCCAGCCTGCCCAGCTCGTCGCGCCCCAGGTCGGGGATGGGATCGTCCAGCTTGCCTCCGGCGATCTTCTCGGCCTCGACCGTGAGCACCTCGACCGGCCGGGTGATGCTCCAGGCCACGCCCCAGGCATACCCGCCGGCCAGGAGCAGCACCCCCAGGGCGAAGACCGCGAAGCCGGCCGGCACGACGCCGGTGGCGGTGAGCAGGTCGGCCTCGGCCTGGACCACCGCCACGCCCCAGGGCGCGGAGGCCAGCGGCGCGAAGGCCAGCACCTGACCCTGGAAGCCGAGCTCGTGGCAGTCGTTGCAGCGACCGGCGAAACCCTGGTGGGTGGCGATGAGGTTGCCGGTGGTGGGCGGGCACGGACCGGCGGCGAAGAGGCGGCCGCGCTCGGTGCTGGCCAGCACCCGGCCGCTCCGGTCCACGAGCTCGGTGGTGCCGCGCGAGCGGCCGCCGGCGCTGCGCAAGAGGGCGGCGTGGCGCGCCAGGCCCGGGTCCACCAGCCCGCCGACGACGCCGGTCACCCGCCCCTGCCAGTCCACCACCGAGACCATGGCATAGAGGTGCAGGGTGTCGCCGACCTGAACCAGCCCCGAGACCTGCGGGCGCCCGGTGCGCAGCACCTGCTGCAGCTCCGGCAGATCGGCTGGCGGGGCCAGGCTGCGCGGGTGCTGCGGCTCCTCCAGCACCAGCCGCCCCTGCTCGTCGAGCAGGAAGACGCCGCCCACGAAGCGCAGCCCCATGAAGGCGCGGCGCAGCCGCTCGGGGTCCTGCTCGGCGCTGCGCTCCGGGCTCCCCATGGCCAGCGAGGAGGCCAGCCGCTGCAGCACCTCCAGCTCCTCGGTGATGGCCGCGTCGAAGTGCGCCGCCAGGGCCGCGGCCCCCTGCTGGCTGCCCTGCATCATCCGCTCGTCCTGTGCCCAGAGCCGCGAGAGGGCCAGCGCCGAGACGATGGCGGTGGGCAGGAGCACGCCCACCCCCACCAGCAGCAGCACCCGGAAGCGCAGGCCGGCGCGGCCCTGGGGTCGAAGCGGAGCGGCGGACACTCAGGGCTCCTCGCGCGCGGTGCGCGCCATCTTCAGCATCTCGTCCACCGTGCCCCGGGAGCGCAGCACCAGCCCGCGCTCCTTCTCGGTCCAGGCCAGCTCCCGCCAGACGTTGCCGTCGGGGCCGACGATGCGCCGCAGCGTCACCCGCTGCCCCCGCAGCCACACCGGCGACTCGTCGAGCACCGTGGCCGGCGGCAGGAGCCGGGAGGGCACCTCCGTCGTTCGGGCCGCCTGGACCAGCAGCATGTAGTGGCCGCCGGTGCGCCCGTCGAAGGCCAGGGCCGCGCCACCGGTGCGGCCCTGCATCACCCGCACCGAGTGGGGCGGCCACTCGATGGTCTCCGGGAAGTAGCCGGGCAGGAAGAGGCGCACCTTGAGCCGCCGCTCCGCCTCCTCGACGTCCTTCACGCGGCGCAGGTCGCGAGGCTCGCCCGCCACCCACGAGGGCACCGAGTCGAGGCCCGCCAGCAGCATGGCGGCCGTGCCCAGGACCACGATCAGGCCGGCGAAGGTCCGCCACAGGTCGGAGGGGCGCCAGGCCGGCGCCGCGGGAGCCTGGGCGCTCACGTGACGAACACCAGCAGGATGGGGACGGCCAGGGCCACCAGGGCGACGCGCAGACCGGCCACCGGCGAACGAGCCGGCGCCGGGCCGTCGAGCAGCCGCCGGCAGCGAAGCTCCACGTCGCGGGAGCGGGCCCTGCGCAAGGGCTCCTCCAGCGAGGCGCCGAAGGGCAGCGGCGGACGGGGTCCGCCGCCGGAGGCGCGGTGCAGCCGCAGCAGGGCGCTTGCCAGGGCCAGGCGGTCGCCCGAGACCGAGGAGCCGCTGTCGTCGGCGCGCCGCTCCGACTCCCGGGCCATGGCCCGCGCCAGCACCTGGGCCACCGGGTTGAAGAAGAGCAGCGCCCGCACCCCCATGAGCAGCCAGGAGACCAGGGGGTCGCGTCCGGCCAGGTGGGCCAGCTCATGGGCCAGGGCGGCGCGCCGCTCGGCCCCGTCGAGCAGCGCCAGCGCGCCGTGCGAAACCAGGATGGTCGGCCGGCGGATGCCGGCGCAGAAGAGGGCCGGCGCATCGAGCGGCAGCAGACGCAGCGGAGGCGCCGGGTGCAGCCCCAGCCCTCGCGCCAGCTCGGCCACCTCCGCCTCCTGGGCCGCCGTCGGCAGCTCGGGGGCGCCCCGGGCGCGCCTGCGGCCGCGGAGGAGCGGCCAGAGGTCGAGCAGGAAGAGCAGGAGCCCGATGCTGGCCATGGCCAGCACGAACAGGTCGAAGAGGCTCACGCCCAGGAGGCGCAGCTCCTCCCAGTGTCGCCCGGAGAAGAGCGTCCAGCTGTCGTGGAACTCGTCCTCCGAGCGCCAGGGAAGGAACACCAGCACCGGGGTGACGAGGAGAGGCTGGAGCAGCGCCATGAGCCGCAGGATCAGCCGGTCCCGCGGGCTCTCGATGCGCCAGACGCGCAGCAACGCCTCGACCACCAGCGCCGCGACGAGGGCGTGGACGATCGATTGCTCGGCGAGGTCAGCCCATCTTCCCGGCATCCGCGTGGCCGTGGCCGTGCCCGTGTCCGAGATCGGCCAGGCTCTTCCCCTCCATGCGCGCCAGCTCCAGCGGGTGCTCGTGGAGCATGCGCTCGCGGGAGATCTTACCCGTGAAGATGGAGGTATCGAAGGGGAAGACGTCGGGGTTCAGGTGGGCGTTGTAGATGTGCCAGATGGTGATGACCAGGAAGGCCATCAGCCCCTCGTTGGAGTGGGCCACCTTGGCCGCCGGGATGATCTCCCCGGGAACCACCCGCGCCGCCAGCGTCGGGAAGTAGAGCACGAAGCCGGTGAGCACCATGATGATGTTGCCGGCCACCAGGCCCCAGTACTCGAACTTCATCCGGTAGTCGTACCGGTCGAAGGGCGGCGCCTTGTCGGCCACGCCCAGGTAGTAGCGCAGCGTCCCGATGGCGTCGGTGAAGTCCTGCTTCGAGGGCACCATGCTGAGCCGGGTGCGCTTGCCCACGATGGTGTTGAGCGCCATGGCGAAGTGCACCACGGTGGAGAGCGCCAGCACCACGCCGCAGAAGCGGTGGATGGCCCGGGTGTTGTCGATGCCGCCGAACACGTCCACCAGGACGTGGGCCCAGCCGGTCGTGTAGAACTTCTGCGGCAGGCCGGTGAAGCACAGCAGCGCGAACACCACCATGGTGACCAGGTGCTCGATGCGCTGCTGGACGTTGAAGCGGACGATGTACTCGCTCATCGGTTCACCACCACGCGCCAGAGGTGGAGGGCGATCTGCAGCACCAGCCCGCCCACCATGAAGGGGATCATGAGCCGGTAGAACATCTGCACCAGCCAGACGATGGGAGCCTTCTGCGGGCTCGGCTCGTAGTGGGAGAGCCAGCTGGCCGGGAAGGAGTCGGTGGCGTCGGGGTGGCACTTGCGGCAGGTCTTCACCAGGTTGGCCCGCACCACCGGGGAGCCCGGGTCCTTCGACTTGGAGATCTCGTGGACGCCGTGGCAGTCGGTGCAGACGGCGGCGAAGAGCCGGTTGGGGTCCTTGGCCTTGGCGGACCGTGCGTGCCCCTTGGTGAGGGACGCCGACATGCCGTGGAAGTCGGTCAGGTAGGTGTCGACCACCCGGGTGGAGAGCCCGTACCGCTTCATCATCTTCTCGTCGGTGTGGCAGCGGCCGCAGACCTCGGGGGTGCGCAGGGCCAACGACCCGTCCCGCGGGTCGGCGATGTCGTGGGCCCGGTGGCAGTCGGTGCAGACCGGCACGTCCTGGTTGCCGGCGGTCAGCCCCTTGCCGTGCACGCTGCCCAGGTAGACCTTGTTGACGTTGGCGTGGCAGCTGGCGCAGGTCTGGGAGATGCGGGCCCGCGGCTCGGTGGGCCGCCCGATGTCGTGGGAGCCGTGGCAGTCGACGCACAGGGCGGCCTTGCGGTTGCCCTTGGCCATGATGGCGAAGTGCACGCCGTCGAGCGTCTTGGTGTAGTTGGCGAAATGGCAGGACTTGCACTGCTCGTAGGTCGCCACCGTCACGTCGCGCCGGGTCTTGAACGGCTTCGAGTCGTGGGGGTAGCCGGTCTTGTCGGAGTGGCAGTCGCCGCAGCGCAGGATCTCGCCGTGGACCGACTTGGCGAAGTGCTCCTGATCCACGTACAGTGACAGCTTCTCGCCGCTCGGCAGGTCCATGGTCTGCGAGGGGTCGCTGCCGTGGCAGCCCAGGCAGTCGTCCTGCTCGGCCGGGATGGCACCCCTGGCGGTGCCCATTCCCAGCGCGACGACCAGTCCCAAGAGTGCACGATGGGTTGTCCGCATGGCGCTCCTGCCCCAGGAAACTGGGTGCTCGGGTATGGCTTTTCTCTACGCCAACCCGATTGGAGCGTCCAACGAATTCGTCAATTTATTCCACGGTGTCTGGCATTCCAGACAGGCCAATTGCCGGCATCGCCCAATGTGCGGCAGGCCGTCGCGGCTCGGGAGAAAAACGCGCCGCTCCCCCGTCCGGACGCAGAAATCGCGCCGCGGAGGGGGAGCGTGGGGCGGACAGGCTGACGCAACCACTCACCGCAGGAAGGTGTCGGTCAGCTCCTGCCAGGACCTGGCGTCGAGGTGAGCTGCGACAGGGTCCATGAGCTCGCCGCCGTCGGCGGTGGCGATGCCGAGCCGGGTCTCGAGCCAGTGGTTGAGCCGCTCGCCCTCGGCGGCGAGCCAGGCCTGGGCCTCGCCCTCCCCGCGCAGCCCCTCGAGGTCGTCGCTCTCGGGGCGCATGACGAAGAGCCAGCCGCGCGCATAGGCGTCGCTCTTCACCAGCGAGGGGTCGAGCACCACGTCCGGGTTCACGGCCATCACCGTGCCGCCGAGCGGCGCCCGGATGACCGCCTCGCGATCGCCGGCGGAGATGACGGCCGCGGGCGCGCCGGCCCGGAGCGCGGTGCCGGGCTTCGGCAGGCGCACCGAGACCGCCCAGGGCAGGATCTTCTGGGCCAGGTCGTCGACGCCGACGCGGGCGGTGCCGCGCTCGCGGCGCACCCAGGTGTGTCCGGGGGCGTAGAGCAGGCCGGGGCGGTAGCGGACGGTCCCGGCCAGCGACAGCCCCTGGGCGCGGCGCCGCGCCCAGGCGAAGGCCCGCATCAGCCCGAACACCAGCACGGCGGGGACGAGGATGGCGGCCATGGCCAGGAGCACGATGCCGAGCCGCGCCGCGATGCCGCCGGCGAAGGCCCCGAGGTTCTGGAGGATCCCGAAGATGGCGTCCATGGCTACCCTTCCTTTCGCGCTACTTGTGGCAGAGGTCGCAGCTGTCGAAGCCGAAGGCCTGCTTGCCGTGGCAGGCGCCGCAGGCCTGCCCCTTCTCCATGGCCTCGTGCTTCACCGCCTCGAACCCGACGGCCTGGCCGGGCTTCAGCATCGACCAGCGGGCCGGGTGGCAGGCGATGCAGGCCGGGGCCTTCGCGTCCACGTGGGTGGCGTGGCTGAAGGTCACCTTCCCCGGGCTGCCGTCGCCCTGCGGGAAGGCGTAGTCGGCCGGGAGCTTCGGCAGCCCGCCCGCGCCCGCCACCGCCGCCAGGCCCAGCACCAGCCCGGCCACCGCCCCCTTCGCTCTCGTCCATGCGGTCGTCATGTCGTTCCCCCTCAGCTGCGGAAGTACTCGCGGCACAGCTCGTCCCAGTGTTCCGGCGACAGCTCGCGCGCGATGCCGTGCACCGGCGCGCCGCCGTCCTGCAGCACCGCCCCCAGCTTCGGCGCGACCCGCGCCGCCAGGGAGTCGGCCGCCGCCTCGAGCCAGCGCCGCCCGCCCTCGCCGGAGAGGAGCTGCCGCTCGTTGGCCGGGAGCCGGGCCGGCTTCACCCGCACCAGCCAGCCGGCGCCGTAGGGCTCGTGCTGCCAGGTGCCGCCCTGCTCGGCGGCCGCGTTCACCTCGGCCACCGTGCCGTCCACCGGGGAGACCAGCGGAACCCTCTTGTCGCCGTCCTTGGCCAGGAAGGCGGGCGCTCCCTGGCTGAGCGGCGCCCCGGCCATGGGGAGGCCGAGCCGCTCCACCGGGCCGAGGAGCCGGGCGGCGAAGTCGTCCATGCCCACCTCGACGAGGCCGCTGGGCAGGGCCCGGGCCCAGGTGTGGCCCGGGTGCAGCATCACGCCCTCGGGGAGCTGGAACCAGCCCTGGGCCGGTGCCGTGGCCCCGGCGGGCGCCTCGCGGCCGTGCGCCGCGGCGCGCTCCACCGCCGGCGCCGGGCGGCCGCCCTGCAGGTAGCGCCAGAAGCCGATGAAGAGCAGCAGGTAGCCGACGCCCAGCGAGTACTCCAGCAGCTTGGCCGGGTAGGCGGAGAGGAACTCGTTGCCGAACATGGCTGGCTCCTTGTCAGTGGTGGCCCGCGGCCAGGTCGGCCGGCTCGCGCAGCACGGGCATGCGGTTGACGATCCAGCGGAAGGCCAGCACGCCCAGGGTCACCAGCGTCAGCGACACCCAGAGCTCGATCCAGCTGGGGACGTAGTGGTCGGGGTTCTGCCAGTCCCAGGCCACCATCGAGACGTTGACCCGGTTGAGGATGATGCCGAGGACGGCGATGGCGCCGGCGACGCGGACCGCGCCCACCCTGCGGTTGCGGGCGCCCCAGGCGAAGAGCATCGACGGCAGCAGCACGAAGCCCAGCATCTCCACCAGCCACCACACGCCCAGGAAGCCCTGGCCGATGTAGCCCCAGGCGTGGGCGTCGATGACGCCCTGCAGCTTGAGGAAGAAGTAGGCGAAGAGCACCACCGCGCCGGCCTTGCCCAGGCCCAGCGTCAGGGCGTCGGCGTCGTGGTGCTGCCCCTCGAGCTGGTGGGCGAAGACCTTGTGGGAGATGGTGCTCTCCACGATGACCATGGAGATGCCGGCGATGATGGCGGTCATGAAGAAGAAGGCGAAGATCCAGGGCGACCACCACAGCGGGTGGAGCTTGCCGGGGGCGATGATGAAGAGCGAGCCCAGCGCCGACTGGTGCATCGAGGAGAACATCACCGAGAGGACGGTGAGGGCCAGCAGTGCCTTGCGCAGCGGCTGGTAGATCCGCTTCACGCCCAGCCACTCGAAGAAGGGCACCGCGAACTCGAGGGAGAGGACGCAGGTGTAGCAGACCACGCACCAGGCGACCTCGAAGAGCACCGACCGCGTGCCGTTCTGGGCGAAGATCTGGACCATGTTCCACGGCTTGCCCAGGTCGGCGATGAGGCCGATGACCGCCATGATGTAGCCCAGGAACCCGGTGAGGATGGCGGGCCGCTCGATGGGGTGGAACTCCTTGAGGCCGAAGATCTCGACGGCGGCGCCGATGGTGAAGCCGCCGGCGGCCAGGGCGATGCCGGTCATCATGTCGAAGCCGATCCACACGCCCCAGGGCTGCGACTGGGTGAGGTTGGTGGTGGCGCCCAGGCCGGCGTAGAAGCGGTACAGCAGCAGGGGCACGCCGATGGCGCAGATGAAGAAGGCCACGCCGTTCATCGGGGTGAGCAGGGTCCGCAGGTAGTCGCGCGGGGTCAGGCCGAGGAGGATCTTCTCCTGGAACCACCCGCCGTTGGCGTCGGCGCGCATCATGGCGTCTCCCTCCCCTCGTGCTTGGCGACCTGCTGGCGGCGGTGCGAGAAGGCGTAGATCCCCATCAGCAGCGGGGGCCACAGGGTCATGACGAAGGGCGGGACGCCCAGCGCGCCCTTGACCAGCTGCGGGTAGGAGGCGTCGGCGACCGTGACCTTCATGTCGAGCCTGGAGAAGTCGACGTCGGAGATGTAGAGCCAGTTGGTCCCGCCGGCCTCGTGCTCGCCGTACACGTGGGGCACGTACTTCGAGCCCTGCGCGTACACCCGGCGCTTGGCCTCGAGCACCAGCTCGCCGCGCTTGCCGAAGGTGAGCGCGCCGCTGGGGCAGGCCGAGGTGCAGGCCGGCGCCTTGCCCTCCGCCTGGCGCGCGGCACAGAAGGTGCACTTGCGCACCGTGGGGATGGCCTTGGCGTACTCGTACTTGGGGACCTCGAAGGGGCAGGCCACCAGGCAGTACCGGCAGCCCATGCAGCGCTCCTTGTGGTAGGCCACCGGGCCGTTCGGCTTCTTGTCGAGCGCCCGCACCGGGCAGGCCGACGCGCAGGCCGGCTCGACGCAGTGCATGCACTGGCGCTTGGCGAACCGCGGCTCGCCCGGACCCTCGAAGCGGTTGACCACCGTGAAGCTGCTCACGCCGGTCTTCCGCAGCGAGCCGAGCACCGCATCGCCGGAGGGAGGCTCCGGCAGGGCGTTGGCCTCGGCGCAGGCGGCCTCGCAGCCGCGGCAGCCGACGCACAGGGTGGTGTCCACCAGGACGGCGTTCTCGCCGGCGCCAGCCGGGTCGCCGAAGTCCGCTCCGGCCTGGCCGGCGGCGGCGGCGACGCCGGTGGCCCCGGCGACTTTCAGGAAGGTCCTTCGCTGCATGCTCATGGAGTTCTCCCCCTCTACGGTGCGAGACGGTTCAGCAGTGGGCGGTCCTGGCGAGCAGGGTGCCGAGGAATGCGACTCCGAACAGGGCGACGGGGAATGCGAGGATCATGACTGCGCTCCTTTCCTTCTTCACTCGTGGGAAGACCGTTCCGACTCGTACGCGCCCAGCGTGGCGCCCACGCGGTCGAGCGCCTCCCGGTAGGCCGGGCAGCCGCGGAAGCACTCGCCCTCGCAGGTGCTCGCGGTGGTCAGGTGGTCGGAGGGGACCAGCTTCTTCACCGGGGTCGCCCGGCAGAACACCATCGTCACTTGGGCCAGGTATGGGCAGGACATGTGCGCGCCTCCTCCCCGTGCCTTTCCACGCCGCGGGCCAATGTGCGCCGTCGTCGGAATCCCGGTGTTCCCGGGTGCTTGCGGCTCCGGTGGAATCCGGCAACGGCGGGCGCCGGCGAGAAACACAACGGCGCCCCGCCCGCGCAGGGCCCGGTGTTCCAGTGACTACGGGGGGTTGACCGCGATCCTCGACGCTGCTGCGTTTCTCATCGCAACGTCGATCTTCTCAACGGTCCGGGGCGATCAATCGCGCAACTGGTACCGGCGCATGCGGTTGTAGAGCGTCACCCGGTCGATGCCGAGGATGCGGGCGGCCTGGGTCACGTTCCCGCCGGTGAAGGAGAGCACCTCGATGACGTGGCGCTTCTCCACCTCGTCGAGCGACGGCGGCTCCACCTTGCCGCCCGGGCCCACCGAGGCGGCGCTCGGCGGGGCGAGCCCCAGGTCGGCGAGCTGGATGATGTGGCCCTTTGCCACGACCGCGCCGCGCTCCAGCGTGTTGCGCAGCTCGCGGACGTTCCCGGGCCAGCCGTGGGCCAGGAGCGCGGTCAGCGCCTCGGACGACAGCCCCTCGATGGGCTTCTGCAGCTCCACCGCCAGCGTCTCCAGGAAGCGCTCCACCAGCAGCGGGACGTCCTCCTTGCGCTCCCGGAGCGGCGGCAGGTGGATGGCGATGACGTTGAGCCGGTAGAAGAGGTCCTCGCGGAAGCGCCCCTCGGACGCCTCCTTGCGCAGGTCCTTGTTGGTGGCGGCGATGATGCGCACGTCCACCTCCACCGACTCGTTCCCGCCCACCCGCTGGATGCGCCGCTCCTCGAGGACGCGCAGCAGGTCGACCTGCAGCTTGGGGGAGATGTCGCCGATCTCGTCGAGGAACAGGGTGCCGCCGTGGGCCGCCTCGAACTTGCCCTTGCGGCGCGCGTTGGCGCCGGTGAAGGCCCCGCGCTCGTGGCCGAAGAGCTCCGACTCCAGCAGCGTCTCGGTGAGGGCGGCGCAGGAGACGGCGACGAAGGGGGCGTCCTTGCGGGCGCTCTCCTTGTGGATGGCCCGGGCCAGCACCTCCTTGCCGGTGCCGCTCTCGCCCAGGATGAGGACCGTGGAGCTGGAGGGGGCGGCCACCCGCGCCAGCTCGAACACCTGGTGCATGGCCGGGCTCTTGGAGATGACGTCGTGGAAGCCGTACTCGCGCTTCAGCGCCTTCCGCAGGACCTCGTTCTCGTGCACCAGCTTCTGCTGGGAGAGGATCTTCTGGATCATCAGCGAGAGCTCTTCGGGGTCGAAGGGCTTCACCAGGTAGTCGTAGGCCCCCTGCTTGATCGCGGCCACGGCGGTGTCCACGGTGGCGTAGGCGGTCATGATCACCACCGCCGCCTCGGGCTGCAGCTTCCTCGCCTCCTGCAGCACCTGGATGCCGTCCATGCCCGGCATCTTCAGGTCCACCAGCGCGATGGCCCACTTGCCCTGGCGCAGCTTCTCCAGCGCCGCCGGGCCGTCGTGCGCCACCTCGACGGCCAGGCCGTCCTGGGTGAGCCAGCCGCCCAGCGACTCGCGGACGATCTCCTCGTCGTCCACCACCAGCACCCTCGTGCCCTCGCTCATCATGTCCTGGGCTCCCGGTCCTGCGCCTGGTCGAGCAGCGTCCGGCAGTCGGCACAGAGCTGCCCGCCCTTGCGATCCACGTCCCGAAGTCCGGCCGAGCGCGACATGGCGCACTCGGGCCGCGAGCAGTGGGTGAGCCCGAGCGCGTGCCCGAGCTCGTGCACCGCCTCCTTGGCGAGCCGCTCCCAGAGCACCCGCCGGTCCACCAGCACCGGCTCGGAGAGGCGCGCCGTCGAGACCACCGCGGCGCGGCCGTTGAGCTGCGCCTCGCCGAACACGAAGGTGAGGATGGGGATGAAGAGATCGACGTCGGTCATCCCCAGCACCCTGCCCTCCCCTGGCCCCTCCCGGAGCAGCCACTCCAGCATCCGGCCCGAGGCGTGCTGCTTGCGGCGCACGTCGAGGGTGCCCTGGGGCCGGGCCTGGCCCGCCCAGACGGCCGCCGGGACCCGGAAGGCCCGCTCCACGTGCAGCCGGACGTGCTCCATCGCCTCCCTCTCGATCTGCCCTTCGCCGATCCACCAGAGCCAGAGCCCGCCCACGCGGCCCCTCGCTCAGGCTCCCGGCGCCCGCACCGCCGGCAGCCGGATGGTGAAGGTGGTGCCCTTGCCCACCTCGCTCCTCACCAGCACGGTCCCGCCGTGCCGCTGGATGATCCCGTAGACCACCGAGAGGCCGAGCCCGGTGCCCTTCTCCTTGGTGGTGAAGAAGGGGTCGAAGATGTGGGGCAGGTGCTCGGCGGCGATGCCGGGGCCGGTGTCGGTGATGGCCGCGTCCACCCATGCGCCGTCGGCGCTCATCCCGGTGACCACGGCGATCTTCCCGCCCTTCTGCATGGCCTCGCAGCCGTTGAGGATCACGTTGACCAGCGCCTGGCGCAGCTGGCCGAAGTCGGCGCGCACCGGGGCCACCTGGCCGAGCCGCTTCTCGAGCTGGTGGCCCTGGATGGCGATCTGGTGGGCGATGAGCTGGAGCGACTCGGCGACGGCCACGTTGAGATCCACCTCGCGGAGCTCCAGCGGGCGCTCGCGGGCGAAGTCCAGGAGGTTGCGGACGATGGCGCTGCAGCGCTCGGTCTCGCGCTGCACCAGGGCCAGGTTCTTGGCCATGGTCTTGCGCCGGGCCTCGTCGGGGACGGCCTGGTCCACCTCGCGGAGGATGAGCTTGGCGAAGGTGAGGATGCCGGCCAGGGGGTTGTTGATCTCGTGGGCGATGGAGGCCGAGAGGCGGCCCAGCGAGGAGAGCTTCTCCGACTGCACCAGGGCGGCCTGGGCGGCCTTGAGGTCGGCGGTGCGCTGCTCCACCTGGAGCTCCAGCCCGGCCTGCAGCGCCGCCAGCTCGGCCTTGGTGCGCCGCAGCGAGCGGGTCATGTCGTTGAAGGAGGCGGCCAGGAGCCCCAGCTCCCCCTTGGAGCGCACGTGGATCTCCACCGCCAGCTCCTCGCTGGCGACGCGGCGCGTCCCGTCCACCAGCGCCGACACCGGCAGCACCACGTGGCGCCGGGCCAGCCAGAGGAAGAACCCGGCCAGCAGCACCACCCCGAGCGCGGTGCCCACGATGCTCCAGCCGCGGAACTCGGCGATGCGCCGGTCCACCTCGCGGAGCGACACCGCCACGTCGAGGACCCCCAGCACCTGGGCCTCGCGGGGGTGGACGTGGCAGGAAGCGCCGGAGCAGCGGGCCTCGTTGTAGATGGGCTTGAGGAAGGCCATGGCCCGGTGCTCGTTGGTCCCGAAGACGCGGGCGCGGGAGCCGCTGGGCAGGCGGGAGATGGGGCGGTCGGCCTGGTGGCAGACGAAGCAGGCCTCGGCGTTCTTGTCGACGAGCGAGTTGACGTCGCGCGGATCGGTGGAGAAGGTGATGCGCCCTTCCTTGTTGAAGATGCGCACCTTCTCGGTGCCGGGCTCGGCGCCGATGACCCGCATGATCTCGTAGGCGTCCTCGCGCCTGTCCTCCAGCATGGCCCGGTGGGTGGCCCGCTCGATGGTGTGGCTGAAGAGCTCGGCGCCGGCCTCGACCTGCTCCATGAGCGAGTCCTGGAAGCGGGCCTCGGTGACGGCGAAGACCACCACCCCCACCAGCGTGAGCACCGCCGTCAGCGACAGGAGCTTGGTGGAGAGCCGGTGGCGCCAGGGGATGGCGACCGGAGGGCGCAGGACGAAGTCGCCGGTGCGATCCCCCACGCTGGCGACGTCGAGCTCCGCCTCGTCCTGCACGCCCAGCCCCCCACCTTCGGCTACCTTGGGCTCGGCGGGAGTGGCCCCTTCCCCTGGCATTGCGCCCCCGTTCAGGGGCCGATTGTGGAGTTATTCATCGTGGAGCTGGTGCGTCCGGCTGACGCGCGCCAGAGTGCCGCGCCGGAGCGGATGGCCCGCGCCGCGCGCCGGGCAGCTCGAGGTCGGCCGGGTGGCAAGTTGGCGCGCCCTCGGGGCGTTGTGTAGGTTGACCGGGTGAACGAGAACCTCGCCGTCCTCCTCATCAAGTGCCCGGACCGACCCGGTATCGTCGCCGCCATCTCCAGCCTGCTGTTCCGGCACGGCGCCAACATCACCGACCTCGACCAGCACTCCTCCGACGAGGCCCCGGGCGTCTACTTCATGCGGCTCGAGCTGCAGACCCAGGGGCTCGGCATCACCCTCGATGAGCTGCGCGCCCGCCTCGCCGAGGAGGTGGCCCGCCCCTTCGCCATGGAGTGGACCCTGACCCGCGCCTCCGACAGGAAGAAGGTGGCGCTCCTGGTCTCGCGCCACGACCACGCCATGCTGGAGCTGCTCTGGGAGTGGCGGCGCGGGGACCTGCCCTGCGAGGTGACCCAGGTGATCTCCAACCACCCCGACCTCGGGCCGGCTGTGGCCCCCTTCGGCGTGCCCTTCCACCACGTTCCCAACTCCCGCGACGGCCGCGGCCCGGCCGAGACCCGCATGGCGGAGCTGCTCCGGGGCACCGACCTGGTGGTGCTCGCCCGCTACATGCAGATCGTGAGCGACGACTTCGTCTCCCGGTTTCCCCACCGCATCATCAACGTCCACCACTCCTTCCTCCCGGCCTTCGCGGGCGCCGACCCCTACCGGCAGGCCTGGGAGCGCGGCGTGAAGATCGTCGGCGCCACCTCCCACTACGTCACCGCCGAGCTGGACGCCGGCCCCATCATCGAGCAGGACGTGGGCCGGGTCTCCCACCGGCTCTCGGTGGAGGACCTGCGCCGCATGGGGCGCGACCTGGAGCGGCGGGTCGTCGCCCGGGCGGTACGCTGGCACCTCGAGGACCGGATCATCGTCCACGGCAACAAGACGGTGGTCTTCGCCTGAGTTGCCGGGGGCCCCACTCCGGGAGAAGAGGTCGCCCATGGACTGGCTCAACTACCACCACCTGCTCTACTTCTGGACGGTGGCCCGGACCGGCAGCATCGCCCGGGCCAGCCAGGAGCTGCACCTCTCGCAGCCCACGATCTCCAACCAGCTCAAGACCCTCGAGTCCTCGCTGGGGGTGAAGCTGCTGGAGCGCCAGGGGAGGCGCCTGGTGCTCACCGACGTGGGGCGCACGGCACTGCGCTACGCCGACGAGATCTTCCGCACCGGGCGCGAGCTGCAGCTGGCGGTGAAGGGCATGGCCCCGGGCGACCGGCTGCGGCTCTCGGCGGGCGTGGCCGACGTCATCCCCAAGCTGGTGGCCGAGCGGCTGCTGCGGCCGGCGGTGGAGGCCTCGCCGCGCCTCACCCTCTCCTGCCGCGAGGGGCCGCTGCCGGAGCTGCTGGCGGCGCTCGCGCTCCACGAGCTGGACGTGGTGCTCTCCGACGCGCCCGCCGACGAGTCGATCCGGGTGAAGGCCTTCAGCCACCGGCTGGGGGAGTGCGGCCTCTCGTTCGTGGCTGCCCCGGCGCTGGCTCACCTCAAGAAGCGCTTCCCCAGGTCGCTCGACGGGGCCCCGGCGCTGCTCCCGTCGCGCGGCACCCAGCTGCGGCGCGGCGTCGAGGGCTGGCTCGAGGGGCAGGGGATCCGTCCCGACCTGGTGGGCGAGTTCGACGACAGCGCGCTCCTGGAGGGCTTCGGCCGCACTGGCCTGGGCTTCTTCGCCGTGCCCACGGTCATCGAGGCCGAGGTCTGCGCCCACGGCGGCGTCCAGCCCATCGGCCGCATCGACGAGGTGCGGGCCGCCTTCTACGCCATCACCGTCGAGCGCCGGCTTCGCCACCCCTCGGTGGTGGCCATGGCCGAGGCGGCCCGGGGCGCGACCTTCGCCTGAGCCCGGACCGCTGCGCGGTTGCCGCGGGCGCGCTAGATTCGAGCCATGGCCCACGTCCGCGTCTACACCAAGGCGAATTGCCCCTTCTGCGTCCGCGCCAAGGCGCTCCTCGGGAAGAAGGGCGTGCCCTACGAGGAGATCGACGCCGAGGGGAACGACGACCTCCGCGTCTGGCTGGCAGAGACCTCCGGCCAGAAGACCCTGCCCCAGATCTTCGCCGGCGAGCGCTCGCTGGGCGGCTTCAGCGACATCGACGCCCTCGACCGCAAGGGCGAGCTCGACGCCATCCTCCGCGGCTGAAGCTGCGGTAGGCTCGGCCGCGATGGCCGACCCCAACGACCCCTGCATCGCCTGTCGCATCGTCCGCGAGGATCACCGCCCGCCCGGCGGCGTGCTCTGGCGCGCCGGCGGCCTCGCGGTCCACGCCCTCGACGGCCCCACCCCGCTGCCCGGCTGGCTGGTGATCACCAGCGAGGCGCACGTGCGCGCCTGGTACGACCTGCCGGCGGAGGCGGCCGCGGCGCTGGGCGGCGTCGCCGCCCGGGCGATGCAGGCGCAGCGGCAGTCGCTCGGCGCCGAGCACGTCTACGCCTTCGCCATCGGCGACGTGCTCCACCACTTCCACCTCCACTTGGTGCCGAGGTACGCCGACACCCCGGCCAGGCTGCGCGGAAGGGGTGCCTTCGAGTCCCGCCCGGAGGACGCGCTGCCCGCCTGGCGCGTGGTCGCGGCGCTCGAGACGCTGCGGCGGGAACTGGGCAGAACGCCGCAGAACGGCTCGTGAAAGCGAGCAAGTCAGGCGATCTTGCAGGAGAACTATTCGTGAAAAGAGCGCGCGGAATTCCGGGTTCCCGCCTCCGGGCCGTGGCGATCTGACGCCGTCCCCCGTCCCGGGGACACACCTGCACCCACCTGTATGCCCCGTCACGTCCGCAGCCGCGCACGGCATTTTTGCCGGCAATGACGTACGTCAATACCACCTTTCGTTCACCCTGCGTTCTTGACGCTTCGCGCCTCCGGGGCCTCCGGCAGCGGCGCGCGGGAAGGGGCCGCCTGTCACCTTCGCGCCAGATGCGCTTCCTTTCCGCCACCCACCCTCGGAGGCCGGAGCATGCACGCACAGCCCACCCGTCGGACCTCGCGCCTCGCCCTGGTCGCGCTGTCATTGCTGGCCGCCCCGAGCACGCGGGCCCAGATCGCCGGCGAGAACGTGAACATGGTCTCGGGCGTCGAGTGGCCCGGCGGCGACCCGTTCCTGCAGCGGCAGAACGAGCCCACGGTCGCGGTGTCGTCGGCCAACCCGCAGCACCTGATGGCCGGGGCCAACGACTACCGGTCGGTGGACGTGCCGGTCCCGGCCGAGCACTTCGCCAAGATGAAGTCCACGCCCGATGCCTGGCTGGGCGTCTTCAAGTCGCTCGACGGCGGCCAGACCTGGCGGAGCACCCTGCTCCCCGGCTTCCTCGGCGACTCGAGCGCTGCCGGCGCGGCCTCGCCGCTGCGGGTCCCGCTCCAGCTCACCCGGGCCGACGGCTCGAAGGAGAGCATCGACCTGCCGGCCTGCGCCGACCCGGTGATGCGGGCCGGCACCGACGGCATGTTCTACTACGCCGGCATCAACTTCTCGCGCGACAAGCGGGCCAACCGGCTCTTCGTCGCCCGCTACCTCGACCTCAACGACCGCGAGAACGGCGACGCCTCCAGGGCCGAGCCCGGCGACCCCATCCGCTACGTCGACACGGTGGTGATCTCCGCCAACCTGCCGGCCCGCCCCGACGTCTTCATCGACAAGCCCTGGATCGCCGTGGACGTCCCGCGCGCCGGCGCCGCCACCTGCACGGTCACGACCAGGAACGCCCGGGGCGAGCCGGTGACGCGCTCCTTCCCCGGTGGCACCGTGTACGCGGCCTGGGCCGAGTTCGCGCAACCCGAGGAGCAGTCCAGCACCGTCATGTTCACCTGGTCGAGCAACTGCGGCCAGACCTGGGTGCCGCCCTTCCCCATCAGCAGCAAGAACAGCGTCCTCTCCCAGGGCGTGAGCCTGGCCGTGGAGCCCATCTCGGGCCGCGTCTACGCCGCCTGGCGGCGCGCCGCCACGCCGCTGGCGCCCAAGCAGACCGACGCCATCATGGCCACCCGCTCCGAGGGGCGGAAGCGCCACTTCAGCCACGCCCGCGTGGTGGCCCCGCTGGCCGCCAACCCGTTCGACCAGGGCACCTCCTACGGGAGCTTCCGGTCCAACGTCTTCCCGTCGCTGGCCATCTCCAGCGACGGCACCCAGAGCTGGGCCCACGTCGCCTTCGCCGACAGGCAGCCGAGCGGCGACGCCCGGGTGGTGCTGTCCTCGGCCCGCGTGCACCCCCGGCCGAGCGGCGACGACGACGACGACGATCCCGAGGAGAACGACGACGAGACCAGGGTGGGCTGGTCGCGGCCGATCGCCGTCGACGCCCAGCCCTCGGTCGACGACTCCAACCACCTCTTCACCCGCGGTCACCAGTTCATGCCGGCGCTCACCTCCAGCCAGGGGCGCCTGCTGCTCACCTGGTACGACTCCCGCTTCGACCACACCCGGCGGTACTTCCGGCCGCGACAGCCGGTGAACGGCGAGTTTCCCGGCGGCAAGTTCTACGACGAGGAGCTGGCGCCCATCGGCGACTACTTCCAGCAGCTGGAGGCCGACTACCGGGCCGGCGCGGCGGTCGAGGGGCCGGTCTTCAACCGCTGGCTGGCCGACTCCTTCGGCAACGCCGACCCGGCCACCGGCAAGGTGGCGGTGGTGGACCAGGCCACCGGCGCGCTGGTCTCCACCACGCTCACCAGCTGGGTGAAGGTGCGCCACAGCGTCGAGGTGCGCGCCGCCATGGCCGACGCCGGCCCGAGCCCGGCCTTCCGGTCGATCACCGTCTCCCGCTACCCCTTCGGCGCCTCGGGCGAGGGCAACCCGGCCCCGGGCACGGCCCTCACCGTCCCGCGCTTCGACGTGACGGGGGCGCAGGCGGCCCCGGGCAGCGACCAGGCTGCGCTCCTCACCCTGGTGGACGGCGGCGGCGGGCTGCAGCACCTGGCGCAGTTCCAGATGAACACGCCCAACTTCCCCATCTTCAGGAACGGCACGGTGGCCTTCATCGGCGACTACATCGACGTCGCCGGGCCGCAGTTCGTGGTGAAGAACGGCGCCTGGAGCTTCAACACCGCCCGGAGCGCCACGCCGGTGTTCCACGCGGTCTGGACCTCGAACCAGGACGTGCGCACCCCGCCCGTCGACCGATCCACCGGCCTGCCGGCCTGGGACCAGTACGTACCGCCGGGCATGGGCGGGGCGCTCAGCAAGTACGACGGGCGCAGCACCACCCAGGCCTGCGACCCGCGCTTCCCGGCCTTCGCCGGCAGCCGCGACCAGAACATCTACACCTCGCGCATCACCGACGGGCTCTCGGTCTCCACGCCCCAGAACGCCAAGCCGCTGGCCGAGCCCGACGCCTCCGGCCACCTCGCCCCCGTCCAGCGTTCCTTCGTCATCTCGGCCAACAACGCCACCGCCCGGCCGATGACCGTGGCCTTCTCGGGCGCGCTGCCCGCGGGACAGGGCGGCGTGGAGCTCTCCTGGTCGGCCGCCGGGCCCTTCACCGCCGCCCCCGCCGTCGGTGACATCGTGGTGCCCGCCTTCTCCTCGGTGAGCCAGACGCTCTTCGCCCGCCTCACCGGGACCAGCTTCAACCCCGGCGCCACCATCCTGGCCCGGGTGGACCAGGCAGGCGCCTGCGCCACCGCGGCCGGCGGCTGCGCCTCGGCCACGCTGACCCTCAACCCGCCCGTGGCGCTGGCTGCCCTGCTGCAGCCCGACGGCGTGCCCTCGAGCCTCGACATCCGCGCGGGCGAGCGGCTCCAGGCGGTGACCTTCGACCGCTTCCTCTCCGATCCCAACTGGTCGAACCCCAACTGGTCCAATTCCAACCCGAACCCCAACTGGTCGAATCCGAACTGGTCCAACCCCAACTGGTCAAACCTCGGCTACACCGGGCCCAACTGGTCCAACCCCAACTGGTCGAACCTGGGCTTCACCAATCCGAACTGGTCGAACCCCAACTGGTCCAATCCCAACTGGTCCAATCCCAACTGGTCCAACCCCAACTGGTCCAACCCCAACTGGTCCAATCCCAACTGGTCCAACCCCAACTGGTCCAATCCCAACTGGTCCAATCCCAACTGGTCCAACCCCAACTGGTCCAATCCCAACTGGTCCAACCCCAACTGGTCGAACACCGCCATCGCCGACCTGAACTCGTCGGTGCAGAACACCGGCAACACCACCACCGCCTACTCGGTGAAGCTGGTGCGCGACGAGAGCAAACCGGTGAGCATCACCGGACCTATCCAGCTGCTCATCACCAAGATCTACGAGACCCCGACGCTCGACGGCTGCTTCGTCCGCCCCAGGCCCAGCTTCCAGCTGGCGGTCAACGTGCCCGACATGCCCATCGTGCCCTCCACCGCCTCGGTGGACCCCCGCCTCGATGCGGCCACCGGCTTCGCCACCGTCACCCTGGCGCCCGGTGAGCGGGCCCTCATCACCCTGCGGGCCCAGGCCAGCCTCACGCAGATGGCCGACCTCGGGAAGGCGGTGGCGCCGGCCACCGTCCCGCAGGACTTCCCGGCCAACACCGTCACCTACGACGCGGTCCGGGGCGTCGCCTCCTCCCCGGTCTCGCTGCCGGGCAGCATCTCCACCACCACCGCCCTCGCGCCCCAGGGGCCAACCGCCTTCAGCGCCTTCCGCGCCACCGTGACCGCGGCCGGCACGCCCACCGGCACCGTCACCTTCGTGCGCACCCGGGCCGGCGTCAGCCGCACTGCGGCCCTCGTGCCGCTGACCGCGGGGGTCGCCGACGTCTCCATCTCACCGGTGCTGGCCCAGGGCGAGAGCCTGGTCGCCTACTACGGCGGCGACCTCCGGTACGACCCGAGCACCTCGGGCGCCTACGCCCCCACGCTCAGCAACACCCAGGTCGCGCTCTCCACCAGCCCGAGCCCCTGGGTCTCCGGTCCGCTCACCGTCCAGGCCCAGGTGAGCTCGCTCGGGCCCGACATGGACATGACCGCCGCGGTGGTGGCCGGCGCCACCGTCACCTTCCACATCGACGGCACGCCGCACACCGTGG
This sequence comes from Deltaproteobacteria bacterium, assembly GCA_016214955.1. Lineage (GTDB taxonomy): Bacteria > Myxococcota > Myxococcia > Myxococcales > Anaeromyxobacteraceae > JACRMN01. The sequence goes on from JACRMN010000010.1 coordinate 90,472, forward strand.
CCATGTCGCCGGCCGGCGGCACGCGGGTGACCTACACCACTCCGGCCCTCCCCGCCGGCATCCACACCGTGAGCGCCCGGTTCGATGGCCTCGCCTCCTGGCTCCCGAGCCAGGCGAGCGCCACGGTGGGCGGGCAGGCCTTCACCGCCAACGCCGGCTACGTCTCGCAGGACGGCGGCTCGTCCTTCGGCGTCTGGGTCAGGGACGCTGGCGGGAGCCCGCTTTCGGGCGCCACCGTCACCGCCACCGGCACGCCCGGCGGCGTCACCGGCCCGGACGGCTGGTACGTCCAGGCCACACCCGACCTGGCCCCGGGGACCACGGCCACCTTCTCGGTGGTGGCTGGCGGCTCGACGGTGAGCGGCAGCGTCACCGTCCCCTCGGCGCCCAGGCTCACCTCGCCCGCCACCGGCGCCACCTTCGCCTCCTCAGCCTCGATCCCCTTCCGGCTCGTGACCGAGACCCCGGGCGTGGCCCCAGGTCAGTTCGAGGTGGTCGCGAAGTGGCTGGACGCCGGCGGCGTCGAGCACCTCTCGGGCGGCTGGGTGCCGTCGCCGGCCGAGGACACCCTCACGCCGGGCGGCCCGTTCTGGACCGGCCAGGTCAACCTGACGATCCCGGCGCCGGGCATGACCCCCACCGTCTACATCCGGTCGGTGGCCGACGGGACCATCGGGATGAGCCCGGCCCCCGGGTCGAGCCTCTACTACTCGCACGCCGGGACCAACTCGGCCGTCCGGATCGTCACCGTCCTCCGGCCGGTGGGAGTCGCCGACGCGGTGGTTGCCCACCCCGGCTCGGGAAGCCTGCTGGTCGCGGGCGCCATCGCCGACAGCTTCGGCGGGCCCGGGACCGACATCACCGTGCAGGGGCTGAGCCTGGCGTCCGGCACCGGGTGGCTCGCGCAGTACACCAGCCCGCTCTACGAGCGGGCGGCGGCCATCGCCACCGACGCCGGAGGCGACGCCTACGTGGTGGGGCGGCAGACCGGCGGCACGCCGACCCAGCAGATGCTGGTGCAGAGGGTGAGCGCCACCGGCACGCCGCTGTGGACCGTCCTGGTCCCGGATGAGTGGGGCGTCGGCATCGCCTTCGACCAGGCCAGCGACCGGCTCTACACGGTCGGCCACCTCCGGGTCGGCGGGCTGGAGGACACCATCCTGCACCGCCTCGACCCGGCCACCGGTGCGGTGCTGGCCACCCAGCGCTTCAACCTGGCGAGCTACAACCTGCCCTCCGGGCTCGCGCTCGACCCGACCGGCAACCTGTACGTGTCGGGCACCGTCCACCCGCCCACCGGCTGGGAGGACGGCTACCTGGCACGGCTCGACGCCGACCTCAACCTGGTGTGGAGCTCCTCCTTCGGCGGGACCGTCGGAGCGGGCGCCTCGGCGCGCGCGGTCGCCGTCGGTCCCGGCGGGGAGGTCTACGTCGGGGGCTGGGACACCTACGTGTCGAGCGCCGACTTCCAGAGCTTCGTCGCCCGGTACAATCCCTCCACCGGCGCGCGCCTGTGGCGGACCGGCACGGCCGGCAACGTGGTGCCCGCAGGGATGACGGCGGACGCGGCGGGCAACCTCTACCTGGCCGGCACCACCAGCCGCGACCTCACCTCCGGGCTGGCGCTCGCCAGCCAGGATTCCGCGGTGCTCAGCTACGCGCCGGCGGGCGCGCTCCGCTGGGCCCGGCGGGCCGGGCAGGAGTCAGGCACAAGCTCGAGCGGCGCGGCCGGCATCGCCCTCTCCGGCAGCGACCTGTACGTCTCCGGCGCCTACGTCGGCGGCTTCTTCGGGCTCCAGGCGCCGGACGGGGCCGGCTTCGTCCTCCGGTACACCACCGGCGGAACGCAGGACTGAGCGAGGGGGCGGGCGGTCCGGGGCACCTCGCCCCGGACCGCCTGGCCGCAGGGGAGGCACCATGGAGAGGGCGGCACGGCGAGACGGCCTCGAGCTCGGCGACGGCTCCCGCGTGGCCGTCATCGGCGCCGGGCCGGCCGGCTCGCTCTTCGCCTACTTCCTGCTGGAGATGGCCGGCCGGGTGGACGTGCCGCTGGAGCTGGACCTCTGGGAGCCCAAGGGCACCTTCGCCACGCCCGGCCCCGCCGGCTGCAACATGTGCGGCGGCATCGTCTCCGAGACGCTGGTGCAGAACCTGGCGGTGGAGGGCATCAACCTCTCGTCGAAGGTGGTCCAGCGCGGCATCGACTCCTACGTGCTCCACACCGACGTGGGCTCGGCCCGCATCGCCACGCCGCTGCAGGAGGCCCGCATCGGCGCGCTGCACCGTGGCGCCGGCCCGAAGGACGTGAAGGACCCGCGCTGGGAGAGCTTCGACCACCACCTGCAGGCCCGCGCCCTGGCCCGCGGCGCCCGGCTGGTCGCCACCCGGGTGGAGGAGATCGCCCGGGAGCCCGACGGCCGCCCGCGGCTCGGCGGGAAGGACGGCACCGCCCGCACCTACGACCTGTGCGTGGCGGCGGTGGGCGTGAACTCGCCGCTGCTGAGGCAGCTCGAGGCCCTGGGCATCGGCTACGCCAAGCCGCGGGTCACCCGGACCGCCATCCGCGAGTACCACCTGGGCCAGGAGGTCATCTCCCGCACCCTGGGCAGCTCCATGCACGTCTTCCTGCTCGACGTGCCGCGGCTCGAGTTCGCCGCCGCCATCCCCAAGGGCGACTACGTCACCGTGGCGGTGCTGGGCGAGGACATCGACAACGAGCTGGTCGATCGCTTCCTGGCCTCGCCCGAGGTCCGCCGCTGCATGCCGCCGGAGTGGCGGCTGGAGCAGCGCTCCTGCCAGTGCATGCCCAACATCAGCGTGCAGGCGGTGGAGAAGCCCTTCGCCGACCGCTTCCTCTTCATCGGCGACTGCGGCGTCACCCGGCTCTACAAGGACGGCATCGGCGCCGCCTACCGCACCGCCAAGGCGGCGGCCCGGGCCGCGCTCTTCCACGGCATCTCCGAGGAGGCCTTCCGGCGGCGCTTCCAGCCGGTGTGCCGCGCCATCGCCGGCGACAACCGGGTGGGCAAGCTGGCCTTCCAGGCCACCCGGGTGGCCCGCGGCTTCCGCTTCCTGCGGGCCGGGATGCTGCGGATGGTGACGGACGAGCAGCGCCGGCCCGGCGCGCGGCCGCGGATGAGCGGCGTGCTCTGGGACATGTTCTCGGGGAGCGCGCCCTACGCCGACATCCTCGCCCGCATGCTGCGACCCGCCTTCCTGGGCCGCTTCCTCTGGTCCACACTCCTCTCCCTCTGGCCGCGGCGACGCACCCCGGCCCTCACGGAGGCCCCATGATCGGCGAGCTGGGACGGAGCTACCGGGACGGCGAGGTGGTGTGCCGCCAGGGCGACCCCGGCGACTGCCTCTTCGTGATCCAGGAGGGGGAGCTGGAGGTGGTGCGCGAGGAGGAGGGCCAGGAGACGCTGCTGCGCGTGGCCGGCAAGGACGAGCTGCTGGGCGAGATGGCCATCTTCTACCGCCAGGCGCGCTCGGCCACGGTGCGCGCCCGCGGGCCGGCCCGGGTGCTGACCCTCGACAAGCGCAACTTCCTGAAGCGCATCGACGAGGACCCCTCGCTGGCCTTCCGCATCGTCGAGACCATGAGCCGGCGCGTCCGCGAGCTGTCCACCCAGGTGGTCGAGCTCCGCAGGGCGCTGGCCGCCAGGGGTGGGTGAGCCGTGTCGCCCGGCGGGAGCGGGCTGCGCTACCTGGCGCCGGCCCCGGTGCCGGGCCAGGTGGCAGTGGCCCTCCTGGCCGCCGGGGGCGCCGGGGGGCTGCGCTTCCCCTTCTACGAGCGGCTGGAGATCGGGCGCGACGACCCTGCCCGCGTGCTCACCCCGGGGCTCCTGCTCGTCGAGGACGGGCTGGTCTCGCGCCACCACTGCGTCGTCACCCGCCGTCACGACGGGCACTGCACCGTGCGCGATCTCTCCCGCAACGGCACCCGGCTCGGCGGGCGCCGGCTGGTGCCCAACGTCGAGACCGAGTGGCGCACCGGCGACGCCCTCGTGCTCGGCGCCCACCGCAGCTTCCTCCTCGACGGCGACGGCGCCGGGGAGGCATCCCTCTCGGGCGTGGGCATGTCCACCATCCCCCGTGCCGACCGCACCATCGCCACCGTGCTGGTGGGCGACATCCGCGACTACACCGTGCTGGTGCGCCGCAGCCTCTCCGAGGAGATGCAGCGCGCGGTGCGCTCGGTCTTCGAGGCCCTGACCGCCGGGGTACTGGCTCACGGAGGGACCGTCAAGGAGTTCCAGGGCGACGCCATCCTGGCCTACTGGGAGGGGGATGCCGGCGGCTGCCAGGCGGCGGAGGCCTGCCGCGCCGCCCTGGCGCTCGACCGCCTGGCCTGCGACATCGCCGCCGACCCGGCGCGCTGGCCGGTGGCCGACCACCCGCTGGAGCTGCACTGGGCCCTGTCCACCGGGCTGGTGCTCATCGACAGCATCGGCCACGGCACCCCGGTGGGCCTCTCGATGATGGGTGAGCCGGTGGTGCGCGCCTTCCGCATGGAGAAGCACGCCGGCGGCGCGGCCGGGCGCATCCTGGCCTGCCAGGCCACCCGCGACGCGGCCGGAGCTGCATTCACGTTCCGTGACCTGGGTTCCGTCCAGGCCAAGGGCTTCGACCGGCCGGACCGCATCCACGCCCTGGTGCGGTAGCCGGGGAGCCCGGGGCCGGCGTGCTAGGATGCGCCGTCGGATGATCTGCGCCGTCTGCGAGCAGGAGAACGAGCTGGGCGCGAAGCACTGCGCGCGCTGCTCCTCGCTGCTCCCGCCTCCTCCCGGCAGCCCCGGCTCCGCCGCGGCCGGCGCGACCCTGGAGGCCTCGCGCCCGACCCTGGAGGCCCTCCTCCGGGAGGTGGCCGCCACCCCCGCCGGCGAGGGAGCCCCGGCGGCCTCGTTACTCGCCCCGGGTTCCTCGGTCGGCAGGCGCTACGAGATCGTGCGCCAGCTGGGAAAGGGCGGCATGGGCGCGGTCTACCTGGCCCGCGACCGCGAGCTCTCGCGGCTGGTGGCCCTCAAGGTCATCGCCCCGCACCTGGCCGCCGAGGAGTGGGTGGTGGACCGCTTCAAGCGGGAGATCCAGCTCTCGTCCATCGTCACCCACCCCAACGTGCTGCGGGTCTTCGACCTCTCCGAGGCCGACGGCCTGCGCTTCCTGACGATGCAGTACATCGAGGGAGACACGCTGGCCGGGCTGATGAAGAGGCACCGGCCCCTGCCCATCGAGTGGTCGCTGGCCCTCTTCCGGCAGATCGGCGCCGGCCTGCAGGCGGCCCACGAGAAGGGCGTGCTCCACCGGGACCTGAAGCCCCAGAACGTGCTGGTGGATCGGGACCGGAGGGCCTACCTCACCGACTTCGGCCTGGCCACCTCGGCCTCGCTCTCGCCGCTCACCCAGACCGGCGCGCTGCTGGGCACGCCCCACTACATGTCGCCGGAGCAGGTGAAGGGGCAGCAGGCCGACGTCCGCTCCGACGTCTTCAGCATGGGGGTGCTGCTCTTCGAGATGCTGGCCGGGGAGCTGCCCTACGCCGGCGACAGCGTCTACGCGGTGATGATGGCCCGGACCCGCCCGCTGGCGCGCAGCGCCAGCGACATCAACCCCGAGGTGCCGCGCCACCTCCAGGCGCTCCTCGACCGCTGCCTGGCCATCGGGCCCGCCGACCGGTACGGCTCGGTGGCCGAGCTGCTCGCCGACCTCGACGCCTCCCAGGTCCGCGCCCCTCCCCGGCGGCCGGTCGGAGCCGCGGCCGCGGGGCCCGGAGCCGCCGCCTCCCCGGCGAACGGCGTACCGCGCTGGCTGGCGTGGGCGGCGGTGCCGGTGGCGCTGGCGCTGGCGGCGCTCGCCGGCTGGTGGCTCTGGCCCCGGCCCGGGCCGGCCTCGCAGGTGACCAAGACGGTGCTCATCGGCGACTTCGACAACCGCACCGGCGAGGACGTCTTCAATGGCACGCTGGAGCCGGCTTTCGGGCTGGCGCTGGAGGGCGCGGCCTTCGTCAGCTCCTACGCTCGCGCCGCCGCCCTCCGGGTGGCCGACCAGCTCAAGCTCGACGGCGCCGGACTGCCGGAGAAGCGAGCCCGGCTGGTGGCCCAGCGCGAGGGGATCTCGGTGGTGGCCACGGGCTTCGTGGAGCGGGACGGCGCCGGCTACCGGGTGGGCATCCGCGCCGTGGACGCCTTCACCGGGCAGAAGATCGCCGAGGAGAGCGTGGAGTCGGCCGACCGGGCCGCCACGCTTGGCGCTGCCACCAGGCTGGCCGCCCGGGTGCGAGGCGCCCTCGGCGACGTGACCCCGGAGGCGGTGCAGCTCAAGGAGGGCGAGACCTTCAGCGCCGCCTCGCTGGAGGCGGCCCACGAGTACAGCCGGGCCAACGACCTGGCGCTGTCCCAGGGCAAGTACGACGAGGCCCGCCGGCACTACCTGGAGGCCATCCGCCTCGACCCGGGGATGGGGCGCGCCTACAGCGGCCTGGCGGCCATCGAGTACAACCGGGGCCGCGCCGCCGAGGCCGAGAAGCAGCTGGGGGCGGCGATGTCCCGGCTCGACCGCATGACCGAGCGGGAGCGGCAGCGCACCCGCGGCCTCTGGTTCATGCTCAGGCGCGACGCCGACAAGGCCATCGACGCCTACGGCGCGCTGGTGAAGCAGTACCCGTCCGACAGCGCCGGCCACGCCAACCTGGCCCTGGCCCAGGTGATGCGGGGCCGCTTCGCCGAGGCCCTGGAGCCGGCCCGCCGCGCCCTCACCATCCACCCCCGCAACGTGCCGCAGCGCAACAACCTGGGGTTCTTCGCCATGTACGCCGGGGACCACGCGGCGGCCATCGCCGAGCAGCAGCGGGTGCTGGAGCTCAACCCCGGCTTCGTCAACGGGTACATCGGCCTGGCCCTCGCCCGCCAGGCGGCCGGGGAGCGCGACGAGGCCCTCGCGACCTGGAGGCGGCTGGAGGCGCTGGGACCGGGCCCCCGCTCGGCCGCCCTCGAGGGGCTCGCCGACTCGGCCCTGGCGGAGGGGCGCGTGGCGGAGGCCGCCTCCCTCCTGGAGAAGGGCGCGGAGGGCGACCTGCTGCAGCGGGAGCCGGAGGCCGCGGCACGCAAGCTGGCGATGCTGGCCGACGCCGAGCTGGCCCGTGGCAGGTTTGCGGCGGCGGCCGCGGCCGCCGAGCGCGCCCTGGGGGCCGGCCAGCAGGACTTCATCCAGCTCCTCGCCGGGCTGGCCCTGGCCGAGGCGGGAAAGGGCCGCCGTGCGCTGGCCCTGGCCGAGGCCATGGACGGGCGCGTCGAGCCGCTCCCCCGCACCTGGGCCCGCGTCCTCCGCGGTGCGGTGGCCCGGAGGAAGCGCCAGCACGCCGAGGCCGTGGCCCAGCTCCGCGGCGCCGTGCAGCAGCAGGACCACTGGCTGGCTCGCTACCACCTGGCGCTGGCCTACCTGGACGCCGGGTCGGCGGCGCAGGCCGCCGACGAGCTGGAGCAACTCGAGAAGCGGCGCGGCGAGGCCACCGACCTCTTCATCGAGAACGCGCCCACCTGGCACCACCAGGCCTCCGTCTCCTACTGGCAGGGACGGGCCCGGGAGGCGAGCGGGAGCCCCTCGGCGCGGGACGCCTACCGGGCCTTCCTGGCCTCGAAGCGCGCCGACGAGGAGCCCCTCGTGGCCGACGCCCGCAGGCGGCTGGCGGCCCTGGAGGCAAGTAACCCGGCCCGGTGACGGCGCCGCCACCCGCCCCGCCGACCCGTTGCCTGCGGGCGACCGGGCTGCGAGATTCCGGGTGATCGCCGATCACACCACGGGTGACATCCTCACGGCCCACTCCGGATGAACTTCGCCGTCTACCTCGCCCTCTCCTCCGCCAGCCTGGCGACCGGCCTGGGGCTGACCGCGTTCTGGATGGGCCGGGCGCCGGGCTGGTCGCAGATGCGCTGGTTCGCCCTCATCGCGCTGGGCTCGGCCGTCTACTCGGCGGGCAACGTCGCCACCAGCTCCGGCCTCTCCGACCCGGCGGTGCTGCTGGCCTCCCGCTTCCAGCTGGCCGGCGTGCTGGTGGAGGGCTGGGCCTGGTTCCACCTGGCCGACCACTTCCTGGGGGAGGCCCCGGGGCCGGCGGAACGGCGGCTGCGGCTCGGGCTGCCGCTGGGGGCGCTGGCCTCGCTCGTCCCGGGCGCGGTCTACGGCACCGAGGTGGCGCGCCACACCTTCGCTCCCTGGGGCGTCACCTACCACGACGCCGTCCCCTCGCTCCTCGGCTCGATCTTCTTCGCCGGGGGCCTGGCCTCGGCCCTGCTGGTGGCGGTGCGCCTGGCCGCCGGCTGGCGGCGCGGCGTCCCCCACGCCGCGCTCCACACCCTCACGCTGGTGCTGATGGTGGTCCTGGCCGCCAACGACGCCCTGGCCGCTTCCGGCCTCACCGGCGCCCCCTACCTGCTGGACATCGGCATCCTGCTCCCGGTGGGCGCCCTGGCCTGGAGCCAGACGAGCCGCTTCGTCAGCGACGCTCGCTCGCTGCGGCAGCTCCGGCGCGAGCTGGAGGCGCTGGTCGAGTCGCGCAGCCGCGAGCTGGCCCGCACCGAGCTGGCGCTGCACCAGGCGGAGCGGCTCGCCTCGCTGGGCCAGTTCGCCGCCGGCGTGGCCCACCTGGTGAACAACCCGGCGGCGGTGGTGACCAGCGGGCTGGCGCAGCTCTCCCAGGTGGACACCCTCGCCGGCGCCACGCCCGAGGCCCGCGAGATCGTGGCCGACGCCCGCGCCGCCATGGAGCGCATCTCGGTGCTGGTCCGGCAGCTGGTGGACGCCGGCCGGCTCGTCGGGGGCGCGCTCCAGGGCGGGGCGACGCCCCTCGCCGAGGCGGTGGAAGCGGCCCTCACCCTGGAGCGGACGCGCCAGCCGAAGGTGGCCTTCATCGGCCGGGTGCCCGAGGGCACCCAGGTGCAGACCGGCCCCGACGTGCTGGCGCGGATCCTCGGGGCGCTGGTGGCCAACGCGGCCCAGGCGGTGCCGGCCGAACGAGCGGGGCGGGTCGAGGTGGTGGCCGAGCGAATCTCGCCGGAGCGGGTGCTGGTGGAGGTGGTTGACGACGGCGTGGGCATGCCGCCCGAGGTGCTGCGCCGCGCCTTCGACCCGTTCTTCTCCACCCGGCCGGAGCTGGGAGCCGGCCTCGGCCTGCCGGTGGCGCTGGCGCTCACGGAGGGCGTGGGCGGGGCGCTCACGGTGGAGAGCGTCCCGGGCGTGGGCACGCGGGTGCGGCTCCTCCTGCCGGCGGCCCAGGTCTAGGCAAGCGGGCGGAGGAGCAGCACCGTCCCCGACCAGAGCAGGTGGGCGATCAGCGGCGGCCAGAGGGAGCCGGTGGCCAGCCGCAGCAGGCCCCAGCCCACGCCGAAGGCGAAGGCCAGGAGCGGCAGCAGCCAGGACCCGCTGGCCACATGGGCGAGGCCGTAGAGGGCCGCCGCCGCCAGCGTCCGCTCCACCTCGTCAGGGCCGAGCGCCGGACCCCCTGCGCCGGGCAGGCTGCGCCCGCGCCACGTCACCTCCTCGGCGGCCCCCACCACCAGGACGACGAGCGGGAGCAGGCCCGGCGCCAGGCCGCCCGCGCCCAGGAGCCGGTACAGGCCGGCGGCGGACTCGGCCAGCGCCGGCAGCGCCCGCGAGAGCGGCGGGAAGAGCAGGTAGGTGGCGAGCACGGAGAGGAGCCCCGCGCCGGCGCCCAGCCCGAGCGCCCTCACCCCGGGCCAGCGCAGCAGGCCGCGGGTGACGGGGTCGGCCAGGAGCCGCAGCGCGGCGGCCACCGCCAGCGCCACCAGCAGCGCGAAGCTGCCGCTGTGGACCAGCCAGCGGAAGCCGAGGAGCCAGGCCGCCAGGGCGATGGGAAGGTCGAGGCGCGGGGACAAGGCGCCGGATGCTAGCAGAGCGGTCCGGCGGCCGGATCCCCCGCCCTCACCAGCCGCAGGTGCGGCCCCTGTTCTGCTCCGCCAGCCAGGTCCGCAGCGGGGCGAAGTACTCCAGCAGCGCCGAGGGGTCGGCGCGGCGCTCGCCGGTGAGGGCCTGGAGGGCGTCGGCCCAGGGGCGGGAGGCGCCCAGGGCCAGCATCGCCGCGAGGCGGGCGCCGGCCTCGCGACTGCCGGCGATGGAGCACTGGTGGAGCGGCCCCGTCTGGCCGGCGGCGCGGCACAGCGCCCGGTGGAACTGGAACATGTAGACCGAGGCCAGGAAGTAGCGCGTGTAGGGCGTGTGGGCGGGCACGTGGTACTTGGCGCCGGGGTCGAAGTCGGCCTCGCTCCGGGCCACGGGCGCCTCCACCCCCTGCACCTTGCGGCGCAGCTCCCACCAGGCCGCGTTCCAGCGCTCCGGCGGGACCTTCCCCGAGAACACGTCCCAGCGCCACTGGTCGATGAGCTTGCCGAAGGGCAGGAAGGCCACGCGGTCGAGCGCCACCCGCATCTGGAAGTTCACCAGCGCCCGCTCGTCGGCCGGCGCCTCACGGGCCAGCCCCAGCCTGGCGTAGTAACCGGGCGTCATCGACAGCACCAGGGCGTCGCCGATGGCCTCGTGGAAGCCCTCGTTGGCGCCGGTGCGGAAGAGGTGGGGCTGGGCCTGGTAGGCCCGCTGGTAGTAGTTGTGGCCCAGCTCGTGGTGGACGACGCGCAGGTCCTCCTCGGTGGGGCGGATGCACATCTTGATGCGGAGGTCGTCGCGGGCGTCGAGGTCCCAGGCGCTGGCGTGGCAGACCACCTCGCGGTCGCGGGGCTTCACCAGCATGGAGCGCTCCCAGAACGTGGCCGGCAGCGCCGGGAGGCCGAGCGAGGTGAAGAAGGACTCGCCGGTGCGGACCATGCGCTCCGGGGTCCAGCCCTGGGCCCGGAGCGCACCGTCCACGTCGAGCGGCGCCACCCCGGGGTAGGGCTCGAGGAACGGGTAGAGCGCGTCCCACTGCTGGGCCCACATGTTGCCGAGGACGTGCGCCGGGATGGGCTTGCCGTCGGGCACCCGCTCCTTGCCGTACCGCTCCTGGAGCCGGGCGCGCACGTGGCAGTGCAGCTCCCGGTAGAGCGGCAGCATCTCGGCCCAGAGCCGGTCCACGTCGGCCTCGAAGGCGGCCGGCGACATGTCGAAGCCGGAGCGCCACAGCTCGCCCATGTCGCGGAAGCCGATCTGGCGGGCCCCCTCGTTGCCCAGCTCCACCAGCCGCCGGTAGTCGGACCGCAGCGGCGCCCCCACGGCGTGCCAGCCCTGCCAGGTGTCGAGCAGCTCCTCCCAGCTCGCGCTGCGCGACATGGTCTCCTCCAGCTGGCCGAGGTCGCGGCAGGTGCCGGTGCCGCCGGGGCCGCAGTACTTCCCCTTGCCGTAGCTGCCCTCGAGGCGCGAGCCCACCGACGCCAGCTCCGCCCGCCGGGCCGGGTCCACCGGCGCCGGCAGCTTGCCGCCGGTGCGCAGCAGCTGCAGCGCCCGGGCAGTCTCCGGATCGAGCCGCAGGCCGCGGAAGCGCTCGGCCTCCAGGATGGCCCGGGTGGTGGCGGCCATCTGCGCCTCGGTGGCCCAGGCCGCCTGCCGCTCGGTGTCGCCGGTGATGAAGGTGCCGGCGATCCACTGGGCGGTGTTCTCGCGGTAGGCGAGCGGCTCGAGCTCGGCGTTGATCCGGCCCACGAAGGCGCGGGCCTCGGCGGGCGTGGCCGGGCGGCCAGGGGAGGCGGGCGCGGCGGACAGCGGCAGCAGCAGGGCGTGTGCGAGGGCGATGGCGAGCATGGCGCGGCACGGTAGACCGGATCCAGCCCGGTGGCCCTCGGCCCTGGTGGGGCCCCCGGCGCCACGTGCCGCTGGCGCCATGGGCCGATCCGCGCTGAGATGGACGGGTGCCACGCGGCCCGGCTGCGCAGCCTCACCTCCCTGCGGCGGACCTGCGCCCGGTGGACCGGCTCCTCCTCGCCGGCAGCGCCGCCCTGGCAGCGGCGACGCTCGCGCTCCATCCCCGGCCGTTCCCGCTCCTCGTCCCGCTGGCCGCTGCCGCCCTGGCCGTGCCGGTGCTGGCCGCCGCCGCGCGCCGCTGGCCGGCGGCGGCGCCGCTGCGCGACCTGCAGGCGATGCTCCACCTCGCGGTGCTCTTCAGCCTCTGCGGCCCGGTCCTCGCCGTGGGCACCAGCGCCCGGTGGGACGCGGCGCTGGCCGCCGCCGACCTCCGGCTCTTCGGCGCACTGCCGGAGCGCTGGCGCGGCCTCGGCGGGCGGCCCGGCTGGCTGGTGGACCTCTCGTCGGCGGCCTACTTCAGCTATTACCTGCTGCCGCCCGCCCTGGTGGCGGGGCTGTGGCGCGACGGCCGGCGCGCCGAGCTCGATCGACTGCTGCTGGCCATGGCCCTCACCCTGCTGCTCTCCTACGGCGGCTACTTCGCCCTGCCCGCCACCGGGCCCCGGGTGGCGCCGGCCGACGCCGACCGGCTCCTGGGAGGCGGTGCGCCGAGCCGGGCGCTGCGCGCCTTCCTCACGCTTGCCGAGGTCAACCTGCTCGACGCCTTCCCCAGCGGCCACACCGCCCTGTCGCTGGTGCTGCTGCACCGGGGGTGGCGCCTCTTCGCCGCCTGGCGGGTGCCTCTCGCGCTGGTGGTGGGAGGCATCGTCTTCTCCACCGTCTACCTCTCGCTCCACTACGTCGTGGACCTCGCCGCCGGCGCCCTGCTTGCCGCTGCGGTCCCGTTCCTCCTCCCGCCGCTCGAGCGGCTGCTGTCGCGCCCACCCGCGCCGAGGTGACCCCGTGCCCCTCTTCGGCAGACCCGACGGAACCCTGGTGTCCGACCTGCCGCGGGTGCGGCAGGTGATGCCCTACCTCATGGCCGGGCGCAACGAGAGCGCCGTGCTCCACGAGGCCCTGTACGACCTCTCGCGCACCGGCCCGTGGCTGGCGGCCTACAACCGGAGCCACGCCGAGCCGGCCACGCTCTTCCACCTGCTCGTCTACGCCTTCGCCCGCGCGCTCCATGAGCGGCCTGGCCTCAACCGCTTCGTCTCCGGCGGGCGCATCTACCAGCGCGGCGCCGTCACCGTCTCCTTCGCGGCCAAGTACGCCTTCGAGGACCACGCCCCCTTCGTCACCGTGAAGCTCGCGATCCCCTTCGCCGACGACCTGCCCACGCTGGTGGGCCGGGTGCGGCGCGCGGTGGAGGGCGCCCGCTCCGGGCGGCGCGGCCGCGTCGACATGGAGCTCCGGCTGCTGCTGGCGCTCCCGGGCTTCGGCATCCGGGGCGTCATGGCGCTCTTGCGCCGGCTCGACGCCTGGAACCTCCTGCCCCGCTCCTTCCTCGAGCCCGATCCCATGTACACGAGCCTCTTCGTGGCCAACCTGGGCTCGGTGGGCATCGACAACGCCTATCACCACCTGTACGAGTACGGGACCTGCAGCCTCTTCGCGGCGGTGGGCCGCGCCGGCCCGCGGGTCTTCGCCGGAGCGGCCGGCGCCGAGGTGCGGCAGGGGCTCCGGCTGGGCTTCACCTTCGACGAGCGCATCGCCGACGGCCACTACTGCACCGCGGCGCTGGCCATCGCCCAGCGGGTGGTGGAGGATCCGCAGGGCCACCTCGGGCCCGCCGAGCAGGTGGGGGCGGTCAGCTCGCGCGCCGGCCCATGAGGAACCAGGCGTCGAGGGGACGCGCCCCGGGGAGCCCGGGCCGCGACTCGAGCCGGTAGCTCCCCTGGAGCCGCGCCGCCGCGGCGCCGCTCACCTGCACCAGGCCGGGCACGCCCTGCGTTGCCATGCGCTCGGCGATGCGGGTCGACTCGCCCCAGACCTCGCGAACGCCGGCGCGCCCCTCCAGCGCCGCGACCACCGGCCCGGTGTGGAGGCCGACGCGGATGGCGATCCCCTGCCCGCCGGGCGCCTCGATCCGCGCCGCGGCCTGCATCATCTCGATGGCCAGGTCGGCCGCCGCCTCGGCGTGGTCGAGGCGCGGCGCCGGCACGCCGCCGACGACGGCGTAGAAGCCGCCGGCCGCCGCCACGCGGGAGAGCCGCCGGTTCCCGGCAGCCCGGTCCGCGACCCGGAAGAGCTGGTCCAGGATGGCCACCAGCCGGTCGGCCCCGGCCGACCGGGCGAGCCCGGGGAGATCCAGGACGTCGGCGACGAGGAGCGTGGCATCGCGGTACCCGCGCACCACCAGTCCGGTCCCCGCCGGGGCGCGGCGGGTGGGCGGCAGCTGTCCCCGGTCGGCGCGAAGTTCCTCGACCCGGGCTGGAAAGGCTCGCTCCTGCATCTCACGCTCCTTGGCCACGTGCCACCCTGGTCATCACACCCGCGAGGTGCAATCGGTCTGGATGGCGCATGCCCACCACGATTGCCTGACACCGCCTGCTGGCTGTTTGGGCGTACCCTGACCTCGGCACGGAGCGCTTGCCGGGTGGCCCGACGGGGGCGATGCTCGCGCCATGACCCAACCACGAGGCAGGGACGCGCTGCGGGACAGGGCGCGGCGCGTGTTCGAGGCAGCCGTCGCCGCCGTGGATCCCGGAGAGGTGGTGCGGCGCAGCCTCGCCGCACGCGGGCAGACCCTGGTCGTGGGACAGGCGCGGCTGCCGCTCCGGCGCGGCGGCCGGCTCCTGGCGCTGGCGGTGGGCAAGGCGGCCGTGCCCATGCTGGCGGCCGCCGAGCGCATCCTCGGGGCGCGGCTCTCGGCCGGGCTCGCGGTCACCAAGCGGGGCCACGGCGAGCCGCTGCGGCGCTCGCGCGTCCTCGAGTCCGGCCACCCGGTGCCCGACGAGGCCGGGCTCTCCGCCAGCCGGGAGGTGGAGCGGCTCCTCGCCGGCCTCTCCGCCGACGACGTGGTGCTGGTGCTGGTCTCGGGCGGCGGCTCGGCGCTGCTGCCGGCGCCGGCCGAGGGCATCACCCTCGCCGAGAAGCAGGCGGTCACCTCGCTGCTGCTCGCCTCGGGGGCCGACATCGGCGAGATGAACTGCGTCCGCAAGCACCTCTCGCGGCTCAAGGGCGGCGGGCTGGCCCGCTGCGCCGCGCCGGCGCGAGTGGCCACCGTCGTCCTCTCCGACGTGGTGGGCGATCCCCTCGACGTCATCGCCTCCGGCCCCACCGTCCCCGACCCCACCACCTTCGCCGAGGCGCTCGCGGTGCTGGAGCGGCGCGCCATCCTCGGCCGCGTCCCGGCGGCGGTGCGGCAGCGGCTCGAGGCAGGCGTCCGGGGCGAGCTGGCCGAGACCCCCAAGGCCGGCGACCCGATCTTCGCCGGCGCGGTGCACCACCTGGGCGGCACCAACCGCGTGGCGGTGGCGGCGGCTGCCCGCGCCGCCCGCAAGCTCGGCTTCCGGCCGCTGGTGCTCACCACCTCGGTGACCGGCGAGGCGCGCGAGGTGGCGGCGGTGCTGGCGGCGATGGCGCGCGAGGTCCGCCAGAGCGGGCAGCCGGCGCGCCCGCCCTGCTGCCTGCTCTCGGGCGGCGAACCCACCGTGACCCTGCGCGGCCAGGGGAAGGGCGGGCGCAACCAGGAGCTGGCCCTGGCGGCGGCCTTCGGCATCGAGGGGCTCGCCGAGGTGGTGCTGCTCTCGGGCGGCACCGACGGCAACGACGGCCCCACCGACGCCGCCGGCGCGCTCTGCGACGGCACCACGCTCTCGCGGGCGCGGGCGCTGGGGCTCGACCCGCGCAGGCACCTCGCCGAGAACGACGCCTACCCGTTCTTCGAGGCGCTCGGCGATCTCGTCATCACCGGCCCGACGCGCACCAACGTGATGGACCTGCACGTGGTGCTGGTGGGGGCGGAGCGGCAGCGGGCGGGGACGCGGAGGAGGAAGCGGTAGGAGCCCGTCGGAGCAGAGGGGATCGCGCGGCAGGGACGGCGCTGCGGCGGGGCCTCACGCCTCCGCCCGATCGAGTGACCGCGCAGCCGGCGCGCCGGCCGGAGCCGCCTTCCGGAGCGAGCCATGCGCGCGGGTTGTTCGCGCGGCTCCTCACCCCGGCGGCAGGAACGCGCCCAGCCCCTCGCGCAGCGAGGGCCAGCGGAGCGCGAAGCCCAGCTCGGCCCGGGTGCGCTCGCCGAGGATGCGCCGGTTGGGGCCGTCCGCCGGGGCGCTGCGGGCCGCCTGGGGCGGCGGGATGCCGAGCCGCCCGGCCACGAAGGCCACCACCTCCCGGCGCCGCATGGGCTCGGCGTCGGTGCCGTGGTAGACCCCGCCCGTGCGCCCGCGGTCCAGCGCCGCCAGCACCGCCGCCGCCGCGTCGTCCTGGTGGCAGGCGTTCATCCAGGCCTCGTCGCCGGCCCCCTGGGCGAAGAGGCCGCTCCGCACCCGGTCGATCATCCAGGTGCGCCCCGGCCCGTACAGCCCCGAGAGCCGGACGATGCGCACCGGCTGCCCCTGGGCGGCGGCCTCGAGGAGGCGCGCCTCGGCCTCGGCCAGGATGCGGCCGCTCGCGGTGGCCGGCGCCGGCGGCGTGGACTCGTCCACGTCGGAGCCGTCGCGCTGGCCGAAGAGGCCGGTCGAGCCGGTGTAGACGAAGGCCCGCACCGGCCGGGTGCGCGCGGCGGAGAGCAGCGTGCGGTTGGCCTCCAGGTAGGCGCGCCGGTAGGGCGCCTCCCCCTCCCCGCCCGCCGACTGGCAGGCGACGATGGCCTCGAGGTCCCGCGGCAGCGTGGCGCCGGCGGCCGGGTCGGAGAGCTCGAGGCAGAGCGGCTCGATGCCCAGCGGCCGCAGGGCCTCGGCCCGCGCCGCGTCGGAGCGCACCCCCGTCACCCGGTCGCCGCGCGCCAGGAGCGCGCGCGCCACCGCCGTGCCCAGCCACCCGCAGCCCGCGATCAACACGTGCATGGCCTAGCCGTGCACCGCGCGGCCGAAGGCGCGGAATCGCTCCGCCTCCTCGGCCGAGAGCGGCCCCTTCTCCAGCGCGGCCAGGTTCTCACGCAGCCGGTCGGCCTTGCCCGGCGCGGTCAGCACCACGTCCACGAAGGGGCTCGAGAGGCAGAACCGGTAGCAGTCACCGGCGGTCATGGGCGGGCCGTCGAAGCGCCGGGTCCGGCGGAGGAGCTTCGTCCACGAGGTGGCGGTGTAGGCCACCACCGCCGGGCGCGCCGCCGGGAAGTGGGGGAAGACGTCCACCTCGGCGCCGGGGTGGGCGGCGTTGTAGCGGAGCATGTACAGGTCGAGGGGCGAGCCGGCCGCCAGCTTTCCGGCCCGCGGCCGGTCGTGGATGGAGATGCCGATGGCCCGCACCTTCCCCTCCTCGCGCAGCTTCAGCAGCGCGTCGAGCATGCGGGGCGCGAGCGACGCGCCCACGCCCACCCAGAAGAGCTGGAGCACGTCGAGGTAGTCGGTGCCGAGCGCGCGCAGCGCCTCCTCCACGCGCTTGCGCGGCGAGCCCTGGAAGAAGCCCAGCGTCGGGCCGCTGGCGATGACGTACCGCTCCCGGTCGCGGCGGCAGGCCTCGCGCAGCGGCGCGGTGAGCGCCCGGGCGGTGCGCGGCCAGAAGACGTACTGGAACGGCCCATCGAGCGCCTCGCGGGCGGTGCGCTCGTCCATGCCGTAGCTGGCCGAGAGCCCCAGCCGGTAGACCCGCTTTCCGACGCGCGGCAGCGTGCAGTGGGTGAAGGCCTCGGCCATGGCTACCTCCGGGCGAAGGCCTCCGAGACCATGGCGCGCGCCTCGGCCAGGATGGTCTCGAGGTGGCGCTCGTCGCGGAAGCTCTCGGCGTAGATCTTGTACACGTCCTCGGTGCCGGAGGGGCGGGCCGCGAACCAGCCGTTCTCCGCCGTCACCTTGAGGCCGCCGATCTCGGCCTGGTTGCCCGGGGCGCGGGTGAGCTTCTGGAGGATGGGCTCGCCGGCCAGCGTGGTGGCCTTCACGGCGTCGGGCGAGAGCTTCTTGAGCGCCGCCTTCTCGGCCGGCGTGGCCGGCGCGTCCACCCGCCTGTAGAGGGGCCGCCCCAGCTCCGCCGACAGCGCCTGGTAGAGCTCTCCCGGATCGCGCTCCGTGCGGGCCCGCATCTCGGCGGCCAGCAGGTCGAGCAGGATGCCGTCCTTGTCGGTGGACCAGACGGTGCCGCTCCGGCGCAGGAAGCTGGCGCCGGCGCTCTCCTCGCCGCCGAAGCCGAGCGTGCCCTGGTGGAGCCCGTCCACGAACCACTTGAAGCCCACCGGCACCTCCACCAGCTTGCGGCCCAGCCGCGCCGCCACCCGGTCGATGAGGCTGGAGGAGACCAGCGTCTTCCCCACCGCCACCGCCGGGCCCCAGCCGGCCCGGTGCCGGAAGAGGTAGTCGATGGCCACCGCCAGGTAGTGGTTGGGGTTCATGAGCCCCACGCTCCGGGTGACGATGCCGTGCCTGTCGGAGTCGGCGTCGTTGCCGAAGGAGAGGTCGTAGGCGTCCTTCAGCGCCACCAGGTTGGCCATGGCCCAGGGCGAGGAGCAGTCCATGCGGATCTTGCCGTCGTGGTCGAGCGGCATGAAGCCGAAGGCGGGGTCGACGACCGGGTTCACCACCGTGATGTCGAGCCCGTGCCGCTCGGCGATGGCCGCCCAGTAGCCCACGTTGCTGCCGCCCAGCGGGTCGGCGCCGAGCCGCAGCCCGGCCGACTTCACCACCTCCAGGTCGAGGACCGCGGCGAGGTCGCCGACGTAGGGGCCGACGAAGTCGTGGGTGCGGACGCAGGCCGCCCGCCGCGCCTCGCCGGGGGGCAGCGCCTTCACCCCGCGGTTGCCCTCCCGGAGCAGCTCGTTGGCCCGCTTCTCCACCCAGCCGGTGACGTCGGTGTCGGCCGGCCCGCCGCTGGGCGGGTTGTACTTGATGCCGCCGTCGTCGGGCGGGTTGTGCGAGGGCGTGATGACGATGCCGTCGGCGAGCCGGTCCTTGCGGCTCCGGTTCCAGCCCAGGATGGCGTGGGAGATGACCGGCGTGGGGGTGAAGCCGTCGCCGCCCGCCACCAGCGTCTCCACGCCGTGGGCCGCCAGCACCGAGAGCGCGGTCTCCTCGGCCGGCGCCGAGAGGGCGTGGGTGTCCTTGCCGAGGAAGAGCGGTCCGGTGGTGCCGGCGCGGGCGCGCCACTCGCAGGTGGCCTGCACCACCGCCAGGACGTGGGCCTCGTTGAAGCTCCGGCGCAGCGAGCCGCCGCGGTGGCCGGAGGTGCCGAAGGCCACGGCCTGCTGCGGGTCGGCGGGGTCGGGCTGCTCGGCGCGATAGGCGGCCAGGAGCCGCGGGACGTCGACCAGCGCTTCGCGGGGAGCCGGCTTTCCGGCAAGGGGATGGAGGGCCATGCCGGGAAGGTAACGCGCCCCGGGGCGTGCCGGCGACTGGTTCCGCGCAAGTTTGGGAGGTGCGGGTTGACTCGCGGCAACGTGTCGGGTCGGCCCCCTCCGCGAGGTCTAGGATGGCCTCGCGCTCCGTTCACGCGCAGCGACCCATCCTGGCCGCGCGCCAACCGGGCGGAGCCAAGGAAGGTCGTCATGGGCGAGAACAGGGGAGTTCCGGCGGGCACCGCCCTGCCGAAGGGCGAGGCGCTGCTGCACGATCCACTGCTGAACAAGGGCACGGCCTTCACGCTGGCCGAGCGCGAGGCGCTCGACCTGCGAGGCCTCTTGCCTCCCAACGTCCACACCATCGAGGAGCAGCTGGCCCGGGTGATGGACAACTACCGGCACAAGAGCACCGACCTCGAGCGGTACATCCACCTCGTCAGCCTGCAGGACCGGAACGAGACCCTCTTCTACCGGCTGGTGACGGACCACATCGAGGAGATGATGCCCATCATCTACACCCCGACGGTGGGCCAGGCCTGTCAGCAGTGGGGCCACCTCTTCCGGCGCCCGCGCGGCATGTACCTCTCCTGGAACGACCGCGGGCTGATCAAGGACATCCTCCGCGACTGGCCCAACCCCGACGTGCGGGTCATCGTCGTCACCGACGGCGAGCGCATCCTCGGCCTGGGCGACCAGGGCGTGGGCGGCATGGGCATCCCGGTGGGCAAGCTCTCGCTCTACACCGCCTGCGCCGGCATCGACCCCGCCAAGACCCTGCCCATCATGCTCGACGTGGGCACCGAGAACGAGGGCTACCGGCGCGACCCGCTCTACATGGGCCTGCGCCAGCACCGCGTCCGCGGCGCGCCCTACGATGCGTTCGTGGCCGAGTTCGTCGAGGCCGTGCACCAGGCCTACCCGAAGGCCCTCATCCAGTTCGAGGACTTCGGCAACCAGAACGCCTTCCGGCTCCTGGAGCAGTGGCGCGAGAAGGTCTGCACCTTCAACGACGACATCCAGGGCACCGCCGCCGTGACCCTCTCCGGCCTCTACTCGGCGCAGCGGCTCACCGGCAAGAAGCTCGCCGACCAGACCGTGCTCTTCCTCGGGGCCGGCGAGGCGGGCATCGGCATCGGCGACCTCATCGCCTCGGCGATGGTCGACGAGGGCATGGACCTGGCGACGGCGCGGAAGCGCTGCTGGTTCGTGGACACCAAGGGGCTGGTGGTGAAGTCGCGCACCGACCTGGCGCCGCACAAGCTCCGCTTCGCGCACGACGCGCCGCCGGTGGGCGATCTCCTGGCCGCCATCCGGACGGTGCGGCCCACCGCGCTGGTGGGCGTCTCCACCATGCCCAAGGCCTTCAACAGGCAGGTGGTCGAGGAGATGAGCCAGCGCAACCCGCGGCCCATCCTCTTCGCCCTCTCCAACCCGACCTCGAAGTCGGAGTGCTCGGCCGAGGAGGCCTACACCTGGTCGAAGGGCAAGGCCATCTTCGCCTCCGGCAGCCCGTTCCCGCCCTTCGTCCTCGAGGGGAAGACCTACGTGCCGGGCCAGGGGAACAACAGCTACATCTTCCCGGGCGTGGGCCTGGGGGTGGTGGCGGCCCAGGCCCGCCACGTCACCGACCGGATGTTCGCGGCGGCGGCCCGCACGCTGGCGTCGCTGGTGCTGGAGAGCGACCTGGAGATGGGCCGCATCTACCCGGCCCTCACCCGCATCCGCGAGGTCTCGGCCCACATCGGCGCGGCCGTGGCCGAGGTGGCCTTCCAGGACGGGCTGGCGGGCATCCCGCGCCCGGCCGACGTGAAGGCGATGGTGAAGGCCGAGATGTGGGAGCCGAAGTACCGGGACTACGCCTAGCGGCGCGCCGCACACGAGGAGGGCGCACCGGAGATCGGGGTGCGCCCTCCTCCCGTCTCCGCCGCCTCGCGCGCCGGGCGCGGCGCCGTGCGATGGCCGCCCACGCGGCGCCAGCGAACGGGCCGGGCCCGCGCGAGGTCTGGGCTATGCTCTCCCCGTGCGCCCTGCCCTCCTCGTCCTCTGCGCCGCCGCGGTGGCCTGCGGCGGCTCCATCCTCCCCGCCATCCCCGAACCGCCGGCGGCGGACCCCTGCGCCACCATCACCTGCGCCGCCCACGCGGGCTGCCAGGGCGGCGCCTGCGTCTGCGATCCCGGCTACACCGGCCCGGCGAGCGCCTGCGTCGCCAGCGCCGCGCCCGCCCTGGGCGGCTGCAGCCTCTTCCCCGCCGACCACGTCTTCAACACCCCCATCGACGCCTTCCCGGTGCACGCCGGCTCCGCCGCCTTCCTGGCCCGCATCGGGAACCACCCCCTGCACCTCGACCTCGGCCAGATCGAGGACATGGCCAGCAGCGGCTACTACGGCATCCCGTACAACGTGGTGCGCAGTGGCACCGTGGGCTGGAGCGCGGTGGCCTTCGGCAACCCGGGCTGGGACCCGCGGGCCGAGAGCGACTGCGCCGTGGCCTCGGGCGGAGGGCACGCGGTGGTCTCGCCTTGCACGGCAGCGGCGGCGCCGACGCCGCTCTTCCCGCTGCCGGCCGCGCCCCTCGTCGAGGGCGGCCTCCCCGCCAGCGAGGCCACCGGCGGCGACCACCACCTGCTCGTCGTGGATGCCGACGCCTGCCGGCTCTGGGAGCTGTACCACTTCTACCGGAGCACCGGCGGCTGGGGCTCCTGGGGCGCGGCGAGCTGGGACCTCTCCTCGAATGCGCTGCGCACCGACGGCTGGACCTCGTCCGACGCCGCGGGCTTTCCCGTCCTGCCGCTCCTGCTCCGCGCCGACGAGGCGTCGAGCGGCGAGATCCGGCACGCGCTGCGCTTCACGCTCCCGTCCACGCGTTCGAGCCACGTCTGGCCGGCGCGCCACCACGCCGGCAGCGGCACCGCGCCGGACCTCGCGCCCATGGGACAGCTCTTCCGGCTGAAGAGCAGCTTCGTCATCCCCGCGACCTACTCCGCCCAGTCGAAGGCCATCCTGCGGGCGCTGCAGCGGTACGGCATGTACCTGGCCGACAACGGCTCGGCCCTCTACGTCCAGGGCGAGCCCAGCGCCGCCTGGAGCGACGCCATCTGGAGCGAGGTCCAGACCGTGCGGACCGCCGACCTCGAGGCAGTGGATCTCTCCTCCATCGCCGGCCGCACCGGGTTCGACGCCGGCTCGGCGCGGGTGCCGCCCCCGTAGCCGCCAGGGACGGCGGGGCGGCGTACCCTGGGGTCGCGCCGCCCCGGCGGCTTCAGCCCTCGCGGCGGATGGCGTCGGTGTCGAACTTCCCGGCCGCCACCTTCGACTCGGCGAGCGCGATGAGCCGCGGGTAGACCCGCCGCATGTCGGCCGCCATCTCGGCGAAGGGGAGGTCGTCGTAGAGGCCGCGGTCGCGCACGTACTCCATGTGGCGCTCGGCCCGGGCGTTGAAGGGGTGCATCAGCGAGTCGGCGGTACCGTCGAACTCCAGCGGCAGCACCTCGAAGCGCCGGCACATCTCGATGTTGAAGGCCGGCGTGGCCTTGACCCACTTCCCCTCGATCCGCATCGAGACGTAGCCGTGCCAGATGAACTGGTCGGTGTCCATGAGCTGCAGCAGGCGCTCGGTGGCCAGGTGGTTCTTCACGTCGGCGAAGCCGAGCCGGGCCGGGATGCCCTGCTGCCGGCAGCAGGCCGCCAGCAGGATGGCCTTGGGCACGCACCAGGCGGAGCCGCTCCGCAGCGTCTGGCTGGCCCGGAAGTCTGCCTCGTCCATGAGGAAGGCGTAGGGGTCGTAGCGGATCGAGTCCCGCACCGCGTAGTAGAGCCGCACCGCCCGCTCCCGCTCGCTGCCGCCGCCGGCGTGGCGCCGGGCGAAGTCGGCCACGACGGGGTCGTCGAAGTCGACGGTGCGGGTCGGGGCGAGGTGGGGCGGGAGGGCGGTCATGAGGGCTCGCGGCGCGTGGGGAGGGGCCATTGTAGACGACCCCTCGCCACCCGGGAACGCCGAGGCCACGGGCTGCGGGCTCCAGGCTTTCGCCTGCTTCCCGTGGTCCGCAGCCCGAGGTGAGGCCCGAGGCCTTTCCCGTGCCCTTGCCTAGCCTCCGAAGCGGTTCCCCATGATCGGCCGGGCGTCGGTCTGCTGCACGTGGCAGGAGGTGCAGACCCAGCGGGCCCCCGACAGCTTCTCCCCCGCCACCGGCGGGCGGCGGGTGTAGTCGGTGTAGTGGGTCGGCGGGATGGGCGTGGGCTCCCCCGCCTTCTTCACCTTGGCCTCGCCGTGGCAGGCGATGCAGGAGTTCTCCTTCGGCGTGATGGGCAGGAACCCCTGGATGCCGTGGGGCACCACCGGCGCCGCGCCGGCGAAGGGGCGCGGCCGCACCCCCTTCTCGCCCGGCGACGAGTCCTCCTCGGCGACGGCGGGCGGGGTGAGCACCTCGAAGGCGCTGCCCTTGGCGAGGCCGAGGCTGGCGTCGCGGATGGGCGCGGCCGGCGCCTCGGCGGTGCGAACGGCGGCGCAGCCGGCGGACAGCGCCAGGACGACGAGCAGGCTTCTCATGGCTGGCTCCGGGCCACGGCGGCGGCCGGGTAGACCTTGACCGCGCACTTCTTGTAGTCGGTCTCGCGGGAGATGGGGCAGGTGGCGTCCAGGGTCACGCGGTTGATGAGCACCCCCTCGTCGAACCAGGGCACGTAGACGAGGCCGCGCGGCATGCGGTTGCGGGTGGTGGTGAGGTCCACGCGGGCCTGCACCTTGCCGCGCCGCGACTCCACCCAGGCCAGGTCTCCGGCCTTGAGGTTGCGGGCGGCAGCGTCCCCGGGGTGCAGGTAGAGCACCGCCTCGGGCACCGCGGAGTGGAGCTGCGGCACGCGCCGGGTCATGGTGCCCGAGTGCCAGTGCTCCAGCACGCGGCCGGTGCAGAGCCACAGGTCGTAGGTGGCGTCCGGGCTCTCCGGCGGCGAGGCGTAGGGGCGGAAGAAGATCTTGGCCTTGCCCGCCAGCCCCACCGGCTTCGGGTCGGTGACCCTGTCGAGGTCGCCGGTGGGGAGCT
Organism: Deltaproteobacteria bacterium; assembly: GCA_016214955.1. Classification (GTDB taxonomy): domain Bacteria; phylum Myxococcota; class Myxococcia; order Myxococcales; family Anaeromyxobacteraceae; genus JACRMN01. Next base: position 114,725 of record JACRMN010000010.1, read on the forward strand.
TCTTCATGGCCTTGCCGTAGAAGTCGAAGCCGCTCCCCTTGGCGGCGTAGGGGTCGTGCTGCTCGTTGAAGCGCCAGCGGGTCTCCTGGCCGTTCACCACCGGCCAGCGCAGCCCGCGGACGTCGTCGTTGTAGTAGACGTCGAACTCCGCCAGGTCGTGGCCGTGGCCGCGGCCGAAGCGGGCGTACTCCTCGAAGAGCGCCTTCTCCGGGAACCAGTCGATGCCGGCGGCCTGCACGGTGGCGTTCCGGGCGCCGCGGGCCACCGGGTCGGGCCAGCGGAGCTTCCGGTTCTCCGGGGTGGCGTAGAGCACCTCGTAGAGCGTCTGGTCGGGCCGGTATCCCATCTTCGCCGCCTCGGCCAGCACCGAGGGGAGCTTGCCGGTCTCGAAGCCCTCGGCCTGGAGGCCGGGGATGCTCTTCTCGCCCCAGACCTCGGCCAGGGTGAAGCGCTTGGAGAACTCCATCATCTGCCACAGGTCGGTGCGGGCCTCGCCCGGTGCGTCCACCTGCTGCCGCCAGGTCTGGGTACGCCGCTCCGAGTTCCCGTAGGCACCCCACTTCTCGAAGATGATGGCGCTGGGGAGGATGAGGTCGGCCACCTTGGTGGAGAAGGTCGGGTAGACGTCGGAGACGACGATGAAGCTGTCCTTCTCCCGGGCCGCGGTGAGCCAGTGGCCGGCGTTGGCGGTCGACTGGAAGGGGTTGGTGACCTGCACCCAGAGCCAGCGGATCTTCCCGTCCTCCAGGTCGCGCATCATCTGGACGATGTGGCTGCCGACCTTGGGGTTGAGGGTCCTGGCCGGCAGGCGCCAGAGGTGCTCGGAGTGGGCCCGGTGCTCGGCGTTGTCCACCACCATGTCGGCGGGGAGCCGGTGCGAGAAGGTGCCGACCTCGCGGGCGGTGCCGCAGGCCGAGGGCTGCCCGGTGAGGCTGAAGGCGCCGCTGCCTGGCCTGGCGTGCTTCCCGGTGAGCAGGTGGACCATGTAGGCCTGCTCGTTCACCCAGGTGCCGCGGGTGTGCTGGTTGAAGCCCATGGTCCAGTAGGAGACCACCTTGGTGGCGCGGGCCGCGTACACGTCGGCCAGGCGCCGCAGCTTGCCCTGGAACGACTCCAGCGACTCGTCGGGGTCGCCCTTGGCGAGCTGGGCCACGAACTCCAGCGTGTAGGGCTCGAGGGCCTTCCGGAAGTCCTCGTAGGAGATGAGCCAGTGGGCGCCGGCCTTGTCGGCGCTGGCCTGGGCCACCGTCTCCCCTTCCTTGCGCCGCAGCCCCACCGCCTCCTCCCTGGTCAGCACCACCGCCCGCTGGCGGGCGCGGTTGGGGAGCTCCGCCGGCGGCGCGTGACCGTCGTCGCCCCGCAGGCCGAAGCCGATGTCGGAGGGGCCGGTGGCGAAGACGCAGTGGGCCTTCACGAAGGCCTCGTCCACGGCGCCGCGGGCGATGACCTCGCGGGCCAGCCAGTTCCAGATGGCCAGGTCGGTGTTGGGCTTGAAGACGATCTCCAGGTCCGCGCCGTCGGAGGAGCGGTTGGAGTAGGTGGTGAGGTTCACCACCTGGTACCTCGGGTCGGAGAGCTTCCTGTCGATGATGCGCGCCCAGAGCATGGGGTGCATCTCGGCCATGTTGGCGCCCCAGAGCACCACCGCGTCGCAGAGCTCGATGTCGTCGTAGCAGCCGGCCGGCTCGTCGATGCCGAAGGTCTGCATGAAGGCCGCCACCGCCGAGGCCATGCAGTGCCGGGCGTTGGGGTCGATGTTGTTGGTGCGCCACCCGGCCTTCGCGAGCTTCACCGCCGCGTAGCCCTCCTGGATGGTGTACTGCCCGGAGCCCATGATGGCGACGCCGGTGGGGCCGAGGGCCGCCACGTGGCGCTTCCACTCCCGCTCCATGACGTCGAAGGCCTCCTTCCAGGAGACCGGCTCGAAGTCGCCCTTCTTGTCGAACTTGCCGTCCTTCTTCCGCAGCAGCGGCTTCGTGAGCCGGTCCTCCCCGTAGGGGATGAGCGGCAGGTTCATCCCCTTCACGCAGAGCAGCCCGCGGTTCACGGGGCTGTCGGGGTCGCCCTTCACGCCCACCACCCGGCCGCCGGCGGTGGCCACCTGGATGCCGCAGCCGACGCCGCAGAAGCGGCAGACGTGCTTGTCCCAGGTCCAGCCCTGCTGCCTCTCCGCCTCGGCCGCCTCGGCCGGCGAGAGCACGCCGCTCGCCCCCACCACTGCGCAGGTCGCGCCCGCCTGGATGAACTCCCTGCGCGTCGGTTGCCAGGCCATGCACGGCCTCCTCGTTGACGGTTCCGCGCCCGCCTGACGGGGCCCTCCCGGGGCGGGGCGCGTGGCGCCCATCCCTCGCAAGGCCCATGCCGGCGGCCATCCGAGTCCCCACGCGCCCTTCGGCCCGGCGCGATCGGATCCGCCCATCCGTTCCAGGCCCGGCGGACCGACATGCGGGTGCGTGGCTCGCCGGATCCGCCCGCCGCCGCTCAGGGGGTGACGGGTGGCGGTGCCTGCGGGGCGCGCCCGTCGAAGGCGATCTCGAGCCGCAGGGTGATGGCGTGCTCCTTGTGCCGGCCCAGGGGCGGCGCCGTGGGCCAGAGCACCTCCGGCTCCAGCTCCAGGAAGAGCCAGCGGCGCCAGACGTCGCGCCGCACCCGCGTGAAGATGCGGTAGACGGTCACGTCGTTCATCGGCCTGGTGGCGCCGCTCACCGCGCCGCCCAGGTAGAGGCCGAGCCGCAGCGCCTGGAGGTCGTACGCCAGGCCCAGCTCGGAGCCCCACTCCAGCCCCTTGCTCACCTCGGAGAGCAGGCCGCGGTTTCGCCAGCGCAGCAGCAGGTGCTCCGCCAGCGGCCGGTCCACGTCCAGGTCGGAGCTGGTGCCGAAGCGATCCCGCGTGCTGTAGAAGGCCACCTGGGTGAAGCGGGCGCTGAAGCCCCCCACCGGCCCGAGCCGCTGGCGCAGGCGGGCCGCCAGGTGGCCCTCCAGCGGCCAGCGCAGGCCCACGCCCGGCCCGGCGTCCACCACCGTGGCCGGCCGCTTCCAGAGCTGGAAGCGCAGGTCCAGGCTGGCCTGCTCCGCGCGGAGCGTGGGGGTGAGCCCGGCTCCGGCGTTCGCCTCGTCGGAGATGCCGCGGCTGGGATCGGCGAGGCTCTCGCCGGTGAGCACCAGGCTGGCCCGCGCCAGCCGCCGCTCCAGCCCCGGCAGGGCGAGCGCGGCGCGGAGCCGGGTGCGCGCCGCCACCCGGTTGCGGTCGTCGTAGCGCAGCTCGTTGCGCCAGCGAAGCTCGGAGGCCGCGGGCTCGAGGTCGGCGTCGCGCTCGTCGCCGAAGAAGCGGTCCACCCAGCCGGTCATCCCGCCCAGCTCCTGCTCCAGCAGCGCGTGAGTCTCGTCGATCCAGCCCGGCGGCGGGGGCGGCGGGACGTAGGGGGGCGGCGGCGGCGGCCGGTCCTCGTCCAGCACCGGCGCCTGGGCGGGAGCCGGCGGGGGCTCCTGGGCCTCGGCCGGCGCGCCGGCGAGGGCGAGCAGTATGGCGGCGGCCAGTGTCGCGGTCGGGGGTGTACGCACGGTGGGAGGGACCCGCGGCGCGCACCCTATCAGCGAGCGCGGCCCAGCGAGCCCTGAAATGCTCCTCCGGCTGCCGAAAAGTGGCCCCTTGGAGGGAGCCCCATCCAGAGGGCATGGCCCCTTGACGGGTCTCTGCGAACTGTGTAGTCACGCACACTCACGCCCCGACCCCGCCTTCCTCTTTCCCGGGAAAATCCACGGCCATGTACAAGATCGTCAAGCGCGAAGCCTTCTCCGACGTGACCTTCCTCTGGGAGGTCGAAGCCCCCGACGTGGCGCTGTCTGCCCAGCCCGGCCACTTCGTGATGGTGCGCCTGCGCGAGGGCGCCGAGCGCGTTCCCCTCACCGTGGCCGACTACGACCGCAAGCGCGGCACCATCACCATGGTGGTCCAGGCCCTGGGCAAGACCACCAGGGAGATGATGGCGGACTACAAGGAGGGCGACACCTTCTCCGACTTCGTCGGTCCGCTGGGCCTGCCGCAGCACATCGAGAAGCGCGGGCACGTGGTGCTGGTCGGCGGCGGCCTGGGCGTGGCCCCCGTCTACCCGCAGCTGCGGGCCTTCAAGGAGGCCGGCAACCGCACCACCGGCATCATCGGCTTCCGCTCCAAGAACCTGGTGTTCTGGGAGGACAAGTTCCGCAAGTACTGCGACGAGACCGTGGTCTGCACCGACGACGGCAGCTACGGCAAGCCGGGCTTCGTCACCCAGGCGCTGAAGGAGGTCTGCGAGAAGGACAAGCCCGACCTCGTCATCGCCATCGGCCCCCTGCCGATGATGAACGCCTGCGTCGAGACCACCCGGCCCTTCGGCGTGAAGACCATGGTGAGCCTCAACGCCATCATGGTGGACGGCACCGGCATGTGCGGCTCCTGCCGCGTCACCGTCGACGGCCAGGTGAAGTTCGCCTGCGTCGAGGGCCCCGACTTCGACGGCCACAAGGTCGACTTCGGCGAGCTCATCCAGCGGCAGCGGCGGTTCAAGAAGGAGGAAACCATCGCCTCCGAGGACTACGCGCACGTCTGCAACCTGGAGAAGCAGCTCTTCATCGAGAACAAGCACAACTACAAGAAGATCAAGGACCTCGCGCCCAAGCAGACCAAGATGCCGGAGCGCGATCACCACGAGCGCGCCCAGAACTTCAAGGAGGTGAACCTGGGCTACACGCTCCAGGACGCCCTGGGCGAGGCCGAGCGCTGTATCCAGTGCGCCAAGCCCACCTGCATCTCCGGCTGCCCCGTCTCCATCGACATCCCGGACTTCATCCGCCACCTGGTGGTCCGCGACTTCGACGGCGCCCTGGCGGTCATCCACGAGTCGAACCTCTTCCCCTCCATCTGCGGCCGGGTCTGCCCCCAGGAGTCGCAGTGCGAGGCCCAGTGCGTCATCGCCAAGAAGGTCGAGTCGGTCGGCATCGGCCGCCTCGAGCGCTTCGTGGGTGACAACGCCCGCGCCCCCAAGGGCAAGCCGCCCGCCAACGCCGGCCAGCTCGGCAAGGTGGCGGTGGTGGGCTCCGGCCCTGCCGGCCTGGCCGCCGCCGCCGACCTCGTCCGCTTCGGCGCCGACGTCACCGTCTACGAGGCCCTCCACGTGGTGGGCGGCGTGCTCCGCTACGGCATCCCCAGCTTCCGCCTGCCGCGCGAGATCATCGAGCGCGAGGTCCAGTACCTCCGCGACCTGGGCGTGAAGTTCGAGACCAACAAGGTCATCGGCAAGACCTTCACCGTGCCCCAGCTCCTCGGCGAGAAGGGCTACGACGCCGTCTTCCTGGGCGTGGGCGCCGGCGCCCCCACCTTCCTCGGCATCCCCGGGGAGTTCGCGGGCCAGGTCTACTCCGCCAACGAGTTCCTCACCCGCGTCAACCTGATGGGCGGCGACAAGTTCCCGTTCCAGGACACCCCGGTCAACATCGGCAAGAGCGTGGTGGTCATCGGCGCCGGCAATACCGCCATGGACTGCCTGCGCGTCTCCAAGCGGCTCGGCGCGCCCACCGTGCGCTGCGTCTACCGCCGCTCCGAGGCCGAGGCCCCGGCCCGCATCGAGGAGATCCGGCACGCCAAGGAGGAGGGCATCGACTTCTTCTTCCTCCACACGCCGGTGGAGATCTACACCGACAAGGACGGCAACGTCCGCGGCATGAAGGTCGAGGAGATGAAGCTGGGCGAGCCCGACGAGAAGGGCCGCCGCAAGCCCATGTCCACCGGCATCTTCAAGGACCTGGAGTGCGACACGGTGGTCTACGCGCTCGGCACCAAGGCCAACCCCATCATCACCCAGTCCACCCCGGGCCTGGGCCTCAACAAGTGGGGCAACATCGTGGCCGACGACTTCACCCAGGCCACCACGCTGCCGGGCGTCTTCGCCGGCGGCGACATCGTCACCGGCGGCGCCACCGTGATCCTGGCGATGGGCGCCGGGCGCCGCGCCGCCAAGGGCATCGGCACCTTCCTGGCCTCGAAGAAGAAGTGGCCGCTCGGCAAGGAGGAGGTCATGGCCTACGACCCGTACAAGAAGGCGGGCAGCGGCGCCGAGGGCGCGGTGGCCACCGGGCCCCAGACCTCCGCGGGCAAGCTCTGCCCCAAGTGCCGCCAGCCGCTGGACGGTGACGAGGAGTACCTCTGCTGCGCCAGCGCCAAGCTGCAGTGGCACTGCCAGGACTGCGGCAAGGTCAGCGAGGGCTTCGCCTTCCCCTACGGCATGTGCCCGGCCTGCGGCGGCAAGCTCGCCGTCCGCGACCCGCTCCAGGTGGACCAGGCCGCCGCCCTGGAGGCCATCCGCATCGCCTTCGAGATCGAGCTCGGCGGCCAGGCCTTCTACCGGCGGGCCGCGGCCGAGTCCAAGGACCCGATCCTGAAGGAGCTCTTCCAGAAGTTCGTGGGCATGGAGGAGGAGCACATGGCCACCCTCTCGGCCCGCTACCACGCGGTGGTGCCCAAGCCGGCCGAGGACTTCAAGATCGACCGCGCCGCCGTCTACGCCGGGATCCCCAACCGCCCCGAGGACCCGGGCAACCTGTTCCGCATCGCCATCGCCTTCGAGCAGCGCGCGGTGCAGTTCTTCACCGAGCGCAGCGGCAAGGTGCCGGCCGGCTCGGTGGAGCACCAGCTCTACAAGGAGCTGGCCGCCGAGGAGCAGGAGCACGTGGCGCTCCTGACCACCGAGTTCGAGCGCTGGAAGCAGGGCAAGCCCGGCCTGCTCTAGCCTCACCCTGACCCTCCCGGAGGCGAGGGCGATCGCCCTCGCCTCCTGCCACCGGCTGCGCCGGCGGAGAGGGAAGAGAGCACCGGAGCGGGACGACCTTCGCTGACGCGCGGTCCTCTCCCTCTCCCCCGCGGAGCGGGGGAGAGGGGCAGGGTGAGGGGGGGACCTCGCGCGTCACCGCACCTTCCGGGCCCCTGGAAGGGCGCCGGGGCGGGAACCGGGGTGCGCTACACTGCCCCGCCGGAGGTCACCCACCGTGAGCGCCAATCCCTGGGACCGCTTCTGCCGCCAGCTCTGCGAGGTGCCCGCGCTGGGCCTGAGCGTGGACCCGAGCCTCGCGGGGCTCGACGAGCCCTTCCTGGCGGCCATGGCGGCACCGCTGGCCCGCGCCTTCGACGAGATGGAGGCGCTGGAGCGCGGCGCCATCGCCAACGCCGACGAGAAGCGTATGGTGGGCCACTACTGGCTCCGTGCCCCGGGTCTCGCCCCCACCCCGGAGATCGCCCGGGAGATCGGGGCGGCGCTGAAGGCGGTGAAGGCCTTCGCCCGAGCCGTCCACGCCCGCAAGGTGAAGCCGCAGCGGGCCCCGGCCTTCCGGCGGCTCCTGTGCGTCGGCATCGGCGGCTCGGCGCTCGGCCCCATGTTCGTGGCCGACGCCCTGGGACGGCCCGGCAAGGACCGGCTGCAGCCCGAGTTCCTCGACAACACCGATCCCGACGGCTTCGCCCGCGCCTTCGCCCGGCTGGGGCCGGCGCTCCGGGAGACACTGGTGGTGGTCACCAGCAAGAGCGGCGGCACCCCCGAGACCCGCAACGGGCTCCTCGCCGCCCAGGCCGCCTTCCGCGCCGGGCGCCTCGACTTCGCGCGCCACGCCGTGGCCATCACCCAGGCCGGCTCGGCCATGGACGTGCTGGCGGTGGAGCAGGGCTGGCTGGCGCGCTTCCCGATGTGGGACTGGGTCGGCGGTCGCACCAGCGAGCTCTCCGCGGTCGGCCTCCTGCCTGCGGCGCTCCAGGGGCTCGACGTCTCGGCGCTGCTGGCCGGCGCCGCTGCCTGCGACGAGGCCACGCGGCTCCGCGACCCCTTCCGCAACCCGGCGGCGCTGCTGGCGCTCTGCTGGTTCCGCGAGACCGCCGGCCAGGGCAACAGGGCCATGGTGGTCCTGCCCTACAAGGACCGCCTGCTGCTCTTCTCGCGCTACCTGCAGCAGCTGGTGATGGAGTCGCTGGGCAAGCGGCTCGACCGCGAGGGGCGCCGCGCCGACCAGGGCATCTCGGTCTACGGCAACAAGGGCTCCACCGACCAGCACGCCTACGTGCAGCAGCTCCGCGACGGCGTCCACGACTTCTTCGCCGTGCTCCTGCGGGTCCGGGCCTCGGGCGGCAAGAGGGCCGAGGTGGAGCCCGGCGTCACCGCGGGCGACTACCTGCACGGCTTCCTGCTCGGGACCCGGGCGGCGCTCGCCGAGAACGGCCGCCGCTCCATCACCCTCAGCGTGCCGGAGGTCGATGCCCGCACCGTGGGCGCCCTCATCGCGCTCTTCGAGCGGGCGGTGGGGCTCTACGCCTCGCTGGTGGGCGTCAACGCCTACCACCAGCCTGGCGTCGAGGCCGGCAAGAAGGCGGCCGCGGGCGTGCTGGCGCTGCAGCGTCAGGTGGAGGCGGCGCTGTCGAAGGAGCCCGCCACCGCCGCCGGGCTGGCGGCCCGGGTGGGCTCGCCCGACGTCGAGGCCGTGTGGCTGCTCCTCGAGCACCTGGCCGCCAACGGCCGCGCCCGCCAGTCCGGGAGCGGGCCGCTGGAGGCGCGGTTCGCGTCCGCCGGGAAGCGGGCGAAGTAGGGCGGGGCGAGGTCGCGCCCCCCTACTTCCCCTTCCCTCTCCGCGCCAGCGCCTCGTCCCCGTACCCGCGCTCCCGGGTGACGTCGCGGACGAAGACCGGCTCCAGCCACTGCGGCACCGCCGCGCCGCCGCCGTCCACGGCCACCGCCAGGACCAGCTTGCGGTCCAGGTACTCGTCGAACGCCCAGCCCGGCGCCGCGGCCGGACGGTGGCGCCGCTTGTGGATGCGGCGCCCCTCCGTCAGCGGCCAGTAGTCCTCGAACGCCTCGCGGGTCGACTCCTCCACCGCCTCGAAGCGCGCCGCCCCCTTGCCCTGCGACGTGGAGCGGAAGAAGCGCTCGCCGTCCGGGCCCGCCACCCGGCCGTACCCCTCGCGGCCGCTCGCCAGCCAGCCCTGCCAGAGTTCCTCGGTGGCGTCGCCGCGTCCCTCCGGCGGCAGGTCGGCGAGCAGGAGCCGCTGCTCGGGCTCGGCCTCCTCGGCGTCGCGCCACTCCAGCGCCGCCACCACCTCGAAGACCCGGTCGAAGAGGGCGCCAGCCCCGCCGCCCAGCCAGTCGTCCCGCAGCCTGGCGAAGTGGGACTCGGTGCGCTCCACCGCCAGCCGCTCCAGGAAGAGCAGCCCCGGCCTGAGCGACGCGTCCCCCTCTCCGCGGGCCCGCTCCGCGGCGGCCACCACCAGCGCCGCCGCCAGCTCGGCGGCCGCCTGGTGGGCGTCGGAGAGCTGGCCCAGCACCTCCTGCAGCGCCTTCAATCCGCGCACCGCCTCGCCCGCGTCGGCCCGGGCGTTGCCCCGCAGGGGCTCCAGCAGGTAGCGGAGCCGCTTCACCTCGATGCGGGCCCGGTGAGCCTCGGCGGCGTCGGCAGGCACCTCCACTGCCTGCAGCGCCTCGCGGACCGCCAGCACGTGGCCCCGGAGGAGCCCCGCCAGCGAGGCGCCGAAGGTCTCTGTCGCGCCCCCCGGCGCGCCACCGGCCGCCAGCCGCTGGGCCAGCGCCGGCGCCGCCTCGGCGAAGCGCGGCACCAGCCCCTCCTCCACCTGGTCGTAGGCCTCGCCGCGGGCCGCCTCCACCCGCGCCGCCAACCAGTCGCGCGCCGGCCGGTAGCGCTCCGGGACCGCGTCGCCCAGGCCCGAGAGCCACCCGTGCAGCACCTCGGCGTCGCGCGCCGGCCCGGTGGCCCGACCCAGCTCCCGGAGCTCCCTCCGCAGCGGCGCCGGCACCAGGTCGCCCAGCAGCGGCGCGAAGGCCCGCAGCGCCGAGCGCAGCCGCCGCAGCGCCACCCGGAAGTCGTGCAGCGCCTCCTCGTCCTCGCCGCCGGCCACGCGGCGCCCCGCCTCCTCGGCGGCGGCGCACAGGGCCAGGCAGACCACGCGCGCCCCCTCGTCGGGCAGGCGGTCCAGGGTCTCGGGGTCGAGCCTCATTCGGATCCCTCCGGTGGCGCCATCTTGGCCGGTGCGGAGGGGCTCGGCAACGTTCGGGCCGCTCTCCCGGTCAAGGGCCCGGCGCCTCCTCGGGGCCCGGGTCGGCACCCAGCCGGGCGCTGAGCCGGTCGCGCTGCCGCAGGCGGGTGGCGTCGAGCAGCATGCGCCCGGCCCAGCGGTAGACGTTGAACTCGGCCACCAGGCCGCGCAGGGCGCGCATCCGCTCCTGCTGCTCGGCGCGGGGCATGGCCAGTGCGGCTGCCATGGCGGCGCTGGCCGCCTCCAGGTCGTAGGGGTTCACCACCAGCGCCTCGGTCAGCTCCCGGGCCGCGCCGGTGAAGCGCGACAGCACCAGCACCCCGGCCAGGTCGTCGCGGGCGGAGACGAACTCCTTGGCCACCAGGTTCATCCCGTCGTGGATGCTGGAGACGTAGCAGAGGTCGGCCGCCCGGTAGGCGCGGAACACCTCGGGCGGCTCGTGGTGGGAGAGGTGCAGGACGATGGGCCGGTAGCTCCCGCTCCCGAAGCGCTCGTTGACCCGCGCGGCGATGCGCTCCACCTCGTCGTTGAGCTCCTGGTAGCGCGGGATGAGGGTGCGGCTCGGCGCCGCCAGCTGGACGAAGGTGAAGCGGCCCACGTACTGGGGAAAGCGCTCCAGCATCCGCTCCACCGCCTGGAAGCGCTCGACGATGCCCTTGGTGTAGTCGAGCCGGTCCACGCCCACGCCCAGGAGCGCCTCGGGGGGCAGCCCCAGCTCCTGGCGCAGCGAGGCCCGGCACTCGGCCACCGGCGGCACCGAGGCCATCCAGCGGCTGGGCCAGTCCACCGAGATGGGATAGGGGCGCACCAGCGTCTCGCGGCCGCCCATGACCACCGAGTGGCGCTCCCTGTCGATGCGGGCCTCCAGGTACCTGTCCACCGAGTCGAGGAAGTTGTTGCAGTGCGCCTGGGTGTGGAATCCGAGGATCGAGGACCCCAGCAGCCCCTGGAGGAGCCGCTGCTCCCAGGGGCAGATGCCGAAGCGCTCGGCGTTGGGCCAGGGGATGTGCCAGAAGGTGAGGATGGTGGCGCGGGGCAGGGCCTCGCGGAGGATCTGGGGCAGGAGCGCGAAGTGGTAGTCCTGCACGAGCACGATGGGGTCCGGGGTCTCGGCCTCGGAAACCACCGCCTCGGCGAAGATCCGGTTGACCCGCTCGTACTGCTCCCAGTCGGCCACCCGCCACTCCGGGCGGGCATGGGCCAGGTGGCACAGCGGCCAGAGCCCCTCGTTGGAGAAGCCGTAGTAGTAGCCCCGCTCCTGCTCTTCGGTGAGCCAGACGCGGCGCAGGGTGTAGGCCCCCTCGCCCGGCGGCACCAGCAGTCGCCCGTTGCGGTCGGCGGTCTCGCGGTCGGCCGAGCCGGAGCCGTGGGCGATCCAGGTGCCGGAACAAGCTCGCATCACCGGCTCGATGGCGGTGACCAGGCCGCTGGCAGGGAAGAGCGCCCGCACCGAGCCGTCGGGCTGCCGCTGGTGGACGCAGGGCTCCCGGTTGGCCACCACCAGCACCCCCTCGCCCTGCAGGTTGCGGCGCAGCACCTGGCGCAGCCGCTCGGCCGACCAGCGGCCGCCGCTGCCCGCCACCTCCTCCGCCGCCAGCCGGGTCACCAGCTCCCGCACGTCGGCCAGCACCGGCTTGAAGTCGTTGGCCGGCTGGGGCGGCGGGCCCGGCCCTCCGCCGAGCATCGCCGGCAGGAGCCGGCGCAGCTCCTCGGTCCAGGAGCGGCGGGCGAAGCGGGCCACCAGCACCGTGACCACCGCCGCCAGGGCACCCACCAGCCCGAAGGCGAAGAACAGGGCGCGGCGGGTGGACTCGGCGCGGCGGCTCACCCAGGAGAGGTCGTGGATCAGCACCAGCCAGCCGCGCTCCGGCCCCTCGGAGATGGGCAGCAGGCTCACGTGCACGGTGCCCCCGGCCACCTCGCGGGTGACCTCGAGCCCGTCGGCGCCGAGCTCCTGCCAGACCCCGCAGCCGAGCGCGTCGGGCATGGCGGCGGTGGCTGCGAAGGTACGCTGGGCGCCGTCGCAGAGCGCCGCCGCCACCAGCCGCTCGTCGCGGGCCAGGTCCTCGAGCAGGTCGCGGGCCCGCCGCCGCTCGCCCGACGCCAGCCGCCCCGCGAGCTGCTCGTGCACGCCGGTCAGCACCAGCCGGGCCCGCGCCCCCAGGTCCTTCTCGGCCCAGGCGCGGGCGCTGCGGCTCGACACCTCGGCCGCTCCCCAGGCGACCAGCGCCAGGACCAGCAGCAGGGGGAGGAGAAGTCGCAGCGCCGATCGCAATGGGGCCCCGGGAGTGCACTGTACTCTGCTTCTCGTTGGGTTAAGGGATCCGCGCAGCGGAAGCAACGACCGGATGGTCCCATGCGACTCGAAGACCTCGGCCTCGTCGGCAACTGCCAGTTCGCGGCGCTGGTCCACCGCGACGGCAGCGTGGTCTGGTGCTGCCTGCCGCGATTCGACGCCGAGCCGGTCTTCGCCGCCCTGCTCGACGAGCGGGAGGGCGGGCGCTTCCGCGTGGCCCCGGCCTCGGGGGCACAGGGCGTGTCGCGCTACCTCACCAACACCAACGTCCTCGAGACCACCTTCGAGGACGCCGACGGCGCCTTCCGGGTGGTGGACTTCGCCCCGCGCTTCGAGCTCTACGACCGCTCCTTCCGGCCCACACAGCTCTTCCGGGTGGTGGAGCCGCTGCGCGGCCACCCGCGCATCCGGGTGGAGTGCGATCCGCGGATGGGCTGGAGCAAGCGGGTGCCGCCGGCGCTCCAGGGCTCCAACCACGTGCGCTTCGAGGGCTTCCCCGCCCCGCTCCGGCTGACCACCGACGTGCCCGTCTCCTACCTGGGCGGCCAGCCCTTCGCCCTCACCGGCCGGCGCCACCTGGTGCTTGCCTGGGGCGCCCCCATCGAGGAGCCGCTGGCCCCGCTCTGCGACCGCTTCCTGGCCGAGACGGTCCGCCACTGGCAGCTGTGGGTGAAGCGCTGCACGGTGCCACCCCACTACCAGCCCGAGGTGATCCGCTCGGCGCTGGCGCTCAAGCTCCACTGCTTCGAGGACACCGGCGCCATCGTGGCCGCCACCACCACCTCCATCCCCGAGGCGCCCGGCTCGGGGCGAACATGGGACTACCGCTACTGCTGGCTGCGCGACGCCTACTACACGCTGGGCGCGTTCGCCCTGCTGGGCCAGTTCGAGGAGCGGGAGCGCTTCATCCAGTGGCTCTTCGACGTGGCCGGGGGCAGCCCCGAGCTCGACCTGGCCCCCCTCTACCGCATCGACGGCAAGAGCGATCTCGCCGAGCGGGTGCTGGCCGACTGGCCGGGCTACCGCGGCGAGGGGCCGGTGCGAGTGGGAAACGGGGCCGCGGAGCACCGGCAGAACGACATCTTCGGCGAGACGGTACTGGCCCTGGCCCCGGTATTCCTCGACGAGCGCTTCCGGGACGAGCAGTCGGCCCACACCCTGGCGCTCCTCACCCGCCTGGCCCGCAAGGCGGTGAGCGTCGCCGGCACCCCCGACGCCGGCATCTGGGAGCACCGCACCGACTGGCGGCCCCAGACCTTCTCCAGCCTGATGAGCTGGGCCGCCGCCGACCGCATGGCGGTGGTGCTGGAGCGCCACCGGCCCGACGGCGTGGCCGAGTTCCGCGGCGCCGCGACCGCCATCCGCGCCCAGGTCCTGGAGCAGGCCTGGTCGGCGGGGCGCGGCGCCTTCGCCGCCACCTACGGCGGCGAGGATCTCGACGCCTCGCTCCTGCAGATGGTGCCGCTGCGCTTCCTTCCCCGCGGCGATCCGCGGCTGGGCGCCACGGTGGACGCCATCGCCCGCGACCTGGGGCGGGACGGTTGGCTGTGGCGCTACCGGGTGGACGACGGCCTCGGCCGGCCCGAGGTGGCCTTCGTGCTCTGCACATTCTGGCTGGTGGAGGCGCTGGCGGGGCTGGGGCGGCTCGACGAGGCGCGGGCGGTCTTCGACAGGGCGCGGGGAGCCGCCTCGCCGCTCGGGCTACTCTCGGAGGACTACGCCCCCTCGGGCGAGCGCTGGGGCAACTTCCCCCAGGCCTACTCCCACGTCGGGCTCATCCACGGCGCCTTCGAGGCCTCACCGCGCTGGGCCGAGGTCTCCTGACGCCGCCCTACCGCCGGCGGCGGCACGCGCGGTACAAGCGTGGCCATGGCATCCCCCTGGCCCGCGCGCCTCACCTGGGCGGCCCTGGCGCTCCTCTTGCCGGCGGCCTCCGCCTGGCTGGCGCGGAACCGGCCCGTGCCTCCGGGGCGGCCGGCGGCGCTGCGGGTGGCGCGGCTCCCCGACCGCTGGGGTGGGCCCCTCCGCCCGGCGCCCCTCGTGTCCCGCGGACGGCGGGTGGCCTCCTCCCCGGCGGGCGGCGCCGCGCTGGTGGACGGCGTCTACAGGGCGCGCAGCTGGGACGGCGGCTTCCCCTCGCCGGAGAGGCCGGCCTGGGCGGCCATCGAGGTGGGGCCGGGCTTCGAGCGGCTGCTCCTCTCCTGGACCTCGTCCCACAACCACGACTGGGAGGAGCGCTTCTACGGCGCCCCGGCCGACTACCGCATCGAGACCAGCGCCGACTCCCGCGACGGCGTCGGCGGCACCTGGCAGGTTGCCGTCTCGGTCGCCGGCAACCCGGTCCGCTCCCGCGCCCATGCCGTCCCCTTCACCGGCCAGCGCTGGGTGCGGATGGTGGTCACGCGACTGCCCGAGAAGGTGAACCAGTGGGGGCTCCACCTCGACGAGATCGACCTGCACGACCTCTCGGCCGGCGGCGACGACGTCTGGGTCTTCCTCGGCGACAGCATCACCGCCGGCGTGCTCGACCGCGCTCCCGGCCACCAGCCCAGCTTCGCCGAGCAGGTGGCGGCCCGATGGCCCGGCTTCCACCCGGCGATGATCGAGGCCGGCAAGGGAGCGATGCACACCCCCGAGGCGGTGGGCTACCTCGACCGGGTGCTGGCCCTCAACCCCGACGCGCGCGTGGTGGCCATCGGCATCGGCTCCAACGACTGGGACCCGGTGTCCTTCCGCCGCGACCTCACCCTCCTCGTCCGCAAGGTGCAGGCCGCCGGGAAGATCGCCGTCGTGGCCCGCATCCCCTACCGCTCCGACGTGGGCGCCGAGGACTACCCCGAGCGGCTCTCCCGCGTGGTGGACGAGGTGACGCGCGAGCTGGGGCTCCTGCCGGGGCCGGACCTTTACGGCTGGTTCCGGGCGCACCCCGAGCGGCTCACCGACCACCTGCACATGGACGACAGGGGCTCGGTGGAGCTGATGCGGCTCTGGGTGGAGGCGGTGGCGCCGCTGTACGAATGACTGGCCTCAGCCGTCGAGGATCTCGGAGCCCGAGACCCATGCCGCCTGGGCGAAGCCGCCCACGAAGCGGACCTCGGCGACGTCGAGCCGCCACAGGCCGAAGTCGAGGGCGAAGAAGGCCCCCGCCTTGGCGTGCCGCTGCAGGAAACGGGCGCGGCCGTCCTCGGCCTCCACCCCGCTCACCTGCACCGCCTTGCCGATGAGGGCGGCACGCGGCGCCTGCTGCGGATCCTCGGCACCCGCCGCCGCCACCAGCAGGCAGGCGCGCGGATCGGCCAGCAGGTTCTTGGTGTGCTGGGCCAGCGCCGAGAGCAGGAGCATCGGCTCCCCCCGCGCTCCCTGCGCGTAGGGCACGAGCGAACCGAAGGGGTAGCCCTCCGGCTTCGTCGAGATGGTCGAGAGCACACCGAATCGGCCCTCGAAGAGGAGGCGCCGAACCGCGTCGGCCCGCTCCGCCCTCGGCGTTCCCCCCGGACTGCTGCTCGCCATGGCCGTCTCCTCGTGGGCTGACATCCGCCCGGTGAGATCCTAGCGCCGGCCGCGGGAGAGGACAGCAATTCCTGGCGCCGCCGGCGTCCCTTGCCAGGGGGGCGGGAAGACGTGGGGCCGGAATTGGTAGGCTCGTCCGATGACGGGATGTCGCGCCCGCGCCGCCGCCGCTCTGCTGCTCCTCCTCGGGCCTCAGCTCGCTCGGTCATTCCGCGGCATGCAGCCCGGCGAGCCGCTCCGCGACCGCTCGATGCCCACGCTCGACGGCGGGCAGGCCCCGCTCCTCGGCAAGGCGCGGGTGAGCGTGGTGGTCTTCTTCCGGACGGGCCAGGACCACTCGCTGCAGGTGCTCCGGCAGATGGCGGCGCTGGAGCGGGAGCTGGCCGGGCAGCCGGTGCGCTTCGTGGGCGTGGTCTCGGAGGGCGAGCCGAGGGGCGAGGTTCGGGCGCTGGTGACCGAGGCCGGCGTGAAGATGCCGATCCTCGTCGACCGCGGCGACGAGTTGTACGGCGAGTGGGCGGTGGCCCTCCACCCGGTGGTGGGGATCGCCGGCGCAGATCACCGGCTCGCCTCCTACCAGCACTTCCTCAAGATCAACATGCTCGACGCGGTGCGGGCCCGCATCCAGCACGCCCTGGGCACCATCGGCGACAGGGAGCTGGATCGGGCGCTTCACCCGCCGGCCGCCCCGCCCCGCCCCCCGAGCGTGGCCCACCACCGGGTGGCGCTCGGCCGGGCGCTCCTGGCGCGCGGCCGGGTGGACCAGGCGGTGGACAGCGCGCACAAGGCGGTGGAGGCCGACCCCCGGAGCGCGGAGGCGCAGGCCTTCCTCGCCGAGGCGCTCGCCGCCGCCGGCCGCTGCCCCGACGCGCTCGCCGCCCTCGCCCGGGCGCGCGCGCTCGACCCGGCCCTGCGCCCCGCCCCTCTGGCGCGCTGCCCCGCGCCGGAACGCTAGTCCGCGTCCCCGTCGCAGGCCCGGCGGCAGCACCGCCCCAGGTGGCGGCCGCAGTCCCGGTGCTCCTTGCACCGATCCCTGTCGCCGCCCTTCTCCCCGCAGGCCTTCGCGCCGCCCTTCTCCTCGCAGGCCTCCCCCTCGCCCTTCCCGTCCCCGTCGCAGGCCCGGCGGCAGCACCAGCCCAGGTGGCGGCCGCAGTCCCGGTGCTCCCTGCACCGATCCCTGTCGCCGCCCTTCTCCCCGCAGGCCTTCGCGCCGCCCTTCTCGTCCCTGTCGCACGCCTGCCGCTCGCCCTCGTGATGCTCGCGGTCGCAGCCCCGGTCGCAGTCGCGATCCCGATCGCAGTCGCGGTCCCGGTCGCAGTCGTGGTCCCGGTCGCAGTCGTGGTCCCGGTCGCAGTCGTGGTCCCGGTCGCAGTCGTGGTCCCGGTCGCAGTCGTGGTCCCGGTCGCAGTCGCGGTCCCGGTCGCAGTCGCGGTCCCGGTCGCAGTCGTCGCGATCGCAGTCGTGGTGGTGGTCGCAGCGGCACGCGCAGGCGCAGGGGTCGTCCTCGGGCGGGCACTCGCCACCCCCTCCTCCCCCGCCGCCGGTGACGCCGAAGGTGGTGATGACGCCGGCGTGATCGGAGGGGTAGAGGCCCGGCTCGGTGTTCCGCGAGAGGCCGACGCGCTGGGCGCTCACGGGGACGAGGGTGCCGCCCTGGTAGAGCGTCAGGTCGATGCGCTGCGTGAGCGTGCCTCCGCGCAGGTTCTCGTCGAAGCAGCAGGTGAGCCCGGGGTCGTTCGGGAAGAGACCCGGCCACGGGTCCTGGTACCCGGCCGCCAGCAGGTCGTCGTAGGTGGTGGTGACCGTCGCGAGCTCCGGCCCGGCGTTGAAGTCGCCGGCCACGATGAGCGGCAGGGTCCCGAGGCCGTCGGCGGCCGCGGCCGCCAGCTCGGCGGCCTGTTCCTGCTGCACGCTGGCGAAGCCCTCGACCTCGAGGTGCGTGGCCACGAAGCGCAGGTCGCCGATGGGCGAGGCCACGTCGACGCTGCCCCAGCCGCGCGGGATCGGCAGGCTGGCGCCGCCCGCCGGGAACTGCGCCGTGGCGGTGAAGTGGCCCGAGCGCGGGTTGGCGAAGGTCAGGTCGCCGCGCACCAGGATGACGTCGCGGTCGGTGAGCCGGATGTCGGCGTGGCTCTCGCTGCTGACCTGGGTACAGAGCTGGGCGTCGAAGTTCTCGACCTGCAGCGCCACCGCGTAGTCGACGTTGCGCACCGCCAGGGCGTCCCGGAGGACCTGGAGGAAGTCGAGCCACACGTCGGTGGCCGGGACCTGCTTGCCCTCGCAGGCGTTGGGCGGGCCGCTCCGGTAGAGCGAGACCTCCTCGAGGGCCACCAGGTGCGGGGCGGCGGTGGCGATCTCGTCGGCCAGCGCCTCGGCGCGAGCGAAGAAGTCGTTCGCCAGGATCATCTCGTACATGCCGCCGGCCGCGGCGGGGATCTCGCTCGCCTGGGTGGCAGCGGCGATGCGGCGGATGTCGGCGCCCAGGTACAGGTTGCGGGTCATCACCGTCAGGGTCTCACCGGTCGCCGTCCCGCCGGTTCCACCGCCGGTGTCGGACGGCGCCGCCGCCGACGGGGCGACCTCCGGCCCCGACCGCGAAGCGGCTCCCGAGCAGGCCGCGAGGAGCACCAGACCTGCAGCGATGAGCGAAGACGAGCGAACCATGCGTCACCCCGAATCGATTCCACGCGTGAGGGCGCCCGCCAGGAGGTCGAGGCCCACGCGGCGCCGCACACCCACCCTCTGGGCAGCGGAAGCCTACCAGCCCACAGGAACACCGGCTGTCCCACAGCCGAGGCGGCCCCCGCCGGGACGAGAGCCCCTCGCGATCGCCCCGGGTTTCAGCTCCCGAGCCGCTCGGCCAGGGCGCCGCTCGTCTGGCGCAGCCGCTGCGAAAGGAAGACGGCCAGCTTGCGCAGCACCTTCACCGCCAGCTTGGGCCGCTCCTCGCACAGCCGGTCGAGCCCCTCGCGCCCCAGGGCCAGCAGGAGCAGGTCCGTCGCCGCCACCACCGTTGCCGACCGCGGCGAGCCGTCCACCAGCGCCATCTCCCCCAGGGTGTGGCCTGGCCCCAGGGTGGCGAGCGTCTGCTGCCGCCCCGTCCCGTCGTCCTTCACCACGCTGGCCGAGCCCTCCACCAGGATGAAGAGCGTGCCGTCCCGATCCCCCTCGCGGCACACCGGCTGGCCGGCCAGGCGGCGGTCGACCCGGAGGTAGCCGGCCAGCGTCTCCAGCTCCATGCCGTCGAAGTCGTTGGCCCACCGGGTCTGCTCCAGCAGGGCGGTCCTGGCTCGCGGGGTCTCGCCGGCCACCGTCACCTCACCGCCAGCGCCTTCTGGTTCTGCTCGTAGCGCGCGAACAGGTGG
Organism: Deltaproteobacteria bacterium; assembly: GCA_016214955.1. Taxonomy (GTDB): domain Bacteria; phylum Myxococcota; class Myxococcia; order Myxococcales; family Anaeromyxobacteraceae; genus JACRMN01. The sequence goes on from JACRMN010000010.1 coordinate 133,956, forward strand.
GCCATCGCCTCGCGGTGCTCCGCCACGAAGCGCACGTTGGCCGGGTGCACCGCCTGCGACGCCTCGCCTGCCATCGGCCCCTCCGTCCAGCCCTGGGCGGCGAAGAGCGCCAGGGGCAGGAGCAGCAGGTCGCGCGCGCTGGTGCCGTGCCGCTGGATGCGCTCCTGCAGCGCCGGCTCGGCCTCCATCACCTGCAGCGTGCGGGAGAGTGGCGCGCTGGCGCCGAGCTTCCGGTTGATGCGGCGGACCTCGGCGGGGTTCTTCTGCGCCCAGCTTCCCAGCTCGTCCATGCAGTGCGCCACACGCTCGGCCTGGTCGAGCGTGATGACGTAGCCAGCCACGGCCCGGGAGAGCTCTGCGTCGGTGGCGGCTCCCTCCGCCCGCGCCGCAGGGGCCCAGAGCAGGCAGGCGAGCGCGGCGCCACGGAGGCAGGCGAAGGCGTGGCGGGCGAGCACGGGGGAAGCTTACCAAACGCCGGGGGCGGGCCGCTGCGACAGTCCGCGCAGGATCTCCCATGCCGTCAGCGCCGCCAGCCGCGCGGTGCGCCCCCCCTCGTCGTGGGCCGGGCAGAGCTCGCAGACGTCGGCCGAGGCCACCGCCGCCGTCGCGCCGGCCAGGAAGGCCGCCTCCAGCCACGGCGCCGGAGCCAGGCCGCGCGCCGCCGGGGCCGACACCCCGGGGGCGTACGCCTGGTCGAGGGCGTCGAGGTCGAAGGTGCAGAGGGCCGGATGCGAGAGGCCCGCGAACAGGCCGGCCACCCGCTCGGCGTCGATGGCCGAAGCCGTCCAGCCCCTCCCGCCCCGCGCCTCCAGCCAGGCCAGGTGGTCGCGCGCCACCGACTGCGGCGCCAGCCCCGCGACCCGGTAGCGGCGGCAGGCGCCCGAGGGGTGCAGCAGCGCCTGGCGGAACGGGGACCCGGAGTGGCCCTTCCCCCCCTCGAGCTCGCGGACGTCGGCGTGGGCGTCCAGGTTCAGGATCTCCACCCGGTTGCCAGCGGCGGCGTGTCCCAGGAAGTGCCCATAGGCCGTCTCGTGCCCGCCGCCGAGCACCAGGACGAAGCTGCCCTGGCGCAGCCACGGCGCCAGCGCCTCGCCCAGCGCCGCCTGGTCGGCCTCGAGGTCGCTCCCCGCGACCAGGTCGCCCGCGTCCACCGTGCGGCGCAGCAGCGCCACGTGCCGCTCGAAGTCGCCGGCGTCGGGCGTCATGCGGTACAGGGCCCGGCGGATGGCTCCCGGCCCCTCGGCGGCGCCGGGGCGCCCGCCGTTGCGGCGCACTCCTTCGTCGGTGGGGAAGCCCACGATCACCGCCGCCGGCGCCTCGCCGGGCGCGAGGCCGGTGCCGAGGAGCTGGCCCACCCGCGGGTCGCTGGCGGCGGTGGCCGGCGGCGCGATCTCGACCTTGCGGAGCGTGGGCACTCGGTCCTCTCAGGCGCGCCAGGCGGCCCGGCCGCCGGCGACGGTGAGGACGCAGGCGTTGGGGCGCAGGTGGTAGAGCCACTCGTCGGGGGTGGCCGCGTCGATGACCGCCAGGTCGGCCGACTTGCCGGCCTCGACGGAGCCGCACACCGCCTCCAGCCCCAGGGCGCGGGCCGCCACCTGGGTGGCGCCCTTCAGCGCCTCGGCGGGGGTGAGCCGCTGGACGGTGCAGGCCAGCGTCAGCGCCAGCGGCAGGTGGTAGCTGGGCGCGGTTCCGGGGTTGAAGTCGGTGGAGACCGCCACCGGGACGCCGGCCTCCACCAGGCTCCTCGCGGGCAGCGGCGGCGTCGCCAGGTAGAGGGCGGCGATGGGCAGGCTGACGGCCACCGTGCCGGCGGCCGCCAGGGCGGCGATGCCGGATGCGGAGACGAACTCCAGGTGGTCGGCCGAGCGGGCCCCCAGCTCCGCCGCCAGGGCGGCGCCGCCGCGATCGCCGTGCTGGTCGGCGTGCAGGTGCAGGTCGAGCCCCAGGGCCCGGGCCCGCGAGAGCAGGCGGCGGGCCTCGGCCACCGAGAAGGCTCCCTCGTCCACGTAGGCATCGGCGGCGTCGGCCAGCCGCTCGCGGGCCACGAGCGGCAGCAGCTCCTCGACGAGCCGCAGGTACTCCTCGCGCTGCCCCACGTGCTCGGGCGGGACCAGGTGGGCGCCCAGGTAGGTGGAGACCACGCGCATGGGGGTCTCGCGGTGGAGGCGGCGGTGCACCCGCAGCAGGCGAAGCTCGGTCTCGCGGTCGAGGCCGTAGCCGCTCTTGGCCTCCACGGTGGTCACGCCCAGCTTCCCCATCTCCTCCAGGAACCCGGCCGCCCGCGCGAAGAGCGCCTCCTCGGAGAGCTCGCGGGTGCGGGCCACGGTGCTGGCGATGCCGCCGCCGCGCCGGGCGATCTCCAGGTAGCCGACGCCGCGGATGCGGTCGGCGAACTCGTCGGCCCGCCAGCCGCCGAAGCACAGGTGGGTATGGCAGTCCACCAGGCCGGGGATCACCAGCCGCCCGCCGGCGTCCCAGCGCTCCTCGGCGCGCCAGCGCGCCGGCAGGTCCGCCTCCGGCCCCGCCCAGCCGATGGTCTCGCCCTCCCAGGCCACCGCGGCGCGCGGCACGGGGTGCAGCTCCCCCTGGCCGCCGGGGCCGGCACAGGTGGCGAGGAGGCCGATGTTGGCGAGGACCGGCACCCCGGGATTCTAGCCCCGCCGCGCGTCCCGCAGGATCTCGCGTGCGGCGTTGTGGCCGCAGGCCCCCATCACCCCGCCGCCGGGGTGGGTCGCGGCGCCGCAGAGGTAGAGCCCGGGCACCGGCGTGCGGTAGTCGGCGTAGCCGGGCACCGGCCGCATGAAGAAGAGCTGCGAGAGCGGCATCGCCCCCTGGAAGATGTTGCCCCCGGTGAGGCCGAAGCGCCGCTCCAGGTCGAGCGGCGAGAGCACCTCGCGGTGCAGCACCGAGCGGGCGAAGCCGGGCGCATGGGCGTCGAACAGGGCCACGCACCGGTCGGCGAAGGCTTCCTTGTGGCCGTCCCAGGTGCCCTCGGCCAGCCGGTAGGGCGCGTACTGGACGAACATCGACATCAGGTGCTTCCCCGGCGGCGCCACGCTGGGATCCACCGCCGAGGGGATGGTGGCCTCGAGGATGGGCTCCTGCGAGGGGCGGCCGGCCCGGGCGTCGTCGAAGGCCCGCTCCATGTAGTCGAGCGAGGGGCAGACGTGGATGGTGCCGCGGTGCTGCGGCGCGGGGCCGGGCCCCTCGTGCGGCAGCGCGGTGAAGCGCGGCAGCTCCGAGAGCGCCAGGTTGATCTTGAGCGAGGCGCTGGCGTAGTCGATGCCCCGCACCGCCTCGGCGAAGTCGGCCGGCAGCCTCTCGGCCCCGAGCAGCCGCAGGAAGGTGACGCTGGCGTCGGCGTTGGAGACCACCCGCCGGGCCCGCACCTCCTCGCCGCCGGCCAGCGCCACGCCCACGGCCCGCCCGCTCTCGGTGAGGATGCGCTCCACCCTGGCGCCGGTACGGATCTCGGCGCCTGCCTCGCACGCCGCCGCGGCGATGGCCTGCGACAGGCTCCCCATGCCCCCCTGCACGTAGCCCCAGACGCCGCGGGCGCCGTTGCACTCCCCCATGACGTGGTGGAAGAGCACGTAGGCGGTGCCGGGCAGCGAGGGAGAGGCCATGGCCCCGATGATGGCGTCGGTGGCCAGCGTGGCCTTGAGCTCGTCCGACTCGAACCAGCGGTCGAGGATGGCGCGGGCCGAGCCGGTGAGCACCTCGACTGCGCGCGGGCCGTCCCGCCCCAGCCGGAGGAATCGCCAGCCGGTCCGCAGGAGCGACCAGAGGTCGCGCGGGCGCCGGGCGAAGGGGTCGGGCGGCGTCTCGGTGAGCGTGGGCTCGATGGCGGTGGCGATGCGCAGCAGCATGGCCTCGTACTCGGGGAGACGGGCCGCGTCGCGGGTGGAGAACTTCGACACCTGGCTCCGGTTGAGCTCCGGGTCCGGCCCCATGAGCAGCGATCGCCCGCCGGGCAGCGGCGTGAAGCTGGAGGGGTTGCGCGGCAGGAGGCGGTAGCCGTGGCGCGCCAGCTCCAGGTCCCGCTCGATCTCGGGGCGGAGGAGGCTGACCACGTAGGCGGCGCTGGAGACGCGGTAGCCGGGCCAGGTCTCCTCGGTGGTGGCGGCGCCGCCGACCCGGTCGCGGGCCTCCAGCACCAGCACCCGGTGGCCGGCGCGGGCCAGGTAGGCCGCGGCCACCAGCCCGTTGTGCCCTGCGCCGATGATCACCTCGTCGAGCGCCCGCATGGCGAGACGGTCGGCCGCAGCCGGCCGGCCGGTCCACCTCCCTTTTGGGCCCGGCGAGATCACGCGGAAACGGCGCAGCGGGTGGGGCAGCCGCCGGGAACGAGATCCTCGCAATAGGTGGCTTTCCCGCCCGGTGCGCCTGCCTCTCCGGGGCGGATTTCGCTACCATGCCCGGCCGGGGCCCGGGCCGACTCGGCGGTCGGGCCTCCAGGGGGATCGATGGCCAACGACACCACGGGCGGCACCACCGTGGCGACCCACTTCGCGAGCCCGGAGCGCTCCAGTCCGGACGCGATCCGCGGCCAGGTTGCCCAGCTGACGCAGCATCCGGTGGCGGACGCGGTCCTTCGCGCGGTCGGCGGGGCGGCCGTCCTCCTCAACGCCAACCGCCAGATCATCTCCGCCAACGCCCGCTACCTCGAGGCGCTCGGGATCGACCGCGCCGAGCAGATCCTGGGCATGCGGCCCGGCGAGTCGCTCGACTGCGTCCACGCCTGGGACCACCCGGCCGGCTGCGGCACTGGCCCGTCGTGCGCCTCCTGCGGCGCGGCCATCGCCATGGTGGCGGCCCAACAGGGCGGGAGCGCCGAGGAACGCGACTGCGTGGTCACCTGCGGCAAGGACGACTCGCTCCGCGACATCGACCTGCGGGTGCGGGCCAGCCCGCTGCGGATCGGCGGCGAGGAGTACCTGCTCTTCCTCCTCCAGGACGTGAGCGTCGAGAAGCGGCGCGAGGCGCTGGAGCGGGCCTTCTTCCACGACGTGGCCGACCTGGCCGCCGGCCTCAACCTGGCCGCGGTTCAGCTCGAGCCCACCAACCCCGACGAGGTGCGGGCCGTCGCCGGCGACATCCGCCTGCTGGCCTCGCGGCTGGCGCGCGAGCTGCTCATCCAGCGCAGCCTGGCGGAGTCGCGCCCGGGCGCCGGGGAGCCGATGCTCGAGCCCATCGATCTCCAGGCGCTGCTCGACAGCCTGCGGGCCCTCGGGGTCAACCACCCGGCCGCGGCCGGCAAGGAGGTGCTCGTCACCTCCTCGCTGCGCGAGCTGGAGTCGGACCGGATGCTGCTGGAGCGCATCTTGGGCTGCATGGTGGTGAACGCCCTCGAGGCGTCGCCGCGCGGCAGCCAGGTGCGGCTCGAGGTCACCGTCCGCGACGGCGAGGTCTGCTTCGAGGTCTGGAACCCGGGCGCCATCCCCGAGGCCGCGACCGCGCGCATCTTCCAGCGCTACTTCAGCACCAAGTCCGGGCCGGGCCGCGGCCAGGGCACGTTCCTGATGAAGCTGTTCGGCGAGCGCTGGCTCGGCGGCAAGGTGGGCTTCCAGACCGGGGCCGAGGGCACCACCTTCTGGCTCCGCCTGCCGGCGCGGGTCCGCGCCGGGCCCGAGCCCGGGCTGCCGCTGGCGCACTGAAGGGCCGCGCCCGGATCGGAAGGCGAGTCGCGGGCCCCGGTGTGGTTCAGGCGAGGAGCTGGGCGATGGCGTTGGCGTAGTAGCGCAGCAGCGGCAGCTCGCCCTCCACCGGCGCCCAGCCTCCGCCCCGCTCCTCCACCAGGCGGCGCTGCACCAGCATCCGCAGGCCCACCTCCACCGCGTACTCCTCGTCGGCGCGGGGCACGTAGACGTGGGCCCCGGCCGCACCCAGCCGGCGCGCCAGCCCCTGTGTCCGGGCGTGGAGCTCGAAGGTGCCCACCGACTCGCCGCCTCCGCCCTGCAGGAGCGCCGCCGCCACCAGCGACACCGGCAGCACCGGGACCACCCGCCCCACCGCGCCCATGAGCTCCTGGCCCAGTGCCTCGAGCTGCGCCGCCCGGGCCTCGCGCGGGAGGCCGCGCAGGTCCACGCCGCGCCGGAGCGACCACTCCCGCATGGAGATGGGCGTGCCGAAGTTGACGGCGGCGTAGCCGAAGCGGTGCCAGCGGCCGAGCAGGAGCAGCACCGCCTGGCGCAGGCCGAACCGGGTGGCGCCGGTGGCGGTCCGCAGCACCCCGCGCTTCCCCTCACCGGACGCCTGGGCCAGCAGGGCCCGGTCCTCCAGCACGCGGTCGTAGTTGATGCCCACCGGCACGAAGCACAGGTCGCGCCCGCCGGCCGGGTCGAAGGTGCGCAGCATGTAGTCGAGCAGCCCCAGGCGCGGGGCCCGCAGCGCGCCGTCTCGCGAGAGGCCGCCCTCCGGGAACACCGCCTGCACCACCCCCGACTCGGTGGCCATCTGCACGTAGCGCTCCAGCACCCGGCGGTAGAGCGGGTCGGAGGAGTTGCGCCGGATGAAGTAGGCCCCCATGGAACGGATGAGCGTGTGGAGCGGCCAGACCTGGGCCCACTCCCCCACCGCGTAGGAGAGCGCGGTCCGCTCGGCGGCCAGGTAGGCAACCAGCACGTAGTCCATGTTGGAGCGGTGGTTCATGACGAAGACCACGCTGGAGCGCGGGTCCACGCGGGAGAGCCCCTCGTCGTCCGAGTAGCCGATGCGGACGCGGTAGAGGGCCCGGGCCACGGTGCGGGCGATGCCGTAGCCCAGTCGGAAGTAGGCGTAGGGCCGGAAGGCGGGGACGATCTCGCGGGCGTAGGCCGCCACCCGGCGCATCACCGCCGCCTGGGGCTGCCCGGTCTCGCGGGCGTGGGCCTCGGCCGCCTCCAGGATGCGCGGGTCGTAGGTGAGCCGATCGACGAGCACCTCGCGCCGCGTGAGCTTGAAGGGCTGGATGGAGAGGTGGAGCCGCTGGTTGAGGCGCCCGATGACCAGGTTGAGCCGCCTCCGCAGGATCCAGCGCGCCCCGGGGACCAAGAACCGGTCCAGCAGGGCCACCGCCGCCAGCAGCACCACCAGTGAAGCGGCCCAGAGCGGGACGGCGATGGTGCGATCCATCCGCGGAGGATACGGGCCCGGTGCCGCCCGCAGCGAGCCCCCGGCCCCGAGCGGGCCGGGGAGCCGCGCCGCCTCCCCCGGGTCGACCCACGGTGGACGGGTGGCTCAGGGGGTGAGCTGGAGCCGGTGGGCTGGCGGCCCGGGCAGGAAGGGCGTGGGCTCTCCGTTCACCCATGCCTCGTGGCCGGCCCGGTAGAAGGGCGAGAGCGGGTGGCCGCTCTGACCGCCGGGCATGTGGAAGATGCCGGACTCCTCGCTGCCGGGGGAGACCACGAAGCGCTCCGAGGCACCGAAGTCCGGCGCGGCCACCCGGGGCATGTCGCCGTCGCCGGGCACCGCGTCGGCCGGCATGTCGAGGAGCGGGCCCAGGAGCGGCAGGGCCCGCGACAGCGGGTGGCGGATGGCGGTGGTGTTGCGCTCGCCCCAGGTGCGGACCGCGAGCCGGTCGCCCCCGCCGGGGAGCGAGCGCAGCGCGTCGTCGAGCGCGGCGAGGAGCAGCTGGTCCCAGGCGGCGTTGCCCGGCGGGAGGAGGTGGGCGGGCCGCTCCTGGACCAGCCTCCAGGCCACGCCCTCGGCCTGGGTGAGTTGCGCCGGGTCGTAGCGCGGGTCGCGAGCCCGGGCGAGGGCGTGGAACGGCGCCAGCACCCGCGCCAGCGCGGCGAGCCGGAAGGCCCGGACCAGCCGGTAGCCCACCGAGCCCACCGACGCGCGCCCGCCCCAGGCGAGGAGCTGGCGGCGGACCTCGGCCCGCCGCGCGTCGGCGGCCACCGCCTCGGGCGAGAGCAGGCCGAGCAGGAGCCCGTGCCAGCGCTCCAGGAACAGGGCCCGGTCGTCGAGCTGGATGGCCAGGAGGTCCCGCTCGGTGAAGTGCTCGGCGGCCCGCAGGTCGTCCCGGATCTGGCGCGCCCGGGCCCCCAGGGCGTAGCCACCGTCGCCCAGGGTGCGCAGCCCCTCCCCGTCCAGCGTCCGGGCGTTGGCCGTCCAGAGCCGCCCGCCCGGCGGGTCGGTCAGGCGCGGGATCTCCTCCGGCTGGAGCCAGCCGTCCCAGCGCCGCCGGCCGTCGGCCCATGAGGCCGGGAGCCGCCCGTCGAGCCCCACGCGCCGGGGGAAGACCCCGGCGATGGTCCAGCCGATGCGGCCGGTGCGGTCTGCGCAGACGAAGTTCTGCGGCGGCAGCCCGGAGCGGTTGGCGACGGCCAGCGCCTCGTCGAGCGTGCCGGCCCCCTCGAGCCGCAGGAGCTCCAGGTTCACCGCCTCCGGGTGGTGCGCGGTCCAGGCCAGGGCCCGCTGCCTGCCGCCCGGCAGATCGGGCAGGAGGGGTCCCCACATCGTGCCGACCACCTCCAGCGTCTCGTCGGGCAGCCCCTTCACCTTGATGATCTCGGCCACGCGCGTGAAGGCGCGCGGCCCGCCCGGCGCCAGGTAGCGGCCGGGGTCGGCGGGGTCGCGCTCCACCGCCACCAGGTCCTGCCAGTCGCCGTAGCTGTTGGTGAAGCCCCAGGCCACCTGGCCGTTGGAGCCGGCCACCACGGCCGGCGTGCCCGGCAGCGTGACTCCGGTCACCCGCCGCCGCGCACCCTCCTCCGGCCAGCTCAGCGAGGCGCGGTACCAGATGTTGGGCACCGCCAGCCGCAGGTGCATGTCGTCGGCGACCATGGCACCGCCGTGGGCCGAGAGGCTCCCGGCCACCGCCCAGGCGTTGCTCCCTGGCGACGGGCGCTCGCGGGGCTCGACGGGCGGAGCCGGGGCGGAGCCGCGCAGGTCGAGCACGCCGGGGCCGGGCAGCGGCGGAGTCGCGAAGGGCGCGCCGGTGAGCGGGGCGTCCCACTCGGTGCCCGGGGCCGCCAGGAGCGCGAACCAGGGGGCCGGCAACGCCTCGGCCAGCGCCGCCAGCGAGGCCTCGCGGGCGCCCTCCTCCCCGTGCAGGTCGATGAACATGGCCAGGATCACCAGCACCGAGTCCTCGGGGCGCCACGGCGCCGGCTGGGTGCCCACCACCAGGTACTCGAAGGGGCGCGCGGCCAGGGAGCCCAGGCCGGCGTTGACGCCGTCGGCGTAGGCGGAGAGCTGGTCGCGCTGCCAGCCGGGCGCGCCGGCCACCACCCGGCTGGCCACGTCGCGGAAGCGGTTGCGCCGCGTGCGCCGGTCCAGCGGCAGCGCCACCTTGCCGAAGAGCTCGGAGAGCTCCCCGGCGGCCCGCCGCCGCAGCAGGTCCATCTGGAAGAAGCGGTCCTGCGCGTGGAGGAAGCCGAGCGACCGCGCCACGTCGAGCCGGCGCTCCCCGCGGACGCTGGGCACGCCGAGGGCGTCCCGCTCCACCTCGACCGGCGCGCCCAGCCCGGGGAGCCGTGCCGCGCCCTCGATCTGGGGCAGGCTGGCCCGCATCCGGGAGAAGGCCCAGGCGGCCACGAGCCCGAGCACCACCGCCAGCACCAGGCCGGCGACGGCCAGCCTGTTGAACCAGCGTCGCAGCGCCGCTCGGGGCTCCGCCATGCCACCTCCCTGGGGGCGACGAGCCTACCCGGCAGCGAGGCGTGCGCCTACGCCCAACCCGGGGAGAAGCCCACGAGAATGTCGGTGGGAACGCGCTGCTAGCGGATGGCCAGCTCGCCCTTCCAGGCGTCCCGGCGCTGCCCCTGCGTCAGGGCCTCGTTGGCGTGGGCGGTGGCGCGGAACCAGGCGGCGATGATGGCAGTTGCCGCGATCGAGATGGCGGTCCAGACGCCGAGGAAGACGAGCACGCTGCGGAGCCAGGACGGGGGCGTGCCGAAGGCGACGCCGACCACCGCTGCGACGGCGGTCGCGGCGACGAGAACGGCGGGAAGCTTTCCTCTCATGGCTGCCCCTTCGGCCCCTGCGGGTGGGCTGGAAACGCCAGGACCAGAAGCAAGAACAGGGCCCGTATGCCGATTTTTCCGGATCCTGTGGTCTTGAGCCTCTAGGACTGCTGCGCCAATCGATCCTCTCGGGTAGTACCAAACCCAGGGTACTCACGAACCGCAAAAAGTCGCAATTATCGTCCCCATCAGGGGTGACAGGACGCAGATCCTGCGGCGTCCTGCCGCAGGGTCGCTCCGCAGGAGCAGCCCTCCGGGTTGAATCGCCGCCGCCTCTCTGCGACCCTTCGCGCTCCCCGCCTGCACACCGAGGTCGAGGATGTTCCGAGCCATCTACATCGAGAAGACCGCTTCCGGCACCGAGGCCCGCGTGGCGAGCCTCGACGAGTCCCAGCTTCCGGAAGGCGACGTCGACGTCCGCGTCGCCTACTCGACCCTCAACTACAAGGACGGCCTGGCCATCACCGGCAAGTCCCCGGTGGTCAGGAAGTTCCCCATGGTGGCCGGCATCGACCTGGCCGGCGCCGTGGAGGCGAGCCGCTCGCCCGACTTCAAGCCCGGCGACGCGGTGGTGGTGACCGGCTCGGGCCTGGGCGAGCTGCACTTCGGAGGCCTGGCTCAGAAGGCCCGCGTCCCCGCCGGCTGGGTGGTGCCCATCCCCGCCCCCCTCACCGCGCGCCACGCGGCCGCCATCGGCACGGCCGGATTCACCGCCATGCTCTCGGTGCTGGCACTGGAGCGCCACGGCGTGACCCCGGAGCAGGGCGAGGTGCTCGTCACCGGCGCCGGAGGCGGGGTGGGCGGCGTGGCCGTGGCCCTGCTGGCGAGGCGCGGCTTCCAGGTGGTGGCCTCCACCGGCAGGCCGGGCGAGGCCGCCTACCTGAAGGCCCTGGGCGCCGCCGAGATCATCGACCGGGCCACCCTCTCCGCGCCGGGCAAGCCGCTGGGCCGCGAGCGCTGGGCGGGCGTCATCGACTCGGTGGGCAGCCACACGCTGGCCAACGCCTGCGCCGCCACCAAGGTGCACGGCGCGGTGGCGGCCTGCGGCCTGGCCCAGGGAATGGACTTCCCGGCCACCGTGGCTCCCTTCATCCTCCGCGGCGTCTGCCTCTACGGCATCGACAGCGTCGCCTGCCCGGGGCCGCTGCGCCGCCAGGCCTGGGCCCGGCTGGCCACCGACCTCGACCTCGCCCGGCTCGAGTCCATGGTCCGGGTCATCCCGCTTGCCGAGAGCCTCCCGGCCGCCGCCGACCTGCTCGCCGGCAAGGTGCGCGGCCGGCTGGTCGTCGACGTCAACGCCTGACGGGTGACGCGGTGGAGGACCCGTCCCGGCGCGAGGCGGCGCGGCGCGCCGTGCGGCTCCCCGCCGAGGCGCTCCTCGCCGAGTGCCGCGAGGAGTTCTTCGTGGGCGGCGGCCCGGGGGGCCAGCACCGCAACAAGACCGCCTCGGCAGTGCGGCTCCTCCACCTCCCCACCGGCATCCTGGTCACCGCCACCGAGCGCCGCAGCCAGGCCCAGAACCGGAATGCGGCGCTGCAGCGGCTGCGGGAGCGGCTCGCCGCCCTCTCCTTCGTGCCCAAGGTGCGCCGGCCCACCCGCGCCACGCGGGGCTCGCAGGAGCGGCGGCTGGCGGAGAAGCGCGTGCGGTCCCGCACCAAGGCCGGGCGGCGCGGCGACCACGGCGACTAGCACCTGCTCGAGCGGCGGCCGGAGCCGCCGCCCGCTCTGGGCGCTAGCTCGGGCCGAACGGCCACGAGCGGTAATAGCGCGCCGCCGCCAGCGCCGCTGCCACCAGGAGCAGGAGCAGCGTCACCATGCGGCGCCGCGCCCGGGCGTCCTTGTCCTCGAAGGGGTCCTCGAGCGAACGCGTGGCGCCGCGCGGCAGGACCGCGCGCCCGGTGAGGGCGGTGCCGAGCGGCAGGTTCACCCGGACGCGGCCGTTGACGGCCCAGCCGGTGGCGTCGAGCACCGGGCCGAGCGTGCGCTGGCGCAGCTTGAGCGCGGCGATGAGCATCGAAGGGCCGGAGACGACCATCACCGCCCCGAAGACCGCCGCCACCTTGGCCCACCAGGGCTGGAGAGCCATGAAGCCCGAGACGAACCCGCCGAAGACGGCGCCCAGGGCGCCGGCGCCCACGCCCAGGGCGGCGATGATCCCGACCATCCTGCCCACGTCGACCGGCTCGGCCTTGGGCGGGGGGACCCGGGCGCCGGTCACCGCGTCCGTCGCGCCGGCGGCCGCGCTGGCCAGCTTGGCGTCGGACTCCTTCTCCTTGGCGGCGGCGAACTTCCCCACCTGCTCCTCGATCATCCGCAGCACCTTCTTGTAGGGCGAGAGGAAGGCCTGGCGGATGGAGATGGGGTTCTCGACGATGCGGGTGATGGTGGCGTCCCAGTCCCGCCCCTTGCGATCGTAGAAGATGCCGTTGCGCCCGGCGCGCAGGAAGTCGGAGTCACCCTGGGTGAAGGCGGCGACGATCTTCATGGCCTCGCCGCCCGGCCGGCGCAGGTCGCAGTAGGCCAGGTACATGCGGGAGAGGCCGGCCAGCGCCGCGTGGGCGGCCGGGTCCTCCACCTTGATGCAGAGGTCGCAGCTGCGCCCGTCGAGGTACAGGGTCCCGGCCTGAAAGATGGCCGGCACCCTGGGGTCGTAGAAGTCGGCGAAGGAGACGAAGTTGCGCAGCAGGGTGTGCAGGTCGCGGTGGTAACGGACCATGCGTTCCACCTCGGCCACGGCGCCGGCCTCGGCCTCCACCGCCTTGTCCCTGGCGAGGAGCGCCTCGACCGCCGCCTTGCCGCCGCCCGCCAGGAGCGCGCGCACCCGGGCGATGCCCAGCTTCTCGACGCTGGCGCCCTTCTTCTCGCCCATCCAGGCGGCGTGAGGCGCGAGCCTGGCCTGCAGCTCCGCCCACTCCGCGGCGGTGATGGCGCTCTTGCCCCCCAGCGCCCTGGCCAGCGCGGCGACGCGCCCGGCCCAGGCCGGGTTGACGCCGTCGCCCAGGGGCAGGGCCCGGCCGGCCTCGACCCGGGCGATCGGGAAGGAGGCCACGTCGCTGCCGGAGGCCGACAGGTCCCGCGAGGCCAGGGCCGCCAGCTCGGCGTCGGCCCGGTTGAGGAGCACGCCGCGCGGGTCCATCGCCGCCAGGCGGCAGCGGGTGAAGAAGTCGTCCACCTTGGCCTCGAGGGCCGACACCGCCGCATGGACCGCGCCCGTGTCGGGGCCGAGGGGCAGCAGCGCCGGCGCCTCGCCCCGGCGGGCCCACTCGTCGAAGGCCGCCAGCTCGGCGAAGAAGGCGTCGAGCCGCTTCGCGTCGATGCCGGGGCGGCCGCTCCGGTCCGGCTCGGACCCGGCGCAGGCCACCGCGTCGGCGATGACCTGGCGGGTCTCGGCGTCGTCGCCGGCCGCCTCGGGCGGCACGATGCCGTCGCCGTTGAAGTCGCTGCCCTCCCAGACGCCGGAGAGGTCCGCCACGTCGGCCGGGAGCACCTCGGTGGCGTCCGGCTTCCGGGCGACGGCCAGGATGCGCTTCGCCGCCTGGAGGAGCGCCTTGCCCTCGGGCCGGGTGTCGTCGATGGCCGAGAGCGGCAGCGCCTCCTTGCCGGCGAGGAGCGCGCCCAGGTCCTTCAGCCGGGCGTCGCACCACTTCACCGCGGCGATGATCTCGGGGGCGCGGACGCGCGCGTCCTTGTCGAGGTCGAGCAGCTCGAGCGTGCGGGCGTCGAGCTCGAGCCCGCGGGTCGGGCAGGAGAGCGCCACCCAGAGCTTCTGATCCAGCGCCTCCAGGTTGCGGAGATCGGCGGCGGTCTGCAGCGCCACCTGATCGAGCCCACCCACGCGGTGGAACATCCAGCGGTGCGTCGTCTCGGCCATGTGCCCCCCCTCGGGCGTCCGCGCCTTTCGTTCACTCCTCGAGAACCTCGCTCGTCGGTTTCGCGCCCTCTGTTATCAGGCCCTTGCCAGGTGCGCACGCCCGGAGTGCAGAGTCCCGGACGGGGCGTGCGATGGGATGCGGCGGGCTTGACCCGGATTCTCCCGCCCGGCGGGGTCCGCCGTTGCGCACCCTCCCCCGGGTGGTACGGTGGATCGGTTTGGGCGCGTCGAGGAGAGTGCCCGCTGCGGCGCTGCTCGCTCTGCTGGCGCTGTCGGCCGCGGGCCAGGAGACGGGGGGCGGCGAGGCTCGGCCCGCCGCGGCCTCCCGCATCCCCCTCTCCCAGCATGTTCACGATCGGTGGACCCAGCGCGACGGGCTCCCCCACAACGTCGTCGAGACCGTGCTCGTCTCGCGGAGCGGCTACCTGTGGCTGGGCACGCAGGAGGGGCTGGTCCGCTTCGACGGCGCGCGGTTCGCGGTCGTCGACCGCGCCGCCAGCGCCGGCCTCGCCGGCGACCAGATCCAGGCCCTCTGCGAGGACGCGGCCGGCGACCTGTGGATCGGCACCTCCGCGGGCCTTTCCCGGCTGCGCCGCGGCACCTTCGAGCAGGTGGCCACGGGCGGCCCGCCCGCCGAGGCCGTCCACCTCATCGTCCGCGACGGCGACGACCTCTGGGCCTCCGCCGCCACCGGCCTGCGGCGCTACCGGGCCGGCGCCTGGACCGCCGTCGGGCCGGCCTGGACCACGCTGGAGCAGCGGGTGTCCGCGCTCGCCCCGGCGCGCGGCGGCGGCGTGTGGCTGGGCGGAATGGGCTGGATCGGACGGATGCGGGACGGCGTGACCGAGCCCCTCCCGGCCGGACTCCCGCCGTCGGAGCGGGTGAGCGCGCTCCTCGAGGACGCGGGCGGAACCCTGTGGGCCGGGACCTCGCGCGGGCTGGCGCGACGCGCGCCGGGAGCGGCGGCCTTCACGCAGGTGCGGGGCATCGACGCGGTGGAGATCCGGTCGCTGACCTCGGCCCACGACCGCGAGGTCTGGGCCTCCACCTCCTCGGGCCTCCTCCGCGTGGCCGGCGACGAGGTGGAGCCGGTCCCGGGCCTCATCGGCTCCGTCAACGGCGCCCTGGTGGATGCCGATGGCTCGATCTGGTTCGGGACCGGCACCGACGGCCTCCACCGCCTGCGGCTGGGGACGGTCCGCACCCTCTCGCCGGCCGAGGGGCTCTCCTCCCGGGCGGTGTGGGCGGTGGCGGCCAGTGCCGACGGCTCGGTCCTGGTGGCGGGTGACAGCGGCCTCGACCGCGTCACCGGCGACCGCCCGACGCCGGTGCTCCCGGAGGTGCTGGCCGGGCTCGGGCTGACGGGCCTGCTCGAGGACCGCGCCGGGCAGCTCTGGATCGGCACCGACACCCGCGGCGTGCTGCGGGCCGGCCGGGGCGGCGTTCGCTGGTACGGGGCGGCCGAGGGGCTCACGAGCCAGCCGCGCGCCCTGCTCCAGGACGCGGCCGGCAGCGTCTGGGTGGGCGCCAGGGACGGGCTCTACCGGTTGCGCGGCGAGCGCTTCGAGCTGCTGGCCGCCTCTCCCGGCCCGGTGAGCGCCCTGCTGGAGGGGCCCGCGGGCGCGCTCTGGGTGGGCACCAGCGTGGGGCTGCTGCGCCGCGAGGGCAGCAGGCTGGAGCCCATCCCGCTCGCCGCGGCGGGGGAGCCCGTGGACGTGACCGCACTGCTCCTCGATCCCGACGGGACGCTCTGGGTGGGCACGGTCGGCTCGGGGCTCTGGGTCCTGCGCGACGGCCGGGCGCGGCGCCTGACGCGCCGCGAGGGGCTCCACGAGAACACCGTCTTCGCCGTCGCCGACGACGGGCGCGGCCACCTCTGGCTCTCGGGCAACCACGGGCTCACCCGGGTGGCGCGCGCCGACGTCGAGCACGTGGTGGCGGGCGCCGTCGCGACCCTGGCGGCCTCGGCGCTGGGGCGCGGCGACGGCATGCTGGAGTCGGAGTGCAGCGGCGGCGTCCAGCCGTCGTCGGCGCGCTCGGCCGACGGGCGGCTCTGGTTCCCCACCATCAACGGCGTGGTGGTGGTCGATCCGGCGCGGGTGCTGCCCACCCCCGAGCCGCCGCGCCTGGTCTTCGAGGAGGTGATCGTGGACGGCGCGCGCCAGCCGCTCGAGGCGTCGCTGCTCCTGCCGCCGGGCACCCGCCGCGTCGAGATCCGCTACACCGCGGCCGCGCTGGCCGGCGCCGACCGGGTGCGCTTCCGCCACCGTCTCCTGGGCATCGACCCCACCTTCGTGGACGTCGGCAGCGAGCGGGCCGTCCACTATGCCGGCCTCGGGCCCGGTCGCTACCTCTTCGAGCTCTCGGCCGCCAACGCGAGCGGCGTGTGGAGCGCCGCCCCGGCCACCCTCTCCTTCGAGATCGCGCCGCGCTTCTGGCAGACGAACGGCTTCGCCGCCCTGGTCGTCGTCGCCCTCGCCCTCCTGGGCTTCGTGGTCGTGCAGCTCCGCACCCGCCAGCTGCGCGCGCAGCAGCTCGCCCTGGCGCACCGGGTGGAGGAGGAGGCGGCCAAGGTGAAGGCGCTGACCGGCCTGGTCCCGGTCTGCGCCTGGTGCAGGCGCATCAGGGACCAGGAGGGCTCGTGGCTGTCCCTCGAGCGCTTCATCTCCCGCAGCCAGAAGGCGGAGGTGACGCACGCCCTCTGTCCCGACTGCTTCCGGAAGCAGGAGGAGGGGTTCCCCGGGGAGCCGCCGTAGGGCCCGGGGCGGCGCGGCCGGTCGGGCCCGATCGCCCAGCGCCGCCCGCGCGCGAGGCGCCCTCAGCGCGACGCCGGCCGGTGGCGCGGGCTGCGGCGCGGCCCGCGGGCGCAGGAGAGCTGCCGCTCCACCACTTCCCGGAAGCGCGTCCGCATGGGCTCGAAGCGGGCCGGGTCGCCCTCCAGCGCCCCCAGCGCCTGCGCCACCGCCTCGATGGTGGGGAGGTGCTCGGGGCCGGGCTCGCGCCGCAGCTCGCCGTAGCCGCTCGGCAGGTCGGGCTGCACCGCCAGGCGCGGCAGCGCCGCCAGGAAGGGGTTGTCGCGGAGCATCCGCTCCGCCTGGAGCCAGGTCCCGTCGATCACCAGGAGCGCCGGGGGCGGGGCCGCGGCTGCCGCCGCGGCGGGCGTGGCGCCGGGCCCGGGGTAGAGGAGCGCCGCACCGGGCTCGGCGGCGACCTCGCGCACGCGCGGGTGGTCGCCGAAGCGGACGCCGCGGTGCAGCTCGGCGCTGGCCAGCGCCAGCCGGGTCATGAAGGCGCTGCAGATGGCGAGCCGCGCCTCGCGGGGGTGCTGCAGGATCACCACCCGCGTGCGCGCCTGGAGCGGCTCGCCCGGCAGGCAGAGGCAGAAGGCGCTCGGGCGCAGGCAGCGCGGGCAGGTGGGGCGCACGGGGCGACGGAGGAAAGCACCTCCGCCGCCCGGCCGCAACGGCGCCCGAAGGTGCGCCCTTGCGCCGGCGCCCCTCCCCTGTCAGGTTGCGCTCACGAAACGGGCCTGGACTGGCCCGCAGGAGCTTCCCTCATGAAGCGCGAGCCGCTCGACCAGCGCATCGCCCTGTTCATCGACTTCGAGAACCTCGTCACCCGCACCGGCCTGGAGGCCGCCACCTTCGACCTGCAGCCGGCGCTCGACACCCTGCTGGAGAAGGGCAAGGTGGTCTTCCGGCGGGCCTACGCCGACTGGACTCGCTTCCCCGAGGCCACGCAGCGGCTCCACGACAAGGGCGTGGAGCTGGTGGACGTGCCCCCCTCGACCCGCGCCGGCAAGAACGGCGCCGACGTGCGGCTGGTGATCGACGCCCTGGAGCTCGCCTACCTGCGCGAGCACATCGACACCTTCGTGCTGGCCTCGGGCGACTCCGACTTCTGCCCGCTGGCCTACAAGCTCCGCGAGAACGACCGGACCGTGATCGGCATGGCGGTGAAGGAGTCCACCAGCCCGCTCTTCGTCAAGGCCTGCGACGAGTTCATCTACCTGCGCGCCGGCGGCAGCCGGAGGCGCGAGGCCCCCGGCAAGGAGCGCGGCGGCGGCGAGAAGGCCAAGGAGAAGGTCATCCCCGAGGTGGCGCGCGAGTCGCTCGCCGCCATCCTGGCCCGCTCCACCGCTCCGGTGAACCCCTCGGCCATCAAGGCGGCCATCGTCCGCCGCGAGCCCGACTTCGACGAGCGCGACCACGGCTTCTCCACCTTCTCGCGCCTCCTCGAGGCGCTGGAGAAGGAGGGGCTGTGCCGCCGCGAGCAGGGGGCCAAGGGGCAGTGGTACGTGCTTCCGGCGGAGCCTGCGGCCTAGGGATGGTCCGCTGCGGCGCCTGGTCCGTGCGGCGGGGCCCCGCAGGGCGCCCTGGAGTGCGGTCCCACCCCGCGGAGTGCAGTCCCACCCGCGGCAATTCTCTCTGCAGGCCGCTGTTCGCGGCGCCCGGACCGTGACAGCATGATGGGCCACCGCCGCGGAACGACGCCGTGACCACTCCGACCCCGACCCGCCGCCTCGCCGTCCCGCTCCTCCTCCTCGCGCTGCCCGCCGCGGCGCCGGGCGCCGACGCGGCGCCCATCCGGATCACCGGCACCGGCTCCGCCATCGGCCTCCTCGAGCGGGTCAGCCGCGCCTTCGAGCAGGCCCATCCCGGCAGCAAGGTGCAGCTGCTCCCCAGCGTGGGCAGCGCCGGCGCCATCCGCGCCGTGGCCGCCGGGGCGCTGGACGTGGGCCTCTCGGGTCGCGAGCTGCAGCCGGACGAGCGGCAGGCACCGGTGCGCCTCCTCGGATTCGCCCGCACCCCGTTCCTCTTCGCCGCCGCCCCCGGCGTCGCCGTCCGCAGCCTCACGGCCGCCGAGGTGGTTCGCATCTACCGCGGCCAGCAGATCCGCTGGGCCGGAGGCGAGCGCATCCGGCTGGTGCTGCGCCCTAGGGCCGACGCCGACACCGCCTTCCTGCGGGCCATCTCGCCGGAGATGGCCGCGGCCGTGGACGCGGCCCAGGGGCGGCCCGGCATGCTGGTGGCCACCACCAACCAGGAGTGCGACCAGACGGTGGCCACCACGCCCGGAGGCCTCGGCCCCTCCACACTGGCCCAGCTCCTGACCGAGCCCCGCGGCCTCCAGCCGCTCGCCTGGGAGGGGGTCGAGCCCACCCTCGCCAACCTGGCGGCGGGCCGCTACCCGCTCTCGAAGCCGCTGTACCTGGTCCTGCCGCGTGCACCCTCGCCCGCGGTCCGCGAGCTGGTGGCCTTCCTGGGTTCGCCCGGAGGGCGCCGCCTCCTCGAGGAGAGCGGCTGCCTGCCGCTCCCCTTGCCTCCCCTGGACTGACCCTTGGCCCCCGGAACGACCGCCGTCGATCGCCTGCTGGCCGCCCTGGCCGCGGTCCTGGCCGCGGTGGCGGTGCTGGTGCCGTCGGGCGCCTACTTCCTCTTCGCCCACCGCTACGCCCAGGGCAGCCTGGAGACCGAGGCAGCCACCACGGCCCGCGCCGTCACCCGGGTGGTCTCGGCCAACCCCACCATGTGGCGCTTCGAGACGGTGCGGCTCCGCGAGCTCCTGGCGCTGCGGCCGCCGGGCAACCCGGTCGAGACCCGGCGCCTGGTGGACCTCGAGGGCGCGCTGGTGGCGGAGTCGGCCGAGCCCCTCGACGGCCCCGTCATCCGCACCAGCCAGCCGGTGCTCGACTCGGGCGTGGTGGTGGCCCGCGTCCAGATCTCCCGATCGCTCCGGCCGGCGATGCTGCGCGCCGCCCTGCTCGCGCTCCTGCTCCTGCCGGTGGCCGGCGCCGCCTACCTGCTCCTGCGCGTCCTGCCGGCGCGCGCCATCCGGCGGGCCGAGGAGGCGCGCCTCCGCTTCGAGGAGCAGGCGCGCCACGCCCAGCGGCTCGAGGCCATCGGGCGGCTGGCCGGCGGCGTGGCCCACGACTTCAACAACCTCCTGGCCGCCATCCTCGCCTTCGCCCGCGGGCTCCAGGACGACCTGCCGGCCGGCTCGCCGTCGCGCGAGTACGCCGACGAGATCGTGGCCGCCGCCCGCCGCGGCGCCCAGGTGACGCGGAGCCTGCTGGCCTTCAGCCGGCGGCAGGACCTGGAGCTGCACCGGCTCGACGTCAACGACCTGGTGCGCCGCGCCGAGGCGCTCCTGCGCACCACCGTGGGGCCCAAGGTGGAGCTGGGGATCAAGCTGGGGGTCGAGCCGCTGCCGGTGCTGGGCGATGGGGTGCAGCTCGAGCTGGTGCTGCTCAACCTCGCCAGCAACGCCCGCGACGCCCTGGCCCCGGGCGGCCGCGTCGAGGTGTCCACCCGGCGCCTGGACGTGGAGCAGGGCGGCGCCCCGCGCGTGCGGCTGCGCCCCGGCGCCTACGCCGCGCTCTCGGTGGCCGACACCGGGACCGGCATGGACGCCGAGACCCAGCAGCGCGTCTTCGACCCCTTCTTCACCACCAAGGAGGTCGGCAAGGGAACCGGCCTCGGCCTCTCCATGGCCCACGGCGTGCTGCGCCAGCACGGCGGCTCCATCCAGGTGGAGAGCACGCCCGGGCAGGGCTCGCGCTTCACCCTCTACCTGCCGCTCGCCACCGGCGGCCCGGTGCAGCCCAGCCTCTTCGAGGAGGAGACGCTGACCGGCGAGACCCCTGCCGCCGGGACGCCGCTGGCGCAGGCGCCGCGGAAGCAGCCGCACTGACGGCCGCACCCTCTCCTCGCCGCATCTGCCACCGGATGTCGGGTCCCGGAGGTAGTATCCGCGGCCCCCGTTGAGGGCCCACCCCCGTGACCGCACCCCGGCTCGAGCTCTCGCACGTCACGAAGCGCTTCGGCGACGTCGTGGCCTGCGACGACGTGGCCCTCTCCGTCCAGCCCGGAGAGATCCACGCCGTCCTGGGCGAGAACGGGGCCGGCAAGTCCACCCTGATGAAGGTCATCTACGGCGCGCTCCGGCCCGACGCCGGCGAGATGCGCTGGAACGGCGAGCCGGTGGCCCTGCAGAGCCCGCACCAGGCCCGCGAGCTGGGCATCGCCATGGTGTTCCAGCACTTCTCCCTCTTCGACACCCTCACCGTGGCCGAGAACGTCTGGCTGGGCCAGGCGCCGGGCAGGCCGCTCCAGGCGGTGCGCGAGGGCATCCGGCGCACGGGCGAGACCTACGGGCTGGAGCTCGATCCGGAGCGGCCGGTGCACGTGCTCTCGGTGGGCGAGCGGCAGCGGGTGGAGATCGTCCGGGCGCTGCTCGGCGAGCCGCGCCTCCTCATCCTCGACGAGCCCACCTCGGTGCTGACCCCGCAGGCGGTGGAGAGGCTGTTCACCACGCTGCGCAAGCTCGCCGCCACCGGCTGCTCCATCCTCTACATCAGCCACAAGCTCGACGAGATCCGGGCCCTGTGCCACCGCTGCACCGTCCTGCGGGCCGGACGCGTCACCGGCACCTGCGACCCCACGCGGGAGACCAACGCCAGCCTCTCGCGGCTCATGATCGGCCGCGAGCCGCCGCGTCTCACCCAGCGCGCGCCCAGGCCGGGCGAGGTGGCGCTCCGGGTCCACGACCTGCACCTCCCCAGGCCCGACCGCTTCGGCACCAGCCTGGCGGGCATCGACCTCACCGTCCGCACCGGCGAGGTGGTGGGCATCGCCGGCGTCTCCGGCAACGGGCAGCAGGAGCTGCTGGCGGCCCTCTCCGGCGAGGACCCGCGGGCCGACGCCGGCGCGGTGCAGCTCCTCGGCGCCCCCATCGGCCGCAAGGGGGCCTCTGCGCGGCGCAAGCTCGGGCTCCACTTCGTGCCCGAGGAGCGGCTGGGGCGCGGGGCGGTGCCCACGCTGACGCTGGCCGCCAACCTGCTCCTCACCCGCCACGAGGCGCTGCGCAGGCTGGGCTTCATCGACCGCCGCGCGCTGCGCTCCCAGGCCGAGGGGATCATCGGCCGCTTCCGGGTGGCCACCTCGGGGCCGGCGGCGGTGGCCCGCAGCCTCTCCGGCGGCAACCTGCAGAAGTACATCGTCGGGCGGGAGATCGACGCCGTGCCGCGGGTGCTCATCGTCGCCCAGCCGACCTGGGGCGTGGACGTGGGGGCCTCGGCCCAGATCCGCGCCGAGCTGCTGGCGCTGGCCGACGCCGGCTGCGCCGTGCTGGTGGTCTCCGAGGACCTCGACGAGCTCTTCGAGATCTCCGACCGCATGTACGTCATCGCCCGCGGCCGCCTCTCCCCGTCGATAGACACGCACCAGGCGACGGTGGAGCAGATCGGCGAGTGGATGAGCGGCCTGTGGCCGGCGCCGGCCGCCGAGGTGATCCCGTGATCCGCCTCGAGGTGCGCTCCACCCCCTCGCGCCTGGCGAGCGCCCTCTCGCCGCTGGCGGCGCTCCTCTTCACGGTGGCGGTGGCCGGCCTCATCTTCTGGGCGCTGGGCAAGGACCCGGTGCGCGGCCTGAAGGTCTTCCTCTGGGAGCCGCTCCACGGCACCCGGGGCCTCACCGAGCTGGGGCTCAAGGCCACGCCGCTCACCCTCTGCGCCCTCGGCCTCACCGTCTGCTTCCGCTCCAACGTCTGGAACATCGGCGCCGAGGGGCAGTACCTCATGGGCGCCATCGGCGGCGGCGGCCTGGCCCTCTGGTTCACCAACGCCGGCCTCGACGTGGGCCGCTGGGGCTTCTTCCCGCTGCTGCTGCTGGCCGGCGCCCTTGCCGGCGCCGCCTGGGCGGCGGTGGTGGCGCTCCTCCGGGATCGCTTCAACGCCAGCGAGATCCTGGTGAGCCTGATGCTGGTCTACGTGGCCAACCTCTTCCTCACCTGGCTGGTCTTCGGCCCCTGGAAGGACCCCAAGGGCTTCAACTTCCCCCAGACCACCAGCTTCGCCGCCTTCACCGAGGTGCCGCGCCTGGTTCCCGGGATGCGGCTCCACCTGGGCTACCCGGTGGCGCTGCTCCTGGCGGTGGCCGTCTGGGTCTTCATGTTCCGGACCCACCGGGGCCTGCAGCTCCAGGTGGGCGGCCCGGCGCCGCTGGCGGCCCGCTACGCCGGCTTCTCGGCGCGGGCGGCGCTGTGGATGGTGCTGCTCGGCTCCGGCGCGCTGGCCGGCGTGGCCGGGGCCTTCGAGGCGGCCGGCCCCATGGGCCAGCTCACCCCCCACGTCTCCATGGGCTACGGGTTCACCGCCATCATCGTGGCCTTCGTGGGCCGCCTCCACCCGCTGGGCGCTGTGCTCTCCAGCCTGCTGCTGGCCGTCTTCGTCATCGGCGGTGAGCTGGCCCAGTCGCGCATCGGCCTGCCGGCGGCGCTGTCGGGCATCTTCCAGGGCGTGCTGCTCTTCTCGCTGCTGGCCTGCGACACCCTCATCAACCACCGCGTCCGCTGGGGCGGGAGCCGGGGCCGGTGAACGACCTGGCCCTGCTCCTCGCCGCCACCCTCTCGGCGGGCACCCCGCTGGCCCTCGCCGGCCTGGGGCTGTGCATCAACGAGCGGGCCGGGGTGGTCAACCTGGGCGCCGAGGGCATGATGCTGGTGTCGGCGGTCACCGGCTTCGCGGTCGCCTTCCACACCGGCAGCGACCTCCTCGGCTTCGCCGCCGGGGCAGCGGCCGGCGCCCTGGTGGCGGCGGGCTTCGGGTTCCTGGTCATCTGGCTCAACACCAACCAGTACGCCACCGGCCTGGCGGTGAGCCTCTTCGGCGGCGGCATCTCGGCCTTCGCCGGCATCGACTACGTGGGCCGCCAGCTCACCGAGCGGCTGGAGCACGCCGTGCCCGGCCTCTCCCGCATCCCCTTCCTGGGCCCGGCGCTCTTCCGCCAGCACGCCCTGGCCTACGGCGCCATGGCGGCGGCCCTGGCCATCGCCGCCTTCTTCTACCGGACCCGCGCCGGGCTGGTGCTGCGGGCGGTGGGCGAGTCGCCCGACGCCGCCCACGCCCTCGGCTACCCGGTGCGGCGCATCCGGCTGGCGGCGGTGGCGCTGGGCGGCGCGCTCTGCGGCCTCTCCGGAGCCTACCTCTCGGTGATCTACACGCCGCTCTGGGTGGAGGGCATGGTGGCCGGCCGGGGCTGGATCGCGCTGGCGCTCACCACCTTCGCCTCCTGGCGGCCGGGCCGGGTGCTCCTCGGCGCCTACCTCTTCGGCGGCGTCACCATGCTGCAGTTCCGCCTCCAGGCCCAGGGGGTGCAGCTCCCCAGCGAGTTCCTGGGGATGCTGCCCTACCTCTCCACCGTGGTGGTGCTGGTGCTCATCTCCCGCAACCCGCTCCGCATCCGCCTCGACATGCCCGCCTCACTGGGCAAGCCCTTCTTCCCAGGAACGTGACCGCGGGTGCTGGCCCGCGGCCGCCGCAGCCTCCCCCAGCCACAAGGAACGACACCATGAAGATCCGCTCGCTGCTCTCCACGATCCTCGCGGCCGTGGCCGCGCTGGGCCTCGCCGCCTGCTCCGAGGAGAAGAAGCCGGCTGCCGCGCCGGCGGCGGCCCCCGCCCCGGCCAAGCCCGAGCCGCTCAAGATCGGCTTCGTCTACGTGGGCCCGGTGGGCGACGCCGGCTGGACCTTCGCCCACGACCTGGGTCGCAAGGCCATCGAGGCCAGGTTCGGCGACAGGATCAAGACCACCTACGTGGAGAAGGTGCCCGAGGGGCCCGACGCCGAGCGCGTCATCCGCGATCTCGTGGCCCAGGGCAACAAGCTGGTCTTCGCCACCTCCTTCGGCTTCGGCGACTCGATGGCCAAGGTGGCCAAGGACCACCCCGACGTGTTCTTCGAGCACGCCACCGGATTCAAGACCGCCCCCAACCTGCGGGTCTACGAGGGGCGCTTCTACGAGGACGCCTACCTCGCGGGCGTGATGGCGGGCCTGATGACCAAGACCAACACCCTGGGCTTCGTGGCCTCCTTCCCCATCCCCGAGGTGCTCCGCAACATCAACGCGTACACCCTCGGCGCCCAGAGCGTGAACCCCAAGGTGAAGACCAAGGTGGTCTGGGTCAGCGCCTGGTTCGACCCGCCCAAGGAGACCGAGGCCGCCATGTCGCTCATCGACCAGGGCGCCGACGTGCTGCTCCAGAACACCGACTCCACCGCCGTGCTCCAGGCCGCCGAGAAGCGCGGCAAGTACGCCTTCGGCTGGGACAGCGACATGAGCGCCGTGGCCCCCAAGGCTCACCTCGGCTCCTGCGTGCTGAACTGGGGCGTGTACTACGAGAAGGCGGTCGGCGAGGTGCTGGCCAAGACCTGGAAGACCGAGGAGACGAAGTGGGGCATCAAGGAGGGCGTCAACGACTTCGTGAAGATCCCCGAGTTCGTGCCGGCCGAGGTGAAGAAGAAGGTGGAGGAGGCCAAGGCCTTCCTGGTCGCCAACCCCGGCGCCGTCTTCCGCGGCCCCATCACCGACAACACCGGCAAGGTGGTGCTGCAGAAGGACCAGGTGGCCGACGACAAGTGGAAGGGCGAGGTCAACTTCTACGTGAAGGGCGTCGAGGGCAAGGTGCCCTCGGGCAAGTAGCCACCGCCCGCCGGCGGGGAGGCGCGGCTCCGGCCGCCCTCCCCGTCCCCCGCGAGGAGCCCGCCATGTCCGAGGAAGCCACCCCCGGCGATTCGCCCTACAAGGACGAGATCGTCATCTCCTGGCCCGAGCTGCACCGGGACGCCCGCTACCTCTCCCGCGTCCTCCACGACCTGGGGGAGTGGAAGGGCATCATCGCCATCACCCGCGGCGGCCTGGTGCCGGCGGCGCTCATCGCCCGCGAGCTGGAGATCCGGCTCATCGACACCGTCTGCCTCGTCAGCTACGGGGCGGAGGAGGGCGGAGGCGCCGAGCAGCAGCGCGGCACGGTCCGCTGGCTCAAGTCGGTCGAGGGCGACGGCGAGGGCTGGCTCCTCGTCGACGACCTGGTGGACACCGGGGCCACCGCCCGCGCCGTGCGCGAGCGGCTGCCCAGGGCCCACTTCGCCACGCTCTACGCCAAGCCCCAGGGGCGCCCGCTGGTGGACACCTTCGTGAAGGAGTTCCGACAGGAGAAGTGGATCTACTTCCCCTGGGACATCGACTACCGCTTCGTCTCGCCCATCAAGCGACAGGGGAAGTAGCCCCCCGCGCTGTCAGACCGCTGCCGTAGCTTCCGCGCCCGTCGCCACGCACGCACCACCAACGGAGGGTTCACCACACCATGGCCCGCTCGAACCTCACGGCCCGCCTGAAGACGCTCGTCGCCGTCCTGACCCTGGCGCTGTTCCTCGCCCCGTCCGCCGCCCGGGCCGAGTTCGGCACCACGAACTTCCAGCTGCTGCAGGGCTGGAGCTTCAAGAAGGACGCCAACGACCCCAACAGCACCAGCGACGAGAAGCTGACCACCGTCACCGTCAACCACTTCCACACCTGGGCCTACGGCGACAACTTCTTCTTCGCCGACTTCGCCCGCGGCAAGTTCGGCGCCTCCACCGAGGTGGGCTCCGGCGTCTACGCCGAGTGGCACCCGCGCCTGTTCCTCAACAGGGTCTTCGGCCTGGGCTCGGGCTCGATCATCCGCAACTGGGGCCTGGCGGGCGAGGTCAACCAGAGCGGCGGCTTCTACGCCTACCTGGGCGGCGCCGGCCTCGACCTCGCCATCCCCGGCTTCCAGGTGGCGGGCCTGAACCTCTTCTACCGCTACGACAACTTCGCCCTGCACACCTGGCAGGTGAGCCCGTACTGGGACATCCCCTTCTCCCTCGGCCCGGTGAAGCTGGTGTTCAACGGCTTCGCCGACTTCACCACCAACCGCAACGGCGACCTGGACATCATGACCCAGCCCGAGCTGCTCATCGACGTCGGCGCCTTCGCCGGCGCCCCGGGCAAGCTCCACGCCGGCGTCGAGCTCTACCTGCACAGGTTCACCGACTTCCTGGGCAAGGGTCAGACGGTGGTGGCGCCGCAGCTGATGGTGCAGTGGACGCCGTTCACCCAGTTCGTTCCGTAGCGAGGCCGCCACACCAGGACCTCCGGGGCGGCCATCGGTGAGTCCGGTGGTCGCCCTTCTGGCACCGGGGAGCACGCCATGACGACGCCGCGCACCATCCAGATCGAGGAGCGGGTACCGCTCCTCCAGTCCATCCCCCTCTCCCTGCAGCACCTGTTCGCCATGTTCGGCGCCACGGTGCTGGTGCCCTTCCTGGTGGGGCTCGACACCTCGGTCACCCTGTTCACGAGCGGCGTGGGCACGCTGCTCTACATCCTCATCACCAAGGGGAAAATCCCCGCCTACCTGGGCTCCTCCTTCGCCTTCATCGCCGCGCTCTCGGCCATCCTGGGCGTGAAGCCGGGCCAGATCGCCTCCGACCAGCGCATCGCCGTCGCCATGGGCGGCTGCGTGGTTGTCGGCGCCATCTACATCGCGGTGGCGCTGGCCATCGGCAGGTTCGGCACCGGCTGGATCGATCGCCTGCTCCCACCGGTGGTCATCGGCCCGGTGGTGATGGTGATCGGCCTGGGCCTGGCCCGGGTTGCGGTCGAGGTCATGGCCATGCAGGGGGGCACCGGCAGCTACAGGCCGGAGTTCTTCTACGTGGCGCTGGCTGCCCTGGCCATCGCGGTGCTGGCGGCCCAGTACCTGAAGGGCTTCCTGGGTGTGATCCCCATCCTCATCGGCATCGTCGGCGGCTACCTGGTGGCGCTGGCGGCCGGCCAGGTGAACCTCTCGGGCCTGGGCCAGGCCCCGGCCTTCGCCGTGCCCCACTTCGTGCTCCCGGTCTTCGACGCCAGCGCCATCCTCTCCCTGGCCCCCATCTCGCTGGTGGTCATCACCGAGCACATCGGGCACCTCATCGTCACCAACAACGTGGTGGGGCGCGACCTGGTGAAGGACCCGGGCCTGCACCGCTCGCTGGCCGGCGACGGCGTGGCCACCGCGGTCTCGGGCTTCCTGGGCGGCCCCCCCAACACCACCTACGGCGAGAACATCGGTGTCATGGCGGTCACCCGGGTCTTCAGCGTCTGGGTCATCGGCGGCGCCGCGGTGATGGCCGTCGTCATGAGCTTCCTGCCGATGGTCGGGGCCCTGATCCGCTCCATCCCCACCCAGGTGATGGGGGGCATCTGCATCCTGCTCTTCGGCATCATCGCCGCCGCGGGCGTGCGCATGCTGGTCGAGGCCCGGATCGACTACGCCGAGAAGCGCAACCTCATCATCACCTCGGTGATCCTGATCATCGGCATCGGCGGCGCCAAGATCCACCTGGGCTCGGTGGAGCTGGGCGAGATGTCGCTCGCCACCTACGTGGGCGTGCTGCTCAACCTGGTGCTGCCCCACGGCAGGGCCAGCGACGCCGAGCACGACGCGGTGGTGGCCGCGACCCAGCCGGACGCGTAGACTCTGCGGCCGAGCCACCCGGGCCCGCGGATCGAGAGGTCCGCGGGCCCTTTCTCATTCCGCGATCGGGATGGCCTGCCCTCGCCGTTGCGCCGCACGCGTCGGGTCCCGGCGCCTTCGCTCGGGGCGCGGCTGCGGTGCGCCCCGGAGCTTCGACGCCACCCGCCGCGGCGGCGGGGTTCCGCGGGCGAATCGACGATCGAGGATGGCCTGCGCGACGCGGGGCTTCGGAACTCGGGACGACGCTGATCACTTGAGACCGGAGCAGCCACGGTGAGCGAACCAGGCGGCGGCGTCCTGACCGTCGATGAGAGGAAGTCAGCTCCCCGGGATGGGTGCGGCGGGCGAGGTGCTATCGAATCTCAGCTTCTCGTCCAGCTTATCGAGGATTGGTGACTGCCAGTCGGGTCCGAACACGGTGGTGGCCAGGACCCGCTTGGACACGACCTCAACGCGTGTCCCCGGCTCACCGTTCATCGCATCGACAAAAACGGCGACTCGTTCGCCGTAGCTGAAGCCGCTCCACCCGTTCTCAGCGAGGAAGCAACCCTCGGCAGAGTCCTCCTTCACGAGAGTGAGCTTCAGGTCGGAGAGGACATCGGGGACGGCCTTCCAGACCGCCTCGCGCGATGCCGGGTAGATGCGCGCCAAGCCAGTGCCTTTGGCCGCCCGGGCGTCGGCGAGCGTGGCGCACCCCGAAGAGGCGGAGAGGACTCCCACCAGGAGGAGGAGCACGGGGGGTCTGGGCATCGCGTGCTCCTGGGACGGCCGCATAGTGGATCGGGCATTCTACCTCCCCAAGCTTCCGGCGTGGCGGGGAGCCATGCCACGTTCCGTGACGACTGCACAGCCATGGGGGCCGGGACGCCACCCGGTGCGGGCGTACGGGCCTTCGTCCCCGCCCGCAGGGTCCGCGCGTGCGCTTCTCGGCCCGCTGCTCCCGCGGAGCGGTATGCATCGAGCGAGCGCCACGGCCGGGACAGCGAAGAGGACAGTCGCAGTGGCGAAGCGAGATGCCCGGGTCTGCGGACGGAACCGGTCGCCGGCCGCTGCCGTGAAGTCGCGGCCCGAGGACGGGGACGAAGGCCCGGGAGCCCGCCCTCGCCTCCGCGCCTACACGAACGCGTTGTTCATGATCTCCCCGAAGCCGCCGCCGCCGGGGACGATGTACTGGTGGTCGTCGAGGCCGCGCTCCTCGTCCCAGCGGGAGCCCGGGACGGTGTCGAGGACGTCGGGTGCCGAGAGGCCGCGGTCGAGCCGCAGCGCGTAGACGAGCACGTCGGGGTGCGCCCGGGTCATGTTGCGCAGGTACTCGGGGGTGACGATGAGGTGGATGTTGATGATGCGGCGGGCGGTGCCGGGGACGTTCTTCTTGTAGGTCTCGATGGCGGTGGCCAGCGAGCTGCCGGTGGCGCCCATCGGGTCGGGGAAGAGCAGGAAGGCGCCGTCCACGTCGCCGCCGATCTTCATGCCGCCGATGCCGGCGCCCACCACCTCCTGTTGCGAGCCCAGCATGCGGCTCATGATGATGTGGTCCTGGCGCACCAGCGCGGGGTCGAGGGTCTCGTTGAGGAGGTCGTAGGCCTCCTGCGACGGCACCGCGCCCGCCCGGGCGATGTTGACGGTGACGGCTCGCACGTCGCGGTCCACCACCTCGCCCTCGAAGATGGCGCGAGGCGAGCTGTCGATCATGCGGGTGGGCACCGAGATGCGGCGGCGTGGGAACTCGGCGGCGATCACGGTGCGCAGGAGGTCCTGGTAGAGGAGGCGCACCAGGTTGTTGATGACCGGCTGCCGGGTGTCCTTGGCGCACAGGGTGGCGAGGTGGCCCAGCAGGAAGGGATTGGAGAGGATGTGGATGCCCGGGCCGTAGCGGTGCTCGATCTCCGTGGGCCGGAAGGGGACGTGCTCGTAGGCGCGGTCTCGCATGGGCCGGGAACATACACCACACGACATCGCCCCAGGGCCCTCACCGAGCGCTTGAACGGCGCCGGTGCCGGTGGCAGCTTCCGGCCATGATCCGCGCACCTCACCGCCTCGCCCTCGCGGCCGCCGCCGCCCTCTCGCTCCTCGCGGCCGCGCCGGCCGCGGCCCAGTCGGGCGGGAAGCGCACCCCCTCCGAGAAGGTGGCCGCGGTCCGCGATCCCTCGACCGCGCTCCTCGGCCGCTGGGAGCTCGCGGGCGCCCTGGGCTTCGCCATCCCCTTCGAGAACCAGCTCGGCACCGGGTTCAAGCTGGCGGCCACCGGCCTCCACGGCCAGGCCTCGCTGGCCAGCGGCACCGTGCTCCAGCTCGGCGGGACGCTGGCCTGGACCTACAACGGGTACGGCAGCGGCGTCGACGGCTCCCTCGACACCGTCGACCTCCTGCCGCTGGCCCGGGTGCGTTTCACGCTCAACCCGCAGCTCTTCGCCTTCGCCGACGGCGGCATCGGCCTGGCCATCGTCCACGGGAGCGTGAGCATCCCCAACCAGGCGCCGGCTCCGCCCACCCGGAGCACCAGCACCGACGCGGCGCTGCTGGTGAAGCTGGGCGGCGGCCTGGGCTTCGAGCTGCAGCCCAGCCTGGCGATCACCCTGGAGCCGGCGTTCCACTTCTACGCCAAGAGCGGCTCCATCACCCAGTTCACCCTGCTGGCCGGGGCCGTCTACCGCCCGTAGGCGGGAGCCCGTCTCGTCCCGTCTCCCCGCCTTCGCTCCGCGCGGCGGCGGGGACGAGCCTCCGCTCGAGAGCGCTCCTTCCCCTCTCCCCCGCTCGGCGGGGGAGAGGGAAAGGGTGAGGGGGGCGAGGAGGGCGGCTACAGCCCCAGCTTCTTGAAGAAGTCGTTCCCCTTGTCGTCCACCAGGATGAAGGCCGGGAAGTTCTCGACCTCGATCTTCCAGACCGCCTCCATGCCCAGCTCGGGGAAGTCGAGGACCTCCACCTTCTTGATGTTCTCCTCGGCCAGCACCGCCGCCGGGCCGCCGATGGAGCCGAGGTAGAAACCGCCGTGCTTCTTGCAGGCGTCGGTCACCTGCTGGCTGCGGTTGCCCTTGGCGATCATCACCAGCGAGGCGCCGTTGGCCTGCAGCAGGTCCACGTAGGAGTCCATGCGGCCGGCCGTCGTCGGGCCGAAGGAGCCCGAGGGCTTGCCCGGCGGCGTCTTGGCCGGGCCGGCGTAGTAGACCGGGTGCTTCTTCAGGTACTCGGGCACGCCCTTGCCCTGGTCGATGAGCTGCTTGAACTTGGCGTGGGCGATGTCGCGGGCCACCACCAGCGTGCCGGTGAGCAGGAGCGGCGTCGAGACCGGGTGCCGGGAGAGCTCGGCCACGATCTCCTTCATGGGCCGGTTGAGGTCGACCTTCACCCCGTGCTCGTGCTTGCCGGTGCGGTAGGGCGCCGGGATGAGCCGGCCCGGGTCGTGGTCCAGGTCCTCCACCCAGAGGCCGTCCTTGTCGATCTTGGCCTTGATGTTCCGATCGGCCGAGCAGGAGACCCCCATGCCCACCGGGCAGGAGGCGCCATGGCGCGGCAGGCGAACCACGCGGACGTCGTGGGCGAAGTACTTGCCACCGAACTGGGCGCCGACGCCCAGCTTGTTGGCGGCCTCGAGCAGCGCCGCCTCCAGCCCCAGGTCGCGGAAGGCCACGCCGAAGTCGCCGCCGGTGGTGGGCAGGGCGTCGTAGTACTTGGTCGAGGCCAGCTTCACCGTCTTCAGGTTGGTCTCGGCCGAGGTGCCGCCGATGACCACGGCGATGTGGTAGGGCGGGCAGGCTGCGGTGCCCAGGTACTTCATCTTGTCGACGAGGAACTTCTCCAGCTTGCCGGGCTCGAGGAGCGCCTTGGTCTCCTGCCAGAGCATGGTCTTGTTGGCCGAGCCGCCGCCCTTGGCCACGAAGAGGAACTTGTACTCGGCGCCCTTGGCCGCGTAGAGGTCGATCTGCGCCGGCAGGTTGTTGCCGGTGTTCTTCTCCTCGAAGACATTGAGGGCGGTGGTCTGGGAGTAGCGGAGGTTCTCCTTGACGTAGGTCTCCCAGATGCCCTGGGAGATGAACTCCTCGTCCTTCACCCCCGTCCAGACCTGCTGGCCCTTCTTGCCCACCACCGTGGCGGTGCCGGTGTCCTGGCAGATGGGCAGCTCGCCGCGGGCGGCGATCTCGGCGTTGCGCAGGAAGGCCAGGGCCACGCCCTTGTCGTTCTGCGAGGCTTCCGGGTCGCCGAGGATCTTGGCCACCTGCTCGTTGTGCTCCTTGCGCAGGAAGAAGGAGCACTCGCGCATGGCCTCCCGGGCCAGCCGCGCCAGCGCCGACGGCTCGACCTTGAGCATCTCCTTGCCCTCGAAGCTGCCGACCGAGACGCCCTCCTTGCTGACCAGCCGGTAGCGGGTCTCGTCCTTCGAGAGCGGGAAGGGGTCGTGGTACTCGAACACGGGCGCGGCCATGGCATCTCCTCCGACGTGAAGGCGCCCGCAGGGCGGGCGCGAAGGTGGGTGAGCCCCGGGAGGGTGTAGCTAACCACAGCGAGCGGCCAGCCGTCGAACGAAAGCGTCCGGCTGCTGCGGGCGCCGCGCGCCGCATCCGCTCTGCCTCCTGCCCGCCACCGGGAGGCGTTCGCGGGAGGACCCGGCGACCTCCGCTCCAGCGCGCCCGCCCGCCGGCTCCTGACCTCCGCGAACCTCACCGGCCCGGTGAGCACGAGCGCCAGGCGCGGGCCCGACGGGAATGGGTCGGGCCCGCATCACCTGGACATGGCTCGGGTAACAAGCACTCCGCGTCGAATGACGTACCTCGCGCGCGGGGCAAAACGGATTTGATCTGCGTCATATCCATCTGGGTGCTCCCGGCCTCCGCCACTCGTCAGCAAGGTGACGACACCTGGGACCACCCGGCTCCAGGAGGGCATCCGATCCGGGCGGGGCACGACCCGGGGGACGCAGGCAGCAGGACGAGCTGGAGGGCTCGACACATGACCCGATACCTTGCGGGCGCCCATGCGGCGTTCACGGCCGTGCTCTGCGCGGCATTCTCCGCCATCCCCTCGACCGCACAGGCCGCCGTCAGCTGCGTGCGCACCGTCACCGCCGACGTCGTCGCCCTCGACCAGCCGCTGATGTGGAACCGGCTCGGGGCCCAGAACATCAACGGCGCCGTCTTCGCGCTGCGCAGCGACGTGCGCAACCGCGACTCCGGCCTCCTGCTCGGCCAGGGCGGCGCGCCCATCCCCGGCCGCGTCGCCATCCGCGCCGACAAGCGGCCGCGCCCGCTGGTGCTCCGCGTCGCCGCCGGCGACTGCCTGCAGGTGACCTTCCAGAACCTGCTCACGCCGGCCGCCGCCAACCCCTTCAACCCCCTCCTCACCGTCGAGGGCCAGACCTTCGCGGTGCCCCTCATCGACGACCAGGTGGCCGACCGCTACGCCAGCTTCACCGTCTACGGGATGCAGCCCCTGAACTCCATCGCCGACACCGCCTCCTACGTGGGCGTGAACATCAACAGCGTCGCCGCCCCCGGCGAGACCCGCACCTACACCTGGTACGCCGAGAAGGAGGGCACGCACCTGGTGAACAGCCACGGCGCCACCTTCGGCGGCCAGGCCGGCGCCGGCAACAGCTCCTCGGGCCTCTTCGGGCAGGTGAACGTCGAGCCCCCCGGCGCCCGCGTCTACCGCTCCGACGTCACCGAGGAGGAGTTCCGGCTCGCCACCCGCTTCACCGACCCGGCCTCGGGCCTGCCGGTCATCGACTACGAGGCCCGCTACCCGAACGTCGAGCCCTGGATCACCGAGGGGAGGGCCGGCCTGCCGGTACTCAACCTGATCGACCCGGCCACCAACCGGACCATCCACACCGAGATCAACGCCATCGTCGCCGGCCCCAACCCCGACGGCACCTTCCCGGCCTCGACCTACCCGCTGGAGAGCGTCGGCAAGCGCAACCCCACCGTGCCCAACCGGCTCGAGCCCTTCCGCGAGTTCGCCTCGGTCTTCCACGACGAGGTGGCGACCTCGCAGGCCTTCCCCGCCTTCTACAACCACCCGGTGCTGCGCCACACGCTCAAGGGCGTGGGCGACAACTTCATGATCAACTACGGGTCGGGCGGCATCGGCTCGGAGATCATCTCCAACAGGCTGGGCGTCGGCCCCATGCACGACTGCCTCGACTGCTCCTACGAGGAGTTCTTCCTCACCAGCTACGCGGTCGGCGACCCTGCCCTGCTGGTGGACGTCCCCGCCAACACCGGCCTCGAGGCCTGCGCCCCCGGCGGCGCCGGCTGCGCCGCGGTGGGCCCCAAGGCCACCCGGGCCCTGTTCCCCGGCGACCCCTCCAACGTGCACCACTCCTACACCGGGGACTTCACCAAGTTCCGCAACGTCCACACCGGCAAGGAGCACCACATCTTCCACCTGCACAACCACCAGTGGCTCTTCAACGCCTCCGACGACAACGGCAACTACCTCGACGCCCAGGCCATCGGGCCCGGCTCCGGGTACACGTACGAGATCAACTTCGGCGGGTCCGGCAACCGCAACAAGAGCGCCGGCGACGCCATCTACCACTGCCACCTGTACCCGCACTTCGCCATGGGCATGTGGTACCTGTGGCGCAACCACGACGTGCTCGAGACCGGCACCCGGCTGGCGGTGACCCCGGTGGACGCCGGCGGCAACCCCGGCTACCACACCACGCCCTTCGCGCTCCAGGACGGCACCCCGGCGGCCGGCGCGCGCGCCCTGCCCGACGGCGAGATCGAGGTGGGCGTGCCCATCTCGGCGCTCGTCCCCCTGCCCGGCAAGCCCCTGCCTCCCCTGCCCGGCCGCGTCGAGGTGGTGCCCAAGGTGGCCACCGACCTCGCCGGCGTGCAGCGCGTGGTCGGTAGCCTGGCCCGGGTGGTGGACCGCAACGTGAACCCCGGCTTCCCGTTCTGGGTGGCCAGCATCGAGGACGTGGTCGGCCAGCGGCCCACCACTCCGCCGCTCGACATGTGGGCCGGCGCCGGCGGCTGGGACGGCGGCCTGCCGCGCCACGCACTCCAGGGCGTCGCCGACGGCGGCACCACCCACATCAACAACGTCAGCCCGCACAGCTTCGACAAGGTGATGGCCCAGGCCAAGCCGGTCTTCTTCCCCGAGGAGGGTACCGACGTCGAGAAGACGGCGATGGCCTTCCACGCCCGCAAGTACCACCCCAGCATCCAGTACGACATGGCCGGCAACGTCACCAGCCTCGACGGCACCGAGGCCCAGGGCGGCTTCCGCACCAACGGCAACGGCCTCCCGGTCACCGCCGCCAGCAACGACCTCCGCGCCGGCGGCCCCTTCTCCGTTCCCTGCATCGACGACAACGGCAGTCTGCTGCGCTCGGGCGTGGTGGGCAGCTTCTTCAGCGGCGAGACCCTGGCCGGCAGCCCCAAGAGCGTCAGCGGCAGCTCGCCCTACAACATCGACCGGCCCCGCATCTACAAGGGCGCCAACTTCCAGTACGACGCGGTGCTCAACAAGGCCGGCTACCACTACCCGCAGCAGCGCATCGTCGGGCTGTGGGAAGACGTGATGCCGACCATCCTCAAGCAGCGGCCCGGCGAGCCGCTGGTGATGCGCAACAACACCTTCGACTGCACCCTCTACCACCACACCAACCTGGTCCCGACCAAGTTCCAGCTCGACGACTTCGAGGTCGAGACGCCCACCGACATCATCGGCCAGCACATCCACCTGCCCAAGTGGGACCTGACCACCACCGATGGCGCGGCCAACGGCTGGAACTACGAGGACGGGACCCTGGCCGCCCAGGCGGTGCAGGAGCGCATCCACGCCATCAACGCCTGGAACGGCGCCGCGGCCCAGGCCGCCGCCGCCCTGCCCGGCGCCGGCATCGCCCCGGTGGCCACCCTCGACGGCCAGACCTCGCTGACCGCCAAGCCCCACCCCTTCTTCGGCGCCTTCGGGCGGCCCGACTGGCTGGGCGCCCGCGTCACCCTGCAGCGCTGGTTCTTCGACCCGGTGGTGAACGTGGACGGCGTCGATCGCGGCCTGGGCATCATCTTCACCCACGACCACTACGGCCCCTCCACGCACCAGCAGATCGGTCTCTACTCCACGGTGCTGGTGGAGCCGGCCGGCTCGCGCTGGGTCCACAACGAGACCGGCCAGGCGCTCCACACCCGCGCCGACGGCGGCCCCACCAGCTGGCAGGCGGCCATCCTCACCGGCCAGACCCCGGGCTACACCTACCAGTACTCGGGCGCCGACATCGACGGCGACGGCCTCAACGACAGCTACCGCGAGTTCTACTTCGAGTACTCCGACTTCCAGAGCGCCTACCTGCCGGGCGTCTACGTCGGCGCCAACCAGGACGGCACCACCGGCGAGGCCGCCGGCAAGGCGCCGGGCGCCCCGGGCGGCTCGACGCCGATCGGCCCCAACACCTTCCGCGCCGCCATCAAGCCCTCCACCGAGATCGCGGTGGGCGCTGCCGAGATGTTCCCGCTGCTCACCCGCTCCTCGCCGGTCTGCCTGGGCGGCGTGCCGCGCCCCTGCCCCGAGGCCATCTCCCTCGACGACCCGGGCACCTGGGTGGTGAACTACCGGAACGAGCCGCTGGGCCTGCGCGTCTACGACCCCAACAAGCTCGGCCCGGATGGCAAGCGCGGCATGCAGTCCGACGGCTTGGCGGGCGACCTGGCCTACGCGCTCGACAGCCGCACCGACCGCCGGTTCGAGGCCACCGCCACCTTCGGCCCCATCAACCGGCAGAACGGGCGGCGGCAGGTGCTGAACGCCCAGCCGCGGGCCGGCGACACCATCGTCGCCGCCCAGCTGCCCGCCGGCGTCACCGTGGAGCCCACCCGCTTCCCGCCGCCCATCAACGCCGGCGGCGTCAACCCCGGCGACCCCTTCACGCCCATGGTCCGCGGCTACTTCGGCGACCGCATGCGCATCAAGGTCCAGGCCGGCGGCGACGAGGAGACCCACAACGTCGTCATCCACGGGCTGAAGTGGCTCCAGTCCGGCTCCGGGTTCGGCTACTCGCCCAACTCCGGCTGGCGCAACGCCCAGCAGGCCGGCATCTCCGAGCAGTTCACCTTCGCCGCCCCCATCACGCCGCTGCTCCGCAACGGCGGTTTGGCCGACTACGCCTACACCATGTCCAACGACCAGGACGGCTGGTGGTACGGCGTCTGGGGCCTGCTCCGCACCTACCGCGACGCCCGCGCCGACCTCTTCCGGCTGCCCAACACCACCACCCTGACGGTGGCCAACCGGACCGACTTCCGCTTCGGCGTCTGCCCCCAGACCGCCCCGGTCCGCACCTACGACGTCAGCGCGGTGCTGGCCAACAGCGTCATGCCCAACAACATCGACGGTCTGGGGACCCGGGCCACCATCCCGGTGGCGGCCACCTCGCGCATCGCCCAGATGCAGGTGGGCGCCGCGCTCAACGCCAGCGGCGGGACGCTGGTCTACAACCCGCGCCAGACGCAGGTGAGCTTCCCGGTGGCGGCCGAGCCCGGCCTGCCGCCTCCGCCTGCCCAGGCGCCGCAGTTCGGCCCGCTCCACGACCCGACAGCCATGATGTACGTCCGCACCGCCGACCTCGACGCCGCCGGCAAGCTGCTGCCCGGCGCCCCCGTCGAGCCACTGGTGCTCCGCGCCCGGGCCGGCGAGTGCCTCCGCATCACCCTGCGCAACAGGCTGCCCGCCCTGGCCCCCGACCTGGCCGGCTACCGGCAGGTCGCCCACGTGGTCCCGCGCGACGTCAACGACCCGCAGGGTGTGACCCAGTTCGAGTACAACCTCATGCGCCCCTCGAGCTTCGTCGGCCTGCACCCGCAGCTCCTGAACTTCGACATCGAGAACGGCGGCGTGGCCGTGGGCAGCAACCCCCCGGGCAACGCACTGACCTCGCCGAATCTCACCACGGTGGTCACCTGGTACGCCGGCGACGTCAGCCTGGTCCCGACGGCCACTCCCGGCACCTTCCTGGCGCAGGGCACTCCGGTGGAGTTCGGCGCCGTGGGCCTGAGCCCGGCCGACATGCTGAAGCAGGCCACCAAGGGGCTCTACGGCTCGCTCATCGTCGAGCCCGCCGGCGCCCTCTGGGAGGAGACCGACGTGGCCATCGACAGGCAGAACAACCTGGGCGGCCTCCGCGCCAGCCGGGCCTCGGTCACCGTCAACGGCTCGGTCCGCAGCCTCTCCAACATGTGGCACAAGGGGCTCAGCCTGCTCTACCGCAGCGGCGCCCCCGTCGGCAGCGTCATGGGCGAGGGCCCGGTGGCCGAGGACACCTACGAGGGCGGCAGCTACAGCGTGAACTACGGCGCCGAGCCGCTCTGGTTCCGCTTCGGCGTGGCTCCGGAGACGCCGCTCACCGGACCGGGCAGCCTCGCCAAGATCCCCAACGCCCACGAGGCCTACTCCAACGTCCTCACCGGCGGCCTGGACCCGGTCACCCCGGTCTTCACCGCCCTGCGCGGAACGCCGGTGAAGATGCACCTCACCCAGCCGGCCTCCAACGGACGCGGCTCGGTCTTCACGCTTGCCGGCCACTCCTGGCAGCGGGCGCCCTACGTCTGCCCCGGCTCCTCGAAGGACGGGCTGCCAGGCCGCTGCCAGCCCTCGGGCTTCTACCCGTCGATGACCGGCGCCGGCGGAGCGTACGAGGTCGGCTCGCGGGCCCTGGGCGACAACCTGCAGTCCCAGGTCCTGTCGGCCCAGGAGTCGGTCCTGCCGGGCGCCCACTTCGACTTCGTGCTCCCGAGCGCGGGCGGAGCCAACGCCATCCCGGGCGACTACCTGTTCCACGACCGGGCGGCCACGGGAAACCTGCAGGGCCTGTGGGGCATCCTCCGCGTCGAGTAAGCGCGGGTTGACGAGTGACGACAGGCGTGCCCTGCGGGGCACGCCTGTCGCTTTCCGGCGAGAGCCCCCGGGGATCGTGGGGCTGCGGTGGCCGGCTGGGCTCCCTTAGATTGACGGTCACCAACGGTTGGAGGAGGGGCACCTTGGCGAGCACGAGAACGATGGCGGCCGGCATCCTGATGTCGGTCGGCCCGTGGGTCTGGGCCGGGTGCAAGCCCACCCCGCCCCCGGCCCCTCCGCCCTCCGCCGAGACCGCCGCGGAACCCTCGCCCGGCGCGCGGAGCGTGACACGCAACGGCGTCACGGTGGACTTCACCCTGGCCCCGTCCGGTGCTCCCGCCGGCGAGTCCCAGGCCCGGCTCCTCGAGGGGGACTGGGCCGAGGTCCGCTTCCGCATCCGCGACGAGGCCACCGGCCAGCCGGTGCGCGGCCTCAAGCCGGCCGCCTGGATGGACATGGGCGAGGTCATCGAGGGCAAGGGCGGCGACCGGAAGGACTGCCGGGAGAAGATCGGTCTCTACCTCAAGGGCATCGTCGGCATCCGCCCGCTCATCGACCTCAACGCCTACTACCTGCTGGTGATGAACCAGGCGCCCAGCATCTCGGTCATCGACCCGGTGGTGAGCATGACCGGGACCACCAGCCTCTACGCGCAGGTGTTTCTGAAGCGCCCGGGCGAGGACTGGGTGAAGAGCCGGAACGGCCGCCGCCTCTTCGTCTCCATGCCTCTCGCCGACGAGGTGGCGGTGGTGGACACCGAGACCTTCCGGCTGGAGGCCTCGCTGCCGTCCGGCGCCCGGCCCGTCCGCACCGCCGTCCAGCCCGACGGCCGCTACCTGTGGGTGGGCAACGACGCCGCCTCCGCCGGCGCCAGCGGCGTCACCGTCCTCGACGCCGAGAAGCTCGTCCGGGTGAAGTTCCTGCCCACCGGCCGTGGCCACCACGAGATCGCCTTCAGCGGCGACGACCGCTGGGCCTTCGTCACCAACCGCGACGACGGCACCGTCTCGGTGGTGGACGTGCGCAAGCTCCGGAAGGTGAAGGACCTGCGCACCGGACCGCTGCCCATCTCCGCGGCCCACTCCCCGCTCTCGGGCGCGATCTACGTCGCCGACGGGCGCGAGGGGAGCGTGGCGGTCATCGATCCCGAGCGGCTCGAGGTGACGGCGCGGGTGGCGCTCCAGCCCGGGCTCGGGCCGCTGCGCATCTCGCCCGACGGCCGCTGGGCCTTCGTGGTGAACACCGCCGAGAACGCCGTCCACGTCATCGACACCACCGTTAACCGGGCGCTCCACACCATCCCGGTGCCGGGCAAGCCCTACCAGGTGATCTTCACCCGGGCCTTCGCCTACGTGCGCCTCCTCGACTCGGAGCGGGTGCAGATGATCAACCTGTCGCTCGTCGGCGAGGGCAAGGCGCCGGGCACCCAGAGCTTCGTCGCCGGCAACGTGGCCCCGCGCCAGGCCGGCACGCTGGCCATCGCCGACTCCATCGCGCCGGCCAACCTGGAGGCCGCGGTCTTCGTCACCAACCCGGGCGACAGCTTCACCTACTACTACATGGAGGGCATGAACGCCCCCATGGGCAGCTTCTCCGGCTACGGGCAGCGCACCCGCGCCTCGACGGTGGTGGACCGCAGCGTCAAGGAGGTGGAGCCCGGGACCTACCTGGCCCGCGTCCGCCTCCCGGCCGCCGGCCGCTACGACGTGGCCCTGCTCCTCGACAGCCCGCGCCTGCTCCACTGCTTCTCCGCCGAGGCCGGCGAGAACCCCGCCCTGCACGTGGGCGAGCGGCCGCTGCGGGTGGAGTTCCTCGACCCGCCCGCCGAGGCAGCGGCCGGCGGCAAGGTGGCGCTCCGCTTCAAGCTGGTGGAGGCGCGCACCGGCAAGGTCCAGGCCGGCGTCACCGACGTCGCCGTGCTCTCCTTCCGGGCCCCGGGCTTCGACCGCGAGCAGACCGCCGCGCGCGAGGAGAGCCCGGGCGTGTACCAGGCCCAGGTCGCCCTCCCCGCCGCCGGCACCTACTACGCCTACGTCGGCGCCCCCTCCCTCGGCCTCCGGCCCGAGGAGACCCCCTACCGCACCATCCGCGCCACGGCCCCCGCCGCCGGCGGAAAGGACAGCCATGCCGCTCGCGCTCCCTAATCCCCGCCTCGCCGCCGCGCTCCTCGCCCTGCTCGCCGCCCCGCCGGGCCTAGCCGGGGAGGCGGCCGGCAAGGAGGGCTGCGCCCACTGCGACGCCGAGAAGGCCCGGGCGGCGGAGCGGCGCCCCGCCTCGGCGGCCGACGCCTCGGTCACCCTGGTGGACCGCACCCTCCGCGATCAGGACGGCAGGGCGGTGCGCTTCCCGCGAGACGTCATCGGCAGGGACGTGGTGGTGATGGACTTCGTCTTCACCCACTGCACCACCGTCTGCCCGGTGCTCTCCGCCAAGATGGCCCGCCTGCAGCAGCTCCTCGGCGACCGGCTGGGCAAGGGCGTGCGGCTCGCCAGCCTGAGCCTGGACCCGGTGCGCGACACCCCCGAGCGGCTCAAGGCCTGGGGCGCCCGCTTCCGCGCCGGCCCCCACTGGCAGCTCGTCACCGGCGCCCAGCCGGACCAGGAGGAGGTGCTCCGCGGGCTCGGGGCCTACGTCCCCGACTTCGCCAGCCACTCGCCGCTGCTGCTGGTCGGCGACGGAGCAACCGGCCGCTGGGTCCGGGTCAACGGCTTCCCCGACCCGCAGAAGGTGGTGGCTCTGGTGGACGAGCTCCGGGCCGGCCGCCACGCCAGCGCCGCGCGGCCGGAGAGGAACTGACGGTGGGCCGCCCCTTCCTGGCGCTCGCCGCGCTCCTGCTCTGGGCACCCGCCGCTCAGGCGGCGCCCCGGGCCGCCCGCCCCCTCACCGAGGCCGAGTCGGAGGCCAAGGCCCGCAAGTACTTCACCGACACCGTGCTCCTCACCCAGCAGGGCAAGAAGGTCCGCTTCTACAGCGACGTGCTCAAGGACCGCGTGGTGGTGGTGAGCTTCATGTTCTCGCAGTGCACCGACGCCTGCCCGCTCCTCACCCAGAAGCTCCGCCGGGTGAAGGACGGCCTGGGCGACCTCTTCGG
This sequence comes from Deltaproteobacteria bacterium, assembly GCA_016214955.1. GTDB lineage: Bacteria > Myxococcota > Myxococcia > Myxococcales > Anaeromyxobacteraceae > JACRMN01. Next base: position 176,029 of record JACRMN010000010.1, read on the forward strand.
CAAGCCGGTGCGCTTCGTCACCATCAGCGTGGACCCGGTCAACGACACGCCCGAGGCCTGGCGCAAGTACGCGGAGCGCAACCAGGCCGTCCACCCCGAGTGGCTCTTCCTCACCGGCAAGAAGGCGCAGGTGGAGGCGGTGATCCGCAAGCTGGGCGAGCTCGGCCCCTCGGTGGAGGCCCACTCCACCACCTTCCTGGCCGGCAACACCATGACCCGCCACTGGACCAAGATCCGCCCGGACGCGCCCGCCGAGGCGGTGGTGGAGCACGTGCGCCGGCTCGCCGGCGAGGGGCTGGGCGGCGCGCCGGCCGAGGCGCGCGCCAACCGGTAGCCATGCGCCGCGCCCTGGCCCTGGCCCTGCTCCCACTGGCCGCGGCCGCGGCCGACGGACCCCTCCTCTCCCCCCAGGAGGAGGCCGGCCGGCTCATCTACACCCAGGGGCGCAGCCCCTCGGGCGCCGAGCTCCGCGGGCTGGTGGGCCAGGAGGGCACCGCCGTGCCGGCCGAGGCAGTGACCTGCGCCGGCTGCCACGGCGACGACGGCCTGGGGCGGCCCGAGGGAGCCGTCGAGCCCTCGGTCATCACCTGGTCGAAGCTCACCACGCCCTACGGCGTCACCCACGGCGCCGGCCGCAGCCACCCTCCGTACGACGAGAAGGCGGTGGCGCGGGCCATCACCGCCGGCGTCGACCCGGCCGGCAACACCCTCGACTGGACCATGCCGCGCTACTCGATGCCGGCCGAGGACGTGCGCGCCCTGGTGGCCTACCTCAAGCGGCTCGAGACCCGCTCCGATCCCGGCATCACGCAGGCCTCCGTCCGCCTGGGTACGGTGCTCCCCGACCGCGGCCGCCTGGCGCCCACCGGGCTGGCGCTGCGGGCCGTGCTCGAGGGCTTCCTCGCCGACGTGAACGGCGAGGGGGGTATCAACGGGCGCCGGCTGCTGCTGGAGGTGGCCGGTTACGACAGCGACGCCGGCGACGGGCTGGCCGAGGCGCGCCGGCTGGTGGAGGGCGGCCGGGTGACGGCGCTGCTCTCGCCCTACGCGCCCGGCGCCGAGCGCGCGCTCCGGGAGCTGGCCGAGGCGGCCCGCATCCCGGTGGTCGGCCCCTTCACGCCGCTCACCCCGCCTCGCCCCGGCACCCACGTCTTCTACGTGGTGGCCGGGATCGGGGAGCAGGCCCGCGCCCTGGCCGAGCACCTGGCGCGCGCTCCTGGCGGTGGCCGCGTCGCCCTGCTCCACGCCCGCGAGGAGCCGCTCGAGGAGGCCGCCCGCGCCGCCCGCGCCCAGCTCGCGGCGCGCGGGGGCGGCGAGCCGCTGGTGCGGAGCTTCCCGGGCGGCAGGCTGGAGCCGGCCCTGGCCCGGCGGCTGGCGGCCAGCGGGGTGAAGCGGCTGCTCTTCCTCGGCGGCGACGCCGACCTCTCCACCCTGCTCCGCGCCTGCGCCGGCGCCGGCTTCGCGCCCCAGGTCCTGGTTCCGGGCGTGCTGGTCTCCGGCGCCATCGCCGGCGCGCCGCCCGACTTCAGGGGCGGGCTGCTGGTCGCCTACCCCACCGGGCCGGCCGACGAGCGGCCCGCGGCGGCCACCCGCTTCGCCCGAATGCAGGGCCCGTCGCGCGCCGAGCCGCGGCTCCGGGGGGCGCAGGTCTCTGCCTACGCCTCGGCAGCGGCGCTGGCCGAGGCCCTGCGCCGGACGGGCCGCAACCTGAGCCGCGAGCGGCTGCTGAAGAGCCTGGAGGGGCTGGTCGAGTACGACACCGGGCTCGCCCCCCGCCTCACCTTCGGGCCGGGCCGGCGGGTGGGCGTGCAGGGCGCCCACCTGGTGGCCGTGGATCCCCGGGCGCGCACCCTCTCACCCGTCGGCTTCCAGCGAGCCGACTGATGCGCGCGCGCCGCCTCGCCCCCGCCCTGCTGCTCCTCGGCCTGCTGGCGCCGCCGGCCCGGGCCCAGATCCCGGGGCTGGCCGCCCGGGTGAACGGACGGCCCATCACCAACGAGCGGCTGGAGCGCTTCTTCGAGGAGTACGCCACGGAGAAGGGGCGCAGCCCGGCCGCCATCTGGCAGCCGGGCCCCTTCAAGAAGGCGAAGCGGGAGGCGCTCGATCAGCTCGTCGAGCAGGAGGTGCTGTACCAGGAGGCCGAGCGCCGGAGGCTCACCGCCACACCCGCCGAGGCCGAGCAGGCGGTGGCCGTCCTCCGGGCGAGGTTCAAGAAGCCCGACGCCTTCGCCCGACGCCTGGAGCGGAGCGGCTTCGACCAGGCCGGCTACCAGGAGTACGTCCGGCGACAGCTCTCGATCCGCAAGCTCCTCGAGCAGGAGACCGCGGCTGCGCGCCTCTCGGTGGACGACGACGAGGTGCGAGCCTTCTACGCCGCGCGCCCCGACCTCTTCACGGAGCCGGAGCGGATCCAGGTGCGCCACGTGCTCCTGGCCGCGCCCGCAGGCGCGTCCGAGGTCGAGCGCAAGAAGGCCCGCCGGGCCGCCGAGAAGGTCCGCACCGCCGCCCGCCGGCCGGGCGCGGACTTCGCCGCCCTGGCCCGCGCCCACTCGCAGGACCCGAGCGCCGCCGCGGGGGGCGACCTGGGCTTCATCGCGCGCGGACAGATGGTGGCGCCGTTCGAGGCCGCCGCCTTCGCGCTCCGGCCCGGGGAGATCTCCCCGGTGGTGGAGACCGTCTTCGGCTTCCACGTTATCCAGGGCGGGGAGCGCCGCCCCGGCGGCCAGGTGCCCGAGGAGCGGGCCCGTGAGCCCATCCGGCAGCGGCTGCTGGGCGAGAAGATCGAGCGCCACCGCCAGGACCGCATCGCCGCCCTTCGCGGCGCGGCGCGGATCGAGATCCTGGTCCCCCTCTAGCCCGCAGCGAGCGTCCATGAACCGGAAGACCGTCGCCCTCGCCGCCGCCGCCGTCCTCGCCCTCGGGGCCGTGGCCGGCTGGCTGGTCGCTCGCGAGCCGCAGGGCCCCAGCGCCCCGGACGCCCCGCCCCGCCCTGCCCCGCCCGTCGAGATCGCCCGCGAGCGGCCGCCCCCACCGGTGGATCCGGCCCAGCTCGATCGGCAGGCGCAGATCAACGCCTCCCGCGACCAGTTCCTCTCGCTGCGGGTGGCGTTCGAGGGCGGCCGGCCCGACGAGCGCTCGCGCGCCCGGCTCGAGCCGGCGCTGCGCCAGCTCTGGCCCGGCCCCGCCCCGCGCTGGAGCGCCCCGTGCCGCAGCCGGGTCTGCCGGGTGGCCGTCGAGCAGGCGCCGCCCGGCTGGGCGGAGGCGCTCCGCGACGCGCCGGCGGTGAGGGCCATGGCCGACCGGGTGGCCCCCGACCCCGACGGGCCAGAGGCCGTCGCCTTCGTGCTCCTGGCGGCCGAGAACGCCCCCAGCGGCGCGCCGGCCCTCGAGGAGGTGGAGCAGCGCCTGGCGGCCTCGTCGCGGGTCGGCGAGTGCCTCCGCTCCGCGACCCAGGCGGGCACGGTCGAGTACGAGCTCTTCGTCGACACCACCGGCATCACCTACGTGCGCGGCGGGACGGCCGACGTGGCCACCCAGACGTGCGTCGAGGATCAGCTCGCCGAGATCATCAACACGACGGCAACTCCGGCGAAGGTGAAGAGCGAATCGCGCCGCATCTCCCTGCGCACCCGCTGACCCCGCCCTTGCGCCCTCTCGGCGCCGGGCCGTCGCTCGCCGCGGACCCGCCGCGCCTGGGTCGCGTGGGCAAGCCTGGATCCCATGCGCAGCGCGCCCTGGGAACCCGCGGCCACGGAGTCCCCCTTTCCCGACGGAAAACAACCGTTTGAAGCCTCGTGGGTCCTTTGTCCTAGGGACTCCCGCTTGACGCAGATCATTCCCACCTTGTGCGCAACGCAGGATACGGCGCGAGGAGGGCTCGCGCGATCGCTGGAGGGCGATCATATGACATTCACCAACGGTGTATCCCGCCTGGGCGTTGCCCTGGCCGGGCTGGCCATCTGCATGCCTGCACTCGCCGCGCTGAAGGACCGCGGTCCCGTCGATCCCGCCACCGGCTTCCCCGTCTGGTACCGCGACAGCGGCATCCCCGCGACCGCGACCGGCGCCGCCGTTCCACCCCAGGCGCTCGAGCTCTGCCTGGCGCAGACCCCCTCGCCCAACCCCGGTGCCGGCGGCGCCCCCATGTGCTTCCCCTGGGCCCCCGACCCGGCCGGCTTCCCCGGCAACCTGGGGGACGAGCAGTTCTGGGCCGTGGCCGACGCCATCGCCGTCGGCGGGTTCGGCTCCGCCCGCCTGGTGACCGCCCTCGAGGCGGCCTACGCCACCGGGACCCCGGTGCGCGGCCAGGAGATCTCCTTCGCCCGCATCCGCCTCGTCGTCGACGTCAATCCCGGGTTCGAGGGCACCTACGTCATCACGCACCCCTACGGAGTCGAGATCTTCCCCGGGGTCGGGGCCGGCAACCGGGCGATCACCTTCACCAACGACGTGGGCGCCACCGGCGTGCAGTTCGACGGCGCTCTCGCCGGCGCCGTCGGACCGTTCCTGCGCTGGGACTCCATCCCGCCGGGCATGACGCTGACCATCGCCACCGCCAGCGGGCTCGAGGAGTACCTGGGCGATCCCAACCTGCTGCACACCGTCACCGGCAGCCCCTTCGGGACCAACTTCTTCCGGGTCGACGTCTTCGACGCCGGCGGCGTGCTCATCGACTCGGTGACGCAGCCCGAGTTCACGGTGGTGGGCAAGAAGTACCTGCAGCCCATCGCCACGCCGCTGAAGATCCAGCGGGCCACCTACTCGCGCACCGCCACCGACTCCTCGGTGGACGTCTTCGCCCTGGCCAACCCCGGCCAGCAGCTGGTGCTCTCCGGCACCGGGCTCGCCAACACCGTCATGACCACCAGCGGCACCTCCTACCTCTCCCACAGCGTGCTGCCCTTCGACGCCCTGCTGCCGCAGTCGATCACGGTGACCAACACCACCGACGTCCCTGCCAGCGCCTTCTCCGCCCCGGTCACCGACCTCGTGACCATCACCGACGCCGTCTACGATCCGGCGGGCGGCTCGCTGGTCGTCACCGCCACCTCCAGCGACGCCTCGGCCGCGCCGCCGGGCCTGGTGGTCTCCGGCCTCGGGCCCATGGTCGGCGGCCTCTTCACCAGCACCACCGCCGGGCCGGTGCCGCCGGAGAGCGTCACCGTGGTCTCCTCCGCCGGCGGCAGCGCCACCCGCCCCGTCCGCCTGCTGCTCACCGCCGGTGGCGGGGCAGGCAGCGCCGACGTGGCCGTCAACGACAGCGCCTCCACCGACTTCAACACCGCCGTCACCATCGACGTGCTCGGGAACGACAGCCAGCCGGTGCCGGTGGCCGCCGTGGTCATCACCTCGCCGCCCCAGCACGGCACCGCCGTGGCCGGGACCGGCGCGGCCCTGGGCACCGTCGTCTACACGCCGGCGGTCAACTACTCCGGCCCCGATGCCTTCGCCTACGTCCTCCAGGACACCGCCGGCGCCCTCTCCAACACCGCCTCGGTGACCGTCACGGTGGTCTTCGTCCCGGTGGCCCCGACCGCCAACCCCGACACCGCCGCCACCGCCGCCGGCATCGCCGTCACCATCCCGCTGCTCGCCAACGACACGGCGGCGGTCGGCACCACCATCCTCCCGGCCACCGTCGCGCTCGGCGCGGTCTCGCCCGCCGGCGCTGGCACGCTGACATGGTCGGCCGCCACCGGACTCGCCACCTTCACCCCGGCCGCCGGCTTCAGCGGCACCGCCACCTCGAGCTACACGGTTCAGAACAACTACGCGCAGACCTCGGCGCCGGCGAGCATCACCGTGAACGTGGCCCCGGCGGCCGACGTCATCAACATCACCCGCGCCGAGTACCGCACTCGCACCGGGATCTGGCGCGTGGACGGCACCTCGACCAGCACCGCGGCCGGGACCACCGTCACCATCTACAACGGCTCCACCACCGCGGCGCCCGTCCTGGCCGCCGACGTTCCTGTGGTGGCGGGAGCCTTCTCCTGGACCTCGGCCACCGGCGCCCCGGCGCCCTCGGCCACCCGCCTCATCCTCATCCGCTCCACCGCGGGCGGGAGCCGCGTGGCCGCAGTGACTGTCCGCAACTGACGGCGCGGGGGTGCAGCACCGCCGGCCCCGGTCCCCGTCCGCGGGGGCCGGGGCTTCACCCTCTTCGCCTCCCGGGCCCGCACCTCCGCGGGCCCGGGCGCAGGTGGCTCCGCCGCTCCACCGCTCCCAGGACCCCGGTGGGCCTGGCGGCCGGGCGGGCCCACCGGTGTCATCCAGGTGCCCACGGGAGGGCTCCACCATGGCCATCCGCACCTCCGCCGCGACCGCCGCCTCGCTCCTGGCCCTGCTCGCCGCCTGCGGCGGCGGCGACCCCGCCATGCCCGCGGCGAACCCTCCGCCGCCCTCCACCTCACCGCAGGTCCAGGGGATCTCGCCCGGCGCTGGCCCCACCGCGGGCGGGACCACCGTCACCATCGCCGGCAGCGGCTTCGTGACCGGGAGCACCGTGACCTTCGGCGGCGTCGCCGCCCCGGTGGCCGGGCCGGCCACCGCCACCTCCCTCTCGGTCGTGGCGCCGGCCCACGCCGCCGGCCCGGTGGACGTGCGGGTGGTGAACCCCGACGGCCAGGCCAGCACCTCGGCCAGCCCCTACACCTACCTCTCGCCCGCGCCCCAGATCCTGGCCCTCAACGTCCGCGGCGGGCCGCCGGCCGGCGGCACCCAGGTGCTGGCGGTGGGCTCGGGCTTCGAGCCGGGCGTGACGGTCGCGGTGGGCGGCCTGGCGGCCACCGGCGCCACCATCGTCGCCCTGGGGCCAGGCTCGCTGGCGGTGAGCTTCTTCACCCCGCCGCACGCCGAGGGGTTCGCCGAGGTGGTGATCACCAACCCCGACGGCCAGGGCGCCAGCTACTCCAGCTTCCACTACGGGCCGCCTCCGGCCGTGGACGCCGTGGCCTGCAGCGCGGGCTGCGGCTCGGTCCGCCGGGACGACCTCGTCACCTTCACCGGCAGCGGGTTCACCACCGCGGCCGGCGAGGGCGTGCAGGTCCTCTTCAGCTCGGTGGACCGCCCGCAGAAGGCGGTGGCGGTCCTGGTCTCGGCGAGCCCCACCGAGCTGGTGGTCCAGGCGCCGCGGCTCGACCCCGGGCTCTACTCGCTGGTGGTCTCCAACTTCGACGGCCAGTACGACGTGGCCGCCGCGCAGCTCACCTACCCGGCGCCGTAGCCCGGCCGGGCCCGGGGCCCCAGACGCACGAAGGCCCCGACCGGAAGCCGGCCAGGGCCCTCGCCGCTGTTCAGTGGCTCAGCTCAGACCGCGCGCACGTTCGCAGCCTGGAGGCCCTTCGGCCCCTTCTGCACGTCGAACGAGACCTTCTGCCCCTCCTGCAGGGAGCGGAAGCCCTCGGCCTGAATCGCAGTGTGGTGGCAGAAAACGTCCTCGCCGCCGTTGTCCTGCGTGATGAAGCCGAAGCCCTTCGCGTCGTTGAACCACTTCACGGTACCAGTAGCCATTTGCACTTCTTTCGTGTTCGGGCGGCGACCTGCCGACCCGGTTCCACCGCCTCAAAGCTGACGTGGAGTGCGGGGAACTTAATCGAACGGTGCACCAATGTCCAGGGGTTCACCCGGATTTGGGTTCCCGGTTGGGATCCGGCGGCACCCCGGCTACATTGCCGCCTTCCCACAGGCGGAGGTGGCGACATGGCGAAGCCCAAGATCGAGGAGCTGGTGAAGGGCCAGGGGCCGGAGGCGGTGCGCGGCAAGACGGTCGAGGTCCACTACACCGGCTGGCTCACCGACGGCACCAAGTTCGACTCCTCGGTGGGCGGGGAGCCCTTCTCCTTCCGGCTCGGCGCCGGAGAGGTCATCGAGGGCTGGGACCGCGGCGTCGCCGGCATGAAGGTGGGCGGCAAGCGCAAGCTCACCCTGCCCCCGGAGCTGGGCTACGGCGCGCGCGGGGCGCCGCCGGCCATCCCCGGCAACGCCACGCTGGTCTTCGAGGTCGAGCTGCTCGGCGTGGTCTAGGCGCGCCCGCGCCTACGCCCAGGCCAGCGGGTACTTCCCCGCCTCCAGCGTCGGGCCGACGATGGCCTCGCGCCACGCGGCCACGTCGCCCGGCTCCTCGTCGCGCAGCCTGGCCAGGCGGGAGAGGTGCTTCTTGGCCGCGGCCGGGTCCTTCACCGCCGAGAGCACCGCCGCCCGGGCCCGGGCGAAGGCCCGCTGGTGCGCCTCCTCGGCGTAGAGCGAGGCGCAGGCCTGGGCCACCGGCCCGGGCTGCTGCAGGGCGCGGGTCACGGCGCTGTCCACCGCGAAGGCCTCGATGGCCACGTCGGCCAGCGCCCCCAGCACCTCCTGCTTCTCGGCCACGCCGGGCCCGAAGGCCTCCACCGCCACCTGGGTGGCGTAGGCGAAGAGGTACTTGTTGAGCTCGGCGATGCGCTTCTCGCGGGCCAGGGGCCCGCTGCCGGCGGCCGGTAGCCCCTCGCCCTGCAGCGCCGCGCCCACGCCCTTGGCCATGTCCATCATGGGGAAGGCGCCCTTGGCGGCCCGCTTCAGCAGGGTGCCGGGGATGAGCAGGCGGTTGATCTCGTTGGTGCCTTCGAAGATGCGGTTCACCCGGTTGTCCCGGAAGATGCGCTCGATGGGGTACTCCTCCACGAAGCCGTAGCCGCCGTGGATCTGCACCCCCTCGTCGGCCGCCTGGAAGAGCGCCTCCGAGCCCCAGACCTTCAGGATCGAGGCCTCGATGTTGTACTCCTCGACGGCGGCGATGAGGTCCTGCTGGAAGGCGGGGGTGCCGTGGGCGTGGCCGCCCAGCGCCGCACGCCTGTCGATGAGGCCGGTGGTGCGGTAGCCCATGGCCTCGCCGGCGTAGGCCAGCGCCACCATCCGGGCCAGCTTCTCGCGGATGAGCCCGAAGTCGGAGATGGGCTTGCCGAAGGCCTTGCGCTCCTTGGCGTAGCCGGTCGACAGGGCGATGACGTGGCGCACCGCGGTGACGCAGGTGACGCCCAGCTTGAGCCTGCCGATGTTGAGGATGTTGAAGGCGATGCGGTGGCCCTTGCCGATCTCGCCGAGCAGGTTCTCGACCGGCACCATGGCGTCCTCGAAGACGAGCGGGCAGGTGGAGCTGCCGCGGATGCCCATCTTGTGCTCCTCCGGGCCGACGCTGAAGCCCGGGGTGCCCTTCTCGACGATGAAGGTGCTGAACTTGTCGCCGTCCACCTTGGCGAAGACGATGAACAGGTCGGCGAAGCCGCCGTTGGAGATCCACTGCTTGGAGCCGTTCAGGATCCAGTGCTTCTTGTCGGGCGAGAGCACTGCCCGGGTGCGGGCCGCCATGGCGTCGGAGGCCGAGGAGGCCTCGGAGAGCGCGTAGGCGCAGGCGATCTCGCCGGTGGCGATGCGCGGCAGGTAGCGGGCCTGCTGCTCCGGGGTGCCGAAGTAGACGATGGGCAGGCTGCCGATGCCCACCTGGGCGCCGATGATCACCGACCAGGAGCCGAGCACCGTCATCGCCTCGGCCACCAGCACGCTGGCGGTCAGGTCCTGGGCCAGGCCGCCGTGGGCCTCCGGGATGTCGAGCCCGAGGAAGCCCAGCTCGCCGGCCTCCCGCAGGAGCTGGCGCACCAGCGGGAACTCCTTGGCCTCGATCCGGGCGGCGTTGGCGTAGACCCGGTCCATCGCGAACTTGTAGGCGGCCCTGTAGAACTCGCGCTGCTCGTCGCTGAAGTCCTCGGCGGTGTCGATGCGCTGCGAGCCGACGGGAGCGAGGAGGAATCCGCCTCCGGGCGGAGTGCTCTGGGGGTCGCTGGCCATGGGGAGCTCCGTGGGGTGGCGCGGGTGGGCTGATTCGCGTGTCAACGAACGATGCCCGGCGTGACACCTCGCGTCAAGGGGTCGGGGCGCGACTTCCCCGTTTCGGGGGTGCGCCTGGCCGGGTCCGGGACAGCCGCCTCCCGCCGCGCTAACGTCCCCCCGGGCGCTCGGTCCCCACTCTTCACGGAGGGTCACCACCATGGACGGCCTGATGATGGACTTCCCGCTGACCCTGGCTCACCTCTTCGAGCGGGCGGCGGCCTACTTCCCCGACACCGAGCTCGTCACCCGGCGGCCCGACAAGACCATCCACCGCTCCACCTACCGCGAGTTCCACGCCCGGGTGCAGCGCTTCGCCAACGCCCTGAAGCGGCTCGGGCTGCGGCCCGGCGAGCGGGTGGCCACGCTGGCCTGGAACTCCACCCGCCACCTCGAGGCCTACTTCGCGGTCCCGCTGGCCGGCGGCGTGCTCCACACCCTCAACCCGCGCCTCTCGCCGGCCGACCTCACCTACATCATGAACGACGCCGACGACCGCATCCTGCTCGTCGACGACGTGCTGGTGCCGGCCTGGGAGCGCTTCCGCAAGGACGTCCGCCCCCAGCACGTGATCGTCTGGGGCCACGGCGCCGCGGCCCCCGAGGGCACCGTCGACTACGAGGCGCTCATCGCCCCGGAGCTGCCGGTCTTCGCCATCCCCCGCCTCGAGGAGGGGCAGGCGGCGGCCATGTGCTACACCAGCGGCACCACCGGGCGGCCCAAGGGCGTCCTCTACTCGCACCGGGCGCTGGTGCTCCACTCGCTGGCCTCCGCCCTGCCCGACGCGCTCGGCCTCTCGGCCAGCGACGTGATGATGCCGGTGGTCCCCATGTTCCACGTCAACGCCTGGGGCCTGCCCTACACCGCGGTGATGACCGGGACCAAGCAGGTGTTCCCCGGCCCGCACCTCGATCCCCAGAGCCTGCTGTCGCTGGTGCAGGAGGAGAAGGTCACCTTCACCGCCGGCGTCCCCACCATCTGGCTCGGCATCCTCGAGGCCCTCGACAAGGCGCCCAAGGCCTTCGACACCTCCAGCCTCAAGGTCATGGTGGTGGGCGGCGCCGCCGCGCCCCAGTCGATGATCGAGGGGTTCGAGAGGCGCCACGGCCTCCACGTGCTCCACGCCTGGGGCATGACCGAGATGACGCCGCTGGGCACGGTGTGCCGCCTGAAGCCCCACCTGCAGCGGAGGCCCGAGGAGGAGCGCTTCCGCATCCGGGCCTCGCAGGGCCTCCCCGCCCCGCTCGTCGAGGTGCGGGCCGTGGGCGAGGACGGGGCGGCGGTGGCCTGGGACGGCAAGGCCATGGGCGAGCTGCACGTCCGCGGCCCCTGGGTGGCGAGGAGCTACTTCCAGAACCCGGCCGAGGCCGACAAGTTCACCATGGACGGCTGGTTCCGCACCGGCGACATCGTCACTATCGACGCCGAGGGCTACATGCGGATCACCGACCGCTCCAAGGACCTCATCAAGTCGGGCGGCGAGTGGATCAGCTCGGTGGACCTGGAGAACGCGCTCATGGGGCACCCGGCCGTGAAGGAGGCGGCGGTCATCGGCGCCCCGCACCCGAAGTGGAGCGAGCGGCCGGTGGCCTGCGTGGTGCTGCGGGAGGGGGCACGGGCCACGGAGAACGAGCTGCGCGAGTACCTGGAGCCCCTCTTCGCCCGCTTCTGGCTGCCCGAGGCCTTCGTCTTCGTGGAGGCCATCCCGCGCACCGCCGCCGGCAAGTTCAAGAAATCGGCGCTGCGGGAGCAGCTCAAGGACTTCCGCTTCGCCGGCACCTGAGGGCGCCCGGCACAGGTGGGCCGGCGCGCGCCGCCTCAGCCGCGGGGCAGGACCTTGCGCATCGAGACGTGCGGCACGCCCTGCTCGGCGAAGACCGTGCCCTCGCGCCGGTAGCCGCGGGCGGCGTAGAAGGGCTCGGCGGGGAGCTGGGAGTGAACCACCAGCTCGCCCACGCCGCGCAGCGTCGCCATCCGCTCCAGCGCCTCCAGGACCTTGGCCCCGATGCCGTGGCGGCGATGGGTGCTGGCCACGGCCATCCGGCCGATCTGGCAGGTGCGCTGGTCGAGGCGCACCATCCGGCCCGTGCCGACGCAGCGCCCCTCGGGGTCGAAGGCCACGACGTGATCGGCGTTGTAGTCGAAGGCGTCGCGGTCGAGGGGGCGCGGGACGCCCTGCTCGACCTCGAAGACCGCGCGCCGCAGCTCGTAGGCGGCGTCGCGGTCCTGGGCGGTGGAGGCGAAGCGGACCAGGATCTCCATCCTCCATCTGTACCCGAAGGCGGGAGGGCGAGGCCAGTGCCCGATCGCGGGGCGCCGCGCCCGCGCGGAGGGGGGCGACGCCGGAGCGCCGCCCCCCCGGGGCACCTCTACCGGTCGCGGAGGTCTACGGCACCACCAGGCTGGTGCGCATCATCTCCGAGTCCTCGTGCGAGTTGATGTGGCAGTGCCAGACGTAGGGGCCGGAGGTCACCGGCTCGTAGACGAAGGCCGACGCCGGGGTGCCGGCGCAGGTGAAGGCGCCGGTCAGCGGGTCGGCCGGGCAGCCGGCGCTGCCGGGCACGTTGGGCGTGCCGGCGGTCCAGCGCGCCGTCCAGTCGGCCACGATGGTGGTGACCATGCGCGGGGGAGCCTGGGTGGCGTCCTTCCAGCCTCCCTCGACGCTGGCGGCGGTCACCGGCGTGATGCCGGCGCCGAGGTAGGGCTGGCCGGCGGCGTTCAGGCCGTTGACGTCGGGGACCACCTGCATCTCGTTGCCCGGAGCGGTGCCGGGCTGGCAGGTGGCGGAGCCGCAGAGCGCGGTCTTGTAGGCATTCACGTTGAGTGTCTGCCGGGCCACGATCTGGTGCTTCACGAGGTGCGGGTGCATGGGGTGGGCGTCGACCGTGAGGTTGATGAACTGCCAGACCTCGCGGGTCCCCTGCCTGGGCGTCTCGGTGACCTTGTACTCGAAGGGCACGCCGTTGAGCTGCATGCCCAGCGGGGTGAGGGTGACGCCGTCCACGCGCTCGTTCAGGTAGACCTGGCGCACCACGTAGTTCCCGCCGGCGAGCGGATAGGCCGGGCGGATGTCCACGAAGCTCGGGTCGGTGACCAGCGCCGGGTTGGCCGGGATGCACAGGTTGAGGTACTTGCCGGCCTGGATCTGGCCGGCGGCACCGGCCGACAGCGCCGTGTTCTGGGCCATGTTGTTGGGGTCCCAGGTGAGGGCCGCGGGGGCGATGGGCACGTTGACCCGGCCCACGCGGACGGTGGCGCCGCAGCTCTGCACGCCGGGGCCGGCCGCGGGGCTGACGTCGAACCGCATGATGGTGTTCATGTCGGGCGTGAAGCCGTTCTGGGGGGCGAGGCCGGGGCCGGGGTACGGAGCCGAGGCGCTGTTCACCATGTAGACGGTGGCGGCGGCGCCGGCGGCCACGCCCGGCAGGGCGCCGAAGTTCACCAGCAGCTCGTACCGCTCACCGGGGCACATGGTGATGCGGCGCTGGGGCGCCAGCACCGGGTTCTTCAGGTAGCCCTGGTCGTTGGCGATGACGTAGAAGTTGGTGTTGTAGTTGACGCCGGTGGCGTTGACGGGCGCGCCGGGGGCGGGCGGCAGCATGCCGGCCACTCCGGACATGAAGCCGATGGTGTAGCAGCGCGAGTCGGAGCCATCCACCAGGCGCAGGCGGTACCAGCCGGGCTCGGTGGTCTTCTTCGGCCAGAGGACGCCGTTCACCAGCGCGTGGTCGCCGAAGTACTCGGGCACCCAGGTCGGGTGGACCAGCGGGTTGACGCCGCTGGTCACGGGGGTCACGCCGGGGGTGAGCGGCGGCGGCGCGAAGGTCTGGCCCAGGCCGTTGGAGAAGTTGATGGAGCCGTCGTCGTTGAAGGCCCGGTCCTGGATGGCGAGGAACAGGTCGTACCTGGGGGCGGTCACCGCGGGCAGCGCCGGGTTCAACGGGGCGCGGATCTCGCTGAGCGGGTCGAGCCAGGTGTAGTCGGTGGTGCAGCCGGCGTAGCCCGCCGGGCAGGCGCCGGTGGGGGCGCCGTTGAGGACGCCGCCGTGCTTGAGCGGCTCCTTCACCGGGAAGAAGCCGGCCGGGCCGGCGATGACGTTGTGGTGGGTCTTGCCCAGGGTGTGGTCGTGGAACCAGATGGTCGCCTCTTCCTGGACCATCGGATAGGCGTAGGTGTCGGCGTTGCCGCCGGGCCGCATCAGCGGGTGGGCCAGCGGCGACTCGAAGGCCGGGTTCACCATCTTGGGCGTGGGCGAGTAGAGCGCGGCGGTGGTGCTGTTGCCGACCCACTTCTCGGCGAAGCCGTCGGTGGAGGGCGGGATCTCGCCGCCGTGGAGGTGCGTCACCCAGGAGTTGTCGGGCTGCTGCGGGCTGCCGAAGGGGTTCACGCCCTCCGGGGCCACGGTCATGCCCGCCTGGATGGCGGCCGGGTCGATGCGGCTCTTCACTCCCATGAAGGTGCGGTCGATGGAGCAGGGCCAGTCGGCCGCCTCGGGGTGGCTGCAGAGGACGTGGTTGTTGGGGAACTCGTTCACCCACTTGACCACCACCGGGCGGCCCTTGGTGGCGCGGACGCTGATGGAGGGCCAGGTGGCGATGTACTGGTTCTGCGACCAGGGGCTGGGGGTCGGGGCCAGGCCGACGCCGGCGGTGCCGCCCATGTTGATCTGCCCGATGCCCCAGATCGGCGTGAAGAGCGGGGCGCCGAAGGCGATGGCCGGGGCGCCGCCGGGGACACCGCCCACGGTGGAGGCGCAGTAGGAGGACTGGAAGAGAGGGTCCAGGCCGGCGGGGCAGGTGCAGCCCGCGGGGATGTTGCAGGTCAGGCCGGTCCACTGCATGCCGTTGGGCACCGCAATGCCGCCGACCGCGGTCGGGTTGGGGAAGGCGCCGAGGCCGGCGAGGGCCTGGAAGCCCCAGGACTCGTGCACGCCGAGCTCGTAGTAGTCGGCGCCGGGGAAGGTGGTGGTGTCGGGGGTGTAGTCGGGCGGGTTCAGCACCTCCCAGACGAACTTCTGGGTGTTGAGGTCGGGCACCACCGGGCTCAGCAGCTTGTAGCCGAAGGGGGCGCCGCAGGCAGACCAGCCACCCGCCGACTGGTTGGAGACGCCGGGGAATCCGGCCGGGCAGGCGAAGCTGTTGGGGACGTTGGCGCAGGCCCCGAGCGCCGGGAAGACCGACTGGTTGTTGAGCGTGTCGGCCACGCACTGCCCGGGGTACGGGTAGTTGACCTGGTAGTTGCTGCCAGAGGGCCCGAAGGCGTTCTGGCGGGGGAAGGCGGCGTTGGCCGCGGCCGGATCGGTGTTGGGCAGGACGTAGCCCGGGGGAAGAATCTGAGCGCTGGCAGACGTGAAGACTGCCAGCACGCCGGCGCACATGGCGCCAGCGCGCTTCGAGAGGCTGGTCACGAAGTTACCCTCCTGCGAGATCTGACTTGATCGCTGCCCTCGTGCTTCTGGCGCCGCGAGCCCCCCCGGCCCTCACCGGGAGTTCCACTGTCCGCCCTCGGTCGCCCTCGTTCAACGCGCACGATGAGCATGGGGGCCGGTGTAGGGAAGTGGCCACTGTCCTGGCCCCACCGGCACGTGCGCTCGCGTCTGAGACGGAATGGGGGGCGCCGGCACGCCAGCCCCAGGGGCTCCCTGACGGGGTGCGCCGTGCGCCGCGCGCGACCCCGGGCGCGACCGGGCGCGAATGTTCGCGATTTACGAAGGGGTCTGCGCCCGCGTCGAACGGCCCGGCCAGGCGGAGTTCGGGGACCCCGCGCCGTCCTGGAGGAGCGCCGGCCGCCGGGTCGAGCCGCCAAGATCCGGCAGTCAGACAGGAAATTTACGGCCCATCAGGGACTCCCGGTGTTCTGTGGTCCGAGGGGGCCGCTCGGTTCGGACACGTACCGTGAACCAGGTACCTTCCCCGACCTCCTCGACCGCGACCGCGTCCACGACCCCCGACCCCTGCCCTGAGCGAGGGCTCGCCCCTGCAGGCCCGAGCGGAAGGGCCGACCCCGACCCCGACCGCGACCTCGACCCTCGACGTGGAACGTTGCGCGCGCGGCAGGCAGGCGCCTGCCTCGGCAGCGTGCAGCCAGGCCCAGGAAGAGGTGAAACATGGCGCTGCGAGGGGGTTTCCTCCGGGCACGCCCGCTGCAAAGTCAGCGAGCGCCCGCAGTCCCACCCTCGGAGGTTCACGTGAAGAAGGCTCTCGCCCCGGCAGCCCTGCTGCTGCCCACCCTCGCCCTGGCCGCGCCGGGGCAGGTCGACAGCGGAGACACCGCGCTGGTGCTCGTCTCCGCAGGCCTGGTGCTGCTGATGACCCCTGGCCTGGCCTTCTTCTACGGCGGCCTGGTGCGCGCCAAGAACGTCGTCCACACCATGATCCTCTCCGTCGTCTGCATGGCGGTGGTGGGCGTGCTCTGGGCCCTGGCCGGCTACAGCCTGGCCTTCTCGCCGGGCGGCGCGGCCGACCGCTTCATCGGCGGCCTCTCCTGGCTGGGCCTCCGCGGCGTCGGCGGCGACGTGGTGAAGGAGCTGGCGCCGACCATCCCCCACACCGCCTTCATGCTCTTCCAGGCCATGTTCGCCATCATCACCCCGGCGCTCATCTCCGGGGCCATCGTCGAGCGGGTGCGGATGAAGGCCTACCTGCTCTTCGTGGTGCTCTGGAGCCTGGTGGTCTACACGCCGGTGGCCCACTGGGTCTGGGCGCCTGGCGGCTGGCTGCGGGGCATGGGTGCCCTCGACTTCGCCGGCGGCACGGTGGTGCACATCAACGCCGCCGCCGCCGCGCTCGTCTTCGCCGTGGTCCTGGGCAAGCGGCGCGGCCTGCGCCACCCATCGGTGCTGCCGCACAACGTGCCCTTCGCCATCCTGGGTGCCGGCCTGCTCTGGTTCGGCTGGCTGGGGTTCAACGGCGGCAGCGCGCTGGGCGCCAACGGCCTGGCCGCCTTCGCCTTCGCAAACACCTTCTTCGCCCCGGCGGCGGCCGCCGCGGCCTGGGGGCTCCTGGAGCTCTTCCTCTTCCACGGCAAGATGTCGGGCGTCGGCCTGGCCTCCGGCGCGGTGGCGGGCATGGTGGCCATCACCCCGGCGGCCGGCTTCGTCACCCCGCTGGCCTCGCTCCTGATCGGCGCCCTGGCCGGCACCGCCTCGCTGCTGGCGGTTCGCCTGCGCCCGCGGCTCGGCCTCGACGACTCGCTCGACGTCTTCGCCGTCCACGGCGTGGCGGCGACGCTGGGCGCCCTGCTCACCGGAGTGCTGGCCACCAAGGCGGTCAACCCGGACGGCGCCGACGGCAGCCTGGCGCTCCTGGGCGTGCAGGCGCTGGGCGTGGCCGCGACCCTCGCCTGGTCGGGCGGCCTCTCCTGGGCGCTCATCCGGCTGGTCTCGCTCTTCACGCCGCTGCGCGCCGAGGAGCAGGACGAGTGGAGCGGCATGGACACCTCGGAGTCCGGCGAGCGCGCCTACATCCACGCGGACGAGTCCTCCAGCCTCTCGCCTCCCGCCGCCGCCCACGCGCCCGGCGTGGTGCGCCCGGCCGCCGCCCAGCACGGCTAGCGCACCAGCCCGCCGTCCCCCGGAGCCCGCCCGGCGCCTGCCGCGGCGGGCTCCGCGCATTTCACCGTCCGTGACGCGGGCCGTCCGCTGCCTGCCCGGCCCGCAGGCCGCCGCCTGCAGGGCGAGCAGCACCGGGGGGCCGCGCCGGAATCCGCACGGATTCCGGGACCGGCGGCGGCGGCACGGGCGCTGCAGTGGGGAACCGCAAGCATCCACCCCACCCGCTCGACCAAAGGAGAGGATCGATGAAGAAGGTTTCCCGGGCCCTGGCCGCCGCCGCGCTGCTCGCAGCCGCCTCGCAGGCCGCCGCCACCCCGTCCACCGTCTGGTGGACGCCGGCCACCACCTACGTGCAGCCCTACCTGGTGCCGCACCTGACCTACGACACCTACTTCGGTGAGGGCGGGGCCTACCCCATCGACTCCGGCGTGCAGATCGGCATCCTGCCCTTCGAGAAGCTCCAGGCCGAGATCGGCTTCGACCTCAACTACCCCGGCTACACCAAGAACGGCCTGCTCTTCAACGCCAAGCTGGGCGTGCCCGAGGGCGCCTTCGGCGACTGGTTCCCGGGCATCAGCGCCGGCATCTACGGGCTGGGGCTCAAGAAGGACGTGAGCGACTACAACATCCTGCACGCCGAGATCGGCAAGACGCTGGGGGCCTTCGGCACCCTGACGCTGGGCGGCTACTTCGGCAACGACAAGCTGCTGCTCGACGAGACCGGGGCCAAGGCCAACTCCGGCTTCATGGCCGCCTACGTCACGCCCGACGTCGCCGTGGGCCTGCCCGGCCTCACCAAGATCAACTTCTTCGGCGACGTGCAGACAGGCAAGAGCGCCTTCGGCGCCTGGGGCCTCGGCATCGGCCTCTACTTCACCCCGGCCATCGACCTCCTCGCCGGCCCGGTCTTCTTCCTCAACGAGAAGGTCCAGCCCGGCCAGTCCAAGATGATGTGGTCGCTGCAGATCGACGTCGACGTCGAGCTGCTGGCCAAGCCCAAGAGCTAGCCGCGCCGCACCGCCTCACCCGTAGCGCCGGGCGGATTCCCGGGCCTCGCAGGGCCCCGGGGGTCCGCCCGGTTCGCCTCAGCTCGCCAGCTGCTGCAGGACGGCGTCGAAGACGAAGGTCTCGAGCCGGTCGGTGTCGGCGGCCGGCAGGTTCACCCAGGCGAAGGCGGCGCGGGCGTTGCCGGGCAGCACCTTCACGTCGGCCACGCGGGCCACGCCGGCCACCGGATCCTGCCCCGGCAGGCGCAGCGCGCAGCGCACCTGATCGCCGGGCTGCGGCGGCGTGGCCAGGAGCAGGCCGAAGCCGCCCGGGCTCACGTCCTGCGTCAGCCCCTTCACCTTCTGCTTGCCGATCTCCAGCTCCACCTGGAGGGCCCGGGCCACGCGCAGCTGCCGGCGCGGCACCTCGCCGGTGCGCAGCATCACCTGCTGCGCCGCCAGCAGCGCCCGGGCCAGCTCGTCGCGCCCGTGGCGGTAGGTCTCCTGCTCTCCGGGCGAGAGCTTCCCCGCCTTGGCGCGCTGGTGGAGCTCGCGGAAGGCGCGGAGCCAGTCCCCGAAGCCCACTAGAGCACCTTCTTCAGCTCGGGCGCCGGCTTGAAGCCGACGGTGCGCGAGGGCGCGATGCGGACCTCGGCGCCGGTGCGGGGGTTGCGCCCCACACGGCCGGCCCGGTCCTTGACCACGAAGGTGCCGAAGCCGGGCATGGAGAAGCGCCGGTCCTTGCGGATGGCCCTCGTCATGTTCTCGAAGACCGCCGCCACCAGGTCGTTCACCTGGCGCCTGGAAAGGTCCGACCGCGTCCCCTGCACCCGCTCCACGAGCTCCGCCTTGGTCATCTCGCTGCCCCCGCAGTCTTCGAAGCGCGCGACGCTAGCGCCGGGGATCCACCTCGTCAAGACACTGCCGCGCGGGGGTCCGGGCCTGCATCGCCCCTTCAGGCCAGGGACCGCGAGTCAAGGCTCGAATCGGGCCCCCTGGCTCAGGGCACGGAAGGCGGCCAGCACCTCGGGGTCGAGGGGCGTGGCGCCGAAGAAGCTGATCCGGTACTGCACCGCCCCGTCGCAGACGCCCCAGGCCCACCCGTGCCACGGCCCCTGGTCGGCCTCCAGGGCCACGCCCTTGCGGCCGGCGAAGGTGGTGGGGTGGAGGCGGACGTTGGTGGCGCTGGCGGCGCCCCGCTGCAGCGCGTCCTCGGCCCGCGCCAGGCACTCCTCCTCGCCGCGGTAGGGCGGCTCGGCGCGCTGCACCTCGACGCGGCCCAGGCCCCGTGCGTCGCCGGCGCTGAGCCGCCGGTCGTCGCCGCGCGCGGTCCAGCCGGGCGGCAGCTCCAGCAGGAGCTTGCCCACCGCGTAGCGCGACCCGCCGCCGGCAACCGGGCTCCCGGCCACCGGGGGCGGGCCCAGGGCGGCGCAGGCGCCGAGGAGGAGCGCGGCCAGCGGCGGAGCGAGCCGGGAGGCGAGGAGCGGTCGGGAGCGGGCCATGTGCCGGGAGTTCAACCCGGCGCGCCACCGGGCGCAAGCCACCTGTGGGGCCTCCCGCTCCGGGGCTGGCGCACCTGGCCCGCCCCGGATCAGGCGATGCGCCCGCCGCCCACCACCTCGTCGCCGTCGAAGAAGACCGCCGCCTGGCCCGGGGCCACGCCCCGCACCGGCTCGTCGAGCAAGACCTCGGCCTGGCCCTCGCCGGCGCGCACCGTGCCGGGCGTGCCGGCGTGGCGGTGGCGCACCTTGACGAGGAGCCGGCGCGGCGAGGTGGGCGGCACGCCGCTCACCCAGCTGGCCCCGCGGACCCGGAAGGCGTCCCGCGAGGCCTCGGCGGCGGAGCCCACCACCACCCGCGCCGCCTCGGCCTCGATGCGCACCACGTACCGCGGCTCGGGCCCCGGAGCCCCGAGCCCGCGCCGCTGCCCCACGGTGAAGCCCTGGACACCGCCGTGCGCGGCCAGCCGCTCCCCCGCGGTGGAGACCACCTCGCCGGGCCGCACCCGCCCCGGCGCCCGCAGGGCCACGAAGCCGGCGGCGTCGCCCCGGGTGACGAAGCAGACGTCCTGCGACTCCGCCTTGTGGGCGGTGGGCAACCGGTGGCGCTCGGCCAGGGCCCGCACCGCCGGCTTCTCCATGTGGCCCACCGGGAAGAGCACGTCGGCCAGCGCTTCCTGGCCGAGCCCGTAGAGGAAGTAGCTCTGGTCCTTCTCCGGGTGACGAGCGGCGAGCAGTGCCAGCCGGCCGCCGCGCCGCTCCACCCGGGCGTAGTGGCCGGTGGCCAGCCGCGCGCCAAGCGCCCGGGCGCGCCGCAGGAGCCAGTCGAACTTCACCTCGGTGTTGCAGGCCACGCAGGGGTTGGGGGTCCGTCCCTCCAGGTAGTCCTCGACGAAGCGGTCCACCACCGCCCGGCCGAAGGCCTCCTCCACGTTGGCGACGTAGAAGGGGATGCCCAGGGCCCGGGCCGCGGCCCGCGCATCGTCCAGGTCGTCCGGGCCACAGCAGGAGCGGCCGCGGGCGCCGTCGGAGGCGTCGTAGACGCGCATCGAGACGCCGACCACCTCGTGCCCCTGCTCGCGGAGCAGGGCCGCGGCGGCCGAGGAGTCCACCCCGCCCGACATGGCCACCAGCACCCGCATTCAGCGTTCCGGGATCTCGAGGGCCACCATGGTCCCGGAGAAGGTGTGGTCCCCCTCGCCGGGGTGGTTCTCGACGGGCGGGCTCTGCAGCTCCACCCGGCCTCCGTGGGCCTCGGCGATGCGCGACGCCACCGAGAGCCCCAGGCCCGAGCCCGGGCGCCGGGCCTCGCTGCGCGAGGAGCGGGTGGCGTGGAAGAAGGGCTCGAAGACGTGGGCCTGGTCTTCGCCCGGGATGCCGGGCCCCTGGTCCCAGATGGCGATCCGCAGCTTGCCACCGGCGCGGGTCACCGTCACCAGCACCTCGCCGCCGTGGGGCGAGAACTTCACCGCGTTGGAGAAGAGGTTGCCGAGCGCCTGGCGCAGCTTGCGGCGGTCGGCCTTCACCGGGGGGCCGCCGCCGGGCAGCACCTGCACGTGGAGCCTCGCCTCCTTGATGGCGGCTCGCTGCTCCTCCACCACCTCGGCCACCAGGGCATCCACCTCCACCGGCGCCACCAGGGGCGTCGCCTGCCCGGACGACAGGTTGGCGAAGTCGGAGATGTTCTCCACCACCCGGGTGAGCCGGGCGACCGCGGCCGCCATCGACTCCACCACCTTGCGCTGCTGCGGCGGCAGGGGGCCGAGCCGCTCGGCGAGCAGGATCTTCACGTAGCCGGCCAGGGGCGTGAGCGGCGTGGAGAGCTCGTGGGCCACGTTCTGCATGAAGGCGGAGCGCAGCCGGTCGCCCTCGGCCACCTGGGCGCCCAGCGCCTTGACCATCGCCTCCAGCCCGTCGTCTTCCAGCTTCTGCGCCATCGCTTCTCCGGCGGGGAGTATATGCCCGGCGGTGCCCGCCGCCAGAGTCACCGGGACCGGGAACCCCACCAGCCCCGGAGGGCGGCCGCCAGGCCGCCGCGGGTGTTCAGGGACGGGTCCTCCAGCGCCAGGTCGAGGAGGTGGCGAAGCGCCTCGCCCACCTCCCGCCCGGGGCCGATGCCCAGGAGCGCCATCGCCTCCTGCCCGTCGAGGGCCAGGTCGCCGGTGCCGAGCGGAGGCCTGGCGGCGAGCACCCGCCGCACCCGCCGGGCCAGCGCCCGGCCCGGGGCCCGCTCCCGCCGGGCAGCCGCAGCCGGCAGGGCGAGCCTGTCGGCCTCGCGCAGCGCCAGCAGCGCCGGGGCGCGGCCGGCGCCCACCCGGGAGAGCAGGCGGCGCACCTCCGGGTCGCTGGCCGGGACGGGCACCCTGCCGCGGGCCCGCAGGCAGCCGTGCTCGCGGATGAGCTGCTCCGCCTCGTCGGCCACCGCACCCGGGAAGCGCAGGCGGCCCAGCGCCTCGCGGGCCTCCCGCGCCACCGCGGCCGGCGGCTCCCCGGCGGCGGCGGCGTGGAGCAGCGCCGCCAGCTGGACCGGCAGCGGCCCGCGCGCCGCCCCGGCCGCGGCCAGGGCGTGGCGGCGCAGCACCGGCGGCAGGCGGGCCAGCTCCGGGAAGACGGCGTCGAGGAGGCCGGTGGCCGCGCAGAGCGCGAGCCCGTGGGCCGGCCGGGGCGAGCCCAGCAGCTTCGTCAGCTCGTCGCAGATGCGCTCGGCCGAGACCCGGACCACCACCGGCAGGGCGGCGGGGATGGCGGCGCGGGTGGCCGGGTGCAGGCCGAAGCCGAGCTGGGCCGCGAGCCGCACCGCCCGCAGCGGGCGCAGGCCGTCCTCGGCGAAGCGGGCCGTTGCCTCGCCCACGGCGCGCAGCCGGCGCCGGCGCAGGTCCTCGAGGCCGCCGAAGGGGTCGCGGAAGGCGGGGGCCAGCGGGTCCCAGGCGAGGGCGTTGACGGTGAAGTCGCGGCGGGCCAGGTCGGCGTCGATGTCGGCGAGGAAGGTGACGGCGTCGGGGCGCCGGCCGTCGGCGTAGCCGCTCTCGCCGCGGAAGGTGGTGACCTCCACCTTGCCCGGCTCCGCGCCCACCAGCACCGTCACCGTGCCGTGCTTCACGCCGGTGGGGACGTGGCGCGGGAAGAGCGCCATCACCTGCTCCGGCGTGGCCGGCGTGGCCAGGTCGAAGTCGGCCGGTCCGGCGCGGTGGCGGTGGAGCAGCAGGTCGCGGACCGCGCCGCCCACCACCCAGCTGCGGTGGCCGGCCCCCGCGAGCCGGGCCAGCACCTCGGTCAGGGCCCGGGGCAGGCTCGCCCGGGCCAGGGCCGCGGGGATGGGACGGCGGAGAGCCATGCGGCCTGTCGGGCTCCTCGGCGGAATGGTGGTGGCCCCGGCGGGACTCGAACCCACGGCCTACGGTTTAGGAAACCGCCGCTCTATCCAGCTGAGCTACGGGGCCAAAGCGGTCGTGCAGACTACCCAACTTCGGAATTCCGCGCACCATCCTACCGCGCTGCCGCCCTCCCGAACTGCAGGAGGGTGTCGGCCGGCAGCGGCTCCAGCTTCTCGATGGTGAGCGACGGCTGGGCCCAGTCCACGGCGAAGGTGACCCGCACCTTGTCGCCCACCGCCAGGCCCGCGAGCGGCAGGCTCTTCCCCACCGCGAAGCCCATCACCATGGCGTCCATGCCCACCACCGCCCCGCTCCGGTCCTTGAACGCCGGGATGGCCTCGTGGCGCACCGAGAGCTCGTCGCCGGGGCGCGACGGCAGCCGGGCGATCTCGCCGCGCACCACGTACCGGTCCACCTGCGCCGGGGGCGGCGGCGGCGCCGGGTCGCGGCAGGCGGCGAGGAGCAGCAGCGCGGCGGCCAGGGTGGCGGGGCGCAGGGTCGGCATTGCCCTTTCTACCCCGGCAGCCGGTGGCGCGCCCGCAGCGATCGAGCCGCCCCGGCGATGGCCCGGAGCTGCGCCGCGGCGAGCTCGGCCGAGGCCAGCGGATTGTCGGCGAAGGTCGCGAAGCCGCAGTCGGGGTTGAGCAGCACCCGCTCCACCCCGAGGAGCTGCACCGCCCGCTCGGCGCGCGCCAGCACTGCCTCCTCGCGCTCCGGCTCGGGCCGCTTCTGGTTCACCACCCCCACCCCGACCCGCCTGTCGTCCGGCAGGCCCCGCAGCACCTCCAGCTCGCCGGCCCGCGGCGTGGCCAGCTCCAGGAACAGCGTGCCGACCGGCGCCCGGGAGAGCAGCCCCAGGAGCGGCCGGTAGTCGCCCGCCAGCGCCACCCGCTCGTCGGGGGTCCAGTTGCCGCGGCAGACGTGGAGCGCCAGCCGCTCGCGCGGCAGCCCGGCCGTCACCTGGGCCAGCAGCGCCTCCGCGAAGGCCAGCTCCTCCTCCGCCGCTCCGCGGGCGTCGAGCACGCCGCACATGAAGGTGCGATCGCCCGAGACGCTGCCGCCGAAGACCACCTCGGAGAGCACCGGTTCGTCGAGCTGGACGAGGGCCGCCCCCTCGGCCAGCAGGAAGTGGATCTCCTCGCGCAGCACGCGCACCACGTCGGCGGCCAGCTCCTCGCGCCTCGCGTAGGCGCGATCGGAGACGCACTCCATCCACATGGTGCGCGTGAGCAGGTAGGGGCCGGGGAGCGCGACCTTGACGGGCAGGCGGACGGCCCGGCGCGCGAAGGCGAGCTCGTGCACCGCCAGCGGCCGGCTCCGCGACAGCGGCCCGAACACCGCCGGGTGGCGGACCTTGCCGGCTGGGACGTCGAGCGCCTGGAGCTCGCGCGCGAACTCGGCCGGATCGGCCACGTAGGGCAGCAGGTCGGTGATGGGCACCAGCTGGCAGTTGTCGAGGCGGGCGCCGACGAAGCTGGCGTAGTTGTCACGCCGCTGCTCGCCGTCGGTGACCAGGTCCACGCCCGCCTCGACCTGGGCCTGGAGCGCGAGCCGCACGGCGTCGTCGGCGGTGGCCTGGAACTCCTCCTCCCCCAGGCGCCCCTCCAGGTGGGCGTGGAGCGCCGCCAGGAGCCAGCGGGGCCGGGGCCAGCTGCCCACCCCGGTCACCGCCAGGGGCGGGAGCGGCGCCACCGGCGCGGGGGCCGGCAGCGACGCGGGGACGTGCACCGGGCGCAGCTCGCGGGCCGCGGGCATGGAGGCCCGGCCCGGGGCCACCGGCGGCGCGGCAGCGGGGACGAAGCGCCCCTTGGCCACCAGGAAGCTGTACACGCCCTCCCCGCGCCGCTCCGACACCAGCTCGTTCCCCGTCATGCGGCACCAGGCCGGCAGGTCCTCGCACACCGAGGACTCGGCCGAGCGGATCTCGAGGAGCTGGCCCGCGGCCAGCGGGTCGATGTGCTGCCGGATGAGCAGCAGGAGGCCGCTGCCGCAGTCGAGTGTCCCGCCGTCGAAGGAGGCGTGGGGCGCGTGGGGATGTCCGGGAACGGAGTCGGCGGGGGGCACGGGCGTCACCGGATCAGTAGCTCATGCAGGGGGCGCCGGAGGCCAGGAACTCGACCACCTTGGCGCCGCCGACGATGGTGGCCCCGTCCACCAGCGCCTTCTCGTCGAGCCCGCGCTTCTTGAAGCAGGGGGAGCAGACGTAGATCTTGCCGCCGCCCTTCACGAAGTTGCCGAGCAGGTCGCGCAGCGGAGCGAAGCCCTCCTCGTGGATGTCGTCGGCGTACCCCTTCACCGCCAGGCGCACGGCCTCGGTGGAGAGGAAGACCAGGGTCTCCTGGGCGGAGGCCACCGCGGCGTTGGCGACCACGAAGCCGACGGTGGCCTTGTCGGTGTCGTTCCTGGCGTGGGTGATGGAGACGCAGAGCTTGCCTGCCATGTTCAGGACTCCTTCCTGCGGATGAGGTAGCGGGGGTGATCCGCCCGGAGCAGCGTGTTGCCGGTGAGCCGGCACCAGGCGGGGATGTCCTGGGGAGCGCCCAGGTCGGTGGCGGTGAGGAGCAGCGACGCGCCCGGCGGAAGGGCGCGCAGCCGCTGGGCCAGCAGGAAGACCAGCTCCCCGCAGCCCATGTCGCCCGCGTCCCAGGCCTCGTCGTGCGCCTGCATGCCGCTCCCGTCTGCGCGCAGCGAGGCGCGCACGCCTGCGCCGGCGGCGCAGGGCAGTCGATGGAGGCGGGAGAGCGGCCTACGGCCTGGAGGCTACCGGCGACGACACCCGCTGGCGCCCGGCCGCACACCCGGTGGATACGCTGGAGGAGCCGACGGCTCCCCGGCCTTTCGGCCTCAGCGCTCGAGGGGGCTGCGGGAACGGATTCCGAGCAAGGTCGTCACCTCCCTTCTCCGTCGACCAGTACCACGCGCGCGCCGGGGCGGTCATGACCCCGAAGGAGCCGCGCCCACCCGCGGCATGAGGTCGCCCCGAGCCTCCGGGCGCGCGGCGCGCGCGCACAATCCATCGTGGGCGCGGGGAGCAGCACGGGAGGCCACATGGGTCCGTCGACGCGGTCCATCGAGCAGGTCGGTGCCGAGCTGGGGCTGCTCCCCGAGGAGATCGAGCCCCACGGCCGCCACGCCGCCAAGGTGGCGCGCCAGGCCGCGGAGCGCCTGGCCACGCACCCGCAGGGCAAGCTGGTGCTCGTCACGGCCATCACTCCCACGCCGGCCGGCGAGGGCAAGACCACCACCGCGGTGGGGCTGGTGGACGGGCTGCGGCGCATAGGGAGGCGCGCGGTGCTCACGCTGCGCCAGCCCTCGCTGGGGCCGGTCTTCGGGCTCAAGGGCGGCGGCGGCGGCGGCGGCCGCGCCCAGGTGACCCCGGGCGAGGTGCTGAACCTCCACCTGACGGGCGACCTGCACGCGGTGGCGGCGGCCCACAACCTGGCTGCCGCCATGCTCGACCACCACCTCTCGCGGGGCAACGCGCTCGGCGTCGACCCGGCCACCATCCGCTGGCCCCGCACCGTGGACGTCAACGACCGGGTGCTCCGCCACGTGCGGCTGGGCATGGGGGGCAAGGAGGACGGGCCGGAGCGGGACGGCGAGTTCATCATCACCGCCGCCTCGGAGGTGATGGCGGTCCTGGCGCTGGCCGCCGACCTGCCCGACCTGCGCCGGCGGCTGGGCCGGATGGTGGTGGCGCGCAACCGCGGCGGCGTCCCCGTGACCCTCGACGACCTCCGGGTGGCCGGCGCCATGGCGGCGCTGCTGGTGGAGGCCGCCAAGCCCAACCTGATGCAGACGCTGGAGGGCTCACCGGTGCTGGTGCACGCCGGCCCCTTCGGCAACGTGGCCCACGGCAACAGCTCGATCATCGCCGACCGGCTGGCGCTCCGGCTCGCCGAGCTGGTGGTCACCGAGGCCGGCTTCGCCTCCGACCTCGGCGGAGAGAAGTTCTTCGACATCAAGTGCCGCACCGCCGGGCTGCAGCCGGCGGCGGCGGTGCTGGTGGCCACGGTGCGGGCGCTGCGAGCCCACGGCGGCGGCCCGGTGGACCGGGAGGACGTGGCGGCGGTGAAGCGCGGCTGCGTGAACCTGCAGCGCCACCTGGCCATCCTCGGCACCTTCGGCGTACCGGTGGTGGTGGCCCTCAACGCCTTCTCCAGCGACGCCCAGGCGGAGCGGGACGCTGCCCGCGAGGCGGCGCTGGAGGGCGGCGCCCGGGCCTTCGCCGTCTCCAGCCACTTCTCCGACGGCGGGGTCGGGGCCCTCGACCTGGCGCGGGAGGTGGCGGCCGCCGCCGAGCAGGGCGCGCCGCGCTTCCGCTTCCTCTACCGGGACGAGGAGCCGCTGCGGGAGAAGGCGGAGACCATCGCCACCCGCATCTACGGCGCCGCGGACGTGGACTGGCAGGGAAGCTCCCTCGCCGACCTGCAGGAGCTGGAGGGGCTGGGCTTCGGCCGGCTGCCGGTGTGCATGGCCAAGACCCACCTCTCCATCTCCCACGACCCGGCGCTCGGGGCCACGCCCAGCGGCTACCGGCTCCCGGTCCGCGAGGTGCGCCTCGCCGCCGGCGCCGGCTTCGTCACGGTGCTCAACGGGGCCATCCGGCTCATGCCAGGCCTGCCGGCCAGGCCGGCCGCCGAGGGCATCGACGTCGACGCCGAGGGGCAGATCACCGGGATGCGGTGAGGACATCGGCCCCGAGCGCCCGATGACTTCGGGCTCCAGGCTCCGGTTCGCGCCCGGCGGCCCTACCCCACCGTGTCGAAGCGGTCGAACCGCATCGTGAACACCGCCCTCCCCTGCGTCAGCGAGCGGAGCTCGGTGGCGTAGCCGAAGAGGGAGCGGAGCGGCGCCTCGGAGGTGATGACCTTCACGCCGTGGCCGCGGTCGGCGACGTCGAGGATGGCCCCCTTGCGCCGATCCAGGCTGCCGATGATCTCGCCCAGGCTCTCCTCGGGAGTCACCACCTCGACGCGGGCCACCGGCTCGAGCAGCACCGGGCCGGCCCGGGCGGCGGCGGTGCGCACCGCGTCGGCGGCCGCCACCTTGTAGGCGAACGGGCGCGAGGCCCCCTCGCGCCAGCCGACGCCGGTGACCGTGACCTCCACGTCCTGCAGCGGGTGGCCGGCCAGCGCGCCCGACTCGGAGGCCTCGCGCGCCCCGGCCTCGAGCAGCTCCCGCACCTCGGCCCGGAGCTGCGGCAGTGCCGCCACCTCCGGCGCCAGCGCGAAGCGGAAGCCCCCGCCGCGCGGCAGGGGCGCCACCCGCACCGCCACCTGGCCGTAGACCGGCTCGTCGTCCAGCGTGCGCTCGAAGGTGCCCTCGGCGGTGGCCTCGCCGCGGATGGTCTCGCGCAGCAGCACCTGGGGCCGGCCGGTGCGCACCTGCAGCCTGAACTCCCGCCGCAGCCGCTCGGCCACCACCTCGAGGTGCAGCTCCCCCATGCCGGAGACGAGGAGCTGGCCCGTCTCCCTGTCCTCGCCGTAGCGGAAGGTGGGGTCCTCGTCGGCCACCCGCGCCAGCGCCTCCTGGAGCGGCTCGCGCTCGGCCTGGGTGGAGGTCTCGATGGCCTGGGAGATGACCGGCTCGTAGGCCGAGATGCGCTCCAGCAAGAGCGGGTGCTCGCGGTCGGTGAGGGTGTCTCCGGTGCGCGTCTCCTTGAGCCCCATCACCGCCACGATCTGGCCCGCCGCCGCCTGGGCGATGCGGGTCTTCTGCACCGCGTGGACCAGCAGCAGCCGCGTGACCCGCTCGGCCTTGCCCAGGCTGGCGTTCCACACCTCGGCCCCCTCGGCCAGCCGCCCGGCGTAGATGCGCAGGAAGACGAAGCGCCGCCCCTCGTCGAGGAGCGAGACCTTGAAGGCCAGCGCCAGGAGCGGGCCGGCCTCGTCGCCGGCGCGCACCTCCTCGGCGTGGGTCTTGGGGTGGTGTCCCCGCACCGGCGGCAGGTCGAGCGGCGAGGGCAGGTAGTCGCAGATGGCGTCGAGGAGCTGGGGGATGCCCTTGTTGCGCAGCGCCGCACCGCAGAGCAGCGGGACGAAGCGGCCGGTGAGCGTGGCCCGGCGCAGGGCCGCCTTCATGCCCGCCTCGCCGAGGTCGGCATCGCCGAGCAGCGCCTCGGCGGCCGCCTCGTCGTGGTCGGCCAGCACCGCCAGCAGCGCCTGGCGCGCCGCCTCCCCCTCGGGCGAGATGCCCTCCCGGACCTCCATGGCCCGCGGGTCCTCGACGTCGGGGAAGCGCACGGTGCGCCGTCCCACCAGGTCCTCGAAGCCGCCGAAGGCTCCCTCGGTCCCCACCGGCCGCTGCACCGCGGCGATGGCCTGGGCCTTGAAGCGGGCCCGCATCGAGGCCAGCGTGGCGTCGAGGTCGGCGCCCACCCGGTCCATCTTGTTGGCGAAGGCGATGCGGGGCACGTGGTAGCGGTCGGCCTGGCGCCACACCGCCTCGCTCTGGGGCTCGACGCCGTGGCCGGCGTCGAAGACCGCCACCGCGCCGTCGAGCACCCGCAGGCTGCGCTCCACCTCGATGGTGAAGTCCACGTGGCCCGGGGTGTCCACCAGGTGCAGCTCGTGGCCGCGCCAGGCCAGGCTGGTGACCGCGGAGGTGATGGTGATCCCCCGCTCCCGCTCCTGGTCCATCCAGTCCATCACCGCCTGCCCCTCGTGGACCTCGCCCATCTTGTGGGTGCGGCCCGCGGCGAAGAGCAGCCGCTCGGTCACCGTGGTCTTGCCGGCGTCGATGTGCGCCATGATCCCGAGGTTGCGGATGGCGCGCATCCGCTTCTCGGCGGCCTTCGAGGGCGGCGTGGCGGCGGTGGACATGGAGCCGCGAGCATAACCGCGCGGCGGGCGGAGCGGGGGGCCGATGGCGGCCGCTACACCCGCTCCAGCACCACCGCCAGCCCCTGCCCCACTCCGATGCACAGGCTGACCACCGCGTAGCGCCCCTGGCGGCGCTGCAGCTCCCGCGCGGCGGTGAGCGCCAGCCGGGCCCCGGAGGCTCCAAGCGGGTGGCCGATGGCGATGGCGCCGCCGTTGGGGTTGACGCGGCTGTCGTCCTGGGCGATGCCGAGCAGCTTCAGGCAGGCCAGCACCTGCGAGGCGAAGGCCTCGTTCACCTCGATGACGTCGGCCTGGGCCAGCGTGATGCCGGCCCGGGCCAGGGCCTTGGGGATGGCGTAGACCGGGCCCACCCCCATGACCCGCGGCTCGACGCCGGCCGCCGCGGCCGAGAGCACCCGGGCCATGGGCTTCGCGCCCGCCTTCTCGCCGGCGGCCCGGCTCCCCACCAGCAGCGCCGCGGCGCCGTCGTTCACGCCCGAGGCGTTGCCGGCGGTGACCACGCCGCCGGGGAAGAGCGGCTTCAGCTTGGCCAGGGCCTCGAGCGTGCTGTCGGGGCGCGGGTGCTCGTCCTCGGAGACCACCGTGGGCGGCCCCTTGCGCGCCGGGATGGAGATGGGGTGCAGCTCCCCCTGGTAGAAGCCGGCCGCCTTGGCTGCGGCGTAGCGGGCCTGCGAGCCGGCGGCGTAGCGGTCGGCCTCCTCGCGCTTCACGGCGTGATCCCTGGCCACGTTGTCGCCGGTCTCGGGCATCGACTCCACCCCGTAGCGCTCGGCGATCCGCGGGTTGGGGAAGCGGGAGCCGATGGTGGTGTCGAAGATCCTGGCCTCCCGCTGGTACGGAACCTCGGCCTTGGCCATGGCGAAGGGGGCGCGGCTCATGCTCTCCACGCCGCCCGCCAGGTAGAGCTCCCCCTCCCCCGCGGTGATGGCCCGGGCGGCGTCGGCCACCGCCTGCAGGCCGCTGGCGCAGAGCCGGTTGACGGTGACGCCCGGCGTGGTCACCGGGAAGCCGGCCAGCAGGAGCGCGTGGCGGGCCACGTTGCGGGCGTCCTCGCCAGCCTGGTTGGTGCAGCCCAGGATGACGTCGTCGAGCTGCTCCGGCTTCCAGGGCGAGCGGGCCAGCACCGCCCGCATCACCTCGGCCGCGAGGTCGTCGGAGCGGACCCCGGCCAGGGCGCCGGCGTGGCGGCCGATGGGCGAGCGGAGGCCGTCGTAGATGTAGGCGTCGAGCATGGTGCGGTCCGTCCTTCCGCTGGCTGGCCCTCAGGCCACCTCGAAGAGCCCGGCGGCCCCCATGCCGCCGCCGATGCACATGGTCACCACCACGTACTTCACCTTGCGCCGCTTCCCCTCGATGAGGGCGTGGCCCACCAGGCGCGCGCCGCTCATGCCGTAGGGGTGGCCCACGGCGATGGCGCCGCCGTCGACGTTGAGCCGCTCGTCGGGGATGCCGAGCCGGTCGCGGCAGTGGATCACCTGCACCGCGAAGGCCTCGTTGAGCTCCCAGAGGCCGATCTCGTCCATCTTCACGCCGGTGCGCTCCAGGAGCCGCGGCACCGCGAACACCGGGCCGACGCCCATCTCGTCGGGCTCGCAGCCGGCCACGGCGAAGCCGCGGAAGATGCCGAGCGGCTGGAGGCCGCGCTTCTCGGCCAGCTTGCCGTCCATCACCACGCAGGCCGAGGCGCCGTCGGAGAACTGGCTGGCGTTGCCGGCGGCGATGACGCCCCCGGGGACGGCCGGCTTGATCCGGGCCACCGCCTCGTAGGTGGTGTCGGCGCGGATGCCCTCGTCGGCGGAGAGGGTGACCTCCTTGGTGAAGATGCGGCCCGACTCCTTGTCGGCGGTGGCCATCACCGTGGGGAAGGGGACGATCTCGTCGTCGAACTTGCCGGCCGCCTGGGCGGCCGCCGCACGCTGCTGGCTGCGCACCCCGTACTCGTCCTGCTGCTGGCGGGGAATGCCGTAGCGCCTGGCCACGTTCTCGGCGGTCTCCAGCATGCTCATGTAGACGGCCGGCTTGGTCTCCAGCAGCGCCGGGTCCTTGAACATGTGCTGGTTGAGCTCGCCCTGGACGCAGGAGATCTGCTCCAGGCCGCCGGCCACCAGCACCGGTACCTTGTCCACCAGCACCCGCTGCGCCGCCATGGCGATGGTCTGCAGGCCGGAGGAGCAGAAGCGGTTCACGGTGGTGCCGCCGGTGCTCACCGGCAGGCCGGCGCGGAGCGCGATCTGCCGGGCCACGTTGCCGCCGGTGGTGCCCTCGGGGAGGGCGCAGCCCATGAGGACGTCCTCCACCTCGGCGGGATCCACCTTGGCGCGCGCCACCGCGGCCTGGACGACGTGGCCGCCCAGGGTGGCGCCGTGGGTCATGTTGAGGGCCCCGCGCCAGGACTTGGCGAGGCCGGTGCGTGCGGTCGAGACGATGACGGCGTCGGCCATGATCACTCCCCCTTCCCGGTGAAGCTCTTGCCCTCGGCGGCCAGGCGGGCGAGCAGCGGTGCCGGCTTCCAGAAGCCCGGGTCGCCGTGGGGGTTCTCCCCGAAGCGCTTCATGGCCCGGACCACGTTGTAGAGGCCGACCTCGTCGGCGTAGCGCATGGGGCCACCGCGGTAGACGGGGAAGCCGTAGCCGGTGAGGTAGACCATGTCGATGTCGGAGGCCCGCTGGGCGATGCCCTCCTCGAGGAGCTGGGCCGCCTCGTTCACCAGCGCCCAGGCGCAGCGGTGGACGATCTCGTCGTCGGAGATCTCGCGGGGCGCGATCCCGATCTTCTGGCGGTAGGCCACGATGGTGGCCTCCACCGCCGGGTCGGGGAGGGCGTCGCGCTTGCCGGTCTCGTACCGGTACCAGCCGGCGCCGGTCTTCTGGCCGAAGCGCCCCTGCTCGCAGATCTGGTCGGCGATGCGCGAGTACTTCACGTCGGGCCGCTCGACGTAGCGCCGCTTTCGGATGTACCAACCCACGTCGTTGCCGGCCAGGTCGCTCACCCGGAACGGCCCCATCACCCAGCCGAACTTCTCCAGGGCGCGATCCACCTGCTGCGGCAGCGCCCCCTCCTCCAGCAGCCACAGGCACTGGCGCAGGTACTGCTCCAGCATGCGGTTGCCGATGAAGCCGTCGCAGACGCCGGAGACCACGCCGGTCTTCTTCATCTTCTTGGAGAGGCCCATCACCGTGGCCAGGACGTCCTTGCCGGTCCTGGCGCCGCGGACGATCTCCAGGAGCTTCATCACGTTGGCGGGGCTGAAGAAGTGGGTTCCGACGACGTCCTGGGGCCGCCGGGTGAATCCGGCGATCGCGTTCACGTCGAGGGTGGAGGTGTTGGTCGCCAGGATGGCGCCGGGCTTCATCACCTGGTCGAGCTTCTTGAAGACCTGTTCCTTCACCGCCATGTCCTCGAAGACCGCCTCGACGACGATGTCGGCGTCGCCGATGGCGGCGTAGTCGAGGGTGGGCTGGATGCGGCCCATGCGCTCCTGCACCTGCTCGGCGGTGAGCTTCCCCTTCTTGGCGCTGCCCTCGTAGTTCTTCCGGACGACCCCGATGCCCTTCTGGAGCGCCTCCTCCTTCACCTCCAGCACCTTCACCGGGATGCCGGCGTTGGCGAAGTTCATGGCGATGCCGCCGCCCATGGTGCCGGCGCCGATGACCGCGGCCAGCTTGATCGGCCGCGTGGGCGTGTCCTCGGGGACGTCTGGGATCTTGGAGGCGGCCCGCTCGGCGAAGAAGGCGTGGCGCAGCGCCCGCGACTCGGGGGTGAACATGAGCTGCAGGAAGAGCTCCCGCTCGACCCGCAGCCCCTCCTCGAAGGGCTTCTCCACCGCCGCCTCGATGGCGTCGATGCACCTGTGGGGCGCCGGGTAGTCCTTGGCCACCGCCGCGGCGGTGTTGCGGGCGAAGCCGATGAAGCCCTGGGCGCTCCGGTGCTCCACCTTGCGGTCGCGAACCAGCGGGAGCGGGCGCTTGCCGGCCACCTTCCGCGCGAAGGCCGTGGCGCCGGCCACGAGATCCCCCTCGACCAGCTCGTCGAAGAGGCCCGCCTTGACCAGCTTCTCCGAAGGCACCGGTGCGCCGGAGACGATCATGTTGAGCGCCGTCTCCAGCCCCACCGCCCGCGGCAGCCGCTGGGTGCCGCCGGCGCCGGGCAGCAGGCCCAGCTTCACCTCCGGCAGCGCCACCTGGGCGCCGGGGGCCGCCACCCGGTAGTGGCAGGCGAGCGCCAGCTCCAGGCCGCCGCCCATGCACACGGCGTGGATGGCGGCGACCACCGGCTTCGGGCTCTGCTCCACCGCCCGGATGACGGTGTGCAGGTTGGGCTCGGCCAGCGCCCGGGGGCTGTCGAACTCCTTGATGTCGGCGCCGCCGGAGAAGGCCTTGCCGGCCCCGGTGAGCACCACCGCCCGCACCGCCGGGTCGCCGAGCGCCCGGTCCAGCCCGGCCACCAGGCCGGTTCGCAGCTCGTGTCCCAGGCCGTTGACCGGAGGGTTGTCGAGGGTGAGGACGGCGACGCCGTCCTGCACCGCGTAGCTCACCTGGCTCATGCGCGCTCCCTGTCGGCGCCCGGCCTGCGGCGCCCGAAGGTGGATGTGAATCCCTCGCGTGATCCGCAGCCGCGGGTCCCGGCATGATGACCGAGCCGCGCCGCGGGCGCCACGCCTTCCCGCTGCCTGCGCCTACCTGTTCCGCTTGGCGAAAAAGGCGGCGAAGGCCGCCTGGGCCTCGTCGGAGCCGAGGCGGGCGGCGAACTCGGCGATCTCCACCATCAGCGTCTCCTGGAGCCGCTCCTGGATGGGCCGCCGCAGCAGCGCCTTGGTGACCCGCACCGCCTCGGGAGGCAGGGCCGCCACCTGGCGCGCCACCTCCTGGGCCCGGGCCAGCGCCCCGCCGGCGGCGGTGGTGCCGGTGAGGAGCCCGGCCTCCAGCGCCTCGGCGGCCCCGAACTCGCGGCCGGTGAGCAGCAGGTCGCTGGCCCTCTTCTGGCCGGCGAGCCGCGGCAGCAGCAGCGAGGAGCCGCCCTCGGCGCAGAGCCCCAGCGGCACGAAGGGCATGCGCAGCCGGGCCCCCTCCCCCGCCCAGGCGAAGTCGCAGTGGAGCAGCATGGTGGTGCCGATGCCCACCGCCACGCCCTCGACGGCCGCCAGCAGCGGCTTCTCGAAGGTGGAGATGGCTTTCAGGTAGGTGAGGCCGGCCGGCTCGCCGTCCAGCGCCAGGTTCTGGAAGTCGTGGAGGTCGTTGCCGGCGGTGAAGTGGCCGCCGGCGCCGGTGACCACCACCGCCCGCACCGCGGCGTCCTTCCCGGCAGCGGCCAGCGCCGCCGAGAGGCCGCGGTAGGTGGCGGCGTCGAGGGCGTTGCGGACCTCGGGACGGTTCATGGTGAGGGTGACGACGCCGCCCTCGGCGGCCTGTAGCACCGTGCTCACGCTTCCATCTCCTGGCAGAGGGCGGCCCGGGCCGCCCGGTACTCGGCGCGCATCCGCGCCACCAGCTCCCGCACCGGGAGGATCTCGTCGACGGTGCCCACGCCCTGCCCGGCACCCCAGATGTCCTTCCAGGTCTTGGGCCCCTTCTGCGACCCGAAGCTCATCGAGGCCTTGTCGGCGTGGGGCAGCGCGTCGGGATCCAGGCCCGAGGCGACGATGCTGCCCCGCAGGTAGTTGCCGTGCACGCCGGTGAAGTAGGGCGTGTAGACCACGTCGGCGGCCTTCGACCGCACCACCATCTCCTTGTAGGCCTCGGGCGCCTGGGCCTCGGCGGTGGCGATGAAGCGGGTGCCCACGTAGGCCAGGTCGGCCCCCATGGCCCGCGCCGCCAGCACCGCCCGGCCTGTGGTGATGGAGCCGGCCAGCGCGATGGGCCCGTCGAAGAACCTGCGTACCTCGCCCAGCAGGGCGAAGGGCGAGAGGGTTCCGGCGTGGCCCCCGGCCCCGGCGGCCACCAGCACCAGGCCGTCCACGCCGGCCTCCAGGGCCTTCTGGGCGTGGCGGACGTTGACCACGTCGTGGAAGACCTTGCCGCCCCAGGCGTGCACCGCGCCGGTGATGCCGGTGGGGGCCCGCAGGCTGGTGATGACCAGCGGGACCCTGTGCTTCTCGCAGGTCCGGAGGTCCCGCTCCAGCCTGTCGTTCGACTCGTGGATGATCTGGTTGACGGCGTAGGGCGCCACCTTCTCGCCGGGGTGCCGGCGCCGGTGGGCCGCCAGCTCCTCGCCGATGCGGTGCAGCCACTCGTCGAGGAGCTCCGGCGGGCGCGCGTTGAGCGCCGGGAAGGAGCCCACCACGCCGCTCTGGCACTGCCCGATGACCAGGTCGGGCTGCGAGAGGATGAACATGGGCGCGCCGATGACCGGCAGCGAGAGCTGCCCGAGGAGCTCGCGCGCCACCGCCCTTCCCTTCCCCTCCTCCGCCATCCCTTCCTCCCTGCGGCCCCGCCCTCGCGGGCTAGACCCGCTCCTGGAACTCCTTGCCGAGCAGCCCCTCGGGCCGCACCAGCAGCACGGCGACGATGAGCACGAAGGCCAGGCTGCTCTTGAACTCCAGCGCCACGTAGCCGCCGAAGAGGCTCTCGGCCACCCCGAGGACGAGGCTCCCCAGCACCGCGCCCGGCAGGCTGTTGAGCCCGCCCAGCACCGCCGCCGCCAGCCCCTTGAACATCGGGTCGAGCATGAAGAACGGATCGAGCAGCAGGGCGGGCGCCAGGAAGACGCCGGCCACCACCGCCAGCGCCGCCGCCGTGCCCCAGGAGAAGGCGAGCACCGCGCGGGTGGGGATGCCCAGGGTCTGGGCGGCCGGCAGGTTCTCGGAGGTGGCACGCATCGCCAGGCCGAGCCGGGTGCGCTGGGTGAGGAGGTAGAGGAGCAGGCCGGCGACGCCGGCGGCCACGAAGGTGCCGACCGCCAGCTCGGAGACGAACACCGGCCCCACCTGCCACACCTTGCTGTCGGAGAGCGGGAACGGGAAGCGATCCGGCTCGGCACCCCAGCCCCAGACCGTGAAGCCCTGGATGATGAGGGCCAGGCCGATGGTCAGGATCACCAGGCCCAGCGGGTTGGCCCCCTTGCGCACCGCCGGGACCACCGCCCCGAAGTAGAAGAGCGTGGCCACCGTCGCGCCGGTGGCCAGCGCCAGCGGCAGCGCCACCCACAGGGACTGGCCGCGGCTCACCACCGCGAAGGCGGCGAAGGTGCCCAGCGTGGCCACGTCGGCGTGGGCGAAGTTGAGCACCCGGGCCGAGCGGTGGATGAGCACCAGCCCGAGCGCCACCAGCGCGTAGAGGCTCCCCGCGGAGAGACCGGTGAGGGCGTACTGGAGGAAGTTTCCCATGGTCGCCTACCGGAAGGGCCACATGCGGAAGTAGAGGCGGGCCTTGAGCCATATCCCGGAGAGCCCCAGCGGCTCGAAGATCAGCACCCCGAGGATGGCGGCGCCGAAGAGCACCGGCACCGCCCAGCGGAAGTCGCCGAAGAGGGCCGGCACCAGCACGGTGAAGGCCGCCCCCATCACCGAGCCCTCCACCGAGGCCAGGCCGCCCACGATCACCGCCACGAAGAAGTTCAGCGACTCGGCGATGTTGAAGGACTGCGGCTCCAGGTGGCCGAGGTACTGGGCCATGAGCGCGCCGTGGACCCCGGTGTAGAAGCTGGAGATGCCGAAGGCCAGCAGCTTGGTGCGGGTGAGGTTCACGCCCATGGCCTCGGCGGCGATGTCGCTGTCGCGCACCGCCACCAGCGAGCGGCCCACGTAGGAGGAGACCAGGTTGTAGGCCGCGCCGGTGAAGAGCAGGAAGATGAGGTAGTAGACCAGGTAGACGTAGACGTCGCGGGAGAGGCCGAAGAGCGGCTCCAGCGCCGGGATGCCCAGGCCCTGGCGGCCGCCGGAGAGCTTCTCCACGTTGGCGAAGATCTGGTAGGTGGCAGTGCCGAAGCCCAGCGTGGCGATGGCCAGGTAGGGCCCCTTGAGCCGCAGCGAGGGGAAGCCCACCAGCCAGCCCACCAGGCCCGCCGCGCCGCCGGCCGCCGCCAGCGCCAGCGGGAAGGGCACGCCGGCGATGCGCAGGTGGCCGAAGGTGTAGGCCCCCACGGCCAGGAAGCCGGCCTGCCCGAACGAGACCAGGCCTGCGTAGCCGATGAGCAGGTTCTGCCCGATGACCCCGATGGCGAAGAGCCACACCAGGCTGCCCCGGGAGAGCCAGGCTCGCGGCCCCCACCACGGCAGGAGCAGGAGGGCCAGCAGCAGCAGGAGGAGCAGCGCCCGGGGGATGGGCTTGCGGACGAAGCGGAGCTCCTCGCGGTAGGTCTCGACCAGATCCATTCGCTAGCCCCGGTAGAGCGACTCGACCAGGTCGGAGTAGCGCTTCTCGATGTTGCGGCGCTTCACCTTCTTGGTCGGCGTCACGTCCCCCTCCTCCTCGTAGAAGCGGCGCGGCAGGAGCGCGAAGCGCTTCACCGACTCCACCTGGGAGAGCGTCTTGTTGACCCGATCGACCTCGTGGCCGATGAGCTTCCTCACCTCGGGGAGCTGGGTCAGCTCCATGAAGGTGCCGAAGGGCAGCCGGTTGTCCTGGGCGTACTTGGTGACGTTGTCCTCGTCGATGAGGACCAGGGCCACCACGTACTTGCGCCGGTCGCCGATGACGACGGCGTCCTGGATGTAGGGGCTGAACTTGAGCTTGTTCTCGATGTAGGCGGGGGCGATGTTCTTGCCGCCGGCGGTGATGATGAGGTCCTTCTTGCGGTCGACGATCTTGAGCCGCCCCTCCACCCACTCGCCCACGTCGCCGGTGTGGAGCCAGCCCTCGGCGTCCACCGCGCGCGCGGTCTGCTCCGGGTCCTTGTAGTAGCCCTGGAAGACGTGGGGGCCGCGGGTCAGGATCTCGCCGTCCTCCTCGCTGAGCTTCACCTCGATGCCCGGCACCGGCTCGCCCACGGTGCCCACCAGCGGCCTGTCGGGCCGGTTCACCGAGATGACCCCGGAGGACTCGGTCATGCCGTAGCCCTCCACCAGGTTGACGCCCAGCGCCTGGAAGTAGTCGAAGAGGTCGGGCGAGGCCGGGGCGGCGCCGCTGAAGGCCAGGCGGGTGCGGTCGAAGCCGATGCGCCGCTTGAGTGGCTCGAAGACCGTCCAGTAGGTGAGGAAGCGGGCCAGGCGCAGCGAGAGCGGCACGTGGCCCTGCCGCCGGGCCCGCACCCAGCGCCGCCCCACCCCCACCGCGGTCCGGTAGAGGAGCCGCTTCACCAGGGTGGAGTCGGCCATGCGCAGCTCGATGGTCGAGGCCAGCTTCTCCCAGATGCGCGGCACGCTGGCGAAGTAGGTGGGCGAGACCTCGCGCAGGTTGGGGAAGAGGGTGTCGAGGCTCTCGATGAAGTTGACCACGTAGCCGATGTCCACGTGCTGCAGCACCGAGCCCAGGTTCTCGTAGATGTGGGCCAGGGGCAGGTAGCTGACGAGCTCGTCGTCGACGCTGGCCTGGTTGGCGGCCCGGAGCGCCTGGGACATGAAGAGGCAGTTGCCGTGGCTGAGCATCGCCCCCTTGGGCGGCCCGGTGGTGCCCGAGGTGTAGATGAACATGGCGGTGTCGTCGGGGGTGAGCTGCGCCTCCCGCTCCTCCACCGCCCGCGGCGAGGCCGCCAGCGCCTGGGCCCCGGCCGCCAGGAAGGCGTCGAAGAACATCACCCGCGGATCCTCGAAGCCCCACAGCCCCTTCTCGTCCCAGACGATCACCTTCTCCACCTGGGTGGCCGGGAGGATGGGCAGCACCTTCTCCAGCTGCTCCTCGTTCTCGGCGAAGAGGATCCGCGCGCCGGAGTGCTCCAGCACGTACTGGACCTGGTCGGCGGAGTTGGTGGGGTAGATGCCGCAGGTGGCCCCGCCGGCGGCCATGATGCCCAGCGAGCAGTAGAGCCACTCGGGGCAGTTCTCGCCCAGCACCGCCACCTTCTCGCCGCGCTTCAGTCCCTGCGCCAGGAGGCCCGCGGCCACCGCCGAGACCCTGTCGGCGTACTGGCCCCAGCTGACGCGGTGCCAGATGCCCAGCTTCTTGTAGCGGATGGCGAGCGACGGGCCGCGGCGGGCGGCCTGGCCGAAGAGCAGCCCGGGCAGGGTGCGGGCGGTCACCAGCGCCTCCGCTTGCGGTAGAGGCGCCACTCCTTCACCGTGGAGGCGTCGCCCGAGCCCACGCCCAGGTAGACGTCGCGCACGTCCTCGTTCTCGG
The DNA here is from genome assembly GCA_016214955.1 of Deltaproteobacteria bacterium. Lineage (GTDB taxonomy): Bacteria > Myxococcota > Myxococcia > Myxococcales > Anaeromyxobacteraceae > JACRMN01. Next base: position 216,351 of record JACRMN010000010.1, read on the forward strand.
CCAGCTCCTGGGGCGTGCCCTGGAGCACGATGCGCCCGGTCTCGAGGATGGCGGCGCGCCGGGCCACCTTGAGGGCCAGCCGGGCGTTCTGCTCCACCAGCAGGATGGTGGTGCCCGCCCGGCAGATCTCCTCGAGCGCCCCGAACACCAGCTTCGCCAGCTCCGGGGTGAGGCCCAGCGAGGGCTCGTCGAGCATCAGGAGCCGCGGCCGCCGCAGGAGCGCCCGTCCGATGGCCAGCATCTGCTGCTGGCCGCCGGACAGCTTCTCGGCCTGCTGCTCCAGCCGCTCCTTCAGCACCGGGAACATGGCAAGCACCCGCTCCACGTCCTCGCGGGACTCCCTGTCGCGCCGGCCCCACAGGCCCAGCTCCAGGTTCTCGGCCACCGTCAGCTCGCGGAACAGGCCGCGATCCTCGGGGACGAAGACCACCCCGGCGCGGGCCACCTCCTCGGGCCGGCGCCGCTCCAGCCGCTTGCCGCCCAGGGCGATGGTGCCCTTCTTGGGCTGGTCCTTGAGCAGGCCGGCGATGCTCTTCAGGAGCGTCGTCTTGCCGGCGCCGTTGGGGCCCAGCACCGCGAAGATCTCGCGCTCCCGCACCTCCAGCGACACGCCCGAGAGGGCGTAGATGCGGTCGTGGTACAGCGTCTCGATGCTGGCCACCTGCAGGAGCACCGGGGTCTCTGCCTCGCTCACTGATCCCCCAGGTAGGCGCGGACCACGCCGGGGTGCTTCTGCACCTCGGCCGGCGGCCCCTCGGTGAGCTTCTCGCCGCGGTCCATCACCACCATGCGGCTGGCGAGCCGCGCAGCCACCCGCAGGTCGTGCTCCACCAGCAGCACCGTGACCCCGAAGCGGCCCCGGGCCTCGTGGATCCAGTAGCTGACCTCCTCCTTCTCCTCGGCGGTGAGGCCGGAGACCGGCTCGTCGAGGAGCAGGAGCTTGGGCTCGGTGCACAGCGCCCGCCCCAGCTCCACCCGCTTCTGCACGCCGTAGGCGCAGCCCACCACCCGCTGGTCGCGCCAGGGCTCGAGGTCCAGGAACTCGATGATCTCCTCGCAGCGCTCCCGGTGGCGGATCTCCTCGCCGCGCCGGCGCACGAAGGCGTCGACCAGGCGGCGGCGGAAGTGGAGGTGGCGGCCCAGCAGCAGGTTGTCGAGCACCGTCATGTGCTGGAAGAGGCGGAGGTTCTGGAAGGTGCGGGCCACCCCGCGGGCGGTGACCGCGTCGGGGGAGAGCCCGAGCAGGCTCTCCCCCCGCAGCCGGATGCTGCCCGCGGTGGGCCTGTAGAGCCCGGTGATGCAGTTCATCAGCGAGGTCTTGCCGGAGCCGTTGGGGCCGATGACCGCCAGCGTCTCCCCCTCGGCGATCGAGAGGTCGACGCCGGCGAGCGCGGTGATCCCGCCGAAGCGCAGTGCCAGGTGTTGGACCTCGAGCAGCCCAGCGCCCATCGCCGCCTAGTAGTGCGCCGGGAAGAGCTGGTAGTCGGTCACCTGCCGGATGCTGCCGTCCTTGGCCTTGAGGGCCTGCATGAGCCGGACGGTGTTCAGGCCGTGGTGCTTGTCGGGCCCGAAGGTGATGGGCGCGGTCAGGCCGTCCTGGTTCCAGTCCTTGATGGTCTCCATCGCCTTGATGAAGCCCTCGCGGGTGAGGTCGCGGCCGGCGCGCTTCAGGCCCTCGACGAGGACGATGATGTCGGCCGCACCCTGGATGGCGAAGCCCTCGCGCCCCTTGAACTTGGGGTCGATCTTGAGGACGTCGGCGATGATCTTGTCCGCGGCCGGCTCGCCCCGCATGGCGATGACCGTGTCGAAGTAGGCGCCATCCCAGAGGTCGCCGAGCAGGCGGAACATGGTGTCCCGGTCGTAGAGGATGAAGGAGGCGAAGATCTTGGGGCGGTAGCCCAGCTTGGCCATCTCCTTCACGATGCCGGTCCCGTGGACCGGCGTGGCGCAGAGCAGGATGGCCTCCGCGCCGGACTCCTTCAGCTTGAGCGCCTGGGTCCCGAGCTCGCGGTCGGTGACCTGGTAGAGCACGGAGTCCACCAGCTGCATGCCCGGCACCTTGGCGACTCCGCGCTTCGCCCCCGCGATGGCGTCCTGGCCCCAGTCGTCGTTCTGGCCGAAGAGGGCGATCTTCTTCACCCCCTCGAGCTTGGCGGCCTGCTGCACGAGGAACTCGGTCTCGTCGGCGTACTGCGGGTAGACCTGGAAGACGGTGCGCACCTTCGCCTTGGGCTGCTTGGCGAAGACCTCGACGCTGCCCAGGGGGTAGACCAGCGGCAGGCCCGCCTCGGCGACCAGGTCCTTGTTGGCGTTCAGCACCGCCGTGCCGACCGTCCCCAGGACCGCGAAGGCCTGGTCCTTCATCTCGTTGAAGTTCGCCACCGCGCGGCCCGGGTTGTAGCCGTCGTCCTTGAGGATGATCTTGAGCTTGCGGCCGTGCACGCCCCCCTGGGCGTTGACGTGCTTGGCGTAGGCCTCGGACGCCAGGGCGATGGTGCCCCAGGCCGCGGCCGGGCCCGAGAGCGGGCCGGTGATCCCGATGGTGACCTCGGTGTCGGTGACGCCGGGTACAGCCGCCCGGGCCGTCCCGAGGCCGACCAGGGCATACACCAGCAGTGCGGCAAGGGTGCGAAGAGACATGTGTGCGCCTCCGTGGGGAAAAGGCAGGGACGGCAACGCTACCGCGAAATCCCGCCGCCCGTACCCGGGGCTCCCCGAATGGGAACGCGGAAGTGGGGGGGGAACCGGTGAATTCCGCCACAGGGGCCGGCGCCGTTCCGCGCAGCGAACCGCTGCGGACCGACGTCTCGCCCTGCGGTACGGCCGCCGGATCCGCCCAGGCGGGCGCGGGGCGCGGGTGCAACCCTAGCCCAGCCCGCCGATGCGGCGGCGCTCGATGGCCCGTGCCGCCTGCCGGCCCAGCACCCGCACGCCGTCGATCATGGCGGCGAAGCGCGGGTCGCGCGTGTGGCCGTCCCGGAAGCGCCTGTAGATCTGCTGGGCGATGACCGCCAGCTTCGCGAGGCCGTACACGTAGAGGAACACCGGGTCGCCGGGGTCGCGCCCGGTGGCCGCGGCGTAGCGGGCCAGCAGGGCCTCGCGGTCGAGGTTGCCGGGCAGCGGCGTGGGCCCGAAGGCCATGGCGCGCAGCTCCGGCGGATCGGCGGCGTCGACCCAGTAGCCGAGGCTGCTGCCCAGGTCCATGGCCGGGTCGCCCACCGTGGCCATCTCCCAGTCGAGGAGGGCGACGATGCAGGAGAGGTCGGCCGGATCGAGCACCAGGTTGTCGTACTTGTAGTCGTTGTGGATGAGGGCGGCGCCGGTCTCCGTTGTCGGCTGGCTCGCGGCCAGCCAGTGGAGCGCCCGCTCCAGCTCCGGGACCTCGTCGGTGCGCGCCCTGGCGTACCGCTCGGTCCAGCCTGCCACCTGGCGGGCCACGTACCCCTCGGGCCTCCCCATCGCCGCCAGCGGCCCGCCGCGCACGTCCACCGCGTGGAGCGCCGCCAGGTCGTCGACGAAGGCGCGGGAGAGGGCCTCCATCCGCTCCGGCGGCAGCTCCAGCCCGGCCGGCCGCTCCCGGCCGCGCAGGATCACGCCGCGGACCCGCTCCATCAGGTAGAAGCGAGCGCCGACGACCGCCTCGTCGTCGCAGAAGGCGATGGGGCGCGGGGCCTTGGGGTAGGCGCCCCGCAGCGCCGAGAGCAGGGTGAACTCCCGGTGCATGTCGTGGGCGTGCTTGATGTTGGCGCCGCGCGGCGCGCGCCGCAGCACCGCCTCCCGCCCGCCGAAGCGCAGCAGGTAGGTGAGGTTGGAGTGGCCCTTGCCGAACTGGAGGAGCTCCACCGGGCCGGCGGCGCCGGGGACGGCCCGCGCCAGCCAGGCGGCCAGGGGCGCGAGGTCGAGCCGCTCGTCCTCGCGGACGGCGCCGGGCTGGTCGGTGAGGTCCTGGGGCTCTCTGCTCATGGGCGCCCTACTCTCCCCGCGGGCCGGCCGCCGAGGCAAGGCCCCGGCCGGCTACTCGGCGGAGCGTGCGAAGGGGCTGAAGTTGGTCCCCTCGTCGTAGACATCCACCCCCTCCGCCCGCTTCAGGCCGTTCACGATCGCGTAGGTGGCCGGCGTGGCCAGCGCCTCGTAGGCCACCTTGAAGAGGTAGCCGGAGCCGGCGGCCCGCAGGATGTCGGCGAAGGGCACGGTGCCCCAGAAGAAGACCGCGGTGACGATGAACGAGTCGATGGCCTGGCCGGCGATGGTGCTGGCCACCGTGCGGGTCCAGAGGCGGCGGCCGCCGGTCCAGACCTTCATGCGGGCCAGCACGTAGGAGTTGGTGAACTCGCCTGCCCAGAAGGCGACCAGGCTCGCCAGGATCATCCGCGGCACCGCTCCGAAGACCACCTCGAAGGCCTGCTGGCTCGCCGCGGGCCAGCTCGGCGCCGCCGGGATCCACACCATGAAGAGGCCCATGGCGCCCATGAGCGCGTTGGCCAGGAAGGCCAGCCAGATGGCGCGCCGCGATCCGGCATAGCCGTACACCTCGGTGAAGATGTCGCTGAAGATGTAGGTGATGGGGAAGAGGAGCTGCGCACCCGACACCAGGAACGGCCCCACCGCGGTGAGCTTCTGGCCCACCAGGTTGGAGACGAGCAGGACCACCACGTAGACGTGAACCAGGAGCTCGTAGTGGCGGAAGGCCGAGAGGCGCCGGTCCCTGGCGATGATGCGCGCGGCGATGCGATTCAAGCTCACCCCCCGGCCGGTGCCGGCCCACGGCCCAAAGAACCCCGCGATTAACGCCTCGCGGCAGGGGCCACAAGGAAATCCCCGGCGCGCCCCGGCAGGGTCCCCCCTCCACGGCACCGGCAGTATCGTGCAGACGTCCGCACGCACCGTGCGTTGACAGGCCATGCCCCCCTTCCGTAGCCTCCACGGGATCCTTCACCCCGCTGACTTCGAGGAGTGTCCATGAGGCCCTGGTCCCGGTCGCTCGCCGCCACCGCCGTGCTCTCCACCCTCCTGCTCGCCGGGGCCGCCGTTGCCCAGGCGCCGGCTCCCGCCGCCGAGGTGAAGCCGTTCAAGATCGGCGTCGTCACCTTCCTCTCCGGCGGCGCCGCCGGTCCCTTCGGCGTCCCGGCCCGCAACGCCGCCGAGGTGGTGGTCGAGGCCCTGAACGGCGGCAAGCTCCCGGCGCCCCACGCCGCCAAGGGGCTCGGCGGCCGCGCCATCGAGGTGGTCTTCATCGACGAGGCCGGCGGCCCCACCACCCAGGTGGCCGAGTACCGCAACCTGGTCCAGCGCCAGAACGTCGACGCCGTCATCGGCTACATCTCCAGCGGCGACTGCCTGGCGGTGGCGCCGGTGGCCGAGGAGCTGAAGAAGCTCACCCTGCTCTTCGACTGCGGCACGCCTCGCATCTTCGAGGAGGGCACGTACAGGTACGTCTTCCGCACCGCACCGCACGCCACCCTCGACAACGTGGCCGCCGCCCTCTACGTCACCGAGACGATGCCCAAGACCAGGAAGGTGGCCGGCATCAACCAGAACTACGCCTGGGGCCAGGACTCCTGGACCGACTTCGAGGCCTCGATGAAGGTCCTCCGGCCCGACGTCCAGATCACCACCTCGCAGATGCCCAAGCTCGGTGCCGGCCAGTACGGCGCCGAGATCTCGGCGCTGATGTCGGGCAGCCCGGACATCGTCCACTCCAGCTTCTGGGGTGGCGACCTCGACGCCTTCGTGCTCCAGGCCGCGCCCCGCGGCCTCTTCAAGAAGAGCGTGGCGGTGTTCACTGCTGGTGAGACCGCCATGTACAAGCTGGCCGGCCAGATCCCCGACGGCACCATCATCGGCGCCCGCGGCGCCAACGGCGTCTACGCGCCGGACAACGCCCTCAACGGCTGGTTCCGCACCGCCTACACCGATCGCTACAGCCTGCCGCCGGTCTACCCCTCCTACCGCATGGCCCAGGCCATCCTCGGGCTCAAGGCCGCCTACGAGAAGGCGCAGGCCGGCGGGGCCGCCCCCGACCAGGACAAGATCATCGCCGCCCTCGAGGGGCTCACCTTCGAGTCGCCGAGCGGCACCGTGAAGATGGCGCTGGGCAAGGGCCACCAGGCGGTCTCCGAGGCGGTCTACGGCACGGTGAAGAACGTGAAGGGCAAGATCACCTTCGTGAACGTGAAGCGCTACCCGGCCGAGAAGGTGCTCCCGCCCGAGGGCGTCAAGAGCGCCGACTGGATCAAGTCCTCGCTCAAGAAGTAGCGCTGCCTCCCGGCGCGCTGGAGCCTGGACTCGATGGGCGATCTGCTGGCGGTGACGGTGGACGGCGTCCTGTACGCCTCCTGGCTGTTCATCATCGCCGCCGGCCTGACGCTCATCTACGGCGTCATGCGCATCCTCAACATGGCGCACGGCAGCCTCTACGCGCTGGGCGCCTACGCCGCCGCCTCGCTGGCGGGGGCCTGGCTCCGCGGGGGCCACGCCCCCATGGGCAGCTACGCCATGCTGGCGGCGGCGGCCATCCTGGTGGGGCTGGTGATGGGGCCGCTCATCGAACGCGGCCTGCTGCGCTTCTGCTACGGCAAGGACGAGGTGGTGCTGGTCCTCGTCACCTACGCCCTGTTCCTCATGCTCGAGGACGCGGTCAAGCTCGTCTGGGGTGTGGAGGCCTACTTCGTGGCCGAGCCCTACGGCCTCCTCGGCTCGGTGGAGTTGGGACCCCTCTCCTACCCGGTCTACAGTGGAATCCTGGTGCTGGCCGCGGTGGGGGTGGGCGTGGCCCTGCTCTACGCCGTCACCAGGACCAAGCACGGCAAGCTCCTGCTGGCCGTCATCCACGACCGCGAGATGAGCGCGGCCATGGGCATCGACGTCAACCGCATCTACCTCGTCACCTTCACCGCCGGCACCATGCTGGCCGCCATCGGCGGTGCGCTGACCGCGCCCACCGTCTCGGTGCTGCCCGGCATGGGCGTGGAGGTCATCGTCCTGGCCTTCGCGGTGGTCGTCATCGGCGGGCTGGGGAGCATGCCGGGCGCGGCGCTGGGGGCGCTCATCGTCGGGCTGGTGCGCTCGGCCGCCGTGCACTGGCTCCCGCAGGTGGAGCTCTTCAGCATCTACCTGGTGATGGCGCTGGTGCTGGTGTTCCGGCCCCGGGGCCTCTTCGTGGCCGCGGAGGCCAGGAAGATATGAGCGCAGGCGCGCCGCCTCGCCTCTGGCCCCGGCTGGGCCTGGCCCTGCTCGTCACGCTGGCGGTGGTCCCCTTCCTCCCGAAGTGGGCCGCGTTCCTCGTCACCCTGGCGCTTGCCAAGGGGCTGGTGGCCCTGGGCCTGCTGCTCCTGATGCGCACCGGCCTGGTTTCCTTCGGCCAGGGGCTCTACTACGGCATCGGCGCCTACGCCGCCGGCATGGGGGCCAGCGCGCTCGAGCTCGGCGACGCCGTGCCCCTGGTGCTCCTGGGCGCGACAGCGGCCGGGCTGGTGGCCCTGCTGCTCGGGCTCCTGCTGGCGCGCTACCGCACCATCTTCTTCGCCATGCTGAGCCTGGCCTTCTCCATGATCTTCTACGGGCTCCTGGTGAAGACCTCGGCCCTGGGCTCCACCGACGGCTTCAACGTGGCGGCCAGGAGCACCTTCGGCCTCCCGACCACCAGCCCGGTGGGACGCTTCGGGGTCTACGGGCTCGGGGCCCTGGTGGTCTTCGTGGGCGCCGCCTCCCTCGACCGCTACCTGCGCTCGCACCTGGGCCGCCTGGCCCCGGCCATCCGCGACAACGAGCTGCGCGTCGAGTACATGGGCGCCTCGGTCCGCAACGTCGTCCACCTGCACCTGGTGCTGGCCGCGGTGCTGGCCGGCGCCGGCGGCGCCCTGACGGCGCTGGCGGTGGGCCACGTCGATCCCGAGACCACCTACTGGACCACCTCGGGCGAGTTCGTCTTCGTGGCCATCCTCTCCGGCACCGGCAGCGTGGCCGCGCCCTTCGTCGGCGCGCTGCTGCTCGAGCTCCTGCGTAGCTTCGCCTACGAGCACGCCCCCAACACCTGGCAGCTGGTGGTGGGAGCCTCGATGCTGGCGGTGATCCTCTTCCTGCCCGAGGGGCTCTGGTCGGTGTTCCGCCGGCGCCGGAGGGCGGCGTGAGCGCCATCCTGGAGACCCGCGGCCTGACCAAGGCCTTCGGCGCGGTGGTGGCCGCCAACGACCTCTCGGTCTCCGTCGCCCCGGACACGGTGGTCGGGCTCATCGGCGGCAACGGCGCCGGCAAGACCACCTTCCTCAACCTGGTGACCGGCTACCAGAAGCCCACCGCCGGCACCGTCACCTTCGAGGGACGCGACATCACCGGCCTCGCGCCCCGGCGCATCACCCGGCTCGGCATCTGCCGCTCCTTCCAGATCCCCCAGGTGTTCGACACCCTCACCGCCTACGAGAACCTGCTGGTGGGCCTGGGCATCGTCTCCCTGGGGCGCCGCGCCTTCGTGGGCAGCGCCCTCGGCGACCAGGCGCCGGAGGCGGTGGCCGAGGAGATGCTGCAGCGCTTCCGGCTGGGGGAGTGGCGCGACGCCCCCGCCAGCGCACTGCCCGAGGGGGTGCGCAAGCTCCTCGACATCGCCATGGCCCTGGCGGTGAAGCCGCGCATCCTGCTGCTCGACGAGCCCACCAGCGGCGTCTCGGCCGACGAGAAGTTCGCCCTGATGGACCTGGTGCTGGGGGCCATCCGCGCCGACAAGGTGACGGTGCTCTTCGTCGAGCACGACATGGACATCGTGCGCCGCTACACCGAGCGCATCCTGGCCTTCTACGACGGTCGCATCATCGCCGACGGAATGCCGGACCGGGTGCTGGCCGACGCCGAGGTGCGCCGCTACGTCACCGGCGAGCCCGTCCCCGGAGGAGCCTGAGATGCTGCTCCGGGTCGAGTCGCTCGACGTCTCCATCAAGTCCCTGCGCATCCTGCGCGGCGTGGATCTCTCGGTCGAGGACGGCCAGCTGGTGGGGCTCATCGGGCGCAACGGGGCGGGGAAGACGACCCTGCTTCGCACCCTGGCCGGCGTCCTCGAGCCGGCGGTGGGCTCCATCAAGCTCGACGGGAAGGAGCTGGGCGGGGTGCCGCCCCACAGGCGCGCCCGGCTGGGCATCGGCTGGATGCCGGAGGACCGGCGCATCGTCCCGCAGCTCACCGTGGAGGAGAACGTGCTGCTGCCGGCCTGGGCCACCGGCGCGCCCGACGCCGCCCGGCGGCTGCGCCGGGTCTACGAGATGATCCCGGAGGTGGCCGGCTTCCGCGAGCGCAAGGGGCTCCAGCTCTCCGGCGGGCAGCAGAAGCTGACGGCGCTGGCCCGCGCCCTGGTGGTGGGGACCCGGCTGCTGCTCCTCGACGAGCCCTTCGAGGGAGTGGCCCCGGTGCTGGCAGCGCGCCTGGCGGAGCTGGTGGCGCTCCTCAAGAAGGAAGGGCTCTCGGTCATCCTGGCGGAATCGGATGTCTCCCACGCGGCCCGGCTGCTCGACGTGATCTTCCACATCGACCGCGGCACGGTGCGGCGCAGCCAGGCCGGCGAGCCCGCCTGAGGGGCCTGGCTCCGGGACGCGGCACCGCCACCGGAGAGGCCGCCCTCGAGCGGACGCCCGGCGCTGGCGGGTCCCCGGGGCCCGGGGGAGAATGGCGGTGTGCAGATCCACGGCGATCGAGAAGCCGAGCTGGCCGGCGCCACGCTCGACGAGCTGCGGGCGCGCCACCCGGCCGAGTGGGAGAAGGTGAGCGAGGCGGTGCTGGCGGCCCTGGCCAGCGGCAGCGCCGAGAAGGTGGCGGCGCTGGCCCGTGCCGCACGGGCCGAGGCCGACCTGTGGCGCGAGCGGCTGCGGAGGAGCGGGGGCAACCCGGCGGTCCTGGCCACCGCCCTGCCGGTGCTGGTGCGCGAGCGGATGGGGCGGCTGGCCATCGAGAAGACGGCGCTGGCGGTGGCGGCGCGGGAGGCCGGCGGCACCGTGCGCCTCGGCCTCTGGAGCGGGCTGGTGGTGCAGCGGCTGCTCTTCGCGGGCCGCGGCCTCGAGCGGAAGCCGGTCTCGCTGGCGGCCTTCCGGCTCGCCTGGCCGCTGGTCCCCGACAGGAGGCTGGTGATGCCGCTGGTGCAGACGCGCGGCATCTACTGCTTCTACTCGCGGGAGCTGGTGCGGAGGCTGGCGGCGCTGTGCCAGGGGCCCTGCCTGGAGATCGCCGCCGGCGACGGGACCCTCTCCCGCTTCCTGGCCGCCGAGGGGGTGGCGGTGACCGCCACCGACGACGGCAGCTGGGGCCACGCGGTGACGCCGCCGCCCTCGGTGGAGCGGCTCGAGGCGCGGGAGGCGCTGCGGCGCCACCGGCCGCGCACGGTGATCTGCTCCTGGCCGCCGCCCGGCAACCCCTTCGAGCGGGCGGTCTTCGAGGCCCCGGGCGTGGAGCGGTACCTGCTGATCACCAGCCGCCACCGCTTCGCGGCCGGCGACTGGAAGGCCTACGAGCGGCAGCAGGCCTTCGCCTGGGCGGAGGAGCCGGCGCTCACGGCGCTGGTCTTGCCCCCGGAGCTGGATCCGGCGGTGCTCGTCTTCCGGCGGAAGGCCGCCTAGCGGAGCGCCCGGAGCGCCGCCTTCGCGTCGCGCACGGCCAGGTAGATGTTCACCTTGCCGGTGCGGCGAGCGGTGCCCAGGTAGGCGTAGTCGATGTTGACGCCGGCGGCGCCGAGCCGCTCGGCCACGCGAGCCAGGGCGCCGGGCGCGTCGGCCACGGTGACCTCGACCACCTCGTCGGCAGCGGTCTTCCAGCCGTGCTGGGCGAAGACCCTCTTGGCCACCGCCGGCCTGTCGACCACCAGCCGCAGGAACCCGCGCCCGTCCATGGCCGTGGCCATGAAGGCGCGGATGTTGACCTTCTTGGCGCCCAGGGCGTCGGCCACCTGCGCCAGCATCCCCGGGCGGTTCTCCATCCAGGCGGACAGCTGCGAGACTCTCGGCATGGAGGTAGCGTAACCCGGCATCCGGCGCGGCGCCAACGGCGGCTCCGGACGACACGTTTCGTGAACACCACCCGCTAGGCGGCCCCGGCCCGGGCCCGCTCCTCGCCCAGGAAGGCCTCCACCTCGCCACGGCGTGCCATGGTGTCGGCGTACCCCAGTTCCTGGCAGCGACCCACGTAGACCGGCTCGAAGCCCAGGTAGGACAGCAGGTCCGAGCCGCCCTCGGCGGCGGCGCCGATGCCCTTCAGCAGGTAGCGCAGGAAGCCGGGGAAGCGCCGGTACTGGTCGAGCGCCAGCTCCCCCAGGTCGCGCGAGGGGCGCAGCACCAGGATGGGAATCTGCCGCAGCGGCTCCGGGAGCTGCTCCAGCCGGGCCGGCGGGATGAGCGAGAGGGTGCGGTTCATGCGCTCCAGCCGCTCCACGTCCCCCTCCAGCGAGTCCAGGAAGACAGCGTTGAGGAGCAGGCCGGCGATCTGGGAGATGGCCAGGTCCTGGGGCGGGCCGCGGCCGGGCTCGCGCGGCCCCTCCAGGTGGCGCACGCCCACCGCCAGCAGGCGGGTGGCCCCCATGTGGATGGCCGGCGACAGCGGCGAGAGCAGCCGGACGCAGCCGTCGCCGTAGTAGACCCCGCGCATGCGCACCGGCGGGAAGATGACCGGGATGGCGGCCGAGGCCATGACGTGGTCGATCTTGATGTGCTCGCGCACGCCGATGCGGATGGCGCGCCGCCAGGGGCGGATCTCGGGGGCGCCGTCGAAGAAGGTGACGGCGGTGCCGTCGCCGTAGTTGGTGGCCGAGACCGCCACGCCGCGCAGCACCCCGGTGCGGATGTGGCGGCGCATGCGGGGCACCGGCAGGTGCGCCCGCATGAACTCGCGCATCGGCGTGGTGTCGAGGAGGTAGTTGATGTCGCTGGCGCCCAGGAGGCCGCCGGCGGTGAGCTCGCGCAGCCAGCGGCCGCCCACGCCCAGCATCTTGCGCGCGTCGGTGCGGTACACCTTGTCGGGCGTGAGCGAGAGCCAGAGCGCCGAGAGGCGCGTGGCGGCGTTGCGGAAGTCCTCGGCGCCGGCGGCCACCGAGACGCCGTTGACGGCACCGGCGGAGACGCCGCTGATGACCCGGAAGCGGCTCGGGCCGGGGCCGTGAATCTCGGCCAGCGCCGAGATCACGCCCACCTGGTACGCGGCGCGGGCCCCTCCGCCCGTCAGCACGAGGCCGAGCTCTCCCACGGACGGAGCGTAGCAACGACGCGCCGCAGGGGCAAAGGCGCCGCCGCCCCGCGCGCCCGAGCTCAGGCTGTCCCCGGCCGGGCCTGCTTGCGGATCTTCTTGAGGAAGGTCTTGGTGCAGCGGCCGTGCGTGCCCTCGTGGACCACGATCTCGGCGACGATCCGCGCCTTGGCGTCGGCCGCCAGCGCGGTGCTGGCGTTCACCTCGGCCGCGAGCTGGATGCCCTCGGGCGTCAGCGGGACCTTGGGGCCGGTGGGCGGCTGCACCGCGGCGGCCTTGTGGTGCGAGGGCTTGGTCTTGGTGACGTCGTGGAAGCCGTAGGCCGCCTCGGCGCGCCGCCCGGTGCCGCGACAGCTGGGGCAGGTGGCCGAGCTGCCGCCCAGCGCGTTGCCGATCCGCCCGTCTCCCCCGCACATGCGGCAGAGGTCACCTTCCATCGTCGCTCCGGGGAGCCGCCTCGGGAGGGGAACGCATCCCGGCACCTGTAGCACGTTTGCGGTGGGCGAATCCGCTCCCCGGGCCCTCGCCCGGCCACGAGAACCCGGCCCGGACCTGGCCGTCGCGGCTCATACCTGCTTCACCTGCTCGGCCAGCCGCTGCAGGGACACCTTGGCGTCGCCGAAGAGCATCGAGGTGTTGGGGGCGTGGAAGAGCAGGTTCTCGATGCCGGCGAAGCCCGGGGCCATGCTGCGCTTCAGCACGATGACCTGCTTGGCCCGGTCCACGTCGAGGATGGGCATCCCGAAGATGGGGCTGCCCCGGTCGGTGCGGGCCGCCGGGTTGACCACGTCGTTGGCCCCGATGACCAGCGCCACGTCGCAGGAGGGGAACTCGGGGTTCACCTCCTCCATCTCCCGGAGCTTGTCGTAGGGGATGTCGGCCTCGGCCAGCAGCACGTTCATGTGGCCGGGCATGCGGCCGGCCACCGGGTGGATGGCGTACTTCACCTCGCCGCCGTTCTTCTCGATGAGCGCCGCCAGCTCCTTCACCGCGTGCTGGGCCTGGGCCACCGCCAGGCCGTAGCCCGGGACCACGATCACCTTCTGGGCGTACGCGAGCTGCACCGCCGCGTCCTCGACGGAGATGGCCCGCACCGGCAGCGGGCCGGCGCCGGCGGCCGCGGCCGGCGGAGGGGCACCGAAGGCCCCGAAGAGCACGTTGCCGAAGGAGCGGTTCATGGCCCGCGACATGGCGATGGAGAGGATGAAGCCCGAGGCGCCGTCGAGGGCGCCGGCGATGATGAGGACGTTGTTGCCGATGGCGAAGCCGGTGGCCGACGATGCCAGCCCGGCGTAGCTGTTGAGCAGCGAGATCACCACCGGCATGTCGGCGCCGCCGATGGGCAGCACCAACGAGACGCCGATGACGAGCCCCAGCACCACCATGAGGTAGAAGGCCCAGGCGGTGTCCGGCTGCCACACCAGGTAGAGGAAGAGCGCCACCGTGAGCGCGAAAAGGCCGCCGTTGACGGCGTTCTGCCCGCGGAAGGTGATGGGCACCCCCGGCACCAGCTCCTGCAGCTTGAGGAAGGCCATCAGGCTGCCGGTGATGGTGAGCGAGCCGAACATGACCTCGAAGCCCAGCGCCGCCATCAGCGGCCGGGAGACGAAGGCGCCGTTTCCCATCCGGTCGAACTCGGCGATGCCCACCAGCGTGGCGGCGATGGCGCCGAACATGTGGCTGGCGGCGATGCGCTGGGGCATGGCCGTCATCGGCACCCACATGCCCATGGGCCAGCCGATGGCGCCGCCGATGGCCAGGCCGGCCAGGATCCAGTGGTACTCGACGATCTCCCGGTGGAGCAGCGTCCCGCAGATGGCCAGCAGCATGCCCACGGCGGCCTGCTGCATGCCGCGGCGGGCGCTGTCGGGCCGGGTGAGGCTGCGCAGGCCCAGGATGAAGAACACCGAGGCCGCCAGGTAGCTGGCCTCGATGACCAGGACGCGGCTCACCGCTCCTTCCCGCCCTTCCCCGCCTCGGGCCGGGCCCGGTGGAACATCTTCAGCATCCGGTCGGTGATGAGGAAGCCGCCGACCACGTTGATGGTGGCCGCCACCACCGCCAGGAAGCCGAGGAAGGTGGTGAGGCGGGCGTGGCCCGAGCCGGCCGCCACCAGCGAGCCCACCAGCGAGATGCCGCTGATGGCGTTGGTGGCGCTCATGAGCGGGGTGTGGAGCAGCGGCGGCACCCGGGTGATGACCAGGAAGCCGACGAAGCCGGCCAGGAGGAAGACGTAGAGCTCGACGATCTGCAGCGCGGTCTCGTGCATGGGGCTCCTAGCGGCGCAGGATCTCGCCGGCGTGGCACAGGGCCATGGGGCCGGCCACCTCGTCGGCGGGGTCGAAGGCCAGCTTGCCTTCGCGCACCAGCACCTGCACCAGGGCCTGGAGGTTGCGGGCCAGCATCTGGCTGGCGTGCCAGGGGAGCCGCGACGGGAGGTCGAGCGGGCCCAGCACGGCCACCCCGCCCTCCTCCACCGTCTCGCCCGGCCGCGTCAGCTCGCAGTTGCCGCCGCCCTCGGCGGCCAGGTCCACCAGCGCCGAGCCCGGGCGCATCGAGCGCACCATGGCGGCACTCACCAGGCGCGGCGCCGGGCGGCCCGGCACCTGGGCGGTGGTGATCACCAGGTCCTGCTGGGGCAGGTGCCGGGCGAGCGCCTCTGCCACCCGCCGCTGCTGCTCCTCCTGCAGCTCGCGGGCGTACCCGCCGGCCCCCTCGGCCTGCACCGGAACGTCGAGGAAGGTGGCGCCCAGTGACTGCACCTGCTCCTTCACCGCCGGCCGCACGTCGAAGGCCGAGACCATGGCGCCGAGGCGGCGGGCGGTGGCGATGGCCTGGAGGCCGGCGACGCCGGCGCCGACGACGAAGGCCCGGGCCGGCGCCAGGGTGCCGGCGGCGGTGGTGAGCATGGGCAGGATGCGCCCCATGTGCGTGGCCCCGAGGAGCACCGCCAGGTACCCGGCCAGGGTGGCCTGCGACGAGAGGGCGTCGAGGGACTGGGCCCGGGAGATGCGCGGCACCCGCTCCAGCGCCAGGGCCGTCACCCGGCGGCGCACCAGCACCGGCAGCAGCGCCTCGGCGGCCGGGCTCCCCGGCCCCAGGAAGCAGGCCAGCAGCGCCCCTTCGGCCAGCCCCTCGGCCTCGGCCGGCGCGGGCGCCCGCACCTGCAGGACCAGCTCCGCCTGGCGGGCCGCGGCCGCCCCCTCGCCCACGTCGGCGCCGGAGGCGCGGTAGGCGTCGTCGCCGAAGCCGGCCACCCGTCCCGCCCCGGCCTGGACGGCAACCTGGTGGCCGTCGCGCACCAGGCGTCCGACCGCCTCGGGGGTGAGCGCCACGCGCCGCTCCCCAGGGACCGTCTCCGCCGGCACGCCGATGCGCATGGGCTCCTAGATGGGGAAGCTCTTCAGGAGGCGGGCCGCCTCCCCCACGAAGCCGCGCCGGAAGGCGAGCACGCCCACCACGAAGACGCAGCCGATGATGACCGTGACCCAGTCGCCGAAGCCGGAGAGGTAGTTCTCCATGGCCACGACGATGAGCGCGCCCGCCGAGGGGCCCATGACCGTGCCCATGCCGCCGAGCAGCGTCATCAGCACCACCTCGCCCGACTTGTGCCAGTGCACGTCGGTGAGGGTCTCGAACTGGAGCACCACCGCCTTGGTGGCGCCGGCCAGCCCGGCCAGGCCCGCCGAGATGACGAAGGCCACCAGCTTGTAGCGGTCGACGTCGTAGCCCAGCGACAGCGCCCGCGGCTCGTTCTCGCGGATGGAGCGGAGCACGTGGCCGAAGGGGGAGTGGATGGTGCGGTAGATGACGTAGAAGCCGAGCAGGAACACCACGTACACGAAGTAGTACATGGCGTAGCGCCCCTCGAGGGGGAAGAGGCCCAGCGCCTTGCCGCGAGGGATGCCCTGCAGGCCGTCCTCGCCGCCGGTGAACGGCAGCTGCACCGCCACGAAGTAGATCATCTGGGCGAAGCCCAGGGTGATCATGGCGAAGTAGATGCCGGAGCGCCGGATGGCCAGGCCGCCGATGACGAGACCCAGGACGGTGGCCACCAGGGTGCCGAGGAGGATGCCGGCCTCGGTGGGCCAGCCCCAGACCTTGAGGGCGTGGCCGGTGACGTAGCCGGCCGAGCCCAGGAAGGCGGCGTGGCCGAAGGAGAGCAGCCCGGTGTAGCCGAGCAGCAGGTTGAAGGCGCTGGCGAAGAGCGCCATGCAGAGCACGTTCATGAGGAAGACCGGGTAGACGGCGAAGGGCGCCAGCGCCCCCAGCCCGGCCATGACGGCGAAGAAGATGGCCTTGCGCCGGGGGGTGATGACCCCCATGCGGATCAGCGTCCGCGGCTCGTGGATCCCGGTGCCGCTCACTTCTCCCTCCCGAACAGCCCCGCGGGGCGCAGCAGCAGCACCACCGCCATGATGGCGAAGACCACGGTCGCGGCCGCCGGCGGGTAGAGGTACTTGGTCAGCCCCTCCACCAGCCCCAGCCCCACGCCGGTGACGATGGAGCCGAAGATCGAGCCCATCCCGCCGATGACCACCACCGCGAAGACCACGATGATGAGCGAGGAGCCCATCGACGGGCTCACCTGGTAGATGGGCGCGGCCATCACCCCGGCGAACCCGGCCAGCGCCACGCCGAAGCCGAAGGTGAGCGTCATCATCAGCGGGACGTTGACGCCGAAGGCCTGCAGCAGCCTGGGGTTCTCGGTTCCGGCCCGCAGGTAGGCGCCGAGCTTGGTGCGCTCGATCACGAACCAGGAGGCGAAGCACACCAGCAGCGACACCAGCACCACCCAGGCCCGGTACTTGGGCAGGTACATGAAGCCCAGGTTGGAGCCGCCCTGGAGCGCCTCGGGGACCGGGAACGAGTTGCCGGAGTTGCCGTACTGGTGGTGGAAGAGCCCCTCGATGATGAGGGTGAGGCCGAAGGTGAGGAGCAGGCCGTAGAGGTTGTCGAGCTGGTAGAGCCGCCTCAGCATGGTGCGCTCCACCACCACGCCCAGGACGCCCACCGCCAGCGGCGACAGGAGCAGCGCGGGCCAGTAGCCGATGCCCAGCGACGAGAGCCCGATCCAGGCGAAGAAGGCCCCCGTCATGTACAGCGCCCCGTGGGCGAAGTTCACGACGTTGACCAGGCCGAAGATGATCGACAGCCCCAGCGAGAGCAGCGCGTAGAAGGAGCCGTTGATGAGCCCGACCAGCAGCTGCCCGAAGAGCGCCTGCACGCCGCCTCCTTGCCATTCGCCGTTCGCCCCTCGACCTCGCTCGGGGCGAACGGCTCCTCGTTGGCCTTCCCGTTCTCCCCGGGCAGAGGGGCGCCTTGCGCCCCGGAGCCGGGGGGCGAACGGGCCGGTCGTTCAGGCTACTTCTTCACCAGCGGGCACTTCTGGGCCTCGACCGAAGGGAAGGCCTCGGCGGCCGGGATGCGCTTCAGGATCTTGTAGTAGTCCCACGGCCCCTTGGACTCGGCCGGGCTCTTCACCTGCACCAGGAAGGACTCGTGGCGGTGCAGGCCGTCGGGGCCGATGACGCCGCCGCGCGAGAAGAAGTCGTTCACCGGCGTGGCCTTCATCTTGGCGATGACCGCGTCGGCGTCGTCGGCGCCCACCGCCTGGATGGCCTTGAGGTAGTGCATGGTCGCCGAGTACAGGCCGGCCTGGGTCATGGTGGGCATGGCCTTCTTCTTGTTGTCCGGGTGGGCCTGGAACTTCTTCGACCAGGCGCGGGTCTGGTCGTCGGTGTCCCAGTAGAAGGAGGTGGTCAGGTACATCCCCTTGGCGATGTCGAGGCCGAGGCTGTGGACGTCGGAGATGAAGACCAGCAGGCCGGCCAGGGTCTGCTTGGGGGTGATGCCGAACTCCTTGGCCTGCTTGATGGTGTTGATGGTGTCGCCGCCGGCGTTGGCCATGCCGATGACCTTGGCGCCCGACGCCTGGGCCTGGAGCAGGTAGCTGGAGAAGTCGGAGCTGTTCTGCGGGTGGCGGGCGAAGCCCAGCACCTTGCCGCCCGAGGCCTTGACCACGTCGCTGGTGTCCGACTCCAGCGACTTGCCGAACACGTAGTCGGCGGTGATGAAGAACCAGGTGTCGCCGCCCTGCTTCACCACCTCGCGGCCGGTGCCGTTGGCCAGCATCCAGTTGTTGTAGGTGTAGTGGATGTTGTAGGGCGTGCACTTCTCCCCGGTGAAGGCGGTGGTGGCGGTGGTGGAGAGGATGGTGACCCGCTTCTTCTCCGTGGCCACCGGCACCACCGCGAAGCCGGTGCCGCTGTTGGGCAGGTCGACGATGGCGTCCACCTTCTCCTCGTCGAACCACTTGCGGGCGGTGGCGCTGGCGATGTCGGCCTTGTTCTGGTGGTCGGCGCCGATCACCTGGACGGGCTTGCCCAGGACCTTGCCGCCGAAGTCGTCGACCGCCATCCTCACGGCCAGCACAGAGCCGGGGCCGGAGAGGTCGGAGTAGAAGCCGGTCATGTCGGTGAGGACGCCGATCTTGACCACGCCGTCCGATACCTTGTCGGCGGCGCGGCCTGCGGCGGGAAGGAGCAGCAGTGCGGAGAGGGCCAGCGTGGCGAGTCGCTTCATGAGTGTGTCTCCTCCTCGGGTTTCCGTCAGACGCCCAGGTAGCTCTGCAGCTTGTCCATGCTCTTCTCGAGGTCCTCGCGGGCGAAGGTGTCGACGATGCGCCCGTGCTCGACCACGTAGTGCCGGTCGGCCAGCTTGGAGGCGAAGCGGAAGTTCTGCTCCACCAGCACCACGGTGAATCCCTTCTCCTTGAGGCTGCGCACCGCCCGGCCCAGCGCCTGGACGATGACCGGCGCCAGCCCCTCGGTGATCTCGTCGAGCAGGAGCAGCTTGGCCCCCACCCGCAGGATGCGGGCCATGGCCAGCATCTGCTGCTCGCCGCCCGACAGGCGGCTCCCCGGGCTCTTCCGCCGCTCCCGGAGGTTGGGGAACATCTCGTACAGCTCCTCCACCGAGAGGCCGCCCGAGCCCACCGGCGGCAGCAGGGTCAGGTTCTCCTCGGCCGAGAGGCTGGCGAAGATTCCGCGCTCCTCGGGGCAGTAGCCCACGCCGAGCTGCACGATGCGGTGCGGTGCCATGCCCACCGTCTCGCGCCCGTTGACCATCACCGAGCCGGTGCGCTTGCCCACCATGCCGAGGATGGACTTGAGCGTGGTGGTGCGGCCGGAGCCGTTGCGGCCCAGGAGCGTCACCAGCTCCCCCCGGTTCACGGTGAAGTCCATGCCGTGGAGGATGTGCGACTCGCCGTAGAAGGCGTGCAGGTCGGTGACCCGGAGGAGCTCGGTGGCGCTCATTCGGGCGCTCCGATGTAGGCCTCGAGCACTGCCGGGTCCTTCGACACCTCGGCGTAGGGCCCCTCGGCCAGCACGCTGCCGCGGGCCAGCACGGTGATGCGGTGGGAGAGGTTGGCCACCACCGAGAGGTTGTGCTCCACCATGAGGATGGTGCGCCCCGCCGAGACGCGGCGGATGAGCTCCACCACGCGGCCCACGTCCTCGTGGCCCATGCCCTGTGTCGGCTCGTCGAGCAGCATCAGCTCCGGCTCCAGCGCCAGCGTGGTGGCGATCTCCAGGGCCCGCTTGCGCCCGTAGGGCAGCTCCACGGCCACGGTGTCCTGGTAGGCCTCCAGGTCCACCGCGGCCAGGAGCTCCTCGGCCCGCTCGTGGAGCACGCGCAGCGAGGCGTCCGACTTCCAGAAATGGAAGCTGGTGCCGAGCTTGCGCTGCAGCGCCACCCGCACGTTCTCCCGGACGGTGAGGTTGGGGAAGACGGCCGAGATCTGGAAGGAGCGGACCATCCCCTGCCGCGCCACGTCGGCCGGCCGCTCCCGGGTGATGTCGCGCCCCTTGTAGACGATGCGGCCGGCGGTGGGGGCCTGGAAGCGGGTGAGGAGGTTGAAGACGGTGGTCTTGCCGGCGCCGTTGGGACCGATGAGCGCGTGGATGCTGCCGCGCCGGACCTGTAGGTCCACGCCGTTCACCGCCACGAACCCCATGTACTCCTTGCGGAGCCCCTCGGTGATGAGGATGAAGTCGTCTCCCATGAACCCTTTTCCCAGCGAGTGAAGGCTGTTGGGGAACGGCGAATGAAAGCACGCGGGGGCCGGTGCCGTCGATACGCGAGGGCCCCGGTGCACCCATACGGGCCTCCACGGCGGGTGCCGGTCCTCAGGAGAAGAGGGCCGGGTCCATGGTCGCCGGGCCGGCGACGGCCGGGCGGAACTCCATGTGGGCGAGGACATCCCGCTCCAGGTCCACCCCCGGCGCCACCTCGGTGAGCAGAAGCCCCTCCGGCCCGAGCCGGAAGACGCAGCGCTCGGTGACGTAGAGCACCTCCTTCCCCCCGGCGCGGGCACGGCGCCCGCCGAAGGTCACCTGCTCCACGCGCGACACCAGCTTGCGCCTCCGCCCCTCGCGCAGGATCCGCAGCCTCCCTGCGCCGGCCTGCACCTCGAGGCCGTCGGCGGTGAAGGTCCCGGCGAAGACCACCTTGCGCGCGCTCTGGCTGATGTTGATGAAGCCGCCCGCCCCTGCCAGCCGGGTCCCGAAGCGGCTGACGTTGACGTTGCCCTCGGCGTCCACCTGGGCGAGGCCCAGGCAGGCGGCGTCGAGCCCGCCGCCGTCGTAGAGGTCGAACATCTGGTTCTGCTGCAGGAGCGCGTCGACGTTGGCGGCGGCGCCGAAGTCGAGGCCGGTGGCCGAGACCCCGCCCACCACCCCGGGCTCGGTGGTGAGCGTGAGCGAGGAGAGCACCCCCTCCTCGTTGGCCACCGCGGCCACGCCCTCGGGCATGCCGATGCCCAGGTTGACGACGCCGCCGGGCGGCAGCTCGCGAAGCGCCCGCCGGGCGATGACCTTGCGCTCGTCGAGCGGCAGCGCCGGCAGGCTGCCGGGCTCGACCCGGATCTCCTGCGAGAAGGCCGGGCTGTAGGCGGTGGCGTAGGTCTGGCCGTGCAGCGCCGGCGGAGCCACCACCACCCGGTCCACCAGGATGCCCGGCACCTGCACCGCCCGCGGGTCGAGCGAGCCGGCGCGCGCCACCCGCTCCACCTGGGCGATGACCAGGCCGCCGGAGTTGCGCACCGCCATCGCCATGGAGAGGTTGTCGAGGACGAGCGCCTCCCGCTCCATGGTGAGGTTGCCGTCGGCGTCGGCGGTGGTGGCCCGCAGGAAGGCGACGTGGATGGGGAAGGCGCGGTAGAGGAGCCACTCCTCGCCGTCGAGCTCGAGGAGGCGAACCAGCGGCTCGGTGGTGGCGGCGTTGACGCGCCCTCCCTCGAGGCGCGGGTCGACGAAGGTGCCGAGCCCCACCTTGGTGAGGACGCCGGGCTTCCCGGCTGCGATGTCCCGGTACAGGTGGGAGATGCATCCCTGCGGCAGGTTGTAGGCCTCGACCTGCCCCTCGATGGCCATCCGCGCGAGCCGGGGCACGAGGCCGAAGTGACCTCCTACCACGCGCCGCAGGAGGCCGGCGTGGGCAAGCCGGTTGAGGCCGCGGTCCCGGCCGTCGCCCTGGCCGGCGGCGAACACCAGGGTGAGATCCCGCGGCTCGCCCGTGGCGAGGAAGCGCCGCTCCAGCGCCTCGAGCAGCGCCTCGGGCGTGCCGGTGCCCACGAAGCCGGAGTTGCACAGCGTCGCGCCGCCGCGGATCTCGGCCACCGCCTCGTCGGCCGCGACCACCTTGCCGTGCCGGAGGCGCAACGGGGCCATCCGGCCCGCATCGCATTCCCGGACCCCGGCCGTCATCGCGCGTCGCGTCACGGCGGGCCGTCGCCTAAGCCGATCGGGGCCAACCCATCGGGAGAGGCAGCAAATGCATCGGGCCGAGTGCTAGCCTTCGCTCAACCCCTGGGAGCCCCTCACTTATGGACGTGACACGAAGGCAGTTCGTGCAGATCGCGGCCGGCGGCATCGGCGCGACCGGCCTGGCGGCGCTCGGCTTCTCCCCCACCCGCGCCCTGGCGGAGGTGCGGACCTTCAAGCTGGCGCACACCTCCGAGACGCGGAACACCTGCCCGTACTGCTCGGTGGGTTGCGGCGTCATCCTCTACTCGCTGGGCGACCGCTCCAAGAACGCCCACTCCGCCATCATCCACATCGAGGGCGATCCGGATCACCCGGTGAACCGGGGCACGCTCTGCCCCAAGGGCGCCGGCCTCCTCGACTTCGTGCACGCGCCCACGCGCCTCAAGTTCCCCGAGTACCGCGCCCCCGGCTCCAGCGAGTGGAAGCGCGTCTCCTGGGACTGGGCCGTCGAGCGAATCGCCAAGCTGGTGAAGGAGGACCGGGACAAGAACATCGTCCAGAAGAGCCCGGCCGGCGTCACCGTCAACCGCTGGCTCTCCACTGGCTTCCTGGCGGCTTCGGCCTCCTCCAACGAGTCGGGTTACCTCACGGTGAAGATCCTCCGCGCCCTGGGGATGACGGCCATCGACAACCAAGCGCGTGTCTGACACGGCCCCACGGTGGCCGGTCTGGCCCCGACGTTTGGCCGTGGCGCGATGACCAACAACTGGGTCGACATCAAGAACGCCGATGTCGTCTTCGTGATGGGAGGCAACCCCGCCGAGGCTCACCCCTGCGGCTTCAAGTGGGTGATCGAGGCCAAGCTCAAGAACAAGGCGAAGCTGATCGTCGTCGATCCGCGCTTCACGCGGACCGCGGCGGTGGCCGACATCTACGCCCAGATCCGGCCGGGCGCTGACATCGCCGTGCTGGGCGGGATCATCCACTTCCTCCTCACCAACGACAAGATCCAGCACGAGTACGTGCGCCACTACACCAACGCGCCGTTCCTGGTGAACCCGGACTTCAAGTTCGATGAGGGGCTCTTCTCCGGCTACAACCAGGAGAAGCGCAACTACGACAAGAGCACCTGGGGGTACCAGCTCGACAAGGACGGGTACGCCAAGATCGACCCGAGCATGCAGGACCCGCAGTGCGTCCTGCAGCAGCTCAAGAAGCACTACGCCCGCTACACGCCGGAGATGGTCGAGTCGGTGAGCGGCATCCCCCGGGCCCAGTTCCTCAAGATCTGCGAGACCGTGGCCACCACCTCGGCGCCCAACCGGGTGATGACCAACCTCTACGCGCTCGGCTGGACGCAGCACACCACCGGCTCGCAGATGATCCGCACCATGGCCCTCATCCAGCTTCTGCTGGGCAACATGGGCCTGCCCGGCGGCGGCATGAACGCGCTGCGCGGCCACTCCAACATCCAGGGGCTCACCGACCTGGGCGTGATGAGCCACCTCCTGCCCGGCTACATCGGCCTGCCCACCGAGGGCGAGCCCGACCTCAAGACCTTCCTGGAGAAGCGCACCCCCAAGCCCCTGCGGCCGGGGCAGATGAACTTCGTCCAGAACACGCCCAAGTGGATGGTGTCGCTGCTCAAGGCCTGGTACGGCAAGGCGGCCACCAAGGAGAACGACTTCGGCTACGACTGGCTGCCCAAGAACGACAAGCCGTACGACATCATGGCGGCCTTCGAGCTCATGCATCAGGGCAAGATGAACGGGTACTTCTGCCAGGGCTTCAACCCGCTGGCGTCGGTGCCCGACAAGGCCAAGCTCAACCAGGCGCTCGCCAAGCTGAAGTTCCTCGTCACCATCGACCCGCTCTCCACCGAGACCGCCTCGTTCTGGAAGAACGCCGGCGAGCTCAACGACGTCGACCCCTCCAAGATCCAGACCGAGGTCTTCCGCCTGCCCTCGGGCTGCTTCGCCGAGGAGGACGGCTCGCTCACCAACTCCGGCCGCTGGCTGCAGTGGCACTGGAAGGGGGCCGAGCCGCCCGGCGAGGCCAGGAGCGACATCGAGGTGATGGCCGCCATCTTCCTCAAGGTGCGGGAGCTCTACCAGAAGGAGGGCGGTGTCCTCCCCGAACCCGTCCTCAACCTGAACTGGCCCTACCGCATCCCCGCCGCCCCCAGCGCCGAGGAGATCGCTCGCGAGACCAACGGCGTGGCGCTGGCCGACATCCCCGACCCCAAGGACCCGACCAAGTTCCTGGCGCGCGAGGGCGAGCAGCTCGCCACCTTCGCCCACCTCCAGGCCGACGGCACCACCGCCTGCGGCAACTGGATCTACTGCGGCTCCTGGACCCAGGCCGGGAACATGATGGCCCGGCGCGATCCGGCCGATCCCACCGGGCTCGGCGTCACGCCGAGCTGGGCCTGGAACTGGCCGGTCAACCGCCGCATCCTCTACAACCGCGCCTCCGCCGATCCCGCCGGCAAGCCCTGGGACGGCAAGCGCAAGTACCTGGCCTGGACCGGCAAGAAGTGGGGCGGGGCCGACGTCCCCGACATGCGGCCCGACGCGGCGCCCGAGGAGGCCGTGGGCCCATTCATCATGAACGCCGAGGGCGTGGCCCGGCTCTTCGCGCCGGCCATGGCCGAGGGGCCGTTCCCTGAGCACTACGAGCCCTTCGAGACCCCGCTCGACAAGAACCCGCTCTCCCCCAAGGAGCCGCGGGCCATCTCCAACCCGGCGGCCCGCCTGTACAAGGGCGACCGGGAGCGGCTCGGCACCTCGAAGGACTTCCCGTACGTGGCCACCACCTACCGGCTCACCGAGCACTTCCACTTCTGGACCAAGCACACGCGCATCTCGGCGGTGCTGCAGCCGGAGATGTTCGTGGAGATCGGCGAGGGGCTGGCGCAGGAGAAGGGCATCCGGCAGGGCGACACCGTGCTGGTGAAGTCGAAGCGCGGCCAGATCAAGGTGAAGGCCATGGTGACCAAGCGGATCCAGACGCTCACCATCGCCGGGAAGAAGGTGCACACCGTCGGCATCCCCATCCACTGGGGCTTCGAGGGGCAGGCGAAGTCCGGACCCATCGCCAACACCCTCACCCCGTTCGTGGGCGACGCCAACATCCAGACGCCGGAGTTCAAGGCGTTCCTCGTCGACGTGGTCAAGGCCGGCAGCGACCGGGCCTAGAGAGAGGACGCCATGGCACTCCAGTCTCTCGACGTGAAGAACCGCTCGGCGACCAACTTCGAGGGGCCCTCGGCCCGCAGCACGCTCGAGGTGGCCAAGCTCATCGACGTCTCGCGCTGCATCGGCTGCAAGGCCTGCCAGGCCGCCTGCATGGAGTGGAACGACCTGCGGGCGCCGGTCGGGTCGAACCAGGGCTTCTACACCAACCCGCCCGACCTCGACGACCAGACCTGGACGTTGATGCGCTTCTACGAGGAGAACATCGAGGGCAGCCTGCAGTGGCTGATCCTCAAGGACGGCTGCCTGCACTGCACCGACCCCGGCTGCCTCAAGGCCTGCCCCTCGCCGGGCGCCATCGTCCAGTACTCCAACGGCATCGTCGACTTCCACCAGGAGCAGTGCATCGGCTGCGGCTACTGCGTCAGCGGCTGCCCCTTCAACGTGCCGCGGATCCGCAAGGAGGACTCCAAGGCCTACAAGTGCACGCTCTGCTCCGACCGCGTCTCGGTCGGCCTGGAGCCGGCCTGCGTGAAGACCTGTCCCACCGGCGCCATCCACTTCGGCTCCAAGGAGGAGATGGTGTTCCAGGCCCAGGGGAGGCTCGCCGACCTGGCCGACCGCGGCTTCAAGAACGCCGCCGTCTACGACCCCAAGGGCGTGGGCGGGACGCACGTGGTCTTCGTGCTCCCGCACGGCGACAAGCCGGAGCTGTACGGCCTGCCACGCGCCCCCAGCGTCAGCCCGCTGGTCTCGCTCTGGCGCAGCGGCTTCGCCCGCACCGTGGGCGTCATCACCATGGTGGGCGTGGCCATCGCCGGAGTCCTCCACTACATGCGCCACGGACCGCTCGAGGTCCCCGACGAGAAGAAGGAGGCGTAGCCGACATGTCCTCGAACGGCGAACCCCAGATCCTGCGCCACTCGGTGGCCGAGCGGATGGCCCACTGGGTGGTGGCCATCGTCTTCATCTTCCTCTTCCTGTCGGGCCTGGCCCTCTTCCACCCCATCTTCTTCTGGATCTCGGCCCTCTTCGGCGGCGGCCCCTTCATGCGCTGGCTCCACCCGCTGGTGGGGGTGCTGCTGGGGGTCGTCTTCTACTGGTACGCCGCCGGCCTGGCCCGCGACAACCGCTGGCTCCCGGCCGACGCCGCCTGGAAGAGGAACATGTGGGCCTACATGCGGCAGGAGTACCACCCGAGCGACACCCACAAGTACAACGCCGGCCAGAAGCTCATGTACTGGTCGATGGTGCCCATCATCGGCGTGCTGCTGCTCTCCGGCCTGGCGCTGTGGCAGCCCTGGTTCGCGCCCCACCTGTCGCCCACGGTGCGGCGCATCGCCGGCCTGCTCCACGCCATCTCGGCCTTCGTGATGTTCGTGGGCATCGGCGTGCACGTCTACGCCGCCTACTGGACCCGCGGCTCCATCACCGCCATGGTGCGCGGCACCGTCTCGCAGCGCTGGGCCCGCTTCCACCACCCTGCCTGGTACCAGGAGATCACGGGCAAGCGCCCATGACCGAGCTGCCGACCGGGATCGCCGATCCCGGAGAGGTGCGCCCCCTGCGGCTTCCGCCGGGGGCGCCGCTGTTCCAGCGCCGGGCCGAGCGGCTGGCCGACCTGGCGCCAGGCAACGCCGCCGGCGACTTCCTCCAGCTCCTCGCCCGGGTCTGCGAGGTGCAGGCCCGGGTGACGGGCGAGCTGCGCCTCTCGCCCAACGGCCGCGACCTGCCGGCCACCCGGCCGCTGGGGCTGGCCTCGCCCCTGCCCGACTGGCGCGAGGCGCTGGCCCGGCTGCTGGCGGGGCTGGCGGCCATCCCCATGCCACCGGCCGCCCGCGAGGCGGTTCACGCGCTGCAGCGGGCCGGGGCCGACGAGCGCGAGGCGCTGGCCGGCCGGGTGCTGCGCGGCGAGCTCACCACCGAGGACCTGGCGGCGGCCACCTTCGCCGGCGCCGCCCTCCAGGTGGTCTACACCGGGCTGGCCGCGGCGCTGCCGCCCGGGCTGCCGCGCGCCGAGGACGGCGGCTGCCCGGTGTGCGGCGCGCCGCCGGTGGCCGGGGTGGTGCTGGGCGACGACAAGCTGCGCTACCTGTGCTGCTCCCTCTGCGCCGCCGAGTGGAACCTGCCGCGGCTCCACTGTGCCGTGTGCCGGAAGCAGGACCACGTCGGCTACCTGACGCTGGAGGGCGACACCGGCCCGGCCAAGGCCGAGGCCTGCCGCGAGTGCCGCGTCTACACCAAGCTGCTCTACGTGGAGAAGGCGCCGCGCCTCGAGGTGGGGGCCGACGACCTCGCCACCCTGGCGCTCGACCTGCTGGTGGCCGAGGAGGGGTACCGGCGCAACGGGCGCAACCTGCTCCTGGCAACCGCCGCCTAGATGGAGCCGGTCGGGCGCGACCTGGCCGCCAACGGCCTGCGCCACCGCGTGCTGGAGTGGGACGGCGGCGGGCGCGAGACGGTGCTCTGCCTCCACGGCTTCCTCGACTCGTCCTGGGCCTGGATGGAGGTGGGGCCGGCGCTGGCCCGGGCCGGCTACCACGCGGTGGCCCCGGACCTGCGCGGCTTCGGCGAGAGCGAGCGGGTGGGCGCCGGCGGCTACTACTACTTCACCGACTACCTGCTCGACGTGGCCGACCTGGCCGCGGCGCTGCGGCGCGATCGGCTCTCGCTGGTGGGCCACTCCATGGGCGGCTCCATCGCCGCCCAGTACGCCGCCAGCTTCCCCGAGGGCGTGCGGCGGGTGGCGATGCTGGAGAGCATCGAGTTCGACCAGCCGCCCGAGCCGCCGCCGCAGCGGGTGGCCACCTGGGCGGCGGCGGTGCGCCGGGCCCGGGGCCGGCCGGCCCGGGTGTTCCCCACGCTGGAGGCGGCGGCCGCGCGCATCCGGGAGCTCGACCCGCGCTGCCCGCCGGCCACCGCCCGGGCCCTGGCCGAGCGGGCCACGCGCGCCGAGGACGGCGGCTGGTCCTTCAAGCACGACCCGCTCCACGTCACCCCCTCCCCCTTCCCCTTCGACCTCGCCCGGGTGAAGAGCTTCTGGTCGGCCATCCGCTGCCCGGTGCTGCTGGTGCAGGGGGCCGAGACCGAGCAGCCGCTGCCGGCCGACCTGCCCGAGCGCATCGCCTGCTTCGCCGATGCGCGCCGCGCCATCGTCCCGGGCGCGGGCCACATGCTGATGCGCCACGCCCCGGGCGAGGTGAGCCGACTGCTCCTGGAGTTCCTGGGCGGCTGACGCGCGACCCGCGCGGACATTTGCATCCGGGTCCCGGCCCGGGCCAGGATTCACCGCCGGAGGGGTTCTGGCTGCGCCTGGCGCCGCCCCGGAGTCCCATGCTCTCCCTCCGCTCGTGCACCCTGCTCCTGCTCGCGCTCGCCGCCTGCAACCAGCCCCGCGCCGTCCAGGCCACTCCCCAGGCCAGCCAGTCGGGCTGCAGCCTCTGCCACGGCTCCGCAGACAACGCGGCGCCCCCGCGGGCCCTCGCGGGCGCCACCTCCACCGGCGACCGGGCGGTGGGCGCCCACCAGGCGCACCTGCGGGGCGGGCGATTCCGGGGCCCGGTGGCCTGCACCGAGTGCCACCCGGCGCGCCCGACGGTGGGCACCACCGGCCACGGCGACGGCACCGTCGACATCCGCTTCGGGTCCCTGGCCACCACCGGTGGCCTCTCGCCGCGCTGGGATCCGGGCCAGCCCGGCTGCTCCGCCACCTACTGCCACGGCGGGACGCTGGCCGGGGGCTCGGTGGCCTCGCCCCAGTGGACCCGCGTGGACGGCACGCAGGCCGCCTGCGGCACCTGCCATGGCCTGCCGCCCTCCACCCTGAGCCGCGGCGGCGCCCATCCGCAGGTGGGGGGCGGCGTCACGGCCTGCGCCGCCTGCCACCCGCAGACCGTGAAGGCCGACGGCACCATCGACCTCGCCGCCGGGAAGCACATCGACGGCGTCGTCCAGGGGCCGCCCGCCGGCGGGACCTGCACCAGCTGTCACGGCGACCCGGGGCGGCAGCCGCCGGCCCTGGCGCCGGCGCCGCCCATCGACACCGCGGGTGGAGCGGCCAGCAACCAGCGAGGCGTGGGCGCCCACCTCGCCCACCTGCTGGCCGGCCCGATGGCGGGCCCCATCGCCTGCACCGAGTGCCACGCCTACCCGCCGGTGGGCGCGCACCCGAACGGCGCCGTCGACATGGCCTTCGGCCCGCTCGCCTCGCAGGGCGGCGCCTCGTCGTGGAACGGCGCCACTTGCGCCGTCTACTGCCACGGGGCGCGGCTCGACGGCGGCACCAACCGGTCGCCGGCCTGGACCACGGTCGACGGCTCCCAGGCCGCCTGCGGGACCTGCCACGGCCTGCCGCCGGCGGCGCTCTCCCGCGGCGGGAGCCACCCGGCGGCTCCCGGCGGCGTCACCGCCTGCGCCGGCTGCCACGCGCAGACCGTCCTGGCCGACGGCACCATCGACGTGGCGGGCGGCAGGCACGTCGACGGCCTGGTCCAGGTTTCCCGCGTCCACCCCGACGGCTGGCGCGACCCCACCCAGCACGGCTACGCCGCCAGCCAGGGCGGCCTCCAGGCCTGCACCTCCTGCCACGGCGCCACGCTCACCGGCGGCAGCGCCGGCGTCTCCTGCGACTCCTGCCATACCGGCGGGGCGGCATGGCGGACCACCTGCACCTTCTGCCACGGCGACGCCAACCGGGCGGCGGCGGTGGCGGTGAACCGCTTCGCGCCGCCGCGCGGCACCCGGGGCGAGATCCTGACGGCACAGCCGGCGGTGGGTGCGCACCAGCGCCACCTCACCGGCTCGGCGGCCTCCAGACCGGTGGCGTGCGGCGAGTGCCACGCCGTGGAGGCGGTGACCGGCATCGCCCACGCCGACGGGCAGGTCCAGCTCCGCTGGGGACCCCTGGCCACGGGCGCGGGCGCCCGGCCCACCTACGCGGGCACCAGCTGCTCGGCCAGCTACTGCCACGGCGCCTTCCCGGGCGGCGCAGCGGCGAGCCCCTCCTGGACCGGCGCGCCGATGACCTGCACCTCCTGCCACGGGGACCCGCCCCCCACCGGCGAACACGAGGTGAGCGAGCACCAGGCGGCCGGCTGTGCCGCCTGCCACGGCACCGGCTACTCCACCACCACCGCCAACCCTGCCTCGCACCTCGACGGCCTCAAGAACGTGGGCGGAG
This sequence comes from Deltaproteobacteria bacterium, assembly GCA_016214955.1. Taxonomy (GTDB): domain Bacteria; phylum Myxococcota; class Myxococcia; order Myxococcales; family Anaeromyxobacteraceae; genus JACRMN01. The sequence continues at coordinate 246,704 of JACRMN010000010.1, forward strand.
CGGGCTCGCGCATCAACTCCTGGAGCGCGGGCTCGCGCACGTGCGCGCCGGCGTGCCACGGCAGCGAGCAGTGGTGAGCTAGACACCGACCCCTGCCCTGAGCGAGGGCCCGCCCCGGCGGGCCCGAGTCGAAGGGTCGACCACGGCCCCGACCTCGACTTCGACTCGACCTCGACCCGGACCGGGGCCGCGCGGTAGAAGGGCTGCCCGTGCGCCGCACCCGCGTCCCCGATCTGGCGCTCCGCTGCCCCGGCTGCCTCTTCCGCCCCGAGGACTGCCTCTGCGCGGAGATCCCCCGCCTCACCCCGCCGGTGCCCTTCCTGATCCTGCGCCACGCCAGCGAGATCCGCCGGACCACCAACTCGGGCCGCTGGGCGGCCACCGCCCTGGCGGCGCCGGTGCTCGACTACGGCCGGGCCGGCACCGAGGCGCTCGACGAGGCGCCGCTCTCGGTCCCCGGCACCTGGGTGCTCTTCCCCTCCCCGGAGCCCACGCCTCCCTCTGCCGGGCTGCCGCGGCGGCTGGTGGTGCTCGACGCCTCCTGGTCGCAGGCGCGCCGGATGATCCAGCGGGTGCCGGCGCTGCAGGCCATGCCGCGGCTCTCGCTGCCGGCGCCGGCGGCCGAGCGGCTGCGCGCCCCCACGGTGGCGGGGGGAATGTCCACGCTGGAGGCGGTGGCCCGGGCGCTGGCCTGGCTGGGCCGCCCGGAGGACGCCGCCCGGCTCGACGCGCTGATGGCGGCCGCCGTGGCGCGCCAGCGGCGGCTGCGCGGCCAGCCCCTGTCGGGAGGCACGCGGTGACCGCCCCCTTCGCGCCGGCCCGCTGGCTGCCGGGCCCCAACGCCCAGACCGTCTTCGCCAACCTGTGGCGGCCGCCCTCCGGCCTTCGCCCCCGCCGCGAGCGCTGGGAGCTGCCCGACGGCGACTTCCTCGACGTGGACCGGCACGGAGACCCGGACGGCCCCACCGCGGTGGTGCTCCACGGCCTCGAGGGCTCGTCGCGCGCCCCCTACGTGGTGCGGATGGTGTCGGCGCTCCAGGCACGCGGTCTCTCGGCGGTGGCGCTCAACTTCCGGGGCTGCTCCGGCACCATGAACCGGCTGCCGCGCCTGTACCACTCCGGCGAGACCGGCGATCTCGACCTGGCGGTGCGCCGGCTGGCTGCCGAGCGGCCCGGGCGCCCGCTGGCGGTGACCGGCTTCTCGCTGGGCGGCAACGTGACCGCCAAGTGGCTCGGCGAGCGCGGCGCGGGCCTTCCCGGGGAGGTGCGCGCCGGGGCGGTGATCTCCGTCCCCTTCGACCTCTCCGCCTGCGCCCGGACCATCGACGGCCCGGGCTTCTGGCCCTTCGTCTACCGCGAGCGCTTCCTGCGCATGCTGCGGGCCAAGGCGCTCGCCAAGGCCCGGGCCTTCCCGGCGCTCCTCGACGCTGCCGCCATCCCGGGCATCCACACCTTCGCCGACTTCGACGAGCAGGTGACCGCGCGCCTCCACGGGTTCACCGGGGCGCGCGACTACTGGGCCCGCTCCTCCTCCGGCCCATTCCTGTCCGGCGTCCGCGTGCCGCTGCTCCTGCTCTCCGCCGACGACGACCCCATGGTTCCGGCCGCCAGCCTGCCGCGCCCCGGACGGAGCCCGCACCTGACGGTGGAGGTGACGCGCGGCGGCGGGCACGTGGGCTTCGTGTCCGGGGCGCCGTGGGGCTTCCACTTCCACGCCGAGCGGCGGGCAGCCGACTTCGTGGCGGCGGCGCTGGCTAGTTGAGCCGGGGCGGCAGCGGCGGGGGCACCTGCGCCTGGTGGGGGGCTGCGGGCTGCACCGGACGCTGCCGGGCCGCCAGGCCCCGCAGCGTGGCGCCCACGTGGCGCAGGAACCTGGCGAAGAAGGTCTCGAAGGCCCCGATCTCGTCCTGGCGCCCCGCCTGGATCGAGGCGCCGACGTTGTAGTCCCCTCCTGCCAGGCACTCCGAGGCCTCCTCCATGTTGGTCATCATGGTCACGAGGCGGCGGAAGATGAGCCGGTCGACGAGCAGGTAGATCAGCGCGGAGGCGACCAGGGCGAGGAGGGCGACGAAGCCCATGGCGCGGAGCAGCCCCGCGCGCATGGCGTGGTGGAGCGCGGTCAGGTCGCGCCGCACCACCATCCCGCCCACGATCCTCCCGCCCGAGTCGCGCAGCGGGAACGTGCCGCGCCCGTAGACGGAGCCCTCCCGGCTGGTCTCGTCGAGGAGCCTGGCGGGGCCGGCCAGGCCGGCGACCACCTCGGCGTCGACCAGCCCGTCCGCGGTGGTGCTGTCCACCAGCACGACGTCCGACCAGTCGCTCCAGTTGTTCCGGGCGCCGAGGCGGGCACGGGCCTTGGCCCACCGCTCCGGATCGAGGTGCTTCTTGGCGATGAGCAGGGCCACGTCGTCCCCGGACTGCGCCTTGATCCTCCCCAGGAAGTGGTCGATCTCCTCGGCCAGCTCCACGTACCCCGCCAGCCGGCCGTCGATGGTCCAGGGCCGGACCACCCGCAGCGCGAAGCTGGCCTTGCCCAGCTCCTTGCCGGCTGCCGTCTCGCGCCGGGCCATGGCCCTGTCGAGGGCCAGGTGCTCCACCACGTCGCCGAACTTACCCGGCTCGTAGGCGCGGGCGAAGCATCGCTTCCCCTCGGCCTCCAGGAAGTACCAGTGGGTGATGTTGTGGTCGGCCTTGAGCCCCTGGGCGATGGGAGCCGCCAGGGCCAGCAGGCGCTCCCGGTCGCGGGCCAGGAAGGCCTCCCGCATGCCCGGGTGCGCGAGCAGGCCGTCCATCGCCGCCGAGAGCCTGGCGATCTCGGCCCGCTCCATGTCCTCGTAGGCGGCCTCGGCCCGGCGCAGGGCCTCCTCGGAGGCGGCGCGGGCCCCGCGCGTCGAGAGCTCCCAGACGAGGAAGGCCGCGGCCAGGCCCGCGACGGCCATGGTCGCCACCACGGCGAGGATGAGCTTCAGCCGGATCGATAGGTTCCGCATGCTCGGTCTCCTGTCAGAAGGGGTGCCCCAGCACCTCGGTGGCGGCGGCGCGCAGCTGCGCCAGCTGCTCGGGGTCGTCGGGGCTGTCGGGCGCGACCAGCTCCAGCGCCAGGCCGGCCTGCACGGCGATCCGCCCCCGCAGCTTGAAGCGGCTGGCGCCGGCGCCAGCCAGGTGCTCGTCGATCCTCTGGAGCAGGCCGTACAGCGCCCCGGTGGGCGGTGGTGGCGGCGATGACGGGCTCGGCCGGCCGCCGGCCCGGGCCGGCCGGCGCAGCAGGTCCGCGGCGGACAGGGCCAGCAGCGAGGGGTTCACCGCGGGGTGGCACAGGAACACCAGGCGCTGGCCGTCGCCGGCGTGCACCACCACGCGCGCCGTCCCGAACCGCAGGTCCAGCGTTCCACCGGCGCCGAGCACCCCCTCCAGCACGGCGGTGCGCCCCACCAGCACAGAGGCCAGCTTGCCGAGGCGGGCGCGATCGAAGGCGGGCGGGAAGGCGTCGGCCACGATGGCGCCCTCCCGGTCGCAGAGCATCGTCCCGATGACGCCGGGCACGGCGTTGAGCTTGCGGAGCGCGCTGGCCATGGGTACCTCGCTCACTTGACCCTCGTCAGCGACGCGCGGATCTCGCTCTCCACCACCCCCACCGCGCTCTCCGGGCGGGCGAAGACCGCGAGGTAGTGGGTGCGGGTCGCGAAGAGGAGCAGGTGCTGCCTCGCGCCCTCCTGGGAGGCGAAGCGCAGATCCCCGGCCTGGATGAGCGCCCCGACCTCGGCGCCCACCATCGCCAGGTAGGTGGCCTGGCCGGCGAGCACCTCGGCGCCGTACCCGTGCTGCCCCAGCCCCCGGCCGTCCTTGGTCAGGGCCACCGCCTCGAGCACTCCGGGCACCGCGCAGACCACCTCCACCGGGTCGGCGGTCCGCGGCGCCGGCTGTGCCGGGGCGGGGGACGGCGCCGGGGCGGCCGCGCGCCGCTCGTCTGCCTCGCGGTGGGCGTCGAGGAGGAGGTGCTCGCAGCTCTTCTGGATGGTCCGGCGCGCCGTGTAGACGTTGGGCTCGACGCTGAAGCGCCCGGCCGGCCAGGCGAGGATGGTCCGGAAGGCCTCCTCGCCGGTGCTCCCGCCCATCTCGGCGTGCACCACGTTGCCGTCGCGGAAGAAGATGAGCCCCAGGTCACGATCGCTGCGGACCCGGAAGCAACCCGAGAACCGGGTCTGGGCGTTGAGCTGCAGGAGGTCGGTGAGGCTGAGGCCCGCCACCTCCCCCTCGAACCCCGCGGTCGTCGTCTGGCTCTTCTCCTCGGGCTGCCCCATGCGTCCTCCCCGCTCCAGCCTCCAGCGCGAGCCCCGCCTGCGGCGGCCCTGGGGGATGGCCCCCATGTGAGCCGGTCGCACAGGACCACCCCGGACCACCCACCCGCAGTGCAACCCCGCTTGCCGCCTGGGCGCCGCCCCGGGGGCCTCACCCTTCCGCGCCAGGCGATCCTGTGGACCCGGCGAGGCTCGCGGAACAGGCTGCACCCCACGTGCCCCGCCGAGCCCTCCGCGCGTCACACGGCGCAGGGACTCGATGGCGCTGTCACCCTGGGGAAACCCCCTGCTGCTCGCCGGTACGGGACCGCACCCGGAATCGGAGCCGGGCGCGCGTTCCCTCGCCGGCACAGCTCACCGGGGCGAGCTGCGCCCCGCCGCCAGCTCCTCGGCGTGGCGCCGCTGCGCCTTCCACTGGCCCATGGCCCGGCCGGCGGAGGCCAGCCGCTCCAGGAGCAGGAGCGAGGCGGCGTCGGGCGCACCCGCCGGGGCGCCGGCCCAGGGCGTGCCGGGGAGCGGCATGAAGACGTGGCCGCGGATGCGGGCGCCGCGGGCCGCCAGCGCCTCCATCAGGCGGCGCGAAGCGGCAGCGTCCTCGTCGGTCTCGCCGGGCATGCCCAGGATGAAGTCCACCTGGGGCTCGAAGCCGGCCTCGGCGGCGAGCCGCACCGCCTGCTCCACCTCGCCGGCACCGTGGCCGCGGTGGGAGGCGTGGAGCATCCGGTCGGAGCCGCTCTGGGCGCCGAGCAGCAGGGACCGGTTGTCCACCAGGCGCCGGAGCAGGCGCAGTGCCTCCGGGGTCACGTGCTCGGGCCGGATCTCGGAGGGGAAGGTGCCGAGGAAGAGCCGCCCCTCGGACCCCACCGCGGCGCGCACCGCCTCGAGCAGCGCCTCCACCCGGTCGAGCCGGGGGGCACCGTCGGCGGAGCCGTAGGCCAGCGCGCTGGGGGTGACGAAGCGCACGTCGCGGCGGCCCAGGCGGACCTGCAGGCCTGCCCAGTGGGCCACCACCTCCGGCGAGCGGTGGCGAAGCCGCGGGCCGGCCGCGAAGCTCGCCTGGCAGAAGCGGCAGGCGTGAACGCAGCCGCGGGTGATCTCGATGGGCCCGCCCCGCTCTCCCGATGGCGGGAAGGGCGGCACACCGTCCAGGTCGACCGGCTGGGGTCGGCCACCGCGCTGGAGCGCGGCCCCCTCGAGCCAGGCGAGCCCCGGCCCTGCGGCCGGGCCACCCCGGGCGAGCCGCTCGAGGAGGAGCGCCAGCGTCCGCTCTCCCTCCCCCAGCGCGCACAGGTCGAAGCCGGCGGCCAGCACCGCCGCCGGCTCGGCGGTGGCGTGCGGCCCGCCGGCCAGGTGGAGCGCGCCGTCCGCCCCGGAGGCCCGCGCGGCGGCCAGCGAGCGCCGCGCCTCGGCGAAGCCGGCCGAGAAGAAGGACCAGCCCACCACCACCTGCCGGCCCCGGTCGCGCGCAGCCGCCGCCGCCCGGCCGAGCGCCGCGGGCTCGGCGGCCCAGGCCACCTCGGCCGCGCCGCCCGCCGCCGCCAGTGCGTTGAGCGCGCCGCGGGCAGCCGGCCGGTCGCGCAGCAGCAGGGTCGTCGGGCGCACCCCGGACCTTCAGCGGCTCTGGAGCCAGCGCGCCACCTCGGGCGCCGCCCGCTCCCACAGGGCCACGTCGAGCCGCATCCGCTCCAGGGTCTGGGCGGCTGCCTGCCGGGCCGCGGCCACCGGGTGAGCGGCCAGGAAGGCCTCCACCTCCTCCAGGTGGCGGCGCGACGGGAGCGAGCCCAGCGCCTCCACCACCCGGCGCAGCATCATGGGCGCACCGCCGAGCCGGGCCACCACCGCCTCCCAGCGCTCCCGCAGCATCGCCCAGGCGTCATCGCGGCCGGCGCGGTTGGCGAGCAGCCCGGCCAGGTAGGGGGCCGCCTCCTGGAGCGGCACGGCGTCGGTGAGGGCCTGCTCGCGGGCGCGCCGCGCCAGCCCCGGCTCCTCGAAGGCGGTGAGCGCCGCCAGATAGCGGCGCTTGTAGGCCGGGTCGGCCTCGGCCCGGAAGCGGGCCTGGAGCTGATCGAAGCGGGTGGCGTCTCCGCCACGCGCCGCCAGCACCACCGCGGCGTCGTGCAGGTTGGCCTCCAGGGCGGCGCCGTCGCCGGCCAGGTAGCGGTCGAGCCGGCCCCGGGCCTCGGCCGCCACCGCCGGGTCGCGCCCCACCAGGCCGAGGGCCCGCACCACCGCCGCGCGCCGCAGCCGCACGCCGTCCTCCTCGCCCGGGCGCGGATCCCAGCCCACGGCCCGCAGCTGTGGCGCCAGCAGGCCGCGCACGAAGCCGCGGAAGGCCTCGAGGGCCGCGCCGTCGAGCCGATGCTCCACCGCCGCCAGCCGCGCCACCAGCTCGTCGAGGACCGCGTAGTCGGTCTCGCTCCCGAAGGCGGCGCAGAGGTCGAGGAAGGGGCCGATGGCGCGGTCGCCGCGGCGGGCCAGGGCCCACTCGTCGGCCAGGAGCGCGATGCGCTCGGACGGCTGCAGATCGCCCAGGTGGCGCGCCAGGGCGGCGGCGCCGGCGGTGCCGTGGTCCACGCGGTAGAACCCCGCCGAGCCGGCGTTCCCGAAGACCCAGGCCACCTCGCCGCTGCCGGGCAGCTCCACCTCCTCGCCCGCGCCCCGCAGCAGCAGCCGGTGCTCCCGCACCCCGCCGGCGTCGCGGTAGCGCAGCACCAGGGGCACGGGCCAGCGGCCCGGGGCGTCGCCGCCGGCCTCGGAGAGGAAGCGGCGCTGCGAGAGCGAGAGCCGGCGGCCGCGGAGCGCCAGCGACACCACCGGGAATCCGGGCTGGCCGATCCAGCCGTTGGCCAGCTCCAGCACCGGCTCGCCGGAGGCCTCGCCCAGGGCGGACCAGAGGTCGTCGGCCACCGCGTTCTGCCTGGCGTGGCGCTTCATGTAGAGCCGGATTCCGTCGCGGAACCGTTCCTCGCCCAGGTAGGCCTCGATCATCCGCAGGACCGCGCCGCCCTTCTCGTAGGTGATGAGGTCGAAGCTCTCGGTCATGTCCTCCGGGTTCTTCACCTCGGCGCGGATGGGGTGGGTGCTCCGCAGGGCGTCGAGCTGCAGCGCCGCCGCCTTGCCGGCGTCGAAGTCGAGCCACACGCGCCAGCCCGGCCTCCAGCGGTCCACGATCTTGTAGGCCATCCAGGTGGCGAAGGACTCGTTGAGCCACAGGTCGTCCCACCACTGCATGGTCACCCAGTTGCCGAACCACATGTGGGCCAGCTCGTGGGTCACCACCTCGGCCACCCGCTTCTGAACCGCCAGCGCGGCCGTGGCCGGGTCGAGCAGCAGCGCCGCCTCGCGGTAGGTCACCAGGCCCGCGTTCTCCATCGCCCCGGCCTCGAAGTCGGGCACGCCCACCTGGTCCAGCTTGCCGAAGGCGTAGGGGATGGCGAAGTACTGCTCCAGCGCCGGGAGCGAGGCCAGGGCCACCTCCTGGCCGAAGCCCTGCAGCCGCGCCTTCTCCGGCACCGACCAGGTGCGCACCGGGACGGCGCCGGCCCGGGCTTCGGCGCTGCCGGTGATGGGGCCGCAAGCCAGCGCAACCAGGTAGGTGGGGAGCGGGGGCGTCTCGCGGAAGGTGACCCGCTGCCGGTCTCCCTTCTCCTCCACCGACTGCACCGGGCCGTTGGAGAGCACCACCATCCCCTTCGGCGCCTCGATGCAGAGCGCCCACGGGGCCTTGAAGCCCGGCTCGTCGAAGCAGGGGAAGGCGCGGCGGGCGTCGGCCGCCTCGAACTGGGTGACGGCCAGGGGGCCGGCCATGTACAGGCCCCGCAGCCCCTTGCTCATCTGCCCGCGCCAGGTGAGCGAGAGCTCGGCGTGCCCCTCCGCGAGCGGCGCGTCGAAGGAGAGCACCACCGTCTCGCTCTCGGGCGCGCGGCGCACCCGGGCCTGGCGCAGCACGCCGGAGGCGCGCGCCGAGGCGGCGGTGATCTCCAGGTCGGCGGCGTGGAGGACGATCTCGTCCTGCGGCTCGTCGAGCCTGAGGGAGATGGTCTCGCGCCCCTCGAAGGCGCGCTGCGCCAGGTCGAGCGAGAGCTCGGCGGCGTAGAGCAGGGGGCGGACGGACGTCGGCAGGCGGTAGTTGCGGTCGGCGGTCGGGTGGCTCACGGTGCCCGGAGCCTAGCGCCGCCCCCTCCCCCGTTCCACACCCTGCAGAGGTCTGCGCAGACCCCCGAAACGCGGCCGGGACCGCGATGGCGGTCCCGGTCGAGGTCGGCGTCGCGGCCGGAGCGCCGCCTACTCCTCCGCCTGCGCCACCAGCACTCCCTGGCGCACGCGGCGCGGGCCCGTCGCCGCGAGCTCCTCCCCGCGTTCCTCCGCCGCCCCTTGGCTGGCGACGACGCCCGGCCAGCGGGCCGGCAGGTCGATGCTGAAGTAGCCGATGACGGCGAAGCGGCGGTCGGCGGGCAGGACTCCCAGGGGCGCCGACAGGCCGCCGACCAGCTTGACTGCGCCGAGGTCGGTGCCGAAGCGGACGCCCGGGCTCACCACCAGGCTGTCGGTGGCGGCGCCGGCCGCCCAGCTGCGCGTGAAGAGGGTCTCGAGGAGCAGGTTGACCTCGCCCAGCGGCGCCCAGGCGACGCTCCCTCCGGCCGCCAGGAAGGTGGTCGCGAGCGAGGCGCCGTCGGCACCCTTGCCGCTCGGGGTGTGGCCGCCGCCGAGGTTGAGGTGCGTCGCCCCCCAGTTGCCCCAGCGCTTGCTGGCGGGGAGGTTGGCGGCGAAGCCCACGCCGCCGGTGCCCAGGCCCAGCGCCGGGCTGCCGGTGGGCCAGGTGACGGTGAGGCGCGGCGACAGGGCCAGGCCCTCGTCGCCGTCGGCGACCTGGAAGCGGTAGTTCAGAGCGGTGTCGGCGGCGCCGGCGGCGCTGCCCGGCCCCTGCTGGCGGCCGTAGGCGAAGGCGAAGCCGCCCTGGTGGAGCGAGCTGCCCAGCGCCCAGTCCTGGCTCGAGACCAGCATCCAGTCGCCGCCGCGGTCGCGCCGCATGGTGACCGTCTGCGCCACGTGCCCCTCGTCCATGTTGTAGGCCTCCTCGACGAAGAAGCTGTTGCCCTCCAGGTTGCGGATGGGCTCCTCGGCGAGCGCCTGCAGGGGCAGGAGCAGGAGGGCGGCGGCGATGCGGGCCATGTGGTGGTCTCCCCTCGGCGCGCCTCTCGGGCCGCGCCTCTCCTGCTCCACTTGCAGGGCCGCGGCCATGCCACCGGCAGTGCGGTGGGCGCCGCACCTCCTCCGGCACCTTCGCGCAGGGGGTCCAATTGCCGCCACATTTGTTCGGACACACCGCCGCCCACATCCCGGCCGCGCCGGCGGCGCGTCGCGGGTCGGCACCGCACCCGGGGTTGTCGCCTCCGCCGGCAGGGGTCCTCACTGCCCCCTGGGGCGGGGACACTCGGAGGAAAGCGCAGTCGATCGCCGCCTTGGCGTGGCACCCCCCTTGCTCTGCTCCGCCATCGTCCACCGGACGCCGGTGGTGGAGGACCACCTGCCCACGCCCACCCCAGCCCCGGCCGCTCGGGCCCACCTCTCGGTGGGGCAGAAGCTGGCGGCCATGCTGGCGCTGCCGCTGCTGGCCAACGGCGCGCTGCTGGCGGTCATCTTCGCGGCGCTGGGCGGCGACCAGTCCGACGTGGCCCGGGCCTCGGCGGCCCTCGACCACGCCGCCCGCGGCCGCGACCTGCACCTCGCCGCCCTGCAGCACCGCGAGGCGGTGCGCCAGCTGCTCGCCAGCACCGGCGGCGAGCGGGACCTGCACGCGGCCGGCCACCGCCTGGCGCGCGCCGCCCAGGAGTACCAGCAGGCCGCCGCCCAGGCCGGCGCCGGCAGCGCCTCCGACACCCGCCGCTGCCTCGATGCCACCGGCCGGGCGGCATCGCTGGCCGCCGAGGCGCTGGCCGGCACCGGCGCCCGCCCCGCCATCCGGGCCCGCTACGAGGACGCCTTCGGGCGCGAGGTCCTGCCGGCCCTGGAGGACGCGGTGCGCGCCGAGGCCGGCGACGCCCGTGCCGCGATGGCGGCCGCCCAGGTGCAGGGGCGGCGCCGCCTGGTGGTCGGGACCGTGGCGGCGCTCCTCTCGGTGCTGCTGGCGCTGGGCCCTGCCCTCCTCTTCGCCCGCCAGCTCTCGCGCTCGGTGGGGGAGCTGCGCGCCGCCGCCGGGCGCATCGGCACCGGCGACCTCTCGGTGCCGGTCCCGACCGGCGGCGAGCTCGAAGACCTGGCGGCGTCGATGAACCAGATGGCGGCCGAGCTGCGGTCCAGCCGCGACCGGGAGACGCTCGTCGCCGCCGCCGAGGCCCGCATCCAGGCGCTGGAGGAGGGGCGCGCCGAGCTGGAGGCGCGCGTCGACGACCGCACCCGGGCGCTGGCCCGCGCCAACACCGACCTGGCCGAGAACCTCCACCAGCTCGCCGAGGCGCAGCAGCGGCTGCTGGCGTCGGAGCGGATGGCGGCCATCGGCCAGCTGGCGGCGGCGGTGGCCCACGAGATCAACAACCCCATCGCGTCGGTCGCCTCCAACCTCCGCTACCTCTCCGACGAGGTGCGGACCATCGCCGGCGAGCTCCGGGCCGACGGCCGGCCCATCGACGTGGCCCGCGAGGCCGAGCTGGCCTCGGCCCTGGTGGACGCCCGCGAGGCGTCGCAGCGCGTGGCCCGCATCGTCCACGACCTGGGCACCATCGCCCGGGGCGAGAGCGAGCCTCTGGCCCACGTGGACCTGCGCGAGGCGGTGGAGGCGGCCATCAACGTGGCCCAGGCGGGCATGAAGGCCCACGCCCGCTTCGAGCGCAACCTCGACGAGGTGCCGGCGGTGTCGGCCACCCACTCGCGCCTGGGCCAGGTCTTCCTGCCCATCCTGCTGCAGGCCGGGCGCGCCCTGGCGGCCCGCGGCCCCTCGGCCCGCGGCACCATCCGCGTCGCCACCTGGACCGACCCGGAGCGGGGCGCGGTGGCCGAGATCCGCGACGACGGCCTGGGCCTCTCGGCCGAGGCGGTTGCCCACCTCTTCGATCCCTTCGGCCGCCTCCAGCCGGCCGGGCCGGCGGCTGGCCTGGGCCTGGCCGTGGCCCACGGCATCGTCACCGCGCTGGGCGGCAGCATCGAGGTGCGGAGCGCGCCCGAGAGCGGGACGGTGGTGCGGGTGGTGCTGCCCGAGGCGAGCCTGAGTACGCCCGCTGTGCACTCCATGCCGCGCACGTCGGCGCGCAGCCCCGCAGCGGCAAACGGCTAGGCGGCCGGGGTCCGGGTCGAGGCCGGCGTCAGGGGCGCCGCGCGCGGCACCTCGGCATGGAGCGTGCTCCCCTTGCCGGCCACGCTCTCGGCCCAGAGCCGGCCGCCGTGGGCCTCCACCAGGCTCCTCGAGATGTGCAGCCCGATCCCCAGCCCCAGGCGCGTCCCTTTGAGCTGGCGGAAGCGGTCGAAGATCCGCCCGAGCTGGTCCGCGGGGATGCCGACACCGTCGTCCCGGACCGTGAAGTGGATCTCTGCGCCGGAGGCCGCGGCCGCGATCCGCACCTGGCCGCCCTCGGGCGTGAACTTGATGGCGTTGCTCACCAGGTTGGCCAGCACCTGCAGGATGCGGCCGGCGTCGAGCGATGCCTCGCCCAGGTCGCCCGGGACGTCGGCCTGCAGGGTGATCCGCCTGGCCTCGGCCACCGGGCGGAACGCCGCCGCCGTCTCCTCCACCAGCCGGGCCACCGCGACCGGCTCCCGGACCACCCGCAGCTTCCCGGCCTCGATGCTGGCCACGTCCAGCAGGTCGTTCAGCACGCGTTCCATGCGGGCGGCGTAGCGCCCGGCGACGCTGGCGAGCTTGCGGACCTGGGCGCCGGCCGGGCCCTCGGGGGCGGCCTTGTCGAGCAGTCCGGCGGTCAGCGAGAGCCCGCCCAGCAGCGTGCCCAGGTCGTGGGTGACGTTGGCCATGAACTGGTCGCGCGAGACCACCAGGGTGTCGGCCAGGCCCCGCTCCTCGACCAGGTCCTCGTCGGTCCGGCCCCGCTCGGCCGCCAGGAAGGCCTCCATGTAGCGTCTGCGCTCGCCGCGCTCCAGCCGGGTGGCGGTGTCGGCCTCCTCCCGCGTCTGCTCGACCTCGACGTCCTCCTTGGCGCGCGAGGCCTCGACGGCGCCCTCGTCCTGCGAGGTGCGGGAGACACGTCGATCGATCTCGGAGCGCGCCGACTGCGTGGCCGTGTCCGTGACCCTCCGGGACTCCTCCACGGCCTTGTCGGTCTTGGCCTCGACGCGCTCCAGGCGAGAGTCGACGGCCGCATCGGCCCGGTCCCGCTCGACGCGCAGGCTCTCGTCCGTGCTCTCTCTCACAACGTCCGTGCTCTCTCTCACATCGGTGGCCTTGGTCATCGTGCTCCCCGGTCGCGGCCCGAGGTCCGCCAGCCCACCCGGAAGTTCGAAGCACGCGGCGTGCCGTCCCCGCCTCCGCTGGAAGCGGCCCAAACCGCGCGGCGTGCCCGGCCATGGCGGGGGCCCGGCGTCCTCGAACGTTCGCCGAGGTGGGACGAACGGCGGGTTGCCGCGTCGATACCCTCCGCCGGCCCGCTCCTCCTGATGGGCCTTCACCTTCCGCTGGATACGCGGCAGGCTGTAGAGTCCCATTCATTCGACTTCAGGTAGAAATAATCGACGAGGACCGGCCGCCGAGGTCTCTCCCGGACTCCCCACCCATGCCCCCGAACCCCACGCTCGCCCTCCTCCTCGCCCTCGCCGCCTGCCGGCACTCGGCCCCCGCCGACACCCTCCCGCTCTCCTCGCCCGCGCCGCTCGCCGGACCCCGCCTCACCGACGAGCAGCTGCTCGACGACGTGCAGCGCCGGACCTTCCGCTACTTCTGGGACTTCGCCCACCCGCAGAGCGGCATGGCGCGCGATCGCAGCAACGTCACGGCCAGGCAAGGCGCCGAGGTCGTCGCCACCGGCGGCTCCGGCTTCGGGGTGATGGCCATCCTGGTCGCGGCGGAGCGCGGCTTCGTCGCCCGCAGCGAGGCCCTGGAGCGGCTGCAGCGGATCACCACCTTCCTGGCCGGCGGCGAGCGGCACCACGGCGTCTTCCCCCACTGGATGGACGGCTCCACGGGCAGGACGATCCCCTTCGGCAAGGGCGACGACGGCGGCGACGTGGTGGAGACCGCGTACCTCGTCGCGGGGCTGCTCACCGCCCGCCAGTACTTCGATCGGCCCGACCCGGGGGAGCAGTCGCTGCGCGCCCGCATCGACGGCCTCTGGCGCGACGTCGACTGGACCTGGCACCTGCGCCCCGGGACCGTGGGGCTGATGTGGAACCGGAGCCCCACCAGCGGATTCCTCGTGGACCTCCCGGTCCGCGGCTGGAACGAGGCGCTCATCGCCTACGTGCTGGCCGCCAGCTCGCCCACGCACCCGATCGATCCCGTCCACTACCACCGGGGCTGGGCCCAGGACGGCGCGCTCCGGAACGGCCAGGAGTACCACGGCATCCGGCTCCCGCTGGGGCCGGCCTACGGGGGCCCCCTGTTCTTCGAGCACTACAGCTTCCTCGGGCTCGACCCGCGCGGCCTGGTCGACCGCTACGCCGACTACTGGGAGCAGGCGGTGAACCACACGCTCATCAACCGCGAGCACTGCGTGCGCAACCCGAATGGCTGGAAGGGCTACGGCCCGCACTCCTGGGGCCTCACCGCCAGTGACGTCCGCGGCGGGTACGTCGGCAACGCCTCTCCCACCGTGGACGGCGGCACCATCGCGCCCACAGCGGCCCTCTCCTCCTTCCCCTTCACGCCCGAGCACTCGATGCGGGCGCTGCGCCACTTCCACGACGACCTGGGCGGCGCGCTCCTGGCCGAGTGGGGCTTCCGCGACGCCTTCAACGAGACCGAGGGCTGGGTGACCGACTCCGCCCTGGCCATCGACCAGGGGCCCATCATCGTGATGATCGAGAACCACCGCACCGGGCTCCTCTGGCGGCTCTTCATGAGCTGCCCGGAGGTCCGCGAGGGGCTGCGCCGCCTCGGCTTCACGAGCCCGCACCTCCGCGGGTCGCCGCCGCCGGACCGCCCCACGGGCGGCTGACGCCCTCCCCTCGGGGTCGAGGTCGGGGTCGCGGTCGGGGTCGGGGTCGGGGCCACGGTCGTCCCCTCGGTCTCCCGGTGCGGCTTGAAGCTTCCGCTCGGCGGGTCGAGGATCCGCCGCATGACCGTCGCCAGACTGATCTCCGCCGCCCTGCTGGTCACCGCCATCGACACGGCGCACGCCGTCGAGACCGAGAGCGGTCGGATCGAGGGCGTCCGCGAACCAGGGGTCACCGTCTACAAGGCCGTTCCCTTTGCGGCGCCGCCCACCGGTGAGCTGCGCTGGCGTCCGCCACGGCCTGTCGAGCCGTGGACCGGCACCCGCCCCGCCAGCCACTTCGCCCCGGCCTGCGCACAGACGGGCGTCTCCATGCCCGGAGAGACGCCACCCGAGACCAGCGAGGACTGCCTCTATCTCAACATCTGGGCCCCGGCCGACGCGCCCTCGCGCGCCCCCGTCCTGGTCTGGATTCACGGCGGCGGCTTCGCCAACGGCTCGGCCGCCATGCCGCTCTACTGGGGCGACCGCCTCGCCAGGCGCGGCATCGTCGTCGTCACCGTCGCCTATCGCGTCGGCGCGCTGGGATTCCTCCCCCACCCGGAGCTGACCCGCGAGTCGCCCGGCCGCGGCTCCGGCAACTACGGCCTCATGGACCAGATCGCGGCCCTCGAGTGGGTGAAGCGGAACATCGCGGCCTTCGGCGGCGACCCCGCGCGCGTCACCATCGCGGGCCAGTCCGCAGGCGCGATGTCGGTCAGCATCCTCATGGCCTCGCCGCGCGCGAAGGGCCTGTTCCACGGCGCCATCGGTCAGAGCGGCGGCTTCTTCGAACCCGTCCAGATCGCGCCCAGCCATCTTCTCGCCAGCGCCGAGCGCGACGGCGAGGCCTTCGCGAGGTCCGTGGGCGCGCCATCGCTCGCGGCCCTGCGCGGCCTTCCGGTCGAGGCGATCCTGAAGGGCAACCTGCCCTCCGGCGCTCACCCCGTCATCGAGCCCAACGTCCTTCCCGCCCCGCCCTTCGACGCCTTCGCAAGGGGCGCACATTCCGACGTGCCCGTCCTGATCGGCGTGAACGCGCAAGAGGCCCGCGCGCTCACCGACGTCCGCGACGTCACCGCCGCCCGCTTCGCGGCCGGCATCGAGAAGCGCTGGGGCCGGCTTCCGCCGCCGCTCGTCGCCGCCTATCCCTTCGAGACCGACGAGGAAGCCAGGCAGGCCCGCATCGCCTTCGAGACCGACCTGCGCTTCGGCTGGGACATGTGGGCCTGGGCGCGCCTGCAGCGTGCCACCGGCAAGGCGCCCGTCTTCGCCTACCGCTTCGAGCGCACGCCGCCGTTCCCGCCAGGCGGCCCGCATGCCGGATGGGGCGCCGGCCACTTCGCCGAGCTCTGGTACGTGTTCGACCACCTGGGCCAGGAGCCCTGGGCGTGGACCGACGGCGACCGCACGCTCGCCGGCGCCATGGCCGCCTACTGGACGAACTTCGTCAAGACCGGCGACCCGAACGCGGGCGGCCTCCCCGCCTGGCCTCGATTCACCTCCGACACCGGCCCACTCCTGGTGCTCGACACGCAGATCGCGCCGGGCCAGGTCGCGCGCCTTTCGAGCCTGCGCGTCTTCGACGACGTGTACGCGCAGCTCCGCGGTGCGCCTTTCCCGGCAAGGCGCTGAGCGAGTCCGGGCTCGAGGGTCGCGGTCGGGGTCGGAGCCATGCCGCTCCGGGTTAGAAGGGCCGCATGACGCGGGGTACCGAAACGATCCCCGGGCCCAACGGGAGCGTCACGGCCCCTCGCGGTAGAGCTCCGCCGACCTCACCGAGGTCCGGAAGCCGCCGTCGTCGAGGAGGCCGCCGGCGACCAGCACGACGCCGTTCCCGAGCACGAGCGCCTGCACCCCGCCGCCGTGATGGTGGGGCATCGCCTCCGACTCCGTCCACGTGCCGGTGGCCGGGTCGAAGCGCTCGGCGCTGATCCCCTGCTCCGTGCCGTCCTCGAACCCGGCCACCAGCAGCACCCGGCCGGACGGGAGGAGCGTCGTGGCCTGCATGCCTCGGGCATGCGACATTCGCGGAAGCCCGCGCCACGCATCGGCCACTGGATCATAGAGGCTTGCACGGTCGGTGGCCGAGACGCCGAACTGCCCAGGGTCCACGCCTCCCGCGACGAGCACCCGGCCGTCGCGCAGCCGGATGGCCTGGTTCCAGGCGAGCCGGAACCCGGGGCTCGCCGCGGGGCGCCAGGTCCCGGTCACCGGATCGTACAGCTCGGCCGAGCCCCCGGCCTCCGACTCGTCCCAGGTGGTGAGGCCCCCGACCACCAGCACCTCACCCGAGTCGAGGAGCGCGCAGGCGGGGTGGGCGCGCCCCGTGGCCATGGGCCCCGTCGGCTCGAAGCGGTCCGTCTCGGGGTCGTAGAGCTCGGCGCTCCGGAGCGTCGGTCCGACCACCTGAATGCCGCCGAGGACGAGGACCTTCCCGCTCGTCAGGAGCAGCCCGGGATAGAGGTGCGGTGTCGCCATGGAGCCCCTGGTCGGGGTCCACGTCCCGGTGGCCGGGTCGTAGAGCTCCGCGCTGTCGAGGAAGAGGTAGCAGGGGACTGGTGGATCTCCGTAGACGAGGCAGCCCGGCGTACCGTGGGGCACCGTGTCCGCGCCTCCGAACACCAGCACCTTCCCGCCCGGAAGCAGGACGGCCCCGTGGCCATAGCGGCCGCGCGACATGGAGCCGGTCGGCGTCCAGATCCCCGTGACCGGGTCGTACAGCTCGGCCGTGGCGAGCGCCTCCGTGGTCCACTGCGGGGCCGAGCCGGCAGGGAAGGTCACCGCGTCGTGGCGCCCGCCGGCCACGAGGACGAGGCCGCTCGGGAGCTGCGTCATCGAGAAGATTGCCCGCGAGGCCCCCATCGGCGCGGTGCCGCTCCAGCTCGAGCGAGGAGGCGGTTCGTCGCTGCAGGCGCCAGCGGCCAGTCCGGCCAGCGCGACCACCAGGGGCGGGAGCGGCAGCGAGCTCTTGCTCTTCACGGAGACCTCCCGTGACGGGTTCCCGAGGGGAAGGCGGGGACCTGCGTGCCGCGGCGCACCTTGCTTCGTCCGTCCAGCGTCCGACAATGAAGCCCAGCCGTCGAGAGGGGAACGCTCGTCCAAGCTACTTTCGGAGGCACCCATGCGGCACCTCGCGCTCGCCGTCGCCCTCGCAGGCTGCGCCCCGTCGAGCCAGTGGTCGCAGGCGGTCGTCGACCTGCCCCTCCACGCGAGCGAGGTCATCGACGCCGTTGCGGCCATGCCGGAGTGCGAGGCGGTCCGCCGCGGCGGCGTCATCCGCTGGCGCGCCTTCCTGACCTGCGGCTCACCTCTCCCCGCCAACGGCTGCGCCTATCCGTTCGAGCGCCCGCCCCGCGTGGAGGTCGTATACGAGCCCTCGGCGCTGGGCGTCGAGGGCCGGCCCTCCAGGCTCGCACACGAGCTGTGCCACGTCTGCGGCTACCTCATCGAGGCCGAGGCCGACGCCTGCGCGTTCCGGGCCACGAACGCCGCCAGGGCCGCGGCGGGGCTGGCGCCCATCCCGGGCCCGTGAATCGCGCGGCTGGAGCACCGCGCCGGCGAGGAGCACGGCCTGCGTCGAATGTCCCGGCAGGTGGAGCCGACGTGCTCGCCGGAGGCGCCGCGCCGCGCCCGCCGTCGCAACCCAGTGCTACCTTCGCCTCTCCCGTGCCCTCCTTCCCTCCCCTCCGCCTCCGCGAGGCGAACGAAGCGCCCAACGATCTCAAGGGCCGCTACGTCCTCTACTGGATGATCTCGGCGCGGCGCGCCTCCTGGAGCTTCGCCCTCGACCGCGCCGTCACCCTGTGCCGCGAGCTCGGCAAGCCGCTGCTGGTGCTGGAGCCGCTGCGGGCGGGCTACCCGTGGGCGAGCGACCGCCTCCACGCCTTCGTGCTCCAGGGCATGGCCGACAACGCCGCCGCCTTCGCCGCCGCCGGCGTCACCTACCTGCCCTACGTCGAGCCCCGACCCGGCGCCGGCCGGGGCCTCCTGGAGGCGCTGGCCGACCGCGCCTGCGCCGTGGTCACCGACTCCTTCCCCGCCTCCTTCCTCCCCCGCATGGTGGCGGCGGCCGCTGGCCGCCTGAGGGTCCGGCTGGAGGTGGTGGACGGCAACGGCCTGTTGCCCATCGAGGCCGTCCCCCGCGCCCCGCTCACCGCGCACGCCTTCCGGCGGGCGCTGCAGCGGCTCCTCCCGGCCCACCTCGGCGCCTTCCCCTCGGCCCGCCCGCTCCAGGCCGCCGGCCTCCGCGGCGCCCGCCTGCCGCCCGGCGTGGCGCGCCGCTGGCCGCGCGCCCCGGCCGCGCTGCTCCGGGCCGAGCCCGCGGCCCTGGCCCGCCTCCCCATCGACCACGCCGTCCCGCCCGCCCCGCGCACCGGCGGCACCACCGCCGCCCGCGCCGCGCTCCGCGCCTTCGTGCGCCGCGGCCTCGCCCGCTACGCCGACGACCGCAGCCACCCGGACCTCGACGCCACCAGCGGCCTCTCGCCCTGGCTCCACTTCGGCCACCTCTCGGCGCACGAGGTCTTCCGCTCCGTGGCTCGCGCCGAGGGCTGGACCCCCGCCTCGCTGGGGAGCCGGCGCGACGGCGGCCGCGAGGGCTGGTGGGGCATGTCTCCGGCGGCCGAGGCCTTCCTCGATCAGCTCGTCACCTGGCGCGAGCTGGCCTTCGGCTTCTCGGCGCACCGGGATGACGCCGGGAGCTACGACGGCCTGCCGCCCTGGGCCCGCGCCACGCTGGAGCGCCACGCTGCCGACCCCCGCCCCTGGCGCTATGGCCTCGCGGAGCTGGAGGTGGCCGCCACCCACGACCCGCTCTGGAACGCCGCCCAGCGCCAGCTCCGCGCCGAGGGGCGCATCCACAACCAGCTGCGCATGCTCTGGGGCAAGAAGATCCTGGAGTGGTCGCCGGGGCCGCGCGCCGCCTGGGAGGCGCTGGTGGCGCTCAACGATCGCTGGGCCCTCGACGGCCGCGACCCCTGCTCCTACGCCGGCCTGGGCTGGTGCCTGGGGCGCTTCGACAGGCCCTGGGGGCCGGAGCGGCCCATCTTCGGCACGGTGCGCTACATGAGCAGCGACGCCGCCCGGCGGAAGCTGAAGCTGAAGGCCTACCTGGCACGCCACGCAGGCTAGGCATGCCGGCCGCGCCCCGGCAGGCACCCGGCGCCGGGCTTCGAGGACGGCGACTACGGGTGGTTGCGGAGCATGAGCTCCCGGGGGTGCGGCTCGAGGTAGGTCTGGCCGGCGAGCCAGGTGACGCCCAGCCGCCGCACGTGGTGGCGCACCAGGGTGACGGGCACCACCAGCGGGAGGAGGCCGCGCCGGTAGTCGGCGATGGCGGCGTGCAGCTCGCCGCGGTCGCCCTCGTCGAGGTCGCGCTTCACGAAGCCGGCCATGTGGGTGAGCACGTTGGCGTTCTTCCCGCGGGTGGCCGGCTTCGCCAGCGCAGCCATGAAGCGGGCCGGGTACTCGGCCCGCAGGCGGGCGCGGGGCAAGGCCTTGGCGCCGGCCACCATCCGCCCCAGCGCGCGGTAGCCCTCCGGGTCGTGGGCCAGCAGGAGGTACTTCTCGGCGGTGTGGAATCGCACCAGGTCGCCGGTGGCAAGCTTGCCGGCCAGGAGGTCGCGCAGCCGGCGGTAGGCGAAGACCCGCTCCACGAAGCTCTCGCGCAGCCCGAGGTCGTGCAGCCGCCCCTCCTCCTCCACCGGCAGCTCCGGCCAGCGGGCCCGGAGCGCCTCGGCGAAGACACCGGTGCCGGTGCGGGCCGCGGGCACGCCGGGCCGGCCGGGCCACACCTTGACCCGCTCCATCCCGCAGCTGGGCGAGTCCTTCTTGAGGACGAAGCCGCAGAGGTCCTCCTCCTCCAGCGCCCGCAGCCGCGCCTCGGCCCAGCGCCGCATGGCGGCGGTGTGGTCGGTACCCCCCTTCGGCTCGACGAGCCGCACCTCGCCGCCCATGCGCACCAGCCGGATGGACGGGCGCGGCGTGCCCATGCCCACCTCCACCTCCGGGCACACCGGCACGAAGCGGACGAAGCGGGCCAGCAGGTCGGCGGCGAAGTCGTCGCGCTTGTGACCGCCGTCGTAGCGCACGGCGTTGCCGAGGAGGCAGGAGGAGATGCCGACGCGGATGCGCGGCTCGTCGCCGGAGGTGGACAGGGGCGGCCCCTAGCGGCGCGAGCCGCCGAAGATCGAGCCCAGGATGCCCCGGATGATCTGGCGGCCGATCTGGGTCCCGGCTGCCCGGGCGGCGCTCTTCACCACCGCGCCCAGGACCTCGCCCGCCTGATCGCCCACCGTGGCCGGCGCCCGCCCGCGGCCCTGGGCCGGCGGCGGTGCGGCGGCGGCGGCCTGCTCGGCGCGGGCCTTCAGCACCTCGTAGGCCGACTCCCGGTCCACCGCCTTCTCGTAGTGGCCGGCGACCGGCGAGCCCTGCACCACCGCGGTTCGCTCGTCGGGCGTGAGGGGCGCCAGGCGGCTGGCCGGGGGAAGCACCTGGGCCCTCTCCACCGGCGTGGGCGTGCCCTTGGCGTCGAGGAAGGAGACCAGCGCCTCCCCCACCCCCAGCTCGGTGATGGCCTTCGAGACGTCGAGGCCGGGCCGGGCGCGGAAGGTCTCGGCGGCGGCCTTCACCGCCTTCTGGTCGCGGGGCGTGAAGGCGCGCAGCGCGTGCTGGACCCGGTTGCCGAGCTGGCCCAGCACGGCGTCGGGCACGTCGAGCGGGTTCTGGGTGACGAACCAGACGCCCACGCCCTTGGAGCGCACCAGCCGCACCACCTGCTCCACCTTGGCGAGGAGCGCCGGCGGCGCCTCGTCGAAGAGCAGGTGGGCCTCGTCGAAGAAGAAGACCAGCCTGGGCTTGTCCGGGTCGCCCACCTCGGGCAGCCGCTCGTACAGCTCGGACAGGAGCCAGAGCAGGAAGGTGGCGTAGAGCCGGGGCGAGCGGATGAGCTCGTCGGCGGCCAGGACGTTGACGACGCCCTTGCCGCCCTCGGCCTGCATCAGGTCGTCGAGGTCCAGCGCCGGCTCGCCGAAGAGCCGGTCGCCCCCCTGCTGCTCCAGCGCCAGCAGGCCGCGCTGGATGGCGCCGATGCTGGCGGTCGAGACGTTCCCGTACCGCTTGGTGAGCGTGCCGGCCTGCTCGCCCACGTGCTGCACCATGGCGCGCAGGTCCTTGAGGTCGAGGAGCATGAGCCCGGCGTCGTCGGCCACCTGGAAGACGATGGCCAGCACCCCCTCCTGCACCTCGTTGAGGCCGAGGATGCGGGCCAGGAGCAGCGGCCCCATCTCCGAGACCGTGGTTCGCACCGGGTGGCCCTGCTTGCCGAAGACGTCCCAGAAGACCACCGGGCAGGGCTGGTAGGTGAAGCCGGTGAGCCCGAGCTGGGCCACCCGCTCGGCCACCCTGGGGTGACCCTCGCCGGCGCGGGCCATCCCCGAGAGGTCGCCCTTCACGTCGGCGAGGAAGATGGGCACCCCCAGGCCGGAGAGCCGCTCGGCCAGCACCCGCAGGCTCACGGTCTTGCCGGTGCCGGTGGCCCCTGCCACCAGGCCGTGGCGGTTGGCCATCTGCGACAGCAGGCAGAGGTCTTCCTGGGAGCCTGGGGCGCGGGCGACGGGAAGCGAGGTCGGGGCCATGCGGCGCATGTGCCACGCGCGCGCGCCGCCGTCAACGGGCTGGCCCCGTCCGAGCGCCGGGCCTAGGGCGAGGCGGCGGAGGCGCCCCGCGCCGGCAGGTGGCGGGCCGAGAGCTCGTCGGCCAGGAGGCGGAGCTCCTGGTGCTCGGCGGCCGCGGGCTGGCGCCGCTCGAAGGTCTCGCAGTCGCGGTCCACCTCCTCCATGAGCTCGGGCGGGAGCCGGGCCTCGGCCATGGGGTAGAGGATCTCGTCCTCCTTGTGGATGTGGGCCCGTAGCAGGCTGGCGTACCCGAGCGCCTCCTGGGCGACGCGCCCGCGGTCGGCCTCGGTCCAGGCACCGGCCTGGCCGGCCAGCCTGTCCAGCTCGCGCACGTGGGCGCGGCCGATGTCGTGCTCCATCAGCATCACCGCCACCGGCCCGCCCTGGGTGGGGAAGCCGGCCCGGCCCATGGCGCGGAAGAGGATGTCCTCCTCCTTGCCGTGGTGCCAGACGTCGGCGAAGCCGCGGATGAAGCGGACGAAGCGCCCGAGCTCGGCGCGGTCGCCCGAGCCGCGCTGCACCTCGTCGGTGAAGGCCACCAGGGCGTCGATGGCCTGCTCGATGACGCGGTGCTCGTTCATCAGGATCTCGATGGCTGCTCCCATGGCTTCTCTCCTGGCCGCCGCGCGGCCCGCGTGGTCCCGCTCCGCAGTCCCCCTCTCAAAGCATGGAGCCTGCCAGCGGGCATCCCCCCGTCCAGACGGTGCTTTCGAGGACCCGGCCAGCGCGCCCAACCGCGGGCGGGTGGCGCGGCACCGAAATGTGGGTGGAGCCCCGGTGGGCCGGTTATCAAGGGCGGGTGGCAGGACCGCTCCCCATCGTCGCGCACGACGTCCACGAGAAGATCGTCGAGGAGGCCATCGAGGCGGTCCTCTCGACGGTGGACATGTCCGCGGTGCTGGAGCGCACCGGGAGGCTCCTCAACCGGCGCTTCGGCGAGACCCGCGTGGCCATCCACCGGCTGGTCGAGGCCGAGCCGGGCCGGGCCGAGGTGGCCCTGGTCTCCGATCCGCTCCACCCCGGGGCCGCGGTGGGCGCCCGCTTCGCGCTGGCCGGCACCGCCTCGGGCGCGGCGGTGCAGGGGCGCGCACCGGTGGTCGTCGACCCGCTCTCGGCCGAGCAGCCCCGCTTCAGCGACGAGCCGGCGCTGGTGCGCGCCGGCTACGGCTCCCTGGTCTCGTTCCCGCTGGTGTTCGAGGACCAGGTGCTCGGCACCCTCGACATCGCCCACCCGCCGCGCGAGGGGCTGCTGGCCTGCTGCTTCCAGGTGGCCCGCCAGGTGGCCCACCTCGTCGCCATGGCGCTGCACAACAGCCTGATGGTCGAGGAGGTGCGCCGGCTCAACCGGCTGCTCGACAGGGAGAACCGGCGCCTCAAGGAGGAGCTGCGCGAGATCCGCAAGGCCGGGCGCTACGTGGCGGACAGCCCGGCCATGGCCGAGGTGGTGTCGCGGGTGAGGCTGGTGGCCGCCTCCGACACCACCGTGCTGGTGCGCGGCGAGACCGGCACCGGCAAGGAGGGGCTGGCGCGGCTGGTCCACGACCTCTCGCCCCGCTTCGGCGGCCCCTTCGTGGTGGTGAACCTGGGCGCCATCCCCGACACCCTCATCGAGAGCGAGCTCTTCGGCCACGAGCGCGGCGCCTTCACCGGCGCCGACAGGCGTCGGGCCGGCCGCTTCGAGCAGGCCGAGGGAGGCACGCTGTTCCTCGACGAGGTGGGCGACGCCCCGCCGGCGGTGCAGGTGCGGCTGCTGCGCGTGCTGCAGGAGCGGGAGGTGCAGCGGGTCGGCGGCGCCTCGACGGTGAAGGTGGACGTGCGGGTGGTGGCCGCCACCAACCGCGACCTGGAGCGGATGGTGGCCGAGGGAAGCTTCCGGCAGGACCTGTACTACCGGCTGGCGGTCTTCCCGGTGGTGCTGCCGCCGCTGCGCGACAGGCCCGAGGACCTCCGGCCGCTGGCCGAGCACCTGCTGGCGCGCCACGCCGCCGCCATGAACCGGCGCGTCCCGGCGGTCCCGCCCGCCGCCTGGGCGGCGCTCTCCGCCCACCGCTGGCCGGGCAACATCCGCGAGCTGGAGAACTTCCTGCAGCGGGCGCTCATCCTCTCCCCCGGGCCGGAGCTGGTGCTGCCGCCGCTGCCGCCCGCCGAGCGACCCACGGGGGCGCCGCTGTCGGCGCCCGGCCGCTTCGACGACGAGGTGCGCGGGGTCATCGAGCGCGCGCTCCAGGCCTCGGGCGGCCGCGTCTACGGCTCCGAGGGTGCGGCGGCGCTGCTGGGCCTGCGCCCCACCACGCTGCAGGGCAAGATGCGCAAGCTGGGGATGGTCCGGGCGGGCAAGGGGACCGCCGGCGAGGTCTAGGCCTCAGCCCGGCGGCGGCTGCCACGGCGCGTACAGGCCGCCGGTGGCCTCGAGCCAGTCGGCCACCCTGTCGGCCGCCCCGGCGACGTCCCCGTCCGAGACGTCCAGCTCCAGCCACGGCAGCGACGACTCCCTCACCAGGCTGCGGAACAGCTCCTGCTCGCGGAGGAAGGGGCCGAGGTCGTCGTACTGCGAGGGGTTGCCCGAGACCTTCAGCCGCTCGGCGCGCGCCGCCTCGAAGGTCTCGGGGCGGCGCCAGCAGAGCACGTGGCGGAAGCCCAGGGGGCGGAGCCGCTCCTCCAGCCAGCGGAAGTCGGGATCGCGCCGGCCCGCCTGGATCTGCCAGGCGCGGGTGGAGACGTGGAAGCGGTCGACCACCCAGGAGTAGTAGGGCTGGAGCTCGAAGAGGCGGGCCCAGGCGGCGTAGGTCTCGAGCGCCTGCCCCTCCTCCTCGGGGAGGTAGTTCACCGGGCCCCGGCCCCAGGGGAAGTTGGTGAAGGCGCACCACTCGGCGGAGACGAGGGGCGAGTGGTAGCGGTAGCGGCGCGGTCCGACGATGCGCGGGTGCTCGTTGAGGGCGAATGCCAGCTCGGTCTTCCCGGTGAGGCGGGTCCCCTCCAGGATCACCTTGGGACAGAGCTTGGGGCCCATGAGGGAAGCGTACCACCGCTCCGCCCCGCGCGCCGCGGCCCCTGCGCTCGCGGTCCCGCCGGGCCGCGCCTCGAGTCACCGCCGCTGAGGGGTGTCCGTGGGAGGGTCGGTGCGCCTGGCTACCGCGCCCCGGTGCCGACGCAGAGCTGGAAGAGGTCCTCCAGCACGCCGCCGGCGGTGAGCGCCCCGCCCACGCCCGCCCCCTGCACCACCAGCGGCACGGCGGCGTGGCGCTCGGTGGTGAAGGCCACGTAGGCCTCGACGCCGTGGAGGCCGGCGGCCCGGTGGTCGAGCGGCAGCTCCTCCGGCCCGCAGCGCACCTCGCCGCGGGCCACGTCGATGTGGAAGAGGTAGCGCATCGCCCGGCCCGCGCGGGAGAGCCGCTCGGCCTCGGCCAGCGCCGCGCCGTCGTGGCTGCGCAGCGATTCGTACAGCTCCTGCATGTCGCCCGGCGGCAGCACCGCCGCCGGCACCAGCGGCCGGCACGCCACCTGCTCCACCTCCACCGTCAGCCCCAGCTCGCGGGCCAGGATGACCGCCTTGCGGGCGGCGTCGAGGCCGGAGAGGTCGTCGCGCGGGTCGGCCTCGGTGTAGCCCAGCTCCCGGGCCCAGCGGGTCACCAGCGAGAGCGGGCGGCCGCGCTGCAGCTCGGAGACGGCGAAGCCCAGGGTGCCCGAGACCGAGCCCTCGACCTGCGCCACCTGGTCGCCGGTGCGCAAGAGCGAGCGCAGGGTGTCGATGACCGGCAGGCTGGCGCCCACCGAGGTCTCGTACTGGTAGCTGCGGTGGTGGCGGCGCCGGGCCAGGAACAGGGCCTCGCGCTCGGCGGTCGGGCCGCAGAGTGGCAGCTTGTTGGAGGAGATGACGTCGGCGCCCAGGGCGAAGGCCTCGCCGTACAGCGCCGGCATGCCCGCCGCCGCGGTGACGTCCACCAGCACCGGGCGCGGCAGCCGGGCGAGCCGCTCCAGCAGCGGCCGGGAGGCCGGCAGGGCGAAAGGGCCCGTGGGCGGGGCCGCGTCGAGCAGCTCGCGCCAGCGGGCCAGGTCCACCCCGGCCTCGTCGAAGAGGGTGCGCCGCGAGTCGGCCACGCCCACCACCCGCAGCCGCACGTCGTAGTCCCGCTCCAGCGCCTGGCGCTGCCGGGCGAGCTGGCCGAGCAGCTCGCTGCCCACCTTCCCGGTGCCCAGCACCAGCAAGCTCACCTCGCCGGGGCCGCTGGTCGCCGCGGTCCGCTCCGGGGCCGGGGCCCGCGGGCCGGCGCGGCGCTGCACCGCCCGGCCGCGGAACTCGGCCACCTGGTCGGAGAGCCAGTCCACGTCGATGAGGAAGGCGTCGTGGCCGTCGATGGAGGCCAGGCGCGCCAGGCGCGCCCCGGGCAGCAGCCGGGCGATCTCCTCCTGCTCCTGCGGCAGGTAGAGGGTGTCGGAGTCGATGGACACCACCAGCGCCGGCAGCCTCAGGCCCCGGAGCACCTCCTCGTACTCGCCGCGGCCGCGGGAGACGTCGTGGGTGTCCATGGCCCGCGTCAGGGCCACGTAGGTGGCGGCGTCGAACCGGTCCACGAGCTGCTTGCCCTGGTAGCGGAGGTAGCTCTCCATGGCGAACAGGTCGGCGGCCTGGGCGCGGCGGCCGAAGCGCTGCTCGAAGCTGGGCATGGACCGGTAGGTGACCATGGCCATCATCCGCGCCGCCGCCAGGCCGGCGGCCGGAGGGTCGGCCGGGTCGTAGGCGCCCCCGCGCCAGCGCGGGTCGGCGTAGATGGCCTGGCGCTGGGCCTCGGAGATGCCGATGGCCCAGGCCGAGTGGCGGGCCGAGCAGGCGATGGGGACGATGGCCTCCACCAGGTCGGGGAAGCTGAAGCCCCACTCCAGCGTCTGCATGCCGCCCAGCGAGCCGCCCACCACCAGCCGCACCTTCTTCACGCCCAGCTGCCTCACCAGCTCGCGCTGGGCCCGCACCATGTCGCGCACGGTGATGGCCGGGAAGTCGCCGCGCCAGGGCTGGCCGCTCCTCGGGTCAAGCGAGGCCGGGCCGGTGGTGCCGTAGCAGCTCCCCAGGATGTTGGAGCAGACGACGTAGTCCTGGTCGGGGTCGAGGGCCCGGCCCGGGCCGAACATCCCGGTCCACCAGCGGTCGGCGTCGGCCGAGCCGGTGAGCGCGTGGCAGACCACCACGCAGTTCTCGCCGCGATCGTCGAGCTTCCCCCACTCCCGGTAGGCGACCCGCACCGGCAGCTCGCCGCCCTGCTCCAGCGGCAGCGGGCGCGGCAGGTCCAGGAACCGGGTCTCGGGGGCGATGAAGGCCGCGCGCGCGGCGGCCTGCGGATCCGGGCTCGAGGACATGGGCGGAGCCCATGTGCTTAGCCCCCGACGGGAAAGGGGTCAAGGCGCGGGCGGGATCTCGACCCGGAAGCAGGTGCCGTCCGGGCCGGTGCGGAAGCCGATGTGGCCGCCCATGCGCTCCACCACGTCCCTGCAGATGTAGAGGCCGAGACCGGTGCCCTGCCCCGGCGGCTTGGTGGTGAAGTAGGGCTCGAAGACGCGGGCCGCCACCTCGGCCGGGATGCCGTTCCCCTGGTCCTCCACCTCGAGCACCACCGCGCCCGCCGGGCCGCGCCCCAGCCGCACCGCCAGCTGGCCGGTGCCGGCCATGGCGTAGAGGCCGTTGTCGAGCAGGTTGAGGACCAGCTGGCAGAGGAGCGCCGGGCTGCCGTGGACGTAGGGGAGGTCGGGCTGGATCTCGAGGCGCACCTCGAAGTGGCGCGCCCCGCGGAAGATGCGGACCGCGTCCTCGACGGGCCCGCGCGGGTCGAAGCGCAGCTTGTCGTCGGCGCGCCGGTGGGAGAGGCCGCGCATCGACTGCACCAGCGTGGCCACGCGCGAGACGTCGGACCCGGAGTCGGAAAGCATCTCCAGCAGCTCGGCGGCGATCTCCTGGGCGCGGGCGGCCTGGCCGCCGTCGCGGGCCAGGGTCAGGAGCTCCATCACGCTCTCCTGGGCCGCGCGCAGGTTGCTGCCCAGGCAGGCGAGCGGGCTCGCGATCTCGTGGGTGACGCAGGCGGCGACGTGGCCCAGGGTGGCCATCCCCTCCCGCTCCACCGCCACCGCCTTGGCCCGATCGGCGCGCGCCTCGGCCTCGTCGAGCGCGGCGCGGGCGCGGGCCCGCCCCAGCAGCGAGCCGGCGGCGTCGGCCAGACCGGCCAGGAGCCGCAGCTCCCCCTCGCCCAGGCGCGGCCCGGAGGCGAGCAGCGCCCCGACCACTGCCTCGCCGTCGCGCACCGGGATGGCCAGCGTCGCCCCCTGATCGCCCACCGGCTGCATGCCGGGCGCGGCCGTCAGGGCACGCGGCGCGTGGACCGGGAGCTCGGTGGCCACCGCCCGGCGCGCCAGCTTCTCGTCCTCGGCGACCGCACCCGCGGCGTCGGCGCCGGCCGCCGGCGCCTTGCCGGCGCGCAGCATGGGAGTGAGGACGTCGCTCTCGGAGCGGGACCAGAGGGTGAGCTCGCTGTCGCGGCAGGCCCGCCCCATGGCCTCGATGGCCCGCTGCAGCGCCGCCTCGGGCCGCTCACACTCCACCGCCGCCGCCAGCATCCCGCGCAGGGCCACTGCCTGATCCCTCAGCCGGCGCGTGGGGTCGCGGTCCAGGACCGCCAGCCACCCGTCGCCCTCGGCGGCGGTGAGGAGCACCCGGATCTCGCCCAGCGGGCTGGGGAGCACGGCCTCGGTCACCGGCGGCGCCACCTCTCCGGCCCGGACGGCCAGGCGCCCCAGGGCGGCGGCCAGCGCCGACCCGCTGCTGCCCTCCAGCATCGCCCCGGCGGCGGCGTTGGCGGCCACCAGGTCGCCCTCCGGCGTCAGGTGCACGACGCCGAGCGGAAGCTCGCCCACCAGGCGGGCCAGGGGCCCCGGCAAGGAGACGGCGGCGTAGGCGGCGTCGAGGCGCACGGCGAATCCCCAGTTGCAAGGGACCTGCCGCCGCACCGGAGCCTTGCGCACCCCGCAGGAAAGGTCCCACCCGCCGCGGACTTCCCTCGCTCGTGGGACAGACAGGTAGGCAGGGGTGGTCCGGTGGACGCTGGCGGAGGTCCCTCCTGAAGCGGGAGGGACAACCCGGGGAGTTCGGCGACCCGGGGCAGCGCCAGAGGCCCGACGCCGGGAAACCGGCGCAATCCGCGTGACGCCAGCGCGGTGACGGACTGGCCCCGTCCTTGCTCTGGCACCCCGGCGAACGGAGGAACACCATGGCGGCCACCGCGATGCAGACCCACCGAGTGAACGGGACCCCGATCTCGATCGTGCACGGCCCCGGCTCCCCGCTCGCCGACCTGCTGCGCAGCTGCCAGCGCATCGCCCAGAGCGACGCCACCGTCCTCATCTCCGGCGAGACCGGCACCGGCAAGGAGGTGGTGGCCCGCGTCATCCACGAGCGGTCGACCCGCGCCGGGCGAGCGCTGGTCCCGGTGAACTGCGGCGCCATCCCCGAGGCCCTGCTGGAGTCGGAGCTCTTCGGCCACGTCAAGGGCGCCTTCACCGGCGCGGTGGCCTCGCGCCGCGGCCGCATCGCCGCCGCCGAGGGCGGCACCCTCTTCCTCGACGAGATCGGCGAGCTGCCGCTCAGCCTGCAGGTGAAGCTGCTGCGCGTCCTCCAGGAGCGCTCCTACGAGCCGGTGGGCTCGGCCGAGCCCATCCCCGCCGACTTCCGGCTCATCGCCGCCACCAACAAGGACCTGGCCGCCGAGGTGGCCGCCGGCCGCTTCCGCCGCGACCTGTACTACCGGCTGCTCGTCTGCCCCATCGAGGTCCCGGCGCTGCGCCAGCGGCGCGGGGACATCCCGCACCTCTTCTCGCACTTCTGGGCGGCCCAGGGCGAGACCCGCACGGTGGAGCCGGCGGTGATGCAGGTGCTGCAGGAGCACACCTGGCCCGGCAACGTCCGCGAGCTGGAGAACCTGGTGGAGCGGCTGGCGGTGGTCTCCGAGGGGCCGTCGATCCGCGTCGGCGACCTGCCCGCCCACCTGCGCAGCCTGGCCGGCGAGAGCGCCGAGCCCGCCCCGCCGGCCCCGGTGCCGCTCTCGGCGCTGCCCGGCCTGCCCCAGTCCCGCCCCACCTTCTTCCTGCCGGAGCGCCCCTCGGCCAGCGAGCAGCCCGAGCTCGACCCGGGCCACCCGGTCGATCTGCCGGCGATGCTGCGGCGGCTCGAGGACACCTACATCGACGCGGCGCTGGCCCGCACCGGCGGCAACCGCAAGGCCGCCGCCGACCTCCTCGGCCTGCAGCGCACCACGCTGGTCGAGAAGCTGCGCCGCCGCCAGCGCGAGGCGCCAATCGCCTGACGGCCCGCCGCCCGGAGCGGCCGCGACGAAGCAGCGCCGGCTCCGCGAGGAGGCCGGCGCTTTCCTTTTCGGGCCCCGCTCACCCGGACGCGTCAGAACCCCGCCGCCCGGCCTGAGCACACCGGTTGCACTGCTGCGCCACCGTGCTGTCGCTCGCCGTGATCCTGACGCTCGCCGCCACGCCCGGCCACCTGCCGCTGCGGGTGCTGGAGCGCCTGCCGCTGCCGGCGCAGGCGGGGCCGGTGTCGGTGCGGGTGGACCCCCTGGAGTCGCGGGTGACGCTGACCGCGCCGCAGGGCGCGGCGGCGCTGGCCCGGGCGCTGCGCAGCCTCTCGCCCGCCAGCTGCCGCTCCGTCCAGGTCGATGGCGACGAGGTGGTCCTGGGCTGCCGCTCGCAGCGGCTCGCGGCCCGCGTGGTCTCCACCGGCGGGGGCCAGGCGCTGGAGCTTCGGATCCTGGCCGGGCTGCCTACCGAGGGGCCCGACGGCTTCCCGCTCGTGGCCTGGGACCCGGCCGCGCTGCGGCTCGAGGCCTGCCCTGGCCTGTCCCCCTTCTCCCGCGGCGAGTGCCTGCTGGCCCAGGGCGACCGGGCCGCCGCCCGCGCCGCCTTCCGCCAGGTGGGCGGCGACGGCGGCCACGCCCAGCTCCGGCTCGGCGACCTGGCCCTGGCCGAGGGGGACACCGCCAGCGCAGCCGCCCAGTGGAGCCGGGTCACCACCGAGCCCTGGAGACGGCTGGCCGCGGCCCGCCTCTGCCAGATCGACGAGTGCTCGGCCGCGGAGGAGTCGGACTCGCTCCACGACTCCGCCGGCCTGCCGGCCCCGCTGGCCGTGGACCTGGCCGTGCACGGCGCCCGCGCCGTCGCCTTCCGCGGAAACCTGGCCGAGGCGGTGCGCCGCTTCTCCGCCGCGCCGGCGGCCTGCGCCGCCACCCCCCTGCTCTGCCGCCGCGTGCTGCTGGCGGCGCTGCGCGCCGACCCCGCCACCGCCGAGGTGGCGCTGGCCGCCTACGCCCGGGTCCCGGACCGCGATCGCGGCGAGCTGGCGCTCCCCCTGGTCCAGGCCGCCGCCGGGTGCGCCCAGGAGGCCGGTGCGCCCGAGTACGCAGCCAACCTGCTGGCCGCCGCCACCCCCCTGGTTCCGCGGCCCGAGCTGGGCGCCCACCTCCTGCGCACCATCGAGCTGTACCTGGCCGCCGACGACGCCGTCCGCGGCCGGGTGGTGCTGGACTACGCCCGCGTCCACCTCGGCAAGAAGCTGCCCGGGCCCCGCTGGGCCGCCGCCACCCGCGCCCTGCGCCCGCAGGCCCTCCCGCGCCCGGCGCCTCCGCCGGCCGAGCCCGCCGCCCCCGCCGAGATCGCCGCCGCCGCCGAGGCGCTGGCCCGCGCCCGCGCCCTGGCGCCCCCGGAGACCCGATGAGCGCCATGGCAGCCACCGCCGCCTCCCTGGAGCAGCCCCTGGTCCCCGTTGCCGAGAGCGAGGCCATGCGCCGGCTCCTCGAGGCAGCCGACGACGTGGCCGCCACGCCCACCACCGTGCTGCTGCTGGGCGAGAGCGGCACCGGCAAGGAGCTGGTGGCCCGCTACCTCCACGCCCGCTCCGGCCGCCCCGGCCCCTGGGTGGCGGTGAACTGTGCCGCGCTCCCGGCCGAGCTGCTGGAGTCGGAACTGTTCGGCCACGAGCGCGGGGCCTTCACCGGCGCCACCGAGAGGCGCGCCGGCCGCTTCGAGCAGGCCCACGGCGGCACGCTGCTGCTCGACGAGATCTCCGAGCTGCCCCTCTCCCTCCAGGCCAAGCTGCTGCGCGCCCTCCAGGAGCGGGAGATCGATCGCGTCGGCGGCCAGAAGCCGGTGCCGGTGGACGTGCGGGTGGTGGCCACCTCCAACCGCGACCTCGGCGAGATGGTGCGCCGCGGCCACTTCCGCGCCGACCTCTTCTACCGGCTCGACGTCTTCCCCCTCACCGTCCCGGCGCTGCGCGAGCGGCCCGAGGACCTGCCGGCCCTGGCGCTGGCGCTGCTGGGCGAGGCGGCCGCCACCATGGGGCGCGAGGCCCCGCCCCTCTCCGCCGCCGCCCTCGAGGCGCTGCGCCGCCACTCCTTTCCCGGCAACGTGCGCGAGCTCCGCAACCTGGTGGAGCGGGCGCTGGTGCGCAGCCGCGGCCGCGCCGTGGAGCCGAGCCACCTGGGCCTGGCCCCGGCCGACCGCACCCCCGAGGCCGCCCCCTCGTCCCTCGAACTGCCGCTCGACCTCGCCACCCTGGAGCGGATGGCCATCGCCGAGGCGCTGCGGCGGGTGAACGGCAACCGCACCCACGCGGCGCGGCTCCTGGGCATCGGCCTGCGGACCCTGCGCAACAAGCTGCGCGCCGCGCGCGACGCCGGCGCCCCGCTGGAGGCTGCCGAACCGGCCGCTGGGCAGGGGCTGCCGGTCCCGCTGCCGTTCAACCCCGCGGCGGCCCGCGCGCCGTTCCAGGCACGCCCTTCGCAAGCGAGAGCCAGCGGAGACCGGGCATGAAGATCTTCGACAGCACCCTCGGCAACCTGGAACGGGCCCTCGACGCGCGGGCCCTGCGCCACGGCATCCTGGCGGGCAACCTGGCCAACGCCAACACCCCCGGCTTCGCCCCGCGCGAGGTGGACTTCCGCACCGCGATGGAGCAGGCCGGCGCCGCCCGGGCCGCCGCCTCGTCTGCCCCCGGCGCCATCCCCGTCCCCTCGCCCGGGGCCGCGGAGATCCCGCTCGCCGCCGCCGACCTGCGCCCCGCCTCCCCCGGCTCGCCGGTGGTGGCCGCGCCCGGCGCCTCCGCCGGCATCGACGGCAACGCGGTCGACGTGGACCGAGCCCTCACCGCCCTGGCCGAGAACGCCCTCCAGTACGGAGCCACCGCCCGCGCCGCCGGGAAGAAGCTGGCCATCCTGCGCTACGCCGCCTCCGACGGCGTGGGCTAGACGGAAGGTGAACCATGGACTTCCTCTCCGCACTTCGCATCAGCGCCTCGGGCCTGGCGGCCGAGCGCACCCGCGTCAACCTGGCGGCCTCCAACCTGGCCAACGCCGAGTCCACCCGCGGCCCGGACGGCCAGCCCTACCGCCGCCTCGACCCGGTGCTGGAGGCGGTGCCCTTCGGCGCCGAGCTCTCCCAGGCAGGCGAGCCCGGTGAGGCGGCGCCCCTGGGCGTGCGCGTCGCCCGCGTGCAGCAGGACGCCGGGCCGGGCAAGCGGGTCTTCAGCCCGTCGCACCCCGACGCCGACGCCCAGGGCTACGTCACCCTGCCCAACGTCAACCCGGTGCACGAGGTGGTGAACCTGCTCTCGGCCTCGCGCGCCTACGACGCCAACGCCGCCGCCGTCGACACCCTGAAGACCATGGCGCAGCGCGCCCTGGACATCGCGAGGTAGCCCCTTGTCCGCCATCCGCCCCGCATCGCTGGAGATCCCCTCCCTCGACAGGACGCCGGCGGCGCGCCCCGCCTCCGGCCCGGGCTTCGCGGGCGAGCTCTCCCGCGCCCTCGGCTCGGTCGAGGAGATGCAGCTCCAGGCCGACCGCGAGGCCGAGAAGGTGGCCCTGGGCGGCGGCAACCTGCACGAGACCGCGCTGGCGCTGGAGAAGGCCGACGTGGCCCTGCGCCTCGCCACCAAGGTGCGCAACAAGCTCGTCGAGGCCTACCAGGAAGTCATGCGCATGACCGTCTGAACGGACCGCCGCGATGGAACCCCTCCTCAAGCAGCTTCGCGAGCTCCCCGGCAAGCTTCCCTTCGCGGTGAAGCTGCTGGTGGTCCTGGCCCTCGCCGGCCTGGCGGCCGCCGCCGCCATCTTCTCGGCGGCCTCCACCGAGAGCTACCAGTACGCCTTCACCAACCTCACCGCCGAGGACGGGAGCGAGGCGGCCGGCACGCTGAAGAGCGCCGGCATCCCCTTCCGCATGGAGGCCGGCGGCACCGCCCTGGCCGTGCCCGGCACCAAGGTGTACGACGCCCGGCTGCTGCTGGCGGCACAGGGCATCCCCCGCGGCGGCGGCGTGGGCTTCGAGCTCTTCGACCGCGGCGACCTGGGCATCTCCGAGTTCACCCAGCGGGTCAACCTGCGCCGCGCCATCGAGGGCGAGCTGGCCCGCACCATCGGCCGGCTGGCCTCGGTCCGCTCCGCCCGGGTCCACGTGACCATGCCGGAGAAGTCGCTGTTCCGCGACGAGGACCGCAAGGCCTCCGCGGCAGTGGTCCTCGCCCTGCAGCCGGGCCGCACCCTGGAGGACCGCGAGGTGGCAGGCATCCGCCACCTGGTGGCCTCGGCCGTGCCCGGCCTCTCCGCCGGCGCGGTGGCGGTGGTGGACGGCAAGGGCAGCGTCCTCTCCTCCGACGCCCCATGGGGCGAGGCCACCTCCTACCAGCGCCGCCTGGAGCGCGACCTGCAGCAGCGCATCGTCGACCTGCTGGAGCAGGCGGTGGGCCCGGGTGCGGTGGTGGCGCGGGTCACCGCCACGGTGGACGCCGCCGAGGTGCAGAGCACGGCCGAGACCGTCGATCCCGACCAGAG
Source organism: Deltaproteobacteria bacterium (assembly GCA_016214955.1). Taxonomy (GTDB): domain Bacteria; phylum Myxococcota; class Myxococcia; order Myxococcales; family Anaeromyxobacteraceae; genus JACRMN01. The sequence continues at coordinate 281,686 of JACRMN010000010.1, forward strand.
CGCCCTGCGCAGCGAGCGCAAGGTGGCCCAGACCCAGCAGCAGGATGCCCAGGGCCCCGCCGGCGTGGCCGGCGCCGCCGCCAACCAGCCGCTCCAGGCGACGCAGATCGCCACCGGCTCCGTGAACCGCGGCTCCTCCAGCACCCAGGACGAGATCCGCAACTACGACGTCTCCCGCACCACCACCACCACCGTGCAGCGCATGCCCCGGCTGCGCCGCCTCTCGGTGGCAGTGCTGGTGGACGGCGTGGGCGGCAAGCCCCGGCCCGAGGCCGAGGTGGCCCGGCTCGGCGACCTGGCCCGGCGCGCGGTGGGCTTCGACCCGGCCCGCGGCGACGAGCTCGACATCTCCAGCTCTCCCTTCACCCGCTCCGAGGACGGCGCCCTGGCCGCGGCCACCCCGGCGCCCGCCCCCAGCCCCTTCCCGCCCACCCGGTGGCTCGTCGCCGGCGGCGGCGGCCTCCTGGCCCTTCTGGTGCTCGCGGCGCTGCTGCTGGGCCGCAGGAGGGCCTCCTCCGCCGCCCAGCCGGTGCTGGTGCCCGGCGTGAGCATCGCCCAGCTCGAGGCCGGCATCGGCAGCGCTGCCGGCACCCTGGCGGCCCAGCGGCCGCCCCAGCTCGCCGATCCCAACCAGCAGGTCCGGGACCGGGCCCGCGCCCTGGTGCAGTCCGACCCGGGCAAGGCGGCCCAGATCCTGAAGGCCTGGATGTCGGAGGACCAGCCCAATGCCTGAGGCAACCCAGATCGCCGCGCCCACCACCCCGCCGCCGCAGCCGCCGCCCGAGGGCGGGCCCGGCTCCAAGCGCGCCGCCGCCGTGCTGCTGGGCATCGGCCCCGAGGTGGCCACCGCGGTCTTCAAGCAGTTCGGCGAGGGGGAGCTCCGGCTCGTGGCCATGGGGGCCAAGGGGCTGCGGCGCATGACCCCCACCGCCGTGCCCGACGCCCTCTCCGCTTTCGTGCAGGCCATGGAGCTCATCGGAGGAGACATGCTGGCCGGCGACGAGGTGCTGCGCGGCATCGCCGCCAGGGCCCACGGCGACGCCGCGGCGCGCCGCGCCTTCGACGGCGTGCTGCCGCCACCGCCGCCCGACGAGGTCCTGGGCCCGGTCTCGCAGGCCGACCCCGAGGCCCTGGCCATGGTGCTGCAGCACGAGCAGCCGCAGACGGTGGCCCTGGTGGTCTCGTCGCTCGACTCGGCGCGGGCCTCGGCGGTGGTGGACCGGCTTCCCGAGAAGCAGCGGCCCGACATCCTGCGGCGCATGGCCACCATCGACTCGGTGTCCCCCGAGGTGCTCCGGGAGATCGGCCAGGCGCTGACCTCCGAGCTGCGGGCCCTGGTGGCCGGCGGCATGCGCAAGGTGGACGGCAAGAGCATCGCCCTCGAGATCCTGCGCCGCTGCAGCGCCGCCCAGCAGGGCGAGGTCATCTCCGAGATCGAGAAGGAGAACCAGCAGCTGGCGGTGGAGCTGCGCGGCAAGCTCTTCACCTTCGAGGACCTGAAGGCGCTGGCCGACCGCGACCTGCAGACGCTGCTGCGCGAGATCGACACCAACAAGCTGGCCCTGGCGCTCAAGGGTGCCACCCCGGAGCTCAAGCAGAAGTTCCTCTCCAACCTGTCGGCGCGCGCCGCCGAGATGCTGGAAGACGACCTGGGGGCCATGGGCCCGGTCAAGCTCTCCACGGTGGAGTCGGCCCAGGGCGACATCGCCAAGCTGGCGCTGGAGGTGGCCCAGCAGGGCCGCATCACCATCGTCGGCGCCTCCGAGGCCATGGTGTAGCCCATGCTCGCCGCCCCGCCCCGCCGCCCCCGCTTCCTCGCCGCCCTCCCCGCCGAGCCGCGGGCCGAGCCGCCGCGCTTCGGCCGCGCCGAGCGCGGGAGCCGGCCGGCGCTGCCGCCGCTGGCCCCTGCCGCGGTGGACGCGCCGCCCGCCCCCACCGCCGAGCAGGCGGCCGAGGCCCGGCGCGAGGCGCTGGCCCGGGTGGCCCAGGCGGTGGAGATGCTGCGCACCCAGGCCTCCTGGCTGGCGGAGCAGGCCCGCGCCGACGCGCTGGAGATCGGCTTCCAGGTGGCCCGGCGGGTGCTGGAGAGCGAGCTGCGCACCAGCCCCGAGCCGCTCTTCGCGCTGGTGAAGAGCGCCCTGCGCCGCACCGGCGACTCGCGGCGGGTCTCCATCCGCCTCTCGCCCGCCGACGCCGCCGAGCTGCAGTCGCCGGCCGGCCAGGCGGCGGTGGAAGGCATCGGCGCCGCCCGCATCGAGATCCAGGCCGACGCCACGCTGCAGCCGGGCGACTGCGTGGTGGACACCGACTTCGGGCAGATCGACGGGCGGCTGGAGACGCGCCTGGGCGAGCTGCGGCGGGCCCTCGAGGGCGCCGCCGAGGGAGCCGCCGGATGAGCCTGTGGCAGCCCGAGATGGTGGCCCGCGCCCTGGCCGAGGCCGACCCCCTGCCGCTGACCGGCTCGGTGATCCGCGCCGCCGGCCTGGTCATCGAGGCCTCGCTGCCGCGCGTGGCCGTGGGCACCGCCTGCGAGATCCGCGCGACCGATGGGGCGCTGGTGCTGGCCGAGGTGGTGGGCTTCTTCGGGCAGACGGCCCGGCTCATGCCGCTCTCCGAGATCCACGGCATCGGCGAGGGCTGCACCGTGATCCCGCGCGCCAGCGCCGACCGCATCCCGGTGGGGAACGAGCTGCTCGGCCGGGTGGTGGACGCCTCGCTCCGGCCCATGGACGGCGGGCCGCTGCCCATTCTCCGCCAGCGCGCCAGGCTCCACGCCACTCCGCCCAACGCCATGGAGCGCCGCCGCGTCACCCGGCCCCTGGCGGTGGGCATCCGCTCCATCGACGCCTTCCTCACCGTGGGCGAGGGCCAGCGGCTCGCCATCCTCTCCGGCCCCGGCGTCGGCAAGAGCGTGCTCCTCGGCATGCTGGCCCGCTCCGCCGAGGCCGACGTGGTGGTGGTCGGGCTCGTCGGCGAGCGAGGCCGCGAGGTCCGGGACTTCATCGAGCGCGATCTGGGCGACGGCCTGGCGCGGGCGGTGGTGGTGGTGGCCACCAGCGACGAGTCGCCGCTCAAGCGGGTGCGGGCCGCCATGGCCGCCACCAGCATGGCCGAGCACTTCCGCGCCCAGGGGAAGCGGGTGCTGCTGCTCGTCGACTCCCTCTCCCGCGTGGCCATGGCCCAGCGCGAGATCGGGCTCGCGGCCGGCGAGCCGCCCACCACCAAGGGCTACCCGCCCAGCGCCTTCGCGCTGCTGCCGCGCCTGGTGGAGCGGGCCGGCAACGACGCCGGCCAGGGCAGCATCACCGCCTTCTACACCGTGCTGGCCGAGCAGGACGACCAGACCGACCCCATCGCCGACGCCGCCAAGGCCACGCTCGACGGCCACCTGGTGCTGTCGCGCAAGCTGGCCGAGGCGGGCCACTTCCCGGCGGTGGACGTCCTGGCCTCCGTCTCCCGCGTCATGACCGACGTGGTCCCGCCCGAGCACGTGGCCCTGGCGCGCCAGGGGCGCGAGCTCCTGGCCGCCTATCGTGAGTCGGCAGACCTGGTGGAGGTGGGGGCGTACGTGGCCGGCTCCAACCCCAAGGTGGACCGGGCGCTGCGCTGCCTCCCGCACCTCGACCCGTTCCTCCAGCAGGGGCCGGCCGAGCGCGCGCGCCTGCCCGAGACCATGAGCCGGCTCCGCCAGGTGCTGGCCACCAGCGAGGCCCCCCGTGCTTAGCCTCCTCCTCGCCCTCTCGCTCGCCTCCGGCCCCGAGGCGCCCCGCGCGCCCGCGGCCCCGACCGCCGAGCCACCCCGGGCCCCGCAGGCCGCGGCGTCGACCCCTGCCCTGAGCGAGGGCCTGCCTCGGCGGGCCCCGGTCGAAGGGTCGACCTCGACCCCGACCTCGACCCCGGCCGCGACCCCGAGCTCGACCTCGACCTCGACCCCGCCCTCGGCCTCGGCCCCGGCCCCGGCCGCAGCCCGGACCCCGACCGCGACCCCCGCCGCGCCGGCGAGCGACGCGGCGCATGCCAGCTCCATCGGCACGCCCGCCAGGCCCGAGAAGGTGGACCCGGGCTCGCGCCCCACGCCCCGCTCTCTCTCGCCGCAGGCGCTCGTCGATGAGCTGCGCGACTCGTCGAGGCGCCGGCGCGACGAGCTGGCCGCGGTCCAGTCCGAGCGGCAGAAGCTGGAGAAGCTGCGCGACGAGATCGCGGCGGCCCGCAAGGCGCTGCAGGAGGAGACGGCGCGGCTGCAGGAGGTCACCGCCCAGGCCGAGAAGAGGGCGGCCCAGAGGTCTGCGCTCGCCAGGCCGGGCGCTGCCGGCGCCGACGCGGGGAAGTCCACGGTGGAGCAGCTGGCACGGACGGTGAAGGGGATGAAGCCGGACCAGGCCGCGCAGGTGGTGGCCCGGCTCGACAAGCCGCTGGCGGTGGAGCTGATGCGCCGGATGAGGCCGGCCGACTCCGCCCAGCTCCTCGACCGGATGAAGCCCGAGGCGGCGGCCGAGATGATCACCCTCTTGTCGGCAGACGGGGGAGCGCGATGAGTCCCATGGTGGAGACGCTGCTGGGCCCCAAGGCCGCCGAGGGCGGCGCGCAGGGTACCGGCCGGACGAAGGGGAACGCACAGGCCTTCGCCCGCGCGCTGGGCCTGGCGCTGGGGAAGCCGGCCCGCGCGCCCGGCGAGGCCGCCGAGGCGGCCCAGGCCCAGAAGCCGGGGCTGCGGCTGCGGCTCGAGGCGACTCTCGAGCCGGGCAAGGTCGAGGAGCCCGAGGCCGAGGTCGCGGCCGCCGCAGGCAAGGCCCGGACGCGGGTCGCGAAGGGCGGGGCCAGGGCGCGTGCCGCCCGGGGCGAGGGCGCCGAGGCCACCGGCGAGGCCACCGCCGAGCCCACCGCCGAGCCCACCGGCGAGCCCACCGGCGAGGCCGCGAGCGGAGGCGGCGAGACCGGCACCGGGACCGACCCGAAGGCCGGCGAGGCCCAGGCGGCGCTGGCCGGCGCCGCCTCCGCCCGGCCCGGGACGCGTCCGGCCCCAGGCCGGGGCCGAGCGGCCTCCGAGGGCGCGCCCACCGCCGCGGCCATCCGCGCCGCCGCGCCCGGTGCGGCCGAGAAGGCCGCCGAGAAGGCCGCCGTGGCCCGCACCCTGATGCCGGTGCCGGGCGCCCACGCCGAGGGCGTCGCCGGCGAGAAGCACACCGCCGGCGCCAGGGCCAGGCCGCACGCCGAGGAGGAGAAGGCCGCCACCAGGGCCGCCGAGCCGGGCACCCCGCCGGCGCCGGCGCAGGTCGCGGTGCCCACCCCGCCCCTGCCCCGCCTTCCCGACGCCCTCGGCCTGCCGGCCGCGGAGGCCAGGGCCAGCGCCGCAGCCGATCTGCCCGCCGTCGCCCCCGCAGCGCCCCCTGCCCTGCGCGACGGCGCGGTGGAGGGCGCCCTGCTGCGCAGCGCCGCCCACCTGCGGCTCGAGACGCCGACCCTGGGCGAGCTGGAGCTGCACCTGCGCATCCGCGAGAACACCGCCCACCTCCGGATCGAGGGCGAAGGCGCGCACCTGGTGGAGGCCCGCGCCGGCGAGCTGCAGCGGGCCCTGGCCGGCGAGGGGCTGAAGCTCGGCAACCTGGACCTGCCCAGCCCCTCCGGCAACTCCGAGCGCCCGTCCGGCAGCTCCGCCGAGCAGCAGCGGCCCGACCGCGGCGGCGGGCGCGGCTGGGACGAGCCGCAGGCACCCTCCACCCCGAGCCCGGCCCCGCGCCGCGCCGCGCCCCGGAACACCGGCGGCGTCCACGTGAAGGCCTGAAGGAGCCCCATGAGCACCACCGCCGTCAACTCCGCCACCAGCGCCGGCTACGGCGCCGCGGTCGGGCCGCAGAAGACGCTGGCCAAGGACGACTTCCTGCGGCTCCTGCTCACCCAGATGCAGAACCAGGACCCGCTGAGCCCGGTGGACAACAAGGAGATGCTGGCCCAGCTCGCCCAGTTCTCCAGCCTGGAGCAGATGCAGGGCGTCAGCGACCGGCTCGACACGCTGCTGCTGGCCCAGTCGTCCACCAACCAGCTCGCCACCACCAGCCTGGTGGGGCGCAGCGTCAGCTACCGGACCGACACCGTGGAGTGGAGCGGCTCGGGCACCACCACCCTCGAGGCCACCCTCTCCGCCCCGGCCGACGTCACCGTGGTCATCAAGGACTCGACGGGCAAGGCGGTGCGCACGCTCCAGCTCGGCGCCCGCCCGGCCGGCGCCCTGGACGTGGCATGGGACGGCAAGGACCAGGACGGCAACCTCCTGCCCGCCGGCCAGTACACCATCTCGGCCACCGGCAAGACCGGCGAGGGCGCCAGCCTCGACGTCGCCCTGCGCGGGCGCGGGCTGGTGCGGGGAGTGACCTTCGAAGGAAGCGCGCCGCTGCTGCTCATCGGCGGATCACGCGTGCGGATGAGCGACGTGGTGGAAGTCATCCAGGCCTGACCGCGGTCGGCCCGTCACACGAAAGGAAACGTCATGAGCCTCCTGACCTCGATGTCCTCCGGCACCACCGGCCTGGCCTCGGCCTCGGCGGAACTGGCCGTCATCTCCGACAACATCGCCAACGCCAACACCGTCGGCTTCAAGGCCGGCCGCGCCGCCTTCGAGGACGCACTGGCCCAGAGCGTGGTCGGCGGCCTGGGCCAGGTGGGCCTGGGCTCCCGCCTGCAGGCGGTGCAGCGCATCCTCTCCCAGGGGGCGCTCTCCAACACCGGCGTCACCTCCGACCTGGCGCTCCAGGGGCAGGGGTTCTTCCTGGTGCGCGGCACCGCCTCCGACGGCCGGGTGGGCAACTACCTCACCCGCAACGGCCAGTTCACCGTCGACAGGGACGGCTACATGGTCAACCTCGACGGGCTCCGGGTGCAGGGCTATCCCGCCGACGCCACCGGGGCCATCTCGGCAACCGTGGGCGATCTGCTCGTCGGGAACGCCTCCTCCCAGGCGCAGCCGACGCAGGACGTCACCATCCACGGCAACCTGGACGCCGACGCGGTGGTGCCGGCGGCCTGGGACCCGGCCGACCCCTCGGGCACCTCCAACTTCTCCACCTCGGTGACGGTCTACGACTCGCTGGGCCGGTCCCACGCCGTCCAGGTGTACTTCCGCCACTCCACGGCCGTCCCCTCGGCCTGGGAGTGGCACGCCATGACCGACGGCGCCGCGATGACCGGCGGCACCGCCGGCACGCCGTGGCAGGTGGCCGCAGGCACGATGACCTTCGACGCCAGCGGGCGGCTCGACACCTTCACCCAGGACGCTGCGGCCAACAACTTCGTGCCCATCGGCGCCGCGCCCCAGGCGCTGGCCTTCGACTTCGGCGACCCGGTCGCGTCCGGCGGCACCGGCCTGGCGGGCTTCTCGCAGTTCTCCGGCTCGTCGGTGACCACCTTCGTGGGGCAGGACGGCTGGACCTCCGGGATGCTGACCGGCATCCAGATCGACAAGACCGGCCTCATCCAGGGCGTCTTCACCAACGGCCAGATGCGGCCGCTGGGCCAGGTGGGCGTGGCGCTGGTCCCCGCCTCCGACCAGCTGGAGCGCATCGGCGGCAACCTCTACGGCGAGACCAACAGCTCCGGACAGCCGGTCCTGGGTGTCGCCGGACAGGGTGGGCGCGCCTTCCTGGCGTCCGGCGCCCTGGAGCAGTCCAACGTGGACATCGCCGAGCAGTTCGTGCGGATGATCGCCGCGCAGCGGGCCTTCGAGGCCAACTCCAAGTCGATCACCACCGCCGACCAGCTGCTCTCGGAGCTCATCGCCATGAAGCGGTAGCGCTGGCTTATCGGCGCGGATTCCCGTGACGAAGCCCGTCCGGGGGACGTGCCCGATGATCGCGCTCACGAGACTGGACGGGAAGGAGCTGGTGGTCAATGCCGACCACATCCTCACCGTCGAAGCCACACCGGATACGGTCGTGCTCCTCACCACCGGCCTCCACCTCATGGTGAAGGAGCCGGTGGCTGAGATCATCGACCGCACGGCGCAGTGGCGCCGTCGCATCCACCTGGGCCCCGAGCTCAAGGGGGTGGTCCTCCCCTTCCAGCGCGCCACGTCGGAGGAGTGAGGCGCCATGGACCTGACCTCGATCGGCGGAATCGTCTTCGGCGTGGGCATGATCCTCCTCGGCCAGAAGGTCGAGGGCGGCCACGTCGGCTCCATCCTGGTGCTCAGCGCCGGGCTGATCGTCATCGGCGGCACCATCGGCGCGGTGATGCTGGCCTTCCCCACCAAGGACTTCATCCGCGGCATGAAGATGCTGGGCATGGTCTTCACCGAGAAGAAGAACGACCTCCCGGGCCTCGCCAAGCAGATCGTCGACCTGGCCAGCATCGCCCGCCGCGACGGCGTGCTGGCCCTGGAGGCCAAGCTGGGCGAGGTGCAGGACCCCTTCCTGAAGCGGGCCCTGGGCTACGTGGTGGACGGCGTCGACGCCAGCGTCACCCGCGACTCCCTGGAGACCGCCATGGAGGCCGAGGCGGCGGAGGCCACCATCGGCGCCAAGGTCTGGGAGTCGGCCGGCGGCTTCGCGCCCACGGTGGGCATCCTGGGCGCGGTGCTGGGGCTCATCCACGTGATGGAGAACCTCTCCGACCCCTCCAAGCTCGGCGGCGGCATCGCGGTGGCCTTCGTGGGGACGATCTACGGCGTGGGCTCGGCGAACCTGTTCTTCCTGCCCTTCGCCAGCAAGCTGAAGCGCAAGATCCAGATCGCCAAGGAGCAGCAGATCCTGATCATGGAGGGCGTGCTGGCCATCCAGGAGGGCCTGAACCCGCGGGTGCTGGAGGAGAAGCTGCGCGCCTACACGGGCGAGCACGCCCCGGCCAAGGGCGGCGAGGACAAGAAGAAGGCGGCCTAGCCAGGGAGCGGCGCGTGAGCGGGCACAGGAAGAAGCACGGCGCACCCGAGGAGCACGAGAACCACGAGCGGTGGCTCGTCTCCTACGCCGACTTCATGACGCTGCTCTTCGCCCTCTTCGTGGTGATGTACGCGGTCTCCCGCGTCGACACCAAGAAGGCCAAGCAGGTGGAGGAGAGCGTCAAGTGGGCCCTCCACATGGGCGGCGAGGGCGGCGTCACCAAGCTGCAGATCTTCGAGGGCCCTCCCTCGGAGGGCGGCGGCATCGCCAGCATGGCGGGCAACAAGTCGCTGTCGGTGGAGCAGCGGCAGATCATCGAGGCCTTCCGGCGCAAGGTGGAGAACCGCATCCGGCCCTTCGTCATGGAGAAGGCCGGCGCCACGGCGGTCTCGGTGGAGATCGAGGACCGGCTGGTGAAGGTGCGCCTCTCGGCGGGCGAGTTCTTCGAGCCCGGCGAGGCGGCCCTGCGCCCGCAGGCGCTGCCGGTGCTGGACGCCATCGCCGAGGAGCTGGTCCCGCTGCACCAGCCCATCCAGGTGGAGGGGCACACCGACGACCAGGTGATCACCAGCGGCCGCTACCGGGACAACTGGGACCTGTCGGCGGCACGCGCCGCCACGGTCACCTCGTTCCTGGAGAAGGCGCACAAGGCGACGCCGCGGCTGCTGACCGCCTCCGGCTACGCCGACACCCGCCCGCTGGCCCGCCAGGAGACGCCCGAGGCCCGCGAGCGCAACCGCCGCGTGGAGCTGGTGGTGGAGCTGGAGCTGCCGGACTCCCCGCACGACAGGGGCGGCAAGAGACGGTAGCCGGCGTCGCCTGTGACGTCCGTCACGGGTCCGGCCCGGCGGCCCGCCACTCCCCGCGAAAAGCGCCTGCTGACCCGGCGTGCGCCGTCCCGGCAGGGGGCGCCGCCTCTGCGGTGGGTCACAGGCCGGGCACCCCGTTCTCCATGGGTCGAGGACGCCATGGCGAGCACGACCTACCTGACCCCGACGATCTCCCGGCTCGACGCGAGGCGGGTTCGCACCCTCGGTACTAGCCTCCTCTGCTCCCTGGTCCTCCGGATCTCCGCCGTGCGGCAGCGCCTGGTCGAGTCGATCGTCGACGTCGGCCCGACCGACAGGGCCGTCCTCCTGCTCTTCGCCGAGGCCACCCGGATGTGCCTGCGCGAGCTCGGCCGCCGGGCGCGACTGGAGCAGGCCCGCCGCGGCCTGGGCTCCGAGGAGCTCGACCCCCGGCAGGTCGTCGAGGTGGACTGCGCCAGCACCGCCGAGCCACCGGCCCGGGCCACCTGCCTGGCGGCCTGATCCAGGGTCCGGCCGGCTAGACCGCCGCCTGCTCCAGGAGCTTGAAGACCTCGCCGGCCACGCGGCCGAGCGGCAGCACCTGGTCCACGGCGCCCACGTCGATGGCCACCTTGGGCATGCCGAATACCACGCAGCTCTGCTCGTCCTGGGCGATGGTCCGGGCCCCGGCCTGCTTCATCTCCAGCAGCCCCTGGGCGCCGTCGCCGCCCATGCCGGTGAGGATCACGCCCACCGCGTTCCGGCCGGCGGCCTGCGCCACCGAGCGGAACATGACGTCCACCGAGGGCCGGTGCCGGTTGACGCGCGGGCCGTCGCGGACCTGCACGTAGTAGCGGGCACCGGAGCGGCGCAGCAGCATGTGCTTGTTGCCGGGGGCGATGAGGGCCACGCCCGGCACCACCGAGTCGCCGTCCCTGCCCTCGCGCACGTCGAGGCGGGTCAACTCCTTGAGGCGGGCGGCGAAGTAGGTGGTGAACTGCTCCGGCATGTGCTGGGTGACGACGGTGCCGGGGGCGTTGGGCGGGAAGGCCTTGAGGATGTGCTCCAGGGCCACGGTGCCGCCGGTGGAGGCGCCGATGGCCAGGATCTGGTTGGTGGTCCGCGTCAGGGCCTTGAGCTCGCTCCCCGGGTCGCTGGCCGGTGGGGGCTGGCGGTTGCGGCTCAGGTTCACGCCGGCGGCGTTCTTGAGCTTCTCCACCAGCAGCGGCGCCATGTCGCCCACGGTGAAGGCCGAACCGGGCTTGCACATCACGTCCACGGCCCCGGCGGCCAGCGCCTCCAGGGCCAGCTCGCCGCCGGCCGGCGTCAGCGACGAGACCACCACCACCGGGATGGGGTGGAAGTGCATCAGCTTCTTCAGGAAGGTGAGGCCGTCCATGCGCGGCATCTCGATGTCCAGGGTGAGGACGTCGGGCTTGCGCTGGACGATCATGTCCCGTGCGACGTAGGGGTCGGGCGCGGTGCCCACCACCTCCAGCTCCGGATCGCGTGCCAGCTGCGCCGAGAAGATCTGGCGCACGACGGCCGAGTCGTCGACGATGAGCACGCGCGTCACGACTAGCTGCCTCCGGTCAGGGTCAGGGAGACGTCGATGCGGCGCCCTTCCTCCTCGATCAGGTGGGCGGCGCAGGCGGCGCCCTTCACCGGCGCGCCGGCCTCAGCGGCCGGGAGCTCGCGGACCTTGGGCACGCCCAGCTTGCAGCGGCTCTGCTCGCCGAAGAGCTTCACCACCCAGACGCCCACGAACATGTTGAGCAGCTCGCCGATGGCGTCGCCGGCCTTGCCCTGGGTGGCGTCGCCCTCCTCCTCGCCCAGCAGGTTGGCTGCCAGGGTGGCCGCCAGCCCGGCGTCGGCCACCAGCCGCAGCTCGCCGGTGTGCGGCCCCTGGTAGCCGATGCGGGCCTCCACCGCCTTGCCCTGGAACGGCGGCGGCTGGTCCTGCGGCTCGGTGAAGATGAAGGCCGCCTCCTCCAGCATCTCGCCCAGCGACGACGCCAGCAGCTCGTTGCTCGGTGCGGTCACGGCTGGCCCCCCTTCGCCTGGGCCGGGCCCAGCACCTCGGCGACCACGTCGCGGAAGCCCTCGGGTCGGAACGGCTTCTTGATGTACGCCCGGATGCCCTTGGCCTTGAGCTCGTCGATCTTGGCCTGGCTCTGCTCCGAGGAGACGATCACCACCGGGGTGCTGACCAGCATCGAGTCCTGCGACATCTTCTCCACCAGCTCGGTGCCGTTCATCTCCGGCATGTTCAGGTCGGCGAAGACGATGTCGATCCAGTTCTTGCCCAGGACCTCCAGCGCCTCCTTGCCGTTGGCGGCCTCGAAGACCTTTCCCACCGGCAGCCCGGCCATGGCGATGGACTTCTTCACCATGGTGCGCACGATGGACGAATCGTCGACGACCAGGATTGCGTAGCTCATCGCTTCCCTCCGCTGGCGCTCGCGAACAGGCTTCCCATTTCCCGGATGGCGTCGAGGGTGCTCCCCGCCACGGCCTCCAGCCGCCGGACCTTGACGCCCAGCTTCTGCTCCACCGCCCCGTCGATCTCCCGGGCCAGCTCCCCGCTGTCGGTGCCGAAGCCCATGGCGTGGGCCAGGGCGTCGGCGGCGTGGACGAGGCCGACGAGCTTGCCGTCGACGTCGGGCGGGACGTCGGCGGGCTGGTGGTGCCAGCGCGCCACCCAGGCCACCGCCGGCGGCAGCGACCAGGCCTGGGCCACCATGGCGCCCAGGGTGCAGTGGTCGGTGCCCAGCACCTCGCGCTCCGCCTGCACGAAGGGCGTCCCCTGGCGCACCCGCCGCAGGATCTCGCCCTGCTCGTCGGCCACGAAGGCTCCGACCACCAGCTTGCCGATGTCGTGCAGCAGGCCGGCGGTGAAGAGCATGTCGGGGGTGCCGACGGCGAGCTCCTTGGCGAGCTTCTCCGAGAAGACCGCCACCGCCACGCTGTGGGTCCAGAAGGTGGAGGCGTCGACCTCGTAGCCCGGCAGCTTGGCCGGGATGACGGGGGCGAAGGCCACGCTGGTGGCCACCTCGCAGACCCGCTTCAGCCCCAGCAGCGTCACCGCCTGGCGCACCGACTCGGCCCGGCAGCGCAGCCCGAAGTAGGCCGAGTTGGCGACCCGCAGCAGGTTGGCGGTCAGGGCCGGATCGGGCCGGATGACCTTCTCGAAGTCGGCGGCGCTGGCGCGGTCGTCCTTGGCGAGCGCCCAGAGCCGGGCCATGGTGGCCGAGAGGGTGGGCAGCTTCTTGACGCGGGCCACCACCTGTTCGCTGGTGATCACAGCTCCACCTCCTCGCCGTGGGAGGTCACGGTGCAGCGCCCCGTGCCCACGTGGAGGCGGGCCGTCCGCGACTTGGCGCCACCCACGTCCTCGGCCTTGATGATCACCCCCGCCTTCCAGAACATCTTGCGCAGCACCGTGTAGTTGCGCTTCCCGATGCTGAAGAGCCCCTTGTCGTCGTAGAGCGCGCCGCCCCCGGTCACCTTGACCACCATGTTCCTCTTCTCGCAGCCCATCGCGTACATCGACTGGAAGAGGAGCGGGATGCCGGTGTCGGCGAACATGGCCGGCCTGACCTTGGCCTTGTCGGGCGCGGTCTCGGAGAGCGGCAGCATGTAGTGGATCATCCCGCCTGCCACCCGGACCGGGTCGTACACCAGCACGGCGATGCAGGAGCCGAGGGCGTAGGTGATGATGGTGGAATCCGGATCGGTGGAGACCTGCAGGTCCGAGATGTCTACGGTGATGTTGGGCATCACTGGCCCTCCCCGCCCGCCTTCACGAAGACCGAGGGACGCGCCATCTTCAGGCCGGTGCGGATGCCGTTGAGCGTCTCGGTGTGGCCCAGGATGTAGATGCCCCCGGGGCGCAGCAGCCCTTCCATGGCCTGGACCACCCGCTGGCGGGTGGGCTGGTCGAAGTAGATGAAGACGTTGCGGCAGAAGATGACGTCGAACGGGCCCTTCATGGGAAAGGGCGGCTGCGTGAGGTTGAGCGGCTGGAAGACCACGTGGCTGCGCAGCTCGTCGACCACCCCGAAGCGGTCGGGCTCCTCGCCCGCCGGATCGGGGATGCGCTCCAGGTAGCGCTGGGCCAGCGCCCTGGGCACCGGCGCCACGCGGTCGGCGGCGTAGTGCCCCTTCCGCGCCGCCGCCAGGGTGTGGGTGGCGATGTCGGTGGCCAGGATCTTCCAGTCGGTCCTGTCGGCCCCGGGCTGCGAGGCCACCGTCATGGCCATCGACCAGGGCTCCTCGCCGGAGGAGGAGGCGGCCGACCAGAAGCGGAAGCGGCGCTGCCCGGCGGCCATCCAGCCCCTCAGGGCCCGGGCCAGCTCGTCGAGGTGGTCGGGCTCGCGGAAGAAGTTGGTGAAGTGGGTCGAGATGACGTCCAGGAAGGTCTGCAGCTCCTCGCCGTCGTCCTCTTCCTCGAGGTAGTCGAGGTAGTCGCCGGCGTCGCCGAGCTGGAGGGCGCGGACCCGCTTGCTGACGCGGGCGGTGACCAGCGCCTCCTTGCCAGGCTTGAGGGCGATGCCTGCCTTGTCGTAGGCGAGCTTGCAGAAGCGCTGGAACAGGGCGGGCTGCATCGCGCTCCTCAGGCCTGGAGGCCCATCTCCGCCGAGGCCGGCGAGCCGGCCCGCACCCAGGCCTCCTGGGCCACGGCCCGGCTGCCCTTGTGGACGTGGGTGGAGATCTCCTCGACGTTGAGGATCAGGCCCACCTTGCCGTCGGAGAGGATGGCCGCGCCGGAGACGAACGGGGTGCGCGAGAGGCCGGAGCCCATGCTCTTGATGACCACCTGCTGCTGGGCCACCACCTCGTCCACCAGCACGCCGAAGCGCTTGCCCACCCCTTCCACCACCACCACCAGGGCCTCGGTCGGATCGCTCTTGGCCCCCTGGAGCCGGAACAGCCTGTCGAGGCGCGCCAGCGGCAGGATCTCGCCGCGCAGGTTGATCATCTCGTTCTGCGAGGCCAGGGTCACCAGCATGGAGCGATCGGGCTGGATCGACTCCACGATGGAGAGGGTCGGGACGATGTAGCGCTCCTTGCCCGAGGCCACCAGCATGCCGTCGATGATGGCCAGGGTGAGCGGCAGCACCATCTTGAAGCGGGTCCCCTGCCCCTTGGTGGTGCTGATGAGCACGCGGCCGCGCATGCCCTCGATGTTGCGCTTGACCACGTCCATGCCCACGCCGCGGCCGGAGATCTCGGTCACCTGGGCGGCGGTGGAGAAGCCGGGCGCGAAGATGAGGGCGTCGATGTCGGCCTCGGCCATCCCCTCGGTGGAGGTGATGAGCCCCTTGTCGATGGCCTTCTGGACGATGCGCTCCCGGTCCAGGCCGCGCCCGTCGTCGGCGATCTCGATCACCACGCTGCCGCCCTCATGGTAGGCGGAGAGCTTGATGACCCCGGTCTCGGGCTTGCCGCGCTTGACCCGCTCCTCCGGCCCCTCGACGCCGTGGTCCATGGAGTTGCGGATCATGTGGACCAGCGGGTCGGCGATCTGCTCCACCATGCTGCGGTCCATCTCGGTGGACTCGCCCGAGGTCACCAGCCGCACCTGCTTGCCGCTCTTGCGCGACAGGTCGCGGACCATGCGGGCCATCTTCTGGAAGACGCCGGCCACCGGGACCATGCGCATGCGCATGCCCACGTCCTGCAGGTCGCGCGTCACCTTGGCGAGCTGGGCCAGCATGTTGCGGACCCGCACCGCGCCAGTGCGCCCGATCTCCGGGGCGTTGACCACCATCGACTCGACGACCACCAGCTCGCCGATCATCTCCACCAGGCTGTCGACTCGCTCCAGGTCGACCTTGATGGTCTCCTTGAGCTTGACCTGCCCCTCGGCGACCTCCTTGGCCGGCTCCTTCTCGACGCGGGCCTGGGCGCGCAGGGCGTGGGCCACGTCCTCGGCCTTGGCGGCGCCGTCGGCCACCAGCTCCTCGCCCAGCCTGCGTCCGGTCTCGGGCTGCCGCTCCAGGGCCTTCTCGATCACCGGCGCCGGAACGTGCGCCGGCGAGCGCTGCAGCACCTCTCCCAGCTTCTCGCCGGGAGCCACGGCCGGCAGCGGCTTCTCGGCCAGCGGCACGCCCTCGGTGGCCGCCTCGATGCGCCGCAGGAGCGCCGAGGCGTCGGCCGGGTGCGGGAAGGGCGTGCTCTTCTCGATGGCGGTGCGGATCCCGTCCAGCATGGTCCGCATCGCCGCGGTGGCGTCGAAGACCACGTCGATGACCGCGCCCTCGAGGGCCAGCGCGCCCTCGCGGCACTTGTTGAGCATGGTCTCGGTGGTGTGGGCGAGCTCGACCACGTGCTCCAGCTCCAGGAATCCGGCCGTGCCCTTGATGGTGTGGAACACGCGGAAGAGGCTGTTCACGCTGTCGGGCGTGGCCCCGTCCTGCTCCACGTTCATCAGGATCTCGTCCACCCTGCCGATGCCGTCGGCGCTCTCGGAGAGGAACTCGCCGAACAGGCCCACCGTCTCGGCGTCGCGCTCGACCCGCTCCCCCTCCTCGGCCGGGGCCGCGGTCTCGGTCGGTGTCGAGGTCGCGGTCGCGGTCGGCGCCGGCACCGGCGCCGCGACTGCGGACAGGGGCGGCGCGATCCAGGCAGCGATGGCGCTGGGCCCGTCCTGCTCGGGCAGCTGCATCCTGGCGTAGGCGTCGATGGTGCGGGTCATCCAGTCGCGCACCTTGAGGAGCCGGTCCACCAGCTCCGGCGACGCCGGGGCCTTCTCCACCAGGTCCTCGAGGGCGTGGGCCACCTTCTCCATGTCGGTGAGGCCGAGCACGCCGGCCTCGCCCTTCAGGGTGTGGAGCTTGCGCTTGAAGGCGGCGCGCTCGCTGGCGTCCCCCTTCTCCATCGCCAGGATGGAGGCCTCGATCTCCTCGAGGGCGGTCCGCTGCCCGCCGATGAACTCCTGCAGGGTCTTGAGGTCGCCCCACTCCGGCAGCAGGAGGGCGCGGCCGCCGGCGGGCGCGGCGGACGCGCGAGCCGGCGCGGCAGCGGGCGCGCGGGGCGCCACCGGCTGCAGGGAGGTGCGGGCCACGGCGTCCTGCATCCGGGCGGTGGCCTCGCTCACCTGATCGAGGACGGCGCCGAGCGCCGCGGCGTCGCCCCCGAGGCCGCGGTCCAGGGCGGCGATGCAGGACTCCACGTCGGCGCGGATTCCGGCCGGGTCGGCCTCCATCGCCTGGACCGCCAGGTCCTCGAGCAGGAGCTGGAGGTTGCGGATGGCCATGACGTCGGAGGGGTCGGCGGCCATCACCTGGGCGGCGATGCGCTCCAGGGTGGCGGCGGGGCTGCGCGGGGTCTGCGGCTGGGACATGGGGTCCGTCCTCCGGTTCCTCGGCGATGGCGATCAGCCCGGCAGCGCCGCCAGGGCTTCCTTGACGGCGTCGGGCGAGAAGGGCTTGGCGATGAGGAAGAGGGCCCCGGCCTCGCGAGCCCGGTCGCGCTGGACGGCCTCGCCCTCGGAGGTCACGAAGCCGAAGGGCACCGCGTTCCCCTCGGCGCGCAGGGCCGTGAGCAGGTCGATGCCGCTCATCTCCGGCATGTTCCAGTCGGAGAGCACCAGATCCGGCTTCACCTGGCGGACGGCGACCAGCGCCTCGGCGCCGTTCTGGGCCTCCAGGAAGGTGGCTTCCACGCCCGCGGCCTTGACCGCCCGGATCACGATGGATCGCATGGCCCGGCTGTCGTCGACGACGAGGATCTGCATGTGGTTCCCCCTGCTGCAGGCACCTCCGACCGGTGCACCCCCTATGCCGCGGGCCCCTGGCCCGCCGAGGGGCGCCCGGAGCGTGCAAAGGCCCGCGAGATCCGGTGCTTCTTCGGCGGCGGCGCGACGGAGGGCGCCGCCGAGGAGGGGTGGGGCGCCGGAGCGGGTGCCGGGCGCTTCCGGGTCGCGGAAGCCACCCCCGGCACGCGTCAGGAATCTGGCGCCGGGCCGATCCGGGCCGCGCCGCGCAGCGCCGCTCCGGCCGCACACCGGCGGTGGATCCGCTCTGTGCTCCGGGGGTTGGGAGGGGAAGGGCCCTGCAGGGCGACCCGGCGGCGCGCGCCGTGGCGCGCAGGCAGGCACTGGGTCGGCCCCGCGCCGGACGCCAGGGCGGTGGCAGCCAGGCGGGCGTGCCGATTGCAGACTGTCCGAGCGACCCGAGCCACGGGGCCCGGCGCATGCCCTGACCACACCATGCAATCACTCCCGACCCCAGAGAAGATGGCCTCCCTGGTCTCCGGCGTCACCAAGACCATGTGCGGCCTGACGTTCGAGCCCGACCTCGGCGCCAGCTCGAAGGACCTGCGCTGGCGGACGGCGGTGCTGCCCATCCCCGGCCCGCGACCGCTGACGGTGGGGCTCTCGTCCGACGAGAGCGGGCTGGCCACGCTCTCGGCCGCCATGTTCGCGGTCGCCAGGGACCAGGTGGACTCCTCGATGATGAACGACTCGCTCTGCGAGCTGGTCAACATGACGGCCGGGCTGCTGAAGAGCGTCATGTCGCTCAACCAGGCGCTGGGCCTGCCCAAGGTGCTCTCCGGGCCGGACACGCCGCCCGTCCCCTCCCCCACCAATCCTCATGTCCTGGTGCTGAAGGCCAAGACGGCCGGTCTCTGTCTCTGGGTGTACGAAGGCGTCGTCGCCTAGCTGGAGGAACCATGCCTTGCGTGTTGACTGTGGATGACAGCCGTGCGGTCCGGACCATCGTGGCCAAGCAGGTGAAGGACCTGGGCTTCGACGTGGACGAGGCCGAGGACGGCATCCAGGGGCTCGCCAAGCTCCAGGACATGCAGTTCGACCTGGTGCTGCTCGACGTCACCATGCCCAACATGGACGGCCCGACGATGCTGGCCAAGATGCGCGAGCAGGGCAACCAGACCCCGGTCATCATGCTCACCAGCGAGTCGAAGCGCTCGGTGGTGGGCGCGGCGATGAAGGCCGGCATCAACGACTACATCCTCAAGCCCTTCAAGCCCGAGGAGCTCCGCAACAAGATCCTCACCGTCCTGCAGGGCGGCGGCGGCGACGAGGACGTGGTGGCCGCCTCCAGCCCCGGCGGCGCGCCGGCGGCCGGCATCTCCTCGCGCCAGGCCCAGAGCGGCCCGGCCGAGGGCGCGGCCAAGCAGTTCATCGACGTGATGCTGGTGGACGACATGGAGAACGTCCACAAGCGCATGCGCGGCATGCTCCCGCAGCACCTGACCATGAACGCCTACACCAGCGCCCAGTCGGCCCTGGCGGCGGCCCGCGACCGCGTCTACCGGGTGGTCATCGTCGACACCGAGATCCCCGACGTCAACAGCCCGGTGCTGGCCGGCCAGATCAAGGTGCTCCAGCCCCACGCCGCCTTCGTGGCCCTGGCGCTGCGCACCGCCAACGACCAGACCAAGGAGCTGAAGGACCAGGGCTTCAGCGACGTGCTCTACAAGCCCTTCACCCAGGATACGGTGGACGACTTCCTGGGCCAGTACTTTGACAACAACGACTTCCTCATCAGCGAGGACAACGTCCTCAAGGTGGCCCCCTTCAACGGCAAGCCGGAGCGGCTGGAGCGGTACGTCAACCGGCTCAACCAGCTCTTCCCCGAGGTGCTCAACAAGGTGGCAGCGGCCTGCTACGAGGACATCGTCATCGACTTCGGCGCCGGCGCCATGCCCGGCGACCGGCTGCCCAAGCTGCTCATCGGCGTCTCCGGCCTGGTGAAGAGCATGGGCATGGAGATGTCGGTGGTGGCCAGCGCCGACGCCCAGAAGATGCTGTCGGGCTTCGAGGAGACCAAGGCCATCAAGGTGTACGGCTCGCTGCAGGAGGCGCGCGCCGCCCTGGGCTAGGGGCGGGGCGGGAGCACATGAGCGCCGCCAAGCTGGGCGAGGAGCTGAAGACCATCTGCATTAAGCGGATCGCCAGCGACACCCTGGTGATCCCCACCATCCCCACGGTGGTGCAGAAGGCCCAGGAGCTCCTCAAGGAGGGCGACGCCGGGCTGAAGCGGGCCTCGGACCTGTTCGAGCAGGAGCCCTTCCTCGCCGCCCGGGCGCTGCGGCTGGCCGGCGGCAAGTCGGCCACCAGCGGCAAGCGCGTGACCCTGGCCGACGCCCTCAACCGGCTCGGCCCGCGCGGCGTGAAGTCGCTGCTCTCCGACGCCACCAGCCAGAAGGTGCACGTCTCCCGCGACCCCGAGATCGCCAGCGCCATGCGCAAGACCTGGGAGCACGGCGTGGCGGTGGGTACGCTGGCCCGCGACGTCCTCGCCCTCTCGGGCCAGGCCGACTCCGACGCCGCCTACCTGGCCGGCCTGCTCCACGACATCGGCAAGCCGGTGGTGGTGTCGCTGCTGGCCGAGGCCGAGCGGCAGACCACCGAGCTCTACAACCGCAGCTGGATCGGCTCGTCGGAGTGGATCGAGGTGGTGGCCCGGGCGCACCGGCCGGTGGGGCTGGCGCTGGCCGAGAAATGGCAGTTCCCGGAGCAGGTCGTGAAGTGCATGCAGGAGAACCTGGACTACGACAACGCCGACCGCACCTCGCTGGCCAACGCCGTGTGCTTCGCCAACGCCCTCGCCAAGAAGACCGGCGTCTACGTCGGCAACGTCGACCCCGAGGACGTGGACGCCATCGTCATGATCGGCCGCTCGCTCATCGGCGTGAACGACGAAGTGCTGAAGACGCTGACCAAGGGGTTGAAGGACAGGGTGACGGGGTTGTTCGACTAGGGCGCGGCACGGGAGCCGCGGGGGGAACCCGTCCGAGAGTAGTTGTCGCGAGCCGCGGCCTGCCCGTGCGGATCCCGTCCAGTTGGGGGAACCCGTCCGAGAGTAGTTGTCGCGAGCCGCGGCCTGCCCGCGGCTGGGCAACCGAGGAATCCTTCGGGTTGGAGCAGTGGTAAGCGGCTCTCCGTCGGGGCAAGGCCTTTCCGAGCCGGGGGGACGACGCTGGAAGCGAGCAGGCCTTGGCTGGAGGCAGTCCTCCGCCGGAGCCTGCGCCCTGGCTGCCGCGTCTCCGGGCTGCTCGATGCGCGCGCTACCCGCAGGTCGCGCAGGGCACGCCGTGAAGG
>JACRMN010000011.1:0-123887 GCA_016214955.1 Deltaproteobacteria bacterium
TACCTCGCGCTGGGCCGGACCGGCGCCGAGCGCCGCAAGGCCTATCTGCACCTCTTCGCCGTCCCGCTGGTCGAGGCGCTGCTGACGCGCCGGCGAGACCTGGTCGATGCGCCCTTCATCGGCGAGGAGCGCTGGGTGGCCCGGCGGCTTCGCGCCTGCGGGCTCTCCCCTCGGGGCGAGCTCGTTGCGCGGGCCTGAGCTCCTCCTCGCCGCCTCCGCTGGCCCGGCGCTGCCGGTGGCTCGCCTTCGACCGGCCAGGCGCTACCTCGACGAGGCTCCTTGGCGCCGGGACGCCCGGCCTCCGCCCGTTTACACGGCGTGACCGTCCCCGCCGGGTGATGGTTCGCGCCGCCGACGTCGATCTCCCCGCGTCGACCTCCCCAAGCACGCGGCGACTCCAGCGCTGTCACAGCGGTTCTTGTCCGGCACCGGACTCGCACCGGACTCCTTGTCCGGACTCCCCGGACTCCCAGCGGTTCTTGTCCGGTACCGGACTCCCGGACTCCCGCCGCCCAGCATCCTCCGTGTCGCGATCTCCACGGCAATCGTCGCGGCATGGATCAGCTACTTCTCGAAGTCGCAGCGCGTGCGCGAGACATTCGTCCTCTCCTAGGCGCGAGCGGGCCTGACGTGCGGGTAGCGCTGGCGTACGCTCGGGGCATGATGATCATCGCGCTCGAGCGCCCCGTCCCCGGCGTGGCCGACCAGGCATTCACCCCGGAGCTGCTGCGCGAGGAGGCGGCGTGCGCCTGGAAGCTGCACCAGGCGGGGGTCGTGCGCGAGCTCTACTTCCGGGCCGACCGGGAGGAGGCGGTCCTGCTCCTGGAGGCCGCCGATGTAGCCGCCGCCCGCCAGGCCCTGTCCGCCCTCCCCCTGGTCCGCGAGGGGCTCATCGACTTCGAGCTGGTGCCGCTCCGCGCCTACCCCGGCTTTGCCCGCCTGTTCGGGACGCCCGGCTGACTCCCTCGCAGGAAACAGAAGGGCCTCCCGCCTTGCGGCCGGAGGCCCCTCCCCCTCGCGAGAAGCTACTTCCTGGCGTTGCGCCTGGACTCGATCTCGTCGGCCAGCTTGTCGAGCTCGCCGGCGGGCGGGCCCTGGCCCTCGACCACCTTGTTCTCCTCCTCGCGCTTGCCGGTGAGGTGGGCCTCGCCGGGCTGCCAGCCGGGGCTCATGGTGGCGGCGAGCTCGCCGGCCTCGTGCCGGAAGACCCGCAGCACCGGCTGCACCGCGGCCTCGAGGGTCAGGTAGAAGCCGATGAAGGGGAGGAACATGAGGAAGGTGAGGCCGAGGATGGGGGTCAGCACCAGCGCGGCCACCGTGGGGATGGCGATCCACTGCTGGCCGGCCTCGCCGGGGAGCCGCTCGCCGTCGGCCGGGACCGGGTGGACCTCCCAGCTCTTCGCGCTGAAGTAGTAACCGGCCTTCGCCACGCTGCCTGCGGTGAGCTTCGTCATGTTGGCCTCGGGGTGCCGCGGGTTGGAGTGGAATCCGTCGTGCTTCATGGTGACAATCTCTCGCAATTCACCGCCCCGCGTAATTGGGACGAGTACCCAATCCACCGACAAAGAATCCGGGGTGGGAGGCCCGGGGCCACCGGGGCGGCACGTGGCGCGACTCCGGCGGGCGGCGGGCCGCAGCTCCGGAGGAAGCGGGGGGTGAATTCCGGAGGCGGGGAGGCCCGCGGACGGCGGGAGGCGCCCAAGGGAAGAAAGACCAGTGGAGTCGAGCCCCTGCGCCCCGGTCGCCCGGCAACTCCGTGCGGCCGGGCCCCGGAGCGGGTGGCTGCGGAGCGCCACCCGGCACCTCGGCGGCCCTGGCCCGGAGCCCCTCGCGCCGCTACGGAAAGGCCATGACCAGAGGCCGCCTCGAAGCCTTCAGCGACGGCGTCATCGCCATCCTCATCACCATCATGGTGCTGGAGCTGCGCCCGCCGCACGGCGCCGCGCTCGCCGACATGCGCCCGCTCGTGCCCAAGCTCCTCTCCTACCTGCTCAGCTTCGCCCTCCTCGCCATCTACTGGAACAACCACCACCACATGCTCCACGCGGTGCAGCGCGTGAACGGGCGCGTGCTCTGGGCCAACCTGCACCTGCTCTTCTGGCTCTCCCTCTTCCCGTTCGCCACCGCGTGGATGGGTGAGCACCCCGGCGCCGCCGAGCCGGTGGCCCTTTACGGCGCGGTGCAGCTGCTGGCGGCGGTGGCCTACACCCTGCTCGCCCGGGCGCTGCTGGCGCTCCACCCGGCCGGCTCCCCGCTGGCGGTGGCGCTGGGGCGCGACCGCAAGGGCAAGGTGTCCTTGCTCCTCTACGCCGTCTCCATCCCGCTCACCTTCCTCAGCCCCTGGCTGGCCACCGGCCTCTTCGTGGCGGTGGCGGTCATCTGGTGGGTCCCCGACCTGCGCTTCGAGCGCGCGCTGGCAGGCGAGTGAGCCCCCGGGGCCCGCAGGTGGAATAGGCGCGCCCGCCGCCCGTTCACCGCCGCATGTCCCCGCTCCCGCTCCTCCTCGCCCTGGCCATGGCGGCCGACCCGGTGGCCGAGCTGCTGGCCACGCTGGACGGGCTGCGGGCCGGGACGCCGGTGCGCGCCCAGATCTCCTACCGGTTCGAGCTGGTCAACGGGGAGGGCGAGGAGGCCATCCGCGACGAGGGCGCGGTCAGCGCCGAGGCCAGCGAGGGGCCCGAGGGCGTGACCGTCCGCTGGAGCCCGGAGCTTGTGGAGCGGGCCCGGGAGGAGGCGCGGCGCCGGTCGGTCGACCCGGAGGCGCGGACCCCCACGCGTCGCGGCATGACCGAGCTCGACGCCATGGCGGTGGCCCGCCGCCTCGACGCCGGCCGCGAGCTGCGTCACACCCTCGCCCAGGCCGAGCTCGTGGAGGACCGGCCCGACGCCCTCGACGGCGCGCCGGCGCGGCTGCTGGTGCTGCGCATCCCGCCTCGGCTCGGCAAGCAGGAGCGGCGCTACGTGAAGGAGGCCGAGACCACGGCGCGCCTCTGGCTCGGCACCGACGGCGTCCCGCTGGCCGCCGAGCTCCACACCCGCGCCCGGGGGCGCATCTTCCTCGTCATCGGCTTCGAGCTCGAGGACCGGGACCGGCTCCGCTTCGCCCGCCTGGAGGATCGGCTGGTGGCGGTGCGCCACGAGCGCGACCACCGCGCCCAGGGGGCCGGCGAGCACCAGACCCACCGGGCCACCACCGCCGTCGAGCCGATGCTGCTGCGCTGACTACCGCTGCACCAGGAAGACGCCGCCCGCCAGCAGGAGCAGCCCCAGCGCCCGCTGCGGGGTGAAGGAGCGGACCGCGAGCCCGAGCAGGCCGTGGTGGTCGAGCAGCGCCGCGCCCACCATCTGGCCGGCGAGGAGCAGCGCCACCGTGGCCACCACGCCGAGCCGCGGGGTGAGCACCACCGTCAGCGCCACGAAGAACGCCCCCAGGAGCCCGCCCGTGTAGGACCACCAGGGCGCGCGGCCCCAGGCTCCGGCGGGAGGCAGCGGGGTGCGGAGCGCCAGCAGGAGCGCCGCGAGCCCCGCCGAGCCCACCAGGAAGTTCACCAGCGCCGCCCACTCCGGGCGGCCGACCTGCTGGCGCAGCGCGGTGTTGAGGGCGGCATGGACCGGGAGGCCGGCGCCGGCCAGGAGCCCCAGGAGCGCGAGGAGGAAGGTTTCCATGGCGCGGAACCTAACCCGTTCACCCTCCCCGAGCCCGTCGGGTAGCGGGGTCGAGGTCGCGGTTGGGGTCGGGGTCGAGGTCGCGGTCGGGGTCGCGGTCGGGGTCAAAAAAACGGGGCGCCCCGAACCGCCGGCCCGTCGGGGGGGAATCGGGCCGGCGCCAGGGCGCCCCACTGCCGCGCGCCACGCGCCCGGCAGCACTGCAAGGTCACGCCCCTCGCCATTGCCTGCCGCGTGCCAGGGCCGAGGGCCGCGCAACTCCGCGGCTTCCGGGGGCCGCCAACTTTCTCCGCACACCGGCCCACCGGGTCGGGCGCGCCGCCCGGTGCACCGCCGGCACCCGGTGGGATCGGCGGGGCGCCCCGGCGGCGGCGCCGCGGGCGCTGCCTCGACGTGGGTGCGGGGAAGGCTAGGCGTGATGGACGAGCCGCAGCACCCACATCACCGCCACGCCCGCCAGCAGCGCCGCGCTGAGCCTCAGCTTGGAGCCGCCGCGCCGGTGCAGGTCGGGGAGGATGTCGGAGAGGGCCAGGTGCAGGAAGGTGCCGGCGCTGCCGGCGAGGGCGTAGGCGGTGAAGGACTCGGTGTGCACCGCGCCGCGCAGGAGCGCGTAGAGCGCCGCCCCGGCCGGCACCATCAGCGCGAAGAGGCCGTTCATCGTGAGCGCCCGGCGCCGGCTGTACCCCTCGGCCGCCAGGATGGTGGAGAGCGAGAAGGAGCTGGGGATCTTGTGCAGCAGGATGGCGAGGAAGACGAAGAAGCCGAGGCCCGTCTCCTGCGAGGCGGCGCCGAGGGCGAAGCCGTCCACCAGGGTGTGGAGCGAGAGGCCGACGAAGGCGGCCAGCCCCACGGTGTGCACCTGGCAGCCGGTGGCGCAGTGGGAGTGGTCGTGGCCGGGCTCGTGGACGTGGGCCTCGGCCCCGGGCACCGGGCCGGGCTCGGCGCAGACGTGCACCAGGGCGAAGCGCTCCACCAGGAAGAGGAAGAGGAAGCCCACCAGCACGAAGGGCACCGCCCGGAAGCCGGCCCCCTCCACCGCCTCCGGCAGCATGTGCAGGAAGCCGGCGCCCAGCATCACGCCGGCCGAGAAGGAGAGGAGGGCGTCGGAGCGGCGCATCTTGCCCAGCAGCGGCAGCGCGCCGCCGGCCAGGGAGCCCACCAGGATGGCGGCGGCGTAGCCGGTGAGGGTGAGGGTGTCGGTCATGACGCGTCCTCGGCCGAGGGCGGCGGCGCCGAGGGGTCGACCTCGAAGCCCGGCCCCTCGCTGGGGAAGTGGCGCTCCAGGGCCGCCTCGACGTCGCCGGCGGTGCAGAGCGAGGCGGCCTCGCGGCGGAAGTGGACCCCGCCGCGCCTGCCGCGCGTGTACCAGAGGAGGTGGCTGCGGAGCGCCCGCACCGCGGCCCGCTCGGTCTCGGCGGCGGGCTCGCCCGGGCGGCGCCGGGCGGCGTGCTCGAGCTGCAGCCGCACGTGGCGCATCACCAGCGCCGCCCACTCGTCGCGCGTGGGGGGAGGCGGCGGCGGGCGGCCCTGCTCGGCCGCCTGGAGCTCGCGGAAGATCCAGGGATTGCCGCAGGCGCCGCGGGCCACCAGCACGAAGTCGCAGCCGGTCTCGCGCGCCATCCGCAGGGCGTCGGCCGCCGTCCAGACGTCGCCCGAGCCCAGCACCGGGATCCCGACCGCCTGCTTCACCTCGGCGATGCGGCCCCAGTCGGCGCTGCCCGAGTAGCCCTGGGCCCGGGTGCGGCCGTGCAGCGCCACCGCCGAGGCTCCCCCGGCCTCTGCGGCCCGGGCCACCTCGACGCAGTTCACGCTGCCCGCGTCCCAGCCCGAGCGGATCTTCACCGTCACCGGCACGCCCGCCGCCTGGCACACCGCCCGCACCGCCGCCTCCACCGCCTGCGGGTCGCGGGCCAGCGAGGCGCCGGCCCCGGTGCCGCAGACCTTCTTCACCGGGCAGGCCATGTTGATGTCCACGATGTCGGCGCCGCGGTCCACGGCAGCGCGAGCGCCGCGGGCCAGGGCCTCGGGCTCGGCGGCGAAGATCTGCACCGCGAACGGCACCTCGCTGGGGTCGCGGTCCAGGTAGGCCTCGGTCTGGCCGTTGCCGTGGATGAGCCCGTGGGCCGACACCATCTCGGTGTAGGCGAAGGCCGCGCCCAGCTCGCGGCACAGGAGCCGGAACGGGCGGTCGCTGACGCCGGCGAGGGGCGCCAGGAAGAAGCGGCCGGTGAAGCGGTGGGGACCGATCTGCATGCGAGGGCGGCGAGGCCGGGACGGGTCTAGCACGGGGGCCCGGGAGGTGAAACCCGCCGGAGCCGGGCGCCCGCGGGCGCCCGCCATGATAACCGTGGGCGCCATGCCCCGCCGCGCCCGCTTCGCCCTGGCCACCCTTGCGGCGCTCGCCCCGCTCCTCGGCGGCGCGGCCGAGCGCCCCCGCACCGTCACCATCCTCTACCTGGCCGACCTGGGCGCCACCGTCGAGCCCTGCGGCTGCAGCGAGAACCAGCGCGGCGGCCTGCCCCGGCTGGCGACGGCGGTGGAGAAGGTGCGGCGCGAGGGGAACGAGGTGGTGCTGCTCGGCGGCGGCGACCTGCTCTTCGAGGGGCCGCTCGCCGACGATCGGCGGCCCGCCGACCTCGCCAAGGCGCGGGTGGTGGCCGAGGCCCTGCGGTCGATGGGGCTGGCCGGCTCGGTGCGGGGCGAGCGCGACCTGGCCGCCGGCGGCGACTTCCTCCGCAAGCTCCGGCTCCCCTTCTCCGAGGGGGGACGGCAGGGCCCGGTGGCCTACGGGGTCCCGGGCCGCGTGCCCCGCGCCCCCATCCGCGTGGGCATCCTCCACCGGGGCGGCACCCGCGCCGCCCTGCCGCTCGCCGAGCAGGCGCGGGCGCAGGGGCTCACCCTGCTGCTCGCCGCCCACCGCGAGAAGCTCACCGACGACGACCTGGACCGAGCCGTCCTCGACGCCGCGGTGCCGGTGGTGCAGGTGCAGGGGCGCGGCCAGTCGCTGGCCCGCATCGACGTGCGGCTGGCCGGCGACCCGGCCCGCGGCTTCGCGGTGCTGCCGGGCACGGCCCAGCGCGAGGAGGAGCTCTCGCTCCTCGAGCTGCGGGCCGGCGAGTACCGGCGGCGCCAGGAGGCGGCCGACGCCGCCGGCAACCTCGACCTGTCGCGGGCGCTGGCGGCCAAGGTGGCCGAGCTCGCCGAGCGGGCTCGGGCCGAGCGGGCCGCTCCGCCGCCGGCGCCGCCCGACGACCGTCCCTCCCTCACCGTGAGCTTCATCCCCATCTCCGCCGACCTGCCCGAGGAGCCCAGGCTCCGGCGCCTGGTGACCCGCCACTACGGCGAGGTGGCGCGGATGAACCTGGCCGCGGCCCGCAAGCAGGGCCGCCCCTGCCCCGACCCCAGGGTGGACCAGGCGGCCATCATCGGCCTCGACACCGCGCCGCCCGGCGGCAGGAGCGCCTGCCAGGACTGCCACCCGGCGGCGGTTGCCCAGTGGCGCGGCACCTCCCACGCCCGGGCCTACGCCACGCTGGAGCAGGGGCCCAAGGGGCCGCGCCAGTTCGACCTCGACTGCGTCGGCTGCCACGTCACGGGCTGGGGCGCGCCCGGCGGCGCCTGCAACGTGGCGGCGGTGGAGGGGCGCAAGGACGTGCAGTGCGAGAGCTGCCACGGCCCGGCCAGCCTCCACGCCGTCGATCCGCCCGGCCACATCCTCCGCTCGCCCGGCGAGGATCGCTGCCGGACCTGCCACACCCCGGAGCACTCCACCGCCTTCGAGTGGGAGGGGTACCGGGCGCGGATCCTCGGGCCCGGCCACGGGGCGCCCGGCCGCGGCGGGTGATCCCCGCACCCACCTGCTCGCAGGTTTGCGGCCGGCCCCGGAGCCGGTACCATGGGGGAACGGCGCGGCCCCCCGCCCGTCAGGCCCGAAGGACGCCAGCAGCGGCCCGGATCGGCCCGAGGAAGTCGCCAGCCCATGAACCCCAGAAGAACCGTGCTCGCCCTGCTGCTCCTGTGCCTCGCGCCCGCCGCTCGCGCCACCGACGCCGCGGTGCCCGAGGCCGTCGCGGCGGCAGCGGTCGCGGCGGTGCCGCCGTCTGCGCCCACCATCGGCCCGCTCCCGACCCCGGCCTCGAAGGCGACCGCTACTCCGACCTCGACCTCGACCCCTCCTGCCCTGAGCGAGGGCCCGCCTCAGCGGGCCCGAGTCGAAGGGGCGACAGAGAAGCCGGGAGCGCCGGCGGGCGAGCCGGCGGCGGACGCGGACGATGGCGACGACGAGGAGATCGAGGCGGCGGTGGAGGCCCAGTCGCAGGAGCTGGAGGAGCTGCGCGCGGCGGAGGAGCAGACGCGGCCGCTCGACGCCACGACTGCCGACGAGCGGGCGGCCCGGGCGGCCGCGGCGCTGGGGCTGGAGTCGCCGCTGCGCCACCGGCTGGAGGAGGCGCTCTCGCGCGAGCCGGGCGCCGCCGAGCAGGTGGCCGGCCGCATTCCCGGGCTCCCCGAGATCGACCACGACCTGCGCCGGCTCCAGGCCGAGTACGACATCCCCATCGACGTCAACGACTCGGTGGTGGCCTACGTCCGCTTCTTCCAGCACCCCAAGGTGCGCAAGCACTTCGTGAAGTGGCTGGGCCGCGCGCCCCGCTACATCCCCCGCTTCCGCGAGATCCTGCGGGAGGAGGGGTTGCCGGAGGACACGGTCTTCCTGGCCATGATCGAGAGCGGCTTCGCCAACCTGGCGCAGAGCCGCGCCCGCGCCGTGGGGCCGTGGCAGTTCATCGCCGGCACCGGCAAGCGCATGGGGCTCCGGCAGGACTTCTGGGTGGACGAGCGGCGCGACCCGGAGAAGGCGGCCCACGCCGCGGCCCGCTACCTGAAGGAGCTGCACGACCAGTTCGGCGACTGGCGGCTCGCCTGGGCCGGCTACAACGCCGGCGGCGGCAAGATCTCGCGGGCGCAGCGCAAGGGACACCAGGACTTCTGGGAGATGGCCAAGGCGCGCCGGGTGCTGAAGCGCGAGACCCAGGGCTACGTGCCCAAGCTCATGGCCGCGGCCATCGTGGTGAAGCACGCCGAGGCCTTCGGCTTCGCCCGCGAGGAGCTGGAGACCGAGAGCTGGATCCCGTACGAGCTGGTGACCGTGCCGCGCGCCACCCTGCTCTCGCACCTGGCCGAGGCCGCCGAGGTGCCGGAGAAGACGCTCCTCGAGCTCAACCCCGAGCTGCGCCGCACCTGCACCCCGCCGCGGAGCCACGCGCTCAAGGTGCCGCGCGGGCAGGGCGAGGCCTTCGCCCGCAACTGGGAGCGGGTCGCGGAGCAGGCGGGCCAGCTGGCCTTCGCCCACCACAGGCTGCAGAAGGGCGACACCCTGGCGTCGGTGGCCCAGGCCTACGGCGTGCCGGTGGCCACGGTGCAGCGGATGAACGGCCTGAAGCCCGGGCGCCGGGTGCGGCCGGGCACGGAGCTGGTGGTGCCGCTCAGCAAGCAGGCGCGCCGCGAGGCGGTGGCGGCGGTGGCCGCCGAGCCGGAGCCGGCCGAGCGGCCGGCGCGCCGCCCTGCGGTGGCCCGGACCCCCGTGGCCGGCGGCATGGTGCCCCGTGCGCTGGGGATGGAGGCGGCGGCCGGCAACCGGGAGACGGTGCGGGTCGGGGCCGGCGATTCGCTCTGGGCCATCGCCCAGCGCTTCGGCGTGGCTCTCGACGAGCTGTGCCGCTGGAACGGGATCCGAAACCCCCGCCGGCACAGGCTTTTCCCCGGAGACGAGCTGGTGGTCTACTCCCGCGCCTCCGGTCCGGCCGCGAGGCCCCCCGGATAGCGGAACCCGGGAAGTACACGTACCGTACTGCGTCGATATTTCAGGGGATCTGCGACAAACTAGGGCTGGACAGTGGACCGCCCTTCCCTTTTCGGGTAAACACGACGCCTTCACCCGTTCCGCCGTGCCGCCCTTCCCCCCTCTGAATACCGAAGGGGCCCGGCCCGTCGGAGCAGTGAGGCACCGAACCCCCCTAACAAGGAGCACCGCATGAAGCGCATCGTCATCGCCCTCTTCGCCGTCGCCTTCGCCACCGTCGCCGCCGCCGATGGCGCCGCCGTCTACGCCGCGAAGTGCAAGGCCTGCCACGGCGCCGCTGGCGAGGGCACCAAGATGGCCCCCGACGCCATCAAGGGCAAGGACTCCGCCAAGGTCATCGCCGAGGGCAAGGGCAAGATGAAGCCGGTCAAGCTCGAGGCCGCCGACGCCAAGGCCGTTGCCGACTTCGTGAAGGGCCTGAAGTAACCCTTCGCCGGACTGGCATTCCGGGGGCCGCGGACCGCGAGGTTCGCGGCCTTCGCCTTTCCGGGGCGGGGGTGAACGCCGTCAGGCGAGCGTCCGCGCCGGGTCGATGCGGGTGGCGGCCGCCGCCGGGCCGATGGCCCCCACCACCGCCGCCAGCACCGCCACGCCCAACCCCACCGCCCACAGCCACGGGGGGAAGTGGACGAAGCTCCCCGGGCGGAAGGGGAAGTCGGGCAAGAGGCGCAGCGCCGCCCGATCGACCCCGGCCGCGCAGAGCCGCGCCAGCGCCGAGCCCAGCAGCCCGCCGCCCAGCCCCAGCAGCCCGGCCTCGGCCAGCACCAGCGCCCGCACGTCGCCGCGGGTGGCGCCCACCGCCTGGAGGAGCGCGATCTCGCGGGCCCGGGCCCGCACGCTGGCGAGCAGCGACTGGGCGATGGCCAGGCCGGCCACCGCCAGCATGAGGAGCGCCAGGAAGGAGAGGGCCAGCGTGGCCACCCCCACCGCGGCGCCGGCCCGCTCGGCCAGCGCCCGGTCGGCGTCGTCCACGGCGAAGCCGCTGCGGCGCACCGCGGCCGCCACCGACGGCACCTCCTCGGCCGAGGCCGCCTGGAGCGTCACCGCGCTGTACCCCTGGTCGGCCTTGCCGTACTCGCGGTGGAGGCGGCGCACCACGTCGAGGGGCAGCGCCAGCATGTGCACCGGAACCCTGTCGGAGAGGCCGGAGAGCTTGAGCCGCGCGTCGTAGACCCGGTCCTCGGTCTTCAGCGGGACGATGGAGAAGCCCACCTTCACCGGCAGCTCCAGGCCCACCAGCGCCGCGCCGGTGGGCAGGCGGCGCACGTTCCACGCCGGGGCGATGGTCTTGTTGTAGAGCTCGAGGAGGCGCGAGGAGAGCACCACCGGGATGGCGCCCTCCGGGCCCGGGTCGGCGAAGGCGGCGCCGGGGGCGAGGGCGCCGGCCAGGAGCCCCGGCTCCACGCCCACCGCCGGGATCTGGAGCACGAAGCCGGGCGGGTAGTTGAGCGCCAGCCCCTCGGGCCCGCGGGTGGCGGCCAGGGGCACCCGCAGGTTCATGCGCGGCCAGGCGGCGGTCACCCCCGGCAGCGCCGCCAGGCGCCGCACCGCCGCGTCGTCGAGCTGGCCGCCGCCGAGGAGCGGGCCGAGCGAGACCGACGACGGCACCACCTCCACCAGCCGCGCCTCGCTGGGGAAGAGCTGGCGCACCGCCTGGCCCACCCCCATCCCCAGCGCCAGGAAGAGGCAAAGCGCCGTGGCCCCCACCGCCACCGCCGCGCCGTTGAGCAGCGCGCCGCGCCCGTCGGCCCGCAGGTTCCGCGCCGCCAGCGTCAGGAGGGCGCTCGCTCTCACGCCAACCTCCCGGCCTCGAGGCGCAGGACGCGGCCGGCGGCGCGCGAGACCCGCTCCTCGTGGGTCACCACCAGCACCGTCATGCCGCCGCGGGAGAGCTCGCCGAAGAGGTCGATGATCTCCTCGCCGCTCCGGGTGTCGAGGTTGCCGGTGGGCTCGTCGGCGAGCAGCAGCCGCGGCCCGGCGAAGAGGGCCCGGGCGATGGCCACGCGCTGGCGCTGCCCGCCCGAGAGCCGGGCCGGCCGCTGCCCGGCGAGCTCCAGGAGCCCCACCCGCCGCAGCGCCTCCGCGCCGCGCCGCGGCGCCTCGGCGCGCAGCGCCGGGCCCTCCGCGAACCAGGCCGGCAGGCAGACGTTCTCCATGGCGGTGAGGTGGGGCAGGAGGTTGAAGGACTGGAACACGAAGCCCACCTCGCGGCCGCGGAAGGTGGCCCGCTCCCGCTCGGAGAGGGTCCCGAGGTCGCGGCCGGCCACGCGGGCCTGCCCCTCGAAGTCGGCGTCGAGGCCGCCCACCAGGTAGAGCAGCGTGGACTTCCCCGAGCCCGAGGCGCCCACCACCGCCACCATCTCGCCGTCGGCGACCGAGAGCGAGAGGCCGTCGAGCACCGGCACCTCGCGGTCGGCGTCGCGGAAGCGCTTCACGATGCCGGCGAGCTCGATCACCTCACGCCCCCCTCGATCGCGAGGTCGACGCGGGCCGCGCCCGGCAGGAGCTCCAGCCGCAGCGACACGGCGGTGAGGTGCGAGGCCGGCTCCAGGAACCGCTCCACCAGCGCCCGCATCACGAAGCCGTCGGGGCCGGTGCCGAAGGAGGAGCCCGGCAGCGCCCGGAAGCCCGCCACCAGCCGGCCGACGTCGAGAACGCCGGCCGCCTCGCCGCCCTCCAGGGCGGCCCGCGAGGTGGGCGTGGGCGCGGCGAAGCGGGCGCCCGCGGCCTGCAGCGCCTCGAGCCGGCCCGGCCCGCCGGCCAGGTAGAGGTGATCGCCGGCGAGACGCCAGGCGAGCCGCCCGCCGCCCACCGGCGCCGACCAGCCGTCGGGCCCCTCGGCGACGGGCGCGATCCCCAGCGCCGGCAGGGCGCGCGCCAGCTTCGAGAGCCCGGACCGCAGGCCGGCGGCGTCGGCCACCCGCCAGCGCAGGCCGGGGTGGAGCAGGCGGAAGGGATCGCGGGCTGCGGCGGCGCCGCTCCTGGCCACTGCCGGCAGGTCGAGGGCGGGCGGCAGCCAGAGGCCGGCGGCCGCGCCGGGAGCCAGGTGGGCGGCGAGGTCGCGGACCGGGTCGAGGCCGGCGCCGGCCAGCGCCGCCGCCTCGGCCGGGTAGAGGTAGCCGAGCCGCCGCGCCAGGGCCGCCGGGCTGCCGCCCAGCCGGCCGGCGGCGAACATCCCCTCCGGCAGCCGCGCCAGCTCCTCCTTGCCCGCCGCCAGCCCCGCCTCGCCGCCCAGCACCTCGCGCCACACCTCGGCCCGCTCCGGCGGCAGGAGGACCAGGAGCCGCAGCATCGCCCCCGACGCGGTGCCGCGCAGCGCCAGGCCGACGCCGTCGCGGAGCAGCGCCGGGACCTCGTGTCCCCCGCTGCGCGCGTAGAGGAGCGCGCCGGGCCTGTCGCCCGCCGCGGCGCGGATCGCCTGGAAGGCCGGGCTGGCGGAGAGCGCGTCGGCCTCGGCGCGCCCCGCGGCCTCGGCCACGTGCTCCGGGGCGGCGGGCCCGGAGGCGAGCAGCAGGTTGCCGCGGGCGGCGGCGTAGGCGAGCGCCGCCGGGCCGCCCGGCTGCCGGAGGACCACCACCGCGCCGCGCTCCTCCCGCTCGGTGGCGCCCAGGCGATCCCGCGCCAGGCGGGCGAGCAGCGCCTCGGCCGCCGCGCGGTCGGCGAGCGGCAGGGCGAGGAGCACCCCGCCCTGGGGGTGGTAGAGCAGCGAGGCGCCGGCGGCGCGCCCCGGGTCCAGGCCCACGCCGCGCAGCCCCTCGGGATCGAGCGGGTCGAAGCCGAGCTGGGCCTTCACCGCCGCCACCTGCTCGCCGAGGCCGCTGGCCGCCGGCACCGAGAGCGCCGCCCGGACGAGGAGCCCGAGGTCGGTGGCCGAGTCGCCCAGCCGGGGCAGCAGCAGCGCGAAGGTGCCTGTGGCGGGGAGGAGGCGCTCGGGCGGGGCCGGGGACTCGCCGCACCTGCCGCAGCCGAGCAGGAGCCCGAGCACGGCGGCGACGGCCAGGGGCGGGCGCGGGCGGCGCGGGCGCATGAGCGGAAGAGACTTATCATGGTAAGGACTGCGCCCGTGATCCTGAGCTTCGCCGACGACGCCCCCCTCGCCGCCGACCTCCGCCCCGACTGGCGGGCCCTGCTCGGGGCGCGCGCCGGGGAGCTGGAGCTGGAGATCGGCTCCGGCCACGGCGGCTACGCCCTGGCCTTCGCCCGCGCCCACCCGCAGCGGGCGCTGGTGGCCGTCGAGCAGCGGCGCAAGTTCGCCGCCGACCTGGAGGCCCGCGCCCGGGCCAGGGGCCACGACAACCTGGTGGTCATCTGCGCCGACGGGCGGCTCCTGGCCCCGCGCCTCTTCGCCGCCGGGTCGCTGGCGGCGGTGCACGTCCACTTCCCCGACCCCTGGTGGAAGCGGCGCCACCACCACCGCCGGCTGGTGGACGACGGCATGAGCCAGCTGCTCTTCGGCCTCCTGCGCCCCGGCGGGCTGCTCGACTTCCGCACCGACGTCGAGGCCTACGCCGCCGAGGCGGCCCCGCGCCTCGAGGCGGTGGGCTTCGCCAACGGGGCCGGCGCCGGCCGCTACGCCGAGCGGCCCGAGGGGGAGATCCCCTCCACCCGCGAGAAGCGCTACCTGGCGACCGGGCAGCCGGTCTGGCGGCTGCGGCTCCGCCGCCCGGGGTGAGGGAGGCCCCGGGCCCGCCCGGGTGGACCTCGGCCGGGGCCGGTGTTATCACCCATGACCCGCTCGGTTTCCGCGAGCCCCAAGGAAATCCCGCATGAAGAACCCGACCGCCGCCGAGATCCGCGAGGCCTTCCTCCGCTTCTTCGAGGAGCACGGCCACCGCCGCGTGAGCTCCTCCGCGCTCGTGCCCCAGAACGACCCGACCCTGCTCTTCACCAACGCCGGCATGGTGCAGTTCAAGGACGTCTTCACCGGCCGCGAGAAGCGCGACTACGCCCGGGCCACCACCTCGCAGAAGTGCGTCCGCGCCGGCGGCAAGCATAACGACCTGGAGAACGTGGGCTTCACCGCCCGTCACCACACCTTCTTCGAGATGCTGGGGAACTTCTCCTTCGGCGACTACTTCAAGAAGGACGCGGTGGCCTGGGCCTGGGAGTTCGTCACCGGCCCCGCCTGGCTCGGCCTGCCCAAGGAGCGCCTGGCGGCCACTGTCTTCGACGGCGAGGGCGGCCTGCCCTGGGACGCCGAGGCCTTCGAGCTCTGGAAGCAGGCCGGCGTCCCCCCGGAGCGCATCCACAAGCTGGGCGCCAAGGACAACTTCTGGGCCATGGGCGACACCGGCCCCTGTGGCCCCTGCTCCGAGCTCCACTTCTTCCAGGGCGATGACATCCCGTGCGCCGAGGTGGCGGCCGGCCGGCCCTGCCAGGGCGTGGCCTGCGACTGCGACCGCTGGCTGGAGATCTGGAACCTGGTGTTCATGCAGTTCGAGCGCAGCGCCGACGGCAAGCTGACGCCGCTGCCCAAGCCCTCCATCGACACCGGCGCCGGCCTGGAGCGCATGGCCTCGGTGGCCCAGGGCAAGCGCTCCAACTACGACACCGACCTCTTCCAGAGCATCATCCGGGCCATCGAGAAGGTGGCGGGCAAGAAGTACGGCAAGAGCGCCGACGACGACGTCTCCATGCGCGTCATCGCCGACCACGCCCGGGCCACCGCCTTCCTGGTGGGCGACGGCGTGCTGCCCTCCAACGAGGGGCGCGGCTACGTGCTCCGCCGCATCATGCGGCGCGGCATCCGCCACGGGAAGCGGCTGGGGATGGAGAAGCCCTTCCTGGCCGAGGTCTGCGGCGCGGTGCTCGACGAGATGGGCAAGGCCTACCCCGAGACCGCCGGCAACCGGGCCTTCATCCAGAAGGTGGCGCAGCAGGAGGAGGAGAGCTTCCGGCGCACGCTGGACAAGGGGCTCTCCATCCTGGAGGCGGAGATGGCGCGCCTCTCCGGCGCCGAGAAGCTCATCTCCGGCAAGGTGGCCTTCCTGCTCCACGACACCTTCGGCTTCCCCCTCGACCTCACCCGGGTCATCGCCGGCGAGAACGGCTTCCGGGTGGACGAGTCCGGCTTCGAGACCCTGCTGGCCGAGCAGCGGGCCCGCAGCGAGTGGAAGGGCTCGGGCGAGGCGGCGGTGGGCGACCTGCACAAGGCCCTGGCCGCCGAGCTGGGCGAGACCCGCTTCCTGGGCTACGAGGCCACCGGCGCCCGCTCCAAGGTGGCGGCCCTGGTGAAGGGCGGCCACCGCGCCCCCACCGCCGGCGCCGGCGAGCCGGTGGAGGTGGTGACGTACGAGACCCCGTTCTACGGCGAGTCGGGCGGCCAGGTGGGCGACCAGGGCACCCTCCGCGGCCCGCGCGGCCTGGTGAAGGTGGTCGACGCGCTGCGCCCGGTGACCGGGTTCGTGGTCCACGTGGGCGAGGTGGTGGAGGGGGAGATCGCGCTGGGCGACGAGGTGGAGCTGCAGGTGGACGAGGCGCGTCGCGACCTCATCCGCGCCAACCACTCGGCAACCCACCTCCTGCACCACGCGCTCCGCCAGCGGCTCGGCGAGCACGTGAAGCAGGCCGGATCGGTGGTGGCCCCCGACCACCTGCGCTTCGACTTCAGCCACTTCGCGCCGGTGACGCCGGAGGAGCTGCGCGACGTCGAGGCCGCGGTCAACGAGGAGATCCGCCGCAACGCCCTGGCCGACACCGCGGTGCTGCCCATCGACAAGGCCCGCCAGGCCGGGGCGATGATGATCTTCGGCGAGAAGTACGGCGAGAGCGTGCGGGTGGTCTCCATCGGCCCGTCCAAGGAGCTGTGCGGCGGCACCCACGTGCGCCGCGCCGGCGACATCGCCTTCTTCAAGGTGGAGAGCGAGGAGTCGATCGCCGCCGGGGTGCGCCGCATCGTGGCCCGCACCGGGCCGGGCGCGGTGGCCCTGGCGCAGCGCACCGAGGAGGAGCTGCGCCACGCGGCGGCGCTCCTCAAGGCCGGCGCCTTCGAGGTGGCCCAGAAGATCGAGCAGACGCAGCGGCGGGTGAGGGAGCTGGAGAAGGCGCTGGAGGAGGCGCGGGGCCAGGTGGCCTCGGCCCGCTCCGGCGACCTGGCGTCCCAGGCGCGCGAGGTGAACGGCATGAAGGTGCTGGCCACCCGCGTCGAGGGCGA
Source organism: Deltaproteobacteria bacterium (assembly GCA_016214955.1). GTDB lineage: Bacteria > Myxococcota > Myxococcia > Myxococcales > Anaeromyxobacteraceae > JACRMN01. The sequence continues at coordinate 16,680 of JACRMN010000011.1, forward strand.
CGGCAAGCAGCTCCGCGACCTGGCCGACAAGCTGCGCGACAGGCTGGGCAGCGGCGTGGTGGCCCTGGGCGCCGAGCTGGACGGCAAGGCGGTGCTGCTGGTGGCGGTCACCAAGGATCTCACCGCGCGGGTCAAGGCGGGCGATCTCGTGAAGGAGGCCGCCAAGCTGGTGGGCGGCTCGGGCGGCGGCAAGCCCGACATGGCCCAGGCCGGCGGCCCCGATCCGGCGGGCCTCGACCGGGCGCTGGCCCGGGTGACCGAGCTCGTGGGCGCCGCTCGATAGCCGGCATCGCCGATCCGGCAAGGCGCCGAAGCGCGGAAGCGGCCGCTCGTCAAGAGGGGCGGCCCCCGGCGGCGCGCAGATCCGGCCGGCGGGGTTTGACCGCGGCGCGCGGGCGGCCCTACCATTCCCGCGAAAGGGACAAGGCCACGGCGCGCGCGACGCAGACTCGGGATCTCCCGAACCCGGCGGTGATCGACCTCGCCGCGGCGCGCGGCGATCGCCGGCTGCGCGACGCCCAGTCCCGGCTCCGCACCATGGTGGACGGCAACCGGCGCGCCCTCTCGCGACTCTTCCAGAGCGGCCTCATCTTCACGCGCCAGGGAGCTCGGCTGGGGCGCGAGCTCCTGCTGGCCCACCAGCACCTGGTGCGGGTGGGCGACCTGGTGGCGCGGCTCGGCGAGGCGGCCGGGCGCTCCGGCCGCGACGGCGAGGCCGACGCGCTCTTCGGGCAGGTGCAGCTCCTGCTGGCGCGCACCGCCGAGCTCTCGGCCCGCTCCGACGGGCTCCTGGCGCGCGAGCGGTAGCCGGTGCCGGAAGCGAGAGGGCCCGCCCCCGGCGAGGGAGCGGGCCCTTCGTGCGTCCGGGAGCGGCGCGGCTACAGCTGGACGCCGAGCCGCAGCGAGGCGCCGAAGTTGGAGCCGCCCAGCTTGTAGGTGACCGGGGTGCCGCCGGCGGTGGGGACGTAGGTGATGTTCTTGGTGGTCATGTCCCAGCGGGCGAAGGCCCAGACGCCGACGACGAACTTCACGCCCGAGCCGAAGGCGTAGGAGAGGCCGGGGCGCAGGCCCAGGTAGTAGAGCCAGGCCTCCTTGGAGGAGAGCTGCGAGACCGACGGGTCCTTGAGGAAGTCGGCGAAGCGGTGGCCGCCCAGCTCGGCCAGCGCCTCGAGCTTGAGGCCGAAGAGGTCGAAGCCCATGCCGCCCAGCGCGCCGAGGGTGAGGGTCGAGGCGCCGCCGCTGCCCTGCTTGCCGGTCTCGAGGAGCGCGCCGACCTCGAAGGTGCCGAGCTTGAGGATGCCGTCCAGGCCGAAGTGGGTGTTGGCGCCCTTCAAGAGCTGCTTGTCGGAGAGGTTGAGGTTGCTGACGCCGCTCTTCAGCCCCATGGCGTCGTACTTGTCGAAGCCGCCGTAGAGCTCGAGGTTGAAGGAGAGGATGTCGGCCCGGGAGGCGACGGGGAGGGCGAGGAGGGCACAGAGGGTCAGGCGGCGGAGCATGGGCACCTCGGGGGGATGAAGGTGCCCATTTCGTAGCACGCGCCCGGCGGCGCGGAAAACTTCCGGCGTGCGTGGATGTGGGCGCCCGGCCCACCGGGCGGGGCGGCCGTGCGAAGATGCGGCCCATGCCCCAGGTCCGCCCGCGAGGCCCGGCCGCACCGCTCCTGCTCCTCCTGCTGGCCTGCGCCGCGCCGGTCGCGGCGCCGACGCGCGACCCGCTGGCGTCGCTGGCGGGAGCGCCCCCGGCCGCCGGCAGCGACGAGGCCAAGGCCGACCTGGCCATCGTGCTCTGGGAGCAGCGCACCCGCACCGCCGACGACGTGCGCCGCGCCCGGGAGGGCGTGGAGCTGGGGCTGGCCTCCTTCGCCGAGGCGCTGGGGCCGGGCTTCGATCCGGCGCGCCACCCGCGCACCGAGGCGCTGCTGCGGGCGGTGGGCGAGGAGTGCCGCAGGGCCACCGGCGGGCTGAAGCGGGAGCACCTGCGCCCCCGCCCCTTCGCCGCCGACGGCCGGGTGCAGCCGGCCATCGCCAGGGAGGAGAGCCCGAGCTTCCCCAGCGGTCACGCCGCCCGCGGCGTGGTCTTCGCCCGGGTGCTGGCGGAGCTGGCGCCGGCGCGGGCCGAGGCGCTGCGGCTCCGCGGGCTGGGCGTGGGGTACGACCGGGTCATCGGCGGGGTGCACTGGCCCAGCGACGTCGAGGCCTCGCAGCGGCTGGCGCCGGCGCTCGCCGACAGGCTGCTCGCCGACCCGGCCTGGCGCGCCCGCATCGAGGAGGTTCGCGCCGCGGAGTGGGCCGGGCGCTGAGGCACGGGGTGGCGGGCTGCCTGCCGGGCGCATCCGCGGTGTATGGTGGCCGCTCCCCATCCCGGCTGCCCGTGCCGTGGTTCCGGCGCGCGGCGGCCCGACCGCGGAGCCGTTCGACGATGCCCCTCGACCCCGACCTGCAGGAGCGGCTGCGGCGCGTCCTCTCCTCCCTGGAGGTGATGCTCCCGCGCCCGGTGGATCCCATCGACTGGAGCCGGTGCCACGCCGCCAGCTTCCGCCGCCACGCGCTGGCCGGCGTGCTGGAGCCGGTGCCGGCCCTCGACGGCCTGGCCCTCGCCGACCTGCACGGCATCGAGGAGCAGAAGAGGGTGGTGGAGGAGAACACCCGCCAGTTCGTGGCCGGGTACCCCGCCAACAACGTGCTGCTCTGGGGCACGCGCGGCACCGGCAAGTCGTCGCTGGTGCGGGCGCTCCTCGGCACCTACGCCGGCGAGGGGCTGCGCATCATCCAGGTGGACAAGGACGACCTGGTCCACCTGCCCGCCATCGTGGACGCGGTGCGCCGCCAGCCCTACCGCTTCGTGCTCTTCTCGGACGACGTCTCCTTCGAGGTGGGCGAGTCGAGCTACAAGATGCTGAAGAGCGCCCTCGACGGCTCGGTCTACGCGCCGCCCGACAACGTGCTCATCTACGTCACCTCCAACAGGCGCCACATGCTCCCCGAGTTCGAGACCGACAACCTCGGGGCGCTCATCCACCGCGGCGAGATCCACCACGGCGAGGCGGCGGAAGAGAAGATCTCGCTCTCGGGCCGCTTCGGCATCTGGGTGGCCTTCCACGCCTTCTCGCGGGAGCAGTACCTGGCGGTGGCGCGGCAGTGGGCCGAGAAGCTCTGGGAGCGGCGCGGCCTGCCGCCCGCCTGGAGCAAGGAGGCCGAGGAGGCCGCCACCGCCTGGTCCCTGGCCAAGGGCGACCAGAGCGGGCGCATCGCCTACCAGTTCGCCAGCCACTGGGTGGGCCGCGCGCTCCTCCGCGCGCAGGGCGGGTAGGCCGCCGGCGCCGCGCCGCTTCCTCGAAGTCAAGGGATGGCCCGTCGCAGGGCCCCCGGGGTGGGTCGACCTGCGCGGGGTGGCGCGGCGTGCCTGGCCTGCGCGCACCGGTTCACCATTCGTGGGGAGCCCTCTGGGTGCTCCCAGGGTCGAGGTGTTGGCGCGCGCCGCGTTGCGTGCTACTCCGCACCGCGTTCCGCTCGAGATGCGTCCCCACCAACTTTCCACCCGCCGCCACCGACCGCCACCGGCGGCCGGAGCGCTGGAGGAGTGCATGAACAGCATGAGACGCAGCCTGTCGTGGTCGATCCCCCTGCTGGCGCTAGCCGCTGCCTGCGGCTCGCCTCCCGCCGGCGACGCCTCCCGCCGCCCGGCCGCCGCCGTGACCGCCGCCTCGCCGCGCCCGCAGTCGCAGCCGGTGAGCCGCCCCGCCGCCCCGGTCCACGTCCTCGTGGAGCTGACCGAGGCCTCCACCGCAGCGCGCTTCGGCCTCACCCTGTCCCGCGGCGGGACGACCACCCAGGCCACCAGCGCCGCGGTGGACCAGCTGGCCGCCGTCCAGGTCGAGCAGGCGGCGCTCTCGCAGCGCATCGCCGCGACCCGCATCCCCGGCACGGTGGAGCTCTACCGGCTCCAGCGCGTCATGAACGGCATCGTCTACGTCACCGACGCCGCCGGCGCCGCGAAGCTGCGCCAGGTGGCCGGCGTGCGCGCCGTGCACGTCCTCAACGTGCTCGAGCCCGAGAACGCCCGGGGCGTGCCCTTCGTGGGCGCGAGCCAGCTCTGGCGAGCCGCACTCGGCCTGCACGGCGAGAACATGAGGATCGGCGTCATCGACACCGGCATCGACTACACCCACGCCAACTTCGGTGGCCCGGGAACCGCCGCCGACTACGCCGCCGTCGACCCCAGCGCCGCCGCGCCTGCCGCCCTCTTCCCCAGCGCCAAGGTGGCCGGCGGCTGGGACTTCGCCGGTCCGGCCTACGACGCCCGCTTCGCCGAGACCGCCATCCCGCTCCCCGACGCCAACCCCATCGACGGCACGGGCGGCGGCCACGGCTCGCACGTCGCCGGCACCGTCGCCGGGTACGGCGTCACCGCCGCCGGCGCCACCTACGGCGGCACCTACAGCGAGACCCTCGACACCGCCGCCATGGCCATCGGCCCCGGCGCCGCGCCGGCCGCGCAGCTCTTCGCCCTCAAGGTCTTCGGCGACCTCGGCGGCTCCACCTCGCTGGCCCCGCTGGCCGTGGAGTGGGCCACCGACCCGAACGGCGACGGCGACTTCGCCGACCACCTCGACGTCGTCAACCTCTCCCTGGGCTCGCCCTTCGGCAACTCGGCCGACGCCGACGCCGTGTTCTACGCCAACGCGGTGGCCGCCGGCGTGGCGGTGGTGGCCTCGGCCGGCAACAGCGGCGACTACTACTTCGTCACCGGCGCCCCCGGCTCGACGCCGGCGGTCATCAGCGTGGCCGCCTCCACCGTCGGCTACTACCTGGCCAGCGTCCAGCTGACGGCGCCCGCGGCCATCGCCGGCTCCGTGCCGGCCGGCACCGCCTCCTTCGGCCCAGGCACCTGGACCACCGTCGCCGCCGACGTGGTGGCCAGCGCCCCGGCCACCGGCTGCACCGCCCTCACCAACGGTGCCGACGTCACCGGCAAGATCGCCCTGGTGGCCCGCGGCACCTGCTCCTTCCAGCTCAAGGCCGCCAACGCCCAGGCCGCCGGGGCCGTGGCCGTGATCATCACCAACAACGCCGCCGGCGATCCGCCGGGCATGGCCGGCGACGCCACCGCCCCCGCGGTCACCGTCCCCACCCTCTCGATCTCGCTGGCCGACGGCAACGCCATCCGCGCCCAGCTCGCCGTCCCCGCGGTGGTCACCGCCTCGATGGCCTCGGGCAACCCGGCCTACCTGCCGGCCCTGGGCGACACCATCGCCTCCTTCAGCTCCCGCGGCCCGAGCCGGGTCCGCGATCAGCTGGTGCTCAAGCCCGACGTCACCGCCCCCGGGTTCAACGTGGTCTCCACCGAGGCCGGCTCCGGCTCCCTGGGCACCGACATGAGCGGCACCTCGATGGCCTCGCCCCTGGCGGCCGGCGTGGTGGCCCTCCTCCGCCAGGCCCACCCCACCTGGACCCCGGCCGAGATCAAGGCGCTGCTGATGAACACCGCCGGCCACGACCTCTTCAACCTGCCCAGCGCCCCGCGGGTCGCGACCAGCACCGGCCGCTCCGGCGCCGGCCGCATCGACGCCGCTGCCGCCGGCACCGACCTGGCCATCGCCTACGACCAGGCCGCCCCGGAGCGGGTGAGCGTCTCCTTCGCCGCCGCCGACGTCACCGCCGCCGGCACCGAGAGCCGCGCCGTGCAGGTCGCCAACAAGGGCGCCGCCGCCGTCACCTACGACGTCACCGTGGTCAAGGGCGTCTCGCCCCCGGGCACCGACGTCACCGCCAGCGCCGCCACCCTGGCCGTCGCCGCCGGCGCCAGCGCCGCGGTCAACCTGGTGCTGAGCTACGACCCTGCGGCGATGGTCCGCCGCCGCGACGCCACCGTGGCCTCCGCCTCGGCGGCAGGGTCCGGGCAGCCGCGCCACTGGCTCAGCGAGGCCTCCGGCTACCTGCTCCTCGCCCCGCAGGGCGGCGGCACGGCGCTGCGCGTCCCCTACTACGCCGCGCCCACCCCGGCCTCCGTCATGGCCGCCACCGGTCCCCTCGACACCAGCGGCGGCGCCACCGGCACCGTCAACCTGCCGCTCACCGGCACCGGCGTGAACACCCGCGCCCTGGCCACCACCGCCGGGGACGTCGGCGTCTACTCGCTGGTGACGCCCTTCGAGCTGGCCTACGCCGGCCCGCAGAACGGCCCCACCGGCGGCCCGGTCCCGAGCGGCTACAACGCCGGCGACCTCGCCAACGCCACCATCCGCTACGTCGGCGCCACCAGCAACTACCCCGACACCTCGGCCAACTGGGCCAACGCCGGCAAGCTGCTCTTCGCCGTCAGCACCTACGGCCGCTGGGGCGCGCCCAACGCCTCCGAGGTCGAGTTCGACCTGTGGATCAAGCAGGCCGGCTCGCCCACCTGGGAGGTGGTGGTCTTCAACAACGAGCTGGGCCGCTCCTCGGCCAACCCGGGCACCGACGTCCCCGTCACCCAGTCGCTCAACCTGGGCTCCGGCGCCGGCTTCATCGAGGACTTCCTGGGCGGCATCGCGGCAGCGGGCGCCACCCGGCCGTTCCTCCCCGTGCAGCTCACCGACACCCTGGTGCTGCCGGTCTACCTGACCACGCTGGGCCTCGATCCGGCCGCCGCCACCGCCGTCGAGTACCAGGTCGTCAGCTTCAACGCCCTGGGCATCGAGGTCGATCGCACGCCCATCCTGCGCTACGATTTCCTGCACCCCGGCCTCTCCAGCCACGTCGATCCGGCTCTGGCCGCCCTGGGCGCCAACGGCACCCACGCGCCCTTCTGGAGCGACCTGCCGGGCACCAACCTGCCCATCACCTACGACCTCGCCGCCGCGCGCGCCAACGGCACCGGCTCGCTGCTGCTGGTCCACCACCACAACGCCCTCGGCAACCGCGCCCAGGTCGTGCCGGTGGCCAGCCTGACCTGCGCCAGCAACGCCGCCTGCACCACCCCCGGCGCCACGGTCTGCGACACCGCCAGCGGCGCCTGCGTGGGCTGCCTCACCAACGCCGACTGCGCCGCCTCCGGCGCCGGAGCCTACTGCGACGCCTACGGCACCCGCACCTGCCTGACGCCGGACTGCCGCCGCGTCGGCGCGCCGCCCTGCGGCGCCCACGAGACCTGCAGCGCCGACCTCGGCACCTGCCTGCCCAACCAGCAGCTGGTGCTGGTGCAGCTGGTCGGCGCCAACAGCGCCTGCCCGGCGGGCGGCCAGGCCATCCACACCGGCTACGACGACAACCGCAACGGCGCCCTGGACCTCCAGGAGATCGCCACCACGGCCTACGTCTGCAACGGCCTCTCCACCACGGCGGTCACCGAGCCGCCCGGCGCCAACTGCGCCGACGGCGGCGTGCGCATCCAGCACGAGGGCGGCGCCGCGGTGTACGTGTGCAATGGCGCCGACGGCGCCAGCACCACCGTGACCGCCGAGCCGGCCGGCACCAACTGCGCCACCGGCGGCCTGCGCGTCCAGGTGGGCACGGGCGCACCGAGCTACGTGTGCAACGGCGCCGCCGGGGCCACCGGCCCGGCGGGCCCCGCCGGGCCGACGGGGCCCACCGGCCCGCAGGGGCCCAAGGGCAAGAGCGGCTGCTCCAGCGTCGGCGCCGACCCGGCGCTGCTGTCGCTCCTCGGCCTGGCGGCCCTGTTCCGGCGCCGCCGCGTCGCCTAGGCACCAACCCCGGCGCACCGGGCGGCTCCGTCCGCCCGGTCGCCTCGACCGCCGCCCGGCAGGCCTCGGCCCGCCGGGCGGTGCGCGTTCCGGGTCCCTCCCGGGGTCGCCGCGGCCTGCTACGGCCCCTCGGCCGGCAAGACCGGGCCGTCGAGCGCCTCCTGCACCGGCACGGCGCGCCACCGGGCCCGCACCACCTTCCACTCCCCGTCCTCGCGCTCCAGCGCCAGGAGCAGCCGCTGCACCGAGCCGCTGGCCGGCAAGAGGTCGGCGAGGGTGCGGCCGCTGCCGCTCCGCGCCAGGACCACGTCCACCGCGGCGCGCGCGGCGTCGCCGCTCACCTCCACCCGGGAGCCGGCCACCGAGACCGCCACCCACTCGCCCCGCAGCACCTGGTAGGTGACGAGTTGCTTGACGCCCTGCCTGTCGAGCCCGTGGCCGGAGAAGCGCTCCGAGACCGCCGCCACCGCGTCGCCGACCCGCCTCTCCTCGGCGGCGCGGGCCGCGCCGGCGAGGAGCGCCTGGATGCGCTCCTCGTCCGTGGGCGGCGTGCGCAGGAGCCGCCAGGCGGCCCAGCCGCCGGCGGTGGCCGCGGCGGCGAGCAGGATGGCGAGGAGCGTGCGGCGCTGCATCGGGGAGGGCGCCGCCCCGGGGCGGCGCATGGCCCCAGTCTACCTGCCCGGGCGCGCGCGGCGCCTTGCGCGGCGCGCCGGGCGAGGTCACTCTGCCGCACATGAGCCCACTCCCCCTCGCGCTCCTCGCCCTCGCCGCCGCGCCGCCGCTCGACGAGGCCGCCGCCGGCCGCTTCGCGAAGCTGGCCCTCGGCTGCGTCCACAAGGAGTTCCCCAACAAGCTCTCGCACGTGCTGCAGTCGGACGCCGACGCCCGGCCGCCGCGGGCGCTGACGCCGGCCTTCTTCGGCTGCTTCGACTGGCACTCCTCGGTGCACGGCCACTGGCTGCTGGCGCGGCTGGCGCGGCTCTACCCGGCGGCGCCGTTCGCGGCCCCGGCCCGCGCCGCGCTGGCCCGCAGCCTCACCGCCGCCAACGTGGCCGCCGAGGTCTCCTACCTCTCGGGCGCCGGGCGCGCCTCCTTCGAGCGGCCCTACGGCCTCGCCTGGCTGCTGCAGCTCGGCGCCGAGCTGCGGGCCTACGGCGACGAGGAGGGGCGCGGCTGGTCGGCGGCGCTGCGGCCGCTGGAGGCCGAGGCGGCCGCCCGGCTCGGCGCCTGGCTCCAGAAGCTCCACTACCCGGTGCGCACCGGCGAGCACGGCCAGACCGCCTTCGCCTTCGGGCTTGCCTGGGACTGGGCCCGCGCCGCCGGCGACACCGCCTTCTCGGACCTGCTGCGCCAGCGCTCGCTGGCCTTCTACGGCAAGGACCGCGCCTGCCCCATGGCCTACGAGCCCTCGGGCGAGGACTTCCTCTCGCCCTGCCTGGCCGAGGCCGACCTGGTGCGGCGGCTCCTGCCGCCCCGGGAGTTCGCGCGCTGGCTGGGCCGCTTCCTGCCCGGCATCCCCGCCCGCGGCGGCGGCGGCGGCTGGCTGGCGCCGGGCGTGGTGACCGACAGGGCCGACCCGCGGCTCGCCCACCTCGACGGGCTCAACCTCTCGCGCGCCTGGATGCTGGAGGGCATCGCCGCCGGGCTGCCGGAGGGCGACCGGCGGCTGGGGCCGCTCCTGGCGGCGGCCCGGGCCCACCGCGACGCGGCCCTGCCCGCCGTCACCGGCGAGCACTACGAGGGCGGCCACTGGCTCGGCTCCTTCGCCGTGTACCTCACCACCGGCGCGGGGTTGCCGGGCTCGCGGTGAGCGGGGCCGCTGGAAACGGCAGCGGCCGCGACCCTCTCGGATCGCGGCCGCGCCTGTTTCACGACAGGTGACCGGCTACTCCGGCACGCCGTGCCCCCCGCGCCGCAGGAAGGCGGGGATGTCGTAGGTGTCCTCGTCGAGCGGCTTGAACGGCCCGGGGTCGCGCTCGGCCCGCTCCAGCTTCCGCACCGGCTCGGCGCGGCGCGCCGGCAGCGGCGGCGGGCGCGGGGCGGGCACCGGGGCGGCGGCCCGCACCGGGACCGGCCGCACCACCTCGCGCACCACCTCCACCGGCGGGGCGTGGGCCACCGGTGCCGGGGCGGGCTCGCGCAGCGCCGGCTTCTGCACCGCCGCGGGCAGGGCCACCTGCTTGGCGGCGCCGAGGCGGGCCGGCGCCTCCTTGCCCTGGAAGCCGGTGGCGATGACGGTGATCTTCACCTCGTCGCCCATGCGCTCGTCGATGACCGAGCCGAAGATGATGTTGGCCTCGGGGTCGGCGGCGCTCTGGGCCATGGTCACCGCCTCGTTCACCTCGTGGAGGGTGAGCGAGGGGCCGCCGGTGATGTTCACCAGGAGGCCCACGGCGCCGTCGATGGAGACGTCCTCGAGCAGCGGCGAGCTGATGGCGGCCTGCATGGCCTCGGCGGCGCGGCGCGAGCCCTGCGAGCGGCCGCTGCCCATGAGCGCCATGCCCTGCTCGCTCATGATGGTGCGGACGTCGGCGAAGTCCACGTTCACCAGGCCGTGGACGGTGATGAGGTCGCTGATGCCCTGCACGGCGTTGAGCAGCACCTCGTCGGCCCGCTGGAAGGCGTCGGCCAGCGACATGTTCTCGCCGGCCACCGAGAGCAGCCGCTGGTTGGGGATGACGATGAGCGTGTCCACCGCCCCCTTGAGCTCCTGCAGCCCGGCCTCGGCCTGCTTGCGCCGCTTGTTGCCCTCGAAGAGGAAGGGCTTGGTGACCACGCCGACGGTCAGCGCCCCCTGCTGCTTGGCGATGTCGGCGATGATGGGCGCGGCGCCGGTGCCGGTGCCGCCGCCCATGCCGGCGGTGACGAACACCATGTCGGCGCCGGCCAGGGCCTCGGCCACCGCGTCGCGCTGCTCCAGCGCCGCCTCGCGGCCGCGCTCCGGGTTGGCCCCGGCCCCCAGGCCGCGGGAGAGGCTCTTGCCCAGCTGCAGCTTGACGCTGGCGCGGTTGGCCGACAGCGCCTGGGTGTCGGTGTTGGCGGCGATGAACTCCACGCCCTCCAGGCGCCCGGCCACCATGGTGTTGATGGCGTTGCCGCCGCCGCCGCCCACTCCGATCACCTTGATGCGGGCGCCGGGCTCCCTCGACTCGCTGAACTCGATCATTTGTGGTTCCTCCTCTCGCCCGCGCCCTAGAAGATCTCTCCGAGCCACTTCTGCATCCGGTTGCGCACCTTGCGGTAGACGTTCTCCTCCCGGATCTTGAAGTAGGGGCTGCCGTCGTGTTGCCGCGCCCCGTAGATCACCAGGCCCACCGCGGTGGCGAACATCGGGCTCTTCACCACGTCCACCAGGCCGCCGATGGCGCGGGGCATGCCGCGCCGCACCGGCATCCCCAGCACCTCCTCGGCCATCTCCGGCATGCCGGCCAGCAGCGTCGAGCCGCCGGTGATCACCACGCCCGAGGCCAGCAGCTCCTCCATCCCGCACTTCTGGATCTCGTGCTGGACCAGCATGAAGATCTCCTCGACCCGGGGCTCGACGATCTCGGCCAGGATCTGGCGCGAGAGCACGCGGGCCTGGCCGCCGCCCACGCTCGGGACCTCGATGGTCTCGGCCTTGTCCACCATCGAGGCCAGGGCGCAGCCGTAGGCCTTCTTGATGCGCTCGGCCTCGTGGGTGGGGGTGCGGAGCCCCACCGCCACGTCGTTGGTGAGGTGGTTGCCGCCCAGCGCCAGCACCGCCGTATGGGTGATGGCGCCGTTGTGGAAGATGGCGATGTCGGTGGTGCCGCCGCCAATGTCCACCAGGCAGACGCCCAGCTCCTTCTCGTCCTCGCTGAGCACCGCCAGCGAGCTGGCCAGCGGCTGGAGGACGATGTCGGCCACGTTGAGGCCGGTGCGCTGGGCGCACTTGACGATGTTCTGCGCCGAGGAGACGGCGCCGGTGACGATGAGGGCCTTGGCCTCGAGCCGGACGCCGCTCATGCCCACCGGCTCCTTCACCCCGTCCTGGTCGTCGACGATGAACTCCTGCGGCAGGACGTGGATCACCTCGCGGTCGAGCGGGATGGCCACGGCCTTGGCCTGGTCGATGACCCTGTCGACGTCGGTCTGGCGGACCTCCTTGTCCTTCACCGCCACCACGCCGTGGGAGGGGAAAGCCTTGATGTGGCCGCCGGCGATGCCGGTGTAGACGGTGGTGATCTCGCACCCGCCCATGTGCTCGGCTTCCTCGATGGCCCGCTTGATGCTGGCCACGGTGGCGTCGATGTTGACCACCACGCCCTTGCGCAGCCCCTTGGACGGATGGGAGCCGATGCCGATGATGTCGATGCCCTCGTCGGTCACCTCGCCGACGATGGCGCAGATCTTGGTCGTGCCGATGTCGAGCCCGACCAGGATGTCTCCGGTCTTCGCCATGTTCACCACCTCCGGGCGAGTTGGCGCAGTCGCGCTTCGCCCCATCGAGCCCTCTCGGGCCCTTTTCGGCCCGGGAGAAGCGACCGAGCCGCTTCCCCCGGATTCCCTGTCGCGCCGGGGCAGGTCCGCCCCTTCGCGACGCCCCTGTCCGCTCGGCGGCCGGCCCGTCGGCCTGCCGCCTCGCGGCTACCTCCCCGCCGCCACCCGCGGCCGGACCGTCACCCACGAAGGGTGGGCCCGGTTGTCGAGGTGGATCACCTCCGCCGTCTTCCCCTCGGCGCGGAGCGCCGCGAGGACCGTCTGGAGCCGTTGCAGCTTCGGCGCGGCCTCGCCGCCGCCGAGCCGGATCTGGGTGCCCTGCTCGCCCGCGTACACCGTCACGCCCTCGGTGCCGTCGAGGTGGATCTCGGCGAGGGGGAGCTGCCTGCCGAGGCCGGCCTCGGCCCAGGCGACGGCGAGGGAGAGCGCGCCCTGCAGGAGCGGCTCGACGTCGCCGCGCCGCTGCACGTAGTCGTCGCGGGTGAAGCCGGTGACCAACGGCAGGTCGAGCCCGTCGCCGGGCGCGGCCCGCTTGAAGACGTGGCCGCCCGGGTCCACCAGGTAGAGGCCGCCCAGGTCCACCAGCGCCACCGCGCGGCGCTCGGTGATCGAGACCTCCAGGGCCGGCGGGTAGCGGCGCCGCACCTCGGCCCGGGCCACCCAGGGGTGGCGCTCCAGGGCGCGGGCCATGGCGTCCACGTCGGCGAGCAGCAAGTTGTCGCCGGCCTTCACCGGCGAGAGGTCGCGGAGCTCCTCGGCGGTGGCCCTCTGGCTGGAGGCGAAGCGGATCTCGGCGATGCGCAGCGCCGGCCCCCCGGTCAGGTAGCGCCAGCCGCGGTGGGCGCCCAGGGCGGCGAGCCCGGTCAGGAGCAGCACGGCGAGGACGCGACCGGTCGCGCGGGCTCGCTGGCCCGCCCGGGCCTGCACCACGGCGCGATCGACTCGCCTCCGGTTCCGACCCCGCCCCACGCACCGCCCCCAGACCCCGCCCCGCACCCGCGCCCCCAGCTACCAGGCGCTATCGCCGGGAGCAGCATGCCCGATGGATCGCATTTGGCAAGTTTTCGGACCGAGGGCGCTTTCCGGCGCTGAGTTGGGGTAGATCAAGCGGCGGGGCTGCGCGACCCATTACACTCGCGGCCCGAGCGGCGGCACCGGGCTGCCGGCCGAAAGCGAGGCGAGCGAGATGGCAGGTACGTTGCGGGGTGCGCTGGCGCTGGCGCTGGCGAGCCTGTGGGTGGTGGCGGGGGCGGCCGAGGCGGCCGGGAAGAAGAGCCTGGCGCCCATCGCCCCCGAGGAAGCGGTCTCGACCCACAGCCCGTTCGAGGCGGGCGAGTGCGGCTTCTGTCACGCCGGCGACCCGAAGGCCAAGAAGGGCGGCAAGCTGGTCCGCGCCGCCAACCAGCTCTGCTTCGACTGCCACGAGGACTTCCGCTCGGCGGTGAAGAACCACCCGAGCGGCAAGGCCGCCTGCGTGAGCTGCCACTCGCCCCACAACTCCAGGAAGCGGAAGCTGCTGCTCTAGCCGAGGGCCCGACGCACCCCCCATGCGCGCGCACTTCCAGAATTCCACAGGTGACGGCGGTCAATGCTTCCGCCGTCCCCGCTGGCCTAGATCCGCACAGGCGCACCGAATCCTTCTGACGGGACCCCGCGAGGGGACCCCTGCGGGAGCTCGAACGATGACGGCCCACCTCCTCCGCCTCTCCGCCCTGCTGGCCTCGCTCCTCGTCGCGCTGCCGGCCCTGGGCGCCGGGAAGAACGAGCCGCGGGCGCTGACCAGGCACTCCTTCAAGGTCTCCAACGCGCCGCTGCCCGCCACCGAGAAGCCGGGCTGGAGCCACGGCCCCTACGAGGCCGGCGACTGCAGCATCTGCCACGTCAACGCCGACCCCAAGAAGCCCGGGCCGCTGCAGAAGACGGGCAACGAGCTCTGCTTCTCCTGCCACGACGAGTTCCAGGAGATCATGGCGCGCAAGTACAAGCACGTGCCGGCGGTGGAGAGCTGCCTCAACTGCCACAACGCCCACAACTCCAAGGAGCGCGGCCTGCTCCACACCGAGCTCGGCGCCGGGTGCAAGGACTGCCACCGCCCGATCCGGGACATCGTCGAGAAGTCGCGGGTGAAGCACGGCGCCATGACGGCCGGGAAGAAGTGCGCCAACTGCCACAACCCCCACGGCGCCAACGTCGAGAAGCTGCTCATCCAGCTCCCCTTCGACCAGTGCGTCAACTGCCACGCCGTGGACGACATGAAGGACGAGAAGGGCGTCACCCTCACCAACTTCAAGAAGTGGCTGGACGACAACAAGGTGTGGCACGCGCCGGTGGAGGCCAAGGACTGCTCCGCCTGCCACCGCACCCACGGCGGCGACAACTTCCGCCTGCTGGTGGCCGAGTACCCGGCCAAGTTCTACTCGCCCTACGACCTGAAGAACTACGCGCTCTGCTACGGCTGCCACAACGAGAAGGTGGTGTCGGAGCCGGAGACCAGGACGCTCACCAACTTCCGCGACGGCACCAAGAACCTGCACTACGTGCACGTCCACAAGTCGGACCGCGGCCGCACCTGCCGCGCCTGCCACGAGGTCCACGCCTCCAAGCAGGCCCACCACATCCGCGACGGCGTCCCCTACGGCCCCAAGGGCTGGATCCTGAAGATCAACTACACCAAGACGCCCACCGGCGGCTCCTGCGCCAAGACCTGCCACGACACCAAGAGCTACGTGAACCGGGGCACCCCGGCCGCGCCGGCCAAGAAGAAGTAGCGTGCACCCGTGACCCGACGTCTCCTGCTCTGGGCGCTGGGGGTGGCTCTCTCCGGGGCCGTCTGGCCGATGGCCGGCCTGGCCTTCGCCAGCGTGGAGGTGGGGCAGACCGTTGAGAACGACGAGCTGCCGACCCTCGACGGGAGGCGCGAGCTCCTGCTCTCCCGGAAGGCCCTCGCCAACGTCTTCATCTTCTTCCGCCCCAACCAGGAGCACTCCCTGGAGACGCTGCGGGCCATGGCCCTCTGCGAGAAGGAGTTCTCGGGCAAGCCGGTGCGCTTCGTGGCCGTGGTCTCGGGGAGCTGGCCGCGGGCCGAGGTGGTGGCCACGGTGGCCGAGGCCGGCATCCGGATGCCGGTGCTGGTGGACGAGGGCGACCAGCTCTACGGGAAGCTGGGCGTGCGGCTCCACCCGGTCATCGGCATCGCCGACGACAAGCAGAGGCTCCTCGACTACGTCCCCTTCCACAAGATCAACTACTGCGACATGGTCCGCGTCCGGGTGCGCCGCGCGCTCGGCGAGGTGGACCAGGCGGCGGTCGACAGGGTGGACCACCCGCCCAAGGCGCTGATGCCCAACGAGGTGCCCGGCGCCCAGGCCCGCCGCCAGGTGAGGCTGGGCGAGCTGCTCCTCCGGAAGCAGCCGGCCAAGGCGGCCGTCCACGCCCGCATCGCCATCGAGAAGCAGCCCGGCCTGGCCTCGGCCCACGCCCTGCTGGGCAACGCGCTGGCGGCCCAGGGGAAGTGCGGCGAGGCGCAGCCAGCCTTCGCCGAGGCGCTGCGGCTCGACCCCGGGAACCTGGCCGCGGCCGACGGCAAGAAGAGCTGCGCCGGCAAGAAGTGACGAGGGGGAGGGAATCGATGCGCACGGTGCTTCGCCACGCCGCCCTGGCGGCCGCGCTCCTGGTGCTGCCGGTGTTCGGCACCGCCCACGTCGACGCCGGCGAGCTGGTCGAGAACCGCGAGCTGCCGGCGGTGGGCGGCGGCAAGGCGCCGCTGCTGGCCCGCGACAGGCTCAACGTGCTGGTGTTCTTCCGCGTCGGACAGGATCGCTCCCTCGACACCCTGCAGCGCCTGGCCGAGTGCGAGGTGGCGCTGGCCCAGAAGCCGGTGCGGCTGGTGGGGGTGGTGTCGGGCTCGGCGCCGCTGGTGGAGGTGAAGGCCCTCCTGGCCGAGACCGGGGTGAGGTCGCCGGTGCTCGTCGACGAGGGAGACCAGCTCTACGGGGCGCTGGAGCTGCGGCAGCACCCGATGATCGTCATCGTCGACCGCAAGGACCGCATCGCCGCCTTCGAGCCCTACGTGCGGTTGCGCTACTGCGAGATCGTGCGGGCCCGCATCGGCTTCCTGCTCGGGGAGGTCAAACAGGCCGAGCTCGACCGCGTGCTCCGTCCGCCCAAGGCCGAGTTCCCCAACGAGGTGGGAGGCGGCCCGGCGGTGCGCTTCGTGCGGCTGGGCGACAAGGAGCTCTCGAAGGGCAACTGCGCCCTGGCGGTGCGCGCCTTCGACAAGGCGCTGGAGCACGACCCCAGGAACGCCGAGGCGCTGGCCGGCAAGGCCCGCTGCCCCGAGGGCGCGAAGAAGCCGCTGCCGGCGAGGTAGACCGGGCGACTAGGCCTTGAGGCTCGCGCCCTCGAGCAGCCGCTCGCAGAGATCCGGGAAGGGCATGCCGTTGCCGGCGGCGATCTTGGGCACCAGCGAGGTGGAGGTGAACCCGGGCAGCGTGTTCACCTCCAGGATGTAGGGCGTGCCGTCCTCGGTGACGATGAAGTCGTTGCGGGTGACGCCGTCGCAGCCGAGGGCCCGGTGGGCGATCTCGCCGGCCTCGCAGACCCGGGCGTAGTGGGCCCGGGGCAGGCGGGCGGGGTAGAAGTACTCGGTGGTGCCGGGCGTGTACTTGGCGGTGTAGTCGTAGAACTCGCGCGAGGGCACCACCTCGATGGCGCCCAGCGCCTTGCCCTCCAGCACCGCCACCTGCACCTCCTTGCCGCGCACGTACTTCTCGACGATCACCTCGCCGTGGAACGAGGCCGCGTCCTGCAGCGCCACGGTGAGCTGGCCCGCCTCGCGGACGATGTGCACGCCCACCGAGGAGCCCTCGTTGCCCGGCTTCACCACCACCGGGAAGGCGAAGGGGAGGTCGCGGGCCGTCACCGACGCGGCCCGGGTGTGGGAGAAGACGCGGTACTCCACCACCTTGAGGCCGGCGTCGCGGAAGAGCAGCTTGGAGAAGGGCTTGTCCATGCCCAGCGCCGAGGCCAGCACGCCCGAGCCGGTGTAGGGGATGCCCATCGACTCCAGCAGCCCCTGGATGCTGCCGTCCTCGCCCCAGCGCCCGTGCAGGGCGTTGAAGGCCACGGCGACGCCCTCGGCGCGGAGCCGCTCGGCCACGTCGAGGCCCACGTCCACCAGCACCGCGTCGTACCCCTTCTGCCGCAGCGCCTCGGCGCAGGCCTTGCCGGTGTTGAGCGAGACTTCCCGCTCCGCCGACCGGCCGCCGTACAGCACCGCCACCTTCTTCCCCGTCCACTTGCCCATGACCACCCCGTGCCGTTTTCTCGCGGCCCGCGCCGCGCCACCCATCAGAGCGCCTCGATGCGCTCCTCTGCAAGGAACTCGCCGGCCAGTCGCACCTCCGGCTCCAGCAGGACGCCGTGCTCGGCCTTCACCCGCGATCGCGCCAGGTTGACGAGCGCCAGCACGTCGGCGGCGGTCGCCCCGCCGCGGTTGACCACGAAGTTGGCGTGGACCGTGGACCACATGGCGCCGCCGATGGCGTGTCCCTTGAGCCGCACCGCCTCGATGAGCCGGCCGGCGTGGTCTCCCGGCGGGTTGCGGAAGGTGGAGCCGAAGGTGGGCTCGGCAAGCGGCTGGGTGGCGCGGCGCTTCGCCAGGTCGGCCCGCATGGCCTCGCGGGCGGCCGCCAGGTCGCCGCGGCCGAGCCGCACCTCGATGCGGGTGCAGAGCCCCAGCGCCGGGATGCGGCTCTGCCGGTAGCCGAGCGAGAGGTCCCGCGCCTCCACCCAGCCGAGCCCGTCGGCGGTGGCGATCTCGACGCGGGTGAGCAGGTCCTTCATCTCGCCGCCGCGCGTGCCCGCGTTCATGGCCGCCAGCCCCCCCAGCGTGCCCGGGATCCCGGCGGCGAACTCGGCGCCGGTGAAGCCGGCCGCCTGGGCGGTGGCGACCAGGTGCGAGGAGGGGGCGCCGGCCGAGAGGACGAGCAGGTCGTCGCGGGCCGACTCCTCGCCGAAGCCGGGCGGCAGCCGCACCACCGCGCCGCGGATCCCGCGGTCGGCCACCAGCAGGTTGGCGCCCCCGCCCAGCGCGAACCAGGGCACGCCCATGCGCCGGCAGGCGGCCAGGAGCGCCACCAGGTCGCCGGCGTCGGCCGGGCGCACCAGCAGGTCGGCCGGGCCGCCGATGCGGATGGAGGTGCGGGGCGCCAGCGGGGCGCCCTCGGTGCGCTCGCCGCGGAGGAGGGAGCCGAGCTCCCGGAGCCAGGGGGCGGTCACGACCGCAGCAGCTCCAGCAGCTCCGGCCCGACCTGGGTGATGTCGCCGGCGCCCAGGGTGAGCACGATGTCGCCGGGCTTCACGCGCTCGCGGGCGGCGGCGGCGAGCCCGGCGCGCTCCGGCACCAGGGTCACGTCGCGGTGGCCGCAGGCGCGCACCGCCTCGCAGAGCGCCGCGCCGGTGGCGCCGGGGATGGGCTCCTCGCCGGCGGCGTAGACCTCGGAGAGGATGAGCACGTCGGCGTCGTTGAAGGCGGTGGTGAAGTCGGCGAAGAGGTCGCGGGTGCGGGTGTAGCGGTGGGGCTGGAAGACGCAGACCACGCGCCGCCCGAAGGCCTCGCGGGCGCCGCGGAGCGTGGCCCGCACCTCGGCCGGGTGGTGGCCGTAGTCGTCCACCACCGTCACCCCCGCCGCCTCGCCGCGCACCGTGAAGCGGCGCTGCACGCCGGCGAAGGTCGCCAGGCCGGTCCGCACCGTCTCCAGCGGGATGCCCATGGCGTCGGCCAGGGCCAGCACCGCCAGGGCGTTGAGGGCGTTGTGGCGGCCCACCATGCCCACCTCGAAGCGGCCCAGGTCCTCGCCGCGGCGGAAGGCGCGGAAGCCGAGGCTGTGGCCGCGGCTCTCGATGCCGGCGGCCCGGTAGTCGGCCTGCGGGGCCTCGCCGTAGGTGAGGAAGCGCTTCTCCACCTCGGGGATCAGCGACTGCACCACCGGGTGGTCCAGGCACAGGATCGACTGCCCGTAGAAGGGGACGCGGTTCACGAAGTCGAGGAAGCCGCGGCGCAGCGCCTCCGCCGTCTTCCAGTGGTCGAGGTGCTCCGGGTCGATGTTGGTGACCACGGCGATGGTGGGGGTGAAGTGGAGGAAGGAGCCGTCCGACTCGTCGGCCTCCACCACCATCCACTCGCCCTGCCCCAGCTTGGCGTTGGAGCCGAAGGCGTTGACCTTGCCGCCCACCACCGCGGTGGGGTCCAGCCCGGCGTGGGCCAGCAGGTGGGCCGCCATCGAGGTGGTGGTGGTCTTGCCGTGGGAGCCGGCGATGGCGATGCCGTGCTTGAGCCGCATGAGCTCGGCCAGCATCTCGGCGCGGGGGATGACCGGGACCTTGCGGGCCCGGGCGGCGAGCACCTCGGGGTTGTCGCGCTTCACCGCCGAGGAGGTCACCACCACGTCGGCCCCCTCGGCGTTGCCGGCCCGGTGGCCGGTGAAGAGGCGGCCGCCCAGCGACTGCAGCCGGCGGGTGATGTCCGACTCCTTGAGGTCGGAGCCGCTCACCTGGTAGCCGAGGTTGAGCAGCACCTCGGCGATGCCGCTCATGCCGATGCCGCCGATGCCGACGAAGTGGATGCGGGGCTGCCGCGAGCGGAACAGGGTCATCGCGCGTCTCGGGGGGGTGGGGGCGGGCGCACCGGCTTCTCGCCGGGGCGGGGCCGGCCGACCCGCGAGCCCCAGCGCCGGGCCACCAGCTCGGTGCAGACGTCGGTGATCTCCCCGGCGGCCTGGGGGCTGCCCAGCTTGCCGGCGGCGCGGGCCATGGCCTCGCGGCGGGCCGGGCTGCGGAGCACCGAGCGGATCTCGGAGGCCAGGAGCTCGCCGGTGAGGTCGCGCTCCTCGATCATCACCGCCGCCCCGGCGTCCACCAGGCTGCGGGCGTTCATCACCTGGTGGTTGTCGGCGGCCAGCGGGAAGGGGACCAGGATCGAGGGCTTCTTGCAGACGGTGAGCTCGGCCAGGGTGGTGGCGCCGGCGCGACACACCACCAGGTCGCTCTCGGCGTAGGCGCCGCTCATGTCCTCGATGAACTCGCGGACGTCGGGCTCGAAGCCGCAGGCCCGGTACCCCTTCTCCACCTGCTCCCTGTCGCGCGAGCCCGTCTGGTGGGTGATGCGCAGGCTGTCGCGCAGGTCGGCCAGGTGGGGCAGCGCCTCGATGACCCGCATGTTGAGGGCGTGGGCTCCCTGCGAGCCGCCGAACACCAGCAGCCGCTGCCGGTCGTGGGCCGAGCTGGGGCGCATGTAGTTGTCGAGGAGCTGGCGGCGGATGGGGTTGCCGAGCTGGTGCACCTTGCGCCGGGCGAAGTGGCGGCCGGCCTCGGGGAAGGCGGTGAAGGCGGCGTCGACGAAGCGGCCCAGCAGCCGGTTGGTGAGGCCGGGGAGGGCGTTCTGCTCCTGCACCGCGGTGGGGATGCGCCGGACCCAGGCGGTGAGCACCACCGGGCCGGAGGCGTAGCCGCCCACCCCCACCACCACGTCGGGCTGCCAGCGGCGCAGCACCCGCCAGCACTGCAGGAAGGCGCGGGGGAGCATGAAGAGGCCGGTGAGGATGGAGAGCAGCCCCTTGCCCTTCAGCCCCTTCACGTCGATGAGCTCGATGGGGAAGCCGGCCGCCGGCACCACCGAGGCCTCGAGGCCGCGGGCGGTGCCCACGAAGACCACGTCGTTGTCGGGGTGGCGGCCCACCACCTCCTCCGCCAGCGCGATGCCCGGGAAGACGTGGCCGCCCGTTCCCCCTCCGGCGATGAGGACTCTCACCTCGCCCCCTCGGCGCTGGGCCGCAGGCCGGCGGCGGAGGCCCCGCCGCGCGAGGGCGTGGAGCGGGCCAGGAAGCCGCCCCGGTCGCCGGAGAGCGCCAGCAGGAGCCCGGCGGCGCCGAGCAGGGTGATGAGCGAGCTGCCGCCATAGGAGACGAAGGGCAGGGTCAGCCCCTTGGTGGGCAGGAGCACGAAGACCACCGACAGGTTGATGAGGGCCTGGGCGGTGATGAGCACCGTGAGCCCCAGCGCCGCGTAGCAGGCGAAGGGGTCGGTGGCCCGGAGCGCCGCCCGGAAGCCGCGCCAGGCGACGATGGCGTAGAGCAGCAGCAGCAGGGCGATGCCCACCAGCCCCACCTCCTCGGCCACCACCGCGGCGATGAAGTCGGTGTGGGCGGCGGGCAGGTAGAAGAGCTTGCCCTTGCCCTGGCCCAGCCCCTGGCCCAGCCAGCCCCCGTTGCCGATGCCGAGCAGCGACTCCACCATCTGCCAGCCGGCCCCCTCCTTGTGCTGGAAGGGGTCGAGGAAGGCCTGGATGCGCTGCATGCGGTACGGGGTGCCGGCGATCACCCGCCAGGCAACCGGGATGGCGAGCAGCACCGCGCCCAGGAGGTAGCTCACCTTGGCCCCGGCGGCGAAGAGCATGGCGAAGAGCACCAGCGCCAGCACCACGCCGGTGCCGAAGTCGCGCTGCAGCAGGCACAGCCCCACCAGCAGCAGGGTGACGAGCAGGTGGGGCAGGAGGCCGATGGAGAAGAGCTTCATCTTCTCCTGCTTCCGCGCCAGCGAGCGGGCCAGGTAGAGCACCAGGGCCACCTTGGCGAGCTCGGCGGGCTGGAAGGAGAACAGGCCGAGGTTGATCCAGCGGCGCGCCCCGCCGGCCACGCGGCCGATGCCGGGGACCAGCACCAGCACCAGGGTGAGCACCGTGACCCCGAGGAGCAGGTAGGCGAGCTTCTCGGCGCCGCGGGCGCCGAGCCGCATGCCGAGCAGCAGCAGGCCCAGGCCCAGGCCGGCCGCCACCAGCTGGCGCTTCAGGAAGTAGAACTGGTCGTGGAGCTCGGTGCCGGCCTTCACGGCGCTGGCCGAGTAGACCATCACCAGCCCGCCGGCGGTGAGCAGCAGCACCGCGGCCGCCAGCCAGGCGTCGAAGGAGCGCGGGCGCGGGTCGGCGGGGGAGGCGCGTGCCATCACGGCAGCTCCGCGGCCAGGCGCCGGAAGGCCTCGCCGCGCTCCTCGTAGTTGCGGAACTGGTCGTAGCTGGCGCAGGCCGGCGAGAGCAGCACCACGTCGCCGGACGTGGCCGAGGCCGCGGCCCGCACCACCGCGGAGGCCAGCGTGCCGGCCCGCTCGGTGGGGACCAGGTCGCCCAGGTCGCGCTCCACCGCCTCGGCGTCCTCGCCGATGGTGAGGAGGGCCTTCACCCGCCCCGGGAACAGCTCTCGCAGCGGCGTGTAGGGTGCACCCTTGCCGCGCCCGCCGAGGATCAGGAACACGGACGGGCGGCCCGCCGGGAAGGCGGCCAGGCCCACGGCGGTGGAGTCCACGTTGGTGGCCTTGGAGTCGTTGACCCACTCGACGCCGAGGTGCTCCCGCACCAGCTCCAGCCGGTGGGGCAGGCCCGGGAACTCGTCGAGCCCGGCCTGGACCTTCTGCGCCGGGACCTCCAGCAGCCGGGCGCAGAGGAGGGCCGCCATGGCGTTCTCGCGGTTGTGGCGGCCGCGGAGCGCCCGGGAGCGGACCGCGTAGCGCTCGGGCTCGCCCAGCGCCGGCGTGAAGACCAGGTCGGCCCCGCCCGAGGGGTCGCGCACCGAGCAGGGCTCCGGGGGGCCGAAGCCGAAGGTGAAGCGCTCGGCGCGCGAGCCGCCGGCCAGCGCCAGGCTGCGCGGGTCGCGGGCGTTGGCGATGGCGAAGTCGGCCGGCTCCTGCTTCCCGAAGAGCCGTGCCTTGGCGGCGGCGTAGTCGTCCATGTCGCGGTAGCGATCCAGGTGATCGGGCGTGAGGTTGAGGCATGCGGCCACCCGGGGGCGGAAGGACTCGATGCCCTCGAGCTGGAAGGAGGAGAGCTCGAGCACCAGCACGTCCACGTCGCGCCCGGCCAGCACCGGCTCGCTGAGCGGCGTGCCCAGGTTGCCGCCCACGAAGGCGCGCCGGTCCTTCTGGAAGAGCAGGCCGCAGAGCGCGGTGGTGGTGCTCTTGCCGTTGGTGCCGGTGATGCCCACCGCCGGCACCGGCCGCGGCAGGAGCCGCCAGGCGAGCTCGATCTCGCCCCACACGGGGACGCCCTTCCGCCGGGCCGCCTGGATCTCGGGGAGCGCCAGCGGCACGCCCGGCGAGACCACCACCAGGTCGGCCGAGGTGAAGTCGGCCGGGTCGTGGCCGCCCAGCGCCAGCTCGATGCCGGCGCCGGTCAGCTCGGCGAGGGAGGCCAGCTCCGAGGCCACGCGCCGATCGGTGGCCCGGACGCGCGCCCCGCGGGTGGCGGCCAGGCGGGCGGCGGCGATGCCGCTGCGGGCCAGGCCCACCACCAGGACGCGCCTGCCGCGGAGGTCGAGGGGCTTGTCGGACATGGCGCTCACCTCAGCTTGAGCGATGCCAGCGCCACCAGCGCCAGCATGATGGAGAGGATCCAGAAGCGCACGATGATCTTGGGTTCCGCCCAGCCCTTGAGCTCGAAGTGGTGGTGGATGGGGGCCATGCGGAAGATTCGCTTGCCGGTGGTGCGGTAGCTGGTCACCTGCAGGATCACGCTCACGGTCTCGGCCAGGAACACGCCGTGGAGGATGGCGCTGACCACCTCGTTCTTGGTGAGCACCGCCAGGGTGCCCAGCCCGCCGCCCAGCGCCAGCGACCCGACGTCGCCCATGAACACCGAGGCCGGGTAGGTGTTGTACCAGAGGAAGGCGATGCCGGCTCCCACCAGCGCCGCGCAGTAGACGCCCAGCTCGGCGGCCCCGGGGATGACCGGGATACGCAGGTAGCCGGCCAGGGAGAAGCCGGCGATGGTGGTGCCGGCCACGTAGGAGAGCACCAGGAAGGTGAAGCCGGAGACGATGGCCGGGCCGATGGCCAGGCCGTCGAGCCCGTCGGTGAGGTTGACGGCGTGGCTGGTGCCCAGGATCACCAGCACCATGAAGGGCAGGTAGAGCCAGCCCAGCGAGGGCTCGAAGAAGCGGGTGGAGACGAAGGGCAGCGAGAGGTGCAGGTCCTGGTAGCTCCCGATGGTGAGGAAGGGGAAGGTGGAGCCGATCCGGGGCGAGAGGTCGGTCATCAGGAGGTAGTAGACGACCAGCACCGCCCCCAGCTGCCAGAGCAGCTTCTTCCTGCCCGCCAGCCCCTTGGAGTTGCGCTTCGAGATCTTGAGGTAGTCGTCCCAGAAACCGATGGCGCCGAAGGAGAGGGTGACGAGCAGCACCGTCCACACCAGCCGGTTGGTCAGGTCTGCGAAGAGCAGCGTGGCCACCGCCAGGCAGAAGAGGACCAGCATGCCGCCCATCGACGGCGTGCCGGCCTTCTTCTGGTGGCCGTCGGGGGTGTCCTCGCGGACGTTGGAGACCCCGTACTGCAGCCGGCGCAGCCGCTCGATGAAGAAGGGGCCGAGCAGGAGCCCGAGCAGCAGCGCCGTGAAGCCGGCGGCGATGATCCGGAACGAGGGGTACCGGAAGACGTTGAGGGGGCCGAAGCGGCCGGCCAGCGGGTAGAGCAGGTGGTAGAGCATCTAGGAGATGGCCTCGACGAGTCGTTCCAGCTTCATGCCGCGGCTGCCCTTCACCAGGAGCACGTCGCCGGGGGCGAGCCGCTCGCGCACCCAGGCCGCCAGCGGCGCGATCTCCTCGGCGTGGAGGAGGTCGGCGGCCGGCAGCCCGGCCTCGCGGGCCCCGTCGGCGGTGTGGCGCGAGCGGGGGCCGAAGGCGGCCAGCCCCTTCAGCAGGGGCGCCGCCTCGGCGCCCAGGGCCCGGTGGGCCTCTGCCTCGGCCGGCCCCAGCTCCAGCATGTCGCCCAGCACCGCCAGGGCCCGGCCGCCGCTGCGCCCCGCCAGCTCGGCCAGGGTGAGGAGCGCCGCGCTCATCGAGGCCGGGTTGGCGTTGTAGCAGTCGTCGAGCAGCAGAGCGCCCGAGGGCAGCCGCTCCATCCGCAGCCGCCGGCCCACCGGCCTCACCTCGGCCAGGCCCCGGACGATCTCCTGATCGCTGCAGCCCAGGGCCACCGCGGCGGCGGCCGCGGCCGCGGCGTTGGCCTGGTTGTGCAGCCCCACCAGCGAGAGCTTCACGGTCAGCTCGCGGTTGCCGACGCCGAGGAGGAAGGTGAGCCCCTCGGGGCCGTGGGCCAGCACCTCGGTGGCCACCACGTCGGCGTCGCGATCGCGCCCCACCGCGAAGGTGAGCAGCCGCCTCCCGGTGGCCTGGGCCCTGCGCAGCATGCGCGGGTCGTCGGCGTTGGCGATGGCGATGCCGCCCGGCGGCAGCGCCTGGTAGAGCTCGGCCTTGGCGTCGGCCACCGCCTCCACCGAGGCGAAGTGGCCGAGGTGTGCCGGCCCGGCGTTGGTGACGACGGCGAGCTGGGGCAGGGCGATGGCCGCCAGCCGGGCGATCTCCCCGGCGTGGTTCATGCCCATCTCCACCACCCCGGCCCAGTGGCCGGCCTCGAGCCCCAGCAGCGTCAGCGGCAACCCGATCTCGTTGTTGAGGTTGCCCTCGGTCTTGAGGGCCGGGCCGCGGGTGCGGAGGATGGCCCCCAGCATCTCGCGGGTGGTGGTCTTGCCGTTGGAGCCGGTGACCGCCACCAGCGGCACGTGGAAGCGGGAGCGGTGGAAGCGGGCGATGGCCCCCAGCGCCGCCAGCGTGTCGGGCACCGCCAGCAGGGGGAGGCCGGGCGGGGCGGTGCCGGAGGAGCGGGCGGCCCAGGCCTCGGAGACCACGGCGCCGGCGGCGCCGGCCGCGGCCGCCTGGGCCAGGAACTCGTGGGCGTCGAAGCGTTCCCCCCGCAGGGCCACGAAGGCGCTGCCCTCGGCGACGGCGCGGCTGTCGGTGGAGACGCCCGCGGCCGGGCAGGGGACCGCGTGGATCCAGCGGCCGCCGGTGGCCGCCTGCAGCTCCTCGGCGGTGAAGCGCGCTCCGCTCATGCGATCCCCAGGGCCCGGCGGGCCTCCTCGCGGTCGTCGAAGTGGCGCCGCCCGGCGCCGGTGATCTGGTAGTCCTCGTGCCCCTTGCCGGCGATGAGCACCGCGTCGCCGGGACGCGCGGCGGCCAGCGCCAGGGCGATGGCCTCGCGCCTGTCGGGGACCACCGCGTAGCCGCTGGCGCCGCCGCGGGCCTCGGCCACCTCCAGGCGGCGGGCGCCGGCCCGCTCCAGGCCCGGCAGGATCTCGCCGATGATGGCCAGGGGGTCCTCGCTGCGCGGGTTGTCGCTGGTCACCACCGCCAGGTCGGCGGCTCGCCCCGCCACCTCGCCCATCAGCGGGCGCTTGCCGCGATCCCGGTCGCCGCCGCAGCCGAAGACCACCAGCAGCCGCCGCGGATCCAGCCGCCGCAGCGCCTCGGTGACGCGCCGCAGGGCGTCGTCGGTGTGCGCGTAGTCCACGAAGGCGATCACGCCGCCCTTCTCGAGGCGCTCCAGCCGGCCAGGGGCGCCGGTGGAGGAGGCGAGGCCGGCGGCCACCGCGCCGGGCGGGAGCCCCAGCCCCAGCGCCATGCCGGCGGCCAGGAGCAGGTTCTCCAGGTTGTGGGCCCCCACCAGCGGCGAGCGCAGCGGCAGGATGCCGGCCGGGGTCTCCAGCGAGGCCTCGATGCCGGAAAGGGTGATGCGCACCTCGTGGGCCCGCACCTCCGCGGCGCCCGAGGTGCCGAAGCGCCAGGCGGTGCGGCCCGCGTCGGTGAGCTCGCGGTGGAGCCTGTCGCCGAAGGGGTCGTCGCCGTTCACCACCGCCACCCCGCCGGCGGCCATCCCCTCGGCGAAGAGCCGGCGCTTGGCGAGGAAGTACCGCTCCAGGTCGCCGTGGTAGTCGAGGTGGTCGCGGGTCAGGTTGGTGAAGCCGGCGACGCGGAAGACCAGGCCCGCCACCCGCTCCTGGTCGAGGGCGTGGGACGAGACCTCCAGCACCGCCGCCCGGGCCCCGGCGCGCCGCATCTCGGCGAGGAGCGCCTGCAGGGCCACGGCGTCCGGCGTGGTGTGCGGCGCGGGCCGCTCGCCGCCGGGCCAGCGGTAGGCGACGGTGCCGATGAGGCCCGAGGGCACGCCGGCCTGGCGCAGGCAGGCGTCGACGAGGAAGGCGACCGTGGTCTTGCCGTTGGTGCCGGTGACCCCGGCGAGCGACAGCGCCTCGCCCGGGTTCCCCTCCAGGCGCGCCGCCGCCAGCGCCAGCGCCCGGCGGGCGTCGGCCACCCGGGCGAGCGGCGCCGGCTCGCAGGCCACCTCCCGCTCGGCCACCACCGCGGCGGCGCCCCGGTGGGCGGCCTCGGCGGCGAAGTCGTGGCCGTCCTGGCGGCTGCCCCGCACGGCGAAGAAGGCGGTGCCGGGCGCCACGGTCCGCGAATCGGCGGTGACCCGGGAGACTTCGGGGTCGCTGCCGGGAGGGAGCGCGGCGCCTGCGGTGTCGAGGAGCTGGGAGAGGAGCATCGGATCCGTCGGCCGCGAGCGGGTGATATCAGCCGCGAGCGCCCGCAAGCGGCCTGAGCATACCTATGCAAGCGCCCGTCCGCCTCTTTTCGGCCGCGGAACCGGGCATTTGGAGCGGGGTGTGGCTGCGCGGACGCAGGCCTGCCAGCGGCACGGCGCCGCGGACTCTCGGATGCCTGCAGCCGGACCGGGTGTCAAGCGCGCCGGGCGCGGCCCGGGAGGCCCGGAGGGCGCGCCCCCCTTTTTTTGCCTTCCCCGCGGCGGCCGAGGGCCGAGAATGCACCCGCACGCGCGCGGGAGCGCGCGGAGGGAGCCGGTCGATGGCGGCAGTCGTCCTCAGGGAACTCACCAAGCGGTTCGGCAAGACCAGCGTCATCGAGGGGTTGGACCTCGAGGTCCGGGACAAGGAGTTCATGGTCCTCGTCGGCCCCTCCGGCTGCGGCAAGTCGACGGCGCTGCGGATGGTGGCCGGGCTCGAGGAGATCACCGGCGGCACCATCTCCATCGGCGACCGGGTGGTGAACGAGGTCCCGCCCAAGGACCGCGACGTCGCCATGGTCTTCCAGAGCTACGCGCTCTACCCCCACATGACGGTCCGGGAGAACCTGGAGTTCGGCCTCAAGATCCGCAAGACGCCGCCGGCCGAGATCGACAGGCTGGTCACCGAGGCGGCCCAGATCCTGGGCATCCAGGAGCTGCTGCTGCGCAAGCCCAAGGAGCTCTCCGGCGGCCAGCGGCAGCGGGTGGCGCTGGGCCGCGCCATCGTGCGCAAGCCGTCGGTCTTCCTCTTCGACGAGCCGCTCTCCAACCTCGACGCCAAGCTCCGCGTCCAGATGCGCGCCGAGATCAAGAAGCTGCAGGCCCGGCTCCAGGTCACCAGCATCTACGTGACCCACGACCAGGTCGAGGCCATGACCATGGGCCACCGCATCGCCGTGCTCCACGCCGGCACGCTGCAGCAGGTGGGGACTCCGCTGGAGGTGTACGAGCGGCCGGCCAACCTCTTCGTGGCCGCCTTCATCGGCACGCCCCCCATGAACTTCGTCGAGGCCCGCGTGGCCGGGGCGGGGGAGACCCTGCAGGCGGGGAGCTTCGCCCTCCCGGTGCCGGCCCGCCTGCGGGCGGCGCTCCGGGGTCGCGACGGCGCCCGGGTGGTGGTGGGCATCCGTCCCGAGAACGCCGTCCCCGCGGGGCGGGCCCCGCGAGGCCCCTGCCACCGCATCGACACCACCGTGGAGATCGCCGAGCCCCTGGGTGACGAGGTGGTGGTCCACGCCCGCGCCGGCGAGGACGCCCTGGTGTTCAAGCAGGACCCGCACCGCCCGGCGGCCATCGGCAGCACCCTGGCGGTGGACCTCGAGCTCGACGCCCTGCACTTCTTCGACGCCGAGACGCAGCGCCGGCTCGGCGAGGACCCGCCCTCCGGAGCCAGCCCATGAGAACCCCCGCCCTCCTCCTCGCCGCCCTGCTCCTCCCCGCGGCCGCGACCGCCAAGGACCTGGTGGTGTGGCACTCGTACCGCGGCGCCGAGCGGACCGCCTTCGACAAGGTCATCGCCGCCTACAACGCCCGCCCGGGAACGGCGGTGAAGGCGGAGGCCCTGGCCGTCCCCTTCGACGCCTTCGCCGACAAGATCTCGGCGGCGGTGCCCCGCGGCAAGGGGCCCGACCTCTTCATCTACGCCCAGGACCGCATGGGCGGGTGGATCGAGGCCGGCAACACCGTCGAGCCGGTGGACTTCTTCGTGGACGACGCGCTCAAGAAGCGCTTCATCCCCACCACCGTGGAGGCGCTCACCTACCGCGGCAGCCTCTGGGGCCTGCCGCTCGACTACAAGGTGATCGCCCTCGTCTACAACAAGAAGCTGCTCAAGGCCCCGCCCCGCACCACGGCCGAGCTCGTGCAGGTGGGCCAGTCGCTCACCAACAAGGCCGCCGGCCGCTTCGGCCTGGCCTGGGCCTACAACGATTTCTACTACGCCGCCTCGCTCATCAACGGCTTCGGGGGCGCGGTCTTCGGGCCCGGCGCCAGGCCCACCATGGACGCCGCGCCCAACGTGAAGGCCATGGAGCTCCTGGTGAAGTGGAACAGAGCCGGCTTCATGCCCGCCGAGCCGTCGGTGGCGCTCATCACCTCCCTCTTCAACGAGGGCAAGGCGGCCATGGTCTTCACCGGACCCTGGTTCCTGGGCGAGATCGCCCGGGAGGTCGACTACGCGGTGGCGCCGCTGCCCGCGCTGAGCGAGGCCGGGGGCAAGCCCATGCGCCCCTGGATGACCGTCGAGGGGGTCTTCATCGCCGCTCCCTGCAAGCAGAAGGAGGCGGCCTTCGAGTTCGTGAAGTACGTCACCGGCCCGGAGGCGGCGCGGGTGATGGCGCTCGAGGGGCGGCAGAGCCCGGCGCTGCTCGCGGCCTACGAGGACAAGGCGGTGGCCGCCGACCCGGTGCTGGCCGCCTTCAAGAAGCAGGTGGAGGTGGCGGTGCCCATGCCCAACCTGCCGGAGATGACCATGATGTGGTCGCCGGCCACCACCGCGCTCAACAAGATCAAC
Source organism: Deltaproteobacteria bacterium (assembly GCA_016214955.1). Lineage (GTDB taxonomy): Bacteria > Myxococcota > Myxococcia > Myxococcales > Anaeromyxobacteraceae > JACRMN01. The sequence continues at coordinate 46,796 of JACRMN010000011.1, forward strand.
GCCGGCTCCACCTCGCCCCAGGAGGCGCTCTCGGTGGCCCAGAAGGCGGTGGAGAAGGACGTGGCGGCGCTGCGCAAGGCGAAGTGACCTGTGCCCGCTCCCTCCCACCGCCGCCGCTTCGCCGCCGGGCTGGCGCTCGCGCTGGCGGTCTCCGTGGGCGGGTCGGCGCTCCTGCTCCGAGCCGCCCGGAGCCAGCTCGGCGAGGAGGCCGAGGTGCGGCGCGGCATCGTCTCGCTGCTCGCCCTGGGCGAGCTCGCGGCCCGGGCCGGCGGCAAGGGGGAGCCGCTGCGCCAGGCGGTGGCCGGCTGGCAGGCGGCCCAGGCCCCGGGTGTCACCGCCCGGGTGGTGCTCTTCCAGGGAGTCTCGCTGGAGGCCTCGACCGCGCCGCAGGACGCCGGCGACAGGGCCGCGCCGCGGCGGCTGGCCCGCGAGGAGAAGGCGGCCTACGACCGCGCCCAGCGGCTGCGGGGCGCGGTGCAGGGCAACCGCGAGGGCGGCGCCTCCAAGGCCGAGCTGGAGATCGAGCGGCTCCCCGGCGGCGGGCGCTCCCTGGCGGCGCCGCTCTTCCTCGAGGGCCAGGTGGCCGGGATGATCGAGGTCGCGACCCCGGCGCCCGCGCCGCCCGCGCCGCCCGGCCCCTGGGCGGCGCTCCTGGCCTTCGCGCTCCCGCTCCTGGCCTTCCTCCCCCTGGCGGGCGCGCTGGGCGAGCGGCGTCCCCTCCTGGCGGCGGCCGCCGCCGCCTTGCTGGCCGCCGGCAGCGTCGGCCACGGCTGGGGTGCGCTCGGCGACCTGGGGGGAGCCCGGCGCCAGGCGCACGCCGAGGTTGGCGCTCACGCCCAGGGTCAGGGGGCGGCCGCGGCGCGCTTCCTCGCCGCCGCAGGCCTGGCGGCCGAGCCGCCGCTGCGCCCCGGCGCCTGGGATGCCGATCTCCAGCGGGCGCCGCGCGCCTTCCTCACCGAGAGCGGTGCGCCCGATGGGGCCCGCGTCGAGGCCGACGTTGCCTCGGCCCGCGGCGACGCCCGCGGCACGCTCCTGGCCGCCTTCGTCGTCGGCCTGGGCGCGCTGGCGCTCGTGGGCCTCGGCGGCCTGGCGCGGGCGGGGCGCGCGCTGGTGGTGCACCGGCAGGCCTACGCCTACGTGGCGCCGGCCATCGCCGGCACGCTCATCCTGGTCTTCTTCCCGTTCCTCTACGGCATCGCCCTCAGCTTCACCGACCAGAACATCTACAACACCAGCACGCCGCTCTCCGAGCTGTGGGTGGGGCTCCGGAACTACTCCACCATCCTCGGGGACTTCGGCCTGGCCCGGCGGGCCGCCGACGGGACGCTGGCCTGGAACTACCTCAACTTCTACTGGACCTTCCTGTTCACCGTGATCTGGACGGCGACCAACGTCGCCTGCGGCGTCTCCTTCGGCCTGCTGCTGGCGCTGGCGCTCGACACCAAGCACCTGGCCCTGCGCCCCGTGTACCGGGTGCTGCTCATCGTCCCCTGGGCCATGCCCAACTACATCACCGCGCTCATCTGGAAGGGGATGTTCCACCGGCAGTTCGGGGTGGTGAACCAGGCCCTGGCCATCTTCGGCGTCGAGCCCATCTCCTGGTTCGACTCGCCCCTGACCTCCTTCCTCACCGCCTTCGCCACCAACGCCTGGCTGAGCTTCCCCTTCATGATGGTGGTGTCGCTGGGCGCCCTGCAGTCGATCCCCGCCGACATCTACGAGGCGGCGCGGGTGGACGGCGCCAGCCGCTGGCAGCAGTTCCGGGCCATCACCCTGCCTTCGCTCAAGCCGGCGCTGATCCCGGCGGTGATCCTCTCGGTGGTGTGGACCTTCAACATGTTCAACATCATCTACCTGGTGACCGCCGGCGCCCCCAACGGCGCCACCGAGATCCTGGTCACCCAGGCCTACAAGTTCGCCTTCGAGCGCTACCGCTACGGCTACGCGGCGGCCTACGCCACCATCATCTTCGGGATCCTGCTCGTGTACGGCACCATCCAGAACCGGGTCACGCGCGCCACGGAGGCGCTCTAGCCATGGCCCGCTCCAGGCGCGAGGAGCACCTCCCCCACGGGCTGCTGCACGCCTTCCTGCTGGCCACGGTGGCGGTGACCCTCTACCCGGTGCTCTGGGTGGTGACCATCGCGCTCTCCGGCCGGCAGAGCCTGGCGCTGGCCGACCTGCCGGCCGACCCCGGCACCTTCGACCGGCTGCGGGCCATCCTCCCCTGGCCCTCGCGCTGGTCCTGGGACAACTTCCGCGCGGTGCTGTCCGACCAGCCCTTCGCCACCTGGCTGCTCAACAGCGCGCTGGTGGCCATCGCCACCACGGTGGTGGGGGTGGCGCTCTCCTGCACCGCCGCCTACGCCTTCTCGCGCTTCAAGTTCCCGGGCCGCCGGGCGGGGATGATGTCCTTCCTGGTGTCGCAGATGTTCCCCGGCACCCTGACCCTCATCCCGCTCTACATCATCATCGTGCAGTGGCTGGGGCTGGGCTCGACGCGGCTCGGGCTCATCATCGTCTACGCCACCACCTCCATCCCCTTCTCGGTGTGGATGCTGAAGGGCTACTTCGACACCATTCCCCGGGAGCTGGAGGAGGCGGCGATCATGGAGGGCGCGGGGCCGGGCGTCATCTTCTGGCGCATCGTGCTGCCGCTCGCCAAGCCGGCCATCGCCATCACCGCGCTCTTCTCCTTCATGACCGCCTGGAACGAGTTCATCCAGGCCGCCACCTTCATGGACAAGGAGGAGATGTACACCGCGCCGGTGGGGCTGCGCTTCTTCGTGGGCGGCTTCCAGCAGCAGTGGGGCTACTTCGCCGCCGGCTCGATCATCGTCTCCATCCCGGTGGTGGCCCTCTTCTTCTACCTGCAGAAGTACCTGGTCTCCGGCCTGACCGCCGGGAGCGTCAAAGGCTAGCCGGCCGGGCCGGCGGAAAGGCACCACCCCATGGCGGAGCGGCGCGTCTTCCAGTTCGGCGAGCGCGTGGACGGGTATGCCATCCCGGTCCTCAACGAGCGGGAGATCCGGGCGGCGGCCGGGATCCTCTTCGTGCTCATGTTCGTGGCCATCCAGCGCGCCGCGCTGCTGGGCCGCTTCACGCTCCTCAAGTACGCCGCCACCTACTTCCTGGTGGACATCCTCATCCGCGTGCTCGTCAGCCCGCGCTACGCCCCCTCGCTGGTGCTCGGGCGGCTCATCGTCCGCAACCAGGTGCCGGAGTACGTGGGCGCGCCGCAGAAGCGCTTCGCCTGGATCATCGGCATCGTCCTCTCGGGGACGATGGTGGCGCTGGCGGCGGTGGCCAACACCTACGGCCCCGTCACCGGGATCATCTGCCTGGTCTGCCTGGTCTTCCTCTTCTTCGAGGCCGCCTTCGGCATCTGCCTGGGCTGCAAGGTCTACCCGCTCTTCAACAAGGGGAAGGTGCAGCACTGCCCCGGCGAGGTGTGCACGCCCCAGCAGCGGCAGGAGATCCAGAAGGTCTCCGCCGGCCAGCTCCTCGTGCTCGCCGGCTTCGTGGCCCTGGTGGTGCTCTCGGTCCCGGTCCTGGGGGAGACCTTCCGGAAGGCGCCGACCCCGCTCTTCCTGCCGGCGTCCCAGTCGCAGGCGCAGGCGCGGTGAGGCAGGGCCCGGCTACGGCGCGAAGCTGACCCGCGCACCCTTCCGGATCTTCTCCTTCCCGTCGACGGCGCTCGCCACCGCGCCGCCGGCGTGCACCTGCAGCACCACCACGCGGGCCACCGTCTCGCCGCCCTCGGACAGCACGCGCCCCAGCTGCCAGGCCCGCAGCCCCTCGGTCGGGCCCGAGATGCTCACCATCTCGCCCGACACGTCGGCGACGGTGAGGGAGGGGGTCGGGGTCGCGGTCGCGGTCGCGGTCGCGGTCGGGGTCGCGGTCGGGGTCGCTGTCGCGTACACGAACGGCACCTTCGCGAACGTCCCCTTCTCCGCGTCGAACGAGCCGAGGGCCGCCCGCTGGTCCACGCCGGGCGGCAGGAGCAGGTCCACCACGCGGGGATGGGTCTCGCCCATGGGAGCGCCGCCGAAGGCGAAGGCCTCGGGCGTGGTCAGCACCGGCAGCGTGAAGGCGTTGGCCTCCCGCTTCCCCCTCACCCGGTCGGCGAGCGAGAAGCTCCGCTCCCAGGCGGCGCCCGACACCTGCACCGAGTAGCCCCAGGCGGCCGTGGGGAGGCCGCCGAGGAAGGCCGCCGGGACGCGCGCGGTCACGGTGCGGCCCGTCACCTGGAGCCGCTCCGCGAAGTGCACGCGCCGCGCCGCCTCGCCCATGGCCTCCCCGGCGATGGCGCGGGCCGCCTGCGGCTGCGGGGTGAGCACCACCGCCGCCTCCCAGGTGGCGCCCTCGGCGAAGGCGACGCGGCGCCCGGGGATGCAGGCGCCGGAGCCGGAGCCGGGGCTCCTGTCGGTGTCGAGGTAGATGTCCACGTTCTGGAGGGTGATCCCGTTCGAGAGCTCGAGCGGGATCTGGTTGGTGCGCCGGGTGGTGTCGGGGGGACGGAAGGTGCTGCCCAGGGTCACCTCGAAGAGCACCTCGTCGCCGTCCACGTAGACCGCGAGGCGGCGCAGGTCGAAGTCGCCGTCGCGGAAGCCGGTGTCGCCGGGGGGCGTGTAGCTGCCCGGGCCGGTGGCGTCGCCGGCCGGGTCGTCGAAGGCCGCCACCAGCCGCGGGGCGGCCCCGGCGGGCGAGGCGGCCAGGCCGAGGATCAGCGCGGCGAGCGGCAGGGCGAGGCGGCGCATGGAGTCTCCGGGAAAAGGAGCGGGCCGGCGAGGGAGCGCCCCGCCGGCCCGCAGGATACCGCCGCCGCGCTACGGGGCGGTGATGGCGGTGTTGGTGCCGCCCAGGCCGCCCGCCACCGAGGTGATGGTGGCGGCCGTCCAGGCGCCGGCGCCGGACTGGGTGAAGGCGGTCACGCCGCTCGACTGGGCGTCACCGCCCACCTTGTACTCGACGCCGCCGAGCGTGAAGACGAACTCGGCCACCTGGCCGGTGGCGAGCAGGCCCGGGTAGGGAGGCGAGAGCTGATCGATGCCGCCGGAGAGGGTGAAGGTGTAGATGCCGTCACCCGAGGTGGCGTCGCCGTGGGTCCCGTCGTCGTAGCAGGGCTTGTCGCTCCAGCCCCAGCCCGAGCCCTTCACCGTGACCGTGGACACGTCGAAGGGCGGGTTGGTGACGGTGATGGCGGCGGTGTTGATCACCAGCCGCATGTCGATGGCGCCGTGGGCCGGGAAGGTGAGGCCGGTGGCGTTCACGGCGGCGGTGGCGCCGGCCGCCAGCGAGAACTGCCCGTTGCCGCCCACCCACATCCAGCCGCCGTTCACCGGGTCGGGGTTGGTGGCGTCGCGCAGGCCGTACTCGTACACCTGCGAGCCGGTGGCCGGAGGGGCGATGAACACCGTCACGCCCAGGATGTGGTCGCCTGCGGTGGCGCCGGCCGGCTCGTGGCCGCCCGCGTCCCAGGGCCCGTCGTCGTAGAGCTTGGCCCAGGGGCCGCCCCAGGTTGCGTCGTAGGTGCCGATGCGGGTGGCGGTGGCGTACAGCACGTTGCCCTTCCACTCCAGCTCGCCCGAGCGCCACAGCCGGTTGGCGGTGTCGGTGACCGAGAAGTTGACGGCCACGGTGCCGGCGGGCTGCGTGAAGGGTGCGCCGATGGCGGTGACGGCGGTGTTGTGGCCGCCGAGGCCGCCGGCCACCAGGCCCACCGTGGCGCCGATCCAGGCGGCGCTTCCGGCCTTGGTGTAGGCGGAGACGCCGTTGGTCTGGGCGTCGCCGGCCACCTTGTACTCCACCCCGCCGAGCACGAAGACGAACTCGGGCACGTCGGTGCTCTTCAGCAGGCCCGGGTAGGGCGGCACCGCCTGGTTGATGGCCTGCGAGAGCACGAAGGTGCAGAGGCCGTCGCCGGAGGTGGCGTCGCCGTGGGTGCCGTCGTCGTAGCAGGTCTTGTCGCTCCAGCCCCAGGCCGAGCCCTTCACGGCCAGCGTCGTGGTGTCGAACGGCGGGTTGGTGGCGGTGATGCGCCGGGTGTCGAGCGTGAGCTTCATGTCGATGGTGCCGTGCGCCGGGATGGTGAGCCCGGTGGCGTTCACGGCGGCGGTGCCGCCGGCCGCGAGGGTGAACTGGCCGTTGCCGCCCACCCACAGCCAGCCGCCGTTCACCGGGTCGGGGTTGGTGGCGTCCCGCAGGCCGTACTCGTACACCTGCGAGCCGGTGGCCGGCGGGGCGATGAACACCGTCACGCCCAGGATGTGGTCGCCGGCGGTGGAGCCGAGCGGCTCGTGGCCGCCCTGGTCCCAGGGGCCGTCGTCGTAGAGCTTGGCCCAGGGCCCGCCCCAGGTGGCGTCGTAGGTGCCGATGCGGGTGGTGGCATCGAACTTGACGTTGCCCTTCCACTCCATCTCCTGGTTCTTCCACAGGCCGTTGGCCGTGTCGTTGACGGAGAAGTTCACCGCCACGGTGCCGGCGGGCTGCGGGAAGCCGTTCGAGGGAGTGGTGGTCTTGGAGCTGCTGCCGCAGGCCGCGAGGACCGCGGCCAGGGATACCGCCAGGCTGAACCGTCTCATGGGTGCTCCTCCTCGGTGAAACGCCGGGGCGCCCCGGCGCGGGCTACTGCGTGCAGGCCACCGTGAGCGGCCCGATGGCCTGCGGAGTGAAGAAGCTGGTGCCGCAGCGAGAGGCGTCGTGGAGCGTGAAGGGCTGCTCCCGCGACTCGGGGCCGCAGCCGTGGATGCCCTCCTCCCAGGTGAGGCTCCCGCCGCTCGCCGGGTGCTGGTTGGCCCTGTCCTTGTTGGTGGCCTCGTCGCCGAAGACGTCGCGGCGGTAGACGAAGGCGTCACCGTTCACGTCGACCACCTCGAGGATGCGGGCGTTGCCGGGCCACTCCTCGGTGCCGGTCCAGATGTGCCCGAGGGTGCCCCAGGTGTACTTGTAGCCGACGCGCAGCTTCACGGCCGGGTCGTAGGGGACGTCGAAGACCACCGTCCAGATCCCGTCGCCCGCCGTCTCGTCGCCGTTGGTCCCGTCGTCGTACATGGGAATGGTGTTGGGAACGCCCGCGCCCAGCACGGCGTTGACGGCCGGGTCGGTCACCTCGGAAACGCCCGGCGGGTCGTTGGTGTAAAGCCAGCCCACGAAGTACATGCGGTGATCGGCCTGGACGGTCTTGGGCGAGAGCCACTTCCACCGGTCCACCCGGTTGCCGGTGCCGTCGAGGCAGCCGTCGTTGAAGTCGACGCTGAAGACCAGGCGGATGTGGCTCGGGTCCGGGCAGCCGGCCGGGCGGTAGAGCTGGGCCGCCTGGGAGAGCAGGGTGTCGAAGGGAGCGACGCCGTCGGCCACCCCGTCACCGGTGTAGTCGATCTGGTTGCGCTGCAGCCAGCCCAGGTCGAGGGCGCTGGTGGTCACCGCGTAGCCGGGAGGCGGCCCCAGCACCGGGGTGCGGAAGAGGAAGGGGTCGGTGGCGCCGGAGAGCGGATCGGCGCGGGCGGCGAGCCGCTCCACCAGGGTGAGGAGGTCGCGCGTCGGACCCGCCTGGCCCAGCGCCTGGCGGATCAGGGTGCGGGTGCCGGTGCTGACGCCGTCGCCCAGGTAGGCGGACGGGGTCACGTTGCCGAGGTTGGTGGCGTCCGAGGAGAGGCGCGCCTCGACGATGAGCGCCTCCACCATGTTGGCGGTGTCGAGATCGACGCCGCCCACCTCCGATTCCTCGCCGAGGGTGGGGACGATGGCGCGCAGCTCCATGTCCCCCACGCGGCCGCGGACCTCGATCATCGAGTACTTGCCGGAGCCGAGCCGGATCTCGTACTGGCCGTTCTCCACCTTGGTGGCAAAGACGCAGCGGGTGTCGGTGAAGTCCTTGCAGGGCTCGAAGACGCCCCTCGAGTCGGAGACCGAGAGCTGCCCGGCGCGGGCGCCGGTCCAGGTGGCGGCGCCGCGGACCACCGAGGCCGGCCGCGGGTACCTGGCGTGGCCCACGTTGGAGAGGAAGTTCTCGAGCCCGCAGCCGCCGGCGGCGGCGAGGGCGACGAGCCCCAGGAGGATGGGCTTTCGGGTCACCATGCCGCCTCCACCGTGGCCTTGGCACGCCACACGTTCCACTTCATGTCGTAATAGCCGCCGGCCGCGTCGCGCTGCAGGTCCTTGCGGAACCACTCCAGCGTGTAGCCGAGCAGGGCGCCGCCGAAGGCGTAGGAGAGGCCGGCGCGGGCCGTATGGCGGTAGGTCTTCGAGTCGTAGAAGCCCGTGGACTGGTTGCCGTTGCGGTTCTTCTCGTCCCAGCGGGTGTACTCGTACCCGAGCGTGGTCTTGAGCTCGGCGGTGGGCTGCAGGGTCAGCGCCAGGAAGCCCAGCAGCGAGCGGCCCCGGTAGTCGTCGGCGGTGGTCCCCGCCTTCCGGCCATCGCGGTCGTCCACCACCTTCACCTTGCCGGCCAGCGAGGCCCCGCGCGCCGCCGGGATGGCATAGCTGGCGTTCAGCACCGCCAGGTGGGTGCGGCGGTCCTGCCACCGCGTGTACACGCTGCGGGGATCGCGGCCGCGGTCGTAGACGTTGGCGTAGTCGGAGTCGGCGGTGAAGGCGGTGGTGTCGGTGAAGCCGTGCGTGTACAGGAAGTCCGGGTACTGGGTGGCCACGTCCCGGTCCTGCTTGTTGGTGTTGTAGCCGATGAAGGTGTACTCGAGGCTGGTCTTGAGCGAGCCGCGGGCGTACTCGGCGAGCAGCGTGCCGCCGTGCCAGCCGATGCAGGACTCGAACCACGGCTCGTCCCAGTCCACGAACTCGTTGGCGATGTTGAGGGTGGGGAGCTGGCCGCCGCGGGTGAAGCCGCCGGTGATCATGCCCTCGGTGAGCAGGACGTCGGCCTCGCGGCGCGAGCCCATCACCGCGTTGTACTCGGAGCCGATGTTGAAGTACTCGGCCTTGAGGGACAGGCCCGCCTTCCACGGGTCGAAGAGCTCGACGAGCAGCTTGGCCGCCATGCCGTTGGAGGCCACGGCGCGGCCGGCCTTGTCGGTGCGGAAGAGCACCGGCGAGAAGCCCTGACCGCTGCTCACCAGGTTGGTGGCGTAGGCCGGGCTGACGTAGTTGGACGAGGCGGCCACCAGCGCCGAGACCTGGATGACGTCGAGGGCGGCGGGGGTGAAGACCGCGTCGAGCGTGCCGTTGAGTCCGCGGAAGCGGGTGGAGAGGCCCACCGAGTGGTCGGCGCCGCGATCGGACGAGGGCTGGCCGGTGAGCATGGGGCTGTAGCGATCGGTCTCCCAGTCCTGCAGCCAGGCGCCCACGGCGCGCAGGCGCAGGTCGTCGCCGAGCCGGCCCTCCACCTTGGCGGCGAAGGCCCAGTCGGTCCCGTAGAGGGAGGCCAGGGGGTCGTTGTCCCGGAGGCCGGTCTGCCAGCCCGGGCCGGCCCAGAGCTTGGGGAGCGCCATGGCCCCGACGGTGTAGGTGAGGGTCTTGCGGGGGAGGACCTCGCCCTCGACGAAGACGCCGCTGCCGTTCTCCCGGTCGATGTAGCGCGCCTTGCCGATGGTCCACTCGTTCCACATCGAGTAGTCGGTGGAGCCGATGGTCACCCACTTCACCGTGGGGATGGGCGGCGCCACGCGGATGTAGGCGCCGCGCAGCTTCACGTAGGCGGCGTGGTTCATGCCCAGGCTCTCGCCCGAGGTGTCGGCCACGCCGGGCTTCAGGTCGCCGTTCTCCCACCAGTCCTGCCAGAGCGCGCCCCAGCGGCTCTGCAGGCGGACGCCGGCGGTCACCCGCGGGCCGACGTTGGCCTTGATGTTGAGCTCGAACTCGGTGCAGGCGCCGTTGTGGCCGCCGATGTTGTCGACCCAGAACGGGTTGGAGAGCGAGAGGCAACCCTGGGTGTTGTCGTTCTGGTACATGTACTTCGTGTAGATCTTCCCGCTCATGTCGAAGGCGAGCGTGTCGGCGCGCGCCGCGGGGGCGAGCGGCGCGAGCGCGGCGGCGACCAGCGCGGCGCGGAGGGCGGTGGCGGTCCTCGTCATGGCGGCCTTCACTTGGCGCACGGGTACACCATCGGCACCTGCGCCAGGTCCTCGGGCTTGGGGTCGTTCGCGGCCTTGTCGTACTTCGACAGGATCTCGTGCTGCTTCTTCACCGGGTCGTCGCCCGGCGGCACCAGGATGTCGATGACGTGCGGGTCGTTGTCGTAGTCGGTGCCGCCGCCGAAGCGGTGCTGTCCCTCGAACTCGTTCACCTTGCGGGTGAGCAGGTCGGTCTTGGCGGGGAAACCCTCGTTCGACTGCATCAGCACCTGCCAGCCCCAGGTGGGCTTGGGGCTGCCGCCCAGGGAGGCGGCGTCGACCACCGCCACCAGGGTGCGGCCCTCGGCGCGCGTGACCCTGGGCACCACGATGCGGTCCTTCCACTGCGACGCCTTGAGGCCGATCTCGGAGTTCACGCGCGCGGGGCCCTGGGGGGAGATGATGACCACCCGGTCCCAGGCCTCGTCCTCGGCGAACCGGACGTTGGTGCCCGGGAGCCCCTGTCGAACGCCGCTGCCCTTCTGGTGGTCGGTGTCGATGTGGACGAAGGCCATCTGCACGGAGAAGCCGTTGCCGTTCCAGGCGGCGCTGTCCCAGGGGTCCTCGATGCGGGACTTCACCGTGACCCGGATCTCCACCTGGCCGCCCTTGGGCACCACCTGCAGCTCGGTGACGTCGAAGGAGCCGGGCTTGTAGACGGCGTCGGTGGGGTAGGTGTACGTGCCGGGGCCGTCGTCGTCGCCGGCCGGGTCGGCGAAGGTGAAGCCCCCCTCGGGCGAGCAGCCCTTCACCGGGGAGTCGGCGGCCAGGGCCACGGCCGGGGCGGCGAGCAGGGCGACGAGGAGCAGGCGGGCGCGGGATGGGGTCATGTCCGGTCCTCCGGGTGGGCGAGCGTCAGTCGATCGACAGGAACGCGAAGGCGCGAGCGGCGAGGTCGGGAATCGTCACCTTCCCTCCGGCGGAGGTGGGCGTGCCCCCCAGCCCCTCGGCGAGGAGCACCGCGGGTGCCCCGGTCACGTCCACGGTGAAGGGGCCGCTTGCCGCGCTGCCGTAGTTGGCGACGAAGAGGGTACGCCTTCCGGCCGAGCCGCGCAGCAACGCCATCACGCCGGCGCCTCCGCCTGTGACCACAGGTCGCACCGGCTCGCCGGTGGCCAGCGAGGCCTGGCCCGAGCGCAGCGACACCAGGCGCCGGTACAGGTGCCAGAGCGACGCCGGGTCGGCCTGCTGCGAGGCGATGTCCACGCCGTCGGCCTCGGCGGCGTAGAACCAGCCGGCGTCGGTGCTGAAGCCGAAGCCCGGCGGGGTGGCGTTCCAGCGCAGCGGGGTGCGCTTGTTCTGGTCGGCCGAGGGCGCGCCGCCCTGCATGCCGATCTCCTCGCCGTAGTAGACGAAGGGCGTGCCGGGCAGGGCGAAGAGGGTGGCGGCGGCCAGGCGGGCGCCGGCGGCGTCGCCGCCCAGCGTGCGCATCACCCGCACCTGGTCGTGGTTGGAGAGGAAGGGGGCGTCGAAGCCCCGGTCCTTGCCGGCCAGGGCGGTCTCGGTGCGGGCGATGGTGTTGATGACCGGGGAGGCGTCGCTCGCGAGGACCCCGCCCTTCACCGCGTCGGCGAGGTCGAAGGCGAAGGCCAGCTGCGTCTCGTCGCCGGCGCCGTAGTAGGAGGAGACCGTCTCCAGGTTGGTCCAGGCCTCGGCCACCAGCAGCACGCCGGGGTACTCGGGCGAGAGCGCCGAGCGCAGGCGCCGCAGGAAGGCGTGGGTCTCCGGCTGGTCCACCACCACGCCGTCCGCCGACTCGAAGAAGTGGCGGACGGCGTCGAGGCGGAAGCCGTCCACGCCCCGGGCCAGCCAGAAGCGCAGCACGTCCAGCATCTCGGCCTCGACGGCGGGGCTGGCCAGGTTGAGGTCCGGCATGCCCGAGCCGAAGAGGCCCCAGTAGTAGGCGCCGTCGAGCGGCCACCAGGCGCGCCCTCCGCCCGCCCACGGCTGGAGCCAGCCGCTGGTGGGCGCCGCGTCCCGCCACGAGTACCAGGTCCGCTTGGCGTCGGAAGGGTTCCGCGAGAGGGCGAACCAGGGGTGCTGGCTGGAGGAGTGGTTCACCACCATGTCGAGGATCACGCGGATGCCGCGGCGGTGGGCGGCGGCGACGAAGGCGTCGAAGTCGGCCAGCGTGCCGTAGACCGGATTCACCGAGCGGTAGTCGGTGACGTCGTAGCCGTGGTAGCTCGGCGACGGGAAGATGGGCATGAGCCAGACGGCGCCCACGCCCAGATCCCCGGCGGTGGCCGGGTCGCCGTCGTTCAGGTAGTCCAGCTTCTGCGTCAGGCCGGCGAGGTCGCCCACCCGGTCGCCGTTCGAGTCGGCGAACGAGCGCACGAAGACCTCGTACACCGTGCGGTTGCGCCACCAGCCCGCCTCGTCCCGCGGCGCGGGGCGCGGGGAGCCGCCGCAGGCGGCCAGGGCAGCAGCGAGGAGCAGCAGGACTGCGGCGGGAGAGCCGCTACGAGCGCGGGGGGCGTGGTCTCCCGCTCCGCACCTGGCGCGAATTGGCACGGCCCTACATTGCACGCAGGCCGCTCACCCGCAAGCGACGAGCGACAATACGCTCCGCCAGGGTGGGCCCTGCGCGAAGTGGGCGCGTGCGGCACTCGGGCGCTTGACCCTTAGGGGACTCAGCGCAGCCGGTAAAGGACGCTTGCACGCGGGGGAAGCTCGATCCGGAGGCCCTCCTCGGCGGAGGTCGCCACCGCCCCGGTGCCGGCCAGGAGCGGCTCCAGGTCCCGCGCGGGGACGCGGAGCAGGCTCCGCAGCGGCTCGTCCCCCAGGTTGTGGGCCACGAGCACGCGCTCGGCGCCGGCGGCGCGCACGTAGGCGAGGAGCGGGCCTCGGTCGGCCACCAGCTCGAGCCCTCCGCGCGCCAGGGCGGGCGAGGCGTGGCGGGCGCGTACGAGCCTGCGGTAGTGCGACAGCAGAGAGCCGGGGTCGCCTTGCTGCGAGGCGACGCTGGCCCGCTCCCGGCCCGGCGCGAAGGCGCGCCAGGGCCTGCCCGCCGTGAAGCCACCGCCGGGCGAGGCGTCCCAGGGCATGGGCGTGCGCTTCTCCTCGTCGGCGCCGCCTGGGCCGTTCTCCATCCCCACCTCCTCGCCGTAGTAGAGGAACGGGGCGCCGGGTAGCGTGAGCAGGATCGCTGCCGCGAGCCGGAGCTTGCCCTCGTCGCCGCGGAGCACCGAGCCGAGCCGGCGCATGTCGTGGTTGGCGAGGAACGGGGCGTCGATGGCGCCGGGCGGGTAGAGGCGGGCGATCTCCCGGAGCGTCTCCCCGATGCTGCGCCCCTCGCCCACCTGGACGCCCTCGACGACCTTGCCGGCCAGCGGGAAGTCGAAGTTGACGAGCAGCTCCTCGCCGCCCGGAGCGCCCGGGGTGCCGAAGTAGGGGGCGATGCGGCGGGTGTCGGTCCAGTTCTCTCCCACCAGGATGGCGTCGGGCTTCACCGCCCGCACGTGGGCGGCGAACTCGCGCCAGAAGCGGTGGGTCTCGGGGGTGTCGTTCTGGCCCGTGTCGCCGGGCCCGTCCTCGACGAGGTGGCGCGAGGCGTCGAGCCGGAACCCGTCGACGCCGCGCCCGAGCCAGAGCGCGGCGATGCGCTTCGCCTCGGCCCGCACCTCGGCGTTCCGGAAGTTCAGGTCCGGCATCCCGCTCCAGAAGATGCCGTAGTAGAAGGCGCCGCCGGCCGGGTGCCAGGCGGGGCTGGAGGCGTTCCAGGGTTGGGTCCAGCCCGGATCGCGTTCGCTCCAGACGTACCAGTCGCGGCGCGGGGAGGCGCGCGAGGAGGCGGCCTCCCGGAACCAGGGGTGCTCGCTGCTGGTGTGGTTGAGCACCAGGTCCACGATGACGCGCATCCCCCGCCGGTGGGCCTCGGCGCAGAGCCGTGCCAGGTCCTCGACGGTGCCGTAGTCGGGGTTCACCGCCTCGTAGTCAGTGGTGTCGTAGCCGTGGTAGCTCGGCGAGGCGAACACCGGCATGAGCCAGAGCGCGTCCACGCCCAGGTCGGCGTCGGTCCGGGGATCGCCGTCGTTGAGGTAGTCGAGCCGCGAGATCAGCCCGCGCAGGTCACCTCTTCCGTCCCCGTCGGAGTCCTGGAAGCTGCGGACGAACACCTCGTAGAAGACGGCGCCGTCGGCCCAGCGGCGCGGGTCCTCGGCTGTCCCCGCGGCGGCGCCGGCGGTGCCCGGGGGGGTGGAGGGGCGCGGCGCGGCGCAGGCTCCGAGCGCCCAGGGAGCGAGGGATGCCGCGGCAACGAGCCCGAGGGCGAGGAGGCGGGAGAGCATGGCCCGGGAGTGTACGCCCGCCCTCCGGGGTGAGGGACGGCTCCCGCCGGGCCGGAAGGGGCGGTGGTGAGGCGCGACAATTCGGGCCAGGGGACCCGGGCGGTTCGTTGCACGTTCCGCGCGATCGGCGCTATCGGTTGCCATGCCCCACGCCCACGCGCAGCGACGCGGTCTCTCCCCCAGCCTGGCCCTGGCGCTCTCGATCCTCGCGGCGGCCTGCAGCAGCGGCAAGAGCGCTGCGCCGCCGCCGACGCCGGCGACCTTCACCGTCCACTACCACCGGGCGCTCGCCGACTACGCGGGCTGGACCGTGGCCACCACGGCGGGCGCGGAGGAGGCCAGCCAGGCCTCCTCCGGCACCGACGCCTTCGGGGCCGTCTACACCCTCACCCTCCGGTCGGGCGCCACCAGCCTGGCCTTCACCCTGGTGAACGGCGCCGGCAGCGACGCCGCCGGTGCTCTCACCGTGAACCTGTCGGGCGGAGCCCGCGAGGCCTGGGTGCTCTCCGGCTGGCCCGAGGCGCGGACCTCGGCGCCCTCCGTGCTCCCCGCCGCCGGGCAGGTGGTCGTCTACTACGCGCGGCCCGACCAGACCTACTCCGGCTGGGGGCTGCACCTCTGGGGCGAGCGGGTCACCGAGACGTCCTGGGGAGTGCCGCTGGCCTACGGCGCCGTGGACGCCTCCTACGGCGCCGGCTTCGCGTTCACGCTGCGCACCGGCGGCGCCCGCGGCAACTGCCCGGCGGGCATGGTCTGCCTCATCGCCCACAAGGGCGACACCAAGGACCCCGGGCCCGACATGAGCTTCGACCCGGCGGTGCTCGGCAACATCGTCTTCCTCACCAGTGGCTCGACCACCCTGACGAGCGCCCCGGTGCCGCCGGGTGCGGTCTCCATCGCCGGCGCCGCCGCCCACCTCCTGGCTCGCGACACGCTGGCCTGGGACGTCACCGACACGGAGGCGGTCACCTTCGAGCTGCGCACCTCCCCCACCGCCTCGGTGACCACCACCGCCACCGACGTCGTCGGCGGCACCACCATCGCGCTCACGCCCCGGAGCGGCGGCATCGGAGCGACCCTGGCCGCCCGGGTGCCCCACCTCGCCACCTGGCGGGCCTTCGACGTGGCCCCCGCCGACCTGCCGGCGCTGGAGCAGGCCCTGAAGGGCCAGGTGGTGGCCGTGGCCCGGAAGGCCTCCGGAGCGCCGCTTGCCGCCACGCAGGTGCAGACCGCCCTGGCGCTCGACGACCTCTATCCCTACGACGGGCCGCTGGGCGTCACCTTCGCGGGCGGCGCCCCCACCTTCCGGCTCTGGGCGCCGACGGCCCAGGCGGCGCTGCTCCACGTCTTCGGCGCCGACAAGCTGGAGGTGGCCGGCAGCCCGGTGGCCCTGTCGGCGGGCGCCTCCGGGCTCTGGTCCCACACCGGGCCCGCGACCTGGAGCGGTCTCTACTACCGGTACGAGCTCACCGTCTACCACCCGCTGACCGCCCGGATCGAGACGGTGCAGGTCACCGATCCCTACGCCGCCAACCTGGACGCCAACGGCCTCCACGCCCAGATCGTCGACCTCTCCGACCCGGCCCTGAAGCCGGCCGGATGGGACGCCCTCGTCAAGCCGCCCCTGGAGGCGCCCGAGGACATCGTCGTCTACGAGAGCCACATCCGCGACTTCAGCGCCCTCGACGCCACCGCCCCCGCGGCGCGGCGCGGGCGGTACCTGGCCTTCACCACCGACTCGGGCGCGCAGCCCTCGGACGGCATGGCCCACCTGGCGGCCCTGGCGTCGGCCGGCCTGACCCACGTCCACCTGCTGCCGGCCTTCGACATCGCCACCATCGACGAGGACCCGGCCGCCCGGGTGGACGTCGGCCAGCCGTTCGCCGAC
The DNA here is from genome assembly GCA_016214955.1 of Deltaproteobacteria bacterium. Lineage (GTDB taxonomy): Bacteria > Myxococcota > Myxococcia > Myxococcales > Anaeromyxobacteraceae > JACRMN01. Next base: position 63,040 of record JACRMN010000011.1, read on the forward strand.
CTCTGTGCCCGCAACGGCGCGGTGCCCACCGCCCTCTGCGGCCAGTTCGCGGGCCAGACCATCCTGCAGGCGCTCCAGGGGCTGGCGGGCGACTCCGACCAGCAGCAGCTCATCGCCGGCTGGATGCGGGGCTACGACTCGTTCAACTGGGGGTACGACCCCTTCCACTACGGCGCGCCGGAGGGGAGCTACGCCTCGACCGCCGACGGCACCGCCAAGATCCTGGAGTTCCGGGCCATGGTGAAGGGGCTCTCCGACGCCGGCCTGCGCACGGTGATGGACGTGGTCTACAACCACACCAACGCCGCCGGCCTGGGCGCCTACTCGGTGCTCGACAAGGTGGTCCCCGGCTACTACCACCGGCTGGACCCGGTGACCGGGCTGGTGCTGACCTCGAGCTGCTGCAGCAACACCGCCACCGAGCACAAGATGATGGGCCGGCTCATGACCGACACCCTGGTGCGCTGGGCCCGCGACTACAAGGTGGACGGCTTCCGCTTCGACCTCATGGGCCTGCACCTCAAGGACGACGTGCTGGCGGCGCGCGCGGCGCTGGCGGCCCTGACCCAGGCGGCCGACGGCGTGGACGGCTCCCGCATCTACCTCTACGGCGAGGGCTGGGAGATGGGCGAGATGCAGAACGACTTCCGCGGCGTCAACGCCAACCAGGTCAACATGGCCGGCACCGGCATCGGCACCTTCAACGACCGGCTCCGCGACGGCGTGCGCGGCGGCGGGCCCTTCGACGCCGGAGCCGCCATCCGCCGGAACCAGGGCTTCGCCAGCGGCCAGTACGTGGCGCCCAACGAGCTGGCCACCGCCACCGCCCCCGACCTCGCGCACGCGCTCGACCTCGTCAAGATCGGGATGGCCGGCGGCCTGGGCGAGTTCAGGATGGTGCCGGCCACCAGCGCCACCGGGGCGGCCACCTTCGCCGGCTCCATCGGGTACAACGGCGCCCACGCCGGCTACACCCAGGACCCCCAGGAGTGCGTCAACTACGTCTCGGCCCACGACAACCAGGTCCTCTGGGACATCGTCCAGTGGAAGCTGCCGAGCGGGACCAGCATGGCCGACCGGGTCCGCTCGGTGAGCCTGGCCATGGACGTGGTGGCCCTCGGCCAGGGCGTGCCCTTCTTCCACATGGGCGACGACCTGCTGCGCTCCAAGTCGATGGACAAGAACAGCTACGACTCGGGCGACTGGTTCAACCGCATCGACTGGAGCGGCCAGGCCAACGGCTGGAAGAGCGGCGTGCCGCTGGGCGGCGACGCCGACGGCACCTGGACGCCGATCCGCGCCATCTTCGCGGACGTCCCGGCGCCCGGCGCCGCCGACATCGCTTCCGCCTCCGCGCACTTCCAGGAGCTGCTCCGGATCCGGAAGAGCACGCCGCTCTTCCGGCTGCGCACCAAGGCCGAGGTCACCAGCCGCGTGGACTTCCTCAACGGCGGCACCGGCCAGGTGCCCGGCGTCCTGGTCATGACCATCACCGACGGGACGTGCGCCGGGGCCGACCTCGACCCGGCGCTCGACGCGCTGGTGGTGATCGTCAACGGCGACACCGCCAGCCACACCATGACCGTCCCCACCGCCGCGGGGTTCGCCCTCCACCCGGTCCAGGCCGGCGGCGCCGACGCGGTGGTGAAGACGGCCTCGGTCTCCGGCGCCGACTTCACCGTGCCGGCCCGGACGACGGCCGTCTTCGTGCAGGCCCAGGCGGGCGCCCAGGGCGCCGGGCTGCCCTGCAACACCCGCTAGCCCGGAGGAGCACCGCCGATGCCCGCCTCCGCCCGCCGCGCCTCGCTCGCCCTCCTGGCCGCGCTCCTGGCCTGCTCCTCCGGCAGCAAGGAGGCGGCCCCCGGCCCCTGGAGGCCGGGCCAGCCGCTGACCCTCGACGTCAGCTCCACCTTCCCGGCCGGCACCGTGCTGCGCGACGCCTACGGGGGCACCACGGCCACCGTCGCGGCGAGCGGCACGGTCACCTTCGACCCGGGAGCGGGCGGGCTCCTGCTGCTGGAGCGCGACGGCGCCGCTGCCACCCCCTTCACCTGGAAGAACGCCACCGTCTACTTCGCCCTCACCGACCGCTTCGCCAACGGCGACACGGCCAACGACGCCAGCTACGGCCGGGCCCGGGACGGCGGCGACGAGGTGGGGACCTGGCACGGCGGCGACTGGGCGGGGATGACCCAGAAGCTCGACTACCTGGCCTCGCTGGGGGTGAACGCCCTGTGGATCTCCCCCATCGTCGAGCAGGTGCACGGCTGGGTGGCCGGCGGCTCCGGGGGGTTCAAGCACCACGGCTACCACGGCTACTGGGCGCGGGACTTCACCCGGCTCGACGCCAACCTGGGCACCGAGGCCGAGCTCCAGGCGCTGATCGACGGGGCCCACCAGCGCGGCATCCGCGTGATCGTGGACGTGGTGATGAACCACCCGGGCTACGCCACCGGGGCGGACCTGCTCGACTGCCTGCCGCAGCTCTTCCGCGACGGGACCGGCGCCGCCTTCACCGCCGGTTACGGCGGTGCCAGCCCGCCGACGGGGAAGACCTGGACCAACTGGAACGACCTGGTGGACTACGGCTCCCAGGGCTGGGCCAGCTGGTGGGGAACCGGCTGGATCCGCGCCGGGCTGGGCGGCGGCTACCAGCTCCCGGGCTCGACCGACCAGACCCAGGCGCTCAACTTCCTGCCCGACTTCAAGACCGAGTCGACCACCGCGCCGGGCGCGCCGCCGGTCTTCGGCCTGGCGTGCATGGCCGGCCAGACGGGCGTGGCCGAGATCGCGGGGGCCACGGTCCGCGACTACCTGGCGAAGTGGCACACCGACTGGGTCCGCCGGCTCGGCGTCGACGGCTTCCGCTGCGACACCGCCAAGCACGTGGAGCTGGCCTCCTGGAAGGCGCTCAAGGACGCCGGGACCGCCGCGCTGGCCGACTGGAAGGCCGACCCGGCCAACGCCGGCAGCAAGCTCGACGACGCGCCCTTCTGGATGACCGGCGAGGTCTTCTCCCACGGGGTGGTCAAGGACGCCTACTACACCGACGGCGGCTTCGACTCCCTGATCAACTTCACCTTCCAGCCCCAGCTCCTCTCCCTCCTCCAGAGCCGCGGCTCCCTGGCCGCCGCCGCGGCCGACCTCGACGGCCTCTACGCCGGCGCCGCGGCCCTGGTCTCCACCGACCCGGCCTTCGACGTGCTCACCTACCTCTCCTCGCACGACACCCAGCTCCTCTTCGACGGCCTGGGCGCCAGCGTCCCCAGGTACCTGCAGGCGGGCACGGCGCTCTTCCTGGCCCCGGGCGGCGTGCAGGTGTTCTACGGCGACGAGAGCGGCCGGCGCGTGGGCCCGAGCGGCGGCGATCCCTTCCAGACCACCCGCTCCGACATGAACTGGACGAGCACCGACCCCGCCATCCTGGCCCACTGGCAGAAGCTCGGCGCCTTCCGCAAGCGGCACGCCGCGGTGGGCGCCGGCGCCCACGCCCGGCTCACCTCGCCCGACGGCACCTACGCCTTCTCGCGCAAGCTCCAGGGCGCGGTGACCGACGCGGTGGTCGCCGTGATCGTGCCCCCGGCGCCCTGATGGCCCGGTCCGGCGCGACGGCGGGCCTGGCGTCCCTCCTGGCGGCGCTGGCCGCCTGCGGCCTCTCGACGCCCGCCGAGCCGGCCGGCCCGGCGCCGGTGCAGGTGTCGGTGGCCGGGATGCGGTTCGCGCTGGCCTCGGGCGCGGCCCGCAGCGCCGGCGGCGTCCTGGTGCTCTACCTCTCGGATCAGGTGGACACCTGCCTGGCGGTCCAGCAGGTCCCGGTGGGCACCATGCACCTCCTGGCGCTCCAGGTGGCGCCGGCCGCCGACGGCACCACCGCCGCCGCGGTGGTCGCCCCGGTGAGGCCTGCGCCCGCCGCCGGCGAGGCGCAGGGCCGGCTCACCGAGAGCACCGGCGGCGCCGTGGCCCGGACCCTGGAGACCGCCGGCGGCTCCGTCGCCTGGACCCCGGCGGCCGACGGCAGCGTGGCCGTCCACGCGCTCGACCTCGGCTTCGCCGGCACCGCCGACAGGCTGACGGCCGGCGCGGCGCTCCGGCTGGCCGCCTGCCCGTAGGGGGCGGGCGCGCCGGCAATCGCTCAGGGGATGAAGATCGGCCCGGCGGCGTCCATGACGAGCGGGCCGTCGCTGAGCGTGCCCGAGAGGCCGGTGCCGCAGGGCGCGCCCGCGGCGCCGGCCGTGCCGCCGCCCATCACCCACTGGCCGGCGTCGGTGCAGAGCGGGCGGAAGGCGGCGCCGATGCCGTCGAAGTCCCAGGTGGTCACGTAGACGCCCACGCCCGACCAGGAGGCCAGGCCGTAGTCGTTCCGGTCGTAGGTGAAGGTGATGGTGCGCGCGTTGGCGTCCACCTTCACGGTGGGAGAAACGGTGGGAGCGCCGTAGGCGTCGGCGGTGGCGCCGGTCGAGGTGTACATGACGCTGTCCCAGCCGTAGCTGAACTGGTCGAGGTGCCAGGAGAAGCCGGCCGGCACCGAGGCCCGGAGCCTCGGCATCACGGTGGCGGCGCCGCCGCGGCCCGGCAGCGAGAAGAAGATGCGGAAGGAGACGTGGTCGAAGCCCCGGGGCGGGCTCCAGACCTGGCTGAAGTCGGCCATGGTGAGGTTGACGTTGAGCGTCGTCACCCCCACCTCCAGCTTCACCTCGGTGAGGTCCATCTGGTGGCGGTTCGCGAAGGTGGCGTCGAGGGGATAGGTGTAGGTCCCGGCGGGCCCCCTGTCGTCGCCGGCCGGGTCGGCGGTCACGTAGGTGTCGCCGGCGAAGACCACGCTGGAGGTGAAGCGGGCCCTCGGGGTGGCCACGCCGGCGTCGGGCGCCAGGAAGGCGAGGTCGTGGGTGAAGGTGCCGGTGGGGAAGGTGGAGACCGGCAGCACCACGCTCCAGCTGCCGTCGGGCTGCACCGCCACCGGCGTGGCCCGGGCCACGTTGGCGTCGAGCACCATCTGCAGCCTGGTGGAGGCCGGCGTGACGGTGCCCTGGACGGTGACGTCGCCGGTGAAGGTCTGGCCGTCGACCAGCGTGGTCACCGCGATGGTGACCCCGGGCGGAGGCGGTGCCACCACCTGGGAGGTGGCGCGCGCCACCACCACCGCCTTGGGCGGCAGCACGGCCGTGACCCGGCCGCCCGGGCCCACCGCCAGCGCGGGAGGGTAGGCCTCGGAGTGGAGCAGCTCCAGCACCGTGCCGGCCGGGAGGCCGGTGTCCATCTGGGCCACCAGCGCCGCCTGGCGCGCGGTGTTGAAGAGGGCGAGCACCGCGTCGCCGCCGGTGCCGCGGCGGAAGGCGAAGGGGCCGGGGCCGGCGGCGTTGTCGTAGAGCACCTCCAGCCCGCCGCGGGAGAGGGCGCGGTGGGCCCTGCGGATCCCGGCCAGCGTGGCGATGCGCCGGTAGACGGCGTTGCCGGTGTCGTAGCGATCGGCGGTCTGCAGGTAGCCCCCCCGGAACATGGCGGCCCGGGTCTCGGTGAAGCCCTGCTCGGTGCCGTAGTAGACGACGGGGAGGCCGGGGGCGGTGAAGAGGAAGGCCAGCGCCTGGAGGAGATCCTCGCCGGTGGGGCTGGTGATCGAGAGGAAGCGCCGGACGTCGTGGTTGTCGATGAAGGTGGGGATGCGGTGCGGGTTCGGGTAGAGGGTGGGGTCCATGAGCTTGCCGAGCCGGTAGCTCAGGTAGGCCGTGGGCCGCCCCTCGGCGAACACCCGGCCGATCTCGCCGTAGAGCGGGAAGGCCAGCACCGAGGGCAGCTCGGGCGCGGCGGAGGTGCCGAGGTAGCTCGCCACCTTGCGCTCCAGCGCGTCGGTCAGGGCGTCGGGGATCTCGTAGATCTCGCCGAAGGCCAGGAAGTCCTGGCGCCCGGTCCGGCGGGCCACCTCCAGGATCCCGGGGGCGGCCGGGTCGGTGGAGTGGAAGAAGTCGTTCCAGAAGGCGTGGGGCGCGAACTTGGCGGTGTCGACGCGGAAGGCGTCGACGCCCACCTCCCGCACCCAGTAGCCGTACGACTCCCGCAGCGCCTGCCGCACCACCGGGTTCTCGGTGTCGAGGTCGTCGAGGTCCGAGATCTGGTAGTTCACCTCCTGGCAGGCGTCGGTGTAGTCGGCGATGGCCGGCGTCCAGTGGTAGATGGCCGCGGCCCGCTGGGCCGGGTCGGACATGTCCACCTTGTCGAAGGGGGCCTGGGTGGGCGCGGCGGTGGGCACCGCGGCCGTGTTCCGGACGAAGGAGGCCAGCTCGCCGGCGTAGGACGAGGGCCCGCAGGCCGGGATGGCCGCGGGAGGGGTGAAGGTGAAGAAGTTGCCCATGTGGTTCGGCACCACGTCCTGGATGAGGTACATGCCGCGCGCGTGGAGGGCGCGGGAGAGGGCCTGGTAGGTGGCCAGCGTCCCCAGGTGCTCGTCGACCTTGGTGAGGTCGCGCGCCCAGTAGCCGTGGAAGCCACCCGACTGCTGCAGCGGGTCCCACCACATGTTGGCCACCGGGGGCGTGATCCAGACCGCGGTGGCGCCCAGCCCCTGGATGTAGTCCAGGCGGTCGATGATCCCCTGGAGGTCGCCGCCCGAGTACCTGTCCTTGTCGGCGGGGTCGTACTCGCCGGCGTGCTGGTCGTCGTTGCGCGGGTCGCCGTTGGCGAAGCGATCGGTCATCACCATGTAGACGACCTGGTCCTCCCAGGCGGGGGAGGAGACGTGCAACCCGTCGTCGGCCTTCTTCTTCGACGACGAGCAGGCCGCCAGGAGCGCCGCCGCCAGCGCGGCGCGGGAGGAGAGGGAGCGGCGGGTCATGGGAGCTCCGGGCGAGGGGGGCGGTGACGGGAGAGCCTACCCCGGGGGCGGGCGAGGTCGCTGGCACCGCTCGGGGCGGGAGGCCCCGTGCCGCGGGCTCCTAGCCGCGCGGCTGGAGCGTGAGCCGCACCCGGGTGCCGGGCTCGACCACCGTGCCGGGCGCCGGCGCCTGGCGCGACACCAGGCCGGTGCCGGCCGTCTCGCCGAGCAGCTCCACCCGCTCCAGCACCTGCAGCGCGGCGCGGGCCGGCAGCCCCTCCAGCACCGGCACCGCCACGCCGCCGCGGTCGGGCCGGGCGGTGCGCAGCGCCTGCTCCACCGAGGGCAGCGGGGTCTCGTCGGCGGCGGCCACCGGCTCGGGCTCGCGGGGCGCGGGGTCGCCGCCGGAGGGCCGGACGCTCATGCTGCGGAGCGCGTGCTCGGCGACCTCCTTGAAGACCGGGGCCGCCACCTCGCCGCCCATCACCTCGCCCCGGGGCTCGTCGATGAAGACGCCGATGACGATGCGCGGCTCCTCGGCGGGGGCGAAGCCCACGAAGGAGCTGAAGCGCTTGTCGGCCGAGTAGCCGCCCGAGAGCGGGTCCACCTTCTGCGCGGTGCCTGTCTTGCCGGCGGCGCGCCAGCCGTCGAGCCGGGCCCGCTTGCCGGTGCCCTCGGTGACCACGCCCTCCATCCAGCGGGCCATCTGGGCGGCGGCCGACGGAGAGGCGGCGCGCCGCACCGCCACCGGGGCGGCCTGGAGGAGCGGCCCGCGCGCCGGGTCCACCACCCGCCGCACCAGCTGCGGGCGGAGCAGGGTGCCGCCGTTGGCGATGGCGGCCACGCCGGCGGTGATCTGCAGCGGGGTGGCGGTGACGCCGTGGCCGAAGCTCATGGTGGCCAGCGCCACCTCGGCCCGGGGGAAGGGGACGGCGCCGCGGGGCTCGGCCGGCAGGTCGGTGCCCACCTTCTCGCCGAAGCCGAAGGCCATGAGCGTGCGCTGCAGCCGCTCGCGCCCCAGCCGCTGGCCCACCTTGGCGGCGCAGATGTTGGAGGACTCGGCGATGATCTTGGCCGGCCCGGCCCAGCCGATGGGGTGGCTGTCGTGGAGCACGTTCTGGCCCACCCGCCAGCTCCCCTTCTCGCAGTAGAAGCTGTCGCCGGCCCGGAGCACGCCGGCGTCGAGGGCGCCGACCAGGGTGAAGACCTTGAAGGTGGAGCCGGGCTCGAAGGAGTCGAGCACCGCGCGGTTGCGCAGGACCTCGCCGCGGCGGGGGGTGTTGGGGTTGAAGGTGGGGGCGTTGGCCAGCGCCAGCACCTCGCCGGTGGAGGGGTCGAGCGCCACCAGCATGCCGGCGGCGGCGCGGGCCTGGGTCACCGCCCGGGAGAGCGCCCGCTCGGCGGCGAGCTGCAGCCCCTGGTCGATGGTCAGCTCCACCCGGGCCCCCTCGATGGCCCGCTCGGGCGCGTCCTTGAGCAGCATCACCCCGCGGGCGTCGCGCAGCGAGGGCACGCGCGAGGCCTCGCCGGAGAGGGCGTCGTCGAAGAGCCGCTCCACGCCCTCGAGCCCGTCGCCGTCGTCGCCGACGAAGCCGACGAGCTGCGCGGCCAGCTCGCGGCGCGGGTAGTAGCGGCGCGACTCCTTGGCGAAGCCGACGCCGGGGATGCGGAGCGCCCGCACCGCCGCCGACTCGTCGGGCGAGATCCGCCGCTTCACCCAGGCGAAACGTCCGCCGCGGGCCACCTTGCGCTCCAGGGCCTTGCCTTCCACCGAGAGCACCTTGGCGAGCCGCGCCAGGGCCGGACCGCGCCGCTCCGGCAGCTCCTCGGGGTCGACGAACACCGAGTCGGCCTCCACGTCCTGGGCCAGCACCGCGCCGTTGCGGTCAGTGATGGCGCCGCGGCGCGGCTTCCAGTCGAGCTCGCGCACGTACTGATCGCGGGCCATGGCGCCCAGCTTCTCCGACTGCACCACCTGGAGCTGGACGGCGCGGGCGCCGACCACCGCGAAGCCCGCCACCGCTGCCACGGCCACGGCGCCGATGCGCACCGCGACCCACCGGGTGGAGCGCCCGCCGCCGGCCACCTAGCGCCTCGCCACCGAGACCAGTGCTGCTGGCTCCGCCGGGCCGGTGCGGCCGCTGCCCGCGCCCACCACCGCCCCTGCCTTCCCGCCGCCGCCCTTCCCGCCCGCCACCACCGCGCCGTGCGCCGGCGGAGCCATTCCCAGTCTCGTTCGTGCGTACTTCTCCAGCCGCCCGGGCGCCCGCAGCGTGGTCACCTCGAGCCGGAGCCGCTCGCGCTCGGCCGCCAGCCGCCGGTGCTCCGACTCCAGCCGCGCCAGCTCGTAGCCCTGGGCCACCACCCGGGTGTGGGTCCAGACGTGGAAGACGCCCACCGCCCCCAGCGCCGCCGCCAGGAGGGCGAAGCCGGCCAGGCGGGCCAGCGGGCCGCCGAGCGAGAGGCGGGCGCTCACTTCTGCCGCTCCACCGCGCGCAGCTTCGCGCTCCGGGCCCGGGGGTTCTGCGCCACCTCGGCGTCGCCCGCCACCAGCGCCTTGCGGGTCACGGCGGCGAAGGCCGCCTCGGCGCCGCAGGCGCAGACCGGGAGGCCGGGCGGGCAGGTGCAGGCGCGGGTCAGCGTGCGGAAGCGCTCCTTGACCATGCGATCCTCGAGGGAGTGGAAGCTGATGGCGGCGGCGCGGCCGCCCACCTTCACCAGGCGCGGCAGGCTCTCGAGCCAGGCGGCCAGCGAGCCCAGCTCGTCGTTGACGGCGATGCGCAGCGCCTGGAAGGTGCGGGTGGCCGGGTGGATGCGGTGCGGCCAGGCGCGGCGCGGGATGGCGCCGGCCACCACCTCGGCCAGCCCGGCGGTGTCGAGGGGCTGGCCCTCGGCAACGGCCCGCTTCACCGCCCGGGCGATGGGCCGGGCGAAGGGCTCCTCGCCGTACTCCCTGAGGATGCGCGCCAGCTCCCGCTCGTCGATGCGGGTGAGGAGCTCGCCCAGCGTCTCGCCCTCCTCCCCCATGCGCATGTCGAGCGGGCCGGGGCGCTGGAACGAGAAGCCGCGCTCCGCCTCGTCGAGCTGGGGCGAGGAGACGCCCAGGTCGGCCAGGGTGCCGTCCACGCCCTCGATCCCGAGCGCGTCGAGCACGCCGCGGGCGTCGCGGAAGTCGGCGCGCACCGCCCGGAAGGCCTCGCCGAAGCGGGCCAGGCGGGCGCGGGCCGCGGCCAGGGCGCGGGGATCGCGGTCGACGCCGATCACCTGCGCCCCCGCCTCGAGGAAGAGCTCGGCATGGCCGCCGCCGCCCAGCGTGCAGTCGAGCAGCACGCGGCCCGGCGCCGGGCGCAGGATCTCGACCACCTCTCGGGAAAGGACGGACGCATGGGAGAACTCGCCGGTCACGCGGCTCGCACGGCCTCCTCGACGTCGTCGAACATCTCCACGTGCCCACCGGCGCCGCCGGCGTGCACCAGGTCGCGGACGTAGCGGCTGGCACCCGCGGCCCGCAGGCCGGGGATGGCCTTGAGCAGCGTGGCGCCGGCGTAGTGCAGGTGGGTCACGCCCTGGAGGTCGATGACCACCATGCGCCCCTGCCGCCGCGCCTGGCCTGCCAGCGCCGCGATGCCCACCAGCTCACCCCGGGTGAGGTCGCCCTGCGCCCGGATGACGGTCACGTGGTCCTGCTGCCGAGCCTCGTACATCGCCCGCCCCCCTTTCACGCCTTGAAGAAGTCCACCAGCTCCGACTCCGCCGTCTCCGCGCCCATCTCCTTCTCGTAGCTGGCCTGGTCGTAGAGGTGGATGGTGCTGCCCATCCCCACCCAGACGACCTCCTTCGAGAGGCCGGCCCACTCTCGCAGCGCCGGGGGCACCAGCACCCGCCCGTGGGGATCGAGGTCCACCTCGTGGGCGGTGGAGTAGAAGCGCAGCACGTTCTTCTGGGCGCGGGCGTCGAGCGGCGAGGCCGCCAGCACCTTCTCGACGAGCTGCTTCCACACCGAGAGCGGCAGCGCCTGGACGCAGCGCCAGTGCGGGTAGCGGATGAGGACGATCTTGGGCTCGCCGGCGGCGGCCAGCGTCTCCCGGAACCTGGCCGGGAGGCTGGTGCGCCCCTTCGCGTCGATCGCGTGCTGGAAGGTACCGAAGAACACCCTGTGCCCGATCCTGCCGCTGTGATCCGCGGTGATCCACTTTTTCCCACTACCGGGCACGATCTAAGGAGATCTGCCGGAGATGTCAACAAGCCCGCGAGGACACACGTTTTTTGGCTGATGATCCGTTCAGGATCGGCCCGGCCCGGTGGTGGAAAACCCGGGCGATCGCTTGGGGTAGGCGGCTGCCCACACCCTGCCGGCGGTATCGCCGTCCCGGGGAGGGCTGGATCGGGCTTGGCGGTGGCGCGCCTCCCCCCACCCGTCGGATGCTGCCTCCCCAACCGCCAACCGGAGCCCCCATGGCCGACCTCAAGGGCAAGACCCTCTTCATCACCGGCGCCAGCCGCGGCATCGGCCTCGCCATCGGGCAACGCGCCGCGCGCGACGGCGCCAACGTGGTCGTGGCCGCGAAGAGCAGCGTCCCCAACCCCAAGCTGCCCGGCACCATCCACACCGCCGCCGCCGAGATCGAGAAGGCCGGCGGCCGCGGGCTGGCCGTGGCCTGCGACATCCGCGAGGAGGGCCAGGTGCGGGCGGCGGTGGACGAGGCGGTGAAGCGCTTCGGCGGCATCGACGTGCTGGTGAACAACGCCTCGGCCATCCACCTGGCAGGCACGCTGGAGATGCCGATGAAGCGCTACGACCTGATGCACCAGGTGAACGCGCGCGGCACCTACCTCTGCTCGCAGGCCTGCCTGCCCCACCTGCTCCGGGCCTCGAACCCGCACATCCTCAACCTCTCGCCGCCGCTCAACATGAACCCGCGCTGGTTCGCCAGCCACGCCGCCTACACCGCCGCCAAGTACGGCATGAGCCTCTACGCGCTCGGCATGGCCGAGGAGTTCCGCGGCCGGGTGGCGGTGAACGCCCTCTGGCCCCGGACCGTCATCCAGACCGCGGCCCTCAACCTGCTGGGCGGCGACGAGACGGCGCGCCAGGGGCGCACCGCCGAGATCGTGGCCGATGCCGCCCACGCCATCCTGGTGAAGGACTTCAAGGCCTGCACCGGCAACTTCTTCCTCGACGAGGACCTCCTCCGGGCCGAGGGCGTCACCGACTTCGAGCGCTACGCGGTGGAGAAGGGGCGGGCGCTCCTGCCGGACTTCTTCCTGGACTGAGCAGGCCTGGCGATCCGGGATCACCTGCGGTGACACGAACGGCGCCCTCGCGGGCGTCAGCCCAGGGCCTGCGGCAGGTCCCTCAGGGGTGGATCAGGTCCGCCCCGTGCTGCGCCAGCCGCAGCACCGGCGCGAGCGGCCGCTGGTTGCCGCGGTCGAAGCAGGCCTGGGCGTGGGCGCAGGCCAGGCCGAGCTGCAGCGCCCTGCCCAGCGTGAGCCCGAGCCGCCGAGCCCCGGCCTCCAGCGCCTCGGGCTGCCCGGCGGTGGCCGAGAGCCAGGCGCGGGCGTGGGCCGCGGCCCGGGCCGCCGCCTCGGCCGCCGGCCGCAGCGCCGGATCCCGCACCGCCGCAAGGGGCCCGGAGAGCTCCGCCGCCAGCCCCTCGCCGGCGCCCGGCTCGCGCAGCGCGCGGAGCAGCTCCAGCGAGAGCACGTCGGTGGTCCCCTCCCAGATGGGCAGCACCTGGGCGTCGCGCAGCAGCCGCGGCAGGCCGGTGTCCTCGACGTAACCTGCGCCGCCGAAGCACTCCAGCGCCTCCGAGGCCACCGCCACCGCCTGCTTGCCGGTGGTGAGCTTGGCGAGGAGCACCAGCGCCCGCCGCGCCGCCGCCTCGGCCGGCGTGGCCGCGCCCCGCTCCACCCGCCCCTGCAGCGCCGCCGCCCGGAAGGAGAGCAGCAGCGCCCCGGTCCGCTCCGCCTCCATGCCGAGCAGGGTGTCGCGGTGGAGCGGCTTCTCGGCGAGCGGCGCCCGGAAGGCCACCCGCCGCCGGCCCCAGTCCTCCACCAGCGCCACCGCGCGGCGCATGCCCGCGGCGGCACAGACCGAGTTCCACAGGCGGGTGATGTTGAGCATGGGGGCGATGGCCTTCACGCCGCCCGAGAGGGCGGCCACCGGCGTGGCCAGCGCCCCCTCCAGCGCCACCTCGGCGGTGGGGAGCTTGCGGGTGCCGAGCTTCTCCTTGAGCCGCTCGAGGCGCAGCCCGTTCCATCGGCCGTCGGGGAGCCGGGTCTCCAGGTAGAAGAGGGCCAGCCCCTTGCCGCCGGGGCCGTTCCCCTCGGGGCGCGCCAGCGCCAGCGCCATCTCCGAGGTGGCCGCCGAGCTGAACCACTTGGTGCCCCAGAGGCGCCAGCCCTCGGGCGTCTGGCGAGCCTCGGTCTCGGCCCGCCCCACGTCGGAGCCGCCGGTGCGCTCGGTCATCCACTGGCCGCTGGTCCAGGCGGCCGCCGGATCGCGGGAGGTGAGCCGGGGCAGCGCCCGCGCCACCAGCGGCTGGTTGCCGTGGTCGAGCAGCGTCCGGGCGGCGCCGTCGGTCATGGCCAGCGGGCAGGAGTAGAGGTCGAGCGAGGGCTCGACCACGTGGAGCAGGGCGAACTGCACCGTGCGGGCGTGGGGGCCGAACCGATCCTCGTAGCCGGTGGCCACCAGCCCGTGGCGGGCCGCCAGCGCCGCCGCCTCGCGCCACAGCGGCGTGAGCCGCACCTCGTCGATGCGGTGGCCCCAGGGGTCGAAGCTCACCAGCTCCGGCTCCAGCCGCCGCTCGGCGAGCTGCCGCTCGAGGAGCGCGCCGCCGGAGAGGGCCCCCAGCTCGCGCAGCTCCGGCTCCACCTCCCGGAGGACGTCCGGGGGCAGCGCCAGGGCGAGGTGCTCCCGCAGGAGGGCGTCGCCCTCCCATTCGTTGCCGAGCCGGGGCGGCTCCTGGAAGAAGGCCATGCAGGCCAGCGTACGCCCGGCCCGGCGGGATCGGGTAGCGGCGGAACGCCGGAGCCCCGGGACGGGCCCCCGGCAGCGGCGCGCCTAGAAGGCGACCTGCGGCAGGTGCTTCAGCGACTCCTTCACCTTCTCGGCAGGGTACTCGAAGTCCTCGAGCTTGCCGGCGAAGTAGCTGTCGTAGGCGGCCATGTCCACGTGGCCGTGGCCCGAGAGGTTGAAGAGGATGGTGCGCGGCTTCTTCTCGGCCTTGGCGGCCAGGGCCTCGTCGATGGCGGCGCGGATGGCGTGGGACGACTCCGGCGCCGGGATGATGGCCTCGGTGCGCGCGAACTGCACCGCCGCCTCGAAGCAGCTCACCTGGCCCACGGCCTTGGCCTCGATGACCTTGTGGTGGGCCAGCAGCGACACCAGCGGCGCGGCGCCGTGGTAGCGCAGCCCCCCGGCGTGGATGCCCGGCGGCATGAAGTCGTGACCCAGGGTGTACATCTTGGCGATGGGCGCCATCTGGGCGGTGTCGCCGTAGTCGAAGGCGTAGACGCCCTTGGTGAGGGTGGGGCAGCTGGTGGGCTCCACCGCCACGATGCGCACCTGCTTCCCGGAGGCCTTGTCGGCCACGAAGGGGAAGGCGATCCCGGCGAAGTTGGAGCCGCCGCCGTGGCAGCCGATGACGACGTCGGGGTAGTCGCCGGCGATGCGGAGCTGCTCCTTGGCCTCGAGGCCGATGACCGTCTGGTGCAGGCAGACGTGGTTGAGCACGCTGCCGAGCGCGTAGCGGGTGTCGTCGTGGGTGGCGGCGTCCTCCACCGCCTCGGAGATGGCGATGCCCAGCGAGCCCTGGCTGTCCGGGTCCCTGGCCAGGATGGACCGGCCGGCGTTGGTGAGCGGCGAGGGCGAGGCGTGCACCTTCGCGCCCCAGAGCTGCATCATCGACTTGCGGTAGGGCTTCTGGCCGAAGGAGACCTTGACCATGTACACCGTGCACTCCAGCCCGAACATCTGGCAGGCGAGCGCGATGGAGGAGCCCCACTGGCCGGCGCCGGTCTCGGTGGCGATGCGCTTGGTGCCGGCGATCTTGTTGTAGTAGGCCTGCGGCACCGCGGTGTTGGGCTTGTGCGAGCCGGCCGGCGAGACGCCCTCGTACTTGTAGTAGATCCTGGCCGGCGTCCCCAGCGCCTGCTCCAGGCGGTGCGCCCGGTAGAGCGGCGAGGGGCGCCAGAGCCGGTAGATCTCCCGGACCTCGTCGGGGATCTTGATCCACCGCTCCGCCGACATCTCCTGCTCCAGCAGGCCGGGCGGGAAGAGCGGCAGCATGTCGGCGGGCGTGACCGGCTGCTTGGTCCCCGGGTGGAGCACCGGCGACGGCGGCGCCGGGAGGTCGGCGGCGACGTTGTACCAGTGGGTGGGGATCTGGCTCTCGGGGAGCAGGATCTTCGTCGGTTCCATGTGCCCTCGGCGCGAAGAAGGGAAGAGGGCGATCCGAACCCAGAAGGGCCCCGCGCGTCAAGCGCGGGCGGCCCTCAGCGGACGTGGGGCGCGATCTGCTCGGCGGCCCAGTGGGCCAGGCCGAAGATGGAGAGCTGGGGGTTGACGCCAAGCGAGGTGGGGAACACCGAGCCGTCCACCACCCAGACGTTGTCCATCCCGTGCATCCGCAGCTTGGCGTCGACCACCGACTTCTCCGGGTCGCGCCCCATGGCGCAGCCGCCGAGCTGGTGGGCGGTGAAGAGCCCGACCCGCAGCGGCTCCCAGGGGGCCCGGTCGAGCAGCGCCAGGTCGGCCTCGCTGCGCATCTCCACCGGATCCTCGTGGAAGGAGACGGCGGCCTCGGCCCCGGCCGCCAGGTGGATGCGGGCCAGGGCGCGCGTGCCCTCGCGCAGGGCCTCCCACACCGGCTCGGGGATGGGGTAGTCGAGCCTCACCCGGCCGTCGGAGCCGACGCTCACCTCTCCGCCCTTCTCGTCGGGGAGGAAGCCGTCGATGGTGAGGGCGATGAGGGCGGCGGCGTGCGGCAGCCGCGCCATGAGCTCCTGGTGCCCCTCGCCGAACCCGGGGAAGGAGAGGCCCGCCAGCATGGGGTGCACCGGCGAGGTCTCCAGGAAGAAGCCCACGCGGCCCGGGCCGCGGTCGGCGAACTGGTGCGAGGCCACCGACTGCGGCGCGCCCGCCCAGCCCTCGATGCGGTGCCGGTAGAGGCCGGCCACGGCGGTCACCGGGTGCAGGAAGGTGCGCTTGCCCACGCGCCCGGAGACGTCGAGGCGCGAGCGCAGCAGCAGCACCGGGGTGTTGATGGCCCCGCCGGACAGGATCACCGCCCGGGGCCGCACCGTGACCCGCTTGCCGGTGGGCTTGTCGGTGCGCGGGTCGAGCACCTCGGCGTGCACCGCCAGCACCCGGCGGTCGCGGTACTCGAGGCGCACGGCGCGGGTGTTGGCGTAGAGCCGGGCGCCGTGGCCCAGGGCGTCGGGCAGGTAGCTCTGGTCCATCGAGGTGCGGGCGCCGATGGGGCAGCCCATGCCGCAGTAGCCCAGGTTCTGGCAGCCGCGCACGTTGCGCTTCACCCGGGCCCGCTCCCAGCCCAGCTTGCCGGCGCCGTTCCACAGGGCGGCGTTGTTGGCGTTGACCTCGTCGGCCGGCTGCTCGTGGATGCCGAGCCGCTCCTCCACCGCCGCGAAGTGCGGCGCCAGCGCCTCGGGCGTCAGCCCCTCGACGCCGTGCACCCGGGCCCAGTGGGCCAGCACCCGGTCCGGCGTGCGGAAGCTGGTGGTCCAGTTGACGGTGGTGCCGCCGCCCACGGAGCGCCCCTGCAGCACCGCGATGGAGAGGTCGGCCGTGGCCCGCTGCCCGTGCTCCTGGTAGAGCTTGGGGTAGGCGTCGCCCTCCCGGAGCGTCGAGTCCTCGGGCCGGTGCCAGGGCCCCTCCTCCAGCACCACCACCCGCGCCCCCAGCGCCGCCAGCCGCGCCGCCACCACCGCGCCGCCCGCGCCCGAGCCCACCACGCACACGTCGGTGCGCTCCTCGACGTCGCGGGTCACCTCGCGGCCCGTCAGGATCTTGCCCTCACCCGCCACCGTCGCCTCCGGGGCCGGCTGGGAGGATCTGCGGCACCACCGGCTCCACGGGCACCGGCGCCGGCCGGAAGGGGCGAGGGCGCGGCGGCGGCGCGCCCTCCCCGGGCTCGGCCGGCCGGGTCTCGGGCGCCGGCTGCGGTCGCGGGGCGAGCGTGGGCGAGTTGGGCGGGCCGGGGTAGCCGACCGCGCCCCAGGTCTCGGGCGAGGAGTAGTAGGCGGCGGCCACCAGCCGCTTCAGGGCCCGGAACCCGGTGCGGCGCAGCGACAGCCGGCTGTTCTGCCACTGGCGCAGCCGCTTCTCCTGCGCCGGGCCGTCACACTCGGTGAAAAGGCGCGGCGAGAGATCGAGGACGCCGGAGAGGCCGCTCTCGAAGAGCGTCACCAGCTGGCGCAGCTCCTTCTGCGCCGAGGGGTGGGCCATGGCGGCGATGGCGTCGATCCGGGCCGGCAGCCCCACCTCGGCGGGCCGCGGGAAGCCCGGGTGCTCGGGCACCATCCGGTTGGCGATGGCGAGGAGCACGGTGAGCTGGGCGGCGTCGAAGACCAGAAGCGGCTTCAGCGCCGGATCGACGCGGGTACGCCGCGTGGCCAGCCAGGTGCCGCCGCCGGCCGCCGCCAGGAGGACGGCGCCGAACAGCCCCTTCTTCAGGAATCCGCGACGCCCTTCCCGCTCGCCGGGAAGGAGGACGCGCACCGGGCGCGGTCGCCTGCGAGCCATGAGGGTCCGGGACGTTAGCGCAAAGCCGGCTGCCTGTCGCGCCGACGGGCAGCCGGGATTCGGGCCACCGGCCAGGACCCTGGCCCGGAAACGCCCGGGTGTTGGCCGCCCGCGGCAGGGCGCGCAGGCTCCCCGGCAGCGCCGAAACGGGCCAGAGGGCCTCGCGGGGCGGTGGGAACCCTGTCGGGCCCACACGCGAAGGCTGGCCCAAAGGTTGCGAGGGAGCCCATTCGCGGAGATCCTGGGGCCCTTCCGGACGGTGGGCTCGGGCCTGGGCGGGGAAAGCGGCGCAGCGGCCCCGCGGGCCCGGTGAGGCAGGGGATGGTGGAGGAGAGAAGAAAGAGCGCTCGGTACCCGCTGGTGCTGGCCGTGACCTGGCCGGAGCCGGCGCCGGGAAAGGACCACACCGAGGACCTCTCGGCCACCGGCCTGTTCATCCGCACCGAGCGGGTGTTCACCAAAGGTGAGCGCATCCCCGTCGAGCTCTCCTTCCCCGGCCTGCTGGAGCGGACCCGGCTGACGGTGGAGGTGGTGCGCCGGCGCGAGCCCGGGCACGGCACCCCGGCCGGCCTGGGCGTCGCCATCCCGCCGGACGCAACGGCCGAGGCCCGGCGGCTCGACGCCCTGGCGCGGGCCGCCGCCGAGGCGGGCCACGGCGGGCGTCCCTTCCGCGTGCTGCTGGTGGAGGACAACGCGCTGGTGGCCACGATGTACGCCTCGGCGCTGCGCCGGCTCTCGGCGCGCGAGGGCATCGCCGGGCTCCAGGTGGAGACCTCGGCCAACGGCGACCAGGCGCTCCTGCGGCTGGGGGCCATGCCGCCGGTGGACCTGGTGATCACCGACGTCTACATGCCGGTCATGGACGGCCTGAAGCTGCTGGAGCGGATCCGGCAGGACCCGAAGCTCGCCGACCTGCCGGTGGTGGTCATCAGCTCCGGCACCTCCGACGAGGACGCCCGCGCCAGCGAGCTCGGGGCCCAGTTCTTCCTGCGCAAGCCGGTCAAGTACCAGGACATCGTGGCCACGGTGCGCACGCTGCTCGTGGCCTCCGCGCACCGCGAGCTGCGGGCCGCGCTCGGGTCGCCGGGAGGCTCGCCTCCGCCCGGCCGCCGGGGCGACGCCTAGCGTTCGACGGGGCGCGGGTGGACGGAGCGGGATCCCTCACCCCCCCGCGAGGGAGCCGCCCGCTGCCCGCGCCCCGGCCCACCCCGCCCACCGGCGGCATACTTCCGCTGGCGGGCGGCGGGCCATTGCCCCACGCGCCGTCCGCGGGATAGCTTCGCCGCTTCCACGGGAGGATCCATGGCCAAGGTGGCTGCGCACATCACGGGCACGGTGGTGAAGATCGAGAAGAAGCCGGGCGACGCGGTCCGCGAGGGCGAGGCCATCCTGATCCTCGAGTCGATGAAGATGGAGATGCCGCTCGAGTCGCCGGTGGGCGGCAAAGTGAAGGAGATCCTCTGCGCCGAGGGCCAGGCGGTCTCCGAGGGCGACACCCTGGCGGTCGTCGAGTAGGCCGTGGGAGACGTCCGGGTCGAGGACCGCGACCGGGTCCGCGTCGTCACCATCGACAACGCCCAGAAGCGCAACGCCCTCGACTACCGGAGCCTGGCCGACATCGAGGCCGCCTGCGCCGGGGCCCAGCGCGACGGCGTCCGCTGCCTGGTGTTCCGCGGCGCCGGGGACAAGGCCTTCTGCTCCGGCTTCGACATCGAGGCCATCCCCACCGGCCCGCAGGAGGGCGACCGGCCCGACCTGGCGGTGGAGCGCACCATGGAGGCGGTGGAGGCGGTGCGCTGCCCCACCATCGCCTTCCTCAACGGCGCCGCCTTCGGCGCCGGCGGCGAGCTGGCCGCCACCTGCGACCTGCGGGTGGCCCGCCAGGGCATCTCCTTCGGCATGCCGCCCGCCAAGCTGGGCGTCGTCTACCCGGTGGGCGGGATGCGCCGCTTCCTCTCGCTCCTGGGGCCGGCGCGGGCCAAGGAGCTGTTCTTCACCGGGCGGCCGGTGGACGCCGAGCGGGCCCTGGCCATCGGGCTCGTGGACCGGCTGCTGCCGGCCGGCGACGCCGAGCGCGCCGCGCTGGAGCTGGCCGACGAGATCGCCGGCAACGCGCCGCTGGCCGTGCAGGGCATGAAGCGCATCCTCCGGCTCCTGGAGGCCGCCCACGAGCGCGGCTTCACCGACGAGGAGCGGGAGGAGATCGACGGCCTGCGCCGGCGGGCCTTCGAGAGCAAGGACACCGCCGAGGGTCGGGCCGCGTTCCTGGAGAAGCGGCCGCCGCGCTTCCAGGGCGAGTGACCGCTACCCCCGTACCCGCGAGGTCAGCGAGCGCAGCACCCGCGCCGCCGCCGAGACGGCGCGGCGCAGGCCACCGGCCGGGGGCGGCAGCGGCGGCAGGCGCGACTCGGGGCGCGGGGTGCTGCGGTGGGGCAGGGCCGGCGGGTAGGCCCGCTCGGTGATGGGCTCCAGCACCGCGGTGCCCTCGCCGTCCTCCAGCGCCAGCTCGAAGTCGCCGATGCGCACCCGGTCGCCGGTCCGCAGCCGCCGTGGCGCCGCCAGCCGCTCGCCGTTGACGTAGGTGCCTGTCAGGCTGCCCAGGTCCTCGATGGTGACCGAGCCGGCGGTGGCGTGGAAGCAGGCGTGGCGGCGGGAGACGTTGCGCTCCTCGAGCCGGACCGCGTTGCCGGCCGGGCCGCGCCCCACCGCGGTGGTGGTGCCCTCGGGCAGCGGCACCACGCGCCGGCCACCGGACCCTTCGAGCACCAGGCGCGGGGCCACCCTGCTACTCCCGCGCCGGGCGCGCGGGCGGGGCAGGCCGCGCCGGCTGCAGCGTCCGCTTGAACTTGAGGCCGTCCCGGTCCGGCAGCACCACGAACTGGTCGATCTCGCGGCCCGGCATGGAGAGGTCGATGCGGTGGCGCTCGCCCAGCGCCACGCCGGGGATGGAGATGGGGGTGCGCCCCACCAGGTGTCCGTCGACGCGCACGTCGGCGCCGGGCGGCTCGCTGTCGATGGCCAGCATCCCCGCCGACGGCGGCAGCACCGCGTCCACCCGCATGGCGGGCCGCCACAGGTCGGGCTGCACGGTCTGGGTGACGCTGCGCCTGTCGGGCGCCTGCAGCACCACCGTGTGGGGCCGGTGGAGCGAGAGCCCCTCGAGCACCATGGGGGTGGGCGGCTGGGAGCGCCCGTCCACCGTCACCTCGGCGCCGGGCGGGTCCGAGGTCACCACCAGGGTGCCGGTGCGGGTCCACAGGCCGGCGCCGACGACGGCGCCGCCTGCCAGCAGGCCGAAGAAGGTGCCCAGCGTCACCGCCCGGAAGGCGGAGGGGCCGCGCACCGTGCGCAGGGTGGGGCGCGCCGGCGTCAGCGCCGGCCGGGACGTGGGCGTGGCCGGGTCGGGCAGCAGGCCGTCGAGCGACACCGGGCTCGGCAGCGGGGCCTCGCCGCGCTCCGCCGCCTCCCGTGCAGCCACGTTGGTGAGCACCTTCATCACCAGGGCGTCGTGGGCGCGGGCCGAGCGCTGCTTGGCGATGCGCTCGGCGTACACCTGCTGCATCTGCTGGCCGATGAGGTCCTGGACCGCGCTGTGGGGCGTGGGGAAGAGCAGGTCCACCAGCGCGTCGGCGAAGGCCCGGGCGCTGGGGTAGCGCTTCTCGGGATCGTAGGCCAGCGCCTTGTGGACGATGGCGTCGATCTCCTTGGGCAGCCGGTCGTCGAAGGCGGTGGGCGGCACCACCTTGGCCTTGCGCGACTCGATGAGCGACTCGACGTCGGTGGCCCGGGGAAAGGGCTTCTGCTTGGCCAGCAGCTCGTAGAGGATGGTGCCGGCGGCGAAGATGTCGACCCGGTGATCCCAGGCCTTCTCCAGCGAGGCCTGCTCGGGCGCCACGTACCCGAGCTTCCCCATCAGCATGCCCTCCTTGTAGTTGGAGAGGCCGGTGGCGGCGCGGGCGATGCCGAAGTCGAGGAGCTTCACCTCGCCCTCGTAGGACACCAGGGCGTTGTCGGGCGAGACGTCGCAGTGGACGATCTGCAGCGGCCGCCCCTCGGCGTCGGTCTTGCGGTGCGCGTAGTCGAGCCCCTGGAGCAGCTGCAGCACCAGGAACATGGCCTGCTCGGGCGAGAGCTGCACGCCGGAGCGGGCGAAGGTGGCCATCATGTCCTTCATGGACACGCCGTGCACCTGCTCCATGGCGATGTAGTAGGTGCCGTCGACGGCGCCGCACTCGTAGATCTGGGCGATGTTGTTGTGGGTGAGCTGGACGGTGAGCCGGGCCTCGTTCACCAGCATCCGGATGAAGCCCTGGTCCTGGGAGCGGGCCGGGAGGATGCGCTTGACCACCAGCTCCTTCTCGAAGCCGCCCGCGCCCAGCATCTTGGCGCGGTAGATCTCGGCCATGCCGCCGACCGCCAGGCGCTGGAGCAGGAAGTAGCGCCCGAAGACGGTGGGCTTGAAGTCGCCTCCACGCGAGCGCTCTCGGGCTGCTTCCGGCACGGCGCGCGATGTTATCCCGGGGCCCGGTGGGAACCAAGGAAGGCCCCGCGGCCGCGCCCCTCTCAGGGTGGAAGGCGGAGGCCGGCGCGCTCGGCGCGCAGGCCGGTCCGCGCCAGCAGGGCGGCGGCGTCCAGGCCCGGCCGGCCGAAGGCGGCCGCCAGCCCGGCGGCGTCGGGGCCGGAGCCGGGGGCGAAGGCGCCGCGCAGCAGGGCACCGGCCGCGGGCGAGCGCCACCAGGCGGGCCCGCCGGCCGCGGCCAGCCAGCCCTCGGCCTGGGCCGCCAGGAGCTGGCCGGCCAGGAGGTCGGCCGAGCGCAGGAGCGGGTCGGGCTCGGCGGCGAAGAGCGCCACCTCCTCGGCGGTGGGCGGCCGCGCCAGGAGCTGCTCGCAGGCGGCGCGGGCCAGCTCGGCGGCCCGGGCCGGCTCCCGCTGGCGCCCGACCTCCAGCAGCAGCCGCGCGGCCAGCTCCCGCACCAGGTGGAGGCGGCGGGCGGCGCCGGCGCGCACCAGCGGCTCCAGGTTGTGCTCCGAGAGGCCGGTGTGCTCGGCCAGCCAGGCCGGGTCGCCGGCCAGCTCCTCGAGGAGTCCGCCGAAGGCCTCGAGCGCCACCCCGGAGAGCAGGCGGAGCTCCGGCTCGGGTGCGCGGATGCCGGTGAGGAAGGCGGCGCTGCCCAGCGCCCGCAGGACGCCCCGCGCCTCGGCCGCTCCGCCGGCCGGCACCAGGGAGAGGCGCACGCCGCCGGGGACGGCCACCGGCAGCAGCAGGGTGCGCGGGTCCTTGCCGGGGCGCGCCTCGGCGTCGAGGGTGAAGCCGGGGGCGGCGGAGAGGTCGATGCCCAGCCCGCGGAGCGTGGCCAGGCCGCCCTGCAGCGCCTTGCCGGCCGGGAAGGCGCGGCCGTCGTGGGCCAGCGCCTGCAGCCGCGGGAGATCGCGGCTGCGGAGCTTCTCGAAGGGGATGCCCAGCTCGCGGCGCCCCACCAGGTCGAGGAGCGCCACGTAGGCCGGGCGAGTGGCGGCCAGCACCGCCTGGGCGCGGGCCGCCAGGGCGTCGGCCGGCTCGCCGCGCAGCAGCGGCGCCAGCGCCAGGAGGTCGGGTGCGCCCAGCGCGCGGGCCGCCTCCAGGAGGGCGCGCCGGTGCTCCTCGGCGGCCGGGGCCCAGCGCTGCTCGGCCTGGGCCAGCGCCTTCTCGATGGCGGCGCGCCGCCCGGCGTCGGCCTCGGCGGCGAGGAGCGCCGGCAGCTTGCGCGCCGGGATCTCGCGCCCCTCCCAGGTGGCCGCCGCCTGGGCCCGCGCCGCGGCCAGCTTCTCGGCGCTGCGGGCGGTGTCGCGGGCCAGCCGCTCGCCCACCAGGAAGGCCTCGAGGAGCGCCAGCGGCCGGCGCTCCCCGGGCTTCGCCGCGGCGGCGGCCTCGCGCACCGCCGCCAGGGTCCCGGGCTCGAGGAGCCGCTCCCGCTTGGCCAGCGCCTGGCGCGGATCGGCGGGCGCGCCGCTGGTCCAGGCGCGCCAGAGCATCTCTCCCTGCTCGGCCAGGAGCGCCTCGACGTCGGCGCGGATCGGCGCCAGCCGGTCGGCAGGCGGCGGGGCCGGCGCCACCGGGGCCGGGTCGGGGGCGGGCGGCGGAGGCGCCGGGACGCGGGCGCAGGCGAGCGCCAGGGCGGAGAGGAGCGGGAGGAGTCGTCGCAAGGCGCGCCATGGTAGCCCAGAGCGCCCCCGCGGGGCAGCGCTCTCGCCCGCGACGCGCGCGCCACCGGCGGCTATCCTCCCGCCATGGACCCGAGAGAGGCAGCGCGGGCGCGGGCCCGGCTGGCGGCGGCCGTCCGCGAGTCGCTGGGCGGCCTGGGCTACGAGGAGGTGGAGACGCCGTGCCTGGTGCCGGCGCCGGGCCAGGAGCCGCACATCGCCCCCTTCGAGGCCCGCTTCGTGCCCGAGGGCGGCGGCCGGGAGACGCCGCTCTGGCTCCACACCAGTCCGGAGTACGCCATGAAGCGGCTCCTGGCGCGCGGCTTCCCCCGCATCTTCCAGCTGGCCCGCGTCTTCCGGAACGGCGAGGTCTCGCCCCAGCACAACCCCGAGTTCACGATGCTGGAGCTCTACCGCGCCGGCACCGACTACCGGGGCGTCATGGCCGACCTGGAGAGCTGCATCGCCGCCTGCGCCGCGGCGGTCGGCGGGCGCACGCTGGTGGCGCGGCCCGGGGGCGGGACGCTCGACCTCGCCGCTCCCTTCGAGCGCATCACCATGGCCGAGGCCTTCCGGGAGGCGGCCGGGATCGACCTGGGCGACGCGGACGGCGAGGTGGACCGGCTCCGGCGCGCCGCCGAGGCGGCCGGCCTCTCCCCCGGCGCGCCGGGCGACACCTTCGACGACCTCTTCTTCCGCATCTTCCTCGCCCGGGTGGAGCCGGGTCTCGGGCTCACACGCCCGGTGTACGTGACCGACTGGCCCGCTCCCATGGCGGCGCTGGCCCGGCTCCGCCCCGACGACCCCCGCTGGGCCGAGCGCTTCGAGCTCTACGCCGGCGGGCTGGAGTTGGCCAACGGCTTCTCCGAGCTCACCGACGCCCGGGAGCAGCGGCGCCGCTTCGTCGCCGAGCAGGAGGAGCGGCGGCGGCTGGGCCGGCCCGTGCCGCCGCTCGACGAGCGGTTCCTCGCCGAGCTGCCCCGCATGCCCGAGGCCGGCGGCGTGGCCCTGGGCTTCGACAGGCTGCTCATGCTCCTCACCGGGGCCCGCGACATCCGCGAGCTGCTCCTCTTCCCGGCCGCGGAGTTCCTCGCGAAATAGCGCCGCGCCTGCCGGGCTTGACGGCTTCTTGATGAAGCCCGGCGCACCCCTGACCCCATCCTGACGCGCCGGAACGCACCATGGTCTCGTGAACAGGAGACCGACCATGCGCACCGCGCAGAACCTGACGCTCCTCCGCGGCGACGCCGCCTGGCCGGGGCGCCGCGCCGGGCCGCAGGACCCGGCCGACCTCTGGATCGCCCTCTCCGCGGTGGTCATCGGCGCCATCCCCTTCGCCGGCTACACCCTGCGCGGCCGCTGGGACGAGCGGGAGCTGGGAGTCGCCTCCCTGCTGCTCATCCTCGGGCTGCGCGGCGTGGCGCTGGCCCTCTTCCGGCGCCCTGGCTAGCACCGAACCCGCCCTGACCGTCAGTGCGTCCCGTCGAACCCGCTGCCGCCGATGAACTCGCGCAGCAGCGAGGTCTGGGGCACGTGCTCGGGGTAGATGGCCACGAAGCGGTCGACGAGGGAGCGGAGGCGCCAGGCGGTGCCGAAGGCCGGGTGGTCGGGCGGCACCTCCAGCAGGTAGCGCTCGCCGTACACCTTGAGCACCGCCAGCTCGTAGACCAGCGAGGAGTCGAAGACCGCGTCGGCCAGACGCCGGAAGGGGAAGATGTGGCGCCGCTCCCCCTCCTGCACCGAGGGCCAGCGCCCGATGTTGTCGGCGGCCGAGTAGCCGCGGGAGTGCCGGTCCCGGACGATGCGCCGCAGGAGCCGCAGGTCGGTGGGCGAGACCCGCGTCAGCCGGTCGAAGGGCAGGGTGGTGGCCGGGTGGATGAAGACGCGGAAGAGCTCCTCGGGGCCGGCGGTGCCGCCCAGGAGCGCCGGGTTGAGGCCGTGGATGCCCTCCAGCACCAGCACGTCGCCGGGCGCGAGCGCCAGGAGCGGCCCGCCCTCGGCGTGGCTGCGCCCGGTGAGGAAGTCGTAGCGGGCGGTGCGCACCGGCTCGCCGGCCAGCAGCCGCCGCAGGTGGTCGTGGAGCAGCGGCAGGTCGAGCGCCTCCAGGGCCTCGAAGTCGTAGTCGCCCCGGGCGTCGCGCGGCGTGGCGGTGCGGTCGAGGTAGTAGTCGTCGAGCGAGATGCCCACCGGGCGCACGCCGTTGATCTGGAGCTGGACCCGGAGGCGCGAGAGGAAGGTGGTCTTGCCGGAGGAGGAGGGGCCGGCCACGCAGATGATCCGCACCTCGCGGCCGCGGGCGCTGATCTCGTCGGCGATGCGGCCGATGCGCTTCTCGTGGAACCCCTCGGCCACGCGGATGAGCTGGGACACCTGGCCGGAGACGCACAGGTCGTTGAAGTCGCCGACGCTGCGGACTCCCATGCCGTCCAGCCAGGCCCGGTGGTCCTCCACCATGTGGCCGCCGGACGGCGGGCCGGGCGGCGGGAGCGCGGCCGCCTCGGCGTGGCGCGGATCGTGGGGGCCGTAGCGCAGGTGCAGGGCGCCGCCGTCGGCCGAGAGGGTGAGGCCGCGCACCAGGCCGGTGGAGGGCAGGATGGGCCCCATCCCCAGGGCGTAGAGCTGGCCGCAGGTGACGAGCTGCGCCGTGCCCTCTCTCCGCGAGCGCAGCAGGCGGGCGGCGTCGGGCCACCCCCGCTCCTGGAACCAGGCGATGGCCTCGTCGGTGCCCCAGAGCTCGTGGCGGAAGGGCAGGTCGGCGCGCCGGAGCCGCTCGATCTCGGCGCCGATGGCGGCGGCCAGCGCCGGCAGCTCCCCGGGCCGGGCGCCTGGCACCTCCACGAGCTGGGTGGGGCCCAGCGAGCGGCCGATGCGCACCTCGCGCCCCGGGGCCGCGGCGTGGGCCGCCTCCAGCAAGAGCAGCGCCGCGGAGCGGGTGTAGACGTGGCGCCCCTCCCAGTCCGCCGCGGTGAGCGGGGCCACCGCGGTGGGGGCGCAGATGGGGGTGGTGAGAGAGACCGGCTTCTGGCCCAGGAGCCCGGCCACCACCAGCTTGCCGTCCACCTCGGCGGGCAGGAGCTGGCGCATGGGCGTGCCCGTGGCCACCAGGCGCCGCACCCCCGCGACGGTGACCTCGACCTCGCGGGCCCGCGGCAGGGTGCGGCCCCGCAGCACCAGGCTGAGCGCGTCGGTCCGCTCCACCAGGTCCTCGCGCAGGTGGCGCACCAGCGCCTGCAGCAGCGCCAGCGCCGCGCCCGGCCGCCGCGCCGCCAGCCGCTCCCAGCCCTCCTGTCCCAGCACCAGGAGCTCCACCGGCCCGGCGGCGGTGGCGCTGGCGGCCCGGGGCCGCCCGGTGACGAAGGAGAGGGCGCCGAAGTGGCCGCCGGCCCCGACGCTGCGCAGGCGCAGGTCGGAGCGCCACAGCTCCACCTCGCCCCGCAGCACCAGGAAGAGCTCGTTGCCCGGCTCGCCCTCGCGGGTGAGCACGGCCCCGGCGGCGGCGGTGGTGGGCCGGGTCTGGTCGAGGAGGAGCTCCCTGTCGCCGGGCGCGAGGCCGGCGGCGATCTGGCAGCCGGCCAGCGCCACCAGCCGCTCGGCGCGCTCCATGCTCCCGGGACCGCTGGCGTCCATCGGCCTCCTCCCCTAGGGCAGCCGGAGGATGAAGCACTTCAGGTACTGGGTCTCCGGCACGCCCAGCAGCACCGGATGATCGCGCGAGGCGCCGCGCCGTTCCAGCATCTGCACCGGGCGCCTCACGTCGCGGGCGGCGTCGAGGATGATCTCCTCCAGCATGGCCGGGGAGACGTGGTAGCTGCACGAGGCCGAGACCAGGATGCCGCCGGGCTTGAGGACGTGCATGGCCCGGAGGTTGATCTCCTTGTAGCCGCGGCGCGCCGCCGGGATGGAGGCCTTGTTCTTGGCGAAGGCCGGCGGGTCGAGCACCACCAGGTCCCAGGAAGGCTCCTTCTCGGCCTCGTCGCGGAGGAAGTCGAAGGCGTTCTGCTCCACCACCTCCAGGCCGGCGACGCCGGAGAGGGCGGCGTTCTCCCGGGCCTGGGCCGCGGCCGGGGCCTGCAGCTCCACCGCGGTGACGTGCTCGGCGCGCGCCGCCAGCTGCAGCGCGAAGGCGCCAGCGTAGGTGAAGCAGTCGAGGCAGCGCCCCCGGGCGTACTCGCCGGCCCGCAGCCGGTTCTCGCGCTGGTCCAGGAAGGCCCCGGTCTTCTGCCCGCCCAGCAGGTCGAGCTTCATGCGGGCCGCGCCCTCCCGGTACTCCAGCGCCCCCGGCGCCTCGCCCCGCAGCATCCCCTTCGAGAGCGGCAGCCCCTCCAGCTCCCGCACCTTGACGTCGTTGCGCTCCACCACCGCCCGCACCCCGGCGAGCTGCACCAGCAGGTCGGCAAGCAGCTCCTTGCGCCTGTCGGTGGCGGGGATGAGCGTCTGCAGCACCGCCACCTCGCCGTACCTGTCCACCACCACGCCGGGGAGCAGGTCGGCCTCGCCGTGCACCAGCCGCACCGAGGGCTCGCCGGGGAAGGTGCGCTCCCGCAGCTCCAGCGCCGAGCGCAGCCGCCCGGCGAGGAAGGGCTCGTCCACCGGCTCCTCGTCGCGGGTCACCACCCGCAGCGCGATCTGGGAGCGGGTGGACCAGTAGGCCTTGGCCAGGAAGCGGCGGCGCCCGTCGACGATGGCCACCACCTCGCCCGAGGGCAGGTCGGCCGGGGCCCTCTCGACGTCGGAGCGGTAGATCCAGGGGTGGCCCGAGGCCAGCCGATCGGCGCCGCGGCGGGTGATGGTGACGGCCGGTTCCATGGCCGGCAATCTAGCCCGGGGTGGGCGCCATTACACTTCCACGGCCTCGCGGAAGGCCGGGTGGCCGTCGCGCTCGCTGAGCCGGCAGGCGGCGATGGCCGGATCGTGGCCGAAGAGGAGGATGCCGTCGTCCTCCAGCGCCTCGGCCAGCAGCACCTTCTTCTCCTCGATGGCGGTCAGGGGCAGGAGGTCGAAGGCCATGCCCCAGGCCGGCCGCAGGTGGGCGGCGGTGGGCACCAGGTCGCCGCAGCAGGTGAGGTGGCTCTCGCCCTCGCCGCGGAAGCGCGGGAGCTGCTGGGCCACGGTGTGGCCCTCCGAGACCACCAGCTCCAGGCCCGGGAACAGCTCCAGCTCGCCGTCCACCAGGTGCAGCTGGCTGCCGTGGCCCAGGGGCTCGAGGAGCGCCGGGCGGAAGGCGGCCCGGTCGTGCTCGCTGGGCGCGTGGGCCCACTGCCAGGCGCGGCGCTGCACGTGGACCGCGGCCCGCGGGAAGGCCAGCTCCGGGCGGCCGCCGGCGCCGGGCCGCACCAGCCCGCCGGCGTGCTCCAGGTGCAGGTGGGTGAGCACCAGGTCGGTGACGTCGCCGGCCTCGACCCCCAGCGCCCGCAGCCCCGCCCGCAGCCCACCGCCGGGCCGCTCCACGGAGTGGTGCGCGGCGAAGTGGGCGTCGAGGCAGTCGCCGAAGCCGGCGTCCACCAGCACGCGGCGGCCGGAGGCCTCGTCCACCGCCAGCAGCGAGCGGGCCGCCAGGCGGATGCGGTTGTCGCCGTCGGGGGGCAGGTCGCGGGCCCAGAGGGCGCGGGGCACGATGCCGAAGGCCGAGCCGCCGTCCACCGAGAAGGTGCCGTCGACGAGGGAGTGGAGCCGCCAGCGGCCGAGCCGGAGCATGGCCGCACGGTATCGGGGCGTGCCGGTCCCGGCAACGGCGGCCGCCCGGGCCTGGGCAAGATGACGCCAGGCAACCCGCCCGGCCTCGGCCATCCGCCGCATGGCCAGCGAGATCGGGCGTGTGGACGGGGTGGCCTGCGTCCGGAAACGCGCAGCCTCTCGGGGGGGCCCTTGAGGGAGCTTCTTTCCTGCCGGGGCATGCCCACCTTCACCCCAGCCGCGGGGAGAATCCTGGAGGAAGCGGATGCTTCGGGTCACACAGGGAGTCGCGGGCATCCGGCGCTGGACCGAGGTGCGGGGTGGCTGGCCCTGCCGCCGGCTCGACGGCCGGCTGGCGGTGGGCTTCGCCGGAGACATCTGCCGCGGGGTGGAGATCGGCTGGGCGGAGTTCCTGGCCACCTTCTGTGCCCAGCGGGCAGCCTTCGTGCTCGACGACGAACCGGGCTCCCGCTCCTGCTTCGTGGGCACGCCGGACGAGGCGCGGCGCTACGTGGCCGACATGTCCGGCTGGGTCCCGCAGGAGGCGAGCGCCCCCGTCGCGCCCGTCGATTCGGCAATCCTCGGCCCTGGCGAGGCGCTGGCGGGACGGACCGCGCGCCCCTCGGCCGGCTGGATCCGCTGACCGCCGAGCGCTCGCTTCACGCCGCGGCCGTGGTACCGCCGTCCTCCGCACCCTGGGCGTGAAGCCGGCCGCCGGCCCCGCCTGCAAGTAGCCCACCCCCGGGCGCGCAAGGGCCTGCAGGCGCCCGCTGCGCCTGCGCCGTTTCCCTGGTATGAACGGGTCTCCCCCTCGACCGAGGGCCCCCCCTGGCGGGCCCGGAAAGGGAACGACATGACCCCGCGGAATCCCGGTGCACTGAAGCGGCAGAAGGAGCTGGCGCGGCTCGAGAAGCAGCGCGAGAAGCAGGCCGAGCGCGAGCAGCGGCGCAAGGAGAAGAAGGAGCGCGCGCCCGGCGACCCGGAGGTGGATCCCGACATCGCCGGCATCGTGCCCGGGCCGCAGCCGCGCCCGGACGAGGAGCCTGCCTAGGCCCCCCGCGCAGCCGCGAAGCCGCGCTCCAGGTCCTCGCAGAGGTCGTCGGCGCTCTCGATCCCGGCCGAAACGCGGATGAAGCCGTCGGCGATGCCGAGCCGCGCCCGCGCCTCGGGAGGCACCGAGGCGTGGGTCATGATGGCCGGGTGCTCGATGAGGCTCTCCACCCCGCCCAGCGACTCGGCGCAGGCGAAGATCCGCACCGCCCGCAGGAAGGCGCTGGCCGCCGGCAGGCCGCCGCGGATGACGAAGGTCAGCATGCCGCCGAAGCCCCGCATCTGCCGGGCCGCCAGCGCGTGCTGCGGGTGCGAGGGCAGGCCCGGATAGGTGACCTTCTCCACCTGTGGGTGGGCCTCGAGGAACCGGGCCACCCGCAGCGCGTTCTCGGCGTGGCGCTCCATGCGCACGTGGAGCGTCTTCAGCCCGCGCAGCACCAGGAAGGCGTCGAGGGGCCCGTTGACCCCGCCCACCGCGTTCTGCAGGAAGCGGAGCCGCTCGTGCAGCGCGTCGTCGCTGGTGAGGATGGCGCCGCCCACCACGTCGGAGTGGCCGTTCAGGTACTTGGTGGTGGAGTGGACCACGGCGTCGATGCCGTGGAGGAGCGGCTGCTGGAAGTACGGGGTGGCGAAGGTGTTGTCCACCACGGTGCGCGCCCCGGCCGCGCGGGCCACGCGGGCCACGGCCGCCAGGTCCACGATCTTGAGCATGGGGTTGGTGGGGCTCTCGATCCACACCAGCCGCGTGTTCTTGCGCAGCGCCGCCTCGACGTTGCGCGCGTCGGACATGTCCACGGCGTCGAAGGAGACGCCGTGGTGCCGGTACACCTTGTCGAAGATGCGGAAGGTGCCGCCGTAGACGTCGTCGGAGTAGACCACGTGGTCGCCGGCCGCCAGGCTGTGCAGCACGGCGTCGGTGGCCGCCAGCCCCGAGGCGAAGCACAGCCCGTGGCGCGCCCCCTCCAGCGCCGCCAGGCAGCCCTCCAGCGCGTCGCGGGTGGGGTTGCGGGTGCGCGAGTACTCGAAGCCCTTGTGGACGCCGGGCCCGTCCTGCACGTAGGTCGAGGTCAGGTAGACCGGCGTCATGATGGCGCCGGTGGTGGGATCGGGAGACTGCCCGGCGTGGATCGCCAGGGTCTCGAAGCGCGCCTTGTCGGCCATGGGCTACCTCATCCGCGAGCCGAGGAAGTCGATGAGGTCGATCTTGGTGACCACGCCGGTCACCCGGTCGCCTTCCTTGACCACGGCCACGTTGTCGTCGTTGAAGATGTCCCGCAGCTTGCCCACCGGGGTGTCGAGGGAGACCACGCCCTGGAGCGGCTGGACGAGGGCGTCCACCGTCTCCGAGAGCCGGTGCTTCCCCTCGATGAGGAAGTTGAGCAGGTCGTACTCGTGGATCATCCCCACCGCGCGCCCGTCGGCGTCCACCACCGGCATCTGCGAGACGTCGTGGTCCTGCAGGAGCTTCACCACCGCCTCGACCCGGTCGCCGCGCCGGGCCGAGAGCACCTTGCCGCGCCGGCCGCCCAGCACGTCGCGCACCGTGGCCAGGGCCACCCCCTCGCTGCCGCCCTCCAGGGGGAAGCCGTTGTCGCGCATCCACTCGTCCGAGTAGAACTTGGAGATGTAGGAGCGGCCGCCGTCGGGCAGCGGCACCACCACCGTCTTGCCCTTGCCCAGCTCCCGCGCGATCTCCACCGCCACGTGCACCGCCGCCCCGGAGCTGCCGCCGGCGAAGATGCCCTCCTCGCGCGCCAGCCGGCGCGCCATGGCGAAGGCCTGGCGGTCGTCCACCTGCCGGACGTCGTCCATGATCGAGAGGTCCATGGCCCCGCACATCATGTCCTCGCCGATGCCCTCCACCTTGTAGACGTGGGGCTGGGAGAGCTTCCCGGTCTTCCACATCGAGTGGTACACGGAGCCCACCGGGTCCACGCCCACGTTGCGGATGCGCGGGTTCTTCTCGCGGAAGAACCGGCCGCAGCCGCTCATGGTGCCGCCGGTGCCGATGCCGGCCACGAAGGCGTCGACGGCGCCGCCGGTCTGCTCCCAGATCTCCGGGGCGGTGAGCTGGTAGTGCGCCTCGACGTTGTCCCGGGAGTGGTACTGGTTCACGTAGAAGCTGTTGGGCGTCTCGGCGGCGAGGCGCTTGGCCACCGAGTAGTAGCTGTCCGGCGAGTCGGCGGGGACGTTGGTGGGGGTGACCACCACCTGGGCGCCGAAGGCCTTGAGGGTGTCCTGCTTCTCCTTCGACATCTTGTCCGGCATGGTGAAGATGCAGCGGTACCCCTTCACCGCCGCCGCCAGGGCCAGCCCCACGCCGGTGTTGCCGCTGGTGTTCTCGACGATGGTCCCGCCCGGCTTCAGCAGCCCGGCCCGCTCGGCCTTCTCGACGATGTGGATCGCCATCCGGTCCTTGATGGAGCCGCCCGGGTTCAGGTACTCGAGCTTGGCGAGCACGGTGGCGCCGTCGGGACCGGCGACCTTGCCGAGTCGCACCAGGGGCGTCCGGCCGATCGCCGAAAGGACGTTCTCGTGGTAGGCCATGCGCTGCGCTCCGCGGGGGCGAGAGGTTTCGGGGCTTATAGGCGCCGGCTCGCGGGGGTGTCAACGCGAGCGGGGCGGGAGGGCGCGGTGAGCGATCCGGCGCGAGATCGGACCGAGGCGCGGGTGCGGCAGGCGGTGGCCAGGGCCAGCGGGCGGCCGGCCGAGGGGCTGCCGGTGCGGCGGCTGGCGGGCCACGCCTCGATGCGGAGCTACTGGCGGGTGGGCCTGCCGCCGGCCTCGCGGGTGGTGATGGTGATGCCTCCCGGCGCCCGGCCCGAGGAGATCACCAGCGGCGGGCCGCCCCCGGTGGACCCCTTCCTCGACGTGCAGCGCTGGCTCCGCGCCGCCGGCGTGCGGGTGCCGGCGGTGGAGTGGGCCTCCCTCGACGACCCCGAGGGCGGGCTGCTGGTGCTGGAGGACCTGGGCGACGAGATGCTGGAGACCCGGCTCCTGGCCGGCGATCCGGCCGAGCCCCTCTACGAGCGGGCCATCGACCAGCTGGCGCGGCTGCGGGCCCACGCCGAGGCCCACCCCGGCGGCTGCATCGCCTTCACCCGGGCCTTCGACGAGAAGCTCTACCGCTGGGAGCTGGACCACTTCGAGGAGTGGCTGCTCCGGGCCTGGAAGGGCGCCAGCCTGGCTCCCGGCGAGCGGGCGCTGGTGGACGCCGCCTTCGACCGCATCGCCGCCCTGCTGGCCGCCGAGCCCCGGGGCTTCACCCACCGCGACTACCAGTCGCGCAACCTGATGGTGCTCCCCGGCGGCGAGCAGGCGGTCATCGACTTCCAGGACGCGCTGCTGGGGCCGCGGCAGTACGACCTGGTGGCGCTGCTGCGCGACAGCTACGTGGAGCTGCCGGCGGACCTGGTCGACCGGATGCTGGCCCGCTACCTGGCGCGCCTGGCCGAGGCCGGCGGGCCGCGCCTCGAGCCCGGCCCCTTCCGCGCCGCCTTCGACCTGCTCACCGTGCAGCGCAAGCTCAAGGACGCCGGCCGCTTCGTCTTCATCGACCGCGTGAGGGGCAACCCCGGCTTCCTGCCCTCCATCCCGGCCTCGCTGCGCTACGTGCGCGAGGCCCTGGGCCGCCGCCCCGACCTGGCCGAGCTGCAGGCGGTGCTGGCGCGCCACGTGCCCGAGCTGGCGCGCTGAGCGCCGGCCCTCCCGGAAATGGAGAGGGGGCGGCGCCCGCGGGCCCCGCCCCCTCGAACCGGCACCCGGCGGGGCGCTACTCGGCGCCGACGCCGAGGTAGGTGCGGATCTTCTCGCGCTCGAAGGCCTCCTGGGCCTTCTTCTCCTCGGAGAGGAGCGAGACCACGATGCCCACCACGAAGGCGGCGGTCATGGAGACGATGGCCGGGTTCTTCAGCGGGATGATGCCGTAGGGCTTGCCGGCGGCGTCCACGTGCTTCAGCACGTCGCCCCAGACGGTGGGGGAGAGGACGATCATCACCACCGAGAGCACGGCGCCGGTGACGATCGACCAGACGGCGCCCATGGTGGTGAAGCGCTTCCACAGCACCGACATCAGCAGCGCCGGGAAGTTGGCGCTGGCGGCGATGGAGAAGGCCAGGCCCACCATGAAGGCCACGTTCTGGCCCTCGAAGGCGATCCCCAGGGCGACGGCGGCGACGCCGAAGACCACGGTGGCCATCTTGGCGGCGCGCACCTGCTCCTCCTCGGTGGCCCGGCCGTCCTTGAGCACGCTGACGTAGATGTCGTGGGAGTAGGCCGAGGCGCCGGCCAGGGTCAGCCCGGCCACCACCGCCAGGATGGTGGCGAAGGCCACCGCGGCGATGAAGCCCAGGAAGGGCGCGCCGGCGAGCAGCTCGCCCACCAGCGGGGCGGCCATGTTGCCGCTCTTGTCCACCGAGGTGATGACGTCGCGGCCGACGAGCGCCGCGGCGCCGAAGCCGACGATGGGGATGATCAGGTAGAAGTAGCCGATGAGGCCGGTGGCGTAGAGCACCGACTTCCGCGCCGCCTTGGCGTCGGGCACGGTGTAGAACCGCATCAGGATGTGGGGCAGGCCGAGGAGGCCGAACATCAGCGCCAGGCCCAGCGACACCGCCTCCACCGGGTTGGAGACCAGCCCGCCCGGCTCCAGCGCCGCCTGGCCGTACTGGGTGGAGACCGCGGCGTAGAGGTTGGTGGGGTCGAAGCCGAAGCGGGAGAGGACCAGGATGGTGAGGATGGTGACGCCGATGAGCAGCAGCACCGCCTTGATGATCTGCACCCAGGTGGTGGCCAGCATGCCGCCGAAGAGCACGTAGCCCAGCATCACCACGCCCACGATCAGCTCGGCCCAGACGTAGTCGATGCCGAACATGAGCTTGATGAGCGAGCCCGAGCCCACCATCTGGGCGATGGTGTAGAAGAGCACGGTGGCGATGCCGCCGAAGGCCGCGGCGATGCGCACCGGGGTCTGGCGCAACCGGAAGGCGACCACGTCGGCGAATGTGAACTTGCCCAGGTTGCGGAGCGGCTCGGCCACCAGGAACATCAGCGCCGGCCAGCCGGCCAGCCAGCCGGTTGCGTAGATCATGCCGTCGTAGCCCTTGAGGGCCACCATCCCGGAGATGCCCAGGAAGGAGGCGGCGCTCATGTAGTCGCCGGCCAGGGCCAGGCCGTTCTGGCCGGCCGAGACCGAGCGGCCCGCGGCGTAGTACTCGGAGGAGGTCTTGGTCTTGCGGGCGGCGAAGTAGGTGATGATCAGGGTCAGCACCACGATGGCGAAGAAGAAGCCGATCGATGCGACGGTCGGCTTGCCGAGCGAGGTCTGGAGCGGAGCGGCACCGGCGGCGAGGACGGGGATCATGTCGTTCTCCTGGAGGGCACGTCGCTAGCGCTCGAGCTGGCGCTTGAGCCGCTCGACCTCGGGGTCGTAGGCCTTGTTGGCCCAGGCCACGTACACGCCGGTGAGCACCCAGGCGGCGACGATGGAGAGGATGCCGAGCGGGATGGCGAGGGTGGTGACGGCGCCGATCTTGGTGGAGACCAGCGGCTTGTTGGCGGCGATGAGGAGGATGTAGCCGTAGTAGCTGACGAAGAGCAGCACCAGCATCACCGCGCTCACGGTCCAGCGCTTGCGGACCAGGGCCTTGAACTCCGGGGACTCGACCAGCTCCTGCGCTGTCTTCTGGGTGCGGGCCGGCGGCTTCACCGTGGCGGGCGCTGCGCTCATGCGGGACCTCCTCGCGGGTTCCGATGCGTATAGCAGGCCCAAACGGGGCTTGGAAGGCGTCAATCAATGATCGGATTGCCCCACTCCCAAGAAGCCATTGCGCGCGACAATTGCGCGCAATCCATGCCGCAACGGCTGCGCGGCGGCCCGCCGGAAACGGATGCTCCCCCCGCGGGCAGTCGCTCGCCTGCGCCTCACGCAGTCGATGCGCGCAGTGGTTGCGCGCCAGCTCGCGCCTGTGGCGAACTGCATCTCGATGTCGACGCCAGCGGGCAGCACGAGTGCGATGGCTGTCGGCTCCCGCGAAGCTCGCCTCCGCTCGGGAGGTGGAGGCCAGGCCCTGGTCGTCTACGCCCTTGCGCCCTCTCGCCGCTGGGGCAGCCCCCGGGGCGTTCCCGATCCTCGCCGGTTGACAGGGGGCGCACCCCGGGCAGAGCATCGAGGGGCCATGAGATGGATCGTGGGGTTGGATCTCTCGCCGCTGAGCCAGGGTGCCCTGCACTTCGCGCGATGGCTCGGCGACACGTCCCGCGCGGCCGGCGGGGAGGCGTTCGTCGGCGTCCACGTCCTGGGAGATGAGCACCTGCGCGTGGTCCTGCGCTACCACCACCTCGACGAGGTCAACCAGGCGGCAGAAGCGGAGGCGGGCAGGGCCCTCCAGCGCTCGGGGGCCGCGGGCCACGTCGGCGAGGTGCGCGTGGTGCAGGGCCCGACGGCGGAGGAGGGGCTTCTGCGCGCGCGGAGCGAGCTGAGTGCCGACGCTCTCCTCATCGGCAGGGCGGGGAAGCGGGGCGGGCTGAACCTGGTGCGGCTCGGCAGCGTCGCCCGGCACCTGCTCCTGCGGGCCTCATGTCCCCTGGTGGTCGTGCCGCCCGATCTCGAGGTGGCCGACATCGGGGCCGGGCCGGTCGTGGCCCTCACCCGTATCGACGCGGAGTCGATCGCGCCCTGCCGGTTCGCCGCCGCGCTGGCCGCGCGCCTGGGGCGGGGCCTCGCGCTGCTCCACGTCGTGCCGCTGCCGGACGAGTACGGAGCGGGCCACCTCCCGGCCGATACCGTGGGCCGGCTTCGCCGTGAGCTGCTGGACGAGGGCCAGCAGGCGCTCGGCGAGTGGGCCGCCGCGCAGGGACTCGGGCACGCCGAGGCCGTGGTGCGCCAGGGCTCGATCGTGGAGGAGGCCTGCGCCTTCGCAGTCGAGCGGGGCGCGCCCCTGCTGGTGGCCGGCTCCCACCCTCGGGGGGCGGTGGAGGGGGTCCTGGCGTCCGGGGTGGGCGTCGACCTGGCAGGCGCGGCGCGCTGCCCGGTGGCGGTGGTGCCGGCAACCCCGGCGCCAGAGCACTAGCCGGAACCACGGCCAGGGCCGGACGTCGAGGTCCGGCGGGCGCATGCTAGATTGGCCCGATGCTCGGCAACTCCCTGCCCGCCTGGAGCGTCCTGCCGTTCGCGGTCATGCTGCTGGCCATCGCGGTCCTCCCGCTGGCGGCGCCGCACTTCTGGGAGCACAACCGCAACAAGGCGCTCTTCTCGCTCGTGCTCGGCGCTCCGGTGGCCGCCTGGATGGCGAGCCACGACCCCTCGGTCGTGCTGCACACCGCCCACGAGTACCTGGCCTTCATCATCCTGCTGGGGGCGCTCTTCGTCATCGCCGGCGGCATCGTGGTGAGGGGCACGCTCGCCGGCACGCCCGGCCTCAACGTGGCGCTCCTCGGCCTCGGCGCGGTGCTGGCATCGCTCATCGGCACCACCGGCGCCTCGGTCCTGCTCATCCGGCCGCTGCTCCGCGCCAACTCGGTGCGGCAGCGCAAGGCCCACGTGGTGGTCTTCTTCATCTTCGTGGTGGCCAACGCCGGCGGCCTGCTGACGCCGCTAGGCGACCCACCGCTCTTCCTGGGCTTCCTGCGCGGCGTCCCGTTCCTCTGGACCCTGCGCCTGTGGCCCGAGTGGCTCTTCGTGGTCGGCGCCCTGCTGGCCGTCTTCTACGTGCTCGACTCCACCATCTTCCGCCAGGAGGACATCGCCACCCCGGGCGACCTCGACGAGATCGCGGTGAAGCACCAGGTGCCGGTCCACCTGGTGGGCGGCCTGAACTTCCTCTACCTGGGCGGCGTGGTGGCGGTGCTGCTGGTCTCGGGCTCGTACCGCCTGCCCACCGGCGTCCAGGAGGGCGGCATGCTGGCGATGGCCGCGCTCTCCTGGCTGACGACGCCCCGCCCGCTCCGCGAGGAGAACGCGTTCTCCTGGGCGCCCATCGTCGAGGTGGCGGTGGTCTTCGCGGGCATCTTCGCCACCATGATCCCGGCGCTGGCCATCCTCCAGGCGCGGGGCGGCGAGCTCGGGCTCCACGCCCCCTGGCACTTCTTCTGGGCGACCGGCCTGCTCTCCTCCTTCCTCGACAACGCCCCCACCTACCTCACCTTCGCCTCGGCGGCCTCGGGCCTCCTCGGCACCGACGGCGGGCAGCTCTCCCAGATGCTGGCCACGCCGCGGGGCGCAGACCTGCTCACCGCCATCTCGCTGGGGGCGGTGCTCATGGGCGCCAACACCTACATCGGCAACGGCCCCAACTTCATGGTCAAGGCCATCGCCGAGCAGGGCGGCGTCAAGATGCCTGGCTTCTTCGGCTACATGGCCTGGAGCGGAGCCGTGCTCATCCCGCTCTTCGTGGCGGTGACGCTGCTCTTCCTCCGGTAGCGAGGCCGGGCTGCCGAGGGGCGCGGTGCGGTCGCGCTCGCCGCCGAGAAGGTACTCCACCTCGAGCAGTCACGCAGGCGTTGCGTCGCCGGCGCCCTCGTCGCGCCCGAGGTAGCGCAGCAGACGCCGATCGAACACGGTCAGCCCTCGGTAGGACGTCCGCGCCCGCGCTTCGGCCAGCACCTGGGTGAGCATCAGGAGCGCGTGCGCCTGGCAGTCGCCGGCTCCCCGCAGATCGATCTCGACGGGAAACCCCGCCGCGGCCGAACGCAGCTCCTCGCGCACGGGAACCACGTCCTCGGGGACCAGCTGGCCCTCGACCACGACCCGGACTCCGGTGTGGGAACGCTCGATGGAACGGACCGGCATGGCGCCTCCACGCGGAACCCGGCTTCGGTTCCGCGATGCTGGGAGCAGTGGCCCGGCTGCTCCGTTGCGCCTGCGGCCGCAAGCACTTCCTTGCGACAGCACCCTTGGAGTCCCATGAGTACACGCCGCCCCCTTTGCGCCGCAATCGAATCGACTCGTCCGGATTCGCTTGTTCCCGGGCGTCTCCGCTCCTATGGTTGGCGCTGGGTGTGGCGGACTGGAGGCGTCGATCCGCCACAGGTTCAGAGGGGCAGTCGGGCCACTGCTCTCAGCTCGGACCCGGCGACGAACCGGGCGGTGGAGCGCGGACACCGGTGCCCGGTTCTCGCTCGACCGTCGGGCCGCGCGCCGGTGCTCCGGAGAGGGCACGGCCATGGCCACTCGCCCCGCATCGAAGGAAGCCGTCGATCTCGTGACCAGGCTCTCGAATCGAGCCGCGGCGCTCGCGTTCGCCTCCGCCTTCACGGTCATCGTGGCCCTGGTCTCCCTGCCATACCTGGTGAGGCAGGACGGCGCAGTTGGCCCTCGGATCGCCGCGGCGGTGGCCCTGGCAGCTACCGCGGCCGCCACCGGCCTTGCGTGGCGCGCGCGAGCCCGGCTCCGCGCGGCGCGCCAGGGCGCCGAGCGCCCGCCGGCAGGGGAGCGGAGCGAAGCGAGCACCGCTCGGCTCGTCGGGGCCGGCCCGTCCGCAGGCGCGGGCGCGCGCCGACACTCACCCGGGAGCGAGAGACGATGACGAACAAGCGCGAGGTGCGCCCCCAGGCGCCGGCGGGACCCCGCCTCTTCACGATCGCCCTGCGGCCGCTGCAGGCCTTCTTCCGCCTCGAGGCAGCGAGCGGCCTCATCCTCCTCGGCTGCGCCGTGGCAGCGCTGGCATGGGCCAACCTGCACTTCGACAGCTACGACCGGACGTTCGGGGCCCCGCTGACGATCGGAGCGGGTCCGATCCTCCTGCGGTTCACGCTGCACCAGCTCGTCAACGACGGCCTGATGGCGCTGTTCTTCTTCGTCGTCGGGATGGAGATCAAGCGCGAGCTGGTCGAGGGCGAGCTTCGCACCCCGTCCCAGGCCATGCTTCCAGCCATCGCGGCGCTCGGCGGCATGGTCGTCCCGGCAGCCATCTACCTCGCCTTCAACACCGGGGGGCCGGGCGCGCCGGGCTGGGGCATCCCCATGGCGACGGACATCGCCTTCTGCGTCGGCGTGCTGACGCTGCTCCGGAGCCGGGTCCCTCACGCCTTGATCGTCTTCGTGACGGCGCTGGCCATCTTCGACGACATCGGCGGGATCCTGGTCATCGCCGTGTTCTACGGCTCGGGCGTCCAGGCCACCTGGCTGCTCGCCACCCTCGCGGTGGGCGGCGCCGCCCTGGCGATGTCCCGGGCCCAGGTGCGGAGTGCGCCGGCGTGGGCCATCGTGGGCGCGCTGCTCTGGTACACGCTCCACCACTCCGGGATCCACGCCACCATCTCGGGCGTGATCCTCGGCCTCGCCATCCCGGCCACCGCGCGGCGGCGGCCTCGT
Organism: Deltaproteobacteria bacterium; assembly: GCA_016214955.1. Classification (GTDB taxonomy): domain Bacteria; phylum Myxococcota; class Myxococcia; order Myxococcales; family Anaeromyxobacteraceae; genus JACRMN01. The sequence continues at coordinate 103,828 of JACRMN010000011.1, forward strand.
GAGGTGCTCCACGATCTCTCCGTGCACGCCAGCGCGCTGGCGCGGGCCGCGGCCGACCACGAGCAGGACGAGGCCGCGCTCCGGGGCATCGAGGGCCGGCTCGAAGAGCTCGAGGCACCGCTCACGCGCTTCGTCCGGGCGCTGCACCCGTGGATGGCGTTCGGGGTCATGCCGCTCTTCGCCCTGGCGAACTCCGGCGTGCACCTCGCCGCCCTGGACGCCTCCCAGATCACCGGACGGGTCACCATCGGGACCCTCCTCGCCCTCTTCGCCGGGAAGCTGGCCGGCATCTTCGGGTTCACGCTGGCCGCCGTGCGCCTCGGCGTCGCCCGCGCCCCCGGTGGCGCATCGAGCGCGAAGCTGCTCGGCGTCTCGGCGGTCGCCGGCATCGGGTTCACCGTGGCGCTCTTCATCGCCGGGCTCGCCTTCCCGTCCACCCCTAGGTTGCTCGACGAGGCCAAGCTGGGGATCCTCGTCGGGTCGCTGGTCTCGGGCGTCGTCGGCGCGCTCATCCTCCGGGCCACGGCTCCGGTACCCGCGGCCCCCGCGCGGCGCGGGGAACCTTAGCCTCCGCCCCCCTCGCGACCCCGCGTCGCACCGGGCGCCGCGGGTCGCACGGCGCGGAATAGGGGGACGGCCCCGCCCTTCTCCGCTATCGTCCCTCGGGTGCGCTGGGCCCTGCTCGCCGACATCCACGCCAACCTCGAGGCGCTGCAGGCCTGCCTCGAGCAGGCCGGGCGCGAGGGGGCCGACGGCTACGCCTTCGTCGGGGACCTCATCGGCTACGGCGCCGACCCCGGTGCGGTCATCGACATCGTCGAGGAGCACGCCCGCCACGGCGCCGTGGTGGTGCGCGGCAACCACGACGCCGCCGCCCTGGAGAACTCCGCCGAGACCATGAACCCGGCGGCCGCCCGGGCGGTCCTCTGGACCCGCAAGCAGCTCAACCAGCGACAGGTGGCCTTCCTCGACTCCCTGCCGCTCACGGCGCGGCGCGAGGGCATCCTCTTCGTCCATGCCAGCGCCGCCTCGCCGGGCCAGTGGACCTACGTCACCGATCCCGCCCGCGCCGCCGAGAGCATCGCGATGTCCAAGGGGGCCACCTGGATCTTCTCCGGGCACGTCCATGAGCCGGCGCTGTACTTCGCCAGCGGCAGCGGCCGCCCGGTGCCCTTCAAGCCCATGGCCGGCGTCACCATCCCGGTGGAGAAGCGCCGCCGCTGGCTGGCCATCATCGGCTCGGCGGGCCAGCCGCGCGACGGGCGCACCGAGGCCTGCTGGGCCCTCTTCGACGACGTGAAGCAGACGCTGGCCTTCCACCGGGTGCCGTACGACTGGGCCCAGGCGGCCGCCAAGGTGCGGGCCGCCGGCCTGCCGGAGCGGCTGGCCCACAGGCTGGAGCACGGGGAGTGAAGGCGTGAGCGGGCTGCCCGAGCGCGGCGACGTGATCGACGGCTTCCGGATCGAGGAGCGGATCCACGCCGGTGGCATGGGGGTCATCTACCGGGTCAGCGGCCCGGAGACCGGGTTCCCCATGATCATGAAGATCCCCCGCCTCGGCCCCGGGGAGCCGGGCGAGGCGGTGGTCACCTTCGAGGTGGAGAGGATGGTGCTCGGGGCCCTCACCGGCCCCCACGTGCCCCGCTTCGTGGCCGCCGGCGACCTGGCCCGCATCCCCTACCTGGTGATGGAGAGGGTGGAGGGGCGGCCGCTCGCCGACTGGGTGGGCAAGGGGCCGGTGCCGCCCGCCGAGGTGGCGCGGCTCGGGCTGGCGGTGGCCAACGCCCTCCACAGCCTGCACCTGCAGAACGTGGTGCACCTCGACGTCAAGCCCTCCAACGTCATCCTGCGGGAGAGCGGCGAGGCGGTGCTCATCGACTTCGGCATCGCCCACCACGGCCACTTCCCCGACCTGCTGGCGGAGGAGTTCCGGCGGCCGATGGGCTCCGCCCCCTACCTCTCGCCCGAGCAGGTGCTGGGGGCCCGCGACGACGCCCGCAGCGACCTCTTCGCCCTCGGGGCCGTGCTCTACGAGCTGTGCACCGGCCGCATGCCCTTCGGCTCGCCCACCTCGCCGGCCGGCCTGCGGGTGCGGCTGCACCGCGACCCGGTGCCGCCCCGGGCCCTGGTGCCCGGCCTGCCCGAGTGGCTGCAGGAGGTGATCCTGCGGTGCCTCGAGCCCGACGCCGCCGACCGCTACGCCACCGCCGCCCAGGTGGCCTTCGACCTCGGCCACCCGGACCAGGTGACGGTCACCAGCCAGGGCCGCCGGACGCGCCGGCTGGGGGTGGGCAAGCGCATGGTGCGCTGGCTGCGGGCCATCGGCTACGGCCCCGACTCCGTCTCCAGCACCTCGCTGCAGCTGGCGGCCGCGCCCATCGTGCTGGTGGCGGTGGCCACCGCCCACACCAACGAGGCGCGCAACGAGGCGCTGCGGGCCACGGTGCGGCGGCTGGTGATCGCCGGGGAGCCGACGCGGCTGGCCTGCATCACCGTCATCAGGCCGGCGCCGGAGCTGGTGGGGGCCGACCGGCACGAGGCGGCCACCAGCCAGCGCATCAAGCAGCTGGTGCAGCTGCGCCACTGGGCCGAGCCGCTCAAGCTCCCGCCCCAGCAGATCTCGTATCACGTGATGGAGTCGGGCGACCCGGCCGGCGCGCTGCTGGAGTACGCCCGGGCCAACCACGTGGATCACGTGGTCATCGGGTCGCCGCCGCGCGACGTGACGCTGGGCGGGCTGCTGGGCACGGTCTCGACCAAGGTCTCGGCCGAGGCGCCCTGCACGGTGACCGTGGTGCGCGTCCGCGGGTAGGGGACGCGCCGCCCTCCCCGCGGGGCCGCGGGGAGGCCGACTTGCGGTGCTGCTACTTCTTCGGGCCGCTGCCGCCCATGTACTTGGTGGCGAGCCACAGCACCACGCCCAGGCCGGCGACGGCAGCCAGGAGGCCGAAGAAGACGGCCGGCGAGGTGTCCGTGTCGGCGACGCCAGGGCCGGTGGACGGGCCCTCTGCCACGGCGAGGGTGGCGACCGCGGTGAATGCAGCGGCGACGGCGGAGCGGGACGGGAGGCGCATCTGGGTTCTCCAGTGAAGGGTCGCGTCCGGTTCCGAGGGCGCGGCCGGTGAACGGGGGGCCGGCGACTTTATCGCAGCTGAGGCGGTTCGGCGTGAAAAAGACCCCCCGCGCCGGTTTGGCGCGGGGGGTCACCCTGCGGGAAGACGAAGCGGCTAGCTGTCGTGGTGGATGGCGCCCTTCACGTCGGTGTCGTGCATGAGCAGCGAGCCGACCACGAAGGTCATCGAGGCCACGATGATCGGGTACCAGAGGCCGGCGTAGATGTCGCCGGTGGCGGCCACGATGGCGAAGGCGGTGAAGGGCAGGAAGCCGCCGAACCAGCCGTTGCCGATGTGGTACGGCAGCGACATGGAGGTGTAGCGGATCCGGGCCGGGAACAGCTCCACCAGCCAGGCGCCGATGGGCGCGTACACCATCGTCACGTAGATGACGAGGATGACGAGGAGGAAGACCACCATCGGGTAGTTGATCTTGGCCGGGTCGGCCTTGGCCGGGTACATGGCGGTGGCGGCGTTGATGGCCTTGCCCAGGTCGGCGTTCTTGGCCTTGAACTCGGCCGCCGGCAGCGCGCGCCCGTCGAACGAGTCGACGCGAGCCGAGCCCACGGTGATGTAGGCGTTGGGGATGCCGGCCTGCTCCACGTTCTCGTACGGGATGGCCTTGCGGGCCAGCACCGTCTTGATCTGGTCGCAGCTCGACTTGAAGGTGGCCTTGCCGACCGGGTCGAACTGGAAGGTGCAGTCGCCGGGGGCGGCGAAGACCTTCACCGGGCTGCTCTGCTGGGCGGCGAGCAGGTCGGGGTTACCGTACTTGGTGAGGGCCTTGAAGATGGGGAAGTAGGTCACGGCGGCGACGAGGCAGCCGACCATGATGATCCACTTGCGGCCGATCTTGTCGGAGAGCACGCCGAAGACGATGAAGAACGGGGTGCCGATGATCAGCGAGGCGGCCACGATCAGGTCGGCGGTCTGGGCGTCGATCTTGAGCGTCTGCTTGATGAAGAAGAGCTCGTAGAACATGCCCGTGTACCAGACCACGCCCTGGCCGGCGACGCCGCCGAAGAGGACCAGGAGCACGATCTTCAGGTTGCCCCAGCGCAGGAACGACTCGGTGAGGGGGGCCTTGGACTGCTTGCCCTCCTCCTTCATGCGCTTGAACACCGGCGACTCGTTCAGCTTGAGCCGGATCCACACCGAGACGCCGAGCAGGGCGATGGAGAGGATGAAGGGAACGCGCCAGCCCCACTCCTCGAAGGCCTTGCCGCCGATGCTGATGCGGACGCCCATGATGACGAGCAGGGAGAGGAACAGGCCCAGGGTGGCGGTGGTCTGGATCCAGGAGGTGAAGAAGCCGCGCTTGCCCGGGGGAGCGTGCTCGGCCACGTAGGTGGCCGCGCCGCCGTACTCACCGCCGAGGGCGAGGCCCTGGAGGAGGCGGAGGGTGATGAGGATGACCGGGGCGGCGATGCCCAGGGTGGCGTAGCCCGGGAGCACGCCGACGATGAAGGTGGCGCCGCCCATCAGGAGGATGGTGACGAGGAAGGTGTACTTGCGGCCGATGAGGTCGCCGAGGCGGCCGAACACGATGGCGCCGAAGGGGCGGACGAAGAAGCCGGCGGCGAAGGCGAGCAGCGAGAAGATGAACGAGGTGGTCTCGTTCACCGCCACGAAGAAGTGCTTCGAGATGAAGGCGGCGAGGGAGCCGTAGAGGTAGAAGTCGTACCACTCGAAGACGGTACCGAGCGAAGACGCGAAGACGACCATCTTCTCTTCGCTCGTCATGCCGGTGCCGCTCTGGACCTCGGGGGCGGCCTGAGGTGAAGCCATACGGGTATTCCTCCCTTGGGGGAAGCGTGGATTCGGGTGGTAGGTGCGAGCTGCGAGGGTGAAAGTGGGTACCACAGCCCCCGTTAGGGATCAAGGCGCGGCGCAATGGAAGCGCGGCTGGCGCAGGGCCTGCGTGCAGGACATGCGGTGACGCATGCCCCGCATGGGTCGATGACGCATGGCGCCATGGAAGCGTCCGCCGGGACTGGGAAAATCGGCGAAGCCTGGGCGAAGTACCCGACGTTGCAGGCGTGCCAGCCGAGGGCGAGGTGGAGTACTCGCATGGGGTGGACGAAGCTGTTTCGGCAGCCATGCGCGAAAGGCGTCGGGAATCATCCCCCGTTGGGGTCGGCGCCAATGAGGCAGCTGTTTGGGGGCCCGGCGGGCCCCGTTCGGTGCTCCCCGGGCGACATGTAGGATGCCCCAGTGCTGTTTCGCTCCCCGCGCTGGAAGGAGGTCACGTACTGGGCGCTCGATCTCGAGACGGGCGGGCTCGACTCGCGCCGCGACCCGGTGATCTCCATCGGGATGGTTCCCGTCCGCGAGGGCACGATCCGGCTCGGCGAGGGCTATCGAACCCTGGTGCACCCCGAGGGTGGCGCCAGCATCGACCCCGCCTCGGTGGCCGCTCACCAGCTGGTGCGCGGGGACCTGGGGGCCGCCCCGCGGCTCGCCGAGGTGCTCCCCGAGGTCGAGCGGCGCCTGCGCGAGGGAGTGCTGATCGTTCACCACCAGTCGATCGACGTCACCTTCCTGAAGCGGGACTTCGCCCGGTCCGGGCTGCAGTGGCCGAAGCCCAGGGTGGTCGACACCGCTCGCCTCCTGGCCCTGACGAGCCGCATGGCCGAGCCCGGCCTGGCCAGCGATCAGATCGAGAGGAACCTGACGCTGGCTCGCCGGGAGTACGGATTGCCGGACTACGGCGCCCACGACGCCCTCCTCGACGCCGTGGCTACCGCAGAGCTGTTCCTCGTCCTGAGAAAACGTCTTGGAATCCAGCGGTTGCGGGATCTGCCCTAGTCTGACGTCCTCGGTGGACCCACCCCGAACCGGCTAGCTGGCTCGCGCAGAAAAGTCTGCACAGCGGCGTCTATTCTGCGCTGCGTCTTGCGGGCGCAGGAAAGCGTGTGCTACCGGTTACTACACCCCGCGAAGTACACCCTGAGTCGAGTGAGTTCCGCGAGCGATCACCCAGCGCCGGAGGCACCCGCAAGGATGAAGTCCTAACCACATCGTTATGGGTCCGGAGGAAGAGACTCTCCGGAGGTGAAGCACGAGGTAGCCGGGCCGCTACCTGGAGCAGCGATGCTCTGGTGGCGGCTTTTGACTTTTCGCGCGCTGGCGGAGGCACCCGAGAAGCCTGGAGACGTGAAGACGAGCGACTGACCACCTGGAGGATGCATGTCGGAGCTGACCCAAGAGCAGAAAGAGTCCTACTGGCGATACAACGTGCGGCTGACGACGATCCTGCTCGTCATCTGGTTCGTGGTGACCTACCTCCTCGGCGGTGTCTGGGCCGGGGCGCTCAACGAGATCACCATCATCGGCTTCCCCCTCGGCTACTGGGTGGCCGCCCAGGGCTCGCTGGCGGTCTTCGTGGTGGAGATCGCCCTGTACGCCAAGCTGATGAACGCCAAGGACCTCGAGTACGGCATCCGCGAGGAGGGGTAGATGAATCTCAACAAGGTCTTCGGCCTCTACACCGTCGGCTTCATCGTCGTCACCATCCTCATCGGCATCGCCGAGGCGGTCTTCGGCCTGCCCAACCGCGTCATCGGCTGGATCTTCATGGGCCTGTCGATGGGCATCTACCTGCTCATCGGCATCGTCACCCGCACCAGCGACGCCGACCAGTACTACGTGGCCGGCCGCGGCGTGCCCGCCCTCTACAACGGCATGGCCACCGGCTCCGACTGGATGAGCGCCGCCTCCTTCATCTCCATGGCGGGCGCCCTCTCGGCGCAGGGCTTCTCCGGCCTCGCCTACGTGATGGGCTGGACCGGCGGCTACCTGCTGCTGGCCGTGTTCCTCGGCCCCTACCTCCGCCAGTTCGGCAAGTACACCATCCCCGACTTCCTGGGCGAGCGCTACGGCGGCCACACCCCTCGCCTCATCGGCGTGCTGGCGGCCATCCTCGCCTCCTTCACCTACCTCATCGCCCAGGTGACCGGCGTCGGCCTGATCGTCAGCCGCTTCATCGGCCTCGACTTCAACATCGGCGTCTTCGTGGGCCTCATCGGCGTGCTCTTCTGCTCGGTGCTCGGCGGCATGCGGGCCGTCACCTGGACCCAGGTGGCCCAGTACATCATCCTCATCACCAGCTACCTGGTGCCGGTGGTGGTGCTCTCGTTCAAGCTCTTCGCCATCCCCGTGCCCGAGCTGACCTACGGGCGGCTCCTGGAGCGGAACAACCAGGCGGCGCTCCGGATCTCGGCCGACCCGGGCGAGAAGGCCACCCGGGCCAAGTGGGCCGAGGAGGCGAAGGCGCTCGGCGAGAAGCTGAAGGACCCGGCGGTGCCGGAGGCCGAGAAGGAGAAGGCCAAGGCCGCCCAGGCGGTGGCCAACCGCCAGGCCGCGGCGCCGGCCGCCGAGGGGGCGCGGCTGGAGAAGTACCTCTCCGTGCCCACCGGGACCGGCATGTGGAACTTCCTGGCGCTGACCTTCTGCCTGATGGTGGGCACCGCCGGGTTGCCACACATCCTGACGCGCTACTACACCACACCCTCGGTGCGCGAGGCGCGCACCAGCGTGGGCTGGTCGCTGTTCTTCATCTTCCTGCTCTACTTCACCGCGCCGGCCTACGCGGCCTTCGCGCGCAACGCCGTGTTCACCAACCTGGTGGGCTCCAAGATCTCCGAGCTCCCCGCCTGGGTGAACCTGTGGGCGCCGGCCGGCCTCTTCAGCGTGGTGGACAAGGCGGGTGACGGCATCGTGCAGTTCGCCGACTTCGTGGTGAAGAGCACCGACTTCGTGGTGCTCGCCACCCCGGAGATCGCCGGCCTGCCCTTCGTGATCACGGGCCTGGTCATGGCCGGCGGCCTCGCCGCCGCGCTCTCCACCGCCGACGGCCTCTTGCTCACCATCGCCAACGCCATCTCCCACGACCTGTACTACAACGTCATCAACCCCAAGGCCTCGCTCATCAAGCGGCTCACCATCACCAAGGTGCTGCTCATCACGGTGGCCCTGATCTCGGCCTGGGTGGCGACCGCCCGCCTGGCCATCATCGTGGAGCTGGTGGCCTGGGCCTTCAGCCTCGGCGCCGCCTCCTTCTTCCCGGCGCTCGTCATGGGCATCTGGTGGAAGCGGGCCAACTACCACGGCGCCGTGGCCGGCATGCTGGTGGGCCTCGGCACCACGCTCTACTACATGGTCGGGAGCCGCTTCTTCGGCGTCTCCTGGTTCGGGACCACCACCGTGGCCTCGGGCGTCTTCGGCATCCCGCTCGGCTTCCTCACCATCTGGATCGTGTCGAGCCTGACCAAGGCGCCGTCGCAGCAGATGCAGGACTTCGTGGTCTCGATCCGCTACCCGAAGACGGGCGGCGCCTCGGCGGCCATCGACGCCGGTCACTAGCCCATGCCGGTGGGGCGGGGGCCCCGGCCCCCGCCCCGCTCCCTGCTGACCAGCGCCAGCCACGCCACATGGCCCTCCTCGGGAAGCTCGTCACCATGCTTCGGCTCCTCGCCTTCATGGTGCTCATCTACGTGCTCCTGGCCTGGATGGTGGAGCGCAACAGCCAGAACCCGCACAGCAAGGTGCGGGCCTTCTTCCGCATCCTCTGCTCGCCGATCACCGGGCTGGTGGCGCGCTTCCTGCCGAAGGACGTCGGTCCCGACAGGTTGCTGAAGGTCTCGGCCGGGGTGGTGGCCGTCGCGTGGGTGATGCTGATCGCGCTGGACGAGATCCTGCTGAGGACGCAGTGAGAGCCGCAGAGGGAGGTCGCTCGACGAGATCCTAGCCGACATTCCAACGGGTCCGGAGGGAAGGTCCCTCCGGAGGGAACACGCAGATAGCCGGGCCGCTATCTGGAGGAGGCACCTCCAGGGCGGCCCTTTGCCGTCCTGCGGGGTGGACGCGTCAGGAAAGGAGCGCACCGATGGGATTTCTGGGGAAGCTGTTCGGAACCGAGAAGGAGCTGCCGCCACTCGACCCGGCGTCGCCGGGGGCGCAGCGGATCGAGAAGCTGCGGGCGGTGCTGGAGCCCTGGGCCGCCAAGCTGCACGACCCGATCGAGATCGTGGCCGGCGAGCGGGCCGTCTACGTCTTCATCGGGCGGCCGCCCGACCGGTTCGGCATCGCCTGGTTCGAGGCCGACGGGGCGGAGCACAACCTGAAGACCCTGGCCCAGAAGCACAAGTTCACCGTGCGGCAGATGAACGAGCTCTCGGCGAAGCTGCGCACCGCCTACGAGAAGAGCGCCGCCGACCCGCGCTTCGGGGTCGCCCTGGGGCAGAAGAAGGCCAAGGTGCTGGCGTCGGCGGGGATGGAGGCCGACCTGCTGAGGATCATCCACGACGTGGAGGTTTGACCCGCGAGCTGCGAGGAAGCGCGTGGGTCCGGGCCGCGGCTCCCGTTCGAGGAGCCGCGGCTCGACTTTTCTCGAGGGGCGCGGTGGGAGCGGCGTCTACGAGCCGGCCGCCGCCAGGTAGGCCAGGCCGGCGACCATGGCCGCCACCGTCCGCACGCCAACCCAGGTGACGGCGAAGTAGGGAACGGCCAGCGCCCACCGCAGCCAGGCCGGGGTCTGGCCGCCGTGGGGGGCACGGCCGAGCCCGTACTCGACCGCGTTCCATCCGGCGAGCAGGCCGCAGGCGAGCCAGGAACCGCCGCTCCACAGGAGCGCAACCTGGGGCCGGGCGCCCGCCTCCAGCAAGGATACGGCGACGAGGGGTATCGAGAGCCCGAAGGCAGCGATCAGGCGGAAGAGCGGCTTCTGGCTGGGGCCGCGCGGGGCCCAGTCGGGAACGGACTCGGGCCGGCTCGAGTTCTCCAAGGATGCCCTCCGGGAAAGCCGGGAGGATATCACCCCGGGCCCACCCGGAACGAGCGGCCGGAGCCGCGTGCTAGGGTGAGGGACGGGCATGGCCCCCAACGACCCGGTCTCGTACGTCCGTTCCCTGGCGCCCTTTCACGCCCTCCCCGAGGCGCTTTTCGGCGAGGTGGCGTCGACGCTCGAGGTGGGCCTCTACGAGGCGGGCGAGATGCTGGCGGAGGTGGGGGTGAAGCCGCTCCGCCACCTCTACGTGATCCGCAAGGGCGCGGTGCGGCTGGAGCGCGAGGGCAAGGGGCTCCAGCTCCTCGAGGAGGGGGAGATCTTCGGCTACACCTCGCTCCTCACCGGGAAGGCCACGCTCGACGTCCGCGTCGAGGAGGACCTGCTCGCCTACCGCTTCCCGGGCGAGGTCTTCCAGCGCCTCCTCGCCGACGCCCGCTTCGCGGCCCACTTCGCCGTCGGGCTCTCGGAGCGGCTCAAGGCCAGCCTGGAGCACTCGGCGGTGGCCACCTTCCAGACCGACCTCGGCGCCCCGGTGTCCGAGCTGGTGCGGCGCGAGGCGGTGTGGGTCGACCCGGGCATCACCGTGGGCGACGCGGCCCGGGTGATGCGGCGCGAGAACATCTCCTCGGTGCTGGTGCGCTCCGACCCGCCCGGCATCCTCACCGACCGCGACCTGCGCAACCGCGTCCTGGCGGCCGGCCTGGGAGCCGGCGCCCCCATCGAGGGAATCTTCACGCGGCAGCTCCTGACCGTGGACGCCGCCACCCCGATCCACGACGCCTGGCGGCTCCTGCTCGACGCCCGCATCCACCACTTCCCGGTGACCCGCGCCGGCGTCATCTCCGGCGTCTACACCTCCACCGACCTCCTGCGCTGCAGCGTCTCCGGGCCCGTGGCCATGCTCCGCGGCGTCGAGCGACTCGCCTCGCGGGATGCGCTCCCGGGCTACGCCGATCGCATGACCGAGATGGTCTCGGCGCTGCTGGCCGGAGGCCTCGAGGCCACGGTGATCGCCGGCCTGGTGGCGCGGCTCAACGACGCCCTGCTGCGCCCCATCCTGCGCTGGGCCGAGGCCGACCTGGGGCCGCCGCCGGCCCCCTACGCCTGGATCGTCTTCGGCTCGGAGGGGCGGATGGAGCAGACCCTGCTCACCGACCAGGACAACGCCCTGGTGTACGCCGACGCGGGCGCGAGCCAGGCCGACTGGTTCCGGCGCTTCGCCGAGCTCGTCAACGCCGACCTGGTGGCGGCGGGGTTCCCCGTATGCCCGGGCGGCTTCATGGCGCGCAGCTGGCACGGGACGCTCACCTCCTGGGCGGAGCGCTTCCGCGGCTGGATCGAGGTTCCCACTCCGCAGGCCCTGCTGGTGGCCTCGATCTTCTTCGACTTCCGGCGCGTGGGGGGCACCCTCGACCTCTCGCCGCTCGAGGAGCTGGTGGCCGCCGCCGGGGCCCGGCCCGTCTTCCTCAAGCTGCTGGCCCAGGACGCGCTGCGCTTCCGGCCGCCCCCGGGGCTGCTGCTGCGGCTGCGGGGGAAGTCGTCGGAGGTGGATCTCAAGCTCCACGGCATCTCCCCCATCGTGTTCCTCACGCGGTGCTACGCCCTGGAGAGCGGGATCACGGAGCGCCCGACCCTGGAGCGGCTGGCGGCGGCGGTCCGCGCCGGGAAGCTCGACGCCGCCGACGAGTCCCGGGTGGCCGAGGCCTACCGCTTCCTGCTGGGCCTGCGGCTGCGGCTCCAGCTCCGCATGGCGGTGGCCCACAAGCCGGTGACCAACGCGGTGCGGATGTCCGAGCTCTCGGCCATGGAGCGCAGCCGCGTGCGCGACGTCTTCCACGCCATCCGGAGCTGGCAGGAGGGCGGCGCCTACCAGTTCAAGGCCGAGGCCTAGGGCCGGGCTGCACCAGCGCCACGGCGAGCAGCAGGGCCACGAGCTCCGCGACCGCGGCCCAGCCGAAGAGCGGCGCCGCCGAGCCGTAGCTGTCGTAGCCCAGGCCGGAGAGCTGGTACCCGACGACGTTGCCGCCGGCGAAGACCAGCCCGGAGAAGAGCGCCTGGCCGGTGGCCCGCAGCCGCGCCGGCACCAGCTGCCCCATGGCGCGGACGCTGGCGCCCCAGAACAGGCCGAAGGTGAAGGCGTGGAGGAGCTGCACCGCCACCAGCAGCGGCGCCGAGCCGAGCCGCCACACCAGCAGCCAGCGCACCGCCGAGACGGCGAAGGAGACGGCGTACAGGGTGCGGGTGGAGTGGGCCTCGAAGCGCGGGAAGGCGAGCAGCGCCAGGATCTCGGCGCCCACCCCTACCGCCATCGCCAGGCCGGCGATCCAGGAGGGCTGGCCGAGGTCGCGCACGTAGACGCCGAGGAAGACGTGGAACGGCGCGGCCGCGCCCCAGTGCACCGCGGCGGCGAGGAGGAGCCCGAGCAGCCTCCGGTCGGAGAGCAGCGCCCGCAGGTCGGCGAGGCGGGGCCGCTCGCCGCCGGGCGGCAGCACCGGCAGGCGCCGGGCCAGGAGCGCGTAGCCGGCCACGCAGGCGACGAAGGCCAGCGGGACGAGGGGATCGGCGGGCCGGTTGCCGCGGGCGCTCAGCGCCACGCCCAGGGCGAGCGCCAGGGCGATGTAGCCCACCGAGCCGAAGAGCCGGATGCGGGCGTAGGAGAGGCGGGGGTCGGCGGCCACCAGCTCCATCGAGACCGAGTCCACCAGCGGCACCACCGAGCGGTCGGCCAGGGCGAGGAAGAGCATCACCGCGCCGACGGCCAGCGGCGTGCGGGCCCAGGGCAGGAAGGCGGCGGCCGCCACCGCCCAGACCGCCGCGATCCGCAGCGCCCGGGCCGGCGAGCCCAGCCTGTCGGCCACCGCCGCCCAGGCAAGCGCCGCGGGGGCGGCCACCAGCGGCCCCACCATCTGGACGTTGCCGATCTGCTCGCCGGTGAAGCCCATGCCCCGCAGGTAGGCGGCGAAGAAGGGCAGGTAGGCGCCCACGCTCCCGTAGTAGAGGAAGTAGAAGAGGCGAAGGCGGCTCTGGGGCGACATCTGGTAGCCTCGCTCCTACCATGGACGCGGGCCGCGGGCGGAGGTGACGAGGGTGGCCGAGCCGGTGGGGATGGTGCTGTGCGCCGGCCTGGGCACGCGGCTGCGGCCGCTGACCGAGCGGCTGCCCAAGCCGGCGGTTCCGCTCTGCGGCCTGCCGCTGGTGCGCTGGCCGCTGGCGCTCCTGGCCGCCGCCGGGGTCCGCCGCGCGGTGGTGAACCTGCACCACCTGCCGCGCGAGATGGAGCGGGCGGCGCGCACCTCGGCCGAGGCGCTGGGCCTGTCGCTCTCGGTCTCGGAGGAGCCGGTGCTGGCCGGGACCGGCGGGGCGCTGCGCGAGGCGCGGCGGCTGCTGCGCGACGCCAGCGAGATCCTGCTCCTCAACGGCGACGTGCTCTTCGCCGCCGACCTGGCCTCGGCCCGCGCCGCGCACCGGCGCTCCGGGGCCCTGGCCACCATGCTGCTCGCCCCCATGCCCCCGGGCACCGCCTACGCCGCGGTGGAGGCCGACGACGGGCTGGCGGTGCGGCGCATCGCCGGCCGCTTCGGGCCCGGCGGGCAGGAGCTCGCGCCCTGGCACTTCACCGGATACCACGTCCTCTCGCCGGCGCTCCTCGACGCGGTGCCGGCGCTGCCCTTCGACTGCGACGTGAACCGGCACGTCTACCCGCGGCTCATGGACGGCCGCATCCGCGGCCACGTGGACCGCGGCTACTGGAACGACCTCGGGAGCCCGGCCGGCTACCTGCGGGCGCACTCCGACCTGCTGGAGGGGCGCATCGACGGGGCGCGCTTCCCCGGCGCCGATCCCCTGGCCGCCCTCCGGCCCTCCGGCCCCGGCCTGTGGCTGGGCGAGGGGGCGGTGGTGGAGCCGGGCGCGGTGCTGCGAGCGCCGGCGGCGGTCGGCGCCGGGACCCGGGTGGTGGCAGGGGCCACGGTGGGCCCGCGGGCCTTCGTGGGCGGCGACTGCGCCGTGGGGGCGGGCGCCCGGGTGGAGGAGGCGGTGGTCTGGGACGGCACCGTGCTGCCGGCCGGCGAGCGGCTCCAGGGGGCGGTGGCCGCCGGGCCGCTGCGGGCCCGGTAGCGCTAGAGCTGCTGCGCCAGCACGCAGGTGACGTTGTCGAGGCCGCCGGCGGCGTTGGCGGCGTCGACGAGCGCCTGGGCGGTGCGGCGCAGGTCGGTGCGGCCGGCGCGGATGGTCTCGGCCATCTGCGCCTCGGCCACCATGCCCGAGAGGCCGTCGCAGCAGAGCAGGATCACGTCGCCCTCCTGCAGCTCCAGCCGGCGCAGGTCGGCCTCCACGGTGTCGCGCATGCCCAGCGCCCGCACGATGACGTTCTTGTGCGGGAAGGCCGCGACCTCCTCGGGCGTGAGCGCCTTGAGGCGCAGCACGTCGTTGAGGAGCGAGTGGTCCTCGGTGAGCCGGGTGAGGGTGCCCTTGCGGAACAGGTAGGCGCGGCTGTCGCCCACGTGGGCCACGAGCAGCTCGCGGCCGGCGCCGGTGAAGAAGGCGCCCACCACGGTGGTGCCCATGCCCCGCAGCCGGTCGTCGGCGGCGGCCCGCTCCCGCACCCGGAGGTTGGCCACGCGGATCGAGGCCAGGAAGCGGTTCTCGGCAGGCCCCAGGGTGCGCTCCTCGGCGAACGGCCAGGTGGCGTCGGCGTCGCGGCCGGTGAGCCGGAAGAACTCGGCCATCTCCTCCACCGCCACCCGGGCCGCCACCTCGCCCGAGGCGTGGCCGCCCAGCCCGTCGGCGACGCAGAAGAGCCCCTCCTCGGGCAGGAGCAGGAACGCGTCCTGGTTGACGGTCCGCTTGAGCCCGACGTGGGTCTGCCCTGCGAAGGCGAAGCGCATCGAGATCCTCTGTCCAATCTACGGGCGCGATCCACCCACCGTCAACGGCATCACCCGGAAAGCACGACCTCGGCCAACGGACCGGCGGCCACCTCCAGCCCCCCGGGGGCGACGAAGAGATCGCCGTCCAGGGTGTAGCGCACCTCGCGCCCTTCGACGAGCAGGCTGCGGGCCACCGCGTCCACCGCCAGGGGCCGGCGCCAGGGCCGGCCCAGGTAGACCGCCGGCATGCGCAGCGCCAGGTGGGTGGCGGAGCCGGTGACGCCCACCGCGTGGAAGAAGCCCGGCTGCTCGCCGCAGCGCCCCAGCGGGGCGAAGCCGAAGCCGATCTGGGGGACGGCCCCGGCCACCACCGAGAGGTAGGCGTCGGCCGGCCACTCGTCGCCGTCGGCTGCCACCCGCAAGGGCTCGAGGCGCGTCATCGCCGCCGCGAAGCGCCCGCCCACCGCCGCCGAGAGCGCCGTGCGCAGGAGGAGCAGCAGCGCCCGTCCGGCGGTGGCGTGGCCGGTGGCGTACCAGGCCTCCAGGAAAGAGACGGCGATGCCGGTGCCGAAGAGGAAGCCGAGCTTGCGCTCGCTGCCCTCGGCCGACACACGGAGCAGGTCGCGCTCCACCGCCAGCAGGGGCTGGCGGGCGGCGCGGCGGGCCAGCACCCTCTCCAGCGCCACCTCGGGCGCGGCCCGGTGGCCGTGGCAGGTGGCCACCGTGTTCATGGCCCCGCCCCGTAGCGGCAGGAGGTGGGGCCAGGGCCGGCTTCCCCACTCCCGCTCCACGGCGGTCACCACGCGGTGCAGGGTGCCGTCGCCGCCGTTCACGGCCAGCAGGTCGACGCCGGCGCGGCGCATCTCGGCCAGCGCCTGGGCCAGCTCCTCGGGCGTCTCGGCCCGGCGCAGCAGGCCGGCCTCCCCCAGCAGCCGCTCCAGGTGCGCCGCTGCCTCCGGGTGTTGCCGGTTGCGGTGCGCGCGCGGATTGCTCACGATGCCGATCCCGGCCATGACCGCGCTCGTTCCTCCCGACCCCCCGCTCCAGGTGGTGCTGGTCTCCCCGCAGATCCCGCCCAACACCGGCAACGTGGCCCGGACCTGCGCCGTGACCGGCTCCCGCCTGCACCTCGTCGGCCCGCTGGCCTTCGACCTCGGCGACAGCGCGCTGCGACGCGCCGGGCTCGACTACTGGCGCGACGTCGCGCCCGAGGTGTACCACGACTGGCCCGACTTCGAGGCCCGGGCGCTGCGCGGCGCGGCCGGGAAGCTGCACCTCTTCACCGCGCGCGCCGGCCACAGCGCCTTCGACGCCGACTACGCGCCCGGCGACTTCCTGGTCTTCGGCCAGGAGGAGCTGGGGCTGCCGCCGGCCCTGCTGGCAGCCTGGCCCGAGCGCTGCCGCGCGCTCCCCATGCGCGTGGGACAGCGCAGCCTCAACCTGGCGGTGGCAGCCGGTATCGCCGTCTACGAGGCGATCCGGGTGGTGACGCGCTACAATCGCGCGCGGTGAGCATCTCCTTCCTGCATGAGCCGGGGGACCTGGCGCGCATCCCGTTCGCCGCGGTCCTCATCGAGGCGCTCAACCTCCGGGCCACCGGCACGTTGCTCGTCGAGCACGACGGCGGCACCTCCAAGATCTTCCTGCGCGACGGCATCCCGGTGGGCGCCCAGTCCTTCGCCGGCTTCAAGCCGCTCGGGCAGATCCTGATGGCGCGGGGTCGCATCGACCTGGCCATGCTCAACGAGAGCCTGGGCGGCATGGCGGCCACCGGCAAGCGGCAGGGACAGGTGCTGGTGGAGCTGGGCGCGGTGAGCCAGGAGGAGGTGGACCACGCCCTCTCCGAGCAGCAGGAGGCCTACCTGGGCCGCATCGCCTCGCTGGAGCGCGGCTCCTTCCGCCTCGACACCCAGAAGCCGGTGCCCGACTGGACCCGCGGTATCCGCATCCAGCCGCTGCGGGCCATCGTCCGCACCCTGGAGAAGCCGCAGGCCGAGGCGCTGGTGGCCTCGGCGCTGCAGCCGGCCGCCGGCGGCCCGCTGGCGCTGGTCCCCGGCTACGAGCGGCTGGCACCGGCCTTCGGCTGGACCGCCGCCGAGTCGCGGCTGGTGGAGCGGCTCGGCGGCCTGACCTCGCTGGAGGAGTTCTTCGACGCGCCCGGGGTGCCGCCGGAGCGGGCCCGCGCCGTGCTGGCGGCGC
Source organism: Deltaproteobacteria bacterium (assembly GCA_016214955.1). GTDB lineage: Bacteria > Myxococcota > Myxococcia > Myxococcales > Anaeromyxobacteraceae > JACRMN01. The sequence goes on from JACRMN010000011.1 coordinate 120,795, forward strand.
TCCTGCTCCTGGGCCTGGTGCAGGCCCGCCCCGGCGGTCAGATCGTCGAGACCGTGCCCGGCATCGTGGTGGACCTGGAGGAGCTGGCCGGCGTCGAGGAGGTGCCGGCCGAGCCGCCGGCCCGGCCCGTCGCCACGCCGCCGCCGGCCCGCTCCGTCGCCACGCCGCCGCCGGCCCGCGCCCCACCCACGCCGCCCCCCGTCCGCCCTGCAGCCCCGGAGCCCACGCCGCCGCGCCGCTCTCCGCCCCCCGCGCCGTCGCCCTTCGCCCCCTCGCCGCCGCCCGCGTTGTCGCCGTTCGCCACTCCGCCCCCGGTGCGCCCGGTGCCTTCGCCCACCCGCCCCGCGCCCGCGCCGGGGCGCACGCCCGCCCCGGCTGCCCGCGCCGCCACGCCGCCCGCCGGCGTCCCCGCCGCCGGGCCCACGCCTCCACACGCGCGCCGCTCCGACCCCGAGGAGGCGCGCCGCAGGCGCCAGCGGCTGCTGCAGCGGGCCATGCAGAACATGGGCATCGGACCGCTCTCGCGGCCGGCCCCGACGCCGCCGCCGGGGGCCGAGCCCCCGCCGCGCGCCGCCCCCGCCGGCGGGCAGCAAGCGGCGCCGGCCAGCGCCGAGGAGCGGGAGCTGCGCCGCGGCCTGGAGGCAGTATTCCCCCGCGCCCGCAACGCCGACCTCTTCGCCCGGCTCGGCCTGGAGCGGGGCGCCACCAGGGAGCAGGTGAAGCAGGCGTATTTCCAGCTGGCCAAGCAGTTCCACCCCGACCGCTTCGCCCAGCCGTCGCTCGCCGACCTCGCCGAGAAGGTGAAGGAGCTCTTCGCGGCGCTCAACGAGTCCTACGAGACGCTCTACGACGACAAGCGGCGCGCCGAGTGGGTGGCCCGCAACGCCGCCGGCAAGCCGGCCATGGCCGCCGGCCAGGCGGAGGCGGCCCTGCTCGACTTCCAGAAGGGCGAGGCCTGCCTGCGCACCCGCGACCTGGCCCGGGCCCGCGGCTTCTTCGAGTCCGCCATCCGCGGCCACGGCCGGCCCGAGTACCTGGCGGCGCTGGCCTGGGTGCTGGCCTTCGACCCCAAGGCGCCCGACAGGGGGCGGGCCAAGGAGCTCCTCACCCGGGCGCTGCAGGATCCGACCTGCGACCGCGCCGCCTACACCGCCGCGATGGTGGCGCGCGACGAGGGGGACGAGGAGGCCGCCGAGCGCATGTTCCGCATGGCGCTGCGGGCCAACCCGCGCCACGTCGAGGCCGAGCGCGAGATCCGCCTCATCGAGGCGCGGCGCCGCAAGCGGTGAGCACCGGGCCGTTTCTTGACGCCCCGGCCCCTCCGGGGTGAGCATCGCCACGAGCCGCTCACCCACGATCCAGGCGGAGACCTTGGCCAAGCAGCATCTGCTCCTCGTGGACGGCGATCCCCGATCGCTGCGGGTGATGGAGGTGAGCCTGCGCAAGGCGGGCTTCACCGTCACCAGCGCCGCCGACGGCCAGGAGGCGCTGTCGAAGTGCGAGCTGGCGCCGCCCGACCTGGTGCTCTCCGACACCGCCATGCCCGGCATGGACGGCTTCGAGCTCTGCCGCCGCTTCCGCGCCGATGCCCGCTTCCAGGCCACGCCCTTCGTCTTCCTCACCGGCCAGAAGGCGGTGGAGCAGAGGGTGCGGGGGCTGGAGCTGGGAGCCGACGACTTCCTCACCCGGCCCGTCTACATCAAGGAGATCGTCACCCGGGTGAAGATGCTCCTGCAGAGGCGGGACCGGGAGCAGCTCACGCGGCGAGACCACCGGGCCAGCTTCTCCGGCAACCTGGCCGACATGGCGCTGGTGGACCTGGTCCAGACCCTGGAGCAGGGGCGCAAGAGCGGCGCGCTGCGCGTGGAGGGACAGGGCGGCCGGGTGGCGACCGTCTGGTTCCACGACGGGCGCATCGTCGACTGCGAGCTGGGGCGCGACGGCGGCGAGCAGGCCTTCTACCGGCTGCTCAACTGGCAGGAGGGGGACTTCTCCATCGAGTTCCGCGCGGTGGATCGGCCCGAGCGCATCGCCATCGGCACCCAGGGGCTGCTGCTGGAGGGCATGCGGCGCATCGACGAGTGGGGCCGGGTGGTGGAGCAGCTCCCGCCCCTCGACGGCGTCTACGAGGTGGACTTCGCCGCCCTCGGCCTGCGGCTGGCGGAGCTGCCCGACGACATGAACGCGGTGCTGCGCCTCTTCGACGGCCGGCGCACGCTGGAGCAGGTGATCGAGGAGGCGGAGCACGACGACCTCACCGCCGCCGGCCTGGTCTCCAAGCTCTACTTCGACGAGCTCATTCACCCGGCCCGCGGCGAGGAGCCGGCCGAGGCCGCCGGCGAGCCCGCCCAGGCCGAGGTCCAGCCGCCGCCGCCCGCGGGGGCGAGCGTGGACTGGTTCGCAGGCCCCATGGGGCCCGCCGTGCCCGGGGAGCGCACGCCCGACGCGCCGGCCGCGCACGAGGGCCCCGCCGCCTTGCTGGAGGGCCCGGGCCCGAGGAAGAAGCGCGACACCAAGCCGTCCTGGGAGCTGGCCCAGCCCCTGCCCGCGCCCGCCGAGCCGGCGGACGCCGCCCCTGAGCTCGCGGCCCCGCCGCCAGAGGCCGCCCCGCCTCCCGCGCAGCCCCCGGTCCGGGAGCGGCCAACCGCCGCGCCGCCGCCGTCCGCCGACTGGCGCGCCGAGCTCACGCCCGACCAGGCCACCTCGCCCGCGCCGGGCTGGAGCCCGCCGGGCAGGCCGGCCGCCGAGGCGGGATGGGGCGGCGATCGTCCACCCGCCGAGCCGCCGCTCGAGGTCGAGCCGCCGGTGCGCCCGGTGGAGCTGCCGCCGGCGATCACGCCCTGGCCACCGCCGCAGGCGGCCGAACGCCCGGAGCCGCCGTCGCGCCCGCACCCCGCTCGCCCGGCCTCCCGGCCGTCGCAGCGGCCGGACGTGCAGCCGGCTGCGCCCCGCGCGCCGTGGTCCCTGTGGGCGGTGGGGGGAATCGCGGCGGTGGGGGTGGCGGTGGTGGTGCTGGGGCTGGCGCTGTGGATGGGGAAGGGGAGGAGCCCGACCGCGACCGCGACCCCGACCCCGGCCCCGACCCCGACCCCG
>JACRMN010000011.1:123896-270640 GCA_016214955.1 Deltaproteobacteria bacterium
CCGCTGCCCCACCTGTCAGCGCGGAAGGGGAGGAGAGCTACCGGAAGGCGTTCACCTCGGCGGAGCGGAAGTACCAGGGATCCAACTACCTCGGTGCCGTGGCCGACTACCGCCGCGCCCTCCTGTTCCGCGAGACCAGCGAGGCGCAGGCGGGGCTGGGGCGGGCCCTCTTCGACGCCAGCCAGCCCGGACCGGCGCTGGCCGCCCTGCGCCGGGCGGTGGAGCTGGACCCGGCCAACGCCGACGCCTTCCTGACGCTGGGAGAGGTGTACCTGCTCGACGACCGGCCCCGGGAGGCCCGGGCGGCCTACGAGCGGTACCTGGAGCTGGCGCCCGACGCCCCCGAGGCGCGCGAGGTGCGAGCGGTCCTGGAGCGGATGCGCTAGAAGAGGGGTGCTCCGGGGCAGGCACTTCCGCCTGCCCCGGCTCCGTTCCGGTCATGAAAGTCCTGGGCATCGAGATGAAGTGCAGCGCCCGCCCGCCGAGGCGACCGTGAAGGTCCTGGGCATCGAGACCTCCTGCGACGAGACCGCTGCCTCCGTGGTGGAGGACGGGCGGCGCGTGCTCTCTGACGTGGTGGCCACCCAGATCGAGCTGCACCGCAAGTGGGGAGGCGTGGTGCCGGAGCTGGCCTCGCGCAACCACGTGATGCAGGTGCTCCCGGTGGTGGACGAGGCGCTGGCGCGGGCCGGGGTGAAGCCGGCCGAGCTGGACGGCATCGCGGTGACGAGCGGGCCGGGCCTGGTGGGGGCGCTGCTGGTGGGCGTGCAGGTGGCCAAGGCGCTCGCCGAGGCCTGGCAGAAGCCGCTCGCCGGCGTGAACCACCTGGAGGGGCACCTGCTGGCCGCCTTCCTCTCGGAGACGCCGCCCACCTTCCCGTTCCTGGGCCTGGTGGTCTCGGGCGGCCACACCTCGCTCTACGCCGCCGAGGGCTTCGGCCGGTACCGCCTGCTCGGCGCCACCCGCGACGACGCCGCCGGCGAGGCCTTCGACAAGGGGGCGAAGCTGCTCGGCCTGCCCTACCCCGGCGGCGTGGCCATCGACAGGCTGGCGCGCCAGGGCGACGAGCTGGCGGTGCGCTTCCCCAGGGCCATCGTCAAGGGGGCCGACCTGGACTTCAGCTTCTCCGGCCTGAAGACGGCGCTGCTCCACCACGTGCGCAAGCACGGCGTGCCGGAGGGAAAGGCCCTCGCCGACCTCTGCGCCTCCTACCAGGAGGCCATCGTCGGGGCGCTCACCCACAAGCTCTTCCGCGCCGCGCGCCGGCTCCAGTTTTCCCGGGTGGTGCTGGCCGGTGGCGTGGCCGCCAACTCCCGGCTGCGGGCGGCGGTGGTGGAGCGGGCCGCCGAGTACGAGGAGCTGTCGGTGTTCCTGCCGGCGCCGAAGCTCTGCACCGACAACGCCGCCATGATCGCCGTGGCCGGCACCGAGGCGCTGAGGCGCGGCGAGCGCCGGGGGCCCGACCTGGCCGCGGACGCGAGCTGGCGGCTGTGACGCGCTACCCGAGCCCGCGGGCGCTCCTCGAGAAGTACGACCTCCAGGCCAAGAAGAGCTGGGGGCAGAACTTCCTCGGCGACCAGGAGATCCTGGACGAGATCGCGGAGCTGGCACTCCCCGAGCCGGGGGAGAGGGTGGTGGAGCTGGGCGCGGGGCTGGGCCACCTGACGGCGCGCCTCCTGCTCCGCGGCGCCCGGGTCATCGCGGTGGAGCGGGACAGGGACATGGCGCGCGTGCTCCGCGGGGAGCTGGGGGAGCGGATCCAGCTCCTGGAGGCCGACGCGGTGAGCCTGGACTACCGGGCGTTGGCTTCGGCCCCGACCCCTGCCCTGAGCGAGGGTCCGCCTCAGCGGGCCCGAGTCGAAGGGCCGACCCCGGCCCCGACCCCGACCCCGACCTCGACCCCGAAGATCGCCGTGGTGGGGAACCTGCCCTACCACCTGACGAGCCCGATCCTCTTCTCGCTCCTCGACCAGGCCGAGGTGGTGTCGCGCGCGGTCTTCCTCCTGCAGCGCGAGGTGGCGGAGCGGCTGGCGGCGCACCCGGGGACCAAGGCGTGGGGGCTCCTGTCGGTGCTCCTGCAGCACCGGGCCGAGGTGCGCGTGGCGCGGCGCGTGCCCGCCGGCGCCTTCCTGCCGCCGCCCAAGGTGGAGAGCGCAGTGCTGGTGGCAGAGCTCCACGCGCCGAGGGCGCCGGTGAAGGACGAGGTCCGCTTCCGCAGGCTGGTGAAGGCCGGCTTCGGCCAGCGGCGCAAGACCCTCGCCAACGCCCTCAGGGCCGCACGCCTCGCGCCCGACGAGCCGCTCCGCGCGGCGCTGGCCGCGGCCGGCATCGACCCGGGCCGGCGCGGCGAGACGCTCTCGGTGGAAGAGTGGGCGGCCCTGGAGCGGGCGCTGGACTGACTACCCTCCCGCGGAGGCGGGAGCCGGCTTGGCGGCGGGGCGGGGGCTGCGGCGCTCGGGGCCGCGCCAGGTGCGGCGAGGAGCGGCGCGGTAGTAGCCCTGGAGCGCGTGGAACCCGCACGTCCCGCCGACGAACTGCGGGCGGCTGCAGCCCTTCACCCTGCACATCGCCGCCTCCTCGCTGCTGCTCCGGTGCTCCATGGGCGCCCACCCGCAGATTGTTACCCGCCGCCCACGCCCTGCAGTCGGATGGGCGCCCATGTCCTTCCGTAGCTAGCTGCTGATCCTCCGGGCCGCCGAGAGCAGCAGGCTCATGTTGCGGGCGCCGTTCTCGCCCAGGTAGCGGCGGAAGGCGCCTGCATCGAGCCGCATCTTGCGGATCGTCTCCTCGACGACGGCCTCGTAGCTGCGCGCGCTCGGCTTGCGGAGCTCGAGCGCGATCTTCAGGATTGCCCGGTGGTAGGCGGGGTCGATCTCGGGGCCCCCCACCCTCGCCGACGCCGGCGCGCCACGGCTCACCGCCCTCGCCGCCGACCGACCTCGCGTAGCCGCCATCCGCCGCGCCTCCCCCGGGGTCAGGCCCCGCTGGACGGCGTGACAGTACATGACACGACATGAGGGGTCAACGGGCCCAGCATCCTTCCTGAAATCGGATGCTTGGCGGGCGCGGCGCCGGGGCGCTCTGATCTAAGGATCATGGCCTGTATGATCCAAAGATCGCGCCCGCTCCCGAGGCCACGGACGTGGACACCCCGCGAGACGCTGTGGCAATCTCCCGCGCTCTTCCAGGATGGAGCGAGCCCGCTACATCGTCGTCGAGGGGCCCATCGGCGCCGGCAAGAGCACGCTGGCCACGCTGCTGGCCGAGCGGATGGGCGGCCGCCTGCTCGCCGAGCCAGTGGAGGAGAACCCGTTCCTCGCCAGCTTTTACGAGGACCCGAAGAAGCACGCCTTCCAGACCCAGCTCTTCTTCCTGCTGTCGCGCTTCCAGCAGCAGCAGCAGCTCTTCCAGCAGGATCTCTTCAGCCAGGTCACGGTCTCCGACTACCTCTTCGCCAAGGACCGCATCTTCGCCTCGCTGACGCTGGAGCCGGCCGAGCTGGCGCTCTACGAGCGCGTCTACGAGCTACTCGGGCCACGGGTGGTGAAGCCGGACCTGGTGGTCTACCTGCAGGCCCGGGTGGACGTGCTGCAGGCCCGCATCAAGAAGCGGGGGCGCGACTTCGAGCGGGCCATGGACCCCGCCTACCTGGAGGCGCTCTCCAAGGCCTACGGCGACCACTTCTTCCACTACGACGAGACCCCGCTCCTGGTGGTCAACGTCAGCGACCTCGACCTCACCGCTCCGGGCGAGGAGGTCGAGCACCTCCTCTCGGTGATCCGCAAGCACCGCAAGGGCACCCAGCACTACCTGCCGATGGGGACCCGAGCCTGAAGGAAGGGAAGACTGACGCAACGGACCTTGGCGCCGGCGACTCCGGCAGGGTAGATTGTCCTTCTCCCCCAATGGGCGGGACCCGAGCCTCTACCGGGCCTGCACCGGAGGTCGAGATGTCCAGCCAGACTGCACCGCGCAAGCGGGTCACCGTCAACGACCTCGCTCGCATGAAGGCCGCCGGCGAGAAGATCGCCGTGGTCACCGCCTACGACGCCACGACCGCGCGCCTCGCGGAGCAGGCCGGCGTCGACTGCATCCTGGTGGGCGACTCCCTGGGGATGGTCTTCCAGGGGCACGACTCCACCCTGCCGGTGACCCTCGACCAGATGGTCTACCACACGGCCTGCGTGCGCCGGGGCCTGCAGCGGGGTGCCGGCCGGGCCCACCTCATCGCCGACCTGCCCTTCGGCAGCTACCAGGCCAGCGTCGACGACGCGGTGAAGAGCGCCGCGCGGCTGGTGGCCGAGGGCGGCGCCGAGGCGGTGAAGCTCGAGGGCGGCCGCGACTTCTCCGAGGTGGTGCGCCGCGTGGTCCGCGCCGGAATCCCGGTGATGGGCCACATCGGCCTGACCCCGCAGGCGGTCCACAAGCTCGGCGGCTACCTGGTGCAGGGCAAGGACGAGGAGCGGGCCCAGCAGCTGCTGCGCGACGCCCAGGAGCTGGAGGCGGCAGGCTGCTACTCCATCGTGCTGGAGTGCATCCCCTCCGAGCTCTCCCGCTTCATCACCGGCCGGCTCTCCATCCCCACCATCGGCATCGGCGCCGGGCCCCACTGCGACGGCCAGGTGCTGGTGATGAACGACCTCATCGGCCTCGACGAGACCTTCAAGCCCAAGTTCGTGAAGCGCTTCGGCACCGTGGGCCAGGCGCTGCAGGGCGCGGTGGCGGCCTACGTGGAGGAGGTCCGCGGCCAGACGTTCCCCGCCGAGGAGCACAGCTTCCACGCCCCCAGCCTCCGGCTGCTCCACGCTGTGGAGGAGGAGCCGCGCGACGACGCCCAGGTGGTGGGGGCGCCGGTCTAGGGCATCCACCCGCCGCTTGCGGCCGCCGGGCCCCTGCGCCATCCTCGCGACCCCATGTCGGCACCCGAGCTCATCCGCGACCCTCGCGAGTGGCAGCGCCGCTGCCGCGAGGCGCGCCAGGCAGGTCGCCGAATCGCGCTGGTCCCCACCATGGGCTACCTGCACGACGGCCACCTCTCGCTCATGCGCGAGGCCCGGCGGCGGGCCGGGGCCGACGGCCTGGCGCTGGCCACCATCTTCGTGAACCCCACCCAGTTCGGGCCTCAGGAGGACCTCTCCCGCTACCCGCGCGACCTGTCCGGCGACCTGGCGAAGTGCGGCCAGGCCGGGGTGGACCGGGTGCTGGCGCCCGAGGCCAGCGCCGTCTACCACCCGCTCCACGAGAGCTGGGTGGACGTGACGTCGGTGTCTCAGGGGCTCTGCGGCGCCTCGCGCCCGGGCCACTTCCGCGGCGTGGCCACGGTGGTGATGAAGCTCCTGCACCTCTCCCACCCCGACGTGGCCCTCTTCGGCGAGAAGGACTGGCAGCAGCTGCAGGTGATCAGGGCGATGGTCCGCGACCTGGACCTCGACGTCGAGATCGCCGGCATGCCCATCATCCGCGAGCAGGACGGCCTGGCCATGTCCTCGCGCAACGCCTACCTCTCCGCCGAGGAGCGGGTGCGGGCCCTCTCGCTCTCGCGGGCCCTCTTCGAGGCCGGGGCGCGCGCTCGGGGCGGCGAGCGCCGGGCCGCCGCGCTGCAGGCCGGCGCCCGCGCCGCGCTGGAGGGGGCCGGCGTGCGGGTGGACTACGTCGAGGTGGTGCAGCCGGAGACGCTGCGGCCGGTGGCCGAGGCGGCCCCGGGGAGCCGCATGCTGGTGGCGGGCTTCGTGGGCCGCACCCGCCTCATCGACAACGTGGGCCTGCCATGAAGAAGGGCGGCCGCAAGGGCGGCCCGCCCGAGGGGGCGCAGGTCGTCGTCCAGAACCGCAAGGCGCGCCACGACTACTCCATCGAGGAGCAGGTGGAGGCGGGCCTCGCCCTCACCGGCAGCGAGGTGAAGTCGCTGCGGGCCGGCAACGTGGCCCTGGCCGACGCCTATGCGCTGGTGAAGAACGGGGAGCTCTGGCTGGCGAGCTGCCGCATCGGCGAGTACCAGCCCGCCTCCTATACCGGGCACGCGCCCACGCGCGAGCGCAAGCTGCTCCTCCGCCGCGCCGAGATCGACAGGCTGGCGGGCAAGGTGGAGAAGGCCGGCTACACGCTGGTGCCGCTCTCGCTCTACTTCAAGGACGGCTGGGCCAAGGTGGAGCTGGGGCTCGCCCGGGGGCGCACCCACGAGGACCGGCGCGACGCCATCGCCGAGCGGGAGCAGCGGCGCGAGATGGACCGGGCCATGTCGCGCCGGCGGCGCTGAGCGCGGGGCGCTCCGCGCGCGTGCGCCGACCTGCGGCGCTGTCGCACACCGGCGCATTGCCATGAACGCGGCACGGGGCTCGGCTGGCGGTACGCGACCGTGGTGCTACGCTGACCCATACTCGGATGCTGGAGCGCACCACGCTGACCCGTGACCTGGTCGATTGCCAGGGACGCATCCTGGCCCCTCGGGGCACGGAGATCACTCCCCGTGCGATCGCCGAGGTGGCCGCCAGGACCCGGCCGCTGGCCGGCAGGCCGCTGGTGGACTCGGTGGTGGCCGAGGACCTGCCCCAGGCGATGGCCGAGCCGGTCTACAAGCACATCTTCCGCCTGCGCACCGCCCAGGCCGAGGTGGCGCGGGCGGTGCTGGCCGCCGAGCTGCCCGGGCCGCTCCACGACGAGCTCCGCCACCTGCGCGACGCCGACTGGCCCCGCTACCGGCACGCCGTGGCCACCGCCGCCGTGGCCTCGCGGATGCTCCACTCGGCCCTGGGCGACGCCGACGCCGTCCCCGGGCTGGTGGCGGCGGCGCTGCTCCACGACCTGGGCATGCGCCACCTGCCGGCCGGGCTCCTGCGCAGCAAGGAGCCCCTCGACGCCGACGGGGTGCGGGAGGTGGCGGCCCATCCTCTGCTCGGGGCCTGGCACCTGGCCGCGGTGCTGGGGCGCCACCCGGCAGTGGAGGCGGCCCTGGGCCACCACTGGCGACAGGGCCGCGGCTACCCGCGGCTGGCGGTGGCGCCGCCGCGCTCGGTGGACGTGGTGGCGGTGGCCAGCGCCTTCGTGGCCCTGACCCACCCGCGCCCCTTCCGCACCGTCGTCTACGACGCCCGTGGGGCGGTGGACCTGCTGGTGGCCGACGCCCAGGCGGGCGAGGGCGACGTGGACGCGGTGAAGCTGCTGGTCCACGCGCTGCGCGGGGCGCACGGGCAGGTGCGGGAGATCCGCTTCGGCCGGCAGCGGCTGGAGCACGCGCCCGGCGAGGCGGCGCACCCCTCGCTGTCGCGCCAGCTGGCGACGGCGCAGGCCTGACGGCGCCGGCCAGGGCCGAGCTGGCAGCGGCCGCTCCTGCCGGACGGGCCGCGGGCGCGGGCACCCCGGCGCACCCTGCCCGCAGTGACAACAGCGCACTGGACGGGAAGCCCCGGAGCGCGCCCAATGGGCGCCAGGGTCGCCCGCCGCGCGGCCAGAGGCGGCGGCGGCGCGGCAGGGCGGGGGGGCTCCATGGGGGAAGCGGAGGCCTCGGCCACTCACCCGGACCTCGCCTGGCTGGAGGCGCGGATCGGCCCGGCCGCCGCTGCCTTCCACCAGTCCTACCTGGATCACGGCGGGGCGACGCGCGCCGAGGTGGAGCGATGCCTGGCGGCGCACGGCGGCCTTCCCTTCGAGGAGGGGCTGAGGGCGGCGGAGCAGTGGCTCGGGCCAGCCCTGCTGCGAGAGGCGGTGAGCCGCCTGGGCTTCGAGCGCTTCTGCCACGGGCTCGCCGCCCTGCCGCGGGTGGGGCTCTCCACGGACGGCAGCTTCCCGTTCCTGCTCTCGCCGGCAGAGGCACGGCTGCTGGTGAGCGCCGTCCCGGCGCAGGTGCTCTGGCGTCGCATGCTGCTGGTCGCCCACGGTTCCGAGCCCGATACCGGCGCGCCGGTGGCCACCTCCGACGAGGCGGTGCAGCGCTTCCGCGCCTACAACCTCGTCCACGCCGCCCTGCTCGAGGAGATCCTGGCGGTGGCCCCCGTCGACCGCGAGAAGGCCGATCGCATCCTCGGGCTGGTGGACCGGGTGGTGGTCGACTTCGCCTTCCTCTTCGAGCAGGTGAGCGACGAGGCGCGCCAGGTGGCCGGTACCTGGCAGCGGCTGCGGAGCCAGATGCAGGCCGACCTGGCGCGCGAGCCGGTGCGGGGACCCATCTCCGGCGAGGCGGTCAGGCGCCTGCAGGCCTTCGAGGACCCGCGCCACCTCGACGACGTCACCACCGTCCACGGGCTGAAGCGCTACCTCCACCAGCAGGGGCTGCAGCTTGCCTTCCGCATCTTCCGCCCGGAGCTGGGGGCCAACCGCTCGGTGGACCTGCTGGTGGCCAGCGAGCGCGAGATCCTCGTCTCCGAGCGGCCCATCCGCTACCTGCAGCTCGAGGCCTGCGATCCGGTGGGCCCGGCCCGCCTCCCCTTCGCGGTCTCCCTGCTGGCCGAGGCCCTCGGGCGCCAGCTCCTGCTCGGCCGCAAGCTCCCCTCCGTCACGGTGATGGGATACGGCAACGAGTTCCAGATCTACGTCCGCTACCGCAACCACCCCGCCTTCCTCCGGCTAGACCTCTCGCCGCCGCTGCGCGGCGGCATGCTGGACCTCGAGTACTACGCGGTCAGCCAGTACGAGATGGCCCAGCACCCGGACCTCTCCCTGCAGGGCATGCAGCGGGTGCTGCGCACGCTCGAGCTCGACGTCTCCAAGGACGGTTTCCGCCTCAAGGCCCGCTACGACAAGGAGCGGGCCAGCGACATGGGCGACATCCTGGCCAAGGTGCGGGCCCTCTTCGAGCTCCTCCCGTACCTCATGGACGTGGACTGGGTCATCGGCGATCTGGACTACCCGGTCGGCGTCCGCGCCGAGGTGGCCGCCGCGTGGGCCGGCTTCTTCGGCCGCTGGGCGGTGCTCCCCTGGCCCGAGGTCCTGGCGTCGGGGCGCCGCAAGGTGGTCCTGGGCGTCGAGGCCGACGCCGCCGGGCCGCGAGAAGTCACCTGGGACGGACGCGGACACTACCGGGACCGGCTCGGCGACGCACCGGCGGGGCGCTTCGGCGAGGCGCTCGGCGCCGAGCTCGAGCGGCGCGGCCTGGCCGCCATGACCGCCGGGGTCGCGGCCCCTCGCGCCCCCTGGGGCCAGGCGCTCCTCGACGAGGCGGTGCTGCGCCCCCTGGCGGAGGCGGTGGCCCGCGGCGAGGCGCAGGAGGCACCGGGCGGATTCGAGCCGGTACCCGCCGATCGCTTCCAGCGCGAGCACGAGGCGGTGCGCCTGGCGGAGATCCTCGACGAGGGCGGCCCGGCGCTGGAGCAGGCGGTGCGCCTGGCGGGGCTGGTGCGGGCCGTCGAGCGGCAGGTCCGCTTCCGGACCAGCGGGAGCGTCCAGGGCTACGCCGTGCAGAGCGCCGCGCTGCCCGTCGCGCCCCGGCCGGTGGGGCTCTTCGTCCTGCGCGACGCCCAGGGGATCGTCCGGCTGGCGCTGGCGGCCGCGGGCGGCGTCCTCTACCGCCGCCGGCGGGCCCCCGAGGAGGCCTGGAGCCGGCCCGACGACCTCGCCGCCGACGATCTGATCCGCCGGCTGCGCGGGTTCAACTACCTCGTCAGCGGCCCCGATCCCGCCTGCTCGCCGGAGGATGTCGAGGCGCTGCGCGGGGCCTTCCGGGAGCCCAGCCCCAGGCCCGTCCCTCGGCTGGCGACCGGCGAGCGGATCATCCCCGCCACGGTGGCCTCGCCCGGCAGGGCCACCGGCTTCGCCTGCTTCCTCACCGCCGGGCTGCGCCCCGAGGAGCTGGAGGGTGCGGTGCTCGTGGCCCGCACCATCCGCCCCGAGGACGCGCCCTGGCTGCGCCGCGCGGCGGGCGTGCTCTCCACCGGCGGCGGCATCCTCAGCCACGCCGGGCTCATCGCCCTCGAGCTCCAGAAGCCGGCGGTCATCGTCGCCGGGCGCTGGTCGGGCGGCGCCGGCACGCGCGAGGTGCTCCTCTACCGCCGGCCCGTCTGGCGCGAGGAGGAGCTGACCCGGGGCCGCTACCGGGTGGTGTGCCGGCTCGAGCCCCGCGAGGTCGAGGAGGCGATGGAGCCCGGCGACCTGCTGGTGGTGGACGCCGAGCGGGGCAGCCTGGGGGTGCTGGGACGCGATGCCCACGCAGTGGCCCTGCACCAGGACCTGCGGCTGCTGGAGGTTGCCTCGGCGGCGCTGGCGGTCACCGCCTCCGACGCCGAGGTCCTGGCGAGCCGGGGGAGGCTGCTGCGAGCCGCCCACCAGCTGGAGCGCCTGGTGGCGCGCCTGGCCGATCCGGCCCTGGCCCGCCACGCCGCCCGGGAGCTGCTGGCGCGGCCGCGCGCCCCGGAGGCGCCCGAGGGGCGGCGGCAGCGGGCGCGGCTGCTCTCGCTCCTGCTCCAGAGCCCGACCTGCGGGGCCGAGGCGCGCGGGACCGCGACGGCCCTGCTGCACGAGCTGCGCGCGCGCCTCTCGGCGAGCACCAGCGCCGCCCTCGCCGAGGTGCCCCGCCTGGCGACCCCGGCCGAGGTGCTCTTCTCGCGCCTCGGCGTGCTCCGGCTCGGGGAGACGTTCGCCGACGCCCGGGAGCTCCTGGCCGAACCATCCCCCGGACCCGAGCCGGCAGACGGCGAGCGGCTGGAGGAGGTGTGCCGGCAGCGCCTCGAGGAGCTGTGCGCCGCCATGGCCAGCCGGGCCGGAGCCGCGGCCCGGGAGCCCGCCCAGGCCTGGCGGCTGCGGCACCTGGTGCCTCGCCTGCAGCAGGTGATGGCGACGCTGGGCCGGCCGGCGAGCGCGGGGCCCTGGCTCCCGCCTGCCGCCGAGGGCCCGGCGCCGGCGCTGCAGCCGCTGGTGCTGGAGGAGGGCGCGGGAGGCATCGAGCTCGCCGCCCGGGTCGGCGCCAAGGCGGCCGGGCTGGGGGAGATAACCCGGGTGCTGGGGCGGGGCGCGACGCCGCGCTGGTTCGCGGTCACCGACGCGGCCTTCCGGAGGGCGCTCGAGCAGCCGCTGCCCGAGGCGGTCCGGGCCGCACTGGAGCTCGGCCCCTGCGAGCTGGGCGCCGCCATCGCCGCCATCGCCGGCCGCACCCGCTGGAGCGCGCGGCGCCAGGCAGACGGCATCCGCGAGGCCTGGCTGGCGGCGCCGCTTCCCGAGGAGGTGGCCCGCGAGGTGACGGCCGCATACGCGGCGCTGGCCGGGCCCGGCCAGGAGCCCGAGGTGGCCGTCCGCTCCTCGGGCCGGGAGGAGGACACCGAGCTCTCGTCCTGGGCCGGGCAGTTCGACACCTTCCTCTGCGTGCGCGGCGCGGCATCGGTGCTGGAGCACCTCAAGCTTGCCTGGGCGGGGTTCTGGACGGAGCGCGCCGTGGAGCAGCGCCGGCTCATCGGCGAGGCGCCGCTGGGCGGCGGCGGCGGCGTGGTGGTGCAGCGCATGGTGGACTCGCGCGTCTCCGGGGTGCTGCACACGGTGTGCGCCGCCACCGGCCAGCTGCGGGAGATGGTGATCAACGCCGGCCTGGGGCTCGGCGAGGGAGTGGTCTCGGGGGCGGTGGAGGTGGACACCGTCCTGGTCTCCAAGGACGGCGACCTCTTCTCCGACGAGGTGCGCCTGCGCTACCGGGTGGGGGACAAGCGGGAGCGCGTGGTGCGCGACCCGGACCGGCCCGCGAGCACGCGCCGCCAGGAGACGCTCTACCACCAGCGCTTCCGCCCGGCGCTGGAGTACGTCGAGATCTGCGAGCTCGTCCGGGCTGCCGCCCGCCTGGAGGAGGCGTTCCTGGAGCCGCTCGACATCGAGTTCGCCATCGAGGGGCGCGACCTGCGCATCCTCCAGGTCCGGCCGGTTCCGGTCTTCGCGGCCGCCTGGAGGGACTCCTCGGCGCACCACCCGCTTTGCCCGGCCCCGCCGGGAAGGAGGCGAGAGTCATGATCCGCGGCGACGACGCCCTTCGCTACCACGGCGGGGATCGGCCCGGGAAGGTGGAAGTCAAGGCCACCAAGCCGTGCCTGAGCCCGCGAGAGATCCGCCTCGCCTACCTCCCGGGGGCCACCCACCCGGCGGCGGAGATAGCCCGCGACCCGGCGGCCTCCTACCGCTACACGGCGCGCGGCAACCTGGTGGCGGTGGTCAGCAACGGCACCGCCGTCCCCGGCCTCGGCGCCGTCGGCGCGGCGGCCGCCAAGCCGCTGCAGGAGGGGATGGCCGTCCTCTTCAAGACCCTGGCCGACATCGACGTCTTCGATCTGGAGCTGGACACCGAGGACGTGGAGCAGTTCGTGGGCGCCATCCGCATGCTCGAGCCCACCTTCGGCGCGGTCAACCTGAAGGACGTGCGCGCGCCCGAGGGCCTGGCCATCTACGATCGCCTCGCGGAGACCATGCACATCCCGGTCTTCCACGAGAACCTCTACGGCACCGCGGTGGTGGCCACGGCTGCGCTCATCAACGCCCTGGACCTGGCCGCCAAGAGGCTGGCGCAGGTGCGCGCGGTGATCTGTGGCGCCGGGACGGTGGGGCTGGGCTGTGCCCGCCTGCTCTCGGCGCTGGGGCTCCCGGCCGAGAACCTCCTGCTCTACGACGTGAAGGGGCTCGTCCACCCGGAGCGCGAGGACCTCAACCCCTACCAGCGCCTCTTCGCCCGCCACGGACCCCGGACCCTCGCCGAGGGGGTGGCCGGCGCCGACGTCCTCCTGGGTGCGGCCGCCGGGGGGATCTTCGACAAGGAGATGGTGCGCTCCATGGCCCGCTTCCCGGTGGTGCTGGCCCTGGCCATGCCCGACCCGGAGATCGACTACCAGGCCGCCCGGGCGGCGCGCCGCGACGCCATCGTCGCCACCAGCCGGAGCCAGGACCCGAACGCCGTCGTCGACCTGCTGAGCTTCCCCTACATCCTTCGCGGGGCGCTCGACGTGCGCGCCTCGCGCATCAGCCTGGGGATGCTGCTGGCCGCGGCCCGGGCGCTGGCGGAGCTGGCCCGGGAGGAGGTGACCGAGGAGGTGAGCCGCGCCTACGGCGATGCCACCTTCACCTTCGGCCCCGAGTACCTGCTCCCCAAGCCCATCGACGCCCGCATCCTCATCCGCGAGTCGCGGGCGGTGGCCCGCCAGGCGGTCGAGGAAGGGCTGGCCGGCGTGCCCTTCGGCGCCGAGGGGTACGAGGGCGCCCTCAACGTCCGCATGGGCACCGCCCGCGGGTTCATGCGCCGCATCATCCTCAAGGCCAGGCAGCACCGGTGCCGCCTGGTCATCCCCGACGGCACCGACGAGAGCGCGCTCCGCGCCTGCCGCCTGCTCGTCGGAGAGGGCATCGCCAGCCCCGTGCTCCTGGGGCGGGAGGAGGAGATCCGGGCCGCCGCCCAGCGGCTGGGCCACGAGCTGGAGGGCGTGACCCTGGTGGACCCGGCGCGCAGCCCCAGCCTCGAGGCCTACGCCGAGGAGTACCTTCGCCTGCGGGCGCGGCGCGGCGTGATGCCGGACCTGGCCCGCAAGCGGCTCGCCGATCCGGTGACCTTCGCGGCGCTCATGGTCCACGCCGGCGACGCCGACATGATGATCGGCGGAGGCCAGGTCCACTTCGCCGAGTCGATGCGAAAGGTGCTGGAGGTCATCGGGCCGACGCCCGGCGTGCGCCGCGTCTCGAGCGTCCACCTCGTGCTCCGCCCCCGGGGCACGTACCTGATGGCCGACTGCGCCATCAACATCGCGCCGGGCGCCGAGGACCTGGCCGAGATCGCGCTCCTCTCGGCCGGCCTGGCGCGGCTCCTGGGCATCGAGCCGCGGGTGGCCATGCTCTCCTTCTCCAACTACGGGGGGGTGGAGCACCCCCTGGCGCGCCGCGTGCGGCAGGCCACCGACCTGGCCAGGCAGCGGGCCCCGGATCTGGTCATCGACGGCGAGATCCAGCTCGCCACCGCCCTCGACGAGGCCACCCGCCGCCGCTACTTCCCCTTCTCCGAGCTGCGGCAGGACGCCAACGTCCTGGTCTTCCCCGACCTGCAGGCAGGCACCCTGGCCCTGCACCTGCTGCAGAAGCTCGGCGACGCGGTGACCGTCGGGCCCATCCTCACCGGCACGCGGCGCCCCTTCCACGTCCTGCAGCACGCCAGCACCGCCGAGGAGCTCTTCCACGTCGCCGCCGTCGGGGTGGTGCAGGCGGCGGAGCAGAAGATGCTGCGCTCCGAGGGAGCGGCGGGGCCGCCGCTGGACGAGTGACGGGGGCGCCCGGGCCGGACCTACCCGGCCGGCTGCTCGTCCACGCCCGAGAGCCTGCGCAGCGTCTCCCAGGAGTAGATGCCGCTGCCGTGGCCGTCGGACCACTGGATCTGGACGGCGTAGCTCCCCACCGCTCGCACCTCCAGCGGCCGGATGTCGGCCGGGATGCTGGCGGTGTCGAGGATCTTCTTGCCGGTACCCTCCTCGATGCAGCCGGCGCAGGGGCAGGAGTCGCGCAGCCGCAGCGAGGGCACCACCGCCAGCACGCCGGGCCAGGCGATGAGGAACTCCTGCTTGTCGTTGACCTCGATGGACTGCGGCGGCTCGGTGGTCGCCTTCTTGAACTGGATCTGGTCGAGGAGGCCCATGCGCGCCCATCCATGGCGGGCCGCGGCCCGGCAGTCAAGCGGATCGGTCAGGGAGACCGGCGCACGGCCAGGTCGAGCAGCAGCCGGGAGCGATCCTCCAGCGGCGCCGTGCAGGGCGGGCCGTCGGCCACGTACAGCTCCGAGTGGGCCAGCGACGGGGCCAGGCGCAGGATGGTGGCGGAGCGGGTGCCGTAGAGATCGCCCATGTGGAGGCAGGGGAAGTCGCGGGCCGGCTCGCCGTGGGTGGCGAGCAGCTCGCGCAGCCGCGCCGGCGCCAGGTCCATGGGCCAGTGGTCGCGCAGCCACTCGCCCCGCGGACCGCGGCCGAAGGGGTCGGCCTCGGTGATCAGGTGCAGCCCCGGGCCCACCTCCTCCAGGGCCGCCTGCGCGCCGTCGTAGCGCCACAGGAAGCCGCCGGCCCCCTGCAGCACCAGCAGGTGGAAGGGGTTGTAGCGCTCCACGTCGGTGGCCCGGGCCCGATCGCGCGCCGCGGCCACGCTGCCCGCCTCCAGCGCCCCGCTCACCAGCGCGCCGCGGGAGCGGCGGTTGGGCTCGGGGAAGCGCCCGTCGGGCGCGTGGAAGTTGGTGATGGCGACGAAGAGGCCGCCCTCCGAGATCCCGATCCAGGTGCCGCCGTGCTCCACGTCGCGCGGGGCGGCCGCGCGGACGCCGCCGGGCAGATCGCGCAGCGCCCAGCTCTCGGCCGGGCGCCGCAGCCTCTCGTCGCGGTTCGCCGCCACCACCAGCGGCCAGCGTCGGTCGGCGCCGACGGCGGCGGCGATGGTGCACACGGCGGCCTACTTGCCGGCGACCCGGCGGGCGCCCTTCACGGCCGAGAGCAGCATCTGGCGCTGCATCTCCAGCTGCGGAGGCAGGGTCTTGCCCAGGCTCTCGAACCAGGGGGCCTGCGACTCCAGCTCGGTCTCCCACTCGGCCAGGTCGATGCGGGTGGCGGCGGCCACCGACTCGGCCGGCGCGTCGAGGCCCCGGAGGTCGAGGTCGCCCTCGCGCGGCGTCCAGCCGAGCAGGGTCTCCTGCGCGCCCACCTTCCCCTGGCAGCGGTCGATGACCCACTTGAGGACGCGCATGTTGTCGCCGTAGCCCGGCCAGAGGAACTTGCCCTCCTGGCTCTTGCGGAACCAGTTCACCAGGAAGACCTTGGGCGGCTGCGGGATGCGCGACTGCATGTCGAGCCAGTGCTGCAGGTAGGTGCCGGCGTCGTAGCCGATGAAGGGCAGCATGGCCATCGGGTCGCGGCGCACGCCCTCCTTCAGGCCGGCGGCGGCGGCGGTGGTCTCGGAGCCCATGGTGGCGCCCAGGTAGACGCCGTGGGTCCAGTTGAAGGCCTGCATCACCAGCGGCACGGTGGTGGAGCGGCGGCCGCCGAAGATGAGCGCGCTGATGGGCACGCCCTGGGGGTCGTGGGCGAAGCGCGAGAGCGCCGGGTTGTTGTCCATCGGCGCGGTGAAGCGGCTGTTGGGGTGGGCCGCCTTGTCGGCCGAGCCCTTCTTCCAGGGGTGGCCCTTCCAGTCGGTCAGGTTCTCGGGGACGGCGCCGTCCATGCCCTCCCACCAGATGTCCATGTCCGGCGTCAGGGCCACGTTGGTGAAGAGCGCGTCCTTCTCGACGCAGCGCATGGCGTTGGGGTTGGTCTTGTAGTTGGTGCCCGGGGCCACGCCGAAGTAGCCGAACTCGGGGTTCACGGCGTAGAGGCGGCCGTCGGGGCCGACGCGCATCCAGGCGATGTCGTCGCCCACGGTGCGGATCTTCCAGCCCGGGAAGGCGGCGGGCGGGATGAGCATGGCGAAGTTGGTCTTGCCGCAGGCCGAGGGGAAGGCGGCGGCCACGTAGCTGACCTCGCCCTGCGGGCTCTCGGCCTCGAGGATGAGCATGTGCTCGGCGAGCCAGCCCTCGCTCCGGGCCAGGTAGCTGGCGATGCGCAGCGCCAGGCACTTCTTGCCGAGCAGCGCGTTGCCGCCGTAGCCGGAGCCCACCGACCAGATGGTGTTGTCCTGGGGGAAGTGGCAGATGAAGCGGCGGTCGGGGTTGCAGTCGGCCACCGAGTGCATGCCCTTGTTGAACTCGGTGCCGTTGCCCAGGCGGTCGAGGGCCACCTTGCCCATGCGCGCCATGATCCGCATGTTGAGGGCCACGTAGACCGAGTCGGTCAGCTCGATGCCGACCTTGGCGAAGGGCGAGTCGTGGGGCCCCATCACGTAGGGCACCACGTACATGGTGCGGCCCTTCATCGCCCCATCGTAGATGCCGCGGAGCTTGGCGTAGGCGTCGGCGGGGGCCATCCAGTTGTTGGTGGGGCCGGCCTCGTCCTTGGTGGGCGTGCAGATGAAGGTCAGGTGCTCGACCCGGGCCACGTCGCTCGGGCTGGAGCGGTGGTAGTAGCAGCCGGGCCGCTTCTTGTCGTTGAGGGGCACCAGCACGCCGGTGGCCACGGCCTCGTCGATGAGCCGCTTCTTCTCGGCCTCGGAGCCGTCGCACCAGACGATGCGGTCGGGCTGGGCCATCTTGGCCATCTCGTCGACCCAGGCGATGAGATGGGGATTCGACGTCGGAACGTTCGCAGGCATGTGGTGTGACCCCTTCGGCGGAGGGTTAGGGGGGGCTACCCTACCCGAAACGGGCCCGGTTGATCCACCTGGGTGTCGAGGGACGCAGCCGATCGGCTCGACGCGAAGTGTCTTGACGATCCGTGCGGGCGGGTCCGAGAATCGCAGGTATCCCGCTGGAGGCCGTCACCATGAAGCGCATCGCGCTGGTCGCCGCATCGCTGGTCGCCGTATTCACCTGTAGTGACGTGGCGCAGGCCCAGGCCACCAGCTCGAACGAGACCGTGGCGTTCGAGGCCGTGGACGGCTTCGATCGCACATCGTACGGGGGCGTCCTGGATGTGACCGGCGTGGTCCGGGGTGACGGAGCGGCGAGCAGGCTCCGGCTCATGACCAGCTACACCGATCCCGAGAAGGTTGCGGGCTGCGAGCGGATGGCGCTGCTGGCGATGAGCCGCCCCGGCTACTACGTGCTGGCGGTGAACCAGACCGTTCTTCGCGCGGCGGACGGGACGCTCGCTGGGCGCTACTTGGTATCGTGCGGCCTCTCCAGGACGGTTCCCTAGATCGCCTCCGTGACGAGGTTCCTCCCCACCCTCCTGGTCCTGGCACTCGCCGCCTGCGGGGGACGGTCGCCCGGGCCCGTCGCGGCGGCGCCTCCGGTGCGCGTGGATGCCGACGGGGATGGCTTCGCGGCGGCCGGTGACTGTGACGACCGGGACCCGCTGGGCTGGCGCACGGTCCAGGCCTACAGGGACGGCGACGGCGACGGCCACGGTGCCGGCCTGCCGCTCACCCTCTGCATCGGCGCCTCGCTCCCGGCCGGCTACGCCACCAGCAGCGGCGACTGCGATGACGCCGATCCGGCCCGTTGGCAGCAGGGCGCCCATTTCGTCGATGCGGACGGAGACGGCGTGGGGGCGGGCGACCGGGTCTCGCTGTGTGGGGGCGCCGGCCCACCGCCCGGCCACTCCGACCGGACCGGCGACTGCGACGACTCCGATTCGAGCCGCTGGCAGGAGCTCCCGTACCTTCATCGCGACGCGGACGGGGACGGCTTCACCGTGGCGAACGCCGGCGTGGTGTGCACTGGCGCCGCGCTGCCCCGGGGATACCTGGTCGAGCCCGCAGGAGAGGACTGCGACGACGTCAACCCCATGATCCAGCGCGCCATGGCGCTGTACGCCGACCCGGATGGCGATGGCGTGGGCGCCGGCGCGGCAGTGAGCATGTGCGTGGGGACCCTGCTGCCCCGGGGGTGGGTGGAGCGCGGTGGCGACTGCGCCCCCGGCGACGCGAGCCGCTGGCAGGAGCTCCCCTACACGCACCGTGACCAGGATGGCGATGGGTACGCGGTGGCCGAGAGCGGGTCGGTCTGCGCCGGCGCGTCGCTCCCGGCCGGCTACCTGACGTTCCCAGGGTACGGTCCCGACTGCGACGACACCGACCAGGCCCGGTTCACGCTGCGCGACGGGTACCTGGACGCCGACGGCGACGGCACGGGGGCGGGACCGCAGCTGTCGCTCTGCAGCGGGGCGGCGCTTCCCGCGGGTCACGTCGCTACCGGCGGCGACTGCGCGCCCGACGATCCGCTGCGCTGGCGCGCGGTGACCTACTCCCACCGGGACGCGGACGGCGACGGCCACACCGTGGCCGAGGCGGGAACGCTCTGCACGGGCGCCGCGCTGCCGGCGGGCTACCTGACCTCCGCCGGCGCCGGCCCCGACTGCGACGATGCCAACCCCGAGGTCTTCGCCTCGCTCAGCGGCTACCCGGACGAGGATGGGGACGGCGCGGGCGCTGGTCCGGCGGTGGCCTTCTGCACCGGAGGCTCCCTCCCGGCCGGCTTCGCTGCCTCCGGGACCGACTGCGCGCCTCGCGACCCGGCGCGCTGGCAGATGCTCGCCTATTCGGGCGTGGACCGGGACGGAGACGGCTTCACCGCGCGGGAGGCGGGCCAGGTCTGCGCCGGGGCGGCGCTCCCGGCTCCCTTCCGGGCGGCCGCCAGCGGCAACGATTGCGACGACGCCGACCCGGCGCTGTGGCGCTGGGTGGTGCTGTATCCCGACGCCGACGGCGACGGCATCGGCGCGCCGCCGCGCGACGCGCATTGCCTCGGGGCCACCATCCCGGCGGGCTCGTCGCTCCAGGGCTGGGACGCGAACGACGGCGACCCGGCGGTGCAGCGCGCGCCCGGCGAGGAGGAGATCTTCACCGTCCTCTTCTGAGCCACTCAGCTCTGCTTGAGCTTGTCGCGCAGGAGGTCGCCGAGCGTGCCGAAGCCCTTGCCGCCCTTGCCCTTGGGCGCGGTCTTCATCCAGGCCTGGGCCTCGGCCCGCTCCTCGGCGGCCTCGGCCTGGGTCTTGGACATGCGGATGCGGCCGCGCTCGTCGATGTCGAGGATCAGGCACTTCAGCTCGTCGCCGACCTTGAAGGCCTTGCGCAGGTCGGCGCCGCGGGGCGTGCCGGTCTCGGCCGAGGGGACGAGCCCGCGGCCGCCGGCGAAGCGCACGAAGAGGCCGAAGGGCTCGATCTTGTCCACCGTGGCCTGGACCACGTCGCCGACGCGCGGCGGCGGCGGCGGCTGCTTCACCTCGCCGGCCGGCTGCCCCTCCCTCTTCTCCGCCTCGGGGCGCGGGCTGAGCGACCGGACCGAGAGGCCGATGCGCTCCCCCTTCTTGGGATCCTGGTCGATGCGCAGCACCTGGACCTTCACCTGGTCGCCGGCCTTGAGCAGGTCCTGGGGCTTCGAGACCCGATCCCAGGCGAGCTCGGAGACGTGCACCAGCCCCTCGATGCCGCCCAGGTCCACGAAGGCGCCGTAGTCCTGCACGCTGGTGACCGTGCCCTCGAACACCGCCCCCTCGGCGAGCTGCTCGCGGGTCCGCTTGGCCTTCTCGGCCCGCTCCTCCTCGAGGAGGGCGCGGCGGGAGAGGACCGCGTCGCGGCCGTCGGCCCGCTGCACCTTGAAGGTGAGCTTCTGGCCCACGAAGGCGGCCGGGTCGCCGACGAAGCGGATGTCGATCTGGGACATGGGGCAGAAGGCCCGCTGCCCGTGGACCTCCACCTCCAGGCCGCCCTTGTTGGCCGCCTTGACGAAGCCCTCCACCGGCAGGCCGGTCTGCGCCGCCTGGATGAGCTGCTCGCGCCCTGCCTGGCCGGTGTTGCTGCGGTGCCCCTTGGAGACGATGACGCCGCGCTCGCTGGCGTGGATCACCACGCCGTCGATGATGTCGCCCTCGCGGGCGGTGACGTTGCCCTCGGCGTCCTGCAGCTCGACGGTCTCGATGAGCCCCTCGGCCACTCCCTGGCCCAGCTCCAGGAAGGCCACGTCGCTGCCGAGCTGGATGATCTTGCCGGCCACCTTCTCGCCCACCTGGAAGCGGCGCCGCGCCGGCGCGGCCGCCTGGCTCTCGGCCAGCATGTCGGCGAACGAGCCCTCCTCGGTCACCGCCGCCTCGGGGGCCGGAGGAGGCTCTCCCGGCGGGAGCTGCGGGCCGGGCTCGACCCTGGCCTCGCGGGACGGCCGCTCGTCGCGGCGCCTGTCGCCGCGGCCGCCGCCCGGGCGTCCGCCCGGACCGCCGCGCCCCGGACCGCCGCCGCCGTGGGTGCCGCGCGGGCCGCCGCGACCGGGGCCGCCGGGCCGCTGGGGACGGCCACCGCCGCCCGCGGGAGGCGCCCCGCCGGCCTTCTCCTCGGCCAGCCGCTGCCACAGCGGGCGGTTGTCCTTCCTGGGCTCCTCGGCCGGCCCGGCCGCCGAGGGATCGGCAGGGGGGAGCGGCTCGACGACGCCCTTGCGGATGACGACGGGACCAGGGGACTCGGGATTCTTCGGATCGGCCATGAGGGCGCGGGTTATAGCAGATCCGGCAGGGTGTCACGGGGGCCCTCGGGTGCCCCGCGTCGCCCGGTTCGGAGGCCGCGTCGAGGGGGCGGTACGTGGACGGGGCCGGCGCTAGACTCGCGTGCCATGGCCGAGCCCTTCAAGAACCTGATCGACGCCGCCGGGGTGCGGCTCATGCGCCGGCACCTCACCCGCGCCTGGCCCGGATTCGACGGAGCCCGCTTCGAGGAGCGGGCGCGCGACGGGCTGGAGAGGCTGGAGCTGAAGGCCCGGGCGCTGCATCTCTGCGACGCGCTCGAGGCCACCCTCCCGGAGGACTTCGACGAGGCCGCAGCCGTCCTCGAGGCCAGCCTCGCCCCGGTGCGCGACGGCGCGGAGCTCTCCGCCATGCGCGCCGGCGAGGAGGGCCTCGCCGGGTGGACGGTGTGGCCGCTGACCGAGTACGTGGCCCGGCGCGGGCTCGGCAGCCCCGTGCGCGCCCTGCGCGCGCTGCACGCGATGACCCAGCGGTTCACGGCGGAGTGGGCGGTCCGCCCGTTCCTCGTCGAGCACCCGGCCCTCGGGTTCGAGACGCTGCGCCGCTGGACGCGCGACCCGAGCCCGCACGTGCGCCGCCTGGTCTCCGAGGGGAGCCGCCCGCGCCTGCCCTGGGGCCTGCGGCTCCGGGCCCTCGTCGAGGACCCGTCGCCCACGCTGCCGCTGCTCGCCGCCCTGCAGGACGATCCGAGCGAGTACGTGCGACGCAGCGTCGCCAACCACCTGAACGACATCGCCAAGGACCACCCCGGCCTGGTGGCCGACTGGCTGGAGCGCCACCTGCCCGGTGCGCCGCCCGCGCGCCGGGCGCTGCTCCGGCACGCCAGCCGCACGCTGGTGAAGCGCGGCGACCGGCGCGTGCTCGAGGCCTGGGGGCTCGGGGAGCGCTTCGCGGGCGAGGCGGCGCTCACGCTCTCGCCGCGGCGAGTGGCGGTGGGCGGCACGCTCTCGCTCACGCTGACCTTGCGCTCGACCGCGAAGCGGGCGCAGAGGCTGGCCGTCGACTACGCCGTGCACCACGTGAAGGCGCGCGGCGGCACCAGCGCCAAGGTGTTCAAGGGCTGGGTGACGGAGCTCGCGCCGGGCGAGAAGCGCGAGCTCGAGAGGCGCCACTCGATGCGCCAGGTGACCACGCGGCGCTACCACGCCGGGCGGCACGCGCTCGACGTGCGCATCAACGGACGGGTGGTCGCCGAGGCGAGCTTCGACCTCCACCTGTGACGGGCGACGCGCACGGGGCCGCCCCGCGGGATGTCACGGAGGCCCCCGGGTGCCCCGCGGCAGCGAGGCGAGGAGGCGCTGCCAGACCGCCGGCGCATCCTGCAGCAGGGTCTGCCACTCGTCGGTGGAGTGCCAGACGAGCCAGGCGAAGAGGGCCGCGAAGGCGAGCCAGAGCAGGCCGTCGAGCCCCGCCAGGAACGGGTTGGTGCCGAAGCGGGTCCGCTGCAGTGCGTGGCGGGCGCGGCTGAGCGGGAGCCCGATGACTCCCGTGACCACCCAGATGACGAGGAGCGCTGCCCAGAGCGGAAGCCACTGCGGCTGCACGCCGACCGTGAGGTGGCCGTTGAGGAGCGCGGCGGTGGCGTAGAGCGAGAAGACGGCCACCGCCGCCGAGGCAGCCGCCAGCAGCGGCAGGAGCAGCCCCGCCGCCAGCTTCCGCTCGTAGGTGAGCGGCTCGCCGGAGCCGGGGAAGGGCTCGCCGAACTTGTGGCGCCACTCGCTGCGCAGGTGGTCGATGGCGCTCGCCACCTGCGAGCCCACCGGGCCGGCCTTGCGCCTGGCCTCGTCCACCAGGTTCTGGGCGCTGAAGGGGAGGCCCCGGGCGGCGGCCCGCTCCTCGGGCGTGCCGGCGGCGGGGATGACGAAGAACAGGACCAGGTAGACGAGCACGAGCAGGCCGTGCGTGAGGAAGGCCAGCACCACGGCGGCGGCGCGCACCAGGTTGGCGTCGATGCGGAAGTAGGCGCCCAGGCCGCTGCAGATGCCGCCCAGCAGGGCGCCCTCGAGCACGCGGTAGAACCGGCGCACCGGCGGCTCGGCTGCGGCCGCCGAGGTGACGCCGGCGGGCGCGGCGGGCTCGGCGGCAGGTGCGCCCTCGGCCGGGGAGCGCACCGGCCCCATCTCCTCGAGGGCGCGGGCCACCTCGGCGCTGCTGACCACGGTCTTGTGGGGCCCGAGGTGGTGGCGGCACTTCTCGGCGAGCGCCTGTTCCAGGTCGGCGACGATCTCGGCGCGGTCGGGGTCGGAGGCGAGCGCGCGCGCCGCCTGGTCCAGGTAGGCGCGCACCGCCTGGTAGCCGGCCTCCTCGAAGGCGAAGGCGTTGCCGCCGAGGCTGGCGTGGATGACCTTCTCCATGGTCAGTCTCCCATCCGCTCCACGGTGGCGTGGAGCTTCTTCCAGTAGGCGTCGAGCTCGGCCAGCCAGGAGCGGCCGCGGGGCGTGAGCTTGTAGTACTTGCGCGGCGGGCCCGACTCCGACTCCACCCACTCGTAGTCGAGGAGCCCCTCGCGCCTCATCTTCCCGAGGAGCGGGTAGAGCGTGCCCTCCTGCGTGGCGAACTCGGTCTCCGCGAGCCGGGCGAGGATGTCGGCCGCATAGACCTTGCTGGCCGAGACCACCTTGAGGACCAGGAACTCGAGGAGCCCTTTGCGGATGGCGCTGAACCTGTCGGAGTCAGGGGCCATGACAGGTACCTTGTTTAGACAAGGTAGCTGCGAATGTCAAGTGAAGGTCGGGCCTGGGGTCGGGGTCGGGGTCGGAGTCGGGGTCGGGGTCGGGTCGGAGTCAGCCCTTCGACTCGGGCCCGCCGAGGCGGGCCCTCGCCAGGGCAGGGGTGGAGGTCGCGGCCAGGCGCGGCTTCGGCTACCTTCCCCTCACCGTGCCCTCCCGCGTCGCTCTCTTCCTCTCCCACGCCGACGCCACTGCCCTGCGGCTGGCCGGCTCCTGCGCCCTGACCGCCGCCTCCATGGACCACCGCGTGGACGTCTTCGTCTTCGGCCCAGCCGTCCCGGCGCTCGTCGAGGCGGCCGACGAGCCCGACCACCCCGGCGCGCCGCTCCTGCGCGCGCGGCAGGCGGGCCAGGTGCGGCTCCTGGCCTGCTCGGCGAGCGTGGTCGAGGAAAAGGTCGACCCGGCCGGCGCCGAGCGGACCTTCGACGCGGTGGTGGGCTGGCCCACGGTCCTGGAGTGGAGCCGGGGCGTGGTCGATCGCTTCGTCTTCTAGCAGGAGTCCCGGAGGTGCCCATGACCTCGGCCCAGTTCACGGAGCTCATCACCGGCCTCCCCGAGGCCGACATCGGCGTGCCGGGCGTGCGCGCCTGGATCCTCGGCGGCCAGGGGCGGCAGGTGGCCTTCTTCGAGATCGAGCCCATCGGCGCCATCCCCGAGCACGCCCACGAGGAGCAGTGGGGCGTGGTGGTGGAGGGGGAGATGGACTTCACCGTGGGCGGCGTCACCCGGCGGCTGCGCGCCGGCGACAGCTACCACGTGCCGGCGGGCGCGCCTCACTCGGCCACCTTCCTCACCCGCTTCCGCGCCATCGACGTCTTCGCCACCGAGCGGCGCTACCGGGCCAAGGCGCCCCCCGCCGCGCCGGGCAGCGGGCGCTGACCGCTACGCGGTCACCCACTCGCGGAGCACCCGGTCCAGCTCCTCCTCGCTGAGGGTGCCCTGGTCGGCCATCTCCTTGATGCGCCGGGTGATGGTCTTGAGCTCGGCCTCGCCGAACTTGAGCCCCATCTCCCGCGCCCGGTAGGCGATGGCGTGGTGGCCGGTGAGCCGGCTGCCGACGATGAGCTTGCGCTGCAGGCCGAAGGCCTCGGGCGGGATGACCTCGTAGGAGCCGGTGTTCTGGGTCATGGCCTTGAGGTGCAGGCCGGCCTTGTGGCTGAAGGCGGTCTCGCCGGTGAGCGGGTTGTTGAAGGGCACCTCGAGGGCGCAGGTGCGGGCCACGATGCGCTCCAGCTCGCGGAGCTGGCCGAGCCGGTAGCGGCTCGCCACCTCCTGGGGCGCGACGCTGTACATGCGGGCCACGAAGCCGCCCAGCGGCGTGATGCCGACCCGCTCGCCGATGCCCAGCACCGACACGTCGACGTGGGTGGCGCCGGCCGAGACCGCCTCGAAGGCGTTGGCCACGGCGCAGGCGGTGTCGTTGTGGGCGTGGAAGTTGATGTCGGTCTTGACGCACTTGCGCACCTGACGCACCAGCGTGAACACCTGGCGCGGGGTGGCCACGCCCACGGTGTCGGCGATGCCCACCCGGTGCACGCCCAGCTTCTCGGCCGCCTGGTAGACGGCGATGAGGTCGGCCTCCTCGGAGCGGAAGGCGTCCTCGGCGCTGAAGCGCACCTCCAGGCCGGAGCGCAGCGCCAGCTCGATGGGCGGCCCCATGGCGTCGATGATCTGCTGGATGCTCTTGCCGTGCGAGGCCTGGCGCAGGATGCGGCTGGTGGCGAAGAGCAGCCCGATGCCGCGCACCCCGGTGTCGAGCGCCGCCTGGACGTCGTCGACCACGCAGCGGGCGTGGGTGATGACCTTGGCGTGGAGCCCGAGCTGGACGATGCGGGTGGCGTCGCGCTGCGACTGGGGAGAGGCCGCGGGACTCGTCACCTCGACGTAGTCCACGCCGAAGGCGTCGAGGGCACGCGCGATCTCCAGCTTGTCCTCGGGCCGGAAGTTGGCCTTGGCGAACTGCTCTCCCTCGCGCAGGGTCGAGTCGATGATGCGCCAGGCGGGCGTGCTCTGCGTGTTCATGCTCACCACCGGAACTGCGGCTCGGCCTCGAGGTCCACGACCAGCCCGCCCGAGCCGGGATCGGTGCGGAAGCCGTAGCGCTTCAGGTAGTCGGGCTGGAAGTAGCCGGTCTCCAGCGCCCGCACCCCGCGGGCGCGGACGCGCCGGAAGAGCTCGCGCATCAGCCCGTCGGAGATGCCCTTGCCGCGGGCCTTGCGGGTGATGGCGATCTTCTCCATGTAGGCGCGGTCCGGGCCCCGCATCCGGTAGAAGATGCCGCCCAGCACCGCGTCGCGCCCGTCCACCGCCAGCAGGTACTCGTGCTCGGCGCCGAAGGCCACCGGCAGCTGCGACTCGTGGAAGATCTGGAGCAGCCGCGCCACCTCGCGCGGGCTGGTGGGGCCGCGCACGAAGTAGCGCTCGCCGGCCTCGTCGAGGAGCCCCAGCACCGGCTCGGTGACCCGGCGGGCCCCGGCCGAGAGGGAGATGAGCTCCACCTGGTCCCCGGGCGCCAGGTACGGGTAGGTGAGCCGCGCCAGGAAGTAGTCCTCCTCGTGGGTCGGCTCGACGGCGGCCCGCAGCGCCGCCACGTGCTCCTCGAGCACCAGCCCGCCGGCCGGCAGTGCCCGGGCCCGGGTCATGAGCCGGTCGAGCGCCTCGGCCACCGCCGGCCGCGCCTGGGCGAAGACGGTGCGGCGGAAGAAGCGGATGCGGGTGTCGGGCCAGTCGCGCTCCAGCTCCACGAGCCGGTAGGTGCTCCAGAGCTCCACCAGGATGTTGCCCCGGGCCTCCTCGGTGGCGGCAGGGTTG
This sequence comes from Deltaproteobacteria bacterium, assembly GCA_016214955.1. Taxonomy (GTDB): domain Bacteria; phylum Myxococcota; class Myxococcia; order Myxococcales; family Anaeromyxobacteraceae; genus JACRMN01. The sequence goes on from JACRMN010000011.1 coordinate 150,451, forward strand.
GCGGCCAGCCAGCGACCGTAGCGCCGGATGGCGAAGAAGACCCGCTGGGGCGTGTAGCCCTCGGAGGCCACCTGGGAGAGGAAGCGCTCCACCGCCGGGCCGCGCTTGCCGGAGGTGGCGGCGCCCAGCAGCGCCTTGGCCCGCGCCAGCCCCAGCGCCTCCACCGCCGCCGAGAGGAGGATCTCGTCGGTCACCTGTCCCTGGAGGTCGGCCCGGCCCTGCTCCATGGGGGCCAGGAAGGCGGCCTGGAAGCGGTCCAGCAGCTCGTCGAAGCTCTCGCAGGGCGAGCGGTCGGAGATGGAGACCAGGCGGGCGCCGGAGTGGTAGTCGTGCGAGGGGACGATGAAGGCCTCGGGCGACGGGTCCTTGAGCGCCAGCCGCCGGCCGGTGCGGTCCCAGAAGGCGATGTGGGCGGTGAGCGCGGTCCAGCCCAGGAAGGCCCAGAGGTTCTGCAGCCGCCGCTTCTCCCCCTGCCGCTCCAGGCGGGCCACCTGCCGGCCCACGTGCTCGCCGGGGATGAACTCCTCGCTGAAGATGCCGTACTCGGGGTAGTAGCCGCCGAAGGCCTCCACGAGCGGCGGCGGCGCGCCGCAGGCAAGGAGCCAGGTCATCTCCTCGCGGAGCTCGGCGGGGTGCATCGACTCCACCAGGTTGACCGCCACGTCGAAGCTCTCGCGCGAGCGGGTGTGGAGCGAGAGGCGGTACACCGACTTGCCGAGCCGGGTGCCCAGGTGGCTCACCGAGGCGCCGCCCGAGGGCAGGTCGGCCAGCGAGATGAGGGCCCCGTTGCCGAAGAGGAAGACGCTGGCCCGGACCAGGGTGGTGTCGCCCAGGGCCCGCAGCAGGAGCTCGCGGGTGGCGCCCGGGATGCCGTGCTCGAAGGCCACCACGTCCTTCCAGCCGTACTCCTCGCCGGTCTCGGGATCGATGGCCAGCCGCAGGTTGGGGCCGATCCAGTGGGTGAAGCCGCGGCGCAGCCTGTCGTGCTCCTCCTGGGCCCGGGCGGCGATCTCGGTGTCGGGGTGGAGCGAGAGCCGGGCCAGCGGCACCCGCACCGGCGCGTACCAGCGCGGGTGGGCCACGGCGAAGGCGGTGGTGAGCCGCATGGTGCCCACCAGCAGCCGCCGGTCGGAGACGTCGGCGGCGCGCCAGGCGGCGTCGGAGGAGAGGTGGCCCAGGAGCGCCTGGGCCAGCGCGTCGGGCAGGCCGCGCTCGCCCAGCACCGCCAGGTCCTCGTCGCGCAGCGCCATGGGGCCGAGCCGGTCGAGGAAGAGCCGCAGCGTGGCAAGCACCTCGCCGGCCTCCTCCTCGGGGAGCAGCACGCGCAGGGCCAGCCGTCGGATCTCCTCGTCGGGCGCGTCGGCGGCCCGGCGCAGCAGCGCCCGGCACAGCGCGGTGTGCTCGCCCCGGCCGGCCGCCAGCCCGAGCTGCAGGTGGATGATGGCGCGGCGGGCCTCGGGCCGCTCGGCGCGCAGCACCTCGCCGGCGGCGTGGATGGACCGGAAGCCCACCTCCTCCTTGTCCACCTCCTCCAGCAGCCCGGGCAGCCGGGCCTCGGAGGGCGCCTGCCAGAGCCGGGCGTCGAGCCGCAGTCCCTGGCTGGCCTTCTTGCGCCGGGCCACCAGCGACTGGAAGGCCTCCTCGCCCACGAACTCGCGCAGCGCCTCGTTGCCCAGCCACAGGGCCGGCCAGGCCAGCACCGCGCCCAGGTCCACCACCGCGCCGTCGGCCACGTAGGCCAGGTCGCCGATGCGCAGCGCCCCCGGGGCCACCGGGTCGGTGCCCACCACCAGGGTGCGGCCGCGGGCCCGCAGCGCCCCGCCCTGCAGCACCACCTCGTGCTGCAGCACGCCCATCTCGCGCAGCACCCAGTTCGGGATGCGCAGGAAGTAGCCCTCGACCGAGATGGCCAGGTGCTTCTGCACGTACATCCGCTCGATGAGCTCCTTCCAGTTCTTCTCCACCACCTCGCGCTTGAAGGTCAGCTTGGCGGTGAGCTCGCCGTGCTCCTCGTCGAGGGCCCGGGGCAGGAGCTGGAAGGAGACCACCCGCTCGAAGGGCGCCAGGAAGCGGTTGGCGGTGGCCACCAGCGAGGAGAGCAGCTCGTGGAGGGCCTCGGGCGTCAGCTCCCGGAGCTGCGGCTGCCCCTCGAAGTTGGGCCAGATGAGCAGGGTGTTGTACTCGCGGTGATCGCCCACCAGGAAGGCCTGGGCCACGGCGTCGAAGTCCCGGTACAGGTTCTCGACGCGCTGGGGCGCGATGGTCTGGCCCGCCCGGTTCTTGTAGATCTCCTTCTTGCGGCCGGTGATGCGGTAGTGGCCCTTCTCGTCCACGGCGAAGAGGTCGCCGGTGTGGAACCAGCCCTCGGGCTCGTGAGCGGCCGCCTCCTCCTCGGTGGGGTGGAAGTAGCCGGGGGAGACGTAGGAGCCGCGCAGCAGGAGCTCGCCGTCCTCGGCGATGCGGCACTCGATGCCGGGCAAGGGCTTGCCCACCGAGCCGTCCACGTACTCGCCGATGGGCGTCATCACCACGCCGCCGGTGGCCTCGGTCATGCCGTAGCCGGAGCACAGCTCCACGCCGGCCCGGTGGAAGACGCGGAAGACCACCGGGTCGAGGTAGCCGGCCGCCGAGAGGCCGAGCCGAAGCCGCCCGCCGGTGAGGGCCCGGAGGTTGCCGGCGATCTCCTCGGGATCGTCGCTCCCGGCCTCGCGGGTGGCGCTCTCGTGGAGCTCCATCCACTTCTTGGGCACGCTGATGAAGACGGTGGGGCGCACCGCCTTGAAGTCCTCGAGCAGCGAGGCGTGGGCGGTGGAGCGGGCGAAGACGTAGGTGGCGCCCCACCACAGCGAGCCGCAGAGCTCCAGGTAGCGCCCGAAGGTGTGGTAGAGCGGCAGGTAGGCGAGGTAGACGTCGCCGTCGCCCAGGGCCGGCAGCGCGAAGCCGCGGCAGAGCCGCTTCCCGACGATGTTGAGGTGGTTGAAGCAGATGCCCTTGGGCTGGCCGGTGGTGCCCGAGGTGTACATCACCGTGGCCAGGTCGCGGCTCTTCACCGCCGCCGCGCGCCCCGCCCGCAGGGCGTCGTCGAAGGCCCCGCCGCCCTGGCTCACCATCTGGTCGAGGGAGAGCAGGCCGTTGCGGTCGGCGCAGGTGCGGGAGAACGGCACCACCGCCTTGAGCTCCGGCAGGCTGCCCAGGGAGGGAAGCACCTTGGCGGCCTGCTCCTCGTCGGAGCAGAGCAGCACCCGGGCGCCGGAGTGGCGCAGCATGTAGACCACCTGCTCGGCCACGGCGTTGGCCGGCAGCGGGAAGCTGACGATGCCGTTGGAGAGGCAGGCCAGATCGCAGAGGGCGCTCTCCAGCGAGTTCTCCGAGAGGATGGCCACGCGCGGGTCGCCGTCCTCCTTGAGCAGGGAGAGCATGCCGCGGGCGATGGCCCGGGTGCGCCGCGCCACGTCGGCCACGGTGAGCTCGCAGGCGTCGGCCCCCAGCACCCGCAGGGCCACGGTGCGGGGGTCGGTCTCCTCCCGGGAGCGCAGGAGCTCACCGAAGGTGTAGTCGGCCCTGTCGATGACCTGGACCATCATCCGGGTCCAGGGCTCGACGTCGGCGGCGCCCAGCGACTCGGTGAAGAAGCGGCGCCGGACGGCGTCGAGCAGGGTGAAGAGGGCGCGGCGGGCGCCGGAGCGGGAGGCCGGCTGCTGGGTGCGGCCCACCAGCGTCTCCACCAGCCCGGCCACGTCGGCGAGGTCCTGCGGCTGGACGGTGGCCAGGGCCTCGCGGGTGGTGTCGACGAGCTCCACGCCGGGCTCGTCGGCGCGGGCCCACGAGGAGGCCAGGGTGGGAAAGGGGGAGGAATGTGGCATCGAGGTTCCCGGCGCGGCCGGAGGGCCGTGCCGAGAGAAGACCACAGGTCGCGCCCCGCCGTCGACGCTTCGCGTCGTCGCCCCTGCCCGAAACGCGGGCGGGCCCCTGCTCGCGCGGCGGGCCCCCTCGGTGCGCCCGAAAGGCGACGGGCCGCCCGCGCGAAGCGAGCGGCCCGCCTGGAAACGGCTCGAAGCGGTGGAGCTAGTCCTCGGCGCCCTTGCGGCCGCCGTCCTTGGCCCACTGCTCCAGCATCTCGGTGGTCACCGACTTGGGCCGCTCGATGGCGTAGCCCAGGCCGCGGTCCCAGGTGATGTTGGCGAGCACGCCGAGCGCGCGGCCGACGCCGAAGAGGACGGTGTAGAAGTCCCACTCGCGGACGCCGTAGTACCACTGGATGACGCCGGAGTGCGCGTCGACGTTGGGCCAGGGGTTCTTGGTCTTGCCGTGCTTGGTGAGGACGCCCGGAGCCACCTCGTAGATCATGTTGACCAGCTGGAAGAGCGGGTCATTGGGGAGGTGCTTCTTGGCGTACTCGTTCTGGGCGGTGTAGCGCGGGTCGGTCTTGCGGAGCACGGCGTGGCCGTACCCGGGGATGACCTGCCCGCCGTTCAGGGTGTCCCAGAGGAACTTCTCGAGCTCCTCCTTGGTGGGCACCTTGTTGTTGAGCTTCTTCATCACGTTCTGGATCCAGCCCAGCACCTCCTGGTTGGCGAGGCCGTGCAGCGGGCCCGCCAGGCCGTTGAGGCCGGCCGAGAAGGAGTAGTAGGCGTCGGACAGGGCCGAGGCCACCAGGTGCGTGGTGTGGGCCGAGACGTTCCCCGACTCGTGATCCGAGTGGAGGATGAAGTACATCCGGGCCACCTCGTCGTACGGCGCGGCCACGCCCATCATGTGGGCGAAGTTCCCGCCCCAGTCGAGCTTGGGATCGGCCGGGATGTGCGTGTCGGCCTTGTACTTCAGGCGGTAGATGTACGCGGCGATGCGGGGCAGCTTCGCCAGCAGGTTCATGGAATCCTCGTACATCGGATCCCACATGTCGTTCTTCTTGAGCCCGCCCTCGCCGTAGCGCTTGGCGAAGACCGAGTCGCGCTGCATCGACAGCACCGCGGTGGAGAACATCGTCATCGGGTGGGTGTCGCGCGGCATGGCGCGGAGCACGTCGAAGACGTACTGGGGCACCTGGGCGCGGGACTTCCAGTCCTCCACCACCTCCAGCGTCTGCGCCGCGGTGGGGACGTCGCCGGTGAGCAGGAAGTAGAAGAAGCCCTCGACGAACGGCTGCTCCTTGCCGGGGACCTTGGGCAGCGCCGCGAACGTCTCGGGGATCGTCTTGCCGCGGAAGCGGATGCCCTCGAACGGGTCGAGGTACGAGATGTCGGTGACCAGGCTGCGGACGTCGCGGGCGCCACCGATGCACTGACCGATGTTCACCTTGTCGATGACGACGTTGCCGAACTCCTTGTTGAGCTTCGTGGTGCGAGGCCGGAACGCCTCGATCTTCTCCTGCAGTTTCGCCTTCAGGGTGGTGGCCATGGGCACTCCGTGAGCGACGAGAATGGGTACAGCGAGCGCGTGTGAACGGGTGGCGCATCCTACAAGGGTCTAGTCGCGGGTGGCAATCGACTCGTGATGCAAACCTTCGACTTCATACGCCAATTGCTGAAAAGTGTCCCCGTTTGGGGTGGTTACGTGGATCACGCGCCTTTGTCGCAGCACCCAACCCGCGAAGGGCCACGAGAAATTCAACAGCCCCCCCTGCCAGGCGATCGGCAGAGGGGCCGCGGAGGGCGAAATCTGGAGGCGCGGCGGCCGGGCCGCGGGGCTCTGGACTGCGTCTAGCCCCGGCCGCGGTACAGCGCCGTGGCCACCTGGGCGGCCAGCAGGCCGGCATCGGCGGCGGGCCTGGCGGCCGCGGGCTCGGCTGCGGGGGCGGCGGGAACCAGGGACTCCTCCGTTTCCGCAGACCCCTTCCGCGCCTTGGGCGAGGCGCCGGAGCGGCAGGTGCGGCACCAGGGCTGGTTGCGGATGGCGCCGTCGGCCATCTTGCGCAGGCCGAACTGCGAGAGCGGCCGCATCTTGTGGCACTTCAGGCACATGAGAGTGAGGAAGACCTCGTTGCCGTCGGCGTCGTAGACCGCCGACTTGCGGCGGCGCGGCTTCTTCTCGGCGTCGGGGGCGGCGGCCCTCTGGGCAGGGCGGGCAGGCTCGAGATCACCCCTCGCGATGGCAGGGGCCACCATCACCTTCACGGCCATGGAACACGCTCCTATTTCGTACGGGGCCGGCGCGCGGGAGGCGCCGGATCTGCCGAGGCTGCTGCGTAGCAGGCGGGTCTGACAGCCGGCCCGCTGGCGCACCCCACCTGGCGCGCTAGGATCAGGGGGTAGCCAGGAGGTTCGCCGTGAAGCCAGCCAACCGCTCCACCCTGCACGCCGCCGTCGCGGCGCTGGGCCTCGCCGGCCTGGGCTGCGCCCACGGAGCCGGCGCCCCCGCCGCCCCCGCCGCCGACAGGGCGGCCGCCCCCACCCGCGTGCTGATCACGGGCTCCCGCGTGCCGCGGATCGTCGACGCCGACCACCCGGTGCCCATCATCGCCTCGCCGGTGCGCATCTACACCCGCGAGCAGCTCGACCTCACCGGGAGGCCCGACCTGAACGCCGCGCTGCGCGACCTGGACCCCTCGGCGCGGTAGCCGCCCTCAGGCCCCGGCGATCATCCGCCCGAGCACGAAGGGCAGGATGCCGCCGTGGCGCAGGTACTCCACCTCGGCGGGGAAGTCGACGCGCACCGCCACCGGCACCTCCAGGGTCTGGCTGCCGCGGTGGACGCGCAGCACCGCTCCCTGGCGCGGGCGCGGCAGGCCGTCGAGCCCGGCGAGGTCGAAGCGCTCGGTGCCGTCGAGCCCGAGGCTCTCGGCCGAGGCGCCGGCCGGAAGCTCGAGCGGCAGCACCCCCATGCCCACCAGGTTGGCGCGGTGGATGCGCTCGAACGAGCGGGCAGCCACCGCCCGCACGCCCAGCAGCCGCGTGCCCTTGGCGGCCCAGTCGCGGGAGGAGCCGGTGCCGTACTCCATGCCGGCGAGCACCAGGAGCGGCACCCCCTCGGCCTGGTACCGGGCCGCGGCGTCGAAGATGCTCATCCGCTCACCCGTGGGCTGGTGGACGGTGACGCCGCCCTCCGCGCCCGGGACCATGCGGTTGCGCAGCCGCCCGTTGGCGAAGGTGCCCCGCACCATCACCTCGTGGTTGCCGCGGCGGGCGCCGTAGCTGTTGAAGTCGGCCGGCGCGACGCCCTGGGCCTGGAGCCAGCGGCCTGCGGGCGAGCCCGGGTCGATGCTGCCCGCCGGGCTGATGTGGTCGGTGGTCACCGAGTCGCCGAGGAGCGCCAGCGCCCGGGCACCCCGGAACGCCAGGGAGGGCGCCGGAGGCGCGCCGGCGGTGAAGCCGGCCAGGAAGGGGGGCTCGCGCACGTAGGTGGAGGCCTCGTCCCAGCGGTAGACCGCTCCGGTGGGCGCCGGGATGGCCTGCCAGCCCTTGCTCCCCGCCAGCGCTGCCGCGAAGCCGGCGGCGAAGCGGGCCGGTGGCACCGAGGCTCCGGCCAGCGCCTGGATCTCGGCGTCGCTGGGCCAGAGGTCGCGGAGGAAGACCGGCCGGCCGTCGCCGCCGGTGCCGATGGGCTCGCGGGTGAGGTCCAGGTCCACGGTGCCGGCGAGCGCGAAGGCCACCACCAGCGGCGGGCTCATGAGGAAGTTGCCGCGCACCGCCGGGTGGATGCGGGCCTCGAAGTTGCGGTTGCCGGAGAGGACGCTCGCCACCCACAGCCCCTCGGCGCCGATGCGCGCGGCCACCTGGGGCGGCAGCGGCCCGGCGTTACCGATGCAGGTGGTGCAGCCGTAGCCCACCGCCTGGAAACCCAGGGCGTCGAGGTCGCGCTGCAGGCCGGTGGACTCCAGGTAGCCGGTCACCTGTCGCGAGCCGGGGGCCAGCGAGGTCTTCACCCAGGGTGGCACCCGGAGGCCGCGGGCCACCGCCTTGCGGGCCAGCAGGCCGGCGGCCAGCATCACCTGCGGGTTGGAGGTGTTGGTGCAGGAGGTGATGGCGGCGATGACCACGTCGCCGTGGCGCGGGCGGCCCGGGGAGGCGGCCCTGGGCGGCAGCGCCTCGCGCACCCGGGCCGGCAGGCCGGCGAGGCCCACGCGGTCCTGCGGCCGGCTCGGGCCGGCCAGGCTCGGCTCCACCGCCGAGAGATCCACCTCGACGACGCGGCTGTAGTCCACGTGGCCGGCCTCGGGGATCCCGAAGAGCCCCTGGGCCGAGAGGTAGGTGCGCACCAGCCGGATCTGGTCCTCGCCGCGGCCGGTGGCCCGCAGGTAGTCGAGGGTCCGCTCGTCGGTGGGGAAGAAGCCCATGGTGGCGCCGTACTCGGGCGCCATGTTGGCGACCGTGGCCCGGGTGGCGGCGGGCAGGGCGCGGGCCCCGGCGCCGAAGAACTCGACGAACGTGCCCACCACCTGCGCGGCCCGCAGCCGCTCGGTGAGGGTGAGGACCAGGTCGGTGGCGGTGACCCCCTCGCGCAGCGCGCCGGAGAGGTGCACGCCCACCACGTCGGGCGTGAGGAAGGCGGCGGGCTGGCCGAGCATGGCCGCCTCGGCCTCGATGCCGCCCACGCCCCAGCCCACCACGCCGAGGCCGTTCACCATGGTGGTGTGGGAGTCGGTGCCGAGCAGCGTGTCGGGCAGGGCCCACTCCCCCTCGCGGCGCACCACCTGGGCCAGGTGCTCCAGGTTCACCTGGTGGCAGATGCCGGCGCCGGGCGGCACGATGCGCAGCGAGCGGAAGGCCTGGGCGCCCCAGCGCAGGAAGGCGTAGCGCTGGCCGTTGCGGTGGAGCTCCAGCTCCAGGTTGCGCTCCACCGCCTCGGCGCTCCCCCAGGCGTCCACCTGCACCGAGTGGTCCACCACCAGGTCCACCGGCACGCGCGGCTCGACCGCGCCCGGGTGCTTGCCGAGCCGCGCCAGCGCCGAGCGCATGGCCGCCAGGTCGGCGATGAGCGGCACGCCGGTGAAGTCCTGCAGCAGCACCCGGGAGACGACGAACGGGATCTCGGCGGTGCGCTCGCCGTTCGGGTGCCAGGCGGCCAGCGCCCGCACGTCCTCCTCGCGCACCCGGATGCCGTCCAGGTTGCGCACCAGCGACTCGAGGACGATGCGCAGCGACACCGGGAGCCGGTGCAGCCGGCCCAGGCCGGCCTTCTCCAGGCGGGGGAGCGAGCAGTAGGCCAGCCGGCGGTCGCCGACGACCAGGGCGTCCTGCGCCCCGAGGGGATCCTGCATGGCGAACCTCCGTGCAGGATCTGCCGGCGGCGCGGGTTGCGCGCAAGCCCCTCAAGGTGCGGGGCAGGCCACGCCCGGCGCCAGGGGCACGCAGGCGCCGGAGGCGTCGCAGGCCTTCACCACCGCGGTCTCGATGCAGTCGGGCCTGTCGGGCGGGCAGAGCTGGCAGGTCTCGCCGCAGCGCTTGCCGGCGCAGGGGTCGCGGCAGAGCGCGGGGGTGACCGTGGCGCAGCGCCCCTCGGGATCGCAGGCGGTGGGCGCGAAGGTGGGGCAGGTCCGGTCGGGGCCGCAGGGGTTGCACGGGTCGCCGCAGCGCTTCCCGGCGCAGTCGGCGTGGGCAGCGGGCTCCCCCGGCTCGGCAGGGCAGCCGGAGTGCTGCATGGTGGCGGCGGCAAGCGCGGCGGAGAGGAGGGTGAGGCGCAGGGTCATGGCGGTGGCTCCGGGGTGACACCAGCAGTCCGCGTGCCACCGCCAAGCCCGCGGAGCGACGGCGGCCGGCGCCGGCGGCTCCCCGGGAATCCGCGGCCCACCTCGGAATTCCGAGGCCGGTCGCGCCGCCGGTGCGCTGCCGCGCCCCGCCGGTGTACGCTGCATTTCCGGAATGAGCTCCAACCCCTGGTCGCTGGTCCCCGCCGCCGAGTACGAGAGCCACATGGGGCCGCAGGGCGCCGACCAGCTGGCGCCGCTCTCGGCCATCCTCGGCAAGGCCCTGGCCACGCTCAGGCCCGCGCGGCTGCTGGTGCTGGGCGTGGCCACCGGCAACGGGCTCGAGCACGTGAACCCGGCGGTGACCTCCCGCGTGGTGGGCGTGGACGTGAACCTGCAGTACCTGGGGCTGTGCCGGCAGCGGCAGATGCGGCTCGGGTCGCGCCTGGAGCTGTACTGCGCCGAGGCCGAGAAGGTGCTGCTCGACGCCGGTGCCTTCGACCTCTGCTACGCCGGCCTCTTCTTCGAGCACGCCGACCCGGCGCGGCTGGCCGGGCGCATCGCCAGCTGGCTCGTCCCCGGCGGCGCCCTGCTCACCGTGCTGCAGCTCCCCGGCGCCGGCGGCGCCGCGGCGGTGCCGAGCCGCCACGCCTCCATCCAGGCCGTGGCCGAGCGGATGCACCTCGTCGCGCCGGCCGCGCTGGTGAAGGAGCTCGGCAAGGCGAAGCTGGCCCTGCGCCGCGCCTACGAGCTGCCGGTGGCCCACGGCCGCCGCTTCCACGTGGCCCTGTTCCAGAAGCCGAAATAGCCGCGCCTCCGCCGCGTACGGCGCGGGAGGAGGACGCCATGCTCTGCCCGTACTGCCGCAGCGAGAACCAGCCCGGCGCGGTGAAGTGCGCCGCCTGCGCCAGCTGGATGACCGAGCACCCGCCGGTGCGCGAGTGGGTCCGGCCACAGGAGGGCCGGATGATCGCCGGGGTGTGCCGCGGCTTCGCCGATCGCTTCGGCCTGCCGGTGGCCGCGGTCCGGCTCGCCTTCCTGCTCACGCTCTGCCTGGGCGCCATGAGCCTGCTGGTCTACATCGCCTGCTGGATCGCCATGCCCGCCGCGCCGCGGCCGGCGCCGCTCGCGGCGCAGCCGCCGGCAGTGGGAGGCGCCGGGCAGGGGAGCGCGTAGGCCGGCGAGCGGCCCTCGGCGCGCCGAGGTGCGCCGGAGGACGGGCGCCCGCCCCGAAGCCGGACGGAGCTACAACATCGCCCAGATCACCGCCCCGGTGATCGCGAGCAACGCGCCGATGGCGGCCGCGCGCGCGGCTGGCGAGGTCAGCCGCCGCACCCAGAGCAGCGCCGAGATCCAGGCCGCCACCAGGGCCGCGCCCAGCAGCCAGCGGGCGGCGCTGCTCCGCGCCGGGGCGAGCAGCGCCGCGGCGGCGAAGGCCAGGGCCGCCAGGTTGCCGGTGATGGCCTCGGCCACCCCGGCGCGCACGGGCCCGAGGGGCGCCGCGGAGGCCAGCGCCACGAGCATGGTGGTCACGTCGGCCCGCTCGGTGACGTAGACGTCGGCGTGGCGCCGCAGCCGGCCGTGGACGGCGAAGGCCTCCTCGTCCTCGCGCGCGCCCACCAGCACGATGGTCGGCCGCCCCTGCCCCATGCGGACGAGCCGGTGGACGAGCTCGTAGGCGCGGACGCGATCGGTGGTGGCGTCGACGATCACCCGGTCGGCCCCGAACTCGCCGAGCACCTTCCAGGCGGCCGCGTGCTCTCGGACCGTGGAGAGGGTGGCGTCCATTCCCTGGGCGAGCTCGGTGATGGTGCGAGCGAGCTGGTCGCTGGGCGCGACGAGTAGGACGCGTTGCAAGGTGGATCCCCCCTTGGCGCGCCCAGGGGCGCTGCAGGAACCTAGGCACGGCCCGCGCCGGGGCGCGAGACTCACTCGGGGCACCCGGTGCGGACGCCGGCCCTCCCTGGCCCGGTCTCCTCTGGCTCCTCCGGCGCGAGCGGCCCCGGTGGCGCGCCTCGGGCGCTGGGCCGTGCAGTGGCTGCTTCAGCGCGCGCTGGGGCGGCAGGAGGCGCCCTGCTGCCGGTCCGCCAGCTCGCAGCGATAGGTGCGGCCGTCGCAGGTGGCGAGCCAGGTCGCGCCGCGATCCTCGGATCGGTAGTCGGCAACGGTGACCTCGTCGGCGGGGCAGCCGATGCGCGCCGCCGACTCGCGCCGGAGCGTGGCGCCGGCGCAGGCGGAGGAGGCGAGGGCGAGGGCGAGGGCGAGGCGGAGGCGGCGGCGGGGCATCGGGACCTCGCGGCTGTGGGGGAGACGCACGGAGAGTATCAGCGCACATCGGGTGTGGAGACGCAATGCGGAGAAGTGCGGCGCGACATCGCGCATCCGGCCTCGACCCCGCCGACCCCGACCCCGACCCCGGCCCCGACCCCGACCCCGACCCCGACCTCGACGCCGATCCCGACCCGGGCCGCGTCCACGTCCCCGACCGGGCCCACCGCCGCGCGGGCGCGTGCCGCTAGTATCCGCCGCATGTCCCCGACCCGCCGCCCCGCCAAGGTAAGCGTCCATCCCCTCACCCCCGGGCGCTGGCCCGACCTGGTGAAGCTCTTCGGGCCCAGCGGCGCCTGCGCCGGCTGCTGGTGCATGTGGTGGCGGATGCCGAACGCGGCCTTCGCCGCCCGCCGCGGCGCGGACAACCGGCGCGCCCTCCAGCGCTACGTGCACGCGGGCAACGTGCCCGGACTCCTCGCCTACCGCGGCGCGGAGCCGGTGGGCTGGGTGGCGGTGGAGCCTCGCGCCGCCTACTCGCGCCTCACCCGCTCTCGTCTCCTCGCGCCGGTGGACGAGAAGCCGGTCTGGTCCGTCACCTGCTTCTACGTGGACCCGGAGCACAGGGGACGGGGGCTGACACGCGCGCTCATCGAGGCGGCGGTGCGCCATGCCAGGGCGCGGGGAGCGCCGGCGGTGGAGGCGTATCCGGTGGCAGTGAAGAGCCGCGTGGACGACGACGTCGTCTACCACGGCGCCGCGTCCACCTTCGCGAAGCTGGGCTTCCGCGAGGTGGCGCGGCGCAGCCCTTCGCGGCCGGTGGTGAGGAAGGGGACGGGAAGGCGGGGGTGACGGGAGCCTGGATCGGGCTGCGGAGCCTCCAGGCGCGGCTGGCGGGCGAGCGGCCAGCGCCTGCCGGTGGGGGACCCGGACCGGCGCCTGCTTCACGAAGGGTCACCTGCCCGTTCGCGAACTTCCGAGCCTCGCGGCGGGCGCGCCGTCCTGGCGGGCCTACCGCGCCGGCTCGGCGGCGACGATGCCGGTGCCGGTGAGCCGCAGGTCGTTCCCCTGCACGCGCCCGAGGAGGCGCAGGAGCCCGTCGAGGATGGTGACGGGGTGGGGCGGGCAGCCGGGGATGAACAGGTCCACCGGCACGCCGTCGATGGCGCCCACCGCCCCGTCGCGGCAGACCGGGCTGCCGGCGAAGGGCCCGCCGGAGATGGCGCAGGCGCCCACGGCGATGAGCAGGCGCGGCGCCGGGGTGGCCTCCCATGTCTTGCGCAGGCCGGTGAGCATGTTCTCCGACACCGGCCCGGTGACCACCACGCCGTCGGCGTGGCGCGGCGAGGCCACGAACTGCACGCCGAAGCGGCCCAGGTCGAACTGCACGTTGCCGGTGGCGTTGAGTTCCGCCTCGCAGCCGTTGCAGCCGGCCGCCGAAACCTGGCGCAGCTTGAGCGAGCGCCCGAAGACCCGCTGCATCTCGGCGCCGAGCGCCTGGGCCAGCAGCGGCACGTCGCCCCGCGCCACCAGCTCCTCCCGGGTCCGCGCCGCGAGCCGGTAGTCGCGGCCGAAGGCGATGGCGCCCTCGGGGCAGGCCTCCTGGCAGAGTCCGCAGAAGAGGCAGCGGCCCAGGTCGATGGAGAGGTCGCTCGTCCCGGCGCCCCCCACCGCCTCGGTGGGGCAGACGGCGGCGCACTCGGCGCAGCCCGCCTTGCAGCGGGCGGCGTCGAGCGCCGGCCGGCCGCGGAAGCGCTCGGGGAAACGGGCCGGCCCGTCGGGGTAGGCGATGGTCTGGCTGCCGAGCCGCAGCCGGGTGCGCAGGATGGAGATCATCGGCTCGCTCCGTGAGGCCCCGGCCGCCGCGAGGAGGGATTCATAGGTCGTACCCGCAGTAGGAGAGGTTGAAGCTCTTGTTGCAGAGCGGGAAGTCGCTGATCTGCTCGCCGCGGAGCGCCAGCTGCAGCCCCATCCAGTTGTGGAAGGAGGGGTCCTTCAGCTTGTAGCGGGCGAAGCGGCCGTCGGCGCCGGTGGTGACGGCGTGCACCAGCTCGCCGCGCCACCCCTCCACCAGCGACACCGCCAGCCTGCCCGGGCGCGGCGCCGGGCAGGGGGCGCGCACCGGCCCCTCCGGCAGCTGGCGAAGCACCTGCACGACGAAGGCGGCGCTGGCCCGGGCCTCGTCGAAGCGGATCCGGGCCCGGGCGTGGACGTCGCCGGCCTCGAGCGTGACCATCGGCAGGGTGGCGCTCGAGTAGGGCTCGAAGGGGTGGGTCTTGCGGGCGTCGACCTGCAGGCCGCTGGCGCGGCCGGCCGGCCCCAGCAGGCCCAGCGCCTGGGCGGTCTCCTTGGGGACCACGCCGGTGCCGTCGACGCGGTTGCGGGAGGAGGGGCTGTCGAAGAAGAGCCCGGCCGCGTCCTCCACCCTGGAGAAGGCCTCCTCCATGCGCCCGGCCAGGCGGGCCGCGGCGTCGGACGGCAGGTCGAAGCGGACGCCGCCCGGCACCACCAGCCCGCGGCCGAAGCGGTTGCCGCAGATCTCGGCCAGGGCGTTGAGGAAGTCGGCGCGCAGCGCCCCGCAGTAGCTGGCGGTGGGCAGGAAGCCGATGTCGGTGGCCAGGGCGCCGAGGTCGCCGACGTGGTTGGCGAGCCGCTCCAGCTCCAGCGCCACCGCCCGCAGCGCGGCGGCGCGGGGCGGCACCTCCACGCCCGCCAGCCCCTCCATGGCGCGGGCGTGGCAGAGGGCGTTGCCCACCGCGGTGTCGCCGGCGACGGACTCGAGCAGCGAGACGGTGCGCGCCGTCGGGCCGCCCACCAGCATGCCCTCGGCGCCGCGGTGCTGGTAGCCGAGGACGATCTCCAGGTGGAAGACGTGCTCGCCGTGGCACTGGAAGCGGAAGTGGCCCGGCTCGATGATGCCGGCGTGCACCGGCCCCACGGCCACCTCGTGCACCTCCTCCCCCTCCATGGCGAAGAAGGGGTAGCCGCCGGGGATGTCGGCCCGCGGCCCCTCCCGCCCGAAGGCGTCGGGCCCGGCGCCGCCGAGCCGGTGCTCGAAGCGCACCGGCTTGGGCCACGGATGTCCGCGCGGCACCACCCCGTACTGCTCGGCCAGCTCCCGCTCGAAGAGCTGCACGGCCGGGCACTCGGGGGCGAGGGAGGGCCACTCCTTCGTCACCGGCGCCGAGAGCAGGCCCAGCGTCCCCTCGCGGTCGTTGGGCAGCACCGCGGTGACGAGGAGCTCCCCTGCCTCCTCGCGGCCGTAGAGCGCGGCCACCCGGCCGCCGGCGGTGACCACGTCGGCCACCAGCCCCTGGAGGTCGTCGACCGAGAGGCGCGGCACCGCCCGGGCCTCGACCGCCTCGCCGTTCTTCACCTGGAGGATGCGCGAGGACATGGGCTAGCCCCCCACCAGCGACGCCGCGGCGTCGAAGAGCCCCAGGAGCCCGCGGGGCACCCACAGGCCGAGGAGCAGCACCAGCGCCATCAGGGCCAGCGGCGGCCCGGCGGTGAGCGGCGAGTCGGCCAGCTCCGGAGGGGCGCGGCCGCCCGGGGCCTTGCCCTGCACCACCCGCAGGACCGTGGCCCCCATGCCCACGAAGATCACCGAGAGGAAGACGAGGAACAGCCCCGCCGCCCAGAAGTGGCCGCCGCGGATGGCCCCGTTGAGGATGCTGAGCTCCGAGAAGAACGGGGCGAAGGGCGGCGAGCCGGTCACCGCCAGGAAGCCGGCCAGGAAGAGCGGGCCGGAGATGGGCAGCCGCTCGGCGGCGCCGCTCACCTTGTCCACGGTCTTGGCGCCGAAGGCCCGGTGGATGTTGCCGGCCGCCAGGAAGAGCACGCCCTTCACCAGGCCGTTGGCCACCATGTGGAAGAAGGCGCCCGAGGCGGCGGCGCCGCCCAGCCCCAGGCCCAGCGAGAGGATGCCCATGTGCTCGACGCTGGAGTAGGCCAGCATGCGCTTCAGGTCGCGCTGCCCCACCATGAACACCGCCGCCAGCGCCATGGAGAGCAGGCCGATGGCCACCAGGCTGTCGGCGGCGAAGGCCCGCTCGCCGGCGGCGTTGCAGACGTGCAGCACCCGGACGATGGCCAGGAAGGCCAGGTTGGTGACGCCGCCCGAGAGGATGGCGCCCAGCAGGCCGGGGGCCTCGCCGTAGGCGTCGGGCTTCCACGAGTGGAGGGGGGCCAGGCCCATCTTGGTGCCGTAGCCCACCAGCAGGAAGACGAAGGCGGCGCGCACCCAGGGGCGCGAGAGAGACGGGCCGGCGGAGGCCAGGTCGCGCACCAGCAGCGAGTGCGGGCCGCCGGGCCCGGCCGAGGCCAGCGCCAGGAAGAAGGTGCCGAGGAGCGCCAGCGCGATGCCCAGCGAGCACACGAGCAGGTACTTCCAGGCCGCCTCGAGGGAGAGGGCGTTGTGGTTGAAGTAGATGAGGGGCGCGGTGGTGAGGGTGGTGATCTCGATGGCCACCCAGAGCAGGCCCAGGTGCTGCGAGATCGCCACCACCGTCATGGCCGAGAGCAGCACCAGCAGGCCGCCGACGAAGACCCGGTTGTCGCGGTCGGCGCGGCGCGCCAGGTAGCCCTGGGCGTAGACGGCGCAGACGAGGAACAGGGTGCTGGTGGTGCCGAGCACCAGCTTGCCGGGGGCGTCGAGCAGCAGCCAGCCGGAGAGGGCCGGAGCCGGCGGCTGGATCCAGGTGACCACCACCAGCAGCGCGTGGAGCGAGGCCCCGGCCAGCAGGGCCAGCGGCCGGCGCCGCTGGTCGGGGAGGGTGAAGGCGAGGGCCGCGAAGAGGAGAGGCGAGAGGGCCAGGAGGAGGAGCACGCGTCAGTCCTTCAGGGCCGAGAGCTTGGCGGTGTCGAGCGAGGCGAACTCGCGGTTGATGTGGAACATGACGATGCCCATGACGAAGACGGCGGCGAAGAGGTCGAGGAGCACGCCGGCCTCCACCATCACCGGCATGAAGTCGCTGAGGAGGACGCCGAAGACGAAGACCCCGTTCTCCAGCACCAGGAAGCCCAGCACCTGGGCCACCGCCTTGCGACGCGAGACCACCAGCAGGAGGCCGGTCCAGACGGTGGCCAGCGAGGTGGGCACCAGCAGCGGGTGCTTCTCGGGCGTGGGCAGCGGCAGGCCGCCGGAGAACGCGAAGGCCAGCGCCACCCCCACCGCCCCCAGCACCATCGAGGGCACGAAGCCGACGATGGGCTCCACCTCGCGCCGCACGGCGGCCTCGCGGATGGCCCAGCCCATCATCAGCGGGATGGCGATGCCCTTCACCAGGAGCGCGCCCAGCGCCAGGGCCACGACGTGGGCGGTCTGGTGCTCGCCGGTGGCCAGCAGCACCGGCAGGAGCGAGAGCAGCGCCCCCTGCGCCGCCACCGCCCGGATGGCGGCGCCCAGGCGCGAGGAGGCCAGCGCGAAGAAGTCGATGACCACCACCAGGATGAAGACGGTATCGGTCCAGCGGGACATGGCATTCACCGGAGCAGGAGGACGAGGGCGAAGACCGAGAGCACCGAGGCGCCCACCAGCATCTGCGGCACCCGGGAGAGGCGGAGGCGGGCCATCACCGACTCGACGGTGCCCACCACCACCGCGAAGACCAGCATGCCGCCCAGGAAGGCCAGCAGCGCCGCCCAGGGGCTGTCGAAGTGGAAGCCCAGCGCCAGCCGCACCACCAGGGCCCCGAAGAGGAAGAGCTTGAGCGCCGCGCCGTAGAGGATGAAGGCGAAGTCGGGGCCGGAGTGATCGAGCACCATCACCTCGTGGATCATGGTGAGCTCGAGGTGGGTGTTGGGGTCGTCCACCGGGATGCGGGCGTTCTCGGCCAGCGCCACCACGAAGAGCGCCAGCGCGGTGAGCAGCAGCGCCGGGCCGGAGGTGGACCAGGCGCTGCCCAGCCCCTCGCCCAGCATCTGCGAGAGCGAGAGGGCGCCGGTGGCCCGGGCCAGCACCACCAGGCACAGGAACAGCGCCGGCTCGGCCAGGGAGGCGAAGCTCACCTCGCGAGCCGCGCCCATGCCCTCGAAGGCGGAGCCGGTGTCGAGGGCGGCCAGCGCCGTGAAGAAGCGGGCCAGGCCCAGCAGGTAGGCGAAGAGGACGAAGTCGCCGCTGAAGGAGAGCATCGCCGGGGCGCCGCCGAAGGAGAGCAGCAGGCCGGCGGTGGCCACCGCTGCCAGGCCCACCACCGGGCCGGCGCGGAACACCCAGGTGGTGGTGGTGCTGTAGACCGCCCCCTTGTGCAGGAGCCGCCACAGGTCGAAGTAGGGCTGCAGCAGCGGCTGGCCGGTGCGGCCGGCCACGCGGGCCTTGACCCGGTTGATCACGCCGAGCAGGAACGGCGGCAGCGAGAGGAAGAGCAGGAGCTGGATGGCGGAGAGGAGCATGCCGTTCACCCGGAGGCGTAGAGCCAGGCCAGCAGGCCGATGAGGCCGCAGAGGAGGAGCAGCGCCTGGAACTGCACCCGGCCGCCCACCAGGGCGGCGCGGGAGAAGCCGGCCAGGCGGGCCAGCGAGCCCAGGGCCGGGAGGATGCCGACGTCGAGGACGGTGTCCGGCACCGAGGAGGAGAAGGCGGCGCGCCGCGGGAAGAGGCCGGCGGGAGGGATCACCCGGGCGCGCGGGAAGAAGACCCAGCCGAAGCGAATGACGAGTGCCTCGGCCAGCGAGGAGCCGGTGTACTGCATCCGCGGGGTGGGGGCGGTGAAGCCGCAGCCCCAGGTCTCGGCGGCCGGCTGCCGCGCGCCCAGGCTGCGCCGGCGCCAGAGCACCAGCACCGCCACCAGGAGGAGCAGCACCGCCGCCACCGCGCTGAGCCGCGCCGCCGAGCGCGCCGCCTCGGCCGCCGGTGCCGCCAGCGCCGCCTCCGGCAGGCGTGCCCACTGGGCCGCGGCCCGGGTCAGGGAGGGGATGACCAGCGCCGGGAGCAGGCCGATGGCGAAGCAGACGGCGGCCAGCGCCGCCATGGGCGCCAGCATGCTGGGCGGAGGCTCGTGCCCCAGCGCGGCGTGGGGCGAGCGGCCGTTGCCCAGGAAGACCGCCCCCACCACCTTGGCGAAGCAGGCCGCCGCCAGGCCGCCGATGAGCGCCAGCACCGGTACGCCCAGCGCCGCGGCGTGCGGGTGGGGCAGGGCGCCGAGGTCGAAGGCGGTGCGCACCGAGGCGAGCGCCACCAGCCACTCGGAGACGAAGCCGTTGAGGGGCGGCAGGCCGCTGATGGCGGCGGCGCCCACCAGGAAGAGCGCGGCGGTGCGGGGCATGGCGCGGGCCAGGCCGCCCAGGTGATCGAGGTCGCGGGTCTGCGTGGCGTGGACCACGGCGCCGGCGCCGAGGAAGAGGAGCGCCTTGAAGGTGGCGTGGTTCACGGTGTGGAGCACGGCGCCGGACAGGCCCAGGAGCACCAGCGCGCCGTCGCCCCGGGCCCGCCCGAGCAGCGCCAGGCCCGCGCCCATGGCGATGATCCCCACGTTCTCCACCGAGTGGTAGGCGAGGAGCCGCTTGAGGTCGTGCTGCGCCAGCGCGAAGGCCACGCCCAGCACGCCCGAGACCGCACCGACGGTGAAGAGCGCCATGCCCCAGGAGGCCGGCGGCGCCTCGAAGAAGCCGGTGACCCGCAGGAGGCCGTAGACGCCGGTCTTGAGCAGCACGCCCGACATCAGCGCCGAGACGTGGCTGGGCGCGGCGGCGTGGGCGCCGGGCAGCCAGAAGTGGAGCGGCATGAGGCCGGCCTTGAGGCCGAAGCCGCCCAGCGCCAGGCCGAAGAGCCACGGGGCCGCCGGGGTCGTGGCCGCCAGCCCGGCCATGCGGGCGAAGTCCCAGGAGCCGGCCTCGCGGGCCAGGAGCACGAAGAGGGCGAAGAGGGCCAGGTTCCCCACGTGCGCCGAGGCCAGGTAGACGAAGGCCGCCCGCTGCGCCTCCGGCTCCTCGTGGTCGGTGAGCACCAGCAGGAAGGCGGCCAGCGCCATCACCTCCCAGGCCAGCAGGAAGAGGATGGCGTTGGCGGCCATGCACACCAGCGCCATCGAGCCGGTGACGAGGCCGAACCAGATCTGGAGCCGCACCGCCCGGGCGCCGTGCCGGGCCTGCGGGAAGTAGCCCAGGCCGTAGACGGCGCCCGCCGCCGGGACGCCGAGCACCGGGAAGAGGAACAGGGCGGAGAGGGCGTCGAGCCGGACGGCGAAGCGGGCGAAGGGGGCCTGCCAGCCGACGTCGAGCGACGGCGGCACAGGCGAGGCCAGCGCCATCCCGGCGCCGGCCATGCCCAGGAGCGCGCCGAGGACCAGCGCGCCGGCGGCCAGCCGCTGGGCCCGATCCGGCTGCCGGCGGAAGGCGACGGACAGCGCCCCGCTCGAGGCGGTGAGGAGGACCGCCGCGATGGCGAGGGCCAGGCTCATGGCCGCCGCACCACCAGGTAGAGGGCCAGCGCCAGCAGCGTCACCACGGTGTAGAGGAGCTGGAGGTGGAGCCGCCCGGTCTGCAGCCGGCGCAGGGCCTGGAAGCGGGCACCGGCCGCCTCGAAGAGTGGGTCGAAGATGCGGCGGCGCGCCGGATCCTCCCGGACCGAGGCCAGCGAGGAGCGCCCGGGGAAGAGGCCGCGCGGCAGCACCACCCGGGAGCGCGGCGCCAGCAGCCGCGGCACCAGGCCCGAGAGCAGGAGCTGCGCATAGGAGGAGCCGGTGTACTGCATCCGCGCCGTCGGGCCGGTGAAGCCGCAGCCCCAGGTCTCGGAGCGGGCCGGCGGCCGGGCCCCCAGCAGCCGGGAGCGCCAGGCCCAGAGCAGCGCAGCGGTGGCGCCGAGGCCCAGGGCCACCGCCCGCACCGGCAGCGCCAGCTCCCGGGTCGGGCCCTGCAGCAGGCCGCGCAGCGCCTCGACCGGCTGACGGGCCACGGCGGCGATGGCCGGCGCCGCCAGCGCCAGCGCCTCGGCCGGGAAGAGGGCCAGCCCCACGCAGCCGGCGCCGAGGAGCGCCATCGGGAGCCAGCTCGACGGCCCGGGCTCCTGGGCGTGGGCGGCGCCGGCGCTGCGCGGCGAGCCCAGCAGGGCCAGCCCGGCGAGGCGGGTGAAGGCCACGGCGGCCACGGCGCCCACGAGCGCCAGGGCGGCCAGCGCCAGGGTGGCGGCCAGCGGCGTTGCCGAGATCGGGGAGCGGGCCGCCTCGAGGAGGCCCAGGTAGAGCAGCCACTCGGAGACGAAGGCGTTGAGGGGCGGCAGCGCCGAGAGGGCCACCGCCGCCAGGAGGAAGAGGCCGGCGGTGCGCGGCAGGCGCGAGAGCAGCCCGCCCATCTGCTCGATGTCGCGGGTGTGGGCGGCGTGCGCCAGCGAGCCGGCGCCGAGGAAGGCGAGCCCCTTCATCAGGGCGTGGTTCCAGACGTGGAGGAGCGCGCCGCCGAACGAGAGGGCGGCGCCCAGCGCGGAGCCCTGGGCCGCTGCCGCCAGGCCGAGCCCGATGCCCAGCAGCACGATCCCCATGTTCTCCACGCTGGAGTAGGCCAGCGCCCGCTTCACGTCCGACTGGCCCAGCGCCAGCACGATGGCCGCGAAGGCGCCCACCGCGCCCAGCGCCGCCAGCAGCACGCCCCAGGCGAACGGCGCCGGCGGCAGGAAGGAGAGGGTGCGCAGCAGCCCGTAGACGCCCACCTTGATCATGGCGCCCGAGAGCAGCGCCGAGACGTGGCTGGGCGCGGCCGGGTGTGCCTCGGGCAGCCAGACGTGCAGCGGCACCACGCCGGCCTTGGTGCCGAAGCCGACCAGCGCCAGGCCGAACAGCAGCGTGGCCGGGAGCCCGGCCTTGCCGGCCAGCAGCTGGAAGGCCTCGAAGTCGAGGGCGCCGGCCTCGCGCCCCAGCATCAGGAAGAGGAAGAAGAGGAAGGCGGTGCCGAGGTGGGAGGCCACCAGGTAGGTGAGGCCGGCGCGGCGCACCTCGGGGTCGTGGTGGTCGAAGACCACCAGCAGGAAGGAGGTGAGCGCCATCACCTCCCAGGCCACCAGGAAGAGCACCGCCTGCCGGGCCGCCAGCACCAGCGCGATGGAGGCCAGCAGCAGGTTGTAGAAGAGCAGGAAGGGGCCCAGCGGGCGGCCGGCCGCCGCCTTCTTCATGTAGCCGTGGCCGAAGAGCGAGGCCGGCAGCGCCAGCGCGAAGAGCGCCACGAGGAAGAAGGCCGAGAGCGGGTCGAGACCGAGCCGCACCGCTGCCAGCGGGGCGCTCCAGGAGGCCTGGAGCGCGGCGGGCGGCCCCAGCCACAGGGCCCGGACCGCGGCGGTGAGCCCCAGCAGGCTGCCGAGGGCGGCGCTGCCGGTGCCGAGGAGGAGCGCGGTGGCGCTCTGCCGGTTGCTGAGGAGGGCCGCGAATCCGCCTGCGACCAGGATGCCGAGTGCGAGGAGAAAGAGGGACACCAGGCACGCGACCCTACCGCCGCAGCGCGGTGGGGCGCAAGGAATGGGAGCCGTCGCCCGGCCTCAGCGGGGCGCGGCGACCAGCCGCCTGGCGCCGGCCCGGCCCGGGGGCCCCAGCTCGAAGCCCGGGCCCGCCCTCTGCGCCATCTGCGGGCCGGCCATCACCTGCCCGCGCTCGGCGCTGGCGGCAAGCCGCAGCGCCGCCTCCACCGCCGCGCCCACGGCGCGGAGCTCGGGCCGCTCGACCTCGCCGAAGTTGCCCGCCAGCACCGGCCCCACCTCGACGCCGGCACACAGCCCGAGCCGCGGCTCCGGCCGCTCGGCCTCCAGCGCCGTCACCCGGTCGCGCACCGCAGCGGCGCAGCGCAGCGCCCGCTCGCCCGCCTGCGGGTCGGTGTGCAGCAGCCCGAACACCGCCACCACGCCGCCCGTCATGCGCACGTCCACCGCCGCCCCCTCCTCGAGGAGCAGGGCGCGCACCGCCTCCTGCGCCGCCAGCACCCGGGCGGCCACCTCGTCGGGCGGCCGCGCCGCCACCAGCGCCGCCAGGTCGACGAGCGCCACCCCCAGCACCGCCGCCTCGGAGCGCAGCCCCGGGGCCAGGAGGTCGCGGTCGGCGTCGAGCCCCACCAGCGCAGCGGTGGCCCCGGGCGCCAGGTGGCGCAGGAGCCGCTGCTTCTGCTCGTCGGCGGCGCGGGTGCGGTCGGCGAGGCGGGCCCGGTCCACCGCCATGGCGGCCTGGAAGCCCACCAGCGTGGCCAGCTCCAGGTCCTCGGCGGTGAAGGGCTCGGTGTAGCTGCGGTCGAGGAGCAGCGCGCCGAGGATGCGGTTCTCCGCCCAGATGGGCGCGCACATGCAGGAGCGGATGCCCTGGGAGATGACCGACTGGCTCTGGGAGAAGCGCTGGTCCTGCTGGGCGTCGAAGGTGAGGATGCCGGCCCGGGCCCTCAGCGCCGCCTGCACCACCGTGGCGCTGACCCGCGGCTCGGCGCCGGCCGGCTCCACCGCGTGCGGCACCATCTCGCCGCGCTCGTCGAGGAGCAGGACGCTGGCCGCCTCGGCGCCCACCGAGGCCGAGAGGGTGCGGAGGATGAGCCGCAGCGTCTCGTCGAGCGAGGTGTTGGAGGTGGAGATTCGCCCGATCTCGTTGATGACCTGGATCTGGCGGCGGGCCGAGACGGTGATGTCGCTGGGGCCGCGCCGCGGCATGGGGAGCACCACGCCGGGGCGCTCGGAGGGCGCCGCCGCCGGCTGCTGCCGGCCCACCAGGTCGGCCAGGTAGCGGATGACGGTGCTCTCGCCCTGGATGATGGCCCGCGGCTCGGCCACCTCCCCGCCGGCGCGCAGCTCGGCCTCCGTCTTGCCGAAGCGCAGCCGCATGCCGGCGCGCACCGAGGTCTCGTGGACGCGCTCGCCGTCCACGAAGGTGCCGTTGCGGCTGTCGAGGTCCACCACCCACAGGTCGCCGCCGCGCCGCTCGAAGAGCGCGTGCATCGAGCTGATCCAGGGATCGGCGATCTGGACGTGGCACTCGGCCGAGCGGCCGACGACGGTGGGCACGTCGGGGAGGAAGTACACCGTCCCGCCGCAGATCCCGTTCACCACGAACAGCTCGGCCAAGTTCGTTCCCCGAATTGGGTGCTGCGCCGGAGGGATGATAGCCTATCCAATTCTGGAGCGGCGGATGTCCACCTGCCCCACCTGCCAGACCTCGTTCGACGACACCGTGCGCGTGTGCCCGGTCGACGGCACCACCCTGGGTGGTCCCGATCCGCTCATCGGGCGCGTGCTCGGAGATCGCTACCGCGTCCTCGGCCTCATCGCCGAGGGCGGGATGGGCACGGTCTACAAGGCCGAGCACGTGGTGCTGGGCCGGCGGCTGGCCGTGAAGGTGCTGCGGCCCGAGTTCTCCACCGACGAGGACCTGGTGCGCCGCTTCCAGCGCGAGGCGGTGGCGGCCTCGAAGCTGGGCCAGGAGAACATCGTCGACGTCACCGACTTCGGACGCACCCGCGAGGGCAACCTCTACTTCGTGATGGAGCAGCTCGAGGGGCGCAGCCTGGCGGCGGTGCTCCACGCCGAGGGGCCCCTGGCCTACGACCGCACCTGCCTCATCCTGGCGCAGCTCTGCCGGGCGCTGGCGGCGGCCCACGGCCATGGCATCGTCCACCGCGACCTCAAGCCCGACAACGTGGTGGTGATGAAGCGGGCCGACGGCTCCGACTTCGTCAAGGTGGTGGACTTCGGCATCTCCAAGTCGCCGGGCGAGGGCGAGGACCGCATCACCCGCGCCGGCACCATCATCGGCACGCCGGAGTACATGGCGCCGGAGCAGGGCTCGGCCGGTGCGGTGGACCACCGGGCCGACATCTACGCCTTCGGCATCCTGGCCTACGAGATGCTCACCGGCACCATCCCGTTCCAGGGCGCCACCGCCGTGGCCACGCTGGTGGAGCACCAGACCCGGGTGCCCGATCCGCCGGGCAAGCGGCGCGCCGGCATCCCCCGCGAGCTCGACTGGCTCATCCTCAAGGCGCTGGAGAAGAAGCCGCAGAACCGCCAGCAGAGCATGGCCGAGCTGGGAGGGGACCTGTCGAGGGTGCTGGCGCTCTACGGCCTGCCGCCGGTGTTCGAGCGCGGCCGCACCCCGCCGCCCGTCCCCGCGCCCCGGCCCGGTCACACCGCGCTCTTCCGTCCCCAGAGCAAGCGCGGCGCGACGATGGAGCTCGAGGGCGAGCGGCTGCCCGTGCCCAGCGCCGAGCTGCTGCCGGCGATGGAGGCGGCGCGGCGCCAGCGGGCCGGATGGAAGGTGGCGCTGGGGGTGGGGCTGCTGGCGCTCGTGGCGGCGGGCGGCGCCTGGCTCTCGCACCGGGTGACGGCGCCGGCGGAGGCGGCGGTGCCAGACTCGACCCCTGCCCTGAGCGAAGGCCCGCAGCAGCGGGCCCGAGTCGAAGGGCCGACCGCTACCTCGACCCCGACCCCGACCCCGACCGCGACCCCGACCGAGGTCGCGGCACCGAAGGTGGAGCGTGAGGTGGCCGTCCCGCCCGCTCCAGCCGCGGCGCCACCGAAGAGGGGAGCCCCGGCGAGGGGCAAGCAGGAAGTTGGCCCCGAGAAGCCGGTGGGAGAGAATCCCTACCGAAAGCTCGAGGACCTGAAGCCCGAACCGTACTGACCCGCCGCGCCCGGCGGCCAGGAGCACATGAAGCCGCTCGCCGCCGCCCTCCTCCTCGCCCTCCCGGCATTCGTCGCTGCCCAGAAGCAGGCGCCCCCCGCGAAGCCCGCGGCCACCCCCAAGCCCACCGGCATCGCCCCGCCGGCGCGCGCGACGTCGCCGGCCGATCCCACAGAGCAGGCCCGCGCCAACTTCCGCAGGGGCACCGAGCTGTACCGGGAGGCCCGTTACCGGGAGGCCATCGCCGAGTTCCAGGAGGCGATGCGCCTCAGGCCCCACGGCGTCATCCACTTCAACCTGGCCCAGTGCCACGAGCGGCTCGGCGACCTGCCGGCGGCGCTGCAGGCCTACCACGAGTACCTGCGGGCGGTGCCCAACGCCGAGGACCGCGCCACCGTCCTCTCGGCCATGGCCAACCTGGAGGCGCGGCTCGCCGCCACCGGCGTGCAGCAGCTCCTCGTCTACACCGACCCGTCGAGCGCCGAGGTGCTGGTGAACGGCCAGTCGCGCGGCCGCACGCCGCTGGCGCTGGTGCTGCCGCACGGCAGCTACACCCTCACGCTGGTGAAGGCGGGGTACCGCACCGTCACGCGCCAGGCGGTGCTCTCGCCGCGGGCCTCGGTGGAGATCGACGTGGTGCTTCCCAGGCTGCAGCCCGGCGAGGTGGCGGCGGTGCCGCCGTCGCTCGGCGGCGGGGGCCAGTTGCCCGGAGCCTCGACCCCGACCCCGCCCTCGACCGCGACCCCGACCGCGCCGCCCACCGCGACCGCGCCCCAGCCGCCTCCGCCGCGGCCCGGCCCGAAGCCGCGCCTCTGGACCTGGGTGGCGGCCGGCGCCTCGGTGGCCGCCCTCGGGGCCGGCGTCTACTACGGCTCGGCCGCCAGGAAGGCGCAGGACGAGCTGCGCGACGGCACGGTGCGCAGCTCCGCCGACGCCCAGAGGCTCCGGAGCGATGCCGAGTCGAAGGCGCGGAGCGCCAACATCCTCTACGGCGTCGGGGCCGCGGCCGGCGTGGGCGCGGGCGCCCTCTTCTTCCTGGAAGGAAAGTTCTGATGCGCCGCCTGGCCCTCGCCGTGCTCCTCGCGCTCGCCGGCACCGCCTGCTCGGTGAAGACCGAGGGCGCGGCCTGCACCATCGAAGGCGAGAGCAACTGCCCTGCGGGGCAGGCCTGCGGGTACGACGGCAAGTGCAGCGAGGAGGCGGCGGGGTGCGGGACCATCTGCACGCAGCACTCGTGCAGCGGCCAGACGCTGCGCCGCTGCGAGCCGACGAGCGCGGTGTGCGCTGCTCTGCAGCAGAATGGGACCACCTGCGAAGCCAGCCAGGCCTGTGACGCCACCGCCGGCGCCTGCGTCTGCCGCGACAACGCCTGCACGGCGAGCAGCGGGCTCGCCACCTGCGACGCGGGCGGCAACCTCGTCACCTGCATGACGGAGAGCTCCACCCAGTGCAGGCTCGTGGATACCTCGGCCCCCTGCGGAGCCGGGTCGACCTGCCTTGGCTCTGCGGGCGGGGCCGCCTGCGTGTCGCTGGCCATCGAACTGCCGGCGGCCAACGCGCGCGTGGGCGGGCCCTCGGCGCCGAGCATCGCCGTCGAGGCCGCGTACACGGCGAGCAGCGCCAGCTTCAGCCGACCCGCAACCATCGAGCTGCTGGCAGACGGAAGTGCGCGCGGCACGCTGAGCTGGAATGAGTCGATCAGTCGCTACACGGGCACCTACGCGCCCCAGGCCGGCCTCGAGCAGAGCGTCGACCTGACCGTCCGGCTGGTGGCCGGCTCGGCGACCGCGGTGAGCCCCGCACGCCCGGTCGACGTCGATACCCTCGCACCGCGCGTGGGGACGCTCACGGCGAGCTGCACCCCCTCGCCCTGCCCGCGCGACGGCGTCCTCGACGTGAGCGTCACCGTGACGGAGAGCCACCCCGGCCCGGTGACGGCCTCTCTCGACCTCGACGGGACCAAGAAGGTCCCCCTCGTCGGCGCCGCCGGCAGCTACTCTGGCCACCTCGCCCTCGCCGACTGGCCCTTCCCGCACTTCACCCAGCCCCTCGTGGTCCACGTGCACGCTGAGGACGAGCCGGGCAACGTCACCCCGCCAGCGCAGGAGGGAAGCGTATCGGTGCCCGACGGCATCACCCGGGCGCGCCTGGCCTACCCCTCCGGCGGCACCGACCCGGTGACCTCACCGGCCATCCTGTCGAACGGCAACGCCATCGTGGGCATCGGAGTGCCCGGCACCAGCGCCACCGATCAACTCCGCGCCGTCGCCCCCGACGGCAGCGAGACATGGAAGCGGACTCTCTCCGTGAACACGGGCCTGGGGCGCGCGGTGACCGCCGCGCCGGCCGCGGGCGAACACCAGCTGTTCGTCGCCAGCGATGACGGACGATTGTACCAAGTCACGCCCTCGGGGACCGTGGTCGGATTCCAGCCCGGCGACACTGATCTCGGAACCAATACTGGCGCGATGTTCACCCCTTGGCTATCGAGCCCGGGGACGACCACGACGGTCGACCATGGATTCTCTGCTGGTGAAGCCGCGCAGCTTTGGCAGTACTGGTCGAGTGGACGCAGGGGGCAGTCGACGCTGACAGACCGTACGAACGCGAGCGGCATCTGGGCCGGAGCAGTCACGGTCCTGGCGACGAATGCAGTCGCGCCTTCCGCGACCCTGCGTCGCTTCAACGATCCGCAGGGAACGAACCCGGCGGAGACCGGAACCCTGGCCCTCGTGGATGCCGCCTCTACCGCCTGCGACAAGGTCTCGGTGCCGCTGGCCGCCGACTCCGCCACCACCGCGCTGGTCGCCTGCGACAACCGCCAGCTTCACCGCGTCGACGTCTCGGCCGCCACGCTGGCGGGAGGCTACCTGCTCCAACTCCCCGGCGCCCCCTCCGGCTCGCCGGTGGTGCTCCCCGGCGGCGACGTCCTGGTGCCGCTGGCCACCGGCGAGATCGCGCGCGTGATCGCGCCGGCCACCGCGCCCGAGCTCGCCACCTTCGCCGCCCTGGCTGCCGGCGAGATCCCGCGCGGCCTGGCCATCGCGGCCGCCAACGGCCCCATCGCCCCCGCGACCGTCTACGTCACCACCGGCAACGGGAAGCTCTACGCCTTCATCGTGGGCCAGGACCCGAGGACCCCGGCGACCGACCTCTGGCCGGCGGCGGCCATCGCCACGAGCGCCCTCGACTTCCCCACCATCGCCCCTGTGCCGTCCGGCGCGCCCGCCGGAACCCTGCCGACGCTGCTCGTGGGCTCGGCCGACGGCAGGCTGCTCCGCGTGGTGGTGGACGCGCCCCTCGACGCCGCCGCTCCCTGGCCCAAGGCCCACCACGACGTGCGCAACACCGGGAACTCCGCGACGCCGGTGAACGGACCGTGAAGTAGCCTCCCGCACCCGATTGCCTTCCCGCGCCACGAGGTGCCACGGCCGGGTGCGACGACGTGGACTCACCTCGGTCCCCCGGCCGCGAAATCGCTGCGCGGTCGCGCCGACCCCGGGGGGCCCGAGGTCACCCCTTCTCATCGCGCCCGGGCCTTGCCACCATGTTGCCCGATGAGCTGGCCGCTGCTCCTCTCCCTCTCCGTCGTCCTCGCCGCGCCCCAGGGCTGGCAGCTCGTCGTGGCCACCGGGGGCGGCGCCGGCGGCCGCGGCAAGGGCGGCATCGAGCTGCGCAGCACCGGCGAGCTCTTCGTGCGCCCCTACGTCGGCGCGCCCTGCGAGTTCCGGGTGAGCGCCGAGGAGATGGCGCGCGTCCGCGAGGCGGTGGAGGCGGCGCGCCCCTCCAGCTGGCGCGCCCGCTACGTGCTGGCCAGCAACCCCAGCGGCGCCGGCGACCAGTACGCCACGCTCCTCTTCCTCACCGCGGCGCGGGGGCGGATCGAGGAGCAGTGGGGAACCGGCTGGTTCGACGACGCGAGGAAGCTGGCGCCGATGGACGCGCAGCGGCTGGCGGCGACGGGGCTCGCCTTGATGAAGAGCCACGCCTGCAAGCCGCGCCGCTCGTAGCGGCACCGCCCAGGCGTTGGCCTCGCGGGCCGTCACCCCCGAAGGGTCCCCCCCGGGATGTTTCGGTTTCATGAAGCCTTCGTCGCGAAAATGCGCAATTGCCAAACTCCGGGCGGTGGTTACGTAGAAGCCAGCGGGGCGCAGGCGCGCCGCCGGCCCCGCCCGGAGACCTCATGAACAAGAAGACCCGCTTCAACCTCTTCTACGCGCTGCTGGCCGTGCTCGGCGTCCTCGCCGTCCAGGACCTCTTCGCCCGCTCCCAGGCCGTCGCCACCATCCCCTACAGCCAGTTCCAGACCCTGGTGCGCCAGGGCGACGTGGAGAAGGTGGTCATCGGACCCGACCGCATCGAGGGGAGCCTGAAGAAGCCTCTCGAGGGGAAGAGCCGCTTCGTCACCACCCGCGTGGATCCCGACATCTCGAAGGAGCTGGACGCGGCCGGCGTCACCTACGCCGGCCGGCTGGAGAGCAACCTCGTCCCCATGCTCCTCTCCTGGATCCTCCCGGTGCTCTTCTTCTTCGGCATCTGGATGGTGCTGGCCAGGCGCTTCCAGGGGGCTGGAGGCCCCGGCGGCGGCCTGATGGCCATCGGCAAGTCGAAGGCCAAGGTCTACGTGGAGACCGACACCCGCACCACCTTCGCCGACGTGGCCGGGGTGGACGAGGCCAAGGCCGAGCTCGCCGAGATCGTCGCCTTCCTCAAGGACCCGAGGTCGTTCGGCCGCCTCGGCGCCCGCATGCCCAAGGGCGTGCTGCTGGTGGGCCCGCCCGGCACCGGCAAGACGCTGCTCGCCAAGGCGGTGGCCGGCGAGGCCAGCGTGCCCTTCTTCTCCATCTCCGGCTCCGAGTTCGTGGAGATGTTCGTGGGCGTGGGCGCCGCCCGGGTCCGCGACCTCTTCGAGCAGGCGCGCAAGAAGGCGCCGGCCATCATCTTCATCGACGAGCTCGACGCCCTGGGCCGGGCCCGCAACGGCGTGGCCGGGATGTCGGGCGGCCACGACGAGAAGGAGCAGACCCTGAACCAGCTCCTGGTGGAGCTGGACGGCTTCGACGCCCAGAGCGGCCTGGTGCTGCTGGCCGCCACCAACCGGCCCGAGGTGCTGGACCCGGCGCTGCTCCGCGCCGGCCGCTTCGACAGGCAGGTGCTCGTCGATCGCCCCGACAGGCTGGGCCGCGTCCAGATCCTCGAGGTCCACGCCCGCAAGGTCCAGCTCGCCCCCGAGGTGAAGCTCGAGGAGGTGGCGGCCCTCACTCCCGGCTTCACCGGCGCCGACCTCGCCAACCTGGTGAACGAGGCGGCCCTGGCCGCCACCCGGCGCGGCGCCGAGGCCACCGCCGTCACCCTGGCCGACTTCAACGCCGCCATCGAGCGCATCGTCGCCGGCCTGGAGCGCAAGAACCGGCTCCTCAACCCCAAGGAGCGCGAGGTGGTGGCCCACCACGAGCTGGGCCACGCGCTGGTGGCCGCGGCCCTGGCCGGCGCCGACCCGGTCCACAAGATCTCCATCATCCCCCGCGGCATCGGCGCGCTGGGCTACACCATCCAGCGCCCCACCGAGGACCGCTTCCTCATGACCCGCGAGGAGCTGCTCACCAAGATGGCGGTGCTGATGGGCGGCCGGGCAGCCGAGCACCTGGTCTTCGGCCACCTCTCCACCGGTGCCGCCGACGACATCTCCCGCGCCACCGACATCGCCCGCTCCATGGTGACCCGCTTCGGCATGGGGCCCCGGCTCGGGCCGGTGACCTACGAGTCCGACCCGGGCGGCTTCCTCGGGGGCATGGCCGGCCCGCGGCGGCTCTACGCCGAGGAGACGGCCCGCGAGATCGACATGGCGGTGCGCGAGCTCACCGACGGCGCCTTCCAGCGGGCCCGCCAGCTCCTGGTGCAGAACCGCGAGCTCCTGGCCGAGGGCGCGCGCCGGCTGCTGGAGCGCGAGACCCTCTCCGACGGCGAGCTGGCCGAGGTGCTGGGCCAGGTGCGCCGCGAGGTGCCGCGGGCGGCCTGACGCGCGGGCGCCACTCCAGCGGGTGCTCAGTCCGGCCGGGCGAGCACCTGCTGGACCCGCGCCACCAGCGTCGCGGCCACGAAGGGCTTCTCCAGCAGCTCGACGCCGTGGTCGAGCACGCCGTGGTGGGCCAGCGCATCTTGGGTGAAGCCCGAGACGTAGAGCACCCGCAGGCCCGGCTGCCGCTGCCGCAGCCGCTCGGCGAGCTGCCGGCCGTCGAGGCCGGGCATCACCACGTCGGTGACCAGGAGGGCCAGCCCCTGCGCCGGCAGCGGCAGCGAGAGGGCGTCCTGCCCGTCGCCCGCCACCAGCACCTGGTACCCGGCGCGGCGCAGGGCCCGCTCGGCCACGTTGCGGACCAGCGCGTCGTCCTCCACCAGCAGCACCGCGCCGGAGGTGCCGGGGCTCGCCCGCCCCACGTCGGCCTCCCGGTCCTCTGCCGTGACCTCGGTGCGGGGCAGCCGCACGTGGATGGCGGTGCCGCGCCCGGGCTCGCTCTCCACCGTGATGGCGCCCTGGCTCTGCTTGACGATTCCGTGGACCGCGGCCAGGCCCAGCCCGGTGCCGCGCCCCCGCCCCTTGGTGGTGAAGAAGGGCTCGAAGAGGTGGGCGCGGGCCTCGGCCGACATCCCGCCGCCGGAGTCGCGCACCGTGAGGCGCACCCACTCGCCCGGGGCCACGCCGGCGGCGGCCGCCGCGCCGTCGAGCCGCTCGCAGGCCGTCTCGATGACCAGCCGGCCACCGGAGGGCATGGCGTCCCGGGCGTTGACCGCCAGGTTGAGCACCACCTGGCGGAGCTGGCCGGCGTCGGCGAGCACCGGCGCGGGCGCGTCGCCGACCTCGACCCGGAGGGCAATGCTCTCGGGCAGGAGGCGACGCACCAGCCGCTCCAGCTCCTGCACCACCTGGCCCAGGTCGAGGCGGGTGGGGGCGATGGGCTGGCGCCGCGCGAACGCCAGGAGCTGGCGGGTGAGCTCGCTGGCTCGCGCGCCGGCGTCGAGAACCGCCTGGACGTCGTCGGCGAGCGGCGGCGCGCCGCGCTCCATGCTCTCCTTCAGCCCCTCGCCGCCGCCGAGGATGGCGGTGAGCAGGTTGTTGAAGTCGTGGGCCACGCCGCCGGCGAGCTGGCCGACGCTCTCCAGCTTCTGGGCCTCGAGGAGCTGCTCCTGCAGCCGCCGCTGCTCGGTGATGTCCCGGGCGCTCACCACCACGCCGCGGAGCGCCGGGTCGGCCAGGTGGTTTCGCCCCACCGCGTCCACCAGCCGCCAGGTGCCGTCGCGGTGGCGCAGCCGGTAGGTGGCGCGGCTGGTGGCGCCCGGAGCCGCCAGCAGCCCCTCGAACCGGCGGAGCACCTGGGGCTCGTCCTCGGGATGGACGAGCTCCATGCCCGGGCGGCCCACCACCTCCGCCTCGGTCCATCCCAGCGCGGCGGTGCCGCCGGGGCTGAAGAACCGGATGACGCGATCGGCGTCGAGGACGTAGACGACGTCGGTGGACTTCTCGATGAGGGCCCGGAACCGCTGCTCGCTCTCCCGCAGGACCCGCTCCCGCTCGGCGGCCCGCAAGGCCTCGCCGGCCCTGTCGAAGTTCAGGTAGAGCAGGCCGCAGACGAGCAGCACCTGGCCCGTGAGGGCGGTGAGGGTGATGGCCGCCACCGAGGGGTCCACGAAGAGGCCCGGCACCGGCCCCAGCGCCGCCAGCCAGGCGGCGCGCCCCAGGTAGGCGAGGGCCACGGCGCCGATCACCACCGAGACGGTGCGCTGCGTCGGGCTGCGGCGAGCCTCCGGGCTCCGCAGCGGGGTCAGCGCCGCGCCCAGGTGGAGGAGCGCCGAGGTGGCGCTGAAGGCGACGATGCGCGCGCGGACGTCGGGCGCACCCCAGGTGAACCAGGCGAGCGCCGCCAGGCAGGCGGCGACCAGGCCGGGCTCCACCAGCTCCGGCGCCGCGGCCGGCAGGGCGTAGAAGCGCCGGAACCCGCGGCGCGTCAGCGCCGGGTGAAGCAGGAGCGCCAGGTTGCCCACCACGACGGTCAGCAGGTCGGGAAGGCGCCCGCGCAGCCCCAGGAGCACCATCCCCGCGGAGCCGCACACCTGGCCCAGCGCCCACTCGCGGAAGCCCGGGAAGAGTCGCTGCAGCGACGCGGCGTAGACCATCACGGCGGCCAGGGCCGCCAGCACGATCGCGGTTGCCACGAACAGCGTCGGGATGCTCACGACGTCCCCCCCCAGCACCCGACGCTAGCGCAACACCCCCGGTGCGAGCCACGGCGGAAAGCGCCCAGGCGGGTGCGGCAACCCGTGCCCTTGTGCAAACGGGGAGGTGAGCCCGCCGGTGCGCCTCCGACACGCCCCGTGCGAGGCGGCGCTACCCGCCGGTGGAGGCGCGGGGAGCCGAGGGATCGAGCTGCGCCACCAGGTCGTCGATCTCGGCGCGCAGGCGCCGCAGCTCCCGGTTCACCTTCCCGAGCGACCCGACCGCGCCCCAGGCCGCTCCGGCCTGCGCCTGGATGGCGGCGCGCAGCGCCTCGGCCTGCGCCCGCGATGCGGCCCAGCTCGCCTCGGCCTCCACCCGCAGCTTCTCGCCCCGCGCCCGGAGCTCCGCCAGCCGCTGCGCCGACGACGGGTCGCTCACCGGGGCCGCCGTCCCTCCCGGTGCCGCTCCCTCGGCGGGCGCTGCCAGCACGCCCCGCACCAGGTCGTGGAGCACCGCCGGCTCGAGGCTGGGCGCCTGGCGCTCCCGCAGCCCCAGGAGCGCGAAGAGCGTGGCCTGGGTGATGTCCCGGTCGCCGTCGTGCTCGACCACCCGCACGTCGCTGCCGCGGGCGATGACCTCGGCGAGCTCCTCCAGCCGGACGTAGCGGCACTCGAGCGTGTCGTAGAACTTCCGGTTGCGGTAGCGCTTGACGATCCGCGGGGCGCGGCCGGCGGCGGGGCGGGCGTGCATGGGCGGCGCGCTGAGCAACCGACGTGCCACGGCGGGTTCGGGGGCGAAGGGCGCGGAAAGAGGAAGCCGCGCTGCGTCGATCCGGTCGCCTGTTCCACGGCCTGGAACAGCCCCGTTCCGTCCGCTAGCCCGCCCGCAGCCGCCGCCAGAGGGTGGTCCGGCCGATGCCCAGCTTGCGGGCAGCCGCGCTCTGGTTGCCGCCGCAGGCCGCGAGCGCCCGCCGGATCTCCTCCGGCCCCACGGCCCGCGCACCAGCGGGCTCCTCCTCGGCGCCGCCGTACAGCTCCGGCGCCACCGCGCGCAGGTGGGCCGCCGAGAGGGCCTCGCCGCCCGCCAGCCCGCCGCAGAGCACCGCCACCCGCTCCACCACGTTCTCCAGCTCGCGCACGTTGCCGGGCCAGTCGTGGGCCCGGAGGCGCGGCAGCAGCAGCGCCAGCGCCCGCTCGCGGAAGCCCCCGGCGCCGTGGCGCGCCAGCGCCCGGCCCAGCAGCTCGGCGGCCAGGGCGGGGATGTCCTCGCGGCGGGAGGCCAGCGAGGGGAGGCGCAGCGGCAGGATGGCGAGCCGGTAGTAGAGGTCGCGGCGGAAGGTGCCCTCGGCCACGCTGCGGGGCAGGTCGCGGTTGGTGGCGGCGATGACCCGGACGTCCACCGGTGTGGGGTCGTTGCTGCCGAGGCGCAGCACCTCCCGCTCCTGCAGCACGCGCAGGAGCCGGGTCTGCACCGGCACCGGCAGGTCGCCCACCTCGTCGAGGAAGATGGTGCCGGTGTGGGCCGCCTCGAAAAGGCCGGCCCGGCCCCCGCGCCGCGAGCCGGTGAAGGCCCCCTCCTCGTAGCCGAACAGCTCCGACTCGAGCAGCGTCTCGGGGAAGGCAGCGCAGTTCACCGCCACGAAGGGCCTGTCGCGCCGGGCGCTCTCGCGGTGGATGCCCTGGGCGCAGAGCTCCTTGCCGGTGCCGCTCTCGCCGGTGATGAGCACGGTGGCGTCGCTGCGCGCGTAGCGCGAGGCCAGCTCGCGCACCTGGCGGGCCGCCGGCGACTCGCCCAGCAGGTCGGAGAGGGCGTGGCGGGCCACGAAGCGGCGGGGCCGGTGCTCCGAGCGCAGCGAGCGATCGACCCGCTCGATGGCGCTGGCGTCCTGGCAGCTCACCAGCGCCCCGATGGCCACGCCCTGCTCGAAGAGCGGGATGCGGCTCGTCACCAGGGTGCGCCGCCCCAGCCGCTCGATGCGCTCCAGCTCCGGCACGCCGCTCGCCAGCACGCCGGCCAGCGACAGCACCGGTGCCACCACCGACAGCCGCTCGCCCAGCACCGCCTCCGCCTGGATGCCCAGGAGCCGCTCCAGCGCCGGGTTGAGGGACTGGATGCGCTCCCCGGCGTCCACCGCCGCCACCCCCTCGGAGAGGTGGGCCAGCACCGCGTCGATGCGCTCGCGCTTGGCCTCCTCGCCCCGCGCCACCCGGGCGATCTCCAGCGCCCGGCGGAAGGCGTCGTTCACCGAGCTCTGCGAGTAGAGGAACACGCCCGGCAGGCCGGCGGCCTCGGCCAGGTCGGTCACCAGCCCCGGGCCCACCACCGCTCCCACGCCGCGCTCCTTGAGGTCGCGCACCGCCTGCTCGGCGTCGTCGCGGCTCTGGTAGGCGCGCGGCTCGATGGTGAGGCCGTAGAGGTCGCGGAACTGGGCCAGCTCCGGCGGCACCTCGCCGTAGGTGACGATGCCCACCCGCTGGGCGATCTGCCGCGCCCGCGACAGTGCCTGGAGGATGTCGAAGCCGGTGGGGGTGACCACCACCACCGGCAGCCCGGCCCGCTCGCGGAGGAAGGCGCCGATCCAGCCAGCCGAGACCACCACGTCCACCGGCTCGCCCGCCGCCTGGCGGTGGCGGATGGTGTCGAGGGCGTCGTCGAAGCCCTGGTGGAAGACCTGGATGTCGGCCACCGCCGCGTACTGCGGCACCACGCTGGCGAGCAGCTCGTTCAGCCGGGAGAGGCTGAAGGCCCAGATGGCCGGCTTGCGGGTGGAGGCCACTGTTCCAGGCAGTGGAACACAACTGTTCCCAACCGAGAAGCCCCGACCCCGGGGAGCCGGAAGACCCCCAGCGAACCCGGTGCCGGACACCCCGAAAAACCCCGAAAAAGCGATGCCATGACAGGGATTTGAAAGGGCGGAAGGCGCAGGATGCTGCGCTGGCGCGCCACTTGCTGACACGGCAGGCGAACCCGACGCCCGAGAGGCTCCATGAACACCTGGCACATCACCCCCCAGCAGGTCCGGGCCCGCGTGGCTCGCCACGAGGTGCTCCGCTTCCTCGACCTCCGCAGCGACGCCGACTGCAGCCAGTCGGGTGCCCAGCTTCCCGGCGCCCTCCGGCCCGGCGCACCGGTGGCCCACGGGTCGGCGGTGGTGCTCTACGGCCAGCACGGCTGGGAGGCCGGCATCCACGAGGCCGCGGAGCGGCTGCGTGCCCAGGGGCACGGCGACGTGCGCATCCTGGCCGGCGGATTCTCCGCCTGGGCCGAGCTGGGCCTGCCGGTCGAGAAGCGCGCCTAGCGCGCTCCCGGCTCCTGCCGCATCTCCCCGGCGAGCAGCGCAGCGGCGCGCGCCGAGTTGTCCCGGATGGCCCACAGGCTCACGCCCACCACCGGCCAGCGCTGGCGGGCGGCGCGGGCCGCGAAGCGCGCCAGCGGCTCGTCCCGCACCCGCATCACCCCCGGCACGTCGCTGGCGTGGCGCAGCCGCCGCGCGCCCCCGGGCCCCTCCACCACCAGCCCGAGGTGGGTGACGCGGTAGGGGCGCCAGGGCCGGTCCTCGCGCACCACCAGGAGAATGGTGCCCGCCGGGATGCGGGGCGCCACCTCGGCCAGGTGGTCGAGCGGCAGGAGCGGCAGGGGGAAGGTGCCCAGCGGTCGCGCCGCCGGGTCGAGGCCCGGGAGCGTGGCGCCGGCCTTCTCGGCGGCGCGCCAGGTGCCGGGGGTGAGCCGCTTCTCGCCCGAGAGCGCCAGGTCGCCGCCCAGCGCGGAGGTGACGTCGGCGATCCAGCCCCTCTCCGTGTTCACCGGCAGCCACTGCGCCTCCAGGTAGTGGTTGCGGGCGGTGAAGGAGGGCGGGCCGTGGTAGCGGATGTCGTCGAGCAGCACCCGCGCCTCGGCGGTGGAGCGGGCGTTGCCGAGCGCGATGGCGGTCTCGACCAGCGTGACGCAGTCGAAGGCGTCGAGCCGGAAGCGGGGATCGGAGTCGCGGCCGGCCCCCTCGCCGAGAGGCGAGAGGACGTAGGGTGCGCCGACGAGCAGGCCGCTCGACCACACCGCCCGGGCCGGGCCGGGCGCGGCCGAGCCCAGCCCGGCGTCGAGCGCCGCCTCGGGCGAGGGGCCGAGCAGAATCGCCAGCGCGAGCGGGAAGATGGGCGAGAGCACGCGCCGACTCTACCACCCGGCCTTTCTTGACTCGCACCCTACCCGACGGTAGCGTCCAGGCCGGCTTCACAGGCCCGAACCGGAGAGGCTTCCTTGCGATCCATCGCCCCGCTGCTCGCCGTGGCGCTCCTCGCGGGATGCGCCTCCATCGACGCGCAGCGCTCGCTGGCGCAGGCCGAGGTCTCGCTGGAGGGGGCCCGCGCCGCAGGCGCCGAGAAGCTGGCGCCCTACGAGTACACCTCCGCCGAGGCGCTCTACCAGAAGGCGCGCGAGGAGAATGGGCGCGCCCGGTACAACGACGCCGTCGACCACGCCCGCCGGGCGGCCCGCATGGCCGACCAGGCGCGGACCCAGGCCACCGGACCCCGGCCGGAGGAGAAGTGATGCGCCGCGCGCTCGTCGCCCTGGCGGCGCTGGGGCTGGCCTCCTGCGTCGCCGGCGGCAAGCTCCGCGCCCAGGCCGAGTCGCTGCGCGCCGAGGCCGACAAGGCCCGCAAGGCCGGCGCCCTGCGCTGCGCCCCGCGGGAGCTTGCCACCGCCGACGCCAACCTCGACTTCGCCGAGAAGGAGATCGCCGACGGCAACCCCGGCCGGGCCCAGGAGCACCTGGCCGTGGCCGAGCAGAGCGCCCGCAAGGCCAGCGAGCTCTCGCGCGACTGCGTCCAGAAGGTGATCGTCAAGAAGGACGTGCCCAGGCCGGTGATCATCAAGAAGGTCCAGGACACCGACGGCGACGGCATCCCCGACGAGATCGACCGCTGCCCCCTCGACGCCGAGGACAAGGACGGCTTCCAGGACGAGGACGGCTGCCCCGACGCCGACAACGACGGCGATGGCATCGTCGACGCCATGGACGCCTGCCCCAACAACCCCGGCCCGCTCACCAACCGCGGCTGCCCGGTGCTCGACCGCGACGGCGACGGCGTGCCCGACGACCTGGACCGCTGCCCCGACGTGGCCGGGACCCAGGAGAACGGCGGCTGCCCGTCCGAGCCCAAGAAGTACGGGCTCGTCGAGGTGAAGAAGGACCGGATCGAGATCCGCCAGCAGGTGAAGTTCGCCTCCGGCAAGTTCGCCGTGCTGCCGGCCAGCTTCGCGCTCCTCGGGCAGGTGGCCCAGGTGCTGAAGGACAACCCGGCGATGAAGGTCCGCATCGAGGGGCACACCGACAACGTCGGCGGCGAGGCGGCCAACCTCAAGCTCTCCCAGAGGCGGGCCGACTCGGTGCGCGACTACCTGGCGAAGAAGGGCATCGACAGGGCCCGGCTCACCGCCAAGGGGTACGGGCCCACGAAGCCCATCGCCTCCAACCGCACCGAGAAGGGCCGGTCGCAGAACCGGCGTACCGAGTTCCTGATCCTCGAGTAGCCTGGCCGCGAACGCGGGTCCCGCGCCGCGCGGCGCTCGGCCCCGGTCTAGTCGTCGGACTCGGGCAGGGCCGCGCCCGCCTTGGTGAGCTCGCCCACCACCACCGTGGCATAGGAGCCCGAGGGCAGCTCGAAGCGGGCCCAGTAGCCGTCGGGGAGCGGCTCGATCTCCACCGACACCGCCAGCCGCCCGGGGCGGCGCGTCCCCTCGGCCTCGCCGCCGCCGCGCCGCAGGTCGGCGGGACCGACGCCCGACTCCCGCAGCAGCCGCTCCTCGCGCTCGCGGGCTGCCCCCTCGGCCTCCCGCATCTTGTGGCCGAAGATGGGGCCGGCCGGCGAGATCTCGAAGGCGGCCACCCGCGGCCCGTCGGCCTCCGGGTCCTGGCAGACGAACACGCCGCCGGTGGCCAGCTTCTTCATGACGTCACCGGCGAGGGCCCTGTCGAAGAGGCCCTCGGCCATGCGCTCCGCCAGCCACCGGTTGAAGAGCTCCGACTGCCAGGCCGAGATGCAGAGCCGCCGCAGGAAGCGGTCGCGGGCGGCCTGCCGGGCGCCGGGCTCGTCGAGCCGGCCGGTGAGGAGCGCCTTGCCCACGGCGGCGTTCCGCCCCTCCGCGCCGAAGCGCTGGGCCCCGAAGAAGTTGGCGAAGCCGCGGGCCGCCAGCGCCCCGGCGGCGTCCCGGGCGCGGCCGGCGTCGCCGCCCCGCACCGCCACCTCGAAGCGGTTACCCCGGGCATGGCCCAGCCGCAGCTTGTTCTGGTGGCGCGAGGCCCGGAGCACCCGCCAGCCCTCGCCCGCCAGGGCGGCAGGATCGGGGTCGCGGGCCACCGGGAACGAGAGCCACTGCACCGTCACCGCCGCCTTGTCCTTCTGGCCGGCGTAGCCCACCTCCCGCTCCGGCACCGAGAGGGCCGCCGCCAGCTCCCGCGCCAGCTCGCGGGTCGTCCGGCCGCGCTTCTCGGCCAGCAGCCAGAGGTGCGGCCCCGAGCCCTGTGGCAGGTAGGCAGGCTGCTCCTCGACGCGGAAGTCCTCGGGCGAGGCCTTGATGCGTCCGCCCGAGCCCGGCAGGTCGGCGGTGACGAAGGGCAGGCTCATGGCCCGGTCAGCGCAGGCTCCCGAGGGCGTCGAGCCGCCGCTTCACCTCGGTGGAGAGCCGCTCGTCGGCCTCGCGCGGCAGCCGCTCGCCGGCCTGGAAGAGCAGGAAGAAGAGCAGCTCCCGCAGGCCGTCGTGCAGGTAGCGGGACGGATCGCCCGAGGGCTCGAGCCGCACCAGGGCCGCCGGCGGGACGGCGGCCAGGTTGCCGAGGAGGCCGGCGGGGTCGAGGGTGCCGTCGGCGGCCGGCTGCAGGCCCACCCACAGCGGCGCGAAGCGGCTCTCGGTGTCGGCCAGGAAGCCGCGCAGGGCCGGGAGCAGCGGCTCGGCGCCGCGGCCGGGCACGATCTGCGCCGCCACGTCGCGGCACAGGGCGCTCATCTTCTCGCAGATGGCCACCTGCCGGGCCTCGGGGCTCACGGCCGGGGTGCCTGCGGCCGCGTCCACCGCCTCGAGGTAGCCGGCCTCGGCCAGGTGGTAGAGCACCTTGGTGGCGTCGAAGTCCGAGAGGTGGGCGGCTCGCGCCACGTCGGCAACGGTGCGCCGCCCGTCCACCAGCGCCAGGAGCTGGGCCTCGAGGGGCTTGAGCGCCACCTGGCGCCGCGGCTCGCGGCGCCGCAGGAAGGCGCCGGGGCCGGGGATGCGGGAGCGGAACAGCTCCAGCTCGTCGATGCGCCGGATGCCGTCCATGAGCAGCTGCTGGGTGTTCACCGAGAGGGGGATGCCGGGAAGCTCCGGCTCGGCCATGCCCAGGAGCGAGAAGACCCCTTCGCGCGCCAGCAGGATGGCGTGGAAGACCCCGGTCACCTGCTCGTGCAGGCACTTCCACAGCTCGGCCGGCTGCAGGAGCCCGCGCTCCACCAGCACCTTGCCGAAGAGCTTGCCGCCGCCGGCCGCCTCGGCGGCCGCCTTCTCGAGCTGGTCGGGCCGGAGGAAGCCCATGCGCAGGGCCACCTCGCCGATGCGCTCGCCCGGCGCCTCGGACTGGGCGCCGCGGACCTCGCCCTGCTTGAAGACCACGGTGCGCTCCACGCCGCCGCTGGCCACGGTGAGCCCGCCGGAGAGCCGGGCGGTGTGGAGGAAGCCGAGGAAGTCGGCGATGGGGAAGGCCGAGAGGTCGCCGCAGAGGACGCAGCGCGAGCCCTGGGGAAGGCCGCCGGCCGGCGGCTGGCGGCGGGCCAGCAGGAGGTCGAAGGCCGCCGGCAGCAGCACGAAGCGGCCGGCGCGGTCGCCCAGCGCCCGCCGCACCTCGTCGCCCTGGGGAACGAGGCGGCCGTGGGGATCGAGGTCGAAGGTGGGGCCGGAGCCGGTCAC
Organism: Deltaproteobacteria bacterium; assembly: GCA_016214955.1. GTDB lineage: Bacteria > Myxococcota > Myxococcia > Myxococcales > Anaeromyxobacteraceae > JACRMN01. Next base: position 192,061 of record JACRMN010000011.1, read on the forward strand.
GGGCCCCCTCCCTGCACCCGCGCTGCGCCGGGACGCGCCATCAGTCGCGGGCCCAGCCGCCGCTCCGGGCCCACTCCTCCTCGTCCTCGAGGGTGAACTGCAGCGCCGCCGTGCTGAAGTCGGTGAGGGTGTAGCGCCGCCCGTTGAAGAAGAGGGTCGGGGTGCCCGTCACGCCCGCGGCCCGCGCCTCCACCTGCGAGGCGGTGATCCGCGCCCGGTGGCCCTGCGACTGGAGCGCGGCGCGGAGCGCGGTGGCGTCGCCGCCGATCTCCCGGGCGCGGTCGGCCAGGTCCTCGTCCTGCAGCTCGTGGGGCCTGGCGAAGAGGGCGTCGTACATGGGCCAGAAGAGGCCCGCCTGGCGGGCCCACTCCGAGGCCAGCGCCGCCTCCATCGCCCGGGCGTGGCCCATGATGGGGAAGGGCTTGTAGTGCAGCTTCACCCGGCCCGGGTTGCGCTTCACCAGGTCGTCGAGCACCGGCTTCAGCGCCTGGCAGTAGGGGCAGGTGAAGTCGGAGAACTCGACCAGGGCCACCGGGGCCTTGTCGTCGCCGCGGGGCGGGCCCGAGCCCGAGAGGTCGAGGCGGGCGCGCCGCCCCTTCTCGAAGGAGCCGTAGTAGCCGGCCAGCGCCCGGAGGATCTCCCGCGCCTGCATTCCGGAGCCTGCCAGCCGCGCCGCGAGCCCGGCCATGCGCGGCGCGTGCTTGCACTCCCTGTGGGTGCTCAGGCACTGGGCCAGCGTGTGCGGGCAGCCGCAGTAGCAGAACTCGTCGCTGGCCACCTTGGCGAGCTCGCCGCGCTGCTGCGCGGTGAGGCCGTCGAGGGGAATGCCGGGGAGGAGCTCGGCGGCGCTGGGCGGCGCGGCCTGCGCCGGCGCGGTGCGCAGCGCGATCCAGGAGAGGGCACAGAGGGCGGCGAAGGCGGCGGTGGCGAGCTTACGCATGGCGCGCCGGAATTGTAGGTGCGGGTCGGAGGCGTAGCAACCCGACGCACCCGGCGACCCCGGCCCTGCGCTACCATGTGGCCCTTCCCCCCGTTCCGAGGTCCCACTCGCATGAGAACCCTGCTGCTCGCCTCCCTGCTGCTCGCCGCGCCCCAGGCGGCGCGGGCCGACCGGTCCCTCGAGCTCCGCCTCCCCGCCCCGGCGCTCTCCATGAGCGCCCCGGCCGCCGGTCTCGGCGTCCCCGACCTGGAGCTCGGCAAGCTCACCGCCAGCGCCTTCTCCGCCGAGCGCGGCAGCGCCGCCCCGCGCCAGCGCATGGAGCCCGTCCTGTGCCTGGTGCTCGGCATCATCCCCGGGTTCGGCATCGGCCACCTCCTGGCCGGCTCCGATCGCTGGGTCACCTGGCTGGTGGTGGACATCGTCATCGCCCTGCTGTTCTGGGGGCCGTTCTGGTACTGGCCCGACCACCCCAACTACTTCCCGGCGCTCAACGTGCTGGTGCTGGTGGAGCGCATCTTCGAGGGCATCTTCGCGTACGAGGCCGCGGGAGGCGGGAGGGTCTTCCGCATGGATGGGAGGCTGGCGTCGGCGCTGCCCTCGCCGGCGCAGCTCGCGCTCCCGGTGGGCCGCACCGCCGGCGTGAGCTGGTAGCTCCTTTCCGGCAGGCGAGCTCCAGCGCCTCCAGCACCGGGCGGGGCGGGGCCGATTGGGCGGTCCCCGCCCCGCGGAATGCTTAGACTCCCGCGGTGATGGAAGCTCGGGCAGCGGAGCGCGGAGCCATCCGCAAGGAGCCGGGCGGCAAGCTCGGGGTGGCCCTCGTCTACCCCAACGCCTACCGGCTGGGGATGGCCAACCTCGGGCTCCACGCCGTCTACCGGCTCTGGAACGAGCACCCGCGCGTGGCCTGCGAGCGGGTGTTCCTGCCCGACGGCCCCGGCGCCCCTGCCTCGGTGGAGTCGGGCCGCCCGCTGGCCGGCTTCCAGGTGGTGGCCTTCTCCCTCAGCTTCGAGGAGGACTACCCCAACGTCCTCGCCCTGCTGGAGCGGGCCGGCCTGCCGCTGCTGGCCGCCGACCGCGGCCCGGGACACCCCCTGGTGGTGGCCGGCGGCGTGGCGGTGCAGATGAACCCGGAGCCGGTGGCGCCGTTCTTCGACGCCTTCCTGGTGGGGGAGGGGGAAGAGCTGTGCGGTCCGTTCGCCGACCTGCTGCTCGGCGCCGACGGGCGGCTCTCGCGCCCGGAGCTCCTGGCGGCCGTTGCCCGGCTGCCCGGCGGCTACGTCCCGGCCCTCTACGAGGTGGAGTACGCCGACACCCGCGCCCCGCCCGGCAGCGGCTGGGTGACCCGCTTCGCGCCGCGCCAGGGGGCGCCGGAGCGTGTGCAGCGCCGCTACGTGGCCGACCTGCGCCAGGTGGCCACCAGCCGGGTGGTGTCGTCGCCCGACGCCCAGTTCGGCGACCTCTTCCTCACCGAGGTGGCCCGCGGCTGCCTCTGGGGCTGCCGCTTCTGCGCCGCCGGCTTCGTGCAGCGCCCCTACCGCGAGGTGGAGCTCGAGACGCTGCGGGCCGAGGTGAAGCGGGGTATCGACCAGGGGCTGCGGGTGGGGCTGGTGGGGCCCGACACCAGCGACTACACCGGGCTGGGGCCGCTCACCTGCTTCATCGGAGAGCAGGGCGGGAGCTTCAGCCCCTCGTCGCTGCGGGTGGACGCCATCACCCCGGAGCTGTCGCGGCGCATGGCCCAGGGCGGCGAGCGCTCCATCACCATCGCCCCCGAGGCCGGCACCGAGCGGCTGCGGCGGGTCATCAACAAGGACTTCTCCGACGACACCGTGGTCCAGGCGGCGGTCCACGCCCTCTCGCAGGGGATGCAGCACGTGAAGATGTACTTCCTCTGCGGCCTGCCCACCGAGACCGACGAGGACGTGGCCGGCATGGCGCGGCTGGCGCTGCGCATCCGCGAGGAGGCCATGCTGCCGCGAGCCCGGGAGACCAAGCGCATGGGGCGCATCTCGCTCTCGGTGAACCCCTTCGTGCCCAAGCCCTGGACCCCGTTCCAGTGGGCCGGGCTCTGCGACGAGCCCGCCCTGCTCGCCAAGCGCAAGCTCCTCACGCGGGAGCTCCGGCCGCGCGGCGTGGACGTGGACTTCCTCTCGCCGCGCGAGGCCTACCTGCAGACGCTGCTCTCCCGCGGCGACCGGCGCGTGGCCGAGCTGCTGCTGCTCGCCCACCGCGAGACCGGCGGCGACCTCCGGAAGGCGCTCCGGCACTGGCCCCACGATCCGGCCTTCTTCGTGGGGCGCGAGGCCGCGTGCCACGAGCGGCTGCCCTGGGACTTCATCGACCACGGCCTCACCAAGCGCTTCCTGGAGCGGGAGTGGCGGCGCGGCGTGGAGGCCAGGGTCACGCCCAAGTGCGAGCTCTCGTCCTGCCGGGCCTGCGGCCTCGACTGCGCGGAGCACCCGGAGCTCCGGCTGCCGGAGTGGGCCGCGCCCTGAAGCGGCGAGGGGCCGGCGCGGCGGCCGGCCCCCCCTTGCTTCCGGATCGCGGGCGGTCCGGGCTAGCGGTCCTGGCAGATGCCGCTGATGGTCACCATCCGCTGCACGGGCGCGAGGGTGGCGGTCAGCTGCAAGGTGTCCGGCCAGTCGGTGGTGGCGCTGGCCGTGTTGCAGGCGCCGGTGACGTTCACCGTCCCCCAGGTGCCGTAGCCGAAGCCGGCGCAGCCGTCGCGAGCCGGGAGGTTGCAGTTGCCCACATTGGTCACCACGTAGCAGGGGGAGGTGCTGCAGACGTTCCCGCAGGTGGTGGGCGAGGTTGGGTGGTCGCAGTAGAGTTGAGTGAAGCTCATGCCCAGCCCGTCCAGTCTGCTGACCCCGGCGCCGAGGGGGAAGGCGGCGGTGACCTTGCCGTTGGCGGTCGAGAACGCGAATGTGGTGGTCGAGGTGAGCGGGTTCAGGTTGCCGTCCATCACGCCAACGGGGTGAGCCTCGGTGGTATTGCTCCCGGGGGCGGAGGTGACCGTGAAAGTGCTGCCAGCGGTCGGGTCGGGCACGGCATCGCCGGAGGAGTAGAACCGGGAGAGGGCGTTACCCGTTGTCACCACCTGCTCCAGGTAGCCGGTGTAGACCACCCGGGTCTCGGCCCAGATCACCTTGCTGGCCTCCCACTGCCCGTCGGGCCCGTCGTAGGTGCCGTTGCCGTTGGTGTCGATGAACGTCTCGCCCAGGTCCCACCGCCCGTTGTCGTTGTCATCGACGTAGGGCTCTCCCATGTCGATGAAGGGCTCGCCGGCGTCGAACTGGCCGTTGCCGTTCAGGTCCACGAACCCCTCCTCGCCGAGTGCGGTGGCAATGATGGTCACCAGGCCATCGCGCGGGTTGTGGACGAGGTTGGAGCCATTGCCGCAGCCGTCGAGGTCGTGCGCGACCCACCGTTCACCTGCGAAGGGGGGGACGTCCCTGGGAAGCTTCCCTCCGTTCACCCGGATGATGTTGGTGGCGATGCCCAGGTTGCCCTGGCTGGTCGGGGCCTTGGTGGGGTCGTAGGCCGGCGTGGTAGCCGGCTGGCCGGCGGCGCCGGCCTCGCTGGCGAAGGTGACCAGGGTCGCGACGCCCAGCACGTTGTTGAATCGGTCGGCGAAGGTGGCGGTGCAGGTGACGTTTTCCACCCACTGTGAGTTGGTGCAGTCGTCGTTTGTGAGCGCAGGGACGTTCTTGCGGCCGCAGTCCACGGTGATGTGGGAGCCGCTGGCCTTGGCCCCGATGATGGGCAGATTGGCGGCGGAGCCGGAAGCGGTGGCGCCGCCGGCGGTGGCGGTCGCGCTCACCGAGACCACGCCCGCGACCCGCCCGGAGTTGAGCACCACTGCGACCCTGCCGGTGGCGTCGGTGACGCCCGTGGCGACGCAGGAAGCCGGCGGCCCGGCGAGGCAGTCGGGCGCGATGCCCAGGTAGGAGTCCCCGAGCCGCTCATGGGAGAAGGCGACCTGGAGGCCCGACGGGTATGCCTGCCCACCGTTGTCGAGCGCCTGGAAGGTGATCTGGTTGGCTTCCCGGTAGCCGGAGTAGCGGACGCCCATGACCGGGTACTGCGTGAGGACGACCTGGAAGGCCCCCAGCGCCGGCATGGTCACGGTGGTGCCGGCCGAGACGCTGGGGGCGCTGGTCATCGCCGCCGAGATGGTCGCCACTCCGGCAGACGCCGCGGCGGTGAGGGTCACTGTGGCGGTGCCGTCGTTCCCGGTGGTCGCCGAGGTGGCCGAGAGGCTGCCCAGGGTGGTGCCCAGGGACACGTCCACGCCCGGGGCGGCGGCGCCATTGCGGGTCACCCGGACGACGACGGGCGTGGTGTTGGTCCCGTCGGCCGGGATGCGCGCGCGACCCGGAGTGACCGTGATGGCGGCGCCGTCGTCGACGTCCACGAACGCGATGTTGGCCGTACCGCTCCTGCCGGTGGGATCGGTCGCGGTGACCGTGGCCGATCCGGCGCAGCCCGGCTGGACCCCGACCGAGTTGCAGGAGGTCAGGGTCAGGTTGCCCGAGGTGCCGGCCACCTCGGCCGTGGTACCGCCGCCGGTGAGCGTGCCGCGGGTCGTCGTGACGGTGATGGGGCCGGTGGCGCCGGTGGTGCTTACGGCCAGGGCCACGCTGTTGGCCCCATCGGCCAGGACGGAGGTGGTCGAGGGAGTGACGGTCACCACCGGGATCGGCGAGCAGGTGCCGGAGATGCAGATCCCGCTCGCCTGGGTGGGGCTGGAGCAGGCGCGGCTGGCGCAGGCGGCGACGTCCACGGTGCAGTCCGCCGCGCAGAGGGCGTTGGTCCCGAAGGTCACCTGGCCGGTCCCGGCGGTGCCGGTGGGGTCGGTGGCGGTGATGGTGGCGGTGCCGGCGCAGGTGGCGCTGGTGGCGGTGTTGCAGGTGGTGAGCGTCAGCGCGCCGCTGGTGCCGTTGACGGTGGTGCTGGTCACGCCGCCCGGGAAGGTGCCGCGGGAGGTGGAGACCAGGATGGGGCCGCTCCCGGAGGTGCTCACCTGGACGTTCACGCTGTTGACGCCATTGGCGAGCGCGGTGGACCGCGAGGGGGTGACCGTGACGGTGGGGGGCGGCGCGCAGGCGCCGGCGGAGCAGAAGCCGCTGCGGATGGTGGCGCTGGCGCAGGCGTGGAACTCGCAGGCGGCGGCATCCACCGCGCAGTCGCTGGAGCACAGCGAGGCGGTGCCGAAGGTGACCTGGCCGGTGCCGCTGGTGCCGGTGGCGTCGGTGGCGGTGATGACGGCCGTGCCCGCGCAGGTGGCGCTGGTGGCGGTGTTGCACGTGGTCAGGACCAGGTTCCCTGCCGAGGCGTTGATGATGGCGGTGCTGGCGCCGTTGGCGAAGGTGCCCCTGGTGGTGACCACGGTGACGGGGCCGTTGCCGCTGGTGCTCACCTGCAGCTCGACGGTGTTGACGCCGTTCGCCAGGGCCGCCCCGCGCGAAGGCGTGACGGTGATGGTCGGAGGCGGCGCGCAGGCGCCGGCGAGGCAGAAGCCCCGCTGGACCGTGGCGCTGGCGCAGGCCCGGTTGGTGCACACGGCGTCGATGCTGCAGTCGGTGGAGCAGAGCGAGACCGTCCCGAACGTCACCTGGGCCGTCTTGCTGGTGCCGGTGCGGTCGGTGGCGGTGAGCAGGGCGGTGCCGGCGCAGGTGCTGCTCGAGGCGGTGTCGCAGGTGGTGAGCACCAGCGCGCCCGACGCGCCCGGGACCACGGCGCTCTGCACGCCGCCGGGGAAGGTGCCCCGGGTGGTGGTGACGGTGATGGGGCCGCCGCCGCTGCTGGCCACGGCGACGCCGACGGTGTTGACGCCGTTGGCCAGCGCGTTGGCGCTGGAGGGCGTGACGGTCACCGTCGGCGGCACGGCGCAGGCGCCCGCGGCGCAGAAGCCGCTGGGAACGGTGGCGCTGGAGCAGGGGTAGTCGGCGCAGGCGGCGTCGGCGGCGCAGTCGGAGGCACAGGCCGGCATGCCGCCGAAGGTGACGGTGGCGGCGGCGGCGGTGCCGGGGCGCCGGGCGGTCACCCGCGCCACGCCGGCGCAGGAGGGGGTCGCCACGGCGTTGCAGGTCACCAGCACCACGTCGCCGGAGGCGCCCGGCACCGAGGTGGCGGTGGTGCCGGTGTCCTGGAAGGTGCCGCGGTCGGTGGTGACGGTGATGGGCCCGGTGCCCGTCGAGGTCACGTGGAGGCCGACGGTGTTGGCGCCATTGGCGAACACGCTCGACTGCGTGGCGGTGATGGCGACCAGCTCCGCGGTGGTCGTCTTCTCGTCGCCGCCGCCCTTGCAGGCGGCGAGGCCCAGCGCGCAGAACAGCGCGGCCGCGTTGCGGTTGATGCGCAGCGTCATGGTGTTCCCTCGGAGTGCGGTGAGACGGCGAGTATTTCTGACTCGAAGTGTGTGTGTCAAAGGCGGCCCCGTCCCACGAATGGGGCTGCGGCTGGCTCCGTGGCGAGGTAGAAGGCACCCGTGGACGACGTCGCCGCAATGGGGGAGGCGCTGGCGCTGGCCCGGGAGGCCGCCGCCGACGGCGAGGTGCCCGTGGGCGCGGTCGCCGTCTTCGAGGGGCGGATCGTCGGCCGTGGTCGGAACCGGCGCGAGGCGGATCGAGACCCCACCGCCCACGCCGAGCTGCTCGCCATCCAGGAGGCGGCCCGGACGCTGGGCCGCTGGCGGCTCACCGGCGTCACCGTGGTGGCGACCCTGGAGCCGTGCGCCATGTGCGCCGGGGCCATGGTGCTGGCCCGCATCGAGAGGCTCGTCTACGGCGCCTCCGATCCCAAGGCCGGCGCGGTGGGCTCGCTGCAGGACCTCTCGCAGGATCCGCGCCTCAACCACCGCTTCCCGGTGGAGCGGGGGGTGGAGGCCGAGGCATGCGGGGCGGTCCTCAGGGACTTCTTCCGGCAGAGGCGACTTGGCTCCGGGGGGGAAATCGGCTAGATCCGCGCGCGGAGAGCTGGCCGAGCTGGTCGAAGGCGCCTGACTCGAAATCAGGTGTACCGGCAACGGTACCGGGGGTTCGAATCCCTCGCTCTCCGCCAGTTTCTGGAGAGGTGACCGAGCGGCTGAAGGTGCACGACTGGAAATCGTGTGTCCGGCCAAAAGCTGGACCGTGGGTTCAAATCCCACCCTCTCCGCCAGAACGCAGCAAGCGGCAAGGCCGGAACGAGCCGGCCCAGAATCCTCGGGCGACGTGGGGCCCTTCGAACCCCGCCAGGCCCGGAAGGGAGCAACGGTAGGAGGTCCTCCGTGCGCCCGGGGATTGTGGGCCGGCTCCGCCGCGCCGCGAGGCGCTGCGCCCCTTCCCCCTCGCGGATAAAGCTGCTACCTCAGGTCGCCTTCCATGTACCTCGCGCTCGCCCGCAAGTACCGGCCGCAGAGCTTCGCCGCCATGGCGGGCCAGGAGCACGTGGTCCGCACCCTGGCCAACGCCCTCAAGACCGGGCAGCTGGCCCACGCCTTCCTCTTCACCGGGCCCCGCGGGGTGGGGAAGACCACCAGCGCCCGCCTGGTGGCCAAGGCCCTCAACTGCGAGAAGGGGCCCACCGCCGAGCCCTGCGGCGTCTGTCCCCCCTGCGTGGAGATCGCCGAGGGGCGGGCGGTGGACGTGGTCGAGATCGACGCCGCCTCCAACAACGGCGTGGACAACGTCCGCGACATCGTCGAGGCGGTGAAGTACCGGCCGGCCCGGGACCGCTTCAAGGTCTTCGTGGTGGACGAGGTCCACATGCTCTCCACCGGCGCCTTCAACGCGCTCCTGAAGACGCTGGAGGAGCCGCCGCCGCACGTGAAGTTCGTGCTGGCCACCACCGACGTCCACAAGGTGCCGGAGACCATCGTCTCCCGCTGCCAGCGCTTCGACTTCCGCCGGCTCACCCAGCAGCAGATCGTGGACCAGCTCCGCAAGGTGGCGGAGGCCGAGGGCATGGCCCTCTCCGACGGCGCGCTGGCGCTGGTGGCCCGCGGCGCCGAGGGCGGCATGCGCGACGCCCTCTCGCTGCTCGACCGGGTGCGGGCCGCCTGCGGCGACCGGCCCGGGGACGCCGAGGTGGCCGAGGCGGTGGGGGTGGTGGACGCGGCGGCGGTGGCCCGCATCGCCGCCGGCATGATCCGCCGCGACGGGGCCGCGGTGCTGGCCGAGATCGCCGCGCTCCACGAGCGCGGCCTGGAGATGCGCCGGGTGGCCGAGGAGGTGGTGCGCCACCTGCGCGACGTGACCGTGGCCAGGCTCGTGCCCTCGGCGCCCCTCGACCTGCCCGACGCCGAGAAGCGCGAGGTGCTGGCCCAGGCCGAGGCGCCCGCCGCCCAGCTCTGCCGGCTCTTCGACGTGGCCCAGCGCACCGTGGCCGACGTGAAGACGGCCGAGCAGCCGCGCCACGCGCTGGAGATCGGCCTCCTGAAGGGGGCGCTGCTGGCCCCCGGCGCCGAGGTGGGCGAGCTCATCGCCCGGCTCGAGGAGATGGCGGGCGGGGCAGGCGGCACGGTCCCGCCGGGTGGCGGTGGGCCGGTGGCGAGGGCCTCGGTGCCCGCGCGGCCGGCCGCCCCGGCGCCCGCTGCGGGCCCCGCCCGGAAGGCGACCCCGACCTCGACCGCGACCGCGACCGCGACCCCGACCCCGACCGCGACCCCGACCTCGACCCCGACCTCGACCCCGACCGCGACCCCGACCCCGACCCCGACCCCGACCCCGACAGCCGCCGAGGGCGGGGCGGACACCTGGCGCGCCCTGGTGGAGAAGGCGGAGGCGGCGAGCCCCACGCTGGGCCACGTGCTCCGGCAGGCGGTCCCGCTGCGCATCGGGGAGGGGGAGGTGGCGGTGCAGGTGCCGCCAGGCCTGCCCGCCCAGACCGCCGAGAAGAAGCGCCCCGAGATCGAGGCCGTGCTGCAGCGCCACTTCGGCCGCCCCACGCGGCTCCTGGTGACGGTGGGCAGCGCCCCGCCGCCCGAGGCGGCGGCCCCGCCCTCGCTCGCCGAGGTGGAGCGCCGCGAGCGCGAGGTGCGGAGCGCCCGCGTGCACGACACCGCCCGCGGCCACCCGCAGATCCGCGAGGCGGCCCGCATCCTCGGCGGAGACATCACCAAGGTCGAGGAGCTCTGACCGCAGGAGGAGACCGATGGCCGGCTTCGACATCCAGCACCTGATGCGCCAGGCGCGCAAGCTCGAGAAGGCCATGGCCGAGGCCAAGGAGAAGCTCGGCGAGCTCTCGGTGGAGGCCGAGGCCGGCAGCGGGCTGGTGAAGGTGACCATGGACGGCCGCTGCGGGGTGAAGAAGCTGCAGATCGACCCCAAGGTGGTCGATCCCGCCGACGTGGCCATGCTGGAGGACCTGGTGTCCGCCGCCGTCAACGCCGCCGTCGAGAAGGCCCGGACCGCGGCCGAGGCCTCGATCCAGAAGGCCACCGGCGGGGTGCAGATGCCGGGGCTGCCGTACTAGGTGTGTCGGGGCCCAGGCCCCCGCCCCGGGAGAAACGCCCATGGCAGTCGCCGACCCCATTGCACGGCTGGTGAAGGAGCTGGCGCGGCTCCCGGGCATCGGCGAGAAGACCGCCCAGCGCCTCGCCTTCCACGTGCTCGAGGCCGGGCCGGGCTACGCCCAGGCCCTCTCCGAGGCCATCACCGGCGTGGTCCGCGACGTCCACCTCTGCAGCCGCTGCCAGACCCTCACCGACCGCGACCCGTGCCCCATCTGCGCCGACCCGCAGCGCGACGCGCGGGTGGTGTGCGTGGTGGAGGGGGTGCCCGACCTCCTGGCCCTGGAGCGGACCCACGAGTACCGGGGCCGCTACCACGTGCTCCACGGCTCGCTCTCGCCCCTCGACGGCGTGGGGCCGGGCGACCTCAAGATCCGCGAGCTGCTGGTGAGGCTCGAGGAGCAGCCGGCCGACGAGATCGTCATCGCCACCAACCCCGACGTGGAGGGGGAGGCGACCGCCCTCTACCTGGCGAAGCTCCTCAAGCCCCTGGGGCTCAAGGTGACCCGCATCGCCCAGGGCGTCCCCATGGGCGGCGACCTGGAGTACGCCGACCAGGTGACCCTGGCCCGGGCGCTGGCCGGCCGGCGCGAGATCTGACAGGGCGATATCGCCGCGGGCGGTAGGATTCCGCTGGATCCGGGCCCTGCCTGCGGCGGCGAGGCCGCCAGTGAAGGCCGGAGCGCAATTGCCTGACGCCCGGATCCCTGCTATTCGGCTTGTTGGACGCGGTCTTACCGGGAGCGGCCGAACCGAATGAACAGCGGTCTGGTCATGTACGAGGAGGAGTTCCGGCTCATCGCCGGGATCTGCGACCGCCTCACGCGCGACGCCAACGCCAAGGTGGTGTTCCTGGTCGACAAGAACGGCCAGCTCATCGCCTCCTCCGGCCAGGCCCAGAACCTCGACACCACCTCGCTGGCCTCGCTCACCGCCGGCAACGTGGCCGCCATGGGCGGCCTGGCCAAGCTCATCGGGGAGAAGGAGTTCCCCAACCAGTTCCACGAGGGCGAGAAGGAATCGCTCCACATGAGCATCGTGGCGGGGCGGGTGGTGCTGGTGGTCATCTTCGACGCCAAGAGCTCCCTCGGCCTGGTCCGCCTGCGCGTCAAGAAGGCGGGCGAGGAGCTGGCCCGGGTGTTCGACGCCCTTGCCAAGAAGCAGGCCGCACCCGGAGCCCAGAGCCCATTTGCCGAGATCACCGACGACGACATCGACAATCTCTTCAGCGAGTAGCCGCCGCCGATGAGCTTCATCAACTACAGCTCGCGCGAGATCAACTGCAAGATCGTCTACTACGGGCCTGGCCTGTGTGGGAAGACGACCAACCTGCAGTACATCTACGCCAAGACCAACCCGGAGGCGAAGGGGAAGATGATCTCCCTCGCCACCGAGACGGAGCGGACGCTCTTCTTCGACTTCCTGCCCCTCTCGCTCGGCGAGATCCGCGGCTTCAAGACCCGCTTCCACCTCTACACCGTGCCCGGCCAGGTGTTCTACGACGCCAGCCGGAAGCTGATCCTCAAGGGCGTGGACGGCGTCTGCTTCGTGGCCGACTCCCAGATCGAGCGCATGGAGGCCAACCTGGAGTCGGTGGAGAACCTGCGCACCAACCTGGGCGAGCAGGGCTACGACCTCGACAAGGTCCCCTACGTCGTCCAGTACAACAAGCGCGACCTCCCCAACGTCGCCACCGTCGAGGAGCTGCGCCGGCTCCTCAACCCGCGCGGCGTGCCCGACTTCCAGGCGGTGGCCCCCACCGGCGCCGGCGTGTTCGACACGCTGAAGGCCGTGGCCAAGCTGGTCCTCACCGAGCTGAAGAAGGCCGGGTAGATCTCCTCCGCAGCGCCGTTCTCGCGGGCGCAGCCAGGCTGCGCGCGGCACGGGTGTGCCCGGGCGAGGTCGGGATGGAGGGTGCGGTCGGGATCCGGGTCGAGGTAGGCCTCCCGGCCCTGGCCCGCCGGGGCGGGCCCTCGCTCGGGGCAGGGGTCGGGGTCGCGCTGGACGTCGGCGAGCCTCTCCAGAGGAAGGCGGTCAGCGCGTGGAGGAGGGCGGGACCGGAGAGCGGGAGCACGGGGCCGGGGGCCGTCAGGCGAGCGGGACGCGGATCTCGGTCAGCAGGTCGGCCGGCGCGGCCGTCGAGGGATCGTTGCGGTAGACCTCGAGCGATACGCCGGCGCCGACCCGGTGGCCGCTGGCCGGCAGCCACTCGCCCATGAGCCGCGCCCAGGTGTCGCCGAGGAGCGTGTAAGGGCCCCGGTGCAGGGTGCAGGCGTAGCGGCCCGCCGGGAGGCGCAGTTCGGCGAGCTCCTCGGGCAGCCGGGTGCCGCGCGGGATCACGAGGCCGGCGTCGGAGCGGAGCTCGGCAGCGGGCGTGGCCTCCGGGTCGTCGTGGTAGGTGGCCACCATGGTCGCTCCGCGCAGGGCGAAGAGGCCGGCGCGGGCGGCGACGCTCCCGAGCCGCTCGAAGGCCCGGGAGATGGTGGGGTAGGGGCCGGTGTGGCGCACGGCGGCGACGGTGAGCTCGGGGAGCTCCAGGATCTCGACGTCCATGGGGTCCGCTCCTTGCGGGTGCGGCGGGTGGAAGGCGAGGGCCGGTTCGGCGCCGAAGTGCAGGCCGCAGCGGGCCGCCAGCCAGTGGGCTGGGGCAGCGCCGCAGGCCAGGGCGGCGCGGGCCCGGGCCCGGTACTCGCTGGGCGAGACGGCGTAGGCCTGCCGGAAGGCGCGCGTGAACGACTCGTGGGTCTCGTAGCCGGCCTCGAAGGCCACCCGGACCACCTGGCCGTCGCCGGTGGCGAGCCGCACCGCGGCCCGCTCCAGGCGCAGGCGCCGGTGGACCTCCAGCGGCGTCTCGCCCACCATGCCGCGGAACACGTGGTGGAAGTGGAGCGGGGAGAGGGCGGCGGCGCGCGCCAGGGCGGCGAGGTCGAGGGCGTCGTCGAGCCCGGAGGCGATGCGCCGGAGGGCCGACTCGACGGCGGTGGCGTAGAAGGAGAGGGTCTCGGTCTTCACGCGGAGGAATGTAGCCAGCCGCGGGGCGCCGGTCTTGACGCTCCTTGCGAAAGCGGAGGCGCGGGAAACGGCCCCGGTCGGGGTCGGGGTCGGTCGCGCTCGCGCCAACCCATCCATGCGACTCTCTCCTCATGCCCCCTCCCTTCCAGGTCCGCGAAGCCACCCGGTCCGACCTCCCCGCGCTGGCCCGCCTGGGCGCCCGGCTGGCGCGCATGCACCACCGCATGGACCCGCGCCGCTTCTTCGTGCTCCCCGCCATGGAGGACGGGTACGCCCGGTGGCTCGCCAGGGAGCGCCGGAACCGCGGCGCGGTGGTGCTCGCCGCCGTGCGCCCGGGGCGCGGCGGCCGGGAGCAGGTCGTCGGCTACGCCTACGGCCGCATCGAGCCGCGCGACTGGAACTCGCTCCGCGAGCGCTGCGGGGTGGGCATCGACCTCCTGGTCGCGCCGCGCGCCCGGCGGCGCGGGGTCGGCAAGGCGCTCGTGGAGGCCCTCGCAGAGGGCCTGGCGCGGCGCGGCGCCCCCCGCGTGGTGATCCAGGTCGCCACCGAGAACCCGGAGGCGCGGGCGGTCTTCGCCCGGCTCGGCTTCCGGCCCACCATGCTGGAGATGACCCGGGAGCTTCGCCCGCCTCGCCGGCGGGCCTGAGGAGGGTGCCGGGAGCCCGCTGCGGCAGGCCGCTCCAGCCCCCCGATGGGCCGGATTTCCTCGCATTTCCAGCCGGTACGGCGTGTGATATGAACCCGCCGCTCCCCCGAAAAACGAGGGTTTCCGTGGCCCGTCTGATCCCCCACCTGCCCCCCGTCGCCCGACGGGCGCCGGCCCCGCGGCCTCCCCGCGGACGCGCGCAGGCAGGCGGATGCGGCGCCTGCCCTCGCGACACGCGGGCGGCGGCGCGGACGAACCACTTCCCACAGCACCCCAGGGACTCCCAGTGAACATCTCCCATCGCAGCCTGCTGCTCCTCCCCCTCCTCGCCGCCTGCGCCGGGGCGCCTGCGGTGCCGACCGGGCCGCGCTTCCAGCCCGCCGGCAAGCCGCTGCCGGCGCCGGCGACCATCGGCGACGCGACCGAGCAGGCCAAGCTCTCCGACATCACGGTGCAGACGCGGCTCGCCGACACCGCGCGCGACGCCGGCAACGCCGACGCCGCCCGCGCCGGCTGGAAGGATGCCGGCACCGGGCTCCTGGCCCTGGGGGCCACGCCCTCGCAGTGGCGTCTCGTCTACCAGGCGGCCGGCGCGCGCCTGCTGCAGCAGGCCGGCGACTACGAGGGGGCCGCTGCCGCCGCCCAGAGGCTGCTGGCCGATCCCGACGCCGACGCCGAGTCGCGCGCCGTGGGCGCCCGCACCCGTGCCGCCGCCCTGAACCAGCTGGCCACCGCCGAGATCAAGGCCGGCCGGCTCGAGCCCCTCTCCAACGCCGGCGCCGACAAGCGCAAGGGCAAGGCGCTGCAGCCGCGGCCGCCGGCCGACGTCTGGAAGCGGCTGCTCGAGGCCGACGACGCCTACGTCAAGGTGTACAAGGCCGACCCGGAACCGGGCCTGGAGAACGCCGCCGGGGCCGCCTACCAGGCGGGCCTCATCGAGTACACCCACGACAACATGGACGAGGCGGCCCGCCGCCTCTGGGGCGTGGTGGATCAGTTCCCGTCGGCGCGCGTGCTGTCCGACGCCGTCGGCCTGTGGCTGCAGACCTTCCTGGTCCGCGGCGACGCCGCCGGCCACGCCGCCGGGCTCGACAGGGCCGCGGCCGCGGTGCAGGCCGAGGCCAGGCGGGTGGCGGCGGCCCCGGCCACGGCGGAGGGCAAGGCGCGCGGCGAGGCGCTGGCCAGGCTCCAGGAGCAGCTCCAGCGCGAGAAGGAGGGGCTGGGCTTCTCCGCCGGCAGCAGGCTGCTGGCCGAGGGCAAGGGCAAGGAGGCGGCCACCGCCCTCGAGGCCTTCGCCGCCCAGCACCCCGAGCACCCCGACGCCCCCAGCGCCCTCTACAACGCCGCCATCGGCTGGACGCAGGCCAAGGAGCGCAAGAAGGCGGTGGCGGCCCGCGAGGCGGTGATCGCCCGGTACCCGACCTCCCGCGTGGCCCCCAAGGCGCTCCTGGCCCTGGCCGGCGACCTGTACGGCACCGGCGACCACGCCGGCGCCGCCAAGCTCTATGCCCAGTACCTGGAGCGCTGGCCCACCGGCGACGACCGCTGCCTCGCCGCCCTCAACGTCGGCGCCGAGCTCGACGCGGCCCGCAACACCGCCGACGCCGCCCAGCGCTACCTGGCCTTCGGCACCGACCCGCAGTGCAGCAAGGCCGACCCCAACACCGCCGCCCAGGTGCTGTACCGCGCCGCCGCCATCCTCGCCAAGGGCGGCAAGAAGGCCGACGCCCAGGCGGCGCTCAAGGCGCTGGCCGGCCTCGGCGGCGTCACCGACGCCACCGCCAGGTCCTACGTGGAAGACGCCCGCGCGCGCGTGAAGTGACGGCGCCAGCGCCCTCCGCTCGGCAGGCGCACAGCAGGGCTCTCGCCAGGCGGGGGGCGCCATGAAGCGCGCACCGGCCGGGCGAACGCACCCGGCAGCGGGCGCGCTGCTCGAGCGGCTCTCGCGGCAGATCGTCGCCTGCCGGCGCTGCCCGCGGCTGGTGGCCTGGCGCGAGCGGGTGGCGCGCGAGAAGCGGCGCGCCTACGCGGAGGAGGCCTACTGGGGACGGCCGGTCCCCTCCTTCGGCGATCCGGCGGCGCGGCTGCTCCTGGTGGGCCTGGCCCCCGGCGCTCACGGCGCCAACCGCACCGGCCGCATGTTCACCGGCGACGGCTCCGGCGACTTCCTCCACGCCGCGCTCCACCGCGCCGGGCTGGCCTCGCATGCGGTCTCGCGCGCCCGGGACGACGGGCTCCGCCTCCGCGGCTGCGCCATCACCGCCGCCTGCCGCTGCGCGCCGCCGGGCAACCGGCCGCTGCCGGCCGAGCTCGAGGCCTGCAGCCCCTTCCTCGACCGCGAGCTCGGGCTCCGCACCGGGGTGAAGGTGGCCCTCTGCCTGGGCGCCATCGCCTGGGAGGCGATGCTGGGGTCCCTGGGCAGGCGCGGGATCGCGATTCCGCGCCCGCGCCCCCGCTTCGCCCACGGCGCCTCGCTCCGGCTCCCGGGGGCGCCCCTCCTCCTCGCCAGCTACCACGTCTCGCGGCAGAACACGCAGACCGGGCGGCTCACGCCGGCGATGTTCGACGCCGTGCTGCGCGAGGCGGCGGCACAGGCCGGCCTGTAGCGCGGCGCGGCCCGGGGGGAGGCGGGCGCCGGCGCCGCGCGCGGCAGCGAGGAACCGGCGCTGGCGCCCCGGCCGGGCTACGATGGGGCGCGGTCCGATGGAGAGGGGGCTCCCCATGAGCGGCGACCCGAAGCCCGGCAGGCCCCATCCGCTGGGTGCCTCGCCCGCGGACGGCGGCGTGAACTTCTCCGTCTGGGCCCGCAACGCCGCGCGGGTGGAGCTGCTCTTCTTCGACCGCGCCGAGGATCCGCGGCCCAGCCGCGTCCTGGCCCTCGATCCGCTCCGCCACCGCACCTACCACTACTGGCACGCGCTGGTGCCCGGGGTGTCGCCCGGCCAGCGCTACGGCTGGCGCGCCACCGGCCCCTTCGATCCGCGCCGCGGCCTGCGCTTCGACGGCCAGAAGCTGCTCCTCGACCCCTACGGCCGCGCCGTCGTCATCCCGCCCGGCTACGACCGGGAGGCGGCGGCCCGCCCCGGCGACAACGCCGGCACCGCCATGAAGTCGGCGGTGGTGGACCTCTCGGCCTACGACTGGGAGGGTGACGAGCCGCTGCGCCGCCCGTTCTCCAAGACGGTGATCTACGAGCTGCACGTCCGCGGCTTCACCCGCCACCCCAGCTCCGGCCTGCCCGAGCAGCGGCGCGGCACCTACGCCGGCCTGGTGGAGAAGATCCCCCACCTCCAGGCGCTGGGCGTCAACGCGGTGGAGCTCATGCCGGTGTTCGCCTTCGACCGGTACGACGCGCCGGCCGGCCGGGTGAACTACTGGGGCTACTCGCCGGTGGCCTTCTTCGCGCCCCACCCCGCCTACGCCGCGGCGCAGGGGCCGCTGGCCGCCATCGACGAGTTCCGCGACATGGTGAAGGCGCTGCACCGGGCCGGCATCGAGGTGATCCTCGACGTGGTCTACAACCACACCGCCGAGGGGGACGAGCGCGGCCCCACGCTCTCCTTCCGCGGCCTCGACAACGTCGCCTACTACATCCTCGACAAGGACTGGTCGCGCTACTCCAACTACACCGGCTGCGGCAACACCCTGAAGGCCGCCCACCCGGTGGTGCGCCGGCTCATCAGCGACAGCCTGCGCTACTGGGTGGGCGAGATGCACGTGGACGGGTTCCGCTTCGACCTGGCCTCGGTGCTCTCCCGCGACGAGGCAGGGCAGGCGCTCTCCAACCCGCCCATCGTCTGGCAGATCGAGAGCGACCCGCTGCTGGCCGGCTCGAAGCTCATCGCCGAGGCCTGGGACGCTGCCGGCCTCTACCAGGTGGGCCACTGGGTGGGCGACGCCTGGAAGGAGTGGAACGGCCGCTTCCGCGACGACGTCCGCGCCTTCCTGCGCGGCGACCCGGGCACGGTGAACCGCTTCGCCGACAGGCTCTTCGCCAGCCCCGACCTCTACGCCGCCGGCGGGCACCAGGCCGAGCAGAGCGTCAACTTCGTCACCTGCCACGACGGCTTCACCCTGGCCGACCTGGTCACCTACGAGCACAAGCGCAACGAGGGCAACGGGGAGGGGAACCGCGACGGCAACGACGACAACCGCGCCTGGAACTGCGGGGCCGAGGGGCCCAGCGACGACCCGCGGGTGCTGGCGCTCCGGGCCCGGCAGATCCGCAACTTCATCACCGTGAACCTGCTCTCGGCCGGCGTGCCCATGCTCTCCATGGGCGACGAGGTGGGCCGCAGCCAGGGCGGCAACAACAACGCCTACTGCCAGGACAACGAGGTGAGCTGGCTCGACTGGACCCTGGCCGAGAAGAACGCCGACCTGCTGCGCTTCGCCCGCAAGGCGGTGGGGCTGCGGGTGGCCTTCGACCCCAGCGAGCCGACCCGCGAGGTGACGCTGGCCGAGTTCCTGGTGCGGTCGAAGGTGGAGTGGCACGGGGTGCGGCTCGGGGCGCCCGACTGGAGCGAGGGCTCGCGCAGCCTGGCGGTGGGCTTCTCGGCCCTCGACGGCAGCGTGCGGCTGCACTGCATCTTCAACGCCTGGACCGAGCCGCTGCAGTTCGAGCTCCCCCCCTCGGAGGAGGGCTGGCGCCTGCTGGTGGACACGGCCCTGCCGCCCCCCGACGACACCCGCGGCTGGGACGAGGCGCTTCGCGTGGAGGGGCGCATGTACCTGGCCCAGGCCCACTCGGTGGTGATGCTCGGAACGGGCTAGGGCCCACGCCCACCTGCGTCGCCTCCTTCGCGCCCCACCTGGGCGGGCCCCACCACCGCCAGGGGCTGCTCACGCCGGGCCGCTGCGGTGTCTACCGGACAGCGGCAGCGGCACCGAGGAGGGAGCCAGCCATGCACGGGATGATCACCGGGAAGCACGTGGTCCTGCACTGCACCACCATCATCCGCGGCTTCGGGCTGGGCTGCTGGCTGCGCTGCCTTGCGGCGCTGCTGTCCCCCCGCCCGACCACCTTCCTCGCCGTGGCCTGCCCCATCCGTCCGAGGCGGCTCCGGTAGGCACCGCGATGAGCGATCCGCACGCCAGCCCACCCCCGTCCCCGATACCGGCCGCGAGCGCGGGCCCCTGCAGGGCCCGGCCTGTAACCTGCGCCAACGACGCTCGTCCCCCCCACATGGCCGAGGATCTCGCCCCGTCGCCAGCAGACGTCCGCAGCCCGGGACGCCACCGGGTGCTGGTGGTCAATCACCTCCCGGAGCTTCGCGAGCTGATCGCGCGCCTGCTGCGGCGTGACCAGCACGATGTCGCGACGGCGGGCGACGCCGGCGAGGGCCTGGCGCTCCTGGGCTCCGGGCCGCTGCCGTGCGCCATCCTGGTGGACTTCCTTTCGCCGGAGTCCGGCGGCCCGCAGTTCGTCTTCCAGGCGCGGCGCGACCCGCGCTGGTCGCAGGTGCCCATCGTGGCCATGACCGGGGCGCGGGACGGGCAGGGGAGCGAGTCGGCGGCGGCGCGGCTCCGCAAGCCCTTCCGGAACGCCGACCTGCGCGAGGTGCTCGGGCGCGTCTGCGGGCACTAGCAGCGCGTCCGGGCGGCAGCGCCGCGACGGGGGCCCCCGCTCACGCCGCGCCGAGCAGGAAGTCGAGCGCCTCGCGCCAGAGCGGGTCGGCCGGGTCGTAGCGGACGGTGTTGTGGGAGGCCTCGGGCTGGAGCCAGAGCCGCTTCCGGCCCGGGTAGGCGGCGTGGAGCGCCAGCCCCAGGTCCGCGAACACCACCTCGTCGCGCCCGGCCACCAGGAAGCCCACCGGCCCGCCATAGCCGGGCAGCGCCTCGTCGGCGCGCCAGGGGTCGGGGACCAGGAACGAGGGGGCGAGGCCGTAGTGGCGCCGGGCCACCGCCGGCACGCTGGCGAGCGGCGTCACCAGGAGGAGGCCGTCCACCTCGGCCGGCGCGGCGGCGGCGCAGAGGGCGGCCACCGCCGTGCCCAGCGACTCGCCCACCAGCACCACCGGCCCCGGCTCGCGCCGCAGCCCCGCCACCGCGGCGCGGCAGGCGGCGAGGAGGGACTCCTGGGTGGGCTCGCCGGGACGCGGCCCGTAGCCCGGGTACTCGAGGAGCAGCACCTCCACCGGGAGGGGCCCGTGGTGGGCGGGGAAGACCCGGCGGAAGTAGGGCCTGTCGAGGGCCGAGCCGGCGTTGCCGTGGAGCACGAGCAGCCGCACCCGCGGGCCGGACGGCGGCGAGGCCTCGCGCCAGCCGACGAGCTCTCCGCCGGAGTCGCGCCAGGGCGCGAGCCCCAGGCCGCGCGCCCGCTCCGCGGCCGGAGCCAGGGGTTGCCGCTCGGGGAAGTAGAGGAGCTGGCGCACGCAGCCGGCGAGGAGCGCCGCGGGAAGGAGGAGGAGGAGCTCGCGGCGCACCGGGGGAGCGTAACACCGACGGCGGTGCGGGCGCCGAGGAGGCCTGACCCGACCCCGAGACCCCGGCCGAGCCCGGCCTCAGGCCGCCTGTGCGGGCAGGTACACGTCGAAGGTGGTGCCGGCCCCCGGCGTCGAGGCGCAGCGGACGATCCCCTCGTGCTGCCGCACCACCCGGGAGACCACCGCCAGCCCCAGGCCCGTGCCCCGGCTCTTGGTGGAGAAGAGCGGGTCGAAGATGCGGCCCATGATCTCGGGCGGGATCCCGCAGCCATCGTCCGCCACCGAGACGTGGCCGTAGCGGCCGGGCCGGGCCCAGGGGTGAGGCTCGACGAAGGCGGCGCCCAGGAGCTGCTCGTCCACGCCGACGCGGATGGTGCCGGCCGGGCCGATGGCGTCGCGCGCGTTGAGGAGCAGGTTGGCGAGCACCTGGTCGACCTGCACCGGATCGCCGTTCACGCGGGGCACCGCGTGGGCGTCGTGGGTCACCCGCACCTTGCGCGGGAGGGCGGAGCGCACCAGGTGGAGCGTGCTCGCCACCCGCTCGTTGAGGTCGAGGGGCTCGCGCCTGGCGCCGTGGGCGCGGCCCAGCGCCAGGAGCTGCTGCACCACCTCGCGGGCCTTGCCGACGGCGAAGTCGACGTCGGCCAGCACCGCGGCCTCGCCGCCGTCCGGGCGGAGGAGGCCGACGTTGGACTGGATGATGGTGAGGTAGTTGGCGAGGTCGTGGGCCACGCCCGAGGCCAGGACGCCCATGATCTCCACCCGCTGCAGCGACTCGAGGTGGCGCTCGAGATGGTCGCGCGCGGCGGCGTCGCGGCGCCGCTCCTCGAGGAGCTGGAGCCGGGAGTAGGCCGAGGCCAGCTGCACCCCCAGCACGGTGAGGAACTGGAGCTCGTCGTCGGTGGGCGCGAACGCCGGCTCGTCGCCGAAGGTCCCCACCCCGAAGGCGCCGAGCAGGGTGGGACCCAGCACCATGGGCACGTTGACGATGCTGCGGTTGCCCAGCCGGGCGACGATCTCCTTGTTGGTCCGGGGGTCGGTGGCCGCATCCACGACCACCACCGGCATCCGCCCCTCGACGATGGCCTGGACCATGGGGTCGCCGGCGACCGGGATGAGCGGACAGTTGGCGAGCACGAAGTCCCCGTGCTCCCCGGCCGCCTGCACCACCCGGGCGCAGGTGTTCCCCTCCTCGAACAGGCAGAGCCAGGCGTGCGGGTACCGGGTGTGGCTGCGCGAGGCGCGCCAGGCCTCCTCGACCAGCTCCTTCAGCGACAGCACGCGCTGGAGCGCTCCGGCGAACTCCAGGGCTGCGCGAAGGTCGGTGCTCACTCGTGGGCCTCGGACCCCGGATCGCCGGGGATCTGCAAGTCTAGCCCGCGGAGGGCGCTTTCCGAAGTCGGTGGTTCATGGGTCCCGGATCGCGGGAGCGGTGGCCGCGAGGGCGCGCCGCGTCCCCACCGTCCGCCCTGCGCCCGGAGCGCGGGGCCAGGTGCGCGGAATCACGAGGCCGGGCCCGGCACGTCCCCTGCTCCAGAGGCCGGCCATGCTGGTCCGCGTCCGCTCCGCCTCGGTGCTCGGCGTCTCCGCCGTGGGCGTGGACGTCGAGGTGGACGTGGCCCTGGGCATGCCGGCCTTCAACCTGGTGGGGCTGGCGGCTGGCGCGGTGCAGGAGTCGCGGGTGCGGGTGCTGGCGGCGGTGCGCAACCTGGGGGTGAAGCTGCCCGACAAGCGCATCACCGTGAACCTCGCCCCCGCCGACCTGCGCAAGGAGGGCACCGGCTTCGACCTGCCCATCGGCCTCGCGCTCCTGGCCGCCTGCGGCGAGGTCCCTCCCGACGCGCTCGAGGGACTGCACCTCACCGGCGAGCTCTCCCTCTCCGGGGAGGTGAAGGCGGTGCGCGGCGTGCTCCCGCAGGCCATCGAGGCGCGCCGGGCCGGCGCCCGCGGCCTGGTGGTGCCCGAGGCCAACGCCCGGGAGGCGGCGGTGGTCGACGGAGTGGCGGTGCGGCCGGCCCGCCACTTCGGCGAGGTGGTGGCCTGGGCCCGCGGCCTCGCCGACCTGCCGCCCCGTCCGCCCGAGGCCATGGAGCCCCCGGCCGGGGGCGGGCTGGACCTCGCCGACGTGGCCGGGCAAGAGCAGGCCAAGCGGGCGCTGGAGATCGCCGCCGCTGGCGGCCACAACCTCCTCCTCTTCGGGCCGCCCGGCAGCGGGAAGACCATGCTGGCCCGGCGGCTGCCCTCCATCCTGCCGCCCCCGACCTTCGAGGAGGCCATCGAGGCAACGGTGGTCCACAGCGTCGCCGGCCTGACCCGGGGGCGCGGCCTGCTCTCCGAGCGCTCCTTCCGGGCGCCTCACCACTCCATCTCCGACGCCGGGCTGGTGGGCGGCTCCTCGCAGCTGCGGCCGGGCGAGGTCTCGCTGGCCCACCACGGCGTCCTCTTCCTCGACGAGCTGCCCGAGTTCCGGCGCCACGTGCTCGAGGCGCTGCGCCAGCCGCTGGAGGACGGCGAGGTCTGCATCGTCCGGGCGGCCCGGGCGGTGAGCTTCCCGGCCGCCTTCACGCTGGTGGCGGCCATGAACCCCTGCCCCTGCGGCCACCACGGCGATCCGCGCCGCGCCTGCCGCTGCACCGGCCACGAGCTGCTCCGCTACCGCCGCCGCATCTCGGGCCCGCTGCTCGACCGCATCGACCTGCACGTGGACGTCCCGGCGGTGCCGGTCGGCGCGCTCCCGGCGGCCGGGAGCGGGGAGGGCAGCGCCGCGGTCCGCGCCCGGGTGGCGGCGGCCCGGGCCCTCCAGGCGGCCCGCGGCGGGACGGTGAACGCCCGGCTGCGGGGGGCGGGCCTGCGCCGCGCCTGCGCCCTCGACGAGGCCGGCCGCGGCCTCCTGCAGAAGGCGGCGGAGAAGCTCGGCCTCTCGGCCCGCGGCCACGACCGGATCCTCCGGGTGGCCCGCACCATCGCCGACCTGGAGCGGAGCCAGGCCATCGCCCCCCACCACCTGGCGGAGGCGGTGCAGTACCGGGCGCTCGACAGGCAGGCGCCCTGACCACCCACACGTGCCCCGAGAGCGGGCGAGGAGGCAGCATGAGCAGGCTGGCGGAGAAGATGAAGGCGCTCGCCAACGCGGTGGGCGCCATCGAGAAGCAGTTCGGCAAGGGCAGCATCATGCGGCTCGGGGAGCAGGGGGAGGCCCCGCCGGTGGCGGTCATCCCCTCGGGCTCGCTGGGGCTCGACCTGGCGCTGGGCGTGGGCGGCTACCCGCGCGGCCGGGTGGTGGAGATCTTCGGGCCCGAGTCGTCGGGCAAGACCACGCTGGCGCTCCACGCCATCGCCGAGGTCCAGCGCCAGGGCGGCGTGGCGGCCTTCGTGGACGCCGAGCACGCCCTCGACGTCGGCTACGCCCGCAAGCTGGGCGTGGGCCTGGCCGACCTGCTGGTCTCCCAGCCCGACACCGGCGAGCAGGCGCTGGAGATCGCCGAGCAGCTGGTGCGCTCCGGGGCGGTGGACCTCATCGTGGTGGACTCGGTGGCGGCGCTGGTGCCCAGGGCCGAGATCGAGGGGGAGATGGGCGACGCCCACATGGGCGTGCAGGCCCGGCTCATGAGCCAGGCGCTGCGCAAGCTCACCGCGGTGGTCTCGCGCAACCAGTCCACCGTCATCTTCATCAACCAGATCCGCATGAAGATCGGCGTGGTCTTCGGCAACCCCGAGACCACCACCGGCGGCCACGCCCTCAAGTTCTACGCCTCGGTGCGGCTGGACATTCGGCGCATCGGCGCGCTCAAGGAGGGGGAGCAGGTGGTGGGCAACCGCACGCGGGTGAAGGTGGTGAAGAACAAGATGGCCCCGCCCTTCCGCGAGGCCGAGTTCGACGTCCGCTACGGCGTGGGGGTGGACCGGATGGCCGAGGCGGTGGACCTGGGGGTGGAGCGCGGCCTCATCGAGAAGTCCGGGGCCCACTTCGCCCTCGGCGGCGAGCGCATGGGGCAGGGGCGGGAGAAGGCGGCCGAGTGGCTGCGCCAGAATCCGGCGGCGCTGGCCGACCTCACCGCCCGGCTCCAGCCGTCCGAGGCCACGCCGGCGGCGGGGAGCGCCGCCGCCTGAGCCTGCCGGACCCCGGGGCCGGGTGGGGCCCCGGGGCAGGCTAGAAGAAGGCCCAGCGCAGGGTGACGTTGGTCACCCAGCGGTGCGTGCCCTCCAGCGCCGGCGTCTTCTGCCCGCCGATGTCCCACGGGTAGCCGAAGTGCACCCGGAGGAGCAGCGGGCCCAGGAGGGCGTTCACGCCCAGCACGCCGGTGAGGGTGCGGGCCTGCCACAGGCCGCGGGTGGTGCCGTCGGGCTGTCGCACGTCCTTCCACTGGGTGGCGACGCCGCCGAAGTCGAGGGCGGCCACGCCCTCCAGGTAGTCGAAGAAGAAGAGGCGGACGAGGTAGTCGAGGGGGAACTGCAGCTCGGCGTTGGCCACGTAGTAGTAGGGGCCGATGAGGAAGGAGGTGTCGAAGGGCGAGAACCCGCGCAGGTTGTCGGCCGAGGTGAGCCACCAGGAGCGGGCCCAGCCGTAGCCGTTGCGGTCGGGGGCGAAGCTGCCGCCGGCCGCCGCCCGGAACATGAGGTTGGAGCGGCCCACGAGCGGGACCCAGCGGGCGGCGTCGAGGCGGGCGAAGCCGTGGGCGGCGTTGCGCCACGGCAGCCAGCCGCCGCCCAGCTCCAGCACCAGCGAGCCGCCGTCGATGGGGCCCGTGTAGGGGTCGAGGCGGACGGTGTCGTAGCCGAAGCGGGCCGTTGCCACGGTGCTGGGGGTGATGGAGCCGTTGTCCCGGCGCCAGGCCTGGGTGGTGGAGGGCGGCGCCAGCACGCGGCCCGAGCATGCCACCGGGAGGCTCACCGAGAAGTCGGTGAGGCAGTAGCGCTCGCTGGCCCCGGCCTGCAGCTCCAGCTCGAAGCGCCGGAAGCGATCGAGCGGGAAGCGGAGCCCGCCCAGCAGGCCGAAGTCGCGCTGGAAGAAGGCCAGCGAGTCGTTGAAGCGGTCGACCTGCTGGTTGACGAAGTGGAAGGCGCCGAGCACCAGGCCGGTGCGCGACTGCCGGTCCTCGTAGAGTACCAGGGCCTGCGTGTAGTCGAAGGAGCCGAGCACCGCGACGTCGAGGTACAGCGACCGGTCGCGGAGCACGTCGGCGAGGAGCAGGGCGGCGCGGCCGGCCACCGCGTTCCCGCCGCCGCCGCCGAAGATCATGCCGTTCTCGGGCCGCCAGTTCTGCCACGAGTACGGCTGGTAGGGCGGGGCCTCCTCGGGGATGGGCTCCCGGGCCGGCTCCTGCACGGGCCGGACGGCCGGGGCCACCGCCTGCGGCGGATCCTCGAGCCAGGCCACCCGGGGCACCTCCACCAGCCGGAAGCGGCCGCGGTGGAAGGTGCCGGCGAAGAGGCCGCGCCCGAGCGGCGCCGCCGCCGGTGAGGCGAGGCCGGTGGAGAAGTCGGTGAGCCGCGCGATCCTGCCGTCGGTCAGCCGGTGGATGTCGGTGCGGCCGCCGGCGTCGGAGGAGAAGAGGATGGAGCCGTCGGCCTGGACGGAGGGGTAGCGGTCCGCGGTGGGGGCGGTGGTGAGGCGGGTGACGGCGCCGCTCGCCGGGTCGAGCAGGAAGAGGTTGGTCTTGCCGTGCTCGGTGGCGTCGCTGGCGAAGGCCAGGCCGGCCGCGCCCCACGAGAGGTCGCGCTCGGCGTAGTCGTCGCGGGTGAGCTGGCGCGCCACGCCGCCGGTCCCGGGCACCACGTAGACGTCCCGCTGCCCCTGCTCGGTGAGGGCCACGAAGGCGATCTGCTTGCCGTCGGGCGAGAGGGCCGGGCTGCCCAGCTCCACGAAGCGCTGGCCGCTGGGCGCGCGCACCTCGACGCGGCGGCGGCTCCCCAGGGAGATGCGCGGCGCCTTGCCCTCCCTGGGAGGCGTGTGGGTGAAGGGCACGACGTAGAGGGCGTCGGCGTCGGCGGCCTGGGCGGTGAAGACCAGCTCGTCGCCGGAGAGCGCCAGGATGGAGGTCTCCACCGGGTGCAGGCTCTCGACCCCGGGCTGGTTGTCGCCGACCACGTGGACCGCGCCCTTGGGGTGGCGCACGTCGAAGAGGTAGATGTGGGCGCGGCCGCGCTCGCGGTCGAGGGCCCGGTAGGCCACCAGCCAGCCGTCGGGCGAGGCGGCGTAGTGCTCCGCCTCCCCCGGCAGGTCGGAGTAGTCGCGGACCTGGGGCAGGTCCTGCCGGGCCCTGAGGTAGTCGGGGAAGTAGCGGCGCTTCAGCCAGGCACGCCAGCGGATCTCCACCTGCTCGGGCGGATCGTTGAGCACCCGCCGCACCAGCGCCGCGAAGCCGCCCCGCTGCCGCCCGCCGCCGGACTGGCCGGCGGTGGCGCTGGGGGCGTAGGCGCTCTCCAGGAGCTCCTGCACCTTCTCGCCCCCGTAGGTCTCGGCGATGAAGGCCACCCGCGCCTGCCCGATCTTGTAGGTGGGGATGTAGCCGCGGGCCCGGTCCTCGACGAACGGGATCATCATGTAGCCGCGCTCCGGGTCCGGGTTCCAGACCAGGTCGCGCAGGTACATGTCGGTCTCGGCGTCGAGGCCGTCCTTGGTGTAGTACTCGGCGATGCCCTCGATGAACCAGAGCGGCAGGTTGTCGAGGAAGTCGAGCTGGTCGGCGCCCGCGATGTCGAGCAGCTTCTGGATGGTGAACTGGTGCACCATCTCGTGGGTCGAGACCTCGCGGAACTTCTCGTGGTCGCCGAAGTAGGGCAGCGACATCTTCAGGTCGCGCGGCGAGGTGACGCCCAGCACCGACTCGCCCACCTGGAAGATGTTGGTCGTCTGGAACTCCCGCTGCGAGCTGTAGAGGAAGTAGGGGATCTGCTTGGTGGGTGAGTAGTGGAACTGCTCCACCAGCTTGAGGAAGGTGGCCCGGATGGCCGGCAGCGCCCGCTCGGCGATGGCCCGCTCGCGCCGGTAGAAGTAGAGCCGGATGCCGCCCTTCCCGCCCGAGGGCGAGGGCACGTCGAAGTGCTGCCACTCGAAGTCGTACCAGCTCACCTGGTTCTGGCCGGGCCGCTCCGGCAGCACGTAGTTCTGCTCCAGCCCCTGGCGGCGGGCGCGCTGGCGATCCATCTCGCGCAGCGCCTGGCCCACGTCGGGCGGCGCGGGCAGGAGCGGCTGCGCGGCGGCGGGGCCGGAGGCGGCCAGCAGGAGGGCGAGGACGAGCCGCTTCATGGTGTCACCTGCGGTGTGCGTGGGCCCGCGGCCGGAGCGGCCGAGGATAGCGCCAAGGGGGGCGGGCGTCACTCCGGCACCACCGGCCAGGCCCGGCCTCCGAGTCGGAGCTGGAAGCGCCCTGGCTCCGGCTCCTCGAGGAGCGCGCCCAGTGCCGCCTGGGCGGCGCGCTGGAAGCGGGCCCGGTGCTCGCCCCTGGCGCCGCAGTGGAGCACCCCGTCCTTCCCGAGCCGGAGGGTGGCCGGGTCGAGCGGCTCGGTGCCGCCGTCGGTGAGATGCAGGAGGAGGCCGCCGGCTTCGGGCGTGACGCCGCGCACCCCGTAGGGCGCGTGCGGCACCTCCACCAGCCCCACCTCCCGGCCGATCTGGACCTGGTAGCGGCCGTCGGGGCGGCGCCGGAGCGAGCCCCAGAGGACCTCCAGGGTGCGGGCGTGGGTGATGGGCTCACCCCGGTGGCGAAAGCGCCCCTCGTCGTCGATGGAGAGGCCGCTCTGCGCCCGCAGCGCCTCCAGGGGGTCCTGCTCGCCGGATGCGGTCACGGGGGGAGCATACGGCGGCGGGGGGCCGTCGCCACCGCCCTTGCGGGCGCCGCCGCAGCCGGGTATGGACCGCCGATGGCCGACGAGCCCCTGGTCCGCGTCCGCTGCCCCGATGCCGGCGACGCCGCCCGCTGCCGCGCCGTCCTTTCCGCCGCCGGGCTGGCGCCGGAGGAGTCGCTCACCTTCCTGGTGGTCCGGGACGCCGATCCCGACCGGGTGAACGAGCTCCTGGTGGCCGGTGGGGCGCGGGGCCGGGCCGTGGCCCGCGAGCAGGTGGGCCGGACCATCGCCTGGCTCCTGGACCACGGCGCCGAGCTCGCCGGGCGCGGCCCCACCCTGCAGCAGCTGGTGAAGCGGGCGCTCTCCGAGACCGGCCTGGCCGCCCGCTACGCGCCTCGCGACGAGGCGGCGCTGGTGGCCGGCGCCGCCGAGCTCCACGAGCGGCTCCTGGCCACCGCCGGCGGCTTCGTCTCCTGGGAGGCCTACACCCGGGCCTTCTGCGCCCCGCGCGCCGGGGGCTGACGGCCGCGCCGCCCGCCATCCCCGGTGGGGCGCGGCCTTGCAGATCGTTAACGCGTTCGTTAACTATATCTCGCCGCCCACCTGCGGGCGGCGAAAGGCAGGCGCACATGAAGCCCACCCCGGGAGGCTGGCCCCGCATCTCCGCGAGCCTCTACTACCAGGACGCCGGCGTGGCCATCGACTGGCTGGGCCGGGCGTTCGGCCTCGAGCCCCGGCTCATCGTCGAGGGCGACGACGGCGACATCGTCCACTCGGAGCTCACCTTCGGCGAGGGGGTGGTGATGGTGGGCTCGGCCGCGCACCGGCCCTGGTACCGGAGCCCGCGCGCCCTGGGCGGCGGCAACAGCCAGTCGCTCATGGTGTACGTGGACGACGTCGAGGAGCACTGCGCCCGGGCCCGGGCCGCGGGCGCCACCATCGCCACCGAGCCCTCCACCAGCGACTACGGCGAGGAGTACTGGAGCGACCGCTCCTACGAGGCGGTGGACTGCGAGGGGCACCACTGGTGGTTCTGCCAGCGGCTGGCCACCGGGACCGCGCCGCGGAAGGGCGGCGTCCGCGTGAAGGAGCACGGGTAGGTGACCGCCGCCGCCCTCGACCGCACCCTCCAGGCGCTCGCCGACCCCACCCGCCGCGGCGTGGTGGAGCTCCTCCGCGGCCGGCCGCGGCGCGCCGGGGAGCTGGCGTCGGCCCTGCGGACCAGCCCTCCCGCGCTGTCGCGCCACCTGCGGCTCCTGCGCCAGACGGGGCTCGTCGAGGAGGAGCCGCTTCCCGGCGACGCCCGGGTGCGAGTGCTGCGGCTGCGCCCCGAGCCCCTCGCCGAGCTGCGCGCCTGGTTGGAGGAGGTGGAGCGCTTCTGGGCCGTGCAGCTCGCCAGCTTCAAGGCCCACGCCGAGGCGGCCGGGCCGGCGCCCGCCCGGCCGAGGAGGCGGCGGTGAAGGGCGACGGCGTCCGCGTGGCCACCTTCGTGGCGGTGGCGCCGGGGCGGGCCTTCGAGCTCTTCACCCGCGACATCGGCCGCTGGTGGCTCCCGGGGCCGCGCTTCCGGTTCGCGGGCCCACGGGACGGCACGCTCCGATTCGAGGGCGGGGCCGGCGGCCGGCTGATCCAGGAGCGGGGCGGCGGCGAGGAGCCCTTCGTCGTCGGCGCGGTGCGGGCCTGGGAGCCGGCCGCCCGCCTGGTGGTGGAGTGGCGGCTCGGCAACTTCGCCCCCGGGGAGGCCACCGAGGTGGAGGTGCGCTTCGAGGCGCAGGGCCGGGGCACCCGCGTCACCGTGGAGCACCGCGGCTTCGCCTCGCTCCGGCCCGACCACCCGGTGCGCCACGGCGAGGAGGCGCGCGCCTTCGCACACCGGCTGGGCCGCTGGTGGGGGGAGCTGCTGACCTCGCTGCGGGAGGCCTCGGAGGAGCCGCCGGACGCGGCCTAGCGCAGCGCCAGCCGGAGCTGGTTGAGGGCGTCGTACGCGGCGGTGCTGCGGATGCGGTCGCGGTCGCCCGGGTACTTGCGCCACCAGTGCTCGGTGCCGCCGGGCCCTGCCAGCGCCAGGTGCACCGTGCCCACCGGCTTGTCGGGCGAGCCGCCCGTCGGCCCGGCGATGCCGGTGATGCCCACGCCCCAGGTGGCCCGGCCGCGCTGGCGCACGCACTCGGCCAGGGCCCGCGCCACCGGCTCGGAGACGGCGCCGTGGGCCTGGAGGAGCGAGGCCGGCACGCCCACCACCTCGGCCTTCATCTCGTTGGCGTAGGCCACCACCCCCAGGTCGAAGACCGCCGAGGCCCCGGGCACCGAGGTGAGCACCTGCGCGAGCATCCCGCCGCTGCAGCTCTCGGCCACGGCAACCTTCTCGCCGCGCGCCAGGAGCCGCGCCACCACCAGCTGCGCCAGCTCGTCCTTGCCGGTGCCCCAGATCGAGTCGCCGAAGAGCCTCCGCACCTCCTCGAGGATGGCGTCGGCGTGGGCCGCGGCCGCGGGGCCGGTCACCGTCCACTTCACGTGGATCTCGGGCCAGTGGGCTCGGTAGCCGAAGCGCACGCCGCGGTTGCGCGGGTCGTCCATCACCGGGCGCATGCGGTTGTCGGCGTGCGACTCGGGCACGCCGAAGAGCTTCACGATGCGGGCCGCCGGCACCTCGGCCAGCCGCGCCGCAAGCCGCGGGATGACGACCTCCTGGCACAGCCCCTTGAACTCCACCGGCACCCCCGGCAGGCAGATCACCTCGCCCTTGCCCAGCGGGGCGATGAAGCCCGGGGCGGTGCCGAAGCGGTTGGCCACCACGGTGGCGCCCCGCGGCACCCGGGCCTGCTTCTCGTTGTTGGGGGTGAGGGTCCGGCCCATGCGCGCGAAACGCTCGCGGATGGCCTGCAGCGTGGGCTCGTGCAGCTCGAGCGGCGCGCCCATGGCGGCGGCGACGCACTCCGCGGTGAGGTCGTCCTCGGTGGGGCCGAGACCGCCGCTCATCACCACCACCTGGGCCCGGCCGGTGGTCTCCCGCAGCGCCGCCAGCAGGCCCTGCCGGTCGTCGCCGACCAGCGTCTTGCGGGAGACGCCCACCCCCAGGTCCCAGAGCCGGTCCATGAGCCAGGCGGAGTTGGTGTCCACCACCTGGCCGGTGAGCAGCTCGTCGCCGGTGGAGAGGATCTCGACGTCGAGGCTCATGGCAAGAGCTCCAGGCACCAGAAGGCCGTCGCCGGGTGGCAGCCCGCGAACGCGCGCAGGAGGTGGACGGCGGCGGCGTAGGTGGCGGCGGCCCAGACGCCGGCGGCCAGGTCGTCGGCCACCACGCCGGCGCCGGTCTTCCAGCGATCCAGGGCCGAGGCCGGCCAGGGCTTCAGCACGTCGTGGACGCGGAAGAGCAGGAAGCCGAGGAGCGCGCCGCCGGGGCTCCAGGGCACCAGGGCCATGGTCACCAGGTACCCGGCCACCTCGTCGATGACGATGGGCGAGGCGTCGGCGGTCTTCCAGTAGGCGCCGGCGGCCTCGGCGGCCCGGATGGCCAGGGCCACGAAGGCAGCCAGGGTGACGAGGTAGAGCCAGAGCGGCAGCGGCCGCAGCAGCCAGAAGAGCGGGACGGCGCCCAGCGTGCCCACCGTTCCCGGCGCCACCGGCGAGAGGCCGCAGGGGCCCCAGGCGGCCAGCCACACCCATGCGCCGGGCTTGCCGTCGGGCCTGCCGCGACGGAGCGTGAAGCGAGCGGAGAAGGGGCGAGGGGCTGCGGGCATGGAGAGGCGCGCGGGGAGGGACCGCGGAGAGGCTAGATGTAGATGTCCTCCTCGTTCTTGTCCGGCTCCCCGTCGTCCTCGTCGTCCGGCTCCAGCGCCTCGTCGGCGGCCAGCTCGGCCTGCACCTGGGGCGGCAGCGGCGGGTGCGGGTGGGGACGGCCCAGCGACAGCAGCCACTCGGCCGGGCCCATGGCCATGTAGGCGGCCATGTAGACCACCAGCACGAAGGCCGGGCGCGTGGCCACTGCCACCACCACCCCGGCCATCACCAGGAAGCCGAAGACCAGGAGGCTCTTCAGCGAGAGGTGGACGTCCTTGAAGGTCCGGTAGCGGATGGTCGAGACCATCAGGAAGGCGAGCAGCGCCACGAAGCCGGCGATGGCCGCCCGGATGGAGTCGTCGGTGATGCCGCCGATGGCCCGGTGGTGAGCGATGACCAGGGCCACGATGGCGCCGGCGGCCAGCGGGATGGGCAGGCCCACGAAGAACCGGGAGGAGCCCTTGTCGCCGCGCTGGGCCAGCACGTTGAAGCGGGCCAGGCGCAGCGCGCCGCAGGCGGCGAAGGCGAAGGAGAGGAAGAAGCCCAGGAAGCCCAGCGGCCAGAGCGCCCACTTGTAGACCAGCAGCGCCGGCGCGGCGCCGAAGCTGATGACGTCGGCGAGGCTGTCGAGCTGCACGCCGAAGTCGGACTGGGTCTTCGTCATCCGGGCGACGCGCCCGTCGAAGGCGTCGAAGAAGATGGCGAAGAAGATGGCCAGGGCCGCCTGGTTGAGCTGCGCCGGCGAGGGGTCGCCCGCGCAAAGCGTCATGGCGTAGAAGCCGAGGAAGATGGAGCTGACCGTGAACAGGTTCGGCAGCACGAACATCGCCTTGCGGAGATTGATCTGCATGCCGGGTCTAGCCCCTCTTGGGGTGAGCGGAGGCGGGAAGTCTACGCCCGGGGGCGGCCCGGGCACCAGCAACCGGCGCCACTCGCCCCGAGTGGCCTACCGGCCGCCGTCCCCGAGCGCGAGCTGGGTTCCCAGAAGAGCCAGTGGATCCAGGGCCTTGCCCTCACGCCAGACCTCGAAGTGCAGGTGCGGCCCGGTGGCGCGGCCGGTGTCGCCGACGAGCCCCACCACCTGGCCGGCCTCCACCTCGTCGCCTGGGTTGCAGAGGATGCGGGAGAGGTGGCTGTAGCGGCTGGTGACCTCGCCTGGATGGCGGACCTCCACCAGCCAGCCGTAACCGCTCATCCAGCCGGCCAGGACCACGTAGCCGGGTCCGGCGGAGGCCACCACCCGGCCGGGCGCGGCGGCGAGGTCGATGCCCCAGTGCATCCGGCGCTGGCCGTCGATGGGGTGGACCCGCATGCCGAAGCCGGAGGAGAGACCGGCCCCTTCCAGCGGCCAGCGGAGGGCCGGCGGCGCCCGGTGGGCGAAGAGCCGGGCGCCCACCGCGCGGGCGGCCTCGGCGCGGGCGTCGAGCCTGGCGAGGAGCGGGTCGAGGCGGGCGGCGAGGTCGGCGGGCATGGGGCCGAAGCGGCGCTCGTCGAAGGCGCGCTCCGATTCCACCGTCACCCGCGTGCGCGCCAGCTCGAGGAGCGGGGTGTGGGGCATGGGCCGCTGCAGGTAGCGGGCGAGCTCGTCGCAGAGTCCCGCCCAGGCCTGAGCCGCCTCGGCGGGGAAGCGGCCAGCCGGAACGCGGCCGCGGCGGGCGCGGGCCTCGGCGGCGAAGGGCAGGAGCACGGCGTCCACCGGCGGGCCGGCCGGCACCTCGGCCGGCGCGGCGCGGGGTGCGGCGACCTTCACGGGAGGTGCAGGCGGTCCCTCGGGCTCGGCGGCGGCCAGCAGCCCGGCCTCGGCGAAGGTCTGCTTGGCCGGCGCGTGGGCGCAGGCGGCCAGGGTGGCGGCGAGGCACGCCGCTGCGGTTCGAGCCCTCACACCGCCGATGGTACCGGGCGAGGCGTGGAGGAGTCAGTCACCCGGGGTGAACGCCGGTGCGCCCCGCTCCCACCGCGTCAACCGCGCAGTACCGCGATCATGCGACCGACGGCCTCGTCCACCAGGGGCGGCGGGGCGTCGAGGTGGGTGACGAAGCGGACCAGATCCGGGCGCGAACCCTCGGGGTTGCAGAGCACCCCGGCCGCCAGGAAGCGAGCCACCAGGTCGGTGGCCACCCGTCCGCGAAATGCCGCAAACACCAGGTTGGTGTCGGCCGGGAAGGGGATCTCCACCCCCGGCAGGTCGCCCAGGCGGCGCGCCAGCAGGCGCGCGCCCTCGTGGTCCTCGCGAAGCCGATCGACGTTGTGGTCGAGGGCCCAGAGCCCGGCCGCCGCCAGCACGCCGGACTGGCGCATGCCGCCGCCGAGCCGCTTGCGCAGCCGGCGCCCCTCGCGGACCAGGTCCCGCGGGCCGGCGAGGAGCGAGCCGGCCGGCGCGCCCAGCCCCTTGGAGAGGCAGAGCGAGACGGTGGTGCAGCCGGCGGCGTAGTCCCGCGCCGGCGTGCCGCTCGCCACCACCGCGTTGAGGAGCCGGGCGCCGTCCATGTGGAGGGCCAGGCCGCGCCGCGCCGCCAGGTCGGCCACGGCCCGCACCGCCGCCAGCGGCCACACCGCGCCGCCGCCGCGGTTGTGGGTGTTCTCGATGGAGATGGCCCGGGTGCGCGGGTAGTGGTCGTTCTCGGGCCGCAGCGCCGCCTCCAGTGCCGCGGCCGCCAGGATGCCGCGCTCGCCGGGGAGCCCGCGGGGCTGGGCGCCCCACAGCGCGGCGATGGCCCCGCCCTCGAAGGCGAAGACGTGGCTGCCCTGCTCCAGGAGCACCTCGTCGCCCTTGCCGGCCAGGAGCCCCATGGCGATCTGGTTGGCCATGGTGCCGGTGGGCACGAACAGGGCTGCCTCCTTGCCCAGGAGATCGGCCACCCGGGCCTCGAGGGCGTTGACCGTCGGGTCCTCGCCGTAGACGTCGTCGCCCACCTCGGCGCGGGCCATCGCCTCCCGCATGCCGGCCGACGGCCGGGTGACGGTGTCGGAGCGCAGGTCGATGGGCTTCATGGGGACTCCGCGGTGAGGAGGGGCGGCGGATGCTAGCATGCGCCGCGACGTGGCCGCCCGCGCTCCCCGCCCTCCTCCCGCCGCCGAGCAGGCCCGCGCCCTCCGGGTCCTCGACCTGCTCGACGCCGCCCTGCCCGAGGCCCGGATCGCGCTCCGGTTCGGGAGCGACCACGAGCTGCTGGTGTCGGTGATCCTCTCGGCCCAGTGCACCGACGCCCGGGTGAACCTGGTGACCCCGGCCCTCTTCGCCCGCTACCCGGAGCCGGCCGCCTACGCCCGCGCCGAGCCCGAGGCGCTCTGGCCCTTCATCCAGAGCTGCGGCCTCTATCGCAACAAGGCGCGCAGCATCGTGGCCGCCATGCGGGCCATCGAGGAGCGGCACGGCGGGAAGGTGCCGCGGGAGCGGGAGGCGCTGGAGGAGCTGCCGGGCGTGGGGCGGAAGACGGCCGGCGTGGTGCTCATCCACCTCGGCGCCGGGCAGCACTTCCCGGTGGACACCCACGTCGGCCGGGTGTCGCGGCGGCTGGGCTTCACGCGCGAGCTCGACCCCGGCAAGGTGGAGCGGCGGCTCATGACCCTCTTGCCGCCGGAGCGCTGGAACCGCGGGCACCAGCTCCTGGTGTGGCACGGCCGGCGCTGGTGCGCGGCCCGCGCACCCGACTGCGGCGGCTGCCCGGTGGCGGCGCTCTGCCCGCGGCGCGGCGTCGAGCGGGTGCGGGCTACAGCGCCGACTCGTGGCGCGGCGCCTTCTTCACGTCGTCGGCGCGCTCGGCGGCCTTCTCGGCCTTGAGCTTCTTCATCCGCTTGCGGATGAGCTCCCGCTTCAGCGCCGAGAGGTGATCGACGAAGAGGGTGCCGGAGAGGTGGTCGGTCTCGTGCTGCACGGCGATGGCCAGCAGCCCCTCGCACTCGAGCTCGAAGGGCTTGCCGTCGTAGCCGAGCGCCCGGACCCACACCTTGGCGGCCCGCTCCACCTCCTCGGCCTCGCCGGGGATGGAGAGGCAGCCCTCGGTGTAGTGGGTCACGCCCTCGGTGCGGACGATCTCCGGGTTCACGAAGTGCAGGAGCTTCTGCCCTTCCTGCCGGGGAGAGGTGTCGATGACCAGGCAGCGCTTGAGCTCGCCCACCTGCGGGGCGGCCAGGCCCACGCCATCGGCGGCGTACATGGTCTCGGCCATGTCGTCGAGCAGGGCGCGGAGGTCGTCGTCCACCGCGGCGACCGGCTTGGCCTCCTGCTTGAGGAGGGGATCGGGCCAGATGAGGATCTCGCGGATCATTTGGATTCCACCCTTCGAATCCCGCGGATTCTAACCGGGAAGTCCGCTGGCCGCACGCCGGCCTGGCGCTCCTCCGAAGGGTTTCCGCGCCCCGGCCTCCAAGGGGAGGAGCGGCCCGGCGAGCGGGCTGCCGGGAGGTGGGCATGGACGCCGTGGCGATGGGCTGGAACCTGGCGACGGGACTGGCGATGGCCGTGGTGGGGCTCCTGGCGGTGGCCTGGGGGCGGCGGAGGTTCGGGCCGGGGGCCGGCGGGTGGGCCGGCGCCAGCGCCTGGACGGTCTCGGTGTCGCTCAAGATCGGCGCCGCCGCCCTGACCTACCGGGGGGTGGAGGGCCTGCTGCAGGAGTGGACGGGAGCCGGGGTCGCGGCCACGGTCCTGGAGGCGCTGTACAACGGCCTCCTCACCGGGGTCTTCGAGGTGGGGCTGGTGGCCGGGATGGCATGGCGGGGGAGCCTTCGCCGCGCCGGGTTCGCCCAGGTGGCCCGCTTCGGCATCGGCTTCGGGGCGGCCGAGGCGGTGTCCCTGGGGACGACCCTGCTCGGCCTGGCGCTGCTGGCCGGCCTGGCGCCGGACCGGCTCCCCGGCGCCGCCCTCTGGTTCGTCCGGCAGATGCGGCAGACCGGCGGCCCGCTCGACCTCCTCTGGCCGGCGCTGGAGCGGGGCTCGGCGCTCGCCATCCACGCCGTCGCGGCGCTCCTGGTCGTCGCCGGGTTCCGCGCCCGCCGCCCGGGGCTGGTGGCCGCGGCCTTCCTCTACAAGGCGGCGGTGGACGCCGCCGCGGCGGCTCTCGTCGTCACGGAGGGCGCCGGCCTCTCCGGCGGAGCCGCGATCGCGGGCGAAGGGCTGTTCCTGGCCATGGCGCTCGCCGGCCTGCTCGCAGTCCCGCCGCTCCGCCGCCACCTCGCGGTAGGATCCTCCGACGGTGAAGACGCGGGAGGGGGCGCGAACCTCCGGGAGCGGGCGTGGACTGCGTAGCCTTCGAGATCGCCGTCGAGCAGCGGCGCCACGGCGCCCTCGGGCCGGAGGAGACGCGCGCGCTGGAGGCTCACCTCGCGGGCTGCGAGCGGTGCCGGGCCTACGCCGGGGAGGCGGCCCGGGCCGACGCCGCGCTCGCCGCCTCGGCGGAGGCGGCGGTGGGAGGCGCCGACTGGGCGCGGCTCGAGGCCAGCGTCCGGAGGCAGGTCCGCTCGGGCGCCCGGCGCGTGGTCTTCGACCTGGCGACCGTGGCCGTGGCCGTCCCGCCCGCCGTCCTCGGCCTGGCGCCGGAGGGACGGCGCGCCGGGGCCCTCGGGGCGGCGCTCCTCGCCTGCGCCGCGGCGGCGCTGGTGCGCGGCGGATACCACGGCTTTCTGGCCCGGCGCGCCCGCGGGCTCGCCGGGCAGGAGCTGCTCGCCTTCCACCGGGCGGCGCTGCGCGCCGACCTGCGGCGCGCCCTCGCGGGGCGCTGGCTGGCGCTGGCCGGCGCGCTGGGCTTCGCCGCCTGGGCGATGGCGCCCGGCGTGGCGCCGCTGGGGCGCGTGGCCCTGGCCGAGGCTTCCCTCCTCGTGGCCGGCACCTGGATCTACGTCCTGGCGGTGCGGGTGCCGCGCCTCCGGCGGCAGCTGGCCTCGCTGGGCGAGGAGCGCGGCTGATGGCGCGGCCGCCGCCCCTCGACGCCGCCGCCGAGGAGGCGCTGCTCCTCCGGGCGCGCCAGGGCGGGCGCGCCCGCGAGGAGGTGGTGGTGGAGCTGTTCCGCGGCCACCGCGCGCCGCTCCTCGGCGTCTGCCTGCACCTCACCGGCGATCGCGCCGACGCCGAGGACGCGCTCCAGGAGGCCTTCCTCTCCGCGCACCGTGCGCTCCCGGCCTTCCGGGGCGAGGCCCGGCTCTCCACCTGGCTCTGGCGCATCGCGGTGCGCGCGGCCCTGGAGGTGCGAGGGCGCCGCCGCCCCGCCGCGCCGGTGGATCCGGAGCTCCCCGCGCCTCCCGCCGAGCCGCCCCTGCTTGCCCGCGACGAGGCGCGCCGCGTGCTGGCGGCGATGGACCGGCTCCCGGCGGAGCACCGGGTGGTGCTCTCGCTCTTCGCGGCGGAGGGGCTGCGCCACCGGGAGATCGCCGAGATCCTGGGCGTGGCCGAGGGCACGGTGTGGTCGAGGCTCCACGAGGCGCGGCGCCGCCTGGCGGCAGCGCTGGGCCGCCGCTAGCCGTGGAGCCCGGGGACCTCGTTCACCGGGAGAGCGCGTTCGCCCGTGCGCCGCCGGGGAGGAGGCGCCCGGCTGCGCCGCGGCTCAGCCGGCAGCGCGGCCCACGCCGACGTAGGTGAAGCCGGCGGCCCGCGCCCGGGCCGGGTCCCACACGTTGCGGCCGTCGAGCAGCAAGGTCCCGCGCATGGCGCGCCGCAGCCGCGCGTAGTCGGGAGAGCGGAACTCGCTCCACTCGGTCACCAGCACCAGCGCGTCGGCCCCCTCGGCGGCGGCGTAGGGCTCGCGCGCCAGCTCGACATGGGGACCGACGAGCCGCGAGGCCACCTCGGCGGCCACCGGGTCGTGGGCGGTGACATGGGCCCCGGCGCCGGTGAGGAGCTGGACCAGGGTGAGCGAGGGCGCCTCGCGCATGTCGTCGGTCTTGGGCTTGAAGGCCAGGCCCCACAGGGCGAAGCGCTTCCCGGCCAGCGAGCCGAAGTGCTTCAGGGCCTTGTCGAAGAGCAGCCGCTTCTGCCGCTCG
Source organism: Deltaproteobacteria bacterium (assembly GCA_016214955.1). Taxonomy (GTDB): domain Bacteria; phylum Myxococcota; class Myxococcia; order Myxococcales; family Anaeromyxobacteraceae; genus JACRMN01. The sequence continues at coordinate 231,121 of JACRMN010000011.1, forward strand.
TTCACCCGCTCCACCGCGCGCAGCAGGTCGAAGTCGAGCCCCTGCTGCCGCGCCATGCTCATCACCGCCCGCACGTCCTTGGGCAGGCACGATCCGCCGAAGCCCACCCCGGGGAAGAGGAAGGCGTGGCCGATGCGGCGGTCCGCCCCCAGCCCGCGCCGCACCTGGTCCACGTCGCAGCCCAGCCGATCGCAGAGCGCGGCCACGTCGTTCATGAAGGAGATGCGGATCGCCAGCATGGCGTTGGCCGCGTACTTGGCGAGCTCCGCCGAGCCCGCGTCCATGAAGAGGATGGGCTGCTCGGTGCGCACGAAGGGCGCGTAGAGATCGCCCAGGATGGCCCGCGCCCGATCGGAGGCCGTGCCCACGATCACCCGGTCGGGCCGCATGAAGTCGTCGATCGCCGTGCCTTCCTTGAGGAACTCGGGGTTCGACGCCACGTCGAAGGGGACCCGGGTCAGCGCCGCGATGCGCTCGGTCACGAGGCGCGCGCTTCCCACCGGGACGGTGCTCTTGTTCACCACCACCGTGTACTGGCGCAGGTGCCTGGCGATCTCCTCCGCCGCGGCCATGACATGGGACAGGTCGGCGTCCCCGGTCTCGCCGGGTGGCGTCCCCACGGCGATGAAGACCACGTCGCTCCCGGGCACGCATTCGTCGAGCGCGGTGGCGAACCCGAGGCGCTGCTCGCGCACGTTGCGGACCACCAGCTCCTCGAGCCCCGGCTCGTAGATGGGGATGCGCCCGGCCCGCAGGCCGGCGATCTTGCCCTCGTCCCGGTCGGTGCAGGTGACCTGGTTGCCGGCCTCGGCGAGACAGGTGCCGGTCACGAGTCCCACGTAGCCCGTTCCGACGACCGTGATCTTCATGCGCGGTGGCTCCTCGCGAAGGGCAAAGCAGGCGACGATAGCCCCGCGGAACGGATGGGTGCAACGACGGCCGCTACCTCGGGAGCTGGGCGACGAAGCGCTCCCAGAGCTCGGGCCGGCGCCGCGAGTAGAGGCCGCCGGCCAGGAAGCGCTCCAGGAAGCGCACGTTCTCCTCCAGGATCTCGGGCCGCTCGCGCCGGAGCCGGAGGGCCCGCTCCAGCGCCGGCAGCACCGGCGCCCCGTCCTCCACGTGGACCATGCCCTCGCTGGGCAGGGGCACGAGGGTGTGCAGCCGGCGGAAGTCGCAGGTGACGAGCAGCGAGCGGGCGTAGATGGCCTCGTAGTGACGGTAGGACCAGGGGGCGTTGCCCTCGGGCGTGAGGGCCACCCGGCTCCGCCGCAGCGCCGCGAAGTAGCGGTGGAAGGGGACCTTGCCGCGGAGGACGAAGCGCGAGAGGTCGCCGTACCGCTCCTGCAGGCCCGGTGAGACGCTGCGCGCCAGGAGCCCGCCCCACACCTTCAGCTCCGGCGCCTGGTCCCGCAGCTCGAGGAGCCAGGAGACGCGCTGGTTGGGCACCAGCGCCGGGTCGGCGCCGCGCGGGTCCCGCCCGGTGGCGGCGCCCAGGAAGAGGGCGTCGTACCGGTGGTCCGGCTCGGGGAGCCCCAGGCCGCGGCGCAGCCGGCCCGCCTCCACCGCGAGCCGCAGCTTGGCGTAGCGGCGCACCGGGGCGAGGCCCATGCGGATGCCGAAGTCCCAGCGCTCGTCGGTCCAGCACTTGAGGTAGAGCCCCGAGGCGCTCCGCAGGAGCTCGCGGTTGGCGTCGTCCCAGAGCGGGTAGTGGTGGTCGTGCAGGTCGAAGAGGACGAGGTGGCGGTGGCGGAGCCTGGCGAGGTGGCGCTCGCCGGCCGGGCTCGGCAGGCCCAGGAAGACGGTCTTGGCGCTGCGCGGACCGCCCGCCAGGAGCTCGTCGGGGGTGCAGGTCTCCACCGCCCGCCGGCCGGCGTAGGTGCGGAGGAAGCCCGCCAGGGTGTGGCCGCTCACGCCCCGGCCGTGCGCGGCCGAGACGCTGGTCACCACCAGGAACTCACGCATCCACGATCCTCCACGGGGTAAGGGCCACGGCGGCCGCGCGGTTCGCTAGCCGAGCCCCTCGAGGTACGAGGCCCGCAGGTCCGGGTCGAGCAGCACGTCGCGGGCCTCGGCCACCACCCGGCGCACCTCGGCGAGCCGCTCGCCCAGGCCCGGCTCGTCGAGGAGCGCCCAGCGCGGCGCGTCCAGCTCCTGCAGCAGCCTGTCGGCGCTGCTCCGGAGCTCGTAGGGCGTCGCCGAGCGGGAGACGCCGAGGATGGTGAAGTAGTCGGCGCGCCGCACCTGGTCGAGCTTCTCGGCCAGCCGGGCCAGGTCGATGTCGGCAGTGGAGCGGGTCGTCAGCGGCTCGCTGCGGATGCGGACCGCCAGCGAGCCCACCTCCACCAGCGCCGCCAGCACCTGGCGGGCCGAGAGCGGGTCGAGCGGGCTGTCGCCGGCGATCTCGTCCACGGAGCGGAGCCCGTCGGCCAGCTCCAGCAGCCGCCGCTCCTCGCGCCCCAGCCCGAGCTCGTCGCGCGGCGGCCCGCCCAGGGCGGGCGTGAGCAGCGAGGCCGGCCCGCCCAGCAGCCGGTCGAGCCGATCGGCCCCCCAGCGGCGCCGCACCCCCTCCACGGCAAGGGCGTGGGGGCTGCGGCCGAGGGCGGTGCGCTCGTCGGGCGGGACGCGCGCCGCGGCGTGGCGCCAGGTGGCGCCGGGCTCGGCGAAGAGGGCGAACACCACCTCCTCGGCGCGCCGCCGCACCAGGCTGGTCAGCTCCTCCGGCTTCAGGAAGCCGGCGTCGAGGAGCGCCAGCGCCGCGCGGCGCGAGGGAAGGCCGGCGCAGGCAGGAGAGGCCTGGCGGTGTTGCTCGCGGGTGATGAGGCCGAGCCGCAGCGCCACCTCCTCGACGCGCTCCGCCGGCGCGCCGCTGGTGGCGCCGACGATGCGCCCCTCCTCCCAGTAGAGGGAGCGGGGGGCGGAGCCGGCGAAGTCGAGCCTCCCGCTGAGCCGCGACCGGGCTGCGCGCGAGAGCAACCAGGCGGCGGAGCTCCGCTCGAGGGAGCCGGCCGTGAGCTCGGCCGGCACTGCCGGGGCCTGCTCCTCGAGCGGCGGGGTGGGCGCAGGCGCGGCGCCGCGGGGGGGAGGCAGCGGCTCCGGAGGCGGGGGCGGCGGCGCCTCGGCCTGCTTGCGGGCGCGGGCCGCCTGGGCCCTTCGCTTCGCCTCCTCGCGCGCGGCCACGGCGGCGGCGACGGCCGGGGTCGTTGCCGCGCGTGCCGGCACCGGCGCGAAGCGCGGAGCGGCACGCGGCAGCGGTGGCGGCGGCGGCGGCGGCGCAGGGTGCGACACCGGCGGGGGCGTGACGCCGGGGCGGTGGGGCACTCCCTGTGGCGGCGGGCCCTCGCCAGGGGAAGGGGATGGGCTGGCCGAGGTAGGGGTCGGGGTCGGGGTCGAGGTAGGGGTCGGGGCCGGGGTCGGGGTAGGGGTCGGGGTCGGGGTCGAGGTCGGGGTCGGGGTCGGGGTCGGGGTCGGCCCTTCGACTCGGGCCCGCAGGGGCGGACCCTCGCTCAGGGCAGGGCTGCCCCGGTCAGCACTCCTCCCCGCCTCCGGCGTCCGCGACCCACCCGGCGGCTGGCCGATGGACCCCCCCGGCTCCTCCATCTCGAAGCCCGCCCGCGGGAACGGCACCGGGGTCGCGCTGGGCTGCGGCGTCAGCTCCTCCCGACCCTCTCCCACCTCCTCCGCGAGCTGCCGGAGCGCCTCCTCCGCCTCGCTGGTGGCCAGGGCCCGCCGCACCTCCTCCTCCGCGCGGGCCCGCGCCTCCGCCTCCGCATCGATCCGGCCGCGCTCCTCCAGCTCGATCTCCTCCTCGCGCCGCCGCTGCGCCTCGCGCTCCCGCCGGGAGCGCTCCTCGGCGCCCGCCCGCCGCAGCTCCTCGGCCCGCGCGCGGAGAGCCTCGGCGGCACGGCGCCGGTCCTCCGCGTCCGGAGAGGTGGGAGCCGGGGTCGCCCTGGTGGGCTGCGTCGGCGGTGCCGCCGGCTTCGGGCCGGCGGTGGGGCCTGCGCCTGGGGTTGCGGTCGGGGTCGCGGGCGCGGTCGGGGTCGGGGTCGCGGCAACGGGTGGGCTCGCGGTCGGGCCCACGGACGAAGCCGAGGAGCCCGCCGCCCGGCCGGAGGGCTGGGGCGGCGCGGCGGGAGGGCTGGCAGCAGGCTGGGCCGCGGGGGCGCGCGGCACCTTCAGGATCCGGCGCAGCTCCTCGGCGAGCAGGCCGGGGTCGAGGGGGCGGGTGAGGACGGTGCCCGGCGCCTCCTCCTCCGGCGCGCCCAGCAGGAGCAGCGGCAGGTCGCGCGTGGCCTCGTCCGCGGCCAGGCGCCGCGCCAGCCGGAGCCCCTCCCCGTTCTCGCAGTCGGGCGCCACCAGCACCAGCTCGGGCCGCCGCGCCGCCAGGGCCGCCATGGCATCGGTGGCGTTCGTGGCCAGGTGGGCCAGGGCGCCCTCTCGCAGGAGGACGCGCTTCACCGCCGAGATCTCGGCGATGTCGTCGTCGACGAGGAGGACCCGGCGCGGCACGCGCGTTCGATGATGGATCGCGGATGGGGGGGCGGCAAGCCGGCGCCTCCACGGCGCGTGCGGGCGATAGCGCCTGCCGGAGGTGCAGGGAGCAGGGGACGGTGGCCGCCCGCCGGCGGCCTGCTGGAGGGAAACGCCAGTCGGGCTACAGCAGAGCGTTCGGGTCCACGTCGAACCGGACCGCGGCCCCGCCGGGCGGGTGCTCGGCCACCGGCCGGAGCGCCCGGTGGATCCTGCGCAGCGCCGACGGGTCGGCGGCCCGGAAGAGGAGCTGCCACCGGCTCCGGCCCCGGAGCCGCTCCAGCGCCGCCGGCGCCGGGCCGAGCATGGCCACGTCGCTGCCGAGCGCCGGGAGCGCCGCCGCCGCCAGCGCCTCGGCGGTGCGCCGCGCCCCCGCCTCCGAGCCCTCGACCCGCACCGCGACCAGCCGCTGGTAGGGCGGCCAGCCGTGGGCCCGGCGCGAGGCCAGCTCCTGCTCGGCGAAGCGGGCGTAGTCGTGGGTGGCGGCGCAGGCCACCGCCGGTGTGCCCGGGTTCCAGGTCTGCACCAGCACCCGGCCGGCGTCTCCGCCGCGGCCGGCCCGGCCCGCAACCTGGGTGAGGAGCTGGAAGGTGCGCTCGGCGGCGCGGAAGTCGGGGAGCGACAGGCCGGTGTCGGCCAGCACCACGCCCACCAGGGTCACGCCGGGGAAGTCGTGCCCCTTGGTGACCATCTGCGTGCCCACCAGCACGTCGATCTCGCGCCGGGCGAAGCGGGCCAGCACCGCGGCCACGTCGCCGGCGCTGCCCACCGCGTCGCGGTCGAGCCGCTCCACCCGCGCCTCGGGCAGGAGCTTCCGGGCCGCCGCCTCCACCTGCTCGGTGCCCACGCCCAGCCCGATCCGCGGCCCGCCGCAGGCCGGGCAGTCGTCGGTGCGCCGCTCGGCGTGGCCGCAGTAGTGGCAGAGCAGGAGCCCGCGGCGCTGGTGGAAGGTGAGCGACACCGCGCAGGAGGGGCAGCGGGCCTCCTGGCCGCAGGCCTCGCACAGCACCAGCGTCTGGAAGCCGCGGCGGTTGAGGAAGAGGATGGCCTGGCGCCCCTCGCCCACCGTGGCCGCCAGCGCGTCGGCCAGCGGCGGCGAGAGCAGCCCGAAGGCCGGCACGGTGCGGCGCAGCCTCGCCAGGTCCACGAGCTCCACCGGCGGCATGGGCCGGTCGTCGATGCGGCGGGGCAGCTCCAGCAGCCGGTAGCGCCCGCGGCGCGTGTTCTCCAGCGTCTCCAGCGAGGGCGTGGCCGAGCCCAGCAGGCACACCGCTCCGGCCTCGCGGGCCCGCACCACCGCCAGGTCGCGCGCCTGGTAGGGCGGCCCGTCCTCCTGCTTGAAGGAGCCGTCGTGCTCCTCGTCCACCACCACGATGCCCAGCTCCTGCACCGGGGCGAAGACGGCGCTGCGCACGCCCACGCAGATGCGGGCCTCGCCGTGGCGGAGCCGCAGCCACTCGGCGTGGCGCTCGGCATCGGAGAGGCCGGAGTGGAGCAGGGCCACGTCGTCGCCGAAGCGGGCCCGGAAGCGGCCGGCGAGCTGCGGCGTGAGCGCGATCTCCGGCACCAGCACCAGCGCCCCCTTGCCCGCGGCCCGGAGCCGGCCGATGGCCTGGAGGTACACCTCGGTCTTGCCCGAGCCGGTGACGCCGTGGAGCAGGTAGGTGGCGAAGCCGCCGGCGCCGGTGACCGCCTCCAGGGCCGCCGCCTGCTCGGCGGTGAGCGGCAGCGGCTCGGCGCGGGCGTCGAGCAGCCCCCCCTGGGCCACGCGGCTCCCGGCGTCGACGCGTGCCAGCCCGCGGCGGGTGAGGGCCAGCAACGCGGCCCGCCCCTGGGGGAAGGCGGTGCGCAGCTCCTCCAGCGGGATGCGGCCGCGGGCCAGCAGGTACTCGAGCACCGCGTGCTGGGCGCGGGCGCGGCGGGCCAGCGACGGGAGCGCCTCGGCCGCCCCCTCGGTGGGCGCGGCCCACTCCACCCCGCGCCGGGCCGGCGCCGCCTTGCCCCGCCGGGCGTTGAGGCCGGGGGGCAGCGCTGCCCGGTGAAGCTCGCCGGGCGGGCAGAGGTAATACTCCTCGGCCCAGCGCAGGAGCTTCACCAGGTCCGGCGTGAAGAGCGGGAAGGTGTCGAGCACCTCGGCGAGGTCGCGCAGCTCGACGCCCGCCGGGGCGCTGGTGGGGAAGCCCACCACGTAGCCGGTGGCCCGCGGGCTCCGGCCGAAAGGCACGGCCACGCGCCGGCCGAGGGTGACCTCGGCGGCGAGGTGGGAGGGTACGCGGTAGGTGAACGTCCCCCGCACCGCCGCGGCCACGGCGACCTCTACGAGCACGGGCGGAGTCTAGCAGGGACGTCCGGCGCCGCCCGCCACCCGGAAGGTGGGCGCGGGGGCGCCGGGCAGGAGAGGCGGAGGGCCGGCTACTTCAGGCCCTTGACGAAAGCGGCGACGGCCTTGTGCTGCTCGGCGGAGAGCCCCTTCACCGCCATCATCTTGGTGCCCGGCTTGCCATCGGTGGAGACCTTCTCGATCTCGGCAGCGGTCAGCTTGGTTCCCAGCAGGCTCTTCACCTTGAGGGCCTTGCCCATGGGGACCTCGCCCTTGCCGTCCGGGCCGTGGCAGCTGGCGCACTTGGCCTTGAAGAGGGCGGCGCCGTCCTCGGCGAGGGCCGGGGCGGCGAGGACGAGGGCAAGGGCGGCGGCGAGCGTCTTCATGGTGTGAGACCTCCTTGGAAGAAGGAACGTCAGTCTAGGCCGCCGTATTCAGGGCGGCGAATCAGAAGATGGAGTCCGGGACCTTGGGATTGCCGAGAACGCGCTCCGTCACCAGCCGGAGCACCGGCTGCCCAGCGGCCAGCACCTCCACGGCGCGGGGGAAGAGGTCGCCTCCGGTGGAAGAGCCCCAGTCGAGGAAGCGGACCTCGTGGCGGGCGCCGCCCAGCGTGGCGGCCAGCCGCAGGGGCTGGTAGCCCTGCTTGTCCACCCAGGCGAGCGCCTTCTCGCCGTTCGGCTTCCCGCCGATGACGTAGGCCACCCGGCCGCCGGCCCGCCCCAGCGAGATCTCGTCGAGGGAGACGCCCAGGGCCGAGAGGGCCTGTACCCAGGGCCGCTCCGGCTCGGCGCCGCCGGGCCGCTCCCCCAGGAGCGCGCACACCGCCTGCAGCGCCGCCACCGCCGCCGGGATCCTCTCCAGGCCGCGGACCCCATGCAGCCGGCTCCCCTTCTGAGAAACGGCGGGCCGCTCGGCGGGCGCGGCGTCGGGCAGCGCCAGCTCCAGGCGGCACTTCCCGGGCACCTTCACCGTCAGGAAAGCGGGGGAGGAGGCCTCGTTGCCCAGCAGCGGGACACCGGCGCCCGCGGCCCGCACCGCCGCCTCGCCCAGGAAGGTGACGGTGCCCTGCACCTCCATGGTGGCCACCGCCTGCTCCTCGCGCTTCTGCGAGAGCCGCTTCAGCACCGCGGTGGCCGGCGGGACGTAGGCCTGCGCCGCGCCCCAGGCCAGGGCGCCGGCGAGGCCGACCGCCAGCCGCAGCGCCTTCACTTCACCACCTCGGACAGCCAGGCCCGGAAGGGCCCGGCCAGGTCCGGCCGCTTCAGGGCGTAGGCCACGTTGGCCTTGAGGTAGCCGAGCCGGTCGCCGGCGTCGTAGCGCTGGCCCTCGAAGCGGTAGCCCATGAGCCCCTCCTCCCGGGCCAGCACCGCCAGCGCGTCGGTGAGCTGGATCTCGCCGCCGACCCCGGGCGGCTGCTTCTCCAGGATCTCGAAGACCCGGGGCGGCAGCACGTAGCGGCCGATGACCGCCAGGTGCGACGGCGGGTCCTTCCGGGGCTTCTCCACCAGCTTGTCGATGCGCAGCGTGCGATCGTCCACCGGCGTGCCGGCGGCGATGCCGTAGGAGCCGGTCTCGGCGACCGGCACCTCCATGAGGGCGATGGTGCCCATGCCGGTGCGCCGGTAGCAGTCGGTGAGCTGGCGGGTGGCCGGTACCTCGGCGTCGATGATGTCGTCGCCCAGCATCACCGCGAAGGGCTCGTCGCCCACCAGGTCCTTGGCGCAAAGCACCGCGTGGCCCAGGCCGAGCGGCTCCTGCTGCCGGACGGTGACCACGTTGGCCATCTTGGCGATGGCCCGCATCTGGTCGCGCAGCTCCAGCTTGCCGGTGCGCTCCAGGTGCGCCTCCAGCTCCTTGGCGATGTCGAAGTGATCGACGATGGAGTCCTTGCCGCGGGCGCAGATGAGGATCACGTCGCGCACGCCGGCCGCCACCGCCTCGGCCACGATGTACTGGATGGTGGGGATGTCGACGATGGGCAGGAGCTCCTTGGGGACCGCCTTGGTGGCGGGCAGGAAGCGCGTGCCCAGGCCGGCAGCGGGGATGACCGCCTTGCGGATGACGGAGCTGGACATGGGCGGCGACTGTAGCGGCCCGCGGGCCGGGCGGGAAGTGCCGCGCGAAGGCGACGCTCAGCGGGCGGCGGCCCGCTCCGCCAGGTACTGGCGGTGGACGCCGTCGAGGTCCGGGCGGAAGGGCTGGTCCTCCAGCACCCGTGCCCGGCGCATGCGGTCGAGGCGGAACATGCGGACCACGCCCCGCTCCCGGTCGCGGCACAGCAGGTACCAGGCGGGCAGCTCGACGAGCAGCCCGTGGGGCTCGACGGTGCGGCTGCTGGCCTGCCCGCGGCGGTCGACGTAGTCGAAGGCCAGGCAGGCGCAGGAGGCGAAGGCCCGCTCCACCGCCGACAGGAGCCCCGGCGACGGGGCGCGGAGCTCCGCGTAGATGCGCGCCGACGCCGGGCGGCCCACCACCACCCGCCGCGCCAGCGCGCGCAGGGCGCGAGCCCGCTCCCGGGGCAGGCTGGCCATCACCTTGTCGAGCGCGCTCCGGGCGGCGTGGCCCCAGGGGGTGGAGGCGGCGGCCGCCGCCAGCGTCGCCGAGAGCCACAGGGCGATGACCTCGCCGAGGGCGAAGTGCACCGAGACCAGGCCCCGGTCCGCTTCGAGGCGGAAGCCGCCCCCGGGGCCGGCCTGCGCCTCCACCGGCACGCCCTGGTCGCGCAGGGCGGTGAGGTCGCGCAGCACGGTGCGCTCGCTCACGCCCAGCTCGCCGGCCAGCTCCCGGGCGGTGGCGCTCTCGCGGCCGCGGAGCAGCGACTGGAGGTGGGCGACGCGCTCGAGCCGGCTCATGCGGGGGGTCCCTCCATACCTGACAGATGTTGTCATGGTTCGGGGCGAGGCTGCAGCCATGCGAACGGCACTTCTCCTGCTCGCGGCCGCCGGCTGCGCCACCTCCCCAGGGACCTCCTCCATGACCCTCCCGTCCGCCTCCCCCGTCGCCCTCCACGCCGACGACGGCGGCCCACCCGGCCCCGTCCCGGTGGTCTTCCTGCACTCGGCCGCTGGCGACGGCACCCACTTCGCCGCGCAGCTGGCCCACCTGCGCGCCACGCGCCGCGCCCTGGCGCTCGACCTGCGCGGCCACGGCCGCTCGCCAGCGGGCGCGTCGCTGGAGGTGGACGACGCGGCCGGCGACGTGCTGGCGGCGCTCGACGCCCGAGGCGTCGACCGCTTCACGCTGGTGGGCCACTCCTGGGGCGGCGCGGTGGCGGTGGCGGTCGCCGGGCGAGCTCCGCAGCGCGTCGCGGGGCTCCTGCTCCTCGATCCGGCCTCCGACGGGCGGCTCCTGCCGCCGGAGGTGGCCGAGGGGCTACGTCGCTCGCTGCGCGACGACTACCAGGGCGTGGTGCGCGCCTACTGGGCGTCGATGCTCGTCGGAGCGCGGCCGGCGGTGCGGGAGCGGCTCCTCTCCGAGATCGACCGGGCCCCCCGGTCGCTGGTGATCGGCACGCTCGACTCCCTGCTCACCTTCGACCCGGTGACGCCGCTCGGGCGCTACCGCGGGCCGCGCCGCACGGTGATCACGCCGCTCAACGACCGGCCCGACGCCTACCAGAACCGGGTGCCCGACCTCCCGGCGACGCGGGTGGAGGGCACCGGTCACTGGCTCCACCTCGACGCGCCGGAGGAGGTGAACGGCATCCTCGACGCCTTCCTCGCCGGGGTCCGGTAGCCGCTCAGGCGCGCGCCGCGGCCCGCTCTCGCAGCCTCGCCCCGGCCCAGACGCAGGGCAGGGCGAGGGCCACGAGCGCCAGGGGATACCAGTGCGGGCCGAACTCCGGCCCGCGGTTCCAGGTGGCGACGGCGCCGGCCGTGGCCGCCGCCAGGCCGACGGCGCCCAGGACGAGCGCGTGGCGCATCGGGCGGGCCGGCGCCAGCCGGGCGGTGAGCCAGCCGCCGGCGACCGTGTAGACCGAGCGGTACGCGGTCGCCAGCACGAAGAGCCCGTCGGCCATCGGCTGCCCGAAGGGCGGGAAGACCCCGGTGGCGTGCAGGAGCGCGTCGGTGGCCACCGAGAGGACGAAGGTGAGGGCGAATCCGGCGGCCACCGCGCCGGCGCTGCGGAGGGGGTGGCCGGCCGCGGCCCGCGCCGGGGCCTGCGGGGTGGCGCTGGCGGTGCTCATCGGGCGAGCGCCTTCCCGAGCCTGGCGAGCTCCATCTCCCAGCCCTGGACGGCGCGGCCGGTCCAGATCTCGTCGTGCATGGCCTCGAAGGTGAGGGTGAGCTTCGTGCCCTTGCCCTCGGGCGCGAGCTCCACCAGGTAGGCCACGTCGTAGGGCTCGACTCCCGGGATGAAGTCGGCGGCGTGCAGGTAGGCGAGCCGCCGCGGGGGCACCACCTCGGTGATGCGGATGCGGGCGGCGGTGGAGAGCGGCGCGTTGGCCTGCTTCATGAACGCGATCTGGTCCGGGCCGGTGGCGATCATGTCGTAGAGCAGCTCGCCGCCGGGGCGGAGCTCCAGCTTCTTCACCTTCACCTCGAAGCCGTCCGGCCCCCACCAGGCCTCGATGCCCTGGCGGGTGGTCCACATCTCCCAGACCTCCTCGAGGGTCGCCTGGTAGGTCCGCTCCAGGGTGATCCGGCGGCGGGGGGCTGCCTGCGGCCTGCTAGCCATGCGTGCTCTCCTTGCGATGCGGTCGGGCCCCCTGCTTGCGCTGCAGCGCCAGGCCGAGCCGGTCGAGCCGCGCCTCCCAGAGCGCGCGGTACCGGCTCACCCAGGCGTCGATGTCGCGGAACGGCTCGGCCCGCAGCGAGTAGAGCCGCCGCGGCCCGTCGGGTCGGACCTGGACGAAGCCGGCCTCGTGGAGGATGCGCAGGTGGCGCGAGACGCCCGACTGGTGGATGTCCACCTGCTCCACCAGGTCGTTCACCGACCGCTCGCCGGCCAGCAGCGCCTCCACCAGGAGGAGCCGCGTCGGGTCGGCCAGGGTCTGGAAGGCCACCGCATTCGCCATGGCGCATATGTATGAGCGCGCATATCTGGAAGCAAGCGGTGAACCCTCCTGGGCCGAGGGCGAGGCTCAGGTCGGGGTCGCGGTCGCCCCTCACCGCGTCCGCGGTGTCACGATCGCCTCCAGCCTGTCGGGACGCTCCGGGAGTCGCTCCAGGGAGGGAGCACGCGGACCCCCGTCGTAGGCAATGGACAGGGCGCGGAAGGCGTCGCCGTCCTCGACGAGGAGCTCCAGGCGCCCGCGCTTCTGCGCCGCCCGCAGGCTGCGCTCGAGGGCCGACGCTGCCAGGCGCCGGCCGTCCACCGCCAGCACCTTCTGCCCGGGAACGATGCCCGCCGCCGCCCCGGGAGATCCTGGCCTCACGTCGATGACCAGCTGCTTCCCGTCGATCCCCAGGCCAAGGGACCACCAGGCAAGAATGGCGCCGGGGCGCGCCCGCTCCGCAGCGGCCGACAGGTATGGCCCCGGTGCGGTGGCGTAGGACATCCGCCAGCCCGTGACCTCGGCGGAGGCCTGAGGGGGTGGCTCCAGGGACTCGGTCCGCGCCGCGAAGAACCCCTTCCAGTCCTGGTGCTCCACCGCGTCGAGCGCCGCCAGCACCTCGCGCCGCTCGTAGGCGTGGACCCGCGGCGGTCCGCTCTCGCCGCCGAGGAAGGCCCTCGCGAAGTCGTCGAGCGAGCGCCGGCCCTGGCCGCGCTCGCGGATCAGGGCGTCGGCCTCGAGCCAGGCCGCGAAGCCCTCGACGTAGGCCATCCACGGGGCGCGGCGGGCGCCGCTCCACTCGACCGGTGCCTCCACGTAGGTGGGGAAGGTGGCGGAGGCGTCGTCCAGCGTGCGCCAGCCGCCGGACCCGGGCCCGCGAGAACGGGCCAGCGCGTTGGCGGCGAGCTCGCGGAAATCGCTGGAGGAGAGGAAGCCGCTTCGCGTGGAGAGCACGTAGCCCAGGTACTCGGTGAGCCCCTCGTAAATCCAGAGGTCGCGGGTGCGGAGCGGCTCCTGGAAGTCGACGGTGGCCATTCCAAGCGGCCGCCGGTACTTCCCGTTCCAGGAGTGGGCGTACTCGTGGGGCAGCACGTAGCCCAGGTCGCCGGGGTCGCCCTGCTCCGGCAGGCCGCCCACCGGGGCGCCCACTGCCACCGACTGGTGGTGCTCGAGCATCTTGCCCTTCACACCCTCGACCGCGGCCACGAGAAAGCAGTAGCGGTCGAAGTGGCGCGCACCGAAGAGCGCGTCGGCCTCGGCCACGAGTCGCTCGAGCCGCTCCTTCCAGGCCCCCCGCAGCTCCAGCCCGGCCTCCTCTTCGGCCACCATCACCACGCTGACCGGGCGCTCACCGGGCGCGCCTAGCGGCGTCTCGCGACGGTGGCGCGCCAGCACGACGGGCGAGTCGGCGAGGGTCTCGAGGTCCACTGGCTCGAAGGCCACCTGTCCCGGCTCCGCGGGTCGGGTGCGCAGGGCGGAGCCTGCCTGCCAGCCGGGCGGGACCAGCAGCGTAGCCTGCCAGCGCTGCTCTCGCACCGGCGTCCCCAGCGGATAGAGGATCACGTCCAGGAAGGAGAGGATGGCCCCGCCGGCGGCGGTGTCGGGCGCTGCCACCCGCCGCAGCGAGGCCTCGACGGAGCGCGCGCCCGGCGGCACCTGGAGCTGGAACACGAAGGGATCGACCTCGTCGCGGCTCCAGGCGAGCGGCCTGCCGAGGGCGGTGAAGCGCACGTCCACCAGGTCGGCGATCTTGCCCGAGGGCCGGTGCTCGCCGGGGATCCACCTGGGGAAGGCGAGCCGCAGCGGCCCCGGGCGTGCCGGGACGGCGATGCGCGCCTGGAGGGTGTGGTGCGCAGCGCCGCGGAGGTCCACCTCGAGCAGGACCGGATCGGCTGCGGCGAGGGACAGCGCCAGGACGAGCAGGTGCATGGCGGCCTCCGGGCGGCGCGGGGCGTCCGCGGGCGAGAAGGCAGGGGAGACCCGCGGTAGGCCCCGCGTGACGACGTGCCCCAAGCGGAGTGCCGCGGCCGGGCGAGCGAGCGGGCTGTTGCGGTATGGCGGGGACGGAGCACCAGCCCCGGGGGGCGGCGCCCGAAGCGGCGGCGCTGCCCCCGGCCGCTACTCCTTCTGCTCCGCCTCCCGCTTGCAGTCGATGCAGAGCGTCGTCACCGGGCGGGCGCGCAGCCGCGCCGGCGAGATGGCCCCGCCGCAGGACTCGCACTTCCCGAAGGTGCCGGCCTCGATGCGCGCCAGCGCCTCCTCCACCTTGAGGATGAGCTTGCGGTCCCTGTCGCGGAGCCGCAGCAGCCGGCCCTGGTCGGTCTCGCGGGTGGCCCGGTCGTTGGGGTCGGGCAGATCCTCTCCCGGCGCGCCGGCCATGGCATGCACCGTCTCGGCGCCGTGCCCCAGCAGCTCGGCGCGCTGCGCCGACAGCCGGGTGCGGAAGCGAGCCAGCTCCTGCTTGCGCATGGGTCACCTCCTCGCGAGCGGGTGTCCCGATGCTAGGCAGATCGCACGGGCGGCCGCCACCTTGCCCCGGGCCCTTCCCGCGGTATCCTGCCGCGGTGCCCCGCCTCCTGGCTTCCCTCCTCGCGGCTCTCGTGTCCTCGACGGCGCTGGCCGGCGAGCCGGCGGCCCCCCCGAGCGCCGCCGACCTGACCGGCGCGCGCAGCCTCTCCCTGGGGGCGGGCATCGGCATCACCGGCGGCAACGAGGGAATGTTCACCAACCCCGGCACCCTGGCGGCGCGGAGGCGCTACGCCATGGAGGCCCAGTACCTCGACGACCGGCTCGACGGTGCGCGCCGCTGGCAGTGGGCCCAGGGCTCGGTGGTGGACTCCGAGACCAGCCCGGTGACCGGCGGGTTCGCCTACGCCCGCATCTTCGCCGGCGAGGCCACCGGCAGCCTCTACCACCTGGCCATGGCGTCGCCGGTGAGCGGCGGGCTCTACGCCGGCGTCACGGGCAAGTACCTCTCCATCGACTCGGCCACCGGCCGCAAGACGCGCGCCGTCACCGTGGACGCCGGCCTCTACTGGCAGGCCTCGCAGCTCGTCGGCCTCGGCGTGGCCGGCTACAACCTCGTCCCCATCGGCAACCGGCAGGACGCGGCGCCCGGCATGGGCGCCGGGTTCTCGGTGGGCGACGGCCGTCGCTTCCTCCTGGCTGGCGACTGGCGCCGCGACTTCGAGCGGGCCGGCAAGTCGGCCGACGCCTGGGCCGCCGGCGCCGAGGTGATGCTGCTCGACGCCCTGCCGCTTCGGGCCGGCTGGCAGCGGGACGAGATCCGGCGCGGGAGCTTCTGGTCGGCGGGCCTGGGCTTCGTGGCCGCCGGCGCCGGCGTCGCGGTGGACCTCGCCTACCGGCAGGGGATCGAGGCACCCAGGGACCGCACCGCCATGGCGGCCCTCAAGATCTTCATCGCCACCCCGCAGTAGGGCGGCCGGCCGGGCGGCTACCCGATCTCCCGGGGGTGGACCACCGGCGCGCCGGTGGCGCCGTTCAGGCCGCGCCACACCGGCAGCCCCCACACCTCCTCCACCCGCTCGGCGGTGAGCACCTCGGCCGGTGCCCCCTCGGCCACCACCCGGCCGCGGGAGAGCACCACCAGCCGGCTGCAGGCCTGGGCCGCCAGGTTGAGGTCGTGGAGCACGGCCACCACGCAGAGGCCGGCGCGCGCCGCCACCACCGCCATGCGCATCGCCATCACCTGGTGGGCCAGGTCGAGGAAGGCCGTGGGTTCGTCGAGCAGCAGCAGCCGCGGCTCCTGTGCCAGGGCGCGGGCGAAGAAGACCCGGCGGCGCTCTCCGCCGGAGAGGGTGTCGAGCCGGCGGTCGGCGAAGGGGCGCAGGTCGCAGGCCTCGAGGGCGCCATCCACCGCGCCCTGGTCGAAGCGGTCGGGCACCGCCAGGAGCCCCTGGTGGGCGGCGCGGCCCATCATCACCGCCTCGCGCACCGTGAAGGGCCAGTGCACCTGGGCCTCCTGCGGGACCAGGGCGCAGACCCGGGCCACCGCGCGCCGCGGCGCCCGCGCCGGGTCGAGCCCCTGGAGCCGGACGGCGCCCTTGCCGGGCGCGACCAGGCCGGCCACCAGCCGGAGCAGCGTGCTCTTGCCGGCGCCGTTCGGCCCCACCAGCCCCACCAGCTCGCCGGGCGCGGCCTGGAAGGAGACGCCCTGCAGGGCCGGCAGGGCCCCGTACGAGAAGGAGGCGTCGCGCACCTCCACCAGCGGCGCGCCGGGGCTCATCCGCGCTCCGCCGCGAAGCCGAGCAGGCGCTCCGCGTTCCGGTGGTAGAGCCGGTGCAGCGCCGCGCGCGGCAGCCCCAGGCCTCCGGCGGCAGTGCCCTCCGGCACCGGGATGTGGGGGTCGCGGCTCTCGAAGAAGCGGTACTGGGCCGAGTAGAAGTCCCGCACCTGCGCGGCGTCGCGGCCGACGTTGCGCACTTCGACCTCGTCCTTGCCGGAAAGGCCGAGCGCCACCGAGGTGCCGAAGAGGAAGCGGTCGGGGTGGGCCAGCACCGCGGCCCGGGCTCCCGCCGGATCGCGGGCCCAGGCGGCGAGCCGCACGCCCACCGAGACGTGCAGCGCCGGGTGGCGCGCCAGCAGCGCCTGCACCTCGGCCGGCGGCAGATCCAGCCCGAGGGCCAGGAGCGCCAGCCCGGGGCGCCTGCCGGCGGCGCGCGACAGTGCGGCCACGTCCGCGGGCCCGGCCACCTTCACCGCCACCGGGAGGCGGAGCCGCAGGCACTCCTCGAGCACGCGCTCGAGGGGCGGGGCGTCGAGGGCCACGGGCCCGCCGGCGTCGAGGAAGAGCCCGGCGGCGCCGGCGGCGCGGCCCGAGGCCACCCGGGCGGCCTCGCGGGCCGACCAGTCCTCGCCGCAGCAGCCCCGCGGGTCGAGGTTCATGAAGACCTTCACCTGCCCCACGTGCCGGGCCGCGGCGGCGAGCTGCGTCTCGAGGCCGTTGCCGAAGAAGCCGCCGGTGAGGCTCACCAGCCGGTCGATCCCCTGGGACCGCGCCAGCCGCAGGGCGTGGTCCACCACCGGGCTCTCCAGCCGCTCCTCCACGTCGATGCGGTCGAAGGGCAGCGGCGCGAAGGGCCCGTCGGCGGGCCGCGCCAGGTCGGGCCGGAGCCGGGAGACGGCAGCACCCACGCCGACGGCCACCGCCAGCGCCAGGAGCGCCACGCCGCCGATCCGGAGCCAGGCCGCCCGCACGCGCCGCATCCTACACGCCCGACGGCGATCCGGTAGCGAGGCCATCGCCGTGTCCGGGATGGGGCCCTGACGAGCTTCGCTCGGCCGGGCGGGGGCGTGGCCCGGGCAACGTCAGCCTCGCTGCTCGTGGCGGCGAAGCAGCCACAGGAAGAGGGGGCCGCCGGCGAAGGCGGTGAGCGCGCCCACCGGCGGCTCGCTGCCCAGCGCCAGGAAGGCCACCCGCGCCAGGGCGTCGGCCACCACCAGGAAGGCGGCGCCGAACAGCGCCGAGGCCGGCACCAGGATGCGGTGGTCCGACCCCAGGATCCGGCGCACCACGTGGGGCACGATGAGCCCCACGAAGCCCACCATGCCCGAGAGCGCCACCGCCGCGCCGGTGGCGGCGCTGGCCGCCAGCAGCACCACGGCGCGAAGCCGCCCCACCTCCACGCCCAGCGAGGCCGCCTCCTCGTCGCCCAGCGCCAGCAGGTTGAGCTGCGCCGAGAGCAGCACCAGAGCGCCCACCGCCGCGGCCACCACCAGCGCCGCGGCCAGGAGCGTGCCCGGCGGCTCGTAGCCGATGGTGCCCATGAGCCAGTAGAGGAGCCGCGCCGCCTGCTCCGGCGGCACCAGCACCTTGAGGATGGTGATGAGCGCGGCGGCGAAGGCGTTGAAGACGATGCCCACCAGCAACGCCGCCTCCGGCACCAGCCGCCCGCCGATGCGCCCCACCGCGAAGACCAGCACGGTGGCGCCAGCCGCGCCCCCCACCGCGAAGGCGGTCACCGGCGAGCCGTGGCCCAGCGCCGCGAGCGGCGCCCAGACCGAGCCCAGCAGCGCCGCCGCCACCAGCGCCAGCGCCCCGCCCAGCGCCGCGCCGCCGGAGACGCCGAGCACGAAGGGCTCGGCCAGCGGGTTGCGGAGCAGCGCCTGCAGCGCCGTGCCGGAGGCCGCCAGCGCCAGGCCCACCACCGCGCCCAGCAGCGCGCGCGGCAGCCGCAGGCCGAAGAGGATGGAGCGGTCGGGCTCCTGGCCGGCGAAGGCGGCGGAGAGGGTGACAGGCTGCGCCCCGGTGAGGCAGGAGAAGGCCAGGGAGGCCGCCACCGCGGCGGCGCCGAGGAGCAGCACCAGCCCGAGGCGCGGGCGCATCCGCATCAGCGGGCGGCCTCGGGGTGCACCAGGCGGAAGAGCCGCTCCAGGCCGGCGATCATCCGCGGGCCAGGCCGCAGGAGCCCGTCGTCGGGGAGGCGCGCCACCGCCCCGCGCCGCACCGCCGGGATGGCGGCGAGCCGCTGGATGCCCTCGGGCGGCTCCCGGGCGGCGGCGTCGATCACCAGGTCGGGATCGTCCACCACCGCCCTCTCCAGCGGGTAGACCGGCCACGGGCGCGGGCCGGTGGCCACGTTCCTCGCCCCGGCGAGCCGCAGGAGCTCGTCGGCGAAGCTGCCCGGCCCGGCCACCACCAGCGGCTCGCGCCCGACGACGAAGAGCACCCGTTTCGGCGGGAGCGTGGCCGCCTGGCGCTGCACCCGGTCGGCGGTGGCCCGCAGCTGCGCCGCCAGCCGCTCGCCGCCGGCGGCGTCGCCGAGCGCGTCGCCCACGAGGCGCGCCGAGGCGTAGACGTCGGCCACGGTGACGATGGGGATGGCCAGGATGGGGAAGGGCCGGCGCGAGGCACGCGACAGCTCCGCCAGCCGCCGCACCGCCGGCAGGGCGCCGCCGTCGGTGACCCAGAGCACCAGGTCGGGCTGCAGCCCCAGCACCGCCTCGGGGTTGGGATCGAGGAACCCGCCGACGCGCGGCAGCGAGGCCACCGCCGGGTCGTCGTCGAGCCGGGTCACGCCCACCAGCCGGTCGCGGGCGCCGAGCGCCACGAGGAGGTCGGTGAGGCTGGGCGCGAGCGTGATCACCCGCTGCGGCGGCCGGGCCGGGCGGTTGCCGATCCAGAGCGCGCCGCCCTCGGCCGCCCCCTTGCCGCTCCAGGCGAGCGGCTCCTCGCCGCGCGCCGGCAGGGCGGCGGCGGCGCAGAGGAGGAGGGCGGCGAGGCGAGAGGTCATGGCGCGCAGGCGACGTCGGCCACGTAGGCGTACCCGAAGTCGGGCGGTCCGGGGGGAGCATTCAGGGGGCAGACCTCGACGGCCGTGCCCGCGGCCCGCGCCGCCAGGTCGAACGGCAACACCTTGCCGCTGGCCATGTCCCCCAGGTAGGCGCGGCCTCCGCAGATGGAGATGCCGTTGGGGAGCACGTCGCCCGTGGAAACCGCCGAGCCCACGGCAGGCGCGCCGGCGATGCTCACCGGGACGAGGCGGCCCGGCCAGGCAGCCGAGTAGCCAAAGGAGCCGCACGAGACCCAGAGCGTGGTGCCCTGCAGCGCCAGGTTGCCCGGGTTCCCGCAGGACGCGCCCAGGTCGACGATCGAGACCGCGTCGCCGGCCGCGGTGTCCACCACCGCCAGCCGCCCCGAGCCGGCCGGCTCCATGTAGAAGCTGCCGCCGGCGGGGATCTTCAGGTTTGCGAGAGTGGCGTAGACCTTGGTGCCCACCGACAGGAGCCTGCCGGGGAAGGGAAGCCCGGGCGCGTCGGAGCTGCCGGCGACGCCCGAGAGGTCGATGGAGCCCGACACGCTGGCGCAGGGCAGCCGGCAGGCGCCGGCGACGCAGTGGCGGCCGGGGTCACAGGTGTCGCCCGCCCCGCAGGCGGGCGGCGCGGCCTCGGCGGAGCAGGCGGAGAGCCCGGCGAGATCGACCACCGCGATGGCCTGGCCGCTGCCGGGGCCGTAGCCGGTGAGGGCCACGTAGGCCTTGCTCCCCACGAAGGTGATGCCGTGCGGGTTGGGGCCACTCTGCTGGCCGGGGAGCGGAAGCTCGTCGAGGAGGGCGCCGCCGGCGCCGAGGAAGGCCAGCGTGCCGGTGGCGGCGTTGCTCACGAAGGTGACGCCGCCGTGGACGGCGATGCCCTCGAGGTCGCTCCCGGCGAGCGCCACCCGCCGCGAGGCCTGGGCCGGGTCCATGGGCACGATGTCCACCGCCGCCGCCGGGAAGCCGCTGGCGGAGAAGAGGAAGCCGTCGGCCGAGGTGAGCGCGGTGAGGCCGGCGGTGACGCTCCGGCCGGAGCCCGCCGGCGTGAGGTCGGCGGCCCGCGGCAGGAGCTCGGAGGTGGCCGGGCAGCCGACGAACAGGTCGGGCTGGCAGACCTCGCCGGCGCAGCCGCGGGTGCTGGTGCAGGTCGCGGCGCAGGCCGAGCAGGTGCCGGCGCTGCACACCGTTCCGGCGCCGCAGGCGTTGCCGCAGGCACCGCAGTTCGCGGAGTCGAGGGCGAGCGAGACGCAGCGGCCGCCGCACTCGGCCTGGCCGGTGGCGCAGACCAGCTCGGTCTTGCAGGCCGCGAGGAGGACTGCGAGGAGGGCGGCGGCGAGGAGGGTGGGGGCAGGCGTTCTCATGGAGCTCCTTCGGGAGAGGACCCGGCGCGGAGGGTGACCATCACCATCCGGCTGGGGAGGGGGTTGCCGAGCGGGTCGGAGGCGGTCCGGTCGTCGAGGAGGTTCTTCACCTCGAGGTGCAGCCGCAGCGCCGGCCGCTGCCAGAGACGCACCGAGCCGCCGGCGTTCCAGATGGTGGCCGCCGGGACCACGGCGGTGTTGGCGAGGTCGCGGTACTGCCTCCCCACCACGTGCACCTCGGCGTGCAGCTCGGCCGGCCCGGGCGCGACGCCGGCCCGCAGGTAGAGCCGGTGGCGGGCGCGGAAGGGCAGGTCGTTGCCCACCTCCGCCCCGGTGCCGCGGAGGTTGCGGGTGGCGAGCCAGGTGTAGCTGGCCGAGAAGGTGGCGGAGAGCAGCCGGCGCAGCGGCGCCGAGGCGGCCTCCACCTCCAGGCCCCCCACTGCGGCGCGGCCGGCGTTGAAGGCCTTCAGCCTGTCGAAGCTGGCTCGCTGGTAGAGGATGAGCTCCTGGTAGCGCTGGCCGAAGCCGCCCAGGCGGAGGAGGCCCGGCGCACCCTCGGCCACCAGCGCGGCGTCGGCCGAGAGGCTCACCTCGCTCTGCAGCGCGGGGTTGGGGTCGATGAGCCCCTGGCGCAGGTAGAGCTCGGCGAAGCTGGGGGCGCGGAAGGCCCGGCCGCCCGAGAGGCGCAGGCCGAGCCACGGGGCCAGCGCCACGCTCGCGCCCACCTTGGCCGAGAGGCCGCGGAACGGGCCCACGGCGTCGAGCCGCACCGCCGGCGCGAGGCGCACCCGCCCCAGGGAGAGCTCGCCCGAGAGCGCCGCCGAGAGCGCCGCGCGGGAGTGACCGCCCTCGAGCGCGTCGCCCGCGAGCCGCTCGCCCGAGGCCGCCAGCGCGCCGCGGAGGCGCCCCGGAGCGTGGGCCCAGGAGAGCGTGAGCTCGCCGCCGGCGGCGGCGCCCCGCTGCCTTGCGGTGAGCGCCGGATCGAGCCGCAGGTCGAGCTGGTCGGCCTGGGCGTGGAGGCGGGCGCCGCCGTCGAGGCCGGGCAGCAGGTCGGGGACCTCGAGCCGGGCCGCCAGGAGCAGGCGGCCGTCGTCCTGCCAGTCGAGGGGCGTGAGGTGGTACGGCGAGCCCGCCAGCTGCCGGTGGCCGGCCGAGAGCTGGAGCAGGAGGTCGAGCTGGCCGCCGTACGCGGGCCGGTCGGCCTTCACGAGCAGGCCGCCGCGCAGCGCGGCGTTGTGGCGGCGCTGCTCGGTGCGGGTGCCGCCGGCGCCGGCGCTCGGGTCGGGGTCGAAGTCGTAGGGGAAGCGGCCGCCGGTGCCGTCGGCCGAGGCCGCGGCGAAGAGGCTCCAGGGGCCGGCGGCGGCCGCGCCGCTCGCCCCGGCGCTCCAGGTGGCGAAGGAGCCGCCGGAGAGCTCGGCGCGCCAGCCGCCGGCCGCCGGCCGGGCCGTGACCACGTCGACCACCCCGGCCAGCGCGCCGGAGCCGTAGTAGGCCCCCTCGGCCCCGCGCAGCACCTCGACGCGGGAGATCCAGTGGCGCGGGATGGAGGCCAGGTCGCCGCCGGCGCCGCCGCTCGCCTGCAGCGGGATGCCGTCGAGCAGCACCAGCACGCCGCTCGCCAGCGAGCCGCGGATGGAGACGGTGGCGAGCTGGCCGAGCCCGCCGTACTCCTGCACCGCCACGCCCGGCGCGGTGGCCAGGAGCGCTGCCACGTCCTTGGCCTCGCCGGCGTGGCGCTCGGCGGGGATCACGGTGGCGGCGGCGGTGGGGTCGCGGGGCCGGGGCGCCCGCTTCCCCTCCACCACCAGCTCCTCGCTCACGGCGGGCGCAGGCTCCTCGGCGCGCGCCAAGGCGCACGCGAGGGCGAGGGCGCAAGCGCCCCGGCGGCCCCAGGAAGTCGGGCTCAATCCGCGGGTCTCCTTCGGACCCGTGATCAACGCGGCCGCGACCCATTCGCGGCCGGCCCGAAGGGAGGTCTCCTGGCTCCCGGGGTGCGATGGAAGCTGCTCCATCGCGGCACCCGCCGCCTTCCCACCGCGTGCGGCTGCGGCAGTGGCGACTGCTCTGCGGGTGCTTCACCCCGGCTACAGTGGCGGGACCGCGCCGGCGTTCGACCGGCTTCCCTGTCCTCCGGGCATCGTGTGCGTGGAACCGTTAGCGCCCCGCGCACCGCCAAGTCAAGGGTCGTTGGCCGCGCGCAGCGTGGAGCCCTGCGATCCCGCGGTGATGCGCGCCTGGTTCCCCTGGAGCCAGCGCTTGCCGATGCCCTTCACCTCGGCCACCTCGGCGGGCGACCGGAACGGCCGCCTGCTCCGGTGGGCGACGATGGCCTCGGCGCGGGTGCGCCCGATGCCCGGCAGCCGCATGAGCTCCGCCACGCCGGCGCGGTTGAGGTCGATGCGCTCGCCGGGCGGAAGCGGATTCTTCTTGGCCAGCGCCGGCGCCGAAAGGCCGAGCAGCAGGACCGCGGCCAGCGCCCGGAGCCGCCGGCTCACGGGTGGGCCTCCGCCCCGTTGCCGTTGCGGGCGGCCTGGGGCCGGAGCTCCCAGTCGCGCAGCTCCCGCACCTGCAGCTTGTTGGTGCCGATGGGGAAGGCGTCGAGCAGCAGCGTCTGGCTGCCGTCGCGGTTCTGGAAGGCGGCGCCGATCTTCACCCAGATCGCCTTCTGCCCCTCCTTGCGCTCGATGATCGCGTACACGCCCAGCATCTTCCGCTCCAGGTTTCCGTCGCTCATGGACCTCTCCGTTCGGTGGAGCCGCGAAAGCGCGGCGGAGGAGGGCAGAGCAGGGGGCGGGCCAGGGCGCCGGCCCGGGAAATCGCGCACCTGCGCGGGCGGGGCGGCGGCGCGGTGGACCGTGCGGCCGGGGGACGGCCACTACCCGAGCAGCTCGCCGCGCAGCCAGCGGGCCGTGGCCAGGAAGGAGGGGCCGTCGTGGATCAGGTTGCGACCGCGCTCCACGCCGGAGCGGATCACCCGCGGCGCTCGCGGCCCGTCCCAGCCGCGCTCGGCCAGCAGTGCGGCGGGGTCCACGGGGAACTCGGGCTCGGAGAAGAGCACGAAGAGGTCGGGGGCGCGGCGCGCCGTCTCCTCGAGCTCCAGGGGCGCGTAGCCGTCGGGCCGGTCGCCGAAGAGGTGCTCGGCCCCGGCCAGCTCCAGGAGGTCGTGCACGAAGGAGCGGCCGCCGGGGCGGCGCGGGTGGCGGCCGAACCAGAGCTCGGCGTAGGCGCGGGGCCGCCGCGCCGGCGCGCTCGCGGCCAGCGCGGCGCAGCCCTGCTCCAGCGCGCCGCACAGCGCCCGCGCCTCGGCGAGCCGCCCGGTGAGCGCCCCGAGGGCGACGGTGTTCTCGAGGATGCCGAAGCGGCTCTGCGGCACCGGCAAGAGGTAGGCCGGCAACCCGGCGGCCGCCAGCCGGCGCGCCAGGGGGAGCTGGACCCCGTCGGTCACCAGCACCAGGTCGGGCCGCACCGCCCGGATGGCCTCGGGGTCGGCGTCCACGTAGTCGCCCACCACCGGCGCCCGGACCGCGGGCGCGTAGCGGGCGCAGTAGGGCGAGATCCCCACCACGCTGGCGGCCGCGCCCAGCGCCTCCAGGGTCTCGGTGGCCGACGAGACCAGGCACACCACGCGGGCGTCCCGCCCCGGCAGGTCGAAGCTGCTCTCCAGCGCGGCGCTGCGGACCTTCACGGAGGGAGGAGGCTAGTTGAGGGCGCCGGGGAAGTGCGGGTTCTCGCCCAGGTCGATGACCCCGAAGCGGGCCTCGTACTTCTGGATGTTCTCCTGCAGGGCGAAGAGCAGCCGCTTCATGTGCTTGGGCGTGGTGATGGCGCGGGAGCGCACCACGGCCTTGGGGGCCTGCGGCTGCAGGTAGATGAGGTCCAGGGTGAACTCGGTGTCGGTGTGGTTCACCATGGCCATGTTGATGAACGACCCGTTGGCGGTGGCCGGGTCGATCTCGATCTGGAGCTGGACCGGCTGCGGCGGCGGGGTGGCGGGCTTGTCGGGCATGCCGCAGCGATACCCGAAAGCGCGGCTCGGATGAAGGGGGGGCCGGGGTACACTCCGACGATGAGCGCTGGACCCCTGCTGCAGCGGACGCCTGCGCCCCGCCGCGCCGACGCCCTGGGCCACGCCTTCGACCTGCCCGGCGGGCCCGACGCCGCGCTGCTGCTCCACGGCCTCTCCGGCTCGCCCTTCGAGGTGCGCAGCCTGGGGGACCGGCTCCACCTGCGGTCGATGCGCTGCCTGGGGCCGGTGCTCCCGGGCCACGGCGGCGAGCCCGGGGGCCTGGCGGGGGTGACCTGGGGCGACTGGTTGGCCGGGGCCCGCGCGGCGCTCGACCAGCTCGCCGGGGCGCGCCGCACCTTCGTGGTGGGCTGCTCCATGGGCGCGCTCCTCTCCCTGGCGCTGGCGGCCGAGGCGCCGCAGAAGGTGGACGCCCTGGTGCTCCTGGCCCCGGCGCTGCGCCTCGCCCCGGGGCCGGCGCTGGCTGGCTGGCTGGCGCGCCACACGCCGCTGGGCCGCCTGCTGCCGCCGCTGCCCAAGGGCACCTCCGATGTGCGCGACCCGGAGATGCGGGCCCTCAACCCGGCGCTGCGCGCCGTGCCCATCTCGGCGGTGGGGGAGCTGCAGCTCCTCGCGGCCGAGGTGGACCGGCGCCTGCCCTCGATCCGCACACCGGCGCTGGTGATCGCCGGCGAGCGCGACCACACCGTGCGCCTGTCCGGCGCCCGGCGCATCGCCTCACGCATCGGCTCGGGGCCGGCGCGGCTGCTGCTCCTGCCCGACAGCTTCCACCTGGTGGGCATCGACGTGGAGCGAGACGTGGTGGCGGAGGAGGCCGCGGCCTTCCTCTCGGCAATCCCGGCCCGCGGCCGGAAGGAGTGAGCGTGGCCTCGATCGTGCTGGCAGTGGACCAGGGCACCACCGGCACCACGGTGCTGGCGGTGGATCGGCGCCTGGGCGTTCGCGCCAAGGTGAACCTGGAGCTCCCGCAGCACTTCCCGCGCCCGGGCTGGGTGGAGCACGACCTCGAGGAGATCTGGACCTCCACGGTGAAGGCGCTGGGCAAGGCGCTGCGCCAGGCCGGCGCCCGCACCGGCGAGGTGGCGGCCATCGGCATCACCAACCAGCGGGAGACCACCGCGCTCTGGGAGCGGCGCCGCGGCAGGCCGGTGCACCGCGCCGTGGTGTGGCAGGACCGGCGGACCTCCGACGACTGCGCCCGGCTCGAGGCCGCCGGCCACGAGGCCATGGTGCGGCGCAAGACGGGGCTGGTGCTCGACCCGTACTTCTCGGGCACCAAGATCGCCTGGCTCCTCACCCACGTGAAGGGGCTGCGGGAGCGGGCCGAGCGGGGCGAGCTCTGCTTCGGCACCATCGACAGCTTCCTCGCCTGGCGGCTCACCGGCGGCGCCGCCCACGTCACCGACGTCTCCAACGCCAGCCGCACGCTGCTCATGGACCTCTCGACGCTCGCCTGGGACCCGGAGCTGCTCTCGCTCTTCGGCGTGCCGCCGGCGCTGCTGCCGCGCATCTGCGGCTCGTCGGAGGCGGTGGGCACCACCCGCGGCGTGCCGGGCTTGCCCGACGGCATCCCGGTGGCGGGCATCGCCGGCGACCAGCAGGCGGCCCTCTTCGGCCAGGCCTGCTTCGCCCCCGGCGACGCCAAGTGCACCTACGGCACCGGCGCCTTCATCCTCCAGAACACCGGGCCCCGGCCGGTGCCCTCGCAGAACGGGCTGCTCACCACGGTGGCCTGGCGGGTGGGCGCCGAGACCCACTACGCCCTCGAGGGCAGCGCCTTCATCGCCGGCGCCGCCGTCCAGTGGCTGCGCGACGGGCTGGGCGTCATCCGCAGGGCGGGCGAGGTCGAGGCGCTGGCCCGGAGCGTGAAGGACTCGGGCGGCGTGGTGTTCGTGCCGGCGCTGGCCGGCCTGGGCGCGCCCCACTGGCGGCCGACGGCGCGGGGCCTCATCGCCGGCATCGACCGCGGCACCACCGCCGCTCACCTGGCCCGGGCGACGCTGGAGGGCATCGCCTTCCAGGTGCACGAGCTGGCGGAGGCCATGCGGGCCGACAGCGGCGTGGCCATCCCCACCTTCCGCGTGGACGGAGGCGCCACCCAGAACGGCCTGCTGATGCAGTTCCAGGCCGACCTGCTGGGCGTCCCGGTGGAGCGGCCCAGGATGGTGGAGACCACCGCCCTGGGCGCCGCCTTCCTCGCCGGGCTGGGCACGGGCTTCTGGTCGTCGCGCGACGCCATCCAGAAGGCCTTCCGCGTGGACCGGCGCTTCAAGCCGCGCATGGCGGCCGAGGAGCGCGAGGCGCATCTGGCACGGTGGAAG
Source organism: Deltaproteobacteria bacterium (assembly GCA_016214955.1). Taxonomy (GTDB): domain Bacteria; phylum Myxococcota; class Myxococcia; order Myxococcales; family Anaeromyxobacteraceae; genus JACRMN01. The sequence goes on from JACRMN010000011.1 coordinate 257,947, forward strand.
CGAGCCGTGCAGCTCGCCTGAGGGCGACGCGCGCTGCCTGCCTGCGGCGGGCAGGCTCGTCGCTGCGCTGCTCGACGTACGAGAGGAAATACGCCTGCGCTGCTCGCTCCTCGCGTGCCCGCCTCGGCGACGGCATCGCGCGTCGCCGCGGGTTCGGCTGCCTGCCTGCGGCGCGGTCGGGGTCGAAGTCGTCGCCCCTACCCGATCCGGTCGAGCGCCTCGCTCACCGTCTCCACCCCCACCACCTCCATCCCCTCCGGCACCTCGGCGTGGCGCGCGTTGCCTGCCGGCAGGATGGCGCGGGTGAAGCCGAGCCGTGCCGCCTCGGCGAGCCGGGCCTCGGCCTGCACCACCGCCCGCACCTCGCCCGCCAGCCCCACCTCGCCCAGCACCAGCGTGCGCGGGTCCACCGCCCGGTCGCGGAAGCTGGAGGCCAGCGACAGCGCGCAGGCCAGGTCGGAGGCCGGATCGTCGAGCGTCAGGCCGCCGGCCACGTTGACGAAGAGGTCGCAGCCCAGGATGTCGAGCCCCACCTTCTTCTCCAGCACCGCCGCCAGCAGCGCCACCCGGTTGCCGTCGAGGCCCAGGGCGGTGCGGCGCGGGGTGCCGAAGCCGGTGGGGGCCACCAGCGCCTGCACCTCCACCAGCAGGTTGCGGCTGCCGGAGAGGGCGGCGGTGACGGTGCTGCCGGGCGCGTCCACCGGCCGCTCCGCCAGGAACAGGGCCGAGGGGTTCTGCACCTCCACCAGCCCCCCGCTCTTCATCTCGAAGACGCCGATCTCGCTGGCCGAGCCGAAGCGGTTCTTGTGGGCACGCAGCACGCGGTAGGGGTGGGCGCCGCCGCCCTCGAAGTAGAGGACCGTGTCCACCATGTGCTCCAGCACCCGCGGGCCGGCGATGGCGCCGTCCTTGGTGACGTGGCCCACCAGGAAGGTGGGGGTCTCGGTGGTCTTGGCGAAGGCCATGAGCCGCGCCGCCACCTCGCGGATCTGGGTGACGGTGCCGGGCGCCGACTGGAGCTCCGGCAGGTACTGGGTCTGGATGGAGTCGATGGCCAGCGCCGCGGGGGCGAGTTGCTCGGCGGCGTGGAGCACCTTCTGGGCGTCGGTCTCGGCCATGATCTGGAGGTTGGCGGCGGTCACCCCCAGCCGGTCGGCGCGCATCTTCACCTGGCGCGGCGACTCCTCGCCCGAGACGTACAGCACCGGGCGCGGGGCCACCGCCGCGGCCAGGCGGTCGAGCGCCGCCAGCAGCAGCGTGGACTTGCCGATGCCCGGGTCGCCGCCCAGCAGCATGAGCCCGCCGGGCACCACGCCGCCGCCGAGGACGCGATCGAGCTCGCCGATGCCGGTGCGGAGTCGGGACTCCTCGCTCGCCTCCACGTCGCGGAGCGGCATGGGGCGGGAGCTGCCGGCCGCGCCGGAGAACCCGCGCGGCGCGCCGCCCCGGGGCTCGGGCGAGGCGACCTCCTCGTGCAGGGTGTTCCACTGGCGGCACGAGGGGCACTGCCCCAGCCACTTGGGCGAGGCGTGCCCGCACTCGACGCAGGCGTACACCGTCTTGGCGCGCGGGGCGATCTTCGACACCCGCGACCCGTAGCACGCGCCCCTGACCACGCCGGGGCGGCGGGCGCGGCTACCTCATCTTGCGCAGGGCCGCGAGGTCGGCGGCGTAGCCCTGGTAGAGCTTCTCCACCCGGGGTCCCTCGGTGCGGATCACCTCGAGGGCCGCCGCGTTGGAGCGGTCGGCCGGCGGCGGCCGCCCGCCCTGCACGGCGAAGTGGGCCAGCCGGCTGGACTGGATGACGGTGGGCATGAGCAGCAGGTCGCGCCCCGAGAGGCCGTGCTTCGCCAGGATGGCCTTCACGTCGGGGATCGACTCGAGCCGCCCCGCCGCCCGCTCGAGCGAGGTCAGCCGCCCGCTCCCCAGGCCCCGCAGCGGCTGTGCCAGGTCGGGCCGCCCGCGGGCCGCGGCGCGAAGCTCCTTCACCGCGGCGACGCACGACTCGAAGCGGGCCAGGGTGAAGGGGTAGGAGACGACCGCCTGGCCGAGCTCGTCGAGCGCGGCGGCGCGCGCATCGACGAGCTGGGCCGACTCCGACCCGGCCACGGCCGTCTCGGCGCCGGGCGCCCCCGGGCCCGCCGCGGGCGCGGCCGGCGCCGCTGCGGGGCCGGCGGCTGCGGTGACGAGCGCGGCGAGGGCGGCGGCGAGGAGGGTCATGTCGGCGGGCTCCGGGCTGCGAGGGTGCGGCGGGCGGGTGCGGCCGCCCTGGCGACGAGCTTGTCAGAGGGTGCGGCCCGGGGGCAATGTGGCTGGACCTGCCGGCGCGCCCCGCCGGCGCGAGGGGGGCAGCCGCCATGATGGAGGAGCTTGCAGCCAGGCTGGGCGTCCCCCCGATCGTCCTGCAGGGCGCCCTGGGCATCGCCGCCGCCTCGGTGCTGCTCGGGTTCCTCGGCCGGGCCCAGCGCCGCCGGCGGCGCGAGGCGCTCGACCAGCGGCTCGGCCCCGCGGCCTCCGCGCAGGGCATCCGCTACCACCCCGAGGGAGGCGCGGCGCCCGGGATGCCGGGCGCAGGGCAGGCGCAGAGCGCCGGCGACGCGCTGGCCTTCTCCGGCTCGGTGCGCGGCCTCTCCTGGCGCGCCGAGGTGGAGCAGGACCCGGCGGAGCTGCGCAACGTCCGGCGCGCCGCGCACGAGCGCACCCGGGTCACCTTCGCCGTCGGCGCGCTCGCGCCGGGCCGCTTCGTGCTGGTGATGGCGCTGCCCCAGGGCCGGAAGCGCTGGGAGGGCGCGGCGCCGCAGGGCGACGGCTTCCTGGCCACCGTCGGGCGCAAGGTCATGGAGTCGGCCGTCGACCTCTACGCCGGCGCCTACTTCGGCGCCCGCCACCGGGCGCTGGTCAACATCGCCGGGGCCCAGGTGGTGCCGGCGCCGGAGGGCTTCTGGGTGCTGGCCAACGACGAGGCCGCGGCGCTGCGACTGCTCGGCGGCGAGACCCCCCGGCTCCTCGCCGCCCTGCGGGCCGGCGAGGCCGGCCCCTTCCGAGGGAGGCCCCTCCACTCGTTCGGCCTCCTGCTCTCGCCCGAGGGGCTCACCCTGGGCTGCCAGGTGGCCGTGACCGAGCCCGCCGCGGTGCGCGAGCTGGCCGGGTGGGCGGCCGGCGTGGCCGAGCAGGCGCGCGGGCTGTAGATCCTGGCCCGCCGAGGTCGGGGACGAGAGCTCGCCACCTCGTCACTGCCGGTGGAATGGACCTACTTCCGCAGCCTGTCAGCGGCGTTCTTCACGCCCTTCTCCAGGTCCTTGGCGGCGGCGTCCATGCGCTCCTCGAGCGTGGGGTTGTAGACCCGCCGGTAGACGACACCTCCGGCGAAGCCCAGGGCGAGCAGGATCAGGATCCAGACGAGCTTGGGGACACGGCGCATGACTCCTCCTCTCAGGCGGTGCGGCGCACGGTGTAGCCGCGCTCCCGCAGCGCCCTCAGGATCTCCTCGACGTGATCGAGGCCGCGGGTCTCGAGGGTGAGCTGCAGCACCGCGTCTCCGAACCGATCGGAGAAGGCGCGCGAGTGGTGCACCTCGATGACGTTGGCCTTGTGGGAGGCGACGACCTGCGAGACGCGGGCGAGCTGCCCGGGCTTGTCGAGCAGCAGCACGTCGATGCGCACCAGGCGGCCGTCGCGCACCAGGCCTCGCTCGATGACCCGGGCGATCACGTTGACGTCGATGTTGCCGCCCGAGACGATGCTCACCACCCGCTGCCCCTCGAGCCGCACCTTGTGGTTGAGGAGCGCTGCCACCCCGACGGCCCCGGCCCCCTCCACCACCGCCTTCTCCTTCTCCAGCAGGTAGAGGATGGCGCTGGCGATCTCCTCCTCGGAGACGGTGACGATCTCGTCCACCAGCTTCTGCACGTGGGCGAAGGTGATCTCGCCGGGCCGCTTCACGGCGATGCCGTCGGCCAGGGTGGTGGCCGGCTCGATGGTGACCAGCCGCTGCTCTTCCAGCGAGGCCAGCATCGAGGGCAGCACCTCGGTCTCCACCCCGATGACCCTGGCCGAGGGGCGCAGCGCCTTCACCGCGGCGGCGACGCCGCTCACCAGCCCGCCGCCGCCCACCGGCACCAGCACCGCGTCGAGGTCGGGCACCTGCTCCAGCACCTCCAGCCCCACCGTGCCCTGGCCGGCGATGACGTCCACGTCGTCGAAGGGGTGCACGAAGGTGCGCTGCTCGGCCGCCTCCAGCCGGCGGGCCTCGGCGTAGGCCTCGTCGTAGTTGCTGCCCGAGAGCACCACCTTGGCGCCGTGGCCGCGGGTGTTGGCCACCTTGAGCAGCGGCGTCCCCTCCGGCATGACGATGGTCACCGGCACGCCCATGCGCCCGGCGTGGTAGGCCACCGCCTGGGCGTGGTTGCCGGCGCTGGCGGCGATGAGGCCGCGGCCCCGCTCCTCGGCGGTGAGGCGGGAGAGCTTGTTGAGGGCGCCGCGCTCCTTGTAGGCGCCCGTCATCTGCAGGTTCTCCAGCTTCAGCCAGGCGTGGCATCCGGAGAGGCGCGACAGCGTCTCGCTGCGCGCGCAGGGCGACAGGTAGACGTGCTCCTGGATGCGCTGGCGGGCGGCGCGGACATCGTCGAGCGTGACCATGGGACGGGCAAACTAGCGCCCGCGCGGCTGCCACGGCAAGCCCTGCCTCGAAGGATCCCTGCCTGCGGGCGACGGGCTCGTCGCTGCGCTGCCCGGCGTACGCGAAGGAGCACGCCGTCGCTGCTCGCTCCTCGGGCGCCGCCCGCGGCGACGGGCGCCGTGGCCTCGGACCTTCCCTCGGCTAGTGCGACTCGAGCCGCCGCGCCAGCTCCACGCGGTTGCGGACGCCCAGCTTGTCGAAGATGGTCTTCAGGTGGCTCTTCACCGTCTGCGAGGCGATGCCGAGGCGCTCGGCCACCTCGCGGGACCGCAGGCCGTCCGCCACCAGCAGCGCCACCTCGCGCTCCCGCTGGGTGAGCCCGTCGGCGGCAGGCGGCAGGGAGGCGACCGGCTCGCCCTCGCCGGCCACCGGCTGCAGGAGGTACTCGCGCCAGAGGTGCAGCTGGGTCCGGCCCCGCCCGACGGCGGTGGCCTCGATGCGAAGCCGCTCGCCGGCCCGCTCCATGGTCAGCGACCGGCGCACTCCGGGGGCGCCTACCTGGGCGCCGTCGGCCAGCCCCTTGAGCTCCGGGGGCAGCGGGGCGCCGTCGGTGATGTCGTTCCAGAAGTCCCGGAGGAGCTCTTCCGCCTGCCGGTCGCACTTGATCTGGCCGGTGAGGTCGGAATAGGCCGAGGCTCCGCGAGGCGTCGAGGCGCGAATCTGTGCGCGCATCATGGCTCCCACGTCCTTCCCGGCTGCATGAGGGTTTGGCTCCATGCCTGCACCGCTTGCGCTCCCCCCGTGTGCTGCACGGAGACTGAAAATCGATTGTGGACTGCGACCCTGTGGGGGATTTCAGTATCCCGCCTTCATCCATTGAGTTCAAGGTGTTGGGGCTAGACGCATTGCGGCAGTAGCCGTAACACCGCGGACTTCAAGCGCTAACCGGAACGCTGTCGGAAATGTTTGCGCGAAAGGAGTGCGTCGAAATTGCTGCCCATCAGGGATTGTGGGTGGCCCCTCGGCGGGGGTGCCGGAGCGTTCGTTCCGCTGTCCCGGAGTCGGCGTGCGCACAGATCGCGCGCGCCGCACTGCCGGTACACTCCGGGAGAATCTGACGGTCACCGCCGGGCCGAGCCCCGCGAGGGGCGAGGCGGTTCCCGGCGCAGTAGCCCGCGGCACGCCCGCCTCTAGGAGAGCTCGACCTCGAACCCGAGGCGCCGGGCAGCGTCGATGAGCTCGTCGCCGGCCGCCACCTTCTGGGCGAGCTGCAGCGTGGTCTCGCTCTCGCCGGGGATGACCGCGCGGACGGTGACGGCGCAGGTGCCCGGGCTCCGCTGCAGGAGGGCACGCAGCCCCTCGGCGCGGGAGGCGGTGAGCTCCTCGGCGTCGATGCGCAGGGCGATGGCGCGGGTCTTCTGGCTGCGCACCGCCGAGAGGAGCTCGATCTCGGTGGCGGTGATCTCGGCCCGCGGGTTCTCCTCGTCGCGGGTGTTGATGCGAACCTCGCCGTGCACCAGGAGCGGCTGGTCACCCTTCACCAGCTCCTCCCAGTCGGCCCAGCCCTTCTGTGCCGGCCGCGAGCCCTGGGCCGGGCGCCCGGCCCAGCACACCACCTCGGCGGTGCCGGTCAGGTCCTCCAGCGTGAAGAAGCCGAAGCGGGTGCCCTTCTCCTTGTTGGTGCGCTCCCGCAGCCCTGCCACCACACCCACCACCGAGACCTTGTCGCCGTTGCGCTTGCCGGCCACCTGGGTGCAGGTGGTGGAGGCGTAGCGGCGCGCCTCCTTCTCCGAGCCCGCCAGCGGGTGGCCGGTGATGTAGAAGCCCAGCGCCTCCTTCTCGTGGGAGAGCCGCACCCGCTCCGGCCACTCCTCCACCGCCGCCTCGCCCACCGTCTCGCCGGCCTGCGGGTAGCGCGGGCGCACCGGCGCGGCCTCGGTCAGGGAGCCGAAGAGGCTCTTCTGGCCGCTCTGGCGGTCGGCCTGGGCCGAGGAGCCGGCGGCCAGGGCGGCGTCGATGCCGCCGAAGAGGCGCCAGCGCGGCACCCCCTCGAAGTCGAAGGCGCCGCTCTTCACCAGCGCCTCGATCACCTTCTTGTTGATGCGCCGGGCGTCGATGCGGCCGCAGAACTCGAAGAGGCTCTGGAACGGGCCGCCTTCCTCGCGGGCCGCCAGGATGGCCTCCACCGCCGACTCGCCCACGCCGCGCACCGCCGAGAGGCCGAAGCGGATCGCCCCCTGGCGCTTCTCCCCGTTTCCGCCCTCGGCCGGCCGGGCCGGCAGGGCCGAGAAGGCCAGCAGCGACTCGTTGACGTCGGGCGGCAGCACCTCGATGCCGGCCTCGCGGGCCTGCTGGATGTGGCCCACCACCTTGTCGGTGTTGGAGGCCTCGCTGGAGAAGAGCGCGGCCATGAACTCGACGGGGAAGTGGGCCTTGAGCCAGGCGGTCTGCACCGTGAGCAGGCCATATGCCGCCGAGTGGCTCTTGTTGAAGCCATAGGCGGCGAACTTCTCCATCAGGTCGAAGATGCCGCTGGCCACCTTCTCGTCGACGCCGCGGGAGCGGGCCCCCTCCAGGAAGCCGACCCGCTCCTTGGCCATCTCCTCTGCCTTCTTCTTCCCCATGGCGCGGCGGAGCAGATCGGCGCGGCCGAGCGAGTAGCCGGCCAGCACCTGCGAGATCTGCATCACCTGCTCCTGGTAGACGATGACGCCGTAGGTGTCGCGGAGGATGGGCTCCAGGTCGGAGTGGGGGTAGGTGACCTTGTCGCGGCCGTGCTTGCGGTCGATGAAGACGTCGACCATGGTCCGGCCGTCCTCGAGCTTCTGGTCGAGGGGGCCGGGCCGGAAGAGGGCGCCGGCGGCGATGACGTCCTCGAAGCGAGAGGGCTTCATGGCCCTCACCATCTCGGTGAAGCCCGAGGACTCCATCTGGAAGATGCCGGCGGTGTCGCCGCGGCTGATGAGGTCGTAGACCGCCTTGTCGTCGATGGGGATCGAGGCGGCGGTGAGCCGATCGTGGCCGGGGTGGTTGCGGCGCACCAGGCGGATGGCGTCGTCGATGACGGTGAGGGTCTTGAGGCCCAGGAAGTCGAACTTCACCAGGCCGGCCTTCTCCACGTCGTCCTTGGAGAACTGCGAGACCAGGGTGTCCGACTCGGTATCCTTGTAGACCGGGACGTGCTCCCACAGCGGCCGCCCGGCGATCACCACGCCGGCGGCGTGCAGGCCGGCCTGGCGGTTGAGCCCCTCCAGGCTCATGGCGATGTCGAGGATGTCCCGGGTGGTGACCTTCTGCTGCTGGCCCGAGGCGTCCACGAAGGACTGCACCACCTGCGGCTCCTCCCAGAGCTGCTTGAGGCGGGGCTCCTTCTCGATGCACTCCTTGAGCGGCGGGGTCTTGCCCTGCACCGGCTCCGGCACCAGCTTGGCGAGCCGGTCGCCCTCGGCGAAGGGGAGCCCCATGACCCGCACCACGTCGCGGATCACCGAGCGGGCCTTGAGCGAGCCGAAGGTGATGATCTGGCCGACGTTGTCCTTGCCGTACTTCTCGGCGACGTAGTGGATCACCTCGTCGCGCCGGTTCTGGCAGAAGTCGACGTCGAAGTCGGGCATCGAGACCCGCTCCGGGTTGAGGAAGCGCTCGAAGAGCAGGTTCCAGCGGATGGGGTCGAGGTCGGTGATGCGCAGCGACCAGGCCACGATGGAGCCGGCGCCCGAGCCGCGCCCAGGCCCCACCGGGACCTCCCGCCCCTTGGCCCAGTTGATGAAGTCCTGGACGATGAGGAAGTAGCCGGAGAAGCCCATCTTCTGGATGACCGAGAGCTCCTGCTCCAGCCGCCTGCGGTAGAGGTCGCGGTCGTGCGGGTAGCGCCCATCGATCTCCCCGAAGCGGCGATCGAGCCCCTGGCGCGAGAGCTGGGCGATGTAGTCCTCTTCCGAGAAGCCGTCGGGGAGCTGGAACTGGGGGAGGAAGCTCTTGCCCAGCGAGAGCTCGACGTTGCAGCTCTCGGCGATGCGGGCGGTGTTGGCGACGGCCTCCTCGAAGCCGGGCAGGGCGGCCGACATCTCGTCGGGGCCGGCGATGAAGAGCTTGTCGGTGTCGTGGCGGATGCGCTTGGGGTCGCTGAAGGTCTTCCCCGAGGCGATGCACATCAGCACCTCGTGGGCCCGGGCGTCCTCGCGCCGTACGTAGTGGGCGTCGGCGGTGGCCGCCAGCGGGATGCCCTCGCCCTCGGCCAGCTCGGCCAGCCGGGCATTCACCTCCAGCTGCTCGGCCATGCCGTTGGACTGCACCTCCAGGAAGAAGGCGCCGGGCTCGAAGATCGACTTGTACTCGCGCGCGGCGGCGCGGGCGCCGTCCATGTCCCCCTTGCGGCACAGGCGCGGCACCTCGCCGGCCATGCAGGCGGTCAGCCCGATGAGCCCCCTGGCGTGGTCGCGGAGCAGCTCCTTGTCGATGCGCGGGTCGTAGTAGTAACCCTCGGTGAAAGCCATCGAGGAGAGGTAACGCAGGTTGGCCCAGCCCTCCGCGTTCCTGGCCAGCAGGATGAGGTGACGGCCCACCCGCTCGCTGCGGTCCTTGCGCCCCTTCTCGCCGGCGACGTAGGCCTCCATCCCCAGGATGGGCTTCACGCCCGCCTTCCGGGCCTGCTGGTAGAAGTCGATGGCGCCGAAGAGGTTGCCGTGGTCGGTGACGGCCACGGTCTTCATGCCCTTCTGCTGCACCGTGGCCAGCAGGTCCTTGATGCGGATGGCCCCGTCGAGCAGGGAGTAGAGGGTGTGCAGGTGGAGGTGGACGAAGTCGGCCATGTCGGGCGCTGCCGGTGGGGGAGGGTGACATAGCAGGCGCGTCTGACCCCGGCCACGCCCCCGCTTGGATCGCGGCCGGGCCGGGCGCGGCGGCGCGGGCCGTTGCATGATGCGGCGGCAATGGCCTGGAAGCGCGACGTCGCCCTGCTCTTCGCCACCCGCTCGGTCCGGCTCTTCGCCTACGGCCTGCTCTCGGTGACGCTGGTGCTGCACCTCTCGGCCGCCGGCCTGTCGGAGGGGCGCATCGGCCTCCTCCTGTCCCTCACCCTGGCCGGCGACACCGTCCTCTCCCTGTGGGTCACCACCCGGGCCGACAGGGCGGGGCGGCGCCGCATGCTGGCGCTCGGCGGCCTGCTCATGGCCGGGGCCGGCCTGGCCTTCGCCGGCAGCACCGGCTTCTGGGTGCTGCTGCTGGCCGCCACCGCCGGCATCATCAGCCCGGCGGGCAACGAGGTGGGCCCCTTCCTGGCCATCGAGCAGGCGGCGCTCTCGCAGGTGCTGCCCGGTGGGTCGCGCACCCGCGCCTTCGCCTGGTACGCGCTGGCGGGCTCGCTGGCCACGGCGCTGGGGGCGCTCGCCGGAGGGTCGCTGGCCGAGGGGCTGCAGAGCGCCGGCCTGGCGCCGCTCGCCTCCTACCGGGCGCTGGCCCTCGGCTACGCCGCACTGGCGCTGGTGCTGCTCATCCTCTTCGCCCGGCTCGGGCCCGAGGTGGAGGCGCCGGCGGGGGCGGCGCCGCCGGGCCGCCTAGGGCTGGGGCGCTCGCGCGGGGTGGTGGCGCGGCTCTCGGCCCTCTTCGCCCTCGACGCCTTCGCCGGCGGCTTCATCGTCCAGAGCCTGGTGGCCTGGTGGTTTCACCGGCGCTTCGGGCTGGAGGAGCGGGGGCTGGGGGCGCTGCTCTTCGGCGCCAACGCGCTGGCCGGCCTCTCGGCCCTGGCCGCCGGCAGGCTGGCGCAGCGCTTCGGGCTGGTGAACACCATGGTCTTCACCCACCTGCCGTCCAACGTGCTCCTGCTGCTGGTGCCGCTCATGCCCACGCTGCCGCTGGCGGTGGCGGTGCTGCTGCTCCGCTTCAGCATCTCGCAGATGGACGTGCCCACCCGCCAGTCCTACACCATGGCGGTGGTCGAGCCCGCCGAGCGGGCCGCGGCCGCGGGGGTCACCGGCATCGCCCGCACCGTGGGCGCCTCGCTGGCGCCGGTGCTGGCCGGGCCGCTCTACGCCTCGGCGGCGCTGGCGGGGCTGCCCTTCTACCTGGCCGGAGGCCTGAAGATCGCCTACGACCTCCTGCTCTGGCGCAGCTTCCGCCGGCTGCGGCCCGAGGAGGAGCGCTAGGGGCTAGGCCGCGGCGGCCAGCTCGCCGAGCCGGGGGCCGTCGGGGGTGGGCAGCAGCAGGGGCCGCGAAAGCCGGTGGCAGCGCGGACAGTAGGCCCAGGCTCCGGAGGGGCCGACGCGCATGGCGGTGTCGCCGCCGCAGACGGTGCAGCCGTTCGAAACCCGGAGGTCGTGCACCGCGTTCTCGCTGGGGTCCGCGCTCATCGTACCAACGTAAGGCTGGATCCGGCCCTGGCAAGCCGGGATCCACCGCCCTCGGGCCCCGGAACGGCGGAGCCCAGCGCCAACCCTCAGTGTTTCAGCCCCGGCTTGCCCCGCTCCTCCTCCAGGCCGTGGGCCATGAGGAAGTGGTAGACGGCGTAGGGCTCGCCGCTCGTGCCCCCCATCACCTCGAAGAGGAACTGCCCCTGCTCGGCGCCCTCGGGGTCGGGGATGGCCTGGACGTAGAGGGCGTCGCGGACGTCGAGCACCACCTCGGCGACCAGGAGCTTTCCCCAGACGAGCTGCACCACCGGGTTGCGAGCCTCGTCTTCCTCGAGGTGCCAGTGGAAGGCCTCCTGGTCGTGCAGCCAGGCGTCGGCCGTGCCCGCCCGGACGATGCAGTTGGCGTGCTGCTTCAGCCAGCGCCAGAAGCGGTCGAAGGGGAGCGTGGTCCCGGACTCCACGGAGAGGCTCATCCACGGGAATATAGCCGGTCCCCGGCCGCCTTGATGGGGCCGGGCGGGCCGTGCTTGACTCCGCCCTTCATGATCCTCGACGAGCGAGCCCGCAAGGCGCTGGAGGAGGTCCGCAAGGTGGCCACCGCCCTGCGCTTCGCGGTGGAGCGCTCCTGCGGCGCCGAGCGTGCCCGGCTCTCGGTCTACTACCAGGGGGCCGGCTACCACGGCGCCCCGAAGTCGAAGGAGTTCCGGCTGGGCCTGGCCTACGCCGAGGAGCTCCAGCCGCTGCAGGAGCTGAAGGCCGCGCTGGAGGCCGAGGAGCGGGCCCGCGCCGGCTGTGCCTCCTAGAAGCCATTCAAGAACGTGCGGCTTCGGCGGGGCCTGACGCCTCGCTGGCGGCCGACGCCCGCGTCGGTGTCGATTGGGCGGTGCCGCCCCGTGCTCGTGAACCGTCTGTGGCGCAGGCAGGGCGTCGGCACCGCCCTCCGGCGACGGTCCTGCCCCTGGAGAGGACACAAACGTCGCCGGTCCGATGGGGCGACGCAGATCGAGGTCGGACCGCTGGCGCTTCGGCGCCAGTCCCCGCCTACGCCGGCCTCCTAGCGCAGGCGGCAGGCGGGGCGCGGGGGCGCGTGCCGGACATGCTTGGGGGGGGCGCGTGCCGGACATGCTTGGGGGGGCGCGTGCCGGACATGCTTGGCCCGGCGGTTGCGGGCGGGGGGTGCCGGACATGCGGGCGGGGGGTGCCGCGTGCGGGGGCGTGCCGGACATGCGCGCGGCGGGCGTGCGGGGGCGGCGGGGGCGTGCCGGACATGGCGCGGGGCGTGCCGGACATGGCGCGGGGCGTGCCGGACATGCTTGGCCCGGCCGTTGCTTTCCCTCGCGACCAATGCCCCGCGTTTCGCGCGCGATGCTCGTCGAGGCCGGCTCGACCAACCACTGCACCTGGCGCAGCCACGGCTTCGCCTTCGTCCTCGACTCCGACGAAGCCCGCCGCTACTTCCTCGGACTCATCCGGAAGTACAAAGAGAAGTTCGGCATCGAGATCCAGTCCTACTGCCTCATGGGCTCGCACCCGCACCTCATGTGCCGGTCCTCAATGGGGCAGGCCGCCTTCAGCGCCTTCTGGAAGCTCGTCAACTGGGGCTTCGCCTACTGGTACAACCGGCGGACCAGGGGCCGCGGACAGGTCGTCATGGAGCGCCTCCGCTCCCCTCGCATCCAGGATGGCCGCCACCAGCTTGCCGTCATGCGCTACGGCGACCTGAACCCCG
>JACRMN010000019.1 GCA_016214955.1 Deltaproteobacteria bacterium
CGCTTGGTCTCGGCGGCCAGGTTGTTGGCCTGCTGGGCGTTGTCGGCGGCCTGGCGGGTCTGGGCGGACATCGACTCCAGCGAGGAGTGGGTCTCCTCCAGGCTGCTGGCCTGCTCGGAGGCGCCCGAGGCCACGGCCTGCGAGGAGGAGGCGATCTGGCCGGCGGCGCCGGAGACCTGCTCGACCGCCTCGGCCACCTGGCCGAGGGCGTCGTGCAGGGCGGAGGCAGCGGCGTTGAGGGCCTCCTTGATGGCGGCGTGGTCGCCCTGGTAGCTGCCCTGCATGCGGGCGGTGAGGTCGCGCTCGGCGAGCCGCTCGAGTGCCTTCCGGGCCTCGTCGATGGGGGCGAGGACGGCGTCGAGGGTGGCGTTGACGCCGGCCACCACTTTCTGGAAGTCGCCCTGGTGCTTCGAGGCGTCGGCACGGGTGGAGAGCTTGCCCTCCACGGCGGCCTGCGAGAGGGCGTTGGCGTCGCGGACCAGCAGGTTCACCGCGTCGATGCAGCGGTTCAGGTTCTGCTTCACCTGGTCGAAGGCGCCCTCGTACTTGTCGGTGATCTGGGGCGGGATCTCGCCGCGCGAGATGCGGTCCACGTAGTCTGCGGTCACCTGCATGGGCTTCACGAAGGCGTCCACGGCCCGGTTCATGCCCGAGACCACCGGGCGGAACTCGGCGGCCACCGCCTGCTCGTCGGCCCGGACCTCGAGCTGGCCCGCGGCGGCGGCGGCGGTGAGCTTCCCTGCCTCGCCGTTGAGCTGCTGGATGGTCCGCTCCACGGTTCGGCCCAGGACGTAGGCCAGCGCCGCCATCACCGCGGCGGCGAGGAGGATCACCGCCAGCTCGATCTGGATCAGCCGGCCCTCGGCGGCGGCGGCGGCGGCGTGGGAGGCCTCCGACTCCTTCTTCACCAGCTCGTGGATCCGGGTGATGCCCTCCTCGATCGGATCGGTGGCGCCGTGCAGGTTGGGCCAGGTGTCCCAGATGCGCTTCTCCACCATCGCCAGGGGGCCATCGGGGCGGGCGCCGGCGGCCACCTGCCGATCGCGCTCGCCGAGCAGGTCCCGCATCTGCCGGGCCTGCTCCATCCAGTCCACCACCTCCTTGCGCACCGCCGGCCAGAGCTTCCCGGACTCGCCGGTGACGGGGATGGCGTCGAGCCGCTTCACGGCCTTCTCGACGGCGGGAAGCGAGGTGTCGACCCGGTCGGAGAAGAGGGCCGGCGTGGCGTGGCAGCCACCGCACGACTCGTTGCTCATGACCTTCTCGTTGACCCGGGCCAGCGCCAGGTTGGCGAGGTACTGGTTGGTCTGGCGGAAGCCGACGCGGATGTCGGACAGCGCCCTGTAGGTCGGAAACTGCGAGTCGCTGATGAGGCCGAAGGAGCCGGCCATGCGACTCGCGGCCACGTACGAGGCCACGCCAACGGCGATGGCCACCGCCAGAGCGGCGGCGAAGCCGCCCAGGATCTTGGTTCGAGTGCGGTATTCGCGCATGGGCTCCCCTGGTGAGGCCGGAGTGCTCCTCCGGCCGTCGCAGGGCTCAGTGCAGGCCGCGGGCCACGCGGCTGCCGAATCCACTGCGACGCCAAGTCCCGGATCTCCAGGAGGTGGGAACCCGGTGCAGGGGGGGCCGCCGCAACCCGGGGTGCGGGCCCGGGTGCCGGGCGCACCGTCAGCCGAGGTCGGCGACCGTCGCCGGGCGGGGGGCCTTGCGGAAGTGGCGCTCCAGGAAGGTCAGGGTCTCGTGGAGGGTGTCCCGCGGATCGCGGGGCGCGAAGCCCAGCTCGCGGACCGCCTTCTGCGAGTCGATGAAGAACCAGTGCTCCCCCATCGCCACCTCTTCCTCCGAGATGGGCGGCTCCGACTCGCGCCACTCGTGGAAGCGCGCCAGCAGCCAGGCCCCGGCCACGTTGGCCCTGCTGGGCAGGCGCAGCGACGGCACCGCCACGCCCGAGAGGCGGGAGAGCCGGCCGAAGAAGTCGGCGAAGGTCATGTTGGCGCCGCCGAGCAGGTAGCGCTCGCCGGGCCGCCCGCGGGTCAGGGCCGAGACGAAGGCCGCCGCCGCGTCGCGCACGTCCACGAAGGAAAGGCCGCCGGTGGGCATGGCCGGGATGCGCCGCTCCAGGAACTTCCAGACCACGTCGGTGGAGGAGAGGCGCAGGTCGCCGGGTCCGAGCAGCAGCGAGGGGTTGAGGACCACCACCTCCGGGCCGCCGTCGCGGTGGAAGCGGAGCGCGGTCTTCTCCTGGAAGATCTTGGAGAGGTAGTAGGGCCAGCGGGCCACCACCGCCAGGGGGTAGTCGTCCTCCTCGGTGTGCAGCCTCTCCTCGCGGGAGATGCCGATGGTGCCGGAGGAGGAGGCCAGCACCACGCGGCGCACGCCGGCGGCGCGGCACTCCTCCAGCAGCACCCTCGTGCACTGCACGTGAAGGTCGTACATCGAGGCCGGATCGCTCCCCTCGAACGACACCTGGCCGGCCAGGTGGAAGACGGCCTCCACGCCGGCCAGCGCCTGCCGCACCGCCTTCCGGTCCTGGAGCGGCGCCTGGATCACCTCGGCGCCCAGCGCCGCGGCCTCGGGCGACGGCGAGCGGCCGATGAGCCGCAGCGCGTGGCCCGCCTCGGCGAGCAGCGGCACCAGCGCGCCGCCCAGGAAGCCGGTTCCACCGGTGACCAGGAGCTTCACGGCTCCTCCCCCCTGGCCTTCATCGCCGCCGGCGCCTCCCCCCCCGCCGAGGAGGCCGAGGTCGCAGCCGGGGCCGGGGTCAGGGTCGGGGTCGGGGTCGAGGTCGCGGTCGCGGTCGCGGTCGAGGTCGCGGTCGGGGTCGCCATCCCCCTGGCCTGTGCCTCCAGCGCCCGGACCGCCTCCTCCATGAGCTGGGTGGCGGCCTTGTGGGCGTCGCCCTTGGCCAGCGCGACGGTCCGGGCCCTGAGGTCGGCGACGCGGATGGGCTGGCCGATGAGGACGCGCAGCTTCTCCCGGCGCGGGAGGCCGCGGCCCGGCGGCAGGGCGTCGTGGGTCCCGACCAGGTAGACCGGCAGCGTGTCCACCTGGCACTGGAGCGCCAGGTAGCCGGCGGTGGGCTTGAAGGCGGCCATGCGGCCGTCGCGGGAGCGCGTGCCCTCCGGGAAGATGAGGAGGTTGTAGCCGCGCCGCAGCGCCTCGGTGGCGGCCCGCAGGCTCCTGCGGATGGAGCCCTCGCGGTCCATGGGGATGAGGTTGGTGAAGTTCTCGAAGTAGGCGCGCTTCAGCGGGGTGTCGAAGAAGTAGTCGCGGGCCGCCAGCGCGGCGAGCTTGTGCCCGGCCTCGCCCAGCGCCACCTTGACGAGCCCCATGTCGAGGTGGCTGGCGTGATTGGCCACCACCAGGAAGTTGCGGTCCCGGGGGATGAAGGCCTCGCCGGTGACCTCGGCCTCGAACCAGCCGCGGTAGAGGGCCCGCTGGCCGACGTCGAGCAGCCTGCGCCCGGCAGCGGCGATGCCGGCCGGGACGGCGACGTCGCCGGAGCCGGGGCCGGAGGTCGCCGGCGCCGGGGCCTCGCTCGCCTCCCGCGCCTCCTCGGGCCGGTGCAGCGCCGGCCCCACCAGCCGCGAGAGCTCGGCCACGGTCTGCACCTGGTGCAGGCTCTCGGTGGTGGACGGCGGCACTCCGGCCGCCTCCAGGGCCGCCGCCAGCTCGTTGAGCATCAGCGAGTCGAAGGAGAGGTCGGTGGAGAGGTGGCAGTGGAGCGTGATGGCGGCGCGGGGGCGGCGCGAGATCTCGGCCAGCAGATCGAGGAGCCAGCCATCTCGCCCGTGGGTCGCCGCCTCGCGCGCCTTCTTGCCCTTGTGGGCCGCGGCCTCGAACTGCTGGAGCTGCTCGATGACCCACTTGCGCTTCACCTTGCGGGTGGAGGTGCGCAGCAGCTCCCCCTCGGTCCAGTGCCAGACCTTGACCCGCTTGTAGAAGGGCAGGCCAGCCGAGACCTGCCGCAGGTGGTCGGAGATCCGGCGCATCACCTCGTCGCGGGGCCGGTCCTTGAAGTCGGGCACCAGGAGCATCGCCACCTTCTCGCCGCCGTGCTCCGGCAGGCCCACGATGGAGAGCTCCTTCACCAGGTCCGCCTCCTGGTACAGCTCCTCCAGCTCGTCCGGATAGACGTTCTTGCCGTCGGCGTCGATGATGACGTCCTTCTTGCGCCCCGACAGCGTGAGCCGCCCCTGGGCGTCGAGCTTCCCCAGGTCGCCGGTGTGGAGCCAGCCCCCCTGCAGCACCTCGGCGGTGCGCGAGGGATCCACCGCCGGGGGCCCGCCGCCGCCCTGGAGGTAGCCGAGCATGACGTTGGGGCCCCGGGCCAGCACCTCGCCCACGCCGGACGCGTCCGGCTCGTGGATGCGGATCTCGATGCCGGGCAGCGGCTTGCCCACGTTGCCGGAGGAGGGGCCGTCGTCGGGGGTGGAGACCGACAGCACGGGCGCCGCCTCGGTGAGCCCGTACCCCTCGTAGAGATCGAAGCCCATCTCGTGGAAGGCGGCCTGCACCTCGGGCGAGAGGGCCGAGCCGCCGGACACCAGGATGCGCAGCCGGCCGCCCATCTTCCGGTGCACCGGCCAGAGAAGCCACTTGCCCAGGTTGAGGTCGGCGTCGGCCCGCAGCTTCTTGTTGGTGGCCCGCAGCAGGTCGAAGGCCTGCTCCACCAGCCCGGGCCGGGCGGCGATCTCCTGGGTGATGCGGCGGTGCAGGAGCGCCCAGAGCGCCGGCACGCCGATCATGGCGGTGATGCGCCCGCTCTCCAGCGCCTCGCCCAGCCGGTCAGCGGTGAGCTCGTCGAGGTACTCGATCTCGCAGCCGCGGGAGAGCGGCACCAGGAGGCCGCAGGTGAACTCGAAGGTGTGGTGCAGCGGCAGCACCGACAGGAGCCCGTCGCCGGGTCCGAGGTCGAAGAGGCCGGAGAGCTTGGCCACCAGCGAGGTGAAGTTGCGGTGGGTGAGCATCACGCCCTTGGGCGTGCCGGTGGTGCCGCTGGTGTAGATGACCGCGGCCAGGTCGTCGGGCGAGGCCTCGCGCGGCAGCTCGGCCGGCGGGCCGCCGGCCAGCGCCTCGTGGAGGAGCGCCGGGCGCGTGGTGCCCTGCTCGCGCCAGCGGGCCAGGAGGTCGCCGAGGCCGGCGGCGGTCTCCGCGGAGAGCAGCGCCACCCTGGCGCCGGCGCTGCGGGCCAGGTTCTCGATCTCCGCGGCGGAGAGCTTGGCGTCCACCGGCACCGCGGCGCCGCCCGCCAGGATGATGCCGAACCAGGCGATGGGCCACTCGGGCCGGTTCTCCCCGGCCAGCAGCACCCGGTCGCCCTTCCGGACCCCGGCGGCGCGGAGGAACAGGGCCACGCGCCGGGCCCACTCCCGCAGCTCGCCGTAGGTGAAGCGCTCCTTGCGCTCGCCGGCCATGCGCAGCGCCCCGCGCATCTTGTGGAGCTCGGCGGAGGCCTCGAGCAGCTCGATGAGATCGCGGTGCTGCTTGACGACGTGGACGCGCTTCTTCGACTCCTCCTCCAGCCCGGGGAAGACCCACTCCTCCATCCCCTGCATGTGGACGTCGAGCCAGTAGGTGCGCCAGTCGAGGCGCTCCGGGTCCCAGGGCAGCGCCTCGCGGTCGCGGGGCGACAGCCTGGCGTGCAGCTCGCGGACGTTGGCGCAGCGGAAGATGTAGCGGTTGTCCCAGACGAAGGGGAGGAAGAGGTCGTAGATGGCCTCGACCTGGCCCACCTGCGCCTCGGCCTCGTCGAAGCGGTCGGCGATGACGCCGGCCAGGGCGGTGAGGCGCGGCGCACCCCAGCGCGGCCCGCGCTCCCGCAGGAGCCGCGCCCCCTCGCGCAGCAGCTTGCCGAAGGCCGGCGCGCTGAAGGTCTCGTAGTGGCGCCGCGAGGTGGAGTAGGGCTCGAAGCGCGAGCGGACCTCGTTCCAGAGCTCGCTGCCCTCCTCGCGCCGCTTGTAGAAGCGGCGGCGGTAGAGGCCGGTGAGCTCCACCGCCCGCCGGCCCCAGAACGGGTTGGTGTCGCTGGAGGCCAGGTGGTAGACGGCCCGGGGCCGGCCGGCGACGCAGGCGGCGGCGATGGCCACGAGACCGGCGGCCACCAGGTCCACCGGGACGAGGTCGAGGATGGCCTTCTCGGCCATGGGGAAGACCCGCTGCCCCTTGAGCCCCATGAACGCCAGCGGCGCGCTGGTGGTGAAGCCCTCGTTCCAGCCGGGGAAGGGGTAGCGCAGCGCCGTCTCGACGATGGCCGGCCGGGCGATGGCGTAGCGGACGCCGCTGCGGGCGATGGCCTGCTCGCCCAGCGACTTGGTGTACGTGTAGGTGTTGGGCCAGCCCCAGTGGCGGGCCCGGTCCATCCCCAGGTCCACCAGCCGCTTCGAGATCCAGAGCCGCTTCTCGCGCCCTACCGCCAGCTTCTCGGCGCGGGCGTCGCCGCTGCGCCCCTCGAGCCGCAACCGCTCCAGGGCGGCGGCGCGGAAGAGGGAGAGGCGGGCGGCGTCCTCGGCCTCCTCGCGCACCCGGGCGATGCGGAGCTCGCAGTCGGTGAGCTCCCGCTCCAGGTCGAAGTCGCGCGGATCCAGGGTGGGCGCCTTGGGCCGGCCCATGACCCCCTCGCGGCGCGGGAAGTAGCCGTCGATGGCCTCGTCCTCGTAGACCACGCCGTCGCGGTTGCCGGCCACGAAGCAGGTGGAGACGTGGAGCAGCGCCGCGCCGGTGCGCCGGCACAGCTCCACCGCGTTCTGGGCGCCGCGGGTGTTCACGCCCAGCGCCAGCTCCAGCGAGGGGTTGAAGTCCACCAGGCCGGCGCAGTTCACCACCAGGTCGAGCGGCCCCAGCGCCGCCAGGTCCTCGGGGGAGATGCCGAAGAGCGGGTCGGAGACGTCGCCGCCCACCGCCTGGCACTTCTCGCGGATGAAGGCCTCGAAGCCGGCGCCGCGCGCCTGGCGCAGCGGGTCGAAGGGGCGGGCGCCCGCCACCTTGCTCCAGAAGCGGCCGTCGGCGCTGCCGCCGGTGCCGGCCCGCACCAGCACGAAGACCTTGCCCACCTCGGGGTAGCGGTGGAGCAGCATCGACAGCGCCACCTTGCCCACGAAGCCGGTGGCGCCGGTGAAGAGGATGCGCCGGCCGCGGAGGGCCCGGGCCACGTCGAGGGGCGGCTCGGCGTGCGCCAGGCCGGCCGCGGCCGGAGGGTGGGGCGCGCCGTGGGCGCCGTTCTTGCGGCCGTCGCTCATCCGCGGTTCTGGGTCATGACGATGGGCGGGTGGTGGAGCATGGCGATCTCCGCTCCGCGCCCTTGCGTGGAGCGGGCCATGTCGATGGCGTCGGCCAGGGTCTCGGCGCTCTCCCAGCCGAGCATCCGCGGCACGTGCTCGTTGTCGGCGCCCACCGCGATGATCCGGCCCAGGTGCTGCCGGCCGTTCTCGCCCCAGTACCACATGAAGAACGGGTGGGAGCCGTGGTAGGCGTGCCCGGTCCGGTACATGTGCACGTAGGCCGGGTTCTCGGCGAACTCCTTCTCGTACTTCTCCTGGAGCACGAAGGGGTCGCGGGTCTCCGGCAGGAGGCGGTGGAAGAACTCGATGTAGCTGGGGTGGAAGTCGGGGTCGAACTCGTCCGAGCAGGGGTGGGTGAGGATCAGCGTCCCGCCCTTCTTCACCAGCGGCCTGCCCCGGTAGAAGTTGAAGAAGTAGCCGCAGGCCATCACCTGCACCAGCAGCGGGTTCAGGATCGAGTTCACCGAGTAGGGCGAGACGAAGGGGATGCCCATCACCCCGATGTCGGCCTGGAAGTCCACGTCCACCGCGTACTGGCGCCAGGAGGCCTCGAGGATGCGGGCGTGGGTGGGCTCGGTGCGGCCGGCGTGAACGGCGATGACGTCGTAGGCCGCGGGCACCGCCTGGAAGATCTTCCGCTTGGCGGAGCGGGGCAGCTTCTGCAGGCCGGCCCGCATGGCGGCCACCGCCAGCCGGTCGGTCTCGGTGAAGTGGTCCTCCTTCTTCATGAGGAAGGAGAGCGGGCCGTCGAACATCCGGTTGTTGATGGTGGTCTCAATGTGGAAGACGTCGAGGTGCTGGTCGATCATCTTCCCGACCCGGTCGACGCGCCGGTGCAGCTCCGAGCGCTCCGGGTCCATGTAGCTGTCGGAGAGCCGGATGGTCTCGGGGTCGTGGTGGGCCTTGACCCCGGCGTAGTTGGTGAGGCCGGTGCCCACCGACTTGTGGCCGCCGTCCATGGGCACCAGGTTGAGGTTGACGTAGACGAGCAGGTCCGACTCGGCGGCGCGCCGGTTGACGACCACCTTCTCGCCGTGGCGGGTGGTGCCCAGGCTCACCAGGCCGTCGGGGTCCTCGGCGTCGTGGTTGTAGTAGCGGTCGGGGTAGTAGGCGTCGAAGATCTTCTTGCCCACCATCCGCTTCATCTCCTCCTCGGTCATGCGCCGGTGGAGGGCGATGGCGATCACCAGGTGGACGTCGTCCACGCCGGAGTCGGCGAGCAGCTCCAGCACCACCTCCAGCACCTGCTGGCGCACGTCGGGCGTGCGCATGGGCGGCAGCGGCAGGGAGATGTCGTCGAGGGCGATGGTGACCTTCATCCCGGGCCGGAGCAGCGCGTGCAGCGGGTCGCAGCCCTCGGGGTGGTTGATGGCCCAGCGGATCGCCGCCTTGACGTTGGGGAGCCCCTCGATGGGCGGGTTCGGGTAGATGACCCGCGTGCCCACCGGGAGGTCCTCGAGCAGCAGGTCCTCGCCCGAGAACATCAGCCGCGGGGCCGAGTCCTTGTCGATGGTGACGATCTGCTCGGTCTGCTCGTAGAGCCGGCTGAGCCGTTCCATGCCTACCCCTGGGTGGTGTCGACGATGGGCCACTCGTAGGCGCGGGCCACGCTGCGCAGCCGCACGTCCGGGTTGACCGCGGTGGGATGGCCGACGACCGCCAGCATGGGGTAGTCGGAGAAGCTGTCGCTGAAGGCCCAGCAGCGATCGAGCGCCAGGCCTCTCTTGACGCAGTAGTCCCGCATCACCTGGGCCTTGTGGGCCCCCTCGACGATGGGCGGGATCACCCGGCCGGTGGCCACTCCGTCCACGAAGTGCATGCGGTTGGCGATGAGGTCGTCGGCGCCGAGGTGGTCGGCGAGCCGGCGCACGGTGAAGTCCAGGGCGCCGGTGACCAGCACCACGCGGCAGCCGGCGCGGCGGGTCTCGTCGAGGAGGCGGCCGGTGCCGGGGTGGAGGGCCGGCTTCAGCACGTCGGTGAAGAGCTCGTCGGCGAGCGTCAGCAGCCGGTCCTGGGTCTGGCCCTTGTAGAACCCGTAGAAGAGCTCGTTGAAGGCCTTGCGGTTGACCTTGTCGAGCGCCCACAGGAACGGCGCTGCGGCGGCGGTCTTGGCCGTCTGCCAGGCGGTGCCGAAGATGGTGCCCTGGTTCATGGCGTAGTACGCGAAGGCGTGGACGATGTTCGTCCGCACCAGCGTGCCATCCACGTCGAAGAACGCGGCCTTCTGCGGTGTGGTCATCGGCTTCCGTGCGGTCTAGACGAAAACCGATGCCCGAGTCAAAGCGCGGCGCGTGATCGGACGCCCCTCTAGAGCCAGCCCTGCGCACGGTACCAGCGAGCCGACCGCTCGATGGAGTCCGAAAGGGGCGTTTCGGCCACGAAGCCGAGCCTTTCCCGGGCCTTCCCCGGATCACAGGCCCAGCCGGGGGCGAGGAGCTGGCGCGCCAGCTTGCGGTTGAGCGGCAGCCGCCGGCCGGTGGCGCGGGTGACCAGGTCGGCGAGCGCCGCGGCGGCGGAGAGGAGCGAGGCGGGGAGGGGGACGTCGCGGGTGCGGACGCCCAGCACCCGGGCCGCAGAGGCCAGGAGCCCGGCCAGGCTGGTGCGCTCCGCCGAGGCCAGGAAGAAGGGCTCGCCCACCGCCTCGGGTCGCTCGGCCAGCAGCAGGAAGCCGCGGGCGCAGTCCTCGACGTCGATCCAGGAGATGGGCCGCTCCGGACCCGAGAGCCGCAGCACCAGGCCCCGGGCCGCCAGCTTGAAGAAGAGCAGGTTCTCGCGGTCTCCCGGGCCGACGATGCGCGGCGGGCGGGCCACCGTCACCGGCAGCCGGTCCCGGTAGGAGAGGGTGATGCGCTCGGCCTCGGCCTTGGACTCGCCGTACCACTCGGCGGGCTCGAGGGGCTCCTCCTCGCGCCGGCCGGTGCGCGAGGGGCCGGCCGCGGCGAGGGAGCCGGCCAGCACGAAGCGGGTGCGGGCGGCGCCGCGGGCCAGGCAGGCCTCCAGCAGCGACCGGGTGGCGTCGGCGTTGACGGCCATGAACTCGTCGCGGACCGCGGCGCGGCGCACGCCGGCCAGGTGGAAGACCAGGTCGCAGCCCTCCACCGCCGAGGCCAGCGAGGCCTGGTCGGTGACGTCGGCGCGGCAGGGCTCGGCGCCGGCGGGCAGCGACGGGGCCTCGCCGCGGAACAGGGCCCGGACGGCCACGCCCCGCTCTGTCAGGCGGTGGACGAGCACGCCGCCGAGGAAGCCGGCGGCGCCGGTGACGAGCGCGCGCATCGGGCGAGTGGGCCACGCCGGCAGGGCGGCGTCAACGGGCCGGGTGGGACCCCGGGCACGCGCTTGCCATCCGTCCCTTCCATACCATACCGTATGGTATGGAAACGGGCACACCCACTCACCCGCCGGCCTCGCTGCGCGGGCGCGTCCTCCGCAGCCTGGCCCTGCGCTACCGCGCCTGGGCCCGGGGCCGCAGCCGCTCCGGTGCCGAGCCGGTGCTGCGCGCCGCGCGGGCCACCATGCGGCGCAAGAAGTACTGCCTGCTGGTCACGGCCGCCGGCGACGGGACGGCGCGGGCCCGCGTGCTCCAGCCCTTCCCGCCGGGGCCGGACCTCACCGTCTGGATGGGCACCAGCCCGCGGACGCGCAAGGCGGCGGAGCTCCGCGCCGACCCGCGGGCCACGCTCGTCTACCAGGACGACGCCCGGGCCGCCTGCGTGGTGCTGGCCGGCCGCGTGGTGCAGGTCGAGGCCGTGGAGGAGCGGCGCCGCCGCTTCATGCCGGGCTGGTGGGCCTTCTGGCCGGAGGGGCCGGAGGGGCCCGACTTCGTGCTGCTGCGGTTCGAGCCGGAGGCGCTGGAGGTCTGGGACGCCACACGGCACATCACCCCCGAGCCCTTTGGCCTGCGCTCGGCCCGGCTGGTGCGGCGTGGCGGTGCCTGGGCGGAGGCGCGATGAGCAGGCGGGTCTCGGCGGAGGACTGGAGCGCGGCCGGCCTGGCCCTGCTGCGCGACGAGGGCGTGGAGGCCCTCACCGTGGACCGGCTCTGCGCCGCGCTGCGCCGGACCAAGGGCTCCTTCTACCACCACTTCCGCGACCTCGACGGCTACCTGGCGGCGCTGCTGCGGCGCTGGGAGGCGGAGCTCACCGAGGCGCCCATCCGGGCGGCGGCCGGCGAGCCCGATCCGGCCCGCCGGGGGGCGAAGCTGGATGCGGTGGTGCGCGGGCTCGACCACCGGCTCGACTGCGCGGTGCGCGACTGGGCGCGGCGCGACCCCCGCGCCCGCGCCGCCATGGAGCGCATCGACAGGCGGCGCATCGACGCCATCGCCGCCATCCACCGGGCCGCCGGGCGGCGCGACGCCCGCCTGCTGGCTTCGCTGGAGTACGTGGCCTTCGTGGGGGCGCAGCAGCTCGGGCTCCTCTCCGCGCCCGCCCGCGCGGCGCGCCTCTCGCGGGCCTTGCGGCGGGCGCTCCAGCGGATGTCGGGCGGGCGCTGACGGGTCGCGCCGGACCTCCGGCCGATCCCGGCCGACCCGCTGCCCAATCCGCTCCCGGCCTGCTAAGGATCCCGGAGCGTGCCGGTGGGCCAGGCCATCACGGTCGAGGAGCTGGAGGCGGCGGGGCGGCTCGTCTTCGGCCCCTCGTTCCTGCTGCACGGCGGCTGGCGCGATCAGCTGAAGCGCACCTACAAGAAGCGCGTCCTCGAGACCCATCCCGACCGCGCCCAGGCGCTCGGGCGCAGCGAGGCGGAGCTGGCGCGGGAGTTCCACGCGCTGGCCGAGGCCTACCGGCTGCTCGTCGAGGCGCCGGTCACGGCGCCGCGGCGCGCTCCCTCGCGGTCGCCCTCGCGCACCCGCAGCGCCCCGCGGCAGGCGGCGCAGCCCCGGGCGAAGAAGGGGCCGGCGCGCCCGGCCGCCGAGCCGCCGCGCGGCCGCGCCCGCGTCCACGTGGCCTTCTCCGGCCACGGGCTGCCCCGGCGGCGGCTGCGCTTCGCCGAGTACCTCTTCTACTCGGGGCGCGTCACCTGGGAGGCGCTGGTGCAGGCGGTGGCCTGGCAGCGGCGGCAGCGGCCGCCGGTGGGGCGCATCGCGGTGCAGTACGGGTTCCTCACCTCGGAGCAGGTGAGCGAGATCCTGGCCGCGCGCCACGCCGACGGCCGCTTCCGCGTGCCCTTCGGCACCTACGCGGTGGAGCGCGGCTACCTGCGGCCGCTGCAGCGGCTGGCCCTGCTGGGGACGCAGGCCAGGCTGCAGCGGCGCATCGGCCAGTACTTCGTGGAGCGCGGCCTCATCTCCGAGGAGGAGATCGAGGGGCTCAAGGCAGCGCTCTGGAGGCACAATGCCCGCCACGCGGGCGCCGAGCGCTCCCGCTAGATCTTCTGGTACCTGGCGGCCGGCGCCCCGCAGATGGGGCACTTGTCCGGCGGGTTGCCGAACTCGATGTCGCCGCACACCGGGCACAGGTACACGTCCATCTGCGAGAGGTCCTGGCCGCCCTTCATGGCGGCCAGCGCCTGCTGGAACAGGCGGGCGTGCACCTGCTCGGCGGCGTTGGCGTAGGCCAGCATGTGCCGGCCCTTGTGCTTCTCGGCCTCGGCCTGCTTCACCATCGGCGGGTACATCTCGGTGAACTCGTAGGTCTCGCCGGCCACCGCCGCCTCCAGGTTCTGGAGCGTGGTGCCGACGCCGCCCATGTTGGCGAAGTGGGCCAGCGCGTGGATGGTCTCGGCCTCGGCGGCGGCGCGGAAGAGGCGGGCGATCTGCGGCAGCCCTTCCTTCTCGGCCTGCTTCGCGAAGGCGAGGTACTTGCGGTTGGCCTGGCTCTCGCCGGCGAAGGCCACGGCCAGGTTCTCGTTGGTGGTAGGCATGCGTGTTCCCCCTCCAGGGTGAGCGGCCATGCTAGCCGAGGATCCGCCGAGGCGGGCGCTGGAAGCATCCGCGGTCGGGGTCGGGGTCGGGGTCGAAGTCGCGGTCGCGCTTGGGTTCGCGCTCCCGTTCCCGTCGCCACCCCGCTCGCGGTCGGGTAGAACCAGCGCATGGCCACGCTCAAGCCCTTCCGCGCCCTGCGCCCCGCCCCCCAGAACGCCGTCCGCGTCGCCGCGCCGCCCTACGACGTGGTGAGCACCGACGAGGCCCGGGCGCTGGCCGCGGGCAACCCCGACAGCTTCCTCCACGTCTCGCGCCCCGAGATCGACCTGCCGCCGGGCACCGACGAGCACGCCGACGAGGTGTACGCCCAGGGCGCCAGGGCGCTCGCCGACTTCACGGCGCGCGGCGTGCTCACGGCCGAGGCCGGGCCGCGCTTCTACGTCTACGCCCAGCGGATGGGGGCGCACCGGCAGACGGGCCTGGTGGCCTGCGCCTCGGTGCAGGAGTACGTGGACGACCTCATCAAGAAGCACGAGAAGACGCGGGCCGACAAGGAGGACGACCGCACCCGCCACATCGACACCCTCTCGGCCCACGACGAGCCGGTGTTCCTCACCTACCGCGCTGTCAGCGCCATCGACGCCGAGGTGGACGCGGTCAAGGCGGCGCCGCCCGAGTACGACCTCACCACCGCCGACGGCGTGGAGCACAAGCTCTGGGTGGCCTCCGAGGCGGCCGGCGCCCGCATCGAGGCCCTGTTCCGCAAGGTGCCCAACCTCTACGTGGCCGACGGCCACCACCGCTCGGCGGCCGCCGCCCGCGTCCACGCCCTGCGCCAGGGCAAGGCCGGCGAGCACGGCGCCTTCCTGGTGGTGGTCTTCCCCCACGACCAGATGCAGATCCTGGCCTACAACCGGGTGGTCCGGGATCGGAAGGGGCGCAGCGCCGACGCGCTCCTGGGCGAGCTCAAGAAGGTGCTCGACGTCTCCCCCGCCGACAGGCCCGAGCCGGCCGGCCCGCTCTCCTTCGGCGTCTACGCCGGCGGCCGCTGGTGGAGCGCCCGGGTGCGCCCCGGGAGCTACGACGCCGCCGACCCGGTGGCGTCGCTCGACTGCTCGCTCTGCCAGGACCAGATCCTGGCCCCCATCTTCGGCATCCAGGACCCTCGCCGCGACAAGGACGTGGACTTCGTGGGCGGCATCCGCGGCGCCAGGGAGCTGGAGCGGCGCGTGGACGGCGGCGGCTGGTCGATGGCCCTCCACCTTTTTCCCACCAAGGTGGAGCAGGTGATGGCGGTCTCCGACGCCGGCCTCATCATGCCGCCCAAGAGCACCTGGTTCGAGCCCAAGCTGCGCAGCGGACTCTTCGCGCATCCGTTCTAGGTGGGCCAGAGGCGGGGCGGGCCGCCGGTGGCCGCCCCGCCCAGGAAGCCAGCGATCTCAGAGCGCCCCCTCCTGCTCCGCGAGCGGCGGCGTCTCGGCGCCGCGCTGCTCCGAGTAGAAGATGAACTTGAACGGGTCGAGGCTCTGGTTGCGGGCCCGCAGCGCGTCGAGGGCCCGATCGCGCAGCGCCGCCAGGTCGGCGCTGGCCGGGAAGCTCAGGAGCCCGGCCCGGCTCAGCTCCAGCGCCAGGGCCTCGTCGCCGGAGTCGAGCAGCTTCGCGGCCGCACGGCTGAAGGCCCGCTCCTCGCCGCCGGCGAGCAGCGCCAGGGCGCGGGCCCTGGCGGCCGCCGGGATTGCCTCCACGCCTTCGCCGTCGGGCTGCCAGTAGCCGGTGCGCTGCCGCTGCAGCCGGGTGACGAAGGCGTCGCGCATCAGCAGGTAGCCCATGACCGCGCCCGGGTGGTCGGCGAGGGAGCGCGGCATCCGGACGTCGTCGAGGATGGCGGCCAGCGGCCGCCCGGCGCGGATGGCGCCCTCGGTGGCCCCGAGCAGCTCCGCCAGCGCCTCGCCGAGCGGGTGCAGCGCGGCGGCGGTGTAGAAGTCGGTGAGCGGAGGGTGGCCGTGGACGAGCTGCCGGGGGGCCAGCCCCTCCAGCGTCCGGATCGTGGAGAGCAGCCCCTCCGGCGACCCTTCCGCCAGGAAAGGGGCGCCCAGGTAAGGCATGAAGGCGTCGCCCACGAAGCAGAGCCCCTCGCCCGGCAGGTTCACCAGCAGCGCGTCCTCGGTCTCGCCGCCCTGCACCGGGACGAGCTCGAAGTCGGTGTCGCCGAAGTGCAGCGTGGTGCGGGCCGAGACGGTGCGGGTGGGGGCGTAGGCGAGCGTCGCGTCCATGCGGAAGCCCTCCCCGAAGAACCAGCGCCGCGCCTGGCCCACGTGCTGTTCCCGCGCCAGCTCCTCCCGGAAGCGGTCGCTGCCCACCACCTCCACGCCCGGTGCGGCCAGCGCCGGCAGGCCGCCGACGTGGTCCCAGTGGGCGTGGGTCACCAGCACCGCCCGCAGCGGCGCCGCGGTCACCTGCTGGCGGAAGGCGGCCAGCGCCGCCGCCGCCGTCTCCGGGGTGGTGCCGGCGTCGATGGCCACCACGCCGGCGGAGGTGACGACGAAGGCGATGTCGGCGAAGTCGTAGCCGCTGGCCACGTGGACGTTGCCCAGGGAGCGGATGCGCGGCGGGCCGAAGCGGAAGCCGTCGCGGGCGGTGAGCGAGTAGGGGACCACCAGCGGCGGCGCCTCCTCGTCGAGGCGGGGGGCGCCGGAGCGGGCCAGCGCCTCCCGCGAGGCCTCGGCGCGGCCGGCGGTGGCGTGGGCGAAGGCCAGCGCGTGCCAGGCGGCGCGGCGCAGGCCGGCGGAGATGTTGGGCGGCAGGCCGCGCTGGAGCGGCGACTCCGGCGCCGACAGCGACCAGCGCAGATCGGCGACGGCGTCGTCGGCCCGGTGGAAGCGGGCCGGCAGCCGGGCCAGCGTCAGGCCGCGGACCACCCGGGAGAGGCCGCCCTGGGCGGCAGCGCGGTCGAGGCGCGCCGCCGCCTCCTCCACCCAGGCCACCCGGCGGAGGAGGAAGACCTGGCCGGCGAGCCGGGCCTGGAAGAGCCCCTGCAGCGCCAGGAAAAGCGGGCGCCCGGGCTCGGCCGCGGCCCTGGCGGCGAAGGTGTGGAAGGCGCGGTCGTCCTCGCGGGCCGCCAGGTAGCGGGAGGCCAGGGAGAGGACCACGGCGTCGTCGGGGGCCGGCCAGGCGACGGCGGCCTCCAGGGCGCGGAGCTGGCGGTCGGCGCCGGGGAGGGGCGGGGTCCCGGCGGCGGCGGTGCAGCCCAGGAGGAGCAGCGCCAGCGGGAGGAGGAAGTGGCGAATACGTGTATATGCACCTGTGAGGGCGAGCGGCGGTCGGCGGGGGGACATGCGGGGCTCCTTCCGGCTTCAGCGGGTGAGCGCCTCGACGAGCCGGCCGAGGCGCGCGTGCGTCTCGGGCCAGCCCTCGCCGGCGCGGGACTGGAAGGAGGCCTGCGCCTTCTCCCAGAGGTCGAGGGCGCGGGCCAGGCGGCGGCTGCCCGCGGGGGTGATCTGGACGAGCCGCACCCGGGCGTCGTCCCCGGGGCGGCGGGTGCGCACCAGGCCGGCCTTCTCCAGCGGACCGAGGGTGCGGGAGAGGGCGGTGCGGTCGAGGAACAGGAGCCGCGCCAGGGCGGTGAGGGGCACGCCCTCGGGGCCGGCCACGGTGCTGGCCACCAGCACGGTGAACTGGGTGCGGCCCAGCCCGGCGGCTCGCATCGCCCCGTCGTAGTGCTGGGCGACGACGCGGGCCGCCTGGTGGATGCGGGTGGCGGCGCAGCTCGCGGCGACGCGGCGGCAGCGCTCGGTGAGGTCGTCGGCCATGGTCCGTGTATATGCACTCATCGACGGGCCGGGCGCGTCCCGGGTGGGGCCCGCGGGGCGTGGTAAAAGAGGTGGCTTGTCCGTCCCCACGCTCACCCGGCTCCGCCGGGCCGCTCGCACGGTGGCGCTCCGGGGCCTGGTGGCCCTCCTCGCATACCTCCCGCTGCGGGCGGCGCTCCACCTGGCCAGCCTCGTGAGCTTCGTCGGCTGGAGGCTGGCGGGCACCACCCGCCGGCGGATCCTCGACCACCTGGCCATCGCCTTCCCGGACCTCGGCCCGGCCGAGCGCGAGGCGCTGGGCGCGCGCTGCCTGCGCCACCTGACGTGGCTGGTGGCCGAGATGCTGGCGGTGCGGAGCTACGACCGCAGGCTCACCGACTACGTGACCTTCTCCCCCGGGTCGGAGGAGCGGCTGCGCGGCGCGCTCGCCGCGGGCCAGGGGCTCATCCTGGTGACCGGCCACGTGGGGCACTGGGAGCTCATGGGGCGCCGCCTGGTGCGCGGCGGTGTGCCCTGCGCCTTCGTGGCCCGCACCGGGACCAGCCCCATCATCCACGCCTTCCTGGCCGGGTTTCGCGGGGCCGGCGGCTTCGACGTCCTGCTGCGGGACGATCCGGGCACGGCCCGCGCCATCATCCGCACCCTGCGCGACGGGCGGCTGCTGGGGATGCTCATCGACCAGGACACCGCCGTGCAGGGCGTGTTCGTGCCCTTCTTCGGGAGGCCGGCGTTCACGCCGCGCGCCGCCGGCGACCTGGCGCTCCGGTTCCAGGCCCCGGTGGCGGTCATCTGGAGCCGCCGGCGCGGCCCCGCCCCCGGCGACGGGCACGAGCTGCGGGTGGAGATCGTGCCCTACGACCCGAACCGCGGCGACCGCGAGGCGGAGTCGGTCCGCATCACCGGCGCCTGCACCGCGCTCCTCGAGGGGGCCATCCGGGAGCGGCCCGAGGAGTGGGTCTGGATGCACGAGCGGTGGAAGACGCGGCCGACCTGAGCGTGTGCGACCCCGGGGCGTGCGCCCCTACCCGGAACCGTTGTAGGCTCCCGCCGTGCTGGCGGTAGACCGGGCAGCCCTCCAACCCCTCGACGCGACGAGCGACGCCGCCTGGCGCCGCACCGTCGCCCGCCCCGCCGACCTCTCGCACGCCGAGCGGGTGACGCTGGGCGAGGCGCGCGCCGACGCCGACCGGCCCTCGGCCCGGGCCACGGCTGACGTCCGCTGGTACCGCGCCGCCCAGGCCCGGCACGCCGGCAGCGCGGCGGTGGCCACCGCCAGGGCCGCGCCCCAGGCGAGTCCGGTGCACACGGCCGTGCAGGCCTACCGGCGCACGATGGCGATGGAGAAGGAGTAGCGGCCGGCCCGGCCCCTGCCGTGTGGCCGGCGCGCCGCTGCCGGTTAGGATCCGGCAATGCCCCTCTCCACCGTCCGATCCGCCTGCCCCTACGACTGCCCCGACTGCTGCGGCCTGCTCGTCGACACCGACGGCGAGCGGGTGCTGGCGGTCCGCGGCGACCCGGAGCACGGCTACTCGCAGGGCACCCTCTGCGGGAAGCTCAACGGCTACGAGCGCACCGTCCACGCCCCCGGGCGCATCCTCACGCCGCTGCTCCGCGACGGCGAGAAGGGCAGCGGACGCTTCCGCCCCGCCACCTGGGACGAGGCGGTGGCCGCCATCGCCTCCCGCTGGAAGGAGATCGTGGCGGCCCACGGCGGCGAGGCCATCCTCCCGTACAGCTACGCCGGCACCATGGGCCTGGTGCAGCGCAACGCCGGCGAGGCCTTCTTCCACCGCCTCGGGGCCTCCCGGCTCGACCGCACCATCTGCACGCCGGCGCAGAACGCCGGCTGGGACCTGGTGATGGGCGCCACCCCCGGCCCCGATCCCGACGAGGCCCGCGAGAGCGACATGGTGGTGCTCTGGGGCGTGAACGCGGTCGCCACCAACGTCCACTTCCTGGCGCGGGTCCACGAGGCGCGCCGCCGCGGCGCCCGGATCTGGCTCGTCGACACCTACCGCACCCCCACCGCCAAGCTCGCCGACGAGGTGGTGCTGGTGCGGCCGGGCTCCGACGGCGCCCTCGCCCTCTCGATGCTCCACGTCCTCGACGCCGAGGGGCTCACCGACAGCGCCTTCCTGGGGCGCGAGGTCCAGGGCTGGGAGGCCTTGCGCCGGGAGGTGCTCCCCGAGCACCCGCCGGAGCGGGGCGCGGCGCTCACCGGCGTGCCCGCCGAGCGGATCCGGGCGCTGGCGCGGGCCTACGGCCGGGCCCGGGCTCCCTTCATCCGCCTCGGCGGCGGCAACTCCCGCTACGGCAACGGCGCCATGACCACCCGGCTCCTGGTCTGCCTGCCGGCCGCGGTGGGTGCCTGGAGGAAGCGCGGCGGCGGCCTCCTGGCGAGCACCGGCACCGGCCAGGCCTTCGACCTCGCCCCCTTCACGCGGCCCGACCTCCAGCCCGGCCCCACCCGGCTCGTGAACATGAACCGGCTGGGCCACGCGCTCAACGAGCTCACCGGTCCCCGGGTGATGTCGCTCTACGTGCACACCAGCAACCCGGCGGCGGTGGCGCCCGACCAGAACGCGGTGCTCCGCGGCCTGGCCCGCCCGGACCTGTTCACCGTCGTCCACGAGCGCTTCTCCACCGACACCGTGCGCTGGGCCGACGTGGTGCTGCCGGCGCCCACCATGCTGGAGACCGCCGACCTCTACCGCTCCTACGGCCAGTTCTTCCTGCAGCGGACCCGCCCCGCCATCCGCCCGCTGGGCCAGGCCCTGTCGAACTGGGACACCTTCCGGCTGCTGGCCGCGGCCATGGGCTTCGACGAGCCCCTGTTCCAGCAGACGGCCGACCAGGTCATCGACGGCCTGCTCGCCGCCCCGTCGCCGTGGCGCGAGGGCATCGACCGCGCGGCGCTGGACGAGGGACGGGCGGTGCGGCTCCGCGAGCCGCGGGACCGCTGGCTCACCCCCTCGGGCCGCATCGAGATCGAGAACCCCCGGGCCGCCATCCCCCTGCCGCGCTGGGTGCCCACCCACGAGGAGCAGGGGACGCTGCCGCTGCGGCTGCAGACCGCCCCCTCGGTGGAGACGCTCAACTCCTCCTTCGGCGAGCGGGAGGAGCTGGTGCGGCGCCGGGGCCCCATGGCGCTGCAGGTCGCGCCGGGCGAGGCGGCGGCCCGCGGCCTCGCCGACGGGCAGCGGGTGGTGGCCTGGAACGGCCTCGGCGAGGTGGAGCTGATGCTGCGGGTCACCGACGCGGTACCGCCGGGGGTGGCGGTGGCCGAGGGGGTGGTCTGGCTCGACCACGCGCCGGGGCCGCGGTCCATCAACGCCCTGACCTCGCAGCGGCTCACCGACGAAGGGGCCGGAAGCACCTTCTACGACAACCGGATCGACGTCCGGGCGGCCCCCACGACAGGCTGACAACCCGCCCCGTTTTGGTGTAAGAACCCCCGTCCCCACACGGGCACCCCCCCGCATCCCGCCCGTAGGGCAAGCACGCGAGATTACGAGGCGGACCGGAGGCACCCGGTCCGCCCGAACGGCTGACATCAGCCAAGGAGCGACACGGTGATCGACGCTTACCTGAAGGCAGCGGAGGAGCGGAAGGCGCAGGGCGTTCCCCCGAGGCCGCTCGACCCGGAGCAGACCCGCGAGCTCACCAAGCTCCTCGCGAAGCCGCCCAAGGGCAAGGAGGAGTTCCTCCTCGACCTCATCTCCAACCGCGTCTCGCCGGGCGTCGATCCGGCCGCCGAGGTGAAGGCCGCCTTCCTGGGCGACATCGTCAAGGGCAAGGCCAAGAGCCCGCTCATCGACAAGAAGAAGGCCGTCGAGCTGCTCGGTACCATGGGCGGCGGCTACAACGTGCCCCCGCTGGTGGCGGCGCTCAAGGTGAAGGCGCTGGCCGCCGACGCCGCCAGGGCCCTCTCCGGCATCACCTACGTCTACGACGCCTTCGACGACGTCATGGCGCTCGCCAAGGCCAAGAACGCCGACGCCAGGAAGGTGGTCGAGTCCTGGGCCGCCGCCGAGTGGTTCACCTCGAAGAAGGGCGTGCCCGAGACCATCCGGGTCAAGGTCTTCCGCGTCGACGGCGAGATCAACACCGACGACTTCTCGCCTGCCGGCGACGCCGCCACCCGGCCCGACATCCCGCTGCACGCCCTGGCCATGGGCAAGACCAAGTTCCCCACCGGCCTCGCGACCATCGCCGAGTACCGCGCCGCCGGCTTCGAGGTGGCGTTCGTCGGCGACGTGGTGGGCACCGGCTCCTCCCGCAAGTCGGCCTGCAACAGCGTCCAGTGGGCCATCGGCGAGGACATCCCCTTCGTGCCCAACAAGCGGCGCGGCGGCGTGATCATCGGCGGCGTCATCGCCCCCATCTTCTTCAACACCGCGCAGGACTCGGGCGCGCTGCCCATCAAGGCCGACGTCTCCAGGCTCAAGATGGGCGACGTGGTCACCATCGACACCGTCAAGGGCGAGATCCGCAGCGAGGCCGGCGAGGTGCTCTCCACCTTCTCGCTCACCCCCGAGACCCTCCGCGACGAGTTCCAGGCCGGCGGCCGCATCCCGCTCATCATCGGGCGCGCCCTCACCGACCGGGCCCGCAAGGCGCTCAAGAAGCCGGCCGCCACCACCTTCGTGGTGAAGACCAACCCGGCCCCGCAGAAGGGCCAGGGCTACTCCCTCGGCCAGAAGATGGTGGGCCAGGCCTGCGGCCTGCCGGGGGCGCTGCCCGGCTGGTACGTCGAGCCCCGCATGACCACCGTCGGCTCGCAGGACACCACCGGCCCGATGACCGCCGACGAGCTCAAGGAGCTCGCCTGCCTGAAGTTCCAGGCCCCGATGGTGATGCAGTCCTTCTGCCACACCGCGGCCTACCCCAAGGCGGCCGACGTGAAGATGCACGCCTCGCTGCCCAGCTTCATCCAGGCGCGCGGCGGCGTGGCGCTGCGCCCCGGCGACGGCGTCATCCACTCCTGGCTGAACCGCCTCCTGCTCCCCGACACCGTGGGCACCGGCGGCGACTCCCACACCCGCTTCCCCATGGGCATCAGCTTCCCGGCCGGCTCCGGCCTGGTGGCCTTCGGCGCCGCCCTCGGCTTCATGCCGCTGGAGATGCCGGAGTCGGTGCTCGTCCGCTTCAAGGGCAAGCTCGCCCCGGGCATCACCCTGCGCGACGTGGTCAACGCCATCCCGCTCTGGGCCATCAAGTCCGGCGACCTGACCGTCCCCAAGAAGGGGAAGAAGAACATCTTCAACGGCACCATCCTGGAGATGGAGGGGCTGCCCGACCTCACCGTCGAGCAGGCCTTCGAGCTGACCGACGCCGCCGCCGAGCGCTCCGCCGCCGCGGCCTGCGTGGCCCTCAGCGAGAAGACCATCGCCACCTACCTGCGCTCCAACGTGGCGCTGATGCGGAAGATGATCGCCGACGGCTACGGCGACAAGAAGGCGCTCGAGGGCCGCATCGCCGCCGTGGAGAAGTGGCTCAAGAAGCCGGTGCTGCTCAAGGCCGACAAGAACGCCGAGTACAAGAAGGTGTTCGAGATCGACCTGGCCGAGATCACCGAGCCCATCCTTGCCTGCCCCAACGACCCCGACGACGTGAAGCTGCTCTCCGAGGTGGCCGGCACCAAGATCGACGACGTCTTCCTCGGCTCCTGCATGACCAACATCGGCCACTTCCGCGCCGCCGGCGAGATCTGGAAGGGCTCGAAGTTCAACCCGGCCGTCCGCACCTGGCTCTGCCCGCCCACCCGCATGGACCAGCAGCAGCTCCGCGACGAGGCCTACTTCACCACCTACAGCGCCATCGGCGCCCGCATCGAGACCGCCGGCTGCTCGCTTTGCATGGGCAACCAGGCCCGCGTCCCCGACGCGGTGACGGTCTTCTCCACCTCGACCCGCAACTTCGACGACCGCATGGGCGCCGGAGCCAAGGTCTTCCTGGGCTCGGCCGAGCTCGGCGCCATGGCCGCCAGCCTGGGCAAGCTGCCCACCGTGGCCGAGTACTTCGAGGCCTTCAACGCCAAGATCGCCCCCAAGGCCGAGAAGGTGTACCGCTACCTGCAGTTCGACGAGCTGCCGGAGTACAAGCCGCAGGGCAAGAACCTGCGAGTCGTCGCCTAGCCGCGCCGCCGGCCGCATGATCGAGGGCCGCCTCCGGGCGGCCCTCGCCGTTTCCGGGGCCGGCCCCGGCTTGCGCGCCGGGCGGCGCGCGCCGTAAGGAAGGGGATGCCCCGCGTCTCCGCCATCGAGCTCGTCGAGGACCGCACCCGCACCTCCCGCTGCGACGAGGGCTTCCTGCACGTGCGCCGCTACCGGGCCCGCAACCGGCGCGCCGACGGGTCGGCCTCGCGCGAGTACCCCATCGACGTCATCGAGCGCCCGGCCCTCGACGCCGTGGCCGTGGTCCTGTGGGCCCGCGGTCCCCGCGGCCCCGAGGTGCTGCTGCGCCGCGGCCTGCGCCCCGCCGCCTACTTCCGCAAGGACCAGCGGCCCGCCTTCCCCGAGCCGGTCTACCTGCTCTTCGAGGAGCTGGTGGCCGGGGTGCTGGAGCCGGGAGAGCACGGCCTCGCCGGCCTGCAGGAGCGGGCCGCCGCCGAGGTGCAGGAGGAGACCGGTCTCACGGTGGCGCCGGCGGCGGTGACCTCGCTCGGCGCCGGCTTCTTCATGCTGCCCGGCACCGCCTCGGAGAAGATCCACCTGGTGGCCGCCGAGGTGGAGCGCGGCGACCGGCAGGGCCCGTGGGACGCGCCGCACGAGGGGGACGGCTCGCCGCTGGAGGAGGGGGCGGAGCTCGTGTGGCGCCCGCTCGCCGAGGCCATCGCCGCCTGCGAGCGCGGCGAGCTGGAGGACGCCAAGACCGAGATCGGGCTCCGGCGCCTGGCGTCCAGGCTCGCCCCGGCGAGCCCCTGAGCCGCCTGCGCCCGGCGCGGGCCTACCAGTGGAAGAAGCCGGGGTCGTCGCCGGGGGATGCGGCCGCCCTGGCAGGCTTGGCCGGCTTCTCCGGCTTCGCCTTCTCCTTCTTGGGCGGCGCCGGCGGTGGCATCTGGGCCGCCAGCTTCTCGAGCTTGGGCACCGCCACCCCGGCGGAGATGCTGACGAGCTGGAGGTTGGTCTGCGCGGAACAGAGGAGGACCAGGTGCGCCCCCGCCATGGGCCGCAGGACGACCCGGGCCTCCGCGAACCGGAGGTCCACGGTCTTGACCTTGCCCGTGACCGACTCCAGGCCGGCCGCTCCGTCCACGAGGACGCGGGCCGCGTCTCCGAGCACCGCCTCGTCGAACAGGGGAGGGAAGGCGTTGGCCACGAGCTGGCCATCGGCGCTGCACACCAGGCTCCCCACAACCCCGGGCACCGCATTCAGCTGCTTCAGCACGGTCTTCATGGCCGCTCCGTTCTCACCGCTCAGGGGGTGCCGTTGAGGACGCGCCGGACCTCGGCCTCGACCGAGCCGACCTGCGCGTCGCCGTTGACGAGGAAGCTGAGGAAGTGGCTCCTGGTGGAGAGCAGCAGGAGGTGGTGGCTGGTCCCGTGCACCACCGCCGACAGGATGGCGCCCGACTGCAGGAGCGCGCTCAGCTGCCCTCCGACCATGGACAGGAACAGCGCCTGGCCGCCGAGCGCCTCGGACTCGTAGCTGTCGTCGCCGACGCTGGAGCCGTCCTTGCCGTGCAGCGCGGCGTAGGCGACGCCCGGGATGCGGCGGAGCCTGTCCACGATCTCCGCTGCGCGCACCGGCTGCCGCGCCGCAGCGGGCGGCGCCGCTGCGGGGACCCGTCCGGCCCGCCGCTCGTCGAGCACGCGCGCGGCATCGAGCAGGAGGTGCTGCGAGGTCTTGATGATGGTGCTGCGCGTGGTCGCGACCTTGGGCTGGAGGCGGTACCGGCCGGGAGGCCAGGACAGGATGTCGTAGAAGGCCTCCTCCCCCTGGCGCTTCCCCTGCTCGGCGTGGATGACCTCGCCGTCGCGAAAGAACAGGAGGCCAGCACCGGCGGTGGACTCGACCGCGATGCAGCCGGAGAAGCGGTTCTGGTGGTTGAGCTGGATGACGTCCGGGAGGTTGAAGCCGACGATCTCACCCGTCGTCTCACCTGCGGGTTTCTCGATCTGTGACGGCATGCCGCCTCCGTGAACCGTGGGTGCGTCGCAATGTCTGCGCGACAATTTTGCATGAGCAGAGCACGAGATCGAATCCGGATGCAATACCGGAACACCCCGTAATCGCAGGAATTTTCTGGTAGGTGTGGCGATGCCGGTGAAGGTGCCTGGGGCCGCCTGTCGCACCCGCAGGGTGTGGGTCGGGAGCCTGGATCGGCACAGTCGGTGTGGGGGCCTGGCCGACGCACGGCTGCCCCCGCGCACCCGGCCCCACCGGCGCCCACCCGCCTGCGCCCGCCGGGGAGCTGTTGGCGCCCCCGCGTGCCCCCAGTCCGTGGGACCGGAGCGGAGGACGAAGGGACCGGCCGGTTCCGGGTGCGCGACCGAGTGCCGGGATCGCGACCCGCTCGTCGGTCGGTGCTAGCCTCTCTCCTTCGGAGGCCCCGCCATGCTCCTCGCCGCCGCCCTCTCGCTCTCCGTGTCCCTCGCCGCCCCGGGCGACAGGCTGCCCTATCCGGCGCCGCGCATCGCCCCGGCGAGCGACCGGCTGAAGTGCGACTACGCCACCATCCTCACCGTCAGCGCCGAGAAGGGGCTGCTCCAGGCCACCACCCCGGCCGGCGTGGTCACCTACAAGGCGGGCATGGACGCCCAGGTCTTCGACAAGCTGGGCAAGCCCGCCGGCGCGGCCACCCGGCTCACGCCCGGAGACAAGGTCCGCATCTACTACCTGGTCGAGGACGGGGCGCGCGCCCTCGAGATCGACCAGGAGTAGGCGCCTCCCCCGCCAGGGCCAGCCACCGCGTTCCCGCGCCGCACCGCCGGCCCGGGAACCGCTGGTCCGGAAGCACTGTAAGATGCACCGGTGCTTCCCATCGCCCTGCTCCTGCTGGCCCACCAGGCCGGGCCGCCGGCCGCCAGGGCGCCGGTGCCCGCCCCGGCGCCGGCGCCGGCAGCGGTGCGCGCCTCGCCCCCGCGGCCGCAGCGGCCCCAGGGCATGGTCTCCGGGCAGCTTCGCCACAAGGGCTGCCAGAGCGCCCCGGCAGCGGCGCAGGTCTCGGTGATCGGCCTCGAGGCCTCGGCCGCCTCCGACGCCGCCGGGCGCTTCACCCTCCAGCTTCCGCCCGGGACCTACTCGCTGCTCATCGAGGGGCCGGGCCTGGTCTCCGACCAGCGGGTGGACGACGTGGCGGTCTCGGTGGGCCAGACCCGCGACCTGGGCACCGTCGAGGTGTGGCCCGAGGAGCGGCCCGCCAACTGCGGCGCCAGCGCCGCCGAGCCGCCAAGGCCCGCCGGCGAGCCGGTGGTGGCGGTGGCCCCCGACACGCCGTCGCTCGACCTGCCCGGCGACCGGGTCTCGCCCTCGGCAACCCCCGAGCAGCCCTGGGTGCGGGCCTCCCCCGGCACCGGCGCCGGCCAGCTCGGGCTGCAGGGCAACCCGGCGCGCGCGGACGAGGACGCCCTGGGCCCGCCCAGCTTCGCCGTGGGGCCCGCCGGCTCGCTGTGGGTGCTCGACGCCCTCAACCGCCGCGTGGTCCGCTTCGACCCTCGCGGCCACGCCGCCGGCGCCTTCCCGCTGGCCATGGCGCGCGAGGGGCTGGTGCTCGAGGCCGACATCACCGTCAACGAGGAGGGCCACCTCTTCCTCTACGCCTCCGGCGAGCTGCCCACCCTGGGCGAGTACGACGCCGCCGGACGGCTGCTGGTGGCCGGTGTGCTGCCTGCCACCTTCCGCGGCGCCACCCAGCTCCAGCTGGGCCGCACGCGCCCCATCTTCCTCATGCAGAACGGCCAGGCGGTGCGCGTCGAGCTCTCCTGGGGCGGCCTCAAGGGCGAGGGGCCGCTGCCCGGGCTGCCCCTGGCGGAGCTCTACGCCCGGGCCGAGCGGACCGGCCGCTTCCGGGCCGCGGTCAAGCTGGCCACGGCCGACGGCCGGGTGCGACGCAGCGTCCAGCTCCAGTCGCGCGTGCCGGTGACCGGCGTGCGGCTGGTGGGCGTGGACCGGCGCGGCGACCTGTGGGTGGCGGTGGATCGCGCCGAACGCGCCGAGTCGGGCGCCTCGCAGGCCGAGGTGCTGCTGCTCGCCCTCACGCCCCAGGGGCAGCTGGCCGGGGCCCGGGCGGTGCCGCCGGGCGGCCGCCGCTACCAGTTCCGCGAGTTCGCGCTGGCGCCCGACGGCAGCGTGGTGCAGATGCAGTCGGACGCGGCCGAGGTGCGCTTCGTGCGCTGGACGCTGCTGCCGCCGCCGCGCGAGGTGATGGCCGGCGAGGGCGTGCTCCGCGGCCGGGTGCTGGAGGGCGGCAAGCCCGCCCCGGGCGCCGCGGTGACGGTGGGCCGCCCGCGCCGCCAGATCCCGGTGGCCCTCGATGGCTCCTTCGAGGTGCGGCTCCCAGCCGGGACCTACACGGTGACGCTGCGGCCGCCGGCGCCCCCCGGGGCGCCCGAGCCGCTCCCGGTGGACGTGCGGGTGGCGGTGGCGGCCGGCGCCACCGTGGACATCGGCAACGTCCAGGTGGCCCCGCGGGTGCCGGCCCGCCCCGACCCGGTCCCGGTGGGTCCCTGATGGCGCGCCTGGGCGAGATGCTGGTGAAGGGGGGGATCTGCACCGGGGCGCTGGTGGACGAGGCGCTCGAGGCCCAGGTGATCTACGGGGGTCGCATCGGCACCAACCTGCTGGAGATCGGCGCCGTGAAGGAGGAGCAGCTGGCGCAGGCCCTCTCGGCGCAGCTCGGGGCCCCGGCGCTGTGGGGCGACATCGGCGTCTCCGACGACGCCCTGGCGCTGGTGCGAGGGGACCTGGCCGAGCGGCTCGGCATCGTGCCGCTGCGGCTCGAGGGCAAGAAGCTGGTGGTGCTCACCGCCGACCCCCGGGACCTCCGCAGGCTCGACGAGCTGGCCTTCGCCACCGGCAAGGACGTGAAGGCGGTGGTGGTGGTGGAGTCGCGGCTCTCGGAGCAGCTCACGCGCCACTACGGCATGCGCCGCGTGGAGCGGGGCGTCCAGGTGCAGCCGTTCCGTGCCACGGCCCGGCCCCACCAGGAAGGGCCGCAGGTCGGCGGCCCCGACCTCATGGACGAGGCCGACTTCGCCGCCCTCTACGACCGCGCCTCGTCGACCCCGGTGCCCGGGCAGGCCCCGACGCTCACGCCGCCCCCGCTCCCCGGCGGGCGCCCGGCGGTCACGCCCCCCGACGCCTTCCGCGGGGCCCTGGTCACCAACGACCAGGTGCTGGCCGCGCTGCAGCAGGAGGCCGAGCGCGAGGCCGACCGCGGCAGCATCGCCGTGCGGCTCACGCCCGTGTCGGCCGAGGCGCCGCCGCTCTCCTTCGACGAGGCGGCCCAGGCCCTGGCCGGCGTCAGCGACCGCGACGCCATCGCCCGCATCGTCCTGCGCTGCGCCCTCTCCCGCTGCCGCCGCGCCCTGCTGCTCACCGTCCGCGGCCACCGGGCCGACGGCTGGGAGGCGATGGGTGAGGGGCTCTCGCCACAGACCGCGGCGATGGTGCGCGTCTCCCTCGACCACCCGGGTGTCTTCCAGACGGTGGCCCGCAGCCGCTCCCACTTCCTCGGGCCGCTGCAGAAGACGGAGGCCAACGTCCGCTTCCTGCGGGCCCTGGGCGGCGGTGCGCCCAAGACCTCCTTCGCCATGCCCATCCTGGCGCGGGGCAGGGTGGTCAACGTCCTCTACGCCGACGACGGGCGCGGCCGGGTGCTCGACTCCAGCGGGGTGGGGGAGCTGCTCATCCTCGCCACGCGCATCAGCCAGAGCTACGACGTCCTCCTCTCCCGCGCACGCTGAGCCATGGCCTCCACGCT
This sequence comes from Deltaproteobacteria bacterium, assembly GCA_016214955.1. Classification (GTDB taxonomy): domain Bacteria; phylum Myxococcota; class Myxococcia; order Myxococcales; family Anaeromyxobacteraceae; genus JACRMN01. The sequence continues at coordinate 28,882 of JACRMN010000019.1, forward strand.
CCACTACTTCCTCCTCCCCGACGACGAGCGGGCCCTCTTCCGCCAGCTGGCGCGCCACGCCGTCACGGTCTACCCGGAGCTGGTGCCGCCCGGGTACCAGGCGCCGGTGCTGAGCGAGACGCTTTCCGGCGCGCTCCCCGAGCCGGCCTACTACCTGGCGGTGGAGCGGCTCGGGCCGGTCATCGTGCACCCGGTGAAGCGGGGCCCCGACAAGGGCATGCTGAAGATCGAGGAGGTTCCGTCCCCGGTCTTCCACTACGAGCGGTCGGTCCGCAACGAGGATGGGGAGCTGGTGGCCGGGCGGCTGTGGGTGGACCTGGACGGGGCCGACGCCGCCACCAGCGAGCCGGGGAAGCCGCGGGCGCTGCGCCACCTCTTCGACGAGGTCCACGCCTGGTGCCGCAAGACCCTGCGGCGCAGCGATCCCAAGGGGTACTGGGTGGGGCCGCGGGCCGCGGAGGCCTGGAAGCGCGGCGAGCTGAAGCTGCGCGAGCCCGGCCACAAGGGGCGCCTCTACGGGGTCTGGCGCTAGCATCCCCCGACATCGCCCGCTTTCACCGGCCGTCTCCGACGCCCCGCGGCGGAGCACCACGCGGGCGTCGGGCCTGCTCCCGGATTAGAACCGGGCCTGTCCCGCCGCCTGCGGCGGCCGCAGGAGGAGTCCATGGAGAATTCCCCCGACCTCGACCCCCTCGAGACGCGGGAGTGGCTGGAGGCGCTGCAGTCGGTCCTCGATCGCGAGGGGCCGGCGCGCGCCCACTACCTCATCGAGCGGCTCATCGCCGAGGCCCGCGGCCGCGGCGCCTACCTGCCCTTCTCGGCCAACACCGCCTACCTCAACACCATCCCCGTCGAGCGCCAGCCGCCGCTCCCCGGCGACTTTGCCATCGAGCAGCGCATCCGCCACTTCGTGCGCTGGAACGCCATGGCCATGGTGGTGCGGGCCAACAGGCACACCAACGTCGGCGGCCACATCGCCAGCTTCGCCTCGGCGGCGATGCTCTACGACATCGGCTACAACCACTTCTGGCGCGCCAGCACCGCCGAGCGCGGCGGCGACCTGCTGCTCATCCAGGGCCACTCGGCGCCCGGCATCTACGCCCGCGCCTTCCTGCTCGGGCTCCTCAGCGCCGAGCAGCTCGACAACTTCCGCCAGGAGGTGGAAGGCAAGGGGCTCTCCTCCTACCCGCACCCCTGGCTCATGCCCGAGTTCTGGCAGTTCCCCACCGTCTCGATGGGGCTCGGGCCGCTCATGGGCATCTACCAGGCCCGCTTCATGAAGTACCTCGACGACCGCGGCCTGGCCCGCACCGCCGGCCGCAAGGTCTGGTGCATGGCCGGCGACGGCGAGATGGACGAGCCGGAGTCGATGGGGGCCATCGGCCTGGCGGCGCGGGAGCGGCTCGACAACCTCATCCTGGTGGTGAACTGCAACCTGCAGCGGCTCGACGGCCCGGTGCGGGGCAACGGCAAGATCATCCAGGAGCTGGAGGCCGAGTTCCGCGGGGCCGGCTGGAACGTCCTCAAGGTGATCTGGGGCCGCCACTGGGACCCGCTGCTGGCCCGCGACAAGGACGGCCTGCTGGCCCGCCGCATGATGGAGGCGGTGGACGGCGACTACCAGACCTACAAGGCCAAGGACGGCGCCTACGTCCGCAAGCACTTCTTCAACACGCCCGAGCTCGCGGCCATGGTGGCCGACTACTCGGACGAGGACATCTGGAACCTGAACCGCGGCGGCCACGACCCCTTCAAGGTCTTCGCCGCCTACCAGGCGGCCGCCTCCCATGTGGGCCAGCCCACCGTCATCCTCGCCAAGACCATCAAGGGCTACGGCATGGGAGAGTCGGGCGAGGCCCAGAACATCACCCACCAGCAGAAGAAGATGTCGGTGGAGGCCATCCGCCGGTTCCGCGACCGCTTCCAGCTGCCGGTGCCCGACGACCAGCTCGAGGAGCTGCCCTACGTCTCCTTCCCCGAGGGCTCGCCGGAGCTGGAGTACCTGCGGGCCCGCCGCGCCGCGCTGGGCGGCGACCGGCCCAAGCGCCAGCGCCGCACCGAGGCGCTGCCGGTGCCGCCGCTCACCGCCTTCGGCCGTTTCCTGGCCGGGAGCGAGGAGCGCGAGCTCTCCACGACCATGGCCTTCGTGCAGATGCTCCAGCTCCTGCTCCGGGATCCGGTGCTGGCGAAGCGCATCGTGCCCATCGTGCCCGACGAGTCGCGCACCTTCGGCATGGAGGGGCTCTTCCGCCAGCTCGGCATCTGGAGCCAGGTGGGGCAGCTCTACACGCCGCAGGACGCCGAGCAGCTCATGTTCTACCGGGAGGACAAGCAGGGGCAGATCCTGCAGGAGGGGATCAACGAGGCCGGCGCCATGTCGAGCTGGATCGCCGCCGCGACCAGCTACTCGGTGCACGGCACCCCCACCATCCCCTTCTTCATCTTCTACTCGATGTTCGGCTTCCAGCGGGTGGGCGACCTCTGCTGGCTGGCGGGCGACATGCGGGCCCGCGGCTTCCTGCTCGGGGCCACCGCCGGCCGCACCACCCTCAACGGCGAGGGGCTGCAGCACCAGGACGGCCACTCCCACGTGCTGGCGGCCAACGTCCCCAACTGCATCTCCTACGACCCGACCTTCTCCTGCGAGCTGGCGGTCATCCTCCAGGACGGCCTGCGGCGCATGTACGCCGAGCAGGAGGACGTCTACTACTACCTGACGGTGATGAACGAGAACTACCGCCAGCCGGCCATGCCGGAGGGGGCGGCGCCCGACATCCTCAAGGGCATGTACCGCTTCCGCACCGGACCGGAGGGCAAGGGGAAGCCGCGGGTGCAGCTGCTCGGCTCCGGCACCATCTTCCGCGAGGTGATGGCCGCCGCCGACCTGCTGGAGCAGGACTTCGGCGTCCTCGCCGACCTGTGGAGCTGCCCGAGCTTCACCGAGCTCGGCCGCGACGGCCGGGCCGCCGCCCGCCAGGCGATGCTGGAGCCGGGGGCCAGGCCGCGCACCTCCCACGTCGAGGCTTGCCTGGGCCCGACCCAGGGGCCGGTGGTGGCCGCCACCGACTACGTCCGCGCCTTCGCCGAGCAGATCAGGCCCTGGGTGCCGCGCCGGTACGTCGTCCTGGGAACCGACGGATTCGGCCGCTCCGACACCCGCGAGCGGCTGCGCCGCTTCTTCGAGGTGGACCGGCACGCCATCGCCGTGGCCGCCCTGAAGGCCCTGGCAGACGAGGGCGCCGTGCCCGCCGCCCGGGTTGCCCAGGCCATCTCGAAGTACGGCATCGACCCCAAGAAGCCAGCCCCCTGGACCGTCTGACCATGAGCGCCATCGAGGTGAGGGTTCCGGCCATCGGCGACTTCAAGGACGTGGGAGTCATCGACGTCCTGGTGAAGCCAGGCCAGGCGGTGAAGGTGGACGCGTCGCTCATCACCCTGGAGTCGGACAAGGCGACGATGGACGTGCCCTCGCCCGTCGAGGGGACGGTGGCCGAGCTCAAGGTGAAGGTGGGCGACCGGGTGCGGGAGGGGACGGTCATCCTGCTGATGGAGGAGAGCGGGAAGGGGGCGGGGAAGGCGCCCGCAGCGTCGACCGCGAGCCTGGCCGCCGCCCCGACCCCGACCGCGACCGCGACCCCGACCGCCGCCCCGACCCCGACCGGGCCCCCGACCGCCGCCCAGGCCGCGACCCCCGAGCCGCTTCCGGCCCCGGCCGCGCTGCGCTCGCCGACCTCCGTCCCGCCGCTGCCGGTGCCCACCAACGGGCGCGCCCACGCCTCGCCCGCGGTGCGGATGGTGGCTCGCGAGCTGGGCGTCGACCTGTCCCGCGTGGCCGGCTCCGGCCCGCACGGGCGCATCCTCAAGGAGGACGTGCACCGGTACGTGAAGGAGGTGGTGGCGGGCACGCCCCCGGCCGGCGGCTCGGCAGGTGCCGCCCTCGACCTCCTCCCCTGGCCCAAGGTGGACTTCGCCCGATTCGGGCCCGTGGAGCCGAAGCCGCTCTCCCGCATCCGCAAGATCTCGGCCGCCAACCTGGCGCGCAACTGGGTGATGATCCCGCACGTCACCCAGCACGACGAGGCCGACATCACCGAGCTCGAGGCCTTCCGGGTGAAGCTCAACCAGGAGCAGCCGGTGAAGGTGACGCTGCTGGCGCTGCTCCTGAAGGCCTCGGTGGCGGCGCTCCGGGCCTACCCCGAGCTCAACGCCTCCCTGGACGGCGAGAGCCTGGTGCTGAAGCGCTACTACCACCTGGGCTTCGCCGCCGACACGCCGCACGGGCTCCTGGTGCCGGTGCTCCGCGACGCCGACCAGAAGGGCGTGCTCCAGATCGCCCGCGAGCTGGGCGAGCTGGCGGCGAAGGCCCGCGAGGGCAAGCTCACGCCGGCCGAGATGCAGGGGGGGTCCTTCTCCGTCTCCAGCCTGGGCGGCATCGGCGGCACCGCCTTCACCCCGATCATCAACGCCCCCGAGGTGGCCATCCTCGGCGTCTCGCGAGCCGCCCTGAAGCCGCACTGGGACGGAGAGCGCTTCGTGCCGCGGCTCATGCTGCCGCTCTCGCTCTCCTACGACCACCGGGTGGTGGACGGGGCGCTGGGGGCCCGATTCCTCGCCCACCTCGCCGGCCTGCTCGCCGACCTCCGCCGCAGCCTGCTGTAGCTGCGCGCCGCAGGCGCCCTCCGTCCCCGGCCCGCCCTCGGAAATTCGAAGGCGGGCCTCGCATTTCCGGCGCCGGCCGGCGCCGTTCCGAGTGGCGTCGCCGGGTTGGCGCTGGCACGGTCGCTGCTCTGCTCCCGGGCCGGACACCGGAGGCGCCCATGACCCGCATCGCCCGCTCTGTCGCTCCCCTGGCCCTGGCCCTCGCCGCCTGCAGCGGCGGCGCGGGGACGGGCGGACCGCACCCGCCAGGCGCCACCCGCTTCGAGTCGGCGGCGCCGACGGTGGGGGCCACCTCCCTCGACACCGCGCCCGCCACCGGCAGCGGGGGCCCGGCGCCCCGCGCCAACGACGGCGCGGCGCCGGCGCGGGCCGTGGAGGAGGCCGACGTCTACCGGCAGGCTGGCTCGATCCTGTACGTGCTCAACGCCTACCGCGGGCTCACCATCGTGGACCTGGCCGACCCGGCCGCGCCCCGGATGCTGGCGCGGGTCCCGGTCACCGGCACGCCGGTGGACCTCTACCTGCGCGGCAGCGTGGCGCTGGTGGTGGTGAGCGACTGGTTCTCCTACCTGCCGGCCGACGGGGGCAGCGTGACCCGGCCGGTGCGCGGCTCGCGCCTGCTGGCGGTGGACGTGGCCGATCCGGCGGCGCCGGTGCTCCGCGCCGACCTCGCCATCGACGGCCAGATCCAGACCACGCGCATCGTCGGCGACGTGCTCTACGCCGTCGCTCGCCGCTGGTGGTGGTACGACTGGATCGGCGTCGGCACCCCGGGCAGCGCCTCCACAGGCGTGTCCGGTCCGGCCGGCCAGGCCGACATCGTGCTGGTGGCCAGCTTCGACGTCGCCGATGCCGGGGCACCGCGCGCCATCGACCGGCTCGAGCTCCCGGCGGGCGGCTGGGACACCCACGCCCACGTCACCGCCACCCGCGCCACGCTCTCCTTCGCCGCCTGGACGCTGGATGCCCAGGGGGCCTGGGGACCGGTGACCCGCTTCCAGGTGGTGGACCTCTCCGACGCCGGCGGGACGCTGGCCGCAGGGGCGAGCTTCGACGCCGCCGGCCTGGTCCGGGACCGGTGGAGCATGGACCACGACGACGCCACCGGCCTGTTCCGGGCGGTGCTCGCGACCGACTGGGCGAGCGGGGCCGCCCTCCAGGTCTGGAACGCGCCCGACCCGGGCACCGCCGAGCCGCTGGCGCGCCTGGCGGTGGAGGTGCCCGAGTCGCTCACCGCGGTGCGCTTCGACGGGGCGCGCGTCTACCTGGTGACGGCGCTGCGCGTGGACCCGCTCTGGGTGGCCGACACCAGCGACCCGGCCCACCCGCGGCTCGCCGGCCACCTCACCATGCCCGGCCAGCTCGACTTCCTGGAGCCGCGGGGCGACCGGCTGGTGGCGCTGGGGCACACCAACGAGGCGGGGCAGCCGTTCCAGCTCGCCGTCTCGCTCTTCGACGTGTCCGACGCCTCCGCGCCGGCGCTCCTCTCCCGCGCCATCTTCGGCTCCTCGTTCGGCTGGCTCGGCGCGGCCGCCGACGACCTGCACAAGGCCTTCCTGGTCTTCGACCCGCCGCCGGCCGGCATCGGCCTGGTGCTGGTGCCGCTCCAGGGCTGGGACGCGGCCACCGGCCGGTACGCCGGCGGCACCCAGCTCATCGACCTCTCCTCCGACGCGCTGACGCTGCGCGGCTTCCTCTCCCACCCGGGCGCCGTCTCGAGGGCCTTTCCGCTCGACGCCCAGGGCCAGACGCTGGTGGCACTCTCCGACCAGGCGCTGCAGACCATCGGCGCCGCCGACCGCGGGCGGCCCACCGAGCAGGCGCGCCTCGATCTGGCGCGGAGCGTGGCCGCCCTGGCCATCGTCGGGGACCAGGCCGTCGAGCTCTGCGGCGACTGGTACCGGGGCGACATGGAGCTGGCGGTGACCCCGGCGCTCGACCCCGACGCGGCCGTGCCCCTGGCCCGCTTCGCCGTGGCCTCCCCCCACGCCCGCCTCTACCAGGACGGCACCATCGCCTGGCTGCTGGCGCGCGAGCCGTCCACCGGCCAGGGCTGGCTCCAGGCGGTGGACCTCTCGGACCCGGTGCACCCCGCGGCGCGCGGCCGGCTCTCCCTCGACGCCGAGCAGAGCCCGGTGGCGGTCCCCGGCTGCTGGGGTTACGGCGACGAGGCGGTGCGGGTGGGCCGCGCGCTGGCCGTCCACCGCACCGTATGGCTCCCGCGGGCGCAGCCGTACTGCCCCGGCTGCACGGAGCGCCGCGACCGGGTCTGGGTCTACGACCTCTCCGACCCCGACCGGCCGGCCCTCTCGGCGGCGCTGGAGCTTCCCGGGAACGGCTGGTCCTGGGGCGCGGTGGCCTCGGGGCCGTACCTGTGGCTCACCCACTTCGAGTGGAACGAGGGCTCGAGCCGGGGCCGCTTCTACGTGGACCGCATCGACCTCTCCAGCCCGGCGAGCCCAGTGCTGCTCCCCAAGGTGAACGTGCCGGGCGTCCTCTTCGGCGCCTCGTCCGACGGCACCCGGATCTTCACGCTGGAGACCGACTGGACCGACGGCACCGCTCGCACCTGGGCCCACGCCCTGGCGGTCGAGGACGGCGAGGCCCGGCTCCTCCGCTCCGCCCGGCTGGCCGGGTCCCCCTCGGGCGCCGTCCTGGCAGGGAGCCACGCCTACGTCGCCACCTCGACCTGGACCGGCACCGGCAGCACCACCCGGCTGCTGGCCCTCGACGCCGACGGCCTCGCCGTCACCAGCGATCAGGAGGTGCAGGGGAGCTGGGCCTGGGTGTTCCGCGCCGAGGGCGGGAAGCTCTTCCTCCAGGCCGGCTGGGCGGAGCAGGGCTTCCTGATCTACGGCCTCGGCGACCCGGCCCACCCGGCGCTCGACCGCTTCGTGCGGACCCGCGGCTGGGTGAGCGACGTCGTGGTCTCGGGCGGCAGGGCCTGGCTTCCCGCGGGCCCCTACGGCGTCACCGTCGTTCCCCTCGACCCCTGACGGTGCTCCGCGCCTCCGCCCGCCGCGGCGGGCGGAGGCAGGCGGATCAGGCGGCGCGCAGCGGCTCGTCGTCCACCTCGAAGGCGCCGTCGGAGAGGGCCCACACCACCACCAGGCCGCGCTTGCCGGTGCGAAGCTCGCCGGCGCCGCGCAGGACGTGGTCCTCGGGGTCGCCCTCCTGCGTGACCAGGAAGGTGCCGCGCTCGGCGCGGAGCCGGAGCCCCTCGGCCCGGGGCAGGAGGCGAACGGTGCCGTTGTCGTGCAGGTGGAAGCGGGTAGGCGTGCTCATGGCGTCACCAGGGCGAGGGTGAACCAGGTCCAGAGGACCGGGGCGGAGGCCAGGATCACCCAGCCGCCGAGGAGGCTGCGCGAGACGGGCCGGGCGCTGGCCTCGTGCTCGGGGGCGAAGGTGAACCCGATGGGGCCACCCCGCGTGGTCGGTGAAATCGTGCTGCAGTAGCCCGAAGGCATGGTCTGCTCCCTTCTTGCTGCCGCGGACAGGAGCGCCGCGACGAGGTAGAGATAGCCATGGCCGCGGAACCGAAAAAGGCGCAGCCTCGCGCTGCCCCCGCGCAAGAACGCGCGGGTCGTCTGGAGTGGGGCCACCTGCGCTTCTTCCTGGAGATGGTGCGCGCCGGCAGCCTCTCGCGCGCCGCCCAGCGGCTGGGCGTGGACCGCAACACCGTGGCCCGTCGCGTGGCCGCGCTGGAGGAGGAGCTGGGGTTGCCGCTGTTCGAGCGCGGCCCCCAGGGCTGGACGCAGACCGCGGCGGGCGAGGATCTCTCGGCGCTGGCGCGGCGCGTGGAGGAGGACGTGCTGGCGCTGGCGCGCCACGCCGACGCGCGCGACCGCGAGGTGAGCGGGACGGTGCGGCTCACCACCACGCCGCACATCGCCCAGCACCTGCTGGCGCCGGAGCTCCCGGCCCTGCGCCAGGCCTACCCTGCGCTGGTGCTGGAGCTGGCCGCCGACCAGCGCCACTTCGATCTGACCCGCCGAGAGGCCGACCTGGCCCTGCGCATGGGCCGGCCGCGCGACGCCGCGCTCGTGACCCGCAAGGTGGGCGACGTCTCCTTCGCCTTCTACGCCGCGCCCGCATACCAGCAGGCGCAGGGGCGCACCCACGTGGACTTCGACGCCGACTGCTTCCTGGGGCTCGACGACGCCGCCGCCGGCACGCCGCAGGAGCGCTGGCTGGCGCGGGAGGCGCCGCAGCGCCGGGTGGTGTTCCGCTGCAACAGCTCGGGCGCGCTGGCGGTGGCGGCCCGCTCCGGCATCGGGGTCACGCTCCTGCCCTGCTTCCTCGGCGACCGGGATCCGGCGCTGCGCCGCATGGAGGGGCCGGTCTCGGCCAGCCACGAGATCTGGCTCCTGGTGCACGGCGACCTGCGGCGCACGCCGCGCGTCCGGGCGGTCATCGAATGGGTGGACCAGCTCTTCGAGCGGGCCGCGCCCCGCCTCGCCGGGAAGCTGCGGCCCGAGCGATAGCTCAGTCGCTCTCGCCGGAGCCGGCGCGCCAGGAGAGGGAGAGGGCCGCCGTGCTCCGCCGGAAGGCCGGGGCGCTGCTGCCGCTCGCCGCCTCGCTGCGGTGGTGAGCCGCCGCCAGCGCCACCTCCCAGCGCTCGCCGAGCCGCCGGGCGAGCCGCAGCTCGGCCAGCGTCTGCCCCTCGCCGCCGTCGGCCAGGACGAGCTGGTCGCGGAGGAGGAGCGGTGCCGGGTAGCGGGAGCGCTGCAGCGCCACCCGCCCGGCCAGCGTCACGTCGAGGGGGAGGAAGGCGGCCACCCGGCCGGTGAGCCGCTGCCGGGTGAAGCCGCCGCCGGTGATGCGGGAGCGGTTCCGGGCCGCCTCCAGCCCCAGCGCCGCCAGGAAGGGGCCGCGGTAGGCGTACTCGGCGGCGCCGGCGAAGGTGGTGTCCTGGCGGCGCTCCGCCGGATCCCAGTGGGGGAAGTCCTGCTGCCAGGCGGTGCCCGAGAGGGTGAGCGCGTGGCCGGCGGCCGGGCTCCAGTGGGCGCGCAGGCTGGCCTGCGGCCCCTCGGCCGTCAGGGCGCGGAGCACCGGGTCGCGCGGCGCGAAGAGGGCCCAGCCGCCGCCCAGCGCGGCGCCGCGGCGGCGCGTGCCCAGCGTGAGCGAGCCGGCGGCCCGAAGCTCGTGGCGGGCCAGGCGCCGGGCCTCGTCGCGGAGGTCGCTGGCGGCGAGGGAGAGGCCCGCCGTCAGGCCGGCGCCCAGCGCCGCGCTCCCCTCCGCCTCCAGGCCCGAGGCGAGGGCGTCGGCCCCCGGCGCGCCCTGGTGCAGGCGAAGCGCCTCCGAGAGCGAGACGCGGCCGCGGAGGCCGCCCTCGCCGGCGGCGCCGCGGGCCCGGACCGCCAGGCCGAGGAAGGGGGCGCGGACCGCCGCCTCGGGGGCGACGGCGCGGGTGGCATTGCCGTCGAGCCCGGCGCTGACCTCGGCCGAGACCTCCCACTCGCCCGGGTCGGCGGGGGCGGCGCCGGGGAGGGCGGCGGCGGCGGCGAGGAGGAGGCCGGGGAGGCGCACGCTCCGGCAAGGGTAGGCGAGCGGCCGCGAATACGGAACCGCGGAGGTGTCAGCGGCCGGCGTCGAGGGCGCGCGCCTCGGCGTCGAGCGCCTCGGCCTGGGCCCGCAGGCCGGCGAGCGCAGCGCCCAGGGCGGCCCGCTTGCGGCGCAGCGCACCGGGGCCGTCCCCCTCGGCCGGCTGCAGCCCCTCTGCGGCGCGCTCCGCGGAGGGTGTCCAGGCCGGCTGCGCGGCGGCGGCAGAGCGGGCCTGAGCGCTCGCGGCGGGCGGCACCGGCTGCGCGATGGAACCCGGCGGGGGGACGGCGCTGGACGTCGCGCCCGGGACGGCGGCCGCCGCGGGGCGGCGCGCTGCGGACTCGGCGAAGGGATCGGAGCTGCCGGAGACGCGGTCCATGGCGTCGGCGAGCTCGCCCTGGCGGCGCGCGGCGCGGAGCCGCTCCTCCACCGCGCCCAGGGCCGCGGCCAGCCTGTCGGCCCGGTCGCGCAGGGCATCGGCCCGCTCCCGGAGCTCGCGGGCGTCGGGCCCGGCGTCGGCGCGGGGCGCGGGCGCGGGACCGGGGCGATCGAGCTTGTCGGCCAGCGCCTGGGCCCGCGAGAGGAGCCGCTGCAGCTCGGCCGAACCGTCGCGCCCGGCCTGGGCCTCGCGCTTCAGCGCCTCGATGCGGGGCGCCAGCTCCGCCAGCTCGGCCACCGCCCTGGCGCGCTCGTCGTCGGCGCCGGCCGGCGCCGGCAGGGTGCCGAGGAGGGCGCCGAGGAGCGAGAGGCGGGCGAGGAGGCGGACCATCGGCCTCCGGATGAGCAAGGGGCGTGCCGGCCCCCGCGCCCGAAAACCCCTGTGGTGACATCGGCCGGCGGCCCCGTGCCGGAGCCCGGTGCTCGACGCTCCGAGGCAACCGCCAGAAAACCGAGGCCGCGCCGTCATCCGCCCTCGGGCCCGGGAGGCTCGCCGCCGCCGATGCCGTACTTCTCCAGCTTGTAGTAGAGGGCCGAGGGCTTGAGCCCCAGGAGCCGCGCCGCCTCGGCCTTCACCCCGCGGGCCCTCTCCATCGCCGACACCAGGAGCTGCCGCTCCAGCTCCTCCAGGATCTCCGGCAGCCCGCGGTCGCCGCTGGGCACCGGCAGCGCCCGGGGCGCCTCGCGGAGCGCCGCAGGCAGGTCGGCCGCCTCCACCACCTGCCCCTCGGCGAAGACCATGGCCTGCTGCACCGCGTTCTCCAGCTCGCGCACGTTGCCCGGCCAGTCGTGTCGCGAGAGGAGCGCCAGCGCCCCCGGCGAGAAGCCGGCGAGCTGGCGGCCGATGCGGCCCGCGTGCTTGGCGAGGAAATGTCGGGCCAGGAGCTCCACGTCGCCGGTCCGCGCCCGCAGTGGCGGCAGCGAGAGCGGCACGATGGCCAGCCGGTAGTAGAGGTCCTCGCGGAACTGGCCCTCGCGGACCCGCCGGGCCAGGTCGCGGTTGGTGGCCGAGACCAGCCGCACGTCCACCTCCAGCGTCTCCTCGCCGCCCACCCGCTCGAAGCGCCGCTCCTGCAGCACCCGCAGGAGCTTCACCTGCACCGCCGGCGGCAGCTCGCCCACCTCGTCGAGGAAGAGCGTACCGCCGTGGGCCAGCTCGAAGCGGCCGATCTTGCGCCGCACCGCACCGGTGAAGGCCCCCTTCTCGTGGCCGAAGAGCTCCGACTCCAGCAGCCCCTCCGGCAGCGCGGCGCAGGAGACCGAGACGAACGGGCCGTCGCGGCGCCTGCCGCCCTGGTGGAGGGCGCGGGCCACCAGCTCCTTGCCGGTGCCCGACTCGCCGAGCACCAGCACCGTGGCCTCGGTGCCGGCCACCTTGCGAACCTGCTCCCGCACCTGGGCCATGGCGGCAGAGTCGCCCAGCAGCCCCTCCGAGCCGGCCTCGCGGGCCCGGTCCTCGTCGAGCGCCGCGGCCCGGGCGTGGGCGTCGCGGGCCCGGCGCCGCTCGCCGGCGATGGCCGCCGCCTTCTCGACCCGCGCCACCAGCAGCTCGGGTGGGAAGGGCTTCTCGACGAAGTCGGTGGCGCCGGCCCGCATCGCCTCCACGGCCGCGGCCACGGTGCCGTGGGCCGTGACCAGCAGGATGGTGGCGTCGGGGTCGAGCTCCCGCAGCCGGCGCACGACCTCCAGCCCGTCCACCGGGATCATCCGCAGGTCGGTGACCACCACCTGGGCGTGGCGCCGAGCGTAGGCGGCGATGGCCTCGGCGCCGCCCTTCACGCCCTGCACCTCGTGGCCGGCCCGGGTGAGGGTGAGCACCATGCCGTCGCGCATGGCGTCGCTGTCGTCGGCGATGAGGATGCGGGCCATGGTGCAGTCTAGATCAGGCGGCCGGTTTGGCCGGCAGCACCAGGCGGGCCTCGGCGCCGCCGCCCGGGCGCGGGCCCACCTCCAGCCGGCCCCCGTGGGCCAGGGCCGCCTGCTGCGCCAGCGCCAGCCCCAGGCCGGTGCCCCGCTCCTTGGTGGTGAAGAAGGGCTCGAAGAGCCGGGCGGCGGCCTCGGCCGAGAGGCCCGGTCCGCGGTCCCGCACCTCCAGCGCCGCCTCGCCGCCACGCACCGCCACCGCCACCTCCACCGGCTGGCCGGGGGGCGAGGCCTCGACCGCGTTGCGCAGGAGGTTGAGCCCGGCGCGGCGCAGGAGGTGCCGGTCGCCGCGGAAGCGGCCGTCGCCCGAGGCCCCGAGCGGCACCCCGCGCTCGCTCGCCAGCGGGCCGGCCAGCGCCGCCAGCTCGGCGGCCAGCTCGGCGGCGTCGATCTCCTCCGGGGCGAGGGGGCGGGCCCGGGCGTAGTCGAGGAAGTCCTCGACCAGCCGCGCCAGCGCCGCCAGCTCGGCCTGGATGCGGGCCACGTGGGCCGCCTCGGGCCGGCCGGCGAGATCGGAGGCCAGGGCGCCGGCGAAGAGCCCCATGGCGCCCAGCGGGTTGCGCACCTCGTGGGCGATGCCGGCGAGCATGGTGGCCCGCTCCCGGTCGCGGGCCTGCAGCGCCTGGCGCATCTCCTCGAGCGTGCGGCGCAGGGCCTCCACCTCGCCGCTCGACCCGGCCGGCGGCAGTGCCGAGTCGAGATCCCCCTCGCCGATGCGCCGGGCGGCGGCGGAGAGCTGCCGCAGCGGCCGGGTCACCGAGAGGGCGGCCGCCGCGGCCACCGCCGCGCCCGCGAGCGCACCGGCCAGGGCCAGCGCCAGCAGCAGGCTGCGGAAGCGCTGCAGCGTCGCGAAGGAGGGTGCGGTGCCGTCGGCCGCCACCACCGCCACCGTGCGGCCGCTGCCGTCGGAGAGCGGAGCGTAGCCGGTCTTGTAGAGCGCGCCGCCGGTCCCCTCGAAGAGCACCTGGCTAGGCAGGGCCCGCCCCGCGGCCGCCTCCGCCACCTCCAGGCGATCCCGCTCCAGCGCCGCCACCGGCTCGCCGATTCTCCACCGGCCCTCGGAATCGGCCACGGCGGTGCGGTCGGGCCGGAGCACCAGGAGGCGGGTGCCGGTGGCGCGGGCCAGCGATTCCAGCCGGGCGCGGACGTGACCGTAGGTGCGGGTCTCCTCGTCGCCGGGCCGGAGCCCCTCGACCCGCTCGGCCGGCAGCCCGGCGGCGGCGGCCTGGGCCACCGCCACCAGCCGCGCTCCCAGCTCCGCCTCCAGCGCGCGCCGGGCAAGCCGGTCGGAGAGGAGGGCCATGGCGGCGAGCGCTGCGAGCGCCGGGAGGGCGGCGGCGAAGGCGAAGCGGAGGCGCACCGCCCGGATGCTACTCCGCCTCTCGCCGCCGGTGCGCTGCGGCTGCGACACCGGCGCGCGACGACCCGAAAAGGCAGCACCGCTGCCGGGCCCTCGACTATCCTTCGTGCGCCATGGCGCGCCTCCCCGAGCCCCACTTCGCGCCCGACTGCACCATCTCGGTGGACGGACGCGAGATCCCGGCGCGCAGCGGCGAGAGCGTCACCTCGGCCCTGCTGGCGGCCGGCCGGCCGCTGCTCTCCCGCAGCGCCAAGTACCACCGCCCCCGCGGCCCCTTCTGCCTGCAGAGCTCCTGCGGCAGCTGCCTGGTGCGCGTGGACGGCGCCCCCAACGTCCGGGCCTGCGAGACCGCCTGCCGGCCGGGCCTGCGGGTCGAGACCCAGAACGCCTTCGGCGGCGCGGCCCACGACCTGCTGGGCGCCATCGACCTCTTCTCGCCGCACGGCATCGACCACCACCACATGGCCACCTGGAGCCAGGTGGTGAACCGCGTCGCGGTGCAGGCCTCGCGGCAGCTCTCGGGCCTGGGCCACCTGCCCGACCAGGTGCCGGCGGCGCGCCCACCGGCCGAGGAGCTGCGCATCGACGCGCTGGTGGTGGGCTCGGGCCCGGCCGGCCTGGGGGCCGCCGAGGCGCTGGTGCAGGGCGGGCTGCGGGTGCTGCTCTGCGAGCAGGATCGGGCGCTCGGCGGGCGGCTGCGCTGCCGCATGCACCTGCCCGGCGATCCGCCGCTGGCCTGGCCGGGGGAGGTGGCGCGGGCGGTGGAGCGGGCCGGCGGCCGGGTGGAGGCGCGCGCCCCGGTGCTGGGGCTGTGGCGCGACGGCACCGAGCTCCTGGCGGCGGTGGACCGGCGCGGCGCGGGCCGCATGCTGGTGGTGCGCGCTCCGCGGGCGGTGCTGGCGAGCGGCACCTGGGCCCAGCCGCCGCTCTTCCCCGGCAACGACCTGCCCGGCGTGCACGGCGCCCGCGGGCTGCTGGTGGCGCTGGCCGAGGACGGCGTGGTGCCCGGCGAGCGGGCCGCCGTGCTGGGGCAGGGGCCCGAGGCCGAGGCGGTGGCCGAGCGGCTGGTGGCGGCGGGCATGCAGGCCGAGCGCGTGGAGGGCGAGGTGGCGCGGGGCCGCGGCGGGCGGCGGCTGGCGGCGCTGGACCTGGCCGACGGCAGGCGCCTGCGCTGCGACACGCTGGCGGTGGCCACGCCGCGGATGCCGGCCGCCGAGTTGGCCCGTGCCGCCGGCGCCCACCTGGAGCTGGACCCGGCCACCGGCGCCTTCCGCGTGAAGCCCGGCCCCGCCGGGCTCGTCGCCCCCGGGGTGTGGGCCGCCGGCGAGGTGTGCGGCCCCTGCACCGCGGCGGCGGCGGTCGAGGCCGGCCTGCGGGCCGGGGAGGCGGCGAGCCGTGGCTAGGAACCCCTCCCGCCACCCACCGACGTCGCGAGGCGCAGGAGGCCGTCGCCGGGGCGGGCACGCGAGGAGCGAGCATCGCAGACTTAGCTACAGCTACTTCGAGAAGCGCAGCGACGAGCCTGCCCGCCGCAGGCAGGCATCGTGCGCCGCAGCAGTCGGGGGGTAGCGGGATGGGTTCCTCGAAAGCCTTCCTGTGCGCCTGCGAGGACGTGACCGCCGAGGACGTCCAGCGCGCCTTCGCCCGCGGCTACAGGGACCTGGAGTCGGTGAAGCGCTACACCGGCATGGGCACCGGCCCCTGCCAGGGGAAGACCTGCCTGGCGCTGGCGGCCCGCGAGCTCCTCAGGCTCGGGGCCACGCCCGGCGAGGTGGCCCCGTTCACCGTCCGTCCACCCCTGCACCCGACGTCTTTGGGCGCCCTGGCCTCGCTCGATCCCGAGGCGCTGCCCCTCGAGGGCGGCGCGCCGGTGCCGCTGGCGCCGGCGGTGACCCCGCGCCCCTCCATGCCGCTCCCGGCCCGCGCCAAGGTGGTCATCATCGGCGGCGGCATCATGGGCGTGGGCCTGGCCTACAACCTCTGCCGCCGCGGCATCACCGACGTGGTGCTGCTGGAGCGGGCCTACGTCAACGCCGGCGCCTCGGGGCGCAACGGCGGCGGCGTCCGGGCCCAGTGGACCACGCCCACCATGATCCGGCTGGCGCGCCGCTCGCTGGAGATCGGCGAGCACTTCGCCTCGGAGATGGGCATCAACGTCTGGTTCCGGCGCGGCGGCTACCTCTTCCTGGCCCCGACCCGGGAGCACGTGGAGCGCATCGAGAAGAACGCGGTGCTCCACGCCCGCCACGGCGTGCGCACCCGCATCCTCACGCCCGCCGAGGCGCTGGAGGTGGTGCCGCAGCTCGACTCCTCCCGCTTCCTGGCCGCCTCCTGGAACCCGGACGACGCCGTGGTCTTCCCCTGGCCCTTCGCCTGGGGCTACGCCTCCCGCGCCGAGGCGCTGGGAGCCAAGGTGGTGACCTTCACCCGCGTCACCGGCTTCGAGTCCACCGGCAAGAGGATCACCGCGGTGGTCACCGACCGCGGCCGCATCGCCTGCGAAACGGTGGTGAACGCCTGCGGCGCCTGGAGCCGCGAGGTGGCGGCCCTGGCAGGCGTGAAGCTGCCCAACGAGCCGGAGCGGCACGAGATCCTGGTGACCGAGCCGCAGAAGCCGTGGCTGCAGCCGCTGGTGTCGGTGCTGGGGAGCGGCCTGTACTTCTCCCAGAGCGGCCGCGGCGAGATCGTGGGCGGCCTGGGCGATCCCGACGAGCCCTCGGGCCTGGACACCCGCTCGACGCTGCGCTTCCTGGCCCGCTTCTCGCGGGCCATCACCGCGGCGGTGCCCATCACCGCCGGCCTCCAGGTGATGCGCCAGTGGGCCGGCTGCTACGACGTCACACCCGACAACAACCCCATCCTCGGGGCCGCCGGCCACGACAACTTCCTGCAGCTCTCCGGCTTCGTGGGCCACGGCTTCATGATGGCTCCGGCGGTGACCGAGCTGATGGCCGGCTGGATGGCCGGCGATCCGCCCGACGAGATCTTCCAGCGCTTCACGCTCGACCGCTTCGCCCGCGGTGACGTCAAGGGCGAGGACTTCATCATCGGCTAGTGCCGGATCCGCACCGCCCCGCGTCGGTCCGGTCGAATCCGGCGGTTCGGTTCCGATTGCCCACCGGGGGGCTTTGAGGTGGAATCCCGGCCCGCAACCAGACCCACACGACGAGGAGAGACCATGAACCGCATCGCACGTCTCGCGCTGGCCCTGGGCCTCATGGCCGCTGGCCCGGCCAGCGCGGCCGACACCATCAAGATCGGCCTGATGGCTCCCATCACCGGCTCCTGGGCCAGCGAAGGCCAGGAGATGAAGAAGAACGTGGAGCTCCTGGCCGCCGAGCAGAACGCCAAGGGCGGCATCAACGGCAAGCAGGTCGAGGTGATCGTCGAGGACGACGGCGGCGATCCCCGCACCGCCTCCCTGGCGGCGCAGCGCCTGACCACCAAGGGCGTGGCGGCCGTCATCGGCACCTACGGCTCGGCGGTGACCGAGGCCTCCCAGGCCATCCTCGACGAGGCCAAGATCATCCAGATCGCCAACGGCTCCACGGCGGTCCGGCTCACCGAGAAGGGGCTCAAGCTCTTCCTGCGCACCTGCCCGCGCGACGACGAGCAGGGGCGGGTGGGCGCGGCCACGCTCCAGAAGATGGGCGCCAAGAAGGTGGCCCTGCTCCACGACAACTCGGCCTACTCCAAGGGGCTGGCCGACGAGATCAACGCGCTGCTCAAGGGCAAGGTGCAGGTGGTCTTCTTCGACGCCCTCACGCCCAAGGAGCAGGACTACTCGACCATCCTCACCAAGCTGAAGGCGGCCGGCCCCGACGCGGTCTTCTTCACCGGCTACTACCCCGAGGCCGGCCTGCTGCTGAAGCAGAAGCGCCAGATGGGCTGGAAGGTGCCCTTCATCGGCGGCGACGCCATCAACAACCCCGACCTGGTGAAGATCGCCGGCAAGGAGGCCGTCGAGGGCTTCCAGTTCCTCTCGCCGCCCGTGCCCAAGGACCTCGACACCGCCGAGGCCCGGGCCTACCTGGCCTCCTACAAGAAGAAGTGGGGCGAGGAGCCGGGCTCCATCTACGGCCTGCTGGCCGGCGACGGCTTCCGCGTGGTGGTGAAGGCCATCGAGGCCACCAAGTCCACCGATCCGCAGAAGGTCCGCGACTACCTGACCAACGGCCTCAAGGACTTCCCCGGCTTCACCGGCAAGATCTCCTTCAACCAGAAGGGCGACCGGGTGGGCGAGCTGTACCGCGTCTACAAGGTCGACAAGGCCGGCAGCTTCGTGCTCCAGCCCTAGCGCGCCGCTCCGGGGGCCGGCCGCCGCGCCGGCTCCCGGGCCCCGGGCCCGTCCGCGATGGAGCAGTTCCTCCAGCAGCTCACCAACGGCCTGGCCGTCGGTGGCATCTACGCCCTCATCGCCCTCGGGTACACCATGGTGTACGGGGTGATGAAGCTCATCAACTTCGCCCACGGCGACCTCTTCAGCTGCGGCGCCTACCTGGGCCTGACGCTGCTCACCGGCCTGGCGCTGCAGGACCGCGTCGGTCCGGTGGCCGGGCTGCTGGTGCTGGCGGTGCTGGTGGTGGTGCTGGTGGCGCTGCTCGGGGCCATCCTGGAGCGGGCCGCCTACCGGCCGCTCCGCGAGTCGCCGCGCCTCTCGGCCGTCGTCTCGGCGCTGGGCGCCTCCATCTTCCTGCAGAACGCGCTGATGCTGGTCTACGGCGCCCGCTTCCAGGTCTACCCCAGCGGCGTGCTCCCCGAGATCGCGGTCTCGGTCCTCGGCGTCCAGGTGCCGCTGATGCGCATCCTGGTGGTGCTGGTGTCGCTGGTGATGATGGGGGCGCTCTACCTCTTCGTGCAGCGCACCAAGGTGGGCACCGCCATCCGCGCCGCCGCCATCGACCAGGGCGCGGCCCGGCTCATGGGCATCGACGTCAACCGGGTCATCCTGCTGGTGTTCCTCATCGGCCCGGCGCTGGGCGGCGCCGCCGGCCTGATGGTGGGGCTCTACTACGGGCAGATCGGCTACCAGATGGGCCTGCTCTACGGCATGAAGGCCTTCACCGCCGCCATCCTGGGCGGCATCGGCAACATCCCCGGCGCCATGGTGGGCGGCCTCCTGCTGGGCGTCGTCGAGTCGCTGGGCGCGGCCTACGTCTCGCTGGCCTGGAAGGACGCCATCGCCTTCCTGGTGCTGATCCTGATCCTCATCGTCCGCCCCACCGGCCTGCTCGGCGAGCGGGTGGCGGAGAAGGTCTGATGCCGGCCCGGGGCGCACGCGGCAGGGGAGGGGTGCGGTGAGCCGCCGCCTGCTGGCCGGCTACCTGGCGGTGGCCGTGCTCATCGGTTGCACGCCGCTCTTCCTCGACGCCTACTGGGTGGACGTCCTCTGCAACGTCGGGCTCTACGCGCTGCTGGCGCTCTCGCTCAACCTCATCCTCGGCGACGCCGGCCTCTTCCACATGGGCCACGCCGCCTTCTACGCGGTGGGGGCCTACACCGCCGCCATCCTCAACACCCGGCTGCAACTCCCCATCCTCTGGGCCCTGCCCATCGCCGGGCTGGCGGCGGCCATCTTCGGCGCCATCGTCGCCCGCCCCGTCATCCACCTGCGCGGCGACTACCTCCTCATCGTCACCATCGGCATGGGGGAGATCGTCCGCATCGCCCTGGTGAACGACCTCGGCGGCCTCACCGGCGGCTCCAACGGCATCTTCGGCATCGGCCGCCCCTCGCTCTTCGGCTGGAAGCTCCGGCGGCCCGACGAGTTCCTCTACCTCATCTGGGGCTTCGTGGCCCTGACGGTCTTCCTCTTCCACCGGCTGGCCCAGTCCCGCTTCGGCCGCGCCCTCAACACCCTTCGCGAGGACGAGGTGGCGGCCGAGGGCAGCGGCGTCGACACCGCCCGCTACAAGCTCATGGCCTTCGTCATGGGCGCGGCCTGGGCCGGCATGACCGGCAGCATCTACGCCGCCAAGATGACCATCATCTCCCCCGAGTCCTTCAGCTTCTGGGAGTCGGTGGTGGTGTTCGTCATCGTCATCCTCGGCGGCGCCGGCTCCATCCCCGGGGTCATCCTCGGCGCCTTCCTGGTGATCGGGCTCCCCGAGATCTTCCGCGGCCTGGCCAGCTACCGCATGCTCTTCTTCGGCCTGGCGCTGATGGTGATGATGGTGGTGCGGCCCCAGGGCTTCCTGCCGCTGCGGCCGGTGCGCTTCCGCGAGGCCGACGTCCCGCCCGAGGGGGCCGCCCCGTGAGCGCGCTCCTCGAGATCCGCGAGGCCACCAAGGTGTTCGGCGGCCTCACCGCCGTCAACAAGGTCTCCTTCGACGTGAAGCAGGGGCAGATCGTGGGCCTCATCGGCCCCAACGGCGCCGGCAAGACCACGGTGTTCAACCTCATCACCGGCAACTACCGGGCCGACGGCGGCACCATCACCTTCGACGGCCGCTCGCTCGCGGGCCTGCGCACCCACCGCATCGTCCAGCTCGGCATCGCCCGCACCTTCCAGAACATCCGGCTCTTCCAGCAGCTCTCGGCGGTGGAGAACGTGCTGGCCGGCCGGCACTGCCGCACCGGGGCCGGGGCCCTGGCCGCCATGCTGCGGCTCCCGGGCCAGCGGCGCGAGGAGCGGGAGGCGGCGGAGCGGGCCGCGGCCGAGCTCTCCTTCGTGGGGCTGCGGGGCCAGGCCATGGAGCTGGCCAGGAACCTCTCCTACGGCAACCAGCGCAAGCTGGAGATCGCCCGGGCCCTGGCCACCGACCCGCGCCTGGTGATCCTCGACGAGCCGGCCGGCGGCATGAACGAGAACGAGACCGAGGAGCTCATCGGCCTCATCCGCCGCATCCAGGCCCGGGGCATCACCGTGCTGCTCATCGAGCACGACATGAGCCTGGTGATGAAGGCCTGCGAGAACATCGTGGTGCTGGAGTACGGCGCCCGCATCGCCATGGGGCCGCCCGAGGCGGTGAAGCAGGACCGGCGCGTCATCGAGGCCTACCTGGGCACCGACGAGGAGCTGGCGTGACCGCCCCCCTCCTGGAGATCGAAGGGCTGGCCGTCAAGTACGGCAACGTCGAGGCCCTCCACGGCATCTCGCTGCGCGTGGACCAGGGGGAGATCGTCACCATCCTCGGCGCCAACGGCGCCGGGAAGTCCACCACCCTGCGCACCATCAGCGGCCTCCTGCAGCCGGCCCGCGGCGCCATCCGCTTCGACGGCGCCCCGGTGCACCACCTCCCGGCCCACCGGCTGGTGCGGCTGGGCATCGCCCAGGCCCCCGAGGGACGCCGCATCTTCGGCACCCTGACGGTGCGCGAGAACCTGGGGCTGGGGGCCTTCACCCGCGGCGACGCGGCCGGCATCGCCGAGACCGAGGAGAAGGTCTTCGGGCTCTTCCCGGTGCTGCGGGAGCGCAGCCAGCAGCTGGCCGGGACGCTCTCGGGTGGCGAGCAGCAGATGCTGGCCATCGGGCGGGCGCTGATGGCGCGGCCCCGGCTCCTGCTCCTCGACGAGCCCTCGCTGGGCCTGGCGCCGCTCCTGGTGAAGACCATCTTCCAGACCATCCGCGAGATCAACCGCACCGGGGTGACGGTGCTGCTGGTGGAGCAGAACGCCCGGGCCGCCCTCAAGCTGGCCCACCGCGGTTACGTGATGGAGGTGGGCCGGATCGTGCTAGAGGACTCGGCGGCGGCGCTGCTCTCCGACCCCAAGGTGCAGGGAGCCTACCTGGGCGGCGGGGCGCGCTGACCACTGGAGGAGCGCGACGTGGCCAAGCCGAGCGGAAGCGTGCAGCGGGTGCGGGAGGCGATCGCCGCCCTGGGACTCGAGAGCCAGGTGCAGGAGCTCTCCCAGAGCACCCGCACCGCCCAGGAGGCCGCGGCCACGGTGGGCTGCGGCGTGGGGCAGATCGTGAAGTCGCTGGTCTTCCGCGGCGCCACGAGCGGCAGGCCGTTGCTGGCGCTGGTGAGCGGCCAGAACCGCGCCAGCGAGGCGCTGCTTGCCGAGCACTGGGGCGAGGCTGCCGGCCGGGCCGACGCCGACTTCGTCCGCACCCACACCGGCTTCGCCATCGGCGGCGTCCCGCCGGTGGGCCACCCGGAGAAGCTCGACGTGCTGCTGGACCGCGACCTGCTGGCCTTCGAGGTGGTCTGGGCCGCGGCCGGCTCCCCCTTCGCCGTCTTCCGCCTCACCCCCGCCGAGCTGGTGCGCGTCACCGGCGGCAGGGTGGTGGACCTCAAGGCCGGGTAGGCGGAGCGCCCGTGCCCGACCGCAAGGCCGCGGCCCTGGGGGCCGCCTACATCGTGGCCTCGGCGCTGTGCTTCGGCGCCATGCCCATCTTCGCCCGCGCCGCCTACGCCGACGGCCTCGACACCTCCACGCTGCTGCTGCTCCGCTTCGCCCTGGCGGCGGCGCTGCTCTGGACCCTCTTCCTGGTGCGCGGCGAGCGGCTCCCGGGCCGGCGCGGCCTGCTGATGCTGGCCGGCATGGGCGGCATCGGCTACGCCGGGCAGGCCTTCAGCTACTTCACCGCCCTCACCCTGGCCTCGGCCGGCCTGGTGGCGCTGCTCCTCTACCTCTACCCGGCCCTGGTGACCCTGCTCTCGCGCCTGCTCGGGCACCACCTCTCCGGCGCCCAGGTGCTGCTGGTGGGGATGGCGCTCCTCGGCAGCGTGCTCACCATCGGGCGGGCCGGCGACGGGAAGCCGCTGGGCATCTTCTTCGGCCTCCTCGCCGCCCTCATCTACTCCGGCTACATCCTGGTGGGCAGCCGCCTCCCGGCCGACGTCACCCCCGCCGCTTCCTCGGCCCTGGTCGCCACCTCGGCGGGCCTGGTGTACGGCGCCGTGGCCCTCTTCCGCGGGGTGCGGCTGCCGCAGAGCGCCGCCGGCTGGGGCGCGGTGGCGGCCATCGCGGTGGTGTGCACCGTGCTGGCCATCGCCTTCTTCCTGGCGGGGCTGGCCCGCATCGGCCCGGTGAAGGCCTCCATCTACTCCACCGTCGAGCCGGCCTTCACGCTGCTGCTGGCGGCGCTGCTCCTGGGCGAGACGGTGACGGCCCTGCGGCTCGTCGGCGGCGCGCTCATCATCGGCGCCGTGATCCTGCTGGCGCGGCTGGATCTGCGCCGGGCGCCGCTGTAGGCGCCGCGGGTGACGCCTCCGGGCCCTCGTCCTCCGTCCTCGCCCCGCGTCTTCACGGCGGCCGTCCTGCGACCGGCGCCGTCCGCAGCGGCCGGGCATCTCCGTCTGGCCGCGGGAGGCGGATTCGCTCGTCCGGGCGGATCGGCCGCGGCATCCGTCGATGCAGACCGCTTCGTCCTGCGGCCGGTTCCGTCCGCACGCGCGGAGGCTGCGGGCGGGGACGAAGGCCCTGCGGCGTCTCCTCCATCTGCCGCTACACCTTCGCCAGCGCCTGGCGCAGGTCGTCCACCAGGTCCTCGGGGTCCTCGAGCCCCACCGAGAGCCGGATCATGTCGTCGGTGATGCAGGCCTGGGCCTTCTCCGCGGCGGTCATGTCGGAGTGGGTCATCGAGGAGGGGTGCTCGATGAGGGTCTCGATGCCGCCCAGGCTCACCGCCAGCTTCATGTGGCGCACGGCGTCGAGCAGCCGGAAGGCGGCCGCCTCGCCCCCCTGGCGCAGCCGGAAGGTGATCAGGCTCCCGGTGCCGGAGCACTGGCGCTTCCAGAGCTCCACCTGGCGGGCGCCCATGTCCGGCAGGCCGGGGTAGAGCACCGCCCGCACCTTCTCGTGGCCGGCCAGCGCCTGCACCACCCGGAGCGCGCCCTCCTGCTGCTTCTCCATGCGCAACTGCAGCGTGCCCAGCGAGCGGCCGATGAGCCAGGCGGTGTCGGGATCGGAGTTGGAGCCGAGGATGGTGCGCATCACCTTGATGGGCCCCATGAGCGCGGTGCTGGCCAGCGCCAGGCCGGCCACGGCGTCGCTGTGGCCGCCGAAGAACTTGGTGGCCGAGTAGAGGACGATGTCGGCGCCCAGCGGCAACGGCCGGTGGAAGAGCGGCCCGAGGAAGGTGTTGTCCACCATCACCAGGATGCGGCGGGAGGGCGAGCCGTGGCGGTCGGCGATGGCGCGGCAGGCGGGGATGTCGGAGAGCAGCATGGTGGGGTTGGCCGGCGACTCGACGTAGATCACCTTCACCGTGGGGTCGCCCTTCACCAGCGCCTCCATCGCCTCGGGCGAGGCCCCGGCCGGGAAGGAGACGGTCTTCACCCCGAACGAGGGCAGCACGTGGCGGAAGAGGTACTCGGTGCCGCCGTAGACCGGGTCGCTGAACACCAGCGTGTCGCCCGGCTTCAGGTAGGCGAGGCAGGTGGAGGCGATGGCCCCCATGCCGGACGAGAAGAGGGCCGCCGACTCGGCGCCGTCCCAGGCGGTGACCCGGCTCTCCAGGATCTCGGCGTTGGGGTTGTTGACCCGCGTGTAGATGAGGGCCGGGCTCTCGCCGGGGCGCGCCGGCGAGAGGCCGTAGGCGATCTCGAAGGCCCGCTTCCCCTCGGCGGCGGTCTTGAAGATGAAGGTCGAGGTCCGGAAGACCGGCGGGATGGCGGCGCCCTCGGAGCGCTGCGGGTCGTACCCCTTCTCGAAGATCTCGGTCTGCGGGCTGGGGCGGCGCTTCTCGGCCATGGCGAACCTCCGCCGCCAGCGAAGCACCGCGGGACCCGGCCCGCAAGGTGAACGTCGCCTCACCCGCCGCCGCAGCGGCCGGAGGCGCACGCCGTCCGCGGGGGCGGAGGCAGCGGATGGGCCGGGCTACAGGGAGCGCGTACCGGGCGGCTCGTCGCGAGGCGCCGGGGCGGGGGAGGGGAGCCAGCGGATGGCCACCGCGCTCACCATCGAGGTGGGCCCGCGCGGCGTGGTGCGGTGGGTCACCAGGAGTGCGTCGGCGCCCAGCCGGCAGGCCGGGTCCCTGAGGACGCCGAGGGCGGCGAGGCCGTCGGGCGCGGCGGCGGTGGAGGTGAGCTCGGCCAGCTCCTCGAATGGGCGCGTGGGCCGGGTCTCCAGGAGCTCGATGGCGCAGCCCGGCGGTCGCGGCTCGGCGGTGGCGCCGAGCGGGACCACCCGCACGGCGCCGCCGGCGCCGGCGCAGCCGAGCGCGAGGGTGGCGGCCAGGGCGGCGGAGAGGAGCCGGGTCGGGGCAGGAGCGATCATCCCCCATGCCTACCGCAGAATCGCCGTGCCGGCAGCGCCTTCCTCGTCTATCCTTCGCGCCCCATGCCCCCAACCCCCGGCAGCGCGGCTCCGCCGCCCACGCGCCGCGGCGAGTTCCTGGCGGGCTGCCGCGACGAGCTGCCGATCCTGCTCGGCGTCGCCCCCTTCGGGATGATCTACGGCATCCTGGCCCTCTCGGCCGGGCTCCCGCCGCCGGCGGCCCAGGCGATGTCGTCGGTGGTCTTCGCCGGCTCGGCGCAGTTCATCACCGCCCAGCTCATCCGCGACGGCGCGCCCGGCGCGGTCATCGTCCTCACCGTCTTCGTCGTCAACCTGCGCCACGCCCTCTACAGCGCCTCGCTGGCCCCTTACCTGCGCCACCTCAACGGCTGGTGGAAGGCGCTGCTCGCCTACCTGCTCACCGACGAGGCCTACGCCGTGGCCGTGACCCGGTACGCGCGGGACGGCGAGCGCACCGACGTGTCGCCCTGGCGCCACTGGTACTTCCTGGGCGCCGGGCTCACCCTCTGGGCCTCCTGGCAGGTGAGCACCGCGGTGGGCGTGTTCCTGGGGGCGGTGGTGCCGGAGAGCTGGTCCCTCGACTTCACCCTGCCGCTCACCTTCATCGCCCTCGTCTTCCCGGCGCTGAGGGACCGCGCCGGGGTGGCCGCGGCCCTCACCGCCGGGCTGGTGGCGCTCCTGGCGCTGGGGCTGCCCTTCAAGCTCGGGCTCATCGTCGCAGCCGCCGCCGGCATCGCCGCCGGCATGTTCGCGGAGGCCCGCTCGTGAGCGCGGCGAGCTGGCTCCTGGTCTTCGCGGCCGCCGGCCTGGCCACCTTCCTCATCCGGCTGTCCTTCATCGCGCTGCTGGGCCGGCTCGAGACTCCGCCGCTCCTGCAGCGCGCCCTGCGGCTGGTCCCTCCGGCCGTCCTCTGCGCCATCATCTTCCCCGAGGTGCTGGTGCGGGGCGGGGCGCTCGATCTCTCGCTCCGCAACGCGCGGCTCTGGGCGGCGCTGGTGGCCATCGGCATCGCGCTGCGCTTCCAGAACGTGCTCCTCACCATCGCGGTGGGGATGGCGACGCTCTGGGCGCTGCAGGCCGCGCTCGGCTGAGGTCGCCCGCCAGGAAAGGGAAGGGCCGCGGCCCTCTCGGACCGCGGCCCCGGGTGCTGCCGGCCTCTTCGCTGCTAGAAGAGGTCGAAGTGCGTGGTGGCGAGGGCGCGGAACTCGCTGCCCTTGTTGTCCTGGGCGGCGGTGGCGGTGGCGAAGGTGGTCCGGGAGTTGTACCAGACCTCCAGGCCGACCCAGGCGTTCTTGGCGAACGAGTAGTAGGTGTTGGCGGCGACGCCGATCACCTGCTTGTTGGCGCCGGTGTTGGCGTTCTGGATGGCGGTGTCGGCCGAGGCGCTGAGCAGCGAGCCGAGCACGTTGGTGCGCCACTGCGGGTTCCACACGTGGGTGAAGGCCGCCGAGAGGCCCAGGGTGCTCCACTTCTCGATGGAGGCGGTGCCGGCGGTGGTCACGACCAGGAAGTCACCGGTGCCGTAGTTGCCGTACTGGTAGGGACCCATGGCCGAGCCGTAGGAGGCGTCGAGGGCCAGGGTGTCGCCGCCGAACTTCAGGGCGCAGCCGACAGCCCCGCCGAAGCCGTAGCCGGAGAGCTCGGCGTCGGCAGCGGCGCCGGTGCTGGTGTCGCGGGTGATGAACTGGCGGACCACGCCGCGGACCGAGAGGGCGGCCGGGCCGGCGCCGAAGTCGACGCGGCCGATGAGGTCGGGCAGCGTGTAGCGGGTGGCGGCCGGGCCCGAGAGCGTGGCGTAGGGGTTCTCGGCGGCGAACTGGATCTTGGCCGGGCCGGCAGGGAAGGTGACGCGGATCATCGGGGCGCGCAGGGCGGCCAGGTTGACGGTGGGGTTCTCGTCCATCTGGTCGGCGAAGGCGTTCAGGTCGGCGAAGGTGGACCAGGTCTGGCCGAGGAGGAGCCAGTCGCCCACGGTGCCGTAGGCGTGGCGCACGCGGAAGGCCTTCGAGTTGGTGAAGGTCTGGCCGGCGGTCCCGTTGGAGGAGAGCGCGAAGTCGCCCTCGATCCGCATCCCGATGGCGCCCACCTTGGAAGGCGTGTTGCTGGACAGGCCGAAGCGGCTGTAGGCCACGCCCAGGCCGCGGGTGTGGAGCTTGGGATCCGGGCCGGAGTTGTCGAGCACCACGTCCGGGCCGGCCTGG
Source organism: Deltaproteobacteria bacterium (assembly GCA_016214955.1). GTDB lineage: Bacteria > Myxococcota > Myxococcia > Myxococcales > Anaeromyxobacteraceae > JACRMN01. The sequence goes on from JACRMN010000019.1 coordinate 56,194, forward strand.
TACAGGTCGCCGGTGTTCGAGGCACCGCTCAGCACGTACACCAGGGCCATCTCGGCGAAGGCGTTGAACCTGAGGGTGGTGTCGCCGAGCTTGATCTCCTGGGCGGAGGCGCCCAGAGGGGCCGCCAGGGCGACCGCGAGAAGCGCTGCAGAGATCTTCTTCGTCATTGTTGTTGCTCTCCGTGTAGTTCGATGGAGCCTGCGGGGGCCCATATAGAGCACACTCGACGGGATCATGGGTGCACTTTGTGGGACAAACGGTTGCTCCGCCGAGGCCGCCAAGATCAATGGGAATGGGCGTCCCGTGAGGGTGCAGCCGGACACCCGGTGTCATTGACACCCACAGCGGGCGTGCTAAGAGCACGGCTTTCCCGAAGCCCTCAGGAGGAATTTTCGATGAGATTCTCTCGCGCAGTAGCGGTGGCGACCCTCGCCTTCGCGGTGGCGGCGTGCACGGAGGAGAAGAAGGAGGCCCCCAAGCCCGCGGCGGCGGCGGCCCCTGCCCCGGCTCCGGCTCCGGACAAGATCATCATCGGCCACGTGGGCTCGATGACCGGTGAGCAGGCGACGTTCGGCGTCTCCACCGACAACGCCATCAAGCTCGCCATCGCCGAGCAGAACAAGAAGGGCGGCATCAAGGGCAAGCAGATCGAGCTCAAGACCCTCGACGATCAGGGCAAGCCCGAGGAGGCGGCCGTCGCCGCCACCCGCCTCATCACCCAGGACAAGATCACCCTGCTCCTCGGCGAGGTGGCCTCCAGCCGCTCCCTGGCCATGGCGCCCATCGCCGACGCCAACAAGGTGCCGATGATCTCGCCGACCTCCACCAACCCGCGCGTGACCAAGGACGGCGCCAACACCCGGCCCTTCGTCTTCCGCGTGTGCTTCATCGACCCCTTCCAGGGCACGGTGATGGCCAAGTTCGCCACCGAGAAGAAGATCAAGAACGTCGCCATCCTCAAGGACGTCGGCAACGACTACTCGGTGGGCCTGGCCGACTTCTTCCAGAAGAAGTTCGTCGAGCTCGGCGGCAAGATCGTGGCCGAGCAGAGCTACAAGGACGGCGACCAGGACTTCAAGGCCCAGCTCACCGCCATCAAGGGCAAGAAGCCCGACGCCATCTACGTCCCCGGCTACTACGGCGCCGTGGCCCTCATCGGCCGCCAGGCCAAGGAGCTCGGCCTCAAGGTCCCGCTCATGGGCGGCGACGGCTGGGACTCTGCCAAGCTCTTCGAGGTCGCCAAGGGCGCGCTCGACGGCTCCTACTTCTCCAACCACTACACCGACGAGGACCCGTCGCCCGTGGTCCAGGAGTTCATCGCCAAGTACAAGGCGGCCTACGGCTCCGTGCCGGACGCCCTCGCCGTGCTGGGCTATGACGCCGCCAACGTGGCCTTCGACGCCATGAGCCGCGCCAAGGATCTCTCCGGCCCCGAGATCGCCGCCGCCCTGGCCGCCACCAAGGACTTCAAGGCCGTGTCGGGCGTCATCAACATCGACGCCGACCACAACGCCGTGAAGTCGGCGGTGGTGCTGGGCATCGAGAAGAACAAGGCCAAGTACGCGGCCACGGTCAACCCGTAACCGCGCTTCCGCTCCACCGGGGGGCCGGCCGAGAGGCCGGCCCCTCGCGCTTCACCCCGCACAACTCCCTCCCACAGGCGGCTCCCCGTGACCGAGTTCCTGCAGCACCTCGTGAACGGCGTCTCCGTAGGCACCATCTACGCGCTCATCGCGCTGGGCTACACGATGGTGTACGGCGTGCTCAAGCTCATCAACTTCGCCCACGGCGACGTGTACATGGTGGGGGCCTTTTCCGGCTTCTACATCTCCCACGCGCTCGGGGTGGAGAAGGAGCCGACCCTGGCGAAGGCGCTGGCCGTCTTCGTGGGCTCGATGATGATCTGCGGGGTGCTGGTGTTCCTGATGGAGCGGTTCGCCTACCGGCCGCTGCGCCATCGCGCCCGCCTCACCGCGCTCATCACCGCCATCGGCGTCTCGCTGTTCCTCGAGTACTTCATGCAGCTCTCCGGCTGGTTCGGCCCCGCCAGCGCGCCCTTCCCGCCCGGCCCCACCCCCCGCTTCTTCCCGCAGCCGATGTCCTTCGAGACGCCCGACCTGCCGCTCGGCGAGCTCTCCATCCAGAAGGTCGACGTCATCTCCTTCCTGGTGGCGGTGGGCTTCATGCTGGCGCTGCAGTGGGTCGTGTACCGGACCCGCTTCGGCACCTCGATGCGGGCGGTCTCCTTCGACTCGCAGGTCGCCGGCCTCATGGGCATCAACGTCAACCGCATCATCTCCGGCACCTTCATCATCGGCGGCGTGCTGGCGGCGGTGGCCGCCATCCTGGTGGCGAGCTCGCGCCCCTCCATCAACCCGCTCATGGGCCTCATGCCCGGCATCAAGGCCTTCGTGGCCGCGGTCTTCGGCGGCATCGGCAACGTGCCCGGCGCCATGGTGGGAGGCCTGGTGCTGGGCCTGGCCGAGGAGTACGTGGCCGGCTACCTGCTCTCCTCCTACCGCGACGGCATCGCCTTCGCGCTCCTCATCGTGGTGCTGCTGGTGAAGCCCGCCGGCCTGTTCGGCACCTTCCGCCCGGAGAAGGTCTAGCCGTGAAGCCCCTCATCGCGCTCCGCTCGGTCGCCCCGCTCCTGCTCACCGGCATCCTGGTCGCCCTGGTGCAGGGCTCGCTGCCCGACTACTGGTACTTCGTGCTGGTGGTGGCCGGGATCAACATCATCCTGGCCGTCTCCCTCAACATCGTGAACGGCTTCACCGGCCAGTTCTCCATCGGCCACGCCGGCTTCATGGCGGTGGGCGCCTACACCGCCGCCAAGATCGTCATGTCCACCCGCGGGCTGGTCAGCACCGGCGCCGGCGAGCAGCTCGTCTTCCTGGGCGCGCTGGCGGCGGGGATGGTCACCGCGGCCATCGCCGGCTTCCTGGTGGGGATGCCCAGCCTGCGGCTCCGCGGCGACTACCTGGCCATCGTCACCCTGGGCTTCAACGAGATCATCCGGGTGATCATCGAGAACTCCGAGTTCCTGGGGCAGGCAACCGGCATCTCCGGCCTCCCCAAGCTCACCACCCTTGCCTACGTGGGCATGGCGGCGGCCATCACCGTGATGGTGGCGGTGCGGCTCCTGCAGTCGACCCACGGCCGCGCCCTGCTCGCCATCCGCGAGGACGAGGTGGCGGCAGAGGCCATGGGCGTGGACACCACCGGCTACAAGGTCCGGGCCTTCGTCATCGCGGCCGCCCTGGCCGGGCTGGCCGGCGGCCTGCTGGTGTTCTACCTCCAGCTCTGCACCCCCAAGAGCTTCACCTTCATCAAGTCCATCGAGGTGGTGGCCATGATCGTGCTCGGCGGCCTGGGCTCGGTGTCGGGCGCCTTCCTCACCGCCGCGGTGCTCACCATCCTGCTCGAGACCTTGCGCGGCTTCTCCGAGTACCGGATGGTCGTCTACTCGCTGCTGCTCATCTTCTTCATGCTGGGGCGCCCCGCCGGCCTCTTCGGCACCCGCGAGATCTGGGACCTGCTGCCCCGGTGGCGGCGCAAGGCGGCTGCGGGAGGTGCCCCGTGAGCGCCCCGGTCCTCGAGGCCCGGAAGGTCACCATGCAGTTCGGGGGCCTCAAGGCCCTCTCCGAGTTCGAGCTGGTCATCGAGCCCCGGGAGCTGGTGGGGCTCATCGGGCCCAACGGCGCCGGGAAGACCACCGCCTTCAACGCCATCACCGGCGTCTACCCGCCCTCCTCCGGCGACGTCATCCTCTCCGGCGAGCGGGTCAACGGCCAGCGCCCCCACCAGATCTGCGGGAAGGGCATCGCCCGCACCTTCCAGAACATCCGGCTCTTCAAGCAGCTCAGCGCCATCGACAACGTGCGCATCGCCTGCCACCAGCGGGCCCAGGCCGGCTTCGCCGCGGCGGTGCTGCGCAGCGGCGGCTTCCTCGCCGACGAGGAGCGCATCACCCGGCGCGCCGAGGAGTTCCTCCAGGTGATGGGGCTGGCGCACCGGCGCGACGAGCAGGCCCGCAACCTGCCCTACGGCGAGCAGCGCCGCCTGGAGATCGCCCGGGCCCTGGCCACCGGCCCCAAGCTCCTGTGCCTCGACGAGCCGGCCGCCGGCATGAACGCCTCGGAGAAGGTCTCGCTCATGGAGCTGGTCCGCAAGATCCGCGACGACTTCGGCCTGGCCATCCTCATCATCGAGCACGACATGCGGGTGGTGATGGGCATCTCCGAGCGGCTGGTGGTGCTGGACCACGGCGTCACCATCGCCAAGGGCAGCCCGGAGGTGGTGCGCAAGGACCCGAAGGTGATCGAGGCCTACCTGGGCGACTCCTACCTGGAGGAGAAGCACATCGCCGTGCCGGTGGGAGGTGGGAAGTGAGCGAGCCGCTGCTGACGGTGAAGGACCTCCACGTCCACTACGGCGGCATCCACGCGCTGCGCGGCATCTCGCTGGAGGTGCCCGCGGCCGGCCAGGTGGTGGCCCTCATCGGCGCCAACGGCGCCGGCAAGACCACCACGCTGCGGGCCATCACCCGGATGCTGAAGCCCACCAGCGGCACGGTGGCCTTCCAGGGCAGCGAGATCACCCGGCTCCAGTCCCACGAGATCGTGGCCCTGGGCGTGGCCCACGCGCCCGAGGGGCGCGGCATCTTCCTCAACCTGACGGTGAAGGAGAACCTGGACCTGGGCGCCTTCCTGCGCAGCGACGCCGACGGCATCGCCCAGGACCTGGAGCGCAGCTTCACGCTCTTCCCCATCCTCAAGGAGCGCTTCCACCAGCTCTCCGGCACCCTCTCCGGCGGCGAGCAGCAGATGCTGGCCGTGGCCCGGGCGCTGATGTGCCGCCCCAAGCTGCTGCTCCTCGACGAGCCCTCGCTGGGCCTGGCGCCGCAGGTGGTGGAGCGCATCTTCCAGGTGCTGCGCGAGGTCTCGGCGGCCGGCGTGGCCCTCCTGCTGGTGGAGCAGAACGCCCACAAGGCGCTGCAGATCGCCCACCGGGGCTACGTGCTCGAGACCGGCGAGGTGGTGATGCAGGGCACCGGCAAGGAGCTGCTGGCCTCGCCCGAGGTCCGCAAGGCCTACCTGGGCGAGTAGCGCCGCGGCACCCGCCGCGAGATGCCGCAGAGGATCTCGTAGCTGATGGTGCCGGCGCGCCTCGCCAGCTCGTCGGCGCCGATGCGCTCGCTCCCCTGGGCGCCGAGCAGCACCACCTCGTCGCCCGGGGCCACGCCCGGCACGTCGGTGACGTCCACCATGACGAGATCCATGCACACCGTGCCCACCACCGGGGCGCGGCGGCCGCGCACCAGCACCTCGGCCCGGCCGTAACCGGGGCGCCCCGAGAGCCGCCGGTCGTAGCCGTCGGCGTAGCCCACCGGCAGCGTGGCGATGCGCGAGGGGCGCGCCGCGGTCCAGTGGCCGCCGTAAGAGATGCGGGTGCCGGCCGGCACCTCCTTGAGGTGCACGACGGCGGTGCGCCAGGTGAGCGCCGGCTGCAGCCGCGCCGCCGCGCTGCGGGCCTCCGCCGGCGCGTCCAGCTCCGGGCCGTAGGAGAGGTAGCCGTAGAGCAGGATGCCGGGGCGGGAGAGCTCCTGGCGCACGCCCGGGACGCGCAGGGTGGCGGCGCTGTTGGTGGCGTGGAGGAGCGGGGAGAGCCCCTCGGCCGCCAGCGCCTCCGCGGCCTCCCGGAAGAGGACGGCCTGGCGGGCGCTGCCCTCGTCGTCGCCGGTGTCGGCGCCGGCGAAGTGGGTGCAGAGGCCGGTGAGCGAGACCTCGGGATTGGCGCGCAGCGCCGCAACCAGCCCGGGGAGCTCCGCCGGGGAGGCACCCAGCCGGCCCATGCCGGTGTCCAGCTCCAGGTGGGCCTCGGCCCGGACCCTCCAGGCCCGCGCCGCGGCGCCCAGGGCCGCGATCTGCCCGGCCGAGGTGAGCACCGGCGTGAGCCGCTGCCGCAGCACCTCGTCCCAGGCGTCGCCGAAGGCCCCCGCCAGCACCAGGATGGGAAGCTGGACGTTGGCGGCCCGCAGCTCCAGCCCCTCCTCCACCAGCGCCACGCCCAGCCAGGGAGCGCCGGCGGCCGCGAGCGCGCGGGCCACCGGCACGGCGCCGTGGCCGTAGGCGTCGGCCTTCACCACCGCCACCCCGTGGCGGCCGCCCACCTCCACCGCCAGGCGGTAGTTGCCGGCGATGGCGGCGAGGTCGACCTCGGCCTCGGTGGGGCGGACGCGCATGGCGCGAAGCTCGCCCAGGACCGGCCCGGAATCAAGCGCCCGCGCGGGCGCAGCGGCCAGGCTACAGGGCCAGCTTCAGCGCCAGCAGCGCCGACACCGCCTGGCGCTGGTGGCGCCCCCAGACCGCCTGCTGGACCCCGGCCAGCAGCCGCTCTCCGGCCTGCCCGGTCAGGCTGAGCCCCGCGGCCACGGCCAGCCGCTGCCGCAGCGGCCCCTCCCGGGCGGCGTCGTAGCTCAGCTCGGCCATGGGCTGGAGCCAGGGGCGCAGCGCGTGGCCCAGCGCCAGGCTGGCGAAGGCCGCGCCGCCCACCCCGCTGCGGCGCGCGGCCGGCAGCACGACGGCGAGCTCGGCGTTGGCCGTGGTGCTCCCCCAGTCCTTCGAGGCCACCAGCGCGCCGCGCACGCTCCAGTAGCCCTGGGTGAGGCCCGGCGCGCGGTCCGACGCGGGCCGGCCCGTGGGCGCGACGGCCGTGGCGCTGACCGCCAGGTCGAGCCCCCGCTCCGCGTCGGCCAGGAAGCGCCAGCGGGCGCCGAGGGCCAGGTCGGTCGCCCCCGTGCCCGTCCGCGACTGGCCCGGCGCGGTGCGCTCCATGGCCTCGCCCACGCCGGCGGCCAGGCGCACGTCGACGTCGTCGGCGAGGCCATGGGTCAGGGAGAAGACCAGCGCCTGCGTGTGCGCGTGGGTGGACCGCTCGAACCCGCCCATGCCCCGCTGCGTCAGGGCCGGGCTGTAGGCGAGCTCGATCTCGAGGCGCCCGGCGCCGACGGGGGTCGCGTCGCAGGTCGCCACCTTGCCGTGGTCGGGTCCGGGGGGCGGGCTGTCCGGGAGCCCGGGGGACGGGTCGGCGCGAGCGACGGGGCCGAGCAGCAGGACTGCGGCGAGGAACGGAGCGGCGCGGTGCAAGGGGACCTCCTCGGCGTGCGGAGCGCCCGGGCTGCACCCGGGCGCGGGTCAGGGTCGGCTGTCCGGTCCGGCGGCGGTCTCGCCCGGCGGCTGGTGGAAGGCCACCACGTGGTCGACGTCGAGCCGGATGCCGATGGACTCGCCCACGGCGTGGTCGTGGTGGCTGGGCACGAGGGAGAGGAGGCGGGAGCCCCCCGCGGTTTCCAGCGTGTAGAGGAACTCGGCGCCGCGGAAGGCCTTGGCCACCACCCTCGCCCGGAGAGGCGCCCCCTCGTCGTGCACCACGTCGTCGGGCCGCAGGAGGACCGAGACCCGGCAGCCGCCCTCGCACCCGGAGCGAGGGCAGGGGGCGGGTGCCTGGGCCCGCAGCCGGCCCAGCTCGATCTCCACCTGGCCGTCGCCCACCACCCGCCCCGGCACGAACACGCCCTGGCCCACGAAGTCGGCCACGAAAGGGCTGCCGGGCCGGTGGTAGAGGTCGTAGGGCCGTCCCCACTGGACCAGCCGCCCCTCGCGCATCACCCCGACCTGGTCGGCCATGGCGAAGGCCTCGTGCTGGTCGTGGGTCACCAGCACCGCGGTGGCGCCGGCCGCGGCCAGCAGCTCCCGCACCTCGAGCGAGAGCCGCTCGCGCAGGTCGGCGTCGAGGCTGGCGAAGGGCTCGTCGAGCAGCACCAGCCGCGGCCCCGGGGCCAGGGCCCGCGCCAGCGCCACCCGCTGCTGCTGCCCGCCCGAGAGCTCGTGCGGGTAGCGGCCGCCCTGGCGCTCCAGCCCGATGGTGGCCAGGAGCTCGCTCACGCGCCGGGCGCGCCGGGGTGGCTCCTGGCCGCGCAGGCCGAAGGCCACGTTCTCGGCCACCGTCAGGTGCGGGAAGAGGGCGTGCTCCTGGAAGACCATGCCGATGCGCCGCTGCTCCGGCGGCAGGTGCACGCCGGGACCGCCGAGCCGGTCTCCTCCCAGCCGGACCTCGCCCGCCGCCAGCCGCTCGAAGCCGGCGATGGCGCGGAGCGCGGTGGTCTTGCCGCAGCCGGACGGGCCGAGCAGGCAACCGATCCGTCCCGCCTCCAGGGAGAAGGAGAGCCCGGCGACCACGGTGTGGCCTCCGAAGGCCACCGACACGCCGTCCAGTTCCAGGAAGCTCAAGGCACCTCCACCGCGCCCAGCGCCGGGGCGCCCTGCGCTGCGCCCGCGGGGCGGCGCTCCCTGGCGATCTGGCGCGAGACGATCACCAGGGGGACGAGCCCCGCCGCCACGATGGCCAGCGCCGCACCGGCGGCCTCGCCCAGCCGCTCGTCGGAGGCGAGCGCGAAGACGGTGGTGGCCAGGGTGTCGAAGTCGAAGGGGCGCATCACCAGGGTGGCGGGCAGCTCCTTCATGACGTCGACGAAGACCAGCAGGGCGGCGGTGAGCAGCCCGCGCCGGAGGAGCGGCGCGTGGACGCGCCTCAGGGTCTCGCCGGGGCCGGCGCCGAGCGAGCGGGCGGCGTCGTCCATGCGCGGCGTGATCCGCGCCAGCGCCGCCTCGACGGCGTGGAGCGAGACCGCCAGGAACCGCACCAGGTAGGCGTAGACCAGCGCCGCGATGCCGCCGGTGAGGACCAGGCCGGGGCGGGCGCCGGTCGCGCCCTCGATGGCCCCGGCCAGCCAGGCGTCGAGGCGGGTCACCGGGACGAGCACGCCCACGGCGATGACCGACCCGGGGGTGGCGTAGCCCAGGCCGGCCACGCGGTTGAGAGCCGCGGCCCAGCGGGAGCGGGAGGCGCGCGCGGCGTAGGCCAGGAGCAGCGAGAGCGCCACCGCCAGGAGCGCGGTGACGGCGGCCAGGGAGAAGCTGTTGCCGGCCAGGCGCAGGAAGCGGCCGGGTGGGAGGGTCCCGGCGTGGGCCAGCGCCAGGCGCAGGAGCACCGCCGCCGGGACGGCGAAGCCCACGGCCAGCGGCAGGCCGCAGGCGGCCGCCGCCCCGGCCGCGCGCCATCCCCGGAGTCGCCCGGGGGAGCCGGGACGGCGCCTCCCGGTGGCGTCGTGGAAGCGGGCACGGCCGCGGCCGAGCCGCTCCAGGGCCAGCAGCAGGAGGACGGCGCCGAGGAGGGCGGTGGCGAGCTGCGCCGAGGCGACGCGGTCGCCCAGGGAGAACCAGGCCCGGTAGATCCCGGTGGTGAAGGTCTGGACGCCGAAGTAGGCGACGGTCCCGTAGTCGGCCAGGGTCTCCATCAGCGCCAGCCCGGCCCCGGCAGCCACCGCCGGCCGGGCCAGCGGCAGCGAGACCCGCAGGAAGGCCGGCCAGGGGCCGAGGCCCAGCGAGCGGGCCACCTCGGTGGTACCGCTGGCGTGCTCCAGGAAGGCGGAGCGGGCCAGGAGGTAGACGTAGGGGTAGAGCACCGCCACGAACATGGCCGCGGCCCCGCCCAGCGACCTCACGTCGGGCAGGGGGCGCTCCCAGCCGGCGGCCCGCAGCCAGCCCTGCACCGGCCCCGAGAACTGCAGGAGGTCGGTGTAGGCGTAGGCCAGCACGTAGGCCGGGAAGGCCAGCGGCATCACCAGCGCCCACTCGAAGGCGCGCCGCCCCGGGAACTCGTGCATGGTCACCAGCCAGGCGGTCCCGGTGCCCACCACCGTGGTCCCCATCCCGACCGCCAGGCAGAGCCAGGCGGTGCTGGCGACGTAGTCCGGGAGGACGGTCGAGGCCAGGTGGCGCCAGGTCTCGCCGCCCTCCGGGGCCAGCACGGCCGCGCAGACCGTGAGGACCGGCGCGGCCACCAGCGCGCCCACCGCGGTGGCCGCGCCGCGCAGGGCTGCCGGCCCGCGGCGCCGCTCAGCGCCAGCCGGCACGGTCGTAGAGCTTCTGGGCCTGGGCGGTGTTCCTCGACAGGGCAGCGACGTCGAGGCCGTCGGCGCGGAAGGGGCCCAGCGCCTCCAGCGCCGGGTTGTGGGTGACCGCGGTCCTCACCACCGGCCACTCGTTGTTGCCGTCGGCGAAGTGGGCCTGGGCCTCGTCGCTCGCCAGGAACTCGAGGAAGCGCAGGGCCGCCTCCGGGTGAGGCGCCGAGCGGAGGATCCCGCCTCCGGAGACGTTGAGGTGGACGCCCCGGTTCCCCTGGTTGGGCCAGACGACGGTGACCCGGGCCATCACCTCCCGGTCCTCCGCCTTGTCGGAACGCATCAGCCGGGCGACGTAGTAGGAGTTGGCCAGGGCCACCTGGCACTCGCCAGCGGCCACGGCCCGGATCTGGTCGGTGTCGCCGCCCTTGGGGGCACGGGCCAGGTTGGCGACCAGGCCGCGCGCCCACTCCTCGGTGCGCGCCTCGCCCAGGTGCGCGATGAGGGCCGAGCCCAGCGAGAGGTTGTAGGGGTGGCTCCCGGAGCGCACGCAGACCTTGCCCTTCAGGGCGGGCCTGGCCAGGTCCTCGTAGTCCCTGGCCAGGGCGGGGTCGAGCCCCTTGCGGAGGACGATGACCCGGGCGCGGGTGGAGAAGGCGGCCCAGGTCGGCTGCCGCAGGTGGGCGGGGATCCGCTCCTCCAGGAGCCGGGAGCGCAGGGGCGCGAACAGCCCCAGGGCCTCGGCCTGGCCCAGGCGGGCGGCGTCGACGGTGAGGAAGACGTCGGCGGGGCCGCGCGCGCCCTCGCTCTTGATGCGCTCGAGGAGCTCGTCCTCCTTGCCCTCGATGCGGCTCACCCGGATGCCCGTCAGGGCGGTGAAGCGGGCGAACAGGGCCTCGTCGGAAGGGTAGTGGCGGGCGGAGTAGAGGTGGAGCACCTGCTCCGCGGCTCGCCCCGGTGCGGGGGAGGCGAGGAACAGGGCGGCGAGAGTGGCGAGGGCGGCGGCGAGGAGGCGGGGAGGCGACACGGCGATCTCTCCAGTGCTTGTTGAGAATGGTTTTCATTATCCGCGGCGCCCGGGTCCGGGTCAAGGGAGAAGCGATGCAGATATGAGACAGAGTCTCAGCACTGGATCGGGGACCACTCGCCCCCGGCGGCCAGGGATCCCGGAAATGACTGGACAAAGGTGCCCGGAGCTTGACCGCGCGCAAGGAGGCCGATGCCGGCGATGCGGTTCATGAGACGAAGTCGCAGTCCATGGGCCGGCCGCCCCGGCGCTCCGCCGTCGCGCGGATGCGCTCGACGGGTGCGAGCGACGGGTGCGAGCGACGGCCAGCGGCCGATGCCCCTGCCCTGCGCGAGCGCCCGCTTCGGCAGCTAGAGCTGGCTGGAGGAGAGGCTGTCGGCCGCCTCGCCCTCGAAGACCCGCAGCCGCCGCGGCGCCACCCAGACCTCCAGCCCCTCGGCCAGGGCCAGGGCCTCGGCGCGCCGGGCCTCCACCTCGGCCGAGATGGGCCGGTCCACGGTGGGGGCGTGCAGCTCCAGCCGCACCGCGCTGCCGGCCGGCGTGACCCGCAGCACCCGGGCCGGGAAGCTGCCGGCGGTGGGGTCGCGGTGCACCTCCAGCTCGTGGGGCCGGGCGTAGAGCCGGGCCGGCGCCGGGAGCTCGCCGGCGGCCGGGTGCGGCACGTCGATGCCGCCGAAGTGGGCCCGCCCGTCCTCCAGGCGGCCGTGGAAGACGTTGACCGCGCCCAGGAACTGCATCACGAAGGGGCTGCGGGGCTCGTCGAAGACCTGCCGTGGCGTCCCCACCTGCTCCACCTGGCCGCGGTTCATCAGCACCACCCGGTCGGCCACCTCGAAGGCCTCCTCCTGGTCGTGGGTGACGAAGAGGGTGGTGACGTGGATCTCGTCGTGGAGCCGCCGCAGCCACTGGCGCAGCTCCTGGCGCACCCGGGCGTCGAGGGCCCCGAAGGGCTCGTCGAGCAGCAGCACCCGCGGCTCGGCAGCCAGCGCCCGCGCCAGGGCCACCCGCTGCCGCTGGCCGCCGGAGAGCTGGGAGGGGAAGCGGCGCTCCAGGCCGGAGAGCTGCACCAGCCGGAGCAGCTCCTGCACCCGGGCGCGGACGGCGGCGGCCGGCCTCCGCCGCACCCGCAGGCCGAAGGCCACGTTCTCGGCCACGTTCATGTGGCGGAAGAGGGCGTAGTGCTGGAACACCAGCCCGACGTTGCGCTCCCGGGCGCTCTTCCCCTCCACAGGGGCGCCGTCGTGCAGCACCGCGCCGGCGTCGGCCTCCTCCAGCCCGGCGATGACGCGCAGGAGCGTGGTCTTGCCGCAGCCCGAGGGGCCGAGCAGCGCCACCAACTCGCCGCCGGGGACGTCGAAGGAGACGTCGCGCAGGACCGGGTGGCCGTCGAAGGCCTTGTGGACCGCGTGGACCGCGATGCTCATGGGAGGCTCCTGGAGGCGCGCCGGGAGGGACTGCGCCAGGCCACGACCTGCTTGGCCGCCAGCGTCACCGCCGCCAGCAGCACCAGCAGCGAGGCCACCGCGAACGAGGCCGAGAAGGCGTACTCGTTGTAGAGGATCTCGACGTGCAGCGGGACGGTGTTGGTCTCGCCGCGGATGTGGCCGCTGACCACCGAGACGGCCCCGAACTCGCCCATTGCCCGGGCGTTGCAGAGCACCACCCCGTACAGCAGGCTCCACTTCACGTTGGGCAGCGTCACTCGCCAGAAGATCTGCCAGCCGCTGGCGCCCAGCAGGTGGGCGGCCTCCTCCTCCTCGGTGCCCTGGGTCTCGAGGAAGGGGATGAGCTCCCGGGCCACGAAGGGGAAGGTGACGAACACCGTGGCCATGACGATGCCCGGCACCGCGAACACCACCTTGAGGTCGTGGGCCTGGAGCCAGGGGCCGAGCAGGCCGTGGGAGCCGAAAAGCAGCACCGTCACCATGCCCGAGATCACCGGCGAGACGCCGAAGGGCAGGTCGATGAGGGTGACGAGCAGCGTCTTGCCGCGCCAGCGGAAGCGGGTGATGCACCAGGCGGCGCAGAGGCCGAAGAGCGTGTTGGCGGGCACGGCCACGGCCGCCGTCAGGAGCGTGAGCCGCACCGCCCGCAGCGCCTCGGGCTCGAGCAGCGCCGCCCGGTAGGCGCCCCAGCCCCTGGCCAGCCCCTCGGCGAAGACCAGGGCGGTGGGAGCCACCACCAGCAGGCCCAGCGCCCCCAGCGCCAGCGCGGTGAGCCCCCAGCGCACCCAGGCCGGGTCGGCCGCGGCGCGCCGCGGGCGGCGGGCGGCAGGCGCCACGCGGAGGGCTGCGGCGGCCTCGGCGGCTGCGGCGGCGGGAGGGGTCACGGGTCAGGCCATCCCGCCGCGGGCCCGGGCGAAGGCCTGGAGCCGGTTGATGGCGAAGAGCAGGAGGAAGGAGAAGGCGAGCAGCACCAGCGCCAGCGCCGTGGCCCCCGGGTAGTCGTACTGCTCGAGCCGGGTCATGATCAGCAGCGGCGTGATCTCGGTCCTGCCCGGCATGTTGCCGGAGATGAAGACCACCGAGCCGTACTCGCCGAGCGCCCGGGCGAAGGCCAGGGCGAAGCCGGTGAGGGCGGCCGGCAGGATCTCGGGGAGGAGCACGCGGCGGAAGGTGAAGAGGCGCCCCGCGCCCAGCACCGCCGCCGCCTCCTCCATGTCGGCGTCCAGCTCCTCCAGCACCGGCTGCACGGTGCGGACCACGAAGGGCAGGCCGATGAACACCAGCGCCAGGGTGACGCCCAGGGGGCTGAAGGCCACCTTCACCCCCAGGCGCTCCAGCGGCGCGCCCAGCCAGCCGTTCTGCGAGAAGAGGGCGGTGAGGGCGATGCCGGAGACGGCGGTGGGCAGGGCGAAGGGCAGGTCCACCAGGGCGTCGGCCAGCGACCGGCCCGGGAAGCGGTAGCGGGTCAGGACCCAGGCGAGCAGCACGCCCAGGAGCACGTTGGCGGCAGCGGCGGCCAGCGAGGCGCCGAGGGAGAGCCGGTAGGACGCCAGCGCCCGCGGGCCGGTGGCCAGCGCCCAGAAATCGGCCAGCGAGAGCCGGCTGGCCCGCAGGGCCAGCGTGGAGAGCGGGATGACCACCACCAGGCCGAGGTAGGCCGTGGTGAGCCCGGCGGTGAGGCCGAGGCCGGGGAGCACGCCCCGGCTCCGCCCCCCTCCCTTGTTCCGGATCCTGCCCATGGCCCGACCTCGGTCTCGCCCCGGCGCTAGCTGCCCGGCCTGTAGAGCTGGTCGAAGAGGCCGCCGTCGCCGAAGTGCTCCGGCTGCGCCTTCTGCCAGCCGCCGAACACCTCGCCGATGGTGAAGAGCTTCACCGACTTGAAGGTGCCGGCGTGCCGCGCCGCGACGCCGGCGTGGCGGGGGCGATAGTAGTTGCGGGCGGCGATCTCCTGGCCGGCCTCGCCGTAGAGGAAGCGGAGGTAGGCCTCGGCCACCTGGGCCGTTCCCCGGCGGGCCGCCACCCTGTCCACCACCGCCACCGGCGGCTCGGCGAGGATGGAGACCGAGGGCACCACGATCTCGAGCCTGTCCTTGCCCAGCTTGTTCACCGCCAGGATGGCCTCGTTCTCCCAGGAGAGGAAGACGTCGCCGATGCCCCGCTCCACGAAGGTGGTGGTGGCGCCGCGCGCACCGGAGTCGAGCACCGGGACGTTGGCGTAGAGCTTGCGGACGTACTCGCGGGCCTGGACCGGGTCGCCGGTGCGGCGCAGCTCGGCGCCCCAGGCGGCCAGGTAGTTCCAGCGGGCGCCGCCCGAGGTCTTGGGGTTGGGGGTGATGACCTGCACGCCCGGCCTCACCAGGTCGGCCCAGTCGCGGATGCCCCTGGGGTTCCCCTTGCGGACCAGGAAGACGATGGTCGAGGTGTAGGGCGAGGCCTGGTCGGGGAGCCGCTTCTCCCAGCCGGGCTGGATGAGCCCGGCCTTCTCCACGGCCGAGACGTCGTAGGCAAGCGCCAGGGTCACCACGTCGGCCTCGAGCCCGTCGATGACCGAGCGGGCCTGCTTGCCCGAGCCGCCGTGGGACTGCTTGATGGTCACCTCCTGGCCGGTCCTCTGCTTCCACTCCCGGGCGAAGGCGGCGTTGACCTCCTCGTACAGCTCGCGGGTGGGGTCGTAGGAGACGTTGAGGAGGGAGACCGGGGCCGGGGTGGCGCCGCAGGCGACGCGGGGCGCGGCCCCGGCGAGGAGCCCTCCGGCGATGGCGAGGAAGAGGGCGATGGCGTGTCGGATCTTGTCGGCGTTCATCGGTTCACTCCGTGAGGCGAGGGGTTGTCGTTGGGTGAAAGGGCCAGGGTCCGGGGGCGGCCGGCGGCGCGTCCGGGGGGACGTGGCGCCGGCCGGCGACAGCCGCAGACGGCAGGCCTCCGGGACGGTGGCTTCAGGCGGCGCACTCGCCCTCCAGGGTCCTGGGCTGGAACGACTGCTCCTCGCCCAGGTCCACCAGCTCCTCCGGCCGGAGGGCCGCAGGGTCCACCTCGGCCAGGCTCGCCAGCGCCTGCTTCACCGCCGGCAGCTCCACGCGGGCGAAGAAGTCGGTGGCGCTCTCGCCGGGCCGGCGCCCGGTTTCGTAGAGCGACAGCAGCCGGTCCACCGCCTCGGGCACGCGGCGGGCCGGGATCTTGGCGGCCAGCCGGCCGAAGCGCGCCTGGGCCCCGCGGGCGTCGCCGCCCAGCAGCACGAAGTACTGGGGCAGCGCCCGGTCGCCCACCCGGCGCAGGCTCCCCTGGAAGCCGATGCCGGCCACGTGGTGTCGGCTGCAGCCGTTGGGGCAGCCGCTGACGCGCAGCTGCAGCTCGGGCGCCAGCTCGAGGGCCCGCTGGTCCTGGCGCAGGTGGTCGGAGAGCAGCCGGCCCAGGCCGCGCGACTGGCTCACCGCCAGCCGGCAGGTCTCGGCCCCGGGGCAGCTCACCACGTCGAGGATGGTGTCGGCGCCGGGCGCGCCCAGGCCGGCGGCGGAGAGCCGCCGGTGGAGCGCGGGCAGGTCGAGCTCTGCCACCCAGCGCAGCACCAGCCCCTGGTTGGAGGTGAAGCGGGCGGCGCCGTCGGCGTAGGAGCGCGACAGGGCCGCCAGGGCGCGGAGCTGGGCGGCGGTGACGTCGCCGAGCGGCAGCGTCACCGCGGCGACGGCGAAGCCGGGCTGGCGCTGGCGGCGGACGTTGGTGCGGGCCCACGGGAGGAAGGCCTCGGCGGTCCCGGCCTGGGGGGTCACCTCCGGCACCAGGCCCGGCCCGCGCAGGGGCTGGGCGCGGAGGGCGCGCTCCAGCTCCGCGGGATCGGGCGCAGGCGGTCGCGCCCAGCCCGGCGCCTCCTCGACCGGCGGCGCCTCGGCGGGGAAGGGGAGCGGGATGCCGCCGGCGGCCACCAGGGCGGCGTGCTCGCGCCGCACCTCGGCGGCGAAGCCCTCCCAGCCCAGCGCCCGCACCAGGAACTTGAGCCGGTTGCGGTCCCGGTGCTGCCTGTCGCCGCGGGCGTGGAAGAGCCGCAGGACGGCCTCGGCGGCGGCGAGCAGATCGCCTGCCGGGAGGAAGTCGAAGAGGAGCGGCGCGACCACCGGCACCGTGGCGGTGCCGCCGCCCACCGCCAGGGCGAAGCCCCGCCGGCCGTCGCGGACCACCGCCCGGAAGCCCAGGTCGTGGATGGCGGTCTCGGCGTGGTCCTCGGCGCAGCCCTCGAAGGCGATCTTGAACTTGCGCGGCAGCGAGGAGGAGAGCGGGTGGCGCAGGAAGTGGCGGGTGAGCGCCTCGGCGTAGGGGGTGACGTCGAAGGGCTCGTCGGGCGAGACGCCGGCGTAGGGGCAGGCGGTGACGTTGCGGACCGCGTTGCCGCAGGCCTCGCGGGTGGTGATGCCAGCGTCCGCCAGGTGCGCCAGGGCCGGCGCCGCGTCGGCGAGGCGGACGAAGTGGAGCTGCAGGTTCTGGCGGGTGGTGACGTGGCCGAAGCCGCGGCCGTACCGCTCGGTCACGTCGGCCAGCGCCTCGAGCTGCGGGGCGGTGAGCAGCCCCTCGGGCACCTTCACCCGGAGCATGTGCAGATCCCCCTCCTGGCGCTGGCCGTAGGTGCCGTGGAGCAGGCGGAAGGCGCGCCACTCGTCGGGGCCGATCTCGCCTCGCTCCAGCTTGCCGAGCTGCTCGACGAAGCGGGCCAGGTCGGCGGGGTCGGCGAAGGAAGGGCGGGAGCGGTGGGCGGTGGCGATCTCGGCGACGGGCATGACGTGTCCTCTCAGCGGGCGCTGGCGCGGGCGGGCGCGGCCTGCGACTCGGGTCCGATCTCGGCGGCCAGCGCCGCCACCTGGCCGACGACCAGGGTGCCGGGGGCGTCCCCGGCGGGCAGCGCGGCCGAGCCCAGCTCCGCCAGCGTCCCGGTCCAGCGCGCGGAGGAGGGGGTGGAGGCGGCCAGCAGCACGGCCGCCGGCGTGGCGGCGGGCCAGCCGCGCCCCAGCAGCCGGGTGGCGATGTCGGCCCGGGCCCCCAGCGCCATGAGGAAGACCAGGGTGACGGCGCCGGGCGGCAGCGCCTCCACCACCGGCAGCCAGGCGGCCGGGTCGTGGCCGGACAGCACCGTGAAGCCGGAGGCCAGGCCGCGGTGGGTCACCGGGATGCCGGCCAGCGCCGGGGCCGCCAGGGCCGACGAGAGGCCCGGGATCACCTCGAAGGGCACGCCGGCGCGGGCCAGCGCCAGCGCCTCCTCGCCGCCGCGGCCGAAGACGAAGGGATCGCCCGCCTTGAGCCGCACCACCCGCCGGCCGGCGCGGGCCTGGGACACCAGCAGCCGCTGGATGCTCTCCTGGCGGATGCCGGGCCGCCCGGCCCGCTTGCCCACGAAGAAGTGGCGGGCCCGCGGGGCCAGGGCCAGGAGCTCGCGCGGCACCAGCGCGTCGTGGAGGACGAGCTCGGCGGCGGCGAGCGCCTGCGCGGCCCGGATCGTGAGCAGGCCCGGATCTCCCGGCCCGGCTCCCACCAGCGAGACGAGGCCGCTCATGCCGCCTCCCCCCTCACCCCGACGCTCTCCGCCCGCTCCGCCTCGCTTCGCGGGGCCGGGTGGTACAGCCGCTCCAGCGCCAGGAGCAGCAGCGGGCGCCGCACCTCCATCGGCACTCCCTCCCTCCGCTGCTGCGCCCGCAGCCGCTCGGCCGTGGCCACCCACTGCGGCAGCTCGTCGGGCAGGAGGGCCGCCAGCGCCTCGCGCAGGAGGCCCGCCAGCGCCGGAGCGCGCCCGGCGGTGGAGACGGCCAGGGTGACCTCGCCGCGCCGCACCACGCCGGCGGCGAAGGCCGAGGCGCTCTGCGGATCGTCCACCGCGTTGGCGAAGATGCGGCGGGCCTCGGCGGCCGCCGCCACGTCCCGGTTCACCTCCCGCGTCGCCGCCGCCACCACCAGCCAGACCCCGTCCAGGTCGTGCGGGGTGAAGGGGCGGCGCTCCACCGCCGCGCCCGACGCCAGGATCTCCACCCGCACCTCGGGGGCCACCACCCGCACCTGCGCCCCCGCCTCCAGCAGGCCGAACACCTTGCCGGCGGCCACGCGCCCCCCTCCCACCACCAGCACGCGGCGGCCGGCGAGGCGCAGGAAGAGCGGCAGCAGCACCTCGCTCATGACGCGCGGGCCTCGGAGCGGCCGTGCAGCAGCCCGCGCTCCCGCAGGTGGGCCAGGATGCGGCCCAGGCTCTCCTCCACCGGCTCGGCGTCGCTGCGGACCACCACGTCGGGCCGCTCCGGCGCCTCGTAGGGGTCGGAGACGCCGGTGAAGTGGGGCAGCTCGCCCGCGAGGGCCTTCCGGTAGAGCCCCTTCACGTCCCGCTCGGCCAGCTTCTCGATGGAGGCCGAGGCGAACACCTCGACGAAGGGCACCCCGTCCGCCTCCGCCAGCGCCCGCACCTCTTGCCGCGTGGCGGCGTAGGGCGAGATGGCGGCGGTGACCGCGGCCGTGCCGCTGCGCGCCAGCAGGCGGGCCACGTAGCCGATGCGCCGGATGTTGGTGTCCCGGTCCTCGCGGGAAAAGCCCAGCCCCTTGGACAGGTAGGTGCGCACCTCGTCCCCGTCCAGGATCTCCACCGGCCGCTCCGCCTGCAGGTGGGGCACGAGCGCCTGGGAGAGCGTGCTCTTGCCCGCTCCCGACAGACCCGTGAACCAGAGGATGAAGCCTCCGCGGTGGTGGCGCAGCGGCGTGATCCGCCCCACCGTCGCCTCGGCGTTCGCGTTCGCGTTCGCGTTCGCGTTCGCGTTCGCGTTCGCGGTCGGGGTCGCGGTCGGGGTCGAGGTCGCGGCGCTGCTGGCGAGGTAGTGCTTCCTCAGGATCTCGGCGATCTCGGGCCGCGTGAACTCGCGCGGCAGCGCCTCGCCGGCTCGAAGCTGCTCGCGCACCCTGGTGCCCGAGAGCTCGAGCCGCTCCTCGGCCGGGTGCGGGCAGGTGCGCGGAGAGGCGGTGGCGCCGCAGGCGCGGCAGTAGAAGGTGGCGTCGAAGCGCAGCGGCGCGACTCCGATCTCCTCGGGGCCGAAGCGGTCGAAGAGCCGGTGGGCGTCGAAGGGGCCGTAGTACTTGCCCACGCCGGCGTGGTCGCGGCCGACGATGAGGTGGGTGATGCCGTAGTTCTTCCGAACCAGCGCGTGGAACAGCGCCTCGCGCGGGCCGGCGTAGCGCATGGCGGCCGGGAAGGCGGCCAGCAGCGTGCGGTCCCTGGGGTAGTAGCCGGCGAGCAGCGCCTCGTACACCTGGAAGCGGACCGCGGCGGGGACGTCGTCGCTCTTGGTCTCGCCCACCAGCGGATGCAGCACCAGGCCGTCGGCGTGCTCCAGCGCCACCTTGGTCAGGTACTCATGGGCCCGGTGGATGGGGTTGCGGGTCTGGAAGCCGGCCACGCGCTGCCAGCCTCGCTCGGCGATGAGCCGGCGCAGCGCCCGGGGCGTGAGCCGGTGGGCGGCGAAGGGCAGGTCCTCGGGGAGCGGCAGCACCCAGACCTCTCCCCCCACGGCGTGGGCCGGCCGGGAGAGCGTGTAGGCCACTCCCGGGTGGGCGGGGTCGTCGGTGCCGTAGACGGCGCGGGCCTCGGCGCCGAGGTCGCGCCGGTACAGCTCGCGCACCTCCGCCACGCCCCAGAGCCGGCCGGCGGCGTCGTGGAGCGCCGCGGCGCCGGCGCGGCGCAGCTCCTCCACGCGCTCCTCCTCCACGGCCAGGTTGAAGGGGAGGGGCCAGACTGGTCCCCTGGCGGCCGGGCCGCCGCCTGCCGGGCCGGAGCCCGGCCTGTCGCCCGCGAGCCGCAGGTCGGCGAGCACGCTCCTGTAGTCGGCCTCGCCCAGGAAGCCGGTGAGCGGGCTGGCGGCGCCGGTGGCGATGAGCTCGAGGTCGGCCTGCTCGCGGGCGTCGAGCGTGAGCCGCGGCAGCGCGGCGGCGCGGGCCCGGAGGGCGTCGGCGGCCGGGCCAGAGACGAGGCGGTCGACGAGGGTGCCGCCGTGGGGAGGGACGAGGGTCGGCATCTAGGGCTCCTGGGGGTTCGGGGGGGAGGAAGGGGAGGGGGAGGCCGCCGCCGCCCAGGCGTGGCGGGTGTGGAGGCCGCACTCGGTCTTCTCGCGGCCGCGCCAGCGGCCGGCGCGCGGGTCCTCGCCGGCGGCCACCTTCGTGGTGCAGGGCTGGCAGCCGATGCTGGGGTAGCCCTGGGCGTGGAGCGGGTTCACGGGCACGCCGTGGCGCGTCAGGTAGGCGTCGAGGTCGGCCTCGGTCCAGCGGACGAGCGGGTTCACTTTCACCAGGCCGAACTTGGCGTCCCATTCCACCGGCCGGGCGCCCGCCCGCTCGGGCGTCTGCTCGCGGCGGATGGCGGTCACCCAGGCGTCGAAGCTCGACAGCTCGGCGCGCAGCGGCGTCACCTTGCGCAGCTCGCAGCAGCGGTCCGGGTCGGACTCCCAGAGCCGGTGGACCTGGTCGGCCTCGGCCAGGGTGAAGCGCGGGCGGACGGCGCGGATGGTGAGGCCGTAGTGGCGCTCCAGCCGGCTCCAGAGGGCGTAGGTCTCCGGGAAGAGCACGCCGGTGTCGAGGGTGAAGAGGTCCACCGCCAGGTGGAAGCGGGCGACCATGTCCACGAGGGCGCAGCCCTCGCGGCCGAAGCCGGTGGCGAAGGTCAGCCGGGGCGCGAAGCGCTCGGCGGCCAGGGCCAGGATCTCCTGCGGCGGGCGCTCCTCGAGCGCAGCCGCCCATGTGGCGAGCTCGGTGCTTGTCATCGCTCTTCTCGGAAGCCGGCAGGCCGGCTCGGGCTGGGGTGTCGGGCTCGGCCGGCGGCGGACTAGCGGTCCGCGGCCGGCTGCCGACAGGCGCACCGGCCGCGCGCCGGCATGGGCCGGGCCTGTTCGCGAGCGGCACGGTTCGATGAAGTGCGGCGAGCCATGATGCCGGTATCCTAAATAACGGACGCCCGTCCTGTCAAGCGGACGCGGCTCCTCTCCCCGGAAGTGGCCGGTGCTGGGCCCATTCTGCGCGAAGTCCGCACGGGGAGGGCTCCTCCGTTGCGGGAGCCATTCGTCTGGTATATGAGACACGAGGTCCGGCGGCGCGCCTGCCGCCGGCCCGCAAGCCACACCCCACCGACAAGGCGCGATGCGCCCGCCACCGGGCGGCGGCGAACGCCGGCGCTCCCGAGGACTCCGATGGCCGACGACGTCCACCTCGACTCGAACGTTCCCGGCAACCCCGCCTACCACTTCACCATCGTCCCGCCGGGCTCGCCTTCGCGCGCCGGCTGGGCCCAGCGGGCGGCGCTGGTGCCAGCCGCCGGCCTCGCCACGAAGTGCGTCCACGCCGGCGTGCAGCCCGACCCGGCCTACGGCGCGGTGATGCCGCCCATCTACCAGACCTCCACCTTCGCCTTCCGCGACGTCTGCCAGAACGCCGGCTACGACTACACCCGCAGCGGCAACCCGACGCGCGCGGCGCTGGAGGAGGCCATCGCCCTGCTCGAGGGCGGGATGGGGGCCACCTGCACCAGCACCGGCATGAGCGCGGTGCTGGTGGCGCTCAACCTGCTCCCGCACGGCAGCCACCTGCTCTGCACCATCGACTGCTACGGCGGCACCTTCCGCACGCTGGAGCACGCCAAGGCCGCCTACGGCCTCGAGGTCACCTACCTCGACCTCGCCGACCTGGCGGCGGTGCGGGCCGCCTTCCGGCCCAACACCGGCATGGTGTGGATCGAGACCCCCTCCAACCCGCTGCTGCGCCTCACCGACATCCGGGCGGTGGCCGACATCGCCCACGAGCGCGGCGCCCTGGCGGTGGTGGACAACACCTTCCTCTCGCCGGCGCTGCAGCGCCCCTTCGAGCACGGCGCCGACCTGGTGGTGCACTCCACCACCAAGTACCTGAACGGCCACAGCGACGTGGTGGGCGGTGCGGTGGTGTCCCCGCCCGGCAAGGTGGCCATGCTCCAGCGCATCCAGAGCATGAACAACCTGCTGGGCACCTCGCAGAGCCCCCACGACTGCTTCCTGGTGCTCCGCGGCCTGAAGACCCTGCTCCTGCGCATGCAGGCCCACGAGGCCGGCGCCAGGCGCATCGCCGAGTTCCTCGCCAGCCACCCCCAGGTGGCCCGGGTCCACTACCCGGGGCTCGCCAGCCACCCGCAGCACGCCCTGGCCCGCACCCAGCAGAAGGGCTTCGGCGCCATGCTCAGCTTCGAGCTCTCCGGCTACACGCCGGCGCGGGTGAACCACGTCCTCACCACCCTGCGCTGGTTCACGCTGGCCGAGAGCCTGGGCGGGGTGGAGAGCCTGGTGGCCCACCCGGCCTCGATGACCCACGCCTCCATGACCCCCGAGGCGCGCCAGCGGGCCGGCATCAACGACGGCGTGCTGCGCCTCTCCATCGGCATCGAGGACCCGTCCGACCTGGTGGCCGACCTGCGCCGGGCGCTCGACTCCCTGCCGGCCTGATTCACCGCGGGAGGAGCGCCGGGCTTGCCGGGGGCCGGGCCGCCTCGTAGCATGCGGCGTCTCGACGGAGGGTCCCGCCATGACGCCTACCCTGTCGCGCCCGGCCGCGGTCCTGATGCTGGCTGCGCTCCTCGCGGCCGGCGCCGCCCGCGCCGACGAGTCCAGCTTCCGCCCCTACCTGGTGGGCTCCCGGGCGGCCGGCATGGGCGGGGCCTTCACGGCCCTGGCCGACGACGGCTCCGGCGCCTGGTACAACCCCGGTGGCCTGGCCTTCGTGAAGAGCTCGCAGCTCTCCATCGCCGGCTCGGTCTACGGCCTGGTGACCGGCTCCTACGGCGACGCCCTCGGCGACGGCCACGACTTCAAGTACTCCGGCATCGACACCCTCCCCACCGCCACCGCCGCCATCTGGCGGCTCGGCGGCGAGGGCGCCTCGGCCGACGTCTTCTCCGTCAGCGTCTTCGTCCCCGACTCGGTGCGCGTCGACGACCGGGACACGCTCGGCTCCAGCCAGAACGCCTTCTTCCTCACCAGCCAGCTCCAGACGGTCTACGCCGGACTGGGCTGGGCCCGTCGCAGCGGGCGGCTGGGCTTCGGCGTCGCCGTGTTCGGGCTCCTGGGCACGCGCCTCTCCCAGCTCGACATCAGCGCCGTCTCTCCCACCGACCCGTCGCAGTTCGCCTCCATCACGGCGCGCACCGACGAGACCACCTACGGCGCCCTGGGCTCGGCGGGCCTGCGCTGGGATCCGACCGACGACCTGCACCTCGGCCTCTCGGTCTACTCGCCGGCGTTCGGCTTCGGGAAGCGGCGCTTCTACTTCCGCGGACTGGTCGGACCGCTGGGCGGCGGCGCGGCCGCCTCCCAGGTGGTCAACGAGACCGACCTCCACGCCTCGCCCTGGCAGCCGCTGCGCGTCCAGGGCGGCGTGGCCGCTCGCTTCGGGGCCCTGACCGTGGCGGCCGACATCCAGTTCCTGGCCGCCCGGACCGTCGTCGATGACGGCGACACCAGCTTCCGGAGCGAGATCCGGCGCCAGGCGGTGGTGAACGCCTCCGTGGGCGTGGAGTGGCTGGCCTCGGGCCGCTTCCCGGTGCGGGCCGGCTTCTTCACCGACCGCAGCGCGGCGCCGGGCCTGGTGGCGGTGCCCAGCGGGGCGGCCGACCCCAACCCCACCAACACCTCGCTGGTTCACCGCATGGGCGGGACCTTCTCGGTGGGCGTCAAGTCCGACCACACCTCCACCGATCTCGGGGTCTGCATCTCCGGCGGCTCGGGCGACGACCTCGTGCCCGACAACCTGGACTTCTCGGCCAGCAAGGTGAGCCGTTCCCGGCAGCTGCTGGCCTACGTGTTCCTGGGCAGCGCTTACCAGTTCTGATCCGTCCGCCGGACCGCACGGGGGGCCCCGGCAGGGCCTGCTTGCGGCCGGAGGACGTGTCCGTTATAACGGACACGCGCGCGGCGCCCTTGCGCCGCCTCCCATTTCCACGCAGCCGCGAGGTGACCCATGGCCCGGATCTACGAGGACAACAGCCAGAGCATCGGCAACACGCCGC
Source organism: Deltaproteobacteria bacterium (assembly GCA_016214955.1). Taxonomy (GTDB): domain Bacteria; phylum Myxococcota; class Myxococcia; order Myxococcales; family Anaeromyxobacteraceae; genus JACRMN01. The sequence goes on from JACRMN010000019.1 coordinate 80,661, forward strand.
TGGTGCGGCTGAACCGGCTGTCGGCCGGGACCGGCGCCACCATCCTGGCCAAGATCGAGGGGCGCAACCCGGCCTACTCGGTGAAGTGCCGCATCGGGGCCGCCATGATCTGGGCGGCGGAGCGCGACGGCATCCTCAAGCCCGGCTCCCGCGACCGGACCATCGTCGAGCCCACCAGCGGCAACACCGGCATCGCGCTGGCCTTCGTGGCGGCGGCCCGGGGCTATCCCATCATCCTCACCATGCCCGAGACCATGTCGGTGGAGCGCCGCCGCATGCTCAAGGCCTTCGGCGCCGAGCTGGTGCTCACCGAGGGGGCCAAGGGCATGGGCGGGGCCATCGCCAAGGCCGAGGAGATCCGCGCCAGCAACCCGGACAAGTTCTTCCAGCCCCAGCAGTTCAAGAACCCCGCCAACCCCGAGATCCACTTCAGGACCACCGGCCCCGAGATCTGGAACGACACCGACGGGAAGGTGGACATCCTCGTCTCCGGCGTGGGCACCGGCGGCACCATCACCGGCGTCTCCCGCTACATCAAGCAGGAGCGGAAGAAGGCCATCCGCTCGGTGGCGGTGGAGCCCATCCACTCGCCGGTGCTGACCGCCATCCGGGCCGGCGAGCCGCCCAAGCCCGGGCCGCACAAGATCCAGGGCATCGGCGCCGGCTTCAAGCCCGACGTGCTCGACCTCTCGCTCGTGGACGAGGTGGCCACCGTCTCCAACGACGAGGCGGTGGAGTTCGCCCGCCGCCTGCACCGCGAGGAGGGGATCACCGGCGGCATCTCCTGCGGCGCCGCAGCAGCCGCCGCCGTCCAGGTGGCCCGCCGGCCCGAGTCCAAGGGCAAGGTGATCGTCGCCATCCTGCCCGACGCCGGCGAGCGCTACCTCTCCAGCGTGCTCTTCGAGGGCATCAGCGCCTAGCCAGGCCCCGAGTCTCCCCCCCGGGCGCACACCGCCCCACCGGCCAACGGGGTAGCCCGGGCCCTCGGCGTCCCGTGCTTCCGGTACCGCGACAACGTGGGACGTCACGTACCCTGGCCTCGTGACCCGGTCGAGCGCGTAGACTCGCGGGCGGCGCCCGTGCGCCCAGGGAAGGGGAGAACTCATGGTGAAGATGCTTCGAGGGGGCGGCCTGTGGCCGCTCGTGGCAGCGTGCGTCGCCGCGGTGTCGCTGGGCTGCGGCGGCAGCAAGAAGACCACCACCACCGGAACCACGCAGGGACAGTCCTCCACGACGGTGAGCGGCTCCGTCTACGTCGCCGGCTCCGTCAGCTACGCCGCCGGCGTCCTCGCCGGCGGGACCGCCATCTCCGCCGCCTCGGTCAAGGTGAACGGCACCAAGCTCGGCGAGACCAACGAGCAGGGCTACTTCTCGGTGACCGGCGTCCCGGCGGGCGACCGCGTCTCGGTGTGCATCGAGGCGGCGAACCACGTCACCGGCTGCCGCAACGTGCGGGTGGTGGCCGGGCGCGGCCTGCTGCTCGGCCCCACCGAGCTGCGCGCCTTCGCCGACATCCCCAACTTCGCCGAGGCCAGCATCACCGGCGCCGGCACCGTCTCCGACGCCAGCGGCAACGCCCGCGCCGACCTCCCCACCGGCACCATCTGCCGGGCCGACAGGACCACGGTGGTGACCACCGCCTTCACCTGCGCCATCGCCCCCCTCGACCCCGCCGTCGCCGGCCAGGCGCGCTACGCCCCCGGCTCCTTCGAGGGGCGCACCAGCGGCGGCCAGCAGGTCAGCCTGGTCTCCGGCGGCATGATGGACATCGTCTGCACGCTCGACGCCACCGGCGAGAAGGTGAACGTCTGCACCGGGAAGACCGCCAGCGTGCGCATCCCCATCAACACCAGCTGCTCCGACACCGCCCGCTACCCCGCCACCATGCAGTCCTGGGGCTTCGACGAGGCCACCGGCCTGTGGGTCGAGGAGGCCAGCTTCACCAAGACCTGCGACGGCGGCGGCGTCACCGGCTACTACGCCGGCACCGCCTCCCACTTCTCCTACTGGAACGCCGACCAGGTGGCCAACACCGCCTGCGTCACCGGCACCATCCTCGGCGGCGACGCGGTCCCGGTCTCGGGCGCCCGCATCTACTGCGAGGGAAGCGACTACTCCGGCGCCTCGGAGGCCTACACCGGCGACGACGGCAAGTACTGCGTGCAGCTCAAGACCGGCGGCACCGCCTCCTGCGTGGCCACCAAGGGCTCGTTCCAGGCCGCCGCCTTCTCGGTGACCGCCGGGGCCACCGCCATGGCCTGCGGCAACGCCGCCTGCCAGGCGGTGGCCAACGTGACCCTGAGCGACCCGCTCATCCGCTCGGCGCTCACCTGGGGCGCCACGCCTAGCGACCTCGACTCCCACTGGGTGTCGGCGGGCGGCGGCGCCCCGGAGACCCACGTCTACTTCAGCTCCCGCGGCTCGCTGGCGGCAGCCCCCTACGCCGCCCTGGACACCGACGACACCTCCTCCTTCGGCCCCGAGGTGGTGACGGTGATGCCGTCCGTTCCCGCCGGCGTCTACCGCTACTGCATCCACGACTACTCGAACGGCGGCAGCACCACCAGCACGGTGCTGCAGGGCTCCACCGCCAAGGTGGAGCTGGTGCTGCGCGGCGGCGCCCGCGCCTACCAGGTGCCCCAGGGGGCCGGGACCGTGTGGCAGGTCTTCGAGCTCACCATCGACGCCAACAGGAACGTGACGGTGCGCGACCTCAACCGGGTGGTGGCCACCGCCGGCGCCGCCACCGACGCGCTGACCCTCTGCCGGGCCAACTGACCGGACCCTTCCGGACGCCGCGCCCGCCTCGCGCTCCGCGGGGCGGGCGCCTCCATTCCGGGGCGGGTAGGATGGCGCGGTCGATCACGCCAGGAGCCCGCCATGCGCTTCCGATTCTGCCCGCAGTGCGGAGCGGTGCTGGCCCGCGGCCCGGTGGCCGGCCGCGAGCGCGAGCACTGCCCCGGCTGCGGCTACGTCGCCTTCCACAACCCGGCGCCGGTGGGGCTGGCGGTCATCGAGCACCAGGAGCGCCTGGTGCTCATCCGGCGCACCGTGGCGCCGCTGGCGGGCTACTGGGCCCCGCCCTCCGGCTACGTGGAGCTGGGGGAGTCGGTGCCCGAGGCGGTGGTGCGGGAGGCCCGCGAGGAGTGCGGGCTGGAGATCGCGCTCCAGCGGCTGCTCGGCGTCTGGTCCCACCCCGAGGTGAACGCGGTGATCGTCGCCTACCGGGCCCGATCGGTGGGCGGCGCGCTGGCCGCCGGCGACGACGCCAGCGAGGTGGCCCTCTTCGCGCCCGGCGAGCTGCCGCGCCAGGAGCTGCCCCGGGAGCCCACCGCCACCGAGCGCTGGTTCCTGCCGCTCATCGACGAGGTGCTCAGGGCCTGAAGGGCGGCGCCGCCGGCCGCGGCCGTGGGGGGGCCGGCAGGGAGGCCAGCACCCGCCCCAGGCAGCCTCGCAGCCACACGGTGAAGCGCAGCGGGTCGTGCTCCACCTCGCGCCGCAGCGCCCCCGGGGCCACCCAGCGCCAGGCCGAGGCCTCCCGCGGGTCCGGCGAGGGCCTGCCCTCGAACTCGCCCACCAGCAGGTGGTCGATCTCGTTCTCGCTGAGGCCGCCGTCGAGCCGGGCCTGGTAGCGGTAGGTCCCGAGCGGGCGCAGCGCGCAGGCCAACCCCATCTCCTCCTGGAGCCGGCGCCGCGCTGCGGCCTCCAGCGGCTCGGCGGGCCGCGGGTGGCCGCAGCAGGTGTTGGACCACTGGCCGGCCGAGTGGTACTTGCCGTCGGCGCGGCGCTGCAGCAGCAGCCGGCCGGCGCCGTCGAAGACGAAGATGGAGAAGGCCCGGTGCAGCAGCCCGGCCCGGTGGGCCGCGAGCTTCTCCTCGCTCCCCCGCGCCACGTCGGCCTCGTCCACCAGCACCACGCGCTCCATGCTCGCTCCTTCCCCGGGTGATCCTAGTCGCGCCCGCCCCCTGGCGCCGGCGGGATCCCCGCAGCCGACCGCAGGGTGTCGAGGTGGCGGGCGCCCGCCCCTCCGGCCGGCGCCCGGAGCAGGCGGCGGTAGCGCTCCAGGCCGTCGGCGCCCCCCGCTGCCGGACGCGAGGGCCGCCGGCCCGCGGCGCAGCCGGCCAGGAGCCGCTGCTCCACCTGCTCGGCGCGGAGCTCCGCCGCCTGGGCGGCGCGCCGCACCGGCTCGACCCAGGCGCGGGCCGGGCCGGCGATCCGCCGCAGCCGCCGCCGGACCCGCCGCAGGGGCAGCACCGCCTCGGCGCGCCAGCCGGCGACCTGGCGCTGCGCCCGCCGCAGCAGCGCCGCGTCGGCGCGGCGCCCGAGCCGCTCCAGCCAGCAGCAGAGGAGGAGCAGGTTGACGTCGGCCCCCCAGCGCTCCTGGAGCCAGAGGCAGGCCGCCTCCACCCCCGGCCGGGCGTAGAGGGCCAGGGAGAAGCGCCACAGGTGACGCCAGCCCGCCTCAGCCACGCGCGCCTCGCGGGACCGTCTGGAGGAACCAGCGCCGGCTCCCCTCCAGCGCCAGGCAGGTGAGCACCCCGGTGCGATAGGCGCCGGTGTCGATGCCGATGCGGTTGGGGCGCACCTCGGGCTCGCGCGTCACCGAGTGGCCGTGGACCACCACCGCGCCGTGGTCCCGCTCCGACTCCAGGAAGGGACGGCGGATCCACATCTGGTCGTGCCGGCTCTGCGCCGGCAGCGGCACCCCCGGGCAGACGCCGGCGTGCACGAAGTGGTAGCCGCCCTCGCCGTGGCTCACCGGCAGGCTGCGGAAGAAGGCCAGGTGCTCCTCCGGCAGCGCCTGCCGCAGCCCCTGGCGCAGCGCCTCCAGCGAGCCGCGCCCTGGCGCCGGCCGCACGCCGTAGTGGGCCAGCGCCTCCAGGCCGTCGTAGTCGAACCAGTGGCGGCCGGCGGCGTGATCGCCGTCGAGGTAGCGCAGCAGCAGGTCCTCGTGGTTCCCGCGCAGGGCCACCCGCTCGAAGCCAGGGGCCTCCCAGCGCCGCAGCAGCTCCACCACGCCGCGGGAGTCGAGGCCGCGGCTGACGTAGTCGCCCAGCATCACCAGGACGCGGCGCCGGGCCGGGTGCCACGCCGCGTCGGCCACCACGCCCGCCAGCAGCTCCTCCAGCAGGTCGATCCTGCCGTGGACGTCGCCGACGGCGTAGACCACCGCACCTTCCGGCACCGCGGCCCCGGGCGCGCCGGCGGCGCTGGCGGGCGCGACCTGGCGCAGTTGCACCCTCACGTGCCGGAGGCGGGCAGCGCGGTGAGCTGGTGGCCGGCCCAGCGCTGGAAGAGCCGGTGCTCGATGCCCACCTGGTCGAGCGCCTTGCCGATGCTCTGGTGGACCAGGTCCATGATGGTCTGCGGGTGATGGTAGAAGGCCGGCATGGGCGGGAGGATCACCGCGCCGTAGTCGGCGGCGCGGGCCATGAGCTCGAGGTGGCCCTTGTGCAGCGGGGTCTCGCGCACCATCAGCACCAGCCTGCGCCTCTCCTTCAGCGTCACGTCGGCGGCCCGCACCACCAGGTTGTAGGTGAAGGAGTTGGCGATGGCGGAGAGGGTCTTGATGGTGCAGGGCGCGACGATCATGCCCCGGGTGCGGAAGGAGCCGCTGGCGGGCGAGGCGCCCACGTCCTTGTTGGAGTGGACCACGGTGGCCAGGGACCGCACCTCCTCGATGGAGTAGGGCGTCTCGATGCCCAGGTTCATCCCCGCCGCCTCGCTGAGGATGAGGTGGGTCTCGTGGCCCAGGTCCCGCAGCACGCGCAGCAGCTCGACGCCGTAGACGACGCCGGTGGCGCCGGTGATGGCCACCACCAGCGGGAGCTCGGCGCCGCGGGCGCCGGCCTCGCGAAGCTCGCCGGGGCTCATGCCGCCAGCTCCCGGCCCGCCTGCTCGTGGCGCGCCGCCACCCGGAACCCGCCGGCCTCCAGCGCCGCCACCACGCCGGAAACGTCGGGGGAGTGGAAGCGCAGCACCACGCTGCTGCCCGCCTCGGCGGCCTCGTCGCCGGGCGGCGTCATGGGGTAGACGGCGTGGAGCTGGGCCCCGGCGGCCTCGGCCACGTCGATGATCCGGCCGAGCACGCCCGGCCCCAGGCGCAGCGGCGCCAGCGTCACCCCGTTGCGCTTCTCCCAGGCGCCGACGGCGTGGGCCGCCAGGTCGAAGATCTCGCTGGCGGAGATGGTGCCCACCACCCGCTCGCCTTCCATCACCAGGAGCTGGGCCACGTGGAGCTCCCGCCCCTTCTTGAGGCACCGCTCCATGGTGTCGTCCACCCGGACCGTGCCCGGGTTGCGGACCATCACGTCGCGCACCCGGAGCCGCTCCAGGAAGAAGGCGTACTCGTCCTGGTTCTGGGTGCGGAGCACGAAGTGCTCGAGCCGCATCAGGTTGCTGTGGGTCACCAGCCCCCGCAGCCGGCCGCGCTCGTCGGTCACCGGCAGGCACTGCACCCCGTGCTCGTCCAGGAGCCGGCGGGCCTCCGAGACCAGCGTCTCGCCCCGCACCGTCACCGGGTTCCGCTTCATCCAGTTGCCGACGATCATGGACGCCTCCTCCTCGCCCTCACGCCACCGCCTGGGCCTGCGCGCCGCGGAAGAGCCGGGCCAGCTCGTCCACCGCCACCCGGGCGAACTCGGGCGTGTAGAGGTGCAGATCCACCTCTCGCACCCGCCCCGGCTCCCGCAGCCGCTCGCGGAGCCGGGCCACGAAGGCGGCGTCGGCGGCCGGGTCGTGCATGGGCCGCCCCTCCCTGTCGAGCGAGGACCAGCCGCGCAGGGGGACCAGGAAGGTCCAGGGGCCGCGCGCCTGGTCGAGCCGCTCGGCGACGACGTCGGCGGCCCGGCGCAGCTCGTCGGCCGTGGTGCGGACCTGGACCCGCAGCGCGTCCTGCACGTACTGCACCCGGTCCCGGGTCCTCTCCAGCATGTCGGGCCGGCCGCCGTAGGAGAGGATGTCGAGGCCGCAGGGGGCCAGCACCATGGGGATGCCGGCCCGCACGGCGGCCAGCAGCCGCTCCGGCCCGGGGTCGCGGTTGCCCTGGAACAGGTTCTCCACCACCCCGCCGGTGCACAGGTCGAGCACCGCCTGGAAGCCCCCGGCGCGGATCATGTCCTCCATGGCGCGGTCGCCCTTGCCCTGGGCGTGGCACACCACCGGGAGGAAGCCCGCCTCCTCCAGCATGGGCAGGGCGCTCTGCACCGCCATCTCGCCGAAGCCGAAGGAGGTGACCGCCACGCAGGGCCTGTCGAAGACGAAGTGCGTTCCCTGCGTCAGCTCCACCATGCCGCAGATGGCCCCCACGGCGTTGACGATCTGGGCCTTGAGCAGCGGGTTCATCTTCACGATGTCGAGCACCGTGTGGTGCATGGTGATGTCGGCGGTGCCCACGTACTTGTCGATGTAGGCGGGGTGGGCGGCCATGGGCGAGGCCATGAGCTTGGGCATGCCGAAGGGCAGGCGCTTCATCACCGAGGTGGCCACCAGGGTGGCGGTGCCGCCACCGATTCCGATGACCCCGTGGACGCGTCCGGCCGCCACCAGCTCCTCGAGGATGGCGGCCGCCCCGGCGATCTGGTTGCGGGTGGCGGCGTCCCTGTCGGAGCGGTACTTCTCCCGCACCTGCTCGATGGACATGCCGCCCCGGGCCGCCACCTCCTCGGTGCGCACGTCGCCGGGGAAGGGGGGCGGCTCCTCCATGCTGAAGTCGAGGAACAGGGCCTCGTGGCCGCGCGAGGCGATGAGCTCCTTCACGAAGGCGATGTCCTCGCCGCGCGTGTCCAGGTTGCAGACGATGGCGATGCCCTTCTTGCCCATGGCGTGCCTCCCGGCGAGCGGGGCGGCTACTTGGCCTTCTTCACCTCGGGCTTGGAGAGCCTGTCGATCATCCCGGCCACCGGGCTCTGGCCGGCGAAGCCGTACTCGTTCCACCGGCTCGAGACCTTCTGGAGCATGGCGCGGTCCATGAAGATCTCGTTGGGCTTGTTCTCCCACTCGTAGGGGGTGCAGGCGTCGAGCACGATGCGGCTGGTGATGTGGCGGGCCTCGATCGGCAGGCCGGGATCGAGCGGGGTGGAGCGGCCGCGGTTGATGATCTGGGCCGAGCGCTTGGGGTCGAAGCGGGTCGAGAGGGCCCACATCACCCGGTCCCAGTCGTCGGCCTCGATGTCGTGGTCGACGACGATGACGCCCTTGACGCCGTAATGACCGGTGGTGCTGGCGATCACGGCGTCGCCCACGTGGTTGGGGTGGCCGGGGTACATCTGCCGCACCGAGACAACGGCCCAGAAGCGGCCGCAGGCCTCGGGCGGGATGAAGACGCTCTGGATGCCCGGGACCTTCATGGTCTCGAGGTCGTGCCAGAGCGTGGCCGTCCGGTTGAGGGACTGGATCATGTGGATGTCGTTGATGGGCTTGCCCACGGTGGTGGCCCACATCACCGGATCGTTGCGGTGCAGGATGCGCTTGATGCGCAGCACCGGCTTGGGGAAGTCCTTGCCCTTGTTGCCCGAGTAGTAGCCGGTGTACTCCCCGAACGGCCCCTCCTCCATGAGCTCGTTGGGGTCGATGAAGCCCTCGGCGATGATCTCGGCGTTGGCCGGCAGGGTGAGGCCGGTGAGCTCCGACTTGAAGACCGGCACCGGGCGTCCGCGCAGCGAGCCGGCGATGTCGTACTCGTCCACCTGGGCGCTCACCAGGGTGGAGCCTGCCAGGAACAGCACCGGGTCGGTGCCCACCACGTAGGCGGCCGGCATCAGCTCCCCGCGCGCCTGGTACTTCTTCATGTGCATGTCGCCGTGCTTGCCCTTGATGATCTGCGACCCGAGGATGTCCTTGCCCAGCACCTGGGCCCGGTAGGTGCCGCAGTTGGTCCAGCCGGTGTCCGGGTCCATGGTCACCAGGAAGCCGGAGGTGACGAAGAAGCGGCCGCCGTCGTCCGGGTAGAACCAGGGCGAGGGGAACATGTTGATGTCCACCTTGTCCCCGGTGACCACGTTCTCCTTCACCCTGGGTCTGTCGGTGAACTCGGGCTTGATCATCTTCTTGGTGGTCAGCTCCATCCACTTCTTCGCCAGCTGGCTCATGGAGAGCGAAGGATCGAAGCCCAGGGAGATGGCCAGCCGGCTCGAGGTGGTGAAGGCGCTGGTGAAGACCGGGATCTTGTACCCCTTGACGTTCTCGTAGAGCAGCGCCGGGCCCTTCTGCTCCTCGTTGACCTTGGAGATGTGGCAGAGCTCGAACTTCCAGTCGACCTCGGCCTTGACCCGGTGCAGCTGCCCGTGGGCCTCCAGGGCGGCGATGTAGCCGCGGATGTCGTCGATGACCGGGAGCTTGTTGACGTCGTTCATGGCGTCTCCGTTGCGGCGTTGGTCCTGCTCCGTGAAGTGCCCTGGCCGGGCGGCGCTAGCCGACCCGCTTGCCGGCCAGCATGTTGGCGAGGATGTAGTCCATGGCCGAGGTGGGTCCGGTGGCCGGTGCCTGGCGCGCGCTCCACACGGTCTCCGGGCGGGCCTGGAGGATGAAGATGCTGCCGCCGGCGGCGATGTCCTTGTCCACGGCCCACTCGATGTCCATGGGCCGGCCGTAGTGCTGCTCGATGCGCTTGCCCATCCAGGCGAGCTGGGTGATCTCGTCGTCGAGCAGCGACTGGATGCGCTGGCGCTCCAGCGGCACCTCGGTGGCCCGGGAGGTATGGGTGCGCCCGTCGACCACGTAGGCCATCTCCTTCTGCGAGATGGTGCGGTCGATGATGTCGAGGGTGACCTTGTTGACCACGAAGTGGTCGGGGGTGACCTCGCCCGAGACCACCGACTCGCCGAAGCCGAAGTTGGAGTCGATGACGATCACCGAGCGGTCGCCGTTGGCCGGGTGGAGCGTGAACATCACGCCGGCGGTGTAGGCACGGGCCATCTTCTGGACCCCGACGCTGATGGCGAGCTGGTCGTCGCCCACCCGGTGGCGGGCCCGGTAGGCCACCGCCCGCGCCGAGTAGAGGCTGGAGATGCACCGGCGCATGTGGTGCAGCACCTCGTCCACGCCGCGGATCCACAGGTAGGTGTCCTGCTGGCCGGCGAAGCTGGCGTCGGGCAGGTCCTCGGCGGTGGCGCTGGAGCGCACCGCCACCGGGAGGGCCGGCATGCAGCAGCGCACCCCCAGCCGGCGGTAGCGCTCGGCCACCAGGTCCTCGAGCTCGCGGGTGAAGGGGGCGGACTCGATGCGGGCGCGGATGGCGGCGCTGGTGCGCTCCAGGGCCTCCAGGTCGTCCACGTCCAGGTGCTCGAGGTCGCGGGCCACCTCGCGCTGCAGCCCGGCCTCGGCCATGAAGCGCCGGTACCCCTCGGTGGTGAGGGCGAAGCCCGGGGGCACGCGCACGCCGGCGTTGATGAGCTCGCCCAGCGAGGAGCACTTGCCGCCCACCAGCGGCACCGACTCCTTCCGGCACTCCTCCAGCCAGCAGACCAGGGGCACCGCGGCCGCGGTCACGGGCTGCTCCTCGGGGGGCGGGCGGCGGGGGACATGGCCGGTCCAGGCGTCAGCGCACCAGGGTGATGACGCCGGTGGAGCCGTCGACGCGCACCTTCATCCCGCTCTGGATGATCTTGGTGGCGTGGCCGGTGCCCACCACCGCCGGCAGCCCGTACTCGCGGCAGACGATGGCGGCGTGGCTCATCACCCCGCCCACGTCGGTGACGCAGGCCTTGATCTTGGCGAAGGCCGGGGCCCAGGAGGGCGAGGTGGTGGGGGCCACCAGGATCTCCCCCTCCTGCAGCGCCGAGACCTCGGCCACGGTGCGGCAGACGCGCGCCTTGCCCTCGACGACGCCGGGGCTGCCGGCGAAGCCCTTGAGCTCGTTCATCCGCGAGGGGTCCTTGTGGTCCTGGACCGCGGCCCAGTCGGCCAGCGACTTGTTGGTCACGCCCCAGAGCACGATGGTGAAGGGCTCCTGGATGACCTCGGGCGCGGTGCCGATGGCCGGCGGCGCGCTCCACTCCTTGAACTTCTGCATCACGCCCTTGCGCCAGGCGATCTCCTTGGGCCAGGTGGTGGTGCCGCGCGGGGTGACGCCGGTGGCCCAGGCGGTGACCACGTCCCAGAGCGCCGACTTGATCTCGTCGCGGCGCAGCAGCCACACGTCCTCGACCTCGCCGATGACGCCGTGCCTGGCGAGGATGGCGCCGACCTCGCGGACCTTGTTCCAGAAGAGCGAGTGGAACCAGTGCTCCACGTAGAAGAGGTGGTTCTCCACGTAGGGGAAGACGGTCTTGGCGCAGCCCAGCAGCTCGTCGAACTGCTTGCGGGAGGCGTCGTCGGGGAGCAGGCCCCGGTACTCGGCGGTGATGCGATCGCGCTCGGCCCGCACCTTCTCGATGGGCCGCTCGATGGAGACGCCCTGGCGGAGCTTCTCGATGTAGGTCTTGATGCCGGCCAGCGGGACGCTCATCTGGTCGTTCCAGGAGCGGTCGTGGTGGAACCAGCCGGTGCCGGTGGAGACGTTGAACCAGGGCTGGCGCGACTTCTCCAGGGCCGAGAGCCAGTCCTTGGCCCGCGGGTCCTTCCGCAGCCCGGCCTCGACGGCGCCCCAGTCGCCGCCGTTGGTGAGGGCGCCGTCGATCCGGGAGTCGACCGCCAGCTTGGCGAGCTTCTTCAGCTCCTCGTCGGGCCGGTACATGATCACGTCGATGCCCGAGATCATCTGCGTCACCCGCTGGGTGGGCATGCTCGGGAACTGCTTCTGCATGAAGTCGAGGAAGAAGACGTAGGCGGCGTACCCGAGGTTGAGGAACTCGAAGTGGTACTGCCAGCACTTGATCCCGAGGTTGATGAGGTCGTCGTAGTTCTTGAGCAGGTGGTAGCCCTGGCTCTCGCCGACGGCGTCGGTGACCACCGACAGCTCCTCCATCTCTCCCAGGGTGGGGATCTTCAGCGCCTCGAGCTCGCGGATGGTCGCCTCCATCTTGGCGACCCACTTCTTCTCCAGCGCGTCCCAGTTCTTGAAGTAGAAGCCGGCGCGCTCCATGAAGTGGGGCACCCGCTTGCCGATCTCGGCCGGGTCCTTCACCGGCACCGGCGAGATGTACATGTAGCCATTGATGACGCGGTGATCGACGCCGCGCACCGGCGGCACCATGAAGATGCGGTTGTTGTACTGGGAGAGCGCCAGGTACCAGGCCTCGTCCCAGATGGTGTCGAAGGGGTAGAGCGGCTCCGGGTAGTGGAGGCCGTCGTTGAACCAGAAGGTCTCCTTCTCGTACCTGCCGCGCACCGGGTCGTCGGTGACGAACTGGTACTGGTAGGGGTACATGCGCTCCCAGCCCTCGGTGCCCGGGATGGTCCTGGCCTTCACCTCGTGCGGATCGGGAAACTTCATCGGGCAGCCTCCTGGGGGTGGACCGGGGACGTCGGCACGGCGCGGTGGACGAGGCAACTGCAGCGGCCGTGCCCCGCCGCCGCTCCCGTCGCCGTCCCGGGTGGAGGCAACGTTTCTTCTCCGCCTGATTCCGCCGGACTGGGAGCGCGGCGACGTTCACCCATCGTGCTGCCCGGCGGAGGCCGCGGCCGGCGGCGCGCGCCGGCGCTTCACCATTTGGTCACCTCTGCCGCTCCCGGGTGCGGTGACTTCACCATTTGATGAGCCGCCGGCTCGGTGCGGATCCGGCTCGCCGGCCCGGCCACAGGGGCCAACCCCGCGGAGACGCGGGCCCGGCGGTTGACTCGCGCGCGGGAAAGGCCGACGCTCGGCGGATTCCAGCGGCTCCCCAAGGAGCGTGCGACATGTCGAAGCTGAGGAGCGTCCGGCGGGGGGCCGGAGACGCCGCGGGCGACGACCTCAGGGCGGCGGTTCATTTCTCCGAGTCGGGCCAGATCTGGCTGCACGAGCACCGCATGCTGCTCGTGCACGCCGAGGCCCAGGCCTCGCTGCGCCGCGAGCTCATCGACACCCTGGGGCTGGCCCGGGCCCAGGGGCTCTTCACCCGGATGGGCTACGCCTCCGGCGTGCGCGACGCCGAGCTGGGCCGGCGGCGGGCGCAGGAGCTGACCGACCAGGACGCCTTCATGACCGGGCCCCAGCTCCACACGCTCGAGGGCATGGTGCAGGTGACGCGGGTGAAGCTGGAGCTCGACCGCCTGGCCGGGCGCTTCTTCGGCGAGTTCACCTGGGAGTCCTCGTGGGAAGGGCAGTGGCACCGCCACTACTACGGCATCCACGAGGAGCCTGTCTGCTGGACCCAGATCGGCTACGTCTCGGGCTACGCCTCCGCCTTCATGGGCCGCTCCATCCTCTTCCAGGAGGTGGAGTGCAGCGGCAGCGGCGACAGCCTGTGCCGCATCGTCGGCAAGCCGGTGGAGGAGTGGCCGGCCGAGGTGGCGGCCCGCTACTCGGCCATGTTCGACCGCGAGCCCATCGCCGAGCAGCTCCTCGACCTGCAGACCCAGGTGGCCGAGCTGCGGGCCACCATCGGCCAGCAGGAGAAGCTGCCGTCCGACATGGTGGGCAGCTCGCCCGGCTTCCGGGCCGCCTACCAGCTCCTGATGCAGGCGGCCCAGAGCGAGATCACGGTGCTGCTCCTGGGCGAGACCGGGGTGGGCAAGGAGCTCTTCGCCCGGACCCTCCACCAGAAGGGGCCGCGCCAGGCCGCGCCCTTCGTGGCCATCAACTGCGCCGCCATCCCCCTGGAGCTGATGGAGGCCGAGCTCTTCGGGGTGGAGAAGGGGGCCTACACCGGGGCGCTCTCCTCGCGCTCCGGCCGCTTCGAGCGGGCCCACGGCGGCACGCTCTTCCTCGACGAGATCGGGGACCTGCCGCTCCCGGCGCAGGCCAAGCTGCTGCGGGTGCTGCAGGAGGGGGAGCTGGAGCGGGTCGGCGACCAGCGCACCCGCAAGGTCGACGTGCGGCTGGTGGCGGCCACCAACGTCGAGCTCCAGGAGCGGGTCAAGGAGGGGCGCTTCCGCTCCGACCTCTACTACCGGCTCTCCGGCTACCCCATCCGGATCCCGCCGCTGCGGGAGCGCAAGGAGGACGTCGCCCTGCTGGCCAAGGCCTTCCTGGAGAAGTACTCGGCCAAGAACGGCAAGAAGCTGCGCGGCTTCACCGACAAGGCCAAGCGCACCCTGCTGGCCCATCCCTGGCCCGGCAACATCCGCGAGCTGCAGAACATCATCGAGCGCGGGGTCATCCTGGCGCCGAGCGGGACCCGCATCGAGGTCAACCAGCTCTTCTCCTCCATCGCCACCGAGCCGCCCCGGGAGTTCGGCCTGGGGAGCGACGGCGACCTTCGCCCCGGCACCCCGGAGGCCGGGCGCCGGCTCTGCGAGGCGGTGCTCAACGGCGTCATGACCCTCGACGAGGTCGAGGCCATGCTCCTCGAGACCGCGGTGGACAAGGCCCGGGGCAACCTCTCCTCGGCCTCGCGCATGCTGGGGCTCACCCGGCCGCAGCTGGCCTACCGCCTGAAGCGGCTCCACGAGCCCGCGCCCGGCCCGGCCCCCGACGACGACCCGCCGCCCGACGAGCCCTAGGTGGACGCCCTCCGCGCCCGCGCGCTGGCCTTCCTCGAGGCGCACCACGTCCTGACGCTGGCCACCGCCGGCGACGACGGGCCGTGGGCGGCCGCGGTCTTCTACGCCAGCCGCGGCTTCGACCTCTGGTTCCTCTCCTCGCCCCGGAGCCGCCACGCCCAACACCTGGCCGTGCGGCCGCGGGCGGCCGGAGCGGTGCAGGACGACACCGGCGACTGGCGCGCCGTCCGCGGCATCCAGCTCGAGGGGCCGGTGAAGCTCCTCCGCGGGGCCGAGGAGGCGGAGGCGCGGGCCCTCTACGGCGCGCGCTTCCCGGTGGCCGCCCCGGGCGGCGCCCCGCCGGAGATCGCCGCGGCGCTGGAGCGCGTGGCCTGGTACCGCCTCGCCCCCGAGCGGCTCTACCTGGTGGACAACGCCGCAGGCTTCGGGAAGCGGGAGGAGATCCCCCTGCGGTGAACGGTCAGTAGAAGAGCTGCAGGCCGCCCAGCGCCTCGGCGTCGCCGGGGAGCTTCCGCCCCTCGACGAAGAGCGAGGCCCGCCCCAGGTGCAGCCGCCCCTGGACCGAGAGCTCCCAGCCCGTGTCGGGCCGCGCCCGCGGGAAGTGGCGCCAGGAGCCGCGGGCCACCAGCGAGGCCCGCTCGCCGCCGCCGAGGCGCAGGAGCGCGCTCGGCCCCACCCCCAGCCGGAAGCCGGACCCGCCCAGGCCGGCGAGGTCGGGCGCCCCGTCGAGCGAGCCCTCGGCGGTGATCCCCAGCAGCACCGGGCCGGCGGCGACCGTGGCCCCGCCGCCCAGCTCGGCCTGCCCGGCGACGCAGGACCGGCAGCCGCCGTCGCGGATGCGGGCCGAGCCGAGGCGGGCGTGGAAGGTGATGCGAGGGTCGAGCCGGTCGAGGGCGGTGTAGGTGGCCACCTCGACGAGGTCGGCGCCGTCGAGCCGCAGGGTGCCGCCGTGCCGCTGCCCGGCGCGGAGCCGCACCTTCAGGAACTCGAGCTGGCTGCCGGGGGCGAAGCCGGCCGGGGGGTCGGCGAGGTCGTGCAGCGCCAGCCGCCAGCCCAGCACCGCCACCGGCCCCTCGGCGCGCGAGCCGCCCCCGCCGGCCTCGATGCGGACCGAGTCGTGGCCGCGCTCCGGCCCTCCGCGCGCCGGGGGGACGAGCTCCAGCGGCGGGCTCACCACCGGCACGGTGGCGCGGCGCAGGAGCAGCTCCTGGCGCCGGTCCACCGCCGCCTTCTCGCCGCGGATGACCGCCCCGGCGTTGCGGACGTCGTAGAGGTCGAGGGCGGCGTCGAGGACGGCGGCCCGCGCCTCCGGCCCGGCCTCGGGCAGGGGCGCTTCCGGCCGCTCCGCCAGGGCCAGCACCGCGTCGAGCGAGGGGCCGTCGAGCCGCGCCATCCGCGCCTCGAGCTGGGTGCGCGCCGAGGGGCGGTAGCGCACCGTCCGGACCAGGCCGGGGTTGCGGTGGAGCGCCTTCACGGTGTCGGCCGGGATCACCACCGGGCCGACGTGGGCCACGAGATCGAGCCGCGGATCGGCCGCCTCGAGGGCGGCGATGATCTGGTAGCTGCAGTTCTGGGTCAGGTAGTAGTAGCGGAACCAGCCGGACCCCAGCTCCCAGAGGTGGGCCACCAGCAGGGCCACCTTCTCCGGCGGCAGGTCGAGCTCGTACTCCCACAGGTCGCGCGACTCGAAGTCGGCGTACTCCCGCACCTTGTAGAAGTAGGGGCGGGCGCTCCAGTCGCCGCGGAAGAGGCCCAGCAGCCCCTTCAGCGCGTAGAGGACCGAGTTGCCGGTGTCCACCGTGGCTGCGTAGTCGACGCCCAGGTCCGTGAGCTCCACCCGCTCGCCCAGGGCGGCGAAGGGGCGCCGGTCGAGCCGCAGGAAGGTGTGGCCGAAGGCCGAGGCCGGGTTGCTGAGGTAGTAGGAGGAGAACACCAGCGTCGCGCCCGCCGCCCGGGTCCGGGTCCACCACTCGGCGAGCCGCGGGCACTCCCGCGGCGGCAGCCGGGCTGGATCGAGCCCCAGCGAGCGGACCAGGAAGGCGAGCCGCGCCGGGAAGCGGCACTGCGGGTGCATCGCCTTCTCGTCGGCCGGCTCGGGCGCGAACAGGCCGGCCAGCGTGGCCTGCAGCTCCGCGTCCGGGTCGGCGCGGCCGCCGGGCGCGAGGAAGAACTCGCCTCCCACCACCTCGCTCTCCAGGCCGCCGAGCAGGGTGGGGCGCCAGTGGCCGAGCCGGAGCCACCCGCGGTCCTCGTGGAGCCGCCGGGCGCGCGCCGCGGCCTGCAGCTCGGCCAGGTAGCCGGTGTCGGCGGCAGGCGCGGGAGCCGCGGAGAGCGCGGCGGCGAGGAGGAGCGGGTGCATCCGGGGTCCGGACGGCGAAGGGGGCCGCGGGGGCCCCCTTCGCGTCCTGCGGATCGGCGGGTGCCGCTAGCCGATGCGGCAGCCCAGGGCGGGCTCGGTCTGGAGGAAGTGGATCACCTGGTCGCGGACCTGCTCGGTGGAGGCGGCCGGGAAGAGGGCGGGGAAGTTCTGCTGCAGCGCCTGGCCGAGCTGGGCGGCGTCGGCCTGGCAGCCGGCCACGTGGCGCAGCGCCACGATGGTCTCGCCCTGGCCGCGGGCGGCGTCCTTGGCGAGGGCCTCGCGGTTGCCCTCGATGAAGATCTTGGTGCCCTCGAGCGCGAAGGCGCTCCTGCCGCAGTTGGAGGTGCCGGAGGTGATGCCGAAGGTCTGGGTGCCGAACAGACCGTTGGTGGTGGCGGCCAGGATCTGCACGCCGCCCGGCTGGTTGCCGAAGGCCATGGAGCCGAGGCCGCAGCCGGCCGTGCCGTAGACGCCGGTGCCGGAGAGGGAGCTCTGGGTGTTCTTGACGGGGTCGGCGGCCTGGGCCGCGCCCGCCAGGAGGAGCATCGCTGCGAGCGAGAGCATCTTCTTCATGTGGGTGTCTCCGTCGTCGTGCGGGCCGCCCCTCGGGCGCGCCCGTGCATGGGTGCCCAGTCTAGCCGGAAGGCACCGGGGGACCAGGCAATTGGGGGAGGCCCAGGCGGGGTGCGGCGGCCCGCGCCCCGCGCGCCCGGTTGCCGAGGCCTGGCGATGCGGGTATATGCCCGCGATGGATCCGGTCGCCTGCTACTGCGCCAACGCCCGGCGCGCCGCGCTGGCCCTCACCGCCGCCTACGACGAGGCCCTGGCCCGCCATGGCCTCAAGGTCACCCAGTTCTCGCTCCTGCGGGCCGTGGAGCGGCATGGCGCGCCCAACCTCACCGCCCTCGCCGGGGCCACCGGCCTCGACCGGAGCACGCTGGGGCGCAACCTCCGGCTGCTGGAGGCCCAGCGCCTCGTGACCCTCTCTCCCGGCGACGACCAGCGCGACCGGGTGGTGGCGCTGTCGCGCGCGGGCCGCTCCCGCGTGCGCGCCGCCGCCCGCACCTGGGCCGGCGTCCAGGAGGCCCTGGGCCGCGCCCTGGGCGAGGACGCCGAGCGGCTGGTGGCCATCACCCGGCGGGTGACCGCCCTTCTCCCCGTGGAGGCAGCATGACGACGGCAGGAACGGCAGGTCCACGCGACTGGCGCACCCCGGCGGTGGTGCTGGCGGCGGGCGCGGCGGTGCTGGCGGTCTCGCTGGGCATCCGCCACTCCTTCGGCCTCTTCCTCGCGCCCATGAGCCAGGAGCACGGCTGGACCCGCGAGGTCTTCTCCTTCGCCATCGCCCTCCAGAACCTGGTGTGGGGCGCCACCCAGCCCTTCGCCGGCCGCCTCGCCGACCGGTACGGCGCCGGCAAGGTGGTCCTGGGCGGAGCGGCGCTCTACGTGGCCGGCCTGCTGCTCATGGCCCAGGCGCAGAGCGGCACGGCGCTGGCCCTCTCGGCAGGCCTGCTCATCGGCGTCGGCCTCTCCGGCCCCTCCTTCGCCGTGGTCTTCGGGGCCGTGGCCCGCTCGACGCCGCCCGAGCGCCGCAGCATGGCCATGGGCGTCGCCATGGCGGTGGGCTCGCTGGGCCAGTTCGCCATGCTGCCCGGCGCCCTCTCGGCCATCGACGCCTTCGGCCCGGCGGCCACGCTCCTGGCCATGGCCGCCCTGGGGGCCGCCATGCTGCCCCTCTCCGCTCCGCTCTTCGAGAAGGGGAGCGGCGGCGGCGCCGCGGCCCGGCCGCTCCGCGAGGTGCTCTCCGAGGCCTTCTCCCACCGCGGCTTCTGGCTGCTCTCGCTGGGCTTCTTCGTCTGCGGCTTCCACGTGGCCTTCATCGCCACCCACCTGCCGGCCTACCTGGTGGACAAGGGGCTCTCGGCGCGCACCGGGGCCACCGTGCTGGCGCTGGTGGGGCTCTTCAACATCTTCGGCTCCTACATCAGCGGCTGGCTCGGGGGGCGCACCAGCAAGCCCGGCATCCTGGTGGGCATCTACCTCCTGCGCGGCGCGGTGCTGACCGCCTTCGTGCTGGCGCCCGTCACCGAGTGGAGCGCCTACCTCTTCGGCGCCGCCATGGGCTTCCTCTGGCTCTCCACCGTGGCGCCCACCAACGGCACCGTGGCCGCCGTCTTCGGCGTCTCCAACCTGGCCATGCTGGGCGGGATCGTCTTCTTCTTCCACCAGGTGGGGGCCTTCGTCGGCGGCTGGCTCGGCGGGCGGCTCTACGTCACCACCGGCAGCTACGACGTGGTCTGGGCCCTCTCCATCGCCCTGGCGGTGCTGGCCGGGGTGCTCAACGTCCCGGTGCGCGAGGTGCCGGTGGCGCGGATCCCGGCGGCGGAGGCGGGCGAGGCGTGACGCTGCGCGGGGCCATGCTGCGGGCGCTGGTGATCGGGCTCCTGTTCCTGATCGCGGTCTGGGCCTTCGTCTCCTACCTGCAGCCCGCCTTCTCCGGCGACCGCGCCGGCATCATCCTGTACTGCTTCTGAGCCGGCCTCCGATCCGGGGCGCCGGGGAACAGAAAGCCCCGCCATCTCTCACAGATGGCGGGGCACGACTGGTGACCCCTACGGGACCTGAAGGCCAGGATTCTCCTGTCTCTTCATGCGCATACGAGGCGCTGAACAGAGCTGCACACGACTCCACGCAGCTTCCCGAGACGTGGGAGGCGCCGGCCCCGGACACTTGCCAGCGCGGTGCCCTCACTCGCGGAGGCCAGCGCGCACCGCGCGGCGCGCACGCCGGCTGAGGGGCGGACGCGGCTACGGCAGCTTGTAGCTCAGCTTCGAGCGCGTGACGGTCTGGGCGGTCCCCTCCAGCGCCGAGCGGACGTTGTATCGCGTCCACTCGCTCGTGCCGGTGATGCCGGCGAGCTTCCCGGTTCCTCCGGTGATCGTCGAGGTGCCCTGACTCTGCCCCCCCAACCTCCCGGTGCCCTTGTCGGTCAGGAAGAGCTGGTCGCCGTCGGGACGCGTGAGGATGCAGGAGTTGGTGAAGGTCTCGTAGGCGCCGTTGACGGCGTGCACGCTCCCGATGCAACGGACCGAGGCGTTGTGGGTGAGCCCCTTCCCGTCGTCCGAGACGCTGGCGCCCAGGAACTCGAAGCTGAACTGGACTCGATCCTTCCCGAGCGGCAGCACCTTGGCGGTCAGGGAGCCGATGGTGATGGTGCTGCTCGACCCCTCCTTCGGCAGCGGTGCGGGCTCCTCCGCCACCGCCGACAGTGCCGAGACGAACCACAGGATCGCTCCCATTGCATTGCGCATCGCTGGTCCCTTTCCGTGGGGTCCGGCGGGCCTCCATGGCCCTCGCCTGCCCCTCTTGCACGCGCTACCTGTAGTGGCCCACCGCGCAGACCTGGTCGCCGACCCTGGTGACGTAGCTGGTCTTCGCAACTGGCTCCGTCTCGCCCGGGCGCGGCCACACGTAGTCCACCTGGGCGGTCTTCCCCTCCTGCGCGGCCTGGACCATCTCCCGTCCAGCCCGCTTCCCGGTCGGCCGGCGTCGCGCCGTCGTCGGTGCCGTGGAAGATGCGGATGGGCCGGGTCGCGACCTTGGCGTCATCGAGGTTCCGGAACCAGCAGACCGGATAGGCCGCGGCCGCGCTGGATGCCAGGGCAACTGCAGCAGCGATGGCGGGGAGTGGGAGGGGCCTCCAGGCTGCCAACAGGATCGCCTTCCGGTGCATGCTCGCTCCTCCCGCGCGAAGGGCGCCGCAACTCGGCCCGGCCGCTCGCCGCGACCCTCGCGGCCGGCGGGTTGCGAACGACTCTGCGCGCCGGGGCGCAACGGATCGGCAACGCCATCCGGCCAGCCAAGAAGTCCTCTCGAAATCCCGGGTCCGGCTGAATGGATCAGGCAGGCCCGATCCGGGCCCGGAGCGCTTCGGTCTCGGCGCTCGGGCCGACCCCGAGCGCTGCCCGCAGGGCCCGCCGGCAGCGCTGGTAGGCGGCGAGCGCCTCCGCGCTCTGGCCGAGCGCGAGATGCGCCGCGATGAGGCCCCGGTGGATCGCCTCGGAGGCGTCGTCCTGCTCGAGCGCCTTCCTGTAGAGCTCGATGGCCTCCGCGTGGCGACCCTCGCGCTCGATCGCCTTGCCGGCTCGCCCAATCGCCGCGACGAAGCGGCGGCGCAGCCTCTCGCGAGCGGGCAGTACCCACGGCTGCTCGCGCTCCCCTGCGAGGAAGGGGCCGCCGTAGAGCTGGACCAGCGCGGCGGCGCGGGCGGGGGTTGGCTGCCGCTCGACCTCGGCGCAGGTCCTCTCCAGGGAACTGGCGTCCACCCAGCAGAGGCCATCGTCCAGCGAGACCCTGCCCGCGCGGAGGGCCACGGCATCGCGCCCGAGCAGCTTGCGGAGTCGCGTCAGCGTCATCCGCAGCGCCGCAGCGGTGTCTCCGCCGTCGGAGTCGGGCCACAGCGCGTGGCACAGCTCCTGGGCGGGGACGTCCCTCCCCCCGAAGGCGACGAGCGCCTGGAGGAGCTCGAGTGGTTTGCGCGGCGCCTTGCGGGAGAACCCGAGGAAGGCGCCGTCGACCTCGATCCGGAAGGCACCGAGCGTGTGCACCCGGACGGCCCACGGCCAGCTCGGGGCATCCGGCGAGCGCGGCCGGAGGTTCACCCTGCGTATCCAGGAGCGCACGAAGGGCGTTTCGATGTCCTCGGCGAGGAGGAGCTCGGCGATCTGCCGTGCCGGGCCGGGCTGGAGCGTCGACAGGACCCGCCCTCCGAGTCGCTGCAGCCGGCGCAGGCTCTCGAGCAGCTCGGCCCGCGTGACGGCCGAGAGCCCGCCCGCCGCTGCCTCGAGGACCGCCCGCTGCGCCACCACCCGGAAGGTCAGGCCGGGGAAGCGCTCCGTCGCGAACCGCCCGCGCTGCTCGTCGAGGATGGTGCGGGCCCGATCAAGCTCACCCCGTTCCGTCGCGATCGAGGCGCGGGTGAGGCCCTGCATGATGCTGGCGAGCACGAACACCGGGACCGCGCCATCCACCTCCAGGTGGCGCATCGCGGCGTCGAGGTCGCCGCGGAGCGAAGCCAGCCTGGCCTCCGTCCACTCCACCCGCCAAACCGCCTGCCGGCCCAGCTGGTGGGCGAGGGCGCGCATGCGCTCGATGAGCGGCGGCACCGCCTCGAGCTCGCCGAGATCGAGGGCCAGGTCCGCTAGCATCGCGTAGGCGATGCTCAGGGACGGCAGGCCGTGGTCCCTGGCGGTGTCGATGGCGCTGCCGAGCTTCCGGCGCACGGTCTCGAAGTCGCCGGCCAGGTGGGCGCTGCGGGCGGTCCGCAGGTGCCAGTAGGCACGCGCCTGAGGCGACACCGAGGGATCGCGCGCCAGCGACTCCAGCGCCGCGGACACCCGCTCACCGTCGCGGACGAAGCCGACCAGGCCATAGTACTCGGCGAGCTGCCCGCCCGCGGTGACCTTCACCTCGGCGGCAAGCGGCCTCGCGAGCAGCCCTTCCAGCCGCTCGATGCAGGTGCCGAAGAGCGGGTGGGCCGGCAAGGCCCAGGTCATGAGGCTCACCAGCGAACCGTAGGCCCGAGCGGCGACGTCCGCGGAGGCGAAGGCCGGCTCCTCGGCGAAGAGCTGATCGAGCAGGGAGACCCACGGCTCCAGACGTCCCGGGTCGTCGGCGTGCATCACCTCCGCCTGCAGCACGCCGACGACGGCCAGCGCCCGCCCGGCACGATCCCGGTCGCGGACGAACCCTGCGTGGGCTCGCTCGAACGCCGCGCGGGCGTCGGCGAGCCGGATGGCCGTGAGTCCCACGCCCAGCCAGTAGGAAAGCCACGGCCGCCGGTCGCGCTCGGCGTCCGGCAAGCCTCCGGCCGAGCTCGCGAGCGCGGCGCCACGGCCAGACACGGCCATCGCTGGAGCGAGCGCTTCCAGGAGGCGCGCGGCCCCCGCGTGGTCGCCGGCATCGCGGAGTAGCGGCACGGCATCCTCCGCCATGCCCGCCTTCTCGAGGACCACCGCGGCGCGGCGCGAGAGCTCGGCGATTCCCGGCGCGGCGCCCGGGCGCGTCGCCTGGTCGAGGAGAAAGGCCCGGAAGAGCGAGTGGTACTCGTAGGTCACCTCCGCGCCGTAGCGGCGCTGGACGAAGAGGTGTCTGCGATGGAGGCGCTCCATCACCTCCACCGCCCTCTCGCTCCCGGTCAGCTCGATCGCCATGGCCTCCGTGAAGCGCGGTGGCACTGCCGTCCCCAGGAGGACCTGGCGCTCCTCCGGGGGCGCGTCCCGGAAGACCTGCGCCATGAAGTAGTCGAACACCTCCTGCATCGTCGCGGCCTGGTCCACGCGGTTCACGAGCCCGGTCCGTCGGGTGCGCTCGCGCAGGAGCGTGAAGCCCGCGGCCCAGCCACCACATCGCCGATGCATCTCCCGGATCTGCTCGGTGGTGAGGTCGCTCTCCCCGCTCGCCGCGATCGCCTCGGCCTCGTCGACGGTGAGGTGCAGCGCCTCGGGGGAGATGCGCCCGAGCCGCTCGTCGGCAAGCGCCCTGCCGAGCTCTGCCGGCGGCGAGCCCCAGCTCATGACCAGGAGCTGGGCGCCGCGCGGGATCTCCTCCGACGCGGCTGCGAGAGCGCGGTGCAGCTCCGAGTCCGGGGCGAGCGTCTGGTAGCCGTCGAGGGCGACCACCGCACCAGGAAGCAGCCTGGCGAAGAGCTCGCGGAACCACCGCCGCGCGAACCCCGGGATGTCAGCGCGGTACTCGGGCGCAAGCAGCGGGAGCGGCTCCCGCCGCCTCGCGCCACGGTCGGGGGCGGCCTGGCGCAGGTAGTAGAAGAAGGTGGCCGGGTCCGAGTCGCCGGCGTCGAGCTGCATCCAGATCCCGGGGAACCGCCTCGCGGCGAGCCAGGTGGCGGCCAGCGTCGTCTTGCCCGCCCCGGGCGGGCCAGCGATCCAGACGACGGGGTACCGGCGAGCTCCGTCGAGGAGCCGGAACAGTCGCCTGCGCGGAAGGGCGGCGTGCAACCGCGGGCGCGTCAGCTTCGCGAGCGTTGGACGGGCACTCGCCGAGCGGGCCGGGGCACGGCGAGTGAGGAGGCGGGGGCGGCGGACCCTCGACGAGGGCATCGTGCCGACACTCGGCCGTCGATGAGCGGCTGTCAAACACCGCAACGACCGACCTCATCGGGGTCACACCCGGCGGTCCGCCCAACAAAAAGCCCCGCCATCTCTCACAGATGGCGGGGCACGACTGGTGACCCCTACGGGACTTGAACCCATGTTTTCGACGTGAGAGGCCGACGTCCTAACCGCTAGACGAAGGGGCCACGAAGCACCGCCTTGATACTTGCGCCGACCCTGGAAGTCAACGCGTCTGGCTTGCTGGCTGGGGAACTAGGATTCGAACCTAGATAGCCAGATCCAGAGTCTGGCGTCCTGCCGTTAGACGATTCCCCAATCTCTCGTTCCGCTATCTCCCCCGGGGCGGATCCTTCTTCCCCGGCATCACCAGGACGAAGACCCTGGTCTCTCCCCGGATGTCGTAGACGTTCAACCCTTCCCAGCCGCCCGGCCTCGCCTCCGGGTTCTCGATGTGCACCGCCTTGAGGCCCGGCTGGTTGGCGATGGGCCGCCGCGGGTACTTCGCCGGCGGGTAGATCGCCTTGTAGTACTTCAGCGCGTCGTCGTAGCTCTTCTCCAGCTTGTAGCGGTTGGGCTCCACCAGCCTGGCGTCGTCGGGGATGGCGGCGCCCGCCACCCGCTCCGCCAGCGAGACCCCCGGCAGCGCCAGGAAACCCGCAACAAGCGCGGCCTTATAGCGAGAGAGTCCGCACACGGTCAAGACCCGTGTAGCCCGGTCGGAGGCGGCGGTCAACCGCCGTCAGCCGATGCGGGCGAGGGCGCCGTCGAGCCGCGCCAGGCTCTCGGCGCGGCCGAGGATCAGGACCACGTCGTAGATGCCGGGCGAGGCGGTGCCCCCGGTCAGGGCCACCCGCACCGGCTGGGCCACCTTGCCGAGGCCGAGGGCCCGGGCGGTGGCCACCTCCTGGAAGAGCTTCTCCAGGCTCTGGGCGTCGGGGGCGGGGAGGGCGGCCAGGCCGTCGCGCACCGCCTGCAGGAGGGGCCGGGTCTCGGGGGTGAGGAACTTCGCGGCCGCCTTGGGGTCGAGCTCCGCCGGCGCGTAGCAGTAGCGGAACTGCTGCGCGATCTCCGCGAAGGTCTTGGCCCGCTCCCGGGCCATCCGCACCACGTGGCGCAGCTTCGCGTCGTCCTCGGCCGGGAGGCCGGCGGCCCGGAAGAAGGGCAGCGCCTGCCGCGCCAGCTCCTCGTCGGAGAGGGCGCGCAGCCACTCGTGGTTCACCCACAGCATCTTGTCGGGGTTGAAGACCCCGGCGGTGTCGCCCACGTCGGCGAAGTCGAAGAGCCGGGTCAGCTCGGCCAGCGTGAAGATCTCCTGGTCGCCGTGCGACCAGCCCAGCCGCACCAGGTAGTTCACTACCGCGCCGGGCAGGTAGCCCATGTCGCGGTAGGCGGTGACGCTGGTGGCGCCGTGCCGCTTGGAGAGCCGGGTCTTGTCGGCGCCCAGGATCATCGGCAGGTGGGCGAAGACCGGCAGCGTCTCGCCCAGCCCCTGGTACATCAGGATCTGCCGGGCGGTGTTGTTCACGTGGTCGTCGCCGCGGGCCACCAGCGTGACGCCCATCTGCACGTCGTCCACCAGGGCGCCGAAGTTGTAGAGCGGCATGCCGTCGCCGCGGAGGATGACCTCGTCCTGCAGCGTGTCGTGGGGCGTGGTGATGGGCCCCTTCACCAGGTCGTCGAAGGTGGTGGCGCCGGTCTCCGGCATCCGGAAGCGGAGGACGTGGGGCCTCGAGGGATCGTACGGCTTCTCGCGGCAGGTGCCGGGGTAGCGGTACTGGCGCTTCTGCGCCTCGGCCTGCTTGCGGCCCGCGTCCAGCTCCTCCCGGGAGCAGTAGCAGGCGTAGGCCTTGCCGGCCTGGCGGAGCTTGTCGGCGTAGGAGCGGTAGATCTCGAGGCGCTGGGTCTGGAAGTAGGGGCCGTGCGGGCCGCCCACGTCGGGCCCCTCGTCCCAGTCGAGGCCGAGCCAGCGCATGGCGTCGAAGATGGCGTCCACGGCGGCCTGGGTGGAGCGCTCGCGGTCGGTGTCCTCGATGCGGAGGATGAAGCGGCCGCCGGTGCGGCGGGCCCACAGCCAGTTGAAGAGGGCGGTCCGGGCCCCGCCGATGTGCAGGTAGCCGGTGGGAGAAGGTGCGAAGCGCAGGCGCGGTGTGCTCATGGCCGGCGGAAGCTAGCACAGCTTCACCCCGATGGCCCTCGCCTGGTCCCCGGGGGCCGCCTATGATGGCTCGATGAAACGGCTCGCCCTGGCTCTCTTCGCGCTCCTCGTCGCCGCGCCCGCCGGCGCCGCCACCGTGGTCACCGCCACCGTGGAGGAGCTGGCCCGCTCGGCCGACCTGGTGGTCCGCGGCACCGTCGAGGCGCGCCAGGCCCGCTTCCACGGCGCGCGCATCTACACCACGCTGCGGATCCGCGCCTCGGCCGCCTGGAAGGGGAGCGCCGCGGAGGTGGTGGAGGTGGAGATCCCCGGCGGCGTGGTGGGCGACGTGGGCCAGAAGGTCTCGGGCGTGGCCGCCTTCGCCGAGGGCGAGGAGGTGGTGCTCTTCCTGCGGAGGGGTGGCGGCGCCGCCTACGGCGTGATGGGGCTCTCGCAGGGGAAGTTCCGCGTGGAGGGCGACACGGCGAAGAACGAGGTCGGCGGCCTCTACCGGCTGGAGAAGCCCATCCCCCCTGGCGAGCGCGTGGCCGAGGAGATGCCGCTCGCCGAGCTGGAGCGCCGCGTCCGGAGCGCCCGATGAGCCGCGCCCGCGCCGTTCGCCTGGGCCTCGCCGCCGCGCTCCTCCTCGCCGCCGGTTCCGCCCGCGCCCAGCTTCCCGCCTTCACGCGCACCACCACCTGCGACCCGACAGCCGATTCCCTCTACTACCAGCACGGCCGGGCGCTGTGGTGGCCCGGCGCGCCGCCGACGGTCACCTGGTGGCTCTACACCGGCAGTGTGCCCCCGGGCTGCGGCGATCTCGCCACGCTGGACGCGCTCACCACGGCCTCCTTCGCCACCTGGTCGCAGCGCGCCGACTGCCCGTCGGGGGTCACCTCCGGCTTCTCCTTCGCCCACACCTCGGCCAACCAGACGAGCGACGCCGCCTTCGGGGTCGCCGGCCGCAACCTGGTCACCTGGCGCAAGGGGCTCTGCAGCGCTCTCCAGGCGCCCCAGAGCGCCTGCCATTCCACGCACACGTGCCAGGACACGACCAACTGCTGGGACGAGACCGGAACCATCGGTTCCGACGTCCTGGCGCTCACCTGGGTGTCCTTCAGCGCCTCCACCGGTCAGATCAGCCACGCCGACATGGAGCTCAACGAGTGGAACGGGCTCAGCGGTGCCGCCTCGGCCGGCTACAGCTACACCTGCTCGGGGCCGCGCTCGAGCACGCCGCCCATCATCGACGCTTGCGCCTGCTCCGCCAGCGACGCCGACCGCGGCGGCTGCGGCCTGGCGAGCACCAGCTGCGTCTGGGCCGACGTCGGCTCCATCGTCACCCACGAAGCGGGCCACGTCCTCGGACTCGATCATCCCGCCTCGGGCTGCCCCACGAGCTGCGCCGAGACCATGGCGCCGCAGATCAGTCTCGGCAGCACCTCGAAGCGGCTCCTCTCCACCGAGGACGTGAAGGGCATCTGCACCATCTACCCGAACAACGGCGCCGCGACGCAGCTGGAGCACCCCACCGGCTGCTCGGGTGGTTCGCCTTCGCCCAGCGTCCGCTCCACCAGGAGCTGCGGCTGCGGCGGCGATCCCTCCGCCGCCCTCTGGGCGCTCCTCGGCCCGCTGGCCTTCCTGCGCCGGCGAGGCGGGCGGCCGCACTTGCACGGCGCGTCGCTTACCCGGAGCGCCCCGAAAGGGTAACTTCGGCCCCGCATGCGGGAGCTGCATCCGAGCAACAGGTCGCAGCCCATCCACCTGCGAGGCCCCGTGCCTGGCGGACCCGACCAGCTCAGCCTCTACTTCGCCAGCTTATTCACCCACAGTGGCGACGGCGTCCTCCTCACCCGCCTGGACGGGGCCATCCTGGCCGCCAACCCGGCGGCCTGCCGGCTCCTGCAGCGGAGCGAGGAGGAGGTCTGCCGGCTCGGGCGGCAGGGGCTGGTGGTGCCCGACCCGGCGCTGGACAAGATGCTGGAGACGCGCCGCAGCACCGGCGTGGTCCAGGGGCTGGTGCACTTCCGCCTGCCCGACGGGAGCGAGCTGCCGACCGACTGCACCTCCGCCCTCCTCCCCGGGGCCGACGGCCGCACCCTCACCATCTTCCGCGACCTCACCCACCACCGGGCCGCCGCCCAGGCGCTGGAGGCCAGCGAGGCGCTGCACCGGCTGCTCTTCACCATGGCCCCGGCCGGCGTGCTGCTCAACGACGAGGTGGGCGTCATCCACGCCTTCAACGACCGGGCCGCCGCCCAGCTCGGCTACTCGCGCGAGGAGTTCGCCCGGCTCAACATCGCCGACATCGACGTCGACGACGACCGCGCGGCCCTGGCCCGCCGCGCCGCCGCCCTCCACCAGGCCGGGAGCCTGGAGTTCGAGACCCGCCACCGCCACCGCTCCGGCGAGGTGCGCGAGGTGCTGGTGAAGGTGCGCCCGGTCGAGCTGCGGGGCCGGCACCTCTTCCTCTCGGTCTGGGAGGACCTCACCGAGCGCAAGCAGGCCGAGGAGGCCCACCGGCTGGAGGCGCTGGGGCGGCTCGCCGGCGGGGTGGCCCACGACTTCAACAACCTGCTCACCGTGATCCTGAGCTGTGCCGACTCGCTGCGCGAGGCCATCGCCACCGGGGCCCCGCCGGCCTCCGACGAGGTGGAGGAGATCGCCTCCGCGGGGATCCGGGCCCGCGACCTGGTGCGGCAGCTCCTGGCCTTCTCGCGGCGCCAGGCGGTCCTGGCCGAGCCCCTCGACCTCAACGCCCTGGTCCGCTCCTCGGCCGAGCTGCTGCGCCGCCTGCTGGGCGAGGACGTGGACCTGCGGCTGGAGCTGGCGCCCACGCTGGGCGCGGTGCGCTGCGACCGGGCGCAGATGGAGCGCGTGCTCGTCAACCTGGGGGTCAACGCCCGCGACGCCATGCCGGGCGGCGGCCGCATCACCATCGACACCGCCGAGCTGGAGCTGGACGAGGCCGGCGCCGCCCGCTGGCCCGGCCTGCGCGCCGGGTCCTACGTGCGGCTCCGGGTGAGCGACACCGGCTCGGGGATCCCGCCCGAGGCCCAGGGGCGGGTCTTCGAGCCCTTCTTCACCACCAAGCCGATGGGCGCGGGCAGCGGCCTCGGCCTCTCCATCGTCCACGGGGTGGTGCGGCAGCACGGCGGCGGCATCCGCTTCGACACCGCGCCCGGCCAGGGCACCACCTTCGAGCTGGTGCTGCCGCGGCTGGCGGGCCCGGTCGCCGAGGCCGCGCCCGAGCCCGAGCTGCCCGCCGGCGGGACGGCGGCGGGGACGGTGCTGCTGGTGGAGGACGAGCCGGCGGTGCGGGCGGTCACCGAGCGCGCCCTCCGCGGGGGCGGGTTCGAGGTGGTGTCGGCCGCGGACGGCGCCGAGGCCCTGGCCCGGCTCGTCCGGCTGGCCGAGGAAGGGAAAGCGGTGGACCTCCTGGTCACCGACGCGGTGATGCCGGGGATGGACGGGCTGACGCTGGCCGAGGCGGTCCGCAGCCGCTGTCCCGACGTGCAGGTGGTGGTCACCTCGGGCCACCCGGAGGACGTGCTGGCGCGGCGGGGCATGCGCCCTGGCCGCGTGAACATCCTCCTCAAGCCCTACGCGCCCGGCGCCCTCCTGGCCCACGTGCGCGCCGCCCTGGCGCGTCGCTAGCTCACCAGCGCGCCGGCGTAGCCCACCACGCTCCGGTCGTCGCCGGTGACGTCGCCGCTCGTGGCGTACCCGGTGAGCCGGGCCCGGGTGGCGCCCAGCTCCAGCGCCGCGCAGAGCATCACCGTGGCCGGGATGACGCCGCACATCGAGATCCGCTCCCGCTCCACCACCTCGTGCAGCCCGCGGGGATCGAGGGCCAGGAGCCTGTCGAGCGCCAGCCGGTCGCGCTCCCGCGCCACCGCGGCGGGCACGTAGTGGCTCATGTCGGAGGAGGCCACCAGCACCGCGCCGTGGGCCCGGGCCGCTGCCGCCAGCGCCTGCCCCAGCGCCTGACAGCGCTCGAAGGAGAGGCGCGACAGGCACAGGGCGGCGATGCGGGCCCCGGGCCGGCGGGCCAGCAGGAAGGGGAGTTGGACCTCGATGGCGTGCTCGGCCAGGTGGGCGTCGCGGTCGGCCGTGCACAGCCCGGTCTCCCGCAGGGCCGCGGTCAGCGGCCCGTCGAGCGCCGCGGTGCCCAGCGGCGTCTGCCAGCCGCCCTCGGGCCAGAGGGACACCCGCGCCCCCAGGCCGGTGTGGTTGGGGCAGAGGAGGATGACCCGCTCCGGAACCTCCGCCGCCGCCCAGGTGGCGCCCGCCACCATCCCCGAGAAGACGTAGCCGGCGTGCGGGCTGAGGAGTCCCACGGCGCGCTGCGGCACGGGCGCCGCGCCCGCGCCGGCCAAGAGGCGGGCAACGTCGGCCCCGAGCCGCGCCGGATCCGATGGGTAGAAGCGCCCCGCGACCGCCGTTTCGCGTTCCATGGCGCCGTGAAGTATAAGTCGGCCAGCCATGGTCCAGCGCAAGAAGGTCCTCGTCGTCGACGACTCGATGGCCGTCGTCGACTCGCTCACCGGCGCCTTCGAGGAGGCCGGGTTCGAGGTGGGTGCGGCGGTCGACGGCGAGGAGGTCTTCCGAAAGCTGGCCACCATGAACCCCGACGCCCTGCTCCTCGACATCTACATGCCCAAGATCAACGGCGCCGACGTGTGCCGGCTGGTCAAGGCGCACCCGTCGTGGAAGCGCATCTGGCTGGTGATCATGAGCGCCCGCATCGCCGCGCCCGACATGGAGATGTTCCGGCGCATCGGGGCCAACGAGATCCTGAAGAAGCCCTTCGAGCCGCGGACGGCGGTCGAGGCGGTGGCGCGCGGCATCGGCGCCGCGACCCCGCCGCCCACCTGAGCGCACGCGGCAGGCTGCCGCCGATCTCCCACATTGTGCGCTGCGGCCCGCGCCGCATCCATGACTCGGATTCCCGGGCGTGTAGACTGTTCGGGTCCATAGCCGGAGCCCTGCCCATGGCACGCACCTCGACAGCCCGCTTCCTCGTCGCCCCCCTGGCCGTGGCCATGCTGGCCGCGCCCTGCGGCACCAGCGGGCCGCAGTCCCGCGACTTCGCGTCCGGGGCGGTCGTCATCCCCATGGACAACTGCTACCAGCGGCGCGACAGCAGCACGTCCAACCAGGCCACCGCCTGCAACACCACCGGCGACGAGGGCATCTTCCGGGCCTACGGCCTGGTCTACTTCCTGCTGAAGAAGGGCATCCCTGTCTACTGGGCCATCGACGGCGCCACGCCCAAGGCCACGGTCACCGCCCTCGACCTCGACGTGCCCGCACCCACCGACGGCAGCGTGGCGGTGCGCAAGCTCAACTGGACCACCCGCCAGTTCGACACCTTCGGCACCGGCACCGGCGCCAGCGCCGCCTTCCCGGCCAACACCGGCATCCGCTACCTGGGCGGCCCCTTCGTCATCGACGCCGCCGACAAGCCGGCCCTGCTGGCGCTGCTGCAGACCGTGGCCAACGGCGGCGACGCCGAGATCGCCAGGGTGAGCAACCTCGCCTCCGTCGACCTCCACGAGGTCAACGTCGCCTTCCACGCCAACCAGGTGCGGCCGCTCTCCGGCACGCCGCCGCGCCTCGCCATCCTGGCGATCAACCCCAAGCCCTACCGCAAGACCTCCTTCGACGTGATGTACAAGTACGCCAAGGCAGCCGGCTTCGACTGGTCCTGCACGCCCGCCAGCGGCGACTGCGCCGGCGGCCTGGGGCCGAGCTGCAACGCCGCCGTGGTCCAGGCCTACCTGGCCGACACCCTCTGCACCACCGCCGTCACGCCCAACTGCGCCGACACCACCAACGAGTGCGCCGAGGGCTGCAACCCCAACTGGACCGGCAACATCACCACCGCCCAGTTCAACCCGCCGGGCACGCCCGGCCTGATCTACGACGTCCTCTGCGACGACGACTTCGGCAACGCCTCGGTGACCTACCCCGGCACCCAGCTGGCCCTGGGCGGCTACAAGCTGCTCTGGGCGCCGCACTGGGACACGGGCGGCGTGGACGCCCGGGCCACCTCCGGCGCCGGCGCCACCCTGGGCCAGCGGCTCAAGAACATCGCCTCCTTCGTCCGCTCCGGCGGCAACCTCTTCGCCGAGTGCGCCGCCATCGGCGCGCTGGAGGGAGGCCGCATCAACTCCACCGGGAGCAACGGCACGCTCCTGGTAGGCGTCCCCGAGACCCAGTTCCAGGCCACCAACGGCCTCTCCTCCAACGGCTCCTGCATCAACAACAACCAGAGCACCGTCCAGCCCTTCCTGCTGCCGGCCCAGCCCAGCCTGCAGATCGGCGACCTGGCCTTCCCGGCCTCGGGCTCCAGCGTCAACGGCGCCATCACCGGCTACTACCCCGACCGCACCACCGCCTCGAGCCCGGCCTCGGCCTACCGCCCCGGCGTGCAGCGGCTCATCACCGCCACCGCCTCGGCGCCGCTCCTCGACATCGCCTCCAGCATCCAGGTCACCACCGCCGACAACGTGGCGGTGGGCACGGTGGTCTACATGGGCGGCCACGACTACTCGCCCGCGGTCAGCGGCAGCGGCGGCCAGACGGCCGGCACCCGCATCGTGCTCAACACCCTCTTCAACCTGGGCTTCGGCTGCGCCGACCCCGACACCACCTGCTCCACCGGCTACCCCTCCAACAGCGCCTGCGGCGCCGGCCGGCTGAAGTGCAACCCCAACGCCGCCAGCGGCCTGGTCTGCGTGCCCACCTACCAGCCCGGCGACCTGCCCGAGGTCTGCGGCAACGGCATCGACGACAACTGCGACGGCGTGGTGGACGAGGGCTGCGCCCCGGTGAGCTGCACCGAGGGCGCCACCCGCCAGTGCCCGCCCGACCCGCTGCCCGCCAGCGTCTGCGCCGCCGGCACCCAGACGTGCACCGCCGGCGCCTGGGGCGAGTGCACCGGCCTGCGCATCAAGTCGCCCGAAGCCTGCAACGGCAAGGACGACGACTGCAACGGCCTGGTGGACGACGGGACCCTGTGCCCCACCGGCGTGTGCTCGAACGGCGTCTGCCTGCCGGCCGCCTGCGATCTCGAGTCCCGCTGCCCGGCGGGCTTCAACTGCGTGGCCGGGACCCCGACCAACACCTGCCAGCCCGTCGACTGCGGCGGCACCGGCATCTGCCCCGCCGGCCAGGTGTGCCGCGGCGGCGTCTGCAACGACCCCTGCGCCGGCGTCACCTGCGGCGCGGGCGCCACCTGCTCCGGCGGCGCCTGCTTCGGCGGCGCCTGCTACACCGTGGGCTGCCCCACCCTGGGCGACGTCTGCCGCCTGGGCGTCTGCACGCCCGACCCCTGCGCCGGCTCCGCCTGCCCCGACGGCACCTTCTGCCGCGACGGCGACTGCGTCCGCGCCTGCGCCTTCGTCACCTGCCCCGCGGGCCAGAGCTGCGACAGGGACGGCTTCTGCGCCCCCGACTGCGCCGCCACCTGCCCCGCCGGCCAGGTGTGCCAGCAGGGGAGCTGCGTGACCGACGCCTGTGCCGGCAAGGGCTGCGGCCTGGGCCAGGCCTGCCAGAACGGCACCTGCGTGGACCAGCCCTGCGCCCACGTCACCTGCCCGGGCGGCACCGCCTGCCAGGACGGCCAGTGCCTCTCCACCGGCTCCGGCTCCTCGTCGACGGTGGCCAAGGAGATCAAGGAGAAGGGCGGCTGCGGCTGCGGCTCCGCCGGCGGGGCGGAGCTCCTCGGCGGCCTGCTCGGCATCGCCTTCTGGCCGCGCCTGCGCCGCCGGCCGCGGCGGGCCCTCCGGTCCGGCGGGCCCCTCGTGGCCGTGGCGCTCCTCGCCGCGCTGGGGCTCGGCGCCTGCGGGAAGAGCACCAGGACCGAGGTCTGCCCCTCGGGCTCGACCGAGTGCGGCAGCCTTTGCTGCGCCGCCGGCTTCGTCTGCAGCGCCGGCTCCTGCGTGAAGCCCACCGACAACCCCCACCTCGTCTCCCTCACGCCGCTCTCCGCCGGGGTGGGCGGCTCGGTGGACGTCACGGTCTCCGGCGCGGGCATCCTGGCCGGAGCGGTGGCCCGCTACTCCGGGGCCGGGCTGGCCGGCGACGCGCAGCTCACCGAGGTGACCGCGACGTCGGGCAAGTTCACCCTGGGCCTTTCGCTCGCCAGCGAGGGGACGGTCGAGGTCCGGGTGGTGAACCCGGGCGGCCTGGTCTCCAACGCCCTGGTGCTGCTGGTCACCAACGCGCCGGTCCCCACCGGCCTCTCCCGCACCTCCATCCCGCAGGACGCCGGCCCGGTGGACGTGACGGTGGTGGGCCAGAGCTTCGTCGCGGGCATGGTGGCCAGCCTGGTCTCCACCGGCGGCGCGGTGCACGCGCTCCCCACCGCCGTGGTCGACGGCACCCACGCCACCGCCACCGTCGCCAGCCCCTCCACGCTGGCGGTCGGCGTCTACGACCTCACCCTGACCGCGCCGGGCGGCACCCCCTCGCAGGCGGTGAAGCTGGCCATCGTCGAGGGACTCCCGACCCTGACCTGCATCACCCCCGCCTGCGTGGTGGCCGGGCAGCAGTCGGTGGGCGAGGCCTGGGGCGCCTGGCTCTACCCGTCGTCGGCGGTCTACGCCCGGCCCACGGCGGCGGCCTCCTGCGCCACCATCCCGCCCCCGGCCGGCTGCAACCAGCTCGAGACCCGGTGCCCCGGCGGCGCCACGCAGGCCAACGGCCAGTGCCAGGGCGGCCACCTCACCGTGGTCATCCCGGCCGTGCCCGCCAGCGCCACCTACCTGGTGGAGGTGGTGAACCCCGGGGCGCCGCCGCAGGCCTCGGCGAGCATGACCTTCACGGTGGCCACCAGCTGCGGCACCGCGCCGGCCTGCCCGTAGCCCTTGCCGGTGCCGGGCACGCGCGGGCCGCTCGGACCGGTGCTCTGGACGTGGGCCCAGGCGATCCTGATCATCGCCGGCGCCGCGCTGCTGGCCCGCGTCGAGCCCACCGGCCTGCTGCAGGGCAACCTGGCCGGCGTCGGGGCGCTGGTGTTCCTGTGGCTCCCCGACCGGCGGCTGCGGGCCCGCGGCGAGGAGTGGGAGGCCTACGGGCTCCCCTGGTGGGGCGCCGGCGACCGGCGCACATGGGCCGCCTGGGGCCGGGGCGCGCTCTGGGCCGCCGGGGCCGCGCTCCTCCTCTTCCCGCTCTTCGCGCTCGCTTTCCAGGCCTTCGCCTCGGCGCTGCCCGGCCTGCCGGAGGGGCTGCGCGCGCTGCTCGCCCCCTACGCCGGCGCGCCGCGGCTGCGGCCGCGCCTGCCCGAGGGCTTGGCCCTCCAGGCCCTGCTCCAGCTCCTGGTGGTGGCACTGCCGGAGGAGGCCTTCTACCGGGGCTACCTGCAGGGGACCCTGCGGCGCGTGTTGCCGGGCCGCCCGGTGCGCGTCCTCGGCGCCGATCTCGGCCCCGGCTTCCTCCTCACCCAGGTGCTCTTCGCCGCCGGCCACCTGGCCACCTTCCAGCCGTTCCGCCTCGGCACCTTCTTCCCCGGCCTGGTCTTCGGCTGGCTCCGGGAGCGCACCGGCGGCCTGGCCGCGCCCATCCTCTTCCACGCCCTCTCCAACCTGCTCCTCAAGGTGCTGGAGGCCAGCTTCTACGGGTGACCGGCGGTGGCGAGGGCGGGGCGCGAGGCGCCGTCCAGGGCCTCCCGCACCTTGCTCGCCAGCGCATCGAGCGACAGCGGCTTCTGGATGAAGTGAACGCCCTCGTCCACCGCGCCCCGGTGGACGATCACGTTGGCGGCGTACCCCGACATGAAGAGGACCCGGAGCGCGGGCCGGTGCTCGCCGAGGCGCGCCGCGATCTCCTTCCCGTTCATCCCCGGGAGGACCACGTCGGTGAGGAGCAGGTCGATGGGCCCGGGGTGGGCCCCGGCGACCTCGAGACATCCCTCCCCGTCGGACGCCGCCAGCACCCGGTACCCGAGCCTGCGGAGCATGTCGCACGCCACCCCGCGGACGAGGTCGCTGTCCTCCACGACCAGGATCGTCTCGCGCCCGCCGCGCGCGGGAGGAGCCGCTCCGGGGCCTCGCCCCGCGGGCGGGGGCGCCGCGGCCTCGGGTGCCACCGGCAGGTAGACCCTGAAGGTCGCGCCCTGCCCCGGCTCCGAGTACACCGTGATGGTCCCGCCGTGCTGCCTGACGATCCCGTAGACCGTGGACAGCCCCAGGCCGGTGCCCTTGCCCAACTCCTTGGTGGTGAAGAAGGGCTCGAAGAGCTTGCGCTGCACCTCCGGGGTCATGCCGGTGCCCGTGTCGCTCACCTCGAGCAGGGCGTGGCGCCCGGGCCGCAGGTCGGGGCGCTCGGCAGCCTGCTGCTCGTCGACGGTCGCGTTCCGCGCCGCGATGTGGAGCAGGCCGCCCCGGGGCATCGCGTCCCGGGCGTTGATCGCCAGGTTCAGGAGCACCTGCTCCATCTGTCCGAAGTCGGCGCGGACCGCCTCGAGGTCGGGGGCCACCTCGACCTCGATGGTGATGGTCTCGCCGAGGGTGCGGCGCAGCATGCTCTCGGAGCTCCGCACCACGTCGCCCAGGCTCAGGACCTTCAGCTCCAGCATCTGCTTGCGGCTGAAGGCGAGGAGCTGCCGGGTCAGGTGGCTGGCGCGCTGGGCAGCGGCCTGGATCTCGCGCAGCCCCTCGCCGCGCGGGTCGCCGGGTGGGAGCCCGTCGAGGAGGAGGCCGGTGTAGCCGAGGATGGGGGTGAGGAGGTTGTTGAAGTCGTGGGCCACCCCCCCGGCGAGCAGGCCCACGCTCTCCATCTTCTGCGACTGGAGCAGCTGCTGCTCCACCTTCTTCTGGCCGGTGATGTCGCGGGCGATCCCGATGAAGCCGATGAGCGACCCACCGGGGCCGTGCATCCCCGCGACGGTCAGCGACACGGTGAGCCGCTGCCCGTCCTTGCGCAGGTAGGTCCACTCCCGCGTCTCGGTCCCGCCGCGGCGCGCCGCCGCGACGAAGACCTCGAAGCCGGGGGCGACCCCCAGCTCGGCGGCGCGGGCGGCCACCTCGGCGGGGTCGTGGAACAGCTCCGCCACGCTCCTTCCCATGACCTCGTGGTCCCGGTAGCCGAGCATGAGCTGCGATCCCTCGCCGAAGACCACCACCCGGCCCTCGAGGTCGGTGCCGATGACCGAGTAGTCGGTGGCGGCGCTGAGGATGGCGCGGAAGCGCTCGTTGGCGTCGCGCAGCCCCTCCTCGGCCCGCCGGCGCCGCCGGACCGCGAAGACCAGGTTGGTCACCACCAGGAGCAGCGCCGCCAGCGAGAAGGCGGCCGTCCAGGCCGCCTCGCGCGGGATCTTGTAGGTGCGCTCCGGCGAGAAGAGGACGACGGCCCCCGGCGGCAGCCGCGACGCCGGGATCTGGAACCGGGCCAGCTGCCGGTGGTCGAAGAGGTAGACGTTGCCCACGCCGCGGTGGACCGGGATGTCCTCGGGCCGCTCCCCCCGCAGGATGCGGACCGCGATCTCTGCCGCCAGCCGGCCCTGCTCCACCCCGCTGGTCACGCTGCCCCCGACGGCGCCTCGCCCCACCATGAAGTCCCAGGCCGTGAAGACCGGGGCGGCGATCGCCTCCGAGACGAGCTCGACGGCGCGCTGGCTGTTGACCCCCTTGCCGTCCCGGGTGCGCATGTTGGCCATGACCACGACTGCCGAGTCGGGTGGGAGTCTGCGGAGGGCCTCGATGGCAGCGTCGATGTCGGGGTACTCCGGGAAGTCGACCGCCACGTCCTTGCGGAAGGCCGGCAGGATCTGGCGCACCATCGCCCGGTTCCCCCGGAAGGAAGGGTCCTCGGCCATGCCGGGGATCACGATGCGCTTCGTGCTCGGGAAGAGGCGCAGGCCCACCTCGAAGGTGCCGAGGAAGTCGTTGTCCTCGGCGGCGCCGGTGATCCCGCGCTCGTCCCGGAGCAGCGCCTCCGTGTAGCCGTTCAGGCCCATGAACACGATGGGGACTCCGGGGAAGAGCTCCTGCCGGTGGGCGCTGGCGAAGTCGAGGGCGGCGTTGTCGGAGGTGAGGACCAGGCGAAAGCGAGCCTCGGCGAGCTTGGCCCTGTAGAGCTTCAGCAGGGTCGCCGAGCGGAGCAGGCCGGGGCTGTGCGCCGAGTCCAGGTACTCGATGCGCAGGGCGTAGTCGCGAGCCAGCGGGGAGAAGACCGAGTCGATGCCCTCCTGCTGCGAGCGCGTCCAGTCGTAGTCGGGGCTGTAGGAGTGCAGCACCAGGACCTCGGGCCGCGTCTGGACGAGAGGCGCGCTGGCCACCACCCGAACGGCCAGGGAAGAGGCGAGGAGGGCGGCGGCGACGAGGAGCGCGGGCGCCGTAGGGCGCCGTGCGGAGTCGCCGGGTGGAGGGCCAGCTGGGGCCAGCACAGGGACCTCCGTGCGTCGGGCCGAGCCAGGCTCAGGCTACCGCAGCCGCGGCGATACGCCCAGACCACGCGGATCGGTCACGCGGTCGCAGTCGCGCGGTCGCAGGGCGGAGCACCTCCCGCCGACCCAGCCGCCCGAGCGCCCGCCACCGGTCGCGGCCGAGGCCGCGCCTGCGGTACAAGCTTCCCCATGCCCCCCTCCATCCGCGAGATGCTCGAGGAGCAGGAGCGCCAGACGCTGCACCCGCGCGCGGCCCGCTCCGAGCAGAGCCGCGGCCGGGTCCGGCCCGAGCCCGAGGACGACATGCGGCCCGTCTTCCAGCGCGACAGGGACCGCATCCTCCACTGCAAGTCGTTCCGCCGCCTCAAGGGCAAGACCCAGGTCTTCCTGGCGCCCAAGGGGGACCACTACCGCACCCGGCTGACCCACACGCTGGAGGTGGCGCAGGTGGGCCGCTCCATCGCCCGGGCGCTGCGGCTCAACGAGATGCTGGTCGAGGCCATGGTGATGGGCCACGACCTCGGCCACACGCCCTTCGGGCACGCCGGCGAGCGGGTCCTGAACGAGATCGTCAAGGGAGGCTTCCACCACGTGCAGCAGTCGGTGCGGGTGGTCGAGGTGCTGGAGAAGGACGGCCGGGGGCTCAACCTCACCGCCGAGGTGGTCGACGGCATCCAGAAGCACTCCAAGGGCAAGGGCAACGTGCTCATGAAGGGCTCGGGCGCCAAGGCGCTCACCCTGGAGGCCGAGATCGTCCGGCTCGCCGACATCATCGCCTACGTGAACCACGACCTCGACGACGCCGTCCGCGGCGGGCTGCTGAAGGAGGGCGAGGTGCCGAGGGAGATCCGCGGGGTGCTGGGCGAGCGCCACTCGGCCCGCCTGGCGACGCTGGTGGGCGACGTGATCCGAGCCTCGGACCTCGAGCGGGGCGGCCACATCGAGATGAGCGCCGAGGTGCACGAGGCGCTCCTGGCGCTCCGCGACTTCCTCTACGCCCGCGTCTACGAGAACCCGGTGGTCAACGACGAGTTCCTGAAGGCCCAGCGCATCCTGCGCGAGCTCTTCGAGTGGCTGCGGGCCGATCCGGAGCGGCTCAGGCAGCGCTTCCGGGTGCGCCCCCGGCCCGGCGAGAGTGTCGAGCGGGCGGTCACCGACTTCGTCTCGGGGATGACCGACCGCTTCGCGCTCGAGACCTGGGAGGAGATCGTGGTGCCGCGCCCCTGGGCGCTGGTGTAGCGAGAGAGCCGGCAGGGTACCTGGGCCACGGGCCACGGACTCCAGGCTTCGGGAGGCCGGGTCCTGCGGTCCGGAAGCCCGGAGCCCGAAGCCTCGCTACCCGTGTGCCTGGATGGGCGAGATGGTCACCCGCAGGTCGCGCGACACCGCCGCCACGCTCCCCTCCGGCACCTCCAGGAAGCCGTTGGGAGCCAGCACCCGGCTGGCGAAGCAGACCGCCTTGACCAGCCGGTGGTTGCGGAGCCTTCCGTCCCCGTCCGGGCTGCCTGCCTGGAGCTCGTGCAGCTCGCAGGGCAGCACCCCCTCGAGGAGGGCGTACGAGAGGGGCCGGCCCCGCCGGGTCGCCACCAGCACCCGGCCGTTGGTCGCCACCAGGTTGAGCGAGGAGGGGCGCTGGGCCCCGGCCTCCCGGCTCCAGGCGTCGATCTGGCGGATGGTTCGCGCCAGGGCCGCGCCGGCCACGTCGGCCTCCAGGTCCAGGTCGTCGAGCCGGCCCTCGGCCCGCAGGTTCTGGAGGAACACCATGAAGACGTGCTCGGTGTCGGTGTCGCCCGAGACGTTGCGGCGCAGGAACTCGGGGAGGGCGTCGAGCAGGCGCGGCTTCAGCTGCTCGAAGGCCTCGACCGTGCCGTCGTGGGCGAAGAGCCAGCGTCGGAACCGGTAGGGCTGGGTGTTCTCGTCCTTGTGGTTGCCGATGGTGGCGTAGCGGGCATGGGCCACCAGGACCTCGGTGGCCACCTCGCCGACGAGCTGGGCCACCGTCAGCGGGGCCTGGGCCCCGGTGGGGCGCTTCCCCAGCAGCACGTCCCCGGTGGTGAAGTACCCGAAGCCGTAGGCGTCGGGCAGCCGGTCGGGCGCCACCAGGGAGACGTGCGCCCCCAGGCGGGCCAGCTGGCATCGCATCAGGCTGGGGTCGTTCTGGAGAATCGCGACCAGTGCGCCCATGCCGCTTTCCCTCGTCTCCCTGACCGATCCATACCGGCGTCCGGATCCTCTCCGCGGCGCCTTCCGTCATCTATAATCGCACGGCGGCGCCAAACCATCCCGTGGCCTCGGGGAGGGGACGGACGGGAGGGCCGCGACATTCTGATTCCCACCTGGGCCCACCCGCCCGACAAGGGGGTGGCGCACCCAACTGGGCGCAACGGCAAGGGATCCCATGAACGACGACATCGCCGTCGGAATCGACCTCGGCACCAGCTACAGCTGCGTGGCCGCAATGCTCGACGGCGCCCCCCAGGTGCTCCCCAACGAGTGGGGCGAGCGCACCCACGCCTCGGTGGTCAGCTTCCTCGACGACGCCTCGGTGCTGGTGGGGAACAACGCCAAGAAGAACATCATCACCAACGCGGAGAACACCGTCTACTCGGCCAAGCGGCTCATCGGCCGCTTCTACTTCTCCGACGAGGTGAAGAAGGCCCAGGCGGTGATGCCGTACAAGATCGTCGAGGGGCCCAACAACTCGGTGCGCATCGGCGTGCGGGACAAGGTCTTCGCGGTGCCGGAGATCTCGGCGCTGGTGCTCAAGGAGATGAAGGCCATCGCCGAGACGGCGCTGGGGCGCGAGGTGAAGAAGGCGGTGGTGACCTGCCCGGCCTACTTCAACGACAACCAGCGCCAGGCCACCAAGGACGCCGGCCGCATCGCCGGGCTCGAGGTGCTCCGCATCATCAACGAGCCCACCGCCGCGGCCCTGGCCTACGGCTTCGGCAAGGACATCTCCCAGCGCATCTGCATCTACGACCTGGGCGGCGGCACCTTCGACGTCTCGGTGCTGGAGATCGGGCGCGACGTCTTCGAGGTGCTCTCCACCGCCGGCGACACCTACCTGGGCGGCGACGACTTCGACGACCGCATCATGGCCTGGCTGGCCGACGACTTCCTCAAGAACCACGGCCTGGACCTGCGCCAGAACCGGTACTGTCTGCAGATGCTCAAGGAGGCCGGCGAGAAGGCCAAGATCGAGGTGGGGCGCGACGGCGTGGCCGACATCCAGGTGCCCGCCATCTGCCAGTCGCCGGAGGGGCAGGTACTGGACCTGAAGCAGACCCTCCAGGCCGAGCAGTTCAACCGCATGGTCATGGACCTGGTGCAGCGCACCTTCAAGGTCTGCGACGAGGCCCTGCAGTCGGCCCGCATCACCGCCTCCGACATCGACGCCGTCATCCTGGTGGGAGGCCCCACCCGCCTGCCCATCATCCGCCAGAGCGTGCGCCACTACTTCCAGCGCGAGCCGCTCACCGGCATCGACCCCGACGAGGTGGTGGCCCTGGGGGCCAGCATCCAGGCCTCGGCGCTGCTCAACGCCGCCGCCGCCGAGAGCGGCCAGGCCAGCTACCTGCTCGACGTCACCCCGCTGTCGCTGCGGGTGGCGACGGTGGGCGGCTACACCGAGAAGATCCTGGCCAAGAACACCCCCATCCCCATCGAGAAGTCCAAGACCTTCACCACCAGCCGCGACGGGCAGGACCGGGTCAAGATCCGGGTGGTCCAGGGTGAGTCCAACCGGGTGGAGGAGTGCGAGCTCCTCGGCGAGTTCGAGTTCTCCGGCTTCCGGGTGTCGAAGCGCGGCGACGTGCAGATCGAGGTCACCTTCGAGATCGACCCCAACGGCATCGTCAACGTCTCGGCCATGGACCGCGAGTCGAAGAAGCGGGCCACCACCACCATCAGCCTGTCCTCGGGCCTCTCGGAGAAGGACATCCAGACGGCCATCGACACCGCCGCCGAGATCGAGCTGGCCGGCCACCAGCCGGCCTGAGAGGCGGGAAGCGGGCCATGGACCTCGAGTTCCTCATGGCGGTGGAGGCGCGATCGGCGGCGATCGACGCCCAGGACTACTTCGAGGTCCTGGGGTTGCCCCGGGAGGCGCAGCCCGCCGACATCAAGGCCGCCTACTACCGGGAGTCGCGGGCCTTCCACCCGGACCGCTTCGCCGCCGCGCCCAGCGCCGAGCTGCGGGCCCAGATCGGCCGCATCTACAGGCGCATCAACGAGGCCTACACGGTGCTGCGGGACGACGCCAGGCGGCGCCGCTACCTGGCCGACGTCACCGGCCCCGAGCGCGACAAGAAGCTGCGCTTCACCGAGGCGGAGGAGAGCCAGGTGAAGGCGGAGCAGAAGCAGAAGCTGGAGGAGGTCTTCGGCCAGACCCCCAACGGCCGGAAGTTCTACGCTGCCGCCCTGAAGGAGGTGGAGGGGCAGCGCTGGGACACCGCCGAGCGGGCCATCAAGTCCGCGCTGATGTACGAGCCCGGCAACGCCCGCTTCAAGGAGCTCCTGGCCCAGATCGAGAAGTCGAAGCCCAAGCACGACCCCTTCAAGATCCGGTGAGGGCGTGAGCCTCGATCTCCTGGCCCTGGTGCTGGTGGCGGCGGGGGCCCTCGTCGGCGCCCTGGCGGGCGCCCTGCGGCAGGTGATCCGGCTCGTGGCCCTGGCGCTGGCCGCCTTCCTGGCGCCCCGCCTGGCCCCGCGCCTCGCCGGGGGCCTCGGGCGGCTCCTGCCGGAGCGCGCCGCTGCCGGGGCGGTGGCGGTGGCCCTGGCCTTCGCCGCGCTCTACCTGGCCATCTGGCTGGCCAGCCGGGTGCTGCTCCGGCTCCTCTCCTCCGGCGAGCAGAAGGGGGGTGCCGACCGCGGCTTCGGCGCGGTGCTGGGCGGGCTGCAGGCGGCGCTGGCCGCCTGGATGGCGGTCTCGCTCCTGGCGCTGTGGGGCCGCCCGGTGGGCCCGCCGTCCTTCCGGCTCGACCCGGGGGAGGGGCAGGTGGGCGCCCTGGTGAAGCGCTTCAACCTGGTGGACCTGGCGGCGCCGGAGGAGGCCCGCTCGCTGCGCGAGAAGCTGCCGCGGGTGCGGGAGGCGATGGAGGCCGGCAAGGCGCTCCAGGAGTCGCCGGCGGCCCGGGAGGCGCTGCGAAAGCTCGAGGAGGCGGAGAAGGCGGCCGGGAAGGCCGGCCGCTAGGCTCGCAGCCCGAGCTGGACGACGCCCTGGTCCTCGGGCAGCCGGAGCTGGGAGAGGCGCGCCTGGCGGTAGACCTCGAGCATCTTCTCCTGCCCCTCGCGCCACACCGAGGCCATGGTGCAGCTGGGCTCGCGGCCGCAGCCCTCGTCGTCGAGGCAGACGTTGAGGGC
Organism: Deltaproteobacteria bacterium; assembly: GCA_016214955.1. GTDB lineage: Bacteria > Myxococcota > Myxococcia > Myxococcales > Anaeromyxobacteraceae > JACRMN01. The sequence goes on from JACRMN010000019.1 coordinate 124,568, forward strand.
CACCGGCCCCTCCACCGCCTCGATGACGTCGAGGAAGCTGATGTCGGCGGCGGGCCGCCCCAGGGCGTAGCCGCCGCGGGGGCCCCGGGTGGAGCGGACAAGCCCCCGGTCCACCAGGTGCTTCAGGATCTTGGCCAGGAAGTCCTCCGGCACCGACATCTTGCGGCCGATCTCGCGGAAGGGGACGACGGCGCCGTCGGGGATGGATGCCAGGTAGATCATGGCCCGCAGGCCGTAGTCGATCTTCCGGGAGATGCGGAGGACGTGCTGCATGGGTTCCTGCGGGGCGAAGGGGAAGCGTACTCGACCGCTCGCGTCTATGATAACAGGCCGATGACGTCGCTGCCGATCATCGACCTCCACTCGCACTCCCGGGCCTCCGATGGCGAGCACGCCCCGGCCGAGGTGGCCTCCCGGGCGGCCGCGGCCGGCCTGGGCGTCTGGGCCCTCTGCGACCACGACTCGGTGGCCGGCCTCCCGGAGGCGGCCGAGGCCGCGGGGAGGCTGGGGGTCCGGCTGGTGCCGGGCATCGAGCTCTCCGCCTTCATCGACCAGCGCGAGGTCCACGTGCTGGGCCACTTCTTCGACCCGGAGAGCGAGGCCATCCGCTCCTTCGAGAACCTGCTGGCGGAGAAGCGGCGCATCCGCATGGGGGAGATCATCCACAAGCTGGCGGCGCTGGGCATCGCGCTCCACCCCGAGGACATCGAGAAGTACGCCGGTGGGAAGATCCTGGGCCGCCCGCACGTGGCCCGGGCCCTGGTGGAGCACGGCCACGTGAGCAGCGTGAAGGAGGCCTTCGACCTGTGGCTGGGGGAGGGCAAGCCGGCGCACGTGGGGCGCTACCGGCTGGAGGCGCGCGACGCCGTTGCCCTGGTGCGGGACGCCGGCGGCTCGGCCACCCTGGCCCACCCGGGCCTCTCGAAGATGGAGCGCGGGGACCTGGCGCGCCTGCGGGCCTGGGGCCTCGCCGGGGTCGAGGTCTGCCACCCGGAGCAGAACCCGTCGATGCGCGACAAGTACCGGCGGCTGGCCGCCGAGCTCGACCTGGTGCCCACCGCCGGCTCCGACTACCACGGCGAGGCGGTGGCCCCGGGCCGCCACCTGGGCGACTGCACCATGGCCGCCGAGGAGCTGGCGGCCCTGGAGGCGCGGCGGGGGTGAGGCCTACCCCCGGAAGATCTGCAGCGAGCGGGCCGACCAGTTGACGATCGGGTTCCACCACACCCCGAACACCAGGATGAAGGCGGAGAAGGCGCCCAGCAGGAGCTGGCCGCCGGGGCTGGCCTCGACCGGCGCCGCCTTCTCGTAGGGCGGATCCAGGAACATCGCCCGGATGATGCGCGCGTAGTAGTAGAGCGAGACGGCGGTGTTGAGCGCGCCGATGAGCGCCAGGGTGGCGTACCAGCCGCCGCCGGGGATGCCGATGCGCTCGAAGAGCGCGTAGAACAGGTACATCTTCCCCATGAAGCCGGCGAAGGGCGGCAGGCCGGTGAGCGAGAAGAGGAAGATGGCGAAGGCCACCGCCGCCACCGGGTGGCGCCGCGCCAGCCCGCGGTACTCGAAGATCGACTCCGAGCCGGTGGACTGGGCCACCAGGATGACCACCAGGAAGGCCCCCAGGTTCATCACCAGGTAGATGGCCGAGTAGATCATCACGCTCTGCATGCCGGTGGCCGAGACGGCCGCCAGGCCCATGAGCATGTAGCCGGCGTGGGCGATGGAGGAGTAGGCCAGCAGCCGCTTCAGATTGGTCTGGACGACGGCCACCAGGTTGCCGAGGGTCATGGTCACCGCGGAGATGACGCCCACCACCGCCGGCCAGGGAATGCCGGCCACCGAGTCGGCGAGGCCGGTGGCGCCCATCTTCCCGGCGAAGGCGCCGAAGAAGAAGCGAATCGCCAGCGCGAACCCGGCCGCCTTGGGACCCACCGAGAGGAAGGCGGTGAAGGGGGTGGGGGCGCCCTCGTAGACGTCGGGGCACCACATGTGCCAGGGCACCGCCGCCACCTTGTAGCCGATGCCGGCCGAGACGAAGACGGTGGCCAGCACCAGGGCCAGCTTGGTTGCCGCGGCCGCCCCCGGGGCCGCGCCGGCGAAGCCCTGGGACAGGGCCGCCAGCTTGACGGCGAACTCGGTGACGTTGGCGGTGCCCAGCAGGCCGTAGAGGTAGCTCATGCCGAAGAGCATGACGCCCGAGGCCACGCCGCCGTAGATGACGTACTTCAGCGCGGCCTCGTGGGCCTTGCGGTCGGCCCGCCGGTAGCCCACCAGCACGTAGCTCACCATCGAGACCAGCTCGATGGCCATGTAGATCATGAGCAGGTTGGTGGCGCTGGCCATGAGGAACATGCCCAGCGTGATGGCCAGGAGCAGCGCGAAGAACTCGCCGATGCGCTCCGGCGCGAACTCCTGCGAGCCCGAGGAGATGACGACCGTGAGCGCCGCCGCCGCCAGGAAGAGCCACTTCCAGAAGTTGGCGAAGCTGTCGGTGGCGATCATCCCGTTGAAGAGCGAGACGGCGTCGGCCGGCTGCATCGCCAGGGCGGCGCCGGAGCAGGCGAGGACGATGAGCGTGGCGCCGGCCAGCAGCCGCACCCGGCCGCGGTTCTTCCGCCAGACCAGGTCGAGGATGAATACGCCCATCGACCCGAAGATGAGCCACAGCTCCGGGTAAAACCAGGCGACGCTCTTCAGGTTGACGTCGACCAGAACCTGCAGGTTCTTCGGGTCCAAGGTGCCCTCGCCCTACGCCTTGACCGCGCGGATGAGCGCGTGGAGCGTGCCGTTGATCGAGTCGAGGATGAACTGCGGGTAGAAGCCGAGGAAGATGGCCCAGGCGGCCAGCGGGTAGAGGGTGAAGCGCTCGCGCCAGGCCAGGTCCGGGTAGCCGCGGTAGGCCTCGTTCACCTTGCCTAGGAACATCCGGTGGATGGCCCAGAGGTAGTAGGCGGCGGTGATGATCACCGAGGTGGCCGAGACGATGGTGTAGGTCATGAAGACCGGGAAGGCGCCGGAGAAGACCATGAACTCGGCGATGAACCCGCAGAGGCCGGGGAGGCCCAGCGAGGCGAAGAAGGCCAGGCCCATGAGGCCGGTGTACTCGGGCAGGGTCTGGGCCAGGCCGCCGAAGCGCTCGATCTCGCGGTGGTGGGCGCGGTCGTAGATCACGCCCACGATGAGGAAGAGCATGGGGCTGATGACGCCGTGGGTGAAGAGGTTGAGCACCGCGCCCGAGATGCCCGCCGGGGTCAGCGCCGCCATCCCCAGGAGCGAGAAGCCCATGTGCGAGACCGAGGAGTAGGCGATGAGCTTCTTGATGTCCTTCTGCGCCAGGCACACGAAGGCGGCGTAGACGATGTTCACCATGCCGAAGACCGCCATGGCGTTGGCGGCCCAGCGGGTGGCTTCGGGGAAGATGGGGAAGTTGAAGCGCAGGATGCCGTAGATGCCCATCTTCAGGAGCACGCCCGCCAGGATGACGGAGATGGGCGTGGGGGCCTCGACGTGGGCGTCGGGCAACCAGGTGTGGAAGGGGAACATCGGGATCTTGATGGCGAACCCGATGAAGAAGCCCACCCAGACGATCTTGGCGAAGTCGAACCCGAGGATGGGCAGCGCCTTGGCCCACTGGCCGGCCTGGCCCTGGGCCGCCAGCTCCAGCAGGTTGAAGGTGTGCAGCGACGGGGTGCCGTCGGCCAGCGCCGCCGGGCCGCTGTTGTAGTAGACGCCGATGATGGCGAGCAGCATCAGCACGCTGCCGGCCAGGGTGTAGAGGAAGAACTTGATGGCCGCGTACTCCTTGCGCGGCCCGCCCCAGATGCCGATGAGGAAGTACATCGGCAGGAGCATGACCTCCCAGAAGACGTAGAAGAGGAACATGTCCAGCGCGACGAAGGTGCCCATCATGCCGGTCTGCAGGAGCAGCAGCATGATCATGTAGCCGGGCACCATCCGCACCGAGAAGTGCTTGGGGTGGTGCGGGTCCTCGTGCCCGTCGTCCTCCATGCCGGCCATGTGCTTGGTCTTGTGGTCGGCCCACCAGGGCATCGAGGCGATGGTGGCGATGAAGGAGATGAGGCCCGACAAGAGCACCATGGAGATGCTCAGGCCGTCGACGCCGACGAAGTAGTCGACGTTGAAGGGGCGGATCCAGACCGCCCGCTCGACGAGCTGCACCCCGGTGTCCTTGCCGGCCACGATCATGCCCGCGCCGGAGGCCTCGTAGGCGCGCCAGGCGGCGATGGCCGCGGCGAAGGAGCCGGCGCTGGCGACCAGCGCCACCCAGCGCGAGGTCTCGTCGACGGCCTTCTTGGAGATGCCGAAGACCCGCGCCGCCAGGAGCAGCAGGATGACGACCGCGCCGGCGGTCGGCAGGAAGGTGGCCCAGCTGAGGATGTGTCCCGTGTAGGTCATCGCGTGCGTCTCCGGGGTCAGCGGATGAGGAAGTTGAGGAGGACGACGGCCAGGCCGCCGGCCAGCGCGCCGTAGAGGTAGGTCTGGATGCGGCCGGTCTGGACCTTCCGCAGGGCGCGGCCGCTCTCGATGGTGACCGCGGCCACCGCGTTGACCGCGCCGTCCACCAGGTACTTGTCGATGGCGCCGTCGATGTTGGCGAAGATCCGGGTGATCCAGCCGGCGAAGTTCACCAGCCAGTCGATGACGTGGCCGTCGAACCAGGACAGGAACCGGGCCAGGAACACCGAGGGCCGGATGACGGTGGCGTCGTAGAGCTCGTCGACGTAGTACTTGTTGTAGACCACCGTCCAGGCCCCCTCGTACTTCTTCTGCAGGGTGGCGGGGATGGTGCTCTTGCCGTCCTTGTAGAGCCAGCGGGCGAAGACCCAGCCCACCGTGCCGGCCAGGACGCCCAGGCCCTGGAAGATCCACTCCCAGGAGTGGGGCTTGCTCGCGAAGGGCACCTCGGCGAGCAGCACCGGCTCGAGCCAGTGCTCCAGCGCCGGCGGCCTGTGGGTCCAGAGCGCCGGCAGGCCCAGGAAGAGCGTGAGCACCGAGCCGATGGCCAGCGTGGCCAGCACCCAGGTGATGGTGCGGGGCGACTCGTGCGGCGTACCGCCCCCGTGGTGGCCGCCGTGGCCGTGGTCGTCGTGGGCGGCGGCGTGGGCCGGGACTGCGTGCCCGTGCCCGTGGTCGTCGTGGGCCGGAGCGGCGTGGCCGTGGTCGTCGTGGCCGTGCCCGCCGTGGCCGGCGGTGGCGTGGGCCGCGGCCACCGGGGCGGCGTGGGCGCCGTGGTCGTCGTGCCCGTGGTCGCCGTGGCCCTGGCCGCCGCGGTACTCGCCGGTGAAGGTCATGTAGTAGGACCGGAACATGTAGAAGCTGGTGCCGGTCGCCGCGACGATGCCGGCCAGGTAGATGGCCGCGCCCAGCCACGGGGTGTGGAAGCCGAACAGCGTCAGGTGCTCGCTGGTGAAGGCCTTCCAGAGGATCTCGTCCTTGGAGTAGAAGCCGTTGGCCACCGGGAAGCCGGCGATGGCGATGCAGGCCACCAGGTAGGTCCAGTGGGTGGTGGGCATGAACTTCTTCAGGCCGCCCATCTTCCGCATGTCCTGCTCGTGGTGGCAGCCGAGGATCACCGAGCCCGAGCCGAGGAAGAGCGTGGCCTTGAAGAAGGCGTGGGTCAGCAGGTGGTAGACGCCGGCCCAGTAGGCCCCCACGCCCACGCCGATGAACATGAAGCCGAGCTGGGAGACGGTGGAGTAGGCCAGCACCTTCTTGATGTCGTACTGGAAGAACCCGATGGAGGCGGCGAACACCGCCGTCAGGGTGCCGATGAGCGCCACCCAGGCCATGGCGGTGGGCGAGAGGGCGAAGAGGAAGTTGAGCCGGGCCACCATGTAGACGCCGGCGGTGACCATGGTGGCGGCGTGGATGAGGGCCGAGACCGGGGTGGGGCCGGCCATGGCGTCGGGGAGCCAGACGTAGAGGGGCAGCTGGGCGCTCTTGCCCATGGCGCCGACGAAGAGCAGCACGCCGATGAGCGCCAGCAGCGTGAAGCCCCAGAGCTGCTGCTCCTGCAGGTGCTTCTTGACGCCCGTCTTCTCGATGACGATCTGGTCCCGCAGCTCGCGGAAGTTGAGCGTCGGGCCCACCATGACGCCGTCGATCACCGGCGCCAGGGCCACCGACTGGGCGGCGGTGGTGGCGCCGGCGGTGGCGTTGAGGGCCGGGAGGGGCACGTAGGTGCCGCCGCGCATGTCGTCGCGGGCCGTCCAGGCGCCGCCCATGCCCCAGAAGAGCATGAGCAGGCCGGCCAGGAAGCCGAAGTCGCCGAAGCGGTTGACGACGAAGGCCTTCATGCCGGCCGCCGCCTTCTCCGGGTCGGTGTAGTAGTAGGCGATGAGCAGGTAGCTGCAGAGGCCGACGCCCTCCCACCCGAAGAACATCATGGCGAAGTTGTCGCCCATGACCAGGAGGAGCATCGAGAAGACGAAGAGGTTGAGCCAGGCGAAGAAGCGCCAGTACGGCTGCTCGTCGGCCATGTAGCCGATCGAGAAGACGTGGATCAGGGTGCCGATGAAGGTGATGATCAGCACCATCATCATCGACAGCTGATCGAGGGCGAAGCCCAGATCCACCGTCACCCGGCCCGCGGTGAGCAGGTTCCAGCGGGTGTCCTGCAGGAAGCGGTGGTCGGCCGGCAGGCCCAGCATCTGCTGGAAGGCGTAGAGGGCGGTGAGGAGCGACAGCACCATCGCGGCGACGGCGACCGTGTGGATCACCTTCTTGCCGTAGGCCCGCTGCAGCTTGAGGCCGAAGAGGGCGTTGATGGTGGCGCCGATGAGCGGGAACAGGGGGATGAGCCAGAGGTAGCTCACCCGCTCGAAGAGGACGGGGCCGAGTTGATGCGCTGCCTGGTGCGCGGCGTGTTCCATGTCACTCTCGCATGGTGTCCGCGAGGCGGACGTCGATGGAGCGGAAGCTCTGGAAGATGGTGAGGACGATGGCCAGGCCCACGGCCGCCTCGGCGGCGGCCAGGACGATGACGAAGAGGGCGAAGACCTGGCCCGAGACGCCGCCCACCACGTAGTGGTTGAAGGCCGCCAGGTTGACGTTGGTGCCGTTGAGGATGAGCTCGACGCCCATCAGGATGCCGACGGCGTTCCTGCGGGTGACAACGGTGACCAGGCCCAGCGCGAAGAGCAGGGCGCCGACCACCAGGAAGTGCGTGAGGGTGAGGTGCATGGTCGGTCTCCGGCCTAGTCGGCCTTGAGCTCCTTGCGTGCCATGACCACCGCGCCCACCAGCGTGGCCAGGAGGACCACCGAGGCCACCTCGAAGGGCAGGAGCCAGGTGGAGAGGAACTCGTCGCCGATGCGGGCGGTGGTGGGGGCCATCGGGCCCGGCGGGCGGACCGGCCAGGGCACCAGCACCGCCACCAGCATCAGCAGCGGGGCGACGGCGGCGAAGACCGCCAGGCCGCCCCCGAGCCCCAGGCTCTGGTTGGAGACGTTCACCTCGCCGATGCGGTTGGTGAGCATCACCGCGAAGAGGATGAGCACCAGGACGCCGCCGATGTAGACGAGGAGCTGGGCGACGGCCAGGAAGTCGGCCGAGAGGAAGACGTAGAGGGCCGCGGTGCCGAGGAGCGCGATCAGGAGCCCGATGCAGCTCCAGACGATGTTGCGGGAGAAGGCCACCCCGGCGGCCCCGGCCACGGTGGCCGCGGCGCAGGCGTAGAAGACCAGGTCGCCGAGCCGCGGCGGCACCGCCCGGCCGGCGGGCAGGTAGTCGGGGAGCACGCGGGTGATGAAGTAGCCCAGGAAGAGGGCCACCAGGAGGGCCAGGAAGGCCCAGAGCGCCAGCTTCGAGAAGGTCCGGTTCATCGCTCTCCTCTAGGCCTTGTCCGTCGGGTTGGCGGCGGGGGCGGCAGGTGCTGCGCCGGCGTCGGCGGGCTTGGCGGCCGGCGCAGCGGCGGCAGGGGCAGGCGCGGGCGCAGGCGCGGCAGGGGCAGGCGCAGCGGCGGCAGGGGCGCCGGCGGCCGGAGCGGCGGCGGGCGCCGCGGGCTTGGCGGCGGCAGCGGCCTTGGCCGGCTTCTTCTCCTCCGGCGGCCTGGGCGGCTCGGGCGGCAGGTACTTCGGCGCCGGCGCGTCCCAGCGGCGCGAGTCGATGTGGGCCCGGACCAGGCTCCCCAGCGGCACGCGCGGGAAGTAGGCGGCCCCCTTCTCGACCTTGTAGACCGGGAAGGGCGCGAGCGGGTCGGCCCAGCGGAAGACCAGGTTGCGGACCGAGCGCTGCGTGCCCTCGAACTCGCGGGTGTGCTGGATGGAGCCGGTGGGGCAGGGCTCGACGCAGAGGCCGCAGAACATGCACTTGGCCTCGTCGATGTCGAACTGCGAGACCACGCGCTGCTTGGGATTCTGCGGGTCCTTGTCGAGCGTGATCTGGATGCAGGCGATGGGGCAGGCGCGCTCGCAGGCCTGGCAGCCGGTGCAGATGGCGGCGTCCACCTCGAGGAACCCGCGGTAGCGGGCCGGCAGCATGTCCTTCACCGCCACCGGGGTGCGGTCCGGGTACTGGGTGGTGATGGGCCGCCGCAGCAGGTGCGACAGCGTGATGGACATGCCGTGCCAGAAGCTCTGGACGGTCCCGGTGATGTTGCCGACGTACTCTCGTGCGGTGGTGGTGGCCATGGGTTACCAGTTCGAGAGGTCGATGGCGTCCCCGCGGACGTCGGTGACGTTCTTGAAGACGCGGCGGAAGAAGGCGATGACGACGAAGAGCGCGCCCACCGAGAGGGCGACGCCGCTCGCCAGCTCGAGGCCCGGAGCCGCGCCCACACCCAGCTGCCAGAAGAGGGTGAAGATCAGGCAGACGAAGCCGATGGGGACCAGGTACTTCCAGGAGAGGGTCATCATCTGGTCGATGCGGATGCGGGGCAGCGTCCAGCGCAGCCAGATGACGACGTTGGCGAGGAGCAGGGTCTTCACGGCGAAGACCGCCATCGAGACGAGCTGCCAGCCCCACCAGGCGCCGGTGCCCTTGAGGGCGCTGATGGCCGCCGCCGGCATCCCCGGCACCTGCCAGCCGCCGAAGAAGAGGGTGGTGGCCAGCGCGCTCATCACCCAGATGTTCCCGAACTCGGACATGAAGAAGAGCGCGAAGCGGAAGCCCGAGTACTCGGAGAGGTAGCCGGCCACCAGCTCCGACTCGGCCTCGGGGAGGTCGAACGGGGTGCGGTTGGCCTCGGCGAGCTGGCTGGTGAAGAGCACGAAGAAGGCCACCAGCGCCGCCGGGTTGCGGAAGATGAACCAGTCCCAGGGGGCCGCGCCCTGGGCGCGAATGATGTCCTGCATCGACAGCGAGCCCGCCATCAGCACCGGCACGAAGACCGCCAGGCCGGCGGGGATCTCGTAGGAGACCACCTGGGCGGCGGAGCGCATGCCGCCGAAGAGCGCCCACTTGGAGTTGGAGGACCAGCCGGAGATGAGGATGCCCACCACCACCAGGGCGGTGACCGAGGTGATGTAGAAGACGCCGACGTTCAGGTCGGCCATCACCACGCTGTGGCCGAAGGGCAGCACCACGAAGGTGAGGGCGAAGCCGGTGAGGACGAAGTAGGGGGCGATGCGGAAGAGCAGGCTGTCGGCCTCGGCCGGGACCAGGTCCTCCTTGAGGAGGAACTTCACGGCGTCGGCCACCCACACCAGGAAGCCGCCCAGGCCCTGGCGGTTGGGGCCGATGCGGCTCTGCATGCGGCCGGCGATGCGCCGCTCCCACCAGACGCAGATGCCGGAGAAGATGGCGCCGAAGTTGATGAACAGGAAGGCGATGAGCAGCAGCACCACCGCCGTGCCGACGTCGTGGGCCACCGGACCGGAGAGGTCGGTGCCCAGGACGTTGCCGAGCCAGCGCAGCGCCAGCGTCACGCCGCCGCCCGAGGGCTCGGCCAGCGGCATCGACAGCAGGATGAGGACCGGGAAGAGGAAGGGCACCGTCAGCGCCACCGCCAGGGTGAGCGCCACGAGCCACTTGGGGTCGGACTTGGGCTGGTAGGGAGCCATTAGCGGTCGATCTCCGGCGCCACCACGTCGAGCGACGCGATGAGGGCCACCAGGTCGGCGATCATCATCCCCGGCGAGATGTCCTCGATGATGCCCATCGCCAGGTAGCTGCCCGTCCGGGCACGGACCCGGTAGGCCTTGTCGGTGCCGTCGGACACCACGTAGTACGCCATCTCCCCGCGGGCCGACTCGACGCGGGACAGCGCCTCGCCCGCCTCGGGCTTGGGCTTGCGCTGCACCTTGGCCATGATCTCGCCCTCGGGCATCCGCTCCAGCGCCTGGCGCACGATGAGCGAGGACTGCTTCATCTCCAGGATGCGCACGTGGTACCGGTCGAAGGCGTCGCCCACGGTGCCGGCCAGGCCCTTGCCCACCGGGACGTCGAACTTGAAGTCCTTGTAGGCGCCGTAGGGCGCGTCGCGGCGCAGGTCCCAGTCCACGCCCGAGCCGCGCAGGTTCGGGCCCACCAGGCCGTAGTCGATGGCCAGCTCGCGGGGGATGACCGCCACCGAGCCGAGCCGCTTCAGGTAGATCTCGTTGTAGGTGATGAGCCGGTCGAACTCGGTGAGCATCGACTCGAAGTGATCGAGGAAGGCCAGGACCTGGTCCTTCCAGCCGGTCGGCATGTCGAAGGCCACGCCGCCGATGCGGTGGTAGTTGTAGGTGAGCCGCGCGCCGCAGAGCGCCTCGATGAGGTCGTTGATGCGCTCCCGCTCGCGCAGCGCGTGCACCAGCGGGGTGGTGGCGCCGATGTCGGTGGCCATGGTGCCCACCGAGACCAGGTGGCTGGCGATGCGGCACAGCTCGCAGGAGGCGGCCCGCAGGTACTGGGCGCGGGCCGGCACCTCCACCTTGAGCAGCTTCTCCACCGCGATCGCGTACCCCTCGTTGGCGAACATGGCCGCCACGTAGTCGATGCGATCGGTGTAGGGCATGAAGCCCGGGTACCCGGTCACCTCGCCGATCTTCTCGATGGAGCGGTGCAGGTAGCCGACGTCGGGGATGGCCTTCTTCATCACCTCGCCGTCGGTGTCGACGATGAAGTTGATGACGCCGTGGGTCGAGGGGTGCTGCGGCCCGAAGTTGAGCAGCATCTCCTCGCCGGTGTGGCCCGCCCTGCGCAGGATGAGCTTGGACATGGTGGGTGGGCTCCTAGGCCTTGGGGGCAGCCGGCGGAGCGGCCGGGGCAGGGGGGGCGGCCGCGGCAGGCGGCGGGGGAGGGGGCCGGTTCCGGGCGGCCGCCGCGATCTTCACCTCGTCGAGCCGGCGCAGCTCCACCAGCGGGTTCTCGCGGATGTTGGGGATGCCGTGGTAGCCGCCGGCCTCCTGGTAGTCCTTGCGCAGCGGGTGGCCCACCCAGTCGTCGGGAAGGAGCACGCGGCGCAGGTCGGGGTGGCCGGTGAAGGAGACGCCGAAGAGGTCGTAGACCTCGCGCTCCATCCAGTTGGCCGCCTTCCAGACGCCCTCCACCGAGGGCACCACCGGGGCGGCGCGATCGGCCTCGACCTTGAGGACGATGCCGTGCCGGTGCTTGTACGAGAACAGGTGGTAGACGACCTCGATGACGTTCTTCTTGGGCCAGTCCACCGCGGTCAGGTCCTGGCAGAAGTCGAGCTCGAGGCCGGCGGTGGCCTTGAGGAAGCGGCACACCTCCACCAGCGCATCGGCCTTGACCACCGCGAAGGGGTCGATCTTGGGCTCGGAGAGCGGGCCGACCGCCTCCCCGAACTTCGCCTTGAGCCGCTCGTGGATCTCCGTGGGCGTCATGGTTCCTCGCTAGGCGGCGGTCGGGCGGCGGCGCTTGTCCTTCCAGCGCTCGCGCATCACCAGGTCCTGGAGCCGCAGGAAGCCCTCGGTGAGGGCCTCGGGGCGCGGCGGGCAGCCGGGCACGTAGACGTCGACCGGGATCATCTTGTCGACGCCCTTGCACACCGAGTAGGCCAGCTGGAACAGGCCGCCGCAGTTGGCGCAGGAGCCCATGCTGATGACGTACTTGGGCTCCGACATCTGGTCGTAGAGGAGCTTGCAGCGCTCGGCCATCTTGTAGGTGAGCGTGCCGGCCACGATCATGAAGTCGGACTGGCGCGGGCTGGCGCGGAACACGGCGCCGAAGCGGTCCAGGTCGGCCCGGGGGCCGCCGGTCTGCATGAGCTCGATGCCGCAGCAGGCCAGGCCGAAGAGCAGGTAGTGGAGCGAGTTGGTGCGGGCCAGGTTGATGAGCCGGTCGAGCTCGCTGGTGTGCGCCAGCATCACCTCGCCGCCCAGGTTCTGGTCCATGTTGTCGCGCGAAGCCATGGGTACTCCTCCGTCTCTCGCGTTCTGGTAGGCCCCTGCGGCGGGCCGGCGCGCCCGCCCCTAGGCGGCCTTCTTCCCCGGCTGGGCCGGGGCGTCGTCCACCCGCGCCAGCTTCTTCACCCATTCCAGGTCCCCGTGGATCCAGATCCAGACCAGGCCCAGGGCGAGGATGAAGATGAAGACCAGGAGCTCAGCGAGGGCCACGAGGCCCATCGTCGGCGACAGGGCGATCCAGCGCTTGTAGACCGCAACCACCGGGAAGGTGAGGGCCAGCTCCACCTCGAAGATCACGAAGACCAGGGCGATGAGGTAGAAGCGCGGGTTGAAGTTGAACCAGGCGGACCCGATGGGCAGCTCGCCGCACTCGTAGATGATGGATTTCTGCGGACTTGGGAGCTTCGGACCGGCGATCTGGCCGAGGGTGATGGCCCCGAACGCGAAGGCGACGGCCATGACCGCGAAGGCGGCGACGGCACCAAACTCGAAACCCACGGGGGACCTCCGAGCGCAGGGGTGATGGGGAAGGCGGCGCAGCGAATAATCCAGATGGGGCTAGCTTGTCAAGCGTCGATTTCCATTTGACAAAAGTCGCCGAAATGGGGAGACAGGTGCCCCGCATTCCGGCTCCAGGACCTTTTCGGCAGGCGAGAGAATGACGCCACTCGAGTCCTACTTCCCCCTGGCTGTGGTCTTCGCCCTGGCCCTGGTTCTGGGCCTCGCCCTGGTCGGTCTGGCCGCGCTCCTCGGACCCAGACGCCCCAGTCGGGTCAAGGAGGCGCCGTTCGAGTGCGGATCCGACCCCGTCGGCGACGCCCGCGGGCGCTTCGGCGTGAAGTTCTACGTCATCGCGCTACTGTTCGTCGTGTTCGACATCGAGGCCGTCTTCATCTACCCGTGGGCCGTCCAGGTCCGGGAGCTGGGCTGGAACGGCTTCGCCACGATGGCGGTGTTCGCCGCCACGCTGGTCGCGGGCCTGGCCTACGTGTGGAAGAAGGGCGCCCTGGACTGGGAGTGAGCATGCCGTCCGAGATCGACATCGTCCCCGCCGTCACCACCCGCCGCGAGGAGGCCCAGGGCTTCTTCGAGGGGCTGGTCTCCAAGAGCCTGGGCTGGGCCCGCAAGAACTCGCTCTGGCAGTACCCCTTCGTCACCGCCTGCTGCGGCATGGAGTACATGTCCGTGGCCTCGGCCCGCTACGACATCGCCCGCTTCGGCGCCGAGGTGCCGCGCTTCTCGCCGCGCCAGGCCGACCTGCTGCTCGTGGTGGGGACCATCAACTGCAAGCAGGGGCCGGTGCTGAAGCGCATCTACGAGCAGATGGCCGAGCCGAAGTGGGTCATCGCCTTCGGCGTCTGCGCCTCCTCCGGCGGCTTCTACGACAACTACGCCACGGTGCAGGGCATCGACCGGCTGGTGCCGGTGGACGTCTACATCCCCGGCTGCCCGCCGCGGCCGGAGCAGGTGCTGGACGGTCTCATCCTGCTCCAGAAGAAGGTCCAGGCGCAGCAGCACAAGCTCATCGACCGCGTCCCGGCGCTCGCCGCCGGCAAGTAGGAGGCCCCCTTGTCCCAGGCCGCCGCCGAGGCCCTGCTGGCGAAGTTCCCCGACGACGTCTCCCGCGCCCCGCAGGGCCCGGGCGGCGACGACCTGGTCTTCGTGAAGAAGGAGCGGATCGCCGAGGTCTGCCGGTTCCTCAAGGAGGACCCGGCCCTGCGCTTCAACATGGCCCCTTACGTCACCGCGGTGGACTACCTGGGCCAGGAGCCGCGCTTCGAGGTGGTCTACAACCTCTACTCCTCGTCGCTGAACCACCGGCTGCGGCTGCGGGTGAAGGTCCCGGAGAGCGACCTCACCGTGCCCACGGTCTGCGGGGTGTGGCGCGGGGCCGACTGGTTCGAGCGCTACTGCTACGACATGTACGGGATCACCTTCCCGGGCCACCCCGACCACCGCCGCCTCTTCATGTACGACGAGTTCGTCGGCCACCCCCTGCGCAAGGACTACCCGCTGCGCGGCCGCCAGCCGCTGACCAGCGAGCGGGACGTCCCCGAGCTCCTCCGCGGGCCCGGTCCCGAGAGCCGCGACTAGCGCCCCGGAGCGAACGACATGAGCACGCACTCCCTCGGCCCCTCCGAGTCGACCCCGCCCCTGGGCCAGCAGGCCCTCGACGCCGGCCTCGACTCCCAGGAGATGATCGTCAACCTGGGCCCGTCGCACCCCGCCACCCACGGCACCTGCCGCCTGGTGGTGGCCCTCGACGGCGAGAACATCCGCAAGATGCGGGTGGACATCGGCTTCCTGCACCGCGGCTTCGAGAAGAGCTGCGAGAGCGTCACCTGGGGGCAGGTGTTCCCCTACACCGACCGGCTCAACTACGTGTCGTCGACGATGAACAACGTCGGCTTCGCGCTGGCGGTGGAGAAGCTCTGCGCGCTCCAGGTGCCGGACCGGGCCCAGTACCTCCGGGTGGTGGCCTCCGAGATGCACCGCATCTGCGACCACCTCACCATGGTGGGCGCCATGGGCCTCGAGCTCGGCGCCATGACCGCCTTCCTCTACGCGGTCGAGGCCCGCGACCTGATGTGGGACCGGCTCACCGAGCTCTGCGGCGCCCGGCTCACCTCCAACTACGTGCGCGTGGGCGGCGTGGCCCGCGACCTGCCCGACGGCTGGGTCGAGAAGACGCTGGCCACCCTCGACAGGACCGCCGAGCTCCGCGACACCATCGACAAGCTCCTCACCCGCAACCGCATCTTCATGGACCGCACCCGCGGCGTGGCCACGGTCTCCCGCGAGGATGCCTGCGAGTACGGCTACACCGGCCCCTGCCTGCGGGCCTCGGGCGAGCCCTACGACGTGCGCAAGGCGGCGCCCTACCTGGTGTACGACCGGCTGGAGTTCGACGTGCCGGTGGGCACCCGCGGCGACAACTTCGACCGCTACCTGATGCGGATGGAGGAGATGAAGCAGTCGGACCGCATCCTGCGCCAGTGCTTCCAGAAGATGGAGCCGGGCGACATCGCCGTCCGCGACTTCCGCTACGTGCTGCCGCCCAAGCCGCTGGTCTACGGGACCATCGAGGGCGTGATGGCCCACTTCAAGCTGGTGATGGAGGGCATCCAGGTGCCGGCCGGCGAGGTCTACTCCTACACCGAGGCCGCCAACGGCGAGCTGGGCTTCTACCTGGTCTCCGACGGCAGCGGCCGGCCCTACAAGATCGGCCTGCGGGCCCCGGGCTGGCCCATGGTGGCCTCGATGCCGGTGGTGCTGAAGGACGCGCTCCTGGCCGACCTGGTCCCCACCTTCGACACCTTCAACATGATCGGCGGCGAGGTGGAGCAGTAGCTCCGCCGCCTCCACGGAGAACCCATGGCCGACGAGCAGAAGCCTAGCGCTCCCCAGGCTGCGGCCCCGAAGCCGGCGCCGCCCCCGGGCCCGCCCGCGCCGCCGCCGCCCAAGAACCCGGGAATGGTGACGCTCACCATCGACGGCAAGGAAGCGGTGGTGAAGCCGGGCACGCTGGTGATCGAGGCGGCGCGCCAGGTGGGCGTCGACGTCCCGCACTACTGCTACCACAAGCGGCTCACCGTCGCGGCCAACTGCCGGATGTGCCTGGTGGAGATGTCCAACTCGCCGGGCGGCAAGCTACAGCCGGCCTGCCAGGCCACCGTGGCCGAGGGCGTGGCGGTCAAGACCGAGACGCCCAAGGTGAAGGACCAGCAGCGCGCCGTGCTCGAGTTCCTGCTGCTCAACCACCCGGTCGATTGCCCCATCTGCGACCAGGCCGGCGAGTGCAAGCTGCAGGACTACTACATGTCCTACGACCAGCAGGCGTCGCGGCTCGACATGCCCAAGCTGGTGAAGTCGAAGCGCCTGCCGCTGGGCCCCACCGTCACCCTCGACAACGAGCGCTGCATCCTCTGCACCCGCTGCGTCCGCTTCATGCGCGAGGTGGCCAAGGCCCCGCAGCTCGGCGTCGCCCGCCGCGGCAGCCGCAGCTACATCACCACCTTCCCGGGCCAGCCGCTCGACAGCAAGTACTCCGGCAACGTGGTGGACATCTGCCCGGTGGGCGCGCTCACCTCCACCGACTTCCGCTTCCAGGGCCGCGTCTGGTTCCTCTCCAGCGCCCGGAGCATCTGCACCGGCTGCAGCCGCGGCTGCAACGTGCACCTCGACTACATGCGCGACTCCACCTACCGGCTGCGGCCCCGCGAGTGCGAGGCCGTCAACCAGGAGTGGATGTGCGACCAGGGGCGCACCACCTTCAAGCCCTGGAACACCGACCGCGTGCTGCAGGCGCGGGTGGGGCGCGGGGAGGCCAAGGCCGCCAGGCGGGCCGAGGCGGTGGCCCAGGCCGCGGCCCGGCTCCAGGAGAGCGCCGCCAAGGGGCAGCTCGCGGCCCTGTTCTCGCCCGGCTGCTCCCTCGAGGACCTGCTGGCGGCCTGCGCCGTGGCCAAGGGCCTGGGGCTCACCGAGGTGTACGTGGGCGGCCGGCCCGACGGCTGGCAGGACGAGTTCCTGAAGCGGGCCGACGAGAACCCCAACCGCAGGGGGCTGGAGCTGGCGGCGGCCGCCGCCGGCCTGGCGGTGCGCTCCATCGCCGAGCTGGCCAAGGCCATCGCCGACGGCAAGGCCAAGGCGCTGTGGGCGGTGGGGAGCAAGGTCCCGTCCCCGACGGCGGCGGCGGTCTTCGCCCGCCTCGAGACCTTCGTGTGCCAGGCCTCGAGCCAGGACGACGTGGCCCGGGCGGCCACGGTGCTGCTGCCCCAGGCGCCGGTGCCCGAGACCGACGGCACCTTCGTGAACTTCGCCGGCCGGGCGCAGCGCTTCGAGCGCGCCTACCCGCCGCGCGGCGAGTCGCGGCCGGGCTGGGCGCTCTGCGCCGAGCTGGGCCAGGCCCTGGGCCAGGCCACCGCCTGGACCAGCGCCCGCGAGGTCTTCCAGGCGCTCGGCCGGGGGCTGGCGCTCGGCGACTTCACCTGGGACCTGCCGCCGGCCTCGCGCGCTCGCGCGCTCTCGCCGGCGCCGGCCGGCACGGTGGACGGGCGCCTCCCGGGCTACCGGGAGTCGGCCGACAAGGTCGCCGCCGACATTCGCGCCAAGGTGACGGGCTAGGGAGGGGAACACGTGCGACGCCTCGTCGGAATGATCGTCTTCCTCGTCGTCTTCCCGCTGGTGCTGGTGGGCTTCGGCTATGCCGCCTACGCCGTCGCCGGCCTGGCGGCCTCGGCCTTCCTCTCCTGGGGGCTGCAGCCGGCCTACGGGACGGCGCTCGCCAACGTCGTCTTCCTGATGCTGGTGTTCGTGATGCTCACGGCCACCGGCCTCACCATCGGCGAGCGCAAGTGGTCGGCGCTGATGCAGAACCGCATCGGCCCCAACCGCATCCGTCCCTTCGGCAACCCGCTGGCCGGGCTGCCCTACATCCTGGCCGACGGGCTGAAGACCCTGACCAAGGAGAACATCCAGCCCTCCGCGCGCTCCAAGTTCCTCTACGAGATGGCGCCGGTCATCTCCCTGGCCCCGGCCTTCGCGCTCTTCGCGGTCATCCCGGTGGGTCCCAGGGTGGCGGTCTCGGGCCAGCAGGTGGCGCTGCAGGTGGCCAGCCCCGACGCCGGGCTGCTCTACCTCTTCGCCATCGCCTCGCTGGCAGTGTACGGCACCTCCATCGCCGGCTGGGCCTCCAACAACAAGCTGGCCATCCTCGGCGGCGTGCGGGCCTCGTCGCAGATGATCAGCTACGAGGTCTCGCTGGGCCTGTCGCTGGTGGGCGCCATGATGGCCTACGGCACCCTGCGGCTCGAGGAGATGAGCGTCGCCCAGGGCAAGCTGCTCTGGGGGGTGCTGCCGCAGCTGGGCTTCATCCTCCAGCCGGTGGGCCTGGTGCTCTTCTTCGCCTCGGCCTTCGCCGAGACCAAGCGCGCCCCCTTCGACCTGCCCGAGGGCGAGAGCGAGATCGTCGGCTACTTCGTCGAGTACCCCGGCATGAAGTTCGCCATGATGATGCTGGCGGAGTTCATCGAGGTGGTGGTGCTGGCCGGCGTCACCGTGGCGGTGTTCCTGGGCGGCTGGCACCCCATCGTCTTCGAGGGCTGGCTCAAGGCCAACCTGTCGCCGCTGGCCTTCGCCGCGGTGTGCGCCGGCGCCTTCATGCTGAAGACCATCGCGCTGGCCTGGCTGCAGCTGGTCATCCGCTGGACGCTGCCCCGCTTCCGCTTCGACCAGATCCAGAAGCTCTGCTGGAAGATGATGCTGCCCTTCGCGCTCGCCAACGTCTTCCTCACCGGTGCGCTGGTGCTGGCCGACCCCACGCTGGAGTGGCTGGCCATCGTCGGCATCGTCGAGATCGTCGCCCTGGTCGCCCTCACCGCCGCTGCCACCAAGGCCCCCGAGCCCGCCCACGGCGAGCACGGCCACGGCGGCGCCCACGCCGCCCCCGCCCACGGTCACTAGAGCGCCATGCCCTACAAGGTCATCGAGGACAGCCCGGCCGACTTCCGCGAGCGGCTCTTCCTGCCGGAGGTGATCCGCGGCGTCGGGATCATCGCCAAGCAGTTCTGGCGGAACTTCTTCCTGCAGCGGGACCCGAACCCCGACATCCTGCTGCGCAAGACGCCCACCGTCACCATCCAGTACCCGGAGGAGAAGCAGCCCTATCCGCCCGGCTACCGCGGCCTGCACCGGCTGGTGCCGCGCGAGGACGGCAAGCCCCGCTGCGTGGCCTGCTACATGTGCGCCACCGTCTGCCCGGCGCAGTGCATCTACATCGAGGCCGACGAGGTCGAGGGCGACCCCATCGAGAAGTACCCCAAGCGCTTCGTCATCGACGAGCTGCGATGCGTCGTCTGCGGCTTCTGCGTGGAGGCCTGCCCCAAGGACGCCATCCGCATGGACACCGGCGAGCACGCCCCGCCGACCTACACGCGCGAGGGGCAGCTGCTCGACGAGAAGGCGCTGCTGCGCGGCGCCCCGGTCTCGTACCAGTACGACCCGTGGCTGCGCCGCGGCGCCACGGCGGTGGACCCGAAGAAGCTCGAGGAGATGCGCCAGAGGGCCAAGCCCTTCCCGGCCGGCGCCACGGACGAGCTCTCGCAGACCCCGGGCTTCTCGGTGCGCCAGCTGGCGGCCGAGGCCAAGGGGCGCGGCGCCTAAGCCGCTTCGCCTGCCGCGCGCGTCGCCAGGGGCCCGGGCAACCGGGCCCTCGGCGTTTCAGGAGACGTCAGCCGGGGCGGAGGCCACGTCGCGCTGGCCCAGCGGCGCCACCCGGCCCAGGAAGAGGAAGCCGGGGAGGGCCACGGCGGTGGCGCAGGTGACGAAGAAGAGCGGGTAGCCGAGCGCCTCCACCAGGTAGCCGGAGGGGAGGCCGGCGGCCCAGCGCCCCAGGCCGAAGAGGCTGGTGAGCAGGGCGAACTGGGTGGCCGAGTGCCTGCGGTCGCAGACCCGCAGCAGCAGCGCCGCCTGGGCGGTGGAGGCCATGCCCTGGGCGCCGTACTCGGCGGCGATGCCCACGTAGGTCCAGCCCCGGGTCGCGGCCGAGAGCGCCGGCAGCCCGGCGCAGGCGGTGACCTCGAGGGGCACCGCGCGCGACACGGCGGCGGCGGCGTAGAAGAGGTTGGCGCCGGCCTGGGCCACGCCGAAGATCCAGAGCGCCCGCCCCAGCCCCAGCCGGGAGGTGAGGCCGGTGGCCAGCACCGTCCCGCCGATGGTGGCCAGGGTGCCCACCGTCTTCACGGCCGCCCCGGCCTCGGCGTTGCCGAAGCACAGGTCCTTGAGGAACGGGTTCACCATCGTGCCGGCCATGTTGTCGCCGAGCTTGTAGAAGACCAGGAACAGCGCCAGCGGCACGGCGTCCTCGCGCCGGAAGAAGAGGCGGAAGGGCTCGGTGACCGCCGCCCCCAGGGAGCGGGGGGCCGGGGCGGGCCTGTCGGGCTCGGGGGAGGCCAGGGTGAGGGCGATGAAGGCCAGGAAGGCGGCCCCGGTGAGCAGGAAGACCAGCGGCCAGCCCAGCCAGTCGGAGAGCGAGACCGCCACCGCGCCGGCCAGCAGCATGCCCAGCCGGTAGTAGATGGCCTTGGTGCCGGCCACGGCGGCGTGCTCCTCGGGCCGGACGTACTCCACCGAGTAGGCGTCGTAGGCGATGTCCTGGGTGGCGGCCAGGAAGGCCACCGCCAGCGCCAGGAGCCCCACCCACAGCGCCGCGTCGCCCACCGGCAGGCCGGCGCGCCTGTCGGCGAGCGCCTTCCAGGCCAGCGCCGCCAGGGCCCCGAAGACCAGGGCCAGGAGGAGCTGGGTGATCACCACCCAGCTGCGCCGGCGGCCGGGCCAGGCGAGTGCGTAGCGATCGACGAGCGGCGCCCAGAGGAACTTGAGGGTCCAGGGCACCGACACGCCGGAGAGCAGGCCGATGGAGCGGCGCGAGACGCCCAGGTCCACCAGGAAGAACTGCAGCGCGTTGAAGACGAAGCCCAGCGGCATGCCCGAGGGGACGGAGAGCAGGCCCAGGAGCTGGATGCGCTTGGTGAAGACGATGCGGCGGGACAAGGTGCGGCGAGCGTACGCGCAGGGGCCCGGGGGCGCCAGTTCCGGCCGGCGCGCCCGGCCCCCCCCGGGAACGGTGAGTTCCCGGCCGGCCTCGGCTATCTTCCCTGTCCATGTGCAACCGGATCCTCGGCGCGATGGCCCTGTGCGGCGTGCTCGCCTGCGCCACCGAGAAGCAGGCCTGGAGCGAGGCGCTCCCGGTGCAGGTCGAGGTGCTGCTCGAGGTGCTCCCTCCCGAGGCCGCCGTGATCCTGGACGGCGCGGTGGTGGGCGCGGGGACGACCACCCTGAAGCTCGGCGCCGCCCCGGCGACGGTGCAGGTGACCGCCGACGGCTTCGAGGCGCTCCAGGTGACGCTGGATCCGAAGCTCCACGCCGGGGCGCGGGTGGGGATGGTGCTGCGCCCCTCCGGCTACGGCGAGGGGCGGCCGCTGGCCATCGACGACGCCAACGGCCTGGCCGCGGCCTCGGGCTGGCTGCTGCGGGCCGGGCGCGTGGCCGACGCCACCGCCTACGCCGAGCGGGCGGTGCAGGCGTCGCCGGCCGCGCCGGCGCCCCGCCGGGCGCTGGGGCTGGCGCTGGCCAAGCAGGGGAAGAGAGGCCGGGCGGCCCAGGAGCTGTCGCAGTACCTGCAGCTCGCGCCCGGCGCCGCCGACAGGGCCGAGATCGAGGCGGCGGTGGAGCGCTTCCGCGGCGACATCTCCATCCCGCCGCGCGGCTACTAGCGGACCGGAGGACCGATGGGCCACCACGAGCACAGGGCCGAGGCGCCGCGCAGCGTGGCCATCTTCGTGGTCACCGCCTCCGACACCCGCGGCGAGGCCGAGGACGAGAGCGGCGCCTTCCTGCTGGCCGCGGCGGCCGCCGCCGGCCACCGCGTCTGCGGCCGGCGCGTGGTCCGCGACGAGCCGGAGCAGATCCGGGCGGCGCTGCGCGAGGCCGCGGCCGCCGGGGCCGAGGCCATCCTGGTGAACGGGGGCACCGGCATCGCCGGGCGCGACCGCACCTACGAGGC
The DNA here is from genome assembly GCA_016214955.1 of Deltaproteobacteria bacterium. GTDB lineage: Bacteria > Myxococcota > Myxococcia > Myxococcales > Anaeromyxobacteraceae > JACRMN01. Next base: position 146,441 of record JACRMN010000019.1, read on the forward strand.
GGTGGACGGCCTGCTGCAGAAGCGGCTCGACGGCTTCGGCGAGCTCTTCCGCATGCTGTCCTTCCAGGAGATCGGCAGCGCCGCCATGCTCTCGCGGGCGGTGGCGGGGGTGTGGGAGGGGCGGGCGGTGTTCTCCATGCCCGGCTCGCTGGCGGCGGTGAAGCTGGCCTGGACGCGGCTCCTCGGCCCGGAGCTGCCCCACGTGCTGCGCGAGCTGCGCAAGGACGCCGGCGGTCACCGCCCCTAGGCCCCCGCCCGCCGGGGAGCGACCATGCCGCGCCCGCGCCGCCTCTCGCCCGCCCGGGCCGCCCTGCTGGGCCCGGCCCTGGACCGCTTCCAGCGCGGCTACGACGCCGCGGCCCGCATCGGCTTCGACCCGGTGGAGCTGCCGCGCCGCTATCGCGACCCGGGCGACGCCGAGCTGGTGGGGCTGCTGGCGGCGGCGCTGGCCTACGGCCGGGCCGACCTCTTCAAGCCGCAGCTGGAGAAGGTGCTGGCCGCCATGGGCCCGGAGCCGGCGCGCTTCGCCGCGGCGCTGGCCGAGCGGCCCGAGGCCGGTCCCTTCGCCGCCTTCCGCTACCGCTTCAACCGGCCCGAGGACGTGGCGGCGCTGGTGGCCGCGGCCGGCTGGCTGCGGCGGGAGCACGGCTCGCTGGGCGCCCGCTTCGCCGCGCTGCTCGGCGAGGAGCAGGGGAGCGGCGAGGCCCTGCGGCGGGCCCTGGCCCGCTTCGGGCGCGAGCTGCGGGAGGCGCCGCCGGTGGCCGGGCTCCTGCGGCGGCGCGGCCGGCGCGGCCTGGCCCACCTCCTGCCGGACGCGGCGCTGCCCGGGGCCTGCAAGCGCTGGAACCTCTACCTGCGCTGGATGGTGCGCGGGCCCGACGCCGTGGACCTGGGCCTGTGGCGCGGGGTCTCGCCGGCGGTGCTCTGCATCCCCCTCGACACCCACGTGGCCCGCATCGCCCGCTACCTCGGGCTCACCGACCGCAGCGACCTCACCTGGCGCACCGCCGCCGAGATCACCGCCAACCTCCGGCTCCTCGATCCGGCCGACCCGGTGCGCTTCGACTTCGCCCTCTGCCACCTGGGGATGAGCGGCGCCTGTCCGGCGCGGCGCGACCCCCAGAAGTGCGCCGCTTGCCCGCTGCGGGAGCACTGCCGGGCGAAGGCGCGGGGCGCCGGGCGCCAGCCTGACTGCGGCTTCCGCAGCACGCCGTAGCGGGTATCGCAGGCGCCTGGCCCGCAACCGAGGCTGAGGGGGGCCGTCCCGAAGATCCTGCCCGTCAGGGCGGCGCCCGGCGCTCCGGGCTACCCGCGCACGCTGAGCAGCGCCGCGGTCAGGTCGTCGGCGGTGCGCAGCGAGGTCAGGTTGGCGCGGTAGGCGGCCGAAGCGGCCATCTGGCTCACCAGCTCGGTGGCGAGGTCGGTGCCCGAGCCGGCGCCGTAGCCAAGCGCGGCGGCGTCGAGCCGCGCCTCGAGCCGCGGGTCGTTGCCGGGGACGGCCCGGGCCTCCACGCCGCCCCCGGGCCGCTCGGCGGCGTCCACCGCCAGCGGGGTGAAGCCGGGCGTGAGCGCGTTGGCGAGGTTGTGGGCGGAGGTGGAGAGGCGGAGGGCCGAGGCGGCCAGCCCGGAGCGGGCGACGTCGAAGATCGATCCCATGTGGCCCTCGCGAGACGCGCCCCCGAAGCTCCTTCGGCACGCGGCGTTCCGGCCGATAAGGGCGGCCTGCAAGTGCCCGTCGAGCCTGGGGTCCGGGCCGCGGCCCGGGGGCGCAGCCGGTCAGGGCGCCGGGGCCGCCCGGTAGCGGCAGCGGTAGAGCTGGAAGGCGACCACCCCGCGCGGCACGAGGCCGCCGGGGTTCCACATGCCGGTGCGCTCGATCGGCAAGGGCGGAAGCGGGGTGAGCTCGACGCAGCGCTCCCGCAGCGCCGGGCACCACTTGCTCTCGCGGTCGCGCGGGTCCACCACCACCAGCCCGGTGCGGCCGTCGAGCGTCCGGGGGTCGGTCCAGTAGCGGTACTGCAGCCCGTTGCCGCCCAGCGCCTCCGACGAGAAGGTCTCGGGACGGTCGGGAAGGTAGTAGTGCAGCAGCGTGGCGGTCTTGTAGTAGCAGCCGATGAGGAAGGCGCCGGGCAGCGCCTGCCGCTCCGCCTGGACCCGCTCGGCCAGGGCGCGCCAGCCGCGGGTGGTGTCGTCGCGGGCCGGGTAGGGGAGGGCCGGGAGGACGGCTCCCAGGTGCAGGTAGACGCTGAAGAAGGCGGCCAGCCCCACGGCGGAGCGCACCAGCCAGCGCGGGGCCCGCCCCTCCTGCCAGAAGGCCAGCGCCGCCAGCATGGCGCCGGGCCAGACCACGATGGGCCAGTTGCCCTTCACCCAGACGAAGAAGGAGACGCCGGCGAAGAGGAGCAGGGCCGGCACCGAGAAGAGGGCGCCGACGCGGAAGGCCAGCTCGGCCCGGCGGCGCAGGGCGCCGAAGGCCGCCACCACCAGGGCCACCGCCAGGATGGGCGACGGGACGGCGAGCTGCAGCCCGGCGAAGCGCAGGAAGTTGGTCAGCCTGGGGCCGGAGCGCGCGCCGGCGGCCCGGTCGCCCACCTGGAAGCCGAAGCTGGCCCAGCCGTGGGTGGCGTTCCAGTAGAGCACCGGGCCGAAGGCCACGAAGCCGAGGAGGAGGCCGAGCCAGGGCCAGGGCGAGCGGAGCTGCCGCCGGCCGCGGGGGTCGAGGAGCAGGCAGAGGAAGATCTGCGGCGCCAGCAGCCAGCCGGTGTACTTGCCCAGGGCCGCCAGGCCGGTGGCCAGGCCGGCGAGGAGCAGCCACTCTCCCCGCTCCTCCTGCAGGGCCCGGACGGTGAAGTACATGGCCGCTGCCCACATGGCGAGGAGCGGGACGTCGGGGGTGATGATCACCTGGCCCAGCGAGAAGAGCGGGGAGACGAGCGCCAGCCCCACCGCCGCCACCGCGCCCCGCGGGCCCAGGAGCCGCCGTGCCGTGAGGAAGAAGAAGAGCGAGAAGAGCGAGGTGTGGAGCAGGGCCGCGCTGCGGATGGCCCGCTCCGAGTCGCCCAGCAGCTCCCCCAGCGCCCGGATGGTCCAGGCGGCGAGCGGCGGGTGATCGAAGTAGCTCCAGTCGAGCCGCTGCCCGTAGAGCCAGTAGTAGGCCTCCTGCGGCGACAGCTCCAGGAGCCCCGCGTACCAGACGTGGAAGAGGGCCGAGGCGGCCACGAGGAGGAAGGCGACCAGGGCCGGGCGCCGCTCCCAGAGGGGCGCGCCGGGCGGGGGCGGGGGGGACGGGAAGGAGGCCAGGGGCGAGGTGGGGGCAGGGGTGGATGTCGGGGCAGGCTTCGCCCTCCGTGCGCCCTTCTACCAGATGGCGCCGCCCTGCGGCGGCTCCTACGTGCGGCGCATCGTCTGGTGCAGCTCCAGCACGATCTCGCCCTCCTTGAACACCCGGACGGTGCCCGAGGTCTGCGAGACGGTGATGGCGATGGTGCGGGTCTCGCTGGTCACGGCGGCGGCGGCCGAGTGGCGCGCCCCCAGCCCCAGCGGCACGCGGGTGTCGCGGGCCGCCGACTGCAGGTAGCGCCCGGCGGCCAGCACCACCCCGTCCTCCCGGACCACGAAGGCGCCGTCGAGCACGGCGAAGGTCTTGAGGGCGTCGCGGATCGGCGGGTCGAGGCAGTTGCGGTCGGCCTCGGAGACGCCCTGGAACGGGTTGAGCGTGATCTGGCGGCTCTTCTCCATCACCGCGGTGGCGTCGCCGACGACCAGGATGGTGCCGACCGGGTGGCCCTCGTACCCCTGGGCCCCGATCTCCATGGCCACGTGGATGAGGGCCTCCACCACCTGGCTGGAGAACTCCGGGGCCAGGCCGATGGCGTCCACCCGGACCTTCTCCTCCTCCTGCTCGGCGCCGATCTTCACGCGGATGAGGGTGTCGAGGCTCTTGTCCGGGCCCATGCCGGCCAGGGCCACGATGGTGTCGCCGTCGCGCACCAGCCCCTCGGAGCGGCAGGCCACCAGCGCCACCTTGATGCGCTCGACCCGGCTGTACTCGTAGGGCGGGATCACCACCGCCAGGTAGCGGCGGGACCAGACCTCGTCGGCCACCGCCTCGTCGGTGACGGCGTAGACCAGCTTCTTCTTGAGGGGGCGGCCGCGGAGCTCGGCGGGGGAGAGGGGGTGGTCGGTGACGATGACCAGCCGGTCCACCTCGGGGCGCGAGGCCAGGGCCAGCGCCGATCGGATGAACTCGCGCTCGAGCCTGCCGTCCGCCACGGGCCGATTCTGTCGGCAGGTTCGGCCCGAAGTCAAAGAACTGCCGGAGCGCCCCGCCTCGCTTGACTTCCCGGGGGGCTGCGACTAGCTTCCCTGCCTCCTTTCGCGGCCTTGGGCCGCGCAGCCCGGGGGTCGGAGCGCTTGAACAAGAAGGATCAGAAGCGGTTCAAGACCATGCTCGAGGAGTCGCGGCGTCAGCTCATCGCCTCGGCGAAGAAGACCCTCGTCGAGGAGTCGAGCTTCGACACCGACGACCTCCCGGACGAGATCGACCAGGCCTCGAGCGAGTACACCCAGTCGATGATCTTCCGGCTGCGGGATCGCGAGAAGTTCCTCCTCGCCAAGATCGACAAGGCCCTGGCTCGCATCGAGTCGGGCACCTTCGGCATCTGCGAGAAGTGCGAGGAGGAGATCTCGATGAAGAGGCTGGAGGCCCGGCCGGTCACCACCCTCTGCATCCGCTGCAAGGAGGAGCAGGAGCAGAAGGAACGGAGCTTCGGGTAGGGCGCGACGCGCGCGCGTCGGCCACCAGGAGCGGCCGCTCCGGGCTGCTACTCCACTCTGAGCAGCTGCATCCCCACCAAGATCTGATCGCCCGGCGTGATGCGCGTCGGCTGCGTGACCTTCACGAAGGTCCCGTTGCTGCTGCCCACGTCGGAGAGCAGCACGCCGCCCTCGGAGAGGTCGATGCGGGCGTGGCGCGCCGAGACGTACCGGTCGCCCGGGAAGCAGACGTGCCCCACCTCGCGCCCGATGCCGTTCTCGCCGAGCCGCAGCGGGAAGACCTCGCCGGTGCCGCCGCCCTCGAGGAGCTGGGTGAGGCGGGCCCGGTAGCCGGGATCGGCGGAGCCCCAGGGGCGGGCCGCGCCCTCGCTGCCCGAGGGGCGGGGCATGGGCTCGAGCCGCAGGAGCTGGCGGCCGATGCGCAGCTCGTCGCCGGGGCTCAGGGCGCGGGGCTGGCGCAGGCGCAGGAAGGTGCCGTTGACGCTGCCCAGGTCCTCGAGGAAGCCGCCGTCCTCGCGCTGCAGGAAGCGGCAGTGGCGCGGCGAGACGGTGGCGTCGTCGGGGAACTTCACCTCGGCCTGGGTGCGGCCGCAGTGGAGCGCCGCCCGGGTGATGACGAAGGTGGGGCCGGGGAGGCCGTCGTGGCGCACCGCCACCAGCTTGAGCAGCTTGGCGTCGCGCACCTCCATGGCGCCGCCGGCGCCGCCCAGGGGGGCCATGCGGCCGGGCGTGGGGGCCGGGGACGCGCGGGGCGCGGGGGTGGGCGGCGGGGAGGCCTCGCTGGCGCGGCCGCAGATGCCGCAGAATCGGGCGCCGGGCAGGAGCGGGCTCTGGCAGCCGCTGCAGACGCGCGGCGCCGGCCGCAGCCCCTGGCCGCAGGCCTGGCAGAAGGCGAAGCTGGTGTCGTTGTCCTGGCCGCAGCGCGGGCAGCGCGTGGTTCCCGCCATGGTGCACGACATGTACCCGCCCGCCGACGGTGGGTCAACGGGGCGGCCGGGGCGCCCCGGGCCCGGCAGCGCCTGCCCGGAGGGCGGGCGGGTTCGGCGGGGCAGCGCTCCGCGCTAAGATGCGGCCGTGCCCACCTGCCCTGCCTGCCAGGCCGAGATCGCGACCGGCTCGCGCTTCTGCCCCTCCTGTGGCACCGCCGCCATGGCCACGTCGACGCTGGAGAGCGACCCCTGGCTCGGTCAGGTGGTGAACCGGAAGTTCCGCATCCAGGCCCTCATCGGCCAGGGCGGCATGGGGCGCGTCTACAAGGCCATGCACCTCACCCTCGATCGGCCGGTGGTGCTGAAGATGCTGCACCGCGGCCTCACCAGCGACCCCTCGGTGGTGCAGCGCTTCCACCGCGAGGCCAAGGCCGCCTCCCGCCTGGTCAACCCGCACTCCATCCAGGTGCTCGACTTCGGCGAGGCCGAGGACGGCACGCTCTTCATGGCCATGGAGTTCCTGGGCGGCAGGGACCTCTCGGCCCTGCTGGCGACCGGCGGCCCCATGCCCGAGGCCCGCATCGTCCGCATCGGCGCCCAGATCCTGGAGGCGCTGGGGGAGGCGCACGCCCACGGGATCATCCACCGCGACCTGAAGCCCGAGAACGTGATGGTGGAGGACCGGCGCAACGACGCCGACCACGTCACCGTCCTCGACTTCGGCATCGCCAAGATCAGCGACCCCGGGCCGGGGGAGGGGAAGCTGACGCAGGCCGGCCTGGTCTGCGGGACGCCGCAGTACATGAGCCCCGAGCAGGCCCGCGGCCGCGAGCTGGACGCCCGCACCGACCTGTACTCGACGGGCGTCATCCTCTACCAGATGGCCACCGCCGCGCTGCCCTTCGACTCCGACACGCCGGTGGGCTTCCTCACCAAGCACATCAGCGAGCCGCCGGTGCCGCTGCGCCAGCGCCACCCGCGCCTGTCCATCTCGCCGGCCCTGGAGGCGCTCATCGGGCGCGCGCTGGCCAAGGACCGGGAGCACCGGCCCCCGAGCGCCGACGCCATGCGCGCCGAGCTGCTGGCCTGCCTGGCCGCCTCCGGCCCGGCCGCGACGCCCGCCCCCCAGCGCACCGAGGTCCTGGCGACGCCGCCGGCGGGCGCACCCCGGCCGCCGGAGCCGGCGCCAGTGCCAGCGCCGCCCCGGGCGGCGTCCGAGCGGACGGCGCGCCCTGCGCAGGAGCAGCCGGCGCCTGGTCCCAGGAAGCGGAGCGCGGCGGTGCCGGTGGTCATCGCGGCTGCGATCGCAGCCGCGGGCGGGGGTGCCTGGTGGGCGACGCGGGCGCCCGAGCCGCCCGCCCCGACCGCGGCCACGACCCCGACCCCAACCGCGACCCCGACCCCGACCTCGACCCAGACCCCGACCTCGACCCAGACCCCGACCGCGGCTCCGACCGCGACAACGACGCCGACCCCGACCGCGGCCCCGACCCCGACCTCGGCGCCGCCTCCGCCCGAGCCGGTCGCTGCTGGTGAACCTCCTCTCCCACTCCCCCGCGCCAGCGGGGGAGTGGGGCAGGGTGAGGGGGCCCGGGCGGCGCCCGCCCGTCCCTCGCGCAACCCGCAGAAGGCCCGCGCCCTCTACGAGAAGGCCGAGGCGAGGCGGCGCGAGATGGACGCCGCCGGAGCGGTGGCGCTGTACCTCGAGGCCGAGCAGGCCGACCCGCAGCTCACCGAGCTGCACAAGAAGCTGGGCCAGTGCTACCAGCTCCTCGGCGACATCCCGCGGGCGCGCGAGCGGTACCGGAAGTACCTGGCCACCGGGCCGGCCGACGCCGACGCGGTCCGCTCCACGCTCGACCTGCTGAGGTGACGTGGAGCCCCGCAGCGACCTGCTCTACATCCTCACCGAGCTCGCTCGGGCGCTGGCGATCTTCGTCGTCGCCTTCTACCTGTACTGCCGGTCGCCGCTGTTCCGGCCGCTCAAGACCGAGTGGCTGGAGCCCAAGGCGCGGCTCTCGCTGTACCTCTTCTTCTCCGGCATCGCCATCATCGGCAGCCACCTGGGCGTCTGGCTCCCCGGCGGCGCGGTCGCCAACACCCGCGCGGTGGGGTCGACGCTGGCCGGCATCCTGGGCGGCCCCTCGCTGGGCGTGCTGGTGGGCCTCACCGCCGGCGCCCACCGCGTCTCGCTGGGCGGCTACTCGGCCCTGGCGGGCGCGGTGGCCACCACGCTGGAAGGGCTGATGGCCGGGCTGGTCCACCTCCACTTCCGCCGGCGCGGGACGCCCGAGCGGCTCCTCGACTGGAAGCTGGCCTTCGGCATCACCTTCCTCGGCGAGGTGGTGCACATGGGCATCGTGGTGCTGCTGGCCCGGCCGCTCAGCGAGGCCATCCACCTCACCCAGGTCATCGGCCCGCCGATGATCCTGGCCAACTCCGCGGGCGCCGCGCTCTTCATGACGGTGGTGCGCGACCGCCAGAGCGTCTACGACCAGGTGGCGGCAGCCTCCTCGGCCCACTCGCTGGGCATCGCCGCCCGCACCCTCGAGATCCTGGCCAAGGGCTTCGACGCCACCTCGGCCAGGGCGCTGGCCCAGGTGATCCTGGAGGAGACGGCGGTGGGCGCGGTGGCGGTGACCGACACCGTCCAGGTGCTGGCCTTCGTGGGGCAGGGCTCCGACCACCACGGCGCCGGCCCCATCATGTCGCCGCTCTCGCGACAGGCGATCGACGGCAACGAGCTGGTGTTCAAGGACGGCGTCAAGGACCACTTCGTCTGCCCACTTCACTCCGGGTGTCCCCTCGACTCGGTGCTGGTGGCGCCGCTGCGGATGGAGGGGACGGTGCTGGGCACGGTCCAGCTCTACGAGCCGCGGGGCAAGCGCTTCCGCAACATGAACCGCTCGCTGGGGGAGGGGCTGACGGCGCTGCTCTCCAACCAGCTCCTGCTGGCCCGCTACCAGGAGCAGAAGAGCCTGCTGGTGGTCTCGGAGCTGAAGCTGGTGCAGGCGCAGGTGAACCCGCACTTCCTCTTCAACGCCCTCAACACCATCGTGGCGGTGCTGCGCAAGGACTCGGGCCGGGCCCGCGAGCTGCTCATCCACCTGGCCAGCTTCTTCCGCAAGAACCTGAAGCGCCAGGCCGACCTGGCCACCCTGGGCGAGGAGCTGGAGCACGTCTCGGCCTACCTGGAGATCGAGAAGGCCCGCTTCGCCGACCGCATCACGGTGGAGACCGAGATCGACGGGTCGCTCCTGGAGCTGAAGCTCCCGACCTTCACGCTGCAGCCGGTGGTGGAGAACGCCTTCAAGCACGGCCTCTCGCACATGATGAAGCCGGGCGTGGCCCGCATCCGCGCCTACCGGCAGGGCGCGGCGGCGCTCATCGAGGTCGAGGACAACGCCGGCGCCTACCAGGACCCGGGCGACCAGGGAGGGCTGGGCATGCGCATCGTCGACAAGCGCATCAAGAACCTCATGGGCACCGACTTCGGCCTCACCATCTCCTGCGTGCCGCAGGAGCTCACCCGGGTGACCATCCGCGTGCCGATCCCGGAGGCCACCGCATGATCCGCGCCCTCCTGGTGGACGACGAGCCCCTGGCGCGGGACGAGCTGGCGGCGCTGCTCGGCGAGACCGGTCAGGTGGAGGTGGTGGGGAGCTGCGGGAACGCCGCCGAGGCGCTCCCGGCCATCCGCCAGCTTCGCCCCGACGTCCTCTTCCTGGACATCCAGATGCCGGCGGTGAGCGGCTTCGAGCTGCTGGCGATGATCGACCCGGAGATCCTGCCGCGGGTGGTGTTCGTGACCGCCCACGACGGCTACGCGGTGAAGGCCTTCGAGGAGAGCGCCGCCGACTACCTGCTGAAGCCGGTGGAGAAGGAGCGGCTGGCGCGGACCATCGCCCGGCTGCGGGAGGGGACCGTGGGCCCCGCGCCCCTGCAGCTGGCGGCGCCGGTGAAGCGCATCCCCTGCCTGGGCCACCGGGCCATCAAGCTGGTGGACGTGGCCGAGGTGGAGTTCGTGCGCTCCTCGGAGGCCGGCGTCTACGTGGTCTGCCCGGCCGGCGAGTTCTTCACCGAGCTGACGCTCAAGGTGCTCGAGGAGCGCGCCGGCCTGGTGCGGTGCCACAAGCAGTACCTGGTCAACATCGACCGGGTCGACGAGATCAGCCTGGGCGACAACCTGCTGGGCGTGGTCCGCACCAAGGGCGGCCAGGAGGTGCCGGTGAGCCGGCGCTACCTGGCCCGGCTCAAGGAGCGGATCGGCCTGTGATTCCGGGGCTCCGGCCCCGCGCTCCCGCGCCCCTCCTGCCGCACCGCGTCGCGCCGCCGGACCACGGGCCGGTCGCCCCCGGCCCGCGGCCGCTCGCCAGGGCCCGTGGCCGGTCGCCCCACCGGCCGGAGCGATTCCTGCGCGACGTGGTGGAGTTCGCCCCGCGATCCGGTGAAATCCTCCCGTTCAGGCCCCGATGGGCGGGGCATGGGAACGAGGTCGGAGACGAGCATGAGCGAGACCCGAGACGTCCGCGCGCTGCCGGAGCGCCACCGTCGCTTCTGGGAGGAGGCCGCATCCTTCCTCCCCGCGGAGCGGCTCTTCTGCGATCCCCTGCGCACGCTGGCCTGCGGCACCGACGCCAGCTTCTACAAGCTCACTCCCAAGATCGTGGCTCGCGTCCGCGACGCCGAGGAGGTGCAGCGCCTGGTGGCGCTGGCCGGCCGCACCGGCGTGGCGGTCACCTTCCGGGCCGCGGGCACCAGCCTCTCGGGACAGGCGGTCACCGACTCGGTGCTCGTGCAGCTCACCGGCTTCGCGGGCATGAAGGTGCTCGACGGCGGCGCCCGCATCGCGCTCGAGCCCGGCGTCATCGGCTCGGCCGCCAACGGCCTGCTGGCGCCGCTGGGCCGCAAGATCGGCCCCGACCCGGCCTCGATCAACGCCTGCATGGTGGGCGGCATCGCCGCCAACAACGCCAGCGGCATGTGCTGCGGCACCAGCCAGAACAGCTACCAGACGGTGGAGAGCCTGAAGCTGGTGCTGGCCGACGGCACCGCCCTCGACACCGCCGACCCGGCCTCCCGGGCCGCCTTCGCCGGGAGCCACCGGCCGCTCCTCGACGGGCTGGCCGCCCTGCGCGACGAGATCGCCGCCGACGGCGCCCTGGCAGGCCGCATCCGCCAGAAGTACCGGATCAAGAACACCACCGGCTACGGCCTCAACTCCTTCACCGACTTCCAGGACCCCTTCGACATCCTGGTCCACCTGATGATCGGCTCGGAGGGGACGCTGGCCTTCCTCTCCGAGGTGGTGCTGCGCACCGTCGAGGAGCAGGCCCACAAGGCCAGCGCCCTGGTGCTCTTCCCGGACATCGAGCACGCCGCCCGCGCCACCCAGAGGCTGCAGGCCGGGCCGGTCTCGGCGGTGGAGCTCATGGACCGGGCCTCGATGCGCTCGGTGCAGGAAAAGCCCGGGCTGCCGCCGGTGCTGAAGACGCTGGGGCCCGACGCCTGCGCCCTGCTCGTCGAGGTGCGGGCCGACGACCCTGCCTCGCTGCAGGCGCGGAGCCGCGAGGCCGAGGCCTGCATCCAGGGCATCCCCACGCTGCAGCCGGTGAGCTTCACCGCGGTGAAGGCCGAGTTCGAGCGGCTCTGGGACATCCGCAAGGGGCTCTTCCCGGCGGTGGGCTCGGTGCGCCGCATCGGCACCACCGTGGTCATCGAGGACGTCGCCTTCCCCATGGAGCACCTGGCCGCCGGCACGGTGGCCCTCCAGCGGCTCTTCGGGAAGCACGGCTACGACGAGGGGATCATCTTCGGCCACGCCCGCGACGGGAACCTGCACTTCGTCTTCACGCAGGACTTCGGCACCCCCGCCGAGGTGGAGCGCTACCGGCGCTTCATGGAGGACGTCTGCGAGATGGTGGTGGGCCGCTACGACGGCTCGCTCAAGGGGGAGCACGGCACCGGCCGCAACATGGCGCCGTTCGTGGAGCGGGAGTGGGGGAGCAAGGCCTACGCGGTGATGAAGCGGGTGAAGGCCCTCTTCGACCCGCAGAACGTCCTCAACCCCGGCGTGCTGCTCAACGACGACCCGGACGTCCATCTCAAGGACCTGAAGCCGCTCCCCAGCACCCACGACCTGGTGGACCGCTGCATCGAGTGCGGCTTCTGCGAGCCCAGGTGCCCCTCGCGCAACCTGACGCTCACCCCGCGCCAGCGCATCGCCGTCCGCCGCGAGCTCTCCCGGCTCTCGGGGGCCGGGGCGCCCGGGGCCGAGCGCCACCTGCGCCTCGCCGAGGACTGGGAGTGGTACGGGGAGGGGACCTGCGCCACCGACGGGCTCTGCGCCACCGCCTGCCCGGTCTCCATCGACACCGGCAAGCTGGTGAAGGCGCTGCGGGCCGCCGACCGCGGCCCCACCGCCCGCTCGATCGCCGGCACCCTGGCCCACCACTACGCCGGCACCGCCCGCGGCGCGCGCGCCGGCCTGGCGGTGGCTGCCGCCGGCCACGCCGTGCTCGGAGCCGGCCTGATGCGGGGGCTGGCCGGCGGGCTGCGGGCCCTCTCCGGCGGGCGCAGCCCCGTCTGGCACGAGTCCTTCCCGCGGCCGGCGCCCACCGGCCCGTTCCTGGACCGGGTGCGCGGCCGCGAGCGCAGGCTCGTCTACCTGCCGGCGTGCACCGTGCGGACCATGGGGCCGGCGAGGAGCGACCCGGATCAGCGCGCGGTCTTCGAGGCCATGCTCTCGCTGCTCGACAAGGCCGGCTGGGACGTGGTCTTCCCAAGCGACCTGACCTCGCTCTGCTGCGGGCTCACCTTCTCGTCGAAGGGCTTCCCCGACCTGGCCGCCGAGAAGGCCTCGGAGCTGGAGCGGGCGCTGCTCGATGCCAGCCAGGGCGGCGCCCTGCCGGTGCTCTGCGACACCAGCCCGTGCCTGCAGCAGATGCGCGGCACGCTCGATCCGCGCCTCAGGACCTACGAGCCCATCGAGGCCATCCACGACCTGCTGCTCCCCTCGCTGCGCCTCACCCCGGGCCCCGGCCCGGTGGCCCTGCACCTCACCTGCAGCGCTGAGAAGCTGGGCCTGGCGGGGAAGCTCCGCGCCGTGGCCCAGGCCTGCGCCGAGCGGGTCGTGCTGCCGGCCACCGGCTGCTGCGGCTTCGCCGGCGACAAGGGCTTCACCACCCCGGAGCTCAACGCCTCGGCGCTGGCCGGCCTGCGCGAGGCGGTGAAGGGCTGTGCGGTCGGCTACTCCAACAGCCGCACCTGCGAGATCGGACTCTCCCTCCACGCCGGCATCCCGTACCAGTCCATCGTCCACCTCGTCGATCGGTGCGCCACACCGCGCGACGGATCACCACCACCCTGAGCCAAAAGGAGCCCAGCATGACCTGGACACAGAACTACACGCCTCTCGGCAACCTCTACCTGTCTGCCCTGGTGGCGGCCATCCCGGTCGTGCTGCTGCTCGGAGCGCTGGCCTTCTTCCACGTCAAGGCCCACATCGCGGCGCTGCTGGGCCTGGCCTCGGCGCTCGCCATCGCCATCCTGGTCTACGGCATGCCCGCGTCGATGGCCGGCATGGCGGCCGTCAACGGCGCGCTCTTCGGGCTCATGCCCATCGGCTGGATCATCCTCAACGCCATCTTCGTGTACGACCTCTCGGTGAAGGCCGGGAAGTTCGAGGTGGTGAAGGAGACCATCGCCGGCCTGGCCGCCGACCGGCGCATCCAGGTGCTCCTCATCGCCTTCTCCTTCGGCGCCTTCATCGAGGGCGCGGCCGGCTTCGGCACCCCGGTGGCCATCAGCGCCGCCATGCTCATCGGCCTGGGCTTCAAGCCGCTGGCCGCCGCCGGCCTGGCCCTGATCGGCAACACCGCCCCGGTGGCCTACGGCGCGCTGGGCACGCCCATCATCACGCTCGCCAAGGTCACCGGCCTCAGCGAGGCGGCCCTCTCGGCCATGGCCGGCCGCCAGCTGCCGCTCTTCTCGCTCATCGTGCCCTTCTGGCTCATCTGGCAGATGTCGGGCTTCAAGGGGATGCTCGAGGTCTGGCCCGCCTGCCTGGTGGCCGGCCTCTCCTTCGCCATCCCCCAGTTCTACGTCTCCAACTACTGGGGCCCCAACCTGGTGGACATCGTGGCCGCCGCGGTCTCGCTCACCGCCGTCTACCTGCTCCTCAAGGTCTGGCAGCCGGCCAAGGTCTGGCGCTTCCCCGAGGAGCGCGACGAGCCGCACTACCAGGCCAAGAAGCACACCGCCGGCGAGGCCTTCATGGCCTGGATGCCCTGGATCGTCCTCTCGGTCTTCGTGTTCATCTGGGGCTACCCGCAGGTGAAGACCTTCTTCAACTCCCTCTCCGCCCCCAAGTTCGACATCCCCTACCTGCACAACCTGGTGCTCAAGGCCCCGCCCGTCGCCAAGAAGGTCTCGCCCGAGGGGGCCCAGTACGTCTTCAACTGGCTCTCGGCCACCGGCACCGGCCTGTTCCTCTCCGGCATCGTCTCCGGCCTCTGGCTGGGCTTCGGCTTCGGCGACCTGCTCGCCACCTACTGGAAGACGCTGAAGCGCGTGAAGATGTCGCTGCTGACCATCGCCGCCATGCTGGCGCTCGGCTACACCACCAAGTTCTCGGCCTCCGACTCGACCATGGGCCTGGCCTTCGCCTCCACCGGCGTCCTCTTCCCCTTCTTCTCGCCGCTGCTGGGCTGGCTGGGCGTGGCGCTGACCGGCTCCGACACCTCCTCCAACGTGCTCTTCGGCAACCTGCAGGTGGTGAGCGCCCAGCAGGTGGGCATGAACCCGGTGCTGGCGGCCGCCTCCAACTCCTCCGGCGGCGTCATGGGCAAGATGATCGACGCCCAGTCGATCGTGGTGGCCTCGGTGGCCACCGGCCAGGACGGCCACGAGGGCGACATCCTCCGCTACGTCTTCTGGCACTCGCTGGCGCTGGCCTGCCTGGTGGGCGTGGTGGTCTTCCTGCAGCACAACTTCTTCGGCTGGATGATCCCCGGGTAGCAGCGCCTGGGGCCCCGACGAGCTTCGCCCGGCGGGGCGGGGGCGAAGCCCCCGGAGAGATCCTGCCCGCCCCGGTGCCGATTGACCGGGGCGGGCGATCTGCGCCACGCTGACGGCACATGATCACCGTCGGCCTCTTCGTCCCCTGTTACGTGGACCAGTACTACCCGCAGGTGGCCCTGGCCACGCTGCGGGTGCTGGAGCGGCACGGGGTGCGGGTCGAGTTCCCCGAGGAGCAGACCTGCTGCGGCCAGCCCATGGCCAACTCCGGCTGCACCGAGGAGGCGCGGCCGCTGGCCGAGAAGTTCCTGCGGGTCTTCGGAGGCTACGAGTACGTGGTGGCCCCCTCGGGCAGCTGCGTCTCGATGGTGCGCAACCACTACCAGCCCTGGCTGGCCGGCCGCCGCGGCTTCGACCACCTGCGGGCCCACACCTACGAGCTCTGCGAGTTCCTCCACGACGTGCTGCACCTGGAGCAGGTGGAGGGGCACTTCGCGCGCAAGGTGGGGCTGCACCGCAGCTGCCACGCCCAGCGCGAGCTCCGGCTGGCCTCCTCCAGCGAGCAGTCGGTCCCGCCCTTCGACAAGGTGAAGAAGCTGCTCTCCGGCCTCGGCGGCATCACCCTGCTGGAGCCGGCGAGGACCGACGAGTGCTGCGGCTTCGGCGGCACCTTCGCCGTGGCCGAGGAGGCGGTGTCCTGCCAGATGGGCAGGGACCGCATCGCCGAGCACGAGAAGAACGGCGTCGAGGTGATCACCGGGGTGGACATGAGCTGCCTCATGCACCTCGACGGCCTGCTGCGGCGCGAGAAGAGGCCGCTGCAGGTGCGCCACGTGGCCGAGCTGCTGGCGGGGGAGGGGTAGCCATGGGCCACCCGGAGTCGGCCGCCCTCTTCCTCCGCGACACCGAGCGGGTCCACTGGCACGACCAGGCCATCTGGTTCCTGCGGCAGAAGCGGGACGCGGCCGCCCGCACGGTGCCCGACTGGGAGGCGCTGCGGGAGCGGGCCGAGGCCATCAAGGCCCACGCCCTCTCGCGGCTCGGAGACTACCTGGAGGAGTTCGAGCGCAACGCCGTGGCCCACGGCGCGGTGGTCCACTGGGCCCGCGACGGCGAGGAGCACAACCGCATCGTCCACGGGCTGCTGGCGGAGCGGGGCGTCACCCGGCTGGTGAAGTCGAAGTCGATGCTCACCGAGGAGTGCGGCCTCAACCCCTACCTCGAGGCCCGCGGCATCGAGATCGCCGACACCGACCTGGGCGAGCGCATCGTCCAGCTCAACCACCAGCCCCCCTCGCACATCGTGGCCCCGGCCATCCACATGCGGCGCGAGGAGGTGGGGGCGCTGTTCCACGCCACCCTGGGCAGCCCCGAGGGGCTGACCGATCCCACCCGGCTCACCGAGGTGGCCCGCAAGGACCTGCGGCGGCACTTCCTCGGGGCCCAGGCCGGCCTCACCGGCGTGAACTTCGGCATCGCCGAGACCGGCGGGGTGGTGGTGGTGACCAACGAGGGCAACGCCGACATGGGCACGTCCCTGCCGCCGCTGCACATCGCCTCGATGGGCATCGAGAAGGTGATCCCCCGCGCCGCCGACCTGGGGGTCTTCCTGCGGCTGCTGGCCCGCAGCGCCGTGGGCCAGCCCTCCTCCATCTACACCAGCCACTTCCACGGCCCGCGCCGCGGGGGCGAGCTGCACATCGTGGTGGTGGACAACGGCCGCAGCCAGCTCCTCGGCCAGCCGGCCCACCGCAGGGCGCTGGCCTGCATCCGCTGCGGCCAGTGCCTCAACACCTGCCCCGTCTACAGGCGCTCCGGCGGCTACAGCTACACCTGGCTCATCCCCGGCCCCATCGGCTCGGTGCTGGCCCCGGCCCGCGACCCGGTGAGCCACCGCAGCCTGCCCTTCGCCTCCACGCTCTGCGGCTCCTGCACCGACGTCTGCCCGGTGCGTATCGACCTGCACCACCAGCTCTACGCCTGGCGCGGCGAGCTGGCGAGGAAGGGGCTCATCGACCCGGGCAAGCGGCTGGCGATGCGCCTCACCTCGCTCGTCTTCCGCTTCACCTGGCTCTACGCCCTGGCCGGCAGGCTCGCCCGGCTGGCCCAGCGGCTGCTGCCGGCCCGGTTCCTGGCCCGCCTCTCCGGCGGCTGGACGCGGCAGCGCGAGCTGCCGGTGCCGCCCCGGGAGAGCTTCCGCGAGCTGTACCGGAGGACCCGTGGCCGCCCGTGACGAGATCCTGGCCGCGGTGCGCCGCGGCGCCGGCCCGGCGGTGGAGCACCCGGGCACCGCCGGCCTTGGGGTGCGCTTCGCCGATCCGGTGGTCCAGTTCGCCGAGATGGCCAGGGCGGTGGGCAGCACCTGCCTGCGGGTGCCCGACCTCGCGGCCGCCGACCAGGCGCTGCGGGCCCTGCCGGTGTCCCAGCAGGCGAGGCGCAGCGTCTCGCTGGTGCCCGGCGTCGGCGCCTCGACGTTCGACCCGGCGGCGGTGGCCGAGCCCCACGCCCTCGACGGCCTGGACCTCGCCGTCTTCCCGGCCGGGCTGGCGGTGGCCGAGAACGCGGCCATGTGGATCGACACGCGCCCCTTCCCGCACCAGGCGCTCTACGTCGTCGCCGAGCACATCGCGGTGGTGGTGCGCGCCTCCACGGTGGTGCACGACATGCACCAGGCGTACGAGCGCATCCGGCACGGGAAGGGCTTCGCCCTGTTCCTGGGGGGACCCTCCAAGACGGCCGACATCGAGCAGGCGCTGGTGGTGGGCGCCCACGGTGCGCGCAGCTGCGCCGTCCTCCTCGTGGAGGGGTAGAATCGGGAGCGAGGAGCCCCCATGAAGCGCCCCACCCGGAACGGCAAGAAGAAGAATCCAAAGCGCAAGGTGGCAGAGGCCCGCAAGCCGGCGCGAAAGGCCGCAGCCGGGAAGAAGTCCCCGGCGCGCAAGGCGGCAGCCCCCCGGCCTGCGGCCCGGAAGTCCCCGGCGCGCAGGTCGCCTGCGCCCGCGGCCGTCCGCCGCAGGACGCCGGCGAAGGTGCGCCGCGGCCCGCTGCCCGAGGGGGACCGGCAGCTCTCGGATCCCATCGAGGCGGCGGAGGAGGACGTCCGGGTGCTGCCCGAGAAGGCGCTCTTCGACCGCGACGACTCGGGGCGCGACGACGACCTGGCCGAGATGCTGGGCGAGGAGTTCGTCCGCTCGGTGACCAGCGGCGAGGAGCAGGGGGTCGAGCTCCGCGACGAGGCGGTGCCCGAGGAGGAAGGCGGCCCGTTCGTCGAGTCCAGCGGCCAGAAGGAGTTCGCCAACACCGAGGACGACTCCGAGGTGGAGGCGCTCCCCACCGCGCGCGCTCCGCAGACGCGGCTGCTGCGCTAGCGGAGAGGGGCGGCGCCCTCGCCGGCCCCCGGGCACGCGAAAGCCCCGGCCGTCCGGAGACGGCCGAGGCCGAGCCGGTACCGTGCGTGACGCGGCACCCGCTCCCCAAACCCGGGCGCCAGGGCGCGCCCGGGCCCTATCCACCGCTAGAAGAAGTAGCGGATGCCGGCGCCGTAGCCGGTGCTGGTGGAGCCCACCGGCACCGCGCCAAAGTTGCCCGACCCGAACCGGTAGGAGGCGTTCTTGTCGTTCTTCACCTGGACATAGCCCGCGTACAGGTCGGTGTCCTTGTTGAAGTAGAAGCGGTAGGCGGCGGTCAGGTAGGAGGCGCCGGTGTCCTTGGTGCCGGTGGCGCCGGTCCAGACGTTGGCGCCGCTGGCGTCGGAGGCCATGCCGTAGGCGACGATGATCTGGTGCTGGTTGCTCATGAGGCCCTGGGTGATGACGCCCCAGTAGACGTCGCGCTGCAGGGTCTTCTTGGGCAGGGTGGCGGTGGCCTTGGCCATCAGGTCGATGTGCTCGTAGGCGACGCCGAGCTTGGTCCAGGTCTGCTTGATGTCGTAGCTGGCGCCGACGCGCAGGCCGGTGTCGGTGCCGAGCGGCTGGGCGGCGGCGCCGAGGGCGGCGGTGCTGCAGGAGGGGCCGCCGGGAGCGTCGGCGTCGGGGTTGCCGCAGTCGTTGCGGGTCTCGTAGGCAACGCCGACGTAGAGGGGGCCGCGCTTGTACTGCAGCGCCGCGGAGGCGGTCCAGGGGTTGACCTTGGGGGCGACGGCGCTGGCGGTCTCACCCACCGAGTAGGCGGCCAGGATCTTCAGGCCGTAGATGTCGGGCGAGGTGTAGTTGAGGCTGTTGTTGAGCCGGCGGTCCCAGCGGTTGGCGCCCTGGCCGGTGGGGCTGACCTGCTGCTGCCCGAAGACGTTGTAGTAGCCGAAGATGCCGGTGCCGCCGAAGGGATCGATGCCGATGGTGGTCTGCTTCATGGGCGAGTCCCAGCGGCCCAGGATCAGCTGGCCGTAGGGGCTGGAGAGGCCCACGCCGGTGTTGCGGGTGCCGCTGAAGGGCAGGCCGTTCTCGCCCTCGATGCCGAACTCGGCCTCGATCTGGGCCAGCGCCTTCCAGCCGGGGACGAGCTCGATGTCGCCCTTGATGCGCAGGTAGGAGGAGTTGTTGTGCACGCGCCAGCGGTCCGGGACCTTGCTGGCACCGGCGACGGAGCCGGCGTCGGCGCCGACGTTGTGGAACTCGGCCCAGGCGCGGCCGGAGATGGAGAGGTTGCTCTTCTCGGCGATGACCCAGCGCTTCTCGGCCTTGGGGGCCGGCGCGGGCGCGGGGGGTGCGGCCGCAGGATCGGGGGTCTGGGCCTGGGCGCCGAGCGCGAGGAGCGCGGCGGCGACGGCTGCGGGGATGCGGATCATGTGGGCTCCGTGGTCGGCTCCCGTGGTTGCACGCGTGCTGCGTCGCGGGAGCGGGTGGGGTGGTTCGCCGGGCATCATGTGGGTTCCGACCTTTCACCCGCCTTTCGGGACGCGCCGCCGCTGCCGCCTCGCTCGGGGACCCCTGCCGGTGGGAGGCCAGGGGGCGCGGTGGTTCCGCGCAGAGCCGGACGCGGACCGGGGAAGTGGCGCATCCACCAGCGGCAGACGGGCTGGGCCAGCGTCAGCACCGAGATCAGGCGGACCACGTGGAAGGCGGTGACCAGCGGCACGCCCAGCTGGAGCGTGCGCGCGGTGAGGCCCATCTCGGCGATGCCGCCGGGTGCGGTGGCGAGGAGCAGCGTGTAGACCGACCGGCCCCAGGCCAGCGCCAGGAGCGCGCCGAAGGCGCCGAGGAGCAGCATGCCCTGCACCGTGGCCGCGAGGATGGCGGGGAGCAGCACCCGCGCGCCGCGGATGAGGTCGCGCTCGAAGCGGTGGCCGAGGGCGCAGCCCATGAGGAGCTGCGCCAGGTCGACGAGCGGGCGCGGCACCGCGCTCTGGGCGTGGCCGGTGGCGGTGAGCAGGCCGCTCACCAGGAGCGGCCCCAGCAGCCAGCCATTGGGGAAGCGAACCCAGCCGAGGATCAGCGCCGCGGCCGCCCCGAGGGCGGCCAGCCCCAGGAGCCCGCCCGGTGTCACCGGCAGCGCCTGCGGCGCCCAGAGGTCGGCGCCGCGCGCACCCCAGGCCTGGAGCCCCAGCGGCAGCACCGAGACCACCGCCGCCACCCGCAGCCCCTGGGCCAGCGCGATCACCGAGGGATCGCCGCCGGCCCGCTCGCCGAAGACCGCCATGTCGGCGGCACCGCCGGGCACCCCGGCGTAGAAGGCGGTGGCCGGGTCGAGCCCGGCCCGCTTGCGCATCAGGCCGGCGCCGGCCATGCCCGTGGCCAGGGCGGCGGCGCTTGCGAGCACCATCCAGGGCAGGCTCTCGCCGATGGCCTGGAGCACCTCGCCCGTGAAGTAGAGGCCCAGGGCCGAGCCGACGACGGCCTGGCCGAGCTGGCGCGAGCCGGGCACCACCGGCCGCGCCGGCCCCAGCGCGGCGGCGATGCCGGTGCCGAAGAGGGGCCCGAGCAGCCAGGGGAGGGGCAGGTGGGCCGCCCAGGCCGCCAGGCCGCAGGCGGCGCCGATGGCGTAGGTGCCGAGGGTGGCGCCGAGCCTGCCGCTCACGGTTGCGGGGCCGCTCCCGGCGCGTCCAGCGCCCCCGACTCGGCCGCTCGCTGGGCGGCGTTGAAGCGCATGGAGGACCAGAGGGAGAGGGCGATGAAGCCAGCGCCGATGAGGCCGGTGACCACCTCGGGGACGTGGCGGACCGTGCCCAGCATCATGATCAGGGCCAGCGCCCCGATGGCGTAGAAGGCGCCGTGCTCCAGGTAGCGGTAGGAGGCCAGCGTCCCCTTCTCCACCAGCATGATGGTCAGGCTGCGCACGAACATGGCGCCGATGCCCAGGCCGATGGCGATGACGAAGAGGTTGTTGGTGAGGGCGAAGGCGCCGATGACGCCGTCGAAGCTGAAGCTGGCGTCGAGGACGTTGAGGTAGACGAAGCTCGCCAGGCCGGCCTGGTGCAGGTCGCGCTGGTGGCCACCGCCCTCGGGCTCCATCACCGCGCCGACGCCGTCCACGGCGATGAAGGTGACGAGGCCGAAAACGCCCGAGACCAGGAACTCGAGCGCCTCGGCGGGCGGGAAGACCCGGGAGAAGGAGTAGAGCACGATCATCATGAAGCCCAGCTCGATGGCCTCGAACTTGCCGAGCAGCGCCAGCCGCCGCTCCACCGGGCCGATCCAGTGGACGTCCTTCTCGGCGTCGAAGAAGTACTTGAGGCACACCATGCCCAGGAAGGATCCGCCGAAGGCCCCCAGGGCCACGTGCGCGCTCTGCAGCAGCCGAGCGTACTCGCCGGGCTCGAAGGTCGCGAGCCGCACCGCCTCGAAGGGGCCGATGCGGGCCACCACGCTCACCACCACCAGCGGGAAGACGAAGCGCATCCCGAAGACGGCCACCGCCATGCCCCAGGTGAGGAAGCGGTGGCGCCAGAGCGGGGTCATCTCCTCCATCACCGAGGCGTTGACCACGGCGTTGTCGAAGGAGAGCGAGACCTCGAGCACCGCCAGCATGCTGGAGGCCGGCCGCGAGCGCGAGGCCCACCAGCGTCACGTAGATGGAACCTTTGAAGAACTGGAGCGATCCGCGCATGGGGCCTCCTGGCCGACGCCAGGCGCGCGCGCCGGCGTGGGGCGGAGAATGCCGGTGTGATCCTGTCGTGGGCCTTTCGGTGGCCCAGGGCGAAGGCGCGCAGGGGGCGGAGGCGGCGGGTCCTGGCCCTCCGGCCTCGCCGGAGGCTCAGGCGGTGCCCTGGCGCCCGGCCGGCTGCGCGGGCTGGGGCGCCGGCGCGGGCGGCGCCACCTCGGCGAGCCGGATCTCGGCCCGCAGCCCCTTCCCGCCGGCGCCGTCGAGCAGCGAGAGCCGGGAGCCGTGCTGCTCGGCGATCTGGGCCACGATGGGTAGGCCCAGTCCGGCGCCGCCGCCCCGGGAGCCGGGGGGCCGGTAGAAGCGCTCCAGCACCCGCGGCCGCTCCACCTCGGGGATGCCCGGCCCGTCGTCCTCCACCGCCAGGGCCACCACCCCCGGCCCGGGCCGGGTCAGGCCGACGGTGACCGTTCCCGGGCGGGCACCGTAGGACAGGGCGTTGTGGATGAGGTTGGTGAGGGCCTCGCGCAGCAGGAACTCGCGCCCCGACACCCAGGCCGGCCCCTGCCCCTCGTAGCCCAGGTCGATGCCGCGGCCGA
Organism: Deltaproteobacteria bacterium; assembly: GCA_016214955.1. Taxonomy (GTDB): domain Bacteria; phylum Myxococcota; class Myxococcia; order Myxococcales; family Anaeromyxobacteraceae; genus JACRMN01. The sequence continues at coordinate 168,798 of JACRMN010000019.1, forward strand.
AGGCGGTGGAGACGTGAGCGGCGCAGGTCTCGCGCGCCAGGGCGTCGAGGTCGAGGGGGTGGGCGTCGCCGGCCTGGCCGGGCTCGATGCGGGCCAGGGCCAGCAGCTGGTTGGCGAGGCGGGTGGTGGCCTGGGAGTGCTCGTAGAGGTCGGTGACCGCCCTCACCACCGCCGAGGGGTCCTCCTCGCGCAGCACCAGCTCGGCCTTGGTCTGGATGACCGCCAGCGGGGTGCGCAGCTGGTGGGCGGCGTCGGCGATGAAGCGGCGCTGGGCGGCGATGGTGCTGCGGAGCCGCTCCATCAGGTCGTTGACCGAGCGGACGAGCGGCGCGACCTCGGCGGGCGCACGGTGCAGGGCCACCGGCGTCAGGTCGTCGGCGGAACGGGCGGCCACCTGCTGGCTGACGCGGGTGAGGGGGCGCAGGCCGCGCCAGACGCCGACCCAGAGGATCACCGCCGCCAGAAGGATGACCGCCGCCTGGGCGAGTGCCTCGCGCAGCACCAGCTCCTGGGTCCGGCTGCCTCGCCCCCCCACCGTCTCGGCCACCTGCACCAGCACCGACACCGGCGGCTCGGTGGGGAAGCGGGTCTCGAGGGCGGCGATGCGCACCGGGTCCTCCCGGTAGACGGCGTCGTAGTAGCGGGGCCCCTCGCCGGTCCGCGGCGGCGGCGGCAGGTCCTCGTACCCGGTGAGGAAGACCTCGGCCCCGTTCCCGGGGCGGTAGCCGACCCGGTAGAAGAGCCGCTCCTGGCTGGCGGTGTCGAGCACCTCGAGCGCCAGCGGGGGCACGTCGACCACCGGCGTGGTGCCGGCCAGGGTGACGCGCTCGGAGATGGCCAGCGCCGAGGCGTGCAGCGAGCGGTCGTAGGCGGCGTTGATGGCGGCGCGGACGGTGAGGAAGGTGTGGACCGCGTCCACCACCCAGAGCGCGCCCAGCGGCAGGAGGAGCCAGCGCAGCAGCTGGGCCCGCAGCGAGCCGGCCCTCACGGGTTCTCCAGCAGGTACCCCAGCCCGCGCACCGTGCGGATCCTCACGCCGGCCGGCTCCAGCTTCTTGCGGAGGCGGTGCACGTAGATCTCCACCGCGTTGACCCCCGCCTCCTCCTCGAAGCCGAAGAGCTTCTCCAGCAGGAGCTGCTTGGCCACCACCTGGCCGCGCTGGATGAGCAGCACCTCCAGCAGGGTGAGCTCGCGGCGCGGCAGGTCGATGGGCTCGCCGTCCACCCGGGCCAGCCGGGCGGCGGTGTCGAGGGTGAGCCGTCCGTGGGCGATGATCGCCGCCTCGCCGCCCACCCCGCGGCGGATGAGGGCCCCGGCCCGGGCCTCCAGCTCCGCCAGCGCGAAGGGCTTGCAGAGGTAGTCGTCGGCCCCGAGGTTGAGCCCCTGCACCCGGTCCTCGAGCCCGTCGCGGGCGGTGAGCATCAGCACCGGCACCCGCGACTTGCGGCGCCGCAGCCGGCGCAGCACCTCCAGGCCGTCCAGGTCGGGCAGGCCGATGTCCAGGATCACCAGGTCGTAGGGCTGGGTGCGCAGCGAGGTGTCGGCGTCCTCGCCGCTCTCCACGCAGTCCACGGCATGGCCCTTGGCGCGGAACGCGCTGGCGATGCTGTGGCCCAGGGCCTGGTTGTCCTCGACGACGAGGAGGCGCATGCATGACCTGCCGGTGGAGACCGTGCCATCATAGCTCGGAGATGGCGAGCCCAAGGACCCTGACCCTGGCGTTGCTCCTCCTGGCCGCCGCGCCGGCCACCGGCGCGCAGCCTCCGCCGGTGGCCACCGCCGCCGGCGTGATCGCCGCCGCCCATCGCGAGGGCCGGGTGGTGGTCTACTCGGTGACCGACAGGGAGGTGGCCGAGCCGCTGCTGGCCGACTTCGCCGAGCTCTACCCCCGCATCCAGCTCGACTACCGCGAGCTGCGCACCGCCGAGCTGTACGAGCAGTACACCCGCGAGGTGCGGGAGGGGCGGGTCGAGGCCGACGTGCTCTGGAGCCCGGCCATGGACCTGCAGATGAAGCTGGCCAACGACGGCCTGGCCCAGGCCTACGAGAGCCCGGAGGCGGTCCACCTCCCGCCCTGGGCCTCCTGGCGCCACGAGGCCTTCGGGACCACCCTCGAGCCCTTCGTCTTCGTGCACGACGGCCGCCGGTTGCCCGACGACCGCGTCCCCCAGACCCACGCGGACCTGGTGCGGATGCTCGAGGCCGGCCCCGTGGCCCACGGCAAGGTGGCGGCCTACGACCCGGAGAGGAGCGCCATCGGCTACCTCCTCCTCACCCAGGACAGCCGCATCGACCCGGGCTTCGCCGACGCGGTGCGGGCCTACGGACGCGCCGGGATCGAGCGCCACGCCACCACCTCGCGGATGATCGACAGGGTGCTCTCGGGCGATCTGCTGCTGGCCTTCAACGTCAACGGATCGTACGCGCTGCAGGCGCAGCGGCAGCACCCCAGCCTGGGCGTGGTCTACCCCAGGGACTACGTGCTGGCGGCCTCGCGCATCGCGCTCATCACCCGCGCGGCTCCACACCCCAGCGCCGCCAGGGTGTTCCTCGACTACCTGCTCTCGCACCGCGGCCAGCAGGTGCTGGCGCAGCGCTGCTCCCTCTTCTCCATCCGGCCCGACGTGGAGGGCGCCACCAGCGCCGCCGCGCTGTCGCGGGCCCTGGGCGCGCGGCTCAAGCCCATCCACGTGGGGCCGAGCCTGCTCGTCTACCTCGACGCCTCCAAGCGCGTGGACTTCCTGCGTCGCTGGAAGTCGGCCTTCGCCGGCCGCTGACCGGTCCTGCGGCGCCACCCGTACGGGGGTGCGGCGGGCGCCGCGCCCCCGCCCGCGGCGCCGTCAGCGTCGCGACAGGTAGGGAGCCGTAGTGTGCGCACCGGACGCCGGCACACCGCCGATGAAAGGGATCCCCACATGACGCTCCACAGCCTCTCCTCCCTGGCCCGCAACGCCGCGCTCGCGGCCGCTGCCCTGGCCCTCGCCACCCCTGCCTCCGCCGCCTTCGCGCCGGAGCGCCCCGAATGCATCGCGCCCGCCAACCCCGGCGGCGGCTGGGACACCATCTGCCGCACCTCGGCCAACGTGTTCCAGAAGACGGGCGCCCTGAAGAGCACCATGTACGTCACCAACATGCCGGGCGGCAGCGGCGCGGTGGCCATCGCCAACGTGATCACCAAGCGCAAGGGGGACAACGACCTCCTCGTGGCCGCCTCCAACTCGCTCAGCTTCACCATGGCCGCCGGCCGGACGCCCCACACCTACGCCGACGTGGTCCCGCTGGCCCAGATCGCCGCCGAGTACGGCGGCTTCTTCGTCAAGGCAGACTCCAAGTACAAGAACCTCGGCGACCTGGTGGCGGCGCTCAAGGCCAACCCCTCCTCGGTGAGCTTCGCCGGCGGCTCGGCCCCCGGCAGCATGGATCACATCAAGGTGGCGCTGCTCGCCAAGACCGTGGGCGTCGACCCCACCAAGCTCGTCTACGTGCCCTTCCAGGGCGGCGGCGAGGCCATGACCGCCCTGCTCGGCGGCCACACCGACGCGGCCACCATCGACCTGGCCGAGGCCTCGGCCCAGCTCGAGGCCGGCAAGATCCGCTGCCTGGCGCTCATGGCCGAGAAGCGCTCCTCCAAGTACAAGGACCTGCCCACCACCTTCGAGCAGGGCGTGAAGGTGAAGTTCGACACCTGGCGCGGCGTCTACATGGCGCCCGGCACCTCGCCCGAGGCGGTCCAGTTCTGGTCCGACACCCTCAAGAAGATGGTGGCCTCGCCCGAGTGGAACACCGAGCGGGAGAAGCTGGGCTGGGAACCCACCACCCGGTTCGGCGACGAGTTCAAGGCCTTCGTCAAGGAGGAGCACGCCAGCTACAAGGCGCTGCTCAAGGAGCTCGGCTTCGCGAAGTAGTGGTCGCCCCCCTGGCTCGGGCGTGAGGAGAACGCGATGGTGACTGCGAAGATCGTGACGCGCGCCCGCGCCGAAGGGCTCGTGATCCTGCTGGTGGCCCTCGGCTACGTCTGGGAGACCCGCAACATCCCCACCCTCTTCCAGTCGCCGGGCGTTCCCGGGCCGGCGGCCTTCCCCACCGTGCTGGGCCTGGTGCTGGGTCTCGCCGGACTGTGGCGCCTCGTCCGCGGTGCGCCTGGCGACGAGGCGGCCGCGAGGGCCGCGCAGAAGGCGGCCGGGGAGGCGAAGGAACCGGCCGCCGCCGGCGCGCCGGCCCCGTCCTGGCTCGCGGCCCACGGGCGCTTCTACGCGCTCTGGGCCGTGGTCCTGGGCTTCATGTTCTTCATGCCCGAGCTGGGCTTCCCGCTGGGGGCCGGCGCCGCCATGCTCCTCATGTTCCGGCTGCTGGGCGAGAAGCGCTGGCACGTCTCGGCGGCGCTGTCGATCGCGACCACCGCCATCCTCTACCTGGGCTTCTCCAAGGGGCTCGGCGTGCGCCTGCCCCTGGGCCTGCTCCAGGGCCTGCTGGGGAAGTGAGCGAGCGCCATGTTCGACCACCTGATCAACGGCTTCTCCGTCGCGCTCCAGCCGCTCAACCTGCTCATCGCGCTGCTCGGCAGCGTCATCGGCACCGTCATCGGCGTGCTGCCGGGCCTCGGCCCCACCGCCACCATCGCCATGCTGCTGCCGCTGGTCTTCACGATGTCGCCGGTGGCGGCGATGATCATGCTCACCTCCATCTACTACGGGGCCATGTACGGCGGCTCCACCACCTCCATCCTGGTGAACATCCCCGGCGAGTCGGCCTCGGTGATCACCACCATCGACGGCCACAAGATGGCCATGCAGGGGCGGGCCGGACCGGCCCTGGCCATCGCCGCGGTGAGCTCCTTCGTCGCCGGCACCCTGGCGGTGGTGGTGCTCACCATGGTGGGCCGGCCGGTGGCCTCGCTGGCGCTGCGCTTCGGCCCGGCCGAGTTCTTCTCGCTGATGTTCTTCGGCCTGGCCACCGTGGCCAGCCTGGCAGGCGCCCAGGTGGGCAAGGCCATCGTCACCACCGTCATGGGCCTGATGATCGCCACGGTGGGCATCGACCTGGTCTCCGGCGCCCCGCGCTTCACCTTCGGCAACCCCTTCCTCCAGGACGGCATCGACTTCATCGTCGTGGCCATGGGCGTCTTCGCCATCTCGGAGATCGTGGTCACCGCCAAGGAGGTCTGGGAGGGCACGCGGCCCCAGGTGGTCCAGGCCGGCAACGTCTGGCTCTCCTGGAAGGACTTCCGGTACAGCCTCCCGTCCATCTTCCGCGGCAGCTTCTTCGGCTTCCTGATGGGCATGCTGCCGGGCGCCGGCGCAACCCTCTCCACCTTCGTCGCCTACAACGTGGAGAAGCGGCTCGCCAGGAACCCGGAGCTCTACGGCACCGGCGACATCCGCGGCGTGGCCTGCCCCGAGGCGGCCAACAACGCCGCCAGCGGCGCCTCGCTCATCCCGCTGCTCTCGCTGGGCATCCCCGGCGGCGGCGCCACCGCGGTCATGCTCGGCGCGCTGATGATGCTCGACATCACGCCTGGCCCCATGATGTTCGACAAGCACGGCGCCCTGCTCTGGGCGCTGATCGCCAGCATGTACGTGGGCAACGTGCTGCTGCTGGTGCTCAACTGGCCGATGGTCAACGTCTTCGCCCGCATCATGTCGGTGCCGGCCCGCTACCTCATGCCCATCGTCCTCGTCATCTGCACCGTGGGCGTGTGGTCGCTCTCCTCCAGCTCCGTGGACCTGGTGCTCACCGGGGCGGCCGGCGTCCTCGGCTACTACATGCGCCGGCAGAAGTGGCCCATCGAGCCGCTGGTGCTCGGGCTCATCCTGGGTGGGCGCATGGAGTCCTCGTACCGGCAGGCCCTCATCATCTCCAAGGGCAGCCCCACCATCTTCTTCGAGAAGCCCATCTCGCTGGTCCTGCTGCTGGGCGCGCTGGTCTTCCTGGCGCTGCCGCCGATCCTGGCGCGGATGAAGAAGGGCAGGGCGCTGGTGGAGGCGCTGGAGGGCGGCGAGGCGTAGGTGGTGGAGCGCGGGTGCGGAGGGGGGAGAGCGGTTCCGGTGCGCCGGGCCGCTCTCCCCCGCCGCTCTTCGCGACGGCGGGGGCGGCAGGGCGACCCTGGCCGGCGGCGGGCCGAGGAAAGAGCTGGGCCGCCTACTTCTTCAGCTTCTCCTCCACGCTCCGCATCTTGCCGGCGATGGTGTGCTCCTTCTTGTCGCGCCGGTCGTCGATGCGCAGCGAGGTGGAGACCCGCTGTGCCCCCTGGGTGAAGGGGTGCTCGTGCATCTGTCGCACCACCTTCAGGATCTCGTCGAGGTCGCCCTCGATGATGGTCCCCATGGCGGTGAGCTGGCTCACGAGGCCCGAGGCCTGCAGCACCCGCTCCACCCCGGCGACGTAGTTCGAGACGCTGGGGGTGGCGGTGCCGAGGGGTGTGATGGTGAGGAAGGCGATGGGCATGGGTGCCTCCGTCAGCGCAGCTCGACCCGGAGGACCTCGCGGCCGATCCGCAGCTCGTCGCCGTCGCGGAGCGTGGCCTCGCCGCCCGGGGGGATGCGCAGGAAGGTGCCGTTGGACGAGCCCAGGTCGCGCAGGGTGGCGCCGCCGTTCTCGAGCGCGATCTCGGCGTGGGCCTGGGAGAGGTAGGGGTCGTCGCCCAGGTTCACCGAGCAGCCGGCGCGGCCCACGGTGATGGAGGGGCCGCTGCGCAGGTAGACGCGGCCGCCCACGCCGCCCTCCAGCCACTCCTCCAGCAGCACCGCGCCGTTGTCGGGCCGCGGGGCGCCGAGGCGCACCGTGCCGTCGGGCGGGGCCGCCGGCCGCGCCGGCAGGGGGCCGGCGAAGCGGAGCAGCCGGTCGCCGACCGCGAAGAGGCTGCCGGCCTTGAGCGGCGCCGACTGGCCGGCGGCGATGCGCACGTAGATCCCGCCGGCCGCACCCTCGTCGCGCACCACCAGCGCCCCGCCGCGGTGCAGGAAGGTGGCGTGGTGGGCCGCCAGGCACGGGTCGCCGGGGAAGATGACCGCCCCCTGCGACCGGCCCGCCTGCACCTCGTCGGAGGCGAGCTGGAAGACCGAGCCCGGCGCTGCCTCGCCGCGCTCCAGCACCAGCCGGGCCCGCGGAGAGGGCTGGGCCACGGCCACGAACATGGCCGTGCCGGCCGGCGCGCCTGCGCCGGCGGACGGAGGCGTGGCGGGTGGTGCAGGCGGGGGCGCCGACAGAGAGCGGCCGCAGGAGGGGCAGAAGGGGCCCCCTCCGCTCTCGGTGCCGCAGGCGGGGCAGCGGGTCCCGGCGGCGGCGGGCCTGGGGAAGCTCTGCACCAGCGGCGCGCCGGGCGGGCGCGGCGGCGGGGGTCGGGGAGGTGGCGCCGGGGCGGCGGCCGGCGGGGCCGCGGCGGGGGCCGGGGCCTCGACGCCCAGCGGCTGGCCGCAGGAGACGCAGGTCCGGGCTCCGGGCTCGTTGTAGGCGTCGCACTGGCGGCACACCAGGCCCAGCAGGCCGGTGAGGCGGCCGAGCGGGACCTCGGCCCCGCAGGCCGGGCAGCTCAACATCGTCAGGTCGAGCGCCGCACCGCAGCTCTTGCACTTCAGCACGGGACCTCCCGCCGGACTTCTACCCCGAGCCCCCCCTCCGGCTCAACCACGCCCGGGCCCGGGTGGCCCCGGACAGGCCCGGACGCTATGCACACCAAGGAGGCATGCTTGCCGGGCCGAGGGGCGGCAGGTACGCTTTTTTCGACCGCCTTGCTGCGACTGAACGACATTCTCGACACCGTCTCCGGCTACGCTCCCGCGGCCGACGTGGACGTCATCAAGAAGGCCTACGTCTACTCGGCCAAGGTTCACCAGGGGCAGATCCGCAAGTCGGGCGAGCCCTACCTGGTCCACCCCCTGGAGGTCGCGGGGATCCTGGCGGAGATGCGGCTCGACGAGGCCAGCATCGTCACCGGGCTGCTCCACGACACCATCGAGGACACGCTCGCCACCCGGGAGGACATCGAGTCGCTCTTCGGGACCGAGGTGGCCGACCTGGTGGACGGGGTCACCAAGCTCTCCCAGTTCAGCGCCGGCAACACCCAGGAGGAGAAGCAGGCCGAGAACTTCCGCCGCATGGTCGTGGCCATGTCGAAGGACATCCGGGTGCTGCTGGTGAAGCTGGCCGACCGGACCCACAACATGCGGACCCTGGAGCACATGGCGCCGGAGAAGCAGCAGCGCATCGCCCGGGAGACCCTCGACATCTACGCCCCGCTGGCCAACCGCCTCGGCATCCAGCGCATCAAGACCGAGCTCGAGGAGCTCTCCTTCAAGTACCTGCAGCCGGTCGAGTACCAGGAGCTGCAGGAGCGGGTGGGGGCGCGGGCCCAGGCGCGGGAGCGGTTCATCAACCTGGTGGTGGAGACGCTCCAGGCCCGGCTCACCGAGCAGGGCATCCCCGCCGAGGTGAAGGGGCGCATCAAGCACACCTACTCCATCTGGCGGAAGATGCGGCTCCAGTCGCTGGAGTTCGACCAGATCCACGACCTCATCGCCTTCCGCGTCATCGTCGACTCGGTGGCCCAGTGCTACGAGTCGCTGGGGATGGTCCACTCCCTGTGGAAGCCGGTGCCGGGCCGGTTCAAGGACTACATCGCCATCCCCAAGCCCAACATGTACCAGTCGCTCCACACCACGGTGGTGGGGCCCGAGGCGGAGCGGGTGGAGATCCAGATCCGCACCCGGGAGATGCACCGCATCGCCGAGGAGGGCGTGGCCGCCCACTGGGCCTACAAGGAGGGCAAGGCGGGCGGCGGCAAGAGCCCCGACGCCCAGAAGTTCGCCTGGCTGCGGCAGCTCCTCGAGTGGCAGCGGGACCTGCCCGACCCGCGCGAGTTCATCGAGACCGTCAAGGTGGACCTCTTCGCCGACGAGGTCTTCGTCTTCACGCCCAAGGGGGACGTGAAGAGCCTGCCGCGCGGCGCCACGCCGGTGGACTTCGCCTACGCGGTCCACTCGCAGGTGGGGGAGCACTGCGTCGGCGCCAAGGTCAACGGCCGCATCGTGCCGCTGCGCTACCGGCTCAAGAACGGCGAGTCCATCGAGATCCTGACCTCGCCCTCCTCCCACCCGTCCAAGGACTGGCTGGGCTTCGTCAAGACCAGCCGCGCCCAGGCCCGCATCCGCGCCTACGTCCGCCAGCTGGAGCACAAGCGCTCGCTGGAGATCGGCCAGGAGATCGCCGAGCGGGAGCTGCGCCGCTTCGGGATGAGCCTGCACAAGCTGCAGAAGGCCGGCGAGCTGGAGAAGGCCGCCCAGGCCATGGGCTTCAAGCAGGGCGAGGACCTGCTGGTGGCGGTGGGCTTCGGCAAGGTGGAGCCGCGGGACCTCCTGCGCCGCTTCGTCTCCGCCGAGAAGCTCAACGGCCCGGCGCCCGAGCCGCAGAAGCCGCCGGCGCGCCTCACCGAGCTCTTCCGCAAGGTGGCCGGCCGCACCTCGGGTGCGGTGCGCATCAGCGGCATCGACGACGTGCTGGTGCGCTTCGCCCGCTGCTGCAGCCCGGTGCCCGGCGACGACATCGTCGGCTTCGTCTCCCGGGGGCGCGGCATCACGGTGCACGCCCGCGGCTGCGAGAAGACCCTGGACCTGGATCCGCTGCGCCGGGTGGACGTCTCCTGGGACGTGAAGGCCTCGGAGCACAAGCGGCCGGTGAGCATCAAGGTCATCACCGACGACCGGCCCGGCGTCCTGGCGGCCATCTCCCAGCGCCTCTCCGAGGCCGGGATGAACATCACCACCGCCAACTGCCGCACCATCGGCAACGACAAGGCGGTCAACACCTTCGAGTTCGCCATCTCCGACCTCAAGGCCCTCCGCGACGTGATGAAGAAGGTCGGCGAGCTGGAGGGCGTGATGTCGGTGGAGCGGCTCTACTCCGCGGCCGAGACCAAGGAGGCGGAGGGGTAGCCCCGCCACCCGGTGCTTCAACCGGCGCCCCGCCCGCGCTATCGTCCGCGGCCATGCCCATCCGATCCGTCGCCAGCGACCGTGCCCCCAGGGCCATCGGCCCCTACAGCCAGGCCCAGCTCGTCGAGCATCCGGGCCTGGCCATCCTCTGCTGCGCCGGCCAGATCGCGCTCGACCCGGCCACCGGCGAGATGGTCGCGGGCGACATCCGCGCCCAGACCGAGCGGGTGATGCAGAACGTCGAGGGGGTGCTGGAGGCGGGCGGGATGACCTTCGCCAACGTGGTGAAGACCACGGTGTTCCTGGTGGACCTCTCCGAGTTCGCGGCCATGAACGAGGTGTACGGCCAGCGCTTCCAGGGGGCCTTCCCGGCCCGCTCCACGGTGCAGGTGGCCGCGCTGCCGCGCGGCGCCCGCGTCGAGGTGGAGGTGATGGCGGTGCGCGAGACGGCGGTGCCCGGCGAGCTGCAGGTGGCGGCCCGCAAGGCGCCGTCGCGGCGGCCGCGCAAGGCCCGCCGGCCGCTTCGCCTGGTGCGGGGCAAGCCCCGCGGCAAGCGCAGCTAGGCCGCGCGCGCCGGGGCACTCCCGCCCGCCTGCCCCGCGCTACGGCTCGTAGTAGGTGAACTCCTTGCCGGCGTAGTTCCGCAGCACCCACTTCTTGCCCTCGTGGCGGACCACGTAGTCCGGGTTCACCGGGATCTTGCCGCCGCCCTCGGGGGCGTCGACCACGAAGTAGGGCACCGCCAGGCCGCTGGTGTGGCCGCGCAGGGCGCGGATGATCTTGCGGCCGGTCTCGATGGGCGTGCGGAAGTGGCTGATGCCCTTGGCGAGGTCGCACTGGTAGATGTAGTAGGGCCGGACGCGCATCATCAGCAGCTTGTGGTTGAGCTCCAGCACCGTCTTGGGGTCGTCGTTCACGCCCTTGAGCAGCACCATCTGGTTGCCGATGACGCAGCCGGCGTCGGCCAGCTTGCGGGCCGCCTCGAAGGCCTCGGCGGTGCACTCCTTGGGGTGGTTGAAGTGGGTGTTGACGTAGACCGGCTGGTGCTTGCGCAGCATCCGGCACAGGTCGTCGGTGATGCGCTGGGGCAGGGTGACGACGTTGCGGGTGCCGAGCCGGAAGATCTCGACGTGGGGGATGGCGCGGAGCCGGCCCAGGATGTAGTCGAGCCGGTCGTCGGAGAGCGACAGCGGGTCGCCGCCGCTGATGACCACGTCGCGGATCTCGCGGTGGAGCGTGATGTAGTCGAGGCCGTCCTCGACCTGCTTGCGGGCGGCGGCGCTGGTGGGGTCGGCCACCTTGCGCTTGCGGGTGCAGTGGCGGCAGTACACCGGGCAGTTGTGGGTGGTGTAGAAGAGCACCCGGTCCGGGTAGCGGTGGGTGATCCCGGGCACCGGCATGTCCCGGTCCTCGGCCAGCGGGTCCTCGAGGTCGGCCGGGGAGGCGAAGAGCTCGCCCATGGTGGGCACGCTCTGCAGCCGCACCGGGCAGTGCGGGTCCTCCGGGTCCATCAGCGCTGCGTAGTAGGGCGTGATGCCCATGTGGAACTGGTCGCCGGTCTCGACGCAGGCGCGCCGCTCCTCGTCGGTGACGCGGATGACCTTCTCGAGCTGGTCGAGGCCGGTGATGCGCTCGCGCTGCTGCCAGTGCCAGTCGTTCCACTGCCCCTCGGAGACCTCGGTCCACGCCGAGCGCGGGCCGGGCGGGAACCGTGCCTGGATGTGCGGAACCGGACGGATCTCGGCGGGCGCCAGGGGCGCCTCCCACTCCCTGGTGGTGGCATCGCCGTTGGCGGTCTTCGCGGGGTCGCCGTTCATGGCGCCATCATAGCCCCAGGCCCCGTGGGACACAGGAACGGGATGGGTCGTTTGACTTCGAGCGCGCCGGGCGGCTAGCTTCCCGCGCCCGCCATGGCCACCTGGCAGCAGAGATTCCCCGGCGTCGCCGAGGCCGACTGGCGCGACTGGCGCTGGCAGCAGCGCCACGCCCTCCGCAGCGCCGAGGCTCTCTCCCGGGTGGTGGAGCTCACCGCCGAGGAGCGGGCCGGCATCGCGGCCACCGCCGACGTCTTCCGGCTGGGCGTCACCCCCTACTACGCCTCGCTGATGGACCCGCACCACCCCTTCTGCCCGGTGCGCATGCAGGCCATCCCGCTGCCGGGCGAGGCGGTCTCCGGCCCCGGGGAGCTCCGCGACCCGCTGGGCGAGGACCGCAACCGGCCGGTGCGGGCGCTGGTGCACAAGTATCCCGACCGGGCGCTCCTGCTCGTCACCGACACCTGCCCGGTGTACTGCCGCCACTGCACCCGCCGCCGGATCACCGGGGGAACCGAGGACGCCTTCGACCGCGGCGCCATCGAGGAGGCCCTCGACTACCTGCGCCGCCGCCCCGAGGTGCGCGACGTCATCGTCTCCGGCGGCGACCCCCTGGTGCTGGCCGACGACCGGCTGGCCTGGGTGCTGGAGGGCGTGCGCGCCATCCCCCACGTGCAGATCCTCCGGCTCGCCACCCGCGGCCCGGTCACCTGCCCCATGCGCGTGGACGCGGCGCTGGCGCGGCTCCTGCGCAGCGTGAAGCCGCTCTTCGTGGTCACCCACTTCAACCACGCCAAGGAGTGCACCGGGGAGGCGCAGGCCGCCTGCGAGCTCCTGGTGGACCACGGCGTGCCGGTGGAGAACCAGACCGTGCTGCTGCGGCGGGTGAACTCCAGCGCCCGGGCCATCGCCGACCTGAACCACCGCCTGCTCTCCTGGCGCGTGCGCCCCTACTACCTCCACCAGGGCGACCTGGCCCAGGGAACCGGCCACCTGCGGACGCCGCTCTCCGCCGGCGTGGCCATCCTGGAGCAGCTCCGCGGCCACACCAGCGGCCTGGCGATCCCGCACCTGGCGGTGGACCTGCCCGGCGGCGGGGGCAAGGTGACGCTGCAGCCCGACTACGTGCTCTCGCGCGACCCCGGCGGCACCTGGTTCCGCGGTTTCCGCGGGGGGCGGTACCATGTGCCCGAGCCGCCCGAGGCCGGGATCGACTGTCCGTACGACGAGGTCTTCTACCCCGGCGGCTGAGGCTCGGAGGCGCGCGCCAGCCGGGCGCGCCGGCGGGCGCGCAGGACCTCGACGATGCCCGGGAGGATCGAGAGGAAGACCACCACCACGATGACCTTCTCGATGTGCTCCACCAGCAGCGGGAACCGGGTGCCGAGCAGGTAGCCGACGAGGGTCATGGAGGCCACCCAGGCGGCCCCGCCGATGACGTTGAAGGCGGCGAAGTGGCGGTAGGTCATGCCCGCCACCCCCGCCACCACCGGCACGAAGGTGCGGACCAGGGGCATGAAGCGGGCCAGGATGATGGCCTTGCCGCCGTGCCTCTCGTAGAAGTCGTGAGCCGCCCTCACGTGCTCGGGCCGGAAGAGGCGCGAGCGGGGGCGGTTGAAGAGCCGCGGCCCGGTGCGCCTGCCGATCCAGTAGCTGGTGGCGTCGCCGGCGACGGCCATGGGGATGAGCAGGAAGTTGAGGAACCAGATGTCGAGGTCGCCCTTGGCGGCGTAGAGGCCGGCCATCACCAGGAGCGAGTCGCCGGGGAGGAAGAAGATCATCGCCCCCGTCTCCAGGAAGACGATGGCCGCGAGGCCCGGATAGCCCCCCCAGACGATGAGGGCGCCCGGGTCGCGGATGAGGCCCACGATCCATTCGAGGAAGCGCACGGAGGGCACCCCATACCCGATCGCCCGCCCGGGCGCCATCCGGCTTCTCGACAGGCGGCCCGGCGGTCCCTATCGTCGCGCCTCATGCGCTCCGCCCCCCTGGCCCTGCTGCTGCTCGCGCTGGCGGCGCCCGCCGCCGCCGACGAGATGGTGCGCATCGCCGTGCTCACCGGGCAGCAGCGGGCGCGGCTCTCGGGGCCTGGGCTCTCGGTGCAGCCCCTGGCCGAGGGGCGGGAGCGGGCGGCCGCGGCCGGGGGCGAGGCCGAGGCATCGCTGGCCGGCGGCGAGCTGGCCGTCGACGGCGCGCTGGCGGGGGCCCCGGCGGCGGTCTTCCGCGCCGAGGGGCCCATCCGCCTGGGCGCCCTCTCGCTGCCGGGCGAGGTCGAGGTGCGCCTCGGCACCACCGGGCTCGACGTCATCCTGGCCCTGCCCATGGAGGACTACGTGGCGGCGGTGGTGGAGGCCGAGATGCCGCTCGCCTTCCCCCCCGAGGCCCTGAAGGCCCAGGCGGTGGCGGCCCGCTCCTTCGCCCTCTACCGGAAGCTCGAGGCGCTGGCCGAGGGGCGGAGCTGGCACCTCGGCGCCACCGTGCTCGACCAGGTGTACCGCGGGGGACGCGACCCCCGGGCCCGCGCCTCCGTCGCGGCCACCGCCGGCGAGGTGCTGGCCCTGGATCACGAGCCGGTGCAGGCCTTCTTCCACTCGGCCTGCGGCGGCCGCACCGAGGGCGGGGGCGACGCCCTGGGCAAGGAGCTCCCCTACCTGGCCCCGGTGCGCTGCACCCGCTGCCAGAAGGCGCCCCGCTGGCGCTGGACGGCGACCATGGATGCGGGCGAGCTGGGCCGGCTGGTGGGGCTCGGCGGCCCGGTGACCTCCGCCCGGGTGGCGGCCCGCAGCGCCACCGGCCGGGCGGCGGCGGTGGCCTTCGCCGGCGGCAAGGGCAAGGTGCAGCTCGCCGGCGCCGACCTGCGGCAGCGGCTGGGCTGGGACCGGCTGCCCTCGCTGGCCTTCGACGTCCACCTGGGCCGCGGCGGCGTGCGCTTCGAGGGCAGCGGCTCGGGCCACGGCGCCGGGCTGTGCCAGTGGGGTGCCGCCGGCTACGCGCGGGAGGGTCGCGACTACCGCACCATCCTGGCCCACTACTACCGGGGAGCCGAGGTGGTGAGAATGTACTGACGCACCGCGCCCCGGGCCAGAGGGCCGCCGCGGTGGCCCCGTGTCCGCCGTTCGTGCTAGACGAGCTTCATCCCCCGTGACCAGGAGCGAACCCGGCGTGGCGCTGCGCACCGCGGACTTCGACTACGAGCTGCCCGATGCGCTGGTGGCCCAGGAGCCGGTGTCGCCCCGCGACGCCTCGCGGCTGCTGGCCGTGCCGCGGGGGGGAGGCCCGCTCGGGCACCACGCCTTCCGCGACCTCCCCGACCTCCTGAGCCCCGGCGACCTCCTGGTGGCCAACGACGCGCGCGTGGTCCCGGCGCGGCTCGAGGGGCACAAGGAGAGCGGCGGCCGCTGCGAGCTGCTGCTGGTGGAGCGGCTGACCTCGGTGCCCGGCCTCCCCGGGGCGCGCTTCCGGGCCATGGGTCAGGCATCCAAGGCGCTGCGCTCGGGCCAGCGCCTCGACTTCGGCGCCATGGCGGCGCAGGTGGAGGTGGCCGAGGGGGAGGGCTTCTTCGTGGTCCGCTTCGACCGCGACGGGACCGCCTTCGACGAGGCGCTGGAGGGCGTGGGCCACGTGCCGCTTCCGCCGTACATCCGCCGCCGCGACGCGCCCGCCGATCGCGAGCGCTACCAGACCGTCTTCGCGCGGGTGCCGGGCAGCGCCGCCGCCCCCACCGCCGGGCTGCACTTCACGCCGGAGCTGCTGGCGCGGCTCGAGGCCCGCGGCGTCGAGTGGGCCTCGGTGACCCTGCACGTCGGGCCCGGCACCTTCCTCCCGGTGCGCGAGGAGGACCTCTCGCTCCACCGGCTGCACGAGGAGGCCTACGAGGTGCCGGAGCGCACCGCCCAGGCCTTCGCCGACTGCCGGGCCCGCGGCGGGCGGGTGGTGGCGGTGGGGACGACCGCTGCCCGCACCCTGGAGAGCGCCGCCCAAGCGGGGGAGGGCCTGCGGCCGGGCAAGGGGCGCACCACCCTGTTCATCGCGCCGGGCTATGCCTTTCGTGCCGTGGATGCGATGATCACCAACTTCCACCTACCGCGTTCGTCCCTCCTCATGCTGGTGTGCGGCTTCGGGGGTCACGAGCGCATGCTGGCGGTGTACCGGGAAGCGGTGCGGCTGCGGTACCGTTTCTACAGCTACGGCGACGCGATGCTGATCGCGTGAGGGAGGCGGGGGAGACGGATGACGCAGGGGCGAAAGCTTCACAGCGTGGCGCTCAACCTCGACGCCGGCCAGTTCCTGGCGGGCTGGCGTCCCGAGGCCGGCACCCTGTTCCTCCCCGCACTCAGCGAGGCGCGGGTGGGGGACGAGGTGGCGGTGCGCATCGGCATCTTCGGGCAGACCATCCGCGCCACCGTGCTCGGCGTCATCGGGCTGGTCCGCCGCGTGGGCCGCCCCACGCTGCCGCCCGGCGTCGAGCTCACCCTCGACAGGGTGAGCCTGCCGGCCGCCACCTTCCTGGCCGCGGCGGCCCGCGGCGAGCGGGTCACCTTCCGCGAGCGGGCCCCGCGCTACGTCATCAGCCGCGAGATGACGGTGCTGCGCGACGGCCTGCAGATCCAGACCAGCTCCCTCAACCTCTCCGAGGGCGGCTGTGCCGTGGCCTGGAGCGGCCCGCTGCCCATGGTGGGCGAGGTGCTCGACCTGAAGCTGGGCCGCTCCTTCCTCGCGCCCAAGGCCCGGGCGGTCGTCTGCTGGAACGCCGTGGGCGGCGACACCGCCCGCGCCGCCGGCCTGCGCATCCTGGGCGCCGGCCGCGCCGGCCGCGCCTGGAAGGCGCTGGCGGGCGAGGCGGCCCGCTCCGGCGCGCCCACCGCTTGACTTCGCGCCCGGGCCGGGCGACACGGCCGGGGTGATCCGCTTCTCGCTCCTCGCGGAGGACGGCGCCGCGCGCCGCGGCCGGCTCGAGACGCCCCACGGCGCCATCGAGACCCCGGTGTTCATGCCGGTGGGCACGGCCGCCACCGTGAAGACGCTGGCGCCCGCCGACCTCGAGGCGCTCGGCGCCGGCATCGTCCTCGGCAACACCTACCACCTGTACCTGCGGCCCGGGCACGAGCGGGTGAGGAGGCTCGGCGGCCTGCACCGCTTCATGTCCTGGGGCGGGGCGCTGCTCACCGACTCCGGCGGCTTCCAGGTGTACAGCCTGGGGGCCGGCAAGGGAGGCGACGGGGAGGGGAAGGGCGGCGGGCCCAGCCTGGTGAAGATGAGCGAGGAGGGGGTGGAGTTCCGCAGCCACCTCGACGGCAGCCGCCACCTCTTCACGCCCGAGCGGGCCGTCGAGATCCAGGAGGCGCTGGGCGCAGACGTGGTCATGGCCTTCGACGAGTGCCCGCCGGCGCTGGCCGACCGCGCCTACCACGAGCGCTCGCTGGCCCGGACGCAGCGCTGGCTCCTGCGCTGCCGCGCCGCCTGGCGCGAGGCCGAGGCGGTGAAGGCCGGCCAGGGGCCCGCCGCCGGGACGCCCTGCGCCCTCTTCGGCATCGCCCAGGGCGGCCTCTTCCCCGACCTGCGGGCGCTGGCCATCGAGGAGGCGGCGGCGCTCGACCTGCCGGGCTACGCGCTGGGAGGCTACGCGGTGGGCGAGGCGCCGGAGCAGATGTGGGAGGGGGTGGCGCGCGACGCGCCGAGGATGCCCCTGGAGAAGCCGCGCTACCTCATGGGCGTGGGCACGCCCGAGGACCTGCTGGCCGGCGTCGCCGCCGGCATCGACATGTTCGACTGCGTGCTCCCCACCCGCTGCGCCCGGAACGGCCTGCTCTTCACCAGCCAGGGCAAGCTCGTCATCCGCAACGCCCGCTTCGCCGACGACGAGGGGCCCATCGATCCGGCCTGCGCCTGCTACGCCTGCCGGACCTTCTCCCGGGCCTACCTGCGCCACCTCTTCAAGTGCGGCGAGATCCTGGGGCTCCGGCTCAACACCCTGCACAACCTGCACTTCTACCTGTCGCTGATGCGCGAGGCGCGGGAGGCGATTTCCCGCGGGGAGTACGCGCGGTTCCACGCCGGCCGGCTCGCGGATTGGAGCCCGGGCCCGGACGCTGGGTGACGGTCGGGCAGCGCCTGGAAAAGCCGTTGCCCCGCGGTGGGAAAACCTGCTAGATAACGGCGCTTTTCGGGTATCCACGGAGAATCCATGCACCCCCTCTTCGACGCCTTCCTCGCCCAGACGGCCGAGGGCCAGCAGAGCCCCATCACCGCGCTGCTCCCGTTCCTGGCCATCGCGGTGGTCTTCTACTTCATCTTCTTCCGGCCCCAGCAGAAGCAGCAGAAGCAGCACCAGGCCTTCCTGCAGGGGCTCAAGAAGGGCGACGAGGTGGTCACCCAGGCCGGTCTCATCGGCGAGGTGGTCCTGGTCGAGGACCGGGTGGTCACCATCAACGTCGGCGGCGGCATCAAGCTCCGCGTGCTCAAGGCCCAGGTGGCCGGGCAGTGGAAGGAGAACCCGCAGCCCGAGGCAAAGGCGGAGAAGAAGTGATGGAGCGCTCCTGGTACTGGCGCGTCGCGCTGATCCTCGGCGTGACGATCTTCTCGGTCTACCAGCTGATTCCCAGCTGGTACTACTTCTCGCTCGCGCCCGACAGGCGCAACGGGCCCGAGTACGAGCAGTCGGTCCCGGGCTGGGCGCCCAAGGCCGCCCGCCACCTCAACCTCGGCCTCGACCTCCAGGGCGGCATCCACCTGGCCATGGGCGTGGACGTGGAGCGGGCGGTGAAGGCCAAGGTGGCGCGCCGCGCCGACGAGATCGGCGACTTCCTCAAGGAGAAGGGGGTGGCGGTCACCTCCGCCGGCACCACGCCCGACGGCAGCCGCGTCGAGGTGAAGAGCGCCGACCCCAAGAAGGCCGCCGAGCTGGTCATCGACGCCTATGGCAGCGAGATGTACGCCCCGGCCGGCGCCCTCGAGGGCGCGAGCTGGTTCGCGTTCAAGCCCCGCGCCATCACCGAGTTCCAGCAGAAGGCGGTGGAGCAGGCCGAGAAGACCATCCGCAACCGCGTGGACAAGTGGGGCGTCACCGAGCCCGACATCAAGCGCAAGGCCAACAACCAGATCCAGATCCAGCTCCCCGGCTTCAAGGACCCCGAGAAGGCCAAGGAGCTGCTGGGCCGCACCGCCCAGCTCGAGTTCAAGATCACCGACGACGAGTCCACCGCCCTCGACCCCCTGCGCGGCAAGCTCCCGGCCTGCCCCTACGACCAGGGCATGATCCAGCTCCCCCTGCCCGACGGCGGCTGCTGGACGGTGGAGGGCGTGGAGCTGCCCGGCGGCGGCGCCCGCGAGGTGACGCTGCTGGCCGCCAGCCGGCGCGACAAGCTCGAGGCGGCCATCGAGCAGCACGCCAGGCCGCTGCTCTCCCGCGAGCAGGAGATGGGCATCGGCGAGGTCCTGGTGGGCATGGGCGTGGTCAAGGAGCGCTACTACCGGACCTACCTGCTCCGGGCCAAGACCGAGCTGACCGGCGACTACATCGCCGACGCCCGGGCCGCCACCGACAGCTCCGGCGTCGGCGCCGGCAAGCCGGTGGTGGTCTTCACCATGTCGCCCGAGGGCGCCCGGCTGATGGAGAAGCTCACCACCACCAACCTGGGCCGCCGCATGGCCACCGTGCTCGACAGCAAGGTGGAGACCGCCCCCTACATCCAGGGGAAGATCGGCGCCAACGGCCAGATCACCCTGGGCTCGCAGCGCAACTTCCAGGAGCAGTTCGAGGAGGCCAACACCATCGCCCTGGTGCTCAAGGCCGGCGCGCTCCCGGCCCCGGTCACCATCTTCGAGGAGCGCACCGTGGGCGCCACGCTCGGGCCCGAGCTGGTGAAGAAGGGCACCACCGCCGCCCTGCTGGGCTTCCTGCTGGTGGTGATCTTCATGGTGGTCTACTACCGGGCCTCCGGCCTCATCGCCAACCTGGCGCTGTTCCTCAACGGCCTGCTGGTGCTGGCCATCATGGCCATCGTCGGCTCGACGCTGACCCTGCCGGGCATCGCCGGCTTCGTGCTCACCCTGGGCATGGCGGTGGACGCCAACGTGCTCATCAACGAGCGCATCCGCGAGGAGCTCCGGGCCGGGCGCAGCGTCAAGCAGGCGGTGGACCAGGGCTACGACAAGGTCTTCTGGACCATCGTCGACAGCCACGTCACCACGCTCTCGGCCGGCATCGTGCTCATGAACTACGGCTCCGGCCCGGTGCGCGGCTTCGCCGTCACCCTGATCATCGGCCTGGTGGCCTCGATGTTCACCTCCATCGTGGTGACCCGCGCCATCATGGACTTCTTCACCCGCGGCGACACCGCGAGGCTGAGCGTCTAATGCGCTTCAAGACCTTCGACATCATCCCCCACGGCACCAGCTTCGACTTCGTCGGCAAGCGCAAGATCGCCGTGGTCCTCTCGCTGATCGCCAACCTGGCGGTGGTGGTCTGGGCCGTGGCGCACGGCCTCAACTTCGGCGTGGACTTCGCCGGCGGCACCGAGATGGAGGTGAAGTTCGGCAAGTCCGTCGACCCGGCCGCCATCCGGCGCAGCGTCGAGGAGCTGGGCTTCAAGGACGCCTCGGTCCAGACCTACGGGCCCGACTCGGACAACACCTACCTCATCCGCGTGGGGCGCATCGCGCTGCTCGGCGCCGACGAGGTGAAGAAGGTGGTCGACGCGGTCCAGGCCCGGTTCCCGCTCCAGGGCGCGCCGTCCTACAACCCCGACACCGGCGACAAGATCGACTTCCAGTTCCAGGGCGCTCCTCCCACGCCGGCGGCCCTGCGGGCGGTGGTGGAGGCGGCCGGCGTCCGGGTCCGGGAGGTGCGCGAGGAGGCCGGCCTGGCGGCCGGCACCCGGTCGCTGGCGGTGATCACCGCCGGCATCCGCGAGAAGGTGGAGCACGACCTGGCCACCCGCTTCGGCGAGGCCCGGCCCGAGGTGCGGCGCGTCGAGTACGTGGGCCCGGCGGTGGGGCGGGAGCTCCGCAACCAGGGCTTCAAGGCCATCCTCCTGGCCATGGGGCTCATCGTCCTCTACGTCGGCTTCCGGTTCGACTTTCGCTTCAGCCCCGGCGTCATCATCGCCCTGGTGCACGACGCCATCATCACGCTGGGCTTCTTCGCCTTCTCGGGGCGCGAGTTCAACCTCACCTCGGTGGCGGTGATCCTCACGGTGGTGGGCTACTCGGTGAACGACACCGTGGTGGTCTACGACCGCATCCGGGAGAACCAGGGGAAGCTGGGCGGCAAGCGGCTGGGCGACATCGTCAACATCTCCATCAACGAGGTGCTGGGCCGCACCTTCCTCACCTCGCTGGCCACCGCCCTCTCGCTGGTGGGCCTGCTCGTCTTCGGCGTCGGCACCATCTGGGACTTCTCGATGGCCATGCTCATCGGCATCGTCTCCGGCACCTACTCCACCTGGTTCATCGCCGCGCCGATGACCATCTGGCTGGAGGAGCGGGCCGAGAAGGTCAAGGGGGCGCGCGCCGCCGCCTAGGCCGGCGCCCGCCACCCGGGCCGTCCACCGGCCGCTTCCGGTCCTCCGGGAGCGGCCGCTCCCTTCTTCCGTCCTGCCCCCGCAGCCGGCGCGGGAGGCTACGGCGGCCAGTAGCGGCGCGCCGCCGGGACCTGCAGGAGCCGCGGCTCCGCGCCCGGCGCGAGCGCGTCGAAGCAGGCGGCGGTGAGCTTCCCGCCGTAGACGCAGGCGGTGTCGATGCCCAGCGAGCGCGGGCGAGCCACCACCTCCGGCTGGGCGTGGTGGCCGTAGATCACCGACCAGGGCCCCTCCCAGCGCTCCGACCAGTGAACCGCGGCCTCCGGGGCGGCGTCGCGCTCCTCCATGGTCAGCATCCGCCCGTCGTCGCGGTGGAGCCAGCGCAGCGTCCGCGGCCGGTCCGGCGCCTCCAGGGGGCGGCCGGGCCGGAGCCCGGCGTGGACCAGGATCCAGGCGCCGCCCAGGCGCGCCAGGGTGGGGGAGGCGGCCAGCCAGGCCACGTCGTCGTCGGAGAGCGACTCGTGCACGGCGCGGAACATGGGGGAGACGTGGGCCAGGTCGCCGTGCAGCGGCTCGCGCGAGCCCGAGGCCAGGTGGCGGCGGAGGCGGACGTGGGCCTCGTCGTGGTTGCCCTGCACGGTGCGGGCGCCGAGGCCGCGGACGAGCCGCACCACCCCGGCGCTGTCCGGCCCCCGGTTCACCAGGTCGCCCGCGAACCAGAGCGCCTCGCCCGGCGCCGGGCGCACCTCCGCGAGGAGCGCTTCGAGCTCCCGCAGGCACCCGTGCACGTCGCCGATGACGATGGTCCGGCCGCTCATCCCGTCCCCTGTTGTAGCGCGGCTCCGGCCCGCGGTCGCGGTCGCCCTTGCGCCTTGAGGCCTACACCGCGCCTGCGCTACCCCTCGTCGCACCGGCCGTTCACACGGGGGAAACCATGAACGACGCCAGGAAGTGGGGCGCTCTCCTGCCCGCCCTCGCCGCGCTCGCCGCCTGCGGCGGGAGCACCGCGCCCGCGGGCCAGCAGCAGAACACCGGGCCGCAGCTGCCCCGGATCGACTCCTTCGCCGCCTCGCCGGCCCTCGTCGCCGCCGGCGGGAGCAGCACCCTCTCCTGGAGCGTCACCGGGGCCGACGGCCTGGAGCTCGACCAGGGCATCGGGGCCGTCACCGGCACCTCGCACCAGGTCTCTCCCTCCGCCACCACCACCTACCGGCTCACCGCCCGCAACGCCGCCGGCAGCGCCAGCGCCGCGGCCACCGTCACCCTGGCCTCGGGGTCGGCCGACGTCACCGTGGCGGTGGACTCCAGCGCCGGCCGGCGGCCCATCTCCCCGCTGGTGTACGGCTTCAACGGCGGCTCGGCGGCCGGCTCGCCGCCCGGCACCACCTGGCTGCGGCTCGGGGGCAACCGCTGGACCGCCTACAACTGGGAGAGCAACTACTCCAACGCCGGCAGCGACTGGGGCCCCTACAGCAACGACACCTACATGGGCACGCCGGCCGACGGCCCGGCGGCGGCGGACGTGCCGGCCCTCGACGACGGCAAGGCCAACGGCCTGGGCGTCTGCGTCACCATCCCGATCCAGGGCTGGGTGTCGAAGGATCCGAGCGGCAACGTCTCCACCACCGGCCCGCTCACCGACCACTTCCTGGAGACCCGGCCGCGGAAGGGGAGCGCCTTCGCCAGCCCGCCCGACGCCACCGACTCCTTCGTGTACCAGGACGAGCTGGCCGCCTTCCTGGCGGCACGGTGGGCCGGCGCCTCCCACCCGCTGCACCTCATGCTCGACAACGAACCCGACCTCTGGTCGGCCACCCACGCCGAGATCCAGCGGAGCCCGCTCGGCTACGCCAGCCTGCTCTCCACCACCACCGCCTCGGCGAAGGCGCTCAAGGACGCCGTCCCCTCGGCCATGCTCTTCGGCCCGGTGAGCTACGGCTGGTACGGCTTCCTCACGCTGCAGGACGCGCCCGACGCCGGCGCGCTCGGCGACTTCCTCGACCACTACCTCTCGCAGATGAAGAGCGCCTCCGACGCCGACGGCCGCCGGCTGCTCGACGTGCTGGACCTGCACTTCTACAGCGAGGCCCAGGGCTGCGGGGTGCGCGTCACCGGCTCGCAGACCGACGACTGCACCGTGGCCGCCCGCGTCCAGGCGCCCCGCTCGCTCGCGGACCCGGGCTACACCGAGACCAGCTGGATCACCCAGTACTCCACCGGCGGCCCCATCGCCCTCGTGCCCCGGATGCAGGCCAAGATCGACGCCCGCTTCCCCGGCACCCTCTTCTCGCTCAGCGAGTACAGCCACGGCGGCGAGGGCCACGTCTCCGGCGCCGTGGCCCAGGCCGACACCCTCGGCATCCTCGGGGAGCAGGGGGTCTACGCGGCCTCCCTCTGGCCGCTCTCCGGCGACCTCTCCTGGATCTCGGCGGCCTGGCTCGCCTACCGCAACTACGACGGCGCCGGCAGCCACTTCGGCGACACCGCGGTGTCGGCCACCTCGAGCGACCCCGACCACCTCTCGGTCCACGCCAGCGCCGACGCCGGCGGCAACGGCCGGCTGGTGCTGGTCCTCGTCCACCGGCCCACGCTCGCTGGCACCGCCCTCGACGGCCGCTCGCGCACCGTGGCCCTCCAGGTGAGCCACCCGGTGACGCTGGGCAAGGCCCGGCTCTGGCAGCTCACCGCCGGCTCGCCGGTGCAGGGTGGCGTGGCCCGGCCGCAGCGGCTGGCCGACGCGGCCGTGAGCGGGGGTGTCCTCACGCTCACCCTGCCGGCGATGAGCGTGACCACGGTGGAGCTGACGCCGTAGCCGGGCCGGGCCTCCCGCGGCCACCAGCGCGGCGCGCGCCCGGCTTCCCCTTGCCTGTGGCCAGGCCGCGTGTTAGATACTGAACCATATGGTTCAGTATACCCGGACCGCCTTCGATGCCTCGTTCGCCGCGCTCTCGGACGCCACCCGGCGCGGCGTCCTGGAGCAGCTCGGGCGCGCGGACGCCTCGATCACGGACCTGGCGGGGAAGTTCCGCATGACCCTCACGGGCATGAAGAAGCACGTCGGCGTCCTGGAGCAGGCCGGGCTGGTCACCACGGAGAAGGTCGGGCGGGTGCGGACCTGCCGGCTCGGCCTGCGCCGGCTGGAGGAAGAGGCGGCATGGATCGAGAGGTACCGCCAGCTCTGGGAGGCACGCTTCGACGAGCTGGACCAGGTTGTCGAGGAGCTGAAGCGGAAGGAGAAGGCCGATGGACGCAAGAAGAGAGAGTGAGCCTGCCCCCATGAAGAACCGCACGACGGTGGAGCGGAGGTCCGAGCGTGAGCTGGTGGTCATCCGAACCTTCGACGGCCCGGCGCGCCTGGTGTACGAGGCCTGGACCAGGCCCGAGCTGCTCATGCGGTGGTGGGCACCGAAGTCGTCGGGCGTGTCCCTGCTCTCCTGCGAGGCGGACGTTCGCGTCGGGGGCAGGTACCGCTTCGAGTTCGGCCACGGGGCCTCGAAGCCCATGGTGTTCTTCGGCAGGTACCTCGAGGTGACACCGCACTCGCGCCTCGCCTGGACCAACGAGGAGAGCGACGACGGCGCCGTCACCACGGTGACCTTCGAGGAGAAGGGCGGCAAGACCACGCTGGTCATGCACGAGCGCTATCCCTCGAAGGAAGCGCTCGACGTCGCCATCGCCGGGATGGAGGGTGGGATGCCCGAGTCGTTCGCGCAGCTGGACGAGCTTCTCGTCACCCTGGGCGCGGGCGCGGGACGGTCGTGAGCCCGTCGCTCTCGCGGCCGGCAGCCTGGCTCCTCGCGCCAGGCTGCCGCGCGCCGGCCGGCCTCGCCGCTCCCGGCCCCTGAGTCAGGTGCCCGCCGCCACCCGGTCGCGCCCGGCCGCCTTGGCGGCGTAGAGGCCGCGGTCGGCCCGCTCGAACCAGGTGCGCGCCTCGTCGCCCGGGGCGGCGGCGGCCACGCCGATGGACACGGTCACCCGGAGCGGGCCCTCGGCCCCGGCGATCGGGAGCGCCCGCACCCGGCCGGCCACCCGCTCCGCCAGTGCGAGCGCGCTGGCCATCTCCGTCTCGCGCAGCAGCACCGCGAACTCGTCGCCGCCGTAGCGGGCCACGAAGTCCTTCTTGCGCAGGAACACCTGGACGATGGCGTCGGCCACGCCGCGGAGCACCTGGTCTCCCACCGCGTGGCCGGCGGTGTCGTTGGCCTGCTTGAAGTGGTCCACGTCCACCAGCAGGAGGCAGGCGTCGCCGCCGAAGGCCTTCTGGAGCTGCACCGCCTGCTCGAGCCGCTCGTCGAAGGCCTTGCGGTTGTGCACCTTGGTGAGCGGGTCGGTCTCGCCCTCGCGCCGCGCCGTCTCCAGCTCCCCGCCCAGGGTCCGCACCGTCTCGCCGAGCGCCGCCACCTGGGCCTGCTGGGCCCTGCGCCGCTCGTCCAGCACCTGCCGCAGCGAGCCCACCACCTCGGCCACCTCGCGCTTGAGCTCGCTGGTGCCGGTGGCGTCCACCAGCGTCGCCAGCCGCTCCATCTGCTCCCGCACCCTGTCCTCGGCGGCCACGTCGTTGGCCAGCGTCTGGGAGAGGTTGCGGATGAAGACCCAGATGACCTCCCGCAGGTCGGAGGTGACGGTGCCCACCTGCCGGGCGCTGCCGCGGAGGTAGTCGCGCACGAACTGGCGGACCGCCTGCCAGTCGCGGCGCCCGGCGGCCGGCGCGGCCTCGGCGGGCCGGCCGGGCGGGGGCGCGGCGATGGCCACGTGCTGGGCCCAGGCCTCGGCGTCCCTGCGGAAGGTGTCCACGTCGGTGCGCTCCTGGGGGAGCGCGAACTCGGCCATGCTGCGCAGCGCGCTGGCCAGGGTGTCGACGGCCATGGCCGCGGGGTCGACGGGTGCGGCGTCCGGCGTGGGCGCCGGGGTGGGCTTCTTGCCGAACATGGGCGGGGAGGGCGGGCGCGGCCCGTCAGTCCTCGTCGTCCTCGGCCTCCGGTGCGTCCGGCGCGTCCGGTCCCTCCGGTGCCACGCCGCCCCGCCCGGGGCGCATCATCTTCTCCATCTGCTCGCGCTGCTCGGGCGTCATCTTCTTCATGGCCTCCTCCATCTGCCGCCGGGAGTCGTCCATCTGCCGCTGCGCCTCGGGGGAGGGCTTGTAGCTGCCCATGGGGCCGGCGCCCGGGTCGGACTTCTTGTAGCCGGAGAGCGAGAGGAGCGAGGCGGGGACGGAGCGCTTCTCCACCTTGACCGCCTCCCAGGTGACCACCTGGCCGTCCCGCTGCTTGGTGCGGAACTTCAGCGGCCAGCCGTCGATGCCGGCCTCGCGGAGCTGGCGGGCCGCCTCGCGGTTCTTGCGGCTCTCCCGCGCGTCCTCGCCCGCCATGGCCGCCCAGAAGCCCTCGGCGTTTCCCACCGCCTTGCTGGCCCAGATCTCGGTCTCGTCGCCGTCGGCGTCGGTGAGGAGGGCGTGGGCGCACTCGTACCCGGCCACCTTCTCCGGGGCCAGCCGCTTCACCTTGCCCTTGGCGGCGTCCCGGTCGTCGCGCTCCTCGCTCCGGGAGCCGCCCATCTCCACGTAGAGCTTCTTCTGGTCGTCGACGAGGTAGGTGACGCCGGGCTTGTCGCGCAGGTGCAGGACCGCCATCTGCATCTCGCCCATGTGCGACGTCATCTTGGTCTCCATGCGCGTGCCGGCCTTGCCCACGTGCATGCGGATGGTCCCGCTGCCGCGCTCCTCCACCTGCTTGGAGGTCACGGTCAGCCGGGCCTCGATGGTCCCCTCGAAGTCGGCGGCCAGGGCGGGGAGAGACAGTGTGACGGAGAGTGCAGCGAGCGCGGTGCGCATGGAGAGCCCCCTTGGGCGCGAATCTACCCCAAAGCGCCGTTCCCCGGCCTCCCCAGGCGCAGGGGACGCGGCGGAGCCCGCGGTCGGGGTCGAGGTCGGGGTCGCGGTCGGGCGCACCTCGTACCGAGGGGTCAGATGCCCGTGTTACACGCTGGCCACCGTGACGGCGCCGGGGCGGAAGAGGTGGGTGGAGGTGACGTGCGACGAGCCGGCCGCGGCGCGGCTCTCGCGCGAGCTCTCCCTGCACCCGCTGGCGGCCCGCGTCCTCGCCTCCCGCGGCCTCGCCGACCCGGCCGACGCCGAGCGCTTCCTGGCCTCCCGGCTCGCCGACCTGCCGGACCCGTTCTCGATGAAGGGCATGGACGAGGCGGTGGCCCGCATCGCCCGGGCGCTCGAGGCCGGCGAGCGCATCGCCTGCTACGGCGACTACGACGTCGACGGCGTCACCTCCACGGTGCTGCTCTCCGGCCTGCTCCGCGCCGCCGGCGGCGACGTGGTCACCTACACGCCCCACCGGCTGGTGGAGGGGTACGGCCTCAACGCCGACGCCGTGGCCCGGCTGGCCGGGCAGGGGGTGAAGCTGCTCGTCACCCTCGACTGCGGCATCACCAGCCGCGACGAGGTGCGGGCGGCGGCGGCGCTGGGGCTCGACACCGTGGTGGTGGACCACCACACCGTGCCGGTGGAGCTGCCGGCGGCGGCCGCCATCCTCAACCCGCACCAGCCCGGCTGCGGCTACCCCGACAAGAACCTGGCGGCCGTGGGCGTGACCTTCGCGCTCGCCATGGCGCTCCGCCGGCGCCTGCGCGAGGCCGGGCGCTTCGGCGCGGCGCGCCCCGAGCCGAACCTCCGGGAGGTGCTCGACCTGGTGGCGCTCGGCACCGTGGCCGACGTGGTGCCGCTCACCGGCGTGAACCGCATCCTGGTGCGCTGGGGGCTGGTGGAGCTGGCGCGGGAGCGGCGGCCGGGCGTGGCGGCGCTGAAGCGGGTGGCCGGCGTGGCGCCCGGCGTGCCGGTGGGCGCGGGCCAGGTGGGCTTCCGCCTCGGCCCCCGCCTCAACGCCGCCGGGCGGCTCGACGACGCCGGGCGCAGCGTGCGGCTGCTGGCCACCGACGACGCCGCTCTGGCCCGGGCCCTGGCCGAGGAGCTCGACGCCGAGAACCGGGCCCGCCAGGACATCGAGAAGGCCATCCTGGAGCAGGCCCTGGCGCAGGCCGCCGAGCGGGTGCGGGCCGGCGCCCGCGGGCTGGTGCTGTGGCGCGACGGCTGGCACCCGGGGGTGGTGGGCATCGTGGCCTCGCGGGTGGTGGAGCGCTTCCACCGGCCGGCGGTGCTGGTGGGCGTGGAGGGCGAGGTGGGGAAGGGCAGCGGCCGGAGCGTGGAGGGCTTCCACCTGTACGATGCCCTGGCCGCCTGCGCCGGCCACCTCACCCGCTTCGGCGGCCACCGCCACGCCGCCGGCGTGACCGTGTCGCCGGGCGCGCTCCCCGCCTTCCGGGAGGCCTTCGAGCAGCAGGCGGCCTCCCGCCTCGCCCCCGAGGACCTGGTGGGCCGGATCCGGCTCGAGGGGCGGCTCCAGGCGGCCGAGGCCACCGAGCGCGCCGCCCAGGACCTGGAGCGGCTCGCCCCCTTCGGCGCCGGCCACCCCGAGCCGGTCTTCGCGCTGGCGGCCCGCCCGGGCCGGGCGCGGACGGTGGGGGCTGGAGGCGCCCACCTGAAACTGGCCTTCGGCGAGGGGGCCGGCAGCGTGGACGCCATCGGCTTCCAGCTCGGCGACCGGCTGGGGCTGTGCCAGGGCGGGGCGCAGGTCGAGGCGGCTGTGACGCTGGGCTTCGACGAGTGGGACGGCTCGCGGCGGCTGCAGCTCAAGCTGCGCGACCTCCGGGCTCCCGGCGAGCCGCTCGCTTGACCCGCCCGGGATCGGCGGCGGCGCCGCAGCGCGGCGCGTCATCCCGCGCGGGCTGCATTCACGATAAGTGATGTCCCGTAAGCGCGCGTTTTCGCCCGCGAAGGCCCGCCTTGGGCGCGGCAGGTGCGCGGGGGCGCCGTTAGGCTGCCGGCACTCGCGAGGAGTCCCAGGAGCCCTCGCGCGCCGAACAATCCCGATCCGCCACCGGAGGACGCATGTCCCGACCCGCTCCGCTGCACCGCACCCTCACGCCCGCGCGGTCGCGCGGGGCTGCGACGCTGCTGGCTCTCGCCGCCGCCGCCCTCGCGGGCCGCGCCGAGGCCGCCGGCCTCGCCCGCCTGGCGCTGCCCGAGCCCATCGAGGCGCAGGCGCCCACGCGCATCCAGCAGCAGCAGGCGCTCTGGAGCTCGAGGATCGACCCCGCCCTCGCCGGCGCCCAGGGCACGGTGGACGTCTGGGTGAAGCTCTCTCGCGCCCCGGTGGCCGAGGCCAACGGCGAGGACGCCAAGACCCGCGGCGGCCTGCTCTCGCCGGCGCAGCGCCGCAGCTACGCCCGCTCGCTGGAGCTGGAGCAGGACGGCGTGGCCGCGGTGGCGCGGGCGCTGGGCGGCGAGGAGCTGGGCCGCGTATCCCGGGCCCACAACGCCGTGGCCATCCGCATCGACGCCTCGCTGCTCCAGGACCTCGCCACCTCGCTGGGCGTGGACCGCGTCCGGCCGGTGAACCACTACGAGCTGGCGCTCTCCTCCACGGTGCCGTACGTCGGCGCGGCGGCGGCGCAGGCGGCCGGCAAGGACGGCAGCGGCACGCGGGTGGCGGTGCTCGACTCGGGCATCGACTACACCCACCACAACCTGGGCGGCCCCGGCACCACCGCCGCCTACGCCGAGGCGGTGGCCAGCTTCCCCAACCCGTACTTCCCCAGCGCCAAGGTGATCGGCGGCTTCGACTTCGTCGGTCCGGTGTGGCCCGGCGGCGCCCGCGCCGAGGATCCCAACCCCATCGACGACGGCCCGGCTGCCGGCCACGGCACCCACGTGGCCGACATCATCGGCGGCCGCTCCGCCGACGGCGCCCACGTGGGCGTGGCCCCCGGTACCCAGCTCTACGCGGTGAAGGTCTGCTCCTCGGTGGCCACCTCCTGCAACGGCGTGGCCCTGCTCCGCGCCGTCGACTTCGCCCTCGACCCCGACGGCGACGGCACCCTCGACCCGGTCGACGTGATGAACCTCTCCCTCGGCTCCGGCTACGGCATGAAGGAGGACGACCTCACCGAGGCGCTGGAGCGCGCCTCGGCCGCGGGCGTGGTGGTGGTGGCCGCGGCCGGCAACGACGGCAACAAGCCCTACGTGGTCTCGTCGCCTTCCATCGCCCAGCGGGCCATCAGCGTGGCCCAGACCCAGGTGCCGGGCGCCACCGTCATCCCCCTGGTGGTGAACGCGCCGGCCGCCATCGCCGGCACCTACGGCAACACCGAGCAGGTGAGCTGGGCCCCGGTGGACCACGCCGTCACCGGCGACGTGGTCTTCGTGGGCCGCGGCTGCCCCGCCGGCTCCATCAGCGCCACCAGCCCGGACGACACGTACCTGGCCGACCCGAACGGCAAGGTGGCCCTCATCGACCGCGGCGCCTGCGCGGTCTCGCTCAAGGTGGACCGCGCCGCCAGGGCCGGCGCCACCGCGGTGCTCATCGGCCTGGTGGCGGCCGGCGACGCCATCTCCTTCAGCTTCGGCGGCGGCACCAGCTTCGTGCCCACCCTGGTCATCACCCGGACCGACGCCAACCGCCTCAAGGCCAACCTCGGCGCGCCGCCCAACGTGACCGTCTCGCCCGCCAACGCCATCCCGCTGGTGGGCAGCATCGTGACCACCTCGGCCCGCGGCCCGAGCAGCAGCTACCAGACCATCAAGCCCGAGATCGGCGCCCCCGGCGCCTCGGTGTCGGCGGTGGCCGGCACCGGCACCGGCGAGTCGGCCTTCGGCGGCACCTCCGGCGCCACGCCCATGGTGGCCGGCTCGGCCGCCATCCTGGTCGGCGCCAACCCGCGGCTCCGCCCGGTGGAGGTGAAGGCGATCCTGATGAACAGCGCCGAGACCACCATCTACCACCAGCCGGCCCTCTTCCCCGGCAAGCTGGCGCCGGTCACCCGCATCGGCGCCGGTGAGGTGCGGGTGAACAAGGCCCTCGGCGCCAAGGCGGCGGCCTGGGTGAAGCGCGACAGCTCGGCCGCCATCTCCTTCGGCTACCGGGCCTTCCACGAGACCGACTCGCTGTCCCGCGAGGTCCACGTCGAGAACCTCACCGGGACCGGCCAGACCTGGAGGATCAGCGCTGCCTACCGGACCCCGGGCAAGGCGGCCAACGCCGCGGTGCGGATCTCCACCGACTCCAGCGTCCGGGTGCCGGCGCGCTCCGAGGCCAGGTTCGACGTCAAGGTCACCGTCGACCCGGCGCTGCTGCCCTCCTGGACCCTCGACGGCGGCCCCAGCGGCGGCAACGGCCTGCTCCTCGACGAGCACGAGGTGGACGGCTACCTGACCCTGACCTCGGGCGCCGAGACGCTGACGCTGCCCTGGCACGTGCTGCCGCACAAGGCGGCCAAGCTCAACGCCCCGGCCACGGCCCGCGCCGGCGGCAGCTTCTCCGTCGAGAACGGCGGGGCCGAGGACGGCCTGGTCGAGGTCTTCGCCCTCACCGGCCAGAGCCCGCGCATCGACGCGGCGCTGCTCCCGGCCCCCGGCGACAACTTCGCCGTGGTCGATCTCTCGGCGGTGGGCGTGCGGGCCGTCACCGCCGCAGCCCCCGGCGACACCCTGCAGGTGGCCGTCTCCACCTTCGGCGCCCGGGCTCACCCCAACTACCCGGCCGAGTTCGACATCTACATCGACAGCAACCTGGACGGCGTCCCCGACTACGTCGTCTACAACACCGAGAACGGCGGGTTCGTGGCCAGCGGCCAGAACGTGGTGTTCGTGGTCAACCTGGCGACCGGCATCCAGCGTGCCTTCTTCTTCACCGACGCCGACCTCGACTCGTCGAACGCCATCCTCACCTTCCCGGCGGCGGCGGTGGGGCTGGCGCCGGGCCAGGGCTTCGACTTCTCGGTGTACGCCTTCGACAACTACTTCACCGGGGCCCTCACCGACGCCATCGAGAACATGGTCTACACGCCCGGCACGCCGCGCTGGGTGGCGGGCGACATCGCCCCCATCGCGCCCGGCCAGAAGGCGCGGGTGTCGGTGACCGAGGTGGCCGGCGGCGCCGCGGCCTCGCCCTCGCAGACCGGCTTCCTGCTCCAGTACCGCCACTCGGCCGCCAACCGCGAGTCGCAGGCGGTGCTGGTCCGGTAGCCGACGGCTGAAGCAGGGGAGCAGGGACGGGGTCGGCGCGCCGCGCGCCGGCCCCGTGTTTCGTGGGCGTACCCGCCGCCCGCCGGACCGCATCCCCGGCGTCCCAGGGCGCTTGACGCCCCTCGTTTCCGAGTGTTAGCTGCGGAGTCCCATTCGAGGGAGGCTCCGTTGCCCCGCTTCATCTCCGAGATCAAGCGCACCCATTCCTGCGGCCAGCTGACCAAGGACGACATCGGCAAGGAGGTGGTCCTCTTCGGCTGGGTCGCCAACCGCCGGGACCACGGCGGCGCCGTCTTCATCGACCTGCGCGACCGGGAGGGGCTCACCCAGGTCGTCTTCGAGGAGGACGTCCGGCCCGACGTGCACGAGGTGGCCGAGAAGCTGCGCCTCGAGTACTGCGTGGGCATCCGCGGCAAGGTGGTGTCGCGCGGCGGCAACGTGAACCCCAAGCTGCGCACCGGCGAGATCGAGGTGCACGGCACCGACGTGGAGATCTTCAACCGCTCGGAGCCCACGCCGTTCCCCATCGAGGACAGCATCGACACCGCCGAGGAGAAGCGGCTCCAGTACCGCTTCCTCGATCTGCGGCGCGCCCCCCTGCAGAAGACGCTCATGACCCGGGCGCGGGTCAACCACCTGACCCGCAACTACTTCACCGAGAACCGGTTCCTGGAGCTGGAGACGCCGTTCATGGGCAAGTACACGCCCGGCGGCGCCCGCAACTTCCTGGTCCCCAGCCGCCTCAACCCCGGCAAGTTCTACGCCCTGGCCGAGAGCCCCCAGCTCTACAAGCAGCTCTACATGGTGGCCGGCTTCGACAGGTACTTCCAGATCGTCCGCTGCTTCCGCGACGAGGACCTGCGCCTCGACCGCCAGCCGGAGTTCACCCAGATCGACGTGGAGATGAGCTTCGTCGAGCAGAACGACGTCTTCGACGTGATGGAGGGGCTCATCGTCAAGCTGTGGAAGGAGTGCCTGGGCATCGACGTCCCGCGCCCCTTCCAGCGCATGCCCTTCGACGAGTCGATGGCCAGGTACGGCAACGACAAGCCCGACCTGCGCTTCGACATGCCGCACACCGTGCTCACCGAGGTGGTGCGGCAGCACCAGGGCGGCGGCGTGCCGCTCCTGCTCGAGGCGGTGGACAAGAAGGGCATCGTCAAGGGCATGCGGCTGCCCTCCTCGATGCAGCTCTCCCGCACCGAGATCGACAAGCTCGAGGAGTACGTGAAGGGCATGGGCGCCAAGGGGCTGGCCCGCGCCAAGGTGGGGGAGGGCGGGGAGTGGACCCAGTCCCCCTTCGCCAAGACCATCACCGCCGAGATGCGCCAGGCCATCAACCAGGCCATGGGCGCCCAGCCCGGCGACCTGCTCCTCTTCCAGTTCGGCAAGGAGTCCACGGTCCACACCGTCATGGCCAACCTGCGGGTGCACCTGGCCAAGAAGGCCGGGCTCATCCCCGAGTACGGCTCCGGCGGCCAGTGGCGCTTCCTCTGGGTGGTCGATCCGCCGCTCTTCGAGTACGACGAGGAGGCCGGCCAGTGGGCCGCGGCCCACCACGCCTTCACGCGGCCCCGCGACCAGGACCTGCCCTACCTCGAGTCCGACCCGGGCAAGGTCTACTGCTGGCGCTACGACCTGGTGCTCAACGGTTTCGAGATCGGCGGCGGCTCCATCCGGCTCCACGACCCCGAGGTGCAGAAGCGGGTCTTCAAGGCCATGGGCATCTCCGAGGAGGATGCCCGCAGCAAGTTCGGCTTCCTGCTCGACGCCCTGAAGATGGGCGCGCCGCCCCACGGCGGCATCGCCCTGGGCATGGACCGGCTGGTGATGCTGCTCACCGGCGCCGAGTCGCTCCGCGACGTGGTGGCCTGGCCCAAGACGCAGAAGGGCACCGACCTCATGACCGGGGCCCCCGGCGACGTGGATGCGCGGCAGCTCCGCGACCTGTACGTGAAGAGCACCACCGAGCCGAAGTAGCGGGTCCTGGGGACGGGTGACCTCACCCTGCGGGTGGGTGGCGACCTGAACGCGCGTGGCGTGGGTGTCAAGCCTTTGACGCCAGGTCGGTGACGACCCGCCCGCACAGGACCTCCGTCGTTCCAAGGGCCTGTCACCACGAGGGTTCCGGGGGAGGGCGCCTGGCGCGCCGGTTGCTCTGTCCGGGGCCGTGGACCGGATCAGCCTCTGCGTGATCGCCCGGGACGAGGAGCGCATGCTCCTCGATTGCCTGGCGTCGGCCGAGGGGGCGGTGGACGAGGTGGTGGTGGTGGACACCGGCTCCATCGACCGGACTGCCGAGATCGCCAGGGCCGCAGGCGCCCGGGTGGTGAGCCTCCCCTGGGCCGACGACTTCTCGGCGCCGCGCAACGAGGCGGCCCGCGCCGCCACCGGCGACTTCCTGCTCCAGCTCGACGCCGACGAGCGGCTCCTGCCCGGCGCCGCCGAGGCGCTGCGGGCGGCGGTGCGCACCCCAGGCGTGGACGCCTGGACCCTGCGGCTCCACAACGCCGCCCGGCTCGACGCCGAACCCGAGGCGGTGCGCCAGGGGCGGGAGCGGCTGGGGCCGGCGGTGTCGCTGCCGCGCCTCATCCGGCGCGCGCCCGACCTCGCCTGGCGCGGCATCGTCCACGAGTCGATCTCCGACTGGCTGGCGGCGCGCGGCATGCGCCTGGGCCGGGCCGAGGCCGAGATCCTGCACCTGGGCTACGCCGACGAGGTGCGGGCGGCGCGGGGCAAGGAGGCGCGCAACCTGGGGCTCCTGCGCCGGCGCTGCGCCCTCGAGCCCGACAACGTCACCCCCTTCGGCTACCTGGCGCTGGAGCTCATCGCCGCCGGGGACACCGGCGAGGCCTGCCAGGTCGTCGAGGCGGGCTGGGCGCTCGTGCCCTCGCAGCCCACCGATCGCTCGCTCCTGCGCATCGCCGTGGCCCGCGGGCAGGTGGCGCTCCGCGAGGAGCGGCCCGAGGCGGTGCTGGAGGCGGTGGAGGTGGGCCTCCGGCGCGACGGGGCCCAGCCCGACCTGCACCACCTGGCCGGCCAGGCGCTGGCGCTGTGGGCGGCGCGCGACGGGCCGGAGCGGCAGGCCCGCCTGGCCCGCGCCGGCAAGGCCTTCGAGGAGGCGCTGGCCTTCGAGGGGGCCGACGGCCTCCGGCAGTACGTGGCCGGGGCCTCCTCCTACGCGAGCTGGAACGGCCTGGGCGGGGTGCGCCTGGCCGAGGGGCGCCACGCCGAGGCGCAGCGCTGCTTCGAGCGGGCGCTCCTGGCCCGCCCCGGCGACCGGGACGCGCGCCTGGGCATCGGCGAGGTGACGGTGCGCCGGGGCAACGCCCAGGGCGCGCTGGTGGTGCTGGAGCCGCTCCTCGACGAACGGCCCGACGGCTGGCTGCTGGCGGCGCTGGCGGCCCGCGCCCTCGGGGCCCACCGCGACGCCGAGGAGATGCTGCGCCGGGCCGGCGACCGCCTCGGCCGCGGCTTCGTGGCCCCGCACCGGGCGCTCTACCTGGGCCGGGCGAGAGAGAGCACCCCGCGCCAGGGGCGAGCCCCGTGAGCCGCACCGGGCCCCGCATCAGCCTGTGCCTCATCGCCCGCAACGAGGAGGCGATGCTGCCCGACTGCCTGGCCTCGGCGCGCCAGGCGGTGGACGAGATCGTGCTCGTGGACACCGGCTCGACGGACCGGACCATGGAGATCGCGCGGGCGGCCGGGGCCAAGGTGGTGGAGATGCCCTGGCCCGGCGACTTCTGCCCGCCCCGCAACGAGGCGGCGCGCCACGCCACCGGCGACTGGATCCTGCAGCTCGACTGCGACGAGCGGCTGGCCCCGGGCGCCGCCAGGGTCCTGCGGGCCGAGGTGCGGCGCGACGGGCCGGTGGCCGGCCTGCTGCCGCTCCACGACGCCGCCAGCCTCGCCGCCGCCCCCGCCGACGTGGTCTCCGGCCGCGCCCGGCTGGGCGAGGCCATCTGGCTGCCGCGGCTCCTGCGGCGGCTCCCGGACCTCGCGTGGACCGGCTACGACTCGGTGACCGACTTCCTGGAGCGGCACGGCCTCTCCGCCCGCTGGGTGGAGGCCCCCATCGTCCACCTCGGCGCCGTGCCGGAGCTGCGCAGGGCCCGCGGCAAGAGCGGGCGCAACCTCGACTACCTGGGCCGGCTCCACGCCTCGCGCCCCGACGACCTGTACGTCTGCGGCCTGCTGGCCCAGGAGCTGCTCTCGGCCGGACGCTACGCCGAGGCGCGGGAGGTGGCCGACCGGGGCTGGGGGCGCATCCAGGCGGTGCCGCCCACCCGGGTGCTGGGGCGGCTGGCGGTGGCCCGGGCGCTGCTGCTCCTGCAGGCCGGCGACGGGGCCGAGGCGCTCGTCACCGCGCGGGCGGCGGCGGCGCGCGACGGCGCCCACCCCGACCTCTCCTGGCTCGAGGGGCGCGCCCTGGAGGAGCTGGCGCTCCGCACCGGCGACGCCGGCGAGCGAGAGCGGCTCCTCCGCGAGGCCGAGGCGGCCCACGGCGCGGCCCGGGCCGGGGCCGGCCAGCGGCGCGCCGACGCCTCCATCAAGGGAGCCTCCACCTGGCTGCCGCTGGCGGGGCAGGGGCGGGTGCGGCTGCAGCTCGGGCGGCGCCAGGAGGCGGCCCAGGCGCTCCGGGCGGCGCTGGCCGAGCAGCCCGGCCTGCCCGAGGCGCGGCTCGGCCTCCTCGAGCTGCAGCTCGCCGAGGGGGACGCGGCGGGAGCCCTGGCCGGGTGCGAGCCGCTCCTCGACGAGAACCCCGACGCCTGGGTGCTGGCCGCGGCCGCGGCGCAGGCCCTGGGCGCCGCGGGGGACGCGCAGCTGCTGGCGGCGCGCGCCGCCGAGCGGGCGGGCAGGGGCTTCCGGGTCCCGCACCTCCAGGCGCGGCTGCGCGAGCTGCGCGGCGGACCGGCGGCCCTGGCCTCCCCTGCGCCGCCCGCGGCGCCTGTCGCCGCGCCGGCGCCGCGCCCCGCCGCCAGCACCGCCCCGGCGCGCCGCTTCGCGGTCACCATCGTCTCGCCCCGCGGCTACCCCCACGCCGAGGGCTTCCGCGAGGTGGCCGAGGCGCTGCACCACGGCCTGCGGGCGCTGGGCCACGACTCGGTGCTGGGCACCGACCTCGGCCTCCGCGGCCGGCAGCACCTGGTGCTGGGCGCCAACCTGCTGGCCGCCGCCGGCCAGAGGCCGCCGCCGGGGGCCATCCTCTACAACCTGGAGCAGGTGCAGGAGGGCTCCCCCTGGTTCAGCCGGGAGCTCTTCGAGCTCTACCGGCGCTTCCCGGTCTGGGACTACAGCCGCGCCAACGTCGAGGCGCTGGTGAAGCTGGGGCTGCCGCGGCCGCTCCTGGTGCCGGTGGGCTTCGTGCCCGAGCTCTGCCGCATCGCCCCGGCCGAGGAGGACATCGACGTCCTCTTCTACGGCTCGGTGAACGAGCGGCGCCGGGCGGTGCTGCAGGAGCTCTCGCGGCGCGGCGCCCGGGTGCATGCCGCCTTCGGCGTCTACGGTGCCGAGCGCGACAAGCTGGTGGCCCGCTCCCGGCTGGTGCTCAACGTCCACTACTACGAGGCCAAGGTCTTCGAGATCGTGCGGGTCTCCTACCTGCTGGCCAACCGGCGGGCGGTGGTCTCGGAGACCGGCTGCGATCCGGCCGAGGAGCAGGGGCTGGCCGGGGCGGTGGCCTTCGCGCCCTATCCGTCCCTGGTGGACACCTGCCTGGGGCTGCTCCGCGACCCGGAGGCCCGGCGCCGCCTGGGAGAGGCCGGCCTGGCCGCCATGCAGGCCCGGCCCCAGGCCGAGTACCTGCGGGCCGCCCTGGCCGAGGACCAGGAAGCCGGACGCGCCGTGCCGCGGGCGGGGTAGACTGCCCGGCGAAGTGGAGCGCTTCGACGTCATCGTGGTGGGCGGCGGCGTGAACGGGACTGGCACGGCCCGCGACTGCGCCATGCGTGGCCTCTCGGTGCTCCTGCTGGAGAAGCAGGACCTGGGCTGCGGCGCCTCGGGCGGCAGCTCGGGGATGATCCACGGCGGCGTGCGCTACATGCTCTCCGACCGCAAGGTGACGGAGCTGGCCTGCCGCGACTCGGGCTACATCCAGCGCATCGTCCCGCACCTGCTGTTCCGCATCCCCTTCCTGGTGCCCTTCGCCTCGAAGGGCGAGCGGGCCCGGCTGGAGGAGCGGGCCGAGTGGTACGCCTTCGAGGTCTACTTCGGCGCCTACGACCAGTACCAGCCGCTGAAGCGGAGCAAGCCCTCGGTGCGGCTCGGCGCCGAGGAGCTCTACCGGGTGGAGCCGGGGCTGCGGCCCGGCCTGCACGGGGCCATTGCCTTCGACGAGTGGGGCATCGACGCCAACCGGCTCTGCCTCGGGAACGCCCTCTCGGCCGAGACCCACGGGGCCCGCATCCGCACCTGGACCGAGGCGCGCGAGGTGCTGCGGCGCGACGGCCGGGTGACGGGGGTGCGCTGGCGC
Source organism: Deltaproteobacteria bacterium (assembly GCA_016214955.1). Classification (GTDB taxonomy): domain Bacteria; phylum Myxococcota; class Myxococcia; order Myxococcales; family Anaeromyxobacteraceae; genus JACRMN01. The sequence continues at coordinate 207,617 of JACRMN010000019.1, forward strand.
GACGCCCTCACCGGCGAGGTGGGCGAGGCCGAGGCGCCGGTGGTCTTCAACGCCAGCGGGGCCTGGTCGCCCGCCTTCGGGCGCCGCGCCGGCGCGCGGGTGCCCATGCGGCCGGGCAAGGGGGTGCACCTCACCCTCGACCGGCGCTGGTCCGACTACGGGGTGCTGTGCACCGCGGTGGACGGCCGCCAGATGTTCCTCATGCCCCACGAGAACGAGTCGATCGTGGGGACCACCGACGACGACTTCTACGGCGACCCGGACGACATCGAGGCCACCCACGACGAGGTGCAGTACCTGCTCGAGGGCGCGGCCTCGATGGTGCCGGGCGTGGCCCGCTCCCGCATCACCCGCGCCTGGTGGGGCGTGCGCACCACGCTCCACGCCTACGGGCCCAACGAGGACGCGCTCTCCCGCGACCACCGGCTGCTGGAGCACGCCGCCGACGGGGCGGCCGGGCTGCTCTCCATCGTCGGCGGGAAGCTGGCCAGCTACCGGGCCCAGGCGGAGGACGCCACCGACCTCATCCTCTCGCTGCTGGGCCGGGCGCCGGCCGCCTGCCACACCCACGAGGAGCCGCTGCCGGGCGGGGAGGCGCCGGTGGACGTGGCGGCGCTGGCCTCGCGCCACGGCGTGGCCGAGCCGGTGGCCGGGCGCATCGCCTACCGCCACGGCGCCCGGGCCGAGGAGGTGCTGCGGCTCTGCGACGAGGACCCGCGGCTGCGGCTGGTGCTCTGCAAGGGGGAGGGCATCCTGGCGGCCGAGGTGGTCCACTGCCTGCGGCACGAGCGGGTGCGGCGGCTCCAGGACCTGCGGCGGCGCTGCAAGCTCTCGGTGGGATCGTGCGGCGGGCTCGACTGCGCCCGGCCGGCGGCGCAGCTCGCGGCCCGGGAGCTCTCCTGGAGCCCGGAGCAGGCCCGGGCCGAGCTGGCCGATCTGCTGGAGGCGGGCTGGCGCGAGCGGCGGGCGGTGCTCGACGGGCACCAGCTCGTGCAGGAGGAGCTCTTGCGCGGCGTCTTCGGGGGCGGCGCTTGAGCGACCTCCTGGTGGTGGGCGGGGGGATGGCCGGCGCCATCGCGGCGCTGGCGGCGCGGGAGGCCGGGGCCTCGGTGCTCCTGGCGCGGCGCGGGCCGGGCGGCACCGCCCTCTCCGGCGGCGCGGTGGGCGTGGCCCCCGACGCCGGGGCGCCCTCGACGGTGCCCTTCGCCCTGCGGCTGCGCCCCATGGAGGCGGCCCGGCGGCTGGCGGCGCTGCGCCCGGCCCACCCCTACGCCATCGCCGGCGTGGGGCGGCTCGCCGAGGCGCTCGACTTCGCCGCCCGCGCCCTGCCCGGGCTGCTCGCGCCCTTCGAGGATCGCTCGCGCTTCCTGGTGACGGCCGGCGGCGGCGTGGCCGAGTGCGGGCTGTGCCAGCGCTCGCAGGTGGCCGGCGATCTCGCCCTGGCGCGCGGCCTGGTGGCGGCGGTGGGCTTCCGCGGCCACCTGGGCTTCGACGCCCGGCCCTGGGCGGCGGCGGTGGCGGGCATGGCGGCGGCCGGGGCGCCTCCATCCGCCTGGGCCGAGGCCGAGCTGTTCGGGGGGCCGGAGGAGGGGACGCTGGCGCCGCACGAGCTGGCGCGGGCCCTGGAGCGCCCGGGCGCGGCCGAGGCGGCGGGTGCGGCGGTGCGAGCCGTGCTCCCGGCGGGAGCGGCGGTGGCCCTCCTGCCGCCGGTGCTCGGGCTCGATCCCGCGGTGCGGGTGCTGGAGCGGCTCGCGGCCGCGGCCGGCGTGCCGGTGGCGGAGACGCTGGCCGACGTGCCCAGCGTTCCCGGGCTGCGGCTCCAGGCGGCGCTGGAGGCCCGGCTCGCGGCCGCCGGGGTGGAGCTGGTGTCGGGGAAGGTGGAGCTGGGCGGCTGGCCGCGGCGGCCGCTGCTGGTGGCCGGCCAGGAGCGGGAGGCGCGGGCGGTGGTGCTGGCCTCGGGCCGCTTCGTGGGCGGCGGGCTGGTGCGCCACGGCGAGCTGCGCGAGGCGCTGCTCGGCCTGCCGGTGGAGGCCACCGTGGGCGGGGAGTCGGGCACGCGCCTGGCCGGCCGGCCGGCGCCGTCGCTGACGCGCCCGGAGCGGCGGGCGCCCCAGCCGCTGCTCGCGGCCGGGCTGCGGGTGGACGCGGCCATGCGCCCGCTGGGCGAGTCGGGCCAGCCTGCGCACCCGCGGCTCTTCGCGGCCGGTGCGGTGATCGGCGGCTACGAGAACGCCGCCGACGGCACCGGCCTGGGCGCGGCCATCCTCACCGGCTACCTGGCGGGCAAGGCGGCGGCCGGGTAGGCCCGGTCACCCTCCCGCGGGCACGAACGCCAGCCTGGCGCCGGCGCGGCTCACCGCCTCGGCCAGCGCCACGCCGTCGGCCTGGAAGAAGGTCTGCGCGTCGAGGTCGCGGAGCAGCGCGCTCGGCCCGGCCACGCAGACGCCGGTCTTCGGCACCTCGATGCCCAGCGCCTGGGTGGCGGGGTTCTTCGCCAGCAGGTCGAGGATCCCGTCCACGAAGCCCTCGGGCGCCGAGACGGTGGGGTGGAGGAGCAGGGCCACCTCGTTGCTGGCCGCCTGGAGCCCCTCGTGCGCCGCCGCCGCCGCGCTCTGGGTCCGCGCGCTCACCACCCGCACCTGACGGGGGTTCTGCGAGGCGAAGGCGTAGGCCGAGCGCAGGGTGTCGTCGCGGGAGCCGCCGTCGGCGATCACGATCTCGTCGTCGGGCCGCAGGCTGCGCTTGATGCTCTCCAGGCAGGGGGTGAGCGTGGAGGCCGCGTCGCAGGCCGGCACCACCACCGAGAGGCGCGGGCGCGGTGCCGCGGCCGCCGGAGCGTGCATCACCATCGCCGTCTGGGCCACCACCTCGACCTTCCTGCCCCGGGCCTGGAGCCTCGCGAGCAGGGCGTCGGCGGGAGCCTCGTCCTTCTCGTCCCAGCCGCCGGCCTCCCGCAGGTCGGCCATGCGCACCGCCAGGTAGGCACCGCCCAGGCCCGAGGCCTCGGAGGGGCAGGCGGCGGCGACCGCCGGGTCCTCGAAGAGCCTGGCCAGCGGCGGCAGCCAGCCGGCCTTGGGCTCGGCGTCGCGGTCGAGCAGCAGGAGCACGTCGCCCTTGGCGGCCTCGGCCGCCTGGGCCGCGGCGCGGGCGAAGCCCACCGGCCGCTCGTTGCGCACCAGCCGGATGCCGTCGAGCCGCGGCAGCGCCAGGCGCGTGTCGTCGGTGGTGCCGTCGTCCACCACGATGGTCTCGCGGCGCACGCCGTTGGAGTTCAGGGCCAGGGCCAGGAGGCAGCGGAGGTTGGCTTCCCAGCCGTCGCCGACCAGGACCGCCAGCGAGAAGGAAACCGGGGAAGGAGTGCTCTCGCTCACGGGTGATCCTTTCGAGTGATCCGACAGCGGCGCGTCGCCGCCTGGGGGAATAGCAACTCCGGTGCCGGCCGGGCGGCCGCCTGGTTGCGGCCACTTGGCCTGCGGGTGGGCCACGCGCGTCAAGCCGTTGACGCGGCCGGGGCCGATGGGAGGGCCGCGAACTGCGCCTCGAGCACCGCCGCGGCGCGGGCGTCCCGCTCCGCCATGCCGGCGTAGAGCCCGGTGAGGTGCAGCCCGTTGCGCATGCACGGGCCGCAGGCCGGGTGGCGCAGCTTCCGGGCCGCGATCTCCGGCGCCGGCACCTCCAGGTAGCTGGTGGCCACCGGCTCCACGTCGTAGGTGGCGCAGCAAAGCTCGGCGGAGCCGTCGGCGCCGATGAGGACCATGCGGCCCAGGGGGCACTCGCCGGCAGGTAGCTCCCCGGCGTGGCGCAGGGAGATCTCCCTCGCCTCCTCCAGGCCGATGACCAGCAGGTCGACCAGCGGCTGGTCCTGGGGCGGGACGCCTTCCTCCAGCCAGCGGACCACCTTCTCCACCGGCGCCGGGATGGCCCACACCGGGGTGAAGGAGAAGCGCAGCTCCTCCACCAGGTTTCGCATGGCGACGAGGTCCTCGGCGCAGTTGTGCCGGTACCGGTGGTAGTTGACGTCGACGTGCAGCGGGACGCCGAGCTCGTCCATGAGCCGGCGCAGCGTGCGGAGGTTGTCCTTGACCCGCGCCACGTCCCCGCCCCGGTGCGTGACCCCGTAGGTGGACTGCCAGAAGCCGGAGACCGAGACCCGCAGCCAGTCGGGGCGTGCCTCGACGACCGCCCGGAGGTCGCGCGGGCGCACCAGGTTGGAGGAGAGGCGGCAGACGAGCCCGCGGGCCTTCACCGCCCGGACGAAGTCGGGGGCGCGCGGGTGGAGGAGCGGCTCCCCCCAGTTGAAGAGGTGGATGCGCGGCCGGCCCGGCCCCGGGGCCTCGGCCTCGACCTTGTCGAGGATGCGCTCGAACAGCGGGAGCTGCATCACGCCGCGGAAGCGCCTGGCGCCGCGCGAGTTCCCCTGGCCGCAGGAAGGGCAGGAGAGGTTGCAGGCCCCGACGATGTCCAGGAAGACGTCGTTGCCGTCGGGGAGCCAGAGCGGGTCCAGGGACATGGGCGGCCTCTACCGGACGATGATGCGGTGCTCCGACTGGCCCGAGACCACGCGATCCTGGGCCACCTGGGTCACCGAGAGCCGGTACTCGCCCGGGGCCACGGCGGCGCAGCCGAACCGGCCCTCGAAGCCGACGAAGTCGGTCACCTTGGGATCCAGGTTGCGGTTGCGGAAGGCCACGTCCGGCCGGCGGGTGCGCGCCTTCAGGGGAGCCGAGAAGACCCGCTCGCCGTTGGGCGAGGTCAGCATCACGAAGGCGGCGCAGCGCACCGGCTCCACCTTGGGTGACAGGGCCCAGCCCTTGACGCGCAGCTCGTCGGTGGAGCGCAGCTCGACCCGGCCGCGCGGCTCGTCGCCCTGGAACTGGTCGAAGTGCACCACGCAGTCGGTGCTGGCCGGCCTGCCCTGGGCCTGCGGGACGCCGGCCCTGAACTCGGTGCGGGGCTCGCCGGGCCGCCCACCGGCCCGATCCACGCGCTCCAGGGCCATCTCCAGGTCCTCCAGGTAGGGGCGCAGCCCCTCCGCGGAAACCGGAGCGCCGCTGCGGAGCAGCTCCAGCGCCGCGCGCCAGGCCTCCGCGCGGGCGAGGCCCCGGGAGGTGGCCTCGAGCCAGGCGCGCCCGTGGCGCTGGTCCGGCTCCAGGTGGGCGCCCTCGGCCCACTCGTTCCAGGCGTTGATGAAGAGGATCCGCTCCTGCGGCGGGTTGTGGGCCCGGGTCCAGGAGGCGGTGGCCCGCAGCCAGGTCTCGTAGGCGCGCGGGGTCGAGCCGCGGAAGAAGAAGGAGGAGCTGCCGCGCCGCGGGGTGTTGTCCCAGTCGGTCATCACGCCGCGCAGCAGACGGTAGGCGGGCGTCTCCCGCTGCAGGTAGCGGGACACCAGGTCCTGGTAGTCGAAGACGCTGCCGGTGAAGTCGGGATCGAGCCCGGGCAAGGTCCTGGGGTCGATGGCGCGCCCGTGCCACGGCGAGGGCGGGAACTCGACCGCGGCGTCGAAGCCCACCTGGCGCGGGTCGACGTTGGGGTCGTGGCTCTGCACCGCGCACAGGTACAGGCCCGGCAGCCCCTCGGCCTCGGCGCGCAGGCGCCAGTGACGGGCGATGGCCGCCGGGTCCTTCATCCTGCCCACCCGGTAGACGAGCAGCACCGGGCGTCCCTCCACCCGGATGTAGCGCCGGTCCTGGAGGATGGGCATCACCTCGTCGATGAAGCCGCGGTAGTGCTCGTCGCTGTCGTCCTGGGCCACCAGGACCTGGGCCTCGGAGCCGTCCCAGCGCCGCGACCAGGTCTCGTTCGCCCAGCAGATGCAGAAGGGGAAGTCGGGCTCTCCGCTCGCCAGCACCTCCATCAGCGGGCGCTCCAGCAGCCGCTTCTCGCCGAACGAGTAGTAGTAGTAGCAGAAGCCGTGGATGCCGTGCTCCCGCGCCAGCTCGGCCTGGGCCTTGCGGACCTCGGGGACGCGCAGGTCGTAGAAGCCCAGCTCGGTGGGCAGATGGGGCTGCTCGTGGCCGGTGAACAGCGGGCGGGCCCGCACCACGTTGGTCCACTCGGTGAACCCCTTGCCCCACCACTCGTCGTTCTCCGGCGTGGGGTGGAACTGGGGCAGGTAGTAGGCGATGGCGCGCACCTCGGGGGCGGGCGTCGGGGCGGCGCTGTCCGCTGCGTTCATGCGGTCCTCGTCTCGGCCGGCGGCGCCGCCGGCGTGGCGGCGACCGGGCCCTCGGGGGTGCGGGCATCCTGGATCTCGACGCCCAGCCGCCGGGCCATGTCCTCCAGCTCGGGCTGGGCGGCGGTGAGCACCAGCAGGCTGGCCCCGCCGACCAGAGCCTCCCAGCCCTTCTCGGTGGCCGGCTGGGCGGTGACCAGGAGGTCGAAGGAGTGCGGCGCAGCGGCCAGCGCCTGGAGCTGGGGCGGAGGCGCGGCCAGGACCTGTGCCGGCAGGGCCACGGCCAGGGTCACCTCGGCGCTTGCGGAGAGCTCCCGGCCGAGCTGCGCCAGCACCGGTGCCCAGCAGTCGCCCGGCTCCTCCAGGTCCGGGACCAGCAGCACCCGCACCGCGCGGGCTCCGGCCCAGCAGCCGGTGCTGCCCCGGGGGGCGGCAGCCTTGCCGTTGCCGTGCGGGACCCCGGCCCGGGCCGCCAGCGCCGGCCGCGCCAGCACCACGAACTGGACGATGTTGCACTCCTCGAGGAAGCGCTGCGGGTCGCCGCCCATCTGCTCGATGAGCTCGAGCGCCGGTCCCAGGTAGGAGGGGACGGCCGAGCGGTTGGCCATCATCTTGCCCTCCAGGGCGAAGCCCGAATCGGCCAGCAGCTTCACCACCCCGTCGCGGGTGAAGAAGCGCAGGTGGGTGCGGTCGAGGATCCCGTAGTCGGCGTAGTCCCACCGGCCCTCGACGAGGAGCGGCAGCACCACCGACTCGTGGCGGATGTTGGGGATGGAGATGAGGATCCGGCCGTCGGGCCGGAGCCAGCGGCTCAGGTGGCGCAGGACCGCCGCCGGATCCACCAGGTGCTCGAGGACGTCGGCGAAGGTGATGAGGTCGAAGTGGCCCTCGGGGTAGGGGAGCGGCTCGAGGGCGTTGAGGTCCACCCGGTGGGCCGCCGAGAGGCGCTGGCGCGCCACCTCCAGGGACGGCTCGTGGATGTCGACGCCCACCACCTGGGCCGCGCCTGCGGCACGCAGCGCGCCTCCCATGGCGCCCTGGGCGCAGCCGACCTCCAGGATCCGCAGCCCGCGCGGCTCGATGAGCTTCACCAGCTCGGGCCGGGTCTGCTGGTAGTAGCAGGCGGGGACGGTGTCCTTGGCAGCGGGCGATTCCATCATGCAGGTCCTCGGGCTGGCGTGGTCGACGGCGCCACGGCGCGCCTAATACAACGTGCGTGCCAGGCGCCGGCCGCGGAAACGCTGGCGATTCCGGCGAAGGCGGCGGGGGAGGGCCGGGCCGCGGCGTCATGCCGGCCACGCGGCGCCAGGGGCTTGACGGGCCGTCGCCGGGGCCATCGCTCCAGCGGGGAAGCCGCTATAGTGGGCCGCCTGCATGGCAAGCCTCCGCGCCCTCGCCTACCTGGGCTACCGCGCCATCGTGGCCCACCCGCTGAAGCGGCTCTCCCGGCGCGGCACCGGGCTCGCGCGCTTCGAGGCCGCCTACGCGGCCGAGGGGCTGCGCCCGACCACGCCCGAGGAGCGGGCGGTGCGCGCCGCGGCCTCGGCCTGCGTGGGCTGCGGCCTGTGCGAGCCCCACTGCGCCATCGCCGGAGGGCCGGAGGTGCGGGCGCTCGGGCTCCAGGCCGTGTTCCGGCTCTACACCCGCAGCGCCGAGGACCTTCGGCGCGCCCGGAGCGCGCTGCGGCAGTGCGCCGGCTGCACAGGCTGCGACGCCGCCTGCCCCACCGGCGTCCCCATCGCGCGCATCCTCCGGCACCTGGCGGGCGCGTAGTCCCTTCCGGCGCTATCCTCCCGGCACCCAAGGAGGCCGCCATGGAACGACGCAAGCTCGGCACGCAGGGGCTGGAGGTGGGAGCGCTGGGGCTCGGCTGCATGGGGATGAGCGACTTCTACGGCCCCTCGGACGAGGCCGAGTCGCTGGCCACCATCGACCGCGCCCTGGAGCTGGGGGTGACGCTGCTCGACACCGCCGACATGTACGGCCCCTTCAAGAACGAGGAGCTCCTGGGGCGGGCGCTGCGCGGGCGGCGGCAGCGGGTGGTGCTGGCCACCAAGTTCGGCAACCGCCGCTCGCCCGACGGCGCCTTCCTGGGCATCTGCGGCACGCCCGACTACGTGCGGGAGGCCTGCGATGCCTCGCTGCGGCGGCTGGGCGTGGAGGTCATCGACCTCTACTACCAGCACCGCGTGGACCCCACCGTGCCCATCGAGGAGACGGTGGGTGCCATGGCCGGGCTGGTGAAGGCGGGCAAGGTGCGCTTCCTGGGGCTCAGCGAGGCCGGGTCGGACACCATCCGCCGCGCCCACGCCGTCCACCCCATCAGCGCGCTCCAGAGCGAGTACTCGCTCTGGAGCCGCGACCCCGAGGCCGGCATCCTCGCCACCGTGCGCGAGCTGGGCATCGGCTTCGTGGCCTACAGCCCGCTGGGGCGCGGCTTCCTCTCCGGCCAGTACCGGTCGGCCGAGGCGCTGGCGCCCGGCGACTGGCGCCGCATGAACCCCCGCTTCCAGGGTCACAACCTCGACCGCAACCTGCAGCTGGTGGAGCGCATCCAGGAGGTGGCCGAGGGCAAGGGCGTCACCGCTGCCCAGCTCGCCCTGGCCTGGGTGCTGGCCCGCGGCCGCGACATCGTCCCCATCCCCGGGACGCGCCGCCGCGCCCGGGTGGAGGAGAACGTTGCGGCCGCCGGGGTGGCCCTCACCCGCGACGACCTGGCCCGCCTCGACGAGGTGGCGCCTCCGGGCGCGGCCGCCGGGACGCGCTACCCCGAGGCCGGCATGAAGTCGGTGGGCCTGTAGCGCGAGCCGCTCCCTCCCCCGCCAGCTCCTCGATCACCCGGTCGCGGTCTCGGTCGCGGTCGGGGTCGAGGTCGTGGTCGGGGTCGAGGTCGAGGTCGTGGTCGGGGTCGAGGTCGGCGTCGAGGTCGGCGTCGAGGTCGCGGTCGGGGTCTAGATCGCGGTCGTCTACTGGGTCAGCTGCTTCAGGATCGCCGGCTCCGCCTCGTCCTGCGCCAGCAGGTTGTGGCACAGCGAGCAGGCGTTGCGGATGGCCGTCCCGTCGGCCGCCGCGTGGTCGCCGTCGTGGCAGCGGAAGCAGCCCGGCGCGGCCTCGTGGCCCAGCATGCTCGGGTAGGTCCCCCAGGTGATCTTCATCCCCGGCCACACGTTCCGGCTCCAGATCTCGGTGAGCTCGTCCGCGGCGCCGGCCACCGCCTGCGCCTTCTCGGGCGCGGGGTAGAGCGCCAGCAGCCGCTCCCGGATGCCGGCGCGGGCCGCCGGGCCCGAGGGGTAGTCGGCCCGCAGGAGCTTCACCGCCTCGCGCCGCAGGAAGGGCAGGGCGGCGCGGTCGAGGCGGCCCGCCTCGATGGCCGCGTCCACCTCCTCGTCCGGCATCCGGTACACGTGCGTGGGCCGGTTGTGGCAGTCGACGCAGTCCATCTCCCGCCAGACCGCGCCGGCCACCTTCTCCCTGGTCTGGTAGGTCACCTTCTCGCCGCCCGGCGAGGTCAGCTCGACGGTGGAGATCTTCTCGCGCTTCTCGTCTGCCTGGTAGCGGATGCGCACGCCCGGATCCACGTGCCAGTGGATCCCCTTGCTGGCCACTCCGCCGGCGCCGCCCACGTGCAGCAGCAGCACCGTCTTCCGCGGGGAAGAGGCCTCGTCGTCGGCGTGGCGGGTGGTGACCCGGAGCCGGTCGCCGGTGAACTTGGTGGGCCAGTGGCACTGCTCGCAGGTGTCCCGGGCCGGGCGGAGGTTGTGCACCGGCGTGGGGATGGGGCGCGGGTAGAGGTCCAGCGTCACCGAGACCAGCTGCCAGCTCCCCGAGAGCTTCGACTTCACGAACCAGCTGGCGCCGGGGCCGATGTGGCACTCGGCGCACTTCACGCGGGCGTGGGGCGAGCGCCGGTGCGCGGTGGTCTCCGGGTCCATGACGCTGTGGCAGGAGCCGCAGAACTGGGGCGAGTCCATGAGCTCGAGCCCCTTGTAGGAGGCGGCGAGGAGGAGCAGCACGTTGACGGTGGTGAGCCCCAGGAAGGCGAGCGCCAGCACGCGGGTCCGCGGCCGGTTGAAGTCGATGATGGGGAGCGGCTTCTCCCCCTGGCCCAGGGCGGCGAGGCGGACGAGCCGCCGGCGCTCCAGCACCACGCCCAGGGGGATGAGCAGGAGCCCCACCACCAGCAGCGAGGGCAGGCCCACGTAGGCCACCATGCCCAGGTACGGCCCGCCCTCGAAGCCCACGATGCTGGCCACGAAGAGCGACAGGACGGAGACGCCCGACACCGTCGCCAGTGCTGCGCCGGCGAGGCTCACCGGGTGACGCAGGCTGCTCGGCCGCTGCTCGTCCATGGCGCCCTCTCCTCGGGGCGCGATGGTACGCGCAGACCGGGGTGGGTGGTCTCGGAATCCGACGCAAGGGACCGGGGTAGCGGCCGGGGTCGCGGTCGGGGTCGGGGTCGAGGTCGGGGTCGGAGTCGAGGTCGGGGTCGGAGTCGAGGTCGCGGTCGCGGGTCGGTGTCGAGGTCGGAGCCCGGTGCTACCGTCACGTACCGCATGGCCCCCGTCATCCCCGACCCTCGCCGCATCCGGTCGTTCGCGAGCGAGGCCGCCTTCGAGGCCTGGCTCTCGACCCATCACGACACCTGGCCCGAGCTGTGGCTCAAGATCCACAAGAAGGACTCCGGCCTCCGCAGCGTGACGGCGGTCCAGGCGATCGACGTCGCCCTCTGCTGGGGCTGGATCGACGGCCTCCGCAAGGGGCTCGACGAGCGCTCCTTCCTGCAGCGCTACACGCCGCGCGGGCCGAGGAGCGTCTGGAGCCAGATCAACCGCGACAACGTCGCGCGCCTCACCGCAGCGGGCCGCATGACGCCCCACGGCCAGCGCCACGTCGACGCGGCCAAGGCCGACGGACGCTGGGATGCCGCCTACGCTCCCATCGCCAAGGCAACGGTCGCGAGCCTCCCCGCCGACCTGCGCGCCGCCATCGAGGCCAACCCACGAGCCCGGAGGACGCTCGGCAGGCTCGACAGGCTCAACCTCTTCGCGCTCGGCTTCCGGACAAGGGCCCTGAAGACGCCCGCCGGGCGCGCGAAGAAGATCGCCGCGCTGGTGACCACGCTGGCGCGCGGTGAGCCCATCGTCCGCACCGGCGCGCGGTCCGGGTCCGGGACCGGGTCGAGGTCGGGGTCGCGGCCCGGGTCGCGGCCCGGGTCGCGGTCGCGGTCCAGGTCGAAATCGCCCTAGCGCCTCTTCGCTCCCGCCGCCTCCGCCTCGGCGGCGATCGCCTCGTAGGGTTGGCACCCCACCACGCGGCGGCGCCCGAGGAAGAAGGTGGGGATCCCGGTTACCCCCGCGCGCGCGGCCTCGCGCCCCATGGCGTCCACCCGCGCGACGAGCCCCGGGTCGGAAAGCGCCGCCATGGCCGCCGCCGCGTCCAGCCCCGCCTCGGCGGCGCAGCGCGACAGCACCGCCGGGTCCTCCAGGTCCTCACCGCGCCGCCAGAAGGCGTCCATCAGGGCGTGCCGCGCCTCGTGGAGCCGCCCCCGGTCGCGGGCGTGCTCGGCGAGCGCCAGGGCGGCGCGCGTGCTAGGCGAGCGCTCCGGGATGCGCATCCCGGCGATCCCGAACCCCTCGGCGAACCGGCGCAGGTGCTCCTTCATGGCGGCGTAGCGCTGCGCGCCGAACTTCTCCGCCAGGAGCCGCCCGCCGCGGGGCGTGTCCGGGTGAAGCTCGAAGCCGCGCCAGTCGAGGGAGACGTCGTACTCGGCCTGCAGCCTGACCAGGCTGCTCGCTTCGGCGATGAAGCAGAAGGGTCAGACGAAGTCGGAGTACAGGGTGACGTTCAGGGGCATGGGCCCAGTGTAACGAGGGGCCGGGCGCGCGGCATCCCGGAGGCGGGTTCACGCCGGGAGGCACACCCGTCCCACCACCGGGCGCCCGGAGACGGGCGCCGGCCGCTCACGAGCGCTAGATCCCCGAGATGGCCCACGACCTCAAGCTCGTCTCCTTCGACATCTGCCCATTCGTGGAGCGCAGCCGCATCGTGCTCCTGGAGAAGCAGGTGGCCCACTCCATCGACTTCATCGACCTCGCGAACAAGCCCGACTGGTTCCTCAGGCTCTCCCCCATGGGGAAGGTGCCGGTGCTGGTGGTGGACGGGCGGCCGGTCTTCGAGTCGATGGTGATCAACGAGCTGCTCGAGGAGCTGTACCCGCACCCGGCGATGCTGCCGGCCGAGCCGCTGGCCCGCGCCGAGGCCCGGGCCTGGGTCGTCTACTGCAACGACGCGGTGATGCCGGCCAGCTACCGCTCGCTTCTGGCCCTCGCCGCCGGGTGGACGGGCGAGGCCCTGGCGAAGCCGCTGGAGGAGCTGCGCGGGGCGCTGGCCCGGGCCGACGCCGAGGTGGCGCGGCGCGGCGGCCCCTGGTTCCTGGGGAGGCAGCTCACCCTGGTGGACGCCGCCTGGGCCCCGTTCCTGCGCCGCTGGGCCGCCGCCGAGGAGTGGGGCATGCCGGAGCAGAACCGGCTCGCCGCCTTCCCGGCCCTGCAGAACTGGGCCAGCAGGCTGCTCGCGCACCGGAGCGTGGCCGCGGCCGACCCGGGCGAGATCGGCCCGCGCATGCGCCGCCTGTACGCAGAGAGGGCCGCCAGGGGATCCGGCTAGGCAGCGCCGCGTCGGGGCCGCGGTCGAGGTCGGGGTCGCGGTCGAGGTCGCGTCACCATCGGGTCACCCCTTGGGTCCCCCGCCGCTCCCCGCTATCCTGCGCCCTCGTGCGACCGCACCTCATCGTCAACCCCATGAGCGCCAACGGCCGGACCGGCCGTCACTTCGACGCCATCGCCAGCGCGGTGCGCGCGGCGCTGGGCGACTTCGAGTGGGCCTTCACCCGGCGGCGCGGCGACGGCGCCGTGCTGGCGCGCGAGGCAGTCGCCGGCGGCTCGCGACTGGTGGTGGCGGTCGGTGGCGACGGCACCGCCAGCGAGGTGGTGGACGGACTGGCCACTGCCCGCGACCCCCAGGTCTGCTTCGGATTCATCCCCCGCGGCACCGGGGGAGACCTGAAGCGCTCCATCGGCGCCCCGGCCGACACCCACCGCGCCGCCCGCGCCCTGCGCGGGGAGGAGCGGGTCTGCGACCTGGGTCGGGTCGAGTTCGTGGGCCACGACGGCACGCGCCAGGTGCGCCACTTCGCCAACGTGGCCGGGTGCGGCATCGACGGCCGGGTGGTGGAGAAGGTCGAGGGCTCCACCAAGCTGCTGGGGGGCAAGGCCGCCTTCCAGATCGGCGCCGCGCGGGCGCTGCTGGGCTGGAAGGATCAGCGGGTGCGCTGGCGGACCGACGGCGGCCCCTGGCGCGAGGAGGCCGTCACCTGCATCGCCGTCTGCAACGGCCGCTACTTCGGCGGCGGCATGATGGTGGCCCCCGATGCCCGCATCGACGACGGGCTCTTCGACGTCACCGTGTGGCAGGGGCTGGGCATCGCCGACTTCCTGGTGCGGCGCCACACCCTGTACGACGGCTCGCACCTCCGGCTTCCCAACACCCGCACCCTCCGGGCCCGCACCGTCGAGATCGAGCCCCTCGACGGCGCCCGCGTGCTCCTCGACGTGGACGGGGAGGGGCCCGGCACGCTCCCGGCCCGGTTCACCATCCTGCCCGGGGCGCTGCGGCTCAAGGTGCCATTCGCCGGGGCGTAGCGCCGCCGCGCCTGCGCGGCCGCGGTAGAGTGGCCGGGCATGGGCCCCCTGCTCCTCGCCCTGGCGCTCCTCGCGCCCCGCGCCTCCGCCCCGGCCATCGAGGCCACCGGGGTCACCCGCGCGCCGCAGCAGCTCGCCGGCCGCCCCGACGTGCAGCGGCTCTGCAAGGCGCTGGAGTTCCCGGAGCGGCGCCGCGACGCCCAGCTCGACAGGGCGGCGGCAGAGGCCGACCAGGAGGAGCGGCGCGCCCGGGCTCTCGAGGGCCGCTACGCCGTCGAGCTCGCCGGCCGCGGCCTCTCCTTCGACTACGACGAGGAGCGGCGCACGCTCACCCTCGGCGAGCGGGCCCATCTCCTGGGGGCCGGCGGCGCGCTGCGGGTCTGGTCGGTGGACGACACCGAGCTGCCGATGGCCGCCGACCCGGCCCTGGCCCGGAGGATCACCGCCGCCGCGCGCAACGGCGAGGGGCGGCTTCGGCTGCTGTTCGCCCTGCCCGAGGACGACGACGCCGCCGTCTGCGCCCACGCCCCGGGGACGCACAGCTGGGGCCTCGGCGTGGAGCCGGTCTCCTGGGCCTTCCTGGTGAAGGGCGAGGTGCTGGCCCGCGGCGGCGCCGAGGAGCCGGAGCCCGTCCAGAGCCAAGGGTCGGCGCGGCCCGCGGTGGAGGTGGGCACTCCGCCGGCCGCCCAGGGGGCCGCGCTGCGCCAGGCGCTCGCCGGGCACCGGGCGGCGCTCCTCGCCTGCTACCAGGAGGGGCTGAAGGAGCGGCCCGGGCTCGACGGCGCCCTGGTGGTGGAGCTGGAGGTGCCGGCCACCGGGGGTCGCGCCCGCTCGGCCCGCGTCGCGCTCGACTCGCTCCACGCGCCCCGGGTGGCCCGCTGCGTGCTGGCGGAGGTGAAGAAGGCGGAGCTGCCGGGCGGCAAGGCCGGCGCCAGGGTGCAGGTGCCGCTGCACTTCCGGCGCGACGGAGGGTAGCCAGCGGCGGCTGGCCGGCTTCGGCCGGGCACGGCCGAGCCGCCGCCTGGCGGCCCGGCGAAGGCTTGACGGGCCCGCTCCGGCACCCGACCATTGGCCCATGGACGCACCCCAGACCATCCTGACCAAGCTGGACGTCGAGCGGCTCAGCAAGATCCTCGCCAAGGCCGAGGCCAGCTACTTCGCCACCGGCATCCGGTTGCTGCGCGAGAAGATGGCGCGCTCACCGTCCATCCCCGCCGATCAGGTGCCGCCCACCCTGGTGACCATGAACTCGATCGTGGCCTACGTGGACGAGCGCACCGGGAAGCAGTCGGAGGTGGTGATGGCCTATCCGAACGACACCGATCCGGCGCGCGGGCGCGTCTCGATCCTGTCGCCGGTGTGCGCCTCGCTCCTCGGCCTCCACATCGGGCAGTCGGTGGAGTGCCCGATGCCCGACGGCCAGACCGCCCGCCTCCGGGTGGTCGGCATCGAGTACCAGCCCGAGAAGGCCGGCGACCTGCACCTGTAGCGGCGGGGAACCGGGCCCTAGACGCAGCGCCACCAGGCGGTGCCGAGCAGCGTCCGCCGGGGCTTCGGGTCGGCGCGGCGCCTGAGCTCGGCAAGCGCCCGGTCCTTCTCGCCGTAGCGCAAGGCCTCGGTGGCGCGAAGCTCGTCGAGCTTGCGCCGGTACTCCCGCTCGGCCCGCTCCAGCAGGGCGCGCCGGTCGCGGAGCGGCAGCTCGCTCTTCTCGTGGAGGGCGCCGCGGGCACGCTCCCAGGCGGCCCGGGCCTCCTCGGTGGCGCGCCGCTGCGGGGCCAGTCCATCCTCCACCGACCGGTCCCAGCGCTCCCGCGACTCGTCCCAGGCGGCCCCGGAGCGGGCGGCCAGGTCGGCCTCGAGCTGCGCCGAGAGCCGCGAGAGCGCCTCCTCCTGCGCCGCGCCCAGCGGCACCGCGCCGCCGCGGGCGCCGCCCTGGCCCTCGCGGGCCGGGAGCCGGGCGAAGGCCCCGGCCGCGTCCTGCGGGAGCTCGCGCCAGCGCTCGCCGTCGCTCCACAGCACCAGGTGGGCCACCCGCTCCTCGGGCACCAGCCCCTCGAAGGAGAAGCGATAGGCGAACCACCAGCCCTCGCGGCCGGCCAGCGGCGCCAGGGCCGCCGGCAGCGCGCGGGCGTCCAGCTCCAGGAGCGACACCGGGTCGGCGGCGCGCGCCTTCACCACCTCGGCGGCGGCGCGGGCCAGCCGCGATCGGCGCGCCCGCGGCCCGGCCTCGGGGGCCGGCTGCGCCGGCGCGGGCTGACCCTCGGCGAAGACCGCCTCGACCAGGGCCTCCTCGTCGGCCTCCTGCCGGGCCACGGCGTCGCGGGCCTCGCGCTCGGCCATCCGCAGCCGGGCCCGCACGTCGCCGTCGAAGCGCTCGAAGAGCAGGGCCCGGGCGGCCTGCAGCCGGGCCTCGATGCGGCCGTCCAGGTCGGCGCGCAGCGCGGCGAAGGCCTGGTCGATCTCCTCCGAGGAGCGGCACGACTGGTAGATGTCGAGCACCCGGCGCTCGAAGTCCACGCCGCTGCCCAGCGCCCCCAGGATCTCGTCCGAGGAGCCGAAGACGCCGTCGAAGAGGGCCAGCTTCTGGGCCAGCAGCTCGTAGAGCCGGGCGTCGGCGGCGTTGCGGCGGTTGAGGAAGTTCACCACCAGCACGTCGCGGGTCTGGCCGTAGCGGTGGCAGCGGCCGATGCGCTGCTCCACCCGCTGCGGGTTCCAGGGCAGGTCGTAGTTCACCACCAGGTTGCAGAACTGGAGGTTGAGCCCCTCGGCCCCGGCCTCGGTCATGAGGAGGATCTGGGTGCGGTGGCGGAACTCCTCCACCAGCGCCTGGCGCTTCTCGGGCCCGCCGGCGTCGCCGGAGAGGCAGGTGACGGTGTAGCCCTTGGCCGCCAGCAGCTTCTGCAGGTACTCCTGCGTGCGCCGGAACTCGGTGAAGACCACCGCCTTCTCCGGCCAGCCGCAGGCCCGGGCCACGGTGAAGGCCCTGTCGAGCCCCCGCACCAGCGCCTCGCCCTTGGCGTTGCCGTGGAGCTTGCGGGCGATGCGGGCGCAGGCCCGCAGCTCGGCCGCCTCGGAGCGCATGGCGCCGAGGGCGGCGGCGCCGCGGGGCCGCGGGGCACCGCCCGCCGAGCCCCACTCCTCGGCCTCCTCCTCGAAGCCCGGGAAGTCGAGCTCCATGCCGGCGGCGGCGTCCTCCTCGGCCCCGGTGAGCCGGGCGTCGAGGGTGTCGGCCAGCTTCTCCAGCGTGGCCGCCAGCGCGAAGGAGGAGCTGGCCAGGATCTTGCGGTAGACCAGCACCATCAGGGCGCGGCGGTTGGGCGGGAGCGCGAAGCCGTCCTCGCGTCGCAGCCAGGCGCTCACCCGGTCGTAGAGCTCCTGCTCCTCGAGCGTGGGCTCGAAGTCCTCGACGATGGAGCGGCGGGCGGTGAACTTCACGTACTCGCGCACCTGCCGGCGCAGGGTGCGCACCACCACGTGGGAGAGCCGCTCCTTGAGGTCGGCGGCCCGGTCCTCGTCGAGCTCGCCGGGCGGGTACTGGAGCCGGAAGCTCTCCTCGCTGCCCAGCAGGGCGTCGTCGAGGAACGAGGTGAGGCCCAGAAGCTCGGTCAGCTCGTTCTGCAGCGGGGTGGCGGTGAGCAGGAGCTTGGGGCAGCGGCGCAGCCCCTTGCGCAGGGCCTGGCCGGTGCGGTGGTCCTTCTTCCAGGCGTTGCGCAGCCGGTGGGCCTCGTCGATGACCGCCAGGTCCCAGGGCACGCGGGCCAGGTCGTCGGCCCGCATGGCGGCGAAGGGGTGGGAGGCGATGACGATGCCGCCGGTGTCGAAGGGGTTGCGCTGGCCGCGCCTCTCGGCGGCCCGGGCGCTCTCGCCGTCCACCACCGTGGACTCGAGGCCGAACTTGCCGAGCAGCTCGTCGCGCCACTGGATGCGCAGCGAGGCCGGCACCAGGACGAGCGTGCGGCCCCGCCCGTCGGCCGCCAGCTGGGCGATGACCAGGCCGGCCTCGACGGTCTTGCCGAGCCCCACCTCGTCGGCCAGCACGGCGCCGCCGGTGGGGAGGGCCTGCAGCGCGAAGGCCGCCGCCTCCACCTGGTGGGGGTTGAGGTCGACCGCCGAGCGGGCCAGGGCCGGTGCCAGGCGCGCGGCGCCGCCGCCGCTGCGGGCGCTGATGGCCTCGGCGGCGATGCGCTGGTGGAAGCGGGTGAGGGGAGCCGTGTTCCTGGGCGCCGTCTGGGGCGCGGCGGGGCGCTCGGCCGTCGCCGCGCGCGCCTGCACCGACACTCCCGCCGCCACCACGCCCTTGGCCACCCGACCACCTCCACCGACCACGCCCCGGCCACCCGCGCCTGCGCTCCCCCGATGCCGGAGCGCCCGTGCGCGAAAGCTGATCTTGCCGCAAGTGGGATCGCGGGGGAAGGGGAGAGTGGGGCGAACCCCCTACAGGTCGAAGCACTCCACGAACATCACCTCGTCGGTGCGGGCGCGGATGCGCTGGACCAGCTCCGCCGGCGGGCGCTCGTCGAGCCGGATGGTGCAGCAGGCGGCGGCGGCTCCCTCGAAGACGGTGTTCTGCACCTCCTCGACGTTGATGCCCGCCTCGCGGATGGCGCCGAGCACGTTGGCGAGCACGCCCACGCGGTCGAAGTGGCGCACCACCAGCCGCGCCTTGGCGGGCGACTTGCGCGCCACGTTGACGCAGTTGGGGACGGCGCCCTCGCGCAGGAAGGAGGCCACGATGCGCACCGTCTCGCGGGCGATGGCGTCCTGCGCCTGCTCCGTGGAGGCGCCGATGTGGTGGGTGCCGTACACGTTGGGGAGCTTCGCGAGCTCGCTGTCGAAGTCGGCCTGCCCCTTCTCCGGCTCGCCGGCGTGGACGTCGAGCCCGACGCGGAGCCGCCCGGCCTTCGCCAGCTCGAGCAGCGCCGCCTGGTCCACCAGCTCGGCGCGGGCGGTGTTCACCAGGATGGCGCCCGGCTTCATCGCCTCCAGCACCTGGCGCGAGACCAGGCCGCGGGTCTCCTTGGAGAGCGGCAGGTGGAGGGAGAGCACGTCCACCTGGCGGGCCAGGGACACCAGGTCGGGCGCGCGCTCCACGGAGAGCTCGCGGGCGCGGCCGTCGTCGAGCGAGCGGGACCAGGCCACCACCCGCATGCCGAAGCCCTGGGCGCGCCGCACCGTGGCCTGGCCGATGGGGCCGAGGCCGACGACGCCCAGCACCCGGCCGTAGAGGCCGTTGGCCTCGCTGAAGGCCTTCTTGTTCCACTTGCCGGCCCGGAGCTGGGCCACGTTGTCGGGGATGCGCCGGTCGATGGCCACCATCAGCCCCACCGCCAGCTCGGCCACGGCGATGGCGTTCTGGCCCGGGCAGTTGGCCACGTAGATGCCGGCCTTGGAAGCCGCGGCCACGTCGATGGTGTTCACGCCGGCGCCGGCGCGGACCACCAGCGAGAGGGCGTCGGCCTTCTCGAAGACCTCGGCCACCACTTGCTTGGAGCGCACCACCAGCACGGTGGCGTCGGCGGCCGCCGCGGCGACCTCCTTGGCGGGCAGGTCGGGCCGGTGGTCCACGGTGAGGCCGAGCGCGGCCAGGTCCGCGAGCCGCTCCTTCGGGAAGGCGTCGGCGATGAGGACTTTCACGGTTCCTCCTTCGGCCCGGCGGGCCGTGCGCACCGCGACGCTAGCAGCGCTCCAGGCCGGGCGGCGGGAGAAAGGCGGGTGACCGCGGCGCCGGGGAGGGTTGACCGACGACGCCGGCTCATGCACCCTTGCGGGTCCGTTTCTGGAACCACGACCCCACGGCTCGCCCGGCCCCGAGGCCCAGGCGATCCAGGAGCCACCATGAGCGCCGCCCCTCTCCATCCTCTCGCCCAGGCCGCCAACGAGGCCCTCGCCAAGGACTGCCCCGTCCTGCTCGACCTCCTCTCGGAGCGCGGCAAGCGCTTCTTCTTCCCGGCCAAGGGCATCCTGGCCCAGGGCGCGGAGGCCAAGCAGAAGGCCAAGACCGCCAACGCCACCGTGGGCATCGCCACCGAGAACGGCGCGCCCATGCACCTGGCCTGCGTGCACAAGTACTACCAGGGGCTCACGCCGGCCGAGATCTACGACTACGCGCCCAGCTACGGGAAGCCCGACATCCGCACCGCCTGGGCCAAGAAGCAGCGCGAGGAGACCCCCTCGCTCGGCGATCAGCTCACCTCCAACCCGGTGGTCACCAACGCCCTCACCCACGGCCTGGGCCTGGTGGGCGACCTCTTCATCGACCCGGGCACCGACGTCCTCTCCAGCGACCTCATGTGGGAGAACTACAACCTCAACTGGGAGACCCGGCTCGAGGCCCGCTACCACTACTACCCGTTCTTCGACGAGAAGCTGACCGGCTTCAACCTCGCCGGCTTCACCCAGGCGCTCTCGAAGTTCCGCGGGAAGAAGCTGGTGGTCTCGCTCAACTTCCCCAACAACCCCTCCGGCTACACGCCCACCAAGGCCGAGGCCGAGGGCATCGCCCGGGCGCTCGGCGCCGAGGCCGAGGCCGGCACCCGGATGGTGGTCTGCGTCGACGACGCCTACTACGGGATGTTCTTCGACGAGTCCTGCGAGAAGGAGTCGCTCTTCGGCCGGCTGGCCCGCGCCTCGCAGAACCTGCTGGCGGTGAAGATCGACGGCGCCACCAAGGAGGAGTTCGTCTGGGGCCTCCGCGTCGGCTTCATCACCTTCGGCGTCAAGAACGGCACCGCCGCCGCCTACAAGGCGCTGGAGGACAAGACCGCGGGCCTGATCCGCGCCTACGTCTCCAACATCTCCAACCCCGGCCAGTCCATCGTGCTCAAGGCCATGCAGGACCCCGACTTCCGCAGGCAGCAGGCCGAGAAGGTGGCCACGCTGCGCTCCCGCGCGGCGGTGGTGGCCCAGGAGTGCCGCAAGCCCGAGTACGCCGACTGCTGGGACGTCTACCCGTTCAACAGCGGCTACTTCATGTGCCTGCGGCTCAAGGGTGCCGAGGCCGACCCGGTGCGGCTGGCGCTGCTCGACGACAGCGGCATCGGCACCATCGCGCTCGGCAAGCGCGACCTGCGCGTGGCCTTCTCCTGCCTCACCGAGGCGCAGATCCCGGCGGTGTTCGCCGGCGCCGCCCAGGCGGTGCGCAAGGTGCGCGGCAAGTAGCTCGGCTAGAGCCGCCCCCGCGCCTTGAGCTCCAGGTAGCCGCTCACCACCCGGCCCGCCAGCTCGCGGGCCGGGACGGAGAGCACCCGCACGCCCGCGGCCTGCAGCCGCGCCGCGGCCAGGTCCCGCTCGGCCAGGATGCGCTCGGCCGCCAGCCGGGCGTAGGCCTCGGCCTCGCTGGCCGGCTCGGCCCGCGCCGCGTCGGCCAGCGCCGAGTCGGCCACCGCCACCACCCAGGGCAGGTGGCGCCGGCGCAGGGCCGCGGTGCGGGCCAGGAGCAGCGCGCTCTGGTCCGGGTCGGCGAGGTCGGTGAACACCACCACCAGGGCGCGCCGCGACTGGCGCGCCTGCAGCGCGTCGAAGGCCACCGCCCAGTCCGGCTCCTCGGGCCGCGCCCGGGCCCCGGCCAGCGCCTCGGCCAGGGCCCCGAGCTGCCCGCGGCCGCGCGCCGGCGCCAGCACCGACCCCAGCTCCGCGCCGAGCAGGAGGCAGCCCACCCGGTCGCCGCGGTCCACCGCGGCGCGGGCCAGCGCCAGGGCCGCGTCCACCGCCGCGTCGAGCTTGGTGCGGCCGTCGGCGAGCCGGGCGGCGAGCTGCCGCCCGCAGTCGAGGAGCAGCCAGAGCGTCTGGTCCCGCTCCGGCCGCAGCTCGCGCACCACCGGGGCGCCGCGCCGGGCGGTGGCCTTCCAGTCCACGGTCCGCACGTCGTCGCCGGGCACGTAGCTGCGCAGCGACTCGAACTCGCGCCCCTCCGCGAATCCGCCCCGCACCGCGCTGCCGGGCGCCGCCGCACCCGGTGCCGCCGCGCCGGCCCGGGCGCGCAGGTCGGGGTAGACGAGCACCTCGCGGGCCAGCGCCACGCGCCACTGCCGGGCCCACAGGCCCCAGGGGCCCGCCGCCCGCAGGTGCAGGTCGCCGAAGGCGTGGCGGCCGCGCTCCCGCGGGTGCACCGCGTAGGCGTGGGCCGCGCTGCCGCCGGCGGCGAGGGCCAGCCGGGTGCGGTGCTGCTCCGAGGCGAAGGTGGCGGGCGGCGCGTCCGCGACCTCCAGCGCCACCGGGACGGCGAGCCGGGAGCGGAGCCGCAGCACCACCGGGTTCTCGAGGAAGGCGGCCAGCGGCTCGCGGAGCAGCCGCTCGGCCAGCACGCTGCCCGGCCGCGGCGCCCGAAGCGCGTCGGCGAGGAGCGCCGCCAGCACGAGCAGGTCGAAGCCGGCCACCGCGAGCCAGAGCCCCGGGCGCGCGATGGCCGCGAGAGCGGGGAGGGCGCCGAGGAGCAGCAGCAGCGCGGCGCGGCGGGTGGGCATGGCGGAGGGCAGTGTAGCGCGGGGCCGGGTCGGCGTGATCGTGGTCGAGGGGGCGAGGGCTCGCCGTCGGGGTCCCGGCAGCCGCGCGGCTGCTTGCTCCCACGGCAGCCGCCGGCTTGCGTTCCAGCCCCTGCGGCCAGGAAGCGAGCGCTTGCCGGGCTCCGCGCTGCCGCCTTCTGCGCAGCCGCGGTCTCTGGTGGGTTCGCTGTACGTGCTGCGCACGCTCGCTGGCTGGGCGGTGGCAAGCGAAATGTCCCACGCTCCTCTCGCCTCGCTGTTCTACGTCGGAGTAGAACTCGTCGAGGCCGGGATTCACTTCGCACCACTCCTGGGCCCGTGGGGAACTGCGGCGGCCGTCCTCGTCGGTACGAGTCTCGTTGTTGGAGCGAACGTCTGCGCGGTGCTGAGAGGCGAGGGTGCGAATACCTTGTCGGGGAGGCGCCGGTGCTCTCGACGGGGGCGAGGAAGGCATCCAAGGGCCGCGCCGCGGGCACGGCGAACGTCTGAACTGGAGGCAGTCACATGAGAGTGCCGCTCGGGCGACCCGACGTAACCGTCACGGCCCTGGCAATGCTCGCGCTTGCTGTAGGGGGGAGCAGCATCTGCGTTGGCATGCTGATGCTTGCCATCCGCGCCGTTTCCCTATGCGACGTGCTTCCCGTCGTTTCCGCGGGAAGCCTGCTCGTCGCAGTGTTCTTTGCGGATTTGGCGCGCCGTCTCGATCCCGCGTCAAGAGGCGAGCTCAGGCGCAGGGCGAGGCGTCTCGCCGTGCTCCTCGTGGCCCTCTTCACCCTGACCTCATGGCAGGCATGGTGGGGAGCAGCCTGTCGTTAGCTCCTCCCCGACCGAGTCCGACCCGACCGAGCCCGACCCGGAGGTCCAGGAGCGCTGCGGCTCTCGGGCGGGCTGCTGGTGATGGGGGTGCGGGTGTACCACCCCGGGGCGAGGACCTTCCTGCAGCCGGACCCGCTCTTGCCGATGAAGTACGACTACACGGACGGTGACCCAGTGAACCGGGTGGATCCGACGAGTCTGAGCGCCCTGAGTGGAGCCCGGCGGGCGACGCCGCATCCGTCGGCGACGAGAGAGCGCCTCGCGCATTGGGGCTTCGCGCCGCGTCCCGAGGGTTGGCCGCGCCGCAGAAGGGCTGGCATCCCTATGACTGGCGGTGCCGAAGGTGGCACGATTCGAGCCTGGGCTCTTCTTGCGTTGTTCTGGATCGGGGGGCTGCTTGCCTTGGCGGGCGCTGTGGGAGGGGCACAGGGCTGGGGTGGGCTGGCCCCCGGACTCCTGGCGCTCACCGGATCGGCGGTTACGCTGCTTGCGGTGATCAAGATGCCGCCCCATCCCCTTCGCAAGACGGTGCGCATCATGGCCGTGGTTGGCGGCCTGGTTTGCGCCGCAGGCATGGTGCTCGCGCTCATCGCCCGGTCGCTCGGATAGACGCCGTTGGTGGTGGGGGCCTGACCCGGAGTCCCACCATTCATCCACCCGCGCACCGAGGCGTTCTCGCAACTGCGCGATGCCATGAGGACCAGCCGGCGGGGCGTCGGCGACGCTCTCCTGCTTCGGGTTGTAGGCCATCCGCGGGCAGTAACCCGCGGTGAAGCCCCGCGGCCAGCCTCTCGCGGGGCCGCGAACCGCGGCTTGACCGGTCCGATCCGCGCCGGGGCCGCCCGGCTCTGCTATCCTCGCCGGCCACGGCGCGTGCGGAGGGTGAACCGATGCTCGTTCTCTTCGAGGTGGTGGTGGCCCGCGGGCAGGACCCCGACTCCCTGCTCTCGGCCGAGGTGCTGCAGGAGACCCAGGCCCAGGTGATGACCCTGGAGGAGGCGGGCGCCGTCGGCTTCTCCGGCGCGCGCCCCGATCCCCAGGGGCTGGAGAAGCGGCTCATCGCCGTGGCCCCGAAGGACGCGCGCTTCGTGCGGAGCCGCCTGGAGGGGAGTGCCGCCGTGGCCTCCTACCAGGCCCACGAGGTGGAGACCTAGCCAGGGGGATGCCATGACCGACGCTGAGCGCGACGCCCTGCTGTCCATCTGCCTCCTGGCCGCCTTCGCCGACGGCGTCACCGACGAGCGGGAGCGAGCCGAGATCCAGCGCATCGCCGCCTCCCTCTCCGAGGGCAGGTCGGCCGACTTCTCGGCTCTCCTCGGCGACGTCTTCGCCGGGCGCCGGACGCTGGAGGGCGCCGCCGCCGCGCTCACCGACCCGGCGCAGCGCCAGACGGCCTACGAGCTGGCGGCCTGCGTCTGCAACGCCGACGGCGCCGCCAGCGCCGCCGAGCAGGAGTTCCTGGAGCGGCTCCGCCAGGCGCTCCAGCTCGAGGCCGGCCCGGCCAGCACCATCGCCGCCAGCGCCACCGCCCTCGCCACCGCCCCGCTCGCCGGCGGCCCGCCCGTCGCGCCCGATGCGGCCGCGCTCGACAGGGCCATCCTCGACGCCTCGATCCTCAACGGGGCGCTGGAGCTGCTGCCCGAGTCGCTGGCCACCATGGCCATCATCCCGCTGCAGATGCGGCTGGTGTACCAGGTGGGCAAGGCTCACGGGTACGAGCTGGACCGCGGCCACGTGAAGGACTTCCTGGCCACCGCCGGCGTGGGCCTGGCCTCCCAGTACATCGAGCAGGTGGGGAGGAAGCTGGTGGGCGGGCTGCTCGGGGCGCTGGGCGGGCGCATGCTCGGGGGGCTGGGCCGGCAGGCCGTGAGCTCGGCCACCGCCTTCACCAGCACCTACGCCCTCGGCCAGGTGGCCAGGCGCTACTACGGTGGCGGCCGCACCCTGTCGGCCGAGGCGCTGCGCCAGGCCTTCCAGGAGATGCTGGGCAAGGCGCGGTCGCTGGCGGGCCAGCACGGAGCCGACATCCAGGCGCGCGCGCAGGGGCTCGACGCCGCCCAGGTGCTGCGGAGCATCCGCGGGGGGTAGTCGGGGAGGGGGTCGGGGTCGGGGTCGGGGTCGGGGTCGGGGTCGGGGTCGGGGTCGGGGTCGGGGTCGGGGAGCGCGCGAAGTTCACGGTGGGTGACGCGCGACGGCCATGTCCTCGGCCTCCTTCACCGATGGGGTGAAAGGAGGCCTCGTCCATGGCCGACAACGCGCGTCACCTCGCCGTGTCCCAGTCTTCGTCCGCTCCCGCCGCACTTCCTGCCGCCCCCGCATCTCCCGCTCGCTCGTCTCCTCTCCTGCCCCACCACAAGCTCATCGCCTTCTCCGTCGCCCGCGACTTCCTCGTCGCGGTCCAGGCCTGCTCCATCCGCAGCGCCCACCTCCGCGATCAGGCGCTGCGCGCTGCGCAGTCGGCGGCGCTCAACACCGCCGAGGGCGCGGGCCGGGTCACCCGCGCCGACAAGGCGCGCGCCTTCGCCATCGCCCGCGCCGAGTGCGTCGAGGCGGCGGCCGCGGTCGAGATCGCCGCGCTCTCTGGCGAGGTCGGCGCGGCCCGCCTCGCCGAGGTGCTCCGCCTCGCCGACAGGCTGGTGGCGCTGCTCACCGGGCTCGCGCGCTGAGCACGCGGAGCATGCGCTTCACGCGGGCGGCGAGCGCGACGAGCGCCGCCGCCTCGGCGGCCTCCGCGAGGCCGGTGGCGGCCGCGAGGTCGAGCGCCGCCGCGGCCTCGCACAGGCTTCCAGCGGAGAGGGCGAACGCGCGCCGGCGCAGGCCGGCGGAGTCGGCGGGAAGCCCCTCGGCCAGGTTGAGGAAGGCGGACTTGCTGGCGCGGCGAAGCTGATCGCAGAGCTCGGCGTCGGCGATGGAGAGGGAGTGGCAGCGAGCGGCGAGCTCGCGGGCGGCGACGTAGACGTCGAGCGATTGGAAGGGGATGCGGTCGGGAGCGGGAACGGGCGTGGGAGCGGAAACGGGAGCGGAGAGGGGAACGACGGGAGTGCGCGTGTTGGCCATGACGGCCTCCTTTCGCCCAGCCGAAGGAGGCCGGCATGGCCGAGCGAGCAGGAAAGGGTCCCGGTCGGGGTCGCGGTCGGGGTCGCGGTCGGGGTCGGGGTCGGGGTCGAGGTCGGGGTCGAGGTCGGGGTCCCGGTCGCGGTCGCGGTCCCGGTCGCGGTCGGGGTCGGGGAGCCAGGGTCCCCTCCACCCCTCCCTCCGTGGCGCGCCGCGTCCACTTTGACTAGGTTCCCCCTCCGACATGACCGCTCGCCCCACGCCCGCGCCCTCCGCCCTCCGCTGGCCGGCCTTCGTCTGGGCGATGCTCCACGTCCCCCTCTTCCTCGGCCTCTTCGCCGGCCCCATCGGCCAGGCCCAGCGCGGCGTGGCCGACACGTACCGCCTGCTCCTCCTTCCCGCCTACGCCATCCAGGCCGCGTCGCTGGCCCTCTTCATCTTCCTCGCCACCGCCCCCCTCTCCCTCGCCCCGCGCCTCTACCGCTGGGCCATGCCGCTCCTCGGGGGGCTGGCCACCGTCTTCCTGGCCGCGGACGCGCGCACCTTCTCCGCGGTGGGCTTCCACATCAACGGCTTCTTCCTGCGGGTCATCGTGCAGCCCGACGCCCTGCGCGAGACCGGCATCCCCACCAGCGAGGCGGTGCTGCTCGGCGCCCAGATGCTGGGCTGGGTGGCGCTGGAGACCGCGGCCGGGGCCTGGTTCCTGGGCCGCTTCGCCGGGCGCCACCGCACCTGGGCCTGGGCCCTCTCGCTCCTCCTCCTGGCCGCCGTCGAGCGCACCTACGTGGCCAGCCTCACCTTCTTCGGCGGCCCCGGCGTCTTCGCCGCCGGCCAGGTGCTGCCGCTGCAGGTGCCGGTGCGGATGAGCAACATCTGGGAGAGGATCACCGGCCGGATCGCCCTCTCCAGCCCGCTCAAGGGCGTGGCCGGCGAGAGCGCGCTCAAGCTCCCGCCCGGCGTGCCGCCGGCCGAGGTGAAGTTCGAGCGCAGGCCCGACGTGGTGCTGGCGCTCCTGGAGAGCACCCGCGCCGACTACCTCGACCCGGAGGTGATGCCGCGCCTCTGGAAGCGGGCCGCCCAGGGCGGCACCGTCTTCGAGCGCCACTACGCGCTCTCCTCCTCCACCTACTTCACGGTGTTCGGGCTCATCTTCGGGCTCCAGGCCCACAAGCTCGACGCCGTGGTCGGGTCCGGGCGCCGGCCGGAGCTGTTCCCGGCCTTCACCGCCAACGGCTACACCTCGCGGTTCCTGGCCGCCTCCTCGGTGGACTGGATGGGGCTGCGAGACCAGGTGTTCGGCGACGTGAAGCAGTCGCTGGAGACCGACTGGCCCGCCGGCCTCTCCCCCGACCAGAAGGACGAGGCCATGCTGGCCGAGGCCCGGCGCTTCGTGGGCGCGGCCGGCGACCAGCCCGTCTTCCTCTTCCTCTTCTTCGTCGGGACCCACTTCAACTACTCCTACCCGGCCCGCTCCGCGAAGTTCGCCCCGGTGTGGGACGGCGCCGGGGTGCTCAAGGCCTCCGCCGCCCCCGGCGAGCTCATCCTGGCCCGCGCCAAGAACTCGGCCTACGAGGTGGACTGGAAGCTGGACGAGTTCCTCGACTGGATGGAGAAGGCCCGCGGCAAGCGGCCCATGGTGCTGGTCACCGGCGACCACGCCGAGGAGATGCGCGAGCAGGGCCACCTGGGCCACGGCTCGGCCCTGACGGTGCAGCAGATCCACGTTCCCATGGTGGTGCTGGGCGACGGGGTGCCGGTGGGCCGCCGCGACGCCGCCACCAGCCACGCCGACGTCGTCCCCACCCTCTTCTCGCTGCTGGGCGACCGCCACCCGCCCGACCGCTACTCCGACGGCATGTCGATGTTCGACGCCCCCGAGGACCGCTTCGTCCTCTCCTCGCTGGGCTGGGAGCCGCGCTTCGCGGCCATGAGCAAGGACCTCAAGATCTCCTTCTACGGCATGGACGCCGGCCTGGGCGGGGTCTCCATCACCGACCCCTTCGACCGCAAGCTCCCCGACGCCGAGGCGCGCTTCTCGGCCGCGGCCCCGCGCATCCTGCGCGTCTTCGGCCGCGGGCCGCCGGTGCAGGCCACGGCGCGCCCCTGACGTCTGCCGGCGCCCCGCCGGGCCCGGAACGGTCGCCGCAGGCGCCGTGACACGCCCGAGACAGGCGGGCGCCAAGAAACCGGGCCCACCCTGAGGAGGCCCGCGTGCTCTACCCCGAGATCTTCCAGACCCTGGAGCAGGCCCGCTGGAGCCTGGCCACCGACGTGCCCTGGGAACGCTTCGAGCGCGACCGGCTCTCGGAGGAGCAGGCCCAGACGCTGAAGATGAACGCCATCACCGAGTGGTCGGCCCTGCCGGCCACCGAGATGTTCCTGCGCGACAACCGCGCCGACAGCGACTTCTCCGCCTTCATGTCGGTCTGGTTCTACGAGGAGCAGAAGCACGCGCTGGTGCTCCTCGAGTACCTGCGCCGCTTCCGCCCCGATCTCCTCCCCACCGAGGAGGAGCTCCACGCGGTGCGCTTCGACTTCGACCCGGCCCCGCCCCTGGAGACGCTGATGCTCCACTTCTGCGGCGAGCTGCGCCTCACCCAGTGGTACCGCCGCGCCGCCGAGTGGCACCAGGAGCCGGTCATCCAGCACATCTACGACCTCATCGCCAAGGACGAGGCTCGCCACGGCGGCGCCTACCTGCGCTACATGCGGCAGGCCATCGAGCGGGAGGGCGACGGCGCCCGCTCCGCCTTCGCGCGCGTGGGGGTGCTCATGGCCAGCGGCCGCGGCGGCCGCGCGCTCCATCCCACCAACCTGCACGTGGCCCGGGCCCAGTTCCCCAACGACACCGTCCAGAGCCGCCTCCCCGATCCGGGCTGGCTGGAGCGCTGGCTCGACGAGCAGATCCACTTCGACGAGAGCTGCGAGCGGCGGGTGGTGGGGGCCATCCTCCGCAACCTCTCGATCCTCTTCGACCAGCCGCTGGAGACGGTCCGCGACCTCTCCCGCTACCGGCGCCACCTGGCGGCCACCGCCGGCGTCGCCGCAGCCGCCACGTGAGCCGGACCCGGCTCCCATGCCAGGATGGGCGCCATGCTCGAGCACAACAGCTACTTCGAGGGGAAGGTCCAGAGCGTCGGCTACCAGCGCAACGGCCGCCGCGCCACTGTGGGCGTGGTGGACGCGGGCGAGTACCACTTCGGCACCGACGCACCCGAGCGCATGACCGTGCTCTCCGGCGAGCTGCAGGCCCGGCTGCCCGGAGAGGCCGGCTTCCGCGCCTTCCCGGCCGGCACGGTCTTCGAGGTGCCGGGCAAGAGCGGCTTCGACGTGAAGGCCGCCGCCCCCGCCGCCTACCTCTGCGAGTTCCTCTAGAAGATCACCCCGGCGCTGACGCCGAACCAGGGCAGGAAGTTCTTCTCGATCAGCACCGGCGTGAAGGCGGCCTTGAAGTGGAGGCCGCCCTGCAGCGGGGCGTAGCGGTAGCCCACGGTGGCGGTGGGCCAGACGCGGCTGCCGCTCTGGAAGTCGGTGCCCCCGGCGCCGTCCTTGACCGAGGCGCCGGCGTAGGCGACGAGGATGCCCCCGCCCAGCTCGAAGGCATGGCCACCGCTGCGGGCGCCGGTCCAGCCGAGCATCACCGGCGCGAGGAGCAGGCTCACCCGCGCCTCGGCGTTGTTCTGGTCGTTGGCGTTCACGCTCATGAAGCCGGCGCCCACCCGCAGTGCCAGGTCGGTGGTGAGGAAGCGCTCGTAGTTGATGGAGTAGATGAGGGCGTTGCCGCCCAGCTCCAGGTACAGCGCGTTGTGCCTGGTGCGGACCTCGGGCTCCTCGGCGGCCAGGGAAGGCTGCGCCAGCAGGAGCGCCGCCAGCGCGGCGGCAGCGTGGATGCGGTGGCTCACGTCCCCTCCGGTTGAAGCCGCGCGCGAGGCGCGCGCCGGCGGGGCCATTGTCGGCCGGGGCCGGCGCTGCCGCAAGGCGTTGCCCGCGCCGGGCTACCGCGGCACCTCGACCGTCTCCAGCAGCTCCGCCACCAGGTCGTCGCCCGTGGCGCCCTCCAGCTCCGCCTCGGGCCGCAGCAGCAGCCGGTGGCGCAGGCAGGGCCGGGCCACCGCCTTCACGTCGTCGGGCGAGAGCCACTCGGCGCCGCGCAGCGCGGCGCGGGCCCGCGCCAGGGAGAGCAGGGCCAGGGCGGCCCGGGGGCTGGCCCCGAGCCGCACCCGCGGCAGGGCGCGGCTCTGCCTCACCAGCCGGCCCACGTAGGCGAGGAGCGGCTCGGCCACCGGCAGCGCCCGGGCCCGGGCCCGCAGCGCCGTCACCTCCTCGCGCGCGAGCACCGGCGCCACGCCGGCCGCGGCCAGGTCGTGGGCGTCGAAGCCGGCCGCCGCCCGCCGCAGGAGCTCCTGCTCCTCGGCCTCCTCCGGGTAGCCCATGCGCACCTGGGCCATGAAGCGGTCGAGCTGCGCCTCGGGCAGGGGGTAGGTGCCCTCGTACTCGATGGGGTTCTGGGTCGCGACCACGAAGAAGCCCTCGGCCAGCGGGTGGCGCTCGCCGTCGATGGTCACCTGCCGCTCCTCCATGGCCTCGAGCAGCGCCGCCTGGGTCTTGGGCGGTGTCCGGTTCACCTCGTCGGCCAGCAGCACCTCGGTGAAGACCGGCCCGCGGCGCAGCTCGAAGGTGCCGCGATCGGCGCGGAAGACGGCGGTGCCCAGGACGTCGGCAGGCATGAGGTCGGGCGTGAACTGCACGCGGGCGAAGCGCAGGTCGAGCGTGCGGGCCAGGGCCTTGGCGAGCAGCGTCTTGGCCACGCCGGGCACGCCCTCCAGCAGCACGTGGCCGCCGGCGAAGAGCGCTGCCAGCAGCTCCTCGACGGCGGCCGCCTGGCCGACCACCGCCTTGCCGATCTCGGCGGTGAGCCGCTGGCCCGCGTCGCGCAGGGCAGGGGTGGGGAGGGGCATGGCGCGGAGGGTAGCATCCCGCCGCCCCCCGGTCGCCGGGCTCTCAGCGCGCCAGGGCGCGCCGCGCCAGCAGCGCCTCGACCCGCGCCACGCCGGCCACCAGCCGCGCCAGCGCGGCCGGGTCGCGAGGGCCGCGGGCCGCCCGGGCCGCCGCCTCGCGGAAGGCCGGAGCCGCCTCGGGCCGCAGGGTCGCCAGCCGCTCGGCGGCCTGGCCGTCGGGCAGCGCCGCGGCGATGCCCACCTGGCGCTGCAGCCGCAGCCGGTGCGCGCGCCAGGCGGCGGCCGCCAGCTCCGGCTCGGCCCGGGCGCTGCGGTAGAGCGCGCCCAGCGAGGCCAGGTAGTCGGCCGCGGTCCGGGCCGCCTGGGCCGGTGGGGGCCGGATGGGCCCCAGCCGCCGCGCCAGCGACCAGAGCAGGAGCGCGGCGGCGGCGAGGAGCTGGAGGAGGAGCGGGGTGAGCCGGCCGGCGGCGGGTGCCGGGCTGCGGGCCGCTGCGAAGTGGCCCTCGTCGAAGGCCAGCCGGCCGCGCTCCGCCACCCGCGCCCAGAAGAGGAGGTTGTCGGCCTCGGCGAGCCGCGGATTCTCGAGCAGGTCGGGCCCGGCGAGGAGCAGCACCTCGCCCCGCCCCAGCGGTGCCGAGACCGCCGCGGTGAAGCCCGGGCCGCCGGCCACCGGCAGCGCGCCCGGCAGGCCGCTCGCCACCGAGCCGCCGCCGCCGGCCAGGGAGAGCCCGTCGAAGAGCGGATGTGCCGCGAGGGGCACGGCCCGCTCGCCCGCGCCGGCGAGCCGCGGGCGCGAAACCTGGAGCCGCTGGTCCAGGAGCGGCTGGGCGCCCGGAGCGCCGGCGGCGTAGACGAGGAGGCCGCCCGCGGCGGTGCGCGCCAGGAGCCGCTCCACCTCGGCGGCGGAGAGCGGCGTCACCGGGGCGGCCAGGACGGCCACCGCGCCCGCCGGGAGCTCGTCCGGGCCGGACACCCGCAGCGGCGCCCGCCCGGTGGCGGCCAGCCAGTCGTGGAGCGCCGCGGCCCCGCGGGCGCCGGTGAGCTCGACGCTGGGCACCCGCGCCTCGGGAGGGAGGCGGGCGCGGCCGGCGGCCACCGAGGCCAGGGCCGCCGCCAGCGCCAGGAGCGCGGCCAGGCCGACGGCGGTGCGCGGCCTCACCGCTCGCCCTCCGCCAGCGCGGCCCGGAGCCTGCGCGCCGCGGCGACGCAGGCCGCCGCCTCGGCGGGACCGGGCGCCACCCGCCCGTAGACCGCCCTGTCGAAGGCCGCCGCCACGAGCTCGAACGGCGCCGCCGCCTCGCTGCCGGCGAGCCGCAGGGCCGCCTCGCGGTTGGTGAGCGCCCGGCCGGCGGGGAGCCGCTCGGCCTGCTCCAGCGCCGCCAGCGAGGAGAGCAGCGCCGCCCGCACCGCCTCCTCGCCCCGGCCCGCCGCCAGGGCGGCCTCGGCGTCGGGACCGTCCGGCGCGGGGGCGGCTGCGGGGACCGCGGGCGCGGCCAGGGCGGCGGACCGGCGCCGGCGGACCCGCCGCCGGCGCAGGGCGGCGAGGACCACGGCCCCGGCAAGCAGCGCCGCCGCGAGGAAGAAGGCGGTGCGGCCGCGCGAGGCCACCTGCTCCGCCTCCTCGGTGCCGAGCAGCTCGGCCAGCCGGTCCCAGAGCTGCTCCAGCCAGGCGAGGAGCCGGGCGGGGAGGGCGCGCGAGCGGGTGAAGCGGGGCTCGGCCAGCAGCCGATCGAGGGCGGCCCGGTCGGCGGGCGAGAGCGCCCGCGCCGCCGGCGGCGACCCGGCGAGCCGGCAGTGCCAGGCGAGGGCGGCCGCGAAGCGGGCGGCGCGCGCCTCCTGCTCCCCGGGCGCGGCCGCGGTGAGCTCCGCGGCCAGGGCCTCGAGGCCAGCCGCCGGCCCGGCGCGGGCGGCCTCGGCTGCGAGCCGGGGGGCCTCGGCCGTGAGCCGTACTGCCGGGAACTGCTCGGCCGGGAGCGCGGCGAGGGCCGCTGCCTCGTCGCAGGCGGCCGCCGGGGCGGCGAGCAGCACCGCCAGCCAGAGCCCGGTCACCGCGCCCCTCCGGCGCCGGCCAGCGAGCGGGCCCAGCCCTCGAGGTCGAGCCCCTCGCGCCGCGCCCGGCGGTCGAAGTACAGCACCGCCAGCGCCACCAGGCCGAACGGGCGCAGCGCCGAGATGGCGGCGATCTCGATGCCGCCCACCACCACCTCGGCCGGGAGCGGGAGCCGCGCTCCCGGCGAGCCGGCGCCCGCCAGCAGCAGCGCCGCCGCCCGCGGCAGGCCGGCCAGGGTGTTGGCGGCCATGGTGATGGCCAGCGCGGCCAGCAGCACCACCGAGGCGCGCAGGCCGGGCCGCTCGGCGAGCGGCGTGCCTGGCGCGGGGCGCATGAGCCGCAGGCTGCGCCACAGGGCCCGCAGGCCCCCGAGCCCCTCCACTGCCGCCGCCGCGGGCGCCAGCAGGAAGGCGAGCAGCACCCAGAGCAGCGCCAGCCCGCCGCCGGCCACCGCCGCGATCACCCCGAGCACCTGGCCCGCCGGGGAGGCGGAGCGCAGCGCCAGGAGGAGGCCGGGCAGGGCGCCGAGCGCGGGGGCGAGGAGCGTGGCGGCGACGCCGGCCAGGGCCGTGCCCAGCGCGGCCAGCGCCAGCCGCCCGGAGCCCGCCCGCGGCGCCAGCGCCGGGCCGGCGGCCGAGGGGGCCACCAGGAACGCGGCGGCCGAGGAGAGGAGGAACTGGCCGGCCAGCATGAGGAGCGCCAGCCCGGCGAGCGGCGGGAGCAGGTGGGCGGCGGCCGCCCAGCGCGACGGGTCGGCGCTGGCCGCGAGCTCGCCCAGCGCCGAGGCCTGGAGCCGCGCCGCCACGAAGAGCGGGAGCTCCAGCGCCAGGGTGGCCAGGAAGAGCTCGCGAAAGTGGCGCCGGTGCAGGGCGACGGCCCTGTCGAGCGCCTCGCCGATGCCCAGCGGACGGATCCGCAGGTCGCGCCCGTCGTCCGCCATCGCCCGCCGAGCTTACCGCGAACCCCGTTTGACGGCGCCCCGGGGGCGCGCTACATCGAGCCCATGCGGGTCAAGCTCAACGGGGAGCACCGGGAGATCCCGGACGGCCTGACCGTCGCCGGGCTGCTGGCCCACCTGGGCGTGAAGGCGCCCCGGGTGGCGGTCGAGGTCAACGAGGCGGTCGTCACCAAGGACCGCTACGACGGGCACGCGCTCCAGTCCGGCGACGCGGTGGAGATCGTCGCCTTCGTCGGCGGAGGGTAGGGCCATGGCGGACGGCTGGAGCATCGGCAAGTACGCGTTCGAGAGCCGCCTGCTGGTGGGCACCGGCAAGTACCCCGACTTCCCCACCATGCAGCGGGCGCTGGTCGCCTCCGGCGCCGAGGTGGTGACGGTGGCGGTGCGCCGCCTCGACCTCGCGGCCCGGGGCGAGGCCTCGCTGCTGGAGTGGATCCCCAAGGGGATGAAGCTGCTGCCCAACACCGCCGCCTGCTACACCGCCGAGGAGGCCATCCGCACCTGCCGCCTGGCGCGCGAGCTGGAGATGGGCGACCTCGTGAAGCTCGAGGTCATCGGCGATCCCCGCACCCTCTTCCCCGACACCGAGGAGCTGGTGAAGGCCGCCCGGGTGCTGGCCCGGGAGGGCTTCACGGTCCTGCCCTACACCAACGACGACCCGGTCACCGCCCGGAAGCTCGAGGACGCCGGCTGCGCCGCGGTGATGCCGCTGGGCGCGCCCATCGGCTCCGGGCTGGGCATCCGCAACCCCTACAACCTCCGCATCCTCATGGAGAGCGTGAAGGTGCCGGTGCTGGTGGACGCCGGCGTGGGCACCGCCAGCGACGCCGCCGTGGCCATGGAGCTGGGGGCGGTGGCGGTGCTCATGAACACCGCCATCGCCTCGGCCCGCGAGCCGGTGCTGATGGCCGAGGCCATGCGCGACGCGGTGCAGGCGGGCCGCAAGGCCTTCCTGGCCGGGCGCATGCCCATGAAGCTGCACGCCGCCGCGTCGAGCCCCATGACCGGGCTCATCGGGAGCTGAGCGCCCGCGGCCTACGCCGGCGCGATGGGCTGCCAGGTGTCGGTGGCGTGCCGGAAGACGCGCGAGGGCTTGCCCCAGTTGCCGCTGGCGAAGCCCTGGCAGATGCGCTCGTAGATCTCCGGGTACTGCTGCGCCTGGAACTCCTCCACCGTGCCCTTGAGCGCGAAGCC
The DNA here is from genome assembly GCA_016214955.1 of Deltaproteobacteria bacterium. Lineage (GTDB taxonomy): Bacteria > Myxococcota > Myxococcia > Myxococcales > Anaeromyxobacteraceae > JACRMN01. The sequence continues at coordinate 242,999 of JACRMN010000019.1, forward strand.
GGCGAAGGTGTCGAGGTCCACCACCAGCCGCACCTCCTGCCGGTTGGACTTCAGGTTCATGTAGGTCTTGAGGGCCAGCCCGTCGCCGTGGAACAGCACCGGTCGCCCCATCCTCGCCTCCTGGTGGAAGATGAAGCGGGGCGAGAGGTTGGCGGTCTCGCCCACCGCCACCAGGGCGAAGGGCACCTTGCCCACCGTGGCCAGCACCTCGTCGTGCGGGATGCGCTCGAAGAACTTCATGGTGTAGGGGCTGTGGTGCACCGTGTAGATCTGGCTGCCCCGCACCACGACGCCGTCGGCCGACTGCTCCACCGCGTCGCCCGACGCGCCGTCGAGCCCGACCGGGCGGGTCTTCACCTGGAACCCCTGGAAGCGGTCCGGCACCACCAGCATGACGGTGACGTTCTCGCCCGGCCCGGGCGGCCGCGGCAGGCCGCCGGTGAGCCGCACCCGCAGCTCCCGCTCGCCCACCGCCTCCAGCCCCAGCACCCGGTTCACGCCCACCGCCGCGTGGGTACCGGCCAGGCTGGTGGTGCCCATGAAGCTCAGCACCTTGGGGAAGGGCACCGTGGGGAAATGCGGGGCCTGGCGCTGGCGCTGATCGTCGATGAATCGGAGGAGGGTGTCGAGCTGCTCGTCCACGTTGGGACTCCTCGCCCGCGTACGGCGGGCTTGGCGGGCGCGACTGACCATGCCAAGGATGGCGTGAGGGCTTACCAAATGGGGTTGCCCCGTGTCCATCTGATCACCGATCGCCGCCTGGTGCCCGATCTGGCGGCAGCCGTCCGCCGGGTGCTCGCCGGCCTGCCGCCGGGCGCGGTGGCGGTTCACCTGCGCGAAAAGGAGCTCTCCGGCGCGGCGCTCCTGGAGCTGGCCCGGGCGCTCGCCGGGGCCTGCCGCGAGGCCGGGCAGCTCCTCCTGGTCAACGACCGGCTCGACGTGGCCCTGGCGGCCGGGGCCGACGGCGCCCACCTCCCCTCCGCCGGCATCCCTCCCGGCGAGGCCCGGCACCTGTTGGGGCCCGGCAAGCTCCTCGGCGTCTCGTGCCACAGCGAGGCCGAGGTGGACCGCGCCCGCGCCGGCGGTGCCGACTACGCCACCTTCGGCCCGGTCTTCGACACGCCGTCGAAGCGGGCCCTGGGCGGCCCGGTGGGGCTCCCGGCGCTGGCCCGGGCCTCGGCGCGCGGGCTCCCGCTGGTGGGCCTGGGCGGCATCGACCCCGGCAACGCCGCCGCGGTGCTGGGGTCCGGAGCCGCCGGCGTGGCCGCCATCCGGGCCTGGCTCACCGGCCCCGATCCGGCCGCCGCGGTTCGCGCGCTCCTGGCCCCGGCTTGACCCTCGCCGGATCGGCCCCCACAATCCGCGGATGTCCGGACCCCGACCGGCGATCCGCGAGCTCCTCCGGAACGTCTCCATCTTCGCCCACCTGGGCGCCGCCGAGCTGGCGGACCTGGAACGGCTGGTGGAGCTCCGGGAGGTTGCGGCCGACGGCCTGGTGGTGGGGCAGGAGGAGCCGGGCGACGCGCTCTACGTGCTGGCGCGCGGGCGCTGCAAGGTGGTGCTCTACGGCGAGTCGGGCCGGGAGATCATCCTGCGGGTCTTCAAGAAGCCCGGCGACTTCTTCGGCGAGATGAGCCTGCTCGACGGCGAGCCGCGCTCGGCCACCGTCATCGCCATGGAGGCCTCCCAGCTCCTCCGGCTCTCCCGCGAGGCCTTCGGGCAGCACCTGCGCAGCTCCTCGGCCACGGCGCTGGCGGTGATGGCCGAGCTCTCGCGCCGGCTGCGGGAGGCCGACGGCGTCATCGGCAACCTGGCGCTGCTCGACGTCTACGGGCGGCTGGCCCGCACCCTGCGCCAGCTGGCCCACAGCGACGGCGAGGAGAGCGCCGACGGCGTGGTGATCCGCGACCTGCCCACCCAGCAGGAGCTGGCGGGCCTCATGGGCACGAGCCGCGAGACCGTATCGCGGGCCTTCGCCGAGCTCTCTCGCCGCGGCCTGGTGCGGCTCACCGGCCGGCGGCTGCTGCTGCGGCGCGACTTCCTGGCGGACCACGGATGACCCGGAAGAAGGGCCACGGCCGTCCCGGCCCCGGCGGCGCGCGCGGCGGCCACGCCAGGGCCGGGCACGGTGGCCGCGCCGGCCACGGCCACCACGGGCCCGGGCACGAGCACGGCGGCCACGGGCGCGACCCCCACGGCAACCCCGCGGATCTGGCGCGCTACCTGGCGCGCCTCGACGATCCCGAGCGCGCCGGGTGGCAGAGGCCCGACGAGGTGGTGGCGGCGCTGGGGCTGCGGCCGGGCGACACCGTCGGCGAGGTGGGCGCGGGCTCCGGCTACTTCACGCTGCGGCTGGCCCGCGCGGTGGGGCCGGAAGGGCGGGTGCTGGCCGCCGAGGTCTCGACCGAGATCATGGCGGTGCTGAGGAGCCGGCTGGCGGAGGCCCAGGCCGGCAACGTCGAGCCCCTCCTGGCGCAGCCCGAGGCCCCGCCCTTCCCGGCGCGCTCGTGCCAGCGGATCCTGATCGTCAACACCTTCCACCACTTCCCCGACGGCGCGGCCTACCTGCGGGCGCTCTCCGCCTGCCTCGCCCCCGGCGGCCGCATCGCCAACGTGGACTTCCACGAGCGCGAACTGCCCGTGGGCCCCCCGCCCGAGCTCAAGATCTCGCGCGAGGAGTTCCTGGAGGTGGCTCGCCAGGCGGGCCTGGTGCTGGTGGAGGAGCGGGCTTTCCTCCCCCACCAGTACTTCGTGCTCCTGCGCAAGCGGTGAGGCGGCGCGCCGCGGCGCCCGTGCCTCGCCTGTCCTGGTGCCGTCTCGCCGACCCGGGCGAACCAGGGTGAGCGCGCCCGGCCGCGCGTGGGCGGCGCCTACTCGTAGTACTGGGGCTGGCCGCTGGAGCCCGGACCCGACGATGCCCGCGGGTTCTTCTTGAAGGTGTGGCTCTTCACGAAGAGGTTGTCGGCGGTCTTTCCGGTGTTGGGCATGTACTTCTCCACCGTGAAGGTCTCGTCGTGGCAGGCCTTGCAGGCGTCGGCCGGGACCTTCTTGAGCCTGCCCTTGCCGGCGTGCGGTGAGTGGCAGGTGATGCAGGACATCTGGCCGCTCTTGAAGTGCGCCGACTGGATGAAGCCCTGGTACTCCTGGTGGTGCTTCCCCTCCTCGAAGACGCCGTCGGCCTTGGAGACGTCGTCCACCTTGAACATGCCCTTCAGGTCGCCCGGGTACTCCTTGTCGAGCGGATCCTCGGCCTGGATGCCCGGGAGCACGACGTGCTCGGGGTACCACTTGGTCCAGTCCTGCCAGGGCAGGAAGGTCTCGCCCACCTTCGGCGCCGGGAAGTCCTCGCGGTCGTTGCCCTGCGCGCTCTTCCACCGCTCGTTCTCGAGCCGGACGTGGCAGTAGCCGCAGAGCCGCGACTGCTGCTCCACGGGCTGGTGGGCCACGTTCCAGATGTCGGCCTTCTTCCTCGACTTCACGTGCTTGGCGCCCGGGCCGTGGCAGGCCTCGCAGCCGATGCTCGTCTCCACCCACTCGGACTTCTGCAGGAGGGGCTTGGCCGCGTCGTACGCGGTGATGCGGTAGCCGGTGCTGTGGCAGGTGGCGCACATGGTGTTCCAGTCGTTCTTCTGGCCGTAGTTCTCCCACTTGCCGCTCACGCGGTTGAACTGCCGGTTGAGGAACTGCAGACCGCCCGAGTCCTCGTTCTGCACCAGGTAGCGCTGCTTCCACTTGCCGCCGCCGACGACGTACTTCACGTCGCTCCGCTGGTACTTCTTGCCGGTGACGTTGCCGGTGGCCGGGCCCGCACCGGTGCCGTCGGTCTCCCACTTCTCCCAGGCGTCCTTGAGGAAGCCCTCGGTGGGGGCGGCGAGCATCTTGGAGTGAAAGCTCTCCTTCCAGCTCTTGAACGCCTCGGCGTGGCACTTGGCACAGGCCTGCGAGCCCACGAAGTCCGCCCTGGCCCCGGCGATCTTCGGCGGCGCGGGCGCGGCGGCCTTCTTGCGGGCCTTCTCCCCGACCTTGGTCGCCGGCTTCTTGTCTTCGGCGGCGTCCGCCGGGGCGGCGCCGGAAACGGCGGTTACCAGAAGGACCAGCATCAGCTTGGACCACGACGTCCTCTTCATGGGGAGTCTCCTGAGCGGCTGGTGGATCCGTGCGGCAGAACCCGCCTCACGGGGCCATGGGTAGCCACCCCGGGCAGGGTTCGCCAGCGGTGTTCGGGGTCGTGCCCAGAAGCCGTTTACGGCCGAGATGTGCGGCGAGCGTCCGCACTTCCAGGCCAGCTCCGGGCGCCCCGCGCCCATCCGCACGGCGTCCACCGCGTCGCAGGTCGCAGGCGCGCCGTCCTGCCGCAGCGGCGCCGCCGGCGGCCGGGCCGGCGACGCCCGTGGCCGGTCAGTCGTCGTCCCGCTCGTGCTCGTCGTCGTCCTGGTGGCTGGCCCGCAGCTGCCCGCGGATCTCTCCGCTGGGGAACTGGGTGGTGTGCACGTTCACGTAGGTCACGCCGGCGCGCATGGCGGCGACCAGGTCGGCGAGCTGGCCGGCGGCCAGTCCCTGGCCCGCAGGGCCCACCACGCCGTCGGCGGTGGCCGTCCCGGTGAGGGTGGCCGGGGGTGCCGGGCAGGCCTCGGTGCCGCCGCCTCCGCCGCAGAGGTGGATGGCCACGCCGCCCGCCACACCCCGCTGGCCCAGGTGGACGTGGGCGCCGGTCACGGCCCCGCCCTCGCCGGAGTTGCCCTTGAGGCCCGCGTAGGTGAGCGTCCAGGTGAGGGTCAGGCCGTCGGCCGAGAGGTCGGCGGAGAAGTCGCCGCCGCCGGGCGTGGAGATGGCCGGGACCTCCTGGAAGCCGGCGAGGCGGGCCCTCACGCGAAGGCTCGCGTCGCCGGAACCCATGCCGCTGCCAGACCCGCTGCCGGCTCCGCTGCGAGCCGCGGTGGTCGCGGTTGTCGAGCCCATCGCGCCACAGCCCGAGGGGCTGGAGGCGCCACCCAGCAAGAGGAGGCCGGCCGCCGCGAGGAAGGTCAACGCGCTCTTCATGGTTCGCTCCTGTTCCACCCTCCCGGTGTCGAGGGCACAGGTGCCGCAGCGCGCCAGGAGGTTCGCGGCTCTTGCGGGTTGGCACCCCACCCGCGCGGGGAGCAAGCGTTCGTGCGCGGGGGGGGGCCGCGGCGACGCCGGGAGGGGCGCGGTGTCCCGGCTACCGGTTCGCGCCGCCGCCGCGCCAGGCCACCGCCACCGCCGGCACCAGCATCGCCAGGTCGCGCACCACGGTGAGCCAGGTGGCCGGGTCGTTGCCGCCGAAGCAGCCGCAGGTGAGGTCGATGCCGCGCAGCAGCGCCTGGGAGAGGCCGCCGGTGAAGAAGGCCAGCAGGAGCGCGCCCGCCAGCGCGGCCGGCCGCAGCCAGACCCCGGCCAGCAGGGCCAGCCCCACCACCACCTCCACGCCCACCACCGCGCTCGCCGCCCAGGGCACCAGGGCCGGCGGCAGCAGCCGGTAGTTGGCCACGTCGGTTGCGAAGGTGGCCATGTCGGGGAGCTTGGTGGCGGCGGCCCAGAGGAAGATGCCGGCCAGGAAGAGCCGCGCCGCCAGGAGAAGCCAGCGGATCATCGCCCGCCCCCGAAGGTCAGGCCGGTCCCGCAGGTGGCGCAGGGGCCCGACTCGCCGGGCGCGCCGGCCGCCTGCCATGCGCCCCAGGAGCCTGCCAGCACCCGCACGTCGGTCATGCCCCGGTCCCGCAGGGCGGCGGCCACCGCCTCGGCCTGGGCCGAGCCCGGGTCGCCGTCGTAGACCACCACGGTCCGGAAGCGCTCCAGGTGCAGGAGCGCCTGCAGCGGCACCGGGCCGGGCGGCACGTGGATGGCGCCGACCACGTGGCCGGCGGCGAAGTCGACGGCGCTGCGCGCGTCCACGAAGGCCGCCGAGCAGGCGATGCACAGGGGGGTGGCCTCCTGCACGGTGATGCGCGGTGCCACCCCGGCCGCGCCGGGCAGCTTGCAGGCCCCGGCCGCCTCCGCCGCCGACCGCACCGGCTCGGAGAGGCGCGCCGGCCGCGGCGAGGCGGCGTTCATCGCCAGGCCGGCGGCGGCGCCGGCGGCGGTGAGCGCCAGGGACTGGAGCAGGATGCGCACGCCCGGATGGTAATGCGGAGGTGGGAGACGGGCGAGCAACTTCGGCGAGGCCGCGGGGTGCGGCCGGGCCGGTGCGCTGCTATAAAGCCCCGGCCATGGGTGTCCCCGTCTACGAGATCTCGAAGGACTTCGTCTTCTCCGCCGCCCACCAGATCCGGATGCACGGCGGCAAGTGCGAGCGGCTGCACGGCCACAACTGGCGCGTGCGGGTGCACGCCCGGGCCTCCGAGCTCAACCGCATCGGGATGGTGGTGGACTTCGCCTACCTGCGAGAGATCGTGGCCGCCATCTGCGCCCGCTTCGACCACCAGAACGTCAACGAGGTCCCGCCGTTCGACGAGGTGAACACCACCGCCGAGAACCTGGCCCGCTTCTTCTACGAGCAGGCCAACCTGGCGCTGCAGAAGACCGAGGGCGGCCGGGCGCGCATCTCCCGCGTGGACGTGTGGGAGAACGAGGGCTCGCTGGCGGTGTACCGGGAGGAGTAGCGGCGGCGGGTCGTCGCGGTCGAGGTCCGGGTCGAGGTCGCGGTCCTGGTCGCCGATCAGTCCCGTCAGCCTCTCCCTGTACCCTCGCGCCCGGTGCGCTCCCTCCTCGTCGTCCCCACGCCGCTCCGCGCGCAGCGGATCGCCCGGCGGCTCTGCGACGCCGACGGGGGCGTGCTGTTCGGCGCCCGCGTCGTCACGCCGGAGGCGCTGCTCCCCGGGCTGCTGGCGGCGGCCGGGGAGCGGCGGCCGCTGGCCACGCCGCTCGCCGAGCGGCTCCTGGCCAGCGAGGCCGGCGCCGAGCCGGGTGGCCCCTTCGACGGCCTGCCGCCCGCCGGCGGCCTGGCGGCGGCCCTGGCCTCGGCCATCGCCGAGCTCCGCCGCGGCGAGGTGACGGCGGCGCGCCTCGCCGAGGCGGCCGACAGGCTCCCGGCGCGGGCGGGCGAGCGGCTGCGGGCGCTGGCGAGGGCCCTGGCCCGCTACGAGGAGCGGCTGGCCGAGGCCGGGCTCCTCGACCGCGCCGCCGCCTTCCGCGCCGCTGCGGCAGCGCTGCGGCGCGGCACCCGGAGCGAGGAGCTCGGGCCGGCGCGCGGGGAGGGGCGGCTCGAGCTCCTGGTGGCCGAGGGGTTCGCGGCCCCGCCGGCCGGGGAGTGGGATCTCCTGGCGGCGCTGGCGGTCGCTGCCGGGCGGGCCCGCTTCCGGATCCCCTCGCTTGCCGAGCGTCCCGACCTCTGCGGCGGCGCCGAGCCCATGATCCGCCGCGTCGAGGCGCTGCACGCCGAGGCGGTGCGGGCCGGGCTGGAGCTGGCCCTCGACGCCGTCGACGAGCGGGCCCCGCTCCTGGCGCGGCTGCTGCGCGGGCTCGGCGGCGGGCCGGGTGGCGGGCCGGCGGGCGACGGGGAGAGCTTCACCGCCCAGGCCGGCGCGGGCGAGCAGGGCGAGGCCGAGCTGGCGGCCCGCCTCCTGGCCGGGATGCTGGAGCGCGGGCTGGCGCCGGACGAGCTGCTGCTCTTCTCGGCCGATCCGGCCGCGCCGCCGCTCCTGCGGCGCGCCTGCCGCGCGCTGGGCGTGCCGCTCGCCACCGCCGGCGGCGGGCCGCTGGCCGAGGCCCAGCCGGTGCGGGCAGTGCGCGCCGCGCTGGAGGAGGCGGTGGCGCCGGGGCGCGAGCCCTTGCTGGCGCTCGCCGGGTCGAGCTACCTGCCCCTCGGGCCGGGCGCCGACAGGCTGCCGCTCTGGCTCGACCGGGCCGGGGCCACTGCCGACCGCGGCTCGGTGGAGGAGCGGCTGCGCCGCCGCGCCCGGGCGCTCGCGGCGGGCCGGCCGGAGCGGCAGGCGCTGCTCGCTGCCGCCGAAGCGGTGGCGGCCCTGGGCCAGCGGCTGGGCGCCTTTCGCGCGCCGGCCACCGCCGCCCGGTTCGCCGCCGCGCTGCAGGAGCTCGTCGGCCCGGTGCGCCGCCGCGCCGCCCGGGGCGACCCGGAGGAGGCGGCCAGCGACCTCGCGGCCCTGGAGCGGCTCTCCGATGCGGCCGAGGGTGTGGCGCGGGCCCGCGGCCTCGCCGGGCGCGGCCCGGAGCCGCTGGAGGCCGCGGCCTGGCTGGGGCTCCTCGACCTGGCGGTGGCGGGCCTCTCGCGCCCCCCCACCGGCGAGCCGGCCGCGGGGGCGGTGGAGCTCTGGCCGCTCCACGAGGCGCCGGGCCTCTCGGCGCGGGGCGCGGTGGTGATGGGCTGCGCCCGCGGCCGCTTCCCCGCGCCCCAGCCGCCGGAGCCGCTCCTGCGCGAGGCCGAGCGGCAGGCGGTGAACGGCCTGCTGGGCCGCGGGGCGCTGCGCACCGCCGGGGCCCGTCGGGCCGATGGCCTGCTGGCGGCGGTCTCGGCGCTGGCCGCCGGACGCGAGGCGGTGGCCTGTACCTGGGCTGGCCCGGGCCCCGAGGGGCCGGGCGGCGGCGCGGCGCCGCTGCTCGCCGAGGCCGCGGCGCTGGCCGGGAGCCCGCTCCTCGGCCCGGCCCCCGACCCGGACCTGGCCGGCTCCCGGAGCGAGGGCGAGGCGCTGCGGGCAGCGGTGCGGGCCGCCGGCGCCGGGCGCGGGGCAGAGGCCCTGGGGGCGCTGGCGGAAGCGGCTCCCGGGCTCGCCCTGCGGGCCGGGGCGGCGCTGGCCCGCGGCGCCCTGGAGGAGGAGCGGGCGCGGGCGGTGGAGGAGCGGCGCGCCTCGCCGGCGAGCGGCGCGGTGCCGGCGGCGGCCTTGGCGCCGGCGCTCCCGGAGGAGTGGTCGCCGACCCAGCTCGAGACCTGGGCCCGCTGCCCGTTCCGGCTCTTCCTGGGGCTGGGGCTGCGGCTCCGCGAGCCGGAGGGCGCCGGCCTCGACATCGACGGCCGCGACGAGGGGCGGCTGGTCCACGCCGTGCTGGAGCGCTTCCACCGCGAGCGCATCGCCTGCGGCGAGGGGCCGCTCCGGGGCACGGCGGCGGAGCAGGAGGCGCTCGGGGCCGCGGCCGAGGAGGTGTTCCGCCGCTTCGAGGCCGAGGGGGCGGTGGGCGACCCGGCGGTCTGGTCCGCCCGGCGCGGAGCGCTGCTGGGGCGGCTGCAGCGGGTGGTCGAGGCCGAGGCCCTCGATCCCACCGGCCTGACCCCGGCGCTGGTGGAGCACGCCTTCGGCGGCGGCAAACCCCACGGCCCGCTCCGCTTCGCCGACGGAGACGGCGAGGTGCTGCTGCGCGGCCGGCTCGACAGGGTGGACGCCGGGCCCGACGCGCTCCTGGCCATCGACTACAAGAACTCGCGCAACGGGCAGGAGCACGCCGGCCGGCTGGAGCGCGATGCCATCGGCGTCACCAGCTTCCAGCTGCCCGCCTACCTGCTGGCGGCCGCCGAGGCGCTCCCCGGGCGCCGCCGGCTCCAGGCCAGCTACCTGCTGCTGCGCTCGGCCGAGCGGCTGGCGCCGCTCGAGCTCGACGCCGGCGACCCGCTGCTCTCCCGCGATCCCGCGGTGCGGGCCCGGGAGCGCGAGGAGGGGCGGACGCCCTTCGCCGACGCGGTGCTGGGCGCGGTGCGGCGCATCCGGCGGGGCGACCTGCCGGTGGCCTCCCGCGACTGCGAGCACTGCGGCTTCGGCGCCGTGTGCCGCTTCGAGCGGGCGGCCGAGGGGGAACCGTGAGCGCCGGCCCGCGGATCTGGAGCCCGGCAGCCCAGGCCCTCTTCTCCCTCGACGGCCACACGGCGGTGGAGGCGGGCGCCGGGTCGGGCAAGACGAGCTGCCTGGTGGAGCTCTCGCTGCGGCTCCTCGCGGGTGAGGCCACCGGCGAGCCGCTCGAGCCCTCGGCCATCGCCGCCATCACCTTCACCGAGCGGGCCGCCGAGGAGCTGGCGGAGCGGCTGCGGCTGGCGGTGGCCGAGCGGCTGCGGGCGGCGGCGCCCGGCAGCGAGGAATCGCGCGCCTGGGGGGCACGGCTCTCCGGGCTGGAGCGGCTCACCGCCGGCACCATCCACGCCTTCGCCGGCGGCCTGCTGCGCGAGCACGCGCTGGAGGCCGGGCTGGACCCGCGCTTCACCGTCCTCGACGAGTGGCAGGCCGAGGCGCTGCGGCTCGGGGCGGCGCGCGACGCGGTGGTGGCGGCGCTCGACGGCGGCCGCCCGGGCGCGGCGGCGCTGGCGGCGCTCCTGGGCGCGGGAGGAGGACGGGCCGGGCTGGCGGAGCTGCTCGCCGACCTGCTGCAGGAGCGGGCCTCGCGGGGCCAGTCGGGCCCGGTGCAGGTGGCGCCCGACCGCACCGCCGAGGCGCTGGCGGCGCGCGAGCGGCTCGGGCGCGCGGCTGCCGCCTTGCTGGCGGCCCGGGCGGAGGCCCGCACCCCGACCATGCGGACCGCGGTGGAGGCGTTCGCCGCCGCCTGGCGCGCGCTCCCGCCCGGCGATCTCCGGGGGCCCATCACCGGGCCGGGCCGGGCCCGGCTGGCGGCGGCCGTGGCGGCGGTGAAGGGCGGGCGGCAGGGCAACGGGATCGGGGCGCTGCGCGACGAGCTCAAGGAGGCGGGAGAGGCCTTCGCGGGGCTGGCCGCCGAGGCCCTGGCCCGGCCCCAGGCCGAGGAGCTGGCGCGGCTCGCGGACGAGGCGGCGGCGCGCTACGCCGAGGCCAAGCGGCGGGAGCGGGCCCTCGACTTCGACGACCTGCTGCTGCGGACCCGCGACCTCCTGGCCGGCGACCCCGGGCTGCTGGGCGAGCTGCGCGGGCGGCTCCGCGCGCTGCTGGTGGACGAGGTGCAGGACGTGAACCCGGTCCAGCAGGAGATCGCCGACCTGCTGTGCGGACCCGAGGCGCCCGGGCGGCCCGGCCCTCCCTCCACGCTGGTGGCGGTGGGCGATCCCAAGCAGTCCATCTACCGCTTCCGCGGCGCCGACGTGGCCGTGTTCCGCGGCCTGGTGGATCGCCTGGCCGGTGGCGAGGGGCGGGTGCTGCGGCTCGCCGACAACCACCGCTCCACGCCCGGCGTGCTGGCGCTGGTGAACGCCGTCTCGGCCCGCGCCCTCCAGCCGCTGGAGGCGCCGGCGCGCCCCTACGAGCTGTCGTTCGGCGAGGAGGACCGGCTGCGGGCCATGCGCGAGCCGGGGCTGGCGCCCGCCGGCGAGCTCCTGGAGGACGCCGGGGGCGGTGGCGCGGCCGAGCGCCGGGCGCGCGAGGCCGAGGCCATCGCCGCCCGGATCGGGGCCCTGCTGTCCGGCCGCGCCGGCGTCGCGCTCCCCGGGGGGCGCGCGCCAGGCCCCGGCGACGTCGCCATCCTCTTCCGGCGGCTCACGCAGGTGGGCGAGTACGAGCGCGCCCTGCGCCGGGCCGGCATCCCCTGCCGGCTGGCGCGCGGCGGCGGCTTCTACCGCGCTGCCGAGGTGCGCGACCTGGGAGAGCTGCTCGCGTCGCTGTTCGACCCGGAAGACGGGATCGCCTGGGCGGCGGTGCTGCGCTCGCCGCTCTGCGGGATCGGGGACGGAGCGCTGGCCCTCGTCGGGCGAGCGGGGTTCGGGCGGCTGGCGAGGGTGGAGGCGGAGGGGGAGGGGAGGGAGCTGGAGAGGAAGATGGGGGAGGTCGCGACCTCGACCTCGACCTCGACCCCGACCCCGACCTCGACCTCGACCGCGACCCCGACCTCGACCGCGACCCCCGATCCCGCCCTCTCCTGGACGCCCGCCTTCATCCGCGAGGAGGCGCAGCGGCTCGTCCGTTTCCTCTCCACCTGGCAGTCGCTGCGGGCGCGCCGCGACAGGCTGCCGGTGGGGGAGCTCCTGGCCGAGGCAGTGGATCGGCTCGACCTGGAGGCGGCGCTCCTGGCGGCGCCCGACGGGGAGCGGCGCCGGGACAACCTGCGCAAGGCGCTCCACCTGGCGCGCCGCCACGCGGCCGCCGGCGGCTCGGGGCGCGGTCTGGCCGAGCGGCTGCGGCGAGCGGCGGGGCGGCCGCCCCGCGAGCCGGAGGCGGCGCCGGTCGGCGGCGACGCGGTGACCGTGCTCACCATCCACCAGGCCAAGGGGCTGGAGTGGCCGGTGGTCTTCGTGCCCGACCTGGGCGCCGGCGCCATGCGCGACCAGCGCCGGGTGGCCCTCGACGCCGCGGGCCGGCTCTGCGCCGCCTGGACCGACCCCGACACCGAGCAGGCGGTCGCCACCGCCAGCCTGGCGGCGGCCCGGGCCGAGGATGGCCGGGCGGCGGCGGCCGAGTCGCGGCGCCTGCTCTACGTGGCGCTGACCCGCGCCCGCGACCTGCTGGTGCTCTCGGGCGAGGCCGGGAGGCGCGGAGAGAGCTGGCGGAGGCTGGTGGAGGAGGGGCTGGCGGGCAGCCCCGAGCTGCTCCGCCGCGTGCCCTGTGCCGAGGCGGCGAGCGCCGCCGCGGGTCCGCCCCTCCCCGCGGGCGCACCTGGGCCTGCGCCCGCGCCGCCCGAGGAGCGCCCCCCGCGCCTCGCCGGCCGTCCCGCGCTGGCGGCCGTCCGGGCCGCGGTCACCGACCTCGCCGAGCTGGCGCGCTGCCCCACGCGCCACTTCCTCTCGCGCAGGCTCCAGCTCTCCGAGCGGCCGGGCGGCTCGGGGCCTGCCGCCGAGGAGCCCGAGCGGGCCACCGCGCGCGGCACCCTGGCCCACGCGCTGCTGGCCGGGATCGATCTCGACGCACCCCCGCTGGAGCGCCGCGCCCAGCTCTTCGCGGGCGCGGCGCGGCTGGGACAGGATCCGGCGGCGCGCCCCACCGCCCGCATCCTGGCCGACGTCACCCGCTTCCTGGAGACGCCGCGCGGCCGCTGGCTGGCCGAGCGGCAGCGGGCCGGCGGCCTGCGGCGCGAGCTCCCCTTCCTCCTCCGGCTCGACGGCGGCGCCGGCCCGGCCTGCTACCTCACCGGCGCCATCGACGCCTTGGTGGAGGAGCGGAAGGAGCTCCTGGTCATCGACTACAAGTACGCGCTGCCCCGGCGCGAGGCGGCCGAGCGGTACCGGCTGCAGCTCTGCGCCTACGTGCTTGCCGCCTCCCGGGCGCGGCCGGGCCACCGGGTGCGGGCCGAGCTCCAGTTCCTCCGCGGCCGCTGCGAGTCGCTCGACCTCACGCCCGCGCCCGAGGCGCTGCGTGAGTTCGAGCGACAGGCGCCGGCGCTCGCCGCCGCGCTCCACGGCGGCGTCACCGAGCGGCCACCCGCCGAGCTCGGCCGCACGCGCCAGCGCTGCGAGCGGGAAGGGTGCGGCTTCGTGTTCCGGTGCTACCGGGCGCAGGGCGGGTAGGCCGCGGCGGTCGCGGTCGGGGTCCCGGTCGTGGCCCGCTCCCTCGCCACGCTTCTCGCGCGCCCGCTTCCGTGGCACGCTCCCCCTCCACACGGGGAGGAGCCCATGGGCCTCTTGGACAAGCTGCGCGGCGAGTTCGTCGACATCGTCGAGTGGGTCGACGACACCAACCACACGCTGGTGTGGCGCTTCCCGCGCTACCAGAACGAGATCAAGAACGGCGCCCAGCTCATCGTGCGCCCGGGCCAGGTGGCCCTGTTCGTGGACCGCGGCCGCATCGCCGACGTGTTCCAGCCGGGCATGTACTCCCTCACCACCGCCAACCTGCCCATCCTCTCCACCCTGCAGGGCTGGAAGTTCGGGTTCGAGAGCCCGTTCAAGGCCGAGTGCTACTTCATCTCCACCCGCCAGATCACCGATCTGAAGTGGGGTACGCCGCAGCCCATCATGCTTCGCGATGCCGACTTCGGCCCCATCCGGCTGCGGGCCTTCGGCACCTACGCCCTCAAGGCGGCCGACCCCAGGGCGCTGCTCACCGGCCTGGTGGGCACCGACGGCGTCTTCGAGGCCGACGAGGTGGGAGAGCTCCTCCGGTCCCTCATCGCCACCTCCTTCGCGCAGCTCGTGGGCGAGGCGCACATCGCCGCCCTCGACCTGGCCGCCAACTACCAGCAGCTCTCCGAGCAGCTCCGCAAGCGGGTGCAGGAGAAGATCGACGACGAGTACGGCCTGGAGCTGCCCCAGTGCCTCATCGTCAACGTCTCCCTGCCGCCCGAGGTGGAGAAGGCGCTCGACACCCGCTCCTCCATCGGCGTCATGGGCGACCTGGGCAAGTTCCAGCAGTACCAGCTCGGCCAGGCGATGCTGGCCGGGGCCCAGAACCCGGGCGGCCTGGCCGCCGCCGGCGCCGGCATCGGCGTGGGGATGGCCATGGCCCAGCAGATGGGCCAGGCGATGGCGCCCGCGGCGCCGCCCCCGCCGCCCGTCCCCCCCTTCTTCGTGGCCGTGAACGGCCAGACCCAGGGCCCCTTCCCGCTGGCCCAGCTGGCCCAGGCCATCCAGTCGGGGCAGGTGCAGGCCGCCACGCTGGTCTACGGCGGCGGCACCAGCGCCTGGACCCCGGCCTCGCAGGTGCCGGTCCTGGCCCCGTACTTCGCGGCGCCGCCCCCGCCCCCACCGCCTCCCCCTCCGCCCGCCAAGTAGCCCATGGCCGACGGCCCGGCCCCGAGCCCCGCGCCGCCCGCGCCGCCCCCCGAGGAGGCGCGCGGGCGCACCTTCCCCTGCCAGCAGTGCGGCGCCGACCTGGTGTTCCACATCGGGGCCCAGCGGCTCCGCTGCGAGCACTGCGGCTTCGAGAAGGCCCTGGAGTTCGAGCCCGGCAAGGCGGTGGAGGAGCACGCGCTGCAGGAGGCGCTCTCGGGAATCGCCCGGCGCCGGTCCGAGGCGCGGCCGGCCCCCGCCGGGCAGCAGGAGCTGCGCTGCGAGGCCTGCGGGGCCACCGTGGTCTTCCAGGGCACGCTCACCGCCAGCGCCTGCGCCTACTGCGGCGAGCCGGTGCAGCGCGAGAAGGCCCACGCCGCGCCCGACCGCATCCCGGTGGACGGCCTGCTCACCTTCGCGGTGCCGGCCGAGCGGGCCCAGGGCGCGCTCCGCGGCTGGGTGCAGGGGCGCTGGTTCGCGCCCGGGGAGTGGAAGAAGCGCGGCATCGACGGGCGGCTGGAGGGCGTCTACCTGCCCTTCTTCACCTTCGACGCCATGACCGCCACGCGGTACGCCGGCGAGCGGGGCGACCACTACACCGTCACCGTCCGCGACGGGAACCGCACGCGCACCGAGACCCGCGTCCGCTGGAGCCCGGCCGCCGGCGCCTTCCAGCGCTTCTTCGACGACGTGCTGGTCCCCGCCTTCCGCTCCCTGCCCATGCCGCTCCTGGAGCGGCTAGAGCCCTGGCCGCTCGCCCAGGTGATGCCCTTCAGCGAGGGGGCCCTCTCCGGCAAGCTCGCCCACACCTACGACATGGAGCTCGAGCCCGGCTTCACCGCCGCGCGCGGGCGCATCGACGCCGCGCTGGCGGCCGACGTCCGCGCCCGCATCGGCGGCGACGTGCAGCGCATCCACCAGCTCCAGACCCAGTACGCCGGGCTCACCTACAAGCACCTGCTGCTGCCCGTCTGGCTCATGGCCTACCGCTACCGCGACCGCAGCTACCGCGTGGCGGTCAACGCCGTCACCGGCGAGGTCCACGGCGAGCGGCCCTGGAGTCCGGTGAAGATCGCGCTGGCGGTGGTGGCCGCGGCCATCGTCGCCGGCCTGGCCTTCCTGGCCGGCCAGGGCTCCTGATCCGCGCGGCGCGGCGGCGCGCCGCAAGCACCCCGCGTCGCGATCGTTGAGAGGGGACCGGGGAAGGGGTACATTCCGCACCCCCCGCGAGGAGCATGTGGCTCCCCGCCCATTCCTTCGCCTACCGGAGCACCGATGCGAGCCACCGACCGCGTGAAGCAGATCCTCTCCTGGTACCAGTCCGACAGCCCGGGCACCCTCGCCAACCTGTACCGCCTGCTGATGACCGGCAAGCTGGCCGGCACGGGCAAGCTGGTGATCCTCCCGGTGGACCAGGGCTTCGAGCACGGCCCGGCCCGCTCCTTCGCGCCGAACCCCGAGGGCTACGACCCCCGCTACCACTTCCAGCTGGCCCTCGACGCCGGCTGCAACGCCTACGCGGCGCCGCTGGGCTTCATCGAGGCCGCCGCCGCCGAGTACGCCGGCCAGATCCCGCTCATCCTCAAGCTCAACAACTCCGACTCGCTCTCCAAGCTCGGCGGCGCTCCCTGCTCGGCGGTCACCGCCTCGGTGAAGGAGGCGGTGCGGCTGGGCTGCGCAGCGGTGGGCTACACCATCTATCCGGCCTCCGACGCGCGGAACACCCAGTACCAGGACCTGCGCGAGATCACCGAGGAGGCCAAGGCCAACGGCCTGGCGGTGGTGGTGTGGAGCTACCCGCGCGGCTCCGGCGTCTCCAAGGACGGCGAGACCGCGGTGGACATCGCCGCCTACGCCGCCCAGATCGCCGCCCAGCTCGGTGCCCACATCATCAAGGTGAAGCCGCCCAAGGAGCTGGTCGAGCACCCCGAGGCCAAGAAGGTCTACGAGAAGTACCAGATCCCCATCAAGACCCTGCCGGAGCGGGTTCGCCACGTGGTGCAGAGCGCCTTCAACGGCCGCCGCATCGTCATCTTCTCGGGCGGCGAGGCCAAGGGCACCGATGAGGTGCTGGCCGAGATCCGCGGCATCAAGGAGGGCGGCGGCTTCGGCTCCATCATGGGCCGCAACGCCTTCCAGCGCCCCAAGGCCGAGGCGCTGAAGCTCCTCGACGAGGTGATGAAGATCTACACCACCTAGAGGGCTGGCCCCGTCCGGCCCCTCGTTTGCGCTTGACGGCGGCCGCCCGCGTGAGCGAGGCGGCCGCCCCGTCTTCGCGGAATGCGCGCGCGGCCAGTTTTTCCTTGCCCTTGCAGGCGGGCGGGGTTTATACGGATTTGCCTTTACGAATCGCGGTCATCGCGCAGCAGCTGGCGAAGGCCGCCTGCGCAGGACCCAGGAACCCCGACATGCGCCTCTACCCGAAGGTCATCCCCACCATCGCCCGCGAGGTCATCCAGACCCTGATGCAGGACGGCGACGTGGAGGTGGAGACGCTCCGCATCGCCGACGCCGAGATGGACATGGCGGCGATCATGAAGGAGTACCTGGCCGCGGAGGAGCGCGTGAACGCCGCCACCCGCGAGGCCCTGGAGCGGCGCGGCTACGACTCGTCCCGGTTCAACGCCGTGAAGCGCGAGATGGCCGACGTCCGCGGCTTCAAGATGGGCGACGAGGGCATCGAGTACATCATCGGCCAGATGATCGAGTTCCTGCTCATCTCCCGCAACGTCGAGGAGGTGTACGCAGAGGACACCTCGCTGCGGAAGAAGGTCTTCGTCATCTTCAAGAAGCACCTCGACGTCGACGAGGAGATCGATCGCGAGGCCCGGGCCCGCCTGAAGCACCTGCAGGAGGGCACCTCGGCCTGGGACATCGAGTACCAGAAGACGATCGAGCTGCTTCGCCGCTCCCGCGGCCTCATCTAGGCCGGCACACCATCCCTGCCTGCGGCGGGCAGGCTCGTCGCTGCCGTCGCCCGTTTTCTTGACCCCCGATATCAGGCGCTTACGCTCCTCCCCGGACGTTGGGAAAGGGGCGGGCGGTGGGGCGCGGCGCACAATCCTGGTACCGCGGCGTGGAGGGGAGCCGGGCGCTCGTCACCGAGCCCGTGGCCGCTCCGTCTCCGGCGGCGCGCGCCGAGGGGCTGGCGCCGGGCGAGATGCTGCGCGTGCCGGTGGGCGCCGACCTCCTGGGTGCCGCGCGCATCCGCTCCCGCTTCGCCGCCATCCCCCTCGACGCCTTCGACCGCGCCTGCCCGCTCCTCGAGATCGAGGAGCAGGCCGCCTACCTGCAGCTCCTCCGGCTGAGCTGGGCCGAGGGGCGGAACTGGTGCCGGGTGGGCAAGAGGGAGCTCATGGCCCGGCTGCGGCTCTCGGAGCGGCGGCTGCTGCGCGTCCTCGGCGGCCTCGCGGCCCGGCGGCTGGTGCGTCCGGTCCAGCGCGACAACCGCGGCACCCTCTGGCGCGTCTGCCTGCCGGCGGAGGCGGAGGGGCGGCCCCTCGGCGACGAGGTGCTGCTCGGCCGGCCCGCGCCTGGCGCGGCGCCCGCTCGGTGCACCGCTCCCGCTCCCGCCGCCGCGGAGGCGCCCCGGCCGCGCGCCCGGCCGGTCTCGATCCAGGCGCTGGCGGAGGCCCTGTGCCGCGCCCGCGGCCTGCCCGCCGAGGGCGACGCCCGCGAGGCGGCCGCCGCCGAGGTGGCCGACATGCTCGCCGACGGCCACGGCACCGCTCGCATCCAGGCGGCCATCGCCGCCGTGGCCCGGCGCCGCGCCAGACCCGAGGAGGCACCATGAGATCCCGTTCGTCCGTCGCCCTGGCCGAGGTGCCCTTCGACCTGCCCATCGCCACCCACGCCGACCTGGAGCAACTGCGCCGGCGGCTGGTGCGGCCCGCCTCTCACGACGCCGTGGAGCTGGACTTCCTCGAGGACGACCTGCGCGAGGCCGAGGCTGCCCTGGGCGCGGTCACCGAGTGGCTGGGCGCGGTCGAGCAAGCGCTGCGCGATCCGCGGGCCCGCCGCCGCGACCTCCTGGCGCTGGCCGGACGGGCCGGGCCGACGGCGCCCGTCCAGGCCCTGGAGGCCGGCGCCGAGGCCATCCAGCGGCGGCTGCTCCAGGTGGCGGCGCGCCTGCCCGCCGACCCCGAGACCTGACGGCTCTAGCTGCCCGGCGAGACGCGGGTGAGCATGGCCTGCACCGGGCCCAGGTCCACCTCGCTCACCACCGCCACCAGCAGCTTGCGCCTGTCGGTGGAGAACCAGAGGTGCAGTGGACGCGACTGGGTGGCGTCGTCGGCCCGCACCACCCGGGCGTCGATGCGCACGGTGCGGAAGCGGCCCGCCTCGGTGTCCACGTCCTCCACCTTGTCGGCCACCGTGCCGCGGAACCGCCAGTAGCGGCGGTTGGCCAGCAGGTCGAAGCACAGCTCGTCCCCGGGCCGCAGCTCGGCGGCGCGCAGCAGGTAGATGGCCGAGAGGGCATCGAGCGGCTCGTGCTGGCGCTGGAACTCGACGGAGCCCTTGTCGGCACCGCTGGTCCAGCTCATCTTCACCAGCGGGCCGGGCCTGTCGAAGCGGGTGTCGGTGGTGCGGCGCAGGCCGTCCTGATCGACGTCGTCGCGGAAGCGCTGCGGGCGGAGCGTGCCGGCGTCCACCCAGGACAGGGCCACGCCCTTGAGGCGGCGCACCTTGGCGAAGACCGACGTGGTCCGCACGCGGGCGCGCAGCGGGACCTGCGAGCCCTGGAGCATGGGCGCCTCGGTGGCGAGCTGCAGGGTGCCTGCCTTGACGATGCCCATCACCGCCACGTCGTAGGAGAGGGTCTCGCCCGTCGAGAGGCGCCGCTCCGCCGCCAGGGGAGGGAGGCCACAGGGTGGCGCCGCCAGCGCCACCGCCAGGGCGGCCGCGAGCGCCATCAGCGCCGCGCCACCTCGCCGCCGGGCTGGTAGCGCTCCAGGCGGGCCACCAGGCTGCCGAGGACGAAGTCGGCGCTCGCCTGCACCAGCACCCGGCGGGCGTCGTCGGAGAACCAGAGCACGCTGTCGCTGTTGGTCTTGAACTGCCCCTCGAAGGCGGTCCGGATGCGCACCTGCACCGCCGGGAAGCGGCCGGCCGGCACCTCCACCGTCTCGCGCCCCAGCACGTCGGCCACCAGGGTGAAGACCCTGTCGGAGGAGAAGAGCGGGAGCTCGTGGTGGTCGCCGTCGCGGAGCGCCTGCAGCCGCAGCCAGAGGAAGACCGAGGCCAGGTCGTGGACGTCGGCGGGGATGTCGATGGTGCGGTCGGTGAGCGACCTGCCCTGGATCACCACCTGGGCCTTCCCCTTCTCCCTGTCGTAGCGGGCGCGGTCCTGGTGCCGGTAGCGCATCTCCACCGCCGAGAGGTCGTAGCCGCGCGTCTGCCCCGCTGCCGGGTCCCAGAGGGCGACCAGGTGCTGGCGGATGTCGGCCACGCTGGCGATGCCGTCGGTGCGGGCCTGCATCATCACCGGCCAGACGGCGCCCTCGGGCCGCCCCACGGCGATGCGGACCCGGCCGGTGGGGATGCGCAGGAAGTCGACGCGCAGATCGATCTGCTCGCCGGGCTGGAAGGGCGAGTCGGCGGCCGCGGCCGGGGCGGCCAGGGCGAGGCACAGGGCAGTGGCGGCGGCTCGCATCGTCGGTCGGCTCCTCCCGGGACCGGTACCCACTCTTCCTGACACCAAAGAGAAGCAACGGAGATGCCACACCCGTCCGCCGGATGCCAGCCCCCACCAGCCCGACATCCCGGGAGACGGGGCGGGCGGGTGGCGTATTCTGGAGCGGTTCGCGAGCCACCCGGGGTGGCTGGAGGGAGCGCCTACATGCCCTACGACCCGCACGGCCTCGACGACGACGACGACCGCGGAGCAAAGGGGGACGGCGACGGGCAGCAGCGGCGCTTCTCCGACTTCGACTGCCCCGACTGCGCCGCCAACAACCCCTACGACGACAAGTTCGGCGACGGGGACGAGGTGCGCTGCTACTACTGCGGCCAGCTCTTCCGCGC
The DNA here is from genome assembly GCA_016214955.1 of Deltaproteobacteria bacterium. Taxonomy (GTDB): domain Bacteria; phylum Myxococcota; class Myxococcia; order Myxococcales; family Anaeromyxobacteraceae; genus JACRMN01. The sequence goes on from JACRMN010000019.1 coordinate 263,580, forward strand.
CCAGGTCAGCGACGGCGGGAAGCTCCGCCTGAAGGAGGTCTGACCCCGGGCCCCTCAGGCGCGGGGCGGCCGCGCGCCGAAGATGGCGGTGCCCACCCGCACCAGCGTGGCCCCCTCCTCGACCGCGGCCTCCCAGTCGCCGCTCATGCCCATGGAGAGGTCGGGGAGGTGCAGCGACTCGCCGATGGCGTGCAGCGCCCGGAAGTGGGGGCGCGGGTCCCCCTCGGCGGGCGGGATGCACATGAGGCCGCGCAGCTCCAGCCCGGGCAGCCCGGCCACCAGCGCCGCCAGCCCGGGGACCGCCTCGGGGGCGGCGCCGGCCTTCTGCGGCTCGCGGGCCACGTTCACCTCGAGCAGCACCCGCAGTGCCGCCCCGCGCTGCGCCGCGCGCTTCGAGAGCTCGTGCGCCAGCTCCGGCCGGTCCACGGTGTGGACCCAGGCGGCCCGCGGCGGCCCGGCGGGCAGGAGCACCTTGACCTTGTTGGTCTGGAGCGAGCCGACGAAGTGCCAGACCAGGTCGGGGAGGTCGGCCAGCGCCGCAGCCTTGTCGCGCCACTCCTGGGCGTAGTTCTCGCCGAAGTGGCGCTGCCCGGCGGCGTAGGCCTCGCGGACCGCCTCGGCCGGCTGGGTCTTCGACACCGCCACCAGCGTCACGCCCGGCCGCAGCCGGTCGCGCAGCACCTGCAGCTGCCCGGCGATGCTCACGGCCCGCCCCAGGGCAGCGGCCAGCCCACCGCCCGGAGGAGCTCGGCGGTCTCGTGGAGCGGCAGCCCCACCACGTTGGACACGCTGCCGCGCACCTCGCGGACGAAGAGTCCGCCCGCCCCCTGCACCGCGTAGGCGCCGGCCTTGTCGAGCGGCTCGCCGGTGCCCACGTACCAGTCCACCTCGGCTGCCGAGAGCGGGGCGAAGACCACCTCGGTGGAGACCAGGCGGTCGCGCACCAGGGGCTCGGCGCCGCCGCGGCGCAGGCACACGGCGGTGAGCACCCGGTGCACGCGGCCGGAGAGGGCGCGCAGCATGCGCCGGGCGTCCTCGGCGTCGCGCGGCTTGCCCAGGACCTCGTGCCCCAGCACCACCACGGTGTCGGCACCCAGCACCAGCTCGCCGGGCACCGCCGCCGCCTTGTCGGCCGCCACCCGCCGGACGTAGCTCTCCGGCGTCTCGCCGGGCCGCACCGTCTCGTCGGTGTCGGCCGGATGCACCTCGGGCGCTATCCCGAGGAGCGCCAGGAGCTCGCGCCGCCGGGGGCTCTGCGATGCCAGCGTGAGCTGCACGAGCGAGCGACCTAGTCCAGCTGCACCGGCGGCAGGGTGACCTCGCCGCGCAGGTAGGCCTGGTTCACCTTGACGTCGGCCTTCTCGCGCAGCGCCTTCATCCAGGCCTGCTCCACCTGGGCCTCGCGGCGCGCCCGCAGCCGGACCTCGACGTCGCCCTTCCTGGCGGCGAACTGCGCCGGGTCGGGGCGCTGGCGCGACTTCACCCTGGCGATCACCGGTCCGCCGGGCGAGTCGTAGACCTTGTCGAGCAGCCTGGCCCCGGTGGCGGCGAAGGCGTCGTCGAAGAGCGCCGGCACGGCGCCGAGGCGCGGGATGGTGGGGCGGGTGCCCACGCCGAAGGGGCCGGTCTCGTCGGGCCGCACCAGCTCGCCGCCGAGCTTCACCGGCGCCGGGCCCTTCCGGGCGGCCTTGGGGTCGGGCTCGGGCGGGAAGAGCTCGCCGAAGCCCTTGCCCTTGCGGGCCTGGGCCAGCGCCTCCTCGGCGCGCTTCAGCGCGGCGGCGCGGGCCAGGTCCTCCTGCAGCATCTCGCCGGCGATCTCCGGCGCAGCCTTCTCCAGCGGCACCACCTCGGGCTCCTGCACGCCGGTGACCTGGATGACGTGCCAGCCGAAGCGGGTGCGCACCGGCCCGGTGAGCGCGCCCTTCTGCGCGGCGAAGGCCGCCTCCTCGAAGGGCTTGGCCATCACCCCGCTGCCGAACCAGCCCAGGTCGCCCCCGCGCTCCTTGGAGCCCGGGTCCTCGGAGAGCTGGGAGGCCAGCCTGGCGAAGTCCTCGCCCTTCTGGATGCGGGCCAGCGCCTCGTCGGCCTTCTTCTTCGCGGCGGCGTCGACGTCGGCCGGGGCCTTCTCGTCGGCGCGGATGAGGATGTGGCGGGCCTGGACCCGCTTCTTGCGGTCGAAGCGGGCGGCGTTGTCCTTGTAGTACTTGCCGATGCGCTCGCCGTTCCTGGCCTGGAAGGCCTGGACCTCCGCCGCGGTGGGCCTGGCGGCGGCGCGGAGGCCGGCGGTGGGGAAGCGGACGTACTCCAGGTCGACGCGGTCGCTCTCGGCGTCGAAGGCCTGCCGCACCTCCTCCCCCGAGACCTGCGAGGTCTCGCGGAGCAGGGCCAGCGTCTTCTGGGCCAGCAGGTCGCGGCGCAGCCGGTCCTCGTAGCGCTTGGCCGAGCCGAAGGTGGCGGCCGCGGCCCGCTCGTAGGCGTCCTTGTCGAAGGCCCCGTTCACGCGGAACGAGGGCATTTGCTGGATGGCGCGGGAGAGGTCCTCGTCGGAGACCACGATTCCCAGCCGGGCGCCTTCCTGGATGAGGAGCTCGCGCTCCACCACCTGGTCCATCGTGACCTTGCGCAGGCCCAGCTGCTCGGCCACCTCGCGGGTGAAGCCCTGGCCAGCGCGCGCCTGGTAGCTGCGGAAGACGCCGGCGTAGTACTGCTCGAAGTCGGCGCCGCTCACGTCCACGCCGTTGACCTGGGCTGCCCAGGAGGCCTGGGTGACCCGGGCGTCGGAGCAGCCCTTCGACCCGGGGCCGAAGGACACCACGAAGACCACGATGATGATGCCGAAGAGCGCGTAGGTGAGGGTGCTCTTGGCGTTCTGCCGGAGGATGTCGAGCATGGCCGTCTTGTCGAGAGGGGAAAGGCTGCGCGGGGGGGCGCGGCGAGAGGTTGAGAACCTAGCCGACAAGGGCTAAAATGCAAGGGTTTTCCGCCTCCAAGGCCGCGTTCCCACCTCCCCAGACGACCGGACAGCAGGCTTGCTCCAGCTCCTCAAGCGGTATCGCGAGATCGCCCTCGGTGCGGCCGCGCTCGTGGTTCCGCTCGCCGTGTACTTCGCCCACGCGCGCCACCCCGGCGAGCGCAACGCCTTCGACCGTGCGGTGGTGAAGGTGGCGCGCCCGGTGGAGTGGCTGGTGGGCGCCGGCATCACGGGTGTCGGCGACGCCTGGCGCGGCTACCTGGCGCTGCGCCACGCCGACGACCGGGCCCGCGACCTCCAGGGCCAGGTGAATCGCCTGGCGGTGGAAGGGATGGAGCTCTCGCGGTTGCGGGCCGAGAACCAGCGGCTGCGGCAGCTCCTGGCCTTTGCGCCCGCCGCCGGCGACCGGCCGGTGATCGGCGCCCGGGTCATCGGCGTGCGGCTCGACCCCAAGGGCACGCAGTTGGTCACCATCGACCGCGGGAGCGACGCCGGCCTGGTGCGGATGATGCCGGTGGTGGCGGCGCAGGGCGTGGTGGGCCGGGTGCACGCGGTGCAGGGCGGCAGCGCCGAGGTGCTGCTGATCACCGATCGCAACAGCTCCGTGGCGGTGCGCGCCGAGCGCTCCCGCGCCCGGGCCAACGTGCGCGGCACCGGCGACCCGTCGCGCTGCCGGCTCGACCACGCGCTGCGCGCCGACGACCTCGCCGAGGGCGACCTGCTCGTCACCTCGGGCACCGACGGCGTCTTCCCCCGCGGCCTGCCGGTGGGCAAGGTCGAGGGGCTGAAGAAGGTGGGGCAGGGGCTCTACCAGCGGGCCGCGGTGGCCCCGGCCGTCGAGGTGACGCGGGTGGAGGAGGTGCTGGTGCTCGGGGCCTCTCCCGCCGAGGCGGCGGTGCAGGTGGCGCCATGAAGCGCATCGCCACCGCGTTCCTCCTCGGCCTCCTGGCGGCGGCGCTGCTCTCCGGGCTGCAGGCGGCCCTGTCGTTCCACCTGGGCGGGGGCTGGGTGCCGCTGTCGCTGCCGGTGGTGCTGCTGGCCTGGGCGGCGCTGGAGGCGGAGCTGCTGGAGGGCTGCGCCGCGGCGCTGGCGGTGGGCTACGTCATGGACGTCTTCGCCGGCACGCCCAAGGGGCTGCTCACCTTCCTGGCGGTGCTGGCCTTCCAGGCGAGCCGCCTGGCCCGCTCCTCGCTGGCGGTGCACGGGCCGGTGGGCTTCGCGGCGCTGGTGGGCGGGGCCACCACGCTCGTCGGTGCCGGCGCCATCCTCCTCGCCCGGCTCACCGCCGCGCCCGAGGCCCAGCCCGGCCCCGGTCTCCTCTGGCGGGTGCTGGGTGAGTCGGCGGTCGGCGCGCTCGCGGCCCTCCCGCTGCACCCCCTCCTGGCCCGGGTCCAGCGCTTCCTGGCGCGCGAGCCCGAGCCCGGCCTGCAGGGTCACCGGTGATCGGCCTCTCCTCGCCGGGCACGCCGCCCAAGGACTTCAGGCCGCACGCCCAGTGGGCGGCGCTGGTGGTGGCCGCCTGCTTCCTGGTGATTGCCGGCCGGCTCTACCAGCTCCAGATCCTGCGGGGCGACGAGTACAAGGGGCGGGCCGACGAGAACTTCGTCAAGGAGCTGCGCGTCCCCGCCGACCGCGGGCTGATGGTCGATCGCAACGGCCGCATCCTGGTGGACGAGCGGCCCAGCTACGACGTCATCCTCACGCCCTGGTTCTGCGGCAAGCAGTGCGGTGAGGTGCTGGCCCGGCTCGGCGCCATGATCTCCCTCACTCCCGAGGAGGCCCAGCGGGCCGAGGAGCGGCTCCTCTCGGCCCGGGGGCTGACGCGCTTCCGCCCCTTCACCGTCAAGGTGGACATCGGCCGCGACGAGCTCGACGTGGTCGAGGCCCACCCCGGCGATCTGCCGGGGGTGGACGTCATCCCCGCGCCCCACCGCAACTACCGGTACGGGACCTCCGCGGCCCACCTCTTCGGCTACATGAACGAGATCGGCGCCGAGGAGCTGGAGCGCATCAACAACGAGCTGCCCGACGAGGACCAGCCCTACCAGCCCGGCGACTACATCGGCCGGCGCGGGCTGGAGCGCCGCTTCGAGAAGGAGCTGCGGGGCGTGGACGGCCGCCGCCGACTGGCCGTCGATGCCCGGGGCAGTGCCAAGGGCGAGGAGCTGGAGCGCGAGCTCATCCCCGAGGCCCAGCGCTTCGTGCCCTCGTCGCCGGGCGGCAACCTGGTGCTCTCCCTCGACTGGCGGCTCCAGGAATTCGCCGAGAAGACCTTCCCCGGCACCGCTGGCGTGGTCCTGGCCATGGACGCCCGCACCGGCTTCCTCCTGGCGCTGGTGTCGCGCCCCGCCCCCGACCCCAACAAGCTCTCCGGCCGCATCACCCGCCAGGAGCTCGCGGCCATCCACTCCGACCCGCTCCAGCCCGAGCTCTTCCGCGCCATCCAGCAGCACTACTTTCCCGGCTCCACCTTCAAGGTGGTGACCGCGGTGGCGGCGCTGGAGGAGGGGCTGTTCCGGCCCGGCGGCACCATCTACTGCCCCGGCCACTTCTCGTTGGGGAGGTACCGCTGGCGCTGCGACAAGGAGTCGGGCCACGGCACCGTGGACCTGGAGCACGCCCTGGGGGCCAGCTGCGACGTCTTCTTCTACTCCCTGGGCGAGAAGCTGGGCGCCGACCGCATCGCCCGCTGGGGCGGCGGCCTGGGGCTGGGCCGGCCCACCGGATTCGACGTGGGCGGCGAGGTGCCGGGGGTGCTGCCCGACGCGGCCTGGCACGACAGGCACATCCCCGGCGGCTACCAGCGCGGCATGGCGGTCAACATCGCCATCGGGCAGGGCGACGTGCGGGTCACGCCCATGCAGCAGCTGGTGCTCTACGCCGCCCTGGCCACCGGGACGGTGTGGCGGCCGCAGGCGGTGCTGCGGCTGGAGGACGAGCGGGGCCAGGTGCTGCGCGAGTTCGCGCCCGACGCCCGGGGCAAGCTGCCCATGAAGCCCGAGACCCGCGAGGCGGTGCTGGAGGGGCTGGCGGCGGCGGTGAACCAGCCCTACGGCACCGCTTACAGCCAGAGGCTCAAGGACCTCGGGGTCGAGATGGTGGGCAAGACCGGCACGGCGCAGGTGGTGCGGCTCGGCGCCCGGAGGCTCAAGGCCCACCAGGTCTCCTACTTCGAGCGCGACCACGCCTGGTTCGCGGCCTTCGCGCCGCGCCAGGACCCGGAGATCGTGGTGGTGGTGCTCAACGAGCACTCGGGCTTCGGCGCCTCCAACGCCGCGCCCACCGCCTCGGCGCTGGTGCGCAAGTGGCTGGAGCTCAAGGCCCAGGACGCGGCGGAGCAGCGCGGCACCGCCGGCCCGAGGCAGCCCCCGCCGGCGCCGGCCGTCCCGCCGGCCCCGCCGCCGGGGCCGCCTCCGCGCAAGGAGGTGCCGCGTGGCGCTTGAGATCTCGCTGGGCGGCGCGGGCGGCCCGGGCGCGCCCCGCCGGCTCGTCGCCAACGCCCCCTGGGGCGTGGCCTTGCTGGTGCTCGGCATCTCGGCGCTGGGCGTCTGGAACCTGGCCTCGGCCTCGCGCAGCGCCCACGCCCCGGTGTGGATCGCCCAGCTCTGGTGGATGGGGGCGGGGTCGGTGGTGGCGGCGGCGGTGGTGATGTTCGACGACCGCACCTTCCACCGGCTGGCCTGGGTCTTCTACTTCGCGGTGGTGGCGCTCCTGGTGCTGGTGCTGCTGAAGGGGCGCTGGGTCATGGGGGCGCGGCGCTGGCTCACCTTCGGGCCGGTGAACTTCCAGCCCTCGGAGCTGGCCAAGATCGCTGTGGCCATGGCGCTGGCGCGCTGGTTCCACGAGGACGCGGCCAGGCGGCCCGGGCCCTACGGCCTCCTGCGCCTGGCGGTCCCCATCGGCATCACCGCCCTGCCGGCCCTGCTCATCAAGCGGCAGCCCGACCTGGGCACGGCCCTGGTGGTGGTGGCGGTGGGGGCGACGGTCATCCTCTTCGCCGGCGTGCGCTGGAAGGCGCTGGCGGCGCTGGGCCTGGCGGCGCTGGTGGGGGCGGTGCTCGTCTGGCCCCACCTGCAGCCCTACCAGCGCAAGCGGGTCGAGACCTTCCTCAACCCCGAGGGCGACGTGCGCGGCGCCGGCTACCACGCCACCCAGTCGATCATCGCGGTCGGCTCGGGCCAGGGCACCGGCAAGGGCTGGGGGCAGGGGACCCAGAGCCTCCTCAGCTTCCTGCCCGAGCAGCACACCGACTTCATCTTCTCGGTGTGGGCCGAGGAGCACGGCTTCCTGGGCTGCCTCTTCCTGCTGGCGCTCTACCTGGCGCTGGTGCTGGCGGCGCTGGGCATCGCCGGGAACGCCCGCGATCGCTTCGGCCACCTGCTGGCGGTGGGGATCACCGGGATGCTCTTCTGGCAGGCGGCGATCAACGTCGCCATGGTGATCGGCCTGCTGCCGGTGGTGGGCGTGACCCTGCCGCTCATGAGCTACGGCGGCTCGTCGGTGCTCACCGTCTTCTTCGGGCTGGGCCTGCTGGCCAACGTCGCGGTGCGGCGCTTCGTGAACTGAGGGCCCGGCCGCGCGCCGGTGCAACGGTGGTGGCGGGGCTAGCCGATCGCCTTCTTCACGCTGTCCACCAGCTTCGACTTGGGCACCGCGCCGATGATGGTGTCCACGACCCGCCCGCCCTTGAAGATCAGCAGCGTGGGGATGGAGCGGATCCCGAAGCGCTGCGGGACCGCCTGGTGGGTGTCGATGTCGAGCTTGGCGACCTTGAGCTTGCCCTTGTACTCCTTGGCCAGCTCGTCCACCGCGGGGGCGATTGCCTTGCAGGGGCCACACCACACGGCCCAGAAGTCCACCAGCACGGGTACGTCGCTCTTCAGCACCTCGGCGTCGAAGGTGCCGTCCTCGAGGGTGACCACGTCGTTGGAGGCCATGGCCTGTCTCTCTAATCGAAGCCTCCGACCCTGGCAAGCGGCGGGCGGCGGTGCTAGTTTCCCCCTCGCCCCGGGCTGCCGGGGCACCTTCCGCGGATCTCCCCCATGGCCGGTCTCCTCTTCGTCACGCAGGTCATCCTCGATACCTGGGCGGGGCAGGGGAAGATCGACTTCGCCGGCAACGTCATGACCATCCTCGCGGGCGAGGGCAGCGGGCGGGCCTACACGCTCCTGCCCGCGGTCCGCATCCTGCGCGTCGTCGGCGCCGACGCCGATCCGAACGGCCTGGTCCACAAGGTGAAGGCCGAGGCGCAGCTCCGCGAGATGGGCGCCGAGATCCTCTCCGACGCGGTGGTGATGGGCGACGTGGCCTACGAGGTCGAGCCCGGCTTCATGGCCGAGGCCGCCGCACTGCAGGCCGCTGCCGCCTCGGTCGTCGCCCCGGCGGTGCCCGTCGATCCACCCGCGCCGCCCGTGGCTGCGGGGTCCGCGCCCGCGAGCGCCCAGCCCGCGGGAGCCGCCGCGGCGGCCGGGCAGGAGCTGGATCCGCAGGAGCTGGAGCGGAGAAGGAAAGAGGCGGAGACGCTGGCGCGCTTCCTGCTAGAGAACCTTTCGTGAGCCCGTCGCCCTTCGCAGGTACGGCCCCCCGGGCCGCGCGCCGCAGCGCTTGCGGTCGCGCGTTCCTGGCCGCAGTTCCTGCGCCGGGCGGCGAGCAGGTGGGGTCATGACCGTCGTCGTCCTGCGCATCGCCGCCCTCGTGTACGCGCTCTCGGCGGCCGCCTACGTGCTCCACTTCATCCGGCCGCGCTACCAGCGCGCCGCCACGGCGGGACAGGCGCTGCTCACCGTCGCCTTCCTGGTCCACGCCGTCTCCATCGGCTTCGGGTGCAGCGAGTTCGGCGGGGCCGAGTTCTTCAACCTGCGCGGCGGCCTGGGCATGGCGAGCTGGCTGGCGGCCGGGGCGCTCCTGCTCCTCCTGCGGTTCCAGCGGCTGCCGGCGCTGGCGGCCTTCGTGGTGCCGCTGGTGCTGGTGGGCCTGGTCCCCGGCATCGTCGGCAACATCGGCTCCCACCACGAGGCGGTGCCCGAGGTGGTGAGGCTCCCGGCGCTCAAGCTCCACGTCTCCACCGCCATCGCCGGGGTTGCCGTCTTCGCCATCGCCTTCGGTGCCGCGCTCATGTACCTGCTCCAGGAGCGGGAGGTGAAGGGCAAGCGCTTCGGCGTCCTCTTCACCCGGCTGCCCTCGCTCCAGACCCTCGATCAGCTCACCCAGCGGCTGGTGCGGGTGGGGCTGGCGGTGTGGAGCGTGGCGCTGGTGACCGGGATGTTCGTGGCCGAGAAGGCCTGGGGCAAGCCCTGGGACCCGCAGCTCCTCTTCGCGGTGGTCGTGTGGGGGCTGTACTCGGCGCTGGTGTGGATGCGGCAGCAGGGCATCCACGGGCGCCGCTACGCCGTGCTCACCCTGGTGGGCTTCGCCATCATCATGACCTCGATGCTGGGGCTGCGGGCCGTGCCCGAGCTGTCCCAGCACCAGGGCGACTTCGGCCGCAAGGAGGCGATGCGGTGAAGGAGTCCCGGCCTTGAAGCGGCTCTACCTCGTCGGCCTCTCCCACAAGACCGCGCCCATCGCGGTACGGGAGCGCTTCGCGCTCACCGGGGAGACGCTCAAGGACGCGCTGACCGCGCTCCACCGGCGCGACGGCGTCGACGAGGCCATGGTGCTCTCCACCTGCAACCGCGTGGAGGTGTACGCCCGGGCGGAGTCGGACGGCCCCGTCCGCCGCTTCTTCCTCGACATCGAGCCCGAGGCGGGCGGCCACCTCTACGCCAAGCTCCACGAGGACGCGGCCCGCCACCTCTTCCGCGTGGCCGCCAGCCTCGACTCCATGGTGGTGGGCGAGCAGCAGATCCTGGGACAGGTGAAGGAGGCCTACGGCCTGGCCTCGGCCGCGGAGACCGCCGGCTCCTTCCTCTCCCGCCTCTGCAACCGGGCCTTCGCCACCGCCAAGCGGGTCCGCACCGAGACCGACATCGGCCGCGGCGCCACCAGCGTCTCGCAGGTGGCGGTGGAGCTGGTGGAGAAGATCTTCGGCGACCTGAAGGGCCGGGCCATCGCGCTGGTGGGCGCCGGCAAGATGGGCGCCCTCTCCGCCAAGGCGCTGGCCTCGCTGGGCGCCAACCGGGTCTTCGTGACCAACCGCTCCCCGGAGCGGGCCCGGGCCCTGGCCGAGCAGGTGGGCGGGTCCCCCCGTCCCTGGGAGGAGCTCACCGAGCTGCTCGCCGAGACCGACGTGGCCATCGTCTCCACCGGCGCGCCGAGCTACGTCATCACCCCGGAGCTGGTGAAGAAGGTGATGAAGGTCCGCCGCCACCGCTCCATGTGCTTCATCGATCTGGCGGTGCCGCGCAACGTCGACCCGGCCTGCGGCGAGCAGGCCGACGTCTACGCGTACGACATGGACGACCTCGACCGGGTGGTCCACGCCTCCAAGAGCGCCCGCGCCGAGGCAGCCCTGCGCGCCGAGGCCATCGTCGAGGCCGAGCTCATGGCCTTCGCCGCCGAGCGCGAGGCCCGGGCGGCCCTGCCGGTGCTCCACGCCCTGCGGCGCCAGGCCGAGGCCATCGCCCGCGCCGAGGCGGCGCGCACGCTGCAGCGGGTCGGCGGCAAGCTCGACGACAAGGGGCGCCAGAGCGTCGAGGCCATGGCCAAGGCCATCGTCAACAAGCTGCTGCACCTCCCCACGGTCCGGCTCAAGGACGCCGCCCAGAGCGGCGACCCTGCGCTTCCCGGCCTGGCGGCGCAGCTCTTCGGGATCGAGCCCGAGGCGGCCGTCGAGGCCGACCCGGCGCGGCCGCTCCCGGCGCCCCCGCCCGCCGCCGTCGCCGGCGCGACCTCCCTCCCGGAGAACCGATGATCCGCATCGCCACCCGCAAGAGCGCCCTCGCCAAGTGGCAGGCCAACCACGTCGCCGGGCTGCTCCGCGCCCGCGAGCCGGGGCTCGACGTGGCGCTCCACGAGCTCAGCACCCGGGGCGACCGCATCCTCGAGGTCCCGCTGGCCCAGGTGGGGGGCAAGGGGCTGTTCGTGAAGGAGATCGAGGACGCGCTCCTCACCCGCGACGCCCAGATCGCCGTGCACTCCATGAAGGACCTGCCGGCGGAGCTGGCCGAGGGGCTGGTGCTGGCGGCGGTGCCGGTGCGCGAGGACCCGCGCGACGCCCTCTGCTCGCCCAGGTGGAAGACCCTGGCCGCGCTGCCCCGCGGGGCCCGGGTCGGCACCTCCAGCCTGCGGCGCGCCGCCCAGCTCAAGGCGCTGCGCCCCGACCTGCAGACCGAGGTGGTGCGCGGCAACGTCGAGACCCGGCTGCGCAAGGCCTCCGAGGCGCTCGACGCCGTGGTGCTGGCCTACGCCGGCCTGCGGCGGCTGGGGCTGGCGGAGCACGCCACCCAGGTCTTCTCGCCCGAGGAGATGCTCCCGGCGGTGGCCCAGGGCGCCCTGGCGCTCGAGGCCCGCGCCGACGACCCCGAGACCCTGGCGCGCCTGGCGCCGCTCGAGGACCCGGACACCCGCGTGCGCATCGAGGCGGAGCGCGCCCTGCTGCGGCGGCTGGAGGGAGGCTGCCAGGTGCCCATCGCCGGCCACGCCACGGTGCAGGCCGGCACGGTCCGGCTGCGGGCGCTGGTGGCCTCGGTGGACGGCACCCGCGTGATCCGCGGGGAGCGCAGCGGCCCGGTGGGTGCCGCCGCGGCGGTGGGCGACGCCCTGGCCGAGGAGATGCTGGCCCAGGGCGCCGCGGCGCTGGTGCAGGCCGCCGAGGCCCACGCCACCCCGCTGTCGGCCCCCAAGCGCTAGCCCATGGGCTCCCTCCGACTGGACGGCCGCCGCATCGTCGTCACCCGCGCCACCGGCGCCGACGACGCCTTGCCCGGACACCTCCGCGAGCTGGGCGCCGAGGTGCTCTCCTTCCCGGCGATTGCCATCGGCGCGCCGGGCTCGACCGCCGACCTCGATCGCGCCCTCGCCGACCTGCGCTCCTTCTCCTGGGTGGCCTTCGCCAGCGCCAACGCCGTCACCTGGACCTGCTCCCGACTGGCCGCCCTGCGCATCCCGCCGGAGGCGCTGGCCGCTCCGCGGCTGGCGGCGGTGGGGCGCGCCACCGCCGAGGCGCTCCGCAAGGCCGTCCGCGCCCCCGACCTGGTCCCGGCCGACGCCCGGGGCGAGGCCCTGGCGGCGGCGCTGGCCCCCGAGGTCAAGGGGCTGCGGGTGCTGGTCCCCCGCGCCGAGGAGGGACGGCCGGAGCTGACCGAGGGGCTGGCGGCCGCCGGTGCCGAGGTGGTGGCCCCCGTCGCCTACCGGACGCTGCCCGCCGACCCCGAGGTGCTGCGCCCGCTGGGCGATCTCGCGGAGCGCGGCGAGGTGGACGCCATCGTCTTCGCCTCGCCCTCGGCGGTGCGGGCGGTGGCGATCGCCCTGGGCGATCGCGCCCGCCTGCTGGCGCGCGCCACCATCGCCGTCATCGGCCCCACAACGGCAGAGGCGGCCCGGCAGCAGGGCTGGCCGGTGGCGGTGCGCCCGTCCTACCCGGACACAGGCGCCCTGGCCGAGGCCATCGCCGCGCGGCTGGGCCCGCGGCCGGGCCGCTAGCTCCTTCCGCACCTCCCTGCGATTTGCGGCGCAGCGTGGCGCCGATGTGCGTCGTACGACCACCCCGCGCCGCCGGCCGCCTCGGCGATCGCCGTGATATCCTTTTCCCTGCGCCCCCTCGAGCGGGAGAGAGGCGCCTGGAGTGGAAACGTGGCCGCCAAGGCGCGAGATGGGCTCTCGAACGCGCTGCAGCTCTGGCCGGAGGAGTACCTCTCCGGCTGGGATCCGTCTGCCTCCCGCCTGTTCCTCCCGTCCCTCGCCAGCGAGCCCCTCGGCGCGCGGGTGTCGCTCCGCATCACCATTCGCGGCACCGGGATCGCGGCCACCGTCGCCGGACCGGTGGTCGCCATCCGCCGCGCCCAGGGCCTGACCCTCACGCCTGGCGCCTACCTCTCGCTGCGCGGGCGCAATGCCGGGGCGGGCCGCTACCTGGAGCGGGTGGCGCGCGGGCTGCCGGTGGAGTTCAACGAGCGCGATCCCCGCTTCGCCGTCGCCTGGAGCATCACCCTGGCCGGCGAGTGGGGCCAGTACCCGGCGACCACCGAGAACGTCTCCTGGGAGGGCTGCTCCCTGACCTGGCGGGGGCCGGCGCTGGAGGTGGGGCGTCCGGTGCTGCTGCGCCGCCACAGCCTCTTCGCGCCCAGGCTCCCGGCGCGGGTGTGCTGGTCGGCGGTGGCCGGAGGCGTGAGCAGCGCCGGGCTCAAGCTGGAGGCTGCGGGACGGGGCGGGGAGCGCTGGCGCAGCGCGCTCGACCGCGAGGTGAAGCGGGGCGCGCCGATGGTGTGACGCGGCCGCGGCGTCTCCGGCGCGGGCTCGCGGTGCGCAGGTGTGGGCAGGTGGCTCCTGCCCCTCCGCGTCACCCGCTGCCGGAAACCGTCAGCCCCGCGCGAGGGCCGCCTGCTCCTGATCCAGCCTCAGCGCCTCGTGCACCGCGCTGGTCCAGGCGTCGGCCTCGGTGAGGAACCAGCGGGGAAGACTGGCGCCGTCGACGTCGGCGTGCCAGCGCCGATCGTTCTCCGAGAGCTTCACGATGTGCTTCCCGATCTCGAACGTCCGCATGTGTGCTCCTCTCCAACCGCCCTCGCGGTGGAGAGATGCTCTGGACATGCCAACCGTGACGTCCCGGAGGGAGCGCGGCGATCGACGTCCGGGGATCGAGAGCGGAGCGAGGCGGCGCGTGACGACCCTCACACCGGCCGCCGCCGGGAGCGCCCCAGGTCAGCCCTTGCGTGCGGCGCGGCGCGCCCGCTTGCGGGCCAGGAAGCCGGTCTGGCGCCGCTGCTCGTGGAGCTCCTCGGGCGTCGCCTTCCGCGGGGCCTTGGGCCTGGGCGCCGGCGCCTTCCGGCCCGGCTCCAGGGTCCAGTGGAAGAGCCGCTTCACCACCAGCGTGGCGTAGGCGCCGGGCGGCAGCGTGAAGGCCACGTTGGCCCGCATCCGCCCGCGGTTGAGCTCGTCCTCGCGCGCCTCGCCCACCACCAGCCGCCCCGGGAAGACGAGCAGCGGCCGCACCTCGGGGTCGAAGTGGATCTGCTCGGTTCCGGGCACGCGCAGGCTGTCCAGGTTCTGGCCCTCGCGCGCCAGCACCGAGAGCGCCGCGGCGCGGACGCGTGGGTCCTCGATCTTCGAGCCCGGCGCCAGCAGCGGGAAGGTGCGGTGGCGCAGCTCGTCGGCCTCGGCGCCGTCGAGGGACCTGGGGAAGAGCAGGGTGCCGGCCTGGTAGCGGATGGCGGACAGGCGGGAGATGCCGACCACGTCGCGCAGGTACTGCTTCACCCCCTCGTTCCAGAGCCAGGACTGGTAGGTGAAGACCTGCAGCCCGCGCCAGCGCGGCTCGGTGCGCAGGAAGGCGCCCAGCCAGTCGGTGGGGTGCTTCCGCAGCCAGCGGATGATGGCGTCGTACCGCTCGGCGCCGGGGATCGAGGGCACGCGCTTCCAGTCGCCCCAGTTCTCCTTCCAGAAGGCCTTCACCCGGGCGTCGGGCGTGTCGTCCAGCTCCGAGGGGCGAGCCAGGTAGTTGCGCAGCGCTAGCTCGAACTCGCCGCGCATCAGCTCCTTCACCAGGAAGCCCTGGCCGTGCTTCAGGGAGCCGAAGCGCTGCGAGTCGAAGTAGTTCACCACCCCGAGCCGCTGCACCTCGGCCACCGAGGCCGGCAGTCGCGCCAGGTCCTCGGCGGACAGGTCGCGGACGGTGACCGCGAAGCGGTTGGAGGTGGTGTTGGCGGCCGACAGCGGCTCGGCGGTGCGCCCCACCGGCTTCAGCCGCAGGTCGGAGTCCTGCACCTCGATCGGCCGGCCCCGCACCGCCACCAGCTGCGTGGTGCGCCCCTGCTTGTCCTTGAGCCCGCAGTAGGAGACGTCGGCGTGCTTCACGCCGGTGCGGGCGCAGAGCCTGTCCACCGCGTCGAAGGTGGAGAGCTTCTGCTTGTCCATGACGTAGACGAACCACTCGCCCCGGGGGGCGGGGTCGAAGCGCCAGGACTCGGTGACCTGGAAGTCCTCGGGCCGCTGCTTGAGCCGCATCGGCCGTGGCTACCACGACCGGCGCCGGCCGGCTACTCGCGCGGCCGCTCCCGGTAGAACAGGACGATGGAGAGGCAGTGGAACTCGTTGTCGGAGGACTGGGAGACCACGCGGTCCAGCACCTCGAGGTCGGCGTTGGACCGGAGCCATCGGGTGATGGTCTCACCCAGCTCCTCCCGCTCCTTGGCCTTGGTGGCGCTGAAGACCTTGACGCCCGTGAACCCCAGCGCCGTCCCGCCCGATGTTCCGCTCGCGCCGCTCACGCCCACCTCCCCCTGGCCCCCGCCGGAAAATGGTGCCCCGAAGCATTTCCGTTGTCAAACCGCGGGCCTGCGCCCCGGCGGCGAGGCCGGTGCCGGGTGGGCGGCGGAGCGCCGTGCGCTTTCCAAGCGCGCCCGGCCGTGTTATCCGGCCAGCCATGCTCATCGACCTCCACGTCCACAGCCACCACACCGCGGGTGTCTCGATGCATCCGCGCGAGGCGGTGCGGCGCGCCAGGGAGGCCGGGCTCGACGGGCTGGTGCTCACCGACCTCAACACCCTCGAAGGGCTGGCCGAGATCCGGGAGGCAGCCCGCGAGGAGTCCTTCCTGGCGCTGTGCGGTGTGGAACTGGCCACCGACCGCGGCCACTACCTCTGCTACTTCCCCGACCCGGAGCGGGTGCCCAACCCGCCCCAGATCTTCGGCACCACGCCGTGGCCGGTGCGCGAGGTGCTGGGCAAGGTGCTGGAGATGGGCGGCGTGGTGGTTGCGGCCCACCCCTACGACAAGTCGATCGACAGGCCGAGCGGCGACTTCATCTTCACCCTCGACGGCCTGTCGGCGCTGGAGGGGCTCTGCGCGCGGCGCAAGGGGCCGGCCAACGACCTGGCCATCGAGGCCGCCGACCACATGAACCTGCCCTGCGTGGGCGGCTCGGGCGCCCACGAGGCGGCCGACATCGGCAAGGCGGCGACGCTCTTCAAGGAGCCGGTCCGGAGCGAGGCCGACCTGGTGCGGCAGCTCAAGGCGGGCTCGGTGTTCTGCGTGGCCATCGGGCAGCAGCCGGGCGCGGCCGATGCGCCCTCGCGCGGCGGTGGGCGGCCCGGCGGGCGCGGTCCCGGCGGCGGTCACCGGGAGGGCCACGGCGGCGGCCACGGCCGGGGCGGCGGGCACGGGCGAGGCCCGGGGCGCGGAGGCCGCGGGGGCGGGCGGCGCGACCGCGACCGCTAGCGGGTCTCGAACCTCACCAGCCGCTCGTCCTCGAGCCAGGCACGGCGCTTGCCGCCGGGCCAGGTCCACAGCTCCTTGCCGGCGGGTCGGTCCACCACCCGCTTCTCGGGGTAGCCCCAGGCCATGGTCACCGCCTGTGGCCCCATGCCCTCGGTGATCTCCTTGCGCTCGATCGCCTTGCGCTGCCCCTCGGAGAGCGCCGCCAGGTCGGGGCCGGGGTCGAAGGTGGCAAGGTACCGCTCCAGCTCCACCTTCACCTGCTCGGCGGTCGCCACGTTCTGCGGGAGCACCAGCACCACCGGCCGCGCCTCGCCGGGCAGCTCCAGCACCGCCCAGGCGTGGTAGCGGGGCGTGAGCAGCACGCGGCTGGCGATGCGCCAGGGAGTGGGGAACTCGACGCTGCGGACCACCAGGCGGGTTCCGGGGGCCACCACGCGCTCGGGCCTGGGAGGCGAGATGGTGCGGCCGCCGGGCGTCTCCAGGAGATCGAGCTCGCCGAAGGGCTGGTCGGAGGCCAGGGCCCGGGAGGCGTCGCCGAAGAGCGGGCCGACGTAGACCGCGACGCGCAGCCAGCGCGTCCGGCCCTCCCACTCCTGCGTGACGCGGAGCCGCTCGTCGTCCGGGACGTTGACCGCGGGTGCGCAGCCGGAGAGCGGGGGGAGGGACAGGGCGGCGAGGAGGAGCGCGAGGAGGGGGCGAGGCATGCCCTCTCGTACCTCCCGGACGCCGCGGGCTCAAGGGGCCCGGGCCGATCCCCATCGGCGTCGCGCCGGGAAGGGGCGGCGGGACTACAATCTCCGGGTGAGCCGGCTCACCGAAAACGCCCGCGCCGTCCTGGAGCGGCGCTACCTGCTGCGGGACGACGCCGGGGTGCTGCAGGAGACCCCGGCCGGCCTCTTCGGGCGGGTGGCGAGCGCGGTGGCGCAGGCCGAGCCGGCCGGCGCGCGGGCCGCCTTCGCGGCGCGCCTCGAGGCGCGGATGGCGGCGCTGGAGCTGTTGCCCAACTCGCCCACGCTCATGAACGCCGGCCGCCCGGGCGGCCAGCTCGCCGCCTGCTTCGTCATCCCGGTGGAGGACGACCTGGCCTCGATCTTCGAGGCGCTGAAGTCGGCGGCCCTCATCCACCAGTCGGGCGGCGGCACCGGCTTCTCCTTCTCGCGGCTGCGCCCCAAGGGCGACGTGGTGAAGACCACCCATGGAGTGGCCAGCGGGCCGGTCTCCTTCATCCGCGTCTTCGACGCCGCCACCGAGACCATCAAGCAGGGCGGCGTTCGCCGCGGCGCCAACATGGCGGTGCTGCGGGTGGACCACCCCGACGTGCTCGAGTTCGTGGAAGCCAAGCGGGGCCCGGGGCTCGAGAACTTCAACGTCTCGGTGGCGGTCACCGACGACTTCCTCCGCGCCGCCGCCCGCGGCGAGCCCTTCGCGCTGCGCCACCCGCGCACCGGCGCCGCGGTGCGCGAGCTGCCGGCCCGCGAGCTGCTCCACCGCATGGCCGCCGCCGCCTGGGAGTCGGGCGAGCCGGGGCTGCTCTTCCTGGACCGCATCCAGGCCGACAACCCCACGCCCGACCTGGGCGCCATCGAGGCGGTGAACCCGTGCGGCGAGCAGCCGCTGCTCCCCTGGGAGGCCTGCACCCTGGGCTCGGTGAACGTCGGCGCCTTCGCCGCCGGGCGGGGGGTGGACTGGGAGCGGCTCGGCGCCTGCGTCCGCGACGGCGTGCGCATGCTGGACGACCTGCTCGACGTCACCAGCCACCCGCTCCCGGCCATCGCCGACGTGGCCCGCCGCAACCGCAAGATCGGCCTCGGCCTCATGGGCTGGGCCGACCTGCTGGTGCGGCTCGGCATCCCCTACGACGCCCCCGAGGCGCTGCGCCTGGCCGACGAGCTGGGCGGGTACCTGGCCCGGGAGGCCCACCGGGAGAGCGAGCGGCTGGCCGCGGAGCGCGGGCCGTTCCCCGGCTGGCCCACGAGCGCCCCGGCGCGGGCCGGCCGTCCGCCGCGCCGCAACGCCACCGTCACCACCATCGCCCCCACCGGCACGCTCTCGGTGATCGCCGGCTGCTCCTCGGGCATCGAGCCGCTCTTCGCCGTGGCCTACGTGCGCCACGCCCTCGGCGACGTGGCCCTGGAGGAGGAGCACCCCGACCTGCTGGCCCGGCTCCGGGCGCTCTCCGCCGAGGGCGCCCTGCCGCGCATCCTGGCCAACGGCCGCGCCCGGGGCGTTCCCGGCGTGCCCGAGGAGATCCAGCGGGTCTTCGCCACCGCCCACGACGTGGCCCCCGAGGTGCACGTGCGGATGCAGGCCGCCTTCCAGCGCCACGTGGACAACGGCGTCTCCAAGACCATCAACCTGCCGCGCGAGGCAACCGTGGACGAGGTGCGCCAGGCCTTCGTGCTGGCGCACGAGCTCTCGTGCAAGGGCATCACCGTCTACCGCGACGGCTCGCGGCGCGGGCAGGTGCTGGTGAGCGGCGTGCCGGCCCGCGACGGCGAGTGCCCGCAGTGCGGCGCCGCGATGCAGCGCAGCGGCGGGTGCTCCACCTGCCGGTCGTGCGGGTTCGCGACCTGCGAGACCAGCGAGTAGCTCGGCGAAGGATCCCTGCCTGCGGGCGGCGGCCTCCTTCGCCTCGACCTAGTCCTCGTCGTCCTGCTTGGCCTGGAGGAACCGCTTGCCCAGCTCGTGAGAGCGGCGCGTGGCCGCCTCCACCGCGTTCATGAGCGTGGTGCGCAGGCCGCCGGCCTCGAGGGTGTGGAGCCCGGCGATGGCGGTGCCGCCGGGGCTGGTGACCATGTCCTTCAGCCGGCCGGGGTGCTCGCCGGTCTCGAGGAGGAGCTTGGCCGAGCCGAGCACCGTCTGGGCGGCCAGCTCCTGCGACTGGACGCGGGCCAGCCCCACCTTCACGCCGGCGTCGGAGAGGGCCTCGATGATGAGGAAGATGTAGGCCGGCCCCGAGCCGGAGAGCCCGGTGACGGCGTCGAGCAGCGGCTCGTCCACGATCACCGCCTTGCCCACCGCGTCGAAGAGCGCCTTGGCCTGCGTGAGGTCGGCCTCGGTGGCGTGCTCGCCGGCCGAGAGGGCGGTGGCGCCGGCGCCGACCAGCGCCGGGGTGTTGGGCATGGTGCGGACGATGCGCACGCCGTGGCCCACCTTGCGCTCGATGGCGGCGATGGGCACGCCGGCGGCGATGGAGATGACCAGCTTGGACTGGTCGAGCACCGGCGCGATCTCGTCGAGCAGCTTGTTCATGGCCTGCGGCTTCACCGACAGCACCACGATGCCCGCCTCCCTGGCGGCGGCCACGTTGCTGCTGGAGAAGCGCACGCCGTAGGCCTTCTGCAGCTCCGGGCCGCGCTCCAGGCGGCGGTCGGTGCAGAGGATCTCCTGCGGCGCGGCGACGCCGGCGCGCAGCAGGCCCTTCACGAGCGCCTCGGCCATGTTGCCGGCGCCGAGGAAGGCGATTGTCTGTCCGAGGGGCATTCCGGGACTCTAGCCTATGATCCAGTCCTCGCGAACCAGGTGGCCGCGGGTGAAGCGCTCCACCGTGAAGCGCTCGAAGATCTCGTCGGCGGGGCCGCCGGTCATCCAGGCGGCCATGGCCTCGGTCACCGCCGGCGCCATCATGAAGCCGTGGCCCACGAAGCCGGAGAGCTGCAGGAAGTTGTCGAGGCCGGCGGCGCCGAGCAGCGGGTTGTTGTCGGGCGTGAGGTCGTAGCAGCCGGCCCACTGGCGGACCAGGTGGAGGGCCCCGGCGGCGGGGAGCACCTCGAGGAGCGCCCGGGCGAAGCGGGCCGGGAAGCGGGGGGAGGAGCCGGAGCGCAGTCCCCGCGGCTCGGCCGGATCGCCCAGGCCGCCCACCAGCTCGCCGCGGAGCGACTGCGAGAAGTAGAGCCCGCTCCCCAGCACCGACACCAGCGGGCCGAGCCAGGCCTTCCAGGCGTCGGTGACCAGGATCTCGTGGCGCACCGGCCAGCTCGGCAGCTTCACGCCCGCCAGCGCCGCCACCTCGCCGCTCCAGGCGCCGGCGGCGTTGACCACCGTCCCTGCCTGGATGCGGCCGCGGTCGGTGACCACGGCGGTGAGCCGGCGGCCGCTGGCCTCCAGCCCCACCACCCGGGTGAAGGGGGCCACCCGGGCGCCCAGCGCCTCGGCGCCGGCGGCGTAACCCCAGAGGAAGGGCCAGGGGAAGACCACGGCGTCGTCCGGGTTCCAGCTCGCGGCCACGAAGCGGCGGGCGTCGAGCTCGGGCACGATCTCCCGGGCCTCGGCCGGCGCCAGCAGCCGGGTGTCGAGGCCGTTCGCCCGGTGGACGCGGACGCTCTGCTCGACGCGGGCCGCCTGGCCGGCGTCGGGCGCCAGGAAGAGGTAGCCGCCGCGCCGGAACCAGACGTTGATGCCGAGCTCCACCGCGAAGCGCCGGCAAAGCTCCAGCGAGCGGCGGCCCAGCCGGATGAGCGTGGGGGTGCTCCACTGGGCGCGCACCCCGCCGCCGTTGCGCCCCGAGGCGCCGGCGTTGAGGTAGCCGCTCTCCAGCACCACCACGTCGGTCTCGCCCCGGCGGCAGAGGTTCCAGGCCAGCCCCAGCCCCATGATGCCGCCGCCGACGATCACCACCCGGGCCCGGGCCGGGAGCGGCCGCGGCGCCGGCGGCCGGGCAGGGGGGAGGGCAGGCGGCGAGGGCGATTCGAGGGGCAGCGCCGCCGGGTCGAGGGAGGCCAGGGCCGCGAGCGAGGTGGGCTGCAGGGGGGGACGCACCGTGAACGGGGTCACCTCGCCGGGGGTGGCCCCGAGCCGGAGCAACTCCCGGGCCACCAGCGCCAGGCAGCTCTTCCCCTGGCAGGGGCCGGTGCCCAGGCCGGTGTACCGCTTCACCGACTCGAGGTCCCGTTGGCCGGAGGCGAAGGCCCGGCCCACCTCCTCGAGGGTCACGTCCTCGCAGGCGCAGACGATGGCCTTGGGCACCGCAGAGCCTTAGTGCCGCAGGGCCGGGAAGCAACCCGCCGTGGCCTTGTTGGAGGGAGGACGAACCGGTACACAGTGCGCCCGAGAGGGGACACCCCGAATGAACATCCTGGCCCTCCTGCTGGCCGCCGCGGCGGCCGCCGCGCCCGAGCCCGAGCCGCCGGCCATCGCGCCGGCGCTGCGCGAGAACGTCGACGTCCAGCTCCCGCCCGGCACGGTCTTCCCGGCCCCCGAGGTGACGGTGGTGCTGGCCCTCACCGTGGGCGCCGACGGCAAGGTGCAGGGCGCCGAGCTGGAGCAGGGCGCGGGCGAGCCCTTCGACGGCGCGGCCCTCGCGGCCGCGAGCCGGCTGGTCTTCGAGCCGGCCCGGACCGCGGCCGGCGAGGCCATCCCGGTCGTCGTCTCCTTCCGGCTGCGCATCGTCGAGCCGCCCCGGGCGGCCGCCCCGGAGCGCCCGCCGCCGGTGAAGCTGAGCGGGACGCTGCTGGAGCGGGGCACGCGCCGGCCGCTGGCCGACGTGGCGGTGGCCGCCCGCGACGGCGAGGAGACCCTGGCCAGCGCGACGACCGACGCCGCCGGCCGGTTCGCGCTCGAGGTGCCGCGCGCCACCTTCCGGCTGGTGGCCGTGCCGCCGGGCCACGCGCGGCTCGACGTTGCGGTGGAGGCGCGGCCGGGCGAGGAGCGGGACGAGACCTACTACCTGGTGGCCGAGCCGAGCGAGTACGTCACCGTCATCCGGGGCGAGCGGGTGCGGCGCGAGATCACCCGGCAGGTGATCCCCCGCGACGAGCTGGAGCTGGTGGCCGGCACGCAGGGCGACACGCTCAAGGCGGTGGCCAACCTACCGGGTGCGGCCCGGGTCCCGTTCGGCGGCGGCGGCCTGATCCTGCGCGGCTCCTCCCCGGGCGACAGCGCCGCCTTCGTGGACGGCCTGGAGATCCCCCAGCTCTTCCACTTCGGCGCGCTGCGCAGCACCTTCGCCCCGCGCTTCCTGGAGTCGGTGGAGTTCGTGCCCGGCAACTTCGCCGCCGACTACGGGCGGCGCACCGGCGGCATCGTCAACGCCCGGGTCCGGGAGCCGGCCGGCGACCTCTTCCGCGGCGAGGCCGACTTCAACCTCTACGACGCCGGCGTGGCGGTGGAGGGGCCGCTTTCCCCCACCTGGGCCGGGGGCGCCGCCTTCCGGCGCTCCTGGGTGGACACGTTCCTGCCGCTGGTGCTCCCCAAGGACGCGCCTCTCTCCTTCACCCAGGCCCCCCGCTTCTACGACTACCAGTTCCTGGTCTCGGGCAAGCCCTCGGAGGCCGACAGGCTGCGGCTGCTCTTCTTCGGATCCCAGGACAAGCTGGTGGCCATCCTGGAGCGGCCCGCCGGCGACCCCAGCATCGCCGGCGACCTGCGCTCGCGCATCGCCTTCCACGCGCTGCAGGGCTCCTGGAGCCGGACCTTCTCGCCGGCGCTCAAGATGGAGAGCTCCCTCTCGCTCGGGCTGCAGGAGTTCGACACCGCGGTGGGGGCGGACCTCTTCTTCAACCTGAAGAGCCGCCGCGCCGACCTGCGCAGCACCTGGAGCTGGCAGGCAACCCCGGCGGTGGAGTGGCGCGGCGGCCTCGACGCCCTGGTGGCCGGCTACGACATCTCCCTCAACCTCCCGCGCCAGCCGCAGGAGGGGCAGCCGGGGACGCCCATCTCGACGCGGCAGCTCTTCGCAACCAGCCAGAGCGGCACGCTCTACTACCCCGCGCTCTTCACCGAGGTGCGCCTGGCCCTGGGCCGGGTCTCCGTCTTCCCCTCGCTGCGGGCCGACTGGGCCAGCGACATCGGGCGCTGGAGCCTGGATCCGCGCCTCGGCGTTCGCTGGCAGGTGCGGGAGGGCACGGTGCTGAAGGCGGCCGCCGGCCTGTACCACCAGCCGCCCGATCCGGGCGAGAGCGCCCGGGAGATCGGCACGCCCGACCTCCTGCACCAGCGCAGCGCGCAGTACTCGGCCGGCCTGGAGCAGCGGCTCCTCCCCGGCGTGGACCTCGACACCACCGCCTTCTACAAGGACCTCTCCCGGCAGGTGGTGCAGAACCGGGGCTTCGGCGCCGACCCCGTCTACCTCAACGAGGGGCGGGGCCGGGTCTACGGCCTCGAGTTGCTGGTGCGGGCCCGCTTCGGCGACCGCTTCTTCGGCTGGGTGGCCTACACCTACCAGCGCTCCCTGCGCACCGATCACCCCGGCGACCCGGAGCGGCGCTTCTCCTTCGACCAGCCCCACCTGCTCACCGCCCTCGGCACCTACAAGTGGAACGAGCGCTGGACCTCCGGGGCCCGCTTCCGGCTGGTCTCCGGCAACCCCTACACGCCGGTCCGGGACAGCGTCTACGACGCCGCCAGCGACACCTTCGTGCCCCTCTACGGCGCGGTGAACAGCGGGCGGCTCGCCACCTTCCACGCCCTCGACCTGCGCGTCGACCGCACCTGGACCTTCGAGCGCTGGCGCTTCTCCATCTACCTCGACGTCCAGAACGTCTACAACCGCGGCAACCAGGAGGGCTGGCAGGTGCGCTACGACTGGCGGGAGAAGACTCCGCTCACCGGCCTGCCCATCCTTCCCATCTTCGGCCTCAAGGGGGAGTGGTGATGCGCGCCCGCACCCTGGCTCCGCTGCTCCTGCTGGCCGCCGGCTGCGCCAGCGACTTCGATCCGCGCTCCTACCTCGCCGACCTGCGGGTGCTGGCGCTGGTGGCCGACCGGCCCGAGATCGGCTTCGCCGAGAGCACCACCGTCACCGCCCGCACCTGGCCCGAGGACCGCGCCGCCACCGGCACCTGGAGCTTCTGCCCCTACTCGGTGGGCTCGTCGGTGGGGTACGACTGCGTCGTCCCCGCCTGCGAGCAGCCCCTCCCGGCGGGCGCCTCGGTCGCCGTGGCCCCCCAGCCGCTCACCCTGGCCTTCGCCCAGTGCGTCCAGGCCCTGGGCGGCGGAGCCGGGCTGCCGCCGGGCGTGCCGGGTGCGCCGCCCGGCCGCGTCGAGACGGTGGTGCGCTACACGGTGCGTGACGCCGCCGGGGCCGTCACCCGCGAGGCGGTGCTTCGCCTGCCGGTGACCTACCCGGATCCGCCGGCCTCGCCCAACCACAACCCGGTCATCCTGCGGGTCGAGATCGACGGGCAGGCGGTGCTGCCGCCCTCCGGCGGCGCCCCGGCGCGGCTGGTGCGCGGGGGCAAGCTCCCGGTGCGCGCGGTCCTGGACGCGCCCGAGATCACCTCCGGCGGGACGCCGGAGGGCTCGGTCCTCTCCTTCTACGCCACCGCCGGCCGCTTCGACTTCGACCGGGCCATCGGCCCCGACGGCAGCGCCGAGCTCGAGGGCAAGGAGCTCGTGGCCGGGGTCACCACGGCCCAGATCTGGGTGGTGGCCCGCGACCTGCGAGGCGGCCAGGCCGTTGCCGGGCCCTTCGACGTGGAGGTGCAGCCGTGAAGCCCCGGCTTCGCTGGATCGTGGGCGCCCCGCTCGCCGTGCTGCTCCTGGCCCAGCTCGTGCCGGTGCGCCGCGAGAACCCGCCGGTGGTGCACGACGCCGAGGCGCCGCCGGAGGTGAAGGCCATCCTCCGGCGCGCCTGCTACGACTGCCACTCCAACGAGACCGTCTGGGGGCCGCACACCTCCGTGGCCCCCATCTCCTGGCTGGCGGCCCACGACGTGAGCGAGGGGCGCGAGGAGCTCAACTTCTCGCGCTGGGGCCAGGAGCGGCCCGGGCGCGTCGGCAGGAAGCTGCGCCACGTGCTCGCCGACGGCGAGATGCCGCCCTGGATCTACGTCGTCGGCCACCCCTCGGCCCGGCTCTCGGCCGCCGACCAGGCGGCGCTCTCGGCGTGGGCCGACACCCTGGCCGCCCAGCGCGGCGGGGAGGAGCGGGGGCGGCGCGGGAGGTAGCCGGGGGCCCCGGCGCGCCTGTCCCCGTCCCGTTACACTCCCCCGGTGCCCGTGCTCTTCGTCTTCGTCGACGGCGTCGGCGCCGGGTCGCGCGACCCGGAGGTGAACCCGCTGGCGCGCGGCGACTGGCTCCTCTCCCGCTTCGCCGACGGCGGCGGCGCCAGCCTGCCGGCCGGCGGCCAGGCGGTGCTGGCCGACGCCACCCTGGGCGTGGCCGGGCGGCCCCAGTCGGCCACCGGGCAGGCTGCGCTGCTCACCGGCGAGAACGCCCCCGCGCACCTGGGCCAGCACCTGGTGGGCTTCCCCAACGCCCCGCTGCGGAGCCTCATCGCGGAGCGCTCCCTCTTCCGCAGGCTCTCGGCCGCCGGGCGCAGCGCCGAGTTCGCCAACGCCTACCCCATCGCCTACCTGCGGGCCCTGGGCATCGACTGCGAGGGGGAGCCCGAGTTCGGCTTCCCGCGCCGCCGGCCGCGCCCCTCGGCCACCACGCTCGCCTTCCGCGCCGGCGCCGGCCGCTTCCGCACCTGGCCCGAGGCCCGCGCCGGCCGCGGGCTCACCCACGACATCACCGGCGAGCGGGCCCGCGCCCACGGCCTCGACCTGCCCGAGCGCTCGCCCGAGGCGGCGGCCGACCTGCTCCTCTCGCTGGCTGCCGGCGCCGACCTGACGCTCTTCGAGTTCTTCGAGAGCGACGAGGCGGGCCACTCCCGCGAGATGGCGCGGGCCACCGCGGTGCTCTCGCGGCTCGACCGCTTCCTGCGGGCCCTGGTGGCCGGCCTGCCCGCCGACCACTCGCTCCTGGTGACGAGCGACCACGGCAACGTGGAGGAGCTCTCCACCCGCAACCACACCCGCAACCCGGTGCCGGTGCTGGGCTTCGGCCCGGCGGCGCGCCGCCTCGGCGAGATCCGCGACCTCACCCACGTGGCGCCGCTGCTGCTCGACCTCGCGGGCGCGGCCGGTACCTCGGCCGCCGCCTGAGCGAGCCGCGCCTTGCCCTGCGGGGCCGGGCCGGGCGAGGCTCCCGGGTGGTGCGCCGCATCCTCGTCGTCCTCCTCGCCCTCCTGGGCGGCTGCGCCCCGCGCCTCGCCGCGGGGCCGCCCCGGGTCGAGACCTTGGAGGCCGCCGGCCTGCGCTTCCACCTCGTCTACCCGCCGGAAGAGGCGGCCTCGGCCCGGCTCGTCGCCGAGGCGCTCCCCGAGGCGGTGGCCCGGGCCTCGCGCTACGCCGCGCTGCGCGTGCCGGTGACCATCGCCATCCACGGGAGCCAGGAGGCGCTGGAGGCGGCGGCCGGCCGGCCGGGCCGCGGCTGGCTGCGGGCCTGGGCCCGCTTCGCCACCATCGAGCTGCGCTCGCCGCGCGCCTGGTCGCTCTTCGGAGCCGGGCGGGACGAGGTGGTGGCGCTCCTCGCCCACGAGCTGGCCCACTGCGCCATGTACCAGGCCGCCGGTGCCGACCGGGCGCCTGCCTCCAGCGACCCGCCGCTCTGGTTCCGCGAGGGGCTGGCCAGCGTCAGCGCCGGCGAGGGGGCGAAGCGCATCGGGCTGCCGGCGCTGCGGGCCTTCTACCTGGAGGCGCGCGGGACCGGGCCGGCGGCCGGCGACCCGCTCACCGACCCCGAGCCGATCCTGGCCCGCGACCCCGACCTGGTGTACGGCGCGGCGCACCACGCCTTCTCGTTCCTGGTGGCGCGCTACGGCGAGGCGCGGGTGCGGGTGCTCCTGCGCCACATGGCGGGCGGCCGGCCCTTCCCGGCCGCGTTCCGCGAGGCAACCGGCCTCGAGGCCGCCGCCTTCGAGGCCGAGTTCCGGCGCTACGTGGTCTGGCGGGGCTGGGCGGGCGCGGCCGGCTACTCGTCGCCGCGGCGCACCACCGAGGCGATGGCCCAGAGCCTGTCGCCGTAGGCCTGCTCGGCGCAGACCCAGAGCCGCACCGGCTCACCCTCCACCTCGCCGCCGCTGTCGGCCTCCGGGCCCCAGATCCACTCGCGGGCCGCGGCGCCGCCGCCGACGCGAGGCTCGCCGGGCGCGGGCAGCAGTGCCGCCGCCAGGGTCCGGGCGGCCACCGGCACCGAGGCGGTGATCTCCAGCACCACCACCAGCCCCTCGCGGTCGGTCTCGGTGCGGGCCACGGCCAGCAGGCCGCCCGCCGGGTCGGGCCAGGAGAGCTCGGGCTCGGAGAGGTCGACGTTGAGGAGCCGGCGCCGCTCGGCGTCGAGGTCGAAGGGCGGGGCCCAGGGGCGCCAGCCGGCGCCGGCGAGCGCCGCGAGCGCCTCGGCGCGGCGCCGCAGCAGCACCGCCCCGAGCGGCGGCAGCCGGAAGGGCAGGGTGCTCACTTCCCCTCGCTCCAGGGGGCCGGCAGGAGCGGGCTGCGCTCGTGGGCCCGCGCCACCCGCTGCAGCTCCACCTCCGAGACCAGCGCCCAGGGGGCCACCGCCGAGACGGGCACGTAGCCGCTCTCGGCGCCGCAGTAGCCGTTGAACACGCGGCTCTCCTCGCTGGTGGCCTGCACCTTGTTGACGGTGGTGAGGGGAGTCCCCACCAGCTCCACCCCGCGCACCAGCTGCTCCTCGCCGGTGGCCACGTCGATGCGGGTCACCACCCGCGGCGTGCCCTTGAAGGCCTGGTAGCCGTAGGAGGCGGTGTTGGTGTTGCCGCCGGTGATGTCGCGGATGACGATGGCGTAGGGCTTCCCCTGGCGCCGCGCCTCCTCCAGCAGCATGCGCTTCAGCTCCGGCAGCGCGGCGGTGCGCCGCGAGGTGACGATGAGGTTGCCCATGCGGGCCGCCGGCGCCTGGGCCCCCTGCGAGCGGCCGTGGCCGTTCGACTGGGTGAAGGGCTTCACCGGCCGGCGCGAGAGCAGGTAGCCGCGGAGCACGCCGTCCTCGACGAGCAGCGTGCGCTGGGCCGGGACCCCCTGGTCGTCGAAGCGGTAGCTGCCGTTCAGGTCCACCTCGCCCTGGCGCGCCCGCGTCGGATCGTCGAGCACCGAGAGGAAGGCGGGCAGCACCGGCTTGCCGATCTGCCCCTTGTAGGTCTGCCCCTCCTTGTCGTCGTCCTGCCGCTCCCCCTCGAGCCGGTGGCCCACCGCCTCGTGGAAGAGCACCCCGGTGGCCTCGGGCGCCAGCAGCGCCGGCCCGGTGTAGGGGTCGAGGACCGGGGCGCGCCTCAGGGCCTCCAGCTCGGCGGCCAGGGCGGACACCTCGGCGAGCAGCTTCTCCGGCGCCGGCAGGCCGGCCTCGGTGGCGGCGTAGAAGTCGCGCGAGCCCTCGAGGAGCTGGCCGTCGTCGGCCCGGGTCACCGCCTGCAGGTGCACCGCGTAGCGGGTGTCCTCGGTGAGCAGGGCCGCCCCCTCGCTGGAGGCGAACCAGCGGACGGTCTTGTCGGCGCTGATGCGCACGCTGGAGTCGAAGAGGGCCGGGTGGGCGCGGAAGGCTGCCGAGAGCCGCCGGGCCTCGCCGCGCCAGCGGACGCGGTCGAACGGGAAGGGGCGCGGCGCCTCGCGCTCCTGCCGGGCCTGCTCGCGGCTGAAGCTGGGCGGCCGGTCCGGCTCGTCGGCGCGGTAGACGCCGCGCGACTTCTTCTTGAACCAGCTGGAGAGCGCCTCCTTGTAGCGCTCGTCGGTGAGCAGCCAGAAGGTGTTGCGCACCGCCGCCGGGTCGTCCTCCAGCGGCGCGTCGCGGGAGGCGAAGTAGGTCTGCCCCTCGGGGCCCATGAAGATCGAGCCCTCGTCGCGGCCGGAGCTGTCGAGCTCGTAGCTGCCGACCCTCAGATCCACGAAGGCCTTGCGGCTGCGGCGGGCGTCGTCCTGGGTGACGGCCCCGAAGCGGCCCGCCACCTGCTCGGTGCGCAGCTCCTTCAGCTGGTAGGAGAGGAAGTAGGGGGCCTCGTAGCCGTCGAGCCGGAGCCGGGTGCGGGAGCGTGCCAGCTCGGCCTGCAGGGCCTCCAGCACCGGGAGGCGCGGGTCGGCGGCGGAAGCGGCGGAGAGGGAAAGGGCGGCGAAGAGGGCGATCACCGCGGTTATGTAGCACGCGCCCCGGCGCGCCGCTCGCCGGCCGCGGACTCCACTCCGGGCGCGGGTAGGCTAGAATCCTCCCAGGGTGAAGAGCTTCGGAAAGTACCGGCTCCTCGAGCCGCTGGCCCAGGGAGGCATGGCGGAGGTGTGGCGCGCCCAGCTCTGGGGGCCCGGCGGCTTCGCCAAGGAGGTGGCGCTCAAGCTGGTGCGCGCCGACCTGGCCGCCGACCCGGAGCTGGCCCGGCTCTTCGTGGAGGAGGCGCGGCTGGCCTCGCGGCTCGGCCACGCCAACGTGGTGCAGGTCTTCGACTTCGACGTGGCCGAGGGGCGCCCCTACCTGGCGATGGAGCTGGTGCGGGGCCGGACGCTGCGGCAGGTGACCGACCGCTGCCGGGAGAGCGGCCAGCGGCTGGGCCTGGCGCGCGCCGTCCACGTGGCCGCCGAGGTGGCGCGGGCCCTGGCCCACGCCCACGGGCTCTCGGACGGCGGACGGCCGCTGGGCATCGTCCACCGCGACGTCTCCCCGCAGAACGTCCTCCTCTCCTTCGCCGGCGAGGTGAAGCTGGCCGACTTCGGCATCGCCCGGGCCCTGGGCGCTGCCGGGCGAGCCGCCGGCGCGGTGGAGGGGAAGGCGGCCTACATGGCGCCGGAGCAGGCGCGCGGCGAGCCGGTGGACGGCCGGGCCGACCTCTTCGCGCTGGGCGTGATGCTGTGGGAGCTGCTGGCGGGCCGCCGGCTGTTCGCACGCGACGGCGAGGCCGCCACCCGGGCGGCGCTGCTCGCGGCCGACGCCATCTCGCCGCCGTCCTCCTGGAACGAGGCGGTGCCGCCGGAGCTCGACCGGCTGGTGCTCTCGGCCCTGGAGCGGGACCCGGCCCGGCGCACGCCCGACGCCGAGCGGATGCTGGCCGACCTGTCGGCGGTGCGGCTCCGGCTGGCCCGGGCGCCCGAGGACCTGGAGCTCCGGCCGCTCCTGCTCTCGCTCTTCCCCGAGGCGCTCCGCCCGGCCGCCGCGCCGGAGCCAACGCGCCGGATGACGCCGCCCGGCGAGGCCCCGACGCGCACGCTGCAGGTGGGGAAGCGGGGGGCGCGGAAGAGGGGATGGGCGGTGGGGGGAGCGGTGGCGGTGGTGCTGGCGGGGGCGGGGTGGATGGCGAGGAGGGGAGGGGAGGGGGCCGCGACCCCGGCGCCGACCGCGACCCCGACCGCTACCTCGACCGCGACCCCGACCGCGACCCCGACCGCGACCCCGACCCCGACCCCGACCCCGACCCCGACCCCGACCGCGACCCCGACCTCGACCTCGACCCCGACCTCGACCCCGACCTCGACCCCGACCTCGACCCCGACCGCGACCCCGACCGCGACCCCGACCTCCGTTCCCCCCGGCCTCGTCCGCGCCAGCGGTCGCATCGGCGCGTTGCCGCTGCCGGAGCCGGAGAGCGGGGAGGCGATCCTGGCGGTGACCGCCTCGCCCTGGGCCACGGTGACGATCGACGGCGCGCGCCTGGGGGACACACCCCGCGAGTGGCGGCTCCCGGCCGGCCGCTACCGGCTCGAGGCCTCGCACCCGGGTCGCCGCACGGCCGCCGTCGACCTGGAGCTTCGCCCGGGCGCCCGCCGCGCCTGGAAGCCGCGCCTGGCCCCCGAGCGCCGCGAGGCCTCCTCCGCCGGCGGAGGGGCCGGCGGCGCGCGTCCCTGAAGCCCGGCCGCGGCCCCGTCGCTGACCCGCCACTGAAGCTCCGCTGACCCGCTGCCGGCCCGGCCTCTGCCGGGCGCGTCCCCCGCGCCGGGGACGGCGCTGCGTCGATCCCACATCCGCCCACCAGCCCCGAACGGATCGCGCGCACTTCCGGGTTGACGATCTCCACTGAATGACTTACCTTTCATGTCAACTTTTCAATTCTCAGGAATTCGAAAGCCGATACTCAAGAGAGACTGCGAATCCGGATGAGCTACCTCCTCGCGCCCCCCGAGATCGCCCGCATCGAGCGGGAGCAGGCGCGCGGGATCACCAGCCGCGAGGTGGTGAGGCTCTTCGAGGGAAAGGGCGCCCGGTTCTCCGAGGCCACCTTCCGCAAGTACGTGCAGGCCGGCCTCCTGCCCCGCAGCCGGCGGGTGGGCCGCAAGGGCAAGCACACCGGCTCGACCGGGCTCTACCCGGTGGCGGTGGTGCGCCGCATCGATCTCATCAAGCGGATGATGGCCGAGGGGCTCACCCTCGAGCAGATCCGCGAGAGCTTCGTCGCCACCAAGGGGCGGCTCGAGGACCTGGAGGCCGGGCTCTCGTCGCTCATGGCCGAGCTGGAGGCCCGCGCCCGGGTGCACCCCGAGCGGCGGGCCGTGGAGCGCGAGCTGTCGAGAGCCGAGCGCGAGCTGCGCGGTGCGCTGCGGCGGATCGAGTGGGTGGGTGGTCGGGTGGCGCGGGTCGGCCGGCAGCACGGGCCGGCCGGCGCGGGCGCCGCGGCGTAGGCCGGGCGCAGGGTCGGTGGACGGGGCGCGAGGCGCGCCCCCGGGACGGAGGGTCGGTGATGAGCGAAGCGAAGCGCAGCGAGCGGCCGGGGGCGCCGGCGATGGAGCCGGAGGCGGATCTGGATCTCGACGGGCGCCGCGGGCGGCGCCGGTCCAAGACGATGTCGCGCAAGGAGATCGCCCGCGACCTGCGGCGCCAGCGGGCGCTGGGCGTCGTCGACCCGGAGCTGCAGGAGATCATCGCCGAGGTGGACGCCACCCGCCCGCGCAGCCGGGCGGAGTGCGCCACCGGGCCGCGGCCCTGCATGTTCGTGTCCTGCAAGCACCACCTGTACCTGGACGTGAACCCGTCCACCGGCTCCATCAAGCTCAACTTCCCGGACAAGGAGATCTGGGAGATGGCCGAGACCTGCGCCCTCGACGTCGCCGACCGGGGCGGGATCACCCTCGAGGAGGTGGGGAGCATCATGAACCTCACCCGCGAGCGCATCCGCCAGGTCGAGACCCGCGGTCTGCTCAAGCTCCGGGCCATCGCCGACGCCGAGCCGGGGGCGCCTCCGCCGCCCCTCGACGGCCGCGACTTCTAGGCCGGCCCGCGGGCCCCGGGGCGCGCTGCGCCGGCGCTTGAACTTCGACGTCGCCCTCGCTACAAGGGGCACCCTTTCCGGAGGTGCTCCACATGGTTCGCCGCGCCGTCCTCTCGGTCTCCGACAAGACCGGGCTCGTCCCCTTCGCCCGGCGGCTGGCCGCCCGCGGCGTGGAGCTGCTCTCGACCGGCGGCACCCAGCGCGCCCTCAAGGAGGCCGGGCTCCCGGTCATCCCCGTCGGCGAGTACACGCAGGCGCCCGAGATCCTCGACGGCCGGGTGAAGACCCTCCACCCTCGCATCCACGGCGGCATCCTCTTCCGCCGCGGCCTGGCCTCCGACGAGGCCGACGTCCAGGCGCGGGACATCCCGCCCATCGACCTGGTGGTGGTGAACCTCTACCCCTTCCGCGAGGCGGTGGCGGCCGGCAAGTCCTTCGCCGAGTGCGTCGAGGAGATCGACATCGGCGGCCCCTCCATGGTCCGGGCTGCCGCCAAGAACGCCGCCCACGTGGCGGTGGTGGTGGACCCCTCCGACTACGAGGCCGTGGCCTCCGAGATCGAGGCCACCGGCTCGGTGTCGGAGGCCACCCGCTACCACCTGATGCGGATGGCCTTCCGCCACACCGCCGCCTACGACGCCGCCATCGCCGAGTACCTCACCCTGCGGCCGCAGCCGGAGGCCCCGCCTCGCCACTTCCCGGGCGTGGTCGGCGCGGTCTACACGCTGGCCCAGGACCTGCGCTACGGCGAGAACCCGCACCAGGCCGGCGCCTTCTACAGGGCCTCGCGCGAGCCCGAGGAGCCCACCGTCGCCTGGGCCAGGGTGCTGCAGGGCAAGGAGCTCAGCTACAACAACCTCCTCGACCTCGAGGCGGCGCTGGCGGCGGTGAAGGAGTTCGACGAGACCGCTTGCGTCATCATCAAGCACAACACCCCCTGCGGCGTGGCCACCTCTGCCTCGCTGGCCACCGCCTTCGCCCGCGCCCGCTCCTGCGACCCGGTCTCGGCCTTCGGGGGCATCGTGGCCCTCAACCGGCCGGTGGACGCGGCCGCCGCCAAGGAGCTGTGCGACCTGTTCCTGGAGTGCGTCATCGCCCCCTCCTACAGCCCCGAGGCCCGCGAGGCCCTGGCCGCCAAGAAGAACCTGCGGCTGCTGGAGTCGCCGCGGCTGGCCGAGCCCCGCGCGCGCTGGGCGCGCCGCCCCGAGGAGCTCCGCGAGCTGCGCTCGGTGGTGGGAGGCCTCCTGGTGATGGATCGCGACCTGGGCACCATCCGCCGCGAGGACTGCAAGGTGATGACCCGGCGGGCCCCCACCGAGCAGGAGTGGAAGGACCTGCTCTTCGGCTGGAAGGTGGTCAAGCACGTGAAGTCGAACGCCATCGTCTTCGCCAAGGACGACGTCACCACCGCCATCGGCGGCGGCCAGACGAGCCGGGTGGAGTCGGTGAAGATCGCGGTGCTCAAGGCCGCGCTGCCGGTGAAGGGCTCGGCGGTGGCCAGCGATGCCTTCTTCCCCTTCAAGGACGGCGTCGAGGAGATCATCAAGGCCGGCGCCACCGCCATCATCCAGCCCGGCGGGTCGGTCCGCGACGCCGAGGTGGTGGCCTGCGCCGACGCCGCCGGACTGGCGATGGTGGCCACCGGGATGCGCCACTTCCGGCACTAGCTGGCGCGTCGGGACGTCGGGCGCCGCCCGCGCCCGGCCTCCTCGGCGCGACGCTCCGGCCGGGCGGCCGCAGACCCGGGTTCCCGCCTGCGGGACCCCACCCGGAAGCGGCCTCTTCTTTGCTGTTTCCGATTCGGCCTCGGGCGTCTAGCCTGCGGGGATGGCCCGCCGCGCCCTGCTCTGGATCCTGCTGGTCGCCACGGTGGCGGCCCTGGGAGCCATCGGGGCGGCGAGCTGGCGCGCGGTGGGCAGCCGCCCGGCGCCGCGCGAGCCGGGCCCGGTGGAGCTGCGGGTGGCGGCCTGGGTCGCCGAGGGCCTCCGGCCCACCGGCACTGCAGCCTCGCAGCTCGCCGAGGGGTGGGCGGCGCTGGCGGCCGACGCGGCGGGGGCAGGGCGCGATGCGGCCCGCCACTTCCAGATGGCCCTGGCGCTCGAGCCGGGCCGCGTCGAGGCGCTGGCGGGCTGGATCCTGGCCAGCGCCAGCGCCGACGACGCCGAGCTGGAGGAGCTGCGCGACGGGCACGCCCTGGCCGCCTGGGCCCTGGAGCGGAACCCGGGCCGCGGGGATCTCCTGGCCGCCTGGTCGCGCATCCTGCTGCTGGTGCCGGGGCGGGGCCCGGCCGAGGCCAGCGAAGCGGCGCGCAAGGCGGTGGAGGCCGGCGGCGGGACCGAGGCGCTCCTGGCGCTGTCGGCGGCCCGGCTCGGCTCCGACCCCGCTGCCGCCGCCGAGGCGGCCGAGAAGGCGCTTGCCCAGGCGAGCGCCGACCGGCGGCCGCTGCTGGCCGCCGCCCGGGCCCGCTGGCAGGCGGGCGAGGCGCGGGCCGCGCTGGCTCACCTGGAGAAGCGGCTCGCCGTCGACCCGGCCCACCCCGCGGCCCTGGCGCTGCAGGTGGAGATCCTGGGCGCGGTGGGCCGGCTCGCCGAGGCCCGCCAGGTCCTGCGGCGCTGGGCCGCCCCCGGCACCTCGGCCCTGCCGGTGCTGCTGCAGGCGATGCTCGCCTACCAGGTGGAGGGCGACATGGGCGAGGGGCGGAGGCTGCTGCTCCGCGCCCGCGCGCTCCCCGGCGACGACCTGCTCCAGGCCCGCGTGCTGGCCCACCTGGCGGCCCTGGAGCGGGTGGGGGGAGACGCCGAGGGGGCGGCGCGGCTCGTGGGGCAGGCGCTGGCCCGGGCCCCGGGCAGCGCGCCCGCCCGCTACCAGCAGGCGCTGCTGGCCTTCGCCGCCGGAGACGCCGCCCTCCACCGCGCCGCGGCCGGCGCCCTGGCAGGCCGGGGCGGGGAGCGGCTGGAGCGGGAGCTGGCGGCCCGCACGGCCGAGCTGGCGGGGCGGAAGGACGAGGCGGTGGCCGCCTGGGAGGACCTGGCGGCCGGCTCGCGCGACGCCGTGTTCCTGCTGCGGGCCGCGGGCGCCGAGGTGCGGCTCGGGGCGACCGGGCGCGCGGTGGCCCTGCTGCGGCGGGCGGCGGCCATCGACGCGGCCGCCGGGCGCGGGCCGCGGGCGGTCACCGACTTCTGGGTGGGGCCGCCGGCGCTGGCCGCGGCCGCGGCCGAGCTGGGGAGCGCCTTCGCCGCCGACGACCCGCAGGCCGGCCTGGCGCTGGCCTCGGCGGCCACCTGCGAGCTCCTGCTCGGCAGGCTGGCGGCAGCCGAGGCGCTGGCGGGGAGGGCCGCCGCGCTGGCCCCGCAGTCGGCGCGGCCGCGCCTGGTCCGTGCCCAGGCCCACCTCGACCGCGGGCAGCCGGCCGAGGCGCTGCGCGAGGCCGCGGCGGCGGTGGACGCCGAGCCCCAGGACGCGGTGGGGCTGGAGATCATGGCCCGGGCGCTGGAGGGGCTGGGGCGCGGCGACGCGCTCGGGGCCCGGGCCCGGGCGCTCGCGGTGGATCCGCGCCTCGCGGGCGCGCGCCTGGGCAACGCCCGGCGGCTCCTGCGGGACGGGCAGCGGGAGCCGGCGCGGCTGGCCCTCCGCCAGCTCCTCGCCGACGAGCCGGAGCAGCCGCAGGCGCGGGCGCTGCTCTACGAGGCCGAGGCCCGCGGGAGGTAGGGCGCCGCCGGGCAGCGGATTCCGCGTCGAGAGGGGCGTGGTATAAGCCTCGCGCCATGCGCATCCTGGTCATCGGTTCCGGAGGACGCGAGCACGCCCTCGCCTGGAAGATCGCGCAGAGCCCGCTGGTGAAGGAGCTCTGGGCCACGCCCGGCAACCCCGGCATCGGCAGGGTCGCCCGCCTGCTCGACGTGAAGGGCGAGGACCTGGAGGGGGTGGCCCGCGCCGCCCGATCCCGCGCCATCGACCTGGTGGTGGTCGGGCCCGAGGGGCCGCTCTGCTCCGGCCTGGCCGACAGGCTCGAGCGGGACGGGGTTCCGGTGTTCGGCCCGAGCGCCGCTGCCGCTCGCATCGAGGGCTCGAAGGCCTTCGCCAAGGAGGTGATGGCCGCCGCCGGCGTACCCACCGCCGGGCACGCCGTCTTCACCGAGCTCGAGCCGGCGCTGGCCCACGCTCGCGCCCACGGCGGCCGCATCGTGGTCAAGGCCGACGGCCTGGCCGCCGGCAAGGGTGTGGTGGTGTGCCAGGGGATGGCCGAGGCCGAGGCGGCCCTGACAGCCATGCTGGTGGAGAGGGTGCACGGCAGCTCCGGCGCCCGGGTGCTGCTCGAGGAGCTGCTCGAGGGGCCCGAGGCCAGCGTCATCGCCCTCGCCGACGGCGAGCGGGTGCGGCTCCTGCCCGCCGCCCAGGACCACAAGCGGGTGGCCGACGGCGACCAGGGGCCCAACACCGGTGGCATGGGCGCCTTCTCGCCCACCGCCCATGTGACCCCCGCGGTGGAGCGCGAGGTGGAGGAGCGGGTGATGCTCCCGGCGCTGCGCGAGCTGGCGAGGCGCGGCGCCCCCTTCCGCGGTGCCCTCTACGCCGGGCTCATGCTCACGCCGCGCGGCATCCGGGTCATCGAGTTCAACTGCCGCCTCGGCGACCCCGAGACCCAGCCCATCCTGATGCGGCTGCAGGGCGATCTGGTGCCGGCGCTGCTGGCCGCGGCCCGCGGCGATCTCTCCGGCGTGACGCTGCGGGTCGACCCGCGCGCCGCCGTGGGCGTGGTGCTGGCGGCCGAGGGCTACCCGGGCAGGGTGGCCAGCGGCGACGCCATCGCCGGCGCCGAGGCCGACCTCGGCCCCGACGTCCAGATCTTCCAGGCCGGCACCGCCCGCAGCGCCGACGGGACCCTGGTCTCGTCGGGCGGCCGGGTGCTCACCGTCACCGCGCTCGGGGCCGACCTGGCCGCAGCCCGGGCGCGCGCCTACGACGCCCTGTCGCGCATCCGCCTGCGCGGCAGCCACTACCGCAGGGACATCGGTGTGAAATGAACCCCCAGGTCCTGATCCTCATGGGCTCCGACTCCGACTGGCCGGTGATGTCGGAGGTGAAGAAGGCCCTCGACGAGCTCGGCGTCGGCTGCGAGGCCCACGTCTCCAGCGCCCACCGCACGCCGGAGCGCACCGCCAGGCTGGCCCGCGAGGCCGCCGGCCGCGGCATCCGGGTGGTGGTCTGCGGTGCCGGCGCGGCCGCCCACCTGGCCGGCGTGGTGGCCGCCGAGAGCGAGCTCCCGGTGCTGGGCGTGCCGCTGGCGGCCAGCGACCTCGACGGCCTCGACGCGCTCCTGGCCACGGTGCAGATGCCGGGCGGTGTGCCGGTGGGCACGCTGGCCATCGGCAAGGCGGGCGCCCGGAACGCCGGGCTGCTGGCGGCCCGCATCCTGGCCCTCTCCGACCCGGCGCTGGCCGCCCGGGTGCGCGAGGCGCGGACCCGCATGGCCGGCGAGGTCGAGGCCAAGGACCAGGCGCTGCAGCAGAAGATCCACGGCGGCTAGAAGGGGCCGCGGTGGGCATCCTCGACAGGTACCTGCTGCGCGAGATCCTGCTCCCCTTCGCCGCGGGGCTGATCTTCCTCACCCAGATCCTCGTGGCCACCAACGTGCTGGCCCAGGCCTCGGTGCTCTTCGGCTCCGGGGTCTCCGGGCTCGACGTGCTGCGGGTCTCGGTGAGCCTGGTGCCGCACTTCCTGGGCTACGTGCTGCCGGTCTCGTTCCTCCTCGGGGCGGTGGTGGGCGCCGGGCGGCTCGCCGAGGACCGGGAGATCGTGGCCCTGGGCGCCGCCGGCCTCTCGCCGGTGCGGCTGGTGCGGGTTCCGTTGCTCCTCGGCGTGGTGGT
The DNA here is from genome assembly GCA_016214955.1 of Deltaproteobacteria bacterium. Classification (GTDB taxonomy): domain Bacteria; phylum Myxococcota; class Myxococcia; order Myxococcales; family Anaeromyxobacteraceae; genus JACRMN01. The sequence goes on from JACRMN010000019.1 coordinate 301,691, forward strand.
GGCCGGCGCCGCGCTCTGGGTCGGCCTGGAGGTGGAGCCCGGGGCGCTGCGCGACGCCCGCGCCCGGGTCAACGACCTCATCCGCCGCAACATCACCAGCGACGTGAAGGGCGGCGTCTTCTACGACGACCTCCCCGGCCTGACCCTCTACGCCGAGACCACCGCCGGGGGGCGCTGGCACAACGTGCTGCTCTCCGACCGCAGCGATCCGGAGGCGCCGCTGCTGGCGCTCTCGCGGCGCGGGCGGCTGGAGCCGGCCGGCGGCGGCAGCGACCTGCGGCTGGTGCTGGAGGACGGCGAGGCCCACCGCGAGGAGCTGCGCTCGGAGGAGTACTTCACCGCTCGCTATCGGGCCGCCACCATCACCCTGGGCGTGGCCAGCGCGCTGCGGGAGCAGAACCGCCTGGGCGGCTCCCTCTTCGAGCTGGGGCCCGAGCAGATCGCCGAGCGGGCCCGGGCCGCCGCCGCCGCCGGCGACGAGGCCGGCCGGCGCCGCTGGGAGACCTTCCTCCACCGGCGCATCGCCGCGCCGCTCTCGGTGCTGGCCTTCGCGCTGCTGGCCGTGCCGGTGGCGGCCGTGCGCCGCGGCGGGCGTGGCGTCGGCTACGCCGTGACCCTGCTCTCGGTGGTGACCTACTACGCGCTGATGCGGCTGGGGGAGGGGCTGTCGCAGAAGGGAAGCCTGCCGCCCTGGCTCGGGCCGGAGCTGGGCAACCTGGCCTTCGCCGCCGCCGGCGTGGCCCTGGTGCTGCTCCTGGCCCGGCGCGGCGTGGGGGCGGTGCGGTGACCCTCTTCCTCCACCTGGCACGGAGGGCGGCGGTGGCCTTCGCCGGAGCGCTGACGGCGGTGGTGGCGCTCTTCCTGGCGGTGGACTTCGCCGAGAACGCCGGCCTCTTCCGCGGTCCGGGCTGGGTGTGGCTGGCGGCCGAGGTGTACGCCAACAAGGCCGCCGCCGTCGCCTGGCAGACGGCCCCGGCCGCCATGCTGCTGGCCGCGGCACTCACCGCCAGCGGCCTGCGGCGCACCAGCGAGTACACGGCGCTGCGCGCGCTGGGGCTCGGGCCCTGGCGGGTGGCCGCGCCGGTGATGGCGGTGGCGGTGGCGGCGGGCCTGGCCATGGCCTGGCTGGGCGACGCGGTGGCCTCGGGCGCCGCGGCCCGCGCCGACGAGCTGGTCGCCGACAGGCTGGGCGGCGGCGGCCCGCGCCGCTACCGCGAGCGCAAGGCCTGGTTCCGGGGGCAGGGGCTGCGGCGCATCTACCACCTGCGCGAGGCCGCGGCCGGCGGGACCTTCGAGCGGGTGACGGTGCTGGAGCTCACGCCCGACTTCCGCCTGGCGCGGCGCATCGACGCCGACCGCATGGCCCCGGGCGGCGCCCCCGGCGAGTGGGTGCTGCAGGAGGGGGCCGAGCGGCGCTTCGAGGGGGAGGGGCTGGCCACCGAGCCCTTCGCCGAGCGGCGCTACGCCTTCGGCGACGGCGCCGACGCCTTCGCGGTGCTGCCGGGGCGCCCGGGCCAGATGCGGGCGGCGGTGCTGGCCCGCCAGATCGACCTGCGGCGGGCGCTGGGGCTGCCCTCCGCCGAGTACGTGCTGGAGTGGCACAACAAGTGGGCCTGGCCGGCGGCCGGCATCCCCGCCGGCCTCCTTGCGCTGGCCCTGGCCCTGCGGCGCGACAGGCGCGGCCACTTCACCGCCGCCCTCCTCGAGTCGGTGGGGGTGTCGCTGGCCTTCTGGATGGCCCACGGCCTCTTCTTCACGCTGGGCCTCGCGGGCCGGGTGCCGGCGCCGGTGGCCCCCTGGATCGCCGGGGCCCTCTTCCTGGTGGCGGGAGCCGCCGCGCTGCGCCGCCTGGCCTAGCGCCCCGCCGGGGTGGACAGGGCCGGCCGTGTCGCGGTACTCGACGGCCCCATGGCCAGCGCACGCAAAGGGATCATCCTCGCCGGCGGCTCGGGCACGCGCCTCTACCCGGCGACCCTGGCGGTCTCCAAGCAGCTCCTGCCGGTGTACGACAAGCCGATGGTGTACTACCCGCTCACCGCCCTGATGCTGGCGGGGATCCGGGACATCCTGGTGATCTCCACCCCCCAGGACACGCCGCGCTTCGCCCAGCTCCTCGGCGACGGCAGCCGCTGGGGCGTACGGCTCTCCTACACCGTTCAGCCCAGCCCCGACGGCCTGGCCCAGGCCTTCATCCTCGGCGCCGACTTCGTGAAGGGCGGCCCCTCGGCGCTGGTGCTCGGCGACAACATCTTCTACGGCCACGACTTCCAGAACCTGCTGCGCACCGCCGCCGCGCGCCGGGAGGGGGCCTCGGTCTTCGCCTACGCGGTCACCGATCCGGAGCGGTACGGCGTGGTGGAGTTCGACGCCGACCACCGGGCGGTGAGCATCGAGGAGAAGCCGGCCCGGCCCAAGTCCCGCTACGCCGTCACCGGGCTCTACTTCTACGACGAGCACGTTGCCGAGCTGGCGCGCAGCGTGAAGCCCTCGGCCCGCGGCGAGCTGGAGATCACCGACCTCAACCGGCTCTACCTGCACAAGGGGCAGCTCTCGGTGGAGATCATGGGGCGCGGCTACGCCTGGCTCGACACCGGCACCCACGAATCCCTGCTGGAGGCGGGGCAGTTCATCGCCACCCTGGAGAAGCGGCAGGGGCTCAAGGTGGCCTGCCCCGAGGAGGTGGCCTGGCGCCAGGGCTGGATCGACGACGCCCAGCTCGAGAAGAACGCCGCCGACCTGGGGAAGTCGAGCTACGGGCAGTACCTGCGGAGCCTGCTGGCCAGCAAGGTGTACTGATGCGGGTCACGCCCACGGCCATCCCCGACGTCATGGTCGTCGAGCCGAAGGTCTTCGGCGACGCCCGCGGCTTCTTCTTCGAGAGCTACAACCAGCGGCAGCTGGAGGAGGCGCTGGGGCGCCGGCTCTCCTTCGTCCAGGACAACCACAGCCTCTCGGCCCGCGGGGTGCTGCGCGGGCTCCACTACCAGCGCCCGCAGCCCCAGGGGAAGCTGGTGCGGGTGGTCCGCGGCGAGGTCTTCGACGTGGCGGTGGACCTGCGGGCCGGCTCGCCCACCTTCGGCAGGTGGGCCGGAGAGCACCTCTCCGCCGACAACAAGAAGCAGCTCTGGGTGCCGGAGGGCATGGCCCACGGCTTCCTGGTGCTCTCCGAGGGCGCCGAGTTCCTCTACAAGGTGACCTCCTACTACGCCCCGGAGCACGAGGTCTGCATCCGCTGGGACGACCCGACGCTGGCCATCGCCTGGCCCGACGTCGGCGCCGCGCCCCGGGTGTCGGCGAAGGACGAGAAGGGCCTGCGCCTCGCCGAGGCGCCGGCCTTCCAGGCAGGGGAGATCGCTCCATGAACGTGCTGGTCACCGGCGGCTGCGGCTTCATCGGCTCCAACCTGGTGCGGCTGCTGCTGGCCGAGCGCCCGGACTGGCGCGTCGTCAACCTCGACAAGCTCACCTACGCCGGCAACGCCGAGAGCCTGGCCGACCTGCGCGACCACCCGCGCTACCGCTTCGTGCGCGGGGACATCGGCAACGGCGAGCTCCTGGCCGACGTGATGCGCACCGAGCGCGTCGAGGCGGTGATGCACCTGGCCGCCGAGAGCCACGTGGACCGCTCGATCCTCGCCCCGTCGGTCTTCATCGACACCAACGTGCGCGGCACCCAGGTGCTGCTGGAGGTGGCCCGCGCGCTCTCGGTGAGGCGCTTCCTCCACGTCTCCACCGACGAGGTGTACGGCTCGCTGGGACCCACCGGCCTCTTCACCGAGGAGACGCCGCTGGCACCCTCGTCCCCGTACTCGGCCTCCAAGGCGGGCAGCGACCTCCTGGCCCTGGCCTACGCCCACACCTTCGGGCTGCCGGTGGTGGTCACCCGCTGCTCCAACAACTACGGCCCCTACCAGTTCCCCGAGAAGCTCATCCCGCTGATGATCGCCAACGCGGTGCGGGATCGCTCCCTGCCGGTCTACGGCGACGGCATGAACGTCCGCGACTGGATCCACGTCGAGGACCACTGCCGCGGCCTGGTGGCGGCGCTGGAGAAGGGGAAGGCCGGGCAGGTCTACAACTTCGGCGCCTCGAGCGAGCGCCACAACATCCACATCGTGAAGCAGGTGCTGCAGCTCCTCGGCAAGCCCGAGTCCCTCATCCAGTACGTGAAGGACCGGCCCGGCCACGACCGGCGCTACGCCATCGACTCCGCCAAGGCGCAGCGGGAGCTCTCCTGGACGCCGCGCCACCGGTTCGAGGAGGCGCTCGCCGCCACGGTGCGCTGGTACGTCGAGAACCGGGGCTGGTGGGAGCGGATCCTCACCGGCGAGTACCTGAAGTACTACGAGACCCAGTACGGCGGCCGCTAGGCCGCCCGGATCCGAGGAGCGCGCGATGCGGGTGGCGGTGACCGGGGCGAACGGCCTCCTGGGCGGCGAGGCGGTGGCCCAGCTCGCCGGGAAGCACGAGGTGCTGGCGCTGGGCCGCGGCCCCTGCCGGCTGCCGGCCGGCCCCTTCCGCTGGGCCGAGGCCGATCTCGGCGACGGCCGCTCCCTGGAGCGGGCGCTCCTCGACTTCCGGGCCGAGGCGGTGCTGCACGCCGGGGCCCACACCGACGTCGACGGCTGCGAGCGCGACCCCGAGGGCGCCTGGCGGGTCAACGTCGGCGGCACCGAGCAGGCGGCCCGGGCCTGCCGCGCGCTCCGGGCCCGGCTGGTGGCGGTCTCCACCGACTACGTCTTCGACGGCAGGGCGGGGCCCTACGCCGAGGAGGACCTCCCCTGCCCGCGCGGCGCCTACGCCCGCACCAAGCTCTGCGGCGAGGAGGCGGCGCTGCTGATCGCCCCCGGGGCGGCGGTGGCCCGGGTCTCGGTGGTCTACAGCGGCCGGCCCGGCGCCAAGGCGACCTTCGCCACCCAGATCGTGGAGAAGCTCTCGCGCGGCGAGCAGGTGAAGGCCTTCGACGACCAGTGGGTCTCGCCGACCCTGGCAGCCAGCGGCGCGGCCACCTGCCTGGAGCTGCTGCTGGAGAGCGACCACGCCGGGGTGCTCCACGCCAGCGGCGCCACCGTGCTCGACCGGGTGGACTTCGCCCGCCGCGTGGCGCGGCGCTTCGGCCTCCCCGAGGAGATCGTGGGGGTACCGACCGCCTCGGTGAAGCTGCCGGCGCCGCGGCCCCTGCGCGGCGGCCTGAGGGTGGACCGGGCCTGCCGCCTCCTCCGCGCGGCCCCCATCGGCGTGGACGAGGCCATCGACCGCTTCCACGCCGAGTGGCAGCTCCGGCGGGCATGACCGGGGAGGCCAGGCCGCTCGACCTCGCCGGCGCCGCGGCCCTGCTCCGGGCCGGCGGGATCGTCGCCTACCCCACCGAGACCTTCTACGGGCTCGGCGCCCTCTGGCACCGGCGCGAGGCGCTCCAGCGCCTGGCCGCGGCCAAGCTCCGGCCGGCCGGGAAGCCGCTGCCGCTGCTCTGCGCCGACAGGGCCCAGCTCGCCGAGGTGGCCGGGCCGCTCCCGCCGGCGGCGGAGCGGCTGGCGGCCCGCTTCTGGCCCGGGCCGCTGACCCTGGTGCTGCCGGCCGCCGCCGGGGTCCCCGAGGAGATCACCGCCGGCACGGCGACCGTTGGGGCCCGCATCCCGGGCTGCGCCCTGGCGCGGGCCCTGGCCTCCGCCGCCGGGGGCGCGCTGGTCTCCACCTCGGCCAACCCCTCGGGCGGCCCGCCCCCGCGCCGCGCCGGCGAGCTGGCCCCCGAGATCCTGGCGGCCATCGACGGCGTCCTCGACGGCGGCGCCACGCCCGGCGGCCTGCCGAGCACGGTGGTGGCCCTGGGTCGGGACGGCCCGGCGCTGGTGCGCGCCGGCGTCATCCCCTGGGACGCGGTACAGGGCGCCCTCCGGGACCCCCACTGAGCGGGGCCGCCCCGCGGCTGCGGTGCTTGCGCCCCCGGGTCGCGTGATCTAGCTTGCCGTTCCCCGATGCCCGCGGTGCTCCCGTTCCGAGGTCTTCGCTACGCCGCCGCTCGCGCGCGCGGACTCTCACCGCTCATCGCGCCGCCCTACGACGTCGTCTCCGCGGCGCAGCGGGACGAGCTGGCGGCCCGCAGCCCCAACAACATCATCCACCTGCTGCTCGACAAGGAGCTGCCCGGCGACGGCCCGGAGGAGAACCGCTACCTCCGCGCCTCCCGCTCCCTGGAGGAGTGGATCGCCGCGGGCGTGCTCCGCCACGACGCCAGCCCGGCGGTCTACGGCCTGGAGCAGTCCTTCACCGGGCCCGACGGCCGCCCCTGCTTCCGCATCGGCGCCACCGTGGCCATGCGGCTCCACGCCTACGGCGAGGGGCCGGTGCTGCCGCACGAGAAGACCCTGGCGGCGCCGCGGCTCGACCGGCTCGAGATCCTCAAGGCGGTGAAGGCCAACCTCTCCTCCATCTTCGGCCTCTTCGAGGACCCGCGGCGCGACGGCTACCAGGCCATCCAGGCGCTGGTCATGGGCGACCCGGTGGCCGAGGCCGACTCCGACGACGGCGTCCACCACCGGATCTTCCGCGTCGAGGACCCGGCGGCCATCGCCCGGCTGCAGGCGGTGATGTCCGACCGCAAGGTGTTCATCGCCGACGGCCACCACCGCTACGAGGCGGCGCTGGCCTACCGCAACCTCTTCGACCGCGAGCACCCCGGCCTCCCCGACAACGCCGGCCACCGCTACCTCCTCGCCAACCTCTGCTCCATGGCCGACCCGGGGCTCTGCATCTACCCCACTCACCGGCTGGTCTTCGGCCTCCGGGACTTCCGCCTGGCCCCGTTCCTCGAGGCGCTGGGCCGCTACTTCGAGGTGGAGACCCTCAACGAGGACATGAGCCGGGCCGCCGGCCGGGCCTGGGCCATCTCCAAGCTGGCCGAGCACGCGGGCAAGTCCACCACCTTCCTGCTGGTGAGCGGCGAGGACCGGCGCGGCCGCGTCCTGACGCTGCGCGACGACATCGACCTGGCCGGCGTGCCGCTGCCCGCCAGCCAGGTGCTGCGCGACCTCGACGTCAGCGCCCTCCACGCCATCGTGCTGCAGCACCTCCTCGGCATCTCGCCCGAGGCCCAGGAGCGCCAGGAGAACGTCCGCTACGAGATGGACGCCGGCGCCGCGGTGAGCCGCGTGCTCTCCGGCGAGGTTCCGCTGGGCTTCCTCGTCAACCCCACGCCCATCTGGCAGGTCCAGGCGGTGGCCGAGGGCGAGGAGACGATGCCGCAGAAGAGCACCTTCTTCTTCCCCAAGCTGGCGAGCGGCCTGGTGATGCGCAAGGTGCACGAGGACCTGCCGGCGAGCTAGACTAGGAGATCGCCATGGCCTTTCCCCAGGAACGTCCCCGACGCCTGCGCCGAAGCGAGGCGCTGCGCAGCCTGGTCCGCGAGACCCTCCTCGCGCCCGACGACCTCACCTGGCCGCTCTTCGTGGTGCCGGGCGCGAGGGTCCGCAACCCGGTGAAGTCGATGCCCGGGGTGTTCCAGCTCTCGGTGGACGAGCTCACGGCCGAGGCCCAGCGCGCCTGGGAATGCGGCGTGCGCTCGGTGATCCTCTTCGGCATCCCGGAGACCAAGGACGCCATCGGCAGCTCCGCCTGGGACGACGACGGGGTGGTGCCGCGAGCGGTCCGGGCCCTCAAGGAGAAGCTCCCGGGCCTGGTGGTGATGACCGACGTCTGCATGTGCGAGTACACCGACCACGGCCACTGCGGGGTGCTGAAGCCGCCCCGGGCCGGCGGGCCGGGGCAGGACCTGGGCGTGGACAACGACGCCACCCTGCCGCTCCTGGCCCGCGAGGCGGTGGCCCACGCCAAGGCCGGCGCCGACGTGGTGGCCCCCTCCGACATGATGGACGGGCGGGTGGCCGCCATCCGCGAGGCGCTCGACATCGCCGGCTACCCCGACGTGCCCATCCTCTCCTACGCCGCCAAGTTCGCCGGCGCGTTCTACGGACCGTTCCGCGACGCCGCCGAGAGCGCCCCGCGCGAGGGGCCGGGCGTGCCCAAGGACCGCAAGGGCTACCAGATGGACCCGGCCAACGCCCGCGAGGCCCGCCGCGAGGTAGCGCTCGACGTGGCCGAGGGCGCCGACATGGTGATGGTGAAGCCGGCCGTCCCCTACCTCGACATCGTGCGGATGGTGAAGGAGGAGTTCGACCTCCCGGTGGCCGCCTACCACGTGTCGGGCGAGTACGCGATGATCAAGGCCGCCGCCGAGCGCGGCTGGATCGACGAGCCGCGGGTGGTGCTGGAGACGCTGCTCTGCTGCCGCCGCGCCGGCGCCGACCTGGTGCTCACCTACTACGCCAAGGAAGCGGCCTCGCTGCTGACCGGCGTGCGGAGGTAGTCGCGTGCGCGACGCCAGGCCCGAGGGCACACCGTATCCCAAGGCGGATCTGGTGCTGCGCGGGCTGGCGCGGGTCTTCGACCTCCTGCTGGCCTACGCCATGGCCCGGGCCGCCGGGCCGGTGGGGCCGCTCTTCGCCTGCATCTACCTGCTGGTGGCCGACGGGCTCATCCACGGCCAGTCGCTGGGGAAGCGCATCTTCGGCGTGCGCGCCATGCTGATCCCCCGCGGCGCCAGGCAGGGGCGACCCGCCGGCTACCGCGAGTCGGTGCTGCGCAACGCCCCCTTCGCGCTGCTGGGGCTCTTCTACGGCGTGACCCTGGTGGGTTGGGTGATGCTCTTCGTGGTGGGCGTGCCCATCCTGGCCTTCGAGGCCTGGATGGTGTGGAGCGACAGGCTCGGCATCCGCATCGGCGACATCTTCGGCGACACCCAGGTGGTGGACGGCAAGGTGGTGACCAAGGTCGAGGTCACCGCCACCCATCCGCTCCGGGCGGTGCAGCACCCCGGGAGCGGCGCCGCCGCCGCCCACCGCGCCGCCGCCTGAGCGCGCGCCGCCATGCGCATCGCACTGACCCACAACCTGCGCCTCTCCGACGCCGAGGACGAGGCCGAGTTCGACACCCGCGAGACGGTGGAGGCGCTGGCCGGCTCCATCGAGCGGCTGGGCCACCGGGTGGAGCGCATCGAGGTCTCCGGGCCGGCCTCGCGCACCGTGGCCCGGCTCGAGGCCTTCGGCCCCGACCTGATCTTCAACACCGCCGAGGGGCGGCGCGGCCGCTTCCGGGAGGCCTTCTTCCCGGCGCTCTTCGACGAGCTGGCCATGCCCTACACCGGCTCCGACGCCTGGGCCCTGGCCGTCACCCTCGACAAGCAGCTCACCAAGCTGGTGCTGGCCCAGCACGGGGTCTCCACCCCGCGCTGGCAGTACCTGGAGTCGCCCGACCGGCTGCAGGTCAACGCCCTGCGCTTCCCGGTGATGGTGAAGCCCAACTTCGAGGGCAGCTCCAAGGGCATCACCCAGGACTCGGTGGTGGAGGACCCGGCCCGGCTCCACGAGGCGGTGGCGGCGGCGCTGCGCGGCTACCCGCAGGGCGTGCTGGTGGAGGAGTTCATCGGCGGGCGCGACATCACCGTGCCCTTCCTGGAGAAGGCCGCGGTCGACCGGGGCGGGGTGCTGCAGCCGGTGGAGTACCTGGTGGACGCCGCCAGGGCCGGCGAGAGGCGCCACGCCATCTACGACTACGCCCTCAAGAGCCACCTCGACGACGCCGTCTCGGTGCGCGCCCCGGCCCGGCTCTCGCGCGCCGAGGCCAGGGCCATCCACGAGCAGGCGCTCCTCGTCTACCGGGTGCTGGGCATCCGCGATCTGGGGCGGGCCGACTTCCGCCTCTCCGAGGAGGGGAAGCCCTACTTCCTGGAGGTGAACGCGCTCCCCTCGCTGCAGTCCGGCGCCGGCATCTACGCCGCCGCGGCGCTGGAGGGGCTGCACGTGGACGGGGTCATCGGGACGGTCATCGAGAGCGCGGTGGAGCGCTGCCGCATCGCCCCCGAGCCCGGGCGCCGCGGCCGCCCGCGCCGCACCGAGCGGCTCAAGGTGGGCTTCACCTTCAACGTGAAGCGGGTCAACCCCGATCCCCTGGGCGAGCAGGACGAGGAGGCCGAGTACGACTCGCCCAAGACCCTGCAGGCCATCCGCGAGGCCATCGCCAGCCACGGCCACGAGGTGGTGGACCTGGAGGCCACCCCCGACCTGCCGCTGCAGCTGGCCTCGACGCCGGTGGACGTGGTCTTCAACATCGCCGAGGGCTTCAAGGGGCGGAACCGCGAGAGCCAGGTGCCGGCGCTGCTGGAGCTCCTCGACATCCCCTACACCGGCTCCGACCCGGCCGCCCTCTCGGTCTCCCTCGACAAGGCGCTGGCCAAGCGCATGGTGCGGACGCACGGCATCCTCACCCCCAACTACGTGCTGATGCACACCGGGCGCGAGCGGCTGCCGCGCGAGCTGCAGACCTTCCCGCTCATCGTCAAGCCCGTGGCCGAGGGCACCTCCAAGGGCGTCACCAAGAAGAGCGTGGTGCGCGACGAGGGGGAGCTGCGCGAGGTGGCCCGCGAGATCATCGCCAAGTACCGGCAGCCGGCCCTGGCCGAGGAGTACATCCGGGGGCGCGAGTTCACGGTGGGCATGCTGGGCGAGCGGCGCCCGCGGGTGCTGCCCATCATGGAGATCGTCTTCGTCGACCGGAGCGACCCCAACCCCATCTACTCGTTCGAGATGAAGCAGGACTGGAGCGAGCAGATCCGCTACGAGGTCCCGGCCCGGCTCTCGGAGCGGGAGGTGGAGCGGCTGGAGCGGGCGGCCCGGGAGTGCTTCGCGGCGCTGGGCTGCCGCGACGTGGCCCGCGTCGACTTCCGCATGGACGCCGAGGGGCGCATCTACTTCATCGAGGCCAACCCGCTGCCCGGACTCTCGCCGGGCTGGAGCGACCTGGTGCTCATCGCCCAGGCCGCCGGCCTCTCCTACCGCGACCTCATCGGCGAGGTGCTCTCCTTCGCCATCCGCCGCTACCAGGAGCGGGAGCGCGAGCGAGAGCGGGCCCGGCGGGCGCAGTCCGCCGGAGGCCGCGAGGCCGCCAACGGCGGGCGGGAAGGGGAGGGCTGAGCCATGGAGCCGCGCCCGCGCGCCCGCGATCTCGGCATCCCGCTGGGCCGCTTCCGGACCGGGAGGTGGAACGCCATCACCGACGTGGCCGGGGTCAAGGTGGGCCACTCCACCATCGTCCGCGGCAGCGGGCCGCTGCGGCCCGGCAAGGGGCCGGTGCGCACCGGGGTGACCTGCATCCTCCCGGGCGGCGCCAACGTCTTCGCCGACCGGGTGGTGGGCGGAGGCTTCGTCCTCAACGGGGCCGGCGAGGTCTCGGGGATGACCCAGCTGGTGGAGTGGGGGCTGGTGGAGACGCCCATCTTCCTCACCAACACGCTCTCGGTGGGGGCGGTGGGCGACGCCGCGGTGAAGTGGATGCTGGAGCAGAACCCGGGCATCGGCGCCCAGCACGACGTCATCCTCCCGCTGGTGGGCGAGTGCGACGACTCCTGGCTCAACGACGTGGCCGGCCAGCACGTCAAGGAGCAGCACGTCCACGAGGCCATCCAGAGCGCCGCCGAGGGGCCGGTGGCCGAGGGCAGCGTCGGCGGCGGCACCGGGATGATCACCTGCGACTTCAAGGCCGGCATCGGCACCTCGAGCCGCAAGCTGCCCGAGAACCTGGGTGGCTACACCGTGGGCGTGCTGGTGATGTCCAACTTCGGGCACCTGCACCAGCTGCGGGTGGGCGGCCTGCCGGTGGGCGAGATCCTGGCGCAGCGCCACGCCGACCTCCCGCGCCGGGAGAAGAGCTACGGCTCCATCATCGCGGTGCTGGCCACCGACGCGCCGCTCACCAGCCACCAGCTCTCCCGGCTCGCCAAGCGGGCGGCGCTGGGCGTGGGGCGCGTCGGCTCCTCCGCCGCCCACGGCTCGGGCGAGATCCTCATCGGCTTCTCCACCGCCAACCGGGTGCCGCGGGAGACCCGCAAGATGGTCTACCGGATGAAGGTGCTGCTCGACGCGCGCCTCGACCCGCTCTACGAGGCCACCATCGAGGCCACCGAGGAGTCCATCCTCAACTCCCTCTGCGCCGCCCGCGACATGGACGGGGTCAACGGCAACCTCTGCCGGGCCCTGCCGGTGGAGGAGGTGCGGGCCCTGGCGGCCGCCTGGCAGGCAGCCTCGCGGGCGCCGGCCCCCCCGCCGCCGTCCGGGAAGGACTGAGGTCCATTGAGGTACGGCCGGCTCGTGCTATAGAGGGCCGCGAAAACAGCTTCCGAATCGTCGGACCCCGGAGGATCCATGGCTCGTTCCAAGTCGAAGCACAACCGGCTCATCATGAAGCGGCGCCAGCGCTGGAAGCGCCGGCTCAAGACCAAGAAGGCCGCCAAGAAGGTCGCCACCAAGAAGTAGAAGGGCCGCGCACCCGGCGCCCCGCGGGCCTTGACTCCGCGGGCCGGGGCGCGCTAGTTACAGCCCTCCCGCAGCGGGGTGCATCGCGTGTCGAGCTGGCTGGAATCGTTCAGGGACCGGGTGGTCCACCGGTCGCAGGTGGGGAAGAGGCGGCTCGACGCCACCTTCACCCGGCGTCAGCTCGACGCCAAGCTCCGGGAGCTGGGCGCCTGCTGCGCCCGGCTGGTGGAGCAGGGGACGGCCAGCATCCCGGCGGAGCTGGCCGCGGCGGTGCAGGAGGTCCGGGCGCTGGAGGAGCGGCTCCGGGCGGAGATGCAGGACATCGCAGCGCTGGAGAGCGAAGGGTAGGGCAGCACCGAGAGCTTGGGCCCGTGGCGCAGCTGGGAGCGCGCCTGAATGGCATTCAGGAGGTCACCGGTTCGATCCCGGTCGGGTCCACCAAACGAGGAAGCAACGACGGGCGCCCGGTTCCACCGCGGCGCCCGTCGCCTTCTGCGGCCTCCGGGATTCCCTCGCCGCCGCGCCGTCCGGACGCTAGGTTGACGGCCCCGGAGGCCTCCCATGCACGTCGCGCTCGCCCTCTCCCTCGCCCTGGCCGCCCCCCCGCCGCGCCCGCCGCCCACCCCCGTCCGCATGGCCAGCGACGTCCACCACGGCGTCACGGTGGCCGACCCGTACCGCTGGCTCGAGGACGGCAAGGACCCGGAGGTCCAGGCCTGGGGCAAGGCCCAGGACGCCCGCACCCGCGCCTGGCTCGGGAGCCTCCCGTACCTGGAGCCCCTCCGCGCCGAGGTGCGCCGCGTCGTCACCGCCCAGGCGGCGCGCTACGACCACGTGGCCCGGGCCGGGGGGCTCTGGTTCGCGGCCAAGACCCAGCCGCCGCGCCAGCAGCCCTTCGTCGTCACGCTGGCCTCGCTCGACGACGCCGCAGGCGAGAAGGTGGTCCTCGACCCCGGCGTGCTCGACCCCGCCGGCACCACCTCCATCGACTTCTTCGAGCCCTCGCACGACGGGCGGCTCCTGGCCGTCTCCCTGTCCCGCAAGGGCAGCGAGGCGGGCGACCTGCACCTCTTCGAGGTGGCCACCGGCAAGGAGCTCCCCGACCGCATCCCGCGCGTCAACGGCGGCACCGCCGGCGGCGGCGTGGCCTGGAACGCCGACGGCACCGGCCTCTGGTACACGCGCTACCCGCGCGAGGGCGAGCGGCCGGCCGCCGACCTGGGCTTCCACGTGGAGGTCTGGTTCCACAGGCTGGGCACGCCGGAGAGCGCCGACGTCTACGAGCTGGGGCGCGAGTTCGACGACCCGCGCATCGCCGAGCACTTCCTCCAGTCGTCGGAGGACGGCCGGGTCCTCTCGCTGGTGCAGAAGGGGGACGGCCGCGAGTTCGCCCTCTACCTGCGCCGCCCCGAGGGCGGCTGGCGCAAGGTGGCCGGGGTGGGCGACGGCGTGGTGGCGGCGCGGCTCGGCGGCGACGGCGGCCTGTGGCTGCTCTCCCGCCAGGGGGCTCCGCGGGGCAAGCTCCTGCGCCTCTCGCCCGACGAGCCGGAGCTGTCCCGCGCCCGGCTGGTGGCCACGGCCGCCGAGGGGGCCATCGTCGGGCTCGAGCCGGGCTCCGGCCTCTGCGGGATCGAGGTCACCCGCTCCCGCGTCTACCTCACCGAGGTGGTGGGGGGCCCCAGCGTGGTGCGGGTGCTGGACCTCGACGGCAAGCCGCTCGGCAGGCTGGAGGCCGGCGGCGTCGGCGCCATCGCCGAGCTGCGGCGCGCCGGCCCCGACGAGGTGGTCTACGGCGCCTCCACCTACCTGGAGCCCCGGGCCTGGATGCGGGCCGGCGCCGACCTGGCGCCGCGGCGCATCGCCGCCATCTCGGTGCCCTCGCCGGTGGACTTCTCCGACGTCGAGGTGCTCCGCGAGACCGCGACCTCGAAGGACGGCACCCCGGTGCCCATGACCATCCTGCGCCGCAAGGGGGCGAAGCGCGACGGCAAGGCCCCGGCGCTCCTCACCGCCTACGGCTCCTACGGCATCAACAACGCGCCCGGCTACCGCCCCGGGCGCCGGGTGCTGCTCGACCAGGGCTTCACCATCGCCATCGCCAACATCCGCGGCGGCGGCGAGTTCGGCGACGAGTGGCACCGGGCCGGCAGCCAGGTGCGCAAGCAGAACGGCATCGACGACCTCGCCGCCTGTGCCCGCCACCTGGTGGCCCGCGGCTACACCTCGCGCGCCCGCCTGGCGCTGCAGGGCGGCTCGGCCGGCGGCCTGCTCATGGGCGCGATGATCACCCAGTTCCCCGACCTGGCGCGGGCGGTGGTGGCCGAGGTGGGCATCTTCGACATGATCCGCGTCGAGCTCCACCCCAACGGCGCCTTCAACGTCACCGAGTTCGGCACCGTGAAGGACCCGGAGCAGTTCCGCGCCCTCCACGCCTACTCCCCCTACCACCGCGTGGTGGACGGCGGCCGCTACCCCATGGTGCTCCTCACCGCCGGCGCCAACGACCCGCGCGTGGACGCCTCGCACGCCCGCAAGATGGCGGCGCGGCTGCAGGCGGCCAGCCGCTCCGGCCGGCCCGTGCTCCTGCGCATGAGCGAGTTCGGACACGGCATCGGCACCGCGCTCGACGCGCGCATCGCCGAGGCGGCCGACGTCTACGCCTTCCTGCTGGAGAGCCTGGGCGTGCGCTGGCGCGCGCCGCGGCACGCGAGCGGGGGCCCGGCCGGAGCGAAGTAGGCGGTGGTCGGGATCGCGCTCGGGGTTGGCGGGCTCCCATCCGGCGTACACTCCGCCCCCATGCGCGCCATGGTCCTCGACCGCCCGCGCCAGCCCCTGCGCCCGCGCGACCTGGCTCTCCCCGAGCCCGGGCCGGGCCAGGTGCGCGTCCGCGTCCGCGCCTGCGGGGTCTGCCGCACCGACCTGCACGTGGCCGACGGCGACCTGCCCGACCCGGGCGGCCCGGTCATCCCCGGCCACGAGGTGGTGGGGATCGTGGAGGCGCTCGGCCCCGGCGTCGCCGGCTTCGCCCCCGGCGACCGGGTGGGCGTCCCCTGGCTGGGCGCCACCTGCGGCGCCTGCGAGCCGTGCCGCGACGGGCGCGAGAACCTGTGCGACAGCGCCCTCTTCACCGGCTACACGCTCCCGGGCGGCTACGCCGAGGCGCTGGTCGCCGACGCCCGCTACTGCTTCCCCATCCCCGCCGGCTACGGCGACGCCGAGGCGGCGCCGCTGCTCTGCGCCGGCCTCGTCGGCTACCGCACCTGGCGGCTCGCCGGCCCGGCCCGCCGCATCGGCATCTACGGCTTCGGCGCCGCCGGCCACATCGTGGCCCAGCTCGCCCGGCACCAGGGGCAGGAGGTGCTGGCCTTCACCCGGCCGGGCGACGCCGGGGCCCAGGCCTTCGCCCTGGAGCTGGGCGCGAGCTGGGCCGGCCCATCGGAGGAGCCGCCGCCGCGCCCGCTCGACGCCGCCCTGATCTTCGCGCCGGTGGGGGCGCTGGTGCCGCTGGCGCTGCGCGCGGTGCGGAAGGGCGGCACGGTGGCCTGCGGCGGCATCCACATGAGCGACATCCCCGCCTTCCCCTACGCGCTGCTATGGGGAGAGCGGCGGCTCCTCTCGGTGGCCAACCTCACCCGGCGCGACGGCGAGGAGCTCCTGGCGCTCGCCCCCCGGGTGCCGGTGCGCACGTCCGTGGAGGCCTTCCCCCTCGCCGAGGCCAACCGGGCGCTGCAGCGCCTGCGCGAGGGGAGGCTGCGCGGGGCGGCGGTGCTGCTCCCCTGAGGGCGGCCAGGTGGTGCCGGGCGCCGATCGCGGCTACAAGAGCCGGGTGAGCGAGAAAGGCGAGCTCCTGCTCCTCGTGCCCACGCGGAGCTACCGGACCGACGATTTCCTGGCCGCGGCCGCCCGGCTGCAGGTGCCGGTGCTGGTGGGCAGCGACCTGTGCCACTCGGTGGAGGAGGCCTTCGGCGGCGTCGCCGGCATGGTCTCGCTCGACTACCGCCACCCCGAGGCCGCCGCCGAGCGCATCGCCGCGCTGGCCGAGGAGCGGGACATTCGCGGGGTGGTGGCGGCCGACGACGGCACCAGCCAGATCGCGGCGCTGGCGGCCGAGCGGCTGGGGCTGCCCCACAACCCGCCCGAGGCGGCGCGCCGCGCCGGCCACAAGGCGGAGAGCCGCCGCGCTCTCCAGGCGGCCGGCCTGCCGGTCCCGCGCTTCTGGACCTTCCCGCGCCGCGGCGGCCCCGAGGGTCCCGCGCGCCAGGTGACCTACCCCTGCGTGCTGAAGCCGGTGGCCCTCTCGGCGAGCCGCGGCGTGATGCGGGCCGACGACCCGGCCGCCTTCGCCGCCGCCTGGCGCCGGCTGGAGCGCATCCTCGACCGGGCGCGCTCCGAGCGCCGGCCCGGCGACGAGGAGGCCCGGAGCACCGTGCTTGTCGAGGCCTTCGTGCCCGGCGCCGAGGTGGCGCTGGAGGGCATCCTCCGCGGCGGGCGGCTCGAGACGCTGGCGCTCTTCGACAAGCCCGATCCGCTCGACGGCCCCTTCTTCGAGGAGACGCTCTACGTCACGCCGTCGCGCCACCCGGAGCCGCTCCAGGCCCGCGTGCGGGAGGTGACCGCGGCCGCCGCGGCGGCGCTGGGGCTGCGCGAGGGGCCGGTCCACGCCGAGCTCCGGCTCGGGCCGGAGGGGCCGGTGGTGCTGGAGGTGGCGGCCCGCAGCATCGGCGGGCTCTGCGCCCGCACGCTCCGCTTCGGCGCGGGGATCACGCTGGAGGAGGTGATCGTGGCCCACGCCCTGGGCGCGCCCGCCGGGCCGCTGCGCCGCGAGGCGCGGGCCGCCGGCGTGATGATGCTGCCCATCCCCAGGGCCGGCGTGCTCCACCGCGTGGAGGGGGTGGAGCAGGCGCGCGCCGTGCCCGGCGTGGAGGACGTGGTGATCACCATCCCGGAGGGCCGGGAGGTGGAGCCGCTGCCGGAAGGGGACAGCTACCTGGGGTTCGCCTTCGCGCGGGGGGAGACGCCGGGGGCGGTGGAGGCCACGTTGCGGGTGGCCCATGCATGCTTGCGGTTCGACATCCGCGAGCCGCTGCCGATGGCGTGAGCGATCTGGACGCCAACGGCCACGAGCAGCCCTGCGAAGACGAGAATCATCAGCGTCAGCCAGGCCATCGTCCTACCCCCGCGAGCCCGGGTCTTCGAGGGGAGCAGCCTGCTCCCCGGTGGGCTCCGCTCAACAGAACCAGGACTCCGTGAGCCGGGGGCCGGCCACCCCCCCGACGGGGTGGTGGGCGGTAGGGTGGCGATGGGGGAGGCCGGCGATGCCTCGCGCGAGCTGGTGAACCGCCTCGAAGGTGCGGGCGGCCGGCTCGCCGCGCGAGGCGCCGGCCTCGGCCAGGGCGGCCACCTCGCGCTGCAGCCGGTCCATGCGCGGGTCGGGATGGGTCCACCGGTGCGAGAGCGAGCCCTCGTCGAGCGGGCCGAAGAGGCCCGGCTCGGCCTCGAGGAGGAGCGAGCCGGGCGGCACCAGCAGCCGGATGGAGAGCTGCACCGGGTCCAGCGCCTCCACCCAGCCCTGGGCCTCGAAGGTGTCGAGGAGCGCCAGGTACCCGGCCAGCGTGGACCAGGGGGTGAAGGGGAGGAGCGACGGGCGCAGCGAGATGCCGGCGGCGCGGCAGGCTTCGAAGGCGGCGAGGACGCCGGCGCGGGTGTGGCCCTTGTGGAGCCGCGCCAGCACCTCGTCGGAGAGCGACTCCACCGCCGAGACGGCGAAGAGGGCGCCGCAGGCGCGGAGCTCCGGCAGGAGCGCCGCCTCCTCCACCAGGTGCTCCACCTTGGCGGTGAAGTCGAAGGTGAGGTCGGGGAAGCGCCGGTGGAGCGCCCGGGCCACCCGCAGGGCGTGGGCAGGGCCGTTGAGGAAGTCGGGGTCGCCGAAGGTGACGTGGGTGACGCCGCGCTCCACCTGCTGGGCCACGTCGGCGAGCACGGTCTCCTCGGGCACGGCGAAGAAGCGGCCCTGGTACAGCGCCGGCACCGGGCAGTGGAGGCAGCGGTGCTTGCAGCCGCGGGTGGCCTCGGCGTGGCCGGCAACCCGCTCCCTGCCGCCCTCGGCCAGCCGCGCGTACCGCTCCGGGGCCGGCAGGCCGCTCCGGCTCGGCACCGGGTAGTCGAGGCGCTTCAGCCTGGCTGGCTTCGCCAGCGGCAGGCGGGGCGGGGGAGTGGCGGAGGGGATCGGCTCGCCGCGCTCCAGGGCGCCGGCCAGCGCCACCAGCTCCTCCTCGCACTCGGCGCCGAGCACGGCGGCCGCGCCGGCGCGGCGCAGCAGGGGGGCGTGGAGCGGGGCGTACAGGCCGTGGAAGCAGAGGAGCGCGTCCGGCTGGAGGCTGCGGATGCGCTGGGCGGCCCGGAGCCCGAGCCGCAGCGCGGTGTGCATGGGGACGGAGAGCGCGATCAGGCGGGCGGCCCGGATGCGGGCCTCGTCGAGCTGCTCCACCTGCAGGTCGAGGGCGGCCGGCCGGAACCCGGCCCGCTCCAGGAAGGCCTTGGGCCAGGTGATGCCGGGAGGCTGCCGCCCCAGCTCGTAGGTGGCGACGAGGAGGATCTGTCCCGCGCCGCGCATGGGGCCGCGGGCCGCTCAGCCCTTGGACGGCGGGGGGCGGTAGTCGGGGGGGAGCGCCGCGCCAGCGCCGAAGAAGAACTGCTCCGCCTGCTGGAAGAGGATCTGGTTGGTGCGCGGGTCGGCGGGCGAGAGCCGGTACTCGTTCATGATCATCTTGAAGTGCTCGAGCCACATCTTCCAGGCTTCCGCCGAGATGCTGTCGTAGATGCGCTGGCCCAGCTCGTTGGCGAAGGGCTTGTGGTTCAGGCCTGGGAGCTCCCGGCCGAGCTTCTTGCAGTTGACGGTGCGGGCCATGCGGTCTCCTGGTCGGGGGACGGGGAAGATAAGCGAAAAAGCAGCGGCGCGCACGGTCGTGGTGCAGACCGGTGCGCGCCGTCGTGTTCCGCCGCCGGGCCCCCGCGGCCAGGCGACTGGTGGAACGGGCTACTGCAGGAGCGAAGTGGCCGAGACGGTGAGCGCCTTGGCGAGCGACTCCAGCGTGTCGAGCGGCGGCGTGCGCTGCCCGCGCTCCAGCATGGAGATGTACGAGACCGACAGGCCGGCCTTGGCGGCCAGCGCCTCCTGGGAGTACTTGCGGCGGAGCCGTTCGTTGCGGAGGTTGACGGAGAACTTGTCTGCGAGAGAGGCCATTTCGTGCACTCCTGGTGTGCAGCGGGGGAATTGCGGATTCCGCCATGTCCCGTGGCGGTTTCCGCAATCCAGGAAGCTAGCACTTGGAGTGGGGACCGTAAAGTCCCGGTCGTGTCTACTTTCCGCGGGACCGCGTCGGGATGGGCACGCGGTACCGGCGCAGCAGGCGGCGCAGGGCGAAGTACGAGACGTCGAGCGCCTTGGCCAGTCCCAGGGGGTCGCCCTGGTAAAGCCGGGCCGCGGCGGCGAGGTAGCGCTGGGCCGCCTCCTCGAAGGGCAGAACCGCCTCCTTGGCGGCAGGTGCCCTGAGCCCCGGCAGTCCGAGGCCGCCCGCACCCAGGGCGGCGAGTGATTCCCGCGCGCTGCGCGCGTGCGCCTCGCTGTCCTCCAGGAGTCTCACCAGCCTGCGCCTGTCGATCGCCAGCTCGATGGCCTCCGAGATCTCGCCCGAGCGCCCGTCCCCGTACTGGTGGAAGTGATCGGCGCCGGCGGCAACCGCCGCAACCGCCTCCGATGGGGGCGCCGCGGCGGTGAAGGCGAGGATGGCCAGGTCGGAGCGCTGCGGCCGAATTTGCAGGATCACGTCGAGCCCGCCGCGGCGGGGCATCATGAGATCCACCGCCAGCACGGTGACGCGCCGCGTCGTTCGACGAAGGGCTTCGTCGCCGTCCCCCGCGGTGACCACCTCGAAGCGCGGGTAGCGCCCCAGCGTGGAGGCGCGGTCGCGTCCGGGCACCTTGCCGAGCCGATCGCGGAGCACCTGGAGGTGGACGGGGTCGTCGTCCGCGATCACGAGGACGTGATCGTGCTCCTCGGGCCTGTCCCACTCGCGGGCCATGGCGAACTCCTATAGCACCGGGAGTCGAGAAAGGCGCTCTTTAGCCCCGTTCCTCGCGGGGAGGTCGCAGCAGCACCACCGAGATCCGGCTCCCCCGCGGCAGCCGGCTCCTCCCGGGGGGAAGGACCGCCAGCGCCTCGAAGCCGGTGGCCGAGGTCAGGGCGCCACTCGACTGGGTCGCCAGCGGCTCGGCAAGGAGCGCTCCCCTGGCGAGCCGCACCCGGGCGCGGACGAAGTAGGTGAGGGCCGGATCCTTCTCGAAGGGCACGGCCAGGCGCGCCGGAAGCTCGGGGCGCGAGGGGCCCGTGAGGCCGGCGAGCTGCCGGATGGCCGGGCGGACGAAGAGCTCGAAGGTGACGAGGGCGCTCACGGGGTTGCCGGGGAGGCCGAACACACCGGTGCGGCCCCAGCGGCCGAAGGCCACGGGCTTCCCGGGCCGCATGGCCACCTTCCAGAAGGCGAGCCGCGTCCCCATGGACTCCAGCACCTCCCGCGTCAGGTCGCGGTCGCCCACCGAGACGCCGCCGGTGGTGACGAGCAGGTCCGCGCCCCGCGCCGCCGACACGGCGCGGCGGATGGCGGCGCGGCTGTCGCCGGCCAGCGGGAGGAGGAAGGGCTCGCCGCCGGCCTCGCGGGCCGCGGCCGCCAGCATGTGGCTGTTGGAGTCGGCGATCTGCCCGGGGCCTGGGCTGCGGTACACCGGCACCAGCTCGTCGCCGGTCGCCAGGATGGCCACCCGCGGGCGCCGGTGCACGAGGAGCTCGGTGCGGCCCAGGGCCGCCGCCAGCCCCACCGCGCCCGCGTCGACCAGGGAGCCCGCGGCCAGGGGCGCGGAGCCCGGGGCCACGTCGTGGCCGGCGCGACGCACGAAGCGGCCGGCCACCGCGGCACGCCGGAAGCGGGCCAGGTCACCGTCCCGCTCCACCTCCTCCTGCATCTCCACCGAGTCGGCGCCGGCCGGCATGGGCGCGCCGGTGTAGATGCGGGCGCAGGCGCCGGGCGGCAACGGCGGCAGGTCGCTCGAGCCCGCGGCCGAGACGAAGGCCACCGGCAGCCGGGCGCCGGGGCGGCGCGCGTCGGCGGCCCGCAGCGCGTAGCCGTCCATCTGGGCATTGTCGAAGGGCGGCAGGGCCCGCTCGCTGACGAGCTCCTCGGCCAGGGCGCGCCCGAGCGCCTCGCCGAAGGGGACGCGCTCGGCGGAGAGCGGCCCTTGCTCCGCCAGGCCCGAGAGGATGCGGCGCAGCGCCGCCTGGGGGTCGATCACCCTTCGACTTCGCCCCGGCCCGCCGGGGAAGTCAAGCGGCCCGCGGCGCTCCACGAGGGGCTCGACCGGCGCGCCCCTGCGTGACATGGTGCCCGCCAGTGAAGCGACGAGATCCAGAGAGAGGCCCGGAGAGGAGCCCGGACCGGGCCCCGGAGAAGAGAGACCGGAGCGAGGCGCTGCTGGCCGCGCTGCGGGCGGCGCAGGGCAAGGCGCTCTCGGTGGGCGAGGTGGTGCAGCGGGCGCGGCTCCACCCCGGCGAGCGCACCCAGGTGAAGCGCATCCTGCGGGACCTGGCGCGCCAGGGGCTGGTGCAGCGCGACGAGAAGCGCTTCTCGGTGCCGGCGCCCCGGAGCGAGACGGCCGAGCCCGGCACCCTGCGCGCCGGCAAGGCGCCGCGGCTCGCGCCCCCGGTGCGCGGCGGCCCGGGCATCACCGGCACGCTCACCCGCCACCGCGACGGCTACGGCTTCGTGGCCCGCCTCGACCGCAAGGGCGAGGACGTCTTCGTGCCGCCCGACGAGGCGGCCCAGGCCTTCGACGGCGACCTGGTCCGGGTGGAGCTGGCGCCGGCCCGGGGCGGGCGCACCCTGGGCCGCAACCTGCGGGTGCTGGAGCGGCGCCGGCGCTGGGCCCTCGGCACCTACCACGCCCGCGGCAAGATGAGCTTCGTGCTGCCGGCCGGCCCCGAGGCGCTGGGGACCATCCCGGTGCCCGAGACCGACGCCGCCGCCGACGGCGACCTGGTGAAGGTGGCGCTCCAGCCCGGAACCGGCCGGCTGGAGGGCAGGGTGGTGGAGCGGGTGGGCGCGCCTGGCGAGCCGCGCGTCGAGGCGCTGCGGGTGGCCTACGGCAAGGGCTTCTCCGACCTCTTCCCCGACCCGGTGCGCCAGGAGGCCGAGGCCGTCCCCGACCACGTCACCGCTGCCGACCGCGAGGGGCGCCGCGACCTCACCGGCCTGCGGCTGGTGACCATCGACGGCGCCGACGCCCGCGACTTCGACGACGCCGTCTTCGTCGAGCGGCTCGGCACCGGCAAGAAGGGCGGCTGGCGGCTGGTGGTGGCCATCGCCGACGTGGCCCACTACGTGCGCAAGGGCCAGCCCCTCGACGACGAGGCGCGCCGGCGGGGCACCAGCGTCTACTTCCCCTCGCTGGTGCTGCCCATGCTGCCGGAGCGGCTCTCCAACGGCATCTGCTCGCTCAACCCCCAGGTCGACAGGCTCTGCCTGGTGGCCGACATGCGCATCGACGACCGGGGCGAGGCCGGCGGGGCCGAGATCTACCCGGCGGTGATGCGCTCGGTGGCCCGCTGCACCTACGACGAGGTGGCCGCCTCCCTGGCCGGCGAGCGGGTGGCCGGCAAGGAGCACCTGCGGGCCGACTTCGCGGTCATGGCCGATCTCCAGGAGCGGCTCGGGGCCATGCGGGCCCGGCGCGGCTCCATCGACTTCGACCTGCCCGAGGCCAAGGTGGTGCTGGGGCCCGAGGGCCAGGTCGCCTCCATCGAGAAGCGACCCCGCAACCGGGCCCACCGCATCGTCGAGGAGTTCATGCTGGCCGCCAACGAGGCGGTGGCCCGCCACTTCGGCGAGCGCCAGCTCCCCACCATCTACCGGGTGCACGGCCTTCCCGACGAGGAGAAGCTGGACTCGTTCCGCGAGCTGGCCCAGGCCCACGGCTTCCAGGTGCCGGAGGGGCCGCTCTCGCCCGCGGCGCTCAACGCGCTCCTGCACCGCATCCAGGGCCACGCCCAGCAGCGGGCCATGAACCAGCTCCTGCTGCGGGCCATGATGCAGGCCATCTACAGCCCCGAGAACATCGGCCACTTCGGCCTGGCGGCCGAGAGCTACCTGCACTTCACCTCGCCCATCCGCCGCTACCCGGACCTCATCGTCCACCGGCTGCTGTGGGAGGGCTGGGCGGGCGGCGAGCGCACCCGGGAGCGCGAGCTCACCGAGGCGGCGCTGCTCTCCTCGGAGCGCGAGCGGGCGGCGATGCAGGCCGAGCGGGAGATCCAGGCCTTCTACGCGGCGCTCCTGCTCTCGGCCCACGTGGGCGAGCGCTTCCCCGGCGTGGTGGCCAGCGTCGCCGAGGTGGGGCTGTTCGTGGAGCTGGGCCCCTGGTTCGTGGAGGGGCTGGTCAAGACCGAGACGCTGGGAGACGGCTTCGCCTTCGACCCCAGGCTCCACGCCCTGGCCGAGCCGCGCAGCGGCCGGGCCTACCGGGTCGGCGACGCGGTGGAGATCGAGGTGGCGGCGGCCAGCCCGGCGCGGCGGCAGGTGGACCTGCTGCTGGTGGAGGGCGGCCGCACGCTGCGGTCGGGCGACCTCTCCGCCGCGGGCCGGGGCCAGCGTGGGCGCGAGGAGCGCGGCGGGCGCGGGCCGGCTCGCGGGGCCGCGGCGAAGGGCAGGGTCGGCGGCAAGCGGGACAAGGGCGGAGGCAAGCACGGGGGGAGGAAGGGCCGCAGGCGCCGGTGATCTGGCTCCTCCTCACCGCCGCCGCGTTCGGCGCCGGGGTCATCAACGCCATCGCCGGCGGCGGCTCGCTCCTCACCTTTCCGGCCCTGCTGCTCACCGGCATGGGCAGCGTGGCCGCCAACGCCACCAACACCCTGGCGGTCTGGCCCGGCACCGTCTCCTCGGTCTGGGCATACCGGAAGATCATCGCCGAGGAGCGGACCCGGGCAGTGGCCCTGGCGCTCCCCTCGGCGCTCGGCGGCCTCCTCGGCTCCTGGGTGCTGCTCCACACCTCGGAGAAGTCCTTCGACGCCATCGTCCCCTGGCTGGTGCTCTTCGCCTGCGCCCTGGTGGCCTTCCAGCCGCAGATCGGCCGCTTCGTCCAGGGTCACCGGGCCACCGAGGAGGTCCAGGTGCCGCCGGCGCTGTGGATCGCCCAGCTGCTGGTCTCCTTCTACGGAGGCTACTTCGGGGCCGGCATGGGCATCGTCATGCTGGCGTTCATGGGCGTGCTCCTGCCCTCGAGCCTGCAGCACGCCAACGGCCTGAAGCTCATCTGCTCCGGCATCATCAACGCCGTGGCGGCGCTCTACTTCCTGTTCATGGGCACCGCCTCGCTGCCCCACGCCGCGCTCATGGCGGTGGCCTCCATCGCCGGCGGCTGGGCGGGCGCGCACCTGGCCCAGCGCCTGCCGGCCAGGGCCATGCGGATCGTGGTGGTGACCTACGGCGTGGTGCTGGCGCTGCTGCTGATGCGGCGTGCCTGAGGGAGCGGCCGGGCCGCTAGCTCTTGCCGGCCGCCGCCTGCTGCATCTGCTTCGAGAACCAGATCAGCGCCTCGAGGGCGTTGGTGGTGGTGAGGATGCCCACCAGCTGCCCGGTTGCGTCCACCACGGTGATGCCGTTCAGCTTCCGGTCGTGGATGAGCTGGGCGCAGTCGGCGATCTCGGTGTCGGGCCCCACCGTGTTGGGCTTGGGGTTCATCGCCTGGGTGACCGGCGTCTTGGCCAGCAGGTAGTGGACCTCCCAGGTGTCCATGGAGGTGGCCTTGCCGGGCGAGAAGGAGAGCAGCATGCGCTCGGTGACCAGCCCCACCAGCTTGCCGCCCTTCACCACCGGGAGGCGGCGGATGTTCTTCTCCTTGAGCAGGTGGATGGCCTCCACGATCGACGCGCCGGCGTCGATGGTGATGGGGTTGGGCGTCATCCAGTCGCGCACCTTGTTCTTCACGGTCATGGTCGATTCCCCGGGGTGTTGTCCTCTGGGGCGCGATCCGGCGGAGGCCCTGCCCAGCCCGCCCGGGTCGCGCGCCCGGTTTCTGCCATCGTACCGCCGACCCGCCCTCCGCGCCGCTTCTATCTGCCCAGCGGCCGCCACGGGCGGGTCACCGGCGGAGCGAGACCACGGTGACGGCGTCGCCGCCCTCGTGCCGGTCGCCGGCCCGGAAGCTGCCTACATAGGGGGAGGCCGAGAGGTGCTCCCGCAGCGAGTGCTTGAGCGCCCCGGTGCCGTGGCCGTGGAGGATGACGCACTCCCCGGCCCCCTCGGCGTAGAGGGCGTCGAGGAACCGGTCCACCTCGCGCAGGAGCTCCTCCACCCTCAGGCCGCGGGCGTCGAGCTTGCGCTCCGGGAGCCGCAGCTCGCCGGGCCGCTTCTCCTCGGCGGTGCGCAGCTTCTCGCTCCGGGAGCGGGCGAAGCCCGGCGCCGCGGGCGCCGACCCCTTGAGCGCCAGGAGGTCGGAGAGGGGCCGGCGCACCTTGAGACTGCCCACCCGCAACAGCGCCTCCTCGCCGCCGAGCTCCAGCACCTCGGCCTCCTGGCCCAGCGACACCACGCGCACCCGCGCGCCCCGCTCGATGCGGCCGCCGGGGGCCGCCTCCGCCACCGTCCGGGCCTGGGCCTCGGCCACCTGCCCGGCGCGGGCCACGGTGGCCTGCCAGGCCTCGAGCTGCCGCGCCGCCTCGGTGGCCTTCTTCACGGTGGGGGCCGCCTGCAGCGAGGCCAGGAGGGCCGCCACCTCGCCGCGGGCCGCCTCGATCTCGTCGGCCACCGCCTCGCCGAGCCGCGCCGCCGCCTCCCGCTCCGCCCTGCGGGCCGCCTCCTCCCGATGGCGCGCGGCCCGCTCCGCCTCGGCCGCCCGGGTGCGCGACTCCTCGGCGCGGCGGCGCTCCGACTGGAGCCCGGCCCGTTCCTCCTCCAGGGCGCGCAGGGCGCTCGCCAGCGAGCCCCCGCCCGCCAGCGCCTCGCGGGCCCGGTCCACCAGCGGCCCGGGCAGCCCCACCCGGCGCGCCACCTCCAGCGCCGAGGAGGAGCCCGGCGAGCCCAGGTGGAGCTGGAAGGTGGGGGCCAGCCGCTCGGCGTCGAAGCCCACCCGGGCATTGGCGTAGCGCGGGTCGGAGAGGGCCAGGGCCTTGAGCTCGTCGAGGTGGGTGGTCACCAGCACCGTGGCCCCGGCCCCGGAGAGCGCCTCGAGGATCGCCGAGGCCAGCGCCGCGCCCTCGCGCGGGTCGGTGTCGGCGGCGATCTCGTCCACCAGCACCAGGGCCCGCGGGCCGGCCGCGGCCAGGATGCCCTTCACCGCCGTCAGGTGGGCGGTGAAGGTGGAGAGGTCGCGGGCCAGGTCGCCGCGCTCGTCCACCGCGGCGCGCACCTCGGCGTAGCAGGGCAGGCGGGAGCCCAGGGCGGCGGCCACCGGCAGGCCGGCCCGCAGCATCAGCGCCGAGAGGCCGACGGCGGTGATGGACACCGTCTTCCCGCCGCCGTTGGGGCCCGACACCACCAGCGCCCGGGCCGGAGGGAGGAGCCGCACGTGGCTGGGGACCACCTTCTTGCCCTGCAGGGCAAGGAGCGGGTGGCGCAGCGAGAGCAGCTCGAAGCCGCCGGCCGGCGCCCCCACCTCGGGGGCATGGGCGTCGAGGTCGGAGGCCAGGCGGGCGGCGGCCTCCAGCCTGTCGAGCCGGGCAAGCACCGCGGCGTCGGCCAGCAGCGCGCCGGCCCGGCGCTCGACGCCCTCGGAGAGCTCGCGCAGCACCCGCTGCTCCTCCTCGGCGGCCATGGCGCTGGCGATGGAGAGCTCGTTGCCCAGCTCCACCATCGACTCCGGCTCGACGAAGAGCGTCTGGCCCGACTGGGAGGCGTTGTGGACGATGCCGGGCAGGGCCGAGCGGGCGCTGGCCAGCACCGGCAGCACGTAGCGATCGTTGCGGATGGTGAAGTAGCGGTCGCGGAGGTGGCCGGCCACCTCGGCGTCGGCCAGCATGGCCTCGACCTGGGTCTTGAGCGCGCGGTGCAGCCCGCGGGAACGCTCCCGGCAGGCGGCCAGCGCCGGGCTGGCCCTGTCGGAGATGGCCCCCGAGGGCTCGATGGCGCCCTCGATGTCGTCGGCCAGCCGGTCGTCGTCGGAGAGGGGCTCGGCCAGCGCCGCCAGGAGCGGCCCCTCGGCGGCGCGCCCCACCAGGAAGGCGCGGCTGCGCACGGCGGCGCGCACCAGGCCGGCCACCTCCCGCAGCGCCAGGGGGTCGAGCACCCCGCCCCGCGCGGCGCGGCCCAGCTGCTCCTCGGCGGCCCCGGCGCCGGCCAGGGGGATGGCGACGCCCAGCTCGGAGAGGCGGCGGGCCTCCTCGACGCGCCGGAGCTCCTCCCTCACCTCGGCAGCCCCGTCGAGGAAGGGGAGGGTCCGGGCGGCGCGCTGGCCGGCGGGGAGCCGGCAACGGGCTGCCAGCGCCTCGCAGAGCTCCGGCCAGCCCAGCTCGGTGAGGGTGCGGGGGTCCATGGGGCGCGCAGTCTACCCAAGTACCGCCGGGGGATCCTTCCTTCCGATTGACCTTCCTCGACGCTCCTCCCTAGCATGGGCGGCTCATCGACGCGGGAGGAGGCACGATGGTCTGGGGACTGCTGGTGGGGGCGATGCTGGCTGCCGGCCCGGCGCCGAAGGCTCAGGGAGCCGCGCCGGCGGCGGGGGCGAAGGCGGCCGCGCCCGCCGAGGCGAGGCCGAAGCAGATCCGCATCGCCGTGCTGGACGTCCAGCTCACCGGCGGCGGCGACCGCAAGACGGTGGAGGGGCTCTCGCCGCTCCTGGCCTCCGAGGTGGCGCGCCGCCCGGCCCTGACGGTGGTGGCCGGCTCCGACCTGCGGGCGCTGGTGGGTTTCGAGCGGCAGAAGCAGCTGCTCGGCTGCACCGAGGGCTCCTGCCTCACCGAGATCGCCGGGGCGCTGGGCGTCTCCTACCTGGTCTCCACCGAGGCCTCCAAGGTGGGCAACACCTGGCTGCTCTCGCTGGCGCTGCTCGACGCGAGCAAGGCGGTGGCCCTGAAGCGGCTCACCCGCCGCGCCTCGAGCGACGACGCGCTGGTGGACGAGGCGGTGCGGGCGGTGGACGAGCTGCTCACCGCGTTGCCCGGCGCCGGACCCATCGGCCCGTCGCCGGTCCCGCTGCCGCCGTCGCCGGTGGCAGCCGCCCCCGCGGGAGTCCAGTACGCGCCCCCCGCGACGCCGCCCGGCTTCCACGAGCACGACGGCTTCTACCTCAACGTGCACCTCGGCGGCGGCGCCCTGCGGACGACAGGCGGAGGCATCACCCTCTCGGGCCCGGCCGGCAGCTTCTCGCTCGCGCTGGGCGGCTGCCCGGTGCGCAACCTGGCGCTCTTCGTGATGACCTACGCCGACGTCGACACCAACCCCACCTACAAGGACGGCACCGTCACCATCTCGTCGAGCAGCCTCACCCACAGCCTCAGCTTCTGGGGCGGCGGCGCCACCTGGTACTTCACGCCCTCCGGCTGGTTCCTCTCTGCCGCGGGCGGTGCCGCCCAGGTGAGCGTGGAGATCGACCTCAACGGCACGATCACCAAGCTCGCCAGCAAGTGGGGGCCGGCGGGTCGCATCACCCTGGGCAAGGAGTGGTGGGTGTCGTCCGACTGGGGGATCGGCGCCGCGCTCCACTTCTCCGGCGCGTCGACCAAGGACTCCGGCGACGCCGCCGCGCCCACGCTGGGGAGCAACTCGGTGCTCCTGACCTTCTCGGCCACGTACAACTGAGCAACGCGGCGGCAACACGGCGCCACACCCCAAGCGGACGGCGCGGGCCGCCCGGGCCGCAGTAGACTCCCGCCGCCATGGATCCCGACTCCGGCTCCGGCGTGCTCCCTTCGATCGACAGGGCCGCCGGCGCCATGAAGATCTTCCCGCTGCCCGGCGTGGTGGTGCTGCCGGGCTCGGCGGTTCCCTTCCACGTCTTCGAGCCCCGCTACCGGCTGATGGTGGCCGACGCCCTGGCCGGCGATCGCATCCTCTGCGTGGGGACGCTGCGGAACGACGCCGACGCCATGCAGGACCGGGCCGCCGTCCACCCGGTTGCCGGGGCCGGCTTCCTCGAGGAGGCGGAGCGCCAGCCCGACGGCCGCTACCACGTCCTCTTCCGCTGCCTGGAGCGGGTGAGGCTGGTGCGCGAGCTCGAGAACGGCAAACCCTACCGCGAGTTCGCGGTGGAGCGGCTGGAGGATCTCTACCCGCCGGCCGGCGCGGCGGCCCTGCAGGGCGAGGCGGAGGCGCTGCGGCAGCTCACCCTGGAGCTCTGCCAGGTGCTGCCCGAGGAGTCGGGCGCCGCCCGGCTCGCAGAGACCGCCGCCCGCACCCGCGACCCCTCGGCGCTCGCCGACCTGGTGGCCGGGGCGGTGGCCGAGGAGGTGCCGGCGCGGCTGGCGGTGCTGGGCACCGCCGACGTGGGCCAGCGGCTCTCCCGGGTGATGCAGGAGCTGTCCGGCGTGCTGCTGCTGCTCTCGCAGGGGCGGGCGCCGAGGGCGTAGAGCGCAGCGGGCGGCGCGGGTCAGGTCCGGCAGAGCCGCTCGACCTTCGCCGTGAGGGCGCGGCGCAGGTCCTCGTCGGTGAGCCCGGCGCCGGTGGCGCGCCGCACCAGCTCCTCGGCCGGGAGGGTGCGGCCGGCCCGGTGGACCTTCTCTCGCAGCCAGCCGAGGAGCGGCGCCAGGTTGCCGGTGCCGATCTCCTCCTCCAGGCCGGGGAGGTCGCGGCCGGCGGCGGCGAAGAGCGAGGCGGCGTAGAGGTTGCCGAGCGTGTAGGTGGGGAAGTAGCCGATCTCGCCCCAGGCCCAGTGGATGTCCTGCAGGCAGCCCTCTGCGTCGCGGGCCGGGCGCACCCCCAGCAGCGCGGCGCAGCGGTCGCTCCAGGCGGCGGGCAGGTCGGCCACCTGGAGCTGCCCGCGCAGGAGCGCCACCTCCAGCTCGAAGCGCAGCACGATGTGGAGGTTGTAGGTGACCTCGTCGGCCTCGACGCGGATCAGGGTGC
Source organism: Deltaproteobacteria bacterium (assembly GCA_016214955.1). Taxonomy (GTDB): domain Bacteria; phylum Myxococcota; class Myxococcia; order Myxococcales; family Anaeromyxobacteraceae; genus JACRMN01. The sequence continues at coordinate 332,153 of JACRMN010000019.1, forward strand.
GCTCCACCTTGTTGGCGGCGCGGTGGAAGGCCTCGACGGGCACGCCGGCCAGCGAGGGGAAGCGTGCCGCCAGGCGCGGCAGGAAGTGGCGCCAGAAGGGGAGCGAGCGGCCCACCTGGTTCTCCCAGAGGCGCGACTGCGACTCGTGGAGCCCGTAGGAGGCGGCGGCGCCCAGGACGCTGCCGCGCCAGCGCTCGGGCAGCCCCTGCTCGTAGAGGCCGTGGCCGCCCTCGTGGAGGGTGGAGAAGATGGCCGAGAGCGGCAGCTCCTCGTGGATGCGGGTGGTGAGCCGTACGTCGCCCGGGTCGATGCCCGTCGAGAAGGGGTGGGCCGAGCGGTCCTGGCGGCCCGCCTGCAGGTCGAACCCCATGGCCTCGAGGAGCTCCAGGGTGAAGTCCCACTGGGCCCCGGCCTCGAAGCGGCCGCGCAGGAAGCCGTCCTCCACCGTGGCGGAGGCGGCCCGGTCGGCGAGCGGCGCCAGCCACCCGGCCAGGCGGCGCAGGAGCGGCTCGAGCCGCGCCACGCGCATCCCCGGCTCGTACCCCTCCAGCAGGGCGTCGTACCGCTCGCCGCCCGGCGGCACGCCCAGGGCGTCGGCCATCTCGCGCCGCAGCTCCACGAGGTGGGTGAGCTCGGGCGCGAAGCGGGCGAACGCGCTCGCCTCCCGGGCGGTGCGCCAGGCCTGGACGCCGCGGCTCTGGGAGCGGGCCAGCTCCTTCACCAGCGCCACCGGCACCCGCACCGCCCGGTCGCGGTCGAAGCGCAGCGCCGCCAGGGCCGCCCTGCGCTCCTCGTCGCCGGGCGCGGCCTCGGCCCGCTCCAGCGCCTCGCCCAGGCGCGGGTCCACCAGCCGCTCGTGGCCGAGACCCTGGAGCGCCGCGAGCTGCTCGCCGCGGGCGGCGGCCCCGCGCGGCGGCATGTAGGTCTCCTGGTCCCAGGAGAGGAGGTTGACGGCGCCCGCCAGGGCGCGGAGCTCCTCCATGGATCGGCACACGTGTGCCCAGGCGGCGTCGGACATGCCGCTTCTTACCCCCGGCCGGGCGGGGCCACAACGGCGCCCGAAGGGGCCGGCGCCGCAAGCGGCCTCGAGTGCGGGCGAGGAGAAGCAGGCATCGAGGCGATCGGCCGGGCGGGGCCGTGTGCCGGGGAGCCGGGGGCATCTGGCGCTCCACGCCCGACCCGGGGCAGGATGCTCCGCCGTGACCCCCTGCACCCCGCTGCTCATCGCCCTCCTGGCGGCAGCCCCGGCAGCGCAGCCCACCCCGCCGCCCGCCGGGCACGTTGCCGCGGCCGGGGCCCTGGCCGCGGCGCGCGAGGCCCGCGAGGCCGGCGACGTCCCCGGCGCACAGGCCCTGCTGCGAAAGGCCGTGGCCGCCGACCCGGGCTGGGACCTGCCGCGCCTCGACCTCGCCGAGCTGCTGCTGAGCGAGGGGGGGGCCGCCGACGCCGCGCGCCAGCTGCTCTCGGCCCCCGGGCTGCAGAGCGCGAGCCCGCGCCTCCCGAGGCTGCGGGGCGCCGCCGCCGAGCAGCTGGGCGACGCCGAGGGGGCGGCCGCCGCCTACGGCGAGGCGCTGTCGCTGCGCGACGACCTCGACCTCCGGCTCCACCGGGCCGTGCTGCTGGCCCGGTCCGGCGCCGGCCCCCAGGCCCAGGCCGAGGCGGAGCGGGTGCGCTCCGAGCGGCCCGGAGACCTCCTGGCCCGCTCGCTCCTCGCCGACCTGTACGAGCAGGCCGGCCTCCGCGCCGAGGCCGAGGCCGAGCTGCGCTGGCTGGCTGGCGCCGCCCCCACCGACCCGGCGCCGCTGCGCCGCCTGGCCGCCTTCCTGGCGCGGGGCGGGGACGCCGCCGGGGCCGAGGCCGCCGAATCGGCCGCTCGGGCGCGCAACGGCCGGGCGGCGCGAAGCCTCAGGCCGCTCCTGCCGGATCCGCGCCGGTAGCGTCGCCGCCCGAGCCGCGCCACAGCAGCCAGCCCACCGCCAGGCCGCGGACGAGGCCCAGCGCCATGCCGGGCAGCGCCCGCAGGAACGGCGTCGAGAGCCACACCAGCCAGGTGAGCACGGCGGTGAAGAGCCAGAAGCCGGTGACCAGGCGGGTGAGCTGCCAGCGCCGCCTGCCGGTGCCAGGCTCCACCGCCAGCAGCGCGATGACCCCCAGGAGCCCGCTCACCGCCGAGGCGGCGATGCTCACGGCCACCGGGGCGGAGACGAAGGGAAGGTAGCGGAAGGCCTCGGGCAGGTCCTCCATCCGCAGGTAGGGCGGCCGTGCCCAGGACACCTGGGCGCAGGCGAGGTCGAAGCCGAGGTGCAGCAGCGCCGCGCCGAGGCCCAGCACCGCCGTCGAGAAGGAGCGGGGAGGGGGTGGGGAGGACATCCGGGGCAGCATGCCACAGGCGCGCTGCCGGACCAGGCCCCGGCCCGCGGCCGGGCATCCTCCTGGGCACCGGACCCGGCGGGCAGTGCGTAGTAACGTTGCGCGGTGCCGGAGTTGCCCACCGAACTCGACGACGCCTCGCTGGTCGCGCGCGCCCGCCTCGGGGACGCGGGCGCCCTGCGGGCCATCTACGACCGCTACCGGCCGCTGCTGCAGCGCGTCGCCTCCAGCTTCGCCGAGCTCGACCCGGACGACGCCGACGACGTCGTCCAGGAGAGCTTCGTCCGGGCCTTCCGCAACCTCGGCGGCCTGGCGGCTCCGGAGCGGCTCGGCGCCTGGCTGGTGACCATTGCCCGCAACCGCTCCCTGACCCGGCTGGCCCGGCGCAAGGCACGCCAGGAGATGCAGGGCGAGCTCTCCCGGGAAGTCGAGGCGCGGGGCGACGAGGTCGCGGAGATGCCCGACCCGGAGGCGGCCCTGGAGCTGGACGTCGTCCGACGGATCGTGGCGGAGCTGCCGGAGGGGCCCGAGAAGCAGACCGTCCACCTGTTCTACGTCGAAGGGCAGCTGTCGGCCCGGGAGATCGCCGAGCGGCTGGGGGTGGGCAAGAGCGCCATCACCATGCGCCTCGAGCGCTTCCGGGCCCGGGTGAAGCGCCGGGTCCTGGCCGAGGTGGCCAGATTGCGGGGCGAGGGGTCTCCTGGGCGAGGGGACGGACGATGAGCAACATGACTCACCTCGAGCGAGGCACGGCAAGGCGGCTCCTGGCCGGGGAGCTCACCGCGGAGCAGGCGCGGCGCATCGCCGACCACCTCGACGGCGCCTGCGAGCGCTGCGAGGCCCTGCTGGCGGAGGAGACCTGCGGGCTCGACGGCCCGGTGGACCGGGCCCTGCTGGCGCTCGGCCCGGCGGCGGGCAAGCCCGGCAACGACCTGGAGTGGGCCCGGATCCGGCGCCAGCTGGGGATCCGCCGGCGCGGCTGGCTGGTGGGCCTGGCGGCCGCGGCGGCGGTGATGCTGGTGGCAGGGGTATCCCTGCGGATCTTCCAGCACGACCCGGGCCCATGGGACGGCGTGAAGGGTTCGGCCGGCGCACCGGTGACGGCTCGGCTCCGTTTCTCGGTGGTCCTGCCCGGCGCCGAGCCCTCGCTGGCCCGCGGCGCAAGCGGGCTCACCATCCCCGAGGAGGCCAGCCTGCTGTTCCGCGTCGAGGCCAGCGGCCCGGCCGACCTGGCCCTGCTGCGCGTGGACGGCGGGGAGCTGGTGTGGCAAGGGCGCGCGACCCGGGCCGGCGCCATCGACGTGGAGGAGCAGGGGCGCCCGGCGGCCTATCCGCTCCGCGGGCTCCGCGGGCGGCAGCGCTTCGCGCTGGTGGCGGCTCCCTCGCTCGGCCCGGCGCGCCTCGAGGCGGCACGCGCTGCGCTCGCGTCCGGTGCCGTTCCCGAGGGGCCGGAGCCCCTCTCGCTCGACGTGGTGGAGGTGACGGTCCGGTAGCCCCGGCCGGGGTGGCGCTTCCGCCCCGGCGGTGTCGCTAGGATCGAGGCGATGACTCGGCGGGCGAAAGCCGCGCGGCTCGCTGCCGGCGCTCTGGCGCTGGTTCTCTCCTCGTGCGCCTCGACCGCCGGCGAGAAGGGCCGCCTGGTGCCGGCGCCGCTGGGACGCGAGGCTCTCGACCAGGCCTACGCCCCCCGCAAGCTGGCGCTGCTGGTGGGCGTGGGCCGCTTCGACGACGGCGACTGGAAGCCGCTGCGCTACCCGGGCAAGGACGCCGCCGACCTGGCCGCCGTCCTCCGCGATCCGGCCCGCGGCGGCTTCGACCAGGTGGAGGTCCTGGCGGCCGATCCCACCCGCGCCGAGCTGCGGGCGGCGCTCGCCCGGCTCGCCGACCAGAACCGCGACGAGCGGGACACGGTGCTCGTCTACTTCTCCTCCCACGGCACCCTGGCGCGCGACGGGCGTGGCGAGCTGCGGCGCTGGCTGGTGGCCCGCGACACCCGCATCGGCGACGTCATCGGCACCGGCCTGGCGCTGGAGGAACTGCGCCAGGACTTCGACCGGCTCCGCTCGCGCCGCAAGGTCCTGGTGCTCGCCGCCTGCCACTCCGGCAGCGGCAAGTCGCTCCTCCCGCCCGAGATCCAGCAGGAGCTGGCGGGGACCAAGGCGGCGGGCTTCCTGCGGCCCATCGAGGAGGTGAGCCGCGCCTCGGTGGTGCTGGCCGCCAGCGACTGGGGCGAGACCGCCCGCGAGGACGAGCGGCTGCAGAACGACATCTACACCCACTTCCTCGTCGAGGCGCTCCGCGGCGGCGGCGACCGCAACGGCGACGGTGCGGTCACCGCCAGCGAGGCCCACGACTACGCCCGGCGGCGCACCTACGAGTTCACCGGCGGCCGCCAGCGGCCCAGTGCCGAGAGCACCGAGGTGGGCGTGGACCCCATCGTGCTGGTGGGCAAGGTCCAGCGGCGCGGCAAGCCGGAGGTCTACAGCTACGCCCCCATGCTGGAGGGCTTCACCGTGAGCGTGGACGGCCGGCCCGCGGGCGAGCTGCCGGGCGGCGTGGCCATGGACGCCGGCACCCGGCACATCCAGGTGCAGAAGGGCGGCGGCCCGGCGCTCATCGACGAGTCGGTCTCGCTGGCGGCCGGGGAGCGGCTGGAGCTGGAGGCGCTGCTGACGCGGGCGCGGGGGGCCTGGGACGCGGGGCCGCGGCTCGGCGTCATGGGCTTCCTCGGCAGCGGCAGGCTGCTGCCGGCGGTCTACGCGGCCGGCGCCACCGCCACTCGCCGCGACTGGCCGGCGCCGCGACTGGCCCTGCGGCTCGACGTGCTCGCCTCCTCGGGGCGCGCCACCTACCGCCAGGCGGGCCAGAGCGCGCCCTACGACTACCAGGCGTTCTCGGCGGGCGTCGCAGTGCCGTACCGGTACGGGCTCATCGGCGGCCGGCTCCAGCTCTTCGCCGGCCCGCGGCTCTCGCTGGTCTCGCTGCGGCGCCGCTTCCAGCTCGACCTCGCCGGGACCCACAGCTACCTGACCTTCACCCCCGGTGTCCTGGCCGGCCTCTCCTGGGAGTCGGGCCGGTGGCTGGCGGGCCTGGAGGCCCAGGCCGACTGGGTGATGGTGCGGGTGGACGGGCGGAGCGAGAGCAGCGGATTCGGCGCGCTGGTGGGAGGGATCGGATGGCGCTTCTGAGTGACCAGCGCGCCCGCGCCGGGGTCCGGGAGGGCATGAGCCCCTGCCGCCAGCTCGCCGTGGCCCTGTCCCTCGCCCTGGGGACGGGCCTGGCGGGTTGCAGCGGTGGCCTGGAGAACCCCGACCTCACCACCGGCGCGGTCGCCGGGCGTGTCGCCAACGCCGCCTCCACCGGAGGCTACGTCTACGTCCTCGGCGACCCCGCGGTCACCGCCCCGCTGGCGGCCGACGGCAGCTTCGAGCTGCGAGGTGTGCCCACCGGCGCGCAGCAGCTGGTGCTGGTGGCCGGCTACCACGGGGGCACCGCCAGCATCACCGTGGCGGCGCTGGCCCCGGTGGCGGTGCGCCCGGGCATGCGCGAGCGCCTCGACCGGGACGCCGCGGCCATGCCCGCGGCAGGCAGGGTGGTGGCGGCGGTCAGGCCCCCGGCCGGCGTGGTGACCCAGGGCGCCCTCTTCTCGGTGCTGCGGAGCAACAAGCTCGACGAGCCGGCGCCCGCGGGCGGGCTGGTGATCGGCGAGCTGCCCGCCGGTACCTGGCAGGTCACGGCGAGGCTCCCTGGCCACCGGAGCCTGCAGCCGGTCACCGCGACCGTGCCGGCCGGCGGCGCCGCTCAAGTCGAGGTGGAGGTCGAGATCGAGGACGGCTCCCAGGAGCGGGGCTGCCTCTCCACCGGCTGCGAGAACGGGCTGCGCTGCGACGGCGCCAGCGGCCGGTGCTACGGCTGCCTCACCGCAGCCGACTGCAACGCCGACGACGCCTGCGACGGCGAGAGCCACACCTGCCGCGAGGGCACCCCCGGCGAGGGCGAGCTCTGCGAGCTGGCCGATGCCGACGCCAAGTGCCCGGGCGGCATCCGGGTGCCGACGACCGGCGACCTCGGGTACTGCTCCCGGGCCTGCCCCGCCGGCGACGCCGACTGCCCGGCCGGCTGGGCCTGTGGAGCGAGCACCGCCGGCCCCCGCTGCGAGGTGAAGGCCCAGCCGGACCCTGCGCTCTCCTGCCTGGCGGCCCGCGGTGCCTTCGGCGCCCCGTGCAGCAAGGACGCGAGCTGCTCCGGCGCGCTCTACCGCAGCGCCTGCGTGCGCAGCGAGGAGGAGGCGCCCGGCACCTGCAGCGCCGCCTGCACCACCACCCAGAGCTGCGCCGACGCCGGGCTCGGCAGCGACTGGACCTGCCGTCCGCTCCCGGGAGCGGTCGCCGGTTCGCAGGGCTACTGCCAGCGCAGCGGCGGCTGACCGGCGGCGCCCCGCGTCGTTGGCGGCCTGCGGCGCGCCGGGCTGGCGTAGAATCGCCCTCCGTCCCCGCGGAGCGACGGAGGAGGCGACTTGCGGACCCAGAACCTGGCGGTGATGTTCACCGACATCCAGGGCTTCACCGAGAGGACCCACCGCCAGACGCGGGTGGAGAACGAGCGCCTGCTGGCGGCGCACGACGCGCTCCTCCTGCCGGTGGTGAAGGGCTTCGGCGGGCGCAAGGTGAAGAGCATCGGCGACGCCTGGCTGGTGATCTTCGACTCGCCCACCAACAGCCTGCTCTGCGGCATGGCCATCCAGGACCGGCTCTGGGACTACAACCGGCGGCTGCCGGAGGCCGAGCGCATCCGGGTGCGCATCGCCGTCAACCTGGGCGAGGTGCGGGTGGCGCGCTCCCTGTCCGGCACGGACGTGTACGGCGACCCGGTCAACGTGGCCTCGCGGGTGGAGGGCGAGGCCGAGGTGGGCGAGGTCTGGTTCACCGAGGCGGTCTACCTGGCCATGAACCGGGCCGAGGTGCCGGTGGAGGAGGTGGGGCGCCGCGCGCTCAAGGGGGTGGCCGAGCCGGTGCGCCTCTTCCGCGCCGCCCGGGGCCGGTACACCCTCACGGCCGCCCCGGGCGCGCCCGGCGGGCTCCCGCAGCCGCCCTACGGCAACCAGTCGCTGGCGCGGGTGAAGGGGCTCTCGGCGCCCGACCCAGCGGTCATCGCCCGCGCCGCCGGGCCGGCGGTGGACCTGGGCGAGGCCGCGGGCCGCATGGCCCGGGCGCTGGCCGAGGCCACCTCGCGGGCCCGCTGGCTCACGCTGGCCGCGCTGCTGGCGGTGGCCGCGGTGGGTGTGGCCATCTTCTGGCCCGACTCGCGGGCCGAGCAGCTCCTGGCCGAGGGGCGCATCGAGGAGGCCGAGGCGGAGATCGCCGGCCTCTCGCGAGCCCGCGGCGAGCGCCACGCCGAGGTGGCCTGGCTCCGCGCCCGGCTGGCCCAGGAGCGGCTGCGGCGCGGGGAGGGGAGCAGCGCCCGCGAGGTCTTCGACCTCCTGGGGAGGGCGCTGGCCGCCGGGAGCGGGAAGGCGGCGGCCGAGCTGGAGCGGCAGGCGACCAGCAAGGACTGCCAGCTGCGCCGCCTGGCGGCCCGGGCCCTCGGCGACTCCCACAGCCGCAGGGCCCTGCCGGCGCTGCGCGGCCTGGCCACCGCCGAGCCCGAGGCCCCGCGCGACCCGGTGGCCCGCGTCACCCAGTTCCTCCAGGGCGAGAGCCGCTGCGGCGATGGCGACCTGGCCCGCGAGGCCATCGCCGAGATCGAGAGCCTCCCGTGACCGCACCCCGGCGTCCCGCCCGGCGCGCCCGCCCGGCCCGGCGCCTGCGCGCCGTGGCCACCGGCCTGGATCAGCTGGTGGCCACCCGGTTCCGCGCGCTGCGCGGCCTGGCGGTGGGGCTGGTCTGCAACCCCACCGCGGTGGACGGGCGGCTCCGCCACGCCGCCGACCTGCTGGCCGCGGCGCCGGGCGTGAAGCTCCGCGCCCTCTTCGGCCCCGAGCACGGCGTGCGGGGCGAGGCACAGTACATGGCCGCGGTGGGCGACGAGCGGGACGCCCGCACCGGCGTCCCGGTCCACTCGCTCTACGGCTCCACCGCCGCCTCGCTGCGCCCCACCCCCGGGCAGCTCGCCGGGCTCGATGCGCTGGTCTTCGACATCCAGGACGTGGGCAGCCGCTACTACACGTACCAGGCGACGATGATGCTCTGCCAGGAGGCGGCCGCCGCCGCCGGCATCGGCTTCTTCGTCCTCGACAGGCCCAACCCCATCGGCGGCGTGGCGGTGGAGGGCCCGGCGCTGCGCCGGGGGTTCGAGAGCTTCTGCGGCCTGCACGACCTCGCGCCCCGCCACGGGATGACGGTGGGCGAGCTCGCCTGCCTGTTCCAGGCGGAGCGGGCCCTCTCCGGCCGCCTCACGGTGGTGCCGTGCGAGGGCTGGCGGCGCGACATGGCCCAGCCCGACACCGGGCTGCCCTGGGTGTTCCCGTCGCCCAACATGCCCACGCCGGAGACCGCGCTCCTCTACCCGGGCATGTGCCTGCTGGAGGGCACCAACCTCTCCGAGGGGCGCGGCACCACGCGGCCGTTCCACCTCCTCGGCGCCCCCTGGCTCGACGCCGGGCGGCTCTCGGCGGCGCTCGACGCCGAGCGGTTGCCGGGCGTGCGCTTCCGCCCCGCCAGCTTCACGCCCGCCTGGGACAAGCACGCCGGCCAGAGGTGCCACGGCGCCGAGCTTCACCTCGCCGACCCCGCTGCCTTCCGCCCCTTCCGCACCGGCCTGGCGGTGGTGGCGGCGGCCCGCGCCCAGGACCCGGCCCGCTTCCGCTGGCGAACCGAGCCCTACGAGTTCGTGGAGGGCATCCCAGCCTTCGACCTGCTCTGCGGCTCGGCGCGCGAGCGCCAGGCCATCGAGGCGGGGCGGGGCTGGCGCGACCTGGCCGGGGCCTGGAAGGCCGAGGAGCGCGCCTTCGCGCGGCGCAGGAAGCCGTACCTGTTGTATCGGTGACCCGCCGGGCGGGCCACCGGGCCCTCGCCGTCCCATCTCGCGCCTCCGGGACGTGGCGGGCTCCCGGGCCGAGGGCGTTCGCGCGGCTCTCGTGCAGCGCCCGCCCGAGGACTTGGCGCCGGAGGCCGGCGCCTCCGGCGGAGCGGCGCGCGAGGAGGTCGCCGCGGTCGGTGGTAGGCTGCCGGCGTGAAGGAGATCGCGCTCCTCGGCGGCTCGTTCAACCCACCCCACGTCGGCCACCTGATGGCCGCCTGGTACGTGCTCGCCACCGAGCCGGTGTCGGAAGTGTGGCTCCTGCCCAGCTACCGCCACCCCTTCGGCAAGGCGCTCGCCTCCTACGACGACCGCGTGGAGATGTGCCGGCTGGCGGCGGCCACCATCCGCGGCCTGCACGTCTGCACTGCCGAGGCGGAGCTGGCCGGCGATCCGATGGTGGGCTACACGGTGCGGACGCTGGAGCACCTCCGGGAGAGGCACCCGGGCGACCGCTTCGCGCTGGTCATCGGCACCGACATCCTCGGCGAGACAGGCAAGTGGCACCGCTGGGACCGGGTGCAAGAGCTCTGCCGGGTGGTGGTGGTGGGGCGCCAGGGCCACGAGGACGGTGCCGGCGGTCGCCCGCTCCTGCCCGCCGTGTCCTCCACCGAGGTGCGGGAGCGGCTCGTCCGCGGCGCCGAGGTCTCGCACCTGGTGCCGCGCCGCGTGCTCGCCTACGTGCGCGAGAAGGGGCTGTACCGCGGGTAGGTGGAGCGCGCACTCCTCGGGTCCTCTCGCGGGCCTTGCCTCGCTGGCCGCCCCCGTCGCACTCTTCCCCGATGGCCGTGCGCAAGGTGGGGACCTCCCGCATCGTCCGCGAGCTGGGGCGCGGCGGCATGGGCGTGGTCTACGAGGCGCTCCAGGAGGGGCTGGAGCGGCGCGTGGCGGTGAAGGCGCTCGACGCCAGGCTCACCGGCTCGAGGGAGCAGGTGGAGCGCTTCAAACGGGAGGGGCGGGCCTACGCCCAGCTCCGCCACCAGGCGGTGGTGGCGGTCCACGACCTGGTGGAGAAGGACGACGCCCTCTACCTGGTCACCGAGTTCGTGGACGGCGCCGACCTGGGCAAGCTCCTCCAGACCGGCCCGCTCCCGCCCGACTGCGTGGCGCTCGTCGGCGCGCGGGTGGCCGAGGCCCTGGAGTACGTCCACTTCCAGAAGCTGCTCCACCGCGACGTGAAGCCCGGCAACCTGATGATCTCCACCGAGGGCGAGGTGAAGCTCCTCGACTTCGGCATCGCCAAGGACCAGACCAAGGGCGACCTCACCCGGGAGGGCGTGCTCGTCGGCAGCCCGGCCTACATGGCTCCGGAGGTGCTCGTCGGCGAGGAGGAGGACGCCACCGCCGACCTCTGGGCACTGGGGGTGACGCTCTACGAGCTGGCCTCGGGGCGAAAGCCCTTCCGCGGCTCCACCTCCAAGGAGCTCTTCGGCGCCGTGCGCACCGGCCGCTTCCCGCGCCTGCGGGCGGTGGCGCCGGGCGTCTCGCGCCGGCTGGCGCGGGCCATCGAGGGCTGCCTGGCGCGGCGCAAGGAGGCGCGCTGGCAGAGCGCCGGGGCGCTGGCCCGCGAGCTCGAGCGCTGCGCCGCGACCTCGCTGCGCGGAACCGATCCGCGCGGCCGGCTGGTGGCGCTCATGACCCACCGCGGCTTCATCGCCGAGGAGCTGGCGCTCACCCGCGTGGACCAGGAGACGCTGCTCGCCAGCCTGGTGATCGACGAGGCCACGCCGGTGGCCGCCGACGTGCCCGACCCGCCGGCGCCGCGCCGCTGGCCGCTCTGGGTCGCGCTGACGGTCCTGGCGGGCCTGGGCGCGGCGGTCTGGTGGACGCAGGCCTGGACGGTGCTGGTGCCGCGGTGAGCGGGCCGGCGTCAGGCCCCGTCGTCGAGCAGCCGCGAGGCCGCGTAGGCGAGGGCGCCTACCGCGAGCACCGCAGCCAGGAGCAGCGCCGGGGTGGTCCCGGACGCCGGGGCGGCGAGCCCGGCGAGCCCGGCGCGCAGGACCGGGCCCAGCAGGCCGGGCAGCGTCCAGGCGGCCACGGCGCCGGCGGCGAGCCAGGAGAGGGCCAGGACCAGCGGGCGCCGGTCGCGGCGCCGGGGCGGCAGGCTGGCCAGCACGCGCTCGGTGAAGCCGTCGTCGGGGTGGTACGGCTCGCGCGCCAGGATGGTGTCGAGGGGGTCGGGGCCGGTCATGGAGAGCCCTCCGGCAGCGGGGCCAGGAGCAGCTTCCGCAGCTTCTCCTTGCCCCGCAGGATGTGGGTCTTGAGGGTGCCCACCGGGCAGCGGAGGATCTCCGCCGCCTCCTCGTGGGTCAGCTCCTCGCCGTAGGCGAGGGCCAGGGCGGCGCGCTCCTCCTCGCGGAGCGAGGCCAGGGCCCGGAGGAGATCGCTCCGGTCGTCGGCGGCCTCGGCGGCCGGCCGGACCGGGTCGGGCTCGGGCGGCAGCGGCTGCGGCGCGCGCCGGGCCTGCGAGAGCCAGCCGTGGTAGGCGACGGCGCAGAGCCAGGTGGAGAGGCGGGCGCCGCCGCGCCAGGTGCCCAGCTTCTGGTAGGCGCGCAGGAAGGTCTCCTGCGCCAGGTCGTCCGCCCGGGCCGCGTCGCCGGCGCAGAGCCGCCGCAGGAGGCCGCGAACCATCGACTGGTGGCGGCGGACGAGCTCGGCGAAGGCCCGGCGATCGTCCCCGGCGAGGACGCGGGCCACCAGCTCGGTGTCGCTCGGCGCCACGGCCTCTCAGGGCGCCGGGGGCGCCGCCTGCCGTGTGGGCGCCACGTAGTGGGCCACGATGCGGCCGATCCCGACGGCGACGAGGATGAGCCCGACCGGCCACTGCCGGATCTGGATGAGGAAGAGGAAGGCCGCCAGGCCGATCCCGGTGGAGAGGATCACGATGCCCTGGCCGAGGTCGTTGCGCGGGCCGCGCACCTTGTCCTGCTCGCGGAGGAGCTCCGGGGGAACCGGCTGCCCCTTGTCGAGGGCGATGCGGATGGTCTGGTGGCGCAGCTCGCGGGCGCGGTGCTTGGCGAGCTGGTCCATGCCCACCAGCACGGCGGCGAGGGCGAAGGCGCCGAGGGGGACGAGGATGCCGGTCAGGCTGCCGATGGTGGCGGGGTCCATGCGATCTCCTTGGCGCGGGAGGCGCCTCTGCCCGCTCTGACGCGGCCAGAGCCTCGCCTGGATTCACGCCGCCCGGATCGACCCAAGGGGGGCCCCCCGGAGGCGCCCGGGAGCCGGCTGTGCGGTTCCGGTGGCGCGAGGTCAGGCCCGCGCGAAGCGCAGGGTGCCGCCCCCGGCGGTGACGGCCACCCGATCGCCGGCGTCGAACTCGCCCGCCAGGATCCGCTCCGCCAGCGGCGCCTCCACCAGCCGCTGGATGGCGCCGCGCATGGGTCGGGCCCCCAGCGACGGGTCGAAGCCCTCGTCCACCAGCAGGGCCACGACGTCGTCGCCGGCCGAGAAGGAGATCTTCCGCTCGCCGAAGAGCCGCTCCGACGACTCGGCCAGGAGCAGCGCCGCCACGCGGGCCACCTCCGCGCGGGAGAGGGCGGGGAAGAAGAGCCGCTCGTCGAGCCGGTTCCAGAGCTCCGGCGGGAGCGCCCGGCGCGCCGCCGAGAGCGACTGCTCCTCCCGCGAGCCGGCCTTCTCCTCGGCGCCGAACCCCATGACGCCCGAGGAGGCGCGGGTGGCCTCGGCCCCGCCCAGGTTGGAGGTGAGGATCACCACCGCGCTGGAGAAGTCGATCTGCCGGCCGCGGCCGTCGGTGAGCCGCCCCTCCTCCAGCACCTGCAGGAGCAGCATCCAGACGTCGCGGTGGGCCTTGTCGATCTCGTCGAGCAGCACCACCGACGAGGGGCGGCGCCGCACGGCGTCGGTGAGCTGCCCGCCCTCGCCGTAGCCCACGTAGCCCGGGGCCGCGCCCACCAGGCGGGCCACGCCGGTGGCCTCGCTGCACTCGCTCATGTCGAGGCGCACCAGGGCGTCGCGGCTGCCGTAGAGCGCGTCGGCGAGCGCCCGGGCCAGCTCCGTCTTGCCCACGCCGGTGGGGCCGAGCAGGAGGAAGCTGCCCATGGGCCGCCGCGAGGCGAAGCCGGCGTAGTTGCGCTTCAGCACCGCCGCCACCCGCTCGATGGCGGCGCGGTGGCCGATGACCCGCTCCGAGAGCGCGGCCGCCAGGCCCAGGATGCGCTCCCGGTCGCTGGCCAGCAGCCGCGACTCGGGCAGGCCGGCCATCTTGGCCACCACCCGGGCCACCGCCGGGCCGTCCACCTCGGCGGCGCCGGAGCGGCGGGCCCGCGAGCCCGCCAGGTCCATCACCGCCACCGCCTTGTCGGGGAGGAAGCGGTCCGAGATGTAGCGGGCCGAGAGCGAGGCCGCGGCCTCCAGCGAGTCGGGGACGTAGCGCACCCGGTGGTGCTGCTCGTAGCGGCCCACCAGCCCCTGCAGGATGGTGACGGTGTCGCCCACCGAGGGCTCGCGCACCAGCACCGGCGTGAAGCGCCGCTCCAGCGCCGCATCCCGCTCGATGTGCTTGCGGTACTCGTCGTGGGTGGTGGCGCCGATGCAGGGGAACTCGCCCCGCGCCAGCGCCGCCTTGAGCTCGTTGGCCGCGTCCTGCGGCCCCTCGCCGGTGGCCCCGGCCCCCACGACGGTGTGCACCTCGTCGATGAAGACCACCACGCGGCCGCCGGCGGAGCGCACCTCGTCCTTCACGCCGTTCAGCTTCTCGGAGAAGGAGCCGCGGAGCTGGGTGCCGGCCACCATGGTCGCCATGTCCAGCTCGACCACCACCCGGTCCTGCCGGTCGGCGAGGAGCCGCTGGGCCACGCCCTCGACGATGGCGGTCTTGCCCACGCCCGGCTCGCCCACCAGCAGGGGGTTGTTGGTCCGGCGCTTGCCGAGGATGTCGATGGCCTCCTCCACCTCGCGCTCGCGCCCCACCAGCGGGTCCAGCTTCCCCTGGGCCGCGAGCTCGGTGAGGTTGCGACCCATCGACGAGAGCCAGGGGAACTTCTCCGGGTCGAGCGCGTGGGGCGACAGGGAGCGCGAGAAGCGCTTCGCGGCCGGGCTCGAGGTCGCGGTCTGGGCCGGGGTCGGAGTCGGGGTCGCGATCTCGGGCTCGGCCTCGAGCGCCTGCTCCTCGACGGCCGGCTCCTCGCGCGGCGGCGCGCGGCGCGGCGCGGGCGCGAAGGGGGCGGGCGCCCGGGCCGGCTGGGGCTGCCGCAGCCGCCGCGGCATGCGGGCGGTGAAGTAGGAGAGGGCCACGTTGCGCAGCGCCGGGAGCTGCAGGCCGCAGTCGGCGAGGAGCTGGTAGGCGCAGCTCTGGCGCACCCGGCTCATGGCGATGAGCAGGTGGAGGCAGTCCACCTCCTCCGCGCCCACGCCGGAGGCCACCTCGCGCGCCCGCTCCCGCAGGTCCCGCTCCACGCCCTCCGGCTCCCGCGGCGCGCCGGTCAGCGCGAGCAGGATCCGGTCCTCGTCGACGCCGCGCTCCTTGAGGAGCATCTCGGCGCGGTTGGGGACGGTGAAGAAGGCGAGCAGCTGGTGCGCGCTGGTGAGCTTCTGGTTGACGTTGCGGGCGATGTCCTCGGCCTCGGCGAGGACCTGCGCCAGCTCCATCGATTCGATGACTTGGCCCATGCGCGCCGATGATGCGATATCGACTGCAACCGGTCCATTTTTCGACGGGATCTTCGCCGCCGGCCGGGCGTTCCGGCGGGGCCGCGAGGGGCCCTCTCGGGGAGCCGGGGCGACCCGCCCCCGCGCCGGGGCTATGAAGGAACGCCACCCGCGCACCGGAGCAGGCCATGCCCCCTTCTGCCGAGACCCTCGCCTACCGCATCTGCCCGCTGTGCGAGGCCTGCTGCGGGCTGGAGCTGACGGTGTCCGGGGGCGCGGTCACCGCCGTGCGCGGCGACGACGCCGACCCCTTCAGCCAGGGCCACCTCTGCCCCAAGGCGGTCGCCCTGCGCGACCTGCACGAGGACCCCGACAGGCTGCGCCAGCCGCTCCTGCGCCGGGGCGGGGTGCTCGAGCCCTGCACCTGGGACGAGGCCTTCGCCGAGATCGAGCGCCGACTCCCGCCCATCCTGGCCGCCGGCGGCCGCGACGCCCTCGGCCTCGTGGCCGGCAACCCGGTGGTCCACAAGATGGGGCTGCTGCTCTACTTCGCGCGCCTGGCGCGGGCGGTGGGGACCCGCAACATCTACTCGGCCGCCACCCTCGACCAGATGCCCAAGCAGCTCTCCTCCGGGCTGCTCTTCGGCCACTGGCTCTCGGTGCCGGTGCCGGACATCGAGCGCACCGGCTACCTGCTGGTGCTGGGCGCCAACCCCGTGGTCTCGAACGGCAGCATGTGGACCGTCCCCGGCTTCGAGCGGAAGGCCCGGGCGCTCCGGGCCCGCGGCGGCAAGCTGGTGGTGGTGGACCCGCGGCGCACCGAGACCGCGGCCCTGGCCGACAGGCACCTCCCCATCCGGCCGGGCGCCGACGCCTTCCTCCTCCTGGCGATGGCGCAGGTGCTCCTCGCCGAGGGGCGGGTCCGGCTCGGCAGGCTGGCGGAGCACGTGGCCGGCCTCCCGGGCCTCGCGGACGCCGTTGCCCCCTTCACCCCGGAGCGGGTGGCGGGCCGCTGCGGCATCGGCGCGGGCCAGATCCGCGATCTCGCCCGGGAGCTGGCCTCGGCGGAGCGGGCCGCCGTCTACGGGCGCATGGGCACCTGCACCCAGGAGTACGGGACGCTCGCGAGCTGGCTGGTGGACGTGCTCAACGTGCTCACCGGCAACCTCGACGAACCAGGCGGCGCCATGTTCCCCCGGGCGCCGGCCTTCGCCGCCAACACCCAGAGCCGGCCGGGGCAGGGGAAGGGCGTGGCCGTGGGGCGGCGCCGCTCCCGCGTCTCCGGGGCGCCCGAGGTGATGGGGGAGCTGCCCCTCGGCTGCCTGGCCGAGGAGATCGAGACGCCGGGCCAGGGGCAGGTGCGGGCGCTCCTCACCGTGGCCACCAACCCGGTGCTCTCGGCCCCCAACGGCGCGCGCCTGGCGCGGGCGCTCGACGGGCTCGAGCTCATGGTCTCGGTGGACGTCTACGTGAACGAGACCACCCGCCACGCCCACGTGGTGCTCCCCGGCCTCTCGCCGCTCGAGGAGCCCCACTACGACGTGGCCTTCCCCCAGCTCGCCTGGCGGAACGCCGCCCGGATGAGCCCGGCGGTGCTGCCGCGCCCCGCCGGCCAGCCGGCCGAGTGGGAGATCCTGCTCCGGCTGCAGGCCATCTGCCTCGGGCTCGGTGCCGGCATCGATGCCGCCGCCTACGACGCCGAGCTGCTGGCCGAGGAGGTGGGCCGCGCCGCCGGCCCCCAGGCCCCCGCCGTGCTCCAGGCGCTGGGCGGGCGGCCCGGCCCCGAGCGGCTCCTCGACCTGGGGCTGCGCACCGGTCCCTACGGCGACGGCTTCGGGAAGGTGCCGGCCGGCCTCAGCCTGGCGCGGCTGGCGGCCGCGCCCCACGGCATCGACCTGGGGCCGCTCCAGCCCCGCATCCCGGAGGTACTGCGCACCGCCTCCGGGAAGATCGAGCTGTTGCCCGACATGCTGCGCGCCGATCTCTTCCGCGCCGCCGCCGACCTCGACAGGCCGGTGCCGGCGCTGGTGGTGGTGGGGCGGCGCCAGCTCCGCTCCAACAACTCCTGGATGCACAACCTGCCGGTGCTGGCCAAGGGGCCCTTCCGCTGCACCGCGCTCGTCCACCCGAGCGACGCCGCGCGCCTGGGGCTGCGGGACGGCGCGCGGGCGCGGCTCGCCGCCAACGGCCGGAGCGTCGAGGCCGAGGTGCAGGTGAGCGACGAGGTGATGCCCGGCGTGGTCAGCCTGCCCCACGGCTGGGGCCACGACCTGCCCGGCGCCCGGCTGCGGGTGGCGGCCGAGCGGCCCGGCGCCAACCTCAACGCGCTGCTCGACGAGGGGCTCCGCGACCCGCTCTCCGGCAACGCGGTGCTCTCGGGCGTGGCGGTGGAGCTGACGCCGGCCTGACGGTCCGGCGATGGGCTCCCGGGCCCCGTCTGGCCCGGTCGCAGGGCGCCCGCCTACTCCAGCCCGCGCTCGTAGAGCTCCTCCTCGTCGAGCCCGAGGAAGTGGCCCACCTCGTGGAGAAGGGTGATGCCGATCTGCTCCAGCAGGTCGTCGCGGTCGTGGGCGAAGCGCTCCAGGTTGCGCTGGTAGAGGACGATGGAGGAGGGGAAGTGGCTCCAGGGGTCGGAGCCCTTCTGCCCCAGCGGCGAGCCCCGGAAGATGCCGAGGATGCCGGGCGAGAGCGGCGGCTCGGAGCCGCGCAGGTCGTCGTCGGCGGGGATGGGCTCCACGGCGATGGCCACGTTGGCGAGGTAGTGGCGCACCTGCTCCGGCAGCTCGCGCAGCGCGTCCTCCACCGCGCGGTCGAACGCGGCCTCGGCGAGCCGCACCGGCTCGGGGAAGTCGTCGGGTGCCAGCCTGCGGGCCCGGGCGAAGCGCCGCTCGGCCTCGCGGGCGTCGCCGCGGCGCTCGGCGACGAGCCCGAGCGTGTGGTGGGCCCAGGCCTCGTCCGGCGCGCGCTCCAGGAGCGAGAGGAGCTGGTCCCGGGCCTCGTCGAGCCGCAGGAGCTCCCAGAGCGCGAAGCCCCGCTCCAGCATGGCGTCCACCGCCTCCGGCTCGACGGCCAGCACCGCGTCGGCGGCAGCCAGCGCCTCGGAGCTCTGGCCGAGCTGGTTGTGGGCCGCCGCCTGCACCAGCAGGAGCTCGGACCGGAGGGCGTCGTCCCCCTCGGCGCCGCGGCGGCGCGCCAGCCGCTCCCCGCGCTGGGCCAGGGTGAGCCCCTCCTCCAGGTCCTCCCGCTCCGGCTCGCCGGCCAGGCGCGCCGTGAGGAAGTCGGCCGCGCCCAGGAGCAGCTCCGGGTCGTCGCCTCCCACCGCCAGCGCCGCCGTGTAGGCGGAGCGGGCCTCGGGTAGGCGGCCCAGGTCGGTGAGGGCCGCCGCCCGGTAGTGGAGGGCGGGCACGGAGCGGGGCGCCAGCCGCGCGGCCGCCTCGGCCTGCCGGAGCGCCTCCTCCGGCTCGCCGCGCTCGAACGCCAGCGCGGCCTCCGCGAGGAGCCGATCCGCCTCGCCGGTTCCTGGCAGCGCCATGCCCGGCTTTATACGCCGGCGGCGAGCCGCCCGCCCCGGCGGCCTCCCGCGCGAGCAGAAATCACCTGGAAGAACAGGCGAGTTCAACCATGTCCGGCACCGGGCGCCCCCGAGTCTCCCGTCTCAGGTCCGGCACGTCCTCTCGCCGGGCCCGCTCGATCTGGCCTCCGCCCCGGCCGCAGCACGCCCGTGACGCGACGCGTTGAAGGACGCGTTGACGGGGCGGCATCGGGGCGGCATGATCTCTACAGACGTTGCCTGCTGCAGCCGAGGGGCGGGCTCGAGACACGGCGAGGGCAACCGCAACTACGCGCTTTCACGGGCGGAACCCGGAGGTCGTCGCCGGCGGGGCCCCGGTCGAAAGGCTGGGGCCCCGCGCCATTTCGCGGGCGGCCGGTCCGCCCCGCCGCCAGGTGCGACATCTCCTACCAGAAGCGCTGCGACCGGACCTGGCGCGCGCGCACCTCGCGCTCGTGGTCGAGGAGCCAGCGCTTGGCCAGGAGCCCCCCGGCGTAGCCGGTGAGCGTCCCGTCGGCTCCCACCACCCGGTGGCAGGGGACCACGATGGCGATGGGGTTCTGGCCGTTGGCGGCGCCCACGGCCCGGGCTGCCGAGGGCTTGCCGAGCGACTTCGCCAGCTCGGCGTAGGAGCAGGTGACGCCGAAGCCGATGGTGCAGAGCTCCTTCCACACGGCGCGCTGGAAGGGCGTGCCGGCGGCGGCCAGCGGCAGCTCGAACTCCTGCCGGGTGCCGGCGAAGTACTCGGCGAGCTGGGTGGCTGCGCGGCGCAGGAGCGGGTGGCCGGGCGCCTCGGCGCCGCGGGCCGCGCCGGCGCCGAAGGAGACCTCGGTGAGCCCATCGGCGCAGGTCACGATCCGCAGCCGCCCCACCGGGCTCTCGAGCGAGAGGCGGAAGTGGGTCATGCGCCGGCTCCTGCCGCGGTGGCGGTCCAGAGGTGGAGAGCGGCGTAGGCCCGCCAGGGGCGCCAGGCCGCCGAGCGCTCGTCGGCGTCGCGGGCCGGGCAGTCCTCCAGCGCACGGCGCACCGCCAGGTCGCCGGCCGGGAAGGCGTCGGGGTCGCCGAGGGCGCGCATGGCGATGACCTGGGCGGTCCAGTCGCCCACGCCCGGCAGGGCCCGCAGCCGCTCTCGCTCGGCCGCGCCGGCGCCGCGCTCGAGCCGGAGCGAGCCGCCGGCCACGGCATCGGCCAGCGCCAGCAGCGTCCGGGCCCGCGCGCCCGGCATGCCGAGCCGCGCGATCCTCGCCTCGCCGGCCGCGGCCACCGCCTCCGGGGTGGGCGAGAGCCGGTGGAGGGCCGGGAAGGGGGTGGCGCAGGGCTCTCCCAGCGCCCGCGCCAGCCGGCCTGCCACCGTGGTGGCGGCGGCCACGCTCACCTGCTGGCCCAGCACCACCCGCGTCGCCGCCTCGAAGCCGTCGAAGGCCCCGGGCACGCGCAGGCCGGGCCGCGCGCGCACCGCCGGGCGCAGCCGAGGGTCGGCGGCCAGGTGGGCCGAGACCAGGTGGGGCAGGGCGTCGAGGTCGAAGAGCGCCCGCAGCCGCGCCGCCAGCGGCATGAGCGCGCCGGCCAGCGAGAGCGACACCTGGGCGCGCAGCGCCGGCCGGCCGGGGAGGGGGCGCACCTCCACCCATCCGGCCCGCCGGCCGAGGCGCACCGTCCGCCGGTAGGCGCCGCCGCGCACCTCCTCCACGCCCTCGGTGGCGCGCGCCGCCAGGAAGGCGAGCAGCGCCTCCCAGTCGAGCGGGGGCCGGTAGTCGAGCCGGAGCCAGAGCCCGCCGCCCTCCGGCTCGGCGTGCGCCCGGCGCAGCGCCGAGGGCGGGCGGCCGAAGCGGCTGCGGAAGAGGGCGTTGAAGCGCCGCAGGCTCCCGAACCCGGCGGCGAAGGCCACCTCGGCCATGGGCAGGGCGGTGTCCTGGAGGAGCTGCTTGGCGAGCGCCATGCGGCGGGACTGGGCCAGCTCCACCGGCGAGAGGCCGAGCTCGCCGCAGAGGGCGCGGCGCAGGTGCCGCGCGGTCACGCCCAGCCCGGCCGCCAGCTCCTCCACCGAGCCCTCGTTGAGCGCCCCGGCGTCGATGCGAGAGACCGCCGCCGCCACCAGCCGCGGCACCGCGTCCACCGGCCCCTGGCCCGGCGCCAGCTCCGGCCGGCAGCGGAAGCAGGCCCGGTACCCCTCCCGCTCCGCCTCCGCGGCGCGGGCGAAGAAGGTGCAGCGATCCCGCCCCGGCGTCCGAGCCGGGCACACCGGCCGGCAGTAGATGCCGGTGGTTCGCACCGCCACGAAGAACAGGCCGTCGAAGCGGCGGTCCCGGGCGGCCACGGCGCGGTAGCAGGTGTCGGGGTCCAGCTCCACGCCGCCATCCATACTCCGCCGGGTGGGCCGCGTCTCGCCGCTTTCGGACGTGGGGGCCCCGCCGCTCCCGGCTGGGTCGCTACCCCTCGCGCGCCGGCACGGGCGGCAGGTCGCGCGAGGCGATGTAGACCACGTTCCGGTTGGAGCGCTTGCCCCGGTACATGGCCCTGTCGGCGAGGTCGAGGATCTCGGCCTTCTCGGAGGAGTGCTCCGGCACGCTGGCGAGGCCAATGGAGCAGGTGATGTGCACCCGCTGGTTCTCGTCGGCGAGGAAGCTGTGGTCCTCGACGGAGCGCCGGATGCGCTCGGCCACCTTGAGGGCCCCGCCCGAGTCGATGCCCACCAGCACCGCCACGTACTCGTCGCCGCCGTAGCGCACCACCACGTCGTCGTCGCGGACGCAGCTCTTCAGCACCCGGCCCACCTCCACCAGCAGCTTCGAGCCCACCAGGTGGCCGTGCTGATCGTTGACGCCCTTGAAGTGGTCGAGGTCGAGGAACAGCACGGTGAAGGGCCGGCCGCTGCGGATCTCGCGGTCGAGCGCCATGTCGAGGAAGCGGGTGTTGTAGAGCCGGGTGAGGTCGTCGAGGTAGGCGAGGCTCTCCACCTGGCGCAGGTGGCCCAGCGTCCGCAGCCCCAGGCCCAGGTGGCTGCAGACGAACTCGGCCGAGTGCACCGCCTCCTCCTCCGGCTCGGCGGCGGTGGGCACCACCGCCGCGCCCAGGAGCCTGGAGCCGTCGAGGATGGGGAGCAGGAAGGCGTGGCCGCCCCGGGCCAGGTCCACGCGCTGCGGCGCGCGCAGGCCGGGCCAGGCATGGTCGGCCTCGGCGCGCAGCGCCTCGCCGTGCTCCTGGTCGAGGCCGAGCAGGCCCGTCACCACCATGCCGGCGTGGGTGCGCTCCACCAGCACGCCGGCCGAGGCTCCCAGCTCGCCCACCACCGCCGCCAGCCCCATGGAGACCAGCTTCTCGTGCTCCAGCGTGGCCGCGAGCCGCTGGCAGGTCTCGAAGAGCCGCACGTGGGAGCGCAGCGCCTTGTTCTCGGCGAGGAGCGCCCGCGTGGAGAGGCAGCGCTGCACCGCCAGGTGGAGCGCCTCGGGAGTCACCGGCTTCACCAGGTAGTCGGAGGCGCCGGTCTTCATGGCGCGCACCGCCGTGTCGACGCGGTCGAGGGCGGTGATGACCAGCGCCTCCATGCCCGGATCGAGCTGCTTCGCCTGCGCCAGGAGCTCGAGGCCGTCGGCGTCGGGGAGGATGACGTCGGTGAGCAGCACGTCGAAGCGGCGGGCGCGGAGCGAGGTCAGGGCCGCGTCCACGTCCTCGGCCACCTGCACCTCGTACCCGGCGCCGCGCAGGTAGTCCGAGTAGACCGTGCGGGCGAACCGCTCGTCGTCGACGAGGAGCACCGAGGAAGGCATCGCCCGTAGTATGACAAAGGCCGATGCCGACGTCGCCAGCAGAACGCAGGGCCCTGCTCTTCACCGCCGGAGGCATCCCGCTGGCGCTGCGCCTGCCCATCGTCCGGGAGATCGTCCCGATCCCTCCCGGCGCGGCGGAGGTGGAGGTGCGCGGGCAGGTGGTCCCGGCGGTGCCCCTGGCTGTGGCCATGGGGCTCGGCGGCGGGCCCGGGCGCTTCGCGGTGCTCACCGAGGCCGCCCCGCCGGTCGCGCTGCGCGTGGACGCGGTGCACGCCATCGTCGACCTCAAGCAGACGGAGGTGTTCCAGCTCCCCGTGCGCACCCCGCTGCCGCAGCCGGCACCCTTTCAGGGCGCGGTGGTCGCAGGTGGAGTCATCTACCTCGAGCTGGCGCTGACGACGGCCGGCTGGGTCCCGCTGGAGCCGGCGCTCGACGACGGCATCCAGGCGGCCCAGGCCGACTTCGCCGCCGGGAGGGAGCTCGTCTTCGAGCGGGCCGGCACGCGGTACGCGGTGCCCATCTCGCTGCTGCTCCGGGTCGTGGAGTCGCCGCACGTCTTCCCGGTTCCCCTCGCACCAGCCGTGCACCGCGGGCTGCTCTACCACGAGCGCGCCATCTTCCCGGTCTTCGACCTGGCGGCGCTCTACGGCGGCGGGCCGGCGCCGGGCGCGACGCTGGCGGTCCTGGTGGATGCTGCCGGAACCGCCATCGCCGTCCTGGCCGACCGCGTCGCCCGCGAGGGCGACGCGGGTGAGGTGGTGCGTCCGGCGTGGGACGCCCTCTTCCCCACGTGAACCTGGGACAGCCGAATCGCTTGAAATCGCCCGTGAAACCTTGACAGCGGGCCGCCCCCGGCGTTAGCTCGTCCGAGCCCATTCCGCGGGAAAAAGCATGCCCAAGACCCTTCTGCTCGCTGACGACTCGATCACGATCCAGAAGGTCGTGGCCATCACCTTCGCCACCGAGGAGTACCAGCTCACCACCGTGGACAACGGGGAGGACGCCCTCGCGCGGGTCCGGGAGCTCAAGCCGTCCATCGTCCTGGCCGACGTGGTGATGCCCCGGAAGAACGGGTACGAGCTCTGTGAGGCCGTGAAGTCCGATCCGGCCCTGGCCCACATTCCGGTGCTGCTCCTCGCCGGCACCTTCGAGGCCTTCGACGAGGCGCGCGCCCGCCAGGTCCGCGCCGACGGCTTCATCGCCAAGCCCTTCGAGAGCCAGGCGCTCATCGCCAAGGTGAAGGAGCTCACCGGCGCCGCCCCCGCCGCAGCCGCGCCCGCCCCCGCCGCAGCCGCAGCCGCGCCCGCCCCGGCTGCAGCCGCGCCGCGGCCCGCCGCACCTCCGCCTGCCTCGGCCCCGCCCGTCGCGCACCCGGCCCCGC
>JACRMN010000018.1 GCA_016214955.1 Deltaproteobacteria bacterium
CGACGCCGCCCGCGCCGCCGAGACCCAGGCCGGCGCGGCGCTGGAGCGCTCGCAGGCCGCCTCGGTGCAGGCCCACGCCGACGCCGCCCGGGCCGAGGCCCTGGCGCGCGAGGGCGGGCTGGCGGCCCAGGCGCTGGAGGCGGCCCGGGCCGAGGACCGGGTGCGGGAGGAGGAGCTGCACATGGCCGAGGCCGCGGTGCGGCGGGCCCGCGCCGAGGTGGCGGCGGCGCGCGCGCTCCTCGGCGGCGGGGGCACCGGGGGCGCGGTGGTGGCGGCGACGGCCCCGGCGTCCGGCGCCGTGCTGCGGGTGCTGCGCGACAGCGCCGGGCCGGTGGCCGCCGGCACGCCGCTGCTGGAGATCGGCGAGCCGGCGCGCCTCGAGGTGGTGCTCGACCTGCCCACCGCCGACGCGGTGCGGGTGCGGGCCGGCCAGCGGGCCCTGGCGAGCGGCGGGGCCGGTGAGTCGCCGCTGGCGGCGGTGGTCCGGAGGATCGAGCCGTCGGCCTACACCAAGGTCTCGCCGCTGGGCGTGGAGGAGCAGCGGGTGGACGTGCTGCTCGACCCGGCCGGCGCGGGCTGGGAGGCGCTGGGCGACGGCTTCGCGGTGGACGTCCGGGTGGTGGTGGAGGAGCTGCCGGAGGCGGTGCGGGTGCCGTCGAGCGCCCTCTTCCGCTCCGGCGACGGCTGGGCCCTCTACGTCCTGGAGGAGGGGCGGGCGCGGCTGCGCGAGGTGGAGGTGACGGCGCGCGGCGACGGCGCCGCCGCCATCCGCCGGGGGGTGCGGCCCGGTGACCGCGTGCTCCTTCACCCGGGCGACGACGTGCGCGACGGGGTGCGGGTGAGCGTGCGCTGAGACCCGGATCAGGTGCCGAACACCCCGTGGAGGAAGTGCATCGCCGCCCCCCAGGACTTGCCATCGACGGCGGCGTCGTAGGCGAGCCCGTCCATGCCCACCTTGTCGGCATCGGGGTTGGTGAAGCTGTGCTTGGCGCCCGGATAGGCGATCACGTCGGCCTTGGCCCCGGCGTCCTTCATCTCCTTCTCGAAGGCGGCCACGGCCTCGGCCGGGATCATCGGGTCGGCGGCGCCGGTGAGCACCAGGATGCGCGCCTTCACCTTGCCGGGCTGGGCCGGGGCCTTGGTGCCGAGGGAGCCGTGGAAGGTGACCACCGCCTGGAGCGGCTCCCCGGCCCGGGCCATGCCCAGGGCCACTCCGCCGCCGAAGCAGTAACCGAGGGCCCCGACCTTGGACCCGTCCACCTGCGGCTGGGCCTTGAGCAGCGCCAGGCCGGCCTCGAAGCGGGCGGTGGTGACCGCCGGGTCCTTGGTGGCCTCGGCCACGAACGACTTGGCGTCGGCCGGGTGGGTGGTCACCTTGCCCTTGCCGTACATGTCCACGGCCAGGCCCACGTAGCCGGCCTTGGCCAGCCGGATGGCCTGGTTGCGGGCGTGCTGGTTGTGTCCCCACCACTCGTGGATGACGAGCAGTCCGGGTCGCTTCCCGGCGGCGGCGTCGTCCCAGGCGAGGAAGCCCTGGAGCTTGGTGTCGCCCTGCTGGTACTCGATCTCCTTCGTCTGCACGGCGGCGGCGGCGTGGGCGGCGAGCGCGCAGGCGGCGAGCGCGGCGGTGAGCTTGGCGGTCATGCGAACCTCCCGGAGGTGAGGCATTGCTCTTCACCGGGAACGGCGCGGCCCGCAACGCCCAAGGGGGCGGTGCGCCCGGACGGGGGCGGCCCGGCCTGCTATCCTCGCCGGCCGCACCGTCCCGAGGAACCCGCGCCATGACCGACGAACAGGTGAAGCAGGTGGTGACCGACTACCAGGCCCGCCTCACCCGCGAAGGCCACCTGCCCTCCAAGATCGACTTCGACCGCACCACCGCCGCCTTCCCCAGGAGCCGGCAGCTCGAGCACGTGAACTGGATGTGCGCCGAGATCCTGGCGGCCCTGGCCGGCGGCGACCGCGAGAAGGCCATGCGCTGGCTCGGGTTCACCCAGGGCGTGCTCTGGGCCCACGGCGTCTACGCCGTCAACGAGATGCGGGAGCAGAACCGGGCCACGCCCTACTCGCGCGGCTAGCGCTCGGCGGCCAGGCCGGCGTGGAAGAGCCGGTAGATGCGCTCGGCCAGCTCCTCCGGCCCCTCGGGGCCGCCGCTGCGGAACCAGACCTCGGTCCAGTTCAGCATGCCGAAGAGCAGGAGCGCGTAGCCCTTGCCCTGGCTGGGCCCGCCCTTCTGCAGGGCCGGGTTCACCTCGGAGAGCAGCGCCCCCAGCATCTCGATCATCCGGCGCTGCAGGTCGACGATGACCGCCTGCTGCCGCTTCCCCAGGAACTTGAGGTCGTACATGAGCACGGCGTTGCGGGCCCGGGCCGCACGCGAGCGGCGCATCCAGGTGGTCACGAAGGCCCGGAGCCGCTCGGCCGGCTGCGCCGCCGCCGCGAGCGCCTCCTCCATGGCGGCCAGCATCCCGGCGGCGTGGTCGTGGACGATCTCGTAGAGCAGGTCCTCCTTGGCCGGGAAGTAGTGGTAGAGCATCGACTTGGTGGCGCCGCAGGCCCGGGCGATCTCCTCCATCCGGGCGTTGGCGTAGCCCACCCTGGCGAAGAGCAGCGCCCCGGCGTCCAGGATCGCCTGCCGCTTGTCGCCCCAGTCCTCGGCCCGGACCCTCGCCATCCCGCCTCCGGCGCGATTACAAGACTCATACGTCGCTTCTAAGCAGCCAGAGGGTACGCCTTCCACCCGCTGTTTTCAAGGCAATTCTTGAGATCGTGTCGCCATTAGTAGACCGACGCGTCGGTTTATGTTACGGTGCCTTCGCTGCTCGCGTCCCCCACCGCTGCGCCACAGAGGAGCCGACCATGTTCTCCACCTCCGAGGAGCTCGAGGCGCTGCGCGCCACCGTCCGCCGCGCGGCGCGGGAGCGCATCGCCCCGCGCGCCGCCACCATCGACGAGCGGGCCGAGGCCGACCCCGAGGTCGAGACCCTGTGCTGGGACCTGGGCCTCCTCACCCTCTCCTGGCCCGAGGCCCACGGCGGCCTGGCCCGCGACTCGGGCACGGCCCTCTGCATCGCGGTCGAGGAGATCGCCCGGCACTGCGCCTCCTCTGCGCTCCTGCTCATCATCCAGGCGGTGGGGAGCTTCCCCATCATCCACGGCGGCCGGCCCGAGCTGCTGGCGCGCCTCGTGCCCCGCATCGTCGACAGGCGCGAGCTGGTGGCCTACCTGGTCTCGGAGCCCGGCGCCGGCTCCGACGTGGCCGGCCTGCGGACCCGGGCGGTGCGCGACGGAGGCGAGTGGGTGATCACCGGCACCAAGGTCTTCGCCACCAACGGCGCCCGCGCCGGCGTCTACGCGGTGCTGGCCCGCACTGCCGACGCCCCGGGCCGGGACGGCCTCTCCTTCTTCGCCGTGGACCGCGAGACCCGGGGGCTCTCCATCGGCAAGATCGAGAAGAAGCTGGGCATGCGCGGCTCCAACACCGCCGAGGTGATCCTCGACGAGGTGCGGGTGCCCGCCGGCAACCTGCTGGGCGAGGAGGGCAAGGGCTTCCTCCTGGCCATGAAGGACTTCGACATGTCCCGGCCGGCGGTGGGGGCCCAGGCCCTGGGCATCGCCGAGGGGGCGCTCGAGGTCATGACCGCCTACGCCCGGCAGCGCACCACTTTCGGCCAGCCGCTCGCCAGCCACCAGATGATCCAGCAGATCCTGGCCGACAGCGCCACCGCCATCGAGGCCTCGCGCGGGCTGGTGTACCGCGCCGCCCACCAGTACGACAGGGGCGAGCGCAACACCAAGCTGGCCTCCATGGCCAAGGTGTTCGCCAGCGACACCGCCATGCAGGTCACCACCGACGCCATCCAGGTGCTGGGCGGCTACGGCTACATGAAGGACCACCCGGTGGAGCGGATGTTCCGCGACGCCAAGCTCACCCAGATCTTCGAGGGTGCCAACCAGATCCAGCGGCTGGTCATCGCCCGCGAGCTCCTGCGCGAGGCCGCCTAGGCCGCGCCCGGAAAGGAACCGACATGCCGAAGCTCACCGAGGAGCAGACCGCGGTCCTGGAGACGGTGCGCCGCGTGGCCCGCGAGGAGATCCTCCCCCGCGCCAAGGAGCTGGACGAGAAGAAGGCCTTCCCCGAGCACGCCCGCGGCCTCTTCGCCGAGCTGGGGCTGCTCAACCCGCTGCTCCCGGCCGCCTACGGCGGCGCCGGGATGGACGTGCTCACCTTCGCGCTGGTGCTGGAGGAGATCTCGCGGGTCTGCGCCTCCACCGGCCTGCTGCTCATCGCCCAGGCCGACGGCATGCTGCCCATCCTCCACGGCGGCTCCGAGGCGCTGAAGCAGCGCTTCCTCTCCCGGCTCGGCGGCGACTCCCGCCTCCTCACCGCGCTGGCCGCCACCGAGCCCCAGGCCGGCTCCGACCTGCTCAACATGAAGACCCGCGCGGTCCGGGAGGGCGACCACTACCTCATCGACGGCCAGAAGTGCTTCATCACCAACGGCTCGGTGGCCGATCTCCTCGTGGTCTACGCCTACACCGACACCGCCAAGGGGGCGCGCGGCATCAGCGCCTTCGTGGTGGAGAAGGGCACCCCGGGCCTGGGCTACGGCCGCAACGAGTCGAAGATGGGCATGCGCGGCTCGGTGAACTCGGAGCTCTTCTTCGAGCGCATGAAGGTGCCGGCCGAGAACCTCCTCGGGGCCGAGGGCACGGGCTTCGCCAACCTCATGGGCACCCTCTCCTTGAACCGGGTCTTCTGCGCCGCCCAGGCGGTGGGCATCGCCCAGGGGGCCCTCGACGTGGCCATCGCCCACGCCCGGGAGCGGGTGCAGTTCGGCGCCCCCATCGCCAACCTCTCCCCCATCCAGTTCATGATCGCCGACATGGCCACCGGCACCGAGGCGGCGCGGCTGCTCACCCGCAAGGCGGCGGCGCTCTTCGACGAGGGCGACCGCGAGCGGGCGGCGCTGCACGGCGGCATGGCCAAGACCTTCGCCAGCGACAACGCCATGCAGGTGACCACCGACGCGGTGCAGGTGCTGGGCGGCTCCGGCTACATGACCGACCACCCGGTCGAGCGGATGATGCGCGACGCCAAGCTCACCCAGATCTACACCGGCACCAACCAGATCACGCGAATGGTCACCGGCCGCGCGCTGCTCAAGGGCTGAGAGCCGCCGGACGCTTCCCGGACCTCCCCCCCTGTGGTCCCGGCTGACCCAGGGGCTGGCCACCCCCGGACGGAGCGCGCGGCCGATACCGCACAGGCGAGGGCTGTGGAATGCACGCGCTGCGCCACGTCCGTGGCTCGGGCGTCAGGCGGTTGACGCCGGCCTTTGCAGGCGGGGAGTCGACCGTTTCCGCGGCCGCCGCGATCTGCGGCGGGCGGATCGCCGGCTTTGTCCGGTGAATTCAGGCGGTCTCTCCGATCCGCGCCCGCGGCCGCGGCCGGCGGCGCCGGGCTTGCAAAGGGGAGGCAGCGTGATGGTCGAGAGCCACATCCTCATCGTCGACGGGAGCGCCGCGGAGGCGGCCGGCCTGGCGCGCGCACTGGCGGGCGACGGCCACCGCGTCGAGGTGGCGGCCGATCCGGCGGCGGCCGCCCACGCCCTGCGCGCCGAGCGCGCGCCCGACCTCCTGCTCCTCGACCTCGCTTTCCCCCACCTCGACACCGTGGGGCTGCTCGCCGGCCTGGAGGGCTCCGACCGGCGCGGCCTCCTGCCCGTCATCGCCATCGCCGCCGAGGGCGACGCCGACGGTCGGGTGCGGGCGCTGCGGGCCGGCGCCGACGACGCGGTGGCCCGCCCCTGCGCGCCCGCCGAGGTGGCTGCTCGCGCCGCCGCGCTGCTGCGCCTGCGGGCCGCCCACCAGCGGCTGCGCGAGGCCAACCTGGAGCTGACCCAGCGCTCCATCACCGACCCGCTCACCGGACTCTTCAACCGCCGCTACTTCGAGTACCGGCTGGCCCAGGAGCTGGAGCGGGCCCGGCGCCACGGCGACCCGGTGGCCCTCGCCTTCCTCGACCTCGACCACTTCAAGCGCATCAACGACACCTACGGCCACGCCACCGGCGACGCCGTGCTGCTGGCCGTCGCCCGGGTGCTGCAGGAGGAGCTGCGCCGCCTCGACGTCTGCACCCGCTGGGGCGGCGAGGAGTTCGCCGCCATCCTGCCCAACACCGACGCCGCCGGAGCCATGGTGGTGTCCCAGCGGGTCCTGCGGGCGCTGCGCAGCCACGGCGGCCTGGTGGCGCCGCCCCTCGGCTCCGACGCCGGCGAGGTGGTCCGCTTCACCGCCTCGATGGGCGTGGCGGTGCACGAGCCGGCCTCGAGCCACGGCGCCGAGGAGCTGCTGCGCCGGGCCGACGGCGCCCTCTACCTGGCCAAGCGCCAGGGCCGCAACCGCGCCCGGGTGGCCACCGCCGCGCCGACCCCGACCCGCACGCCGGTGGTGCGCAGCCGCCCGGCCGTGGCCTAGGACGCGCCACCGGGCCGGGCCGCGGCTATCATCGGCGCCCGGTGACCTCCACCACCCTCGTCATCTTCGTCCTCGTCTACGCCGGGATGATCCTGGGCGGGCTGCCCTACCTGCAGCTCGATCGCACTGGCGTGGCACTCCTCGGCGCCATCGCGCTCGTGGCCACCGGCGCGGTGCCGGAGAAGGCGGCCGCCGGCGCCGTGGACCTGGCCACCATCCTGCTGCTCTTCTCCTTCATGGTGGTCTCGGCCCAGATGCGGCTGGGCGGCTTCTACGGCCACGTGACCCGCTGGCTGGCCGGGCTGGCGCTGGCTCCGCCGGCGCTGCTGGGCGCGCTGGTGGCGGTGGTGGCGGTGCTCTCGGCGGTCTTCTCCAACGACGTCGTCTGCCTGGCCATGGCGCCGCTGCTGGCCGACGCCTGCGCCCGCCGCGGCCTCGACCCGCGCCCGTTCCTCCTGGGCCTGGCCTGCGCCGCCAACGTCGGCTCGGCCGCCACCCTCATCGGCAACCCCCAGAACATCCTCATCGGCCAGGCGCTCTCCCTGCCCTTCTCCGGCTACCTGGCCGCGGCGACGCCGCCGGTGCTGGTGGGGCTCTTGCTCACCTGGGCCATCCTCGCCGGGCTGCACCGCGGCCGCTGGGAGGCGCCGCCCGCGCCGGGCCCCGCCGCCGCGCCGCCCGCCGACGAGCCGCCGCTCGACCTCTGGCAGACCGGCAAGGGGCTGGCGGTCACCGCGGTGCTGCTGGTCCTCTTCCTGGCCGCCCCCTGGCCCCGCGAGCTGACGGCCCTGGGCGCCGCCGGGCTCCTGCTCACCAGCCGGCGCATGCACTCGCGTCAGGTGCTGGGGCTGGTGGACTGGGAGCTCCTGGTGCTCTTCGTGGGGCTCTTCGTCGTCAACCACGCCCTG
This sequence comes from Deltaproteobacteria bacterium, assembly GCA_016214955.1. Lineage (GTDB taxonomy): Bacteria > Myxococcota > Myxococcia > Myxococcales > Anaeromyxobacteraceae > JACRMN01. The sequence continues at coordinate 7,389 of JACRMN010000018.1, forward strand.
CAGGCCACCGGCCTGCCGGCCCGGGCGGTGGAGGCGCTGGCTGCCCGGGGCGTGGACCTGTCGCGGCCCGCGCCGCTGTTTGGAGCCACCTTCCTGCTCAGCAACGTCGTGTCCAACGTCCCGGCGGTGATGCTGCTCCTGCCGGTGGCCACCCACCCGGTGGCCGGGACGCTGCTGGCGCTGGTGAGCACGCTGGCCGGCAACCTGCTGGTGGTGGGCAGCATCGCCAACATCATCGTGGTTGACGCCGCCGCCCGGCGCGGCATCCGCATCGACTGGCGTACCCACGCCCGGGTGGGCCTGCCGGTGACCGCCGCCACGCTGGCGGTGGCGGCTCTCTTCCTGGCCTGGCGGGCGGGCGGCAGCTAGGCGCGGCTGGCGGCCGCCATCCCCTCGGGGCCGGCGGCTGCTCGTGCCCGGCCGCCGGGCGTAGGATGGGCCATGCGATCGCCCGCCCCCTCGCTCCTCGCCGCGCACCTCCTCGCCTCCCTCGCCTCCCTCGCCTCCCTCGCCTCCCTCGCCTCCCCGGCCGCCGCCGCGGAGGCCGCCCCGCCGGCGGCCGCGGCGGAGCGCGGGGCATGGGACCTGGAGATCGCCCCGCTGCGGCCGGGCATCTTCCTCCTCCGCCGCCCCGAGGTGCTGCGCCAGCCCGTCGAGCCCAACGCGGCGGTGATCGTCAACGCCCGGGACGTGGTGGTGGTGGACGGCGGCGGCACGCCCCTCGCCGCCGAGAACGCCATCCGGCTCATCCGCACCGTCACCGACAGGCCGGTCTCGGTGCTGGTGAACACCCACTGGCACGGCGACCACTGCCTCGGCAACCAGGTCTACCGGGCCGCCTTCCCCGGCATCGTCATCGTGGGCCACGAGAACACCCGGCGCGACATGGCCGGCAGCCCGATGAAGTACGTGGAGCGGCTCCCGGCGCAGCTGCAGCCGGTGGTGGACGACCTGCGGGCCAAGGAGCAGAAGGGCGAGCTGAAGCCGCGGCAGCGGCGGCTCATCCCCGACCTCGAGACGCTGCTGCGGGAGGCGAAGCGCATCGAGGTGACGCCCCCGGACCTCACCGTGCGCGACGGGCTCACGCTCCACCGCGGCGAGCGGGAGATCCAGGTGCTCCACCTGGGCAAGGGCAACACCGAGGGCGACCTGGTGGTCTGGCTGCCGCGGGAGCGTCTGCTCTTCTCCGGCGACCTGCTGGTGGAGCCCATCCCCTACGGCTTCGGCAGCTTCCCGGCCGCCTGGATCGAGACCCTGGACCGGGTGGCGGCGCTGGGGGCCGAGGTGATCGTGCCCGGCCACGGCGAGCCCATGCGCGACCTCGGCTACCTGCGCCGGCTCCAGGCGGTGCTGCGCGAGGTGCGGGCCCAGGTGGGCGCCTCGGTGGCGCGCGGCCTCGACCTGGACTCCTCCCGGAAGGCGCTCGACCTCTCGGCGCTGGAGCGGGACTTCACCCTCGGCGACGACCTGCGCAAGCTCCTCTGGACCGCCTGGTGGGTGAACCCCATCGCCCGCTCGGCCTGGCTCGAGGCCAAGGGGCTGCCCATCGTGCAGGGGGCGTCGGACGAGACCGGGTGACCGGCGCCCGGCGGCTCACCAGGGCCGGAGGAAGTGACAGGTGTAGCCGCCCGGGTTCTTCACCAGGTAGTCCTGGTGGTAACCCTCGGCGGTCCACCACTTCGAGAAGGGCGCGATCTGGGTGACGATGGTGCCCTTCACCTTGCCCGAGGCCTGGACGCTCTTCTTGGCCGCCTCGGCGGTGGCCATCTGCTTCTCGCCCACGGTGAAGATGGCGCTCCGGTACTGCGTGCCCCTGTCGTTGCCCTGGCGGTCGAGCGTCGTCGGGTCGTGCATCCGGAAGAACCACTTCTCCAGGAGGTCCTGGTAGCTCAGCACCTTGGGGTCGAAGACCACCTTGACCGCCTCGGCGTGACCCGACTTCGAGTCGTGGGTGTCCTCGTAGCGCGGGTTGGCGAGCCAGCCGCCGGTGTAGCCGGCCTCGGTCTCGACCACCCCCGGGATCTTCCGCAGCAGGTCCTGCATCCCCCAGAAGCAGCCGCCGGCCAGGTAGGCCACCTCGCGCTCGGGCGCCGCCTGGGCCGCCTTGCCGCCGGCGGCGCCGGGCGCGGCGAAGAGGGCGGCGTACTTGCCGTACCCCTCGGCCTCCAGCTTCGACGCCGGGACGAAGCGCAGCGACGCCGAGTTGATGCAGTAGCGCAGGCCCCCCTTGTCGGTGGGGCCGTCGTCGAAGACGTGGCCCAGGTGCGAGTCGCCCTGGCGCGAGCGCACCTCCACGCGGACCATGCCGTGCGAGGCGTCCTTCTTCTCGGTCACGTTGGGCTCGAGGGGCTTCGTGAAGCTGGGCCAGCCGGAGCCGGAGTCGAACTTGTCGAGGGAGGAGAAGAGCGGCTCGCCCGAGACCACGTCCACGTAGATGCCGGGCTCGTGGTTGTTCCAGTAGGCGTTGCGGAACGGCGGCTCGGTGCCGCACTGCTGGGTGACCGCGTACTGCTCGGGCGTGAGCTTCTTGCGGAGCTCGGCGTCGTTGGGCTTCGTCTGGGACACGCTCGCCTCCATCTGGGCCGCGTCGGCCTCGCGGACCGTCCTGGCCCAGAACACGGCTGCGGCAGCCAGGACCACCGCGGCCAGGTAGGGCAACCGGGCGCTTACGCCCCGGGTCGGCTTGCTTCTCGCTTTCAGGGAGTCCACGGTGCCTCTCTTAACGGGCCGGAGGCCCGGCGCCATGCCGGCCTGGCGGGCAGCGCAGGTGCACCACCCCGGGCCCGGGCCCCGGCGGGTCGGGTCCCGTCCGAGGCGACGCGGCGGCGGCGAGGCGCGGTAGGTTCACCCGATGCGAACGACGGCTCTCGTCCTCACGGCGCTGGTGGCGCTCCTGCACGTCTACATCCTGGTGCTGGAGATGTTCCTGTGGCGCACCCGGGCGCGACGCGCCTTCGGCATGAGCGCCGAGCAGGCCGAGGCCACCGCCACGCTGGCCGCCAACCAGGGGCTGTACAACGGCTTCCTGGCCGCCGGGCTCGTCTGGGCGCTGGTCTCGGGAGCCGAGCTCGTGCCGCGCGCCACCTTCTTCCTCCTCTGCGTGGCGGCCGCCGGTCTCTACGGCGCGGCCACGGTGGGCATCCGCATCCTCTACGTGCAGACCGTCCCGGCGGCCCTGGCGCTGGCGGCGCTCCGGCTCGCGGCGTAGCGGCCCCGGCCGGAGGCTTCCCGCGCCCGGGCCGGGCCCGCCGCACCGGTGCTATCCTGCGCCGTGCCCTACCTCTCCAAGCGGCTCCCCCACGTCGTCACCCGCGCCGACCTCGCCTGGCTGCTGGCCCCGAGCTACGCCGCCGCCCTCTCCGTGGACGAGGAGGAGGCGCACGAGCGGCTGGAGCGGGCGCTGGTTCAGCCGGCGCTGCTGGAGGAGCTGTACCGCGGCCTCTCCGACGGCCTGGCCGCGGCCCAGGGCGCCCGGAGCACCGAGGACGAGCTCATGGACAAGGTGTCGGCGCGGGTGCAGCGCCGGCGCAGCCGCGCCCGGGCGGCGCCCGCCACGGCAGCGCTCTCGGCGGTGATGGTGCGCATCAACCTGGAGATCGGCCTGGCGCCCGAGTCGATGCGCGAGACGCTCTCCGGCGAGAAGGGCCGGGCCCTCCTCGACCGCGGCCTGCGGGAGCTGGGGGGACACCTGGCCAGGGAGCTGCTGCGGAGCTAGGGGGAGCTAGGGGCGAGCCACGGGGGAGGCCGCCAGCAGCCGCTCCAGCGCGGCCAGCTCGGGCGGCTTGGCCAGGTGGTGGTCGAAGCCCGCGGCCCGGGCCTCCGCGACGTCGCCGTGGGAGGCGTAGCCGGTGAGCGCCACCAGGGTGACCCGGGGGAGCGCCGCATCGGCCCGCAGCCTCCGGGCCACCTCGTAGCCGTCGATCCCGGGCAGCCCCAGGTCGCACACCACCACGTCGGGCCGCAGCCTCCGCGCCGCCTCCAGGCCGGCCCGGCCGTGGCGCTCCAGGTGGACCTCGTGCCCCTGCAGCTCGAGCAGCTCCCGCAGCGTCTCGCCGGCGTCCTCGTTGTCCTCGATGAGCAGCACCCGGCGGCGCGAGCCGCGCCCCTGCGAGCCTGGCGCGGGAGCGGCCGCGCTCCGCTCCGGTGAGGCCGGGAGGCGGAAGAGGAACTCCGCGCCCGCCCCCGGCCCGGCGCTGCGGGCCTCCGCGGTGCCGCCGTGCAGCTCGACGATGCCCTTCACCAGCGCCAGCCCCAGCCCCAGGCCGCCGCTGCTCCGCTCCAGGGTGCGCTCCGCCTGGGCGAAGGGGCGGAAGAGCCTGCCCAGCATCTCCGGGGCGATGCCGGCGCCGTCGTCCCGCACCCGCCCGCAGACCTGGTCCCCCTCGCGCTCCACGCTCACCAGCACGTGCCCGCCGGGGTCCGTGAACTTGGAGGCGTTGAAGAGCAGGTTGCCGAACACCTGGCCCAGCCGGACGGCGTCCCCCTCCACGGTGCAGCCCGGCCCGGGCTCGCGGAGCTCCAGCGAGAGGCCGAGCCGGTGGAAGAGGGGGCGCAGGTCCTCCACCGCCCGCCGGGCGATGGCGCCCAGGTCGGCCGGGGCCACCAGCAGCCGCAGCTTGCCGCTGGAGATGCGGGAGACGTCGAGCAGGTCGTCCACCAGCCGGTTGAGGTGCTGGAGCTGCCGCTCCAGCACGCCGGAGGCGCGCGCCGCCTGGGCGCTCCCGGGCTCGGCAAGCGCCAGCAGGTCCTGGGCGCTGTGCATCGCGGCCAGGGGATTGCGAAGCTCGTGGGAGAGGATGGCCAGGAACTCGTCCTTGTGGCGATCGGCCTGTCGCAGCGCCTCCTCGGCCCCCTTGAGCCGGCCGATGTCGAGGTTGATGCCGGCCCAGCAGAGGATGCCGCCGTCGTCGTCCCGCACCGCCACGCCGCGGGCCAGCACCGGGTGCCACCGCCCGTCCACGCCGCGGAAGCGGTGCTCGATGTCCCACGTGCCGCCGGTGCGGACGCACTCGCGCCAGGCGGCGATGGTGCGCTCGGCGTCGTCGGGGTGCAGCACCTCGCCCCAGCCGAAGTCGGAGCACTGCTGCTGGGTGAGCCCCACCAGCCGCAGGAACGACTCGCTGGCGTAGGTGTTGCGGCCGTCGGGCGCGCACACCCAGACGCCGAAGTCGATGGACTCGCCGATGGCCCGGTAGATCCGCTCGCTGTCGCGCAGCGCCTTCTCCGCCTCCTTGCGCGCGGTCACGTCGCGGAAGGTGACGTGCACGCCCTCGGGCACCGGCACCACGTCCACCCCCAGCCAGCGGCCGCGCGGGGCGTAGTAGCCCTCGAAGGACGAGGCGACCTGCTCGTCCATCGCCCGTTCGTAGGCCGCGTAGAACCGATCGCCGGCACCGTCCCGGCGCAGCGTGCGCAGGTCCACGCCGAGCACGTCCTCGCGGCGCCGGCCGCTGAGCCGCTCGGCCGCCGCATTCATGTAGGTGCAGCGCCAGGCCCGGTCGATGGCCATGAAGCCGTCGGGGAGCCGCTCGATGATCGAGACCAGGCGGTCGCGCTCGGCGCGGAGGCCCGCGAGGGTCTCCGCGCCCGACTCCGCTGGCTGGCGTGCGCTTTCGGCGATCGGGGTGCCCTGGCCCATGGGGTATCGGCTGTTCCGCCCGGTAACTGTGCGCTGGCCCCCTCCGGGCCGAAACACCCTCGCCGGGGCCTGTCGGCCCGGACGCACCCGCGTGGCGGCGGGTGCGGGCCACCGCCGGCTCTGCTTCAATGCCCGCCATGCCCACGCCCCTCGAGTCCCTCCTCGCCTCGCCGGTGGACGGCCGCACGAAGGGCTACCCGCAGGACCGGCCCGCCCTGCCGCTCGGGGAGGTGGGGCGCCAGGGCTGGAGCCTGCGCGGCGGTGAGCTGGGGATGCCCGCCGCGGTGCTGCGCCGGGCGGCCCTCGACCAGAACCAGGCCTTCATGCAGGAGTTCCTGCGCCGCACCGGCGCCAGCCTCTGCCCCCACGGCAAGACCACCATGGCGCCCCAGCTCTTCCACCGGCAACTCGCCGACGGCGCCTGGGGAATCACCCTGGCCACCGCCCAGGAGGCGCGCATCGGCGTCCACTATGGCGTGCGCCGCATCCTCCTCGCCAACCAGCTCGTGCTCCCCGCCGAGGTGGCCTGGGCGCAGGCGGCGCTGGACGCCGACCCCACCCTCGACCTCCTCACCCTGGTGGACTCGGTCGAAGGGGTGGAGCGGCTGGCGGGCCTGGCGCGGGGGCGGCGCCCGCTGCCGGTGCTGGTGGAGCTGGGCTACGCCGGCGGCCGCACCGGGGCGCGCAGCGTGGAGGCGGCGCTGGCCGTGGCCCGGGCGGTGCGGGCGACGCCGCGCCTGGCGCTCCGCGGGGTGGAGTGCTTCGAGGGGCTCTTCCAGACGGCCGACGCCGCCGCCGACGCCGCCCGGGTGCGCGAGCTCCTGGCCGGCCTCGGGGCGCTGGCGGCCGGCGTCGAGGCCGAGGGGTTGCTGGCGCCCGGGGAGGAGCTCCTCTTCTCGGCCGGCGGCAGCGCCTACTTCGACCTGGTGGCCGAGGCCTGGGAGCAGCGGGCCTTCCGCGGGCCAGCGCGCCTGGTGCTGCGCAGCGGCTGCACCCTCACCCACGACAGCGGCCTGTACCAGCGGCTGGTGTCCCGCCTCGAGGCCCGGCTGCCGGAGCGCTGGCGCGCGCCGCGCTCCCTCGCGCCGGCCATCGAGGTCTGGTCGGCGGTGCTCTCCTGCCCCGAGCCCGGCCTGGCGCTGCTGGGCATGGGCAAGCGCGACGTCGCCCACGACATCGACCTGCCGCAGCCGGCCCGCTGGCTGCGCCCCGGGGGCCCGCCGCCCGAGGCCGCGCCCAGGGGCTGGCGCATCGAGAAGCTCAACGACCAGCACGCCTACCTGCGACTGCCGCCCGGCGCGCCGCTGCGGCCCGGCGACCTGGTGGGCTGCGGCATCTCCCACCCCTGCACCACCCTCGACAAGTGGCAGCTCCTCCTCGTCCTCGACGAGGCGGACCGGGTGGTGGAGGCGATCCGGACCTTCTTCTGACCCCGCGGCCCCGCTCGGGGGGCACGCACCCTGCTGACACGATGCTGTCAGGAGGGGGGCGCCATGTTGTGGGCCAGGCAGCAACCCATTCATGGAGACGAACATGGCTCACGACATCCGCTACGCAGAGCTGCACTCGCAGGACCCGCGCCGCGCCGGCGCCTTCTACGCCGAGCTCCTCGGCTGGAAGACCGACACCAAGGCCACGCCCATGGGCGACTACACCGAGATCGACACCGGCTCCGGCATCGGCGCCGGGCTCATGAGGTCGCCCTTCCCCGGCGGCGCCTCCTACTGGACCCCGTACATCACCGTGCCGCGCCTCGACAGCGCGGTGGAGCGGGCCCAGGCCCTGGGGGCCAAGCTGGAGGCGCCGCGGGCCACCGTGCCCGACGTCGGCCACTTCGCCATCCTGCGGGATCCGGGCGGGGCCATCTTCGGCCTCTTCGAGACGCTGGCGCGCTAGCATCGGTCCGTGCGCCGCGCCGACCGGCTCTTCCAGCTCATCCAGCGGCTCCGCCGTCGCCGGGCCACACCGGTGACGGCGGCGCTGCTGGCCGAGCAGCTGGGGGTGACCCCGCGGACCGTCTACCGGGACGTGCGAGACCTGGTGGCCTCGGGCGTGCCCATCCGCGGCGAGGCCGGCGTGGGCTACGTGCTGGCGCGAGGGTTCGACCTGCCGCCGCTCATGTTCGACGAGAACGAGATCGAGGCCCTGGTGCTCGGGGCCCGGGTGGTGCAGGGCTTCGCCGACGAGGCGCTGGCCGCGGCCGCCGAGGATCTCCTGGCCAAGGTGGAGGCGGTGCTCCCCGCCCACCTGCGGCGCCGCATCTCCGAGTCGGCGCTCCACGCCCTCAACTTCCGCGAGAGCGAGACCGAGCGGGCAACCCTCGGCGCGCTGCGCGGCGCCATCCGCGAGCAGCGCAAGGTGGCCTTCGCCTACCAGGACCGCAAGAGCTCCCGGAGCCGCCGCACGGTGCGGCCGCTGGGGCTCTTCTACCTGGGGCCGGTGTGGCAGCTGGGCGCCTGGTGCGAGCTGCGCCAGGGCTTCCGCAACTTCCGCCTCGACCGGCTCACCGAGCTCGCGGTGACGGGCGAGCGCTTCCTCGTGGAGCCGGGCCGGACGCTGGCCGACCTCTTCGAGCACTACCGCCGCGAGGCGGAGCGGGAGGGCCGGCGCTAGGCGTTCATGTCGGACCAGCGCCGGGCCATGCGCCCGAAGATCCAGAGCGCGAAGGCCGAGATCACGCCCACGCAGGCGAACGGGATCCAGACCCAGAGCTGGGGCGAGTAGGTGTCCCAGAGGAGCTGGGTGGCGGCCACCGGGTCGAGCCCGGTCACCTCGGTGAGCCGGGCCATGGCCTGCGTGCGCTTCACGCCCAGCACCGCCTCGAGCTCCGCCACGTCGCCGTTCCAGCCCTTGCCCTGCCCGAGAGCCGTCTTCTCCGCCAGGTAGCGGAGCGCCAGCACCGCCTTCTCCCCGTGGCTGCCGTAGACGTGCCCGGCCAGGAGGGATCCGATGTACACGCCCACGCCCACCGGGATGTTCACGTAGCCGAGGTAGAGCCCCTTCTTGCCCGGCGGCGCGATCAGCCCCAGGTACTCGTTCTTCTTCGGGCCGGTGGTCATCTCGCCGATGGAGAAGAAGAGGATGCCGGCCACCAGCACCAGCGCGCTGCCGGTGAGGCCGGCCACCAGCACGCCCACCGTGGCGGTGAGCATGCCGATGAGCATCGCCTCCAGGGTGCGCATCTTGCGGGTGAGCCAGGCGGCCGGCAGCACGCCCAGGATGATGAAGATGGAGTTGAAGGAGAGCAGCACCTGCTGCGGGATCTGCGGGCCGCGCGGCGTCTGCTCCACCAGGATGCGCTGCAGGCCCTGGGGCAGCCCGGAGAGCGCCGCCGCCGCGCCCCGGCTGTCCACCCAGTCGGCGATGAAGTTGGGCTGCAGATCCCACAGCTGGTACATCATCATCCAGAAGCCGCTCATGATGGCCAGCCAGGCGAGGAGCCGGCCGTCGAGCACATTCTTGAGGGTCTTCCCCAGCACCGCCAGCACCCCGTCGCTCTTGGATGCCCCGCTGGGCACGTCCTCGTAGGTGAGGAGCATGAGCAGGTTGAGGGAGGTGAAGAGCGCCGAGGCCAGGAACAGGTTGCGCCAGGCGTTGGGCGAGTTGGCCTCGCCGTGGAACCACCCGGGCAGGAACATGGAGAGGGCCAGCAGCGCCGAGGGGAGGTAGTGGCCGATGAAGGCCCCCACGTTGACCACCCAGTAGAAGATGCCCCAGCCCACGGACGAGTTGTCCTTGGTGAGGCCCTGCGCCAGCGAGCCCTGGATGCTGGGCTTGAAGAAGGCGGTGCCGGTGGCCAGCACCAGGATGCCGCCGAAGAGGCCCCAGTAGTTGGAGAGCAGCGCCACGTCGCGCAGGAAGGCGATCATGGCGTAGCCGGCCATCATCATCGACAGCGAGAAGGCCAGCGTGCGCTTGTAGCCGAAGCGGTCGGCGAAGCCACCGGTGACGATCGGCAGGAGCGACTGGAAGGCGGCCCACCAGGCGTAGATGGTGCCCTTGTCGACCGCCGTCAGGTGCAGGCCACCGGGGTTGTCGGCCTGCATGATGTAGATGGGGGCCATGACCCGCAGGTTGTAGAAGGCGAGCCGCTCGCCCATCTCGATGGTGTTCAGGATCCAGAAGGTGCGGCCGAAGCGGCGGGCCGGGGCGGGCGCTGCTGTCTGTCCGGGCGACATGGGCCGGGGACACTACACCAGGGCTCGCGATTCGGGATCACCCGGGGCGATCCCGGATCGCGCCCTGGTGCAACTGATGCCTGGGGGGCCTGCGGCCCAGGTGCGCGGGCTCGCTGGGCCATCTTGCGCACCATTGGGTACGTTGCCGCACTGACCTCAGCGACCCCCCGGAGGGCCGCGGCAGCACCGCGGGGGAGGCCGGAGGAGTTTTTTGCCTTTCCCATGGCATTGACTGGGGTTTCTCCGGTGCGCAGGAGCTGCGGGGCTCGCGTCCCCGGAGGAGCACCCAGCCCCAGATTGGTATCCGCGATGCACCGGGGTGTCGCAGTCCGCACGCGATGGCCATCACCGGACGTGAACGCCCGCGTGCAGGGGAGGACGACACCGATGAACGCCATGCCCGGTCCCGCCGAGTTGCTGGTCCTCATCAAGGAGGACGCCCGCGTCCTGGAGCACCGCCGCCTCTTCTGCGACGCCTATGACCAGTGCCTCGACCAGGCCGTGGCCGCCGGGTGGGTGAGCTGGACCTGCGCCCGCTGCCCGAGCTTCCAGACCGAGGAAGAGCGGCGCATCGACGGCTACGCCCAGGAGCACCGGCACTAGCCGGCGGACCCGTCATGCGCCTCTGCGTGGAAAGGGACGAGCTCTTCGTCCTCCTCGACCGCGGCTTCGGCCCGTCCGACGCGCTGCAGATCGACGAGAAGGTGGCGGCGATGGGGAGGCTCTCCCGCGTCACCGTCGACTTCTCCCGGGCCCTCGACTTCCAGCACGCCGGCCTGGCGGCGCTGGCCCGCACCCTCACCCGCCTGCGCGAGGCGCGGGTGTCGGTCCGCGGCCTCTCGCTGCACCAGACCTGCGTCCTCCAGGAGTGCGTGGAGGACGAGGCCTCGGCCCGCGCCTGAGCCTGTCGCCCCGAGGGGGGGCGGAATCGCCTCCGGTGCGCGCGGGGAGGGCCGCGCGCGCCGGAGGCGGTGACACGGGCGTGACGCGTTGCGGCTAGCCTGGGGGCATGCGAGTTCCCCACGCCCTGACGCCGCCGCCCCGGGTGGCGCAGCCACCGGTGAAGCCGCTCCTCCGCGGCGTCTCCCACGAGATCGCCGCAGGACTGGCCCTGGCCGGCGCGGTGGTGCTGGCGGTCCTGGCCCCCACCACCCGCGGCCGCATCGGCGCCGCGGTGTACGGCCTCAGCCTCGTCACCCTCTTCACCGTGAGCGCCACCTACCACCGGCCCAACTGGGCGCCGCGGGCCCGCCTGTTCATGCGACGGCTCGACCACTCGGCCATCTTCCTGCTCATCGCCGGCACCTACACCCCGCTCTGCCTGCTGCTCGGCGGCACCACCGGCTACCGGCTGCTGGCCGGCGTCTGGGCGGGCGCGCTCGTCGGCGTGGTGCAGTCGGTAGCCTGGCCGCGGGCGCCCAAGGCGCTCGTGGCCGCGCTGGCGGTGGCGCTCGGCTGGGCGGTGGTGCCCATGCTGCCGACGCTCACCGGCGTGGTCGGCACCCCGGGCCTGGTGCTCCTCGGCGGCGGCGGGGCGCTCTACACGCTGGGTGCGGTCATCTACGCCACCGGCCGGCCCGACCCCTTCCCCCGCGTCTTCGGGTACCACGAGGTCTTCCACGCGCTGGTCATCGCCGCCGCCGCGCTCCACTTCGCCGTGGTGGCCGGCGCGGTGCGGGCCATCGGCTAGCGCGGCTCAGCCGTCCACCCGGCTGTGCCACCAGAGCCGGAGGTGGCGGCAGAGCCCATCGGGCCCGAGCTCCACCACCGCGATGCCGTCGAGTCGCAGCCGTGGGAGCGGGTCGCCCGGCTTGCGCGCCAGCATGTTGGTGCCGGTGGAGGAGGCCCACATCGCGAACATCTCCTCCGAGGCCACCTGGTAGGTGGTCACCCAGCGGGCGACGCCGCCGCCAGGGTGGGCCTCGAGCACCTCGTAGCGCACGGCGATGTCGCGCTGCAGCTTCACCCGCTGCCAGTACCGCTTCATGGCCTCGGGCCCGCGCTGCTCGTCGAAGGGGGTGTTGTGGTAGACGCCGTCGGGCGCGAAGAGGCCGACGAGCAGCTCCTCGTCGGCGGTCTCCCAGGCCCGCTGGTAGCCGGCGAGGAAGGCGTGGATGTCCATGGGGCTCCTCCGGGGCGTTGGCACCGGAGGATAGGCGCGGCGGGGCGAGCGGCGCATCCCCCGCGCTGGCAGCGGGCCCGCCCGGGCGGTCAGGCGGCGCGGCGGGTCGGCAGCTCGAAGGGCGAGGGGCGCTCCACCGGCTCGGGACGTACGTCGATGGCCTTCCAGGCCGTGCCCCGCGCCGGCTCGTAGGCGGCGAACCCGCAGACGTCGCAGGTCCACACCGTGGTCGGCAGGTAGGTGTTGCCGCTCTGGTCGAGCTTGCCCTCGCCGCGGTGGATCACGCCAGCCAGGCACCGTTCACAGCGCGTCCCTTCGGTCATGGCCGCCTCCCAGTTCCCTTCCCAGCTGTATTGCGACCCACGTGCCAGCCCGGCGGCCACGCAAGCGCGCGACAACTGGCCCTGCGCCCGGCCGGGTGTGCCCGTTTCCCTGGCAGAAGTACCGGCTTGCAGGCACGCCCCACACCCACTTCTTCCGCCTCACCTCCGCCCGGGGGCGTGGGGCGGCGCTTCCCCCGGGTGGCACCCGCCTCCCACCGGCGGGTCCGTTGCCGCGGCGCGGCAGCTCGGAGACACTGCGCCCCGTGCCATGCCTGCGCGACTGGCTCCGCGAAGCGCCCTTCACCCTGGCCCTGTCGTCCGGCTTCTTCGGCTTCTTCGCCCACAGCGGCGCCATCGGGGTGCTGGAGGAGGAGGGGCTCCTGCCGGCGCGCCTTTGCGGTTCGTCGGCGGGAGCGCTGGCGGGCGGGCTCTGGGGCGCGGGGCTGCCGGCGGCGAGGCTCCGGGAGGAGCTGCTCGCGCTGCGGCGCCAGGACTTCTGGGATCCGGGGTTCGGCCTCGGCTTGCTGCGCGGGCGGCTCTTCCGCGAGCGGCTCCGCGCGCTCCTGCCGGTGGCCACCTTCGAGCAGAGCCCGCGTCCGCTCGCCTTCTCCGCCTACGACCTCGGCTCCCGGCGCACCGTGGTGCTGAGGAGCGGCCCGCTCGCCGACGCCATCCACGCCTCCTGCGCGGCACCGGTGCTCTTCCAGCCGGTGCGCCTGGCCGGCCGCCTGCTCACCGACGGCGGCGTCCGCGACCGCCACGGCCTGGCGGCCGCGGGGCCCGAGGAGCGGGTGCTCTACCACCACCTCACCTCGCGCTCGCCGTGGCGCCGGAGCGGGAGCCCTGCCCTCCGGATCCCGGAGCGGCCCGGCCTCCAGGCCGTGGCCACCGAGGGCGTCCCTCGCCTCGGCCCTTTTCGCCTCTCGCGGGCCGCCGAGGCAGTGGCCTGCGCCGCCGCCGGGATGCGCGCCGCGCTCGACAGGCCGGTCTGAGCGGCTCAGCGGCCGACGCCGGCGCGCCGCCGCGCCTCCTCCACCAGCGCCTGGTGCGGGAGCCAGGCCGCGGCCGCCTCCCCGGGCCCGAAGGCCGCCAGGCACTCCCCGGCCGCCGACGGCTCGAGCGAGCGGCACATCCGGGGCCGCTCCGCGAAGGCCAGGCGGCAGCCGCGCTCCTCCAGGAACACGCAGGGTGAACGCTCGCCGGAGGCGAAGGCGCGGCCCAGGCGGCGCTCCTCCACCGTGGCCGGGCGCGGGCAGAGGATCTCGCGCCAGCGCACCTCGTCGGGCGGGGGCACGCCGCCGCGCCAGGGGACGCCCACGTGCCGGGCGAGGAGCCACTCCCCCGAGGCCAGCGCCGCCGCCAGGTGTGCGGCGGGATCGGCCGCGCGCAGGAAGCGTTCCGGCGCCTCGAAGCCGGGCCGCGTCCGGCAGCACTCGCCTCCGCAGGGGCCGCAGATGTCGGGTCGCTCGTTGCGATCCTCCACGGTGCTCGCCTCCACGTCCGTTCCGATCCCCTTGTAGCCCAGCGGCCCGCGCCTCGCCTCTCGCGGACGTCCGCACGTTTTGCGGGGCGGGACTCGTTTTTTCGCGGTTCCGCCCGTGGGCCGCCGCGCCGTCAGCGACCGTTTCCGGCCTGGATCCGGCATTTTGAATGGTCTCTTCGCGGTGGCGCACACCGTGCAAGGGCGCGCGATGTCGGCGACCGCCCCGCCGCAGCTTCCCGAGCCGCGACGGGACGGCCGCCCGAAACCTCAACCATTCGCGAAAGAAGAGCCATGGCCAACAAGATCACCGAGGACTGCACCAGCTGCGGCGCCTGCGAGGCGGAGTGCCCCCAGACCGCCATCTCCCAGGGCGACGACTACTACGTCATCGACGCCGCCAAGTGCGACGAGTGCGCCAGCAGCGGCGGGGACCCGACCTGCATGTCGGTGTGCCCCACCGACTGCATCGTCAAGGCCTAGCTCGATCCCCTCGACCTCACGGCGGGAGCCTCGCGGCTGCGGGGCTCCCGCTTCGCTTTGCGGCGCCCGCTCAGCGACGCGGCGCCGGGTCGAGCCGGGCCAGCAGCGCCCGGGCCGCCGGGTAGTCGGCGCGGAGCACCAGGGCGCGCCGCAGCGCGCGCGCTGCTCCCTCGCGGTCGCCGCGCTCCATCCGCACCACCGCCAGGTTGTACTGGATGTGCGAGGCGGTCGGGTCGAGCCGCGCCGCTGCCATCAGGTCCTCCTCGGCCTCGGCGAGCTTGCCGAGGTGGAGGTGGAGCGAGCCCAGGTTGTTCCACGGGGCGGCCAGCGTGGGATCGCGCAGGATGGCGGCGCGGTAGGCGCGGATGGCCTCTTCCTGCCGGCCCTGGCGCACCGCCGCCAGGCCCAGGTTGTTCCAGGCGCGCCCCAGCTCCGGCATCACCTGCACCGCCAGCCGGAAGTCGGGCTCGGCGGCCCGCCAGGCCTCGGCCGAGTCGGCGCCGGCCCGCTGGATCCGCTCGAACCCGCGGTTGTTGTAGAAGTGGGCCAGCGCCTCGACGTCGTCGAGCACGCGGTACCAGCGCACCGGGCCCAGCCGCCCGAAGTCGAGCCCCACCGTCTTGTCGTTCAGCTGCACCACCGCGGTGACGTGGCCCGAGTTCACCGCCACGTCGTCGGCACCCTGGCGCGTCTCGCTGGCCCGGACGGAGGCGTCCATGTAATAGGCGCGCAGGCCGGCGGCGCGCGCCAGGCCGATGAACACCGAGGCCAGCCCCAGGCAATTGCCGGCGTGCCCCTCGATGGTCTCCCGGGCGGTGGTGGACACGCCGTCCTGGTAGCGCAGGCCCAGCCCGTCGGGGCTGAAGAGCGCCTCGGTGATGGCCTGCACCCGGTCGGCCTCGCCGGGGGTCGAGTCCGGGAGCGCCCGCGCCCAGGCCAGGTGGCTCTCGTCCAGCTCGTGGGGGATCACCGCCGCGGCGCGCGGCACACCCCGGCGCGCCACCTCGTCGCGCAGCTCGGCCGGGGTGTAGGCCAGGCGCACGGAGGTGGCGCAGCCCGTCGCGGCCAGGAGCAGCACCGCGAGCACGGGACGTGTCGGATGGTCCATCTTCTCGCCTCGCAGTGTGATCTTGCACCCCGGCGAACAGAGGGCGCAAGCGGCGGGCCCCGGTCAGGGCAGCAGGAGCCGCCGGATCCGCCCCTCCTCGACCTCGTAGCGCACCCAGCCCAGATCGAGTGGCTCGGGGCCCCAGCCGCTCATCTCCTCGTGGTCCAGCACCACCCCTGGACCCTCGCCGCGCCGCTCCAGGACCCGCACCCGGCCGCGGGGGCGGTCGGCGAGGACGCGGGCGAAGCGCTCGCCGATGGCCTCCTTGCCGGTGGCCAGCAGGCCCCCGGAGACGCTGCGCACCTGGGCGTCGTCGGCGAAGGTGGAGAGCAGGCCGTCGAGGTCGCCGGCGTTCCAGGCGCTGTGCTGGGCCTGGACCACGTCGGCGGCGGTGCGCGGCAGGATCTCCGCCGGCCGCCGCCAGGTGCCGTCCTTCACCACCGCGTGGATGCGGGTGGTGTTGCGCAGCGCCTCGAGCGGGCTCGCCTCCAGCACCAGCAGGTCGGCCAGCTTGCCCACCTGCACGGCGCCCAGCTCGTCGGCGCGGCCCAGCGCCCGGGCGGCGCCGGCGGTGGCAGCGGCCAGCGCCTCGCCGCGGGAGAGGCCGGCCTCCACCAGGAGCTGGAGCTGCCGGTGCAGCGCCGTCCCGTGGAAGACGCCGATGTCGCCGGCCTCGCTCCCGGCGGCCACCGGGATGCCGGCGCGCGCCAGGCGGACCACGTTGCGGGCGGCGGCCGGGCGGACGCCCGTGGGCGCCTCGGCGCGGAACGGCTCCGGCAGCGGGAACGGGTCGGAGACGCTGGCCACCGCCGCGGGGTCGGCCACCTCCAGCGCCAGCGCCGAGAAGCGCAGCTGGCGCCGGAAGACCTGGGCGGTCGCCTCCTGGGCCACCAGCGTGGAGACGTAGACGGTGCCGCGGGCCCGCAGCGCCTCGATGAAGGCGCCGTCCACCTCGGCGTCGTCCACGTCGTGGCAGAGGAGGTCGGCCCCCTCGGCCACCGCCGCCCGGGCGGTCGCCAGCTCGGCCGCGTGGACGCCGACCCGCAGCCCGAGCCGGTGGGCCTCCTGGATGGCGGCGCGCGCCACCGGCCGCCAGCTCTCCACGGTGCTGCCGGGCGGCACGAGCCAGAGGAGCTTCACCAGGTCGGGGCGGAGCGAGGCCTGGGTGCGGACCAGCGCCCGGGCCACGCCGGGGTCGGTGACCCGGAGGACCGGCGGGTCACCGGCGTCGAGCTGCGGCCGGGCCACCGGCGAGAGCAGCGGGCCGGCCACCGCCACCCGCGGCGCCAGCGGCGTCCGCGCGGCGAGGGCCCGCACCTCGAAATTCCACATCGGGCCGCCGGCGTCGAGCACCGAGGTGATCCCGGAGCGCAGCGTGCGGCGCAGGGTGTCCTCGATGCCGGCGCGCACCGCCGCCCGCTCCCGCGGGTAGGGCACACGGGCGGTGAGATCCACCAGGTCGGGCCGCGCGTACAGGCCCCCCGACTGGAAGAGGTGGACGTGGGCGTCCACCAGGCCGGGGAGGATCCACTTGGCCGCGTCGCCCAGCACCGGCGTCCCGGGCGGCACGGCCACGCCCCGGGCCGGCCCCACGGCGGCGATGCGGTTCCCGTCCACCAGGACCAGGGCGTCGGGCAGCACCGTGCCGTCGGGCTGGATCACGTTGCCGCGAATGGCGAGCCGCTGCGGCTCGGGCGCCCCGGGAACGCGCCCCGGGCGGCCGCTGCGGCAGGCGCCGGCTGCCAGGGCGAGGGCGGCGAGGAGGAGGGCGAGCGGGGCGCGGGCGATCATGGCAGGCGGCGAATGGGGGAGGGCGCGCTGGCTGGAGGCGAGTTTCCCACGGTCCGGGGAAAAGCGCCGCGCCTGCGGCACCTGGGTCCCCGGCGGCGGGAATGGCGCACCTTCATGCCGGGTACTATGGTGATCCGGAGACGCGCCATGCCACCCAAGGAAGGCGAGAGCGCGGCAAGCACCGAGGCAGCGCCCTTCTCGGGCAACCTCTCTGCATTGCTCCAGGAGATCGCCCGGGCGCCGGGCGACGTCTCGGGCTCCGCCTGGGAGCAGGAGCTGCACCCGGGCGCCGTCATCGGCGGGCGGTTCGAGCTGGTGCGCGAGGTGGGCCGGGGCGGCTTCGGCGTGGTCTACGAGGCCCGCGACCGCCAGCTGGGGCGCGCCGTGGCCTTCAAGGCGGTGCGCGCCGGCGGCAAGGCAGCCCTGCGCGAGGAGCGGCTGCAGCGGGAGGCCGAGGCGGCGGCCCGCCTCTCCCACCCCAACATCGTCACCCTGCACGACATGGGGCGCTGCGAGCACGGCCCCTTCCTGGTGCTGGAGCTGCTCCGCGGCCAGACGCTGGGGGAGCGACTGGAGCAGGGGCCGCTGGCCCGGGCCGAGGCGCTGCGCATCGCGGTGGAGATCTCCGAGGCGCTGGCCCACGCCCACGGCCAGGGGGTGGTGCACCGCGATCTCACGCCCGGCAACGTCTTCCTGTGCGAGGACGGCCGGGTGAAGGTGCTCGACTTCGGCCTGGCCCACGCCTTCGGCAGGCGGCGCTCGGCCGGCGGCACCCCGGCCTACATGGCGCCGGAGCAGTGGCGCGGGGCGCCGGAGGACGAGCGCACCGACGTCTTCGCGCTGGGCGTGCTCCTCTTCAAGATGCTGGCCGGCAGCCTGCCCTTCCCCGACGACGACCAGGGGCGCGAGGTCACCGGCCCCGATCGGGCCCCGGGCCTCTCCATCCCCGACGCCCCGGCCGTGGCCGCGCTGGTGGCCCGGATGCTGGCCAAGGACCCGGTGCAGCGGCCGCGCGACGGCGCCGAGGTGCGCGACGCCCTGGTCACCTTCGCGCGCGAGCTGCAGCGGACCCCCAGCTCCGGCAGCGCCCCGGTGCTGGCGCGCCCCCGCCGCCGCATCGGCCTCAAGCTGGCGCTGGCGGCGGCGCTGATGGCGCTGGCCGTCGTGGGCGGGGCGCTCCTGTGGACGCTGCGCGAGGGCGCGGCGCGGACCCCGGTGGCGGTGGCGGTGGCCGACTTCGCCAACCAGACCGGCGAGCCGGAGCTGGACGGGCTCTCGGGCATGCTCATCACCTCGCTGGAGCAGAGCCGCCGGCTCTCGGTGCTGACCCGGGTGCGGATGCTCGACGTGCTGCGCCAGCTGGGCAAGGCCAACGTGGCGGTGGTGGACGAGGCGCTGGGGCGCGAGGTGGCGCTCAGCGCCGGGGTGCGGGCGCTGGTGCTGGCCACCATCCGCCGCTTCGACCAGCTCTACGCCATCGAGCTCAAGGTGCTCGACCCGGTACAGAGCGAGTACCTCTTCACCCTGCAGGAGCAGGGCACCGGGAAGGCAAGCGTGCCGGGGATGATCGACAGGCTCTCGGAGCAGACGCGGCGCCGGCTGCGGGAGAGCCCGGCCGAGGTGGCCGCCTCGCGGGTCAAGGTGGGCGACGCCACCACCCAGAGCTTCACCGCCTACCAGCACTACTTCCGCGGCGACCAGCTCAAGGAGGCCATCCGCTACGAGGCGGCCATCGCCGAGTACCAGCAGGCCATCGCCCTCGACCCCACCTTCGCCCTGCCCCACTACCGCATCGCCTACCTGGGCGAGTTCGTGCACCTGGGGGCGGCCGAGCAGCGCGCCCACATGGAGGCGGCGCTCCGCCACGTGGACCGCGTGCCGCCCAAGGAGCGGATGCTGTTCCAGGCCTGGCAGGCCCACATGGAGAAGCGCGACCCCGACGCCCAGGCGCTGTACGCCCGCCTGGCCGAGGCCTACCCGCAGGACAAGGAGGTGCTGTTCCTGGCCGGCGACCTCCTGCTGCACCAGGAGCGGTACCAGGAGGCGCTGCCCTTCTTCGAGCGGGCGGTGGTGCTCGACCCCTCGTGGGAGCCGGCGCTGATGCACGTGACCGACAGCCTGGCGGGGCTGGGTCGCACCGGCGACGCGCTGGCCCACGCGCGGCGCTGGGTGGAGCGGGGCCCGAGCGGCACCGCCTACCGGATGCTGGCCATGGCCGAGAGCATGTCCGGGAACCCGGGGCTGGCCGTGGACGCCGCCCGCCGCGCGCTCGACCTCGACGGCACCGCCCACTCGCGCGAGCGGCTCGCCGAGATGCTGCTCAACGCCGGCCGCTTCGAGGAGGCCGAGGCCACGGTCCGCCCCTTCGTCGGGCCGGGCGCGTCGCGCCTGGAGCGCGCCTTCTCGCTGCGATCGCTGGCCCTGGCCCTGACGCTGCAGGGGCGGCTGGCCGAGGCGCTGCGCGCGCTCGACGACGGCCCGCCGGTCGGGGAGGAGCTGCGGCTCAAGGGGCGCATGGCCCGCGTCGACGTCCTGGCCGCCGACGAGCGGCGGCACCCGGAGGCGCTGCGCGAGGTGCAGGCGGTGGCGGGCGCGCCCGAGGCGCACGGCTGGGGCCTGGCGCTGCCGCTGGTGCTGCTCGGGGACCTGGAGGGGGCCGCCCGCCTCGCCCCCGGGCTCAAGACCGAGGCCGAGCGCGCCGTCTACCAGGCGCTGGTGGCCTGGAAGGGCGGGCAGAGGCAGCGGGCCGCCGAGCAGGCGCGGGCGCTCGCCCATCGGCCCGGCCCGCACCGGGCCGTCGCCCTGTGGCTCAGCGTCCGGCTGGCGAGCGAGGAGCAGCGCGACGCCGAGGTGGTGGCGGCCGCCGCGGCGCTGCGCGCCGAGCCCGGGGCCATCACCCGTGCCTGGGCCTACCCGGAGGCCGTGGTGTTCGAGGCCGAGGCCCTCGCGCGGCTCGGGAAGCGGGCCGAGGCGCGGGAGCGGCTTGCGCCGCTGCTCAGGGCCTGGCATCGGGCCGACCCGGGCATCCCGGTGATCGAGAGGGCCAGGGCGCTGGGGAAGAGGCTGGGGGCGTAGGCGGGGGGAGCGCCAGGTCGGGGTCGGGGTCGGGGTCGAGGCCAGCCCGCGGACTGGCTCATGGCTCGGCCCCTTGCCTTGGGGCGAAAGGGGCCTCGCCATGAGCCACACTCCGCGTTTCGCCATTCCCGCTCGCTCTTCTCCTCCTCTCCTCCCCCACCACAAGCTCCTCGCCTGGCACGCCGCCCGCGACTTCCTCCTCGCCGTCCAGGGCTGCTCCCTCCGCAGCGCTCACCTCCGCGACCAGGCCCTGCGCGCCGCACAGTCGGCCGCCCTCAACTGCGCCGAGGGCGCGGGCAGGGTGAGCCGAGCAGACAAGGCTCGCGCCTTCGCCATCGCCCGCGCCGAGTGCGTCGAGGCGGCCGCCGCGGTCGAGATCGCCGCCTTCTCCGGCGAGGTCGGCGAGGCCCGCCTCGCGGAGGTGCTGCGCCTCGCCGACAGGCTCGTCGCCCTGCTCACGGGCCTCGTGGTGCGGTGAGTGCCCGCAGCATGCGCTTCCCCCGGGCGGCGAGCGCGATGAGCGCCGCCGCCTCGCCGGGGTCCGCGAGGCCGGTGGCGGCGGCCAGGTCGAGCGCCGCCGCGGCCTCGCAGAGGCTGCCGGCCGAGAGCGCGAAGGCGCGCCGGCGCAGGCCGGCCGAGTCGGCGGGCAGTCCCTCCGCCAGGTTGAGGAAGGCGGACTTGCTGGCGCGGCGGAGCTGATCGCAGAGCTCGGCGTCGGCG
>JACRMN010000004.1 GCA_016214955.1 Deltaproteobacteria bacterium
CCGGCACAGCAGCGTCAAGCCCCGGTACAAGAGCAGCACCGTCGCCACGTGCAACAGCAGCTGCGTCGCCTTGAACCCGAACATCCCCCACCCCATGGCCACGTTCGCCGCGTAGCTCAGCGTCACCAGCGGCCGGTAGTGATCCGCCGGCCCGCCCGCGTAGGTGCCGGGATCGGTGAAGAAACGGGTCCAGTCCGCAAGGCCCGCCTGCACCGCCGGATTCAGGACGATGTAGATGAAGTCGTCGAAGACGAACTCGCCCCCCAGGTTCCAGGCGTGGGCGCCCATGGCGGCCAGTACCAGGCCCAGCATCGCCCACAGCGGACGGGTCATGGCCGTCATGGCCCGGCCTCCGCCGCGCGGCGCATGGCGGCCAGTTGCGTCCGCCACTGGGGCACCCGCGCATCGCCGGGCAGCAGCCGCGCCAGCCTGTCCAGGGCCACCCCGGCCTCGGCCCAGCGGCCGGCGGCGGCGTGCAGCTTCATTTCCATCAGGTAGCCGCGCGGGTGGCCCGGAAAGCTCTGGGCGAAGCGCATCAGCGCCCAGCGCGCGTCCGCCTCACGACCGGCGCGCAGGGCCACCTCCATCAATGCCTCCGGATACTCGCCGGGCACCACCTCGTGGATGTAGACGCGGGAGGACAGGTTGGCGATCTCCGCGTCGATGGCGCGGCGGTACAGGGCGATGGCGTCGTCCGTCCGGTTCAGGCCCGCATGGGCCTGTGCCAGCTTGGCCAGGGGGCCGGGGTCCTGGGGCCGGCCGGCCACCATGGGCTCGAGCAGGGCGCGGGCGGCCCCGTAATCGCGCTTCAGCAGGTACACGTGCGCCAGGTTCAGGCCGCCCGCGTGCCACTCCGGGCTGCGCGCCACCAGAATCTTGAACAGCTCCGCCGCCTCGTCCAGGCGGCCCGCCATCACGTAGCGCGCCCCCAGGTTGAGCACCGCGTCGTTGGACGACGGGTCATGTTCCACGGCGTCCTCCCACACGGCGAGGTTGGTGGCCCACACCTGCTGGCGCTGCCAGCCGATGAGCGCGAACGCCGCCAGCACCACCCCGCACAGCGCCCCCGCCGCCCGCCGCCGCCGCCCCGCCAGTGTCCGCCACGCCGCGCACCCCAGCCAGCCCAGCACCACGGCCACGCCCATGCTCGCCGTGTAGCCCCGGTTCTCCATCAGCACCGTGTTCAGGTGAACGAACGTCGACGGCGCGATCAGCAGGAAGTACCACCCCACCCCCACCGCCACCAGCGGCCGCCGCCTTGCGTTCCA
>JACRMN010000006.1 GCA_016214955.1 Deltaproteobacteria bacterium
TCCGGGGAGAACCTGGCGCGGGGCGGTCATGCAGAGGGCACTGGCAGGCGCCGTGCCGCAGCGGGCGAGAGGAAGGCCGCGAGGTTGGAGAGCGGAGCCCGTCCGCGGCGGAGCCGGGCGGTCGCCGCGCGGTACTCTCGGTCCGGAGGTCCCGGAGAGCGGAGCCCGTCCGCGGCGGAGCCGGGCGGTCGCCGCGCGGTACTCTCGGTCCGGCGGTCCCCGCGAGGTTGGAGAGCGGAGCCCGTCCGCGGCGGAGCCGGGCGGTCGCCGCGCGGTACTCTCGGTCCGGCGGTCCTGGCGGTCCTCGGTCCGCCCCCCTCCCGGTGCCTGACGCGCCCCTGCGGGGCCTGCTAGGCTCCGGCATCACCTCGGGAGCACTGGGCGTGGTCAGGGCGGACGAAGACCGGGAGTCCGAGCGCGCCACGCACGGCGTCGCTCCCGGCGCCCTCTCGGCCCTGCTCGAGGAGCTGGCCCAGGCGCCGGCCCCGACCGGCGCCGACGAGCAGGTAGTGCACGGCCCCCGCCCCGGCTCGGTCATCGGTCGCTTCGAGCTGCAGGAGGAGATCGGGCGGGGCGGCTTCGGCGTGGTCTACGCGGCCCGCGACCGCGAGTTGCGGCGACTGGTGGCCTTCAAGCTGGTGCGGCCCGGCCGCGTCGAGCGCGGCGAGGAGCAGCTCCGGCGCGAGGCCGACGTCATCGCCCAGCTCTCCCACCCCAACCTCGTCACCCTCTTCGACCTCGGCAACAGCACCTACGGCCCGTACCTGGTGCTGGAGCTCTTGCGCGGCGAGACGCTGGAGGCCCGGCTGCAGCGCGCCCCCTTCACGCCGGTGGAGGCAGTGCGCATCGCCGCCGAGGTGGCCCGCGGCCTCTCCTACGCCCACGGCCAGGGCGTGGTGCACCGCGACCTCAAGCCCTCCAACGTCTTCCTCTGCCAGAACGGCTCGGTGAAGCTCCTCGACTTCGGCATGTCACACGCCTTCGGCTGGCGGCGCGTGGAGGGCGGCACGCCGGCCTACATGGCGCCGGAGCAGCTCCACGGCGCGCCCGAGGACGAGCGCACCGACGTCTACGCCCTGGGCGTGCTGCTCTACCGGATGCTGGCCGGCGAGCTGCCCTTCCCGCGCGACCCCAGGGTGCTGCGCGGCGACCGCACCCCGCCGGTGCTGGAGGTGCCAGGCGCACCGGAGCTGGGCGAGCTGGTGGGCCGGATGCTGGCGCCCGCGCCCATCGCGCGGCCGCGCCACGCCGCCGAGGTGGGCCAGGCGCTGGAGACGCTGGGCCACTCGCTGGCCGGTCCCGAGGCCCGCCCCCTGGGCCCCGTGCGCACGCGCCGCTCGCCGACCCGCTGGCCGCTGGTGGCAGCGCTCCTGGCAACGCTGGCCGGGGCCGCCGCCGGCGCCTGGCTCCTGCGCCCGGCGCCACCCCCGCCGCCGCGCGCCATCGCGGTGCTGCCCTTCCAGAACCGCAGCGACAGCCCCGACGCCGAGTACTTCTCCGACGGCCTCGCCGACGAGATCCGGAACCTGCTCACCCGGCTGGGCGAGCTCAAGGTGGCGGCCAGCACCTCCAGCTTCCACTTCAAGAACCGGACCTCCGACGTGGCCGAGGTGGCGCAGAAGCTCCGGGTCGACGTGGTGCTGGAGGGCACGGTGCGGCGCGACAGGGACCGGCTGCGGGTCTCGGCGGAGCTGGTGGACGCCCGCTCGGGCTTCCGGGTCTGGTCACAGATCTACGACCGGCGCCTCGAAGACGTGTTCGCCATCCAGGACGACATCGCGCGCCGGGTGGCGGAGGCGCTCCAGCTCGTGCTCTCGGGATCCTCCCAGGATCGGCTGCAGCCACCGCGGCAGGTGGACCTGGCGGCCTACGACCTCTACCTGAAGGGGCGCGCCGCCCTGCGCCTGCCACGCACCCCGGCGAACCTCGACTCCGCCACCGCCTTCTTCGAGCAGGCCATCGCCGCCGACGGAGCGCTGGCCCAGGCCCACGCCGGCCTCTGCGACACCTGGCTGGCGCGCTACGAGCTGCGCCGCGCCACCGAGAGCTTCGACCGCGCCGAGGAGGCCTGCCACCGGGCGCTGGAGCGCGACGCCGACGCCAGCGAGGTCTACCTGGCGCTCGGCAACCTGCACCTCACCTCGGGGCGCTACCCCGACGCCGAGCGGGAGTTCCTCCGGGCCAGCGCGCTCTCGCAGAACTCGGTGGACGCGGTGCTGGGCCTGGCCGCCACCCAGGCGGCGCAGCGCCACCCGGAGGCGGCGGAGCAGGCCTTCGCCAGGGCCCAGGCGCTCGACCCGGGCTACTGGCGCGTCTACCAGGCGCTGGGCAGCTTCCTCTTCGGCGCCGGCCGCTACGCCGAGGCGGCCAGGGCCTACGGCGAGGTCATCGCCCTCACGCCGCGGAACGCCACCGCCCACAACAACCTGGGCGCGGCGCACTACATGGCCGGCGACGTCGAGCGGGCCATCGCCGCCTGGAAGGCCTCGCTGGAGCTGGCGCCCTCGGTGTCCGTCTTCTCCAACCTGGGCTCCAGCTACTTCTTCCTGGGCCGCTTCGACGAGGCCGCTGCCATGTACCGGCGCGCCGCGGACCTGGCGCCGGAGGACCACCGGATGTGGGGCAATCTCGGCGACGCCTACACCTACGGCACCGGAAGGCAGGCCGAGGCCGACGAGGCGCACCGGCGGGCGGTGGCGCTCGGCGAGGCCCGGCTGCGCATCAACCCCAGCGACGGCGAGGCCATGGCCGACGTGGCCCACTGCCTGGCCAAGCTCGGGGAGGTGGCGCGGGCCCGGGCGCTGCGCGAGCAGGCCCTGCGGGCCGACCCGGGCAACATGCAGGTGCAGTACAAGGCGGCGCTCGTCGATGCGCGGCTCGGCGACCGCGCCGCCGCGCTGGGCGAGCTGGAGAAGGCGGTGGCGCTGGGCTACCAGCGGCAGCTGCTGGGGCCCGACCCCGGCCTGGCGCCACTGCGGGGCGAGCCGCGCTTCGCGGCGCTGGCGGCGCCCGGGAAGAGGTGAACTGCGGTGCACGCAAAGGAGGTCACATGCCGAAGTCGATGAGCGGAGCTTCCCTGCTGCTTCCCCTCGCCGCCCTCGCGGCCGCCGGCTGCGCCAGCGGGCCGGCGCTCCGGGACGTCTCGGCCACCTTCACCATCGCGCGCGGCGAGAAGGACTGCCCCGCCGCCGTATCCATGGAGAAGGACAAGCGCAACTGCCCGTCGTTCCTGTTCAGCCGCGAGGACTGCGTCCGGGTGGACCGCAAGGGAAAGGCGACCATCGTCTTCCGGGGCGCCGAGGGCGTGAAGCCCTTCGCCGTCTACTTCCAGCCCTTCGCGCCGCTCCGGACCGGCGGCGACCGCCAGGTCTCCTTCGAGCTCGACCAGGCCACGCCGCCCAAGGAGTACGCCTTCAGCGTGGTGGCCGAGGGCTGCAAGGTCATCGACCCGAGCATCATCGTCGACCCGTAGCCGCGCCGCGGCTACAGCGTCTCCAGCCCGAACACCAGGCTCACCAGGAAGGTGAGGAAGGTGAGCGCCAGGGCGAGGAGCAACGACTGCAGGAAGCCCAGGCCGTAGGCAACCATCACCGTGCCCACCCAGACGGCCGCGTAGAGCAGCCAGGGGAAGAGCAGGAACCACAGGAACCGCGCCAGGGTCACGAACCAGGCCACCGAGAGCAGGAGCGCCACCACCACCGCCCGGGCGACGGTGTTGCGCGAGTTGCCGGGCGTGACCCAGCCCACCGCCAGCATCAGCACCACCGCCGAGGCGGCGAGCCGGAGCAGGAAGGCGCCGAGGTGCTTGAGCATGGGGCGAGGATAGCGCGGCCCTCGCCCGGGCGCCCGCGTCCGCGCGGGGCATGTGACAGGCAGGGCGGAGGGGTAGACTGCCGGGGAGGTGACCGCCCTCGTCCACTTCAGGAGCCCGGTGGGGCCGATCTCGGTGGAGGCCACCGAGGAGGGCATCTGCGCCGTCCAGTTCGGCGGGGGGGCCAAGGCCCGGGCGCCCATCGGCGGGGCCGCCCAGCAGCACGTGGAGGCGGCGCTCCAGGCCCTGCGCGACTACTTCGCCGGCACCCCGCCGCGCCTGCCGCCGCTGCAGCTCCGGGGCACCGACTGGGAGCTCTCGGTCTGGCGGGCGCTCCTCGCCATCCCCTTCGGCGAGACCCGCAGCTACGGGGAGCTGGCCCGGACCCTGCGCCGGCCCGGGGCCGCCCGGGCGGTGGGGCAGGCCAACCACCGGAACCCGGTGGCCATCCTGGTGCCCTGCCACCGGGTGGTCCAGGCCGACGGGGGGCTGGGCGGCTACGGCGGCGGCGCCGAGGTGAAGCGCTGGCTGCTTCACCACGAGGCGAGCCACGTGCCGCTGCTCCGCCCCACCTGACGGCGCCCTCCGGGCCCGCCGGCCCCTGCGCGGGACGTCGCCTCGCCACGGACTCGTTCCTTGCCCGGGCCCGGGGCCGGCCTTAACATCGGCGGAGAGCGCGGAAGGGGACTGCGAATGGCCAAGATCCTGGCGATGATCCTTGCGGGCGGCGAGGGCCGCCGGCTCGATCCCCTGACCCGCGAGCGGGCCAAGCCCGCCGTCCCCTTCGGCGGCCGGTACCGCATCATCGACTTCGCCCTCAGCAACTTCGCCAACAGCGGCGTCCTGAAGATGAAGGTGCTGGTGCAGTACAAGTCGGAGTCGCTCAACACCCACATCCAGCGGGCCTGGCGCCTCTCCCAGATCCTCGACCAGTACGTGGAGATCGTGCCCGCCCAGATGCGCGTGGGGCGCAAGTGGTTCGAGGGCTCGGCCGACGCCGTCTACCAGAACCTGAACATCATCACCGACGAGGAGCCGGACTACACCTTCGTCTTCGGCGCCGACCACGTCTACCGCATGGACGTGCGCCAGATGCTGGAGTTCCATGAGGACAAGAAGGCCGACCTGACGGTGGCGGCCATCCCCGTCTCGGTGGCCGAGGCCTCCGAGTTCGGCATCATCGAGGTGGACGCCGAGGGGCGGATGATCGGCTTCGAGGAGAAGCCCAAGCAGAACCCCAAGAC
This sequence comes from Deltaproteobacteria bacterium, assembly GCA_016214955.1. Classification (GTDB taxonomy): domain Bacteria; phylum Myxococcota; class Myxococcia; order Myxococcales; family Anaeromyxobacteraceae; genus JACRMN01. Next base: position 5,056 of record JACRMN010000006.1, read on the forward strand.
CATGCCCGGCGACCCGACCCGCTGCCTGGCGTCGATGGGCAACTACCTCTTCACCACCGACTCGCTGGTGCAGGAGATCGTCCGCGACGCCGGCGACACCCAGAGCGCCCACGACTTCGGCAAGTCGATCATCACCGGCATGTACTCCCGCCGCCGCGTCTTCGTGTACGACTTCATGAGGAACGACGTGCCCGGCCAGACGGAGCGGGAGCGCGGCTACTGGCGCGACGTGGGGAGCCTGGACGCCTACTACCAGTCCAACATGGACCTGGTGGACGTGGACCCCATCTTCTCCCTCTACAACGACCGCTGGCCCATCTTCACCATCCAGCACAACTACCCGCCGGCCAAGTTCGTCTTCAACAACGAGAAGGAGAACCGGGTCGGCCGCGCCGTGGACTCGCTGGTCTCCGAGGGCTGCATCCTCTCCGGCTCCCAGGTGAGCCGCTCGATCCTCGGCCCCAAGGTGCGCGTCAACAGCTACGCCCAGGTGGACGGCTCCATCATCTTCGAGAACGTCAACATCGGCCGCCACTGCCGCATCCGCCGCTGCATCATCGACAAGCACGTGGAGATCCCGCCCGGCACCACCATCGGCTACGACACCGAGGAGGACCGCAAGCGCTTCCACGTCACCGAGAGCGGCATCGTGGTCATCCCCAAGGGCATGCGGCTCGAGCACGAGCTCGATCCCGTCGCGCCCTGAGCGCCGGCCGCTACGGCCCGAACCACCAGGACCACTTCACGAGCAGCGTGTCGCTGGTGGGCCCGCGGGCCAGGCTCCGAGGCCGCAGCGACGCCGGCGGGCCCCGAGCCGGGTCGGTGGGGGGGTCGGGCTCGGCGTAGAAGGGCACCTCGGCCTGGTTGCGGGCGTAGACGAGGTAGAGCGTCGAGCCCAGCCGGTACTCCCAGCGCAGCACCGCGTTCACCACCAGCTCGGTGTCGTGGAAGTCCAGGCTGTAGCCGCCGGTGTCGGCCAGGGTGGCCCGCCGCAGCTCGCCCGGCTCCACCGGCCGCCGGTCGCCGTCGGCGCGCGTCGCCGCCCAGTAGGGGCCGTAGCGGCCGTAGTCGCTGAAGAGCTGGGCGTAGAGCTGGAGGGTGAGGCGCGGCGTCAGCACCACCAGCTGGCGCAGCACCAGGGAGAGGCTCGGGGCCTGGAGCGCGCCGAAGTAGTAGTCGCTCTGCCGCGGGTCGTCCGGTGGCTGGCGGCGCACCGGGCCGACGTCGGCCAGGTAGCGCAACGCGTAGGCGCCCGGATCGTAGTTGAGGCCCAGGCGCGTCTCGGTCCGCGGGTGCGGGCGCACCACGCCGCCGAAGTAGACCCCCACCGCCCAGGGCGCGGCCGCCGGGGGGAAGGGCTGGTTCTTCATGAGCCCCACCCAGCTCTCGGCGAAGGCCATCCGGCCGTCGTCGGTGGCGGTGTAGACGCCCAGCGTGGTCCAGCCCGGGCGCCGCAGCGGGATGCCGGTCTGGTCGATCTCGCGGACGTCGTGCTGCGGGTCGTCCCACTGCAGCCGGAGCTCGAGCCACAGGTACGGATCGCGGAGGCGCCCCTGGGCCTGCACCCATGCCTCGCGCCCGCGCTGCAGCCCGCGGCCGTCGGTGGTCCAGCTCTGCCAGGCGCCCCCCCAGATCGACCACTCGTGGAAGGGGCCGCCGCCCCCGGGCCGGGCGTAGCGCAGCACGACCCGGGCCTCCTGCTCGTTCTGGGTGCGCTGGAAGCCGGTGGAGTTGAGGTCGAAGCGGGGCGAGGCGTAGGCCCAGCCCAGCTCGAAGCGCCAGGGCTCGCCGCCGCGCTTGCCGGCCCGCAGGTAGCCGCCGGTGCCCTGGTCGCCGTGGCGCAGCACCGTGCCGTCGGCCAGCGTCCGCGCCGTGGGGCCGCCGGCCACCTGGGAGGCGGCCCACTGGCCATAGGTGTAGAGCTCGCCCCGCGGGCCGGTGGCGTTCCAGTCGAGGGCCAGGGCGTGGCCGCTGCGGATGTCGCAGACGCCGGGGCGCCGGTTGTCCGGGAGGGCGTCGAGGGCGGCCTCGTCGAGCCGGCAGCGCTCCCGCAGGGCCTGGGTGGTGGTGCCGGAGAGGCCGACGAGTAGCCGCTCGGCCGCCTCCACCCGCAGCACCGCCGCCAGGTGATTCACCGTGGGTGGACGCACCAGCGCGTAGGAGCCGTCGGACGCCAGCCGGAACGGCTGGGCCCAGCTCCAGCGCAGGCCCCCGCGGCCCGGGGCGTCCTCGGCAGCCATGGGGGAGGAGAAGCCGGCCGAGCCCGACATGCCGGTGCCGGAGGTGACGGCGTCGAGCAGGCCGAGCTGGATCCCGTCGGCGAGCCGCCCCACCACCTTGGCGGCGCCGAGGATGGGGGCGTCGAGGCCGATGCGGCGCGAGTAGAAGAGCTGCTGCGGCACCCGGTCCTCGAAGCCGGCACCCACCGGCTGGAAGAGGTCGAGCCCCTGGGTGAAGAAGGGGCGCTTCTCCGGGAAGAACTGCTCGAAGGAGGAGAGGTTGAGGACGATCTGGTCGGCCTCCACCTGGCCGAAGTCGGGGTTCACTGCGCCGGTGAGGGTGAGGCGCGAGCCGAGCCGCAGGTTGAGGTCGAGCCCGACGTCGGCCGAGGGCTGGAAGGAGCGCGGGCGGGGGAAGTCGTCGGGGTCGGCGTGGCGCGGCCGCCAGGCGGCGCGGGCGGCGAGGTAGGGCGTCAGCTCCAGGTCGAGCCCGGGCCGGATGCCGGAGATGCCCTTGAGGTGGCCCAGGCGCGAGACCACGCCGCGGCCGTTGCGCGGCAGGAGGACGGTGGCCGCCTTCTCGTGGCTGCGGCCGATGATGCGCTGCACGCCGAAGCCCCAGACCTGCTCCGCCGCCTCGGGGAAGCGGAAGGTGGAGAGGGGAATGGCGAGCTCGGCGGTCCAGCCGTCGCCGTGGACCGAGACCTGCCCTTCCCAGACGGCGTCCCAGTCGTAGGTGGACTGGTCGTCGTCGTAGAAGAGGCCGTCGCCCAGCACCCCGCCGGCGGTGACCACGAAGAGGTTGGCGGTGCGGTGGTCGAGGCCGGCGTCGATGACGATCACCAGCTGGTCGGAGGGCGGGGGGCTGTCGCGCCGCCCCAGCGGCCGGCGGATCTCGCCCGGGTGGGTGTCGAAGCAGTGGATCCCGATGTAGAGGCGCGAGGCGTCGTGGAGCACGCGCACCTCGGTGCGCTGGGTGGCCGGTGCCGCCTCCACCGGGAAGCTCTGGATGAAGCGGCGGTAGGGCAGGGCCAGCGCCCAGGAGGGCTCGTCGAGCCGGCCGTCCACCGACACCGGCCCGATGGCGCGGGCGGCAGTGATGTCCCCTCCCGGATCGGCGCCGGGAGGCTGCGCGGCGGCCGCGGCGGGGAGCAGCAGCAGGCTGGCGAGCGACAGGGCGCGGCGCAAGGCTCCTCCCGGCGGCCGCCCCACGCGGCCGGCGCGCCTTTATTCCACGGACCGGGGCAGCCGGGGAGTCCGACCGCGCAGCCCCATCTGGAGCCCCGCGCCCCAGCGTCGAGGTGACGGCCCGGGACCTCTCGTCTATACACCGCAGTGCATGCTCACCAGCCACCTCGCCGCGGCGCTGCTCCTCGCCGCCCCGCCGCCCGCCCTCGAGATCCCTTTCGAGCGCTTCCGCCTCCCGAACGGCCTCCACGTCATCCTCTCGGTGGACCACTCCGCCCCCATCGTCGGCGTGGATGTCCGCTACGACGTGGGCTCGCGAGACGAGCCGCCGGGCCGCACCGGCTTCGCCCACCTCTTCGAGCACCTCATGTTCCAGGGCACCGTCCACCTGCCCAAGGGCGAGGCCGACAGGCTCATCGAGGCCGCCGGCGGGAGCTCCAACGGGGCCACCAGCGAGGACGGCACCGAGTACTGGCAGCAGGTGCCCTCCTCGGCGCTGGAGCAGGCGCTCTACATCGAGGCCGAGCGCATGGGCTTCACCCTGCAGGTGCTCGACCAGGCGAAGCTCGACAACCAGCGCGACGTGGTGAAGAACGAGCGGCGCGAGACCATGGAGATGCAGCCCTACGGCGCCGCCTGGCCGGCGCTGCGGGCGGCGCTCTGGAACCCCGAGTTCCCCTACCACTGGCTGCCCATCGGCTCGCACCAGGACCTGACCGCCGCCACCCTCGACGACGTGAAGGACTGGTTCCGCCGCGGCTACGGGCCGGGCAACGCCTCGCTGGCCATCGCCGGCGACTTCGACCCCCGGGAGGCCCGGCGGCTCGTGGAGCGCTGGTTCGGCGCCATCCCCGCCGGCGGCCCCATCGCCCGCACCCGGCAGGTGCCGCGGCCGCTCTCCGCCATCGTCCGCGTCGAGGTGCAGGACGCGGTGCAGCTCCCGCGCCTGTACCTGGCCTGGCAGAGCCCGGCCGAGTACCAGCCCGACGACGCGCCGCTCGACCTCGCCGCCGACGTGCTCGCCAGCGGGAAGAGCTCGCGGTTGGTGCGGCGGCTGGTGATGGAGGAGAAGCGGGCCCAGAGCGTCTGGGTGGCGCAGAGCGCCCTGGCGCTGGCCGGCACCTTCCTGGTGGTGGCCACCCCCAAGCCCGGCGTCGCCATCGAGGCGCTGCAGGCCGCGGTGGACGAGGAGATCGCCCGGCTGGCGCGCGAGGGGCCCACCGAGGAGGAGCTGCTCCGGGCCAAGAACCGCATCGAGTCGGGCGCCGTCTTCGCGCTGGAGCCGGTGGGCGGCTTCAGCGGCCGGGCCGCGGTGCTCAACCGCTACCACTTCGAGACCGGCGACCCGGGCTACCTGGCGAGGGACCTGGCGCGCTATCGGGACGCCACCGCCGCCGACGTCCGAGCCGCCGTGGGCCGCTGGCTCTCGCGGCCGCGGGTGGAGCTGACCGTGGTGCCGAAGGGCGCGGCCGCCGCGGCGGGGGTGGGGCGATGAGGCGCACCGGGCTGGCCGCCGTCCTGCTGCTCGCCGGCGCCTGCGCGACGGCGCGCGCGCCCCTCCTGGCCGAGCCGGATCGCGCCCGGGTGCCGCCGCTGGGCCCGCCGCCGGCGCTGCGGCTCCCGCCGCAGGTGCGCTTCCAGCTCGAGAACGGGCTGAAGGTGCGGCTGGTGGAGTACCACCGGCTGCCCATCGTGGCGCTCCAGCTCCTCGTCGACGCCGGCGGGGTCCACGACCCGGAGGCCCGGCCCGGCCTGGCCTCCTTCACCGCCGGGATGATGACCGAGGGCACGCGCGGCCGGAGCGCCACGCAGATCTCCGACGCCCTCGGGGCCATCGGCGCCCACCTCGGCTCCGGCGCCGGCTTCGACGGCGCCCAGCTCTCGGCCCAGGCCCTCTCCACCCACCTCGATCCGCTCCTCGAGCTCTTCGCCGACGTGCTGCAGCGCCCGGCCTTCCCGCCGGAGGACTTCGCCCGGGTGAAGGACCAGCGGCTGGTGGCCCTGGTGCAGCAGCGCGACCAGCCCGGAGCCATCGCCGGCCGCGCCTTCGCGCCGCTCTTCTGGGGCAGCCACCCCTACGGCCACGCCCTCTCCGGCACCGAGGAGAGCCTGCGGGCCGTGACCCGCGAGGAGCTGGCGGCCTTCCACGCGGCCCGCTGGCGGCCGGGCGGTGCCGAGCTCATCGTCGTCGGCGACGTCACCCGCGCCGAGCTGGAGCCCCGGCTCCGCAAGGCGCTGGGCGGCTGGACCGGCGCGGCCCCGGCGCCCCTGGCCGCCGCCCCCCCGCGGCAGGCGGCGGCCCGCACCGTGGCCATCGACAAGAAGGGGGCGCCCCAGGCCTACCTGCTGCTGGGCATGCCCGGCTTCCCGCGCAGCGACCCCGACCACGCCGCCGCCCAGGTGGCCTTCGAGATCCTCGGGGGCGGCACCGCCTCGCGCCTCTTCCGCCTCCTGCGCGAGGAGAAGGGGTACACCTACGGCATCTCGGCCCGGCCCGAGTCGCGCCGCCTGGGCGGCGCGGCGGTGGTGGGCGGCAGCGTCAAGGCCGACCAGGCCGGCGAGGCGCTGGCGGCGCTGCTGGGCGAGCTGAGCCGGATGCGCGACCAGCCGCCCTCCGAGGAGGAGCTCGCCGGGGCGCGCCAGGGCATCGTGCTCTCGCTCCCGGGCGACTTCGCCACCGCCGGCGGCATCGCCGGCCACCTGGCCGAGGCGGCCCTCTACGGCCTCCCCGACGACCACTACACCCGGCTGGCGGGCCAGATCGCGGCCGTCTCCGCCGCCGACGTGCAGCGCGCGGCGGGCCGCTGGCTGGACACCGGGAAGCTCACCGCGGTGCTGGTCTGCGACACCGCGCAGGTGGTCCCGCAGCTCGGCGGCCTGCCGCTCGGGCCGCTGGAGCTCCGGCCCGCCCCGGCTGCCGCCGGCGGACGCTAGATGCGCCCCTCGCTGCGCGGGCTGCTGGGCCTGGCCTGGCCCATCGTCGTCTCCCGCTCCGCGCAGGTGGTGGTGGGCATCAGCGACGCGGTGATGGTCTCCCACCTGGGCGAGGAGGCGCTGGCGGCCACAACCGCCGGGGCGATCAACGCCTTCACCTTCTTCATCTTCCCGATGGGCGTGGTGTTCATCGTCGGCTCCTTCGCCTCGCAGCTCTGGGGGCGGGGTGATCTCGCCGGCGCGCGGCGGTACGGCTTCTACGGGCTGCTGGTGGCGGCGGCCACCCAGCTCCTCGGCCTGCTGGGCATCCCGGTGGCGGCCTGGGTGCTGGCGCGGCTCGACTACGCGCCCGGCGTGCAGGCGCTCATGGATGGTTACCTGGAGCTGCGGCTCTGGTCGGCGGGGCCGGCCATCGGCATCGAGGCGCTGGGCGCCTACTACGGCGGGCTGGGGAACACGCGCCTCCCCATGCGCGCCAGCGTGGTCGCCATGTTCCTCAACGTGGGCGGCAACTGGCTCCTCATCGACGGCCACCTCGGGGCTCCGGCGCTGGGCGTGGCCGGGGCGGCGCTGGCGTCCACCCTCTCCACCTGGGCGGTGTTCGTCGCCTTCCTGGCGGTCTTCCTGCGCGACGGCCGGCCCGAGGACCGCATGGTGCCGCGGCTCCGCGCCGCCGAGCTCTGGCGCACCCTGCGCTTCGGCCTGCCCTCGGGGCTCAACTGGCTGATGGAGTTCCTGGCCTTCTCCTTCTTCCTCAATCTGGTGGTGGCCGGGCTCGGCACCACCGCGGTGGCGGCCTTCATGGCGGTGATCCAGCTCAACTCGGCCGCCTTCATGCCCGCCTTCGCGCTTGCCTCGGCCGGGGCCATCCTCGCCGGCCAGGCCATCGGCGCCGGCGATCGGGACGCGGTGCCTCGGCTGGTGGCGCTCACCACCAAGGTGGCGGCGGCATGGCAGTCGCTCGTCGGCCTCGCCTACCTCACGGTCCCGGAGCTGGCGCTCTCGCCCTTCGCCCGCGACCCCGGCTCGCGCCAGGCGCTCCTGGAGGTGGGCGTCCGCATGCTGATGCTCTCCTCCGCCTGGCAGCTGGGCGATGCGGCCGCCAACGTGCTGGCCGAGGCGCTGCGGGCCGCCGGCGACACCTCGTTCACCATGTGGGCGCGCGTCGCGGTGGCCTGGCTCTTCTTCGTGCCCGGGAGCTGGATCACGGTGCGGCTGCTGGGCGGCGGCGACGTGGGGGCCACGCTCTGGTTCGTGGCCTACCTCTGGGTGCTGGCGGCGGTGCTCTGGTGGCGCTTCCGCACCGGCGCCTGGCGGAAGATCGAGCTGGTGGAGCCGGCGGTCGCCTGAGGCGCTCCTAGGTGTCGGCGTCGCGCCGCGCCTCGGAGAGCAGCTGCTGGAGGGCGCCCTCCTGGCCCACCACGAGGCGAAGCCCCACCCGCAGCGCGCCGCCCTGGTCGGAGGCCCAGGCCACCCGGGCGTGGAAGGCGGCGCTCTTGCTGCCGCTGCCGATCCGCACCTGCAGCATGGTGCCGCGCGCAGGGCGCGGGCCGCTCCAGAGCAGGCCGCAGCCGCCCTGCGAGAGGGAGAAGGTGGTCATGTAGACCTGCATGCCGGTCGAGGTGATCACCGCCGGGACGGAGAGCCGGTAGCGCGGCGCGCGGGGCCGGACCTTCACCGTCCGGCCCTGCAGCGAGTCGAGGATGCGCTGCACGGCGGGGAGCCGGTCCTCGTCCACAGCCACCGCCACGGCGTCGCCCGGGCCCGCCTCGACCACCTCGCCGCCGATCGGGACGGAGGCGCCGCCCTGGCTGCGGACCAGCACCGAGACCCGCTGGCCGATCCGCAGGTGCCGCGGCGACGGCAGGAAGAGGCGGCGATCCGCGGGCAGCCAGGCCGCGGCCAGCTCGGCCTCGGGGAGCAGCAGCTCCTCGACCACGGCGGCAGGCGCCGGCGTGGGCACCGGCGTGGGCACCGGCGTGGGCACCGGCGTGCGGCGAAGCGGCGGCGCGGGCGTCTGCCGCCGGGCCGCCGCGGGCGCGGGGGTGCGCCGCTGCGCGGGCCGCGCGGCCGCCGCGGGCGAGCGATCGCCCTGGATCCAGCTGAGCAGGGACATGTTCGGATGGCTCTCCCGGGCGCTCGGCCCGTCGACCGTGGAAGCGACCAGGGAGGTATAGGCGATCCGGGCGCGGCGGTCTGTCCCGCCGCGAGGCGACGGGGCCATGTCGGTGGCCCCCGGACATACACGGTGAGTGATGCGACCCACCCGGCGGCGCGAGGGGTGTGGCCCCACCCCGCGGTGTCGTCCATGTCATGGAGGGAACGCGGGCGCGGCCGGCGCCCACCCTCTCCGACACCGATCCCATCCGCGCCCACGCCCCGGCGGAGGGGGTGGGGCTGTCGGCCTGCTGGGGTAGGATGCGCAGCCCTTCGCACGGCCCGCCCATGGCAGAGCTCACCAACGACTTCACCTGGTCGAAGTCCCGGCACGAGAAGCTCAAGGAGTGTCCGCGGGCCTACTGGAACGCCTACTACGGCAGCTGGGGAGGCTGGGAGGCGCCGGCGGGCACGCCGGTGCGCGAGCTCTACGTGCTGAAGAAGCTCTCCTCCCGCTGGCAGTGGGCCGGCTCCCTGGTGCACGACGCCCTGCGCCGCATGCTCACCCGCGCCCGCCGCACCGGCCAGGTGTGGCCGGTGGACGAGCTGCTGGCCTCCACCCGGCAGCGGGCCCGCAGCCAGTGGGCCGCCTCGCGGGAGAAGAGCTACTGGCGCGAGCCCTCGCCCGGCTACGGCCTGGTGGAGCACGAGTACGCCGAGCCCATCCCCGGCGAGGAGTGGAAGCGCATCTGGGACGAGGTGGTGGAGGGCTCGCTGCGCGCCTTCTACCGGAGCGAGGTCTTCGACCGCATCCGGCGCGTGCCGGTGGCGCGCTGGCTCACGGTGGACGAGCTCGACTCCTGGCAGTTCGAGGGCACCAAGGTCTGGGTGGCGGTGGACTTCGCCTACGTGGACTCCGACGGCCGGGTGAACCTGCTCGACTGGAAGACGGGGCGGGAGCGCGGCGTGGACCACACCCAGGTGGGCATCTACGCGCTCTACGCCAAGGACAAGTGGGGCATGGGGCCGGAGCAGGTGGTGGGCGGCCTGGTGTACCTGGGCGCCGAGGGCGCGCCGCGCGTGGACGTGGCCGCCGACCCCGACGCCCTCGACGGCTGCCGCGCCGAGATGCGCGAGTCGATCAAGTCCATGAAGGAGCTGCTCGACGACCCGCAGCAGAACCGGGCCTCGGTGGAGCGCTTCCCGCTCCTCGACGGGCGCGACCCCTGCCGGCGCTGTCCCTTCCGGCGACCCTGCGGGCGGCTGTGAGGCGCGGCGCGGGCCGGGCGCTCGCGCTCGCCGCGCTCGCCGGTGCGGCCTGCGCCACCGCGCCGGCAGCCTCGCCGGCGGTGCGCCGCCCGGAGCCGGAGGCGCTGGTCCTCCGCGTGGAGCGGCCCGACGGGCCGGGCCCCTTCCCGGCGGTGATCCTGCTGCACGGCTGCTCCGGGCCGCACCGCAAGGACCGCGACTGGGCCCGCTGGCTGGCGGGCGAGGGGTACGTGGCGGTGGTCACCGACTCCTTCGGGCCGCGGGGCGTGAAGAGCGTCTGCGGGACCAAGGACCGGGGCGCGCCCACCTCGCGCGACCGCGCCGAGGACGCGGCCGCGGTGCGGCGCCACCTGGCGGCCCTGCCCTTCGTGGACCCGGCCCGCGTCGGCCTCATGGGCTTCTCCCACGGCGGCAAGACGGCGCTGCGGGCGGCGGTGCGAGGCGCCGGCGCCCCGGACCGGCCCTTCGCCGCGGTGGTGGCCCTGTACCCGCCCTGCTTCCGCCTCCGGCGCGACATGGCCATCCAGAGCCCGCTCGCCATCCTCATCGGCGCCGACGACGACTGGGCGCTGGCCGATCGCTGCCAGGCCTTCACCGCTGCGGCGCGGTCGCGGGGCCAGGAGGTGTCCCTCACGGTCTACCCGGGCGCGCTCCACGGCTTCGACGCGGTGGGGCTCGACACCTACCGCCTGGGCCACCACCTGCGGTACGACCCGGCGGCCCACGCCGACGCCCAGGTGCGGGTGCGGGCCTTCCTGGCGGAGTGGCTCCGGAAGTAGGTGGGCGCTCCAGAGACGGCCGCTCCGGGCCCCTCCGCGCGCCTCCGGGCGTCGGTCTTCCGGCAACGCCGTGCGACCGGTGCCGTGCGCTCCAGGCCGAGCAATCCAACGTGCCGCGCGCTCCGCGCGCGTCACCGGCATTGCATCGGCCCGTCCTGCGGCCGGCATTCGTCCGATCGCCTTCCCGCCCGTCGGCGCGCGGAGGGCACCTGCGCTGCGAGCGCGGTCGCCTCAGTACTCCTTCGACCAGACCACGCTGGCGGAGCCGGTGCCGGCGTCGCCGTAGCGCGTCTCCAGCGACCAGCGAGGCGAGAGCTGCCACTCCACGCGCCCCTCGTTGGCGTTCTGCCCCTGCTCCGGGTTGGCGTCGAGCCGCCGGACGTAGCCGATGTAGACCTTGCCGTCGAGCACGTAGACCCCGGCGCGGATCTGCGTGGCCGAGACAGGGACCACGTCCACCGGCAGCTTGTCCTGCAGCACCTCGCGCAGCGCCTTGGTGGCCAGCGCCCCGAGGAGCGCCGAGCCGGCCTCCTCGCCGGTGATGCTGGAGACGCCGCCGGCGCCGGCCCTGGGCTCGGTGCGGCCGGTGGCGATGAGCAGGGCGATGGTGCCCTCGTCGAGCGGCGGCTCGCTGGTCATCTTCACGTCGGGCGCCGACACCACGCCGGTGACCGCGATCTTCACCCGCGCCGCCGGGTTCTCGGTCCAGAGCGCCTCGGCGTCGAGCGCGCCGTCGGCCGGCGGCCCGTCGTCGAAGACGACCACCGCGCGCCGCAGCTTGAACCGGCGGCCGTAGGCCTCGATGGTGCCTTCCATCACCTCCATGCGCCCGGAGGCGGTGAGCTCCCCCTCCTCGTACGTGAAGGTGGTGTCGCCCCGCAGCGTCATGTCGATGGCCGGCATGGTGCTCTTCACCTTGAAGCGGCCGGGGACGATCAGGTGGACCTCGGCGCGGAAGTCGGCGGCCGGCCCCGCCTCGGCCGGGCGCTGCTTCCCCACCCGGACGTCGGGCCGCGGCTCCAGGCTCTGGAGCTGGCGCGGCGGCCGCACCGGGAGGTGGGCCGTGCCCTCGGGGATGGTGAGCTCGGCCACCAGCTCACTCGCCGATGCGGTCCCGGTGAGCGTGGCCACCATGTCGAGGGTGGCCAGGTCCTGCCCGGCGCGGGAGATGAGCAGCCGCTGGGTGGTGAGGTGGGCCTCGAGCTTCGCCGGTCCGTCGGCCGCGAGGCCGGTGACCGCGCCGCTTCCCTGCACGCTGCCGCGCCCGCGCTCGGCGGCCAGCCGCTCCACCCGCACCGCGTCGGCCGTGAACGCCGCCGAGAGCTCGATGGCGTGCCACTCGCCCCCGCCCACCACGTTGACCCGCCCGCCGGTCACCCGCAGGGTGCCGTCGGGCCGCAGGCTGGCGAGCGTGCCCTCGGCCTCTAGGGCGGCGTCGAGCCGGCCGGCCGCGGAGCGGAAGGTCCCCGGCGCCGCCGAGGCGAGGATGCCGAGATCGAGGGCCTCGGCGCGGAGGCGGGCCTTGGCCGGCGCCTCGCGCCAGGTGCCGCGCTCCAGCGCCTCGAGGGTGAAGCCGCGGGGGACGTCGAGCCGCGCTTCCCCCTTGCCGCCCAGCGTCGCGGCCACCCGGGCCTCGGCCGCGAGCACCCCGCCGGCGGCGCGGACGCTGGCGGTGACCTCGCCCACCGGCCGGCCGAGGATGACCAGCCGCTCCGCACCGCCCTGCCCGTCGATCTCCGGCGCGCCCACCGTGCCGCCGAGCCGGGCGCGGAGCCGCGCGCTCCCGGCGAAGGGCGCCGGGGCCTGGAGCCGGGCGAGATCGGCCGCTTCCAGGTCCACCGTGCCCGAGACCGGCGCGGCCCGGAGCGCCTTCTCGTCGCCGAGCCGCTCGGCGGCGAGGCCGAGCCGCAGGTCGCCCGCGAAAAGCGGCTGGCCCGAGCCGCTGGCCGCGAAGCGCACCGAGGTCGCGCCCTCCTCGGCGCGGGCCAGCAGCGTCCCGCCCAGCCCGGCGTAGCCGCGGTGGGAGAGCTCGGTCACCTCGGCGGTGAGGGTGCCCCGCGGCGCCCGGGCGCTGCCGCGGAGCTCGAGGGCCGCCTCGAGCCGGCCGGTCAGGCCCGCGGGAAGGTGTCCGCGGCCGGCCAGGCTGGCGAGCGCCACCCCGGGGACGCGGGCCCGGGCCTCCAGCGGCGCGCGCTGCAGCGCCGCGGCGGCGCGCGAGGGGTCGCGCAGCAGCGCCGCCAGGTCGAGCCCCACCGTTCCCTCGGCGGTGAGGGCGCGGGCGCCGGCGTGGTCCACCGCCAGCGTCCAGGCGGTGCGGGAGCTCCGCTCCCCGGCGCTCACCTGGATGCCCAGCGGCCCGTAGGCCTGCCAGGCGCCGTCGGCGAGCGAGAGAGCGGCCGAGAAGGTGGGCGCCCCGGCGGTGCCGCCGGCGGTGGCCTTGCCGGAGAGCTTGCCCCGCGGCCCCTCGGGCGCGCCGGCCGCCCTGAGGAGCGCGGCGACGTCGATCCCCTCCAGCGCCGCCGTGAGCTGGAGCGGCTCGGCGGCGCGGGCGCGGCGCGGTTCCAGCGGCAGGTCGGCGGCGAGGTCGGCGCTCCCGCCCGCCAGGCCCCGCACCGCCAGGGTGCCGGCGGCGCGCCGGGCCGGCAGGTCCACCCGCGCATCGGCCACCGCGCCCACGCCCGAGAGGCCGCGGGCGGCGCCGCCGGCGAGCTCCGCGTGGGCGGTGACGAGCGGTGCGGCCGGCTTGCCGGTGGCGGTGACTCGGAAGGAGAGGGTCCCCGCGATATCGAGCCCCTCCGGCAGGAGGCGCGAGGGCAGGCGCGAGAGGTCGAGGGCCTCGGCCGAGGCGGCGGCGTCGAGCACACCCCCGGTGAGGCCGCCCTCGACCGCCAGCCGCTGCGGACCGGAGCGCAGCTCCAGGCGGTCCACCCGCGGACCGTCGAGCTCGAAGCGGGCGGGCGCCGCCAGGTCGAAGCGGGTGCCGGGCCAGGCGAGCGAGAGCGCGGCCAGCGTGAAGCGGACCTGGTCGTCGGAGAAGGTGCCGCCGCCCCGGAGCGCGAAGGGCTCGGGCCCCACGTCGGGCAGCAGCATCGAGAGCTGCCCCTCGGCGGCCTGGCCGGCGAGCCTCGCCCGGGCGGTGAGGCTGCGGGCCTCGAGGCCGGGCGCCGAGAGCCGGGCCACCGTGGCATCGAGCCGGGCCTGGCGCGCGCCGGCGGGGCCCGAGACCTCGGCCTCCAGCGAGGCGCCCGACGCCACCGCCTCCTCCACCTGGAACCGCGGGGACTGGAGGCGGACCTTGGCCCGGGGGTCGCGGGCGGTGCCGGCGAGCGAGCCCTCGATGCGGCCGCTGCCGCCGAACCGCGGCAGCTTGGCCCCGGTGAGGGCGGAGAGGTTGCGGGCGAAGGTCGAGAGGTCTCGTGCGCTGGTCACCAGGCTGCCCGACACCGGGCCCAGCGGCACCCAGGAGCCGCGGGCCGCCAGCGTGGCGCCGGGCAGCACGGCGTCGAGGCGCGAGACCGAGTACCTGCCGTCCCGCGCCTGCCCCTGGAGCGCCAGCGGTCCGAACCGGCCGCTGCGGAGGCGCGAGGGCTCGGCCCGCAGCACCAGCGCGGCGCGGAGCTTCTCCATGTCGGCGCCGGCGGCGTGTCCGGTGGCCGTGACCCGGAGCTCGCCCGGCGGCAGGAGGGGAGAGACGGCCGCCGGGTCGAGCCTGTCGAGGGTGAGGTCGAGGCCCAGCGCGCGCTCGGCCGGCGGGAGGCGCAGGGCCACGCCGGCGTCGCCCTTGCCGCCGCCGGCGGCGGGCCGCAGCGAGAAGGCGCCGGTGGCCAGCTTGCCGTCGGCCTCGGCGTAGCCGCTGGCCGCCAGGGGCTCGAGCCTGGCCCGGGCGTCCACCAGCAGGGCCTCCTCGGGCTGGAGCCTGGCCGCCAGGATGGCGAGCCTGCCGGTGTGGGCCGCCGGCGCGCCGTCGGCGGCGGCGTCGAGGACGGTCTCGCCCAGCGCCGCCCGCAGGTGCGGTACCGAGAGGTGCTCGCCGGCCTGGCTGGCCGCCAGCTCCAGCCAGAAGGGCCGCTCGACAGGCGCCTGGAGCGCGCCGCGGAGCGAGAGCTCGCCGCGGCCGCCGCGCGGCGAGAGGAGCGCGCGGGCCGCGAGCCGGAGCCCGGCGATCCGCACCTCGGGCGAGGCGCCGTCCTTCACCGAGACGGCGCCGTCGGCGACGTCGAGCCGGGCCAGCCGGAGGGTCCAGGCGAGAGGCTCCGGGGGGCCGGGCGGCCGCTGCGTCCGGAGCGCCACCGCCTCCACCAGGTTCCAGGGCTCGCCGGGCTCGCGGGAGAGGCGCAGCACCAGCCCCTCGGCCGAGAGGCGCACCGAGATGCGCCGCGAGCGCAGCCGCGAGAGGTCCACCTGCCCCTGGGCGCGGCGCAGCTCCAGCACCGGCTGGCCGCGCGGGTCGAGGATGCGCAGCCCGCGGAGCGCCAGGCCCCCGGAGCCGGTGGCCTCGAAGCCGTCCAGCTCCACCCGCCCGGCGATCTGGCCGTTCACCACCGCCAGCAGGCGCGGCACCAGGAGCGAGCGGCCCAGCTCGGTGGAGAGGGTGAGGTAGACGGCCGAGAGGGAGAGGCCGGCCAGGGCCAGGACTCCCAGGACCACCAGGCCCAGCGCGGCGAGGGCCCGGCGCATCAGAAGGCCTCCCCGATGGAGAGGTGCACCGCCACCACCGGCTCGGCCTTGCTGGCGCCGGTGTCCACGATGGAGTTGCCCTCCAGGCGCACCACCGGCACCCGCGGCATGGGCAGGCCCTTCCCGAAGCTGCGCGGCAGCCGCGCGCCCACGTCGACCCGCACCGGGCCGAAGAGCGAGTGGTAGCGGAGCCCCAGGCCTGCGGCCCACTGCAGCCGGTCGAGCTTCCAGATGTCGCTGGCGCGGAGCTCGGTGTTGCCGGCGTCGAGGAAGATGACCCCGCCCACCGGCCCGGCGATGGGGAAGCGCAGCTCCAGCGACCCGTCGATGAGGCCGGTGCCGCCCACCGCCGCGTAGCCGCCCTTCGAGAGCGGGACCAGCGGCGAGAGCCGCCGGCTGGCGTAGCCGCGCATCTGGCCGGGGCCGCCGCCGGTGAAGCGGGCCAGGAGCGGCACCCCCTCCTTGCCGTAGGCGTGGAGCAGGCCGAAGCGGCCGCGGAAGGCGAGGACGCTCTTCCCCAGCGGGAGGAAGGCGCGCGCCTCGGGCAGCGCCCGCAGGTAGGCGAACCCCTGGCCGAAGGCGTGGATGCCCTCCTGCAGCGAGACCGCCAGGTAGACGCCGCGGCGGGTCTCGACGGCGTCGTCGCGGAAGTCCAGCTCGAGCCGCTGCTCCAGGTAGGCGAGCAGGCAGGTGCTCTGGTCGCCGGGGCAGTTGAGGAGCGCCTGGGCCTGGCCGCCCAGCTCGTTGCGGGTGGCGTCGCCGAAGGTCTGGTAGTACTCGAGGTTGAGGGAGGGCACGGCGGTGACCGGGCCGAAGCGGGCCGGCGTGCCGATCCGGAACCGCTCGGCGAAGTACCGGTAGCCCTCCTCCACCCGGTGCTCGCCCTCGATCCGCAGGTTGAGGTCCACCCGCCGGGCGATGGCGTCGGGCTGGGTGAGGTCGGCGGAGAGCAGCGCCACCGGCCCGTGGAAGTCTGGGCGCCAGAAGTTTCGGATGAAGGCCCAGCCCAGGGTGGCGTCGAGCTGCAGCTTGCGCAGCCCCCCGAGCCAGTTGCGGTGCGCCCAGGTGGCGGTGCCGGCAATGTCCTGGCGGGTGGACTGCACGCCGACGCGGGGGCCGAGCCGCAGCGAGCGGAACGGCACCTCGCGCACCGAGACCACCACCGGGATGGAGGCGCTGGCCGGGTCGGGCTGGCCGGGCGTGACCCGGATGCCGCCGAACACCCCCATGTCGTGGACCCGCGCCTGCACCTTGGGCAGCAGGGTCTGGTCCCAGGCATGGCCGGTGGTGAGCACCTCGGCCGCCGCCTGGCGCACCCGCGCCCGCGGGATGAGGCCGGTGCCGGCCACGAAGACGTTGCCGAACTTCCACTGGCCCCCGGACGCGACGCGGTAGGTGATGCGGGCGGTGTTGGCGGCGGGGTCGATCTCCGCCAGCTGCTCGATCTCGGCGCGCGGGTAGCCGCTGGCGCCGAGGGCGGTGAGGAGCGCGGCGCGGCCGGCGTCGAACGCGGCCTCGGTGAAGATGCTGCCGGGGCCGAGGGGCAGCTTGGGCAGGTGGGCGCGGGCCGCGGGCTCCGCCTCCAGCCCCAGGATCCGCACCTCCGCCACGCGTACCGGCGGCCCCTCCGCCTCCACCTTGAACCGGACCTCGACGCGCCCCTCGCCGCGCGGCACCACCTGGGGCGGCCCGATCCGCGCCGAGAGGTAGCCGCGCGAGCGGTAGACGGCCTCGATGCGCCGGCGGTCTACGGCCGCCGCGTCCTCGTCGTAGAGCTGCGGCTCGGGGGTGAAGAGGTAGCGGGAGGAGGGCTGGGTCTGGAGGCGGGAGACGATGTTCTCCTCGGACACCGCCCGCGCGCCCTCCACCCGCAGCGCCACCACCACGGGCCGCTCCAGCGTGCCGCGCGGCAGGCAGCCGGCGGCGACGAGGAGGCCGACGAGGGCGGCGCGCGCGGAGCGGACGGCCGGTGCGGGCATGCGACCGGATCATGTCACGGAATCCGGCCCCGCGCCGCGCAACCCGGTGCGGGCACCGCGGCCGCGCCCGGGCGGCGCACCTGCCGGGGTGGAGGTTCCTACCGCGGCTTCCCGCCGAGGAGCAGGTGCAGGTGCGCCGCCTCCCAGGTGCGGGCGCGCGCGAAGTCGGGGTGCGCCTTCTCGCGGCGGCGGAACTCGGCGGAGTGGATGACCCGCCGGCCGCCCCGCTCCACCACCGGCACCGCCTGGTGGAGCATCTCGTGGAAGACCACGGCGCGGACGTAGTAGGCGGGCACCTCGGGCCGGTCGAGGGCCGGGTGGATGCGGATGACGCGCTGGTCGTGGAGGTAGACGCCGGTCTTGATGGAGCGCCGCCGGCCGCCGGGCCGCAGCGCGCCCCAGCCGATGCGGGCGTGGATGGCGCCGCCGAAGTGGGCGCGGTTCTCCTCCTCGAAGAGGGCGGCCAGGTCGTGGTGGCGGCCGCGGGGATCGAGCCTCTGCGGCCTTCCCCCGCCGATGCGGGCGCGGTGGTGGCGCACGTAGGCGTCGATGCGCCGGCCGGCGGCGGCGCGCTGGCGCGAGCCCGGCTTCCCGAACACCGCCAGCGCCTCGACCACCTCGCGCGGGGCGTCGAGGAACATGTGGTGGACCCGCAGGTGGAAGAGGCCGCGGGTGCGGCGCCAGGAGACCATGATGGAGCGGTTGTCGTGGACGGTGAGCCGCACCGGCTCGCCGAGCTGGCCCGACAGGGCGTCGGCCAGCCGGCTGGCCTCGTCCACCCGCCGCTCCCGGCTCCAGCGCCGGGCGTCGAAGAGATCGAGCTGGCCGTCCACCATCCGATCCTAGCCCGGCGCCTGCTCCTCCGCCGCCAGGAGCCGCTCGATGCGCGCCGGCTCGACCCGCAGGAGCAGCGTCCGGTCCTGGGAGTAGGTCACCGCGCCCGGCGCCGAGCCGCGGGGCTTGCGCACGTGCTTGGCGCGGGTCCAGGCCACGTCCACGTCCGGCGCGCCGCGGGCGTCGGAGAACCAGGCAGCCAGGTGGGCGGCGTCGAGGAGCGTGTCCTGGTCGGGGCCGGCGCTCCCCCTGGGGAGCCGCACCACCACGTGGGACCCGGTGTGGCCGCGGGCGTGGAGCCAGAGGTCGTTGCCCTTGGCCACGCGCACCGTCAGGGCGTCGTTGTCGGCCGCGCTCCGGCCGACGAGCACCAGCGCGCCGCCCAGGGTGCGGAAGGCCCGGTAGGGAAGCCGCTCCGCCTCCCGGGCCTTGCGCCCGGGTGGCGGCTGCGGCCGCGGGGCGGCGCCGAGGCGGCGCGCCTCCCTCTCCAGCCGCGGCAGCTCGTCGAGGCCGGCGGCGTCCACCGCGGTCACGAGCGGCTCGAGGTGCAGGAGCCGCTCGCGCACCGCCGCGACCCGGGCCTCCACCTGGGCGGCGCTCTCGGCGATGCGCCGGTAGCGGCGGTAGAAGCGCTCCATGTTCTGTTGCGGGGTGAGGGCCGGGTCGAGGGCCACCGCCACCGGGCGCGGCCCCTCGGCGGTCCACTCGACGAGCTCGGCGCGGGGCTGGCCACGCTTCAGGGCATGGAGGTTCTGCTTCAGGAGGTCGGCGAGGCGCCTGTCCTCCTCCGCCACCGGGATGCGCGCCGCCTCCTCGGCCAGCTTGCCCAGCGCCCGGCGCGCCCGGGCCACCGCCGCCCGCAGCGGCTCGCGGAGCCGGCGCCGCGCGGCCACCAGGCGCCGGGCCTCCTCCTCCGCCAGGTAGTGGCGCTCGACCGCCGCCGAGAGGGGGAAGGGAGCGCCGGCCTCGGGCTCGAGGTCCGGGCCGCGACCCTCCTCGCCGGTGCGGGCCGGCGGCGGCTCCCAGGACGCGCCGGCGTGCAGGCGCCGGGTGGTGGAGGGCGAGCGGGCCAGGGCGGCGCGGATGACGCCGGCCTCGTCGAGGAGGAAGAGGTTGCCGTGGCGGCCGGTGAGCTCGGCCAGCAGGCGCAGGGGCGGCTGCGGTCCCTCGGGCGCTGCGGGCCGCTCGAAGAGCAGCTCGACCACCCGGTCGCCGTCGCGGACCGCGAGCGAGGCCAGGCGGGCGCCGCCCAGCTCCCGCCGCAGCACCGGCTGCAGCGGCAGCGGCGCGTCGGGAGCGGGTGGCCGCGCGGCGGCGGCGTGGAGGCGGGTGACGTCGGGCTCGGCGCAGAGCAGGAGGAGCACGGTGCCGCTGCGCCCCGAGAGCTCCAGCGAGAGGGTTCGCTCGCCGTGGAGCCTCACGCCGGTGACCCGCGCGCCGGCGAGCGGCTGGAGCTCGGCCACCAGCGCGGCGATCTGGGAGGCGGAGAGGGACATGGCGCGGGTGGAAAATGCAACGGCCGCCCGGAGGCGGCCGCGCGTGCTGCGGAAAGATCGGCGAGCGCTACTTCTTCTTGGCGCCCTTCTTCTTGGTTGCCTTCTTCTTCGTCGCCTTCTTCTTCGCGGCCATGTTTCCCTCCGTTGTGGAGAGTGGGTTGAATCAACTGAAAGCAGACTACATCCCGCGGATCGATCGCGCAACTCGCGGTCCGGACTTTTTTTCAGTCGTTCGAGGCGAGTGGAGCGACGGCGTACCGATGGGGTGCATCGATCGTCGTCGGGTGAGTTCACCATGCGTCACGTTCACCGCGCGGCGGGTGGGACGGAATGCCGCCGGCGCCTCCGCCGTTCACCTTGACACCCGGCCGACGCGCTCTTCTACTTCGCGCCCAGTCACTCGGGAGAACCTCGCATGCTGACTCGTAGCCTGCTCGCCATCACCCAGCTCGGCGCGGAGTGGGTGCTGTGGCTGCTCATCGCGCTCTCCATCGCCTCGGTGGCCATCATGGTGGAGCGGGCCCTCTTCTTCTTCTCGCGCCGCCTGCCCGACGCCGATGCCATCGCCCGCCTGCTGCAGGCCGGCGACCTGCAGGCCGCCAAGCAGGCCGTCGAGGGGCGGCCCGGCATGGAGGCCGAGGTGGTGCGCGCCGCGGTGGACCAGGCGGCGCGCGGTGCCGAGTCGGTGGAGGAGGTGGTCGCCGGCCGCATCGAGCGCGCCCGCCTCGACTACGAGCAGCGGCTCGCCTTCCTCGGCACCCTGGGCAACAACGCCCCCTTCATCGGCCTGTTCGGCACGGTGCTGGGCATCATCCGCGCCTTCGCCGACCTGGCGACCCACCAGGGCGGCGCCGGCGGTGCCAGCACGGTGATGGCCGGCATCTCCGAGGCGCTGGTGGCCACGGCGGTGGGCCTGCTGGTGGCGCTGCCGGCGGTGGTGATGTTCAACCTCTACACCCGCTGGCTCCGCCGCTCGGCGCAGCGCTCCACGGTGATGGGACACGCCATCGCCGCCTTCCTGCGCGGCCGCGGCCAGGGGTGAGGCCATGGCCGGCAAGCTCTCGCAGGGCGAGGACGACCTCATCAGCGACATCAACGTCACGCCGCTCGTCGACGTGGTGCTGGTGCTGCTCATCATCTTCATGGTCACCGCCAGCTACATCGTGAAGGAGTCGATCGAGGTGGACCTTCCGCGCGCCGCTGCCGCCGGCGAGGCCACCGGATCGATCCTGGCGCTGGTGCTCACCGCCGATGGCACCATCTACCTGGACGGCGCCCGGGCCGACGAGGCCCAGGTGCGGCAGAGGGTGCGCGACGCCGTGGCCCGCGACCGCGAGACCCGCGCCATCATCAGCGCCGACCGCAAGGCGCTCCACGGCGCGGTGGTGCACGTCATCGACATGGTGAAGCAGGCCGGGGTCTCCCGCTTCGCCATCCACGTGGAGAAGGAGCAGTAGGTGCGCGAGCGCTGGGCCAGCGCCGCCGGCGTGGCGATCTCGCTGGCGCTGCACGGCGGGCTGGTCCTCGCCCTGCGGTCGGTGCGCGGCGCCGAGGTGGCGCGCGACCGCGCCGTGGAGGTGGAGATCATCGAGCGGCCCGCGCCGCCGCCCCCGGCCCCGCCTGCCGAGCCGCCGCGGCGGACGCCGGAGAGGGTGGCGGTGGCCCGGCCCCGGCCGCCGCCGCCCACGCTCGCGCCTCCGCCGCCCAACCAGCCGCCTCCGCCCGACGCGCCTCCGCCCACCCGCGCGCCGGTGCGGGTCGGCGTCTCGCTCTCGGCCACCGCCACCTCCGGCGGCGTGGCGGCGCCGGTGGGCAACACCCTCTACGGCAAGGCGCCCGAGGTGGCGCCCGACCCCGCCGAGGTGAAGCCCTACCGCGCCGAGCGCTACCTGCCGCCGGCGGAGGTGAGCGTGGCGCCGCGCACCGTGTCCTGCGAGGTGCCGCAGGCCGAGTATCCCGCCGAGGCGCGGGCCGCCGGCCTCCAGGGCGACGTGCGGGTGAAGCTGCTCGTGGACGCGGAAGGACGGGTGCGCGAGGCGCGCGCGCTCGCCGACCCGGGCAAGGGGCTGGCCGCCGCTGCCGAGTCGGCGGCGCGCCGCCACTGCCGCTTCCGGCCGGCGCAGAAGGACGGCCAGCCCGTGGCCACCGAGATCGTCTTCACCTTCCGGTTCGAGCTGCCGTAGGGCCGCTGCGCGCCGGTTGCCGGCGGGGCCTCGGTCCTCCGCGCCCCTCGGCGGGCCGGGTCGGTCCAGCCGGTCCTCGGTCCTCCGCGCCCCTCGGCGGGCCGGGTCTTCACGGCAACGACCTGCGACCGGTTCCGTGCGCAGACCCCGAGCAATGCATCGCGCCGCGCGTCCCTCGCCCGAGGAAGCCTCGACGCGCGGCGCCGGCATTGCTTCGGTCCGTGGGAGCAGCGGGCATCGCCCGAACGCCCTTACCCCGCCTCGGGGCGCGGAGGGAGGACCGGGCCCTAGGTTCACTGTGGGTCGCGAGCGAACCGGGGAGCTACCCGCCCGCACCGGCGAGCGCCGCGCCCACCACGCCGGCGTCGTCGCCCAGCGCGGCGCGAACCACCGCCAGCGACTGGCCGGCGCTGGCCGAGGCGCGGTCGCGCAGCCGCGCCTCGACGCGGGCGAAGAGCAGCGGGCAGCCGAGGAGCACTCCGCCGCCGAGCACCAGCCGCGCCGGGTTGAGCACCGTCACCAGGTTGGCGGCCGCGTCGCCAAGCAGCTCGCCGGCCTCTTCCCAGAGGCTGGCGGCGTCGGCGTCGCCGGCGGCGGCCGCCTGCTCGATGCGCGAGGGGATGACGAGGGCCGCGTCGCCGCCTACCGCCGCCGCCAGGCCCTGCATGCGCCCCGCCGCCAGCGCCTCGCGGGCGCGCGCGGTGAGGGCGTGGCCGCCGGTGTAGGCCTCGAGGCAGCCGAGCTGGCCGCAGCCGCAGCGGCGCTCCGGCGTGGTGGGGCGGGGGATGACCTTCACGTGACCCACCTCGCCGGCGAAGCCGGCGCCGCCCTCGGCGAGCCGCCCGCCCACGAGCAGGCCGGCGCCCACCCCGGAGCCCGCGAAGAAGAGCACCGCGTCCTCGACACCGCGCGCCGCGCCGAAGCGGTGCTCGCCGATGGCCGCCGCCGAGAGGTCGTTGAGCACGCGGACCCGGAGCCCCAGCGCGCGCCCCAGCCGCTCCGCCAGCGGCACCATCCGCCAGCCCAGGTTGGGCGCGTTGACGACCAGGCCGCTGTGGCCGGCGCACTGGCCAGCGACGCCGATGGCCGCCGAGCCCGGCAGGGCGCAGCCTGCCGCGGCCACCGCCGCCTGGGCCACCCGCACGCAGGCCGCCACCACCGCCTCGGGGGAGCGGTCGGCGTGCTGCTCCTTGGCCGAGGCCAGGATGGCGCCGCTGACGGGGTCGAGGACCGCCGCCCGGACGCTGGTGCCGCCGAGATCCAGACCGAGGGCGGACATCTAGGCCCCGAGCTCCCGGAGCAGCTCGTGCACCTTGCTCTCGACGAGGGCGCGGATCTCGGCGAGCCGCTCGGCGGTGGTGGCCTCGAAGCGGAGCACCAGCAGCGGCTGGGTGTTGGAGGCGCGCACCAGGCCCCAGCCGTCGGGGAAGAGCACGCGCACGCCGTCGACCGTCACCGTCCGGTGGCGGGCCGAGAACCACTCCTGGGCGCGCCGCACCAGCTCGAACTTCTTCTCCTCCGGGCAGTCCACCCGCAGCTCCGGGGTGCTGAAGGTGCGGGGGACGTCGGCCAGCAGCCCCGAGAGCGGTCCGGCGGCGTGGGAGAGCAGCTCCAGCAGCCGGCCCGAGGAGTAGATGGCGTCGTCGAAGCCGAACCAGCGGTGGCCGAAGAAGATGTGGCCGCTCATCTCGCCGGCCAGGAGCGCGTGCTCCTCCTTCATCTTGGCCTTGATGAGGCTGTGGCCCGCCTTCCACATGATGCCGCGCCCGCCGTGCCGGGCGATGTCGTCGTAGAGGGTCATCGAGCACTTCACCTCGCCGACGATGGCCGCGCCCGGCACCTCGGCGAGCAGCGCCCGCGAGAAGAGGATCATGATCTGGTCGCCCCAGAGCACGTTCCCCTTCTCGTCCACCGCCCCCACCCGGTCGGCGTCGCCGTCGTAGGCGATGCCCAGGTCGGCGCCGGTCTCGCGCACCTTGGCCTGGAGCTGGGCCAGGTTCTCCTCCACCGTGGGATCGGGGTGGTGGTTGGGGAAGCGGCCGTCCATCTCCTCGAAGAGGGAGACGACGTCGAGCCCGAGCCGGCGGAAGAGCGGCACCGCCACCACGCCGCCGGTGCCGTTGCCGGCATCCACCACCACTTTGAGCCGCCGCTTGCCGAGCCGCAGGTTGCCGGCCACGTGGTCGCGGTAGGGGGTGACGATGTCGTGGCTCTTCACCGAGCCCTGGCCGGCGTCGAAGTCGCCGCGCTCGATCTGCTGGCGCAGGTCCTGGATGTCCTTGCCGTAGAGGGTCGACGGGCCCACGCCCACCTTGAGGCCGTTGTAGGCCGGCGGGTTGTGCGAGCCGGTGATCATGCACAGGCCGTCCACAGGCAGCGTCTGGGCGGCGAAGTAGGTGAGCGGGGTGGGGACCACGCCCAGGTCGACGACGTCGCAGCCGGAGGCGTTGAGCGCCTGGCGCATGGCGGTGGCGAAGCGCTCGCCGGAGAGGCGGCAGTCGCGCCCCACCACCACGGTGCGGCCGCCGGCCCGGCGCACCCGCGTGCCCAGGGCGCGGCCGACGAGGCGCACGGCCTCCTCGGTGAGGTCCCTGTCCACCAGGCCCCGGATGTCGTACTCGCGGAAGATCGTCGGTGAGATGCCGGGCATGCCCGCCTCGCGCTCCCCTCCTGGCTACAGCACGTCCTCGCGCCCGCGGCGGCGCAGCTCCTCCACCGCCTTGCGCACGTCCTGGGCCCGGTCGCGGCGCACCACCAGGATGGCGTCGCCGGCGTCCACGGCCACGACGCCGTCGAGCCCCACCACCGCCAGCGGCCGCTTGCCGTGGCCCAGCACCACGTTCTCGTGGCCGTCGACCACCAGCCCCGCGCCGCGGGTGAGGTTGCCCTCGCCGTCCACCGCCTGCACCTCCGGGAGGGCGGCGAAGCTGCCCACGTCGCTCCAGCCGAAGTCGGCGGGCACCACCGCGATGCGGTGGCTCTTCTCCATCACGCCGTAGTCGATGGAGATGGAGGGGCAGTCGGGGAAGATGCGCTTCAGGGTGCGGGCGTGGCCCGGCGTGCCCAGCGAGCGCTCGATGACCTGGAGCTGCTCGCCCAGCACCGGCATGGCGCGGCGAATCTCGTCGAGGATGACGTCGGCGCGGAAGGCGAAGATGCCGCTGTTCCAGAGGTAGTTGCCCTCGGCCAGGTAGCGAGCGGCGGTGACCACGTCGGGCTTCTCGACGAAGCGCTCCACCTTGTGGGGCGCGAGCGGGCCCCGGGCCTTGCCGATGGCCGGCAGCCGGCCGCCCACCTTGAGGTAGCCGTACCCGGTCTCGGGGCGGCTGGGCCGGATGCCGATGGTGGCGATCGAGCCCTTCTCGGCCACCGCGGCGGCGGCGGCCAGCGCGGCGCGGAAGGCCTCGGGCTTGCCGATGTGGTGGTCGGCCGGGAGCATGAGCATCACGCCCCGCGGCTCGCGGGCGGCCACGTGCAGCGCCGCCAGGCCCACGCAGGGCGCGGTGTTGCGAGCGCAGGGCTCGATGACCACGTTGGCCCGGGGCAGCTGGGGCACCAGCTTGCGCACCGCGGGCGCGTGGCTCGGCCCGCAGACGACGAAGGTGGTGGAAAGGCGCGCCAGCGGCGGCAGCCGGTCCACCGTGGCGCGGAGCAGGGCGGTGTCCCCGGCCAGCGCCAGGAACTGCTTGGGCCGGTCCTTGCGCGAGAGGGGCCAGAAGCGGGTGCCGGAGCCGCCCGCCATGATGACCGGAAAGAGCTTCATCCCACCGTCCTCCAGGCTTCGAGGAGCTGCCACAGCACCGCCGCCGTGGCGCCGAAGATGCGGGCGCCCTCCACCTCGTAGACGTGAACCTCGTGCTGCGCGCCGTAGGCGCCGTGCCGCTCGACGTGGTGTGCCCCGGGGCCGAGGAGCGCGGCCAGGGGGACGTACAGGATCCCGTCCACCTCGCCGGGGTGGCCGGCGTAGGGGTAGGGATATGGCACACGGGCGACCCAGGGCGTCAAGCGGAACGGCGAGGCCAGCACCAGGGTCTCGTCCAGCCGGCCAAGCACCTCGGCCTTGTCGGGCTCGAGGGCGATCTCCTCGTGGGCCTCGCGCAGCGCCGCCGCCAGCGACTCCTCGCCGGGGTCGTTGCGGCCGCCGGGGAAGCTGACCTGGCCGGGGTGGCGCGGCAGGTGGCGGTGGCGCCGGGTGAGCAGCACGCAGGGCGCGCCGTCGCGCACCAGCAGCGGCACCAGCACCGAGGCGTGGGCCAGGCCTCCCGGCGGGAGCTCGGCGGCGACCAGGGTGGAGGGGTCGAAGTCCCTCGGGGTACGGGCGGCGAGCGCCTTGCGCAGCCGCTCGAAGGTCACGGGCGGGCCGACGTCGCGGGCGGCTGCGAGGCGGTGCCCGAGGGCAGGACCCCCTGCCAGAGCAGGAGCGCCACCACCAGGCCTGCCGCCAGCCGCCAGCCCACGAACAGGTAGGTGGTGCGGGTCCGCAGCCAGCGCAGCAGCCAGGCGATGACCGCCAGGCCGAAGAGGAACGAGACCGCGGTGCCGAGGGCGGTGGCCAGCTGCCACGAGGGCTCGCCGGCGATGACCGGCGCCACCTTGCGCAGCTTGTAGAGGCCGGCGCCCAGGGTGATGGGCACCGAGAGCAGGAAGCTGTAGCGGGCGGCGTCCTCGCGGCGCAGCCCCAGGAACATGGCGGTGGTGATGGTGGCGCCGGAGCGGGAGGTGCCGGGCACGAGCGCCAGCGCCTGGCCCACGCCGATGAGCAGCGCGTCGCGGACCCCCACGTCCGCGAGCCGCCGCTCGTGGCGCGCCAGCCTCTCGGCCGACCAGAGCACCAGGCCCCAGACCACCAGCGAGCCGGCGATGACGGCGTTGCCCAGCGCCTCGATGCGCCGCTCCAGCAGCTTGCCCGCCAGGGCCGCCGGCACGGTGCCGGCCACCAGCAGCCAGCCGAGGCGGGCCTGCGGCGTGCCGAAGGGTCGGCCGCGGCGCAGCGCCAGCAGCCCCTCGCGCACCAGCTCGCCGAGCTCGCCGCGGAAGTAGACGACGACCGCGGCGGTGGTGCCGAGCTGGATGATGGTGCTGAAGGCGCGGAACCGCTCGTCGTCCAGCGACTGGCCCAGGAGCTCGCCCACCACCAGCAGGTGGGCGGTGGAGCTGACGGGGAGGAACTCGGTGGCGGCCTGGACCAGGCCGAGCAGGATCGCGGCGAGGGCGCTCAAGCGGGGCGCAGGGCCCTACGCGACCGCGGCGCGGCGGCCGCCGGCGGCCTCCCGGAGGGCGTCCTTCTTGTCGGTCCGCTCCCAGGTGAACTCCTTCTCGGTGCGGCCGAAGTGGCCGTAGGCGGCGGTCCGCGTGTAGATGGGGCGCAGCAGGTCGAGCCCCTCGATGATCTCGCGGGGCTTGAGGCCGAAGACCTGGCGCACGGCGCGGGCGATGCGCTCCTCGGCCACCGTGCCGGTGCCGAAGGTCTCCACCATCACCGAGACAGGGTCGGCGACGCCGATGGCGTAGGCCACCTGGACCTCGCAGCGGCGCGCCAGGCCGGCGGCCACCACGTTCTTGGCGATGTAGCGGCCCATGTAGGCGGCCGAGCGGTCCACCTTGGAGGGGTCCTTGCCGCTGAAGGCGCCGCCGCCGTGCCGGCCCATGCCGCCGTAGGTGTCGACGATGATCTTGCGGCCGGTGACGCCGGTGTCGCCCATGGGGCCGCCGATGACGAAGCGGCCGGTGGGGTTGATGTAGATCTTGGTCTTCTTGTCGATGAGCTTCCTGGGCAGCGCCCGGGCGATGACCGCCTCGCGGACGGCGGCGTGCAGCTTCTTGTTGGAGATGCCGTCGGCGTGCTGCGTGGAGCAGACCACCGCGTCGATGCGGGCCGGGCGGCCGTCGCGGTACTCCACCGTCACCTGGCTCTTGCCGTCGGGGCGCAGGAAGTCGAGGCCGGCCTTGCGGGCCTTGGCGAGCTGGCGGGTGACGGCATGGGCGTACTGGATCGGGGCCGGCATCAGCTCCGGGGTCTCGTCGCAGGCGAAGCCGAACATCATGCCCTGGTCGCCGGCGCCGCCGGTGTCCACGCCCTGGCCGATGTCGGGGCTCTGCTGGTCCACCGCCACCAGCACGGCGCAGGTGTTGCCGTCGAAGCCCATCTCGCCGGCGGTGTAGCCGATGTCCCGCACCACCTTGCGCGCCAGGGTGGGGTAGTCCACGTGGGCGGTGGTGGTGATCTCGCCGGCCAGCATCACGTAGCCGGTCTTGAGCAGCGTCTCGCAGGCCACGCGGCCGCGCGGATCCTGGGCCAGCACCGCGTCGAGGACGGCGTCGGAGATCTGATCCGCCATCTTGTCGGGGTGGCCCTCGGTGACGGACTCGGAGGTGAACAGGTAGTCGGCGACGGACATGGGGAACCTCGGAAAAAGTGCGGGAAACTATGCGCCCCTGCCGGGCCCTGTCAAGGCGGCCAGCCGTTCATCCGCAATAACGGAACCGGCCGGTGGGAGCGGGCCCCGGGGCGCTCAGCCGGCGGCGGGACGCACCGCCGCATCGAGCTCCAGGAGGCCGGGGAAGCGCTGCCCCATCTCGCTGCGGATCGACTGCTCGATGTCGTCGGCGGCGGTGAGCTCGAGCAGCCGCTCCAGGAGCGCCCGGCCGTCCTCGGCCCTGGCGGCGCGCACCACCCGCTTCACCAGCGGGATGGAGGGGCCGTTCATGGAGAGCTCGGAGAGGCCCAGGCCCAGCAGCACCAGCGCGTAGATGGGCTCGCCCGCCATCTCGCCGCACATCGAGACCGGGATGCCGGCGTCGCGGCCGGCGTCGCAGATGAGCGCCAGGGTGCGCAGCACGGCCAGGTGCATGGGCCGGTAGAGGTAGGCCACGTCCTTGTTCTGCCTGTCCACCGCCAGCGTGTACTGGATGAGGTCGTTGGTGCCGATGGAGAGGAAGTCGCACTCCCGCGCCAGTCTGTCGGCGATGAGGGCGGCGCTGGGCAGCTCCACCATGATGCCCACCGGCGGGAGCTTCACCAGGGTGCCCTCGCGGCGCAGCTCCTCGGCCACGTCGAGCAGCACCCGGCGCGCCGCCCGCAGCTCGGCCACGCCGCTCACCATGGGGAACATCACCTTGAGGTTGCCGTGGGGCGCGGCCCGGAGCAGGCCGCGGAGCTGGGCGCGGAACAGGTCGGGCTGGCGCAGGCAGTAGCGCAGCGCCCGGAGGCCCAGGGCCGGGTTCTCGGCGTGGGACTTCATCCCCGAGGGCAGCTTGTCGGCGCCCAGGTCGAAGGTGCGGATGGTCACCGGGCGCGGGGCCAGGGTCTCGAGGATCCGCCGGTAGTTGAGGTAGTGCTCCTCCTCGCTGGGCAGGTCGCCCCGCCCCAGGAAGAGGAACTCGGTGCGGTAGAGGCCGATGCCCTCGCCGCCGTGGGCCAGGAGCCCCTCGACCTCCTCGGCGAACTCGATGTTGCCCACCAGCCGGAGCGTCACGCCGTCGAGGGTGGTGGCCGGCAGGTCGCGGGTGGTGAGGAGCTCCCGCTCGCTGGCCTGGTAGCGCTCGCGGGCCGCCTCGTAGTCCATCCGCTCGCCGGGCGAGGGGTTGAGCACCACCGTGCCCCGGCCGCCGTCGACCACGATCCACTCGCCGCGGTCGCAGGCCTGGGTGACGCGGCCGGCGCCCACCACCGCCGGGATGCCCAGGGCCCGGGCCACGATGGCGGTGTGGCTTGTCTGGGTGCCGAGGTCGGTGACGAACCCGGCCACCTTGTGCTCGTGGAGCAGGAGCGCGGTGTCGGCCGGCGAGAGGTCGCGGGCCACGATGATGGCCCCCTCGGGCGGCGGCTCCTGCACGTCGGGCGCCTCGCCCATGAGGTTGCGGATGATGCGCTCGCCCACGTAGTCCACGTCGGCGCGCCGCTCCTGGAAGTAGGGGTCGGCGACGTCGGAGAGGGCCCCCTTGATCTTGCGGACGGCCCGCTTCACCGCCCACTCGGCGTTGACCTTCTCCTCGCGGACCAGCCGCTCGGCCTCCAGCACCAGGAGCTCGTCCTTCAGCATCATCCGGTGCATGTCGATGATGGCGGTGTGCTCGGTGCCCTCGAGCTTCTCGACCTTGTCCTTCACCGCCTGGAGCTGGGCGTCGCTGGCCTGCAGCGCCTGGTGGAGCCGCTGGATCTCCCCCCCCACCTCGGTGCTGCCCACTTCGCGCTTGGGCGTCTTCACCTTGCGGCGGTCGACCACCCAGACCCGCCCCACGGCGATGCCCGGCGAGGCGGCGATGCCCGTCCAGGTGGTCGGCGCGCCCACTCACTTCTCCCCGAAGCCGGCCTCGATGAGCCTGGCCAGGGCCGAGAGCGCCGGCTCGGCGTCGGGCCCCTCGCACACCACCTGGATCTCGGTGCCCTTGGCAGCTGCCAGCATCAGCACCCCCATGATGCTCTTGCCGTTCACCGACTGGCCCTCGCGCTCCACCAGCACCTCGCTCTGGAAGCGGTTGGCGGTCTGGACGAGCTGGGCGGCGGCCCGGGCGTGGAGCCCGAGGGTGTTGACGATGAGGAAGGTGCGCTGCAGCCGCGCCATCTAGGAGCCTCCGCCGAGCAGGCCGACCGCCACCCCGGCGAGGAGGGCGGCGTAGGCCAGGGGCAGGAGCGGCGCCTTCCGCCCCAGCAGGTAGAAGCCGGCCACCGCCGCCCCGGCGGTGAGGAGCCCGCCGGCGAGGCCGCCTGCCGACCGATCGACAAGGAGCGCCGCCGCCAGGCCGGCCAGCACCGCCGCCGTGAGCCGCACCCGATCGGCCCAGGCCGGCAGGCACAGGGCGCGGATGTCGAGCACCACCTCGTCGCCGTGGAGGTAGCCGTCGCGCAGCAGCCGGAAGCGTAGCCAGAGGTGGACGGCGTTGTAGAGCAGCACCGCCGCCACCAGCGCCGGCCAGCCCAGCACCAGCGCACCCAGCGCCGCCGCGGCGCCGAAGGCCGGCCGCAGCGCCGTCCAGAAGAAGCCGTCGCCCACCGCCGCCAGCGGCCCCTGCAGCGTGGCCTTGTAGGTGAGCGGCTGGTCGGCGGCCTCCTCGCCCCGCGCCACCCGCTCCTCGTGGTGGATGGCGCCGCCGACGATGGCGGCCGCCATGTAGGGGTGGCTGTTGAAGAAGCCGAGGTGGCGGGCCAGCGCCGCCTGCCGCGCCGCCGGGTCGGGGTAGAGCTCGCGGAGCGCAGGGTCGATGGCGTAGGCGAAGCCCAGGTTCTGCATGCCGCGCGGGTTCCAGGCCGCCTGGAGGAAGAGGCAGCGCCAGAAGACGCGGGCCAGGGTGTGGGGGGCGAGGCTCACCGGTGGAGCCTCCCCAGCGCCAGGATGACGAGCAGCGTGCCGGCGCTGCCGAAGAAGAAGAACGGGGCGCGGGCGGTGCGCAGCGAGCGGGCGGCGGCGGCGCAGGCCAGCGCGGCGAAGGCGGCGAAGGCCAGCTCCAGCGGGCGCGCCAGGCGCGGCACCGCCGTCAGCAGCAGGGTGGCGGCGGCCCCGATGGCGGCGGCGCCGAGCGGTGCCAGCAGGGCCGAGAGGGCGAAGGGGGCGGCCAGCCCCAGCAGGTTGCAGCGCATGGCGCCGCGGGCGTCGCCGGCCAGGAGCAGCCGGCGGGCCCGCTCGTCGAGCCGCTGGTTGCCCTTGTCGAAGGCGGCCTCGGCCAGCCGCCCGGCGATGGCCAGCGGCAGCCCCACCGCCACCGCCAGCGCCGCCACCGCCACCTGCTGGCCGCCGAGCCGCTGCCCGGCCAGGGCCGCCCCGCCGGCGATGGCGGCGGTGGCCACGGTCTCGTGGAGGGCCATCGAGGCGCCCAGGCTCACCGCGCCCAGGAAGAGCAGCTCCAGCACCGCGCCCAGGAGCAGGCCGGCGCCGAGGTCGCCCAGCGCCAGCCCGCAGAGCGGCCCGAGTATCACCGGGCGCGAGAGCATGGCCTGCAGGAATCCGCGCCGCTCGACGGCGGCCAGGCCAGCGACGGCGGCGAGCACCAGGAGCCCCACGGGCGGAGTCTACCTCACCGGCCCGGTCAACCCCGGGCCTGCTGGAACCGGCGCCCCATCTCCTCGACATCCGTGGGGGAATCGCCCGGGACGGCGCGGGCCTCGACGCGGAAGCCGGCGGCCGCCAGGTCGCGGAGCATGAGCAGCTCCTCCTCCTTGAGGAAGAGCGAAGGGGTGATCTGCCGGCGCCCGGGGCCGAAGTGGACGTTCCCCACGTTCACCTTGGGTGCGATGGCCGGGGTCAGCCCGCGGCCGATGGCGCGCCGCAGCCCCTCGACGTCGCGGAAGAGCACCAGCACGGGCACCGGGGCGGCGGCCGCCGCGGCCCAGTCGGCCGCGTCCACCGCCACCACCTCGGCGGGGATGTCGTCGGGGAGGGCCAGGGTCAGGGCGCTGCGGGAGAGCGGGCTCCGCGCCGCCTCGTCGTCGGCCACCAGCACCCGCCGGGCCCGCAGCGCCGGGAGCCAGGTCTCCAGGATCTGGCCGTGGATGAGCCGGTTGTCGACGCGGACCAGCGCGATCACCGGCGCCTACCTGCCCTTCTGGACGCGGTCGCGCAGCAGCTGGCTGACGAGGGTGATGTTCTTCTGGCCGTAGCCGGCCAGCATCTCGGCGGTGGCCGCCAGCGTGGCGCCGCCGGCGCGGGCCGTGGAGAGCTTGAGCAGCATGGGGAGGTTGACCCCCGTGACCACCTCGATGCGCGCGTCGAGGAAGGTGAGGGCCAGGTTGGCGGGGGTGCCGCCGAACATGTCGGTGACCACCAGCACGCCGTCGCCGTCGTCCATGTCGCGGATGGCGGCGGCCAGCGACTCGCGGGCCTCCTCCATGGGCTGGGCGGAGGAGATGGAGACGGCGCGGGCTCGCTCCAGCGGGCCGCAGACGGATCCCACGGTGGCGAGCAGCTCGTCGCCCAGCTTCCCGTGCGTGGCCACGACCAGCCCGACCATGGTGCGCTTCTACTCCGTTCGCCGGCCGCGGCGCTACTCCTTGTCGACGTCCCGGTGCCACACCCGCGCAGGCGTCCCGGCCTCGCGGAGCCGCCGGGCCAGCTCCTCGGCGATGGCCACCGAGCGGTGGCGGCCGCCCGTGCAGCCGATGGCCAGCGTCAGGTAGCTCTTCCCCTCGGAGGCGAAGCGCGGCAGCAGGAACCCGCCGAAGTCGGCCAGCCGGTCGAGGAACTCGCGGGCGTCGGCCTGGCCCAGCACGAAGTCGCGCACGGGCGGCTCCAGGCCCGAGTGGGGGCGCAGGGCCGGGACGAAGTAGGGGTTGGGCAGGAAGCGGACGTCGAGCACCAGGTCGGCGTGGCTCGGCAGCCCGTTGCGGAACCCGAAGGAGACCACCGTGACCCCGAGCCGGGCGGCCCCGGGCTCGACGAAGCGGGTGTGCACGAAGCGCTTCAGGTCGTGCACCGTCATCTGGGTGCTGTCGAGCACCTCGCCGGCCACCGCCTTGAGCGGCTCCAGGGCGCGCCGCTCGGCGGCGATTCCCTCGGGCACCGAGCCGCCCTCGCCGGCCAGCGGGTGGCGGCGGCGGGTCTCGGAGTAGCGGCGCAGCAGCGCCTCGTCGGTGGCGTCGAGGAAGAGCACGTCCACCCGGGTGCCCTGGCGGCGCACCTCCTCGATGACCTGCGGGGCCTCGGGGAGGTAGCGCTCGTCGCGGGCGTCCACCACCAGCGCCAGCCGCGCCACCTGCCCTCCGGCGTGGCGGGAGAGCTCGACGAGCTTCTCCAGCAGCACCACCGGCAGGTTGTCGACGCAGTACCAGCCGGCGTCCTCGAGCGCGCGCAGCGCCGTGGACTTCCCCGAGCCGGAGACGCCGGTGAGGATCACCACCCGGGTGCCGGGGGCCTGCTCCGGCGCCGTCACTCGACGTCCACTTCGCCGCCGCGCGAGCCCGGCGTCAGCGCGATGGCGCGGTTGAGCCGCTCCTGGAACTCGCGGGCCGAGTGGTGGCCCTGGAGCTTCAGCAGGTGGTTGCGGGCCGCCACCTCGACGATGGTCGTCATGTTGCGGCCCGGGCGGACGGGGACGATGAGCACCGGGATCTCGACGTCGAGGATGCGGAACTTCTTGTCCTCCACGCCCAGGCGGTCGTACTCGACGTGCGGATCCCACTCCACCAGCTCGAGCACGATCTCGATCTTCTTGCGCTCGCGGATGGCGGCGACGCCGAAGAGATCCTTGATGTTGATGATGCCGAGGCCGCGGACCTCCATGTGGTGCTTGATGATCTCGGAGCCGGTGCCGTGGACCGACTCCGGGGTGCGGCGCTTGATGTCCACGATGTCGTCGGCCACCAGCCGGTGGCCGCGCATCACCAGGTCGAGGGCGATCTCGCTCTTGCCGATGCCGCTCTTGCCCAGCAGCAGGATGCCGACCCCGAAGACGTCGAGCAGCACGCCGTGCATCGAGGTGGAGGCGGCGAGGATGTCTTCCAGGTAGTTCTGGACGTTGGAGATGAAGGCGCTGGAGAGGTGGCTCGTCTGCAGCACCGGCACCCCGGCCTTCTCGGCGGCGGCGCTCATCTCCGGCGGCACCACCAGCCCCTTGGTCACCACCAGGCATGCCACCTCCTGGGCGAAGAACTTGCCCAGCACCTCGGCGGCCCGCTCGGGCGCCAGGGTCTTCAGGTAGCTCATCTCGGTGTTCCCGAAGATCTGCAGCCGCTCCTTGTGCAGGTACTCGGTGTAGCCGGCCAGGGCCAGGCCGGGCTTCTGGATGCGGGAGGAGGCGATCTTGCGGGCCAGGCCGCGCTTGCCGGCCACGAGCGTGAGCCGCAGGTCGAACTTGCGGTCCTCGAGCAGCGCGCCGACGCGGGTGGCCTGCATGGTCGGCGCGAGTCTACCCCGCGCCCGCGCGGGGTCCAAAGCTCCGGCCGCCCCCGCCGGGGCGAGACCCGCGGTCACGATCCCGGCCATTTCGTTGACCCGCCAGGAGGCGCGATCCTAGATTCCTGGATCCCGATGCGGCTCAAGATCCTGCACCACGGCAACTGCTTCGACGGCGCCGCCTCGGCGGC
This sequence comes from Deltaproteobacteria bacterium, assembly GCA_016214955.1. GTDB lineage: Bacteria > Myxococcota > Myxococcia > Myxococcales > Anaeromyxobacteraceae > JACRMN01. Next base: position 39,726 of record JACRMN010000006.1, read on the forward strand.
CCTCTTCGGCCGCTTCTTCACCTGGAGGCATGGGCCGGGCGTGGAGATCGCCTACCAGCCCATGCAGCACCAGCAGGGCGACCCCTTCCCCGAGGGGATCTTCGACGCCGACGTCCACGCGGTGGTGGACTTCCGCTACTCCCCCTCGCCGAAGCTCGACTGGTGGTTCGACCACCACCAGAGCGCCTTCCAGCCGGCATCGGACCGGGCCACCTTCGAGGCCGACGGGAGCGGGCAGAAGTTCTGGGACCCGAAGGCCCCCTCCAACACCGGCTTCCTGCGCCGGGTGGCCCAGGAGCGCTTCGGCTTCCGGGCCCCGGAGCTCGACGAGCTCTGCCGCTGGGCCGACGTCATCGACTCCGCCGCCTTCCCCTCGGCCGCCATGGCGGTGCGGCTCGAGGAGCCGGCCCTGCGCATCATGACCGTGCTCGAGGCCACGGCCGACCCGGCCCTGCCCGGCCGCGTCATCGAGGGCTTCGCCCGGGGCGCGCCGCTCGCCGAGCTGGCGGCCCAGCCCTGGCTCGCCGGGCCGCTGGCGCCGATGCTGGCGCGCCACCAGGAGGCGGCGGAGGCCTTCCGCCGGCTCTCCCGGGTCGAGGGCGGCGTGGTGGAGGCCGACCTCTCCGAGACAGGCATCGCCTCGGCCAACAAGTTCATCGCCTACGACCTCTACCCGGACGCCCGCTACACGGTGGTGGTGAGCCTGGACCCCAAGCGCGCCAAGGTCTCGGTGGGCTCCAACCCCTGGGCCCGCGAGCCGCGCGCTCACGACATCAGCCGGATCTGCGAGCGGTACGGCGGCGGCGGCCACCCGGTGGTCGGCGCCGTCTCGCTGGGACCCGACAGGCTCCTTGACGCAAGGCGTGTGGCGAAGGAGATCGCAGGTATCCTCCGGGGACCCCCACCTCGATGACGCCCGGGCAGTACATCCTCGTCGTCGACGACGACGACGACTTCCGCGAGACCCTCTGCGAGGTCCTGCTGGAGGCGGGCTATCCCGTGCAGCAGGCCGAGAACGGCGAGGTGGCCCTGCAGCGGGTGCAGGAGGAGCTGCCTGGCATCGTGCTCCTCGACCTGAAGATGCCGGTGCTGGACGGCTGGGGGGTGATGGAGCGGATGCGCAAGGACGCCCGCAGCGCCGGGGTGCCCATCCTCATCCTCTCCGCCTACGGCTTCGAGTGGGAGTCGGAGCTGCTCGGCGCCCAGGGGTACATCCCCAAGAGCGTGGGCGTGGACGAGATCCTGGAGCGGGTGCGAAAGTCGGCCGGCGAGCCGCCCCTCCGGCACTGACCCGGTCCGCCCCGAGGCCCATGTACCCCTACGCCCTCATCGCCCACTCGCTGCTCCGCTGGGTGGTCCTGGCCCTCGCCGTGCTGGCGGCCGTCTCGGCCCTGGGCCCCCTGGCCGGGATCCGCCGCCGGCTGCTTCCCTTCGTCATCGCCCTCGACCTGCAGGTCATCGTGGGGCTGGCGCTCTGGATCTCGCTCTCGCCGGTGACCTCCTTCTCCGGCGGCGCGCTCGGCGACGTCGAGGCGCGCCACTTCACCATGGTCCACCCGGCCATGGGGGCGGCGGCGGTGGTGCTGGCCCATACCGCCAACGTCTTCCTGAAGCGCGGCTTCCCCCAGGCCAAGGTGCTGCTCTGGCTGGCGCTGGCGGCGGTGCTGCTCGCCGTCCCCTGGGGCCGGCCCATGCTGCGCCTCTGAGAGGAGGAGCTCCCCGTGAAGCTCATCATCGGCAACAAGAGCTACTCCTCCTGGAGCCTGCGCCCCTGGCTGGCGCTCTCGCACGCCGGGATCCCCTTCGAGGAGCGGGTCATCCCCCTCGACCAGCCCACCACCGGCGCCGAGATCGCCGCCGTCTCCGGCGCCGGCCGCGTGCCGGTGCTGGTGGACGGCAGCCTCACCGTCTGGGACTCGCTGGCCATCTGCGAGTACCTGGCCGAGCGCTTCCCCGAGAAGGCGCTCTGGCCCCGCGACGCCGCCGCCCGGGCGGTGGCCCGCGCCGTCTCCGCCGAGATGCACTCCGGGTTCACGGCCCTGCGGAGCGCCTGCCCATTCAAGATCCGCGAGACCATCGCCTGCGCGCCCTCGCCCGAGGTGCAGGCCGACGTCGGGCGCATCACCGCCATCTGGGAGGACTGCCGGCGGCGCTTCGGCGGCGGCGGCCCGTTCCTCTTCGGCGTCTTCTCCATCGCCGACGCGTACTACGCGCCGGTGGTGAGCCGCTTCCGCACCTACGGCATCTCGCTGGGCGGCGCCGCGGCCGCCTGGGCCGACGCGGTGTGGAGCCTGCCCGCCTACGAGCGCTGGCGGCAGGGGGCCGCGGCCGAGAGCTACTCGATGGCCCGCTACGGGAAGCCGTAGCCGCCGGGCTCACTCCTCGCCCTGCGGCTTGCCGCGGGGCTTCACTGCCCAGCGGATCGCCCGCTCGCCGGCCGCCGAGGCCGGGCGCACCGCGCCGGAGCCGAAGCGCTCCGAGAGCGCGTCGAGCGCGGCATTGAGCGCCCTGCGCCGCGCCGCCACCGGCTCCGCCGCCGCGAAGAGATCGAGCTGCGACCCTTCGCCGGGGAAGCCGCTCACCGCCACCCCCACCAGCCGCACGGGCCGCGAGAGATCGGCCCGCTCGAGCTGGGCCCGCGCCGCGTCGTAGATGGCGCGCCCGTCGTCGGTGGGGGCCGGCAGGGTGCAGCGGCGGGTGATGCTGCGGAAGTCGGCGTACTTCACCTTGACGGTGACGGTCTTGCCGGTGAGCCCGGCGCCGCGGAGCCGGCGGCCCACCCGCTCCGCCTGCTCGCGAAGCTGGGGCAGGAGCGCCTCCTCGCCCAGGCGGTCCTCCTCGAAGGTGTCCTCGGCGCCGATGCTCCTGGCCTGGGCGTCGGGAACCACCTCGCGCGCATCCTCGCCGCGGGCCAGCCGCTGCAGGTCACCGCCCCCGCCGCCGAGCAGTCGCGAGAGCGCCGCCGGGTCGGCCGCGGCCAGGTCGCCGATGGTGCGGATGCTCCCCCGCGCGAGCGCCTCCTCTGTGACCTGGCCCACGCCCCACAGGCGCGACACCGGCAGCGGCGCCAGGAAGGCGGCCACGCCGCCCTCGGGCACCACCACCAGCCCGTCGGGCTTGCCCAGGTCGGTGGCGATCTTGGCCGCCAGCTTCACCTCGGCGACGCCGGCCGAGACCGCGAGCCCGGTCTCCTCGCGCACCAGCCGCTTCACCGCCCGGGCGATGTCGGCGCCGCTGCCGTGCAGGGCCCGGCTGCGGGTGACGTCGAGGAAGGCCTCGTCGAGCGACAGCGGCTCCACGAGCGGGGTGAAGCGCCGGTAGATGCCGAAGATGCGATCCGAGAGCTCGCCATACCTGTCGAAGCGCGGCGCCAGGTAGACCCCCCCCGGGCAGAGCTTGCGGGCCCGGGCGGTGGGCATGGCCGAGTGGACCCCGAACCTGCGGGCCTCGTAGCTGGCGGCGCAGACCACGCCCCGGCCAGAGGTGCCGCCGACGATCACCGGCCGGCCGCGCAGCGAGGGGTCGTCGAGCTGCTCCACCGACGCGTAGAAGGCGTCGAGATCGAGGTGGAGGATGGCGCGAGCGGGGTCCAGGAGGGTCTCGAACGATTGCCGGATGCCCTAGCACACGGGTCGGATGCGCCCCCGGCACACACCCCTTTTGGCTGTGGTCAGCATGACTTGACGGAGGTCAAGGAGGGTTCTTATTCATGGCCCTGGTGCAAAACGTGGAGCACACACCCGAGACCAGGCCCAACCCGCCCCCCCGGCACGGCATCGCCGAGCGCCTGTGGGACGCGGCGCGCATCGAGTTCTCCCAGCGCGGCTACCACGGCGCACGGGTGCAGGGCATCGCCCGCCGCGCCGGCTGCAACGTGGCCCTGCTCTACCGGCACTGGTCCTCCAAGAAGGCCCTCTACCTCGACATCCTGCGGACGGTCTGGCAGGCCCAGGCGCGCGAGATCGTGGCCCTGCTGGAGCAGGGCACGGGCCCCTCGGCGGTGGTGACTGCCTACGTGGACGCCCTGATGCGCGACCCCGCCGGCTCGCAGATCGTGATCCGCGAGCTGCTCGACGGCGCGCCCCACCTGCAGGCGCTCGTCGAGGCGGAGCCGGAGCTCATCGCCCGGACCCGCGCCGCGGTGGAGCGCATCCAGATCCCGTCGAACGGCAGCTCGGCGCTGCGGCCGGGACTCGACCCCACGATGGTGGTGCTCACCATCGGCGCGCTGGCGGCCCTGGTGGCCTCCGTCCACGACGTGGCCCGCATCTGGACCGGCACCCCCATCACCGACGAAGCCTGGCGCGATCACCTGCAGAAGCTGCTGCTGCACGGCATCGTGCCGTAGCGCCCTCCCGCTCTTCTCGCGCATCTCTCGCCCTCCCTCGCGCCTTCGCTGCTCGGCCGCGGTCCGGGTCGAAGTCGCGGCCCGGCGCAGCGCCGGCTCCCCGGCCTTCGTCCGCGACCCGCGCCGCCGGACGAGGCCGAGGCTCCCGGGCCCCTCGTCGCCGTCCTCGCGCCGCGGCTTCGCGGCAATGGCCGCAGCAGCCGCGCAGCCGGCACACCGGCCGCAGCCGCCTCCGCAGGGCGCAAGGGAGCGCCTGCCATCCGCGCGGCTCGCGAGCCCGTCCGCGTCGAGCAAGCCGTCGTGGGCGCGGCAACGGCGAGCGGCGGCCCGTCGTCCGCGCCCCGACGTTTGCGAGACGCCCCGTGCGGATGGTGTTCGCGCGGCTGCGTGTAGCGTCCGCCCGAGGACCAGCGGCGGAGGCCGGTGTATCCGGCGGAGCGGCGCCCTTCGACTCGGGGCCTCCGGCCCCTCGCTCAGGGCGAACGGGATCCCGGGAAGCGGCGCGCCCGGCGGAGCGGCGCGCCGAGGTCTCGGGGGGTGGGGAGCATTCGCGGCGAGGCGCCGCCGTTTCCCGGTTCCCGCGCGCCAGGGCGGGCGGTAGGCTCCGCATCCCATGAAAGCAGACGTGGTGGTGATCGGCGCCGGCGTGCAGGGCTGCGCGGTGGCGCTGCGGCTCTCGCAGGCCGGCAAGCAGGTGCTGGTGCTGGAGCGGTCCATCCCCGGCGCCGAGGCCTCCAGCGCCGCCGGCGGCATCCTCTCGCCCGGCGTCGAGGCCGAGGAGCCCGGCCCCTTCTACGACCTCTGCGCCGCCTCCCTGGCCCGCTACCCCGCCTTCGCCGAGGAGCTCACCCGGCTCACCGGGGTTTCGGTTGGCTTCCGCGGCGGCGGCACGCTGGAGGTGGCCTTCGACGACCCCACCGCCCGCGTGCTGGCGGCGCGCGCCGAGCAGCTCCAGCGACACCAGGTGCCCGTCGAGGTACTCGACGGCGAGGGGGCGCTCTCGCTCGAGCCCGGGCTCGCGCCCGCGGTGCGCGGCGGCCTCTGGTTCCGCGGCGAGGCCAGCGTGGACCCGCGGCCGCTGGCCCGGGCGCTCTACCTCGCCGCTCACGCCGCCGGCGCGGAGTTCCTCACCGGCCAGGTGCTCCGCATCCGGCACGAGGGCGGCCGCGCCGCCGGCGTGGACCACGACCGGGGGCGCATCGACGCCGGCGCGGTGGTGCTGGCGGCCGGCTCCTGGAGCGGGCTCGTGGAGGGGAGCGGCCTGCCGCCGGGCGCGGTGCGGCCGGTGCGGGGGCAGATCGCGCTCCTCGACACCCGGGTGCCGCTGCTCCGCCGGGTGATCTTCTCCGACAAGGGGTACGTGGTGCCGCGCGCCGACGGCCGGCTGCTCTGCGGCTCCACCATGGAGGAGGTGGGCTACGAGCGCGGGGTCACCGCCGCCGGCCTCCGGAGCGTGCTCGACCTGGCGCTGGAGATCGCGCCGGCCCTGGCGCGCGCGCCGGTGGTCGAGACCTGGAGCAACTTCCGCCCCGCCTCGCCCGACGGCTCGCCGGTGCTGGGGCCCGCCGCCCTGCCCGGCCTCCACTACGCCACCGGCCACACCCGCAACGGCATCCTGCTCTGCCCCATCACCGCCGACTCCGTCTCGGCCGCCATCCTGGGGAGGCCGCCGCCGGTGGACCTGGCGCCCTTCTCGGTGGAGCGGCTCGGGGCGGGGCGGGGGCAGAGGTAGCGAGCCCGCGCCAGCCGTGAGGCCCCGAACGTCGAGGCGAGGCCGGCACACCCCGGTCCCGCCCTCCGGGTGCGGCGCGGCGCCCCGGGGTGAGCGCTTGCGCGCACCCCGACTCTCCGTGTGTATTGGCCGGATGCACCGCATCGCCATCATTCTCCTCCTCCTGGGGGTCGGCTGCGCCGCCCCCGCCTTCGTGGCCCGCGACGGCCGCGCCACCCCGCGCGGCGACTTCGAGGTCGGCCTCGGCTCCGGCTACCAGCTCGGCACCTCGGCCGCCTCGGCGGTGAAGGAGGCGCGCGACCTGGCGAAGAAGCTCGACCAGGCCCGCGTCGCCTGTCCCGACCCCGCCCAGCAGTGCTGGACCCTGGCCGACACGCGCAACGTGGCCCGGGGCGCCTACCGCTTCGCGCTCAACTCGCCGCTCTCCAGCCACACCGCGCTCTGGGGCCGCTACGGCTTCGGCTCCGGCCTCGACGTCGGCCTGCGCTGGGGGCCGTCCAACTGGGGCGCCGACCTGGGCTGGCAGCTCTTCGGCCCCGCCGACCCGGCGGCGGAGGGCTGGGCCGGCCTGCTCTCCGCCGGCTACGGCTCCCGCGACATGGGCGCGCTGGGGACGGTGATCGAGGACTACCTCCACGGCTCGACCTCGCTCCGCGACCTCTCCATCGCCTTCGTGGCCGGGCGGCAGTTCGGCCGGGTGGCCCACTTCTACGCCGGCGCCCGCTACGTCCGCACCTGGTGGAAGCTGGTGGTGCTGCCCGACCTGCCCATCGTCTACGACGCCGCCGACTACCAGCGCTCGCTCCTCGGCACCGACGCCAAGGGGGGCCTCGACCACCTCGGCGCCGTGCTGGGGGGCAAGGTGGGCTGGAAGAGCGTCTTCATCGGCCTGGAGCTCGACCTCACCTACACCCGGGGCAAGACCCGGGTGCTCTTCGAGGAGCTGGAGCTCTCCGGCCTGGGCGTGATGCCGGCGGTGTACCTGACCGGGCGGTTCTAGCGCCTCGCGCCTGCCCGGGCACCCTCCCGCGGCTTGCGCCATTTCCACCCGCCGTGAGAGGCTCTGGCCCTCCACCGGGAGTCCCGATGCGCGCCCTGGCACTCCTCTTCCCCGTCGCCCTCGCCCTGGCCGCCTGCGGCGGCGACGAGCCCTGCTACGTCCACGAGGGCAGCGTCTACGTCCGCAGCGAGGCCGAGTGGAACGCCCTCGTGGGCAAGGGCTGCCCGGTGCTCCGCGGCGATCTCGTGTTCGTCGACGATCAGGCGAAGCTGGCCGAGGCCCCGGCGCTCGCCGAGGTGACCGGCGACCTCGTGGTGATGAGCCGCTCCCTGGAGGCGCTGCGCCTCCCGGCCCTGGAGCGCGTGGGCGGGGGCTTCCAGCTCCGGGTCAACCCGGCCCTCGCCGAGGTGCACGCCCCCCACCTCGCCTCGGTGGGCGGCCTGTGGGTGAGGGCGCAAGGCGGCCCGTTGCGGCTCGCGCTGCCCGCGCTGTCCCAGGTAGGCGAGGGCGTCCTCGTGGACGACAACCCTGGGCTCTTGGAGGTGAGCCTGCCGGCGCTGGCCTCGACCGACGCCTACGTCGCCTTCTACTTCAACGCCGGTCTCACCCGGATTCACCTGCCGGCCCTGGTCCGGACCGGGGACGACCTCACCGTCTTCGATGCCCCCCGGCTCGTCGAGCTCGATCTCGCCGCCACCGCCGCCGTCGGAGGAGATCTCCGGATCGGGTACTGCGACGTCCTCCAGACCCTCTCCCTCCCTGCCCTGCGCCAGGTCTCGTGGAACCTGCGGCTCGACTACAACGCCGCCCTCGCGGGCATCTCGCTGCCAGCGCTGGAGCGCGCCTGGAGCCTCGACGTGGTCGACAACCACGCACTCCCGGAGTGCCAGGTGCTGGCGCTCCGCGACCGGCTGGTGGCCGCGGGCGCCATCCGGTACGCCAGCATCTACGGCAACGACGCGGCCGCCGTCTGCGGGCCGTAGCGTCCCGCCCTTCCGGGGATCCCCAACCCCGGGGATCCCCAACCCAGAGTTCCGCCAATCATCCGCCCTGGCCGCGCCGCGGCCCCCTCCGCTTCCCAACCCCGCGATTCCCCAGCACCAGGTACGCGCTCCGCCCACCTGCCGCAACGCCGTGCGCTTGCGCCGCGGGCCGGTTCCGAACAGACTCCTCCGGCCGTGCACCGCGCTCTCGCTGCCCTGCTCCTCGCCGCCGCCTGCTCCCGCCCCGCAGCCCCGGCCTCCTCCGCCCCCGCGGTGCCGCCCGCGCCCGGCGCGGCGGCCAGCGCCCCCGAGCTGCGCACCCAGGCCGAGCGGCTCCTCGAGTCCGGCCAGGCCGGCGAGGCCCGCGCCCTGCTCTCGCGCGCGCTGGAGCGGGACGCGGGCGATCCGCAGACGCTGCTCGCCCTGGCGCGCCTCCTGGTGGAGCGCTTCGGCGACGACCGCGAGGCGCTGCTCGCCGCGCTGGAGCAGGCCGAGCGCGGCGCCCGGGCCGCGTTTGCGGGGCCGCGGCCCGACGCCGACCTGGCGGCCCAGCTCCTGCTGGTGGGCGCCATGGCCGCCAACGACCTGGGGCGCGCGCCCCAGGCGCTGGCGCTGGCCGAGGAGGGGCTGCGCTCCCGCCCCGGCGACGTGGACCTGCGCTACGAGCGCGGCGTGGCCCTCTACGAGTCCTGCCACTTCGAGGAGGCGGAGCGGGAGCTCGGCGCCGTCGTCCAGGCCGATCCGGCCGACGCCTGGGCGCTCCACTACCTGGCACTGGTGGCCGAGCGGAGCGGCGAGCGGCAGCGGGCTGAGCGGCTCTCGCGCCGCGCCGCCCGGCTGGCGCCGGCCGAGTTCGCCCGCGCCGAGCCCGGCCCCCGCGACTTCCGGCGCATGGTGGAGGCGGCGCTGGGCCAGCTCGGGCCCGAGGAGCGAAAGGTGCTGCGCGGCGTGGCCGTGGGCGTCGAGGATCTGCCGGCCCTGGAGGATCTCACCGCCGGCGACCCGCCCCTCTCCCCCTCCATCCTCGGCCTCTTCCGCGGCCCGCCGCTCGGCGAGCCCTGCACCGCCGAGGACGGGCCGCAGTGCCGCTCCATCGTCCTCTACCGCAAGAACCTGGCGCGGCTGGCGCGCGACCGGGCCGAGCTCAAGGAGCAGATCCGGGTGACGCTGCTCCACGAGATCGGCCACCTGCGCGGCCTCGACGAGGACGCGCTCCGGGACGAGGGGCTGGAGTAGCCGGCGCCGGCGCGATGGCCCTGGCGCGCGGCGCGCCGACGGGTACAATCCGCGCCCCATGGCCTCCATCCCCCAGAACCCGACCGAACCGCAGGAGCTCAACCCCTTCTCCCGCTGGGGCATCGCCCTCTCGGAGCGCGAGGGGCTGCTCACCGTCACCGAGACCACCCTCTGGTGGCTCGAGCTCAAGCACCCCGAGGCGGTGGAGCGGGACGGCGACGAGATCTACCTGTACCTCGACCGGCCGTACCGGGCCGTGCCCCAGCAGGACCGCTCGTTCCTCAAGCTCCTGCCCGCGCCCTACCGCGAGCGCAAGCAGAAGGCCGCGGCGCCCGCCGTTCAGGCCCCGCCCGCCAGCGCCTCGTAGACCTGTTCGTAGCGGGCGGCGCTGCGCGCCCAGGAGTTGTCCTCGGCCATGCCCCGCTCCATGAGGCCGCGCCAGGCCTTGCGGTCGCGGTAGACGTCGAGCGCCCGCCGCATCGCCGTGAGCAGCGCCTGCGCCGAGTACTCGTGGAAGCAGAAGCCGGTGCCCCGGCTCTTGCCGTCGAAGTCCTCGACGGTGTCGGCCAGGCCCCCCACAGCCCGCACCACCGGCACCGTGCCGTAGCGCAGGCTGTACATCTGGTTGAGCCCGCAGGGCTCGAAGCGGCTGGGCATGAGGAAGAGGTCGGCGCCGGCCTCGATGCGGTGGGCCAGCCCCTCGTCGAAGTGGGTGCGCACCCGCACCTGCTGCGGCCGCTCGTGCATGAGCCGGTGCAGCGCCTGCTCGTAGTCGGGCCGCCCGGTGCCGAGCTGCACCAGCTGCAGCTCCTGGCCGAGGAGCGCCGGCAGCGCGGAGAGGGCGATGTCGAGCCCCTTCTGATCGGCGAGGCGGCCCACCATGGCCAGCACGGGCACGTCGGCCCGCACCGGCAGCCCCACCTCGGCCTGCAGCGCCGCCTTGCAGCGGGCCTTCCCGGCCAGCCTGCCGGGGCCGAAGCGGGCCGGCAGCAGCGCGTCGCGCTCCGGGTCCCACTCCTCCACGTCGATGCCGTTGAGGATGCCGTGGAGCTCGTGGGCCCGGTGGCGGAGCAGCGGGTCCAGCCCCTCGCCCTGCTCGGGGCCGAGGATCTCGCGGGCATAGCCGGGGGAGACGGTGGTCAGGGCGTCGGCGAAGGTGAGGCCGGCCTTCATCAGGTTGAGCCGGTCGTGGAACTCCATCCCCTCGTCGTAGCGGAAGGCGCTCCAGGGCAGTCCCAGGGCCGGCACCTTCTCCTTGGCGAAGTCGCCCTGGTGGGCCAGGTTGTGGACGGTGAAGACGCTGCGGGCCGCCGCCGCCCAGGGCTCGGCGCCGGCCTCGTGGCGCAGGAGCCAGGAGCAGAGCGCCGTGTGCCAGTCGTTGAGGTGGACGACGCGCGGCCGGAAGCCGATGAGCCTGGGCAGCACCAGGGCCGCGCGGCAGAAGAAGGCGAACCGCTCGGCGTTGTCGCCGTACTCGTGGCCCGGGTCGGCGTAGATGCCGCGGCGGTGGCCGAAGAGCCGCTCGTGCTCCAGGAAGAACACCGGCGCCGGGCCGCGCACCACCCAGAGCGCGGCCGACTGCCCGCCGGCCTCGATGGGGAAGGGCAGGGGCTCGAGCCGGTGGGTGCCCGGGTCCACCACTCCGTGACGCGGGGTGAAGACCACCACCCGGTGCCCGCGGGCCGCCAGCGCCCGGGGCAGGGCCCCGGCCACGTCGCCCAGGCCGCCGGTCTTGGAGAAGGGGGCGACCTCGGCCGAGACGAACAGGACGTCCATCTACGTGGCCACGAGCCGCAGGAACTCGGCCGCCTCCTCGGGCGGCACCGGGTTGATGTGGAAGCCCGAGCCCCACTCGAACCCGGCCACGTGGGTCAGGGCCGGCATCACCTCGATGTGCCAGTGGTAGCTGAGCGAGGGCGGGTCCCGCAGCGGGTTGGTGTGGATGATGAAGTTGTAGGCCGGGTCGCCCAGCGCCACGCCCATGCGCAGCAGCGTGGAGCGCAGCGCCGCGGCGCAGAGCCCGAGCCGCTCCCTGGGCTCGGCCTCGAAGCTCGACTCGTGGCGCTTGGGGATGATCCAGGTCTCGAAGGGGCTGCGCGGCGCCCAGGGGGCGAAGACCAGGAAGTCGTCGTTCTCCAGCACCAGCCGGCTGCGGTCCTTCCGCTCCTGCAGGACGATGTCGCAGAAGATGCAGCGCTCGCGGTGCTCGTAGTGGCGCCGCGCGCCCTCGATCTCCTCGGCCACCTGGCGCGGGGTCACCGGCAGGGCGATGAGCTGCGAGTGGGAGTGCTCCAGCGTGGCCCCGGCCGCCTGCCCGTGGTTCTTGAAGAGCAGGATGTAGCGGAAGCGCATGTCGTTGCGCAGGTCGAGGATGCGCGCCTTGAAGGCGCAGAGCACCTCGGCGACCTCGCCGTCGGTGAGGTGCGCCATGTCCCGGGTGTGATCGGGGGTCTCGATCACCACCTCGTGGGCGCCGACGCCGTTCATGCGGTCGTAGATGCCGGCCGGCTCGCGCCCCAGCTCGCCCTCGATCATCAGCGCTGGATAGCGGTTGGGCACCACCCGCACCTTCCAGCCCGGCCCGTTGGCCGGGGCGGAGGGCGCACGGCCGGTGACGTACACCTCCCGCGGGGTCTTGTCCTCCTGGGCGTAGTCGAAGGGGCAGAGGCCGCCGCGCGGCGGCTCGCGGAGCCGGCCCACGTCCTGTGGCCGGCGGGCACGCTCGGTGGCGATGATCACCCAGCGGCCGACGATGGGATCCCTGCGCAGCTCGGGCATCGGGGGATTCTACTACGCCTGCTGCCCTTCGCCGCGGGGCGCGGCCGCCTCCGGGCGCCCGGTGCGGATGGTGGCGCCCACCACGGCCGCCAGCGCCATGATGGCCGCCCCGCCCAGGTAGGGCGCCGGCTGCCAGGTGGCGAAGGAACGGGTGCCCGAGACCGGGCCGATGATCCGCCCCAGCGCCGCCGCCGACTGGCCGATGCCCAGGGTGCCCCCCTGGTCCTCGTCGGCCGAGAGCTTGGAGAGGAGCGAGGAGAGGGCCGGCGAGGCCAGGCCCGATCCCACCGAGAGCGGCGCCGAGGCGAGCAGGAGCCCCGAGACCCCCTCGCCGAAGGGGAGCCAGGCCAGCCCCACCGCCTGCAGCACCGAGCCGATGACCAGGAGCCTCTTCTCCCCCAGCTTGCGGGAGAGCGGCCCCACCAGCCCGCCCTGGGTGATGGCCACCAGCACCCCGATGTAGGCGAAGACGTAGGCCACGTGCTTCTCGGAGAGGCCGTACCGCTTCTCCGCCAGGAAGGCGTAGGTGGACTCCATGGCGCTGAAGGCGGCGATGGCCAGGAAGTAGATGACGATGATGCGGCGCACGCCCGGCTTCCTGAGCTCGGCGAAGAGGGCCGAGAGGCGCCGGGTGGTCGCCGGCGCGGCGGAGCGGTGCGCCGGCTCGGGCAGCAGGATCCAGGCGCCGATGAGGTTGAGCACCGAGAGGGCCGAGGCGGCGAAGCCCGGCGCCGCCAGCGAGTAGGAGGAGAGCAGGCCGCCAAGCGCCGGCCCGAGGACGAAGCCCATGCCGAAGGCGGCGCCCAGCACGCCCATGCCCTTGGCGCGGTCCTCGGGGCGGGTGACGTCGGCCACGTAGGCCTGGGCGATGGCGATGTTGGCGGTGCCGGCGCCGGCGAAGAGCCGGGAGAGCAGCAGGACCGTGAAGCTGCCGGCCAGGCCGTAGAAGAGGAAGGCCAGCGCCGTCATGGCGATGGAGACCAGCAGCACCGGCCGGCGGCCCACCCTGTCGGAGAGCCGCCCCCACACCGGCGCGAAGACCAGCTGCATCAGCGAGTAGAGCGTCGAGAGCCACCCGGTGGAGGCCACGCTGGCGCCCAGCTTCTCGGCGTACAGGGCCATCACCGGGATGACCATGCCGAAGCCGAGCATGTCGACGAAGACCACGAGGGCCAGCAGCAGCAGGGCGGGGCGGTTCTTCACGGGCGCCGGAGGATAGCGCCCTTCCGGCGGTGGCGCAGCGGATTCCTCGGACGGGTCCCCGGCGACGGGACGGGTTCACCCGCGGACGCAGTTGCGCCCCGACCGCTTGGCCTCGTAGAGCAGGGCGTCGGCCCGGGTGAGCATGGCCGCCGGCTCCTCCTCGGGCCCCAGCACCGCCACGCCCAGCGAGAGCGTCACCCGCACCTCCTCCGGGCCGAAGCGGTGGGCCTCGACCGCCGCCCGGATGCGCTCGGCCGCGGCCCGCGCCGCCGGCAGGTCGGCCTCGGGGAGGAGCACCGCCAGCTCCTCGCCGCCGACGCGGGCCAGGAGCTCGTCGCGGCGCACCAGCGGCCCGAGGAGCCGCGCCAGCTCCCGCAGCACCTCGTCGCCCACGGCGTGGCCCAGCCCGTCGTTGACCGCCTTGAAGTGGTCCACGTCGCCGAGCAGGAGCGCCAGCGGCCGGCCGTGGCGCCGGCAGGCGGCGGCGGCCCGCTCCAGCGCGGCGTCGAAGACGGCGCGGTTGGCGAGGCCGGTGAGCGGGTCCTGGTGGGCGCGGCGCGCCAGCTCCTCGTGGTAGGCGGCCTCGGGGTCGCCGGCGGCCACGTACTTCAGCACCGCCGAGCCGATGCGGATCTGCTCCCCGGCTTGCAGGAGGCGCCGCTCCACCCGCGCCTCGCCCACGTAGGTGCCGTTGAGCGACCCCAGGTCGGTGAGCAGGTGGCCGGCGCCGGCGGCGTCCACCAGCGCGTGGCGGCGCGAGACGTCGTCGAGCGCCAGCACCAGGTCGCAGGTGGGGTCGCGCCCCACCAGGCAGGGGCCGGCCAGCGGGACCCGCGTCCCCAGCAGGGCGCGGTCCGGCGCCACCACCACCACCAGTGCTGCGTGGCGGGGCGGGTCGTCGACGGAGCGCTGGCCGAGCCGGGTGTCCTCGTCCTTCACGGGAAGCGGATTCTACACGCGCCAGTGGATGCGCTCGAAGTCCTCGTCGGGGACCGTGAAGCGGAGCCCGCCGGCCTGCGGCAGGCGCTGCAGCTCCACCTCGCCGCGCAGCACCTGGACCGACAGCTCCACCTTGGTGCCGGGCGCCAGGTCCAGCCCCGCGAAGGGCAGCGACAGCTCCAGCACCCGCGCGAAGGCACACAGCCCCAGCTCGCCCTCGGGCCCGCGGCCGGGGCGCTGCGCGCCGTCGGCCACCACCGGCAGCTCCACCGCCCGCTCCCGCCCGCCCGCCGAGACCAGCACCCGCAGCCGCTCGCAGGCCTCGGCGGTGCGCAGCGCCGACTCGGAGGGGTCGAGCCGCAGGTGCACCGACTGGAGGTCGAAGCCGAAGTGGAGCGCCCGGAAGGCCTGGGCCGAGCCGAACATGGCGCCCTGGAGCTGGGCCGGCCGGTGGAGGCCGGCGCCCTGCCACTCGAAGTAGGTGGTCTCGCGCCCGTCGATGGTGGGGGTGAGCAGGAGCGTGGGTTCGCGCACCGGCCCGGCCTCGGGCCCGGGCAGCAGGCCCAGGTGCTTGATGGGCTCGAGGGCCTCGGCGGGGGGCGCGGCGCCCACCAGCCGGCAGGCCTTCACCACCAGCGAACGGAAGAGGCCGTCGAACTCCAGCGCCAGCTCGGTGGTGAAGTCGTCGCCGTACCACCAGAACCAGTCGGAGCCCTCGGCGGCGTAGAGCAGCCGCCGCGCCTCGGCCAGCACCTCCGGCGGCCGGGTCCCGGCCCGCTCCGCCTCGGCCACCGCCGTCCGGGCCTTGCCCAGCGCCGCCCAGCCGGCGCGGTCCTCGGCGTGCCCCATCCAGATGCGGAAGCTCGCCTCGATCCAGGAGCCCGAGTGGATGCGGGGGAGCGGGTCGGGCGGAGCATCGGCGGTGGCCTCGCTCAGGGTCACCGTCTCCAGGCCCGGCGTCGAGGCCAGCGCCTCGTAGAGCCGGGTGAGGAACTCCTCGCCCGAGTCGGGGAAGTGCTCCCACGGGTTCTCGCCGTCGAGGAACACGCCCAGCGTCGCCGGCCCGGCGTTCCCCTCCTTCTCCCAGGCGGCGCCGATGGTGCGCAGGTGGCTCATGAAGTCGGCCACCGCCTCCCGGGCGCCGCTGCGCTGGTAGGTGAAGCCGATGAGGTCGGAGAGGCCGCGGTCGCGGAACAGCATCGCCACCTCGCCGCGGCGGGTGGGCACGCGCCAGGGCCGGTAGAGCGAGCGCAGCCGCTGCGCGTCGGCGGGGAGGGAGTGGAAGAGCACGCCCTCGTCGGTGGCGGCCCAGCGCACCCCCTCGGCGGCCAGCACCTCCAGCGCCTCGGGCGAGACCGAGCCCTCGGCCGGCCACATGCCGCGCGGCGGGGTGCCGAAGGTGGCCGCGTGGCGGGCCATGCCCTCGCGCACGTGCCAGGCGGCGTCCTCGGGCCAGGAGAAGCGCGGCGGCAGCGGAAGCTGGGGCAGGGCGCGGGCCGCCGAGTCGGAGTCGCAGACCAGCGGGAGGATGGGGTGGTAGTAGGGCGTGGAGGAGAGCTCCACCTGGCCGCGCTCGGCGAGCCGGCGCCAGCGCGGCCCGACCTCGCCCAGGATGCGGCGATGGGCCTCCAGCACCTGGTCGCAGTCGCCGCGGGTGTAGCCGCGCTGCTTCCTGGCCAGCGCCCGCAGCGCCGGATCCTCCTGGAGGGCGGCGAAGCCCACCCAGGAGAGGTTGAAGAGCACCTGGAGGTCGGCGATCTCCTCGTCGCTGAAGCGGCGCGCCACCTCGGCGAGGTCCAGGTAGCGCACGTCGCGCCCGCGCTTGCGCAGGAGCTCGGCGTAGCGCGGGTGCGGCTTCACCACCGTCTCCCAGTCGATCATGAAGAAGGAGCGGAGGATGGCCTGGCGCTCCTCGGGAGTGAGCGTGGCCGGCGCCCTGCGCGAGAGCTCGAGGAAGCGGTCGGCGGCGCCGTCCTTCGCGTAGGCCTCGATCTGCTCGAGGAGCACCGGGGTGAAGTTCACCGTGCAGCGGATGGCCGGGTGGCGCTCCAGGAGGAGCGCCATGTCGTTGTAGGCCCGCGAGGCGTGCAGCCTCACCCACGGCAGCAGGAAACCCCCGGACTCGGGATCCCGGTACGAGGGCTGGTGCATGTGCCACAGGAAGGCGAGGCGGACCTTCGACATCGGCGTGGACCGTAGCAGCGGGTCCGGATCCGCTCAAGGCGGAGCGGGCCGACTCCCCGGATTGCGGGACGCGGCGCCGGATCTTTCACCTCGGCGCCGTTCGCGTGGCGCTACCGGAAGATCTTGCCCAGCCCCTTCGACTTCAGGTCGCCCATCTCCTTGGCGAGGCGCCCCAGGCGGTCGGTCTTGTCGGCCAGCTCCCGCTGCAGCCGGGCGATGCGGTGGTCGCGGTCGGTGATCTGGGACACCAGCTCCTCCCGCTCCCGGGTGAGCGCCTGGAGCGGGGCGCCGGTGTCGCCGGACTTCACGGCGGCCAGCAGCCCGCGGGCCTCCTGCAGCCGCTTGCCGAGCTCCTGGACCTGGGCCTCGGCCTGCGCCAGCCGCGCCGCCTCGTCGCCGGCCGGGCGGCGGGCCGCCTCCTCCAGCCGCGCCCGGGCCTCCTGCACCTCCCGCTGCGAGCGCTCCAGCGCCTGGTGCAGCTCGCTCGCCAGGCGGGACCGCTCCGCCAGCTCCTCGCGGAGCCGCCCGACCTCGCCGGCCGAGGCCACGCCCTTCTGCTCCTGGGCGGCGCGCAGCCGCTGCTCCATCTCGTCCTTCTCCCAGCGGAAGGCCTGCAGCTCGGCCTCCATCTGCACCGCCTGGGCCTCGGCCGCCTCGGCGGCGCTGCGCTGCGCCGCCGCCTGGGCCCGCGCCTCCTCCGACTCCTGGCGCGCATGGGCCGCGGCCTGCCGTGCCGCCTCGGCCTCGGCGACGAGCCCGGCCCGCTCGGCGGTCAGCGCCTCGCTCGTCTGCCGCGCCCCGGCCAGCACCGCGGCGGTGTGCTCCTGCTCCCGCGAGAGCTCCCCCGCCAGCGCCGCGACGCGGGCCAGCGCCGCGTCGCGCGCCGCGGCCGCCTCGTCCCGCTCGGCCGCCCGCGCCGCCGCCTCGTCGGCCAGCCGCGCGAGCTCGTCGGCGCGCGCCGCCAGGCCCCCGGCCAGGGCGCGCTGCTCCTCCGCTGCCGCCTCGGCCGCCTCGGCCCGCGCCGTCTCGGCCGAGAGGCGCGAGGCCAGCTCCGCGATCCGGGCCTCCACCGCGGCGCGGCGCTCCTCCTCCGCGGCAGCGCCCCGGCGCGTCTCCTCCAGGGACTGCGCCAGCGCCCGGGCCCGCTCGGCCTCGCCACCCGCCGCCGCCAGCCGCTCCTCCAGCGCCGCCCGGGCCCGCCGCTCCTCCTCGAGCGCCGCGGCCACGCCGGCGGCGTCCGCCTCGGCCGCCGCGGCCCTCTCCTCGGCGGCCCGCAGCGCCTGCCGGACCGACTCCGCCTCGGCGCGCGCCTGCTCGCCGGCGGCGCCCCGGGCCCGGGCCGCCTGGGCCTCGTCCCGCAGCCGGCTGGCGTCCACCCGCGCCGCCTCGGCGTCGGCCTGGGCCGCCTGCAGCTCGGCCCGCAGGCGCTCCACCTCGGCCCGCGCGGTCTCGCCGTCCTGGGTGGCGGCGTCCACCAGCCGCCGCGCCTCGGCCTCGGCGGCCTGCGCCTCCTGGCGGAGCCGGGCCAGCTCGTCCCGCGCCGCCTCGGCGCCGGCCAC
>JACRMN010000024.1 GCA_016214955.1 Deltaproteobacteria bacterium
CCATGAACGACGCCATTCCCTTGGCAGCCGCCACCTTCGTGATCGCAGCCGTCAGCGTCGTCTTGCCGTGATCCACGTGCCCGATCGTACCCACGTTCACGTGCGGCTTCGTTCGCTCGAACTTCTCCTTGGACATGTGCGCTCTCCGGGTGTTCGCCTTCGCGGTTGCTGCCGTCTCGAAGCTGGAGCCCTCTTCCAGGATTGAACTGGAGACCTCGTCCTTACCAAGGACGCGCTCTACCGACTGAGCTAAGAGGGCCTTTCTCTCTCGTGTGGAGCGGGAAACGGGATTCGAACCCGCGACATTCAGCTTGGAAGGCTGACGCTCTACCAACTGAGCTATTCCCGCGTGCTGCCCTTTCCTCTCTGTTGCCTGCCTGCTGTTCCTGAAGTGTCGATTGAAGCTGGTGGAGGGGGGTGGATTCGAACCACCGAAGTCGGAAGACGGCAGATTTACAGTCTGCTCCCTTTGGCCGCTCGGGAACCCCTCCGGTACTCGTTCACCTACCGTGCTTCCGCCACCCTCGCCGCTTGGAGCTGGCGGTGGGATTCGAACCCGCGACCTGCTGCTTACAAGGCAGCTGCTCTACCGACTGAGCTACGCCAGCCGAAATCTCTCGCTGCAGGGCCGCTTCGCAAACCTGTTCCCAAGCCACGGCCAGGCCTGCCCCGGACGCGTGGAGCGGCGGGTTGTAGACGAAGGGGGCCCGGCTGTCAAGCCCGAGATTCGCCTTTGGTTTCCTGAGTGGCCCGACACTTGCCCGGCAAGCTCACCCGCCCCGCGAGCGCGCCCTCTGCCGCGCTGCTTCATAGAGGCAGATGGCTGCCGACGTCGAGGCGTTGAGGCTTCCGATCTCCCCCGACATGGGGATGCGCACGACGTGATCGCAGCGCTCGCGGACGAGGCGGCGGAGCCCCTGCCCCTCGCCGCCCACGACAAGGGCGGTCGGGATGGCCAGGTCGACCGACGCGATCTCGCCCTTCCCGTCGGCCGCGAGCCCCACCGTCCAAATTCCGGATTCCTTCATCGCCTCCATGGCTTGGGCGATGTTGGTCACCCGCGCCACAGGGCAGTGCTCCACGGCGCCCGCCGAGGCCTTGGCGGCGGTGGCGGTGATGCCTGCGGCCCGGTCCTTGGGGATGACCACGCCGTGCGCCCCCAGGGCGTGGGCCGACCGGATGATGGCGCCCAGGTTCTGCGGGTCCTCGATGCCGTCGAGGAGGACCAGCAGGGGTGGTTCGCCGCGGCCCCGGGCCCCCTCCCGGAGATCCTCCACTTCCCGGTATCGGTAGTCGGCCACGACGGCCACGACGCCCTGGTGCCTGTCGGTGCCGGCCAGCCGGTCGAGCTTCTGGCGCGGAGCCTCCTTGAGCCGGACGCCGCCCTCCCGGGCCAGCCGCAGGATCTCGGCGAGGCGGCCGCGCTCCGCGCCCTCGGCGACCCACAGCTCGGCCGCGTCTCCGCCGGCGCGCAGCAGCTCGCGCACCGGATTCACGCCATGGACGGTCCGCACCTACTTCACCGCCACGGTCACGGCGACGGTCTTCTGCTGCTGGGCGCAGATGGTGTCGCGGCAGAGGAAGAACTTCAGGTGCGCCTTGGCCTCCTGCTTCCCGACCGCCGCGGCGGTGAAGGGAACCTCGAAGCGCGGCACCTCGGCCTTGGCGTCCACCGCGTCCTTGCGAGAGAGCTGGGCCTTCTCCACCGTCAGGCCGGCGGGCGTCTCCAGCTTGATGCTGAGCGGCGCCCGGGGGTCGACGTGCCAGGGCGCCTTGGCGTGGATGGAGAGCTTCACCTGGGCCTTGTCGCCGACCTTGACCGGCTTCTGGGGCGAGACGACGTCGACGGTGTAGGCGTCGGCGCCGGTGTCGGCCGGGCTCTCGGCCAGGGCGACGGGGACGGCGAGGAGCGCCGCGAGGGTGAGGGCGATGCGAGTCATGGGACCTCCAGGGGCGCGGCTCCTTGCGGGAGGGACGCGGGGACGGGGAAAGGGATTCACGTGGCGGCGTGGCGGGTGGCGCGGCGTGCGCCAGCGAGCTCCTCGGCGCGGGACACGATGGCCCCGGCCACGTCCACGCCGGTGGCCTCCTCCAGCTCCCGGAGGCCGGGCGAGCCGTTCACCTCGAAGACCAGGGGGCCACCGGGGACGTCGAGCATGTCGACGCCGCAGACCTCGAGCCCCACCACCCGCGCCGCCTCCACCGCCGCCCGGGCGCAGTCCGCCCCGAGCTGCGCCGGCTCGAAGCGGGCGCCGCGGCGCAGGCTGCGGGCCATCCGGCCGGCGGCCACCCTGCGTCGCACGGCCGCGACCACGCGCCCGCCCACCACCAGGGCGCGCAGGTCGCTGCCGCGGGCCTCCTTCACGTACTGCTGCACCACGATGTCCTGGCCGAGGCCGAGGATGGCCTCGAGCGCCGCCTCCAGCGACTGCAGGGTCTCGCAGATCATGACCCCGCCCCGGTCGCCAGGCGCCAGGAGCTTCACCAGCACCGGCACGCCGCCCACGTGCTTCACCATGCTCTTCAGCGCCGAGGGGTCGGCGGCCATCACCGTCCGCGGCACCGCCACGCCGCTGGCGGCGAGGAGCTGCAGGGAGCGCATCTTGTCCCGGCTGGCGGCCAGGCCCTGGGGGCCGTTGAGCAGCGTCACCCCCAGCAGCGCGAGCTGGTTCACCACCGCCAGGCCGTGCTGGTGGAGGGAGGCGGCGATGCGGGGGACGGCCACGTCGGTGAGGGGGAACGGTTTGCCGCGGTGGTAGAGGGCCGGGCGGCCGGCGCCGAGCCCCATCTCCACCTGCGCCGGATCCACCACCCTGACAACGTGGCCACGGGCGCGCGCCGCCTCGGTGAGGCGGCGCGTGCTGTGGATGGCTGCCGAGCGGGAGAGGATGGTGAGGCGCACCCGCTCTTCTTATACCTGCTTGTATTCGGCGTCGACGACGTCGTCCTTCTTGGCGCCCTCGTCCTTGGGCGGCTCGCCGCCGGGCGCCCCAGGGCCGGGGCCGGCGCTCTTGTAGAGCTCCTCGGCAGCCCGGTGGCTCACCTTCTCCAGCTTCTCGAAGGCGGCCTTCACCTCGTCGGCGCTGCCCTTCTCGCGGACCTTGTGGGCCTCGGCCACGCCCTCCTCGATCTCCTTGGCGATGCCGGCGGAGAGCTTCTCCTTGTTGTCCTTGATCAGCTTCTCCATCTGGTAGGCCAGGTTCTCGAGCCGGTTGCGGCCCTCGACCTCCTCGCGCCGCTTCTTGTCCTCGGCCTCGTGGGCCGCGGCGTCGGCCACCATCTTCTCCACCTCGCCCTTGGCCAGGCCCGAGGAGTGGGTGATGGTGATCTTGGTCTCCTTGCCGGTGCCCTTGTCCTTGGCCGAGACGTTGAGGATGCCGTTGGCGTCGATGTCGAAGGTGACCTCGATCTGCGGCAGGCCGCGGGGTGCGGGGGGGATGCCCTCGAGGTGGAAGCGGCCCAGGGTGCGGTTGTCCCGGGCCATCTCGCGCTCGCCCTGGAGCACGTGGATCTCCACCGAGGTCTGGCCGTCGGCGGCGGTGGAGAAGGTCTCCGATCGCCGGCACGGGATGGTGGTGTTGCGCTCGATGAGCCGGGTGGAGACGCCGCCCAGGGTCTCGACTCCCAGGGACAGCGGGGTGACGTCGAGGAGCAGGATGTCCTTCACCTCGCCGGAGAGCACGCCGGCCTGGACCGCGGCGCCGACGGCAACGACCTCGTCCGGGTTGACGGTGCGGTTCGGGTCTTTGCCGAAGAGCTTCTTCACCGCCTCGATGATGGCGGGCATGCGGGTCTGGCCGCCGACGAGCACCACCTCGTCGATCTGCGAGGGCTCGAGCTTGGCGTCGGCCAGGCACTTGCGGGTCGGGACCAGCGAGCGCTCGACCAGGGGCTCCACCAGCTTCTCCAGCTTGGCGCGGGAGAGCTTGACGGCCAGGTGCTTGGGGCCGGTCTGATCGGCGGTGAGGAACGGCAGGTTGATCTCGGTCTCGGACAGAGACGAGAGCTCGATCTTGGCCTTCTCCGCCGCCTCCTTGAGCCGCTGCAGGACCATCTTGTCCTTGGAGACGTCGATGCCGTTGTCCTTCTTGAACTCGGCGATGAGCCAGTCCATCACCAACAGGTCGATGTTGTCGCCGCCGAGGTGGGTGTCGCCGTTGGTGGCCAGCACCTCGACCACGTTCTCGCCCACCTCGAGGATCGAGATGTCGAAGGTGCCGCCGCCGAAGTCGTAGACGGCGATCTTCTCGTTCTTCTTCCGGTCGAGCCCGTAGGCCAGCGCGGCCGCCGTGGGCTCGTTGACGATGCGTCGCACGTTGAGGCCGGCGATCTCGCCGGCGTCCTTGGTGGCCTGCCGCTGGGCGTCGTTGAAGTAGGCCGGCACGGTGATGACCGCGTCGGTCACCTTCTCGCCGAGGTGGTTCTCGGCGGCGCGCTTCAGCTTGAGGAGCACCTGGGCGCTGATCTCCGGCGGCGAGTGCTGCTTGCCGTCGATGTCCACCCGGGCGTCGCCGTTCTGGCCCTCGACCACCTTGTACGGGACGCGCTTGGTCTCCTCCTCCACCTCGGAGAAGCGCCGGCCCATGAAGCGCTTGATGGAGTAGACGGTCTTCTCGGGGTTGGTGATCGCCTGGCGCTTCGCCACCTGGCCCACGAGCCGCTCGCCGTCCTTGGCGTAACCCACCACCGAGGGCGTGATGCGGGAGCCCTCCTCGTTGGCGATCACGACGGGCTCCTTGCCGTCCATGACCGCAACCACCGAGTTGGTCGTCCCGAGGTCGATTCCGATGATCTTGCCCATCGCGCGTGTTCCTCCTGGTTCGCGGGTCAACGTAAGTACCCGCGGGGCCCTGTCAAATCGGCCAAGGGAGAAATCCGGCGCCCCGGCCAGGGTGCGACGGCCGCTACGCAGCCGCCACCCGGACGACACAGCGAGGCTGGCGTGTGCGCCTGGGTCGCACTCGCCCAAGCGCCTGGAATCCGGGAGCCCGCCTGATGACGCGCCGTGGCGCGGCCCTTGCTCTACCCCGGTCACGGTACCGACACCGCTGTCAGCACCGCCGAGAAAGGGCCTCGATGGAGATTGCCGCCAGGATTCGGGAGCGGGCGCCGCTGCAGGCCGGCCGGACCGCCGTCCTCCTCAACGCCAACGCGCGCCAGGTCACCGACCAGGTCCGGCGCGGGCTGTCGCGGATCGTCCCCTCCGAGGACCTGTTCTTCTCCCGGTCGCCCGACGAGGCCCGCCTCATCGCCGAGACGGTGGTGGCCCGACGCTACGACACCGTCTTCACCGGCGGGGGCGACGGCACCTTCGTCCACTGGGTGAACTCGATCCTCGACGGCGCGGAGCGGCTCCGGGCGCCGGCGCCGACCTTCGGTGTGCTGGCACTCGGCACCGGCAACGCCGTGGCCGAGGTCGTCGGAACTCGCGGCAGCGATCACCTCCAGCACCTCCAGGCCTTCCTCCAGGGCCGCGCCCCGCGCACCCGCCGGCTCGACCTCGTCGCCTGCGAGGGTCGGCGTACCCCCTTCGCCGGCCTGGGCATCGATGCTGCCGTGCTCAACGACTACAACTGGCTGAAGTCCAAGCTGCGCGGCGGCGCCCTCGACGGCCTGGGCACGGGAATCCCCGGCTACGGCCTGGCCATCGCGCTGCGCTCGGCCCCCCGCTTCCTGCTGGAGCGGCGCCCGGCCTACTGCGAGATCGTCAACACCGGCCGGGCCGCCTGGCGGCTCGATGGCCGCGGCCACCCGGTGGGCCTGCCCGTGGGCCCCGGCGAGCTCCTCTACGCCGGCCCCTGCCTGATGGCGGCGGCCTCGACCGTCCCCTTCTACGGGTTCGGCCTCAAGGCCTTCCCGCACGCCGCCAGCCGCGCCGGCATGATGCAGGTGCGGGTGGCCGGCAACATCCCCATCTCCACGCTGCTGGCCAACGTCCCGCGCATCTGGTCCGGCCAGTTCACCCACCCCGGCCTGCACGACTTCCACGCCGAGCGGGTCCACGTCTCCTTCGAGCGGCCCATCCCGCTGCAGCTGGGCGGCGACGCCGAGGGCTGGCGCGAGGAGCTGGGCCTGGGCATGGCACGGCCGGTGGAGCTGGTCGACTTCCAGCCGCCCCAGCCGCTGCCCAACTAGCCGCGACCAGCCCGGTCGCCCGTCCTGCGCCTGCGCATCACGGCCTCGTCGCCGGCCGCCCTGGCGCGGCTCGCGACCGGCTACAGCAGGTTGGCGGCCAGCTCGGCCAGCGGTGACCGCTCGCCCTTCGACATGGTGATGTGCCCTGCCAGCCGCTCCTGGCGGAAGCGGTTGGCGACGTGGATGAGGCCGTTGTTGGTGGCGTCCACGTAGGGGTTGTCGATCTGGTAGGGGTCGCCGGTGAGCACGATCTTCGTGCCGTCGCCGCAGCGGGTGATGATGGTCTTCACCTCGTGCGGGGTCAGGTTCTGGGCCTCGTCCACGATGATGTACTGGTTGGGGATGGAGCGGCCGCGGATGTAGGTCAGCGGCTCGATCTCCAGGATGCCCAGGTCCATGAGCTCGTGGTAGCCGCGCCCCTGCTTCTTCTCGGAGCGCGACAGGTTCATCAGGTACTCGACGTTGTCGAAGATGGGCTGCATCCAGGGGTTGAGCTTCTCCTCGACGTCTCCGGGCAGGTAGCCGATGTCGCGCCCCAGCGGGAAGATGGGCCGCGAGACCAGGAGCTTCTGGTAGACGCCGTCTTCCATGGTGCGCTGCAGGCCGGCGGCGATGGCGAGGAGCGTCTTGCCGGTGCCGGCCTTGCCCACGATGGTGACGAGCCGCACGTCGTCGTTGAGGAGCAGGTCGAGGGTGAAGGCCTGCTCCTTGTTGCGCGGGCGGATCCCCCAGACGCCTTCCTTGGGGATCTTGATGAGCGGCACGTAGCCCTGGCGGGCGGCGCTGTACTTGCCCACGGCGCTGTGCTGCGGGTTGTCGCGGTCGCGCAGCACCACGAACTCGTTGGGCGGCGGCGGCTCGCCGTCGCCCTGCTGCGGCAGGGGCACGAAGCCGCCGGTGTAGAAGTCGTTCACTGCCTGGGCGTCGGCGTCGACCTCGGCGATGCCGGACCAGAGGTCGTCGAGGGCCACTTCCTCGACGTCGTAGTCCTCGGCGTGGAGCCCCAGGGCGTCGGCCCGGATGCGCAGGTTGGTGTCCTTGGTGACGAACACCGCCGGCTTGTTCTTCTCGCGGTCGCGGATGTCGAGGGCCACCGCCAGGATCTTGCTGTCCACCGAGCCGTGGCTGTCGGCCAGGTTGCGCGAGAGCTCCTTCTCGGTGAAGAGCACCCGGACCAGTCCCTTGCCCTCCCCCAGCGACACCCCCTCGCCCAGCTTGCCCTGGGCCCTGAACTCGTCGAGCTGCCGGGCCACGGCGCGGGCGTTGCGCCCCAGCGAGGAGAGGTCGCGCTTGAAGTTGTCGATCTCCTCGATGACGTAGATGGGGATGACGACGTCGTTCTCCTCGAAGGCGAACATGCTGCGCGGATCGTGGAGGAGGACGTTGGTGTCGAGGACGAAGTTCTTTTTCAAGTGAGGGCGGCTCCCGGTGGTTGCGCCACGGGTGGATCCTAGCAGGGGGCCGAGCCGCCGCGCGACAGGGAATCAGGCCCTGGTGCCGGACCGGGGCTCGGCCCGCAGCGCCGGCGCGGCCACGGTGCGGTTGCGCCCGCCCCGCTTGGCTGCGTAGAGGCAGGCATCGGCCGCCTCGAGCAGCTCGGCCTTGCGGGCGGCGTCGGCGGGGAAGGTGGCCACGCCCAGCGAGATGGTGACCCTGAGCTTGCCCAGCGTGGTCTCGGTCACCGCCGCCTGGACGCGCTCGCGGATGCGCTCGGCGATGACCTGGGCGCCGGCGCCGTCGGTCTCGGGCATGGCGATGACGAACTCCTCGCCGCCGTAGCGGGCGACGATGTCGGTGGTGCGCGCCTCGCGGGCCAGGATGGCGGCCACGGCCCGCAGCACCTGGTCGCCCACCGGGTGACCGTAGGTGTCGTTCACCGACTTGAAGTGATCCACGTCGCAGAGCAGGACCGAGAGGTTGCGGCCGTAGCGCTGGGACTCGGCCAGGCGGGCGTCGAGCCGCTCCTGGAAGGTGCGGTGGTTGGTGAGCCCGGTGAGGCCGTCGGTGGTGGCGAGTTGCTCGGTGCGCTCGAAGAGGTGGGCCCGATCCAGCGAGGCGCCGGCCTGCAGGGCCACCACCTCGAGCTGGCGCAGCTGATCGGCGGAGATGGGCTTGCGCCGGCTGCCCACCACCAGCGTGCCCAGCACCCGCTCGCCGGCCCGCAGCGGCACCACCCGCAGCGAGGCCAGGCCGCGGAGCCGGGTGTGCTCGTCGAAGACCACCGCGCTGTCGGGGCGCAGCTCGCGGCCGGGCAGCGAGGCACCCAGGCGCACGGCCTGGGCCACCAGCCCGGGGTTGTCGCCGAACTCCAGCCCCTCGATGCGGCCGGCGCCGCCCTCGGCCTGCGGCAGGGTGCAGCGGATCACGCGGTGGCGCCGCCTGCTCCCCTCCTCGTCGACGAGCGTGACGGCGCCGAAGTGCAGCTCCATCATCTCGGCCGCCACCTTGAGCAGCTCCTCCACCACCGCCGGGCGGGTGGTGACGCGGTTCAGCCGCTCGATCGCCTGGTAGAAGCGCTCCTTCTCGTCGCGGCCCCGCTTCAGGTCGGCCAGCAGCCGCTCGGCGTCCACCGCCCGCAGCAGCTCCCCGGCCAGCGTGGTCAGCAGCCGCTCGTCCTCGTCGGAGAAGGCGGCGGTCTCCATCCGGTCCACCACCAGCGCGCCGCGGACGTGGGCACCGCGCCGGTCCACCAGCGGCACCGCCAGCAGCGCCCCCGGGCGCCGCCCGTCCTCGTAGTAGCTGACGCTGCGGATGTCGCCGCAGAGCCGGATGGCCGCGCGACGCCGCACCGCGCCGCCGAGCGGCCCCTCGCCGGCGGGGATGGGGCCGTGAGCCACCTTGTCGCTGCGCGAGCGGCAGTCGCGGAGCCGCAGCTCGCGCTCGTCGGCCGAGAGCACGTAGACGGCGGCGGTGTGGGCCCTCAGGGCCACCTCGGCCACCTCCAGCACACCGCGGACCGCGGCCTCGATCTCGACCACCGAGGCCTCGGCGAAACGCCGCTCCCCCTCGGCCACGTCGGCGGCGTCCCCCTCGCCGGGCGAGAGCAGCCGGTACTCGCGGGCCCGCTCCTCGATCTGGTGCAACCGGCGCTCGACCGCGCTCCGCTCGGCGCGGCGCGAGGCCGCCAGCCGGGCCGCCAGGACCCCGTGGTAGAGCAGCGCGAAGAGCAGCAGGAAGATGGCGTGGGCCCCCAGAGACGGGAGCTCGGCCCCGGACCCACCGCGCAGCGCCCAGCCGGCGGCGTCGAGCGCCACCGCCAGGGCCGCCACCACCAGCCCCACCGGCGCCCGCAGGAAGGCCACCAGCGAGGCCATCACCAGGTAGACCACCGGGAAGAGCGGCGGATCGGAGCCCAGGCCCGCCCCCTCGCTCGTCTGGGCCACGGCGAAGGCGCCGACGACGAAGAGCGCGCCGAGCTCGAGGTGCTCGCGGACGCTGGCCTGGCCCCCGCGGGCAGCCCGCCGTCCGGCCCGCAGCGCCGAGAACAGGAGGGCCACCAGCAGCAGCAGCACTCCGGCGGCCTGCAGCCAGCCCTGCGAGAGGTCGGCGAAGGTGCGCCGGGCCACCAGCGCCGCCACGGCCGCCGCCGCCGCCCCCGGGAATACGAGGGCCAGGCGCCGCAGCATGCGCCGGCGGGCCGCGCGGCCCACCAGGCCGTCGTCCCCGAGCAACGCGGCGTACAGGGAGACGAGCAGCGGGCGCTCGCGCTGGCCCGCCAGGTGGCTGCGGGTCTCGCGGGCCGCGCCGATGGGGGCGCGCGCCGGGCTAGCCGGGGCAGCGCTCACCGGCCGCCCTCGTCGAGCTTGAAGACCAGCTCGCCAGGCCGCACGAAACCCAGGTCCTCCCGGGCCGCCCGCTCCAGCGCCGAGGGCTCGCCCTGCAGCGCCCGGATCTCGCGCCGGAGCCGGGCGTTCTCGCGGGCCAGGTCCCGGGTCTCGCCGGAGCGCCGCTGCACCTCGGCCTCGAGCCGGCGCACCTTGCGGAGCCCGTCGGGATCCCAGGCGGAAAGCCCGAGCAGGCCGAGGACCGCGGCGGCGAGGAAGAGGGGGAGTCGGCGGCTCGAGGAGGGCATGGGCGTGACCCGACCGGCCTTCCGGACCGTAGCAGCCCATGTCCCCCTGGCAAGAAATCGACCGCTTCCGCCCTGCTACCACCGGGCCCGCTGCCGGAGGTACCGCAGCACTGCCTCCTCCGTCAGACGCGCTTCACGAACACCTCGCCGGCGATCTCCGGATCGAGGGCGATGGTGGTCTCGCCCACCTCGATGACGTAGGAGGGCGAGCGCTGGTGGAGCCGGAGCGGGCTCCCGGGGATGACTCCCAGGGCGGCCAGCCGGTCCATCCGATCGTGGAACTTGGGAGCGATGAAGACGATGCGGCCCGGGACGCCGAGCTCGAAGTGCGGCAGGCCGGTCACCAGCGGCCGCAGGGTGCGGGCGGTGGCGCTGCAGCACGGGCCCGGCGGGATGGCCTCGCCGTGGGGGCAGGTGGGCGGGTGGCCGAGCAGCGTGCAGACCGAGTCGGTGGCCTCCTGCGAGAGGATGTGCTCGAACTCGCAGGCCTGGCTCTCCACCGTGCTCTCGCCCAGCTCCAGCAGGTCCTTGAGAAGGCGCTCGGCCAGCCGGTGGCGCCGCACCACGTCCCGGGCGCGCTTCTCGCCGGGCTCGGTGAGCGTCACGCGGCCGTTCTCGCGGCGCACCAGCCCCATCGACTCCAGCTCCACGAAGTCGGCCTCGCTCTTGTCCTCGGCGTGCGCGCCGGCGTGGGCCAGCACCCCGTCCACCTCGGCGCGGCCCTGCTCCCGCTCCGCGAACACCGCCTCCAGAAGCTCCTCGAGCTTGCGCTCCTGCATCCGTACCCCCTAGCGTGCCGCCCGGCGCCGGTCCAGGAGCCCGCGCAGCTTGCCCGCCAGCCCCGACTCCTGCGGGAAGCTGTAGTGGCAGCTCGGGCAGCAGATCACCCGGCAGCCCGACGCCATCGGGCAGCTCGGGCGGCAGCCCTGGCCCTCGGCGTCGAAGCCGGTCCCGCAGAGCGGGCAGGTCTCCATCCTCTTCACCACGGCAGGCACGTCGAGCTCCTCACAGCCACAGCCAGCGCATGAGCTGGTTCACCGTCGCCCCCACCCCCACCGAGAACGGCAGGATGAAGCCCAGGATGGCGAGGGAGGTCTTCCAGCCGCGCTCCTTCAGGATCATGAAGAAGTTGGCGATGCAGGGGATGAAGAGCGTGATGGTCACCAGGGCCACCACCACCTCCACCTCCATGGCGCGGGTCATCGTCCCGGCCTTCACGAAGGGCTCGTAGTGCAGGAACAGGCCGGCGGCGGCGTAGTCGCGCCGCAGGAAGCCGAGGATGAAGGCGCTGGCGGCCTGGCGCGGCAGGTCCAGGACCCCCACCACCACCGGGGCGGCGGCCTGCTCCAGCCAGGCGATTCCGCCGACGCGGTCGAGCACGTAGAGCAGCAGCGTGCCGGCGATGAAGAGCGGCAGCGCCTCGCGCAGGTACCACTCGATGCGGGCCAGGGTCTTCACCGCCACGTTGCCGAGCTGGGGCACCCGCAGGGGCGGCAGCTCGAGGACGAAGTCGGAGCCGCGCCCGGGGATGACCTTGGCCGCCAGCCAGCCCACCAGGAAGAGCACCATCACGATGGTGGCGGCGAACCAGGCGGCGGCGGCCGCCGAGACTCCGGCCAGCATGGCGAAGACCACCGCCAGCTGGGCACTGCAGGGCACGCCCAGGGCGAGGAGCAGCGTGACGATCACCCGCTCCTTGCGCGTCTCCATGATGCGCGCCGTCATGGTGGCCATGGTGTCGCAGCCCAGGCCCAGCACCATGGGGAGCACTGCCTTGCCGTTGAGCCCCATGCGCTTGAAGAGCTTGTTCATCATCACCGCCAGCCGCGGCAGGTAGCCCGAGTCCTCGAGCAGGCTGAAGGTGACGAAGAACGTGGCCACGATGGGCAGCACGATGGCCATGCCGTAGCTGAGGCCCATGGAGAAGAGGCCGTAGCGGCCCACCAGGAAGCCGCCGTGCTCGCGGAAGGGCACGCCTGCCGGCCCGGCCAGGAACTCCTGTGCCGCCTTCCAGGGGACCAGGAACCGCACCGCCGCCTCGAACCAGGGGACCAGCCGGTCGTAGAAGATCTGGTTCTCGAGGAAGTCGACCGCCACCTTGGCGCCGAAGACGCCGACGAACTCGTAGCAGGCGAAGAGCACGCCGGCGAGGATGGGCACGCCGAGGATGGGGTGCGTGGACCAGGAGCCCAGCTTGCGCCCCAGGTCGCTTGCGGCAGAGCGGGCGCCGCGGACCACCACCTGGTCGTGCAGCCTGTCGACCACCGCCAGGCGCTGCTTGGAGATCACGAACCGCAGCGACTCGGGGTAGCGGCTGGCCGCGCGGCGGCGGGCCTCCTCCACCTGCTCGCGTTCCGCCGGGGCCAGGGTGGCCTCGAGGTGAGCCCGCAGCGAGTCGTCGCCCCCCAGGATCATGAGGGCCAGCGAGCGGGTCGAGAGGCCGCCGGTCTCACGCATCAGCGGGGTGACGACGGCGAGCGCCTCCTCGATGGCCTGATCGTAGCGGACGGAGAGCTTCGCCGGCCGCGCCCCGGGCAGCGCCGCCTGGATCTGGGCCAGCCCCTTGCGCTCCACCGCCACCGTGGGAACGACCTCGACGCCGAGGACCGCCGCCAGCCGGGGCGCGTCCACCTGGAAGCCGCGGCTGGCCGCCTCGTCGGCCATGTTCAGGGCCAGGACCATGGGCACGCCGGCCTCGGCGAGCTGCGCCGTGATCAGCAGGCCGCGCCGCAGGTTCTTGGTGTCGCAGACCTGGAGGCAGGCGTAGTCGCGCTCCCACAGGAGGATGTCGCGGGTGACCTGCTCGTCCTCGGACATGGGCGTGAGCCCGTTGGTGCCCGGGGTGTCCATCACGTTCCAGGGGGAGCCGTCGAGCACCGCCGAGCCGCGGGTCACCTCCACCGTGGTGCCGGGGTAGTTGGAGACGGTGACGTACTTTCCGGTGAGGGCGCCGAAGAGGACGCTCTTCCCCACGTTGGGGTTGCCCACCAGGATGACGGTGCGCGGGGCCTCGCGAAGCTCCTTGTCGAGCCGCTCCGACTGGGCCGCGGCCGCCGGGGGGTTGCGCGTCATGCCGCGGTCTCCTCGTTCCCCTCGACGCCGCGGCAGCGCGCACACCGGCCGTAGAGCTCCACGCGCCGGCGCTCCACTTCGAAGCCGTGGCGCCGGGCCACCCGGTGCTGCAGCGCCTCGATGCGGTGGCTCTCGAACTCCACGATGGTCCCGCACCCGGTGCAGATGAGGTGGTCATGGGAGTGGGCGTGACGGTGGGTGGCCGGCTCGTACCGGGCCCGCCCGTCGCCGAAGTCGCGCGGCACCGCCAGCCCGTGCTCGGCCAGCAGCTTCATCGTCCGGTAGACCGTGGCCACCCCCACCCGCGGATCGGCCCGCCGCACCTGCTCCAGCAGCGCGTCGACGGCCACGTGGCCGCCCATCCCGAAGAAGGTGCGGACCACCACGTCGCGCTGGCGCGAGCGGCGAAGCCCCTTCTCCTCCAGCACCCGGGCCAGCGCGCGCTCGGCGCTGCGGACGGCGTCGCGCTCGGCGCTGCGGGGCTCCCGGTCCTGTCTGGTTGTCGTCGACATATTGATATTGATTATCAATAGCAGAACGTCGCCCGCCCCGCAAGGGGATAGTGAGGCCAGCGTGCCGGCCGGGGGAAGCCGCCCGCCAAGTCACCGGGATGAGCGAGCCGGAGCACCGCGCCGGGCTGGAGCGCGAGCATGCTGCCCGCCGACGGCTTCCTGGCAGTGCCCGGGTCAGGAGAGGTGCGCGGCGGCCGCTGGCCGAGCACGCGCGGAGCCGGAGCAGGGGACGGCCCGGCGCCGCGGGCAGCGTCAGCGGGCGGGCACGCCCTGGACGCGCCAGAACTCGCGCCAGCGCGCGCCGGCCTCCGGGCCCTCTCCGCCCGCATCCCTGCCGGCGAGCGCGGTGAGCGATTCCCGCGCCTGTCGCCGCACCTCGGGCGACGGATCCTCCAGCAGCTCGACGAGGCGTGGCACCTGGCGAAGCGCGTCCACCCGCTCGCGGTGCCGGACCAGCTCGGCCGCCATGGCCCGGGCCTCGGCGTCCGGCGCGCGCAGGTAGCGGGCGAGGTCCACTGGCCGCACCGTTCCGGCCGCCCGGTACCGCTCCAGTGATCCGGGCAGGAGCAGCGTCAGCACCAGCAGCATCAGCCCCACCTGCACGAAGGCCTTGCCCGCCAGGTAGTGGCCGGTGCGGACCAGGGCGTAGCGGTAGAAGGCGAAGACCACGATGAAGATCGCCAGGAGTGCCGGCGCCACAACCAGCGTGGCGGCGGAGAGTCGCCCTTCGCGAACCGCCTGCTCCAGGGAGGGGCCGGCGAGCAGCGTGGCGAGCGCGGAGACGGCGAGGAGCATGTACAGCAACAGCCGGGCAGGCGCGATGATCTGGGCCCAACGCGGAGGTGGCTGGGGATTGGCGGAGGCCATCGCTCGACAGTGAAGCACGGGCCGCAACCGGCCGCCAGCGCTTGACTTGGGACCCTTCCCGGCGCAGCTTCCCCGTCCCATGGCCGAGATCGACGACGAGCTGGTGGCGCGGGCCATCCGCTGGTGCGCCGAGGCAGGGCGGCAGGCCGGCGCAGGCGAGGTGCGCGCCGCGCTGGGTGCGCTCTCCTGGGACCAGCTGCTGGCGGCGCGAGCCCTGCTGGCCGACCCTCCCCCGCTGCGCCCGCTGGGCCCCGCGGCGCTGGCCGACATCGCGCGGGGCGCCTCCCCCGACGTGGCCGCCGAGCGGGAGCGCGAGGGGCGCTACCGGCGGGAGGAGCGCGACGTGGCCGCTCCGGCGTCCGCCCCCACGGCCCCGGTTCGCGCCTCCCGCAAGCGGGCCGCCGCCCGCCACCAGCCGGTCATCCGGCGCGCCCGCGACCGCGTCACCGACGCGCCGGCCACCGAGCGCACCCTCCCGCTCCTCGACGAGCTCCACCGGCCCGAGGGCCGGGCCGAGCTCGAGGCGCTGGTGCGCAGGGTCGGCCCGGTGACGCCGCGCCTGGTCGAGGCCCTGGCCGCCGGCTGGCGGCACCCCGACGGTCGGCCGGCCGACGAGGAGGCGCTCCGCGACCTCCTCTCCCACCACGGGCTGGATCGCGCCCTGGCCCGCCGCGAGCCGGAGGCCCTGCTCCATGCGCTGCGCGCCGCCCACGGCGTGAGGAGGCGCGCGGCCGCCGCCCTGGGCATCCCGCCCGCCTCGCTGGACGAGCTGCTGGCCCGCGCCGGCGCCACCCCGCAGGCCGAGGCGATCCGGGAGCAGCGTCGCGCCCAGCTTCGCCGCCGGGCCACGCTCTCGGAGCGCGCCCACCTGGTGCTCGAGGCCCGGGAGGAGCTGGAGGACCTGGAGCTCCTCGCCGAAATGGAGCGCGATCTCACCGGCCGGCTCCCCGACCACCTTCGTGCCCTGGCCGCCGCACCGGGCGCACTGCTCGGCAACCTCTCTCGCAGCCTCTCCCTCCAGCGGCCCGAGACCGAGACCCTCCTGCGGCGCCTGGGCGTGTCGCTCCCGCCGCCGCAAGCCGCTTCGCCGGTCTCCCCGTCACCCCCGGCCGACCGCCCTGTCCGCCGCACCGGCGCCCCGCCTCGCGGCGCGCCGCGCAAGGCTGCGGGCGCGCCGGCCAGGGCCTCGGGCGGACCGCCGCGGCCGAGGTCGGGCGGCGCCTCGGGGGCCAAGCACCGGGAGGGACGCGGGCGGCCGCCCTCTGGCCCGCGGCGTCCTCGCCCCCTATGATCGCATCGTGCCCATCTACGAGTACCTCTGCGAGAGCTGCGAGACCCTGACCGAGCGGATCCAGAAGGTCGGCGACCCGGGCCCCACCAAGTGCCCGGAGTGCGGGTCGCGCAAGATCGCCAAGCTGGTCTCGCGCACCACGTTCCAGCTCAAGGGCGGCGGCTGGTACTCGGACCTCTACGCCTCGCCGCGCAAGGACGCCGACCGCAAAGGCACCCACACGCCCAAGGAAGCGGCGGCGCCCGAGCCCTCGACGCCGGCGGCGGAGAGCAAGCCAGCCGCCAAGCCCGAGGGGCCCGCTTCCAAGCCCTCGGGTGCGCCGAGGAAGGGCAAGCGCGGCTGATTCGCACACCGCGCCCCATCGCGGGCGGACGAATCGCAGCCGGCTCCCACGGTTGCGGCGCTACACTCCCCGCATGCCCAGGATCCCGACGGTGCTCGTCGTCGACGACGACCCGAGTATCCGCCAGACCATGGAGACCATCGTCCGCACCGCGGGCATGAATCCCCTCACCGCCTCCAGCGGCGAGGAGGCGCTGCAGGTGC
The DNA here is from genome assembly GCA_016214955.1 of Deltaproteobacteria bacterium. Taxonomy (GTDB): domain Bacteria; phylum Myxococcota; class Myxococcia; order Myxococcales; family Anaeromyxobacteraceae; genus JACRMN01. The sequence continues at coordinate 16,496 of JACRMN010000024.1, forward strand.
TGCGTCGCTCCACGGTGGACGTCATGCTGCTCGACGTCCAGCTGCCGGGGATGAGCGGGCTGGAGCTGCTCCGGCAGCTCCGCGACGGGCACCCCGACGTGGGCGTCATCATGGTCTCGGTGGTGAAGGAGATTCCCATCGCCGTCGAGGCCATCAAGCTCGGCGCCCTCGACTACCTCACCAAGGACTTCTCGCCCGGCGAGCTCTCGGCCCGGGTCTCCAAGTCGCTGGAGCAGCTCCGCGCGGGGCGCGAGCTGGTATGGCTCCGCGAGGAGGTGGCCACCCGGGGCAACAAGCCCATGGTCACCGGCCGCTCGGCCGCCATGAGCGCGGTGGTGGGCATCGCCGAGAAGGTGGCCACCAAGCCGGTGACGGTCCTCATCACCGGCGAGAGCGGCACGGGCAAGGAGGTCCTGGCCCGCTGGATCCACCAGCGCAGCGAGCGCGCCAGCGGCCCCTTCGTGGCGGTGAACCTCCCGGCCATCCCCAGCGAGCTGGTGGAGAGCACGCTCTTCGGCCACGAGAAGGGCTCCTTCACCGGCGCCTCTCGGCTGCGCTACGGGAAGTTCGAGCTGGCCAACGCCGGGACGCTGTTCCTCGACGAGATCGGCGATCTGAAGCTCGACTTCCAGTCGAAGCTGCTGCGCGCCCTGCAGGAGCACGAGATCGAGCGCGTCGGCGGCGCCCGGCCCATCCAGGTGGACCTGCGGGTCATCTGCGCCACCAACCGCCCGCTGGAGCGGATGGTGGCCGAGGGGCGCTTCCGCGAGGACCTGTACTGGCGGCTCAAGGTGGTGCCGGTCGAGATCCCGCCGCTGCGGGAGCGGCGCGAGGACATCCGCGACCTGGCCCAGCACTTCCTCACCCGCTTCGCCGCCGCCTACGGCCGCACCGCTCAGACCCTCTCGCCAGGAGCGGTGAGCCTCCTCGAGAACTACGCCTGGCCCGGCAACATCCGCGAGCTGGAGAACCTGGTGGAGCGGCTGGCGGTGGTCTGCGACTCGCCGCTCATCGAGGAGAGCGACCTGCCGCTGGAGGTGGCCCTGGGGGCAGGCCTGGCACGGGAGGCGGAGCGGGAGTCGAGCTACGACTCCGCCATGACGGCATTCGAGAAGGGCTACCTGCGCAAGATGCTCGCACAATGCGGGTGGAACCGGCGGCGCGCCGCCGAGCGGCTGGGGATCGGCTACTCCACCCTCAAGGCCAAGCTGCGCCAGCACGGCCTCTCCCGCTCCGACGGCACCCACGACGGCGACGACGACTAGGGACCTAGACCGGCTTCTCCAGGTGCTCCAGCAGGATGCGGAAGGTGCAGCCGGCGCCGGAGCGACTCTCGGCGGTGACCCGCCCGCCGTGGGCCTCGACGATGCGCTTCACGTTGGGCAGGCCCAGGCCCACGTGGGCCCCCGTGCGCTTGGTCGAGGCGAAGGCGTCGAAGATCCTCGGGAGCCGCTCCGCGGGGATGCCGGCGCCCCGATCCACGATGGCCAGGCCCACCTCGGCGCCGTGGGTCTCGACCTCGACCCGCACCTCCCCTCCCCGCACCGAGGCCTCGATGGCGTTGGAGAGGAGGTTGAGCGTGGCCCGCTCCAGCAGGTAGCGATCGGCCATCACCCAGGCGCCGCTGGCCGAGTGCTGCACCGCCAGCCGCACCCCCAGCTTCTCGGCGTGGGGCTCGGCCGTGCGCCGCACGCTCTCGGCGAAGGCGTCGAGGTCGAGCGGCAGCCGCTCCACCGATCGCACGTCGCGGGACAGGTCGGCGAAGTCGGCCACGAACTTGCGCAGCGTGGCCACCTCGGAGCGCAGGTTGTCGGCGATGCGCGGCAGGTAGCCGGCCTCGCCGGTCTCGGCCATGCCCGCCGTCTGCTGGAGGATGGCGACCCGGTGGCCCAGGTCGTGGGTGATGCCCGCGGCGATGCGTCCGGCGGTGCGCCAGCGCTCCTCCACCTCGAGGTCGGCGAGCACGCGGCGCGACTGGCGCACCCCCACCAGCACCGAGAGCCCCAGCGCCAGGAGCGAGACCGCCGCCAGCACCAGCTGCGCCGTGCGTGCGGCCCGCAGGGCCTCGGCCGCCGGCTGCTCCACAACCACCGTCCAGCCCCGCTCCGGGAGCGCCGCCCAGCCGGCCAGCACCTCCTCGCCGAGCGGACCCGGGTAGCGCGTGGGCGCGGCGCCGGGGTCTGCCGAGGCCTGGAGGGCGGCGTCCCGCTCCGGCACCGGCTCTCCCGTGAGGATGGCAGCCCGGAGCGCCCCCGCGCCCGAGGCGATGAGCCCGCCGCTCCTGTCGAAGGCGAGGGCATAACCCGACTCGCCCACCTTGATGCGCTGCACGAAGCGCCAGAGCTCGAAGAGGTCGAGCTGGGCACAGACCGCACGGCCGGGCCGGCTCCGCACCGGGACGCAGAGGTCGAGGGCCGGAGCGCTGCCCTCGTCGAGGTAGATCTCCGAGGTGACCTCGACGCCGGACCGGGCCCGGTCGAGCGCCTGGGCGTCGAGCGCCGCCGGCCGCTGGGCCGGCAGGGGACCCGGATCGAGGAGCGTGAGGCGCCCCAGGCTCGGGGCGTCGATGGCCACGTCCTCGAGCCGGAGCTCCGCGTCGTCGGCTCCGCCGGCGGCGGTGGCCACGGCTCGCAGCGCCTCCCGCTGGGCCGCCAGGTAGCCGCCGATGCGGGCCGCCGCCTGGCGCGCCACGAGCGACAGGGTCTCGCGCGCCGCCGCCTCGCTGCGCCGGCGCAGCGTCTCCACCGCCACCGAGCCGATGCCCAGGAGCGGGACCACGCCGGCCAGGGCCACCAGCACCACCAGGCGGGCCGCCACCTGGGCGCGGTTCAAGGCGAGACCTCCCACTCCGGCAGCGTCTCCAGGATGCCCCAGTCGCCCAGCCGGGCGTTGGCGAGCCGCGCGTCCACGGCCCCGACCCGCTCCCGCCGGGCCACGATCACCATCGGCGGATCCTCCGCCAGCGCCTCGCTGGCCGCGGCCTCGTCGCCGCTCGCCAGGGCCGCGTCGTAGACGGCGTTGGAGTAGCCGGTGAAGTTCCAGTCGGCACCGGTGCGGAGGTAGTTGGCGACGATGCCGGGCGGGCGCACCAGGATGGAGGTGGCCAGGAGGTCGAAGTCCTTGCTCCAGCCTGCCAGGTCATAGGTGCCCAGCGGGCGCACATCGCCACCGCGTGCTCCCAGCCCCTGGCGCAGCGCCAGCGCCGCGCGGCGGAAGACCAGCGAGCGCGGGTAGCCGATGCGCAGCGGCACTCCGGGGGGAGGCACCAGCCGCGGCGGGCTCCCCTCGCCGCAGCAAGGCTCGCGCCGGATGGCGGCTGCGATCTCGGCCACGGGGACTGCGGGGACCAGCGCACGCCGCTCGGCCGCCGACAGGCGGGGGTTGAGCATGATGGCGATGGCGTGAGGCGCGTTGCCGCGCAGGATGCGGAGCTTCGGCACGCCGTCGAGCAGCTCGGCGTTGGCCGGGTCCAGCGAAGGGATGCCGCCCAGCTCGCCCCGCAAGAGCCTGACGAGCGCTTCGCGCCCCGTCGCGCAGGGGATGAGCTCGACCCGGTGGATGCGCCCGGGCACCGCCTCGACGCGCGTCAGGACCAGCCCGCCGGGTGCCTGGCCGGTGACGCTGAAGGGCCCCGTCCCCACCCATCGCTCACCCACCTGCTTCGCCACGATGGCGAGCGCCAGCTGTGTCTCCAGGGGGCTGGCGGCCGGGGTCTCGACCTCCAGGCCCGCGGCGGCGGTGGAGACGACCCGGACGGCGCGGCGCCGGACCGCCTCGGCCACGTCGCCAGGGCCCACCACCGAGCCGTCCGAGAAGCGCACTCCCTCCTTCAGCTCCAGCCGCCAGCGGCGCGGGCCCAGCCGCTCCCAGCGCCGGAGGAACCGCGAGTCCCAGCCCCCCGGGACGGGCCGGATGACAGACTCGAACACCAGGTCGGTGGCGAGCGCCGCCGCACCGGACTGGGCATCCGGCGCGACGGGGCCCACCTCGCCGATCACGCCGAGCCGGAGCGTGAAGTCGGCCGGAGGCGCCGGCTTCGGGCAGCCGAGCGCTGCGCCGAGCAGCGGTAGGAGGAGCCAGCGCACGGGCGAGTGATCTCACGCCCGGGCGCCTTCCTCAAGTCGTGGTCGCCCTGGTTAGTAGAGCTCGCCGAAGTGGGCGCAGGGGATGGCGGCTCGGGTGGAGCGGCGGGCGGAGATCTTGATCGTCATGTTCGGCTCCCAGGGGTGTTCGGGGTTGGGTTCAGGCAGCGGCGGCGTTCACGGCTTCATCACGGTGGAACTCTTCGAGGTAGCGGCGGCGGATCTCCCTGCGGAACTGGTCTTCCAGGAGCGGGCGGTCGCAGGCGGTCTCGCCGAGCCTGCCGCCCGTGGCCACCTTCCCGCCCAGGCAGCCGCCCAGGCAGACGGGGACGAAGGGGCAGTCGGGGGCGCAGGCCTTCCAGGGCTCCCCGGCCAGCAGCGGATCGGGCCGCAGGGCCTCGGAGCGCACGTCGCCGAGCGCCAGCTCGGGTCGGCCGGCGACCGCCAGGCACTTGTAGAGCCTTCCGGATGGGTCGATGGTCCAGGCGTCGTCCCAGTGCAGCTCGCACGGCGCCAGCTGGTCGACGCCCCGGGGTGCCTGGCGTGTCAGCCCGCGCTGCGACGTCGCCCCGCGCAGCTGCACCAGCGTCTCGGAGGCCCGGCTGCCGCAGGAGGTGGCACAGCCGCCCTCGACGACGGGCTTGAAGTCCACCGACTTGAGACGGCCGGCCAGCCCGGCGGCGGCCATGCGATCGAGCAGCGCCTCGAAGGAGGCCTCCTGGCCCTCGCGGAAGTTGCCGCCGACCCGGAGCCGGATCTCGGGGCAGGTGTGGGCCACGGCCACCAGCGCCGCGAAGACGCGGTCGAAGGTTCCCCGGCCATCGCGATAGACGCGGCCGGCGTCGTGTGTTTCCCGGTCGCCGTCGAGCGTCAGCTTGATCTCGCCCTGGCCCAGGGCCGACAGGCTGCGGGCGAAGTCGACGTCGAGCGAGACGCCGTTGGTGACGAGCTGCCACTCGAAGGCGCGGCCCATGCGAGCCATCGCGGCCGACAGCCTCGCGGCCGAGCGCAGCACGTAGTCCTTGCGGGCCAGCGGCTCGCCGCCGATGTAGGCCACCACCAGCTTCTGCGCGGTGGAGCGGGCAACGGCCCTCTCGATCCATTCCAGGGCCGCGGCCTCCACCTCGGGCTTCATGTGGCCCTGCGCCGGATGGTCCTTCTGGAAGCAGTAGGTGCAGGCCAGGTCGCAGGCCAGGGTCGGCATCAGCGTGACGTAGAAGCTGCCGGGGCGCCCGCTGGCCGCGGTGCGGCGGGCCCCGGCCAGCCGCGCCTCGTCCTCGGCCTCGCCCTCCACCAGGAAGCCCAGCTCCCGCAGCGCCTCGGCCGCCTCCTGCTCGGCGGGGAGCACAGGCCCCCCGCGCCGCCAGCGCGCCAGCGACTCCAGTGCAGCGTCGTCCACTCCGACGTAGCGATCGCTGACGACGTCGTAGAGGACGTGTTCGCCGGGCTGCACGTCCCGGTACGGGATCACGAACCGCGAGAGCCGCATGACGACCTCCCCTGAGCAACGCCGATGCCATCGGGAGTGGATCGCGCGCAGATCTGGGAGGCGATGCACAAGTGCCCGCAGCGCCGGGCTCCGGCTCGATCGCGGGCTCGCGGCTCGCGATCTGGCCGGCGACACGCACGCGGCGTCCGGCCGGGGATCGAGCCAGCGGATCCGGCGCAGCGCCAGAGCCCGCCGGAATCCCGCGGCGAATCACACTCCGAGTGCAGCGGCCAGGGATCGAGCCTGCACGGTCAGGCCGCGGGCCGCCAGGTGGCCCCCGACTTGCTTGGGATCAGCCGCGTGAACCGCGACGACCTCATCGAAGTGCGCGAAATCCGCACCGGCGGGAAGCGGGTGGTTGTCCAGCTCTACCGCAACGCCGGCGGATCGGTGGCAGCTCGCTTCCTGCTGGGCGAGGCAGACATGCCCATCATCGACGCCGACAGCGTCGAGGAGGCACTGGCGACAGCCGCCGATGCCCTCGAGGGCGCGCTCCTGGCGCGGGCCGCGTCGGGGCGCTGAGGCGCGCAGCGCCCCCGAGGGGCCTACCTGGCCTTGGGGAGCGCCTTGCCCTGCTCGAAAACGGCGCCCTCGCCGTAGCGGGCCACGATCTTCTTCTTGGTGTCGAGGCCGCCGGTCATCTCGATGACGAAGGTGGGCACGCGGCGCGCCCGCCTGTCGGCCACCCAGCGGGTGATGGCGCCGGCCCGCCGGCCACCCCGGCCGCGCTTGCCGGCTCCCTTGCGGCCCGCCAGCGCCTTGCTGATGTCGGCGTCGATCTGGCGCGCCGCCACCTCGGCGAGAGCGCGCGCGATCTGCGCAGAGGCGCGGCGCATCACCTTCTCCATGGCGGCGCGGATGATCTCGTCGACGGAGTTGCGTGCAGGGCGTGCCATTCTCTCTCCTGGTGAATTGATTGACGCTCGATTGTCCGGCGGTCTATCGACCGTCCCGGAGATATACCCGGGATGGCGCTGATGCGCAAAGCCATGATTCCTGCTACCTTGCGCGCGCGGTCCGGCCCTCTGGCGAAACTGGCAGACGCGCTCGACTCAAAATCGAGTGGGGCAACCCCCCATCCCGGTTCGATTCCGGGGAGGGCCATTCAACGCGCCCGGCGGCCTTTTTCCTTGCCGCGCCGGGATCCATCCGTGTATCGGTACCCGCCACCGGGAGCTCCCACATGTACAACCTCCTCATCAGCCTGGCCGCGGGCCTCGTCGTCGCCTTCGCCATCCGCTCGGGCACCAGCTTCGGCTGGGCCGGGGCCGTCGTTCCGGGCGCCATCGCCATCGCTGGCCTCTACCTGATCCTGGCCCGACGGACGTGGAAGCAGCTGGAGGGTGTCTTCGAGGAGACGCAGAAGGAGCTCCAGGCGCAGCGCTTCGAGAGGGCGTTGCAGGTGCTCCAGGCGGGCTTCCGGCTGGCGCCCTGGCAGTTCCTGGTGGCCTCACAGCTCCACGCCCAGATCGGCGTGCTGCGCTACGTGCGCAAGGAGTGGGACGAGGCTCTGCCCCACCTGCAGAAGAGCTTCTCTCGCCACTGGCTGGCCCGGGCCATGCTCGGCGCCCTGCTCTGGCGCCGGAAGGACATGGAGGGAATGGATCGCACCTTCCAGGAGGCGGAGAAGAACAACAAGAAGGAGGGACTGGTCTGGTGCGCCCACGCCTGGCTGCTCGACAAGGAGGGGCGGCACGACGACGCGGTCAAGGTGCTGGGCAAGGCGGCGGCCCAGAACCCCTCCGACGAGAAGCTCAAGTCTGCGCTGCAGGCGCTGCAGAACGACAAGAAGCTCAAGCTGGGCAAGCTCTACGGCGAGCAGTGGTTCCAGTTTCACCTGGAGGCGGTGCCGCCACAGATGTTCGGCGGCGGCCTGCCCCGCGGGGCCCGCCGCGCCATCTACGGGAAGCGCTGACCGGCTCTCGGTCCCGACCGGGACCGTCTACACGCCTCAGGTACCGCCGAATCCGACGGTGCTCCTTCCTTCCTCCAGGATGAGGGGGACGCGCCGCTCGCCCCCCGAGAGCTCCAGGAAGCGGGCCATCGCGGCCGGGTCCTTCTTCACGTCGCGGTAGACGACCTCGTACCCTCGCTTGCCGAAATCCACACGGGCGGCGCTGGTGTAGCCTCAGGTCGACTTCCCGAAGATCTCCACGCTCGGCTTCGTCATCGGCTCCTCCTCTGGTCGGCGCTGCGTCTGGCTCAGGCGTCGTCCTCCCCCGCCGCCGCACCGGCGCGTTCGCTGGCTCGTGCGGCGTAGCGGTGGAGCTTGTTGTAGAGCGTCTTCTCGCTGATGCCCAGCAGCTCGGCGGTGCGGGCCTTGTTGCCGCCGTTGCGCCGCAGCGAGGCGAGCACGTACTCCTTTTCCACCTCGCGCAGCGGGATCCCCAGCGGCATCTGCAGGGCGGCGGCGCTGCCCCCACCGGCGGCCTGCGGCCGCATGTCCGGCGGCAGGTGCTCCTCGCCGATCATGTCGCCGTCCACCAGGATCATGCCGCGCTCCACCGTGTTGCGGAGCTCGCGGATGTTGCCGGGCCAGGCGTATGCCTGGAGCACCGCCATGGCTTCGGGCGTGGCGCCGTGGACGTGCTTGCCGGTCTCGCCGGTGAACTTCTCGATGAAGTGCTGCACCAGCAGCGGCACGTCCTCGCGCCGCTCCCGCAGCGGCGGGAGGTGCACGGTGAAGACGTGGAGGCGGAAGTACAGGTCCTCGCGGAAGCGCCCGGACCGGATCTCCTGCTTCAGGTCCCGGTTGGTGGCACACAGCACCCGGACGTCCACCTCCACCTCCGCCTTGCCGCCCAGGCGCCGCAGCTTCCGCTCCTCCAGCACCCGGAGGAACTTGCCCTGCATCTCCAGCGGCAGCTCGCCGATCTCGTCGAGGAAGAGCGTGCCGCCGTGGGCCATCTCGAAGTTGCCGAGCCGCCGCTGGTCGGCGCCGGTGAAGGCGCCGCGCTCGTATCCGAAGAGCTCCGACTCGATGAGCGTGGGCGGGATGGCGGAGCAGTTGAGGGCCACGAAGGCCTTGTCCTTGCGGGGGGAGAGGCCGTGGACCGCGCGGGCCACCACCTCCTTGCCCGTGCCGCTCTCGCCGGTGATCACCACCGAGGCGTTGGACGGAGCCACCTTCTTCACCAGCTCGGCGACCCGCTGCATCGCCGGACCCTGCCCGATGAGGTCGGTGCCCGGCGCCATGGCCGCCAGGCGGCGGCGCAGGAGCTGGACCTCGCGCAGGGTCTCCTTCTTCTCCAGGGCCCGCTCCAGCACCACCCGCAGGCGGGCCGGGTCCAGCGGCTTCTCGATGAAGTCGTAGGCCCCCTCCTTGATGGCCTGGACGGCGGTCTGCACCGTGCCCTGCCCGGTGATGAGCAGCACCGGCAGGTCGGGCAGCTCGGCGCGCACCGCGCGCAGGAGCCAGAGCCCGTCCATGTTGGGCATGACCAGATCGGTGAGCAGCACGTCGGGGTGCCACTCGATGGCACGGCGCAGGGCGTCGGTGCCGTCGTCGGCGGTCAGCACCTCGTACCCCCAGCGCTGGGTGAGCTCGGCCAGCGCGTCGCGGCCGTCTGGCTCGTCGTCGACGATGAGCAGCCTGACCCTCACCGGCCCTCCGCCCGCAGGCGGAGGGCGGCGCCCGCGGCACCTTCCCTCTGCCACTGCTCCAGCCGCCCGCCCACCGCCGGGGCACTCTCGGCAACGGCCGCGGGGATCCACGGCGTGCCGGGCTGGCCGGCGGCCGCCCGCCACTCCACCGCCAGGATCACCTCGTCTCCATCGCGCCGGCAGCGGAGGCGCACCCAGCCGCCCGACCCGGTCTCCTCCAGGGCGCGCCAGAGGAGCCCCATCCACATCCGCCCCACCCGGATCGGGTCGCCCCGGGCCTCGAGCGCGGCGAGGGCCGGCTCGGCCTCCAGCGTCACCTGGCGGCGCCGCGCCTCGTGCTCGAAGAGCGCCACTCCCTCGGCCATCAGCCGCGCCGGCGCGCAGGTGGAGCCCGACGGGCGATCGGCGGCGTCGAGGTAGGCGCGCACCGCGCCGTCCACCCGCCCGATCTGCTCGCGGAGCTTGGCCAGGGTGCCGGCGCAGGTGGCCGCCAGCCCGGCATCGGCGGCGATCTTCTCGGTGAGCAGTGCCACCTGTAGCGCCATGGCGTTGAGCGGGTTGCGCACCTGGTGCGCCAGACCCGACGCCGCCCGTGCCAGCGCCAGCCCCTGCATGGCCAGCTCCGGCGTCTCGGCCGCGCCGGGGCCGGCCTCGGAGTGTCCCTCGTTCGTCCCCATGCCGCCCGTCCCGTCTCCTGCGCTACCTAGCGTGCCCCGCGGCCGCTGGCTATCCCGTGACCGGGCGGGCCGGCCCCATGTCGCCGGGCGACAGGTCGGGCCGCTCCGGGACCTTGAGCTCGGCGAGCTCGATGCCGAGCTGCTTGGCGTAGTCGAAGATGCGCTGGTCCCGGTAGAACTCGCCGAACACGATCCGCTGGCAGCCGGCGTTGGCGATGATCTTGAAGCAGGGCCAGCAGGGCGAGGCGGTGGTGTAGATGGTGGCGCCGTCGATGGCCACGCCGTTCTTGGCAGCCTGGATGATGGCGTTGGCCTCGGCGTGCACGGTGCGCACGCAGTGGCCGTCCTCCATCATGTGCCCCTCCTCGCTGCAGTGGCGCAGCCCCCGGATCGAGCCGTTGTAGCCGGTCGAGAGGATGGTGCGGTCCCGCACCAGGACCGCCCCGACGTGCTTGCGGTCGCAGGTGGCGCGGCTGGCCACCACCCGCGCGATGTTCATGAAGTACTCGTCCCAGCTGGCGCGCCGATCCATTCAGCCTCCTCGCCCCCCGCCTTCCCGGAGCGGCCCGTATCGTATCCCAACCCGGTGCCGGCCAGGCCCGGGGGCGGCGCCTCCGGCGGGGCGTGGCGCTACCCGGCGGCGTCCTGGTAGCGGCGCCGGAGCAGGAAGAGCACGCCCTCCCTGGCGCAGGCCTGGCAGTACCCGTACCGCTCCTGCATGGTCCGCAGGGTCTGCTCCACCTCGCGCCTCACCCGCTCCTCGAGCGGCCCACCCTCGCCGGTGAGATGGCGCAGCAGGTTCTCCTTGTTGCGCGCCAGTTCGGCCTTGCGCTCCCCGTAGTAGTGGTCGCGCAGGCGCCGGAAGTGCTCGGGGAAGATGGCGGCCACGTCGATCTCGGCGGTGTCGGGGTGGTCCACGCGGTAGGCGCCGACCGCGGCGATGAGCGAGCGCCGGAACTCCGCCCGCCCCTCCTCGGGCGCGGCGACGATGCGCTCGAAGTCGGTCATCCGCCCCTCGTCGGGCTGCTCGTGCTCACCGGTGACGCGGTTGCGGATCCGCTCGCCCTTCACCCAGGAGGAGATGAGGGCCAGGTACTTGTCGAAGAGCTCGCGGTACTGGGCAGCGCTCACCATCCCCATCGAGTCCCGGATCTCCTCGTCGAGCCTGTCGAGCAGCGCCTCCTCGGCGTCGGCCAGGAAGGCCTCGGCATCGTGGTAGCCCTGCACCACGGTCTCCTGGAGGAACTCGTGGACCGAGCGGTCCCGGCAGAGTGCCTCCAGCTCCTCGAGCACCGCCATGGGCGTGAGGCAGGCGTAGCGGGGGTTCTGGGCGGCGTTGAAGAGCGCGGTCTTGATCTCCCGGGCGCTGGCGCCGGTGCGCCCCTCGTAGATGGGGTAGACGTCCGACTCCCGGTAGAGCGCCTCCAGGTGCTGGCGCAGCTCGCGGGCCTGCTGCATTCCCAGCCGCTCCGGCGCCTCGCCTCGGTCGTAGAGCCGCAGCTTGTCCATGGGAGAGAGCGAGTCGACCACCGCCCGCACCTCCGCCGGGTAGCGGTCGGCCATGGGCTTCTTCATGCGTGTCAGCACCGCCCATGTGGCGGCCACGTCGGTGGCGTGCGGCGCCACGTGCTTGCCCAGCGCCGCGGGGGTGAGCTGCTGGTCGTAGATCTCCCGCTCCACCGAGCGCCGGCGCAGGTACGGCACCCGCACCAGCTCGATGCGGGCCTTGAAGGAGGAGAAGTCGGGGAGCTCCTTGAAGGCCGAGAGCTGGGCCTCGTTGGCGCTGGCGATGAGGACCATGTCGAGGTGGAGGATGAACTGCTCCAGCGAGACCCGGCCGGTCTCGCTCACGCCCAGCAGGTACTTCCAGGCCTCCAGCGGCCGCTTCAGGATGTCGGCGTACTCCAGCAGGCCCCGGTTGCCGGCCACCAGCGGGCCGTAGGGCTCGAGGAGTGCCACCGACTGCAGCGCCGGCGGCAGCGAGCCGACGGAGCGGTCGGCGGTCACCTGCCGCACCGAGGCGTCCACCGAGATCTGCGGCTCCACCGAGATGGCGGCCTGCTGGTAGCGGGTGGAAACGTAGAAGCGCTCCACCTGCACGTGGCGCAGCACCTTGAGCCAATCGCCGTGGTAGGCCCCGAGGAGCGCCGAGGCGATCTGCTGGCAGTACTGGCAGGGCTCGCCGTTGACCACGTAGTCGGAGAGGACGAAGTCCTCGGCCCCCTTCCCCTCCCGGGCGCTGGGCCTGCAGTGCTGCTCGAGCAGCTTGCGGCGCTCGGCCCGCGGCACCAGCAGCAGCGGGTGGTCGCGCAGCGGGCAGGCCAGGCGGGAGTCGATGGCGTCTCCCTCCAGCTGGGCGAAGCTCGACACCTCGCCGGCCGTCGCCCGCCCGCCGAACCCCACCGTGCCGCCGCCCTTGACCCGCTTCTCGCTGGGGAAGACCCAGTGGTAACGGTAGAGCGCCCCCTCGGGCCGCTCCGAGTACTGCTCCATCGCGTGAGTCAGCGCCGCAACGATCGACGACTTGGCCGAGCCGTTGGGGCCGTGGAGCAGGATGAGCTTGTTGACGCGGCCGCTGCGGACGAAGTTGTCGAGGATGCGGACGACGGCCGCCTGGACCTCCTCGTGGCCGGCGATGCGCGGGGTGCCCAGCTCGGGGGACGGCTGATCGAAGAGCCGATAGCGCCGCACGGTCCCGACCGGCGTGGCCACCTCCTCGGCGCCGGGGAACTCGATGGCGTCCCTGAGCCACTGGGCGGCGCTGCGCGCCTGGCGGCGGGGGGACTCCAGGAAGATGGCCAGGTACTCCTCGAACGACAGGAGGCTCCGGCGCTCCGCGTAGGCCGCCTTGACCCCGCTTCCCACGGTCTCGAGGAAGGACCGCGCATCCATGCCCTGGAATGTCACACGCCGGGCCGTGCACCGCAACGCCCCGACTTCCCCACCGGCCCCGGTCCCGGTGTACCATCCGCGCGTGGGTCAGCTCCCGCCGAACACCATCGTCGGCATCGATCTCGGCACCACCAACTCCTGCTGCGCCGTCGTCATCGGCGACGGCGAGGTGAAGCTCGTCCCCTACAAGGGCGGCGACTACACCATCCCCTCCATCTTCGCGGTGGACGAGAAGGGCAACGAGCTGGTGGGCCACGACGCCAAGCGCCAGTGGCAGCTCAACCCCCGCAACACCCTGTACGCCACCAAGCGGCTCATCGGCCGGGCTCCCAAGGACGACGTCGTCGAGACGGTCCAGCGCTCCGTCCAGTACAAGCTGCACCCCGGGAGCCACAACGACGTCGAGCTCGACGTGCGCGGGCGCGCCTTCCAGGTCCAGGAGATCGCCTCGCGCATCCTGGCCAAGATCCGCGACGTGGCCTCGGACCACCTGGGCTTCAGGGTGTCGCGCGCCGTGGTCACCGTGCCCGCCTACTTCACCGACCGACAGCGACAGGCCGTCAAGGAGGCCGGGCGGCTGGTGGGCCTGGAGGTGGTACGGATCATCAACGAGCCCACCGCCGCCAGCCTGGCCTACGGCATCGGGAAGCGGCTGCAGGAGCGGGTGCTGGTCTACGACCTGGGGGGCGGCACCTTCGACGTCTCGATCATCGACATCCGCGACCGCGTCTTCGAGGTCAAGGCCACCGGCGGCGACATCTTCCTCGGCGGGATCGACTTCGACGAGGCGATCATCGAGCACGTCATCGGCGACTTTCAGGGCCAGACGGGCATCGACCTGCGCGGCGACCCGGTGGCCATGCAGCGCATCCGCGACCTGGCGGAGCGCACCAAGATCGACCTCTCCAGCCGCGCCGAGGCACCGTTCTCGGTGCCCTTCATCACCATGACCCCGCAGGGCCAGCCGCTCAACCTGGAGATCCGCTTCACCCGGGCGACGCTGGAACGGCTCGTCGGCGGGCTCGTCGACCGGACCCTGGGCATCGTGGAGAAGGTGCTCCACGACGCAGGCACCGAACCCAGCCAGGTGGACGAGGTGATGCTGGTGGGCGGCCAGACGCGCATGCCGCTGGTCCAGGAGCGGCTCACCGCCCTCTTCGGCAAGCCGCCCTCCAAGGGCGTCCACCCGGACGAGGCGGTGGCCATCGGAGCGGCCCTCTACGCCTGGTCGCTCCAGGAGAACAGCGACCTCAAGCTGACGCTGCTCGACGTCATCCCCATGGCCATCGGCCTGGAGGCGGCCGGCGGCGCCATGCACGTGGTGTTGCCCCGCAACTCCCCCATCCCCAACGCCAAGGCGCTGGCGGCCACCAGCTCCGTGGACAACCAGTCGGAGCTGGCGGTCCGCATCTTCCAGGGCGACGCCGCCCAGGCGGCCCTGAACGAGCTCCTGGGCGAGTTCGTCTTCGGCGGGGTCCGTCCGGCCGCGGCCGGCAAGGTCCGGCTCGAGGTGCTCTTCGAGGTCAACGTCGAGGGCATCCTCACCGTCAGCGCCGGCGACCTCGACACCGGCAAGCGAATGACCACCACGCTGCGGGTGACCCGCTCCTAGCGATGGTCCCTGCGGTTCCCGTGGTCACCGCGCCCGCCCTCCTGGCGGGCCGGCGGAGACGAGCGCTGCGGGGCCGGAGCCGGCGCTGCCCGCGGCGCGGGGGCCATGCCGCCGCCGTGCCGCTCACCGCCCTGGTACCGCGGGGCCTGGCCGGGCGCCGGAGGAGCCTGGTGGCGAGGCCCGGGGGCCACGCCGCCCTGGTAGGAACGCTGCGGAGCCGCTACCGGCGGGCGACCGCCGCCCTGGTAGGGATGCTGCGGAGCCGCTGCCGGCGGGCGACCGCCGCCCTGGTAGGGATGCTGCGGAGCCGCTGCCGGCGGGCGACCGCCGCCCTGGTAGGGATGCTGCGGAGCCACTGCCGGCGCGCGGCCGCCGCCCTCGCGCTGCCGCGGGGGCTGTGCCACGAAGCCTCGCTCGCCGTCCCCCCTCGGGGCCCAGTCCTCGCGCCGGCCTGGCGGCGCGGGGCGCGGCATCTCGGCGCGATCGCGGCCGCGGGGCTCGGCGCTGCGACCCGGAACCGAGGCCTGGCCCCCGGAGTGGTGCGGCCTGGCCTCGGGCCGGTACACCGGGACCACGCCTGGCCGCCCCTCCCCGCGCACGGCGCCGGGCGACGACACGGGCATCACCCGGACCGGGTTCACCGGCCGGCCGATGCGGGTCTCGACGAAGCCGCGGGCCGGGCCGCCCCATGCCGGGGCCGCGTGGCCGAAGGCCCTGGCGCGCGGAGGTGCGGGCCGCGTGTCGCGCCAGATGCGCGGTACGTGGGCGGGCGCGTAGGCGTGGCGTTGCACGGGGAAGCCCACGAAGGAGCCGCAGGGCACGAAGGTCCACCAGGGATAGACCGCCGGATAGGAGGTCACGTAGACCGAGAAGCCCGGCCCAAGGGGCGCCCAGCCGATGTACTCGGGGCTGTACCGCCAGGTCACCCACGCCGGCGCCCACTGCGTGCCGGGGATCCAGACCCAGCCGTAGTAGGGATCCTGCGTCCAGCGGCCGTAGTGGTAGGTGGCCCAGCCGAAGGGCTCGTCCGAGACCCAGAGCCAGCCCTCGCTCGTCCACTCCCAGCGGCCGTAGTAGTAGGGGCGCCAGCCCTCGGCCACGCGCGGCCGCCACACGCGGCCGTAGGTGTTCACCGAGACCCAGTCGCCCTGGGAGGCGAGCGGCTCCTGGAAGGTGTCGACGGTCACGGCCGCGCCAGGGGCCGAGATACCCAGGCTCACGTCCACGCCGGGGTCGTCGGCCGGCGGCGGCGGGGGAGCGTCCCAGGTGCCCTCCTCCTCGTGGGCGCGGGCGCCGGCGGGCAGGGCGAGGATCGAGAGGACCGTGACGATGACGAACGAGCGCATGTGCCTACCTCCACCCGAGCGGACGCGCTGGCGGCCTGCGGGCTTCACTCCCTCCCCGTAGCAAGCGGGATGCCCGGAACAAAGCCCTGGAATGGCAGCGGTTTTCGTGGACGCGGGAGAGGCGCGGCCGCAACAGTGTGAAGTGCCGCGGCTGGCCGGAGCTACGCCAGCTTCTTTTCCTTCTCGAAGGAGAGCACCGGGGGCTCCTTGTTCAGGATGACACCCTCCGAGATCTTGCACTCCTTGACCCCGTCGCGGAACGGCACGTCGTACATGATGTCGAGCATGGCCTGCTCGAGGATCGCCCGCAGGCCGCGCGCTCCCGACTTGCGGCGCATCGCCTCGCGGGCGGCAGCCCTCAGCGCCTCGCGCGTGAAGGAGAGCTTCACCTTCTCCATCTCGAACAGCTTCACGTACTGCTTCACCAGCGCGTTCTTGGGCTGGGTGAGGATGGTGACCAGATCCTCCTCGCCCAGGTCGGAGAGCGTGGCGATGATGGGCACGCGCCCGACGAACTCCGGGATCATGCCGAACTTCACCAGGTCCTGCGGCTCGGTCTGGGCGAGCAGCTGGCCCAGGCTCACCTCGTCCTTGCGCTCGATGCGGGCCCCGAAGCCCAGCCCCTTCACGCCCACCCGTCGCCGGATGATCTGCTCGAGCCCGCAGAAGGCGCCGCCGACGATGAAGAGGATGTTGGAGGTGTCGACCTGGATGTACTCCTGCTGGTTGTACTTCTTCCCGCCCCGCGGGGTGACGTTGGCCCGCGTCCCCTCGACGATCTTGAGGAGCGCCTGCTGCACGCCCTCCCCGCCCACGTCGCGCGTGGGAGACGGGGTGTCGCCCTTGCGAGCGATCTTGTCGATCTCGTCGATGTAGACGATGCCGCGCGTGGCCTTCTCCACGTCGTAATCGGCATTGTGGAGCAGGTTCTGGATGATGTTCTCGACGTCCTCGCCCACGTAGCCGGCCTCGGTGAGGCTGGTGGCGTCGGCGATGGTGAAGGGGACGTTGAGGAACCGGGCCAGCGACTGGGCCAGCAGCGTCTTGCCGGAGCCGGTGGGGCCGATGAGGAGGATGTTGGACTTCTGGAGCTCCACCTCTTCCTGGCCGTTGCGCACCTGGCCAGGGCGCGCCGGGCGGGGGGGCCGGCGGCTGTGGACGCGCTTGTAGTGGTTGTAGACGGCGACCGCCAGGACCTTCTTGGCGCGGTCCTGGCCGACGACGTACTCGTCGAGGAAGCCCTTGATCTCCGCCGGCGTGGGCAGCGATACCGGGGGACGCGACTCCTCTCGCTCCGACTCCTCGGCGATGATGTCGTTGCAGAGCCGGATGCACTCGTCGCAGATGTAGACGGTGGGCCCGGCGATGAGCTTGCGGACTTCCCGCTGCCCCTTGCCGCAGAACGAACAGCTCAGGTTCCCTTGGTGGTGCTCTTTGCGGCTCACGCGCTCCTCGTCCTCCGGATGGTACACCAAAGGGCCCGGCTAGACATCGTCCCGGCCGTCCCGGAAGTATAGGTGTGGGAGAGGGACCGCGCCCGAAATCAGCCGTTTGCCAGGGCCGCGAGGGCCCTGGCAAGCTCGGCCGCCCTCTCGGAAAGCCCCTTGGGTACGGCCTTCTCCGCCGCACAGGCCTCCGCCAGGCGCCCGGCGGAGGAGGCCAGCCGGGCCAGCCGCTCGGGCTGGGGAGGGCGCGCCGCCTTCTCCGGTGGGCCGTACTTCTCGGTCAGCTGCCGGGCCAAGGCCGCGGCCGGCGGCGGATTGTCCAGCACCTCGTCCCGAAGCTCCCGCCAGCCCCCGGCCGGCAGCCGGCCCTGCGCCTCGGCACGGGAAAGGACGTCGATGACCTCGAAGGGAGGGGCCGGGCGCGCCGGGTCGCGGGCCAGGTCCGGCTCGTGTCGCTCCAGGAAGCCGTAGGACATCGTGAGCTTCTCCGCCGTCTGCTTGCGGATGAAGAGCTCGCGGGTGCAGTAGGTCTCGAAGGCGTCGAAGCCCCAGTCCCGGAAACTCCCCTTGCGCTTCACCTCGGAGAGGAGCCGTGCCAGCTCCACCCAGGAGGCCTTGAAGCGCCGGGCGCTCTCCAGCACGGTGCGCCGGAGCGAGCCGGCCGGAAGCTCCTCGATGCGGGTGGCCATCCGCTGCTCGGTCTTGCTCATGCTCCCCCCACCCGGAAGGCCAGGGCGATGACGGGTTGCTGGCCCGGGAAGGGCTTGAAGCGCCAGCGCTGGAGCGCCTCCAGCAGGCACTCGTGCAGCGGCCCACGGCGGAAGCGGGGCTCGTCGATCCAGAGCGAGACCACCTTGCCGTCGTTGCCGATGGCGAACTCGACCGGGATCTCGCCCCGGTAGTCGGGGGAGCGGGCCGCCTCGGCCCGCAGGCAGGGGGCCAGGGTGCGCTGCTCCTTGCCAACCACCGCCTGGATGTTCGCCTCGTCCCACTGCGCCAGCACCAGGTCGCCCTGCGCCGGGCGCTCGGGTGCGGGGGCGGCCGGGGCGACGGACCGCTCGCGAGCCTGCCGCGCGGCACGGGGCGGCGCGCCGGGCTCGGACGGGACCAGCACTTCCTCGGCCGGCTCGGCGGGACGGGCGCGGGCGGCTCCGATGCGGGCCGGGACCGAGATGGCGATGCCGTCGCCGAAGGCCTCGAGGAGCTCGCTGCGCTTTTGCCACGGCCGCGCCGAGGCCAGCCAGATGGCCCCTCCCAGCCCCACCGCCAGCACCGCGGCCGCGCCGCCCACCACGGCGATGCCCCGCAGCCGGCGGCGGCGCGCGTCGATGCGCCGCGAGTCGGTGATCTCCCGCTCGACGCGGATGTGGGCCTCGGCCTTCTTCAGGTCCACCAGGAAGCGGCTCACCTGTCCGAGCTGCCGGTACGGGCCGCCGTCGCAGGAGACGTCGGTCTCGGCGTCCACCTGCCCCTCGAAGAGCAGCTCGCGCAGGCGGGCCTCCGGGACGGGGCCGAAGAGCTGGCCGTCGCGGCGGAAGGTCCATTCGCCCTCGGACGGGGCGTTGTCGGCGGTCGGGCGCCTGGGGGGCTGGCTCATCGGGACTGGTGCGGCAGGCTTTCTCGCCCGGGCGAGGCATGCAAACCTAGCACGCCATGGAGAAGCGTCGCCACGCGTTGCTCCTGGCCTACGACGGAGGCGCCTTCCGGGGTTTCCAGCGCCAGCCGGGGATGCCCACCGTGCAGGAGGCGCTCGAGACGGCGCTGAGGCCCCTGGGCCTCACGGGTCGCCTCGACGTGGCGGCCCGCACCGACGCCGGCGTCCACGCGCTGGGCCAGGTGGTGACCTTCTGGGCCCGAGGGGCGCCCGAGGGCGCCGCGCTCCGGGCCGCGGTGAACGCCGCCACCCCGCCCGCCCTCCTGTGCGTGGAGGCGGCTCGCGTGCACCCTTCCACCCACGCACGCGCCTCGGCGCGGAGCCGCTGCTACGCCTACCTGGTCGGCACCCCGGTGCCCGAGGTGCTGGCGGGCCGGGCCTGGTCGCTGCCCGACGAGCGCGCCTTCCCGGGCCTCGCGGAGCCGCGCCTCGACGCGGGCGCGGTGGCGGCGGCGCTGCGGCTCGCGGTGGGGGAGCACGACTTCGCCGGATTCGCCCGGCCGGGCGAGCAGCGGGACACGGTTCGCACCCTGCTCTCGGCCCAGGTGATCCCGGCGGAGGGGCAGCCGCTCTGGGCGGTCGTCCTCCGGGGGCGCGGCTTCCTGCGCGCCATGGTGCGGAACCTGGTGGGCACCGCGGTGGCGGCGGGGCTGGGGCTCCTGCCGCCGGAACGGATCTCGGAGATCCTGGCGCGCCCGGCGCGCTACCGGGGCGTCCGAGCTCCCGCCTGGGGGCTCACCCTGCAGGGCGTCGAGTACGAGCCGCCGCTCTTCCCCTAGGCAGCCGGGCGTCGCTCGTCGAGAGCTGTGAGTCCGACGAGCGACACCGGGTCTCGCAGGGCCTTCCAGGCGGGGAGCCTTGGGGCCGCGGCCGGGGCGGCCACACGCCGCAGCACGATGCGCGCCAGCGGGCGGGGGGCCGGGAACGGCCCAGTACGGCTCATGACCGCTCCGGCCCCAGGAGGTGCTGGTACTTGCTCAGCAGGTCCGAGACCGCCTCGCGCAGGTAGTCGGACTGGCGGATGCGGGTGGCCCGCGCGAGCTGGCGGAGCTGGTCAGCCAGCACCGGGGGCAGCCGGATCAGCATGGGCTCGAGCCGGCTGGCGCTCGGCAGCGGGTCGTGGGCAGCGACGTGGGCGTGGGCAGTGTTCATTACGTTTACCTCCTTATACATACGTTAGTGTACCTTTACCTACACGCTACCACCTGATACCCGAGGATCAACTTTTCGGATCCTTTGCCCCGACGCCCGGTGTGCGGGCGGATCGGCGCCAGCCGAACCGGGAGCCCGGCGGCAGGCAACCTCAGCAATGTCCTGGGGATCGGCGCTAGCCGAGGACCGGAAGCCCCGCCAGCTCGTTCATGCGGCCGGAGCGGAACGGCTCCAGGTCGAGCGTGGCCAGCCTGAATCCGGCGCCCTTGATGGCCAGGGCGAGCTCGCCGGTGCGGGCCAGTGCCGCGGGCAACTCGTCGGCGGCGACCTCCAGCCTGCCGATGTCGCCGTGGTAGCGAACCCGGAAGCTCCGCAGGCCGGCGGCCCGCACCGCGGCCTCGGCCCGCTCCACCAGCGCCAGGCGCTCCGGGGTGACCTCGACGCCGTAGGGCAGGCGGGAAGCCAGGCAGGCCATCTGCGGCTTGTCCCAGGTCGGCAGTCCGAGCGCCTCGCTCCAGGCACGGACCTCGGCCTTGCCCAGCCCTGCCTCGGCGAGGGGTGAGCGCACGCCGGCCTCGGTGGCGGCCTGGTGCCCGGGCCGATGGTCGGATCGGTCGTCGGCGTTGAAGCCGTCGAGGATGACCGGCAGCCCCTCCCGGCGCGCGGCTTCTGCGCACAGCCGGTAGAGCTCGCCCTTGCAGTAGTAGCAGCGGTCGATGCCGTTTGCCCGGTAGCGCGGGTCGTCACCCTCCCCGCTCTTCACCTCGAGGTGGCGAGCGCCGATCTGGCGGGCCAGGGAGCGGGCCTCGGCCCGCTCTGCCTCGGGGACGCTGGGTGAGTGGGCCGTGAGGGCCACGGCGCGGGCGCCGAGCACCTGGTGGGCCACGGCCAGCACCAGCGTCGAGTCCACGCCGCCCGAGAAGGCAACCAGGGCACCGCCGCCCGACGCCAGCGCGGCGCGCATCCGGTCCATCTTGGCGGCGCTGCCGCGCCGCAGCTCCTCGAGGGTCATGGCGCCTGGAATCTAGCGGAGCGGGCCCCGCGGTTCCAGGCGTCCCGCCGGCCGCCGGTCAGCGCTTCTTCGCCTTCTTGGCGCCCTTCTTGGCCGCGCCCTTGCCCTTCTTGCCCTTGGCGGGCTTCTTGGGCTTCTGGCCGCCGGTGAGGCGGCCGTACTCGGCGGGGCCGATGTACTTCATGTCCACCAGGGCCTGGAGGATGCGCATCACCGAGGCGTCGGGCTTCTCGGCGTCGGTGTGGAGCAGCAGGTCGGGGTGCGTCGGCGGCTCGTAGGGATCGTCGATGCCGGCGACGTTGCGGATCTCCTGCGCCATGGCGCGGCGGTAGACGTCGGAGCGCTGGAGCAGCGTCTCCATCTTGCAGTCGGCGAACACCTCGACGAAGCGGCGCACCTCGCGGCGCAGCTGCTCGCGGGGCTCGCGGTACGGCGAGAGCGCCGCCACCACCACCAGGGCCCCGTGGCGGGCGAGCAGGCGCGCGACGTGGCCCACGCGCTTGACCGCCAGGTCGCGGTCCTCCTTGGAGACGCCCAGTCCGCGGGTCAGGATCTGGTTGGGGTCGTCGGCGTCGATGACCTCGGCGGGCCGCCCGGCGGCCGTCAGCCGCTTGTTGAGGTGGTTGGCGAGGGTGGTCTTCCCGGCCCCCTGCATCCCGGTGAGCCAGATGACGAAGCCACCCTGCTGTGCCTGCGAATCCATGTCCGTCTCCCTGCGCGCGCCGGCCACGACCCGTGTGCGCCGCGACGCGTCACCAAGAGTGACGGGCATTATAGCCGCGTGTGCCAGGAGCCGGCCAGAACGCGCCACCGAATTTCGGCGTCCTGGAGGGCGCCCGTCGCTCCTCGGCGGCTCCCAGAGGCGATATCACGCCCCCTCCGAGACGCCGGGACCTCAGACCACCCGCGGCGCGCCGCAGGCGCAGCCGGGCTGGCGCGTCGTGGGGCGCGACTGGGGGTGGCCGCGGACCAGCTCGATGCGCCTCCCCTCCATGGGCAGCGAGGCGCCGGAGAGGATCATCAGGAGCTCGGCCGCGGCCAGTGCGCCCAGCGCCGCGGCCGTCGCCGGCGGGGGCGGGATGCCCGTGCCCACGCGGAAGGCGCAGGCGAAGCAGGGCGCGCCCGGCGGGACCACCACCACCGAGCCGCCGTCGCCGTCCCCCTCGGCCACCACGTGCGGGATGCCCGCGGTGCGCGCGCGCTCGGCCGCCTCCCGCGCCGTCGCGCCGCTGGCGCAGACGAGGGCGGCGGTGGGATCGGCGCCGGTGGCGTGAAGGCGCACCTTGGCGAAGCGGTTGGCGCCGCGCAACGACTCGAGGGCCACGCTGGAGCGGGGCTGGCCCACCCTGTCGGGCGGCCAGAGCCAGCCCGCGGCGTCCTCGGCGGCGGCGTCGGCGGCGTCGTCCACCAGGATGGTGCCAACCCCGGCCGCCGCCAGGTAGGCCAGGGCGGGACCGGCCACCGGCCCGCCGCCCACCACCTGCACCCGGGACACGCGCACGAAGTCCTGCGGGACCTTGCCCCAGCCCGGCAGCAGCAGCTGGCGCGCGTAGCGCTCGACCTCGGCGTCCGACAGCGGCATCTAGGCCTCCCAGGAGGGCGCAGGGGCGTGCCGTACCTGGCCCTTGCGCAGGAGCAGCCGCCAGCCGCCGGGCGCGGGCTCGCGCGACAGCACGGCGTGCCCCTCCAGCGCGGCGCTGCGCGGCACGTTCTCGAGCGGCTCGCCGTCGGCGAGCAGGACCTCCAGCACCTCGCCCTGGCGCAGGCCTTCGAGGGCGATCCGGGTCTTCACCCAGGTGAGCGGGCAGGCGAAGGGACGGATGTCGAGGCGGCCGGAGGGGGTCACGCGGTGGCTCCGGGAGGACGCGAGGAGGTCACCTCGGCGGGCGGAGGCGCGGCGCGCCTCGGCGCCGAGGGGCAGGCGGTGCAGTCGGCCCGCCGCCGCACGGTGACGGCTCGCGACCTCGCACTGCGGGCCTCGTAGACCAGGAGCCGGCCGGCGTAGGCGCCGCGCTCGCCGGACAGCAGCCGCGCTCCCTCCGCGGCGAGGAGCGCCCCGGCGAAGCCGGCCAGCGGGCCGAGCACGCCGGCGTCGGCGCAGGTGGGGACCTCGCCGCGACCCGGCGGGGCCTCGAAGAGGCAGCGCAGGCAGGCGGTCTCGCCGGGGATGACGGTGAGGAGCTGGGCGGTGTAGCGGAGCACCCCGCCGTGCAGGAGCGGCACGCCGGCCCGCAGCGCCGCATCGCTGGCCAGGAACTTGGTCTCGAAGTTGTCGGAGCCGTCGACGAGCAGGTCGGCCCCCTCGAGCAGGCGAGCGGCGCTGCCCTCGTCGAAGCGGCCGTCCACGGCCTCCACCGCGACGTGCGGGAAGAGGCGGCGGAGGCGGTGGGCGGCGGCCTCCGCCTTGCGCCGTCCCAGGTCGGCCTCGCCGAACAGGGGCTGGCGCGCCAGGTTGGAGCTCTCGACGGCGTCGGCGTCCACCACCACCAGCCGTCCGACGCCGGCCGCCGCCAGGCCCAGGAGCGCCGGCCCGCCCAGCCCGCCCGCGCCGATGACCACGGCCCGCTTCGTCGAGAGAGGCTCACCCATGCCGCCCACCTATAGGGGCACCTCGGCCCCGCTGGCAACCGTCCAGGCCGCCCGCTTCAGAAGGTGAGCAGCCGCCCCTCGCGGGCCTCGCGGTACATCGCCGGCAACGAGCCGATCTCGAGCCGCGCCCGGGCTGCCTCCGGGTCGAGCCCGGCGAGCCGCACGGCGGTGTCGCAGGCCACGATCCGCAGCCCCAGCGCCGCCCTGCCCTCCTCCAGCATCTCGGCCAGCGAGCCCACCCGGGCGCCCGCCGCGGCCGCGGGCGCCCCGTCGTCGAAGCGCCCGCCCAGCCAGGCAGCCAGGGGCTCGCCGAAGAGCGCGAGCTGTACCCGCTCGCCGTGCGCCGCGGCGGTGAGCGCGATCGAGACCGCCAGCCAGCGGGTGGGCCAGTCGGCGGCCCGCAGGAAGACGACCAGGCTCCCGCTCACGGCCGCTTCCCGAAGAGCCGCCCGAAGAACCCGCGCCGCTGCGGCGCGCCCTGCGGCGGCGGCGCGGCCGCTCCCCGGGCCGGCGAGGGGGCCTGGGGCATCTGGAGCTTGGCCCGCAGGACCTCCGGGGTGTCGCGGGTCGCCAGGCGCGCCTGCTCCACCTTGCCGCTGGCGAGGTCGCGCGCCGAGACGGAGAGGATCCCCTCCTGGCCCATGGTGAACTCCACTGCCACCCGCACCTGGCCGCGGGGCCGCGCAGGGAGGTCGCCGAGCTTCACGGTGCCCAGGTACTCGCACTCGGACGCCTGGGCCGAGTCGCCCTGGAACACGGCCAGCTCCAGCTCGGTCTGCCCGTCGCGCACCGTGGCCAGCTCGTAGCTCTTCCGGGCCGGGAGCCGGGTGTTGCGCGGCAGCACCTGGGCCATGCGGCCGCCGGGCAGCCCGACCCCGATGCCCATGGCCAGCACGTCGATGAGCACCACCGAGTCGATGCGGGCGGCGGTGTCGGCGAGGAGCGCCGCGCCCAGGGCCACCGCCTCGTCGGGGTGCACCGCGCGGGACGGCTCCTTGCCGGTGAGCTCGCGCATGCGCTTCCAGACGAGTGGCATGCGGCTCTGACCGCCCACCAGCAGCACCTGGTCCAGGTCGCCCGGGCCGATCCCCTTGGCCGCCAGGGTCTGGGTGCACACCTCCACGGTGCGGTCCACCAGCCGGGCGGTGAGCTGCTCCAGCTCCTCGCGGGTCACCTCGACGCGCAGCTCGACGTCCTCCCCCTGGGCGTCGCGGCACAGGTAGGGCACGTGGATCAGCGCCTTCTCGCGGGCCGAGAGGGCGACCTTGGCCTCCTCGGCGGCGTCGCGGATGCGCTGCCAGGCACCGCGGTCGGCCGGCGGGGCGAATCCCTGCTCCTCCATGAAGCGGTAGACGACGTGGTCCACGAGCTGGTTGTCGAAGTCCACGCCGCCGAGGAAGGTGTCGCCGCCGGTGGAGAGCACCTCGTAGATCTCTCCCTGCACGTCCACCACCGAGGCGTCGAAGGTGCCGCCGCCCAGGTCGTAGACCAGCACCTTCTCCGAGAGGCCGCGGCCGAAGCCGTAGGCCAGCGCGGCGGCGGTGGGCTCGTTGACGATTCGCTCCACGGTGAGCCCGGCGAGCCGCCCTGCCTCGCGCACCGCCTGGCGCTGGTGGTCGTTGTAGTAGGCCGGGACCGTGACCACGGCGCGGGTCACCTCTTCGCCCAGCGCCTGCGAGGCCATCTGCCGGACCTCGGCGAGGACGAAGGCCGAGATCTGGGCCAGGGAGAACGCGCGGCCGGCGAAGCGCACCGCCGCCTCGCCCTCGGCCCCCTCGACGATGTCGTAGTGGAAGCGGTCGCGGCAGGCCTGGACCGTGGGGCTCTGGAACGGGCGCCCCACCAGCCGCTTCGAGCCGTAGACGGTGTCGCGGGGGTTCACCACCATCTGGGCGCGGGCCGGGTGGCCCACCAGGAGCCGGCCGTGCGCGTCGTAGGCGACCACCGAGGGGATGGTGCTCCAGCCCTGGCGCGAGGCCAGCACCCGGGCCTTGCCCCCCTCGGCCACCGCCACGCAGGAGTTGGTGGTTCCGAGGTCGATGCCGACGGCGCGCGTCGAGGGTCGCAGCGTTCCCCGGGGGCCGGGCTGGGCAGGAGACTCGCCGGCCGGTGCCGCACCCGCCGGCGGCTCGAGGACCGTCTCCTCGAAGGCCGGAGCCCCCTCCTCGGGCGGCCCGGGAGGCTCCGACCCCTGCCCCGCCCTGGGCTGGGTGGCCACCACCAGGTCCACGAGCTTGGCGCTGTCGGGGGCGAGGTCGGTGAAGCGGATGCCCATGCCGGGGCGCCGGAGGGGCTCGCCCGGAGCCGACGGGCCCGAGGTCCAGGCCACCACCCCGCGGCCACGGATGGCCTGCTGGCCGGTGGCGAGCTGGATGTCGATGGACACCGGGGTACCGGCCGGGCTCGGGTCCCGGGCGCGCACGAAGAGCCCGCCGCGCGACAGGTTGAGCGCGTACCGCTCCGCGAACTCGTCGAGCGTGCCGCAGGCGACGCGGATGGCGAGCTTCACCTCGACGCGCGGCTCGCGCCGTTTCTCCTCGCCCATGCCGGGATCCTACCCCGAGACGACCTACCGGGCGCGCCGGCGGCGCTCACCGGTCGCTTGCCTCGCGGCGGCCCCTCTGTTAGAAAGCCCGCCCGAAACGCCCAGGTGGTGGAACTGGTAGACACACCATCTTGAGGGGGTGGCGCCGTAAGGCGTGCGAGTTCGAATCTCGCCCTGGGCACCAGATGCACGAAGGGGGTCGGGCTCACGCCCGGCCCCCTTCTCCTTGTCCAGTTGCTCTTCCGGGATCGCCGCCGCCGGCTACTTGGCCGGGGCCGGGGCCGGGGCCGCGGGCGCCGAGGTCGGTCCCTGCGGAGGCACCGAGACCGGGGCCTGGCCCGGCACCTGGAAAGGCGCCGGAGCCGGGGCCGCAGGCGCGGCCGGCGGGGGCGCCACGGCCTTCACCACCGAGGTGGAGCGCGAGGAGAGGACCGCCAGCGTCACCGAGGTGAGCATGAAGATGGCCGCGCAGGCGCTGGTGACCTTCCCGAGGAAGGTCTGGGCGCCGCGGCCTCCGAAGACCGTCTGGGAGCCGCCGCCGAAGGCGGCGCCCATTCCCCCGCTCTTCCCGGCCTGCAGGAGGATGACGAGGATGAGGACGACGGAGACGAAGACGTGGACGACGGTGACGAGGGTGATCAACGGAGTGCTCCTCGGACGATCTGGATGAAGTCGTCCGCCTTGAGGCTGGCGCCGCCGACGAGGGCCCCGTCGACGTCGGGCTGGGACATGAGCTCGGCGGCATTGTCGGGCTTGACCGAGCCGCCGTACTGGATGCGGATGGAGTCCGCGCCCGCCCCGCAGAGCTCGCGGAGGATGGCGCGGAGGGCCTGGTGGACCTCCTGGGCCTGGGCGCTGGTGGCCGTCTTGCCGGTGCCGATGGCCCACACCGGCTCGTAGGCGACGGTCACCGCAGCCAGGGCAGGAGCCTGGAGGCCGGAGAGACCGCCGCGGAGCTGGCGGCCCACCACCTCCAGGGTCTTGCCGGCTTCGCGCTCGGCCAGGGTCTCGCCGACGCAGACGATGGGAAGCAGGTTCGCCGCCAGCACCGCCCCGACCTTCTTCCGCACCGTCTCGTCGGTCTCGCCGAAGAGCTGGCGCCGCTCGCTGTGGCCGACGATGACGTGCTTCACGCCGGCCTCGGCCAGCATGGGGGCGGAGACCGCGCCGGTGAAGGCGCCCTGCTTCTCCCAGTGGACGTCCTGCGCCCCGAGCTCGAGCGGCGAGCCGCGCAGCGCCTCGGCGGCGGCCGCCAGCGCGGTGAAGGGCGGGGCCACCGCCACCTGAACCTTGCCGCCGAGGGGCGCGCAGAGGGGCGCGAGCGCCCGCACCAGCTCGCGGGCCTCGGCCTGCGTCTTGTGCATCTTCCAGTTGCCGCAGACGAACTTGGTGCGCGCCACCGGTCAGCCCTCCAGGACCTGGATGCCCGGGAGCACGCGCCCCTCGATGAACTCGAGGCTGGCGCCGCCGCCGGTGGAGACGTGGGTCATCTTCGAGACCAGGCCGGCCTCCTCGACCGCCGCGGCGCTGTCGCCCCCGCCCACCACGGTGGTGGCCCTGGACTCCGCCATGGCCCTGGCGATGCCAAAGGTGCCCTCGGCCCACGGCTTCTGCTCGAAGAGCCCCATGGGGCCGTTCCAGAAGACGGTGCCGGCCGCCAGCACCCGCTGCCGGTAGACGTCGAGCGTCTTGGGGCCGATGTCGAGGCCCATGAGGCCGTCGGGAATCTCCTTGCCCGGCGTCACCTCGCGCTTGGCGGTCTCCTTGGGCTCGGCGCCGCAGACGTGGTCCACGGGGAGCAGGAAGTCCACCTTCCTGGCCTTGGCCTTCTCCAGGAGCGAGCGGGCCAGGTCGACCTTGTCCTCCTCGACGCGGCTCTTGCCCACAGGGAGCCCCTGGGCCTTGAGGAAGGTGTAGGCCATGGCGCCGCCGATGCAGACCACGTCGGCCTTGGCGAGCAGGTTCTCGATGACCTTGATCTTGTCCGAGACCTTGGCGCCACCCAGGAGGGCCACGAAGGGGCGGGCGGGCTGGGCGAGCGCCTTGCCCAGGTAGTCCACCTCCTTCTGGATGAGGAAGCCGGCCGCCTTCTCGGCGACGAAACGGGCCATCCCGGCGGTGGAGGCGTGGGCGCGGTGCGCGGTGCCGAAGGCGTCGTTCACCCAGACGTCGCAAAGGCTCGCCAGCTCCTTGCTGAAGCCCTCGTCGTTCTTCTCCTCCTCCGGGTGGAAGCGGAGGTTCTCGAGGAGGAGCACCTGCCCGTCCTTCATGTCCTTGACGAGCTTCTTCACGCCGTCGCCGATGCAGTCGTCGGCCAGGATGACGTCCTGGGAGAGGAGCGCCGACAGCCGCTCGCCCGCCGGCTCCAGCGAGTACTTCTCCTCGCGCCCCTTGGGGCGGCCCAGGTGCGACGCCAGGATCACCTTGGCCCGCGCCTTGAGGGCGTGCTGGATGGTGGGCAGGGCGGCGCGGATGCGCTGGTCGTCGGAGACCGCGCCCTTGTCGTCGAGCGGGACGTTGAAGTCCACGCGGATGAAGACGCGCTTCCCCGCGAGCTGCAGGGCGTCGAGCGTGCGGATGGCCATGGACCGCCCCCTACTTCACCAGGAGCTTGGCGACGTCGACCATGCGGTTGGAGAAGCCCCACTCGTTGTCGTACCAGGCGAAGACCTTGGCCATGGTGTCGGCGATGACGAAGGTGCTGGTGGCGTCGAAGATCGAGGAGTGGGGGTTGCCGTTGTAGTCCACCGAGACGGTGGGCTCGTCGGAGTACTGGAGCACGCCCTTGAGGGCGCCGGCGGCGGCCGCCTTGAACGCGGCGTTGATGCTCTCGGCGGTGACCGGCTTCTCGGTCTCGACGGTGAGGTCCACGAGCGAGACGTTGGGCGTGGGGACGCGGACGGCGGTGCCGTGCAGCTTGCCCTTGAGCTCGGGGATGACCTCGGCCACGGCCTTGGCGGCGCCGGTGGTGGAGGGGATCATCGAGAGGGCGGCGGCGCGGGCGCGGCGCAGGTCCTTGTGCGGCAGGTCGAGCAGGTTCTGGTCGTTGGTGTAGCTGTGGACCGTGGTCATCAGGCCGCGCTTGATGCCGAAGTTCTCCAGCAGGACCTTGGCCACCGGAGTGAGGCAGTTGGTGGTGCAGGAGGCGTTGG
This sequence comes from Deltaproteobacteria bacterium, assembly GCA_016214955.1. GTDB lineage: Bacteria > Myxococcota > Myxococcia > Myxococcales > Anaeromyxobacteraceae > JACRMN01. Next base: position 45,746 of record JACRMN010000024.1, read on the forward strand.
AGATGATCTTGTGCTTCGCCTTGTCGAGCTTCTGGTGGTTGATGCCGAAGGCCACGGTGATGTCGGGGTTGGTGGCCGGGGCGCTGATGAGGACGCGCGGCGCGCCGCCCTGCAGGTGCAGCTCCGCCTTCTCGCGGGCGGTGAAGAGGCCGGTGCACTCCATCACCAGGTCGATCTTGTTGTCGGCGTGCTTCAGCTCGGCGGGGCTCTTCACCGCCGTGACCTGGATCTCCTTGCCGTTCACCACGATGCCGGTGGCGGTGGCCTTCACCTCGGCGTCGAGGACACCGTGGACGGAGTCGTACTTCAGCAGGTGAGCGAGGGTCTTGGTGTCGGTGAGGTCGTTGATGGTGACGAACTCGAGATCCTTCTCGCCGCGCTCCAGCGCGGCACGGACCACGCAGCGACCGATGCGACCGAAACCGTTGATAGCGATCCGCGCCATGAACTCGCTCCCCTTGAGGAATTTGTCGTTGGGTCGGAGGGCGAGGCGAATCCGGGCCTCCGAGGGGTCGCAAGGTAGCGCCGGGGGCCTTACCTGTCAACGAGAGTTGGCCGAAAAATGAGAAACGGCGCCCGTTTCCGGGCGCCGCTCGAGCGGTGAGCGGGGGTGCGGGCCGGGCGGCCTGCAGCCTCCGTTCCCTACGCCTTGGCCTGCTTGTCGTCCGACTGGGGGGCGGAGCTGGCGTCGCGCAGATCCTGGGTGACGAGGTCGATGAGCTCGGTCGAGAGGCCGAGGATCTGGTTGGCCGAGTAGCCGCTGCCGCGCAGCTCCTTGAAGAGCGACTTCGCGAGGATCCGGGTCCCCTTTGCGTCGAGCGCCGTCGGTACCATCATGGTTTTCCACTCCCTGGGGAACGGTGTGCTGCCTGCTGTTGTCCCCTTGGTGCGGGGCAGACAAAGCAACGCACGCGCCACTGCGCGCGGTGCGCGCAACCGCGCGGAATCACTTCTCTGCCGCGCTGCGTGAACCCGAGCGTGTCTGCGTACCTGGGTACGCACTTGAACCCGTCCGGGACGGAAGCCGCGTACGCTACTTCGCACGCGTTCCCGGCGCCGCCGCGGTAGAAGGGACGGCTTGCGCTACCGCATCGGCAACGTGTGGCTCTGGCTCGACGAGCGCGACGAGGCGCTCCCCGGCCGTGCCGCGGAGAAGCTGGGCATCGGCCGCGAGGGCATCCGGCACCTGGCCGTGGTCCGGCGCTCGCTCGACGCGCGCAGGAAGGGCCACCCGCGCTGGCTGATGACGCTGGAGGTGGAGCTCGCCGGGGCGCTGCCGGGCGAGCGGCCCGACGTCTCCCTCGCCCCGGCCCCGGCTCCGGCGCCGGAGCGGGTAAGGTCCCCTGCCCTGCCGCCGGTCATCGTGGGCGCCGGCCCGGCCGGCCTCTTCTGCGCCTGGGGCCTTCTGGAGCGCGGCGTCGCCTCGGTGGTGCTCGACCGCGGCAAGCCGGTGTCGCCGCGCCGCCGCGACGTGGCGAAGCTCATGCGGGCCGGGGAGCTCGATCCCGAGTCGAACATGAACTTCGGCGAGGGGGGCGCCGGGGCCTACACCGACGGCAAGCTGGGGACCCGCATCCACCACCCCGACGTCCGCAAGGTGGTGGAGCTCTTCGCCCGCTTCGGCGCCGTGCAGCGCATCCTCGAGGAGGGGAAGCCCCACGTCGGCTCCGACCTCCTTCCCACCGCGGTGGCGGCGATGCGGGCGGAGCTCGAGGCCGGCGGCTGCCGCTTCGAGTGGGGCGCCCGGGTGGACGATCTGGAGGTGTCCGGCGGGCGGGTGCGGGGCGTGCGGCTCGCCGACGGGCGCGGCCTCCCCGCCGACAGGGTGGTGCTGGCGCCGGGGAACAGCGCCCGCGAGCTGTACCAGCTCTTCGCCGACCGCCGCTGGCCCATCGAGGCCAAGCCCTTCGCCGCTGGCTTCCGGGCCGAGCACCCGCAGGCCTTCATCGACCGCGTCCAGTACGGCACCGCCGCCGGCCACCCCGGCCTGCCGCCGGCCGACTACAAGCTGGCCGACAACCCGCGCGTCGAGGGGGCGGTGCGCGGGGTCTTCTCCTTCTGCATGTGCCCGGGCGGCGTGGTGGTGCCCACGCCCACCGAGCCGGGCCTGCAGTGCACCAACGGCATGTCCAACTCGGCCCGCTCCTCGCCCCTCGCCAACGCCGGCATCGTCGCGGCGGTGTCCCTGGCCGACTTCGAGGCCGAGGGGTTCACTGGCCCGCTCGCGGGCCTGGCCTGGCAGCGCAAGTGGGAGCGAGCCGCCTACGAGCTGGGCGGTGGCGGGTTCCACGCCCCGGCCCAGCGCCTCGCCGACTACCTGGCCGGCCGCCCCGGCACGCCGCCGGCCGGGCGCACCTCCTACCGGCCCGGCCTGGCCCACGCCGACCTGGCGCTCCTCTTCCCGCCCCCGGTGCGGGCGGCGCTGCGCGAGGGGCTCCGGGCCTTCGACAGGCGCATGCGGGGCTTCGCCTCGGGCGAGGCCATCCTCATCGGCGCCGAGACCCGCACCAGCGCCCCCTGCCGGCTGGTGCGCGGCGAGGCCTTCTCCTCGCCGGGCATCGACGGGCTCTACCCGGCGGGCGAGGGGGCAGGTTACGCCGGCGGCATCGTCTCCTCGGCGGTGGACGGGCTGCGGGTGGCCGAGGCCATCGCCGGGGAGCTGGGGCCGCCGTGAGGGGGCCGCGGGCCACGCGCCGACCGCCGCGGCGCTACCTGGTGCGGAACGCCGAGGGGCGGGAGCTCCTCTGCCCGAGCCTCGCCGACCTGCACAGCCTCTACGACCAGGGCTTCCTCACCGACGAGGACCAGGTGAAGCCGGAGGGAGCGGGCGAGTGGACGCCGCTCGGCCGCTTCCCGGCGCTGGCGGGCGCCCAGGCGCGCCGCCGCGAGCCGCGGAAGATGGCGCTCCTCCTGGCGGCGGTGGCGGCGCTGTCGCTGGGGGTGTGGCTGCTGGCGAGGCGCTGAAGGCTACTTGCCGGCGCGCCCGTAGGCGTCCTCGAGCCGGACCACGTCCTCGACCTCGGGCGTCGAGACCTCGAGGATGTCGCAGTCGGTGACCGCCACCATGCGGTGCTTGGTGAAGGGCCTCACGTGGTAGCTCTGCCCGGGCACGAGCCGGTGCTCGGTGAGCGTTCCCTCCCCCTCGTCGAGCACCAGCAGGAGGTCGCCGCTCCACAGGTGGATCGTCTCGTCCTTCCGCTCGTGGTACTGCAGCGAGAGCTTGTGGCCTGCCTTCACGTGGAGGACCTTGCCCACGTAGCGATCGGTCTGCGCCCACCAGAGCTCGTGGCCCCAGGGCTTCTCCACACGCTTGGGATTCTCGAACTTGGCCATGGTGCATCCTATGCCGTGCGCCCGCCGCGCGGACAGCGGAGGCCCTCGACGGGACTCAGTTGCCTGCGGCCACGAAGCCCTTCACGCCCTTCTGCGCCAGCGCCGCCCGGCGCTTCTCGGCCTCCTCGCGCGTCGGGTAGGCGCCCACCCGCACCCGGTACCAGGTGCCCTTGCCCGGCACCTCGGCCACGGCGACGCGGGCCCCCTCGGCGGCGTGGCGCTTCTGGAGGCGCTGGGCCTCGGCCTCGCTCTGGGTGGCGGCGATCTGGACGCAGAAGCTCCCGGTGCCGCCGGCGTCGGCCTTTCCGGAGACCCGGGCCACGGCGGCGGCCACGGCGTCGGCCTTGGGCTTCGCGGCCGGCCTGGCCGCGGGCTTGGCGGCCGCCGCGCGGGGGGGCGCCTTGGCAGGGGCGCCCGGCTTCTTCGGCGCAGCCTCCTCGGCCGGCGCAGGGGCCGTCTTCTCGGGAGGCGGGGGCGGAAGCGAGTTGAGGGCGGTGCCGGTGGCCGGGGCGCCGGGCTCGGGCCTCGCCGGTGGGGGCGGCTCGGCGATGGGCGCCTCGCCCTGTCCTTTGGTCAGCACCTCGTGGGCCGAGAGCCTGGGTTCCTTCTCGCGAGGCGGCGGCGGGACCGGCGGCTTGTCGAGGGCGGCCAGCGGGTTGTCGGCGCGAGGCGGCGGCGGGGGCCTCGGCGCCAGCTGGCGGCCCACCGAGAGGCCGAGCACGAAGACCGCCCCCAGCACCACCAGCGCCCCCACCACGATGGAGGCGACCTGCTTGCCGTCGAGGCTGAGCTCGAACCGACGCCTGATCCGGTTGTTCTCTCGCATCTCCGCTCCGAGCGGATTCTAGGCGGCGGCGCCGCCCTGGCCATTTTCCGGCCGGGCCGCTACTCCTCGTCGACGGGGGCGCTCTCCATCCGCTCGGGCGCGGCCACGCCCAGCACCGCCAGGCCGTTGGCCAGCACCTGCTGGAGCGCCTTGCACAGGTAGAGCCGCCCGGCGGTGGTCACCGGGTCGGGGCCGATGACCCGCTCGCCGGTGCGCTTGCCGCCCGTGTAGTAGGAGTGGAAGGCGGCGATGGTCTCCTGGAGGAAGTAGGCGACCCGGTGCGGCTCGAAGGCCAGTGCCGCCCCGGCCAGCAACTCCGGGAAGGAGAGCACGCGGCGCAGCAGGTCCTGCTCCTCGGGCAGCGCCAGCCGGCGCACCGCCTCGAGGTCGTAGCGCGGCGCGGCGATGCCGGCCTCGGCGGCCCGCCGCAGGATGCTGGCGATGCGGGCGTGGCCGTACTGGACGTAGAAGACCGGGTTGTCGAGCGTCTGCTGCTTGGCCAGGTCGAGGTCGAAGTCGAGCTGGGCGTCGGCCCGGCGCGTGAGGAAGAGGTAGCGGGCGGCGTCGCGCCCCACCTCGTCCACCACCTCGCGCAGCCAGACCACGTTGCCCGACCGCTTGCCCATCTTCACGGCCTCGCCGCCGCGGGTCAGGTTGACCATCTGGATGAGCACCACGTGCAGGTCGTCGCGCTGGTGGCCCAGCGCCTGGAGCGCCGCCTTGAGCCTGGGGACGTAGCCGCCGTGGTCGGCGCCGAGGACGTCGACGAGCTTGTCGGCCCGCTGCCGCTTCTGCCAGTGGTAGGCGATGTCGGCGCAGAAGTAGGTGGGCGTGCCGTCGGCCTTCTTCACCGGCCGGTCCACCTCGTCGCCGTACTGGGACGAGCGGAAGAGCGTGAGGTCGTCGGCCGCCGTCATCCCCTCCTCGTCGGCGATGGCGGCGACGTGTGCCGGCGGCGGCGGCGCACCCTTCTTGGAGCGGGGCGGGGGCAGCTTGCCCACGTAGACCAGGTCCTTCGCGGTGAGCTCGGCGAGGAAGCGCTCCACCGCGCCAGACTGGTAGAGCGCCTTCTCGGAGGACCAGACGTCGTAGCGCCCCACGCCGATGGCCTCGAGGTCCTCCCGGATCATCCCCAGCACGTGCTCCACGGCCCGGTCGCGGAAGGGAGCCAGCCAGGAGCTCTCGGGCGCGTCGAGCCAGCGATCGCCGTCGGCGGCCTTCACGGCGCGGGCGATGTCGACGACGTACTCGCCGGGGTAGCCCTTGGGCGGGAACACCACCTGGCGGCCGTGCAGCTCCTGGTAGCGGAGGTGGACGGAGCGGGCCAGGGTCTGGACCTGGGCGCCGAAGTCGTTGACGTAGTACTCGCGGGTGACGGCGTGGCCGCTCCAGTCGAGCAGCCGCGCCACCACGTCGCCGGTGACGGCGTTGCGGCCGTGGCCCACGTGCATGGGGCCGGTGGGGTTGGCGGAGACGAACTCGACGTTGACCCGCTTCCCCTTCCCCGCTCCGGTGCGGCCGAAGGCGGCGCCCTGGCGCTCCACCTCGGCGAGGCCCCGGAACCAGACGTCGGCGGCGAGGCGCAGGTTGATGAAACCAGGCCCGGCGATCTCCACCGAGGCCACCGCGCCGTCGGCGTCCACCGCCCGGAGCTCCTCGACGATGGAGGCCGCCAGCTCGCGGGGCGGCTTGCCAGCCGCCTTGGAGAGGACCAGCGCGGCGTTGACGGCGAAGTCGCCGTGGCGCGGGTCGCGCGGGGGCTCCACGGTGACCGGGATCGACGCGGCCGGCCAGCGCCCTGCGGCGGCGCCGCGGGCCAGCGCCTTCTCGAAGAGGTCTCTCACCAGGTCGCGGATCATGGGAGGCGGAGGAATACCGGGCGCTGCGGCGGGGCGCAAGGCCCGGGCCCGGCGGGACCCGGGGCTCAGGCCCGCGGCCCGAAGCTCCCGAAGGCGCCGCAGCGGCGGCAGCGCCAGGCGGGCACGGCGGTCTCGGCCCCGCAGCGGCTGCAGCGGGCCGGGCGCACCTTGCGGAGCAGCGCCTTCACCATGAGCTCGTGGCGCCAGGGCAGCTCCTCGGGTGCCGGGGAGGTGGTCTCGCGCAGCACCTCGCGCATGGAGACGGTCACCTCGCCGGTGTGATCCAGCGCCAGCGCCTGGCGGGCGGCGTCGGCCGCCTCGGCGGAGCGGCCGGCCCGGTAGAGCGCCCGAGCCCGCAGGAGGTGGAGGGCCGGGTCGGCCGGGGCGGCGGCGAGCCGCGGCTCCACCACCGCCAGGGCCTCGGCCGGATCGCCCAGGGCCTGGAGGGCCGGCCAGGCGAGGAGCGCCGCCCGTGGGTCGGCCGAAAGGGCCGCGTCCGCCGCCTCCCGCGCCGCGGCGCGATTGCCGGCGGCGGCCTCGGCCTCGGCCAGCGCCAGGAGCGCGTCGGCGTGGCCGGGGCACTCGACCGCCTGCCGCGCCGCAGCCAGCGCCCCCTCCCGGTCTCCCGCCGCGCTCCGGGCCCGCGAGACGGCCGCCAGGAGGTGGGCCCGCACCGGGTCGGCGCCGCCCTGCGAGAGGGCCTGCTGCACCTCGACGGCCTCGTCGAGCCGGCCGGCATCGACGAGCACGTCCCGCAGGCCCTCTCCGGCGCGCCGCTCGCCCGCCTGCCAGAGCGCCCGGTAGGCGGCCTCGGCGTCGCCTGCCATGCCGCCGCGACGGTAGTCCTCGGCGAGCTCCAGCTCGATCTCGCGCCGCCGCTCGGGCGTGAGCCCCGCCCGCAGCAGCATGTTCCGGTGCAGCCGCACCGCCCGCGCCATGTCGCCGGTGCGGCGGAAGAGCGAGCCCAGCGCCAGGTAGGTCTCGACCGCCTCGGGGCTGCCGAGCCGCGCGGCGTCGGAGAGGGCCTCGATGGCGGCGTCGGGATCGTCGGAGAGCACGTAGCGCACGCCTCGCAGGTAGGCACGGGCCTCGACCCGCCGGCGCTGCAGCGCGAAGCCCAGCGAGAGCAGCAGCCCGAGCCCGGCGAGCGCGCCGGCCACCGCCAGCCACTGCGGGGCCGTGAGCTCCGGCACGCCTTCACCCCTGGAAGCCGGCGCGGAGCCGCGCCCAGGCCTCGTCGAGCGCCTCGGGCACCACCCGCAGGTCGGCGATCACGGGCATGAAGTTGGTGTCGCCGTTCCAGCGCGGGACCACGTGCCAGTGCAGGTGGTCGGCGATGCCCGCCCCGGCCACCTTCCCCAGGTTCATGCCCAGGTTGAGCCCCTCGGGTCGGTAGACCCGCTTCACCACCTCCACGGCGCGGGCCAGCTCCTCGGAGAGGTCGTGCAGCGGCCCGGCCGGCAGCGCCTCCAGGTCGCAGACGTGGGACCGCGGCACCACCATCAGGTGTCCGGAGTTGTACGGGTAGCGGTTGAGGATGGTGAAGGCGTGGGCGCTGCGGTGGACGACGAGGTTCCGCCTGTCGGCCTCGTCGCCGACCTCGGCGGGGAGGTCGCAGAAGATGCAGCCGCCGGCCGGCTTGGCGGCGCGGATGAACTCCATGCGCCAGGGCGCCCAGAGCGGCTTTTCCAAGGGACCTCCCCTAGACCAGGGTTCGCGATTCGAGACGGCCGTTCACCGCGCCAGGTAGTAGACGCCGGGGGACTCGACCCGGGAGATGTCCCTGCGGATCTCGGCGCGCACGCCGTCGGCGACGGCGCCCACCGCGGCGCCCATGAGCTGCTCCAGGAAGCGGCCGCGGTCGTCGGGCGGGTAGACCAGCGTGGGCTCCCCCTTGCCCTTCTGATCGGCCTCCTCCAGCGCCAGCTCCACCGCCCGCTGGAAGCTGCCCAGCTCGTCGATGAGGTCCAGCTCCTTGGCCATCTCGCCGGTGAGGATGCGGCCGTCGGCGAACTCGCGCACCTTTTCCTCCGGCAGCTCCCGCGACTCGGCCACCGCTCGCAGGAACTGGCCGAAGATCTGGTCGGTGACCGACTGCCAGTAGGCCCGCTCCTCGGGCGACATGTCGCGGAACGGGGTGCCGACGTCCTTGAGCTTGCCGCTCTTCACCGTCTCGGCCTTCACCTGGAAGCGCTCCATCAGCCCCTTCACGTTGAAGAACTGGCTGATGACGCCGATGGAGCCGGTGAGCGTGCCGGGCTCGGCCACGATGAGCGGGCAGCCCATGGCCACGTAGAGGCCGCCGGAGGCGGCGACGTTGCCCAGCGAGCAGACCACCACCTTGCCGGAGGCAGACAGCCCCTTGAGCTCGTCGTGGATCTCCTGGCTCGGCGCCACCGCCCCGCCGGGCGAGTCGATGCGCACCACCACCGCCTTCATGTCGCCGTCGTTGCGGAAGCGGCGGATGACCTTGAGGACCGCCTCGGAGTCGACCCCCTCGCGCCCGCCCATGCCGATGGCGCCCTTCACCTCGATGATGCCGACCCGCGGCCCGGTGGCCAGGCGCGGGGACTCGCCCTTCACTGCGCTGTAGGCCAGCCAGAGGAAGGCGAAGAAGACGAGGAACAGGCCGCCGAAGATGAAGGCCACCACCGCCAGGGCCGCCCGATCGCGGCGGGGAGGTGGCGGGGGCACCGGGGCCGGCGGCGGCGCGGCCCACGACGGCGGCGCGCCCCAGCCCGGGGGCGGAGGCGGGGGGTAGCCCCACTGCGGCGCGCCGGCAGGGGCGGTGGGCGCGGTCGCCGGTGCGGCCGGGGCCGCGGCAGGCTCGGCCGGGGCGGCCTGCGGCTCCACCGGGGTGGTGGGGAGGGGTTCGCTGGGGTTCTGCTCGCTCATGCGCAGGGAGGTAAGCACGGGGAGGCATGGGCCGCAACCGCACCCGCTCCCCCAAGCAGCGCGGGCGGCGCCCGGAGGCACCGCCCGCGTGGACTGCCCGGAAACCGGCGAGGGCTAGCCCTTGCGCCGGTTGAACTTCTCCATCAGGTCGCCGAGGCGGGCGCGCGCGTCGCCCTGCTTGCGCAGGTACTCGCGGTAGTCGTCGTCGTCGCGGTTCATCGCCTTGATGGACAGGGCCACCTTGCGCTCCTGGGTATCCATGTCGATGACCTTGACGTCGACCTCCTCGCCCTCCTTGACGACGTCGCGGGGGTTCTCGACCCGCTCGTCCTTCATCTCGGAGACGTGCACCAGGCCCTCGATGCCGGGCTCGACCTCGACGAAGGCGCCGAAGTCGGTGACCTTGGTGACCTTGCCGCGGAGCTTCGAGCCCACCGGGTGGCGCTCGGCGAGCGTGGTCCAGGGATCGGCGCCCAGCTGCTTGATGCCGAGGCTGAAGCGCTCGTTCTCGACGTCGATGTTGAGCACCACCGCCTCGACCACGTCGCCCTTCTTGAACTTCTCGCCCGGGTGCTTGATGCGCTCGTTCCAGGAGATGTCGGAGACGTGCACCAGGCCGTCGATGCCCTCCTCGACGCCCACGAAGACGCCGAAGTCGGTGACGTTGCGGACCTCGCCGCGGATGACGGAGCCGATGGGGTACTTGTCCTCGAGCAGCGTCCAGGGGTTGGGCTCGATCTGCTTCATGCCCAGGCTGATGCGCTTGGCCTTGGGGTCGATGTCGAGCACCACCGCCTCGACCTCGGTGCCCTGGGCGATGAGCTTGGACGGGTGCTTGACCCGCTTGGTCCAGCTCATCTCGGAGACGTGGACCAGGCCCTCGACGCCCTGCTCCAGCTCGATGAAGGCGCCGTAGTCGGTGAGGCTGACGACCTTGCCCTTGACGCGGGTGCCGACAGGGTACTTCTCGTCGGCGCGGTGCCACGGGTCCTCCTGGATCTGCTTCAGGCCCAGGCTGACGCGCTCGGTGGCGGGGTCGAACTTGAGGACGACGACCCGGACCTCCTGGCCCACCTCGAACATCTCGCTGGGGTGGCCGATGCGGCCCCAGCTCATGTCGGTGACGTGGAGCAGGCCGTCGATGCCGCCCAGGTCGATGAAGGCGCCGTAGTCGGTGAGGTTCTTGACCACGCCCTTGAGGATCGCGCCCTCCTTGAGGTTCTTGAGGGTCTCCTTCTTGAGCTCCTCGCGCTCCTTCTCCAGCAGGACCCGGCGGGAGAGGACGATGTTGCCCCGCTTCTTGTTGAACTTGATGACCTTGAACTTGAACTTCTCGCCGATCATCTTGTCCAGGTTGCGGACCGGGCGGATGTCGACCTGCGAGCCGGGCAGGAAGGCCTTCACGCCGATGTCGACGGAGAGGCCGCCCTTGACGCGGCCGACGATCATGCCCTCGACGAGCTCGTCGCGCTCGCACGCGGCCGAGATCTCGTCCCAGATCCGCATCTTGTCGGCCTTCTCCTTGGAGAGGACGACCATGCCGGTGTCGTTCTCGCGGGCCTCCACGAGGACGTCCACGGTGTCGCCGACCTTGACCGCGGGCTCCTGGCCCGGGGCGGCGGCGAACTCGTGGATGGGCACCTGGCCCTCGGACTTGTAGCCGATGTCGACGACGGCGAAGTCCTTCGAGAGCTGGATGACGGTGCCGCGGATGACCTTGCCTTCCTCGATCTGGCCGGACTTCTTCTCGCTCTCCTCGAAGAGCTTGGCGAAGTCCTCGACCTCGGCCTCGGGCAGGCTGGTGTTCTGGTTCTCCATGTGGTGAGGGACCGATCTTTCTGGCGGGCTCGCCGGCGGGGATGTTGTCCGCGATTGCCGGCGGGAGCTGCGTCTTGACCCCTGGATTTCGACGCCGGACCCGGGGAGCGAGGCCTCGGCGCGGGCCGGGCGGACACCGCCCGGCAAGGCTGGAGCGCGGACCCTACACGCGCGAGATCACTGCGTCAAGCGGCGGCGCGCCGGGGCTGCCTAGGGCAGCGTCCGGAGCCGCTGGGCCACCCCCTCCACCACCCAGTCGGGAGTGGAGGCGCCGGCGCTGATGCCCACCACGGCGCAGCCGTCGAACCAGCCCGGCTGGAGCTCCTCCTCCGTCTCCACGTGCCAGGTGCGGGGCTGGATGGAGCGGCAGATCTCGGCCAGGTGCCGGGTGTTGGCGCTGTTCTTCCCGCCCACCACCACCACCGCGTCCACCTCGCGGGCCAGCGAGCGCGCGTCGTCCTGGCGCTCCTCGGTGTCGGAGCAGATGGTGTTGACGGCCCGGACCTCCTTGTGGCGCAGGGCCAGGGCACCGACGATGCGCTCGAAGTCGGCGCCGATGCAGGTGGTCTGGGCGATGACCGCCACCTTCTTGTCGGGGATCTCGGGCACCGGGGCGCCGGGCTTGACCACCGTGCAGGGCCCCTCGGCGTAGGAGACCACGCCCTTCACCTCGGCGTGGTTGGCGTCGCCGACGATGACCACGTGGTAGCCGTCGCGGGAGAGGCGCTGGGCCATGGCCTGCGGGTACTTCACGTAGGGGCAGGTGCCGTCCACCACCTCGAGGCCGCGGGCCTCGGCCGCCTCCAGCTCGCTCTTCACCGCCCCGTGGGTGCGGACCACCACCGTGGTTCCGCTCTGCACCTCGGCGACGGCGTGGACGGTGCGGACGCCCTTCTCCTGCATCCGGGCCACCGCCTGCGGGTTGTGGATGATGGGGCCGAGCGTCACCACCGGGCCGCCGGCGTGGTCGGCCACCTCCATCACCTGGTCCACGGTGCGGCGCACGCCCCAGCAGAAGCCCGCGGTCCGGGCGATCTTCACGTCCATGCTGCTCCTCCGCGCCGCCGGGCAGGGCCCGGCCGGCGGGACATTCCTAACCACCGGGGCCTTGCCGGGCTACCCGGACTTCTCCCCCACGAAGCGGTCCTTCTCCTCCCGGAACAGGATGTTGAACGAGGTCAGGGTGCCGTAGCAGCGGGTGATGAACTGCTGCAGCTCCACCTTCTCTGCGTCGGAGAGCTTGTCGTGGCCGTTGAGCTTCTGCTCCAGCACCCGGAGCCGGTCGCGGAGCATGACGATCTTGTGGAAGAACTGCTCCAGCGGGATCTCCTTGGGCTGGAGCTGGGGATCGTGAGGCTTCAGCACCAGCGAGCCCCCCTCCCACTTGGGCGCCAGCGGCACGGCCGGGGCGTCGTCCCGCAGCACCTCGCGGATGGCCTGGGCGAACTCTTCTCGCGTCATGTCGAGCAGCTCCTCGGGCAGTCCATCGGGAAAGGCCTCCTGCGACCGGACCACCGGGGCCCGGGCGGAGACGGAGGCGGTGCGGCGCGGCCCGGCGGCGGGGCGGGCCGGGATGGCGGCGTCGCGCGCCAGGTAGCGCTCGCAGATGGGGGCGGTGCCGGGGAAGTCGCCGGTGTGCACCGCCAGGCGGCACGGGCCGATGGGGCCGCGGGCGTCCTCGAGGATGGCCCGCCACCAGCGGCAGCTCCCGCACTCCTTCGGCCCGTAGGCGTGACCCTCCGGCACCATGCGGGCCGGGAGTCTAGCGCCGACCCGCCCGGCGCGACAGCCGGTCCTCGACCGCCGCGGCCAGCGCCGCCACCACCGCGTCGAGGTCCATGCCCGAGGTGTCGAGCTGCTGGGCGTCGGGCGCCGGCACCAGCGGCGCCACGGCGCGGGAGGAGTCGTCCCGGTCCCGCTTGCGCTGATCGGCGAGCACCTGCTCGTAGGTCTGCGGATCGCCCTTCTGGCGCAGCTCCTCGAAGCGCCGCCGGGCCCGCACCTCGGGCGAGGCGGTGAGGAAGAACTTGGCGTCGGCGTCGGGGAAGACCACGGTGCCGATGTCCCGCCCCTCCAGCACCGCGCCCCGGTTCTCGGGCGCGGTGGCCAGCCGCCGCTGCAGCTCCAGCAGGCCGGCCCGCACCACCGGCCGTGCCGAGACGGCGCTCGCCCCCAGCGACATGGGCGGGGTGCGGATGGCGCTGGAGACGTCCTCGCCGGAGAGCAGCACCCGCTGGCCGCCGGAAGGCAACGGCTCGAAGCGGATGGTGAGCCGCGGCAGGAGCGCGCCCAGCCGCGCGTCGTCGTCGAAGGCGATGCCCTCGCGGCTGGCCGCCAGGGCCACCGACCGGTAGATGGCGCCGGTGTCCACCAGGGCGAAGCCGAGCCGGGAGGCGATGCGGCGGGCGGCGGTGCTCTTGCCCGCGCCCGCCGGCCCGTCGATGGCCACGATGAAGGGGCGCGGGGTCACTTCCCCAGGGCCTTCCGCAGCGCCGCCAGGCACTTCTCGTTCTCGGCGTGGGTGCCCACGGTGATCCGCTGGGCGGTGGGGAAGCCGTATCCGCCCACCGGCCGCACCACCACGCCGAGCCGCAGGAGCGCCTCGAAGAGCTCCTTGCCCGGCCGGCCGGGGAAGTCGGCGAGCACGAAGTTGCCCTGCGAGGGCACCACCGTGGCGCCGAGCGCCGCGAGCCCCTCGGAGAGGAAGGGGCGCTCCGCCTGCACCAGGGCGCGGCCGCGCTGCACGTGCTCGGCGTCGCCGAGGGCCGCGACGCCGGCAGCCTGGGCCACCAGGCTGGTGTTGAAGGGCATGCGCACCCGCTCGACGTAGCCACCGATCTCGGGACGGGCGATGGCGTAGCCCAGGCGGAAGCCGGCCAGTCCGTAGATCTTGGAGAAGGTGCGGATGACGACCAGGTTGGGGTAGCGGCGCCGCAGGGCCATCGAGTCCTGGTAGCCGGCGGCGTCCACGTACTCGACGTAGGCCTCGTCGAGCGCCACCAGCACCCCGGGCGGCACGGCGTCGAGGAACCGGACCAGCTCCTTCTCCAGGAACCAGGTGCCGGTGGGGTTGTCCGGGTTGGCCAGGAAGACGAGCTTGGTGCGCGGCGAGAGCTTCTGGCGGATGGCGTCGAGGTCGTACCAGTAGCCGTCCTTCATCGGCGCCTCGACGAAGGTGCGCCCCAGCTTCTGGGCGGCGAGCTTGTAGGCGATGAAGGTCCGGGCGCTGGTCAGCACCTCCTCGCCCGGCAGCACGAAGGTCTCGACCAGGAGGTCGATGATCTCGTTGGAGCCGTTGGCGACGAAGACCTCCTCCGGCTTCACGCCCAGCTTCCCGGCCAGCGCGTTGCGCAGGTGGTAGGCGGAGCCGTCGGGGTAGAGGTGGGCGCCGGCGGCGGCCTCGCGCACCGCCGCCAGGGCGCGCGGGCTGGGGCCGAGGGCGTTCTCGTTGGAGGCCAGCTTGGCCACGTTGGAGATCCCGTACTCCCGCTCCACCTCCTCGATGGGCTTGCCAGGGACGTACGGCATCAGGGTCTCTACGTACGGAGGGACGATGGGCATGGGGGAGCGGTTATACCGCGACCGCGGCTCCGGCCTCGACCTGTCGAGGTTCGGGCCTCGGGCTCCAGGAGTCCGCCGCGCCCGGGAGCCCGTGGCCTGTCGCCCCGGCGTTCCCGGGTCGCGATCGACCGCTACTCCTCGGACGTGAACACGCCCATGGCCCGGAACTTCCGGTAGCGGTCGCGGACCAGCTGCTCCGGCGAGAGCTGCGAGAGCTCGGCCAGGTGGCGGCGCAGGGCGGTGCGCACGTTCTCGGCGGTGAACTGCGGATCGCGGTGGGCGCCGCCGGGCGCCTCCTTCACGATCTCGTCGATGATGCCGAAGCCCATCAGGTCCCTGGCGGTGAGCTTCAGCGCCTCGGCCGACTTCTGCGCCTTGGAGGCGTCGCGGTAGAGGATGGAGCTGCAGCTCTCGGGCGAGATGACGTTGTACCAGGCGTACTCCAGCATCAGGATGCGGCTGGTCACGCCGATGCCGATGGCGCCGCCCGAGGCCCCCTCGCCGATGACGACGGAGACGGAGGGGACGGAGAGGGAGGACATCACCTCGAGGTTGGTGGCGATGGCCTCGGCCTGTCCGCGCTCCTCGGCACCGATGCCCGGGTAGGCGCCGGGGGTGTCGATGAAGGTGACGAGGGGCAGGCGGAAGCGCTCGGCCAGGTCGAAGAGCCGCCGCGCCTTGCGGTAGCCCTCGGGTCGGGCCATGCCGAAGTTGCGCAGCATGTTGTCCTTCGTCCCGCGCCCCTTCTGGTGGCCCATGACCACCACCGGCTGCCCGTCGAACTTGGCGAAGCCGGAGACGATGGCCCGGTCGGCGGCGAAGCGCCGGTCTCCCTCGATCTCGAAGAAGTCGGTGAAGAGCTGCCCGAGGTAGTCGAGGAAGTAGGGGCGGCTGGGGTGGCGCGCCAGCTGGACGATCTGCCACCGGCTGAGGTCGCTGAAGATCTCGGCCTGGAGCTTCTTGGCCTTGCGCTCCAGCTTGATGATCTCGTCGGTGAAGTCGACCGCGGCGCCGCCGGAGAGCTGCTTCAGCTCGTCGATCTTCGACTCGAGGGCGAGGAGCGGCCGCTCGAACTCGAGGGTGTATGTCCTGGACACGGCGGCTGTATAGCACGCACCCGGCCGCCTTTCATTCTCCCGGCCGGCACGCCTTGGCGCAGCGCGGCAACCACCTTCACCGGGAGCATAGCCCGGCGGCCAGCGCCGCGGCGTCGATGGGCGGCCGCAGCCACTCCACCCCGGGCTCGCGCCGCAGCCAGATGACCTGACGGCGGGCGTAGCGGCGATGGGCCACCTGGATCCGCCGCACCGCCTCGGCCCGGTCGATGCGGCCGGCGAGCACCTCCGCCGCCTCGGCGTAGCCGATGGGCAGCTTCTCCGGGAGCCCGCCCGGGAAGCGGGCCACGAGGGCCCGCGCCTCCTCCAGCAGCCCGCCGTCGAACATGGCCTCGACCCGGTCCTCGATGCGCCTGTGCAGCTCGGCGCGCGGCGGGTCGAGCGCCAGCAGCCGGTGCGGGTAGCGCTCCTCCTGGAAGCGGTGGGCGGCGAAGCGCTGGCTCTGGGTGCGGCCGCCGCGGGCCATCTCCAGGGCCCGCACGACGCGGGTGAGGTCGTTGGGCTGGATGCGGGCCGCCGCCTCCGGGTCCACCGCCGCCAGCCGGGCGTGGAGCGCCGGCCTGCCGTCGCGCGCCGCCTCGGCCTCGAGCGCGGCGCGGAAGGCCGGGTCGCGCCCGGGGGCCTCGGCCACGCCGTGCAGCAGGGCGCGCAGGTAGAGGCCGGTGCCGCCGCAGACGACGGGGAGCCGGCCGCGCGCCGCCACCGCGGCGATGGCCTCGTCGGCCCGGGCCACCCAGCGGGCCGCGTCCATCCCCTCCCCCGGCTCGACGAAGCCGACGAGGTGGTGCGGGACCGCCGCCTGCTCGGCGGCGGTGGGCTGGGCCGTGCCCACGGCCAGGCCGCGGTACACCTGCTGGCTGTCGGCGGAGATCACCTCGCCGCCGCAGCGCCGCGCCAGCTCCACCGCCAGGGCGGTCTTGCCCGAGGCGGTGGGCCCGGCGACGACGAGCAGGAAGGGGGTCACGCCTGCCTACTTCGAGGCCGCCTCTTCCGGCCGCGAGATGCCCAGCGCCCGCTGCACCTCGGCGAGCAGGAAGGTCCTGGCGTCCTTCCCGTAGCCCCGCTCGATGCGGGCGATGGTCCCGTCGCGCCGGATGATGAACACCGACGGCAGCGACGACTGCTCGCCCAGGTAGCGCCGGGCCAGCAGGTTGAAGCGGTCGCCGAGCACCGGGTAGGTGACCTTGGCTGCGCGGATCTGCCTGCGCGCCAGGGCCACACCCTCCTCCTCGCGGTCGATGTTCACCGAGAGGACCCGCAGGCCCTGGTCCCGGTACATCTGGTGGAGCTGCTGCAGGTAGGGCATCTCCTTCTGGCAGGGCGCGCACCAGGAGGCGAAGAAGGAGAGGAGCACCGCGCGGCTGCCGGGGTCCTCCGGCTCGTCGCCGGCGAACCTGTCCAGGCTCACGAAGGCGGCGCCCGAGGCCTCCGGGTTCAGGGCCCGGAGCTGGAAGGCCGGGGCCGGCTGCCCCTCCACCGGCAGGTCCTCCTCCGCGCCGGCAGCCGGGGCGAGGGCGAGGGCGGCGACGACGAGGGCGAAGTGGGTGCGGGACAGGCGCATCCCGGCCATTGTGCAACGAGTGGCGCGCCGCTGTCTGTCCACCGCCAAGGGGGGTCGATGTCTGCCTAGGTGGGCCGGAAGCGGTCCGGCAGGTCGGCGAGGGCGACCGGGGTCTCCTCGCGCGTCTTCATGTCCTTGAGCTTCGCCTGGCCGCTGCCGACCTCCTTCTCGCCCAGGACCAGCGCGTAGCGGGCGCCCACCCGCTCCGCCTGCTTGAACTGGCGCGCCAGCTTGCCGCCGCGGGCGTCGAGGTCGCAGGCCACGCCGGCCCGGCGCAGCGCCACCGCCCGCGACAGGCACTCGCGGGCGCCGGCCTCGTCGGCCGAGATGAGGAAGAGCTCCGGCTGGCGCGAGGGCACCGGCCGTCCCACCGCCGCCATCACCATCGCCAGCCGCTCCTGCCCGATGGCGAAGCCGATGCCCGGCGTGGGCGGGCCGCCCAGCGTCTCCACGAGCTTGTCGTAGCGGCCGCCTCCGGCCACCGACGACTGGGAGCCGATGGCGTCGCTGGTGAACTCGTAGGCGGTGCGGACGTAGTAGTCGAGGCCGCGCACCAGGCGCGTGTCCACGGTGAAGGGGATGCCGAGCGCGCCCAGGCCGCCGGTCACGGCGGCGTGGTGGGCGGCGCAGCCGGCACAGAGCCGGTCGAGGAGCCGCGGCGCCTGGGCCAGCACCGGCTGGCAGCCCTCCACCTTGCAGTCGAGCACGCGGAGCGGGTTGCGCTCCATGCGGTCGTTGCAGTCGACGCAGAGCTGGCCCTTGCGCTCGCGCAGCCAGCCCTGGAGCTCCTGCAGGTAGGCCGGGCGGCAGGACCCGTCGCCCACCGAGTTGAGCTTGAGCTGCACCGCCACGCCCAGCGCCGCGAAGAAGTCGGCGGCCATGGCGATCTGCTCCACGTCGATGGCCGGCTCGGCGATGCCGAAGGCCTCGATGTCGAGCTGGTGGAACTGGCGGTAGCGCCCCTTCTGCGGCCGCTCGCGCCGGAACATGGGGCCGAGGGCGAACCACTTCTGCGGCCCCTCGACGTGCAGGCCGTGCTCGATGAAGGCGCGCACCAGGCCGGCGGTGGCCTCGGGGCGCAGGCAGAGCAGCTCCTCTCCCTTGTCCTCGAAGGCGTACATCTCCTTCTGGACGATGTCGGTGTTCTCGCCGACGCCGCGGGCGTAGAGCGCGGCGTGCTCCACCACCGGGACGCGGACCTCGCGGTAGCCGTAGCGGCCGAAGAGCTCGCGGGCCACCTGCTCCATCTCCTGCCAGCGGCCCACCTCGGCCGGCAGGAGGTCGTTCATGCCCTTCACGCCCGGGATCTTCATGGGGGGCGGGTTGTAGCACGGTGTACGCCGCCGGGCACGGCCCCGGCCCTACCCTCCGGACCGGCCGCCGATGGGCTCGCCCACCCTCACCCGTTCCCCCGGGACGAGCCGCGGGGCCAGGGTCACGCGGCCCGGCTCGAAGAGCAGGATCACGGTCGACCCCATCTCGAAGGCACCCAGCTCGGCTCCCTTCTCCACCGGGACGGGGCTCGGGTAGTCGTGCCGCTGCAGCGTGGCGCCGGGCAGGTTGGTGACCGGCACCGCGTGGTCGTAGAAGGCCCTCACCCGCCCGACGATGGTGGCCCCCACCGCCACCACGGCGCAGGTGCCCAGCGGCGTCTCCATCACCGTCACCAGCCGCTCGTTGCGGGCGAAGAGCCCGGGCACGTGGGCCACCGAGGCCTCGTTCACCGGCCAGAGGGTGCCGGGCACGTAGCGCCATCCGGTCACCGTCCCGGGGAGCGGGAAGTGGATGCGGTGGTAGTCGCGCGGGGAGAGGTAGAGGGTGGCCCAGGCGCCGCCCGCGAGCTTGCGGGCCAGCGCGGCGTCGGCGAGCAGAGCCTCGGCGGTATAGTCCACCCCCTTGGCCTGCAGGAGCTTCCCGCCCTCGCTGAGCCCGCACTCCGAGACCACCCCGTCCACGGGCGAGACCGGCACGTCGGCGCCCGGCGCGATGGCCCGGCGGCCAGGGAGCAGCGGCCGAGCGAAGAACTCGCCGAAGGTCCGGTACGCCTCGAGCGGCGGGCACTCGGAGAGGTCGATGCCGTAGCGGTCGGCGAAGGCCCGCATCGCGAACCGGAGGGGCCCGCCGGGGAGGCCGGCGCGGGTGGCGGCGCCGACGGCCCGGGAGAGGGCGTGCTTGGGCACCGCCCCCATGGCGGCGATGAAGAGCTTGCCGCTCATCGGGCCGGCGCGGGTGCGGGAGCGCCCTGTGCGGGCGCGGGTGCGGGTGCGGGGGCCTTGGGCGGCGTGGGCCCCTCCCACTTGAGCTTGGCGCCCGGAGGGAGCACCTCGCCCTTGGGCAGCGCGATGGTGCCGTCGGGCCGCAGCTCGCCCTGTACCTTGCGCTCCAGCTTCTGCTCCTTGGCGTCGGCGGCTTCCCGGACCTCGAGGAGCTTGCCCTCGGCGAAGAGCACCAGCCGGCCCACCTCCGCCGGGTGGGCCTTCTTGCAGGCCTCGGTGTCCTTGAGCCCCCAGGCCTGGCCCACCACCGCCTTGCCGTCGGAGCGCTCGATGCGCGCCGGCGCCTTGGCCTCGAAGCAGTCGCCCTTCGCCTTCTGAAACTCCTCGAGCGCCGTCCCCTCGGCCAGCGTCGAGGCCGGCCGCTGCGGCGCTGCCCTGGCGGCGTCGCCCCCGGTGGGCGCGGCGGGCGCCTCGGAGGGCGAGGTGCTCTCGCCGCCCGCGGCCGCGCCGGCACCGCCGGCCCAGGCGACCGGCGCGCCGGCCCCCTCCACCAGCCGGGCCCGGCGGGTCCGGTCCTCGGCCTGGGCGCGGAGCTCGGCGTCCACCTTCTCGCGCAGCGCCCGCGCGGCCTCGGCGTCGAGGCTGTCGGCGGGGACGCGCGAGAGCAGCTCCATCACCTGGGCCATCTCGGGCTGGGCGTAGGGGTCGAGGGGGGAGCGGGCCACCAGGCCGGCGTGGAGCTGCCGGGCCTTCTCGTAGTCGGGTGAGGGCTGGGGACGCTGGCATGCCGCCAGCCCCGTGGCCAGGGCCAGCGCGAGCGGGATTCGCATGGCCGAAGTGTAGCAGGGGAGCCGCGGCGAGGTCCCTTCCGGTTGACGGCTGCGGCCGAGGCCGGCAAGGGTGAGGCCATGCGCATCGGCGCCCTGGCGGACACCCACGGTCACGCCGACCCCCGGCTGCCGGAGCTGTTCCGCGGCTGCGAGCTGCTCCTGCACGCCGGCGACGTGGGCTCGCCCGCGGTGCTGGCGGCGCTCCGGGCCATCGCGCCGGTGCGGGCGGTGCGCGGCAACAACGACGTCGGCCCTTTCGGCGAGTCGCTGCCGGAGGCGCTGCGGGAGGCGCTGGGCCCTCTCGCGGCGGTGGTGCTCCACGAGCTCTGGGCGCCGGACCGGCTCTCCCCCGGCGCGCGCCAGGCGCTCCAGAGGCCGGCGCCGCTCGTGCTCTACGGCCACTCCCACCGGCCGGCGGTCGAGCAGCGGGAGGGCACGCTGTTCCTCAACCCGGGCAGCGCCGGGAAGAAGCGCTTCTCGCTGCCGCGCAGCGCCGCGCTGCTCACGGTGGAGGGGCGCACCGTCACCTTCGCGGTGCACGACCTCGACGGGCCCGGCCTGCCGCTCCTCCTGTCGCCGTGGCGCGGCGACCTGTAGGGCCTGCCGTGCCTCCCGCCGGGGCTGCGCCCCGCTTGAGCCGGAGCCCGGCGCGCCCTAGCATTCCCTACCATGTGCCGCCTGTACGGCCAGCGCTCCGCCGCCACCGCCGGCGCTGCCGAGCCGCTCTGCGTGAGCCACAACGCGCTCCGCTTCCAGTCCCACGTGCACCCGCACGGCTGGGGCGTGGGCTGGTGGCGCGCCGGCCGGCCCCAGGTGGAGCGCGGGGTGCTGCCGGCCCACGCCGACCAGGCCTTCTGCGACGCCTCCCACCGGGCCCGCTCCCGGGTGGTGCTGGCCCACGTCCGCGACGCCAGCGTGGGGGCGGTGACCGAGCGCAACACCCACCCCTTCGCCCACGGCCCCTGGCTGTTCGCCCACAACGGCACCGTGGCCCGGTTCCGGCGCTCGGCGCGGGTGCGCGCCGCGCTGGAGGCCGAGATCGCGCCCTCGCTGCGGCGCAACCTGCACGGCGAGACCGACAGCGAGCGCTGCTTCTACCTCTTCCTCTCGCGCCTCGGCCGCTCCTGGCGCCGGGCCACGCTGGCAGAGGTGCGCCGGGCGCTGGCCGAGACCACTCGCATCGTCTCCGGCCTCGCCGATCCGGGCGCCGCCCGCCCCTCCTCGCTCAACTTCCTGGTCTCCGACGGGCGGCTCCTCGCCGCCGCACGCCGCGGCCGCACCCTGCACCTCCTGCGGCAGCCAGGCCCCTCGGGGCGGGTGGTCATCGCCAGCGAGCCCATCGGCAAGGGGCCCTGGCGCGAGGTGCCCGACGGCGGCTTCGTGGGCGTGGACCCGCGCGGCAGGCTGGTGGAGGGGGCGCTCCTGCCCCCGCGCCCGTGAGGGGGCTCATCCTCCCGGACCGGACCTCGATCTCGACCCCGACCCCGACCCCGACCTCGACCTCGACCTCGGCTTCTTCTTCGCCCTCGCCTTCGCCCGGGAGGTGGACCGGCGCAGGGACTCCACGAGCACGGCGCCGCGCGCGCCAAGGCCCACCAGCTCCAGGTGGCGCGCGCCCGGGGCCCTCTCGTGGTGGGCGAGCCGCACCTCGAGCCGCTCGGGCGGGAGCAGTCCGGGGGCGCGGTCGGCCCACTCCACCAGCACCGCGCCCTCCCCGCCCAGCAGGTCCTCGAAGCCGGTGGCCGCCAGCTCGTCCTCGTCGGCGAGCCGGTAGAGGTCGGCATGGTGGATGGGGAGGCGGCCGAGGTAGGTGGCGACGATGGCGAAGGTGGGGCTGGCCACCTCGCGCTCCGGCACGCGCGCGCCCCGGCAGATGCCGCGGACGAGCTGCGTCTTCCCGGCGCCGAGATCACCCACCAGCGCCACCACATCGCCCGGAACGAGCGCCCGCCCGAGCCGCTCGCCCAGAGCCGCCGTTGCCCGGGCCGAGCGGGAGAGGAGGCGCAGCGTCGCCCCCGGGGGCCCCACGGCTACCGCCCCCACGCTGCCCACACCTGGCCGACGGCGTCGGCCAGATCGGCGGCCAGCAGGCCGCGCTGCCCGTGGCGCTGCGCCGCCAGGTCGCCGGCGCGCCCGTGCACCCAGGCGCCGGCCCGGGCCGCGGCCCGGGCGTCGAGGCCGCCGGCCAGGAGCGCCCCCACCAGGCCGGCCAGCACGTCGCCGGTGCCGCCGCTGGCCATGCCGGCGTTGCCGCTGCTCACCAGCGCCGGTGCTCCGGCGGGGTCGGCCACCACCGTCCGCGCCCCCTTCAGCACCACCACGCAGCCCCAGGCCCTGGCCCGCTCGGCCGCCAGGCCGATGCGGTCGGCCTGCACCGCGGCGACGTCGGTGGCGCAGAGGCGGGCCATCTCGCCGGGGTGCGGCGTCACCACCGCGGGCGCCGGCAGCCCGGCCACGCCCTCGCGGCTGCCCGCCAGGGCGTTGAGCGCGTCGGCGTCGAGCACCGCCGGCAGGCGCGCGGCGGCGAGCAGGTCGCGCAGCAGGCCGGCGGTCTCCGGCCCCCGGGGGATGCCGGGCCCCACCACCAGCGCGTCGCTGCCGCGGGCGGCCTCGAGCAGGGGCGCCAGGTCCCCGCGCGCGAGCGGGCCGTTGCCCGGCAGCGGCAGGCTCATGGCCTCGGGCCGCCCGGCCAGCGCCAGCGGCAGCACCTCGTCGCGGGCCGCCAGCGTGACGAGCCCGGCGCCGCCGCGCAGCGCGCCGGCCAGGGCCAGGTGGGCCGCGCCGCTCTTGCCCGGCGAGCCGGCGATCACCAGCAGCCTGCCGGCGTCTCCCTTGTGGGCGTCGGGGGCGCGCGGCGGCACCAGCGCCCGCGCCTCCTTCTCGCCCAGGAGCTCGCAGGCCACCGGGACGCGCGCCGCCGCCTCGGGCGGGATGCCGATGTCGGCCACCGCCACCTCGCCGGCCAGCGCCGCGCCGGGGTGGAGCAGCAGGCCGCGCTTGGGGAAGGCGAAGGTGACGGTGCGGTCGGCCTCGACGCAGGCGCCCGGGGGGCGGCCGGTGTCGGCCGACAGCCCGGAGGGCACGTCCACCGCCAGCACCCGCGCGCCGGCGGCCCGCAGCGCCCGCAGCCGCTCGATGGCGGCGAGGAAGAGCCCGTCGGGCGCGCGGGAGAGGCCGGTGCCCAGCAGCGCGTCCACCAGGAGCTCCCCGGGCGCGGCGAGGATGGCGCCGGCATCGGCGAGGTCGCGGATGGGCAGGCCGGCCCGGGCCGCCTCCTCCCGGGCCTGGCGCGCGTCGCCGGCCAGCTTCGCCAGGGGCACGAGCGCCAGGGCCTCCACCTCGCGCCCGGCGGCGTGGAGGATGCGCCCGGCCACGTAGCCGTCGCCGCCGTTGTTGCCGGCGCCGCAGACGACGCGGATGCGGCCGCGGGGCGCCAGCGCCACGGCGTGGGCCGCCACCGCCGTTCCGGCCGCCTCCATGAGCCGCATGCCGGGGATGCCCAGGCCGCGGATGGCGGCCTCGTCGATGGCCCTCATCTCGGCGGCGCCCACCAGCCTCATGGCTCGCCCCTCTCCAGGATGACGCCTGCCACGGCCATCCCGCCGTCGTGGGTGAGGCTCAGGTGCATGCGGGTCACGCCCAGCGCCTCGGCGGCCCGGGCGGCGGCGCCGCCGAGCCGGAGCCGCGGCGGCCCCTCCTCGCGCAGCACCTCGACGTCGGTGAAGCGGATGCCGGCCGGTGCGCCCAGCGCCTTCATGGCCGCCTCCTTGGCGGCGAAGCGGGCGGCGTAGTGGGTGGCGCGGTCGTTGCGGGCGTCGCAGTAGGCCCGCTCGGCGTCGGTGAAGCACCGGGCCAGGAACCGGGCCGAGCGCTCGGCGGCTCGCCCCCCCGCCACCTGCCTGCGGATGCGGGCGATCTCCACCGCATCGATGCCGTAGCCGACGATCACCGGCCCGCCGCGCCGGCGGCGAGGAGCTCCTTCATCTCGCGCACGGCGCGCTCCATGCCCACCAGTACCGCCCGGGCGACGATGGCGTGGCCGATGTTGAACTCCTCGATCTCGGCGATGGCGGCCACCGGGGCGGCGTTGCGGTAGTTGAGCCCGTGCCCGGCGGCCACCGCCAGGCCCAGCCTGGCCGCGGCCTTGGCGGCGTCGACGATGCGGGCCAGCTCCCGGCGCTGGTCGCCGGGGAGCCGGGCGTCGCAGTAGCGGCCGGTGTGGATCTCGATCACCTGGGCCTCGGCCCGGTGGGCGGCCCGCACCTGGTCCACGTCGGGATCGATGAA
Source organism: Deltaproteobacteria bacterium (assembly GCA_016214955.1). Taxonomy (GTDB): domain Bacteria; phylum Myxococcota; class Myxococcia; order Myxococcales; family Anaeromyxobacteraceae; genus JACRMN01. The sequence continues at coordinate 70,047 of JACRMN010000024.1, forward strand.
GAGCGACACCAGGATGTCGGCGTCGCGCAGGGTCTTGACGATCTTGCGGATGTGGTCCCGCTGCCCGGCGGCGTCGAGGCCGCCCTCGGTGGTCAGCTCCTCGCGCCGCTCCGGCACCAGGGTGCACTCGTCGGGCTTCACCTCGTAGGCGGTCTTCACCATCTCGGCGGTGGCGGCCATCTCCAGGTTGAGCCGGGTGGTCACCGTCTGGCGCAGCACGCGCAGGTCGCGGTCCTGGATGTGCCGCCGGTCCTCGCGCAGGTGGATGGTGATCTGGTCGGCGCCGCCCAGCTCGGCGAGCTGGGCCGCGGCCACCGGGTCCGGGTAGGTGGCGCGCCGCACCTGCCGCAGGGTGGCGACGTGGTCGACGTTGACTCCGAGCCTGGGTGCCATGGCCTGGTCCTCCCCCTACCCGAGCGCCCGGCGGAGCTCGCCGGCGATGCGGTCGGCGTGGGCGGCGATGACCTTGGCGTCGGGCCCCTCCACCAGCACCCGGGCCTTGTTCTCGGTGCCCGAGTAGCGCACCAGCACCCGGCCCTCGGCCTTGAGCGCCTTCTCCACCCCCTGCACCGCCTTCTGCAGGCCGGGGAGGCTGCCGAGCGGCTTCTTCTCCCGCACCGGCACGTTGATCTGCACCTGGGGCACCGGCTCGAAGCAGGCCGCCAGCTCGGAGAGCCCCTTGCCCTGGCGCAGCATCACCTCCAGCAGCTTGAGCGCGGCGCAGACGCCGTCGCCGGTGGTGACGTGGTCCAGGAACACCAGGTGGCCCGACTGCTCGCCGCCGAAGTTGAAGCCGTGGCGCCGCATCTCGTCCACCACGTAGCGGTCGCCCACCTGGGTGCGAACCACCCGGCCGCCCACCTCGCGGAGCGCCCGCTCCAGCCCCACGTTGCTCATCACCGTGGCCACCACCGTCTTCTTGGCCAGCAGCTTGCGGCGCAGCAGGTCGCGCCCGACGATGGCCATGATGGCGTCGCCGTCGACGATGCGCCCGCGCTCGTCGGCCACGATCACCCGGTCGGCGTCGCCGTCGAGGGCGATGCCGATCTGCGCCCGGTGCTTCACCACCGCCCGGGCCATGGCCTCGGGGTGCACCGCGCCGCAGCGGTCGTTGATGTTGCGCCCGTCGGGCTTGACGTTGAGTGCCACCACCTTGGCCCCCAGCTCGCCGAAGACCGCCGGGGCCACCCGGTAGGCGGCGCCGTGGCCGCAGTCCACCACCACCGTCATGCCGTCGAGGGTCAGGTCGCGGGGGAAGAGCGACTTGAGGAACACCACGTAGCGGCCGACGGCGTCCTCGATGCGCTGGGCCTTGCCGATGCGGTGGGCGGTGGGGCGGAGGGCGTGGAAGTCGCGGGCCCCGTCGCCGTCGCCCGGCCCGCCCAGCACCAGCTGCTCGATGCGCAGCTCGGTGGCGTCGGGCAGCTTGAAGCCGTCGCGGGCGAAGAACTTGATGCCGTTGTCCTGGTAGGGGTTGTGGCTGGCGCTGATGACCACGCCGGCGTCGGCGCGCATCGAGTTGGTGATGAAGGCGATGCCTGGGGTGGGCAGCGGGCCGCAGAGCATCACGTCCACCCCCATGGAGCAGATGCCCGAGGCGATGGCCTGCTCCAGCAGGTAGCCGGAGAGGCGGGTGTCCTTGCCGATGACCACCCGGTGCCGGTGCGGCCCGGAGCGCATCAGGTAGGCGAGGGCCCGCCCGAGCTGCAGCGCCATCTCGGCGGTCATGGGGTGGACGTTGGCCACCCCGCGGACGCCGTCGGTGCCGAAGAGACGGCGGGTGGATTCGCTCGGGCTCGTGGTGTTCATGGGCCGCGAAGCTAGGCGGTCCCGCGCCGCCGATCAAGGACGCCGAGCGTCGCGCAGGGCCGCGGCCACGAGCGCCGCCTGCCGGGCCGGGGCCACGTCGTGCACGCGGACGAAGACCGCGCCCCCGAGCACCGCCGCGGTCACCGCCGCCAGCGTGGCCGGCAGCCGCTCCTCCACCGGAACCCCGGCCAGGGCGCCCAGGAAGCTCTTGCGCGAGGGGCCCACCAGCAGCGGCCGCCCCAGCGCCGCCAGCCGCGGCAGGTTGGCGAGGAGCTCCGCCGTCTGCCCGGCGGTCTTGGCGAAGCCGAGGCCGGGGTCGAGGATCACGCGCTCGGGACGCACGCCCCGGGCCACCGCCCGCGCCAGCGCCGCCGAGAGCTCGGCCACCACCTCCTCCACCACGTCGCGGTAGCCGGTGTGCCGCTGCATGTCGGCCGGCGTGCCCCGCATGTGCATCAGCACCGCCGGCGCGTCCCGCTCCGCCACGAGCTCGACCATGCCCGGGGCCGAGAGGCCGGCCACGTCGTTCACCAGGTCGGCGCCGGCGTCGAGTGCGGCGCGGGCAACGGCCGGCTTGCGCGTGTCCACCGAGATCGGCGCGCCGACGCCCCGGGCCCGCAGCGCCTGGACGACCGGCACCACCCGGCGGATCTCCTCGGCCTCCGGCACCTCGGGTGCGCCCGGCCGCGTCGACTCGCCGCCCAGGTCGAGCAAGTCGGCACCCTCGGCCAGCAGCCGCTCGGCCCGGGCCACCGCCGCCGCCGGGTCGAGGTAGCGCCCGCCGTCGGAGAAGGAATCGGGGGTGACGTTCACAACCCCCATGAGGAAGGGGCCCGCCCCCTCGAAGAGGCGGACCCCGATCTGCAGGCGCATGGCCGGTGTCCCGGGAGCCTGCGGCCCCGCCCCAGGAACGGCCTCTGGACGGGGAGGCTGGCTCACGCCCGGCGGTTCAGGCCTTCCCGGGCTCGGGCTTGGCCACTCCGCCCAGGGCGTCGAGCAGGCCGGGCTTCTTGGCCTTCTCCTTGTCCTTGGAGTCCCCGCCGGAGATGGGCGTGGGGCGGGTGGGCGGGGGCCGCGAGATGGTGCCGCCGGCCATGAGGGTGTCGATGTCGGCGGTGTCGATGGTCTCGTGCTCCAGCAGCGCCGCGGCGATCTTGTCGAGCATGGGCCGGTTGTCCACCAGCACCTTCTTGGCCCGCTCGTACTGCTCGGTGACGATGCGCCGGACCTCGGCGTCGATCTCCCGGGCCGTCTGCTCGGAGTAGGTCTGCACCGCCGCCATGTCGCGGCCCAGGAAGACCTCGCCCTCCTTCTTGCCGAAGGCCAGCGGCCCGAGCTTCTCGCTCATGCCCCACTCGCAGACCATGTTGCGCGCCAGCTGGGTGGCGCGCTCGATGTCGTTGCCGGCCCCGGTGGTCTTCTCGCTGAAGGTGATCTCCTCGGCGATGCGCCCGCCCATGAGGATGGCGATCTGGTTGAGGGCGTACTCCTGGTTGATGTTGAGCCGGTCCTCCTCGGGGAGCTGCTGGGTGAGGCCCAGCGCCCGGCCGCGGGGGATGATGGTCACCTTGTGGACCGGATCGGTGCCCGGGAGGATGCGGGCCACCAGCGCGTGGCCGGCCTCGTGCACCGCGGTGGTCTTCTTCTCCCGGTCGCTGATGATCATCGAGCGCCGCTCGGTGCCCATGAGCACCTTGTCCTTGGCGTACTCGAAGTCCTCGATCGACACCTTCTCCTTGTTGCGGCGGGCGGCGTAGAGGGCGGCCTCGTTGACCAGGTTCTCGATGTCTGCGCCCGAGAAGCCGGGCGTGCCGCGGGCGATCTGGGTGAGGTCCACGTGGCCGTCGAGGGGCACGCGCTTGGTGTGCACCTTGATGATGCCCATGCGGCCGTTGAGGTCGGGGCGCGGCACCACGATGCGCCGGTCGAAGCGGCCGGGCCGCAGGAGCGCCGGATCGAGGACGTCGGGCCGGTTGGTGGCGGCGATGAGGATCACGCCCTCGTTGGACTCGAAGCCGTCCATCTCCACCAGGAGCTGGTTCAGGGTCTGCTCGCGCTCGTCGTGGCCGCCGCCCAGGCCGGCGCCGCGGTGGCGGCCGACGGCGTCGATCTCGTCGATGAAGATGATGCAGGGGGCGTTCTTCTTGCCCTGCTCGAAGAGGTCGCGGACGCGGCTGGCACCGACGCCCACGAACATCTCCACGAAGTCGGAGCCGGAGATGGAGAAGAAGGGCACGCCGGCCTCGCCGGCCACCGCCCGGGCCAGCAGCGTCTTGCCGGTGCCCGGGGGGCCCATGAGCAGCACGCCCTTGGGGATGCGGCCGCCGAGCCGGGTGAACTTCTTCGGGTCCTTGAGGAAGGCGATGATCTCCTCGAGCTCGTCCTTGGACTCGTCGATGCCGGCCACGTCGGCGAAGGTGACCTTGTTGTGCCGCTCGGTCATGAGCTTGGCCTTCGACTTGCCGAAGCTCATGGCCTTGCCGCCGCCCGACTGCAGCTGGCGCATGAAGAAGAAGAACAGCAGGAAGAGGAAGACGAGCGGTAGGTACTGCACCAGCACCGTCACCCAGAACGAGTTCTGCTCCGGCTTCTCGTAGCGGACCCGGACGTTGTGCTTGGTGAAGCGCTCGAGGAGCGTGGCCATCGGGTCGAAGGGCCCGGTGGTCTCGTACTCCGAGTTGTCGCGCAGCGTCCCGCTGTAGGTGTGGTCCTTGATGACCACCTCGCGGACCTCGCCGGCGTCCACCTTGGTGATGAAGTCGGAGAAGTCCATCCGCTTCACGTTCCGGCCCTGGACCGAGAACATCTGGTAGAAGGCCACGAACATCAGCAGCAGGACGACCCACAGCAGCACGGTCTTGTAGGACTGACGCAAGGTTCTTCCCCTTCTCGCGAGGCCCCGGAGCGCCAGGCCTCGGAAACTCATCCTATAACAGGCTGCCACCGCCGTCGCAGGCCGGGGTTCGTGGGGCGGGGAGGAGCCGCAGCGCCCACCGCCTCCCCTCTCCGGCCTCCAGGCCGGCCGCCGTGACCCGGAGCTCCGGGATCCAGAGGACCCGCCCGCCGGCGTCGGCCAGGAGCAGCAGGCGGTCGCGCCGCCAGCGGGCCACCTTGCAGTCGATGAGCCACGCCTTCAGCTTCTTCGACCCCCGCCCGCGGGCCGGCCGGAAGCGGTCTCCGGGCAGCCGGGTCCGGAGCCACAGGGGCCAGGAGACCGCCCCCTCCCGCAGGAAGGGCCCCTCCTCCCCGGGAGCCTCGAACCGCAAGCAGAGGTTCGCCGCCGGGAAGGAAAAGGTGCCCGGCCCCGGCACGGGGAGGGCCAGCGGCTCCGCCGGTGGGAGCGGCGCCCCCACCTCCAGCCTGCCGCCGGCCACCCGGGCCTCGAGCCCGCCCGGCAGCGAGACCCGCCCCTCGCCCGGGCGGCCGAGGAGCCTCAGCACGCCCTCGACCCGGGCCGCCGAGAGCCCGCGCCTGCTCCCGGTCGCCAGCCTCCAGAGGAGGCGCACCGCCCGCCGCTGCACCGCCACCGGCGCCGAGGCCATCCCGTCGCGGTCGGCCGCGCCGCCGGCCACCAGCCTCCGCGCCCGGGCCTCCAGCGCCCGATCGTCGTCGCGCAGCAGGTCCGCTGCCCGGGCCAGGCTCCGCTCGGCCGAGGGCGACAGGGCCGCCAGCGCCGGCAGGATCTCGCGGCGGACCCGGTTGCGCAGGTAGGCATCGCCGGCGTTGCTCGGGTCCTCGAGCCATCCCAGCCCCCGGTCGCCCAGATAGGCCAGCACCTGGGAGCGCGACAGGTCGAGCAGCGGCCGCACCACTGCGGGCGCGCCGCGCCGGGGCGGGATGGCGCCCAGCCCGCGCGCGCCGGATCCGCGCAGCAGCCGCAGGATCACCGTCTCGGCCTGGTCGCTGCGGGTGTGGCCGGTGGCGAGCGCCTCTCCGCCTGCCGCCTGGCGCAGCGCCGCATAGCGCGCCCGGCGCGCCTGCTCCTGGCGGTTTCCGGCCCGCACCTCCACGCGCCGCGCCTCGAACGGCACGCCGAGCGCGCGGCACAGCGCCCGGCAGTGCCCGGCGTCGCGCTCGCTGCCGGCGCGCAGTCCGTGGTCGACGTGGCAAGCGCGCACCGGCCCCACCTCCCCGCGCTGCGCGAGCGCCGCGAGCGCCGAGAGGAGCGCCGTCGAGTCGGGTCCGCCGGAGAGCGCCACCAGCACCGGCTCACCGGGCGCGAGCAAGGCGCGGCGGCGCAGCGTCCGCGCCACGGCAAGCTCGAAGGAGTGCAGCGGTCCGGCCCGCTTCGGGGGTCTAGGCAAGGCGGCTCCCGGGCCCCATCCTAGGTCCATCCACGGCACGCTGCACGGCGCACCGAGCCCCAGCGGAATAGGCGTCTCCGCCGCCTCGTTGGAGGGAGGCGAAGCGAATCAGTTGACGTGGGGTGGCCGCCCGCACAGTTTGTTGTTGGGCCTAGGGGTCCCCCCCCTCCCCCTCTGGGCCCACGGGGAGCCGGCAGAGATGCCGGCTCCTCACTTTTTCTGCGCGCTGCGGTCGCGGTGTAGCAGGAACTGCGACGTTTCTTGACCGCGCTGGGCCAGCGGCGTACAAGCAACCAGATCTCCACACTTTTCGACGGAGTGACGATGGCCGGCACCGACAAGCGTAAGCAGTCGCTGTACTTCCCCGAGGACATGCTCAACGAGATCCAGGCCGAGGCCAACCGGCAGGATCGCTCCCTGTCCTGGATCGTGCAGCAGGCCTGGCGCATCGCCCGCAGTGAGATCATGCGTTTCCCGTCGGTGAATGACGTGCTGTCCGGCGTCGCCCGCGAGGACGAGCGCGAGGAAAAGGGCGGGTAGCTCGCAGCCCCTTCCTGCGGCGCCATGTCGGACCCCACCACCCGCGGCGCGGGCGAGCCGGACGACCTCGGTCCTCCCGGTGAACCGGTGACGCAGACCGAGCTCGACCTCACGCCCAAGTCGTCCGGCGGGATGCCCGGCTGGGCCAAGGTCGCGGCCGTGGTCGCCGCGGTGGCCGTTGCCGGCGCGGCCGCCCTCGCCTACCGCAGCCACCACCGCAAGAAGGTGCTCCGCGAAGGGCTGGCGCGCGCACAGTCGCTGCTGCGCGCCGACACCTTCGCCGGCTACCGCGAGGCCTCGCGCCTCCTCGAGCCGCTCTCCGCGCTCGATCCCGTCGAGGCCGGCGCCATGCGCGCCTACGCGCTCGCCGCCCTCTTCGCCGACTACCGCGACCCCAAGGCCTCCGCCGAGGCCGAGGGGCTCCTCGTCGAGCCGGGCCGGGCGGCCGAGGTTCCGGAGGCAGCCCAGCTCGCCTACGCGGCGCTGGCGCTGGGCCGGATGGAGGTGGGCAATGCCGCCGGCTTCGCCGCCCGCACCCGCAGCGCCACCGGGCTCGCACTCCAGGCCCGGACCTCGCTGGCCGCCGGAAACCTGGGCGCCGCCAGCGAGCCGCTGGCCCGCGCCGTCCAGGCAGACCCCACGCTCCCCATGGCGCTGGCGCTGCGCGGCGACGTGCAGCGCCGCTCCGGCATCGCCGCAGACGCCCTGGCCTCCTACCGCGGGGCGCTCGTCGCCTCGCCGAGCCATCCCCGCGCCACCTACGGTCTCGCCAAGCTGGCGCTCGCGGGCCAGGGCGATCCGGCCCAGGCGCGGGAGGCGCTCACCCGCATCCTCGACGACCGCGAGGGCACGCCGCGCAACGAGCGGGCCCGCGCCGCCCTCTACCTTGCCGCGTTGCAGGCCCGCGCCGGCGACCGGACCGGCGCCGCCGGCACCGCCGATCGCGCCGGGCTCGACCCCCAGGCCCGGGCGTGGCTGGAGAAGGCCGCCGGCGAGATGGAGCTGCACAGGGGGCCCTACCGCGTCGTCGGGGGCGCGCCGCCGGCGCTGGTCTCGGCCAGCGACGACGATCCCTACGTGGCCCCGCCCCCTCCGCCGCCCCGGGCCGAGCCCGGCCCGGCGCCCGCCAAGAAGGCGAAGGCCACGCTGGCCAAGAAGAAGGCCCCCGCCAAGAAGGCCACGGCCAAGAAGGCGAGCAGCAAGGCGAAGCCGCAGGCCAAGGCCACCGCCAAGGGCAAGGCCAAGCCGGCCGCCAAGAAGGGCTCGACCAAGAAGGCCCCGGCCAGGAAGCCGGCGCCCCGGAAGCCCGCCGAGCAGTAGCGCCGGGCGGCTCCCCCCTCAGCTCCCCTTGCCCGGCGGCTCCGGCCGCGAGTGGAGGATCACGATCTTCCCGGGGATGAACTTGAGGTCCACGCGCCCGCGGGGCCTGTCCCAGCGCACCTGGCGCATGTCGATGAAGGCGTCGTCCCTGGTGGCCGTGCCCGGCTCCCCGAACCGCTCCGCCAGCACCTTGCCCAGGGCCTCGAAGACCTCGGCCCCGACGAACTTCTCGTGGCCCGCCACCAGGCTCACCAGCGCCAGCTTGCCGCCCTCGAACACGAAGCGGACGCGGAAGGCCTGGCCGCCGAGCTCGTGGCGCTCGATGCCGGCCGAGATGGTGTTGCCGTCGGCGAGCCTCTGCTCGGGCTCGAGCCGGGTGGCCTCCCCGGGAAAGGCCCTCAGCACCTCGTCGACGGTCATGCCCCAGCGGGCGGCGCGCCACTCGCCGGTGGCGCCTTCGGCCGGGCTGGCGGCGCGGGCCGGGCCGAGCGTGAGGCAGAGCGCGAGGAGGGCGGGGAGCGCAAGGTGGAGTCTCATGGGGCCATTCTCCCCGGACGGCGCCGGCGCGTCGACGGCCAAGGGCCGCGGTGCCACGGACAGCCGGCCGTTGCGGTTCCCCCTGACGGTCGGAGGCTCCCGGGCTAGGATGCTCGCATGCACGCGACGCTCGCAGCCCTCCTCGCCTCGCTGGCGCTGGCCGCCGGCGCCACCCCCGCCGACCCGGCGCCCCCGGGCGAGGGCGAGGACCCGGTGCAGGTGCCACCCGGCTCGGCGGAGGACCAGGCGCTCTGGCGCGCCGGGCAGGCGGTGGCCCCGGACATCGGCCGGGCGCGGCTCAGGGCCAACAAGCTCCAGTGGGAGGCCCGCCAGGCCCGGACGCTGGAGCGGCTCGAGGCGCTGGCCAGGGCGGAGGCGGACCCGGCTGCGAAGAAGGCCGCCGACCTCCTGCCGCGCTACCGGGCCGCGCTGGCCTTCAACCACCAGACCCTGACCCGCCAGTGGCCGGTGGACCCGACCCGCGGCTGCGGCTACTCGGTCATGGCCTTCGAGAGCGTCCTCTACTCCAGCGACCACCGGCGCCGCACCTCCCAGCTCACCGCGGCCCGCGAGGACCTGCAGGACTGCGTGACCCGCGCCGCACCGGCGGTGAAGGTGATGGCCGAGTCCAACCGGGACCTCGAGGCGCTCACCGCCGAGGTCCAGGCCGTCCTGCCGCCGATGGGCGTCGCCCGGCCGAAGCCCGCCACCCCCGCCAGGAACTAGGCTCGAGGAGCCCATCTCATGAAGCCGCTCGCCGCGCTCCTCCTCGCCGCTGCCCTGGCCTCGCCGGCCGTTGCCGGGGACCCCGCCTGCAAGGGCACCATCTCGGGGGCGGCCAGGGGCACCTTCACCTGCAAGCTGGGCGTGTTCGAGAAGGACGGCAGCCACTACCTGGTCATCGAGCCGCTCGGCCCGGTGGAGGGCATCCCCGGCTACTGGCCCGGCTCCTTCGAGCTCCCCGGCAAGCCGGAGGCCCGCCGCTACACGCTCGACCAGCTGGTGGCCGGCCGGGCCAGCGTCGGGGTCGAGGGCGGCGCCCTCTACAGCGCCACCAAGACCTCGAGCCAGCGGGGCGAGGTGACCCTCGAGTTCCGCAGCGTGAAGCCGGACAGGGGTGCGCCCGGAAGCTTCCGGGTGCGCGGCAGCTACCGCGCCCGGCTCCTGCCGGTGGGCGCCGGCAAGTCGGGCGAGGTGCTGCTCGACGTCACCTTCTGAGGCCTCCCTCTGCGCAAGCTCGCCTACCTGGCCGGCGCCATCCTCCTGCTCGCCGGCGTGGGCGTGGTCGCCATCTACCTGCTCTCGCAGCCCGACTCCCCGGCGCCCGGCGCGCTGCCGCCCGCGGCCGCGGAGGCCCCCGCGCCCCCGCCCTCCGCCCCTGCGGCGGCGGCGCCCGACCTGAGCCGCTTCCAGGGCGGCAAGGCGCCCCCGGCCCCGATGGTCTACGCGCCGGCACCGGTGCCGCCGCCCGACTCCTGGGAGGCGCTGCCCATCGCGCGAGAGCGCTCGCTGGGCCCGCTGGGCGGCGCCCTGCGCGCAGGCCTCGACCCGCTCTCGCCCCAGCTCTCGGCCTGCCTGCGCGCCGCCCCCCCGGCGCTGCCCGGGAGCACCACGGTCTCGGAGGCGGCGGGCGACGAGGACGTCTCCGACGGCGGCGGCATGCCGGCCGTGGTCCTCCACATCGAGACGCTGGAGGGCCGGCTCCGCATCGTGGACGCCCCGGTGCTCTCCTGGTCCGGGACCAGCGACGTGGCCATGGGCTGCGTCCAGCAGGCGCTGCGGGGCAAGTCCTTCGCGGCACCGGCGGCGCACGCCGGCCGGAAGCTGCGGGTCGCCTACGCCATCCCCCAGTGAAGGTCGCCCGGAGCGCGGCGGCGCGCCCGCCGGAGCGAGCGCGCCGCGACCCCGCCGCGACCTGCCTCACGGCCCGACCGGCACGCCCTCGGAGTACCTGAGCGGCACGCTGGGCTCGGCGCCCAGGCCGCCTTCGACGTAGGCCGGCAGCCCCTCGAGCGAGAGGGCGCTGGCGGCGCCGAGGTCGGCGAGCGGGGCACCGTCGATGATGGGCAGGTACTCCTGCACCTCGAGGGCCTTCCACAGGTAGGTGTTGCCCTGGCCGTCCTGCGCCTGCTGGCCGTCGGGGATGCGCACCACCTTGGCCGCGATCGCCTGGGTCATCTGGTAGCCGGTGGCCTGGAGCTCGCGCCAGACGTCGGGCAGCCCGTTCACCCAGTTGCCGTCGAAGGCCAGGGCATAGGAGACGGCCACGCCGCTGCCGTCGGCCAGCGAGACCGGCTGGAGCTGGATGGGGTCGTCGAGGAGCCGCAGGACGCCCTGGGCGTCGTAGAGGAACTGCTGGGAGGCCCAGCTCTGGCCGGGATCGCTCGGGTAGTCCCAGCTGAACTGGTCGGGCAGGGGCACGCCGTTCACCGAGGCGCGCAGGCCGTACTCGCCCTGCGTCACCACGCTGCCTCCGGAGAGGAGCTTCAGGTAGGTGGGCGAGGCCGGGTTCACGTCGAAGGTCATGGTGGTGCCGGTGTCGCCCCAGAGCCGGCTGAAGACCGCACCCGCCGGGATCAGGGTGGAGAGGTTGCCGGGGTTGGCGGCGGTCTGGCGCTCGAGCTTCACCGAGCAGGTGCCGCCCTCGTAGCGGACCACGTAGGCGGCGCCGTTGCGGTTCAGGTAGTAGTCCTGGCCCTGCGGGAAGGTGAAGGGCTGGTCGCCGGCCCCGAAGGTCACCGTGAAGGTGGCCGGGTCGAAGGAGAGGACCTCCTTCCTCAGCCAGCCCGAGCCGTCCCAGACGATCCAGACCTGGCCGTTCACGCCGCCGCCGACGCTGGTGCCGGGCGTGGCGGTGAAGCCGGCGTCGGTGGCCTGGGGCGGGCCGTTGTTGCCCTGGGTGGCGATGTAGAGGCCGGGGCCCTTGGAGCCGGCGGGCTTCCAGGCCACCTGGGTGCAGCCCTGCATGCCACAGGCGCTCAGCCAGGCGCTGCGGGTGGTGTCGTCGGGACCGGGCAGGACCTGGCCCAGGCTGGCCTCGGCCAGGGTGAGGCTGCTGCCGCAGGTCTGGCCCGCCTGGCCCCAGCTGGCGTCGAGGCAGACGCTCCAGGCGGTGCCGTCGAAGCTCATGGCCAGCTGCCGGTTCTCCCAGGTGTTGACCACGGCGTCGCGCAGCGCCTCCAGCGAGCCGTTCTCCAGGGTGCGGCGCACCAGCGTGCCGGCGTAGCGCGGGCTGGTGGTGAAGGTCGGCGCCGCCTGGCCCTGCGGGACGTCGGCGCGGGTGACGGTGACGCCGGCGTCGAGCGTACCGCCGCTGGCCCAGATCTGGTGGCGGCCCTGCCAGGCGCCGTAGCTGCCCCAGACCTCGCCGCCGCCGGTGGGCGTGTAGCGGAAGGGGAAGCCGAAGGTCTTGCCGAAGTGGCGCGCGGCCTCGTCGCCGCTCACCGCCTCGAAGAGGCCGTAGCGGTTGACCACCCGCACCGGCGAGGTCCGGTCCTTCACCGCGGTGAGGGGCGCGCCGGTGGCCGGCTCCTTGCGCAGCGAGACCTGGCTGGCGTCGTAGACGTAGGTGACGGTGGCCTGGGGCGCGACGTTGCCGGGGCAGCCGCCGGACTGGCAGGCCTCCCAGTCCGGGAAGTAGACCTTGCCGTAGCCGCTGGTGGCCGACTTGTGGAGCACGCCGCGCGTCACCTCGCCGGACCAGTCGAGCTGGTTGAGCTGGATGACCGACTCGCCGGCGGCGCCGCGGGTGGCCTCGGCCACGAAGTAGCCCAGCGAGGCGTCCTCGGCGAACTTGGCGTGGAGCTTCCAGACACCGTAGTCGGCGTAAGAGCCGTCGGGGTTGCGGGTCGGCGCCTGGTAGATGCGCACCACCACGCGGATGAGGCGGAGCTGGCCGTCGCCCATGGACTGGCGCATCCACACCTTGACCACGTTCACGTCGGCGCCGTTCTCCTGCTCCATGGTGGAGTCCACCACCCACGGGATGACCTGCTTCCCGTTCTCCTCCACCCACGAGACCATGGCCTTGTAAGGTCCGGCGCCGACGTTGGCGGAGTCGGCGTAGTGGGTCTGGCCCATGGCCGAGAAGATGGTGTTGAGGATGTCGAACTGCGCCACCGCCCGCTCGTTCACGTAGCGGCGCACCGGCACCGTCTCGTAGTCGCTGCCCGCCGCCGCGGCCAGGGCCCGCGCCGCCTGCGGCTTGGTCGCCGCGGCGCCTCCGCCCGAGGTCGGGATGGCCGAGATCTCGCTGGGGACGGCGATGCCGGAGACCGCGCCGCCGGTCCCGCCGCCCGTGCCGCCTCCGGTCCCGCCGCCCGTGCCTCCGCCGGCCCCACCTCCGGTCCCGCCCGCGGCCGCGGGCGTCGTGGTGCTGGCGCCGGAGCAGGCGCCGGCGAGGAGTGCCACGGTGAGGAGCACGGGGAGTCGGCGTGTGGTCATGGGTGTCATCCTTCGGCAGGGGCCCGCCACGCGGGCGCGGGCTGTCGGCAGAGCACCCGCCGAGCCACGCGCAAACGGGCGCCGTTCCTGGCCGCCGGCACTGCGGGTGCGGATGCGGTGGCGACCCGGCCCGATCCGGCAGAGGGCGCGAATCGTCCAGGCGTTGTTGGCGGTTGCGGCGCCGGGCGGTCCCGCGGTGCAGGGCGACCCGGTGCCGCGGCGAACCCCCGGGCGCCCGGCCCGAGCCCTCCCGCGATCGCCCGACGGGCCTTTCGCCCACATTCACCGGGCGTCACCAGGACCCGGGTGTCTGCCGGCCCCGGCTCTCCTGTTGCCTGGCCGCGGCCGCTGCGATACACGCCCCGCATGCCGAGCAGCGCCCGCCCCAGCAACTTCCTCGCCGACATCATCGCCGCCGACCTGGCCGCCGGACGCAACGGCGGCCGGGTGGTGACCCGCTTCCCACCGGAGCCCAACGGGTTCCTGCACGTCGGCCACGCCAAGTCGATCCTGCTCAACTTCGGCCTGGCCCGCGCCTTCGGCGGCAAGGTCCACCTGCGCTTCGACGACACCAACCCCACCACCGAGGAGGTGGAGTACGTCGAGTCGATCCAGGCCGACGTCCGCTGGCTGGCCGGCGACTGGGCGCGCCTGACCTACGCCTCCGACTTCTTCGAGGACATGTACCGCTGCGCCGAGCGGCTCGTCTCCGAGGGGAAGGCCTACGTCGACAGCCAGCCCCAGGAGGTCATCCGCGAGCAGCGCGGGAGCTTCGACAGACCCGGCACCGCCAGCCCGTTCCGCGACCGGCCGGCCGCCGAGAGCCTCGACCTCTTCCGGCGCATGCGGGCCGGCGAGTTCGCGGACGGCGCCTGCGTCCTCCGGGCCCGCATCGACATGGCCCACCCCAACGTCATCATGCGCGACCCGCTCCTCTACCGGATCCGGCACGCGCACCACCACCGCACCGGCGACCGGTGGTGCATCTACCCCATGTACGACTACGCCCATCCGCTGGAGGACGCCTTCGAGGGGGTGACCCACTCCATCTGCACGCTGGAGTTCGAGTCCAACCGCGAGCTCTACGACTGGGTGCTCGACGCGCTGGGCCCCTGGGATCCCCGGCCGCGCCAGTACGAGTTCGCCCGGCTGGCGCTGGGCTACACCGTCCTCTCCAAGCGCAAGCTGCTCCAGCTGGTGGGCGAGAAGCGGGTCTCGGGGTGGGACGACCCGCGCATGCCCACCCTGGCCGGCCTGCGCCGCCGCGGCGTCACCCCCGAGGCGCTGCGCGACTTCGCCGACCTCATCGGCGTCGCCAAGAACAACAGCCTGGTGGACATCGGCAAGCTGGAGTTCGCCCTCCGCGCCGACCTGGAGGGCCGGGCCCCGCGTGCCCTGGCGGTGCTCCGGCCCCTGCCCCTCGAGCTCACCAACTGGCCGGCGGGCCGCGTCGAGGAGCTCACCCTCCCCTGGTGGCCCGGGGAGCCGGAGCGCGGCGGCAGCCGGCCGGTCCCCTTCGGCCGCGACCTGCTCATCGAGCGCGAGGACTTCGCCGAGGAGCCACCGCCGGGCTGGAGGCGGCTGGCGCCCGGGCGCGAGGTGCGGCTGGCGGGCGCCTACCGGGTGCGCTGCGACGAGGTGGTGCGCGGCCCGGGCGGCGAGCCGGTGGCGCTCCGCGGGACCGTGGACCTGGCCTCCCTCGGCCCCGACGCCGAGAAGCGCGGCGGCGGCACCGTCCACTGGGTCCACGCCGGCCGCTCGCTCCCGGCCGAGGTCCGGCTCTACGACCGGCTCTTCGCCGTGGAGCAGCCCGACGCCGAGGCCGACTTCCTCCAGGCGCTCAACCCCGGGTCGCTGCAGCGCGCCCCCGGGGCGCGGATGGAGCCGGCCCTGGCCGCGGCCGCCCCCGGCAGCCGCTACCAGTTCCTGCGGCTCGGCTACTTCTTCGCCGACCCGGTGGACTCGCGGCCGGGCTCCCCGGCCTGGAACCGGACCATCACCCTCAAGGACACCTGGGCCCGGCCCGCCGCTCCGCCCGGGCTGCGCCGCGAGCCCCGGGCCCGCCCGGCCCCGCCCGCCGGACCCGCCTCGGCCGGCCGCTCCCAGGCGGACCTGCTGGCGACCGATCCCGCGGTCTCGGCCTACCTGCAAGAGGCGGTGGCCGCCGGCGCCGCCGAGCCCTCGGCCTCCCGCTGGCTGGTGAACGAGCTCCTCGGCCTGGCCCGCGGCACGCCACTGCCCGCCCTGCCGCTCTCCGGCGCCGGCTTCGGCCGCTTCGTCTCGCTGGTGGACGCCGGCAAGGTGACCTCCGCCGGCGCCAAGACCCTGCTCGCCGACCTGGTGGCGGGCGGCGGCGAGCCGGCCGCGAGGCTGGCGGCGCTGGGTCTGGCCCGCGTGGACGACCGCGCCGCCGTGGCCGCCGCCGTGGCCCGGGCCCTGGCGGCCCAGGGGCCGCAGGTGGAGCGCTACCGCGCCGGCGAGAAGAAGCTCCTGGGCGTGCTCCTGGGCGCCGCCATGCGCGAGACCGGCGGCACGGCCGACGCCGCGGTGGTGCGGCAGGCCCTCCTCGAGCAGCTGGGGTGAGGGACCGCACGCCCGGCTGGTCATCCGGGGCCGGTTTGGGCTATCACGACAGGCCCAGCCGCGGAGTCCCCACGTGCAGCAGACAGAGAACCTGAACATCCAGGCGTTCGAGGAGATGGCGTCGCCCACCGAGGTGCACGCCCGCCTGCCGCTCACCGAGGTATCGGCCGAGTCGGTGGTGCGCGCCCGCACCGCCATCCAGGCCATCCTCGATGGGCGCGACCGCCGCCTCTTCGTGGTGGTCGGCCCCTGCTCCATCCACGACACCGAGGCCGGCCTCGACTACGCCCGGCGCCTGCGGGCGCTGGCCGACGAGGTCCAGGAGACGATGCTGCTGGTGATGCGGGTCTACTTCGAGAAGCCCCGCACCTCGGTCGGCTGGAAGGGGCTCATCAACGACCCCTTCATGGACGACACCTTCCGCATCGACCTCGGCATGGAGAAGGCGCGCCGCTTCCTCCTCGACGTCACCGCCCTGGGGCTGGGCGCGGCCACCGAGGCCCTCGACCCCATCGGCCCGCAGTACCTCGGCGACCTCATCGCCTGGACCGCCATCGGCGCCCGCACCTCCGAGTCGCAGACGCACCGCGAGATGTCCTCCGGCCTCTCCACGCCGGTGGGATTCAAGAACGCCACCGACGGCGACGTGGAGGTGGCGGTCAACGCCATCGTCTCCGCCGGCCGCCCCCACGCCTTCCTGGGCATCAGCGCCCAGGGCCGCTCGGCCATCGTCCGCACCCGCGGCAACCCGCTCGGCCACCTGGTGCTGCGCGGCGGCGGCGGGCGGCCCAACTTCGACACCGTCAGCATCTCGCTGGCCGAGCAGGCCCTGCAGAAGGCCGGCCTGCCCCAGAACATCGTCGTCGACTGCTCCCACGCCAACTCCTGGAAGAAGCCGGAGCTCCAGCCGCTGGTGCTGCGCGACGTGGTCCACCAGATCCGCGAGGGCAACCGCTCGGTGGTGGGCGTGATGATCGAGAGCTTCCTCGAGGCAGGCAACCAGCCCATCCCGGCCGACCGCAGCAAGCTCAAGTACGGCTGCTCGGTGACCGACGGCTGCGTGAGCTGGGAGACCACCGCCAAGATGCTGCGCGAGGCCGCCGCCGTGCTGCGCGAGGTGCTGCCGGGCCGGCAGCGGAGGTAGCGCTCCGCCCCGCCCGGGGGCGCGGGTGCCGGGCGCGGCGGTGCTAGCATCCGCCGCCCTCCCGGAGGTGGCCCGTGCTCAACCTGCTGCTCCCCGCCCTGCTCGCCGCCGCACCGGCCGCGCCCCCGCCGCTGCGGGCAGCGGTCGACGAGGCCGCCGCCGCCCTGGTGAAGCGCCACGGAGAGGCCCACCGCCCTTCCATCGAGCGCGGCCTCCGCCAGGCCGCCGCGCTGTGGCGCCCGGCCGACGGGGACGCCCGGGCCTTCCGCGCCCTGGCCGAGGAGCAGTTCAGAGCCAGCCCGGAGGAGCGGGAGGCCCTGCTGGCCCGCTTCGAGCGGGTGCTGGAGCAGCTCGACGGCACCGCCGCCGAGGCCAACCGCGCCCTGCGCTGGGCCACCGACGTGGACCGGGGGCCGGTGCTCCCGGTCGACCCGCTCTTCGCGGCCCTCGACGCCGGGGCACACCAGGACGAGGACCTCTTCGCCGGCAAGCTGGCCTTCGTTGCCCTGCTCAACTTCCCCCAGGCCACCCCCGAGGAGCGGCAGGCCCAGGGGGCGGGCTGGAGCCGGCGCCGCTGGGCCGAGGACCGGCTGACGAGCCGCTTCGCCCTCCGCGTCCCGGCCTCGGCAACCCAGGCGATGGCCCGCGCCGCGGCCGACGCCGAGATCTACATCGCCGGGTACAACCTCTGGGTCCACCACCTGGTGACCGGCGACCCGCGCCAGCCGGAGCGGCTCTTCCCCGCCGGCCTGCGGCTCCTCTCCCACTGGAACCTGCGCGACCAGATCCGGTCCGACTACGCCGGCGAGGGCGGCCTGCCGCGCCAGCGGCTCCTGCAGAAGGCCATGGAGCGCATCGTCGACCAGACCATCCCGGCGGCGGTGGTGAACGACCCCGCCGTGGACTGGAACCCCTTCACCAACCAGGTCTGGCCGGCGCCGGCCGCCGCCATCGAGGGAGGCGCGCCCCCGCGGGCGCGAGTGGATGGGGCCCGCGAGCCCGACAGGCGCTACGCCGTGCTCCTCGACCTCTTCCGGGCGGGGCGCCTGGCCGACCCCTGGTCGCCGGCCACGCCCACGCTGGTGCAGCGCCGCTTCGACCTCGACCGGGGCCTGCCCGAGGCCCGGGTGGTGGCCCTGCTCCGCGAGGTGCTCGACGCGCCGGTGCGGCCGCGCCTGGCGCGCCTCATCGAGAAGCGCATGGGGCGCAAGCTCGAGCCCTTCGACATCTGGTACGACGGCTTCCGGCCCCGCTCGCGGCACGCCGAGGCCGAGCTGGACGCGCTCACCCGGCAGCGCTACCCCGACGCCGACGCCTTCCGGCGCGACCTGCCGCGCATCCTGGGCGCGCTGGGCTTCGCCCCCGAGAAGGCCCGCTTCCTCGCCGAGCACATCGCCGTCGATCCAGCACGCGGCTCGGGCCACGCCCAGCCGGCCGGCCGCCGCAGCGACCTCTCCCGGCTGCGCACCCGCGTCGGCGCCGGCGGCATGGACTACAAGGGCTACAACATCGCCGTCCACGAGCTGGGCCACAACGTCGAGCAGGTCTTCAGCCTCCACGGGGTGGACTCCACCCTGCTCGCCGGCGTGCCCAACAACGCCTTCACCGAGGCGCTGGCCTTCGTCTTCCAGGCCCGCGACCTGGAGCTGCTGGGGCTGGGCAGGCCGGACGCCGAGGCCCAGGGGCTGCAGGCCCTCGACGCCTTCTGGTCCACCGCCGAGATGGCCGGCGTGGCGCTGGTGGACATCGGGGTCTGGCGCTGGATGTACCAGCACCCGCGGGCCACCCCGGCGGAGCTGCGCCAGGCCACGCTCCGCGCGGCCCGCGAGGTCTGGAACGCCCACTTCGCGCCGCTCTTCGGCGTCCGCGACTCCCCGCTCCTGGCCGTCTACAGCCACATGATCGGCTACCCGCTCTACCTGCCCGACTACCCGGTGGGCTACCTCATCGCCTCGCAGGTGGAGGAGAGGCTCCGCGCCGAGCCGGCGCTGGGGCCGGAGTTCGAGCGGATGGCGCGCATCGGCAAGGTGGCGCCCGACGTCTGGATGCGGAGCGCCGCCGGCGAGGCGGTCTCGGCGGGCGCGCTGCTCCGCGCCGCCGCGGCGGCCCTCGACGTGGAGGAGAGGCGCTAGCGCGGCGCGCGGGCCAGCGTGCGCTCGAAGCGCGGGTCGGCGCGCAGCGGTGCGAAGCGCGGGTCCACGCGGGCCGCGGCCGCGGTGATGAGCCCGTCGGGCCGCGCCAGCACCTGGTGGAGCGCCGCCAGCGCCCAGTCGGGCTGGCCGGCGGCGGCGGCGATCTCCACCGTCAGGCGCAGGAGCGGCGTCCGGCGCCCCTCCTCGCGGGTGTCGGCCGCTGCCTGGCGCAGCTCGGCCATGGCCTCCTCGCCCCGGCCCACGCCCGCCAGGGCGCGCGCCAGGAAGAGCCGCTGCAGGCCCCAGCCGGGCGCCTCGGCCACCGCCCGCCGCAGCGAGGGCACGGCCTCCTCGAAGGCGGCCCGCGCCTCCCGGTCCCTCCCCAGGGCCGCCAGGGCGGTTCCGGAGAGCAGGGCCCGCGGCAGGTGGGGCGAGGTGGAGAAGGGCTCGGGGAGGCGCCCCGCCTCGGCGAAGGCCAGGGCCTGCTCGGGCAGGAGCGAGAAGAGCTGGTAGAGCGACCAGGCGCCGTCGCCGGTGTTGGGCAGGTCGCGGGGCAGCTCCTCCACCGCGCGCCGCGCCGGCGCCAGGTCGCCGTCGCGCCAGGCGGGGATCAGGGCGCAGAGCACCAGGGCGTGGATGTCGCCGGGGGCCAGCGTCCGGGCCAGCGCACAGGTTCGGCCCGCCTCGTCGTAGCGCCGCGCCCGCGCCTGGTCGGCCGCCAGGGTGACCGACACCAGGTAGGAGCGCGGGTCGCGCAGCAGCGCCTCCTGCATGTCGGCCAGGCCGGCGTCGAGGTGGCCGGCGAGCGTGCGCAGCTCGCCCAGGCCGAGCCGCAGCCCCACGTCGTTGGGCGCATCCCGGACCGCGGCCTCGTACTCGCGCAGCGCCTCCGGGTAGTTCCTCTCGCAGAAGTACAGCCAGGAGGCGGTGGCGGCGTGGGCGTGCGGAAGCTCGGGCTGGAGGGCCCGAGCCCGCTCGGCGTGGAGCTTGCCCCCCGCGCAGTCGCCTCGCGCCTCGGTCTGGACGATGGCCAGCCAGGCGTGGGCCAGGGCGAAGCTCGCGTCGCGGGCGGCCGCCTTGGCCAGCAGCTCCTCGGCCATCTGGTTGTCGGCCTCCACCCCCACCGAACGCTGCCAGTAGTAGACGCCGCGCCGGAAGAGCTCGTAGGCCTCGGCGTCGCGGGTGGGAGGCTGGACCAGGGCCTTGCGCTCGCCGGCGCTGAGGGTGGCGCCCAGCGTCTGGGCGATGTCGAGCGCCACCTCGCTCTGGATGGCGAAGACGTCGGAGAGGTCCCTGTCGTACCGCTCGGCCCAGAGCGGGTGGCCGCCGGCCGGATCGACGAGCTGCACGGCGATGCGCACCCGCTGGCCGGACCGCTGCACCGTGCCCTCGAGCAGGGCCGCCACGCCCAGCTCGGCGGCGATGTGCCTGGGGTCCCGCGGCCCCTCGCGGTAGCCCAGCACCGAGCCGCGGGCGATGACCCGCAGGCCGGACACCTTGGCGAGCTGGGTGATGAGCTCGCCGTGGATGCCCTCGGCGAAGAGGGCGTCGTCGGGGTCCGACGAGAGGGTGGCGAAGGGCAGCACCGCCACCGAGGGCGTCCCGGCCCCGGGCGGGCGCGCCAGCCGGTTCCCGAGGATGCCGCCCACGGCGGCGGCGGCGAGGAGCAGCGCCGCCGCGCCGGCCCAGAGCCCCACCCGCTTGCCCCGCGGGCGGGCCGACGCCAGCGGCTCCAGCGCCTGCAGGACCGCCTGGCCGTCGCGCGTGCGCGCCGCCGGGTCCCGCTCCAGCATCCGCGCCAGCACCGGCCAGAGCCGGCGGTGGCCCAGCAGCTCCGGGGGGGCGGGCCGCTCCGGCGCCGGCGTGGCCCGGCCGGTCTCCGAGGGGAACGGCAGCTGCCCGGAGAGCATCTGGTAGAGCATCACCCCCAGGGCGTAGACGTCGGCCCGCTCGTCCTCGTGGGCGCCCGACCCCTGCTCCGGCGCCATGTAGGCCGGGGTCCCGCCGCTGACGCGCTGGCGGCCGAAGGCGTGGGCCATGCCGAAGTCGAGCACCTTGACGGCGCCGCCTTCGCAGAGGAACACGTTGGAGGGCTTCAGGTCGCGGTGGACGACGCCGGCGGCGTGGGCGTGGGCCATGCCGCGGGCCACCTCCACCGCCACCCGCAGGGCCTCGGAGCGCGGCAGGGGGCCGCCCTGGAGCCGCTGCGCCAGCGTCTGGCCGCGCAGCAGCTCCAGCACCAGGTAGGGGCCGCGGTCGCAACGCCCCACGTCGAAGAGGGTCACCAGGTTGGGATGGGAGAGCCGGGCGATGGCCTCGGCCTCGCGCTCCAGCTGCTCGCCGCCCAGGTCGCTGGTCCCGGGGCGCACCGCCTTGAAGGCCACCAGGCGGCCCAGCTCCCTGTCGCGCGCCTCGAAGACCACGCCGAACCCGCCCCGGCCCAGCTCGCGCACCATCTCGAACCGGCCGATGATCTCGCCCGGGAGGATGAAGCTCTCCCAGGCGTCGCCCGGGTCGGTGGTGGCGGCCAGCTCCTTGAGGAGGGCCGACAGCGCCTCGGGCTGCATCACCCGCGATGGGGCATCGCGGCCCGTCTCGTCGCGGGGCGGCTGCACGTGTCGCTCGTCCAAAGCGTGCAGGGTATCAGGCACTCCGGGCCCTGTCTCGCGACCGCGGGTGGCGGCTCCGGCGGATCCTCCGGCGGAACGCCTTCGGCCGCCGGTCAGGCCTGGGGGGCTCCGGAACGCAGCGCCTCGGCGAGGACGCTGGCCCAGATCGGGCTCGGCGCCCCCCGCTCGGCGAAGCGGACGCCGGCCAGGGCCCCGGCCCCGCCGGCCGACGACCAGCAGACGACGCCGGGGATGTCCACGGCGCGGCGGCCGTTGCCGACGCGGAGCCGTACCGACTGGCCCACCGTGGGCCGGATGCCCGCCCAGCGCAACGCGCAGCCCTTCTCGCTGATGGTGGTGGTGTTGGCGTAGACGCCGGAGCCGTTCCACTCCACCACCACGGGCATCTTCACCAGGTAGCGAATGGGACGCTGGAGGAAGCGCACCTCCTGCCCGCGGGCCGCGGCCACCAGCATGCGGATGGCCGGGAGGCTGTCGGCGTCGGGGTGCAGCTCGACCACCGGGTGGCCGTCGGTCCGGTGGATGCCCACCACCGTCCCCAGGACCGTGGCGGCGACCGACTTGCCGGCCAGCTGGACGCGCACGGCGGCCTTGTCGCGCAGCCGCGGCGCGAAGGGCGCCGGAACGATGAGCCGTACCGTCTGGGGCCGCCACGCCTCCAGCCACTCCTTGGGCGGCAACCTCACCGCGAAGTTCACCATGCGCTCGCTCACACCGAACGAGGACGATCCGTCCGGGGTCGGGGTTACCCTCATGTTCTTTGGATTTCCGGCTGCGCCGGCTCGCCTGCGGTACCCTCGAAGGTGCGGCAGGATATTGTCCCCTCAACTGGGGACAGGCCAGCACCTGGCGGGGTGGCGACCCCCGAAGGGGTGTAAGTCGTTCCTACTTCTGCGGGCGGGACAGGAACTTCCTGTGGAATTCCGCAATCCTGCCGACAACCGTCTCGATCTGGTCGAGGGGTGGGAGGATCGTGGTCCGGAAGTGCCAGGTGCCGTCGGCCTGCCCGAAGCCGGAGCCCGGCACCACGCAGATGCCGGTCTCCTCCAGCAGCGCCAGGCACCACTGCCCATCGGTGACGCCCGGGGGAAGCTGGATCCGCGGGAAGGCGTACATCGCGCCAGCCACCGGGTTGCAGCGGATGCCCTCCACGGCGTTGAGCCCCCGTTCCACGATCGCGGCCCGCCGCCTGAGCGAGTCCTGGATCTCCCGCCTCTCGCGGTCGTAGACGGCGAACGAAGGCTCGCCGGCCCTGGGCGGGCGCACCATCAGGTAGGTGACGATCTGGCCCACCGAGTTGGAGCAGAGCGCCACCGACTGGTGCTTGGTGAGCTCCTCGAGCACGTCCGCGGGGACGTTGCGGCACTCGACGTAGCCGCCGCGGTGGCCACACTCGCCCAGGAAGCCCTTGCTGGTGGAGTGGAAGCTGAAGAGCGCCACCTCCCGGTCGCCGCGCCGCGCCTGGGCGCCGGCGAAGGAGACGAAGCGGTCGCCGGCGCGCCAGACGTTCTCCTGGTACACCTCGTCGGCGAGGATGGCGAGGTCGTGCTGGCGCGCGAAGTCGAGCACCATCCCCACGTCCTTCTCGGAGAGCACCGCGCCGGTGGGGTTGCCGGGGTTGATGACCACGATGGCGCGGGCCTTCACGCCCCGCGCCGCCGCGCCGGCCACCGCCTCCTCCAGCGCCTGGCGGGAGAGGCCCCAGTCGGCCCGCTCGTCGGTCTGGTAGGGGATGGGCGCGCCGCCGAAGAGCGTCAGCGTCGCCGAGTAGAGCGGGTACTGCGGGACGGGGATGAGGATGCCGTCCTTCTCGCCGGCGATGAGGAGCCGGAGCACCGCCTGCGCCGCCTTGCTGGCGCCGTCGGTGAGGTAGATGGCCTCCGGGTCGGAGGGGATGCCGTCGCGCTCCTGGATGAAGCGGGCCACCGCCTGGCGGACGAAGAGGAAGCCCTTGCTCTCGGTGTAGGCGCCCAGGCCGCTGCCCGACTCCCGGGCGATGGTCCGGGCCGCCTCGACGGCGTCGGCGGGGAAGGCGCCGGGGGCGCGCTCCAGGACCTCGGGGTACTCGGCCAGCGCCAGCACCTGGCGCACCCAGGTGAGCGGCCGCTGGGCCAGGGCCTGGGGGTTCCCGATGTTGCAGTAGATGACCTGGCGGCCCTGGCGCTCCAGCTCCTGGGCGCGGGCCACGATGGGGCCCCGGACCGCGTACTGCATGTCGCGGACCGCGCGGCAGAGGTTGTCGAGGCGGATGCCCATGGTCTCTCTCTCGGCTCCCCGGGTTGGGCGTCCATCCTAGCAGAGGGAGCCGCGGGCCGGATGCGGCGCGCATTGACATCCCCGCCCCGCCAAGCTACCCCACGGCCCACGCTTTCCCTTCACAGCGCGGCCGCGCCACCGGCAGCCGCGGAACCGCAGCGGCGCCGGACCATCGGCCCCAACGTCACAGTGCAAGGAAGGAACCCGCGAATGAGACCGTCGAGCAAGCTCGTGGCCCTGGCCCTGACCCTCACCGCCACCAGCGCGGGAGCCCGCACCTTCGAGGAGATCAAGAAGGAGGGGAAGATCGTGGTCGCCACCGAGGGCGCCTACCCCCCCTTCAACTTCTTCCGCGGCCCGAGCCTCACCGGGTTCGAGGTGGAGCTGGCCGAGGCCATGGTGAAGAAGATGGGGCTCGGCATCGAATGGCGCGCCCTCTCCTTCGACGCCCTGCTGGCCGGCCTGCGCCAGGACCGCTGGGACATGGTCATCGCCTCCTTCGGCATCACCGAGGAGCGGTCTCGCGCCGTCACCTTCACGGCGCCCCACTACTGCTCGGGCGGCATCGTCGTCTCCCGCGACCCCGCCATCCGCACCGCCAAGGACCTGGCCGGGAAGGTCGTGGCCGTGCAGGTGGGCACCACCTACCTGGAGAACGTGAAGAAGCTGCCCGACGTCAAGGAGGTGAAGACCTTCCCCCAGGACACCGACGCCCGCAGCGCGCTGCAGGGCGGCCGCGTCGACGCCTGGGTCACCGACCGGTTCGTGGCCAAGGCGGCCCTGGAGGCCAACCCCGGGGGCGGCATGAAGATGGGGGACTTCGTCTTCGTGGAGAAGATCGCCACCGCGGTGAAGAAGGGCAACACCTCGCTGGCCGCCGCCGTGGACAAGGCGCTCGCCGACCTGGTGGCCGACGGCACCTACGAGGCCCTCTCCAGGAAGTACACCGGCGAGGACATCCGCTGCCGCTAGCCGCGGCCGCCGCGCCTCCGGCGCCCGCCCCATGAACGGACTCCTCTCCCTCTGGCCGAGGGGCTGGACCCGCGAGCAGCGCTCCAGCGCCACCATCGTGGCCGCCGGCGCGCTGCTGGTGGCCATCCTCATCCTGGCCGGGCGGCTGCTGGCGCTCCTCCCCGAGCCCATCGGCCCCTCGGCCGCGGAGCTGGCCGCCGGCACGTTGATCACGGTGGAGCTCACCGTGCTCTCCGGGCTGGCGGGCGTGGGCGTGGGGGTGCTGGCCGCGGTGGCCAAGATGTCGCCGCTGCGGATCGTGCGCTGGCCGGCCGACTTCTACATCTGGTCGGTCCGCGGCACGCCGCTGCTGGTGCAGGTGCTCTTCGTCTACTTCGCGCTGCCGGAGATCGTCCCGGTCCAGCTCTCCGACTTCAACTCGGCGGCGGTGGCCCTGACCCTCAACGTCGGGGCCTACAACGCCGAGGCCATCCGCGCCGGCATCCAGGCCGTGCCCCGGGGCCAGACCGAGGCCTCCCGCTCGCTGGGCCTCTCTCCCATCCAGACCTTCCTGGACGTCATCTTCCCCCAGGCCTTCAAGATCTCCCTGCCGCCGCTGGTCAACAACATCGTGGCGCTGCTCAAGGACTCCTCGCTGGCCTACGTCATCGGGGTGGCCGAGCTCTCCAACATCGGCAACCGGGTGAAGACCGCCACCTTCCAGCCGGTCCCGGTGTTCCTGACCACCGCCGCCATCTACCTCATCCTCACCACCGTCCTCACCGAGATCTCCGGCGCCATCGAGGCCCGGCTCGACGTGGAGCAGCGCCACTAGGCCATGTCCACCGCTCCCGCACACGCCCGCAGCCCGCTCATCACCGCCGAGCTCGTGAACAAGCACTTCGGGCCGGCCCACGTGCTGCGCGACGTCACCACCTCGTTCTTCCAGGGCGAGGTGGCGGTGATCATCGGGGCCTCGGGCTCGGGCAAGTCCACCTTCCTGCGCACCCTCAACCGGCTGGAGAAGCACGACTCCGGGCGCATCGTGGTGGACGGCATCGCGCTCACCGACGACGTGAAGAACCTCGACGCCATCCGGCGCGAGGTGGGGATGGTGTTCCAGCAGTTCAACCTCTTCCCCCACCTCTCGGCCCTGGAGAACGTGACCCTGGCGCCGCGCCGGGTGCGCAAGACGCCGCGCGCCGAGGCCCGGCAGAAGGCGCTCGAGCTCCTGGCGCGGGTGGGCCTGGCCGACCACGCCCACAAGCACCCGCACCAGCTCTCCGGCGGCCAGCAGCAGCGGGTGGCCATCGCGCGCTCCCTGGCCATGCAGCCCAAGGTGATGCTCTTCGACGAGCCCACCAGCGCCCTCGACCCCGAGATGATCAACGAGGTGCTGGACGTGATGAAGGACCTGGCGCGCTCGGGGATGACGATGGTGGTCGTCACCCACGAGATGCGCTTCGCCCGCGAGGTGGGCGACCGCATCCTCTTCTTCGACCACGGGCAGCTGCTGCAGGAGGCACCGCCCGCGCAATTCTTCGACGCCCAGCAGAACGACCGGATCCGGGCCTTCCTGGGCCAGATCTCGCACTGACGCAATCGCAACCCGAACAAGGAGACGCGCGCATGACGCTCCACCGAATCCTCGCCACCCTCCCCGCCGCGGCCCTGCTCCTGGCCGGCGGCGCCGCCTCCGCGCAGACCGCCGAGGAGAAGCTGGCCGCCGAGGTCACCAAGCTGCGCCAGGAGGTCGAGCAGCTCAAGGGCCGGGCCGACGAGGCCGACGTCCGGGCCCGGGACGCCGTGGTGCTGGGCGACATCCCCGGCTCCTTCCGGCTCCCCGGCACCGACCTGTCGCTGCGCCTCTACGGCTTCGTCGAGCTCGACTGGGTCCACGCCTTCCGGGGCGACAACTCCGACATCGACTACTCCACCTTCGCCCCCTACCTGCCCATCAACGGATCGCCCCAGGCCAGGAAGACCAACCGCGACTACCTCGACGTCCGGGCCTCCCGCCTCGGCCTGGAGACCGCCTACCCGACCCGGTTCGGCGTCCTCCAGACCAAGATCGAGGGCGACTTCAACAACGAGCCGCGCACCGGCAACGCCGCGGTGTACGGCAGCGACCGGAACGTCTTCACCCAGCAGCAGACCAACAGCTACGGCTTCCGCGTTCGCCACGCCTACGGCGCCTTCGCCGGCCTGCTCGTCGGCCAGACCTGGTCCACCTTCATGGACGTGGACAACTCGCCGGAGACGCTGGACTACAACGGCCCCATCGGCTCGACCTTCATCCGCCAGCCGCAGATCCGCTACACCTACGGCACTCCCGACTACGGCAGCTTCACCGTGGCCCTCGAGAACTCCTCCAGCTACGCCCTCGACGAGACCGGCGCCGCCCTGGCCTCCAGCCACTCGCGCCTGCCCGACCTCGTGGTCCGCTGGGACAAGGGCTTCGGCTGGGGCTCGATGTCCATCCGCGGCGTGACCCAGGAGACCCGCGTCGACGACGGCGCCAGCGTCGGCCAGGCCCGCGGCTGGGGCGCCGGCGGCACCGTCTTCGTGAAGACCCGCGGCAACCAGGACTTCCTCTCGGTGGCCGTCACCTACGGCGACGGCATCGGCCGCTATTTCAACTACGTCGAGGGCGCCGCCTTCGACTCCGCCGGCCGCAAGGTGCTGCTGGAGCGGGCGCTGGGCATCGTGGCCGGCTACCAGTACAAGGTCAGCCCCGAGCTGCGCTTCAACCTGGTCTACGGCTTCCAGCAGAACTTCGACAACGGCTACACCGACTTCGCGCGCGCCAACGGCCTCGACTCCGGCCGCTTCGGCGTGAACCGCATGGTGCAGCAGGGCCACTTCGGCCCCATCTTCACGCCGGTGAAGGGCGTGGACATCGGCGTCGAGGGCATCTGGGCGGACCGCAAGACGCTGGCGGCGGAGCACGGCGAGGACATCCGCCTGAACTTCATGGCCAAGTACTACATCAACTGATCCACCAGCCCGGCGCGGCGGACCTGGGGGCGGCCTTCGCGGGCCGCCCCTTCGTCTTGCGCGATGCGGTCTGGCGACGCGCGTCGGGCCACCGCGCCCCGCTCGAGCGACCCGGAACGGGGGCTTGTAGGCGCCGCGCCAAAGGCGTTGGCTCAGTGCGGAAGGAGATTCCTCCGTGAAGAAGTCCGAATGGCATCGCTACTGGACGGAGCGGATGCACGCCGGCCCGGCGCCGCAGGCGCACGTCGCCGCGCCAGCGCCCTCCGAGCCGCACGCGCACAACGAGTCGGCGCGCGCCGGGAAGAAGGCCACCTACGCCTACGAGGCCACCGTTGGGCGCCCCTCCCGCAAGTCGTCTCGCAAGGGCGCCAACCGGCAGAAGAACGACGTGCAGTTCCGGAACAAGCAGCGCACCGGCGAAGGCCGCCCTCCCCCCGAGGGCCGGTAGGCGGCACACGGGTCGACCGGGACGGGGCGCGGTGCCGCGGCAACGGCACCGTGCGCGCCGGTCACGCCTGAACGGCGGCCGGCGCTCGCAACCGCATGATCTTGCAGGTGTCGCCCGGTGGTCCGGCCCGTGCAAAACGACGGGAGTGACGCTGCAAGCGCCGCTCGACCCGCAGCCGGAGCTCGCCATGAGAACCACCCTGCTCGCCCTCCTCGCCCTCCCCTCGCTGGCCCTTTCCGGATGTGTGCACACCTACGCCACCACCCAGACCTGGGGCGACCCGCAGGCCCAGGCCGCCCCGCAGCAGCCGCCCTGGGTCCGCTACGGTCGCGTCGAGTCGATCCGGGAGACGGTCTACCGCCAGCAGGGTGACCCCGCCGGCGGGGCGGTGGCCGGCGCCCTCATCGGTGGCCTGCTGGGGAGCGCGCTCGGCGGCCACCACGGCCACTACGGCTATCACCACAGCGGCGCCGGGGCGCTGGTGGGCGCGGTCGGCGGGGCGATGATCGGCGCCGCCGCCAGCCAGGGGCAGGGCGAGAGCCGCAGCTACCAGGTCTTCGTGCGCTTCGAGGATGGCGGGCTCGAGCCCTTCGTCTTCCGGGACGGCTTGCCGTTCCAGGTGGGCGACGAGGTGGCCTTCTCGCCCCAGGGGCTGATGCGCCGGCAATGACAGGCGGCGGCTCCCGGCTCCCACGCCCGGCGGCGGCCTCGCGCCCCGCCGGGCGCTCGCGTTCCCACCTCCTCGCGGCTCAGCGGGCCGGCGGCGATCCGGAGAGCGAGGGCAGCACCAGCGCGGTCCAGGCGGCCAGCGCACCGGCGAAGGCGGCCCCGGCAACCGCCAGCCAGGCGGCGACTCGGGTGAGGTCCAGGGCCGCCGCGACCCGCGCGGCGAAGGCGCCCGCCAGGAGGAGCGCCGTGGCCCGCAGCGCCGGCGGGCTCCCGGCCAGCGCCGCGGCTCGCGGCGACCCGCCGAGCACCACCGGGACCGCCAGCGCCAGCGCAAGCTGGGCGTAGCCGCCCACGAAGAGCACGTGCAGGGCGGCGCCGTGCAGGCGCGGCGAGAGGGCCCCGAGGGCGAAGCCGGCGGGAACCATCCAGGCACCCAGCCAGACAAGCCTCCGGTGCAGTCCGGGCAGCGCCGGCCACCGGTGGATGCCGGCCGAGAGCACCAGCGCCGCGGCGGCCACCGCCGCCCGCAGCCCGAAGCCCGCCTGCTCGCCGGCCCAGGGCTCGAGCGCGAAGGAGGCCTGGAAGAGCACCGCCGCCGCGAGGTGACCGAGCGCCCGATGCTGCGCGCCGCCCCGCTCCCCGGCCGCCTGTACCTCGCCCCGGGTGATGACCGGCAGCAGGACGCCGCCCACGCCCACCACCAGCCCGGCCAGGAGGCCCTGGGTGAGCAGCCCGCGCCCCACCACCCAGGCGCCGGGGGCGCTGGCGCTTCCGAGGAGCGGCGCCAGTGCGGCCAGCAGCGCCCCGCAGAGCCCGGCGGCCAGCGAGACGGGGAGCCAGGCGAAGGCCGGCGGCAGGCCGGCGCGCGCCCGGCCGACCATGCGACGAAGCGTGAAGGCGAGCGCCAGGGTGGCCAGCGCCAACCAGCACAGGTAGGAGGCCAGCGCGGCGTGGAACCAGGCGCAGGCGGCAGAGCCGGCGGCCAGCGCGGCGCAGGCGAGCACCACCCAGCCGGCCGGAGGGTCGGTGCCGGTGCGCCGCGGCAGGAAGGTGAAGAGGAAGCCGAGCGCGAAGCAGGTGAGGAAGCCCTGGAGCTGCGCCGCAGAATGGAAGAGGGCCAGCGACCCGCCGCCGGCACCGCGCAGCGCGAAAGGGAGCACGGCCAGGAGACCGAGCAGCGCTCCCAGCGGGAAGAGCAGGCGGTGGGGCTCCTGGCGCCAGCCGGGCGCCGGTCGACGTGCCGGGGTCGTCATTCCGGCCATGGTGGCAAATCCGGCGGTGCGCGCGCCTCTCCGCGCCCCGGTTGGGCCGGGGGACGGGGACTCGGCCGCCGGCGATCCGGAGGGCGCCGTCGAAGCCGTGGCGACGTCGACCATGCCGGGGCGGCCTGCGCGGGCGGGCGGGCGCGAGCCTGTCGACGCGCGGCCGAGGGTCGGCGAGGATCCGGTGCCTGTGGGCGGCGCTATGCTGGCCCGCGACTCGCCATGGCCCGCCTCGATCCCGTCCTCGACCACCCGCTCGTCTCGGCCCGCTATTTCTTCCCGCGCTCCTGCCACCTCGCCGATCCGGTCCTGGTCGAGGCCGGCGACGCCACGCTGGCCTGCGCCGCCTTCCGCCCTCACCCCGGAGGCCCGACGCTGCTCCACTTCCACGGCAACGGCGAGGTGGTGGCCGACTGGCTGGAGGGCTTCCCCGGGCTGGTGGCCTCGATGGGCGCCAACCTCTTCCTGGCCGAGTACCGCGGCTACGGCATGTCCACGGGGGCCCCGCAGCTCGGGCGGATGCTGGAGGACGTGGCCCGCCTGGTGGAGGCCTGCGGCGCGCCCCCGGAGCGGCTCGTGCCCTTCGGCCGCTCGGTGGGCTCGATCTTCGCCATCGAGGCCGCGGCCCGCTGGCCGGTGGCCGGCCTGGTGCTCGAGAGCGGCGTGGCCGATCCGCGGGAGCGGCTGCGGCTGCGGCTCGACCCGAGGGAGCTGGGGGTCTCCGAGGAGGACTTCGCCGCCTCCTGCGCTCGCCGCCTCGACCACCGGGCCAAGCTCGCCCGCCACCGGGGCCCGACGCTGGTGCTCCACGCCGAGGACGACGACCTCGTCCCGCCCGACAACGCCCGGCGCCTGGCGTCCTGGACCGCCGGGCCGGCAGAGCTCCGCCTGCTGCCGCGAGGGGGCCACAACGCCATCCTCTCGGAGAACCTGGAGGCCTACGCCGGCGCCCTGGCCGACTTCCTGGCGCGGCTCCCGGGCTGAGCTTGCCCCGGGGGGCGCGGCCGTCGGAAGCTGGGAGGATGGACGGAGGCGTGCAGGAGAAGCCCGCGGCGCGCGGGCCGGCGGGCCTGCGCTGGGCCTACTTCCTGGTGGGCTGGGTCTTCTTCGCGCTCGGCCTCCTGGGCGCCTTCCTCCCGGTCCTCCCCACCACGCCCTTCATGCTGCTGGCGCTCTGGGCCTTCTCGCAGAGCTCGCGGCGCTTCCACGACTGGCTCTACCACCACCGGGTCTTCGGCCCGTCGCTGCAGGCCTGGCGGCGCGAGCGGGTCGTCCCCCGCGGCGTGAAGGCGGTGGCCTTCTGCTCGATGGTCGCCAGCCTGCTCTACGTGGGCCTGCGGGTGCGTCCGTCCTGGTGGGCGCTGGGAGCCATGGCGGGCGTGATGCTGGCCGGCGCCCTCTTCCTGCTCTCGGTGCCGAGCCGCCCCTCGTCCGCGGTGGCGCGGGGCGATCCGCTGGCGGATCCTCCCCCGCCCGCGGATGGAGGAGCGGCCGGGGGCGGCCAGCGCTAGCAGGCGTCGAGCTCCAGCAGTCGCCCCTTGCGCACCGCCCCTCCCGTGCGGTATCCGCCCTCCCGGGCCGATCCGCCAAGGGACACCGGTCGGCCCCGGGGAGCCCATGGGACGCATCTTCGAAACGCGCAAGGCTACGATGTTCGCCCGCTGGAACCGGATGGCGAAGGTCTTCACCCGGATCAGCAAGGACATCGCCATCGCCGTGAAGTCCGGCGGGCCCCACCCCGAGAACAACCCGGCCCTCCGGCGCGCGCTGCAGAACGCCCGCGGCTCCAACATGCCCAAGGACAAGGTCGAGGCGGCCATCAAGCGCGCCAGCGGCCAGGACCAGCAGGCCTACGAGGTGGTGCTCTACGAGGGGTACGGTCCCCACGGCGTGGCGGTGGTGGTGGAGACGGCCACCGACAACGGCGTGCGCACCGTGGCCAACGTGCGCATGCACTTCAAGAACCACGGCGGCAACCTGGGCACCACTGGCAGCGTGGCCTTCCAGTTCCAGAA
This sequence comes from Deltaproteobacteria bacterium, assembly GCA_016214955.1. Taxonomy (GTDB): domain Bacteria; phylum Myxococcota; class Myxococcia; order Myxococcales; family Anaeromyxobacteraceae; genus JACRMN01. Next base: position 102,087 of record JACRMN010000024.1, read on the forward strand.
GATGGGCGTCTTCCGGCTGGCGCCCGAGGGGCTCGACCTGGAGGCCCTGGAGCTGGAGCTCATCGACCACGGTCTCGAGGAGATGGGCGAGAGCACCGGCGAGAAGGGCGAGAAGCAGGTGGTCATCCGCTGCGCGTTCCAGCACTTCGGCCAGCTCCAGGCCGCCCTCGAGGAGCGCAAGCTCCCGGTGATCTCGGCCGAGTCGGAGTACGTGGCCCAGACGCCGGTGCAGCTCCCCGAGGAGCAGGCCAAGGAGGTCCTCGAGATGGTGGACGCCCTGGAGCAGGACGAGGACGTGCAGCGCGTCTTCCACAACCTGGCCTGAGCGGAGCGGCCCGCTCCGCCCCCATCGACCTACAGCGGAGCCCCCTCCAAGGTCGGGGCCCGGGCCACCCTGGCGCCGCCGCAACCCTCCCCCGGGATGACTCAGGGTGAACAACGTCCCGGCAGTGTGGGACGGTGTCCGCCGCCGCGATGGACCGCCGCCAACGCCCTCCGGAGCCACCCCGAGCCACTTTCGTCGCGCCGTGCGGGGCTTCTCGCCGCGAAGCCGTGCCGGAACGGCCGTTGCAAATCGAAGTGGCCGAGTCCCGCCGGGCCCGGGTCCAACACCCGAGCTCGCACGCCATCCCCGCCGGGGACCTTCTCTCACCAGGAGCAGCGCATGTCCCTTCCGCTAGCCGCCGCGCTCGCCGCCGCCTTCCTCGGCGCCGACGCTCCGCGCGTGGATCCCGCCCTCCCCGCCTACCGGCCCGCCTCGTCGCTCTCCGGCACCCTGGCCGTCGGCGGCTCCGACACGCTCGACCCGGTGGTCCAGCTCTGGCTCACGGGCTTCCGCAACGCCCACCCCAACGTGCAGGTCCGCTCCTCTGCCCAGGGCTCCGAGGCCGGCTTCCTGTGCCTGCTGGAGAGCACCTGCGGCGTCGCCACCATGAGCCGCGAGATGAGCAAGGTGGAGGTGGCGGCCTTCGAGGCCAAGCACGGCCACGCCCCGACCCGCCTCGTCGCCGCCGTTGGCGCACTGGCGGTGTTCGTCCACCCCAGCAACCCCCTCGGCTCCATCTCCATGGAGCAGCTCGATGCCGTGTTCTCCATGACCCGCAAGGCGGGCGGGAAGGAGCCCATCACCTCCTGGGGCCAGCTCGGCCTCTCCGGCGACTGGGCCGGCCGGCGCGTGACGCCCTACGGCCGCGACGAGCACTCCGGCACCCGGAACTTCTTCAAGGAGAAGGTGCTGCTGAAGGGCGACTTCCGCCCCTCCGTCAACGCCATGGGCGATGCCCAGTCGCAGCTCGAGGCGGTGATGCTCGACGCCACCGGCATCGCCTACGGCTCCTTCAACGACGTCAACTCGATGGTCAAGGTGCTGCCCATCGTCCAGCCGGGCGGCGCCGCCACCGCGCCCACCATCGACGCCATCATGAACGGCAGGTACTCGCTGGTGCGCTTCTTCTACATCTACGTGAACCGCGCCGCGGGCAAGCCGCTGCCGCCGCTGGTCTCGTCCTTCGTCTCGTACGGCCTCTCCAAGGACGGGCAGACCCAGGTGGCAGCCGCCGGCTTCATCCCCATCCCGGCCGATCTGGCCAAGTCCTCGCTCCAGCGCATCCAGTGACCGGGAGCGGACAGCCAGGGTCCTCGGGCCCGGCGGAGGCCGGCTCCACCATCGGCGGCTACCGCGTGCTGCGCCCCTGCCCCGTCGGCGAGCAGGACGAGCCCTGCTTCCTGGTCTGGGACCCGGCCTCCCGCCAGCAGGCGGTGCTCCAGACCCATCCCTCCACGCCTCCCGAGGGGCGGAAGATCCTCCTGGCGCGCTTGCAGAACGACGCCGACGTCTCGGCGGCCCTGGCCCACCCCGGCGTGGTCCGCGTGCTGGGCGTGGGGACCGATCCCGTGAGCGGGCCCTTCCTGGTCCGCGAGTTCGTCGACGGCCCCAGCCTCCGGGCGCTGCCGCACATGGAGGTGGACCTGCAGGCGGCGCTCTCCATCCTGATCCAGGCGGCCCACGCGCTGGTGGCGGCCGACGCCGCGGCGGTGGCGCCGCGCAACCTGCGGCTCGAGCACCTCTTCATCACCCGCAGCGGACAGGTGAAGGTCACGGTCTTCGGGCGTCCGCACATCACGCCGCCGGCCCCGGCCACCAGCGCCTACGACCTGGCGCGCGTCGGCCTGGAGCTCATCACCGGGCAGGACCCCTTCCCGGCCGGCGAGGCCCAGGGCGCGCCGCGGATCCCGGTGGCGCTCGACAAGGGGCTGACGTCGGCCTTCACCCGCGCGCTCTCCCCTTCTCCCGAGAGCCGCTTCCCGGGCCTCATCCCCTTCGTGCAGGTGCTGGTCGCGGAGGCGCCGCTCAGCGAGGAGATCCGGGCCGAGCTCCTCGAGCTCTCCGACCGGACCGACCCGATCCTCGGCGAGGCGTGTGTCGCCGCCTGGGCACGAGACGTCTGGCGCGAGGGGCAGGTGCCGACCAGCACGCCGGTCCCGGAGCAGCCCGCGGGCCTCCCGCTGGCCTCGCCGCCCACGCTCCGGCTTGTCACCGAGCCGCCCGGCGGAGCCTCCGCTCCGCCTCTCAGGCCGCCCGCCGCGGCCGCGCCTCCCCCCGCGACGGATCGGGCCCCCGGCCGCGCCGCCGCCCCCGTCGCCTCGCCCGCGCCCGTCGTGCCGGACGCAGCCCGCGCCTCCGGCACCGCGACGCACCCCCCGCCCAGGCCGCGCCGCTCGGCCGCCTGGATCGCCCTGACCGTGGCCGCAGCAGCCCTGACGGCGGGGGCCTGGTTCACCCTCTCCGGCCGCCCGCGGATGGTGGAGGTGGTCACGGCGCCGCCGGGCGCGCAGGTGCGGCTGGGCGGAAGGCTCCTCGGCAACGCGCCGCTGCGGGTCGCCGTTCCCCGGGAGGGAGGCTCCGTCGTCCTCTCGCTCGAGGGCTTCCTGCCGCGGGAGGCCGCGTTCCGGCCCGGCGAGGAGCGGCTCGAGGTGGCCCTGCAGCCCGTTCCGCCGCCGCCGCCGCCACCGCCCCCCGAGCCTGCGCCGCAGGAGCGGCCGCCCGAGGTGCCTGCCGGTGCCGCCGCGGTGGAGGCGGCGCCACCTGCCGCCGTGCCAGCGCCCGAGCCGATGCCGGAGAAGCCGGCCGAGCCCAAGGCGGCCCGGCCCGCGAAGGCCAAGGCCAAGCCCGCCAGGAAGGCCCCGGCGAAGCCTCCGCCCAGGAAGGGCTTCGATCTCTTCCAGCACCTGCAGAAGGAATCGGAACGGGGCTAGCCCCGCTCCGCCCCGCCGGTGCGCCCCAGCCTCCTCCGCGGCACGCTGCCCGCCCTGGCGCTGGCCTGTGGCTGCGCCGCGAGCCCTCTGCTCCCCGAGCGGCCCTCCGATCCGGTCGAGGCGCGGATGGCCACGGCCGTCGAGAAGACCCTCTTCGCCGTGCCGATGGCCGACGAGCGGGAGGCCACGGTCCGCGCCTACCTGGAAGGCGGACTCTCCGCCCTCGCGGTCCGCGACCCGGTGCTCCGCGTCGCCGTTCTGGACCGGGCCATCCGGGTCGGCGGTCCCGGCGGCGAGCACTCGCCGATCCCCCTGCCCGGGGGCTGGGAGGAGGGCGCCGATCGGCTGCGCGGCGAGATCGCGCTCGCGGTGGCGCGCGCCGTCGGCGAGCTCCGGCGCCGGTCGCCGGCCCTGGCCGCGCTGCCTCCCGGCACCGTCGAGGAGCTCTTTTTGCGCGGGGCGCTGGGCCGGATCGATCCCGAGGGGCTCGTCCACCGCGCGCGCGACCTGCCTCCTCCCGCCGCGCGGCCCGCCGGATCCGTGGGCCTCGTGCTCCACGCGACCCCCGCCGGGGCCGAGGTGATCGGGGTGCTGGCGGGAAGCCCGGCCGACGAGGCCGGCATCGAGCGGGGCGCGCTGTTGCTGGCCGTCGACGGCCGGAGCACGGCCGGCCTTCCCGCGCCGGCGGTGGAGGCGCGCCTGCAGGGCGAGCTGGGCTCGCGGGTGCAGCTCGAGGTGCGCGGCCGGACCGGCCGCCGGGCGCTGGAGCTCTCGCGCCGGCGGGTGGTGCCCGTCCTGGGCCGGCCGGAGCGGCTGGGGGCGGGCCTTGTCTGGCTGCGGCCCCACGGCCTCGCCGGCGGCCTCGGCCGGGTGCTGCTCCAGGCGGTGCGCGACGCCGCCGGAGCCGGCGCGGTGCTGGACCTGCGCGGCAATCCCGGGGGCCCGCCAGCGGTCGTCGGCGAGGTGGCCGGGCTGTTCGTGGAGCGCGGCCGGCTCTACGCCGTCGCCGGACGCGACCCGGCCGTGGTCGAGAAGGCGGGCGGCGAGACGCCGCTGGCCCACCTGCCGCTGGTGGTGCTCGTGGACGAGGCGACGGCGGGGAGCGCCGAGCTGCTGGCCGCCTCCCTGCAGGACCACCGCCGCGCCGCCGTGGTCGGCAGCCGCACCGCCGGCCGCGGCGTGATCCAGGTGACCCATGAGCTCGGCCCCTCCCCGGACGACCTCCAGATCCGGGTGACTGCCGGGCGGCTGGCTCGCCCCGGGGGCGCGCGCATCCAGGGCGCGGGCGTGCAGCCGGACCTGTGCACCACCCACCCGCAGCCCTCCGGGTCGGACGGCGAGGAGCTCCCGCGACTGCTCGCCCTGCCGCGGGGGGACTGCCCGCGACGCCGCCTGGAGCCGCCGCCCGGCGGGCCGGACCGCGAGGTGGCGCTCGCCGCCTCCCTGCTGCGGTCGCCGGCGCTCCTCGAGCAGGCGCTGCGCCGGCCGCCGGCGCGCTAGCGGGCCCTCCCCGGGACCCCCGCGCCGGTGGGCCCGATGGTATCGTCGCGCCTCTCGACGACGCACCCGGAGGACGCATGAAGACCCGCCTCGCGGCGCTCGCCCCCCTGACCCTGGCCGTGCTGCTCGCCCTCCCGGGGCCGGCGAGGGCCGCGGCCCGCTACCACATCGGCGTCATCACCGGCACGGTCTCCCAGTCGGAGGACGACCTGCGGGGCGCCGAGGCGCTCATCGCCGAGTACGGCGACGTGAAGGGCGGGGGGATGATCCAGCACCTCACCTATCCCGACAACTTCATGACCGAGCAGGAGACCACCATCTCCCAGATCGCGTCGTTGGCCAACGACCCGCTGATGAAGGCCATCGTCATGAACCAGGCGGTGCCCGGGGCCACCGAGGGGTTCCGCCGGGTGCGCGAGGCCCGCCCCGACATCCTGCTGCTGGCCGGCGTGCCCCAGGAAGACCCGCTCGTCATCTCCTCGGTGGCCGACCTGGTGATGCGCAACGACTTCGTCTCCGCCGGCTACCGGGTGGTCTGGACCGCCAAGCAGCTCGGGGCCAGGACCTTCGTCCACATCTCCTTCCCGCGTCACATGAGCGTCGAGACCCTGACCCGCCGCCGGATGATCATGGAGCAGGCGGCCCGCGACCTGGGCCTCACCTTCGTCTTCGAGACCGCACCCGACCCGACCAGCGACGTGGGCGTCGTCGGCGCCCAGCAGTTCATGCTGGAGAAGGTGCCCCAGTGGGTGCGGAAGTACGGCAAGGAGACCGCCTTCTACGCCACCAACGACGCCCACACCGAGCCGCTCATCAAGCAGGTGGTGGAGCACGGCGGCATCTTCGTGGAGGCCAGCCTCCCCTCCCCGCTCCTCGGCTACCCCGGGGCCCTGGGAATCGACCTCAAGGCCGAGAAGGGCAACTTCCCCGCCATCCTCAAGAAGGTGGAGGCGGCGGTGGTGAAGAAGGGCGGCACGGGGCGGCTCGGCACCTGGGCCTACTCCTTCGGCTACTGCGCCACCGCCGGCATGGGCCAGCACGCCATCAACGTCCTCGACGGCAAGTCCAAGATGACCAGCATGACCGACCTCTTCCAGGCCTTCGGCAAGTACACCCCGGGCTCGCGCTGGGGCGGCGCCTGGTACGTGGACGCCTCCACCGGCGTCCGGCTGAAGAACTTCGCCCTGCTGCTCCAGGACACCTACGTCTTCGGACGCGGATTCATGAAATCGGCGGAGATCGACGTCCCCGAGAAGTACCTGAAGATCCAGTCGGGCCTGCGGAAGAGGCCCTAGGCGGGAGCGGGCTCCGACATGGTGGGCGGCGCGCCGGCACTCCGGCTGCGGGGGATCGGCAAGTCCTTCGGCGAATCCCGGGTCCTCGAGGACGTCTCCCTCGAGGTGGCCCCGGGCGAGGTGGTCGGGCTCGTCGGCGAGAACGGCGCCGGCAAGTCCACGCTGATGCGCATCCTCTTCGGCATGCCGATCATCCGGGAGACCGGCGGCTACCAGGGCTCGGTCGAGGTGGCCGGCCAGGAGGTGCGCTTCCGCTCCCCCTTCGACGCCCTCGACGCCGGCATCGGCATGGTCCACCAGGAGTTCTCGCTCCTGCCCGGCTTCACCGCCGCCGAGAACATCCTCCTCAACCGCGAGCCGCTGCGCCGCTCGGCCCTCGACGAGGTCTTCGGCGAGCGGCTCTCGCTCCTCGACCGGGCCGCCATGGAGGCCCGGGCCCGGCGCTCCATCGAGCGGCTGGGCGTGCCGCTCGACCCGGCCATGCTGGTCAAGGAGATGCCGGTGGGCCACCGGCAGTTCACCGAGATCGCCCGCGAGCTCGGGCGCGAGGGACTCCGGCTGCTGGTGCTCGACGAGCCCACCGCCGTGCTCACCGAGAGCGAGGCCGCCACCCTGCTCGGCCGGCTGCGGGCTCTGGCCGCCGAGGGCGTGGCCATGATCTTCATCTCCCACCGGCTCGGCGAGGTGCTCTCGCTCTGCCAGCGGGTGGCGGTGCTGCGCGACGGGCGGCTGGTGCAGGACCTGCCGGCCGGGCGCACCTCGGTGCGCGGGCTGGCGGCGGCCATGGTGGGCCGGGAGATGGCGGCCGCCACCGGCGCCGAGCCCCGGACCTTCCCCGCCGGCGAGCCGCTGCTCGAGGTCGAGGGGCTGTGGGTGGACATGCCGGGCGAGACGGTGCGCGACGCCACCTTCTCGGTGGCCCGCGGCGAGATCCTGGGCATCGGGGGACTCGCCGGCCAGGGCAAGCTCGGCATCCCCAACGGCCTCATGGGGCTGCACCCGGCGGGCGGGCGGGTGCGCTACCGCGGCCGGCCGCTGCCCCTGGGCGAGCCGCGGGCGGCGCTAGAGGCCGGGCTGGCCTTCGTCTCCGAGGACCGGCGCGGGGTGGGCCTGCTGCTCGACGAGGGCATCGACTGGAACGTCGCCTTCGGGGCCATGCAGGTGCAGGGCGCCTGCCTGCGCCCGCTCCTCGGCGGCCTCCTGCAGTGGCGGTCCGACGCCGCCATGGCGTCGCTCGCCGCCGGGTACGTGAAGGAGCTGGAGATCCGCTGCACCGGCGTGCGCCAGAAGGCCGGGACGCTCTCGGGGGGCAACCAGCAGAAGGTGTGCCTGGCGCGGGCCTTCGCCCTCTCGCCGGAGCTGCTCCTGGTGGCCGAGCCGACCCGCGGGATCGACGTGGGAGCCAAGGAGCTGGTGCTGGCGGCGCTCCGGCGGCTCAACCGCGAGCGGGGCACCACCATCGTGGTCGTCTCCTCGGAGCTCCACGAGCTGCGGTCGCTGTGCGACCGCATCGCCATCGTCTACGAGGGGCGCATCGCCGGCCACCTGCCGGCCTCCGCCGCGCTGGAGGAGCTGGGACTGCTCATGGCCGGGGCCGCCACGGCCCCGCCGCCGGAGGCCCGGTGAGCGGCGCCCGCAGGCTGCTGGCCGAGTTCGGCCTGCCCCGGGTGATCATCGCCCTGTTCCTCCTCGGTCTCTTCGCCGCCGCGCCGCTCGTGGGCGTGAGCCTGGCCGCCTCGCTCTCCGACACCGTGGTGCGCTTCGGGATGAACGGCATCCTGGTGCTGGCGCTGGTGCCGATGATCCAGTCGGGCTGCGGCCTGAACTTCGGCCTGCCGCTCGGCGTCCTGGCCGGCCTGCTGGGCGCCACGCTCAGCATCGAGATCGGCCTCACCGGCCCCGGCGGCTTCGCGGCTGCCGCCGGCATCTCCCTGGGCTTCGCCGCCCTCTTCGGCCTGGGCTACGGCGTGCTGCTCAACCGGGTGAAGGGCGGCGAGATGATGATCGCCACCTACGTGGGCTTCGCCTCGGTGATGTTCATGTGCATGGCCTGGCTGGTGCTCCCCTACCGGAGCCCGACCATGATCTGGGGCTTCGGGGGCGAGGGGCTGCGGACCACCATCTCGGTGGAGGGCTTCTGGCTCCGCGTCCTCGACGACTTCCTCTCGGTGCGCATCGGCGAGGAGTTCCGCTTCCCCACCGGGCTGCTGCTGGCCTTCGGGGCCGCGGCCGCGCTGGTGTGGGGGTTCTTCCGGCTCCGGGTGGGCACGGCCATGACCGCCGCGGGCCAGAACCCCGTCTACGCCCGGGCGGCGGGCGTGGACGTGGACCGGATGCGCACCCTCTCGGTGGTCCTCTCCACCATGCTGGGGGCGCTGGGCATCCTGGCCTTCCAGCAGAGCTTCGGCTTCATCCAGCTCTACCAGGGGCCGTTCTACATGGCCTTCCCGGCGGTGGCCGCCATCCTCATCGGCGGGGCCAGCGTCAGCCGGGCCAGCCTGGTCCACGTGCTGGTGGGCACCTTCCTGTTCCAGGGCATCCTCACCATGACCCCGTCGGTCATCAACTCGGTGGTCAAGGCCGACATGTCCGACGTCGTCCGGGTCATCGTCTCCAACGGGATGATCCTCTACGCGCTGACCCGTCGCCCGGCGGAGGGACGATGAACCGCCTGCGCCGGCTCCTGGCCGAGAACGCGGTGGTGCTGCTCTTCGCGGCCCTCATCGCCGCCGCCATCCCGCTCTCCGGAGCGCCGCCGCTCTACCTGCTCCAGGAGGTGCTGACGCGCCTGGGGCGCAACGCGGTGCTGGTGCTCTCGCTCCTGCTGCCGGTGATGGCCGGCATGGGGCTCAACTTCGGCATGGTGCTGGGCGCCATGGCCGGGCAGATCGGCCTCATCCTGGTGACCGACTGGGCCATCGTGGGCCTCCCGGGCCTGACGCTGGCGGCCATGCTGGCCACGCCGGTGGCGGTGCTGCTCGGCTGGCTCTGCGGCGCGGTGCTCAACAGGGCCAAGGGCCGGGAGATGGTCACCGGGTACATCCTGGGCTTCTTCGTGAACGGCCTCTACCAGCTGGTGGTGCTCTACGCCATGGGGAGCCTGATCCCCATGCTCAACCCGGAGCTGGTGCTCTCCCGCGGCTACGGCGTGCGCAACGTCATCAACCTCACCGGCGTGCGCCAGGTGCTCGACCGGCTGGTGCCGGCGCGCATCGGCGGCATCCAGCTCCCGGTGTTCACCTACGCCCTCATCGCCGCCATGTGCCTCTTCGTGGTCTGGTTCCGGCGCACCAAGCTGGGCCAGGACATGCGTGCGGTGGGGCAGGACCGGGCGGTGGCCGACGCCGCCGGCATCCCCGTGGAGCGGACCCGCATCCTGGCGATCGTGCTCTCCACGCTGCTGGCCTGCTACGGCCAGATCGTCTTCCTGCAGAACCTGGGCACCCTCAACACCTACAACTCCCACGAGCAGGCCGGCATGTTCTCCATCGCCGCCCTGCTCATCGGCGGCGCCTCGGTGACCCGCGCCTCCATCCCCAACGTGCTGGTGGGCGTGGTGCTCTTCCACCTGCTGTTCATCGTCTCCCCCACCGCCGGCAAGAACCTGGTGGGCTCGGCCCAGCTCGGCGAGTACTTCCGGCAGTTCGTGAGCTACGGGGTCATCGCCGTGGCCCTGGTGCTCTACGCCTGGCGCAAGCAGGCGGGCGAGCAGCAGGCCCGCGCCGCCCTGCGGGGCCCGGGGGTGGGCACGTGAGCCGGACCCGCCGCCGCGCGTTCCTGCGGGCCGCGCTCCTCGCCGGCGCGGTGGTGCTGGGGGCCTGGCTGGCGCGGACCGGCCGGGCCCATACCCTGTTCCTCGACAATGCGGCGGTGACCCTCGGCGGGCAGGAGCACCCGGCTCCCGGCGCCGTCGAGGTGAGCCTCGACGGTGGCAAGCCGGAGGTGCTGGAGCAGGCGGAGCGGGCCATGCGCCAGGTGGTGGGGCCGGTGCACCGGCTGGCCATCGAGGTCCGCCAGGGGCCCGGCGGGCCGCGGCGCGTGGAGCGGGAGATCAGGCTGCCCTTCGGGTGGGACGCGGCGGTGGTCTCGCTCCCCGCGGCGCTGGCCGGCGCGCCGGCCGGGGCGGTGGTGACCCGCTGGCAGCCGCCGCCGCCCGAGGATGCCCCGGCCGAGCAGATGATCCAGCAGAAGGACGCCGACGTGCTGCCGCAGCGCTAGCCGCCCGGCCGCCGCCGCGATAGGAGGAAGCCATGAACGCCAGGCAGCGCAGCGCCCACCGGCAGAAGCTGCTGCGGCTCCGCGCGGCCACCCTGGCCGCCGACCCGGCCCGCATCGAGCCCAACCGCAGGGACCCGGTCAGCACCGGCGTGGCCGACGAGGACGCCCAGGCGCTCTCGGAGATGCTCCAGGTGCTGGCCTCGCAGCGCAACCGCGGCCAGGCGGAGATGCTGGGGCGCATCGACAGGGCGCTGGCCCGCCTGGCCGCCGAGCCCGACGACTTCGGCCTGTGCGAGGAGTGCGAGGAGCCCATCCCGCCGCGGCGGCTCGAGGTGATGCCCTGGGCGCTTCGCTGTGCCCCCTGCCAGGCCAGGACCGAGCCCAGGCTGGGCGTGCCGCGCCGCAAGATCACCGACTACCGCTGAAGGAGCCCGCCGTGCGCATCCTCCACACCATGATCCGCGTCGGAGACCTGGAGCGAAGCCTGGCCTTCTACACCCAGGTGCTGGGCATGAGGCTGCTGCGCCGCAAGGACTACCCCGACGGCCGCTTCACCCTGGCCTTCGTCGGCTACGGGCCCGAGAGCGAGGCGGCGGCGCTGGAGCTGACCCACAACTGGGACACGCCGGCCTACGAGCTCGGCAACGGCTTCGGCCACGTGGCGCTGGAGGTGGACGACGCGGCCGCCGCCTGCGCCGAGATCAAGAAGCGCGGCGGCGTGGTGACCCGCGAGGCCGGCCCCATGAAGCACGGCACCACCGTCATCGCCTTCGTCCAGGATCCCGACGGCTACAAGATCGAGCTCATCCAGAAGAGCGCATGAGCCGCAGGCCGGGACTGGTGGGCGGGCGCCGGGCGCTCCTCGCCGCCCTGCTGCTGCTGGGCCCGGCGACGGCGCGCGCCGGCCCCATCGCCTCCCGGCCCCTCGGGCTCTCCACCGGCGGCGCCTTCGGCAGCCTGTTCCTCGAGCCCACCGGCTCCGACGCCCGGGGCCTCCCGGGCGCCGAGCTGGAGATCTCCTGGTCGCTGGCCAACGACTGGGGCGCGCCGGTCCCGCTCCGCGCCGGCGCCCGGCGGATCTGGATCCAGACCGACGTGCAGACCGACTCCCTGGCGGTGCGCCTGCGGCTCCCCTGGGCGCAGCTCCTCGGCCAGCCTCCGGGCAGCCCCTGGGACCGGCTCTCCACGGCGGTGGAGGCCAGGCTGGTGCAGCACTGGGGCGGGTGGACAGACAGGCCCATCGAGACCTGGCACGGCTGGGTCGGCTCCACCAACTTCGGGCGCGCCAGCTTCGAGCGGGACCGGGTGCGGGTGCTGGCCCTGGATCTCGAGACCGGCCGCGGGCTCCGGCTGGAGGACCCGCGCCTCTCGCCCGGCGACCTGGTGCTGCGCACCCAGCTGCTCCTGGCCCAGGGCGGTCGGAGTCCCCTCGGTGCCGACCTGGCCCGCTGGGGCCTCTCGGCCCGGCTCGACGCCAAGGTGCCGATCGGCAGGCCGTCGACGCTTGGCGGCTCCGGCGGCTGGGACGCCGGCGCGGCGCTGCTCACCACCGCCGAGCTCCTGCCCGGCCTCACGCTCCACGCCCTGGCCGGCGCGACGCTGATCTCACCCCTCCCCGCCTCCCTCCCGCTCCCCGTCCAGCCGCTGCGCCTCTTCGGCGAGCTCTCGCTGGCGATGCAGCTCGGCCCCTGGGCGCTCCTGCTCGAGGGCCGGGTCTCCGGCCCCATCGCCCGCGACCTGTCCCCGCTCCCGGAGGTGTCGCCGTTCCAGGTCGAGGCCTCCGCCTACTACGGCCTGGCGCTCGCCGCGAGCCGCGTCGGCTTCGGCCTGCGCAGGGGCGCCGTCACCTTCTGGCTCTCGGAGGACTGGTCCCTGGGCGCCGCGCCGCGCGCCACCGGCGCCAGCAACTGGTTCTACAACTCCAACGCCCCCGACCTGGCGCTGGGGCTCCAGTGGACCGTCCCGCTCGGAGCGGGCCGCTGACCCAGCCGGGTGCGCCCTTGCCGGGCGATCCCCGCGCCCTTAGAACATGCCACTCGCGCCGGCCGTGAAGGCCGGCCGCACGCGCGGAGGAACGGCCATGGCGGACCAGGCAGCGGTGATGGAGTCGGCGAGCAGCGCCGCGGGCGGCAAGGGGATGCTCTGGGGCGGGCGGATCTTCACCGCCATCCCGGTGCTGCTGATGGCGATGAGCGGCGTGATGAAGCTGGCGCGGCCGCCCCAGGTGGTCGAGGGGTTCGTGGGGAAGTTCGGCTACCCGGCGAGCGCCATCGTGCCCATCGGCCTCGTCGAGCTGGCCTGCATCGTGCTCTACGCCATCCCCCGCACCTCGGTGCTCGGGGCCATCCTGGTCACCGGCTACCTCGGGGGCGCCACAGCCACCCATGTGCGCGTCTCCGACGCCTGGGTGGCCCCCGTCCTGGTGGGGGTGATGGCCTGGGGCGGCCTGTTCCTGCGCGACGAACGGCTGCGCCGCCTGCTGCCGCTGCGGCGCGACTCCTGACGCCACCCGCCCCCGGCCGCGGTACGCTCGGGCTGGGAGGGGCCATGGGCGGTCGGGCGGAATGGATGCGGGAGGCGCTGCGCCTGGCGCGGGACAACGTGGCCGCCGGCGGCGGCCCCTTCGCGGCGCTGGTGGTCCGCGGCGGCGCGGTCGTCGCCACCGGCGTCAACCGCGTGGTACCCGACGGCGACCCGACCGCCCACGCCGAGGTGGTGGCCATCCGCGAGGCCTGCCGCCGCCTCGGGTCGTTCGACCTCTCCGGCTGCGAGCTCTACGCCTCCTGCGAGCCCTGCCCCATGTGCGCCGGCGCCATCGGCTGGGCCCGCCTCGCCCGGGTCCACTACGCGGCGGCGCGCGGCGAGGCAGCCGCGGCGGGCTTCGACGACGAGCGGCTCTGGGCTGACCTGGCACGCCCGCCGGAGGCGCGGACTCCGCCCGCCGAGCGGCTCCTGGCCGACGAGGGGAAGGGGCCGTTCACCGCCTGGCTCGCGCGCGCCGACAGGCGCCGCTACTGACCGGGAGCGGCCGTGTTCCACCGGCGGGCCGCGGGCTAGGATGTCTCGATGATCCCCGCCGCCACCCTGGCCGCCGTCGCCCTGGCCTCGCTGATCCTCGCCGCCACGCCCGGCCCGGCCGTCCTCTACATCGTCGCCCGCAGCGTCCACCAGGGCCGGCGCGCCGGCGCCCTCTCGGCGCTGGGCGTGGCGCTGGGCGGCATGCTGCACGTCACCGGCGCTGTGGTGGGCTTCTCGGCGCTGCTCGTCTCCTCGGCCACCGCCTTCGCGGCGGTGCGCTGGGCCGGCGCGCTGTACCTGGTCTGGATCGGAGTGAAGACGCTGCGCTCCGGCGGCGACGGCGCCGCGGTGGCGGTTCCCCCGCCCGCCCCGCCCCGGCAGCTCGTGGCCCAGGGCTTCGTGGTCAACGCCCTCAACCCCAAGACCGCCCTCTTCTTCCTCGCCTTCCTGCCCCAGTTCGTGGACCCGGCGCGGGGCAGCGTGGCCGGCCAGATGCTGGTGTTCGGCATCACCTTCCTGGCGGTGGCCACCAGCTCCGACCTGACCTACGCGATGATGGCCGGCACCATCGCCCGCAAGCTCCCGCGCACGCCCGGCTCGCGGCGCACCGCCCGCTGGCTCTCCGGCGGGGCCTACATCGCGCTGGGCGCTGGCGCGGCCCTGGCCGGACAGCGGCACCAGTAGGCGCCCGCATGCACGTGCTCCTCATCGGCGGCAACCGCTTCGTCGGCCGGCTGCTCGCCTGGCGCCTGCTCGCCGGCGGCCACCGGGTGACCCTGCTCAACCGCGGCAACGTCGCCGACCCCTTCGGCGAGCGGGTGGAGCGGCTCCGGGCCGACCGCGCCGGGCCGGACTTCGAGCGGCTGCTGGAGGGCCGGAGCTTCGATGCGGTGGTGGACCTGGCCGCCTACACCGGGGAGGACGGCCGCCGCGCCGCCGCGCTGCTCGAGGGGCGGACGCGCCACTACCTGATGGTCTCCACCGGCCAGGTGTACCTCGTCCGCGAGGGCTGCCCCCACCCGGCCCGCGAGCCGGCGCGCGAGGAGTACTACGACGGGCCGGTGATGGCCCGCCCGGAGGACCCGGCCGAGCGCGACGACTGGGAGTACGGGGTCGGCAAGCGGGCCTGCGAGGACGCCCTGGCCGCGGCCCGCGGCTTCCCGGCGACGCGCGTCCGCATCCCCATGGTCAACGGGCCGCTCGACTACTTCCGCCGCATCGAGCGCTACCTCTGGCGGCTCGCCGACGGTGGCCCGGTGATCCTGCCCGGCGGCGGCGCCCACCGCGTCCGCCACGTGGACGGCTCCGAGGTGGCGCGCTTCCTGGCGAGCATCCTGCTGCGGGAGGACACCTTCGGCCGGGCCTACAACCTGGCGCAGGAGGAGACGCCCACGCTGCGCGAGCTCGTCGAGGCGCTCGGGCGCCTCCTCGGCAGCGGCGCTGCCATCGCCGAGCCGCCCGCCGAGCGGGTGCGGGCGGCCGGGCTGGACCCCGCGGTCCTCTCGCCGTTCCACGACCGCTGGATGTCCTTCCTCGACCCGGGCCGCGCCCGCGACGAGCTGGGCTTCCGCCACGCCCCGCTCGAGCATTGCCTGGCCGCGGTGGTGAGCAGCTTCACCTGCCACACCCGCGCCGACAGGCCGCCCGGCTGCGAGCGGCGCGCGGAGGAGCGGGCGCTGGCGCTCGCCTTGGCTTCGGGAGGCGCAGGTTGACGGGCGCCCGCCCCGGGGCTTACTCCAGCCGCGTGCGCCAGACGCACCGCCGCCTCACCGTCGTCGCCCTGCTCCTCGGCCTCTTCCTGGCCGCGGTGGAGATGACCGTGGTCTCGACCGCCATGCCCACGGCGGTGGGCGACCTGGGCGGCCTGCACCTCTACGCCTGGGCCTTCTCGGCCTACATGCTCACCGCCACCGTCTCGGTGCCCATCTACGGGAAGCTGGCCGACCTGCGCGGCCGCAAGCCGGTGATGCTCACCGGGGTGGCGCTCTTCCTGGTGGGCTCGATGGCCTGCGGGCGGGCCACCACCATGGAGCAGCTCGTCGCCTTCCGGGCGCTGCAGGGGCTGGGCGCGGGCGCCATCCAGCCCATGGCGCTCACCATCGTCGGCGACCTCTTCGACCTGAAGCAGCGCGGCCGGATGCAGGGCATCTTCGGCGCGGTGTGGGGCGTGGCCGGCCTCACCGGGCCGCTGCTGGGCGGGGCGCTGGTGCACTGGCTCTCCTGGCGCTGGGTCTTCTACGTCAACGTGCCGCTGGGGCTGGGCTGCGCCGCGGTGCTGCAGGCCGCCTACCACGAGGAGGTCGAGCGGCACGACCACCGACTCGACCTCCTGGGCGCGCTGCTCCTCGCCGGGGCGGTGACGGCGGTGCTGCTCGCCACCCGCTCGCGCGCCACCGGGGCCTGGGCGCTGCCGGCGGCGGTGCTGCTCGGGCTCCTCTTCGTCTTCGTGGAGCGGCGCGCCACCGAGCCGCTGCTCCCGCTCGACCTCTTCGCCCACCGGGTCATCGGCGTGGCCTCGGCCACCGGAGCCCTGGTGGGCGCGGCCATGATCGCCACCGTCACCTTCGTGCCGCTCTACGTGCAGAGCGTGCTCGGCGGCAGCCCGACCGCCGCCGGCGGCGCCATCGCCCCCATGGCCATCGGGTGGCCCGTCGCCTCCGCGCTCTCCGGGCGAGTCCTGCACCGGGTGGGCTACCGGCCGCTCATCCGCGGCGGGCTCACGGTGAGCTTCGCGGCGGCGCTGGGCCTGGCCCTCCTGCTCCGGCCAGGGGCCCCGGGCTGGCTGCCCCAGCTCCTCACCGCCCTCTACGGCGTGGGGCTGGGGCTCGCCAACACGCCCACCGTGATCGCGGTGCAGACGAGCGTGGACTGGAACCGGCGCGGCGTGGCCACCGCCTCGACCATGTTCTTCCGCACCATCGGCGGGACGGTGGCGGTGGGCATCCTGGGCGGCCTGCTGGCGGCCTCGCTCTCGGGCGGCCCGGCCACCGCCGAGCAGGTGGAGCAGCTCCTCGGGCCGGAGCGGCGGCTCCTCGATCCGGCGCTGCTGGCCTCGGTCTCGGGGGCCCTGCAGCACGGCATGGAGCGCGTCTTCTGGGCCTCGGCCGCCATCGCCGGCGCCGCCCTGGCCGTGGGCCTGACCTTCCCGGCCGTTCCCATCTCTCGTGTGCCGCCGCCGGCCGTCGCCGCGGCGCCGGCCGGCAAGGAGTAGCGGCGTGCGCGGCCGGCAGGCGCTCGCCTGGCTCATGGCGCTCGGCCCGGGCGCGGGCGTGGCGGCCTGGGTGGCGCTGCGCTGGGGGCCGGGACCCCTGGGCTTCGCGCAGGCGCTCCTCTTCGGCGCGGTGCTGGGGCTGGGCGTCACCGGGCTCATGGCGTTCCTCCTCGCCTGGCTGCCCTGGTCGCTGGAGCGGCTCGGCATGGCCCGGCTGGCCCGCTGGCTGCGCGGCTGGTGGGATCCCGACGCGCGCTAGGCCGGGATCGGGCCGGCCTCGAAGGGGTGAGGGACCCCGGCGACCCGGACGGTGGGTTGACGGCGGAGGGGCCGGGGAACAACGTTGAGGATCCCGGAGCGGCCCGGGCCGAAGGGGGTAGCCGATGGAGGTCATCGAGAAGGCGACCCCGGGCGACCTGCCCGCCATCCGGGAGCTGCTCTCTCGCCTCGAGCTGCCGGTGCAGGACCTGGGCGCCGAGAACCAGACCTTCCTGGTGGCGCGCGACGGCGGCGTGCTGGCCGGGTGCGTGGCGCTGGAGACCTACGGCGAGGTGGCGCTGCTCCGTTCGCTGGCGGTGCAGCCCGGCCGGCAGAAGGTGGGCCTGGGTCACGCGCTCCACGACCAGGCGCTGTCGCTGGCCCGCGAGCTGGGCATCCGCGACCTCTACCTGCTCACCACCACCGCCGAGCGGTTCTTCGCCCGCGCCGGCTACGCGCGCGTGGACCGCGGCGCCGCGCCGGCCGACCTGCGGGGCAGCCACGAGTTCCGGACGCTCTGCCCGACCGACGCCGTCTGCATGGCGCGGAAGCTCACCTAGGGGAGCGGCCGCTCGGCGCTCACCGCCACCACCCGCACTCGCCGGGTGCCCTCGGGGCGCGGGAGCTCGGCCTCGTCGCCGGCGCGCCGCCGCAGCAGGGCGCGCGCCACCGGCGAGTGGACGCTGATGAGGCCGCGCCGCGGATCCACCTCGTCCGGCCCGACGATGCGCCAGGCGCTCGACCGGCCCGCGTCGTCCTCCACCGTCACCCAGCGGGCGAAGGCCACCTCGCCCTCGGGTGCCGCCTCCGGCCCCAGCACGGTCAGCGCGGCCAGCGTGGCCTCGAGGAGCGCCACCTGCGGCCCCGGCGTCGACCCGCCGGCGGCGCGGGCCCCGGCGAGGCGCGAGCGGAGCGCCGCGGCTCCCTCGGGCGTCACGTACCGGACCTCGCCGGGCGCGAGGCGCGGGGCCGCGCGCACCACCGGCCCCGGGTCGGGCGTCTCCTCGCTGGTGAAGGCCTTGGACACGGAGCGAGTGTAACGCCGGGTCCACCCGCCACCCAGCCTTCCAGCGCCCGCTCAGGCCCCGCCGCGCGCCAGGCCGTTGGTGGGATCTCCCTCCGCCACCATCGCCGCCAGCACCGCCCGCTCCGCCTCGCCGGGAAGCCGGCCCGAGAGCGACGCCTCGATGACCGTGACCCCGGCCTGGTTGGTGAAGACGGCGCTGCCCTTCGCCCGCCCCTCCCCGTCCACCTCGAGCAGCGTGAAGCGGCAGGTGACGGTGTCGCCGAAGTGGACCGGCTTCTTGAAGCGGAAGTCCATGCCGCTCGCCAGCCAGCCGATCTGCCCGCCCAGCTCGGTGAGGAGGCTGCCCACCAGCAGGCCGTGGCAGATGAGGTCCGGGATGCCCTTGGCCGCGGTGAAGCGGCGCTCGTAGTGGACCGGGTTGTAGTCGCGCGACAGGTCCCCGAAGGCGCGGGTCTCCTCCTCGGTGAAGGTGCGGGCCACCGCGAAGCAGTCTCCAGGGCGCAGGCCCGCGATGGCTCTCTGCCGGATGCTGGACATGTGCCGAGCGTTGCACGCCGCCCCGCGGGCCGGCAACCGCGCGGCGGGGAGCCGGCCGTGTCCCTCGGGCGAGGGGCAAGGGAGGGGGGACGACCCGCTCCGCAGCGCCCGCTTCGTCACTATGAGTGACTCCTCGGCGCGCAGCGACCGCCACACCCCGCAGCGTGTGACATCACACCGCGTCGAGGCGCGAACCACCAGTCACTGAATGCTGCTAGTTCTTGGGCTCCGCTTCGCTTCCCCGTCCGAGGTCAACCGTGATCCGCGACGCTGCGATCCACCTCCCCGCCGGCCGGGCCCTGCTCTCGGCCGCCATCCTGGTGCTCACCTGTCACGCTCCGAGCGCACGGGCGCAAGCCGCCTGCGATCCGGCGACGTCGGCGCTGGGCGCACACCTGAGCCACTCGCGCGACAGCTTCGCGCGCACGGCGCTGGCGTGCACCGAGTGCCACGCCCCGGTCTGCGCCACCAACCAGGCCGAGACGCTGCTCTTCGGCGCGCTCGCCAGGAAGGACGGCGCCCAGCCGGCGTGGGATCCGGCCTCGCGCACCTGCAGCGGCGTCTACTGCCACGGCGCCACCCTGGCCGGCGGCCCCACGGGCCCGGTGGCCTGGGCGTACGTGGACCCATCCCTGCCCCGGCCGCTCTCGCAGCAGTGCACCCTGTGTCACGGCTTCCCCCCGTCGGCGCCGCACGAGGCCGTCCAGCCCACCGCGTGCCGGGGCTGCCACGCCTCGGCGGCGGCCGATGGCTCCGTCGACGTCGCCGGCGGGCTGCACGTGGACGGGAAGCTCGACGTCTCCGGCGGCGCCTGCGGGAGCTGCCATGGGAACCCACCCGCCACCGGCGCCCACGTCGCCCACTACGGCCTCGAGGGCGGCAGCGGCTCCTCCGACCTCTCGATCCTCCAGGACCGGTACCCGGACGCGTCCCCGACCACTGCACCGGCGGTGTACGCCTTCGGCTGCGGCAGCTGCCACCCGGTGACCCCGTCCACTCCCTCGACACACCGGAACGGCACCGTCGACGTCGTGCTCTGGGAGGGGGCTGCGCCCGCGGCCACCCTGAAGGGCAGGGCGCTGGCCAGCGCGAGCTACGACCCCGCCACCGGGACCTGCAGCGGCGTGTACTGCCATTCGAGCGGCCAGGAAGCGCCGGCCTATCGGTCCACCCCGGGCTGGTTCTCGGGAGCCCACCTGGGCTGCGCCAGCTGCCACGACAACCCGCCGGCCTATGCCTCGGGCGGCGCCGGCTCCGCCACCGCCAACAGCCACCTGGGGCTCGCCGACGACGGCTACGAGTTCGGCCACTTCCTCGGCATGCCCGGCGCCTGGCACAGCAGCAAGCACGGTGGCGCCTGGGGCGCCGGGCAGGACGCCGCGCCCATCACTTGCCAGACCTGCCACTACGCCACCACCGACCCCGCCAACACCGGGCCCAGCGGCTTCTACTACCTGGACACCACCGGCAACTACGCGCTGGAGGGCGGTGACCCGGGCCGCATCTCCTGGGGCTGGCAGGCCTCGATCCAGTGCGCCAGCTGCCACGGGGCGGGAGGGGCCGCCACGGGAACCGGCAAGGTCCTGCCCCTCCGGCACGTGAACGGGACGCGGGACGTGACCTTCGACCCCCGCACCACCCTGCCCCCCATCCCCTGGCTCCCCGCTGCTCCCAACACCCCGGTGCGCCCGTACTGGGTGACCGATCCCGGCCTGGCGGGCTACTGGCCGTCGGGGCTCACCTGGACGGGGACGACCCTGTCGTTCGGCCTCGACACCTCGGCCTACGACCCGGCCACCAAGACCTGCACCAGCGTGGCCTGCCACGTCGCCGAGCAGCGGCCGGTCTGGGGCAGGCCGTACCAGTACTACACGAACGCTTCGGCGACCTGTTACACGTGTCACCCGATGTGAACCCGCCATGCCGGGGCGCGGCCGGACGGCAGCAGGAGGCTCCGTGGTTCGGGAAGGGCTGGAGGACGCCATGGTTTCGACGTCGATGAGCGTGCGCTCGGGGCTGCTGATCGCACTCGCGGCCGCGGGGCTGACCGCGGGAGGGTGCGGCGGCGAGCGGCCGGGCGCGGCAGGCGAGCCGGAGACCCGGTCGGCGGCTGCCGTCACCGTCGTTCCCTGCTCCCCCGTCGCGGCGCACCCCAAGCACGGCGCGACGAGCTGTGCCACCTGTCACCTTTGCCGCGGCGCCGGCGAGGAGGACAGGGGAGGCGTGGTCTTCGACCCCGCGGGAACGGCCGTGGCCGCCGGCCAGCCGGCGCCCTCGTTCGACAAGGCGTCGAAGTCCTGCACCAGCGTCGCCTGCCACGGCGTGGCGCCTGGCACCTTCGCCTACTACTTCCCGGGCGGCGACGGCGAGCCCGAGCTCGTCACCTTCGCCTACGGTGGAACCCCGCAGCCCACCCCGTCCTGGCAGACCACGGGCCTGGGCTGCGGCGGCTGCCACGGCAACCCTCCCCGCAACGCCCTCTGGCACTCCGGCTATCACGGCGGGCAGGGGCCGACCGGCGCCGCCAACCAGTGCCAGTTCTGTCACCCCGACGCGACAGGGGCCAACGGGGTCGGCACCGCCATCACCAACGCCGCGCTGCACGGCAACCGGGTCGTCGAGGTGGTCGCCCGGTGGCGGTCGAGCTGTTACGGATGTCACTGAGCCTGGGACCCCACGGAGGAGCCATGGAACGGATGAGGTACGCCGCGCTGGCGGTGCTCGCGCTCTGGGCCGGGACCGCGAGCGCGGAACAGCGGCTGGGCGTCGATGTGTACAGGCGAGCGGAGTTCCTGGCGTCCCGTACGGCGCTGGTGAAGCAGTCTGCTGGGGTCGAGGCCGCCTGCTATCGCACGGCGGACAAGCCCGACGCGGTGCAGAGCTACTACCTGAAGTCGCAGGGCTTCGCCCGCCAGGAGGGCAACGTCCTGCGCCGCGGGCAGGTCGACGTGGTCCTGCATCCCCCGGCCGCCAACCCGCGAACGGGCGTCGTGAGCCGCTACACGGTGTTCTGCATCATGCAGGCGGTCGACTAGCGTCGCGCTGACGGCGCGCCGGACCGGCCCTTCCGCGTGGCGCCTGTGCCCGGCCGCTGCTAACCTGCCCCGGTCCACCTGCCGCGGGGGCGGAGTGCCCGAGGTCGAGCCACAGTCCGAAGCCGGGGCCGAGCAGCTGCCCGGAGATCTCTCCCGGCTGCTTCGAGAGCTGGTCCAGGCCCCACCCGCCGAGCTGGGCGGTGCCTGGGACCAGTGGCTCTGGCCCGGCCAGGTGGTGGCCCACTTCGAGCTCTTGCGGGAGATCGGCCGCGGCGGTTTCGGCGTCGTCTGGGAGGCCCGCGACACCCACAGCGGCGCGCGGGTGGCCTTCAAGGCCCTGCGGGCCGGCGGCGGCGCCTCGCCGCGCGAGGACCGGCTGCTGCGGGAGGCGGAGCTGGCCTCGCGCCTCACCCACCCGGGCATCGTCGCCTTCCGGACGGCAGGGCGGACCGAGCACGGACCCTACCTCGTCCTGGAGCTGCTGCACGGGCGCACGCTGGCCGAGCGGCTGGAGGCGGGGGCCGTCGCCCCGCGCGAGGCGGTGCGCGTGGGCCTGGCCGTGGCGGAGGCCGTCGCCCACGCCCACGCCCAGGGGGTGGTCCACCGCGACCTCAAGCCGGCCAACGTCTTCCTCTGCGACACCGGCGAGGTGAAGGTGCTCGACTTCGGACTGGCCCACGCCTTCGGCCACCGGCGCGTGGGCGGCGGCACGCCGGCCTACATGGCCCCGGAGCAGTGGCGCGGCGCGCCCGAGGACGAGCGGACCGACGTCTTCGCGCTCGGCGTGATGCTGTACCGGATGCTGGCCGGCGCCCTGCCGTTCCCCGGCGAGCGGGGGAGCGCCGGCCCGGGCGCCTGCCCGGCGCCGGAGCTGGAAGTGCCCGGCGCGCCGGAGCTCGGCCGGCTGGTGGCGCTCCTGATCGAGGAGGACCCGGTCCGGCGCCCCCGCGACGGCGAGGCGGTGGTGGCGCCGCTGGCCCGGTGCCTCGCCGAGCTCGAGCGCGCGCCCGAGTCGGCGGTGCGGCAGCGACCGCGCGGGGCGGCGGAGACGGCGCCGCCCACGGCAGGGCAGGCCCAGGCGGAGGAGTACTGCGTGCGCGGCCGGCAGTTCCTCCGCGAGGTCCGCAAGGCCAGCCTGCTCTTCGCCCGCGAAATGTTCGCCCGCGCCATCCGCGTGGACCCTGGCTCGGCGCTGGCCCAGGCGGGCTACGCCGAGGCCATCGCCCTCCTGCACCTCTACTACCCGCCCGACCAGGCGCAGCTCGCCGAGGCCGACCGGGCCAGCCTGCGCGCCATGGCGCTCGCCCCGGACCTGGCGGCCGCCCACGTGGCCCGGGGCCTGACCCTCTTTCGCCTCCGGCGCGGCGCCGAGGCCCGGGAGGCCCTGGAGCGGGCCATGGCCATGGACCCGTCGCTCTCCGAGGCCTACTACTACGCCGCGCGCACCGCCTTCGAGGACGGGCGGATCGCGGACGCGGCAGCGCTCTTCGCCAGCGCCGCCCGGGTCCGGGAGAGCTACCCGGCGAGCTTCTTCGCCGCCCAGGCGCTGGAGGCCCTGGGGCGCCGGGAGGAGGCGCGGGCGGCATACGCCGAGGCGCTACGGGTGGTGGAGCGCCACATGGACCTCAACCCCGACGATCCCCGGGCGGCCACCATGCGGGCGGTGGCCCTGTGCCGCCTCGCCCGGCCCGACGAAGGGCTGCACTGGGCCGAGCAGGCGCTGGCCATCGATCCGCAGGACGCGGGCGTCCGCTACAACGTGGCCTGCCTCTACGCCCTGGAGGGCCGGACGGAGGAGGCCTTCGCCCGCCTGGCGGAGGTGGTGAAGGTGGGCTTCGGCTCGGCCGACTGGTTCCGGCGCGACCCCGACCTGGCCTCGCTCCGCGGCGACCCGCGCTTCGAGCGGCTCATGGCCGAGTCCGCCGCGGCCTCGCGGAACGGCCCCTAGCCTGCCCGCTGGCGCGGCGTGCGGGGGTGCTCGCCGGACCAGGCGAGCCGGAAGCCCTCGCCCGTCATCACCGGCCGCGGCACCTCGAGCGGCGCGCCCTGCTCGGGCAGCACCACGCCCGCCGGGCTCCGCAGCAGCGCCGCCACGTCGGCGCCCGGGACCACCTCCGCGAGCTCGAGCCCGCGCGGCGTGAGGCGCAGCGTGCCATCGGTGGTCGCGTACCAGACCTGCTGCCCGCGCCGCAGCGCCTCCTCGCCGCGGAAGGTGATCTCGTCCACCCGCTCCACCAGCTTGGGCTTCCCGGCCCGCAGGAGGCGGATGCGCCCGTCCTCCAGCGCCACCCGGGCGCCGGCCGCCGAGGCCCCCACGAAGATCACGGTCCGCGCGGCGCTGGAGACGTCGATGAAGCCGCCCGGCCCGACGTAGTCGGCGGCCCGCGGTCCGCGCCGCGAGACGTTGACGTCGCCGCCGCGCCCCACCTGGAGGAACCCGAGGACCGCCACGTCCAGCTCCTCGCGCATGAAGCGGAACATCTGCACCGAGGAGAGGTGGCGCTCGGGCCGGATGGCCGCGCCGAAGAAGACCCCGGGCACCGGCAGGCCGCCGAAGGCGCCAGTCTCGACGAGGAAGGTCACCTCATCGAAGAGCCCGCCGCGCTGGATGAGCCGGCCCACCTCCTCCGGCAGGCCGATGCCGATGTTCACCCGCGCGCCGGGCCCGGCCGCGCGGGCCAGGATGGCGGCGGCCTGGCGGGCCAGCGCCTGCTCGGCCGGCCCGCGCCGCGGGGTGATGCCGAGGACGTGGTTGACGAAGTCGAAACGGTCGGCGGCGGCGCGCACGTCCACCTCGGCGCCGGGCAGGAGCATGGCCGCCGGATGGCGCTGCGGGTAGGAGGTGGTCTGCTCGTTGCGGGGGTTGACCACGATGGCGTCCACCTCGGCGGCGGGGAGGAAGATCCGGCCCGGCTGCTCCGGGACCAGGGCCGCCACGCTGGCGATCACCTTGCCTCCGTTGCGGCGGGCGGCGCGGGCCGCCTCGCGGCTCTCGGTGATGGTGGTGGCGCCGTCCATGTAGAGGTTGCCCCGGAGGTCGGCGCCGGTGGCCAGGAAGAGGGCCACCTGGACCCGCGGCACGCGGTAGCGGAGCAGGTCCCCCTCCACCGCCACCAGGCCCGGCTTCCCGTCCGGGGTGACCGCCGTCCCCGTTCCCACCCGCGGGTCCACGAAGGTGCCGACGCCCACGCGGGTGAGGACGCTCTCCTCGCCGCGCCCCTGCGCCTCGATGGCCTCGGCCACCACGCCCTGCGGCATGGTATGGAGCTCGCACCGGCCCGCGTCGGCCAGCGCCAGGAAGGACTTCACCGTCTCGAGGTGGCCGCTGACCAGCCGCGTGACCAGGCCGTCGCGCCCCACCTCCTCCAGCGTCCCCGGCACCCGCCCGCGCCCGCCCAGGCCGCCGACCGCCACCCAGGTGAGGCCGCGCGGGTGGCCGGCGCGCTCGAACTCCTCGCGCACCGCCCAGTAGAGGATGGAGGGGCGCATGTTCCCGCCCATGCCGGTGGAGGCCACGCAGGCGCCGTCGGGGATGAGCCGCACCGCCTCGCGGGCGGTCACGAAGCGCCCGCCCCGGGGGAGGCCGGGGGCGCGGTGATCGATGTCGTGCTTCGCCCAGGTGAGCCGCCAGTGGATGACGTGGGCCAGGAGGCCGGCCTGGTCGATGGCGCGCATGCGCACCTCCTCCCGGCGCGGAAGCCCTGCGGGGTGGCCGGGCTGTCCCTCAGGATGGACCTCCCCGCCGGCGGGGGTGCGGGGTGTTTTGGCGCGGGCAGGTCCGCAGCCGCCGTGAAGTCTTCCTTCATGGCCCATCCGCGTTCCGGCTGTTTTCCGCAGGGTCGCCCGGGCCTATCCTTCGCCGCACTCACCCCGGAGAGCGCTACCCCTCTCCCCCGGAGACACCATGTACGAGGCCAAGGCCTGCGCCGTCGCCAGCCCCACTTCCCCCTTCCGGAGCGTCACCATCGAGCGGCGGGACCCGACCCCGCACGACGTCCAGATCGAGATCCTCTACTGCGGCATCTGCCACTCCGACCTCCACCAGGCGCGCAACGAGTGGAGCGCCATGCCCACCGTCTATCCGTGCGTGCCCGGCCACGAGATCGTGGGCCGCGTCACCCGCGTGGGCTCGGCGGTGAAGGACTTCGAGGCCGGCGACCTGGCCGGTGTGGGCTGCCTGGTGGACTCGGACGGCACCTGCCCCGAGTGCCAGACGCACCACGAGCAGTTCTGCCCGAAGGCCGTGTACACGTACAACTCGCCCGACCGGCACACCGGGAAGGTGACCTACGGCGGCTACTCCGACAGCATCGTGGTGGACCAGCGCTTCGCCCTGCGCATCCCCGCCAACCTCGACCTCGCCGGCGTCGCTCCGCTGCTCTGCGCCGGCATCACCACCTGGGCGCCACTCCGCCGCCAGAACGTGGGCAAGGGCCAGAAGGTCGGCATCGTCGGCCTGGGCGGCCTGGGCCACATGGGCGTGAAGTTCGCCCGCGCGCTCGGCGCCCGGGTCGCGGTCTTCACCACCACCCCCGGCAAGGCCGAGGACGCGCTCCGCCTCGGCGCCCACGAGGTGGTGATCTCGCGCGACGCCGGCCAGATGGCGAAGCAGGCCGGGAGCCTCGACATGATCCTCGACACCGTCTCGGCCGTGCACGACCTGCACCCCTACCTGGCCTGCCTGAAGCGCGACGGCAACCTCACGCTGGTGGGTGCCCCGGACCAACCGCACGGGGTCTCGGCCTTCGGCCTCATCTTCGGAAACAAGAGCCTCTCTGGCTCGCTCATCGGCGGCATCCAGCCCACCCAGGAGATGCTCGACTTCTGCGGCGAGCACGGCATCACCTCCGACGTCGAGGTCATCCCGGTCCAGAGGCTCGACGAGGCCTACGAGCGGCTGCTCCGGTCCGACGTCAAGTACCGCTTCTCCATCGACATGTCCTCGCTGCGGTCCGCGTAGCGTCCGAGCCGGGACCGCCTGGCACCCGGGCGCCGGCTCGTGTAGGAAACCTTCACGATGGCCTTCACGCCGCTCAACGCCCTCAACGCCTTCATCGCCGTGGCGCGCCACCGCGGCTTCGCGGCGGCGGCGCGCCACCTCGGCGTCTCCACCTCGGCCCTCAGCCAGTCGGTGCGCCAGCTCGAGGCCCGGCTCGGCGTCTCCCTGCTCACCCGCACCTCCCGGACCGTGGCGCTCACCGACGCCGGCCAGCGGCTGCTCGAACACTCCGGCGCCGCCGTGGACCAGGCGCTCGAGGCGCTGAAGACGGTGACGGCGCGGCCCGGCGAGGTCACCGGCCGGGTCCGCCTCTCCGTTCCCACGCTGGCCGTGCCCCTCATCCTCGACCGGCTCCTCCCCCGCTTCGCGGAGCGACATCCGCGCGTCGAGGTGGACCTGCAGGTGGAGAACCGCTTCGTGAACATGGTCGCCGAGGGGCTCGACGCCGGCATCCGGCTCTCCGAGGCCATCGAGCGGGACATGGTGCAGGTGCGGCTCACGCCACCGGGCCGCTTCGTCGTGGCCGCGGCACCCTCCTACCTGAAGCGCCACGGCGTGCCGCAGACGCCCGAGGACCTGCTCCAGCACGACTGCATCGGCATCCGCGGCGCCACCGGCGCGGCGCCCTACGCGTGGGAGCTGGAGCGGGGCAAGAAGGCATGGCGCGTCCCGGTGCGAGGGCGCATGGCCACCAACGACCCCGAGCTCATGCTCCGGCTGGCGCTGGCCGGGGTGGGCCTGACCTACGCCTTCGAGCCCCAGATCGAGCGCGAGCTGGGGAGCCGGCGGCTGCGCCTGGTGCTCGAGCCGTACGCGGCGGCGGTCCCCGGGTTCTTCCTCTACTTCCCGAGCCGCGCCCAGGTGTCGCCGGCGCTGCGGGCCTTCGTGGACGTGGCGCGGGAGCAGGCCGCCCGGACGAAGATGCGGGAGGGGTGAGGCGGCAGCCCTGAGGCTCAGGCCAGGGGAGGCGCGCCGCGAGCGTCGTCTCGCGGCTCGGTCTCTGCATCCGGCGCCGGCCCACCGGGCGGCTCCGCCGAGCCCTCGCCGCGGGCTGCCTTGCCCACGAGGAGCGACGGGACTCCGTGCGGCGGGAGGATGGGAACCTCCTCGCCGTAGATCTCCACCAGGATCCAGGTGGCCACCACGGCCGCCGCGGGGAGCGCTGCCCAGAGCACGCGGGCGGTGTCCCAGGCAGCGCGGGGGATCACGTATGCCGCTGCCAGCACCGCCGGGCCGGCGGCCAGGGCCAGGACCCCGATGACGGCCCAGCGTGCGCGCGGTGTACCCGGCCTCACGGTGGAAGCGTGCCAGGAGGCTCGCGGGAGGGCAATCGAACGCCCCCTCGGGCGCTCGGCCCATTACATGGCTTGACAGATATATATCCCCCGTGGCATCTCTTCTTCATGATGATCGCGAGGACGATGAGCGCACTCGCCGAGCCCCACCGCCTCCGGATGCTCGAGCGCCTCCGCAGCGGGCCCCAGCCGGTCGGGGTGCTGGCGTCGGCGGCGCGGCTGGAGCAGCCCCAGGCGTCGAAGCACCTGCGCGTGCTCCGCGACGCAGGCCTCGTCGCGGTCACGCCCGACGGGCAGCGTCGCCTCTACGCGCTCCGGGGAGCGCCCATGCAGGAGCTCGACACGTGGCTTCAGCGCTTCCGCGCCAACTGGGATGCACGCTTCGAACGGCTCGACCAGCTGCTTGCCGACAACGAGGAGGATGACCGTGAGGACTGACCTGTCGCAGAAGACGAAGGTGGAGCTGACCTCCGACACCAGCCTGGTGCTGACCCGGAGGTTCGCCGCACCGGCCCAGCGGGTGTTCCGCGCCATGACCGATCCCGGGCTGGTCCCGAGGTGGTACGGGCTCGCGTCGCTGCGCATGGAGGTCTGCGAGATCGACCTCCGCGTGGGCGGCAGGTGGCGGTTCGTGCTCTCGGCGCCGGAGGCCGGCACCCACGCCTTCTCCGGCGTGTACCGCGAGATCCTCCCGGGGCAGCGGCTCGTCCACACCGAGAACTACGAGCCCCTCGGCGACGGGCACGAGATCCTGGTGACGTCGACGTTCGAGGAGCGGGACGGTTCGACGCTGTTCCGCAGCACCCTCCTCTACCGGTCGAAGGCCGACCGCGATGGCCACATCGAGTCGGGGATGGAGGCCGGGGCGAGCGAGTCGCACGACCGCCTGGCGGGTGTCCTCTCCGCGATGGGTCTGGCGAGGTGATGGAGCGGAGGACCACGCGCGCAGGAGCCACACGATGACCTCGTCTGCCGCAGCAACGCCGGCCGCTACCCTGCCCCCCGATCTCATGGCCCGGATGGCCGTGTGGTGTTCCGCCGGCCTCTTCCTGTCCCTGGTGCTGGTCCACGCCCTGCGTCCCGACCTCGACGCCAGCTGGCGCCCGATCAGCGAGTACGCGCTCGGGGCTCATGGATGGTTGATGACGCTGGCCTTCGCCTGCTGGGGGCTCGGCCCGATCGCGCTGGCGCTCTCCCTCCGGGGCCTGGCGCCCACGCGCAGCGCGAAGATCGCCATCGCCCTGCTCGTCCTCGGCGGCGTCGGTCCCCTGCTCGCGGCCCTGTTCCCGATGGACCCGCTCTCCACGTCTCCGGGGGCGATGACGTGGTCGGGCAGGCTCCACGCCTCTGGGGCCGTTCTCGGAGACCTCATCCCCGTCGCCGCGCTCATCCTCAGCTTCGCGCTCACCCGCCCGAATGGCAGGTGGGCCGCCTACGGTGCTGCGGTGCGCGCCAGCGCAACGGTGGCCTTCGGCCTCCTGGTTGCCGCCACCGCCGCCATGGCCGCCATGATGCCGGAGAGCGGGCAACTCGGTTCCGAGGTGAAGGTCGGCTGGCTCATGCGCGCCTTCGTCGTCGCCTGCAACGCGTGGGTGGCCGCGGGGGCCTGGGCGACGCTCCGAGCCAGGGCCTAGGCCAGGCTCGCGGGCCCGCCGTTCGACCGACGGGGCCTCCGGGTGGGCACCCCGGTGGCGTGGGTGGGCAGCGGACCCGATGGGCGCCCTGGCCGGCTACCGCCCCAGGACGAGGTCCAGCCCCGCGAACACCAGGTCGAGCTGCTTCTTGGAGATGCGGCCCACCCGCTCCGTGAGGAGGCCGCGGTCGAGGGTGACGATTTGCGATACGTTCGCGACGGAGTCCTTGGCGAGCCCGGTGCTGCGCGCCGGCAGGTGGACGTTCCCTGGCGCCTCGGCCCACTTGAGGTTGCTGGTCAGCGGGACGCAGACGACCGTCCCCACGCGGCTCCGGTTGAAGGCGTCGCCCTGCACCACCAGGACCGGCCTCCGGAAGCCCGGACCCGATCCCACGAGGTCGGGGAGATCGGCCCAGCACACGTCTCCCCGGGCGATCACCACTCCGAGCACTCCAGCACGCGCCGCGCCGCCGCGGATGTGAACCCGTCCGACCGGGTGCCGAGCTTCTTCGCCAGCTGGTCCAGGGCCTCGGTGACGGCCTCCGGCTCGTGGCGGGCGAGGTACTCCTCCACCGCCTCCTTGTAGAGCTCGCTGCGGGACTTCTTGAGGCGCTTCGCCAACCGGTCCGCGTCGCGGAAGACGGCGTCGGGGAGCGAGATGGCCGTTTTCATACCGGAGGTATAACCCGCACCGGAAGGCGTCGCAACCGGGGCCAGCTCTTCGACGGGGAGGTGTTCAACTGAAGCACGAAGCCCCCGCCGGCAGGTGCTGGCGAGGGCTCCGGATACTGGTTGCGGGGGCAGGATTTGAACCTGCGACCTTCGGGTTATGAGTCCTTACCCACAGTGCGGGCAGACGGGCGACGTTGTTCTGATCTTGCTGGGAGACAGTGGTTCGGAGTGGAGGGCGAGCTCACGTGAGTGGACAGGAAACGACCTGATACGCCTCCAGAATGGTCTCGGTTTGGGCGCGGTTCGGTGGGTCATGAACCCGAGGGGCGGCCGCCTGACCGGCGGAGACCTTCACGCGGCGAGCTGCAGTCACTTCTTGGCATCCCACTCCCTCAACTCGCGGGGCGGCTCGATGGTGTCCGAGTCCTCCCTGTTCAGCGCCGCGAGGAGCCGAGCCCGGTGTCCCTGGCAGAGCCGCAGCGTCACGTCGACGGTGACGCGCGAGATGCCCTCTCCCTCAGGCCCGACCTCGATCCAGTGGTCCTCCAGGCGGTCCGCCGTGCAGAGCTCGCAGCGGCCGTCGGGGCGGGGGAGGTCAACCTGGGGTGTCATGGCGGTAGCCTACGCCCACCGGGGCGCGGTCGGGGAGGCCTCTGCCTTGAGTCCCGCGCCCGGCTATACTGCCCTTCGAGGCCCGCCATGGACGAGAAGGCCCTGCTCGAACGAATCACCTACAACCCGCAGATCTTCGGCGGGAAGCCGATCATCCGCGGGCACCGGCTCGCCGTGGAGCACGTCCTCGGCATGCTCGCCGCCGGCGACTCCACGGAGACCATCGTCTCCGGCTATCCGTGGATGGAGCGGGAGGACGTCCTCGCCTGCCTGGCCTACGCGCGGCGAGTCGTCGGCCATGAGCGCGTCGAGCCCCTGCTCGTTCCGACCGGAACGTGAAGCTCCTCCTCGACTCGTGCGTGTGGGGCGGCGCCGTCGGCCGCCTGCGGGCGGCCGGCCACGACGTGGTCTGGTCGGGGGACTGGCCTACCGACCCCGGCGACGAGGAGATCCTGGCCCGCGCTCTCGCCGAGAGTCGCGTTCTCATCACGCTCGACAAGGACTTCGGCGAGCTCGCCATCCTCCGCGGGCTGCCCCACGCGGGCATCCTGAGGCTGGTCGGGCTGTCTGCGCTGCAACAGGCCGAGGTGAGCCTCCAGGTCGTCGAGGCGCACGGCGCCGACCTGGCGGCAGGCGCGATCATCACGGCGGAGGCCGGGCGGCTGCGGATGCGGTCTCCTGGGTAGGATGGGCCCCGGCTTCCTAGCTCCGAACCGGCGAAATCCGGCCCTCACTTCCCCGCCAGGCTGAGCAAGAAGTGAAGGCCGCTTCGCTTGATTTCCCGCGCCTTGGCTCTCTGGGCCACCGCTTCCGCACCCAGGGGGATAAGGAGCGCGGCAAGAGTCTTGGCGATCATGTCGGGAAGACTCGAGGAACCAGAAAGGAGGATGGTAGCTGGGCCCGCGAGGTCGATGAACCGCTGCGTCCAATGACGGCTAGGGTCCCGCAGCCTGTTGCGCAGTTCCTCCATCGCCGGTTCCACCTGGGTCTTGGCCACGAACTGGGCCGCCTTCACAACCTCCTCCATGTTCGATTCAGAGGAGATCGCACTGTTTACGTCCTTCGTGAACTTGAGCATTGCCTGCCGAAAGGGCTTGACGTCGTCTCTGGTGCGCTCGCGTAGTTCATGAACCTCCTCAGCGGAGGTGAGCGGCTTCACGGATGGAAGAGCGAGCCTGACACACTCGACCGCGAGAATGGTCGATAGGAGCTTCGGGTCATCCTTCGCGGACACTTCCCGCGGCCCCAGCATCGGCAGGCGCGGGTTGTCGTTGAGGTACGGCAGCCCGTGCCGGGCGGCGTACAGGAACGCATTGGCCGGATAGCAGAGCCAGCTTGGGGCGTTGATCCCAGCGTCCTCCGCCCCAGGCAGCCCTTTTGCGAATCCGGCGCTCGGTGTCGGCATGAAGCCTGGTGGCGGCGGCCCGAAATACAGTGATTCAAGCTCCATCATCAGCTTCTCGGCCCCGGGCTCTAGAGTCCCGCACACACCGAACGCGCCCGGGAAGATGCAGAACTCGCCGAGATACTTGTGTTGCGTGGCGACGACCATGAGGTTCAGCATTTGCCGGCCGTCTTCGTCCATCCGACCTGACGCGCCGGAGCGAATGCGTGCGATCTCGTGCAGGGTGCCCGCTTCATCGATCCGGCTTGTCCCTACGTAGACACCAGGGAAGTGGATCCTGTCGAAGACGAGCCCAAGCGTCGCAAGCGACTGCCACGAAGTTGGGGTGGGCGCTGTGTAGTAGACCACGTCGAGCGTTTCATCCACGGAGACATCCTCCATGTCACTGACTGTAGCACTCGGGCCCGATGCGCACCGGAGGGCCGCGGTCGAGGTCACTCGAGGCGAGTAGGTCAGCGTTCTCGTCGAGTCAGCGGCGGTCCTTAGTCCTCGCCATCACAGTCGGGCCGGTGCGACCTCCGAGAAGTCAACATGGAAGTGCTCATCGTGCCTCACCCACGCCGGGCCGCGCGAGAGCACGTCGGCGAGCTTGCCGAGTTGCCGCCCGGTCGACGTCGCGAGCAGGAGCGGCACGTACTCGGGCGCGATGATGACCTTCTGGACCCCGAGGCCTCTGGACGCCGCCTCCGCCTGCAAGTCCCGGAGAAACGCTGCCAGAGCGTCGAAGTCGATGCGAAGGTCTCCAAGGCGCCCCTCGGCGTCGAACTCCATGCCGTAGCCGAGCTTGTTCCAGGGCCACGTCGACGGAATGGCCGGGGCGCCGGTGCCATCGACGAGCGGCATGAACACGTCCACGCTCAGACCGTTCTGGTGCGTCCGGTGGGGCCGGAAGCGACCGCCACCGGGCCAGCCCGTCTCTCCGAGGACGAAGGTGCGCCGCGGCTCCCGCCTTGCGCTCGCGGCACACGCGGCCTCGACCGCATCGCGCACTGCCGCGTGGACGTACTGCCTGCCCAGGGCGGTCCCCAGAAACGAGTAGGTGGCGTACCCCTGCCCCCAGGGCCGGAGCGGCCTCCCGTGCTCCAGCCGGCCCTTGGCGACCGTGCCGGTGCTCCTGGAAGGCTCCTTGTCCGCGATGGCCACCCTTAGCCAGGCCGCCCCGACCGTCGCTCCCCAGGCCGCGCCCAGGCCTCCCACGACCATCGCCACTAGCCTTGCTCGCACGGCCACAGTCTCTCACGCTTCGTCCTAGCCCTGTAATCGCCCGCTTGCCTACCGCTGTTCCGACTGCCCGGCCACCACTTCACACCCCTCCTCAATGCAGAACTCCAGAACCCTCACCTCCTCGAACCGATCCCGGTTGGGGATCATGCTCCTCTCGAAGAACTCCACTCGCCCCGCCGCCCATCGCTCTCCAACTCCCAGGGTGACAGCTGACCGACCCCTCCTCCCATGTGGTTGAGGGAGGAGGGGTCGGTCGGCTGGCGCCCGGCATGGACCGGATCACTTCCCGGTGGGCGGCGGGGCGGCGGCGCCTCGGATCGCGGGCTTGCGAGCCGATGCCCGTCACGCGCCCCGCACGAATCCCGTCTCGATTCCCGTCAACACGCCAGGACGACTCCCGTTGACGGGGGTCACCGCGCTCGCAGCGCCTCGCTGGCGCGGCGGACCGACCGCGTGCCAGGACGCCGCCGACGTGGTCAGGAGTCATTTGCAGTTGACATGCTTGCGTCTGACGCTTATCAGCCCCACGGGAGCCACCATGCCCTACCGTCCCAAGTCGAAGGGCCCATCGGATCCGTTCAGCTCGACGGAGAAGCTGATGCAGACCTTCCGCCTGCCCCGAGAGCTGGTCACCTTCCTCAAGGCCGAGGCGGACCGCGGCGGCCGCGACCTCACCGCCCACGTCACCGTCTGGCTGGAGGGCCTCCGCACCTGGTTCGGGCTCCCCGCGGCCGCGACGGCTCTCCTGGAGGCCGACCGCGAGGCGCTCGGCATGAACCGCTTCGACTACGTCCTCCACACGTTCTTCCAGCGGAGCCTGGAGCTCCGCGAGAAAGGCCCGGGCTTCGACGCGCCGAGCGGCGCCCGGAAGCGCCGCTGACGGGGATGGAGGCGTGTCGTGCCGCGGCAAAAGGGCATGGTCCTCACGGAGCGCGACCGGGCGCTCCTCGGCTACCTCGGCGTGGCGCGCTACGTCACCGCCGCCCAGGCCCACCGCCTCCTCGCCCCGGGCCACGACAAGGCCGTCACCTCCCGCCGCCTCGCGCGACTCTGCGAGGACGGCCCGACCCCCGGCGACGGCGCCTACCTGTGCCGCCTGGAGTACCGGAGGGCCAACTCCCTCCCCTACCCGGTCTGGACGCTCACGCCCCACGGCCGCACTGTGGCCGAGCCGGTGGCGCCTGGGCCCGTGGCGGCGGTCCAGGCCGGCGTCACCATGGCCTTCATCTCGCGCGTCCTAGCGATGAACGAGCTGCTCATCGCGCTCGTGGTTGCCGGCCGCCGCTCCGAGGCCGCGCCGCTCACCGACCTCCCCTTCCGGTGGCGCGTCGGCGACGAACCGCTCCGGTTCGAGGTCTACGACCGCGTCCAGTACGGCGTCCGCCCGGCCATCCTCCGGCCGGCCGCCGTCATCGACCTCACCGCCGCCCGGCGCCGCATCTTCCTCGAGCCGGAACTGGGCACGGCCAGCCTCGCCCCCACCGACCCGCGCCAGGGGCACGTGCGGCGGCGCCTGGAGCGGTACTCGACCTACTTCATCAGCTTCGCCGACAGGGACATGAAGCGGACCTGGTACACCGCGGCCTTCCCGGACGGCTTCGCGCCTGAGGTCCTGGTGGTCGCCACCACCGAGGCGAGGCGGGCCAAGGTGGAGGCCTACCTCCGCGAGCATCACAAGGGCGCGGAAGATCGGTACGGGGCCCGCTCCCTGACGCTGGCCGGCGCGGTGGCGGCGCTGGCGCGGCTGGTGGCTCCGGCGGCCCAGCCCGCTCGGCCGCCACCTCAGCCGATCGCCCCCGCGCCCTCGCCGGCGCAGCTGCCCCCGCCCTTGCCTCCCCGCGGCCGCACGGTCGTCATCGACGAGGCCATGGCGGCCCGGATCAAGCGGGGGCTGTCCGTCTTCGTCGAGACCTACAACTCGATCCGGCGGGAGACCTCGGCCCACTCCAAGACCTGTCCCACCCACTTCAAGCCCGCTCCCGGACCGGTGGGCGAGCTCAACGCCTTCAACGACCTGGTCTGGGATGTCATCCTCGGCAGTCCGCGCAGCCACTCCGGGGAGCGGAAGTCGTGACCGCCGCCCGCGACGACGCCTGGATGACCGCCGACGAGGCCGCCGCCTACCTGGGCTACCGGACCCGCGCTGCCCTCTACCAGGCCGTCCGGCGCGGCATCGTCCCGGCCCACCGGCTCGGCGCCCGCCGCCTCCGCTTCCGCCGCTCCGAGCTCGACGCCGAGCTGGCGCAGCACCCGTCGCGCCTGTCCGATCCCGCCACTACATTCCCCGGATGACAACCACGACGCCCGTCTGCCCGCGTGAAAGGAGGAACACGATGGGCGTCTCGAAGTACGTGGCACGCAAGAAGACCTGGTGGCGCGTGGACTCCTACGCCACGCTCCCCGACGGCAGCACCAAGCGTATCCGGTGCGGGCACATCCCGACCCGGCAGCAAGCCGAGGCCATGGAGCACAAGCTCCTGGCCGAGGCCTACGAGGGCCGGTTCTTCGACCGGCAGAAGGAGCCGACCGCCACCGTGCGGCAGCTCTGGGCCGAGTACGAACCGATCACGAGGCGCGACAACGACTCCTGGCAGTCCGACGTCGGCCGGGCGGCGCACGTGATGCGCCTCCTGGGCGATTGCCGTGCCTCACGCCTCACCCGCGGCGACGTCGAGGCGTACCGGACGAAGCGGCAGGCCGAGACCACCCGGCGCGGCGGAGCCCCGTCCCCGGGCACGCTGGACCGCGAGGTGGAGCTCCTGAAGCGCCTCCTCAACTACGCCGCCGCCTGCGGCCGCCTCACACAGAACCCCATCGCCCACGTGAAGCTCCTCCGGGTGCCGAACGTGCGGCGGGTGGTCCTCGACGAGGAGGCCTTCCAGCGCCTCCACGCGAAGGCCGAGGCATGGGTCAGGCCGATCCTGCTCACCGCCTTCGACACCGGCATGCGCAAGAGCGAGGTCCTCAACCTCCGCTGGTCCCAGCTCGACCTCAAGGCCGGCGCCGTCCGGCTGGAGGCCGAGGACACCAAGACCGACGAGCCGCGAGTGGTCTACCTGACCGAGCGGGTGCTCGAGGCCATCGCCGCCCAGCCGCGCCTCCTCCACGCCGAGTTCGTCTTCGTGAACCCGGCGACCGGTCGACCCTGGCAAGACCTGCAGGGCGCCCTTGAGCGGGCCCGGAAGGCGGCCGGCCTGGACGGGGTCTGGGTCCACGACCTGCGTCGCTCCTTCGTAACCCTGGCGCGGCGCAGCGGCCTCCCGGAGTCTGTGGTGGCCCGCTTCTCCGGCCACCGGACCGCGGCGGTCTTCAAGCGCTACAACATCGTCGAGGAGCAGGACCTGAAGGCGGCCGTCCAGGTGCTGAACCGGACCCGGAAGGCCGCCGAAGAGCAGTCAGGACAAGATTTGGACACGGTTGACCAGAAGTGAGATCCGAAGCACGAAGCCCCCGCCGGCAAGTGCTGGCGAGGGCTCCGGTTTTTCTGGTTGCGGGGGCAGGATTTGAACCTGCGACCTTCGGGTTATGAGCCCGACGAGCTACCTGGCTGCTCCACCCCGCGTCAGGTGGGAAAGGCGAAACGAGGCGGCTTTGTATCGGCCCGCCGGGCGCGGGTCAAGGGGGATCTGGCCGCAGCCGCGTCCCTCTCAGGCCCGGGTCGGGCGCCGCCTACCCGCGGCCGCGCAGCGCTGCCCCGGGCAGCACCAGCAGGGCCGCCAGCGCCACCATGGTGGCGCCGGTGGGCGTCTCGCCGAACCAGCTCGCCAGGTAGCCGCCCACCGCCGACAGCACCCCGAAGCCGCCCGCGGCCCAGAGCGCCGGCCCGAGCCGCAGCCGCCACAGCAGCGCCGCCGCCGCCGGCAGCGTGAGCAGCGCGAAGACCGGCAGCGCCCCGACCACGCGGGCCGCCGCCGGGATGGCGAGGCCGATGCTCAGCGAGAAGATCGCGTCCCAGAGCCACACCCGCATCCCCAGCGCCCGCGCCGTCTCCGGGTCGAAGGAGACGAAGCGCAGCTCCTTCCCGAAGGCGGCGTGCAGGGCCGCGCAGGCCAGGCCCACGCCCCCGATGAGCCACAGCTCCTCGGGCGGCACGGCCACGGCGTTGCCGAAAACCATGCCCGAGAGGTCGTGCGACACGTGCACCAGCCGCGCGATCCCCAGCACCACCAGCGCCGAGGCCACCACCCAGGCCGCGCCCACGCTGGCCTCGGCCGGCAGCCGCCGCGGCCGCCAGGCCCCGAGGAGCAGCGCCCCCACCACCGCGAAGCCCATGGCCATTCCGAGCTGGTGGTGGGCGTGCTCGGCCTCGATGTGCAGGCGCTCCTCGAGGAAGAGCCCCACCACCAGCCCCAGCGTCGAGACCTGCGTCAGCGCCGCCGAGACGAAGACGATGCGCCGGAGCACCACGTAGACGCCCAGGAAGCCCAGCATGGCCCCGGCGATGCCCGAGGCCAGGAGCGGCGCCTGCCACAGCTCGCGCGCCGCCCAGAAGCCGGCCAGCGCGCTCACGGGCCCCCTCCCCTCGCCGCCGGCAGCACCACCCGCCTGCCCGCTTCCTCCCGCACCTCCACCTCGCGGCCGTAGAGCTCGGCCAGGGCCCCGGGCCGCAGCATCTCCGCCGCCGGCCCCACCCGGAAGAGGGCGCGCTCCCGGTCCACGAATCCCAGGGTGACGGCGTGGGCCACCACCGCGTCGAGCCGGTGGGAGACCATCACCACCGCCAGCCCGCCGCCGTGCAGCGCCCGCAGCACCTCCATGGTCGAGAGCTCGGCCGCCGGGTCCATGCCGTTGGTGGGCTCGTCCACCGCCAGCAGCTCCGGCTCGGCCGCCAGCGCCCGGGCGATGAGGGTGCGCTGCCGCTGGCCGCCGGAGAGCTCGGCGTAGGGCCTGCCGCGCAGCTCGGCGATGCCCACCCGGTCGAGGGCCCGCTCCACCGCGGCGCGGTCGGCGGGCCCGGGGCGCCGCAGCGGCCCGAGCCCGGGGGTCCGGCCCATGGCTGCCACCTCACCCACGGTGAATGGCCAAACGGCATCCACGTGGTCGCGCTGGGGCACGTACCCCACCCGCACCGGCCGGGGCTGCTCCCGCGCGCCGCCGAGCAGCGGCAGCGCCCCCAGCAGGCTGCGCAGCACGGTGGTCTTGCCGCCGCCGTTCGGCCCCACCAGCGCCAGGAAGTCCCCGGGCCTCACCTGCACGTTCACCGCGCGGAGCAGGGGCCGCCGGCCGTAGCCGACGGCCGCGTCCCGCAGGGAGATGAGTGGCGTGGTGGTCACGGGCTGGCGCGCAGGGCGTCGAGGATGCGCCGGACGACGAGATCGACGTAGCTCTCGTAGCTCTTCGCGGCCGGGTCGCCCCCCACGTCGCCCGGGATGCTCACCAGGCGCGCCCCGGTGAGCCGGGCCACCTGCTCGCCGGAGCGGGTGTCGTAGTAGCTCTCCACCACGATCACCTTCACGCCGTCCCGCTTCGCCACCTCCACCAGCCGCGCCAGGTGGGCGGGCGGCGGCGGCGTGCCGGGGCGCGGCTCCAGCTCGCCTCCATCCACCAGGCCGGTCCACTCGTGGAGGTAGCTGAGGGTCTTGTGCTGGCTGAAGAGCCGCTTCCCCTTGTAGGGGGCCAGCTCCGCCTGCCACCGGGCCAGGGCCGCCTCGAGCCGCTTCCCGAAGGCGGCGGCCCGCTCGGCGTAGCCGGCGGCGTGGGCCGGGTCCAGCTCGCCGAGCCGGGCGCCGATGGCCTTGGCCACCAGGGCGGCGCGCCGCGGGTCGGTGAGGAAGTGGGGGTTGCCTCCGGGGTGCAGGTCGCCCATGGAGCGGTCCACCGGGCCGGTGGGCACGTCGAGGACGGCGACCGCGCTGGCGGCGGTGAGGCGGCGCCGGCCGCCGGGCTGGATGTCCGGGTTGCGCGACTGGTTGACGAGCGGCGGCAGCCAGCCCACCTCCAGCTCCAGCCCCACGTCGACGAGCAGGTCGGCGGCGCGGAGCTTCAGGGCCAGCGTGGGGTTGGCGTCGACGAAGTGCGGGTCCTGGACGCCGCGGGAGAGGTGCTGCACCTCGGCGTCGGCGCCGCCCACCTCCCGGGCGATGGAGGCCAGCCCCTCGGTGGTGGTCACCACCTTGACGGCGGCCCGGGCCGGGCCCGGGAGCAGCGCGGCGAGCAACAGGGCGATGCGGGACAGCTCGCGGATGGTCATGGCCGTGGCTCCTAGAAGGGGTGGGCGCCGTGCACGCCGATGGAGAACTCGAGGGCCAGGAGCGCCTCCAGCCCCGCCTTGCCCCCGGGCAGCCGGTCGTACGACCCCTGCAGCCGCAGGCGCATGAACTCGCTCGTGTACCAGGAGGCCAGCGCCGTGAAGCGCTGCTCCGGCCCCGGGCGCCCGTCGGCCAGCGACGGCGCCGTCTCCCAGCGCCCGCCGACCGCCCAGTCCCTGCCGATCCGGTACACGGCCTGGGCGTAGCCGCCCAGCCGGGTGCCGTCGACGGCAGGGTCGCCGGTGCCGGAGAGCCTGCGGGCGTACAGCTCGGCCTGGAGCGCCAGGTAGGAGCGGGAGGTGGCCGGGCGGAGCTTCAGGTACAGGTCGGCTCCGTAGAGGTCGCGCCAGGCGCCGGCCCCGGGCTCGTCGAGCCGCGCCGCCGAGAGGCCGACGCCCAGCGTCGCTCCCTCGGCCAGGTCGGTGAACTGCGCCAGGCGCCCGACGAGGGTGCGCCGCCCCGGCTCGCCCTCGAGCGGCGTGGTCTCCTGGTAGGCCAGGTGCAGCTCGGCGAACCAGGGCAGGGGCGCGAGCCAGGCCACGTCGAGCCCGGGGCCGCCCAGCGCCTCGGCCGCCACCAGCCGGCTGGCGGCCAGCGGCGCGTCCACGAAGTCCCAGGCGTGCGGGTGCTGCTGGTTGAGCCGCCCCCAGGGCGAGTGCAGCGTGCCGGCCTTGATCTGCAGGCCGCCTGGCAGCGCCAGGGTGGTGACGTAGGCCTCCTCCACCCCGGCTCCCTCGGGCCCGAAGGTCAGGTAGACGTCGGCGCGGGCGAAGGGGTCGACCACCGCCTGCAGCGCCACCTCCAGCTCCTGGAACACCGGCGTCACCTTGCCCGCCGGACCGGAGGGGCCGCTGCGGGGCGAGAGCGCCTCCACGTCGTCCCGGTTCCACACCAGCACCCCGCTGCCGATGGCCGAGATGTCGGGCAGGAGGCGCGGGGTCGCCCCCGGGCCCGTCCCGGCCTGCTGTGCCTGTGCCACGCTCCCCACGCCGGCGGCCAGGGCCGCGGCGAGCCAAATCCCCTTCATGGACCTCTCCTCGCGCACCCCTCCGGGCGCGCACCAGCATTCACTGTTCGTGACGATGGATCCCTCGCGCCTGTTGCGGCTAGGCGCGGGGTGGAGACTGCCCGGGGATGGCCCCCAGCGGCGCGCCGGTGACCGGCGGCAGGCCAGGCGCGGCCACCACCGCCTCGACGACCACCGCGCGCGGGGTCAGGTCGGGGACGGCGCTGCGCGCCTCCTCTCCGGTGCGGGTGAGGCAGGCCTGGCACTCCTGCGTGCCCTGCCCCGCGGCGTGGTGGTGCGGCGCCGCGGCCCCGAGGGCCACCAGCACCGCCGCCGCGATGGCGAGGAAGACGCGCAAGGTCCGGGGAGCATTGTCGCGGCCCCACTCCCTGTCAAGCGAGAGGGCCGCCGCACCCCGTCCGGAGGAGGTTCAGCGCGCGCCCACCACGCCCGACTGGCGCAGCGCCGCGATCTCACCGGGCGCGAACCCGGCCCCGGCCAGCACCCGGTCGGTGTCGGCCCCCAGCTCGGGCGCCGGCGCCCGCGGGGCCTCCACGCCGGCCAGCCGCACCGGCGTGGCCAGCGAGGGCATCGCCCTGCCCTCCCACGGCGTGTCCACCGACAGGAAGAGGCCGCGGGCGCGGAGCTGCGGGTCGGAGCGCGGCTCGTCCCCCTCCAGCACCGGCGCCAGGCAGCAGTCGTGCTCCTCGCCGAAGCGGGTCCACTCCTCGCGGGTGCGGGTGAGGAAGATCGCCTCGACCTCCTCCACCGGTCCGCGGCCGCCGTCGTCGAACTGCCGCTCGGCGAGCTCGGGCCGGCCCGCGCCCCGGCAGAAGGCGGCGAAGAAGTGGGGCTCGAGGGCACCGAGCGCCACGTGGCGCCCGTCCCGGGTGCGGTAGACGCGGTAGCAGGCGCCGCCGCCGTTGAGCATCTCCCGCTCGCGGGCCAGCGGCGTGCCCCGGGCGTCGGCGCCGCCCTGCTGCAGCGCCAGCATCGCCAGCGCCCCGTCGGTCATGGAGACGTCGACGTGGGCCCCCTCGCCGGTGGCGGCGCGCCGCAGGAGGGCGGCCAGGATGCCGGCCACCGCCGGCCAGGAGCCGCCGGCCACGTCGGCCACCTGCACGCCGGGCGGCATCGGCCGCTCGGCGGGGCCGTTCACCGCCAGCAGCCCGGCGATGGCCACGTAGTCGAGGTCGTGGCCGGCCCGCTCGCGGTAGGGGCCGTCCTGGCCGTAGCCGCTGATGGAGCAGAGGACGATGCCGGGGTTGGCCCGGCGCAGCGCCGGGTAGCCGATGCCGAGCCGGTCCATCACCCCGGGCCGGAACGACTCCAGCACCACGTCGGCGCGGGCCGCGAGCCGTAGGAAGACCTCGGCCCCGCCCCGAGCCTTGAGGTCGAGGGCCAGGCTGCGCTTGTTGCGGTTGAGGGCGTGGAAGAAGCCCGACTGCTTGCCGGCCAGCGGCGGCATCCAGCGCAGGTAGTCGCCGCCCTGCGGCTCCTCCACCTTCACCACCTCGGCCCCCAGGTCGGCGAGGACCAGGCTGGCGAAGGGGCCGGGGTAGAGCCGCGAGAGATCGAGCAGGCGGACGCCGGCCAGCGGGGGCGCGCCCACGGCGTGCTAGCCGAGGAGCTGGGCCAGCTTCAGCGCCAGCCCCATGTCGCCCTGGATCTTGAGCTTGCCCATCATGAAGGCCATCTGCGGGTTGAGCTTGCCGTTCACGATGGAGAGGAAGTCGGAGTCGGTGCAGGTGACGGTGCACTTGGCGGCGCCGGAGGTGCCGGCGGTCACCGCGCCGCCCGGGGTGGCGCAGTCCACCGCCCACTGTCCGCCGTCCTGGCCGTTGATGTTGAACTGGTAGACGGCGTTGATCTTGGTCACCAGATCGGGCTTGGACTTGAGCCGCTCCGGCATGTGCCGCTCGAAGACGTCCTTCACGCTCGCTGCCTCGGCCATGGGTCCTAGCCTCCGTTGATTCGGGAATCGGTGGGAACCTAGTGGGCCGCCCTGCGACCTGTCAAGGCGCGCCCACGCCCGGAGCGGGGCGCGCCGGGCCGGCTACTCCGCGTAGAAGGCGTCGAGCACCGCCTTGTAGCGCTCGTTGACCACCTTGCGCTTCACCTTGAGCGTTGGGGTGAGCTCGCCGGTCTCCTGGGTGA
This sequence comes from Deltaproteobacteria bacterium, assembly GCA_016214955.1. Lineage (GTDB taxonomy): Bacteria > Myxococcota > Myxococcia > Myxococcales > Anaeromyxobacteraceae > JACRMN01. Next base: position 144,692 of record JACRMN010000024.1, read on the forward strand.
AGTCCTTCTCCAGGAGCTCGAACTTCTTGATGCTGGAGTAGCTGGGCTGCTTCTCGTTGAGGGCGTCCACGGCCGCCTGGATGCGCTCGCGCACCAGCTTGTCCTGGTGGAGCTTCTGGGCCAGCGGGACGTTGTTCTCGGCGGCCCACTTGCGCACGTTCTCCTCGTTCACGGTGATGAGCGCCGAGAGGAACTTGCGCTTGTCGCCGTGGACCACCACCTGGGAGATGAAGGGGTTGGTCTTGAGCTCGTTCTCCAGGTTCTGCGGGGCCACGTTCTTGCCGCCGGCGGTGACGATGATGTCCTTCTTACGGTCGGTGATCCTGAGGCAGCCCTTCTCGTCGAGGTGGCCGATGTCGCCGGTGAGCAGCCAGCCGTCCTTGAGCACCTCGGCGGTGGCGGTGGGGTTCTTGTAGTACTCCTTCATCACCCCGGGGCCGCGGATCAGGATCTCGCCGTCCTCGGCGATCTTCACCTCGGTGCCGGGCACCGGCGGGCCCACCGTGCCGATGCGGTTCTGGCCCGGCCGGTTGACGAAGGTGCCGGCGCTGGTCTCCGTGAGGCCGTAGCCCTCCAGGATCTCCAGCCCGCAGTGGTTGAAGAACCAGTTGATCTTGGGCGAGAGCGGCGCACCGCCGGAGATGAAGACCCGCATCCGCCCGCCGAAGCGCTCCTTGAGCGCCGCCGCCAGCTTGGGGAACACCAGCTTCTTGCCCAGCAGGTAGCCGAGCCCGCCCCCGGTGCGCCCCTGCTCCCGAGCCGCCACCCAGTCGTCGAGGCCGGCGAGCGCCATCTTGAAGAGCTTGCCCTTGAGGCCGGGCGAGGCCGTGCCCTTGGCCACCACCGCGTTGTAGGCCTTCTCGAAGATGCGCGGCACCGACGGCATGGCGGTGGGCTTCACCTCGCCGGCGTTGTCGACGATCTTCTCCAGCGACTCCACGAAGGCCACGGTGCAGCCCACCTTGAACCAGACCGCGCCCATGACCTGGGCGAAGGAGTGGGCCATGGGCAGGAACAGCAGCACCACGTCGTCCCCCTCGATGAGGTGCAGCGTCTCCACCGAGGTGGCCTCGTAGACCCAGTTGGCGTGGGTCAGCACCACGCCCTTGGGGTTGCCGGTGGTCCCCGAGGTGTAGATGAAGCAGGCCGGATCCTCGGGCTGGACGGCCGCCACCCGGGCGGCGTGGGCGCCCTCGTTGGCCTTGCGCCACTCGGTGCCGGCCTTCTCCAGGTCGGCGAGGGTGCGCTCATGGGCGGTGGCCGGCGCGCCCACGAAGCGGATCGACCCCTGGAGCGCCGGCAAGCTGGCCCGCGCCTCGCGCACCTTCTGGGCCTGGGCCTCCGAGTCGCAGAAGACGTAGCAGGCGCCCGAGTTCTCCAGGATGTACTGCACCTCGTGGGACTTGTTGGACTGGTAGATGGGCACGGTGATGGCGCCGGCCCCGAGCACGCCGAGGTGGGCCACGATCCAGTCGGTGGCGGTCTCGCCCAGGAGCGCCACCCGGTCGCCGCGCTTCACGCCCAGGGAGGCCAGGCCGTCGGCCACCGCCCGGGCGCGCCGGGCCATCTCCGCCCAGCTCGTGTCCACCCAGCGTCCGTCCCGCTTCTGCCTGGTGCAGGCGCGGTTGCCGGCCTTCTGGGCCATCTCCTCGAACATGCCGATGACGCTGCGCGGGCTGCTGGCTGCGGCTGCGCTCATGGTCCCCTCCTCGTCCGTCAGGGTTTCTGGGCCAGCAGGGCGCGGGCCCGCGCCTGCCAGCGTCGCTCCTCGGGTGCGTCGTACGCTCCGGGCGGGCGGGCCACCGCGCTCTCCAGCAGGCGCCCCGCCTCCTCCGGCTTCCCTTCCTTGCGGAACAGCTCGGCCAGGTACACCAGCGCCCGCACGTTGCGCGGGTTGCGGCCCAGCGCGTCGCGGAGCCGCTGCTCGCTCCTGGCGGCGTCGTACTTGGGCCAGGGCAGCTCGTAGTAGAAGCGCCCCCAGGCGGTGGCGATGGCGCCCGACTGGAAGGCCGCGTCCAGCGCCTCGGCCTTGGCGAGCCGCTCCTTGAACTTGCCCTCGATGCCCTGGGTCAGCGCCTTCAGCACGCCGATGCCGAGGGCGTAGTTGCCCATGCAGCCGGCGGCGTAGAACCAGCCCTCCACCTTGCCGGGCTGGGCGCGGGCGGCCTCGTCGGCCACCTCCCAGCAGGCCTGGCCGAGCTTGCTCTTCTCCTCGGCGGGGAGCAGCGGGTCGTCGGAGATCCAGAACTGGAGCTGGGCGCGGCGCCAGAGCACGCCGTAGTCGGCCGGCGCGCGGCGCGCCGCCTCGCCGAGGAGCTTCTCCAGGTCGGCCCGGGCGCCTGGCTCGTCGCGGCGGGCGTAGAGGGCGTCGGCGCGAGAGAGCAGCGCCTCGAACGGCTCCGCCGCCGGCTCGGCCGGGGCCGCCAGGGCAGCTGCGAGGAGCGCGACGCAGAGGGACACCAGACGTTCCGGAGGCGGGGGGAGCGGGGGCTGCTCCTCGTTCCTACGTCATCGGCGCTCGCCGCGCTAGCCCGCGCAGACGACCCTGATCTGGATGGAGTCCCCCGCGTGCAGGAGGCAGGCACCCTGGAAGGTGATCCGCGGCGGGCTCCCCGCCTGGGGCGCCTGGTAGATCACCTGGGCCTCCGAGGCGCCAGTGCCCGGAAGCCCGACGCTGCAGGCCGCCCGGGTGCCGTCGGCGCGGGTGACCCCCACCTGCAGGAGGCGCCAGTCGGCCGGCTCGCCCGCGAGCGGCACCGTCTGGCCCGGGTCGAGGCTGGCGGCGATGGCCGAGAGCGTGGCGGCGAAGTCGGGCTGGCAGACGTCGGCCACCACCGCGTCGGCGCCGAAGGCGTCGGCGAGGAGGCGGTAGCGGTAGCCGGGGTAGCCGTCGCGGTTGCAGGAGGGCTGGACGGGCTGGCCGGTGGCGGCGTCGAGGCCCGCCAGGATGCCGAGCTTGACGGTGCGCACCTCGCCGCCGAGCGGCCCGCGCAGCGCGTCCACGTAGACCTGCACCGGCGGCAGCCTGGCCTGCAGGGCGTCGCTGTGGCAGCTGTCCTGGAAGCGCGGGTAGACGACGCCGGGGGCGGTGGCCGAGTCGCTGCAGTCGTCCTCGTCGCTCACCAGCACCACCGCCAGGCGGGCCCCGGAGCGCAGGAAGCCGGCATTGCGGCCGTCGAGCGCCTGCTGCATGGCCCGGAACCCCTGCTCCTTGGAGGGGCCGAGGGTGCCGACCTGCACGTTGGCGATGAAGTCGTCCACCAGCGTGGGCGAGCCGGCCCGGAGGATGGCGGGCCTGCCGGCCGCGGCCACCAGCGCTCCGGCGGCGTAGGGCGTGCCGTCGTCGTAGCGGGTCCGCAGGCTGAAGGTGGTGCAGGCGCCAGTGCCGTCGTAGGCCTCGCAGACGGGCAGGTCCACGGCGGTGGTGGTGACGCCGATCTGGAAGTCGTTGGCCACCGCCGAGGTCGAGAGGGCGGCGATGAAGTCGCCGAAGGCGGTGGCCAGGCGCGACTGCTCGGCGGCCATGGAGCCGGAGTCGTCCACCACGAAGAGGATGTCGGTCCTGACGTTCCCGGGGAGGATGGTCCCCTGGTCGCAGCGGGTCAGGGCGTCGGGCGGGACGGTGTCGCAGCCCAGGCAGCCGCCCAGCGCCAGGAGCGCGCCCAGGGCGGCGGTCTTCAGGGCCGGGCGCAGAGGCAGGTCCCGGGGGTGGAAGTGGCGGCCACGGCGCCCTCGCAGAGCCAGTCCGCGGCGGTGCCGCCCAGCGCCGTGGCGCACTCGGTGGCGCTGGCGCAGCCGGCGGCTGGCACCCGGCCCAGGTACTCGGCCTGGAGCGTCTGGCCCGGGCCCGGCTCGCAGGCGCTGCCGCCGCGGAGCTGGATGCAGGCGCTGGTGCCGGCGGCGAGCGGCGTGGGCGGGCTGACGTTGCAGTCCACGAACCACCACTCCTGCGCCGGATCCGGCCCCACGCAGACGTGCACCGTCTTGCCGTCGGAGCCCTGGACGCGGAGCTGGGTGACCACCTCGGAGGCGGGGGCCGACGGCAGGATGAGCCGATCGGGAGGGATGGCCAGGTTGGCGATGTCCTGGAGCGGGCCGGCGAAGGAGCCGCAGACCGAGGCGTCCACCACCCGGTTCCCCTGGGCCAGGATGAGGTCGCGCAGCGCCTTGAAGCGGGTGCCGTTGGAGTAGCCGGTGCAGGAGAGCCCGCCGGAGCAGTTGCAGCCCGAGTCGCCGGGCCGGATGAAGGCGGCGCCGAAGGGCCGGCCCAGGCTGGCGAAGAAGGCGGCGTACTCGGCCACCGGGGTGAGCCGCTCCGGGTGCTCGGTGCACATGTCGCTGCCCGGCGAGCCCAGGTAGGTCACCTGGGTGGAGGTGCTCTTCAGGTTGGAGCAGTCGTCCTCGTTGCCCACCCAGACCACGACCAGCTTCGACTTCTGGTGGGGCCACTCGCTGGCCTGCACGTCGGAGGGCTGGGAGAGGCCGTCCTGCCGCAGGGCCTTCTTCACCGCCAGCCGGGCGGCCTCGAGGTGCTGCTCCTCGGGCGAGCCGCAGACCCCGGTCTTCACGTTCTGCTGGAACTGGGCGATGAGCTGGCTGATGGGGTGAGCGGCGTTGCCCGCCGTCCAGCCCGCCCAGCAGTCGGCCGCGGTCCCGGTGCCGCAGGGGTTCTTGTCGAAGTGGATGACCTTGGAGCCGCCGGCCGGGGCCAGGAAGTTGCCCGAGGGGTACGGGTCGCCGTCGCGCGGGTCGGAGGCGCCGTTGGGCAGGCAGGTGAGCTGGTTGGCCGGCGTGCTGGGCGAGCCGATGCCGTAGTACTGGTCGCGGATGCCGACGCAGGAGGAGCCGGCGGCGCCGCAGGTGCTGGCCTGGTTGGCGGCCGGGTCGGTGGTGCAGGCGGCGGGCGCGCCGGTGCAGATCCCGGCGTTGGCCACGAAGATCGACGAGCTGGTGACCGCGATGTGGAAGTCGATGGGCTCCTTGCCGGCGGCCGCCCGGGTCGCCTGGGTGGAGACCAGCTGGGAGATGAAGGAATCGAAGTTGTTGGCCAGGGCCTGCTGGATCGGGTCCATCGACCCGGAGTCGTCGATGACGAAGAGGATGTCGGCGGTGGAGATGTCCTCCACCGACACCCGCGCCTGCCCTGGCTGGATCAGGCACTTGCCCACCGGGTTGAAGCGGTAGTCCTGGCAGGAGAGGAGCCCGGCGAGGAGGAGGAGCAGGGCGCGGCGCATGGCCGGGATTCTACTCCACCCCGCACGGCCCGGAAGAAGCTGGACCGCGGCAGGTAGGCGCTACTCCCACTCGATGGTGGCCGGGGGCTTGGAGGAGACGTCGTAGACCACGCGGTTGATGCCGCGCACCTCGTTGATGATGCGCGACGAGATGCGCGCCAGCAGGTCGTACGGCAGCCGGGCCCAGTCGCCGGTCATGCCGTCGGTGGACTCCACGGCCCGGATGGCGCAGGTGGACTCGTAGGTGCGCTCGTCGCCCATGACCCCCACCGAGCGGACCGGCAGCAGCACCGCGAAGGACTGCCACAGCTTCTCGTAGAGGCCCGCCTTGCGGACCTCCTCCTGGACCACCAGGTCGGCCCGGCGCAGAACCGCCAGGCGCTCCTCGGTGACCTCGCCCAGGACCCGGATGGCCAGGCCGGGCCCGGGGAAGGGCTGGCGCTGGATGCTCTCCCGGGGCAGCCCCAGCTCCGCGCCCAGGCGCCGCACCTCGTCCTTGAAGAGCTCGCGCAGCGGCTCCACCAGGGCCAGCTTCATCACCTCGGGCAGCCCGCCGACGTTGTGGTGGCTCTTGATGGTGGCCGACGGGCCCTTGAAGGAGACCGACTCGATGACGTCGGGGTAGAGGGTGCCCTGCACCAGGAACTGGGCCCGCTCGCCCTGCCCGGCCAGGCGCTCGACCTCCTCCTCGAAGACGGCGATGAACTCCCGGCCGATGATCTTGCGCTTCTTCTCGGGGTCGGTGACGCCGGCCAGCTTGCCGAGAAAGCGCTCCCGGGCGTCGACGGTGACGAGCGGCAGGTGGAACATCCGCCCGAAGACCTCCTCCACCTGCTCCCGCTCGCCGGCCCGCAGCACGCCGTTGTCCACGAAGATGCAGCGCAGCCTGTCGCCGATGGCCCGGTGGACGAGCACCGCCGCCACCGCCGAGTCCACCCCGCCGGAGAGGGCGCAGATGGCGTGGCCGTCCTTCACCTGGGCCCGGATCTGCTCCACCGCCGTCTCCACGTACCCCTTCATGGACCAGGAGCCGGAGCAGCCGCAGATGCCCATGGCGAAGTTGCGGAGCAGCTCGGCGCCGCGGGGCGTGTGCACCACCTCGGGGTGGAACTGCACCGCCCAGATGCGGCGGCCGCGGTGCTCCACCGCCGCGAAGGGGGCGTTGGAGGTCGAGGCGATGGGCTCGAAGCCGGGCGGGATGGCCTCCACCCGGTCGCCGTGGCTCATCCAGACGTCGAGCTTCCGGGGCAGGTCGGCGAAGAGCGGCGAGCCGCCGCGCACGTCGACGGTGGCAGGGCCGAACTCGCGGTGGGCCGAGTTGTCCACTCGCCCGCCCTGCTCGTGGGCCAGGAGCTGGAGGCCGTAGCAGATGCCCAGCACCGGCACCCCGGCTTCCCAGACGAGCGGGTCGGGGCGCGGGCTGCCGGCGGCCAGCACCGAGGCCGGGCCGCCGGAGAGCACGATGCCCCGGGGCTGGAAGGCCTTGATCTGGGCGGCCGGGATGGGGCCGGGGTGGATCTCGCAGTAGACGCCCAGCTCGCGCAGCCGCCGCGCGATGAGCTGCGTGTACTGCGACCCGAAGTCGAGGATGAGGATCTTCTCGGAATGGATGTCCACGCCCTGCCCTCTCCCGCTGCGGCTACGAGCCGATCCGGTAGTTGGGGGCCTCCTGCGTCACGGTCACGTCGTGGACGTGGCTCTCGCGCAGGCCGGCCGAGGTGATGCGGACGAAGCGCGGCTTCTGCCGCAGCTCGGCGATGGTGCGGCAGCCCAGGTAGCCCATGCCGGAGCGCAGGCCGCCCACCATCTGCAGCACGTTCATGGAGACGGTGCCCTTGTAGGGGACGCGCCCCTCGATGCCCTCGGGGACCAGCTTCTCGGCGTCGGTGACGTCGCCCTGGAAGTAGCGGTCCCGGGAGCCTTCCTTCATGGCGGCGATGGAGCCCATGCCGCGGTAGCTCTTGTAGCTGCGCCCCTGGTACAGGATGACGTCGCCGGGGGCCTCCTCGGTGCCGGCCAGCAGCGACCCGACCATCACCGTCGAGGCGCCGGCGGCCAGCGCCTTCACCATGTCGCCGGAGTACTTCACGCCGCCGTCGGAGATGACGGGCACGCCGTGCTTCTCGGCGGCGCGGGAGCAGTCGTCCACGGCGGTGATCTGGGGGACGCCCACGCCGGCCACCACGCGGGTGGTGCAGATCGAGCCCGGCCCCACGCCCACCTTGACGGCGTCGGCACCGGCCTGGCACAGCGCCTCGGCGGCCTCGGCGGTGGCCACGTTGCCGGCCACCAGCTCCACGTTCTTGAAGTTGGCCTTGGTGGCCCGCACCGCGTCGACCACGCCGCGGGAGTGGCCGTGGGCGGTGTCGATGGCGATGACGTCCACGCCGGCCTTGAGCAGGGCCGCCACCCGGGCCTCGCGGTCCGGCCCCACGCCCACGGCGGCGCCGCAGAGCAGGCGGCCGAGCCGGTCCTTGGCGGCGTGCGGGTGCTTCTGGATCTTCTCGATGTCCTTGATGGTGATGAGCCCCTTGAGCTCGAAGGCCTCGTTCACCACCAGCAGCTTCTCGATGCGGTGGGTGTGGAGCAGCACCTTGGCTTCCTCGATGGTCGCTCCCTCGCGGGCGGTGATGAGCTTCTTGGTCATCACGTCCTCGACCCGCTGCTCCAGGTTCTTCTCGAAGCGCAGGTCGCGGTTGGTGAGGATGCCGCAGAGCTTGCCCTTGCGGGTCACCGGGATACCGGAGACGCCGTTCTCGCGCATCAGCGCCACCGCCCGGTGCAGCGGGGCGTCGGGCTCGATGGTGATGGGGTCGGCCACGATGGCCGACTCGTACTTCTTCACCCGGACCACCTCGGCCGCCTGCTGCTCGATGGTGAGGTTCTTGTGGATGAACCCCATGCCGCCCTCGGAGGCCATGGCGATGGCCATCTTGGCCTCGGTGACCGTGTCCATGGCCGCCGAGACCAGGGGGATGTTGAGGGAGATGTTGCGGGTGAGGCGGGAGGCGGTCTCGACCGACTTGGGGAGGACGTCGCTCTCGCCGGGAACCAGCAGGACGTCGTCGAAGGTCAGCGCTTCCCTGAGTTCGTCGCGGTTGAGCATGCGGACGTATAGCGATCCGCGCCGGGGCCGTCAAGGCGCCCGAGCCCTGCGGGAAAACCGCTGCCAGCAGCGCTTTTCAGGCCCGCGGCGGCGCCGCCGCCCGCTCCTGCCGCCGCTTCCACCAGAAGCGCCCGCCGAGGAGCAGCAGCACCGCCGCCAGGCCCAGCAGGACGTAGTTGGAGAAGCGGGCCGCCACCCGGGCCGCCTGCTGGATGTCGTCGCCGAACCAGAAGCCCAGGCACACCCAGGCCGGCGCCGAGACCAGCGCCGCCAGCCCGTCGTAGACCAGGAACTTCCAGTAGGCGAAGCGGCTGTGGCCCACGGTGAAGTAGGTCGGGGCCCGCAGGCCGGGCAGGAAGCGGGCGATCATCACCACCACGTTGCCCTGCTGCCGGAGCCGGCGCTCCACCTTCTCCAGCTTGTCGGGCGTGACCATGTGGCGCAGCAGGCGGAACTCGGCCACCCGCCGCCCCAGCTTGCGCCCGGCCCAGAAGATCACCGAGTCGCCGGCCAGGATGCCGAGGAGCCCGGTCAGCACCATGAGCAGCAGCCCCTCGTCGCGGATCATCCCCGCGAAGCTGGGCTCCTCCAGCGGGGAGGCCATCCAGGCAAGCACGCCGCCGGTGACGAGGATGATGTCCTCGGGCATGGGCAGCCCGAAGCCGCAGAGGAGCAGCACGCCGAAGACGAAGACGAAGCCCACCCCCAGGGAGTGGCTTTCGAGGAGCACCACCAGGCGTTCGAGCATCGAGAGGTCCGGGGGGCCGGCGGCTCAGGGCGCCGCGGTGCGGGCCAGGGTCTCGCGCAGGAGGTCGCGGCTCTCGCCCAGGCGGCGGGCCAGCACGGCGGCGATGGCGGTGGCCAGCTTGAGGCAGGCCTGGGGCTTCTGAGGGGCCAGGGCCAGGAAGTCGCGCTGGCCGATCTCGAGGACCACGGTCTCGGCGGCGGCCACCGCCGACACCAGCCGCACCGTGGGGGAGAGCACCGCCAGCTCGCCCAGCACCTCGCCGGCGCCCACCTGCCCGGCCTCGCGCTCGCCCCCCTCGGGCCGCTTCTGGGAGAGCCGGACGCCGCCCGAGACCACCACGAAGAGCGACTCGCCCACCATGTTCTCGGCGAAGAGCGGGGCCCCGGCGGGGATGCGCTTCTCCTGCGCGACGCTGGCGAAGATCCGCTTGCCGGTGTCGGTGAAGTCGGTGAACAGGGGGGTGGCGCCGAGCGCCTCCATCTTCTCCTCGACGGTCATCGAGCCGACCAGCCCTCGGCGCGATAGCGGGCCGCGTAGGAGGCGTAGCTCTGGGCCGACTTGCGGAAGTAGGCGATCTCCTCGGCGGTGAGCTCGCGCTTCACCTTGGCCGGGGAGCCCACCACCAGCGTCCCGGGCGGCACCACCATGCCGGGCGGCACCAGGGCGCCGGCGCCCACCATGGCGTCGGGGCCGACGACCGCGCCGTCCATCACGATGGCGCCGATACCGACGAGGCAGCGGTCCAGGATGGTGCAGCCGTGCAGCACCACCCGGTGACCCACGGTGACGTCGTCGCCCACGCGGGTGGGGTGGGTGCCGCCGGTGACGTGGATGACGGTCAGGTCCTGGATGTTGGTGCGGGCGCCGATGCGGACGCTGTTGACGTCGCCGCGAACCACGGCGCCGAACCAGATGGACGAGGACTCGCCCAGCTCCACGTCGCCGACCACCAGCGCGGTCTCGGCCACGAAGGCGCTCTCGGGAATCCGGGGGGCGGTGTTTCCGTGCGGACGGATGATGGCCATGGCGGCTCGGGTGGCGGGACGATAGCCCGCGCTCCTCCGCTGCCGCAAGGACGCGGCCGTGGGACGCGCTATCGCAGCTCGCCCGAGAGGCTGCTGCCGCCGGCGCGGGTGACCCGCACCGGGAGCAGGGCCCCGGCAGGCGCCCGGGCCTCGCTGGCGGCGAAGTGGACCAGGTGGTTGTGCGGGGTGCGGCCGCGCCGCCAGCCCTCCTCGTCGCCCGGCCCCTCCACCAGCACCTCCACGTCGGAGCCCAGGCGCGAGGCGAGCGCCTCGGCCGAGAGGCGGCGCTGCACCGCCTGCAGCCGCTCGAGCCGCGCCACCGCGACCTCCCGGGGCACCTCGGCCCACTCCGGCGCCGAGCCCAGGCGGCGCACCGCGCCGGTGTGCGGCCGCGGGCTGTAGACGAAGGAGAAGGAGTTGTCGAAGCGGGCCCGCGCGAGCAGCCGCACCGAGGCCTCGAAGTCCTCCTCGGTCTCGCCGGGGAAGCCGGCGATGAAGTCGGTGGTGATGGCGATGCCGGGCCGCGCCGCCAGCAGCCTGTCGAAGCGCTCCAGGTACCCGGCCACGGTGTAGTCGCGCCGCATCCGGGCCAGCACCGGGTCGGAGCCCGACTGCACCGGCAGGTGGAAGTGGGGCATCACCTTGGGCTCGTCGCGGAAGGCCTCGACGAGCGCGTCGGAGAGGTCGTGGGGGTGGCTGGTGGTGAAGCGGATGCGGGCCACGCCCTCGAGGGCCGCCACCCGGCGCAGCAGGGTCGCGAAGTCGCAGCCGCCCCGGTAGGAGTTGACGTTCTGGCCGATGAGCGTCACCTCGCGCACGCCCACCTCGGCGAGCCGGCGGCACTCCTCCACCACCTCCGCCGCCGGGCGCGAGACCTCGCGGCCGCGGGTGTGGGGCACGATGCAGAAGGAGCAGACGTTGTCGCAGCCCTTCATGGCGGTGACGAAGGCGGTGGCGCGGCCGCGCGCCGCCTCGGGATCGGCGCGGGGGAAGAGGTACTCCTCCGAGTCCATCCAGCCGGTCTCGGCGAAGCGCTCGCGGGCGGCGCGCGCCACCATCCCGGGCAGCTCGGCCAGGTGGTCCGGGCCGAAGACGAAGTCCACGTAGGGGACCCGCTTCAGCAGCCGCTCCTTCTCGGCCTGGGCCACGCAGCCGGCCACGGCGATGACGGTGCCCCGGCGCGCCTTGTGCTCGCGGTAGCGCCCCAGCGCCGAGAGCAGCTTCTGCTCCGCCTTCTCGCGCACCGCGCAGGTGTTCACCAGGATGAGGTCGGCCTCCTCGGGCAGCGAGACGGGCGACCAGGCCGCCTGGCCCAGCAGCTCGACCATGCGCTGGCTGTCCGACTCGTTCATCTGGCAGCCGAAGGTGTGGACGAAGACCGTGCGCCGCGGCCCGGCGTTCGCGGGTGCGGCGGCGGGCGGCTTCGGCCCCAGGCTGACGAGCTCCGGCATGCGGCGGGTTCTAGGGCGCGGGAGGGCCCGGGTCAACCGCTCCCCTACCCCCCCTTCCCCTCCCTCGGCACCAGGTGGTCCGCCACGGCCTCCAGGTCGGCGAGCGTCGTCACCGTGGCCACCCGGTCCACCTCGCGGGCGTAGGCCGGCATCTCCGAGTCTCCGCTCCCCCAGGCCCAGCGCTCCTCGGGGCAGATCCAGATCACGCGCCGCGCCTTGCGCTGCACCTCGCGCAGCACCCAGGCCTCCGGCGGGAAGTAGTTGGTCCGGCCGTCGCCGATGACGATGACGGTGGTGCGCCGCCCCACTGCCCCCAGGTGCCGCTCGTGGAACAGGCGCAGCGCCTTGCCGTAGTTGGAGTTGCCCGCCAGGCTCACCACCTTGCCGGCGGTAGCCAGGTCGGCGGCCCGGGCCGGGTCGCGCTCCTCGCGGAAGACCTCGGTCACCTCGCCCACCTCGGAGACGAAGACGAAGCTGCGCACGCGCTGGAAGATCTCCTGCAGCGTGTAGAGGAAGAGCAGCATCAGCCGCGAGACGTTGCGCACCGAGTCGGACACGTCGCAGAGCACCACCACGTCGGGCCGCTCCCGCTGCTTCTTGCGGAACACCAGCGTGGCCGGCAGGCCGCCCAGCCCCATGTTGCGCCGCAGGGTGCGCCGAACGTGCAGCGCCCCGCGCCGGCGGGAGCGCTCGCGCCGCTGCAGGCGGGCCTTGAGCCGCTCGGCCAGGCGGCGCACCGCGGTCTCGACCCGCTCCCTGTCGGCCTGGGAGATGGGCGTGGCCGCCAGCGGCGGCCCGGCGCGGCGGCGCCCGATGGCCCGGGCCCGCGCCTCCAGCTCCACCCAGCGGCGCGCCGCCTCCTCGATGCGGTCGAGCGCCTCGCCCACCCGCGCCGTCACCAGGGCCAGCCCCCGCGGCGTGAGCCCGGCGGTGCGCAGCGCCTGGTCCAGGTCGGCCCGGTCGTGCTGCAGGGTGCCGCCGCCGGCCGCCGAGAGCAGCCGCCGGGCGTAGAAGCTCACCTGCGCCGCCATCACCAGCCCCGAGAAGTCGAGCTCCAGGGCCGCCCGCTGGAAGAGGCGGGCCAGCGTCCCCTGGTCGCCGGCCAGCGCCGCCCGGGCCAGCGGCGAGATCCGGTGCAGCGCCGCCGAGAGCGCCTCGAGGGCCCTCTCCAGGTCCTCTCCCTCCAGCAGCCGCGAGCGCTCGATCTCGTCGAGCAAGGCCTGGTCCACCGCCTCCAGCGCCCGGCCCAGCGCCGAGAAGTACAGGTCGAAGAGCTGGTCGAAGACCGGGACGTCGAGGGCGCGCTTCACCAGCGTGGAGCGCAGCGCCGCCCGGAAAGCGCTCCGCTCCCCCACCCCCACCAGCGCCGCCGCCCGGGCCGCCTCGGTGAGCTCGGCAGCCGAGGCCCGCACCCCGCTCCCGCGGAGCAACCGCACGAACTCGACGAGGCGCGCTTCCATCCGGGAATTGTAATATGGATGGACCTTGCCCCTCGTCACCCTCGATCGCGTCGACGTCCGCCTCTCGGGCGTCGAGGTCCTCTCCCGGGTCTCGCTGGCGCTCCGGGAGGGCGAGAGCTGGGCCGTCCTCGGGGGCAACGGCGCCGGCAAGTCCACGCTCCTGCGCCTCCTGCGTGGCGACGAGCAGCCCACCCCGGAGACCCGCGCCGGCCGCCGCTACCGCATCGGCGGGCAGTCCACCGAGAGCCCCATCGGAGCCCGGGAGCGCATCGCGCTGGTATCCCCGGAGCAGCAGGACACCTACCGGCGGCGCGAGTGGGACATGCCCGCGGAGCAGGCCATCCGCTCCGGCTTCGGCGGCGAGGTCTGGAGCGACGGCGCGCTCTCGGCCGCGGAGGAGCGGCGGGTGGAGGAGCTGTGCGAGCAGCTGGAGATCGCCCACCTCCGCCCGCGCAGCGTGGTCACCCTCTCCAACGGCGAGCTGCGGCGGGTGCTGCTGGCCCGGGCCCTGGTCTCGCGCCCGGCGCTCCTGCTCCTCGACGAGCCCTGCGACGGGCTCGACGCCGACTCCCGCGCCGCCTTCCTGCGGACGCTGTCGCGCCTGGCCCACCGCGGGCCGCCGCTGGTGCTGGCCACCCACCGGTACGAGGAGATCGTCCCCGCCATCGACAGGGTGGCGCTGCTGCACGCCGGCTCGGTCGTCGCCCAGGGGGAGCGGGAGGAGATGTTCGCGCTGCTCTCCTCGCCCATGTGGAAGGCGGAGGGGGATCCGGCGGCGGTGGAGCTCCAGGGGAAGCGGACCGCGCCTCGGGCCGCGACCCCGACCTCGACCCCGACCGCGACCGGGATTCCGACCCCGGCCGGGAGGAAGGCGCGCGCCGTGCAGCGCACGGGCGGGCGCACGGTGGTGGAGCTGCAGGGCGTGGAGGTGCGGCTCGACGGGAACCCGGTGCTGCGCGACGTCGGCTGGACGGTCCGGCGCGGCGAGCACTGGGCGGTCGTGGGGCCGAACGGCGCCGGCAAGTCCACGCTGCTGCGGCTGGTGGCCGGCGACGAGCAGGCCATGCCGGGCGGCAGGGTGCTGCGGCTGGGCCTCGAGCCCTCGGCCGGCGTCGACCCGCTGCGGGCCCGCGTGGCCATGGTCTCGCCGGAGCTGCAGGCCCGCTTCCGCGCCGACATCCCCGCCGAGGAGGTGGTGCTTTCCGGCTTCACCGGCAGCATCGGCATCGACTTCGCGCCCCGACCGCCGCAGCTGCGCGAGGCCCGCCGGGCCATGCAGCGCTTCGAGGCCGAGGGGCTGTGGGGGCGCGGCTTCCTCACCTGCTCCTACGGCGAGCAGCGGCGGCTCCTCTTCGCGCGCGCCCTGGTGCGCCGGCCCCGGCTGCTGCTCCTCGACGAGCCGCTCAACGGGCTCGACCCCGGTGCCCGCGGCACCGTGGCCCGGGCGCTGGTGGCCCTGGCTCGCGAGGGCGTGACGCTGCTCATGGCCACCCACCACCGGGCCGAGCTCCCGCCGGTGGTGAGCCACGAGCTGGAGCTGCGGGGCGGGCGCGTGGCGTACGCGGGGTCGCCGAGGTAGGGGAGCGGCCACCCTGGAAACCCTGGTCCTCGCCACCTTCCTCACCCTCTTCGTCCTCGCCCGCGCGGTGGAGTGGGGGCTGCTGCTCCTGGAGGCTCGGCGCGTGAGCCGGTCCACCGGACCTCCCCCGGCGCTGGCGGGCGCGGTGGACGGGCCCCGCGCGGCCCGCACCCGCGACTACGCCCTGGCCCGCGCCCGCCTTGCGCTTGCCCACGGCGCCTTCTCCGCCGGCTTCACCCTGGCGCTGCTCCTCTCCGGTGCCCTTCCCCTCCTCGACGGTGCCCTCGGCTCGCTGGGGCTCGCGGGGGCGCACCGCTTCACCGCCTTCCTGGTGGCGCTGGCGATCCTGGGGAGCGCCGTGGAGCTGCCCTTCGGGCTGCTCTCCACCTTCGGCGTCGAGGCCCGCTTCGGCTTCAACCGCACCACACCGGCGCTGTGGCTGCGCGATCGCCTCCAGGGGCTGGCCCTCTCGGCGGCCATCGGCCTCCCGCTCCTCTACGCCGCCCACGCCTTCTTCGACCGCGCCGGCCCCTCCTGGTGGCTGTGGCTCTTCGGCTTCCTGGTGCTGGTGCAGCTCCTCCTCGCCTGGGCCGTCCCCGCCCTCATCGCCCCGCTCTTCAACCGCTACACGCCGCTGCCGGAGGGGCCGCTCCGCACCCGGCTCGAGGCGCTGTGCCGCGACACCGGATTCCGCACCCGCGGCCTCTTCGTGGTGGACGGCTCGCGCCGCTCCGGCCACTCCAACGCCTACTTCACCGGCCTGTGGCGGCCGCGGATCGTGCTCTACGACACCCTGGTGGCGCAGAGCCCGCCCGAGGAGCTGGCGGCGGTGCTGGCCCATGAGATCGGCCACTACCTCCGGCGCCACGTGTGGAAGGGGCTGCTGCTGGCCTTCGCCGGCCAGGCCCTCTCCCTCTGGCTGCTCTCGGGCCTCGCCGCGTGGCCACCCGCCTTCCGGGCCTTCGGCTTCGCCGGGCCCTCCTTCCACGCCGCCCTGGCGCTGGCAGGACTGGCGGGCGGCGCCTTCACCTTCTGGCTCGGGCCCATCGCCGCCTGGCTCTCCCGGCGCCACGAGCGCGAGGCCGATCGCTTCGCCGCCCGCGAGGCCGGGCTGGGACCGGCGCTGGGCGCGGCGCTCCTGCGGCTCGCGGCCGAGAACCTGTCGGTGCCGGATCCGCACCCCTGGTACGCCGCCTGGCATCACGGTCACCCGACGCTGGCCGAGCGGCTGACTGCGCTGGGCGCGCAGGCGCGGCCGTATCCGCGCAGCGGCGCGCCGTGCGACCGGATGCCTCTACCTGGAGCGTAAGCGGGCATTACCACTGACCTCCATGGGACCGCCCCATTCCGGCCCATCTGGCCCCTCGCACGGTGACGGTGCGACATGGCAGGATGCGCACACACAACTCGTTCCATTCCAGCGAACCCCGGGAGACATCGCCCGGGGTCGCCAAGCGTGAGGCCGGTCATGAGACTGTCCATCCTCGCCGCGCTGTTGCTTTCGGCGTGCGCCACCCAGTCCGCCTCCGTCCGCCCGGCATCGAGCGAGAACACCCCGCGCGGCCTGGCGGTGGCCGGCGCTCCGCCGGGCAGCATGCTGTTCGTCGACGGCAAGAACACCGGCGTGGCGATGGCCTACGACCCGGCGCCCAAGAACCGCGCGCCGCTGGTGCTCCGCGTGGCCCCCGGCGCCCACGAGGTCGAGATCATCGACCCCACCGGCCGCACCCTCCACAAGCAGCGCGTGGTGGCCGAGGCCGACGTCACCACCATCCGCGTGCAGTGAGCCGCCCGGCGGCCGAGACGCCGCCCGGTCAGGCCCGCACCAGCAGCGCCACGCCCTCGACGTGGTGCGTCTGCGGGAACATGTCCACCGGCTGCACCGCGGCCACCCGGTAGCCGGCGGCGGTGCAGGCCTCGAGGTCGCGCGCCAGCGTCGCCGGATCGCAGGAGACGTAGACAGCGCGCGGGACCTGAAGCTCCCGCAGCAGCGGGCCGATCCCCCTGGCCCCCTCGCGCGGCGGGTCGAGCAGCACGCCCCCGAAGCGCCGCCCCTCCCGCGCCAGGGCGTGCCCCAGCTTCAGGGCGTCACCGGCGAAGAAGCGCAGCCCCGGCCGCGGAGCCTCGGCGGCGTCGGCCCGCGCCAGCTCCAGCGCCGGCCCCTGCACCTCGACGGCCGAGAGAGAGCGGGCCCGGGCGGCGAGGGGCCCGGTGAAGTTGCCGGCCCCGCAGAAGAGCTCCAGCACCTCCTCGCCCTCGGGCGCGAGGAGCGACAGCGCCACCCGCACCAGCAGCGCGTTGGCGCGCCGGTTGGCCTGCTGGAAGACGTCGGGACGCGAGCGGCAGCGCCCGGCGGCCGGGTCGCCCGGGTCGCGCCGGTGGCGCAGGACCGGCTGGCCCGCCGTCGCCAGCGGCCCTCCCTCGGCCTCGAGCACCAGGCCCGAGAGCGATGGCAGGGCCCGGAGCAGCGCCTCGGCGCGCCGCCGGGTCTCGGCCGAGAGGGCCGGCAGGCGCAGCAGCGCGCTCCCCCGCCCCTCCTCCGTCGACCACTCCAGGGCGACCTCCCGCGGCTCCAGGCGCGCGGCGGCGATGGCGGGCCCCAGCGCCTCGCGGAGCCCGTCGAGCGGCTCCTCCAGCAGGTGGCACTCTGCCAGGGGCACCGGCAGGTGCGACCTCCTGCGGAAGAAGGCCAGCCGGCCGCTCTGCCGGTCGTGGTGGAGCTTGGCCCGCGTCCGGTAGCGGAGCGGCTGCGGCGAGGCCAGGATGGGCCGGGCCTCGACCCGCTCCAGGTCCAGGCCGCCGAGCTTTCGCAGGCGCTCCCAGAAGGCGCGCTCCTTGGCGCGGAGCTGCTCCGGGTAGGCCACGTGGAGCCACTCGCAGCCGCCGCAGGTGCCGAAGTGGCCGCAGGGCGGCTCCACCCGCGACGTCCCCGGCACCAGCACCCGCAGCAGGCCGGCGTGGGCGGGCCCTTCGCCGGCCGGGACCTCGACCTCCACCCTGTCGCCCGGGGCGGTGCCGGCCACGAAGAGGGTGCGTCCCCCGGCCCGCCCCACGCCCTCGCCACCGGGCGCCAGCCCGTCGATGGTGAAGGCCAGGCGCATGGGAGGGATGGCTAGGAGGGCTCCAGGTCCTTGCGGAGCTTCTGAACGAACGACTCGATCTTCTCGCGCTTGGCGCGGTCCAGCTCGGTGAACTCCACCGCCATGCCCGGCGGCGAGCCCTTGCCCTTCCCCACCTCGTGGATGCGGTTCACCTTGCCGACGATGTCGAAGGGGAAGGCGGCGCCGGGGAGCTGGATGATGATCTTCACCTCGGTGCCCACGGCCAGGGGCTTGCGGGTGTTGATGAAGAGGCCGCCCTGGCTGATGTTGGTGGCCCAGTCGGTGAGGAAGCTGCCCACCGATCGGTAGGCCACGGGCAGCTCGTGGTGCAGGCGCGCCGACCGCCGCTGGTTCGAATTGGCCTTCGACATGTCACCCCCGGGATCCGGGAGTCTAGCAGGCGCGAGGCAGCGCCGGGAACGGCTCTCCGCCCGGGAGGCGGACGACCACCGGGAAGCCGCGCCCCGCGCCCAGCCGGGCCGCGGCGCTGCCCTCCCGGATCGACAGCTCCAGCCGGCCCGAGCTGCCGAGGAGCGCCACCAGCTCCGCCGGCGCGGCCTCCCCGTAGGTCCGCACCGTGCGGATGTGCATCCCCCCCGCCTCCACCAGCAGCGGCCCGGAGGGCAGGTGGCAGGCGCGGATGCTGGTGAGCAGGTTTCCGAACGGGTCGGCGGCCAGCACCTCGCCGGCGAGCCTGTCGGGGCCTGCCACCGGCTCGGGCCAGGGCAGCCGCACCGGGTCCTCCACCGGCGGCCCCAGCCGCTCCGGCAGCCCGCCCCCGGCCAGCCAGGCGGCCACCGGCGCGAAGAGGTCCCGCCCGTGGAAGGTGGCCGACTCCGGCGGCGGCGCGAGCAGCCTGTCGGCGAGGAGCCAGCAGCGGCTGCCGGGCCCGAGGAACGGGGTGAGGAGGCCGTTGTCCGGGCCCACCAGTCGCCGCCCGTCCCGGTCCTGCACGCAGAGGGGCCGCCTGTCGGTGCCCACGCCGGGATCGACGACGGCGCAGTGGACGGCGTGGGGCGGGAACCGCGGAACGCAGGCCTCGAGGAGCAGGGCCCCGGCCAGGAGGTCGAAGGGCGGGACCTCGTGAGACAGGTCGACGAGCTGGGCGGCGGGCAGCCGCGACAACACCGCCCCCTTCATCTGTGCCGGGTAGCCGGAGCCGGCCCCGAAGTCGGAGAGGAAGGTGACGATGGGCGCCTGCCCGGCGGGCATCGGCGGCTAGACCTTCATGGTCTTGAGGTCGGGCGCCACGATGAGCCTGGGCTCGGTGAGCTTCTGCACGCTCTCCACCGTGGCCCCCGGCGCCAGCTCGCGCAGGACCGGCCCGTCGGGCGAGATGTCGATCCAGGCCAGGTCGGTGCAGAGCGCCGAGACGCAGCGCTTGCCGGTGAGCGGGAGGGAGCACTTCGTCACCAGCTTCGGCTTCCCCTCCTTGTTGGCGTGCTCCATGATCACGATCACGCGGCGGGCGCCGGCCACCAGGTCCATTCCGCCGCCCATGCCCTTCACCATCTTGCCGGGGATGACCCAGTTGGCCAGGTCCCCGTGCTCGGACACCTCGAGCGCCCCCAGGATGGCGAGGTGGATGTGGCCGCCGCGGATCATCGCGAAGGACTCGGCCGAGGAGAAGTAGGCGGTCCCGGGGATCTCGGTGACCGTCTCCTTGCCGGCGTTGATGAGGTCGGGGTCGGCCTGGTCGTCGTAGGGATAGGGCCCGATGCCCAGCATCCCGTTCTCCGACTGCAGCACCACCTCCATGCCGGCGGGCACGTAGTTGGCCACCAGGGTGGGCATGCCGATGCCGAGGTTGACGTAGAAGCCGTCCCGCAGCTCCTGCGCCACACGCTGGGCGATCTGCTCGCGCGAGAGGGGCATGTTCAGGACCTCGGCCGCGTGGTGCGGCGCTCGATGGGCTTCTGGTAGTCCTTCCCCACCACCAGGCGGTTCACGTAGATGGAGGGGACGTGGATCTGGTCGGGGTCGAGCTTGCCCACCGGCACGATCTCCTCCACCTCGGCCACGGTGATCCGGGCTGCGCCGGCCATGGGGGCGTTGAAGTTGCGGGCGGTCTTGCGGAACACCAGGTTGCCCCAGGCGTCGGCCTTCCAGGCCTTGATGAGCGCGACGTCGCCCTTGATGGGCATCTCCAGCAGGTACTCGCGCCCGCCGATGACGCGCGTCTCCTTGCCCTCGGCCACCTGGGTGCCCACGCCGGTGGGCGTGTAGAAGCCGCCGATGCCGGCGGCCCCGGCACGGCAGCGCTCGGCCAGCGTGCCCTGGGGCACCAGCTCCACCTCGAGCTCGCCCGAGAGGTACTGGCGCTCGAATTCCTTGTTCTCGCCCACGTAGCTGGCCACCATCTTCCGCACCTGCCGGGACTTCAGCAGGATGCCCAGCCCCAGCTCGGTGGTGCCGCAGTTGTTGGAGACGATGGTCAGGCCGCGCACGCCCTTCGCGTGCACGGCGGCGATGAGCTTCTCGGGGTTGCCGCAGAGCCCGAAGCCGCCCACCACCAGCGTCGCGCCGTCCTGGAGGTCGGCGATCGCGGCCTCCGCCGAGTCGTAGATCTTCTTCATCTGCGCCTCCTAGCGCTCCACCACCAGCGCCACCGCCTCGCCGCCGCCGATGCACAGCGACGCGCAGCCGCGCTTCTTGCCCTCGTCCTTCAGGGCGTGCAGCAGGGTCACCAGGATGCGGGCGCCGCTGGCGCCGATGGGGTGGCCCAGCGCCACCGCGCCGCCGCGGACGTTGACGTTCTTGCCGTCGAGCCCCAGCAGGCGGTTGTTGGCCACCGAGACCACCGCGAAGGCCTCGTTGATCTCCCACAGGTCCACCTGCGGGATCTGCAGGCCGGCCCGGGAGAGGGTGGCGCGGATGGCGTCGTTGGGGGCGATGGTGAACTCGCCCGGCTTGCGGGCGGCGTTGCCCCAGGCGGTGATGCGCGCCAGCACCGTCCGGCCGTCCTTCCGGGCGCGCTCGGCGCTCATCAGCACCACGGCCGCTCCGCCGTCGTTGATGCTGGAGGCGTTGGCGGCGGTGATGGTGCCGTCCTTCTTGAAGACCGGCTTCAGGGTGGGGATCTTCTCGGGCCGGGCGGTCCTGGGCCCCTCGTCGTCGGCCACCACCGTCTTCTCGCCCTTCTTGCCCTCGATCTCCACCGGCACGATCTCGGCGGCGAAGAGCCCCTTCTTCTGCGCCTCCTGGGCCCGGCGGGTGGACTCCATGGCGAACTCGTCCTGCTGGGCCCGGGAGATGCCCTGGGCCACCGCCGTCTCCTCGGCATGCTCGCCCATGTGGCGGCCGTCGTAGGCGTCGGTGAGGCCGTCGAAGACCATGCCGTCCACCAGCGTGACGTTGCCCATGCGCGAGCCGGTGCGGGCGCCGCGGTGCAGGTAGGGGGCGTTGGACATCGACTCCATGCCGCCGGCCACCACCACGTCGGCGTCGCCGAGGGCGATGGCCTGGGCCGCGCTCATCACCGCCTTGAGGCCGGAGCCGCAGACCTTGTGCATCGTCCAGCAGGGCGTCTTCTCCGGCAGGCCGGCGAAGAGGGCCGCCTGGCGGGCCGGGGCCTGGCCCACGCCGGCCTGGAGAACGTTGCCCATGATGACCTCGTCCACCTGGGACGGGTCGACGCCGGAGCGCTGCAGCGCGGCGCGGATGGCGACCGCGCCCAGGCGCGGGGCCGGGACGGCGGCCAGCGTGCCGAGGAAGGAACCGATGGGCGTGCGCGCCGCGCCGACGATGACCACTTCGCGACCAGCCATGGCAACCTCTGGGTGGGTGCCCGGATCCGGGATGGACGGGGTGGACGAACATTAGAGGGGCCCGGTCCCGGTTTCAACGACCGGGTGCGGCTTGTTTCGCCCCCTCATGCTGTTAACTTCATGCCATGTCCATCCCGGCGATCATCGTCCACGGCGGGGCAGGCCACCTCGGGCCCGACGATCCGGCCTCCTCCGGCGGCCCGGACGCCCCGCGGCTCGCGGGCGTGCGGCGCGCCGCGGCCGAGGCCCTGGCCCTGCTGCAGCGCGGCGGCGCGGCGCTCGACGCCGTGGAGCTCGCGGTCCGCATCCTCGAGGACGATCCCACCTACAACGCCGGCACCGGCTCCTGCCTGACGGCGGACGGCGAGGTGGAGATGGACGCCTCGATCATGGAGGGCGAGGGGCTGCGGTGCGGGGCGGTGGCGGCGGTGAAGGACGTGCAGAACCCGGTCTCGCTGGCGCGCCTGGTGATGGAGCGCACCGAGCACGTCCTGCTCGTCGGCCCCGGGGCCTCGGCCCTGGCCCGCGCCGCCGGGGTCCCGGCGGTCTCCAACGAGCGGCTGGCGACGGCGGCGCAGCGGGCCCGCTTCGAGGCCGCCCGGGCCGGGGCCCCGGCCGCCGCGCCCGCCAAGCACGGCACCGTGGGGGCGGCGGCCCGCGACCGGGCCGGCCACCTGGCCGCCGCCACCTCCACCGGGGGCACCTTCCTGAAGCGCCCCGGCCGCGTGGGCGACACCCCCATCATCGGGGCCGGCACCTACGCCGACGACATGCTGGCGGCGGTCTCGTGCACCGGCCAGGGCGAGCGCTTCATCCGCATGACCATGGCCCGGGCGGCCGCCGACCTGGTGGGCGCGGGGCACGCCCCGGCCGAGGCAGCGGCACAGGCGCTTCGGCGCATGACCGGGCGCGTGGGAGGCGACGGCGGCCTCATCGTGGTGGGGCCGGTCGGCGAGCCGGGCTTCGCCCACAACACCCCGGTGATGAGCCGGGCCTGGTCCCGAGCGGACGGCACCATCGAGGTGGGCCTGTGAGGCCACGTCCCCTGGGCGGGGGACCGGATTTTCACGATTCGTGATGTAGGGAATCCGCTTTCCTTGCCATCACAAACGGGCGGTGATTGACTCCACCGTCCATGCGCCTCCCCCCCATGCTCCAAGGCTTCGTCCGCGCGGCTACCCTGGCTGCGCTCTGCTGCTCCCTCCTGCCTGCGCCGACGCTGGCCCAGTCGTCGGACGCGCCTCCGCCGAAGAAGAAGACCCAGAAGAAGTCGACCACCAAGCCGGCCACCAAGCCGGCCACCAAGCCGGTCGAGGCCCCGGCCGAGAAGCCCGCGGCCGCCCCGGCCCCCGCGCCCGCCCCGGCCCCGCGCGAGGATCCGCCGCCTCCTCCCCGCCCGCGCGCTGCCCGCGCCGCCCCGGTGGTCACCCCTGCCGAGGCAGGGGTCGGCAAGCTCGAGATCGAGGGCTCGCTGGGCCTCGCCATCCCCTTCAAGGACGGCTTCAACACCGGCTTCAAGCTCAACGCCGCCGGCTTCTACGGCCTCATGCCGCTCGGCCCCACCATGCTGCTGCAGGTCGGCGGCAACCTGGGCTTCACCTACCACGGCGTGCCCTCGCCGCTCGACGGCTCCATCATCTGGATCGACATCCTCCCCACCGCGCGCTTGCGCTTCACCATCAACGACAAGCTCTACGCGATGGCCGACGGCGGCCTGGGCCTGGCCATCGGCCGCTCCAGCATCTCGGTCCCCGGGGGGTTCATCCCCGACCAGACCTCCACCGACGTCGGCCTGCTCATCAAGCTCGGGGCCGGGATCGGCTACGACCTCAACGAGAAGCTCTCGCTGGTGGCGCTGCCGGCCATCAACATCTACATCAAGGATGGCTCGATGACGAACCTGACGCTGATGGTCGGCGCCAGCATGAAGCTCTAGCGGTCCGACCCGCTGCGGTCCGGCGCCGGCTGCCCTGGTGGGCGGCCGGCGTCGTCGTCTCGGGGGCTCACCGCGGCTCGTGGGCGACGATCACCTTGCCCCGGCGTGCCCCAGCTGGCGCCTGGCCTCGCGCCAGATCCGGCTCCCTCACGGGCGGTGGCTCACCGTGCCCGAGCCACTGGCCTGCAGCGAGCTCGTGGTGGCGCTGCCGTACCAGACGATGTCGCCCGAGCCGTTCACCTCGGCGCGGAGGTCGCCGCCGTCGAGGGTGGCGCTCACGTCGCCGGAGCCGTTGATGCTGAGCCGCGCGCTCTTCACGCGCAGCGCCTTGCCGCTGACGTCGCCCGAGCCATCGACCCGCGCCTCCAGCTCGCCGGCCTTCCCCTCCAGGGCCACGTTCCCCGAGCCCTCGATGCGCACCGCCACCTTCCCCGCCTGGCCCGACCAGGCGATGTCGCCCGAGCCGGAGATCTCCAGCTTCACGTCTCGGCCAGCCTCGGCCCCCCGCACCCGCGCGTCGCCCGAGCCCTCGATGGCCAGGCCGCGCAGCTCCGGCAGCGTCACCACCACCTCGCCCGGGCCGCGGAAGTGCATGCCCCGCTCGGTGTCCACCACCAGGGTGTCGCCCTTCACCTCGGTGGTCACCAGGGGCTGCAGGTTGTGGTCGATGGTCACCGCCACCGAGGGGGCCTGCCCCTCGGTCACCCGCACGTCGAGCGGGCCGCGCAGCTCGATGCGCAGGAAGGCCGGGACCTCCCGGCGCTGCGTCACCTTGGCGCCGTCGCCGGCGAGCGGAGCCTCGTGGGCGCGGGCGGCGGCGGGGGACGCGAGGGCGGCGGCGAGAAGCAGGGCGGCTGGGGTGCGCGTGCGCATGGGAGCTCCTCCGGGGACCGGCCCCTCCTACGCAGCGCGCCCCTGCCTATTTCAGCCGCCCTTCCGGGTCAGCGAGGTGATGAGGTCGATGGGCAGCGGGAAGAGGATGGTGCTGGTCTTCTCGGTCGAGATCTCCACCAGGGTCTGCATGTAGCGGAGCTGCAGCGCCCCGGGGGAGGTGGCCAGCACCGTGGCGGCCTGGGAGAGCTTCTCCGAGGCCTGGAGCTCGCCCTCGGCGGCGATGATCTTGGAGCGGCGCTCGCGCTCCGCCTCGGCCTGCTTGGCCATGGCCCGGCGCATCTCCTCGGGCAGGTCCACCTGCTTCACCTCCACCGCCGTCACCTTCACGCCCCAGGGCTCGGTGTGGCGGTCGATGATCTCCTGGAGCTGGCGGTTGATCTTGTCGCGCTGGGAGAGCAGGTCGTCCATGTCCACCTGGCCCAGCACCGAGCGCAGCGTGGTCTGGGCGAACTGCGAGGTGGCGAAGAGGAAGTCGGTCACCTGCAGGAAGGCCTTGTCGGCCTGGAGGACGCGGAAGTAGATGACCGCGTTCACCTTCACCGAGACGTTGTCGCGGGTGATGACGTCCTGCGGCGGCACCTGCTCGGCGCTGATGCGCATGTCGATGACGATCATCCTGTCGACGAAGGGGATGATCCATTGCAGGCCGGCGGTCTTCACGCCCACGAAGCGGCCCAGGCGCAGCACCACCCCCTGCTCGTACTCGTTGATGATCCGCAGGCCGAGCAGGACCCAGGCGGCCACCAGGCCGATGGGGACCAGGATTCCGATGACGGGCATGCTTCCCTCCGAGGGAAAGAGACGTCAGTGCTGCGGGGACTCCACCGGTTCCACCACCGCCACCAGCCCCTCCACCGCCACCACGCGGACCCGGGTGCCCCGGGCCACCGTCGCCGTCGAGCGGGCCTTCCAGTACTCGCCGTGCAGGAAGGCCTCGCCGCCCGCGGGCCCGAGGTCGGTGAGGGCCTCGCCGGTCTCGCCCACCAGGCCGGCCGACCCGGCGACCAGCCGCTCGCGTCGCGAGCGGACGATCTTCCAGGCCACGAACCCGAGGAGCGCCGCCAGCGCCAGCGGCGTGGGCCAGACCACCGCCGGGCTGAGCTGGAAGGCGGCGGGGTCGAAGGCGTAGTCGGGCGAGCTCCGGTCGATGAAGAGCAGCGTCCCCACCAGCATGCAGCCGGCGCCGGCCAGGCCGGCGATGCCGTGGGTGGTGACGTAGGCCTCGGCGACGATGAGCCCCACGCCCACCAGCAGCAGCAGAACCGCGCCGGCGTTGACCGGGATGACCCGCATCGCCAGGAAGGCGAGGAGGAGCGCGATGGCGCCGGCGGCGCCGGGGATGATGGAGCCCGGGTGGTAGAACTCGAGGGCGATCCCCAGGGTCCCGAGCAGGAAGAGGAGCGCCACCACGTTGGGGTCGGCCAGGAAGCCGAGCGTGCGCTGCCGGACCGTCATCTCCAGCGGCTCGACGGCGGCGTCGCGGGTGCGGAGCGTCCTCGGCCCGGCGGCGAGCGCCACCTGGCGCCCGTCGGCCTGGGCCAGGAGCGCGGCCACGTCCGGGACCACCAGGTCCACCACCTTCTCCTTCAGGGCCTCGGCGGCGGTGATCGAGACGCTCTCGCGCACCGCCTTCTCGGCCCAGGCGGCGTTGCGGCCGCGGGCGGCGGCGATGCTGCGGGCGAAGGCGGCGGTGTCGTTCTCCACCTTCTTCGCCATGTCCTTGCCCGCCTGCTCGGCCACGTCCTTGCCCCCGGAGAGGACCGGGTGGGCGGCGCCGATGTTGGAGGCCGGGTGCATGGCGGCCACGTGGGCGGCCATGGTGAGGAAGACGCCGGCCGAGCCGGCCCGCGCGCCGGCGGGCCCCACCCAGACGGCGATGGGCACCTCCGACGCCAGCATCGCCTGCACGATCTCGCGGGTGGCATCGAGCGTGCCGCCCGGCGTGTCGAGGACGATGAGCAGGAGGTCCAGCCCGTCGGCCCGGGCCCGGGCGATGCCCGAGGCCACGTACTCGGCGGTGGCGGTGGTGATGGCCTGCTTGACGTCGAGCCGCAGCACCCGCTGCCGGCCCGGAGCCGCCTCGGGCGGCGCGGCGGCGGCCCACGCCACGAGCCCCAGGAGCACCGGCGCGACCCAGCGTGACGCCCTCGTCCTCGGCATGGTCACCTCCCCGGCGGCGTCTTGCCGAACTCCTTCATCACCAGCTTGAGGTCGTCCCAGGCCTTCCCCTTCTCGGCCGGGTTTCGCAGGAGGTAGGCCGGGTGGAAGGTGGGCATGCAGCGCACGCCCTGGTACTCCCGCCAGCGGCCGCGCTGGCGGCTGATGGGCGTGCCGTCGCGGAGCAGGGTCTGCACCGCGAATCGGCCCAGCGCCACGATCACCCGGGGGCCGATGGCGGCGATCTGAGCCTTGAGGAAGGGCTCGCAGGCCTCGATCTCGTCGGGCTCGGGGTCGCGGTTGCCGGGCGGCCGGCACTTCACCACGTTGGCGATGTGCACCTCCTCGCGCCGGAAGCCCATCGCCTCGATCATCCGGGTGAGGAGCTGGCCCGCCTTCCCCACGAAGGGCTCGCCCTGCAGGTCCTCGTCCGCCCCCGGCCCCTCCCCCACGAAGAGCAGCTCTGCCTTCGGGCTGCCGACGCCGAAGACGAGCCGGGTGCGTCCCGCGTGCAGCTTGCAGCGCGTGCACTCCCCCAGCTCCTGCCGGACGGCCAGCAACCCCTCGCTCCCGCACCCTTTGTCGGAGAGCGAGTAGGCCGCCGCGGGCCTCGAGGTCGAGGTCGAGGTCGGGGGCGTGGACGGGGTCGCTGCCGGAGCCACGGTCCGGGGCGATGGCGCGCTCGCCGGCCTCACCCGCGTCTCCGCGGGCGGCACCTCCAGCACGCCGGCGTCGCGGAGCGCCTCCAGGTGGCGGAGCGCGTCGGCGGCCACTGCCGCGGCTTCCGGCGGAAGGCGCTTCGGGGCTCGGTTCACGTTGGCCTCTTCATGCGCCGGAGGGACCCGGCGCGCAAGGACTACCGGGGGCGCCGCGAGTCGAGGAGCTCCACGGCCCAGTCGAGGATGGCCTCCGCCACCTCCTCCTTGGTCCCTTCCACGTTGGCCCGCTCTCCGGGGCCCACCAGCACCACCCGGTTGCGATCGCCCGAGAAGCCGGCGCCGGGCCGCCCCACCTTGTTGGCCACCACCAGGTCGCACTTCTTGGCCTGGAGCTTCTTCTTGGCGTTCTCGAGCAGCCCCTCGGTCTCGGCGGCGAAGCCGACGATCACCGGAGCGCCGGCGCGACCGGAGTGGCGCTTCCCCACGCCGGCCAGGATGTCGGGCGTGCGGGTGAGGACCAGGGCCTCGTCCTCGTCCCCCTTCTTCTTCTTCTGGCTGACGCTGTCGCGGGGCCGGTAGTCGGAGACCGCGGCGGCGGCCACGAACAGGTCCAGGTCGTTGGCCTCCTCCTCCACCGCAGCGGCCATCTCCTCGGCCGTGCCCACCCGCACCACCTTCACCTTGGGCGGGTCGTGCAGCTCCACCGGACCCGAGACCAGCACCACCCGGGCGCCGCGGCGAGCGGCCACCTTGGCCACCGCGAAGCCCATCTTCCCCGACGAGGGGTTGGAGATGAAGCGGACCGGGTCGATGGGCTCGCGGGTCGGGCCCGCGGTCACCACCACCTTGCGGCCGGTGAGATCGCGCGGCCCGAGGAGCCGCGCCGCGGCGGCGGCGATCTCCTCCGGATCGGCCAGCCGCCCCGGACCGATGTCACCGTCGGCCAGCGCACCCGACGAGGGGCCGACCACGTGCCAGCCCCGCTTCTCCAGCATCGCCACGTTGTCGCGCACCGCCGGGTTGGCCCACATGCGGGTGTTCATGGCCGGCGCCAGCAGCACCGGGCAATCGCAGGCCAGCGCCACCGTTGTCACGGCGTCGTTCGCCAGGCCCATGCGGAGCCGGGCGATGAGGTCGGCGGTGGCTGGCGCCACCACCAGCAGGTCGGCGGCTCGCCCCAGCTCCAGGTGGCCGTACGTGCGGTCCTGCGCCGCATCGAGGACGTCGGTGAGCGGTGCGGCGCCGGTGAGGGCCTGGAAGGTGAGCGGCCCGACGAAGCGGGTCGCCGCCTCGGTCATGGCCACCCGCACCGCCCCTCCCCCCTTCACGAACAGTCTCGCCACCTCGCAGGCCTTGTAGGCCGCGATACCGCCGCCCACGCCGAGGACGATCGTTCGCCCTGTGAAATCGCTCATGGCGTCAGTCTACCCCGGGTCCGCCCAGGAAGGTGGCGACTGGACGCTGGTGACGAGGCCATGCTGGCGCGGTCGGGGGCGGCGCCGAGGTCGCGGTCGAGGTCGGGGTCGAGGTCGGGGTCGAGGTCGGGGTCGAGGTCGGGGTCGAGGTCGGGGCCGAGGTCGAGGGTCGGGGTCGGGGGTCGGGGGTCGGGGTCGAGATCGCGGTTGCCTCCTCCGCACCGACTCCGCATCGATTCCACGCGTGAGTGTTTCCGTCCCGTCCCGCTGCCATTTCCGCACAGAGGCGTGATGCACCTGTGCCCGTTTGCCAGATGGCAACACGCCGCCCGTGGGGCGTACCTTGGTTGCCGGGTATGTCGATTTCGGAAGGATCCACCGAAGAGTCGCGGACGCCGCCATCGCTGGCGCGCGCCGGCGAGGATCAGGTCACCGCCTTCGCCGATCTCTTCCCCCTCATCTTCGCCAACGCCAACGAGGGAATCCTCCTCGCCACCACCGACGGCTCCATCTTCGCCGCCAACCCCGAGGCCTGCCGCATCCTCGGCCGCACCGAGGCCCAGGTGTGCGAGGCGGGCCGCACCGGGATCTTCGACGCCGGCCCCGCCCTCTCACGCGCCCTCGCCGAGCGGGAGCGCACCGGCCGCCTGCGGGCCGACCTGACGGCCATCCGGCCCGATGGCGCGCGCATCCCGATCGAGGTGAGCTCGGTGCTGCTCGGCGACTCGGGCCCGCCCGGCGCCACGGTCATCTTCTTCCGCGACGTCAGCGAGCGGGCGACGGCCGAGGAGGCGCTGGAGGCGAAGCGCCAGCTCCTCGATCGCGTCTTCTCCGTGCTCGAGGACGCGGTCTTCGTCATCGACTACCGCAGCGGCCTCGTCATCCGGGCGAACAGCGCTGCCGAGGAGATGTTCGGCATTCCCATGGACGAGCTGGTGGGGCACGACACCTCCTTCGCCCACGCCGACCCGGAACGGCACGCCGCCTATCGCCGCCTGGCCGAGGAGGCCTGGGGCAAGGGCGGGGCCTTCGCCGGCGAGACGGTGATGCGCCGGGCCAACGGCCAGTTCTTCCCGGTGCGCCACTTCTCGCGTCCGGTGCGGGAGGGCGACCTCTCGGTGGTGGTGGAGGTGGTGCGCGACCTCTCGGAGCAGAAGCGGGCCGCCGCCGACCGCGCCCGGCTCGAGTCGGCCCTGCTCCAGGCGCAGAAGATGGAGAGCCTCTCCGCGCTGGCCGGCGGCCTGGCTCTCGACTTCAACAACCTCATGGGCGTGGTGCTGGCCAACGCCGGCAACGTGGCGGCGCAGATGGCCGAGGGCTCGCCGGCCCGCCAGGCCCTCGACGACATCGCCGCGGCGGCGCGCCAGGGCTCGGCGCTGGGCCGCCAGGTGCTGGCCTACGCCGGGCGGGCCCGGGTGGCCTCGGCGCCCCTCGACCTGGCCCACGTGGTCGACGACGTGCTGCACCTGGTGCGGGCCTCGGTGCCCAAGAAGGTGGCGGTTGACCTGCGCTGCGCCGAGCGGGCGCCGCTGGTGGGCGATCGCGGGCAGCTGGGACAGGTACTCCTCAACCTCGTCCAGAACGCCGGCGAGGCCATCGGCGATCGCGAGGGGCGCATCGCCATCTCCACCGGCGTGGAGGTGTGCGAGCCGGGCCATCCGGCCCTGGCCTGGCAGGAGCCGCCCCTGGAGCCGGGGCCCTACGCCTGGCTGGAGGTTGCCGACGACGGCCCCGGCATGTCGCAGGAGGTGGCCGACAGGGCCTTCGACCCGTTCTTCAGCACGCGGGCGGTGGGGCGCGGCCTGGGCCTGGCGGCGGTGTCGGGCGTCGTGCGGGGCCACCGCGGCGCGGTGGAGGTGGACACCGCGCCGGGCCGGGGCTGCCGCATCCGCATCTGGCTGCCGGTGGGCGGGCCCGTGGAGGAGGCGCGGCGCGAGCAGGCGCGGCCGGCGCCGGCCGAGGGAGGCCGCGGGACGGTGCTGGTGGTGGACGACGAGCCGCTGGTGCGGCGGGTGGCCCGGCGCATCCTCGAGACCGGCGGCTTCCACGTCATCGAGGCCAGCGACGGCCTCGAGGCCTCGGAGCGGTTCCGCGACGACCCCGGGTCCATCGACCTGGTGCTGCTCGACTTCGACATGCCGCGCATGAACGGCGCCGAGGCGCTCGACGCGCTCCAGCTCGTCGACCCGGCCGTCCGGGTGCTGCTCTCCACCGGCTTCGGCGACGAGCGCTGGATGCAGCTCTTCCGGGGCAAGAAGCTCTCGGGCGTGATCGAGAAGCCCTACGCCGCCGCGGCGCTCCTGTCGGCGGTGAAGGGCGCCATGCCCGGCCGGGCGCGCGCCAGCTGACTCAGCGGCAGCGGGCCGCCGCGTCGGAGGGATCCCCGAGGGCGTGGCAGCGGGCGCAGGCCCGCTGGTTCCTGCGCAGCAGGCTGCGGCAGCCGGAGGCGAAGCCCGGCGGGTGGGGCCGGGCCCCGCCGCTCGTGGCCGCGTGGCAGCCGAGGCACTGCTCCTCGCGGTGGCAGGAGACGCAGCTCCCCATGTTGCGTGCCGCCTGGAGCGCGTGGTGGCCGCTCCCCGGCGTGAGCCAGCCCGGCGGGTGGACGCGGGCCGAGGGGTCCTGGAAGGCCGGGTCGGCGTTGCGCCCCACGCCGGTGCGCTCGTGGCAGGCGATGCAGAAGCTCTGGCGGCGGTGGCAGGCGTCGCACCGCTCCGCCTGCTGCCGCGCCGGCACCATGTGGGTGGAGAGGAAGTCGCCGGGGTGCACCGCCTGGGGGCGGACGAGCGCGTCGTGGCACCGGGCGCAGGAGGGCTCGTCGTGGCAGGCGAGGCAGCGGGCCCGCTGGCCGGCGCCGGCGAGGGCGTGGCTGCGCTCCCAGCGCGGGCCGTGGTCGAGGCCGAAGGGGTTCCCGGGGCCGGGGACGAGCTTGCCCGAGGGGTACCCGGTCTCGAGGCGCGCGCCGCGGGCCCGCAGCGAGGTGGGGTGGCAGGTGGCGCAGGCCGAGGGGGCGCGGGCACCGTCGTGGCAGCCCAGGCAGGTGGCCATGCGCGGCAGGTCGGCGCGAGTGGCCAGGTCCACCCGGGAGAGGTCGCCGTGGCAGTCGGCGCAGCCGGCGCCGCGGGCCAGGTGGCGGGCGTGGGAGAAGTGCAGGTTGGGGGGCGGGAAGCGCGAGGCGCGAGGCGCCCGCTGCACCGTCCAGTCGAACCCGGGGTGGCAGTCCTGGCAGGCGGAGGGGGGCGACACGGGCATGCCGGCCCGGGCCTCCTCGATGGCGTGGCAGGGGGCGCAGCGTGCCTCCGCGGGGAGGTTGCGGTCGCTGGCCGACTCGCTGCGGGCGACGGCGTCGTGGCAGGCGTCGCAACCGATCTGCCGCCGCAGGTGGGCGCCGTGGTTCACCCGCAGCGCGATCTGCTGCTCCGGGTAGACGGCGGGCGAGCGCGCCTCGCCCGCGGTCTCGGCCGGCGCGCGCCCCTGGGCGAGGGCCAGGGCGGGGAGGAGCAGCGCGGCGGCGGCGATCCTCATCGGGCCATCCTCGTGTCCCAGTCGGCGCCCAGCGCGGCCAGCGCGAAGAGCCGCACGTCGTTGCGCGCCCAGCGCGGCGCCGAGTCCTCGAGGAGCAGCGAGATGCGGGCGCTGCGCTCCAGCCGCCCGGAGAGGAGCAGCGCCAGCGCCGGGAAGGTGCCGCCGTTCTTGGGTGCCACCCGGTCCTCGATGCGGGCCAGCGTGGCCCGGCACTCCACCGTGATCCAGCCGCGGAGAGCGCGGCGCGCCACCGCCGAGAGCCAGGCCTGCGAGCCGTCGGGGCCGGCGCGCACCGTCAGGTCGGCGAGGAGCTCGCCCGGGGTCCCGGCGAGCGCGCCACCCAGCGCCCCCGAGGGCTCCCAGCCGGCCTGGCGCGGCAGGTCGGCGGCGGAGAAGGCGGGCGCGGCGAGGTGGCGGATCCCGGCGGCGGCCCAGAGCCGGCCCGGCCCGCCGGGCGGCGCCCAGTCGGCGCGCAGGCGCACCTCGCGGCTCGGCGCGGTGGTGAAGAGGCTCCAGATGGAGTCGGCGGAGAAGGAGGGATGAACGTGCAGACCCTCGAGCGCCAGGTCGAGATCGCGGTGGGCCGCCCAGGTGAGCCCGGCGCGGAGCGCGGTGAGGCGGCGCAGGTACAGGTCCCACTCGGCGGCGGCGTCGGCGCCGAGCCGCCCGCCGCGCCAGCGAGCGCCGGCGGAGAGCTTCTCCTCCAGCACCGACCCGGCCCGCTGCGTGCGCCGCCAGGCCAGCTCGGCGCCGCCGGCCTGGCCCCCCGGGAGGCGGGTCGTCGCCACCCGCGCGCCGAAGGCTGGCGCCTGGTCGTCGAGCGTCTCGTCGGCGCAGAGGCGCGAGGGGGCCGCCGGGCAGGGGTAGAGCGGCAGGCCGGCGGCGATGCGGCGCCTGTCGGAGTCGCGGGTACCGTCGGGCGCCAGCGTGGGCGAGGCCATCCAGGAGGCGCCGGTGACCTGGAGCCCGCCGAAGCCGGTGAGCGCCAGCCAGGGGAGCGGGCGGAACGTCGCCTGGCCGCCGTCGAGCCGCCAGGCGCCGAGGGCGTCGGCCATGGTCAGGCGGCCGCCGGCCAGGTCGAGCCGCCCGCCCAGCAGCCCGTTCCAGTGGAGCCGGCCGCCGAGGAGCTGGAGCCTGTCGCGGGCCGCGCCGTCGAGGGCACCGAGCTCGCGATCGGCGAGCGCGAAGTCGGCGTCGAAGCGCAGCTGGAGCGAGAGGCCGGCGTCCTCTCCCGGCACCACCTCGAAGCCGGCCAGATCGAGCGTCTGCACCAGCCGGCGGCGCGTCAGGCTCCGCCCCGAGTCGGGGTTGCGGGCGGCGACCGTGTCGGCCAGCGCCTCGCTGCGGGCCTCCACGTCGTAGGCGGCGGCCGCCGCCGGCTCGGCGCGCCAGAGGAGCAGGACGAGGAGCGCCAGGCCGTGCGCGCGCCGAGCCTGCGCCCGGCGGGTCGCTGCCGGCCCGCCCCCTCCCCGCTCCCGCGCTCCGTCGCCATCCACGCCGGGGCAGCCTATCATCGCCGCCCGCGCCATGGACCCGAGCCCCACCGACTCCCCGCTCCCCGAGGGCCCTGCGGCGCCCGCGCCATCGCCGCCGGCGCCGCCCCGGGCCGGCGCCAGCCTCTTCTTCCTCGTGGTGCTGCTGCTGCACGCAGTGGCCGGCGGCGCGGCCCAGGCCGTGGCCCTCCTGCCCGGCCTCCTCTGGAGC
Organism: Deltaproteobacteria bacterium; assembly: GCA_016214955.1. Taxonomy (GTDB): domain Bacteria; phylum Myxococcota; class Myxococcia; order Myxococcales; family Anaeromyxobacteraceae; genus JACRMN01. Next base: position 178,450 of record JACRMN010000024.1, read on the forward strand.
CAGCTCTTCGCCTTCTTGCTCCCCGGCTTCGCCGCCGCCGCCGGCGCCAACCTCGACCCGCGCCGCTTCCTGCTGCTCCGGCGCCCCCCGGTCCCGGCGCAGCTCTGGCTGGGCGCCCTGGCCGGCCTCGCCGCCTTCGCCACCGCCGCGCCCCTGGCCGGGCTCTGGTCGCTCCTGCTCCCCGACGCCTGGCTCCGCAGCTTCGACCTCGCACCCCTCTTCCAGGGCGGCCTGGCCGAGCGGGCGGCGCTGGTGGTGCTCACCTCGCTCGCGGCCCCCGTCTGCGAGGAGGTGGCCTTCCGCGGCTACCTGCTCTCGGCGCTGCGGCTCCGGCTGCGCGACGGCGCGGCGCTGTGGGTCGGAACGCTGCTCTTCGCCGCCATGCACCTCGACCCGGTCCGGCTCCCGGCGCTGCTGGTGCAGGGGGCGGTCTTCGCCTGGCTGGCGCTGCGCTCCGGCTCGCTCTGGCCGGCGGTGGCCGCGCACGCCGCCAACAACCTGGCCGCGTCGCTGCTGGCGGCCGCCGACCTGGAGGCGGGCCCCGCCTCGCGCCCGGAGCCGCTGCCGGCGCTGGCCCTGCTCCTCTTCGGCTGCGCCGCGCTGGCCGCGGTGGCCGCCGCCTGGCGCCGCGCCACCCCGGCTCCACCGCCGGCCGAGGAGCGGCTGGCTCCGCTCGACCCGGCGCGCCCCTACCTGCGCTTCTCCCTCGACCACCTGCCGCCGCGCTACCTCGGGGCGGTGGCCCTGGGCTTCGCCGCCCTGGCGGCGCTCGCCGGCTGGGGCACGCTGCGGCGGTGAGCGGCCGTCAGCCGCCGGCCGCCAGGAAGGCCACCGCCCTCCGCGCCGCCTGCGAGAGGCCGGCCTGGAAGCGGGCGTCGGCCCCGGCGAGCCGCTCCACCTCGGCCCCGGGCAGCGTCGCCAGCACCGCCGCCTCGTCGAGCGCCGCGCCCGCCTCCGGCAGGAGCGCCAGCACGCGGGCTGCCACCGGCTCGCCGGCGGGCAGCGCGGAGGGCGCCAGCAGCGCCGCGCCGCGAAGCTCCGGGTGGCCGCGCAGGAGCGCCAGCGCGGTCTCGCAGCCGCTCCACAGGCCGCAGACGGCCAGCGGCCCGGGCGCGGTCCCGGCCAGGTGCTCGAGCGCCGCCTCGGCGTCGGCGAGGGCCTGCGCCGGATCGGGCTCACCGCCGGAGGCGCCCCGCCCCCGGTGCTGGAAGCGCAGCGAGGCGTGGCCGGCCCGCGCCGATGCCCAGGCGAGCTCGGCGAGCGGCGGGGCGTCCATCCCGCTCTCGTCCACCGGCGGGCACAGCAGCAGGGCCGGCGCCCGCCGCCCGCGGTGGTAGAGCCCCTCCAGCGTGAGCTCCCCGCAGGGGATGAGCGCGGGGCGCTCCAGGAACTGTCCGGCGAGGACCATGGCGGCGGAAGCCTAGCGCAGCCGGCGGCGGGCCGCCGGGGGGCAGGCGGGCGGCCGCCCGCTCGCCCGGGCGGGGCGAGAGAGCTGCGCCTCCCCGCAAGGCGGCACCCCCTCCCCCGGCGCCCTCTTGCCACACGTCCGTCCGCGCCGCCGTGCTAGAGGGAAGGCGATGCCGTCATCCGCGCCGCCCTCCCTCACCCGCTTCGCCTGGCTCTCCATCGGCGCCGCGCTCGTCACCATCGCGCTCAAGACGGTGGCCTGGCGGCTCACCGGCTCGGTGGGCCTCCTCTCCGACGCGCTCGAGTCGCTCGTCAACCTGGTGGCCGCGGCGATGACGCTCTCCATGCTGGTGGTGGCCCAGAAGCCGCCCACCGAGGCGCACGCCTACGGCTTCGGCAAGGCCGAGTACTTCTCGAGCGGCGTCGAGGGTGCGCTCATCCTGCTGGCGGCGGTGGCCATCGGCTGGACGGCGGTGAGCCGGCTCCTCCACCCGGCGCCCATCGAGCAGGTCGGCCTCGGCCTCGCCGTCTCGGTCGCCGCCTCCCTCGTCAACCTGGCCGTGGCCCGGGTGCTGCTCCGCGCCGGCAAGCGCCACCGCTCCATCGCCCTCGAGGCCGACGCCCACCACCTCATGACCGACGTCTGGACCTCGGCGGGCGTGGTGGTCGGCGTCGGCGCGGTGGCCGTCACCGGCTGGCAGCGGCTCGACCCCATCATCGCCATCCTGGTGGCGCTCAACATCGTCTGGACCGGCGTGGGCATCATGCGCCGCTCCGCCCTGGGCCTGCTGGACCGGGCGCTGCCCGAGGAGGACCAGGCCCTCATCCGCGACACGCTCGGGCGCGTCGCCCCGCCCCCGGTGCAGTTCCACGCCCTGCGCACGCGCCAGGCCGGCTCCCGCCGCTTCGTCTCCCTCCACGTGCTGGTGCCGGGCGACTGGAGCGTGCAGCGCGGCCACGAGCTCCTGGAGCGCATCGAGGCGGAGCTGCGCACGGCGCTCCCTCACGCCGCCGTCTTCACCCATCTGGAGCCGCTGGAGGACCCCTCCTCCTTCGCCGACGTGACGCTGGACCGCGGCGTCGGCGTCTGAGGTCTCCCCGGCGCTACTTCACGCGCCGGTACACCAGGCACTTCAGGTAGCGCCCCTCGCGGAACTGGGGGGAGACCGGGTGGTCGGGAGGCTGGCGCCGCTCCTCCACGAGCTGCAGGTCCACCCGGACCTTGAAGGCCGCCTCCTTGACCGCGTCGTAGAACTGCTCGGCGCTCACCCGGGCGCTGCAGCTCGCCGTCACCAGCAGGCCGCCGGGCGCCAGCACCGACAGCGCCGCCCGGTTGAGCGAGGCATAGCCGGCCACCGCCGCCTCGACCGCCTTCTGCGACTTGGCGAAGGCCGGCGGGTCGCAGACCACCAGGTCGAAGCGCCTCCCCTCCCGCTTGTAACGGGCCAGCAGCTCGAAGGCGTCCTCGGTGGCGAAGGCGTGATCGGCGGGGTCGAGCCCGTTCTCGCGGAAGTTCTCGCGGGCCAGCGCGATGGCCTCCGGGTCCACGTCCACGCTCACCACGTGGGTGGAGCCGCCCAGCGCCGCGGCCACCGAGAAGCCCCCGGTGTAGCTGAAGCAGTTGAGGGCCTCGGCCCGCCCCGCCGCCAGCTCCCGCACCAGCCGGCGGTTCTCGCGCTGGTCGAGGAAGAGACCGGTCTTCTGCCCGCGCCGCACGTCCACCAGGAGCCTCATGCCGTGCTCCTCGATGGCGATCCGCTCCGGCGGCTCCTCGCCGGCCAGCACCCGGCCCAGCGGCGCCGCCTCCTCGTCCTCCTCGTCGTGCGGGATCTCGTCGCGCCCGTAGACGCCGCGCAGCCCGGGGGCCGCCGCCTGCACCGCCTCGACGATGGCGGCGCGGTGCGGGGTGAGGCCGGCAGAGTAGAGCTTCAGCACCGCGAAGCCTGCGTAGCGGTCGACCACCACGCCCGGCAGGCCGTCCGACTCGCCGTGCACCAGGCGGTAGCCGCTCGTGCCCCGCACCAGCTCGGCGCGCAGGGCCGCGGCCCGCGCCAGCCTCCGGTGCCAGAAGGCGCCGTCGATGGCCTCGGCCGGCTCGCGGGTGAGGATGCGGACGCTGATGGCCGAGTGCGGGTCGTAGTATCCGCGGGCCACGAAGCGGCCCTGCTCCTCGACGTCCACGATGGTGCCGGCGGCCAGCCCCCTGGGCGCCCGCGCCAGCGCCTTGCGGAAGACCCAGGGATGGCCCGCCCGCAGGTGCCGCGCCAGGTCCTTCTGGAGCTCCAGCGAGACCTCGGACTTCACGAGGCCGCCTTGGCGGTCCCACGCTCGCCGCGGGCGCGGGCGAAGTTGCCCACCACCAGCCCCGGCCGCGCCGCCTGCAGCGCCTCGATGAGCCCGCGGATGCCCACGGCCCGGCCCGGCGCCCCGCGGCCGCGCGCCAGATCCATGTACAGGTCGGGGTCGATGGCCAGCGGCCGGGTCTGGACCTGGTCCACGCCCACCTCGGCCACCAGCCGGCAGAGCCGCTCCACCTCGCCCTGGCGGTCGGTGACGCCCGGAAAGGTGAGCAGGTTGAGCGCCAGGTAGGCCCCCTTGTCCTTGGCCACGCGCATCGAGGCGATGACCTCGCCGAGCACGTAGCCGTGAGGCTTGTAGTAGGCGGTGTAGAGGTCCTCGGAGGCGCTGTTGAGCGAGATGCGGCAGGCGTCGAGCCCGGCGTCGCAGAGGGCCGCCAGCGCCCGCGGAGAGCTGCCGTTGGTGTTGACGTTGATGCTGCCGGCCGAGGTCTGGCCGCGCGCCAGCCGGATGGCCTTGGCGATCTCCTTCCACCGCAGCAGCGGCTCCCCCTCGCACCCCTGGCCGAAGGAGATCATCACCCGGCCGCTGGCCTTCGCCAGGTGCTCGGCGGCCACCTCGGCCATCTCCTCGGCGGTGGGCGGCCGGAGGATGCGCTGGTGGGAGGCCGGCGGGCGGCCGGCGGGCTGGTCGGAGAGGCAGCCCAGGCAGGAGGCGTTGCAGGCGCTCGACGACGGGATGGCCCCCTCGTCGCGCTGGAGGAAGGTGTTCTGGGCGGTGAAGCAGCTCCACTCCAGCGCGCAGCGGGAGAGCTGCTGGTAGATGGGGTTGTGGCTCTTCGCCAGCCGCCGCTCCACCCGCCGGCGCAGGTCGGCGCCGGAGCGGCCCCGCGGATCCCAGTGGGTGCGCTTGTCGGTGTGGAGCGCCCAGACCACCGGGCCGCGCGGGCCGAGCCCTGCCGCGGTGTAGGCCCACTGCGGCAGCACCGGGGCGCGGGTGGGGGCGCGGACGCCGGCAGGCAGGAGCGCGCGCGTCCAGCCGGGCGGCAGCGTGGCACCCACGGCGTGAGGCGCGAAGGTGCGGCCCTCCACCGTCACCTCGGGCAGCGTCACCGTCTCGCCCGTGGCCGGGTCCACGCCGACGGGCCTGCGGCCGGGCAGCATGCAGAGCGCCCCGCCCTCGGGGAGCGGGGCGGGCCGCTCCTCGGGCCGGAACTGGTCGTCGCCGCTGCGCGCCGCCGCCAGGAGCCGGGGATGGTCGTAGACCACGCCCTTGTCGTCGGCGAAGAGGAGGCGCGGTCCCTTGGTGGCCACGCCCCTTCCATAGCACGGTCCTTTTCCCTCGTCCTTCCGAACCCTTGCCTTCGGGGGGCCTCGGAGGGGCCGAGGCGGGAATGCCTGGGGCCCACCCCTCGTTTTCACGTGGAAATTCGCCGGGGAGCGCGCCAGCGGCGGGAAGAGGCATTAGACTCCCCGGGCGCACCGGACGGCGGGGCGGAGAGCGGAGCGGATGATCGACCTGAGGCGCCACAGCGACCGGACCCGAGCCGAGTTCGAGGGACTCCTCGAAGGGCAGCTCGACGCGCTGTACGCAGCGGCGATGCGGCTCACCCGCAACGCCCGCGACGCCGAGGACCTGGTGCAGGACGCGGTGCTGCGGGCCTACCGCTTCTTCGACCGCTTCGAGCGCGGCACCCACTTCCGCGCCTGGATCTTCCGCATCCTCACCAACACCTTCATCAACCGGTACCGCCGCTCGGTGAAGGAGCGGACGCTGGTGGACGGCCCGGAGCGCGAGTCGGTCACCGAGCAGCTCGTCTCCCGCGATGCCGCCGACCAGGCCGGCGACCCGGAGCGCCACTTCTTCGGCCGGCTGGTCTCGGACGACGTGGTACGCGCCGTGGACGCCCTGCCCATCGACTTCCGGATGGTGGTGATCCTGGCCGACCTCCAGGAGTTCTCCTACAAGGAGATCGCCGACATCCTCGACATCCCGGTGGGCACGGTGATGAGCCGCCTCTTCCGCGGCCGCCGCCTGCTGGAGAAGTCGCTCCTCGACTACGCCGCCGAGACCGGCCACGTCCCCACCCGCGAGGACGGCAGCATCGACCTCCAGTCCTTCCGCAGCCGCAAGTCCAGGTAGCCCCGTGCCGTACGAGCCCGACAGCCGCCCCGCCATCGACTGCGCCGAGCTCGGCCGCACCGCCGAGACGCTGGTGGACGGCGAGCTCCTGGAGCGAGAGCAGGCAGAGGCCGAGGCCCATCTGGCCTGCTGCGAGAGCTGCCGCCGCACCGTCGAGGCGCTGCGGCGCACGCGCGCCGCCGTGCGCCAGCGGCTCCGCGAGGCGCTCGGCCCCGCCTCCCCGCACGGCCGCGCCCCGGCCGCGCTGCGCAGCCGCATCCACCTGGCGCTGGCCCACGAGCGCCGCCCCTGGTGGCGCCGGGCGCTCTCGCCGCTCCCCCTGGCCGCCGCGGCCGCCTGCGCCGCGGGCGCGCTGCTGGTGCTCTACACCCACGCCGACGGCGACCCGCTGGCCGACGAGGCCGTGGCCCGCCACAGCCGCGATCTGCCGCTGGAGGTGACCACCGCCTCGGTGGGGCCGGAGTCGGTGGCCGGCTGGTTCAAGGGCAAGGTCGACTTCGCCACCCGCCCACCGGTGTTCCGCAAGGGCGACGTCCGCCTGGTCGGCGGCCGCATCTCGCACATCAAGGACCGGCCGGCGGCCTACATGCGCTACCAGCTCCCCCACGGCCAGCTCGGGCTCTTCATCGTCGAGGACCCGGAGCGGCGCCTGGGCGGCGGGGGGCGGCCGCTGCAGCTGGGCCCGGCCACGGTGCGGATGATGAACTCCCACGGCTACAACGTGGCCGTGTGGCGCGACGACCGGATCGTCTACTCCCTGGTGTCGGACCTCGACGAGCCGGCGCTCGAGCGGCTGGTGGAAGCGGCCCTCACCGTCCCGCACCCGTAGCGCGGGCAGGGGGCGGTGCCGAGGGGCCCCGCCGGGCCAGGGACCCATTCTTTGACAGCACTTCCTGCTCACCGCTAGGATTCCCCTGACTTTTCGCCGCAATTGGCCGTCGCCCCCGCGGGCCGGGAATCCCATGTCCAAGACGATCCTCCTCATCGAGAACGACGCGGCCTTCGCGTCGACCCTCGCCCGAGCGCTCGAGGCCCGCGGCCTCGCGGTCCGGGTGACGGGGGACGGCAAGGAGGGGCTGGACCTGGCCCGCGACAGCCGGCCCGACGCGGTGGTGCTGTGCGTCGAGCTTCCCAGGATGTCGGGCTACTCGGTGTGCCAGAAGCTCCGCAAGGACGACGAACTGAAGGGCATCCCGCTGGTGCTCACCAGCGCCGAGGCCACCGAGGAGACCTTCGAGGCCCACCGCAAGCTCAAGGCCCGCGCCGACGACTACCTCATCAAGCCCTTCACCGCGGCGGCGCTGCTCGAGAAGCTCTCGCTGCTGGTGGCCCTGCCGCCCGCCCCCGGCGAGGGCGAGGAGCTCGTGACCCTCGACGACGTCGAGGAGCTCTCCGGCGAGATCCCGCTCATCCCCGAGGGCGAGGTGGTCCGGCCGCAGGATGCCCTGCCGGAGCCGGACGAGGACCTGAAGCTCCTCGACGACGCCTTCGACAGCATCGCCGGCGAGCCGGCCCTGGTGCGGGAGGCCACGCCGCCGCTCGGCCGCCCGCTGGCCGACGAGGCCCCCATCTCCCACGGCGAGCTGCAGGGCGCGGCCGGCCTCCTGCCCGCCGACGACGAGGTGGCCCCCAGCGTCGAGATCGACAGGCTGGGCGAGGAGGCCGACAGGGCCCTCGACGCGCTGGGCGCCGAGGAGCCGCCGCCGCTGGAGCCGGAGCCGCAGCACGCCGCCGAGCTGCTCGACGAGCCCGCGCCGATCCTGGACGAGCCGCCGCCCGCGCCCGCCCCCCTGCTGACCACGCCGGCGCCGGCGCCCATGCCGCTGCACACCTCGCCCGCGCCCTTCGCGGCCCCCAACTACGCGGCGATGGCCGCCGCGGCCCCGCTGCGCGCCACCCCGGTCCCGGGCTTCGCGCCCGAGGTCACCGCGGGGGCGGGCGCGGCTGCAGCGCTGACGGCGGCGCTGACCGAGAAGGACGCCGAGATCCAGCGGCTGCAGGACCGGGTGTCGGAGCTGCTCATCGAGGTGGCCCGCGCCAAGGACCACCTCGACCGGCGCGACGCCGAGACGGCCCAGCTGCGCGCGGCAACCCAGGACCTGGAGGCGCGCGCCCGCGGCCTCGAGTCCGACCTCGCCGCCCGCGAGGCCGAGCTGCAGCGCCAGGCCGACGAGGCGCGGCAGGGGCTGGAGCGGGAGCTGGCGGCGGCGCGGGAGGAGTCCCGTCGCGAGGCCGAGGCCCGGGCCGAGGCCGAGCAGCGGGCGCACCAGGGCGAGGAGGCGCTGCGCCAGCACCAGCAGCAGGCGCAGGACGCCGCCCGCCAGGCGGAGGAGGCGCTGCGCCAGGCCGAGACCCAGCGCGCCCAGGACCAGCAGGCCAGGGACGAGGCCGAGGAGCAGGCCCGCCGCATCGGTGAGCGGGCCGGGCACCTCGAGGCGGAGGTGGCGTCGCTGCGGCTCAAGGTGGAGGAGACCGAGCAGACAGCCAGCCTCAAGGCGGCCCAGCTCGCCGACGCCCTGGCCCAGCGCGATGCCCTGGGCCAGAAGGCCGGCAGCCTGGAGACCGAGCTGCAGGCGGCACTGGCGCTCCGCGGCCAGGTCGACACCATGCGCGCCGACCTCGACGCGGCCCAGGTGGCCCACGAGGGAACCCGCGCCGAGGCGGACCGGCGCTCCGCCGAGCTGCAGAAGCGCATCTCGGAGCTGGAGGCGGTCAACGCCAAGCACGAGGAGCGGGTCGTCAAGGCCTACCAGAAGATCAAGAGCGACGAGAAGATCCGCGAGAAGACCCGCAAGGCCCTGGCCATCGCGCTGCAGCTCCTCGACGAGCGCATCGCCGGCACCGCGCCCAAGGACCCCTCGGAGCCCGCCCCGCGACGGGAGTAGCCCTACCCGCCCCTGCGCCGCCGCAGCGCGCCCAGCAGGTCCCCGAGCTCCTCGATCCCCAGGAGCCGCGCCGCCGCGAAGTAGGCCGCGGCGCCGGCGGCGATGGGGCCGAAGCAGAGCAGCGCCTGCCGGCCGAGGCCGGCGGCAGGCGCCACCGGCAGGAGCGCCCGGTGCACGCCCCAGGCGGCCATGGCCAGGGCCGCGGTCCCGAGCAGCACCCGGGCGAGCTGCGGCAGCAGCCCGCGCTCGCCGAAGCCGCCGTGGCGTCGCTGCCAGGCCACCGCCAGCACGCCGAAGTTGGCGGCGGCGGCGAGCGAGGTGCCGAGCGCCACCCCCCGGAAGCCCAGCAGCGGGTGGAGCGCCAGGTTGAGCCCCACGTTGGAGACCATGCCCAGGACGCTGCCCCACAGCGGGATGCGGGCCTGGCCCAGGGCGTAGAAGGCCGGGGCCAGCACCTTGACCCCCGAGTAGCAGTACAGGCCGAGCGCGTAGAAGAGCAGCGCCTGCGCGGTTCCGGCGGTGTCCTCGGCGCCGAAGCGGCCGTGCTCGAAGATGACGGCGATGATGGGCGAGGCCAGGACCGCCAGCCCCGCGGCCGAGGGCACGTTGAGGAAGGCCACCAGCCGCAGCCCCTGCCCCACCGTCTCCCGCACCGCCGGCATGTCGCGCGCCGCCGCCTTCTGGGCCACGCCGGCGCCGGCCACGGTGGCCACGGCCACCCCGAAGACGCCGAGGGGAAACTGCATGAGCCGGAAGGCGAAGTTGAGCCAGGTGACGGCGCGGGCCTCCTGCGAGGCGAAGATGGTGTTGACGACGATGTTCACCTGGGTGGCCGAGAGCCCCACCACCGCCGCGCCCATGAGCCCGGCGATGCGGCGCACGCCCGGGTCTTCCCAGGCACCGGCCAGGCGCGGCCGGATGCGGAAGCCGGTGGCTCGCAGCGAGGGGAGCTGCGCCAGCAGCTGCAGAAGGCCGCCCAGGAGCGTGCCCAGCGACCAGCCCACCACCGCGCGCCGGGCGTCGAGCCCCGCCCACCACAGGCCGGCGCCCACGGCGATGGAGGCGACGTTGAAGAGGGCCGGGGCCAGCGCCGGGGCGGTGAAGCGCCCCTGGGCGTTGAGCATGCCCATCACCGCCGCCGCCATCGACACCAGCAGCAGGAAGGGCATCATCAGCCGCGTCAGCTCGACCGTGAGCCGGGCCTGCTCCCCCTCGAAGCCCGGCGCCACCAGGGACACCAGCGGCCCGGCGAACACCAGCCCCAGCAGCACCAGCCCGCCCACCACCACCAGGAGGAGCCCCAGCACCAGGTTGGCGAGGCGGAAGGCCTCGAGGACGCCGCGGTTCTGGCGGGTCTCGGCGAAGGCCGGCACGAAGGCCGAGGAGAGCGCCCCCTCGGCGAAGAGGTCGCGGAGCAGGTTGGGGATGCGGAAGGCGGCGACGAAGGCGTCGGACCAGGCGTTGGCGCCCACCAGCGCGGCGAAGATCTGGTCGCGCACCAGGCCCAGCACCCGCGAGGTCAGGGTGGCGAGCGAGATCCAGATGGCCCGGGCCATGCTCATGGAGAGTGCATCCTGGCGGAATCCTGCCCGGGCCCGGGCGAAAGGCTACTTCTCCGACCGGCCCTTCTGCGCCTGCTCCCGCTTCATCATGAGGGCCTTGGCCTGGGCCATGACGGTGTGGGGCACGTTGCGGTCGCGGGCGAGCTCCTTGATGTCCCGCTCCTGCAGCGTCTGCAGGAACCGGAGGGCGGTGGGCAGCGGCACCTTGGGGTTCTTCACCAGCGCCAGCTTGAGCCCGTAGCTCCGGAGGAAGTCGCGGTTGGTGTAGATGTACCGGAGCACGTCGGCGTTGGTGGTGCGCGAGTTGGAGAGGGTGAGGATCTCCCCCTCGGTGATGCGCGGGCTGGTGGCCGCCGCCATGCACACCAGCTTGTTGGCGTCGCGCAGCAGGATGGTGCGGGCCTCCTTGTTGCCCAACGTCGCCAGCTTGATCTTCTCCGACACCGACATCTTGAGGATGCGCTGGGTGATGGTGAGCTTGCGGGCCCGCTCCTCCTCGGTCTCGGCGCCGGTCACCGGCCCGGCGTCGTGGAGCAGGTCCTGCTGGAACTCGGCGATGAGCCCCTCGGCGGTCTCCTCGTGGGGCTTGGGGGTGGGGTCCTCGCCGTGGACGCGCTTGTGGGCCTCGACGAGCTGGGGCACGTCGAGGAGCGTCAGGCCGTTGCGGACGCAGAAGTCGCAGGCGCCGTCGATGGAGGAGGCCAGCGCGTTGGGGTTCTGGCAGAGCCCGCGGATGATGGCGTCGTTGCGGAGGAGCCGGAGCTCGTTCTGGCGGATGATGTCGGCCAGCGGCTGCGACACCACCGGGGCCAGGCGGGCCACCGTCTCGTCGGAGGTCTGGGGGTTGAGGAGGATCAGCTCCAGCGCCGGATCCTTGCTCCGGAAGCGGTCGGCCAGCCAGTCCAGCACCTGCGGGTCCACACCCTCGGCCCGCAGCGCCACGCCGAACATCTTGTCGGGGAGCCCCTCGGCGGTCGCGGCGGCGGTGGTGCGGATGGGCTCGTCGGCGTCGTACGAGAGCACGTAGAGCAGCGTCACCAGGTCGCCGGGGGCCACCGCCGGCACCAGCCCCTTGGCGCCCATCATGCGCAGCGGCGGCGGCGCCTTGGGGTCGGCGTGCTTCTGCAGCGGCTTGGGGAGCGCGTCGAGCGGCAGGGGGCACTCAGCCATCGCCGCGTCCGGGGGTCGGAGGGAGGCGGCCCAGCATGGCCGGGGCGACCTCGGGCACGCCGGGGGCGCCGGAGAGCCTGTGGCGCAGGCGGCCCAGCAGCTTGTTGAGCGGGTTCCCGCGCCGCAGGAAGGGGATCACCGGGCGGCGCCGCCGGCCCAGCGAGGCGAGGGCCCGCTGCAGCCTCTCGTCGTCGGGCGCCCCTTCCACCCCGCGGATCAGGATGCGGATGGCGCGGTCGCGCTGCCCGAGCGCCAGGTGCAGGCGGGCCTGGTTGAGGCACAGCTCCGGCTCCGGCCCGGCGAACCGCAGCGCCTGGTCGGAGAGGGCCATGCCCAGGTTGGAGTTGCGCTCCACCAGGACGAGGGTGAGGCCGTACCAGGAGAGCACCCGCACCTCGCCCGCGGCGCGGCGGTGGGCCTGGGCGAAGTGGGCGTGGGCGCCGAGCAGGTCGCCGGCCTCGAAGAGCCGGATGCCCTCCTCCAGGGCCAGCTGGGCCTCGTCGCGCCTGGCGCCGTCGGCGCTCATCGGTTCATCTCGTGGATGAGCCGCAGCCCCTCGAGGGTGAGGTGCTCGTCCACCTCGGCGATGCAGCGCGACAGGCCGGCGACCAGCGGCGCCAGCCCGCCCGTGGCCACCACCTTGGGCGAGAAGCCGAGCTCGGCGGCCATGCGCTCGCAGAGGCCGTCCACCAGCCCGACGTAGCCGTACACCAGGCCGCTCTGGATCGAGGCCACGGTGTTGCGCCCCACCACCTGCGGCGGCCGCGCGAACTCCACGCGCGGCAGCCGGGCGGCGTTGCGGAACAGGGCCTCCATCGAGATGGTGATGCCCGGGCAGATGGCGCCGCCCAGGTACTCGCCCCTGGGCGAGACGGCGTCGAAGGTGGTGGCGGTCCCGAAGTCCACCACCAGCAGGCCCGTCTTCCAGCGGGTGTAGGCGGCCACGGCGTTGACCACGCGGTCGGCCCCCACCTCGCGCGGGTTCTCGTAGAGGATGGGCATGCCGGTCTTCACGCCCGGCCCCACGAAGAGCGGCTTCACCCCGAACCAGCGGGTGGCCATGCGCTCCAGGGCAAAGGCCAGCGGCGGCACCACGCTGGAGACCGCGATGGCCTGGACCTTGCCGGGCTCCACCCCCGACGCGGTCATGAGCTGGCGCACCAGGATGCCCCACTCGTCCGCGGTGCGGGAGTGGCTGGTCTCGACCCGCCACTGCTGCCTGAGCGCCGGGCCCTCGAAGGCGCCCAGCACGGTGTTGGTGTTGCCGACGTCGATGCAGAGAAGCACGCGCCGAGGTTAGCTGCGGCCCCTCGCGCGGTCAACGCGGCCGGAGGTGCTCCACGTCGCCGGAGAGCACCCGCTCCAGGGTGCGCTCGGTGCGCACCAGCAGCGCCCCGGTCTCGTCGATGTCCTCGGCCCGGCCCACGACCTCGCGCCCGTCGAGCGCCACGCGCACCTCGCGCCCCAGGGTCTCGGAGAGCACCCGCCACTCGTCGCGGATGCCGGCGAAGCCCTCGCGGTCGAAGCGGTCGAGCCACTCCTCCAGCAGGCCCAGCGCCGCGGCGGCGAAGAGGGCGCGCGGCACCGGCTGGCGCCGCTCCATGGCCAGGCTGGTGGCCTGGCTCCGGAGCTCGTCCGGGAAGTCCTCGGGGCCCGCGTTGAGGTTCACGCCCACCCCCAGCACCACCCACTGGACGTGGTCGGGGTCGGCGGCCATCTCGGTGAGGATGCCGCACACCTTGCGTCCACCGGCCAGGATGTCGTTGGGCCACTTGATGCCGGCGTCCACGCCCGCCTGGCGGACGGCGTGGCACAGCGCCACCGAGGCCACCAGCGTCAGCTCGGGGGCCCGCTGCGGGGGGAGCGACTCCGGCCGCAGCACCGCCGAGAAGTAGAGGTTCTTGCCGGCCGGTGAGGCCCAGGTGCGCCCGCGCCGCCCGCGCCCGGCGGTCTGGCGATCCGCCAGCACCACCTCGCCGTGGGCGGCCCCGTCCTCGGCGAGCTGCTTGGCGAGGTCGTTGGTGGAGGGGAGCTCCGCGTGGCAGTGGAGCACCTGGCCCAGGTCGTGGGTGGAGAGGAGCGGCAAGAGCTCGAGGGGCGTGAGCCGGTCGGGGATCTCGCGCAGGCGGTAGCCGCGGGCCGGCACGGCGTCGATGCGGTAGCCGTGGCCGCGCAGGCTCTCCACGTGCTTCCAGACGGCAGCTCGCGAGAGGCCGAGCTTGTCGCTGATGGCCTCGCCGGAGACGTACTCGTCGCCGGCCTCGGCCAGGAAGGCGAGGACCAGCTCCTCGCTGCCGGCTTCGCGGGGCTCGGGCACGGGCGAATCCTGAGGGAGCCCCGCGCAGGTGTCAACGCGCGCAGGCGACCGGGTAGACAATCGGGACCGCGACCCCGACCGCGACGGGGCGCCCTTCCGCTTCAGCGCCCGGGCTCCGGGCGCGCGACGAACCGGACCAGGCGCGCGCTGGCGGCGGCGGGGTGGGCGGCCTCGTGGAGGAAGTTGGCGACCTCCAGCGCCTCGTCGCCGCTGCCGGAGCAGATCCGCAGCACGAAGCCGTCGGGCCGCTCCTCGGCGATCTCCACGGCGTGGGGGGAGCGGGAGAGCGCCTGGTGCACCGCCTGGCGCTGGGCCTCGCCGTCCACCTCGACCCGCACCTCGGGGAGTGCCACCAGCGCCGCGCCCTGGGCCCGGTAGACCGGCCGGAGCGCGCCGCGCGCCGCCAGCCCCTCGAGCGCCTTCTCCCCCACCCTGCGCCGCGAGAGCAGCATCACGCCCCCGGGGAGGCGCGGGGACGGGCCGGCGCGGGCCTGGAGCGCCTGCGCCTCGGCGGGGCCGGCGCGCTCGGCGTCGACGGCCACCTGCTCCTCGTCGAGCTCGATGGGGATGCGCTCCCCGCTCGCGTAGTAGTAGCGGGCCATCGCCTGTCGAGTATAGGCGCGCGGGGTGGGCCGGTCACGCCGGGCCGCCGCCGCCCTTGCGCGCGCCGGCCACGGCGCCGTGGGCGCGGGCCGCCGCCACCGCCCTGGCCACGTCGAGCCGGCCGTGGCCCAGCTCCGCGGTCCAGCCCTTCTGCCCGGCCAGCGCCTTCGCCGTCTCGCCGAGGAGCGAGCGCACCTCGTGCGCGCCCAGGGCCGGGTTCACCGAGAGCATCAGCGCGGCCGCGCCGGCCACGTGCGGCGTGGCGGCCGAGGTGCCGTTGAAGGTGCGGGTGAAGTCGCCGGGGTCGTAGCCGGCGGCGCCGCCGATGTCGGTGGTGCAGATGGAGACGCCGGGCGCCAGCACCAGCAGCGTCGGGCCGGCGTTGGAGCCCCAGTTGCGCTCGCCGTCCGAGGAGGTGGTCGTCTTGCGCTGGTCGGCCTGGTTGGAGGCGCCCACGGTGAAGAAGCCCGGCAGGTTGCCGGGGAAGGAGATGGCCTGGCCCTGGTTGCCGGCGGCGATGGCCACCACCGCTCCCTTGCCGTTGCGCCCCTGGGTCCGCGCCCGCCCGAAGGCACGGGCCACCGGATCGCTGGGGGCGCCCAGGGCCCAGGAATTGGAGAGCACGTCGGCCCCCTGGCGCCAGCACCAGTCGATGGCGTCGGCGGTCTGGTAGTCGTCGAGCACCCAGCCGCCCGAGCCGTCCCCCATGCCGATGCGGGCGGCGATGAGGGAGCAGCCGGGCGCGACCCCGGGGAAGTCCTCTTCGCGCGAGACGGCGATGCCGGCACAGGCGGTACCGTGGGCGTCGTCGCCAGCGGGCGCCGCCGAGGCGCCGTTGGTGCCGATGAAGTCGCGCTCGGCCACCAGCGCCTGGCGCAGCGCCCTGTGCTTCCCGTCCACGCCCTCGTCGAGGATGGCGATGCGGATGTCGGGGATGCCGCGGGTGATCTTCCAGGCCGCCGGGACGCCGATCTTGTCGAGCGCCCAGCCCTCGCCCCCGGCTCCCTGCGGGCGGCGCGCCATGCGCCGCAGGAAGTTGGGCGCGGCGGCCACCTGCCGCGAGAGCAGCAGGGCCACCAGGCGGAAGGCCTTCTCCACCGAGTCCACCCGGAGGAGCGCCTTGCCGTCGAGCGACTCGTCGATGACCCGCGCCCCCAGCTGGTTCCGGGCCGCGGTGAGGTCGGCGCGGTGCGCCCCCTCGGCGATCACCGTCTCGGTGGCCAGGGCGATGGCGTGGATGGTGGTGCGCGGCGCCTCCGGCGGCGTGGCGCCGGCGCGGGCCGGGCGGGCCGCGGCCGGCACCGACTCGGCCACCGCCAGCTTGCCCGGGTCGCTCACCCGCGAGGCCAGCAGCTTCGAGCCCCGGATGGTGCCCTGGAGCTTGGCGAGGTCGAACTCCGGCTGCGCCGCCTGCCGCTTCGCCGGCGCCGGGGCGGCCCGCTTCGCCGCCGAGTGGGGCATGGCCCGGGTGGCGGCGCGCGAGACGGCCCGGGCCGCGCTGCGGCGCAGCTCCAGCGCCTTGGCCACCGGCAGGAGCGAGACCACGTAGCGGACGCCCGCCGCCATGAAGAACATGCCCGCCATGCGCACCTCCACACCGTCGGTGCACCGAGTCTCCTCCGGAACCCGGCCGCCGGCCAGGGGCCAAAGCGGGGCGCCGCGGCGTCCCCGGGGAGCGGCCTCTTCGACTATCCTGCGGCGCCATGTTGCGCAGGAGGTTCCTGGGAGCGGCCCTGGCCGCAGCCGGCGCGGCCCTGGCGGCCGCCTGGGCCTCGTTGGCCGGCGCGCGGCGCGGCCAGCAGGCGCGGCGGGTGACCGTCGACAGGCCGCCGGCCGACGGCGTCACCTTCGCCCGCGACCTCGTCCTGGTGAAGCGCGGCGCCGAGCTTCGCGCCTTCTCCTCCCGCTGCCCGCACCTGGGCTGCCGCATCGCCCGGCTGGAGGGCGCCGAACTCGTCTGCCCCTGCCACGGCTCGCGCTTCGACCTCGCGGGCCGTCGGCTCCATGGGCCGGCGGCCTCCGACCTGCGCCCGCTCTCCATCCTGGAGCGGGCCGACGACGACGGGAGGATCGACGTTGTCCTCTCCGGCTGAGCGGCTCGGCGCGGCCTTCGACGGCTGGAACCGGCGGCTCCCCAGCATGGGCAGGCTGGCGCTGGCAGCCCTCTTCCTGGCCGCCGTCACCGGCATCCCGCTGGCCACCGGCTACGACCTCACCCGCGCCGCCGACTCGCTCTCGCTCCTCGCCCTCTCGAGCCGCGCGGGGCGCTGGGTGCGGGCGCTCCACGCCTGGAGCAGCCACGCCTTCCTGGTGCTGACCCTGCTCCACGGCGTCGAGCACCTGGCGGCCGGCGGCGACCGGGAGGTCTCGCGCGGCCCCTGGCTGCGCCTGGCGCTGGCGACTCCGCTGCTCGTCGGCCTTCCCCTCTCCGGCTTCATGCTCAAGGGCGACGTGGAGGGGGCGCTGGCGCGCCGCGTCCTCGAGGGGTTGCTCGAGCAGCTCCCCTTCGTGGGCCCGTCGCTGACGACCGCTCTCCTCGGCGTCGGCGACGACCTGCAGAACGTCTATCTCCACCACGCCGCCACCCTGACGCTGGTGGCCGCGGCGGTGGCGGTGGAGCACAGCCGCCACCTCTGGCCCACCGCCCGCGCCGTCGCCGGCGTGCTGGCCGCGGTGGCCCTGCTCTCGCTCCTCGCGCCGCCGGGACTGCAGGCCGACGTGCAGCCGGTGACGCTGGGCCCCTGGTACTTCGTCGGGCTGCAGGAGGTGCTGCACGGGGTCCCGAACCCGGGCTGGGTGTGGCTCCCTTTCCTGGTGGCTGCGGTCTCGGCGCTCGTCGCCCTCCCCCGCCTTCCCGACCTGGCCCGGCGCCGCCTGCTCGCCGGGATGGCGGCGACGCTCCTCGCCTATGCCGCCTTGGACCTCGGCGCCGGCCTCTACCGCTCCTGGCCGCCGGGCGGGCCTCCGGCCGACCGGAGCAGCGTCTCGTCGCGCCCGCTCCTCGCGCTCATGCCCTGGGCGGTGCTCGACCCGGCGCGCCTCCCGGAGGTGCGCGGCCGCCGCGAGGGATGCGTCGGCTGCCATGCCGAGGTGACCGGCCTGGTGCCGGCCCACGACCCCCAGGCGCTGGGCTGCTTCGCCTGCCACCTGGGCGACCCGCTCGCCCCCTCCGCCGCCGCGGCCCACGCCGGCATGGTCCGCGTGCCCGGCAACCTCGACTCGGCCGCCGCCACCTGCGGCCAGGCCGGCTGCCACGACGCCTCGCTCGCCCGGGTGCAGGGCTCGCTCATGGCCACCATGCGCGGCGTCGTCGCCGTGGACCGCTGGGCGCTCGGAGAGCGGCCCACGCCCGACGGCCTGGACGGCGTCGCCGAGCTGGGCAGCTCGCCCGCGGACCTCCACCTGCGCCAGCTCTGCGTGCGCTGCCACCTGGGCGAGCCCAAGCTGGCCTTCGGGCCGCCCGACGAGCGCAGCCGGGGCGGGGGCTGCGCCGCCTGCCACCACGGCTACCCGGACGAGCGCGACTACGCCCGCACCAACGCCTCGCGCTTCACCCACCCGGCCGTCTCGGCCCGGGTCGGCGACGAGAGCTGCCTCGGCTGCCACTCCCGCTCGGGCCGCATCTCGCTCTCCTACGGGGGCTGGTGGGAGTCGGAGCTGTCGCCGGAGGAGGCCGCCGCCGAGCCAGCGGGGAGCACGCGGCTGCTCGCCGACGGCCGGGTGCTGCGCCGCGCCACCGAGGACGCCCACCGGAAGACCATGGCCTGCATCGACTGCCACACCGGCCGGGAGACCATGGGCGACGGGGAGCGCTCCCTCCACGAGGAGCAGGCCACCCGCATCCGCTGCCAGACCTGCCACCGCACCGCCCCGCCGCGCGCCGCGGCGCTGGCGTCGCTCGACGGCGCGGTGCGGGCGCTGGTGAAGCGCCGGAGCGCGGAGCGCCCTCCTCCGGAGCGGCTGCTCCTCGAGGACGCCACCGGCGAGCCGCTCACCGGCGCCTCGCCCGCCGCCGCCGGCGCGGTGGAGATCCGGCCCAAGCTCGGCGGGGCTCCGCTCCTGGCGAAGCCGCCGGCCCGGGCCTGCAGCGCCCTGCCCGGCCACGAGCGGCTCTCGTGCCGCGCCTGCCACGAGACCTGGGTGGCCCAGTGCGTCGGCTGCCACACGCAGTGGGACCGGGCGGGCGAGCGGCGCGACCTGCCGGGCGGCGCCACGCGCGGCGGCGCCTGGGTCGAGTACGAGGCGGCGCCGCGCATCGGGCCCCCGGCGCTGGGGGTGCTGGCGCGGGGCGGGACGAGCGAGATCGTGCCCTTCGCGCCCGGCATGATCATGACCTGGAACGGGCCGCAGCAGCCGGCGCTCGCACCGCTGCCCTCCTCGGCGTCGGAGCTGATCGGCCCGGGGACCGCGTTCCTGCGGGCCTACGCGCCCGCCGTGCCCCACACCACCACGCGGCGCGGCCTCACCTGCGAGGCCTGTCACCGCGACCCGCAGGTGCTGGGGTACGGGCGCGGGGCGCTCGACCTTGCCTGGGACGGCCAGCGGCTGCGCTGGCACTTCGAGCCGGCGTACGAGCCCGGCCCCGACGGCCTGCCCCAGGACGCCTGGATCGCCCCCTTCGATCCTCGCGGCGGCGTCGCCACGCGCAGGGAGGCACGTCCGCTCTCCCCGGCCGAGCAGGAGAAGGTGCTGCGGGTCGGCGCCTGCCTGCCCTGCCACCGCGGCGAGCAGCGGATGTACGCCGATTTCGGGGAGGCGCTCCGGCGGATGCGGAAGGCCTGTCGCGCCGGCGGGTGAGGCGGCCGGCCGGGCGGATCGAAGTTCGCGCTACCCGCTCACCTCGAAGCTGATGTCCACGGCCCGGGCGCTGTGGGTGATGGCGCCCATGGAGACGTAGTCCACCCCGGTGGCCGCCACCCGCGGCAGCCGCTCCAGGGTCATGTTGCCCGAGGCCTCGAGCTTGACGCGCCCGCCGGCGCGGCGCACCGCCTCGGCCATGGTGGCGTCGTCCATGTTGTCGAGGAGCACGATGTCGGCGCCGGCGGACATGGCCTCGTCGAGCCCTGCCAGGTCCACCACCTCCACCTCGATCTTGAGCATGGCCGAGGCGCCGCTCCTGGCCCGCCGCACCGCCTCGCCCACGCCCCCGCAGGCCGCCACGTGGTTGTCCTTGACGAGGATGCCGTCGCCGAGCGCGAAGCGGTGGTTCTGCCCGCCGCCGGCCCGGACTGCATCCTTCTCCAGCCGCCGCCAGCCCGGGGTGGTCTTGCGGGTGTCGAGGAGCCGCGTCTTGCCGCCGGCCGCGGCCAGCGCCCGCACGGCGCGATCGGTGGCCGTGGCCACGCCCGAGAGCCGCTGCAGGAAGTTGAGCGAGGTGCGCTCGGCGGCCAGGAGCGCCCGCATCGAGCCCCGGGCCGTGCCCATCCAGGCGCCGGGCTTGAAGCGGCTGCCCTCCGGCTCGAAGAGGCAGCGGGCCCCGAGCCGCTCGAAGATCCGCCTGGCCACCGCCGTGCCCGCCAGCACCAGCTCGTCCTTGGCCAGGAAGCGGCCCTCGCCCCGGGCCGCCGGGTCGATGGTGGCCTCGCTGGTGGCGTCGCCCAGGACCAGGTCCTCGTCGAGGGCCAGATCGATGAGCCGCTCGATCTGCGGTGCCAGGTGGGACATGGGCTACCCCTCCGCCAGCATGGCCCTGTGGGCCAGCAGCTTCTGCCGCTTCTGCGAGAGCTCCTCCACCCGGGCGCGGTCCTTCTCCACCACCTCGGGCGGCGCCTTGGCCACGAAGCCCTGGTTGCCGAGCCGCTTCTCCAGGCTGGCCGCCTCGGCCTCCAGCTTCTGCAGCTCCTTGTCGATGCGGCCGGTCTCGGCGGCCATGTCCACCACCCCGGCCAGCGGCACCCGGACCTCGAAGCCCGGCCCTACCGCCACCGCGCTCTTCGGCACCTTGGCCGTGGGCTGCACCCCGAAGGCGACGCCCGGCGCGTTGGAGAGCCGCTCGATGCGCGCCGCCTCCAGCCGCACCGTGGCCAGGGCCTCGTCGGTGAGGGCGCCGGCCTGGACCCCGGGGAGAAGGGTCTTCCAGGGGATGCCCATCTCGCCGCGGATGTTGCGGATGGCGTCGACGATGCCGATGACCGGGCCGAAGGAGCGCTCGGCAGCCTCGTCCACCGGCCCCGGCTGCGGGTAGCCGGCCTGCAGCAGGAACTCCGGGCCGCGGAGCCCGACCTGGGCCTTCAGGGTCTGCCAGAGCTCCTCGGTGACGTAGGGCATGAGCGGGTGGAGCAGCCGCAGCGAGGTCTCGAGGCAGTGGGTCAGCACCGCCTGGGCGCCCCGCTTCTCCTCGGGCCTGTCGCCGTAGAGCGCCTCCTTGGCGAGCTCGATGTACCAGTCGCAGAGCTCGCCCCAGACGAACTGGTAGACGACGTTGGCCGCCTCGTTGAAGTGGAAGCCCTCCAGCGCCGCCACCGTCTCGTTCACCGCCCGCTGCAGCCGCGCCAGGATCCAGCGGTCGGCCGGGGTGCGTGCCGCCTGGGCGGCGTCCACCCCGCCGGCGGTGAATCCGGAGAGGTTCATGAGCGCGAAGCGGCTCGCGTTCCAGAGCTTGTTGGCGAAGGCCCGGTAGCCCTCGATGCGCTCCTTGGCGAGCTTGATGTCGCGTCCCTGGGCGGTGAGGGCCGCCAGCGTGAAACGCAGCGCGTCGGCGCCGTACTTCTCGGTGATGTCCAGGGGGTCGATGACGTTCCCCTTGGTCTTGGACATCTTCTGCCCCTTCTCGTCCCGGACCATGGGGTGCAGGTACACGGTGCGGAAGGGGACCTCGCCCATGAAGTGGATGCCCATCATCATCATCCGGGCCACCCAGAAGAAGATGATGTCGTGGCCGGTCTCCATGACCGAGGTCGGGTAGAAGGTCCGGAGCGTCTCGTTCTGCTCGGGCCAGCCCATGGTGGAGAAGGGCCACAGGCCCGACGAGAACCAGGTGTCGAGCACGTCTTCGTCCTGCCGCAGCCCCTGCTTGCCGCAGGTGCCGCAGGCAGGTGGCGTCTCGCGGGCCACGGTGACGTGGCCGTCGGGGCAGTACCAGGCGGGGATCTGGTGGCCCCACCACAGCTGGCGGCTGATGCACCAGTCGTGGATGTTGCGCATCCAGGCCATGTAGGTGTTGGTCCACTGCTCGGGCAGGAACCGGGTCTTGCCCTGCTCCACCGCCTCGATGGCCGGCCGCGCCAGCGGCTCGATCCGCACGTACCATTGATCGGAGAGGAGCGGCTCCAGCACCGTCTGCGAGCGCTGGCAGCGGCCCAGCGGCAGCACGTGGGGCCTGGTCCCGCGGTCGAGCCCCTGCTCGGCGATGAGCTCCTTCACCTTCTTGCGGGCCTGGGCCCGGTCCAGGCCGGCGAGCGGGCCGGCCTCGGCCGTCATCCGGGCGTCGAAGCCGATGACGGTGACCATGGGCAGGCCGTGGCGCTTGCCCACCTCGAAGTCGTTGAAGTCGTGGGCCGGGGTCACCTTGACGGCGCCTGTGCCGAACTTGGGGTCCACCAGGATGGCGTCGGCGACGATGGGGATCTCGCGGCCGAGGATGGGGTGGCGCACCTTCCTGCCGACCATCCCCCGGTAGCGCTCGTCGTCGGGGTGCACCGCCACCGCGGTGTCGCCCAGCATGGTCTCGGGACGGGTGGTGGCCACCACGATCTCGCCGCCGCCCTCGGCCAGCGGGTAGGCGAAGCTCCAGAGCTCGCCGGCGTGGGCCTCCTCGTGCTCCACCTCCAGGTCCGAGAGGGCGGTGCGGCAGTCGGGGCACCAGTTGATGAGCTTCTTCTCGCGGTAGACCAGCCCTTCCTCGTGGAGACGCACGAAGACCTCGCGCACCGCCCGCGAGAGCCCCTCGTCCATGGTGAAGCGCTCCCGCTCCCAGTCGAGCGCTGCGCCCAGCGCCTTGTGCTGCTCGCCGATGCGCGAGCCGTACTTCTCCTTCCAGGCCCAGACCCGCTTCAGGAACTCGGTGCGGCCCAGGTCGTGGCGGCTCTTCTTCTCGGTGCGGAGGAGCTCCTTCTCCACGATCATCTGGGTGGCGATGCCGGCGTGGTCGGTGCCCGGCAGCCACAGGGTGTTGAAGCCGCTCATCCGCTTCCAGCGGATGAGGATGTCCTGGATGGTGGCGGTGAGGGCGTGGCCCAGGTGCAGGGAGCCGGTGACGTTGGGCGGCGGCAGGACGATGGAGAAGGCCGGGCGGCTCTCGTCGCCTGCCTGGCCGCGGAAGAGACCGGCGGCCTCCCAGCGCGGGTACCAGCGGGCCTCGACCTCCTTGTGCTCGTACCCCTTGCTGAGCTCGGTGCGGTTCTCGGTGCTCACGTGCGACTCCGTCGAAAGCGTTGCGCCGCGGCCCACGGGCCGCGGAGAGGTGCCCTCACCCTCGGGAAGGCGCCGCCCACCGGGCGGCACCGGAAGCGGCGCGCCGGCCCGCTACGGGGCCTGGCGCTCGGATACCAGGCGGTCCAGCTGCTCGCGGATGATGGCCTCGGCCAGCACCGGCACCACCTCCCAGGCGATCTTCTCGATGACGTCGCGGGATGCCTTGGAGAGCGCCTCGCGGAGGAGCGCCTCGCCGCCGTCGGCGGGGGTGGCGCTCCCGGCGACTACGCCGGTGCCGCCCTGAACCACGGCCGGCATGCGCTGGGCCGAGGCCGGGCGCGGCTCGGGCGCAGGGGCCGGGGCGGGCTCGGGCCTGTGGCCCACCTCGGCGGCCGGCGGCACGAAGGTGTGCATCGGTGCGAGCTGGATCTCCTCCTCCTCCAGCTCCACCTCGGGCAGCTCGATGGGCTCGGGCGCCGCCTGGGAGGCCGGCGGCTGGGGGGGGCTCACCGCGGCCAGCGCCTCCTCGCTGAAGTCGAGCTCGTCCACGCCGGCCACCTGGGACGGCGCGGCGGCAGCGGCGGGCGGCGGCGCCTGGACGGCGGCGTTCGCGGCCGCGCGGGCCTCGGCGGCGATGTCCACGTTGAGCCAGTCGTCCGGCGCCTCGGCGGGAGCGCGGACCGGCGGCTCGACGTCGAGCCCGAAGTGGTCGCGCCGCGCCGGCGACGGAACCGGCGAGGGGGAAGGGCCGGCGGCCGGCCGAGCGACGGCGGTCGTCGGCAGCGGCGCAGGCGCCGGCGGGGCAGGCGGCGGCGCGGCGAAGCTCGGCGCCGGAGCAGGCGGGCGCGGCTGCGGCGCAGGCGCGGGAGGCTGCGGAGCGGGGCGGACCTGCGGGGCGGAGGGCGGCGGCATCATCGCCGGCGGCGCCAGGCTCGGGCCGGGGCGCGGGGCGCCGGGCATGGGTGCGCCGGGCGGCGGGCGCATGCCGGGCATCGGCGGCCGCATCCCGGGCGGCGGCGGGCGCG
>JACRMN010000014.1 GCA_016214955.1 Deltaproteobacteria bacterium
CGGCCTGCGAGCGCTCCAGCGCCGCGCCGGCCTGGGTCTCGGCGGCGCGGGCGGCGTCGAGGCGGGCGGCCGCCTCGGCGCGGGTGCGCGGGTCGAGCGGCGCGGCCTCGGCGCCGGCGATGCGGGCCACCACCTGGCCGGCCTCCACGCGGTCGCCGGCGCGCAGCGCCACGCGGCGAAGGTCGCCCGACACCGGCGCGGCCACCTGGTACCGGTCGCGCACCCGCGTCTTGCCCGTCCAGTCCACCGTCACCCGCACCGGCCCGGCGTCGGCTGCGGCCACCTCGGCGGGCACGGCCGCCGGGCGCAGGAGCGCCGCCGCGGCCGCGGCGGCCGCAGCCACGACCAGGGCGGGCAGGAGCAGCTTGCGGGCGCGGAGGGCCATGGTCAGTCTCCCGAGCGGAGGGCGTCGGCGAGCGCCAGCCTGCGGATCCAGCGGAGCGCCGCCAGCGAGGCGAGGAGGGTGGCGAGGACGGTGACGCCCACCGCGAAGAGCCAGGTGGAGCGGTCCACCACCACCGGGATGCGGAAGAGGTCCGACTCGAAGGAGCGGACCGCGAGAAGCGCCAGGCCCAGGCCCAGGAGCGCGCCCAGCGGCAGCGCCGCCGCGAGCTGCAGCGCCACCTCGCCCACCAGCACCCGCCAGGCCTCGACCCGGGTGAAGCCGATGACCCGCAGCGTGGCCAGCTCGCGGCTGCGCTCGGAGAAGGAGGCCCGCACCGCGCTGTAGACCACGCCGCCGGCGATGGCCACCGCGAAGCCCACCAGCATGGTGGCCATGGCGAGCATGGTCCGGGCCAGCGTCTCGCGGAAGCTCTGGATGGTGTCCTTCCGCCAGGAGACCGCGGCCACCGCGGGGCGATTCCGCAGCGCCCCGTCGAGCGAGGGCCGGGCCGCCGGGTCCACCGCCAGCTGGGCGCCGGTGACCAGATCACCCTGCCGGGCCAGGCGCCGCAGGGTGTCGAGGGACGCCGTGGCGGTGAGGCCGAGGACGTCGTCCACCGTGGCGGCGATGGGCAGCTCGCCGCTGGCCCGCCGGCCGGAGAGCAGCTCCACCTGCACCCGGTCGCCGGGGCGGGCGCCGAGGAGCGCCGCCAGCCGCGCCGAGACCACCAGCCCCTCGTCCGGCACCGGCACCACCCGGCGGGCCTCCCCGACGATGGCGGTGAGCCGGGCTCCGGGCTCGGCGCCGCCGATGGCGACCCGCTGGCTCCGCGCGCCGCGGCGCAGCACGGCCGGCTCGTCCCGCGAGCCCTCGGCGGCGACGACGCCGGGCAGCCGCCGGAGCTCGTGGAGCGCCGCGCGGGACACCGGGCGGGAGAAGGCCACGCTGGCGTCGGCCCGCAGCGACTCCTGAAAGGCGAGCCGCATCATGAAGTCCACGGCGTCGTCGAAGAAGGCGCCGGTCACCAGCACCGCCACCGCCGAGGCGATCCCCAGCGTGCCCAGGGCGGCGCGCAGCGGGCGGCGGGCCAGGCCGCGGAGCGACATGCGGGCCGGCAGGGAGAGGAGGGCGCGCGCGCCGGCGAGCCGCTCCAGCAGCGTGGGCCGGTAGGTGGCCGGCGCCGGTGGCCGCATGGCCTCGGCCGGCTGGAGCCGCACCGCGCCCCGCACCGCGCCGGCGGCGCCGAGGAGCGAGGCGCCCAGCGCCAGCGCCGCGGCCTGGGCCATGGCGCCCGGGTCGGCGCGGTAGTCGAGCAGCGGGAAGCGGTAGAAGTCCCGGTAGAGATCGCTCATCCAGGCGCCCAGGGCGTGGCCCAGCCCCACGCCCAGCGCGGCTCCGGCCAGCGCGATGGCGGCGGCATAGGCCGCGTAGTGGAGGCCGATGGCCGCGCTCCCGTACCCCAGCGCCCGCAGCGTGCCCAGCTGCATGCGCTGCGAGGCCACCAGGCGGGACAGCGCCACCGACACCAGGAAGGCGGCCACCCCCAGGAAGATGCCCGGCAGGACCACCGCCATGGCGTCGAGCTGGCGCATCTCGTCGGCGAGGAAGCGGTGGGAGACCAGCCGGTCGCGCCCGTGGGCGCCGAGCCCGCCGAAGGGGCGCAGCACCGCGTCCACCGCATCGGCAACCGCGGCCGGGTGGACGCCGGGTGCGAGCCGGAACACCGCCTGGTCGAAGGCACCCTCCATGTCGAGGGCCGCCTCCACCTCCGGGCGATCCATCCACAGCAGCCCGAAGCGCCTGTCGTCGGGAAACAGCCCCCCCGGCGGCATGGCGTAGATGTACTCGGGCGAGAGGGCCACCGCCGAGATGGTCACCGGCTGCTGGCGGCCGTTGGCGATGAGCGAGATCCGGTCGCCGGGGCCGAGCCCGGTCGCCGCCGCGAAGCTCTCGGACACCGCCGCCTCGCCCGCGCCCGGCAGCCGGCCGGCGCGGAGCCGCAGCCGGCCCAGCGCGCCGCCCTCGGGCCCGACGGAGATCATCCGCACCCGAGCCATGCCGCCGGCCCACGTCACGCGGCCGTCGCCCACCGCCCGGGTCTCCAGCGCCGCCACGCCGGGGATGGCCGCCAGCCGCCCGGCCACCGCCGCCGGCACCCGCGTGGCCTCGGCGAAGAGGTCGGGCATGGCGCTGCGCGCGTAGTAGAGGTCGCGGCTGCGGGCCAGGGCACGGGCGGTGGCCACCGAGCCGGCGGAGGTGGCCACGGCACAGGCCACCACCACGGCGATGGCGGTGGCCTGCCCCCGTGCCTGCCACAGGTCGCGCCGCAGCTTCGTCCAGAGGGCCGTCACCAGGCCAGCTCCTCCGGCGCGGCGCGCCGCTGGTTGACCACCACCCGGGCGATGCCGCCGTCGTGCACGTGGAGCACGCGGTCGGCCATGGCGGCGATGGCGGCGTTGTGGGTGATGAGGAGCGCGGTGGTGCCCAGGTCGCGGTTCACGCCGGCCAGCGCCGAGAGCACCAGCCGGCCGGTGGCCACGTCGAGGGCGCCGGTGGGCTCGTCGCAGAGCAGCACGTCGGGCCGCTTCACCACGGCGCGGGCGATGGCCACGCGCTGCTGCTCGCCGCCGGAGAGCTGGGAGGGGAAGTGGTCCAGCCTGCCGGAGAGGTCCACCAGCGCCAGCGCCTCGGCCGGGTCCATGGGGTCGCGGGCGATCTCGGCCGCCAGGGCCACGTTCTCGCGCGCGGTGAGGCTGGGCACCAGGTTGTAGAACTGGAAGACGAAGCCCACGTGGTCGCGCCGGTACCGGGTGAGCAGCCGGTCGTCGGCGCGGGAGAGGTCGTGGTCGCGCCAGCGCACCCGCCCGGCGGTGGGGGCGTCGAGGCCACCGAGCACGTTGAGGAGGGTGGACTTGCCGGAGCCCGACGGGCCCAGCACCACCACCAGCTCCCCCTCGAGGATGTCGAGGTCCACGCCGCGCAGGGCCACCACGTCCACCTCGCCCATGCGGTAGACCTTCTCGAGGCCGCGGGCCTCGAACACCGGTCGGCGCGTGGCGCTCACGGCCAGTCGATCGTGCGGCCGCAGTACCCGCGCGGCAAGCGAAAGGCGCCCGCGACACGGCGCAGCAGGCGCTTCCGGCGCGGCAGCGAGGCCGACGCCTAGCCGGCGGCCAGCTCCTCGAGCAGGCGCCGCGCCGCCGCCACGTCCGCGACCCGCAGCGGCGCCAGGCTGTCGGAGGGGCCGACGTGCACCGCCAGCCCGCCGTCGGGCAGGCCGGCGAAGAGGTCCTCGTCGGTGCGGTCGTCGCCGAGCGCCAGGAGGAGGACGCCGGGCGGTGCCCCGGCCGCCAGCGCCCGGGGGACCGTTCCCTTGTGAACCTCGCTGGGCCGCACCTCGACCACCCGGTCGCCCTGCATCACCTGGGCGGGGGCACCCCGCAGCAGCGTGGCCAGCCCCAGCGAGAGCTCGCGGGCGTGGAGGCGCCCCAGCTCCGGGTCGGCGGCGCGGTAGTGCCAGGAGTAGCCGGCGGTCTTCTCCTCGAGCAGCGCGCCCGGGGTGCGCGCCAGGAAGCCCACCAGCAGCGCCCGCGCCGGCACCATCCAGGAGAGGTCGTCGAGCGGCACGCTCCGCCAGGAGCCCCCGGCCGGCCGGCTCCACACCCCGTGCTCGGCATGGAGGCCGACGGGCAGCGCACCGAGGTGCTGCTCCAGGAAGTCGTGCTTCCGGCCGCTGACCACGTGCACCGCCGTGGCCGGGCGGGCGGCGAGGCGGCGCAGGAGGGCCAGCAGCGCGGCGTCGGGCACCGCCTGATCGGGCGTCGGGGCGATCGGCACCAGGGTGCCGTCGTAGTCGAGGAGGAGCAACAGCGACGGCGCGGCGCGGGCGGTCTCCAGCAGGGCCCGCACCGCGGCGGGGGAGGAGAAGGCCGGCCCGGCCCGCCCCGGCGCGGGGTCCTGGTGGTGGGCCGGGAGGTGTGGGAGGCGGAGCATGCGAGCGAGAGAGGAGCGGGGCGTGGTGTGCGGGCGGGAGCCCGCCGGGCTCCACCGGCCAGCGTAGCAGATGGCCCTCCAGCTGCACCCCTCGGGGCCCGGGCAGGATGGCCCCGCCCTTGCGCCGGCCCACCTCGCCCGGGGCCGAATCGGCAGCGCCCGGCTCCCCCCGCGGGGCGCACCGTCGCACTGCCCGGATTTCCAGTTGTCGGCCCGGCGGCGCGGTGCCAGATCCCGGCCCCAGGAGGAATCAACCATGCAGAGTCGAGCCACCGCGCAGTGGGCAGGCGATCTGATGTCGGGCAACGGCAGCACCAGCGCCGCCAGCGGGATCTTCCGCGAGGCCGGCCTCACCTGGAAGGCGCGCACCGAGGGGCTTTCGGGCAAGACCACGCCCGAGGAGCTGCTGGCGGCCTCGCACGCCTCCTGCTTCTCGATGGCCCTCTCCCACGCGCTCGCCACCGGCGGCCACCCCGCCAAGAAGCTCGAGACCAGCTGCGTGATCGAGTTCGGCCCCAAGAGCGGCGGCGGCTTCGAGGTGAAGTCGAGCACCCTGGAGGTGAAGGGCTGGGTGCCGGGCATCGACCAGGCGGCCTTCGCCCAGGCGGCCGAGGGGGCCAAGAACGGCTGCCCCATCTCCTCGGCCCTCAAGATCGCCATGTCGGTGAAGGCCGCGCTCCAGCCGTAGCGCCGCGTCCCCGCGCCGCGTCGCGCACCTGGTCCCCGGCCCCGGGCGGCGGCCCGGGGCGCGGAATGCGCCTGCCCCTCGCCCTGTTTCCCGTCGGAGGCTCCCCATGGCGATCCGCCCCCTCGCACTCGCGCTCCTGGCCCTCGGGGCCGGTGCCTGCGCCACCACCTCGGCCACCAGCACCACCTGGGGCCCGGGGCAGGGCCGGCCGCCGCCGATGCCCGACAGGCCGGGCCGGGTGGAGTGGGTCCGCGAGACCATCCACCGGCAGGAGGGCAACCCCGCCGGTGGCGCCGCGCTCGGCGCGGTGGTGGGCGGCCTGCTGGGCCACGCCATCACCGGCCACTCCGGCGGCACGCTGGTGGGCGCCATCGGCGGCGCGGCCACCGGAGCCTCGGCGAGCCAGGGCACCAGCGAGCAGCGCACCTACGAGATGGCGGTGCGGTTCGACGACGGCGCCTTCGGCGTCTACCACTTCGTGAACTGGTGCCCGTTCCGCCCCGGCGAGCGCATCGTGTGGACGCCCCGCGGCTTCGCGCGCGAGGGGCCGCCCCCGGCCCAGCCGGGCGCGCCGCCGCCGTCTCCTCCGGCCCCGGCGGGCCCGCAGCCCGCGCCGCAGCCCCTGCCACCCGGCCCGCCCGCGCCGCCTTCCGGCCCCCCGCCCGAGCCGCCGGCCACCATCCCGCCGCCGCCCGGCTCCTAGCCGGCGGCCGGCTCCCGCACCGCTGCGCCCTTCGCGACCCGGAGCCGCTTCCCGGAGCGGCTCGCCGTGGACGCGGCCTGGCGGAGCGGCGAGGATGGCCGGGAGGAGGCGGGATGGCTCACCACGGGACGCGCTCCGTCTACGATCGGCTCACCGAGCGGCTCAACCGCTTCCCCCAGGGCGCGCCCCCGGCCGAGAGCCTCTTCCAGATCCTGAAGATCCTCTTCAGCGAGCGCGAGGCGGCGCTGGTCTCGGTGCTCCCCATCCGCCCCTTCACCGCCGCCCGGGCCGCCGCCATCTGGAAGCTGCCCGAGCCGCGGGCCCGCGAGGCGCTCGACGCCCTGGCCTCCCGCGCGCTGCTGGTGGACTGGGAGGGGCCGGAGGGCACCGAGTACGTGCTCCCGCCGCCCATGGCCGGCTTCTTCGAGTTCTCGCTGATGCGGGTCCGCAGCGACATCGACCAGAAGGCGCTCTCGGAGCTCTTCTACCAGTACCTCAACGTCGAGGAGGACTTCGTCCGGGCGCTGTTCGCGGGCGGGGAGACGCAGCTCGGCCGGGCCTTCGTTCACGAGCCGGCCCTCACCGAGGAGAACGCCCTCCACGTCCTCGACTTCGAGCGGGCCAGCGAGGTCGTCCGCACCGCCACCGCCCGCGGCGTCGGCCTCTGCTACTGTCGCCACAAGATGGAGCACGTGGGGCGCGCCTGCGGGGCGCCCCAGAACATCTGCATGACCTTCAACGCCTCGGCCCAGGCGCTGGTGCGCCACGGCCACGCCCGGGCGATGGACGCCGCCGAGGCCATGGACCTGCTCCACCAGGCCCAGGAGGCCGGCCTGGTGCAGTTCGGCGAGAACGTCCGCGAGGGCGTGAACTTCATCTGCAACTGCTGCGGCTGCTGCTGCGAGGCCCTGATCGCCGCCCGACGCTTCGCCGCCGCCCACCCGGTGCACACCACCGCCTTCCTCCCGGCGGTGGAGGCCGCCACCTGCAACGGCTGCGAGCGCTGCGTGCGGGCCTGCCCGGTGGAGGCGCTGGCGGCGGTCTCGGCCAACGACCCGCGGCAGCCGAGGCGCACCCTGGCCCGCGTGGACGAGGAGCGCTGCCTGGGCTGCGGGGTGTGCGTGCCCACCTGCCGCACCGGGGCGCTCCGGCTGCGGGAGCGGGGCAAGCGCCGGCTGACGCCGCTCAACGGCGCCCACCGCGCGGTGCTCATGGCGCTCGAGCGGGGCAAGCTGCAGGACCTGGTCTTCGACAACCGGCTGCTCTGGAGCCACCGGGCCCTGGCCGCCTTCTTCGGGGCCATCCTGCGACTGCCGCCGGTGAAGCGGCTGGCCGCCACCGAGCAGGTGCGGTCGCGCTTCCTGGAGGCGCTGGTGCGGCGGGCCGCGGCCCCGCGGGGCGAAGTGCTCAGCGAGGGGCCGGCCGGCAGCTCCCGGTGAGCTGCTCCACCGAGAGCCCGCCCGGCCCGCCGACCTGGCGGGAGTAGGTGGCGGCGCGACGTCCGCCGGCGTCGGGCGCGGTGGCGACCGAGAGCACGCGCACCGCGTCGGAGCCCAGCTCGATCAGCACCACCAGGCTCGGGCGCCGGTGGACGGCGGCGGCCCACCAGTCGCCGGCCGGCGGCACCTCGCTGCCCGCCACCGCCCCCTCGGCCGCGCCCTCGGGGATCCGGGCGCTCATGAAGAAGAAGGGGGCGCCCGCCGGCAGGCCGGCCGCGGAGGCGAGCGGGCCCGGGGCCGACCAGCGCCAGCCGCGGGCCTCGCCGTCGCGGCGGGCCACCTGCACCGAGCCGCCGTCGAAGGTGCAGCTCAGCTCCTCGCCGCGGGCGGCGGGAGCCAGGGAGAGGGCGAACGCCCAGAGCCAGCGTCGGGACATGGCCAGCCTCCTCCGCCGCCACGGCGCGGCGGGTGCCGTCCCGATCTATCTACCTGCCGGCCCGGGCCGGGGCCACCGGCGGGGCGGTCCCGTGCGGGCTCAGCCGCCGGCCCCCTCGGCCCCACCCAGGTCACGTTGAGTGAATGGCGGGCCGCCGCGCCCCCGGAGGGCGTCACTTCCCTCCCACGCCTCCGCCCGTTCCCTGGTAGCCTTCCCGGGCCTGCCGGGATGACGTGCCCGCGGGCCAGGCGGATCGGCCTGCGTCGCACCCGGCTCGCGGAGCAGGCTTCGGGAGGGGTGATGAGCGAACAGCGTTGCGATCCGCCGGCGCGCCCGGTCCAGCCGCCGCGCCTCGCCCTGCCGCCCGGGGCCTGCGACTGCCACAACCACGTCTTCGGGCCGGCGGCGCTGTTCCCCTACGGGCAGCCGCGCAGCTACACGCCGCCCGACGCCCCGGTGGCGGAGTACGTTGCCCTGCACCGCACGCTGGGCGTGAGCCGCTCGGTCATCGTCCAGCCCAGCGTCTACGGCAGGGACCACCGGGCCACGCTCGACGCCCTGCGCACCTACCCGGCCGGCCGCATCCGCGGCGTGGCGGTGGTCGGCGCCGACACGCCGCTCGA
The DNA here is from genome assembly GCA_016214955.1 of Deltaproteobacteria bacterium. Classification (GTDB taxonomy): domain Bacteria; phylum Myxococcota; class Myxococcia; order Myxococcales; family Anaeromyxobacteraceae; genus JACRMN01. The sequence continues at coordinate 8,268 of JACRMN010000014.1, forward strand.
CGAGCTCCGGGCGCTGCAGGCCGCCGGCATCCGCGGCACGCGCATCAACGTGCTCTTCCGCGGTGGCGCCTCCATCGACGACGCCCGGCGCATCGCCGAGCACGTGGCGCCCCTGGGCTGGCACCTCCAGCTCCTCGTCGACGTCAGCCAGTCGCAGGACGCGCTCCGGGAGATGGCCAGCTTCCCGGTGGACGTGGTCATCGACCACATGGGCCACATGCCGGCGGCGCTGGGCACCGGCCACGCCGCCTTCCAGGCGCTGCTGCGGCTCCTCCAGGGCGGGCGCTGCTGGGTGAAGCTCTCCGGCCCCTACCGCATCAGCGCCCAGGGCCTGCCGTACCGCGACGTCGATCCGTTCGTGGAGGCGCTGGTCCGCTGCAACCCCGAGCGGCTGGTCTGGGGCACCGACTGGCCGCACCCGGCCATCCCCGGGACGGTCCCGGACGACGGCGCCCTGGTGGACCTCCTCGCCACCTGGCTCCCGGACGAGCGCCTGCGGCGGCAGGTGCTCGTGGACAACCCCGCCCGGCTGTACGGCTTCCCGAGGGCTCCCTGACCCGCTTCACCACGACGCATCGACAGGAGGACTCCCATGAACCGCCGCACCCTGGTCGGACTCGTCGCCCTCGCGCTCGCCCTGGCCCTCGGGCCGGCCCCCGCGCTGGCGCAGCAGAAGACGGTGATCAAGCTGGGCTGGATCACCTCCGACGGCCCGCAGGACCCGTACGCCATCGGCGCCCGGGCCTTCAAGCAGGCGCTGGAGAAGACCGCCGGCGGCCAGATCGAGGTCCAGCTCTACCCCAACCGCCAGCTCGGCGACGAGAAGGCGCTGGTGGAGGGAATGCGCTTCGGCACCCTCGACGCCGGCATCATCACCAACGCGCTGGTGGCGCCGGTGGAGCAGGCCTACCAGCTCAACGACCTGCCCTTCCTCTTCGCCAGCGAGCAGCAGGCGCAGAAGGTCCTCGACGGCCCCGTGGGACAGAAGCTGGCCAGGAAGCTGGAGGCCAAGGGCATCGTCTCCCTGGCCTGCATGGAGGGCGGCTTCCGGCACATGATCAACAACGTCCGCCCGGTGACCAGGCCCGAGGACATCAAGGGCGTGAAGTACCGGGTGATGCAGAACCCCGTGTACATCGACATGTTCACGGCGCTGGGCGGCAGCGCCATCCCCATGGCCTGGGGCGAGACCTTCACGGCGGTGCAGCAGGGCACCATCGACGGCCTCGAGATCCCGGTGGCGGTCATCGACGCCAACAAGTACTTCGAGGTGACCAAGTACCTGTCCATCACCAACCACACCTACTCGGTCATCCACCTGCTCATGTCGAAGCGCACCTTCGACAAGCTCTCGCCCGACCTGCAGAAGGCGGTGCGCGAGGCGGCGGCCACCGCCACCGCCGAGCAGCGCAAGGCCTCGGGCACCAACGCCCGGGAGCTGCTGGCGAACCTTCAGGCCAAGGGCATGAAGGTGAACCCCATCGCCGACCCGGCCGCCTTCCGGGCCACGGTGAAGGGCATCTACGAGAAGTACCGCGCCACCATCGGCCCCGAGCTCATGGACGAGGCGCTGGCGGCGGTGAAGTAGATGCGGCTCGGCGCCGCGCGGCTGCTGCGCTCGGTCAACGACGTGCTGGCGACCACGACCCGCGGGGCCGTGGTCGCCGCCGCCGGCGTCATGCTGGTGTCCCTGGCCGCGCAGGTGGTGATGCGCTACGTGTTCGGCGCGGCGCTGACCTGGAGCGAGGAGCTGGCGCTGCTGCTCTTCAGCTGGATCGTCCTCCTCATGTCGGCCCTGGGGGTGCGGGAGGGGTTCCACGTGAGGATGGACCTGGTGGCCGGCCACCTGCCGCCCCGCGCCGCCGGCGCCCTGGCCCACCTCATCCAGCTCGGGGTGCTGGCGGCCGGGCTCTTCCTCCTGCGGCACGGGTGGCGGTACTTCGTCGAGACGCGCGGCTCGGTCTCGGCCGCCATCGCCTACCCCATCGAGCTGCTCCACCTGGCCGCGCCCGTGGGGGGAGCGCTCATCGTCCTCTTCGCGCTGGAGCGGCTGCTCGACCCGCTCCCGCCGCCGGCCGGGGAGCGCTGATGGTCCAGCCGGCCTGGATCCTGAGCGTCGGCTTCGGCGTGCTGATGGTGCTGGGCGTGCCGTTCGGCTTCGCCCTGGTGCTCACCACCATCCTGGTGGTGGTCACCGCCGACATCGACGGCATGCTGCTGGCCCAGACGCTCATCGCCGGCACCCAGTCCTTCAGCCTGCTGGCCATCCCCTTCTTCATGCTGGCCGGGGAGATCATGTCGGCGGGAGGGCTCTCGGCGCGGCTGGTGAACGTGGCCAGCGTCTTCGTGCGCCACCTGCGCGGAGGGCTGGGCCAGGTGACCATCCTGGCGGCGGTGGTCTTCGCCGCCATCTCCGGCTCGGCCCCGGCCACCACCGCGGCCATCGGCTCGATCATGATCCCGGCGATGGCGGCCAGGGGCTACGACCGGGCCTTCGCCGCCGCGCTGGCGGTGAGCGCCGGGGTGCTCGGCCCCATGATCCCGCCCTCCATCGCCGGCGTCATCTGGGGCGTGGTCGCCGAGCAGTCCATCGCCCGGCTCTTCCTCTCCACCGTCGTCCCGGGCCTGGCCATCGCCGCCGGGCTGCTGGTCATCTGCTGGTGGCAGGCGCGCAAGCAGGGCATCCCGCTCGAGCCGCGGGCCTCGCGGGCCGAGATCCTCCAGGCGCTCCGCGACGGGAAGTGGGCGCTGCTCACCCCGGTGATCGTCCTGGGCGGGATCTACGGCGGCGCCTTCACGCCCACCGAGGCGGCGGTGGTGAGCTGCGTCTACGGCCTGTTCGTCGGTTTCGTGGTGGAGCGGCGGCTCTCGCTGCGCGAGCTCCCCGGCATCGTCGTCAGCGCCATGCGGGTGACCACCATCGTCATGTTCATCATCGCCGCCTCGGGGGGCTTCGGCTTCCTGGTGGCGCAGGAGCAGGTGGCGGCCAAGGGGGCCGCCTGGCTGGCCACGCACCTCGAGGAGAAGTGGCTCATGCTCCTGGTGCTGAACCTGGCCTTCTTCGTGGTGGCGGCGGTGATGGACGAGATCGCCATCATGGTGATCTTCGGCCCCATGCTGATGGCCATCGCCAGCCGCTTCGGCCTCGACCCCATCCACTTCGGCGCCATGATCGTGACCAACGTCTCCATCGGCATGGCGGCCCCGCCCATCGGCTACTGCCTCTTCGTGGGCATGGCCATCAGCAACCTGCCGCTGGGGCGCATCGCGCGGGCCATCTGGCCGCAGGTCGCCTGGATGCTGGTGGTCCTCTTCCTGACCACCTACGTCCCGGCCTTCTCGCTCGGCATCCAGGCGCTGCTGGGCCGGCACTGATCCGGGGGGATGAGGTGGCGCCGACGGGCCGCTGGTAGTCTCGCGCCATGACATCCTTCCAGCCCGCCGACCCCCGGTTCGAGGCCCGCGTCCGGGCCAGCTACGCGCGCCAGGCGATGATGAGGACGCTCGGGGCGACGCTGGAGCGGGTGGCGCCGGGCGAGGTGGACATCCGCCTCCCGTTCCGCGACCACCTCACGCAGCAGCACGGGTTCCTCCACGCCGGCGCCATGACCACCGTCGTGGACAGCGCCTGCGGCTACGCGGCGCTCACGCTGATGCCGGCCGGGGCAGCGGTGCTCACGGTCGAGTTCAAGGTGAACCTGATGGCGCCCGCGAAGGGCGAGGCCATCGTGGCGCGGGGCCGCGTGCTCAAGGCCGGGCGGACGCTCATGACCTGCGCCGGCGACGCGTTCGCGGTCGAGGGCGGCGAGGAGCGGCTCGTCGCCACCATGCTGGCCACGGTGATGGTGGTGCAGGGGCGGGCGGGGATGGCGGACTGAGGCCTCCGGCGGGCCTGCCGGCCGCGCCCCGGCCTCTCAGTACTGGACCGAGTACGACATCTTGTAGGCCGGGCCCGGGCGAGCGCTGGCGACGGGAACCTCCCGCCCCGCCATCTCGGACCGAGCGCATCTGGCAAGGACCTCGCCGCCGCTGGTCCGCTGCAGCGGCGCGGCATCGACGATCCTCACCGCGCCCGCGAGAGGCTGGAGGTCCAGCACCAGGACCGCGAGCTGCGGGCTGCCCCCGCCCGTCCCGGTGCGTGCGGCGCACTGCCTCACGCTCGCGCCCAGAGGTCCCAGGGCGGTGAACAGGTCCCCCGGCGACCTTCCCTGCCGCCCCACCGGCCGGTCCTCCCGCGACCGTTCCGGCCGGGCAGGAGCAGGCGGGAGCGGAGGTGGGGGGGAGGGAGGGGCCGGGGCGGGCCCGGCGGCCGGAGGCGCGGAGGTGAGGGGTGCCGCACCAGGGGAAGCCCCGGGCATGGTGGTGCGCCAGACGACGACCCCCAGGACACCGGCGAGGAGGAGGATGGCGCCCGCGCCCAGGAGGAAGGTCCGACCCACGGGCGCGAGAGTACCGGACTGCTCCAGGGAGGACGAGCACGACGAGGATTTCCCGGCGAACCGCCGCCACGGTGTGCTTGTTCGCCCTGGTGCGAGGCGAGTCGGTCTATCATCCTCCGGAGGGGGTCGCGATGAGGCTCGTCGGCTACGTCGCGCTGGGGCTCCTGGCGACCGTCGCGTCGTTCGTGGCCGGTTCCCGGTGGGGCCACCGGCGCGCCGCGATCACCGCCCGGCAGGAGGGCGCCCGCGCCTTCGCCTGTCCGATGCACCCGCAGTACCGGTCCGATCACGCCGGCGACTGCCCCGCCTGCGGCATGCGCCTGGAGCCGGTGCCGAATGAGGGCCAGGCGCGATCGAGCTCCGGCCAGCACCTCCCCGCCGGGGCGGTGCGCGTCAGCCCCGAGCGCCAGCAGACCATCGGCGTGCGCCTCGGCGCCGTGGAGCGCGTCTCCGGGACGCGGACCCTCCGGACCACCGGGCGCGTGGCGCCCGACGAGAACGCGGTGTACCCGCTGGTCGCGGGCGCGGACGGCCTGGTGCGCGGTGTCCGGGGCGCGACGACCGGCTCGCTGGTGAAGAAGAACGAGGTCCTGCTCTCGTTTTACGCGCCGGAGTTCGTCAACGCCCAGATCTCCTACTTCTCGGGCGTGGAGAGCCTGACCCGGGGTGCCAGCGCCGACGGCGTCGAGCGCTTCGCCAACACGCTCCGCAACCTGGGGATCTCCGAGCAGCAGCTCGCCGAGATGCGCACCAGCCGCAAGATCAACCAGTTCATCGACATCGTCTCCCCGGTCGACGGCTTCGTCCTCGATCGCAAGGCGTCGGTGGGCCTGCGCTGCGCCCGGGGCTTCGAGTTCTACCGCATCGCCGACCTGCGCCGGGTGTGGATCCTGGCCGACGTCTACGAGAACCAGGCACCCTTCATCCGCCCCGGGTCGAAGGCCCGCATCACCTCCCAGCTCCAGGATCGCCGGTTCGAGGCCACCGTCAGCCGCGCCGAGCCGACCTTCGACGAGGCGACCCGAACCCTCAAGGTGAGGCTGGAGACCGACAACCCGCGGTTCGCGCTCAAGCCCGGGATGTTCGTCGACGTCAGCTTTGACATCGACCTCCCGGCGTCGCTGGCCGTTCCCGCCGAGGCCATCGTGGACTCGGGCCTGCGCAAGGTCGTCTTCGTCGATCGTGGCCAGGGCACCTTCGAGCCGCGCGCGGTGGAGACGGGCTGGCGGCTCGCCGACCAGGTGGAGGTCACCCGGGGGCTGATGGACGGCGAGCGCATCGTCATCTCGGGCACGTTCCTGATGGACTCCGAGAGCCGCATGAGGGCCTCCAGCCAGGGCATCTTCGGTGCCGCTGCCAGGGATCCGGTGTGCGGAATGGAGGTCGACGAGAAGCGGGCGGCTGCGGCGGGCAGGAGGTCGGACTACCAGGGCGCGACCTACTACTTCTGCGCCGACGAGTGCAAGCAGAGGTTCGACGCGGAGCCTGCCAGGTACGGCCAGGCCAGGTGACTTCCCAGCACGAATGACGACCGGCGGAAGCGGCGCCCTCGGGTGGCGTGGTGATCAAGCGAGTCATCGACTTCTCGGTCCAGAACCGGTTCCTCGTCCTCCTCCTCATCGGCGCCGCGGCCGCGGGTGGAGCCTGGTCGCTGCGGCGGGTCCCGCTCGACGCCATCCCCGACCTCAGCGACACCCAGGTCATCATCTACACCCGCTGGGACCGCAGCCCCGACGTCGTCGAGGCGCAGATCACCTACCCCATCGTCACCGCCATGCTGGGGGCGCCGCAGGTCCGGGCCGTCCGCGGCTTCTCCGACTTCGGCTACTCGTTCGTCTACGTCATCTTCGAGGACGGCACCGACATCTACTGGGCCCGGACCCGGACGCTCGAGTACCTCTCCGGCGTCCTGGGCCGCCTGCCGCCGGACGCCAAGACGGAGCTCGGCCCCGACGCCACCGGCCTGGGCTGGGTCTTCCAGTACGCGCTGGTGGACGAGTCGGGCCAGCGCAGCCTGGCCGACCTGCGCTCCTACCAGGACTGGACGCTGCGCTACTACCTCAAGGCGGTCCCGGGCGTCGCCGAGGTGGCGTCGGTCGGCGGCTTCGGCCGGCAGTACCAGGTCAACGTCGACCCCAACAAGCTCCGCAACCACCGCCTCTCGATCCAGCGGGTGGTCGAGGCGGTGCGCGGCGGGAACATCGAGGCGGGTGGCAGGCTCATCGAGTTCGGCGGGACGGAGTACATGGTCCGGGGGCGCGGATACGCGCAGTCCATTGCCGACCTCGAGAGCATCGTGGTCTCGGCCAGCCAGAGCGGGACGCCGATCCGGGTGCGGGACATCGGCCAGGTGGTCCTGGGCCCGGACCTGCGGCGCGGGGTCTCCGACCTCGACGGCAAGGGCGAGGCGGTCTCGGGCATCATCGTCATGCGCCAGGGCCAGAACGCCCTCGACGTCATCGAGCGGGTCAAGAAGCGCATCCACGAGATCGAGCCCGGGCTTCCCCCCGGGCTGTCCATCGTCCCCATCTACGACCGCTCCGAGCTCATCCACCGCGCCATCGACAACGTCACCGGGACGCTCCTCGAGGTGGTCCTGACGGTGGTCTTCGTCGTCCTCCTGTTCCTGTGGCACATCCCCAGCGCGCTCATCCCCGTCATCACCATCCCGGTGGCGGTGCTGGTCTCCTTCATCCCCTTCCGGATGCTGGGCATCACCGCCAACATCATGTCCCTCGGCGGCATCGCCATCGCCATGGGCGAGCTCGTCGACGCGGCCATCGTGGTCGTGGAGCAGACCCACAAGAAGCTGGAGGAACGAGGTCGCACCGGGGAGGCGGTCGACCATCGCGCGGTGATCATCGAGGCGGTGAAGGAGGTGGCGCCGGCCAGCTTCTTCGCCCTCCTGGTCATCGCCGTCTCCTTCCTGCCGGTCCTCACCCTGGAGGCGCAGGAGGGACGGCTGTTCAAGCCGCTCGCCTACACCAAGACCCTGGCCATGATCGTGGCGGCCGGCCTGGCCATCACCCTCGACCCGGCGCTGCGGCTCCTCTTCATCCGCATCCGCCGCTTCGAGTTCCGGCCGGCGTGGCTGTGCCGCACCACCAACGCCGTGCTCGTCGGCCACATCCACTCCGAGGAGAAGCACCCCATCAGCCGCCTCCTGGGCCGCCTCTACGAGCCGGTGGTGCGCTGGTCGCTGCGCTGGAAGTGGACCGTGATCGGCCTCTCCCTGGCGCTGATCGCGGCGACGGTGCCGGTCTTCTTCAAGCTCGGATCGGAGTTCATGCCGCCGCTCGACGAGGGGGCGCTCTTCTACATGCCCACCACCACGCCCGGGATCTCCATCTCCGAGGCGCAGACGCTGCTCCAGGTGAGCGACCGGATCATCCGCCAGTTCCCCGAGGTCGACCGCGTGCTGGGCAAGGCGGGCCGGGCCGACACCAGCACCGATCCCGCGCCGCTGTCGATGCTGGAGACCGTCATCACCCTGAAGCCGCGCGAGCAGTGGCGGCGGGTGCCGACCTGGTACTCGGGCTGGGCGCCGGAGTGGCTGAAGCCGATCTTCCGACCCTTCACCCGCGACCACATCTCCACCGAGGAGCTCGTCAACCAGCTCAACCGGGCCCTGGAGCTGCCGGGGGTGTCCAACGCCTGGACCATGCCGATCAAGGCGCGCATCGACATGCTGACCACCGGCATCCGCACGCCCCTCGGCCTCAAGATCTCCGGCGACGACCTCCAGGCCATCGAGGACATCGGCACCCGCATCGAGGCCCTGCTGCCGTCGGTGCCCGGGACCCGGAACGTCTTCGCGGAGCGGACCGGCGCGGGCTTCTTCCTCGACATCGAGTGGAACCGCGACGAGCTGGCCCGCTACGGCCTCTCCATGGACGAGGCGCAGGCGGTGGTCCAGAACGCCATCGGCGGCGAGAACGTCACCACCACGGTCGAGGGGCGGGCGCGCTACCCGGTGAACGTCCGCTACATGCGCGACTTCCGCTCCGACTTCGAGGCCCTCGGCCGCGTGCTGGTCCCGGCCTCCGGCGGGGAGCGCCAGATCCCCCTGGGACAGCTGGCCGCCATCAAGGTCGCCACCGGGCCGGCCATGATCCGCAACGAGGACGGCCTGCTGACCGGCTACGTGTTCGTGGACGTCGACGGCCGGGATCTGGCTGGCTACGTGGAGGAGGCGGACAAGCTCATCCGCGAGAAGGTGCAGCTGCCGGCGGGCTACGCGGCGCTGTGGAGCGGGCAGTACGAGGCCATGGCGCGGGTGCGCGAGCGGCTGACCTACGTGATCCCGCTGACCCTCTTCCTCGTGTTCCTGCTCCTCTACCTCAACACCCGGTCCCTGACGAAGACGGCCATCGTCGCCCTGGCGGTGCCCTTCTCCGCCATCGGCGCGGTCTGGTACCTCTACCTGCTGGGCTACAACATGAGCATCGCCGTGTGGGTGGGGCTCATCGCCCTCATGGGCGTGGACGCCGAGACCGGCGTCTTCATGCTGCTCTACCTCGACCTCGCCTACGACCAGGCGAGGAAGGAAGGGCGGCTGGGGTCGCGGGCCGCCCTGGAGGAGACCATCGTGCACGGCGCGGCCCGGCGGCTGCGTCCCAAGTTCATGACCGTGGCCACGACCTTCCTCGGCTTCCTCCCGATCATGTGGGCCACGGGCACCGGCTCGGACGTGTGGAAGCGAATCGCCGCGCCGATGGTGGGCGGGATCTTCACCTCCTTCCTCCTCGAGCTGGTCGTCTATCCGGCCATCTACGAGATCTGGAAGTGGCACTTCGAGGTGAAGCCGAGGCTGGCGGCCGCGCCGGCGGCGGCTGCGCTCGGCCCGCCCTGATGGCGCCTCCCCGAGGGCCGGCCGCAGGCAGAAGAAGACCGGGGAGGGACGGATCCCTCCCCGGTCGGTCAGCGAGCGTCAGGCCTGGCTCCTAGGGACCCGTGCGGATCGGGAACGGCAGGACGTTCGTCCAGGCGGACGTGCCGCCGATGCCGTTGTTGGCCCGGATCCGGTAGTAGTAGGTGGTGTTGCGGGCGATGGTCTGGGTGAACGTCCGGGCGGTGCCCGCGGCCGTGGAGGTCGTCAGGCCCGTCGTGAAGGTGCTGTTCCTGGCGCGCTGGATGGTGAAGCTGTCCGGGTTCACGGAGGAGCCCCAGTTCAGCGTCGCCCGGTAGTTGGTGGCGCTCACCTTGACGGCCGACACGGTGGCGTTGAAGGGCGCGGGCGGGAGCGCGTCCACCACCACCGGGTTCAGCATGGTGACCCAGGCCGACTGGCCACCCGCGTTGTACGACGCCACCCGGTAGAGGTAGCTGGTCCCGAACGCCACCGCGGTGTCGACGTAGGCCACGTTGCCGGTGTTGTTGCGCGGGCCGGGCGCGGCGATCTGGGCGAAGCTGGTGCAGGTGATCGCCGGGGGCACCACCGTGCAGCGCTCGAGCAGGAAGCCGGTCTCGGTGGTGGCGTTGTCGCGCCAGGTCACCCGGACCCGCGGCCCGGTCTGCGGGACCGCGGCCAGGTTGGTCGGAGCCGGAGGCGCTGCCGGCGCGGCAGCGCCGGTCAGGATCGAGACGGTGTTGGAGAGCGAGTCGTTGGCCATCGTCGGGAAGCCGGCCGTGAAGATGTCTCCCACCACGCCGCCGTTCGCGAGCACCCGGTACCAGTACAGGGTGTCCGGCACCACGGTGGTGTCGGTGAAGGTGGCCGGGCCGATGGTGGTGGGCGTGGGGTTGGCGAAGTTGAAGGCCGTCAGCCCCGCGGTGAAGGTGGCGTTGTTCGCCCTCTGGATGGTGAACTGGATCTCCTTCCTGGAGTTGTCCATCCAGGCGAGGACGACGCTGGGGCTGTTGGCCGTGCCGGTCAAGGTGGCGGCGAGGCCCGTCGGTGCCAGGGGCGGCACCGCGAACACCAGCGAGTGCATCATGTCCATCTCCTCATGGGCGAGGATGTGGCAGTGCCACACGTACTCCCAGCCGAAGTTGACGTAGTGGTTCAGGATCTCCGTGATCTGGTTGCCGGCCGGGTCGAACCAGCCGGCGGGAGCCGGCGGGACGAGGGTGGCTCCCTCGGGCAGCGTCGGGTCGATGAGGCGGACGCTGTCGGGCACCTCGAACGGGAGCATCGAGGGCGTCGGGACGGTGGGGCGGAGGGCCAGGTAGGTGATCTCCAGCGGATTCACCCGGAAGGTGTCCTTCCAGCCCAGCTCGATGGGATCCACCTGCAGCTGGAGCCCGTCCTGGCCTAGGCGGTTGATGAGCTGGGCATGGAAGAGGTGGGTGTGGATGGTGTGGGTGTCGACGCCGTTGTGGAAGATCCTCCAGAGCTGCGTCCCGTCGGGCATGACGCCGATGGGCTTCCCCTCCAGCGAGCCCAGGACCAGGTCCGTCGGCGGGCTGGCGTAGCCGTAGGGGATGAGCACGTGGACCGGCGAGGTCGGGTTCGAGAGCCCGAGCATGCCGGCCATGCGGCCGAACAGGGTGTCGTAGACGCCGCCCATCTCGTCGTGCATCGCCTTCATCTCGAGCGGCAGGGTGACGGCAGGCTGGAGCACCCCGTTCTCGTCGATGGGCTGGAAGGTCTTCTGGGTGTCGGCGATCTGGATGTACTGGGCCGCGGCCGTCGCCGGGAAGGTGTTGTTGTAGGCGGAGTTGTAGGCCGCCTGCGGGATGATGATCGGGTCCTGGGTCAGCTCGAAGACGCCCCGCTTCGTGGCGGTCTTGGCCCACGCGGCCTGCAGGTTGGGGAGCGTGACCTGCGTGGTCTCGGTCCCCGGGGTGACCGTGGTGCCGACCCGGATCTGCATCACCGTCCGGGTGTTGGGGCCGTAGCCGGGCTGCGTGGAGGGCGCGCCGCCGGCGTCCATCTGGTTGGCGACCCCGGTGAAGTAGTCGTACGTCGGGACGCCGGCCGGGAAGGCCGCGGGCGCATCGTTGTAGAGGATGAGCGTCTTGCCGGCGTACTGGCTGAAGTCGACCACCACGTCGGCCCGCTCCGCCGAGCCGACCAGCAGCGAGTGCTGGTTGACGGTGCCGAAGTTGAAGGTGGTGGGGTTGAGGTTCCAGCCGATGGGCTGCTGGGGGACCAGCAGCGGCTTCGGCGCGAAGCCGCCCTCGGTCCCGAGCAGGATCCAGGGCGGGCCCTTGGTCGTCGGATCGGGGATGCCGCTCGGCCAGTCGGCGTACTGGTTGGCCGGGGCCACGCCCACCGGGACCATCTTCACCTCGGTGCAGTCGCCCGCGGGCGGGAGCGTGCCGTCCGCCCGGACGGACGTCCCGTCGCACAGCACGGTGCCGGTGGTGTTGGGCGTCGTCGGCGAGGTCTTGTCGGCGGCGACGTAGAGCTGCAGGTTGAACATGCGGTCGTTGGCGGCGCTGAGGACGCGGAACCGGTAGGCCTTCGGCTCCAGCTCCAGGTACGGGTAGGCGGTGCCGTTGACGACCGGGGTGTCCATGAAGCCCTCGCCAGGGATGGAGGGGTTGGGCACGCCCGGCCGCATCGGCGGCTCCCAGGGCGCGGTGCAGACCGAGTTGACGGGATCAGGCAGGCCGTCGCAGACGGGCTGGTAGTACTCGTTGGGGACCGGCCCGACCTCGATGCAGCCCACCGGGCCGCCGTTGACGCACTCCGGGACCGGCGGGTTGAACCAGGGGCCGTAGTGCCAGCGGCCGAAGGCGTTGACACCGGCGAGGTCCCAGGGGTTCTGGGCCGACATGTAGACGTGGGGATACCAGAGGTCGCCGGTGACGGCGGCGGTGATGTTGCCGGTCAGCAGGTCCCGGGGGCCGGTGCCCGCGTTCCAGGTCGGGTCCTGGGCGAAGACGGTGTTCGCGTCCACCCAGGTCCTGTCCTGGATGACGAGCGGGATGCCGATGCCGGGGAGGACCTTGGGATAGGTCGTGCCGGGGATGGGCGCGCCGGTGGCGTCGATGCCGTTGACGCCGGAGACGTTGGTCCCGCTGATCAGGTCCTGCTCCACCGCATCGGTGAGCACGTACCCCGCCGCCTCGCCGGCGTAGACGTTGAGCCGGGTGATGCCGAGCGCATGGTCGTGGTAGAACTGCAGCCGCGCGCTCTGGGCGTTGGTGTAGAAGAAGGTCTGGCACCCGGCGCTGTTCCTGCCGGTGGGGGTGACGTCGCACTCGACGTTGTTGCCGGCGTCGAGCATGTCCGGCACGTTCCGCGCGCTCACGCCCTTGGGGTAGGGGGTGACCTCGTCCGCCGGGGTGATCCACTGGTGGGTGTTGCCGTCGCTGATCCACACGGTGTTGTTGCCGTGCAGGTGGATGGTGGCCCGGTTCTGCGTGAACTTGTCACCGGCCACGCCCGGCAGCGAGGGCCCCAGGCCCGAGCCCGGGACGGTCTCGTCCACGGGGAGGAAGAGCGCTCCGCCGGCGCCGGCGGGAAGCAGGTTGTAGAACTTGATGCGCACCGGCACCGGCTGGCCGTCGACACCGGGCACGCCGTGCGCCCGGCCCTTGGCCACGATCGTCGGCCCCAGGTTGTGGGGGCGATCCAGGCCGATGGCCTGGGTGCCATCGGGCTTCAGGATGGGCGTGCCGGCGAGGTTGGTCAGCGCCACCGGGTTGGTGCCAGGGTTGCCGGGGGTGGCGAGCTGGACGTAGCCGCGGAGGCGGGTGGGGGGAAGGTCCGAGTGCATCTTCTCGGCGTACTCGACGAGGCCGACCTCGTAGTAGTCGGCCGCCTGGCCGCTGTAGATCCGGGTCTCGGGGACGGCGAGCGGGATGTACTGCCCGAGGGCGTTGGCACCGGCGGGCGTCAGGCCCGGCATCCGGTCGACGAACTTGCGCATGCCGCCCACGAGGGAGGTGACGTCGAGGACCGCCGTCGCGGCGGCGTCGACGCCGGCGGCGTCGCTGATGATGACGACGGGGGCGCTGTAGCCCGAGCCAAGGCCCTGGAGCGTGATGCCGGTGATGGCACCCGTGGTCGGATCGATCTGGGTCAGCGGGTCGATGATGGCCGTGGCCGGCACGTCCGCGGTGCCGTAGGCATCGGCGATGGTGACCGTGGGGTTGGTGTACCCGGTGCCGCCCGCGTCCAGGGTGACGGCACCGATGGAGCCCGTCGGCAGCGGGCTGTAGGCCCAGTTGCCGTAGGGGCCGAAGTAGTGCGGGGTGCCGCCGGGGCCCTCGAGGCCCGGGAGCGGCGCGAACGCGGCGAGCGGGGAGACGCCCGCCGCCATGGTCTCGGGAGCGAGCGCGGTGGTCCCCGGCTTCACGATCTGGGGAGCGAGCGTGGCGCCCTTCTTGACCGCCCGGACCTGCTTCCCGGAGACGCCGGGCTTCAGGCCCTTCTTGGCGGCGCGCTGGGCCGCGGCCTTCCGGTCGGCGGCGGTGATGGTCTGCAGCTTCTTCGGCTTCTTCGCATCGGCAGCGAGGGTCCGCTCAGCTGCCCAGGAGGTGGCGATCGCCACCAGTGCCAGGGCCAGCAACCTCTTCGTTTTCATCGTGGTCCCCTTCGTCCGCTACGGCGTGGTGACAGGGGTGACGCCCGGAAAGGCAACGTGCCTGGCCGGGCCCGGCGAAGGACGTTGCAGGCCCTCCGGCGGTTGCCGCCTCCGTGGGCTTCACGCGCAGGCCCTCCAGTGATCCCGCCGCGGCGAGCGCTCGCGCGCGGGCGCCGCCCTGCAGGCGGCAAGCGGCCCGCAGGGGCAGTCTCGGTTGTCGGTTTGGCCGCTCTGGTGGTGCTCGCCCCACCACCCTCTGCACGCAGTGTTAGTCCCGAGATCCACGGCGACAAGCGGTCGCGTTGCGCGCGATTCGACGCACGAGGACGGAGCGTGAATTGATCGCGCGGCGCCGAATTCGCACCATCGGTGAAACGCGTGCGCCCCGGGCCTGTTGAGTCGCCTCCAGGGCGCCGTGGTCGGGAAATGTGGGCGAGTACCGCGGGCGGGGGAAACCCTTCAGGGCAACTGACCGAAATCAGGAATCGACCGACCACGAATTGACGTGCATCAAATGTCCGCTGCGGGCACCTGGCTGTCCCATGAGGGCACCGCGAAGCCCTCATGGCGCCCCGTCGCCCTCACCGCGCTGCTCCTGGGCTCGCGCCCGCCGTCACCCTCACCCGGCAACCCGAGCCGGCCGCACCGGGGCCGAGCGGCGTCGCCGGTGCCGTCCAGGCCGGCTCGGTGCCGGCAACTGGACCCGCCGGCGGCGGCCGCGGCGTCAGAACGTGGCCGACACCTGCGCCTGATAGGTGGTCAGCGCGGACACCTGGGCCTCGACCCCCAGCGCCACGTGCCAGGTGCGCAGCTCGAGGCCGACGAGGAGGTTGGGGACGACCAGGGCCTCGCGCCGGAGGTCGACGGCCGCGCTGGTCTCGCGCGAGAGGACCGCATCGGCGCCGATGCCCAGGTACGGGGTGAGCACATTCCAGAAGGTGTGGCCTGCCGAGACGCCCACGCCGAGGGCGTGCATGTCCATGGCGGTGACATAGAGCGTCTTGGTGTAGGCGCCCCGGACCGCCAGCGTGATGGGCTGGTCCTCGTCCTGCCGGAGGAGGGCGTACTTCGCCTCCACCCCGAGCCACCCGTAGTTGGCCTCCGGGGCCAGCGTGTAGTACGCGCCGACGTCGAGGTTGTCGGTCACGCCCAGGCGCAGGCGGAGCTTGGGGAAGGACTTGCTGGCGCCCAGCGGATGGCGGTCGGTGGGGTGGTAGAAGGTGTCGTTCCAGGCGGGGTCGTGCTCCTCGACCCTGAAGTAGATCTGCTCGACGTCGACGGCGAAGCCCCAGCGCCCCAGCGTCATGGGCGCGCCGCCCTGCTTGAAGGCCGACACCGATCCGAACTCGCGGACGAAGCGGCGGAAGGCGCCCTGGGTGAGGTTGGGCGCGAAGGCCACCGAGCAGTCCTCGAGCGTGGGGTCCACGTGGAGGTTGGGGTCGGGGGGCGGCTCGCCCAGGGCGGCGGCGGGCAGGAGCAGGGCCAGCGCGAGGGGGGCGGTGGAGCGGCGTGCCATGTGAGCTCTCCTTGGGCTCGGGTGATGCCCGGTATCCTGCGCGGCGCGCCCCCTGGCGCTCTCGACCGACCACGCCAACCTCTTGGCCGCGGGCGCCAGGGCCCTTCGAACGGGGTAGAGCCAGGGGTGCCGGGGCCCCGCCAGGGCGCAGCCGCCGAGGCGGGACCGGAGAGCCTTCACCGCCTGAAGGGCGCTTCCTTCCGGGAGTCAGATCCTGCCCCCGTCCGCGCCCGGCCTGCTCCGGGGGGCCTGGGTGCGCGCCTGCCGGGGAGTCAGGCCGGTCCAGCGCTTGTACGCGCGGGTGAAGGCGCTCTGCTCGGAGAACCCGAGCAGGTAGCCGACCTCGGTGAGCGCCATGTCCGGCTGCTCCAGGTACAGGCGCGCGGTGGCCGCCCGGACCTCGTCGGCGAGGGCGTTGAAGGAGGAGCCGAGCTCGCGCAGGTGCCGCTGCAGGCTGCGCTCGCTCATGGCCAGCTCTCGCGCCACCTCGGCGAGCGACGGGTCCCCGCCCCGCAGGCGACCGGCGATGGCCCGCCGGGTGCGCTCGATGAGGTCGGCGCCGCGGGGGAGCCGGTCCAGGAGGAGCTCGGCGTGCTCGGTCAGCACTCCGAGCACGCCGGAGTTCGCGCCCTGGATGGGCGTGTCCCAGACGGCGCGCGCGATCCCGAGGCGGTTGTGCTCCGCCTCGAAATGCACCGGGCAGCCGAACACCCGCTCGTGCTCGCGGATGTCGGGTGGACGCCTGTGCACGAAGCTGACGGCCTGTGGGCGGAAGGGCACGCCCGTTCCGGCGCGCATGTGCAGCACGAACACGGCCAGGCAGTACTCGGCGTAGGGACGCGAGACGCCGGCCGGGCCGTTCTCCGCGGTCACGTCGAACGTCACCGGGTCCCCCGACTCGTCGATGATCAGGCGCACCGCCGTGTTGATGAGCGGGAAGTAGCGGGTGACGCACCGGAAGGCCTCGCCCACGGTGCGCGCGCTCACGGCCATGTAGTCGATGACCTTGTAGGCGCCGAGCGGGCAGGCCTCCGCGGCGTGGAGCGAGAGCACCGGGTCGCCCGAGAGCTCGTAGGCCTTGGCCCACAGCGCACCCGCCTCGCGGCCCCGCAGCCGCCCATCCGGATCGTCGATGGTGCTGCGCTGGATGCCCGCCAGCCGGAGCAGCACCTCGGTGTCGAGCCCGAGGCGGTCGCAGGCGCCGAGCAAAGCCCGGCTCGAGACCGTGAGCACTGTCCCCTCGGGGGGCCACATGCGCCTCCGACTCTACCCCATTCGAAGGGCACTGGCGCCCGGGGCCCAGAGGTTGGCGTGGCCGGTCGAGAGCGCCCGGGGCCTCTGCGCGCAGGATGCAGGGCACCACCCGATTCAAGGAAGGAGAAGCCATGAAGCACAAGCGCATCGTCGTCACCCGCTACGGCGGGCCGGACGCGCTCCAGGTCGTCGAGGAGCAGTGCCCCACCCCCAGCCGCGGGGAGGTGCGGGTCAAGGTCCTGGCCGCAGGCGTCTCGCTGCCGGACATCATGGCCCGCGAGGGCATCCACCCCGAGACCCCTCCGGTGCCCTTCACGCCGGGCTGGGACCTGGTCGGCGTGGTGGATCAGGTCGGCCCGGGGGTCTCGGGCGTCGAGCCGGGCCAGGCGGTGGCCGCCATGCCGATCCACGGCGCGTGGGCGGAGTACGTCACCCTGCCAGAGGAGGCGCTCGTCCCGGTGCCGCCGGGCCTGGATCCGGCCGAGGCCGTCAGCCTGGTGCTCAACTACATCACCGCCTACCAGATGATGCACCGCTCCGCCGCGGTGAAGCCGGGCCAGCGCGCGCTGGTGCACGGCGCCGCCGGCGGCGTGGGCACGGCGCTGCTGCAGCTCGGACGGCTCGCCGGCCTGGAGATGTACGGGACCTGCTCGCCCCGCGGCGCGGAGACCGTCTCTCGCCTGGGCGCCACCCCCATCGACTACGGCCGGGAGGACTGGGTCGCGGAGGTTCATCGCCTGACCGGCGACGGGGTGGACGTGGTCTTCGACCCCATCGGCGGCAACCACCTCTGGGAGTCGCGTCAGACCCTTCGCCCCGGCGGCGTGGTCGTGGGCTACGGCCTGCGCTCCTCGGTGCGGGGGGATGGCCTGGTCTCGCAGCGATCCGGCCGGCGCCACCGCTTCGGCGGGGCTGCCCGCTTCGCGCTTCTCATCGCCGCCGCCCGGCTCCTGCCGGGCCGGAAGCGAATCGTCCCCTACAGCATCCAGACGCTGCTCCGCATGCGCCCGCAGTGGTTCCGGCAGGATCTCGTCACCCTCCTCGAGCTGCTCCAGCAGCGAAAGGTCGCGCCGCTCGTCGCCGAGCGGCTGCCGCTCGCCGAGGCGAGGCAGGCGCTGGAGGTGCTCGGCAGGGGCGGCGTGACCGGCAAGATCGTGCTGGTCGACGGGGCCGCGTCGCCACGGGCCGCGGCGGCGTGACCGGCGGCGCGCGCAGGCTCGCCGGCCGCGGCGGCCGGTGAGCGCCGCACCAGGTCCGGACGTGCGGTCGAGCCGGCAGCCAGCTCGGGCTGGGTTTGACCGCCGATCGCCCTGGAAGCGATGCTCCTCATCGGCCGCGGCGGAGGAGCGACGCCCCTCCACCTGCCGCGGGCATTCGGCGGCCGGCGTTCCCGCCGCGCGCATCGACAGGAGGCCCAGCATGGAGCGCTTCACCGGCGGCTGCCTGTGCGGCAGCGTCCGCTTCGTGGCGTCGGGACAGCCGTACCGGGTGGGCATCTGCCACTGCCTCGACTGCCGCAAGCACCACGGTGCGCTCTTCCATGCCTCCGCGGTGTTTCCCCAGGAGGCGGTGACCGTCGAGGGCGAGGCTCGCGACTACGCCGGTCGCTTCTTCTGTCCCCGGTGCGGCTCGCCCGTCTTCTCGCGCAGCGACGACGAGATCGAGGTGAACCTGGGCTCCCTGGATGCCCCCGACCAGCTGAGGCCCACCTACGAGCTCTGGACCGTGCGCCGCGAGTCCTGGTTGCCGCCGTTCCCGCTCACGAGGCGATACGAACGGAATCGCGACGACACGGGACGCACCGAGGGGTAGCCGCGGCGCCCCTTCCCGCGCGGCGCCGCGCGGCACGCGTCCAGGAACCGCTGGCCCTCTCGCGTGCGGAACCCCGGCGTGCGCCGCCGGGCACGCTAGGCTGCGTCGTTCGAGCGCAAACGGGGTATCGTGACCCAGGTGGCAGTACCCTCCGGGGCCGACGGCGGGGAAACGACATGCGGCGATTGGGTGCCTGGCTGGAGCGAGTGCCGATCGACGATCCCACCGATCGGCGGCAGGCGGTACTGGTGCAGCTCCTGTGCTTCGCCGGCATCGCCTGGGTGCTGGTCGCCATCGCCCTCGCCGCCGTTCGCGGCTCCCTACTCACCCACCCGCTCGCGAACGGAGTCCTCCCGGCCAGCGTCGCGCTCGCGCTCCTCGGGGAGGTGGCCCTCGTCCGCCACGGCCGTTACCGCCTGGCCCTGTACCTCGGTCTCGCGTGCGTCATCATCCCGGCGGTGGTCCTGGTCGGGCAAGGCTTCGCGAACGCGCCGCACCGGATGCTCTACCTCGTGCTCGTCCTCGTCGGGGCGGCCATGCTTCGCGGCCACACCGCGCTGCGGCTCGCTGCCTTCGTCGCGCTCGCCGCGCTGGCCACCGGCGCGGCGCGCGACGCCGGGTACCTCGGGGGCCCCGCCTCGCTCCCCGCGCCGCCCCTGGGGCAGTTCGGAAACGCCGCCGTTCCCCTGATCGTGATCGTGGTGCTGCTCGATCGCTTCGCCGGGCCGCTTCGCGAGGCGCTGGCGGAGGCAGTGCGGAGGGCACACGAGCTCAAGGCGAGCGAGGAGCGCTTCCGCCTGGCGTTCGCGACCAGCCCTGACGCCATGCTCCTCGTCCGGATGCCGGACCAGAGCTACGTCGAGGTGAACGACGCGTTCACCCGTTTCACGGGCTACGCGGCGGGCGAGGTGCTGGGCCGCACCCTGACCGAGCGGGCGCTCTGGGCGGACCCGGCGCTCTTCGCGTCGGTGCTGGAGCGCCTGGTGCAAGGGGATCCGGTCTCCAACGTGGAGGCCGGATTCCTCCGCAAGGACGGCAGCGCCGTCACCGCCCTGGTCTCCGCCCGGGTGGTGACCATCGGCAGCGCGCCGTATCTCCTCGCCATCGCGAAGGACATCACCGAGCGCAAGCGGCTGGAGGGAGAGCGGGAGGTGCTCCGCGAGCAGCTCCTTCACGCCCAGAAGCTGGAGGCCATCGGGCGGCTGGCCGGCGGGGTCGCCCACGACTTCAACAACGTCCTCACCTCGGTGCTGGCGTCGGCCGAGATGCTGATGCAGGCGCTGCCGCCCGATCACCCCGGGCGCGGCGACGTGCAGCAGATCGACGCCGACGCCCGCCGCGCGGCGGAGCTGACCCGCCAGCTCCTCTCCTTCGCGCGCCGGAATGACGTCGCGCCTCAGGTCATCCGCGTCGAGGAGCGGGCGCGCAGCCTCGAGAAGATGCTCCGTCGGGTGATGGGCGCGAAGATCGCCGTCGAGACCTCCTTTGCCTCGCAGGGATGGCCTGTGTTCGTCGACCCCGGGCAGGTCGAGCAGGTCATCATGAACCTCGCCGTCAACGCGCGCGACGCCATGCCTTCCGGAGGTCGGCTCACCATCAGGTCGGAGAACGCCACCGTCCTGACCGCCCCCGCGCGGGCCGGCGACCCCCCTCCCGGCGAGTACCTGCTGCTCTCCGTGGCGGACGACGGCACAGGCATGACGCCGGAGGTGATGGAGCACGCCTTCGAGCCCTTCTTCACCACGAAGGGGAGCCAGGGCACGGGGCTCGGACTCGCGACCTGCTACGGCATCGTCTCCCAGGCCGGGGGGACGATCACCGTGGACAGCGCCCCGGGGGCGGGCACCCGCTTCCGCATCTACTTTCCCCGCGCCGCGGTGGTCTGCGGCCCACCCTCCGAGGCGCGAGCGCTCGACCTGCACGGCTCCGAGACGATCTTGGTCGTCGAGGACGATCCCTCGGTCCGACGCCTGGCGGTCCGGTCGCTCCAGCAGCTCGGCTACGCGGTGATCGACGCGGGGAGCGCGAGCGAGGCGCGCGCCAAGCTGTCCAGGCACGCCGGTGGCGTCGAGTGTCTGCTCATGGACGTGCAGCTCCCGGACGGCGAGGGAGCCGACGCAGCCGGGCGCATCCTCGCCGGGCGGGAGGGCGTCCGGGTGCTGTACGTGTCGGGCTCGCCCGAGGCCCTGGCGGCGGCGCGCGAGGGAGGCGGTCCGTCGCCCGAGGTCCTCGCCAAGCCGTACTCGCCCATCGATCTGGCCCGGCGGGTCCGGCTCCTGCTCGACCGAGGCGGGGCCCGCGCGGCGACCGCGACCTGACCCAGGACGCCCCGGTGTGAAGATCCACATGGCCGGGCCCTCCGCGGGCGGTCCGGCCTCAGGCCGGGTGAGCGCCACGCACCGGCGGAAGCATGGCGTCGGCGGCGACGTGAAGTACCTGCCGCACTTCATGCACGGAGCGGATGAGCGGCGAAGCCTCCGGATCTCCCCGGGGGCTTCGGGTGCGGGGTGGAGGCGCCGGGAAACGAAACTCACTGAAGGTGAATACGCAACCGCGCGATGGGGCACGACTTTCGACGGAACTGGAGAAGTACCCCGGCCGCCGCCTCAGGTGCGCCACCGCGAGCACCACGACGTCCTCCCCCTCGACCAGGCACCCGACCGCGAACGGAAACCGCGCCAGCAGGAACCTGCGAACACCGACACGTTCACCGATCCCGGGCCAGAGCGGCCAGGTCGCGGGGCGCTCGGCGATGGCGTCGAGCGCGCGGTCGACCTCGTCGGCCATGTCGGCTCCGAGTCCGGGAACCTGAAGCTCGTACCAAACGCCGGCCGAGGTCAGGTCGGCGGCAGCACCTGGATGGAAGCGGACTCGCACGCCCTACCGGCGACGCCAGCGCCCGGCGAGCCGCGACTTGATGGAGGCCCGGTCCTCTGTTGCCACCGAGCCGGAGCGGACATCCCGGGCGCGCTGCTCCAGTTCGGCGACCCAGGCCTCGGCGGCATCCGCGTCCGCCCCGTCGTCCAGGCTCAGGAGCAACTCGTGGGCAATCTTGGCGCGCTCCTTGGCGGGGAGGGCGAGGGCGGTGGAGAGGAGGTCGGCAGGCTGAGATGCCATGGGCTTGAGTATGGCCGCGAGCCGCTGACATCGCAGAGGCCGGCCTGGTGCCTCAACGAATCCGCGGGCGAGCACGCGGGTCCACCAAGGTCTCCACGGCGGCCCCGGTCGGCACATCGGGAGCCGGGAGACGGCCTGGAGACGACCCCATCCGGCGGCAGCGAGCCGAATGAGGTCGGGTAAGTCAGTGGTGGAGGCGCCGGGAATCGAACCCGGGTCCGAAAGACTTCCAGTGAAGGGCCCTACGCGCGTATCCCGGAGTGTTTACGTGAGCGCCAACCTCCGGGCCTGCAAGCGCTCACGTCCTCGCCCTTACGTCTCGATCCGATCTAGGCGGCTCGCCTCCCGCTCGGATCCAGCCGGAGCTGACATCTGACCCCGCTACCCGGCGCTTGCGGGGGGATGCGCGGCACTTTAGGCCGCGAGAGCCATGGGCTCGTTCGCGTTTCTGCGTGGTCCCCTTTTTACGTGGCCTGGTGACCAACCACGGCGCGCACCCTGCGCTGTCCATCCTCCGTCGAAGCCAGTTCGCCCCCATAGACGAACTGCATAGAACCTAACCGTTCCCGGCCCGGGGTCAAGCGGCGCCCGGCCGCGGACTCCTGGCGACCTTCCCGCGCACCCGGTCGAGCGCCTGGCGCAGCGCGGAGAGCAGGAGCCCGGCCACGATGGGCTTGGCCACGAAGCCGTCGCCCAGCGGCGCCTCCGATCCCAGCGCCAGGTCCTCGGCGTAGCCCGACATGTAGAGCACTGGGCTGTCGGGCCAGCGCGCCAGGAAGGCGCGCGCCAGATCGGCGCCGCGCATGCCCGGCATCACCACGTCGGTGATGAGCGCCTCCACCTTGCCATCGGCCTCCGCCATCTCCAGCGCCTCGGCGCCGGAGCCCGCGCTCAGCACCCGGTACCCTTCCCGCGAGAGCACGCGGGTCACCAGCGCCCGCACCGCTGGATCGTCGTCCACCACCAGCACGGTCTCCGTTCCGCCGAGGAGCCGCGGCACCGGCGCCGGCGTCTCCCCGGCAGGCCGGGCTTCGCCCCGCGCCAGCGGCAGCCACACGTCGAAGCGCGAGCCGGCGCCGGGTGCGGACTCCACCGCCACCTGGCCCTCGTGCTGCTGGACGATGCCGTACACGGTGGAGAGGCCGAGGCCCGTGCCCCGCTCCTTGGTGGTGTAGAAGGGGTCGAAGACCTGGGCCGCCACCTCGGGCCGCATGCCCACGCCGGTGTCGGTCACGGTCAGGCGCACGTGCTCGCCCCCGGCGAGGCCGTGGGGGACGCCGGGCGCGCCCGCGGTCACCTGCTCGACGCGGGTGGCGAGGGTGAGGGTCCCGCCGCGGGGCATGGCCTCCCGCGCGTTCACCGCCAGGTTCATCAGCACCTGCTCGAGCTGTCCCCTGTCGGCCAGCACCCGCGCCTCCGGCCCGGCGGCGAGATCGAGCCTCAGCTCCACGTCCTCGCCCACCACCCGCCGCAGCATGCCGGCGAAGGCCTGTCCCAGCTCGTCGAGGCACAGCGGCGCCATCTCCAGCCGCTGCTTGCGGCTGAAGGCCAGGAGCTGCCGGGTGAGGGAGGCGGCGTGGCGCCCGGCGTCGCGGATGCTCAGCAGGTCGGCGGCCAGCGGCGATCCCGCCGGCGCGTCGGCCAGCAGGAGGTCGGTGACGCCGACGATGGTGGTGAGGGCGTTGTTGAAGTCGTGAGCCACGCCGCCGGCGAGCCGCCCCACCGACTCCAGCTTCTGCGCCTGGCGCAGCGCCTCCTCGGTCTTCTGCCGCTCCTTGATCTGGGCCAGCAGCTCGCGGGTCCGCTCGCGCACCTTCTCGTCGAGCGAGGCGTTGAGCGCCTGGAGGTCGCGCACCAGGGCCACGTGGTCGACGCGCCCGGCCAGCATCTCCACCACCCGCTGCAGCAGCGGCGCCATGGCCGAGAGCTCGTCGGGCCCGCGGTCGTGGGCGAAGAGGAACAGCCCCTCGCCCCAGTCGCGGGAGCGGAAGGGCAGGAGCAAGAGCGCCGAGGGGCGAAGCGGCAGCGGGCGGTGGCCGTCGAAGCCGGCCTCGGCCACCTCGGCCGTGCCCAGCAGGCAGCTCCCCCGGGCCAGCTCGGCCGCCACCCGCGGCGAGAGGGGCAACGAGGGCTCCGGCAGCGGCCCCTCGCGCTCGACGGCGTAGTGCTCCAGGAGCGAGGCGACGCCGCCGCGCACGGTGCCGCAGGCGCAGAAGGGGAGGGCCCGGAGGATGGCCACCCGCTCCAGCCCGGCGCGGAGCACCTCCCGTGGGTCGCTGCTCTCGCGGACCTGCTCGGCCACCAGCCCCAGCGCCCCCAGCTCCTCCTGGGCGTCGGCCAGTAGCGCGCAGTCGGCCTCCAGCAGCCGGATGCGAGCCAGCAGCTCCTCGCGCTCGCGCTCCCACTCAGGCGGCGCGGCCACCGGAGAGCACCTCCTCGATCCCGGCCGCCAGCAGCTCGGGCTCGTCGAGCGGCACGAAGTGGCCGGCGGTGTCGATGCGGCGGACCTGGCAGCCCGGGATCTCGGCGGCCAGCCGGGTGGGGATGGCGGCCGAGAGGTAGGCGTCGGCCGTGCCCCAGAACACGGTCACCGGCAGGCGCAGCGTTCGCAGCTCGTCGGCCAGCTCCATGAGGTTGGTGCTGTCCAGGCTGCGGGCGAACTGCACCAGCGCCCGCCGCCCCTCGGGCGTGCGCAGCGGCCGCGAGAACTCCTCCATCAGCGCTGCGGTCCTCTCCTTGTGGAACAGGCCGCGCCGCACCACCAGCCGCAGCGCCCCGGCGTCGAGCGCGCCCATGAGGAGCTGGCGGATGACGGGGGTGCGCAGCGAGAGGATGGGCTGCACCGGCCAGTAGTCGTAGGCCACGCAGTTCACGAGCGTGAGCGTGCGCAGCAGGCCGGGCCAGCGCACCGCCGCGATCTGCCCGATGCCGCCGCCCAGGTCGTGACCCACGAAGTGGACCGGCCCCAGCCCCAGCGCCTGCACCAGCGCTGCCAGCCGCCGGGCGTGGTCCTTGAGGGAGAGCGACACCGCAGCCGGCTTGTCCGACTCGCCGCAGCCGAGCAGGTCCACCACCACCACGTCGAAGCGGCGCGCCAGGCGCGGCGCCACCTCGCGCCAGAGGAAGCCGTTGGTGGTGATGCCGTGGACCAGCAGCGCCGGAGGTCCCCGGCCGGAGCGCTGGTAGGCGATGCGATGACCTTCGATCAGGCAGGTTGCCACCGGTGTCCCTCCACCCGCGCCTGCCGCTCCAGCCTAGCGGAACGCGCGCAGGCGGGCACGCTTCTGGAAGGCCCGGGCGCCGCCGGGCGAATCCGGCGCGACGTGGGGATCGGCGAGTGACGCGGCGGGGGAGCGCGAGCGCCGGGCGCCGGCGCGGACCGCCTACGTCTTGGCGAGCCGCACCTTCCGCTCGCTCTTCTCGCGGCAGAAGTTGCAGAGGTCGGCGTCGGGGTTGGCCGCCAGGTTGGGCGACCAGGAGGGGTGCATGGCGCAGCGGCCGTCGTAGCAGTGGTGCAGCTCCCACAGGTGCCCGACGAAGTGGATGGCCTCGCGCGCCAGCCGCCGCCGCCAGGCCTCGATGGAGGCCTCGGAGACGCCGCGCGCCGGCAACCTCTTCACCGACACCACCGCCCGGGCGCCGCCCTGCTGCGCGTAGCCCCAGGCCGGCGGCTCGCCCAGCGGGCCCGGCGGCAGCGCCAGCGCCTCGCCGGTGAGGAAGAGCACCTTGTCGTCGGCGATGAGCCGCGGCGACTGGGCCTCGCGCACCAGCTTCTCGGCGTCGTAGCGGCCGTCGTCGGTCTCGGCGGACGCGGGCAGCGGCTTCTCACCCGCGAACTCGGTGCCCAGCCCGAAGGCCTGGTAGAGCGTGCGCGACAGCGAGGCGATGTCGGTGTCGTCGAAGGGGCCGAGGGTGACGATGCGGATCACTTCTTCCCTCCACGCCCGGCGGGCTTCTTGGCGGCAGGCTTCCTGGCCGCCGGCTTCTCGGCCTTGGCCTTCCGGGCCGGCTCCTTCTTGGCCTTCGGGGCCGGCTCGGCCTTGGCCTTCTTGCCCGGCGGCTCCTTCTTCGCCCTGGGCGCGGCCTCGGCCTTGCCCTTCCTGGCGGCCCGGGGCGGCGCCACCTCGGCGGCGGCCTCGCCCTCGCCCTCCGGCGCAGCGGCCTCGGCGCCCTCGGCCTTCTCCTCCGCGCCCTCTTCGCCCTCTCCGGCGGCCTCGCCGATCTCGGGGATGGCGTCGAGCTCCAGGCCCAGCTCGTCGAGCGAGATGTCGTCCTCGCTCTTGGCCACCGGGCGACGCCGCGCGAGCCGCACCGGCAGCTCCACCGGCGTGGGAGGCGGCTTGAGCTTGAAGGTGGTGCCGGCCGGCGGCATGAGCGCGAAGTCCACGTAGTCCTCGGCGATCGAGGGGGTCACGTTGAGCGCCGCCGAGATCTCGGCCACCAGCAGGTGGCGCGAGCTGTCGTACTGCTCCCGCTCCTTGGTGGGCAGCGGCCGGATGCGGGAGAGGGCGTGCAGCCCCTTCACCACCTCGGCGATGCCCAGCACGCCGCCGGTGATGAGCCGGTCGGCGTTGTCGCGGTGGCGGATCTTCCAGTCCAGCTCCGGGTCGTCGGCCTGGGCGGCCAGGAAGTGGAAGACGCCCTCGACGTAGTCGCGGGTGGCCACGCGCCGCAGCCCGATGGAGGAGAGCTTGGGCTTGGGCACCATGACCGCGGCGCCGTCCTCCTCGCGCTCCATCCGCAGCAGCTCGAGCTTCTGCCCGGCGATCTCCTTCACCTCGACGCCGGTGACGCGGCAGACGCCCTGGTTCGGGTAGACGACGCGGTCGCCGGGGCGCAGCGCGCTGGCGTCGGTGATGAGCCCCTCGGGGCTCCCGGCATCCTCGGGGCGCGGGTTCTGTCCCTTCACAGCGGGATTGCTTACCACGCGCGCAGCGGGGCGAGAAGCGCGGCGGGGGATCGTACCGGGAGGGGTCCGCGCCGGGCGGCGCGGGGCGCGCGGCTGGAGGCGGCTACGGGGCCGAGCGCAGGCGCCGGGCGCCGAGCCTCAGGTACTCGGGGTCGCGCTCGATGCCCAGGTAGCGGCACCCGGCGGCCAGGGCGGCCACGCCGGTGGTGGAGGAGCCGGCGAAGGGGTCGAGCACCAGATCGCCGGGGGCGGCGCTGGCGGCCAGCACCCGCGAGAGCAGGCCCAGCGGCTTCTGGGTGGGGTGCCGGCCGTGCTCCTTCTCGCGCGGGCCGGGGGTGGGCAGCGTCCAGACCACCTGCTGGCCGCCGGGCTCGGGCCGCTCGGCGATCTCCCAGAGGTCGCGCATCTGCTTGCCGCCGTTCTGGGCCTTCATCTCGCGGTAGTTGAAGCGGTGGGCCAGCGGGCGGCTCTTCACCGGGCTGGCCCAGAGGAGCAGCTCGGTGGAGTGGGTGAACATCCGGCAGGCCAGGTTGGGCGCGGCGTTGGGCTTGTACCAGGTGACGGTGTTGAGCAGGTGGAAGCCCAGCTCCTGCATGGCATAACCGACCGAGAAGATGACGTGCTGCGTGCCGGAGACCCAGATGCTGCCGGAGGGCTTGAGCACGCGGCGGCAGGCGGTGAGCCACTCGCGCTGGAAGGCGTGGTCGGCCTCGACGCCGCGGGAGGCGTCCCAGGCCCCCTTGTCCACCCGGACGCGGCGGCCGCTCTGGCAGGTGGTGCCGCCGTTGGAGAGGTGGTACGGCGGGTCGGCGAAGACCAGGTCCACCGAGCGCGGCGGCAGCTTCTCGAGGGCCTCGAGGCAGTCCCCGTCCACCAGCGCCCAGCCCGGCCCCCGCTCGGCGGTGCCGGGGAGCGCGTCCCAGTCGTGCAAGTCGAGCCGTCGTGCCATGCGGCCATGGTATGGGCGATATCGATCGCGTCCAGAAAACGGCCGCCCCGCGCCTCTGCCGGGGCGCGTTGTCCGCCGCCGGGCGCTCGCCTATCCTCCGCGCCGCCATGGCCGACCGACCCAGCACCGCCGCCCTTCAGCTCGACGAGCTCCTCTCCGGAGGGAAGCTCCTCGTCGCCGCCCTCGCCATCCTCGTCGCCGCCGGCGCGCTCTACTTATTCGGCCTGCTCGGCGAGGAGGCCACCGCCGGGGCCGGCGTGGTGGCGGTGACCCTGGCCGCCGCCACCCTCATGCTCCGCGGCGCGCCGGTGGCCGCTCCGGGGCCGCGCACCTTCGCGGTGGTGGCGGCCCTGGCCACGGTGGCGGCGGTGCTCCTCGCGGCCCTGCCCACGGTCGTCCCGGGCCGGCCCCTCGCCGAGGGGGAGCTGGGCCAGGCCGGCGAGAAGCTGGCGCTGCCTGCCGGGGCCCACGGCCGGGTGCGGCTCCTGGTCTCGGGCAGGCTGCCCGAGGGGGGCGAGACCTCGGTGACCTACGCCATCTCCGGCCCGCAGCCGGAGGTGGACGGCAAGGTGGAGCGGGTCTTCCGCCAGGTCCGGGTGGGCCGGGGCGGCCGGGGCCGCGCCGCCACCGACCACAACGCCGACTGGTACGACGCAGAGGTGCCCGCGGCCACGGCCGAGCTCACGCTGCGCAAGGTGAACGGCCAGCTCGGCAGCCGGCTCCACGTGGGCGTGTACCGGCCGCTCCTGCCCTCGCCCTATCCCTGGGTGGCGGCGGTGCTGGCGCTGGGGCTGGCGGCGGCGGCCGAGGCGCGGCTGGGCCGCAGGAACGGCGTGGCGGTGCCGGCCGGCATGGCGCTGGCCTTCGGGCTGCTGGTCACCTACAACGCCACGCCGGTGGCCGCGGTGGGGCAGGTGGGCGGGGGCGTCATCCTCGGCGCCATCGCCGGCTCGGTGGTCGGCTGGCTGGCCGGGCTCGCCGCGCGGAAGCTGCTGGCGCGGGGCGCCCCGTAGGCGGCCCGCGGGTCGCGGGTCGCGGCCGGTCCGGCCGGCGGGGTAGGGTGGCGCCGTGGCGCTCCTCGACAGCGGCTTCGTGAAGGGCGCGGCCCGCGCCGCCGGGTTCCACGAGGTGGGCATCGCCCGCGCCCGGCCCCTCGACCCGGGGCCGCTGCGCCGCGTCCTCGCCGCCGGCTGGGAGGCCGACATGGCCTGGCTCGGCACGCAGGCGGCCGAGAGGCTCGATCCGGCGCGGCTCCTGCCCGGCGCCCGCAGCGTGGTGGCGCTCGGTCTCTCCTACGCCGCGCCCGAGGCGCCGGAGCCGGCGGTGGCCCGCGTGGCCCGCTACGCGCGCGGGCGCGACTACCACGCGGTGATGAAGAAGAGGCTGGCGGCGCTGCTGCGGGCGCTGCGAGAGCGCGATCCGGCGCTGGGCGCCCTGGCCACCGCCGACGTGGCGCCGGTGATGGAGAAGGCATGGGCCCAGGAGGCCGGGCTCGGCTGGGTGGGCAAGAACGGCTGCCTCATCACCCCGCGCCACGGCAGCTGGGTGCTCCTGGCCACGGTGCTGCTCGACCGGGAGCTCGCGCCCGACGCGCCGCACCCGGAGCGCTGCGGTGACTGCCAGGCCTGCCTGCCGGCCTGTCCCACCGGTGCCATCCCCGAGCCGGGCTTCGTGGACGCGCGCCGCTGCATCTCCTTCCAGACCATCGAGCGGCGCGGCCCGGTGCCCGGCGAGGTGGCGGCTCGGCTCGGCCCCTGGCTGTTCGGCTGCGACGACTGCCAGACCGTCTGCCCCTGGAACCGCGGCGTGCCGGCCGATTCCGACCCCGAGCTCCTGCCGCGCGGCGGGCCCCTCGACCTCGGCGAGCTCCTGGCGCTCACCCGGCCCGAGTACCAGCGCCGCTTCTGGGGCACGTCGCTGGCGCGGGCCAACTACGAGGGGCTGCTGCGCGACGCGGTGCTGGCCGCCGGCGCCAGCGGCGACCGGCGCTGGCTCGAGGCGGTGCGCGCCCACCGCGAGAGCCCGTTCGAGGGCGTGCGCGATGCGGCCCGACAGGCGCTCGCGCGCCTGGGCGAGCGCGGGTAGCCGCTCGCCTGCCGGGGCGGGGCAGGGTAGAAGGGGCGCGCGTTGCTCCCCCTGCTCATGCTGGTGCACTCGGTCATCTCGGCCGGGACCTACCTCGCGGCCAAGCGCGGCCTCGCCGAGCTGGGTCCCATCGAGCTGGCGCTGGCCCGCTTCGCCTTCGCGGCCGGCATCTACGTGCTCCTGGTGGTGCGCTCCCGGGTGCGGGTCGAGCGCGCCGACTGGCGCCGGGTGCTCCTGCTCGGCTTCCTCGGCGTCTGCGCCAACCAGCTCCTCTTCCTCACCGGCATGCGGCTCACCACCCCGGGCCACGGGGCGCTGCTCTACGCCCTCACCCCGGTGTTCGTGTTCCTCATCGCCTGGGTGCGCGGCAGCGAGCGGGCCAGCGGCGGCCGGGTGGGCGGCATCCTGCTGGCCTTCGCCGGAACCGCGGTGGTGCTCCTCTCCCGCGGCATGCTGGCGCCGGGGGGCTCCAGCGCCCTGAAGGGCGACCTGGTGGTGCTGGGCGGCGTGCTGGCCTGGTCGGCCTTCGCCGTGGGCGGCAAGCGCATGGCCGAGAAGTACGGCCCCACCGCCGGCTCGGGCTGGGCGCTCCTGGTGGGCACCGCCCTCTACCTGCCCTTCGGCCTGGCGTTCGCCGATTTCGGGAGCTTCGCCACCCTCTCGCCGGGCGGCTGGGCGGCGGTGGCCTACCTGGTGCTCGTCACCAACGTGCTGGGCTGGCTGGTCTACGCCAGCGCGCTGGCCCGCGCCGACGCCAGCCGGGTGGCGGTCTGGTCCAACCTGCAGCCGGTGCTCACTGCCCTCGCCTCCTGGTGGCTGTACGCCGAGGCGCTCACCCCCTCCTTCGTGGCCGGGGGCGCCATGGTGCTGCTCGGCGTCTGGCTCACCGAGCGGGCTTGAAGCCGGCGCCCGGCGGCGCTAGGTCTCGGGCATGACGCTCGAGGCACAGCTCCAGGCGGCGCGCAGCGGCGCCGCCGCCGGTCCGGTGGAGGCGCGCGGCCTGCTCCGCGTCTCCGGGCGCGACGCCCAGGGCTTCCTGCACCGCATGTCCACCCAGGACCTGCAGCGGCTCCGGCCGGGCGAGGTGGCCTACGCCGCCTTCCTCGAGGCCAAGGGCCACCTGGTCTCCGATGCGCTGGTGCTGCGCCGCGAGGAGGACCTGCTGCTCCTCGCCGCCGCCGAGGCGGCCGAGCCGCTGCGCGCCCACCTGGCCCGCTACGTCCTCGCCTCCAAGGTGGCCATCGAGGATCTCTCCCGCGCCCTGGCCTGCCTGCCGGTGCTCGGGCCCGAGGGGATCGCCCGGGGCGCGTCGGTCGCCGGGGCCACCATGCTCCCCGACGCCCGGCGCGGCGTCCCGGCCGTGGACCTGCTGCTGCCCCCCGACGAGGCGACGCGCGCCCGGGCCGCGCTGCTGGCCGGCGGCGCCGCCGACCTCTCCGCGGAGGCGCTGGAGGTGCTGCGCATCGAGGGGGGCGTGCCGCGCTTCGGCCTCGACATGGATCCGGGCCGGCTCGCCATCGAGTGCGGCATCACCGGCGCTGCCGTCCACTTCGAGAAGGGGTGCTACATCGGCCAGGAGGTGGTGCTGCGCGGGACCTTCCGCGGCCAGGTGCAGCGCGGCCTGGTGCTGCTGGGGCTCCCGGCCGGCGCCGGCCCGGGCACCCCGCTCCTGGCGGCGGACCAGGAGGTGGGCAAGGTCACCAGCGCGGCCGACGCGCCCGGCGGGCGCATCGGGCTCGGGCTGCTGAAGAGGGCCCACTGGCCGGCGGGCACGCGGCTCCTGGCCGCCGGCGGCGAGGCCGAGGTGCGGCGCTCGCTGGTGGAGGAGCGGTAGCGGCGTAGCATTCCTGCCTGCGAGCGGCGGCCTCGTCGCTGCGCTCCTCGACGTACAAGAGGCCGTACGCCTCCGGTGCTCGCTCCTCGGGCGCCGCTCCCGGCGACGGACTGCTTCGCCGCTACTTCCTGATCGGGCAGGCGTCCACGCTGGCGCCCGGGTCGATGGCGTCGCTGCCCTTGACGATGGTGACGATCTTCCGGTCCTGGCCGATGACGAAGTTGGCCCGGCTGGCCAGCCCCACCACCGGCATGGTCCCGGCGTACTGCGCGGCCACCTTGCCGCCCGCATCCGACAGGAAGGGATAAGGCGCCTTCCGGTCCTCCTTGAACCGCTTCAGGGTCTCCACGTCGTCCGTGGAGATGGCCAGCACCTGCCCGCCCTTCTTCTCGATCTCGGCGCTCCGGTCCCGGAACGCTGCGGTGTGCTTGCTTCAACCGGGGGTGAAGGCCTTGGGGAAGAAGATCAGGATGGCGGGCCCCTTCTCCAGGACCTTGGAGAGGGTCACCGGCGTGCCGGTGGTGTCGGTCAGGGTGAAGTCGGGGGCGAGGTCTCCGACCTGGAGGCTGCCGGAGGCGCCGAGGAGCGCGGTGAGGATCGCAGGTGACATGGTTTGGGGATAGTCGCGGCGGGGGTGCGACGCAACGCTTCGGTGGGCCGCCGCCTTGGGGGTGGATCGCGCCGCCTGCTCGCGGTTAGATCCCGGGAGTCCCCAGGAGGAACACGCCATGAAGAAGCTCGCCGCCATCCTGACCACCGCGCTGCTGGCGGCCGCCGGCTGCAGCGACACCTGCTCCACCAAGAGCGCGCCGCTCGACGCCGCCGGAAGCCCCACCTGCACCAGCATCAGCAGCGCCGGCGCGACCGCCACGGCGCCCCTCTGCCAGCGCTGCACCGACACCAACCCGACGTGCCAGGTGGAGGTGGTGGCCAACACCATCCAGATCAACTCCACGCTGAAGGAGTGCGACTCCAACAGGGGGTGCGGCGACCCGAGCTGCGCCAACCCGCGGCCGGCGGTGAGCTGCGCCGTGCCGGTCCTCACGCCCGGCACCTACACGGTGCAGTTCATCGGCGGGTCGGGGATGGTGCAGTACACCGCCACCGTCGGCGCCGGCGGAAACTCCACCTGCTCGCTGTAGCCGGAGCGGCTAGACGAAGCGCACGCCGCGCTTCATCTCCCGCAGCCGCTTCACCCGCTCCTCGATGGGAGGGTGGGTGGAGAGCAGGTTGAGGAGCGCCCCGCCCACGCCCGAGAACGGGTTGACGATGAAGAAGTGGGCGGTGGCCGGCCCGCCGTACTCGTAGGGCCGGGCGTGGTTCATCTCCTCGAGCTTGAGCAGGGCCGAGGCCAGCGGCTCGGGGTCGCCGACCAGCTCGGCGCCGCCGGCGTCGGCGGCGTACTCGCGCGAGCGGGACACGGCCATCTGGATGATCATCGCCAGGATGGGGGCCAGGATGGCCCAGGCCAGCGCGCCGAAGATGCCGCCGGAGCGGTCCTCGTCCGAGGAGCGGGCGCCGCCGAACATGGCGCCCCACTGGATGACGTGGCCCAGCGACGCGACCAGGCCGGCGACGGCGGCGGCGATGGTGGCGATGAGGATGTCGCGGTTGCGGACGTGGCTGAGCTCGTGGGCCAGGACACCCTCCAGCTCGCGCCTGTCGAGGATCTGCATGATTCCCTCGGTGACCGCCACCGCCGCGTGGGACGGGTTCCTGCCCGTCGCGAAGGCGTTGGGGGTCTGCGAGGGGATGACGTAGAGCCGGGGCATGGGCAACCCCGCCTTGCGGGTGAGCCGCTCGACCATCTCGAACAGCTCCGGCGCCTGCTCCCGGGTGACCTCCTGGGCCCGGTGCATCATCAGGGCGATGCGGTCCGAGAACCAGTAGGAGACGAAGTTGAAGACCAGGCCGATGCCGCCGAAGAGCAGCATGCCGCCGGTGCCGCCCCACACCTGCCCGCCGATTGCCAGGAGGGCGATGAGGAAGGACATGAGCATCGCGGTCTTGAAGTAGTTCCGTCCCACGCCAGGGGTCCGCGTGGACTGCGGCATTCCGCGGACGGGAGTCGCGTCGTTCCAGGCCATGGCGCGAACATAACCACACCCCGGGCGCGGTCAAATGAAAAGTGTCGCTACAATCGTGAAGTTTTGTGAATGGATCAGGGGTCGCCGCCGGGGGGAGGAGACGGGCGCAAGGGCCCGCCGATGCTGCCGGAATCTCGCCGCCAGGATCCTTCCGTGCTACGAGATGGCTGGCGATATCGCAGGGACGGCGGGGACGGCACGGAATGGCGAAGAAGGGGAAGGTCACGGTGGCGGCGGCGAAGGGGAAGGGCAAGGCCATGGCACGTCCAGCGAAGCAGCTCGAGCTGGTGCCGGCGGAGCCTCAGGCTCGTCCGGCCAGGGGGAACGCGGCGGCGAAGAAGGTGGAGGCCAGGGGAAGGGCGGTGCCGGCGCAGCTCGCCGCGGTTGGCCCCTCGGCCGCGGGCCCGGCGCAGAGGAGCGCGGGCGCAAAGGCCGGGCCCACCGCCCTGGGCGAACGCACCCTGGAGGCGCCGGACGCAGGCGCGCCGGCCGCCGCCGGGCCGGAGGCGCGCGCGCCCAGGCGCCGGGCCACCGCCGAGCAGATGGCCCAGAAGCAGCGCGAGATCTCCATCTCCGAGTTCTTCACCAAGAACCGGCACCTGCTGGGCTTCGACAACCCGTCGAAGGCGCTCCTCACCACCATCAAGGAGGCGGTGGACAACTCGCTCGACGCCTGCGAGGAGGCCGGCATCCTCCCCGAGATCACCATCGAGGTGAGGGACCTGGCCTTCGAGGCCTCGAAGACCCAGGAGCTCACCAAGGGAGAAGGGCGCTTCGTGGTGATCGTCGAGGACAACGGCCCGGGCATCGTCAAGGCGCAGGTGCCCAAGATCTTCGGCAAGCTGCTCTACGGCTCCAAGTTCCACCGGCTGAAGCAGTCGCGCGGCCAGCAGGGCATCGGAATCAGCGCCGCCGCCATGTACGGCCAGCTCACCACCGGCCAGCCCATCCGCGTGGTCAGCCGCACCGGCAAGGGCAAGCCGGCCCACCTCTTCGAGATCCAGATCGACACCCGGAAGAACAACCCGGTGGTCACCCGCGACGACGCCCTCGACGACTGGCACCAGGAGCACGGCACCCGGGTCGAGCTGGAGATCGTGGCCAACTGGCAGCAGGGGCAGCGGTTCGTGAACCGCTACGTGGAGCACACCGCCCTCTCCAACCCACACTGCACGGTCCACTACCTGCGCCCCAAGCAGGAGAGGCTCAGCTTCCCGCGGGCCACCGAGGAGCTGCCCAAGGAGGCGCTGGAGATCCGGCCCCACCCCCACGGCGTCGAGCTGGGCGCGCTCATGCTCATGGCCGCCGAGTCGAAGAGCCACGACGTGAAGGGGTTCCTCTCCACCGCCTTCTCGCGCGTCTCCCCGGCGGTGGCCGACGAGATCCTGAAGGCCGCCGCCTGGAAGGGGAGGGTCCGGCCCCGGGACCTCGCCGAGGACCGGCACCTGGCCGAGACGCTGCACAAGGCCATCCAGGCGACCCGGATCATGGCGCCGCCCACCAACTGCCTCTCGCCCATCGGCGACGAGCTCATGAAGAAGGGGCTGGTCTCCTTCCTCCACGTCATCGAGAGCGAGGGGCCGGAGTCCGACGGCGACCAGCAGCTGGATCTCGACAGCGCCGGGACCAAGAAGAAGTCGAGGAAGGAGAAGGAGGCCGAGGCGAAGGTGGCCGAGGTGCCCGACGCGCCGCCCGAGGAGGGCGTCGAGAAGATCAAGGGGCACAACTACTTCATCGCCACCGTCACCCGGCCGCCCAGGGTCTACCGCGGCAACCCCTTCCAGGTGGAGGTGGGGCTGGCCTACGGCGGCTCCTGGCCGGCCGACAAGCCCATCGAGCTCTTCCGCTTCGCCAACCGGGTGCCGCTCCTCTTCCAGAAGAGCGCCTGCGGCATGACCGAGGCCATCGTCAAGACCGACTGGCGGAACTACCTGCTCAGCCAGCCCAAGGGCTCCCTGCCGGTGGGGCCGATGGCGCTCCTGGTCCACATCGCCAGCGTCTGGGTGCCCTTCACCAGCGAGGCCAAGGAGGCGCTGGCCCACTACCCGGAGATCATCCGGGAGATCCAGCTCGCCGCCCAGGAGTGCGGGCGCAAGCTCGCCACCCACATCCGCAAGAAGCAGCACGCCGACTACCAGGCGCAGCGCCGCTCCATCTTCGAGCTCTACATCGAGGAGGTGGCGCAGTCGCTCGGCAAGATCACCGGCAAGAGCCCCGCGCCCATCAAGCGGGAGTTCCTCCGGGTGGCCGAGCAGGTGACCGAGACCGAGCTCGAGGAGCAGGACAAGGCCCTGAAGGAGGCCTCGGACAAGGTCGCCAGGAACCCCCGCCGCCGCGACGAGGACGAATAGGCCATGGCCCGCATGGACGCCGTCTCCAAGCAGACCGCCGCCAAGATCGAGAAGCTGGCCGAGTCGGTGATGCGCTCGGTGAAGGGGGGCAAGAACCCCTTCGTCGAGATCCCCATCCGCTCGCTGGCCAACGTCCACTTCGACGCCAGGAAGGGGATCGTGCAGCTCGGGAAGCAGAGGCAGAAGCGCTACTTCTTCAACGTGGCCATGGCCAAGAAGTTCATGCAGACCTTCCTGGTCTCCGACGCCTGCAAGGAGCTGGTGGAGAGCGGCAAGACCACCAGCATCCGCGACCTCTACTACATCACCAAGCACACCATCGGCGACACGCGCCAGAACACCTTCGAGGAGCAGGACGAGTCCGATCCCATCATCGAGGACCTGGAGGTGGCCCTCGACGCGCTCCGCGAGGAGCTGCACCTCTTCGCGTCGCGCAAGGGCTCGATGGTCGGGCCCATCACCATCCGTGACACCGGCGACACCATCGACCTGCGGCGCATGGGCTCGGGCGGCTGGGCGGTGCCCTCCATCGTGGAGGAGAACGTCATCCAGTTCGTCCGCCACGAGGCCCGGTACATCCTGCTCATCGAGAAGGACGCGGTCTGGACCCGCTTCAACGAGGACAAGTTCTGGAAGCGGGAGCGCTGCATCATCCTCCAGGGTGGAGGCCAGCCGCCGCGCGGCGTGCGCCGGCTCGTGCAGCGGCTCCACCACGAGCTCGAGCTCCCGGTCTACGTGCTGGTCGACAACGATCCCTGGGGCTTCTACATCTACTCGGTGATGAAGCAGGGCTCGATCAACCTGGCCTACGAGTCGATGCGCATGGCCGTGCCCCAGGCCCGCTTCGTGGGGCTCTCCAGCTTCGACAAGGACAAGTACAAGCTGCCGGCCAACGTGGCCATCAAGATGGACGACGGCGACGTCTCCCGGGCCAAGCAGATGCTGGCCTACCCCTGGTTCAAGGACGCCCGCTGGCAGCGGGAGATCCAGGAGATGGTGAGGTCGGGCATGAAGTTCGAGCTCGAGGCCCTCTCCCGGCGCGGCATCAGCTTCATCACCGAGGAGTATCTGCCGCGGAAGCTGAAGGAGAAGGACTGGCTGGCGTGAGGTCCGCCGGCCGGCGACGTTGACCCCGAGGCGCGGATGAGTAGACTCACGCGCCCCCACAAGCCGAGGAGAGACGGATGGCCCGCTCCAAGAAGAAGAACGCCAATCGCAGCAAGGTGAAGCGCGTCGCCGCCAAGCGTGCCCGCGTGCGCAGCCTGAAGCGGAAGCGCCGCGCCAAGAAGGCCGCCC
This sequence comes from Deltaproteobacteria bacterium, assembly GCA_016214955.1. GTDB lineage: Bacteria > Myxococcota > Myxococcia > Myxococcales > Anaeromyxobacteraceae > JACRMN01. The sequence continues at coordinate 45,396 of JACRMN010000014.1, forward strand.
GGAAGTAGCCGGCGCCGGAGGCCCTTCACCGCCCGGCCCGCGGCCTCGCTCCGCTCCAGGTGAGCGGGGAGACGGCCTCACTCCTCGCTGGGCTGCCCGTAGTGGAGCTCGCGGCACATGCCGCAGAGCCCCTGCGCGGCGCCCGCCGGGGGGGCCTCGACAAGCCTCGCCACCAGGTCCCAGCGATCCTCCTCCGACGGGTCCTTCACCCGCCGGCAGCAGGCGCACTGGGTGACGGTGCCATCGGCCGCCCGGTAGTCGCCGAGCTCCCGCTCCACCAGCGGGTAGACCTCGTCGATGGGCCGCTCCCGCACCGGCGTGTGGGTGATGGCCACGGCCACCGGCCCACCGTCGAGGAGCACCGGCTCCATCTTCATGGCCACCAGCACCGCCGAGGTGGAGGTGTTGCGCTCCACGATGTGCACCTCGGGGCGAGGCCGGGCGCCGTGCGCGGGCTTGAGCGCGTGGAACAGGAACTCGGCGTGGAGGCGGCGCACCTCGGCGCAGTCGAAGTGGTCGAGCCAGCTCGTCCCCACCAGCGCCTGGCCGTCGCGGGGCGCGGCGCCGTCCCGGTTCCAGGCCTCGTTGACGAAGAGGTAGTTGCCTCCGGCGTCGAGCAGGCAGGCGGGATCCCGCGCCGCCGAGAGGCGCCGGATGACCTCGGAGAAGGCGCTCGCGTGCAGTTGCATCATGCCGCGGGGGTGGAGTGCGAGACGGGTGCCAGCGAGAAGCCCCGGGAATCCGGGGGAGTGTCACGGGTGTCGCTCGACCCGGGGACGGCGCGACCGGCGCAACTGCGGGGCCCTGCCGCAGGCGGCGGGGGCCGGACGGCCGCGGCGCGGCGCGATGACGAGGTGCGGGTTACAGCGCCTGGCGCAGCGGCGGCTCGGCGCCGCCCGAGAAGAAGGGCTCGCACCGCTCCAGGAAGGGCAGGAGCAGCTCCCGCTCGCCCGGCCGCAGCTCGGCGAAGAGCGCGTGGAGCCGCTCGCGCGCCGAGGCCACGCTGCGCGCGTACCCCTGGGCGCCGAGGGTGCCCTCGAGGAGCCGCCAGCGCAGGTAGAGCAGCCAGGTCTGCACCACGTCGGTCATGCAGTAGGCGGCGATGCGATCGGCCGCGCCCTGGGCGTAGAGCCGCTGCACGTCCTTGCCGGCGGTGTCCTCCTTGCCCGGGAGCCCCACCAGCTTGGCGTAGAGGTCGAGGGGGGCGGGGTTGCTGCCGCCGCGCGAGAGGATGTCGAAGAGGTCGACGTGGCGATCGGGGACGCCGCCGGCGGCGTGGTGGGCCGGGGAGGGCAGGCCGAGCTTGAGGGAGCGGAGCCCCAGCACCGGGAGGTCGAAGCCCTCGCCGTGGAAGGTCACCAGCGTCCGGCTCCGCAGGCGCTCCCAGGTCGCGGCCAGGAAGGCGGCCTCGTCGCGCCCGCCGTCGGTCCAGCGCCCCACTCCGGTGAGCCGCAGCACCCCCCCGATCTCGTCGGCCTCGATCCAGCAGGCTGCCACCGGGCGGTGGTACGGAAGTGGGAGGAAATCGCTGCGCCCCCCACTCTGGGCGCGGCGGGCGGCCAGGAGCCGGGAGAGCTGCTCCTCGTAGCTGCGGCCCGTCGCCTGGTCCGCGGACGAGACCGCCGAGACCAGATCCTCGTCGGCGATGGTCTCGATATCGAGTGCCAGGTGGCGCTTCACAGGGCCAGCGTAGGCGCGCGGTCTGACAGTACGGGGATCGCGGGAGTGGCGTTCGCCCCCGGGAAGCGGGACGATGCAGCGGGAGGCGCGCCATGGAGATCCGCTGGTCGGACTCGCTCATCCTCGGGGTGCCGACCATCGACGCCCAGCACCGCGAGCTGGTGGCGCGGGTGGGGACGGTGGTCTCGGCCGTCGACGCCCGACCCGGCGACGTGGGCGCCCTCCTCGACTTCCTCGGCGAGTACGCCCTCAGCCACTTCGCCACCGAGGAGCGGCTCATGGGGCTGCACGCCTACCCCGAGTCGGCGGCCAGCGCCCACCGCGAGGCCCACCAGCAGTTCGTCCGCGCCTTCAGCGGGCTGCGCTACGACGTGGACGTCGAGGGCATGACCAGGGGCATCGTCGACCGCATCCAGAAGTGGATGGTCGGCTGGCTCATGGAGCACATCCTCGGCATGGATCACGCGCTGGCGATGTGGATCCGCTCCGCGCAGGTCAAGGGTCCGCCGCACGCCGGCACCTGGCTCCTGCCGCGCGCCGACGCCATCGAGGTCCTGGCGGTGGCGCCCAGGGGCAGCCTGGCGCGCGCCGGCCTCAAGCCGGGCGACTTCATCGTCCGGGTGGGCGGCGTGACCGTGGCCCAGCTCGGCGTGAAGGTGGCGCTGGGGCTGCTTCGCGACCCGGTGGACGGCCAGGTGGAGGTGGAGTTCCACCCCGGCGCCGACAGCGCCCACCTGGAGCGCCGCACCGTCACCCGCCGCCGCGCGGCGCGCTGAGGCTACCGGGGGAACAGCGCCGGCGCCCGGTCCTCGTGGCCGGTGCCCTCCAGCGACTCCAGGAAGGCGACCAGCGCGCTCACCTCGCAGGGCATGAAGTCGGCGTCGCGCGCATCCTGCGCCAGCCACGGGTTCTCCTCGCCGCCGCGCATGTAGAAGACCACCACCTCGCGCAGCGTCTTCATCGACCCGTCGTGCATGTAGGGGGCGCGCCGCGCCAGGTTGCGCAGCGTGGGCGTCTTGAAGGCCCCGAGGTCCTTCTCCGCGCGCGTCACCTCCCAGCGGCCGCGGTCGGCGAAGCCCTCCGCGGCCGGCCGCCCCGGCGGCGGCGCCTTCCAGCCCACGCCCAGGTTGTGGAAGCGGGCGTCGGTGAAGGAGGGGCCGAGGTGGCAAGCCGAGCACTTCGCCCGTCCGAAGAAGAGGTCGCGCCCCTGGATGGCCTCCTCGGAGAGCGCCTTCTCGTCGCCGGCGTCGAAGCGGTCGTAGGCCGAGTCGCCCGAGAGGCGCGTGGCCTCGTAGGCGGCGATGGCCTCGGCGATGCGGTCGATGTCCACGCCGTCGTCGCCGAAGGCCTGGCGGAAGTAGGGCCGGTAGCCGGCGATGGCGGCGACGGTCCGGACCGCGCCCTCGTGGGTGTTGCCCATCTCGATGGGATTCTCGATGGGCCCCTTGGCCTGCTCGGCGAGCGAGCGGGCTCGCCCGTCCCAGAAGAAGACGGGCTGCAGCGGCCAGGCGGCGTTGAGGATGGGCGGCGCCTTGCGCCTGCCCACCTGGCCGCGGATGCCGGTGCTCACCGGCCGCTCCTCGGAGAAGGCCGCCTGCGGCTCGTGGCAGGTGGCGCAGGAGATGGTGCCGTCGGCCGAGAGGCGTGGATCGTGGAAGAGCCAGCGGCCGAGGCGGGCCTTCTCCGGCGTCACCCACGGCACGCGGGCGAAGTCGGCGCCGGAGCCGAGGGGCGGGCGCGGCAGCGGGCGCACCGGGTTCTCGGCCTCCCAGGCGGGCGGGGCGGGAGGTGGCTCCGGGGCGCGCAGCGCGGCGGGACGGCAGGCCGCGGCGAGGAGCAGGGCGGCCAGGGTGAGGCGGCGCATGGGGTCGAAGATGGTGGCAGAGGCCGGGGGCGTCAAGCGGACCGATTGCCGCCGGGCGGCCGGCGTCCAGCTCCAGCTCCAGCAACCCGGAAAGCCGAGGGGCCCGGCGGAGCGGGCCCCTCGAGTGAGTCAGCGGGAAGGAGGCCGGGTCACCAGGCGTCGCCGCCGGAGGCGGCAAAGCCGTGCTCGGCCTGGCAGGTGCCGCTGGAGTTGATGAGGCTCGAGAAGGTGTAG
>JACRMN010000016.1 GCA_016214955.1 Deltaproteobacteria bacterium
AGAACGCCGCCTCCAGCGAGGAGTCCTCCTCGGCCGCCGAGGAGCTCAGCAGCCAGTCGGAGGAGCTGGCCGCCATGGTCGGGAGCTTCAAGATCTCCCGCGCCGGCGGCCAGAAGAAGGTGGCCCTCGCCGCCAGGAAGCCGAAGGGGCTCCCGGCCGCCCGCAGGCCGCAGAACGGCTCCCCGCCGAACGGCATCCACCTGAAGCCCGAGGAGGTCATCCCCCTCGACTCCGACCCCAAGTTCACCGAGTTCTAGCGCGCGGCGCGCCGGGGCAGTGCGGGCCCAGGTCCGGGCCCGCACTGCCGTGTCCCGGGGCTAGAAGAAGTAGCGCAGGTAGACCACGCCGTTGGTGGCCAGCGCGGCGTCGCGCGACAGGCTGGTGGTGACGCCGTTCTGCTGGATGTCGCGGTCGCCGAGGAAGGTGAGCCCCAGCTGCGCCTCGGCGCCGACGCTGAAGGAGTGGTGGACGAAGTACTCGCCCCCCAGCACCCCGGCCAGCAGGAGGTTGGTGGCCGAGGTCCGCACCACCGGAGGGTTGGCGCCGCCGCCCACGTCCTTCTGCCTCTCGAACTCCAGCGCCATGCGGGCGCCGACGTAGAGCCCCACCGGCGAGGGGGGCACGATGAAGAAGTGCCCGGCCACGCCCAGCGTCAGCGTCGACCAGGAGAGCGGGCCGCTGGCCTGGGCTGCGGCGGTGCCCTGCGAGAAGGTGGAGAGGCCCAGCGACGGCTCGATGCGCAGGGTACCGGTGAGCTGGATGGGCAGGTAGAGCCCCACGGCCGGTGGTGAGATGGAGCTCGTCAGCGAGCCGAGGTGCGTCGGCTCGATGCCGACGCCGAAGCCGACGCGGGTCTGGGAGCGGCCGGCGTGCGCCTGGGCCAGGGCAGAGGTGGCGCCGGCGAGCAGCAGGGCGGCTGCGAGCGGGCGCGCGAGGGTGCGGAACATGCGGAGACCTCCTGATGCATGGGAGGGCCTGTTCTAGCCGGGCGCCCGTCACCGGTGGTGGAAATCCGGAGGAGAATTTCCGCCGCACCGGGAGGTGGAGGTAGGGAAAGGTGGAGGCACCGGGCGGATTCGAACCGCCGAATACGGATTTTGCAGACCCGGGCCTTACCACTTGGCGACGGTGCCATCCGAGCAGCTTCCGGGCGGGTTGCTTGTAGTACCGCCCGGGGCCGCGCGTCAACGCTTCCTGCCGCCCCCGCCCTCTCTGCTCGCCACCCGCACGGTGGCCCGGCGCAGCGGCAGGCCCCTCCGATCGCAGGCGCCGGCCACGGCGTGCAGGTCGGCCCGGGCCACGCGCTCGAGGAGCGGGGGGGCGACGATCCGAAGCTCCACGCCCCCTGCGCCGCCCGCCACCTCGTAGCGCATGCCGTCGCCCGCGGAGACGACGAGTGCCGCCTGGCCTGCCTCGCGCGCCGCCGCCACGGCGGCCACCGCTCGCGCGCTCACCTCGGCGTTCCTGCTCGCGGGCCCTTCCTCGGTCGGGGTCAGGGTCGGGGTCAGGGTCGCGGTCGAGGTCGAGGTCGCGGTCGCGGTCGGGGTCGAGGTCGAGGTCGCGGTTCGCTCCTCCGCCTCCCGCAGCGCCCGCGCGAACCCCTCCGCCCCGGCTGCCGAGGCCTCCCGCGCGCCCACCGGCGCCGGCCGCTCGGCCCGGGCCTCCGCCCTCATCGCCCCTCCACGCCGGCGACGAAGCGCGAGATCTCGCCCAGCAGGTCGGCCAGGCAGGCCTGCTCGGCGCGAGCCAGGCGGCGCAGCTCCTTCTCCACCGCCACCAGGCGTGCCCGACAGGCGGCGGCCGTGCGCCGGGCGTCGCGGGCCGCATCGTCGAGCGAGAGGCCCCAGCCCTCCTCGCCGCGCTGGAGCGCCTGGCGCGAGAGCCGCTCCCGCTCGGCAGCGGCCGCCTCGGCGCTGCGGGCGCGGGCCAGGAGCCCGGCCGCCAGGCGCCGCGCCTCCTCGCGGCGGTCCGCGGCCAGGCCGTGTGCCGCGAGCGCCCGGGAGAGAGGATCGGGGGAGAAGGTGCGGAGCGAGGGGGCGCGCATGCCAGCGGAGGCTGCAGCGCCGGGGCCAGGCGGGCGCCCAGGGGATCCGCGTGCTCCGCCGCCCGGGTCGGTCCGCGCCGCGGCCGCGGCGTCCGCGCCGCGCCCGGCACCTCACGGGTAGTCGCGGTACACGACCTCGCCGGGCTGCGGGGGACCGAGGAGCAGCGCCAGGGCGTCGAGCAGCACGCGCCGCTGGATCTCGGCGGTGGGGCCCATGGCATGGCCCGGCGCGAAGCCGCGCGGCGCCAGCGCCCGCGGCGCCCGGGCCTGCTCGGTCTCCTCGGGCTCGGCGGTGACGAGCACCGTGGGCACTCCCTGCATCTCGATGGCCCGCTGCACGGCGACCGCCGTGCGGTGGCAGACGCGTCAACCGCCGGTGAGCAGCACGGCCTGGGGCCGCTCCGCCGCCACCTCCCGCGCCAGCCTCACGGCGGTGAAGGCCGCGAAGTCGCGGAGCTGCTGGGTGTAGGCGGTGGCGAAGTGGCTCTCGGTCAGCGCGCCCACCTTGCCGACCGCGACCAGCTCCCGCAGCCGGTCGATGGGGAAGACGCAGTTGCGGTCCCGGTCCACGCAGCCGTGGTCGTAGTGGGTGTCGTCCACGGTGAGCAGGGCGGAGGTGGCGTCGCCGGGGATGACCCGGTGGCCCAGCTCGTGCTGCGTGTCGAACGCCGGCTGGGAGACGAGCCGCACCCCGGCGGTGCTCACCAGGCACACCGCCGCTTCCTCCAGCTTGCCTCGAAAGGGCGTGAAGGGGATGCAGAGGCGGGAGATCCCCAGGGCCTGCTCCTCGGTCATGGCGCGAGGTCCTACCCCAGCTTGTCGAGCGCCGCCAGCACCGGCTCCAGGGGGGGCACCTTGGAGATCTCGTTGACGTGGACGTAGGCGAGCTTGCCGTCGCGCCCGACGACGAAGAGGGCCCGCTCGGCCCGCCCGTCGCCGCGGAGGACGCCGTAGAGCGCGGCCACCTGGCCGTGAGGCCAGTGGTCCGAGAGCAGCGGGTAGGAGAGCCCGCCGAGCGACCTGGCCCAGGCCTCGTTGGTGGGGACCTGATCCGTCGAGATGCCCAGCACCTGGGCATTGCGCCGCTCGAACTCGGAGAGATCCTCCTCGTACGAGGGCAGCTGGATGGTTCAGGTGGGGGTGAAGGCCGCCGGGTAGAAGACCAGCACGACGTTCCGCTTGCCGCGGTAGGCGGACAGCCGGACGCGGCTGGGGGACGCGCCTTTTCCGGCACTGGTCCCGGTGGCAGGCAGTTCGAAGTCCGGCGCCTCGAGGCCGGGCTCCAGCTTCCAGATGGGCAGCTTCATGTCGTTTTCCGTGAGTGACCGTTTTCGTACAGTGACTGTTTACCTACCGTGACGACGCATGCCCTGGAAGGGGTCTGCGCCGCGGCCCCACTTCTGCTAATGAAGAAGCGATGGATCTGCTCGCTCGATTTGCTGGGAACGTGCGCCGCCTGCGCGGCAAGAAGAAGCTGTCGCAGAAGGCGCTGGCCGACAAGGTGGGCATCTCGGTGTCCTACGTGTCCATGCTGGAGCGCGGGCAACGCTCCCCTCCGCTGGAAACCATCGAGAAGATGGCCAAGGCGCTGGGCGTGACGCCCGCGGCCCTGCTGGGCGCGAAGTAGGGCCGCTGCCCCCCTTTTCCCGACGCTCCCCCGGCCGCGGCCGGCGGGAGGCCGCTCCCCCGTGCGTCGCGGGGGAATGCGCGCAGACCCCCGAGGGTTGCCCTGGCCGAGCGCAAGGCCCCGACCTGTCGGTGCTGCGCAGGGAGCGGGGCCAACTCGCATGAAGCTCGGCCGTAGACAGTTCCTCCAGGGCGCCGCCCTGCTGACCGCCGGCGCCGCCGTGGCGCCGGCCGCTCGCGCCGCGGTGGACGACGACCCGCGCGTCCAGGAGGTGGAGTTCCGGCTCCCCGACCTCGACCCGGCCCACGACGGCCTGCGGGTGGCGCAGCTCTCCGACCTCCACGTCGGCACCCGGACGCCGCCCGAGCGCATCGCCGCGGCCATCGCCCTCGCCAGCTCCCTGCAGCCCGACCTGGTGGTGCTCACCGGCGACTACCTGTCGCGCGGCCGCGAGACCGTGGCGCTCCTCCCGGAGCAGCTCCGCGGCCTCACCGCGCCCACGGTGGCGGTGCTCGGCAACCACGACCACTGGGTGGACGCGGCCGGCACCACGCGCGCCCTCTCGAAGCTCGGCTACGACGTCCTGCGCAACCAGCACACCCGGCTCCGCCTCCGCGGCGCGCCCCTCTCGGTGGTGGGCGTGGACGACCTGCTCACCGGCCACGCCGACCCGGAGCGCGCCCTGGCCGGCGTGCCGCGCGGCTCTCGGCTGGTGCTGGCCCACGGGCCTCGCACCGCCGATCGGCTGCGCGGCGCCGGGGAGCCGCTCCTGGTGCTCACCGGCCACACCCACGGCGGCCAGATCGCCATCCCCATCGTCACCCGGCTCCTCCTGAGCGCCCTGGTGCGCGAGCCCTACCTGCGGGGCCACTTCCACCTGGGCCCGGTGCAGCTCTACGTCAACCGGGGAATCGGCAACACCGCCTTCCGCCTCCGCGTCAACAGCGACCCCGAGGTGACGCTGGCGACGCTGCGGCGCGAGGAGCCGGCCTAGTCGGGGCCTCGCCGGACCGGGCCGCGCCCGGCGGTGCATCCCACCCGGGCCTCCTGCGCCCGGCGCCGCGACGCGGTAAGGAAGGGGCGCCGCCCCACCCCGAGGTCCCCATGGAAGCCGCCCTCTCCGCCCCCGCCGCCACCGGGCAACGCTCGCTCGACGAGGCGGTCGAACGGCTCGCCGAGGGCGCCCCTTCCTGGGCCGCCGCGCCGCTGGGCGCCCGCATCGCGCTCCTGCGCTCCATCCAGTCGGGCCTGTGGCGCGCCGCCCCCCGCATGGCCGAGGCCGCCTGCCGCGCCAAGGGGCTCGATCCGGCAGGGCCCGCCGCCGCGGAGGAGTGGCTCGGCGGCCCGTACACCTGCCTGCGCTTCGTGCGGCAGCTCCTCGAGTCGCTCGCCGCCATCGCCCGGTCCGGCACCACGCCGGTGGGCCGCCTGTCCCGCTCCCGCGACGGCCGGCTGGTGGAGGAGGTCTTCCCGGCCGGCGGGCTCGACAGGCTCGTCTACATGGGCATCCGGGGCGAGATCCGCTACCCGGAGGGCGTGGACGAGCCGGGCATGCGCGAGGCGCGGGCCCGCTTCCACCGCACCCCCGACCACCGCGGCCGCATCTGCCTGGTGCTCGGCGCCGGCAACGTGAACTCCATCCCGGTGGCCGACGCCCTCGCCAAGCTCTTCAACGAGGGCAAGGTCTGCGTCCTCAAGGTCAACCCGGTGAACGCCTACGTGGGCCCCTTCCTGGAGGAGGCCTTCCGCGAGGCCATCGACCGCAAGTGGCTCCAGGTGGTGTACGGCGGCGCCGCCGAGGGCGCCTACCTCGCCCAGCATCCGTCGGTGGACGAGGTGCACATCACCGGCTCGGACCGCACCCACGACGCCATCGTCTGGGGTCCGCCTGGGCCCGACCGCGCGTCGCGGATGGCCCGCGGCGAGCCACTCCTCCGCAAGGAGATCACCAGCGAGCTCGGCAGCGTCACCCCGGTGCTGGTGATGCCGGGCCCTTGGTCGCCGCGGCAGCTCGCCCTCCAGGCCGAGGGGATCGCCGGGGCGGTGGTCAACAACGGTTCCTTCAACTGCATCGCCGCCAAGATGCTGGTGCTGCCCCGCGGCTGGAAGCAGCGCCAGGCGTTCCTCGACCTGCTCTGGGAGAAGCTCTCGCTGGCGCCGCCCCGCCACGCCTGGTACCCGGGAGCGCACGACCGCTACCGCGCGCTCACCGGGGGGCGCGAGGGGCTGCGCACCGGCGCCACCGCGGAGGGAGCCATCCCCTGGACGCTGCTCCCGGGGCTCGACTCCTCCAGCGAAGCCGAGCCGGCCTTCCACACCGAGCCCTTCTGCGCCCTCCTCTCCGAGACCGCGGTGGGCAGCGAGGATCCGCTGGAGTACCTGGCGGCGGCGGTGGAGTTCGCCAACCGCCGGCTCTGGGGCACGCTCTCGGCCATGCTGCTCGCGCCACCGGCCTACCTCGCCGACCCGGTGGTGGGCGAGGCGGTGGACGGGGCGGTGGCCGCGCTCCGCTACGGCTCGGTGTGCGTCAACGTCTGGTCGGCCTTCGCCTACCTGGCGGGCACGCTGCCCTGGGGGGCCCACCCGGGCTCGACCCTGCGCGACATCCAGAGCGGCCGGGGCTTCGTCCACGACACCCGGATGGTCGGCCCCATCGAGAAGGCGGTGGTCTGGGCTCCTGCCGCCCCCCTCGCCAAGCTGCCCCACTTCCCCTCCCACCGGAACGCGCTGCCGCTGGCCCGGCGGCTCACCTCGCTCGAGGCCACCGGCAGCTGGCTCGAGCTGCCCGGCGTGCTGGGCGCGGGGCTCCGGGGATGAGCGCCCGCGCCCTCTTGCCGGCCCTGGCGCTGCTCTGCGGCTGCCCCACCGGCCGGACGTCGGCGCCGGCGCCGCAGGCGCCCCGCTCGCCCACGGCGCGCGAGGTGCGGGTGGAGAGCACGCCGGCGGGGGCGCTGGCCGCGGCGCCCGGCAGCCCCCCCTGCACCACCCCCTGCTCGCTGTGGCTGGAGCCGGGCCGCCACCGCGTCGCGGTGCGGAAGACCGGCCACCTGCCCTTCGAGCTGGAGGTGGAGGTGGGGCCGGACGGGGCGCCGCAGGTGAGCGCCGCGCTGGTCTCCTCGCACTGAGGCGGACGGCCCCGGCTACCAGACCTCGCAGCGCTCGGCCCGCACCATGGCGTCGCCGGCCTTGCAGCCGAAGGCCTCGGCGAAGGGCGGCATGTTGGAGAGCGGCCCGTTCACGCGCCAGCGGCCCGGCGAGTGAGGATCGGTGAGCGCCCGCAGGCGGCGGTTCTCGGGGCTGGCCACCTCGCACCAGATCTGGGCGGCCGAGAGGAAGAACTGCTGCTCGGGCGAGAAGCCGGCAACCGCGGCCTCGGGCGGCCGGCCGGCTCGCGAGGCCTGCCAGGCCGCGTAGGAGAGCGCCAGGCCGCCCAGGTCGGAGAGGTTCTCGCCGAGGGTGAGCCGCCCGTCGAGCTTGACGTCGTCCACGGCGACGTAGCCCGAGTACTGGCGGTTGACGCAGGCGGCCCGCTCCTCGAAGGCCTTGCCCACCGGCGGGCTCCACCAGTCGGCCAGGTTGCCCTGGCCGTCGTACTTGCGCCCCTGGTCGTCGAAGCCGTGGGTGAGCTCGTGGCCCACCACGAAGCCCACCGCCCCGTGGTTCACGGCGTCGGGCGCGCCGGCGGCGTACATGGGCGGCTGGAGGATGCCGGCGGGGAAGACCATCTCGGCGAGCGGCGGCGACCAGTAGGCGTTGACGGTGGGCGGCGTCATGTTCCACTCACCCCGCTCCACCGGCCTGCCGATCTTGGCCAGGCGCCGCCCGGCCTCGAAGGCCTGCACCGAGAGCAGGCTGCGCACCAGGGAGTCGCGCCGCACCACCACGCCGTCGTAGACGCGCCAGCGCTCCGGGTAGCCGATCTTGTTGCCCACCTTGCCCAGCTTCTGGCGGGCCTGGGCGCGGGTGGGCTCGTCCATCCAGGCCAGCCCGGCGAGCCGCCTGCCCATGGCCGCCTCCACGCCGGCCACCAGCGCCTGGGCCTTCTCCCTCGCCTCGCCGGCGAAGTGGCGGCGCACGAAGGCCTGGCCCAGCGCCTCTCCCAGGGTCCGGTCCACCAGCCCCACGCAGTGCTTCCAGCGGGGGGGCAGCACCTTCTGCCCCGAGAACCAGGCGGCGCGGAAGGCGAAGTCGGCCTCCACGAAGGCCCGCGGCAGGGCCCGCTCCTCGGCCAGCGAGGAGAGCAGGTGCAAGCGCAGGTAGGCGCGCCAGGCCTCGGGCGGCGTGGCGGCGAGGAGGTCGTTCACCTTCTCCAGCATCCGGGGCGTCGAGACCGAGACCGCCTGCAGGCCCCCCTGGCCGCGCGCCGCCAGGTAGGCCTCCCAGGGGAAGAGCGGCGCCGCCTTCTCGACGCCGGGCCGGTCGAGGCGGTTGTAGGTCCGCTCCGGCTCCCGCATCTCGGCTCGGGTCCACTGCGAGCCGGCCAGTGCGGTCTCCAGGCCCATCACCGCCGCAGCATCGGCCTCGGCCGCCTGCGCCCCCTCGCCGGCCAGGCGGAGCATCTTCACCAGGTGCTCGCGGAAGGCGGCGCGGGTGTCGGCCTTGCGCGGCTCCTCGCCGAGGTAGTAGTCGCGGTCGGGGAGCGAGAGGCCGCCCTGGGCCACCACCCCGATGACCTGGGTCGAGTCCCTGCGATCCTGCATCGAGCCGAACCGGAAGAGCACCGGCAGCCCCTGGCCGTGGAGACGGGCCACCGCCTGGCCGAGCGAGCGGGCGTCGCGGACCGCGTCCAGCTCGGCCCACGCGGCGCGCAGGTCGTCGAGCCCCCGCGCCTCCACCGCCCCCTCGTCCATGCAGGCGGCGTAGAGCTGGCCCGTCAGGGCGCCGTACCGGTCCTGAGGGTCCACCCGCCCGGCCGCCTGCTCCTCCAGGATGGCGCGCAGCTTCCAGGCGTTGCGCTCCCGCATCTCGTCGAAGCTGCGGGTCCAGCGGGCCTTGTCGGCGGGGAGCCGGGTGCGGTCCATCCAGGCGCCACAGGCGAAGCGGTAGAAGTCGTCGCAGGGCCGGGCCGAGCGGTCGATGGCGGTGGTGTCGATGCCCGGCGACGGCTCCGGGGGCGGGCCCTCCGGGGCGGCTGCGGCGGCCGGCGCGACGGTGGCGGTGCGGCAGGCGGCGAGGGCGACGGCGAGGGCGGCCGTGGCGAGGGGCGAGCGGGAGCGGGTCACGGGGGGTCTCCGGGGACGGGTGCGCTGGGGTCCTGGCGGCGGGGGCGCTGCGCCAGGCGCGTCGAGCGGCGCTCCTGGGCGGCGGTGGCCCTCGCCGCCTCCTCCTCCGAGGCGGTGAGGAGGAGCGGGGCCCGGGCCGGCTTGCCGTCCGGGCCGAGGGCCACGAAGGTGAGGAAGGAGTCGCAGCACTTCCTGCGCTCGCCGGAGATCGGGTTCTCGGCCCAGACCTCGCAGCCCACCTCCATGGAGGTGCCGAAGACGGCGTTCACCTGGGCGTGGAGCACGGCCATCTCGCCGATGCGAACCGGCCCCAGGAAGTCGAGCCGGTCGATGGAGGCGGTCACCACCGGCATCCGGCAGTGGCGCTGGGAGGCCATGGCGGCGCACAGGTCGATCCACTGCATGATGCGCCCGCCGAAGGTGGTGCCGTGGATGTTGCCGTCGCCGGGCATCACGAGCTGCGTCATCTCCACATGGGAGCCGGAGGCCAGCTTGGCCGTGAGGGACATGCCGGCCGAATAACACGGGACGGCTGCGACAGCACGCCACTCTTCGGGGCCGGCCGACGCGGACCGGAGCCTCGAAGTTGCGCTGCTCGACGCGGCACCGTGCCGCAGCCGCTCGTCCCCGGCGCTCCGTCGTCCGCCGGGGTGCGGGAGCCCAACGTACAAATCGATCCCATGTGACGGATGGCAAATCCGTCCCATGCCCCGCCGTTGCACACGCGCGGGGCTCCTCCCTTCGGGCACTTCGCGGTGGGTGCACGGTGGCGCCCTGCTTGCAGTGGGAGGCCTCGAAACGCGCTGTCACCAATAGTCAATCATCCGCGCGGCTGCCTCCAGGCTCCGCGAGCGTCGCGGCACGCCTGGCGTCGGCCGAATCTCACCGTGTTCCGGGGGGGACACCCATGGGGAAGATCGCAGCCGCAGTCCTGCTCGTGTCGTCGCTCGTTGCACCCGCCGCCGCCGCCGAGGGACCGCTCCTGGTCCGCGTGCGCGGCGTCTACATCTCGACTGCGGACAAGTCCGACGCCATCCCGGCGCTCGGCATCAACAGCAAGGACGTCATCTCGGTCAGCAAGAAGCTCATCCCCGAGGTGGACATCAGCTACTTCATCACCCCCAACCTCTCTGCGGAGCTCATCCTCACCTACCCGCAGAAGCACGACGTGAAGGTGAACGCCAACGGCACCAAGCTCGACCTGGGCACCTTCTCGCACCTGCCGCCGGTCCTCTCCGTCCAGTGGCACTTCCTGCCGGGCGGGGTGGTCAACCCGTACGTGGGCCTGGGCGTCAACCTGACGCTCATCACCAGCCAGGACCTGGCCGTTCCGCTGGCGACGCCGCTGGAGCTGGAGATCAGCAAGTCGAGCGTGGGCATCTCCGGGCAGCTGGGCGTGGACGTGATGGTGGCGCCGCAGTGGTACCTGAACGCCGACGTGAAGTACGTGACCCTGGGCGTGGACGTGAAGGTGAAGTCGAGCGGGACCAAGGTGAGCCACGCCACGGTCGACCCGTGGCTGCTCGGCCTCGGCGTGGGCTACCGCTTCTAGCTTCCGCTGGGCAGGTAACTGCGCGGGGCGGGGGCCCTGCGAGAGGTCCCGGGAACCTTTCTGGTCCCTCCTCTTGCAGCCCCCTTTTGCTGGAGAGCCGGCTCGAAGCGCGGGGGGGAGTCGGCTCGGCGGCTCGCGTGCCCACGGCACGCGGGCCGCCTTTGTTTCCTGCGCCGCGATCCCGCGCGGGTCCCGGCGCCGACGGGCGCGGCCCCGTGGCGTTCACCTTGCACTGCGGGTCGGGGCCGTCTGGAATCGCCCCGCTATCCGGGCCGGCGTGGTGCAGAGGACACGCGCCGGTGTCCCGGAGGACACGATGTCCGGTACCCTCCCCGCCCGCGCCGACTCCCCCGTCACCCCCGAGGATCCGCCCATGCCTGCCGCCCCGCGCCGAGCGCGCCGCTCCCCGCCGCTGGCCCTGCTCCTGGTCCTCGCCGCCTCCGCCTCCGGCGGTTGCCGCGGCTGCGGTGCACCCCAGCCTCCTGGCGGCGGGACAGGGGCCGACCAGGCGACCCCGGCGCGGGTGCCGCCCGGCGAGAAGGCGGTGCCGCTCACCCCCGAGGCCCTGGCCCCGGTCATCCGGGAGCGCGCCCTCCCGGGCGAGCTGCCCGACCGCATCGTGGTCGAGCTCGCCCGCGAGGCGGCACCGGAGGGCATGGTGGGGAGGGCCAGCCCCGGCACCCGGCTCTCCGTGACCCCGCCGCTGCAGGGCGTGGCGGTCTGGGAGTCTCCCTCCACCCTCTCCTGGAAGCCGGCCACCCCCTTCGCCCACGCCACCCGCTACCAGGTCGCCCTGGAGCGGCTCGAGACGCGCGACGGCCCGGTGTCGGGCCGCGACTGGAGCGCCTCCTTCGAGACCCCGCGGTTCGGCCTGGCCCGGGTGGCGCTCGACAGGCTGACCGCCGGCAAGGCCGAGGTGGCGGTGGTCTTCAGCGGCGCGGTGTCGGCCGAGGCGGTCGCCCCCTTCCTCTCCTGGGAGCTGGACGGCGAGCGGCTCGACGGGGTGCGGCTCTCGGGCGCCGAGCGGCCCCACGTGGTGAGGGCGGCGCTGTCCCTGAGGCGGACCCGGCCGGGGGCCACCATCCGCGCCTCGCTGCGCGAGGGGGCGCCCGGGCTGGCCCGCGGGGCGGTCGCGCCGGCCGGCAGCGGCGAGGTGGTGCTCCCCAGCGGCCCGGCGGTCACCGTGCACGGAGCCTACCTGCGCGAGGGCACGAGCGGCTTCTACGTGGACGTCGTCTGCGACGACCCGGCCGCCGGCGGCAGGCGCTGGCACTGGGACCGGGAGTCCTCCCGGAGCTGGCAGCTCTCGCGCCGCTGCGTGCTGGCCGCCGACGAGCTGGCCCGCACCGTCCGCACCTCCCCGCCGGTGAAGCTCAGCGTGGCGCCGGGTGCCGGCGGCTTCCGGCTCTTCGGCGACTTCGCCCGCGGCCCGCTGACCCTCACCATCGAGGCCGGCGCCCGCACCGAGGACGGCGGCGAGCTGCACCGCACCCACGAGGCGGCCTTCAGCGTGCCCAGCCGCCGGCCGGCGGTGTCCTTCGCCGCCAGCGGCCGCTACCTGCCGCGCTCGGCCTGGAAGAGCCTGCCGGTGGCCCACACCAACCTGGACCAGGCCCAGCTCTCGGTGCGCCGCATCGCCCCCGAGAACCTGGTCTTCTGGCTCTCGGACGACGGCGACGAGCGGGCCACCGAGCGGACGAGCGACCTGCTCCTCGAGAAGAAGGTGCCCCTGCGCGGCCCGCAGGACAGGCAGGCCACCACCTGGGTGGACGTGGCCGGCCTCCTGCCCTCCACCACCCGCGGCGTGCTGGAGCTGACGCTGGCCGCCCACGGGCAGCGGACCAGCGCCCGGCTGCTGCTCACGCAGATGAGCCTGGTGGCGAAGCGCGGCGCGGCGCCCCGCGGGGAGGGCTGGCGCCAGGAGGTGTGGGCCTGGGCGCTCGACATGGACACCGCCGAGGGGCTCCCGGGCGTGGAGCTGTCGCTGGTGCGCAAGAGCGGCAAGGTGCTGGGCCGCTGCACCACCGGCGGCGACGGCGGCTGCCGCATCCCGGCCGCCCGCGACGACGCCGACGACGCCGCCCCCTTCGCCCTCCTGGCGCGCAAGGGTGACGACCTCACCTACATCCGCTGGGCCGACCTCAAGACCGACACCTCCGACGCCGAGGTGAGCGGCGAGCCCTACGCCGCCGAGGCCGCCTACCGCGCCGCCCTCTGGACCGAGCGCGGCGTCTACCGGCCCGGCGAGGTGGCCCACGCCGCCGCCGTCCTCCGCGACCGCGAGCACCGCGCCCCGCCGGCCGGCATGCCGGTGGAGCTGCAGCTCCTCGACCCCCGCGGCAAGGTGGCCAGGAAGCTCCAGGTGAAGCCCAACGAGGCCGGCCTGCTGGCGGTGGACCTGCCCTTCGCCGCCTTCGCCGACACCGGCCGCTGGCAGCTCGTGGCCCTGGTGGGCGATCGGCGGGTGGGGGCCCACGCCTTCAACGTCGAGGAGTTCGTCCCCGAGCGGATGAAGGTGACGGCGGCCGCCGACCGGGCCGCCTACCGGCTGGGCGAGGCGGCAGGCGTGGCGGTGGACGCCCGCTACCTCTTCGGCGGCTCGGCCGAGGGGGCGAGCGTGGAGCTCACCTGCGCCCTGGAGCCGGCGGCGTTCCGGCCGGCGAAGGAGAACCAGCAGCTCACCTACGGCCCGCGGCCCGGCAAGCGGGCCGCCAGGGCGCTCTCGCTGGGCTCGGCCCAGGGCACGCTCGACAAGAAGGGGCACGCCGACCTCGCCTGCCCGCCCGGCCCGGGCGCCTTCGCCGGTCCGGCGCGGCTCGTGGCCACGGCGGCGGTCTTCGAGGGAGGCAGCGGCCGCTCGACGGTGCAGCAGGCCACCGCGCCGGTGCACCCGGAGCGCTTCTACGTGGGGCTGCAGAGCGGGGCCGCCAGGGCCGAGGCCGGCAAGCCGATCGCGGTGAAGGGGCTGGTCGTCGGCTGGGACGGCGCGGTGGCGCCCGGCGCCGCCCGCGAGGTGGCGGTGGAGCTGCTGCGCCTGGAGCCGGAGTACGGCTGGTGGTGGGACGAGGAGGGGGGCGGCGAGCGCTTCGAGCGCCACCTGCGGCCGGTGTCGGAGGGCACCACCCGCGTCGCGGTGGCCGACGGGCGCTTCGCCCTCGACCTGGTGCCCCAGGGCAGCGGCGCAGCCTGGCTGGTGCGGGCGCGGGCCGGGCAGGCGCTCACCGAGCTGGAGATCCCCGGCGACGGCGGCGGCTGGTACTGGAGCGAGGGCGACCGGCGCGAGCAGACGCCGCGGCCGCAGAAGGCCACCTCGCTGGCGCTGGAGCTCCCGCCGGCGGTGAAGGTGGGGCAGCCGGCCACCGTGCAGGTGGCCATCCCCTTCCGCGGCCGGGCGCTCTTGACGGTGGAGACCGACAGGGTGGTCTCGGCCGAGTGGCGCAAGGTCGAGCCGGGCGTGCAGCGCTTCCCCTTCGAGGTGAAGGAGCTCACCCCCAACGTCTACGTCAGCGTGCTCCTGCTCAAGGACCCGCACCTGGAGTCGGCCCAGGCCTTCCTGCCCGACCGCGCCTTCGGCGTGGCCTCGGCGGCGGTGGAGCCCACCGCCCTCACCGCGCCGCTGCAGCTCTCGGCGCCGGCCGAGGTCCGCTCGGCGAGCCCCCTCACCGTGAAGCTCGACGTGGGCCGCACCGAGGGGCCGACCTGGGCGCTGGTGGCGGCGGTGGACGAGGGCATCCTCCAGCTCACCCGCATGAAGAGCCCCGACCCGCTGGGCACCCTCTTCGCGCGGCGGGCCCTGGGCGTGGACACCTTCGAGACCATCGGCTGGTCGATGCTGCTGCCGCCGCAGGGCCCCTCCCGAACCACCGGCGGCGACGCCGGCAGCGGGGCCGCGGGGCGGGTGCAGCCGGTGAAGCCGGTGGCCCTCTGGTCGGGCCTGGTCCCGGTCTCGCCCGACGGCAAGGCCGAGGTGCGCTTCCAGGTGCCGCAGTACCGGGGCCAGCTCCGGGTGATGGCGGTGACGGTGGGCCCGAGGCGGCTCGGCAAGGCCTCGGCCAGCGTCACCGTGAAGGACCCCATCGTCCTCTCCACCACCCTGCCCCGCTTCGTCACCCACGGTGACCAGCTGCAGATCCCGGTCTTCGTCACCAACCTCTCGGGCGCGCCGCAGGAGGTGAAGGTGGCGCTCCAGGCGGAGCCGCTCCCGGTGCCGGGCATGGCCCCGGCCCCTTCCGCGGCGGCGCCGCTCTCGTTCGTGGGCAGGAGCGAGGGCACGGCGCGCCTCGCCGACGGCGCCTCCGGCACCCTGGTGTTCCAGGTGAAGGCAGCGCTGGCGGTGGGAGCCGCCAGGCTCCGGGTGGTGGCGCGGGCCGGCCCGCACGAGTCGCGGGAGGAGCTGGACGTTCCCTTCCTGCCGGCCGGGCCGCGCGAGCGTTTCACCCGGCGCCTCGAGGTGGCCGAGGGCACGCTGGACCTCGCCCCCCACCTGCGCGGCTGGGTGCCCACCAGCGAGCGCACCACCGTCTGGCTCACCGCCAACCCCTACGGCGAGTCCTTCGACCACCTGAAGTTCCTGCTCCACTACCCCTACGGCTGCGTGGAGCAGACCACCTCCTCCACCCGGCCGCTGCTCTTCGTCGGCAACCTGGTGGAGAGCGTGGACCCGGCCTTCACCGCCGGCGGCAAGCTGGAGGAGATGGTGCTCGCGGGCGTGGCCCGCCTGCTCTCGATGCAGACGCCCTCGGGCGGCCTCTCCTACTGGCCCGGCGCCACCGAGCCCTACGCCTGGGGCACCGCCTACGCCACCCACCTCCTGCTCGACGCCCAGAAGGCCGGCTTCGCCGTGCCCCAGGACCGGCTCGACGAGATCCTGCGCTGGATCGAGGGCGAGGCGGCCCGCCGCGAGCGGGGCGAGCGGGACCGCGGCGGCATCCACGAGGGCCCCTCGGCCGAGGCCTACCTGCACTACGTGCTGGCCCTCGCCGGCAAGGGGCAGAAGGGGCGGCTGCAGCAGCTCCTCGACCAGCTCCCGGCCCGCCGCGACGGCGAGGCGCTGGAGCGGCAGTACATGCTCCAGGCCGCCCTCTACCTGGCCGGCGACCGGCGCTACGAGAAGGAGCTGCGCAGCCCGGACGTGAGCCCGGTGAGCGACGAGCGGAAGAGCGGCTGGTCCTTCTACTCCGACAGGCGGCGGCGCGGCTTCGTGCTCTCCACCTTCCAGGACCTCTTCGGCAACGACCCGGCCGGCGAGCCGCTGGCCCAGCGCGTGGCCGACGGGCTCCGGCAGCCGAGCGGCTCCTACAACACCCAGGAGATCGTCTGGGGCGTGACCGGCCTGGGCAAGCGGGTGGGCGCGGTGGCCCGGGACTTCAAGCCCGGGAAGCTCCTCGCCGACGGGAAGGCGGTGGAGCCCCGGCCAGTGGCCGGGCGCAGCGCCGACCGCACCTGGGCGCTGGCCCGCGCCAGCGAGTACCGGTCGCTCCGGCTGGAGGTGGCCGGCAAGGGGCAGGGCGGCCCGCTCTACGCCATCCTCTCCTCGGAGGGGGTGCGGGAGCGGCCCGAGCTGCGCACCGGCGGCAACGGCCTCTCCGTCACTCGCACCTGGCGCAGGCTCGACGGCACCGCCCTCGACCTGGCCGCCGGCGAGCTGCCGCTGGCCGGCCTGGCCTTCGTGGAGCTGACCCTGCGCAACCTGAGCGGCGAGCGGGTGGAGAACGTGGCGCTGGTGGACCGCATCCCGGCCGGCTTCGAGATCGAGAACCCGCGGCTGGGGCGCGGCCAGGTGGCGAGCTGGGTGGAGGAGGACCAGCTCTGGGTGCCCGACTTCCTCGACGTCCGCGACCACCAGCTCGCCCTCTTCGGCAAGCTGGAGGCCGGGCAGGCCCGCAAGGTGGTGTACGCCGTGCGCGCCGTGACCGCCGGCCAGTTCACCGTGCCGCCGGTGGAGGCCGAGGCCATGTACGACCCGCGCCTCTGGGCCCGGCAGCCGGGCACCACCGCCCGGGTGGCCGGCCCCTGGAAGGCCGACCTGCTCTAGCGGCCCACCGTGCCCGCCAGGCCCGACAGCCGGAGCCTCTCCCGCGCGGCGCGCGTCCTCCTGGCGCTCGCCGCGCTGGGCGGCGCCCTCCTGGCGCTCGCCTGGCTGGTGCCGCTGCCGGCGCGCCTCGCCGAGGCGCCGTCGGTGGTGGTGGAGTGGCGCGACGGCGGCGTGGCCCACGTCTTCGTGGCCCCCGACGGCCGCTGGCGCCCCGAGGTGCGCTCCGAGGAGATCGACCCCGGCTACCTGGCGGCGCTCCTGCGGCTCGAGGACCGGCGCTTCCACCTCCACCCCGGCGTGGACCCTGCCGCGGTGGCGCGCGCCGCGGCCACCAACCTGTGGCGCGGCCGGCGCGTCTCCGGCGCCTCGACGCTCACCATGCAGCTCGTCCGCATGCTGGAGCCGCGGCCGCGGACGCTGGGCAGCAAGGTGGTGGAAGCGCTGCGGGCGGTGCAGCTCGAGGTCCGGCTCGGCAAGGGGCGCGTCCTGGCGGCCTACCTCCAGTTCGTCCCCTTCGGCGGCCCGCTGGAGGGCGTGGAGGCGGCCTCCCTTTCCTGGTTCGGCCACCGGGCCACCGCCCTCTCGCCGGCCGAGGTGGCACTGCTCCTGGCCGTGCCGCAGGACCCGGCCCGGCGGGCCCCGGGCCCCGGGCGCGAGGCGCGGCTCCGCGCGGCGCGCGACCAGGTGGCCCGGCGGCTGGCGGCGCTGGGCG
>JACRMN010000017.1 GCA_016214955.1 Deltaproteobacteria bacterium
CGCCGACGCCGAGCTCTGCGATCAGCTCCGCCGCGCCAGCAAGTCCGCCTTCCTCAACCTGGCGGAGGGACTGCCCGCCGACTCGGCCGGCCTGCGCCGGCGCGCCTTCGCGCTCTCGGCCGGCAGCCTCTGCGAGGCCGCCGCGGCGCTCGACCTGGCCGCCGCCACCGGCCTCGCGGACTCCGCCGAAGCGGCGGCGCTCATCGCGCTCGCCGCCCGGGTGAAGCGCATGCTGCGAGCGCTCACCGCACCACGAGTCCCGTGAGCAGGGCGACGAGCCTGTCGGCGAGGCGGAGCACCTCCGCGAGGCGCGCCTCGCCGACCTCGCCGGAGAAGGCGGCGATCTCGACCGCGGCGGTCGCCTCGACGCACTCGGCGCGGGCAATGGCGAAGGCGCGAGCCTTGTCGGCCCGGCTGACCCTGCCCGCGCCCTCGGCGCAGTTGAGGGCGGCCGACTGCGCGGCGCGCAGCGCCTGGTCGCGGAGGTGAGTGGAGCGGATGGAGCAGGACCGGACGGCGACGAGGAAGTCGCGGGCGACCTGCCAGGCGATGAGCTTGTGGTGGGGAAGAACGGGAGTGGAAGAGCGGGAAGGAGGTGCGGCGGTGACGGGAGAGGGCGAGGACTGCGAGGGAGTGCGGTGAAGCGCGGTGTCGGCCATGGACGAGGCCTCCTTTCACCCCATCGGTGAAGGAGGCCGAGGCCATGGCCGGCGCGCGTGACCTACCGTGAACTCCGCGCGACCCCGACCGCGACCGCGACCGCGACCTCGACCTCGACCCCGACCGCGACCGCGACCGCGACCTCGACCCCGACCGCGACCGCGACCGCGACCTCGACCCCGACCCCGACCGCGACCCCGACCCCGACCCCAACCCCAACTCCGACCCCGACCGCGATCGCGACCGCGACCCCGACCCCGAACTCGACCCCTGCCCCTCGCCTTCCACCCCGCTCTGCGCTACCTAGCTCTGCGTGGGACGCCCCGCCGATGACCTGGCCCGCTGGATGCCCCGCCTGCTCGCCGTCTGGCGCCGCGGGCGCAAGGGGCCGCAGCGGGGCCCGCGCCCGCCCGCCGACGGCCTCACCCCGCAGGAGCTGGCCGAGGTGGCCGGCGCGGTGGAGCGGCTCTCCCACGGCCTCACCCGCGACCGCCGCCTCGCCGGCGCCCGCTACCTGGACGACGAGCGGCTGCTGGGCGCCTACCTGCTCTTCTACTGGCCGGTGAGCTACCTGCAGGCGCGGGGCGTGCTCTCGGAGCTGCCGGCGCCCCCGCGCACCGTGCTCGACCTGGGGAGCGGGCCGGGGCCGATGGCGCTGGCGGCGCTCGACGCCGGCGCCGCCCTGGTCACCGCCGCCGACCGCTCGGAGCGGGCGCTGGCAGCCGCCCGGTCGCTCGCCGAGGCGGCCGGGAAGAAGCTCGCCACCCGGCGCTGGGACGGCGCCCGCGCCCAGCCGCTGGCCGAGCTCTGTGGCGCCGCGCGGCCCGACGCCGTCACCCTGGGCCACGTGCTCAACGAGCTGGGGAGCGGCGAGTCGGCGCTGGAGGCGCGGGCGGCGCTGCTCGGCGATGCCGCGCGGCTGGTGGCCCCGGGCGGCTCGGTGGTGGTGGTGGAGCCGGCGCTGCGAGAGACCTCGCGCGCGCTGCTGGCGGTGCGCGACCGGCTGGTGGCCGGCGGCCTGGCGGTCCGCGCCCCGTGCCTCTTCCGAGGCCCCTGCCCGGCGCTCTCCAAGGAGAGCGACTGGTGCCACGCCGAGCGGCCGGTGGAGCCGCCAGCGGTGGTCGCCGAGATCGCCGCCGCCGCCGGCCTGCGCCGCGAGGCGGTGAAGATGAGCTACCTGGTGCTGGCGCCGCCGGGCGAGCCCTGGGCCGAGCCGCCGCCGGGCCGGGTCTTCCGCATCGTCTCCGAGCCGCTGCCCGGCAAGGGCCGGCTGCGCTACATGGGCTGCGGGCCCGAGGGGCGCATGGGCCTGGCGCTCCAGGAGAAGCACGTGGGCGACGCGAACCGGCGCTTCGGCGCGCTGCTCCGCGGCGACGTGGTCGAGGTGAGCGAGGTGGAGCCGCGCGGCGACGGGCTGCGGCTCGGGCCCGGCTCGACCGTGCGCGTGCTGGCCGGGGCGGGCAGCCCGCTGCCCCCAGGTGGAGGGGGACCGCAGGTGGGTGGCGCGACCGGCGGCGGGCCGGGATAGACTGCCGCGCCGAACGACCCCCGGATCGCAAAGGACGCCATGACCCGCACCCTCGTCGCCGCCCTCGCCCTCGCCCTCGGCACCAGCGCCGCCGCCCAGACGCCGGCCCCCGCTGCCGCGCCTGCGGCCGCGCCGCAGACCCGCTACGCCAACCTCAAGGTTATGGGCTGCGAGGAGTTCCTGAGGCTCGCCGAGCCGGAGCGCGCCGCCGTCGTCTGGTACATCTCCGGCGACTTCAAGGAGGCGGGCCGCACCGCCGCCCGCTTCGACCTCAACCTGGCCGGCACGGCGGTCCCCGAGGTGGTGCAGGGCTGCACCCAGAAGCCGCAGGCCAACCTGCTCTACACGGTGGTGAGCTGGTTCAAGGCCCACTCGCCCAAGCCCGAGAAGAAGGGCAAGAAGGCCGCAGCCAAGAAGTAGCTCCGCCGCCGGCCCGTCCGGACCCGCAAGATCCGCCAAGCGCCCGGCGCCGGGCCTCCGTAGGCTCCGCGCATGAGCGACCCCACCGTCCCCTCGGCCACCGGCTTCCTCGCGGCGCTGCTCGACCCCGGCCCCGCCCCGCTCGCCGGGAGCAACGCCGACCTCTACGATCCGCTGCTGGGCGACTGGGACGCCGAGGTCATCGACCACCGGCCCGGCGAGCCCCCCCACCGCCAGAGCGCCGAGATGCACTTCGCGCGGGTGCTGGAGGGGCGGGCCGTCCAGGACCTGTGGATCGCGCCGGCGCGTGGCGAGAGGGCCGGCGCCGGCCGCCCCGGCAACCGCTACGGCACCACCCTGCGCGTCTACGACCCGGCGCTCGACGCCTGGCGCATCACCTGGTGGAACCCGGTGACCGGCGTCGAGAACCGGCTGGTGGGGCGCCGCGTCGGCTCCCGGATCGTGCAGACCGGCAGCGACGCCGACGGCAGGCTGGTGCGCTGGGTGTTCGTCGAGGTCGGTCCGGACCGCTTCCACTGGAGGGGCGAGGGCTCCGGCGACGGCGGCCAGACCTGGACCTGCGAGACCGAGTTCCTGGCGCGGCGCCGCGGGGCGCCGCCGCTCACGACGCCATCGCCGCGCTGACTACCACCGTCCCCAGGAGCGTGAGGCTCAGGAAGGTGAGGTAGGCGACTCCCAGGGCGAAGAACTTGAGCGCGGTGAGGAGCTTCCCCTGGCCGTAGTAGATCCGCAGCGCCCGCCACACGTACCAGGTGGCGTAGGCCCAGCCGGCGAAGGCCGCCAGGCCGCCCAGCCATCCCAGGCCCGTCCAGCGGGCCAGGGTCCGCACCGCCATGGCGGCGATGGCCACCAGGAAGAGCGCGGCGTGGGCGTGGAGGAAGAAGACCAGGTGCTCCACGTAGTAGCGCCGCGGCCGCCAGTAGACGGCCTTGAGGAACAGGGCCATGAGCGGCAGGAACACGAACATCATCCGCGGGATGTTGGCCACCACCGTGCGGTAGAGGGTGCGCCCCCTGTCGCCGACGTTGCGCTTGCAGGCCTCGATGAGCGCCGCCTGGATGCGCGGGCTGCCGGTGACCTCGATGCCCTCGCAGGCCTTCTCCGGCGGCACGTCCAGCTTCCGATCCGCCCCGGGCGTCTCCCCGGACTTCTCCAGCCTCCGGGCCACCTGGTCCAGCACCGCCAGCTTCTCGGCCGGAGCCCCGGAGGCCCGGGCCTCCTCGGCCGCCCTGGCGACCTCGCGCTGCGCCTCCTTGCGGGCCTCCTCGCTCACCTCCAGCGGCATCTCCCCGTCCCCGAAGCGGAGCCTGTCGAAGGCCGCCAGCGTGAAGAAGGCCAGGCTCAGGACCAGGTAGAGGCGGAAGGGGGGCAGGTAGCTGGCGCGCCGCTCGGCGAAGTACTCGGCGGTGAGCCGCCCGGGCCGGAGGGACAGGGCGTGGAGCGTCCGCCAGAGGCGGCTGTCGAGGTGGATGAGCGCGTCGCGGGCGTCGAAGAGGAGGGTGGAGAGCGCGCGGGCGCTGCCGCGCACCTGCTGGCCGCAGCGCGCGCAGTAGGGGCCGAAGAGCGGCGCGTCGCAGTTCCTGCAGACGCTGGCCGGGGCGGTGGCGAGCGGCTGGCCGGCCGGCGCCGGGGCCGCGGCGGCCGGCGTCGCGGGCGGCCGCGTGGAGATCGGCTCGCTCACGCGCCGGCCACCTGGCGCGAGGAGCGGAAGAGCTCGCGCATGACCTCCTCGAGCGGCGGGTCCTCCACCGTGAGGTCGGCCACCGGCAGCCCCGAGAGGATCCGGCCCACCGCCGCCGAGACCTCGGCGGCCGGCACGCGGATGACGGCCTGGACCCCGTCCTGGCTCACCAGCTCGCCGAAGCGGCCCAGCTCCACCGCGCTGGCGGCGCGGGTGAGCCGCACCAGGATGCGCTTGTCGGGCCGCACCCGCAGGGCCAGCTCGCGCAGCTCGCCGTCGTGGATGAGCCGCCCCTGGTCGATGACCACCACCCGAGGGCACAGCGCCGCCACGTCCTGCATGTAGTGGCTGGTGAGGAGCACGGTGGCCCCGTACCGTTCGTTGTAGGCCTTGATGAAGCCGCGCACCGTGGCCTGCATGGAGACGTCGAGGCCGATGGTGGGCTCGTCGAGGAAGAGCACCTGGGGCCGGTGGAGCAGCGCCGCCGCCAGCTCGCACTTCATCCGCTCGCCGAGGGAGAGCTGGCGGGTGGGCTTGTCGAGGAGGCCGGTGAGGTCGAGGAGCTCCGTCAGGCTGGCCACCGTCTCGCGGAAGCGGTCGCGGGGGATGCCGTACACGGCCCGGTTCATGGCGAAGGTCTCGGCCGGCGGGAGGTCCCAGAGGAGCTGCTGCTTCTGGCCCATCACCAGGGTGATCCGGGAGAGGAAGGCGGTCTCGCGGCGCAGCGGCACGTGGCCCGCCACCCGCACCTCGCCCGAGGTGGGGTGGAGGAGGCCGGCCAGCATCTTGAGGGTGGTGGTCTTGCCCGCCCCGTTGGGACCGAGGAAGCCGACCCGCTCCCCCGGCGCCACCTTGAAGTCGATGCCGTCCACCGCCTTGACGATGTCGTACTTGCGGTGAACGAGGCTGCGCAGCGCCGCCGCCAGGCCGGGCGGCCGGCGGTGGACGCGGTAGTGCTTGCACAGGGCCGAGACCTCGATCACGGCCCCGAACTTAGGGGAGAAGCGGCCCCCGGACAACCGCAGGCCCGGACGGAGCGGGCCGTGGCGGGCGCCGGGCCCCCCCGCCATAATCGGGACCATGGCTGCCAAGAAGAGGCCCGTCACCAAGAGCGGACGCCCGCGCAAGCGCAAGGGCGTGAAGCTGGTCCCCACCGCGCTCGACCCCAAGGAGCTCTCCCTGGCCGATCCCCCGCCGGAGCTGGCGGCGCTCCGCGACCAGGTGGAGGCCGACGGGGGCGCGGTGCTGGCCTGCTACCGGGAGCCGCTGGGCGGCCACGCCTTGCTCTTCGCGGCCCTGCCCATCGACAAGGTGGAGCGCACCGCCTTCCAGCGCGACGTCTCCGACGCCCACGTCCGCAAGCTGACGCTGGCGATGGACAAGACCCGCCGCTACCTCGACCCCATCATCGCGGTGCGCGAGGACGGGGCCTACCGCAGCCCCAACGGCGGCCACCGGCTCACGGCCCTGAAGGAGCTGGGGGCGCGGACCATCCTGGCCCTGCTGGTGCCCGAGCCCCAGGTGGCCTACCAGATCCTGGCGCTCAACATCGAGAAGGCCCACAACCTCCGCGAGAAGGCGCTGGAGGTGGGGCGCATGTACCGCGACCTGGCGCAGAAGAGCGACCTCAAGGAGACCGACCTGGCGCTGGAGTTCGAGGAGGCCGGCCTCTGCACCCTGGGCTTCGCCTACGCCGAGCGGGGCCGGCTCTCGGGCGGCGCCTACGCGCCCATCCTCCGCAAGGTGGACGCCTTCCTCGACCAGAAGCTCTCGGCGGCCCTGGCCGAGCGGGAGCGGCGGGCCCGGGTGGTGCTGGCCTTCGACGAGGCGGTGGCCGGCGCGGTGGAGAAGCTCAAGGCCAAGGGGTTCGACTCGCCCTACCTCAAGGCCTTCGTGGTGGCGCGGGTGAACCCGCTGCGCTTCATGAAGGGGGAGCCGCCGCCCTTCGACGAGCTCTTCGCCACCATGACCCGGCGGGCCGCGGGCATGGACCCGGGCAAGGTGAAGAGCGAGGACGTGGCCCGCAGCGGAGGCCCGCCCGAGGGCGAAGCCTAGCCACCGCCCCGCATCCGCTCCTTGAAGGCGCGGGCCCGGTCGCGCGCCACGGTGAGCTCGGCGCCGTCCTTCAGCCGGGCGAGCAGGCTGCCGCCGGGCAGGGCCGAGACCTCGCGGATCCAGGCGACGTTGACGAGCGTGCCCCGGTGGATCCGCAGGAAGGCGCGGGGGTCGAGGCGGCGCTCCAGCTCGGCGATGCTCTCGTCGACGCAGTAGCGCTTGCCGCCCGAGACCGCGAAGGTGAGCCGGTCCTCGGCCGCGAAGTGGGTGACCTCCGGGAGGTCGAGGAACCAGAGCCGGTCGCCGAGGCGCGAGGCGATGCGGGCCGGGTAGGCGGGGGGTGCCGCGGGCGCAGCGAGCTCGCGGAGGAGCGCCCGCAGGTCGGGGAGCCCCGGCCCGCCGGGCGACCGCAGGCGCTCGACGCGGTCGAGGGCGCGGGCCAGCAGCGCCGGCTCCACGGGCTTCAAGAGGTAGTCGACCGAGTTGACCCCGAAGGCCTCCAGGGCGTGCTCGGCGTGGGCGGTGGTGAAGACCACCGCCGGCTGGAGCGGCAGGCGCGCCAGCACCTCGAAGCCGGAGAGGCGCGGCATGTGGATGTCGAGGAAGCAGACGTCGGGCGGCGCGGCGGCGAGCGCCGCCACCGCCTCCTCCGGCTCGGTGGCCTGCCCCACCACCCGCACCCGGCCGGTGGCCGCCAGCAGCCTCGCCAGCCGCTCGAGGGCCAGCGGCTCGTCGTCCACCAGGTAGGCGGAGAGGGTCATGGCCGCGGCACCAGCATGCCCACCACGCAGCGGCCCTCGCGGCGGGAGACCGAGAGGTGCGCCCGGGCGCCGAAGAGGGCGTCGAGGCGGCTCACCAGGTCGTCGAGGCCGCGGCCCGCGGGGATGGCCGCGAGGTCGAACCCGGGCCCGGTGTCCGAGACCTCGAGGAGCAGGGCGCCGCCCCGGGGCGCGGCCGCGACGGCCACCTCGCCGCCGCCGCGCTGCGGCGCCACGCCGTGCTTCACCGCGTTCTCGACGAGGACCTGGAGCGAGAGGGGCGGGACCTCGGCCAGGCGCAGCTCCTCGGGGACGTCGATGGAGGAGCGCAGCCGCTCGCCCAGCCGCGCCCGCTCGATGTCCAGGTAGGCGTCCAGGAGGGCCAGCTCCTCGCGCAGCGGGACCAGCGGGCGCCGGCCGCCGTCGAGTGCGGCGCGCAGCAGGGAGGAGAGGCGTGAGAGCAGCCGCTCGGCGCCCGGGGGGTCGACGGCCACCAGCGCCGCCGCCGAGTTGAGGGCGTTGAAGAGGAAGTGGGGGTGGAGCCGCGACTCCAGGGAGCGGAGCCGCGCCTCGGCCGCCAGCTTGCGGACCCGCTCCTCGGCGACCTGGCGCCGGTGGAGCTCCGCCTCGGCCTCCTCGGCGCGCGCCCGCAACGACTCGTTCACCGAGATGCCGAGGCCGAGCACCAGCGAGATGGGCAGCCCCAGCCGCAGCGCCTGCCCCCAGGTCCACCAGAAGCGCCCGCCGTCGACGAGGCCCGCGCCGAGGAGCAGCACCTGGGCGAGCAGCGAGCCGCCGGCGGTGACGGCGACGAGGCCGAGCGTCAGCAGCCAGGCCGGCGGGCGGGCGCCGCGCGTCAGGCGCGCCAGCAGCGGCGGGAGGAGGAGGATGGCGGGAGCCGCCGTGAGGTTGGCGTAGGCCACCACCAGCGCCGCCCACCGCCACCCGCCCAGGCCCGCGGGCTCCCGCCCCCCCTGGGTGAGCACGAGCGCCGCCAGCAGGACGACCAGGTTCGTCCAGACCAGCCCCGTGAGCCAGCGGCGCCGCGCGCTCATTCGCCTCACCGCGGGGCCGGCTCGAGGACGCTCTCGCGGAACACGTGCATGGGCTGCGCCGCCTCCTGTCCCGGCAGCTTCAGCTCACCGTACACCACCTCACGGATGGTGGCGTACTCGACCATGCGCGTGGAGGTGGAGACCCAGATCTGGCCCCAGTAGTGGCTCAGGCCCGCGATGCGCACCCCGCCGGCGTCGATCCGCAGCGGGTTGAAGAAGGCCGTGTAGTCGATGACGGCGCAGTCCACGCCGTTGCGGCGGGACCTGCCCACCCAGACGAGCCGGACGTCGCGGTTCTGGAAGGAGCCGATGCCAGGCAGCGCCAGGTCCTGGTCCCGGGCCACCTGGTAGGGCTGGTTGAGGCGCAGGTGGGGGAACTGGCGCTCGCCGAAGGCCTCGAGCATGGCCACGTCCCAGACCAGGTTCCGCTCGTGGACCGCGGCCGGGGGGAAGCCCCGGAAGAAGTCGGGCTCGAAGAGGCGGCCGCTCCCCCGCGGGTAGCGGAGCCCCTCCATGAATTCGCGCCGCTCGCCGGCCGGGAGCGGGTCGGTGGGTCCCTGGGCGACGCGGGCCACGACGTCGCGCCAGGCCACCTCGCCGCCGGGGAGCCCGCGGGTGTACTCGGCGGTGAGCTGGTGGCGCTGGACGACCTCACCCGCCGGGCCGGTGGCGGTGTAGAGGTTGGTGAAGCGGTAGGTGCGCGGACCCCGCTCCTTCACCTCCGCGGTGCGGGGCAGGGTCCAGCTCGCGGCCAGGGTCGCGGCGAGCGCGAGGGTTCCGGCGATCGACATGGCGTGTGACCTCCTGGGCGCAGTCTGGCCGCGCAGCGGAGGTCGCGCCCGCCCCTTCCGACGAGGGGTGGCGAACGCCGACGAGGGGCCGCCCGGCAGGGACGAGCCGGGCGCCGGGGAGGGCCCGGCTCAGGCGGTCCGGCGCCGCCCCTCGGCCTCGTCCGGCTCCTTCCGCTTCCCGCCGATGCGGATGGTGACCTCGCGCGAGGCCACGTCCACCGAGAAGTGGGCGTAGGAGAGCATGGCCAGGAAGGTGGCGAAGAGCAGCAGGCCGGTGGCGGTGCGGTAGGCGGCCTGGTAGGAGCCGGTGGCGTCGGCGATCTTGCCGGCCAGCACCGGGCCGAAGACGCCGCCCACGCCCCAGGCGGTGAAGAGGATGCCGTAGTTGAGCCCCAGGCTCCTGGTGCCCCAGTGGTCGGCGGCGCTGGCGGGGAAGAGGGAGAGGCAGGCCCCGTAGTTGAAGCCCACCAGCGCCGAGCCGAGGAGGAAGCCGGCGGTGGTCTCGTAGTTGGTGAAGAAGAAGAGGTTGATGGCCTGGATGAGGCACACGAAGGCCACGGTGATCATCCGGCCGATGCGGTCCGAGGCCACGCCCGCCGCCACCCGCCCGCCGGCGTTGAAGACCGCCAGCAGCGCCACGAAGAGGAAGCCGCTCTGGATGGTGCCGCCCGACTGCACCGCCACGATCTTGGCCAGGTGGCCGATGATCATCAGGCCGGCGGTGGCGGCGCAGGCGTACTGCAGCCACAGCGACCAGAAGGTGGGCGAGCGCAGCATCGCCTTCCAGGAGCCGTCGCTGGTGTTGCCCTTGCCGGCCACCGAGGCCACCGCCGGCGGGTTCCTGATGAGCTGGGCCAGGAGCACGGTGGTGAGGAGGAAGGCCGCGCCCAGGATGCGGAAGGAGCCGGCGGCGCCGTGGCGGCCGAGCAGGTACCTGGAGAGCGGGGCGATGTAGACCGGGGCCACCCCGAAGCCGGCGACCACCAGGCCGGTGATGAGCCCCTTCTTCTCCGGCGGGAACCACTTCACCGCCGCCGGCGTGGCGGCGGCGTAGCCCAGGCCGATGCCGGTGCCCGCCAGGAGGCCGAAGCCCAGCAGCGCCGGCAGCGCCGTGGCCGGCGTGGCGAAGCTCGCCACCAGCAGGCCGGCGCCGGTGAGCGCCGCGCCCACCGTGGCCACGATGCGGGGGCCGAAGCGGTCCTGCAGGCGGCCGGCCGGCACCATCATCACCGCGAAGCAGGCGATGGCGATGGTGTAGGGCAGCGTGGCCTCGGTGCGGCTCCAGCCGAACCCGCCGCGCTCCAGCGGCTCGGTGAGCTGCTTCGCGAACACGCTCCACGCGTAGAGGATGCCGAGCGCCAGGTTGAGGCCGATGCCCGCAGCGGTGACCAGCCAGCCCTTCCGTGCCATTCGACCTCCGGCCCTGCGCGCCGCGACGTGCGGGGAGTCGCGGGACGCTAGCGCACCACCTGGGGAGGCCCACGCGACGCGTGGCCGCATCGCGCGCCGCGCCATCGCCGCGAAACGGCTGCGCCGCCGCCTTCCCCGGCTGCGCGGCGTGGCTCCGGCGCCGTGCTGGCGGGCCCGCGGCGCCAGGTCCTGGTCGGGGAGGGGCGCCGGTGCGCGCAGGAGTTTCGCCGCGGGGGTGATAGCCTGCGCGCCCATGCCGCCCCGCCTCGGCGCCTTCCTGGCCATCGTCTTCTGGGGAGTCGCGTTCGTCTTCACGAAGCGCGTGGTCTCGGAGATCCCCCCGGCGGCGCTGGTCTTCGCCCGCGCCTGCCTGGGGACGCTGCTGCTCCTCGGCCTCCTCGCCTGGAGGGGCGAGCGGCTGCTCCCGCCGCGCCGCGCGCTGCCGCAGCTCCTGGTCATGGGCTTCATCGGCGTGGCCTTCCACCAGATGCTGCAGGCGGAGGCGCTGCGCTTCACCAGCGCCATCAACACCGGCTGGCTCATCGGCCTCATCCCGGTCTGGTCGGCGCTGCTGGCGGCGGCGCTGGGCCGGGAGCGGTTCGGGCCGCTCAAGGTGGTGGGGCTGGCGGTGGGCTTCGGCGGCGCGCTGCTGGTGGTGACCCGCGGCCACCTGGGCGGGGGCTTCCTGGCGCTGCCCTCGACGCGCGGCGACCTCCTGGTGCTGGCCAGCACCGTGAACTGGGCCGTCTACTCGCTCATCGGCCTCCGCACCATCCGCGAGCTCGGCCCCACCCAGGCCACCGCCGGCGCCATGATGCTGGGCGCGGCCATGCTGCTGCCCTTCTTCCTGGCGGCGGGCGGACCGGCCCTCTTCCGCGGCCTCACGCCGGTGGGGCTGGCGGCGCTGCTGGCGCTGGGCTTCCTCAGCTCCGGCCTCGGCTACCTGTTCTGGTACGGCGCGCTGGAGAAGATCGAGGCCACCAAGGTGGCGGCCTTCCTCTACCTCGAGCCGCTGGCCACCCTGGGGGCGGCGGTGGTGCTGCTGGGCGAGCCGGTGGGCGTCGCCACCGTGGCCGGTGGGGCGCTGGTGCTCCTGGGCGTGGCCATCGTGCAGCGGGCGAAGTAGCTCAGCGGGGCGAGGCCAGGCGCGGGCCCGAGACCGGCTCGGCGCCGGCGGGTGCGGCGCAGGCGGCGCAGCCGGAGAGGAGCGTGTTCTTCCCGTCGAGCTGGAGCTCCAGCGGGCCGTCGCGCGGCGCGAGCCAGACGGCCCAGCAGGTCTCGCCACCGCCGGGCCCGGTGGCGCGGGCCACGGCGCCGACGCGGCCGGGCGGCAGGCGGACCGTGAAGCGGCCGTCGGGACCGGCGCGCGCCGAGGCCGACGCCGCGGGCAGGCCGGAGAGGAGGAAGGCGCAGGAGCGGAAGCGGCCCGCCGCCTCCTCCAGCGCCGCCAGCTCCCGCTCCTTCTCCTCGGCCCTCCGCGCCGCGGTGCGGGCCGCGGCGTGGGCCGCCCGCTTCTCCTTCTGGAAGCGCTCCTCGGCGGCTCGCATCTCCTCGCGGTTGCGCGGCCGCACCCGCAGCGCCAGGCGGCGGCCCAGGTCGGTGTCGCCGAGGGCGCGCCAGCGGGCGTCGGCCCGGTCCTGCTCGGCGAGGAGCCGCGCCCGCTCGGCGGCCAGCGCCTCGCGCCCGGCCCGGCCCTGGGCGCGCCCGGCCTCGGCCTCGGCGGCGCGCCGCGCCAGGAACGGGGCCAGCGTCGCCTCCGGCAGCACGAGCACCTCGCCGGCCGCCGGCTGGTCGGGGCCGCCGCGCCCGGGGAGCAGGAGCCGGCCCGAGAGCGAGCGCTCCGGCGAGGCCGGAGGCGCCTCGGCCCGCTGGCAGGCGGCCGCGGCGAGGAGCAGCGCGGCCGCCCGGAGCGGCATGGCGGACAGGCGCATCAGCGCACCGTGACCCGCACGGTGGCGGCGGCGGAGACGGCGCCCAGGTCGTCGCGCACCGTGTAGCGGAAGGAGTCGGTCCCGCTGAAGCGCCTCGCCGGCGTGTAGAGCACGGTGCCGTCGCTGCGCGCCGTGGCCTTACCGTACCGGGGCGCGGTGACGATGGTCACCGTCGCCGGCGCGACGGTGCCGTCGACGTCGGTGTCGTTGGCCACCACCCGGATGACCACCGAGGTGTTGCGCGCCGTCGAGGCCACGTCATCGGCGGCCACCGGCGGGTCGTTCACCGGCGCCACGGTGAGGGTGACGGTGGCGGCGGCGCTGGCGGCCAGGCCGTTCCAGGCCTGGTAGCTGAAGGCGTCGCTGCTGTTCCAGTTGGCGGCGGGCCGGTAGGTGAAGCTGCCGTCGGCGGAGAGGGTGAGGGTGCCGTGGGCCGGGCCGGAGACCAGCACGGCGCCGAGGCTGCGGCCCGCCGGGTCGCTGTCGTTGGCCAGCACGCCCGGCGCCGCCACCGCCAGTGCGGAGTCCTCGGCACCGGCGTAGGCGTCGGGTGCGGCGCTCGGGGGCGCAGGCGGAGGGGTGACGGTGAGGGTGGCGGTGGCCGCGGCGCTCAGGGCCGAGCCGTTGCTGGCCTGGTAGGTGAAGGCGTCGGCGCCGGCGAAGCCGGCGTCGGGCGTGTAGCTGAAGCCGCCGTCGGGCTGGAGGGACAGCAGGCCGTGGGCCGTGCCGGAGACCAGCACGGCCGAGAGCGGCAGACCGGCGGGGTCGCCGTCGTTGGCGAGGACGCCGGGCGCGGCGAAGGCTGCCGAGGTGTCTCCCGGCAGCGAGAAGGCGTCGTCGGCGGCGGTGGGCGGGGCCGGCGGCGGCGGGGCGGCGAGGCGGTCGCGTGCCGCCAGGGCGTCGAGGAAGCCGTAGCCGGAGGCGGTGTCGGGGCCGGCGGTGCCGAGGTCGCGCGCCGAGCCGGTGAGCGCCGCGCGCAGGTCGGCCACCGTGGCGGCGGGGAAGGCGCTGCGCAGGAGCGCCAGCGCCCCGGCCACGTGGGGCGCGGCGATGGAGGTTCCGGAGACAGCCGTGTAGAGGCCGAAGCGGTCGGCGGTGTTCACGTACAGCCCCGGCGCCACCACCGTGGGGTAGACGCCGCCTCCGCAGGCCGAGGGGCCGCGGCTCGAGTCGCCGGCGACGAGGCCGGTGTTGCTGGCCGAGCCGACGGCGATGGACTCGGGGTAGTTGGCCGGGCTCACGCTGGTGCTGCCGCCGGGGCCGAAGTTGCCGGCCGCGAACACCACCGGGATCCCGGCGGCGGCGAGCGCCCGCACGTCGGACTGGAACTCCAGGTTGCAGCCGGGGCTGCCGAAGGCGAAGGAGCCGTTCACCACGTCGGGCGCGTCGTCGGTGGCCGGGTCGCCGTCGGGGTCGAGGAGCCACTGGAAGGCGAGGTGGATGGCGGTGGCGGTGGCGCTCCCGGAGTCGTTCCAGATGCGGGCCGCCATCCAGGTGGCGTCGGGCGCCACCCCGATGGCGGTGCCCCCGGCGTCGCCGCCCACCAGCACGCCCAGCGTCCAGGTGCCGTGGCCGGTGAGGTCCACCGGCGAGGCATGCTGGCCGTAGGGATCGAACCAGCCGCCAGAGGGACCCCGCCAGCGGCCCGAGAGGTCCGGGTGGGTGGCGTCGGCGCCGCTGTCGAGGGTGGCCACCACCACCCCCTGGCCGGTGACGCCGTCGGCCCACAGGCCGGGCGCGTGAACCGCGGTGAGGTTGGGCTCGGGAGGGCCGGTGGGCGCGGCGGTGGGGACCACGTCGATCTCGTCGGGGGTGACGGCTGCCACGTCGGGGTGGCGCGCCAGCTCGGCGATCACCTCGGGGGTGGCCGTCACCGAGAGGCCGTTGATGACCCAGAGCGGCCGGGCCGCGCCGGCCCGCCCCTCTCCGCGGCGGGCCTCGAGGAGCCGGAGCACCGCCCCCTGGCGCCGCCCGGCGTGCTCCCGCAGCGCGCGCACCGCCTCGCGGCGGCGCGTGCCGCGGGGGAGGCCGGCGAGGCGCGAGAGGTCGGCCCCGTCGCGCAGGTGGACCACCACCGGCAGCGCGTGGTCCGGCTGGCGGGCCGCGGCGGCGGCCACCTCCGGCGAGAGGGCGGCCGGCGCGGCGGCGGTCAGGCCGGGGAGCAGGGCGAGGAGCAGGGCGGTGCGCATGGATCCTCCGGGGAGCGGTTCACCGTACGGCGATGGGCCCGGCCCGCACGGCGCCGAAGGTCACCGAGACCTGGCCGCCGGGGCGGACCGCGCCGCGGACGTTGGGGTAGAGGACGAAGCAGGGCGCGTCCTTCTGCAGGAGGACGCTGCGCTGGGCGCCGTGGTGCGGCGCCTCCAGCGCGCGGCCGCCGCGCCCGGTGAGGAGGCCGGGCGCCTTCCCGCCCTCCAGCAGGTGCCTGGCCTTCTGCGGATCGCGCACCACGAACCGCAGATCGACCATCCCCCCGCCGCCGACGACGCCCACGCGGGTGATGGAGATGCCGAAGCGGTCCAGGAGCTCGCCGGGCGACAGCGAGCGCTCGCCGCCGGCGCGGGCCCCCAGGGCCGGCGAGGCGAGGAGCAAGCAGAGGAGCGCAGCTGCCGTGCGGGGTACGCGGCGCGTCGTCGGGCAGGTGGTCGGTCGCATGGTGGTGTCGTTGCTCCGGGGAATGAGGGAGCGCCGGAGAGCCGTTGGAGGGTGGCCGGCTCTCCGGCGGAGGGTGCTCCCTCAAGGTCCGATGGTGGAGCGCCTGGTGGAGACGAAGGCGTCCAGGTAGACGGCGCCGGTGGCGGCGCCCAGGCCGCCCAGACCGGCGGCCAGGCCGAGGCGCACCGTCTCCAGCCGCCGGTTGCCGGTGGCCGGGTTGGCGGTGACCGTGGACTGGCTGCCGGAGGGGCCGGCGGTGAGCTGGAGCCGGGCCGGAGCGCCGGCGTTGGCCGCCCGCCACGCGATCTCGACGGGGCTGGGCACCGCGGAGGGGATGGTGACCCAGCCGGTGCTGGTCATGGTCCCGGCGTTGGAGAGCGCCCCGGCGCGCACCTGGTAGGTGAAGCCGGCCCCGGCGCTGCCCTGCCGCCGGTACTGCACCTGGAGGATGGTCGCGCCGGCGGCGTCGAGCCCGGCGAGCAGCGTGGGCGTGGCGGTGTTGTTGGGGAGGGAGGAGCTGGGGTTGAACCAGAACCGGGCGTGGTAGCTCGTCTCCTGCACCGGTGTGGTGTCGGTGAGGTACCGCGCGGCGGTGCCGCCGCCGAAGGCGGCGCGCAGCACCTGGGCACCCGCCGAGGCGGGGAAGCCGCCGGGCGTGGCGACCACCGAGAGGCTGGCGCCGGTGGCCGAGGCCCAGCCCCAGGGGATGGCGCCCGACTCGAAGCTGTTGGCGAAGAGGGCGTCGGGCAGCACCACGTCGACGGTGGTGGAGAGGGTGCCGCTCCAGTTGCCGGCGCCGTCGCGAACCCGGGCCGTCAGGGTGTGGGTGCCGGCGGTCCAGGAGGTGAAGTCCACCGTGGCCGTCACCGGGCCGGTGCCGGTCATGGCCCGGCCGTTGCCCGCCCCGGGGTCGGCACCCTCGAACCACTCGCCGCCGGCGATGCCGGTGGCGGTGTCGCTGCCGGTGGCGGTGAGGGTGAAGGCGGTGTTGCTGCTGAAGGGCGCGGTGGTGGTGTTGGTGGGGCTGGGCGAGGCGGTGAGCGTGGCGATGGCGGGCGCGGTCCTGTCCACCAGCAGCGTGGCGCTCGCCACCGGGCCCCAGTTGCCGGCGGCGTCGCGGCCGTGGACCCAGACGGCGTGGTTGCCCTCGGCGAGCTGGATCACCGTGGAGAGCGGGATGTCGCCGAAGGCGTTCTCGCCCGGCTGATTGAAGGCGCCGTCCACCGGGATGAGGCCGAAGCCGGAGCCGTCGGCACCGGGGGTGTCCAGGAAGGCCTCGCCGCCGGCCACGGTGGACTCGCCATCGGAGAGCGCGGCGGTGACCCGCACGGCGGCCGTGGAGGAGTTCACGCCCACCTTGCCGTTGGAGGGGTTGGGCGAGAGGGCCACCAGGCTGGTGGTGGGGCCGGCGCGGTCCAGGAGCAGGCTGGCGGTGGCGGGGAGGCCCCAGTTGCCGAGGGCGTCCTGGCTGCGGACCGCCACGGCGTGCGGGCCCGATGCCAGGGTGGCCAGGGTGGCCGCCGGGATGGTCCCGGTGATGCTGGCCACCGGCCCCTGGTTGGCGGGGGTGACGGCGAGCGGCTGTGGCGCGCCGCCGTCGACGGTGAGCTCGGCCGCGGCGATGGCGCCTCCGCCGCTGCTCCGGTCGTCAGCGGTGGCGGAGAGGGCCACGTCGGCGGTGCCGTTGCTCACCCAGGGTGCGAGCGCCAGCCCGGTGGTGACCGGGCCGCCGCCGTCGATCACCAGCACCGCGAAGGTGGCCGAGCCCCAGCCGCTGCCGTCGAGGGCGCGCACGTAGACGTTGTGGTTGCCGGAGGCCAGGGTCGAGAGGGTCGAGGCCGGCAGGGTGGCCGAGGCGGTGCTGCCGCTCAGCGCCATGGGCGTGCCGGTGCCGCCCGCGCCCAGGGCGTCGAGGAAGTACTCGGCCGCGGAGACCGAGCCGGTGCCGGCGGCGACGGTGGCGCCGAGCGCCACGGCCGCGGTGCCGGTGCTGGGGTTGGGGGTGAGCGTGACGTTGCTCACCACCGGGCCGGCGGCGGGCGGCGGCGCGGTGCCCACCGCGAGGAAGGTGAGCATGCCGCCGAAGCCGGCGGCGGTGCCGAGGCCGCTGGTGTTCACCAGCATCAGGCTCGCGTCGTAGAGCGGGTACCGGGCTCCGGCGGGCGCCGTGGGCGGCACCGCCACCAGGGCGTCGAGCGTCTGGCCCGGGGCCACCGTCTCGGCCACGGCGCGGCGGGGGATGGAGAGCGGGTTGCCGTCCTGCGCCACCAGCGTCTGGTCGAGCCCGAGCAGCGCCATGGAGTGGTGCTGCAGGCCGGCGTTGAGGTAGCGGAGTAGGGTGGCGGTGCCCGGCGCCGCCGGGACGAGGTCGGTGGCCGGGAAGGCCTTGCCGTTGATGAGCCGCCAGCGTGGGTTGAAGTTGCGCAGGTCGAAGGTGGCCGGGCCGGCGGCGAAGGCCGGATCGATCTCGGAGAGCACCAGCAGCGCCTCGTCGGCGAAGGCGGTGGCCGGGTCGTCGTAGGCCTGTCCGGCGGCGGCCGGGCGGACCACCAGGGCGCCGAAGAGCCCCATGGCGGCCTGGTGCTGCGCGGCGCGCACCAGCGCCGGGTCGGCGGTGTCGTGGACCAGCGGGCCCGCCTGGTAGAGGTAGGTCCCGGGGCGCAGCGCCGGCAGCACGTAGGTGGCGGTGCCGGAGGTGGGCGCGGCCTCGGGGCCCCCCGCCGGCTGGTCCTGGCCGGCGAAGAGCAGCGTGGTCGGCTCGCCCAGGGTGTTGTGCAGGTTCACCGTCAGCGTATCGCCGGCGGTGGCGACGAGGGTGGGGCCGGGCAGGCCGGCCGCGCCGGTCTCGGTGTCGGAGTAGCCCCACACCGGGATGGCCGCGGCGGAGCCGGGGACGGAGACCGTGCCGGTCTTGGCCCACAGGTCGCAGACGACGGAGCCGGGGGACACGGTGCAGGCGGCCGGGGTGGGAAGGGCCGGGTGCGCCGCCAGCGGGGCGGCGAGCAGGAGGAGGCCGGCCGGGAGCAAGCGTCGGAGGTTCTGGGTCATGGCGGTCTCCGGCTAGGGGCAGGC
This sequence comes from Deltaproteobacteria bacterium, assembly GCA_016214955.1. Classification (GTDB taxonomy): domain Bacteria; phylum Myxococcota; class Myxococcia; order Myxococcales; family Anaeromyxobacteraceae; genus JACRMN01. Next base: position 18,038 of record JACRMN010000017.1, read on the forward strand.
GTTGGGGAGCGGAGGGTCGACCCGGACGTAGGTGATGGGGCCGGCCATGGTCATTCCCCAGGCGGTGATCTGGAAGAGGGCGTGGTTGTGCGAGATGACGTAGTACTCGCCGCACTGGTTGAGGGTGTTGGCGTTGGGCAGGAGTGGGCCGAGCACGCCGAGGTACGGGCTGCCGCTGTACCAGGGGCCGAACTGCAGGTTGGCGGGGTCGGGCACCGTCACCGGCACCGGGTTGGCCTCCGAGTAGGCCTCGGCGTCGTACCAGCGGAAGAGGACGTCCCAGGTCTGGCCGGGGCCGACGTTGACGGCGAACTTCTCGAAGGAGAGGTCCTGCCCGGTGGCGCTCTCCAGCGCCCGGCCGTCGCGGCCGATCACCAGGCCGTTGTTGCCGTGGGGGTGGAAGGGGAAGCTCTCCGATCCCACGTTGAGGTAGCGGATGGACCCGGGCCAGGGGTGGCCGGTGGGGTCGAAGGGGTGGATGCGGGCCAGGGCGCCGTAGGGCTGGCTGGGTAGCCAGTCCACGAAGTTGTCGGCCACGGTGTCGGGGAAGCCCCGCCCGTTCAGCATCCAGTAGCGCGGGTGGTAGTTGTTCATGTTGAAGGTCCGGCCGGCCTCGACCGCCTGGTGGAGGTAGGGGTCGATCTCCGAGAGCAGCACCATGAACTCCTCACCAGGCGTGAAGGTGCTGTCGGCGCGGGCGTTCATCCGCGCCGGGTCGGCGGGCCGGACCACCAGGGCGCCGAAGAGGCCGAGCCTGACCTGCTTGTGGGGCGCGGTCCCGCTCTCGTAGACGAAGGTGCCGGGACGGCCGGCGACGAAGGAGTAGGTGACGCTGCCCCCCGGCGGCGCGGTGTCGGTGAGCGAGGTGAGCGTGGCCCCGCTCCACTGCGGCTGCGCCGGGGACCCGTTGGCCGTCACCCCCTCCTGGCCCGGGAACATGATGGAGACCGGCTCGGGCAGGAGGTTCTTCAGCACCACGGTGACCGTGTCACCCTGGGTGACGCAGAGCACCGGCCCCGGGTGCTGGAAGGGGCCGTCGCCCGCGGCGTAGCCCCACATGAACATGGTGTTGGCGTCGGGCAGGGTGATGTAGCCGGGCCGCGCCGTGAGGTTGAAGGTGGGCGCGCCGGCGGCGCCGGTGGTGCAGACCAGGCCCACCGCCTGCGCCGCCGCGGGCGCGGGGGCGGCCAGGAGGGCGAGGGCGGCCAGCGGGGCGGCGAGGCCAGAGAGGCGCCGGGCGTGAGGCGAGGAAAGGGTGCGCATGGGCTCCTCCGCGGCCTACAGGTCGAACTGCTCGTTGGGGATGGTCTGCGGCGGCACCGTGCCCGCCGGGTAGACGCGGACCTCGGTCATCTGCCCGCCGAAGCCGCCGGCCAGGTTGGCCGAGCGCTTCAGGGAACGGTTGAAGAGCAGGTAGGTGGTGGGCGCGGTGACCGGGGGCGCGGTGAAGATGGCGTCGATGCTCTCGCCGGCGCCGAAGTTGACCGTCTGGGCCTCGTAGCCGGTGGGTGTCCCGTCGCGCCCCTTCATCGGGGTGGCGTCCTTGCCCACCACCCGCATCCGCAGGCCGGCCAGGGTCATGGAGGCCTCGCGGAATCCCAGGTTGGCGAAGCGCAGCAGCACCCGCTCGCCGGCGTTGCACTGCACCAGCGCCGAGAGCGGCTGGTAGCGGAGGTGGTCCCAGGCGCCGGCCGGCTCGCCGGCCCGCGGCTGCGGCGGGAGGAGGTCGCCGCCCGGGTCGGTGACGGGGTGGAACGGGTCGATGGAGCCGTTGGGCGCCAGCGTGTCGGGGTGGACCCGGCCGTTGAGGAGCGCGAAGTCGGGCCGGTAGTCGGACCACTCGGGGAGCTGGATGTGGGCGTCGCACCAGTGGGCCTCGGCCCACACCTCGGTGAGCATCATGGCGAACTCGCGGTCGTAGGCCGTCGAGCCGTCGAGGTCGTTGTAGGCGTAGCCCATGGGCGCGCCCGGGGCGGCGTTGCCGCCCAGCCGGGCCACCGGCACGGAGGGGCCGTTGCCGGTGAAGTTCTGCTTGGCCCTCACGAACACCGGGCCGGTCATGCCCATGTGCACGTGCTCCACGTCCTCGACGTGGCAGTGGAACATGTAGGTGCCGGGGTCGCGGGGCCGGTACACGTAGCGGAAGCGCCGCCCCACCGGCACCGCCACCGAGCCGGTGGGCTCGCCGTCGAAGAAGGTGATGACGTTGCGGAAGCCGTGCCAGTGCACGGTGTGGGCGTCGGTCAGGTCCGGCCGCATCCCCAGCCCCAGGTTGGTGAGGTCGAGCCAGAACCCGTCGGTGATGCGGCGGCGCGTCAGCGGATCGGTGGCCGGGGTGCTGGGGTCGAACTCGTCGAGGTAGAAGAGCGGCGCGGTGTGCTGCGCCTTGAGCTTCTGGTCGGCCCGCTGGGCGTCGCCGAGCAGGGTGACGTTGCGGAAGCCGAAGATGTAGGTGGTGTACGGGGCCGGCGCGTAGCTGTCCGGGTGGAAGTAGGAGATGGGCGGTCCGGGGGGCAGGGACATCCAGCCGTCGGTGCCGGCGAAGAAGAGGTCGGGCGGGTCACCGGGAGCCGCCAGCGCCACGCCGCTGGGCAGGAGCCGGCGGGCGAAGTCCGGCACCAGGCCGGTGCCGGCGGCGAGGGCCAGGGTCCCGCCCAGCCCCTTGAGGAAGCTGCGCCGGGCGAGGAGCCTGCGAGGAAGGTGCTTGCGCATGATATTCACTCCTTGTGACGCTCGTTGGCGTGGGGGTTCGGCTCAGGGCACGGTGCCGCCGGAGAAGTTGTCGGCGCGGCCGCCCGAGGGCAGGAACAGCCCGATGCGGCCCGGCCCCGCGGTGAAGGCCTCGGCTCCGGTGGTGGGCAGCTGGACGCTGCCGATCAGGGTGGTGGCGCCGGCGCTCGTCTGCCAGGCCCACAGGGTTCCGGCGGGATCGACGAGGGCGGTGAGCCGGTCGCCGGCCGCGAAGGTGGCGCCGAGCGTGCCCCGGGTGGAGTAGGTGACGCCGTAGTTGGTGGTGGTGGCCACCACCACGCCGGTGCCGGCCTGGTAGCGGACGCGGATGGCGCTGGCGTAGGTGCCGAGGAGGAGCGAGCCGCTCTGCTTGAGGTAGAGCGCGCCGCCGGAGAGGGCCGCGGCGTTGGAGAGGGTGAGCGCCGCGCCTTGCTTGGCGCCGAAGACCGGTCCGCCACCGGCGGCCCCGTTCCAGGCCGCGCCGCCGCCGCCGGAGCACAGCAGGCCGGCGAGGCCGGTGTTCACCAGGAAGGCCTGGTTGGCGTTGACCCGGGCGCAGGCCGCGCCGCCGATCACCGGCTGCTGCCAGTTGCCGCCCAGGCTGGTGGCGTTGGCGCGGTTGAAGGCGTCGAGGAGCGCCAGCGCCGGCAGGGCCGGCCCGCCGCCGCCGCCCGTGCCGGTGCCGATCTCGTCGGCGCCCATGTCGAACGCCGCCGGGCTGCCCTGCGGGCGCGGGTTGTCGTCCACGTCGATGGCGGGCGCGCTCACCGTCAGCGCCCCCACCGTCTTGCTGGCGGCGCCGGTGTTGTAGGCGGGCGAGGTGGTGCCGGAGAGGTGGTAGTTGCCCAGGAGCTCTGGCGGCAGCTCCACCGCCACCAGGATGGCGCCCAGGAAGGCGGGGTTGTTGCGCCAGGGCGCGAAGCTCACCGAGGTGTCGTAGGTGGAGACCACCTGGGGGTCGGCCGAGCCGTTGCTGGCGTCGGGCACGGTCCCGGTGGTCACCTGCAGGATGGAGCTGGTGGGCGAGAGGACGCCGCTGCCGTCGGCGGTCCCCATGTCCCAGTAGTTGATGGGGGTGGCGTCGCCGGCTGCGCCGATGCCCACCGAGCCGTTGCCGACCCGGCTCCCGGCCCGGTTGTCCCAGAAGACGTTGTTGAACAGCAGCGGGTTGGAGAAGGCACCGCCGCCCGCCGCCTGCAGCATGACGCTGTTGGCGCCGGTGGAGAGGCCGGCCGGCGCCGGGATGCCGGTGCTGGTGATGGCCGTGGCGGTGGTGATGTTCTTCATCACCGTGTTGTTGAAGAAGCGGACGTCGCTGGTGTCGTTGAGGCTGACGCCGCCGCCCTCGTGGGTGGAGACGTTGTTGACGATGAAGTTGTTGTAGACGTTCATCGGGGCCCGGCCGGCCATGAGGAAGCGCAGGCCGCCGCCGTCGTCGTTGGCCAGGTTGGCCTGGATGAGGTTCTCGTGGATGGCCACCGGGCCCGAGCCGGGCGAGAGGGCCTGCGGATCGGCGGGCAGCTCGCCGGCGATCATCACGCCGCCTGCCTCGTCGTAGGAGCGGTTGAAGTAGATGCGGTTGTGGTGGATGTCGCCGCCGGGGCTGAGGCCCACCGCCGAGAGGCCGCCGCCGTACTCGGCCGAGAAGTTGCCGCAGATGTCGTTGTGGGCCACCTCGTAGCCGTCGGAGCCGGCGAAGATGCCCACGCCGCCCGCCAGGTTGGTGCCGGCGTTGGCGAGGATGCGGTTCCAGGCGATCCGCACGCCGGTGTTGTGGTTGGCCACGCCGGGGTTCTGCAGGTTGGGCGTGCCCAGCCGGATGGCGCCGCCGTAGGCGCCACCGTTGTTCTGGAGGACGTTGTTGGCGATCTGCAGGTTGTCGATCCAGGCGTTGGCGAAGATGCCGCCGCCCTGGGTGATGACGTTGGGCGGCAGGCCGGTGGGGGTCCCGCCGATCTGGTTGATGTTGGCCGGGAAGCCCTGCTGGTCGCCGCCGCGGATGTCGAAGCCGTCGATGGCGGCGCGGTAGCGGCCGGTGGGGGTGCGGGCGTGGGCGGCGGCGTACTGGCCGGCGCTGCCCAGGAGGTAGATCACCTGGCCCTCGTAGACCGTCTGGTTGCCGTCCCAGGTGCCGAGCAGGGAGCCGACGCGGGTGCGCCAGGCGGTGGCCAGGTCGGTGTCGCCGCCGAAGGCGCTGCCGTCGAGGATCGAGCCGGGCACGTAGGTGGTGCCCTGGAAGCCGCCCGGCCCCACGCCCTGCAGCTTGAGCGGGAAGCTCACGACCAGGTTCTCGTAGTAGGCGCCGCGCGGGTTCACCCGCGGGTCGGGGTCGGGGACGCCGGGGAAGACCACCACCAGGTTGCCGCGCGGGTCGGCGGCGAAGGCCGCGGCGGCGTCGATGCCGGCCTGCACCGTGGTGTACACGGTGGCGGGCGAGGAGGCGGGCACTGGCGGCGGCGGGGGCCCGCCGGGCGCCTGCACCCGGAAGATGCGCGGGTTGTAGCCGCTGCCGACGACGTGCAGGGTGATGCCGTTCACCGAGCGCTTCCCGTTGGCCCCCGCGATCTGGAGCTGGTGCGGGCCCACGGCCACCGAGCCGGGGATGGCGAGCGTGATCTGCGTGTCGGTCCAGGAGGTGTAGGCCGAGGCCGCCAGGGCGGTCCCGTCCAGGGTCACCGTGCCGGTGCCGCGCGCGGCGCCGAAGCCGGTGCCGGTGATGGTGACGCTGCGGGTGGCGCCGGTGCCGTACACGTACGGGACCGAGACCCGCAGGAGCTGGGGCGTGGTGGCGTCGAGGGCGCAGGTCACCGGCGTCGCCAGCCCGCCGGGCAGCTGCACCGTCACGCCCACCTGCGTGGGCGCCAGGTCGGCCGGGACCAGCAGGCCGGGGAAGGCCTCGAACTCGGCGGAGATGGTGCGGAACTGCGGGTTGTAGTTGGGGTTGAGCCGCCCGGGGATGCCCGGGTCGTTGCCCACCATGCGGTAGAGGTTGGCGCAGACGCCCGAGGGGGTGGGGCAGCTGATGCGGTTGGTCGACGGCACCAGCACGTCGAAGAGGCCGTTGTAGTCCGACTCCACCGTGGTCACGAGCCGGTTGGCCCAGTCGTAGATGCCCACCGGGGCGAAGGGCACGCCGCCCTTCTCGCCGTAGAGCAGCGACTTCGGGTCGGCCGAGAAGTTGAGGTCGTCGACGATGAGGCCCCAGAAGCGGCCGGGGATGGGGACGTCGGTGAAGTAGTTGAAGGTGGGGGCGATGGAGCGCCCGTAGCTCACCCGCACCAGCTTGGTGCTGCAGAGCGGGCGCGCCTGTCCCTCGAACGGGCTGCCGCCGCCGCCGGCGAAGTCCGGGTTGTGGGTGGGCGTGGAGGCGGGCACCGAGACGCTGGCCGGCAGGCCGTTGACGTCGGCGAGCTCGATCGAGGTGGCCGGGTAGCCGTCGGCGCCCACGCCCTCGACGTCCACGATGTGCAGCGGGCCGGCGCAGTCGGGCGGCGGCACTTGCGGCACGTACTGGTCGCCGGTGAAGATGTTGATGTCCTCCTCGCGGGTGACCTTGTAGAGCGGGCGGCCGGTGACCGGGTCGCTGGGCACCGTCACCTCCACCAGGTAGTCGCCCGAGGTCATGGCGGCGTGGGGCGCGCCGTCGGCGCAGACGGGGATGCCGTCGGCGTCGAGCACCGGCAGGCCGGTGGCGCCGTCGAGCTGGATGCCGGCCTGGCAGACGTCGCCGAAGCCGTAGTTGCCGTCGACGGTGGAGAAGCCGTTCTGGAACTGGACGCCCATGAGCGGGCCCTCGAGGCACTCGGCGCCGGCGTCGAGGGGCAGGACCTGCTCGTCCACGCCGTGGACCAGCGGGGTGCCGTTGACGTCGCGGGCCACGCAGCCGGTGGGCCGCTGCCAGGTCTCGGTGAGGTAGGCGTTGAGCAGCGTGCCCCTCTTGAAGGCGCCGCCGGCAGGCTCGAGCTCGTAGCGGCCGGTGGCGTCGCAGGCGTCGGCGGTCGTGCCACAGGGCACCGGCGCCCAGAGGTAGATCCAGAGGTTGGGGATGCCGGGCTGCCAGTCCTCCACCGCCGCGTAGCGCGGATCCAGCTCGTTGCGGGTGGTGTCGTAGCTGACCGTGCCCACGATTCCGCCGTGGCGCGGGTCGAGGCCGCCGCTCGTCCCCTGGGCGTCGTAGGCGTGCACGCCCCAGTCGAGCCGGCCGCCCAGGCCGATGATGGGCAGCACGCTCACGTCCACACCGGCGCCCAGCAGCGTGGTCTCGGTGGGCTGGTTGTCGGCCTGCCAGGTGACGCCGGTGGTGTAGAAGGCGTCGGCGTAGGCCTCCACCACCAGCCACTGCGTCATGGGGTAGGCGTTCTTGAGGGAGTAGTAGCCGCTGGCGTCGGTGGTCACCAGGGTGGCGCCCCGGTCCATCACCGAGTTCTCCCGCTTCTTCATCACCACCGGGAAGCCGGCGATCCCTGGCTCGCCCGGATCCCTCTTGCCGTTGCGGTTCAGGTCGTTGAAGACGTAGCCGTCGATCTTGGTCCACCAGCCGGCGAGCGGGAGGATGCCCAGGTCCACGGTCTCGCCGTTGGCGACGGTGACGTTGACCAGGTCGAGGAGGTAGTTGAGGTCCTGGTCGAACCAGGTGAGCGTGTAGCTGCCGTCCGGGACCTGGCCGATGGTGAAGCGGCCGTTCTGGTCGGCGCGGCCCACCCAGGCGAGCGTGTCGCCGGCGCCGAGGTCGGTGAGGGTCACCCAGGCGTACGGGACCGGCGCCTCCAGCCTGGCGCCGGCCAGGCCGCCCCAGATGCCGCCGGGGAGCGCCAGGCCGCCCTTGGCCGGGACGTACACCTTGACGGACTCCACCACGCCGGTGATGGTGCCCGCGCCCGCGAAGCCGGCCGAGCGGCGCTCCTGCGGGACCTGGGTCGGCGGGAAGGTCTCGACGTAGCCGAAGAAAGGCGTCGGGAAGGGCTCGCCGGCAACCACGAACTCGGTGTCGAGGCCGGTGGCGCCCTCCATCACCCAGGCGTCCCAGTCGAGGTTGCCCTCGAGCGTGGTGGTCTGGGCCCAGTGGGTGCCGCCGGGCGGGACGACGGAGAGGGCGTAGCGGTTGGGGCCGAGGTTGGGGATCTCGAGCTTGCCGTGGATGGCGGCGCCGGCAGGGACCGGCTGCCCGTTTTCCATGGTGAGGCCGGTGCCGTCGGCCGGGCAGCGGCCGCCGGGCCCGGAGGGGGCGACGGTGCCCACGTCCACGGCGCCGCTCACCACGTAGCACTTCGAGAGGCAGATGCCGCCGGTGCCGGCGATGGGCGTGGGCGAGTAGTCGGGCGGCACGAGGATGACGTTGCCGAGGGCGTCGCGCTCGTACTCGGTGCAGAGCGGGTTGCCGAAGACGTCGGTGGTGACGAAGTCGATGTAGTCGGTGATGTGGCCCTGGAAGCCGGCCAGGCCGCGCTCGGCCGGCACGTCGGGCGCGCCGTTCACCGGCGAGATGTCCTCGAAGACCGCGGCCTGGATGGTGGCGGTGGGAAGCGGCGTGGGCTGCATCGGCACCGGCACCGCGATCGGCACGCCGCTCCCGGCGGGGACGGTGAAGTGGGCGCCGTCGAGCTTGTAGCCGTCGGCCCGCACCGAGACCAGGTACCGGCCCGGCGGCAGCGTCAGCCCCAGCCCGGCGAAGTCGGCCTGGTCGCCCTGGGCGACGATGGGGCTCGAGCCCGGCACGCCGGCGATGGAGGTCCAGAGGCAGGAGGCGGGGTAGCCCGGCGAGCCGGGCGAGCAGCCATCGGCGGGGCTGCGCTGCGAGGTCACGCCGGTGTTGTCGAGGTTGATCACGTACTGGAAGGCCAGGATGGGCGTGTCCCTGGTCACGCCGGCACCGCCGAAGGCGCGGGGCTCGGTCCGGGCTGCTGCCGGGAGCACGCTCACCGGCGCCTGGGCAGCGGCGGGAGCGGCGGTCGCCAGTGCGGCCAGCAGGCAGAGGAGGTGCAGGGCCGGGTGGGAGGTGCGCGCGGAGGGGAGTGTCGTCATGGCTACCTCGGGGTGGAGTCGCTGCGGTTGCGCCGGGGAGCGGGCGGCGTCCCGGCGGCGGGCCGGGCGCGCGGGGCGAGGCTTGCGGGAGGAGCCGCGCGCCTTGCTGCCGGCGCGCGGTTCCCACCCGCCGGCGGAGGGCACACGAGTGCCCGCCGCCGCGAACCCCTGGGGTCGCAGGTATGCATTTCGCCCTCGGCAGTGCCGCCCTCGGCACCGCCCGTACGTTCACGATGCGTGGAGTACGCCTACCCTTGGCCTTCCACGACGCAACGTGGAGGTGCTCATGAGATTGATCCAGATCAAGCCTGGACCCCCGCAAAGCCGAAGGGTCGACAGGCACCGAACGTGAAGGGCCGGCATCCAGCGCCGTGACTTCGCGGCGGTAACGAACCCTTGCCGCTCTCTCGCGGCACACCCACACGGACCGCGAAGAGAATCTTTCCTCGCAGGTGCGGGTGCAGCGCTTCCGGCAGCGCCGCTCCGGTGATCCCCCGGAGCGGCGCCCCGCTCCTCGACCTTGCCCCCGCGCCGCCGGCCGTGCTGTCCTCCGGGCCATGTCTCCCGCGGGCCTGGCGGCCCTGGTGCTACTCCTCCCCGGAGCCGGAGTCCCGCCGGCGCGCCCGGTGGAGCACGAGCTCCCCAGCTTTCGCATCACCGCGCCCGCCGGCTTCCGCCTGTCGGAGAGGAACGACTGCGTCCGCGATCCCCAGGTGCCGCCCGACTACTGCTACGGCCTCTACCGCTTCGAGGACGGCCAGGGACGCTGGTTCCAGGTGCTGGTGGACTACCCGCCCACCGAGGCCTCGGCCCACGCCTACTGGACCCTGGCGCCGACGCCCGAGGGCGACGGGATCGCCATCGCCGCCGAGGAGCCGCTGCGCCGCTGCCCCATGACCCTGGCCGGCGACTCCGGCTGCGGCCCGCAGCGCGGCTTCCGCATCGCCGCCTGGATCGAGCTGCGCGGGCACCACTACCTCTTCGGCTTCGGTCACGAGCGGAGGCGCAAGGGCGTGGACCTGGGGCCCTTCCGGGATCTGGTCCGCAGCATCCGGGTGCGCTGATCCCGGCCACCCGGGTGGGCCCTGTGCGTCGTCCGGCGCCGTTGCCCGCCCGCCTGCCGGACCGGCATAATCCCGGCCTCCCCCCAGCCGCCTTCCAACTTCTCCCACAGTGAGCGGGGCCACATGAGCGGGAACCTGCACTTCTTCAAGGGCTCGATCTACGTGACGGTGGTCGGCCTCCTGCTGGCCGCCGGCCTGGGCTGGCACCTGCACGGCACCCCCGCCGGCATCGCCGCCACCGTCTTCATCTCCAGCATGCTGGCGGTGCTCGAGGTCTCGCTCTCCTTCGACAACGCCGTGGTCAACGCCTCGGTGATGGAGGAGATGACCCCGCTCTGGCGCCACCGCTTCCTCACCTGGGGCATGGCGGTGGCCGGGGATGCGGTTCGTCTTCCCGCTGGTGGTGGTGAGCGTGGTGGCCCGCATCGGCCCCTTCGAGGCGGTGCGCCTGGCCACCTTCGAGCCCGACGAGTACGCCCGCCTCCTCACCAGCGCCCACGTGGCCCTGGGCGCCTTCGGCGGCTCCTTCCTGGGCATGGTGTGCCTCAAGTACTTCTTCGACGCCGAGAAGGACATCCACTGGATCGGCCTGCTGGAGCGCCGGCTCTCGCGGCTCGGCAAGTTCGAGGCCATCGAGCTGGGCTTCATGATGATCGTCCTCTGGGTCTTCTCCCGCTCCTTCCCGCCCGCCGAGGCGCTGGAGTTCATGGTGGCGGGCGTGTTCGGCCTCATCACCTTCATCGCCGTGGACGGCATCGGGGCGGTGATGGAGCCGGAGGAGGGCGGCCACAAGCGCGACATGCACCAGGCCGGCCTGGCGAGCTTCGTCTACCTCAACGTCCTCGACGCCAGCTTCAGCTTCGACGGCGTCATCGGCGCCTTCGCCCTCACCAACAACCTCTTCGTCATCGCCATCGGCCTGGGCATCGGGGCCATGTTCGTGCGCAGCCTGACCATCATGCTGGTGGAGAAGGGGACGCTGGCCTCCTACCGCTACCTGGAGCACGGCGCCTTCTACGCCATCGGCGCCCTGGCGCTCATCATGATGCTGGGGACGCTCCACCACGTGCCCGAGGTGGTCACCGGGCTCATCGGCGCCGGCTTCATCGCCGTCTCGCTCTGGTCCTCCATCCGCTTCAACGCCGCCCAGCGCGCGGCGGAGCGGGCCGTCGAGGACACGGCGGTGAAGGAGAGCTGAGTCAGCCAGCCGCCAGCAGCGCCGCGCCGGCCACCACCAGCAGCGCCCCGCCGAGCTGGCGCCGCGGCACCGGCTCGCCCAGCGCGGCGGCGATGGCCTGGGCGAAGACCACCGAGGTGTTGCGCAGGGTGAGGGCCGGGCCAGCGCCGCTCTCGGCCAGGCCGCCGAGGAAGAGGAGGAAGGAGCCGGTGAGGAGCGCCCCGGCCGCGAGCCAGCGCAGGACCTCGCCGCGCCCCGGGGCCGCCCCCCCGCCGCGCAGCCGGGCCGCCAGCCAGGTGAGCGGCAGCGCCACCAGCAGCGCCACCGCGAAGAGCGGGGCGCGGGCCGCGCCGTTGACGAGCGCCCGGTCGTAGCAGAGGTGGTAGCCGGCGATGGCGCCGGCGCTGGCCGCCGAGAGGAGGAGCCCGCCGGGGCTGGCGTGCTGCCGCCCGGCCCAGGCCACCAGCACCACCCCCAGCGCCACCAGCGCCGCGCCGCCGGCGCCGCGCGCCGTCACCGGCTCGGCGAGCAGCAGCGCCGCGGCCGGCCAGACGAGCGCCATGGCCCCGCCGCGGGCGATGGCGTAGACGGCGCCGTAGCTGGCCCGGGCCAGCGCGCCGGCCAGCGTCAGGAAGTAGAGCCCCTCGAAGAGGCCGGCGGCCACGGTCCAGGCGAGCCCGGCCCGGGTGGGGAAGCCGGCGCCGGGGAAGAGCAGCGCCGCCGCCGCCGCGAAGAGGAGGCCGGCGGCCACCACCCCGGTCACGGCCCAGCGCGGGTCGCGCTCCCGCTTCAGCAGCGCGTTCCACGAGGCGTGGAGCAGGGCCGAGAGGAGAAGCTGGGCGGGGCCGGCGATCACGGAGGGCAATCATGGCGGGACGGGCGGCGCCGGGTCCATGCCACCCCCGGGCGACCGCATCCGGTGAATTGCATTTCGGGAGCCCGCGGTGGAGCATCCCGGGACCCGATGGTCCTGCGCATCCTCCAGATCATCCTGCCGGTGTTCGTGATCGTCGCCGGCGGCTGGATCTACGGCCGCGTCCGCGGCACCGAGATCGGGGGCCTCAACCGGCTCAACATGGACGTCTTCACCCCCTCGCTCATCCTCGGGGCCCTCTCGTCCAGGAGCTTCGAGCTCGGCGCCAACGCCGGGCTGGTGGCCGGGGCGCTGCTGGTGGTGCTCCTCTCCGGCCTGGTGGCCTGGCCCGTCGCCCGCTGGCTCCGGGTGAGCCCGCGCACCTTCGTGCCGCCGATGATGTTCAACAACTGCGGCAACATGGGGCTGCCGCTGGCGCTGCTGGCGTTCGGCGAGGCGCGCCTGCCGGCGGCGGTGGCCATGTTCGTCACCTCCAACCTGGTGCACTTCACGGTGGGTGCGCACATCGTCCGCAAGGACGCGCACGTGGGCCGGCTGCTGCTCTCGCCGATGATCCTGGCCACCGCCGCGGGCGTGGCGCTCTCGGTCACGGGGGTGGGCCTGCCGGGCTGGATCGGCATCACGGTGCGGATGGTGGGCGACGTGGCGGTGCCGCTCATGCTCTTCACGCTGGGCATCCGCATGGTGGCCACCCGCATCGACGGCTGGGGCGTGGGGCTGGCCGGCGGGCTGGTACGCCCCATCGCCGGCCTGGCGGTGGCCCTTCTGCTCGGGCCGCTCCTGCACCTCTCGCCGGTGCACCAGTCGATGCTGGTGCTCTTCTCCAGCCTGCCGCCGGCGGTGCTCAACTTCCTGCTGGCCGAGGAGTACGGGCAGGAGCCGGCCCGGGTGGCCTCGATCGTCCTGGCCGGGCACCTGGTCAGCCTGGCCTTCGTGCCGCTGGGGCTGTGGCTGGCGCTGCGCGGCGGGTAGCCGGTTCCCGGCCGCCGCGCCTACGCGATCCCTCGCTCCATCTCCCGCCGGAGCTTCACCGCCTCGGCCCCGGAGTCGAAGGACACGTCGGCCCAGGTGACCGGCTTCCCGGCCGGCACGGCCCGGAGCAGCTTCACGCCGTGGGCGAGGCCGATGGGCAGGCCGTCGAGCCGGACCGAGTCGGCGGCGGTCATGAGCCGGCCGTAGACGCGGTGGCCGCCCTCGCCGTCGAGGGTCTCGCCGGCGGCGAGGTCGCGCTTGGCGGTGGCCACGGCGTCGGCCAGGAAGGCGCGCGGCGCGCCGGTGGGCTCCTTGCGCAGGCCGGCCGAGGCCACGCTGATGCCCAGCTCCAGGCCGATGAGGTGGAAGGGCTTGTACATGGAGCTGTAGCGGCCGGTGTCGTCGGTCACCAGGCCGTACTCCTTGAAGCAGCGCTCCACGTAGGGCGAGTCGGCGCGGAAGGTGACGTAGACGCCCCAGCGCAGATCCCGGAACACCGGCCGGCCGTCCCGCTCCAGGCTGGAGATCACCTCCACCTGCCCGGCGTGGTGGAGCTGGCCGCCGTCGCTCCGCGGCCGCAGCACCCTGGCCAGGTCGTCCACGCCGCAGGGCGGGAAGGAGAGCCCCTCGGGCGCGGGCGCGAGCCCGGTGGCGTTGGCCACCGCCGCCATCTCGATGGCCGACTTGGTGCCGTCGAGGAACGAGTTGAACATCTGGGCGTTGAAGTCGCCGGCCGCCACCTGCTCGGGCGTGAAGCCGTAGTGCTTCCAGACGGTGTCGGGCGTCGACTGGTGGTAGCCGGGCAGGTACTTGGTGCCCTTGCCGGCGGCCACCACCTCGAAGCCGCTGGCCCGCGCCCAGTCCACCATCTCGCAGATGAGCGCCGGCTGGTCGCCGTAGGCCAGGGAGTAGACGATGCCCGCCTGCCGCGCCCGGGCCGCCAGGATGGGGCCGCAGAGGGCGTCGGCCTCCACGTTCACCATCACCACGTGCTTGCCGTGCCGGCAGCACTGGAGCACGTGGCGCACGCCGGCGGCCGGGCTGCCGGTGGCGTCGATCACCACCTCGACCGCGCCGTGGGCGATGGCCGCCGGCACGTCGTCGGTGACCAGGGTGGTTCCCGTGACCTCGGCCTCGCCCAGCGACCGGGCCGCGAAGGCCTCCTCCGGCCAGCCCACGCGGCGCAGGGCCTCGCGGGCGCGGTCCGGCTGCAGGTCGGCCACCGCCAGCAGGTGCAGGCCGGGCGTGCGCCGGACGCGGGACAGGTACATGGAGCCGAACTTGCCGGCGCCGATGAGCACCACGCGGAGCGGGCGCCGGGAGGCCGCCCGCTCCTGGAGGAGCGCGTGGAGGTTCACGAGGCGTCGACGGAGGTCACTTGTAGACAAGCCCGGGGAGCCAGAGCCCGATCTCCGGGAAGAGGTAGAGCAGGGCCAGCGCCAGCACCTGGATGGCCATGAAGGGCATCATGCCGGCGAAGATCTGGTTGAGGGTCACGTGTGGCGGCGCCACGCCCTTCAGGTAGAAGGCGGCCATGGCGACCGGCGGCGAGAGGAAGGCGGTCTGGAGGTTGAGGGCCACCAGGAGCCCGAAGAAGAGCGGGTCGATGTGGAAGTGGCCAAGCAGCGGCAGGAAGATGGGCATGAAGATGACGATGATCTCGGTCCACTCCAGCGGCCAGCCCAGGATGAAGATGATGAACTGGGCCAGCAGCATGAACTGGGTGGGGGTCATGTTGAGCGAGAGCACCCACTTCTCGATGATCTCCTGGCCGCCCAGCAACGCGAAGGCCGCCGAGAAGATGCTCGAGCCCACGAAGAGCCAGCACACCATGGCCGTGGTCTTGGCGGTGAGGTAGACCGACTCCTTCACCACGTCGAAGGTGAGGCGCCGATAGGCAGCGGCGAGCAGCATGCCACCGCCGGCGCCCATGGCCGCCGCCTCGGTGGGCGTGGCCCAGCCGAAGATGATGCTCCCCAGCACCGCCAGGATCAGGATCGCCAGCGGGAAGAACGAGCCCAGCATCATCTTGAAGACCTCGAGCCGCTCGAAGGTCTGGTAGGCGTAGAGGATCACCAGCAGCAGCACGAAGATGGCGAGCACGATCCAGAAGGCCAGCGGCGCGGGCACCCGACCTCCCTCGGACACCACCGGCGCCGCCGCCGCCTCGCGCGGCCGCGAGCGGTCGACCGAGTACCGGGACTTGGCCTCCTCCTTCTTGGCCTCGGGCGGCACCTCCACCCCGGACTCCTCGTCGGTGGAGGGCCCGTCGTCGAACGAGCCCATCTCCTGCAGGCCGCTGGTGTCCACGACCTCATGGGCTGTCACGGCGTTGTAGACGATGCCCGCTCCTGCCAGCAGGGCAAGGACCGGGAGCAGCGCGATGAAGAGCTGCTTCCTGGCGGCCCCTGCCGGAACGCCGGCCTGCCGGCCGGAGACGGCGCCGAGGAGGGCGGGCAGCGTCCGGCGCGGCTGCCCGCCGCTGAGCTGGCGCGCCAGCGGAGAGAGCTCGATGTGCCGCTCCGACGCGGCCGGCAGCGGGGCCCACTCCGGCTTCAGCTTGGCGACGACCACCACGTACCCCATGTAGAGGCCGGCCAGCATGATCCCGGGGAAGAAGGCGCCGGCGTAGAGCTGGACCACCGACACCGAGGCGGTGGCGCCGTAGAGGATGAGGAGCACCGAGGGCGGGATGAGGATTCCGAGCGTGCCGCCGGCGGTGATGACCCCGGCCGACAGCTTGACGTTGTAGCCGGCCTTCAGCATCGCCGGCAGTGCCAGGAGGCCCATCAGCGTCACCACCGCGCCGATGATGCCGGTGGCGGTGGCGAAGACGGCGCAGGTGGCCAGCGTGGCCACCGCCAGGGAGCCCGGGATCCTCCCGATGGCGAGGTGCAGGCTCTTGAAGAGCCGCTCGATGAGGTTGGCCCGCTCGACGAGGTAGCCCATGAAGACGAAGAGCGGCACCGCGATGAGCACGTCGTTGGTCATGACCGCGTAGGCCCGCTGGACCATGAGGTCGAGCGTCTGGCGAACCGCCAGGTCCGGGTTCGACGAGCGATAGGCAACGAAGGTGAAGAGCACCCCCATGCCCATGAGCGTGAAGGCGGTGGGGAAGCCGAGCATGATGGCCACCACCACTAGGGCCAGCATGAGGAGGCCGTAGTGGCCCTGGCTCATGTGCGACAGCGGCATGAACCACAGGGTGGGAATGACGATCAGGGCCATGAGGGTGAAGCCGAACCACAGCTCTTTCCGGAGCTTCACGGCTTCACCTCCTTCGCCGGGTCGACCGTCTCGCCTTCCTTCTTCACCACGTACTGGTCGAGCGCGGCGATGTCCTCGTCCTTGACGTTCACCATGGCCTTGAGCTTGTCGACGTCCACCTCCACCACGTCCTCCTTGCGCGAGGGCCACTCGCCGCTCCTGAGGCAGATGACGCAGCGGGCGATCTCTGCGACCCCCTGGACGAGCAGCAGCGCGCCGGCGAAGGGGATGAAGGTCTTGAAGGGGTAGATGAACGGCCCCTCGGCCATGATCCCCGAGCGCTCGCGGATGGCCCAGGACTCGCCGGCGTAGATGTAGCCGGCGTAAGCCAGCGCCACCGCTCCCGGGAGGAAGAAGAAGATGTACAGCGTGAGGTCGAGGCCGGCCTGGACCCGCGGCGAGAAGAAGCCGTAGAGCACGTCGCCGCGGACGTGCCCGGCCTTGGAGAGCGTGTAGGCGCCGGCCATCATGAACATGATCCCGTACATCTGGATCTGGGCGTCGAAGCTCCAGGCGTGCGGGGCATCGAAGAAGCGCCGCGACATGATCTCCCAGACCATGAGCGCGGTGAGCCCGACGATGAGCCACGAGAAGAGCTGGCCAATCCGGGTGCTGATCTTGTCGATGGTGAGGAGGATCTTCTGCATCGGGGGGGGCCTTCCGGGGCTGGGCGAGGCGCAGGATCAAGAATCGGCCGTCCGACCGTGAAAGGGGCCGGACGGCCGATGGACGAGGTGGTGGCTGCTACTTCTTCCTGGGGAAGAAGTGGTTGAGCGCCATCCTCATGTCCACGTTGGTGTCGGCCTGCCAGCGGGCGGCGCGGGCGGCGAACTTCTTCTGGGAGTCGAGCACCTTCTTGAACATCGGGTCGGCTGCGGCCTTCTTGGCGATGACCTGGTCCCAGATGTCGAGCTGCTTCTTCAGGATGGCGTCCGGGGTCTTGTAGAACTTGACGCCGTTCTTGGTCTGCAGCTCCTCGTAGTCGGCCGAGTAGCGGTCGATGGCCTTCCACGACATGTCGGCGGAGGCCGCCTCCACCGCGTAGGCGATGATCGACTTCAGCTCGGCCGGGAGGGAGTCGTACTTCTTCCGGTTGAAGGTGATCTCGAACTGCTCCGAGCACTGGTGGAAGCTCTGCAGCATGCAGACCTTGGAGACGTCGGCGAAGCCCAGCGCCTTGTCGGAGGAGGCGTTGTTGAACTCGGCGGCATCGAGCAGCCCGCGGTCCATGGCCGGCACGATCTCCCCGCCGGGCAGCGCGTTCACCGCCGCGCCCATGGCCGTGAAGATGTCGATGGAGATGCCCACGGTGCGGTACTTGAGCCCCTTCATGTCCTCGAGCTTGCCGACCGGCTTCTTGAACCAGCCGAAGGGCTGGGTGGGCATGGGGCCGTAGGGGAAGGAGACCACGTCGACGTTGATCGACTTGTAGATCTCCTCCAGCAGTTCCTTGCCTCCGCCGTACTTGTGCCAGGCCAGCAGCATGTTGGGATCCATGCCGAAGGCCGGGCCCGAGCCCCACAGCGCCAGCGCCGGGGCCTTGCCGTAGTGGTACACGAGCACGCCGTGGCCGCCGTCGAGCGTTCCCTTCGACACCGCGTCGAGCAGGTCGAAGGGCTTCACCACCGCCCCGGCCGGCAGCACCTCGATCTTGAGGCGCCCGCCGGTCATCTCGTTCACCTTCTTGGCGTAGTCGAGGGCGTACTCGTGGAAGATGTCCTTGGTGGGCCAGGTGCTCTGCCAGCGCATGCTGATGGGCGCCTGGGCCACGTGGATGGTGGGCAGCGCGGCGGCCGCCGCCACGCCGGTGCCCACGGCGGCCTTCTTCAGGAAGCTGCGCCTGGATGCATTCACCGTCGGTTCACGCGTCGTCTTCTTGCTCTTCATCGGCAGGCTCCTCGGCTGGTGGTTGGATGCCCGTCCCCTGGGCCAAGCGCGGGTTGCAGCGTCCCGGCATCCTAGATTTTCGTTTTCATCACAGGCAAGGCGACGTCGGGGGCCCTTCGGGGCGGAGGGCGGTCTGGGCGGATTTCTCCTGCGCGGGTGCGCCTCGCCCGCCCCTTCCGGGGCCGTGAGGATCTCGACGAAGCGCACGGCGCGTCCGTGACGCGCTGCGGTGATGGGTGCACCGGGCTCGATGGCGCCGGCGCGAGCGGTCTCGGGCGGTGGCCTGCCGCGCATCGAAGCGCCGGCAGTGAAACGGCGCGACGCCCGGAGTAGCATCGCCGCATGCCCATCGCCCTCCGCTTCCACCGCACCGGCGGCCCCGAGGTCCTGCAGGTGGAGGACCTGCCCGCCGGCGAGCCCGGCCCCGGCCAGGTCCGCGTGCGCCACACCGCCATCGGCGTGAACTACATCGACACCTACCACCGGACCGGCCTCTACCCGCTGCCGCTGCCGGCCGTGCCCGGCTCCGAGGCGGCGGGCATGGTGGAGGCGGTCGGCGCTGGCGTCACCCTGGTGGCCCCGGGCGACCGCGTCGCCTACGCCGGCGGTCCGCCGGGCAGCTACTGCCAGGTGCGGATCATGCCCACCGACAGGCTGGTGAAGCTGCCGCCGGGCGTGAGCGACAGGCAGGCGGCCGCCATGCTGCTCAAGGGCATGACGGTGCAGTACCTGGTGACCCGCACCTTCGCGGTGAAGCCCGGCGACACGGTGCTGCTCCACGCCGCGGCAGGGGGCGTGGGCCTCATCGCCTGCCAGTGGCTGAAGGCCATCGGCGCCACGGTCATCGGCACCGTGGGCACCGACGAGAAGGCGGCGCTGGCGCGCGCCCACGGCTGCGACCACACCATCGTCTACACGCGCGAGGACTTCGCGGCCCGCGTGAAGGAGCTCACCGGCGGCCGCGGCGTGCCGGTGGTCTACGACCCGGTGGGCAAGAGCACCTTCCAGGGCTCGCTCGACTGCCTGCAGCCGCGCGGCATGATGGTGAGCTTCGGCAACGCCTCCGGCGCCGTGCCGCCGGTGGACCTGCTGCAGCTCTCCTCGCGCGGCTCGCTCTTCGTCACCCGGCCCACCCTGGTCTCGTACACTTCCAGCCGGGCCGAGCTCGAGGCCACCGCCGCCGATCTCTTCGAGATGGTCTCCGCCGGCAAGGTGAAGGTCGCCGTCTCGGCGACCTACCCGCTGGCCGAGGCGGCCCAGGCCCACCGCGACCTCGAGGCCCGCAAGACCACAGGCTCGCTGGTGCTGGTGCCCTGACAGGCGGCCCGGCGGGAGCCCCGCCCGCCCCGCGGCGAGCGAGCACGCCCCCGGCGGAGTGCCCCCATCCGGCCGCCCCCGGGGTGCGGCGCCCGGGCCGCGCCGTCCCTACCTTTCCCTCACGGGGAGGTAGCCATGGCCACCATCGAGAAGCACGTGACCCGCGCGGTGATCGCGCTCGAGGAGAGCACCCCTTGCTCGGAGGCGGCCCGCATCATGGCCGACAAGAAGGTGGGTTCCGTGGCCGTGCGCCGCGGCGGCCGCGTGGTGGGCCTGGTCACCGAGCGCGACCTGGTGGGCCGGGTGCTGGCGCGCGGCGCCGCCTCCGCCCTGCCCATCGGCGAGGCCATGCGCACCGACCTGCCGGTGGTGGACCACCGCACCGGCGAGCGCGAGGTGGCCGAGCTCATGAAGACCCACTTCACCCGCCACCTGCTGGTGAGCGAGCGGGGCGAGGTGCAGGGGGTCATCTCGATGCGCGACGTGATCCAGCTGATGCTCGACGAGAAGCAGTACCTCATCGATCAGCTCCAGACCTACATCGACGGCCGCTGATCGGCCCGGTCGCCGGTCACTTCGGGTCGAACCGGCCCGCCGCCTTGAGCAGCCGCAGGGCCGCCAGCCGGGCCTTCAGGTCCTCGGCCACGTTGGCGATCTCGGCGGTGAGGAGCTGGTTCTGGGCGTCGGAGACCTCGAGGTAGGTCGCGGCCCCGGCCCTGTAGTTCACCTCGACGAGCCGGTGGTTCTCGCGCGCCAGCTCCACCGTCTCCTTGGCCTTCTGGCGGTTGGCGAGGGCGGCGTCGAGGTCGAGCTTGCCGCGCACCACCTCCTCGCGGGCCCGCACCTCGGCGGCGCGCAGGCTGGCCTCGGCCTCGACCCGCTTGGCCCCTGTCTCGCTGAGCTCCGCCTCGCGCAGCGTGCCGTCGAAGAGGGTCCAGGAAGCCGAGAGGCCGATCGCCCAGGAGGCGTGCTCCTGGTTCAGGCCCTTCGGGTCCTGCCAGACGTACCGGCCGAAGGCGCCCACCGAGGGCAGGTAGCGCGCCCAGACGGCGCCGCGCGACCGCTCTGCGACGGCCACCGCCTCGCGGGCCGCCAGCACGTCGGGCCGGGCCACCGCCGAGGCCTCGAGGTCGCCGGCCATGGCGGCGGGCGGCTGCTCGGGCGGGATCTCCACGTCGAAGTCGGTGTCCCTGCGGTCGAGGAAGGTGGCGAGCGCGGTGCGGGCCGAGTCGAAGCCGGCCTGGGCCGCCTTGAGGTCGGCCTCGGCCCTGGAGCGGTCGATCTCGGCGCGGAGCAGCGCCACCTTGGGGGTGGTGCCGGCCTGGTAGCGCACCCGGGCGTCCTTCTCGTGGTCCAGCGCCACCGCCAGCTGCTTCTCGGTGATGCGCACCGCGTACCGGGCGCCCACCGAGCCGTAGTAGAGCTGGGCCACGCCGAAGAGGATCTCGCGCCGCGCCGACTCCAGGGTCCACTCGGCCTGCGCCTGGCCGTGGCCGGCCGCGGAGATGCCGAACCAGAGCGAGGGGGCGATGAGCGGCACGGTGGCCTGCACCTGACCGGTGACCACCTCCCCGGGCTGCAGGACCACGGTGAGGGCCGGGCTGAGCGGGAAGGCCAGCCGGGAGTCGTTGCGCAGGTAGGTCCCGCTCGCGGTCACCTGCGGCAGGTGATTGGACCACGCCTTCCAGCCGATGGTCCGGGCCGCGTCGAGGCGGCCCCGCATGGCCTGGAGGTCGGCGCTCCGGGCCTGGGCCTCGCGGACGGCGTCGTCGAAGGTGAGGAGCTTGGGGCCGGGCGCGGCCTGCGCCAGGAGGAGCGCGGTGACCAGAGACAGAGCGTTCATGGGCTTCCCTCACCGGCCCGCGGGCCGGCTCTTCTCGATGGCTTCGTGCGCGTGGTTGTGGCCCGAAGCCGGTGTGAAAGCAAGCGCCGCGTGGGGAGTGCGACTGCACGCTGGGGCCGGGTGCCGGTCACGGATCAGGCCCCCTGCGCGGTGGCCGCGGTGGCCGGAACCGCCGGCTCCGGGGCCGTTTCCGGCTCGACCTCGGGCGGCAGCAGCCTGTAGAGCACCGGCGTCACCACCCGGGTGAGCACGGTGGAGGAGACCAGGCCGCCCAGGATCACCAGCGCCAGCGGCGAGTAGAGGGCCGAGCGCTCGAAGGCCAGCGGCAAGAGGCCGCCGATGGCGGTGAGGGTGGTGAGCAGGATGGGTACGAAGCGGGTCTCGCCGGCCTGCTGGATGGCCTCGTCGAGGGGCACCCCCTCGCGCCGGAGCAGGTTGGTGAAGTCGACGAGCAGGATGGAGTTCTTCACCTCGATGCCCATGAGGGCCACGAAGCCGATGGCGGCGGTGAAGCTGAGCGTGTAGCCGGAGAGGAAGAGCGCCGCCATGCCGCCCACCACGCCCAGCGGGATCACCGAGGCCACGATGAGCGTGGAGCGGAAGGTGCGGAACTCCAGGATCAGCACCGCCAGCACGCCCAGGGCCGCCACCAGGATGGCGGTGGAGAGGCCGCCGAAGCTCTCCTGCCGGCTCTCGTACTCGCCCGCCGGCTGCAGCCGCACGCCGGCCGGCCAGGCCTCGCCGGCCAGCCGGTCGAGCACCGCCCGGGTGACGCGGTCGGTGTTGTGCCGCTCCAGCACGTGGGCGGTGACGGTGGCGCTGCGGCTCTTGTCGTGGTGGTAGATGCGGGCCGGCGAGGGCTCGAGGGAGAGGCCGGCCACCTGGGCCAGCGGCACCGGGCCGGCGGCGCCGGCGAGCTGCACCCGCTCCAGCACCTCGAGGCCGGGGCGCGGCCCGCCGGGCAGGGCGGCGGGCGCGTCGCGCGGCAGGGTCACCCGGATGTCGTAGGGCTCGTCGGTGCCCTCCTCCCGGTACTGGCCGGCCACGATGCCGCCCACCGCCAGGCGCACCGCCCGGTCCACGTCGGGCACGACGACGCCGGCCAGCGCGGCGCGCTCGCGGTCGATCCTGACCCGCAGGTCGCTCTTCCGGTCGCGGGCCGGGTTGCGGACGTAGCGGGTGCCGGGCGTCTCCCGGAGGATGGCCTCCACCCGCGCCGCCGCCGCCTCGATGCGGGCCGGGTCCTCCCCCAGCACCCGGATGGCGACGGGTGCGTCCACCGGCGGTCCGTTCTCCAGCTCCTTGAGCTCGATGGTGGCGCCCGGGTAGCCGCCGAGCTCGCCGCGGATCTTCCCCAGCACCGCGTCGATGACCCCGGGCTCGCGCGAGTCGACCTCGGCCAGCACCTCGGCCAGGCTGGCCCGCTCGTTCTTCTGCGGCAGGTTGTAGTAGATGCGCGGGTTGCCCCTGCCCAGGTTGACGGTGACGTTCTTCACCTCGGGGTGGCGGGCCAGCACCCCCTCGACGAAGCGGGCCGCCCGGTCGGCCTCCCGGAGGCTGGCCCCCTCGGCCGCCTCGGCCACCACCAGGAACTGGGGCAGGCCGGCCTTGGGGAAGAGGCTGAAGCCGATGAGCGGCACCAGCGCCAGGCTCCCGGCGAAGAGGAGAGCCGCCGCCGAGAGGGTCAGCGCCGGCCGGCGGATGGCCTGGGCCAGCACGCGGCGGTAGGAGCCCTCGATGAGCCAGGTCATGGCGCGGAAGACGCGGTTGCCGTGCTCGGGCTCCGGCACCAGCAGGCGGCTCGCCAGGAAGGGGACGATGGTGAGCGAGACCAGGAGCGAGGCCAGGATGGTGAAGACCACCGCCAGGGGCATGGAGCGGATGAAGAGGCCGGGGGCGCCGGGGAGCATCATCACCGGCAGGAAGGCGAACACCAGGGTGGCGGTGCAGCCCAGCACCGAGAGGGTGATCTGCCGGGTGGCGGCCACCGCGGCGTCGGCCGGCCGCCAGCCGCGGCGCACGAAGCGGGTGACGTTCTCCACCACCACCACCGAGTCGTCCACCAGGAGGCCCAGCGCGATGACGAAGCCCACGATGCTGAGCTGGTTCACCGAGAAGCCGGCGAAGCGCAGCCCGGCCAGGCCGATGGCCAGCGACAGGGGGATGGAGATCATCACCACCAGGGAGGCCCGCAGCCCCAGCGGCAGCAGCGTCACCAGCACCAGCAGGATGGCGAGGGCGAAGTCGCGGGCGAAGCCGCCCAGGCGGTGGGAGACGTTGCCGGCCTGGTCGAAGGAGGTGCCCAGCGCGACGCCCGGCGGCAGCTCCCGGCGGAAGGCGTCGAGCACCTGGCCCAGCGCCCGGCGCACCTCGAAGAGGTTCTGTCCCTCCTTCATGGTGGCGGCCACCAGCACCGCCCGCCTCCCGTCGAAGCGGGCCAGGTGCGTGGGCTCGGCGTCGGCCAGGGTCACCTCGGAGAGGTCGCCGACCCGCACCGCCCGGCCCTCCACCGTGCGCACCGCCGTCTCGGCGATCTCCCGGACCGAGCGGTAGTCGCCGCTGGTCTTCACGGCCAGCTGCCGCGCCCCGGCGTCCACCGAGCCGGCGGGGATGCTCCGGGCGTCGGCGCCGATGGCCCCGATGACCTCCAGCGGCGAGATGGCCGCCGCCGCCATCCGGTCCACCGCCAGCGCCACCCGCACCTCCTGGCGCGGCAGCCCGCCGATCTCCACCTCGCCCACGCCGCGCACCGCCTCCAGCCGCTTCTTCAGGTCGCGCGCCAGCCGGTCGAGGGTGCGGGTGGGGGCCTCGTCGGAGGCCAGGGCCACCTGCAGCACGTTCACCTTGGCGGCGTTGAACTCCTGCACGTCGAGCCGCAGGAGCTCCGCCGGGAGCGTGGGGCGGAGCGCCGTCACCTCGCGCAGCACGTCGTCGCGCTTGCGGGCCGGATCGGTGCCGGCGGTGAACTCCACCTGGATGGCGGCCACCCCGTCCTCGATCTGGGTGCGCAGGCTCTTCACGTCGTCGAGGGCCTTGAGGCGGGTCTCGAGGGGATCGACGACCAGCCGCTCGACGTCGGTGGGCGCGGCGCCGGGGAGCACCGCCACCACCGCGTAGTTGGGGTAGGGGAAGGTCGGGTCCTCCGACTTGGGGATGGCGAGGAGCGAGGTGACTCCCAGCCCCACCAGCAGGAGGAAGACCACCAGGGTGAACTGCCAGCGGCGGACGGAGAACTCGGCGACGTGCATGGCGGCCTCCGGCGCTACGGAACCAGGCGCACCCGGGCCCCGTCGGCGAGCCGGTCGGCGCCGTCGGTGACCACCTTCTCCACGCCGTCCAGCCCGCCCGAGAGCGCCGCCCGGTCGCCGGCCAGGAAGGCGATGCGCACCGGCACGCGGCGGGCGCGGTCCCCCTCGAGCGCGAAGACCGCGCCGCTCTCGCCGTCGCCGTCCCGCAGGGCGGCGAGCGGCACCGTGCCCTGGGCCGGCACCTCGCGATCGATGGCGACGCGCGCCGCCAGGCCGGCGAGGAGCGGGGCCCCGAGCGGTGCCGGGTCGAAGGCCACCTCCACCTGCCAGGTGGCGGTGCCGCGCGAGGCCTGGCGCGCCACCTCGGCCACGCGGCCCTGGAGCGGCAGGTCGGGGCGGGCGTCGAGGGTCACGGTGGCGGGGAGGCCGGGCACCAGCCCGAGGATGTCGCGCTCCGGCACCGCCGCCCGGACCACGAAGCCGCGGCCGGTGCCGGAGAGCTGGACGATGGGCCGCCCCGCCCCCACCACCTCGCCGGGCTCGGCCAGGCGCCGGTCCACCCAGCCGTCCTCCGGGGCCACCAGGGTCGTGTGACGAAGGGTGAACTCGACGGATCGGGCCTGGGCCTCGGCCACCGCTGCCGCCGTCTCCAGGTCCTGCAGCGCGGCCGGAGGGAGGCTGCCGCCGGCCGAGAGCGCCCGGGCCCGCTCCAGGTCGCGGCGCGCCTTGGCCGCGGCCTCGGTGGCCTGGCGCGCGCCCTGGGCCACGTCGGTGGCGTCGAGGGAGGCCAGCACCTGGCCGCGGCGCACGCGCTCGCCGGCCTCGACCCGCACCTCGGCCAGGATGCCGCCGGTGCGGAAGGCGAGGGCGTACTCGCGCTTGGCGGCCACCGCCCCGGTGGCGCGGACCGGGCGGGCCACCGGCCCGCGGGCCACGGGCTCGGCCCGGACCGGCACCGCCGGGTCGGGCCCGGCGGCGGGCGTGGCGGCGCGGGCGCGGTCGCCGCAGCCCGGGAGCAGGAGGAGGGCGGCCAGGAGGCCGGCGGCGGCTGCCAGGGCGGAGGCGGCGAGGCGGCGGGAAGGGCTGAGCGGCATGTCGGGCTCCCGGGGCGGCGCGCCCCGCAATGTGTACGCCGTGCACATTGCCAACCGATGTGACTGGTGTCAACATGATCGGGCCATGACGCCCCCTCTGGAGCGGGACAGCTACCACCACGGCGATCTGCGCCACGCGCTCGTCGAGGCGGCCGTGAAGCTCATCGCCGAGCGCGGCGCCGAGGGCTTCAGCCTGCGCGAGGCCGGGCGGCTCGTCGGGGTCTCCCCGACGGCCGCCTACCGCCACTTCGCCGACAAGTCGGCCCTGCTCGGCGCCGTGGCCAGCGACGGCTTCTCCCGCCTGGCCGCTGCCATGGAGAAGGGCATGGCCCGCGCGCCCGGAGCGGCCGGCGGCCCGGAGCGGGCGGTGGCCCGGATGGCGGCGCTGGGCGAGGCCTACGTGGACTTCGCCCTGCGCCACCCTTCCCACTTCCGCATCATGTTCGGCCCCTGGCTGCGCGAGACCGAGTGCGTCCCGGGGGTGGGCCCCTCGGGCAAGGACCCGTTCCAGCTGCTGGTGGAGACCCTCGACGAGGCGGCCGCCGCCGGCGTCATCCCGGCGGAGGCGCGCGCCGGCGCCGAGGTGGTCGCCTGGTCGACGGTGCACGGCTTCGCGGCGCTGGTGGTGGACGGCACGCTGCCGCTCTCCGCCCGGGAGCGGGCCGCGGCGCTGCGCCGGGTGCTCACCGGCGTGCTGCTGGCGCTGGGAGCCGACGCCTCCCGGCTGCCGCCTGTGGAGGCGGTGAAGTTCGCCACGCGCTGCAGCTAGGGCTGGCCGCCCATGTACTCGATCTCCTGCTCGATGTCCCTGCGGTCCTCGGCGTCGGGCTTGAGCCGCAGGTAGCTCTTGAAGGCCTGCACCGCCTTCTGCCGCTGCCCCTTCACCTTGAAGGCGAAGCCCAGGTAGTAGTGCGGCATGGGGTTGTCCTTGTCGAGGGTGGCCGCCTTCTCGTACCAGGGCAGGGCCTGCTGCGGGCCGCTCGACTCGTGCACCGCCCGGGCGATCCGGTAGTAGAGCGCCACCATCCCGGGATCCGCCTTGAGCGCGTCCTTGTAGATCTGGATGGCGCGCGGCGCCTCGCCCATCTTCAGCCGGCAGTCGGCCAGCAGGATGCGCAGCCGCTGCTCCCTGGGCGCGACCTGGATGGCCTTCTCGAACCAGCCCACCGCCTCCGGGCAGGCCTGCTGCCCGGCGAGCAGCACGCCGAGCTTCTCGGCGGCCGCCACCAGCCTGGGGTCGATGCTCAGGGCGGCGCGGTAGGCGGCCTGCGCCTCGGCCGGCTTGCCGGCCTTCTCGTAGGCCACGCCCAGCCACAGCGGGTAGAGGCCGTTCTTCTTGTCGAGGTCGAAGGCGCGGGTGAGCTGCTCCGCGGCCGGTACGGCGTCGCCCTTCTCCAGGAGCGCCCGCCCCAGCCAGTAGCGGTTCTCGGCCAGCGCCACCTCGACGTTGCTGGCCGCCAGCAGGTCCACGTAGGCGGCCTCCACCTTGCCCTGCTCCAGCTGCACCGCGCCCAGCCGGGTCCGGGCCAGCGCCTGGCGCGGGTCGGCGGCCACGGCGGCGCGGAACTCCTCGGCGGCGCCGGGCAGGTCGCCCTCGCGCCAGCGCAGCGTGCCGAAGAGCACCCGCGCCTCGGTGAGCCGCGGGTCGAAGCGCACCGCCCGCTCCAGCGCGCCGCGCGCCGCGGCCGCGTCGCCGCGGGCCAGCGCCTCGCGCGCCACGCCCAGGTGGCTGGGCGCGTGGGTGGGGTCGAGCGCCAGCGCCTTCTCGTAGGCGCGCCGGGCGCCCTCGGCGTCGCCGCGGGCCAGCCGCAGGTCGCCCAGGCCGGCCTGGGCGTCGGGCTCGCCCGGCGCCTTCTCGGCCGCCAGCCCCAGCGCCGGGGCCGCGCCCTCCACGTCGCCGGCGGCCAGGCGGCTCCTGCCCAGCGCCAGGTGCGGCTCCCAGTAGCCGGGGTCGGCGGCCGCCTCGGCGAAGAGCTTCTCGGCCTCGGCGCGCTTGCCGCCCTGGGCCATCACCAGGCCGCGTGCGTAGGTGAGGCGCGGGCTCTTGCCCCACTTGGCCACCGCGGCGTCGAGGGCGTTGACGGCGTCGAGGACCCGTCCGGTGCCAGCCAGGGCCCGCGCGTGCAGGTCGGAGATCTCGGCGTCGCCGCTGGCGAGCGCCGGCTGCAGCGCCGCCAGCGCCCGGTCGGGCGCGTTGCGCCGCAGGAGGAAGCGGGTCAGCGAGGCGCGGGCCGGGGCGTAGGCCGGATCCTCCTGCACGGCCTCCTCCAGCTCCTTCTCGGCCGCGGCCAGCCGCCCCTCGGCCTCGGGTCCGGCCACCTGGCGCGCCAGCAACTCGCCGTGGAGCTGCCGGGCCCGCGCCCGCTCCCGCGGGCCGAGCTGCGCCTTGCCCTCGGCGGTGAGCGCCGGCTCGAGGCGCGCCTGGGCGGCGGCCAGGTCGCCGGCGGCGAGCGCCAGCGCCGCCAGCTCCAGCGAGGAGGAGAGGTGAGCCGGGCCGGCCTCCAGCGCCTTCTTGAAGTGGCCGGTGGCGGCGGCGGAGTCGCCCCTCTGCAGGGCGGCGAGGCCGAGCGCGTGCGGCGCCCGCGGCCCGGGCTGCTGCTGGGCGAGCCGCTGCAGGAGTCCCTCGGCCCGCCCCGTCTCCTTGCGGGCCAGCGCCACCTCGGCGAGGAGGAACAGGGCGTCGTCGTCCTTGGGAGCCTTGGCCAGCCAGCGCTCGAGCTGCCCCAGGGCGGCGGGCGGCGGCGGCTGGCCGGTGGCGAGCGCCATCGAGACCTGGGCCTTCAGGGTGTCGGCCTGCTGCGGGGCCTGCTGCATCAACTCGGGCAGGAGCTGCTGGGCCTGGGCCAGCACCTCCGGCGCGACGCCGGTGCGGCGCGCCATCCAGCCGGTCACCTGCACCTGCAGTCCCTTGGCCTCGCGGTCCACGGCCGAGAGCGATACCGCGCGGGAGGCCAGCTCCAGCGCCGCCTGCGCGCCGGGGAAGCCGTCCTCGGCGAGGCGGCTCCGCGCCTGGGCGCAGAGCCTGGCGCCGGGGCGGTTGGGGCCCACCTGCCCGCGGATGAGGCGGTGGAAGAAGACGCCGTAGTCGGTGAGCCCCACCGACAGGCCGCCGCCCACCAGCACCAGGACGAGCGCGGCCGGGATGGCGATTCGCCCCCAGCGCGGCAGGCGCGAGAGCCCGGCGTCGAGCCGGACCCGCAGCGTGGCCAGCCTGTCGGCCAGGCCGGGCCCGCGCGGCGCGGGCGGCCCGTGGTCGCCCGCCGGTTCGGCGGCCACCACGGGGACGGTCCGCCCCGACGGCGCGGCGCCGGCGGGGGGTCCCTCGATGAGCCTCCGGATGGCGGCGTCGAAGGCCGGCACGGTGCCGATGCTCCTCCACTCGTCGCGGCCCTCGCCGGCGACCTCCTCGTTGCCGAGGAGCTCGCCGCGCACCAGCATGTCCACGACCTCGCCCTCGGGGAACGGGCCGAAGACCTTGCCGGAGCGGCGGCGCACCCGCCAGGCGGCGCCGGACTCGGCGGCCCGCTCGGGCTGCGCCCGCGCGGGCGGGGGAGGAGGCGGGGCGCCCTCGCCGAAGAGGGCCTCCAGCTCCTCGCCCTCGGTGCGCGCAGCGGCGGACGGGAACGGATCGGCGGGCGGCGGCACGGAAGGCGGATCGGGATCGGCTGGGACCGGCAGCGGATCCTCGTTGGCGGAGGGCGGCGGGGTCCCCAGGTCCACCTCGCCGAAACCCAGCGGCGCCGCGAAGGGCTCCTGCCCCGAGGAGGAGCCGAAGGGCGGCGCCTGATCCTCGACGGGCGGCGCGGGCGGCAGCGGCACGGGGCGCTGGGCGTCCGGCGGCTTCGCAGGGAGGGGCGGGGGCGCGGGCGGAGGCGGAGGGCGGATGGGGTCGGTGTCGGGCGGCTCCGCGAACGCGGCGGCGTCGGGCTGCGGGAGCGGCACCGTCCCGAAAGGCGGCGTGGGGGCCGGCTTCTCCTCGCCGAAGGGCGTGGCGAAGCGCATGGTGGCGCCGCCCAGCGGGTCGGCGCCGGCGGCCTCGGGGAAGGGCGGCTGCGCAAAAGCGGCGGCGTGCTCTCCGGGAGGCGGCGGCGTGGCCACCGGTCCGGCGGCGAACGGCGAGTCGAAGGTGGCGGTGTGGCCGCCGAGCGGCTCCTCGGCGCGGGGAGCGGGCGCGCGTGCCGCCGTCGGCAGCGGCACCGGCGTGGGGCCCGTGGCCACGGGCACCGCCGGCCGTACCGGAAAGGCCGCCTGACACTTGGGGCAGCGGACGTTCAGCCCCGCGGCCGGGATGCGGCGGTCGTCGACGTTGTAGGAGGCCTTGCAGCTCGGACAGGCGATGCGCATGAAAATCCTTGGCTTTTCGAAGCCTAGCACCGGCTCTTCCCGGGCGGCAACAAAGGACGCTCGGCCCCGTGCTAAAGCTCTCCCGCTGACAGCGCCGCAACGGAGCCCGCCGCCGTGAAGCCCGCCTCGCCCCTCCTCGAGCGCATGCGCGAGTGGACCTTCGCCCTGGCCGGCCCGGGGGC
The DNA here is from genome assembly GCA_016214955.1 of Deltaproteobacteria bacterium. Classification (GTDB taxonomy): domain Bacteria; phylum Myxococcota; class Myxococcia; order Myxococcales; family Anaeromyxobacteraceae; genus JACRMN01. Next base: position 48,058 of record JACRMN010000017.1, read on the forward strand.
GCAGGAGCGGCTCTCGCGGCTGACGCAGAAGGCCCGCAACGAGTACGGCGTCGACCCCTACGGCTTCGACCTCGACTACGCCATCGGCGCCATCGCCCCGTTCCTCTGGCTCTACAAGAAGTACTTCCGCGTCCAGCTGCACGGCATGGAGAACGTGCCCCGCTCGGGCCGCTTCCTGCTGGTGGGCAACCACTCGGGCCAGCTTCCCCTCGACGCCGCCATGCTGGGCGTGGCCTGCCTCATGGAGATGGACCCGCCGCGGGCGGTGCGGGCGCTGGTGGAGAAGTGGGTGCCGACGCTGCCGTTCGTCTCCACCTACTACGCCAGGCTCGGCCAGGTGGTGGGCACGCCGGAGAACTGCCGCCGCCTCCTGCGGGCCGACGAGGCGCTGATGGTCTTCCCCGAGGGCGTGCGCGGCCTCAACAAGCCCTGGAGCCAGCGCTACCAGCTCCAGGACTTCGGCCCGGGCTTCCTGCGCCTGGCGCTCGAGACCGACTCGCCCATCGTGCCGGTGGGCGTGGTGGGCGCCGAGGAGCAGGCCCCCAACCTCTTCAACCTGGCCTTCGTGGCCAGGCTGCTCTCGATGCCCGCCTTCCCCATCACGCCCACCGGGCTGCCCTTCCCGCTCCCCACGCGCTACCACCTCTGGTTCGGCGAGCCCATGCGCTTCGGCGGCTCGGCCGACGACGAGGACGCGGTGCTGGCCGCCAAGGTGGAGGAGGTCCGCGGGGCGGTGCGCGGGCTCCTGCAGCGGGGACTGGCCGAGCGCCAGGGCGTGTTCACCTAGGTCGAGCGATGGCGAGCGGACCCCAGAGCGAGTTCCCCGGCATGCCGGCGGCGGTGTGCATCACCGGCATCGCCGGCAACCTCGGCAAGGCGCTCGCCAAGCTGCTCCACGGCGAGACCCGGCTCATCGGCATCGACCGGCGCCCCTTCCGCGAGGCGCCGCGCGACGTCGAGCACCACCAGCTCGACATCCGCAAGAACAAGGTGGACGAGGTCTTCCGCCGCGCCCGGCCCGAGGCGCTCATCCACCTGGGAATCATGCACGACCCGCGCATGCCGCGGGCCGAGGCCCACAGCTTCAACGTCATCGGCACCCACAAGATCCTGGAGACCTGCGTCCGCCACGGGGTGAAGAAGGTGGTGGTGCTCTCCAGCGCCAACGTCTACGGGCCGCGGCCCGACAACTCCAACTTCCTGCCGGAGGAGACGCCGCTGATGGCGGCGGCCACCTACTCCGACATCGCCGACCTCGTGGAGGTGGACATCTACGCCCAGTCGTTCGTGTGGCGCCACCCCGAGATCGAGACGGTGATCCTGCGGCCGGTGCACATCGTCGGCCCCACGGTGAAGAACGCCCCCAGCAACTACCTGCGGCTCTCCCGGCCGATCACGGTGATGGGCTTCGACCCGATGGTGCAGCTCATCCACGTGGAGGACGTGTGCCGGGCGCTGGCCCTGGCGCTGCGGCCCGGGCCGCGGGGCGTCTACAACGTGGTCGGGCCGGGCGAGGTGCCGCTCTCGGCGGCGCTCTCCGAGCTGGGGCGGCGGCCGATCCCGGTTCCGGCGCCGCTCCTGCGGCCCCTGCTGGCGCGCGCCTTCCGCTCCCGGCTGGTGAGCTTCCCGCCCGACGAGCTCGACCACATCCAGTACCTGTGCGCGGTGGACGGCTCGCGCGCCGAGCGGGACCTGGGCTGGCGGCCGGCGAGGTCGCTGCGGGAGACCATCCGCAGCGTCCTGGTTCCGGGGTAGGGCGGCTCCGCCAGACGCGCCACCCCGTGTGCACGCGCCGCTCCGCCGGACGCGCCACCCCGCGTGCACGCGCCGCTCCGCCGGACGCGCCGGCCTCCGCCGCTGGTCCTCGGGCGGGCGCTGCACGCGGCCGCGCGAACGCCCTCGGCACGGGCGTCTCGCAGACGTCGGGGCGCGGACGACGGGTCACCGCTCGGCGTTGCCGCGCCCACGACGGCTGCTCGACGCGGACGGGCACCCGAGCCGCGCGGATGGCAGGCGCTCCCTTGCGCCCTGCGGAGGCGGCTCCGGCCGGCGCGCCGGCTGCGCGGCTCGCGACCGTGCTCAGATGACTCGCGGGCGGACGGGCCTTCGTCCCCGCCCGGAGCGTCCGCGCGTGCGGTCGGAGACGGCCGCAGGACGAAGCGGCCTGCATCGACGGTGCGCCACGGCCGGGAGAGAGACGCGGGCTAGCGCAGTGGCGAACGGAGATGCCCGGCCGCTGCGGACGGCGCCCGGTCGCAGTACGGCGCCCGTAGAGACGCGGCGCGAGGACGGGGACGAAGGCCCGGAGCCCACCGCTCCCGTCGAGAGGCGCGGAGGGGTCCGCCCGCCACCGCCAGGTGTGCACCGCGCGCGCTCCGCGGTTATCCTCCGGCCGCATGCCGAGGGACCACCTGGTGCGCGGGATCTTCCCGGAAGCCGGCCTGCGGGCCATGTTCGTCCGCGTCGGCGACACCGCCCGCATGGCCCGCATGCTCCACGGCCTGGCGCCCACCGCCGCCCACCTCTTCGCCGAGGGGCTCTGCGGCGGCCTGCTGGTGGCGGCGCTGCAGAAGGACAGGGCCCGCATCAACCTGCAGCTCGAGTGCGACGGCCCCCTCCGCGGCCTCTTCGTGGATGCGGCCCCCGCCGGCCAGGTGCGCGGCTACGTGCGCGCGCCGGCCATCCACTTCCCCGGCGACCCCGTGCAGGGAGCCCGCGCCGCCCTCGGCGGCTCCGGCTACCTCTCGGTGATCCGCGACCAGGGGCAGGGCAACTTCTACCGGGGCTCGGTGCAGCTCCAGGCCCTCTCGCTGGCCGGCGACCTGCGCCGCTACTTCGCCGAGAGCGAGCAGGTGGACACCGCCCTCGACCTGCAGGTGCTGCCCCGCGGCGACGAGCCCCTCGGCGACGTGGCCGGCCTCCTGCTGCAGCGGCTCCCCGGCGGCGACGCCGAGGCCGTGGCGGCGGTGCGGGCCCGCGTGGAGGAGGGGGCCTTCGCCCGGGCGCTGGCCGGCAGCGGCTCGGCGCAGGAGGCGCTGCGGCTCGTCGTCGGCGAGGGCTTCGAGGTGCTGGCCGACACCGAGGTGGCCTACGTCTGCGGCTGCTCCCAGGAGCGGGCCCGGGCCGCCATCACCGTGCTGGGGCGCGACGGGGTGTCGGAGCTGCTCGCCGACGAGCGCAAGGCGGTGGTGGCCTGCGAGTTCTGCCGTGCCCAGTACCTGGTGGAGGAGGCGGAGCTGCGCCAGATCCTGAGCCGCCTCTCCGAGGCAGGGGAGTAGTCCCGTTTCCCCGGGCGCGTGCTACATTTCCACGACCCCGTTCACCGGAGGCGCGTCATTCCCGCGAAGAAGAAGCAGACCCGCGCCGCAGCCAGGCCCCCCCGCAAGGCCGCCCCGGCGGCGCGCCGCAAGGCCGGCGCCAAGGGCCGCCCGGCCGGGAAGAAGCCATCCGGAAAGAGGCCGGCCGGGAAGAAGCGGTCCGCCCGCCGTCTCCTCAGCGAGCAGCCGCTGGGCGCCGGCGTTGGCGACGCCCACGCGGTGAAGCGGCTCCGCATCCCGCCCCAGCAGTCGCGGGCGCGCCCCCAGACCAAGGTGCGCGAGGTCTCCTGGCTCCAGTTCGGCGACTTCGCCCGCGACCTGGCCGATCGCATCGCCCTGCGCTACCGGCCCGAGGTGATCCTGGGCGTGGTCAACGGCGGAGTCTTCCTGGGCGGGGCGCTGGCGGGCTCCTTCCAGGCCGAGTTCGTGCCGGTGAAGATCGACAGGCGCTCCGGCCTGCCCCTGGAGCGGCTCCCCTCCCTGGCCGGCAAGAAGGTGCTGGCGGTGGACGACGTCACCGTCTCGGGCCGCACCCTCTCGCGGGCCAGCCTCGCCGCGGAGAAGGCCGGCGCCGCCGAGGTGCGCACCTGCGCCCTGGTGGTCCGGCCCAAGGGCAGCCACTCCGACTTCTTCGCCCTGGAGACCGACGAGGTGGTGGTCTTCGGCTGGGACTACCAGCTCGACGCCGGGGCCGGGCCCGGCGGCGCCGATCCCGGAGAGGTGGGCGTGTAGCCGAGGCCCCATGCGGCTCGTCCTCGGCACGGCCGGACACATCGACCACGGCAAGACGGCCCTGGTCCGGGCGCTGACCGGCATCGACACCGACAGGCTCGCCGAGGAGAAGCGGCGCGGCATCACCATCGAGCTCGGCTTCGCGCACCTGGCGCTGCCCGGGGGGGCGGTGGCCGGGGTGGTGGACGTCCCTGGCCACGAGCGCTTCGTGCGCTCCATGGCGGCCGGCGCCGGCGGCATCGACCTGGTGGTGCTGGTCATCGCCGCGGACGAGGGGGTGATGCCCCAGACCCGCGAGCACCTCGACATCTGCCGCCTGCTGGGCGTGCCCCGCGGGCTGGTGGCGGTCACCAAGAGCGATCTCCTGCCGGAGCTGGGGACCGAGTGGCTGCCGCTGCTCGAGGAGGAGATCCGCGCCGCCACCAGGGGCACCTTCCTTGAGGGAGCGCCCATCGTCCCCTGCTCGGCGCGCACCGGCGAGGGGCTCCCGGCGCTGCTGGCCGCCATCGCCCAGCAGGCCCAGGGCATGGCCGAGCGACCGGCCGACGGCCCGCTGCTCCTCCCCATCGACCGGGCCTTCACGCTCAAGGGCTTCGGCACCGTGGTCACCGGCACGCTCCTCTCCGGCTCCATCTCCGAGGAGGAGCACGTGGCCCTCCTGCCGGCGCCGCCCGGCGGCCCCGAGCTGCGGGTGCGCACGCTGCAGGTCCACTCCCGCCCCACGACCAGGGCGCTCGCCGGCCAGCGCACCGCGGTGAACCTGCCGGGTGTCGAGGCCCAGGCCATCTCCCGCGGCCAGGTGCTGTGCCGGCCCGGCGAGATCCCCGCCTCGCGGATGCTCGACGTCGAGCTCTCCCTGCTGGCGGCGGCGCCGCGGGCGCTGCGCCACCGCGCCCGGCTGCTGCTGCACGTGGGCACCGCGCAGGTGGAGGCGGCGGTCTCGCTCCTCGACAGGCCCGAGCTGGCGCCGGGGGCCACGGCCCACGCCCAGCTCCGGCTCGACGAGCCGGTGGCGGCGCTGCCGGGCCAGCGCTTCATCCTCCGGGGCTTCGCGGCCATCGAGGGGCGCGGGCGTACCGTGGCCGGCGGCCGGGTGCTGGCCATCGCCGCCCGGCGCCGGAGGCGGGGCCGGCCCGACGAGCTGGCCCAGCTCCAGGTGCTGGCCGGCGGCGACGCCGACGCGCGCCTGGCGGCGCTCCTGGCCCAGGCCGGGCCGGCGGGCCTCACCGAGGCGCAGCTCGTCGGGCGGGCGGCGCTCTCGCCGCGCGCCGTGGCCTCGGGGCTGGAGCGGCTCGGCGCCCGCGGCGAGGCGATGCTCTTCGACAGGGATCACCGCGCCTACGCCTCCGGCCAGGTGGCGAAGGCGCTCGCCGAGAAGCTCCGCGGCGCGGTGGCCGCCTTCCACAAGCAGAAGCCGCTGGCCGCCGGCATGGGCAAGGCCGAGCTCCGGGGCCGACTGCCGCCGGTGGTGGACGCCAGGCTCTTCCAGCGCATCCTGGTCCAGCTCGTCGACAGGGGGGCGCTGCTCGCCGACGGGGAGCTGGTGCGGCTGCCGGAGCACCGCGCCGCCGGGAGCGGCGGCAGCGGCGCGGCCGTGAAGGCCCGGGTTGCCGAGGCGCTGGCCCGGGCCGGCCTCACCCCGCCTGCCCTGGCGGAGCTGCCGGGGGCGCTCTCCGCCAGCGCCGCCGACGTCCAGGCGGTGGTCAAGCTGCTGCAGGCCGAGGGGACCATCGTCCGGGTGTCGCCCGAGCTCTCCTTCGACGCCGCGGCGGTGGCCGGCCTGCAGGAGCGGCTCACCGCCTGGCTGCGCGAGAGGAAGGAGATCAGCACCCAGGAGTTCAAGGAGCTGGTGGGGGCCACCCGCAAGCACGTCATCCCGCTGGCCGAGTACTTCGACCGGCAGAAGGTCACGCTGCGGGTGGGCGACAGGCGGGTGCTGCGGGGCGGGGGGTAGATGGACCGGCGCTGGCTCGACGGCCTGCCGGTGCCCACCGCCGTCATCCGCGACGGCGTGGTGGTCTACGTCAACCCCTCGGTCATCGCCCTCACCGGGGTGCCGACGGAGCAGCTCCTCGGCAAGCGCTTCGAGGCCTTCGTCTCGCCCCGCGACCTCGAGCTGGTGGTCGACAGGCAGGCGGCCCGGCTCCGCGGCGAGACCGTGCCGGCCTCCTACCAGGCCGAGCTGGTGGTCGCCGGCCGCCGCTTCATGGCCCAGATCCACGCCGCGGTGGTGGGCGGCGAGATCGTCCTCCAGCTCCTCGACGTCACCGACGAGGCCTCGCGCGGCATGCGGCTCGCGGCCCTGGCGCAGTTCGGCGCCATGGTGCAGCGGGAGCACCGCGACGAGGACGTCTACCGCGGCGTGCGCGAGGGGCTCATGGCCCTGGGGCTGCGCTGCGTGATGGTGTCGCCGCAGGGCGAGGAGCTGGAGGTCGCCTTCGTCAACACCGACCGTGAACGACAGCAGGCCTGGGAGCGGGCGCTGGGGGCCCCGCTGGGCGGCGCGCGCCGGCCCTGGACCCCGCTGCTGCGCACCGCCTGGCGCGACGGGGTCTCCTTCTGCGACGACTACGTGGGCGAGGCGGCCCGCTTCATGGGCGTCGAGCGGCGGGCCCTGGCCGGCGCCGACCTGCCCCTCAACGCCGTGGCGGTCCGGGTGGACGTACAGGGCCACCCCACCGCGCTGCTGGTGGCGGTGGGCGACTGGCTGCGGGCCGAGGACCGGCCCGCCTTCCGCCTCTTCGGCGCCCAGATCTCGGCGGCCCTCGACGCCGCCCGGGCCATCGCCGCCCTCTCCCGGCGCAACGCCGAGCTGGCGGCCCTGAACCAGCTCGCCGGCGCCTCGGGGCTGGAGAGCGACCTCCCCGGCTTCCTGCAGCGGGGCAGCGAGCTGGTGCGGGACACCCTGGGCTGCGTCAACCTCGCCGTCTACCTCCTGGTCCCCGACGGCCAGTCGCTGGAGCTGGTGCACGTCACCACCCCGGCCCCCGACCTGGCGCGGCACCTGGGCCGCCCGCCGCGGAGCGGCCCCTTCGTGGGCCAGGCGCTGCGGGACGGCGCCTCCCTGGTCCGGCTCTCCCGGGAGCTGCCGCAGCCCGCCGCCCGGGTGATGGAGGGGATGGGGATCGCCACCGTGGCCGCGGTCCCGCTGCGCTACCGCTCCACCGAGCGGGGGGTGATGGTGGCGGCCTGGGCCCAGGCCCGCACCACGGCCGAGTGCAACCTGCCGCTGCTCGAGGCCATGGCCTCCCACTTCGCGGCCGCCGTCTACTCCCACCGGCTGGTCGGCGACCTGGAGACGCGGGTCGGCGAGCTCACCCTGCTCAACGAGCTGGCGCGCGCCGCCGCCACCCTCGACCCGGTGCGGCTGCTCGAGGATGCGCTGCGGCGGGTCGCGGCGGTGTTCCGCTGCGAGGTGGGCGCCGCGCTGCTGGTGGAGGGCGACAGGCTGCTGCCCACCGCCCGGCTCGGGCTCGGCCCGGAGGGGGCGGCGCTCACCGGCGAGGCGCGGGTGGGCGAGCCGCTGGCCGGCCTGGCGGTGGCCGAGCGGCGCCCGGTGCGCTTCCCCGGCGACGTGGAGGAGACGGAGCGGCTGCGCCTCTTCCGCCACCGCGAGGGGATCCACCAGACGGTGGCCGTGCCCCTGCTGGTGAAGGACCGGGTGCTGGGGGTGCTGGTGCTGGCCCGGCGCCGGCCCGAGCCCTTCGGCGACGGCGAGGTCTCGCTGCTCTCGGCCATCGGCGCCCAGCTCGGGGTGGCCGCCGAGAACGCCCGCGCCGCCGCCGAGCTGGCCCGCACCCAGGCGCAGCTCGTGCAGCGCGAGCGGCTGGCGGCGCTGGGCGAGCTGGCGGCGGTGGTGGCCCACGAGGTCCGCAACCCGCTGGGCGTGATCTTCAACTCGCTGGGGGCGCTGCGCCGCCAGGTGCGGTCCGACGGCGACGCCCCCATGCTGCTGCAAATCGTCGGCGAGGAGGCCGACAGGCTCAACCGCATGGTGGGCGACCTGCTCGACTTCGCCCGCCCCTCGAAGCCCAGCATCCGGCCCGAGCCCATCCCCAACCTGCTCGACCAGGTGCTGGCCTCGGCGCTGGCCACGGCCGGCGGCGCGCCCGGCGTCACCGTGGTGCGCGAGGTGGACGAGGGCCTGCCGTCGGTGCCGGTGGACGGGCGGCAGCTCCGCCAGGCGCTCCTCAACGTGGTGCAGAACGCCATCCAGGCCATGCCCGGCGGCGGGATCCTGACGGTGCGGGCACGGCGCGAGGGGCACCAGCTCTGCCTGGAGCTCGCCGACACCGGCCCCGGCGTCCCGCCGCACCTGCGCCAGAAGGTCTTCGAGCCCTTCTTCACCACCCGCGCCACCGGCACCGGGCTGGGGCTGGCGGTGGTTCGGCGCGTGGCCGCCGACCACCGCGGCACCGCGTCGGTGGACAACGGCCCCGGGGGCGGCGCGGTCTTCTCCCTGCGGCTGCCCCTCGACGACGGTCCTGGCGCGGTTGAAAAGCCGGCGGACCTGGCGTGAGATGGGCGCGATGAGCGAGCAGCCCCGACCCGCCGATCCCCAGCCTGCGCCACGGCCCTCCGGGCAGCTCGGCAAGGTGCTGGTGGTGGACGACCAGAAGAACATGCGGGCCACCACCGCGCTGGTGCTGCGCGACGCCGGCTACGCCGTGGCCGAGGCCGAGAGCGGCGCCGCCGCCGTCCAGCGGGTGGCCGCCGAGCCCTTCGACGTGGTGCTCACCGACGTCCGCATGGGCCCGGTGGACGGCATGGAGGTGCTGCGGGCCACGCTGGAGAGCGCCCCCGCCACCCAGGTCATCGTCATGACCGCCTACGGCACCATCGAGTCGGCGGTGGAGGCCATCCGGCGCGGCGCCTACGACTACCTGGCCAAGCCCTTCCAGGAGGACGAGCTCCTGCTGCGCATCGCCAAGGCGGTGGAGCGGCGGAGGCTGCTGGGCGAGGTCAGCCTGCTGGCCGGCGAGTTCCGGGCCCGCTACGGCCTGGAGCACATCGTCGGCCGCTCGGCCCCCATCCGCGAGCTGCTGGAGCGGGTGCGCCGCGTGGCCCCCACCGACTCCACCGTGCTCATCAGCGGCGAGTCCGGCACCGGCAAGGAGCTGGTGGCCCGGGCGCTCCACGCCGGCAGCCGCCGCAGCCAGAAGCCCTTCGTGCCGGTGAACTGCGCCGCCATCACCGAGACCCTGCTGGAGTCGGAGCTCTTCGGACACGCCCGCGGCGCCTTCACCGGCGCCACCCGCGCCCGGCGCGGCCTCTTCGAGGAGGCGAGCGGCGGCACCCTGTTCATCGACGAGATCACCGAGACCGCCCCCGGCTTCCAGGCGAAGCTGCTGCGCGCCCTGCAGGAGGGCGAGATCCGGCGGGTGGGCGAGTCGATGCCGGTGCGGGTGGACGTGCGGGTCATCGCCTCCACCAACCGGGAGATCAAGCAGGCGGTGGCCGAGCGCCGCTTCCGCGAGGACCTCTACTACCGGCTGGCGGTGGTCCCGCTGCGGGTGCCGCCGCTGCGCGAGCGGCGCGAGGACGTGCCGCTGCTCGTCGAGCACTTCCTGGAGGCCCACGCCCGGCGCACCGGGGTGCGCAAGCGGCTCGATCCCGAGGCGCTGGCGCGGCTCGAGACCTACAGCTGGCCGGGCAACGTCCGCGAGCTGGAGAACCTGGTGGAGCAGGCCGCCGCCCTCTCCCAGGGGCCGGTCATCACCCCGGTGGACATGCCCTTCGACACCCCGGGCCCGGAGCAGCCGACGCCGGGCACGCTGGCCGAGGCGGTGGACGAGGCCGAGCGGCGCGCCATCACCGCGGCGGTGCAGCGCTGCCAGGGCGACCTGGGCGAGGCGGCGCGGCAGCTGGGGGTCTCCTCCACCACGCTGTGGCGGAGGATGAAGCGACTCGCGATTCCCGGAGGAGGCTGAGGGACCGAAACCGGGCTACGGGGCGACTGGCTCCAGGCTACCGGGGTCGAAGCCTGAAGTCCGGAGCCTCGAGCCTCACCGCACCACCGCCGCGGCGGCGCGGGCCAGCGAGGCCACCGGCTCGGAGCCGATGCCCAGCACCACCACCGCCGCCACCGCCACGGCCAGCGCCACGGAGAGCACCGGCGAGGTGACGCCGGCGGGCTCGCCCTCGGCGGCCGGCCGCATGTACATGTAGACCACCACGCGCAGGTAGTAGTAGGCGCCCAGCGCGCTGGTGAGCACGCCGACGACGGCCAGGGCGAGGTACTGGGCGCCGACGGCGGCCTGGAAGACCAGGAGCTTGGCGACGAAGCCCGCGGTGGGCGGGACGCCGGCCAGGCTGAGCATGAAGACCGTCATGGCGAAGGCCAGCAGCGGGCGGCGCCGCGAGAGGCCGGCCAGGCGCTCCAGGTCCCAGGCGTCGGCGGGCTCGTCGCCCGGCTGGCCGTTCGACTCCAGCGCGCCGACCACCGCGAAGGCGCCGATGGCGCTGGCGGTGTAGGAGGCCAGGTAGAAGAGCACGCCGGAGAGGGCGCGCTCGCGCACCGCCGGCAGGCCCGCCGCCAGCACGCCCAGCAGCAGGTAGCCGGCGTGGGCGATGGAGGAGTAGGCCAGCATGCGCTTGACGCTGCGCTGGGGCACGGCGAAGAGGTTGCCCACCAGCATGGTGAGCAGCGCCAGCACCGCCAGCACCCTGGGGAAGGCGGAGTCGGCGGCCCCGCCGGTGGCGGCATAGGCGGCCAGCACCGTGCGGGCCAGGATGGCGAAGGCGGCGGTCTTGACCCCCGCGGCCATGAAGGCCGTCACCGGGGTGGGGGCGCCCTCGTAGACGTCGGGCGTCCACACGTGGAAGGGCACGGCCGCCACCTTGAAGGCCAGGCCGGCCGCCACCAGCACCAGGCCGGCGCTGAGCAGGGCGCTGCCGCCGGCCTGCAGCGGGCCGCGGGCCACGTCGGAGAGCAGCGTCGAGCCGGTGGCGCCGAAGACCAGCGAGGTGCCGTAGAGGAGCAGCGCCGAGGAGAAGGCGCCGAGGATGAAGTACTTGAAGGCGGCCTCGGCCGGCTTCTTGCCCCGGCGCATCCAGGCGGCCAGGGCGTAGGTGCTGAGGCTCATGATCTCGATGGCCACGAAGGCCACCAGGAGGTCGCTGGCCATGCCCAGCAGGCTCATGCCCGAGGCCGCGAAGAGCGAGAGGGCGTAGAACTCGCCGCGCTCGGCGCCGCGGGCGTCGAGCCAGGAGGCGGAGACCAGCGCTGCCAGCGCCAGGCCGAAGGAGACGGTGATGGTGACGAAGGCGGAGAAGGCGTCGGCGGTGGCCTGGCCGGCGAAGACCTTGCCCGGCGTGGCGCCGAAGGCGGTGAGGCCCGCGGTGGCCGCGAAGAGCACGGTCAGGAAGGCCTGGTAGCCGCGCTTGCCGGAGGTGAGGAAGACCTCCGAGAGGAGGAGGGCGATGCCGCCCAGCGCCAGGATGGCGACCGGCGCGAGGGCGAGCACGTCCTGCGAGGAGACCGTCGGCATGTCAGTGGCTCCCTCCGGCCGGGGGCATGGCCGCGAGCGCGCCGGGCGCGGTGGTGGGCTCGAGCGCCAGGGCCGGCTGCTGTCCGCCGACCGAGGGCGGGCGGCCGGGGTCGCGGGTGCGCAGGCGGCGGTCGGCCTCCTGCATGCGGGTCACCAGCCGATCGACGGCGGGCCTGGCCGGCGCGAGGAAGGGCTGCGGGGCGAGGCCCATGACCACGATGAGGACGATCATGGGGGCGATGACGAAGGCCTCCCGCAGCGACAGGTCGGGGAGGTGGCGGTTCTCGTCGCTGGTGATGGTGCCGAAGAAGACCCGCTCCACCAGCCAGAGCATGTAGACCGCGCCCAGGATGACGCCGGTGGCGCCGAGCACCGCCAGCAGCTGGGTGCCCGGCATCCGGCCCAGCCAGGTACCGGCCAGGATGAGGAACTCGCCGACGAAGCCGTTGGTGCCCGGCAGGCCGACCGACGAGAGGGTGACCACCACGAAGGCGGTGGCGATCCAGGGCACCTGCTTGGCGATGCCGCCGTACTCGGAGATGAGCCGGGTGTGGCGCCGCTCGTAGAGCATGCCCACCAGGAGGAACAGGGCGCCGGTGGAGACGCCGTGGTTGAGCATCTGGTAGACGCCGCCGGTGAGCCCCTCGGCGGTCAGGGCCATGAGGCCCAGCATCACGAAGCCGAGGTGCGAGACCGAGGAGTAGGCCACCAGCCGCTTCATGTCGCCCTGCACCAGGCACATGAGCGCGCCGTAGATGATGCCCACCACCGCCAGCACCGCGATGGCCGGCCGGAACTGCAGCGCAGCGTCCGGGAAGAGCGGCATGGCGTAGCGGAAGAAGCCGAAGGTGCCCATCTTCAGGAGCACGCCGGCCAGGATGACGGAGCCGGCGGTGGGGGCCTCGGTGTGGGCGTCCGGCAGCCAGGTGTGCACCGGGAACATCGGCACCTTGACGGCGAAGGCCACCGCGAAGGCCAGGAAGAGCCACTTCTGCGCGTCGGCGCCGACCCGGAGCGCGTCGCGCACCACCAGGTAGTCGAAGCTGCCGCCGGCGTGGAGGGCCGCGTAGATGATGGCGATGAGCATCAGCACGCTGGCCACGAAGGTGTAGATGAAGAACTTCACCGTGGCGTAGAGCCGGTTCTGCGAGCCCCAGACCCCGATCAGCAGGTACATGGGGATGAGGACCGCCTCCCAGAAGACGTAGAAGAGGACGAGGTCCAGGGCCGCGAAGGTGCCGATCATCGCCGTCTCCAGCACCAGCACGGCGATGAGGAACTCCTTCACCCGCTCGGTGACGCTCCAGGCGGCCAGGATGACGATGGGCGTGAGCGCGGTGGTGAGCATCACCAGCAGCAGCGCCACGCCGTCGAGGCCGACGTGGTAGCCGATGCCGGCCGAGGCGATCCAGGGCACCTTGAGGGCGAACTGGAACTCGGCGGCGCCGGGCCGGGAGTCGAAGCCGGCCCAGAGCGCCAGCGAGACGCCGAAGGTGGCCAGGGTGACGAAGAAGGCCCAGCCGCGGTGCTGCCCGGGCTCGCCGGCCGGGAGGAAGGCGGCGATGAGGGCGCCGAGGAGCGGCAGGAAGATGACGGCGGTGAGCAGCATGGGCTAGTTCCCTCCCCGGCCCAGCACGGTCCAGAGGATGACGCCCACCGCCACCGCCATCAGGGCGGCGTAGCGCTGCACGTCGCCGTTCTGCAGGGTGCGGAAGAGCCTGGCGAAGGCCATGGCGGCGCGGGCGGTGCCGTTGACCAGGAGGCCGTCGATGAGCAGGGCGTCGCCCACCTTCCAGAGGAAGCGCGAGATCACCTGCAGCGGCCGGATGATGAGCCACTGGTAGAGCTCGTCCACCCGGAACTTGTCCTGGGCGAAGCGGGTGAGCGCCGGGAAGACCTCGACGAAGCGGGCCGGGATGGACTTCAGGTTGCCGGCGAACATCGCGTAGCCCAGCCCGCCGGCGACCAGCGCCACCAGCCAGGCGACGATGAAGGGCCAGGCGGTGGCGGCGTGCTCCTCGACGTGGGCGGTGGCGATGGCCTGGGCGAAGACCGGGTGGGTGAAGCGACCGAAGAGCTCGCCCAGCGCCCAGTTGCCGGGGAGGCCCAGCACCGCCGCGACGACGGCCAGGAAGGCCAGCACCGCCAGCGGGACCCACATCACCGGCGAGGACTCGTGGGCGTGCCTGGCAGCCTCGGTGCGGGGCTCGCCGGCGAAGGTGAGCGCGTAGAGCCGCATCATGTAGAAGGCGGTGCCCGCGGCGGCCAGGGACCCGAGCACGTAGGCCAGCGGGCCGACCCAGGGGTAGGCGTCGCTCATGGCGTTGTGGGCGAAGAGGGCGTTGGCGAGGATGGCGTCCTTGGAGAAGAAGCCCGAGAGCGGCACCACGAAGCCGGTGATGGCGATGGTGGAGACGAGGAAGGTGAGGTGGGTCCAGGGCATCTTCTTCCGCAGCCCGCCCATGTTGCGGATGTCGGTGTCCTCGTGCATGCCGTGCATCACCGAGCCGGCGCCGAGGAAGAGGCAGGCCTTGAAGAAGGCGTGGGTGACGAGGTGGAGCACGCCGGCGAAGTAGGCGCCGGAGCCCACGCCGATGAACATGAAGCCGAGCTGGCTCACGGTGGAGTAGGCCAGAACCTTCTTGATGTCGTACTGGGCGAAGGCGATGAGCGCCGAGAAGAGGGCCGTGGCCGCGCCCACCGTGGTCACCACCGCCATCGAGGCCGGGGCCAGGGCGAAGAGGAAGCTGGTGCGAGCCACCAGGTACACGCCCGCGGTCACCATGGTGGCGGCGTGGATGAGGGCCGAGACCGGCGTCGGGCCGGCCATGGCGTCGGGCAGCCAGACGTAGAGGGGGAGCTGGGCGCTCTTGCCGGTGCAGCCCACGAAGAAGCCCAGGGTGGCGAGGGTCAGCGCCGCGGTCACGGTCCAGCCGGCGAACGGGCCGGTGGCGATGAGCTGGCCGCCCTGGAGCTTCCCGGCCATCTGGGTGAGCTGCGCGTAGTCGCCGGTGCCGAAGAGCGAGAGCACCGCGAAGAAGCCGATGAGGAAGCCGAAGTCGCCGACGCGGTTGGTGATGAAGGCCTTGCGGCCGCAGAAGGCCTTCTGCTTGTCGGTGTACCAGAAGCCGATGAGCAGGTAGGAGGCCAGGCCCACGCCCTCCCAGCCCATGAAGGTGAGGGCCAGGTTGTCGCCCAGCACCAGCGTCATCATCGCGGCCACGAACAGGTTCAGGTAGGTGAGGAAGCGCGCGTACCCGAAGTCGTCCTCGTGGCTCATGTACGAGGTCGAGTAGACGTGGATGAGCGCGCCCACGCCGGTGACCACCAGCGACAGCGTGCCGGAGAGCCGGTCGAAGAGCAGGCCGAAGCTCACCGAGGTGTTGCCCACCCGGAACCAGACGTCGCCCGGGGCCCGGAGCACCGTACCGTGCTCGCCGTGGAAGAGCTGGAAGAAGGCGAAGACGGCGACCGCGAAGGCGGCGACCATGACGCCGACCGCGATCAGCGCGACGTTGCCCTTGCCCAGGCGTCGGCCGAAGAAGCCGTTCACCAGGGCGCCGGCAGCAGGCAGGAGGATCAGCGCCCAGAGGAGGGGCTGGGCCACTTGGATGGCATCGGAATGGGCCATAGGGAGGTGGAAACGTCTACCCTCTCGTGACGAATCAGGCAACTGCCTTCCTCGCCCTGGCCCACCCCCGCCCGGAAACGGGAAAGCGCCGGAAAGCCGTGCTATCTCCAGATCATGCCCCACGGCCCCTCCGAAGACCTGGCCGCCGAGGCCCGGAAGCTCCCCCGGGCCGACAGGCTCCTCCAGACGGCCGAGGCGGCGGGGCTCGTCGCCCGCCTGGGGCACGGCCCGGTCATGGATCGGGTGAGGGCGCTCCTCGAGGCGGAGCGGGAGCGGATCCTGGGCGGCGGTGCCTGCCCGCCGCCGGCTGAGATCGAGGCCAAGCTGCTGGAAATCCTCGCGGAAGATTCCCGGGGCGGGCTGCGGAGGGTCATCAACGCCACCGGCGTCGTCATCCACACGAATCTCGGGCGGGCACCCCTCTCCGAGGCGGCGGTGGAGGCGATGCGGGCCGCCGCCGGCTACGTGAACCTGGAGTACGACCTCCGGGCCGGCGAGCGGGGCGACAGGTACGATCACGCCGCCGCCGCCCTGTGCCGCCTGACGGGTGCGGAAGCGGCACTGGTGGTGAACAACAACGCCGCGGCCGTCATGCTGGCCCTGGCCAGCCTCTCGGGCGGCCGTCCGGGGGCCGCCGGGGCCACCCCGGTGGCGGGAGGGGCGCCGGACGCCGGCACGCACGCGCCCGAGGTCCCAGGCACGGGCCCCCGGCCCGAGGTCCCAGGTACGGGCTCCCGGCCCGAGGTGATCGTCTCGCGGGGGCAGCTCGTCGAGATCGGCGGCGGCTTCCGGGTGCCCGACGTGCTGCGCCGCTCCGGCTGTGCCCTCACCGAGGTGGGCACCACCAACCGAACCTACGCCCGCGACTACGAGGCGGCGGTGAACGAGCGGACCCGGATCCTGCTCTCGGTGCACCGCTCCAACTTCAAGCTCTCCGGCTTCGTCGCCGACCCCACGCTGGCCGAGCTGGTCGAGCTGGGCAGGCGCCACGCGCTCTGGACCGTGGACGACCTCGGCTCGGGCACGCTGCTCGAGACCCAGCCCTTCGGCCTCGGCGTCGAGCCCACGGTGCAGGAGCGGGTCGAGGCCGGGGCGGATCTGGTCTGCTTCTCGGGCGACAAGCTGCTGGGCGGGCCGCAGGCCGGCATCCTGGTGGGCCGGCGCGAGGCGGTCGATCGCGCCCGGCGCCATCCGCTGCTGCGGGCGCTGCGGGTGGACAAGATCGCGCTCGCCGGCCTCTCGGCCACGCTGGCCCACTACGAGCGCGGCGAGGCGCTCGGCCGGATCCCGGTGTGGCGCGCCATCTCCGTGGGCCAGGAGGCGCTCCAGGCCCGAGCCGAGCGCTGGCGCGCGGCGCTCATCGACGTGGCGCCCGGCGCCTCGGTGCGCGAGGGGCGCTCGGCGGTGGGCGGGGGCTCGCTCCCCGAGGTGACGCTGCCCACGCGGCTCCTGGCGCTGCCGGGGCCGGAGCGCGAGAAGCTCGCCGAGCGCCTGCGCCGGGGCGACCCGGCGGTGGTGGCCCGCATCGAGGAGGGGCTGCTGGTGCTGGACCCGCGCACCGTGCTGCCGGGCGAGGACGAGCCGCTCCTGGGCGCGCTGCGGAAGGCGCTGACGGGGTAGAGGCGGGCGCGGCCACCCGCCCGGTGCGGGGATGCGGCGAGCGCGCCGGGGCGTGTACGATTCGCCCATGGTGGAGGAGCGAGTCACCCGCGCGCTGCGGCGCGGCGACAGCGCGACAGCGGCGACCGAGGTCATCCGCGGGTACGGGCCGCAGGTGCTCGCCTATCTCGCCCGCGTCCTGCGCTCCGCGGAGGACGCGCACGACGCCTTCTCCTTCTTCGCCGAGTGGGTCTGGAAGGGGCTCGCGAGGTTCGAGGGCCGGAGCTCGGTGCGCGTGTGGGCCTACCGCGTCGCCTGGACCGCGGCGCTGCGCGTCCAGGAGGACGGCTGGCGCCGGCGGCGCGAAAGGTTCCCCAGCTCGATGGCCTCGCGCGTCGCCGCCGAGGTGCTCTCCCACGGTGCGCAGGCCGCGGAGCGGGAGGCGGAGGCGCTGGAGCGGCTCCGCTCCGCGCTCGAACCGGAGGAGCGCAGCCTGCTGGTCCTTCGGCTCGACCGCCGCCTCTCCTGGAAGGAGATTGCCCAGGTGATGGAGGCCGAGGGCCGAGCGCTCGACGAGGCGGCCCTGCGCAAGCGGTTCGAGCGGCTGAAGGAGAAGCTCACCCGCCTGGCGCGGGGGGCGCGGACCGGCTAGCCCGGCGCGCCGGGGCCGCGGGCCCGGGGAGCGCTCCGTCCGCCGTCGCGGTCTCGAGCCCGCGCGCCGAGCCCGGTCGCGCGTCACGTATTCCGGCCGCTGCGATCTCCAACTCGTTCGCGCCGCCCACTCGACTTCCCGGAGGTCCGCCATGGCCGATCTGCGTTTTTCGCACCGAGCCGCCGCGCTGGTCCTGGTCCTCGGCGCCGCCTGCGGCGGAGGAGGGAAGGGAGACACGGTGGGAACCGCGAGTTGCACCATGATCGAAGGACAGCCGCCGGAGACGAGCTGCACCGAGATCGTCGATGCCGGTGCGGACCTGCGGAGCCAGTTCACCGCGCTGTGCACGCCGGCGGGTACCGGGGCAGCGACCGCCACGCCCGGTTCCGGCTGTCCGGCCGGCTCCGTGGCGCGCTGCACCTACCGGGGTCCGCGGGTCATGACCGGGCTCTTCGCGCTTCCGGCCGGCGTCTCCATGCACATCCGCGTCTACACTCCCGCGTCGATCCCGGGCTACCAGGACGCCTGCGCCATCGATGGCGGAACCTGGGTGGGCCCGGGCGCCACGGTATCCGGGAGCGTCGCCGGTGCCACCGCCCCAGGTGCGCAGCTCGACCTCGCGGGCCCCATTCACCTCACGGTCACCGCGGCCGCGAACGGAAGCTACTCCTTCGCAAACGTGCCCTACGGGACCTACACCCTCACGCCGTCGCTCGCCGGGTACAACTTCCAGCCGGCCAGCCGGAGCGTGACGGTCGCCGGGGCCTCGAGCGCGGGGAACGACTTCGTGTGGGGAAGGGCCTGGTCGGGGAGCGGAGGTGGGGTCTGGCGGTACCACCGCGTGATCCCCGTCGCCGGTTCGTCGGCCGCCGCCGTGAGCGACTACCCCGTGGCCGTCGACCTCGACTCGGCGTCCCTCGTGGCGGCCGGCAAGCTCCAGGCCGGAGGCGGGGACCTCCGCTTCTCCGGGTCCGACGGGCAGGAGCTCGCCTGGTGGATCGAGTCGGGTCTGGGGACCGCGGCGACCCGCATCTGGGTGCGCCTCGGCGCCATTCCCACGAGCGGCTCCTCCGTCCTGGTCCACTACGGCAACCCGAGCGCCACCTTGGTCGGTCCGCTGGCGCACTCGGCGACGGCCACGTTCGCCTTCTTCGACGGCTTCGACGCGGCGCTCGCCTCTTCCTCCTGGTCCGGCAACCAGCGGTGGACGCAGCCGTCCGTCCAGGGCGGCGTGGCCCGCTTCTCGGCCACGGCCCCGGCCGGCTCGGCGAGCGGCCGGGAGCTGCAGACCAGCCCGTCCTTCACCGGCGGTGTCGCGGCCGAGTTCGGTATGACGATGGACGCCGCCCCGACCCCCTCCTGGAAATCGGCGGCGTTCATCGCCCGGATCGGGGCCCCGTCGACCGCGTACGGGACGCCGCTCGCGAAGGTCGCCACGGGCTGGTGGTCGAACGGCGTCCAGGAGTGCGCCGCGGTCAATGCGTCCTACCTTGGCCGGATGATCGTCGACGCCTCCGCCAGGACGCTGCAGCTCTACCTGGGCCAAACCCTTTGCGGTACGGCCTCGTTCCCGGCCCTCACCGCGCCCTTCGTCTTCAACCTCACGGCCGAGGTCGGCGGAGGATCGATCACCGTCGACCTCGCGGACTTCCGGGTGCGGCCGTACGTCAACCCCGAGCCCGCCGCCGGCGCGGCCGGCGTCGAGCAGGCGGTGTACTGACGGTGATGCGATGCCGCGTGCGCGCGGCTACGGCCCGAAAGCTGCCGTCCAGACGCGCCGCTCTCCGGCCTCCACCTGGATCCAGACCTCGCGCGCACCATACTCCGGGTGTATGGCGCGGACGGCGTGGCGGCCCGCCGCCAGGCGCACCTCGCGGGGCGTCTCGCCGAGGGGCTCGCCGTCGACGCTCACCTCGGCCCAGGGCAAGGCGTCGAGCACCAGCAGGGCCTCGCCGGAGGTCGGCGGGGGCGTCGGCAGGAGCCCGCGCTGCCCGGCGACGGTGCGGATGGCAGTGGGCGCCTTCGGCGGAGGGTCGGTCCGGCGCGCGACGCGGGCCGTCCGCGCCTGACCCGGAAGCTCTCGCGCCCTGTCTCCGCCGGGAGGCGACGTCTGCATGGCCGGCGGCGCCCCCGAGGTCGATGGCTGCGGAAGGGCCACCGGCGGGAGTGCGGCCTCCGCCGCGCGCTCCGGGGCCGGCGCCGCGCCGGGTGGCACGGCGGCTGCGCCCGCCCGCGACCCCTGCCAGCCGAGGATCGCCGTACCCAGGGCAAGCAGCATCGCGAGCGCGACGCCCGCGCCTGCGGCCCGGCCCGATACCCGCCGCATCCTGCCGCTGCCAGGCCCAGGGCCGGGCCCTGCAAGGCGGTACTGCGCGGGAAGCGCCAGGGTGTCGGCCTCCGGAACGCGGGGCAAGGGGCGGCGGCCTCCCGGTGCCCCCGCCCCGCACGCCAGCAGCGCGTTCCGCATCTCCTCGGCCGATGCCGGCCGGTCCTCGCGCTGCTTGCGGAGCGCCCAGGCGACCACCGCCTCCAGCGCCGGAGCGACGATCGCCGCCGGCCTCCTGGTGCGAATCGGTGGCAGCTCGTCCTCGGCGTGCCGGGCCAGCACCCCCAGGACGGTGGGCGCCTCGAAGGGGAGCACGCCCGCGAGCGCCTCGTACAGGAGCACGCCCACGGAGTAGAGATCGCTCCGGGGGTCGAGCGCCTCGCCGCGAGCCTGCTCCGGGCTCATGTAGGCCGGCGTGCCGTAGATGGTCCCGTGGTGCGTGATGCGGGCCTCGGGCTCCCCACCGCCGACCAGCTGGGCGATCCCGAAGTCGAGCACCGTCACCAGCTCGCGGCCCTCCTGCATGCGCAGCATGACGTTGGCCGGCTTCAGGTCGCGGTGGACGACGCCGCAGGCGTGGGCCGCGGCGAGCGCCGCCAGCACCTGGGCGCCGAGTTCCACCACCCGGGCGTCGCCGAGCGGCCACTCCTCCGCGATCGCGCGGGCGAGCGTCCGGCCGGGGACGTACTCCATCGCCAGGTAGGGGGTGCCGTCGTCGGTGGAGCCCGAGCCGAGCAGGCGGATGGAGCTGGGGTGCACCACCCGCGCCGCAGCCTGAGCCTCCTGGTGGAAGCGCCGGGCGACCGAGGGGTCGGAGGCCAGGTCGCTGCGAAGCAGCTTCACCACCGCCTGCCGATCGCTCCCCACGATCTGAGCCCTGTAGACGCTGCCCATCCCGCCGCGGCCCAGCAGGTGTTCCAGGAAGTACTGGCCGCCGATGGTCTCGCCGATGCGGGGGTCGGGGGTACCGCCCCAGCCCTCGCCCGAGGCCAGCGGGCCGGATTGCTCCACCCTGGCGCCGCAGGACGCACAGTGAAGCGCGCCGGCAGGCGCGCTCCGGTGGCACTCCCCACACCGAGTCATGACCTGGGAAGGGTAGCACAGGGGGTGGCGCGGAGAGTCCGTCCCCAGACTCAGGGTCTACCGCGGGGTGGGGCGCTTCGCTAGAGTGGCGGCTCGGCTCGGCTCGGCTCGGCGGTGAGGGGGAAGCGCGTGGAGCCGCTCGTCATCCAGATCGAGGACGCGGAGACGCACACACGGGCCCGCTACGCCTTCATGCGCTCGCCGGTGCGCATCGGGCGGAGGGTCGAGAGCGACGTGGCGCTCCCCAGCCCCTTCGTGTCGGCCTGCCACGGCATGGTGCAGTTCGACGATCGCGCCGCCTGGTACACCGACCTCGGATCGCGAAACGGATCGCTGGTGGACGGCATGGCGGTGGCGTCCGCGCCTGTGCAGCTGCGGCCGGGAGCCGAGCTGCGGATCGGCCCCGTGCGCCTGCGCTTCGATCGGCGCAGCCCCGGCTTGCGCGCGGCCGGGGACTCGACCTCGGGCGCCTCCGCATCCTGCCCCTCCTCGGAGGCGATCGGCGAGGTTCTCGAGCGGCTCGCCCGCGCGCCGGAGCCGGACCTCGGCACCGTATGGGCGGCCAGCCTCCATTCCGGGATGGTCGTGGGGCGGTTCGAGATCCTGCGGGAGATCGGCCGCGGTGGGTTCGGGGTGGTGTACGAGGCGCGCGACGGGCAGCTGGGACGGCGGGTCGCCCTGAAGGTCGTGAAGCCCGGCGGTGGGGAGCGCGCCCGGGACGGGTGGCTTCGGCGCGAGGCCGAGGCCGCGGCCCGGCTCAGCCACCCCAACATCGTGACCCTCTTCGACATGTGCTCCTGGGAGGGAGGCCCCTACCTGGTCCTCGAGCTCCTGCGGGGCGAGACGCTGGCCGAGCGGCTACGGCGAGGTCCCCTGCCGCTCGGCCAGGCGCTCCCGGTGGCCGTCGACGTGGCCAGGGCGCTCGCCCACGCCCACGCGGTCGGGGTCCTGCACCGCGACCTCAAGCCAGGCAACGTCTTCCTCACGGCCGAAGGCTTCGCGAAGGTTCTCGATTTCGGGCTGGCCCAGGTCCTGGGGCCCGGCGCCCGGTACGACGGGGGAACGCCGCGCTACATGGCGCCCGAGCAGCGGACGCGAGGGTCCGAGGACGCCCGCACCGACGTCTGGTCGGCGGGGCTGCTCCTCCACGAGACCTTGACCTGCCGCGTCCCCGGCCCGGGGGCGGCGCTCGACCTCCCGGGCGCGCCCGAGCCGCTGCTGGGGCTGCTCGGGTCGGCCCTCGCCGAGCGCCCGGAGGAGCGCCCGGCGGACGGCAGGGCCTGGCTGGAGGCCCTCCTCCGCCTCGAGCGGGCGGTGGCCCCGGAGCTCTGGGGAGCGCACCCCGCGACCGAGTCCTCTCCGGCCGTCACATCGGGGCGGGTCACCGATCTTCATGACGGGCGGGTCCACCCGGGCCCCAGCACCGAAGTGGAGCGCGCATGACGTCGAGGCCCGGCAGGGGCGGGATGGCCGCGCTGGGGCTCCTCTTCCTCGGAGCATGCGGGCGCACGGCGCCCCTCCCGCAGGTGTCCCAGCTCTCCGGCCGCGTGGAAGGGGAGGTGGTCGAGGGGGTGACAGTGGCGCTGTCGGGCCCTGTCGAGTCCACGGTCCGAACCGACGCCGCCGGGGCGTTCAGGTTCAGCCGGGTGGTCAACGGGGACTACACGCTCACACCCTCCAGCGCCGCGGGCCATGCCTTCACGCCGGCGCGGCGGACCGTGCGCCTCGCGGACCAGGATGCCGCTGGCCTCGACTTCTCCTCCTGGGTCCCGTGCACCGCCGCCGGCGCATGGGACCAGCAGATCTGGGGGCCCGCCGTGGAGCTGAGCGGCGTGGCCTACTCCGACTCGCTGGCCGTCGTCGTGGGGGCGGAAGGCACCGTGCTGACCTCCACCGGCGGTGCGGCCTGGACCGCCCTGGCCACGCCCCTGCCGCAGGCGAACGCCTACCGGGACGTGGCCCGCGGCGGCGGGCTCTTCGTCGCGGTGGGCGCGAGCGGCGCCGCGCCCTCGACCAGTGCGGTCATCGCCACCTCCGGCGACGGCCTCGCCTGGACGGAGCGCGCGCCGGCGATCGCGCCCGGCCTCAACGGAGTGGCCTTCGGCAACGGCGTCTTCGTGGCCGCTGGCGACCTGGGGTCGCTGCAGCGCTCGACCGACGGGATCTCCTGGAGCGCCGTTCCCTCCGGGACCGCCGAGCACCTGCAGGGCGTGCGTTTCGCGAACGGGCTCTTCCTGGCAACCGGCCATGCCGGCACGGTCCTCTCGTCGGCCGACGGTCTCTCCTGGGTGGAGGCGCGCATCGACCCCGACCTGATCCTCTCGGACATCTCGCACGGAGCCGGGCTCTACGTCGCCGTGGGCGTGAGCGCGGCAGGCGCAGGAGGCAGGATCCTCACCTCGCCCGACCTGGTCACCTGGGCGGACGTGGCGCCATCGGGCCTCCCGGTTCCGCTGCGGCGCGTCGCATGGGGAGGCGGGCTCTTCGTGGCGGTGGGCGACGGCCTGCTCACCTCGCGGGACGGGACCGCGTGGAAACGGGATCTGAACTGGCCCGCCGCCGCGTTCGCGGGCCGGGCGGTCGCCTGGGCGGGCGACCGGCTCGTGGCTGCGGGCCTCGGCGTCATCCTCAGTGCGGTGCCCGCTGTCGAGCCCTGCACCATGACCCGCTGGACCACGCGCTCCTCGGGAAGCACGAGCGACCTCTATGGTCTGGCATGGTCGGGGACGCGGGCCGTCGCGGTGGGCCACGGCGGCACCATCCTCACCTCGCCGGACGCCGAGAGCTGGCTACCGATCGAGCCGCCCAAGCCCGCCACCCACTTCTTCACCCACCTGGCGCACGGCGGCGGCCTGTTCGTCGCCGTCGGGACCCGGGGCGAGGGCACGCACTTCGGAGCCCTCATCTCCACGTCGCCCGACGGGCTCGTCTGGACCGACCGCACGCCCGGCGCGTCGCCCGGCCTGAACGGCGTGGCGTACGGAAACGGGGCCTGGGTTGCGGCGGGTAACCTGGGATCGCTGCAGCGCTCCACGGACGGCGTGGGCTGGTCCGCGGTGGACTCGACGACCAGCAACCACCTGAACGGCGTCAGCTTCGCCAATGGTCGCTTCCTGGTGTCCGGGCACTCGGGCGTGCTGCTCACCTCCGTCGACGGCCTCGCCTGGACCCCTTACAACGCCGGTGTCACCGTCCAGGTCACCGACGCGACCTGGGTGGACGGTCGCTACGTCGTGGTCGGCAACCCGATGATCGGGGGCGGCGCCGCCAAGATCCTCACCTCGCCCGACCTGGTGGCCTGGACCGATCACTCTCCGGTCTCGACTCCCACGTATCTGCGCCGCGTGCTCTACGGCCGCGGGGCCTTCCTGGCGATGGGAAACGCGCTCGCCACCTCGCCCGACGCCGTCGCCTGGGCCGCGCCGGACCTCGCCTCCGGCGCCAGCGGCAGCGCAGCCGCATGGGTGGGGGACCGGCTGGTCGTCGTCGGCGACGGGGGCCGCATCCACACCTCTCCCTAGCCCGGGCCGGAAGGGGAGGCACGGCCCGCAAGCGGCCGGTGTGAGGCCGCCGGAGGATCGCGGTGACTGCTAGGAGGCGCTGGATCGGAGCCCTGCTCGTCTGCCTGACCCGGGCGCCAGCCGCGTTCGCCGGAGAGCTGGGGGTCGTGGCCACCGCCGAGCCGCCGGGTCCGGTGGCTCCGCTCCCTGCGCTCGCCGCCGAGCTCCGAGATGCGCTGCGCCGCCGCTCCGGGGACGTGGTCCCGGGCGAGATCCTGCGGGAGCGCATGGGAGGCGGGCCCAGCCCGGCCGTGCTCGCCGCGGCAGAGCAGGCCCACGCCGGCGCCCTGGCGGCGCATGCAGCCGGAGACTTCGAGGGAGCGCTCGGCGCCCTGCGCGCCCTCGTGGCAGATCTGGAGCGCCTCCCGCCCTCCCCGGAAATCCACCGACAGTGGATCCGCACCATGCTCCGCCTCGCACGGGCCGAGCAGTCGGCCGGCAGGCAGGCCGAGGCGCAGGACCTGCTCGAGCGGCTCCACCGCGTGGTCCCGGACCTCGAAGCGGACGCTCGCCAGTACCCGCCCAGCTTCCTCCGGCTCCTGACCGAGGCCGCGAGCCGCGTCCGCGCCCAGCCCCGCCGGCGGCTCGCGGTCGTGACCTCCCCGGGCGTGTCCGTCCTTGTGGAGGGGCGCGAGGTGGGGGAGGGGTCCCTCACCGTGCCGCTCGCTCCGGGGCGCTACCGGATCTCAGGCCGGCGCGGTGGGCGGCACGTCCCTGGACCCACCGTGGATCTGGGAGCAGGCGACGGCAGCGCCTCGCTGGACGCGGAGCGTGCCGCCGTCTACCTGCCGGAGGCCGGTCCGGGCCTCGCGCTCTCCGCAGCGGACCGAGCGGAGCGGTTGCCTGCCGTCGCGGCCGGCCTGGGCATGGACCGCCTCGTGGCGGTCTGGCTCCGGGACGGCGAGGCAGGCTCGGAGCTCGTCGCCGTGCACGTCGAGGCCCGCCGCGGCACCGTGGAGCGCGAGGGCACGCTGCGCCTGCCGGGCGGCCTGCCGCCCCCCGGCGGTCTCGACGCGCTGGCCGAGTACCTCCTCTCGGGCCGGCCCTCACCCCTGCTGGAGGGACCGGCCGGTGCCGCGGAGGCCGGCCCGCCGCGCGCCGTTCCCGCGCCCACTACCGCCGTGGCGCCGGAGCCGGCACCCCCTGGTCGGGCGCTGGGATGGACGGCCCTCGGCGCGGGTGGGGCCTCCCTCCTGCTTGGCGTCTACTCCGCCTCCGAGGGCATCCGGGCCACCGCGAGGTACGCCGACGCCCGGGCCATGCAGTCCCCCGACGGTGGCGTCCGCCCGCCCTACACCGTGGCCCAGCACAACGCGCTGGTGCGGGCCGGAGACCGCTCCCGGAACGCGGCGATCGCCGCCGGCGCGGGGGCCGGGGTCACGCTCGCCGCCGCGGCGCTGCTCGGCTACCTGAGCTGGCGCCAGAGCGGCGAGGTGGGTCCCCTGCGGTTCTGAGGCTCAGCGCGCCGCGCGGGCGGCCTCTCCGGCGGCCTTCTCGGCGCGCGCCGCAGCCGCCGCCGCGTCGGCCTCGGTAGCGGCCTGGTCGATCCGCTGCCGGGTGTCGGCCGAGAGCGCCGCCATCTCCCGCATCCCCGTCACCCACTTCTTGAAGGCGGCATCGTCGATGACCGCGAGGACGTAGGTCGTGCGCGAGGCGGCATCGTAGTGGCGGCGCGGCGTCATCACGCCGACCAGGGTCTGCTCGGAGAACTGCTCGACCTTGTCCATCACCTTCTGGACCTCCTCCACGGTGTCGCCGGCGCCGCGCGCCGCCATGACCCGCTTGTTGAAGGCCTGGACCCGGGCCTCGAAGAACCGAGCCAGGCTGGCCTTGGCGGCGGTGGATGCGGTGGGGATGCCGAGGGACTCCGAGAGGCCGCTCGCCATGCCGAGGGCGCAGATCTTCCCCGCGAGCTCGGGCTGCGGGCAGGGCGCTGTCTCTGCGAGGCAGGTCCAGGCGGGGCGGCCCCCGCAGTCCGCGGCAGCCGGGCCGGGGTCCGGCCGTTCCCGGGCCGTCGAGCAGGCGGAGCCGAGCAGCAGGGCCGCGGCGAGTCCCGCAGCGCGCGTCGTTGTCTGGCGGATCATGGTGCGTTCTCTCCTTGGTTCGGTGGTTCTTCCCTTCGCGGGTTCTCGTGGTTCCGGCCTCAAGGTAGGGCCTCCTCGGCATCGGTCCGGCGCAGCGCCTCCTCGACCCGTGGCGCGAACCACCGGGCCAGGGCGACCGCGGCGAGCGCCTCGGCCCGCCCCGGCGTGCTGGCCGAGCCGGTTTCCTGGTGGGTCAGGCTCGAGAGCACGACCCCGGTGTCGAGCCGCACCAGGTCCACGGTCGCGCGGGCGCGAACCACCGTGACCCCGGCCATCTGGGCCACGGCCTCGCTGCGGCGATCGAGGGACAGGCGCAGGGCGACGAGCGCCGCCTCGGTGCTGCCGGGCTCGCACAGCGGCAGGCCGGAGCGGCTGACGGCGGCCCTGAGCTCGCTGCGGAGCGGCTCGCTCGCCGATGCCTCCACGGCCACGCCGATCCGGAGCGCCATCGCGTTCAGGGCGCGCCGGAGCTCGACCAGCGTGGGGTCGGTTGCGGGCGGCTCCCCGCCGAGCGCGCGCGCCACCCGGGACCGCCGCTCTGCCCGCTCCAGGAGCCGGACGGCGCGTCGGGCCCGCCGGACGCCCTCGAGGCTCTGGGCCCCACCGGCGATCGAGGCCTGCAGCCGCGCCGCCTCGGCGCGGACCCCATCCCGCTCCGCCAGGAGAGCCCGCCGCAGGCCGGCGCGCTCGACCGCCACCAGCGCGTGCAGCGTGGCCGCGTCCGGGTCGTAACAGGTGGCCACGACCTCCGCGCCCGGCACCTCGAGCGAGTCGCTCCGCACCGACGCCAGGTCGTCGACGCGCTGCCGCTCGCTGGCGCCGTCGGCCGTGCGCGCCACCGTGGTCTCGGCGCGCACCTCGGACAGAAGCTGGCGCGAGAGGTCGGCCAGAGCGGCCGCCACGGCGGGTTCTCGGCCACGCGCCGCGTCCCACACGCGCGATGCGCTGCCGACCCCGACGACGAACGCCGAGGCCGGGTAGCGCTCCCGGGGCGAGTCGTCCGGAAGGCGCCACCCGGAGCAGGCGGAGCGCGTGGCGGGCAGCGATCGGCTGGCCGTCGCGGGCGCGCAGGCCCAGGACAGCAGGAGGAGACCCAGCGGAGGAGCCCAGCGGCGCATGGGGCCGGCGCGTGGTGCCTAGAGCCCTGCCGTCTGCTTCTGCAGCTTCTCGGCGTCGGCCTTCCACGCCTTGGCCCGCTGCATGAACGCGGCCCAATCGTCGTCGCCGTGCAGCGTGACGGCCTTGCGCAGCTCGGCGAGCCCGTCGTCGTATCGGCCCATCATCACCAGGCCCAGTCCCAGCGAGTAGTGGGCCTTGCCCCGGGACTTGGGCTCCAGGCCCGGGGTCGCGCCGGCCTTGGCCACCGCCATCCCGTACTGCTCGACGGCAGCCTCCCACTCGCCGTGCTTGGCGAGCCCGTTGCCGGCGGCCAGCGTGGGGAGCGCGTCGTCCACCGCCAGCACCACCTCCTCCTGCACCTGGAACGGCGCGATCATCCGTACGAACTCGCCGACGACCTCCTGACGGCACCCGATCAGCAGCGCCCCGGTGTCGATGGCCGCCGGCTCCTCGTCGGTGGCCCACGACTTGTCCTTGCCGATCTTGTGGAAGGCCCGGGTGGCGAGGAGGCGGCCGGTGCGGGTGTCCAGGAGCTTCAGGCTGGCGTCGTAGGTCACCGAGGCGTCGCGCGTGTACTCGACGCAGGGGACCTGCACCTTCTTCTTGTTCACCTCGGTCGTGCAGGTGGTGTTCTTCCGGCTCACCTCGTCCCGCACCCGGTGGCTGGCCTGCCCGGCGACGAGCCCGGAGGCGGGCAGCAGCTCGCCCACCTTGGCCCCCTCCGCGAAGAGGCCGCTGGCGTTGCTCATCCGCTGCTCGCGGACGATCTTGTCCAGGGCGGAGCGCTCCACCAGCTTGAACCTGTTGGTCTTGAAGATGGCCTCCGTGAGGTCGTTTCCGAGCTGGTGGCCGTCGGAGCCGGTGACCTCCACGATGGCCAGCTGGTTCAGCCCCGCGAGGTTGATCTCGGCCGGCTTGGTGCGCAGCACCTTCACCGAGGGCGCGCAGGCTCCGGCGCCGGCCAGCAGCATGGGGACGAGGAGCTTCGCGAGGCGCGTCATCGGCACGGATGGCATGGGATTCCCCCCTTAGAGGACACGGTGAAGATCGGGGGTGCGCCCTGGATGTGACCGGCGCCGGGGACCGCCGGGAGGAGCGAGGCGCTACTGCTCCCCCACCTGCGCCTCGCAAAGCGCCGCCAGCCGGCCCAGCGTCTGCCGTGCGCCCTCGTCGGCGTGGAAGCGCTCGACGACGGCGTCGCGCTGCGCCTTCGAGGGGAAGAGGGCCCGCATGGTCACCAGCGTGGCCTCGCCCTTCTCCTCCAGCGTCACCGTGCTCTCGAAGTCCGGCCCGTGGTGCAGGTAGACGATCCGCTCCGGGGGGGCGATCTCCCGCCAGGTGATGTGGTTGGGGTAGTCGGTGCCGTCGGGCCCGTGCATCACGAAGATCCAGGGCCCGCCGATCCGGAACTCGAACTGGCTGGTGGTGCAGCGGAAGCCGTCGGGCCCCCACCACTGGCCCAGGTGCTCGGCGCTCTGGAAGGCCTGCCACACCAGCCGCCGCGGCGCCTTCACAAGGCGTGAGGTGACAAGCTCCCGCTCCGACTCGCTCTCCACCGCGCGCTTCTCCTTCATCGCCGCTTCTCCTTCTCCGCGAGCCCCCTCACGTACACGTCGAGCCGCGCCAGGCTCTCGCTCCAGAACCGCTCGAAGCCGCCCACCCACTCGTGGATGGGCCGCAGGCCGCGGGCGTCGAGGGCGTAGAGCCGCTGCTTCCCCTCCTCGCGCACCCGCACCAGCCCCACCTCGCGCAGCACCCGCAGGTGCTTGGAGGCCCGGGGCTGGTCGATGGAGAGCGCCCGGGCCACCTCGTTCACCGGCCGCTCGCCGCCGCGGAGCAGCGTGAGGATGCGGCGGCGCTGCGGCTCGGCGACGGCGTTCCAGGCGTCGGAGGTGGTGGCGGCGCGGGCCATGGCCGAAACATATTCCCATATCGGCATGATGCAACCGGCCGGCCCAACAGGGCCGCGCGGCCGCCGCCCGGAGCCCTGCCCCACCTCGGGCCGTGCGCCCCTTTCGCGCCCCCCGGCCCGGCCGCCGCGTGGCAGGATGAGCCGGCAGCCGCAGCAGGCGCTATCGCCTCCCTCGCGCCCGCGCTGCCCCCCGGAGGCCCCCGTGGACGCGACCTACCTCGAGCACCTCGACCGCGAGCTCGCCGCCGTCCGCCAGGCCGGCCTCTGGAAGAAGGAGCGGGTCATCGCCTCGCCCCAGTCGGCGGTGATCCGGCTGGCCGACGGCAGGGAGGTCGTCAACCTCTGCGCCAACAACTACCTGGGGCTGGCCGACCACCCGGCCGTCGTCGAGGCGGCCCGGAAGGCGCTGGGCGAGCGGGGCTACGGCATGGCCTCGGTGCGCTTCATCTGCGGCACCCAGGACGTCCACCGGCGGCTCGAGGAGCGGCTGGCCGGCTTCCTCGGGATGGAGGAGGCCATCCTCTACTCCTCCTGCTTCGACGCCAACGGCGGCGTCTTCGAGGCCCTGCTCGGCGAGGAGGACGCGGTCATCTCCGACGCCCTCAACCACGCCTCCATCATCGACGGCATCCGGCTCTGCAAGGCGCAGCGGCTCCGCTACGACAACGGCGACATGGCGGGACTGGAGCGGTGCCTGGTGGAGGCGAAGGGTGCCCGCTTCCGCCTGGTGGCCACCGACGGCGTCTTCTCCATGGACGGCTACGTGGCCAGGCTCCGGGAGATCTGCGACCTCGCCGAGAGGCACCGGGCGCTGGTGCTGGTGGACGACTCGCACGCCGTGGGCTTCGTGGGCGAGAAGGGGCGGGGCACGCCCGAGGCCTGCGGGGTGATGGGCCGGGTGGACATCCTCACCGGCACGCTGGGCAAGGCGCTGGGCGGGGCCTCGGGCGGCTACGTGGCCGGGAAGGGCCAGGTGGTGGCCTGGCTGCGGCAGCGCTCGCGGCCGTACCTCTTCTCCAACTCGCTGGCGCCGCCGATCGCCGCCGCCTCGCTGGCGGTGCTCGATCTCCTCACCGCCAGCGACGCCCTGCGGGTGAAGCTGCGGGAGAACGGCGCCTTCTTCCGGGCCGGGATGGAGAAGCTGGGCTTCCGGCTCTCGCCGGGCAGCCACCCCATCATCCCGGTGCTGCTCGGCGACGCGAAGCTGGCCGGCGAGATGGCGGAGCGGCTGCTCGCCGAGGGCATCTACGCGGTGGGCTTCTCCTTCCCGGTGGTGCCCAAGGGGCAGGCCCGCATCCGCACCCAGATGTCGGCGGCGCACGGGAAGGAGCACCTCGAGCGCGCGCTCGGGGCCTTCGGGAAGGTGGGCAAGGAGCTGGGGGTGATCTCGTGAAGATGCGGGCGCTGGTGAAGGCCAGGGCGGAGCCGGGGCTGTGGATGGAGGAGCTGCCGGTCCCGGAGATCGGCCCCAACGACGTGCTCATCCGGGTGCGCAAGACCGGCATCTGCGGCACCGACCTCCACATCTACAACTGGGACGCCTGGTCCCAGAAGACCATCCAGGTGCCCATGGCCATCGGCCACGAGTGCGCCGGCGAGGTGCACGCCATCGGCAGCCACGTCACCGGGCTGGCCCCCGGCGACCGGGTCTCGGTGGAGGGGCACGTCACCTGCGGCCACTGCCGCAACTGCCGCGCCGGCCGCCGCCACCTGTGCCGCAACACCCGCGGCCTGGGGGTCAACCGCCAGGGCTGCTTCGCCGAGTACGTGGCCATGCCGGCGGTCAACGTCTTCCCGCTCACGCCCGACATCCCCGACGACGTGGCCGCCTTCCTCGATCCGCTGGGCAACGCGGTCCACACCGCGCTCTCCTTCGACCTGGTGGGCGAGGACGTGCTCATCGTCGGCGCCGGCCCCATCGGGCTCATGGCGGCGGCGGTGGTGAAGCACGTGGGCGCGCGCTACGTGGTCATCACCGACGTCAACGAGTACCGGCTCGACGTGGCCCGCAAGATGGGCGTCTCCTACGCCGTCAACCCGCGGGAGCGGAAGCTCTCCGACGTCATGCGCCACCTGGGCATGACCGAGGGCTTCGACGTGGCGCTGGAGATGAGCGGCAACGCCGACGGCTTCCGCCAGATGCTGGAGGCCATGAACAACGGCGGGCGGGTGGCCATCCTCGGCATCCCCTCGGCCCCCATCGAGATCGACTGGAGCCAGGTGATCTTCAAGGGGCTGGTACTGAAGGGGGTCTACGGGCGCGAGATGTTCGAGACCTGGTACAAGATGGCCAGCCTCCTCCAGGCCGGGATGAACGTCTCCCACGTGCTCACCCATCGCTTCCGCGCCGAGCAGTTCAAGGAGGGGTTCGAGGTGATGCGCTCGGGGAACTGCGGCAAGGTGATCCTCGACTGGTCGGCGTAGCCGCACTCGCCGCGTAGCCAACCGCAAGGCGGCCCGCGGGCCGCGCTGGAGGGAACACGTGAGAGCCAACTTCGCAGCGGTCGCCATGGCCGCGCTGCTGCTCGCGCCGGCGGCGCGGGCCGAGTTCGAGGGCGTGGTCGAGGGGCGGGTCACCGGCGTGATGGCCGGCACCTTCCGGGCCCAGGTGGGCAAGACCGGGATCCGCAGCGAGATGGTGATGAAGGCCGGCGAGGCGGTGAAGGCCGGGGGCGGCCAGCTCCCGCCCGGCATGCTGGGCGAGATGAGGCGGGTCTCGCTGCAGCGCCGCGCCGAGCCCGGCAAGGTCTACGTGCTCGACGAGGAGAAGAAGAGCTACACGGTCATCGACACCGCCGAGGCGGCCGAGAGCGCCAAGGACGGGCCCCAGGAGCAGTACGCGGTGAAGAAGCTCGGCAAGGACAAGGTGGCCGGCTTCCCCTGCGAGAAGGTGACGGCCACCGGCGAGCGGAGCGGCGAGATGGAGCTCTGCGTCACCACCGAGCTGGCGCCGGAGTGGGCCAAGAGCGCGCTCTCCCAGGGGCGCGGCTCGGGCGGCCTCATCGCCGCGCTGCGAAAGGCCGGCGTGGAGGGCTACCCGGTGCGCTGGAGCCGAAAGGACGGGCGCGGCGGCAACGTCACCATGGAGCTCACCGCGGCCAAGCGCCAGTCGGTGCCGTCGAGCGCCTTCGAGATCCCCGCCGGCTACACCGAGCAGAAGGGCCTCGGCGGGATGGGCATGGGCGGCAACCCGGCGGCCCGCAAGCAGATGGAGGAGGCCATGAAGAACATGAGCCCCGAGCAGCGCAAGCAGATGGAGCAGCTCATGAAGGGCCAGAAGGGCGGGCAGTAGCCCGCGGCTCAGCCCCCCGGCGTGAACCGGTAGCCGACGCCGCGCACCGTCTCCAGGTGGCGCGGCTCCTCGGCGTCGTCGCCGATGTGGGCCCGCAGCCGGGCCACGAAGTTGTCCACGGTGCGGGCGGTGCCCTCGTAGGAGCTCCCCCAGACCGCCCGCACCAGCTCCTCGCGCCGGAAGGCGCGGCCAGGGTGGGTGACGAAGAAGGCCAGCAGGTCGAACTCCTTCTGCGTCAGCTCCACCGGCGCGCCGTCCACGAGCAGCCGGCGGGCCACCAGGTCCACCTCGGCGCGGCCGAAGCGGCGCACCTGTCGCCCCACGCCGGTCTCGCCGCGGGCCCGCGGGCGGCGCAGGGCGGCGCCGATGCGGGCCAGGAGCTCCGGCAGCGAGAAGGGCTTCACCACGTAGTCGTCGGCGCCGAAGGCCAGGCCGGCCACCTTGTCGGTCTCCTGCCCCTTGGCGGAGAGGATGAGGATGGGGACGTCGGGGTCGGACTTGCGCAGCTCGCGGATGAGCTCCAGCCCCCCCAGCCGCGGCAGCATCAGGTCCACCAGCAGGAGGTCGGGCCGCTCGCTGCGGGCCATCATCAGCCCGGTCTCGCCGTCCATGGCCGAGCGGACCAGGTACCCCTCCATGCCCAGGTTGAGCTGCAGCCCGCGGAGGATGGAGGGATCGTCCTCGACCACCAGGATGCGCTCGTTCACGGCGTGCTCCCGGCCACCGGCAGGTGGATGGAGAAGGTGGCCCCCTCGCCGGGCGTGGACTGCACGGTCACCCGCCCGCCGTGGGCCTCGACGATGTGCTGCACCATGGCCAGCCCCAGGCCCGAGCCCTCGATGGTGCGGTCGAGCGGGTCCTTGGCCCTGTAGAACTTGTCGAAGATGCGCTTCTGGTCCGGGAGGGCGATGCCCGGGCCGTTGTCGGCCACGGAGATGGTGACGATGCCGCCCTGGCGCGTGGCGCTCACGGCGATGCGCTTGCGCGCCCCGGTGTACTTGTGGGCGTTGTGGAGCAGGTTGGTGAGGGCGTCGGCCAGCGCGGCGCGGTCGGCCCGCACCGGCGGCAGCCCGGGCGTCACCCGGCAGCTCACCTCGGCCGGCTCCTGCAGGAGCAGCGGCTCCAGGGCGGCCAGCGCGTCGTCGAGCACGTCCGACACCGCCACCGGCTCGAGCTGGTAGCTGCGCTTGCCCGACTCCATGCGGGCCCAGTCGAGCAGCCGGTTGATGAGGCCGGAGAGCCGGGTGGTCTCGGCGGCGATGATGGAGAGAGCCTCCGCCTGGCGCGCCGGGTCGGGGAGCCGGCCCATCTGCATGGTCTCCACGAACATGCGGATGCTGGTGAGCGGGGTGCGCAGGTCGTGGGAGACCTTGTTGACGAAGTCGGTCTGGAGCCGGGCCACCCGGGCCTCGCGCGACAGCACCACCAGCACCGCCGCGGTGCCCAGGATGGTGGTGACCACCAGCCCGAGGATGACGCCGCCGAAGACGTAGTCGCGGGCCGCCTTGCCCAGCACCAGCATGAGGATGCCCACCGTGAGGAGGAAGCCGGCGGGCACGAAGACGAAGCCGATGATCAGCGGGTAGACGGCGCGGAGCTTCACCGCCTCATCCTAGCCGCTCCGCCGAAAAAAACTGCGGGCCCGGCCGCTCGGAAGCGACCGGGCCCCGTGGGACCCCTCCCCCTCTGCGAGGCTACGGGAGGCGGATGGCGTCGATCAGCGTCTGGCGGCCGTTGGTGAAGATGCTCGGCGTCCAGCCCTGGTCGTAGGCGTGCATGCGCAGCCCGAACTGGGTGACGAAGTCACCCGACTGGTGGCAGCTCATGCAGGAGGTGGCGTTCGGGCCCTGGAGCACGTCGTCGAGCTGGCTCGGGGACGAGGCGCCGGGGGCGACGGTGACGGCCACGGCCTTGGTGGGATCGACGGTGCTGATGACCCAGCGGGGAGGTCCGCCAGGGCCGGCGGGCGTATCATCGTGGCACGCGTAGCACTCGTTGAGGGCGCGCGGGTAGTGCACCTCGATGAAGTTGTGGTTCTTGGTCACCGCGGTGGTGTTGGTCGTGTCGCACTGCGTCCCGGTGGCGGCGCTGGGAGCGCCGGAGCCGGCGACGATCTGGCAGCCGGTGCCGGGCCAGTTGGTGACCTTGGCGAGCGCCGCCTTGGTGCCGAAGAAGTAGACGCCGTTGGTGCGGTAGTACACCAGCGGGGCACCGCTCTCACCGGCCGAGTGGATGGCGTGGACCATGTTGCGCATGTCGTAGGTCTCGCCCACCTTGCCGTCGTAGGCCTCGGCGGCAGTGACGCCCATGTTGACGCGGTTGTTGCCCTCGTTGGCGGCCGGGTTGTGGCACATCACGCAGAGGTCGACGTTGTCCACCCGGTTGCCGCCGTGCTGGTAGAGCGTGCCCTTGTGGCAGGCGTCGCACTTGTCGGTGTTGACGATGGCGCGGCGCAGGCTGGCGGCCGCCGGCAGGGCGCCGTCGGCGACGGCGAACTCGCGGGTCGGGCTCTTGGCGCGGACCTGGATGACGTTGCCGGTGCCAGGGAAGATCATCTGCGGCTTGCCCTGGATGGCGACCACGCCCTTGGTGCCGAAGGTGGTGCCGGTGGCGATGGTGGTGGTGGCGACCGCCGGGGTGCCGGCGCAGACGGTGTTGGTGGCGGTGACGTTGACGGCGCTCGCCGGCTGGCCGGGCGAGGTGCCGACGCCGGCGTTCACCCAGTCGTTGCCCTGCGCGTAGGCGCGGAGGATCGACAGGTTGCTGGCGCAGCCGGTGGGGGTGTTGTTGCAGGTGCCGGTGACGCCGGTGTTGCCGAAGAAGACCGGGCCGCTGGCGAAGGTGGCGTTGCAGGGATCGACGGGCGCGCCGTTCACCGCCGCGGTCCAGGTGACGACCATGTTGGTGCCGGAGAACGAGACGCCGGTGATCTGCATGTCGACCGTGGCGCCCAGCGCGACCGACTGGTCGACGCCGTCCCAGAGCAGGCCGGAGCGCTCGGTCAGCAGGCCGTTGTGGAAGGAGGCCAGCGTCGCCGGAGCGATGGTGCCGTCATGGCAGGTGGCGCAGTTGGTGGCCGCCGTGAAGGGGGCGTGGTTGGTGCCGCCGAAGGAGAAGATCGGGGCAGCGGCGGTGCCGGTGTTGGCGACGCCGAAGCCGGCCCAGGTGAAGCCCGCGGCGACCTCGGCGGTGGTGCCGCCGGGGGTGACGATGGCCGGCGGACCGGCGTGGCAGGACATGCAGGCGCGCCACGAGACCGGGGTGGCCGCCAGGGTGGGCAGGGCGCTCGCCAGGTGGCAGGTGGAGCAGTTGTTCATGTAGCCCGGGAAGCCGATGGAGAAGGTGCTGGTGGGGCCGGTCGTGCCGTTGAAGTTGCGGTAGTACACGCCGCCGTCGACCGCGGTGCCGTCGAGCTTCACGGCGCCGGGCATGTTGTGGGAGTTGTGGATGCCGTGCACGTAGCCCATGAGGCGGGTGCCGGTGGCGACAAGGCGGGTCTCGGCGCTGCTGTCGCGGTCGTGGCAGACGGCGCAGGCCTCGACGCCGACCGGGTCGGCCCCGTGGTGGCCGGCGCGGAAGACGCGCTCGCCGTGGCAGTTCTTGCAGGCCTGGTTGTTGAGCGGCACGCCGGCCATGACGTTGCCGGTGGTGTAGTGGGCCAGGATGGTGGGCACCGGCCAGGCGGTGGCGCCGTTGTCGACGCGGATGAGGAAGCTGGTGCTGTCGAAGACCGCCGGGGTGGCGCCGGCGGTGCCGTAACCCGGCATCACCAGCGTGTAGTTACCGCTGAAGTTCGGGGTAAGGGTAAAGGTGGTGGTGGTCAGCGTGGTGCGGGTGGCGGTGCCCGTGCCGGCGCTCCACACCCAGGAGTAGACGCCCACCAGGTGGGTGAAGTCGTTCCGGTTCACGCCGTCGACCTGGACGTTGAAGGTGACGGTGAGGTCGGCGTTGGCGTTCGACTCGGCGATGGCGACGTTGCTCACGACCACCTGGTCGGTGAGGGCGTGCTTGGTGGGCAGGGTGGCGTTGTGGCAGCCCGCGCAGCCCTCGACGAGGGAGCTGACGCCGTTGCAGGCGTAGCGGGTGGCGGTGATCTCGGCGACGTCCAGCGTGCCGTTGGCGTTGGCGTCGAGGCCGGAGTCGATCTTCACGCCGCCGCCGGGGCAGTTGGGGCCGGCGAGCTCGTTGGAGGTGGCCACGAGGCTGGCGGCGCCGTTGGAGCCGGCGGCGCCGTTGCACACGTAGAAGGTGGTGGAGGTCTCGCCGGTGTCGAAGGCGCCGTTGTTGTTGGCGTCGACGCCCGACTGGACGCGCCGGCCGCCCGCGGCGCAGTTGGCGCCGGGTGCCTCGTCGGCCGTCAGCACCAGGGCGTTCTGGCCGTTGTTGCCGTTGTTGCCGTTGCCGCCCGGCGCGCCGGGATCGCCCTTGTCGCCCTTGCAGCCAGAGGCCACGAGGCCGACCGTCGCCAGGATTGCCAGGATTCTCAGGTTTCGCATGTGAATGACTCTCCGTCCTTCCGAGAAAGGGTCTCCCGCTCACCCACGTCAGTGGCTGGCCTCCCTATGCTTGCGGCGGGCCGAAAAGGGGCGGGTGCGCGAGCGGATTGCCGCGCGCGGTGTAGGCCCGCGACGACACCTCCCGCGTGGCGCACGCCCTGCGAGCGGGGCCGCTACGCACCGGTAGTCGCTGACGAATGCGGGTGAAGCGAGGCTGCGCAGGAGCTGCGCGCGCGGCCGATCGGCGCAGCGCACACCTCCCCAGTCCCGCACCCGCGGGACCCACCGGAAACGGGGCCCGCTGGGTGCTTGCACACCCGAGGGTCAGCGGAGCTGGGGGATATGGCCCTCAGCCGTGAAAATTGCTTCCCGCCTGGCCCTTTTCGACCAGGAGCGGAGCGGGCGCGAAGCGGGCGCCGTGCTGCGCCTCCAGCCTGCGCATCGCCTCCAGGAGGGCGCGCGTACCCACCGCGTCGGCGTGGCGGAAGGGGCCGCCGCGGAAGGGCGGGAATCCCAGGCCGAAGATGGCGCCGATGTCGCCGTCGCGCGCCGAGCGGAGGATGCCCTCGCCCAGGCAGAGGATGGCCTCGTTCACCATCTGCAGCGCCACCCGCTCGGCCATGGCCGCGCGGTCGAAGCGCTTGCGGTTGCGGCCGCCGGGAAGGAGGTCGTACATGGTGGGGTCGACCTCCTTCTTCTTGCCGCCGTAGGTGTAGAACCCCTTCTTGCTCTTGCGGCCCAGCCGGCCGGCCTCGACCAGCTTGTGGAGCTCCCCGGGCGCCCGCAAACGTTCGCCGAACGCCTCGGTCATCACCTTGCCCACCTTGTCGCCGACGTCGATGCCCACCTCGTCGAGCAGGGTGATGGGGCCCACCGGGAAGCCCCACTCCACGAGCGCCCGATCCAGCTCGGCGATGTCGGCCCCCTCGATGAGCAGCCGCGCCGCCTCGTTCATGTAGGGGGAGAGGATGCGGCTGGTGTAGAAGCCCGGGCCGTCGTTCACGACGATCACCGTCTTGCCCTGCCTCTTGCCCACCGCCACCGCGGTGGCCACCGCCTCGGGGGCGGTCTTCGAGGTGACGATGATCTCCAGGAGCGGCATCTTCGGCACCGGCGAGAAGTAGTGCATGCCCAGCACCAGCTCGGGCCGCTTCGCCGCCGCGGCGATCTTGCCGATGGGGATCGACGAGGTGTTGGTGGCGAAGATGCCGCCCGCGTTCACCGCCTCGAAGGCCCGCACCATCTCCTGCTTGAGCGAGAGGTCCTCGAAGACCGCCTCCACCAGCAGGTCCACGCCCTCGAAGCCCGACCAGTCGGTGGCGGTGGTGACGAGGCGCATGGCCTGGTCCCGCTCGACGCGGGTGAGCGACTTGCGCTTCACCCGCTCGTCGAAGCCGGCCTTCACGGCGCCGAAGGCCCGGGCGGCGCTGGAGGCGTCCTTCTCGCGGATGCGGGCGGCGATGCCGGCGTTGGCCGAGACGTAGGCGATGCCGCTGCCCATGAGCCCGCCGCCGAGCACGCCGATGCGGCGCACCGGCCGGGCCTTCACCGACGGGTCGGCCACGCCGCTGTCCTTCTTGAGCGCGGTGGTGGCGAAGAAGATCTCCATGAGCCGCCGGGCCACGTCGGAGACCGCCAGCTCGCCGAAGAGCCGCGCCTCGAGGAGCAGCCCCTTCTCGAAGCCCCGCTCGTACCCCTGCTGCACCGCCTGCAGCGCCTTCTCCGGCGCCGGGTAGTGGCCGCGGGTCTTGCGGAGGAGCTTCTTGCGGGCCTCGCGGAAGAGCAGGCTGCGCCCCACCGCGTTCTCCTCCAGCACCGCCTGGGTGGCCGCGGCCACCAGGCCGTGGACCTTGAGCTTCTTGAGGCCGGCCGGCACCTCGCGGCGCAGCTTGCCGCTCGCCAGCTCGGCGGCCCGCTGCCGGGCCACCTGGAGCAGCACCGGGGGCGGCACCACCTCGTCCACCAGGCCGAGCTTCAGCGCCTTCCTGGCCTTCACCGACTTGCCGGCCAGGATGATGTCGAGGGCCTGGGCGATGCCGATGAGCCGCGGCAGCCGCTGGGTGCCGCCGGCGCCGGGGATGACGCCGAGCTGGACCTCGGGCTGCCCCAGCACCGTCTTCCTGTCGTCGGTGGCGATGCGCCAGTGGCAGGCCAGCGCCCACTCCAGCCCGCCGCCCAGGCAGGCGCCGTGGATGGCGGCCACCACCGGCTTCTGCAGCCGCTCCAGCCTGTCGAAGCCGCGCTGGCCGGCGCGGGCCAGCGACTCGGCCTCGGCGGCGCTCCTCACCCGCTGCAGCATGGCCACGTCGGCGCCGGCCACGAAGCCGTCCTTCTTGCCGGAGGCGAAGACGATGGCCTTCACGGCCGGGTCGCGATCCAGCGACTCGACGAGCGGCGTCAGCTCCTCGCCCAGGGCCGGGTTGATGGTGTTGACGCTCTCGCCGGGCACGTCGATGAAGACGACGGCCACGCCGTCCTCGATCTCGACCCGGAAGTTCTGGGGCAGCTTCTCGGCGGGCTGGTTCATGGCGTCCCTCTCTCTCAGCTCTCGGGTCCGTCGAGCACCACCGCGGCGCCGATGGCGCCGGCGGCGCAGATGGTGAGCAGCGCGTGGCCCGCCTTGCGGCGCACCATCTCCCGCGCGGTCTGGAGCAGCATCCGGGCGCCGGTGGCGCCGAAGGGGTGGCCGAGGGCGATGGAGCCCCCGTTGACGTTGAGGCGGGACGGGTCGATCTCGCCGATGGGAGCCTTGCGGCCGATGCGCTCGGCGAAGCTCCGGGAGGCGAACCACTGGAGGTTGGAGAGCACCTGGGCGGCGAAGGCCTCGTGCATGTCCACCAGGTCCATGTCGGCCAGCGTCAGGCCGGCGCGGTCGAGGGCGATGGGGGCGGCGAAGGCCGGGCCCTGGAGGAGCTGCTCCGAGGGATCGAGGGCCGCGTAGCCGTAGGAGCGGATGAAGGCCAGGGGCCGGAGGCCCAGCGCCCGGGCCTTCTCCTCGGCCATCAGGATCACCGCGGCGGCGCCGTCGGTGAGCGGCGAGGAGTTGCCGGCGGTGATGGTGCCGTACTTGCGGTCGAACACCGGCGGCAGCTTGGCCAGCGCCTCGGCGGTGGTGTCGTCGCGGACGATGTTGTCCCGGTTCGCCATCCGCTCGTAGCGCGGCGGCACCGGCACGCCCATCACCTCCTCGGCCAGCTTGCCCGAGGCCCAGGCGTCGGCGGCCCGGCGGTGGCTCTGGGCCGAGAGGGCGTCCTGGGCCTCGCGGCTGATGCCGTTCTGCTGGGCCATGCGCTCGGCGCTCTGGCCCATGGTGAGGCCGGTGGTGGGCTCGGTCAGCGCCGGCGGCACCGGGGTCACGTCCCCGAGCTTGAGGCTCGAGAAGGCGGAGAGCTTCTGCGCCACCCCCTTGCCCCGGGAGGCGCCCACCAGCGCCTGGGCCAGCTTGCGCGAGGCGAAGATGGGGGCGTCGGAGAGCGACTCGGCGCCCCCGGCGATGATGGTGTCGGCGTGGCCGAGCGCGATCTGGTCGGCGGCGTCGGTGGCCGCCTGCACCGAGGTGGCGCAGGCGCGGGCCACGGTCCAGGCCTGCACCGTCTTGGGAAGCTGGCTGCGCAGTGCCACCTCGCGGGCCACCAGCGTGGCCAGTTGCGAGGGGATCACCTGGCCGAAGACGACGGCGTCGTATTCCTTCGGGTCGATGGCGGTGCGCGCCACCAGCTCGTTCACCACCGCCGCGCCCAGGTCCACCGCCGAGAGGTCCTTGAAGTCGCCTCCCGACTTGAGAAACGGGGTGCGCAGGCCGGCGATGATGGCAGTGCGGCGGCCCGGCCGCGGGGATCCGTTGGTCGCCATGGCGCTCACGCTCCTGTTGATTCGGGAATCAGTTGCTGGGACCCCCTATCTACCGCTCGCGACGCACAGCGTCAACCGCCCGAAGGAAGGGGGACGTAACGTCCTGGCGGGACAGGGAGAGGCCCCATTCGGCTTGCGCCCAGAAAGGGCCTGCGACACAGTAGTCGTGGCCATGAAGCGCAGCCGCGAACTCCGCCCGCTCT
The DNA here is from genome assembly GCA_016214955.1 of Deltaproteobacteria bacterium. Classification (GTDB taxonomy): domain Bacteria; phylum Myxococcota; class Myxococcia; order Myxococcales; family Anaeromyxobacteraceae; genus JACRMN01. The sequence continues at coordinate 89,406 of JACRMN010000017.1, forward strand.
CCAGCGAGCACCACCAGGCGCTGCTCGTCGCTTTCCAGCTCAAGAAGGGGCTGGCCGGCCACGGCGAGACCGCCGGCGCCCCTCGCGACCTGCCCGGGCTGGTCTCGCTGGCCAAGCGGTACGAGGACGCCCTGCTCCACACCCACACCTCCGCCGAGGAGGAGCTGCTCGGCCGCCACCTGACGGCGGATCAGCTGCGCCGCTTGAAGTTCGAGCACGGCGAGCTCATCCGGCTCATGGAGGTGGCCAAGGGCGGGGCCGCCGCCGAGTCCCGCGCCGCGCTCACCGCCTTCGCCGACCTGCTGGAGCGGCACGTGCGCTGGGAGGAGCAGGAGCTGTTCCCCAGCGTCGAGGACCGCGTCGCCGAGGCCGACCTGGTGCAGGTGATGAACGAGCTGGAGAAGCGGCTGGTGCTGGCCAAGATGGATCAGAAGCCCAGCCGCCGGAACTAGCGCCGCGCGCCCAGGCGCCGCGCCGCGTCGGGCGGGGGCGACATCTCCAACCTCACCAGGGACGTCGACACCCGGGCCGGGCCGTGGTTCGATTCGGGCCCCAACCGGAGGACACCCCCAATGCGCACCCGTCTCCTCGCCGCCCTGCTCGCCTGCTGGGCCGCGCTCCCCGTCGCCGGCGCTGCCGAGCTCACCGGCACGCTCAAGAAGATCAAGGACAGCGGCGTCATCTCGCTGGGCCACCGCGAGTCGTCGGTCCCCTTCTCCTACTACGACGACAAGCAGCAGGTGGTCGGCTACTCGCGCGACCTGCAGCAGAAGGTGGTCGAGGCGGTGAAGAAGGAGCTCAACCTCCCCAACCTCCAGGTCAAGTACACGCCGGTCACCTCGCAGAACCGCATCCCGCTCATCCAGAACGGCACCGTGGACCTGGAGTGCGGCTCCACCACCAACAACCTGGAGCGGCAGAAGCAGGTGGACTTCACCACCACCCTCTTCGTCGTCGGCACCCGGCTCCTCACCAAGAAGGACTCGGGCGTGAAGGACTTCGCCGACCTGAAGGGCAAGAACGTCGTCACCACCGCCGGCACCACCTCGGAGCGGCTCATCCGGGCGATGAACGACGAGAAGAAGATGGGGATGAACATCATCTCCGCCAAGGACCACGGCGAGAGCTTCCTCACCCTGGAGAGCGGTCGCGCGGTGGCATTCATGATGGACGACGCGCTGCTGGCCGGCGAGCGGGCCAAGGCCCGCAAGCAGGACGAGTGGGTGATCCTGGGCACGGCGCAGTCGAAGGAGGCCTACGGCTGCATGCTCCCCAAGGGCGACGCCGCGTTCAAGAAGCTCGCCGACGGCGCCATCGCCGCCGCGCTCAAGACCGAGGGCGAGGCCATCTTCAAGAAGTGGTTCCAGTCGCCCATCCCGCCCAAGGGCGTGAACCTGGGCCTGCCGCTCAGCGACGACATGAAGGAGCTGTACAAGAGCCCCAACGACAAGGCCTTCCAGTAGGCAGGCGACGTCCCGGTTTCCAGGTCAGGCGGGGCGGGCAGGCCGCCGCCCCGCCGCGCCTGGCGAGAGGTCCGGATGCACAACTGGCGCTGGGAGGTCTTCCTCGAGCCCGCACAGGGCGGCAGCGGTGCCACCTACCTGGACTGGGTGCTCGTCGGCCTGCGGATGACCGCGGCGGTGTCCCTCTGCTCCTGGGTCATCGCGCTCCTCTGGGGCTCGCTGATGGGCATCTTCCGCACCTACCCCAGCAAGCTCCTCTACGGGCTCTCCACCGCCTACGTCGAGGTCTTCCGCAACATCCCGCTGCTGGTGCAGCTCTTCCTCTGGTACTTCGTCGCCCCCGAGGTGGCGCCGCTGGGCCTGGGCGCCTGGTTCAAGCAGCTGCACCCCAACCTCCAGCTCTTCGTGGCCTCGATGCTCTGCCTGGGCTTCTTCACCGGGGCCCGCATCACCGAGCAGGTGCGGGCCGGCATCGAGTCGCTGTCGCGAGGGCAGAAGGCCGCCGGCCTGGCCATGGGCTTCACGCTGCCGCAGACCTACCGGCACGTGCTGCTGCCCATGGCCTTCCGCATCATCATCCCCCCGCTCTCCTCGGAGTGCGTGAACCTGGTCAAGAACTCGGCGGTGGCCTCCACCATCGGGCTCATGGAGCTGGCCTACCAGGGCCGGCAGCTTGTCGACTACACCGCCCAGTCCTACGAGTCCTTCATCGCCGTGACCGCGCTCTACGTGGCCCTCAACCTCCTCATCCTGCTGTTCATGCGCTGGGTGGAGAAGAAGGCCCGCGTCCCCGGCTTCATGGGCGGGGGGGGGCGCTAGGCCATGTACGAGTTCGACTGGAGCTCCATCCGGCCCGGCCTGCCCTTCCTGTGGAAGGGGATGAAGGTCACGCTGTACATCACCCTGGTCGCCATGGCGGCGGGCATCGCGCTGGGCACGGTGCTTGCCATCCTGCGCATGGCGAAGAACCGGGCGCTGGCCTGGCTCTCGGCGGCCTACGTCAACACCTTCCGCTCCATCCCGCTGGTGATGGTGATCCTCTGGTTCTTCCTGCTGCTCCCGGCGGTCATCGAGCGGATCTTCAGCATCTCCCGCCAGGAGGACACGCGCCTCACCACCGCGCTGGTGACCTTCTCCCTCTTCCAGGCCGCCTACTACGCCGAGATCATCCGCGCCGGCATCCAGTCGGTGAAGTCCGGGCAGATGGGGGCCGCGCTGGCGCTGGGCATGACCAACGGCCAGGCCATGCGGCTGGTGGTCCTGCCGCAGGCCTTCCGCAACATGGCGCCGCTCTTGCTCACCCAGACCATCATCCTCTTCCAGGACAGCTCGCTCGTGTACGTGGCCTCGCTCGCCGACTTCTTCGGGGTGGCCGGCATCATCGGCACCCGCGACGGCCGGCAGGTGGAGCTCTACCTCTTCGCCGGCGCCGTCTACTTCGTCGCCTGCTTCATCCTCTCCTCCCTCGTGAAGCGCTGGCAGAACCGGCTCAAGGGCCACGCATGATCACCATCCGCAACGTCAGCAAGATCTACCCCAACGGCTTCCAGGCGCTGCGGGAGTGCTCCACCCAGGTGGAGAAGGGCGAGGTGATCGTGGTCTGCGGCCCCTCGGGCTCGGGCAAGTCCACGCTCATCAAGTGCGTCAACGGCCTGGAGGACTTCCAGCAGGGCGAGATCCTCGTGGACGGCACCTCGGTGGGCGACCCGAAGACCAACCTGCCCAGGCTGCGCTCGCGGGTGGGGATGGTGTTCCAGCACTTCGAGCTCTTCCCCCACATGAGCATCCTCGAGAACCTGACGGTGGCCCAGGTGAAGGTGCTGGGCCGCAGCCAGGACGAGGCCACCGAGCGGGGCCACAAGCTGCTGGAGCGCGTCGGCCTCAAGGCCCAGGCGCCGAAGCACCCCGGCCAGCTCTCCGGCGGCCAGCAGCAGCGGGTGGCCATCGCCCGGGCCCTGTGCATGGACCCCATCTGCATGCTCTTCGACGAGCCCACCTCGGCGCTCGACCCGGAGATGATCAACGAGGTGCTCGACGTCATGGTGGAGCTGGCGCAGGAGGGCATGACCATGATGTGCGTGACCCACGAGATGGGCTTCGCGCGCAAGGTGGCGCACCGCGTCGTCTTCATGGACGAGGGGCGCATCCTCGAGGACGCCAAGAAGGACGAGTTCTTCGGTGGCGCCCGGACCGACAGGGCCAAGCTCTTCCTGTCGAAGATCCTCTCGCACTGAGTTCCCGGGGGCGCCTCGCCCCCGCCCCGCCGAGCGAGGCTCGTCGGGGCCCCACCCCCCGAGAAGCAGCCAAGCGATCGGACCTCCCCCCGGGGCGAGGCGCCCGGCGCGCCCCGTGCCTATGGGTGTCGCTCCACCAGCGGGAAGGGAGCGACGCCATGGGCGCATCCATCGAGTTCGCGAAGACGAGCGGCGGCAAGGCCCGCGGCTGGCTGGCGGAGGCCGGGGACCCGAAGGCCCCGGGCGTGGTGGTGATCCAGGAGTGGTGGGGGCTGCAGGGGCAGATCAAGGCGGTCTGCGACCGGCTGGCGGCCGCCGGGTTCCACGCGCTGGCGCCGGATCTCTTCGACGGCAAGGTCATCCCCTACCACGACAGCGCCGCCGCCAACGCCACCATGGCCTCGCTCGACTTCCGGCGCAGCACCGCCGAGGAGGTGCGCGGAGCGGTGCGCCACCTGGCGGCCCGCGGCGCCAAGGTGGGCATCACCGGCTTCTGCATGGGCGGGGCGGTGACCGTCATCGCCGCCGCCCACGTCCCCGAGGTGTCGGCGGCGGTCTGCTTCTACGGCATCCCGCCCGAGGGCGTGGCCGCGCCCCGGGACATCCGCGTGCCCTTCCAGGGCCACTTCGCCAGCCTGGATGACTGGTGCACGCCGGCGGTGGTGGACGTCTTCGAGAAGCGGCTCCAGGCCGCCGGCAAGACGACCTTCGAGATCCACCGCTACCCGGGCCACCACGCCTTCATGAACTCGGAGCGCAAGGAGGTCTACGGCGCCGAGCAGGCCCAGCTGGCCTGGGACCGGATGCTGGCCTTCTTCGGGAAGCACCTGCGGCAGGGCTAGCTCGCGATCGCCACCTGCGGAACAAAGCCGCCAGCGCCTCGCGCACGGTGGGCACCGGGCACCACCGCCTCGGGGGTGCGCAGGTGGCGCCGCAGGTTGGGCGTGATGGTGACCCGGGCCACGCCTGCGATCCAGCCACCTGCCCGGAGATCGGGCGGCCGCGGATCGGGTGCGCTGCCGGAAGCGGTCGCATCTCCCCCTGGCGTGTTCCTCGCATGCGCACCGGCGGGGGGCGAGGCGATGAAGGCGTCGTTCGACGCGGGGGCGGCAAGCGCCCGGACCGGGCAGGGGACCGCGAGGATCCCCGTGGACCTCGGCGACGTGCGCCGGCGGGCCCGGTCGGCCTTCCTGGGGCTGGCGCTGGGCGACGCGCTGGGCGCCCCGGTCGAGTTCATGACCGCCGACGAGATCCGGGCCCAGCACGGGCTGCTCCGCGAGATGGTGGGCGGCGGCTGGCTGCGGCTCAGGCCGGGGCAGGTGACCGACGACACCGAGATGTCGCTCTGCCTGGCGAGGGCCATCGACGCCGCCTCGGGCTTCGACCTGCGCACGGTGGCCGATCGCTTCGCCGAGTGGCTGCGGGGCGGGCCGGTGGACGTGGGCAACACGGTGCGCCGCGGCATCCGGCGCTACCTGCACGAGGGCACGCTCGCCGGCCCGCCGGCCGACGGCGACGCCGGCAACGGCGCCGCCATGCGCATGGTGCCGGTGGCGCTGGCCACGCTGGGCAACGGGCCGCTCCTGGCGCAGCTCGCCGTGCAGCAGGCGCGAGTCACGCACCACCACCTGCTCTCCGACACCGCCTCGGTGCACGTGGGGCTGCTCCTCCACCTGGCCGTCACCGGCCACTCCCTCTCCCGGCTCCGCGCCGCCAGCGACGCCCTGGCGGCGGTGCACCCCGGCTTCCGCATCGAGGGGTACCGGGGGCTGGCCACGGGCTACGTGGTGGACACGCTCCGCACGGTGCTGCACCACTTCCACCGGACGCGCGGCTTCGAGGAGTGCCTGGTGGCGGTGGTGAACCAGGGCGGAGACGCCGACACCACCGGGGCCATCGCCGGTGCCCTGGCCGGCGCCTACTACGGCCCGGAGGAGCTGCCGGCCCGCTGGCTCCGGAAGCTGGCCCCGGCGCTGCGCGCCGAGATCGAGCGGCTCGCCGACCGGATGGTGGACCTGTCGCCGCTGGCGCGGGGGGAGGGGGTGCTGTAGGCGCGGTCGAAGCGGATCCCGACCCCGACCCTGCACGTCGATCCGCCTGGCCGCCGAACGGGGGGCTCCGGTCCTCCGGGCCCTGGGATCGCAGGAGGCCGCTGTGCCCGGCCGAGCGGCGTGCGGGGACCGGTGGTGGAGGCCCGGGCCCCTTCACGCCAGGATGCGCTTCACCCGGGTCTCCCCGCCCAGCACCAGCCACTCCCGCTCGCCGCGCAGGATGGCGCGCGGCAGGAGGTGGCCGGCGAAGAAGACCCGCGGCAGCCCGACCCGCGCCTCCAGCACCGCGTCGCCGTGCTCCCAGGCCCGCTCCCGGTCGTCGGTGAAGGAGCAGAGGTTGTTCATCCGCAGGATCCACTCCCGCGGCCCGAGCCGCTCCACCACCTCGTGATCCTCGAGCCGGTTCTGCCCGCGCCACAGGGTCACCCAGCGCTGGCCGGGGAGGCGGCGCGCCAGCTCGTACTGACCGTACGTGTAAAGCAGGTCGAGCTGGGCGTCGATGGCGCTGGTGAAGGCGTGGCCGCGGGTGCGATCGGAGACGTAGGCCTCCCAGGCCGCTCCGCCCTGGCCGGCACGGTCGGTCGAGGGGAGCCGCTCCCTGTGGAAGGTGGGCGGGATGCCGATCCGGCTCTCGACCCAGCCCTTCAGCACCGCCCCCTCCACCGAGGAGGAGTCCACGCCCCAGCCGCGGAGGAACCGCAGGTAGCCGTTCCTGAGGCTGCGGCGGGCGCCGGGGGTGGCCTGGGCCTGCCACTGGTGGAGCTGGAACCGGACGCTCATCCAGCCGTCGAAGCGCCGGGCCCGCTCGCCGGGATCGTCGATGCCGTCGAGGAGGTCGAAGAGGAAGCGGTTCTCCTCGCGCACTCCCTGGATGGCGAGCGGCTGCGGCTCCTCGTCGAAGTGGCGCGAGGCCACCACCCAAGGCGGCAGGTTGCAGCGGTTGAACGAGGTCCGGTCCACGGGCTCCGCCTGCCCACGAAGCGGGCAATCGGCGCCGGGGTGCCAGGCAGGAGGCGGGCGATTGCACGCTCTTCGTGCGGGCTCCCGAAGGCGCACACCGCAACCCTGCAAGGGCGGTGCGCGCGGCGCTGGCGCCGGGGTTGCAACGGGGATGCACATGGACCCCCGGCGCGCCGCGGGAGCGGTCGAGGCCATCCACGACGCCGGTCGCGTGCTCTCGCACGCCACCGACCTCTCCAAGGCCATGAACTCGGTGCTGCTGGTGCTGCGGTCGCACCTGGGGCTCGAGAACGGCACGGTTGCGCTCTTCGACCCGGTCACCGGCGAGGTCTTCGTCGAGGCGGCCCCGGAGATGCTGGACGAGGAGCGCATCCAGGGGCGGCTCCGACCGGGCGAGGGGGTGCTGGGCCGGGTCTTCGCCACCGGGCTGCCGGCCGCCATCCCCGACCTCGGCGAGGAGCCGGCGTTCCTCAACCGCACCGGGAGCTGGCGCGACCTGGCGGCCGACAGGCGGGCCCTCTACGCGGTGCCGCTGCGCGACGGGCGCGCCACGCTGGGCGTGCTCACCGCCGAGCGGCGCTGGGCCGGCGGCCCCTTCTCCTTCGACGCCGACCTGAAGGTGCTCCACATCGTCGGCGGCATGCTCGCCGCCCGCATCCGGCTGCACCAGCTCGAGAACCCGGTGGAGCGGGCCCGGGCCGACGCGCCGCCGGTGCTGCCGGAGCGGGAGCGGTTCCGCGGCGTGGTGGGGGGCAGCGCCGCCTGGCGCTCGGTGCTCGACACCGTGGCCCAGGTGGCGCCGAGCCGGGCCACCGTGCTGCTGCGGGGCGAGAGCGGCACCGGCAAGGAGGTGGTGGCCCGGGCGCTCCACGACGCCGGGCCGCGCGCCAGCCGGCCGTTCGTGGCGGTGAACTGCGCCGCCCTGCCGGAGGCGCTGCTGGAGAGCGAGCTCTTCGGCCACGAGCGCGGCGCCTTCACCGGGGCGTCCCAGGCCCGGGCCGGCCGCTTCGAGCTGGCCGACGGCGGGACGCTGTTCCTCGACGAGGTGGGGGAGCTGCCCGTGGCCGCCCAGGTGAAGCTGCTGCGGGCGCTGCAGGAGCGGCAGTTCGAGCGGGTGGGCGGCCGCAGGACCCACACCGTGGACGTGCGGCTGGTGGCCGCCACCAACCGCGACCTGGAGGCGGCGGTGGAGGCCGGGACCTTCCGGCTCGACCTCTACCACCGGCTCCAGGTGGTGGAGATCGTGCTGCCGCCGCTGCGCGAGCGGCGCGAGGACGTCCTGCCGCTGGCCCGCCACTTCCTCTCCGAGCTGGAGGAGGAGCACGGGCGGCGCCTCACCCTGGCGCCGTCGGCCGAGGCGCTGCTCGCCGCCCAGCCCTGGCCCGGCAACGTGCGCCAGCTCCGCAACGCGCTGGAGCGGGCGGTGGTGTCGCTCACCTGCGACCGGGCCGAGGCCTCCGACCTCGCCTGGCTGGCGATGGAGGCCCGCCTCGCCACGCCGGTGCCGCGCCCCGAGCCGGGCGAGCCGCCCCCGCAGGAGCCGCCGCTCGACGCCGGCGAGCCGGCCCGGGTGCGCGAGGCCCTGGTCCGCGCCGGGCACGTCCAGGCCCGCGCCGCCCGCATCCTGGGGATGACGGTGCGCCAGCTGCGCTACCGCATCGCCAAGTACGGCATCCCGGTCGAGCGGTTCTGAGGGCGCGCGGAGCGCGGCGCCGGCCGCGCGGCGAGGAGCGCGCCGTTCCTGCGCGGTTTGTCGGGATCCGGACACGCCGACTGTCAGGTTCGGGACAGCGCACACCGGGCGCGGCGCCGATCCGCGACCCGCACGCGCAGGAAACGGCCCGATCCGGCACCGGGCCGGCCCCGGAGCGCGGGACGCGGCTCCGGTACGCAAGTTGCTCTGGCACTCCCCACACGCAGCGAGCCGGCACGGGAGGCCAAGGCACATGAGGCAGATCGCGATCTACGGGAAGGGCGGCATCGGCAAGTCCACCACCACGCAGAACACCGTGGCCGGGCTCGCCTCGCTGGGGAAGAAGGTGATGATCGTCGGCTGCGATCCCAAGGCCGACTCGACGCGCCTCATCCTCCACGCCAAGGCGCAGGCCACGGTCATGGACCTGGTGCGCGAGCGGGGCACGGTCGAGGACCTGGAGATCGCCGACGTGATGAAGACCGGCTACGGCGAGGTGAAGTGCGTCGAGTCGGGCGGCCCGGAGCCGGGAGTGGGCTGCGCCGGCCGCGGCGTCATCACCGCCATCAACTTCCTCGAGGAGAACGGGGCCTACACGCCCGACCTGGACTTCGTCTTCTACGACGTTCTCGGCGACGTGGTCTGCGGCGGCTTCGCCATGCCCATCCGCGAGAACAAGGCCGAGGAGATCTACATCGTGGTCTCGGGCGAGATGATGGCCATGTACGCCGCCAACAACATCGCCCGCGGCATCCTCAAGTACGCCGCCACCGGGAGGGTGCGGCTGGCGGGCCTGATCTGCAACTCGCGCAACACCGACCGCGAGGCCGAGCTCATCGAGGCGCTGGCCAAGCGGCTCGGCACCCAGATGATCCACTTCGTGCCGCGCGACAACCAGGTGCAGCGGGCCGAGCTGCGGCGCATGACGGTCATCGAGTACTCGGCCCAGCACAAGCAGGCGGACGAGTACCGGCAGCTGGCCCGGAAGATCGCCGACAACAAGATGCTGGTGGTCCCCAAGCCGCTGCAGATGGAGGAGCTCGAGGAGCTGCTCATGGAGTACGGGATCATCGCCGACGAGGACGAGGCGGTGGTGGGCGTGGCCGAGGCGGCCTGCCCGGCCTGACGAGCGCACGGAACCAGGGGAGCCAAGCACCATGTCGAGCACCGTCAAGAAGGTCGAGGGCATCACCCGGGAGTCGACGCAGGAGATGATCGACCGGGCCCTCGAGGCCTACCCGGAGAAGGGCAAGAAGAAGCGGGCGCCCCACCTGGCGCCCAACGATCCCAGCGCCTGCAGCTCGTGCGTCAAGTCGAACCGGAAGACGGTGCCGGGCGTGATGAGCGCCCGCGGCTGTGCCTATGCCGGCGCCAAGGGCGTGGTCTGGGGGCCCATCCGCGACATGGTGCACGTCTCCCACGGCCCGGTGGGCTGCGGCTGGTACTCGTGGGGCACCCGCCGCAACCTGATGTCCGGCAAGAACGGCGTGTCGAGCTTCGGCATGCAGTTCACCTCCGACTTCCAGGAGAAGGACATCGTCTACGGCGGCGACAAGAAGCTGGCGGTCCTGCTGCGGGAGGCCAAGGAGCTCTTCCCCCTGGCCAAGGGCATCTCGGTGCTCTCCGAGTGCCCGGTGGGGCTCATCGGCGACGACATCAACGCGGTTGCCAAGAACATGTCCAGGGAGCTGGACCTGCCGGTCATCCCCTGCAACTGCGAGGGCTTCCGGGGCGTCTCCCAGTCGCTGGGCCACCACATCTCCAACGACACCATCCGCGACTACATCATCGAGACCCGCGAGTTCACCGAGCCGGCCACGCCCTACGACGTGGCCCTCATCGGCGACTACAACATCGGCGGCGACGTCTGGAGCGTGAAGCCGCTGCTGGAGGAGTGCGGCCTCAACGTCAAGGCCACCTGGACGGGCGACGGGGAGATGGAGCGCATCGCCGCCACCCACCAGGTGAAGCTCAACATCATCCACTGCTACCGGTCGATGAACTACATGTGCAAGGTGATGGAGGAGAAGTACGGGATCCCCTGGATCGAGCTGAACTTCTTCGGCCCCACCAAGATCAAGCAGAGCCTGCGCAAGCTGGCCGAGCGCTTCGACGACACCATCCGGGAGAAGGTGGAGGCGGTCATCGCCAGGTACGACCCCGTGTGCCAGGCGGTCGTCGACGAGTACCGCCCGCGGCTGGAGGGCAAGAAGGTGATGCTCTACGTGGGCGGCCTGCGCCCCCGGCACACCGTCGGCGCCTACGAGGACCTGGGGATGGTGGTGGTGGGCTCGGGCTACGAGTTCGCCCACGGCGACGACTACGAGCGCACCAGCCCGGAGATGCCAGACGCCACCGTCATCTACGACGACGCCTCCGAGCACGAGCTGGAGAAGTTCGTGGAGGAGCTGAAGCCCGACCTGGTGGGCAGCGGCATCAAGGAGAAGTACGTCTTCCAGAAGATGGGGCTGCCCTTCCGGCAGATGCACAGCTGGGACTACTCGGGCCCGTACCACGCTTACGACGGCTTCCCGGTCTTCGCCCGGGACATCGACATGGCGGTGAACAGCCCCACCTGGAAGCTGGTGAAGTCGCCCTTCTAGCCGCGGACCACAGGAAACCCTCGAGACCCACAGGCCGCCGCCAGGCGGAACGGCACCCGGCTGTCCGGGACTGCCCCGGAGGAGCAGCACCATGGCGAACAACCTCGGACTCACCGTCAAGCCCATCACCGGCATCTCGCCCGAGGAGGAGGCGCGGATCGCCGCCTGGATCGACTCGCCCGAGTACCGGGAGAAGAACTTCGCCCGCCAGGCGCTGGTGGTGAACCCGGTGCACGCCTGCCAGCCGCTGGGCGCGGAGCTCTGCGCCCACGGCTTCGAGGGCACGCTGCCCTTCGTCCACGGCTCGCAGGGCTGCGCCTCCTACTACCGCTCCACCCTCAACCGGCACTTCCGCGAGCCGGCGGCGGCGGTCTGCTCGGCCATGACCGAGGACGGCGCCGTCTTCGGCGGCCAGGCCAACCTGCACGAGGGGCTGGAGAACGCCTACGCCCTCTACAAGCCCAAGATGATCTCCATCTTCACCTCCTGCATGCCGGAGATCATCGGCGACGACCTCACCGCCTTCCTCAAGAACGCGCGGGCCAAGGGGGTGATCCCCCAGGACTTCCCGCTGCCCTTCGCCAACACCCCCAGCTTCAACGGCACGCACGTCACCGGTTACGACGCCATGCTGCTGGCCATCCTCCAGACCCTGACCGCGGGGAAGCGGGTGGAGGACCGCTGCACCGGCAAGCTCAACTTCATCGCCGGCTTCGACACCAACACCGGCAACTACCGCGAGTACAAGCGCATCTTCGAGGCCTTCCGCATCCCCTACACCTTCCTGGCCGACATCTCCGAGTCCTTCGACTCCCCGCTCGACGGCACCTACCGGCCCTACCCCGGGGGCACGCCGCTCGACGAGGCCGCCGACGCCGTCAACGGCAAGGCCACCCTCACCGTCGGGCCCCACGCCACCCAGAAGACCTTCGCCTGGGTGAAGGACTCCTTCGCCGGGAAGCACGCCAGCCTGCCCATGCCCATGGGCGTCGCCCGGACCGACGCCTTCATGCTGAAGCTCGCCGAGCTCTCCGGCCACCCCGTGCCCGAGAGCATCAAGGCCGAGCGCGGCCGCGCCGTCGACGCCATGACCGACGCCCACCAGTACATGCACGGCAAGAAGTTCGCGGTCTACGGCGACCCCGACCTCCTGCTCGGCTACGTCTCGCTGCTCCTGGAGATGGGCGCCACCCCGCACCACATCCTGGTGAGCAAGGGCTCGAAGAAGCTGGAGAAGGAGCTCCAGGCGCTGCTCGACGCCTCGCCCTACGGGAAGGGGGCGAAGATCTACCTCAACAAGGACCTCTGGCACCTGCGGAGCCTCTTGGTCACCGACCGGGTCGACGGCGTGCTGGGTGACACCCACGGCAAGTTCGCCGCCCGCGACGCCAGGGTGCCGCTCTTCCGCTTCGGCTTCCCCATCTTCGACCGCGTCAACCGGCACCGTTTCCCCATCGTCGGCTACGCCGGCGTCGTCCACATGGTCACGGAGATCTGCAACAAGCTCATCGAGCTCCGCGACGACACCGACGACGACCGCCACTTCGAGATGATGCGGTAGGCCGCCGTGGCGCGCCCGGACTACTACGATCCCGGGGAGTGCCAGACCCACGAGGCGGGGGCGCCCAAGTTCTGCAAGAAGTCGGAGCCGGGCGAGGGCGCGGAGCGCAGCTGCGCCTTCGACGGCGCCCGGGTGGTGCTGATGCCGGTGACCGACGCCATCCACCTGGTGCACGGGCCCATCGCCTGCGCGGGCAACAGCTGGGACAACCGCGGGGCCCGCTCCTCCGGCTCCCAGCTCTACCGGCGCGGCTTCACCACCGAGCTGCTGCACAACGACGTGGTCTTCGGCGGCGAGGAGAAGCTGCACCGGGCCATCGTGGACCTGGCCGGCCGCTACGCCGGCGAGGCCCGGGCGGTGTTCGTCTACGCCACCTGCGTCTCGGCCATGACCGGCGACGACGTGGCAGCGGTCTGCCGGCGGGCCGGGGCCGAGGTGGCCATCCCCGTCATCCCGGTAAACACCCCGGGCTTCATCGGCGACAAGAACATCGGCAACCGGCTGGCGGGCGAGGTGCTGCTGGACCACGTCATCGGCACCGCCGAGCCGGAGCGCACCACCCCCTACGACGTCAACCTCATCGGCGAGTACAACATCGCCGGCGACCTCTGGGGCATGCAGCCGCTCTTCGAGCGGCTCGGCATCCGCATCCTCTCCTGCATCAGCGGCGACGCGCGCTTCGAGGAGCTGCGCCAGGCCCACCGCGCCCGGCTCAACGTCATCATCTGCTCCAAGAGCCTCACCAACCTGGCGCGCAAGATGAAGAAGCGCTTCGGGATCCCGTACCTGGAGGAGTCGTTCTACGGGATGACCGACACCGCCCGGGCCCTGCGCGACATGGCCCGCGAGCTGGACCTGGCGAACGGCGGCCCCACCGACACCACCATGCGCGACAGGGTGGAGGCGCTGGTGGCCGAGGAGGAGGCGCGCTGCCGGGCGGCCATCGCCCCGCACCGGGCCCGGCTCGAGGGCAAGCGGGCGGTGCTCTTCACCGGCGGGGTGAAGACCTGGTCGATGGTCCACGCCCTGCGGGAGCTGGGGGTGGAGGTGTTGGCGGCCGGCACCCAGAACTCCACCCTCGAGGACTTCCACCGGATGAAGGCGCTCCTCCACAGGGACGCGCGCATCATCGACGACACCTCCACCGCCGGCCTGCTCCGGGTGATGAAGGACAAGCTGCCCGACCTCATCGTCGCCGGCGGCAAGACCAAGTTCCTGGCGCTCAAGACCCGCACCCCGTTCCTCGACATCAACCACGGCCGCAGCCACCCCTACGCCGGCTACGCGGGCATGGTCACCTTCGCCCGGCAGCTCGACCTCACCGTCAACAGCCCCATCTGGCCGGCGCTGCACCGCCCCGCGCCCTGGGACCTCGACGAGGCCGGGCGGGAGGAGGCGCGGGCCGCCGCCGCCGGCCACGGCGCCCGGGTGCAGGAGGAGGACCTGACCGCCTCGCGGGTCAGGCCGCCGGCCAAGGCGGCCACCGTCAACCCGCAGAAGAACTCGCCGGCGCTCGGCGCCACCCTCGCCTACCTGGGCGTGGACCGGATGCTGGGGCTGCTGCACGGCTCGCAGGGCTGCTCGACCTTCATCCGGCTGCAGCTCTCCCGCCACTTCAAGGAGTCCATCGCCCTCAACTCCACCGCCATGAGCGAGGACGCCGCCATCTTCGGCGGCTGGGACAACCTGGTGGCCGGCCTCCACAGGGTGGCGGAGAAGTTCCGGCCCGGCGTCATCGGCGTCATGACCTCGGGCCTCACCGAGACCATGGGCGACGACGTCCGCAGCGCCATCGTCCGGTTCCGGGAGAGGCACCCCGAGCACGCCGGCACCGCGGTGGCCTGGGCCTCGACACCCGACTACTGCGGCTCGCTGGAGGAGGGGTACGCGGCGGCGGTGGACGGCCTGCTGGCGCTGGCCGAGCCCGGGGAGCGCATCCCCGGCCAGGTGAACCTGCTCCCGGGCGCCCACCTCACCCCCGCCGACGTGGAGGAGCTGAAGCTGCTGGTCGAGTCCTTCGGCCTCTCCTGCATCGCCGTCCCCGACGTCTCCTGCGCCCTCGACGGCCACATCGACGGCGAGGTCTCGCCGCTCTCCACCGGCGGCGTCGACCTCGAGGCCCTCCGGCGCGCCGGCCGCAGCGTCGCCACCCTCTACGTGGGCGACTCGCTGGCGCGGGCCGCCGGCCGGCTGGCCGAGCGCTGCGGGGTGCCGGCCCTGGGGTTCACCTCGGCCACCGGCCTCGGCGAGGTGGACGCGCTGGTGGCGGCGCTCTCGGCCCTCTCCGGCCGCCCCGTGCCCGAGGCCCAGCGCCGCTGGCGCAGCCGGCTCACCGACGCCATGGTCGACAGCCACTACCAGTTCAGCGGCAAGAAGGTGGCGGTGGCGCTCGAGGCCGACGGCCTGAAGGGCATGACCCGGTTCCTGGCCGGCATGGGCTGCGAGATCCCGCTGGCCCTCTCGGCCACGCGCACCCGCGGGCTCGACGGCCTGCCGGCCGCGCGGGTGGCGGTCGGCGACCTCGAGGACCTGGAGCGCGAGGCCCGGGGCGTGGACCTGCTGGTGGCCAGCTCCAACGGGCGCCAGGCCGCGGCCCGGCTGGGCGTGAAGGCCCACCTGCGCGCCGGGCTGCCGGTGTTCGACAGGCTCGGCGCCCACCAGGTCCTGCGGGTCGGCTACCGCGGGACCATGAACCTGGTCTTCGAGGCCGCCAACCTGTTCCAGGCCCACGCCGGCGAGGCCCAGAAGCTGGCGCACAACTAGAGGAGCGGACCATGCGCATCGCCTTCACCAGCAGCGACGGCAAGAACGTGGACGAGCACTTCGGCCGCTGCGCCTGCTTCTTCGTCTGGGAGGTGGACGGGGAGCGGGCGGCCTTCGAGAAGGTGGTGAGCGCCGTCACCACCGCCAGGGACGAGGAGGACCGCACCAGCGCCCGCGTCGGGGCGGTGGCCGACTGCGCCATCGTCTACACCGTCGCGGTGGGCGGCCCGGCGGCGGCCAAGCTGGTCTCGCACCGCATCCACCCCATGAAGACCGGCGCGCCCATCGCCATCTCGGCCGTGGTGCAGCGGCTGCAAGAGGTGCTGCGGGGCACGCCGCCGCCGTGGCTGCGGAAGGCGATGGCCGAGTCGGTGGGCAGGGAAGCGTAGGCAACCGGGCCGCGAGGGCCCAGGGAGAGGAGAGCGACGATGAGCTACGTGACCGGGCTGACGCGGGGCAAGAAGGAGTGGACCCCGAAGTTCGTGAGGGCCATCGACAGGGAGCTGTGCATCGGCTGCGGCCGGTGCATCAAGATCTGCGCGCACGACGTGCTGGCGCCGGCCGAGGTGGACGAGGAGGAGTCGGCCAAGATGTTCGCCCAGGTGGCGCGCCCCGACGACTGCATCGGGTGCCAGGCCTGCGGCCGGACCTGCAAGAAGGAGGCGTTCGCCTTCGAGCCGCTGGTGGCCTGAGGAGCCACCATGGGCTCCCTTCCGGTCATCGGTTCCGAAGCGGCCCCTCCGGCCGCCAACTGCGGCTTCGGGCGGGGCTGCGGCGACGCGTCGGCGCCGGCCCCGCCCGAGGGCCTGGAGGCGCTCGTCCGGAACCACCCCTGCTACAGCGAGGAGGCGCATCACCACTTCGCCCGCCTCCACGTGGCGGTGGCCCCGGCCTGCAACATCCAGTGCAACTACTGCAACCGGAAGTACGACTGCCAGAACGAGAGCCGGCCGGGAGTGGTCTCGGAGCGGCTCACGCCCCAGCAGGCGGTGCAGAAGGTGCTGGCGGTGGCGGCCCAGGTGCCGGAGCTCTCGGTGGTGGGCATCGCCGGGCCGGGCGACGCGCTCGCCAACCCGGCGGCCACCTTCGCCACGCTGGAGGGCATCCGCCGGGCGGCGCCCGACCTGACGCTCTGCCTCTCCACCAACGGCCTGGCGCTGCCGGCCCACGCCGACAGGCTGGCCGACCTGGGCGTGCGCCACGTCACCGTCACCGTCAACATGATCGACCCGGAGGTGGGGGAGCGCATCTACCCCTGGATCGTCATGGGCGGGAGGAAGATCCGCGGGCAGGCGGCCTCGCGCATCCTCTCCGAGCGGCAGCTCACCGGCATCGCCCGGCTGCGGGAGCGGGGCGTGCTGGTCAAGGTGAACGCGGTGGTGATCCCCGGCGTCAACGACAGGCACCTGCCGGCGGTGACCCGGGCGGTGCGGCAAGCCGGCGCCTTCCTGGTCAACCTGGTGCCCATGATCTCGGCCGCCGAGCACGGGACCCACTTCGGCCTCACCGGTCGGCGCGGCCCCAGCGACGCCGAGCTGGAGGCGGTGCAGCGGGCCTGCCAGCTCGACGCCAGGCTGATGCGCCACTGCCGCCAGTGCCGGGCCGACGCCGTGGGCCGGCTGGGCGAGGACCGCTTCGCCGAGTTCACGCTGGCGAGGCTGCCGCCGGGGCCGGCGCGCGACGCCGCCGACCTGCGGGCCGAGCGGCGCCGCGCCGTCGAGAGGGCCCGCGCCATCGCGGTGCGGGAGAGGACGGAGGCGTTGCGCGACGCCGCGGCGCTCCCCGCGGCCACCACCGGGCGCGCCGCCGTGGCCACGAAGAGCGGCGGCCTGGTGGACCAGCACTTCGGCCACGCCCGCGAGTTCCTGGTCTACGACGTCACGCCGGCCGGCGCCCGGCTGGTGGGCAGGCGGGTGGTGGAGCTGTACTGCGCCGGCGGGGAGGGGGAGGAGGACGCGCTCGACGCCTCCCTGCGGACCCTTGCCGACTGCCACGCGGTGCTCAGCGCCAGGGTGGGCCACTGCCCGCGCGGCCAGCTCGCCGCCGCCGGCATCGAGCCGGTGGTGGACCAGGCCTTCCGGCCCATCGAGGCGGCGCTGCTCGCCTGGCTGGCCGACCGCTCGGCCCGCGCGGCGCGGGGCGAGGCGGCGCCGCTCCTGCCGCGGCCGGCGGCACCGGCGCGCGCGGATCCAGCGGCGGTGGCCGGGCGCGTCGTGGCGTAGGCCTGCGGCCGGTCGCCGTCCGTGCTAGGTGAGGGGGACCATGTCCTTCGGCCCCATCCTCTCGCCCGAGGCGCTCCGCCAGAGCGCCCTGCCCATCCGCCTCCTCGACGCCCGCGCCGCCGAGGCCTACGCCGCCGGCCACCTCCCCGGCGCCCTCCACGCCGACCCGGAGCGGGCGCTGAGCGCGGCCGGCGACCCGGGCTTCGACCCGCGCCAGGGCGGGCGCCACCCGCTCCCGCCGCTGCCGCGCTTCGCGGCCCAGCTCGGGGCCTGGGGCGTGGGGCCCGATACCTGGGTGGTGGCCTACGACGCCGCCTCGGGGGGCAACGCCGCCGCCCGGCTCTGGTGGATGCTCCGGGCCGTGGGCCACGAGCGGGTCGCCGTGCTCGACGGCGGGCTGGCGGCTGCCGCGGCGGCCGGCCTGGCCGCCACCGCCGAGCCCGCGAAGCCCCCGCCGGCGCGTCCCCCTTACCCGGCCACCGCCTGGCGGCGGCCGCTGGCTGCCCTGGGCGAGGTGGAGAGGCGGATCGCCGACCCGGCCTGGAAGGTGCTCGACGTCCGCAGCCGCGAGCGGTGGCGGGGCGAGACCGAGCCCTACGACCCGCCCGCCGGCCGCATCCCCGGCACCGTCAACCTGCCCTACACCGACGCCCTCGGGCCCGACGGCCGCTTCTTACCCGCCGACCGGCTGAAGGCGCTGTACCTGGGCCTGCTCGGCGGGACGCCGCCGGAGCGGCTGGTGGTCCACTGCGGCTCCGGCATCACCGCCTGCCACACGCTGCTGGCCCTGGAGCTCGCCGGCCTGTCCGGTTCCTCGCTCTACGTCGGCTCCTACAGCGAGTGGTGCCGCAGCGGGAAGCCGCTGGGGCGGGGGTAGGGCTCCCCGGCGGGCAGGCTGGCCAACTCCGATCCCACCGCCTACGATTGCCTGGGCCGCAACTTCTACCTGCGGGCCTCGCAGGCCTTCTGACGGAGCCGGGGAGGGGGGCGCGTGAAGCGACGAGGGGTGTGGGTCGCCGGCGGCGCGCTGGCGGCGCTGCTCGGCTACCTGCTTGCCTGGCCGGTGCCCATCGAGCCGGTGGCCTGGCAGGCGCCGCGGGCGCCGGCGCGCGAGGGGGCCTGGGCCCCCAACGACCGGCTCCGGGCGGTGGAGCGCATCGGCGCAGGCCAGGTGGACGGCCCCGAGGCCACCGCCATCGACGGCGCCGGGCGGGTCTTCACCGGCACCCGCGACGGGCGCATCCTGCGGCTCGAGCCCGGGGCCCGCTCCTTCGCGCTGCACGCCCGCACCGGCGGGCGGCCGCTGGGGATGGCCGCGGCACCGGGAGGCGGCCTGGTGGTGGCCGACGCCGAGAAGGGGCTGCTCTCGGTCTCGCCGGCCGGCGAGGTGAAGGTGCTGGCCACCGGCCACGGCGGGCTGCCCTTCCGGCTCACCGACGACGTGGTGCTGGGCAGCGACGGCACCGCCTACTTCACCGACGCCAGCAGCCGCTTCGGGCTGGGCGGCGAGCGGGAGGACGTGCTCGAGCACGCCGGCCGCGGGCGGCTCCTGGCCTGGCGGCCGCAGACCGGCGCCACGGAGCTGCTGCTCTCCGGCCTCCAGTTCGCGAACGGGGTGGCCCTCTCCGGCGACGAGTCCTTCCTGCTGGTGAACGAGACCGGCGCCTACCGCATCGTGCGCTACTGGCTGGCCGGGCCGCGCCGGGGCACCTCCGAACCCTTCCTCGAGAACCTGCCCGGCCTCCCCGACAACCTCACCTGGTCGGCGGAGCGGCGCGCCTTCTGGGTGGCCCTCTTCTCGCCGCGGGTGGCGGCGCTCGACCTGCTGGCGCCGCACCCCTGGCTGCGGAAGCTGGTCCTGCGGCTGCCGCTGTGGATCCAGCCTCAGCCCAGGCTCCAGGCGATGGCGCTGGCGGTGGACGAGCAAGGGCGGGTGGTGGAGTGGATGGAGGATGCCTCGGCCCACCCCTACGCGCCGGTGACGAGCGTGCGCGAGCACGCCGGCTTCCTCTGGCTGGGCAGCCTCCGCGAGGACGCGCTGGGTCGGGTCGGGGCGCCGCCCATCCCGCGGTGAGGCCCGCGGCTTGCGCGCCGTGGCCGCGGCCGCTACATTGTCCTCGTGAGCTACGGCTGCGCCGCGCGTCGATTTACGAGCCCCCGGGCCCTGCATGGGTGCCGGGAGGCCGCGCGCAGCTAGCTCGCGATTCCTCTCGAGGCTGCCGGTCGGCGGCGCACCCAGCGGGCACCGGGGGTCGCGCGTTCCCTGCTGCGCCCTCCGCGCGGGGCGCACCCACCCGCAGCCTCCGAGGTTCCCGTGTCCCGCTCTCCCGACTCGCAGAAGACCGCCCCCCGTACCCTCTCGGCCGAGGAGCTGCGCCGCGCCCGCGCCCTCCGCGACCTCACCGACCCGGCGCAGGGCCCGCATGCCATGCAGCAGCTCCTCGCCGACGCCCTGGCCGCGCTCCAGGGCGCCTGGGCCTGCGAGGTCATCCTGCGCCGCGCCGACCCGGTGGTGCCGGTAGCCGACAACTACGACAGGCTCGGCTACCCGGCCGACGGCGCCGCCCGCGCCGCCCGCTACACCCGCTACGTCTCGCCGACCACGCTGCTCCGCACCCAGACCTCGGCCATGATCCCGCCGCTCCTCCACGAGCTGGCCGAGGACCCGCCGGCCGACGCCGTGCTCGCCTGCCCGGGCCTGGTGTGGCGGCGCGACCGCATCGACAGGCTCCACACCGGCGAGCCGCACCAGGTGGACCTGTGGCGCATCCGCCGCGGTCCGCCGCTCGGCGACGCCGACCTGCGGGAGATGATCGGGCTGGTGGTGGAGGCCCTGCTGCCGGGCCGCACCTGGCGCGCCACGCCGGCGGTCCACCCGTACACCCGCCGCGGCCTGCAGATCGACGTGCGCGACGGAGGCGCCTGGGTGGAGATCGGCGAGTGCGGCATGGCGAGCGAGGCCCTGCTCGCCGCCGAGGGCATGCCCTGGGAGGTCACGGGCCTGGCCCTGGGGCTGGGGCTCGACCGGGTCCTCATGCTCCGCAAGGAGATCCCCGACATCCGGCTGCTGCGCTCGGCCGACCCGCGCGCCGCCGGACAGCTCCTCGACCTCGGCCCCTGGCGGCCGCTCAGCGACCAGCCGGAGATCCGGCGGGATCTCTCGGTGGCGGTGGAGGCCGATGCCTCGCTGGAGGAGCTGGGCGACCGGGTGCGGCAGGTGCTGGGGTCGCGGGCCGACGCGGTGGAGTGCGTCGAGGTGCTCTCGGTCGCCTACCCGGCGGAGCTGCCGGAGGTGGCGCGGAAGCGGCTCGGCATGACGGCGGGCCAGAAGAACGTGCTCCTCCGCGTGGTGCTGCGCGACCTGCACCGCACCCTGACCGCCGACGAGGCCAATGAGCTGCGCGACGAGGTGTACGCCGCGCTCCACCGCGGCGCGCGCCACCAGTGGGCGGGCCAGCGCGGGCGGGCGGCGTAGGGCCCTCGGCGGGCCGGAGCGGCGCGAGACTGCCGGCGCTGCGACCTACAGTGAACACAGGGCCCGGTCCTCCGCGCCCCGAGGCGGGGTAAGGGCGTTCGGGCGATGCCCGCTGCTCCCACGGACCGAAGCAATGCCGGCGCCGCGCGACGAAGCCTCCTGGGCCGAGAGGCGCGCGGCGCGTTGCATTGCTCGGGGTCTGCGCACGGAACCGGCCGCAGGTCGTTGCCGTGAAGACCCGGCCCGCCGAGGGGCGCGGAGGACCGGGCCCGGGCGCTCTACACGCCCACCAGCATCCGCTCCGGGTCCTCGATGCACTCCTTCACGCGCACCAGGAAGCCCACCGCCTCGCGGCCGTCCACCAGGCGGTGGTCGTAGGAGAGGGCCACGTACATCATGGGGCGGACCACCACCTGGTCGCCCTCGCCCACCACCGGCCGCTTCTCGATCTTGTGCAGCCCCAGGATGCCCGACTGCGGCGGGTTGAGGATGGGCGTGGAGAGCAGCGAGCCGTAGATGCCGCCGTTGGTGATGGTGAAGGTGCCGCCGGCCAGCTCGTCCATGGTGATGCGGCTCTCCCGCGCCTTCTTCGCCAGCTCGAAGAGCGCCTTCTCCACCTCGGCGAAGGAGAGGTGTCCGGCGTCGCGGATGACCGGGACCACCAGCCCCTTGCCGCCGCCCACCGCCACGCCCAGGTCGTGCCGCTCCTTGTAGACGATGTCGTTGCCGCGGATCTCGGCGTTGAGGGTCGGGAAGGCCTGGAGCGCCTCCACCGCGGCGCGGACGAAGAAGCCCATGAAGCCGAGCTTCACCCCGTGCTTCTCCAGGAAGGCGGGGCCGTGCCGCTCGCGCAGCGCCAGCACCCGCGTCATGTCCACCTCGTTGAAGGTGGTGAGGATGGCGGCGGTGGACTGGGCCTCGAGGAGCCGGCGGGCCACGGTGCGCCGCAGCGGCGACATGGGCACGGAGCGCTCGCCGGGGCCGAGCGGCGCGGGTGCAGGCGTGGGCGCCGGCGCGGGTGCGAGGGCCAGCGCCGGTGCGGTGCCGCTCCCGCCGGCCTGGCGGCGGCGCGCCGAGGGAGGGAGCCGCAGGGCGCGGACCGCCGTGGGTGCGGGAGCGGGGCCGAGGGCCAGGGGCGCGGTCGGCCCTTCGACTCGTGCCCGCTGGGGCGGGCCCTCGCTCAGGGCAGGGGTCGCGGTCGAGGTCGAGGTCGCGGTCGGGGCCGCGATCGGGGTCGCGATCCGGGTCGCGGACGGCACCGCGCTCACCGCCGCGCTCTCGATGATCCCGATGGTCTCGCCCACCGCCACCTCGGTGCCCTGCGCCCGCAGGATGCGGGCCAGGACGCCGGCCGACGGCGCCGGCAGCGCCACCGTGGCCTTCTCGCTCTCCACCTCCACCACCGGCTCGTCGGCGGCGACGGCGTCGCCCTCCTTCTTGAGCCACACACCCACCACCGCCCTCGTCAGCGACTCCCCGAGCGCGGGCACCTTCAGCTCCACCGGCATGGCATCCCTCCTCCCGGCCCGGCTAGCCCGCCCGGGCCACCGCCGGCGCCGGGCCCAGGGCCTCGGCGACCAGCGACTCCTGCTCCAGCTTGTGGCGGGTGGCCGAGCCCGAGGCCGGGCTGGCCGACGCCGGGCGCGAGACGAACGAGGCGGCGCGGCTGCCGAGGAGCGGCGGCAGGTGCAGCTCCAGGTGGCGCCGGGCGCCCATGTTGGCCGGCTCCTCCTGCGCCCAGCAGAGCTCGGTCGCCGCCGGGTAGCGGGCAAGCTCCGCCGAGAGCTCCGCCGCCGGGAACGGGTAGAGCTGCTCCAGCCGCAGGAGCGCCGCGTGGCGCACCTGGCGCGCGGCGCGGGCCGCGGAGAGCTCGTAGAAGAGCTTCCCCGACGAGAGCACCACGCGGCGGACCGCGGCCGGTTCGGCGGCGGGGTCGGGCAGCACCTTCTGGAACCGGCCGGTGGCCAGCGCCGAGAGGGGCGAGACCGCCTCCGGGTGGCGCAGCAGGCTCTTCGGAGACATCACCACCAGCGGCTTCCGCCAGGGCGCCAGCACCTGGCGTCGCAGGGCGTGGAAGATCTGCGCCGGGGTGGTGAGGTTGGCGACGAACCAGTTGTCGTCCACCGCCAGGTCGAGGAAGCGCTCCAGCCGGGCGCTGGAGTGCTCGGGCCCCTGACCCTCCATGCCGTGGGGCAGGAGCAGCACCAGGCCCGAGAGCCGGCCCCACTTGGCCTCGGAGGAGGCCAGGAACTGGTCGAGCACCACCTGGGCGGCGTTGACGAAGTCGCCGAACTGGGCCTCCCAGATGGTGAGGCCGTCGGGCGCCTCCAGGCTGTAGCCGTACTCGAAGCCCAGCACGCCGGCCTCGGAGAGCGGGCTGTCGCGCACCTCCACCGGCGCCTGCCCCTCGGCCAGGTGATGGAGCGGCGCGTAGGGGGCGCCGGTCTCCTGGTCGAAGAGCACCGCGTGGCGGTGGCTGAAGGTTCCGCGCCGGCTGTCCTGGCCCGAGAGCCGGACTCGCCGTCCCTCCAGCGCCAGGGTGGCGAGCGCCAGCGCCTCGGCCATGCCCCAGTCGAGCGGCCGGTTGCCGGCGGCCATCTCGGCGCGCAGGTCGAGGATGCGGCGCGCCTTGGGGTGGAGGTGGAAGGCGGGCGGGACCTGGGAGAGCGAGCGGCCCACCTCGGCGAGCCGCGCCAGGGCCACCCCGGTCTCGGGCTCGGGGAGGCGCGACACCGCGCCGCCGCGGTAGCGGACCTTTTCCCCCTCCAGCACCGGCGGCTCGGGCGTGGCCGCCAGCGCCGCCGATTCGGCGTAGGCCCGCTCCAGGTCGCGGCGGGCCGCGGCCACCATCTCCTCGGCCTCGGCGGGGGCCACCACCCCCAGGGCCGCCAGCCGCTCCGCCTCCAGCCGGCGCAGGGTGCGCCGGCCGGCGATGGCCTTCACCATCAGCGGCTGGGTGAAGCCGGGCTCGTCCCCCTCGTTGTGGCCGTGGCGGCGGTAGCACCAGAGGTCGATGACCGCGTCGGTGCGGAAGCGCTGGCGGAAGTCGAGGGACAGCAGCACCGCCTGGGCGATGGCCTCCACGTCCTCCCCGTTCACGTGGAAGACCGGGATCTGGAGCATGCGGGCCACGTCGGTGGCGTAGAGGGTGGAGCGGGCCTCGTGGGGCGAGGTGGTGAAGCCCACCTGGTTGTTCACCACCACGTGGAGCGTGCCGCCCACCTGGTAGCCGTCGAGCTGGGAGAGGTTGAGCTGCTCGGCGACGATGCCCTGGCCGGCGAAGGCGGCGTCGCCGTGGATGACGATGGGCAGGCCGCTCCCGCGATCGCGGTCGCCGCGCCGGTCCTGGCGGGCGCGCGCCTTGCCCTGCACCACGGTGTTGACCCACTCCAGGTGGCTGGGGTTGAAGGCCAGCAGCAGCCGCAGCCCCGCGCCGTCGGCCGTGGGGCGCAGGGTCTCGTGGCCCAGGTGGTACTTCACGTCGCCGGCGGGGCCGGCGATGATCGCCTGATCGCGGAACTCGGCGAAGATGCGGGCGAGCGGCTTGGCGAGCACCTGGGCCAGCACGTTGAGCCGTCCCCGGTGGGCCATGCCGATGGTGACGTCGCGCACCCCGTGGCCGGCGGCCCGGTCCAGCACCAGCTCCAGCAGCGCCACCAGCCCCTCGGCCCCCTCCAGCGAGAAGCGCTTGGCGCCCAGGAAGCGGGTGCCCAGGAACTGCTCGAAGGTCTCGGCGCGGGTGATGCGGTCGAGCAAGAAGCGCTGCACCTCGGGCAGGAGCCCGATGCGGTTGCGGGTGCGCTCCATCCGCGCCTCCAGCCAGCGGCGCAGCTCGCCGTCGTGGAGGTGGGCGAGCTCGACGCCCAGCTTGCGGCAGTAGGTCTCGCGGAGGCGGCCCTGGAGGTCGCGCAGGGTGGTGACGCCGTCGGCGGTGGCCACCGGGCGGTCGAGGTCGGACTCGGAGAGGCCGGCGCCTGCCAGGCCGATGTGCTCGTGGGTGGCGCGCCCCGGATCGAGCGGATCGAGGTCGGCCTGGAGGTGGCCCCGCTCCCGGTAGGCCTGGACCAGCAGGTCCACCCGCTGCTGGAAGGCCGGATCGCCCCCCGCGGCCGGCACCGCGGCCCGGGCCGCGGAGTGGCCGTTGGCCGGGGTCCCGGCAGGGGCGGGTTCCGGCCAGCTGGAAAAATAGCTCCGCCAGCCAGGCTCCACCGAGGCCGGATCGGCCCGGTAGCGCTGGTACAGCTCCTCCACGTAGTCCAGGTTCGGTGGGCTGGGCGCCTGCTCCCGCTCCATGGCCCCTGTCTTAACGGGGGAAGCGCCCGTGCACAGCGGCAGCGCGCCGCCTCGACGGGTGCGGCGGGGATCGGCGCGGGCGCCCGGCTACCGCATGGCGGAGTCCACCTCGGAGAGGAACGCCCCCAGGGCCGAGGCCACCGCCCCGGGCGCCTCGAGCTGGACCATGTGGCCGGCGCCGGCCACCTTCTCGAGGCGCGCGCCCGGGATGCGGTCTCGCAGCGCCTCGGAGTACTTGAGCGGCGTGAGGCGGTCGGCGGCGCCGCAGATCACCAGCACCGGGCAGCGGATCTCGGCGAGGCGGGCCAGCACGTCGAACTCGTTGCAGGCGGCGAAGTCGCCGTGGGTCACCGCCGGCTGGCCGGCGCGCCAGCCCTCGACGAACTCGCGGCGCAGCTCCGGAGGCGCCCCCTCGGCCAGCGCGAAGTCGGCGCTGACGTCGGCGAAGGCCAGGTAGCGCTCGGGGTCGCCTGTGGCCTCCAGGATGGCCTGGGCCACGCGCAGCCGCGCGCCGGTGCCCACCAGCGCCAGCGCCGCCACCCGGGCCGGCGCCTCGAGCGCCAGGGTCAGGGCGATGGCGCCGCCCATGGAGTGCCCGGCGAAGGCGGCGGCGCCGACGCCGAGGGCGTCGCAGAGGCCGAGGACGCTGCGGGCGTAGGCTCCGATGGAGCGCTGGCCGGGCGGGGGCGAGCCGCCGTGGCCGCCCAGGTCCACGGCGATGACCCGGCGGCCGGGGAGGGCGCGCAGCTCCGCGGGCCAGTGCCGCAGCGTGCCGCCGGCGCCGTGGAGCAACACCAGCGGCAGGCCGGGGCCGCCCGAGTCGGTGTGGTGCAGCCCGGCGGCGACGTGACCCGCCATCACGTACCCTCGCGCCAGCGCTTCTCCAGCTCCACGTAGGTGGCCGGCATCTCGGCGCGGGCCCGCAGGGCGAAGGTGGGGATGGGGTAGCGGATGCCGCCCCGGGCCGTGCCTTCCAGGCCGGCCACGATCCGGTCGGCGTGGGACCAGGGGAAGGTGAAGGCCATCTCGTCGTCGGCGGCCAGGCCGAAGATGCGGTCGCCGTAGCAGGGGAGGATGAGCTGCGGCTCCTGCGACTGGCGGGTGCGGATGACGATGTCGGCGCAGTCGCCGCGGCCGGTGAACTCGGTCTTGAAGGCCCCGCCCTTCTCCCACAGCGCCGCGTTGACGAGCCGCAGCACCTGGGCCGAGTTGCCGTACACCACCACCGTCTCGGGCTCGAAGCCGATGCGGGCCAGCGGCCCCACCGCGACGCCGCCGACCTCGCTGCGCGCGAAGCGGGGCAGCGCCGCCTCGAAGGCGGCGCCGGCCGGCTTGCAGGAGGCGTACATGCCGTCGGCCAGCGAGCCCTCGGCGTAGTACGGGATGCGCTCCTCGAAGCCGAAGGCGGCCTTGGCGATGGGGCAGGAGAGGTCGCTGCCGTCGAAGGCGGTGGTCCAGCCGTAGCGCCGCGCCAGGCCGATGGACTGGCAGACGGTGAGCTCGGCGTGGAGGTCCTTCTTCGGGCGGCGGGCCTTGGCCGGCATGGGCTCGCCGGGGGCGAGGGAGCGGATGCCCACCGGGAAGGTGGCGACGCGCAGGTGGGTCTCGAGGTGCTTGGCGAGCGTGGCGGCGTCCATGGTGGCCTCCGGAGCGGGGAAGGACGGGGATCATCGCGGAACCATGCTGCAAGCGCAACGCGCCGGGAGGAAGGATGCTGCATGCGGGCCGGGCGCGGCGGACGCCGAGGCCCGGGCCGGGGTGGCGAATCGAGCAGGGCCGCCCGGCGACGGCGCGCCGGGCGGCAGTACCGCTCAGCCCTCGAAAGGACTGGGCTGCACCTCGCCGGTGGCGATCCAGCTCCGCAGGTTGCCGTTGACGAAGGCGTCCCAGCCGCTGGAGCAGGCGCCGTAGCACTCGCAGGCCCGGGTCAGGCCCAGGTGCCGGAAGCGGACCTCGGTCTTCCCGCCCTTGCGCGCGATGTCGAAGACCACCTCGGTGCCCTTCCACTCCTCCTTGCGCTCGACGAAAGTCAGCAGGGCGTCCACCACGCGCCAGACGATGCGCTTGCCGGGCACGAGTTCGGTGACCCGCTGCCGGGTGTCGTGCAGGTCCCGGTAGCGGTAGCGGAACTCGCCGCCGAGCCTGTCGGTGTCGCCGTCGATCCGGCCGGACCACCAGCTCCGGACGTCGTTGATGGCGCGGTAGACCTCCTCGGGGCTCCGGTCCACCAGGAAGGCGGTGGTGTAGCTCTGCTCCTCCGCGGCGTCGCTGCCTCCGTGCCGTGCGGTCTCCATGGCTCTCTCCTCGCTCTGATTGGTGTGCCCCTCCGGACGCACCTCTCCTAGCGCCCGCCGCGGAGGGCAGGGAGTGACAACGGTGGCGGGGTTGCGGCGGTGCTGCCGGAGGATGGAGCGCTACCGCTTCCCCCGCCTCAGCTCGTCCCGCGCCTTCACCACCTCGTCGAAGAAGGGGGCGGGGATGGCCTCGCCCCGGACCGCGGTCCAGGTGCGCGCCGCGGCGGCGCGCCAGGCGGCGCGATCGACCGGCTCCACCCGGAGCCCCTGCTTCCTCATGGCGGCGATGGCGTCGTCGTGGAGCCGGCGCGACTCGGCATCGAGCCGCGCCCCGATCTCCCGCGCCGCCTCCAGGAGCCGCGGCCGCACCTCGGCCGGGATCCGCTCCCAGGCGTCGCGCCGCACCACCGTCACCCCCATCATCCAGGCCCAGGGGTAGTCCATCAGGTGGCGCGCCTTGTCGAAGGTGCGGGCGGTGAGCGCGTAGGCCGGCGGCTGGATCACGCAGCTCACCATGCCGGTCTGGAGCGAGGCCACGAGGTCGGTGGAGGAGAGCACCACCGGGCGGAAGCCGGCGGCGCGGAACGCCTCCACCGCCGCCGGGTCGCCCTCCCAGGCGAAGACGCGGGCCCCGCCCATGCCGGCCGGCGAGGCGTGGGCCCGGTCGCAGAACACGTAGGCGGTGCCGATCCCCACCCAGTGGATGGCCACGCAACCGCGCGCCAGCAGCAGCTCCTCCAGCTTGCCCCGGAGCCGCGGGAAGAGGGCCCGGTACTCGGTCTCCCCCTCCACCATGCCCGGCACCGTGAAGATGCCCGGCTCGGCCACCACGCCCCGCAGCCCCACGCTGGTGAGCGCCGCCGCCTGGAGCTGGCCCACGCCCATCTTGCGGACCATGTCCACCTCGCTGCCCTGGGTGCCGCCCGCGTAGATGCGCAGCTTCACCGCGCCGCCCGAGGCGGCCGACCAGCGCTCGGAGAGCTCGCGCAGCAGGCGGTGCCAGGAGGAGCCCTGGGGCGCGAGCGTCGCCAGCTTCACCACCTGCTCGCCCGCCGCGGCCGGGAAGGCCAGGACGCAGAGCAGCGCCGCCGCGATCGTCCTCGCCATCCACTCCCCCTGCCCGGGCGCGCCGGCGCCCCGGATCAGTCTCCCAGGCCACCCGGGGGGCGCACCAGCCGCGCCCGGTGGAGGCCGGCCGCCCTCGCGCTCCCGGCCACCCGGAAGGAGGCTTTCGCGCCGCCGCCCTCCGCACCAGAATCCCGGCCTGGCGCGCCGCCGCCGCGGCCGCTGCCGGAGGGCCTCCCCGATGCTCCGCACCGCCACCTGTCTCGCGCTCCTCCTCGCCGCCTCCGCGCCGGCCGCCGCCGAGAAGCGGCGGGTCGAGCGCGCCGCCGACCTGCCGCGCTTCACCTACCGGGTGGAGGGCAAGCTGGAGCAGCTGGTCCGCGACCCGGCCGCCTTCGGCAAGCTCGCGGCCGCGGTGCGGCGCGACCTGCAGTCGGTGGTGGACGGCTACGACATCGCCGACAAGTCGGCGCGGCGCCGGCTGCTGGGCACGCTGGCCCAGCTCGACTTCCTGGAGGGCCGGTACGCCGACGCCGCCCGCCGCGCCGGCGAGATCCGGGCCCTGGAGGAGAAGCCGGCCGACAAGCTGATCTCCGGCATGCTGCTCCGCGCCATGGTGGCCGCCCAGGCCGCCACCGGCAGCACCAGCTCCGAGGCCTACCGGAAGGAGGTGGGCCGGCTGCTGGCGGCGGAGCTGCAGCCCCTGCCCTTCGCGGTGGTGGAGAACGACATCAAGGGGGCCAAGTCGGGCGCGGAGATCATCGGCGAGGCGCTGGTGCTGGGCGGCGTGCGCGACCGGCTGCAGCCGGTGGTGGAGAAGGCCGGCGGCCTCCTCAGCTCCGAGTTCGCCCCCGACCTGGTGGCCTCCCGCTACGCGCTGGTGACCCGGCTCCCGCTGAAGCAGACGCTGGTGCAGGTGTACGGCGACTACCTCGCCGCCCACAGGGTGGAGAAGCCCGACATCTGGGCGGCCCGCGACGTGGTGCTCCCGCCGGGGAAGGACCTCACCCCGGTGCCCATCGCCATCTGGGACAGCGGCGTGGACGCGGCGCTCTTCCCCGGCCGGCTGAGGCTCGACGCCGCCGGCAGGGCGGCCTTCATCGCCTTCGACCGCTGGGAGAACCCCTCCGAGAGCGAGCTCATGCCCATCCCCGCCGAGCTGCGGAGCAGGCTCCCGGCGATGAAGTCGCGCACCAAGGGGCTCTCCGACCTGCGCTCCAACATCGACAGCAAGGAGGCCAGCGAGGTGAAGCTCCTGCTCTCCCAGCTCAAGCGCGAGGAGTACCGGGGCGTGGTGGAGGAGCTGGGGCTGGCGGGCAACTACGTCCACGGCAGCCACGTGGCCGGCATCGCCATGGCGGGCAACCCCTACGCCCGGCTGGCCAGCGCCCGCATCGAGTTCGGCTACGCGCTCCTGCCCGACCCCTGCCCGAGCCGCGAGCTGGCCGAGAAGAACGCCGCCAACGTGAAGCGGTACATCGCCTTCTTCCAGCAGCAGGGGGTCCGGGTGGTGAACATGAGCTGGGGCGGCACGGTGAAGGACGTGGAGCGGGAGCTGGAGCTCTGCGGCACGGGCAAGACGCCCGAGGAGCGCCAGGCCCTGGCCCGCGAGATCTTCGACACCGGCAAGAAGGCGCTGGTGGCCGGATTCACCTCGGCCCCCGGCATCCTCTTCGTGGCCTCGGCCGGCAACGCCAACCAGGACTCCACCTTCGCCGAGGCCATCCCCGCCGACGTGGACCTGCCCAACGTGGTGACGGTGGGCGCGGTGGACAAGGCGGGCGACGAGGCCCCCTTCACCAGCTACGGACGCACCGTGAAGCTCCACGCCAACGGCTACCAGGTGGAGAGCTTCCTGCCCGGCGGCGACCGGGTGGCCCTCTCCGGCACCTCGATGTCGGCGCCGCAGGTGACCGGCCTGGCCGCCAAGCTCCTGGCGGTGCGGCCCAAGCTGACGCCGCCGGAGCTGGTGGCCCTGATGCAGGAGACGGCCGAGCGGAGCCCCGACGGCCGGCGCATCCTCCTCCACCCGGCGCGGGCCCTGGCGGCCGCGCAGGCGCGCCAGCCGTAGCGGCTACCGCGCCGCGGCCAGCAGCTTC
Source organism: Deltaproteobacteria bacterium (assembly GCA_016214955.1). Taxonomy (GTDB): domain Bacteria; phylum Myxococcota; class Myxococcia; order Myxococcales; family Anaeromyxobacteraceae; genus JACRMN01. The sequence continues at coordinate 120,182 of JACRMN010000017.1, forward strand.
TCGATCTCCGGGAGCCGCTCCCGCGCCGCGGCGCGCCCGGCCTCGACCGCCTCCTCGGCCCGGTAGAACTCGAGGATGCCGATGTCGTGGACGTCGGGCACCAGGAGGAGGTCCGGGGGCGAGGCGGCGAGCCGCAGCTTCACCAGCTCGGCCTGGGAGATGAGCGAGGCGCGCTGCAGCACCAGCCTCGCGCTCCAGGCCGCCAGGTCGTCGCCGGGCGCCTCGCTCTCCGCCTCCAGCCCCTCGCGCAGGTGGCGGGCCTTGCCCATCCAGGCCTCGTCGAGGAGCTGGTGCGCCCTCTCCAGCCAGGGGTTCGCCTTGCGCCTCGGGCGGCTCCAGCTCTGCGAGGCGGCGTGGACCGCCACCGCCAGCACCGGCCCACCGAAGAGCCGCCGGGCCACGTCGGCCGGCACCTGGTTGACGACGCCGCCGTCCACGAGCACCCGGCCATCGGTCCGCAGCGGTGCCAGCGTGCCGGGCAGGGAGACGCTGGCCCGCACCGCCTGGGTGAGCGAGCCGCGGTCCAGCACCACCTGCTCGCCGCTCTCCAGGTCGGCGGCGATGGCGGCGAAGGGGATGGGGAGCTGCTCGATGGCCACCGGGCCGAGCTGCTCCTCCAGCCAGGCCAGGATGCGCTTGCCCGAGACCAGGCCGCCGTCGGAGAGGTCGGGGAAGAAGAGCTGCAGGGTGAGCCGCCAGTCGAAGCCGGTGGCCACCTCCTTCATCCGCTCCACCGGCATGCCCGCGGCCAGGAAGGCGCCGATCTCGGCGCCGATGCTGGTGCCCACCACCGCCTTCACCGGGATGCGGTGCTCCGCCAGCACCTCGAGGATGCCGATGTGCGCCAGGCCGCGGGCGCCCCCGCCGCCCAGCGCCAGCACCAGCCCCTCGCGCACCCGGACGGTCACGGCCGCGCCACCGCCCGGCGCAGCGAGGCCACGAAGCGGCGCACCCGCGCGGCGCGGGCGGTGCGGCTTCCGCCCTCGGCGATGCGGCGCACGATGGCGCTGCCCACCACCACGCCGTCGGCGAGCGGGGCCAGCGTGCGGGCCTGCGCCGGCGCCGAGACGCCGAAGCCCACCACCACCGGCACCGGGCTCTCGGCCCGCACCGCGGAGACCAGCGCCGGCAGCCCCTCGGCCAGCTCGCTGCGGGCGCCGGTGACGCCGGTCACCGAGACCAGGTAGACGAAGCCGCCGGCGGTGGCGCAGGCCTGGCGCCGCCGCTCCGGCGTGGAGGTGGGGGCCAGCAGGTTGACGAGGGCGATGCCGCGGGCGCGGGCCTTCTCCCGCAGCCCCTCGGCCTCCTCGGGCGGCAGGTCGGGGAGGATGAGCGCGTCCACGCCGGCCGCCTCGGCGTCGGCCAGGAAGCGCTCCTCGCCGTAGGAGAGCAGCGGGTTCACGTAGCCCATGAGCGCGATGGGCACCGGCGTGGCCCTCCGTACCTCGGCGGCGAGCCGGAGCACGTCGGCGGCGCGGGTGCCGGCGGCCAGCGAGCGCTCGGCGGCGAGCTGGATCACCGGGCCGTCGGCGATGGGGTCGGAGAAGGGCATGCCGATCTCCAGGAGGTCGGCGCCTCCCTCGGCGCAGGCGAGCGCCATGGCCCGCGAGGTGGCGTGGTCGGGGTCGCCGCCCATCACGTAGGTGACCAGGGCGGCGCGCCCCTCCGCCCTGCAGGCGGCGAAGGCCGCGGCGATGCGCTCGAAGCCGGTCATCGCGTCCCCCGGGCGCGCTTCGCCTTCCCGGGCGGGCGCCGGCGCGGGGGCCCCCGCTTCCCGGCAGCCTTCCTGCGGGCAGGCCGCGCGGCCCGCTCCGCCAGCGCCCGCCGCACGTGCTCCACGTCCTTGTCGCCGCGGCCGGAGACGTTGAGGAGCAGGAGCCCCCCGGGCCCCAGCGCCCGGGCGAGCTTCCGGGCCTCGGCCACGGCGTGGGCGCTCTCCAGCGCCGGGATGATCCCCTCGGTGCCGGCCAGGTACTGGAGCGCCTCCAGCGCCTCGTCGTCGGTGGCCTGCGCCAGCGTGAGCCGACCCTGGTCCTTGAGCCAGGAGAGCTCCGGCCCCACGCCCGGGTAGTCGAGCCCGGCGCTGATGGAGTGGGCCTCGGCGATCTGGCCGTCCGCGGTCTGCAGCACGTAGCTGCGCGAGCCGTGGAGCACCCCGGGCCGGCCCAGCGCCAGCGCGGCGCCGTGCTTGCCGGTGTCGAGGCCGTGGCCGGCGGCCTCCACGCCCACCAGCCGAACCGCGGCGTCGTCGAGGAAGGCGCTGAAGATGCCCATGGCGTTGGAGCCGCCGCCGACGCAGGCCACCACCGCGTCGGGCAGCCGGCCGCAGCGCTCCACCACCTGCGCGCGGGCCTCGCGGCCGATGACCGCCTGCAGGTCGCGGACCAGGGCCGGGTAGGGGTGGGGGCCGGCCACCGAGCCGATGATGTAATGGGTGTCGCGGACGTGGGTCACCCAGTCGCGGATGGCCTCGTTCATCGCGTCCTTGAGGGTGCGCGAGCCGGCCTGCACCGGCACCACCCGGGCGCCGAGGAGCTGCATGCGGAAGACGTTGAGCGCCTGGCGCTCCACGTCGAGGGCGCCCATGAAGACGTCGCAGGGAAGGCCGAAGAGGGCGGCGGCGGTGGCGGTGGCCACGCCGTGCTGGCCGGCGCCGGTCTCGGCGATGATGCGCCTCTTCCCCATGCGCCGCGCCAGCAGCACCTGGCCCAGGGTGTTGTTGATCTTGTGCGCGCCGGTGTGGCAGAGGTCCTCGCGCTTCAGCACCACCTGGCAGCCGCCCACCTCGGCGGAGAAGCGGCGGGCGTCGGAGAGGGGCGTGGGCCGGCCCGCGAAGCGAGCCAGGAGCGCGTCCAGCTCCGCCTGGAAGGCCGGGTCTCGGCGCGCCTCGTCCCAGGCGGCCGACAGCTCGTCGAGGGCCGGGATGAGGGTCTCGGGCACGAAGCGCCCGCCGTAGGGTCCGAAGCGCCCGCGGGCGTCGGGAAGGGTGGACACTCAGCTCTCCTTTGCGGCGCGGATGAACCGGGCCAGCTTGTCGTGGTCCTTGATGCCGGGCGCCGACTCGACGCCGCTGGCGACGTCGACGGCCCAGGGGCGCACCGCCCGGACCGCCGCCGCCACGTTGTCGGGGGTGAGGCCGCCGGCCAGCAGGATGGGCTTGCCGCCGGTGGCCTGCCGGGCGAGCGCCCAGTCGAAGGTCTGGCCGCTGCCGCCGTACCCGTCGCCGGGCGCGTCGAGCAGGATCGCGGCGGCGCGGTGGTAGCGGGGGATGGGCGCCAGGTCGGCGGGGCCGGAGACGCGGAAGGCCTTGATGACCGGCATGACGTGGCCGGCGCAGTCGCGCGGCTCCTCGTCGCCGTGGAGCTGCACCACGGTGACGCGGGAGAGGGCGCAGAGGTGCAGCACCTCGGTGGGCTCCTGGTTCACGAAGACGCCCACCGGGGTCACGAAGGGGGGCAGGCGGCCGACGATGGCCTGGGCCGTCTCGGGGTCCACGTGGCGCTTCGAGCCGGGCCAGAAGTTGAAGCCGAGCGCGTCGGCGCCCAGCTCGGCGGCGGCGAGGGCGTCCTCGAGGCGGGTGATGCCGCAGATCTTGACGCGCACGCTGCTCAAGCCGACCTCTTTCTCGACCTCGACCTCGACCTCGACCTCGACCAGGCTACGCAGTCATCTCCCGCAAGAGCGCCCCGGGATCCGCGGCGCGCACCAGCGCCTCGCCCACCAGCAGGTTGGCCGCCCCGGCGGCGCGCAGTCGCCGCGCGTCGAGCGCGGTGCGGACGCCGCTCTCGGCCACGCCCTTCACCTCGGCGGGCAGGAGGGGGAGGAGCGCCTCGCTGGCCGCCAGGTCGACCTGGAAGGTGTGGAGGTTGCGGTTGTTCACGCCCACGAGCCGCGCCCCGCAGGCGAGCGCGGTCTCGGTCTCGGGCCGGTCGTGCACCTCCACCAGCGCCGCCAGCCCCAGCGCCCGGCAGTCGCCGAGCAGACGGGTGAGGGCCTCGGGCGAGAGCGCGGCCACGATGAGCAGCGCCGCGTCGGCCCCGGCCTCGCGCGCCTCGAGGAGCTGGTAGCGATCGATCACGAAGTCCTTGCGGAGCAGCGGCAGCGCCACCCGCGCCCGCACCGCCCGGAGGTCGTCGAGGGAGCCGCCGAAGCCGGGCCCGTCGGTGAGCACCGAGACGCAGGCGGCGCCGGCTTCCTGGTAGCGGGCCGCCTGGGCCGGGGCGTCGAGGCCCGCCTGGATGGCGCCGGCCGAGGGGCTGGCCCGCTTCACCTCGGCGATGACCCGCACCGGGCCGCCGCGGGCCGAGAGGGCGGCGGCGAAGTCGCGGGCCGCCGGCAGCCGGGCGATGCGGGCCTCCAGCGCGGCGTCGGGCTGGGCCCGGCGGCGCTCCGCCACCTCCGCCGCCTTGCGGGTCAGGATGTCGGCGAGGAAGGTCATGCGCCGCCGCGGGAGAGGGAGACCAGCCGGGCCAGCTTCTCGCGGGCGGCGCCGGAGTCGATGGCCCCGGCGGCCAGCCTCACGCCGCCCTTGAGGTCGGGCGCGGCCCCGCCGGCCACCAGCGCGGCGGCGGCGTTGGCCAGCACCGCGTCGCGGGGCCCGCCCTTCTGCCCGTCGAGGATGTCGCGCAGCATGCGGGCGTTCCACTCGGCGTCGCCGCCGGCGATGGCCGACCGATCCCAGCGGCCCAGGCCCAGGTCCTCGGGCAGGATGGCGTAGCGCTCGAGGGAGCCGGCCTTCACCTCGCAGACGTGGGTCATGCCGGTGACCGCGATCTCGTCGAGCCCCTCGCCGTGGACGACGAAGGCATGGGCCGCCCCCAGCGCCCGGAGCACGCCGCCGATGATGGGCACCCAGCGCGGCTCGTAGACCCCCATCACCTGGTGGCGGGCGCCGGCCGGGTTGGCGAGCGGCCCCAGCAGGTTGAAGACCGAGCGCACCCCCAGCTCGCGGCGGATGCCGGCCACCGCCTTGAACGCGGGGTGGAGCCGCGGGGCGAAGAGGAAGCCGATGCCCACCTCGGCGATGCAGCGCTCCACCACCTCCCGGGGCGCGTCCACGTCGACGCCCAGCGCCGCCAGCACGTCGGCCGAGCCGCTCTTCGACGAGACCGCCCGGTTGCCGTGCTTGGCCACGCAGACGCCGGCCCCGGCCACGGCGAAGGCCGCGGTGGTGGAGATGTTGAAGGTGTGCTGCCCGTCGCCGCCGGTGCCGCAGGTGTCCACGAACACCTCCCGGTCCACCCGCACCCGCTCCACCCGCGCCCGCATCACCTCTGCGGCGCCGGCGATCTCGTCCACCGTCTCGCCCTTGAGCCGCAGCGCCACCAGGAAGGCGCCCACCTGTGCCGGCGAGGCGCCGCCGTCGGCGATCTCGTTCATGGCCTCGGCCACCTCGGCCCGGGAGAGGTCCTGCCGCTCCACCAGCCTGGCCAGCGCTTCCTTGATCATCGCCTCGCCCCCCCGGGACGCGCCCTGCGTCGTCCCACCTGCGCCAGCCAGTTGCCGAGCAGCCGCTTCCCCTCGGCGGTCAACACCGACTCCGGGTGAAACTGCACGCCCTCCACCGCCAGCCGCCGGTGGCGCAGGCCCATGATCTCCCCCTCGGCGGTCCAGGCGGTCACCTGCAGCGCCGCGGGCAGCGTGGCCCGCTCCACCACCAGCGAGTGGTAGCGGCCGGCCTGGAACGGGGAGGGGAGGCCGCGGAAGACCCCCTGGCCGCGGTGGCGCACCGGGGAGGCCTTGCCGTGGACGATGCGCGCGTTGCGGATCACCCGGCCCCCGAAGGCCTGGCCGATGGCCTGGTGGCCGAGGCAGACGCCGAGGATGGGAAGCTCGCCGGCCAGGGCCTGGATGGCGGGCACGGTGACGCCGGCCTCGCTGGGCGTGCAGGGGCCGGGCGAGAGCACCAGGCCGTCGGGGCGGCGGGCGCGGATGCCGGCCACGTCGATGGCGTCGTTGCGGAAGACCTGCACCTCGGCGCCGAGCTCGCCCAGGTACTGGACCAGGTTGAAGGTGAAGGAGTCGTAGTTGTCCACCAGTACCAGGCGGACGCGCGACGGCTGCCTGCGGGCGCTCACCGGCGGCCTCGCTTCCGGCGGGTGAGGGGCGGCGCCGGCACGGCGTCGAGCGAGCCCGACTCGGCCTGGGCCACGGCGGTGAAGACCGCGCGGGCCTTGTTCACCGTCTCCTGGTACTCGGCCTCGGGCACCGAGTCGTAGACCAGCCCGCCGCCGGCCTGGACCGAGACCTGCCGGCCCCGGGCCATGAGGGTGCGGATGGCGATGCACATCTCCATGTTGCCGCCGCGGTCGAAGTAGCCCACCGCGCCGGCGTACGGGCCGCGCCGCGCCGGCTCCAGCTCGTCGATGATCTCCATGGCCCGCACCTTGGGCGAACCGGAGACGGTGCCGGCCGGGAAGCCGGCCCGGAGCACGTCCACCGCGGTGAGGCCGGAGGCCAGCCGCCCCTTCACCTCGGAGACGAGGTGCATCACGTGGGAGTAGCGCTCCACCGTCTTGAGGGCCGTGACCCGCACCGAGCCCACCTGCGAGACGCGCCCCACGTCGTTGCGCCCCAGGTCCACCAGCATGACGTGCTCGGCGTTCTCCTTGGGGTCGGCGCGGAGCTCCTCCTCCAGCTTCCGGTCGGCGGCCGGGTCGGCGCCGCGCCGCCGGGTGCCGGCGATGGGCCGCAGCGTCACCTCGCCCTCCTCCAGCTTGATGAGGGTCTCGGGAGAGCTGCCGGCCAGGGCCCGCGCCCCGTCCTTGAGGAAGAAGAGGTAGGGGGAGGGGTTCACGCGGCGCAGCGCCCGGTAGATCTCGAAGGGCGGCACCGAGACCTCGGCGTCGAAGCGCTGCGAGAGCACGATCTGCTGGCAGTCGCCGGCCCGGATGTACTCCTTGGCCCGCTCCACCGCCTCGAGGTACTCGCGCTTGGCCACCCGGGGCGCGAGCCGGGCCGGTGCGGCGCTGCGGGCCGGGCGCCGGTCCTGCAGCGGCCGGCGCAGGGCCCGGAGCCGGGCGGAGATGCGGCGCAGCGCCCGGGCGTAGAGGGCCCGCGGGTCGTCCCCCTCGCTGCAGCGCACCTCGCAGATCACCTGCAGCGAGTGGCGCAGGTTGTCGAAGGCCACGATCTCGTCGTAGTCGCCCAGGAGCACGTCGGGGAAGCGGAGCTCGTCGGGGTTGGCGATGGGCACCCGCGGCTCGAAGAGCCGCACCGCGTCGTAGGCCACGTGCCCCACCAGGCCGCCGGAGAAGCGCGGCGTGCCCTCGATGCGCACCGCGTGGTGCGAGGCCAGCATGGAGCGGATGCGCTCCAGCGGGTCGCCCGGGTCGCCCTGCTTCCAGCGCAGCAGCCGCCGCGGCCCGGCGCCCAGGAAGGAGAAGCGGGCGCTGCGCTCGCCGCCCTCCACCGACTCGAGCAGGAAGGCGTTCTGCTGCCCGCGCGAGAGCTTGAGGAAGGCCGAGACCGGGGTCTCGGTGTCGGCCTCGATCTCGACGCGGACGGGCACCGCCCGGCCGGGCCGGCAGAGCTTCAGGAACGTGGGGAGATCGGGAACGGGAGAGCGCCTAGCGCTGCCAAAGAAACACCGTCATGCGCTCACCCTTCTCTGAGGGCCCGGCACCTCGACGGCGCCGGGCGAGACGATCTTGTTCTGCTTGTCGACCAGGACGACCCTGGGCACGTGAGCCGGCACCTCGGCCTCCTCGAAGTCGGCGAAGGTGGCGAGGATCACCAGGTCGCCGGGCTTGTTGAGGTGGGCGGCCGCCCCGTTGATGCAGATGATGCCGGAGCCGCGCTCGCCGGTGATGGCGTAGGTCACGAGCCGCGTGCCCCGGGTGATGTTCCAGACGTGCACCGCCTCGTAGTCGACGATCCCGGCCGCGTCCATCAGGTCGCGGTCGATGGTCACCGACCCCTCGTAGTCGAGGTCGGCGTGGGTGATCGTGGCCCGGTGGATCTTCCCCTTAAAGAGGTTGCGGCGCATGGCTGGGATCGGGATCTCTACCGTCTCGTGGCGCGGTGCGCAAGATGGGTGCGCCGGGCCGGGCCGGGTGGCCGCGCCTTGCGGAGCCGCGGCGGCGGCGCCAGCATGCGGCATGACGACCGACCCCTTGTTCCCCGGGTTCGAGGTGCGCCGCTTCCGCGGCGCCGGCGCCGAGATCCACGGCGTCGTCGGCGGCAGCGGCCCGCCGCTCCTGCTCCTGCACGGCTTCCCCCAGACCCACGCCATCTGGCACGAGGTGGCTGCCCGCCTCGCCGAGCGCTTCACCGTGGTGGCCACCGATCTCCGCGGCTACGGCGACAGCCAGAAGCCGCCCAGCGACGAGCGGCACGCGCCCTACGCCAAGCGGGCCATGGCCGCCGACCAGGTGGCGGTGATGCGCGAGCTGGGCTTCGAGCGCTTCCGGGTGGCCGGCCACGACCGCGGCGGCCGGGTGGCCCACCGGCTGGCGCGCGACCACCGCGACCGGGTCGAGCGCCTGGCGGTGCTCGACATCTCGCCGACGCTGGCCATGTACCAGCAGACCGACCAGCGCTTCGCCACGCTCTACTACCACTGGTTCTTCCTCATCCAGCCCTTCGACCTGCCGGAGCGGCTCATCGGGGCCGACCCCGACTACTACTTCGACCGGAAGATCGGCGGCTGGGGCACCGCGGGCTCGCCGTTCGACCCCGCCGCGCTCGCCGAGTACCGGCGCTGCTGGCGCGCACCGGCCGCCATCCACGCCATGTGCGAGGACTACCGGGCCGCGGCCGGCATCGACCTCGAGCACGACCGCGCCGACCTCGACCGCAAGCTCGACTGCCCGGTGCTGGTGCTCTGGGGCGAGAAGGGGGTGGTCCACCGCTGCTTCCGGCCGCTCGACGACTGGCGCGCCGTGGCCACCGACGTGCAAGGCGAGGCGCTCCCCGGCGGCCACTACCTGGCGGAGGAGCTCCCCGACCTCACCGCGGAGCGGCTGCTCTCCTTCTTCGCCTGAGGAGCTCCTCGCCCTGGCGGTGGAACCCGGAAGTGCCCTGCCCATCCGGGAGGCTTCCGGCGCCCGCGCGGATGTGGGCTTCATCGCCGGACCAGCTCGCCCGACCTCGGCCTCACCGGCGCGCCCCGCGGCGCGCGGCGCGGCCCCGACCTCGCCGGGCGGCTGGAAGGGAGGCGCCATGATCCGCTCCGCTCGCTGGACCCTCGCGGTGGTGACCCTGCTGGCACCGCTGCTCCTCGCGCCCGCGGCCCGCGGCAGCGAGGAGGGAGGCAGGGATGGCCGCCACCCCTACCGCTTCTGGATCGGCGAGGCGGGGCCCACCGAGGGGCCGCTCGGCCTCGGCCCCAAGCAGCGGCCGTTCGTCTGCGCCACGGTGGAGTCGGGCCTGGGCCAGCCGCTGGTGGACAACCAGGCGGGGCGCGGCAGCGCGGTGTTCCCCGAGGTCGGGGGAGTCCCCGACTTCGCGGCGACGCCGGTGGGCTACAGCGAGGACTGCAGCATCCTCACCCGGGTCGACTACTTCTACTGGGACGGTGCGGCGGCCGCCTTCCGGCGCTTCGACCCGGCCACCATGTTCGACGCCCCGCCCCCCGGGCTCGCCCGCATCCCGGTGGGTGGCCAGGCCGTGCCCTTCGTGGTCCGCGTCGAGACCGGCACGCTCGACCGCTTCCTCTACACCATCGCCATGCTGGCCCCCTGGCCCGAGGAGGTGTCCTCTCCCGGCCGGCTGCGCAGCGAGGCCTGGAACCGGAAGCTCGTCTACTGGTTCCGCGGCGGCGTCGGCATCGGCCACTGGCAGGGCGAGGCGGCCTGGCACGGCGGCCTCTGGGGGGCGGAGCGCGCGATCTTCCCGGGCCTCCTGGCGCAGGGCTACGCCATCGCCACCTCGTCGGCCAACGAGACCGGCGTCCACTACAACCTGCGCCTCGCCGAGGAGGCGATGCTCATGGTGAAGGGGCACCTCGTCGAGACCTACGGCCGCCCGCGCTACACGGTCGGCCTGGGCGGCTCGGGCGGCGGCATCCAGCAGTACGCCATCGGCCAGAACCACCCCGGCCTGCTCGACGCCGGCATCCCGCTGTACTCCTACCCGGACATGGTCACCCAGACGATCCACGTGGGCGACTGCAACCTCCTCGAGCAGTACTTCCTCGAGGACGTGATGTCGAAGGGGGCGGCCTCGAAGTGGGCGGTGTGGAGCCGGCGGCAGTGGATCGAGGGGCTGAACGCCAGCGACACGGTGCGCAACTCGGTGTTCGGCACGCCGGGATCGAGCGAGTGCATCGAGGGCTGGTTCTTCGCCGAGCCGCTGGCCATGAACCCCCGCTTCACCGACCCGCAGTACTTCGCGGCCTTCTCGCGCTACCGCTTCCCCGCCGCGGAGGTCGCGGCCATCCGCTGGACCCACTGGAACGACCTGGAGAACATCTACGGGGTCGACGCCGCCGGCTTCGCCCCGGTTCCCTTCGACAACGTCGGGGTGCAGTACGGCCTCCGCGCGCTCGTGGAGGGCAAGATCACCCCGGCCGAGTTCGTGGAGCTGAACGCCTGCGTGGGCAGCTGGAAGGAGCAGGCCGACTACGTGGCCTGGAACCCGTACGCCGACCCCTTCGACGCCTCGAACGCCCGGCGCAACCCGGTGGCCTGCCGGATGCCGCTCGGGGCCGGCTGGGCGCCGAGCCCGAGGCGCGCGGGCGACCTCTCCGCCATGCGGCGCGCCTACACCTCCGGGCACGTGTTCACCGGCGACATCGAGATCCCGCTGGTGGACCTGCGGCCCTACCTCGAGCCGGAGCTCAACATGCACAACGCCCGGCAGTCCTTCTCCGCCCGGGAGCGCATGCGGCGCGGGGAGGGGCGCGGACGCAACCAGGTGATCTGGTTCACCGGCAGCGAGGCAGACGTCCCGGCCCGCATCCAGGAGGCCCTGGGGGTGCTCGACGCCTGGCTCACCACCGGGCGCAGGCCGCCCGGCTTCGTCGACAAGTGCACCGACGCCTCGGGCAACCTCATCGCCGCGGGCCGGCAGGTGTGGGACGGGATCCTCGATCGGCGGCCGCCCGGCGCCTGCACGCTCGCCTATCCGCTGAAGTCCAGCTCGCGGATGGTGGCCGGCGACGGGTACGCCGGCGACCTCTTCAAGTGCGCCCGGAAGCCCCTGGCCCGGGCGCTCGAGGACGGCACCTACGGCGCGGTCGCGTTCACCGACGGTCAGCTCTCCCAGCTCGACGCCATCTTCCCCGACGGCGTCTGCGACTACACCCGGCCCGACGTGGGCAGGCCGCGCGGCTGGGGGCGCGGGGGCGAGGAGGAGCGCGACGAGGACGGCCGGTAGCGCGGCGCGCGGACCGGCCGCCGCTCAGATCCCGGTGACCCCCGCCCGGAAGATGGCGAGCCCGCCCGGCTCCTGCGCCTCGATCTCCTTCTTGCGGCGGGCGTAGTCGGGGTGGTGCCAGGGGTAGAGGAAGGCGTCGGGGTGGGGCATGAGCCCGAGGATGCGGCCGGTGGCGTCGGTGACCCCGGCCACGCCGCGGGCGCTGCCGTTGGGGTTGTGGGGCCAGGCCTCGGTGGGCTGGCCCGCCGGGTCGAGGTACCGGAACGCGACCTGGCGGCGCTCCTCCAGCCGCGCCAGGGCCGCGTCCGACTCGACGACGAACTTCCCCTCGCCGTGGCGCGCCGGCACCTCCAGCGTGGAGAGGCCGCGGGTCCAGGCGCAGGCCGAGCGCTCGTCGGCGCCGAGCCGCACCCAGGCGTCGCGGTAGCCGAGCCTGTCGTTGTTGGCGAGGGCGGCGCGGGGCACGAAGTCGTGCGGGCCCGCCTCCGGCCCGGGCAGGAGACCCAGCCGCACCAGCACCTGGAAGCCGTTGCAGATGCCCAGCACCCGGCCGCCGTTGGCCAGGAAGGACGAGAGCTCGGCCTGGAGGTGGGCGCGCACGCGGGTGGCGGCCACGAAGCCCGAGGCCACGTGGTCGCCGTAGGAGAAGCCGCCCACGAAGGCCAGCACCTGGTAGCCGGGGATCGGGAGCGGGGCCCGACCGGCGAAGAGGTCGGTGAGGTGGACCTGATCCACCTCGGCCCCCACCATGCGGAAGGCGGCCGAGGTCTCCTCCTCGCAGTTGAAGCCGAAGCCCACCGGGACGAGCACGCGCACCGGCTTCATGCGGCACCCCCTTCCCGCTTCCAGGCTCGCGTCAGATCGTCCACCGGGGCCTCGAGCAGCGTGCGGCCGCCGAGCCGCAGCCGGAGCACGCCGCCGGCGTCGAAGCTGCCCAGCACCCCGTGGGGCACGCCCGCCAGCGCACCGCGGAGCCGGTCGAGCTCCCCGGGCCGGCAGGCGAGCAGGAAGCGGCCCGGGGTCTCGCCGTAGCAGAGCCCCTCCCAGCCGGTGCCGGGTGCGGCCGGAGCCGCCGAGAGGTCGGCCGCGAGGCCCAGGCCGCCGGCGCGGGCCATGAGGAAGAGCGCCGGGGCGAGGCCGCCGCGCCCCACCGCGTGGGCCGCGGCCACCAGCCCGGCGGCGATGGCCTCGCCCACCTTCCGGTAGCCAGGCCAGAGCTCGGCCGGCCGGCAGCGGGGCACCTCGCCGCCGGCGAGGCCGCGCGCGGCGGCCCACTCGGTGGCCCCCAGCTCCTCGCGGCTCTCGCCCACCGCCAGCAGCACCAGCCCGGGGCCGGAGGGCTCGAGCGTCACCGCGCGTCGAACGTCGCGGACGAGCGCGATGGTGGAGGCGAGCAGCGTCGGCGGGATGGAGATGCGCTTGCCGCCCACCACCGCGTCGTTCTTCATCGAGTCCTTGCCGCTGATGAGCGGCACCCCGTAGGCGAGGCAGATCTCCTGGAGCCCGCGGGAGGCGCGGACCAGCTGGGCGGCCTTCAGCCTGGCGTCGGGGTTGGAGGGGCCGGGCAGCGGGTCGGGCCAGCAGTAGTTGTCGAGGGCGGCGATGCGGTCGGTGCGGGCGCCGGCGGCGATCACCCGGCGCACCGCCAGGTCCACGCCGGCCTGGGCCATGGCGTGGGCGTCCTGGTCGGAGTAGCCCGGGAACACCGCCTCGGAGACGGCGTAGCCGGCCGGCGAGGCGTCGTGGGCCACCAGGAACACCGAGGCGTCGGAGGGCACGTCGCGGTGCACGCCCACCCAGGGCTTCACCACCGTGAGCGCCTTCACCTCGTGGTCGTAGGTGCGGCAGACGAGCTCGCTGGAGCGGAGGTTGTCGCGCGCCAGGAAGGCGGCGAGCTGGGCAGCGCCCTCGGCGGGCGTGGCCGGGGCGGCCAGCGGCGCGGCGGGCGCGGCCGGCCGCGGGGTCCACTCGGCCTCGATGCGCAGCGTCGGGTCGCCCTCGTGGAGGAAGTCGAGCGGCAGGAGCGCCACCACCTGGCCGCGGAAGCGGACCTCGAGGTGGCCGTCGTCGGTGAAGGCGCCGAGGTCGGTGGCCTCCACCTCGCGCAGCTTCGCCAGCGCCAGCAGCGCCGGCAGGCTCGAAGGCGGCACCGCCAGCGTCATCCGCTCCTGGGCCTCGGAGACCAGGATCTCCCAGGGCGCCAGCCCCTGGTACTTGAGGGGCGCGCCGGTGAGGTCGAGGCAGGCGCCGCCGGGCTGCTTCGCCATCTCGCCCACCGAGGAGGAGAGGCCGCCGGCGCCGTTGTCGGTGATGGCCGAGTAGAGCCCCTGCTCGCGGGCCTCGAGCAGGAAGTCGAACATCATCTTCTGGGTGATGGGGTCGCCGATCTGCACCGCCTGCACCGGGCTCTCCTCGGTGAGCTCCGCCGAGGAGAAGGTGGCGCCGTGGATGCCGTCCTTGCCGATGCGGCCGCCCACCATGACGATGCGGTCGCCGGGCCGGGCCAGCTTCACGTGGGTGGGGCGGCCGGCGGAGACCGCCGGCATGCGCCCGACGGTGCCGCAGTAGACGAGCGGCTTCCCCAGGTAGCGCTCGTCGAAGAGCTCCCAGCCGCGGCCGTAGGGGATGCCCGACTGGTTGCCGCCGTCGATGACGCCGTGGTGCACCCCCTCGCGGATGCGGCGCGGGTGGAGCAGGCCGGGGGGCAGCTCGCCCTTCCAGGCCGGGGGCCCGAAGCAGTAGCCCCAGACGTTGGAGAGCAGGTCCGCGCCCAGGCCGGTGCCGAAGGGATCGCGGTTCACGCCCACGATGCCGGTGATGGCGCCGCCGTACGGGTCGAGGGCCGAGGGGCTGTTGTGGGTCTCCACCTTGAAGACCAGGTGGTAGGCGTCGGTGGCGGCGATGACGCCGGCGTTGTCGTGGAACACCGAGACCAGCCAGCTCTTCCCCTCGCGGGCCACGATGGCCGCGTCCACGGCGCTGGTGGTGCCGCGGATGTACTGCTTGAAGATGGAGCGGATCTCCTCCGGCTCCTTGCCGGCCTCGCGGTAGGTGACGTCGGCGTTGAAGATCTTGTGCTTGCAGTGCTCCGACCAGGTCTGGGCCAGGCACTCCAGCTCGGCGTCGGTGGGCGCGGCGCCCAGGCCCGCGGCCCGGCGGCGCGGCTCCTCCGCGGCCCGGGCGAAGAAGTCGCGCACCGCCTTCATCTCCTCCACGGAGAGGGCCAGGAGCTTCTCGCGCGAGAGCCTGGCCAGCGCCGCGTCGTCGAGCCCGGCGAGCGGCACGGTGGCGGTGGGGCGCGGGGCGTGCTCGGCCACCCGCGGCACCGTGAGGTCGGGCGCGCTCGCCTGCCACTCGCCGAAGGTCTGCACCCCGACCCGCTCGATGACCTCGTTGGCGAGCAGCCTGGTGGCGATGGCGGCCGCCTGCTCCCGGGTGACGCCGGAGAGGAGGTAGATCCGCGAGGCGTAGACGGCGCCGTGGTCGCCGAGCTTCCGGCCCAGCAGGTCCTCGATGGCCACCCGGGCCGACTTGCCCACCGGGTCGGTGACGCCGGGCCTGTAGCCCACCGAGACCGCCACGTCGAAGGGGCCGTCCTCCACCCGGCCCACCGCCCCCTGGCGCACCACCGGGCCGGCGAACTCGGCGGCCACGCGGGCGGCGTCGGCCGGCGGCAGGGCCGGCTCCACGTGGTAGACGTCGCGGGTCCGGACGGCGCCGACGGCGACGCCCAGGTGCTCGCGGATGGCGCGCGCGACGGAGAGCCCGCGGCTGTCGGCGAAGCCGGCGCGGGTGGCGATCTCGATGCGGGTGACGTCGGCCACGGGGTTCGGAGCCTCCGGAAGGAAGGCGCCCATATACCCGATTCCAGGGGGGCGGGTCAGCGTCCGCCGCGGGGGCCAGGCGGGTGCCCGGGCAGCCGGCACCGGGGCGATCCTGGGACGTGCACCGGGGCCCTCCCTGGGTGAAGATAGGCGCCGATGTCGACGGCCGTGTCCGCCCGCCGCAGGGAAGTCTTCGCCGCCGCCCGCATCGAGCGGGAGGCCTTCGTCCGCCTCGACCCCTCGCGGCTCCGCTTCTCGCTCGGCACCACGCCCGGCGACCCGCGGGTGCCGGTGCAGGTGACCGCCGAGGCCAGCGCCATCGCCCAGGGTGCCGCCGCCGACCTGGCCCTCTTCCTCTCCACCGTCCACCGCCACATCGTGGCCGCTGACGACCTCGACCGGCTGGTGATGAGCGAGGGGTACGCGCTCCTGCCCATGCCCGCGCCCACGCTGGGACCGAGCGGCGGCGGGCTCGACCTGCGCTCGGCCGCCGAGGCCGGCCAGGCGGCCCACCCGGCGCTCACCGGCGGCATCCTCTGCGCCTGGATGGGACCGGGAGGCCGCGGCCGCTCGCTCACCGCCCTGTGGATCGAGGCCATGAAGAGCGCCCTCGCCGAGATGAAGGGGGCCGACCCGGAGGAGGAGACGCCGCTCATCGCCGCCCTGGCGCTCCACGGCGAGCTCCTGGCCGCGGCCGAGGGGGCGCGGGAGCGGCTGGCCGGGCCGCCGGTCGACAGGTACCTGCGCTCGGCGGTGGGGCTGGGGCTGTGGGTCGCGGCCCGCACCGGCCTGCAGCGCGCCTGGCGCGACGCCGGCAGGCCGCCGGCCGATCCGCTCCTGACGCGGGTGGAGGCCGTCCTGGCGCCGGGGCCCCTGCTCGGCCGGGCCAAGCTCACCGGCGTCACGCTCTACGGCTGCGATCTGGGCGCCGGCATGCCGCGAGCCGAGGAGGAGGTCTCGCGGCTCGCCGGTGGCGCCGACCCGGAGGCGGTGGTCGACGACCTGGCCTCGCTGCTCGCCTCCGACGCGGCCGCGTCGCAGCGGGCGTCGCTGGCGGTGGCGGTGGGCCGGATGCGCGACCTGCTCACCGGGGCGCTGCTGGCGGCCGAGCCCGGCGGCCACGGCAACCTGCTGGCGCCGCTGCGGCAGCGGCTCACCGCGCCCGGTGGGCTCCTGGAGGGGCTGGCCGAGGAGCCGGGGCGGCGGGCGCTCAAGGCCGAGCTGGCCGCGGGCGAGGCGCTGCCCGGCGAGGCCAGCCAGATCCTGGCCGAGGCGGGTCGGGTGTTGAAGCGCTGGCGGGGGCGCGACCCGGCGGCCGCCTTCGGCCTGGGGTTGCCGGCCGCCTGCCGCGAGTACGCCGGATGCGTCGCCTCGGCGCTCTGCGACGCCGCCCTGGAGCGCTGGATGCAGCCGGCGCGCCGCTCGCTCCTGCGGCGCACGGGCCAGGAGACCGAGGCCGGCGCCGACGCCGAGTGGGAGGGCGGGCGGCTCTACCGGATCTCGGCCCGCGGCGGCCCCATCTTGAAGCAGGCCCGCCAGCAGCGCCACGGGCAGCTCTTCGCCGACGTCAAGGACTTCACCCGCCGCACCGGGCTCCTGGGCCAGGCGCCCATGGCCGAGTTCCTGCGCACCGAGTTCTACGGGCCCATCCTGGCCGCCGCCAAGCGCTTCTACGGCGGCATGAGCCACCTCTCCGACCGCGGCGGCGTCTCGCTCAACAACCTGCTGGGCGACGCCATCTCCTTCACCGGCGACATCGAGTCGCTGGTGGCGCTGGCCATGGAGGTGCGCCGCATCCTGGCCGACTACCAGACGCGGCTCCTGCGCCAGGTGTCGAACGAGAGCGTGGCCCGGCAGCTCGCCGAGATCGACTCGCGCCACCGCGAGGGCGTGGCCCGCGTGCGCCGCGACGCGTCCCGGGCGCGCGCCGCGCTGGAGCAGGCGCCACCGGGCACCGCCGCCCAGGTGGAGGCGCTGGCGCAGGTGGCGCGCCTGGCCGGCGAGGAGGAACGGCTGGGGCGCGAGCGCGAGCAGGCGCTGGCCAGGGCCCGGGGCGAGGGGCTGGAGGCCGGCGTCTTCATCTCCTTCGGCGCGCCGCCGCAGGTGGTGCTCATCGACGACGAGGTCTTCGGCCAGAACCGGGTGGCCATCGGCGACAAGATCAACGAGTCGGCCCGAGGCACCACCCGCTCGCCGCTGGGCCGGGCCCGCGCCGACGGCGAGCTCCTGGCGGCGCGCGCCGCCCGCAAGAGCGCTCGCCTGGCCCACGCCTGGGCGGTGTTCGTGGACCACCCGCTCACCGTGGCGCTGCCGGCCCACGTGGAGCGGGAGGCGCTGGCCGCGGCCCGCTCCGGCGACACCGCCGGCGCGCTCCAGGCGGCGGCCGGCCCGCTGCGCGAGGCGCTGGCCCAGGCGGCGCGCGGCCTGGGCTCGGAGGAGCCGGGCGAGCTCTACAACGCCGGCGCCGCCCTCTCCCAGGAGGCCCTCGACGCCTTCCTCGAGGCCACCCGCAAGGCGCGCATCGTCCGCGAGGTGGTGCTCGACCCGGCGGCGGTGCCGGCGGAGCTGCTGGCCCGCTGGTTCTACGGCACGGCGCCGCAGCCGCTGGTGGCCACCTTCCAGACCGACGGCCGCCCGGCCGAGCTCTTCCGCCGCGTCGGGCGCGCCGCCATGAAGGGGCTCGGCGACGTGCCGGTGTGGGAGATCGCCGCCGGGCCCGGTGCCGAGGCGCTGGTGCGCACCCTGGGCGCGGGCTGGCTCCAGCTGGAGTAGCGGCCCGAGCGGGGCACGTTGAGCGCGAGGGCGCCCGCGTTATGGTCGCTGCCGTGCAGGACTCGCTCCCTGTCGCGGCGCTCGCGGCGCTCCTGGCCGCGCTGGCGGCCCTCGCCCTCTGGGCCTGGCTCCGCCGCCGGGGCCGGCTGCCGGGGAGGCGGCGCTGGCGGCCGGTCCGCCCGCCGCTGCCGGTGGTGCTGGTGCACGGCCTCTTCGGCTTCGACGAGCTGGCCATCGGCAGGAAGCGCCACGCCTACTTCCGCGGGATCACCCCCCGGCTCCAGAAGGCGGGCCGCAAGGTGATCCAGGCGCGACTCCCGGCGGCTGGCAGCGTGGAGCGGCGGGCCGAGGCGCTCGCCGCCGCGGTGCGGGCGCTCCCCGACCGGCGGGTCATCCTGCTCGCCCACAGCATGGGCGGGCTCGACGCCCGCCACGCCATCGCCCGGCTGGGCCTCGCCCCGCGGGTGGCGGCGCTGGTGAGCGTGGGGACCCCGCACCGCGGCACGCCGCTCGCCGACCTGACGGCCGACCTCGCCGGCCGCCTGGGCATCGTCCGGGCCCTGGCCTTCGCCGGCGTGAGCCTGGAGGCGCTGCGCGACCTCACCGGCGAGCGGCTCCTGCGGTTCAACGAGGAGGCGGCCGACGTCCGCTCGGTGGCCTATGCCAGCGTGGTGGGCACCGTCCGGCGCAAGCGCCGCGTCCACCCGCTGCTCCTCCCGGGCCACCTGTGGCTGGCCGAGAAGAGCGGCGACAACGACGGCGTGGTGCCCGCCGACTCCCAGCGCTGGGGCGAGGTGGTGACCGAGATCGACGCCGACCACTGGGCGCAGATCGGCTGGTCGCGGCACTTCGACGCCGGCCGCTTCTACGTCCGAATCCTGGAGGAGCTCGAGGCCTCCGGGCTGTAGGCCGCTCCTCCCGTCACCCCTCGCCTGCGCCCGCTCACCGCCCGGATCCGACCGGTCCCGGGAGCGGCGCCTCGGCCGGGACCACTGGCGCCTACCATCGCCGGAGTCGCCCCCCGCGGAGGTCGCCATGTTCGAGCAGTTCCAGGCCCGCGCGCAGGCCGTGAGCGCCGAGGTCCACCGCTTCGCGGGCGCCGGCCCGGCGCTCGACTTCGTCGTGCACACGCTGCTGGCCGAGGGGGTGGCGCCCGAGCCCGGGCGCCGTGCCGTCTGGTGCCCGGGGCCCATCCTCGGCCCTCCCGAGCCGGAGCGCCTGGCGCGCGAGCTGCCCGGCCTCACCTTCGAGGTCACCCGGGCCGCCGCCGCCGAGAGCAAGGTGGGCGTGAGCGAGCTCGACTGGGCGATCGCCGACACGGGCACCCTGGCCCAGGACGCCACCGATCCGCGGCGCCGCCTGCCCTCGATGCTCACCGAGACCCACCTGGCCGTCTTCCGCACCGCCTCCCTGGTGCCCGACCTGGCGACGCTGCTGGCGCGCGTCGACCCGCGCCGGATGCGCTACCTCACCTGCATCACCGGCCCCTCCCGCACCGCCGACATCGAGCGGGTGCTCACCATCGGCGTCCACGGCCCCAGGCGGCTGCTGGTCGTCGCCGTCGACGCCTGAGGAGCGCGCCATGGCCGACCGCACCGGTTTCCACGAGCACATCGCCGAGGCGCTGCAGAAC
Source organism: Deltaproteobacteria bacterium (assembly GCA_016214955.1). Taxonomy (GTDB): domain Bacteria; phylum Myxococcota; class Myxococcia; order Myxococcales; family Anaeromyxobacteraceae; genus JACRMN01. The sequence goes on from JACRMN010000017.1 coordinate 139,730, forward strand.
CCCAACCTCGCCGGCGCCCTGGGCCGCTTCAGCGAGGCCTACGCCATCTCGCGGGCCAAGGCCTACGAGGGCATCGACTTCGAGAAGCTGCGCGACCAGATCGTCGAGGCCAAGGGCAACGCCGCCGGCAAGCTCGACGTCCTGGCCGGGCGCTTCGAGGCCGAGGCCACCCGGGCCGGCGCCCGCGTCTTCCGGGCGGGGAGCCCGGAGGAGGCCCGCGACTACATCCTCCGGCTCTGCCGCGACAGGGGCGTGAAGCGGGTGGTGAAGTCCAAGTCCATGGCCACCGAGGAGATCCACCTCAACCAGGCCCTGGAGAAGGAGGGGATGCGGGTCAAGGAGACCGATCTCGGCGAGTGGATCATCCAGCTCGCCGGCCAGCGCCCCAGCCACATGGTCATGCCGGCCATCCACATGACCAAGGAGGAGGTGGCGGCCATCTTCTCCAAGGAGGTGAAGGAGCGGCTGGCGGCCGACATCCCGCGGCTGGTGGCGGTGGCCCGCCAGGAGCTGCGAGAGGAGTTCCTCCAGGCCGACCTGGGCATCAGCGGCGCCAACCTGGCGGTGGCCGAGACCGGCTCGCTGGTGATCCTCACCAACGAGGGCAACGCCCGCCTGGTGACCACGCTCCCCCGCATCCACGTGGCGGTGGTGGGCGTGGAGAAGCTGGTGGAGCGCATGGCCGACGTGGTGCCGGTGGTGCGGGCCCTGCCGCGCAGCGCCACCTCCCAGCTCCTCACCAGCTACCTCTCGGTCCTCACCGGCCCGGCCCCCGGGCCCGAGGGCGAGCAGAAGGAGCTGCACGTCGTCCTGCTCGACAACCGCCGCACCGCCATGGGGGCCGACCCGCGCTTCGCCCAGGCGCTGCGCTGCATCCGCTGCGCCTCGTGCCTCAACGTCTGCCCCGTGTTCCGGCTGGTGGGAGGCCACGTCTTCGGCGACGTCTACACCGGCGGCATCGGCGCCATCCTCACCGCCTGGTTCGACGCCCTCGAGGCCTCGGAGCACATCCAGGGGCTCTGCATCCAGTGCGGCAACTGCACCCAGGTGTGCCCGGCGCGCATCGACATCCCCGAGATGGTGGTGGAGCTGCGGCGCCGCCTGGCGAAGGAGCAGGGGCAGCCTCTGCTGCAGAAGGGCATCTTCCGCATCGTCAACGACCGCCGGCTCTTCCACTCCATGCTGCGCGCCGCCTCGCTGGCGCAGAAGCCCTTCGCCCGCGACGGCATGATCCGCCACCTGCCGTTCTTCCTCTCGGGCCTGGCCGAGTTCCGCTCCCTGCCGGCCATCGCCCGTCGGCCCTTCCGCGACCGCTTCCGCGAGATCGAGCAGCCGCGGGGGCTCTCCGAGAAGGTGGCCTTCTACGCCGGCTGCCTCGTCGACTTCGCCTACCCGGGCACCGGCGAGGCGGTGGTGAAGGTGCTGAACCGCGCCGGCATCGAGGTGGTGTTCCCCGAGGCCCAGACCTGTTGCGGCGCCCCGGCCCGCTACGCCGGCTCCTTCGCGGTGGCGGCGCAGAACGCCAGGGACAACGTGGCGGCGCTGGAGGGCGCCGGGGCCAGCGCCGTGGTCTCGGCCTGCCCCACCTGCACGGTGGCCCTCACCCGGGAGATGGCGGAGACGCTGGAGGCCGAGGGCGAGCACGAGTGGGCGGTGCGCGCCCGCAAGCTGGGCGAGAAGGTGGTGGACTTCTCCACCCTGGTGAAGCGGCTGGTGGACCAGGGCCGCCTCCGGCTCGTGCCCGGCGAGGGGCTGCCGGCGGTCACCTACCACGACTCCTGCCACCTGAAGCGCACGCTCCGCGCCGAGAAGCCGCCGCGCCAGCTCCTCCAGGCGGTGGGCCACGAGGTGAAGGAGATGTTCGAGAGCGACATGTGCTGCGGCATGGGCGGCAGCTACTCGCTCAAGTTCCCCGAGATCTCCAAGCCCATCCTCACCCGCAAGCTGGAGAGCATCCGCAAGACCGGCTGCGGGACCGTGGCCCTCGACTGCCCCGGCTGCGCCATGCAGATCCAGGGCGGCCTCCACAAGGCCGGCGACGCCGTGCAGGTGCGCCACCTGGCCGAGATCGTGGCCGAGCGGCTGGCGTAGGAGGCGGCGGCCCGCCGGGGCGCGCCGGAGGGCCACGCCCGCCGGCGCGACGGCGTCCGGTTTCCCTCGGGCGCACCGGCGTGATAAGCCCCGCCGGCCATGAGTCCCAAGGAGATCGCGCGCCGGCGTACCTTCGCCATCATCTCGCACCCCGACGCCGGCAAGACCACCCTCACCGAGAAGCTGCTGCTCTACGGCGGCGTGATCCAGCTCGCCGGCGCGGTCAAGGCCAAGCGCGGCCGCGCCAGCGCCGTTTCCGACTGGATGGCCATCGAGCGCGAGCGCGGCATTTCCATCACCACCTCGGTGCTGCAGTTCCCGTGGCGCGGCTACCAGCTCAACCTCCTCGACACCCCCGGCCACGCCGACTTCAGCGAGGACACCTACCGGACGCTGCACGCCGTGGACGGCGCGGTGATGCTCCTCGACCGCGCCAAGGGCGTGGAGGCCCAGACCAAGAAGCTCTTCCGGGTCTGCAAGCAGCGGGCGATCCCCATCTTCTCCTTCGTCAACAAGATGGACCGGCCCGGCCGCGACCCCTTCGACCTCATCGGCGAGGTGGAGGCGGTGCTCGGCATCGGCGTCTTCCCCGTGACCTGGCCCATCTTCCGCGAGGGCACATTCCGCGGCGTCTGGCACCGGCTGGCGCGGCGGGTGTACCTCTTCGACGCCGGCCACGCCTCCTCCTCGGCCGGCGTGGGCGCCGAGCGGCCGCCGGTGGAGGTCACCGGCATCGACGACCCGCTGGTGCGCGAGGAGCTGGACGAGGAGGGGCACGACCGGCTGCGCCACGACGCCGAGCTGCTCGAGGCGGCCGGCGACGAGTTCGACCAGGAGCGCTTCCTGGCCGGCGGACTCTCGCCCCTCTTCTTCGGCTCGGCCATCAACAACTTCGGCCTCGAGCCCTTCCTGGAGACCTTCTGCCAGCTCATGCCGCCGCCGCGCAGCCGCGCCACCGACCAGGGGCCGGTGGCGCCGGAGCGGGCCGAGTTCAGCGGCTTCGTGTTCAAGGTGCAGGCCAACATGGACAAGGCCCACCGCGACCGCGTGGCCTTCGTGCGCATCTGCTCCGGCAAGATGGTGCGCGGCATGAAGGTGACCCACGTGCGCACCGGCAAGCAGGTGCGCCTCGCCAACCCGGCGCAGTTCATGGCCCGGGAGCGCAACGTGGTGGACGAGTCCTTCCCCGGAGACGTGGTGGGCGTCCACGACCCCGGCACCTTCGAGATCGGCGACACCCTCACCGAGGGCTCGCTCTTCTCCTTCGAGCCCATCCCCAGCTTCGCCCCCGAGCACTTCGCCCGGCTGGTGATGGTCGACCCGCTGAAGCGCAAGCAGTTCGGCCGCGGCATCGAGCAGCTCGCCCAGGAAGGCACCATCCAGCTGTACCACCCGCCCGCCGGCCGCACCGGCGACCTGGTGCTCGGCGCCCTGGGGCAGCTCCAGTTCGAGGTGGTGAAGTACCGGCTGGAGGAGGAGTACGGCGTGGCCGTCCGGCTGGAGGGGGTGCCCTGGCAGCTGGCGCGCTGGCCGCAGCGGCGCGACGGCGGGCCGCTGGACCTCGACCACCTGTCCTCGGCGGTGGAGGGGATGGTGGTGCTCGACGTCCGCGACAGGCCGGTGGTGCTCTTCGACAGGCCCTGGGCGCTCCAGACCGCCGAGCGGCTCCACCCCGAGTACCTCTTCAACGAGACGGCGGTGGGCGTGGTGGTGCGCGCGGCGTGACGAGGCCGGGGCGGGGGCGCCCCGCGAAGCACGGATCGTGACACTCGCCCGGCCGGGGGCTGTTCCCGGCGGGCGGCGCGTGACAGGGTGCCCCATGCCCGCCCTCCGCTCGCTCCGCGCCCCGCTCCTGCTGCTCCTCCTGCCGGCCCTGGCGGCCTGCGGTGGCTCCGACTCCTCGAAGGCCGCTGCGCCCACCTGCGATCTCTCCGGCGCCGTGCCGGTGGCCCACGGCTCCAGCCCCTCCGGCAGCGAGACCTGGGCCTCCGGCGTCCACCGGGTGACCACCACGCTCACCATCCCGGCCTCCGCCACCCTGACCATCGCCGCCTGCGCGCGGGTGGAGCTGGCGCCCGACGCCTCGCTGATCGTCAACGGCGGCCTGGTGGCGGCGGGCACCGCCGCAGGCCCCATCAGCTTCGTCCGCTCCACCGCGGCCTCGCCCTGGGCGGCCATCCAGGTCCTCGGCAGCGCCGACCTGGCCCACACCACCCTGGCGGGCGGCGGCGGCAGCCTCCCCATGGCCACCTCCGACACGCTGGGCGCGCCGCTCTTCGTCCACGGGTTCGGGACGCCGGTGCCGCGCCTGCTCAAGGTGACCCAGGTGACCGTGGACGGGACCACCGGCATCGGCGTGGCGCTGGTGGGTGCGGGCTTCGAGGCCGGGTCCACCGGGCTCACGGTGCGCAACGCCGGCTCCTACCCGCTCTACCTGGGCGCCGACGTGGCCGACACGCTCCCGGCCGGCGACTACGCCGCCAACGCCAGCCCGGCCATCGCGCTGCAGACCGCCTACTTCGCGGGGCAGGACAACCAGCGCACCATCGGCCGCGACCTCACCATCCCCAACCGCGGCGTGCCCTACCGCGTGGGCATCCGCGATCCGGGCACCATCCGGATCGGCTCCGCGACGGGGCCGGCCCCGCTCGTCACCGTCGAGCCCGGCGTGGTGATCGCCTTCCCGCGCGCTACCTTCTCCACCGGCCGCATCCTCGTGGACGGCGCCACCTCGGGCGCGGCCATGACCGTGGCCCAGGGGGCGCTGCGCGCGGTGGGCACGGCGGCGGCGCCGGTCGTCTTCCGCTCCGCCGAGGCCACGCCCGCGGCCGGCGACTGGACGGGCCTCTCCTTCACCGGCGTGGACGCGCGCACCCGCCTGGAGCGGGTGGAGATCCGGCACGCCGGCGGCAACTCCGGGGCGCTGGGCACCTGCACCACCAACTCCGGCGCCACCACCTCCGAGTTCGACGGCGATGCCGCGCTCCAGATCTTCGTGGAGAACGGCTACCCCGCGGCCTCGTTCCTGGCGTCGAGCACCATCGCCCAGAGTGCAGGGAGCGGCATCTACCGGGCCTGGAGCGTCGGCGACGTGGACTTCCTGGCCGGCAACGCCCTCTCCGGCATCGCCTTCTGCTCGCAGACCCTGGTGCCGGACGACCTCAACGTCTGCCCCGCCGGACCCTGTCCCGCGGCGCCGTAGCGTCCCGCACCCGCGGCCGGCGAGCGCCCCGTGCCGACCCCCGCGGCCACGCGACCGTTGCCCGGTGGCGGCCGGGCTGCGATCCTGCCGCCCCGGCCCGGGTTCACCGGACCGTGAAAGGGAGGGATCATGTTCGTGAGGCTCGCGCTCGCCGTGCTGCTCGCCACCCCAACGCTGGCCGCCGCCGCGAAGCCCGACAAGGCGGGCTGCGCAGACCACCCGCTCTTCAACCGGATGGCCGGCTTCTACCTGAAGAACTGCTCCGACAAGACCTTCGACGCCTACAAGTTCCCCGTCGGCGCGGGCCGGAACGTGAAGGACGAGGTGGTGGAGGGCCGGTTCCGCATCCTGACCTACCAGTTCGACGGCAAGCCGCAGCCCAGCGCGCTGCAGTGGATCCGCAACTACCAGAACGCGGTCAAGCAGGCAGGCGGCGAGGTGCTCTTCGAGAGCAGCGGGAAGACGACCCTGCGGCTCAAGCGCGGCGGCGCCGAGACCTGGGTGGTGGCCGGCAACTACGGCAGCGACTTCTCCCTGCACATCGTCGAGCGGCAGGCCATGGTGCAGGAGATCCAGGCCAACGCCGCGGCGCTGCTGGCCGCGCTCACCGCCGACGGCCGCGCCACCGTCAACGGCATCTTCTTCGACACCGGCCTGGCGGTCGTGAAGCCGGAGTCGGCCCCGGCGCTCGCCGAGGTGTCGAAGCTCCTCTCGCAGGGGCCGGCGCTGAAGCTCCGGGTGGTGGGCCACACCGACTCCACCGGCGCCCTCGACGCCAACCTGAAGCTCTCCCAGGCGCGCGCCGAGGCGGTGGTGCAGGCGCTCGTCTCCCAGCACCAGGTCGCGGCGGCGCGGCTCACGGCCCACGGCGTCGGCCCGCTGGCGCCGGCGGCGAGCAACCGCACCGACGAGGGGCGGGCCCGCAACCGGCGGGTCGAGATCATCGAGCAGTAGGGAGCCGGCGCTCGACGGGAGGGCCCCGGGGAGAGCCGCGCCCGTCGGCGCCCCCGGGGTCCTCGCCGGCTCACCCCGGATGCGGTGTCCCGCACAGGCTCGCCGGAACGGGGTGGCCCACGTGGTGCCTCCAGCACCCCAGGTGCGGGGTGGCCGAGGTCGCACCGAGCGTGTTATCGAGCCTTCCATCTCCCGCCGCCCGCCAGGGCGCCGCCGGGGCGAGAAAGGGCTCCCATGGACGACCAGGCCCAGCCGCCGCAGGAAGCGCTCCCCACCGCCCCCGCGCCATCTCCCGGAGAGGCTGCGCCCCCGGCGGTGGCACGGGTGCCGCGCGAGGTCCCGGTCCGGTTCACCGGGACCGGCGGCGAGTACTTCCGCATCTGGGCAGTCAACCTGCTGCTCACCATCGCCACGCTCGGCATCTACTCCGCCTGGGCCAAGGTCCGGAAGACGCGGTGGTTCTGGGGCAACACCCAGGTGGATGGCGCCTCCTTCCAGTTCCACGGCAGCCCGATGGCCATCCTCCGGGGGCGCATCCTGGTGGGCGTGGCCTTCGGCCTCTACACCCTGCTCGGCCGGATCTCCGTCGGGGCAGCGGTCGTCGGGTCGGTGGTGCTCGCCGCCGCAGCACCGTGGCTCCTGCAGAAGGCGCTGCGCTTCCGGCTCAGCAACTCCACCTGGCGCGGGCTGCGCTTCGGCTTCGCCTCCACCACCGCCGAGGCCTACGGCGCCCTGGCGCCCGCGGTGGTCCTCTGGCTCATGTTCACGGTGGTGATGACCCAGGTGACGCCCGGCGCTCCGCCGAGTCCCTTCGCCATCCTCGGGATCTACGCGCTGGCCCTGGCGCTCGCCCCGCTGCTGCACCACCGCTTCAAGCGCTGGCAGCACGGCGCCACCACCTGCGGCGGCCTCCGCTTCGCGCTCCAGCCGTCGATCGGCCCGTTCTACAAGCTCTACGGCCTCACGTTCCTCGTGGGCGTCCTCCCCTTCGGAATGCTGATGGGCGCCATGATCGCCATCTTCGCGGCAGTCCGGCCGCCCGCAGCCGACGCTTCCGTCGCCACCCTCGGCCCTGCTCTGGTCGGGATCTACCTGGGCATGGCACTCGTCTACCTGGTGCCGGGCGCCTACTTCTCGGCGCGCCTCCAGCGGCTCGTCTGGTCGAGGACCCAGGGCGGCCCGGTCCGCTTCTCCACCCGCGTCACCATGTGGGGGATGGTCAAGGTCTGGCTCGTGAACGGCCTCCTCACCCTCCTCACGCTCGGCCTCTACTGGCCCTACGCGGCGGTGGCCATCGCGCGCTACAAGCTGGAGTGCATGAGCCTCGCCACCTCCGCGCCGCTCGAGGAGATCGCCGCCGGGGCCGGCACCGTCGAGGCCTCGGCCACCGGCGAGGGGGCGGTGGACGTCTTCGGCTGGGACTTCGGCCTGTGACCCGACCCGCCCTCGAAGGCCTGCTCTTCGACGGGCGAACGGCGGCCGCCGCGCCGGTGCGGGTGCTGATCGAGGAGGGCTCGCTCCTCGTCACCGCGCCCGACGGCGCCGTGCTCCACCGCCGGCCGCTCTCCGGGCTCCAGGTATCGGAGCCCTTCGCCAGCGCGCCGCGGCAGGTGACGCTGCCGGGCGGCGCCGTGGTCGAGGTCGCCGACGGGGCCGGGCTCACCACCGCCCTGGCGGCGGCGGGGCGCCCCGCCACCCTGGTGGAGCGGCTGCAGCAGCGCTGGCCGGCGGCCGCGGTCTCGCTGCTCGCGGCGGTGGCGCTCCTGTGGGCGGGCTACGTCCACGGTCTGCCGGCCGCGGTCCGGCTCATCGCCCGCTCGCTCCCCGGCGACGTCGAGCGGCGGCTCGGCGAGGGGGCCCTGGAGCTGCTCGACGGGCGGCTCCTCCGGCCCAGCGCCCTCCCCGAGGCGGAGCAGCGCGAGGCGGAGGAGCGGCTGGCGGCGGCGGCCCGGCTCGGCGCCCCGGGGCTGCGCTTCCAGCTGGTGTTCCGCTCCGCCGCCCGCGGGCCGGGGGTCAACGCCTTCGCCCTGCCCGGCGGCACCATCGTGCTGCTCGACGAGCTGGTGCGGCGCACCGGCGGAGACGACCGGCTGGTGGCGGTGGTGGGCCACGAGCTGGCCCACGTCTCGCGCCACCACGCCACCGAGGCGCTCCTGCGTGCCGCCGGCGTGGGCGCCGCGGCCAGCATGCTCTGGGGCGACTTCTCCGGCCAGGCCGCCAGCGTCCCCGCGGTGCTGGCGATGCTCGCCGGCTCGCGCGCCGCCGAGCGGGAGGCCGACGAGGAGGCCGTCCGCTTCCTCGCCGCGGCGGGGCGCACGGCGCGGCCCATGATCGAGGCGCTCTGCCTGCTCGCGGCCGCGAGCGCGGAGCAGGGGGACCCGCGGTTGCCGGACCTCCTCTCCACCCACCCCGACGTCGGCGAGCGGCTGGCCCGGCTCGGCGCGCCGGAGGCGGCCTGCGGCGCGGCGGCGCCCTGACGTCGCGCCGGGGGCCAGCGAGCCCTACGGCGCCACGTAGGTGGCGCCGCTGATCGGCGTGCAGGCGGCCTGCACCTGGGCAACGGTCATGGGCGCGTAGTACCAGAAGGTGTTCAGCAGCGTGAAGCCGCCGTTGGTCTGGGTGAGGCGGCAGCCGCCCGACGAGTTGGTGTGGCTGCAGCCGGTGCCGGCGGTGCCGCCGGCCTGGGTGCAGGCCGTGGACAGCGGGCCGGTGGGGTAGGCGCCGCCGCTCCAGCTCCACTCGGTGCAGCCGTGCGTGGGCGCGGCGACGTCGCAGCTGAAGGTGCCGCTGCCGCCCGCCGCGTCGTTGGAGCCGCTCGACGAGCCGCCGCAGCCCTGGAGCAGCGCCACCAGCCCGACGACCGCCAGCACCCCGACCATTCGCTTCGCCATGGAGACCCCCTCGAGGAGTACGGCGCCAGCGCTCGCGCCGGCAGCCGCCACGGTGGACACCGCGGGAAGGAGATCGTGGCGCGCCGCGTCCGCAGGGCGGGCGCGCGTGATGACGCAGGGTGACCCGGGACCCGGGCGGCTCCTGCCGGAGGAGGGGTGAAGCCCATGCCGCCAGGCCGCCGAGGTCGCGCGCCGGAAATGGGAGCCGCCGGTCCGGCTAGGCGCGGAGCTTCAGCTCCTCGTCGCCGTAGGTGAGGCCCAGGGGCTCGATGACCACCCGCCGCGGCCCGGCCTCGACCCGGCCGGCAACCAGCGCCTCGATGCCGGCGCCGCGGGCGGCGCGGACGGTGGCCTCGGCGTCGGCCGCGGCCACGTAGACCGCGAAGCCGGCGCCCATGTTGAAGGTCCCGTAGGCTTCCCGGTCGTCGATGCCGGCCGCCTGCTGCAGGAAGGCCAGCACCGGCGGCACGGGCGGGAGCCTGTCGAAGCGGTAGGTGAAGGCGCCGGGGTGGCGCATGAGCTTCCGCCAGCCGTGGCCGGTGACGTTGGCCAGGTAGTGGGGCCGGACGCCGGCGGCGTGGAGCGCCTCGGTCACCGGGGAGTAGAGCGGCGTCGGGTCGAGGAGCGCCTCCCCGTAGCCGCGCCCGTCGCCGATGCGGGTGGCGTAGCCCTGCGGCAGCCGCTCGGCCACCTTGCGGGCCAGCGAGACGCCGTTGGCGTGGATTCCGCTCGAGTGGAGCAGGACGACGGCGTCGCCGGCGGCCAGCGCCCGGCCGTCCACCAGCCGCTCCCGCGGCCGCACCAAGCCCACGCAGGAGGCGGCCAGGTCGATGCGCCCCTCCACCACCACGCCGGAGAGGGCCGGCGTCTCGCCTCCGCCCCAGGAGACGCCGCAGCGATCGCAGGCCGCCTTCCAGCCGTTCACGAGGTCGGCGGCCCGCTCCTGGTCGTCGAACCACCCGGTGCCGCCGGCGGCCCAGTAGGCGTGGACCGAGACCGGGGTGGCGCCCAGGGTGACGAGGTCGTTCACCGCCATCGCCAGGGTGTCCTGGGCGATGGCCTGGTAGTGGGTGCGCCCGGTGAGGGGGCGCACCGCGTCGGCGATGAGGGCCTTCGTGCCCAGGCACTCGGTGATCGAGGCCACCAGCACCTCGCCCAGGTCGAGCACGTAGGCCGACTCGCCGCGCGACTCCTCGATCTCGGCGATGCCGTGGGCCCGGAGGTTGGCAGCGGTGGCCCGCGCCGCCCGCTGCGCCAGGAGCTTCACCGGGTCGACCTTGTCGTAGTCGACGCCGGCTGCCTTGTAGTCGAGCGGCTTCTGGCCCATGCGCCTAGCGCTTGGCCAGGCGGCGGTCGATGACCGCCTTGAAGGCCTCGAAGGGCTGGGCCCCCACCACCTTCTCGCCGTTGACGAAGAAGGTCGGGGTGCCGTTGGCGCCCACCTTGTTGCCGAGCGCCTGGTCGGCCAGCACCCGCTCCTTCAGCTGCGGGTCGGCCATGGCGGCCTTGAACTTGCCGAGGTCGAGGCCGATCTCCCTGGCCCAGGCCTCGTAGGAGGCGGCCGAGAGGGCGCGCTGGTTCTCGAAGAGCTTGTCGTGCATCTCCCAGAACTTGCCCTGCTGCCGGGCGGCCTCGGCGGCCAGCGCCGCCGGCATGGCCTCGGGGTGGAAGGGCAGGGGCTGGTGCTTCCAGACGATGCGCACGTCCTTGCCGTAGGTCTGCTCGATCTGCTTCAGCGTCGGCCCGGCGCGGCTGCAGAAGGGGCACTGGAAGTCGGAGAACTCGACGATGGTGACGGCCGCCTTGGCGTTGCCGCGGGCCGGGTCGTCGGGCCGCAGCGGCACCTCCACCGGCGCGGCCGGGGCGGCCGGAGCGGCAGCGGGCTCGGCGGCGGCGGCGGCCATGGTCTTCACGTTCTCGTCGCAGGCCTTGCCGTAGAAGGAGCCGTCGAGGGCGGCGCCGCGGGCCAGCAGGGCGTCGGCCTTCTTGATCTCCTCCTCGACGATGGTCCGGTAGCTGTCGAAGGGGATGGCGCCCACCACCTTGCGGCAGTTCACGAACATCGTCGGGGTGGCGGTGGCCCCCACCTGCGCGGCCAGCGCCATGTCCTCGTCGACGCGGGCCTTGCCGCTCTGCTTCGCGATGGCGGCCTGGAAGCGGCCGGCGTCGAGGCCGATCTGCCCGGCCCACTCCTTGTACTTGTCGGGCGAGAGCGCCTGCTGGTTCTGGAAGGCCAGGTCGTGGAACTGCCAGAACTTGCCCTGCTCGCGCGCCGCCTCCGAGGCCAGCGCCGCCGGCATGGCGTTGGGGTGGAAGGCCAGAGGCTGGTGCTTCCAGGTGAAGCGCAGCTGGCCGGGGAAGGCCTCCTCCAGCTGCTTCAGCGTCGGGCCCACGCGGGCGCAGAACGGGCACTGGAACTCGGAGAACTCGACGATGGTCACCTTGGCGGCGGCCGGTCCCTTCACCGGATCGTCGGCGCGCACCGCCACGCGGGCGGCGCCGGCGGGCGGCGGAGGACGGGGCGCCGCCGGCTGGGCCGTGCCCGGCCGCGGGGCCTGGGCGGCGTACGGGCGCGAGCCCGAGCCGGTGGCCATCAGGGTCGCGAAGACGCCGATGCCGATGCCGACGACGAGGGCGATGAACCAGCTGGCCTTCTTCATGTCCGTTCCTCTCGGCCCGGGAGGAGCCCGGGAATCGCTCGGATTTTCAGCGGTGCGGCCGTGGTGTAGCAGAACCGGCGGGGCCCGACAATTTCGATCCCGCGGCCGGCCGTGGGATTCACCGGGCCGTAACCGCCGGGCCCGGGCCCGCCATTTCCGCGATCGGTCAGAAGCGGAAGGCGGCCCCGGCGCGGAAGAGGAAGGCCAGGCCGGCCTTGCTGGCGATGGGGATCCCCAGGTCGGCCTCGGCGAAGAGGCCGAGCTGATCGGTGACGTTCACCTGGGCGCCGGCGCCCGCCAGGAGCCAGCGCAGCCGCCAGGAGCCCCCGGGCGCGGCGAAGTCGAGGGCGGCGCGGGCGTAGAAGGGCAGCCCCTCGAGCGCCCAGCGCACGCCGGGGCGCAGGCCCAGGAAGGAGCGGGGCGCGAGGCCGATCGTCAGCGCCACCTCGGGACGCAGGCCGCCGGCGAGCTCCAGGCCGGCGCCGGCCTCGGCCTCGAAGATGCCGCCGACGGTGGCGTCGCTGCGGCTGCCGGACACCGCCCCGCCGCCGCCGAGGCCGCCAAACAGGGTCAGGCCGGACGGGCCGGCCGCGCTGGCGGTGGCGGGCGCCGACAGCGCCAGGGCGGCCAGCGCCAGGAGAGCGGGTCGAGTCGTGAACATGGGGCGTCAAGCTACCGCCCTCGACGCGGCGCGGCAACGCCGCTGCGGGGCGGCGGGGCCGATTGCGGCAGCAGGCGGCGCGGGGTAAAGCACCCGTCCGTGCAGCCCTTGCCCGCCACGCTCCCGGCGCCCGACCGCACCCTCGACGCCACCGGCACGCTCTGCCCGGTGCCCATCGTCGAGACCGCCAAGGCGGTGAAGGCGCTGGCCGAGGGCGCGGTGCTGCTGGTGCTGGCCACCGACCCGGGCGTCGCCACCGACATGCCCATGTGGTGCAAGGCCATGCGGCACGAGCACCTCGCCACCTTCCGCGACGGCGCCACCTGGAAGAGCTACCTGCGCAAGCGGGGGCGGGGGGCGGGGCGATGATCCGCAAGGGCAAGGCCATCGCCATGATCTCGGGCGGCCTCGACTCCACGCTGGCGCTGGCGCTCGTCCTGCGCCAGGGCATCGAGGTCAAGGCCATCAACTTCTACACCGGCTTCTGCATCACCGAGACCCAGCGCCGCAAGGGCGGGCGGGCCGACGGCACGGTGCCGCAGAACGAGGCGCTGCGGGCCGCCGCCGATCTCGAGGTGGAGATCGAGTACGTCGACATCTCCGGCGGCCCCTACCTCGACATGCTGGTGAACCCCCGCTACGGCTACGGCCAGAACGCCAACCCCTGCGTCGACTGCCGCATCTTCATGATGCAGAAGGCGCGGGAGATCATGGAGCGCGAGGGGGCCGACTTCGTCTTCACCGGCGAGGTGCTGGGGCAGCGGCCCAAGAGCCAGCGGCGCGACACCCTCTGGCTCATCGAGAAGCGGAGCGGCCTCGAGGGGCGGCTCCTGCGGCCGCTCTCGGCCCGGCTCCTGCCGCCCACGGTGCCGGAGCAGGAGGGGCTGGTGGACCGGGAGCGCCTGCTCGACATCTCGGGCCGCTCCCGGCTCCGGCAGATGGCGCTGGCGAGGGAGCTGGGCCTCACCGACTGGCCGCAGCCGGCCGGCGGCTGCTGCTTCCTCACCGACGAGGCCTTCGGGCGGAAGTTCTTCGACCTGCTCGACGGGCGGCAGGCGGCCGGCGAGCCGCGAAGGCTCGTGCCCGAGGACGTGGTGCTGCTCTCCACCGGGCGCCACTTCCGCATCAGCCCGAAGGTGAAGCTCATCGTCGGCCGCACCGAGGTGGAGAACGTGCTCCTCGAGAAGTACGCCGACGGGCGCGCCCGCCTGGCGGCCCGCGACGTCAACGGGCCGGTGGCACTGGTGGAGGGCACGCCCACCTGGGAGGAGCGCCTGCTGGCCTCGCGCGTCGTGGCCCGGTACGGCAAGGGCCGGAGCGACGCCGAGGTGGTCGTCGAGTGGCGCGAGGGGGACGAGGTGGAGGCCTACGCCGTCCCGCCCGAGGCCGACGAGGCCCGCATCGAGGCCATGCGCGTCTGACGGAAGCTGGCGGTCGCGCGCACCGGTGTCACGCCCCGCGAAAACCAGTTGATCTGCGTCAAAGCGCGACGCGCCGCGTTGTCATGTCCGATCTCGGTTTGGTAGAGATCGCGCACACTGTTCTTGGACCTCTACTCCGCCGGAGAGGGAATCCAGCCACCTATCACCCACCTCACCAGGGGAAACCCCATGGCGAAGCGCATCTACTCCTTCGGCGGCGGCAAGGCCGAGGGCAACCGCGACATGAAGAACCTCCTCGGCGGCAAGGGCGCGGGCCTGGCCGAGATGTCCAACATCGGCATCCCGGTCCCGCCGGGCTTCACCATCACCACCGAGGTCTGCACCGCCTTCTACGCCGCCGGGAAGAAGCTGCCCCGGGGGTTCGACAAGGAGCTCGGGGCGGCGCTGCGCAAGGTCGAGGCGCTCACCGGGAAGGGCTTCGGCGACGCCCAGAACCCGCTGCTGGTCTCGGTCCGCTCCGGTGCCCGGGTCTCGATGCCCGGCATGATGGACACCGTCCTCAACCTCGGCCTCAACGACCGCACCGTGGAGGGGCTCGCCCGCGTGAGCGGCAACGAGCGCTTCGCCTGGGACAGCTACCGCCGCTTCTGCGCCATGTTCGGCGACGTGGTGCTGGGGATGAAGCCGGAGAAGAAGGAGGACCGCGACCCCTTCGAGGAGATCCTGGAGCGGAAGAAGCACGCCCGCGGCGTGAAGCTCGACTCCGAGCTGCCGGTGGAGGCGCTGCGCGAGCTGGTGGCCGAGTTCAAGGCCGAGGTCCAGGCCCGCCGCCACATGGCCTTCCCCGACGATCCCATGGAGCAGCTCGGCATGGCGGTCTCGGCGGTCTTCCGCAGCTGGGAGAACGACCGCGCCGACGCCTACCGCAGGATGAACGGCATCCCGGCGAGCTGGGGCACGGCGGTCACCGTCCAGGCCATGGTCTTCGGCAACATGGGCGAGAACTCCGGTACCGGCGTGGCCTTCACCCGCAACCCGGCCGCCGGCGAGAACGAGTTCTTCGGCGAGTTCCTGGTGAACGCCCAGGGCGAGGACGTGGTGGCCGGCACCCGCACGCCGCAGAAGATGCCGGAGATGGCGGCGCGCTGGCCCGAGATCGCCACCCAGCTCGACGCGGTCCGCCACGAGCTGGAGCGGCACTACCGCGACATGCAGGACATCGAGTTCACCATCGAGAACGGCAAGCTCTACGTGCTCCAGACCCGCAACGGCAAGCGCACCGGCCTGGCGGCGGTGCGCATCGCCGTGGAGATGGCCGAGGAGCGCATCATCAGCCGCGAGGAGGCGGTGCTGCGGGTCGAGCCCGAGGCGCTCAACCACGTGCTGCGCCCCATCTTCGACCCCCGCGCCAAGGACGAGGCGGTGAAGGGCGGGCGGCTGCTGGCCCGGGGCCTGCCGGCCGGACCCGGCGCCGCCACCGGCCGCATCGTCTTCTTCGCCGAGGACGCCGAGGCCTGGAAGGTGCGCGGCGAGACGGTGGTGCTGGCCCGCCACGAGACCAGCCCCGAGGACATCCGGGGCATGAACGCCTCGGTGGGCTTCCTCACCGCCTTTGGCGGCATGACCTCCCACGCCGCGCTGGTGGCCCGGCAGATGGGCAAGGTGGCGGTGGTGGGCTGCGACGCGCTGCGCTTCGACTACCACGCCCGCACCATGACGGTGCAGACCGCCCGCGGGCCGCGCACCCTGAAGGAAGGGGACTGGATCTCGGTCGACGGCACCGCCGGCGAGATCCTCGACGGCCAGCTCACCACCCGCTCCTCCGAGGTGGTGGGGGTGCTCATCGACAAGGACGTGGCCGCCGACCAGGCGCCCATGTACCGCAACTTCCACAAGCTGCTCTCCTGGGCCGACGGCGCGCGCCGCCTCCAGGTGCGGGCCAACGCCGACCAGCCCGACCAGGCCGCCACCGCGGTGGCCTTCGGCGCCCAGGGCATCGGCCTGTGCCGCACCGAGCACATGTTCTTCGGCGAGGGGAAGATCGGCCCGATGCGGGAGATGATCGTGGCCGAGACCGAGGCCGACCGGCGCAAGGCGCTGCAGAAGCTGCTGCCGCTGCAGCGCGAGGACTTCGCCGGCATCTTCCGGGCCATGGGGGCGCGGCCGGTGACGGTGCGCACCATCGACCCCCCGCTCCACGAGTTCCTGCCCCAGGACGAGGCCGGCATCGCCGAGCTGGCGCGGGCCACCGGCAAGAGCGTCGAGCACGTGAAGCACCGCATCGAGGAGCTCCACGAGTCGAACCCCATGCTGGGCCACCGCGGCTGCCGGCTGGGGATCAGCTACCCGGAGATCACCGAGATGCAGGCCCGGGCCATCTTCGAGGCCGCCTGCCAGGTGGCCGCCGAGGGCGTGGCCGCCCAGCCCGAGGTGATGATCCCGCTGGTGGGCGAGAAGAAGGAGCTGGACCACCAGGCCGAGGTGGTGCGGCGCGTGGCCGCCGAGGTCTTCGCCGAGCAGGGGCGCAAGGTGAAGTACGCGGTGGGCACCATGATCGAGGTGCCGCGCGGTGCCCTCACCGCCGGGGAGATCGCCAAGACCGCCGAGTTCTTCTCCTTCGGCACCAACGACCTCACCCAGACCACCTTCGGCCTCTCCCGCGACGACGTGCCCACCGTGCTGGCCTCCTACGTGGCGAAGGACATCTACGACGTGGACCCCTTCGTCTCCGTCGACCGCGGCGGCGTGGGCGTGCTCATGAAGCTGGCGGTGGCGGCGGGGCGCGAGGCCCGGCCGGGGATGAAGCTCGGTATCTGCGGCGAGCACGGCGGCGATCCGAAGTCGGTCGAGTTCTGCCACGAGATCGGCCTCGACTACGTCTCCTGCTCGCCCTACCGGCTCCCCATCGCGCGCCTCGCGGCGGCGCAGGCGGCGCTCAAGGAGAAGGCGGCCGCAGGCGGCAAGAAGAAGGCCGCCAAGGTCCGGAAGCCGGCGCGCAAGCCGGCCCGGAAGGCGACGCGGGCCCGGCGCTAGGAGCCCGTCCGAGCAGGGGGGGCCCCGCGGCAGGAGCAGCGCTGCGGCGGGGCCTCACGCCTCGCTGGCGGCCGACGCCCGCGACGGTACCGAGGCGGCGGCGCCGCTCCACGCTCGAGAACCGTCTGTGGCGCAGGCAGGGCGGCGGCTCCGCCCTCTGGCGACGATCCTGCTCCTGGGCAGGGAACAAGCGTCGCCGGTCCGCGGTCCGATGGGGCGGCGCAGATCGAGGTCGGACCGCTGGCGCTTCGGCGTGAGGCCCCGCCTCCGCTCGGTCCAGGGGGGCGCGCGGCCGGCGCGCCGGCCGGAGCCGCCTGGTTCGATGCGCCCGCGCCGCCGATCCCACGGCCCGCCCGCTTGCCGCGCCCGCACGCGCCGTGAGAGCATTCCCTTCGCCGAACCGGGCCGGTTCACCAGGTCTCCCGGCCGAGGAGGTTGCACCGGTGGAAACGTTCACGTTCCGCTCCCGGGTCGACGCCTGGCTGGTGGCCGTGACGCTCGGGGTGCCGGTGGCCGTGCTGGCGTTCGTCCTCTGGCGCTTTCCGCCGCAAGGCAGCGCCCACGCGGTGGTCGCCGCCGCCGTCCTGATCCCGCTCGGGCTCCCCCTCTGGCTCCTCGCGAGCACGCGCTACCAGCTCTCGGACGACACCCTCCGGATCGCCTCGGGGCCGTTCCGCTGGACCGTCCCGATCGCGGAGATCCAGGCCATCAGGCCCACGCGGAACCCGCTGTCCAGCCCGGCCCTGTCGCTCCAGCGGCTGGAGATCCGGTACGGCCCCGGGCGGACGGTCCTGATCTCGCCGGCCGATCAGGACGGCTTCCTGCGCGCGCTCGAAACGCGCCGCCCGCCGCTCCCGGCCAGCGGCAGCGCGGGCCGAGGGCAGGCGGCGGGGTGAAGGGGACGGGAGCGGGCGCCGGTGCCTGCGCGCCGCGGCCGGCCGGGGCCCTGGAGCGGCGGGTATGATGTGCGCGTGCCCCTCGAGCTCTGCCGCCCCTCGAACGACCGCGTAGCCTCGTATCTCGCCATGGTGGACGAGATGCGCACCCTGGGGGAGAGGATCTGGGAGTGGCAGGCCTGCCTGCCCGGCGAGACGCCCGCCGCCTTCGTCCAGCGGGTCCTCCGGGCCGAGCACTCCCCGGCACCTGGCCGCGTGCCCTCCACGGTCCACTGGGCGGTCCTCGACGGGGAGGTGGTCGGGCGCATCGCCCTGCGGCACGTCCTCGACGAGAACCTGCGGCGGTTCGGCGGGCACGTCGGCTACGAGGTGAGGCCCTCCGCGCGGCGCCGCGGCATCGCGTCGGAGATGCTCCGGCTGCTGCTGCAGACGCCGCGGGCGCGGGCGATCGGGCGCCTGCTGGTGACCTGCTCGCCCGACAACATCGGCTCCCGCAAGGCCATCCTCGCCAACGGCGGCGTGCTCGAGAAGGTCGAGCTCGTCGAGGCCATCCAGCGAGACACCTGCTTCTACTGGATCGACGCAGGGGTCGCCGGGGCGCGAAGCCCGTCCTGACGGCGGCGCCAGGTTTGCCGCCGCGGAGACGTCCTCGCGGGGAGGAACACGCTCCCGGGCCGCCGCAGTACACTTCCTCCGTGCACCGCTTGGTCCTCGCCCTCGCGCTCCTCCTGCCGGCGGTCGCCGCGGCTGCGGGTGGCCCGGTGCGGCGCGGCCCGGTGGTGGTGGGAGGCAACCGGGACTACCCGCCCTACGAGTTCCTCGACGCCGCCGGGAAGCCGGCCGGCTACAACGTCGACCTCACGCTGGCCATCGCCGAGGTCATGGGGATGGAGGTGGAGATCCGCCTGGGGAGCTGGGCCGAGCTGCGCGGCGCGCTGCAGGAGGGGCGGGTGGACGCCCTCCAGGGCATGTCCCACTCGGAGGAGCGCTCGGGGCAGGTGGCCTTCGCGCCGCCCCACGCCATCGTCAACCACGCCATCTTCGCCCGCCGCGGCACCCCGCCGGTGGCCACGCTGGAGGCGCTGCGCGGCCAGAAGGTGGTGGTGCACCGGGCCGGCATCATGGACGACCAGCTCAGCCGCATGGGCTACGGCGACGACCTCCTGCGCACCCAGTCGCCCGGCGACGCCCTGCGCCGGCTGGCGGCCGGGGAGGGGAGCTACGCGGTGGTGGCGCTGCTGCCGGGCACCACCGTCATCCGCGAGGAGAAGCTGGACCTCGTTCCCGTGGCCCGCGACGTGGCCTCGCACCGCTACGGCTTCGCGGTGCGCCGCGACGACGCCGTGCTGCTCTCGCGCCTCACCGAGGGGCTCGCCATCCTCAAGGCCACCGGCCGCTACGACGACATCTACCAGAAGTGGCTGGGGGTGCTGGAGCCGCGCCCGGTCTCGTGGAGCACCTTCCTCAAGTACGGCGCGGTGATCTTCGTGCCGCTGCTGGTGGTGCTGGGCGGCACGGTGCTCTGGTCGCGCTCGCTGCAGCGGGAGGTGGCACAGCGCACCGCCTCGCTGGCCCGCGAGGTGGCCGAGCGGCAGCGGGCGGTGGAGGAGCTGCGCCTCAACCAGGCCCAGCTCGTGCAGGCCGACAAGATGGCGGCGCTGGGGGTGCTGGTCTCGGGCGTGGCCCACGAGATCAACAACCCCAACGGCTTCATCCTGCTCAACATGCCGGTGCTGAAGGACGTGTACCTCGACGCCCTCGAGCACCTGGAAGAGCGGTACCGGGAGAAGGGCGACTTCATGCTCGGTGGCCTGCGCTACTCGGAGATGCGCCGCGAGATCCCGGCCATGCTCGACGAGATGCTGGAGGGGGCGCGGCGCATCAAGCGCATCGTCGAGGACCTGAAGGACTTTGCCCGGCCCGAGGACGCCCCGCGCCACGAGCCGCTCGACTTCGACGCCGTGGTGCAGGCGGCGCTGCGGCTGGTGGACAACTCCATCAAGAAGGCCACCCGCCACTTCTCCTGCGCCTGCGACGGCCGGCTGCCGCGGGTGCGGGGCAACGCCCAGCGCATCGAGCAGGTGATCGTCAACCTGGTGATCAACGCCTGCCAGGCGCTCCCCGACCCGTCGCGCGCCATCCGCGTCGCCACCCGGACCGAGGGCGGCAAGGTGATCCTGGAGGTGGCCGACGAGGGGGTGGGCATCCCGCCCGAGAACCTGCCGCGGCTCACCGACCCCTTCTTCACCACCAAGCGCGACAGCGGCGGCACCGGGCTGGGCCTGTCGGTGTCGTCCGGGATCGTGCTGGAGCACGGCGGGACGCTGGAGTTCCGCTCCGCGCCCGGCGCCGGGACCACGGTCCGCCTGGCGCTGCCGGCGATGCAGGAGGCGGCGACATGAGCGACGGGCGCTACCCGGCCTTCGGGGTGCTGGCGGTGGACGACGAGCCGGCCTGGCTGCGCTCGCTGCGGGTGGCGCTGGGGCGAGCCGGCATCGACAACCTGGCCACCTGCCAGGACAGCCGCGAGGTGCCGGGCCTGCTGGCGGCCGGCGGGGTCGGGCTGGTGCTGCTCGACGTCAACATGCCCCACCTCTCCGGTGAGGAGCTGCTGACCCGCATCGCCGCCGAGCACCCGGAGGTGGCGGTCATCGTCATCAGCGGCATGAACCAGGTGGAGACCGCGGTGCGCTGCGTGAAGGCCGGGGCCTTCGACTACTTCGTGAAGACCGCCGAGGAGGACCGGCTGGTCTCCGGCATCCTGCGGGCGGTGCGGATGCTGGAGCTGCAGCGCGAGAACCGCGACATGGCGAGCCGCATGCTCTCGGGCGCGCTGGCCCACCCCGAGGCCTTCGCCGGGATCGTCACCCGCGACCGCGCCATGCTGGCCATCTTCTCCTACGTGGAGGCGGTGGCCCGCAGCCCCCAGCCGCTGCTGGTGCTGGGCGAGAGCGGCGTGGGCAAGGAGCTGGTGGCGCGGGCGGCCCACGCCCTCTCGGGCCGGCGCGGACCGCTCACGGCGGTGAACGCCGCCGGGCTCGACGACACCGTCTTCGCCGACACCCTCTTCGGCCACGCCCGCGGTGCCTACACCGGGGCCGAGCAGGTGCGGCGCGGGATGATCGAGGAGGCGGCCGACGGCACCCTCTTCCTCGACGAGATCGGCGACCTGGGCACCGCCTCGCAGGTGAAGCTGCTGCGGCTCCTGCAGGAGGGCGAGTACTTCCCGCTGGGCAGCGACCGGCCCAAGCGGCTGCAGGCGCGGGTCATCGTCGCCACCCACCACGACCTGGCGGCGCGCCAGGCGGCCGGCACCTTCCGCCGCGACCTCTACTACCGGCTCTGCACCCACCAGGTGCGGATCCCGCCGCTGCGCGACCGCAAGGGGGACATCCCGCTCCTGCTGGAGCACTTCCTCGCCGAGGCGGCGGCCCAGCTCGGCAAGAAGAAGCCCACCGTCCCCAAGGAGCTGCCGCAGCTGCTCGCCACCCACGCCTTCCCCGGCAACGTGCGCGAGCTCCGCGCCATGGCCTTCGACGCCGTGAGCCGCCACCGGGAGCGCATCCTCTCCATGGAGCCCTTCCTGGAGGCCATCGGCCGCGCCGGCGGCGCCCGCCCGGCGGAGGCCGAGGCGGCGGACAGCTCGCTCTTCGCCGGCGTGGACCCGCTCCCCAGCATCCGCGGCGCGGTCGAGCTGCTGGTGCAGGAGGCGCTCGCGCGCGCCGGCGGGAACCAGACGCTGGCGGCGCGGCTGCTCGGCGTGACCCAGTCGGCGCTCTCCAAGCGGCTCAAGGCGGCGCGGGACTGAGCACCCTCACCCAAACCCGCCCACCTCGACCCAGAGCTCCGTCCCTCCTCTCTCCCCGCCCCCGCCCTCCGCAGCCACGCCCCGCTGGTCCCCCCCGCCGTCCCCAACCTCGCCGTCCCCAACCCGCCGTCCCCAACCCAGAGTTCCGTCCCGCGTCCGCCCCCCGCCGTCCCCAACCCAGAGTTCCGTCCCGCGTCCGCCCCGGCCGTCCGGCGGCCTCCCCACCCAGGCAACCCCGCGGCGCGAAAGGCCATGACGAACCTCATGGCCCGTCCGCCCGGCATGGCCCCGGGCAGGCCGGCGAACGCGGGGGTTTCGCGCCCCTCCGGGCCCTCGGACATGAGCTCGCTCATGCCCTTTCACCTGAGGCACGCCCGCGCACCCGCGCCGGATCCCGAACCGGCGCGCCGGCTTGCGCCTCCACCCCCCGCCGGCATCGGGCGTGCTCAGGGAAGGTGTGGGCCGGGGGCTCCCGGCGCGACGGAGGTCCACCATGTTGATGTTCTGGATGCAGTTCCTCCTGGTGCTCGGCGCCATCCTGCTCGGCATCCGCAAGGGCGGCGTGGCGCTCGGGCTCATCGGCGGCCTGGGTGTCGCCGTGCTGGTCTTCTTCTTCCGCGTGGCGCCGTCCGAGCCGCCCATCGCGGTGATGCTCATCATCCTGGCGGTGGTGACCGCCGCCGCCACCCTGGAGGTGGCCGGCGGGCTCGACTACCTGGTGCAGGTGGCCGAGAAGCTGCTCCGCGCCCACCCCAAGTACGTCACCATCCTCGCGCCCCTCTGCACCTTCTTCCTCACCGTCTGCGCCGGCACGGGCCACGCGGTCTACGCCCTGCTCCCGGTCATCGCCGACGTGGCGCAGAAGACCCGGACCCGCCCCGAGCGGCCCATGGCCATCGCCAGCGTGGCCTCGCAGATGGGCATCACCGCCAGCCCCGTGGCCGCCGCGGTGACCACCTTCCTCGGCATGTCCGCCAAGATGGGCACGCCCGTCACCCTCTTCGACATCCTCAAGGTCACCATGCCGGCCGGCCTGGTGGGTGTGCTCGCCGCCGCCGCCTGGAGCCTCAACCGCGGCAAGGATCTCGACCAGGATCCCGAGTACCAGGACCGGCTCAAGGACCCGAAGTTCCGCGCCGGCCTGGAGCGCTCGGTCACCACCCTCGACAAGAAGCTCCCCGCCACCGCCAAGCTCTCCGTGGCCCTGTTCTTCGGCGGCGTGGGCTTCATCGTCCTGCTCGCCCTCCGCGACACCATCGCCCGGACCGGCGTCTCGCTTCCCCAGATCCTCCCGGTCATCGACGGGAAGGCCGTGCCCATGACCACGGTGGTGCAGTTCGTGATGCTGGCCTTCGGCGCCTTCATCCTCTTCGCCACAAAGGTGAAGGCCGCCGACATCGCCAAGTCGAGCGTCTTCTCGGCCGGCATGATCGCGGTGGTCTCCATCTTCGGCATCGCCTGGATGAGCGACACCTTCGTCTCCGCCAACAAGTCGATGCTCATCGGCAAGATCGGCACCATGGTGCAGATGGCGCCCTGGACCTTCGCCCTGGCCATGTTCGCGGTCTCGGCCTTCGTGAAGAGCCAGGCCGCCACGCTGACGGTGATGATCCCCTTCGGCATCGCGCTGAAGCTCCCCGCCACGCTGATGCTGGGGCTCCTGCCGGCGAGCTACGCCTACTTCTTCTTCGCCTTCTACCCGAGCGATCTGGCGGCCATCAACATGGACCGCACCGGCACCACTCGCATCGGCAAGTACCTGCTCAACCACAGCTTCATGCTCCCCGGGCTCATCGGGGTGACCGTCTCCACGGCCGTGGCCTACGGCCTCTCCCGGCTGGCCTTCTAGGCCCGGCCTCGCCCGGACGGCCCCCCTCTCGACGGCGGGGGGCCAGCCGGGTCACAATGTCCTCCGAGCGTCCGGGGGCGCCTCGAACGGTCGAGGCGCCCCTTTTCTTGACCGTGCGGGCGCACCGGCGAGACTCGATATCGCAGATGAGCCAGCACCGGTTCACCCCCTGGATCCTCGGCGCCTGCGCCCTCTTCCTCGCCGTCCTGGCCCTGCCCTTCGGCGGGGCCAGGGCCGAGAACGAGGAGCCAGCGGTGGTCATCGCCGCCCAGGGCTCGGAGGAGGCCGGCGAGGGTGCCGCGCCACCTGCCGCCGCGGCCGAGCCGGCGGCGCCGCAGCTCGAGCTGGGTCCGATCCGCCTCGACGAGGACTCCGGCCGCTTCGTGGCCCCCCTGGGCGCCGGGCAGGCCCGGCTCACCCTCGACCCCACCCTGCAGAAGAAGCTCAACCGCCTGCTCTCCGACTACCGCGTGCCCTGGGCGGCGACCGTGCTGCTGGAGCCGCGCACCGGCCGCGTGCTGGCGATGGCCGAGCACTCGCAGAAGGAGAAGGGGGCGAGCGGCATCGCCCTGCGGGCCATCGGGCCGGCGGCCAGCATCTTCAAGATCATCACCGCCTCGGCGCTGCTGCAGCGCGGGGTCGGCCCCGAGGAGACGGTCTGCTACCACGGCGGCAAGCACCGCATCGCCAAGCGCAACCTGGCCGACGACCCGCGCCGCGACAGGCGCTGCCTCACCCTCTCCGCCGCCATGGGCCACAGCGCCAACGTGGTCTTCGCCAAGCTGGCCGACCGCGGCCTCACGCCCGAGCTGCTGCGCGCCGAGGCCGACCGCTGGCTCTTCAACGGTGCCATCCCCTTCGCGCGGCCGGTGGAGATCTCCACCGCCGGCATCCCCGAGGACCCCTTCGCCCTGGCCACCACCGCCGCCGGCTTCGGCGAGGTGCGGCTCTCGGCGCTGCACGGAGCCCTCATCGCCGCGGTGGTGGCCAACGGTGGCGTGCTGGTGGCGCCGGAGCTCCTCGAGGCGGTGCAGGGCGTGCCCTTCCCGGTGCGGCCCGACGCCCGGCGGGTGGTGGAGCAGCCGGTGGCCGAGGCCCTGGCGCAGATGATGCGGACCACCACCACCGAGGGCACGGCCCGCAAGATCTTCCGGCGCGATCGCTGGTCGCGCCGCTCGCCGCTGCGCGAGGTCCAGGTGGCAGGCAAGACCGGCTCGCTCTCGGAGAAGAGCCCCTACCGCGACTACAGCTGGTTCGTGGGCTACGCCCCGGCCGACGAGCCGCAGGTGGTGGTGGCCACGGTGGTCGTGAACGAGCGGCTCTGGCGGGTGAAGGCGCCCTTCGTGGCCCACCACGCCCTCGAGGCCTACTTCGCGGCCCCTCCGCCTCCCGGAATGGTGACCGCCGCCGCCCGCGGCGAGCGCTCCACCCGCTGAAGCGCCCTCCTCCCCCGGCGCCGCCGCCCCGCGCGACCCGGCCAGGGGGGCGCGTCAGTCGGCGTAGCCGTAGCTGCCGGTCTCGACCCGCACGATCTTCCCGTCCTCGAAGACGACGTGGCGGACGAGCGTGCGCCGGCCGAAGTCGTAGCTCCACACCTCGATGAGCACGCTCCGGGTGAACCCCTCGTGCCTCCCGTCGCCGAGCGCCTGCACGAAGGTGCGCTCCTCGGTGCGGGCCTCGCGCACCGCCGGCTCGCCGCAGCGGGCCAGGGCGTCGAAGGTG
Source organism: Deltaproteobacteria bacterium (assembly GCA_016214955.1). Lineage (GTDB taxonomy): Bacteria > Myxococcota > Myxococcia > Myxococcales > Anaeromyxobacteraceae > JACRMN01. The sequence goes on from JACRMN010000017.1 coordinate 164,879, forward strand.
CCGTCGCCCTCGCGCAGCGCCGAGGGCTCGCAGCGCGCCCGGGGAATGGGAGGGGCGGCGCTGCCCGGAAGGCCGTAGCCGCGGCCGCCCTGCTCGATGCGGACGATCTTGCCCAGCTCCATGGTGACGATCTGGATGAAGGAGCCGGTGCCGAAGTCGTAGGTCCAGCGGTCCACGACGCCGTAGCTGCGCTGGCGCCACCCGGCGCCGCTCTCCCGGTCGCGGTAGCTCGCCCCCGTCTCGCGCGGCTGCTGCTCCTCGAGGGCGGGGCGGCCGCACTTGCCCAGGAGGTCGAGCTTGCTGTCGCCCACCGAGACCAGCGCGCTGCCGCAGCGGAGCGAGCCATCGGCTGCCGCCGGGAGCGGCAGGCAGAGGAGCGAGGCGAGGGCAAGGGCGGCGTGCTGCGGGCGCATGGGAGCTCCTCCCAGGGTGCGCCCGCGGCCGGCGGGGCGCAAGCGCGCCCCGGGAACCCCGGAGGAGGCCCGCAGGTTAGGCGGCCGCGCGCTCAGCGATGGGCCGGTGCGTGCTCCTGCTTCCAGTGGGTGGCCCAGGAGGCCGGCAGGAAGAATGTGGAGGTTGCCAGGAGCATCGCCATCACCACGTCGTGGATCACCGTGCCCAGCGAGGCCTGCGGGACCAGCATGGTGGAGACGAGCAGCCAGGCGGCCAGCGCCGCGCCCCACCAGCGGAAGCCGGGGCGGCCCGGCAGGGCCAGGGTGAGGAAGGCCACCGCGGCGAAGAGCGAGGCGACGACGAGGACGTTCCAGGTGCTTGCGGCGGTCTGGGCCAGCAGGAAGGCGGAGGCGAGCAGCCAGGTGGAGAGGACCAGCTTCGTGATCAGGGCGAGCATGATGACCTCCCGCGACGGGACACCGGGGGAGCGGACCCCGGTCCGAGCGTGAGCTTCCCGGTGGCGGGCCACAAGCGGCAGAAAGGGCGCGCGCGGCGCCGCGCAGCGAAGGCGGGCCGCGCCGACCGCGGCTCGGGATCTCGCAGGGTTACCGGGCAGGGGGGGCCGCCCCTCGGCCCGACCGGCCGCGGGGCGGAACTCTGGGTCGGGGTCGGTTGGTCGGTGGGGGTCGGTGGGGTCGCGGACGCTGCGCTGGGAGGCCGGCGGTCGGGGGCCGGGACCAGGGGTCGGCGTGGTATGTCTCCCGCGTGACCTGGAGCCGGAATTCCACGATCGCCGCGCTGGTGGCGGTGGCCGCCACCGCCGGCCTCTCGGGCTTCCTGGCCGGCCGCTCCTCCGAGCCGCGGGGCGAGCCCGCCAAGCCTGCGCAGACGGGCTTTCCGGGCGGCAAGCCCATCGACGCCGCCGAGATCCAGACCGGGAAGCTCTCCATGGAGCGCATGCCCGACGAGGTGGGCAAGGCGCTCGAGAGCCAGTCGCAGGAGATCGTGAAGACCGCCGAGATCCTGGCCACCAAGCAGGCGCGGGTCACCGGCACCTGCCCGCCCGGCGCCGCCATCCGCGTCATCGCCGCCGACGGCAGCGTCTCCTGCCAGAAGCTGGCGCGCGGGGTGGTCTCGGTCTCGGCGCTCACCGGCCTGCCCCGGCTGCCGACCACCACCACCACCCAGGGCAACGTCGCCGGCGGCCTGGGCCGCTACCAGACCGGCGGCCCCGACGACTACCTGGTGGTGCCCCTGCTGCTTCCCGACGGCGCGGTGGTGACCTCCTTCGCCTTCTCGTTCTACGACGCCGACCCGCTCGTGGAGGGCGCCGCCTACCTCTACCGCTCCGACGACCAGGTGCTCGCCAAGATCGAGACCACCGGGGCCGACGTGGTGGTGCGCCGGCTCGAGACCGAGGAGATCCGGCTGCCGAAGGTCGAGGCCGGCGCCTTCGCCTACTTCGTCTACTTCCAGCTCTCCACCGAGTCGGGCGGCAACACGATGCCCATCTCGGCCACGGTGGGCTACCGCATCCCCTAGAGCGGCTGGCCGCGCCATCGGCGCTCGCGTCCGCTGGGAAGGGCCGCCGGTCGGGGCTATCCTCGGGCCGATGTTCCGCGACATCCCCCCGCTCCTGCTGCTGCTCGGCGCCGCCTGGATCGGCCGCCATGCCGGCCTGCCGGGCGGGCCGGTGATGGTGGGCACGGCGGTCTGCCTGCTGCTCTCGGGGGTGCGGCTGCGGCTCCAGCGCCGGGCGCTGGCCGACGGCTACGGCAGCGCAGAGCCGCGCCACCGCTTCGCGCGCCGCGCCCTCACCGCCGTCGAGTGGCTGGCGGCGCTGGTGTTCGCGACCGCGGCCCTGGGCCCGCTCCTCGACCGCCGGGTGCCGGCGCTCCTGGCGGTGGGCGGCGCCGTGGCGCTCCTCGGCGCCGGCGTCCTGGCGGCGCGCCGCCGGCGCACGCCGCCTCCGGTGGGCGAGGAGCGCCACTGGCTCGCGGGTGCGCTCTACCTGAACCGCGCCGACCCGGCGGTGCTGGTGCCGCAGCGGCTCGGACCCGGCCTCACCGTCAACCTGGGCCGCCCGCTGGGCTGGGTGCTGCTGCTCGCGCCGCTCGCCGGCGCGTCGCTCCTCGCCTGGTGGCTGGCGCGCCGGCTCTAGCGGCCGGCGCGGCGCTCAGCCGCGCAGCGGCTTCAGCTCCACGATCCGGGCGTCGGCGAAGCGCCGGATGGCCTTCAGGACCTCGAGCTCGGTGAGCGGCGCCACCCGCACCAGGTGGCTCACGTCGCGGACGCCGTCGCAGCGCACCAGGAGGTACTTCTCCGCCGAGCTGAGCCGCAGCCGGCCGATCTCGTGGGGCGGGAGCCGCGGGACGGGGATGCGGGGCGGAACCAGCAGGAGCGCCCGCAGCTCGGCCGAGAGCGCCTGGCGGGCCACCTTGAGCAGCTCCGTGGCCCCCTCGGTGGCCGGGGCCAGGTCCACCGCCCGCGCCGCCAGCTCCTCCGCCTCCAGCGTCTTGCGGGCGCCGAGCGCCTCACGGGCCCGGCGAAGCAGGTCGGAGGCGTCGAGGGCGATGGCCGGCATGCCGTCGGACGAGGGCGGCGCCCCGGCGGTCACCACGCCCTGCCGGTGCAGGGCGTAGAGCCGCTGGTAGAGGTGGAAGTCGGGGGCGTGGAGCGCCAGGCCGATCTCGTCGATGGTCTTGCCCTCGCGCGCCAGCGCCAGCAGCCTGGCGTCGAGCCCGCGGGCGCCGGCGCCCTCGGCCGCCTCGTCGTTCACCACCAGCGTGGCCGCCCCGGTGGGGAAGGAGGCGCGGAAGGCCGACCAGGCCGTGGAGCGGAACTCCGCCTCCCGGGCGATCTCGCCGAGCGGCACGGCCGCGTCGAGCTCCTCGGGTGCGGGCGGCTCGGCCTCGTCGAGCGTGAAGTAGCCCGAGTCCCACTGGAAGACGTCGAGGAGGGTCTCGCGGATCTTGAGCGCCAGCGTCTCGCGGATGACCTCGGGCCTCACCAGGCCCACCATGGTGAGCACCCGGCCCAGCTTCACCTTGGTCTCCTGCTGCGTCTCGAAGGCCTTGGCGAGCTGCTCCTCGTCGATGTGGCCGAAGTTGATGAGGAGCTGCCCCAGGTACTCGCGGGGGTCGTTGGAGGCGGCGCCCACGGCCACGCCCTGGGCCAGCACCATGCTCTTCTTCACCGAGCCGCGCTCGCAGGAGAGGGTGCCGCTGGCCCCGCGCCGGATCAGGAGCTCGCAGAGCTCGGAGAGGGGCAGCAGGTGGAAGCTGCCCATGAGGGCGCGCATGCGCCGGGAGTGTCGCAGGGGCAGGCGGTGGCGGCAAGGCGCAGGGCGCGGTAAGAAGCGCCGCATGAGCACCGCACCTTCCCTCTCCCGCAGCGCCAGGGTGGCCCTGGCCGTGGCCGGCGCCGCGCTCCTGGCCGCCGTCCTCGGCTGGAAGGCCTGGGACAACGTCACCGGCGACGACCGCCGCGCCGAGGAGAGGTTCGGCATCTCCACCTCGGGCGCGCCGGCGCCGCCGTTCTCGCAGCCGCTCGCCGACGGCGGCAATCTCTCGCTCGCCGATCTGCGCGGGCAGGTGGTCTTCGTGAACTTCTGGGCCACCTGGTGTCCGCCCTGCCGCGACGAGATGCCCTCGATGCTGCAGCTCGGTCGCGAGCTGGAGCTCCAGTACCCGGGCCGCTTCCGGATGGTGGCCGTCTCGGTGGACGAGGGCTGGGACGTGGTGAAGGGCTACTTCGGCGGCCGGGTGCCTGCCGGACTCGCGGTGACGCTCGACGTCGAGCAGGAGGCGACCAAGGCCTACTACTGCGCGGCGCGCGGGAAGTGCCCCGACGGCTTCAAGTTCCCCGAGACCTACATCGTCGACAAGGCCGGCCGGATCGCCGGTTACATGGTCGGACCGCGCAACTGGGGCGACCCGGCGGCGAGGCGCTACCTCGAGCGGTTGATCCGGGCCCAGTAGCCGGATAACGCCGCAATATCATCCACATGACGCGATGCGCCAGCGGTCGATCCGCGGGGCCGTAGACCCGTTTTGTCTTGAACCGGTTTTCCAGCGTGGCGTATAAACGCCCGAGAACGGAAGCAATTTTCGACCCTGAAGTCGGTCCGGAGGGACCTTGGCGGAGGGCACGCGAGGCATCCCGGTGGTGCTGGTGGGGCTCGGTCCGACCGGCCTCGCCATCGCACGCGCGGTACTCGAGACCCCCGACCTCCGCATCGTCGGAGCGGTCGATCCCGCGCACCAGGGTCGCACCCTCGCCGAGGTGCTCGGGGGACCGGCACCCTCGGTCACGATCGCCGCGGATCCTGCCCGCATCCTGGGCAGCGCCAGGGGCGGCGTGCTGCTCCACGCCGTCGGCGGCGACCTCGACGACGCCGAGCCGCTCCTCACCCAGGCGGTGCGCGCCGGGTTGACGGTGGTCTCCACCTGCGAGGAGCTCTGCTACCCGTGGCTCGCCCACGAGAAGCTGGCCGAGCGGCTCGACAAGCTGGCCGAGTCGCGCGACGTGGCGGTGCTCGCCACCGGCGTCACCCCCGGCTTCGCCCTCGACAGGCTGCCCGGCTTCCTCTCGCAGGTGACCGGGCCGGTACGCCACCTCCGCGCGGTGCGGGTGGTGGACGCCGCTGCCGCCTCGCCGGGCCAGGCCGGGGCGCTGGGCATCGGCCTCGAGGCCGCCGCCTTCGACGAGGCCTCCGACCGCGGCGACCTGGGCCAGCCGGGCATGGCGCAGTCGGCGGCGCTGGCGGCGCTGGGCTGCGGCTTCGAGCTCGACGAGGTGGAGGAGTCGCTCGAGCCGGTGCTGGCCGAGGCGGCGCGGCCCGGTCCGCCGGCGGTGGCCCGCGGCGCGGTGGCCGGCGTGCGCCACTCGGTGCGCGGTTTCGTGGACGGCGCCGAGCGGGTGCAGCTCACCCTGCGGGTCGAGGTGGGCGCGGCCGACCCGCACGACGAGGTGGAGCTGGACGCGCGCCCGCCGCTCTCGCTGCGCATCCCCGGGGGCGTCCCCGGGCTCGAGGCCACGGCCTGGGCGGTGGTCAACGCCGCCGCCCCCGCCACCTTGCTGCGCGGCCTGGTGACGGTGCTGGACCTGCCCGCGGGCAGGTGAAAGGGGAACCGATGCTGGATCGATCGCTCGTGGGACGGGAAGGCGAGGCATGGACGGTGGAGGTGGAGCGGGGAATGATCCGCCGCTTCGCCGAGGCCGTCGGCGACCCCAACCCGCTCTGGAACGACGAGGCCTCGGCCCGCGCCGCCGGCCACGCCGGCCTGGTGGCGCCGCCCACCTTCGCCGCTGCGCTGGCGCTCGACGAGCGCTTCCGCCAGTCGCTCGACCTGGGCACCCGCCTCATCCTGCACAGCGAGCAGCAGATCGAGTACGGCCGGCCGGTGGTGGCCGGCGACCGGCTCACCATCCGCTCCAAGGTCGCGGACGTCCAGGAGAGGGCCGGGGCCAGCGGCCCCATGGACGTGCTCCTCATCGAGGACGAGGCCCGCGATCCGCAGGGCAACGTCGTGTTCCGGTCGCGCTCGACGCTGGTGCTCCGGCGCGGCTAGGGGGTCCGATGGCGCTTCTCGCACGGCAGCTCTACTTCGAGGCGGTCAAGGTGGGGGACGAGCTCCCCCCGCTGGTGAAGCCGCCGGTCGATCGGGTGCAGATCGCCCGCTACGCCGGGGCGGCCGGCGACCTGAACCCGCTCTACGTCGACGAGCAGTTCGCCAGGAACGCCGGCTTCCCCTCGGCCCTGGCGCCGGGGATGCTGGCGATGGGCTTCCTGGGCGAGCTGGCCGCCGACTGGCTGCGCGGCGCGCGGGTGCGCCGCTTCGGCGCCCGGTTCGTCAAGATCGTCTGGCCGGGCGACGTGCTCACCGCGCGCGGCCGGGTGACCGAGCGGCGCTTCGAGCCCAGCGGCGCCTACACCGTGGACATCGAGCTCTGGGCCGAGAACCAGCGCGGCGAGCTGGTGACCCGCGGCCTGTGCACCGCCCAGCTCTACTACAGCCCCGAGGACGAGGCCCGGCAGCGCGCCGGCCAGCCTCCGCTGCTGGTGACCGCCGCCGAGGAGGAGGCGCGGCTCGCCAAGCTCTCGCGCGCCCAGCCCGCGCGCCGCCCCGAGCCCATGCCCCAGCGCACCGGCCTGCCGCCGCCGGCCCGGCCGCCCTTCCCGCCGCCGCTGCCGCCGCGCCCCGGCACGCCGCCGCCTCCTCCGCGGCCGGGGCCCGCCGCGGCTCCGGCCCGGCCTGCCGCCGAGAAGCCCAGGGCGGCGAAGCCCGCGCCCAGGCCTGCGCCCAAGAAGGTGGCCCGGAAGCCGGCGAAGAGGCCCGCCGCAAAGGCGCCGAAGAAGAAGCCGGCGGCCAGGAAGCCCGCCAGGAAGCCGGCCGGGAAGAAGAAGCGGTAGGCAGCTCCCGTGGCCCTCCCGGCGGCGCTGCTGCTCCTCTGCGCCGCGGCGTCCGCCGACCCGGCGTCCGCCGCGCTGCGCGCCGGCGACGACGCCTACGCAAAGCGGTCCGCGCCCGGCCGCGCCGCCGAGGCGGCAGAGCGGTACGCCGAGGCCGCGGCGATGCGCCCCGGCGATGCCAGCGTCGAGCTGCGGCTGGCCCGCGCCCGCGCCTTCCTGGCGGCCGCCGGCGGGCCCGCCGGGCCGGGCTGGCTGGAGGTGATGCGCCCCGCCGAGCGGGCGCTGCGCCGGGTCTCGCCGGCCTTTGCCGCGGCCATCGACCAGGGGCAGGACCTGGGCGAGGCGGCCCAGCGGGTGGAGCGGCCCGGCGCCGAGCCGCTCTACTGGCTGGCGCTCGGGACCATGGGCCTGGCCCGCGAGCGCGGGCTGGCGGCGCTGCTCCTCACCGGCGCCCCGGCGCGGCGGGCCATGGAGCGGGCGGCGGAGCTGGACGAGGCGGTCGACGAGGCCGGCCCGCGGCGGGCGCTGGGTGCCTGGCTGGCGGTCTTGCCCTCGGCGGGCGGCGGCGGGGCCGAGCGCTCGCGCGCCGCCTTCGCCCGGGCCCGGGCGCTGGCGCCGCGCAGCCTGCGCGGCCGCGTGGCCGAGGCCGAGACGCTGGCGGTGCTGCTGCAGGACCGGGCTCTCTTCGACCGGCTGCTCGGCGAGGTGCTGGCCGCCGACCCGGCCGCCGACCCGGCCTTCGCCCCCGAGCACCAGCAGGCGCAGGGGCGGGCGCGGGAGCTCCTGGCGCGGCGCGACCGGCTGTTCTGAGGCGATCGGCCACCAGGGCCCCGATCGAGACCCGCGCCCGGGCCGCCATCGTCCGCCCTGCCAGACGCGGATCCGGTGAGCCGCGCGTCCACGCTCTCCTCCGGCGCGGAGGCCCACGACCGTTAGACAAGGGCAGCGCCTGCGCGAGCCCCGTGCGATTCCGGCACGGGGGCGACGGCCACCGAATCGCATGGACGCCGGCCCCGCCCGCCCCGCCGACACCCGCAGGTGCGGAAGCGCGCGCCGCGCGCGCGGGTGGAGTGGGCCGCGCTGGGCGCGGTGCTCGCCGCCTTCGCCGGAGAGACCGCGGTGGACCTGTACGTCTCCCGCCGCGCCATCGAGACCACCCAGCGAAGCCGGCTCGAGCACCAGGCCCACCTGGTCGAGCAGATGCTGGCGACGCGATTCTGGGCCACCGGCAACTCGCTCGACGTCCTGCGCGACGAACTGCCGGTGCTGCGCCAGGGGCCCGGCGGCTTCGCGCGCGTCAGCGACCGCATGCACGGGATGGCGGAGTCCCTCCCCGAAGCCCGCACCTTCGTCCACGTGGACGCCCGCGGGAGGGCTCTGGCCAGCAATCGGCAGGCGGTCGTCGGGGCCGACTTCCGGGAGGGGGAGCGCTTCCGCCTCATCAGCGCGCACCCCGCCGCCTCCACCCTCTACGTCTCGCCCCCGTTCCTCACGCCGCTGGGCAACTGGGCCCTCAGCCTGGGCCGGGTCGTCCTCGACGAGCGGGGCGGCTTCGACGGCTACCTGCTGGCCATCATCGACCCCGAGTACTGGCGCCAGCTGCTGGAGTCGGTCCGCTTCGCGCCCGACGTGTCGGCGGCGGTGCTCCACGGCGGCGGACAGGTGGTCCACCGCGCTCCGCGGCCCGCCGGCGACGCCGCGCAGGGTGCCGCTGCCGGGCCGCTCCTCGAGGCGCACCTGCGCAGCGGGAGGGACCTCTCGTTCTGGGGCCGCGCCCTCACCGAGGGCGGCGGGGAGGGCATGGTCGTCCTCCAGACCATCCGGCCGGCGAGCGAGGCCGACCAGGTCCTCGTCGCCTCCTTCAGCCGCCAGGCCTCGGCCTACCTCGCCCCCTGGCGCAAGGAGCTGCGGGCACACCTGGCGCTGGTCGGCGCCACGTCGCTGGCCGCCGCCGTCCTCCTCCTCGTGCACCAGCGGCGCCGCGCCGCCCGCACCCGGGAAGAGGCCGATCGGGAGGCCGAGCGCCAGGCCCAGGCCGCGGCGCGCACCGCGCTCCAGGAGCAGCTGGCGCAGGCCCAGAAGATGGAGAGCGTCGGCCGCCTGGCCGGCGGCGTGGCCCACGACTTCAACAACCTGCTCACCGTCATCCTGGCCAACAGCGGGGACCTGGCCCGCCAGCTCCCGGCCGGCGATCCGCACCGGGAGGCGGCGCTGGACATCGAGAAGGCGGCGCGGCGGGCAGCGGAGCTGACGCGCCAGCTCCTGGCCTTCAGCCGGCGCCAGGTGCTGCAGCCGCGGATCGTCGACGTGAACCGGCTGGTCTCCGAGCTGCGCAGCATGCTGCGCCGGCTCATCGGCGAGGACATCGAGCTGGCGCTCGTCCTGGCGCCCGACCTCGGCCCGTGCCGTCTCGATCCCGGCCAGCTGGAGCAGGTGATCGTCAACCTGGCCGAGCGGCTCCGGGAGCGGGCGCGGGGCCTGCGGGTGGTGTTCATGTCCGGGTACGCCGAGGACGTCATCGTCCACCACGGCATGCTGGATCCCGGGATCGACTTCCTGCCGAAGCCCGTCACCTCCGATGCCCTGGCCGCCAAGCTGAGGCAGGCGCTCGACCGGTAGGGCCTGGCGGCGCGCCGGTCGCGGTCGGGCCGCGGGCCGCCGTCGAGCCTCTACCCTCCGCGTGTTATACCGCCCTCATGTCCGCCGCTCCGGCCCGAGCCCGCCGCGCCTGGCTCGCCGCGCTCCTCCTCGCCGCCGGCTGTCCGCGCGTCCCGCCGCCGGGGCTGCCGCACGACGCCCCCGGCCTGCTGGCGGCGGTCGAGGCCGCGCGGGGCAAGGTGAGGCGGGTGGAGGGGACGGCGCGGCTCGGGCTGGAGGGGCAGGGCGGGGGCTCGGCCGAGGCGTTCGTGGCGGCAGAGCGGCCCGGGCGGCTCCGCATCGAGCTGCTCGACTTCTTCGGCGCGCCGGCGGCGCTGCTCGTGGTCTCCGGCGGCCGCTTCCTCCATTTCGACGCCCGCCGGGGCACCTGGACCCGCGGCGAGGCCACGCCCGCGAGCCTGGCCCGGCTCCTGCCGCTGTCGCTCCCGGTTGAGGAGGCGGTGGCGCTCCTCTGCGGAGACGTACCCCTGGTGAATGGCGCCGCCGTCGACGCCTCCCCCGGCGACGGCGTGATGAAGCTGGTGCTCGCCGAGGAGGGCGGCACCGGGCGCCAGCAGTGGCTGGGCGTGGGCGCCGGCGCGGCGGTGGAGTGGTCGCGGATCGTGCGCCTGGCGGAGGGCGGCCAGGTGGAGCCGGCCGGCCCGGCCATCCGCCTCTCGGCCCTCGCCCCCCGCGGAGCCGTGCGCTTCCCCGGCCAGCTCCGGGTCGAGCGCCCTCCCTCACCGGCGGTCACCCTGGCCTGGCGCGGGGAGCCCGCGCTCGACGGCCCGGCCCGGCCCGGGGCCTTCTCGCTGGAGCCGCCGCCAGGCGCCCGGGTACTCGACCTTCCGGCGGGCGCCGAGCCGGGCTCGCTGCACCTGCCCCTCCCGGGCGGCGAATAGGGCGGCTCCTCCGGGGGTTGGTGCGGCGTGGCTTTTCCCGGGGTCGGCCATCGCATAGGGTGAGCCGCTGCCGGAAAGGAATCCATGGACAAGAACCTCGTCGCCCTCCTCAAGAGCAGCGTCGCCCTGTGGGTCATCATCGCCTGCTCGGTGATCGCCATCATGGTGGCGGTGGAGCGGCTCATGGCGCTGTGGCGCTTTTCCGATCGGAGCCGGTCGCTCGCCGACGCCGTCACCCGCGCGCTCCTCCGCGGCGACCTGGAGGACGGCCGTGCCCAGTGCGAGCGGTCCGGCTCGCCCGCCGCCGAGGTGTTCCTGGCGGTGCTGCAGGCCCGCAGCCCGCCCCCGGCCGGCCGCCGCGCGCCCGCCCCGGAGAAGGTGGCGGCGGCGGTGGAGCGGCAGCGCGTGCAGGTCAGCCTCAAGCTGCGCCAGAACCTCTGGATCCTGGGCACCATCGGCGCCACCGCGCCGTTCGTGGGCCTCTTCGGCACCGTGGTCGGCATCATGCAGGCCTTCCACCAGATGTCGGTCACCGGGCAGGGCGGCTTCAGCGTGGTGGCCGCCGGCATCTCCGAGGCCCTCATCACCACCGCCGCCGGAATCGCCGTGGCCGTCGAGGCGGTGGTGATCTTCAACTGGCTCAACACCCACGTGCAGAAGCTGGGCGTGCAGTTCAAGCTGCTGTGCGAGGAGCTGGTGGAGATCGCCCTCGAGCCCGCGCCGGCCCCGGCGGCGCCCTCCCGGGCGGTGGCGCCGCCGGAGGGTGCCTAGGTGGCGGTCTCGGGCCCCGGCGGCGGCGGCGACGACCTCGACCTGGAGGGCTCGGGCGGCATCTTCTCCGACATCAACATCACGCCCCTCACCGACATCTTCCTGGTGCTGCTCATCATCTTCATGGTCACCACCACCGCCATCGCCGAGTCGGGCACCCAGAACGCCGGCCTCAAGGTGAACCTGCCCAAGGGCGGGGCGGCCGCGTCGGGCGCCGTGGCCCACGACCTGGCGGTGGCCATCCTCGAGGACGGGCGCACGGTGGTGAAGGGCGAGGTGGTGGACGAGGCCCGGCTCACCGCCATGCTCGACGAGGCGCACGGCCGGAGCCCCGACACCCTGGTGCTGATCCAGGCCGACCAGGGGGTCCCCCACGGCCGGGTGGTCGCGGTGATGGACTTGGCGCGGCGCCACGGCCTCGACCGCCTGGCCATCGCCACCAAGGCGGCGGAACCCTCCCCGTGAACGCCGGTATCGCCCGCGAGGGCCGCCGACTCGACCGCCACGCCCACGACGGGTAGGATTCGGTGACGCGGCACGACACGGCTCCCGCCGGCGGCCGACACCACATGGAGCAGAAGAAGCGACTCGGAGAGCTCCTCCTCGAGGCCGGGGTCATCGACGAGACCCAGCTGCAGTCGGCCCTCGGCCACCAGCGGCGCTGGGGGATGAAGCTCGGCCAGGCCCTGCTCGATCTCAAGCTGGTGACCGAGCCGCAGGTGGTGGCGGCCCTGGCCCGCAAGTTCGGCTACGACGTGGCCAACCTGTCGGCGGTGACCCCTGGGCCGCTCCTCGACGCCGCCCTCAAGCTGGTGCCCAAGGACGTGGCCGCCAAGCACACGCTGCTGCCCATCGCCTCCGACACCAACTCGGTGACGGTGGCCATGTCCGACCCCACCAACATCGCGGTGGTGGACGAGCTCTCCTTCCGCACCGGCCGCCGGGTGCGCATCTGCATCGCCGGCGAGCGCGAGCTCTCGGTGCTGCTGCGGCGGCTGTACTTCGGCGAGGAGGCGCGCCGCGGCCCCGAGCCCATCGCATTCGACGAGGGATCGGACGCGGGCATCGAGACCACCGCCGATCCCTTCGCGGCGCTCCCGGAGCACCTGCGCCAGGAGTTCCTGGGCGGGCCCAGCGCCTCACCGCCGCCGCAGCCCGCGCTGGAGTACCGCGCCAGCCCCACGCCGCCGCCGGTGCTCCGCCCGGCCGGAGTGACGCCGGCGATCGCGCCTTTCCGGCCGGCCCCGGCCCCGCCGGTGGCCGCGCCGCCGCTGGCCCGCGCCGCGCAGCGAACTCCGCCTCCTCCGCCCATGCCCGGGCCCTTCCCGGCCTTCCCGCGCGCCTCCGAGCCCGAGGGCGAGGTGGTGGAGATGTCGGACATCGTGTCGGGGCACCCCGAGCCGCTGCAGCCCCGCGAGGCGGTGCTGGCCGACGCCATCACCCGCCTCACCCGCGACCTCAACAGGGAGGCGGCCGCGGCCCGCGTGGCCGCGGCGCTGGTGCGGGTGCTGGCCCGCAAGGGCTACCTGACGGAGCTGGAGTTCCTGGACGAGCTGGCGCGGCGCGGGTAGCGCCGGCTCAGTTCACCGACCCCGGGATCGCCAGCGAGAAGGGGGCGATCGCGGCGTCGAAGCCGCCGCCGCCGTCGCGCACCATCTGGTAGGTGCCGCGCATGGCGCCGAACGGCGTCTTGAGGATGCAGAAGCTGGAGTACTCGAAGGTCTCGCCGGCGGCGAGGCGCGGCTGCTGCCCCACCACCCCCTCGCCCCGGACCTCCTCCTGCGCCCCGTGGGCGTCGGTGATGATCCAGTGGCGCGAGACCAGCCGGGCCGGCTCGGTTCCCTCGTTGGTCAGGCGCACGGTATAGGTGAAGAGGAAGCGCTGCCCGGCCGGCGCCGAGCGATCGGGACGGTACTCGGAGCGCACCTCGACGCGGATGCCCTGGGTGGTGGCGACCGACACCCGGCCATGGTTATCGCCCCAGGGCTCCGGGAGCAAGAAAAGGGGACGGACATGGACCCGAGGCTGGCGGAGATCCTGGCGGAGGTGAAGGCGCGCCGCGGAAGGGTCCTGGCCCTCACCGGCGCCGGCATCTCCGCGGAGAGCGGCATCCCCACCTTCCGCGGCAAGGAGGGCTTCTGGGTGGTCGGCTCCCGGAACTACATGCCCCAGGAGATGGCCACCCTGGAGATGTTCGAGCGCAACCCGGCGGAGGTGTGGCGCTGGTACCTCTACCGCTTCGGCGTCTGCCTGCGCGCCGAGCCCAACGAGGGCCACCGCGCCCTGGTGGCCCTCGACAGGGCGCTGGGCGAGCGCTTCCACCTCGTCACCCAGAACATCGACGGCCTCCACCTGCGGGCCGGCGCCAGCCGGGAGCGCACCTACTGCATCCACGGCGACGCCGCCTACGTGCGCTGCGCCGACGAGTGCACCCTCGACCTGGTCGCCATGCCCGACATGGGGGTCCGCGACGGCGAGACCCCGTTCACCGCCGCCGACCGCAGGACCCTCTCCTGTCCCCGCTGCGGCGGATGGCTGCGCCCGCACGTGCTCTGGTTCGACGAGTACTACGACGAGCACTGGTACAAGATGCAGAGCGCGCTGCGGGCCGCCGACAGGGCCGACCTGGTGCTGGTGGTGGGGACGAGCGGGGCCACCAACCTGCCCTCGCAGATCGGCGACATCGCCTGGCGGCGGGCCATCGCCATGGTGGACGTGAACCCGGAGGACAACCCCTTCGCCGCGCGGGCTCGCTCCATGGCCCGCGGCTTCGCCGCCCGGGGCAGCGCCAGCGAGCAGCTGCCGGCCATCGTCAGCGCGCTCTGCTGATCACCTTCGGCGCGCCCGGGGTGAGCACCAGCCTGGCCACCTCGGCCGGCGCGCCGATGCGGATGGGCGGGCCCCAGTAGCCGGTGCCGCAGGAGACGTAGATCTGCCCCTGCCGCCCCGCCTCGGCGTGGTGGTAGAGCCCCTTGAGGTAGGGGAAGACCGCGCCCACCAGCAGGCTCCAGGGGAAGAGCTGGCCGCCGTGGGTGTGGCCGGAGAGCTGCAGCTCGACGCCGGAACGGATCGCCTCGGAGAGGCCGCGGGGCTGGTGGGCCAGCAGCACCAGGGCGCGGTCGGGGTCGCGCCCCTCCACCGCCCTCGCCAGCGCCGGCCAGCGCCCCTCCTCGGCGCGGGCCACGCTCCAGTCGTCCACGCCCGCCAGGTCGAAGGAGGCGCCGCCGGGGCCGCGGTCGCCGAGGGTGACGCGCTCGTTGCGCAGGACCCTGATCCCGTAGCGGCGCAGCTCCTCCAGCCAGGGGGCGGCGCCGGCGTAGTACTCGTGGTTGCCGGTGACGAAGTAGACGCCCTGCGGCGCCTTCAGGTTGGCCAGGTGCTGGGTGGCTTGCCGCAGGGCCGCCACCGGCGCGTCCACCAGGTCGCCGGTGATGACCACCGCGTCGGGCCGGGCGGCGTTGGTGAGCTCCACCACCCGGCGCACCTCCTTCTCGCCGATGGTGGGGCCGACGTGCAGGTCGGAGATCTGGGCGATGGAGAAGCCGGCGAGGGCCGCGGGCAGCCGCTCCAGCGACACCGGGACCTCGCGCACCACCGGATCGGAGATGGCGGTCTTGAAGCCCAGGCCGGCGGCGCCGCCGGCGGTGAGCGTGGCCGAGGCGGCGGCGGCCCGCGCCAGGAAGATGCGCCGGGACGGGTCGGACGGCGGCCCGGGCTCGCGCAGGAGCGAGGCCAGCCAGGCGGCGGCGCTTCCCGCCCAGCGAACCGCCTCCACGGCAACCAGCGCCGAGAAGAGCAGGAACGAGGCGCCCAGCCAGGTGAAGAGCAGGGCGCTGGCGGCGCGCGAGAGGCCCGAGGGGAGGAAGCGCCAGGCGAACATGCCGGCCGGAACCGAGACCGCCGCCAGGGCCAGCGCCACGGTGAGGATGCGCCGCCAGGGCTCGGCCAGCGCCGGGTCCCGCACCAGCCGGGCCCAGAGGAAGTAGTGCATCCCGCCGAGGATGGCGGTGGCCACGGCGAAGAAGACGACGGTGGAGAGGATCGGTCTCGACACGCCAGGGGAATCTAGCCGCCGGGCGGCCGGGGTGCCACCCGGCCGTTCCGGAGGCGCCGTGCCGCAGGCGGAAGGCGCCATGCCTCGAAACGGCGCGGGGCGCCCGGAGGCGCCCCGCGGGATGCGAGTCCGTGGTGTGGGGTCAGCGGTGGTCGTGCTCGCGCTCGTACTCGCGGTCGTTCCAGGCGTAGCGGCCGTGGCGCTCGCCGCGCTCGCTCAGCCAGGCGTAGCGCCGGTCCAGCTGGGCGCGCCGCGAGGCGTACCACCGCTCGAAGCGGCGCTGGGCGCCGGGGTTGCCGCGCCAGCCGGCGTAGAAGCGCTCCCGCTCCATCTCCAGGCGCCGGTACTCGGCGCGCAGGCTCCGCATCTGCCCGTAGTGGCCCCAGGTCCGGTCCTGCTCGAAGGGGCGGTACGCCGGCGCGGGCGGCGGGGCCAGGGGAAGCTGGGCCTCGACCGCGACGAAGGCGGCCGGAGGGGCGAGCGGCGGCAGGGGGTGGCTCTCGTGGGCGAGGGCCGGTGCTGCGGCGAGGGCTGCGGCGAAGGCGAGGCTGCTGGCGATGGCGTTCATGTGTTCCTCCGTTTCGGGGCTTCCACGGAGGGACGGGCGGGTGCGCGGCGTATTCACGCACCCCCCGGGTCACCCGGAGGGCGGCGCGTCGCGCGGGAGCAGGTCGATCTTGGCGGCCACGATGAAGTCGTTCTCGGAGAGGCCGCCGATGGAATGGGTCCAGAGCGAGACGTCGAGCTGGTTCCAGTCGTGGAGGAAGAGGTCGGGGTGGTGCCCCTCGCGCTCGGCCACCTCGCCCACTGCGTTCACGAAGCGGAGCGCGGCGGGGAAGTCGCGGAAGCGGAGGTGGCGGCGCAGCCGCCCGCCGTCGAGGGACCAGCCGTCGAGCTCGGTGAGCAGGGCGCGGGCCCGATCGGCCGGGAGCGGCGGCGTGCCGCCCTCGCAGGGAACGCAGCGCTTCAGGGAGAGGCCCATGGCCGGAAGCCTGGCGGCCGGACCGGCGCCGGGCAAGCCCGGGAAGGGGCGCACCAGGCCGTGAACGGCCATTCACCCGGCGCTAGGATGGGCGGCATGGAAAAGACCTTCGTCGTGATCGGCGCCCTCTCGGGCCTCGTCTCCGTCGCCGCCGGAGCCTTCGGCGCCCACGCCCTCAAGGCCCGCCTCGGCCCCGATCTGCTGGCCGTCTTCGAGACCGGCGCGCGCTACCAGATGTTCCACGCGCTGGCGCTGGTCGCCGCCGGCTGGGCCTCGGCCCGCTTCCCCGGCACCGCCGCCTCGCTCGCCGGCTGGCTCTTCCTCGGGGGCACGGTGCTCTTCTCCGGCAGCCTCTACGCGCTGGCGCTCACCGGCGTGCGCGCCCTCGGCGCCGTCACGCCGCTGGGCGGCGTCGCCTTCCTGGGCGGCTGGCTGGCGCTGGCCTGGGCGGCCGGCACCGCGGCCCGATAGGGGTCCTCCTCGGCGGGGGCACCTGCTTCCGGGAAAGCGCGGGCTCGGGCGCTTCGTGGCAGAGTGGCCACCCATGTCAACGGCCGCCGACCGGTTCCCGCCCCAGATCAAGTACATCGTCTGGAACGAGGGTGCGGAGCGCTTCTCCTTCTACGGGATGCGCTCGATCCTCACCGTCTACATGGCGAGCTACCTCGCCTTCCCAGAGCACGAGGCCAAGGGCAACTACCACCTCTTCCTGGCCATCTGCTACCTGACGCCGCTCCTGGGCGCCTTCCTGGCCGACCGGGTCTTCGGCCGCTACCGGATCATCCTCTGGGTCAGCCTGGGCTACGTCTTCGGCCACGCGCTCATGGCCGCATGGGAGACGCGCTGGGGGCTCTTCTTCGCCCTGAGCTTCATCGCGCTGGGCTCCGGCGGCATCAAGCCCTGCGTCTCGGCCCTGGTGGGCGACCAGTTCAAGCCCGAGCAGTCGGGGGCGCTCCAGCGCGTCTACAACCTCTTCTACTGGATGATCAACCTGGGCTCGGTGACCTCGACGCTCCTCATCCCGGTGCTCTTCAAGCGCTACGGGCCGAGCGTGGCCTTCGCCGTGCCCGGCCTCTTCATGGTGGTGGCGCTCGCCATCTTCTTCGCCGGGCGCAAGCAGTACGTGCGCATGCCGCCCGCCGGCCCCGATCCCCACTCCTTCGTCCGCGTCGTCTGGACGGCGCTGAACCGCATCGGCACGCGCCCGGGCCACTGGCTCGACGGCGCGCTGCACCTGCACCCGCCGGCGGCGGTGGACGGCGCCAAGGCGGTGTTCCGGATCATGGGCGTGTTCGTGGCCGTGACCGCCTTCTGGGCGCTCTTCGACCAGCACGGCTCGTCCTGGGTGCTGCAGGCGCAGCGCATGGACCTGCAGGTCTGGGGCTACACGCTCCAGGCCTCGCAGCTCTCGGCCCTCAACCCGTGGATGGTGCTGCTCATCATCCCCTTCTTCTCGGTGGTGCTCTTCCCGCTGCTGGAGAAGGCCGGCCTCAAGGTCACGCCGCTCGGCAAGATGTCGGTGGGGATGTTCGTGACCGTGCTCTCGTTCGTGGCCGCCACCGTGGTCGACGTGCTCCTGGCGAGCGGGATGCGGCCGAACGCGCTCTGGCAGATCCCCCAGTACCTCCTCCTCACCGCCGCCGAGGTGCTGGTCTCGGTGACCGGGCTGGAGTTCAGCTACACGCAGGCTCCCAGGTCCATGAAGAGCACCATCATGAGCATCTGGTTCCTCACCATCTTCGCGGGGAACATGCTCACCGGCCTGGTGTCGAAGCTGAACTTCTTCCAGGGCTGGGGCTACTTCGCCTTCTTCTCCCTGCTCATGCTGGCCGCCGCCGTCGGCTTCGCCCTCATCGCCCGCCGCTACCAGCCCTACCGCCCGCCCGAGGCGGCCTGATCCCGCCCAGCCGCGCCGCTTGACGCACCCGGCCGGAAGCATCCTGCGCGCGGCCCGCAGGTGGGAGCCCAAGCGGGGAAGCGCCCGTTTCCTCCCTGGCGGCGGCGCCTTGCGCCCGGGCCGCGCCTCCTCCAGTCACTCGCGGTGAACGGGGATTGCCCCCGCCGCCGCGGCCGTGCCCAGAATCCCGCGCTCGCCCCAAGAACGTCCTAGGAGGAGTGCATGGCTCGCAAGCGCGTCAGCCGGCGCCGTTTCCTGGAGCTCGCCGGCAAGGGCTCGATTCTCGCCGCCGCCGCCTCGATGTTCCCGCGCGGCGTCTTCGCCGCCCCCCCGTCGATCAAGGGGCCCATCAAGATCGGCTACGGCACCGTGCTCTCCGGGACGCTGGCCGGGTACGGCGAGTTCCACAAGATGGGCGCGCTGATGGCGCAGGACGAGATCAACGCCAAGGGCGGCATCGCCGGCCAGAAGGTGGAGCTGGAGATCCGCGACGCCACCATGAAGCCCGACGACGCCATCAAGACGGCGCGCTACTTCGTCGACAGCTGGGGCGCCGACTTCCTGGCCGGCATCGACTCCTCGGGCCAGGCCCTGGCGCTGGGGCCGGTGATGCAGCAGCTCGACAAGGTGCTGATCGTCACCCACGCCGCCACCGAGAAGCTCACCGAGGAGTGGGTCTTCAAGAAGGGGGTCCGGCAGATCTTCCGCATCTGCAACGCCACCTACCACGACGGCAACGCCGCGGCCTACGTGGCCAAGGACCTGCCGGCCATGCGCTGGGCCACCATCAGCCCCAAGTACGAGTACGGCTTCACCTGCTGGAAGATGTTCCAGGACACCCTGGGCAAGCTGAAGCCCGGCACCACCTTCCAGACCGAGTCCTTCGCCCCGGCCGGCACCACCGACTTCCGCTCCCACATCAACACCATCCTCGACGCCAGGCCCGAGGGGCTCTACTCCACCGAGTGGGGCGGCGAGCTCATCACCTTCGTGAAGCAGGCGGCCGAGGCCGGCCTCTTCGAGAAGGTGAAGCACGTGCTCTTCCCGGTGGGCGCCGCCATGGACGTGCTGGAGGGGCTGGGCAAGGAGATGCCCGACGACGTCTGGATCTCGGGCCGCTACTACTTCCGCTACCCCGACAACCAGACCAACAACGAATGGGTGGCTCGCTTCCACAAGCGCTGGAACCACTACCCGGCCTACGTCTCCGAGACCGCCTACTCGTCCCTGTACGCCCTCAAGGCCGCGGTGGAGAAGGCCGGCTCCAAGGACACCAAGCCCGTCATCCAGGCGCTGGAGGGGATGGAGCTCGACACCCCGGCCGGCAGGCGGCTCTTCCGCAAGGAGGACCACCAGGCCATCTACGACGTGCCCTGGGGCAAGACCAAGGCCGACCCGCGCTACCCCATCAAGATCATGGGGGAGCAGAAGCTGGTGCCGGCCAGCATCACCTTCGCCCGCCCGCCCTTCGAGGGGCCGGGCACGCGGCCGCCGTTCTAGGGGGGCTCCCCGGGGCGCCGGCCCGGCGCCGGCGTCCCCCCTCGCCTCCGCCCGCGCATGCAGTCCATCGTCCACGTCGTCCTGGCCGGCCTCTCGAACGGCATGTTCATCTGGCTGGTGGCCAGCGGCCTGACCCTGATCTTCGGCGTGCTCGGGGTGCTCAACTTCGCCCACGGCAGCTTCTACATGCTGGGCGCCTACGTGAGCTTCAGCCTGGTGAGGGCGCTCAGCCCGCACTTCTACCTGGCGATGCTCTTCGGCCCGCTGGTGGTGTGCCTGGCGGGCTGGGCGGTGGAGCGCTGGTTCCTGCGGGCCGTCTACCGGCTGGAGCTGCCCTACCAGCTGCTCCTCACCTTCGCCTTCGTCCTCATCTTCGACAACCTGGTGAAGATCGTCTGGGGCGCCGGCGCTCTGCACCCGCCGCCCGGGCTCGGGCCGCTGGAGGGCTCGGTGGAGATCCTGGGGCGCAAGTTCCCCATCTACAGCCTCTTCGTCATCGCCGTGGGGCCGCTGGTGGCGCTGGCGCTGTGGGCGCTCCTGGAGCGCACCTGGATCGGCCGCATCGTCCGCGCCGCCGCCTCCGACCGGGAGATGGCCGCGGCCCTGGGGGTCCGGGTGCCGGCGCTCTTCACCGGCGTCTTCATCTTCGGCACCTGGCTGGGCGCGGTGGGCGGGGCGCTGGCGGTGCCCTACGTGGGCGTCCTCACCCCGGGCATGGGCGAGAGCATCATCATCGAGGCCTTCATCGTGGCGGTGCTGGGAGGGCTGGGGAGCCTGAAGGGCGCCTTCCTGGGCGCGCTGGTCATCGGGGTGCTGAACGCCTTCGGCACCCGCTTCTTCCCGGCCTTCGACATGGCGCTCATCTTCCTGCTCATGGCCGCGGTGCTGCTGGTGCGCCCGCGCGGCCTCTTCGGAGTGGCCCGCTCGTGAGCCCGGCGGCCGGCAGCCGGCGCGGGGCGCGGGCCCTCTCCTGGGCGGCGGCGGCGGCGCTGGTGGCCCTGCCGCTCCTCTCCGGCAAGTTCGCCACCTACCTGGGCGTGCGGGTGGCGCTGCTGGCCATCTTCGGCACCGGCTACAACCTGCTGCTGGGGCGCACCGGGCTCCTCTCCTTCGGCCACGGCGGCTTCTACGCCGCCGGCGCCTACGCCCTGGGCCTGTGCTCGCTGCACCTCACCGCCCACCCGCTGCCGGGCCTGGCGCTGGCGCTGGCCGCGGGAGCGGCGGCGGCGCTGGTGGTGGGCTTCTTCTGCATCCGGGCCAGCGAGGTCTACTTCTCGATGCTCACCCTGGCCTTCGGGATGCTGATCTTCGCGGTGGTGTGGAACGCCCGGGAGATCACCGGCGGCGACGACGGCCTGGTGGGGGTGATGCGCGCCCCCATCGCGCTGGGGCCGCTGCGGCTCGACATCGCCGGGGAGCGGGCCTTCTACCTCCTGGCGGTGGCGCTCCTGGCCGGGAGCCTGTGGCTGGCGCACCGGCTCCGGCGCTCGCCCTTCGGGCTCACGCTGGCCGGCATCCGCGAGAACCCGGTGCGGGCCGAGTTCGCCGGCGTCCCGGTGCGGCGCTACCGGCTGGCGGCCTTCGTGATCTCCGGCGCCTACGCCGGCCTGGCCGGCGGCCTGGAGGTGCTGCTGGAGTCGAACGCCCGGCCCACCATGGCCCACTGGACCCACTCGGCCGAGCCCATCCTGGTGAGCCTGCTGGGCGGGCTCCACTCGCTCCTGGGGCCGGCGGTGGGGAGCCTGGCCTTCGTGGCGCTGCGGGAGGTGGTGCAGCGCTTCACCGAGAACTGGATGCTGGCCTTCGGCGTCGTGCTCCTGGTCATCATCCTCGGCTTCCGCGGCGGGATCGTCGGCGCCGTGGAGGCCGGGCTGCGGGCGCGCCGCGCCGGGCGGGCCGCCCCGTGAGCGCGCCCCTGCTCGAGGTCCGCGGCCTCTCCAACCACTTCGGCAGCGTCTGCACGGCGCGCGACCTCTCGCTCTCCTTCGCCGAGGGGGAGCTCACCTCGGTGATCGGGCCCAACGGCGCCGGCAAGTCCACCTTCATCAACCTGCTCACCGGCCACCTGCCGGTGCAGGCCGGGCAGGTGCTCTTCCGCGGCCGCGACGTCACCGGCCTGGCGGTGCACCAGCGGGTGCGCCTGGGCATGGGGCGCTCCTTCCAGATCGCCAACGTCTTCCCGGGCCTGACGGTGCTGGAGAACGTGCTCATCCCGGCGCTGGCGCTGGCCGGCCGGGCCGGGCGGCCGCTCTCGCGGATCTCGGGCGAGCGGGAGGCGCGGGAGCAGGCCCAGGGCGTGCTCTCGCGGGTGGGGCTCGGGGCCGAGGCGGAGCGGCCCGCCAGCGCCCTCTCCCACGGCGACCGGCGGCTCCTGGAGGTGGCGGTGGCGCTGGCCTCGCGCCCGGCGCTGCTCTTCCTCGACGAGCCCACCGCCGGCATGAACCCGGTGGAGCGCACCCGGCTGCTGGAGGGCATCCGCGCCCTCTCGGCGGGCGGCCAGACCACCTTCGTGCTGGTGGAGCACGACATGGACGTGGTCTTCGCCCTCTCGGCCCGGGTGGTGGTGCTGCACCGCGGGGAGCTGCTCTGCGACGGCCCGCCGGAGCGCGTCCGGGCCGACGCGCGGGTGCGCGAGGTCTACCTGGGGCACGAGGTCGAGGAGGCGGCGCCGTGATCCTGGAGCTGGATCGCATCGACACCTTCTACGGCTCCTCCCACGTGCTCCAGGGGGTGAGCCTGGCCGTGGCCGAGGGGGAGGTGGTGGCGCTCCTGGGGCGCAACGGCGTGGGCAAGACCACCACCCTGCGCTCGGTCATCGGCCTGACCGCGCCGCGCGCCGGCTCGGTGCGCTTCCAGGGGCAGGAGCTCCGCGGCCTGCCGCCCGACGCCATCGCCCGGAGCGGCATCGCCTACGTGCCCGACGACCACCGCATCTTCCCCACGCTCACCGCCGAGGAGAACCTGGACATCGCCCGCCGCCTCTCGCCGCGGCGCGGCGCCTTCGGCAAGGCCGAGGTGCTGGAGCTCTTCCCCAGGCTCGGGGACCTGCTCCGCCACCGCGGCGCCAGCCTCTCCGGCGGCGAGCGCAAGATGCTGGCCATCGGGCGGGCGCTGATGGCCGGCCCGGCGCTGCTCCTGCTCGACGAGCCCTCCGAGGGGCTGGCCCCGCTGGTGGTGGCCCACCTCACCGAGGTGCTGGAGCGGATCCGCCGGGAGGGGATCACCATCCTCCTCGCCGACCAGAACCTGCGCTTCTGCCGGCGCGTCTGCAGCCGCGGCTACATCCTGGAGAAGGGCCGGGTGGAGCACCAGGGCACCATGGAGGCCATCTGGGGCGACCCGGCGGTGGTGACCAAGTACCTGGTGGTGTAGCCATGCCCGACCCGTTCGACCTCCACGGCCGCACCGCCCTGGTCACCGGCGCCTCGCGCGGGCTGGGCCTGGCCATGGCCCGCGGGCTGGCCCGGGCCGGGGCCGACCTGGCGCTCACGGCCCGGCGCCGCGAGGACGTGGAGCCGGTGGCCGCCGAGCTCCGCGCGCTGGGGGTGCGGGCCGTGCCCCTGGCCCTGGAGGTGCGCGACCGCGGGAGCGTGCAGGCGGCGGTGGCCGAGGCGGTGTCTTCCCTCGGCGCCGTGGACGTGCTGGTGAACAACGCCGGCGTCAACGTGCGCAAGCCCGTCGTCGAGCTCGCCGAGGAGGAGTGGGACCTGGTGCTCGACACCAACCTCAAGGGCTACTTCCTGGTGGCCCAGGCGGTGGCCCCGCACATGCTGGCCCGGGGCAGCGGCAAGATCGTCCACATCTCGTCGATCCTGGGAGCGGTGGGGCTGCCCGGCCTGGCGCCCTACGCCGCCGCCAAGGGCGGGGTGGTCCAGCTCACCAAGGTGATGGCGCTGGAGTGGGCCCGGCGCGGCATCCAGGTGAACGCCATCGGCCCCACCTACTTCGAGACCGAGCTCACCGCTCCCCTGCGCGCCGACCCGGAGCGCAACCGCTTCATCGTCGAGCGCACGCCCATGGGGCGGTGGGGCCGGCCCGAGGAGCTGGTGGGCACGCTGGTGTGGCTGGCCTCCTCGGCCTCCGACTTCGTCACCGGACAGACGATCTACGTGGACGGTGGCTGGACCGCCTGGTGAGCCATGGCCCTCCCCGCGCTCGACGACTACCGCTCCCTCGCCGACATCCCTTTCCTCCAGGCGCGGGCCCGCGGCGCCGAGGTGGCGCTGCGCCACGAGGGCGGCTCGCTCACCTGCGCCGAGCTCGACGAGCAGGTCCGGTGCCTCGCCGCCTTCCTGCAGGCGCGCGGACTCGGCGGCGGCGCCAGGGTGGCCGTCCTCCTGCCCAACCTGCCGGCCTACGCGGTGGCATGGTTCGGCGCCATCGCAGCCGGCGCGGTGGCGGTGCCGGTGAACCTCCGGCTCTCGCCGCCCGAGGTGGGCTACGTGCTCCGCGACTCGGGGGCCGAGGCGCTGGTGACCACCGCCGAGCAGCTGCGGCGGCTCGGGCCGCTGCCGGAGCTGCAGGGGCTCCGGCTCCGGCTGCTGGCCGAGGGAGAGGCCGAGGGGACGCTGCCGCTGGCCGCGGCGCTCGAGGCGGCGCCGCTCCCGGCGCCCGCTGCCGTGGAGCCCGACGGCGTGGCCACGCTGCTCTACACCTCGGGCACCACCGGCTTCCCCAAGGGGGCCATGGTCAGCCACCGGAACGCCCTCTGGAACGCCCGCGGCTGCGCCTCGGAGCTGGGCTACCGGGCCGGCGACGTCGGGC
Organism: Deltaproteobacteria bacterium; assembly: GCA_016214955.1. Classification (GTDB taxonomy): domain Bacteria; phylum Myxococcota; class Myxococcia; order Myxococcales; family Anaeromyxobacteraceae; genus JACRMN01. Next base: position 189,194 of record JACRMN010000017.1, read on the forward strand.
TGCTCAGCCTGCCCATGTTCCACGTCACCGGCCTGTGCTCGCAGCTCGTGGCCATGCTGGCGGTGGGCGGCTCGCTGGTGCTGCAGCGCGAGTACGACACGGCGGCGGTGCTGGAGGCCATCGGCCGCCACCGCATCACCGCCCTCTTCTTCGTGCCCGCCATCTACAAGCTGCTCACCCTGCGCGCCGATCCGTCCCGCCACGCCCTGGGCAGCGTCCGCGTGGCCGCCTACGGCGGCGCCCCCATGGACCCGGACACCATCCGCGCGGTGCAGGCGCTCCTCCCGGCCCGGCTCCACAACTGCTACGGCCTCACCGAGACCACCTCGCTCACCACCGTGCTCCCCGCCGACCGCGCCCTCTCCCACGCCCACTCGGTGGGCCGGGCGGTGCCCTACGTGGAGCTGGAGGTGCGCGACCCCGAGGGAAGGTGCCTCGGCCCCGGCCTGCCCGGCGAGCTGTTCGTGCGCGGGCCCAACGTGGTCCAGGGCTACTGGCGGGCGCCGGAGAAGAGCGCCCAGGCGCTGGCGGGTGGATGGCTGCGCACCGGCGACCTGGCCTCGGTGGACGGCGACGGGCTGGTCACCATCCTCGACCGGCTCAAGGACATGGTGAACCGCGGCGGCGAGAAGGTGTACTGCCTGGAGGTGGAGCACGTCATCGCCGCCTTCCCGGGCGTGGCCGAGGCGGCGGTGGTGGGCGGGCCGCACCCGGTCTTCGGCGAGGTGCCGGTGGCCTTCGTGGCCCCGGTGCCGGGCGCGGCGCTTGATCCGGAGGCGCTGCGGCGGCACTGTGCGGAGCGGCTGGCCGACTACAAGGTCCCGGTGGCGGTCCACCAGGTGGAGAGGCTGCCCCGCAACCCGGGCGGCAAGGTGCTGAAGCAGGAGCTGCGCCGGGCGCTCGACCCCGGCCCCGAGGAGCGGAAGCCATGATGACCGGAGCCCAGTACCTGGCGAGCCTGAAGCAGCGCAGCCCGCGCATCTTCTACAAGGGCCAGCGGCTGGAGCGGCCCTTCGACCACCCGGCGCTCCTGCCCCACCTGCGCACCGCCGCCGCCACCTACGACCTGGCCCACGACCCGCGCCACCAGGCGACCATGACGGCGGTCTCGCACCTCACCGGCGCCCGGGTCTCGCGCTTCACCCACCTCTTCTGGACGCCGGAGGACCTGCTCCGCAAGGTGGCCATGCTCCGGCTCCTGGGACAGGAGACCGGCACCTGCTTCCAGCGCTGCGTGGGGCTCGACGGCCTCAACGCCGTCTGGGCCGCCACCTGGGAGACCGACCAGAAGCTGGGCACGGGCTACCACGCCCGCTTCCACGCCTGGCTGCGGCGGCTGCAGGAGCAGGACCTGATGGCGGCCGGCGCCATGACCGACCCCAAGGGCGACCGCTCGCTGCCGCCCTGGAAGCAGGCCGACCCCGACCTCTACCTCCACATCGTCGAGCGGCGCCCCGACGGCATCGTCATCCGCGGGGCCAAGACCCACATCACCGGCGCGGTGAACTCCCACGAGGTGCTGGTGATGCCCACCCTGGGCGTACCGCCCGAGGGAGCCGACTACGCGGTGACCTGCGCCGTGCCCATCGACGCCCCCGGCCTCACCCTGGTCTTCGGCCGCCAGAGCAACGACGAGCGCAAGGAGGAGGAGGGCGTGGACTGCGGCTCGCCCTTCGGCGTGGTGGGCGGCGAGAGCACGCTGCTCTTCGAGGACGTGTTCGTGCCCCACGAGCGGGTCTTCATGGCCGGCGAGGGAGAGTTCGCCGGGCCGCTGGTGGACCGCTTCGCCGCCTGGCACCGGGCCAACTACGGCGGCTGCAAGGCGGGCAACGCCGACGTGCTCCTCGGGGCCACGGCGCTCCTCGCCGAGGTGCACGGCACCATCGGCAACGCGGTGGTGAAGGACAAGCTCACCGAGATGGTGCACCTGGTGGAGACCAACTACGCCGGCGCCGTGGGCGCGGCGGCGCTCTGCACCCAGCTCCCCGCCGGCAACTGGCTGGTGGACCCGCTGCTGGCCAACACCGTGAAGCAGAACGTCACCCGCTTCGTCTACCAGGTGGCGCGGCTGGCCCACGACCTGGGCGGCGGCATCCTCTCCACGCTCCCCAGCGACGCCGACTTCCGCTCCAGCGAGGTGGGGGGGCTGCTCCACAAGTACTTCGCCGGCAAGGCCGGCTTCTCCACCGACGACAAGCGCAAGCTCATCCGCTACATCGAGGGCATGACCTCGGTGTCGACGCTGGTGGAGGCGCTCCACGGCGCCGGCTCGCCGCAGGCGCAGCGCATCGTCATGCTGCGCCAGGCCAACCTGGGCGAGAAGGCCAACCTGGCCCGCAAGGTGCTGGGGCTCGGCCCGCCGCCTGCGCAGGCCAAGAAGTAGCCGGCCCGGCGGCGCCGGCGCTCAGCCGCCGGCGGGACGCGCTAGTGGCGCGGCGCCAGCGCCTCCTGCACCTTGGCGCGGATGCGCTGGGGCGTCACCGGCTTCTGCAGGAGCTCCACTCCCTCCGGCAAGGGGCCGCTGCGCTCCAGGGCGTCGGCGGTGTAGCCGCTCATGAGGATGGCCGGCAGCCCCGGGGCGCGGCGCCGGGCCTCGGCCAGCAGCTCGACGCCGTTCATCTCCGGCATGATGACGTCGCTCACCAGGAGGTCGAAGCGGCGTCCGTCGGAGAGGGCCGCCACCCCCTGGCGCCCGTTCTCCACCGAGGTGACGGTGTAGCCCGCCTCCTCCAGCGTGAGCCGGACGATGCGGTTCACCTGCGGGTCGTCCTCCACCAGCAGCACCGAGCCCGAGCCCCGGGCCGCCGGGATCAGCGGCGTCTCGCGGGCCAGGGCCGAGGCGCCGTCCGGCGCCAGCGGGAGGAAGACCCGGAACGTCGTCCCGCGTCCCGGCTCGCTCAGCACCTCGACCGCGCCCTTGTGCTGGGTCACCACCCCGTGGACGATGGAGAGCCCGAGCCCGGTGCCGCGCCCCAGCCCCTTGGTGGTGAAGAAGGGCTCGAAGATGCGCTGCCGCACCGACTCCTCCATGCCCGCCCCGGTGTCGGCGACGGTGAGGCAGGCCGCCTCCTCCGGCGGCCCGCCCTCCCACGCTCCCGGCGGCGGGTGGGCGGCGCGCCCGATGGTGATGGAGAGGGTGCCGCCCCGGGGCATGGCGTCGCGGGCGTTGGCCGCCAGGTTGAGGAGGATCTGGCCCACCTGCCCGCCGTCGGCCATGGCCACCACCCGCTCCGGCCCGCTCGTCACCTGCACCTGGATGTCCTCGCCCACCAGCCGCTTCACCATCTTCTCCATGCCGGCCAGCACCTGGCGCAGGTCCACCGGCCCCAGCTCGGTGGGCTGCTTGCGGCTGAAGGCCAGGAGGCTCTTGGTGAGGGCCGCGGCCCGCTCTGCGGCCACCAGGATCTGCTCCAGGTCGTCGCGCTCGGAGCGGCCCGGCTCCAGCGCCGAGAGGGCCAGGTTGGCGTAGCCGATGATGGCGGTGAGGATGTTGTTGAAGTCGTGGGCCACGCCGCCGGCCAGGAGCCCCAGCGCCTCCATCTTCTGGGCCTGGAGGAGCTGGGCAGAGAGGGCCTGCTTCTCGGCGGCGTCGTGGAGCAGCCGGTGCTCGCTGCGCTGCAGCTCGGCCGAGGCGGCGTTGAGGGCGTCGCGGAGCTGGTCCACCTCCTCCACGCACTGGGGCATCTCCAGCGCCTCGCCCTTGCGGGCGTCGAGCTGGCGGGCGAAGCCGGCCACCCGCCGGATGTTGCCCAGCGGCCGCCGCAGGCTCCAGGTGAGCAGGGCGACGCAGGCCAGGGTCAGCGCCAGGGCCAGCCCGAAGGCGCGGATCGTCTGCTCGCGGACGATGACCCGCAGCGGCGAGAGGTCGAGGGTGGCCCGCAGCCAGCCGAGGGGGTGGTCGCCGGCGGTGATGGGGTGCCAGACCTCCAGGGTGGCGCCGTCGTCCACCTCCCGCGGCCCCGGGGGCACCCGAGGCGGGACCTGCAGGACGGTGGGGCTGGGGGTGCCCGCCAGACGGACCTCGCCCGCCTCGCGGCTCACCTCGGAGAGCACCCGCCCGTCGGGCTCGCAGACGCGCAGGCTGAGCACGCTGGGCATGCGGGCCACCTGGCGCAGCGCGTCGTCGATGGCGGCGTAGTCGCCCAGCACCAGGTCGCGGGCCAGGGTCTCGGTGGCGGTGGCCACCGTGGCCGAGGCGCCGGCCAGCACCATGTCGCGGTACAGCCTCCGCTCCCGCTGCGCCTGGAGGAAGGCGAAGGTGCCCAGGCCCGAAACCAGCGCCAGCGCCGCGATGCCGTACACGCGGAACGCGAGGCCGTGGCGCAGGCTGGCGAGCCGCTCCAGCACTAGCGCGGCTCCAGGGGCTTGTAGTCGCGGTCGTAGTCGGCCCGGAGGGGGTCGGGCATGCGTACTGCGGCGAGGAGCGGGCGGTCGCCCTCGTCGCGGGCCATCTCCAGTACAGCGGACGCCACCTTCTCGCGGAGCGCCGCCGGGACCCGAGGGTGGGCGGCGATGGGGTGGGGGGCGAAGCTGGCGCTGGTGAGCAGCGGCCGGATGAGGCCGCTGCTCTCCGCGTCCTCGAGCTCGAGCGCCGAGTCGAGCGAGGCGCCAGCCTCCACCTTGCCCAGCACCACCGAGCGCAGCACGTTGCGGGTGCTCCCGTGGAAGCTCCGGTCGAAGGCCATGCGGCCGATGCCCTCGGCGAGGGCCCGGTCCACCAGGATGGTGCAGAAGCTCCGCTCGCCCACGAAGGCCACGCGCTTCCCCTGCAGCTCCGACACCGAGCGGTAGGGGGAGTCGGTGCGGACGAAGATCTGGCCGGCGAGCTCCCGCCGGTCGCGCACCAGCGGCAGGTAGCCCTGGCGCCGGTGGACCGCGGCGACCATGGCGGGGTGGGCATAGACGAACTCGGGCCCGCCGGCGAAGAGGTCCTGCTCGAAGGCCTCCATGCTGTCGTAGACCTTGGGGCGCAGCGTGGCGCCGGTGAGGGCCGAGAGGCGGGCCAGCAGCGGCCCCCACTTCTCGACCATGGTCACCGGAGGAGCCTGCGGGATGATGCCGACCCTGTAGACGACGGGGTCCTCGGCGCGCGCCAGCGCCGGGTGGAGCAGCAGCGCGGCGGCGGCCGCGAGCCAGCGAGATGCGCCGGAAGGGCGTGACACGGGATGCCTCCTCGCGCAGCGATGCGGGGCCCGGGGCGCGGGCCTGGGCCAGGTGACCACGATCGCAGCAAGAAGCACACCCTGGGGAGAGCAGCAGGGCGGGGGGTGCGACATTCCGGCACTCGCGTCATGAGGCCCGGGAATCTGCGGCGATCGCGGAAGGGACGCCGTCCACCAGGAGCACCCGGTGGCCGAGGATCGCAGGTACCCGCGAACCCGGGGTCAGGATCCCGGCCAGGTTGAGCGGATCGGCGCCCGAGAGCTCCAGCCGCTCCGCGCCCTCGCGCGGCGATCGGCGCACCGCCCGCAGCGCGGGCACGGCGTCGGGGAGCGCGAACTGCTCGCCGGTGAAGCCGGAGACGAAGCGGCCGCCGCGGAGCTCGCCGCGGGCCTCGAGCCGCCGGTAGACGGGGAGGAGCTCGCGCCAGGGCGGCGGCGCGGTCTCGCGGGCCAAGAGGTCGCGGAACACCACGCCCCAGCGGCGCAGGTACTGGAGGGCGAGCCGCTCGGTGCCGTCGGGCGCGGCCGGGCCGCGCCGCAGGAGCGCCCAGCGCCCGCCAGGAGGGAGGCCGCGGCGGCGGTCTCGCCGCGACGCCGGCTCGAGGAGGGCGCGCAGCCCGGAGAAGCCGTCGCAGGTGACCGCGCCGGCGCTGACCAGCTCCCAGAGCGCGGCCTCCAGCTCGGCGGGCATGCGCCCCGAGAGCGCCGCCAGGTCGCCGAGGAAGACGGCGCCGGTGCGGCCGAGCAGCTCCACCAGCGCCGCGGCCGAGGGGCCGAGCGGGGCGGCCGGGCCTGCGGCAGCCGCGAGCCAGGGCAGGTCCTGGCGCAGGCACAGGGCGATGGGGGCGTTGCGGGTCGGGGCGGCGCGGCGGCGCGGCGTCTCCTCGCCCGCGGGCGCGGCCACCGCCAGGCGGCCCCAGGCCACCTCGCCCGAGAGGCAGAGCTGGTCGAGGAGGTCGGGCCGGTAGCCGGACACGCGCGCCGGCAAGAGCTCGCGCTCCCAGGCGCCGGCCGGGGCGTGGAAGCCCTGCAGCCGCGCCACCACCTCGGCGAGGCCGCGGGCGCCGTGGAGCCGCGTGCCCGGCAGCGCGTTCTGCCAGCGGGTGAGGAAGCGGACCAGGTCGGCGGTGGAGACCGGCTCGATCTCGCGCCGCAGCCGGCCCAGCGTCGCCCGGTGAATGCGGGCCAGCACGGCGCGCTCGCACCAGTGCGGGGCCTCGGGCGACCAGGGAGCGCCGGGCAGGAAGTGGCCGCGCAGCACCAGCCCCTCGCGCTCGAGGAGCAGGAGCCCGTGGCGGAGGAGCTGCTCGGGGAGGCCGAGGCGCGAGGCGAGACCCGCGGCCGTGACCGGGCCCAGCGCCGGCAGCCAGCCGCGCAGCACCGAGGCCGCGGCCGCCTCGGGACCCTCGGGCACCGGCTCCACCGGGAGCGGCTCCCGCGCCGGCTCGACGCGGGCCTCGGGGTCGAGCGCCCCGAGGAGCCGGAGCCGCTCGCGCGCCACCCAGGCCCGGCCGGCGCCCCGGTGGGCCACGGCCGCCCGGCCCGTCTCCAGCAGCGGCGCCAGGTGGCCTTGCCAGCCGGAGGCCTGGCCCTCGCCCTCGGGCAGGAGCCCGAGGGCGAGCAGGGCGTCGTGCAGCTCCTCGGGGTCGCGCACGTCGGGCCAGGCCTGGCCCGTCACCTCGGCCACCGCCGCCGGGTCGAGCGCGCCCAGCGCCTCGGCCTCGGCCGCCGGCAGCGTGCGCCGCAGCGCCACCGCCCGGGCGCGCCGCTCCTCCAGCGGGGCGTCGTCGAGGAAGGCCCAGGGGCGCGCCCCCACCACCTCGTGCGAGAGCGGCGAGGGCTCGGCGGTGTCCCGGGCCAGCAGCTCCACCTCCCCGGCCTCCACCCGCCGGAGCAGCGCGGTGAGGCCGGGCAGGTCCATGGCCTCGTGGAGGCAGTCGTGCATGGCCTCGCGCAGGAGCGGGTGGTCGGGCAGCTCGATGGGGCCGTGCTGGTCGGCGTTGTCCTGGCAGGCCACCGCCAGCGGGAACACCGTGGCCAGCAGGTCGTCGGAGCGCATCCGGGCCACCGGCGGCGGCACCTTCTTGCCGCCGAGCATGCGGGGAAGCGCCAGCGCCCGGGTGGCGGCCCAGCGCCAGCGGACCCCGAACATGGGGGCCTGGAGCGCGGCGGCGGTGAGCACCTTCTCGGCGCTGGCGGCATCCACCAGCCCGTAGATCGACTCCAGCGGGAAGGAGTGCTGCGGCCCAAGGGAGAGCAGCACGCCGTCGTCGGTGGCGGCGGCCTGCAGCTCGAAGTCGAAGGTGCGGCAGAAGCGCTTGCGCAGCGCCAGCCCCAGCGCCCGGTTGAGCCGCGCGCCGAAGGGGGCGTGGAGCACGAGCTGCATCCCGCCGGCCTCGTCGAAGAAGCGCTCGGCCACCAGCCGCCGCTGCGTGGGCAGGGCGCCCAGGGCCGCGCGTCCGGCTGCCAGGTAGGCCACCGCCTGGCGCGCCCCCTCCTCGGGCATGGCGCCCTCCTCGGCCAGCCAGCGGACGGCCGAGGACGGGTCGGCGAGGCGCGGCTCCAGCTCCTCGCGCAGGAGCGAGACCTCGGCCGAGAGCGCGGCCGAGCGGCCCGGCGACTCGCCGTTCCAGAAGGGGATGCCGGGCGGGAGGCCGGCGGCGCTCTCGACCCGCATCACCCCGGCCTCGATGCGCCGGATGCGCCAGGAGGTATTGCCCAGCAGGAAGATCTCGCCGGCCATGCTCTCGACGGCGAAGTCCTCGTCCACCTGGCCCACCACCGTGCCCTCGGGCTCGGCCACGACCTGGTACTGGGCGTTGTCGGGGATGGCGCCGCCGCCGGTGAGGGCGGCGATGCGGGCGCCGCGCCGGCCGCGCAGCCGGCCGTGCACCGCGTCGCGGTGGAGCAGCGCCGCCGCCCGGCCGCGCCGGGTGGCGATGCCCTCGCTGAGCATGGCCACCAGCTGGTCGAAGTCGCGGCGCGGTAGCTCGCGGTAGGGCCAGGCACGGCGGAAGCGGAGGAAGAGCTCCTCCTCGCCGACGCCGTCCCCGGCGGCGGCCACCTCGGCCACCATCTGCTGGGAGAGGACGTCGAGCGGGTGGAGCGGCACCACCGTCTCCTCGATGCGCCCGGCCCGGGCGGCGCGGACGAAGGCGGCGCACTCCAGGAGCTCGTCGCGGGTGGCGGGGAAGAGCTTTCCGCGGGGCGTGGCCCCGCGCCAGTGGCCGGCCCGCCCGATGCGCTGCAGCCCGGTGGAGACCGCGCCCGGGGAGCCGAGCTGCACCACCAGCTCCACGTGGCCCACGTCGATGCCCAGCTCCAGCGAGGCGGTGGCCACCACGCAGCGCAGCTCGCCGCGCTTGAGCCGCTCCTCGGCGTCGAGCCGCCGCGCCCGCGAGAGGCTGCCGTGGTGCGGCGCCACCAGCCCCTGGCCGAGCCGCTCCTCCAGGGCGTGGGCCACCCGCTCGGCCAGCCGGCGCGTCTTCACGAACACCAGCGTGGAGCGGTGCTCGCGCGCCAGCGCCGCCACCCGGTCCCAGGTCTCGCCCGCCTGCTCGCCGGAGGCCACCGACGAGAGCTCGTCGCGCGGGATCTCGATGGAGAGGTCGAGCGGCCGCTTCCGCCCCACCTCGACGACGGCGCAGTCGGGCCGCCCCTCCCGCACCCGGCCGGCGCCCACCAGGAAGCGGGCGATCTCTTCGATGGGGTGCTGGGTGGCCGAGAGGCCGATGCGCTGCGGCCGCCGCGGCGTGAGCGCCTCGAGCCGCTCCAGGGAGAGCGCCAGGTGGGCGCCGCGCTTGTCGCGGGCCACGGCGTGGATCTCGTCGCAGATGACGGTGGTGACGGTGGAGAGGAGGCGCCGGCCGCCGTCGCTGGTGAGGAGCAGGTACAGCGACTCGGGGGTGGTGACCAGCAGGTGCGGCGGCCGCCGCAGCATGGCCTGGCGGCGCGCCGAGGGGGTGTCGCCGCTGCGCACCAGCACGCGGATGGGCGGGAGCGCGAGCCCCTCGCCCGCGGCGCGGGCGGCGATCTCGGCGAGCGGGCCCTGAAGGTTCTTCTCCACGTCGTTCCCCAGCGCCTTGAGCGGCGAGACGTAGAGCACCGCCGTCTCGTCGGGCAGGGTGCCCCCGGCGCCGCGGCGCACCAGGCCGTCGATGGCGGCCAGGAAGGCGGCCAGCGTCTTGCCCGAGCCGGTGGGGGCGGAGACCAGGGTGTCGCGCCCGGCGGCGATGGGCGGCCAGCCGCCGGTCTGCGGCTCGGTGGGCGTGCCGAAGCGGGCCTCGAACCAGCCGGCGACCACGGGGTGGAAGGCGGAGAGCACGGGGCGATCCTACCGCTGCCCTCCGTCGCGCGCCGGGGGGCCCTTCGGGGTGGCGTGGCGCCCGGTCCCGGCTATTCTTCGGAGATGCACCCGCTCGCCCTCGCACTCCTCGTCGCCGCAGCCCCGGCCGCCGGGAAGCTCCCCTTCGTCCACGACGACTACCCGCGGGCCCTGGCCGAGGCCCGGGCGCGGCAGGTGCCCATCGTCGTCGACGTCTGGACCCCCTGGTGACACACCTGTCGCTTCATGGAGGCGCACGTCCTCTCCGACGCGCACCTCGTGAAGCAGGCCGGGCGGTTCGTCTGGCTGAGCGTCGATGCCGAGAAGGAGGCCAACGCCGCCTTCCTGGAGAAGTTCCCCGTCAACGGCTACCCCACCTTCCTGTTCCTCGATCCGGAGGGTGAGACGCCGCTCCTGCGCTGGGCCGGCTCGGCCGGCGTGAAGCAGTTCGAGCGGCTCCTCGACGACGCCCTCGTCGCCCGGGCCGCGGCCTCCGGCGACGGCCCCGAGGCGGCGCTGGCCCGCGCCGACAGGGCCGAGGCCGCCGGCAAGGGGGAGGAGGCGCTGGCCGGCTACCGCGAGGCGCTGGCGCAGGGCGGGCCGGGCTGGGCGCGGCGGCCGCGCGCCGTCGAGTCGCTGGTGGTGGCGCTCACCGCCGCCGACGGCAGGGAGCAGGACTGCGCCGGCGCCGCGCTGGCCGAGGCGGCGACGCTGCCGGCCGGCTCCTCGCGCGCCTCGGCGCTGGCCAACGGCCTCTCCTGCGCCCTGGGCGCCGAGGGAGAGCCCGGGTGGCGCGCGCCCGCGATCGCGAAGCTGGAGCCGCTGGTGCGCGAGGCTGCGCGCTACCCGGGCCTGCTGGCCGACGACCGGGCCTGGATCCTCCAGGTGCTGGCCGACGCCCGCGAGCAGGCCGGCGACGCCCGCGGCGCGCGGCGCGGCTACCAGGCGCTCTGGGACTTCGTGGCCGCCGAGGGGAAGCGCACCCGCAGCGCCGAGCTGCGGGCCTCCCTCGACTCCTTCCGCGTGGCCGCGGCCCTCAAGCTGGAGAAGCCGCAGCTCGCCATCGGCCCGCTGCGCGCCTCGGAGAAGGCGCTGCCCGACGACTACAACCCGCCGCACCGGCTGGCGGTGCTCTACCGCGAGGCCAAGCGCTACCCCGAGGCCCTGGCCGCCGCCGACCGCGCGCTCTCCCGCGCCTACGGGCCGCGCAAGCTCCGGGTCTTCGACGTGAAGGCCTCGGTGCTGGAGCGGCAGGGCGACCAGGCCGGCCTGGCGGCCGCGCTCGCGGAGGCGGTGGCCCACGGCGAGGCGCTGCCCGAGGCGCAGCGCAGGAGCGCCGGCAAGCTCCTGGAGCGGATGCGGAGCCGGCTGGCGAAGGCCCGCGGGGAGGGGTAGCGGCGCTCAGCCGAAGAGGTGGGCCAGCGCCGCGGCGGCGAAGACGCCAGGGAGCAGGTTGCCCACCGGCAGGCGCTTCAGCCCCAGCAGGTCGAGGCCGATGGCGGCGATGAGCAGGCCGCCCGAGGCGGTGAGCGTCGAGAGCACCGGGAGCGTGAGGAAGCGGGCCACGCTGGCGGCCGCCAGCGTGATGCCGCCCTGGTAGACGGCGAGCGAGAGGCCCGAGAGCCCCACGCCGGCGCCCAGCGTGGTGGCGAGCACGACCGACGAGATGCCGTCGAGCAGCGCCTTCACGTAGAGCACCTCCGGCTGGCCGGCGGCGTCCTGGATGGAGCCGATGACGGCCATGGCGCCCACGCAGTAGAGCAGCGAGGCGGTGACGAACCCCTCGACGAGGTCGTGGCCGCCCTCGCTCCCGGGCGCGGTCCCGCGGCGAACCGCGCCCAGCCGCTGCGCCACCTCCTGCATCCGCTGGCCGAACCGCTCCAGCCGCCTCTCCAGCTGGAGCAGCTCTCCCAGCACGCCGCCCAGCACCAGGCCGCCGATCACCACCAGCGGGTTGGGGTGGTAGGGCAGGGGGCCGGTCCAGCCCACCTTGGCCGGGTCGATGGAGGGCGCGATGGCCATCTGCAGGCCGAGGCCGAGGACGGTGAGGCCGATGGCGGCCATGGCGGTGGCGCGGATGCGCTCGGGGATGAGGCGGCCGAAGAGCAGCCCCACCGCCGAGCCCGCCACCACCGCCGCCACGTTCACGATGGTTCCGATGCCGGGCATGAGGGGGCGGAAACTACTCCCGCGCCAGGATGCGCGCCACCGTGGAGGCGCACGCCGGGAGCCCGGCACCCGGTGCTGCGCCCCCCGTTCGGCTCACCGCCCCTGCCGCACCTCGGCGTGGACGTAGGAGCTCCACGGACAGAACGACCGCACCGTCCCGAGCCAGTAGGCGAGGTCGGCCTCGACCAGGCTCGGCTTGCCGTCGCACAGCTCCACGGCGGACTCGACGAGCGCGAGGTCGGTGAGGTGCCAGCTCCAGCCGAGGTTGCCGCCGTTGCCGGCCTCGAGGGTTCCGGTGGCGAAGAGCCGGCGCTGCTCCACCGGCAGCTGGAGCTGCGCCCGGGCCATCGACACCGCGGCCTCGGATCTCGCCTCGGCGTGGAAGTCCTCGCTGCTCGCAGCGCCGCGCATCTTGAAGTGGAAGGTGACCGGCGTCCCCGACGGGAGCCGGCCCCCATCGCCACCGCAGGCGGCGAGGAGGAGGAGAAGGCACGAGGGGAGGCGGAGGCGTGGCATGACACGCGGCAGAAGCAGGGGCCGTGCCGCGCGCAAGCGTCCGGGATCCTTGTGCGCGGGCCTCCGCGACGCCGCGGGAAACATGTGCGACCGTCGGGTTTCCGAGGGGAGGGGCGATCCACCGAGGCCCTTACCAGCGGATCGCCCCGGTGTACGAGGAGATCGCCGCCTGGATCCGGTCGAAAGGCCTCGCCGTCAGCGGCCCGCCCGAGGAGTTCTACCTCTCGGAGCCCGGCACCCCGCCCGAGGAGACGCTGACGGAGATCCACTTCCCGGTCGCCTCCTTGGCCCCGAGCAGACGGGGTCAGCGACGCCAGCAGACCAAGGGTGCGGGTGGTGGGCGCCTCGTCGGGGCGCGGCCCCGCTCGTTCAGCCCCTCCAGGTGCGAGGCCCGCAGCGGGTCGAGGGCGCTGTCGCTCGCGACCTCGTCCGCGCGGTAGGCTGCGGCACTCAGCCAGCCGGAGGACCCGCGTGACCCGCCTCTACCTCGAGGACTCCTACCGCCGCGGCTTTGATGCCACCGTGGTGGCGAGCCGGGAAGGCGCCTGCCTCCTCGACCAGACGGTCTTCCACCCCGGCGGCGGCGGGCAGCCCCACGACCGCGGCCGGCTCCTCCTCGGCGGCGAGCCGCTCCCGGTCTCGCGGGTGGAGGAGGACCCGGAGGGGCGCATCTGGCACGAGGTGGGGCGCGATCTGCCGCCGGGCGCCGGCGTGCGCGGCGAGCTCGACTGGCCGTTCCGGCTGGCGATCATGCGCCACCACGGCCTCATGCACGTGGTCAACACCGTGGCCCGGGAGCAGCTCGGAGGCGTCATCACCGGCGTGCAGATCGGGCCAGAGCGCTCGCGCATCGACTTCCGGTTGCCGGGCTTCACGCGCGAGCAGATCCCGGCGCACGAGGCGGCGGTCAACGAGGTGCTGGCGCGCGGCCTCGCCTTCTCGGCCCGGCTGATCACCGAGGCGGAGTTCGAGGGCCGCCCCGAGCTCGTCCGCACGCTCAACGTGCTCCCGCCGGTGGTGGACGGCAAGGTGCGGGTGGTGGAGATCGCCGGCTTCGACGCCCAGGCCTGCGGCGGCACCCACGTGCACTCCACCGCCGAGATCGGCAGAGCACGCATGGTGAAGTTCGACAACAAGGGCAAGGACAACAAGCGCTTCTACTGGGAGCTGGACGCGGCCTAGTCTGGCCCCTTCGGGCAGCCAGGCGCGGCAGCGGCCCGCTGGCCCGGACGGCGCGGGTTGCCACCCGGCGGCGCGCGCGACAGGATGGCGGCCCGATGAAGAGCCATCGCAAGGAACTCTGGTTCGAGGTGCCGACCCGGCGCGGCTTCCTCAACATCACCGCCGAGGTGGAGCAGTGCCTGCGCGAGAGCGGCGTCCGCGAGGGGCTGGTGCTGGTGAACGCCATGCACATCACCGCCTCGGTGTTCGTCAACGACGACGAGCGGGGCCTGCACCAGGACTTCGAGCGCTTCCTGGAGCGGCTCGCGCCCCACGAGCCGGTCGGCCAGTACCGCCACAACGACACCGGCGAGGACAACGCCGACGCCCACCTCAAGCGCCAGCTCTTCGGCCGCGAGGTGGTGGTGGCCGTCACCGAGGGCCGGCTCGACTTCGGACCCTGGGAGCAGATCTTCTACGGCGAGTTCGACGGCCGGCGACGCAAGCGAGTGCTGGTCAAGATCGTCGGGGACTAGGGCACGCCCCAGAGGAACCACTGGCCCTGCCGTCGCTCTGGTGGCAGTGGGAGCACGGGCTGCCCTTCCTCCGCGTGGCAGGGGCCGTGGCGCAGCGGCGCGCCGGAGGCCGGTGCGTCCGGCGGAGCGACGAGGTCCGGACAGGGGGGCGCGCGCAGTCCACCGTGGGTCACGCATCTGCGCGCCGCGCGTGTGCCCGGCTACAATTGCCGTGCGACCATCACTGGCGCTCGACCGGCACCTGAGCCAGTGACGGCCGGGCGCGCCGCCGCCGTCACCGGACGGTGACCCCCTTGAGCACGCGGAAGGCGCGGTACTCGCCGATCTTGGGATCGAACAGCTCGACCGACTCGAATGTCACCTCGACGCGGCTGCCGGCCAGGGTCCGGTAGGTGGTCGGCAGATCCCTGTTGGAGGTGACGGTCTGCAGCCAGTGGAGCCGGGTCACCTTGCCGGCCTCGTCCTTGACCGTCAGAACCACGAAGCCCTCTTCCTCCACCTTGACCACCTCCCCGGCCAGGACTGCGACGCGGGGCGCGTTCACGTTGTTGGCCAGCGCGACGACCGCGTCCGGGCAGTAGGTCCCCATGCGCGCGCCCACCACCTGGCCGGCGCGCTGCCCGTTCTTCACCGGGTCGGAGAGGTCGATGCCGTGCTCCTTGAGGAGCGCCGCCCGGTCCGCGGGCCCGAACGCGTTCAAGATGCAGAGCCCGGCCCTGGCCGTCTGGGCCTCCCGGGACTCTTGCTTCGCGGCCATGGCGCCGGTCAGGCAGGCGCACGCGCGCGTGGCGACCGGGTCGAGGAAGTCCTCGGCGACGGCCTGACCGGCCAAGAGGAGCAGGAGCAAGGTGGCGAAGGTCCTGATAGTGGTGTCCACGGATGGGAACTCCGATCGAGTCTCAAGGTCGAAGGACGTGCCGTACGCCGACGTCCGCCGTGCTGATTCAAAGGTCATCCAGGAGTCGCGAGCCTCTCACGTAGCGTGGACCCGGGGCAAGGCGCACCGACTTGCCTGGTCGGATGCACCTCTCGCGCGCGGTCGCCTCGCCGAGCTCACTCACTCCTCGTAGACCCGGCGAGCGGCAGGTAGTGCAGGAACGCAGTGGTGAGTTGGGCTGGGTCGAGCGCGGCGGCGACGCTCACGGGTGCGGCCCCTGAGCTGTGGGTCGAGGCTGCCCCTTCCCCTCAGTCATCCCCGCCCATCAGCATCCCGCCCAGCAGCGACCCCTCTTCTCCCCCGCGCCCCGGCGTGCCGGCAGCGGCGAAGACCCGGCTGGCGAAGCGGCTGAAGGGGAGCGACTGGAGCCACACCTTGCCCGGCCCGGAGAGGGTGGCGAAGAAGAGCCCCTCGCCGCCGAAGAGCGCGGTCTTCACCCCCCGCACCATCTGGATGTCGTAGCTCACGCGGGGCTCGAAGGCGACGAGGCACCCGGTGTCGACCCGCAGCGTCTCGCCCGCGGCGAGGTCGCGCTCCAGGATGGCGCCGCAGGCGTGGACGAACGCGTACCCGTCCCCCTCCAGCTTCTGCAGGATGAAGCCCTCGCCGCCGAAGAAGCCGGCCCCCAGCTTCCGCTGGAAGGCGATGCCCACCGAGATGCCCTTGGCGGCGCAGAGGAAGGCGTCCTTCTGGCAGATCATGGTCCCGCCCAGCTTGCCCAGGTGCATGGGGACGATCTTGCCGGGGTAGGGCGCGGCGAAGGCCACCTTCTGCCGGCCGGAGGCGCGGGCGTTGGCGAACAGGGTCATGAAGAGCGACTCGCCGGTGAGCACGCGGCGGCCGGCGGCGAAGAGCTTGTCCATGATGCCGCCGCCGGCGCGGGAGCCGTCGCCGAAGATGGTCTGCATCTCGATGCCGGGCTCCATGTAGAAGAAGGCGCCGGCCTCGGCGATGCAGGCCTCCTGCGGGTCGAGCGTCACCTCGACGTACTGCATCTCGCCGCCGAAGATCTCGTAGTCGATCTCGTGGGCCCGGCCGCCGGGGGGCGGCAGCGGCGGAGGGGGCGGGGCGGAGCCGGCGGGTCCGAAGGCCTCGGCGAACTCGGCCCGGGAGCGGATGGGCTCCCACCCGCTCATCCCGGGCCCGAAGACGTGGGCGTCGGCCGGGAGCGCGCCGGCGCGGATGCGGTCGACGATCTCCTCGGCAGAGAGGGGCCCCTGCTGCTGCCCGTGGATCCCGACGTACCAGCTCTTCATGGTTCGGCTCCTCCTCCGCCCGCGTCCGGCGGGCCGGGGGCGCGGAGGATACAACGCGCCCGCCGGAGCGCGTACACGGGGCACGCCTCCGGGGCGCCGCTTTCGGGGCGTCGCCTTGCCCCCCGTAGACCCACCGTGACACGCTCTCGCACTCCACAGCCTCCCGGGAGCCCCCATGACGAGCCTGCCTGCCCGCTCGCTGCTCCTCGCCGCCGCCGCGCTCGGCGCCTGCGCCACCGTCCCCCGCCTCGCCTCCGCCCCCACCTGCCCCTCCGACGCGGCGGTCGCCGAGGTGGCGCGCCTCTACCTCGCCCTGGAGAAGCTCCCCGCACCGCCGGCCGAGATGACGCTCGACGGCGCCTCCTGCGGCCAGGCGAAGCTCATGGCTGCGCTCGGCCCGGCGCTCGGCAAGCCCATCGGCTACAAGGCCGGCCTCACCAACCCGGCGGTGCAGAAGCGCTTCGGCATCGACAGGCCGCTGCTGGGCACGCTGCTCGAGAAGATGGTGGTGCGCGAGGGCGCGCCCATCCCCGCCCGGCTGGGCGTGCGCCCCTTCCTCGAGGCCGACCTGGTGGTCGAGGTGGGTTCGAGCGCCATCCACGAGGCCACCACGCCGGAGCAGGCGCTGGCCTCGCTCCGGGCCATCTACCCCTTCATCGAGCTGCCCGACGTCACCCTCGACGACCCCTCCAGGATCACCGCCCCGTCGCTCACCTACTACGACGTGGGCGCGCGGCTCGGCGTGCTGGGGAAGCCGCTGCCGGTGGCCGGCAGCGCCGGCCTCGCCGAGGCGCTCCGCACCATGACCGTGCGCACCACCGACGGCGCCGGGAAGGAGCTGGCGAGCGGCCCCGGCTCCGCCATCCTCGGCCACCCGCTGCAGGCGGTGATCTGGCTGGCGGGCGAGCTGAAGCGGCAGGGCGCGACGCTGCGGCCCGGCGACCTGCTCTCCCTGGGGGCCTTCTCCGCGGGCGCCATCCAGGCGGGCGCCACGGTGCGGGTCACCTACGAGGGGCTGCCCGGCAACCCGTCGGTGCAGGTCACCTTCCCCGGCAGCTAGGCTCGGCAGTCGGTCGCGGTCGGCGCTCACGCCTCGATGGTCACCGACAGGTCCTCCCGCTCCACGGCCACGTCGAGCAGCAGGCGCACCAGCGGATCCTGCGCCTTCGCGCCCATGCTCCGGCGCGAGCACGCGGCGTCCCTCCACACGATCTCCACCGGCCCCCGGACGTCGCCGGTGAGCGCGTCCCAGAGCGCGTCGAGGTTGGCGCCGAAGTGGCCGGGCAGGCGCAGGCCGCGCGCCACCGCCGCGTAGAAGTCCTCCCGGCTGGCGATCTTCTTCCCCTGGAGCACACACCGCATCGGCAACCTCCGGGCTCAGCGGCAGGCGGGCACGTCGACGAAGGTGCGGTAGTGGTCGACGGTCACCGCGCGCAGCCCGTCGTCCGAGAAGAGAAGCCGCTTCGCGCCCCGGTGCCCGCCCCGGTAGTCGAGGTCGGCCTCGCGCCAGCGGCGCCGCCCGCCGGGGAGCCGGCCCTCCCGGTTGCCGAAGCGGTCGCCGCCGATGCTCTTCCCGCGCAGCCCGGGCACGCGCCACAGGTCGCGGCCGGGCCGCCAGCCGGCCCGCTGCGCCTCGCGCTTGGTGACGAAGGTGGGCGGGAGCGACCGGTTCCGGCTGGCGTCGAGCGAGCGCAGCACCCCCACCAGCTCCGCCTCGTCGAGGCGCGCGGGCAGCCGCGCGCCGAGCTCGCGCACCACCTGCTCGCAGGGAGGGGCGGAGCGGGCGGCCGCCGGCGCGCCCAGGCCGAGGGCGAGGAGCAGCGGGACGATCGGGGCAGCGCTCCGCATGGCCCGGAGATTCTCCGCGGGAGCGGCGGCGGGCACAAGCCGAGGTCGCGTTCGCCCTTCGACTCCGGGCCAGCCTCCCAGGCCCTCCGCTCAGGGCCAACGGATGCCCGGGGTCGGGGTCGCGGCCGCCTCCTTCAGCCCGGCCTCACCGTCCCCGCCTCCTGCGCGAGCCGCTTCACGTCCAGCACCAGCACCGGCTGCTCGTGCGCCTTCCATCGCGCCAGCCCGCTCACGAACTCCGGCCGCAGCGTCCCCTGCCGCACCGGATCCTCCTCCGCCTCCACCGCGGTGAGGTCGGCGACCGCCTCGGCGCGGTCCACCGCCAGCACCACGTCGCGGCCGCCCAGCGTGAGGACGATGCCGATCTCCCGGCGCTGGGCGACGATGGCCTCCTTCACCCGGGCGAAGTCGCTGATGAGCTCGGCGAGCAGGCCGGAGCGGGTGGCGGCCAGGAGCTGCTTCGCCTCGCTCGACTTCCCCTCCTTCATGAGCCCGGCCACCTGGACGGCGACGGCGTGGATCTCGGCGTGCGGTTTCTCGAAGCGGGCCAGCTCGCCCCGCACCACCGGGTCGTCGGTCTGGAAGGTGAAGTACCAGAGCCCGAACTTGCACCTCCGCGGGTCGGTGGTGAGCTTGAAGGCGCGCTGCTCGGCCACCGAGGCCTCCAGCTCGGCGAGCCAGTTGCGGTGGTCCTGCTCCCGCTCTCCCAGCATGGTGACGAGCTGCTCGGTCTCGTCGGTGGCGGCCGCCATCCCCAGGCACAGGCGCAGGTCGAGCGCCGGCAGCGCCCGCCCCCGGAGCACTGCCACGCCGCGCTGGAAGGCGGTCATGCCGGTGGGCCGGCGCACGTCCTTGAGGAGGAACATCTCCTGGACGATCTCGCAGGGCACGCCGACGAGGTGCGTGCCCACAGCAAAGACGGCGTGGCGCTGGTCCGCTGCCGAGATCCTGCGGGAGGCCGCGGTATGGGATGCGGGGGCGATGGCCATGATGGTCCCTCGAGGGCGAAGTGCCGGCCGACGAGATCGCAGTGCCCGTGCCAGATCCGCCCGCCGACCCGTTTGCAGGGATTGCCGCCTTCTGGGGGATGTCGCCGGCACTCCACGTCCCGGATCGCCCCGGACTCGGGTGGTCGAGCACCCCGATCGGCAGGGTCCCTGGCCACCGCGAGCTCAGGAAGGACGCGCAGCTCGCTCCGCGTGGGCGCGCGCCACGCAGCTCCTGCGGGGTGGTGCCGACCCCAGACGCCCCGTGCGAGGGCCTGGGGTCGATCACCTCACCCGGTAACGGAGCAGCTTCACCTCCAGCGGCCCGTTCCACAGCCGGTGCGACACCTCCGGCTTCATCGGGAAGGCGCGCTCCAGGAGCGGGCTGCCCGAGAGGAACACCGCCGACCAGCCGTGGAAGCGGCCCACAGCCTCGGCGATCCCCCGGTACAGCCCCTCGAGCTTGCGCCGCTGGTTGGCTGCCTCGCGCCGGTCCACCTGCGGCGCCTCCTCGCGCTCCCCCTTGCCCATGAGCCGCTCGCCGTAGGGCGGGTTGGTGCACAGGCTCCCGGCCTCGCCGCCGACCTCGGCCGGATCGACCTCCCGCGCGTCCCCCTGCTCGAGCCGGACGTCGGCGGCCACGCCGGCGGCGGCCAGGTTCTCGCGGGCCGCGGCGATGGCCTTGGGGTGCATGTCGCGGGCGACGATCGGCGCCGGCGCGTGGGTGCGGACCTCGGCCCGGGCCACCTCCTTCATCCGGTCCCAGGCCGACTGCGGCCCGCCCCGGTAGACGGGCCAGCGCTGGAAGCCCATGGGGCGCGACAGGCCCGGGGGGATGCGCCGCGCCCGCAGCGCCTGCTCGATGGCCAGGGTGCCCGAGCCGCACATGGGATCGAGGAAGGGGCGGTCCGGCTCCACGCCGCCCAGGGCCAGCACCGCCGCCGCCAGGTTCTCCTTGAGCGGGGCCACGCCGGGCGCGGTCCGGTAGCCGCGCCGGTGGAGCGGCTCGCCGGCCAGGTCGAGCGAGAGGGTGGCCTCGGCGCCCGCCAGGTGCAGCACGATGCGGATGTCGGGGTCCTTGGTGTCCACGTCGGGCCGCGCGCCGAGCTTCTCGCGCAGCGCGTCCACCACGGCGTCCTTCACCTTGAGCGCCGCGAAGCCGGAGTGGGAGAGGGCCGGGGCGTCTCGCACCGTGGCCTCGACGGCCAGCGTGGTCTTCTGCGTCAGCCAGTCGGCCCAGGGGATGGCGCCGGCGCCGTCGTAGAGCCCGGCGGCGTCCTCGGCCTGGAAGCGGGAGAGCTCCAGCAGCACCCGCATGGCCACGCGCGAGTGGAGGCAGGCCTTCATCCCCGCCTCCAGCTTCCCCTCGAAGGAGACCCCGCCCCGCTCGCCGCGGACGGCGTGGAGCTTGAGCGCGGAGAGCTCGCGGCGCAGGGCGCCCTCGGTGCCCTTGGCGCAGGTGGCGAAGAAGCGCATGGCCGGCACCATACACCGGCCCGCCCCGGAGCTACGCGCCCCCGGCCGCCCCCGGCGTGCCGCCGGCCGGCAGCACGTCCACCCGCAGCGCGTTCTTGCCGGCGCGCTTGGCCTCGTACATGAGCTGGTCGGCGCGGCCCATCATCTCGTCCACCGAGCGGGCCGGCGAGAGGTAGGTGGCGGCGCCCAGGCTGAAGGTGACGCTCCAGCCGTTCTCGGCCATGGCGGCGTCGAGCGTGGAGCGGATGCGCGAGAGCAGCGCGCCGGCCGCCGGCCCGTCGGTGTCCACCAGCAGCAGGCCGAACTCGTCGCCGCCGAGGCGGCCCACCACGTCTACGGCGCGGGTGGCGCCGCGGAGCGTGGCCGCCGCCGTGGCCAGCAGCGCGTCGCCGCGGGAGTGGCCCTGCTGGTCGTTGACGCGCTTGAAGTCGTCGACGTCGAGGTAGGCCACGGTCAGCGGCATGCCGGTGCGCCGGGCCCGCTCCAGCTCCACCGCCGCCGCCTCCTCGAAGGCGCGGCGGTTGTTCACGGCGGTGAGCGGATCGGTGCGGGCCAGGTGCTGCTCGGCGGCCAGCCGCGCCTGGAGTGCCGCCAGCAGGAGCACCAGCGCCATGAAGGTGCCGAGCTGCACCGCGGTGTTCCAGAGCATCACCCCGGCCGGCAGCGGCGAGGGCCGGGCCACCAGGTCGGCCGCCACCGAGAGCACGGCGCTGGCCACCGACAGGAGGCCGCCGGTGCGGAAGCCCACGAACCAGGTGGCCAGCCCGATGGGCCCCAGGTACAGGAAGGTGAAGTTCACCTCCCAGCCGGTGACGTAGTCGCCCACGGCCACGCAGGTGGTGAGGCCGATGGCGATGGCCAGGGCGCCGCCGGGCGAGATGCCTTCCCAGAGCTGCGGCGAGTCCTCGCGCGTGGGAAGCGGGCGGGGCGTCAGCCGCTCGATCGGCGCCTTGGGAGGCCGCCCGCTGCTGGACTCGCCTGTCGCCAGAGTATCCCCCGTACCCCGCGCCCGCCCCTGCGCCCCGGACGACAGGAAAAACCGGGCGTTGGGCCCTGTCAACTGCCGCGATGAAGAGAGGCATCGGGCCACACCCCCCCCGATGCCCGGATTCGCTTCACCGGGCAGCGACCTGGCCGTCACGGACGCGTCACACGGGAGTGGTCTATAACCGCTCCGTGACGACGGTCCTCATCGTCGAGGACGAGCGGGACCTGCTCTCGCTCCTCGACTTCAACCTTCGCCAGGCGGGCTTCCAGACCCTGCTCGCCGGCAGCGGCGCCGAGGCGCTCGCCCATCTGGCGCGGGCCGTGCCCGACCTGGTGGTGCTGGACCTCATGCTCCCCGACATGCCGGGCACCGAGATCTGCCGCCGGCTCAAGGCCTCGGACCGCACCCGCCGCGTCCCGGTGGTGATGCTCACCGCCAAGGGCGAGGAGGTGGACCGGGTGGTGGGCTTCGAGCTCGGCGCCGACGACTACGTGGTGAAGCCCTTCAGCGTCCGCGAGCTGGTGCTGCGGCTCCAGGCGGTGCTGCGCCGGGCCAGCGGAGCCACCGACGAGGCGGCGCCCACGCAGGTGGGCCCCATCCGCCTCGACCTGGCTTCCCACCGCGCCTGGGTGGGCGCCGAGGAGCTGCCGCTCACGCCCCTCGAGTTCCGGCTGCTGCAGACCTTCCTGACCCGCGCCGGCCGGGTGCAGTCGCGGGAGCAGCTGCTCTCCGACGTCTGGGAGATGTCGCCCGACCTGGAGACCCGCACCGTGGACACGCACGTGAAGCGGCTGCGCGAGAAGCTGGGCCCGGCGCGCGATCTCCTGGAGACGGTGCGCGGCATCGGCTACCGGCTGGTCGATCCCTCCGACGCGAGGTGAGCGTGGCCCTGCTCGGGCGCGACAAGGTGGCGGCGGCGATGCGGGCCATCGAGGCCGAGCTGGCCGGCGGCCCGCGCGCCGAGCTGGCGCTCGACGTCCTGCAGCTCGCCGACCTCCTGCGCCGCCGCGCCGAGCGGCTCCTGCCCAAGGAGGAGCCGGAGCGGGAGCTCCTGGCCGCCTTCCCCGACGCCGCCGGCATCCTGGCCGTCACCGGCGCGGTGCGGGTGGCCAACACCGCGCTCGACGGCCTGGCCCCGGGCGGCCGCGCCGTGGGGCGGACGCCCCTCGAGATCACCCGCTCCGAGGAGCTTGCCGAGGCCGCCCGCCGCGCCCTGCAGGGCCACACCAAGCGGCTGGAGCTGGAGCTGCCGCCCGGCCCGCGCCCGCACGTGGCCACGCTCACCCCGCTCCTGCGCGGCGAGGTGCTGCTCCTGCTCCGCGACGTCACCGAGGCGCGGCGGGCCGAGCAGGCGCGGCGCGACTTCGTGGCCAACGCCTCCCACGAGCTGCGCACGCCGGTGGCCGCCATCCACGGCGCCGCCGAGACGCTGCTCCTGGGTGCGCTGCAGGACCCGCAGGCGGCGCGGCAGTTCGCCGAGATGATCGCGCGGCAGGCGGAGCGGCTGGCGCGGCTCACCCGCGACCTCCTGGACCTCTCCCGAATCGAGTCGGGCCAGTGGACCATGCAGCTCGGGCCGGTGGAGGTCGAGGGGGCGCTGCGCGCCGCCGGCGACGCGGTGGCCCTGCCGGCCCGGGAGAAGGGCGTGGAGCTTCGCCGCCAGGAGGCGGGCGGGCTGCGGGTGGTGGCCGACACGCGCGCCCTGGAGCACGTGCTCGTCAACCTGCTCGACAATGCCGTGAAGTACACGCCCCAGGGTGGGACGGTGACGCTCTCGGGGGCGGCCGAGGGCGACCGGGTGGTGCTGTCGGTGGCCGACACCGGCCCGGGCATCGAGCGGCAGCACCTGGTGCGCCTCTTCGAGCGCTTCTACCGCGCCGATCCGGGGCGCTCCCGGGAGCAGGGCGGAACCGGAATCGGCCTCTCCCTGGTGAAGCACCTCGTCCAGGCCCAGAAGGGCGAGGTGGGGGTGGAGTCGGGCCCCCAGGGCAGCCGGTTCTGGGTGCGCCTCCCCGCCGCGCCCTAGCCAGCCGCTCGTCACCGAGCCGTCACCCCGGGCCCGCGGAGCCGCCACCTCCCGGGGCCATCCTTCTCTCGCCTGGCTGCTCCTGTTCACCGGCCTGTCACCTGGCCGTCACGCGCGTCGCCTTAGATCACCGGCGACCGAGACCAAGACGAGAGACGAGGAGAATGCACATGAAGAAGAGCTTGATCGCCGCCCTGGCGATGGCGCTGGCCCTCCCGGCCGCCGCCCAGACCCTGATCAACGGAGCGGGCGCCACCTTCCCGTACCCCCTCTACTCGAAGTGGTTCGCCGAGTACAACAAGCTCCAGCCCGACCTGCGCTTCAACTACCAGTCGATCGGCTCCGGCGGCGGCATCCAGCAGATCACCAACGGCACGGTGGACTTCGGCGCGACCGACGCCCCCATGAACGCCGAGGAGACCGCCCGCCTCCCCGGCGCACTCCACATCCCGACGGTGCTCGGCGCCGTGGTCGCCATCCACAACACGCCCGTCGAGGGGCTGAAGCTCACCCCGGCCCTGCTCGCCGACATCTTCCTCGGCAAGGTCGTCCGCTGGGACGACCCGGCCATCGCCAAGGTGAACGCCGGCCTGAAGCTCCCCGCCACCGCCATCACCGTGGCTCACCGCTCCGACGGTTCCGGCACCACCTACATCTTCACCGACTACCTGGCCAAGGTCTCGCCGGCGTGGAAGGAGAAGGTGGGCGCCGGCAAGAGCGTGAAGTGGCCCGTGGGCCTGGGCGGCAAGGGCAACGAGGGCGTCACCGGCCTGGTGAAGCAGACCCCGGGCGCCATCGGCTACGTCGAGCTCGCCTACGCCAACCAGAACAAGCTCTCCATGGCCGCGCTGCAGAACCGGGACGGCGTCTTCGTCAGCCCGAGCCTCGAGGCCACCTCGGCCGCGGCGGCCGGCGTGCCCATGCCCGCCGACTTCAAGGTCTCGCTCACCGACCCCTCCGGCAAGACCGCCTGGCCCATCGCCTCCTTCACCTACCTGCTGGTGAAGAAGGACCAGACCGACCCGAGGAAGGGCGAGGCGCTGGTGCGCTTCCTCTGGTGGGCCGTCCACGACGGCCAGAAGCTCGCCGCCCCGCTCGACTACGCCCCGCTTCCCCCGGCGGTGGTCGCCCAGGTGGAGAAGGCCATCCGCACCATCACCGTGCAGGGGAAGCCGGTCGGCCTTGCCGCTGCCCGCTGACATCCTCCCGGCCGCCGCGGTCTCCGCCAGGCGCGGGGGCAACCGCGGCGACCGGCTCTACCACGCAGCCCTCCAGCTCCTGGGCGGCGCGGTCCTGGCCGTCGCCGGCCTGGTGCTGCTGGAGCTGGCCGACGTGGCCGCCCCGGCGGCCCGCCGGCTGGGGCTCGGGTTCCTGTGGCGCAACGACTGGGACCCGGTGTCGGGCGCCTTCGGCGCGCTGCCCTTCGTCTACGGCACCCTGGTGACGAGCGCCGTGGCCATCGCCCTGGCCCTCCCGGTCTCGGTGGGGCTGGCGCTCTTCCTCTCGGAGATGGGCCCGCGCCGCCTGCGCCCGGTGGTGTCCTTCGCCATCGAGGTGCTGGCCGCCATCCCCAGCGTGGTCTACGGGCTCTGGGGGCTGTTCGTGCTGGTGCCGGTGCTGCGCGACTGGGTCCAGCCGGCGCTGGCCCGCGCCCTCGGCTTCCTCCCGCTCTTCCAGGGGCCGCCCATCGGCCTCGGCTACCTGGCCGCCGGCGTCATCCTGGCGGTGATGATCCTCCCCACCGTGACCTCGGTGACCATCGAGGTGCTGCGCACCGTCCCCGCGTCGCTGCGCGAGGCCTCGCTGGCGCTGGGGGCCACCCGCTGGGAGGCCATCCGCATGGCCGTGCTGCCCTTCGGCCGGGCCGGCATCGTCGGGGCGGCGCTCCTCGGCCTGGGCCGGGCGCTGGGCGAGACCATGGCGGTCACCATGGTGATCGGCAACTCGCCCGAGATCCACGCCTCGCTCTTCGCCCCCGGCTACTCGCTCCCGGCGGTGATCGCCAACGAGTTCGCCGAGGCCACCGGCGAGGTGCACCTGGGAGCGCTGGCGGCGCTGGGCCTGGTCCTCTTCGGCATCACCGTGCTGCTCAACGGCGCTGCGCGCCTGCTGGTGGCGGCGGTGGCCCGCGGCTCCGCCCGGAGCGCCCGGTGAGCGCGCTGCGCCGGCGCAACGCCGTCAACGCCTTCTGGACCGCGGCCTGCGGCGCCGCGGTGCTGCTGGCGCTCCTGCCGCTGGCCTCGCTCCTCTGGCTGGTGATCTCGCGGGGGGTCGGCGGCCTGTCGCTCGACTTCTTCACGCACCTGCCGGCGCCGGTGGGCGAGGCCGGCGGCGGCGTGGGCAACGCCATCGCCGGGACGCTCTACATGGTGGGCCTGGCGAGCCTGGTGGCCCTGCCCGCCGGGGTGGGGGCCGGGGTGTACCTGGCCGAGAGGGGCGACGGCCGCTTCGGCTCCGCCGTGCGCTTCACCACCGAGGTGCTGGCCGGCGTTCCCTCCATCGTGGTGGGCATCGTGGCCTACGGCCTGCTGGTGGTGCCCATGAAGCGCTTCTCGGCCCTGGCGGGCGCGGTGGCCCTGGCCATCCTCATGGTGCCGCCGCTGGCCCGCTCCACCGAGGAGTTCGTGCGGCTCGTGCCCGGCACCCTGCGCGAGGCCTCGCTGGCCCTCGGCGTCCCGGCCTGGAAGACCGGCCTGCGCGTCGTGCTCCGCACCGCGCTCCCCGGCATCCTCACCGCCGCCCTGCTGGCCGTGGCCCGGGCGGCGGGCGAGACCGCGCCGCTGCTCTTCACCGCCCTCAACAACCAGTACTGGAACGCCCGGCCCGACCAGCCCACCGCCTCGCTCACGGTGCAGATCTTCAACTACGCCGTCAGCCCCTACAGCGACTGGCACGACAAGGCCTGGAGCGCCGCCCTGGTGCTCCTGCTGCTCGTCGGCCTGCTCAACCTGGCCGCGCGCCTGCTGGCCCGCGGCCGAGGAGGCCGCACCGCATGATCCCCGCCCCCCAGCCCAGCGCCGGCCGAGCCCGCCCCGCGGCGCGGCCCTGCCATCTCGAGGAGGCCGCACCGATGGACGCCCCCGCGAACAAGATCTCCGTCCAGGGGCTCAAGGCCTGGTTCGGCAAGAACGAGGTCATCCACGGCGCCAGCCTCGACATCCCGGACCGCAGCGTGCTCGCCATCATCGGCCCCTCGGGCTGCGGCAAGTCCACCTTCCTGCGCTGCCTCAACCGCATGCACGAGCTCACGCCCGGCGCCGGCTCCTCGGGCAAGATGCTGCTCGACGACAGGGACCTGTACGCCGCCAGCGTCGACCCGGTGGAGCTGCGGCGGCGGGTGGGCATGGTCTTCCAGCGGCCCAATCCCTTCCCCACCATGAGCATCGCCCGGAACGTCTCGGCCGGCCTGCGGCTCAACCGCGTCCCGGGCGACCACGCCGAGGTGGTGGAGCGCTGCCTGCGCCAGGCGGCCCTCTGGGACGAGGTGAAGGATCGGCTCGACGCCCCGGCCACCGGCCTCTCCGGCGGCCAGCAGCAGCGGCTCTGCATCGCCCGCGCCCTGGCGGTGGAGCCGGAGGTGCTGCTCATGGACGAGCCGGCCAGCGCCCTCGACCCCATCGCCACCGCCAAGGTGGAGGACCTGATCCACGAGCTCAAGCAGCGGTACACCATCGTCATCGTCACCCACAACATGCAGCAGGCGGCGCGCGTCTCCGACCGGACCGCCTTCTTCTACCTGGGGGAGCTGGTGGAGAGCGGCCCCACCGAGAAGATCTTCACCAACCCCTCGGAGCAGCGCACCGAGGACTACGTCACCGGGAAGTTCGGGTAGGCCATGTCCCCTTCGCACACCGACAAGACGTACGAGCGGGAGCTCAAGGACCTCCGCGAGCGGCTGCTGGCCATGGGCGGCCGCGTCGAGGCCCAGCTCGCCAGCGCCGTGAAGGCGGTGGTGGAGCGCGACCCGGAGCTGGCCTCGCGGGTGAAGAAGAGCGACTCGGACGTCAACCGCCTCGAGGTGGAGATCGACGACGCCTGCCGCAGGTTGCTGGCGCTGCGCCAGCCGGCGGCCAGCGACCTGCGCTTCATCGCCACCGCCCTCAAGATCGTGGTGGACCTGGAGCGCATGGGCGACCTGGCGGTCAACGTGGCCGAGCGGGCCATCGACCTGTGCCAGGCCCCGTCCCTGGGCCCGGTCCACGACCTGGAATCCCTGGCCGGCATGGCCCAGATGCAGCTCAAGCACGCGCTCGACGCCTTCGTCGAGGGCGACGTCGAGAAGGCGCGGGAGGTCATGGAGACCGACGGGTTCCTCGACGCGCTCTACCTCAAGATCTTCAACGACATGCTGACGCGGATGATGGAGGACTCGCGGGCCATCCGCCGGGCCACCTCGCTGATGTTCGCCGCCAAGCACCTGGAGCGCTTCGGCGACCACTGCACCAACGTGGCCGAGATGGTGGTCTACATGGTGCGCGGCACCGACGTGCGCCACCCGCGGAGCCGGCAGCTCAAGAGCACCTAGCCGCCACAGGCAGGGGCGGTCCGCAGCCCCAGCGGCGCCAGCGCCCGCCACCCCTCGGCCACGGCGCGATCGAAGAGGGCCCGCGACCGCATGGGCCTCCCGTCGGAGACGTCGTGGAGCGCGAGCAGCGCCACCACCCGGGCCACGGGCGGGCGCCGGGAGGGATCGGCCATCCCCGGGTCGTCGAGCTCGACGCCGGCGCCGAGCAGGCGCGGAGCGTCGCGGTAAGCGCGGACGTAGAGGGCGTACAGCTGGGCAGTGGTCACGGGAAGGCCCTTTCCGGCGCCATCTCCCGCCCGACCCCACCGCACCCGCCCTGCTCGGCACCGAGGGTGATCCTGGAGCGCGGCGGTGGCGAGGAAGGGGCGGGCGCGCGGCGGGGAGGTGAACTTCGGCGGCGGGGCGGCGCGTGGCCGCACCTCCCGCCACTCGTCACGGCTTCGACGCTCCCGGTGAAGGGGCCGCGGCTAAGGTCCCGGGGCCGGCATCCTGCCGACGCAGCCCCCACCAGAAGGAGCTTTCATGAACGCGAAGACGCCGCCGATCCTGGCCCTCGGGCTGGCCGCCCTGGCGGCCCTCCCGGCCCACGCCTCCGAGGACCGCCACCACTCCGGCGCCGAGATCCAGCTCGGGACACGGCCCTTCTACCTCGTCCAGGGCATGGACGAGGGGCCGCTCAAGGACCGGCTGACGCAGTGCCAGGACGGCCCCTTCCGCCGCACCGAATTTTCCATCGGCCACCGGGGCGCCGCCCTCCAGTTCCCCGAGCACTCGGACGTCTCCTACCGGGCCGGGGCCCGCATGGGCGCCGGCATCGTCGAGTGCGACGTCACCTTCACGAGTGACGGCCATCTCGTCTGCCGGCACAGCGAGTGCGACCTCCACACCACCACCGACATCGTGGCTACAGAACTCAACCAGAAGTGCACGGTGCCCTGGACCGGGCCGGTGGGGCCGAACCCCGCGCCGCAGTGCTGCACCAGCGACCTGACGCTGGCCGAGTTCAAGACCCTCCACGCCAAGATGGACGCCAGCAACCCCTCGGCCACCACCCCCCATGGCTACCTGGGCGGCACGGCGAGCTGGCGCACCGACCTCTACACCGGGCGCGCCCAGGTGCTGTCCTTCCGCGAGAGCATCGAGCTCAACCGCCGCATGGGCGTGAAGCACACGCCCGAGCTCAAGGGCGCCACGCACCAGGACCGCGTCGACGCCATCTTCGGGAGCCAGGAGCGGTACGCCCAGGCGCTCGTCGACGAGCTCGCCGCGGCCGGCGTCCCGCCCGGCGACGTCTTCGCTCAGTCCTTCAACCTGGCCGACGTCGCCTACTGGCTGCGGGCTGCCCCGCGGCTGGGCCGCCAGGCGGTCTACCTCGACAGCATCGACCCCACCGTCTCGCCGCCCATCCCGCGCCTCACCGCCGCGCAGCTCCGCGAGATCAGGCGCCAGGGCGTGCGCATCATCGCCCCGCCCACCTTCGCGCTGCTGGCGGTGAACGCCGCCGGTGAGATCGTTCCCTCCGACTACGCCCGCGACATCCAGGCGGCCGGCCTCGAGATCATCGCCTGGACATTCGAGCGCTCCGACCTGCGCGGCGGCGCCGCCACCGGGGGCTGGTACTGGCTGTTCGACCCCCAGGGGCGGGCCGTAAAGAAGGACGCCGACATGTACCAGGCGCTCGACGTGCTGGCCCGCGACGTGAAGATCCGCGGGATCTTCTCCGACTGGCCGGCGACGGTGAGCTACTACGCCAGCTGCATGGGCCTGAAGTAGCCGGCCCCGGCTTCAGACCTCCCGGGCCGGGACGCTCGCCGGCCCGGGGGGCACCACCAGCACCGGGCAGCGCACGCGCTCGACCACGCCGCGGGCCACCGACCCCAGCACCGCCGCTCCGATGGCGCCGCGCCCGTGGGTCCCCATGACCACCAGGTCGCAAGCGAAGTCGCTGACGAACCGGGCGATCTCCTCGGCGGCCGGCCCGGTCAACTCGCTGGCGGTCACCACCGCACCGGGCGCCAGCCTTTCCGCATCGGCCTGCCAGGCCCGCAGCTCGGCACCGCGGTCGGCCTCCTGCCGCGCCGGCCAGGTGGGCGGCGCGAGCATCGACCCGGCGCCCCCCGACCTGGGGGGCGGGCTCACGTGCAGGAGGAGCAGCTCGGCGCCGGTCTCGCGCGAGATGGCCGCCGCCTGGCGGAGCGCCGCGCCCGAGCTCTCCGTGAAGTCGGTGGGGCAGCAGATCCGCTTCCAGATCGCCATGGTGGCCTCCTCGCGCCCTCGCCCGCTCAAGGCCCGACCATACCGCAGCGGAACCTGCCGCAGCCCGAGATCTTCCGGGGCAAGGCGTTCTTCAGCGGGGTCGCACAACCTTCACCGTTCCTTCACGGCACCGCACCGGCCCGGGGTGCACCTTCTCCGCACCCTTCAACGGAGCCGGAGAACCCATGCTGCCACTCGCCGCCCTGGTGCTCCTCGCCGCATCGCTGGCCGCGGAGCCTTCGTCGTCCGCCGCCGACCTCCCCACCCTGGGCGTGCGCGAGCTCTCGGGCTCCGCCGGCCCCAGCGCCCGGGCCCGCGCCCTGGCCGGGAGCCGCGTGCGGCTGGTGGGCTTCATGGCCCGGCTCGAGGAGCCGGGCTCCGGCGGGTTCTGGCTGGCGCAGCGGCCGGTGGAGTGCGACGAGAGCGGCGCCGGCACCGGCGACCTTCCCCCCGGTGCGGTCCGGGTCCTGATGGACGGCGACCCGCCCGAGCCCATCACCGGCCCCATCGCCGTCACCGGCGTCCTGGAGCTCGGCGGCGAGCAGCAGGTCTCGTTCCTCCGGCTGCGGCTCGACCCGCGCCCTGCCTCTTCCCCCCAGCCGTAACCGCGAGAAACGGAGCCACACATGCGCATCCCGAGGATCCTCCGCAGCACCTTCACCGCCCTCCTCCTGCTGGCGGCCGGCGCCGCCTCGGCCCTGCCAGCGGGCGTGTCCCTGGTCCCGCCCGACGGGGCCCGCTTCCTGGAGGGGCAGCGCTTCGACGTGCGCGTCGAGGGGAAGGGGACCGGCCCGTACGCCGCCAGCCTGACGCTGGACGGCAGGCCCCTGGCCTTCACCTCGGGTGAGCAGAACAGCCTGACCACCGACGGCATCACCGCCGCCGGCTGGGGCGGCTTCAACCGGCGCGGCCAGGCCATCGGTGCGCCCGGCCTGCACACCCTGGCCGCCACCTTCACCGACGCGACAGGCACGGTCACCGTCACCTCGCGGATCCAGGTGGTGGGGATCGGCGGCGGGCGCGGGGACGACCGCCGCGCCGCCCGCAACCTCATCGTCTTCCTGGGCGACGGCATGGGCGTGGCCCACCGCACCGCGGCACGGCTGGTGAAGTACGGCGTGACCGGCGGCGATCCGCTGGGCCGCCTGGAGATGGACGGCTTCCCCGGCACCGGCCTGGTCAGCACCCACTCGCTCAACAGCATCGTCACCGACTCGGCCCCGGGCATGGCCTGCTACTCCACCGGCAGCCACGCCAACAACAACCAGGAGGGCGTGTACCCGGCCCACACCCTGAGCCCCTTCCTCCAGCCGCGGGTCGAGTACATGGGCGAGTACCTGCACCGGGTGAAGGGCACCTCGCTGGGCATCGTCACCACCGCCGACGTCGAGGACGCCACCCCGGCCGCCAACATGGTTCACACCGGCAACCGCAACGCCGGCACCGGGATCGTGGACCAGTACCTCGACGAGCGCGGCAACAGCGGGCTGGCGGTCCTCCTCGGCGGCGGGCGCCGCTGGTTCCTGCCCGCCGGCCAGTTCGGCTCGTCGCGCAGCGCCTCCACCGACTACGCCGGCCTGCCTGCCGACCTGCTCGCGGCCTGGGGCCTGCCGGCCCAGGCGACCGGCGCCGCCGACCCGTCCCGCGACCTCATCGCCGGGTTCCAGGCCGCCGGCTTCAGCTACGCCGACAGCGCCACCACCCTGCGCGGCGCCCTGGCGGCCCGGCCCGACCGCCTCCTCGGCCTCTTCGGCTACGGCAACATGAACGTGGCACTCGACAAGGTCGCCAAGCGGCGCGCTCCCTCGGCGCCCGGGGTGGTGGACGACTACCACGCCCCCGACCAGCCCATGCTCGACGAGATGACCGAGGCGGCGCTGCAGGTGCTCTCCCGCAACCGGCATGGCTTCGTGCTCATGGTCGAGGGGGCACACATCGACAAGCAGAGCCACCTCATGGACCCCGACCGCGCCATCGGCGAGGTGATCGAGCTCGACAACGCCGTGGGCGTGGCGCGCCGCTTCGCCGACCGGGCCGGCGACACCGTGGTGGTGGTGCTGGCCGATCACGAGTGCTCCGGCTTCAGCCTCATCGGCGCGCTCAACGCCTTCGACTCCCGCGGGCTGACCGGGCCGGGTGGCAGTGCCGCCGCCACCGCCGCGCTCCCTTCCGACGCCGCGGTCCTCGACCCCGCCCAGATCCCGGGCCGGCAGCGGGCCGTGGGCACCTACGACGCCGCCGGCTTCCCGCGCTACACCATGGCCTCCGACGGCTACCCGGCCACCATGGACGTGGACGGCAAGGTGCTCGTCGGCTACGGCGCCGCCGGCGACCGGTACGAGACCTGGCTCTGGAAGCCGCTGCCGGTCACCGACAGCCTGCTCCCCTCCGACATCAAGGCCGAGATGGCCGCCAAGGGCTACAGGCGCGAGCCCATCCAGCGGCTCTCCGACACCAGCGGCTTCTTCGTGCGCGGCAACGTCACCGGCCTGCAGGCGGTCCACACCGCCGCCGACATCCCGGTCTCGGCCTACTCCACCGGCAGCGAGGCCTGGCGCGACTTCGTGGGGGTGCAGACCAACACCGACGTCTTCTTCAAGCTGATGCGGGCGGCCCTGGCCGGGGACCGGGAGCGGCACCGGGACTGAGCCG
This sequence comes from Deltaproteobacteria bacterium, assembly GCA_016214955.1. Lineage (GTDB taxonomy): Bacteria > Myxococcota > Myxococcia > Myxococcales > Anaeromyxobacteraceae > JACRMN01. The sequence continues at coordinate 222,012 of JACRMN010000017.1, forward strand.
CCGCCGCGCGGAGCAGCGAGCGAGGGTCCCCGGCGCCGCCCGGGGGCCCTCGTGGCGCCGTCGTCGGTCCGGCGACGGGCCGTGTCCCCGGGGCACCGGGTGCGCCCCGGAGGCGCGCGCCGAGGTGTACCAGCACCGGCCCGAGATCTCGGCCTTCGAGCAGGCGGCGCCGATCGGCTCCAACGACGCGCCGGCCGGCCGCCGCGCCAACCGGCGCGTGGGCCTGGAGATCGTCCCGGCGCCCTGAGGGGCCGCGGGGAACGGCGGGACGCCGCAGCGCCAGGGTTGCGCTGCGGGTCCCACCCACGGCCGCGCTCCCGCAGTGAAGTGGGCCGTGTCCTGCCAGGTCGCCGCGAGACCGCGGCCCGGGAAGCATGGCAGCGGGCAGCGCCGCCGCCCGTGACGGATGTGCAAGGAGGTGGCAACGGTGCCGGCACCGCCGCCACCCAGTCGTCGCACGGGACGCATCGGGCCGTCACCGCAGGCGCGCACCCTCGCCGGCATGGCCCACGCCGCCGCCGTCGCGCTGCTCGCCCTCGGATCGCTCGGGACTCTGCTGCTCCTCGCCCAGCTGCTCTCCCTGCGGCGCCACCTGGCCGTGCCGGCGCCGCGCCGCGAGGGGCCGCGCACCTTCTCCATCCTCAAGCCGCTCTGCGGCCTGGACGACGACCTGGCGGCCAACCTGGAGTCCTTCGCCGCCCTGGAGGCGCCGGCCTACGAGGTGCTGCTCGGCGTGCGCAGCACCGCCGACACCGCCTTCCCCCTGGCCATGGCCCTGGCCCGGCGCGACCCGCGCTTCCGGGTGGTGGTGCAGCGCGGCGCGGCCGGCGCCAACCCCAAGGTGAACCAGCTCGTCACCCTGGCCGCCGAGGCCCGCAACGCGGTCCTGGTCGTCAGCGACTCCAACGTGCGGGTGGCACCCGGCTACCTGCGCGAGATCTCCGCGCTGCTGGCCGACCCGGAGGTGGGCCTCGTCACCCACCTGGTGGCCGGGGCGGGCGAGCGCCGCCTGGGCTCGCTCCTCGACCACCTCCACCTCACCGGCTTCGTGGCGCCGGCGCTGGTGGGCGCCAAGCGGCTCGCCGGCCGCGACATCGTGGTGGGAAAGTCGATGGCCTTCCGCCGCGAGGACCTGGAGGCGCTGGGAGGCTTCGCCGCCGCGCGCGACTTCCTGGCCGAGGACTACGTGCTCGGCACCCTGGTCTCCCGCAAGCTGGGCAAGCGCGTGGCCCTGGCGCACCGGCCCGTCGTCCAGGTGAGCCACTCGCGCGGCGTTGCCGACTTCCTGGGCCGGTACGCCCGCTGGGCGGTCCTGCACCGCACCACCACCGGCCGGACGGTGCACCTCGCCCAGGCGATGCTCAACCCGGTGCTGCTGGCGGCCGCGGCCCTGGTGCTCGACCCCGGTCCGGAGACGGCGCTGGGCCTCGCCGGCGCGTGCCTCGCCAAGGCGGCGCTGGAGGGCGCCGCGGGGCGGTTGCTCCGGCCCGGTGGCTTCGCGCCCTGGCAGCTCTTGCTGGTGCCGGTGAAGGATCTGCTGCTGGCCTGGCCCTGGGCGCAGGCCCTCTGGGAGAGCGAGGTGAGCTGGCGCGGCAACCGCCTGCGGGTCCACGAGGGCACGCGCGTCGAGCCGGCCGCGGACGAGGCCCCCTGGACCGCCGCGGGTCCACGCGCCGCCTGAGCCCGCCGCGTCTCCGGAGGAACCCTGCACACCGTCATCGCGCCCCAGACTCCCCGCCCCGCCGACGCCTCCGCCAGGCCACTCCTGGTCTCCCTGGAGATGGGGTACGGCCACCTGCGCGCCGCGCGACCGCTGGCAGACGAGCTCGCCACCGGCCTCCTGCACGCCGACCGGGAGCCGCTGGCCGACGCCCGGGAGCGCAAGCTCTGGCACCGGGTGCGCTCGGCCTACGAGGCCGCCTCGCGCCTCTCGCAGGTCCCGGTGGTGGGGGCGCCGCTCAAGGCGCTGCTCGACCGGCTCACCGAGATTCCGCCGCTCCACCCGAGGCGCGACCTGTCGGCGCCGACGCTGACCGCCTGGGCGCTCGACCGGACCATCGGCATGGGGCTGGGGGAGGGGATGGTGGGCCTGCTGCGCGAGAGCGGCAGGCCGCTGCTCACCACCTTCTTCGCGCCGGCGCTGGTGGCCGACAGGGCCGGGCTGGACCGCGTCTACTGCGTGGTCACCGATACCGACGTGAACCGCGCCTGGGTCCCGGTGCGCCCCGGCGCCACGCGCATCCGCTACCTCGTGCCCACGCTGCGCACCGGCCGCAGGCTGGAGCAGTACGGCGTGCCTGCCGCCCGAATCCGCGTCACCGGCTTCCCGCTGCCTGGGGCGCTCCTGGGAGGCCCGGGGCTCCCGGCCCTGCGCCGCAACCTGGCGGCGCGGGTGGTGCGGCTCGACCCGCGGCGCGCCTTCCGGGGCGAGTGGGGGCCGGAGCTGGACCACTTCCTGGGGGAGCTGCCGCGCGAGGAGGAGCGCAGGCCGCCGCTCGTCACCTTCGCCGTGGGCGGGGCCGGCGCCCAGGCCGAGCTGGCGCGCCGCTTCCTGCCCGCGCTCCGCAAGGCGCTGCTGGAGAGCCGGCTGCGGCTGGCGCTGGTCGCCGGGGTGCGGCCCGAGGTCCGGCACCTCTTCGAGGAGGCGGTGGCGGAGGCCAGGCTGGCGGGCTGCCCGCAGGTGGAGATCCTGCAGGAGCCGGGCTTCGACGCCTACTACGAAGCCTTCAACGCGCTCCTCGCCCGGACCGACGTGCTCTGGACGAAGCCCAGCGAGATGACCTTCTACGCCGCGCTCGGCCTGCCGATGATCTGCGCGCCGCCGGTGGGCGTCCACGAGCAGCGCAACCGGCGCTGGGTGCGGGAGGCAGGAGCAGGGCTGAAGCAGCGCGACCCGGCCCACGCCGGCGAGTGGCTCCTCGACCTGGTGGACGAGGGGGCGCTGGCTGCCGCCGCCTGGGCCGGCTACGTCCGGCTGCCGAAGTTCGGGCTGCGGCGGATCCTCGAGGAGGTGGCGGCTTCCCCGGAGCTTGGTCCCTAGCTTGGTCCCTACCCAGAGTAATCATCGGTCCCTACCCAGAGTGGTCATGACGCGCTCCCCGACTCCCGCCGGCGCGTCATCGCCCTGATTCCCTGTGCTTGGAGCGTCATTACTCTGGGTAGGGATGACGCTAGGAATGACGCGGTAGGGATGACGCGGGCAGGGATGTGCGCCACCCCTCACGCCGCCGCCGGCGCCCCCTCTTCCCACGCCAGCGCCTGGCGGGCCCAGTCGCGGCAGTCGAGCCAGCCCACGGCGCGGAGCCGGCCGCCCCCGTGGCGCAGCACCCGCACCCGCCCCAGCTCCGGGCTGGCGCCGGCGTTGAAGATCCGCAGCGGCCGTGCCGAGCCCAGCGCCAGGGTCGACTCGCTCGTGGCGTGGCGGTGGCCGTGGAGCACCAGGTCGCACCGCCCCAGCAGGCGGCCCAGCAGGTGCTCCCCCAGCGCCAGCTCCCCGGCGTTGGGCCAGCCGAGCCGCGTGGAGACCCGCTCCCAGAATCCGTCCTCCGGCAGCTCGTGGAGGTGGTGGTGCAGCATCACCACCGTGAGCGCGCCTGGCGCGGCCACGGCCAGCGCCTCCTCCACCTGGGCCACGTCGCCGTGGGAGAGCTCCCCGTGGCCGTCGAGCAGCGAGTGGCGGTTGTGGGGCGCGGTCGAGTCCACCCGCACCAGGTGCAGCCCCTCCCCGGCGCGCACCTGCACCCGGCCGGCCATCATCCAGCGGCCGGCGTCGTCGCCGAGCCGGTCGTGGTTGCCGGGCACCAGCGCCACCCGGTCCCGCAGCGGAGCGAAGAGGCGGCGGAAGGTGCGCAGCTCCTCCACGCGGCCGCGGTGGGTGACGTCGCCGCTCACCAGCACCTCGTCGACCCGCGCCGCCAGCAGGGCCTGCGCCAGGGCGCGAGCCGCCTCGTCGTTGGCCGCCGACTTGCCGATGTGCAGGTCCGAGACGTGAGCGATGGTCGGCACCGGCCCAATCCTCCTGCGCGCCGCTTCTCGTCGCGCGCCGCCATGTCACCAGGCCCGGGTGACGGCGATGCCGCGCCCCGCGGGCGAACGCGTGAACTCCGCAGATGGCGGGTCGTTGCCGGGCCGATGCCCGGTCCCAGCAAGTCCGGCTCTGCTGCGAGTCCTTCGCCGCGCCAGGAAGGGCCCTCGAGGCGTTCCCTAGGGGCTTCCCCGTCTTCGCGGGGCCGGCCGCCCGGTCACGGCAGCAGCCCCTCGGCGGCCAGGAGACGGTCGATGGACTCGCCGAGCGCGTCGGCGGCCTCCACCGCGCCGGGGCCGGGGACGGCCCGGAGCAGCGCCGCCACCAGCCCTTCCAGCCCCTCCGGCCGGAGCGGGCACGAGGACGCCGCGTGCGCCAGCAGCCGCTTCTCGCCGGGGTGCGTGGCGCGGTTCAGCGCGAAGAGCAGGTCGAAGGTGCTGGCCAGCATGGCGGCCGTGCGGTGGTTGACGGCCACGGCGTCGCCGCGGGCCACGGCGCTGCGGAGCTGGGCGAGGAAGGAGGACTGGGTGCTCCGCAGCAGCGGCTGGTTGTGGGCCACCACGGCGCGGCGCAGCGGCTCGGGATACGGGGCGCGGGCGCGGGCCTGGAGCGCGGCGAGCCAGCCGCTCCGGTCGAAGAGCGGCACCGCCACGCGCACCGAGTGCCAGAGCGCGGTGGAGTAGCCCACCGAGGGCTCGTGGCGCACCAGCACCCGGTCGAGCTGGCTCTCCATCCAGGCGGGCGTCCGGTACATGACGTCCACGCCGAGCCCGGTCTCGCCGTCGGTCCACTCGTCGCCGGGCTCGAAGAAGCGGTTGCCGAGCTCGAGCCGCCGCGCCCCGGCCGCCGCCGCCGTCCTCAGCGCCTCCGGCGGCTGCCGGGCGGCGTAGACGTAGAGGTCGACGTCCGAGCCGGCCTCGGCGAGCGGCCCGGCCCGCGAGCCGGCGAGCGCCACCGCCTCGACGGCCGGGTCGGCGGCCAGGCAGGCGGCCACGCGCCGGGCGAGGGCCAGGGCCGCGGGGGCGTCGTCTTCACCCATGGACGCGACGGTATTCCGTTTCGGCGCCGCGGGGGAGCAGGCGCGACGGACCCCGTCAGGGCCCTGCGCGCTCCGACACTCCGGCAGGCGCACCCAGAGGGTTCGGGCGCACCCGCGCTCCCGGGACGAACCCGGCCTCTGCCGGCCGCTTGGCGTCGCCCGGGGCGGCCCTGGTGTTGCAACGCGGAGCCGGCAAGACGGAGGCCGGCGCGCCTGCCCGGCCTCCAGACCCGCGCGGCCCCGATGCAGCCACCCACTCTCGCGACGATGATCGAGGTCTACGGCACCAGCATGGGCCTGACGCTGGAGGCGCGCCGCTTCCTGAAGCAGATGGAGCAGCTCAAGCGGCTCGCCCTGAACGCCGAGATCCTCGCGGTCCGCGTGACCGACGGCGGGGAGGTCTTCCAGACGCTGGCCCGCGAGATCGGCCGCATGGCCAGCCACGCCAGCCAGGTGATCCGGGCGCTGCACGGCCACTCGGTCGAGGTCGCGGCCAAGGCGGTGCGGAGCGCGGCGCTGGCCCGCGCCTGCGAGAAGTACCAGCTGGCCGTGGCCCGGGGGACCACCGGGGCGACCCTGTCCCTCGTCGAGGCCCGCCGCGATGCCGTGGGGAGCGCGCTGATCGCCGACATCCGGGTCATCGCCGAGGCCCTGCAGAAGGCCGACACCAGGCTCCTGGATCTGGCGCGGCTCAACGTCGAGCTGCCGATGGTCGCCACCCTCCTCAACATCGAGGCCAACCGAGACGCCAGCAGCGACCCGGCGCTCACCTCGGCGGCGAAGTCGCTGGTGGCGCTGAAGACCGAGCTGGCGACGCTCCTGGAGCGCATCCAGGCCAAGTCCCACCAGACGCTCTGCCTGCTGGCCGGCATCGCCTGAGGAGGTGCCATGCGCAAGAAGACGCTCCACCAGGCCGCCGGCCTGACCTGGACGATGTTCGCCCGCGACCCCCAGCGGTCGAGCCAGGTCATCGACACCAACGAGTACCTGATCATCGCCCCCGACAACGTGGTGATGATGGATCCCGGCGGCACCGAGATCTTCCCCCCGGTGGTCGCCGCGGTGTCCGAGGTCATCGCCGTCGACCGCGTGAAGACCTTCGTCTGCAGCCACCAGGACCCCGACATCATGTCGTCGCTGCCGCTGTGGATGGGCCTCTGTCCCGGGGCCAGGGTCCTCATGCCCTGGCTCTGGACCGGCTTCGTCGCCCACTTCGGCCACGAGTACGCGGCCCGCTTCGTGCCCGTGCCGGACGAGGGGACCACGATCCCGCTCGGGGGCGGGCTCAAGGACCTGGTGCTGGTGCCGGCGCACTATTGCCACTCCAGCGGGAACTTCTCGCTCTACGATCCCAACGCCCGCATCCTCTTCACCGGCGACATCGGGGCGGCCCTGCTCCCCGAGGGGAGCGAGGAGCTGGTCGTCGCCGACTTCGCCTCGCACGTGAAGTACATGGAGGGCTTCCACCGCCGGTGGATGCCCTCCAACGAGGCCAAGAACCAGTGGGTCGCCCGCGTGCGGAAGCTCGACGTGAAGACCCTGTGCCCGCAGCACGGCGCGGTGATGGAGGGCCCCGACGTCGCCCGCTTCCTCGACTGGCTCGAGGGGCTGCAGGTGGGGGGCGCGCTGGAGGCGGGGAGGGCGGCGGGCGCGTCCAGGCGGTAGCCAGGGCTGCCTTCGGGAAGCGAGGCACCCGCACGCTGCGCGAACCCGGCAAGCTGCCAGGCTGCCCCGGAAGGGGTGAGGTGAACGAAGGGGGCAACTTGGGCGGGTACTTGGCTCGCCCCCGAGCGGGGCGCTACGCTCGGCCATCCACCCACCGCCCCACAACGACCACCTGGCGCGCGGGGCGCTCGCGGGCGAGGCACCCGTGGCCGGCTCCGACATCCTGGTCGTCGACGACGACGCCGACATCCGCAGCGCGCTCGGCCAGGTGCTGGAGCTCGAGGGCTACGACGTGGCCTACGCCGCCAACGGCAGCGAGGCCTGGGCCTCGCTGCAGGCCGGTCCGCCCCCGCACCTGGTGCTCCTCGACCTCATGATGCCGGTGATGGACGGCGCCGAGTTCCTGCGCCTCCTGCGCGGCGACAGCCGCCTGGCCGCTCTCCCGGTGGTGCTGGTGAGCGCCTTCGGCTCCATCGCCGCCGCGGTGGCGGCCGCCGTCCAGGGCCAGCTGCGCAAGCCCCTCGACCTCGACGACCTGACCGGCACGGTGGGCCGGTTCTGCGCCCCGAGGTCGCGCTAGGCGTGGCCTCCAGGGGCCGCGCCCGCCGCTTCTGGCGCCACCCGGCAACGGCTGCGGGGCTGGCGCTGCTCGGCCTCCTCCTCTTCCTCTGGCCCTTCGTGCGCCAGCCGCGTCCGGGCCTGGCCCGCGCCTGGGTCGAGCTCATGGCCGCCTGGGCGCTCGGCGTGATCGCGCTCCACCGCGTCTCGCGGCGGCGCGACCCCGGTGCGCCGGAGGCCGGGCGCGATGGCTAGCCTCTTCGCCGTGGTGGCCGTGGTACTGGCCTACATGGGCCTGCTCTTCCTGCTGGCCGTCTGGGCCGAGCGGCAGGAGCAGCGCGGGCGACGCGCCGGCGGGAGCGCCCTCGTCTACGCGCTCTCCCTGGCCACCTACTGCAGCACCTGGACCTACTACGGCAGCGTGGGCAGCGCCGCCTCCTCGGGCCTGCTCTTCCTCGGCATCTACCTGGGGCCGACGGTGTCGGCAGTCTTCTGGCCGCGGCTCCTCGGCAAGATGATCCGCATCCGCAACGCCCACCGCGTCACCAGCGTTGCCGACCTGCTCTCGGTGCGCTACGGCAAGGCGCAGTCGGTGGCCACGGTGGCCACGCTCGGGCTCCTGCTGGGTCTCGTCCCCTACCTGGCGCTGCAGCTCAAGACCATGATCGCCACCGTGGCGGTCATCACCGGCCACGACCCGGCACAGCCCGGCCCGGCCGCGGCCGGCCAGGTGGGGCCGCTCATCGTGGCCCTGATGGTGGTCTTCACCATCGTCTTCGGCATCCGCCGGCTCAGCCCCACCGAGCGCCACCCGGGCATGATGGTGGCGCTGGCCGCCGAGGCCGGGGTGAAGCTCGCCGGCCTGCTGCTGGCGGGCGCCTTCGTGGTCTACGCCCTCTTCGACGGGCCCGGCGACCTGCTGGGCCGCGCCGGGGCGGCGGGGCTGCTGCCGGAGCTCCTGGGGAAGGGCGGCAGCCCGGTGACGATGGCGAGCTACCTGCTGCTCTCGGCGGTGGCGGTCCTGCTCCTGCCGCGCCAGTTCCACGTGGCGGTGGTGGAGAGCTCCGACCCCGACCACGTCCGCACCGCCACCTGGGCCTTCCCGGCCTACCTCCTGGCCATCAACGTCTTCGTCCTGCCGCTGGCGCTGGCCGGCCTGCTCCTCGGCCACCCGGCCCACGCCGCCGACACCTTCGTGCTCACGCTCCCCTGGGCGGCCGGGGCGCGGGGCCTCGCCTGGCTGGTGTTCCTGGGCGGCTTCTCGGCCGGCACCGCCATGGTGATGGCCGAGACCATGACCATGGCCACCATGGTCTCCAACCACCTGCTGCTGCCGGCCATCGACCTTTGGCCGCGCCTCAACCGGCTGCGGCGCCACCTCCTGCCGGCCCGCTGGATCGCCGCGGCGCTGCTCCTGCTGGCGGCGCTGGCGTACGAGCGGCTGCTCGGCGGCCAGTACGAGCTGGTGCAGATCGGCCTCATCTCCTTCGCGGCCGTGCTGGTGCTGGCGCCGCCGCTCCTGGGCGGCCTCTACTGGCGCGAGGCGAGCACCGCTGGCGCGCTCTGGGGCCTGGTGGCCGGCTTCGCCGCCTGGGGCTACACGCTGCTCCTGCCGGTCTTCGTGCGCGCCGGCTGGCTGCCGGGGGGGCTGCTCTCCGAGGGGCCGGCCGGCATCGGCCTGCTGCGGCCCGAGGCGCTCCTCGGGCTCGGCGGCCTCGACCGCATCTCCCACGCCACCCTCTGGATCCTGCTGCTCGACGGCGGCGCCTTTGTCCTCGGCTCGCTGCTCCACCCGGCGCAGGCCTCGGAGGCGGCCCGGGCCCAGCGGCTGCTGGGCGCTGCCGAGCCCGAGCCCTGGGAGGCGCCCGAGCCGGCGGGCGCGGCCGCGGTGGCGCTGGCGGTCGAGAAGCGGGACCGCATGGTGCGGCTCTTCGCCCGCTACCACGAGGAGGCGGCGGCAGCCCGGCTGGCCGATGCTTGCCTGGCGCGGGTGGGGGTGGCGCCCGAGGGCTCGCTCTCGGCGCTGCAACTCGCCGAGCTGGAGGCCGAGGCCGAGACCACCCTGGCCTCCTCCATCGGCACCGCCGCCGCCCACGCCGAGGCCCGCCGCTGCCCCATCGCCACCGGCGAGGAGGAGCGGGCCATCTCCGCCGCCTACGGGCAGATCCTGGCCTCCCTCAAGGTCCCGCCCGCCGAGCTGCAGCGCAAGATCGACTACCACCGCGAGCGCGAGCGGCTGCTGGCGCACGAGGCCGAGACCCACCGCTTCCTGGCCGACGTCTCCGCCCAGCTCGCCGCCTCCCTCGACGTCGAGGCCACCGGCGCCACCGTGGTGGGGCTGGCGGTGCCGCGCTTCGCCGAGGCGGCGCTGCTCTGGGTGGCGCCTTCCCCCGAGGAGCCGAGGCCCGGCGCCTGGCTGGCGGAGGCGAGGCACGACCCGGCCCCGGCGGTGCGGCCGTTCGAGGCCGCCGAGGCGCTGGGCGCCCACCCCGGCGTGGCGCAGGCGCTGGCCACCGGGCGGATGCTGGTGGCCCGCGGCGGCACCTCGGCGGCCTGGCCCGGGGAGCGGCGCGAGCTGCCGCGCGCCGGCGAGATCATCTTCCCGCTCTCGGCCGGCGGCCGGCAGCTCGGGGCGCTGGTCCTGTTCCTCTCCGAGCCGGGCCAGCTCCAGTCGCCCGACGACCTGGCGCTGGCCGAGGAGCTGGCGCGCCGCTCGGCGGTGGCGCTCGTCAACGCCGCCCTGTTCCGCAGCGCCGAGGAGGCGGTGCGGGCCCGGGACGAGTTCCTGGCGGTGGCCTCGCACGAGCTCAAGACCCCGCTCACCCCGCTGCGCCTCTCCATCCAGGCGGTGCAGCGGCTGGTGGCGCGGGGAGAGCTGGCCGGCGACCCGGCCCGGCACCTCCACGCCGCGCTGGGGCGCGCCGACGGCCAGATCCGCCGGCTGGTGCGGCTGGTCGACTACCTCCTCGACGTCTCCCGCATCACCACCCGCCGGCTCCGGCTGCAGCTCGAGCCCACCGACCTCTCGGCGGCGGTGATCGAGGTGCTCGATCGCCACCGGGCCGAGCTCTCCCAGGCGGGCTGCACCGTCTCGGTGGCCACCGCCCAGGGTGCCGTGGGGCGCTGGGACCGGCTGCGCATCGAGCAGGTGGTCACCAACCTGCTCACCAACGCCATGAAGTACGCCCCCGGCCCCATCGACGTGGCGGTGGACGCCCAGGCCGACCGCACGCGCCTGGTGGTGCGCGACCGCGGCCCGGGCATCGCCCGCGAGGACCAGGAGCGCATCTTCCTGCCCTTCGAGCGCGCCGTCTCCTACCTGCGGGCCAGCGGCTTCGGCCTGGGCCTCTTCATCGTCCGCCAGATCGTGGACGCCCACGGCGGCACCGTGCACCTGGAGTCGGCGCCGGGCCAGGGCAGCACCTTCACCGTCGAGCTGCCGCGCCAGCCGCCGGCGAGCGCGTGAAGGGGCGCCACCTCCCCCGGGGAGTCGGAGCGGGCTGCGGCGAAGTTCCGCAGACTTCGGCCCCGGGGGGCTGCGGCGCAGGTAGTCCTTGTGGGGTCGCGGGCCGTTCACTATAGGGAGCAACGCCGGACGCAGGCGCCGCTCGGTCGCCATGGGCGACCAACACCAAAGGGGAACACGATGACCCGTACACTTGGACTCATCAGCCTGATGCTGCTCGCCGTGGGCTGTGCCACCAACGCGTCGGTCCGCCAGGAGATCGAGCCGCTCAACAACCGGCTCTCCGAGGTGGAGCGCAGGACGGCCGCCACGGAGGCCAAGGTCTCGCAGCTGGACGGGAAGGCCGCCGCCGACACCGCCGACGTCAAGGCGCTGCGCGCCGAGGTGGCGGAGTCTCGGGCGGCGGCGCAGAAGGCGCAGCAGGCGGCGGAGGAGGCGCGGGCTGCTGCGGCCCAGGCGGAGGCGTCCGCGGCGAAGGCTGCCAAGGCGTTCGAGCTTCGCCAGCTGAAGGGTCGCCAGTAGCGCCACCGGCGGCGGGCCCCCCGGAGACGTCCACGGGGATGCCCTGGCACGCCCGCAGGGCAGCCTCCAGCCTGCGGGCGTCCACCCGCCCGAGGAGCGCGCGGCGCGTCAGCAGGCGCCTCGCCTCCGCCAGGTAGTCGATCCCGGCGGCCTCGTCCTGGTGGGCCTCCACGTACACGCGGCCTGCGTGCTCGCCCACCTTCACGGGCTCCCGGACGATCCTCACCCGGGTCCCCACCGGAACCCGCTCGTACAGGATCGGGATGTCCTCGGGGTAGAGCCGCAGGCAGCCGTGGCTCACCTTCCGCCCCACGCCGAACGGCTTGTCGGTGCCGTGGATGAGGAGAAGCGGGTTCGACAGCCGCAGGGCATGCGTCCCCAGCGGATTGTCCGGGCCCGGAGGGACCACCGCCGGCCACTCGGGGTTCTCCCTCCGGATGGAGGCGGTGGGGTACCAGCTCGGGTTCACCTGCTTCTGGATGACCTTGAAGGTCCCGAGCGGCGTGTCCCAGCCGCCGGTCCCCACTCCCACCGGGAAGGTCATCGGGGCGCCGGGGTCCGCCGGGGTCAGGTAGAGCCGCATCTCGGAGAGGTTGACGAGCAGGGTCCCGGGCGCCGCGGACCTGGGCACGATCCAGGCGGTGGGGATGACAACGGGCGCCCCCGGCGTGGGGACGAAGGCATCGAGCGCGGGGTTGGCCGCCTGGATGACGTTGAAGCCGACGCCGTACTGGCGCGCCATCTCGATGAGCGACTCGCCGGCGCGCACGGTGCGCCGGCAGACGCCGCCCAGGACCTCCCGCGGGGCGCAGTCTCCCCAGGGGCGGCACGCGGGTGACCCGCGCAGCTCGCAGGGGTCTCCGGCGTCCGCGGCGCCGGCGGGGATCTGCTCGACGGCCGCGGGCGGCGGTGCGTGCGCACACCCGGCGCCGAGCGCGGCGAGCACCAGGAGGAGCGCAGCCGCGCGGAGGGGAGCCAGGGGAGAGGTCGAGGGTCGGGACACGGCGCTCCGGTGCGGGTGGACGGTTGCCGCCTCTCGGCGGACACCACCTTACATGCCGATACGGACCGCGAGGATCAATGGCCTCGTCGCGGTGACAAGGACCGCCGCCTGGCGTAGCCTCGATCCGGTGGCCGGCTTCGTCTCTACCACGCGGCGAGCGATCGCCCTCCTGGCGCTGCTCCTGTCCGGCGGCGGCAGGGCGGGCGAGGCGGATGCGACCTCGCACTGCCCCAGGAAGGGCGACGTGGTCGCCGTCATCTCCGAGAAGCGCCAGGTCTGGCTGTGCCGCGACGGCGCGCCACAGGCGCACTTCCAGGTGGCCCTGGGCGCGGGCGGCGTGGGCAAGCGCCGCAAGGGGGACGGGAGGACGCCGGTCGGAACCTACGCGCTCGGCTCTCCGAGGCCGTCGAAGCGCTTCGGGACCTTCATCCCCATCGCCTACCCCACGCCCCGGCAGGCGGCACGGGGGCTCACCGGCGGTGCGGTCGGGATCCACGGCCCGCCCCGGGGAAGAGCCGAGCCGGAGTACCCTGCCAGCGAGATCGACTGGACCGAGGGGTGTGTCGCCACCGGAACCGACGAGGTGATCGAGGTCATCGCCGACTTCGTCCGCCAGCGGCGGCCGGTGCTGCTGGTCCGGTGAAGGCGGGCGCCGCTACATCCCGTGCCTCGCCAGCGCCGCGGTGATCCGCGCCCGCGCCGCCTCCGGCTTCATGGGCAGCGAGCGGAAGAAGTCGGCGCTGGTGAGCTCCGGCCCGCGCTCCCGCACGTCGGCCGCCCAGGCGGCGGCCCGGGCCTGGTCGCCGGCCAGTTCGTTGGCCGCCGTGGCGATCATGGCGATGAGGGCGTGGGCGCCCGGCGAGCGCGCCGCCCGCTCGGCCCAGGGCCGGGCCGCCTGGTCCTCGCCGAGGGCCAGGTGGCCGAGGGCCCGGGTGCCGAGGAAGGCGTAGTAGAGCGGGTCGAGGGGGCTGAGCCGCATGGCCTGCTCCACGTGGCGCCGCCCCTCCAGCCCCCGCCCGCCCAGCGACTCGGTGAGGGCGCAGGCATAGATGCCCTGCGCGTAGTTGGGGCTGATGGCCACGGCCCGCTCCAGCCAGCCGAGGCTGGTGTCGAGGTCGCCCTCCAGCCAGTAGCTGCGCCCCATGGTGAAGTTGACGAAGGGGTCGAGGGGGTCGAGCTCCAGGCCGCGCGCCGAGCAGCGGCGCGCCAGCGCGGTCTCGCCGGCGACGTCGTCGGTGTGGCGCATGAAGGCGGTCTGGAAGTGGACGAAGGAGAGGCCGGCGTGGGCGCGGGCGAACCCCGGGTCCTGGTCCACCGCCCGCTGAAAGAGGGCGCGGGCGGCGGCGTTGTCGCGGCGGTTGAAGCGGTACACGTGCTGGAGGCCCAGGTGGTAGGCCGACCAGGCGTCGAGGTTCCCGGTCACCGTCAGCCGCGCGCGCTCCGCCTCGTGGAGCGGGATCTGGATCTCCAGCGCCGCCAGGATGCGGGAGCGGATCTCCTCGCGGACGGCGTGCACGTCGCCGACGTCGCGGGCGAAGCGGTCGGCCCACACCAGGCCGCCGTCGCGGGTGTCGGCCAGCTCGGCGCTCACCGCCAGCCGCGCGCCCGAGAGCTCGACCGCCCCCGAGAGGCAGTAGCGCACGCCCAGCAGCCGGCCGGTCTCCCGGGGGTCGCCGTCGGGCGCCAGGCGGAACGAGGAGCCGCGGGCGGTGACGAAGAGCCAGCGCAGCCGCGCCAGCTCGGTGATGAGCTCGTGCGGCAGGGCCTCGGCGATGGCCGCGAAAGGGCCCGGATCGCCGAGGAGCCGGAAGGGCAGCACCGCGATCGACGGCCGCGCGCCCGCATCGGCCGGCCCCAGGGGCGGGTCCGGCTCCCCCGCCGCGGGCCGGGGGGCGGCCGGATCGCCCGTCACCCGCGCCTCGGCCACGAAGCGCAGCCCGCGCCCGTGGAGGGTGCGGATGAGACGCTGCGCCTTGCCGTCGTCGCCGAGGGCCTCGCGCGCCGACTTGATGCGGCTCGCCACGGCGGCGTCGGAGACGACGCGCCCCTCCCAGACCCGCTCGAGGATCTCGTCGCGCGAGACCAGCCGCTCCCGGTTCTCCACCAGCAGGGCGAGGAGCGCGAACACCTGCGGCTCCACCGGGCGGCGCCGGCCGCCCTCCCGCAGCTCGCCCCGGGCCAGATCGAGCTCGAAGGACTCGAAGCGGTAGATCACGCCGGGAGGATAGGTCCCGTCCCGGTTCGTGACCCCATCGTCTTGGGCCGCAAGAAGCCGCTTACGCGCCGCTGGTCCCGGGCGGGACGACCGAGGTCGCCGCCAGCGCCCGCCGGGCGGCGGCCACGGCCCGCTCCACGTCGGCCTCCGAGGTGCGCCAGTTGCTGACGCTGACCCGCATGGCGCGCCGGCCGCGCCAGGTGACCCCGCCGAAGAGCGCCTCGCCCGAGGCGTTGATGGCGGCGATGACGGTGTCGGTGCGCCGGTCGTGGTCCGGGGCGGCAGGCCCCGCGCCGGGCGCGCGGAAGCGGACCAGCGCCTGGTTGAAGCCCTGCGCCGAGAGGAGCTCCGCCCCCGGCAGCTCGCCGAGGCCCCAGGCCAGCGCCTGGGCGTGGCGGCAGAGCCGCTCCACCAGCGAGGCCAGCCCCTCGCGCCCCAGCTCCCGCAGCGCCGCGTACACCGGGAAGGCGCGGGCGCGGCGCGAGAACTCGGGGTTCCAGTCGAGCGCGTCGCGAGCCTGGGAGGCGGCGGGCAGGTAGCTGGTGGCCAGCGTCATGGCGGCGCGGTGGGCGGCGGCGTCGCGCACGAAGGCGAAGCCGCAGTCGTAGGGCACGCTCAGCACCTTGTGGCCGTCGGTGGTCCAGGAGTCGCAGCGCTCCACGCCGCGGACGCGGTGGGCGTGGACCGGCGAGACGCGCGCCCAGAGGCCGAAGGCGCCGTCCACGTGGAGCCAGGCGCCGGCGTCCCGGGCCACGGGCACCAGCTCCTCGAAGGGGTCGAAGGCCCCGGTGTTGAGCTCGCCGGCCTGGAGGACCACCAGCGCCGGATCGGTGGAGCGGGAGAGCGCCTCCGCCAGCACCGGGCCACGCACCCGCCCCGCCTGGTCCACCGGGAGCGGCTCGATGGCCTCGGTGCCCATGCCGAGGAGGCGCAGCGCGCGGTCGACGGTGCCGTGGCGGTCGGCGCTGGCCAGCACCCGGAGGCGCGGCGCGCCCTGGAGGCCTCGACGCTCGACGTCCCAGCCCTGCCGCGCCAGCAGGGCGTGCCGCGCGGCGGCCAGGCAGGTGACGTGCGCCATCTGCGTGCCGGTGACGAGGCCGAAGCCGCACCCGGGAGGCAAGCCGAAGAGCTCCTTCAGCCAGGCGCCGGCGACCTCCTCGGCCACCGAGGCGGCCGGGCTGGCGGCGTGGATGCCGGCGTTCTGGTCCCAGGCGGCGGTGAGCCAGTCGGCGGCCATGGCCGACGGGAGGCTGCCGCCGATCACCCAGCCGAAGAAGCGGCCGCACTGGGAGCCGGTGAGGCCGCCGGCGGCGCCGGCCACCAGCTCGTCCACCACCTGGCGGGCAGGCGTCCCGCCCACCGGCAGCGGCCCGACGAGCGCCCGCCGCAGCTCCTCCGCGGTGGCGGTGGCGGCCACCGGGCGCGTCTCCAGCGTCCCCAGGAAGTCGAGGGCGTGGACCAGCGCCCGCTCCAGCGCCTGGCGTTCCTCGCCCATGTCAGGCCGCCTTCCGCCCGAAGGGCGTGGAGGCGAAGATGGCCTCCTCCTCCTCGGTCATGTCGGAGGCCACGCTGGCGAAGAGCGGGGTGGAGAGGTAGCGCTCGCCGGTGTCGGGGAGCATGCAGAGGATGTTCGAGCCCCGGGGCGCGTCGCGGGCCACGGCCAGCGCACCGGCCATGGTGGCGCCCGAGGTGATGCCCACGAAGATGCCCTCCCGCGCCGCCAGCTCCTGGCTGCAGCGCAGGGCGTCGGGGCCGGCGATAGGCAGCACCTGGTGGATGCGGCTGCGGTCCACGTCGCCGGCGATCTTGGGGATGAAGTCCGGCGTCCAGCCCTGCATGGGATGGGGCTTCCAGGCCGGGTGGCCGGTGGCCGCCGAGCCGTCTGGGTTGCGCGCCTGCGGCGCGCCGCTGCCGAGGAGCGGCGCGTCGGCCGGCTCGCAGACGACGATCCGGGTGGCCGGTGACTCGCGCGCCAGCACCCGCGAGACGCCGTTGAGCGTGCCGCCGGTGCCGTACCCGACGACGAAGTAGTCGAGCCGCTCGCCGCGGAAGTCCTCCATGATCTCCCGCGCGGTGGTGCGTTCGTGGATGTCGGGGTTGGCCGGGTTCTCGAACTGCCGCGCGTAGAACCAGCCGTGCTCCCGCGCCAGCTCCACCGCCTTCTGCACCATGCCGGTGGCCCGCAGCGGTGCCGGCGTCAGCACCACCCGGGCGCCGAGGAAGCGCATCAAACGCCGCCGCTCGACGCTGAAGCTCTCCGCCATCACCACCACCAGCGGGTGGCCCGTGGCGGCGCACACCATCGCCAGGCCGATGCCGGTGTTGCCGCTCGTCGCCTCGACCACCGTCTGCCCGGGCCGGAGCTCGCCCGAGGCCTCCGCCGCCCGGATGATCCCCAGCGCCAGGCGGTCCTTGATCGACCCCAGCGGGTTGAACGCCTCGACCTTCGCCCACAGGTTCACGTGCTCGGGGGCGAGGCGGTTGATCCGCACCACCGGCGTGTGCCCCACCGTACCCAGGATGCTCTCGTGTCGTGCCATGGTTTGCCTTTCCGGCTGCTCGCAGCCTTCGAGGCGCCTTGTAGCGCCACGGCGCCGGCGCAGCCTGGAGGTGGGCTGGAGATTTCCTGGAGATGCGCGCCCGCGGCCCCGCGGGGGGCGCCGGGCGGCCCGGCTACCGGCCCGGGGGCAGCCCGCGCACCAGGGCCCGGGACCAGCGGCCGGCGTCGCGGAGCCGGGTGGAGAGCAGCCGCACCAGCGCCTGCTCGGCGGCCGGATCGCCGGCGCGCGCCAGCGCCGGCAGGTCCACCGGCTCGCGGGTATCGTCGAAGGTGTAGGCCGGATCGGCGACGTGGCGGGCCGGGAAGGTGCGGAGCACCGCCTCGTCGAGCGGGTCGGCGGCGGCGTGCCCGGCGCGGGCCACGCCGGCGCGGACGTCGGCGTCTGCGAGCGGCGCGGTCCCATCGCCGGAGGTTTCGCGCAGCGCGGCCAGGAGCGGGTCGCCGGCGCGCGACGCGGCGATGGCGTCGCGGAGCCTGCGGCGCGTGTAGGACTCGGCCGCGAGGTGGCGGTTGGAGGCGAGGGCGATGGCCGCGGCGCGCGGCCCGGGGAAGCCCACGGCGCCGAGGAGCTGGAGCCAGGCCACCCGCGCCAGGCCCACGCCCGGCACGGCGCGGGCGTGGTACGGCTGCGCCAGGTCCTGCAGGTAGTGGAGGGCGAAGCCGGTGAAGCGCCAGCCCCAGTAGGCGTGGCCGGTGGCGAAGGCGTGGGCCGCCAGCGCGCGGAAGAGGTGGATGCGCACCTCGGGGAAGGTGCGCCGGAGCTGGGGCGCGGCCCGGTAGGCCAGCCAGGGCTCGTGGAAGAAGCCCATGTGCATGGGCGCCTGGCTGGAGAACTCCAGGGCGGGGTTACCGAAGGGCTGCGGGCCGAGGCCGTAGCGGGCGCCCCAGGCGGTGCCGTTGTCCTCCCAGATGCCGAGGTCGAGGCCGTGGTCGGGCTCGTCGGCGGCGGTGGCCACCACCTCCAGCGCCGGCACCTCCTCCCCGTCGGCCAGGGCAACGAAGGTGGCCGCGTCGGGGCCGGACCGGACCAGCGTCACCGCGGAGGGAGGGAGCGCCGCGGCGCCCGGCGGGAGCGGCGCGCCGGGCGCGAGCTGCCGGAAGAGCGGGAGCGGCATGGCCGGGTGAACGCGGAGGGCGGCGAGGAAGCGGGCGCGCAGCTCGCCCGCGGGGCCGGCGGCGCGGAAGGCGAGGGCGGCGGGGAGCGGCGGCCAGGCCGGCACGTGCTCGCGGAGCCAGGGCTCCTCGCCGGCCAGCAGCGCCTCGAGCCGGGCCCCCTCGGCGGCCAGGAAGGCCTCGAGCGGCTCGGCGCGCACCCGGGCGCCCAGCGCGGGCAGCGAGGCCAGCGACTCGCGGGTGACGATGGCGTGGTCGTCCCAGGCGCGCGCCCGCGGGGCGAGGAGCGCGGTGAGGAGGAGCGGAGCGGCGAGGCGTGCGGTGCGGGTCATGCGCGTCCTACAGCTCGTACTTCAGCAGCAGGCAGCTCATCCCGCCGTTGCGGGTGGAGAGGGCTGCGCTGGGGGAGAGGCCCAGGATCTTCTCCAGGCCGCGGTCGGGGGCGACGAGGGCCAGGCGCCAGCCGCGCAGCCGCGGCAGGAGGCCGGCCAGGGCGCGCCAGGCGGCGGCCGGGTCGCCCTCGAGGCGCGAGCCGTAGGGCGGGTTCACCGCCACCAGGCCGGGGCCTGTCGGCGGCTGGAGCAGGGCGGCGTCGGCCCGCTCCACGCGGACCCAGGTGGCCACGCCCGCCGCCTCGGCGTTCCTGCCGGCGAGGCGCACCGCGCCGCCGTTCCTGTCGGAGGCCCACACCGGCGCCGGCGGCGTGCGCTCGGCGGTGGCCAGGCGGCGGCGCACCTCCGCGTCGGCAGCCCTGTCGCGCCCGGGCCAGGCCTCGAAGGCGAAGCTGCGGCCGGCGCCCGGGGCGCGCCGCGCCGCCCGCAGCGCGCCCTCGATGGCGATGGTGCCCGAGCCGCACATGGGGTCGAGGAGCGGCCGGTCGCCGTCGTGGCCGGCGAAGGCCAGCAGCGCCGCCGCCAGCGTCTCGCGCAGCGGGGCGGCGCCGGCCCGGGCCCGCCAGCCGCGCTTCCAGAGCGGGCCGCCGGCCGCGTCGATGGAGACCGTGGCCTCTCCCCCGCGGCGGCGCACCTGCATGTCCGCGCCCGCGCCGAAGCGGGCCTTCCCCTCGGCCAGCGCCGCGGCCAGGCCCGAGGCCGGACCGGCGAAGAGCCGCAGCGACACCGCGTCGGCGAGGCGCGAGCCCACGCAGGCCAGGGCCACGGCCGCTGCCCCCTCGGCCTCGGCGCCGCCGGGCGTGGCCGTGGCCGAGAGGCCCAGGCCGCGCAGCTCGGCGGCCAAGAGCTCCTCCAGGCCCGGGGCGCAGGCGGCGAAGATCCGCTCCATGGCCACACTCTCCAACGTCCCGCCCTGGCTGGCCAGCCCCGGGGGGCGCCAGGCGCTCGCAAATCGGCGCCGTTTCGGTTAGATACGCGCCTCCTCTCCGCAGCGGACTCCCCCATGATCTCGGTTCAGAACGTCACCAAGGCCTTCGGCCCCAAGAAGCTCTTCGAGGACGTGAACGTCTCGTTCTCGCCCGGCCGGCGCTACGGCCTCACCGGCCCCAACGGTGCCGGCAAGTCCACCTTCATGAAGATCCTCTCCGGCGAGCTGGAGTCGGACGCGGGCCAGGTCTTCCGCCCCAGGAAGGTGGGCGTCCTCAAGCAGGACCAGTTCGGCTACGAGAACGTCCGGGTGCTCGACGTGGTGCTGCGCGGCAACCAGCCGCTGTGGAAGGCGCTGGAGGAGAAGCACGAGCTGCTGGCCAAGCCCGAGATCACGGACGAAGACGGCCACCGGCTGGCGGAGCTGGAGGGCACCATCGCCGAGGAGGACGGCTACTCGGCCGAGGCCGACGCCGGCGAGCTGCTCGAGGGCCTGGGCATCGAGACCCGCTTCCACGACGAGCCCATGAAGGCGCTGCCTGGCGGCCTGCGCCTCCGGGTGCTGCTGGCCCAGGCGCTCTTCGGCAAGCCCGACGGCCTGCTGCTCGACGAGCCCACCAACAACCTGGACCTCGACTCCATCCGCTGGCTGGAGCTCTTCCTCCACGAGTACGACGGCGTGCTGGTGACCATCTCCCACGATCGCCACTTCCTCAACGCCATCTGCACCCACATCGCCGACATCGACTACCAGACCATCATCACCTACACCGGCGGCTACGACGACATGGTGAAGCAGAAGGGAGAGGTCCGCTCCCGCGTCGAGTCGCAGAACGCCGAGAAGCAGAAGAAGATCGCCGCCCTCCAGGAGTTCGTGGCCCGCTTCTCCGCCGGCACCCGCGCCTCCCAGGTGCAGAGCCGCAAGCGCGCCATCATGAAGCTCAAGATGGAGGACCTGAAGCGCTCCAACATCGCCGCCCCCTTCATCAAGTTCGAGGTGGGGAAGCAGAGCGGCCGCCAGACGCTGGAGCTCCACGACATCGAGAAGCGCTTCGGCGACCTGCGGGTCATCCAGCCCTTCGGCGGGCTCGTCACCCGCGGGGAGAAGATCGCCATCATCGGCAAGAACGGCGCCGGCAAGTCCACCCTGATGAAGATGCTGCAGGGGGAGCTCGCGCCCGACGCCGGCACCGTGAAGTGGGGCCACCAGGCGCAGGTGGGCTACCTGCCGCAGGACCACGCCGGCGTCATCCGCAAGGGCACCACCGCCTTCGGCTGGCTGCGGGAGATGGAGGACAAGCTCGGGAACGAGGAGATCTCCGGCCTGCTGGGCCGCATGCTGTTCTCCGGCGAGGAGCGGATGAAGCCCACCGACACCCTCTCCGGCGGCGAGACCGTGCGGATGCTCCTCGCCAAGCTCATGCTCTTCAAGGACAACGTCCTGCTCCTCGACGAGCCCACCAACCACCTGGACCTCGAGTCCATCAACTCCCTCTCCGAGGGGCTCGACCGGTACGAGGGCACGGCCATCTTCGTCACCCACGACCAGGAGCTCATCGGCGAGGTGGCCACCCGCATCTGGCTGGTGCGCAAGGGCGAGCCGGTCCTCGACTTCCCCGGCAAGTACGAGGAGCTGCTGGAGAAGCACCCCGAGCTCGAGGTCCACCGGCGCTAGCCGGCTGGCGCCCGGGCCGGCCCGGAGGCTATGACCTCGTCCATGCGCCGGCAGGTGAAGAGGGAGGCGGTCAAGAGGGAGCTGGTTCCCGGGGAGTCCCGGGCGCTGCTGCAGGAGCTGCACCTCCTCACCCGCCAGGGCGACCTCAACGCCGACGCGCTCCGCAAGCTCAAGCAGGTGAACCACCTGTGCGGGCTCCTGGCGCCGGCGGTGCAGGACGTGCTCTCGCGCTTCGGCGACCCGGTGGTCGCCGACTGCGGCGCCGGCAAGAGCTACCTGGGCTTCATCCTCTACGAGCTCTTCCTCGGGCCCGCCGGCAAGGGGCGGGTGCTCTCGGTGGAGAGCCGGGCCGAGCTCACCGCCGCCGCCGAGGCCCGGGCCCGCCGGCTGGGCTTCGAGCGCATGGCCTTCCAGACCGCGGCCATCGGCGAGGCGGAGCTGCCGCCGCGGCTCCACCTGGTGACCGCGCTCCACGCCTGCGACACCGCCACCGACGACGCCCTGGCACTGGCGGTGCGCCACAACGCCGACCACGTGGCGCTGGTGCCCTGCTGCCAGGCCGAGGTGGCGCGCCAGCTCGCCGAGGGGCGGGCCGCCGACCCGGTGCTGGCCGAGCTGCACGGCCGCCCCTGGCACCGCCGCGAGTTCGGCTCCCACCTCACCAACGTGATCCGGGCCCTGGCCCTCGAGGCCGCCGGCTACCGGGTCACCGTCACCGAGCTCACCGGCTGGGAGCACTCGCTGAAGAACGAGCTCATCCTGGGCGAGAAGGTGAGGGCGCAGAACCCGGCGGCGCGGGAAAGGTTGGCGGCCCTGCTGCGCGCCACCGGGGTGACCCCCAAGGTGGTCCGGCTGCTGGAGATGGTCCCGGCCGGCGCCCCGGGGTGAGCGCGGGGCGCGTTGCGTTCGCCCCGGGGCAGGCGTAAACAGACCGATCGTGCCTCCCCGCCCTCTGTTCACGGCCCTCGCAGCCGCAGCGCTCTTCCTCTCCTGCAGCAAGGCCGCGGCCCCGCGGCAGCGGCCGCCCCCGGCGGTGACCGTGGCGCCGGTGACGGTGCGCGACGTCTCGGTGGAGGTGGACGGCCCGGTGGACCTGCGCCCCATCGCCCAGGCCGACGTGGCCTCCAAGACCCTGGGCTACCTGGACGCGGTGCTGGTGGATCGCGGCGATCACGTGCGGCGCGGCCAGCTCCTGGCGCTGGTGCGGCCCGCCGACCTGCCCGACCAGCTCGCCGCCGCGCGGGGCTCGCTGGCCCAGGCGCAGGCCTCGGCGGCGCTGGCGCGGGCCAACAAGGATCGGGCCGAGCAGCTCGCCCCCACCGGCGTGGTCTCGCAGCAGGACCTGCAGTCCTCCGCGGCCGCGGCCGCCAACGCCGAGGCCAGCCTGGCGGCGGCCCAGGCCAACGTGGCGGCGCTGGCCACGCGCCTCGGCGAGACCCGCATCGAGTCGCCGCTCGACGGCGTGGTCTCGCAGCGCCGCGTGGACCCGGGCGCGCTCGTCGGTCCGACCACCGGCCCGGTCCTCTCGGTGGAGCGGGTGGACGTGATGCGGGCCTTCGTGCGGGTCAACGAGTCGGAGTCGCCGCAGCTCCGGGTGGGCCAGGAGGCGCGGGTGGTGCTGGAGGCCATGCCCGGCAAGACCTACCTGGGCAAGGTGGTGCGCATCGCCCCCGGCCTCGACCCGGTGGCCCGCACCCTCGACGCCGAGGTGCAGGTGAAGAACCCCGGCGAGCTGCGCAGCGGCATGTACGGCCGCTGCTCCATCGTCGTCGGCGTCCACCCCAAGGCGGTGGTGGTGCCGGCGCTGGCGATCCAGATCTCCAGCGAGAAGAAGTACGTCTACGTCCTGCGCGGCGAGAAGGTGGCGCGGGTGCAGGTGGAGACCGGCGTGGACGAGGGCGACGCGCTCGAGGTGGTGAAGGGGCTCTCCCCCACCGACGAGATCGTCAGCGCCGGCATCGACGTGCTCTCCGACGGCGTCACCGTCCGGCCCCAGCGAGGGGTCGATCCGTACACCGGCAAGGCCACCGCCTCGACCGGGCAGGGGAGGTGATCGCCCGTGTGGCTCACCCGCCTCGCCCTCAAGAACCCCATCTTCATCCTGATGATGTCCCTGGCGACCATCGCCCTGGGCTGGGTTTCGCTGGGCCGCCTGCCGGTGGACCTCTTCCCCAACATCGAGGTCCCGCAGGTCACCGTCGCCACCTTCTACCCGGGCGCCGGCCCGCAGGACGTGGAGAAGTCGATCACCATGCCCATCGAGCGCGCCGTCTCCTCGGCGCCGGGCGTGGACCGGGTCGAGAGCCGCTCGCGCCAGGGCACCTCCATCGTGGTGGTCTGGTTCCAGTTCGGCGTCAACCTCGACAACGCCCAGTTCGAGGTGGCGCAGCGCGTGGCCCAGATCCAGAACGCGCTGCCGCCGGGCATCAACCAGCCCTTCGTCCTCAAGTTCGACATCTCCGGCATCCCGGTGGTGCAGATCACCATGAGCGGGAAGGGGCTCGACGAGCGGCAGCTCTACGACCTCGGCTACAACGTGGTCCAGCCGCAGCTGGAGCGGCTGAAGGGCGTGGCCTCGGCCTCGGTGAGCGGTGGCAAGGTGCGCGAGGTCCAGGTCCTGGTGCAGCGCGAGGCGCTGCGGGCCCGCGGCCTGGCAATCCTCGACGTGCTCCGGGCGGTGCAGACCTCCAACCTGCTCCTGCCCTCGGGCAGCCTCCGGTCCGGGGACTCCGACTACAACGTCTTCTCCAACACCCAGTTCGGCGAGGCCCGGCCGCTCCGCGACGTGGTGGTCCGGCCCGGCACCTCGGGCCGCGGCGGCGTCTCCGGCGAGGGGCCGGTGCGCATGGCCGACGTGGCCCGGGTGGTGGACGCCACCGCCGACCAGAGCGAGATCGTCCGCATCAACGGCGAGCGCGGCATCTTCTTCCGCATCAACAAGCAGCCCAGCGCCAACACCGTCGAGGTGGTGGACGCGGTGCGCGCCGCCCTGCCCCGGCTGCGCGGCATCCCGCCCAACGTGGAGCTGCGGGTGGGCTTCGACCAGTCCCGCTACATCCGCGCCGCCATCAGCTCGCTGCAGCACGAGGCGGTCACCGGCGGCGGCCTGGCGGTGCTGGTGATCCTGCTGTTCCTGGTGAGCCTCTCGGCCACCGGCATCATCGCCGCGGCCATCCCGCTCTCCATCATCGCCACCTTCATCCTGCTCTACTTCACCGGGCAGACCCTCAACGTCTTCACCCTGGGCGGCCTGGCCCTGGGCGTGGGGCGCCTGGTGGACGACTCCATCGTGGAGCTGGAGAACATCCACCGCCACCTGGCGCGGGGAGGCGACCGCAAGAGCGCGGTCCTGGCCGCCGCCCAGGAGGTGGCCATGCCCATCTTCGTCTCCACCGTCACCACCATCGTGGTGTTCCTGCCGGTGGTGTTCCTCACCGGCCAGGCCAAGTACCTCTTCACGCCGCTGGCCCTCACCATCTCCTTCTCGCTGGCGATGAGCTTCCTCGTCAGCCGCACCGTCACCCCGCTGCTCTGCATCCGGTACCTCAAGGTGGAGGGGCACGCCGAGGGGGCCAAGGGGCTGGGCGGCCACGTGGCCCGGCAGCTCGACCGGCTCGACGCCTTCTACGCCCGGGTGCTGCGCTGGGTGCTGGGCCACCGGGCCCAGGTGATCGCCGGGGTGCTGCTCTTCGCGGTCGGCGGCTTCGCGGTGAAGCGCTTCGTGGGGTCGGAGTTCTTCCCCGACACCGACGAGGCGCAGATGACCATCACCTACCGGGCGCCCATCGGCACGCGGGTGGAGCGCACCGAGGAGGTGGGCAAGCGCATCGAGGAGACGGTGGCCCAGGCCCTGTCCGGCGAGAAGGCGGCCGACGGCGGGCGCATCTGGACGACCATGCTCACCAGCGTGGGGCTTCCGGTGGGCAGCCGCACCGCGCTCTTCACCGGCAACACCGGCCCGCACGCCGGGCAGGTGCGCGTCAACCTGGTGCCCCGCACCCAGCGCTCCCTCTCCGACGTGGCCGCGGCCGACAAGATCCGCAGCGCCATGGCCGGCAGCTTCCCCGGGGTCCAGGCCTACTTCTTCATCGGCGGCATCGTGAAGAACATCAGCAACATCGGCTCCTCGGCCCCCATCGACGTCGAGGTGCTCGGCTACGACCTGGAGGAGGGCTCGGCCTACGCCAAGAAGCTCCTCGCCCGGATGCGCCAGCTCAGCGACGCCGACGGCAGGCCGCTGCTCACCGACGTGCAGGTCAGCCGCGAGGAGAACTACCCCGAGCTCGACGTGGTGGTGGACCGGGAGAAGGCCGGCCAGCTCGGGGTCACCGAGCAGCAGGTGGCGCAGAGCGTGCTCGCCAGCCTGGTGGGCAACACCCAGTTCGCCCCGGTTCCCTTCATCGACGGCAAGACCGGCAACCAGTACTACATCAACGTCCGCCTCGACGATCGCTACCGCCGGCACGTCGACGACCTGGGCGACGTCTTCGTCAAGGCGCCCTCGGGCTCGCTGGTTTCGCTGGCCAACATCGCCACGGTGAAGCGCTCCTCCGGCCCGGTGCAGATCAACCGCAAGTACCTCCAGCGCGTCATCGACGTCACCGCCAACGTGGCCCCGGGCAAGGACCTGGGCGCGGCCAGCGCCGCGGTGCAGCGGGTCATCGAGGAGGTGCCGCCGCCCGACGGCTACGCGGTACAGCTCGGCGGGCAGACGGCGGCGCAGCGCGAGGCCTTCTCCGGGCTTATCTTCGCCGCCCTCCTGGCCATCGCGCTGGTGTACATGATCCTGGCCTCGCAGTTCCGCTCCCTGCTCGACCCGCTGGTGATCATGATGTCGGTGCCGCTGGGGGTCTCCGGCGTCTTCATCGCCCTGTGGATCACCGGCACCACGCTCAGCGTCAACAGCTTCATGGGCATCATCATGATGGTGGGCATCGTGGTGTCGAACGGCGTGCTGCTGGTGGACTTCGCCCGCGTGCTGCAGCAGCGGGGCATGCCGCTGGTCGACGCCACCGTCGAGGCCGGCCGCACCCGGCTCCGGCCCATCCTCATGACCACCATCGCCACCGTCGCCGGCCTCACGCCCATGGCGCTGGGCATCGGCGAGGGCAGCGAGACCAACCTGCCGCTGGCTCGCGCCGTCATCGGCGGCCTGACGGTCTCCACCTTCCTCACCCTCTTCCTCATCCCCGCCCTCTACACGCTGCTCGACCGCTTCTCCAGGCACGAGCACGAGGAGGATCCGGACGTGGAGGCCGCGACGTGATCCTCTCCCTGGCGCTGGCCCTGGCGACGGCGGCCGCGCCCGCCCCCACCCTGGAGCGCATCACCTTCGACGAGGCGGTGCGCCGGGCGCAGGCCCGGGCACCGGCGGCCCGCATCGCCGCCGACGAGATCGCCCGGGTGGACGGCCTGCTCACCCAGGCCCGCTCCTTCTCGCTGCCGCTGCTGACGGCGAGCGGCACCTGGAGCCGCATCGACCACGACCGGATCCTGCGCCGCACCCCGCCCACGGCCGATCAGCTCGTCACCCCCCAGGAGCAGCGCGGGGCCGCGGCGGTGCTGCAGGTGCCCCTCCTCGCCCCCTCGCGCTGGGCCACCTGGGTGGTGGCCTCCAGGACCCTGGACCTCACCCGCGTCTCCGGGGAGGACGTGCGGCGCCAGGTGGCCCTGGCCGCCGGGCGCGCCTACCTGGGCGTGCTGGCCAGCGGCCGGGCGGTGGAGGTGACCCGCTCGGCGGTCGAGCTGGCGCGGGCCCGGCTCGACTTCTCCGGGGCGCGGCTCAAGGCCGGCGTCGGCAACGCCCTCGACCAGGCCCGGTCCGAGCAGGTGCTGGCGGCCAGCGAGGCGCAGCTGGAGACGGTCCAGACCGGCCTGACCCGCGCCCGCGAGGCGCTGGGGCTGGTGACCGGCAGCGAGCAGCCGCTCGACGCCGGCCCCGAGCCGGCGCTCGAGGTCCCGGCCGCGGCGGCCGGAGAGGTGGCGGTGGACCGGCGCTCCGACGTGGCCGTGGCCCGCGCCCGCTTCGAGGCGGCGGCGGCGGCGGCCCGCTACAGCTGGGCCGACTGGCTGCCCTCGCTGGTGGCCACCGCCCAGGCCACGCACCAGCACCCGGTGGTGGCCCCCTCGCAGCCCGAGGCCTGGCAGGTGCAGCTGGTGCTCTCGCTGCCCATCTTCGAGGGCGGCCTGCGGGTGGGCCAGCTCCAGGAGCGGCGCGCGGTGGAGCGCGAGGCCCAGACGCTGCTCGACGCCACCCTGCGCCAGGCCCGCTCCGACGTGCGGCTGGCGGTGGAGGCGGCCCAGCACCAGGAGGCGGCCTTCCTGGCCGCGCGGCGCGCCGCCGAGCAGGCCCGCACCGTCCTCTCCCTCATCACCCGCGCCTACGAGGCCGGCGCCACCACCAGCCTCGACCTCACCACCGCCCAGCAGCAGTCGCGGGACGCCGACCTGGCCATGGTCATCTCCGAGGACGCCCTCCGCCAGGCCCGGCTCGACCTGCTGTCCGCGGTGGGGCTGTTCCCGTGAGATCGGGCGGGCCGGCGCGTTCGGCATGAAGGTCGCGCCCAGCCGAGCCGCCCCGGGGGCCTCGCCCGGCGGAGCCGCGCCTGCGGGGCCGGGTCTCCCGTGCTCGCCGCGCCGGTACCCAAAGACCGGAGCCGTCCTGCGGCCGTCGAAGCTCGACGAGCGATCCGCGGCAGGCGGCCGCCCTCCGGCGGCCCTCCGGCCGTGCCGTCGCCGCGCGACGTCACGGCGCCTGCACGCGGCCGATCACCGACCGGTACCTTGCCCGGCGCGGCTCCGCCGGGAGACCCGGCCCCTCCGGCTCGCCGGACTGGGTGCGCCCATCTGGCTCGCGCTGGGGCGCCCGCCCCTCCCGCGGTCGCCGCTCCGCCGCCGACCCTGACCTCACGGCCATGCCCCCGCGCCTCGCCACGCTCCTTTCCCTCTGGCCCCGCCTCGCCGCCGCGCTCCTCTTCCGCTTCGCGAGCTACGGCGCGATGACGGCGCTCGCGGTCTGGGCGGAGCGGCGCCCGGCGCCCACGCTCCCGGACCTGGTGCTGGCGCACCTGCCCTACGTGGAGTGGGCGGCGCGGGCCAACTACTGGCTCTGGCTGGCCTGCTACCTGCCGCTGGCGCTGCTGCTCCTCTGGCAGGAGCCGCGCCGCTGGATCCGGTACATGGTGGCCGGGGGCCTGGTGTCGCTCGTGCGCGGACTCACCATCGCCCTCACCGGCCTCGGTCCACCCGATCCAGCGCGCGCCGGGCCGGGGCTGGGCGAGCGCACCTTCGGCGAGGCCTGGCTGGCGCTGGTGTCGCCGGTCGAGGTCTTCGGCAACAACGCCCTCAGCGCCTACCTCACCAAGGACCTGTTCTTCTCCGGACACACCGCCACCACCTTCCTCCTGGCCCTCTACCTGTGGCACCGGCCGCGGCTGCGCTGGGTGGCGCTCGGCGGCCACGCGCTGGTGGTGGCGAGCGTGCTGCTGGCGCGGCTCCACTACGCCATCGACGTGGCCGGCGCCTGGGCGGTGACCTTCGCGGTCTTCGCGCTGCTGGAGTGGCGGCCGCGGGAGCGGGAGGCCGCCTAGCGCACCAGGTTCACCACCCCGGTGGTGATGATGTCGAGGTAGGTGATGGCCAGCACGCCGCCCGCCAGGATGAGGAGGAAGGGCAGGGTGCGCGCGTAGAGGTAGGGCAGCGGCTTCTGGAAGCGCGAGGCGGAGAGGAAGAGGTTGAGCCCCATGGGCGGGAAGAGGAAGCCCAGCTCCAGGTTGGCGAGGAAGACCACGCCCAGGTGCACCGGGTCGATGCCGTAGGCGGCGCCGATGGGGGCCACCAGCGGCGCCAGCACCACGATGGCGGCGTAGATCTCGAGCACGCTGCCCAGCACCAGGAGCCCGACGTTGAGCGCCAGCAGGAAGAGGTGCGGGCTCTTCACGTGGGTGGTGGTCCAGTCCACGAGAAGCGTCGGCACCTCGGCGTCCACCAGCCAGGAGGAGAGGCCCATGGCCACGCCCAGCAGGATGACGACGCTGCCCACCAGGGTGGAGGCCACCACCAGCACCCGCGGCAGGTCGCGCCAGGGGTGGATGGTGCGGAAGATCCCCATCTCCACCACCAGCGCGTAGGCGCAGCCCAGCGCCGCCGCCTCCACCACCGTGGCGTAGCCGCTGGCCACCGCCAGCACCACCACCGTGGGCAGCCCCAGGTCCCACTTGGCCTCCCAGAGCGCGCGGAAGGCCTCGCCGCCGTGGAAGGGCTGGCGGGGCACCTTGCGCCTCACGCCCACGGTGACGCCGTAGATGGCCACCACCAGGATCATGAGCAGGCCGGGCACCAGGCCGCCGAGGAAGAGGTGGCCGATGGGCACCTGGGCCACCACGCCGTAGAGGATCACCGGGAGCGAGGGAGGGAAGAGCAGGCCCAGCGAGCCCGAGGCGGTCACCAGCCCCAGCGAGAAGCCCTCCGGGTACCCCTCCTCCAGCAGCGTGGGCAGGAGCAGGCCGCCCAGCGCCAGGATGGTGACCCCCGAGCCGCCGGTGAAGGTGGTGAAGAGGGCGCAGACGAAGACCGCCATCACCGCCACGCCGCCGGGCATCCAGCCGAAGAAGCCCTTGTAGGCCCGCACCAGCCGGCGCGCCGCCCCGCCCTCGGCCAGCACGTAGCCGGCCACGGTGAGGAGCGGGATGGCCGGCAGGGTGGCGGAGGAGACCAGGCGGAAGGTCTCGGTGGGCACCGCGGCGATGGGCACGCCCTCGCGCCAGAAGAGCAGCATGGCGGTGCCGGCCATGGCGATGAAGACCGGCGCCCCGGCCAGGAAGGCCAGCAGCACCAGGAGGCCGAGCAGCCCCACCAGCCCCGGGCCGGCGGTGACCGCGCCCAGCGCCAGCGCCAGCGCCAGGCCCGCGAACCCGGCGGCGCGGTCCGGCCAGGGCTGGGGGCCCGGCCCCGGACGCCACGCGAAGCGCAGCGCCATCGAGGCGAAGGCCACCGGCATGATGAGCTCGGTCCACCACACCGGGATCCCGAAGATCAGGGTGCGGGCGCTCTCCATGTCGGCCTCGACCAGCTTCCACGAGGCGAAGGCCAGCAGGCCCGAGACCCCCGCCGAGGTGGCGCGGCGCAGGAGGGCGGCGCTGCGGCGGGGCCAGCCCTCGGGCAGCACCTCGCCGGTGGCCAGCGCCAGGTGCTTGCCGCGGCCGGCGGCGAGCAGCGCCCCGAGGAAGCCCACCCACAGGGTGAGCGTCTGCACCACCACCGAGGCGCCGGGGATGCCGCGGTCGAGGAAGCGCCGGGCCAGCGTCTCGGCGGCCGGCAGCGCGATCATCACCAGGCCCAGGGCGCCCACCACCAGGCCGGCGAAGCGCTCGGAGAGGGTCTCGAGCCGCTCGATGAGGCGCAGTGCGCGGGGCGGCACAGGCATGGGGGCGGGTGTGGGTTCGGATGCGAGCACGAGTGCGTTGACCCCCGGGGAAGGGGAATCTATGACTACCACGAACCTCGCGGAGCCTCCCGCCCCATGCGCCTCGTCCCCGCCGTGCTGCTCCTCGCCCTCGTGGGATCCGGCTGCTCGATCCGCAGGGCCGCCACCGGGGTCGTGGCCGACGCGCTGGCCGGGGGCGGCGGCGGCTCCTACGCCTCCGACGACGACCCGGAGCTGGTGCGCGAGGCGGTGCCCTTCGGCCTCAAGACCATGGAGGGGCTGCTGGCCGAGCAGCCGCGCCACACCGGGCTGCTGGCGGCGCTGGCGGCGGGCTTCACCCAGTACGGCTACGCCTTCGTCCAGCAGGACTGCGACGCGCGCGAGCTGGCCGGCAGGAGCGCCGAGGCCCGCGAGCTCCGCACCCGCGCCCGCAGGCTCTACCTGCGGGCCCGCGACTACGGCCTCCAGGGGCTGGAGGTGACCCAGCCGGGCATCTCCGCGAGGCTGCGCTCGCTGCGCGACCTGCCGGCGGCGCTGGCCCCCTTGAACAAGGAGGAGCTGCCGCTCGTCTACTGGACGGCGGCCAGCTGGGCCCTGGCCATCTCCTCCGGCAAGGAGGACATGGCGCTGGTGGCCGAGCTGCCCGCACCGGAGGCCCTCATGCGGCGCGCGCTGGCCATCGACGGGAGCTGGAACGACGGGGCGATCCACGAGTTCCTGGCCACCTTCGAGTCGGCCAAGCCCGGCGGCGACCTGCCGGCCGCCCGCGAGCACCTGGCCATGGCGCTGGCCCTCGGCGGCGGCCGCAAGTGGGGCCCGCTGGTGTCGTGGGCCGAGGGGCCGCTGGTCCAGGCCCAGGACCGGGCCGAGTTCACCCGCTGGCTCACCTGGGTGGCCGAGGCCGACCCCGACCTCTCCCGCCCCGACAGGCTCGCCAACGTCATCGCCCAGCGCCGCGCGCGGCTGCTCTTGGCCCACGCCGACGACCTCTTCAACTAGCTGCCCAGGAGAACCCCGTGAACCGGATCGCCCTCGCGGCCCTCGTCTTCCTCCTCGCCGGCAGCGCCTCGGCGCAGGAGGTCCAGGTCAAGCTCGGCACCCTCGCACCCCAGGGCTCGACCTGGCACAACCTGCTCAAGGAGCTGGCGGAGCGCTGGTCGGTCGCCTCCGGCGGCAAGGTGAAGCTGCGCATCTACGCCGGCGGCACCCAGGGCTCCGAGGGCGACATGGTCCGCAAGATGGCGGTGGGCCAGCTCCAGGCCTCCTCCATCACCAACATCGGCATGCACGACATGCTCAAGGAGCCGTCGGTCTACTCGACGCCGGGCATCGTCGACAGCGCCGTCGAGTTCCGGGCGGTCTTCCCCCGGGTGGAGAAGAAGCTGGAGGCCCTGCTGCTGGACAAGGACTACGTGGTGCTCAACTGGGCGCAGGTGGGCACGGTGCAGATCTTCTGCTCCAAGCCCTACCGCTCGCCGGCCGAGATGCACGACGCCAGGTTCTTCGTCTGGGACGGCGACCCGGCCAGCGTGGATGCCTTCCGCCAGGTGGGCTTCCGCCCGGTGGTGCTCTCGGCCACCGACCTGGTCCCCTCGCTCCAGACCGGGATGATCAACTGCCTGACCCAGCCGGCCGCGTACGTGCTCACCGCCCGCCTCTTCGAGAAGGCCAACAAGATGATCGACTACCCCTGGGCCTACCTCATCGGCGCCACGCTGGTGCGGAAGGAGACCTGGGAGAAGGTGCCGGCCGACCTGCGGCCCAAGCTCATCGCCATCGCCCGCGAGCTGGGGGCGCGCATCGACGCCGAGGCCAAGCGGGTCAACGACGACGCCGTGGCCGCCATGCAGAAGCAGGGGCTGGAGGTGGTGAAGGTCGACCCGGCGGTGTGGCGCGCCGCTGCCGAGCGCTCCTGGCCGGCGGTGCGCGGCAAGGTGGTCCCGGCCGAGTTCTTCGACGAGGTGGTGAAGTACCGGGACGAGTACCGCAAGGGGAAGAAGTAGCCCTGGATCAGCGGATCGCCTCCCGCGCCAGCGCCGCCACCTCGGCTCGCAGCGCCGGGCAGGCGGCCACCAGCGTCACGTGGCCGCGCCGGAAGAGGCGCGGCTCCAGGCCCCAGGCGCGCGCCAGGCGCGCCGGTCCCTCGGGCGGGACGATGACGTCGTGCTCGCCGGCGGCCACGAGGAGCCGCGTCCCCTCGTCCGGCCTGCCGGCCGGCGCGAAGGGCGCGAGCGCGGCCTGGAGCACCGCGCCCGCCGGGAAGGGGCCTCCGGCCCGCTCCGCCAGCCTCCGGTAGCGGGCGCCGATGGGCGTCCCGGCGAAGAGCGCCGCCAGGTCCACCGGCGGCGCCACCAGGGCCGCGAAGGCGAGGCCGGTGCCGGGCAGTGCGTGGGCCGCGGCCAGGCCGCCGAGCGAGAGGCCCAGGAGCCCCACCGGCCCGCGCCGCGCGGCGGCGGCGGCCAGGGCGCGGATCTCCCGGGCCGTCTCGGCGAGGGCGGCGCCGAAGCGCGGCAGGTCGGGCGAGACGTAGGCCTCACCGCTGCGCACGCCGGGCGGCGCGCGGCCCAGGTGCAGCGGCGGGACGAGGTACCAGACCTCGAGGCCGCAGGCGGCCAGCGACCGGATCCACGAAAGGTGAAGGGCGGGGGCGGCGTTCTTCCAGGGAGGTACCAGCAGCGCCGTCCCGCGCCGCGCTCCACGGGCCGCGAAGAGCCGGACCTCCACGGCGTCGCCGGAGGGCCCGCCCCAGGCCGGCGCCGGGAAGCGCCAGGTGCCGGGCGCCCCCGGCGGCTCGGGGGCCGCCAGCGGCCGGCCCACGTCGAGCGGCCCCGCCGGACCCGGCCGGAAGGCCACCGCCGCGCGCGGGCGGCCCCCCTCCGCGGCCATGGCGAGGCGGTCGAGCGCCCGGTGGAGCGCGCCGGCCAGGGGCTCACCGATCGCGAACGCCCAGCGCCTGGAAGGCGAAGGCGGTGGCGTCGGCCTCCTGGTCGGCCGCGGCGCGGCGCATGTCGGCGCCCTGGTGGCCGGAGTTCTTCTCGATGCGCAGCAGCACCGGGCCGCCGCGGGTGGCCGCCTGCATCGCCGCGGCGAACTTGCGGGCGTGCATGGGGTCCACCCTGTCGTCGTGGTCGGCGGAGAGGAGGAGCAGCGGCGGGTAGGCCGTGCCCGGCACCAGGCGGTGGTAGGGCGAGTAGGCGTGGAGCGTCCGGAACTGGGCCGGGTCGTCGGCGGAGCCGTACTCCGGCACCCAGGCCTGTCCCAGGCCGAAGCGGTGGTAGCGGACCATGTCGAGGAGCGGCACGTGGCAGAGCCCGACGCCGAAGAGCTCGGGCCGCTGGGTGAGGAGCGCGCCCACCAGGAGGCCGCCGTTGGAGCCGCCGCGGATGGCGATGCGCCCCGGCCGGCTCCAGCCCGAGCGCTGCAGCCACTCGGCGGCGGCGGCGAAGTCGTCGAAGACGTTCTGCTTGCGGTGGAGCATCCCGGCCTCGTGCCAGGCCTCGCCGTACTCGCCGCCGCCCCGCAGGTTGGGGAGCGCCACCAGCGCCCCGCGCTCCAGCCAAGGGTAGAGGCCGGCCGCGAAGGCCGGCGTCACCGAGACGTTGAAGCCGCCGTAGCCGTTGAGCCGCACCGGCACCTGGCCGTCGGGCTTCACCTCGCGGCCACGCACCAGGAACATCGTCACCCGGGTGCCGTCCTTGGAGGGGACCTCCACCTGCTCCACGGTGAAGCGACCCGGGTCGATGGGCAGCCGGGGCCGGAAGAGGAGCCGCGCCGTCCCGGCGGCCACCGAGAGCTCGTGTACCTCGGGAGGGACGGTGAAGCTCTCGAAGGAGAAGTAGGCCTGGTCGGCATCCTCCTCGCCCGAGGGGAGCGAGACCGTGCCCAGCGTGGGCAGCGCCACCTCGCGCTGCAGCCGCCCGTCGAGGCCGCGGATCTCCAGCCGGTGGGCCGCGCGCACCAGCACCTGGAGCGCCAGCCGCCCGCCGACCACCGCCACGCCCTCCAGCGTGCCCGGCCCCTCGGGGACGATCTCCTCCCACGCCTGCCGCTCCGGGCGGGCCGGGTCGACGCGGAAGAGCCGGTAGCGCGGCGCCCCCTCGTTGGTGCGCACGTAGAACGCGCCCCGGTGCGCGTCGGGCGCGTAGATCGCCTTCTGGCCCACCGCCAGCGGGGTCAGCGGCCCGGTGAGCCCGTGCCGGAGGTCGCGGAACCAGACGTCGGTGGCCGACCAGCCGTGCTGGCGCACCACGAAGAGCCAGCGGCCGTCGCGGGAGAAGCTGGCGCCGAGGAAGGAGCGCGGGTCGCCGCTGGCGGGCTGGACCACGGTGTCGGTGCGCGGGTCGCTTCCCAGCCGGTGGAAGCGCACCTCCTGGTGGCCGGAGCGCTCGGCCTCGGGGATCGCGGGATCGTTCGGGTACCAGGTGTAGACGAAGCCGTCGCCTGCCGCGGTGAAGGACGGGGAGGCGACCTTGGCGCCAGGGACGACGTCCACCGCCGAGAGCTTGCCGCTCGCCACGTCCACCACGCGGAGCGTCGCCTCGTCGGAGGCGTTGGGCCGCTCCTGGTAGACCAGGGTGCGGCCGTCCCAGGAGACGTTCCAGGTGCCCAGCGAGAGCGAGCCGTCCCTGGTCCAGGCGTTGGGGTCGAGGAGCGTTCGCTCGGCCCCGGCGCCGTCCTTGACCACCAGCACCGCCTTCTCCTGCTCGGCCCCCCGGCGCAGGTAGAAGAGGAGCGAGCCGCGCTTCTCCGGCACGCCCATCGACTCCACGTAGAGCAGCTCGCGGAGCCGCGCCCGCACGGCGGCGCGCGCCGGCAGCCCCTCCAGCGTGGCGCGCGCCAGGCCGTCCTGGGCCTTCATCCAGGCCTGGACCTCGGGCGAGCGCTCGTCCTCCAGCCAGCGGTACGGGTCGGCGACCTGCACGCCGTGGATGAGGTCGCTCACCGGCTCGGCGCGGGTGGGCGGGTAGGCGAGCGGGGCGAAGGGCGGTGCGGTCATGGCGGGCGGAGGGGTGAGGGCGCAGGCGGCCAGCGCCGCGGCGGCGAGGAGCAGGGTGCGCATGGCGGGAGAGCCTAGCAGGGCGCCGCGCGCCCGGGACGGCCCGGGCGAGGCCCGGGGATCAGCAGAACCGCTGGACGGTCGCCAGCAGGTGGTCCAGCCCGACCGGCTTCGCCAGCACCGCGGCGGCGGCCATGCCCTCGGTCTTCCTCTCCAGGCTTCCGTCGGCCGACATCACCACCACCGGGATGGCGGAGAGATCCGGATCGCCCCGCTGCTGGCGGCGGAACTCCCAGCCGTCCATCACCGGCATGCGCAGGTCGAGCAGGATCAGGCCCGTCCGGCCGTCGCTGCGCAGCATCTCCAGGGCGTCGCGCCCGTTCACGGCGCCGCGCGCGTCGTACCCCTCGTCGACGAGCAGCTCGACGAGGGTCTGGCGCACGTCGGTGTCGTCCTCGACGACCATCACCGTCGGCCGCTCGTCGCTCGCATGGGCTGCCATCGCGCTCACACCCTGGAGATAGGCCCTGCGCGGTCGGGTGGGAAGCCCACGACCCTCCGCTGCCCCCAGAGGGATGGCAGCGGTACCCGTGCGGCGTCCGCGACCCATGCGGATTGGGGGGGCGACGGCGGGGCCGCGGCCGCCCGGTACGCCCCGCCTTCCGCGTTGACAGGGGGGGCGCAGGGCGGGGATATCCACCTACATGGTGGAGGGCAACGCGGCGGTGTTCGGGCGGAGCGCCCCGGCACGCATCACCCTGCCGCAGCGCGGGGTGGTGCTGGGCGTCGCCTGGAGCGGCGTCGAGGGGGCAGGGAACCACATCGCCGCCGCCAAGCTCGAGCTGGCGCGAGAGCGCCCGCGCATCGTCCAGGCGTGGCGCCCGTTCCAGGAGGCGGTGGGGCGCAAGGCGGTGCGGGAGCGCTTCCCGGCCTGGCTGGCCGAGGAGTCCCGGTGGGCCGAGGGTCGGCTGGCCGTCGGGCTCGACTTCCCCTTCAGCCTGGCCGAGACGCACCTGCGCCAGCTCGGCTTCCTGCGCCAGGCCATCCGCGGCCCCGGCGCGCTCGGCAAGGCGCTGCTGGAGAAGTACATGCCGCCGGGCGCCGACCACACCGCCGCCGCCGAGGCGTTCCACGGCGAGCTGGGCAAGGACCGGGCGCGGCTCACCGACTGCTACCGGGCGGCGCCCCACCCGCCCAGCCACGCGCGGCTCTACCGCCAGACCTTCTTCGGGCTCGACGTCCTCTCCCGGCTCGACGAGGTGAGCTTCATCCCCTGGGATCCGCCCAGGGCCGGCAGGCCCTCGCTGGTGGAGGTGCGGCCCGAGCACGTGGCCCGGGTGCTCTCCGGCACCTGCCTCTACCGCGACGATCCCCGCGACGGCGTGCAGCGGGCCAGCGCCCGTGCCGGGCTGATGCGCGAGATCCGCACCGCCAGCGGCCTGGAGTTCGAGATGGAGCTGGTCGCCAAGGTGGTGGAGGACGGCAAGGGCACCTTCCTCGACGCCGTGCTGGCGGCGGTGGCCGCCGCCGCGGCCTGGGCCGAGGGCTTCCACGGGGTCCCCGCCAACGTGCCCCGCTGTGAGGGCTGGATCCACTCGATCCGCGAGGAGCCCTGGCGGCGCGACGAGTGATCCGTCACCTTCCGTGAACGAGCGGGAGCGCATCCGGGCCCTCGAGGAGATCCAGCGCGACATCCGCGCGCTGCGGCTGCCCGGCTTCGCCGCCGAGCCGGTGCACGGCCCGCCGGTGCCGAGCCGCATCTACCTCCTGGGCCAGGCTCCCGGCCCCCACGAGGCCAGGCTGGGCCGCCCCTTCGCCTGGACGGCAGGCAAGACCCTCTTCCGCTGGTTCCAGGAGGCCTTCGGAGCCACCGAGGAGGAGTTCCGCGCCCGCGTCTACATGGCGGCGGTGGTGCGGGCCTTCCCCGGGAAGACCAGGTCGGGCGGCGACCGCGTCCCCTCGCAGGAGGAGATCCTGGCCTCCCGCGGCTTCATCGAGCGCGAGGTGGGGGTGCTCCGGCCCCGGCTCCTGGTCCCGGTGGGCAAGCTGGCCATCGGCGAGGTGCTGGGCGCGGCGCCGCCCCTCACCGAGGTGATCGGCAAGCCGCTCCGGCTCCGCTACCACGGGGTCACGAGCGACGTGGTCTGCCTGCCCCACCCCTCCGGCGCCAGCACCTGGACCAAGACCGAGCCGGGGAAGACGCTCACCCGGCGGGCGCTGGGGCTGCTGGCCGGCCACGCCGAGATCCGCCGCGCCTTCCCGCGGTCCGACGCAGGCGGGCGGCGAGGCGGCTGAGCTCGCCGCGGAGCGCCGCGGGCGCCCGCACCGCGAAGGCGAAGGGGAGCCGGGCGAGCTCGCGCGCCACCCAGCCGAGGTCGTCGGCCTGGACGCGGAGGAGCACGCCGCCGGGCGCCGGCTCCAGCGTGCCCAGGGCGCCGAACACGGCGCGGCGGGCGGCGGCCAGGTCGGCGCGCAGCAGCACCTCCACCGCGTGGGCCCGGGGGATGGTGGCCACGGCGCGGGTGACGTGGGCCAGGGCGTCGAAGGCGGCGGGCGGACGGAACCGCTCCGGCCGTGGCTCCAGGGCGACGATGCGGTCGAGCCGGAAGGTGCGGAGCGCCTCGCGGGACCGGCAGCGGCCGGCCGCGTACCAGTGGCCGCCGCGGAAGACCAGGCCGTAGGTCTCGAAGTCGCGCGCCGAGTCCTCGCCCCGGGGCGAGCGGTAGCGGAGGTGGACGACCCGGCGCTCCTGGGCCGCGGCCGAGAGCTCGACCAGCGCCCGGTTGTCGCCCGGGGCGGTGGCCCGGTGGAGGTCGAGCGTCACCGTCTCGTCCACGTCCCGCAGCCGCCGGCGCAGCCCCTCCGGCAGCACCCGGGCGAGCTTGGCGAGGGCGCTCTCCACCGCCGGGCCGGAGGCGGCGAGCCCGAGGCCGCGCGCCGCCCGCAGCCCCACGGCCACCGCCAGCGCCTCGTCGGAGGTGAACATCATGGGTGGGAGCTTGAACCCGGAGACGAGCTGGTATCCGCCCGCTCGGCCGCGCTCGGCGGCGAGCGGGAAGCCCATCTCCTCCAGGTGCGCCAGGTAGCGGCGCAGGGTGCGCACGTCCACCGCGAGCCGCCGGGCCATCTCCGGGCCGGTGAGGCGGCCGTGGGTCTGGAGCAGCTCCAGCACGGCCAGGACGCGGGTGGCGGGGTGGGCCATCTGGGTGCTCTCCGGGGAAACAGGGCGGGAAACGCCCTGATTATGGCCGAGCCTCGGGGCCAGCGCTGTTGCCCGGGAGGATTCCCATGCGCCCTGCCGCTCCGTGGCCGCCCGCCGTGCCCTGTCCCGCGTCGATGGCTCCCCTCCGCTCCGGGAGGGCGGCGCCGTGATCCCGGCGGCGGAGCTCTGGCTCTACTTCACCGTGGTCCTCGGGGTGGTGGCCCTCCCCGGCCTCGACATGGCCTGCGCGGTCGGCTCGAGCCTGGCCGGCGGGCGCGGGGCCGGGCTGGCGGCGGTGGCCGGCATCGTGGCGGGCGGCTTCTGCCACGTCGTGGTGGCCGGGACCGGCCTGGGCGTGGTGGTCCGGCTCTTCCCGGCTGCCTACCACCTGCTGCTGCTCGCCGGCTCGGCCTACATGGCCTGGGTGGGCGTGGCGCTGCTGCGGAGCGGCGGGGGTGGGGGAGCGCTCCGGGCGGACGCTCCCGGGTCTGGAGCCGCCGCCTTCCGGCGCGGCGCGACGACCAACCTGACCAACCCCAAGGCCTACCTCTTCATGCTGGCGGTGTTCCCGCAGTTCGTCCGGCCGGAGCGGGGTTCGGTGCTTTCGCAGGCGGCGGTGTTGTGGCTGGTGACCGCCGCCACCCAGGCGGCCGCCTACGGCTGCCTGGTCCTGGCCGCCGACCGGGCCCGCCGCTGGCTGGCCCCGAGCCAGGCGGCGGGCGCGGCGGTGGGGAGGACCGTGGGGGCGGTGCTGGTCGCCTCGGCGGCGTGGGTGGGATGGGAGGGCTGGGCGCGGTGACGGGGAAGGGCGAGCTTGCGCCGCAAGGGCCCTGCCCGGGACCAGCAGCGGCCCGGCAGCGCGGGTATCCAGGCAGAGGCGGCCATCCCCCGGGAGGTGGGGCGGCCCGACCACCGGGGAGGCACCATGGAGGCGAAGCTGCGCACCGGCCTGTGGGCGGCGCTGGCGATGCTGGCGTCCGCGCCGGCCGCGGCGGCCGACGAGGTCCGCTACTCGACCCACATCCGGCCGATCTTCGAGCAGAAGTGCGCCCCCTGCCACGGCGGCGACGCGCCCGAGCTCGGCGAGTTCAACAGGGACAAGGAGCGCTACCAGAAGATCCCGCAGGGCCCGAAGATGGACACCCACGCCCACCTGGTCCACTTCACCGGCTGGCCCGACACCGGCGCGCTCATGCGCCGGCTCGACGACGGCAAGGGGAAGAAGGACGGGAAGCCGGGCAACATGCACCAGTACCTGGGCGCCGACGATGCGGAGCGGCGAGCCAACCTGGCGCTGTTCAGGGCCTGGGTGGGCAACTGGACGCTGAAGCGCCTCCCGGAGCTGACCAAGGAGGAGCTGGCGGCGATCCGGGTGAAGTACTGAGCTACTTCCGCGCGCTCTCGCGGATGGCGCGGATGGCGGCGGCGTAGTCCTTCTGACCGAAGACGGCGGTGCCGGCCACCAGCACGTTGGCGCCGGCGCCGGCCACCTTGGCGGCGGTCTCGGGCTTCACGCCTCCGTCCACCTCGATCTCCAGCGGCAGGCCCCGGGCGTCGGCCATGGCCCGCAGCCGCCGGATCTTCTCGGTGACCGCCTCGATGTAGCCCTGGCCGCCGAAGCCCGGGTTCACCGTCATCAGGAGCACCATGGCGCAGTCGCCGAGCACGTACTCGACCGCCTCGAGGCCGGTGGAGGGGTTGAGCGCCACCGCCGGCTTCGCCCCGGCGGCGCGGATGGCCTGGAGGGTGCGGTGCAGGTGGGGAGAGGCCTCGGCGTGCACCGAGATGACGTCGGCCCCCGCCCTGGCGAAGGCCTCCACGTACCTCTCCGGTTCCACGATCATCAGGTGGGCGTCCACCGGGAGCCTGGTGACCTTGCGCACCGCCTCGACCACCAGCGGCCCGATGGTGATGTTGGGGACGAAGCGGCCGTCCATGACGTCCACGTGGATCCAGTCTGCGCCGGCGGCCTCGGCGGCCCGCACCTCCTCGGCGAGCCGGCCGAAGTCGCAGGAGAGCAGGGAGGGGGCGATGCGGATGGGGAGCATGGGGGAGGGAGACTACCACCCGGCGCCGACGGTGAGCTTCGTCGACCCCGACCCCGACCCCGACCCCGACCCTCGACCCCTGCCCTGAGCAAGGGCCCGCCTCGACGGGCCCGAGTCGAAGGGTCGACCTCCACGCGGACGCCGGCAGAGACTCACTCCCCGGCCGCGAGCCGCGCGGCGTAGAAGCCGTCGCAGCCGTGCCGGTGGGGGAGGGTGAGGAGGTCGCCCTCCGCGGTGAGGAGGTCGGCGGCGAAGGCGGCGGGCGGTGCGCGGTGGAAGCCGCGGGCCAGCGCCGCGGCCGCGACCTCCGGCCCCTCGGCGCGGGAGAGGGAGCAGATGGCGTAGGTGACGGGTGCGCCCGGGCGCGCGTAGGGCGACATGGCCTCGAGGATGGCCCGCTGGATGGCCGCCAGCCGCGGCAGGTCCTGCGGCGTGCGGCGCAGCTTCAGCTCCGGGTGGCGGCGCAGCGTACCCAGGCCGGCGCAGGGGGCGTCCACCAGCACGGCGTCGAAGCCGCCGGGTTCGAGGCCGGGCACCGGCTTCGAGGCGTCGGCGCAGAGCACGCGCAGGTTCCGGTGGCCGCGCCGCTCGGCCTCGCGCCTCAGCTCGTCGGCCTTGCGCGGGTGCAGCTCGACGGCCACCACCTCGCCGCCGGGACCGAGCAGCTCGCAGAGGTGGAAGGCCTTGCCGCCGGGCGCCGCGCAGGCGTCCAGCACCCGCGCGTCTCGGCCCGCCAGGTGCCCGGCGGCGTAGAGGGTGACGAGCTGGGCCGCCTCGTCCTGCACCTGGAAGCGCAGGTCGCCGGCGGCCCGCGCCAGCGTCCCCACGCTGGCGCCGCGGAGCAGCACGCCGTGGGGCGAGCGCGGGGCGGGCGCGGCGTCGAGGCCGGCGGCGCGGGCCCGCTCGAGGAGCGCGTCGCGCCGCGGCGAGCGCAGGCAGAGCGGTGCCGGCTGGTTCATGGCCCGGGCCAGGAGCAGCGCTTCCGCGGCGCCGAGCCAGGCCACCCACTCCTCGGCGAGCCAGCGGGGCAGCGCCTCGGCCACCTCGATGTGTCCGGCCGGGTCGGCCTCGAGCGGCGGCGGCGCCGGAGGGCCGGCGCGGGAGAGG
This sequence comes from Deltaproteobacteria bacterium, assembly GCA_016214955.1. Lineage (GTDB taxonomy): Bacteria > Myxococcota > Myxococcia > Myxococcales > Anaeromyxobacteraceae > JACRMN01. The sequence goes on from JACRMN010000017.1 coordinate 263,948, forward strand.
GCGCGGAGCACCGCGTTCACGAAGCCTGCGGCGCGGCCGTGGTCGGCCTGCTTGGCGAGGGCCACGGCCTGGGAGACGGCGGCGTGCGGCGCGGTGCCGAGGTGGAGCAGCTCGTAGGCCCCCATGCGCAACGCAACCCGCGCCGCAGGGTCGACGCGGTCGAGGGGGCGGGAGAGGTGCGGGGCCAGGGCGCGGTCGAGGGAGAGGGCGCGGCGCAGGGTGCCGTAGGTGAGCTCGGTGGCGAGGCCGGCCTCCCGGGGGTCGATGGCGCCGGCCGAGGCCAGGGCGGCGTCGAGGGCGCGCGAGGCGTAGGCCCCGCCCTCCTCCACGCGGCGCAGGACGCCGAAGGCGATCTCGCGGGCTGTCATGGCGCCCCGGCGGCGCCGCCGAGCCGGGTGCCGGGCGGCAGGGCGATGCCCTTGGCGAAGTCGGCGGCCGGGAGCCGCCGCTTCCCCTCGAGCTGGAGCTCGGTGGCGAGGAGCGCGGACCCATCACCGCAACCCAGCAGGATGCCGGCAGGAATCTGGGCGACCTCGCCCGGATCCAGTGCCCCGCGCGCCATGTCCGGCACCGAGGTTCCGGCCGTCCGGCCAATCCTGGCGGCGGCCAGCTCCTCGGGGGTGGCCTCCCGGGCGGCGTGCACCTTGAGCAGCTTCCCGGACAGGGTGGTGAAGGCGCCCGGCCAGGGGCTGAAGCCGCGGATACGGCAGGCGAGCCGTGCGGCCGGCAGCCGGAAGTCGAGCCGCCCCTGCTCCTTCTCGATGACCGGGGCGAGCGTCACGCCCGCCTCCCCCTGGCGCACCGGTGTGAGCCGTCCGGCCTCGAGGAGGGGGAGCGCCTCGCACAGGGCCTCGCCGCCCAGCCGCGCCAGCCGCGGGAAGAGCTCCCCCGAGGTCTCGTGGGGCCCGATGGCAGTCTCGCGCTGCAGGAGGACGTCGCCGGTGTCGAGCCCCTCGTCCATCCGCATGATGGTGACGCCGGTGGTGCGGTCCCCCTCGGCGATGGACCACTGGATGGGGGCGGCCCCGCGCCAGCGCGGCAGGAGCGAGGCGTGGACGTTGACGGCGCCGCGGGGCGCCAGCGTGAGCAGGTCCTTGCCGAGGATGCGGCCGTAGGCCACCACCACCAGCAGATCCGGCGAGAGCGCCCCCAGGGCCGCCGCCAGCTTCCCGTCGCGCACCTTCTCCGGCTGCAGCACCGGCAGCCCGCGCGCCAGGGCCCACTCCTTGGTGGCGGGCGCCGCCAGCGCCTGGCCCCGGCCGGCGGGCCGGTCGGGCTGGGCCACCACGCAGAGCAGCGTGTGCCCGGCGGCGGCCAGCGCCTCGAGCGCGGCCACGGCGAAGGGCGGTGTACCCAGGAAGGCGATCTTCACGTTCGGTCCGTGCGGCTCCCGCTGCCTGGTTGGGGTCGCTTCGTTGCGGCGCCGGGACCCGGTGATACCATGCCTCGGTCCTCCTGCCCCGGTCCCAGGTCGCGCGATGCCCGAGTCCCACAGCCGCCGAACCTACCTCATCGACCGGCGCTTCCAGCTCAAGTACGTGCTCCTCCTCATGGGCTGGGGCGCGGTGATGGCCGTGCTCTTCGGTCTCTGGGCCTGGCAGGCGCACCAGCAGGCGGCGGAGCTCCTGGCCCGCGACGCCGACCAGCAGGCCCTGCTCCACCAGGCCGACCGCACCCTGCTCGTGGCCCTGGCGGCCATCGGCCTGCTCTCCATGCTGGCGCTCGGCCTCCTGGGTTTCATCATCACCCACCGCGTGGCCGGCCCGGTGTGGGTCATGGGCCTCGAGCTCGCGGAGCTGGCGCGCGGCAGGTACCCGGCGCGGCGGGGGCTGCGGCGCGGCGACGAGCTGCAGTCGCTGCACACCCGCTTCCACCAGGCCATCGACGCCCTCGCCGCCCGCGATCGCCACACCCTGGAGGCGCTCGAGGAGGTCCTCGGGAGCCTGCGGTCCGCGGCCGGGAGGTCCCCGGAGCTCCAGCCCGCCGTGGCCGCGCTCGAGATCGAGGTCAAGGCGCGACGCGAGGGGCTCGGGGGGGAGCACCAGTCGGCCCCGCCGGCCGGCTAGCGCATCCCGGCGCGGGGGCTGTCCGGTCGCCCCGGGCCGCTCGCTAGGCGCCCGGTCCCCCGCCCTTCTTCGGCACCGGCGTGCCCCGGGGTGGGGTGGAGGTGCGGGCCTCCTTCGGATCCCAGGCCGAGGGGAGCACCCTGAAGGGCAGCAGCTTCGCCAGGAGCGGGAGCAGCAGCATGCCGCCCGGCGCCGCGAAGATGGCCAGCGCGGGGACCACCCTGGCGAGGTCGATGAGCTGGGCCTTCACCTTGCGCCGCTCCTCGGCGCTGAGCTGCGTGCCGGAGGCCGCGCGGGCGAGCAGCTGGCCCAGCTCGCCCGCCTGCTTCACCTCGCGGACGATGGCGTCGAGGTTGTCCTCGAAGAGCCCGGACACCTTGTGAACCAGCTCGTCGGCGACGTCGCCCCACTCGGCCGGCAGGCCCTGGAACTCCCCCGGCACCCACTCGTCCGGTCCGTCCTGCCAGCGGTGCAGCACCGCTCGCGGGGCCATGGCCGCACGCCGCGCCGCCACCGCCCCGGCGTCGCAGCCGGTGAGCGCCCCGAGCCGCTCGGCGAAGGCGGCGCGGGCCGGCGAGGGCGCCTGCTCGGCGGCCAGGTCGGCGAGGAGGGCCTGGTCGAGGAGGAAGGCGCGCAGCCGGCGCGGCGCGCTCGCCAGGATCTCCTCGGGGCCGCGCGGGTTGCGCAGCGCCTCGCGCAGCGCCCGCTCCAGGTCGCGCGGCAGGTGGAGGCGGAGCACCTGGTGGCGCACCACCTTGCGGCGGCGGGCGTCGAGCGGGCCGTCCACGGCGGTCTGGGCCACCAGCAGCTCCACCAGGAAGGCCATGTCGCGGGCGGCCTGCAGCAGCCGGCGCCGAACGTCGTCCTCCTCCAGCCGGCCGGCGCGGTAGTAGCGGGCCGCCACCCGCGCCGCCAGCAGCCGCTCCACCCAGAGCTGCCCGCAGGAGAGCGGGATGCCGCCCGCCGGATCCCCCGGGGGCCAGCCGCTCTCGGCGAAGGTGTAGCCGGCGGCGGCCAGCGCCCGCCGCACCGCCACCTCCGAGCCGCGGGGCGGCGTGCCCGGATCGGCGGCCAGGGCCTGCGGCAGCTCACCGGCCAGGGCCGCCAGGATGGCCGCCAGCTCGGCGCGCCGCCGGACCGGGTCGGCCGGAGCACCGGCCATGCCGGCCACCTCGAGGATGACCCGCAGGTGGCCGCGGGCGCGCGCCAGGAAGAAGGGGCGGGCCCCGGGCGGCGGCGGCTCGCCGCCGGCCAGCGAAGCCTCGGCCAGCCGGCGGGCACGCCCCTCCAGCGAGCCGGGGACCGACTCGGGAACGGCCGGCGCCGGCGGCGCCGCCGGCCTCGACGCCGCCAGTTCCTCCTCCACGAGCTCGAGGAGCCACTCGCCGTTGGTGATGTCGAGGGACACGCGCCCCGATCCTAACCCGGGGGGAGCCCGGGTCGAGAGCCCCTGGCGCCGGGGGCGCCGGCTACTTCACCGCCTTCACGCGGGGCTTCTTCTCCTCCGGCTCCTCGGGCTCGGCGGCGGGCGCCACCGGCACGCGCTTCACCCCGAACTTCTCGTAGAGCAGCGACTCGACCTTCATCAGCACCTCGGGGTGCTCCTTGAGGAAGGCCTTGGCCTGCTCGCGCCCCTGGCCGATGCGGTCGCCGTCGAAGCTGAACCAGGCGCCGCTCTTCTCCACGATGTTCTCGTTGGAGGCGAGGTCGAGGACGTCGCCCTCGCGGCTGATGCCCTGGCCGTACATGATGTCGAACTCCACCTCCTTGAACGGAGGGGCCACCTTGTTCTTCACCACCTTGACGCGGGTGCGGTTGCCGATGACCTGCTCGCCGTCCTTGATGGCGCCGATGCGGCGGATGTCGAGGCGCTGGCTGGCGTAGAACTTGAGGGCGTTGCCGCCGGTGGTGGTCTCTGGGTTGCCGAACATCACCCCGATCTTCATGCGGATCTGGTTGATGAAGATGACGATGGTCTGCGACTTGGAGATGGTGCCGGTGAGCTTGCGCAGCGCCTGGCTCATGAGCCGGGCCTGCACGCCCATGTGGGCGTCGCCCATCTCGCCCTCGAGCTCGGCGCGGGGGACCAGGGCGGCCACCGAGTCGATGACCAGCACGTCGACGGCGCCGGAGCGCACCAGGGTCTCGGTGATCTCCAGGGCCTGCTCGCCGGTGTCGGGCTGGGAGATGAGCAGGTCGTCGGTGCGGACCCCGAGCTTGCGGGCGTAGCCCACGTCGAGGGCGTGCTCGGCGTCGACGAAGGCGCAGATGCCGCCGGCGCGCTGGGCCTCGGCCACGGCGTGGAGCGCCAGGGTGGTCTTGCCGGAGGACTCCGGGCCGTAGATCTCGATGATGCGCCCGCGGGGGAAGCCGCCGACCCCCAGCGCGATGTCGAGCGAGATGGCGCCGGTCGAGACCGCCTGGACGTCCTTCACCAGCGCCTCCTCGTTGCCGAGGCGCATGATCGAGCCCTTGCCGAAGGCCTTCTCGATGGACGAGACGGCCAGCTCGATCGCCTTCTCCTTCTCCGGTCCGACGGGCATCGCGGTTCTCCTTGGGTCGGGGCGCCTCGGCGTCCCGTTCTTGTCGTGTGGCCTTGTCGTACGGCCTGGTCGTGCTGCCTGCTGCGGTTCGCTGCTTCGTCGTCCGCTGAGCTTGGTGGCTTCTCGCATGGGCCCCTGACAGCGGACCTGAACAGAGGAGTAACTGAACGCAAGAGCAGGAGTCAAGAAAGAGCGCCGCGCCCCCCAACACGGCCCCCTGCCGGCACGCTGCGGCCGTTCGCCAGGGAGGACCGCCGCGGCCCATGCCGATCGGTCGCGGGGAGGGAACCCGGGTGACACCGGCCCCGCCGGGCGAGCCCGGGATTCCAAGCGTTTCTGGCGGTGCGCGGCTGGCAATGCACAGGGCCGGGCGAACGACAGCCCGAGGGGTCCCTTGGCCAGCCTCCCCGACCTGCTCCGCGAGAGCGAGACGCGCATCGCCCACCGGGTGATCACCCGGGCCAGGGAGCGCGGCTTCGGCCCGTACGTCCCCTCGCTGGAGCGGGCCTGGCTGGCGGCGGTGGCCGGCCTCACCCAGGCCATCGCCTGCGCCTGGAGCCGCGACAGGCGCCCCCGCCCGCTGCCGGCCCGCGGCCCGCCGGAGGGCGAGGCGGTGGCCTGGGCGGCCGAGGAGTCGCGGCGCCACCGGGAGCGGGGCATGGCGCTGCCCATGTTCCTGGGCCTGGTGAAGCTCTACCGCGAGGTGGTGCTGGAGGTGGCCGGCGACGACGGGCTCGAGTCCTCGCGGGCGGTGGTCTTCCTGCAGTGCTTCTTCGACGCCGTGGAGATCGCGGCGGTGGCCCAGTGGACGGCGCCCGAGCCCGCGGCGCGCGAGGCCGAGCTGGCGGGAGCGGCCCGGCGCCTGACGCTGGAGAAGGAGAAGCTGGCCGCCCTCTTCGAGAGCATCCCGCACCCGGTGCTGCTGGTGGAGCCCGACGGCTACCTCTCCGGCATGAACGACGCCGCCGCCAGGCTCTTCCTGGGCGGCGAGGAGCGGAGCGGCGGGGCCCTGCTCCGCGCCCCGGCCTGGCTCGCCCGCCGCATCCAGCCGGTGCTGGCCGGCGCGCGGGCCAAGACCTCCTTCGAGGAGGAGCTGCCGGTGGGGCGCGGCAGGCGCCGCTACGAGGTCTCGGCGGAGCGGATCCTCGACGTCATCCAGAAGTTCGACGGCGCGGTGGTGTGGCTGGAGGACGTCACCGAGAAGCGGCGCATGGAGGCCCGGCTGCAGGCCGCCGAGCGGCTGGCCTCCCTGGGCACCCTGGCCGCCGGCGTGGCCCACGAGGTGGCGAACCCGCTGGCCTCGGTGCTCTCCGGCCTCTCGCACCTGGCGCGGGAGCTGGACGACCTCGGCGCGGCGCTGCCCCGCGAGGCGGCCGCCGACCTGCGCGAGACCATCGATGACGCCCGCAGCGCCGCCGGCCGCGTCACGCGCATCGTCCGGGCCATGCAGGACCTGGCCGGCGAGCAGGGCGAGGGGCTGGAGCCGGCGCTGGTGGCGCCGCCGCTCCGGGCCGCGCTGCGGGCGCTCGAGCCGCGGCTCGGGCCGGTGTCGCTCGCGGCCCAGATCGGCGACCTGCCGCCGGTGCTGGCCCGCGAGGAGCTCCTCGAGCAGGTGTTCGCCAACCTGCTGGAGCGGGCGCTGCGGGCCGCGGGCGAGGGCGGGCGGGCCGGCCGCGTCCGGGTGGCGGCCCGCGCCGAAGGGGAAGAGGTGCGCATCGAGATCGCCGACGACGGGCGGCCGCTGCCGGCCGAGGCCAGGCGCCGGGCCTTCGACCCCAGCGTGCCGGTCCGCGACGGCGGTGGCAGCGCCCTCGGCCTCTCGCTCTGCCACGCGGCGGTGACCGCCTTCGGCGGCACCATCTCGCTCGGCGACGCGCCCGGGGGCGGGACGCTGGCCTCGGTGGCGCTGCGGGCGGCGCTGCTCGAGGCGCCCGGCGACCCGCCGGCCGGAGCCGTCTCCGGCGAGGCGGTGCCGGCCCCGCTGCTCGCCGGGGGCGAGGCGCGGCCGCGCTGACGCGGGCGCACGCCGCCGCGCTACCATCCGGCCATGGCTCCCCGCTTCGCGCCCCGCCGCGCCCTCGGCCGCACCGGCTTCGTCGCCACCGCCATCGGCCAGGGCGACCTCGCCGACCGCAGCGTCCCCTTCGACCGCTGCGTGGCGGTGCTGCGCCGCGCCCTCGACGCCGGCGTCAACGTGGTGGACACCGCGCCCATGTACGAGGACGGCTACTCGGAGGAGATCGTCGGCGCGGCCCTGCGCGGGCGGCGCGAGGGGGTCTTCCTGGTGGACAAGATCGACCACCTGGAGGAGCCGGTCGCGCCCCAGCTCGACGAGAGCCTGCGCCGCCTGGGCCTGCCGGCGGTGGACCTGCTGGCGCTCCACTCCTGCTCCACGCCGGAGGCCTGGGAGAAGGCGTCGGCGCCCGGCGGCGCGCTCGCGCAGGTGGGCGAGGAGGTGAGGCGCGGGCGGGCCCGCTTCCGCGGCATCTCCAGCCACCACCCCGAGGTGCTGCTCCGCGCGCTCGAGAGCGGCCTCTGCGACGTGGTGATGTTCCCGCTCGGCCCCTTCGTCGTCCGCCCCTACCTCACCGAGGTGCTGCCGCGGGCCAAGGCGCTCGGCGTCGGCACCATCTGCTTCAAGACCTTCGGGGCCGGCAAGCTGCTCGGCGACACCGAGGGGTACGGGCGGCCGCTCTCGGCCCGGCCCCGCGGCAAGCTCTCCTCGGGTGGCACCGACGCGGCGGCACCATCGCTGCCGCGCCTCGACGTGGCCACCTGCGTCCGCTACACGCTCACCTGCGACCCCGACGTGGCGCTCCTCGGCCTCTCCTTCGAGAACGAGCAGGACGCGGCCTGGGCCGCCGCCGAGGCCTTCCGGCCCATGAGCGCGGTGGAGATGAACGACGCCCGCCGCGACGCCTGGGAGGCGGTGAAGGACAAGGGCGAGGCCTGGTGGAACCCGCCCCGGGGCTGAGCCGCGTTCCCGGGCGCCCCGGCTGGAGCGCTCCGCCCCGGGTGACTTCCCGCGGGGGCGGCTCCGATGGCAGCATCGGCGCCATGGAAAACGCCCTGGGCCGCTACCCGGTGTCCATCACCATCCCCGTCGCCTGGGGGGAGATGGACGCCATGCAGCACGTGAACAACGTCGTCTACCTGCGCTGGTTCGAGTCCGCGCGCATCGCCTACTTCGAGAAGTCCGGCCTGCAGGCGGGGCTCGACGACCTCTCGGTGGGCCCCATCCTGGCGCGCAGCACGGTGGACTACATCCTGCCGGTCACCTACCCGGACACGGTGCGGGTGGAGATCGCGGTCACCAAGATGGGCCGGAGCTCCTTCGAGATGAGCTACCGGCTCTGGAGCGAGGCCCTGCAGAAGGTGGCCGCCAAGGGCGACGCGGTCATCGTCAACTACGACTACCAGGCCGGGAAGAGCGTGCCGCTCGACGACCGGACCCGCGGCGCCATCCACGCCCTCGAGGCCTCCGCGCCGGCGCGGCCGGCCTAGCTCCCCCGCAAAAAGAATCGCGGAGCCCGCGACCCACGGGCTCCGCGATCCAGGGGCCGTCTCCCCAGGTGGAGGCGGCTAGCTGCGGACCTGCGCGACGGGAGCGGGCGCCAGCGCGGCGCGAAGCTGCTCCTCGGCGGTGTCGGTGAACATGGCGGTGGCGAAGGCCGCGCCGAGCAGCAGGGCCGCGGAGACCGTGGCGATCTCCAGCAGCGTCGAGAGGGCGCTGCGCTGCGGGCGGGCGAACATGGGGGCGGGGCGGATCGTCAGGGTCTGGGTCGTCATGGTGCTCTCCTCTACGGAAGGGGTGGCGCCGTGTTTCACGGTTCCAGCGCCTTCTGCCTCTTGGACAGGAGCGCGGGCCGGATCTGACAGGGGCGCGGGACGGCGGTGGGGACGGCGGGCGAACGGCGGGGAACGGCGGTGCCGGACATGGATGGAACCGCCTGGAATCGCGGCAGAAATCGTACCAAGACGAGAGGGGAAGGTCGCGGAAGGCCAGGAAGGCCCGTGCGGGGGCCGGTGCCGGGGGGCCGGGGGCCGGTGCCGCGGGGGCCGGTGCCGGACATGCCACGGAAGGCCGGCGAAGGCCGGTGCCGGACACGCCACGAAGAGGCCCGGCCGCCTGCCGGCAGCGGGCAGGCCACCGGGGAGTGCGGCCTACCGCCGCGCCGGCTGCGCCTGCCGCCGGGCGGCGAGCCTGGCCGCCCAGAGCACCAGGCCCGAGAGCGAGGTGGCAACCCCCACCGCCGCCGCGATGGCCAGCAGCGGCGTGTTGAAGTCCTCGCGGCCGCCGTAGTCCATGATGTGGAGGCCGAAGAGGAAGTCGTAGACCCGCCAGACCCCGTTGCGCCGCGCCTTCACCGCTCCGGTCGCCGCGTCCACGTACACCCGCGTCTCGCGCCCGTCGTCCAGGTCCACGCGCCAGGCCGGCACCGGCCCGCCCCGGTACTCCACCGGCGCCGCCTCCACCCGCTCCACCCGCAGCGCCCGCGGCTGGGCCACCTGGTCGGCGCGGGCGATGCGCTCCGCGGCCGCCGCGTCGACCGCCACCCGCTCGCCGCTGCGCGCGTCCACGAGCCAGCGCCGGACGCCTCGGCCGGCGCTCGCCACCCAGGCCGGCCGCCCGTCCACCAGGCGGAGGGTCACCTGCTCGGCCCCAGCCAGCGCCGCAGCCGGCAACGGCGCCAGGTCGCCGAGCGGCAGGGGCGCCGCGGGCTCGGGCGCGGTGCGATCGCTGCCGCGGACGCGCTCGATGGGGACCACGGCGAAGAAGAGGCCGGTCCCCGTCCAGACGGCGAGCTGGACGAGAGCCACGGCGGAGATCCAGCGGTGGGAGGCGTAGAGCGTCGCGCGGCGCATCGGCCTCCTCTACGGGAAGCCGGCGGCGAGGGGAGCGGCGCAGGCGGGGCGGGCCCCATCGAGACCCTCCGGCGCTGGCCGCTGGCTAGGGGAGCCTGTAGCTCCCCTTGCCTCGCGTGACGCTCTGGCTGGTCCCTTCCGCTGCCGGGCGAAGGCTCTGCCGGACGAACTCGCTCTGGCCCGTGATCCCGGCCAGCTTCCCGGTGCCTCCCGTGATGGTGGTGACGCCCTTGACCTCGCCGCCCACCTTCCCGGAGGCCCGGTAGGTGTTGAAGATCTGGTCTCCGTCCGGTCGGGTGATGACGCAGGAGCCCGACTCGTCCTCCCAGGCGCCGTTGACGATGTGCATCCCGCCCACGCACCGCACCGAGGAGTTGTTCATCAACCCCTCGCCCGACGGGCTGACCGAGGCGCCCACGGTGTCGTAGGCGAACTGCAGCCGGTCCTTGCCGAGGGGAAGGACCTTCACCGTCGCGCTGAGCACGTTCGTGTAGACGTAGGTCCCTTCCTTGGGAAGGGCAGGCGGAGCATCTGCTGCGTTCGACGCCGTGACGGAAAGGCCCGCCACGAGGAACAGGATTCCCTTCTTCATCGGCGCTCTCCTCTCCCTGTGCACAGGTCCGCTCTCCTCCGTCAGTCGCACTCCCGCTCGCAGCCACTGCCCCCGACCACCTGGTTGCCCGTTCCGGTGTCGAGCACCGTCCCTGCGAAGCCCATGACCGTGTTGTCGTTCCCGGCCAGGTGGAGGTCGGCGATGCCGGCCTGGAAGCGGGAGACGTCGTTGCAGGCGACGGTGTTGCGGTCGGCCACCACGGACGGGAAGGCGGCGTAGAACGGGGTGATGTCGATGGCGTACCGCCCGCTCCCGGCGAGGTCGTTCTCGGCCAGGAGGCCATCCGAGGCCCCGAGCACGATGCCTCTGGCATTGGCGCCGGCAATGGCGATGCGGTTCTCGTCGATCACCGCGCCACTGGTGGGCGCGAAGATCCCCGTGGCCTCCGCTCCCTCGAGGTCGATGCGGTTCTCGGAGATGCGGTAGGGGGCGTTGCGCGCCGGATCGATCGCGCCCGTCGGGTCGAAGAACCAGCCGGCCACGATGCCGTTCGGGCGGAAGGGGTTCGGCCAGGCGACGCCCACGCTCTGGCTGCGGAGCCAGTTGTGGGAGATCTCTATCCCTCCGTCACCGGCAGGGTCCCGGTGGTTGTCGAGCGTCTCGATGCTGTTGCGTGCGCAGTCGGAGATGGTGTTGCCGGTGATCCGGACCTGCGCTCCCCAGGTCCGGTTGACGAACACGCCCTCACAGAGCGTGGCCGCCGGCGCCGGGGTGCTCATCTCGATGGCGTTGTGCCGGATCGAGACCCGACCGGTGATGGCGCCGGGGACCACCGCGGGCGGGAGCATCGAGTAGGTTCCGACGACCACTCCGGCGTGCGCAGAGAAGCCGAGCGCCGGGTTGAAGCGCGGCACCACGCTGCGGATGGTGTTGTGGCTCACCTCGACGGAAGAGGCGTAGCCGATGTGGATGGGCGTGTAGGTCGCGCCCTCGAGGGTGAGATGGGTGATGGCGATGGCCGGTCCAGGGCGCGCCACGGGAAGCGGTGGCAATGGGCTGAGGAAGGAGGACTGACCGCCCCGGACGACGGCCCCGCGCCTCCCGACGATGCGTACGTCGCGGGTGAGGACCACCCGCCCCGTCGCGCCGAAGTCGAAGACGCCGGAGAGCGCGACCGTCCCGCCTGCGCTGACCGCCGCCTGCACCGCCGGGACGTCCAGCGCCGGGTCGGACTGCCCCACCAGCAGTACCTCGGGCCCGGGCGCGCCGGCGCGCGCTTTCTCCCCTGCAATCCACGGCGCTCCCAGGCAACACAGCGCGACGGCGCGGGCAATTGCGAGCATGGACGCCTCCCAGGCCGCATCCGGCGCAGGCGCATGCCGCTTCGCCTCCGCCCCCTGGCGGAGGAACAGGCGGGAGGGCGCCTCGTCTGCCGATGTGGTCGTACCCATGGCATCACGCACGCAGGAGCCGTTTCCATGGTCATTTCCTCCAGGGGCGATCCAGGCGACCCGCGGTGGCAACCCGGCCCAGCCACGCGACCAGGTCCACCCGGGAGCGCATCCCCAGCTTGGCCATGGCCGCCGAGAGGTGGCTGGCCACGGCCGACTCGGTGATGCCGAGGGTGTAGGCCACGAGCTTGTTGGCCTGCCCGAGGGCGACGTAGCCGACGACCTGGCGCTCCCGCAGCGTGAGCGCCCGGGGGTCGCGGACGTGGGGATCGTTGCGGTGGGCCACCAGGAACCGGCGGCCGTCCCGGTCGAAGCGGTCGATCAGCGACCAGCGGCCGTCGACGAGCCCTCGCCAGATCCGGAGCGCCTCGCCGCGATCGCGGCGGCGCAGCGAGCCGCGGCTCCGATCGATGGCCACCGAGGCGTGTCGCAGGGCCTCGCGCGCGTCGAGGGCGACGGCGGGCCCCTCGGCGTGGGCGATGCGGCCGCCGGGGTGCAGGACGGCCTCGACCTTCCCGAGGCTGCGTACCAGACGGAGGCCGGCCGCGAGGTGCGCGGCCACCAGGGACCAGAGGGCGAGAGTGGCCTGGCTCGGCCGCTCGAACCTGCGCCGGGCCAACGTGACGACGGCCCCCTGGCCCGAGGGGTCGGTGATGAGCACGGCGTAGAAGTCCTGCGCGCCCACGGAGGCGAGGAGGGCGCGCACCTTCTTGGAGACCGGGCTGTCGCCGCCGACGTCGATGGTGCGCCGCGTCCAGGTGAGGCCCGCGCCCCACCCGTAGGCTCGCATCAGCTCCGCCGCCGACGTGCCACCCGGATGACCCAGGCATGTGTGCATCCGCCTGTTGGCGGCAGCGACGTCGGGCGCGACGCCGAAGAGCACTTCTCGGCCCATGCGGAACGCGCCCGGGCGAGGGATGGCGAAGGTGAACGCCATCATCCCGAGCCCGTCGTCGAAGAAGGGTGCGATCCGCTCCGCCACCCGTGTCAGCCAGTCCTGTTCCGAGCCGCGCAGGTCGTAGGCGGCCTCCACCAGGCCCAGGAGATCGGGCCTCATGGCGCTTACCGCGGTGGCCGGTCGACGCCAGCGATCAGCGCGGCCAAGAGCTCGGCCCGCGAGCCCACCCGGAGCTTGCGGAGCGCGGCGGCCACCTGGTTGGCGACAGTGCGGACCGAGCGGTGACGCTGGCGCGCGATCTCCGCGTTGGTCAAACCCGAGAGGACACCTCGGACGACTTCCTGCTCTGCGGCCGTCACCGCCAGCCCGGACCGCAGGTCCGGCGCGGGAAAGGCGATGACGGCCACCTGCTCGCTCCCGAGCCGCAGGCGCCCGACGACGGCGACTCCGGTCTCCGTTGCTGCGCGAGCCCGCCGACGCTCCTCTCCAGAAGCGGCGCTCATGAGGACCTCCTCGACCATCGGTGACTAGAACAGGGAGGCGAGGCGAGAGTCCAGATGGCCCCGAGGCGGGAGGTCGAACAGGGGGCACATAATGGGTGCCCGGCGCGCCATGAGGTGGCGGCAGGCAGCGCCGCACCCGACGAGGAAATCGCGGCGGACGGAGGCGCACCCGCGCTGCCGCTCCGAACGACGGAGCGAGGCGGGAGGTGGAGCGCCCGTCTAGGAGCGGGCCTGCTCGGCCGGCGGCGCCAGCGCAGCGCGGAGCTGCGCCTCGGCGCCGTCGGCGAACATGCTGGTGGCGAAGGCGGCGCCGAGCAGGAGGGCCACGGCGACGGTGGCGATCTGCAGCAGGGTGGCGACGCAGTTCCGGGGCGGCCTGGCGAAGGTCGTGGTCGTCATGGCGTTCTCCTCGAAGGTCGTGGGCGCTCGCTCCGTCTCGCGCCTTCCACCGTTTGGACAGGGGGCCAGCCGGGATCTGACGCGGCCCGGAGCGGCGCTAGGAAAGCCGGGGAAAGGCGGTGCCGGACATGGGGGAAGCCGGTGCGGAAGCCGGTGCCGGAAGCCGGTGCCGGACATGGCCTAGATGAGCGGAAAGAGGAAGCTTTCCGACGGCTCTGCCGCCACGGTGGGAGGCGGTGGCGATCGGCGATGAGCTAGCGTGGTCGCTTCCAGCAAGGGGGCGCTGCTTGGCGAGCGAGGGCGGCCAGCGCGGCGGAGGCGAGGGCGGGTCCATCCGTCCGGGCCAACTCTCTGCGCTCCTGCTGGAGATGGCGCGGGCGCCGGAGCCAGCTGGCGAGGACCGCTGGAGCGCGGCGCTTCTGCCGGGCGCCACCATCGGCAAGTTCGAGCTCGTCCGGGAGATCGGGAGCGGCGGCTTCGGCGTGGTGTGGGAGGCGCGCGACCGGGAGCTCAACCGGAGCGTGGCCTTCAAGGCGGTGCGGGCCGGGGGGAAGGCGGGCCTCCGGGAGGAGCGGCTGCTGCGCGAGGCGGAGGCGGCGGCAAGGCTCGCCCACCCGAACATCGTGACGCTCTTCGACCTGGGTCGGGCGGAGGCGGGGCCGTACCTGGTGCTGGAGCTGCTCCAAGGGCAGACGCTGGAGGAGCGACTCCAAGATGGGAAGCTGCCAGTGGCGGAGGCGGTGCGGATCGCCGGTGAGATCGCGAAGGGGGTGGCGCACGCGCACGCGCTGGGGGTGGTGCACCGGGATCTCAAGCCGGCGAACGTGTTCCTGTGTGGCGATGGCCAGGTGAAGGTGCTGGACTTCGGGCTGGCGCACGCGTTCGGGCAGCGGCGGCAGGACGGGGGGACGCCGGCCTACATGGCGCCGGAGCAGTGGGAAGCGGCGCCGGAGGACGAGCGGACGGACGTGTTCGCGATGGGAGTGATGCTCTTCCGGATGCTGTCGGGGGAGCTGCCGTTCCCGGACGCGGAGGGGAGGGACCACCTGTCGAGGGAGCCTGCGCCAGCGCTGGAGATCGGGGGGCAGCCGGCCCTCGGGGAGCTGGTGGGCCGGATGCTGGCGAAGCGGCCGGTGGAGCGGCCCAGGGACGGGGCGGAGGTGGCGGCGGCGCTGAAGGTGCTGCAGGCGGAGCTGGAGCGGGCACGACAGAGCTCGCCAGCGGTGAGGACACGGCGCCGGCCGGGGCTGCGGCTCCTGGCGCTGGCGGTGGCGGGCGCGCTGGCCGGGGCGCTGCTCGCGGGTGGGGTCGCCTGGTGGCGGTACCGGGGAGCGCTGGCGCCGGTGGCCGGTGCCGACGGGCGAATCGTGGTGGCGGTGGCCGACTTCGCCAACGAGACCCGCGATCCCGACCTCGACGGCCTGGCGGTGCTTCTCGTCACCTCTCTCGAGGAGTCGAGGAAGCTGCGCGTCGTCACCCGCAGCAGGATGAGCGACGTCCTCCGGCAGATGGGGAGGAACGTCGCCGACCGGATCGACGAGCCGCTGGCACGCGAGGTGGGACGGCGGGAGGGCGTCCGCGCCCTCTTCCTCGCCTCGGTCCGCAAGCTGGGCGAGACCTATGCGGTCGACCTCCGGGCCCTGGATCCGGAGCGGGACGAGTACCTGTTCGCGCTCCGCGAGCAGGTGCGAGAGAAGGGGGACATCTTCGGGCTCGTCGACCGGCTCTCCGAGCGGGCGCGGCGGGCGCTGCAGGAGCCGGCCGCCGACGTCCGCGCCCACGAGGTCCGGGTCGCGGAGGCGGCCACGTCGTCGCTCGACGCCTGGCGCCACTACGCCGAGGGGCTGGTCCAGCACGACGCCGGCCGCCTCGACCTCGCCACCGCGTCCTGGCGGAAGGCGGTGGCCATCGATCCGCGCTTCGGACTGGCGTGGCTCCGGCTCGCCGTCGACGGGTTCTTCCTGGCGGGAGACGAGCGCAGGCTGGCGCTGGAGTCGGCGCTGCGGTCGAACGACCGGCTCCCGGACAAGGACCGCCTCCTGGCGGAGGGCTGGAAGGCCCGCCAGGACGGCCGGCGGGACGATGCCATCGAGATGCTCTCCCGGGCCGCCGAGGCCAATCCTCGCGAGAAGGAGCTGGCCGCCACCGTCGCCGCCCTCCTCCGCGGCAGGGGGAGCGCGGCAGAGGCGGTCCCCTGGTACGAGCGAGCCCAGGCCCTGGATCCGACCTGGCGCAAGGCCATGCTCGGGCTCGTCGACGCCCTGGTCGCCTCGGGGCGTTCCGAGGAGGCCGTCCGGCGCGCCCGGGCCTGGGTGGAGACCTCCCCCGGGCTCTCCACCGGCTGGGCGCTGGCGGAGGCCCTCCAGCTCGCGGGCCGCCCCGGCGAGGCGGTGGAGGCCGTTCGGCGCCTGGCCGAGACCGACGGGAGCTCGGCGGCGAAGGCCGTCCTCGCCCAGGCGCTCATCCTCGCCGATCGGCCCGAGGAGGCGGAGCGGCTCCTGCGCCCGCTCGCCGACGATCCCAGGGAGCAGACCGCGCTCGCCGGGGTGATCGACGCCCTCACCGAGCAGGGCCGGCGCCGCGAGGCCCTCGGCCTCATCGAGCGGATCTCGGAAGAAGGCATTCGCCTGTCGCTGCGCCACCTCCTGCTGATGGGCGACCGGGACCCCGGGCCAGCGCTTCGCGAGGGGCACGCACTCCTGGAGAAGGAGAGGAAGGCGGGCTCGGGCGGGGTGCTGTACGGGGGCGCCTTCCACCTGGGAGACCCGGCCTTCGCCGCGGCGTCGGCCGCCATGCTCCCGCCGGGTGACGGGCCATTCCGCTCCGAGTACGAGGCGCTCCTCCTCTGGTCGCGGGGCGAGAAGCGGCGGTCGCTCCTCGCGCTCCGCGCCCTGGAGGGCGAGACCCGGCTCCTCACGCGCCGCCACTGGTGGCGGGCGCGCGTCGCCTACGAGCTCGGCGAGCTCGGGGAGGGGGACGCGGCGCTCCAGGCGTTCGAGCGCGAGCCCACGGGCTACTGGCGCGGGTGGGGACGGGCCCAGCTCCTCGTCTGGGCGGCCGAGGCCCATGCCCGCCAGGGCGACCGGCCAGGCGCGGTCGCAGCTCTCGACCGGCTCGAGCGCATCTGGGCCCGCGCCGACAGGGATCTCCCGCAGCTCGCCGACGCCCGGGCGCTGCGGGCACGGCTCTCGAGGGCGCCCGCGCCCGCGAAGGGCGCAGCGGTGGCGGTACCGACCCCCTCCATCGCCGTCCTTCCCTTCGTCGACATGAGCCCGGGGAAGGACCAGGAGTACTTCGCCGACGGCGTGGCCGAGGAGATCCTGAACGCGCTCGGACGGGTGGACGGTCTTCGCGTCGTTGGTCGCACGTCCTCGTGGTACTTCAAGGGCAAGGACCGCAAGGTCGCCGACATCGGACGCGAGCTTCGGGTGGGCGCGCTGCTGGAGGGCAGCGTGCGCCGGGACGGGCAGCGGCTCCGGATCGCGGCGAAGCTGGTGGCGGTGCCCGATGGCCGCTCGCTCTGGGCCGAGAGCTTCGACCGGGAGCCGGGCGACGTGTTCGCGGTGCAGGAGGGGATCGCGCGCGCGGTGGTCAATGCACTTCGGGTGAAGCTTCTTCCCGGACGCGGAGGTGCCACGCCGCCGTCCCGGACGACGCCCGAGGCCTATCGCCAGCATCTCCTCGGACGGCAACTCCTCGAGCAGCTGGGCGAAGGCTCCGGCGACCGGGCCGAGCAGGCCTTCCGCCGCGCCCTGGCGATCGATCCAACCTATGCGCCTGCGTGGGCGGGACTCGCCTCGGCGCTCTACTGGAGGGCCCAGGGCGACCGCGCGGACCTCGGCCGCCTCCTCCGGGAGGGAGCTGAGGCGGCGGACCGGGCTGTTGCCCTGGCGCCTGGCCTGGCGGCAGGCTACGAGGCGCGCGCGAGCCTGCGGCTCGCTGCCTGGGACTGGGAGGGGGCGCGGAGCGACGCAGAGCGCGCCGTGGCGCTCGACCCGGGCTCCGCCGTCGCGCGACGGCGCCGTGCCCTGGTCCAGCGGATCGTGAGCGGCGACGCCGCGCGCGGCTTCGAGGACCTGGAGCTGGCGATGGCGCTCGACCCGCTCTCCGCCGCGGGCTGGCATCAGGTGGGCCACCGCCGCCTTCTTCTCGGGCAGGACGACGAGGCGCGAGAGGCGTTCCGCAAGGCGCTCGACATCACTCCAGGCCTCCGTGGAGCGAAGACTGGCCTGGCCGTCCTGGAGCTGCGGCGGGGGCGAACCTCCGAGGCTCGGAGCCTGCTCGCACGGGAGGACGGCGACCTCGACCCCTTCTGGAGGGCAGCCCTCGAGCAGGTGGCCGGGAACGACGCCGGGGCACGGGAGGCGCTGGCGGAGCTGAGACGTGCGAAAGGGCAGCGCGATCCCCTGGCCGTCGCCGAGATCCACGCCCTTGGTGGCGAGAAGGAGATCGCCTTCGAGGAACTCCAGCTCGCTCTGACCCAGCGGGACCCGCGGCTCCGCTATCTGAGGGATTCCTGGTTCCTCGAGACCCTTCACGCCGACCCGCGCTGGAAAGCGTTGCTCCGGAAGATGAACCTGCCGGTCGAGTGAGGGGCCGGGGGCGAGCGCCGCGTGGAGGCTAGCGGGCCCCCCGGACCTTCCTCCACAACGCCTCGGCCTCCGGCGGAAGCAGGTCGAGGCGCGCCTCGACCTCGGCCAACAGGTCGCTCCGCCCCCCGGCGGCCAGGAGCTGCTGCAGGTCCCACGCGTCCTGCGGGCCGCCGGCGAAGAGCTTGAGCAGAACCAGGTCGGCCCGGGTCACCACCGCGATGGCTGCGGGGCCCACCGGGGTGACCGCGGCCCGCGCCAGCGCCTCGGCTTGCCAGGCGGCCCGGCCGACGATCAGGTCGACAGGCCGCTCCCCGGCCTGGGAAAGGCGCACCACGCCGCGCAGCGGGTCATCTCCCTCGCCGGCGCGGACGTCGACCCGCGCGCCCCGGGCCGCGAGGGGCGACCAGAAGGCCGGGTCGAGGACCGCCGCGTCGACGGCCAGCAGGTCGACGTCGAAGGTGGAGCGGCTGACGCCGTGGACGGCAAGGGCTCCCGCGCCGACGAGGGCGTGGGCCACGCCCCGCGCGGCGAGGTGAGCGGAGACGGCGGCGAGCAGGTCGAGCACTACTCCTCCGTGGCGCAGCGCGACGGCCGCCGGCCCACCTGGCGCTGGCGCCGCAGCAGGCCGCGAGCGGCCTCCTCGCCCAGGCCACGGGCGCCGGCCAGCAGCGCCGCGTCGCTGTCGCCGAGCCGGAGGGCGAGGAGCAGCCGCTCGGCCGGGGTGCGCGCCCGGTCCGCGGCGGCGGTCTTGGCGCGCAGGCTGTCGGCGACGCGGCTCATCTGGCCAGCATACCGTGCCGGTGGCAGACGGCGAAGGCGGCTCCCGACGAGCTCGCCGGCGGACGGAGCCTCCTCGTACGCCGCGACCGCCGTGCCGTGCACCACCTCGTCGGCGCGGAGGAGCCGCGCCACGGCCTGGGCCCTGGTGGCGGGCAGCTGCGGCGCCCCCACCTTCAGGGCGGCCAGGCGGCGCGCCTGCGCGCCGAGGTCGAGGATCCGCGGGGGGCTGCCGTCGAGCGCCTCCGCCAGCGCCAGGTCGCCCGACCGGCTCAGGATGGACGCGTCGGCCCGATTGCAGAGGACGATGGCGTGCAGCCGGTGGGCGGGGAACCAGGCCGCTTGGGTCTGGAACCCGCCGCCAGCGCCGCTGTGATCGATGATCGTCTCGCCGTCGAGCGATTCGATCATCAGCCCGGAGGCGTACTCCGTCCTCAGCGCGCCGTGCTCGACGAGGGAGCCGGTGCCGGGCCGGAGCATGGCCGCGGCGAGGGCCGGGCCTCCGACGCGGGGCTCCTCCAGGTTGTGCTGCCAGCGGGCCAGGTCCTCGACCGTGGTCCAGACGCCGGCCGTAGCCGGGATGGCGGCGCTGGCGTCCGCGAGACGGAACCGACCTTCCCCGGCCGGCGCGTACCCGGCGGCGCGCTGGGGCAGGGGCTCGGGCAGGCCTTCCTCCCCGACCAGGGTCTGGGCCATCCCCAGGGGCTGGAAGAGCCGCTCCTGCTGCGCGGCGCATCCGGGCGCGCGGCAGCCTGCCCCAGCGACCCGTCGCGGGCTCGCCGGAACGGACCAGCATCCTCGGGTCAGGCCTGCCAGCGCTCCACGGTATGGGCCACGGCCGCGACGCCCGGGTCCGGCCGCTCGGCCACGAGCCGCGCGGCGAAGAAGGCGCCGAGGAGCAGGGCTGCGATGACGGTGGCGATCTCGAGCGCGGGGATGAAGCGATCGGGTCTGCGGGCGAAGACGGTCATGGCGTCCTCCTGCTTGGGCGGCGGCGTTCGCCTCGCCTTTCACTCCATGGACAGGGCGCGCCCGGGGATCTGACGATCGGCGAGACCGGTGCGACCGGACCTTCGTCCCATGGAAGGACTGGCTTTTCGGCGGACCGGACGGCATCCTCCCCGACCCCGACCCCGACCCCGCCCCCCACCCCCGCCCCCCCCCCCCCCCCCCCCCCCACCCCCCCCCCCCCCCCCCCCCCCACGCCGCCGCACACCGCTCCAACCTCCCCTGGCAGCTGCGCATCACCGCCTTCGACGTGAAGTCGCCGGTGCCGGGCATCGAGGGGCGCGAGGTGGGCGTGCTCGTGCCGCCGGGCTTCCACCCGCGCTCCCGCTGGCCCATCCCGGCGCTCTACCTCCTCGACGGCAACAACGGCCTCGACTACGACCCGTTCGGCCACGGGGGCTGGCAGGCGCACAGGGCCGCCGACGCCCTGGCGGCAGCGGGCGCGCCGCTCCTGCTGGTCCTGGTGCCCAACGCTCCGGCCCGCGGCGAGGAGTTCGTGCCCGGCAAGGGCCGCGCCCCGGGCCCCACCGCCGAGGGCCACCTCGAGTTCCTGGCCCGCGCCGTGGTCCCCGCCGTCGAGCGCCGCTTCCCGGCCCTGGTCGCGCCCTCGGGCCGCGTCATCGCCGGCTCCTCCTACGGCGGCGTGCACGCCTTCTGGGCCGCCTGGACCCGCCCCGACCTCTTCGGCATGGCGCTCGCCATGTCGCCCTCGCGCGCCTACGACCTCTCGGCCCTGGTCCGGCGGGCGGACGCGCACCCGCCGCTGCGCATCTACCTCGACAGCGGAACCACCGACCAGCACGGCGGCGACGACGGCCTCTCCCGCACGCGGGCGCTGGCCCGGCTGCTCGCCTCCCGCGGCTACGGGGAGAAGGACCTGCGCTTCGTCGTCGGCAAGGGGCACAGCCACACCGAGGCGGCCTGGCGCGAGCGGCTCCCCGCGGCGATGCGCTTCCTATTCCTGGGCCGCTGACGCTCGGCCGCCGTCCCCACGACCTCCCACACCCGCTGTCCGCCGTTCCCGCCGGACTCGTCGGCTGGATCCGACAGCAGGAGTGCGCAAGTGCCCGGAATCCGGTGCCGGAGGAGTGGCAGGGCACGTGCAATCTCTCTGGCCATACGGCGCACGGCGCCTAGAGCCTCGAAGGCAAACGCAGACCAACCCACGGAGAAACACCATGAACCGCAAGACCCCCACTCTCATCGGCGCCGGCGTCGGACTCGCTGTCTTCCTGGCGGTCGGCCTCCTGCCTGCCCTGCTGTACGGCGGCTACGC
>JACRMN010000022.1 GCA_016214955.1 Deltaproteobacteria bacterium
GGCGAGCCGCTCGAGCGTCTTCCGGGCCTCGTCGATGGGGGCGAGGACGGCGTCGAGGGTGGCGTTGACGCCGGCCACCACCTTCTGGAAGTCGCCCTGGTGCTTCCCGGCGTCGGCGCGGGTGGAGAGCTTGCCCTCGACGGCCGCCTTGGAGAGGGCGTGGGCGTCCTGGACCAAGAGGTTCACCGCGTCGATGCAGCGGTTCAGCGCCTCGATGATCTGGTTGAAGTCGCCCGCGTAGCTGTCGGTGATCCGGGGCGGGATGTCCCCCCTGGAGATGCGGGTGACGTAGTCCTGGGTGACCTGGATGGGCTTCTGGAAGGCGTCCATGGTCCGGTTGACGCCGGCCACCACCGGCTGGAACTCGGCGTTGACCGCCGCCAGGTCGCCGCGGGTCCGGAGC
Organism: Deltaproteobacteria bacterium; assembly: GCA_016214955.1. Lineage (GTDB taxonomy): Bacteria > Myxococcota > Myxococcia > Myxococcales > Anaeromyxobacteraceae > JACRMN01. Next base: position 404 of record JACRMN010000022.1, read on the forward strand.
TCGCCGGCCTCGACGGCACGGGTGAGCTTCTCGGCCTCGGACACCAGCCCCCGGATGGCGCCGTCGATGGAGCGGGCCAGGAAGAAGCCCATGGCCATCAGGGTCGCGGCGATGGCCACCAGCGCCACCGCCAGCGAGACGCCCACGGCCTTCTCCACCTGGCCGGCCTCCTCGTCGAGGGCCCGGGCGTCGGCGGCGGTCTGCTCGAGCAGCTTCTTGACGGTGTCGACCACCGGCGCCGAGGACCGGTACATGGCCGAGTAGGTCTCGGCGATGCGCCGGTCCAGCGCCTCGGCCCGCGCCGCCTGGGCGCCCGCCCGCTCGCGCTCCTGCACCGCCTCCTGGAAGGCGCCCACGTCCCGCTTCCAGCGCTCCGCGGCCGGCCCGTAGGCCTTCCAGAGCTCCGCCGTCCTGGCGCCGTGGGGCAGGGCGCCGTAGCTCCGCGCGGACGCCTCCACCCGCTCCACCGCGGCGGCGAAGCGCTTGCGGGCGTCGTCGCGCAGCTCGGCGGCGAGCACCGGGCTGCTCATCACCGCCCCGTTGGCGCGCACCGCCGTCTCCGACTGGCGCAGCGTCTGGAGCGCCTCGGTGCTGGGCAGCTTGCGCTGCGAGAAGTTGTCGACGATGGCGCCGAGCTGCCCGGCGTTGCGCCAGCTCACCGCGGCCAGGACGGCCACCAGGAACAGCACCGCGCCGAAGGCGGTCAGGATCCGGCCCCTCATCCTCATCCTTGCGAACATGGCGTCTCCCCTGCGTGTCGGCGCCGGCCGCGAGGCCGGTGCGGTGCGTCATGCATCCTCGGTCCCACACGCAGGAGCGGTGCCCGCGCCGAACTGCGTCAGGCCGCCACCGAGCTCCGTGTCGGCGCCGGGTTGGAGGCGCGCGCTCCCGCGCCGGAGGTGGGTGCGCGGCGCGGCTGGGCCGGCGCAACCCTCCCCGTGTGGCTTGCCGTGCACCCGGCCCGGCGCCAAGATGCCCGCGTGCCTCCTCCCGCCCGGCCGCCCCGCTCCGGCGACACCCTCGACCTCTTCGCCGCGCCCTCCGCCGAGCGGCGCACCGTCTCGGTCGGCGAGCTGACCCGGCAGCTCCAGGGGGCGGTCGAGCCCCGCTTCCGCAACCTGTGGGTGGCGGGCGAGGTGGCCAACCTGCGCCGCCAGTCGAGCGGCCACCTCTACCTCTCGCTCAAGGACGACGAGGCGGTGATCGGGGCGGTGGTCTGGGCCACCCAGGCGCGCCGGCTGCGCTTCGACCTGGCCGACGGCCAGGAGGTGCTGGCCAGGGGCTCGGTGGAGATCTACCCGCCCCACGGCAAGTACCAGCTCGTCGTCCAGGAGCTGGAGCCGCGCGGCGCCGGGGCCCGGGCGTTGCTGCTCCAGCAGGTGAAGGAGCGGCTGCAGAAGGACGGGCTGCTCGATCCGGCCCGCAAGCGGCGGCTGCCCTTCCTGCCGCGCCGCATCGGCGTGGCCACCAGCCCCACCGGCGCGGCGCTGCGCGACTTCCTGCGGGTGCTCTCGGCGCGCTTCCCCAACCTGCCGGTGCTGGTTGCCCCGTGCCGGGTGCAGGGCGAGGGGGCCGCGGCCACGGTGATCTCGGCGGTGAGGGCGCTGGTGCGCGCCGGCTGCGACCTGGTGGTGGTGACCCGCGGCGGCGGCTCGCAGGAGGACCTGTGGGAGTTCAACGACGAGCGGCTGGCGCGGGCCCTGGCCGCGTGCCCGGTACCGGTGGTGAGCGCGGTGGGGCACGAGGTGGACGTGACAGTGGCCGACCTGGTGGCCGACGTCCGGGCCGCCACGCCCACCCACGCCGCGCAGCTCGTGGTCCCGGAGAAGGCCGAGCTCGAGGCGCGGGTCGGCGAGCTGCGCGCGCGGCTGCTGCGGGCTGGGACCAACGACCTCGAGCGGCGCCGGGCGGTGCTCCGGGCCCTCCAGGCCGAGCTGGCCGACCCGGGGACGCTCCTCTCCCGCGAGCGCCACCGGCTCGCCGACCTGGAGCACCGGGCCGAGGGGGCGCTGCGCGAGCGGGCGCGGCGGAGCCGGGCGCTGCTGCGCGGGCTGGCGGAGCGGATGGCGCGCCAGGAGCCGCGGGCCCGGGTGCGGGCGCTGGCGCGGCGCCTGGGCGAGGCGCGGCGCCGGCTCGACGCCTGGCGGGCCGGGGCGCTCCCGGGCCGGCGGCTGGCGCTGGCCCGGCTGGCGGCGCGGCTCGAGCCGGCCAACGTGGCCCGGATGCTGGAGCGCGGCTTCGCGCTGGTGCTGCGGGAGGGCCGGCCGGTGTCGGACAGCGGCCGGGTGGCGGCGGGCGAGCGGCTGCAGGTGGCGCTCTCCCGGGGCTGGCTCGACGTCACCGTCGACGCCCGGGACCGCGGCGGCGATCCGCTGCCGGGGAGGGCGGGGGAGGGGCGGAAGCCGCGCGATCCGCGCGGCGGCGGGTGAGGTCCTCCCCGCCGCGGAGCGGGAGCATCGCCCGTTGATCGCCCGGCCCGGTGCTGTTAAGGACCCATCGTTCCAGGAGGTGCGCGTGAGCCCGAAGAGCGAGCCCAGGGGAGCGCAGCCGGAGGCCCCCGAGGCCTACGAGCAGCTCGTCTCCCGCCTGGAGAAGCTGGTGGGCGAGCTGGAAGGCGGCGGCCTGCCGCTGGAGCAGTCGCTGGAGCGCTTCGCCGAGGGGATGAAGCTGGCCGGCGAGGCGCAGCGCAAGCTCGACGAGGCCGAGCGCCGGATCGAGAAGCTGGTGCGCGCCGCCGACGGCGGCGAGGAGGCGGTCCCGCTCGACGCCCCCGAGGAGACGCGATGACCGAGCCGGAGGCTGGGAAGCCCAAGGTCATCATCGTCGACGACGACCGCGACACCCGCGAGATGCTGACGCTGGCGCTCGAGCTGGAGGGGTTCGAGGTCTCGCAGGCGGCCAACGGCCTGCGCCTCATCTCGGCCATGCACGTGGACCGGCCCGACGTCATCCTCCTCGACGTGATGATGAGCTGGATCGACGGCTTCGAGCTCTGCCGCGCCATCAAGAAGAACGAGGATTTCGCCGACATCCCGGTGATCTTCGTCTCCGCCCGCAAGAGCACCGAGGACGAGCGGGCCGGCATGGAGGCCGGGGCGGTGGACTACTTCGCCAAGCCCCTCGACGTCGACCGGCTCATCGCCCGCATCCGCGAGATCCTGGCCACCCCCCGGCCCACCCATCCCACGCCCGCGCCTGCCTAGGCGCGCGCCGCCGCGCCTGTGCTAGAACCGGCCCCTCCGTGAACGCCCCGTATCCCATCGAGGCCGCGCTTCGCGACCTGGCCGCGCGCGTCGAGGGCCAGCTCCGGGCCGCCGCCGAGCGGCAGGGCCTGGCCGGGCCGCCGCGCCTGGCCGGTGCCTTCGGCTACGCCCTGCTGGGCGGCGGCAAGCGGCTCCGGCCGGCGCTGGTGCTGGCCTCGGCCCAGGCGGTGGGCGGCGACGCCTCCGACGGCTCGCTGGCCATGCGCTTCGCGGTGGCGCTGGAGATGGTGCACACCTACTCGCTCGTCCACGACGACCTGCCCTGCATGGACGACGACGACCTGCGGCGCGGCCGCCCCACGGTGCACCGGGCCTACGACGAGGCCACCGCCGTGCTGGTGGGCGACGGGCTGCAGTCGGCCGCCTTCGCCTGGCTGCTGGCCGAGCCCGACGCCCGGGCGGCGGCACTGGCAAGGCTGCTGGCCGACGGGGCAACCCGCATGGTGGAGGGGCAGGCGCTCGACATGGCCGCCGAGGGGCGCCGCCTCTCCGAGCCCGAGGTGCACGACCTCATGGCCCGCAAGACCGGGGCGCTGCTCCAGGCCGCGGTGGTGGGCGGGGCGCTGGCGGGCTGCGGCGAGATCCGCGGCATGGACGAGGTGGGCCGGGAGCTGGGGCTGGCCTTCCAGATCGCCGACGACCTCCTCGACCTCACCTCCGACGCCGCCACCCTGGGCAAGGCCGCCGGCAAGGACGCCGCCGCCGGCAAGGCCACGCTGCCCTCGCTCGTCGGGCCGGAGGAGGCCCGGCGCCGCGCCGAGGCGCTCTGCCAGTCGGCCGACGCCCGCCTGGCACCCCTGGGTGCGCGCGCCGACCTGCTGCGCGCCCTGGCCCGCTACGTCATCACCCGTAGGAGCTGATCCATGTCCCGACTGCTCGATCACATCGACTCGCCCGCCGACCTGAAGAAGCTGGACCGCAACCAGCTCCCCCAGGTGTGCCAGGAGATCCGCGAGGAGATCATCGCCACCTGCGCCCGGAACGGCGGCCACCTCGGCTCCTCCCTGGGGGCGGTGGAGATCAACGTCGCCCTGCACTGGGTCTTCGACTCGCCCGCCGACAGGCTGGTCTTCGACGTCGGCCACCAGGCCTACGCTCACAAGCTGCTCACCGGCCGCCGCGACCGCTTCCGCACCATCCGCACCGAGGGGGGGTTGGCCGGCTTCCCCGAGCGCCACGAGTCGGAGCACGACGCCTTCGGCGTGGGCCACGCCTCCACCGCCGTCTCGGCGGCGCTGGGCATGATCGAGGCCCGGCAGCTCCAGGGGCAGCCGGGCAAGGTGGTGGCGGTGCTGGGCGACGGCGCCCTGACCGGCGGCGTCGCCTTCGAGGGGCTCAACCAGGCCGGCTACCTGAAGCGGCAGCTCATCGTGGTGCTCAACGACAACGAGATGTCCATCTCGCCCAACGTCGGCGCCATGAGCGAGTGGCTCTCCAAGAAGTTCACCTCCCGCACCTACAACCGCTGGCGCCATGCCGCCAAGGACCTGCTGCGCCACGTGCCCCGCGGTGGCGAGGCCATCCTCGCCATCCGGCACGCCATCAGCGCCACCAAGGCGCTGGTGACCCCGGGCATGCTCTTCGAGGGGCTGGGCTTCCACTACGTGGGGCCGGTCGACGGCCACGACGTGCTGGGCCTCACCGAGGCGCTGGGCAAGCTGGCCCTCTTCGACGGACCCACGCTGCTCCACGCCATCACCACCAAGGGCAAGGGCTACCGCCCGGCCGAGAGCGATCTGGCCACCCGCGGCCACGGGCTCTCCTTCTTCGACGTGAAGACCGGCGAACCGGTGAAGAAGGGCGGCGGCAAGGCCTTCACCGACGTCTTCGCCGAGGCGATCTGCGAGCAGATGCAGCGCGACCCGCGGGTGGTGGCCATCACCGCCGCCATGCTGGAGGGCACCGGCCTCATCAAGGCCAAGAAGCTCTTCCCCGAGCGCACCTACGACGTGGGCATCGCCGAGCAGCACGCCGTCACCTTCGCCGCCGGCCTGGCCTGCGAGGGGATCCGGCCGGTGGTGGCCATCTACTCCACCTTCCTGCAGCGGGCCTACGACCAGATCATCCACGACGTGGCCCTGCAGCAGCTCCCCGTGACCTTCGCGCTCGACCGCGGCGGCCTGGTGGGCGCCGACGGCAAGACGCACCAGGGGGCCTTCGACCTCTCCTACCTGCGCTGCGTCCCGGGGATGGTGGTGATGGCCCCCTCCGACGAGAACGAGATGCGCCACGCGCTGGCCACGGCCCTGGCCCACCCCGGCCCGGTGGCCTTCCGGTTCCCCCGCGGCTCGGCCATGGGGGTGCAGCTCGATCCCGAGCCCCTGGTGCTGCCGATGGGCAAGGGCCGGGTGCTGCGCGACGGCGGGAAGACGCCCGACGTGGCCATCCTGGCGGCCGGGACCTGCGCTCACGCCGCGGTGGCTGCCTCCGAGGCGCTGGCCCGCGACGGCATCGCCGCCACCGTGATCGACGCCCGCTTCGTGAAGCCGCTCGACGCCGAGCTGGTGTGCGCCGCGGCCTCGGCCGCCCGCCGGGTGGTGACGGTGGAGGAGTCGGCCCTGGCCGGCGGCTTCGGCTCCGCGGTGCTGGAGTGCCTGGAGGAGGCCGGCCTGCTGCAGAAGGTGCAGGTGCACCGCCTCGGCATCCCGGACCGCTTCATCACCCACGGCGACGCCCAGAAGCAGCGCGGCGAGCTGGGCTTCGATGCCCGCGGCATCGCCGAGGCGGCCCGCACGCTGGTGGGCGTCAGGCCCAACGTGGCCGAGCGCGGCCTGGCCTAGCGGGGGATGGCGCCCCGCCGGCAGCGCATCGATCTGCTGCTCGTCGAGCGGGGCCTGGCCTCGTCGCGCACCCAGGCGCAGGCGCTGGTGCTGGCCGGGGCGGTGGTGGCCGCCGACCAGCGGGTGGACAAGCCGGGGCAGCTCGTCGACCCCGAGGCGCCGCTCCGGCTCAAGGAGGACGCGGCCCCGCAGCGCTACGTGTCCCGCGGGGCGCTGAAGCTGGAGCGCGCCCTGGAGCTCTTCCCCGTGGACCCCGCCGGCAAGCGCTGCGCAGATCTGGGCGCCTCCACCGGCGGCTTCACCGACCTCCTGCTGCAGCGCGGGGCGGCGCTGGTGTACGCGGTGGACGTGGGTTACGGGCAGCTCCACCCGCGCCTGCGCGGCGACCCGCGGGTGGTGGTCCGCGAGCGGGAGAACGCGCGCCACCTCGCCGCCGGCGCCTTCGGCGAGCCGGTGGACCTGGTGGTGGGCGACCTCTCCTTCATCTCGCTCAGGCTGGTGCTTCCGGCGGTGCGCGCCGTCCTGCGGCCCGGCGGCCAGGCGGTGCTGCTGGTGAAGCCGCAGTTCGAGGTGGGGAAGGGCGAGGTGGGCAAGGGGGGCGTCGTCCGCGACGACGCCAAGCGGCGTGCCACCCTGGAGGCGGTGGAGGAGGCGGCCCGGGGGCTGGGGTTCCGGGTCGTGGGCCACGCCGAGTCGCCCATCGAGGGGCCGGCCGGCAACCGGGAGTGGCTGCTGGTGCTGGCCGGGTGAGGGTCGCCGCGGCCCCGCTCCCTGCCGCCCGCGGGGGGGATTCCGGACGGCGGGGTGCCGGCGACCGCGCGTCGACATTCACCCTGCGTCACGACCCTGCGCGGGCCCGCCCAACCCTGGGCGGCGGCGACCCAGGGTGCCGGCGGCCGTAAACGTCCTGATATGCCGGGTCTTTCCGCCACCGGCCGCGCCGCGGCCGCCGGGCGCGCCAGATGCAGATCGGGCAGCTGCCTCGCGGTTCCGGAGACCCCCATGACCATTCGAGCCCGCGTCCTCTCCACCATCGCCATCCTCGCTGCCGGTCTCGCGGCCGTGTTCGCCATCGCCATGTGGACCCTGGGCGTGGTGCGCGTGAACGGCCCGCTGTACGCCGGCATCGTCCAGGACAAGGACCTGGTCGCCGACGTGCTGCCGCCGCCGGTCTACGCCATCGAGGCCTACCTGCTGACGCTGCAGCTCGCCCGGGCGCCCGAGGGCCAGGACCGCGAGGAGCTCGTGCGCCGCCTCGACGGAGCCCGCAAGGAGTTCGAGGTGCGCCGCGACCACTGGGGCAGGACCCTCCCCGCCGGCGAGCTCAAGGAGTCCATCGCGCGCTCCTCGCGCCTCGGCGCGGACTTCCTCGGCGTGGTCCACGACGAGTTCCTCCCCGCGCTGCGGCGCGGCGACGCCGCCGGGCGCGACGCCGCGCTCGCCAGGGCCGGCCCGCTCTTCGACGCCCACCGCGAGGCGGTGGTGAAGCTGGTCCATGTGGCCGAGGTCCAGAGCCGGGCCGACGAGGCCGAGGCCGCCGCCATCATCCGCAGCCGCTCCATCGGCCTGGCGGTCCTGGGCCTGCTGGCGCTCGGCGCCGGCATCGTCGCCGGGCTCGCCGCGCTGCGCCGCATCTCCACGGGCCTGGGCGAGCTGCAGTCCCAGGCCGAGGGGCTCTCTTCGGCCGTGCTCCGCGGCGACCTCTCCCGCCGCGCCAGCGCCGACACCGTGCCCCCCGAGTTCCGCCGGATGATCGACGGCGTCAACGGTACGGTGGAGGCCTTCGTGAAGCCGCTGCAGCTCACGGCCGACTACGTGGCCCGCATCTCCAGGGGGGACATCCCGCCCCGGATCACCGACCGGTACGAGGGTGAGTTCAACGCCATCAAGAACAACCTCAACCAGTGCATCGACGCGGTGAACCTGCTGGTCCAGGACGCCCAGGCGCTCTCCAGGGCCGCGGTCGAGGGCAGGCTCTCCACCCGCGCCGACGCCTCGAAGCACCAGGGCGACTTCCAGAAGGTGGTGGCCGGCGTCAACGCCACCCTCGACGCCGTCCTCGCCCCCATCGACGAGGCCCGGAAGGCGCTCACGCGGCTCTCCGAGCGCGACCTCACCGCCCGCATGCAGGGGAGCTACCAGGGCGACCACGCCGCCATCAAGGAGGCCCTCAACGCCGCCGCCGGCGCGCTCCACGACGCCCTCGGGCAGGTGGCCGAGGCGGTCGAGCAGGTCTCCTCCGCCGCCGGCCAGATCGCCTCCACCAGCCAGGCCGTGGCCTCGGGCGCCTCCGAGCAGGCCAGCAGCCTGGAGGAGACCCACTCCTCGCTGGAGTCGATGTCGGCCCAGACCCGCCACGCCGCCGACAACGCCCAGCAGGCCAACAACCTGGCCTCGGAGACCAAGCGCTCCGCCGAGGACGGCGCGGCTGCCATGGAGCAGATGACCGGCGCCATGGGCAAGATCCGCCACTCCGCCGAGGGCACCAGCGCCATCATCAAGGACATCTCCGAGATCGCCTTCCAGACCAACCTCCTGGCGCTCAACGCCGCCGTCGAGGCGGCCCGCGCCGGCGAGGCCGGCCGCGGCTTCGCGGTGGTGGCCGAGGAGGTCCGCTCCCTCGCGCTGCGCGCCAAGGACGCCGCGGTCAAGACCGAGGAGCTCATCAAGGAGTCGGTGAAGCAGGCCGGCGAGGGCGAGGCGGTGGCCAAGCTCTCCAACGAGAAGCTGGTGGAGATCGTCGGCAGCGCCCAGAAGGTCTCGGAGATCGTGGCCGAGATGGCGGCGTCGGCGAAGGAGCAGGCCCAGGGCATCGAGCAGGTGAACAAGGCCGTGGGCGAGATGGACAAGGTCACCCAGCAGAACGCCGCCTCCAGCGAGGAGTCCTCCTCGGCCGCCGAGGAGCTCAGCAGCCAGTCGGAGGAGCTGGCCGCCATGGTCGGGAGCTTCAAGATCTCCCGCGCCGGCGGCCAGAAGAAGGTGGCCCTCGCCGCCAGCCTCCGGGCTCGCCGCCGCTCGCGTCTCCTGCGAATGCGGCAGGTGACGCGCCCCCGGGCGCGACGGGCGCGCCTCCGGGCTGCGACCCTGGTGCCGTCCGGACCCGGCACCGCGGGCGGGTCAGGTGGGCAGACCCCGCGAGATCGCAAGGCAACTCGCCGGGTGGCGGGGGCCCGGCGTGTGGCATGAGTCCTGCGAGGGGACAGGGCGACCGCGGGCGGCCGCCGCAGGACCGGCCCGCCGTGCCGACAACGAGAGGGGAACCCATGTCCCAGGACGTCGCCGCCAGCAGCGCCACCGCCGCCCACGCCGACCAGAACGCGCTCGCCCACCTCGCCGGCAAGTACATGACCTTCAAGCTCGCCGACGAGAACTACGGCCTCGAGATCCTCAAGGTCCGCGAGATCATCGGCCTCATGGACATCACCCGCGTGCCCCGCACCCAGGAGTTCATCCGCGGCGTCATCAACCTCCGCGGCAAGGTCATCCCGGTGGTCGACCTCCGCCTCAAGTTCGGCATGCCCCAGGCCGAGGCCACCGACCAGACCGTCATCATCGTCGTCCAGTGCCAGGTCGCCGACAGGCTCCTCACCATGGGCCTCCTCGTCGACCAGGTCCTCGAGGTCCTCTCCATCGACGCCGCCGACATCGAGGCCACCCCCTCCCTCGGCGACTCCTCCGTCGACACCTCCTTCATCCTCGGCGTGGGCAAGACCAACGACCGCGTCGTCTTCCTCCTCGACATCGGCAAGGTCCTCGCCGCCGACGGCACCGCCTCCTTCGCCCTCGCCTAGGGCCGGGGCCCGGCGCTCCGCGGCCTGCAGAAGGCGCTGCCGCGGGCCTGGCGCCGGGTCGCCACCGCCCGAGCCTGCCTTCGCTAGGCCGGCTGCCCGCGCAGTCCGGCGCGGACGATGTCGGCCAGCGCCGCCACGAAGTCGGGCCGGGTCCCCACCGCCGCGGCGCGGGCGTAGGCGGTGGCGCCCGCCTTCTCCGCTGCCTCGCGGGAGAGGATGTCGAGGTCGTAGAGCGTCTCCAGGTGCTCGGAGACGAAGGCGATGGGCACGGTCACCACCGCCCGGCCGCGGGCGTGGCCCTCCAGGTACTCGACGGTGTCGGGCCCCAGCCACTTCATGGGCCCGACCCGGCTCTGGTAGGTGACCTGCCAGGAGGCGAGGCCGAGCCGCTCAGCCACGCCGCGGCAGCTGGCCTCGACGTAGGTGGGGTACGGGTCGCCCTTCTTCACCTGGCTCATGGGCAGGCCGTGGGCGCTGAAGACCACCAGCGCCCCGGCGCGCGCGCCGGCCGGCAGCCTCTCCAGCGCCTCCTTCACCGTGGCGGCGACGGCGTCGAGGTAGCCGGGGTGGTCGTGCCAGGTGCACACCTCGGCGAGCGGGCGGCTGGCGGGCCAGACCCGCCGCAGCTCCAGCAGCGAGCTCCTGGTGGTGGCGTTGGCCCACTGCGGGTAGAGCGGCAGCGCCAGGGCGCGCTCGGCGCCGGCCGCCAGCGCCTCGCGCACGCCCTCCTCGGTGCTGGGGTGGCCGCAGCGCATGGCCAGGTGACAGGAGAAGCCCGGGCCCAGCGCCGCCGCCAGGGCCCGCGCCTGCGCCTCGGTGCCCTCCACCAGCGGCGAGCGGCCGCCGATGAGCTGGTACTTCTCGGCCGACGACGGGGCGCGGCGCCGGGCGATGAAGCGGGCCAGCGGCCGGCGCAGCGGCCCGAGCGGCGCGTCGATGACCAGGGGATCGGAGAAGAGGTCGAAGAGGTAGGGCTCGACCTCCTGGAGGTTCCGGGGGCCTCCCAGGTTCATCAGGAAGACGGCGGTGTGCATGCGAGTCGGCTGCCTAGACCGTCCGCGAGAAGGTCTGCTGCTTGTCCTTGGCGTGCTTGGGCAGGTAGGCGTCGAACAGCATGGCCACGTTGCGGACCAGGAGCTGCCCGAGCGGCGTGACCCGCAGCACGTCGCCGTCGAAGGTGACGAGGCCGTCGTCCTGCAGCTCGCGGAGCTGGATCAGCGAGGGGCTGAGCGCCTGGCGGGCGGCGGCGCCGAACTTCTGCTCGATCTCCCCGAGGTCGAGGCGGAAGAGGCACATCACCCGGTTGATGGCGAAGCGGCGCAGGATGTCGTCGGCGGTCATGGCGGTGCCGCGCTCCACCGGGAGCCGGCCGGCGGCCACGTGGTCGCCCCAGTCCTTGAGCTTGTGGGCGTTCTGGGCGTAGGCGCCGCCGATGTCGGAGATGGAGCTCATCCCGAAGGCGACGGTGTCGTCGGCGGGCCGCACCGTGTAGCCCTGGAAGTTGCGGTACAGGTACCCGCCGTCCTGGGCCCGGGCCAGCTCGTCCGACTCCAGCGCGAAGTGGTCGAGGCCGATCTGCCGGTAGCCGGCCTTGCCGAAGGCCTCGGCCGCCATGAGGAAGAGCTGCACCCGCAGGGCGGTGTCGGGCAGCTTGTCCACCGGCAGGAGCCGCTGGTGGGGCTTGGCCCAGGGCACGTGGGCGTAGCCGAAGACCGCCATGCGGTCGGGCCGGATGGCGATGATGCGGTCCAGCGTGTGGGCCCAGCTCTCCGGCGTCTGGAAGGGCAGTCCGTAAATGAGGTCGAGGTTGACGCCGTGGAAGCCGCGGGCCCGGGCGTGCTCCACCAGCTCCCGGGTCTCCTTCTCACCCTGGATGCGTCCCACCGTCTCCTGCACCCGGGGCTCGAAGTCCTGCACGCCCATGGAGATGCGGTTGAAGCCCAGGTCGGCCAGCACGTCGATCTGCGACTTGCGGGTGATGGCCGGGTCGATCTCGATGGCCTTCTCGGCGTCGGGCGCGAAGCCGAAGTGCCGGGCCACGGCGGCGTGGCAGCGGGCCAGCTGCTTCTCGTCGAGGAAGGTGGGCGTGCCGCCGCCCCAGTGGAGCTGGGAGATGGCGCGTCGCCTCGGCAGCCGCTCCGCCACCATGGCGATCTCCTTCTCCAGGAGGTCGAGGTAGGCGTCGGCCCGGGTGGTGTCGTGGGTGGCGATGACGTTGCAGCCGCAGAAGCGGCACATCTCCCGGCAGAAGGGCAGGTGCACGTAGGCCGAGAGCGGGCCCGGATCGGCGTCGGCCCGCGCCAGGTGGGAATGGTACTGCTCGGGGCCGAAGGCCTCCGACCACTCGGGCGCGGTGGGGTAGCTGGTGTAGCGCGGCCCCGGCCGATCGTACTTCTGGATGAGCTGGGGCGAGGGGATCTGGATCACGCTTCTCTCCTACGGCCGGAAGGCGTGGACCGCCTCGACGGTGGCCCGCACGTTCTCGGAGGGCGTGGGCGGCTGGATGCCGTGGCCCAGGTTGAAGATGTAACCGGGCTGGTGACCGGCCGCCTCCAGGATGGCGCGCACCCGGGCGAGGAGCGGCTCGCGGGGGCCGAGCAGCATGGTGGAGTCGAGGTTGCCCTGCAGGGCCAGCCCCGGGACCTGGGCCCGGGCCTCGGCGATGGGGATGCGCCAGTCGACCGAGATCACGTCGTAGCCCAGGCGGGCCATGCCGGCGAGGTGGGTGCTGGTGCCGGTGGAGAAGAGGATGCGGGGCACGCCCTTCCCGGCCACCGCCTCGGCGATGCGGGCCAGGTGCGGGAAGACGAACTCCTCCAGGTCCTCGCGCGACAGCTCGCCGAGCCAGCTCTCGAAGATCTGCACCGCCTGGGCGCCGGCCTCGATCTGCGCCTGGAGCTGGACGATGGCGGCGTCGGTGAGCTTGCGGAAGAGCGCGTGGGCGCCCATGGGGTCGGCGTAGAGCATGGTCTTGAGCCGGGTGAAGCCCTGGCTCCCGCCCTCGACCGCGTAGCTGGCCACGGTGAAGGGCCCGCCCACGAAGCCGATGAGCGGCACGCGCCCGGCCAGCACCCGCTGGATGGCGCGGATGCCGTCGAGCACGTAGGGCAGGTCGCGCGCCGGCTCGGGGATGCGGAGCGCCTCGATGTCGCTGCGGGTCCGCACCGGGTTGGCGATCTTGGGCCCGCCGTCGCCCTTGCCCTTCTCCCCCTTCTCGAAGGTGAGGTCGAGCCCCATCGCCGGGAGGTGGATGAGGATGTCGGAGAAGAGGATGGCGGCGTCGAACCCGAACTCGTCGATGGGCGAGGCCGTGACCTGCGCGATGAGCTCCGGGGAGCGGCACAGCTCCAGGAAGCCGACCTTCTCGCGCACCGCGCGGTAGCTGGGCTGGTACCGCCCGGCCTGCCGCATCATCCACACCGGGATCCGCTCGACCGGCTGGCGCCGGCAGGCCTTCAGGAACAGGTGATCGTGGGACATAGGGGGGCGCATCTTAGCCGCCCTGGGCCCCAAGCGGGAAGGCGCCCGGGGCGAGGAGAGGACATACCGTTGCGGGGTGGCCCGGCCCCCGCCGGCGGGCTCTGGAGCCTTCCCCGTGAACTTCTCCTTGTCACATGTTCTGGCGACGGTCGGTGCGGTCGGCGCCATGTCGGCCGGCTACGCCGTCTTCGCCCCGGCCGCAGCCCCGGGCCCCGAGGGCCCGCCCGGCATGGCCGGTCCCGCCGGTCCCGCCGGTCCGCAGGGCCCCGCCGGAGCGCCGGGCCCCGCCGGCCCGATGGGCCCGCCCGGCCCCGCCGGCGCGGCCGGTGCCTCGGCCGCCTTCAAGGACACCACCACCACCGAGTACGTGGTCCCCCGCGCCGAGGCGGGAGCGGTCACCGGCCTCCTGGCCCTGCGCTTCCGGGCACCGGCGGCTGGGTTCGCCTACGTGACCGCCAACGGCTACTGCAACACGCCGCCGGAGTCCTCGGGGGCGCACTACGCGGTCTACGTGGCCGGAGCGCCCGACGACCCGCACGACGACGCCATCCACGGCAGCTCCTTCGTGCGCATGCCCACTGGCGCGCCGCTGGCCCAGGTCCCCTTCACGGCGAGTCGCGTCTTCCCGGTGCGATCCGGGCTCAACGTCGTCTACCTGAACTTCCAGAACTTCGCGGGCACCGCCGGCCACTCCTGCCAGGCGACGCTGGTGGCGTTCTTCTCCACCCAGAAGCTGCAGTAGGCGCGACGACGGGCTTCCCGGCGCGCCCTACAGGAGCCGCAGCGCCGCCTCGGCGCCGGCGCCCGACACGCGCACCGTCTTGCGGCGGCCGGTCTCGCCGCGCAGCAGCGCCACGTCGGCCTTCCGGACGCCGAGGGCGCCGGCCAGGAACTCGACGAGCGCCTGGTTGGCCTCGCCGTCCACCGGCGGGGCCGCCAGCGCGATCTTGAGCCGGCCGTCGTGGACGCCCAGCACCCTGGTGCGCGAGGCGCGGGGCTGCACCAGCACCTCGAGGGAGATGCCGCCGGGCTCGACCCGCAGCCAGGGGGGGAGCGTCACTTGATCCCGAGCAGCGCGATGCGCGCCTTGTCGGCCCGCTTCACCATCTCCGGCAGGTCCATCACCAGCGTGGCACCGGCCTCGACGGCCAGGACGCGGCAGCGCGCCTCGATCATGGCCTGGAGGGTGTCGGGGCCGACGGCCGGCAGGTCGAAGCGGCGATCCTGCTGCGGCTTGACCGCCTTGACGACCACCGCCCCCTCCCTGGCCAGCTCGCCCCCGCGGCGGATGCAGGCATCGGTGCCCTCGAGGGCCTCGACGGCCACGCCGCAGCGATCCTTCACCACCACCGTCTGGCCCAGGTCGAGCCGCCCGATGGCCCGCGCCAGCTCGAGGCCGTAGCGGGCGTCGGCCCGCTCCTCCTCGGTGGGCTGCTCCTTGCCCAGCACGCCCTCGGGCGCGAGCCGATCCTGCAGGTAGGGGGTGGCGTCGAGCACCGGCAGCCCCTCGCCCTCCAGGAACCGGGCGAAGGTGCGCAGGAGGTTGTCGTCGGAGCGGATGGCCACCTGGGCCAGCAGCCGGGCGCCGAGGGCGTCGAGCATGGCGTCGCGGAAGAAGCGCACCTTGCTGACCCCGCCCAGGAAGACGACCCCCTCGGAGCCGCCCGCCTGCAGCGCCTCCAGCACCTTCCCGAACTGGCCCAGCTTCACCCAGGTGCACTGGTCCACCAGCCGCTCCAGCTCCTTGTCGGTCTGGTTGACGTGAGCCACCGCCACCACCCTGTGGCCGGCGCGGCGGGCGCTCTCCGCCAGCAGCAGCGGGAAGCGGCCGCTTCCGGCGATGAGGCCGATGGTGGCCATGGGCTACCGGGTGATACCCCGCTTCGAGCGCTCCACGAAGGCGATGAAGTGGGCGATCTCGGGGTGGCTGCCCATCTCGGCCTTGAGCTGGGCCAGCGCCTCGGCGGCCGGCAGCCCGGAGCGGAAGAACACCTTGTAGGCCTGCTTCACCCGGCCGATCTGCTCCTCGCCCATGCCGGAGCGCTGGAGGCCGACGAGGTTGAGGCCCGCCAGCTCGGCGCGGGCGCCGGCCACGGTGCAGTAGGGAGCCACGTCCATGGCGACCCCTGTGAGGCCGGACACGAAGGAGAGCCGCCCGAGCTGGACGAACTGGTGGGCCGCCGCCAGGCCGCTGACGTGGACGTGGTCCTCGAGGACGATGTGGCCGGCCAGGGCCACGCCGTTGGCGATGATGGCGCCGTCGCCGATGATGCAGTCGTGGCCCACGTGGCTGTAGGCCATGAAGAGGCCGCCGTTGCCGATGCGGGTCACCCCGCCGCCGCCCTCGGTGCCCAGGTTGACGGTGCTGAACTCGCGGAAGGTGTTGCCGTCGCCGATCTCCAGGCGGCTGTCCTCGCCTCGGTACTTCAGATCCTGGGGGATCTCGCCGATGACGGCGTGGGGGAAGACGCGGTTGCGCCGGCCCAGGGTGGTGTTGCCGGTGATGACGGCGTGGGGCCCGACGCTGCTGCCCTCGCCCAGCCGGACCCGGGGGCCGATGACGGCGTAGGGGCCGACGGTGCAGCTCGGGTCGATGACCGCTCCGGCCTCGACGAGGGCGGTGGGATGGATGGCCATGGCCCTACCCCTTGTCGGCCAGCATGGCCATGAAGTCGGCCTCGGCCACCAGCTGGCCCTCGACCCAGGCCTCGCCGCGCATCTTGAAGATGGGGCCCTTGGCCTTGGTCACCTCGCAGCGCAGCTCCAGCATCGAGCCGGGGGTCACCGGCTTGCGGAAGCGCGCGCTGTCGATGCCCATGAAGTAGGTCACCTTGCCGGCCCGCTCCTCCGGCGACATGGCGTGGCACACCAGGATGGCGCCGGTCTGGGCCAGGGCCTCGACCACCAGCACCCCTGGCATCACCGGGTGGCCGGGGAAGTGGCCCAGGAACCAGGGCTCGTTGTAGGTGACCGCCTTGACGGCGCGGATGCGCTGCAGCCGCTCGATCTCCATCACCCGGTCCACCAGCAGGAAGGGGAAGCGGTGGGGGATGAGGGCCTCGATGGCGGGGGTGTCGAGGAGGGGGGGCGTGGTCTCGCTCATGGCTCTCCCTTCAGCTTGGCAAGCTCCTTCTCCAGCTGGCGCACCCGCTTGAGGAGCTCGGGGAGCTTCCCGAGGGCGGCCTCGATCTTCAGCCACTCGGCGTGCGGACGGCCCGGGGTGCCTCCCATGATCGCGCCGGCCTCGACGTCGTGCATCACGCCGCACTGGGCGCCGAACTTGGCGCCGTCGCCGATGTGGAGGTGGCCCACCAGACCCGCCTGCCCGCCCAGCACCACGCCCATGCCGAGCTTGGTGGAGCCGGCGATGCCGACCTGTCCGCAGACGATGGAGAGCGGGCCCACCTCGACGTTGTGGCCGAGCTGGACCAGGTTGTCCACCTTGGTGCCCCGGCCAACCCGGGTGACGCCCAGCGTCGCCCTGTCGATGCAGGTGTTGGCCCCGATCTCGACGTCGTCCTCGACCACCACCACGCCGGCTTGGGGCACCTTGTAGTGGCGCGGCCCGGCCCCCTCGCCCTGCGGGTCGAAGGCGAAGCCGAAGCCGTCGGCCCCGAGGACGCAGCCGGGCTGGAGGATCACCCGGTCGCCGACGGTGCAGCCCTCGCGCACCACGACGTTGGGGTAGACGATGCAGTCGGCGCCCACGCGAACGCCCTCGCCCAGCACCACGCCGGGGAAGAGGATGGTGCGGGGGCCGACGCTGGCCCCGGCGCCCACGCTGGCGAGCGCCATCACCTCGGCGCTGCCGTCGACCCGGGCCGAGGCGTGGACCGATGCGCGGGAGTCGATGCCGGCCACCGGCGTCCGGGCCGGATGGAACAGCGTCGAGGCCTTGGCGAAGGCCAGGTAGGGATTGGCCACGCGGAGCAGGCTGCGCCCCGGGGCCGGCGCCTCGTCCGGCTCCACCACCACCGCGCTGGCCCGGCACCGCTCGAAGGCGGCCCGGTACTTCTTGTTGGCGAAGAAGGAGAGCGTGCCGGGCCCGGCCTCCTCCAGCGGCGCCACCCCGCCGATGGGCACGGACCCGTCCCCCGCCACCTCGCCGCCGACGCGGGCGGCGATCTCCGCCAGCGTGAAGGACGGGCCGGCCATGGCTACTTGGCGCCGTCCGCCTTCTTGGGCTCGGCCTTCTTCTTGGCGCTGGGGGCGGCCGCCTTCTTGTCGCCGGCCGGGGCGTCGCCGGGCCGGTGGCGGGCGTTGTACTTGCGGACCAGCTCGTTGGTCAGGTCGAGCGAGGCCGGGGCCACGACGATGCCGGCGTCGTTCTTCTCGAACACGATGCCCACGCCCTCGGCGTCGGCGATCTCGCGGGTGATGGCCACCATCTTGTCGAAGATGGCGCGGGTGGCGAGGCGCTCGCGCTCGGCCAGCTCCTTCTGGAAGCCGAGCAGCTTGCCCTGGGCCTCGGCCATGCGCTTCTGGATCTCGATGGCCCTGTCGCGGCGCGCCTCCTCGGAGAGCACCGCCGCCTGCTTCTCGAACTCGGCCTGCATCCGGTCGAGGTCGGTCTTGTCCTTGTCGAGCTGCTTCTGCTTCTCCTCGAAGTCCTTCTTGAGGGTGCCCTGGGCCACCTTGCCCTCGTCGACCTCGTTGAGGGCGCGCTGGAAGTCGACGTAGCCGATCTTGGTCTCGGCGGCCGCGGGAGCGGCGAGCAGCAGGGTGGCGAGGGCGAGGGCGGTGCGCATGCGGGTCTCCGGTGGGGCGATCAGAAGAAGTTGCCGATGGTGAACTGGAAGTCGGTGGCCTGGTCGATGTAGGCGCCGGTGGCGTCGCGGCGCCGGTTGAGCGGGAAGCCCCACTCGAAGCGGAGCGGGCCCATGGGGCTGAACCAGCGCAGGCCGAAGCCCCAGGACTTGTAGAGGGACCAGGACACGGCCGGGTCGCGCCAGGCGCCGGGGGCGAAGGCGTTGCCGGCGTCGAAGAAGAGCACGCCGCGGATGCCCACCTTGTCGGCCAGCGGCACCTCGAGCTCCAGGTTGGCGATGAGCTGCTTGGAGCCGCCCACCGGCGTGGGGCAGGTCTGCGACACCGGCGCGGCGATGCAGGCCGGCGGCAGCTCGGGCGAGAGCGAGTAGATGCGGTAGCCGCGCACCGAGTTGACGCCGCCGACGTAATAGAGCTCGGAGATGGGCACCAGGTGCTGGCGGTCCCAGGCGCCGATGAAGCCGGCGTTGAGGCGCCCGCGGGCGATGAAGCCCAGCCACAGCGGCCGGTAGTAGCGCAGGTCGAGGGCGTAGCGGGTGAAGAGGTTGACCTCGTTGCCGAAGAGGCCGCTGGGCGCCAGCAGCGGCGGGGCAGCCTCGGCCGAGATCGAGGCGTAGATGCCGGCGGTGGGGAAGAGCCGGTTGTCGCGGCGATCCACCTGGAGCGAGAGGCGCAGGGCGCTGGTGGTGCCGGAGCGGAAGCGGTCGGCCAGCGGAGCCTGGGTGCCCACCGCCGTCACCCGCACGTACTCGTTGGTGTAGGTGGCGAAGAGCCGGACGTCCTCGAGCTTGGCGGCGAAGGGCCAGCGGTGCTGGAGGCCGGAGAGCTCGTAGCCCCAGGTCACGGAGCCGCCCACCGCCCGCCTGTTGAAGGTGGTGTAGAGCCCCTCCTGCGCGTAGACGTCGAAGGCGAAGGTCCAGTTGGTGTCGAGGAAGTAGGGGTCGACCCACTGGATCTGGCCCAGCTGCCGCAGGCTCGACCACTGGAGCTGCAGCGACAGGGTGGTGCCCCAGCCGAAGAAGTTGTTCTGGGCGATCTGGCCGGTGAGGATGAAGTTCTCGTAGGAGGAGAAGCCGGCGCCCACCTGGAAGGTGCCGGTGGACTTCTCCTTCACCTCCACCCGCGCCACCATCTTGTCGTCGCTGCTGCCCTTCGAGGTGGTCAGCTCCACCTTGTCGAAGAAGCCCAGCGCCGTGACCCGGGCCTTGGAGGCGTTGATGCCCGACTGGCTGTAGTACTCCCCCTCGTAGATCCGCAGCTCGCGGCGGATCACCTTCTCGCGGGTCTTGCTGTTGCCCACCACCTCGATGCGCTCGAATCGCACCTTCTGGCCGGGCTGGACCTCGTAGGTCAGGTCGAGGATGCGGTTCTTGGGGTCGAGGTTGGTGATGGGGTTGACGTTGGCGTAGGCGTAGCCGTCGTCCTTGTAGAGGTCGGCCACGGCCGTCAGGTCCCGTCCCACCTTGGAGCGGGAGAAGATCTCGCCGGTCCGCGACTGGGTCAGCTCCTGGAGCCGCTCCTGCGGGTAGAGCAGCTCGCCCGAGTACTCGACCTTGCCCAGGGTGTAGCGCTCCCCCTCCTCCACCCGGATGGTGGCGTAGATGAAGCGCTTGTCCGGCGAGAGCGAGACCGAGGGCTTGTGCACCTTGACACTGACGTAGCCGCGGTCCTGGTAGACGAACTGGACCGCCTGCAGGTCGCGCTGGAAGGCCTCTTCCTTGTAGGTGCCGCCCGAGGTGATCAGCGCGAGCCAGCCGCCCTCGCGCGTCTGCATGTAGGGCTCGATGTCCTCGCGGGGCACGTGCTTGTTGCCCACGAACTGGATGCGCCGGACCTGGACCTTGGCATGCTCGGCGATGACGTAGACCACCGCCACCTGGTTGTCGGGCCGCTCGTCGAACCGGGTGGAGACCTCGGCCAGGAAGTAGCCCTTCTCGACGTACTTCTCCTGGATCTTCTTCTGCACCCGGCGCGCCGCCGCCGGGTCGAGGATGGAGAACGGCTTCACCTCCGCCAGGATCTCCTTGAAGTCCTCGGTCGAGAGCTCGTCGTTGCCCTCCAGCTTGCTCTCGGCCACAGCCGGCTTCTCGGTGACCCGGAAGACCACCGCCGGGCTCGAGGGGGCGCCGCGCAGCACCACCGCCACGTCGGCGAAGTAGCCGAGCTTCATCACCGCGCGCACGTCGGCGTCCAGCTTCCTGCGGTCGAGCGGCTGGCCGGCCTTGGCGCCGACGGCGGCCAGGATTGCGTCGGACTCGACGCGGCGGTTGCCGTCGACGGTCACGGAGGCGATGACGGGTTGCTCCGCGGCCCGCGCCGGCGCGAAGAGGAGGAGGCCGAGCACGAGTGCCGGAGCCAGGGGGGTTCTCACAAGGCCGCGGAATGTATTGCAGAAGGCCGGATCGCAGCAAGGAGTACCTGGGCGCCGCCGGCGGTTTGGCGGGGCCGCGGTGCCCGCCCGGGGCCGGGTCATCCGCCGAGCCGCCCCCCCTGCAGGCGGAGCCGCCGGGGCAGGGCCTGGGCCAGCCGCTCGTTGTGGGTCACGACGATGGCGGTGACACCCAGCTGGCCGTTGATCGCGGCCAGAAGGCCGTGGATCCCGTCGGCGGTGGCCGGGTCGAGGTTGCCGGTGGGCTCGTCGGCGAGGAGCAGCCGCGGGCGCAGGGCGAGGGCCCGCGCCAGCGCCACCCGCTGCTGCTCGCCGCCCGAGAGCTCGCCGGGCCGGTGCTCGGCCCTGTCGGCCAGCCCCACCAGCGCCAGCATCTCCCGCGCCGCCCGGCGCGCCTCGGGCCGGGCCACCCGCCGGATGAGCGCCGGCATCATGGCGTTCTCCAGGGCGGTGAACTCCGGCAGCAGGTGGTGGCTCTGGAAGATGAACCCCACCGCAGCGTTTCGGAACTCGGCCAGCGCCGCCTCGTCGAGGGCGAAGAGGTCGCGCCCCTCGAACCACACCTCGCCCGAGGACGGGGCGTCGAGGGCCCCCACCAGGTTGAGGAAGGTGCTCTTGCCCGAGCCGGAGGGGCCGGTGAGGGCCAGGAGCTCACCGGCGCCGATGTCGAGGTCGATGCCCCGCAGCACCTCGACCCGGCGCGGCTGCCGGGCCCCGGCCTCGGGGGCCATGAGGTAGGTCTTGCAGAGCCCGCGGATCCGGAGGAGCGGCTCCATCACTCGCCCCGCAGCCCTTCCACCGGCTCGAGCCGGGCCGCCTTGGTGGCGGGGTAGAGGGTGGCCAGGTAGCTGATGGCCAGCGACAGCAGCGCCACCAGCAGGAACTCCACGCCCGAGAGGCGCACCGGCAGGTTGCTGATGTAGTAGACCTCCGGGTCGAGCGGGATCCCCACCTTGTCGATGAAGAGGCAGGTGCCGAAGCCGAGCAGCAGGCCGAAGGCGGTGCCGATGGCCCCGATCCCCAGCCCCTCGGCCACGAAGATCTTCATGATGCTGGGGGTCCCGGCCCCCATGGAGCGGAGCACCGCGATCTCGCGCCGCTTGTCGAGCACCTGCATCACCAGCGTGGCCACGATGGTGAAGCTGGCCACCAGCACGATGAAGCCCAGGATCACCGCCATCACCACCTTCTCCATGTTGAGGGCGGCGAAGAGGTTGCGGTTCAGCTCTCCCCAGTCCTTGACGCGGTAGGGGTAGCCCTCGAGGTGGGCCAGCACCCGGCGCACCACCGGCCGGGCCGAGTCGAGGTCCTTGACCCGCAGCTCCAGGCCGGTGACCGAGTCGCCGGTGGCCAGGAACCTCTGGGCGTCGGCGAGCCCCAGGTAGGCGAACTTGGAGTCGTACTCGTACATGCCGCAGTAGAAGATGGCGGCCACGCGGAAGGCGCGGCTCCGGGGCTGCGGCCCGGCCGGCCCCAGGTCGCCGAGGGGCGAGATGACGTTGACCACGTCGCCCACGAAGACCCGCAGCGAGCGGGCCAGCTCCTGGCCGATGACCAGGCCGGGGAGCACCTCGGCGCGGGCCGGCGGCGCCTCGGCCCCGCCGGTGCCGCGGGGCAGCGGGATGCGCTCGGGGTGGTCGAGCCAGGCCAGGTCGCCCTGGCGGACGTTGCGAGCCAGGTCGAGGACCGTGCCCACCGTGGCCGGGTCGACGCCCTCGAGGATGGCGCCGGCGAGCTGCCGGTCGGCGGAGAGCATCACCTCGCTGTAGACGAAGGGCGTGGCCCCGGCGATGCCGGGCACCGAGAGCACGCGGTCGCGCACCTCTCGCCACTCGGTGAAGTCGTTGTCGCCGTACTTGAGCACCACGCCGTGGGAGCGGGCGCCGAGGATCTTGGACTTGAGGTCGGCCTCGAAGCCGCTCATCACCGAGAGCACCACCGTCAGCGCCCAGACGCCGATGGCCACGCCGCCGATGGAGATGAGGGTCATGAGCAGCGTGGCCGGCATGCGCGGCCGCCAGAAGGGCAGGCGCGCCGCCTGGGCCCGCCGCTCCTGAAGGGCGCGGACGAAGGAGATCCCCATGGCCAGCAGCAGGCCGGGCAGGAGGCCGGTGACCACCACCAGGAAGAGGCCGAGGAGGGTGCGCGGCGCGAGCTGCAGGTGGGCCCGGGCCACGAACAGCTCGTAGGAGAGCGAGGCGTCGAAGCGGCCGCCGCCGTACAGCAGGAAGCCCAGGCTCGAGCCCACGAAGGCGGCGGTGGTGATGGCCCCGGCCACGAGCAGGAGCCCCAGCACCAGCACCAGCTTGCCCTGCTGCTCCCAGGCGCCGATGGGGAGCGTCCCGGAGCGCAGCCCGGGGGCGAGCAGCACCCCCCCGACCAGGAGTGCCGCGACGAGCAGCGCGCCGGCGGCGCTGATCTCGAAGAACGCCACCCGGCGGCCGACGGCGCCGGCCAGCGCGCCCAGCGCGGCGGCGGTCAGCGCGCCGGCGACGAGGGAGAGGCGGAAGGCCAGGTCCGGCCCGGCGCCGGCCCTGTCGAGCAGCGCCGAGACCAGGGCCAGGGCCGCGGGCGCGCCCAGCATCGCCAGGACGGCCAGCCCGAAGGCCGGCAGGTGGAAGGCGGGCGGGGCCGGGGTGGAGGCCGGGGTCGGGGTCGGGGTCGCGGCCGAGGTCGGGGTCGCGGTCGGGGTCGAGGTCGCGGTCGAGGTCGGGGTCGGGGTCGGGTTGGGGGGCGCGGTCGAGGTCGAGCCGGGCGAGCCCGGGCCCGAGGCGCTCGCCTCCCCTTCCCTCCCTTCGCTGTCGGCCTCGGCTCCGCGCATGTGCTCTCGGGCGGGAACGCCCCGAGTCCTCAGTTTACTCCGGCTTCCCGCCCGGGCCCTCATCGCCCGGCTGCGCCGCGGCGCGCGGCTTGAGGAGCGGGAAGAGGATGACGTCGCGGATCGAGGCCGAGTCGGTGAGCAGCATCGCCACCCGGTCGATGCCGATGCCTTCGCCGGCGGTGGGCGGCATGCCGATCTCCAGCGCCCGGACGTAGTCCTCGTCGTAGGGCATGGCCTCCTCGTCGCCGGCCGCCCTGGCCTTCACCTGGGCCTCGAAGCGGGCCCGCTGGTCGGCCGGGTCGTTGAGCTCGGAGAAGGCGTTGGCCACCTCCATGCCGGCCACGAAGAGCTCGAAGCGATCGACCAGGCGCGGGTCGGCGTCGCGGCGCCGCGAGAGCGGGCTGGTCTCGATGGGGAAGTCCACCACGAAGGCGGGGCGGTCCTTCGGCAACTGCTTCTCCCCGAAGATCTCGAAGGCCGCGGCCAGGATCTCGCCCGGCGACCGCTGGGCGACCTGCTCCAGCTTCCAGGCGTCCTCGGAGGCGTTCTCGCGCGCCGCCGCCCGGGCCAGCGCCTCGGCCAGCCCCTTGCCGGCGAGCGCCTCCTCGACCGGCAGCCCCAGCGCCTTCGCCCCCTCGGCGAGCAGCGAGACCCGCGGGTACGGCGGGGTGAGGTCGATCTCCTGCCCCTGGAACTTCACCACCGCCGAGCCGGTCACCTCCACCGCCAGCCGGTGCAGCAGCTGCTCGGTGAGGGCCATCAGGTCCTCGTGGGTGGCGTAGGCCTGGTAGAACTCGATGGAGGTGAACTCGGGGTTGTGGCGGCGGTCGATCCCCTCGTTGCGCCAGATGCGGCCGATCTCGTAGACCCGCTCCAGCCCGCCCACCACCAGCCGCTTGAGGTGCAGCTCGGTGGCGATGCGCAGCTTGAGGTCGAGGCCGAGCGCGTTGTGGTGGGTCTCGAAGGGGCGCGCCGCGGCGCCCCCGGCCTCCTCGGGCCTGTGGAGCGTGGGGGTCTCGACCTCGAGGTAGCCGCGCTCGTCGAGGAAGCGGCGGATGGTGGTGACGATGCGGGCCCGCCGCACGAAGGTCTCGCGCACCCCCGGGGTGACGGCCAGATCCACGTAGCGCTGGCGGTAGCGGGCCTCGACGTCGGCGAGGCCGTGCCACTTCTCCGGCAGCGGGTGGACCGACTTGGTGAGGATGGTGAAGGTGGCGGCCTCCACGGTGAGCTCGCCGGTCTTGGTGCGCGTGGCCGGCCCCTCGGCCGCGACGATGTCGCCCACGTCGAGCAGCTTGTAGATCTCGAAGCCCCGGTCGCCGACCTTGTCCTTCTTGACCCAGACCTGGATGTCGCCGGAGCGGTCGCGCACCTTCAGGAAGGCGGCCTTGCCGAAGCTGCGGACTGCCAGGACCCGGCCGGCCACCGACCAGCTCCCAGGGTCCCGGGCGATCTCCTCCGCGGGCTGCTGCCCGTAGCGGGAGAGCAGGTCGGCCGCCAGGTGGCGGGGGGTGTGGCCGTTGCCCCAGGGGTTCACGCCCAGGGCGCGCAGCGCCTCGGCCTTGCGCTGCCGCTGCGCCACGATCTCCCGCTCGCTCGTCCCCAGCTCCTCGGCCATTCTCGGGTCCTTTCCGCCTGCAAAACCGGGGCGGAGGCTAGTCGGAGGGGCGGGAGAGGTCAACGCGGCGACTGCCCCGCTGGAGGCTCGTGGGCCGTGGCCCGGGCCGCGGCGCGCGCCCCACCCCTGCGCTAGATTCCCCCCCGTGCCGTCCTCCTCCCCACGCGGTCCCACCCTGCGCCGCATCGTCTCGCTGGCGCGCCCGGAGCTCCGCAGCCTGCTGGCCGGCACCCTCTTCCTGGCCCTGGGCAGCGCCGCCTCGCTGCTCGTGCCCCAGGCCATCCGCATCATCGTGGACGGCGCGCTGGGCACCGGGACCGACACCCTCTTCGGCCCGGCCGGCCCGGCGGCGGTGGACCGGGCGGCGATGGCCCTGGCGCTGCTGGCGGCGGTGCTGGGCGCCTCGATGGCGCTGCGGGCGCGGCTCTTCGGCGTGGCCGGCGAGCGGGTGGTGACGCGGCTGCGGCGCGACCTGTACCGCAGCATGCTCGACCAGGAGGTGGCCTTCTTCGACGAGCGGCGCACGGGCGAGCTCACCAGCCGGCTGGCCTCCGACACCGCGGTGCTGCAGAGCGCGGTGTCGGCCAACGTCTCCATGGGGCTGCGCCACCTGGTGACGGCGGTGGGCGCGGTGGGCTTCCTCTTCTTCACCTCGGCGCGGCTGGCGCTGGTGATGCTGGCGGTGGTGCCGGCGGTGGCAGTGGGCGCGGTGATCTACGGGCGCCGGGTGCGCAAGCTGGCCCGCGAGGTCCAGGACGCGCTGGCGGCCGCCGGCGAGGTGGCCGAGGAGAGCCTCTCGGGCATCCGCACCGTGCGCTCCTTCGACGCCGAGGAGCGGGAGACCGAGCGCTACGGTCAGGCGGTGTGGAAGGCCTTCGAGGCGGCGCGGCGGCGCATCCGCGCCGGCTCGACCTTCATGGGCTCGGCCGCCGGAGCCGGCTACGGGGCGGTGGCGCTGGTGCTCTGGTACGGGGGGCGGCTGGTGTCGCGCGGCGACCTCACCGCCGGCGGCCTCACCAGCTTCCTGGTCTACACGCTGGTGCTGGCGATGAGCCTGGGGGCCCTGGCCGACCTCTGGGCCGACTTCATGAAGGCGCTGGGCGCGGCCGAGCGCATCTTCGAGATCCAGGACCGGCGCCCGCGCATCGTCGCCTCCGGAGGCCTGGTGCCCGGCGGCGTCGAGGGTCGCATCGCCTGGGAGGGCGTGCGCTTCTCCTACCCCACCCGGCGCGACGTGCCGGTGCTGCAGGGCATCGACCTCTCGGTGGAGCCGGGTGAGGTGGTGGCGCTGGTGGGCCCCTCCGGCGCAGGCAAGTCCACCCTGGCCCAGCTCCTGGCCCGCTTCTACGACCCGGACGCCGGCACCATCCGCCTCGACGGCCGCGACCTGCGGGAGCTGGACCCGCGCTGGCTGCGCCGGCAGATCGGCGTGGTCTCGCAGGAGCCCATCCTCTTCTCCGGCTCGGTGGCCGAGAACGTCCGCTACGGCATGCCCGGAGCCGGCGACGCCGAGGTGGAGGCCGCCGCCCGCGCCGCCAACGCCCACGACTTCGTGGCCCGCTTCCCCGAGGGGTACGCCACCCGGGTGGGCGAGCGCGGGGTGCAGCTCTCGGGCGGCCAGAAGCAGCGGGTGGCGATCGCCCGCGCCGTGCTCAAGAACCCGCGGGTGCTGGTGCTCGACGAGGCCACCAGCGCGCTCGACGCCGAGAGCGAGCACCTGGTGCAGGACGCGCTGGAGCGGCTCATGCGGGGGCGCACCACGCTCATCATCGCCCACCGGCTCTCGACCGTGGTGGGGGCCGACCGGGTGGTGGTGCTCGACGGCGGCCAGATCGTCCAGCTCGGCAGCCATGCCGACCTGATGTCGGTGGAGGGTCCCTACCGGCGCCTGGTGGAGCGGCAGTTCGTGGCGGCTTGACGCGCCGCGGGGGCATGCGCTTCGCGCCGGGGATGCGGTAGATTCGCCCGCACCCAGGGGGAACCATCCATGACCCGCTCGCTCTCCGCCGCCGTCGCCCTCGCCGCCCTGGCGGCCGCCTGCAGCCCGGAACACTGGTCGCCGCCGCCGGTCCCGCCGCCCCCGCCCATCGAGCGGATCGCGACCCAGCCGGCCGGCTACACCAGCCCCATGGCCGTTGCCCAGGTGGGCGGCCAGGCCAAGCTCTACGTGCCGACCGGCACCTACCACTTCGCCGGCCCCATCGCCGTGCTCGACCTCTCGGTCCCGGGCCGCGGCACCCGCGGGGCCGGGGCCCGGGTGGCAACCATCGACGTGGGCGGCGGCGAGTACGCCACCCTCGTGGGCGGAGACGCCCGGGTGCTGGTGGCCGCCTCGGCGCGCTTCCCCACCGCCTGGATCATCGACCCGGCCACCGACCGGGTCACCAGGACCATCCCCCTCGGCGACCTGGGCTTCTCGACGTACGGCGCCCGCGACGCCCACGTCACCGGCGTGATCGTGGACTCCGGCCGCAACCGGGCCTGGCTGGCGGTGTGGAACGGCTTCCTGGCCATCGACCTCACGCGCGGCGAGCGGGTCCCGGCCGAGGACGTGGCGGGCGCGCCCTCCGAGTCGCCCGCCTACGACCCGGTGCGCGGCCTCATCTACGCCCCGTTCTACGGCTGCGCCGGCGCCCACGGCCCGGCCGGCGCCACGCCGCCGCCCTGCGCCGAGTTCACCACCGCGGGCGGCGCGGTCATGGACGCCGGCATGTACGTGGTCCGGGTCTCCGACAGGGCCCGGTTCACGCTGCGCCGCCCCGGCGCCTCGGAGGCCGCCCCGCTGGGCCTGGAGCCCGACGCCATCTCCATCGACGTCGCCGCCGGCCTGGCCCTGGTGGCCGAGGAGGCGGGCGGGTCCGAGCTGGTGCTCGACCTGGCGAGCGCCACCTTCGACGCCACCGCGGGCACCGTCGAGCTGACCGCCGCCACCGCCTACGCCGAGATCCCGGGCGTTGCCTACGCCTGCACCGCCACGCTGCCCGCCACCGGCGACATCCTGCTGGCGGCCGAGTTCGCGCCCGAGGTGGCCCTGGCCACCAGCGCCCGCCTCCTGGCGGGCCAGGGGCCGATCATCGCCGAGATGCCGCTCCTGCCCCTCCCCGGCGCCGTTGCCTGGTCCACCGCCGGCGACCCGCACGGCGCGGCCATCGTCCAGGTGGGCGGCAAGCGGTACGGCCTGCTGCTGCGCGACCTTCACGACTGGGTGGCCCGCATCGACCTCGACGCGGTGGACGCCCTCTCGCCCGTGAGCCCCTCGTCGCTCACCGCCGCCGAGATGGCGCAGGTCGTCGACTTCCTCGACACGAGCGCCGCGCCCTGAGGCGGCCGGCCGGTCAGTCGGCCGGCCGGTAGACGGCGTAGTCGATCTCCGGGAAGAGGTTGTCCTTCTCCTCGACGTGGGCCAGCCAGCCGGCGTCGATCCGGCCGGCGCGCACCTGGTCGTGGAGCCGGGTGAAGCGCAGCAGGTGCTCCTTGGTGCGGCGCACCGCGTACTCCACCATGGTGCCGGTCTTCATGATGAAGGCCCAGTCGGACGACTGCGCCAGCAGGAGCTCGCGGGCGGCCTGGTCGAGGGCCCTCCGCTCCAGCGGCGTGGGCTGCCGCACGTCGCGGGCCAGTGCGATCATCCGCTCGGCCGCCTTGTGCAGGTGGCGGTAGATCCAGTCGTTGGTGCCGTCGAGCCAGACGCCTGCATAGCCGCCCGCGCCCCAGGAGCAGAGCGGCGGCGTCGACACCTGCTGCTCGGGGTTCTCGCGCAGGTAGTCGCCGGGGGTGGCGAGGCGGAAGATCCGCTGGTCGAAGGCCACCTTGCGGATGAGGAAGTCGATGAACAGCGGCCCCTCGTACCACCAGTGACCGTAGAGCTCGGCGTCGTAGGGCGAGACCACCACCGGCCGCACGCCGCCCATGCGCGAGGCCAGGTGCTCGACCTGCCGCTCGCGGTTGAACACGAAGTTGCCGGCGTGCTGCGCCGCTCGCTCCCGGGCCCGCATCGGGTCGTAGGGCTGCTTGTGGGCGGTCTTGCCGGTGATGCGGAAGTACTTGATGCCCACGTTCTTCCGCTGGCCGTCGGACTGGACGTGGTCCCGCACGTGCTCCAGGTCCAGGTCCCAGCCGATGTCCCGGTAGAACTCCCGGTAGTCGGGGTCGCCGGGGTAGCCGTGCTCGGCGCTCCAGACCTGCATCGACGACTCGGGGTCGCGGCCGAAGGCGGCCGGGCCGGAGGGCGTGTAGAGCGGGGCGTAGACGCCGTAGCGCGGCCGGGGGGTGGCATCGGTGATGCCGTGGGTGTCGACGAAGAAGTAGCGCAGGTTCTGCTCGGCCAGGAAGCGGTCGGCGCCCGGGAAGTAGCCGCACTCCGGCAGCCAGATGCCCACCGGGTCCCGGCCGAAGTGGCGCCGGTGATGGGCCACCGCCACCGCCACCTGCGCCCGCGCCGCCTCGGGGAAGGCCTGCATCAGCGGCAGGAAGCCGTGGGTGGCGCCGCAGGTGGCGAGCTCCAGCCGCCCCGCCGCCTCCAGCCTGCCGAAGGCGGCCACCAGGTCGCGGCGGTAGCGGTCGTTGAAGAGCCGGCGCAGGTCGCCGAACTCCTGCAGGTAGTGCTGCGCCAGCGGCTGGAAGGTGGGGTCGCCGCGGGTGCGGTGGACCTCGCGCTCGGCGAGCTCGCAGAGCCGGTCGAGGCGGCGGGCGTAGCGCTGCATGAGCAGGTCGTCCCGCAGCATCGCCACGAGCGGCGGCGACATGGTCATCGAGATGCGGAAGGGGATGCCCTCGTCGGTGGCCCGGTCGAAGACCTGGAGCAGAGGCAGGTAGGTCTCGGTGATGGCCTCGTAGAGCCAGTCCTCCTCCAGGAACTCCTCGTGCTCCGGGTGGCGCACGAAGGGCAGGTGGGCGTGGAGGTGCAGCGAGAGGTAGCCCAGCACGTCGCCGTTCATGGCGTCCGACCCCCGCCCCACGGCGACGAGGGGGAGGCGCCCGGCGGCCCCAAAGGCGAGGTGGCGCGGCCGCCCGCGGGGCCCGGACCCACCCCGTCGCCCCAGGAGGAGAGGCGCTGGAGCTGGGCCCGGAGCTTGTCGGAGAACGGCCGGCCGGGGCCCGCGGCCAGCAGGCCCGACAGCGGCTCGCCCCAGGGGATGCGGGCGAAGCGATCGTCCACCCGCGGCGAGGGGCCGGCGGGCGGCAGGTCGACCGCATTGCTGGGGGCGGGCAAGAGCCGGTCGCGCCGGGCGTCGACGAGGTGGATCTCGGCGCGGTAGGTGCGGCCCGGCTCCAGGTCGTGCACGTACCAGGAGCGGGCCTCGATGGCGAAGGACACCACCCGCACCCGCTCCCAGCCTCCGCCGGGCAGCGAGCCGAACACCCAGAGCTCGGCCCGGCCGTTGTCGAGCCCCTCCCAGGCCCGCTGCGCCGTCCCGGCGGCGTGGTCCCAGTAGAGGAAGAGGGTGCGCGGGTCGCGCGGCAGCGCCACCAGCGCGTCGTCGCCGTAGCTCCAGGGAAGCTCGCCGAGCGCCTCGTCGTAGAGGAGCCGCGGCGGGGGCCGCTCGCGGGGCGCGCCGCGGGCCGCCTCCACCGCCGCCTCGGTGAGCGGGTGCGGGGCGTCGCGGACGGCCTCCTCGCCCCGGATCCGGGCGACGAAGTAGCCGTCGGGGTCCGGCTCGTCCGACGGCGGGCGTGCGGCCAGGCCGCGGGCGCGCGGCAGCGGCGGGCGAGCGCGGGCGGCGGCCTTCCTGCGGCCCGTGGGCGCCGGCGGGGAGCCGGCGGCTGGCCGGGCCTTCGGCTTCCGGCCCCTCTGAGCCGCCGGTGCGGGCGGAGATGACGGCTCGCGGCCGGCGGGCGCGGCGGCGGCCGGCCTGGCGCCCTTGCGGGCGGCGGCCTTGCGAACCGGGGGCGGGGCGCGGCCGGCGGCCAGCCCTCGCGCGCCGTTCTTCGCCCGGGGCGGCCGGGGCGGCGCCTTGCCCGCGCCTCCGCCCTTGCCCCGCCTCTTCTCGGCCATGGCCCCTTGAACCAGCCCAGGTCCCGGCGCGTCAAGGGGATTCCCCCGGATGGCGGGGCGCCCGGAGCGCCGGCGCCTGCGCGCCCCGGCGCACGACCCCTCCGCCTTTCTGCTAGGCTCGGGGCGAGCATCCCGGGGGTGTACGTTTGGACGACGAAGTGGCCGGGGGATCCTGTCCCCACTGCGGCTCGCGGCACGAGCCAGGCCAGACCTGCCCGTCCTCGGAGGCCACTCGCCCGGCGCCCGAGGCCGCGCCCGACTCGCTCATCGGCAGCATGGTGGGCAGCTTCCGGGTGACACGGCTGCTGGGGCGCGGGGGCATGGGCGCCGTCTACCTGGGTGAGCACCCGGTCATCGGGAGCAAGGTGGCCATCAAGTTCCTGCACGAGTCGCTGGCCACCAACCCGGAGCTGGTGGGCCGCTTCTACGACGAGGCCCGGGCGGTGAACCTCATCGGCCACGAGAACATCGTGGCCATCTACGACCTCGCCCTGCTCCCGCCCAGCCGCTACTTCATCGTCATGGAGTACCTGGAGGGCGAGACCCTGGCGACGCTGACGCGCCGCGAGCGGATCCCGCAGAGGATGGCCCTGGAGGTGCTGGGCCAGCTCACCGAGGCGCTCTTCGCCGCCCACGAGCGCGGCGTGATCCACCGCGACCTCAAGCCCGAGAACGTCTTCCTGGTGAAGCGGCGCGACAGGGAGCACTTCGTCAAGCTCATGGACTTCGGCATCGCCAAGCTCGGCGACCGCAGCCGCGGGGCCCACACCGCCGCCGGCATGATCGTGGGCACGCCCGAGTACATGGCCCCCGAGCAGTGCGACAACCGCCCGGTGGACGCGCGCACCGACGTCTACGCGCTCGGGATCATGGCCTACGAGGTGGTCACCGGGCAGCTGCCCTTTACCGGCAAGGGCGTGGCCCAGGTGCTGCTCGCCCAGCTGCGCCAGCCGCCGCGGCCGCCGCGGGAGCTGGCCCCCAGCCTCCACCCGGCCTTCGAGAAGGTGATCCTGAAGGCCCTGCAGAAGCGGCCCGAGGAGCGCCACCAGGACATGCGGGTCCTGGGCGCGGCGCTGCGCGAGGCCGAAGCCGACCTGGGCCGGATGGCAGCGGCCCCGACCCCGCCCACCCGCGCCGCGGCCGCGCCGGCGGCCCGCGTCTCCCCTCCCCCGGCCAGGGCGGTGCCTCCGCCCCCGGCGCCGGCGGCCCTGCCGCCGCGGGTGGAAATCGAGGTGCGCTGGGCCTCGGCCTCGCACCGGCTGCAGGTGGCCGAGGTCTCGAAGGGCGGCGTCTTCCTCTGCGCCGACGCGGGGCTGCCGCAGCTCTTCACGCGCGTCACCATGCTGCTCCCCGGCCCGGGGAAGCGCAGCATCCCCCTCTCCGGCGACGTGGTGCGCCAGGTCTCGCCTGCCCAGGCCGCCGGCTGGAAGATGCCGCCCGGCTTCGCGGTGCAGGTGACCCCGTCGCCGGAGGAGCGGGTGGTGCTCGAGGAGCTGGCGGCGCGGCTCAGGGCCCCCACCGCCACGCCCGCCCACCAGACCATCGACGGCGCCGGCGCGCTCCAGCTCCTGGAGAGCCTGGAGCGGCGCGCCGCCCTGGGCCACTACGAGCTGCTCGACGCCCGGCTCGACGCGGGGCTCCCCGAGGTGCGGGAGCGGGCCCGGGGCCTGCGCCGCCAGGTGGAGGACCTGCGGGCCAAGCTGCCGCCCGAGGCCCAGGTGCGGCGGGTGGAGGCGCTCCTCGATCGCATCGAGCAGGCGGCCCAGGTGCTGGGCACCGCCAGCGAGCGGCTCATGCACGACGCCCGGCGCGGCAACTTCCGCGGCGTGGGCCACTGCATCACCGCCGGGGTGGCGCTGGCGGTGGTGGAGAGCCGGCGGCGGGCGCTGCTCGCCGAGACCCCGGAGCGGCGCGAGCAGGCCCAGCGACACCTGGCCCGCTACCAGGTGGCCCACAAGCTCGACAACCAGGACACCGCGCTCCTGGAGCTGGAGCAGGCGCTGCAGCAGGACCCGCTCAACCTCGAGCTCCACGAGCTGCACGTGGAGCTGGAGATGAAGCTGCGGATCAAGCGCGGTACGGCCTGATCGCGGGTCGCCACCCCTCGTCTAGTTGCAGTAGGCGCACCGCAGGTTGCCGTTGTCGGGGTGGGCGATGCAGGTCTGGGTGTGGCCGGCCGCGCAGGACAGCGTGCAGTCCCCGCTCCCCGAGCAGTTGGTGCAGGTGATGCCGGGGCACCTGTCCTTCTCGGAGCCGCCGCAGGCCGCCAGGCACAGGGTCAGGGTCAGGACCGCTGCGAGTCGAAGCATGGCGCCCCCTCACTCCGGCACGCACGGGCCGGAGCCACATGCTAGGGGGCCGCTCACCGCGCGTCCCTACGGCGGTGCGCCGCGGGACCGGGAGTCCGGGCTCCCCCGGGTTCGCTGTCGCTCGCCCCGGCGTCCCCTTCTGCCTTGAATTCCCGGGCCCCTGGGCCGTCCCTTCCGTACAATCCCGGGCCATGCTCGCCCTCGCCGCCGCCCTCCTGCTCGCCCAGGCCGACGCGCCCCCCGCCGAGGCGGCGTCGCGGCGCTACACCATCGAGCGCATCGAGCTCTCGGGGCTGTCGCGGACCCGCGAGGCGGCGGTGCGGCGGCTCCTGGCGGTGAGCGAGGGGCACGTCCTCGACGAGGAGGCGGTGCAGGTCTCTCGCTGGAAGCTCCTGCAGGTGGGCTGGTACTCGCGAGTCGAGACCCGGCTCACCCGCGGCAGCGAGCGCGGGCTGGTGGTGCTGGTCTTCTCGCTCACCGAGCGCAACACCCTCATCGTCTCCGACCTGGTGCTGGGCAGCACCCCGCCCCAGCCGGTCTACGGCGGCCTCGGCCTCTCCCAGCAGAACTTCCTGGGGCGCGGGCTCGGCCTCTCGGGCGCCTTCGTCTACGGCGGCTCGCCCGCCGATCGCCCCCTCGACCCGCCGCGCTTCGCGCTCAAGGGCGCCTTCTTCGCGCCCGACATCGACCTGGCGCCCGGGATCGACAGGCTGGTGGCCGGGGCCACGCTGCTGTGGCTCCGCGGCGAGGAGCTGACCTGCGCCGACCCCTCCTGCCGCGACTTCCGCGGCCACTACGGCGACGCGCCGCGGCTGCGCTACGAGCGGCTGGGGGGCGAGGCGGTGGTGGGGATCCGGCCCGGCCCCTTCGAGCGGCTCTTCGCCGGTGTGCGGGTGGAGCGGGTGCAGGGACGGCTCGTCGACGACGGCACGGCGGCAGGCCCGCGCCCGGCGCTGCTGCTCGGGGACCGGCTGCTCACCGCCCTGACCGGCACCTACGACCGCGACACCCGCGACGACTTCTTCTTCACCCGCTCCGGCACCCGCTTCTCGGCCCAGGTGACCTTCGCCTCGCCGGCCTTCGGCGGCGACTACGAGTACTCCCGCTGGCTGCTGCAGGCCGAGACCGCCTTCGCGCTTCCCCGCGGCCACGCGCTGCGGCTCGCCGGCACCGCCGGCGCCACCCAGGGCGCGGCCCCGTTCTTCGACCGCTTCTACGCCGCCGACTGGGCCTACTTCTCGCTGGGGCCGGCGCTGGGCCGCGCGCTGGAGCTCAACTTCTCCGCCGACTCCCGCTACGACGCCATCCTGGCGATGCTGGGGGCCGAGTACGGCGTGCCGCTCTGGTCGGGCGGCGGCTTCTTCCACCGCGGCGTGCTGGCGCTGGGGGCCCGGGGGCTCTACAGCGGCGCCTACGCCCGCGCCCCGCGCACCCGGCTCTCGCGCACTCCCTGGAGCGCCGACGTGGCCCTGCGCCTCGACACGCCGGTGGGCAGCTTCAACCTCTCGCTGGGCTACGCCCTGGACGTGTTCCAGTGAGGCGCGCCGCTCGCCTGCTGCCGCTGCTGCTGCTGGCCGGCGCCGCGCTGGCCAGCGACGGCGCCGCCGTGCCGGTGGAGCTGGGGTCGCGGGGCGGCCGGCTCTGGGCACGCCTCGACCTGCGCACCGCCTTCCCCGAGGAGCTGCGCCGCACCTTCGCCAACGGGCTCACCAACGTGGTGTCGCTGCACGTGGCGCTCCTCCCCGAGGGCGGCGACGAGCCCGCGGCCCTCTTCGGGCGGGTGGTCGAGGTCCGCTACGACGTCTGGGAGGAGCGCTGGGTGGTGCAGGTGCGCGACCCCCAGAGCCCGCGCGGGCGCCGGCTGGTGGTTCGCGGCTGGGAGGAGCTGCGGGGCCTGCTCGCCGACGCCCGCGACCTGGACCTCGGGCCGGTGGCGGCCCTGGGCGCCGGCAGGTGGCAGCTCCGGGCCCGCGTCGAGCTCAACCCGGTCTCCCGCGAGCTGCTGGAGAGGACCCGCGAGTACATCGCCAACCCGCCGAGCGGCGTGCGCGGCGCCACCCCCTCGCGCAGCGTGCTCGGCGCCATGGCCAGCTACCTCCTGCACGGCACCGAGGCCAGCGAGGCCCGGCTCTTCCACACCCGCGCCTTCAGCGGCCGGGAGGTGCCGGCCCCGTGAGCGCCCCCGCCCCGCCTTCCCGCCGCTGGCTGCGGGGAGCGCGCCCGTCGCGCTTCGAGCTCTCCATCGCCCTGGCGCTGGTGCTGGCGGCGGTGCTGCCGCTCGGGGCCTCGCTGTGGCTGGCCTCTCGCCTGGCCGCCGAGAACCTGGCGCTGGGGCTGGACCCGCGGGTGGTGGACCGGCTCGAGGCAACGCCGGCGCTCTACGGCGACCTCTTCCAGGCCCGCAAGCAGCTCTACGCCCAGCAGGCCCGGGCCCTGGCGCAGGGCCTGCCCCGCAGCCCCGCCGCCGTCGGCCCCTACCTGCAGGCGGCGCTGGAGCGGACGCCGCGGCTGCGGCGGGCGGCGGTCCTGACCGAGGCCGGCGAGGTGGCGGCCGAGGCCGAGAACACGGCGCCCAACCCCGAGGGCGAGTGGCGCGAGGCGCCGGCGCGGGTGGCGCTCCCCGGAGGTGGGACGCTGGAGTGCGTCTTCGCCATCGAGGCCCACTTCTTCGCCGAGCTCGACGAGTCGCGGGAGCTGGCCGAGGCGATGGCCGGGGTGGAGGCCTTGCGGGCCGAGATCCAGCGCAGCTACGTCCGGGCCTTCGCGCTGCTGCTCTTCGCCTGGGCGCTGGTCGCCGGCCTGCTGGGCTGGTGGCTGGCGCGGCGCACCACCCGGCGGGTGACGGCGCTGGTGCGGGCCACCGGCGAGCTGGCGCGGGGCAACCTGGCGGTGCGGGTCGACCCGGGGCGCTCGGCGGACGAGGTGGCGGAGCTGGCGCGCGCCTTCAACACCATGGTGGCCGAGGTGCGGGAGAGCCGCGACCGCATCGTCTACCTGGAGAAGATCTCGGGATGGCAGGACGTGGCCCGGCGGCTGGCGCACGAGATCAAGAACCCGCTCACCCCCATCCAGCTCGCCTTCCAGCAGCTCGAGGCGCGCCACCGGCTGCTGGCCGCGCCCGACCCGGCCTTCGCGCGGCTCCTGGCCGAGGCCGGCGAGATCGTCCGCGAGGAGATCGGGACGCTGGAGCGGCTGGTGGGGGAGTTCTCGGCCTTCGCCAAGCTGCCCGAGGTGCGGCCCGAGCCCGCCGACCTCGGCGACTTCGCCGAGGAGTACGCGCGCGCCAGCCCGGCGGAGGGGCTGGCAGCGGGGCTGGAGGTGGTGCGCGCCGCCGGGCCCTGTCCGGTGGCGCTCGACAGGGCGCTGATGCGGACGGTGCTCGCCAACCTGGTGCGCAACGCCGCCGAGGCTTCGCGCCCGGAGCCGGCGCGGATCCACCTGGGCGTGTCGCGAACCACGGCCCGCGCGGTGCTGACGGTGGGCGACGAGGGGCCGGGGATCCCGCCGGAGGTCCGCGAGCGGATCTTCGACCCCTACTTCACCACCAAGTCGGAAGGCACGGGCCTGGGCCTGGCCATCGCCAAGAAGATCGTGCTCCAGCACGGCGGCGAGATCGAGGTGGGCGGGCGGCCGGGCGGCGGGGCGCAGTTCACGCTCAGCTTCCCGCTCTCCTCGCCGTCCGCGGCCGGCCCGGCGCGCCCCTCCTAGGGACGCAGGGCCACCTCCCGGGTCACCCAGGCCGTCCCGCCCCGCAGGTCGCGAACCACCACCGCCACCAGCGCCCGCCCACCGCCGGCCACGTCGCCGGCGGCCAGGCGCCACTCGTCGGGCTCCGGCTCGCGGGTGTGGAGCACGTCGATCTCCCCGGCTGTGGAGAACCAGGAGTAGACCCACTCCTCGGGCGCCCGCCCCACCGGCGCACCCGAGGCGTCGAGGGTGGTCTCCAGGTCGTGGAGGGCGCCGGCGTCGGGTGGGAGCAGCGGGCGCAGCGCCCAGCGCCCGGCCCCGAGCGGGCTCGGCGGCGCCTCGCCCAGGGCAGCACCGCTGGCGGCGATGCCGGCGACGGCCGGGTTGCGGTTGGGCGCGTCGGGCGCCTCGGGGCCGCGGACGTGCACGCGCTTCTCGGCCAGCACGTGCTCGCGCTCCCCCCAGAGGCGCGCCAGGCCGGCGCCGAGCCGGGCCGCGGGACAGCCGCCCGGCGCCGCGCCGGCGAGCTCGTCGGGCGCGGCGTCGACGGCGAAGGCCAGGACTGGCGCGAAGGTCCCCAGGGCCCGCTCCGGCGAGCCCCGCGGGAGCCCGCCGAACCCGTAGCCGGGCGGCAGCGCCAGGGCGGGTGGCGGGAAGTCCACCACCGTGCCGTCCAACGTCGCCCGGGCCGGGCCGCAGGCTCCGGCGGAGCAGACCTCGGCGCCTGCGAACACCACCGGGGCCACCGCCGCGCCCGGGCAGGCGGCGCGCGTGGCCTCCACGGCCAGCGCCGCGGGGTCGCGCAGGGTGGCGAGGGTGGTGCAGGGCGTGGGCGAGGAGTCAGGCCCGGGGAGGCAGGCGACGTAGAGCACCGTGGCCGGCCGGGCGGAGAGGTCGCCGCGCAGGACCAGGGCGGTGAGGGCGGCGCGATCGGGCGCTGCCGCCGTGGCGGAGGGCGGCTCGATCTCCGGCGGGTCGGCGCGCACCGCCAGCAGGCGCAGCTTCTCCACGCGGGAGGCGGGATCGAAGTCGGGGGAGCAGGCGGCGAGCGCCAGGACGGCGAGGGCGAGCGGGATGCGGAACATGGGCGACTCCTGGAGTGGCGGGACGCGCGGGCCGGGTTCAGTACTCGGCGCGGATCCCGAAGGCGGGAAAGAGCGGCAGCCCCGAGGCCCAGCCCTGGCGCGAGTAGTCGTAACTGTAGGCGGCCAGCTCGGGGTTCTTCCGGTTGGTGGCGTTCTGCACCTCGAGGTAGGCGGAGAGGATCCAGGTCTTCCAGGTCCAGCGCTTGTCGACCCGCAGGTCGAGCTGGAAGAAGGGCGGCGTGCGGGCCCCCGCCGCCAGCTCCGGCACCGGCTGGTAGCTGCCGCCGTCGGCGTCGAGGAGGGCGCCCAGGACCCGCCGGTAGGGGTTGCCGCTGGTGTACCGGAGCCGGAACCCGGCCGAGAGCCCCTGCCACACCTCGGGCAGCTCCACCGTGCCCAGGGCGGTGAGGTTGTGGGGCTGGTCGAAGGCGTCGCCGGTGGGCACGAGCGTGCCGCCCACCACCTGCTGGTGGCGGACGCTGCGGGAGTAGGAGTAGGAGAGCCAGCCACCGAAGCGGCCGCCCGGGGCCCAGCGCAGCAGCAGCTCGGCACCGGTGACCTGGCCGGTGCCCAGGTTGGCGTAGCGCTCCGGCCCCTCCACCGGCAGCGCCAGGTCGAAGAGCTGCTTGCGGTAGAGCTGCAGGTCGAGCGAGACCGGGCCGGCGACGCGCTGCTCGAGCCCGAGCATGAAGTGGCGCGCCCCCTCGGGCCCGAGCCGCGGGTTGCCCCACTGCTCGGTGCGGTAGGCCGCGGCCTGCACCGGCTGGTGGTACAGGCCGGCGCCCCCCTTGAGCGTGGTCCCCTCGCGCGGCGACCACCGGACGCCGAGCCGGGGGTCGAGCCACCGGGCGGCGCCCAGGATGGTGTAGCGGTCGCCCCGCAGCCCGGCGACGACCTGGAGCGAGGCGGCCGGGCTCCACCGGGCCTCGGCCCAGGCGCCGGCCTCCGTGCCGCGGAGCCGGAGCTCGGCGCGGACGCGGGGCGCGTCGGGCGACGGCAGCTGGTTGGGCGGGGGGATGAGGGGGAACTCGACGCGCAGGTGGGCGCGGGGCAGGAAGCGGGCGTCGACGCCCACCGCCAGGCCCAGCGACGCGGAGAGGTCGTGCGAGGTCTCGGCGCGCAGGTTGGTGATGTGGAGCTGGTCCCGCTCCGAGCCCACCGAGCCCATCTGGCGGGAAACGTCGAAGTAGGCCTGCGCCACGGCCAGGCGGGCCCGGGTCGCGTCCGAGAAGCGGTGCTCCCAGCTGGCGGCCCCCTGCACGAAGGCGTTGCCGAGCCGCAGCGCACCCTGGCGCAGGTTGCCGCCCAGCTCCATGCCGGTGAGCTCCATGCGGTCGTCCGAGCCCGTGACCGAGAGGCGCAGGGCGTCGTCGGGGCCGGGGCGCCAGGCCAGGCGCGCCTGGTAGTCGTAGTAGCGGGGCGCCACCGCCACGCCGAAGTCCTTGCTGCTCCGGGCCGCCTCGCGGACGACGGCGTCGGCGTAGGAGCGGCGCAGCCCCACCGAGAGCGTGGCGCCCTCGCCCACCGGCCCCTCGGCGAAGGCCATGGCGTGGAAGAGGTTGGCGTCGGCCACCAGGTGGAGCTTCCGCTGCGGATCGCGGGTGCGCAGCTCGACCATGCCGCCGGTGGCCCTGCCGTGCCGCACGCCGAAGTTCCCGGCCTCGAAGTCCACCGCCTCCACCGCCTCGGCGGGCACGATGCTGGTGAGGCCGCCGAAGTGGAAGATGGTGGGCACCTCGACGCCGTCCACGTAGACGCGGGTGTCGCCGGGGTTGCCTCCGCGCACCACCAGCAGGCCCAGCCCCCCGGGCGCCCGGGCCACGCCGGGCAGGTTCTGCACCACCTTGACGGTGTCGCCGGAGACGCCGGCCACGCGCGAGAGCTCGCCCGAGGTGACCGTGACGGTGGTGACCTCCTTGCGCTCCCGCTCCCCGACGACCACCGCCTGGTAGGGGTCGTCGAGAGCCCGGAGCAGGTAGTAGCGGGCCTCGACCGCCTTGCCGGCCTCCAGGAGCTCCTCGGTGACGAAGCGCTCGTGGCCCGGGTCGGAGAGGGAGACGGCACAGGGGCCAGGCGGGAGGTCGAGGAGGGCGAAGCGCCCGTCGCCGCCGGAGATGCCGGTCTTCCCGCAGGCGGCGACGAGCGCGCCCGGGATCGGCTCGCGGGTGCCGCGCTCCAGCACCTGCCCGCGGAGGATGGCCCGGGGCGCGGGGGGAGGCGCCGCGGGCGCCTCGAAGCGGAAGCGGTACTCGATGACGACCGCGGATGGGCTGCCGTCGACCTCGGCCGGCGAGAACCGCAGGCGGCGGCCGGCCTCCAGGGCCGCCTCGTCGAAGCCGTCGCCGGCGGGCTGCAGCACCCGCGCGGCCGCCACCCGGCCCTCGGCGCTGAGCTCCAGCTCCAGCACCACCTCGGCGGAGCGGCCGGCGGCCCGGGCGGCGGGCGGATAAACGGGGGCGGCGGGCTCGACGACCGCGGGGGCGCGGGTGAGCGCTCCCGGGGACTGGGCGACGGCGAGGCCGGGCCCGGCGGCGGCGAGCGCGAGGAGGAGCAACGGCGTGGGGGGACGCATGCGGTTCACTCCAGGAAGAAGGTGTAGGTGAAGCGGATCTCGGTCTCGATCGGCCGGCCGCCGGCGGTGGCAGGGGCGAAGCGGAAGAGGCGCGCCCCCTCGGCCGCGGCGGCCGCCAGCGCCGGGGCGGGCGCCGAGAGGACGCGCACCCCGGCGACGGCGCCGGCGGCGTCGATGCGCAGGAGCAGGACCACCTGCCCCTCCGCGCCCGCGCGCCGGGCCTCGGGGGGGTACGGAATGCGGGGGAGCACCAGCGGGCGCGCCGGGGTGGGGGCCAGGCCAGCGACGGGCGCCGCCGGGAGCGCCTGCACCGACGCCGGGTCGGCGGCAGTGGCCCCGGCGCGCCCCAGCGCGGTGTTGCCGGCGCCCATGGCGAAGCCGCCCGCCCCCACCGTGGCGCCCAGGGAGATGCCGACGCGCGGAGGCGGCGGCGCGGCCGAGGGCGGGGGAGCCGGCGCCGGGGCCGGGGCCGGCGGGGGCGCGGCGCGGGCCAGGGCGGGCCGCTCGCGGCGGGGCGGAGGCGCGGGGCGCGCCGGAAGGGCGGCGGGCGGAGCCGGACGCGGCGGCGGCGCCCGGCGGACCACCTCGAGCTCCACGTGCCGCGGCGGCCGGGCCGCCGGGGCGCTGAGCCCCAGGCCCCATGCCGCGCCGTGCAGCCCGGCCGAGAGGGCCACGGCGGCGAGGAGCGGCCCACCGCGGTGCCGGCGCATGAGGAGCGGTCCCATGCCCTACCCGCCCTGCCCCGCGCCCTCGGGCAGCACCACGTCGATGGCGAAGCGCACCATCCCCTCGCCCTTCACGAGGTCGATGACCTCCACGACGCGGCCGTGGGAGGTGGCGCGGTCGGCGCTGATGAGGGCCCGCGCCTCGGGGCTCCGCGCCACCGCCTGGCGCACCGCACGGCGCGCCTCCTCGGGGGAGGCCGGCGCGCCATCCACGAAGAGCAGGCCGCCGGCATCGACCGCGAAGGCCACCGTGGGCGGGAGCGCCTCGCCGCCGGCTGCGGCGCGCGGCAGGTCCACGGCAATCTCCCGGCGCGCCACGTAGGTGGCGGTGACCATGAAGATGATGAGCAGCACCAGCATGATGTCGACGAGGGGCGTGACGTTGATGGCGGCGATGGGCTCGTCGCCCTCTTCCAGGTGGATGGCCATGGCGGGCTCCCTAGCTGCCGGCGGCGGCGTCGAGGATCCCGGGCCCGCCGGCGGAGGCCCGGGCGCGGGCCAGGGCCAGCGCCCGCACGTCGTCTCGCGCCAGGTGAGAGGCCAGGGCGTGGGCCAGGGCCTCGCTGGTGGAGACCAGGGTGCGGAGGCGGCGGCTGAAGGCGTTGAAGGCCGCCACCGCCGGGATGGCCACGAAGATGCCCACGGCGGTGGCCACCAGGGCCTCGGAGAGGCCGGCCATCACCGCCGTGGCGCCCGCGTTCTGCGCCGAGCCCACCCCGAGGTCGGCGAAGGCCTTGATGATGCCGACCACCGTCCCGAACAGGCCGAGGAAGGGGGCGTTGGAGCCGAGCGTGGCCAGGAAGCCCATGCCGCGCTCGTAGGCCGGCCGCTCGCGCCGCACCGCGCAGGCGACCCGCTCGGCCACGCTGGCCGGGCCGCCCTCGGCGGCGTCGAGCGCCGCCTCCACCACCCTGGCCTCCAGGCCGCGCTGGCCGCGGAGCCGCTCCCGGGCGGCGAAGGCGTCGCCGGCCGCCAGGAGCGGCAGGAGCTCGTCGCCACGGCTGCGGCCGTGGCGCAGGAAGAAGATCCAGCGCTCCAGGATCACCGCCACCGAGGCCACGGAGAGGAGCATCAGCGCGTAGAGCACCCACTCGGCGCCGGCGCGGGTCAGGGCATCGAACAGCTGTCGGGTCATGGCTTCGCCTCTCGCGCCCTCGGCGCGGTTCGGGTTGTCCCGGGCGCACCTCGCCCGGGGCCGGCCCCCGTGCGTCGGGGGCCGGTCGATGTTCACGGGTGGCCGGTGGTCAGGCCGTGGCCGCGGGGATCAGCTCCCCTGCAGCTGCCACTGCAGCCCGACTGCGAAGCCGGGGAAGTGGCGCCGGGTGGTGTTTCCGTTGCGGGTGACGGTCTGCGGGAGGAGCGCCAGGTCGGCGTCCTGGCCGTCCTGGCCCACCACCATGTTCCATGTCGGGGCCAGCTGCAGGCCGAGCCCGCGCCCGAGCCCGATGATGGCCTGGGGGCGGAGCTGGAGGTGCCAGATCCGGCGGTCGCGCGCGCCGTCGGTGAGCGTCTGGCCGCTCAGGAGGTCGACGTCCAGGGCCCACCTCTCGAACGGGACGTGGACGCCGAGGCCCGTGGTCGCGAACCAGCGATCGGTGCGGGACGAGGGGCGGCTGCCCACCGCCAGGACGGCGTAGGTCCAGGTGCCGCCCAGCTTGGCGCCGAGCTGGAGGGGAGTGACGTCGCTGGCCCAGGCCCCCACCGTGCGGTAGCCGTCCTTCACCCAGTTGAAGAGGCCTATGGGCGCCTCGGCGTGGTCGGCCACGTTCACCAGCCCCACCGGCATCCAGGCGCTGCCGGCGACGTTGGCGAGGCCGAGCTGCATCCCGGCCGCGCCCGACGACCAGTTGGCGAGGCCGGCCTGCACGCCGGTGACGGAGCCGGCCACGTTGACGAGCCCGCCCTGCCCGCCCAGCGTGGGCCCGGCGACGTTGACCAGGCCGGCCTGCACGCCGCGCAAGCTGGCCGCCTGGCTGTAGAGGTTGAGCTGGGCGCCGAGCGCCTCGCCGCGGACGATGCCCACCAGGCCCTCCTGCACCCCGACGAAGGAGCCGCCCACGTGGCCGTAGAGGCCGGCCTGGTAGCCGGTGGCGTCGCCGCCGGCCCAGCTGGCGAGGCCGTATTGCACGCCCCGGACCTCGCCCTCGACGACGTTGACGAGGCCGAGCTGCACGCCGGCCATGCGCTGCGTCTCCCAGTTGACCCCCGCCCCCAGCTCCAGCCCTCGCAGCTCGGCGATGCGGCCGTAGAAGAGGTTGATGGAGAGGCCGGCCGACACCGGCGTCCCGTCGCCGGCCAGGCTCACGGGGTGCCAGACCGAGAACTGCACCGGCACGTGGCGCAGCCCCTCGCCGCCGCGGCGGGCCACCGGCTCGCCGGGCGGGGCGGCCCCGAAGTCCCCGCGGGAGAGCACCAGGCGCTTCCCCTCGGCCAGGACCGCCTGCGCCTCCAGCATCCCCGCGCCGGTGTCGAGCCGGACCGCGTAGCGTCCCGGCTCCAGCCCCAGCTCCAGCGGCTTGCCCGCCGGGTGGCGCAGCTCCACCACCAGCCGCCCGTCCACGTCGCGAACGTAGAGGCGCCCCGCCAGGTCCTCCGCCAGCACCAGCCCGGCGGTCTGGGCGCGCAGGTCGGTCATCACCAGGTCGCCGGTTCCCGCCAGGTGGATGTCGTAGGCCGGGTGCTGCGGGCCGGCCGCCGATTGCTCGGTCTTGGCCAGGGTCTCCTGGAAGGCGAACTGGTAGGCCTCGGTGAGCGTCACCTTGCCGTCGCCGGAGGCGTCGGCGGCACCGCGCAGGCCGGTGAGGAGCGCAAAGGTGAAGTAGCTGCTCCGGATCCGATCCGACTCCTGCGCCACCTCGTCGGCGGAACTGGAGGTGAGGAAGGCGTACCCCTTCACGGCGCTGGAGGCGTCGACCAGGAACGGGGCCACCCGCTTCCCGCCCTTCTGGCGCACCAGCGAGCCGGCGTGGCAGGAGTCGATGATGGCCACCCGTACGTCGGCCGGGAGCGCGTCGACAGCGTCCCGCAGCTCCCCGTAGGTGAGCTTCTCGCGCCCGAGCAGCAGGCCGGACTCGTCGGCGTGGCCCGAGTAGTAGAAGACGAACTCGGTGCGGGAGCCGGCGGCGCGGGCCCGGGCGGCGCGCTCCCGGATCCGGGCCAGCCCCTCGGCGAGGTGCGCGCGGGTGGGGCCGGTGAGCAGCGCGGCGTCCTCGCCGGCCACGCCGCCCATGCGCCCGAGGACGGCGGCCAGCCCCTCGGCGTCGCTGAC
Organism: Deltaproteobacteria bacterium; assembly: GCA_016214955.1. Taxonomy (GTDB): domain Bacteria; phylum Myxococcota; class Myxococcia; order Myxococcales; family Anaeromyxobacteraceae; genus JACRMN01. The sequence continues at coordinate 44,954 of JACRMN010000022.1, forward strand.
GGCGTAGCGGAGGGCGACGCGGCCGGCGCCGCCGTCGTTCGAGCCCACGAAGAGGCCGAAGCGGCGGATGGGGGCACCGGGTGCGGCGCTGGCTGCCGGGGAGGCGGCCAGGGCGGCGAGGAGCAGGGCGGCTGCAGGCGTCATGGGGCGACCTTCCGGAGGTGGATGCTGGACTGGTGCCAGCCGGCGGGCAGGCGCAGCGGCTGGCCGGGGACGGCGGCGCGGGCCGCCTCCATCACCCTGGCGACGTCGACCGGCCGGGACGCGGCCACGAGGACGAAGCGTTCGAAGCCCGGCTCGGCGTCGAGCTGGAACGCGTGCGGGAGCGCCACCGGGCCGCCGGGCTCGAGCCGCGCCGGCTGGCCGGGCTCCTCGGGCCAGTGGAGCGTGACCGAGGCACGGGCATCGACCGAGACGATGACGCCGTGGACCCGGCCGGCGGCGAGGTAGGCGAGCTGGACCGCCTCGCCCGGCCCCACGGCGGCGCCGTCGACCAGCCGCTCGGGCCGCCCCTGGCGCACCGTCATCGCCAGCAGCTGGGGCACGGCCCCCTTGATCCGCTCCTCGTCGCCCCCGGGGCGGACCCAGAGCGCCAGGGCCACGGCGCCGGCCAGCGCCGGCGCGGCCAGGAGCAGGAGCCGGCCGCGGGGGCGGGCCGGGGCCGGAGCCGCGGCGGCGGCTCGCCGGCGGATCTCGGCGGCCACGGCGGCGGGGGGGTGGCTGGCCAGGATCTCGCGGTTCGACGCGCGCAGGGCGTCGAGCCGCGCGGCCAGCCCGGCGTCCGAGGCGAGCCGGGCCTCGAGGTCGGCCCGCTCCGGGCCGTCGAGCTCGCCCAGGTCGAGGAGCTCCAGGGTCCGGTCGGAGACCGGCGCAGACCGGGACGTCATGGCGACACCCCCTCCAGCGCGGCCACGCGGGAGCGCAGCGTCCGCAGCCGCTTGCGGACGCCGGACACCGAGAGCCCGACCTCGCGGCCGATCTCCTCCATGGTCATCCCGTCGAGCAGGTGCATGACGGCGATCTCCCGCGTGCTGGCGGTCTCCCGCCCGAAGATGCGGCCGAGGAGCTGCCGCGCCGCCACCACGCCGTCGGCCCCCTCCTCCAGCCGGGCGATCTCCAGCACCGCCTCGTCGGTCGGGTCCTCGGGGCGGCGGCGCGCGCTGCGCAGCAGGTTGAGGCAGACGTTGGTGGCGATGCGGAGGAGGAGTGGGCCCATCCGGCCCGGCTCGACCTCGTCCTCGCGGCGCATGAGCTGGATGAACACGTCGTGCATGGCGTCCAGGGCTCGACCCTCGTCGCGGAGGAGTTTCCGGCAGCGGCGCAGGACCATCGGCCCGTGGCTCGCGTAGGCTTCCTCGACGTCGGTGACCACTCGCCCTCCCGATCCCTGATTCACCGCTGTACGCGGCCAGCGTCACCAGGAATGGGACACGCCCCATCCGGTGCGGCACCCCCGGCGCGGAGCACGCGCTCCTCCCTTCGGGTGAGCCCTCGCCTCGGCCGCGCGCCGGCGGCCGGGCCTCCGGGTGCGGTCCGCCTCACGCGACCGCGGAGAGCAGCGCCCGGAGCCGGTCGAGGGCACCGGGAGGTGCGTCGGGCGGGAGCGGCGCCGAGGAGCGCTCCAGGCGGGCCACCCAGCGCGCGCCGAGCGGGCGGGCCGGCGCCGCCGGCGCCAGCGCCGCGGCGGTGGTCTCCTGCTTGGGGCCGGAGGCGTCTCCGACACCCACCGTGAATCCCGCCAGCACCAGCGCCGCGCGGACCGCGGTGGCCGTCGAGTAGGTGAACAGCTCCGCCCCCGGGCGGCAGCGCTCGCGGAGCAGCGCGAAGGCCCGCAGCGTCCAGAGCTCCGGGTTGGCTTTGGGCGAGAACGGATCCCAGAAGACGAGGTCGGCCCGCTCCGGCGCCGCCGCGATCTGCTCGAGCGCATCGCCCTGCGCCAGCCGCCAGACCACGCGCTCCTCCTCGTGGCGGCCGTGCGCCAGCAGCGCGCGCGCCGCCTCGCCGTCGACCTCCGCCAGCCCCAGCCGCCGCGCCCCCTCCTCCGAGCAGGCCAGCCCCAGCGCCCCCAGCTCCCGCTCGAAGCTGACGATGCAAAGCCGCGCGCTGCCCGGCGGCGCCGCCCGGGCGGCGCGGATGGCGGCCAGCGCGTTGCCGGCGGCCCCCAGCCCCACGTCGAAGAGGGTGAGCGGCTCGCCACCGGCGGCCAGCCGCTCCCGGAGGCGCGACTGGGCCACGTAGAGCCGCTCCGCCTCCGCGGCCGCGCCCACCACCGGGTGCATCACCTCGCCGTACTCCCGGTCGACCACCGACGGAGCCCCCGAGGCGGTGGTCACCACCGCGAACCGCTCGCCGCCCGCCTCGGCGGGCCCCGCCTGCGGGGCCGGGCGGCGCCCCGGAGGGCGGCCCGAGGCGTCGTGCTCGTGCCGGTCGAGCGCCGCCAGCGTCTCGCGCTGGAAGGCGGCGTAGCGCCCTTCCTCGATGGCGGCGCGGATGCCGGCCATGAGGTCCAGGTAGTGGGCCAGGTTGTGGAGCGAGAGGAGGCGCGGGCCCAGCGGCTCCCTGCACTTCACCAGGTGGTGCAGGTAGCCGCGGCTGTGCCGGGAGCAGGTCAGGCAGCGGCAGGCGGGGTCGAGCGGCTGGTCGGAGAGCCGGTGCTCGCCGCGGGTCAGCCGGACGCGGCCGGTGCGGGTGAAGGCCGTCCCCTGCCAGGCAAGCGAGGTGGGGATGACGCAGTCGAACATGTCGACGCCGTGGGCCACCGCCTCGAGGATGTCGGGCGGCGTGCCCACGCCCATGAGGTAGCGCGGCCGCTCCTCGGGCAGCAGCCCGGCGGCCGCGTCCACCACCTCGAAGCGCTCGCTCCGCGTGTCTCCCACCGCCAGGCCACCGATGGCGAAGCCGTCGAAGGGGTGCTGGGTGAGGAAGCGGGCCGACTCGGCGCGCCAGTCGAGCGAGAGGCCGCCCTGGACGATGGCGAAGAGCGCCTGCTCCGGATCCCGCCGGGCCGCCAGGCTGCGCAGCGCCCAGCGGTGGGTGCGCTCCAGGGCGGCGCGCACCTCGGCGGCCGGCGCCGTCGAGGGCACGCAGACGTCGAGCACCATCATCACGTCGGAGCCCAGCGCCGCCTGCATGGCGAGCGAGCTCTCCGGCGTGAGCTCGTGGTAGCGGGAGTCGACGTAGCTCTTGAAGCGGGCCCCCTCCTCGGTGATGGTCCGGTCGGCGGGGAGCGAGAAGATCTGGAAGCCGCCCGAGTCGGTGAGGATGGGCCGGTCCCAGTCCATGAAGCGGTGCAGCCCGCCGAAGTGGCGCACGGCCTCCGGGCCGGGGCGGAGCAGCAGGTGGTAGGTGTTGCCGAGGAGGATCTCGGCGCCCAGCCCCCGGAGGTCGCCGGGGGTGAGCCCGGTGACCGTGGCCCGGGTGCCCACCGGCATGAAGGCCGGCGTCTCGACGCGGCCGCGGCGGGTGACCAGGGCGCCGCGGCGTGCGCGGGTACCGGGGTCGCGACCGGTGACCTGGAAGCGAAGGGGCATGCGGCGCCGGAAGAAAGCACGGCGCGGAGCCGGTGTCACGGGTGCCCGCGGGGGCGAGGATCCGCCGCGCCCGCATCGCCCGGTATCTCAGAACTGGTAGGTGACGCCACCGCTCAGCAGCGGCGACAGGCCGATGCCCAGCTCGCCGTAGGCCCGCAGGTTCCGGCCCCCCACCGCCAGCCCCACGGGCGTGAGGCTCACGCCGAAGGCGGTCGCGCTGATCGCCGCCCCGCCCCGCTCGCGATCGCGCACGTGGATGAGGCCACCGGCGAGGCCGGAGTAGACGGACAGGTGCTCCCTGTCCACGTAGCGCCACAGGAGCTGGGCCTGGAGGGTGTGCACCGCGATGTCGGCCCGCCCCACGGGGGTGACCCCGGTCTCCGTCCAGGTCGAGGTGCTGAGCCCGTAGATGAGGCCGACGGAGCCGAACGCGGAATCCCGCTCCACCCGGGCCACCATCCCGAAGCCGTGGTTCCAGCGCCCCCCGGTGCGGAAGAGCGCGCTGCCGACGTGGGGCAGGATCATCGCGGAGACCTCCGCGATGGACGGCGTTGCCCCGCCAAGGGTGAGGTGGTGGCGGGTCGGCGCGGATTCGACGGCCTGCCCCTCCTCCGCGCGGGCGGGAGAGAGGGCCGACGCGAGGGCGATCCCGAGGAGGAACCTGGCGGGCATGGAGGGAGCGTGCCACACCGATAGTGCGGCTCGCAAGCGGGAGACTGGGCAGGCACGGGCCCGGGCTCACCGGGGCGTCCCGTCCGTGGTATGCGAGGGACATGGCCCGCCGGGATTCCAGCGGCGGGGACGCTTCCGGCGCCCCGTTCCACAACCCCTTCGGCGACCTCTCCCGCCGGCTCGGCATCGAGCCCGCGCCGACGCCCGCCCCCGCCCCACGCGCCGCCGCGGAGGCGCGTGTCCCGGCCCGGGCGGTGGTGCGCATCGAGCGCAAGGGGCGCGGCGGCAAGACCGCGACGGTGGTGGAGAAGCTCGGGCTCCCGCCGGCCGAGCTGGAGGGGTGGCTCCTCGACCTGAAGCGCACCCTGGGCTGCGGCGGGGCCGTCGAGGGCGACGCGCTCCTCCTCCAGGGCGACCTCCGCGACCGGGCCGCGGCGCGGCTGGAGGCGCGCGGCGTGAGGAAGGTGACGAAGGGCTGAGCCCGGCGCCGCGCCCGCTACCGGGCCGGCCGCCTCGCCGCGTACTCCTCCAGCCGCTCCAGCACCACGTCGCCGCCGTCGGTGGCGAGCTGCTGGAGCCAGTGCAGGTGGCCCGAGCCGTAGATCACCAGGATCCGGTCCTGCGGGGAGGTGGCCAGGGCGCGGAGGTTGGCGTAGATGCGGGCGTTGCGCCGGTACCAGGCCGCCGCCAGGTCGGGGCCCGGGTAGGCCCCGCCGCCGGCGAACCGCGCCAGCGCCACCTGGCGCTCCCGGTCGCGCCGGACGAGCTCTTCCGAGTTGACGACCCGCAGCGCGTCGAGCAGCGTCCCCTTCTGCAGCGCCCCCTCCACCCGCCGCAGCTCGACGGGGATGGAGGCCAGGATGGCCTCGAGCTCCGCCTCGCGGCCGGCGCGCTTCGCGAAGTCGGCCACCGGCTCGAACGGGAACTCACCCTCGACGTCGACGGGGTGGACCGCCGGGTGGCCGAGCTCCCGGGCCAGCCGGTAGCCGAGCTGCTCGACCTCGTTGCGCCCGAGCGGGCGCCGCCCCGCCCGCACGGCGGCGTACTCCTCGGCCACCCGCGCGCTCCCCAGCGGCGCCTCCACGGCGATCCGGGTGGGCCGGAAGGCCTTCAGGACCTCGACCACCTCCGCCATCTCCTGCTGGCGCCGGGGCGCGAGCACGTCGTCGACGGCGAGGTTGAACATGTCCCGGCCCGGGTTGGCGAAGTGGAAGACCCCGAGCACCAGGAGGTGGGGGCGGGGCGGGGGCGCGGCGGCGGGCTCGGCCGCGAGGGCCACGGCGAGCAGGGTGGTGGTGAGCATGGGGTGGAGCTACGGCCACCGTCCGCCGCCATTTCGGCCCCGGTGGGACCCCGGGTGGCAACGCGCCGGGGGCCAGCGCCTGGGAAGGGAGCACCTTCCGGGTGTGGCTCCGGCGGAGCTCCGGCGGGGCTGGTCCCCGGGCCGCGGGCGGCTACAATCGCCCGCCATGCCCGCCCTCGACCTTGCCTCCGCAACCGTCCTCGTCACCGGTGCCACCGCCGGCTTCGGCCTCGCCACCGCAGAACGCTTCGCCCGGGCTGGCGCCCGCGTGGTCGCCGCCGGCCGCCGCCAGGAGCGGCTCCGCGCCCTTGCCATGCGGCTCGGCCCCCGGGTCCACCCGCTGGGCCTCGACGTCCGCAGCCGCGGCGCCATCGAGGCGGCGCTCGCCTCGCTGCCCCGCGACTTCGCGGCGGTGGACGTGCTCGTCAACAACGCCGGCCTGGCGCTGGGCCTCGAGGCCGCGCCCCGCTGCTCGCTCGACGAGTGGGACCAGATGATCGACACCAACTGCCGCGGCCTGGCGACGCTGACCCGCCTCCTGCTCCCTGGCATGGTGGAGCGCGGGCGCGGCCACGTGGTCAACCTGGGCTCGGTGGCCGGCAGCTACCCCTACCCCGGCGGCAACGTCTACGGCGCCACGAAGGCCTTCGTGCACCAGTTCTCCCTCGGCCTCCGGGCCGACGTCGTCGGCTCCGGCGTGCGGGTCACCAGCGTCGAGCCGGGCATGGCGGAGACCGAGTTCGCCCTGGTCCGCTTCCAGGGCGACGCCGAGAAGGCCCGGGCCGTCTACCAGGGTGTCACCCCGCTCACCGGCGAGGACGTCGCCGACGCCATCTTCTGGGCCGTCACCCGGCCACCGCACGTCAACGTCAACTACCTCGAGCTGATGCCGGAGCAGCAGGCCTTCGGACCGTTCGCCGTGAAGCGGCGCGGCTGACGGCGAGGGCCCCGGCCGGGCCTCCGGCTTCGCCGCCGTCCCGCCCCGCCCGAAGGAGCCGGGCGCGGCCCGGCGCGTCACCCAGGGTGACTACCCCCCGCCAGGGTCCGGTGCGCACACCACCGGCCGCTTACATGAGCCTCCCACGCCGGAGGACTCCCTCATGAAGCGCCTCGCCATCCTCGCCCTCGCCGCCGCGCTCCCGCTGGCCGCCCACGCCGCAGGGAAGACCGAGCTCACCTGGTACGGCCACGCCGCGTTCGTGCTCAAGACGCCGGGCGGCACCGTCCTGGCCATCGACCCGTGGCTCTCCAACCCGACCTCGCCCGACAAGGAGGCGGCCGGGAAGCTGGAGAAGGTGGACTTCATCATCGTCACCCACGCCCACGCCGACCACGTCGGCGACGCGGTGGCCATCGCCAAGCGCACCGGTGCCAAGCTGGTGGGCGGTTTCGACCTCGCCAACGCGCTCATCCAGGAGGGCTACCCCAAGGAGCAGGCCACGGCGATGACCAGCGGCAACATCGGCGGCACCATCGCCCTCAACGACGAGGTCTCGGTGACCATCGTTCCGGCCTCCCACTCCAGCGGCATCCGCAAGGACGGGGCGCCGGTGAGCTACGGCGGCAACCCCACCGGCGCGCTCATCCACGTGAAGGGCGGGCCGACCGTCTACCACACCGGCGACACCGACGTGACCAGCGACATGAAGCTCGTCGGCGACCGCTGGAGGATCGACTACATGCTGGCCTGCATCGGCGGCCACTTCACCATGGACCCGCAGGGCGCAGCCACCGCCGCCCAGCTCACCCGGGCGAAGACCGTCATCCCCATGCACTACGGCACCTTCCCGCTCCTCAAGGGCACGCCCGACGCGCTGGAGAAGGCCATCAAGACCGCCAGGGTCAACGCCAAGGTGGCGGCCATGAAGATCGGGGAGACGCGGACGCTGTAGGCTGCGGATCCGGACCGCGACCGCGACCGACGCCGACAAGACCCGGACCCCAACCGCGACCGGAACCCGGAGCCCCAGACGCCATGCCTCGCATCCCCGCACACCCGGTCGACCCCCTCTTCCCGCGCCGCTGGTCGCCCCGCTCCATGGACGGGACGCCGCTGGCGCGAGAGGAGCTGCTCCCGCTGCTCGAGGCGGCCCGCTGGGCTCCCTCGGGCGGCAACGGCCAGCCGTGGCGCTTCTTCTACGCGCTCCGGGGAACGCCGGGCTTCGCGGCGCTGCTCGCGGCCCTGGTCCCCGGCAACCAGGAGTGGGCCCACGCGGCCGGCGCGCTGGTGGTGCTGGGGGCCAAGGTGGTGCGCGACGACGGGAAGCCGGCCGGCACGGCCCCCTTCGACGCCGGGGCCGCCTGGATGGCCTTCGCGCTCCAGGGCACCATCTCGGGCCTGGCGGTCCACGCCATGGGCGGGTTCGACAAGGAGAAGGCCCAGGCCGCGGCCGCGCTGCCAGCCGGCGTGGAGCCGCAGGCGGTGATCGCCGTCGGCCACCGGGCACCGCCCGAGGCGCTGCCCGAGAAGCACCGGGCGCGCGAGGCGCCCAACGAGCGAATGCCGGTGGAGCAGTTCGCGGTGGAGCTGGGGTAGCGCCGAGCCGCCCTCTCACCCGATCCCCAGCACGCCCGGCACCTCGGCGAGCGACCGCACCGTCCAGGCGGGCCCGCCGGGGAGCCGCTCGGGCCGCTGCCCGGTGCGGTTGCACCAGGCCACCTGCATCCCGAAGGCGGCCGCGCCCCAGGCGTCCCAGCCGTTGGCGGAGACGAAGAGGAGCTGCCCGGGCTCGGCCCCGAAGCGCTCGGTGGCCAGCCGGTAGACCGAGGGGTGCGGCTTGTAGGTGCCGGCGGCCTCCACCGAGAGCACCGCGTCGAGGAGGGAGCGGAGCCCGCCGCTCTCCACCGCCGCCTCCAGCATCCGCGGCTCCCCGTTGGAGAGGATGGCGGTGGAGAGTCCGGCGGCCCGCAGGAGCTCCAGGCAGTGCCGGGCGTCCGGGTAGGCGGCCACCTGCAGGTAGGCCCCCATGAGCCGCGGGCGCAGGGCGGCGTCGGCGATGCCGAAGCTCTCCAGGGTGAAGTCGAGCGCCTCGCTCGTCACCTTCCAGAAGTCGGCGTGGCGGCCCATCAGGCTGCGGAGCCAGGTGTACTGGAGCTGCTTCTGGCGCCACAGCTCGGCGAACTCGCGCCAGCGATCACCCAGGACGTCCCGGCTTCGCTCGGAGGCGCTGGCCCAGTCGAACAGGGTCCCGTAGGCGTCGAACACCACTGCTCGCACCTCGCCCGGAGCGTTCATGGCGCATATGATTCCCCCTCTCATGGAACCCGGCAAGACAACCCTCCTGGTCGTGGACGACGAGCGCAACATCCGGCGCACCCTCCGGATGGTCCTGGAGGCAGAGGGGTACGAGGTCCGGGAGGCGGAGAGCGCCGAGGAGGCCCTCCCCATCCTCGAGACCGAGCCGGTGGATCTGGGCATCTTCGACGTGCGGCTGCCGGGCATGGACGGCCTGGGGCTGCTCAGCAAGGCCCGCGAGCTGTGGCGCGACCTGCCGGTGATCGTCATCTCCGGCCACGCCGACACCCCCGACGTGGTCGAGGCCATGCGGCGCGGCGCGGTGGACTTCTTCGGGAAGCCCGTCGACCGCGACCGGGTGGTGGTCAGCGTCAAGAACGCCATCTCGCGCCGGACCCTCGAGGGCAAGATGCAGGCCCTCGCCTCGCGGGAGCGGCGCTTCGACGACGAGATGCTGGGCGAGAGCGCGGCCATGCAGCGGCTCCGCCAGGAGATCGCCAAGGTGGCCCCCACCCAGGGCCGGGTGCTCATCCTGGGCGAGTCGGGCAGTGGCAAGGAGCTCATCGCCCAGGAGATCCACCGGCAGTCGAAGCGGGCCGGCGGCCCGTTCGTCAAGGTGAACTGCGCCGCCATCCCCGGCGAGCTCATCGAGAGCGAGCTCTTCGGCCACGAGAAGGGCAGCTTCTCCGGCGCGGCCTCCCGTCGCCGCGGCCAGTTCGAGGTGGCCCACGGCGGCACGCTCTTCCTCGACGAGATCGGCGACATGAGCCTGGCGGCGCAGGCCAAGGTGCTCCGGGCGCTGCAGACCGGCGAGGTCACCCGGGTGGGGAGCGAGAAGTCCTTCACCGTGGACGTGCGGGTGCTGGCCGCCACCAACAAGGAGCTGGCCGCCGAGGTGCGCGAGGGCACCTTCCGCGAGGACCTCTTCTTCCGGCTCAACGTGGTTCCCATCCGCTCCCCTGCGCTGCGCGAGCGGCTCGAGGACGTGCCGCTCCTGGCCGAGCGCTTCCTCCAGCTCGCCTGCCGCGAGAACGGCCTGCGGCCCAAGCCGGTGGACCCGGAGGTGCTGCAGCGGCTCTCGCAGCACCGCTGGCCCGGCAACGTCCGCGAGCTGCGAAACGTCTGCGAGCGGCTGGCCATCATGAGCGGCGAGCGGGTAACGGCCGCCGACGTGCCCGCCGAGATCGGCCCGCGGGCCGCGCCCCCGGGCCCCTCGGGCGACGGGCCGGCGCTAGCGCAGTACGGCGAGGTGGGGCTTCGCGAGCTGCGCGACCTGGTGGAGCGGGACTACATCCTGCAGAAGCTCGAGGCCCACGACTGGAACATCACCCAGGCCGCCCAGGCCCTGGGCGTGGAACGGACCAACCTGCACAAGAAGATCAAGCAGCACGGCCTCTCGCGGGCGGCGCGCGGCCTGGCCGACCCCGCCCCCGAGGAATGATCGCCCACCACGCCATCCCCTCGCTCCCGCCGGAAGAGCCGCGGGCGCCCGACGCCCCCGAGCGGCTCGCGCGGCTCCGCCGCCGGGTCCCGGAGCGCTTCGAGGCGCTCCGGGCCCTGTGCCGGCTCACCCCCGACCCCGACCTGGCGCTGGCTGGCGTGGAGCGCTACCTCGACGCCGCCGGCGGGCTCCCGGCCGAGACCGACCTCCTCGAGGCCCTGACCCTGCTCTGCGGCGCCTCGCGCCACGTGGCCCAGGTGCTGGCCCGCACCCCGCGGCTCCTGCGCCGCGCCGCCCGCGGGCCCGACCTCCTGCGCCAGCGCACCGAGCCCGAGATGCGGCGGCTGCTGGCGCGGGCCGCCGCCCGGCTGGCCCCCTCCGACCTGGCTGGCTTCCACCGGCTGCTGCGCCGGGTGCGCGACCGCGAGGTGGTGCGCATCGCCCTGCGCGACCTGCGCCGCGCCCGCATGGCCGAGGTCACCGGCGAGCTCTCGGCCCTGGCCATGGCCACCGTGGACGCCGCCATCCGCTTCTGCGACCGGCGGCTCCGGGCCCGGCACGGCGCCCCCGCCGGCCTCGAGGCTCGCGAGCCCGGCGCCGGCTTCTGCGCCCTGGCCATGGGCAAGCTGGGCGCCTGCGAGGTCAACTTCTCCTCCGACGTGGACCTGGTCTACGTCTACGGCAGCGACGGCGAGACCACCGGCCCGAGCCCCATCACCCACTTCGCCTACTACGCCAAGCTGGCCGAGGCGGTCACCGAGGCCATCGGCAAGGTCACCGAGGACGGGCAGGTCTTCCGCGTGGACCTGAACCTGCGCCCCGACGGCCGCAGCGGCCCCATCGTCAACAGCGTCCGCGCCGCCGAGCTCTACTACCAGTCGTTCGGGCGGAGCTGGGAGCGCAACGCCCTGGTGAAGGCCCGGCCCGGCGCCGGCGACCTGGCGGTGGGCGAGGAGCTCCTGCGCCTCCTCGAGCCCTTCATCTGGCGCAAGTCGCTCGACACCGAGGTGCTCACCGAGATCCAGGCCATGAAGGCCCGCATCGACGCCCGCGCCGGCGCCGAGGGGCGCGACGACCTGAAGCTGGGGCGCGGCGGCATCCGCGAGGCCGAGTTCTTCGTCTCGGCGCTGCAGCTCCTCCACGGCGGCCGGCTGCCGGAGCTGCGGGAGCGCAGCGTGCTCTCGGCCCTCGACCGGCTGCTCTACGCCGGCGTGGTGCCGGCCCGCGACCGCGACGCCCTGGCCGACGCCTACCTCTTCCTGCGCCGGGCCGAGCACCGGGTGCAGATGGTGGACGCGCGCCAGACCCACCGTATGCCGCCGCCCGGCCAGCGGCGCGCCCTGGCCCGGGCCCTGGGGCTCCCGGACGAGGAGCGCTTCGAGGCCACCCTCACCGGCCACCGCGACCGGGTCTCGGCGCTCTTCGGCGGGCTCCTGGGCACCGGCACCGGCGAGTGGGCCCTCGACCCCGAGCTGTCGCTGCTGGCCGACGCCCATGTGGAGGACGACGCCCGCCGGGCCGAGATCGCGCAGCGGCGCGGCTTCGGCGACGCCGATCGGGTGCTGGCCACCATCGACGCCCTGGCCCGCCGCCGCACTCCCTTCGCCCCCACCGGCGACCCGGGCCGGGCGGTGGCGCTGCTGGCCGAGGTGCTGGCCACGCCCGACCCCGACCAGGCCCTCACCCACCTGGGCGAGTTCGCCTCGGCGCTGCGCGCCCCCGAGCCCTACTTCCGCATGCTGGGCGAGAACCGGCGCGTGGCCCGGCTGCTGCTCTCGCTCTTCGGCACCTCCGACTTCCTCAGCAAGCGCTTCATCCGCCACCCGGAGCTGCTCGACGCCCTGCTGCGCGACGACCAGGAGGTGCGCGAGAAGGACCGGCGTGCCTTCGACGCCGAGATCGCCGAGCGGCTCGCGCTCCTGCCGCAGGACCAGGGGCCCGACGAGCTCCTGGAGCGCAGCCTGGCCGAGCTGCGCCGCATCAAGGACGAGGAGGTGCTGCGCATCGCGGTGCACGACATCGCCGGCTCGCTCCCGCTGGCCAGCGTGGCCGAGCAGCTCTCGGCGCTGGCCGAGGCGCTCATCGACAGGGCGCTGGAGCTCGCCGAGGAGGAGGCCCGCCGCAAGGGCACCCTGCCCCCCTCGCGCCTCTGCGTCGTGGCCATGGGCAAGCTGGGCGGGCGCGAGCTCGGGTACCACTCCGACCTCGACCTCGTCTTCCTCTACCGCAGCGAGCCGGTGCCGGGCACGCCGGTGGCCGGCGCCAGCACCGCCGGCAACCCGCTCTACGCCCGGCTGGCCCAGCGCTTCCTCTCCTTCCTGCAGGTGCCGCTGCGCGAGGGCTACCTCTACAAGTGCGACACCCGCCTGCGCCCCTCGGGCAACCAGGGGGCGCTCGTCTCCTCGGCCGAGGGCTTCGCCCGCTACCACGTGGGCGACGCCGCCTCGCCCCAGGTGCGCAGCCAGCTCTGGGAGCGCCAGTCGCTGCTCCGGGCCCGCTGCGTGGCCGGAGACGCCGCCCTCTTCGAGGAGGTGCGGGAGCGGGTGCTGCGCCTGGCCGTCTGGAGCCCGGCGCCCGATCCGGCGGCCATGGGCGCCGAGATCCGGCGCATGCGCGAGCGCATGGAGGTGGAGATCGGCAAGGAGGCGCAGAAGGGCAAGAACCCCAAGACCGGGCGCGGCGGCCTGGTCGACGTGGAGTTCGCCGCCCAGTACCTGCAGCTCCGACACGGCCACGCCCACGAGTCCCTGCGCACCACCCACACCCCCACGGCGCTGGTGAGGGCCCGGGAGGCCGGGCTGCTGCGCGAGCCGCAGTTCCAGGCGCTCGGGAAGGGGTACGACTTCCTGCGCCGGCTGGAGCTGCGGCTGCGCATCGTCCACGACTACTCGGTGGACTACCTGCCGCCGCCGGGCCGGCAGCTGGCGCAGCTCGCCCGCAGGCTCGGCTACTTCGGCGAGGATCCGGCGGCGCGCCTGATGGCCGACTACGGCCGGGTCACCGAGCAGGTGCGGGCGGCGTTCGAGGAGGTCGTGGCCGGCTGAGGGGCGCGGGGTGGGCCGGCGCTGGAGCGCGCTAGAGCTGGATCTGCGCGCCCATCTCGACCACCCGGTTGGGCGGCAGTCCGAAGAAGGCGCTGGCCGTCTGGGCGTTGCGGGCCATGACGATGAAGAGCCGCTTGCGCCAGGTGGACATCTGGGAATCGCCGCTGGCGAGCAGCGTCTCCCGCCCCAGGTAGTAGGTGGTCTCCATGCCCGAGAGCTCGAGGCGCGGCCCGGGGATGGCGCCCCTGGGCAGCGCGGAGAGGAGCGCGGGCACGTTGGGCGTCTCCATGAACCCGTAGCGCCCGATCACCTGGTGGAAGCCGGCGGAGAGGTTCTTCACCGTGAGCCTCTCGGCGTCGGGCACCACCGGCACCTCCTCGGTGAGCACCGAGACCAGCAGCACCCGCTCGTGCAGCACCTTGTTGTGCTTGAGGTGGTGCAGCAGCACCGGCGGCACGCCGCCGGGGTTGGAGGTCATGAAGACCGCGGTGCCCTTGATGCGATGAGGGGGCCGCCTCTCCACGTCCGGCAGGAAGAGGTCGAGAGGCAGGCCGGCCTCGCGGAGCTGCTCGGCCAGCGCGTCGCGCCCGCGCCGCCAGGTGCTCATCAGCAGGAAGACACCGCCGGCGGCGGCGATGGGGAACCAGCCGCCCTCCTCGATCTTCACCACGTTGGCGAGGAAGAAGGAGACGTCGGTGACCAGGAAGAAGAGGGTCAGCGGCCACGCCAGCCAGCGCGGCCAGCGCCACCGATCCCGCACCACCCGGTGGAAGAGCGCGGTGGTGATGGTCATGGTGCCGGTGACGGCGATGCCGTAGGCGGCCGCCAGCGCGTCCGAGCTCTTGAAGCCCATCACCAGGGCGATGCAGGCCACGCCCACCGCCCAGTTCACCTCGGGGATGTAGATCTGCCCGTACTCGGTGGAGGAGGTGTGACGGATGGTGACGCGGGGCGAGTAGCCGAGCTGCACCGCCTGGTTGGTGAGCGAGAAGGCACCGGAGATGAGGGCCTGCGAGGCCACGATGGCCGCCAGGGTGGCGATGGCGATCATCGGGTACAGCGCCCAGCCCGGCACCAGCAGGTAGAAGGGGCTGGCCGCGGCCGAGGGGTCGTGCAGGAGCAGCGCCCCCTGGCCGAAGTAGTTGAGGAGCAGGGCCGGCATGGCCACGCCCACCCAGGCCAGCCGGATGGGCCGCCGACCGAAGTGGCCCATGTCGGCATAGAGCGCTTCGCCGCCGGTGACCACCAGCACCACCGCGCCCAGCACGAAGAACCCGTGCCAGCCGTGGCGCGAGAAGAAGGCGACCGCGTGGCCCGGCCAGAGCGCGCGGAAGACGCCGGGGTCGCGGAGGATGCCGTGGATCCCGGCCACCGCGATGGCGGCGAACCACAGCAGCATGATGGGCCCGAACACCATGCCCACCGTGGCCGTGCCCCGCTTCTGCAGGACGAAGAGGCCGACGAGGATGAGCACCGTGACGGGCACCACCAGCGGCCCCATGCTGGGGGCGGCCACCCGGAGGCCTTCGACCGCGCCCAGCACGCTGATGGCGGGGGTGATGACGCCGTCGCCGTACAGCAGCGCCGCGCCGAAGAGCCCGGCCACCAGCAGCGCCTTGCGGGCCGGCCGCGAGGCCTTGCGCCGGCCCACGAGCGCCAGCAGCGCGAGGATGCCGCCCTCGCCCCGGTTGTCGGCCTCCATGACGAACGAGAGGTACTTCACCGTCACCACGAAGGTGAGCGCCCAGAACACCAGCGACAGTACGCCGAGGACGTTGTCCGGCGTCGGCGGAACGCCGTGGGCGCCGTTGAAGCACTCCTTGAGCGCGTACAGCGGGCTGGTGCCGATGTCGCCGTAGACCACCCCGAGCGCGCCCAGGGAGAGCGCCAGGAGCGCCTTGCCGGTGGGGGGAGCGTGGCCGTGAACGCGTCGGCCGGAGGACCGCTGGGCCGGGAAGGACCCGGTGCCCGACCCCGCTGGCGCGGGGGTGCCCTGCGAGCCCCCGTCCCCGGCAAGGGAGGGAAGGGAGGTGCCGGACACGGCGCTCCCTGCCGTGCCGGGCGCCGCGGGCGCAGCGGGCGCGGAGGCTGAGGCAGTGCCGGACACCGAGGGGGTATCCAGCGGATCGCCGGACGCCTGACCGGCCAAGCCGCCTGGGGTGCCGGAAGGGTTCGCTGGTGGGCCTGGTGGGGGGTGGGACATCGGGTCGGGAGGGCGGAGACTAGGCGGATCCCATCGATCTCTCAAGGGCGCCAACGGGGAATCCCCCGGAAGTCGCTCCGGAAAAGCCGGCGGCGCCGCCGGCCGAAGGAAGCTATGATGGCGTGACGCGCCGCGTTTTTCTCGGCGACTCCCCCATTGTGGCCACCCCACTCCTCGAGGACGTGAGAGCCGAGGACCGCCCCTTCGAGGAGGCGGAGCGGGCCCTGGTCCGCGCGGTGGTCGGCTCCTCCCGCTGGTTGCCCGAGCCCGACGAGCACCAGCTTCGCTACGCCTTGAACCTGGCGCGGCTCGGCCTGGTCCACGCGCCCGACGGCAACGACGTGGACCTGCGCGAGTCGCTGGCGGGCTGGCGCAGCGAGCTGCGGGCGCTGGTGGAGCCGGCCATGCTCGGCTCCGGGGGCGTGGACCGGCCGGCGGTGGTGCGGCTCGCCGGGCAGCTCGCCCACCGCACCCGGGCCGCCCGCGCCCTGGCGCTCCAGGCGGCCCAGGGACGGCTGCCGCCCGAGGAGCTCGACCGGGAGGTGTGCGAGAAGGCGCTGGTGCTGGTGTGCGGCGGCGGCGGCGGCGTCTCCTACGTGTTCCTGGGCGGCTTCGCGCTCCTCGAGCAGTACGGCCTGGTGCCGCGCCTCCTGGCCGGCGCCTCCATGGGCTCGATCCTGCTGCTCTTCCGGGCGCGGCAGCTGCGCTTCGACACCGAGGAGATCTCCCAGGTGCTCTCGGGCCTCTCCATCCGCTCCCTCTTCCGCTTCCTCGACGTGGAGTCGCGCTACGCACTGCCCGGCGCCGTCCGGCTCTACCTTCGGGCCGGGATCGGCGATTTCCTCACCGGCAGCCACGGCAGGCCGCTCACCCTCGGCGAGCTGGCCATCCCGCTCCTGGTGGCGGTGACCGGCATCCGCGCCGGCGCCCTGCCCCATGACCCCAGCTACTACGAGCACCTGCTCGACCTGCACGGCCGCGCCCCCCGACCCAGCGCCGTGCGCCGCCTGGCCCAGGATCTGGTGGGCTCGCTCTCGGAGCTGGTGGCCCAGCGGGAGCGCTTCATCCGCATCTACCTGGGCGCCGACGAGGAGACCCAGGCCTTCGACGCCGTGGACGCCGTCGGCTTCTCGGCCGCGCTGCCCGGCGTCATCCACTACGACGTGGTGCGGGACGACGAGCGGATGCACGCGGTGCTGGGCGCCCTCTTCCGGCGCCACGACCTCTTCCGCCTCATGGACGGGGGGATCGCCGACAACCTCCCGGCGCGGGCCGCCTACGAGGCGGTGCAGGGCGGCCGCATCGGCACCCGCAACGCCTTCGTGCTGGCCTTCGATGGCTTCGGCCCCAAGCTCACCCAGCCGCTCTGGTACAGCGTCGAGCAGCTCGTGGCCCAGAACGTGGCCCGCAACCGGCCCTTCATCCACCACCAGCGGACCTTCCAGAAGACCCTCTCGCCGGTGGAGGTGGTGCCCCGCATGGCGCGGCTCCAGCGGGCCATGCAGTGGGGCAAGGAGGAGCTCCTCCCGGACATGCCCTTCCTGGCGCGCATGCTCCGGCCGTTCCCTCCCCTGCGCTGAGGGATTCACCGATGCGGGAATCGGCCGCCGTCCGGACTGTTGTCACGGAGCGGACAGGAGGGCGCCCGTCGGGGCGCCGGCGAGCCGCCAGCCGCGAAAAACCTTGACCTTTCGCGCCTGTTTCTTTAGATTCCGCCATCCCCGCCACGGCGGGTTATTTTGTTTGTAAATACGCGGCCTTACGCTTGTGGCGAAGGCACGAGAAGAGGGCAGCGATGCGCAGCCGTTACGTCGACGTGGATGACGCCTCCGAGGATTTCCGCGAGCTCCTCGCGGACGAACCCGAGATCGCCAAGGATTTCCTGGTCCGGTACGAGCTCTCCTGGCTCTACCACGACTGCGCCCTCGAGGGCGTCGTCCTCTCGAACCAGGAGCTGGCCATGGCACTCGCCCGCCAGCCCGTGGCCGAGGCCACCTCGGTCAACCTCTTCCGCGAGGTCCAGAACCACAAGGCGGCCATCGACCTCGTCCGCGCCGAGGCGGCCGGCAAGAAGCTCCGCATCAACCTGACGCTGGTGAAGAAGATCTACGAGACGCTGGGCGCCGGCATCGAGAGCAAGGCGGTTGCCGAGTACCGCAAGGAGATCCCGCTCCACCGCGCCTACTTCCACGAGATCGCCCAGCCGGCCAAGATCGCCTTCCAGCTCGGAAAGGTGCTCGACGCCTGCGATTCCTCCGACTTCCGCGCCCTGCACCCGGTCCAGCAGGCGGCGCGCATCGGCCACGGCTTCATGCAGGTCTACCCCTTCACCGAGAACTCCGGGAAGGTGGCCCGCATGCTGTCCAACCTGGTGCTGCTGCACAGCGGCTACCTGCCGTGCGTCATCCACGCCACCGACCGGCAGCGCTACTACGAATCGCTGCGCGGCGCCGAGACGGTCCTGCGGGAGCTGATGCTCGACTCGCTGGGCAACGCCCTCGCCAACGGCGAGAAGTACGTCCGCGAGGCCATGGCCCACCGGGCCAAGAAGGCCGCCCGCTAGCCGATACCCCTTCGGGGTGATATCGCCCGCCCTCCCGGGGGAAGACGGGCCCGCCATGGCAGCCGGCGGGCCCGTGGTGTATCAACCCCCCCGATGATCCTGGGAGCGCACGAAGGCGTCGCCGGCGGGCTCTCGACCGCCTTCGCCCGGGCCGAGGAGGACGGGGCCGACGCGCTCCAGATCTTCACCAAGAGCGCCCGCGGCTGGGCCGCCAGGCCCCTCGAGGCCGAGGAGGTGGAGCGCTTCCGCAAGGAGGCCAGGCGGACCCGCAAGCCGGTGGCAGCCCACTCCTCCTACCTCATCAACGCCGCCTCCGGCGACGCGACCATCCGCAGGAAGAGCTGGGCGGCCCTCGCGGAGGAGCTGGGGCGCTGCCGCGACCTGGGCATCCCGCATCTCATCTTCCACCCCGGCGCCAACCCCGACGTCCCGGCCGGGGTGAAGCTGGCTGCCGAGGGCATGGCCCGGGCGCTCACCGAGGTCGGGGGGCCGGTGAAGCTCCTCGTCGAGACCACCGCCGGCCAGGGCAGCTCGCTCGGCTGGCGCTTCGAGCAGGTGGCCGGCATCCGGGCCGCCGTCCCGGGGGCCCTGCGCCGCCGGGTGGGCGTGTGCGTGGACACCTGCCACCTCTTCGCCGCCGGCTACGACCTGCGCACCGCCGAGGGGTATGCGTCCACCTTCCGCGAGCTCGACCGGACGGTGGGGCTCGAGCACGTGAAGGCCTTCCACCTCAACGACTGCAGGAAGCCGCTCGGCTGCCGGGTGGACCGGCACGAGCACATCGGCGAGGGCGAGATGGGGCTCGAGCCCTTCCGCTTCCTGGTGAACGACCAGCGCTTCGCCGATCACCCCGCCTTCCTGGAGACCGAGCTGCGCTTCAAGGAGAACCTCCAGGTGCTCCGCTCGCTCCGCCGATGACCGCCTCCCCGCCCCCCCCTGCCGCGCGCCGGCCCCGCGCTCCGCGCCGCGACGCCCGCCGCGCCGCCGCCGACCCCTCGGCCGACAGGCTGACCCGCATCCTGCGCTACGCCCGCGGCCACCGCCGCGCGCTGGTGCTGACCCACGACTTCCCCGACCCTGACGCCCTGGCCTCGGCCGTGGCGCTGGCCCACTTGCTGGAGCGGCTCGCCGGCGTGCCCACGGTGGTGGCCTACGGCGGCATCGTCGGCCGCGCCGAGAACCGGGCGCTCATCCGCGTGCTCAAGCTGCCGGTGGTGCCGGTCTCGCGGGTGGACTTCGACGAGCACGACCTGGTGTGCATGGTGGACACCCAGCCCGAGCAGGGCAACCACTCCCTGCCGGCCCGGATCTTCCCCGACGTGGTCATCGACCACCACCCGGAGCGGCCCGAGACGCGCCTGGTGCCGGTGGCCGACGTCGGCCGGCCCATGGGCTCGACCTCGACCCTGCTGGCCGGCTACTTCCGCGCCGCCGGGGCGGTGCTGCCGCCGCGCATCGCCACTGCGCTCTACTACGGCATCAAGGCCGACACCCGCGACCTGGGGCGCGAGACCACGCCGCAGGACGTGGCCACCTACCTCTGGCTCTTCCCCATGGTGGACAAGGAGGCGCTGGTGCAGGTGGAGCAGCCGCGCCTGCCGCCGGACTACTTCCACCTCTTCCACGCCGCCATCGAGCGGGTGCGCATCTACGGCCACGGCGCCGTCTGCGACGTGGGCGAGGTGTACGCGCCCGACGTGGTGGCGGAGGTGGCCGAGCGCTTCCTCTTCCTCGACGGGGTGAAGTGGTCGCTGGCCTTCGGGAGCTACCGCGACAACCTCTACTTCAGCCTGCGGGTCACCGACCGGCGCCAGAACGCCGGCCGGCTCATCCGCGACGTCATCGAGAAGAAGGGCGGGGTCGCCGGCGGTCACGGCTCCATGGCCGGCGCCCGCGTGCCCATGCGCGGCCTCAAGCCGGCGCGGCGGCGCGCCCTGCGCCGCGAGCTGACGCGGGCCTTCCTGGCCGCCTTCGGCCAGCGCCGCCCGCGGCGCCCGCGGAAGCTGGTCTCGGCCGGGCCGTGACCTACCTCGACCACAACGCCATCACCCCGATGCGGCCCGAGGCCCTGGAGGCGGTGCGGGCAGCCCTCCCGGTGTACGGCAACCCCTCCTCGGTGCACGCCGCCGGCCGCGCCGCCCGCGACCTCCTCGACCAGGCGCGCGAGCGGGTGGCCCGCGCCCTCTCGGCCCGCCCGGCAGAGGTGGTGTTCACTGCTGGTGCCACCGAGTCGGCGGCCCTCGCCATCCGCGGGGCCCTGGCCGCCGCGCCACCGGGGCGCAGCGAGCTCGTGGTCACGGCCGTCGAGCACCCCTGCGTCCACGACCTCGCCAGGTTGCTCGCCGCCGGCGGCACCGCGGTCCACGCCGTGCCCGTGGACCGCGAGGGGCGGCTCGACCTCGACCGGCTGCGCGCGGTGGTGAGCGACCGCACCGCGCTCGTCTGCGCCATGCTCGCCAACAACGAGACCGGGGTGCTCTTCCCGGTGGGCGAGGTGGCCGCCGCCGCCCGGCAGCACGGCGCCCTCTACTTCTGCGACGCCGTCCAGGCGGTGGGGAAGCTCCCGCTCGACCTGCGCACGCTGGGCGCCGACATGGTCGCCCTGTCGGGCCAGAAGCTCGGCGGCCCGCGGGGCGCGGGCGCGCTGCTGGTGCGCGACGGCGTGCGGCTCTCGCCCTTGCTGGGCGGACACCAGGAGCGCGGCCGCCGCTCCGGCACCGAGAACCTGCCCGGCATCGCCGGCCTCGGCGCCGCCATCGAGGCGGCCACCGCGCGGCGCGACGAGGAGATGGCGCGGGTGGGGGCGCTGCGCGACAGGCTCCAGGCCGGCCTCCTCGCCGCGGTGCCGGGCGCGCGGGTGAACGGCGCCGGCTCGCCGCGCCTCCCCACCACCCTCTCCATCACCTTCCCCGGCGCCGACGGCGAGGCGCTCCTCATGGCGCTCGACCTCGAGGGCGTGTGCGCCAGCGCCGGGGCCGCCTGCACCTCCGGCTCCACGAGGCCCTCCCACGTGCTCTCGGCCATGGGGCTCACCGTGGACGAGGCCCGGGCCACGCTGCGCCTCTCGCTGGGCTGGTGCTCGGCCGCCGAGGACGTGGACCGCGCCCTCGCCCTGCTGCCGCCGCTGGTGGAGCGGGTGCGGAGGGCGATCGGGGCGTAGCACGTCGAAGCGGCGCGGGCCTCCGGGCCTTCACCGTCCGTCCTCGCGCCCGCCTCCGTGGCGGGCTTCCGGGCCTTCTTCCCCGTCCTCGGCCCGCGTCTTCACGGCTTCCGAGGGGGCGGCGGGCGCCGTCCGCTGCAGCCGGGCATCGCCGTGCGCCACTGTGAGCGCCCACCTCGCCATCTCGGCCGTGGCACGACCGGCGATGCATGCCGCTCCGGGCTGGCGGCGATTCCGACCGCACGCGCGGCTCCTCCGGGCGGGGAAGAAGGCCCGTACGCCCGCGCATCCTGTACGCACCGCCACACAGCCACACAGCCGCGCAGCCGCGCAGCCGGCGCGCCGGCCGGAGGCGCCTCCGCAGGGCGCAAGGGAGCACCTTCCATCCGCGCGGCTCGCGTGCCCGTCCGCGTCGAGCAGCCCACCGTGGCGCGGCAATGCCGATGGGCAACGCGCTTCGTCCGCGCCCGGTGTCTGCGAGACGCCCCGCGCCGAGGTCGTTCGCGCGGCTTCGTGCAGCCCCCGCCCGAGGACTTGGCGCCGGAGGCCGGCGCGTCCGGCGGAGCGGCGTGTGCAGCACGGCAGGCGGAGGCCGGCGCGTCCGGCGGAGCGGCGTGTGCAGCACGGCAGGCGGAGGCCGGCGCGCCCGGCGGAGCGGCGCCCTTCGACACCGGGCCTGCTTCGCAGGCCCTCCGCTCAGGGCGAACGGGGTTCTCTAGCGGCACGCGTCGGCGCGCGTCGAGCCCACGGGCGCGAGCAGCACCTCGAGCTCGAAGCAGAACCTGTCCTCAGGAACGCAGGGCCTCTGGCTGACGCCTGCGGGCACGTCCTCCGACCGGATGGGCACCCGGCAGGCCTGGTAGCCGTCTGCGGAGATGGTGGCCACCGGTAGGCCGTCCGGGCGGACGAACGGGAGCGGGCCCATTCCTCCGAACCGGTAGATGAGCTGGAGGAAGCCGTCCGCATCCGTCTGGGCACTGACGGCCGCGCCGTTCATGGGCCGGAGCGGCACCACCTCGACGCGCGCACCCTGAAGCGGCGCGACCGTCTCGCCCAGGGCGCCGCGCACGGTTCCGCGGATGCGGTACTCGCCGTCGTACACGCAGCCCGAGAGCAGGAGGGCCGCCACCACCGGCGCCGGCCGCACCGCTACCCCTCCGCCCCGAACAGCCCGCGCACCACCGCGGCGATGGCCAGCTCCGTCCCGATGTGCGGGTTGTAGCGCCCCTCCAGGAGCGAGGCGAACTCCGCCGCCGAGCCGAGCCTGTCGGCCGGCCCCAGGGCCCGCAGCACCAGCTCGTCCATCTCGAAGGGGATCTCCGGGCGCAGGCTCGAGGGGGCGCGGCGCTCGCCCGAGAGGATCTTCCGCGCCACCTCGCGGGCGTCCGGGCCCATGAACGCCGGCTCGTTGGTGAGCAGCTCGAAGAACAGCGCCCCCAGGGCGAAGACGTCGGTCTGCGGCCCCACCGGCTCGCCGCGGAGCTGCTCCGGCGAGAGGTAGCGGATCTTCCCGTAGGCCGCCTGCCCCTTGCCCTCGCCCGCCGCCCGCGCCACGCCGAAGTCGCCCAGCTTCACCTCGCCCAGCCGCGAGATGAAGACGTTCTGCGGGGAGACGTCGCAGTGCACGATGCCCAGCGGCTGGCCCCGGAAGTCCCGCGAGCGGTGGGCGTGGTGCAGCGCCTCGGCCAGCACCTGGGCCAGGTAGGCGGCGAAGTCGATGGGCAGCAGGATGCTCCGCGAGGCGCAGCGCGAGAGGATCTGGCGCAGGTTGCGGCCGTCCACGAACTCCATGGCGATGAACGGGCCGCTGTCGCACATGCCGGCGTCGTAGATCTCGACGATGTGCGGGTGGCGCAGGCGGCTGGTCACCATGGCCTCGCGGCCGAAGGCCCGCACCTGCTCCGGGTCGCTCGCCACCTCGGGGAGGAGCAGCTTCAGCGCCACCACCCGGCCGGCCTTCGGCCCCCCGGTGCTCCGCGCCTTCCACACCTCGGCCATACCGCCGCGCCCGAGGAGCGACTCGATCTCGTAGCCCGGCACCCGGCGCGCGCCGCTCACCGGGCCCCCCCCCGGGCCGCCGGGCGCCGCGCCCCGCTCACATCCGGTCCCGCAGCGCCCGGTACTCGCGCGTGGTCCGCAGCGACGACAGGTCGGAGTCGCCGTCGATGCCCTCGGCGGTGGCGTAGCCGTTCATGGCCGCGATCTGCAGGTAGCGCAGCGCCAGCGTCCGCTCGCCCTGCAGGGCGTAGACGCAGGCCATGTTGTAGTAGGCGTCGCCGAAGTCCGGGTCCACCCCCAGGGCCTTCTTGTACCAGCCCAGCGCCTGGGCGAGGTCGTTGCGCATGCGCCAGGTGACGCCCACGCCGTTGTAGGCCTCGGGGATGCCGGGGTCGGCCTCGATGGCCTCGAGGAAACGCTCCCGCGCCTTCTCGAAGGCCCCCTCGTTGAGCCAGGCGGCGCCGTCGCGCAGGAGCTCCCGGGCCCTGGCCCGGCGCGCCTCCCGGTCGGTGGCCGCCGGCGGGGGCGGGGGCGGCGGCGCGGTGCGCGCCCGGGTGAGGGTGATGCCGCCGTTCTTGCCGAGCGGGGTCTTGCAGCTCGAGGCCTTGAGGTGGACGGCGCCGGAGAGCTTGCCCTGCCCCACCAGGAGGAGCGCCGTGCCCCACTCCTCGCCCGGGCAGCCCGGACCTCGGGCGCAGACGCGGAGCTGTCCCGAGAGCGAGTCGTCGAGGAGCGTGGCCTTCAGCACCGCGGCCCCTTCCTGGAAGCCGCAGGCCGCCGAGCGCTCGGCCAGCGTGCCGGTGACGGCGGCGCCGTCGCGGGCGACGCGGATGCGGCCCAGCGGCGAGTCCCAGAGCCCGGCGGCGTCGGGGGGCGCGGCGGCGCCGGCCGCGACCGGGGCGATGGCTGCGGCCAGGAGGAGGGCGCGTCGCACGGGCCGAATCTTATCGCAACGGAACCGAGGTCCTCGCTCGGGGTCGCTTGACTCCTGTCGGTCGCCTGGTTACGATCCCCATCAGAAATCTTCGTGATTTCGGATGTTTGTCGCTCTTTGGCGCACATGCAGCCTGCCCCCTGCCGGGTTCGTGATTCGGCTTCGAGTCGTTTGGGCCGACTTTGTGAAAAGAGGAGCGCCCGGCCGTCTCCATGCGCAAGCTCCCATGCAGCGAGGGAGAAGCCTACGGAGCACGGCATCTCCGGGTGCCCCACCTGCTAAACGCAGGTCCAAACAACCGAGCCACACGGCCTACGCGGGGGGCTTTTCTTTTCTCCGGCGCGAGCCGACCTTTCCCTGATGACCGCCGACGCCAAGACCGCCCTGCGCCGGCGCGTGCTCGCCGCCCGCAACGGCCTCTCCGCCGCCGACCGCGAGGAGCGCTCGCGCGCCGTGGCCGAGCGGGTGGCGGCGCTCCGGGCCTTCGAGGAGGCGCGCAGCGTGGCGCTCTACGCCCCGCTGGGCGCCGAGGTGGACACCGCCGAGATCGAGCGGCGCGCCCGCGCCGCCGGCAAGCAGGTGGCCTGGCCGCGCATCGGCGCCGGGCGGGTGCTGGGCTTCGCCTGCTGCGCCCGCGACGAGCTCCGGCCCGGGCCGCGCGGCGCGCTGGAGCCGCCGCCGGGCTCGCCGCCGCTCGAGGCCGGCGACCTCGACCTGGTCTGCGTGCCCGGCGTGGCCTTCGACTCCGCGCTGCGTCGCCTGGGACGCGGCGGCGGCCACTACGACGCCACGCTGCCCGCCGCCTGGCGGGCCCGCAAGGTGGGGCTGGCCTTCGAGGTCCAGATCGTCGGCGCCGTCCCCGCCGAGCCGCACGACGCCCCGGTCGACCTGGTGGTCACCGAGGCGCGCGTGCTCCAGCGGGCGGGTTGACACCACGGCGCGTCCGGGCTTTGCTCCGCCCCCCGTGCGACTCCTCTTCCTCGGCGACGTCTTCGGCAAGCCCGGCCGCGAGGCGGTGAAGCGGCTGGTGCCGCGGCTCATCGCCGGCCGCGCCATCGACCTGGTGGTGGCCAACGCCGAGAACAGCGCCAGCGGCATCGGGGTCACGCCCGAGTCGGCCGACGAGCTGCTGGCGGCCGAGGTGGACCTGCTCACCAGCGGCAACCACATCTGGGCGAAGCGCGAGATCCTCCCCTACCTCGACAGGTCCGGCTGCCGGCTGCTGCGCCCCGCCAACTACCCCAGGGGCGCGCCCGGGCGCGGCCGCACCGTCATCTCCACCCCCGACGGCCGCAAGCTCGGGGTGGTGAACCTCGAGGGCCGGGTCTTCATGAAGAACCTCGACGACCCCTTCGCGGTGGGGCTGGCCGAGGTGGAGGCGCTGCGGGCCGAGGGCGTGCGCTGCATCCTGGTGGACATGCACTGCGAGGCCACCAGCGAGAAGAACGCCATGGGCTGGTTCCTCGACGGCAAGGTCTCGGCGGTGCTGGGCACCCACACCCACGTGCAGACAGCCGACGCCCGGGTGCTGCCCGGCGGCACCGCCTTCGTCACCGACGTGGGGATGTGCGGCCCCTGGGACTCGGTCATCGGCGTGAAGAAGGAGCTGGTGCTGCAGCGCTTCC
Organism: Deltaproteobacteria bacterium; assembly: GCA_016214955.1. Taxonomy (GTDB): domain Bacteria; phylum Myxococcota; class Myxococcia; order Myxococcales; family Anaeromyxobacteraceae; genus JACRMN01. Next base: position 70,662 of record JACRMN010000022.1, read on the forward strand.
TGCAGCAGCGGCCAGTGAGCTTCGAGCCCGCCAAGCGGGAGACCCACCTGCAGGGCGCCATCGTCGAGATCGACGAGGCCACCGGCAAGGCGCTGGGCATCGAGCGCGTGCAGGAGCGGCTGCCGGACTGAGCCGGATCGGCTCGCCTCTCGACTCCGGCCGCCTCGCGGCTACCCCTCGGCCACCAGCAGCGCGTAGTTCCGCTTGCCCTTCTGCAGGAGCAGGTAGCTGCCGCAGAGCAGCGCCTCGCCCTGGATCCGGTCCTCGGCGGCGGCGATGGGAGCGCCGTTGAGCGAGAAGCCCTTGCCCTGGATGCCGCGGCGGGCGTCGCCCTTGGAGGTGGCCAGGCCGCACTTCACCAGCGCGTCGGCGGCGGTGAGCGCCAGGAGCTCGGCCCGCGCCAGGCGGGTGGTGGGGATCTCGCCGGCCAGCACCGCGAAGGTGGCGGGCGTGGCGGCCCGGAGGTCGGCGCCGCCGAAGAGGATGCGGCTCGCCTCGACAACGCCCTTGCGCGTCTCGGCGCCGTGGATGCGGTCGGTCATCTCCTCGGCCAGCCGGCGCTGGGCGGTCCGCTTGCCCGGGTCCCGCTGGTGGTCGGAGAGGAGCGAGCCGATCTCCTCCAGGGAGAAGAAGGTGAAGTACTTGAGCCAGCGCTCCACGTCGCGGTCGTCGCTGTTGAGCCAGAACTGGAAGAACTTGTAGGGCGAGGTCTTCCGGGGGTCGAGGTAGACGGCCCCCTCCTCGCTCTTGCCGAACTTGGCGCCCGAGGCGGTGGTGAGGAGCGGCAGCGTCAGGCCGTGGGCGGCGGCCCCCTCCTTGCGCGAGATGAGCTCGGCGCCGGCGGTGATGTTGCCCCACTGGTCGCTGCCGCCCATCTGCAGCTCGCAGCGCTCCGTCTTCCAGAGGTGCCAGAAGTCGTACGCCTGGATCAGCATGTAGGTGAACTCGGTGTAGGAGATGCCGGTCTCCATCCGGTTCTTCACCGAGTCCTTGGCCAGCATGTAGTTGACGGTGAAGTGCTTGCCGGCGTCGCGCAGGAACTCCATGAGCCCGAGCGGCCGCAGCCAGTCGGCGTTGTTGCGCACCCGGGCGGCGTTCTCGCCCTCGAAGGAGAGGAAGCGGGTGAGCTGGGCCCGCTGGCAGGCGACGTTGTGGTCGATCTGCTCCAGCGACAGCACCGGCCGCTCGCTGCGCTTGCCCGAGGGGTCGCCCACCATGCCGGTGCCGCCGCCGACGATGACGATGGGCGTGCCGCCGCAGCGCTGCAGCCAGGCCAGCGCCATCACCGGCACCAGGTTGCCCACGTGGAGCGAGTCGGCGGTGGGGTCGAAGCCGACGTAGCCGGTGATGGGTCCCTGGGCCAGGCGCTCGGCGAGGCCGGGGGTGACGTCCTGGACGAAGTTGCGCGCCGAGAGCTCGTCGACGAAGGTGGGGCGTGGGGCGGACATGGGGCGGCGAGCTTAGGGGCGCGGGGCCGCGGTTTCAAGCGCGGCGTCCGGCGCGCAGCCCCTTCCCCACCACGTACACCTCGTAGGAGGACTCGCGGGTGGCCTGGGGGCGGGCCACGTCCACCCGCTCGAAGACCGCGGCCACCTCATTCTTGAAGACCGGGAAGTCGCCGCCCATGAAGACCTTGGCCACGAAGTTGCCGCCGGGCTTGAGCGTGTGCACCGCCACCCCCAGCGCCATGCGGCACAGCTCCAGCGAGCGGGCCTCGTCGGTCACCTTGATGCCGATGGTCTTGGGGGCCATGTCGCTGGTGACGAGGTCGAAGGGGTCGGGGTACAGGGCCCGGATGCGCTCCAGCGCGTCGGGCGCCAGCAGGTCGAGCACCGCGGTGCGGACCCAGCGCTTGCCCAGGTTGCGGATGGGCTCCAGGTCCACCCCCACCACCACGCCCTTCTCCCCCGTCAGCTCCGCCAGCACCTGGAGGAAGCCGCCCGGAGCCGCCCCCAGGTCGAGCACCGCCTGGCCGCGCGAGAGCAGGTGGTGGCGCTTCACGATCTCGTCGATCTTGAAGGCCGAGCGGGCGCGCAGCCCCTGCTCCTTGGCGCGGCGGTAGTAGAAGTCCTTGGGGTCGTAGGGCTTGGTCATGGGAGCGGCGGGATCGGGGGAATTGCCCGCCGGCCTCACGGGCACTATCCTCGCCGCGTTCTCCCCGTCAAGCGGCATGCCCTCCCCGAGAGCCCTCCTGGTGTCCCTGCCCGTGGCCCTCGCGGGCGCGTGGGCCCTGGCGAGCGGCACGATGCGGGTGGAGGAGCTGCGCCGCGAGATGTCGCGCATCGACGCCGCCGGCCGCGCCGAGGGCGAGTCCTTCCTCAAGACCTTCGAGGGCGCCCACGCCGACAAGCAGCTCCAGCACTTCGACGAGCGGCGCCGGCTGGCCCTGGAGCAGGCCCGCGCCCGCCGCGATCAGCTTCTCGGGGTGCTGGGCCTGGTGGCCTCGGCGCTGCTGCTCGCCGGCATCACCATCGTGGGCCGCATCGGCGCCGAGGTGACGCGGGAGCGGGCGCGCGCCGAGCGGCCGCCACCCGGGGCCGGACCGGGCGGATAGAGCACCGCCGCGGTCGGGAATGCCTTCTCGTCCCGCGCCCTTGTGACGTCGCGGGCCGCGCGCAGCGGCCTTGACGGGATGCGAGCCGGAGCGGTAAACGGAGTCCCCTATCGCGCCTCGGACCCGGGGCCCACAGGAGACGAAGATGGCGACCATCATCACCGAGGAGTGCATCAACTGCGGCGCTTGCGAGCCGGAGTGCCCCAACGGCGCCATCAGCCAGGGCGAGGACATCTACGTCATCAACCCCGACACCTGCACCGAGTGCGTCGGGTTCCATGACGAGGAGGCCTGCGCCGCGGTCTGCCCGGTGGACTGCTGCATCCCCGACGAGGCCCACAAGGAGACCGAGGAGCAGAACTACGCCAAGCTGGCCAGGATCCACCCGGACAAGAGCTTCCCGGCGCTGGGCGACCTCCCGGCCAACCTGTCGCGCTTCCGCAAGGCCTAGCTGCCCCGAAGGTCCGCGCCTCGCGCGGGACCTGCGCCGGTGCCCCGCACGCCCTAAGAGGAGTGCGGGGCATCCGCTTTTTCACCGCTCGAAGCCTTCTCCGCTCGAAAGAGGCTCACGCATGGCCACGCTCACCGGCGGCCGCCTGGTCGCCCGGATGCTGAAGAAGGAGGGGGTGACCACCGCCTTCACCCTCTCCGGCCTCCACATCGCACCCATCCTGGCCGGCTGCGTGGACGAAGGCATCCGGCTGGTGGACACGCGACACGAGCAGGCGGCGGCCCACGCGGCCGACGCCTGGGCGCGGCTCACCCGCGGCGTGGGCGTGGCCATCGTCACCGCCGGCCCGGGCGTCACCGACGCCATCACCGGCGTGGCCAACGCCTGGGCCGCCAACGTGCCGCTGCTCCTGCTCGGCGGCGCCGCGCCCATCTTCAACCTGGGGCGCGGCTCGCTCCAGGAGATGCCGCAGACCCAGCTCTTCCAGGGAATCACGAAGTGGTCCGACCGCGTGCCCACCGCCGAGCTGGTGCCGGGCTACCTGGCCAAGGCCTTCCGGGTGGCGCGCGCCGGGCGCCCCGGCCCGGTGTTCCTGGAGATCCCCTGGGACGTGCTCTCCAACGGCGCCGACGAGGAGCTGGCCGAGGCCCAGCGGCTCTACCGCACCGACGCCCGCCAGCCGGGCGACCCGGCGAAGATCGAGGAGGCGCTCCGGCTCCTGGCCGCCGCCGAGCGGCCGGTGGTGCTGGCCGGCTCGGCCGTCTACTGGGACGGCGCCGCCGAGACACTCGACCGGCTGGCGCGCAAGACCGGCGTGCCCGTGTACCTGAACGGCATGGGGCGCGGCTGCCTGCCGGTGGACCACCCCTCCTTCCTGCAGCTCTCGCGCAAGGAGGCGCTGGGGAAGGCCGACGTGGTGCTGGCGGTGGGCACGCCGCTCGACTTCCGCGTGGGCTACGGCGCCGAGCCCACCTTCGCCGCCGGCGCCCGGGTCATCCAGGTGGACGTGGAGGGGGCGGAGATCGGCCGCAACCGGCCCATCGAGGTGGGCTTGCTGGGCGACGCCCGGAGCGTGCTCTCGCAGCTCGAGGAGGGCGCGGCGCAGCGCTGGGGCGGGAGCATGTGGCTGGCGGCGCTGCGGCTCGCCGAGAGCCAGAAGAAGGAGAAGCAGCAGGAGTACGAGCAGAGCGGCCAGAAGCCCATCCACCACTTCCGGCTGGCCCAGGCCATCGATCGGGTGGCGGGCAAGCAGGACGTCACCTACGTGGCCGACGGCGGCAACGTGGTGGCGGTGGCCGCCAAGGTGCTGCGGGTGCCGGGGCCGGGCCGCTGGCTCGACCCGGGGCCGCTCGGCTGCCTGGGCGTGGGCGCCCCCTTCGCCATCGCCGCCAAGCTGCTGGCCCCGGAGCGGCCGGTCTGCGTCATCCAGGGCGACGGCTCCTTCGGCCTCAACGGCATGGACTTCGAGACCGCGGTCCGCTTCAAGCTGCCCATGGTGATCGTGGTCGGCAACGACGCCGCCTGGGGCCAGATCCTCATCCCGCAGCGGGCCATGCACGGCGCCGAGGCGGCGACGCGGCTCGCCCCCACCCGCTACGACCGCATCGTCGAGGCCATGGGGGGCCAGGGCGAGCACGTCGAGGACCCCTGGGACCTGGAGCCGGCGCTGGAGCGGGCCTTCGCCTCCGGCGCGGTCTACTGCGTGGACGTGGCCATCGACCCCGAGGCCGCCGCCGCCTCCGGGGCAGCCGGCTACGCCGTCTAGGTGCTAGATTCGGCGCTCCCGCGAGGAGGACCCGTGAAGACTCCCAGGCTCGACCGCAAGAACGCCGCCGTGGTGGTGATCGACATCCAGGAGCGGCTGGTGCCGGTGATGTGGAACTTCGCCCCGGTGGAGAAGTACGCCAAGGCGCTCATCCAGGCGGGCAGGGAGCTGGGCCTGCCCGTGCTCTGCACCGAGCAGTATCCCAAGGGGCTCGGCCCCACCCACGCGCCCATCCGCGAGCTCTTGCCCTCGCCGCCGCTCGTGAAGATGCACTTCTCCTGCGGCGCCGACCCGGGCTTCGTGAAGGCGCTGCGCGACACCGGCAGGAAGCAGGTGGTGGTGGCGGGCATGGAGACCCACGTCTGCGTCTTCCAGACCTGCCGCGATCTCGTGGACCAGGGGTACGAGGTCTTCCTCTGCGTCGACGCCGTCACCAGCCGGATGGAGGAGCACCGGCGCGTGGCCATCGAGCAGATGCGCGGGTTCGGGGTGGTGGTGACCTCGGCCGAGACCGTCATCTTCGACCTGCTCCACGAGGCCGGCACCCCCGAGTTCAAGCGGGTTTCGCCCTTCGTGAAATAGCAGCGGGGTCGCGGAGCCCCGTTGACCCTGTATCGCCGCGGTGTTACCTATCCCCTCCCCGCAGTTCCCGGGGCGTAGCGCAGCCTGGTAGCGCACTTGCTTGGGGTGCAAGTGGTCGCTGGTTCAAATCCAGTCGCCCCGACCATCTGAAGGCCCCGACGTGGCTCCGGTCTCCGGAACGCGTCGGGGCCTTCTCTTTTCGGGTCCGCGGGGCCCAGCAGCAAGGCAGCGGCAACGGGACGGGACTCCCGGGGCGGCAAGCCGAGAGTGAGCCAGTTCAGGCCGGCGCGCAGGTTCGGCCCCGCGGGCGGGCCTTGCGGTCTATCCGGCGCGCGTGTCTCGTCGCGGCCGCCTCTTCCTGGGCCCTGTCTCGTCGGCCTCCTCGAACAGGGGCCTTCGCTCTTCCGGCCTCCGCCCCCAGCGCTCAATCCGCCGTCGCGCTGACCATGGACGACAACAGCGACGAGTGGAACCCTCGCCGTGAAGGATGCGGAACCACCAGGGCGCCGCCGGTCGAGCCCGAGGGTCCTCGGCCAACGCTCGACGCGCTCGGCGGGAGGGAGCCGAGGCATCTCGCTCCGCGAGCTCGATGAGCGGTGTGGGGATTCCGCAGGACCCCGGGAGGGCACATGTGGACGACTCGCGCGTGCAAGCTGGCATGTCTCGGCGGAGCCCTGGCCCTGGCGGCCTGTTCTGGCGGCGGCGACAGCCTGCCCCGAGGCCACACCATCGGCGGATCGGTCGCAGGCCTCTCCGGAAGCGGACTGGTGCTGGCCACGGGCGGGCAAGCGAACCTGCCGGTGTCGGCGGGTCAGGCAGCCTTCACCTTTGCGAGCGCGGTCCCGGCGGGGACGGCGTACGAGGTCACGGTCGCCACCCAGCCGAGCACACCCCGGCAGACCTGCCTGGTGGTCGGTGGCAAAGGCACGGTGGGAGACGCGAACGTCACCGGCATCACCGTCATCTGCACTGCCGCCCCGGACGACTACACGAGCATCACCACCGGGCCTCGCGCGGTGATCCAGCTCATCGATGGCCACGGGAGGTACTGCAGCGGCACGGCCTTCGTGGCCGCCCGGGTGCCAGCCGCCCCGGTCTACGTCCTCACCGCCGGCCACTGCTACGCCATCACCTTCGCCGATGAGGTGTTCGCCGACGTGGCCAACGATGCCGGGATCGCCGCCCACTTCAACGGCTTCGTGGATGCACCGCCGGAGCAGCGCTTCTCCGTACCGGTGAGCACCGTCCGCTACTCGACGATGTGGGGTCAGGACCTCTCCCTGCTCGAGCTCGCGGCCACCCAGGCCGAGCTCTCGGCGCTCGGGGTCGAGCTGCCCACCCTGGCCGCGCAACCCCCGACCAGCGGAGTGGTCTTCACGTACGGCTACCGCGACGACGACCCGCTCATGCGGCGCACGGACTGCGTGCTCGGCCCCCGTACCTGGCTCAAGGAGACCGTGTGGAGCTGGTGGGCGCCGTTCCGGGGAGAGTGCCCCACCACGTACATCCGGGCGGGCGCCAGCGGCTCCCCGGTCTTTGCCGTCGATACGAGCGAGTTCTTCGGTGTGGTGAACACCGTGAGCGAGGAGCTCTTGGCCCCGCTCTGCGAGCTGAACTACCCGTGCGAGCTGCGGCCCGTCGGCGCGGAGAACGTTCCACTCCGCGCGTACTTCCAGGACGCCACCCGGCTGCACGGCTGCTTCACTGCGGACGGGCTCTTCGACAGGGCGCTGTCCGAGTGCGGCCTGCCCGGCTCCACCTTCGGCCTGCAGGCGGCGGGGCAGGCCAACCAGCTCGCCGTCACCGCCAATACCGCTGGAGTCGCCGCCGGGGCCTACCGGTGGAAGGTGACGCCGCTCGCAACCTTCGACCCGGTCGACGCGGCAGGCTACAGCGCACCCAGCACCAGCCCGACCATCCTCTTCACGCCGCCCGCAGCGCGTTACGTGGTCTCGGCGGTGAGCGACACGGAGTACGCTCCTGCGGGGCTCGATCCGCTCGCGGTCCATGCGGTGATCAGGTGGCAATGAGGCAGCGTCGCGAGGAGGCACCACCGCCATGCAGCGAGAGGGATTCGGTCTGGAATCCCTAGGTGCGCCACCGCGCGTCAGCTCGTTGCTGTGAGGCGGCACCGCTCCCGATGCCCACCGCCCGCCCGAAGGCGAGCATCTCCGGCCTGGTGCGCAGCCCGAGCTTCCGCCTTGCCGAGGCGAGGTGGGCCGCCACCGTCGAGGGCGCGAGCCCGAGCAGGTAGGCCACGTACTTGTTGGAGTGCCCGAGCGCCGCGTGCGCAAGCACGCTGCGCTCCCGGTCGGTGAGGGCGCGCGGGTCGTACACCCGCGGCTCGTTGCGCCGGGCGAGGACGATGCGCCGCCCGTCTGACTCGCAGCGGTCGACGAGCGTCCAGCGCCCGTCGACGAGCCCGGTCCAGAGGTCGGCCGCCTCCTCCGGTGACGCTCGGCGCAGCGAGCCGCGCGCCCGCTCCACCCGGCGCACGGCCGCGGCCAGGCTCTCGCGGACGTCGGCGCCGCGCGCCTCCGACGCCGCATGGTGCACCCGGCCGCCGGGGTCCAGCACTGCCTCGACCTCGGCGCCAGGTGACGGTGCCTGCCGGATCCGGTCGCGCAGGCGCAGCGCGGTGGTGAGGTGCGCGGAGAGGAGGCGGAGCCCGTGGACGGTGCGCGGCGGGAGGCGGCGCTGGCCGCGGAAGGGGATGCCGATGTCGAGGAGCGCCTGCCCGGGAGCCCCGGCGAGGATCCCCCACGAGTCGTCGTGGCCCTGGGAGGCGAAGAGGAGCCGGGTGAGCTGCTCCGCCAGCCATCCGCTGCGCCTGGCGCTGGCCAGCGCGCGCCTCACGACGGGCCAGGGGTGGAAGATGCGCCGGACCTGGCCGGCCGGGGCCCTGGCGAGGAGGCTGTCGAGCGTGGTGCTCCAGCTGCGATCGTGTCCGCGCTGGGCAGTGGCGCGCCCCCGCAGCCCTCCCGCGGGCGTTCCCTCGTGGATGCGCGCCGTGAGTCCTTCGCCGAGGTCGAGCGATGCGAGCGCCTCGAGCAGCCTCGAGAGCCACTCCTCGTCATCGCCGGCGGGCGCATAGCAGGCCTCTACGGCGGCGATGAGGTCGAAGGTCACGGATCCTCGCGGCCGGCGGCGAGCCAGGCCTGCAGGGCCGCCCGGCCCTCGAGGCCGAGCTTGCGGTACACCGACGAGAGCTGCTTCGAGACCGTGTGGACGCCGCAGCCGCGCCGTCGCGCGATCTCCGCGTTCGACACGCCTGCACCGGCGAGCCCGGCCACGGTGCGCTCCGCCGCGGTCAGCACACTCGGAAGTGGCCGCGCCAGCGCCCGCTCTTCGAGGATCGCGTACTCCTCGCCGTCCGCAGCGAAGAACCACGCCTCGCGCGATGGGAGGTCGTCGGCCGCTCGACCGTTTCGCCCAGTGCGTTCCGGCACGCCTGTCCCCCTGAAGACTTCACGGTACCCATCCGGCTGGGGCTGCGGAGGTCACCGCCCGCTTTCAGCCCAAGCAGGCACCCTCGATGTGGGCTGCGACGCTTGGTCGCGTGTCGGGTGCGCCCAAAGCGTGGTCGCGCTGGCCATGGACAGACGCGGCGCCAGGGAGCCAGGATTCCCGGGAGAGGCGCATATTCACTAATGGTTGATTCATGGGACCGCCAGGGGCGGTATGAGTGCAGGCGAGGCAGTATGTTCCTCCGAGGCGGGAGCCGCTGGCGGTCCTTGTGCGGGGAGTCGGCGATGCGTCACACCGTGGCCTGTATGGGCCTGGTCACCGCGTTCTCCATTGCGGGAGGGCTGGCCGGTTGCACGACCCAGTCGAGCGAGACGGGCCTCACCATCACCGATGCCTGCGACGTTGTTCAGGCAACCGACCACGGCGACGGAACGTCGGCTGTCGTCTGTCTCGATGGGACGAAAGAGCTCGTCTGCACGAAACCCGACTGCAGCGGGATTGGCTACTGGTGGGGACTGAGGGGGACGGACTTCACGAGAGCGAACCTGCCCTTCCTCTCAGTGCTTCCCTTTGGGCCCGAGAAGTGGGGCACCGCGATCAGCGGGAACCTCTCACTGAAGAGCGTCAACCTGCCAGCGCTGACCACCGTGGCGAACCTGAGCATCCAGGGGAACCCCGCCCTGGCGAGCCTGAGCTTCCCTGCACTGACCTCGGCTGACCTGCTGACCGTCGACGGCAACGCGGCCCTGGCGACGTTGAACGCCCCGAACTTCTCCAGGGTTGGATACGACCTGACGATCACCGGCAACCCATCTCTCCCGCAGTGTCGGGCCGAAGCGATCCTGGCTCAGCTCGTCGGATTCACGGGCACCGCGACCATCTCCGGCAACGACACCACGGTGAGCTGCACGCGGTAGCTGTCCCCCTGCGCAGCGCTCTGGGAGGACTCATGGCGCCATCTCGGGAGCACCAGCCGTCATCAGGCACGGTCCAGCGTCCGTTCCCCGTCCGCCGGACTCGCCCCGCCCCGCCCTGGCGGGCCCGGCCGGGCGCCCTCGCGCTCGGCTTCCTCCTGGCATGCGGCAGCGGCGAGAAGGCGAAGACCAGCCCCCCTTCGCTGCCCGTGGTAGTCCCCGCGGACACGAGCGGGCTTGCGCTCCTGCCAGCGGGCGGGGTCGCCGTGCGGTACGGCGCCGACCACACCACCGTCGCCGTCGGGGACCTGAATGGCGATGGTCGGCCGGATCTCGCGGTCGTCTACCACACGGCGAGCCGGGTCGGCGTGTTCCTCGGCCAGGTAGCCGGCACCTTCGCGGCGGCATCGGAGCTCACCACCGGGGCTCGCCCATGGAAGGTCGCGATGGGGGACTTCAACGGGGACGCGAGGCCCGACCTCGTCACCGCCAATGGTGAGGCGGGTTCCGTCAGCGTCTTCCTCGGAATCGGGGATGGTACCTTCGGAGCCAAGGCGGACTTCCCGGCCGGGGCCGACGCCGGTTGGGTGGAGGTCGCCGACTTCAATGGCGACGGGGCCCTCGACCTGGTCGTGGGCGGATCACCCTACGGGTTCGGCTCCTACTTGCTCACCGGATACCGGGGCCCCAGCACGGCCGGAGTCCTCCTGGGGAACGGTGACGGAACGTTCCGGGCCGTTGCCAGCGTGCTCACGGGCACGAGCCCAACCGTGGTGGCGGTCGGCGACCTCGACGGCGACGGGAAGCTCGACCTCGTCGTGGCGACGAGCGGCGCCGGCGGGCTGAGCGTGCTGATGGGCAGGGGGGATGGAACCTTCGCGAGCAAGGGAGTCCTCGCCTCCGGCCCGAGTCCGGTCACCGTGGCTCTCGGGGATCTCAACGGAGACGGGAGACTCGATGCGGTCACCACCGATCTGGTCTCCAGCACCTTGAGCGCCTTCATGGGAAAGGGCGACGGGACCTTCTCCCCTCGGGTGGACTACCAGACCCCCAGCGCTCCCGTGGGACTCACCATCGGGGACCTGGACGGCGACGGCCACGCAGACGTCGCCTTCACCACGCTCGCTACCACAACCCGGGGCCCCTGGGAGATCAGCGTCTTCTTCGGGAAGGGCGATGGGACGTTCCGAGGCGCGGTCCGCTCCTCGCTGGGCGTCAATGATCCGTGCTTCGTGACCCTTGCTGACCTCGATGCCGACGGCCGGCCCGAGATCACCGCGGCGAACATGGGGTTCCTGGACTACCTCGACTACCCGGCCCGCTACTTCCCGGTTGGCTTCTACCGTGTGACAGGCGGAGCTCCGTTAACGGTCACCCCTCCGACTGCCGGCGGCGTCAGCCCGGGAGGCCGTCCTATCCGCTTCGCCGCGAGCTCGGGCGGCACGCCTCGCACCGTCAGCTGGAGCCTGTCGCCCGCCGTCGGAACGCTCTCCGCAAACTCCGGCACCAGCGTGGAGTACACGCCGCCTGCCGAGCCTGCATCGCCCCCACAGGCGGTTGAGCTCGTCGCCGACGCTGGGAGTGAGCAGGTCAGGGTCGCCATCTTCCTGTCCACTCAGGTCGAGCGCCCACTCGGCAGCACCTCGGCCCCCAGCGGCTTCCTCGAGTACCTCCCGCCGGGCTATGACGACGGCCTGCCGCGGCCCCTGCTCGTCTTCCTCCAGGGGAGCGCAGGAAACGGGGACGGCGTGACGACGCTCTCGAGCAACCTCACGACATGGGGCGTCCCGGCCATGCTGGCCCACGGGGGTTGGCCGGCCGAGTACCCCTTCGTCGTGCTGTCCCCGCAGCATGTCGGGCCCAGCTGGGCCCCGGCGGCCGAGCTGGAGGTCTTCCTCGACTGGGCGATGGCAAGCTACCGGGTCGACCCGAAGCAGGTGTACCTCACTGGCCTCTCCTGGGGAGCCTTCACGGCCTGGGACTACTTGAAGTCCTTCCGGGACTCCCGGGTGGCTGCGGCGGTCCTCATCGCGGGAGATCCCCGTATCGGCGCGACCTACGACGTGTGTCCGGTGGGCGCGGTCGCCATCTGGACCCTCCACGGCACGTCGGACGACGCCGTTCCCGTTCAGGGTGAGCGCGACGCCATGAATCGCCTGATCGCCTGCCCTGCGCCCCCGCGCAGGGAAGCAATCCTCACGCTCATCCCGGGCGGCAGCCACTACGTCTTCGATGACATCTACCTGGGCCGACTCGGGTACGACGTCTTCGGGTGGCTGCTGGCGCACCCGAAGCCCTGAAAGGTCTCGTCGAACACCGGGCAACCAGCCGCCGACCGAACGTCCCCGCGAACGTCCCCTCCGCACCGCCGCCGCGCCTTTCTTCCCTGACTGCGCGCCTCGCGGGCGCCCGGGGCGTGGCGCGGGCGATGCACAGGTGGCGCGTGAAGCCGATGCAATGCATCGGGGCGCGCCCGCCCACGGCGCCAGATCCCTCGGCCGGAGGAACCATGAGACGACTTGGATGGAACGGATTCACCGTGATGGCAGCGCTGGGGGTCACCGCCTGCACCGCGTCCACGACCGCGGGCATGACCACCACCGAGGCCTGGCAGGCCGACGAAACGGCGGCCGGCGAGCTCCGCGAGCACCACCGGCACCACCACCGCGGCGGCGTCATGCAGTTCGTCGCCATGAGCCTCGACACGCTGGGCCCCGACGACGCCAAGCGCCCCCAGGTCGAGCAGCTGCAGCGCGATCTTCACGGCTGCATGGCCCCCACCAGCGCCACCCACGGCAGGCTGCTCCAGGCCGTGGCCGAGGGCGTGGCCGCCGGCGCCATCGACGCGGTCCGGGTCGGCGCCGTCATCGCCGAGCTGGACCCGGCCGAGCTCGCCATCCAGGAGTGCGGGGCCGAGACGCTCAACCGGCTCCACGCCATCCTCTCGCCGTCCGAGCGGGCCGAGCTGACGGAGAAGGTGCAGGCGCACTGGGCGGTCTGGCGCGAGGTCAACCCCGACGGCGGCGCCACCGGAACCAGCCCGGGCGGCCGGCTTCCGGCGCTCACCGCCGAGCTGAGCCTCTCGCAGGACCAGGTCACGCGGATCTCGGCGGCGCTCCAGCTGTCGGGCGAAGGGCGAGGCCGCCGCTTCGACCGCGCCCGCGCCGAAGGCGGCCTGAACGCCTTCGCCGAGGCCTTCGCGCGCGATCCGTTCGACGCCAGGGCGCTGCCCCGGGGCTCGAGCATGGGCCTGGCGCACCACGGCGCCTCCCGGATGGCCTCCTTCTACGAGACCGTGACCCCGCTCCTGACGCAGCCGCAGCGCGCGACCCTGGCCCAGCACCTCCGCGAGCACGCGAGCCACACCCCAACCCTCTCGCTCAACTAGAGGCCTCCCATGACCCGAACGCTCCTGAAGACGCTGAAGCTCGCGCTGTGCACCGCAACCGTCGGCCTGGGCCTGGCCGCCGCCCCTCCCGCCATGGCGCAGGTCGAGGTCAGCATCACCCCGCCCGCCTGGTACGTCGCCACCAACCGGCCCGTGTACTACGAGGGCCGCGCCAACTACTGGTACGGGAATCGCTGGCACTACCGGGAAGGGCGCAACTGGCGCAGCTACCGCGACGAGCCCCGCTCCTTGCGCGACCGCCGCTGGGGCCGCGACCACCAGCGCTACTACGGCCGCGCCCACCGGGGCGGCTACCACGACCACCAGGGCAACTACCAGCGGCGGTAGCACCGCCGCACGACGGCCGGGGCCGGGCAGCCGCCCGCGCCCCGGCCCGCAGCACCGGGTGGTGCGGCGCGCCTCCCCACCCCGGCAGGCCTCGCGTTCGAGCCTGCCGTCCTGGCCCGACGCGGCCGAGCCTCCCGCCCGCCGGTAGCCAAACCGCCGGAAGGCGAGTAGGGTGCGCCCCCTCGATGGTCGCCTGGGTTCCCGGTGACCGATCGCGCGGCCGCCGCTGGAATCCCAGCCGGCCGGAACCAGGGGCCGCGGCGCTCCGGTCGGATCCGGAGAGCCGCGGGCCCCGACACCGAAGGACGGGAATGAGCGAGAAGGAAGCTGGCATCGAGGTGACGGGCAAGGTGGAAGAGGCGAGCGGCGGCATGTATCGCGTCAAGGTGGATCAGGGTCCAACGGTCCTCGCCTACGCCTCCGGGAAGATGAAGCGCTTCCACATCCGCATCATCACGGGCGACCGCGTCAAGGTGGAGCTGTCGCCGTACGACCTGACCCGCGGCCGCATCACCTACCGGGACAAGTAGGGCGCGCGCAGGCGGACGCTGTAACGGCGCGCCCGTTCGCGGGTCCGATGCGCATGACCCGCTTCCGCAGCGACGTTTCCGAGAGCGAAGTGACCCCGGAGGGGCTCTGGCTCCGCCGGCGTGAGTTCCTCCAGCTTGGGGCCGCCGGCGCCATCGGCGCGATCCTCCCTGCGGCGGGGCGCGCCGGGGAACCGACGGGCGAGCGGCTGCCCACGGTGCGGCGCGTGGAGCTGGCCTCAGGCGAGACCCCGACCCGCTGGGACGACGTCACCGGCTACAACAACTTCTACGAGCTGGGCACCGACAAGGGGGACCCGAGGAGCAACGCCTCGGCGCTCCGCACCTCGCCCTGGACGGTGCGCATCGACGGCGAGGTGAAGCAGCCCCTGACGGTGGACCTCGACGACCTCCTGCGCTGGTTCCCGCTGGAGGAGCGCGTCTACCGCATGCGCTGCGTCGAGGCCTGGTCGATGGTGATCCCCTGGGTGGGCTTTCCCCTCTCCTCGCTGGTGAAGCGCGCCGAGCCGAGCAGCCGCGCCCGCTACGTCGCCTTCACCAGCGTCCTCGACCGCGAGCGCCTCCCCGGCCAGCGCCGCGACGTCCTGGCCTGGCCCTACGTGGAGGCGCTGCGCCTCGACGAGGCCACCCATCCGCTCGCCCTCATCGCCGTTGGCCTGTACGGCCGCGTGCTGCCGCCGCAGAACGGCGCGCCGTTGCGCCTGGTCGTGCCCTGGAAGTACGGCTTCAAGGGGGCCAAGTCGATCGTGCGCATCTCCTTCACCTCCGAGCAGCCGCGCACCACCTGGAACCTGGCCGCACCCCGCGAGTACGGCTTCTACGCCAACGTCAACCCCGCGGTGGATCACCCGCGCTGGAGCCAGGCGAGGGAGCGCCGCATCGGCGAGCTCCGCAAGCGCCCCACCCTGCCGTTCAACGGCTACGGCACCGAGGTGGCGAGCCTGTACGCGGGCCTCGACCTGGCGAGGAACTTCTGATCATGGTGCCGCCTCGCCGCTGGCTCGTTCCCTTCACCGTGGCCGCCGGATCGGTGCCGCTCGGCAAGCTGGCCTTCGAAGGCCTGACGGGCGGCCTCGGGGCCAACCCCATCGCCGAGGCCCTCAACCGGCTCGGCTTCTGGACCTTGACGCTGCTCACCCTCACCCTGGCCGCCACCCCGGCGCACGACTGGCTGGGGCTCGCCTGGCCGGCGCGCATCCGGCGGGCCCTCGGCCTCCTCACCTTCGCCTACGCGACGCTGCACCTCTCCTGCTACGCCGCGGTGGACCAGCTCTTCGACCTCGACGCCATCCTCGCCGACGTGGCGAAGCGCCCCTTCATCGCCATCGGGCTGGTCGCCTTCCTGCTCCTCGTTCCCCTGGCGGTCACCTCGACGGACCGCGCCGTGCGGCGCCTCGGCTTCCGGCGCTGGAAGGCGCTGCACCGGCTGACCTACGCAGTCGCGCTCGCCGGGATCGTCCACTACCTCTGGCGCGTGAAGATCGACCTGCGCCGGCCGGTGATCTTCGCGGTGGTCCTCGGCGCCCTGGCGCTCCTGCGGATCCTGCCGCGGCCGTCCCGGGCCCGGGAGACCTCCCGGGCTGGCGCCGCCGGGCGCCGCGGCGCCGGGTAGCGCAGCGCCACCTCTCACTTCCCTGCGCCTCCCGGGCCCCGCGCGGGTCCGCCCCCCGCGGGGCCCTGCCACATCCGTGAGCGTCTTCGCCCCTCGCGGCGCGTGATGCTCGGGGCCTCTCCTTCCAGGGAAGGTCCCACGCATGGCCCATCTCTCCCGCTCGGGCGCGCTCGCCGGCGCCCTCCTCGCCGCTGTCGCACTCCTCGGCGCGTCGCCCGCGGCAGCTTCTTCTCCGGTCCCGAGCCGCTGCGAGGCGCTCACCGCCCGGCTCGCCGGCGAGCTGACCGACGTCGTCTGCTTCGAGAGCACCGACCTCACCACCCAGAACGACGCCACCACCCCGGCCGACAACTCGCTTCCCGGGCTGCCGGCCTTCGCGTTCACGCCGCGCACCGACCGCGGCGTCATCGCCCCCAGCGCCGCCAAGCGCCCGCCCATCGCCCGCGCCGTTCCGGGGGTGCAGCTCCAGGCCCGCTTCGCCGGCGATCCCACCGGTCAGGGGCGCTTCCTCCTCCGCCTGCCCGACGGCTGGAACGGGCGCCTGGTGGTGGCCGGCGCCTCGGGCACGCGCAGCGAGTTCAACGGCGACTTCGCCTGGAGCGACTTCGTCCTGCAGCAGGGCTACGCCTACGCCTCGCAGAACAAGGGCGTGCTCAACCTCCGCCTCGTCGGCGTCTCGGCCACGCCGCCGGCCGCCGACCCCCTCGCCTGCCGGCTCAACCCGGCCTCCCCGGTGTGGGTCCACTTCTACGACAACGACGCCGACCAGCCCTTCACCCGCTGGGCCGAGACCATGGCCCACGCCGCAGCGGTGGCGCGCCGGGGCGCCGGCGTCCACTACGGCCGCAGCCCGCGCCACACCTACGCGGTCGGCACCTCCAACGGCGGCTACCAGGTCCGTCGCGCCGTCGAGTCCTACCCGCACCTCTTCGACGGCGGCGTGGACTGGGAGGGCACCTACGTGGACGCCGGCGTGCCCAACCTGCTCTCCGACCTCCCGCCGGCGGTGCTCAATTACCCCGACTACGTGGCCAGCGGCCACGACCCCGCCTCCACCGCCGCCCGCAACATCGCGGCGGCCGGCTACCCGCCCGACCTCACCGCCACCTCGCCCTCGCTCTGGGATCGCTACAGCGGCTCCTTCTGGGAGGTGACCGCGTGCCAGTGGCAGAAGCGGCTCGACCCCGGCTACGACACCTACGGCTCGGGCGTGGGCGGCTACAACTACGTGGCCCGCCTCTCCACCTCCGACGTGGCCGCCGGGCTCTCCGCCTTCGCCACCACCGGCCGCATCCGACGGCCGCTCATCACGCTGGCCGGCACCATGGACGGCCTCCTGCCCATCGACAGGCACGCCCGCGCCTATGCACGCAAGGTGCGGGCCTGGAGCGAGGAGCAGGAGCGGGGCCGCGGCCGCGGCCGCGGCCGCGAGGACGATGGCGACGGCCGGCCGGTGCCCTACCGGCTCTACGAGGTGCAGAACGCCGGCCACATCGAGACCTACGCCGACGTTCACCCGGAGATCGAGCTGCTGATGCCCCACGCCCAGCGCGCCTTCGAGCTCCTGGTGCAGAGCGTGGAGCACGGCGCGGCGCTGCCGCCCGACCAGTGCGTCCCCCGCGGCGGCGCCATCTCGTCGGCACCGGCCCAGCCCGGCCACTGTGCCCGGCTGCTGGAGCCGTAGGCCCAGCGGCCGAATTCGCCCGTCGTCTCGCGCCCTTCGCCCCCTGGCGGCCCGCGCCCCGCGCGGCGCCGCCGGGCGCCCAGATCTTCCGCGCGGCCCGTGCGTTCACCTCCCCAGGAGGAGAACGACAATGAAGCCGCTCGCCCTGACCCTCGCTGCCCTGGCCCTCGCCACACCCGCCACCCGCGCCCTCGCCGACGCCGACCGCGCCGGCCCCTACTCGTTCGAGCTCACCGACGAGTCCGGCTACCGGCTCCCCACCTACCAGCACCAGGGGCGCACCTACGTGCTCGGCCGCATGGGCGAGCGCTACCTGCTCCGCGTGCGCAACGACTCGGCCCAGCGCATCGAGGTGGTGGCCTCGGTGGACGGGCGCGACGTGCTCGACGGGCTCCCCGCCTCGCCCGGGAAGCGCGGCTACCTGGTGGAGGCGCACGGGGCCGTGACCATCGACGGCTTCCGCCTCTCGCAGGAGTCGGTGGCCGCCTTCCGCTTCTCCTCGGTGTCGCGCTCCTACGCCGCCCGCATGGGCGACGCCCGCGACGTCGGGGTCGTCGGCGTCGCCGTCTTCCAGGAGAAGCAGCGCCTCCCGCGCTTCCCGGTCTACGAGAAGCACACCTTCCCCCCGGCGCCCGCCCCCCAGGCCCGCCGCGGGGAGGCCGAGGTCCTCTCCGGCGACGCCGCGCCTTCCGCCTCCGCGCCCGAGGCCAGGTCCTCGCGCGCCCCCGAGCGCCCCGGCCTGGGCACCGAGTTCGGCGAGGAGCACGACTCGCGCGTCGAGCAGGTGGAGTTCGTGCGCGCCGGCGGGCGGCCAGCGGCCGTCCTGACGGTGCGTTACGACGATCGCCGCGGCCTCGCAGCCCTGGGCATCGATCTCGACGGCCGGGTGGCGGGCCGCGACCGCTGGCTGCGCCAGACGGCCGAGCCCTTCCGCGGCTGGGCACGGCCGCCTCCGGGCTGGGGCCGGTAGCCCTCCCCGGACCTCGAGGCACCGGCCGGCTGCGCCCCCGGGGCGCGGCCGGCCTCGCCTCCCGACGGGCTACTCCAGGCAGGTGCAGCCGGTCATGGTCCCGGTGCAGACCTCGCCCACGTCGTTGCCGCAGAAGCCGACGCAGCAGGGCACGGTGGTGCTGCAGGGCGCGCCCATGTCGGCGCAGACGGTGGCCGAGCCGCAGGTGCCGCTGGTGGCGCCGGGCGGAACGTTGCACACCGTCCCGGCGCAGCAGTCGGCGTCGGCGGTGCAGGCGCCGCCCGAGGCCACGCAGGGCGTGGCGCACACGTGGCCGTTCGGGTCGCAGAAGTGGGAGCAGCACTGGCCGTCGGAGGTGCAGGCGGTGCCGCTGGGCACGCAGGCAACGCAGGTCGCACCGACGCAGAGCGTGCTGCAGCACTCGCCGCCGGCGGCGCAGCCCTGGCCGGTGGCGGTGCACCCGGAGGTGGGCTGGCCGCACTTCCACCCCCCGGCGCCGTCGTCGATGCAGGAGCCGGGGGCGCAGCAGGAGGTGTCGCCGGCCCCGCTGCAGGGGGCGTTGGCCGCCAGGCAGCTTCCGCCCGGGGCGCAGTGCAGCACGCCGCTGGCGTCGGGGACGCAGGGGGAGCCGTCGCAGCACTGGTCGCGGAACTGGCAGACGCTGGCCGGCCCGGTGCCCGGCGGGATGCAGCAGGCCGGGTTGCCGGGGTCGTAGCCGGTGGGGCACTGGGTGCAGTCGTTGTTGGGGCAGCCGCCGAAGCAGCGGTAGATCCCGTTGCCGTCGGGCTTGCACACCGCCTTCTTGCCGTCGCAGCAGTTCTGCGAGGCGTTGACGGCGCCGCTGCCGCCGCAGATGTTGCCCGGAGGATTGCAGGCGGTGCCGCCGGTGCAGCGGAAGTCGTCCTTGGTGCTGGTGTCGTTGTCGGGCGGCGCCGGGTGCCTGCCGGCCCGATCGCAGAAGACGCCGTAGGGGTTGCTGGAGGTGTGGAGCGCGTCGGGCGAGCCACCGCAGCAGGCCGCGGTGGAGTCGCAGTAGTCGCCGGTCATGCGGCAGCCGCTGGCGGGCTGGCAGACCTTGGCGCCCGAGCCCATGTCCAGGCACAGCCGCGTGCAGCAGTTGGTGCCGCTGTCACAGGGATTGCCGTCCTGGGTGCAGCTCCCGGGCATCTGCTGGCAGCGGCCGGGGCTGGAGAGGCTGGTGTCGCAGACGCCGGAGCAGCACTCCTCGTTGCGGTAGCAGACGTCGAAGTAGGCGTGGCAGGTGAAGGAGGAGGTGCAGACCCCGCCCTGGCAGCTGGCCGAGCAGCAGTCGGCGCCGGTGGCGCAGGCGTTCCCCAGGGTGGTGCAGCCGCTGCCGCCGGGCAGGGCCGCGCAGGCGCCGCCGGTGCAGAGGCCGCTGCAGCACTCGGTGGCGGCGGCACAGGTGGCCGCCAGCTGCTTGCAGGTCGAGGTGGAGCAGGTGCCGGCGGTGCACTGCAGGCTGCAGCACTCGCCGGAGCTGGTGCAGGGCTCACCGCTGGCGGCGCAGAAGGCGCCGGCCAGGCAGGTGCCGCCGCTGCCGCAGAAGGCGCTGCAGCAGTCGGCGCCGCCCTGGCAGGCGGCCCCGTTGGCGGCGCACTGGGTGGAGGGGTTGGCGCAGGCGCCGCCCTGGCACAGGCCGGAGCAGCAGTCCTGGCTCTGGCCGCAGGCGCCCGCCAGCTCGAGGCAAGTGCCGGATGGCGCGGTGCAGAGGCCGTTGGCGCAGGCGTTGGTGCAGCAGTCGGCCTTGGCGGCACAGGCGGCCCCGGCGGCGCCGCAGCTCCCGGCGGCCGCGCACAGGTCGCCGGCGCAGGCCAGCGAGCAGCACTGCGACGGGAGCGTGCAGGGCTGGCCGGTGGCGGTGCAGGTGGCCGGCGCGGCGCAGACGTTCCCGGTTCCGCAGACCAGCCCCACGCAGCAGTCGGCGTCGCCGGCGCAGGCCCCGCTCGCCGGGCTGCAGGAGGCGGGCGCGGTGCAGACGTTGGCGAGGCAGGAGTCGGCGGCGTTGCAGCAGGGCAGGCTGCCCGAGCAGGCCTCGCCGGTGGCGCCGCAGCGTGCCGGCGCCACGCAGGTGCCGCCGGTGCAGGTGTCGGCGCCGCTGCAGCAGGGCACGGACCCCGAGCAGAGGCCGCCGGTGGGGCCGCAGGTGGCTGGCGCGGTGCAGGTCCCGGACTGGCAGGTGTCGGCCGCGCTGCAGCAGGGGTGCGCGGCGCAGCTCGAGCCGGTGCCGGAGCAGGTGGTCGGCGCGGTGCAGGTGCCGGCGACACAGACCTCGCCCGTACAGCAGGCCTGGCCGGCGCCGCAGGAGCCGCCGGTCGGGCAGGAGGGCGGCGCCGCGGGCTCGGTCCGCGACTTCCCGCAGCCCCCGGCGATGGCGAGCCCGAGCAGGACGGCGACCAGGCTGTGGCGCAACATGGAGGTACCCTCGCTCCCGCACCCGGATTACAGCATGACCCGCGCCGCGCCGCCCTGCTCGCGGCGCTGCCGGTGTGGGGTTCCGGCGCACATGAGCCGATCCGCCGCAGCCGGCGGGCGGGCGCCCTTCGGAGCCGCGCTTCCATGCAGCGGCTGCCGGGACCGCGGGCACGGAGCGCCAGGCGCCCGGGCGCCGGGCCGTCAGGCGTCGTAGCGGATGTCGCCGGCGCCGGCGGCATCGTAGCCGGCGATGGCGCCCACCTCGGCGCGGAAGGCCGCTCCCTGGGCGGCCTCGCAGAGCCGCACCACGCGCCGGTCGCCCAGGTCGCGGGCCTTGACGATGAGCCCGTAGGCCTCGGTGGCGAGCGGCAGGAAGGGCAGCCCCAGCCGCTCACCCCAGGCGCGGGAGGCGAGCCCGGCGTCGGCGCGGCCGGCGGCCACGGCGCAGGCCACCTCGAGGTGCGAGTCGAGGAGCAGCGCGCGGCGGTGCACCCGCTCCGGGCTTTGCCCTTCGCGCCGGAGCGCCGCGTCCAGGTAGGAGCGCAGCCCCGCGGAGGGCGGGCGCGACGCCAGCCGCAGCCGGCCCAGCTCCTTGAGCCGCGGCGCCCGGCCGCCGGCGCGCCCCACCAGGCCCACCTCGCGGCTCACCAGGTGGATGCGGGCGATCCGGTCGGCACCGAGGTGCGAGGGGAACCCGCCGGCGTGCGCCCCGGCAGCGAGGACGGCGCCGGCACGGAGCAGCTCGGCGCCGCTGCGGTTGTCGGCCTGGACGAAGCCGGCCAGCGGCGGGCCCCGGAGGTTGGCGAGGCGCAGCAGCGCCAGCACGGCGATGTCGCCGTTGGCGGCCACCAGGGAGGGCGGGCCGGCGTCGGGCGCCGGGACGAGCCGCTCGGCGGCCGCTGGGCCTTCCTCGCCGCCGCCCGACCAGGCGAGCACGTCGGCGCGGGAGAAGCGCCACTCGCCACCCACGCGGCGGGCCGGCAGCCCCTTCCTGAGAAGCCGGTAGACGTGCTTGGGGTGGACGCGCAGCAGCGCGGCGACCTCCCGGGTCCGGAGCAGGGGCTCGGCTGCCATGGGCGCCGGATGATACCAGCGCCCCGGGGCCGCCCGGGCCGTCAAGCGGCCGGAGCCGCGGCCCGCCCCTTGCAGCGTCTTGGCTGAAGGATCCGGGTATGGTGTACCTTGTTGATCCCTATTGTTGCCTTTGGGAGCTCACCGACGATGAAGCGCTTCCTCCTCGCCGCCGCCCTGCTGGCCGCCGCCCACGCCGGTGCCGCCGGGCCCCGGCGCCACCTCGCCGCGGCGGCCGCCGCCAGCCTCAAGGCCGCGGCCGAGGAGCTGAGTCGGGGCTTCGAGGCCGAGCAGCCGGGCGTGGAGGTGGCGCTGACGCTGGGCGCCTCCGGGACCTTCTTCGCGCAGATCCAGAACGGCGCCCCGTTCGATCTCTTCCTCTCCGCCGACCGCGAGTACCCTCGGAAGGTGGTGGCCGCCGGCCTCGCGTCCGCCGACGACGAGAAGGTCTACGCCTTCGGCAAGCTGGTGGCCTGGCTCCCGCCCGGCTCGGCGCTCGACCTGCGGAGCCGCGGCCTCGTCGCCCTTGCCGATCCCTCCGTGAAGCGGATCGCCCTCGCCAACCCGGCGGTGGCCCCCTTCGGCCGCGCCGCCGAGGCCGCCCTCCGCGCCGCCGGCGTCCACGACGCGGTGAAGGCGAAGCTGGTCCTGGGCACCAGCGCCTCCCAGGCGGCCCAGTTCGCCACCACCGGCGCCGCCGACGTCGCCTTCCTCCCCATGTCGCTCACCTTCGGCGGGGAGCTCGCCGGCGGCAGGGTGGTCGCCGTCCCGGAGGAGCTCTACCCGCGCATCGAGCAGTCGGGCGTGGTCCTCGGCTCGGCCAGGGAGCCGGCCCTGGCCCGCGCCTTCCTGGCCTTCGTCACCGGGGCGAAGGGGCGCGCCATCCTCGCCAGGTACGGCTACGGCCTCCCCTGACCCGTGGACCCCTCCGCCCTCCTCCTCTCGGCCGAGCTGGCCGCCCTGACCACGGTGGTGCTGCTCGCCGTGGGGCTGCCGCTCGCCTGGTGGCTCGTCCAGAGCCGCTTCCCCGGCAAGTTCCTGGTGGAGGCGGTGGTGGCGCTGCCGCTGGTGCTCCCGCCCACGGTCCTCGGCTTCTACCTGCTCACCGGGCTCGGGCCGCACAGCGCGGCGGGCCGGCTCTTCACCGCCGTGGCCGGCCACCCCTTCCCCTTCTCCTTCGAGGGGCTGCTCCTCGCCTCGGTGCTCTACAGCCTGCCCTTCGCCGTGCAGCCCTTCGCCGGCGCGCTGGCGGGCGTGGACCGTCGCCTGGTGGAGGCCTCCCACACGCTCGGCGTCTCGCCGCTCGCCACCTTCTTCCGCGTGACGCTCCCCCTCGCCTGGCCCGGCGTGCTGGCTGGCGCGGTCCTGACCTTCGCCCACACCCTCGGCGAGTTCGGCGTGGTGCTGATGGTGGGCGGCAACATCCCCGGCCGGACCCGCACCCTCGCGGTGGCCATCTTCGACCACGTCGAGGCGCTGGAGTACGGCGCCGCCCACCGCACCGCCGCCCTGCTCCTCGCCGTCTCCTTCGCGGTGCTGGCCCTCGTCTACGCCCTGCAGCGCCGCCCCTCCTTCCGATGGAACGATCGCTGACCTTCCGGCTGCTGCGCCGCTTCCCCCGGGGGCCCACCGTGGCCGCCGAGGCCCGGCTGCCGCTCGACGCCGCACCGGTGACGGTGCTCCTCGGCCCCTCGGGCTCGGGCAAGACGACGGTGCTGCGGTCGCTCGCCGGCCTGGATCGGCCCGACGAGGGCGCCATCGACTTCGCCGGCCAGACCTGGTTCGACGCCGCCCGCGGCCTCCACCTCCCACCCCAGGCCCGCGGCGTCGGGCTGCTCTTCCAGGACCACGCCCTCTTCCCCCACCTCTCGGTGCGGGCCAACCTGGCCTACGGCCTCCACCGGCTCCCGGCAGGCGAGCGGGCGGCGCGGGTGGCGGAGGTGGCCGGGCGGCTGGGCGTCGAGGCGCTGCTCGACCGCCGGCCGGCGCAGCTCTCCGGCGGCCAGCGGCAGCGGGTGGCCCTGGCGCGGGCCCTGGCGCCGCGGCCGCGGCTCCTGCTCCTCGACGAGCCGCTCTCGGCGCTCGACGCCCCCACCCGCGAGGCGCTGCGCGGTGAGCTGCGCCACCTGCTGGAGCAGAGCGGCGTACCGGCCATCGTCGTCACCCACGACCGCGTCGAGGCCCTGGCCCTCGGCGACCGGCTGGCGGTGCTGGCCGGCGGCGCCATCCGCCAGATCGGGCCGGTGCACGAGGTCTTCTCCCAGCCGGTGGACGCCGTGGTGGCGCTGGCGGTGGGCACCGAGAACGTCTTCCCGGCGCGGCTGCTGCGGCGCGAGGCCGGGCTGGTGGTGGTGGGAGCCGGGCCGGTGGAGCTGGTGGCGGTGGACCCGGGCGGACTGGCGGGCGAGGCCTACGCCTGCGTCCGCGCCGAGGAGGTGGTGCTGGAGCCTCCCGTCGGGGGCGACAGCTCCGCCCGCAACCGGCTCCACGGCGCGGTGGCCTGGCGCCGCGACGAGGGTCCGCTGGTGCGCGTGGCGGTGGACTGCGGGCTGCGCCTGGTGGCGCTCGTCACCCGCGCCAGCGCCGAGCGGCTCGGGCTGCAGCCGGGGCGGCCGGTGGCCGCCTCGGTGAAGGCGCCGAGCGTCCGGGTCGTGCCGCGGCAGGACTAGATCGGGCTTCGGAATCCGGGATCCCGGATCGCGACCTGGCGGTGTGGGCGCCCGGAGCCGCTCAGTCGGCGATGGCCTGGTGGACGAGCTGCTTCACCAGCCGGCGATAGGAACCGCGGGTGGCGAAGGGGCCCTGGGACATGAAGACCACGGCGAGATCCTCGTGGGGATCGACCCAGAAGTAGGTGCCCGCCGCGCCCCCCCACATGTACTCGCCCTGCGAGCCGGGGACGCCGGCCACGCCGGGCCCCTGTCGCACCATGAAGCCGAGGCCGAAGGTGTACCCGGGCACGCCCAGGAGCAGGGCGCCGGGGTCCACCGGCGTCGAGGGCCGGCCGGCGAGGTGGTCGGAGGTCATGAGCGCCACGGTGGTGCGCGAGAGGAGCCGCGGCCCGCGATCCTCCTTCCCCTGGGCCGCCTTGCCGGGCCTGCCGACGCGGCCGCCGTCGAGCAGCATCTGGCAGAAGCGCAGGTAGTCGGCGGCGGTGGAGAGGCCGCCCTCGCCGCCCAGGTCGTTGGCGGGCGGCACCGTCGGGTCGTAGATGGTGATGGCGTCGTAGGGGAGGATGGGCTGGGCGATGCGCGAGGCCTTTGCTGCCGGCACCACGAAGCCGGAGTCGGTCATCCCCAGAGGCCTGAAGATCCGCTCCGCCATGAAGTCGCCGAGCCGCTGGCCGCTGACCGCCTCGACGACGCGGCCGAGCACGGCGGTGGAGAGGCTGTACTCCCAGGTCGTCCCGGGCTGGCTGACGAGCGGGATCTTGGCGAGCCGCTCCACCATCTCGGCGGCCGTCACCTTGTCGCGGATGCGAGCGCCGAGAGCGTTGAGGTCGGCGGCGGTCATCGCCTCCTTGGCCGGCGTGTTGCGGGTGACGAAGTCGTAGGGGATGCCGGAGGTGTGGCGCAGCAGGTCCTGGATGGTGGGCTCGCGCTCGGCCGGCACCAGCGACCAGATCATCTGCCCGGTGGCGTCGGGCTTGCCCACGCTCACCCTGGGCCCCTTCAGCGCCGGCAGGAACCGGGAGACCGGATCGGTGAGCTGGATCCGGCCCTCCTCGACCAGCATCATCGCCGCCACCGAGGTCCAGGGCTTGGTCATCGAGTAGATGCGGAAGATGGCGTCCCTGGTCATCGGCGTACCGGCCTTGGGGTCGAGCTTTCCGAAGGCCTCCAGGTACACGACCTTGCCGCGCCGGGCCACGGCCACCACCGCGCCCGGCAGCTTGCCCTGGGCGATGTCCGCCTCGAGCGCCTTGCCGATGCGGGCCAGCCGGTCGGGCGCGAGGCCCACGCTCTGCGGCGAGGCGGTGGGCAGCGGCTGGGCGAGGGCCGGCGGGACGAGCAGCAGGGCGGCCAGCAGTGCGGCGAGGGCGCGGGTCATGCGCGGTCCTTTCGACACGGAAAGTGAACGGCGGCCCGGACGGTAACAAGATCGAGCGCGCCCCGGAACGCCCCCACCCGGGACCAGATGGGCCGCTCCCGCCGGGGACCGCCGCCCGCCGCCGGCCGTGGGCCAGGCCGCCCGGCGCTCCGTCTTGACCGCGGGGCCGGCCTCCTCTACTCCTGCGCTGCACATGGTCGATCCCCTGGCGCCGCTGCTCGCCGACGGCATCGTCGACGAGGTCCTCTCCCGGCTGAAGAGCGGCAAGGAGGCCGATCTGTGGCTGGTTCGCCACGGCGCCGAGATCGTGGCCGCCAAGGTGTACAAGGCCCGCCAGGCCCGCAGCTTCCGCAACCGCTCCGCCTACCAGGAGGGGCGCCAGGTCCGCGACTCCCGCACCCAGCGGGCCATGGACAGGGGCAGCCGGTTCGGGAAGGCGGCCGAGGAGGAGGCCTGGAAGAGCAAGGAGGCCGACGCGCTCCACGCCCTGCACGCCGCCGGCGTGCGGGTGCCCCGGCCGGTGCTCTTCTACGAGGGCGTGCTCCTCATGGAGCTGGTGGTGGACGAGGCCGGCCATCCGGCCCCGCGGCTGGTGGACGCCCGGGTGGCGCGGGAGCGGGCGGCGGCGCTCTACGCCGACCTGCGGGGACAGGCCATCCGCATGCTCACCTGCGATCTCATCCACGGCGACCTCTCGCCCTACAACGTGCTGCTGGGGCGCGACGGCCCGGTGGTCATCGACTTTCCCCAGGTGATCGGGGCCGCGCACAACAGCCAGGCCGAGGGCTTCTTCCGCCGCGACCTGGAGAACCTGCGCCGCTTCTTCGCCGCGCTCGACCCGGCGCTGCTCCGCGCCGCCGGCGACGCCCGCGAGATCTGGCGCGCCTACGTGCGGCGCGAGCTCACCCCCGACTTCGCTCCCACCGGCCGCGCCGAGGAACCGCCCCAGCGCCAGCCGCGCGAGGAGCAGCGCGGCCCGGCGCGGGGCGAGGGCCACCCGCGGGCGGGCGCGCCTCAGCGGCAGCGGCAGCGGGAGCGGGCACCGCACCCGCAGGGGCCGCAGCAGCACGCCCGGCACCGGCCCGAGCGCGGCGGCCGCCCCGGCCCGGGACCCGAGGTGATCCGGGTCGGGCGCCCGGCGCCCGGGGCGACCCCGGCACCCGGCCACGCCCTGCCGCAGCACGGTGCCTCGCGCCCCGCTCCTCCCCAGGGCGGCGCGGGCCACGGCGCTCCGCAGCGCGGCCCGCCGGCCTCGGGCGCGCCCGGCGCCGAGGGGGCGCCCGGCCATCGCCGCCGTCGTCGCCGCCGCCGCCGCTGACGCCGCTGCCACCGCCCCGCGGATCCACCCGGGATGCGGGGTGGATCCTACACTTGCCGTGCGGGGCGAAGACCACCCGGCGCGCCCGCGCCCATCGAGGTGGCCCCGCGGCGCGGCGGCTTATCGGACCAGGCCCCCCGTGCCGAGGGGAGGGCAGGCGCCGGAGGACCAGGCGTCCCCCGGGAGCCCCGTGGACCCAGCCCTCACCGCCGCAGGAGCGTGCAGTCCGGCCCGTCCCGCCCCGAGCAGGCGCGCCTGGAGCGCGCCGCTCGTGATCCTGGTCTCCCTGCTGGCGGCCGAGTTCCTCGTGATGGTCGCCGTGCTGCCCCACCTCGTCCGGCTCGACCCGCTGGTGGAGGGGATCGTCGACGCGCTGCTGGTGAGCGTGGTCATCTCGCCGGTGCTCTACTTCGCGCTGGTGCGCCCGCTGGAGCGGCAGCTCGACGGCCAGGCAGCCGCCGAGCGCGAGATCTCCGCCGCCAACCTGCGCCTGGCCGCGGCGGTTCGCGCGCTGGAGGAGCGCAGCGCCGAGACGGCCGTCCTCGCCGAGATGGACGACCTGCTGCAGAGCTCGCGCAGCTTGCCGGAGGCGTACCAGGTGGTGGCCCGCGCCGGCGAGCGGCTCTTCCGGGACGCGAGCGGCGGGGTGCTGGTGCTCGCCAACTCCCGCAACGTCTCCGAGCTGTCGGCTCGCTGGGGCGCCGCCGCCCCGCCCTGCGCCGCCGAGCGCTGCACGCCCGAGGAGTGCTGGGCATTGCGCCGCGGCCAGCTCCACCTGGTGAGCGGGGAGGGGCTGGGCGTCCCCTGCGCCGCCGGCGACTCCTCGCGTCCCCACGCCTGCGCCCCCATGGTGGCGCAGGGAGAGGCGCTGGGCGTCGTCACCGTCGACACCGGACCGGACGCCACGACGGCCTCGCAGCGCGAGAAGCTCGTCACCTTCACCCGCCACCTGGCCCTCTCCCTCGCCAACCTCCGGCTCCACGAGACCCTGCACCGCCAGTCGGTGAGCGACCCGCTCACCGGCCTGTTCAACCGGCGATACCTGCAGGTGACGATGGAGCGGGAGATGGCGCGGGCCCGCCGCCGCCAGGCGCCGGTCAGCCTGCTGATCCTCGACGTGGATCACTTCAAGCGCTTCAACGACGACTTCGGACACGAGACCGGCGACCTGGTGCTGCAGGAGGTGGCGCGCCTGCTGAAGCGCGGCACCCGTGCCGAGGACATCGTCTGCCGCTACGGCGGCGAGGAGTTCGTGGTGGTCATGCCCGAGGCCTCGCTGGCGGTGGGCGCCGAGCGCGCCGAGAACCTGCGGGCCCAGGTGGAGCAGCTGCGCATCGCCCCCCGCGGCGAGACCCTGCGAGCCGCCACCATCTCGCTGGGCGTGGCCTGCTTCCCGGAGCACGGCGAGGAGATCGCCGACCTGCTCAAGGTCGCCGACGCGGCGCTCTACCGGTCCAAGGCCGGGGGACGCAACCGGGTCACCGTCGCGCCCGCCGGCGCGGCCCCCGCCGTCGTCCCCGCTGCCTGAGATGAGGTCTCAGCGGCTCCGCGGCCCCGGCGCCACGCCCGGGAGCGCCGGGTAGTCGAGCCTGCGCGCCTCGCGCCGGCCCGCCGCCCGCGCCCGGCTCTCGGTGCAGAAGGTGGCGAAGCGCCGCCCGTCCACCGAGACCCGCCAGCGCGTCGGCTCAAGCCGTTCGATGGAGACCGTGTG
The DNA here is from genome assembly GCA_016214955.1 of Deltaproteobacteria bacterium. Taxonomy (GTDB): domain Bacteria; phylum Myxococcota; class Myxococcia; order Myxococcales; family Anaeromyxobacteraceae; genus JACRMN01. The sequence continues at coordinate 99,529 of JACRMN010000022.1, forward strand.
CCTGCCGACCGCGACCGTCATGCCCGGTGAGCTCATCGACATCGAATAGCACCGCGCGCGCCCGCGGGCCACGGGCCTGCCGGGAGCCGGCCGCCGCGGCAGCGACCCGATGGCCAGGCGCGGAGCGCTCCGCGGGATTAAGTCCTCGCTGACACCGCACGCCGGTCCCGCGCCGGAGTGGGGTGGCGCGGGTCGCGCCGGTCCCGTGCGACGGACCCGGGGGCTGTCCCTCCGGCGTCGAAAGGCGTACAACGCTGTCCTCACAACTCGCGCCGACTTCCGTTCGCTTCGAGCGGTCGCTGACTGCGAAGGAGCGACCATGAGCGAGCTGACCCGCGGCACGCTGGTGCTGCATACCTCCCTCGGAATGGGCCGGGTGGTGGCCGTCGAGCCCGACGCCATCCACGTCTTCTTCCCGGAGAGCGCCAAGCGCTTCGCGGCCAAGCTGCGCTGGCCCCTGGCCAAGCCCATGCTTCGCACCGAGGGGCTGGAGCCGGATCCCTGGCTCGAGGGGCTCACCTCCTTCGCGCTCGACGAGGCCTCCGGCCGCTACGCGCTCAACGGCAACTGGCTGACCCACGACCAGGCGGTGGCCGACTTCCTGGAGCGCACCCCCGGCGGCTTCGCCGCGTCCGGGCGCACCGCCCGCTGGCGCAGCGCGCGCGAGGGCTGGGTCGAGCTGCTGGGCGGCGGGAAGGGCGAGGCCCTGCTGGCCGCGGGCGACGTCGGCGAGATCGTGAGCCGGCTGCGCAAGGTGGAGCGGCTCGTGGCCGCCGTCGCCGGCGTGGTGGAGGGCGGCGCGCTGGAGCTGGCGCTGGCCGACCCCGCGCTGACGGGCCCCTGGCTCGAGGCGCTCTTCGAGCTGCTCTCGGTCCCCTCGCCGAGCCGGGCCCGCTTCGACAAGCTCTTCGCCGCCACCGCGGCGCTGCCGGCGCCGGCGGGCACCGCCTGGACGCTGGCGACCCTGTTCCCTTTCCTGGCCGACCCGGAGAAGCACGTCCTCCTGCGGCCCAAGGCCACGCGCGGCGCCGCCGAGCGGCTGGGCTGCGACATCCGCTACGACGCCGCGCCCAACTGGGCCACCTACGCGACCCTGCGGTCTGTCGCCGGCAAGCTGCTGGAGCGGCTGCAGGTCATCGGGGCTCGCGACCAGGCCGACGTCGAGACCTTCCTGCACGGGCTGTCGGTGCGCCGCCCCGCCGGGCGCGCCGAGGCCGAGAGCGCCGCGGCCCCCAGGGCCCCCCGCGCCCCCCGCGCCAAGGCGGCGCGGGCCGCCGGGCGCCCGCGCGGCAAGGCGCGGGCAGAGGGCTAGCCGCACGTACGTTCCTGCCCGCGGCGTCGAGGGGTCCCTGCCTGCGCGGAGGGCTCCTTCGCCCCTGGCGACGGCGGGGGTCGAGGCCCGCGCACCGGCCCTTCCCGTCCGTGACCCCCCGGTGACGCGCTCGCGGCATCACCTGGACCGAACCGGGCGCTACGTCCGGCGCTCCTGGAGCCGTGATGGCCGCCGCCCTCAGCAGAGTGGACTTCCCCCCCGCCGGCCCCCTCCACGCAGAGCTGAGGCGCGCCGTGGAGGAACACCTGGCGCGCTCGGGCCGCCCGGCGCGCGGCGGCCCGGCCGTCGCCGCCAAGACGGCGGCGATCCTCGCCTGGCTGGCCGGCTCCTACCTGGCGCTGCTGCTGCTTCCGGTGCCCGGCTGGGCGGCGGCACTGCTGGCCCTCTCGGTGGGCCTGGCCATCGCCGGCGTCGGGTTCAACGTCATGCACGACGCCAACCACGGCACCCTCTCCTCCCGGCCGGCCGTCAACCGCGCCTTCGCCTTCGCCGCCGACCTCATCGGCGGCAGCTCCTGGCTCTGGCGCCACAAGCACAACGTCCTGCACCACACCTGGCCCAACGTGGCGGGGATGGACACCGACGGCGACGCCGGCTTCCTCCTCCGGCTCACGCCGCAGCAGCCGCGCCGCTCCTTCCACCGCTGGCAGCACCTCTACGCCTGGGTGCTCTACGGGGTCTTCGCGCTCAAGTGGTGGCTCTACGACGACCTGCGCGAGCTGCTCACCGGGCGCATCGGCGGCCACGCCTTCCCGCGGCCGCGGGGCGGCGCCCTCGCCGCGCTGCTCCTCGGCAAGGCCGCCTTCCTGGGCTGGGCCTTCGTCGTCCCGCTCCTGCTCCACCCCACCTTCTGGCTCGTGCCGCTGTGGCTCCTGGCCTCGGCGGCCGCGGGCGTGACCCTGGCGGCCGTCTTCCAGCTCGCCCACTGCGTGGCCGAGGTGGACCACCCCCGCGGGCGCGAGGGGGAGCGGCTGCCGCTGGGCTGGGCCGAGCTCCAGCTCGCCACCACCACCGACTTCGCCCGCGGCCGGCGCCTGCTCTCCTGGTACGTGGGCGGCCTCAACTACCAGGTGGAGCACCACCTCTTCCCCGGCATCTGCCACGTGCGCTACCCGGAGCTGGCGCCCATCGTCGAGCGCACCTGCCGCGCCCACGGCATCCCCTACCGCGCCCAGCCCACGCTCCGGGCGGCCCTGGCGGCGAACGCGCGCTGGCTCCGCGAGCTCGGCGCCGGCGACCCGGCGCCCGCGGCGCAGGCCGCCGCCTGAGCCCCGTCTTCCCCGCCGTGCAATCGCGCGGCGAACCTGCTACCAAGCCCCACCCCGCCGCGGGCATCCGTGCCTCGCCGGCACCTGCCGAGGACTCCGTGATCCGCTTCCAGGACCTTCTGCTCTCCGAGAAATCCCTCCACGCCCTGGCTCGCGCCGGCTTCGAGGAGCCCACGCCCATCCAGGCCCAGGCCATCCCGCCAGCGCTCGAGGGGCGCGACGTCATCGGCACCGCCGCCACCGGCACCGGCAAGACCGCCGCCTTCCTGCTCCCCATCATCGAGCGGCTGGCCGGCAAGCCCGGCACTCGCGCGCTGGTGCTGGCTCCCACCCGCGAGCTGGCGCTGCAGATCGGCCAGGAGCTGGAGCGCTTCGGCCACGCACGCCACGTGCGCGGCGCGGTGGTCATCGGCGGCGTGGGGATGGAACAGCAGCGCCAGGCCTTCCGCGAGCGGCGCGAGGTGGTCATCGCCACCCCGGGCCGGCTGGTGGACCACCTGCAGAGCGGGTCGGCGCGCCTCGACCAGATCGAGCTGCTGGTGCTCGACGAGGCCGACCGCATGCTCGACATGGGCTTCCGCCCGCAGCTGACCCGCATCCTGCAGCGCTTGCCGCGCCCGCGGCAGACCCTGCTCTTCTCCGCCACCATGGGAGGCGAGGTGGCCGACTTCGCCGCCGCCCACCTGCGCGATCCGGTGCGGGTCGAGGTGGTCCGCAGCGGCACCACCGCCGCACGTGCCGAGCAGCGCGTCTTCCTCTGCGGCCAGGAGGAGAAGCTCCCCCTCCTGCTCGCGCTCCTCGACGGCGACGACCTCTCCACCCTGGTCTTCACCCGCACCAAGCGGCGCGCCGACCGGGTGGCCAAGGGCGTGGAGCGGGCCGGCCACAAGGTCACCCGCATCCACGCCGATCGCTCGCAGGGCCAGCGCCGCCAGGCGCTCGACGGCTTCAAGGACGGGTCCTACCGCGTGCTGGTGGCCACCGACATCGCCGCGCGCGGCATCGACGTCGCCGAGATCGGCCACGTCGTCAACTTCGACCTGCCCCACGTGGCCGAGGACTACGTCCACCGCGTCGGCCGGACGGCGCGGATGGCGGCCAGCGGCCGGGCCTCGAGCTTCTGCTCGCCCGAGGAGGGCGCGCTGCTGCGGTCCATCGAGAAGCTGACGCGCGCCCCGCTGCCGCGCGCCGAGGTCCCGCGCGACGGCGAGGTGTTCCAGTCCGAGTCGGCGCGCGCCGCCGAGGGGCGCGCGCACCAGGGGCTGCCGCCCCACCGCCGGCCCGGCGGCGGGCCCAAGGGTCGCCCGCGCTCCGGCTCGGGGCGCAAGCTGGCCAGCCACCCGCCCGGACGCCACGGCTCGCCAGCCCGGGCCGCCGGCGGGGGAGAAACGCAGGCCGCCTCGGGGGGGAGCGCCCGCCCCGCCGTCCGGCTCGGCACCTGGAAGCCGCGGCGGCAGCGCTGAGCTGGGCGGCGAGGGAGCCCGCGGGCCCCCTCGCCTCGCCCGCCGCGTCCCGCGACTACTTCTTCTCGGTAGAGCCTACATCACGGCTCACGATCCGGGGTCGGCCGGGGCGATGCCGAATGGCGCCCTGGCGTGGCCGATGGCTGGGGGCCTGCGGCCCGGCCCGGCGGAGCGGCCACTTCTTCTCTCGTTCCCGGCTCGTGCTCGGCCGTCTGGTAGGAAATCTCGGCACCGCGGCGGTCTCCGAGGGGGCGAGCGGCCGGGCCCCCGGCGCGGAACTCGGCGTCCTTGCCCGGGTGAGCACCTTGCGCTCTTATCTGTGGCGCGGTGCGCGAGAGGCGCACGGGGGGAGGCCGCATGCGGGGGTCGATCGGTCGTGGTCTTGTCGTGGCTGCTCTGTTCCTCACGGCGACGGCTGCGGGAGCGGCGCCGCCGCGCCTCGCCATCGGGCCGGTGCGCGGGGACGCGAAGCGCGCGCTGACGCGCCAGCTCTCGCGGGCCCTGTGCGGCACGTTCGAGTGCGTGCCCTGGGCCGAGGTCACCAAGAAGGGGAAGCTCGACACGGCGCTCCTGCGCAAGCAGGGAGCTGTCGGCGCGCTCGCGGGCGTCCTCTCCACCCGCACCGGGCGGGTGCTGAACCTCGACCTCGTCACCCGAGGCCCCAGGCCGGCCCAGAGCTGGCGGCTACCGGTCAACGCCCGCGGGCTGCTGGACGCCGACTCCCTGGACCTCGTGAAGCGCGAGGTCGAGGGGCGCTTCGGCGTCGCCGCACCGCCCCCGGTGGCGGCCCCTCCGCGCGCGCCCGCCACGGTCCCGCTCCCGCCGCCGCCGGTGGCGCGCCCGCCCGCGGCCGCGGCGCCCACCCCGGTTCCGGTGCCGGTTCCTGCCCCGGCCACGCGCCCGGTGCCGGCGTCTCGCCCGCCTGCCGAGGCCGCCGCGCCGGCGGCTGGCGCGCAGTGGCTCGTGGCCGCCGAGCTGGGCGTATTCCTCGCCAAGCGCGACCTCACCTACTCGGGCGCCAGCGGGCCGCTCCTCGAGCACCACATCCCCGGCATGGGCGGGCCCGCCGCCCGCCTCGAGCTCTTCCCCCTGGCGAGCCAGGCCGGCGCGCTGCGCGGCCTCGGCCTCTCGGCCGACTACGCCCGCTCCGTCCTCCTCGAGACCAAGAGCACCACGGGGACCAAGCTCTCCACCACCGCCCAGCGCATCGGCGCTGCCGTGGTGTGGCGCGCTCCGCCCCTCGGCTCCGCCGGCCTCGTGCTCACCCCCTCGGTAGGCTACGAGAATCGCCAGCTCGCGGTCTCGGGGGGGCTGGCCGGCCTTCCCGACACCAAGCTCTCCGGGCTGCGCGGCGGCCTCGCCCTGGAGCTTCCCGTCGCCCCCCGCTTCACCCTCCTCATCGACGTCGCCTACCTGCGCTGGCTCACCGCGCGGGAGCTGGTGAAGGGCACGCCGGCCTTCTTCGGCGGCGGCAGCGCCTGGGGCCTCGACGCCTCGGGCGGCCTGGGGGTGCGGCTCTTCGGCCCGTTCTCGATCCGGGCGCTGGTCGGCTACAGCCTCACCCGCTACTCGCTGAAGTCGCCGACCGGCGCCTACCAGGCGACCGCCGCCTCCGACGCGGTGCTGCGTGGCAGCGCCACGCTCCGCGCCGAGCTCTGAGACGCCATCACGTTCGGTGAACAGGGTGGCCCCCGAAGGGCCCCGTTCGCCCCCGAAAATGGACTTCTCCGGGTGACTTCCTGCGCGCCCCTGCCGCAGTGTGCCACTCCATTTTCTGCGTGACGTAAATCAATCGCATCGCCAATTCGGCTCCCTCCGTGTCGACTGAACACATTGGTTTTACATCGTTTTTTTCGTGGGTCCTGCCAGATTTGGCACATTGATCATGATCAAGCAGCAATTGCGCGAGGCGTTGATTTTTCACGCAGCGGCGTGGCACTTTGAACGCCTTCCCTGGAGGCCCCGCACATGTTCGAAATCGCGACGCGCGGTCATGACCCGGCAACGGACGACGCCTTCGGTCGCCGCGACTTCCTCAAGGTGTGCACCCTGGCCGCCGCCGCGGTCGGCCTCCCCGCCAGCGCCGCCGAGAAGATGGCCCAGAAGGCCTCGTCGGGCGCGAAGCCCGCGCTCATCTGGCTCCACTTCCAGGAGTGCACCGGCTGCTCCGAGTCCCTGCTCCGCACCAGCGCCCCCGACGTGGGCGAGCTCATCCTCTCCCTGGTCTCGCTCGACTACCACGAGACCCTCATGGCCGCCGCCGGCCACCAGGCGGAGAAGACGCTCCACGACGCCATCGCCCGATCGAAGGGCAAGTACATCTGCATCATCGAGGGCGCCATCCCCACCAAGGCCAGCGGCGCCTTCTGCAAGGTGGGCGGCCGCACCGCAGTGGACATCGTCAACGAGACCGCGGCCAGCGCCGGCGCCATCATCGCCATCGGCTCCTGCGCCAGCTTCGGCGGCATCCCGGCCGCCGACCCCAACCCCACTGGCGCCCAGGGGGCGCCCCAGGTGCTGGCCGGCAAGACCGTGGTCACCCTGCCCGGCTGCCCCGCCAACCCCTACAACCTGCTGGGCACGGCGCTGCAGTACGCCACCTTCGGCACCCTGCCGGCCCTCGACGAGCTGGGGCGGCCCAAGTTCGCCTACGGCCGCGTCATCCACGAGGACTGCCCGCGGCGCGCCCACTTCGACGCCGGCCGCTTCGCCCAGCGCTTCGGCGACGAGGGGCACCGGCAGGGCTACTGCCTCTACAAGCTGGGCTGCAAGGGGCCGGCGACCCACGCCAACTGCTCGCTCAACCACTTCGTGGAGGTGCCCGGCGCCTGGCCCATCGGCATCGGCCACCCCTGCTTCGGTTGCACCGAGCAGAAGCTGGCCTTCCGCGCCCCGCTCCACTCCACCGTCGACGCCAAGGACTTCCCGCCGCTCACCGGCCCCGGCACCTATCCGCCCATCACCGCCGAGCGCGGGGGCATCTCGCCCCTGGCCACCGGCCTCGCCGGCCTGGCGGTGGGCGCCGCCGCCGCCGGCGGCTACGTGGCCTCCCGCAAGATCTCCCCCGACGGAGAGAAGAAGGAGGAGTGACCGTGAAGCTCTCGCGCCGGGAACTGCTCACCGGTCTGGCCGCCGCCGGGGCCGCGGCCGCGGTCCCCTCCCCCGCGGAGGCCCGCGACCGCAAGGTCGCCGAGGCCGGGTCGGTGGGGATGCTCTACGACTCCACGCTCTGCATCGGCTGCCGCGCCTGCGTGGTGAAGTGCAAGGAGGCCAACCAGCTTCCCCAGGACCGCGCCACCCTCAACGGCGCGCCCTACGACGCCCCGCCCGACCTCAACGGCACCACCAAGAACGTCATCAAGCTGGCCGCTGCCGGGGGCCGCAGCGCGTTCATGAAGTCGCAGTGCATGCACTGCGTGGACCCGGCCTGCGTCTCGGTCTGCATGATCGGGGCGCTCGCCAAGAACGCCTCCACCGGCATCGTCACCTACGACAAGGACGGCTGCGTCGGCTGCCGCTACTGCCAGGTGGCCTGCCCGTTCAACGTGCCCAAGTTCAACTGGGACAAGGCGGCACCGCAGATCGTGAAGTGCGAGCTTTGCCGGCACCGCGGCGAGCCGAAGAAGCCGGGGGTGCGGCAGATCGCCGACCCGGCCTGCTGCGAGGTCTGCCCCCGCGGCGCCGTCGTCTACGGCAAGCGCAGCGACCTGCTCCAGGAGGCGCAGCGCCGGCTCAAGACCCAGCCCGATCGCTACGAGGCCAAGGTGTACGGCGACCAGGACGCCGGGGGCACCCAGGTGCTCTACCTCACCGCCAAGGGCGTGCCCTTCCGCGCCCTGGGGCTCCCCGACGTGGGCGACGAGGCCGCACCGGCGCTCTCCGAGAGCATCTCGCACGGCATCTACTACGGCATGGTGGCTCCGGTGGCCCTCTTCGGCGCGGCGCTCCTCACCATCCGCAAGAACCGCAAGCAGGCCGACGAGGAGGGCGCCTAGATGAGCCACCCCAAGCCCACTCCCGTCGGCGGCAAGCTGCTCACCCCGTTCTTCGGCGTCCTGCTCCTCTTCTGGGCGCTGGGCACCGCGGCCGGTACCGTCCGCTTCCTGCAGGGACTGGGCGCCGCCTCGGCCATGAACGACGGCTACCCCTGGGGCATCTGGATCGCCGTGGACGTCGTGGTCGGCACGGCCCTGGGCAGCGGCGGCTTCGCCGTGGCCCTGCTGGTCTACATCCTCAACCGCGGCAAGTTCCACCCGCTGGTCCGGCCAGCGCTGCTCACCAGCGCGCTGGGCTACACCGCCGGCGCCACCGCCATCGTCTTCGACGTGGGGCGCTACTGGAACCTGTGGAAGGTCCCCCTGGCCTACAACGGCCGCTACAACTGGACCTCGGGCCTGCTCGAGGTGGCGCTCTGCGTGATGGCCTACACCGCGGTGCTGTGGGTCGAGATCTCGCCGGCCTTCCTGGAGCGCTGGAAGGAGCAGCCCGGCCCGCTGCAGGGGCTGGCCCGGTTCGCCCTGCCGCTGGTGGAGAAGGCCTTCCCCGTGGTGCTGGCCTTCGGCGTCGTGCTCCCGGCCATGCACCAGTCCACCCTGGGCTCGCTCTTCCTGGTGTCGGTGACCAAGCTCCACAAGCTCTGGCACACGCCGTTCCTGCCGGCGCTGTTCCTGGTCTCCTGCGTGGGCATGGGGTACGCCGCGGTGGTGGTGGAGTCGGTCTTCTCGGCGCGCGCCTTCCGCCGGCCGCTGGAGACCCGGATGCTCTCCGACCTGGCGGGCATCATGGCCGGCCTCACCGCCGTCTTCCTGGGCCTGCGCCTCGTCGACATCGTGCTGCGCGGGAGGCTGGGCCTGGCCTTCGCCCTCGACTTCCACGCCCTGGTCTTCTGGCTGGAGGTGGCGCTGGCGGCGGTGGCGGCCGGGATGCTCTGGACCTCGCGCGGCACCCGCGACGCCGGGGCCCTGCTGCGCGGCGCCTTCGCCGTCATGGCGGCCGGCGGCCTGTACCGAGTCGACGTCTACTTGACCGCCTTCGACCCGGGGAACGGCTGGCGCTACTTCCCGTCGGTGGGCGAGATCCTCGTCACCCTGGGCATCGTGGCCGTGGAGACCATGGTCTACATCTACATCGTCAGGAAGTACCCCATCCTCGCCGGCGCCCCCGCTCCGGCCGGAGGCCGTGCATGAGCCGGATCACCATCGACCCCATCACCCGCATCGAGGGCCACCTCCGCATCGACGTGGAGGTGGACGGCGGCAAGGTGAAGAACGCCTGGTCCTCGGGCACGATGTGGCGCGGCATCGAGATCATCCTGCAGCAGCGCGATCCGCGGGACGCCTGGATCTTCACCCAGCGCATCTGCGGCGTCTGCACCACCGTGCACGCCATCACCTCGGTGCGGGCGGTGGAGAACGCGCTCAACCTCGAGATCCCGCCCAACGCGCAGTACATCCGCAACCTGATCATCGCCGCCCACGCGCTGCACGATCACATCGTGCACTTCTACCACCTGGCGGCGCTCGACTGGGTCGACGTCCCCAGCGCCCTCAAGGGCGACCCGGTGGCCACCTCCAGGCTGGCCGAGAGCCTCTCGCCCTGGCAGGGGAACTCGGCCAAGGCGCTGGCGGCCACCAAGGAGAAGCTGGCCGGCTTCGTGGCCGGCGGACAGCTCGGCATCTTCACCAACGGCTACTGGGGCCACGCGGCGATGAAGCTCCCGCCCGACGTGAACCTGCTGGCCGTGCACCACTACCTGCAGGCCCTGGAGTACCAGCGCAAGGCGCTGCAGGTGGTGGCCATCCTCGGCTCCAAGACCCCCAACATCCAGAACCTGGCGGTCGGCGGGGTCGCCAACGCCATCAACCTCGACAGCCCGTCCACCCTCAACATGGAGAAGCTGTACAAGGTGAAGGACCTGCTCGACGAGGTCTCGGCCTTCGTGCAGCAGGTCTACTTCCCCGACGTGGCGGCGGTGGGCGCCCTCTACGCCGGCTGGGCCCAGTACGGCGCCGGGGTCACCAACTACCTCTCGGTGCCCGACCTGCCCCTCGACACCAAGGGCACCAGGTTCGACCTGCCCGGCGGGACGATCATGAAGGCCGACCTCTCGACCTTCAAGCCCATCGGCGCCTTCGGCGACCCCTACTTCCGCGACGGCGTCACCGAGACGGTGGCCCACGCCTGGTACGGGGGCGAGCAGAAGCCGCTGCACCCCTTCGCCGGCGAGACGGTGCCCCAGCCCGGCGACTGGAGCGAGAAGGGCAAGTACTCCTGGGTGAAGGCCCCGCGCTTCAAGGGCGAGCCCATGCAGGTGGGGCCGCTGGCCCAGGTGCTGGCCGGCCTGGCCAGCAACCACGAGCCCACGGTGCGCTGGGCCACCAAGTTCCTCGACACCGCCGGGGCGGTGGCCAAGACCAAGCTGGGGCCGGCCATCCTCCACTCCACCCTGGGCCGCATCGCCGCCCGCTGCATCCGCACGGCGGTCATCAACGAGCTGGCCCTCAAGCACTGGAAGCTCCTGGTCGAGAACATCGGCAAGGGCGACGTGGCCATCTTCAACGAGCCCACCTTCCCCGCCGGCGAGATCCGCGGCTTCGGCTTCCACGAGGCGCCGCGCGGCACCCTCTCCCACTGGACGGTGATCCGGGACGGGAAGATCCAGAACTACCAGGCGGTGGTGCCCTCCACCTGGAACGCCGGCCCCCGCGACGAGAACGAGAAGCTCGGCCCCTACGAAGCCTCCCTCATCGGGAACCCCATCGCCGACCCGGAGCGCCCCCTCGAGGCGCTGCGGACGGTCCACTCCTTCGACCCGTGCCTCGCCTGCGCCATCCACACGGTGGACGCCGAGGGGAACGAGCTGGCGCGGGTGAAGGTCCTCTAGGCCTGGCGGGCGGGGATCCCGGCCCCGGCGCCTCCCGTGAGCGGGGAGGCGCCGGGGTTTCTTCGTTGGACCCTGGGACGCGAACGGAAGTGACCGGCGCGGCGGGCCCGGGGTATGCTCCGCCCCCGCGCCGATCAACCCACCGGGGGTCGCAGACGTGCCCATGAACCGCACCGTCAAGGCCGAGGAGGCCGTCTCGGTCATCAAGTCGGGCGACCGGGTCTTCGTCCACAGCATCGCCGCCGCGCCGCGCCGCCTCATCGAGGCCATGACGGCCCGGGCGCCGGACCTGCGGGTGGTCGAGGTGGTCTCCATCCACACCGAGGGAGCGGCACCCTACGCCGCCCCGGAGATGGCCCGGAGCTTCCGGGTCAACTCGCTCTTCGTCGGCGCCAACGTGCGCCACGCGGTGCAGGAGGGGCGCGCCGACTACCTGCCGGTCTTCCTCTCCGAGGTTCCCCAGCTCTTCCGCGGCGGGGTGCTGCCGCTCGACGTGGCCCTCGTCCAGGTCTCGCCCCCCGACCGGCACGGCTACTGCTCGCTGGGCGTGTCGGTCGACGCCACCCGGGCGGCGGTGCAGACCGCCCGCACCGTCATCGCCCAGGTGAACCCCAACATGCCGCGCACCCACGGCGACGGGCTCATCCACGAGGACCAGATCGACTGGCTGGTGGAGGGAGCCGACCCCATCCCCGAGCCGGCCGAGCACCCCATCACCGACGAGGAGCGGGCCATCGGCCGCCACTGCGCCGAGCTGGTGGAGGACGGCTCCACCCTGCAGATCGGCATCGGCTCCCTGGCCAACGCCACCCTGGCGGCCCTCAAGGACCACCAGCGGCTCGGCGTGCACACCGAGATGCTCTCCGAGGGCGTGGTGGATCTGGTGGAGAAGGGCGTCATCACCGGCGAGTCCAAGCGCACGCACCCCGGAAAGATCGTGGCCACCTTCGCGCTGGGGAAGAAGAAGCTCTACGACTTCCTCGACGACAACCCGCTGGTGGCCATGCTCGACGTGGCCTACGTCAACGACACCGCCGTCATCCGCCGCAACCCCAAGGTGGCCGCCATCAACAGCGCCATCGAGGTGGACCTGACCGGCCAGGTGTGCGCCGACTCCATCGGCGACCACCAGTTCTCCGGCGTGGGCGGGCAGATGGACTTCATCCGCGGCGCCGCCCTCTCCGAGGGGGGCAAGCCCATCATCGCCCTGCCGTCGGTGACCCACCACGGCGACTCGCGCATCGTCTCGTTCCTGAAGCCGGGGGCGGGGGTGGTGACGACGCGGGCCCACGTGCATTTCGTCGTCACCGAGTACGGCATCGCCGACCTCTGGGGCAAGAACCTGCGCCAGCGAGCGGCGGCCCTCATCGGCATCGCCCACCCGTCGCACCGCGACGCGCTGGCGGCCGAGGCACGTCGCCGCTTCGGCTCCTGGTAGCCCGCTACCCCTTCGCCAGCTCCCCCAGCGCCGCCAGCACCGCCGCCAGGCCTCGGTGGAGGCCGGCCCCGTCCCGGAGCGCCGGCGTCTCCGTCCCGCCGCCCAGGGCGGCGAGCCGCGCGGCATGGCTCTCGTAGAAGACGTTCTGGAGCTCGACCCGGCCCACCAGGCCGAGCGCCGCCAGGGCGCGGCGGGCCGCGGCCGAGTCGGCCTCGTCGATGCGGTGGAAGAGCTCGGGGCGATCGGCCACGCGGCCGCCGCGGCTCAGGCGTGGCTCTCGACCGCGCCCAGCGCCGGCAGCCGGATGCGCAGCGGCTCCAGCTCGGCCTCGGCGCTCACCCGGACGACGCGGTGGGAGCCCGGGGTGGCCAGCACCTTGCGGACCAGCGCCTGGTTCATGGCGTGGCCGCTCTTCACCGCCGTCAGCGCGCCGATGATGGGCATGCCGATGAGGGTGAGATCCCCGATGGCGTCGAGCACCTTGTGGCGCGCAAACTCGTCGGGGAAGCGCAGCCCCTCGGGGTTGAGGATGGAGAAGTCGTCGACAACGATGGCGTTGTCGAGGCTCCCGCCCTGGGCCAGCCCCTTCGACTTCATGTACTCGATGTCCCGCAGGAAGCAGAAGGTGCGGGCCGGCGCCAGCTCGCGGGCGAAGCGCCGGTCGGAGAAGCGGAACTCGAAGGTCTGGTCGGTGACCAGCGGGTGGTCGAAGTCCACGGTGAAGCGGATCGTCATCTCGGCCGCCGGGTCCAGGCGTGCCAGCTTGCCGCCTTCGCGGATCTCGACCGGCTGGTCGATGACCAGGAAGCGCTTGCCGGCCCGCTGCTTCTCGATGCCGCCCTCCTGCACCAGCCAGACGAAAGGCGCGGCCGAGCCGTCGAGGATGGGGATCTCGGGGCCGTCCACCTCGACGCGGCAGTTGTCGATGCCGAGGCCGGTGAGGGCGGCGAGCACATGCTCCACGGTGGCGACGCGGGCATTGCCCACCGCCAGCGAGGTGGAAAGGATGGTGTCGGTGACCAGGTCGGCGCGGGCCGGGATCTCGACCCCCAGGTCCATGCGGACGAAGGTGATGCCGCTGTCGGCGGGCGCCGGCGCCAGCGTCAGGGTCGCGGGCTTGCCCGAGTGCAGGCCCACGCCGGTGACGCTCACGCGCTTGGCGATGGTTCTCTGGTTCCAGTTGGCCATGTCGTCTTCGCTCGCCTGCCTGCCCCCTTCGGGCAGGATTCCGTGGTCGGGCTCAGAGGAGCAACAAGCGTGCCTTCTCGCCGCGCTCCCGCGCCCTCGGCGCACACCGGAGCCCACACCACCAACGTGCTGACTTCTCGATGCTTTACCTCATGTCCGGCACCGGGTTCCGGCCGCACACTCCTGGATTCCCCCGAGATCCCGCTACCTGACTGACAGGATGCCCGACACGGCGCGACACCGATGTCGCGGTCCTTGCCGCGTCCGCCGGGCCACCCCTATGCCGGCAGGCGACCGCGGAGGGCGCACCTCATAACATGGCGCGGGTGATTCCGCTCCGCGACGACCTCCCGACCTCGCGCCCACCGGTGCTCACCGTGGGGCTCATCGCCGCCAACGTGGCCGTGTTCCTCTGGCAGGTGCTGGGGGTGGGAATGGAGGCCTCTGTGGCCTGGGGCGGCCTGGTCCCGGCCCGGCTCCTCGGGCTCGTCCCGCCCCCCGACCCCGCCGGCCTGCCCGCGGTCGCCACGCTGCTCAGCAGCATGTTCCTGCACGGCAGCTTCGCCCACATCGGCGGGAACATGCTCTTCCTGTGGGTCTTCGGGAACAACGTCGAGGATGCCCTGGGCAGGCCCCGCTACCTGGCCTTCTACCTGCTCACCGGCATCGGCGCCGCCGCCGCCCAGACCGGCGCGGCGCTGGTGGCCGGCAACCGCGACCTGCTCATCCCCATGGTCGGCGCCTCGGGCGCCATCTCCGGCGTGCTGGCCGCCTACCTGGTGATGTTCCCGCGGGCGCGGGTGCTGACGCTGGTGCCCATCTTCGTCTTCATCCGCTTCGTGCAGCTCCCCGCCTCGCTCTTCCTCGGCCTCTGGTTCGTCTTCCAGCTCCTCGGGGCCTTCCTCGGCGACGGCGGCGGCGGCGTGGCCTTCATGGCGCACGTGGGCGGCTTCGTGGCCGGGCTGCTCCTGGTGCTGGCGTGGCGCCCCCGGCGGCGCGCCCGCGGCGCCCGAGCCGCGGCGCCCTAGAACAGGCCTCCCTGCTGCTTGCCGGGCCGCTCCCGCCCCAGGTGGTCCCAGGCGGCGGCCAGCGCCACCCGGCCCCGCGGCGTGCGGGCCAGGAAGCCCTCGCGCACCAGGAAGGGCTCGTAGACGTCCTCGATGGTGCCGGGCTCCTCGCCCACGGAGGCCGCCACCGCCTCCACGCCCACCGGACCGCCGCCGAAGGTGTCGATGACGGTGGCCAGGATGCGCCGGTCCATGGCGTCGAGGCCGCGCCCGTCCACCTCGAGGCGGGAGAGGGTGAGGTCGACGATGGCCTTGTCGAGCCGCCCGGTGCCCTCCACCTGGGCGAAGTCGCGGGCCCTCTGCAGCAGCCGGATGGCGATGCGGGGCGTGCCCCGGGCCCGGCGGGCCAGCTCCTCGGCGCCGGCTCGCTCGGCGGGCAGGCCCAGCTTGCGGGCGGCCCGCTCGGCGATCTCGCGCAGCTCCTCGGGCCGGTAGTAGTCGAGCCGCTCCTGGATGGGGAAGCGATCGCGCAGCGGGCTGGCGAGCAGGCCGGTGCGGGTGGTGGCCCCGACCAGGGTGAAGCGCTCCAGCCGCATCTCCATGGTCTGGGCGCCGAGGCCGGCCCCCAGCACCACGTCGAAGCGGAAGTCCTCCATGGCCGGGTAGAGCGCCTCCTCCACCGCCGGCGAGAGCCGGTGGATCTCGTCGATGAAGAGGATGTCCCGCGGCTGCAGCGCCGTGAGCAGGCCGGCCAGGTCGCCCTTCTTCACCAGCGCCGGGCCGCTGGTGACGTGGAGCGACACCCCCAGCTCGCGCGCCAGGATGTGGGCCAGCGAGGTCTTGCCCAGGCCCGGGGGGCCGGAGAGCAGCACGTGGTCGAGGGCCTCGGCCCGCTCGCGGGCCGCCCGGGCGTAGACCCGGAAGTTGGCCACCAGCTTCTCCTGCCCGACGTACTCCTCGAAGGTGGCCGGGCGCAGCGACTGCTCCAGGCGGGCCTCGCCCTCCTGGGCCTCGGCGGCGACCTCGCGGAGCGGCGGACGGACCATGGCTCGACCTTAGCAGGCGGGACCGACGCGCCGCTCACCCGCGCAGCAGCTTCAGGGCCTCGCGCAGCAGGTCGTCGAGCGGCCGGTCGGCGCGGTCGCGCAGCGCCTCGGCGGCCTGCTCGGCCTGCGGCTGCTTGTAGCCCAGGCCCACCAGCGCCGTGGCCAGCTGCTCCAGCGCGCCCTGCGGCCCCTTCGGGCGCGGCGCCGCCGCCCGGGCCAGGGAGAGCAGCTTGTCCTTCAGCTCCACCACCAGCCGCTCGGCGGTCTTCTTGCCCACGCCCGGCACCCTGGTGAGCCGGGCCACGTCGCCGTCGGCCACCGCCCGGGCCAGCTCGCGGGCCTCGATGCCGGAGAGGATGTTCTGGGCGGCGCGCGGCCCCACGTTCTTCACGGCCACCAGCTCGTGGAAGACCGCCTCCTCCTCCTCGCTGGCGAAGCCGTAGAGCTGGAGCGCGTCCTCGCGCACGTGGGTGTGGATGCGGAGCGCCACCTTCTCGCCCACCGGTGGCAGGGCGGAGAGCGCCACCTGCGAGAGCGAGACCCGGTAGCCGACGCCGCCCACGTCCAGCACCGCGTGGTCGGCCCCCTTCTCGGCCACGGTGCCCGCCAGCCGGGCGATCACCGGCCGGCCCCGTAGCGGCGCACCGAGGGGCGGAGCAGCGCCGCCGCCTGGGCCTGGCGCCGCCGCACCAGGGCGACCGCCGGGCCGCGACGCGCCAGGTGGCAGACGGCCGCCGCCAGGGCGTCGGCCTCGTCGGGCAGGCCGGCCTCGACGCCGAGCAGGGCGCGGGCGGTGCGGACCATCTGCGCCTTGTCGGCCTGGCCGCTCCCGGTGAAGGCGCGCTTCACCTCGGAGGGCGCGTACTCGAACACCGGCAGGCCGGCCGCGGCCGCCGCCGCCAGCGCCACGCCGCGGGCCTGGCCCAGCACCAGCGCCGAGCGGGCCGAGGCGCCGCAGAAGGCGGTCTCCACCGAGACCGCGTCGGCTCCCGACTCGCGCAGCACCGCCGTGAGCTCCACGAAGATCCGGCCCAGGCGCTCGGCCAGCGGGCGAGCGCCCGGCTCGACCGTGCCGGAGCGGCGGGCCACCAGGCGCGAGCCCACCCGCTCGACCACGCCGAAGCCGCAGCGTCGGGAACCGGGATCGATGCCGAGGACGATCACCGGGGCATCTTGGCAGAGGGCTGAACCGGCGTCCAGCTACGGGCGCAGCCACTCAGAAGGAGGCGGCGGCCTCGCCGGCGCTCCGGGCAGCGTCGGCCGGGCGGGCGCGGGCGTGGACGCGGAGGTCGGCTCCGCCGCCGAGGGCAGGAGCAGCCGGGCGGTGGTGCCGCGCCCACGCTCGCTCGACAGCTCGATCTCGCCGCCCATGACCTGGACCAGGGCGTGGCAGACGGCCAGCCCCAGGCCCGTGCCCTGCCCCACCTCGCGCGTCGTGTAGAAGGGGTCGAAGACCCGCGGCAGGAGCTCCGCCGGGATGCCGCTGCCGTCGTCCACCACCTCCACGGCGATGCGCCCCTCGCCCGCGGCGCGGACGCGGACCGCGACGCTGCCGGCGCCAGGCGCGGGGAGGGACTGGATGGCGTTCTGCAACAGGTGGCCGAGCACGCGCCGGAGCTGGCTCCGAGAGGCCGTGGCCCGCGGCGCGGCGTGGGCCTCGACCTGGAAGCGGCCGCGCTCGCGCAGCGGCGCGGGTAGCGCCTCCCAGGCCTCCCGCGCCACGGCGCCGACCTCGAGGCTCCCGGCCTGGTCGCGCGCCTCGGCGAAGGCCTGCAGCTCGCGGACGATGCGGGCCACCCGCTCGGCGCCGGCCGCGGCGTCGGCCAGGGCCTCGGCGGTGTCGCGCAGCTCGGCCCTGCCGGCCACCTCCCGGGCGGCGAAGGCCAGGCCGGAGCGCACCGCGGCCAGCGGGTTGTTGACCTCGTGGGCCATGCCGGCCGCCAGGGTGCCGAGCGAGGCCATGCGCTCTGCCTTGCCGAGCTGCTCCTTCAGCCGCCGGGCCTCGGTGACGTCGGTCATGACCCCGACCACGCCGGTGCGCCGCCCCTCGTCGTCGCGCAGCGGCATGGCGACCGCGTGCACCCAGGCCGGGGTGCCGTCGACGCCGATGCGGAACTCGCCGCGGAAGGGCTCGTCGGCCTCCATGGCCGCGCGCCAGGAGGCCACCACCCGGCGCCTGTCGGCGGGCAGCACCGCCGCCAGCCAGCCGCCGGCCAGGAGCCGCTCGGGCGGCAGGCCGGTCAGGGCGCAGAGCATCTCGTTGAGGTAGACGAGCCGCTCGGCGGCGTCGCACTGGAAGATGCCGGCGGGCGTCCGGCTGGTGAGCAGCTCGATCTGCGCCTGGGCGGCGCGCAGCGCCTCCTCGCGGCGGCGCTCCTCGGCGACGTCCCGCTGCACGCCGGCCGCGACCTGCACCTCCTCGCCCGCTCCCGGCGGGCGGGTCACCTGCGGCCGCCGGACCCCCTGCCGGTGCCACCGGGCCAGCAGCCCCGCCGCGGTGCCGAGGGAGAGCACCGCGATGAGGATGGCCACGCCGCGGTGCACCTCGGGATGCGGCAGCGGGAAGAGCTCGAGCAGCAACAGGGCCAGCGGCCCGGCCACGGCGAGGAGCGCCAGCACCGCCGGGGGGCGCAGCGACTCGTCCTCTCTGGCCTGTCGTGCGGCCCGCACGGCATGGCCAGTCGCAAGATGCGCGCCTGCCGGTAAACGCCCAACCGCGCGGATCCGCGCGCCAGCAGCCGGGGCCCGGCAGACCCGGGGCGCCGGCTACCGGGCCGGGTGGGCAGGGGCGGGGCCGCCCGGGGCCAGGGCGGAGAGCAAGCCGGCCGCGAGCGCCAGCGCGGCGCCGAAGAGGAGCGCGCCGCGGTAGCCGGCGTGGAAGGCGGCGGCGTCGGGCGCGGGTCCGGCGCGCCAGCGGAAGAGCGCGCCAGCCGCGGCGATGCCCAGCACCATGCCGCCGTTGCGGGCGATGGCCAGCAGCCCGCCGCCGGCGCCCAGCCGCTCCCGCGGCAGCGCCCCCATGACGGCGCTGTTGTTGGGCGGCTGGAAGAGACCCATGCCCAGCCCCAGCGCCGCCTGGCGCACGCCGAAGGAGAGGAGCGAGGAGCCGGGCGGGAGCAGCGCCAGGCCGCCGAGGCCCCCGGCCACCAGCAGCATCCCGGCAGCCCCCGGCGCGCTGCGGGGAAAGCGATCGGCCAGCCAGCCCGCCACGGGCGAGGCCACCGAGAGCGCCAGCGGCACGATCATCATCATGGCCCCCAGCTCGCGCGGGCCGAGCCCCATGCGCTCGGCCAGGAAGAAGGGGTTGAGGAGCGTGGCGGTGAAGAGCGAGGCGTAGGAGAGGAAGCCGGCCAAGATGCCGAGCCGGAAGGTGCGCCGCGAGAAGAGGGAAAGGTCGACGAGCGGGCTCCGCCGGTGTCCCGGCTCCGGCAGCAGCGGCGGGAGCACGCGCGCCGCCCAGATGGCGCCGGCCACGCCGATGGGAAGGTTCACCAGGAACACCCAGCGCCAGGAGAGGTGCTCCACCAGGAAGCCACCCAGCGGCGGCCCGGCGGTGAGCCCCACCGCCACCACGCTCGTCACCGCGCCCAGGGCCCGGCCGCGCAGCGTCACCGGGAAGAGCGCCGTGACCACCGCCGGCCCCATGGCCATCATCGCCGAGGCGCCGAGCGCCTGGACCACCCGGGCGCCCACCAGGCTGGGGAGGCCGGGGGCGGCGCCGCACAGGCCCGAGCCCAGGGTGAAGACCAGCAGGCCGCCGGTGAAGACGCGGCGGTGCCCGGCCTCGTCGCCGAGCCGCCCGGCGAGCAGCAGGCAGAAGGTGACGGTGAGGAGGTAGGCGGTGACGATCCACTCCGCCCCGCCGATGGTGGTGCCGAGCTCGGTCCGCATCGTTGGCAGGGCCACGTTGACGATGCTGCCGTCCACCGTGGCCATGAAGGTGCCCACCGCCACGGCGGAGAAGGGCACCCAGGGAGAGCGCGGCAGCGGCCGGTCCATGGCGAGCCCGCTCATACCACGGCGCCGCGCGGGGTATGCTCGCCGGCCATGGGCCTCCCGCTCCGCCGCGTCGAGGGCGACCTCTGGGAGATTCCGCGCCACGGCCGCATGAAGGTGCCGGCCCGCATCTTCTCGGCCGGCCCGCCGGTGCCGGACGACCCGGCGCTCCAGCAGGTGGTCCACGTGGCCCACCTGCCCGGCATCCTGCGCTTCGCGCTGGCCATGCCCGACTTCCACCCCGGCTACGGCTTCCCCATCGGCGGCGTGGCGGCGGTGGACGCCGAGCGCGGCGCCGTCTCCCCCGGCGGCGTGGGCTACGACATCAACTGCGGCGTGCGGCTGGTGGCCACCGCCCTCGAGGCCGCCCCTCTCCGCCCCCTGCTGGCGACGCTGGCCGCGGCCCTGTTCGCCGAGGTGCCGGCGGGGGTGGGCGCCTGCGACGCCCTGCCCCGCCTCTCGCCGCGCGAGCTCCGCGAGGTGCTGGTCCAGGGGGCGCGCTGGGCGGTGGCCCGCGGCTTCGGGGCGGAGGGCGACGACGTCGAGCGCTGCGAGGAGGGCGGGCGGCTCGCCGGTGCCGACCCGGAGGGGGTGGGCGAGCGGGCCCGGCAGCGGGGGAGCGAGCAGCTCGGGACGCTGGGCAGCGGCAACCACTTCCTGGAGCTCGACGAGGTGGCCGAGGTGCTGGACGAGGGGACGGCCGCCGCCTTCGGCCTCTTCCCCGGCCAGCTCGTCTTCCAGATCCACTCCGGCTCACGCGGTCTGGGCCACCAGGTGTGCCAGGACGCGTTGGCCGCCCTGGCGCGGCGACAGCGCGACTTCGGCCCCGACTACGCGGCGCTCCCGGATCCGCAGCTCGCCGCCGCGCCGGTGGAGAGCGACGAGGGGCGCGCCTACCTCTCGGCCATGGCGGCGGCCGCCAACTTCGCCTGGGCCAACCGGCAGGTGATGACCGGCCTGGCGCTGCGGGCGCTGCGGCGCGCCCTCGGCCTCTCCGAGGGGGAGCTGCGGGCGCGCCTCGTCTACGACGTCTGCCACAACGTGGCCAAGCGCGAGGAGCACGAGGTGGAGGGTCGGCGGCGCGCGGTGCTGGTGCACCGCAAGGGGGCGACCCGCTCCTTCGGCCCCGGCGACGAGCGGGTGCCGGCCTGCTACCGGGCGGTGGGCCAGCCGGTGCTGGTGCCCGGCGACATGGGGCGGTCCTCCTTCGTGCTCTGCGGGGCGCCGGGGGCCATGCGGGAGAGCTTCGGCTCCTGCGCCCACGGCGCCGGCCGGCTGCTCTCGCGCCACCAGGCGCTGCGGGCCGCCCGCGGCCGCTCGGTGGGGCGCGAGCTGCGGGAGCAGGGGGTGGAGGTGCTGAGCCGCGACCACCGCACCCTGGCCGAGGAGATGCCCGAGGCCTACAGGGACGTCTCCCGGGTGGTGGCGGTGGTGGCCGCGGCCGGGCTGGCCACCCTGGTGGCGCGGCTGCGCCCCCTGGCGGTGGTGAAGGGGTAGCCCGGCACGCCCCGCCCGCGCCCTGCCGGCGAGCCCGCCTCCGGCTAGGCTCCCGGGGTGATCGACCCCCTCCCTGGCTCCGCCCCCCATCCCCCTCCCCTCGCCGAGGCGCTGGCCCACGCCGTCGCCGGGCGCGGCCCGGGCTTCGTGCCCCGCACCCGCCACCGCCAGGGGAACCGGCCGCGCTACACCAACCGGCTGGCGCTGGAGTCCTCGCCCTACCTGCTGCAGCACGCCCACAACCCGGTGGACTGGCGCCCCTGGGGTGACGAGGCCTTCGCCGATGCCCGGCAGAGCGGCCGCCCGGTGTTCCTCTCGGTGGGCTACTCCACCTGCCACTGGTGCCACGTGATGGAGGAGGAGTCGTTCGAGGACCCGGAGATCGCGGCCTTCCTCAATCACCACTTCGTCCCGGTGAAGGTGGACCGGGAGGAGCGGCCCGACGTGGACGCCGTCTACATGACCGCGGTCCAGGCCCTCTCCGGCGGCGGCGGCTGGCCCATGAGCGTCTGGCTCAACGCCGACCGCGAGCCCTTCTTCGGCGGGACCTACTTCCCGCCCCGCGACGGCGACCGCGGCGCCCCGGTGGGCTTCCTCTCGGCGCTGCGCCAGATCGACGCCCTGTGGAGGACCGACCCGCTGCGCATCTCCAAGGCGGCCGGCGCCCTGGCGGGTGCGGTCCGGATAGCGCTGGGCGGCGCCGCCGGGCAGGCCGAGGGGATCCCCGGGCCGACCGCGGTGGACGCGGCGGTGCGAGGCTACGTCCAGCGCTTCGACGACGACCACGGCGGCCTTGCCGGCGCCCCCAAGTTCCCCTCCAGCTTGCCGGTGCGGCTCCTGCTCCGCCACCACCGGCGCACCGGCGACGCCGCCTCGCTCCACATGGCGACGCTCTCGCTCACCCGCATGGCCGCCGGAGGCATCCACGACCAGCTCGCCGGCGGATTCCACCGCTACTCCACCGACTCCCGCTGGCTGGTGCCCCACTTCGAGAAGATGCTCTACGACAACGCGCTCCTGGCGGTGGCCTATGCCGAGGCCTACCAGGTCACCGGCCGGCCCGACTTCGCCCGGGTGGTGCGGAGCACGCTCGACTGGATGTTGCGGGAGATGGCGCTCCCCGAGGGCGGGCTGTGCTCCGCCACCGACGCCGACTCCGAGGGCGAGGAGGGGCGCTTCTTCGTCTGGAGCGCGCGGGAGGTCGAGGAGCGGCTCGGGGAGGAGGCAGCCCGCTTCGCCGCCTTCCACGGCGTGACCGCCGAGGGCAACTTCGAGGGGCACAACGTCCTCCACGTGCCGCGGCCCGACGAGGCCGAGTGGCAGGCGCTGGCCCCGGCCCGGGAGAAGCTCCGGCTGCTGCGCGAGGGGCGGCCCCACCCGCTCCGGGACGACAAGGTGCTGGCCGCCTGGAACGGGCTGGCGCTCTCGGCCCTGGCGTTCGGCGGCCGGGTGCTGGGCGAGCCTCGCCATGTCGAGGCGGCGCGGCGCGGCGCGGCCTTCCTGCTCTCCACCCTGCGGCCCGGCGGGCGGCTGCGCCGCTCCTGGAACGCCGGCCGCCTCGGCCCGGCCGCCTTCCTCGAGGACCACGCCTTCCTCTGCCGCGGCCTCCTCGACCTGCACGAGGCCACCCTCGAGCCCCGCTGGCTCTCCGAGGCGCTGGCCCTGGCCGGCGAGCAGGAGCGGCTCTTCGCCGACCCGGCAGGCGGCTGGTTCTCGACGCCCGCCGACGGCGAGGCCCTCATCGCCCGGCAGAAGCCCACCCACGACGGCGCCGAGCCCTGCGGGGCCTCGGTGGCCGTCCACTCGGCGCTCCGGCTGGCCGCGCTCACCGGCGACGACCGCTGGCGCCAGGTGGCCGACGGCGCCCTCCGGGCGCACGGCGCCTCGCTCGCGGAGCACCCCATGGCGCTCGCCGAGATGCTGCTGGCGGTGGAGCTCCGCCACGCGCACCCGCGCGAGCTGGTGCTGGTGTGGCCCGGCGGCGATCCGCCGGAGGCGCTGCTGGGGCCGCTGCGCACCACCTTCCTGCCGGACGCGGTGCTCACCGGCGCGAGCGAGGGGGCGCCGCTGGCCGAGCTGGCGCGGCTGGCCCCCATCGCCGAGGGCAAGGTGGCGGCGGGCGGCAAGCCCACCGCCTACGTCTGCCGCCAGGGCGCCTGCGGCCTGCCGGCCACCGACGCCGCCGGCCTCCTGCGCCAGCTCGACGAGCCCTGAGCCCTACTTCACGGCTGGAACACCAGCGGCAGGCCGCCCTTGCCGCCGCCGACGATGATGACCTTGGTGTTCTGGCTCTCGGCGATCTTCTGGGTGGCCTCGATGCCCTTGTACTGGAGGTACTCGGGGGTCAGGCCCTGGCGCACGATGCTCTGGTACTTGTTGATGCCCTCGGCCTCGATCTGCTTGCGCTGGGCCTCCTGCCGCTCCTTGTCGAGCGTGAACTTCATCTTCTGGGAGCGCTGCTCCTCGGCCAGCTTGTCGCCGATGGCCTGCTGGATGGCGGCGGGCAGCTCGACGTCGCGCACCAGGATGGCCTCGACGACCACCGGGCGCCCCTCCAGCGCCTTCTTCACCTCGTCGTAGATGTTGCGCTCGATCTCCTCTCTCTTGGTCGAGTAGATCTCCTCGGGCGAGTAGCGGCCGAAGACCTTGCGCGCCTCGGAGCGCACCACCGGCGCCACCAGGATGTCGGAGTAGTTGGGGCCGATGGTGGTCTGGAGCTCGAAGAGGTGGTCGGCCTCGGGGCGGAAGCGGACCGAGGCGTCCACCTTCAGCGTCAGGCCGTTGTTGGAGAGGATGTGGAGCGTCTCCTTGAACTCGCGCACCCGCAGGTCGTAGGGGATGACGCTGTTCCAGATGGGCATGAGGTGCATGCCCTCGCTGAGCAGCTTCTTGCTGGTGCCGCTCCCCAGGGTCTCGAAGACGATGGCGCGGTGTCCCGACTGGACCACCGGGCAGCGGCAGCCCTCCAGGAACGGGGCGGTGACGAGCATCAGAAACAGCAGTGTGGTGGTCCGGCGCATGGGCTCCTCCGTTGTCGAGGGGCGGAGTGTACCCGCGAAGCCGCCGCCGTGCGCCCCGCGGGGGCGGGGCGGGGGCCAGATCGTTGACACCCCGGAAATCCCGACGATAACCTCGTCCCGGCCGGGTGTTCCGGCGCCCCTGGGAGGCCTCATGCGCCGTTCGCTGGCGCCGCTCGCCGTCGCAGCCGCCATGCTCCGCGCCGCCCCGGCGGCCGCCGACCCGATGGACCTGAACCTGGAGCGCCTCGGCGCCCCGGCCGGCTCCATCTGGCTGGCCATCAACCAGCAGTGCGTCGCCGCGGGCAAGTGCACCGGCGTCGCCCTCTCGGCCGGCGAGGCCGCCAACCTGGCGCGCGAGTCGCAGCAGCGCTACCGCACCCTGGCCATGCAGCTCGGCCTCGGGCTCACCGCCTTCGTCCTCGACGATCCCACCACCGGCGGCGCGGTGGGCTTCGAGTTCAGCCTCGAGGCCGGTCAGACCGCCATCCGCCACCCCCAGGCCGGTGCCTCGCCGGCCCCCTTCGGCCCGGCCTTCGCCGTCTGGCCGGTGCGGGGCGACGACCCCTCGGCGCTGCGCACCTTCGCGCTCCACGTGCAGAAGGGGCTCCCCTACTCCTTCGATGTCGGCGGCCGGCTCATCTACGTGGACCAGAGCCAGATGATGGCGGCCCAGGCCGAGCTGCGCTGGGCGCTCAACGAGAACTACGGCCCGGCCTGGCTGCCCGACGTGGCGCTGCGCGGCGCCTACACCCGGCTCCTGGGCCAGCGCGACCTCACCCTGGGGGTCATCGACTTCGACGCGGTGTTCGGCAAGCGCTTCGGCGTGGGAGGCTCGGTGCGCCTCACCCCCTACGGCGCGGTGCGCTTCAGCATGGTCGCGGCCCAGACGACACCCATCGACTTCGGCCCCACCGCCGGCACCTGCCAGACCACCACCTGCTTCCCCGACGCCCGGTCGCCCGGCGAGGCGCTGGCCACCACCGCGCCTTTCGCCGACGTGAAGTACGCCGACCACCGCATCTTCCGGTACGCGGTGGGGGGGAAGCTGAACGCCGGCCGCTTCGCCATGGCCCTCGAGCTCACCTACTACCCGGGCCAGCGGCTCGAGGGCCACGATCAGCTCGCCGAGGTGCTGCTCCCCGACTCGCTGGGCGGCGCGCTGCGGCTGGGCCTCGACTTCTAGGCGCTACCCGGTCGCCTGCTCCAGTGCCCGGCGCGCCACTCCCGGCACGTTGGAGATCACCGCCGCAGCGCCGGCCCGCGCCAGCCGCGCCACCTCGCCCGGCTCGTCCACCGTCCAGACGGCGACCGCCAGGCCGCGGCGCCGCCAGGCGGCGATGCGCTCGTCGCTTGCCAGGGCCCGGTCGGGGTGGACCGCCGCCGGCAGGAGCAGGGCGCCGAGCCTGTCGCGCAGCGCCCAGCGCTGGTCGCGGGCGAAGAGCAGCCCCACCGGCACCCGCGGCGCCAGCAGCCGGAAGGCGGCCAGCAGCGAGTAGTCGAAGGAAGAGACGAGCACCCGCTCCTCGGCGCGGAGCGCCGTCACCAGCCGGGCCACCGCCGCCGCCAGCCGCGGGTCGCCCAGGCCGGCCGCCTTGAGCTCGATGTTCACGACCGCGTGGGGAAAGGCCTCCAGCACCTCGCCCAGCGCGGGGATGCGGGCGCCGCGGTGGGCCGCTCCCTTCCAGGCCCCGGCGTCGAGCTGGCGCAGCCGGGCCAGCGGCTCGTCGGTCACCCGCAGCGGCACCCCGGCGGTGCGCGCGGCGGTGGCGTCGTGGATCACCACCGGCTCGCCGCTCTGGCAGCGCCAGACGTCGAGCTCGAAGCCGTCGGCCCCCTGGGCCAGCGCCAGGTGGAAGGCGGCCAGCGTGTTCTCGGGCGCGTCGCGGCTGGCGCCGCGGTGGCCGAGCACCAGCGGGCGGCCGGGGGCGCGCGGCGGCGGCAGCGACATGGGGGCTCCCGGCGCCGGCGGGCGATGGCGTCGCCCGGATCCGGCGGTTATGCTAGCTTCGCATGCGCATGGGCATCGGCGAAATCCTGGTCATCCTGGTGGTGGTGCTGCTCATCTTCGGCGCCAACAAGATCCCGCAGCTGGGCGACGCGCTCGGCAAGGGCATCCGCAACTTCAAGAAGGCCACCAAGGAAGACGACGCCATCGACGTGACGCCCAAGCCGGACGCGGCCCAGCGGGGCCAGATTCCCTCCGGCGCCGCGACCGGCAGCACCGCCTCCCAGGCCCGCTCCGATCGCAAGGCCTAGGCCTCTTCCTCCTCCTCCCGCTGGCGCAGCTCCAGCAGCCGCCTGGCGGCGGCGCGGACCAGCGCGTGCAGCGCGCCGTCCTCGGCAACGCCCGCCAGGTCGCGCACCGCCAGCGCCGGGAGCAGCTTCAGCGCCAGCTCGGTCTCGACGTACGGGTTCTGCACCAGCGCCGCCGCCACCCGTGGCCGGGTGCGCCAGCGCCTGTCGTCGAAGAGGCAGCGCAGCGTCTCGGGCCGGCAGGGCCGGCGCGCCGCCAGCCGCACCGCGAAGTCCTCGGTGAGCCGCGGGTTGCGCAGCAGCTCCCGCACCACCACCGGCTCCCCCTCGGCCGCCAGGCGGGCCAGGAGATCGGGGTCGCGGTGGGTGCGGGCCATGGCCTTCTTGTGGCCCAGCGTCAGCCGGGAGAGGCGCGGGTCGGCCTTGTCCGCGGGCGCCTGCCAGGCTGCCTGGGGCGGCGGGGCGAGGAGCAGCGCCGCCACCTCGTCGAGCCCGGCGTCCACTGCCGCCTGGTACACCGCCGCCCGGTGCTCGTAGGGCACGAGGTCCCCGCACAGCGCCCGGGCCGCCGCCACCACCGCGACGGGATCGCCGGCGGCCGCGGCGTCCACCAGCGCCCCCACCACCTCTGCGGCGCGCGCCGGGGCCAGGGCGGCGAGGCCCCGCGCCGCCGCCAGCACGCGCACCGGCCCTTCCTCCAGCACCCGCAGCCGGGCGGCCAGCGCCTCGGCGTCGGCCCGGGCGGCGGCCGCGGTGGGCCTGCCCCGCACCGCCACGGCTCACCTCCCCGCGTCCGGCTCGGCCACCACCCGCACGTCGAGCCCGCGCAGGTCGGCCGGGTGGTCCCAGAGCACGACCAGGAACGGCGCCGGCCGCTGCGGCTCGAGCCGCGCGCCGCGGCCCCGCAGCTCGGCCCGCAGCCTGGCCTCGGCCTCGGGGGTGGCCACCGACCAGATCTCCTCGGGCGTGGGCAGCGCACCGGAGAGCCCCTCGGCGCCGGCCACCTTGCGCCCGGCGTCGAGCAGCTCCACCCGCACGCGCACCGGCGCGAGCGACCCACCGGCGGCCACCACCTCGCCGCGGACGAACAGGGCCGGCTTGCCGCTGGCGGTGTCGTAGAGCCCGCTCCGGACGTTGCGAGCCGCCAGGGCGCCGTCGGAGCCCCGCCCCAGCGTGGCCCAGACGGCGGCGGTCCCGCCACCCTTCCAGTAGACGAAGAGCGCGCCGGCGAGGACCAGCAGCACCACCAGCGAAGCCGAGTTCACCAGCACCGAGGCGGCCCGCCGGGCCAGGGGCGGCGCCGGCTCGGGCACCGGCTCGGGAGCGGGCGGCGGCGGGGCGGCGGCGCGGGGCGGCGGAGGGGCTGGCGGCGGCAGGGGCTCCGGCACCTGCGCCGGGGCCACCTCCCCGGTGCCGGCCGCCACCTCCAGCCCCGACGGGCCCGGCGTCCTGAAGTCGGCCGGCAGGCCGAAGGCGGTGTCGAAGCCCGGCATGGGCGTGGGCGGACTGCGCCGCACCGCCTCCTCGAGCGCGATGCCGCCCGGGGAGGTCACCTCCGCCGGCGGCGCCGGCGGCGGCTCGGCCGCGCCAGCCAGCGAGGACGGGGGCGTGAGGTGGCTCGCCTGGAAGGGATCGGCGGGAGGGGCCGCGAACGGGTCGGAGGGCGTGGCGGTGGCCGCGAAGGGATCGGACTGCGAGGGCGCGAAGGGGTCGGGCGTGGCCAGCCGCGCGAAGGGGTCGTCGCGGCGCGGCCGGGGCAGCGCGAACGGGTCGCTGGTCAGCTCGATGTCGAGCCCCTGCGTGCCGTCGGCAGGCGGCGGGGCGGGCGGAGGCGGGGCGGGAGGCGGGGCCGGCTCGGCCGCCGCCGCGGGCGGAGCGGGCACGGGCTCGGACGGGGCGGGCTCGGCCCGCCGGACCACGAAGAGCGCCTTGCAGCGGCCGCAGCGTACCTTGGCCCCCCTGGGGCCGATCTTCTCGTCGGCGATGCGGAACCGGGTCTGGCAGGAGGCGCAGGTGACGATCATCGCGGGGTCCGTCGCGTGGCGGCGGAAGATAACACGCCCATCTTGACACAGGGCGTCGCGACGAGAAGAATCGGCGCCCTAATTGCCCGCCCCCACGAAGCTTTCACCTGCCCGGAGCCCCCGAAGATGAGCGAAGAAGAGATTCCTGTCGCCGAGGGTGCGGCGCCTGTCCGGGAGCCCAAGATCATCAAGCGGTACACCAACCGCAAGCTCTACGACACGGTCGAGTCTCGCTACGTCACCCTCGACGAGATCGCCGAGATGATCAAGGCCGGGCAGGAGGTGAAGGTCCTCGACAACCGCTCGAAGGAGGACCTCACCAGCGTCACCCTGGCCCAGATCATTTTCGAGGAGGAGAAGAAGACCTCCAAGATGAGCCTGCGGATGCTCCGCGACCTGATCCGCCACGGCGGCGAGCGGGCCCAGGCCTTCGTCGAGGAGCGGGTCGAGGCCGCCCGCGCCGCGGCCGGCGAGAAGGTGGCCACCCTCATCACCAAGGGCGCGCAGACGGGCGACAAGGCCAAGGAGCTGGTAGCCGCCTCGCAGGAGGCGGTGGCCCAGTTCCAGAAGCGCGTGGACGACCGGGTGCGGACCGCCATCGAGGGCTTCCAGAACGTCCCGGAGCTGAAGAAGGAGATCCAGACGCTCCAGGACCGGATCGTCGAGCTGGAGAAGCGGCTCCAGGAGCTGCAGGACAAGGAGAAGGAGTAGCGCCCTACCCGGCCGGTGCCCGGCGGTCGAGCTCGTCGGCCAGCGCCCCCAGCATCCGCGCCGCCGGCGACGCCGGCGCGTACTCGAAGATGGTCATGCCGTGGCTCTGGGCCTCGTCGATCTTGACGGCCCAGGAGAGCGCCGTCCCGGCCAGCTCCTGCGGGAAGCGCTCCCGCAGCTTCTCCAGGATCTCGTCGGCGAGCTGCGTCTTGCGGTAGAGCGCCGGCA
The DNA here is from genome assembly GCA_016214955.1 of Deltaproteobacteria bacterium. Lineage (GTDB taxonomy): Bacteria > Myxococcota > Myxococcia > Myxococcales > Anaeromyxobacteraceae > JACRMN01. Next base: position 128,884 of record JACRMN010000022.1, read on the forward strand.
CCACCAGAGACACCCGCGGCGCCTCGCCGTGGGCCTCCACCAGGGCGGCCAGCGACTCCAGGATCTCGGCGGCGCCGTCGAGCGCCAGGTAGGTGAGCGCCACCGGTACCACCAGCTCGGTGGCCGCCCGCAGCGCGTTCTCGGTGAGCAGCGAGAGCGAGGGAGGGCAGTCGAGCAGCACCAGGTCGTAGCGTCCCGCCGGCAGCTCGGCGAGGCGCCGGCGCAGCCGGTCGGCGCGGGCCGGGTCGGCGGCCGCGGCCACGGTGAACCCGGAGAGCCCCTTGTTGGACGGGACGAGCTCCAGCCCCGGCACCGGCGTCCGGCGCACCACCGCCTCGAAGGGAGCCGCGCCGTCGAGCCAGTCGCGCACCGTCGGGGTCATGCCGCGGACGTCGAGCCCCAGCGACTTGCCGGCGTGGCCCTGGGTGTCGAGGTCGCAGATCAGGACGCGGCGGCCGCGCTGCGCGGCGAGCCAGGCGCCCATGTTCACGCACAGCGTGGTCTTGCAGGTGCCGCCCTTCTCGTTGATGAAGGCGACCTTGCGCATCCGCCGCTCAGGGCCCGGGAACCGATCCGCCGGATCGGTTCACGGCCGGGGCGCGCCCTGGTCCTCGCCGGCGGGCGGGGCGGCCTGCTCCTGCGGCGCCTCCTCCTTGTCGAGCCGGGCCGCCAGGCCGTCGATGATCGACTCCAGCTCGGCCAGCCGCTTCTTGAGCTCGGCCACGTCGTCGGTGGTGGGCAGGTTGACCGCCTGCATGGCGGTCTTCACGCCCCGCTCCACCGCCGCCTTCGCCTCGAAGGCGGAGCTGACGGCCCTCTGGACCCCCGCCATCACCTTCTCGTTGGACAGCAGCGCGGCCACCGTCTTTCCCACCCGCTCCTCGCCGGCGGCCAGCGCCTTCTGCAGCAGGGGGTTCTTCTTCAGCTCCTCGAACATGGGTGGACTTGTCCCAGCCCCGTCGCTACCTTGTCAAGCTCCGTGGCCCCCCCGTCGCTGCTCGATCGCCGGCTGGTCCTCGTCACCGGAAAGGGCGGCGTGGGCAAGAGCTCGGTGGCCGCCGCGCTGGCGCTGCTGGCCGCCCGCAGCGGCCGGCGGGTGCTGGTCTGCGAGGTGAACGCCCAGGAGCGGGTGGCGCCCCTGCTCGGCGCGCCGCCCGCCGGCCCGGCAATCCGCGAGGCGGCCCCCGGCCTCTTCACGGTCAACGTCACCCCCGACGAGGCCATGCGCGAGTACGGCCTCCAGGTGCTCAAGTTCCGCACCATCTACGAGGCGGTCTTCGAGAACCGGGTGGTGCGCTACTTCCTGCGGGTGGTGCCCTCGCTGGCCGAGCTGGTGATGCTGGGCAAGATCCTCAACGAGGTGCGCAGCCAGGAGAGCGGCCGGCCCCGCTGGGACCTGGTGGTGGTGGACGCCCCCTCCACCGGCCACGCCGTGCAGCTCCTGCGGACGCCGGCGGCCCTCCTCGACACCGTGCCCCCCGGGCCGCTGCGGCGCGACGCCCAGTGGATGCAGGAGATGCTGGTCGATCCAGCGGTCACCGCGCTGGCGCTGGTGACGCTGCCGGAGGAGATGCCCGTCAACGAGGCCATCGACCTCGACCAGCAGGTGCGCGACCTGCTCGGCATCCCCCGCGGCGCGCTGCTCGTCAACGCGGTGCCCGAGCCCCGCTTCGACGCCGGGGAGCAGGAGCTGCTCCGGGCGCAGCAGGACGACCCGCCGCCGCTGGGGCCGGCCGCCCAGGCGGCGGTGCTGCAGGCGCAGCGCGCCGAGCAGGCGGCCCGCCAGGTGGCCCGGGCCCGGGCGGCCATCGACCTGCCGGTGACGGTGCTGCCGCTCCTGGCCTCCCCGGCCTGGGACCGGAGCGCCGTCGAGGCGCTCAGCGAGGCGCTCGGCGCCGGGGGGGCCCCGTGGGCGCGCTGATGGAGAGGCTCGCCGAGCGGCGCATCGCCGTGTGCGTCGGCCCGGGCGGCGTGGGCAAGACGACGGTGGCGGCGGCGGTGGGGCTGGCGCGGGCCCAGGCCGGGGCCCGGGTGCTGGTCTGCACCATCGACCCGGCCCGCCGGCTCGCCAACGCCCTGGGCCTGCAGTCGCTGGGCAACGTCGAGACCCGGGTGCCGGATCACGCCTTCCGCGAGGCCGGCCTCCAGCCCGGCGGCCAGCTCTTCGCCATGATGCTCGACGTGAAGCGCACCTGGGACGACCTGGTGGCGCGCCACGCCCCCGACCGCGCGCGCCGCGAGCGCATCTACCGCAACCGGCTCTACCAGCAGCTCTCCAGCGCCCTGGCCGGCTCCCAGGAGTTCATGGCCATGGAGAAGCTGTACGAGCTCACCACCGAGCGCGACTACGACCTGGTGGTGCTCGACACGCCGCCCACCGCCCACGCCCTCGACTTCCTCGACGCCCCGGAGCGCATCCTCGACTTCCTCGGCAACGACACCGCCCGGGCCCTGCTCTCGCCGGCGCTGCACGCCGGGCGGGCGGGCCTGAAGCTCTTCCAGCTGGGCGGGGCCTACGCGGCCAAGACCCTGGCCCGCTTCACCGGGGCCGACGTGCTCAAGGACCTGGCCGACTTCCTGGCCGGCTTCCAGGGGATGTACGAGGGCTTCGAGCGGCGGGCCGCGGCGGTGCGCTCCCTGCTCTCGACCCCCGGGGTGGGCTTCGTGCTGGTGGCCTCGGCGTCGCCCCTGGCGGTGGACGAGGCGCTGGGCTTCCACGAGCGACTTCACGCCGAGTCGATGCCGGTCGCCGGGGCCGTGGCCAACCGGATCACGCCCTCGCTGTGGCCCGAGGGCGAGAGCGCGCCCGGCGAGGAGGCGCTGCGGGCGGCGCTGGGCGCCGGCGGCGACCTGGCGGCGCGCCTCGCCCGCACGCTGGCCGAGCACCAGCTCCAGGCCCGGGCCGACGCGGTGCAGGTGGCGCGGCTCTTCGAGGCGGTGGGCGGCGCCGGCGTGGCCATCCCCCGCCTCCGGGCCGACGTCCACGACCTGCGCGGCCTCTCGCAGCTCGCCGAGCGGCTCTAGGAGCGCGCCGTGCCCTTCCGCCTGCGCGGGGCCGCGCTCCCGCTCCTCCTCGCCGCCGCCTCCGGCTGCGCCGGGCTGCGGCCGCCGCCCCCGGCGCTTCAGCTCCCCGGGGAGACGCTGGAGGTGAGCCGCCAGGACCTGGACCTGCTCGCCAAGAACGACGAGGAGCTGTACGCGGTGGGGCAGGCGGCCCGCCAGGCCGGCGACCACCGGCGAGCCGCTGCCGCGCTGGGGCGGCTCGCCGACCGCTTCCCGGAGTCGCGCCGCCGCGAGGCCGCCCTGGCCGAGGCCGGCCGCGCCCACCTGGCGCTGGGGGAGTGGCGGCCGGCGCTGCAGCGCTTCGAGGCGCTGGCCCGCGCCGCCGCCGGGCCCGGCGCCGACGAGGCCACCTTCGAGGCCGCCGCCTGCCACCACCTGCTGGGCGAGCGAGCGGAGGCGCAGGCGCTCCTGGCCGGGCTCCTGGCGCGGGGCGACCTGGCGCCGGCGGCGCGGGTGCGGGCCCTCACCGAGCGCGGCGTCCTGGAGCTGGAGGCGGGCGCCCTCGACGCCGCCGGGCGCTCGCTGGAGGAGGCCCTCGACCTCGCCGACAGGGCCCAGGCCACGGAGCGGCTCGGCGACGAGCCGCCCGCCAAGGCCCACTACTGGATGGGCGAGCTCCTGCGGGCCCGCTTCGCCGCGGCGCCGCTCGACCTCGCCGCCGGCGAGGAGGCGGTCGCCGAGGCGCTGGAGCGCAAGGGCGACCTCCTGCTTGCGGCCCAGGCGCACTACCTGCGGGCCTCCCGGCGCGGCAGCCCCGCCTTCGGCGTCGCCGGCGTGGTGCGGGTCGGCGAGCTGTACGAGTCGCTGCACGCCCAGCTCTCCGGGGCGGTGCCGCCGCCCGGCCTCTCGCCGGACGAGGCGGCTGCCTGGCGGGAGGAGCTCGAGGCCCAGCTCTCGGTGCTGGTGCACAAGGCGGTGGCCGCCTACGAGGAGGCCATCGCCGCGGCGCGGGCCCGCGGCCTCGACCCCTCCCTGGTGGAGGACGCCGCCCGGGCGCTGGAGCGGCTCAAGGCGCTGCTGCTGTCGCGCCAGGAGCGCCCCGGGGCGGACCCGGCCCGCTAGACCCCGTTGGCGCCGCCGTACATGGCGTCGAGGGCCGCCCGGTAGCGGGTCTCGATCACCTTGCGGCGGAGCTTCTGCGACGGCGTCACCTCGCCCTCGGCCTCGCTGAACTCGCGGGGCAGGAGGGTGAACTTCTTCAGGGTGGCGTACTTGGGCAGGTCGGCGTTCATCCGGGTGACCGCCTCCTGCACCAGCGCCTTCACCTGCGGCTGCTTCACCAGCTCCTCGTGGGGCAGGCCGCCCATGCCGGCGGCGGTGGCCCAGGAGCGCAGCGCCAGCGGATCGAGGGTGATCAGCGCCGAGACGTAGTTGCGCCGGTCGCCGTGGACCACCACCTGCGAGACGTAGGTGCAGGCCGCCTTGAGCTTGCCCTCCAGCTCCTGCGGGGCCACGTACTTGCCGCCCGAGGTCTTGATGAGGTCCTTCTTCCGGTCGGTGATGGCCAGGTAGCCCTGGGCGTCCACCTGCCCGATGTCGCCGGTGTGGAGCCAGCCCTCGGCGTCGAGGGCCTCGGCGCTGGCCGCCGGCAGGCCGTGGTAGCCGCGCATGATCCAGGGGCCGCGCATCAGCACCTCGCCGTCCTCGGCCAGCTTCACCTCGGTGCCCTGGAGCGCCGGCCCCACCGTGCCCAGGCGCGCCTTGCCCGGGAGGTTGACGTGGGTGGCGGCCGAGGACTCGGTGAGCCCGTACCCCTCCAGCACCGGCACGCCGACGGCGGCGAAGAACTCGTGGATCTCCCGCGCCAGCGGCGCCGAGCCGGAGATGAAGAAGCGCAGCCGCCCGCCGAAGAGGGCCCGGACCTTCTGGAAGACCAGCCTGTCGAAGAGCGCCCGCTGCGCCGCCAGGAGCGGCCCCGGGGTCCGGCCCTCCCGCTCCAGCCGCGCCGCCTCGATGCCCACCTCGACCGCCCGGCGGAAGATGACCTGCTTCACCGCCCCGCCCTCGCGGGCGTTCTGCAGCACCTTGGCGTAGACCTTCTCGAAGATGCGGGGCACGGCGCACACGAAGGTGGGGCGCACCGCCCCCAGGTTCTCGACGATCTTCTCGATGCGCCCGTCCACGGCGGTGGGGAAGCCGATGCGGAGCTGGGCGGTGCCGATCATCTTGCCGAAGGAGTGGGCCAGCGGCAGCCAGAAGAACTGGTAGGGCTCGGGGTGCGAGAGGATGCCCGAGGCCTCCACCGCCGCCGACTGGCTCACCCAGCAGCCGTGGGTCAGCTCCACGCCCTTGGGCTTGCCGGTGGTGCCCGAGGTGTAGATGAGCGTGGCCAGGTCGTCGCGCTTCACCGCCTCGGCGGTCTCCTCGAAGCCCCCGGGCCGGGCGGCGTCGTGGGCGCGGCCCCGGGCCTCGAGGTCGGCGAGGGTGATCACCCAGCCATCGGCGCTGGGCCGGCCCTCGATGACCACCACCTGGCGCAGCGCCGGCATCTCGGCGCGGCGCGACTGGAGCTTGCCCACCTGCTCGTCGTTCTCGGCGAAGCAGAAGACGCTGCCCGAGTCGGAGAGGATGAAGGCGCACTCCTCGGCGGTGGAGGAGGGGTAGATGGTGGTGGTGGCGCCGCCGGCGCAGAGGATGCCGAAGTCGGCCAGCAGCCACTCCAGCCGCGTCGAGGAGAGGATGGCGCAGCGCTGCTCGGGCTGGAGCCCCAGGGCGGCGAGCCCGCAGGCCATCGCCCGGACCCGCTCCTCGGTCTCGCGCCAGGTGAGGCTCTTCCACCCGGCCCCGTCGGGCGCCCGGAAGGCCTCGGCTCCGGGGGTCTTGCCGACGCGTTCGAGGAAGAGGGCGGGCACGGAGCGGGGCGAGTCGGTCACGGAGCCTCCAGCGGGTGGGGCCGCCAATCTACCCCGGGCTCCCCGGTTGCCGGAGCGCCGCGTCTGGTACCGCCTCCCACCGGGGCGCTCCGCCGGCCGCGGCCGGGGTGTCCGCTTGACAGGAGAATTGTCCGCCATATAAGAAACTGCTTCCACGACCGCACGCCCGGAGAGCGCCCCATGCCCCTGCCCCCGAACCGCAAGCCCCGCTTCGAGACCCTGCAGATCCACGCCGGCCAGGATCCCGCCCCGGGGACCAACGCGCGGGCGGTGCCGATCTACCAGACCACCTCCTACACCTTCGACTCGGCCGAGCACGGCGCCCGGCTCTTCGCGCTGCAGGAGTTCGGCAACATCTACACCCGCATCATGAACCCGACGACCGACGTGTTCGAGAAGCGGGTGGCGGCCCTGGAGGGCGGCGTGGCGGCGCTGGCCACCGCCTCGGGCCACGCGGCCCAGTTCCTGGCCATCACCAACATCGCCCAGGCGGGCGACAACATCGTCTCCTCCTCGCGCCTCTACGGCGGCAGCTACAACCAGTTCAAGGTCACGCTGCCGCGCCTGGGCATCGGCGTGAAGCTGGTGGACTCGGTGGAGGCGGCCGACCTGGCCCGGGCCATCGACGGAAAGACCAAGGCCCTCTACGTCGAGACCATCGGCAACCCCGGCTTCGACATCCCCGACCTGCCGGCGCTGGCCCAGGCCGCCCACGCCGCCGGCATCCCGCTGATCGTGGACAACACCTTCGCCGCCTGCGGCTACCTGTGCCGGCCCATCGAGCACGGCGCCGACGTCGTGGTGCAGTCGGCCACCAAGTGGATCGGCGGCCACGGCACCTCCATCGGCGGCGTCATCGTCGACTCCGGCAGGTTCGACTGGGCGGCCTCGGGCAAGTTCCCGGTCTTCACCGAGCCCTCGCCCGGCTACCACGGCCTCAAGTTCAACGACGTCTTCGGCCCCAAGGGTCCCTTCGGCAACATCCAGTTCATCATCCGGGCCCGGGTGGAGGGGCTTCGCGACCAGGGCCAGGCCCTCTCGCCCTTCAACGCCTTCCTCTTCCTGCAGGGGCTGGAGACGCTGTCGCTCCGGATGCAGCGCCACTGCGACAACGCGCTGGGCCTGGCGAAGTGGCTGGTCTCCCACCCGCAGGTCTCCTGGGTGAGCTACCCGGGCCTGGAGAGCCACCCGCACCACGGCCGGGCCCGCAAGCTGCTGCACAACGGCTTCGGCGCCGTGCTGGGCTTCGGCATCAAGGGCGGGCTCGAGGCCGGCAAGAAGTTCATCGGCGCCGTGAAGCTGGCCTCGCACCTGGCCAACGTCGGCGACGCCAAGACGCTGGTCATCCACCCGGCCTCCACCACCCACAGCCAGCTCTCGGAGGCGGAGCAGAAGAGCGCCGGCGTGGCCCCCGAGGGCGTCCGGGTGGCGGTGGGCATCGAGCACCTCGACGACATCCGCGAGGACTTCGAGGAGGCCTTCCAGGCCGCCCGCTAGGCCATTCCGCGATGACGCCCCGCCGTCCGTTTCGACGGACGGCGGGAGCCGCTCCCGGCCTGCGGCTTTCGCGGTAGGCTCGCCGGGCATGCTCGGCCGCTTCGGCATTGCCGCCCGCACCTCCGCCCTCCTCACCCTGGTGGCCGCCACCGGCCTCGCGGCCGCGGCCGTCTGGGAGGCGGGCGAGCAGCGCCGCACCGAGCGCGGCCACGTGGAGGCCCGGGCCGCGGTGCTCGCCGACGCCGTGGTCGGCGCCCTGGCCGAGGCCATGGGCGAGCACCGGCCCGAGACCATGCGCCCCATCCTCGAGACCGTCGGGCGCACCGAGGGCGTGCGGGGCGTCTCCATCTCCGGCCGCCGCGGGACGGTGCGCTTCGGCGTGGGTCAGTCGCCGCCCGACGGGCTGGGCGCGCCGCCGTCGGGCGCCACCGCCTCCTGGGCGGCGGGCCTCCTGATCCTGCGCGAGCCGCTCGCCAACACCGGCCGCTGCCGCGACTGCCACGGGCCGGAGCTGGCCACCCTGGGCACGGTGGAGGTGCGCTTCGACGGCCAGGCCGCCGAGCAGCGCGCCGGCCAGGCCGCCGGGCGCATGGCGCTCCTCGCCTTCCTGGCGCTCCTGCTGACCGCCGCGGTGGTGGGGGTGGTGCTGCACCAGGCCGTGGCCCGGCCGCTCTCCTCGCTGCGGGGCTTCGCCGAGGCGCTGGGGCGCGGCGAGCACGAGGCCCGGCCGCCGCGCGCCGGCGGCCACGAGGTGGGGGTGCTGGCCGAGGCGCTGCGCGGGATGGCCGAGCAGGTGCAGCGCTCCCACCGCGAGCTGGAGGATCGGGTGGCCGAGCGCACCGCCAAGCTGGCCGAGGCGCTGGCCGCGGCCGAGGGGGCGCGGGAGGAGCGCACCGCCGCCCTCACCCGGCTCCAGGCCATCGTCGACTCCATGGCCGACGGCGTGATCTTCGTGGACGCTGGCGCGCACATCGCGCTGGTGAACGAGGCCGGCAAGGTGCTGCGCAACCTGGGCGGGGCCACCGGCCGCGACATCAAGGACTGCCACCCCCTGGCCAGCCACGCCGTGCTGGAGCGGGTCATGGGCTGGCTGCGGCAGGGGGACGACGCCGGCCCCAACCACTCCATCATCAAGGAGAAGGAGGGACGCTACGAGACCACCTACGCCCCGGTGCGCGCCCCCGACGGCGGCTACCTGGGCGTGGTGATGGTCATCCGCGACATCGCCGAGCGGCGCAGCCTGGAGCGGCGGCTCCTCGACGCCGAGCGCCTGGCCGGCCTGGGCCAGATGTCGGCGCAGGTGGCCCACGAGCTGCGCAACCCGCTCAACGCCATCAGCGGCGCCGCCGAGTACCTGGCGCGCCGTGCCCCGGGTCCCGAGGTGGAGGAGTACACCGCCCTCATCCGCGACGAGGTGCAGCGGGTCTCGCGCTTCGTCGACGCGCTGCTGCACGTCTCCCGCCCCGCCAACCCGGTCTTCAGCCCCACCGCCGTCAACCGCGTGCTGCAGGAGGCGGCGCGGCGCGTCTGCCTGGCCCGCGGGCTCACCGAAACCGGGGTGCGGCTGCAGCTCGACAGGGGGCTCCCGCCGCTGGACCTCGACCAGCAGATGGTGATGGAGGCGGTGGTGAACCTGCTGGACAACGCCATCGACGCCGGGGGCGCGGAGCCGCCGGAGCTGATCTCGCGCTTCGAGGCCTCGGGCGGCGAGGGCAGCGTGGTGGTGGAGGTGGCCGACAGGGGCTGCGGCATCCCCCCCGACCAGCTCGAGGAGGTCACCCGCCCCTTCGTCACCACCAAGGCGCGCGGCACCGGGCTGGGGCTGGTGGTGGTGCAGCGGGCCATCGAGCAGCACCGCGCCGCCTTCGCGCTCCGGCCGCGGGAGGGCGGCGGCACCGTGGCACACCTGCGCTTCCCGGTGCGCACGGTGCGGGCCAGCGAGCCGCTGGCGGAGGCGGGATGAGCGGCGAGGCGCTGGTGCTGGTGGTGGACGACGACCCGGGCACGCGCAAGGTGGCGCGGGCCAACCTCTCGCTGGAGGGCTTCGAGGTGGCCATCGCCTCCTCGGCGGCCGAGGCCCTCACCCGGCTCACCGAGCTCGACCCGCTGGCGCTGGTCACCGACCTGAAGCTCGGCGACCTGGACGGCATCGCCCTCATGGACCGGGCCCACGAGATCCGGCCCGACCTGCCGGTGGTGCTGGTCACCGGCAACGCCACCGTCGAGACCGCGGTCCAGGCGATGCGCAAGGGGGCGCTCCACTACCTCACCAAGCCCATCCGCTACGACGAGCTGGCGCTGGTGCTGCGCCACGCCGTGGCTGGCGAGCGGGCCCGCCGCGAGGTGGCCCGGCTCCGCGGCGAGCTGGAGCGGGTGGCCGGCTTCGACGAGATGGTGGGCAGCTCGCCCGAGATCCGGCGCATCTTCGCGCTGGTGGAGCAGGTGGCCCCCACCGACGCCACCGTGCTCATCCGCGGCGAGACCGGCACCGGCAAGGAGCTGGTGGCCCGGGCGCTCCACCGCCGCTCGCCGCGCCGCGCCAAGCCCTTCGTGGCCGTGAACTGCTCGGCGGTGCCCCGCGAGCTGATGGAGAGCGAGTTCTTCGGCCACGAGAAGGGGGCCTTCACCGGCGCCACGGCGCGGCGCATGGGCCGCTTCGAGCAGGCCGAGGGCTCGACCCTGTTCCTCGACGAGGTGGGCGAGCTCGACCTCTCGCTGCAGGCCAAGCTGCTGCGGGTGCTGCAGGAGCGGGAGTTCACGCGGGTGGGCGCCTCGCGCCCCACCCCGGTGGACGTGCGCATCGTCGCCGCCACCAACCGCGACCTGGCGGCGCTGGTGAAGGAGGGGCGCTTCCGCGACGACCTCTACTACCGGCTCGACGTCATCCCGCTCCGCCTGCCGCCGCTGCGGGAGCGGCCCGCCGACCTGCCGCTGCTGCTGCAGCACTTCCTGCGGAGCTTCGCCGCCCAGCACGGCAAGGAGCCGCGCCCGGCGCCGCCCGAGATCCTGCAGGCGGCCCAGGCCTACGCCTGGCCCGGCAACGTCCGCGAGCTGCGCAACCTCTGCGAGCGGGCGGTGCTGGTGGGCTGGGAGGCGGTGGCCCCCATGCTGGCCGTCCCCTCCCGCACCGCCGCCTCGACCGCGGCGCTGGTGGACCTGGACCAGCCCTTCCTCGAGGCCAAGCAGGGGCTGGTGGAGCGGTTCGAGCGCGAGTACTTCAGCCGGCTCCTCCAGCGCCACAAGGGCAAGGTGGGCGAGGTGGCGCGCGCCGCCGGCATCGCCGAGCGCAACCTGTACGAGAAGATGAAGCAGCTCGGCCTGTCGCGCGACGACTACCGGGACTGAAGCAGGAGCACGGCCGCGCCTCGGCGGTCCGGCCGCCCACCGGATGACGGCATCCGAAGCGGGGGATGACCTCATCCGAAGCGGGCAGCCCGTCGCAGGCCCCTCCCCCGAGAAGAGCCCGGCGCACCGGCGCTTTCCCTTCCGCCCCGCTGGCCCGTCCCTTGCGGAAGGGGCCGGCGGCGGGCGCGGACGGAACCGGGAAGCATCTTCCCGCGTGCCGGCCCGCCGGGAGGAGCACATGGCCGAAGCCAGGGGCGCGATCACCCTTCCGATGCTGGCGCTCACGGGCCTCCTGGGCCTGGCACTGGGCATCGGGGGCTACACCTTCCTCTACGCCCAGGGCGGCTCCTACGTCACGGACGACCCTGCCGCCTGCGCCAACTGCCACGTGATGCAGGCGCAGTTCGACGGCTGGCGCCGCGGGCCGCACCACCACGTCGCGGTGTGCAACGACTGCCACGTGCCCTCGGGCGTCGTGGCCCGCTACGCCGTCAAGGCGCTCAACGGCTGGCACCACTCCTCCGCCTTCACCACCGGCAACTACCCCGACGTCATCCGCATCCGCGAGTCGAGCCGCGAGATCGTCGAGGGCCAGTGCCGCACCTGCCACGCCGATCTGGTCGCCGCCATGGAGGGCGGCGCCCGCGGCGACACCGTCTCCTGCATCCGCTGCCACGATTCCGTGGGCCACCTCCGCTGAACCATCGCCTCCGAGGAGAACTGACGACATGACCGCGAACGATCCCGCCGCCGGAAAGAGCAAGCTCCGCAGCGCCGGCCTGCTGGTCCTGGTTGCCGTGGTGGCCGCCGGGCTGGCGGCGCTGCTGGCCAACATCTCCACCCGCAAGGCCGAGGGGAAGAACCCCACGGTCCGCGTGGTCGCCATCGACGACGACACCACCGACCCGGCCGTGTGGGGCAAGAACTTCCCGGTGGAGTACGACCTCTACAAGAAGACCGCCGAGATGACCAAGACCCGCTTCGGCGGCAGCGAGGCCATGCCGCGCCAGCCCACCCCGGAGGATCCGCGGGCCACCGTGGCCCAGTCGAAGATCGACGAGGACCCGCGCCTCAAGACCATGTGGGCCGGCTACGCCTTCGCCGCCGACTTCCGCGAGGAGCGCGGCCACGCCTACATGCTCGACGACCAGACCCTCACCAGGCGCCAGGTGGTGGTGAAGCAGCCCGGCACCTGCATGCAGTGCCACGGCTCGGTGTACGTGCCCATGAAGAAGCTGGGCAACGGCGACCTCACCAAGGGCTTCGAGAAGCTGAACGCCATGCCCTACATGGAGGCGCGCAAGCTGGTGGAGCACCCGGTCACCTGCATCGACTGCCACGACCCGGCCACGATGCAGCTGCGCATCACCCGCCCCGGCTTCCTCGAGGGCATCAAGGCGCTCAAGGCCTCCCAGGGCGTGAAGGACTACGACCCCAACGTCATGGCCACCCGGCAGGAGATGCGGGCCTACGTCTGCGGCCAGTGCCACGTCGAGTACTACTTCAAGGGGCCGGAGAAGCGGCTGGTCTTCCCCTGGTCGAAGGGGCTCAACGCCGACCAGATCCTGGCCTACTACGACGAGGCGGGCTTCCGCGACTGGACCCACAAGGACACCGGCGCCCCGGCGCTCAAGGCCCAGCACCCCGAGTTCGAGATGTGGAGCATGGGCCTGCACGCCCGCAGCGGCGTGGCCTGCGCCGACTGCCACATGCCCTACATGCGGGTGGGAGGCCAGAAGGTCTCCGACCACCACGTCCGCAGCCCGCTCCTCAACCTGAACCGCGCCTGCCAGGGCTGCCACAAGTGGGAGGAGAAGGAGCTCAAGGAGCGGGTGGAGCAGATCCAGGGCCGGTTCTTCGGCGCCCGCAACGAGGCCATGGACGCGCTGGTGAGCCTCATCGGCGACCTCAAGGCGGCTCGGGAGGCCGGCCGGCCCGACGCCGAGCTGGAGTCCCCGCGCTACCTGCAGCGCCGTGCCCAGTTCCTCCTCGACTTCGTCGAGGCCGAGAACTCCACGGGCTTCCACGCGCCGCAGGAGACCATGCGGCTGCTGGCCGAGAGCCTCGACTTCTCGCGCCAGGGCCAGATCGCGCTGCGCGACGGCAAGTTCAAGCCCACCGTGGCCATCGTCAACATCCCGCCACCCCCGGCCCCGCCGGCCCCGGCTCCGGCCAGGTAGGCCTCCCCGCGCTCCTCCCCGCCCCCGGCGCTCCCGTCCCACGCGGCCGGGGGCGCCGCTGGCTTCCGGGCGCCCGGGCCGTCAGCCGGCCAGCGCCGGGAGGAAGCTCCGGCCGGCCGGGCAGCTCACCCCGAAGTGATCGGCCACGGTGGCCCCCAGGTCGGCGAAGGTGTCGCGCACGCCCAGCGGGCCGCCGCCGCGCCCCGGCGCGTGCACCAGGAGCGGCACGTACTCGCGGGAGTGGTCGGTGGAGGGGGTGGTCGGATCGCAGCCGTGGTCGGCGGTGACGGCGAGAACGTCGCCCGGCCTCAGCTGCCCGAGGATCCGCGGCAGTGCCCGGTCGAGCTCCTCCAGCGCCCGCCCGTAGCCCGCGGGGTCGTTGCGGTGGCCGTAGAGCATGTCGAAGTCCACCAGGTTGACGAAGAGCAGCCCCCGCGGGAGCGAGCCCAGCAGCCGCTCGGTGCGGGCCAGCCCGTCGGCGTTGCCCTCGGTGTGGACCTCGTCGGTGATGCCCTTGCGGTCGAAGATGTCGGCGATCTTGCCCACGGCCACCACCGGCACGCCCCGCTCCGCCAGCCGCTCCAGCACCGTCCGCTCCGGCGAGGGGATGGAGAAGTCCTTGCGGTTGTAGGTGCGCACGTAGGCGCCGGGCTCGCCCACGAAGGGCCGGGCGATGACCCGGGCCACGCGGAAGGGGTCGAGGAGCGCCCGCGCCTGGCGGCACCACTCGTAGAGCACCGGCAGCGGCACCGTCTCCTCGTGGCAAGCCACCTGGAAGACCGAGTCGGCCGAGGTGTAGACGATGGGCTTGCCGGTGCGCTGGTGCTCCTCGCCCAGCTCCTGGATGATCTCGGTGCCGCTCGCCACCTCGTTGCCCAGCACCCCGGGCGCGCCGGTGGCCCGGAGCCAGGGCTCCAGGATCTCGGGCGGGAAGCCCTGCGGGAAGAGGCGCAGCCCCTCGCGCAGGACCACGCCCATCATCTCCCAGTGGCCGGTGATGGTGTCCTTGCCCTGGGAGCGCTCCGCCATCTTGCCGTGGAAGCCGCTGGGCGCCGGGTCGGGCGGGACGCCCTGCACAGTGGTGAGGTGTCCGAGCCCGAGCCGGCCCAGGGTGGGCAGGGAGAGGCCGCCCACCGCCCGGCTGACGTTGCCGATGGTGTCCGAGCCCTCGTCGCCGTATGCGGAGGCGTCGGGCAGCGCGCCGCAGCCGGCGCTGTCGGCGACCAGGATGACGAAGCGTCCACTCATGGGGCGATCCTAAGCGGCGCCGGGACGCGCCGCGAGCGGAAGGCGCCGGCCGCCTAGAAGGTCGCCGCCTCGACGATGGCTACCGAGGCGGAGCACCCGATGCGGCTGGCCCCGGCCTCGGCCATGCGCCGGGCGTCGGCGGCGGTGCGGATGCCGCCCGAGGCCTTCACCCCCACCGCCGGGCCCACGCAGGCGCGCAGCAGGGCCACGTCCTCGGCGGTGGCCCCGCCGGGCCCGAAGCCGGTGGAGGTCTTCACCCAGGCGGCCCCGGCGGCCACCGCCAGCGCGGCGGCCATGGCCCGCTCCGCCGGCGAGAGGGCCGCGGTCTCCAGGATCACCTTGACCTCGGCCTGCCCCGCCGCCGCCACCACCGCCGCCAGGTCGGCCACCACCTCGCGGTGGCGCAGCGCCCGGAACGCCGGCAGCGGCAGCACCACGTCCACCTCGCGGGCTCCGGCGTCGCGCGCCGCGCGCGCCTCGTCGGCCCGGGCCGGCGTGCCGCCCTGGCCCAGGGGGAAGTCCACCACCGCCACCGGCAGCACCGCGCTCCCGGAGAGGCGGGCGGCCACCAGCGCCACGTGCTCGAGCCGCACGCAGACCCCGGCGAAGGCGTGCTGCAGCGCCTCCCGGCAGAGCCGCTCCACCTCCGCGCCGGTGGCACCGGGTCGCAGCAGCGTGTGGTCGATGAGTGGCGCCAGGTCGCGCGGCGAGCGCAGCGTCCCGGGCGGCAGCGGGCCGCGGGCCACGGCCTACCGGAGGACCAGCGGGACGCGGACCCGCACCGCGTCTCCGGAGAAGGCCGGGAAGGCCATCCGGTTCGCCTCCCGCTTGAGGCAGGCGCCCAGCCCGGTGGACGACAGCTCCTGATCGTCGAGCGTGGGGTAGAGCGCCTTGCCGCTCGGGTTCACGGTCATCGTCACAGTGACCCGGCGCTGCTCGGCGAGGAGCTGGGGCTCGGCCTTTCGGGCCTGGGCCACGCACGCCTCGAAGTGGCTGGCATGGCGGTTGATGGTCGCCTCGATGTCCTTGTCGTCGAGCGGCCGGTCGCCGCCGCCGCTGCTGGCGGGCGCCGCAGCCACCGCCGCGGGAGAGGAGGGGCGAGCCTCGGGCTCGGGCGCGGGCGCCGAGGTGGCCACCGGGCGCTGCGCCGGAGGGGCGGCCAGCGCCACCGCCGGCAGCGGCGCCGGACGCGCCGGCTCGGGCCTGGCCTCGGGGCCGCGCGCTGGCGGGCTCTCCCGGCCGGGCCGCGGGGCGCGCCGCTCCGCTGCCGCCGCGGGCTGCGGCTTCGGCGCGGGAGGCCTTGGCTTCGCGGCCGGGGGCGGTTTCGCGGCCGGCGGCGGTGCGACGGGGACGGCGATCTCCGGCTCGGGGGCCCGGCCCACCTGCGGCGCGGGAGCGGGACTGGCGGCAGCGGCAGCGGGCGCGGGCTCCGGAGCCTTCGGGGCGGCCGCGGGCGGCTGGGGCGCCGGGACGGCCGGCGCGGCGGCGGTCTCCACCTTCCCTTGCATCCCCTCCGCCTCGGACGGCTTCTTCCCCGTGCCAGCCCTGGCCATGAGCCAGCCCGCCAGGGCCACGACCCCCAGTCCCACGCCCAGCCCGGCGAGGGGCACCCAGCGCCGCCTCGGCGCCGGCGGCGGCGGCGCCTGCCGCACCGACTCCTGCACAGGGGCCATCCGCGGCAGCTTCGGCACCTTGCGGCTCTCGACGGTGCCGCCGGTCACCAGCAAGGGGCGGGAGCCCGAGGTGGCGTCCATCATCCGGTTCAGGTCCGCGAACGCCTCCTCCGACTCGGACAGCTTGGGGATCGGCAGCGGCGTGGCGACGGGGGTCCCGTCGGGAGCGAGGAAGGGATCGGGCGGCGCGAGCGGCGGCGCCTCCGGCACGCTCGCCAGCTCGGCCGAAAGCTCGGCCGCCATGGTGGCGAAGGGGTCCTCGGCGGAGCGGTTCGATTCCTCGAGCTCGATGGCGTGCGAGGTCGCCGGCTTCTCCGCGGCCATCTGCGTCGGGCTGGGCGCCGTCGAGCCGCCTGCCGACGGCGCCCTCGGCACGGGCGGAGGAACCGGCAGGGGCGTGGCAGCGGGGCGCTCGGTTCTCGCCGACACCGGGGAGAGCGGCTCGCCCTCCAGCGGCAGGACCACGGCGACCTCCTCGACGTCGCCGTCGACCGGGGCGTCGAGGAAGAAGGGGAGCGGGGTGATGGCGGGGATGGTGCCCGGCGGTGGAGTGGGGAGCGCGGCCGGTTTCACCACGATGTGGTGGCCGCACTGCCTGCACTTCATCTTGAAGGCGCGCCCGCGCACCTTCTCGTCGGCCATGTACGCGCGGCCGCACTTGTCGCAGGTGAACTTCACGGGCGGACTGTAGTCCCGGCCCCCGCACGGGTGCAAGAAGGCTCCACGCCCGTCGCTATCGCGGATCCCTCGCCGGAGGGAGGGCCGCCGACACGGTTCCGAACACCGCCTCGCCCTGCGGCGAAACCTCGCAGCCGGCCTCTTCCTCCTCGATCCAGGGATCTCGGCCGCTCGCCATCCCCAGGCGGGTCAGGAGCTGGCGGTCGAGGAGATGGGTGGGGACGACCCGCCCCAGCGCGTGGAGCAGGTTGCCCTTCACCGCGCCGTGCTCGGCGGAGAGCTCGGCCAGCAGCCGCTTGACCCGCTTGCGGCGCAGGTTGGGCTGCGAGCCGCACAGGTCGCAGGGGATGATCGGGAAGGCCATCGCCTCGGCGAAGGCCGCCAGGTCCTCCTCGGCGGCGTAGCACAGGGGGCGGATGACCAGGTTGCGGCCGTCGTCGCTGCGGAGCTTGGGCGGCATGCTCTTCAGCGACCCGGAGTAGAGGGCGTTGAGCAGCAGCGTCTCGATGAGGTCGTCGCGGTGGTGGCCGAGGGCGATCTTGTTGCAGCCCATCTCCACGGCGGCGTTGTAGAGGATGCCGCGGCGCAGGCGGGAGCAGACCGGGCAGGTGGTCTCGCCCTCGGGCACGAGCCGCTTGACGATGGAGTAGGTGTCCTTCTGCAGCATGACGTGGGGCACGCCCACGCGCTCGAAGTGGGCCCGCAGGACATGGGCCGGGAAGCCCGGCTGCCCCTGGTCGAGGTTGACGGCGGTGAGCTCGAAGTGGACCGGGGCCCGCTCCCGCAGCCGCTGCAGCAGGTGCAGCATGGCGAGGCTGTCCTTGCCCCCCGAGACCGCCACCAGGATCCGGTCACCCTCCTCGACGAGCCCGAAGTCCTCGATGGCGCGGGAGACGGCCCGCAGCAGCCTGCGCTCCAGCCTGGGTGCGTCCGGCATGCGGGAGGGTATAGCACGCACCCTCCCCTTTTCCTTTGACGCCTCCGGCGCGGCTGCGATAAAGCCCGGCCCCGGAGCGAGGGAATGATGACCCCGAAGGATCTCGGCACCAAGCACACCTGCTGGAAGTGCGGCGCCAAGTTCTACGACATGAAGAAGCCGGCGCCGATCTGCCCCAAGTGCGGCAGCGACGCCCGCCAGAAGCCGGCCTCCAAGAGCGGCGCCGCGGAGAAGCGCGCCAAGACGCCGCCGCGCGAGGAGCCCGCCGAGACCGAAGAGCTCGGAGACGAGGCAGGCCTCGACAAGGAGCTCGACGAGGACTTCGAGGAGGCCGACGAGCCCGAGGACGACGAGGGCTAGCGGGTCTGGCGGCCAGCCCCGCCGGCCGCTGGCGGGCTAGTAGACGAGCTCCACCGCCGCCGTCCCGGTCTCCGGCACCTGCACCGCCACGGTCCGCTCCCCGAGCCGCTCGTGCCAGGCCACGAGTGTGTAGCTGCCGGGCGGCAGGCTGGCGATGGCGAAGCGCCCGTCGAGCCCGGTCACCGCCGCCGGTCCTTCCACCACCGCGATCCAGGCCGACATCCAGTCGTGGACGTCGCAGCGCACCTGGACGAGGCCGGCGCGCGAGAGCCGCTGCTCGGCCTGCTCGCCGGGCAGCGCCAGGGCCAGGTTGAAGGCGGTGGAGCGGCCGCGCCAGCCGTGCACGCTGTGGAGCACGGCGTCGGACGAGCCGACGGAGAGGGTCGAGCCGACAGGCAAGGCCTGGACGTGAGGCGAGAAGCGGCAGCGCACCTGCGCCAGCGCTCCGCGCACCGGCGCCGGCGCCGGCCCGGGGACTCCCCGCACCTCGACCACCACGTTGGCCAGGCGGCCATCGTTCACCAGCAGTGACTCGTCGTTGACCGAGGCGCCGCAGGCGTCGCGGTCCTTGCTCACCGCGCGCTCGGGCCGGGGGCGCTCGGGTCCGGCGTAGCGCACCGTGCCGTGCAGCTCCCCGGCCCGGGCGGCGGGCGCGGCGGCGAGGAGGGCGAGGAGGAGGGCGCGGGGGGTGCGGGGCACGGTTGCTCCAGGGCTCTGCGGCCCGACCGGAGTAGCACCGGCGGCGGAGGCCGGCAACGGCGCCGCCGCTGGCCGGTCCCGGCGGGGAGCCCCCTTTGGGCCGCAGGGTGGTGCGGTTGCCCGCGGAGCCGGCCGTGCCTAAATCTCCGCTGACCGGATGGCTTCCCCCGCCCTCGCCCCCTGAGCCCGCCGCAACCCGACCCCCATGTCCCCTGCCGTGGCCGCCACCGCAGTCCGTCCTTCGCCGCTGGCGCAGCTGCGCGACGTGGCGCTCCTCGCCAAGCCCCGGCTGGCCACGCTGGTGGTCTGCACCGCCGCCGGCGGCATGTGGCTGGCCCCGGGCCACCGCGACGCGGTGCGGGCCGGGGCCCTGCTGCTCGGCATCACCCTGGTGGTCGGCGCCGCCAACGCCCTCAACAACTGGCTGGAGCGCGAGAGCGACGCCCGCATGCGCCGCACCCGCGACCGGCCGCTCCCCGCCGGCCGGCTCGAGCCCTGGGTGGCCCTGCTGCTGGGCCTGGGGCTGCCGGCCCTGGCCCTGCCGGCGCTGGGCTGGTTCACCAATGGTCTCACCGCCACGCTGGGCGCGCTGGCGCTCTTCAGCTACGTGGTCGTCTACACGCCGCTGAAGCAGCACAGCTCGCTGGCGCTCTTCGTGGGCGCGGTGCCCGGCGCCATCCCGCCGCTCATGGGCTGGACCGCGGTCACCGGCCGGCTCGACGCCGGCGGCCTGGCGCTCTTCGCCGTGCTCTTCTGCTGGCAGCTCCCCCACTTCCTGGCCATCTCCATCTACCTCCAGGAGGACTACGCGCGCGGCGGCCTGCGGGTCTTCGCCCTGGCCCACGGCCAGCGGGCGGCCCTCATCGCCACCGTCGCCTCCACCGCGCTGCTCGTGCCGGTGACCCTCTCGCTCCTGGCGCTGGGGCTGGCCGGCCCGGCCTACGGCCTGGCGGCGGCGCTGCTCGGCGGCGCGCTCCTGGGCTGGTCCATCACCGGCCTGTGGACCGCCAACCCGGTGCGCTGGTCGCGGAGCTTCTTCCTCGGCACCCTCGCCTACCTGACCCTGCTCCTGGCCGCGCTCTTCGTCTGGTCCCGGTAGGATCGGCCCGTGACCTTCGCCTCGCTGCTGCCGCCGCTCAACGCGGCGCTCAACGGCCTCTCCGCCCTGCTGCTCCTCGCCGGCTGGCGCGCCATCCGGGCCGGCGACCGGGAGCGCCACCGCCGGCGCATGCTGGCGGCCTTCGGCGTCTCCTGCGCCTTCCTGGTGAGCTACCTGACGCGGGTGGCGCTCACCGGGACCCACCGCTTCCCCGGCACCGGCTGGCTCCGCGCCGGCTACCTGGCGCTGCTCTTCAGCCACACCTTGCTGGCGGCGGCCTGCCTGCCGCTGGTCCTGGGCTCGCTGAGCTACGCGCTCCGGGGCCAGTTTCCCAGCCACCGGCGCGTGGCCCGCTGGACGCTGCCCGCCTGGCTCTACGTCTCGGTGACGGGGGTGCTGGTGTACGTCGTGCTCTACTGGGTGGCGCCGCGGCTGACAACGTAGCGCGCGGCGGCGCGGATGCCGGCCGGGCGATGCGGTAGAATCCGCGCCATGCGCCTCTTCCTCCCCGCCCTGCTGGCGCTCGCCAGCTGCGGCTCCTCGGTGGCCCGGGTCGAGGTCGATCCCGCCGGCATCCAGCTCACCGTCCGCGGGCAGGAGGCCCGGGTCCGGGCCGTGGCGCTGGCCGGCAACGGAAAGACGCTGCCCGAGAAGACCTGCGCCTGGACCTCCTCCGAGCCCCGGGTGGCGACTGTGGCGGCCCGCGGCAACGAGGCCACCGTGACCGCCGCCGGCTCCGGCAGCGCCGCCATCCGCTGCCGCACCGGCGACGCGGTGGGCGAGGTGCCGGTCTCGGTCCGGCTCATCGGCAAGGTAGAGGTGGCCGGGCCGCCGCCCCAGCTCGAGCTCCGGGACCAGCCGGCGCCCACGGCGCTCCCGATCCGGGCCCTCGACGAGGCGGGCCAGCCGGCCACGCCGCGCCGCATCACCACCCGCTGTCTCGACGAGAACGTGTGCCGCGGCGACGACCGCGGCCAGCTCTGGCCGGTGGGCGCGGGCACCAGCCGGGCGGTGGTGGAGGCCGACGGCGTGCGCGCCGAGCTGGAGGTGAAGGTGGTGGACGCCCGCACCGCCGCCGGCAAGCCGCGGGCCGTCACCGGCAACCCCATGCTCGAGTACGAGAAGGCGGCCGAGATCATCCAGAAGGAGTGGAAGAAGAGCGGCCGGCCCAGGGCCCCGGGCTCGACCCAGCCCTAGCCCTGCCCTAGCCCCCGAACGCCTCTCCGGCGCCCCCCGGGCGTCGCGCCCGCCGCGCCGCGCCCGCCAGCAGGTGGCCCGCGCTCACCAGCAGCGCCAGCGCCAGGCAGGCGAGCCAGAGGAGCCGGCCGCCGCCGCGCCCGTACAGCTCCCCGCCGGCCAGCGGGCCGAGCGTCAGGGCCAGGCCCCAGGCCATGCCGTAGGTCCCCTGGTAGCGGCCGCGCAGCTCCGCGGGCGCAAGCTCGGCGGCCAGCGCCGAGGCGGTCGGAAAGCCCACCACCTCGCCCACCGTCCAGAGCGCGGTGCCCACCGCGTAGACCCAGAGGCTCCCGCCGAGCGCATTGACGCCGAAGCCCAGGCCGATGAGCGCCGCCTGGGCGGCCAGCAGGCGCGCCGGGTCGCGGCCCGCCAGCACCGGCCCCAGCAGCGGCTGCAGCAGCACCACCCCGGCGCAGTTGAGGGCCATGAGGAGAGCGTAGGCGCTGGGACCGAAGCCGTGGGCGGTCATGTCGAGGGGGAGCCCGAGCTGCCACTGCACGAAGACCATCAGCGCCAGGAGCTGGAGCACCAGGAAGGGCATGAAGGTGCGGTCGGAGAGCACGCGGCCGAAGCCGCGCAGCACCGGCTCGGGCGCCAGCTCGCGGGGGCGGGTCTCGGGGACGCGGGCCCAGACGATGAGGGCGAAGGCCAGGCTGGTGCCGGCGTCGATGAGGAAGAGCGCGGTGAAGCTGCGCTCGGCGAGCGCCGCGGCCAGCAGCAGGCCGGCGGTGAGCCCGATGTTCACCGCCCAGTAGATGAGGCCGAAGGCCCGCGCGCGCTCCGGCGAGGGGACCACGTCGGCGACCGACGCCGACATGGCGGGCTGGACCAGGGCGCCCAGCAGGCCGCAGAGGAAGGAGAGCAGCGCCAATAGCGCCGGGGCGGTGGCGAAGGGCAGCGCCCCGGTGGCGGCGGCGGCGAGCAGGAGCCCGCCCATCATGGTGGGGCGGCGCCCCACCCTGTCGGCCAGCGCCCCGCCCACCGGGCCGGCCAGTGCCTGCCCGATGCCGAAGAGGGCGGCGATGCGCCCGGCCTCGGCCGGCGAGAAGCCCCGCTCCCGCACCAGGTAGGTGGCCAGGAAGGCGACCACGAAGGTGGCCAGCCGGTTGACGAGCAGCCCCCACCACAGCGTCCAGAAGACGCCGGGGAGGCCGCCGACGGAGGCGTGGAGGCGCTGGCGGAGGGGGGACACGGCGACGCTGCGTGTACCAGAAGGGCGGCGGCGGCGAAACGACCCGGGCGCGGTGGCCCCGGCCCTACTTCAGCGCCGCCTGCATCTTCTGGGCGTCGGGGGCGCGCGGCCCGCGCGGACAGAGCCGCAGGTAGTCGGAGATGAGGGGCCGTGCGTCGTCGGGCCGCTTCTGCTCGAAGGCCTGGCGCCCCAGCCAGAAGAGGGCCGGGCAGCTCGCGCCGTCGGCCTTGAGGGCCTTCACGTACAGGTCGCGCACCAGCTCGAACCGGGCGCCGCTGGCCTCCTGCACCTCGGCCTGCTCCACCGTCACCTGGGAGAGGCCGGTGCCCGTGCCGCCGGAGCCGAGCGCCTTCTGCGCCAGGTCCAGCTCCTCCAGCGCCCGGGGCCAGTCCTTCCGCTCGCGCCACACGCGGGCCCGGGCGATGCGGGCGTCGACCGCCCGGGGAGCCATGTCCACCGCCTTCTGGTACTGGGCCAGCGCCTTGTCGGCGTCGCCCCCCTGGCGGTAGGCGTCGCCGAGCTGCTTCACGAAGGAGACCCGCACGCCGTCGATCTGCAGCGCCCTCTGGAAAGCCTCCGCGGCGCCCTGCCAGTCGGCGCCCCGCAGCTTGCGCTTGCCGATGAGCTCGTGGATGTCGGGGTTGCTGGGGTCGAGGGTGAGCGCCTGCTGCTCGGCGGCGGCGGCGTCGGCCGCCCTGTGGAGCGCGAAGAGGGCGCTCCCCTTCACCGCGTGGGCCATGGCCACCTGGCGCGGCGAGGCGTTCTCGGCCATGGCCAGCACCCGGTCCACCAGCTTCACCGCCGCCTCGGGCTGGTCGCGCTCCATGAGCAGCGTGCCCTGCCCCAGCATCGAGGGCACGTGGTCCTTGGAGAGCCGCTGCAGCACCACCTCGTAGAGCGTCCAGGCCTGCAGCTCGAAGCCGGCGCCGCGGCGCCGGTAGAGCTCGGCCAGCCGCTGCACGATGCGCACGTCGCCCGGGGCGAACTTCTGCGCCAGCATCAGCGACTCGCGGGCGCCGTCGAGGTCGCCGGCCTGCATCTGGATGATTCCCAGCGTGCCGTGGAGCAGGGCGCTCGTGCCCCCCTCGTTGCCGGAGAGGAAGCGCTGCAGGCCGTCGGCGGCCCCCCTGGGATCGCCGCCGTAGTACTGCAGGTAGGCCTCGGCGGCCAGCAGGTGGGAGTGGGTCTGGTTGAGCTTCTTGGCGAGGGCCACCTGCTTCCTGGCCTCCTCGCGGAGCCCCTCGGGCTCGCCGTGCTCGCCCCAGCGCAGCGCGTCGACGTAGGCCAGGTAGGAGCGGCCGCCGAGCGACTCGGGGTCGCGCTCCAGGATGCGCTCGCAGAGCTTGCCGGCCTCCTTGTAGGAGGCGTAGGCGTCCTTCTCCAGCAGCTCGCGGGTCTGCTTCAGGAGCCTGTCGATCTCCACCGCCTGGCGCTTCTTCCAGGCCGAGACCGCCCACCAGCCGCCCAGCACCGAGAGCAGCACCAGCGCCAGCACCACCGTGCCCACCACGGCGCTGCGCGAGCTCTTGCGCGGCGGCGGCCGGTGGCGGAGCTGCCACTCCTCTGTGTCGTACTTCTGGGCGAGCTGCTCGGCGTAGGCCTCGTTGCGCGCAGGGGCCGGGGCGTGCGGCTGCGCGGCCGGGGGCGGCGCGGCGCGGCGCAGCGCCGAGGGGCGCGGGCCCACGGGCGTGGGGAGCGGCGCCTCGGGCGGCGGCTCGGCGTCGG
>JACRMN010000025.1 GCA_016214955.1 Deltaproteobacteria bacterium
GTGCGCTCGCGGCGGCGGCCTCCACCCAGGATGACCAGTCGGGCGAGGCAGCCTGCGGTGCCGGATCTGCAGAAGGTGTCTCGAAGGCCGGGACCACGTCGTAGGCGGACTCCACCACCTCCTCGCGGGCGGCGGGAGTCGCTGGCGCCGACAGATCGAAGCCCTCGGGAGGTACGTCCGCGGCGCCGGGCAGTGGCGCGATGGCGTCGGCCGGCAGCGGGGTCAGCGCCTCCGGCGAAACCGGAGCGACCGGCAGGGGCGGCGTGGCGGGGCCCAGCGCGCCGGTGTCGAGCACGCGCGAACCGGAGGGTGCGGTGCCGAGGCCGGCGGCCTCGCGCACCGCGGCGGCGGCGGCGCCGATGTCGAAGCCGCGCGGCTGCGAGGCCACCTGGGCGCGCAGCTCGGCGAGCCGGCGCTCCTCGGCGGGCGTGAGCCGGACCTCCAAGCGCCTGGCCTCGAGGGCGCGCAGCTCGGCTGAAGGACTCTGCGGCTCTGGCATCGGTTGACCCCGGCCACGCGGAGCGGCCGGGAGGTTCGATGATACCCCGCCGATGGTGAGGGACAAGAACCGAGCGCCGAACGGCGGGTTGCATTCGGGCCGGACGGCGGCCATGTATGGAAAGCCGTGACAGCCCGAGCCCCAGCCCCTGCGCGCCCCGCCGCGCGCTTCCTGCCCACCACGCCCCAGGAAATGGCCGAGCGGGGCTGGCGGCAGCTCGACGTGCTGCTCGTCACCGGCGACGCCTACGTGGATCACCCGAGTTTCGGGGCTGCCATCATCGGTCGCACCCTGGAGGCGCAGGGCTTCCGGGTCGGGATCGTGGCCCAGCCCGACTGGTCGAGCCCGGCCGACGTGGCCCGCCTCGGGCCGCCGCGCCTCTTCGCCGGCGTGACCTCCGGCGCCATGGACTCGATGGTCAACCACTACACCGCCCACAAGCGGCGCCGCTCCGACGACGCCTACACGCCGGGCGGCGCGGCCGGGCGCCGGCCCGATCGCGCCACCACCGTGTACACGCGCCTCCTGCGCCAGGCCTTCGGCGAGCGGCTGCCGGTGGTGCTCGGAGGGGTGGAGGCCTCGCTGCGGCGCCTGGCCCACTACGACTACTGGGACGACCGGGTGCTTCCCTCGCTGGCGGTGTCGAGCGGCGCCGACCTCCTGGTCTACGGCCAGGGGGAGAAGCCGGTGCTGGAGATCGCCCGGCGGCTCTCCTCGGGCGAGGACCTGCTGGCCCTCACCGACGTGCCCGGCACCGCCTTCGCCACCCGCCACCCGGAGCTGGCCGAGCTGGAGTCGCGGCGGCGCGGGGTGCTGACGCTGCCCTCCTACGACGAGGTGGCGGCCGACAGGGCCACCTTCGCGCTCTTCTCGCGCCTCTACCACCTGGAGCACAACGGCGACAACGCCCGGGTGCTGGTGCAGCGCCACGGGCGCGGGGTCCAGGCGCGCACGGTGATCGTCAACCAGCCCATGCCGGCGCCCACCACCGAGGAGCTGGACCGGTTCGCCGAGCTGCCCTTCACCCGCGACGCCCACCCCGGCTACGGCGCCGCCCACATCCCGGCGCTGGAGCAGATCCGCTGGTCGATCCAGATCCTGCGGGGCTGCGCCGCCGGCTGCTCCTTCTGCTGCATCACCGAGCACCAGGGGCGCGACGTCACCAGCCGCTCCGAGCAGAGCGTGCTCCGCGAGCTGGCCACCCTGGCGGCCCGGCCCGACTGGAAGGGCACGGTCTCCGACCTGGGAGGCGCCACCGCCAACATGTGGCAGATGACCTGCCAGAGCGCCGAGGCCCACGCCGCCTGCCGGCGGGCCTCCTGCGTCTACCCCACCGTCTGCCAGCACTTCTCGGTGGACCACGGCCCGCTCCTCGACCTGTACGAGAAGGCCCGCCGGGTGAAGGGCGTGAAGCACGTCTTCATCGGCTCGGGCGTGCGCTACGACCTGGCCCAGGCCGACGCCAGGAACGGCGAGCGCTACCTCCGGACGCTCACCCAGCACCACGTCTCGGGACAGCTCAAGGTGGCGCCGGAGCACGTGGCCGCCGACACGCTGCGCACCATGAAGAAGCCGGGGGTGGAGTCGTTCGAGCGGCTGCGGCGCGACTTCGACCGCTGGTCGCGCGAGGCGGGCAAGGAGCAGTACCTGGTGCCCTACTTCCTCTCCTCGCACCCGGGCTGCTCGCTCTCCGACGCCGTCGAGCTCATGGACTACCTGCGCAAGAACGACTGGCGGCCGCAGCAGGTCCAGGACTTCATGCCCACGCCGATGACCCTGGCCTCCGACATGTACTGGAGCGGCCTCCACCCCATGACCGGGAAGCCGGTGGTTGTGGCGCGCGACCAGAAGGAGAAGCGGATGCAGAAGGCGCTCATCCGCTGGGCCGATCCGGCCAACGCCGCGCTGGTGGAGGAGGCGCTGCGCCGGGTGGGCCGTCTCGCGCCCGGCGAGCGCTGGCAGGTGCGCGGGGTGCCCTGGAAGCGCAGCGGCGGCCGCCGGCCCGCGCCGGGGCGGCGCTAGGCCCCGCGCTCCCCGCCCCCGCCGCGCCTCCTGCGCTGCTCCCCGGGGGACGGCGATATCCGCCGCACGGCGGCGAGGGGAAGATGGGGGGCGCTGTCCAGATTTCGGCGGCGCCGCGAGCGCGGGGCGAAAAATGGATCGGTCCCGCGATCGATCCTAGAGATCGACGCCGTGCCCAACGTCGTCGACCTCTCCCTCACCGCCGCCGCGAGGCGCGCCCTGGCCCGGCTGCTCGACGAGCGCGGGCTCTCCTTCTTTCTCAAGAAGGGGCGGGGCGGCCCCGCGGCCCGCATCGACAACCGCAAGCTGGCCTGGGTGGTGGAGGCTGCGAGCCGCAAGACCCGCCGCGGCATCCGCGACCTGAACGCCATCTCGCGCACGCGGCGCATCCTGCGCCGCGAGATCATCCGCCACCTGGCCGAGGCGATGGTGAGCGCCGGGCTGTAGCTACCCCGGGGTGCCGCTGCCACCGCCGGTGGCGGCCTTGCTCTTCTCCACGAAGCGCAGCCGCAGGTCCAGCAGCAGGTGCTCGAGGAGCTTGTCCTCCTCGGGCGTGAGGTTGCCGCGGGTCTTCTCCCGCAGCATCCCCAGGATGTCGATGGTCTGCTTGGCCAGCACCAGGTTGGGCGCCAGCTCCTGCGACTCCGGGTGCGGGACCTCGCCCAGGTGGACGAAGGCCGACGAGCCCAGCGAGATGCAGAAGGTGGTGAAGTCGATCTCCCGCGCTGCCCTGCTCTCGTCGGCCATGGCCTGCCTCCTCAGTCGAAATCGAAGCCGATCCGCTCCACCAGGTAGTCGCGCTGCAGCAGCAGCACCAGCTGCCCGGAGCGGCGGGCGCGGCCGGCGGCGCGCCGGAACTCGGCGGCGGTCGAGACCTCGCGGCCGTTGACCTCGCGCACCAGGTCGCCGGGGGCCAGGCCGGCGCGGCCCGCCGGGCTGCCCTTCTTCACCGACTTCAGCGCCACCGCCGTGTCGCGCCCGGCCCGCACCTCGGTCACGGCGATGCCGGTGCGCCGCGCCACCAGCTCCTCGACCCGCTCCAGCGGCAGGTCGGCGGGCTTCAGGGACAGGGTGCGCCGCTCGCCTGCGCGCCGCACCAGCACCGGGGCCGGGGCGCCGATGGGGAGCTCCCGCTGGCGGAAGCGGTACTCCTCGGCGCTCTCCACCCGCTGCCCGGAGATGGCCTCGACCACGTCGCCCTTCTGGAAGCCGGCGGCCGCGGCCGGGGAGCCGGGGTCCACGCCCGACACCAGCACCCCGCCGGCCTGGCGCCGCCCGTCCACCTCCCGGCCCGGGCCATCGCCCACCTCGAGGCCGGTGTAGCTCTCGCGCACCTCGCCGTGGCGGATCAGGTCCTCGGCGATGCGCCGGGCGCGGTCGATGGGGATGGCGAAGCCGATGCCGGCGTTGCGCTCGCCGAGGATGGCGGTGTTGATGCCCACCAGCTGGCCGTCGATGTTGACCAGCGCCCCGCCGGAGTTGCCGGGGTTGATGGAGGCGTCGGTCTGGATGAAGTCGAAGAGGGTGCGCTCGCCGTTCTTGAAGTTGCGGTGCACCGCCGAGACCACGCCCACCGTGACCGTGTGGGCCAGGCCAAAGGGGTTGCCGACGGCGATGGCGGTCTCGCCGATGAGCAGGTCCTCGGAGCGGCCGGCGGCCACGAAGGGCATCTTCTCGCGGGTGTCGAGCTTCAGCACCGCCAGGTCGGAGGAGGGGTCGGTGCCCACCACCTTGGCGCCCAGCTCGCGCCCGTCGTGGAGCTGGACCCGGTAGCGGGCGCCGCGCTCCACCACGTGGTTGTTGGTGAGGACGTACCCATCGGGCGAGACGATCACGCCCGAGCCCAGCGAGATGACCTGGTAGCCCTTGCGGTACTGGGGCCGCTCGAAGAGGTCGCCGAAGAGCAGCGAGAGCGAGTCCCCGCCCCGCGACGGCACCCGCATCCGCACCAGCTCCTCGGCGGTGACGGCCACCACCGCGGCGCGCACCTTCTCCACCGCCGCGACCACCGGGGTGCGGCGCGCGGGAGAGGCGCGATCGTCCAGCGGGATGACGTTGCCGGCCGCGGGCCGCGGGGCGGCCAGGAAGGCGGCCAGGGCCCACAGGGCTGCGCGGCGCACGGCTACTCCTCGTCGAGATCCTCGAACTCCGACTCCACCGGGATGGCCTGGTCGGAGAGGTCGGGGAGGGCCTTCAGGTGGCGCTCGTAGTCCTTCTCGTCGAGCTTGCCCTTCTTCAGGTAGCGGGAGGCCACCCGCTTGTCGAGGTGCTTGATTTCGATGGTCTCGGACATGGGTCTCCTCGGGGGAGCGCGAAAATAGGCGCCGGTTGCGAGGGCGTCAAGCGCGTGCTACCCCCCAGGCGTGAGCGCGGCCCTGGAGGAGCGGAAGCGGCGCCTGGCGCGCCTGGGCGGCCTGTACGCCATCGTCGGCGACGAGGCGCCCGTGGAACGGGCGCGGGCGGCCGTCGAGGGCGGGGCGGCGGTGGTGCAGGTGCGGATGAAGCGCGGCCCGGCCGGCGCGGTGCTGGCGGCGGCCCGGGAGATCGCGGCCCTGTGCCGCGATCGGGCGCTGGTCATCGTCAACGACCGCGTGGACCTGGCGATCCTCTCCGGCGCCGACGGCGTCCACCTCGGCGACGAGGACCTGCCGGTGGCGGAGGCGCGCAGGCTCTGCGGCGACGCCCTGCTGGTGGGCCGCACCACCCGCAGCGCCAAGGAGGCGCGGGTGGCGCTGGCCCAGGGGGCCGATCACCTGGGCTACGGCCCGGTGTTCCCCAGCCGCACGAAGCCCCTGGCGGTGGAGCCGCGGGGGCTGGCGGGGCTGGCGGCCACCTGCCGCGCGGTGCCGGCGCCGGTGGTGGCCATCAGCGGCATCGAGCTCGGGAACATCGAGGAGGTGGCGGCGGCCGGCGCCGCCTGTGCCGCGGTCATCGGCGACCTCTTCGACGACGGCGACCCCGCGGCGCGGGCCCGGCTCCTGGCGGCGGCCTTCGCCGAGGGCGCGCGGAGGCGGGTGTGAGCCCGCCGCGCATCGGGCTCACGCTCGACCTCTCCGAGGACGGGCGCCGCTACCTCCTGAAGCGCGAGTACGCCGACGCCGTGGCGGCCGCGGGCGGGCTGCCGATCCTGCTGGCCCACTGTGCCGGCGAGGCGCTGGCGGCGCAGGTGGCGTTGCTCGACGGGCTGGTGGTCACCGGCGGTGCCTTCGACGTTCCGCCGGAGCTCTACGGCGAGGCGCGGCGCCCGGGCTGCGGCCCCTCGAAGCCGGGGCGCACCGAGGCGGAGCTGGCGGCGCTGCGGGCGGCGCTGGCGGCGGGGCTGCCGGTGCTGGGGGTGTGCGGCGGGATGCAGCTGCTGGCGGTGGCCCACGGGGCCACGCTGTGGCAGGACCTGGCCACCGAGGCGGGCGCCGCGGGCCACGAACAGCCGGCGCCGAAGGACGCGCCCAGCCACGGCGTGGAGATCGCCGAGGGCTCGCTGCTCTCGCGGCTGGTGGGAGCCGCTTCGCTGCGGGTGAACTCGACGCACCACCAGGCGGTGCGCGAGCCAGGCGCGGGGCTGCAGGTGGTGGCCCGGGCGCAGGACGGCATCGTCGAGGCGGTGGAGGTTCCCGGGCGGCGCTTCGCGCTGGGCGTGCAGTGGCACCCGGAGGCGGTGCTGCGCCACGAGCCGCGCCACGCGCGCATCTACCAGGGGCTGGTGGCGGCGGCGCGGGAGCGGCGGTGAGCGCGCCCCGCCGGGTGCCCGGGCCCGCGGCGCGGCGGGCGGACAGGCCGCCGGTGCTGGTGGTAGCGGGGCTGGACCCGAGCGGCGGCGCCGGCCTGGCCGCCGACCTGGAGGCACTCGCGGCGGTGGGAGCGCGCGGCCTGCCGGTGGCGGCGGCGCTGACGGCCCAGGGCCCCCGCGGGGCCCGCGCCTCGGAGCCGGTGTCGCCGGCGTTCCTGCGGGCGCAGGTCTCGGCGCTCCTGGCGGGCGCCGGGCGGCGCGACCTCCCGCGCGCGGTGAAGACCGGCATGCTGGGCACGGCCGAGAACGCGGCGGCGCTCACCCGGCTGCTCTCGCGCGGGCCGCTCTCCCGGGTGCCGCTGGTGGTCGACCCGGTGCTGGCGGCCACCTCCGGGCTGCCGCTCCTGCGCGGGCTCGTGGCCCGCGCGGCGCTCGGGCCGCTCCTCACCCGGGCGGCGCTGCTCACGCCCAACCTCCCGGAGCTGGCGCAGCTCACCGGCCTGCCGGTGGCCACCGACGAGCAGGCGGTGGCCGCGGCGCGCAGCCTGCGCTGCCCGGCGGTGCTGGTGAAGGGCGGGCACCGGCGCGGCGCCCCGGTGGACCTGCTGGTCACCGCGGGCCGGGTCTGGCGCTTCGAGGGGCACCGGCGCAAGGGCACGGCCCGCGGCACGGGCTGCCGGCTGGCTTCGGCCATCGCCGGGCTCGTGGCCCGCGGCGCCTCGCTGCCGGAGGCGGTGCGCGGGGCGCGGGAAGTGGTGGAGCGGTACCTGGACGAGGCGCATCGCTGACCGCCCGGTGCCGTGAGGGCGCTTGCCGGAACCTGTCCCCGGGGCATCAGCGCTCGCGCCGGTACTCCACGGCGTAGGCCACCGGCGCCGGCAGGCGATCACTCCTCACCACCGCCTCGAGGCGCAGCGTCGCTCCGTCCGCCGCGAGGTGGAGCCGGTTGATCCGCTCCACGCCGTCGGCAGCGAATCGCTGGACGAGGACGGGGCCGTCGAGGGACTGCCGCACCTGGTAGGTCTCTCCGCCGGGGGAGAGCCAGGGTGCCGCAGAGCCATCGGCCGGCGACCGCACCGGGGCGCCATCCCGCTCCACCACCAGGTCGCCGCCGTCGCGCCGGACGACCAGCCGGGAGAAGACCCGGTTGCCCGCCTCCAGCCTGCTGCGGGCGAACGGGCGCAGGACGAAGCTCATCTCGGAGATGGAGCGCTCGATGGCGGACGAGACCTCCCGGCGCCCGGCCTCGGCGTCGGCGCAGGCGAAGGCGGCAGGGCCGCCGGCCAGCGCGCCCTCCCAGCCGGAGGGGCCGGGCGGAGAGGCGGAGGCGAGCGAGGAGAAGAGGGCGAGGGCCAGGGCGGCGGGCAGGCGGGTGGGCATGTCGGCTCCGGGCAGCAGGGTGGGGGGTCAGGCGTTGCGGAGGGCGCGCTCGGCGAGGCGCGGCGCGAGGCGGTTCAAGGCGGCGAGCAGGCGGACCTTGCCGACGCGGATCTCCTCGCGGCCGGCGGCCATGCCGCGGAGCGCCGCCTCGGCCACCTCCTCGGGAGAGAGCTTTCCCTTGCCGCGCCCCTCGGTCATGGGCGTGTCCACGAGCGGCGGCAACAGCTCGAAGACCTCCACCCCGGCGCCGGCGTCCTGGAGCTGCCAGCGCAGCGCCCGCGTGAAGAGGTGCACCCCCGCCTTGGTGGCGCAGTAGACCGGCGCGGAGCGCTTGGGCACCAGGCCCAGCCCGGAGGAGACGTTGAGCAGCGCCGCGCCGGGCGCGCGCCGCAGGAGCGGGAGCAGGACCGCCGTGACCCGCGCCAGCCCGGCGAGGTTGACGGCGATCTCCTCGTCGATCCGGCGGAGGAGCTCCTCCGTCGGGTCGCGCGTGAAGTCGCAGAGGTGCTGGACGCCGGCGTTGTTGACGAGGAGCGAGAGCCCGCCGAGGCGCGACTCGACCTCGCCCGGCAGGCGCGCCAGGGTCGCCTCGTCGGCGAGGTCGAAGGGGAAGGCCAGCAGGCCCGGAGCGCTCGCGGTTGCCCGATCGAGCGCGGCCTGGCGCCGCCCGCAGACGGCCACCCGGTTCCCGCGCTGGAGGAGTGCGCGTGCCAGGGCGAGCCCGATGCCCGAGGTGCCGCCGGTTACGAGGACCCTGTGTCCGGTGAGCTTCATGTCAGCCTCCTTATGGTGAACCACGTTAACCAGTTGGCCACGCGCCTCCCCGGCAGGGCGGCCCGCGCCCCGTTCAGGCCAGGAGCCTCCGGCCGAGCCGGGAGAGGAGCCGGCTGCCGAGCCGGTGCAGCGTCGCCCGCTCCGAGGCCGCCAGCCCCTCCAGCGCGGCGGTGATGCGGCGAGCCTTCTCCCCGTCGAGGCGGCGCAGCACCCGCGCTCCGGACGGGGTGAGCCGGAGCCTGCGCTGCCGCCCGTCGGCGGGATCGCTCCCCACCCGCACCAGGGCCAGGCGGGTCAGACCGCGCACCAGCTTGGTCACGTTGGCGCGGCTGGTGCCGCTGGCCTCGGCGATGGCGGAGGGGAGCACCCCCTCGCCGCCGGCGGCGCCCACCTGGTGGAGGACCGCCCACTGCTGCGGGGTGAGGCCGGCGCCTGCGGCGATCTCCTCGCCGAGCACCAGGAAGGTCTGGGCCAGGTGAACCAGCGTCTGGGGGAGGTCCGGCTCCGACACGGGGAAAGTACTACACCTGGTTAACCATATCGGTCAACCCCAGCTCCCGGAGGGGCGCGGGCCCGGCCGCCGGGGCTACCCGCTCCGCTGTCGCTCGGCGAAGTAGGTGTGGTGCTTGAAGAACACCAGCGGCACCACGCCGGTGGGCCCCTGGCGCTGCTTGGCGATGTGCAGCTCGATCTCCTGCACCTCGGACGGCGCCTGCGGCTCGCCGTCCCGCTCCTCCTCGGGCCGGTGGAGGAAGAGCACCACGTCGGCGTCCTGCTCGATGGCGCCCGACTCGCGGAGATCCGAGAGCATGGGCGGCTCGCCCTTGCGCTTCTCCACGCTGCGATTGAGCTGCGAGAGGGCCAGCACCGGGATGTTGAGCTCCTTCGACAGGCTCTTCAGCGAGCGGCTGATGGTGGCGATCTCCTGCTCGCGCGAGGTGAGCCCGGGCGCGTGCATGAGCTGCAGGTAGTCCACCACCACCAGGTCGAGGCCGGTCTCGCGCCAGATCTTGCGGCACTTGGAGCGCAGGTCCACCGGGGTGAGCACGAAGTTGTCGTCGAGCCAGAGCCGCGCCGAGGTGAGCCGGTCGGCGTGGACCATGATGCGGTCCCAGTCGTTCCGCCCCAGCTGGCCGGTGCTGAGCCGGCGCCAGTCGAGCTTGGCCTCGCTGGCCAGCATGCGCAGCGAGAGCTGCTCGGAGGGCATCTCCAGCGAGAAGACCGCCACCACCTTGTTGTGCTTCACCGCCGCGTGGGTGGCGAGGTTGAGCGCGAAGGCCGTCTTGCCCACCGAGGGGCGGGCCGCCAGCACCAGGAGCTGGGCCGGCTGCAGGCCCAGCAGCAGCTTGTCGAGCGAGGCGATGCCGGTGGGCACGCCGGTGATGGGCGACTCGCCGGCCTGCACCCGACGCTGGACCGTCTCCAGCATGTCGATGGCCTTCATCACCGGCTCGGAGGCCATCTTCAGCGTCTCGACCTGGTGGCCCTGGGCGGCGGTGAAGACCTGCTGCTCGGCCGACTCCAGGAAGCCCTGCACGCTGGCGCCGGCCTCGTAGCCGCGCGCCACCACCTGCTGCGCCACCACCATCATCTTGCGCAGCCGCGCCAGGTCGTTCACCACCCGTGCGTAGTGGCTGACGTTGCCGGCGGTGCCCAGGCCGCGCGAGAGGCTGAAGGGCAGCTCGGCCGGGACCGCGGTGCCCGAGAGCCCCTTGGCGTCGAGCCGCTGGCGCACCAGCAGGTAGTCGATGGCCTTGGACTCGCCGGCCAGCTCCAGGCAGGCCTGGAAGATGAGCTGGTGGGCGCGCAGGTAGAAGTCGTCGGGCTGCAGGAGCGCCGACACCTGGTCGAAGGCCGCCTCCTCGATGAGGATCGAGCCCAGCACCGCCTGCTCGGCCGCCAGGTCGTGGGGCAGCTCGCGGCCGGCCGGGAAGGGAATGGGATCCGGAGAGCGGCGCGCGACGTCCTGGTCCATGGGCGGCGGATGGTAGCAGTGGCGTCTGACGGGGTCACCGTGGATAGCTGGTGAAAACCCTGCGATTTCACGGTGCAAATCGATGTGGACGGAGTGTGGACAAGCCGTGGCCGGCGCCCTCCCGGCGGTGGGCAGAGTGTGGACAGGGCCCGGAGCCGGAGCGAGGAATCCCGCCCTCGACCCCCATCGCTCCCCCACCCGCTGCTAACATCCCCCTTCTTTCCGGGGGTACCGCATGCGACAGGCCCGCCTCGCCGCTCTCGCCCTCCTCGCCCTCGCCGGCTGCGCCGAGGTGGGCAAGATGATCGGCTCCGCCCTCGAGAAGCCCAGGCTCACCTTCGTCTCCGTCACCCCGCAGGAGGCAGACCTGGAGGGCGTGACCCTGCTCGTCCGCTACCGGGTCGAGAACCCGAACTCGGTGGGGCTGGAGGTCGCCACCCTCGACTACCAGCTCGACGTCGACGGCAAGCAGGCCCTCACCGGCTCGCAGCGCTCCGGCCTCAAGCTCCCCATCCGCGGGGCGGCCGACCTCGACGTGCCGGTCCGGCTGCGCTACGCGGCGGTGCCCGACTTCCTCAGGGCCATCTTCCAGAAGGAGCAGATCGCCTTCCAGCTCTCCGGGACCGCGGGCGTGCAGACGCCGGTGGGGGTGCTGCAGGTGCCCTTCTCGGCGAGCGGCAAGGTCCCGACGCCGCGCCTGCCCCACCTCTCCCTTGCCGGCGCCACCGTCCACGCCGTGAGCTTCGACGGCCTCTCCTTCGAGGTGGCCCTGGACGTCGCCAACCCCAACGCCTTCCCGCTGCCGGCCGGCGCCCTCGCCTACGCGCTGCGCCTCGGCGACCACCAGGTGCTCACCGCGGCCACGCAGTCGCTGGGCACGGTGGCGGCCCGGGGGAAGGGGCGGGTGGTGGTGCCGGTGAGGGTGCCCTTCTCCGCCGCCGCCGAGGCGGTGGGGAAGCTCCTCCGCGGCGGCCAGACCGACGTGGCGGTGAAGGGGAACGCCAGCTTCGGCTCGGTGGGGCTGCCGGTGGACCTGGCCGGCAAGCTGGGCCGCTGAGCGCGGGCCCGGGCCCCCCGGCGCTCAGCCGCCCCGCACCGTGTAGTACACGGCGTCGGGGTGGTGCAGCACGATGGCCGAGGTGGAGGCCTCGGGGTCCATCTGGTCGGCGGAGGTGAGGTGCACGCCGATGGCCTTGTCGGGCTGGAGGAGCTTCCACAGGTGCTGCTGGTCCTCGAGCCGGGGCCAGGCCGGGTAGCCGGGGGAGTAGCGCTTGCCCTGGTCGGCCGCCATGCCGAGCTCGGATCGCACCCGGGCGTGCCAGTGGTCGGCCAGCGCCTCGGCGGTCTCCACCGCCAGGCCGTGGAGGTAGAGGGAGCGGGCGTAGTCGCCCTTGCGGTTCCACTCCTCGGCGAGGCGCGAGGCCCGCTCGCCCACGGTCACCACCTGGAAGGCCACCACGTCGGCGCCCCGCTCCTTGCGGAAGTAGTCGGCGAGGCAGAGCCGCCGCTCGTCGGGCTGGCGGGGGAAGGCGAGCCGCAGGATCTCCTCGCGCCGGTGGCCCGGGTCCAGCACCACCAGCGCGTCGCCCTCGGCGTGGCAGGGGAAGTAGCCGTAGACCACGCGCGGGGCCAGCCAGCCCTCGGCCTGGGCCTCGGCCTTCAGGGCCTCGAGCCGCGGCCCGAACTCCTCCCTCACCATCCGCTCGTACTCGGCCTTGTCCCTGGAGCGCACGCCCCACTGCAGCTTGAAGAGCTCGCCGAGGTCGAGGTGCGGCCAGATCTCGGCGAGCGGGATCTCGCCGGCCGGCACCACCCGCGTGCCCCAGAACGGCGGGGTGGGGATCCGCTCGGCCGGGGCCACGTCGCTCCTGCCCGGGCCCGGCGCCGCGACCGGGGCCTGCGGCTTCGGCGCGTCGCGGGCCGCCAGGGCCTGGGCCACCGCCTTGTCGCGCAGGGCCTGGCGCCGCTCCGGGCGGGTGAGCTGCTCGCACAGCTCCAGCCCCTCGAAGGCGTCGCGGGCGTAGAAGACGCCGCCGGCGTAGGGCGACCCGTCCTCCAGGAAGAGGGTGCGGTAACCGAACTTCCTGTTGATGGCGGCGCCGCCGATGATCACCGGGAAGGTGAGGCCGCGGCGCGCCAGCTCCTCCACGCAGTAGGGCATCTGCTTCGAGGTCGAGACCAGGAGCGCCGAGAGGCCGATGGCGTCGGCGCCCATCTCCACCGCCTTCTCGATGATGGTGGCCACCGGCACCTGCTTGCCGAGGTCCAGCACCGTGAAGCCGTTGTTGGCCAGGATGGTCTTCACCAGGTTCTTGCCGATGTCGTGCACGTCGCCGTACACGGTGGCCAGCACCACCTTGCCCTTGGTGGTCCCCTCCACCCGGTCGAGGAAGCGCTCCAGGTAGGAGACGGTCCGCTTCATCACCTCGGCCGACTGCAGCACGAAGGGGAGGATGAGCTCGCCCGAGCCGAAGCGGTCCCCCACGTCCTTCATGGCCGGGAGCAGCACCTCGTTGAGCACCTGCACCGCGGTGCGGCGGGTGAGGGCCTCGTCGACGAGCGCCTCCACCCCCTCGGCGCGGCGGTGGAGGATCTGCAGGTGGAGCCGCTCCTCGGCGGTCTTGCCGGCGTACAGCTCCTCGGGCTTCTCGGCCGGCGCGGCGCTCTTCCCGGCGAAGTGGGTGATGAGTCGGGCCAGGGCGTCGGGCCGCCGGTCGAGCAGCAGGTCCTCGGCCAGCGTCCGCTCCTCCTCGGCGAGCTGCGGCCAGGCGCGGATGTCCTTGGGGTTGACGATGGCCAGGTCCAGGCCGGCCCGGACGGCGTGGTAGAGGAAGGCGGAGTTCACCACCTCGCGCGCCGGCCTGGCCAGGCCGAAGCTGACGTTGGAGACGCCCAGGCAGGTGAAGACCCCCGGGGTCTCGGCCTTGATGCGGCGGATGCCCTCCAGCGTCTCCAGCGCGCTGCGCCGGTACTCCTCGCCGCCGGTGGCCAGCGTGAAGGTGAGCGGGTCGAAGACCAGCGACTCGGCCGGCACGCCGTACTCCCGGGCCACCTGCACGGTGCGCCGGGCGATCTCGGCCTTGCGGTCGGCGGTGAGCGCCATGCCCTTCTCGTCGATGGTCATGGCCACCACCGCGGCCCCGTAGCGGCGGCAGAGGGGCAGGATGCGCTTCACCCGCTCGCCGTGCTTCTCCAGGTTGATGGAGTTGACGATGCAGCGGCCCGGGTAGGCCTTGAGCGCCACCTCCACCACGTCGGCCTCGGTGGAGTCGATCATCAGCGGGGCGTCGATGCGCTGGGAGAGCAGCTTCACCAGCGTGCGCATCTGCGCCGCCTCGTCGTCGCGCTCGTTCATGGCCACGCAGACGTCGAGGACGTGGGCCCCGGCCTCCACCTGGTCGCGGGCGATGCGCAGCACGCCCTCGTAGTCGCCGGCGAGGAGCAGCTCCTTCACCTTCCTGGAGCCCTGGGTGTTGACCCGCTCGCCCACCACCAGCGGCCGCGGCTCGAGATCGAGCGCCACCGCCTTCACCCCCGAGGAGAGGTGGGGCAGCGGCCGGGGCCGGGGGCGCGGCCGGTGGTCGAGGGCGGCGATGGCCTTCACCACCGCCTCGAGGTGGGCCGGGGTGGTGCCGCAGCAGCCTCCGACGATGCCCACGCCCAGGTCGCGGACGAAGGAGGAGAGGGCCTCGGCCAGGTCGGCGGGCGAGAGCTTGTAGACGGCGCGCCCCTCGACGTTCTCCGGCATGCCGGCGTTGGGCATCACCGAGACCACGTGGCTGCAGCGCTCGCCCAGGTAGCGCACCGACTCGCGCATCTCCGCCGGGCCGGTGGAGCAGTTGAGGCCCACCGCGTCCAGGGGGAGCCGCTCCAGCGTGGCGAGCGCCGAGGCCACGTCGGTGCCCAGCAGCATCCGGCCGTTCTGGTCGATGAGGGTGGGCTGGGCGATGAGGAAGACGTCGCGGAGGGCCTCCCTGCGGGCGGCGTCGGCGGCCAGCACCGCGGCGCGCAGCTCGAGGATGTCCTGCTGGGTCTCGATGAGCAGGGCGTCCACCCCGCCCTCCACCAGGCCGCGGGCCTGCTCCAGGAAGATGCGCTCCAGGGCGTCGGGGGTGACGTTGCCCAGCGCCGGGTCGGAGGAGGAGGGGAGCATCCCGGTGGGGCCGATGGAGCCGGCCACGAAGCGGGGGCGCTCCGGGGTGGAGAAGCGATCGGCGGCGCGGCGGGCGTTGATGGCCGCCTTGAGGTTGACCTCGTAGGCCCGGTGGCCCAGGCCGTACTCGTCGAGCTTGAGGCGCGACGAGCCGAAGGTGTTGGTCTCGACGACGTCGCAGCCCACCGCGAAATAGCGGGCGTGGATGTCCTCGATGAGGTCGGGGCGGGTGAGGGTGAGGAGGTCGTTGGCCCCCTCCTGCCCGCCGAACTCGGCGGCGGTCAGGTGGTGGCCCTGGATCTGGGTTCCCATGGCGCCGTCGAACACCAGGACGCGCTGGGAGACTGCTTCACGGAACGTCACTCGGGACCTCGCTCGGGGCGGGAAGGGCGCGGGGCCGTTGCCATTCCGCCGCGCCAGGCAGCCCGGAATCTAGGGGGGAACGGTCGCCTCCGCAACAGCGGACACCGGGTGTCCCCGTCCGCCGGGACGGCGGCGCGCGCGGGCTCGGGCGGCGCGCCACCTTCCGGTAGGATGCCGCGGTGCCGCGCCGAACCCTGCTCACCGTCCTCGCCGTTGCCGCCGCCGCGGTGGCGCTCCGGACCCTGGCCTTCTCGGGCCTCGACCTCTACACCGACGAGGCCTACTACTGGCTGTGGTCCACCCGCCCCGCCGCCGGCTACTTCGACCACCCGCCCATGGTGGCCTGGATCATCTGGGCCTCCTCGCGGCTGCTGCCCGGAGAGCTGGGCGTCCGGCTCCTCTTCCTGCTGCTCGGCGGCCTGACCATCCTCTTCGCGGCGCTGGCGGCCTGGGAGGTGGAGCCCTCGCCCCGGGCGCCGGTGTACGCGGCGCTGCTCGCCGCCAGTGCCCCCATGCTTCACCTCGGGGGCGCCATGGCGCTCCCCGACGGCCCGGTGGCAGCCGCCTTCACCGGCGCGCTCTGCCTGCTGGCCCGGGCCCGCGGCCGGCGCTGGCTGGCCGCCGGCGTGCTGGTGGGGCTGGCGCTCCTCTCCAAGTACACGGCGGCCCTGCTGGCGCCCACGCTGGTGCTGCTGGTCTTCTGGGACCGCGAGCTCCGCGACGAGCTGCGCACCGTCTGGCCGTGGCTCGGCGGCGCCGTGGCGGTGCTCGTCTTCCTCCCCAACCTGATCTGGAACGCCCAGCACGGCTTCATCGCCATCCTCTTCCAGCTCCGCCACGGCTTCCGCACCGGCACCACCCTGGCCGCCTTCCTGGAGTACGCCGCCGCCATCCTCGGCAGCGGCGGCCTGGTCTCGGTGCCCCTGGGCCTCCACCTCGCGGCGAGGGCGCGCAGCTCCGCCGAGCGGCGGCTCGGCGCGGCGGCCCTGGTCACCATCGCGGTGACCCTCTACTCGGCCTGGCGAGGGAGCGCCGAGGTGAACTGGCCCTCGCACAGCTACCCCGCGCTCGCCGCCCTGGCCGGCGCCTGGCTGGCGCGCCGCGGCGGCCGGGTGGCGGGCTGGGCCACCGGCGTCCAGGCGGCGCTGGGCGTGGTGGTCATCGTCGGCTTCGCGGTGGAGCTGCACACGCCCCGGTTCCTCGAGGGCTCGGTGGTGGTGCGCCGCTTCCACGCCGGCAAGGAGCTGGGGCGCATGGCACGAGAGGCGGCGAAGGAGGGCTGCGCGGCCATCGGCGCGCCGGAAGGCTGCGGCCCCGACCCCTTCGTCTACCCGTCCTCGTTCCAGTACGCCGGCCACTACGCCTACTACTCCGGCTGGCTGCGGCTCGGCCCCGCCGAGGAGCGGCCCAGCCAGCTCGACCTCTGGAACGAGACGCCCCGGCCCGGCGAGCCGTTCCTCTGGGCGGGCCAGGACCGGCCTCCGCCCGAGCGGTTCCGCCGGAGCATCCGCGCCGAGGGGGAGGGGCCGACCCTGCGGTTCCGGGTCACCTACCGCGGGCAGTGGACGCGCGACGGCGTGGTCACGCCGTTTCTGCGCTACCAGGGGGGCCAGCTGACGCGGTGAGCGTGCGGCGCGGACTCCGGGTTGATCCACGCCAAGTGTGGGCTGACCCCTTTGCCAGCCGTTCGCGGCCGGCCACCGGCTCCGCTGGCTCGCGACCCCGCGGTGGCGCACCGCGCCCCCTGCGCTTCACCCGCCGCGCTATAGTCCGCCCGGCACGAGGGAGGGGATTCCATGAGACGCGCATTCGGGGTGGCGGCCGCGCTCGCCGCGCTCCTGGCCGCCGGGGCCGCCGTGGGCCAGGGAGCCGGGGTGAAGAAGCGGCGGCCGCTGCCGCAGGAGTACGGCCGGGTGGTGCTCGACAACCACTCGACCGCGTCGAGGATGGCGCCGGTGGCCTTCGACCACTGGCTGCACCGCGCCCGGTTCACCTGCCGGCTCTGCCACGTGGACGTGGGCTTCGCCATGAAGGCGGGCGCCACCGACGTCCGGGCCGCCGACAACCAGCGCGGCTTCTACTGCGGCGCCTGCCACGACAGGAAGACCGTCTTCGACGGGAAGAAGCTCTTCGGCGCCTGCGGGCCCGGCACCGCTGGCGAGAGCTGCGCGCGCTGCCACTCGGTGGGCAAGCAGGTGACGCCGGAGGTGGACTTCACCGCCTTCACCCGCGGGCTGCCGCGCGGCCGCTTCGGCAACGGCGTCGACTGGGAGCAGGCGGAGGAGCAGGGGCTCATCCGCCCGGCGGACCACCTCGAGGGTGTCTCCATCGCCCGCAAGCCCATGACCGCGCAGAAGGACTTCGCCCTCTCGCCCAAGCTGGTGGAGATGCCGGAGATCGTCTTCTCCCACAAGAAGCACACCGTCTGGAACGGCTGCGAGCTCTGCCACCCCGACATCTTCGTGGGCGTGAAGCGCGGCTCGACTCGCTACTCCATGGCCGAGATCTTCGAAGGCAAGTACTGCGGCGTCTGCCACGCCACCGTCGCCTTCCCCACCACCGACTGCCAGCGATGCCACACCCGCCCCGTGCAGTGAGGCGCGCGCTCGCGGCGCTGCTCCTGGCGCTGGCCGCCCCGGCGGCACGTCCGGCCCCGCCGCCCGCCGCGGCGGCGGCCCCGGCCTGGCGCACCGAGTTCGACGAGGTCTGCGCCCGGACCCAGGACGCCATGGCCCTCTCCGTGGAGGAGCTGCGCTCTCTGGTGGCCCGCTGCGACGCGCTGCTGCCGGCGCTCGAGAAGCTGGCCGAGTCGGAGCGCAAGGTCTTCACCCGCCGTCTCCAGGCCTGCCGCAGCCTCTACCAGTTCGTGCTCGATTCCCGGGGCCAGAAGTGAGGGGCCTGGCCGGGCGCGCCCTCCTCCTGGCGCTGGCGGCCGGGTCGCTGGCCATGGGGCCAGGGGCGCCCCCGCCCGAGTACGGCCGGGTGGTGCTGGGCCGCTCGGCCCGCAAGGCCGGGGTGCCGGCGGTGGGCTTCGACCACTGGCGCCACCGGGCGCTCTTCACCTGCAGGCTCTGCCACGTCGACGTCGGCTTCGCCATGGCGGCCGGCGAGACCGGCGTCACCGCCTCGACCAACCGCTCCGGCTTCCACTGCGGCGCCTGCCACGACGGCAAGCGGCTCCACCAGGAGAAGCCGCTCTTCGCCGCCTGCGCCGAGGGCGGGAGGATCGACGACCCCGCCGCCGCCTGCCGCCGCTGCCACGCGGGGCCAGGAGGCGCCGCCCGGCGCGCCGAGGAGTTCGCGCGGATCACCGCGGGCCTGCCGCGCGACCGGCTGGGCCACGTGGACTGGGAGAGGGCCGAGGCGGAGCGTCGGGTGCGGCCGGTGGATCAGCTCCCCGGCCTCTCCATCCCCCGCAGGCCGCTGGAGATGAAGAAGGAGGTGGCCATCGCCTCGGGCGCCGCCTGGATGGACGGCATCCTCTTCTCCCACCCCAAGCACTCGGTCTGGAACGGCTGCGAGGTCTGCCACCCGGACATCTTCCCCTCCACCCACAGCGGCCAGGCGCGCTACTCCATGCTGCAGATCAGCTCCGGCGAGTACTGCGGCGTGTGCCACGGCCGGGTCGCCTTCCCGCTCGGCGACTGCGAGCGCTGCCACAAGCGGCCGGTGCGCTGATCCAGCTCCGGGCGGAGCCCTGCGGCGCCGGGCGCGGGTGCGCGTCTGGCGCCCGCGGACCGAACGTCCGCCGTGCTCGCGCGGACACCGGAACCCGGCCACTGCGGCGAGGCGGTTCCGAGCGGCGGCGGGACCTTGCCCGGTGCGGGCCCAGGTACGGCGCGTGCAGTGTGCGCTTCAGCAGCGAAGGACCAACGCCGCAAGGAGCGCGCATGAACTGGGATCGCATCGAAGGGAACTGGAAGCAGTTCAAGGGCAACATCAAGCAGAGGTGGGGCAAGCTGACCGACGACCAGCTGGACGTCATCGCCGGCAAGCGCGAGCACCTCGCGGGCAAGATCCAGGAGACCTACGGGATCACCAAGGACGAGGCCGACAAGCAGCTGTCCGAGTGGGAGAAGATCCAGAAGGACCCGGGCACCACCAAGCACTGACGGGCGAGCAACCGTCGGCGACCCGCCCCGGGACCTCGCCGGTCTCCGGGGCGGGCGGGCCGTGCGCCCCCGCGGTGCGCGGCGGCCGCGGAAGGGCTACGCTCCTCGCATGGCCTACCTGGCCCGCTTCCACGAGGCGCTGCCGGACGGCCGGGTCCGCTGCACGTTGTGCCCGCGCGACTGCCGGCTGGCCCCGGGGCAGGCCGGCTTCTGCGCCGTGCGGGAGAACCAGGGCGGCCAGATCGTGCTGCTGGCCTACGGCCGCTCCACCGGCTTCGCCGCCGACCCCATCGAGAAGAAGCCGCTGAACCACTTCCTGCCTGGCTCGGCGACCCTCTCCTTCGGCACCGCCGGCTGCAACCTGGGCTGCCGCTTTTGCCAGAACTGGGACATCTCCAAGGCGCGCCTCTCGCAGCGCGCCTCGGTGGCCCACACCGCCGCGGAGGTGGTGCAGCTCGCCATCGCCGAGGGCTGCCGCTCGGTGGCCTTCACCTACAACGACCCGGTCATCTGGGCCGAGTGGGCCATCGACGTGGCGCGCGAGGCGCGGCGCCGCGGGCTGCGCACCGTGCTGGTCACCGCCGGCTACGTGCAGCCCCGGGCCCGCGAGGAGCTCTTCGCCGACATCGACGCCGCCAACGTGGACCTGAAGGGGTTCACCGAGCGGTTCTACGCGAAGCTCACCCTCTCGCACCTGGCGCCGGTGCTCGACACCCTGGCCTGGCTGGCGCGGGAGGGACGGGTCTGGGTCGAGGTCACCAACCTCCTCGTCCCCGGCCAGAACGACGGCCGCGAGGAGACCCGGTCGCTGTCGCGCTGGGTGCGCGACAACATGGGCCGCGACGTGCCGCTGCACTTCACCGCCTTCCACCCCGACTACAAGCTGCGCGACCTCCCGCGCACGCCGGTGGCGACGGTGACGGGGGCCCGCGAGGTGGCGCTGGCCGAGGGGCTGCGCTTCGTCTACACCGGCAACGTCCGCGACCCGGGGGGCCAGACCACCTGCTGTCCCGCCTGCGGCCGGGCGGTGATCGTGCGCGACGGCTACGCCATCCGCGTGGTGGGGCTCGACGGCGGGCGCTGCCGCGGCTGCGGCGCGGTCATCCCGGGCGTCTTCGACGGAGCGACGGCCAGCGACGGAGCGCGGAGGGTGCTGGGGCTGCGGTGAGCGGAGCTAGTAGGCCAGCCCGCAGGCCGCCTTGCCGGCCGCGGTCTTCATCTGGTCGCAGGCGGTGGCGTCGGCGCCCGGGTCGGGGCAGGTCTTGAGCTTCTGGTAGCAGGCCTCCTGCTCCGCCTCGCCGGCCTGCGAGTCCAGCACCTGGGCGCGGATCGCGCGGTTGCAGGCATCGCGCGCGGTGCCGGCGGTGGTCTGGCAGGCGCAGATGCGCTGGCCCAGCTCCTCGCACGGCGTGGCACACCCCTGGGCGAGGAGCCCGAGCGAGAGGAGCGCGGTGGCGGCGAGGGTGCGGGACACGAGGGCGGGGAGGATCGCCCAAGGTCGCCGGGAGATCAAGCCGGACGGACGGCCCGGGCGGCCAGCAGGGCCTCCTCGAGGAAGTCCATGCGGTCGTTTCCCAGGAAGAGCTCCT
This sequence comes from Deltaproteobacteria bacterium, assembly GCA_016214955.1. Classification (GTDB taxonomy): domain Bacteria; phylum Myxococcota; class Myxococcia; order Myxococcales; family Anaeromyxobacteraceae; genus JACRMN01. Next base: position 20,595 of record JACRMN010000025.1, read on the forward strand.
GGCCCACGAAGAAGGCGGGCGCCCCGAAGGCCCCGCGGTCGATGGCCTCCTGGGTCTGGCGCGCCAGCGCCTCCTTCTCGCCCGGCGCCGCCTCGACGAGCCTCGGCCCCGGCAGGCCGGCGGCGGTGAGGACGGGGGCCAGCTCCTCCGGCTTGCCGATGGCCTGGTCCTCGACCCACACGGCGCGGAAGACCGCGTGGGTGAACGGCACCAGGAGCCCCTCCTTGTCGGCGGCCATGGCCGCGCGCAGCGCCAGGAGGGAGGGAACCGGGAACACCGCCGGGAAGCGGAAGGGCACGCCCAGCCGCCTCGCCCAGCGGGCCAGGTCCTGGAGCATGTGCTTCCCCTTGGCCGGGACCTCGATCGGCGCCCGGTTGCCGGTGGCCTTGAGCACGCCGCCCAGGAAGAAGGGGCGCCAGCGGAGCGTGGCACCGGTCCGCTGCGCCAGCGCCTCGACCCGGGTGGACGCCAGGTAGCTGTAGGGCGAGGTGAAGTCGTAGAAGAGCTCGAAGGCGGGCATCGGCGCTCCGTGAATGGAAAGGGGTCCGCGGGCGTCGATGTTATAGGATCCGCCGATGATCTCCGCCGCGCTGGCCCTCGCCGCACTCCTCGCTGCCCCCGATCCGGGGGAGATGGCCCGCCGGGTCCAGGCCTTCTACGAGCGGACCACCGACCTCGAGGCCCGCTTCACCCAGACCTACGAGTACAAGGCCTTCGGCCGGAAGCAGGAGTCGAAGGGGCTCCTGCGGGTGAAGAAGCCGGGCCGGATGCGCTGGGACTACGAGAGCCCGGCGCGGAAGACGGTGGCGGTGGTGGGCTCGCGGCTGGTGCAGTGGGAGCCGGAGGCCAACCAGGCCTACGTGGACGAGCGCTTCGACGCCTCGGCGATGAGCGCGGCCGTCACCTTCCTGCTCGGCAAGGGGAGCCTCGCCCGGGAGTTCGAGCTCTCGGCCGGCGCCGACGGCTGGCTGCTCTGCAAACCCAGGAAGCCCGACGCTCGCGTCGAGTCGGTGGCGCTCGAGGTCGGCCCCACCGGCGAGGTCGCCGCCACGCGGGTGACCGACGGGCAGGGCAACGTCAACGAGGTGCGGCTCTCGGGCATGAAGCGCAACGCCGGGCTGGCCGACGCCGCCTTCGAGGTGGCGCTGCCCGAGGGCACGCGCCGGCTCTCGATGCCGGGGCGGTAGCCCGATCAGGCGCGCGGGATCCGACGTCGCGCGCGGCGGCCGGGCCTCGGTCCTCCGGCGCCCCCCGGCGGGCAGGGTCTTCGGCGCGGCCGGCTCGCGGGCCCCTCGTCGCCGTCCTCGCGCCGCGACTTCACGGCAATGGCTGGCGAGCGGATCCGTCCGCAGACCCGGGCATCTCGCTTCGCCACTGACCGCCCTGCTCGCTGTCCCGGCCGTGGCGACGCTCGATGCAGGCCGCTCCGAGGGAGCGGCGGGCCGAGAAGCGCACGCGCGGTCGCTGCGGGCGGCGACGAGGGGCCCGTCCGCCGGCGAGCTTCCTGCCAGGCAGCCGCGCAGCCGGCACACCGGCCGGAGGCGCCCCCGCAGGGCGCAAGGGAGTGCCCTGCGTTCGCGCGGCCGCGTGCAGCGTCCGCCCGAGGACTTGGCGCCGGAGGCCGGTGCGTCCGGTGGAGCGGCGCGCTAGCTCAACACCCGGAGCCCGCTCCGCTTCCCCGCCGCCGGCACGCCGGCCTTCGCCGCCGGCAGCCGCCCGCGGGCGCGGTGCGGGTCGCGCGCCACCACCTTGCCCACCAGGTCGTAGTCGTGGGCGTCGGTCACCTCCACGGTGACGATCTCGCCGGGGTAGGCCACGCCCTCGTTCACGTAGGTGAGGCCGTCGATCTCCGGCGCCTGCTGCGCGTGGCGGCCGGCCAGCAGGTGCTCGGTCTCCTCCGAGCGCCCCTCCACCAGCACCTCCACCCGCCGCCCGAGCATGGCCCGCTGCTGCTCGCGGGCGATGCCGTTCTGCAGCGCCATCACCTTCTCCCAGCGCGCCTTCTTCACCCGCGCCGGCACCTGGTGCGCCATCTCCGCCGCCGGGGTGCCCTCCTCGCGCGAGTACTCGAAGACCCCCAGCCGCTCGAAGCGCTGCTCCTCCACGAAGGAGAGCAGGTCCTCGAAGTCGGCGGCGGTCTCGCCCGGCAGGCCCACGATGAGCGCGGTGCGGATGGCGATGCCCGGCACGCCGGCCCGGATCTTCGCCAGCAGGTCGCGCAGGTAGCGCGAGGGGCGGCCGCGCTTCATCGACCGCAGCAGCCGGTCGCTGGAGTGCTGCAGCGGCATGTCCAGGTACTTCACGATCTTGGGCTCGCTGGCCATCACCTCGATGAGCGAGTCGGGGAAGTCGCGCGGGTAGGCGTAGTGGAGCCGGATCCAGCGGATGCCCTCCACCCTGCAGAGCGCCGGCAGGAGGTCCACGAGCCGCACCTTGCCGGGCAGGTCCTGGCCGTAGGCGGTGAGGTCCTGGGCCACCAGCGAGAGCTCCAGCGTGCCCTGGGCCGCCAGCGCCTCGGCCTCGGCCACCACGTCGTCCACCGGGCGGGAGCGCTGCGGGCCGCGCAGCCTGGGGATGATGCAGAAGGCGCAGGCGTTGTCGCAGCCCTCGGAGATCTTGAGGTAGGCGGAGTGGCCCGGCAGCGAGTTCACCCGCGGGGTCGTGGCGGCGTGGACGTAGTCCGGGTCGGGCACCACGATGCGCGCCGCCTGGGCCTCCTGCACGATGCGGGCGATGTCGGCGTAGGCGCCGGTGCCCACGAAGTGGTCCACCTCCGGGAGCTCGCGCGCCAGCTCCTCGTGGTAGCGCTGCGTCAGGCAGCCGGCCACCACCAGCTTCCTGCAGCGCCCCTCCTGCTTCTGGGCGGTGAGCTCGACGATGGCCTCGATCGACTCCTGCTTGGCGCTCTCGATGAACCCGCAGGTGTTGACCACGATGACCTCGGCGCGGGCCGGGTCGGCCTCCAGGCGGAAGCCGGCGTCCTGCAGCGTCCCCAGCATCACCTCCGAGTCCACCCGGTTCTTGGGGCAGCCCAGGGTGTGGATGTAGACGCGGGTCCTCACGAGGGGCGGGGATCTAGCAGGGCCGGAGGGGTGGCGCAAACCGGCCCCGGCCCCCGTCCGGTATGGTGGCGCCACGGCGATGTGTCCGCTATAACGGACGCACCCCGGAGGCCCCATGCCCGCCGCTCCCACCGCCCACCCGTACCGCGACCTCTCGGTCATCGACGCCCGCGCCCCGCGCTTCAACCAGGCCGCCGTCGGCCTCACCGCCGCGCTGGCGCTCCTCACCGGCTGGTGGCCGCTCCTGCTCCTGCCGGCGCTGCAGCTCAGCCTGACCCTGGCCCTGGGCCGCGAGTGGTGCCTGGCCTGCCGCTTCTACTTCGCCGTCGTCCAGCCCCGCCTCGGCGAGGGTCCCCTCGAGGACTCGCGCCCGCCGCGCTTCGCCAACCAGCTCGGCGCCGGCTTTCTCTGGGTGGCGACGCTGCTGCACCTCGGCGGCCTGCACCGCGCCGGCGACGCCCTGGCGCTGCTGGTGGCGGCGCTGGCCCTGCTCGCCGCCGCCACCGGCTTCTGCGCCGGCTGCGTCGCCTACCGGATCGGGGCCCGACTGCGCGGCGTGCGCGAGGGGCGCATCGACAGCGTCGACCTCGCCGAGCTGGGCGCCGCGCCCGGCACCGGCGCCGTGGTCCAGTTCACCCATCCGCTCTGCGCCGACTGCCAGGTGCTCACCCGCAAGCTGGCGGGCGAGGGCCGGGCGCCGCTCCTGGTGGACGTGTCCCGGCGGCCCGAGCTGGCCCGCAAGTACGGCGTGGCCGCGGTCCCGCTGGCGCTGGCGGTCGCTGCCGACGGACGGGTGCTGCGCCGGATCGGCTGAGCCGTAGGGGCTCGGACGGGCGCGCGCCGGAGCGCCGCCTGGGCCTTCACCTCCGACCACCTGGCCATCCTGCCCTCCTTCGCCATCTCGGCGGCGGTCTCGGTGCTGCTGGTCGTCACCTACGCCCGGCACTTCGTGGGCTGGCGCTTCGCGCTGCGCGAGATGGCCCTCGCCCAGGTGCTCTACCTGGTGCTCTTCTCGGCCACCTTCTTCTGGAAGGGCTACACCGGCCTCGCCATCACCGCCGGCGCCATCGCCACCCTGTTCGTGATCATGCAGATCACCGGGCGGCTCGACTGGAGCGCCACGCTGGGCTGGCCGCGCCGCCGCCAGCCGCCGAGCTGAGCCGGCGCCCGGCCGGGCCCGGCTGGTGGGCATCTCACGCCGACCAGGGCAGGCGCGTGAGGGGAGCCAGCACGCCGAAGGTCAGCCAGCTCCAGAGGAAGAGCCAGGTGATGGCCAGGGCCACCGCGCCCGGCACCGGGGAGCGGGCGGAGCGGCGGGCAGGGCCGGCAGAGGCGGAAGGCGGGTTGCTCGAGTTCATAGCGTTCTCCGGGTTCGCTGCATAACCGTCTATCGGCAGCAACGATGGTTACTATCTACGCCTGGACCCGTAACCTGTCAAGTGCTATGTAGACGGTTATATGGCCCAGCCACCCCGCAGCCCCGAATGGCAGTACGAGCTCCTCGGGGGCCGTCTCTGCCTCGACTTCGCCAACACCGTGAGCGGCCTGCGCGGCGTCGACGAGCGGGACCACCTCACCGACTACGCCGCGCTGGTTTCCTGGGGGCGCCAGGCCGGGACCTTCGACGAGCAGCGGGCCCGCGCGCTGCTGGCGCAGGCCCGGCGGCGGCCGGCCGAGGCCGAGGCGGTGTTCCGCGCGGCCATCGCGCTGCGCGAGGCCATCCACCGCATCTTCCGGGCCTTCGCGCGCGAAGACGACCCGGTCCAGGCCGACCTCGACCTCCTCAGCGGTGCGCTGGGGAGGGCGCTCTCCCACCGGCGCATCCGGCGCGGCAGCGCCTGCTGCGCCCTGGGCTGGGACGAGGGCGGCGAGGAGCTCGACGCCATGCTCTGGCCGGTGGTGGCCTCGGCGGCGGAGCTCCTGGTCTCGGCGGAGCAGCTCCCCCGGCTCCGCATCTGCGGCCTTCACGAGAGCGGCGAGTGCGGCTGGCTCTTCCTCGACGAGACCCGCAACCACACCCGCCGCTGGTGCTCGATGAAGGACTGCGGCAACCGCGCCAAGGCGCGGCGCCACTACCAGCGGGCCCGGACCTAGCGCCTGCCGGCGAAGGCGCCCCGGGGTGGGCGGTGGGGTCCTGCCGGCGCCGCCACCCGCACCACGACGGTCCGCGCCGGTGCCGGCGCCTACTCCACGAAGTTCTGGAACTGGAGCGGGATGCCCAGGTTGGCGCCGCGGATGGCCTGCATGCAGGCCTGCAGGTCGTCCCGCTTCTTCCCCGAGACGCGGACCTTCTCGCCCTGGATCGAGGCCTGGACCTTGAGGCCGCCCTGCTTGAGCAGGGCCACGATCTTCTTGGCGTCCTCGACCTTGAGCCCCTGCTTGAGCTTCACGAGCTGGCGCACCTGGCCGCCGGCGGCCGGCTCCACCGCCTGCGGGTCGAGCCCGCTGAGGGGCACGCCCCGCTTCGAGAGTTTCTCCATGAGCACCGTCAGCGCCGCCTCGGCCCGCCCCTCGCTCCCGGCCTTCACGAGGATGGCGCCGTCGGCGGTCCGCTCCAGGTCGGTGCTGGTGCCCTTGAAGTCGTAGCGCTGCTGGATCTCCTTGCGGGCCTGGTTGAAGGCGTTCTCCACCTCCATCAGGTTCACCTCGCTCACCACGTCGAAGCTGGGCATGGGCTCTCCTGGGTGCGGCCGCGGGCCGGGGCGGCGGCGAAGCTACTACAGCTCCAGCACCACCGGCAGCACCGAGGGCTTGCGCATCCCCTCGCGGCGGAACCAGCGGCGCACCGCGGCCCGCAGGGCCTCCTCCACCTCGGCCGGGTCGGACCGGGCCGCGCCGGAGAGGGCCGAGAGCGCCTCGCGGGCCTCGCGAGACACCGCCTCGGCGGCGCCTTCGAAGCCGGCAACGCCCATGGCGAAGAGGTCGGGGCCGCGCACCACGGCGCCGGTCCCCCGGTCCACCACCAGCACCGCCAGCACCAGGCCCGAGCTGGCGAGCAGCCGCCGGTCGCGCACCACCACCTCGGCCACGTCGCGCCCCAGGGCCTCGCGGTCGGCGTAGACGCGCCCCACCGGCACCTGGCCCGGCAGGAGCCGGACGCCGCCGTTGGAGAGCTCCACCGCGTCGCCGTCGACGGCCAGCAGCCGCGCCTCCACTCCCTCGGCGGCGGCGTGGGCGGCGTGGCGCGCCAGCTGACGGTACTCGCCGTGGATGGGCACGAAGGCGCCGGGCCGGGTGAGCCGCATTAGGCGCCGCTGCTCCTCCTCGTGGGCGTGGCCGGTGGCGTGGAGTGGCGGCTCGGCGTCGTGCAGCACCTCGGCGCCGGCCCGCCACAGGTCGTTCATGAGCTGGTGCAGGGCCCGCTCGTTGCCGGGAATGCTGCGCGAGGAGAAGACCACCAGGTCGCCGGGCTGGATGGTGAGCTCGGGGTGCTCGCCGCGGGCCAGCCGGGCCAGCGCGCTGCGCGGCTCCCCCTGGGCCCCGGCCACCAGCACGCAGCTCTCCATCGGCGGCGCCTGGCGCACGTCGGAGAGGGAGCAGAGCTGCCAGGGCGGAAAGGAGAGGTAGCCCATCTCCATGCCCAGGCGCAGGTTCTCCTCCAGCGAGCGGCCCAGCGGCGCCAGCCGCCGCCCGAAGCCGCGAGCCACGTCGGCCACCTGCTGCATGCGGTGCAGGTGGGAGGCGAAGCAGGAGACCAGCACCCGGCCCCGGGCCCGCTCGAAGGCCGCCGTGAGCCCCCGCCGCACCGAAGACTCCGGGGCCGAGCTGCCGCCCTTCTCGGCGTTGGTGGAGTCGGAGAGCAGGAGCCGCACCCCGTCCTGCCCCAGGGCCTCGAAGCGCCGGAGGTCCATGGGCCGGCCCGCCACGGGCCCCTCGTCGATCTTGAAGTCGCCGCTGTGCACCACCACGCCCTGCGGCGTGCGCAGGGCGAGGCCGCACGCGTCGGGGATGGAGTGGGTCACCGCCAGGAACTCGGCCGAGAGGGGCGAGCCCTCGGCGCCGCGCACCTCTCCGGGAAGCGCCTCGCGCAGATCGGCCTTCAGGCCGGCCTCGTCGAGCCGCCGCCGCAGGAGCCGCAGCGCGAAGGGCGGCCCGAAGACCGGCACCTGGAGATCGCGCAGGAGCAGCGGCAGCGCGCCGATGTGGTCCTCGTGGCCGTGGGTGACGAAGATGGCGCCCACCTGCGCCGCCCGCTCCCGGAGCCAGGCCAGATCCGGCAGCACCACGTCCACGCCCACCGGCTCGTTGGGGAAGAGGAGGCCGCAGTCCACCACCGCCAGGTGGCCGTCGCACTCCAGCGCCATGCAGTTCATGCCCACCTCGCCGAGGCCGCCGAGGGGGACGATGCGCACCGGAGGGGGCATGGCGCGAGTGTACGGCCCCCCGCGCCGGGGCGCACCCGCCGCCGCAGCGGCCGGGCGCCGACCAGCGCCGCGACATCGGTTATGGTGTGCCCCCGCCGCCATGGACCCGATCCTCGATCCGCTCAACGACGCCCAGCGCGAGGCGGTGCTGCACGGCGACGGCCCGCTCCTGGTGCTGGCCGGCGCCGGCTCCGGGAAGACGCGGGTCATCGTCCACCGCGTCGCCCACCTGGTGCGCCACCGCGGCGTCGCCCCCTGGCACGTCCTCTGCGTCACCTTCACCAACAAGGCCGCCGGGGAGATGAAGGAGCGGCTCGCCGAGCTGCTCGGGCCCGAGGGGGAGCAGGCATGGGTCTCCACCTTCCACGCCTTCGGCGCCCGCTTCCTGCGGCGCGAGGCCCAGGCGGCCGGCCTCTCGCAGTCGTTCCCCATCTACGACGACGGCGACCAGATGGGCCTGGTGAAGCGGCTCATCGCCGAGGCCCGTATCGACGGCCTCACGCCCCGCGAGGCCCTCTCCCGCATCGACCGCTGGAAGAACGACGGCCTGCGCCCCTCGCTGGTGAAGCTCGGCAGCTACGACCCGCGCGGCGAGGCGGCGCTGGCCGTCTGGAAGGGGTACGAGCGGGCGCTCTCGCGCGCCGGCGCGGTGGACTTCAACGATCTGCTCCTGCGGCCGCTCCAGCTCCTGGAGAAGGACCCGCACCTCATGGCCCGCTGGTCCACGCGCTTCCGGTACGTGCTGGTGGACGAGTTCCAGGACACCAACCCGGCCCAGTACCGGCTGGTGAAGCACCTGTGCGGTGCGCGCCGCAACGTCTGCGTGGTGGGCGACGACGACCAGGCCATCTACCGCTGGCGCGGCGCCGACGTCTCCAACATCCTCGACTTCGACAGGGACTACCCCGGCACCCGGGTGGTGAAGCTGGAGCAGAACTACCGCTCGAGCCGCTTCATCCTCGACGCCGCCCACGCCGTCATCGAGAAAGCCGCCCGCCGCCGCGAGAAGAAGCTCTGGACGGAGCGGGAGGGGGGCGCGCCGCTGGCGCTCCTGGTCTCCGACGACGAGCACCAGGAGGGGGAGCGGATCGCCCGGGCGGCCACCGCGGCCCACGCCGCCGGCGCCCCCTGGGAGGAGATCGCCGTCCTCTACCGGGTGAACGCCCAGAGCCGCTCCATCGAGTCGGCGATGCGGGCGGCCCGCATCCCCTACGTCATCGTCCGGGGCCAGAGCTTCTACGAGCGGGCCGAGGTGAAGGACGCCGCCGCCTACCTGCGGCTCGCCCTGGAGCCGCGCAGCGACCTGGACCTCCTCCGGGTGGTGAACCGCCCCTCGCGCAAGATCGGCGAGAAGACGGTGGAGCGGCTGCAGGAGGTGGCCCAGGCCCGCGGGACCTCGCTCTTCGAGCTGCTCTCCGACCTCTCGGCGGTGCCGGGCCTGAAGCCCGCGGCCGCCCGGGCCCTGGCCGGCTTCCGGGATCTCGTGGCCGGCCTGCACGCCCGCCTCGCGGAGCTCTCGGCGGCCGAGGCAGTGAAGGCGGTGCTGGAGGGGGCCGAGCTCATCGAGCGGCTGCGGCTCGAGGGCACCGACGAGGCGGTGGAGCGGGCCGAGAACCTGCTGGAGCTGCTCGCCGCCGCCCGCGAGTTCGACGAGGCCCAGGCCGGGCAGGCGCCGGCCGAGCCGCCGCCGGGCGAGGAGGACGACCCGGTGCCGCCGCCGCTGGCCCGGTTCCTGGAGCAGATCGCGCTCCTGGGCGAGGCCGACGCGCCGACGCCCGAGGGGCGGGTGGCGCTGATGACGCTCCACGCCGCCAAGGGGCTGGAGTTCGACGCCGTGTTCCTGGCCGGCCTGGAGGAGGGGACGCTGCCGCACGAGCGGCCCTGGAAGGACGAGACGCCGTCGGAGAAGGCCGCCTCGCTCGACGAGGAGCGGCGCCTCTGCTACGTGGGCATGACCCGGGCGCGCCACCGGCTCACGCTCTCGCTGGCGCGCCGCCGGATGTCGTACGGCGAGAACGGCCCCAGCTTCCGCAGCACCGAGCCCTCGCGCTTCCTCGGCGACCTGCCTCCCGCGCTCTTCGGCCTGGCGGGCCGCGCCGCCTCGCCGCCTCCGCCGGCGGCGCCCGCGCCGCGGGGGCCGGTGATCCGCCGCCACCCCGGCGCGCTCTCCACCGAGCCCCACATCGAGCTCGAGGCCGAGCCGCTCGAGGAGCGCACCCCCGGCGAGCGCTCCATCGACTACGCATTCGACCAGACCGAAGGCGGGGGCGCCTTCCCCCGCGGCTCCCGGGTGCGCCACACCGGCTTCGGAGAGGGGCTGGTGCTCTCCTCCGACGGCCCGGGCGGCGACGCCAAGGTTACCGTGAGCTTCTTCACCGTGGGCGAGAAGCGGGTGCTGGCGAGATTCCTGCGGCCGGCGTGAACCGGGGGAACCGGGGGAACCGGGGGCGGGGGAACCTGGGGGAACCCGTCCGAGAGTAGTTGTCGCGAGCCGCGGCCTGCCCGCGGCTGTGCAACCGAGGAATCCTTCGGGTTGGAGCAGTGGTAAGCGGCTCTCCGTCGGGGCAAGGCCTTTCCGAGCCGGGGGGACGACGCTGGAAGCGAGCAGGCCTTGGCTGGAGGCAGTCCTCCGCCGGGGCCTGCGCCCTGGCTGCCGCGTCTCCGGGCTGGTTGGAAGGGCGCGCTACCCGCAGGCCGCGCAGGGCACGCCGTGAAGGATGCGCAGGAGGTAGGTGCCGTAAGGGAACAGCACGCTCCGCCGGCCGGCGCGCCTATCCTCCCAGGCCTCTCGGTAGGCGGCCAGGAACCCGGTGAGCCGCCCCAGGATCTCGATGCGCTTCCACTTGTCGCGCGCCGCCAC
>JACRMN010000020.1 GCA_016214955.1 Deltaproteobacteria bacterium
GGCGCCGCGGCCGGGGCGGGAGCGGGCTCCGGCGGCGCGGCCTGGGCCACCTGCGGCTCGGGAGTGGGCGGCTCGGGCTCGGGCTCCTGGGCCGGCGCCTCGGCCTGGCGGCCGGTGGCAGCGGCTCGGGCGGGAGCGGGCTTGCGCGAGGAGGCCACCTCGCGGCGCGCGGGAGCGGGTGCGGGGCGCGGCGGGGCAGCAGCCGGCCGGGCCGGGCGCGCCGGCGCGGCGGCGCTCGGCTCCAGCTGCGGGGTGGGGGCCTCGAAGGTCACCGGGCCGACGTAGACCTGCGGCGTGAGCAGGCCAGGCGTCTGCTTGGGCGCCGCAGGCCTGGCGGTGCCGCCGGCCTTGCTGCCGCCCGAGCTCTCCCACAGACCGCCGAAGAGCAGGATCACCAGCACCGCGGGGACCACCGCCACCAGGGCCACCACCAAGCCCCGCCGGCTGCGCGGAGCGGGCTGCCTGGTCTCGCCCACCCGGGCCTCGCCCGAGAGGCCGGGGGTGGGATCGCCGGCCGACGGCTCCAGCAGCGGGGGGGGCACGTAGAGCGTCGCCTGCTGCGGGGCCGGCGGCTGCGGCGCCGAGATCGGGGCCAGGAAGGGCGACGGCGGAAGCGGGGTGAGCTCCCGGGCGGAAGGGTCGGTCAGCGAGGACGTGATGCCGGTCTGCGTGGTGACGACGTCGTTGTCGAGCCGGAACTCCAGGTAGCCGCCGGGCGGCGGGCCGGCGTCGCCGGGGTTGACCACCGAGACCGTCGGCGGCGGCGTCTCGGCGAGAGGGCGCGGGGTGGGCTGGGCCAGGCCTCCGGCCTGGACGCCATTGCCGTTGCTCGAGCGGCGCAGGACCGGCGTGGGAGTCGCCCCCCCGTCGGTCAGGCCCTGCGGGCCGCGCACGATGACGTCGTGCCCGCAGGCCCGGCACTTGAAACGATAGGCGCGGCCCTCGCGGATCTCCTGCCCCGTCGAGTACCGCTTCCCGCAGCGGTCGCACTGGAATTGCATGAAGGGCGCCATTCTACTCGCGAGCGGTGGGATGACTCCACTCGGAGGCGGTCGGCCACATTGGGTACGCCCAGGGTGCCGGCTGCCGCAGCCCGCAGGCGACTCGTCCGGGGGGGTGCCCGCGCTGCTAGTCGCGACCGCGCCCGCGGTCGTCGTGGCCGTGGCCGTGGCCGCGGTGCTCCTTCTCCCGCTCGTGACGCTCCTTGCGGTCCTCCCGCTCCTGGCGCCGCTCCCGCTTCTCCTGCGCCTTCCAGTCCCGGCGGCGGTCCCGCTCCTCGGCCCGCCACTCGCGCCGGGAGGCGCGCGCCTCGGCCCGGTAGTGCCGGTAGTGGCCGGGCGGAGGCAGCCGCACCAGCGTCTGGGGCACGTAGCGCGGCTCCACGTGGACGAAGCGGGCCTCCGGCGAGCGGGCCCTGTACCAGACCGGGCCGCGGCGGGTCCAGAACCAGCCGCGGTGGTAGAAGACCTCCTCGTCGTAGGCCTCCACCACCTCGACCCCGGGCTGGACCACCACCAGGCCGGGCATGGGCGGCAGCGGGATCTGGATGTCGACGTGAACCTGGGCCACGGCGGGAGCCGAGGCGCAGAGCGCCAGGGCGAAGAGGATCGTGCGCATGGCCGGGAAGCTAACCCGGAGCCGGTGGGCCGGCCAGGGGGCGCGGGTGCGTGGATGTGCGTGGGGCGCCGAGGCCGCACGGCCCCGGCGCCCCGGTCCCCGCAGCCGGGCGGGGCGCTGCCTAGAACTTCCAGCCCAGCCCGAGGTCGGCGGCGAGCTGGGACATCGTGGTCTCGTAACTCACCAGGCCCTGGCCCGCGGGAGGCGGCGAGGCGCTGGCGCCGGAGAGCTTGGCCTTGGGGGAGTAGCTGACGCCGGCGTTGACCGCCAGGGTCGGCGTGGCCGCCCAGCCCAGGCCCAGGGAAACGTGGTGCTCGGCGATGGCGGGGAAGACGATGTTCTCGAAGGCGCGCGCCGCGTCGAGCGGCATCTTGCCGTAGTTCCAGCCGGCGCGGACGGTGAAGGCCGGCGCCACGTCGAAGGCGGCGCCCACCTTCACGACCACCTGGTCCTCCCAGCCCATGTCGAAGGGCAGGGCTCCGGTGCGCTGGGTGTCGTTCTTGTAGACCGGCTTCTTGTCGCCGTTGGTGTCCGACCAGTTGATCCACTGCACGTCGAGCGCCAGCAGCAGGGCCGGCATGGGCCGGTAGGCGACCCCGCCCGAGATCACCGCCGGCTGGTCGAAGTCGAGCTGGTCCTTGCCGCCGGGCACGGTGGCGGTGCCGCCCAGGCCGTCCGGAACCTGGTGCGAGGGGATGTCGAACTCGAAGTTGCCGAAGAAGCTCCTCGACTCGTAGGCCAGGCCGAAGGAGAGCTCCTTCATCGGCGTCAGCTTCACGCCCAGCGTGGCGCCGTAGCCGTAGGCGTTGGCGGTGTCGTGCTTCACCTGGCCGAAGCCGCTGGCCACGTCGTACTTCATCTGGCCCCACATCACGTTCACCGCCAGGCCGGCGGAGAACATGTCGTTGGCTTTCCAGGCGATGGCCGGGGCCACCCGCATGTTCTGGTAGGAGGTGAGCGAGGCGCCAGAGTAGAGGTTGGCCTTGTAGTCCACGCCCATGCCGCCGACGCCGAAGGCGCCCAGGCCGGCGGTGAAGCCGCCGCCCAGCGGCACCACCACGCCCAGGTTCGGGACGGGCGAGCCGCCGCGATCGGAGGAGAAGGTCGCGCCGGGCTGGTTGACGAAGGGCGGCGCGATGCCGGTGGCCTTGTACTCCACCGAGGGCTGGAACCAGGTGAGGTTCACGTCGAGCCGGCGGCCGAGCTCGGTGAGGCCCGCCGGGTTGCTGATGGCGGCCGAGGCGTCGAGCGTGGCGCCCACGCCCACGCCGCCCATGCCGTTCTGCACCGCGCCGAAGCCGGTCATCCGCATGCCGTTGGTGGCCAGCGCCGGCCCAGCGAGGGCGACTGCCGCGGCCGCGACGGCCGCCTTGCCGATCCTGTTCATGTCTCCCCTCCGTTGGTGTTCCCGCGCCGGGCGCGGGCTGCGACGAGACGGCGCGCTCCTGCCGCGCGCCCCATCCGGGAAAGCTCGCCCCGTGCCAGGATCGATCCGCCGTGGTCTTGGCATGTTAGGCGCTGACGGTCGTCGCCTGCGCCGCCCGGTTGCAACACCAGGTTGCGACGTCATGTCTCGTCAGCGGGAGACGCCCAGCTCCCGCATCCGCCGCCAGAGCGTGCTCCGGGAGATGCCGAGCGCGCGGGCGGCCTCGGCCACCTTCCAGCGGCTCCGGTCGAGCGCGGCCACCAGGGCGGTGCGCTGCCCTTCGTGATCGGCGACCGCCGCCCGGGCCGGTGGCCCGGGCGGCGAGGCCTCGGGCGCCGCCAGCCGCGCCCCGCTCACCTCCGGCGGCAGGTCCTCGGCCCGCACCGTCTGGCCCTGCGAGACAGTGACCGCGAACTCGAGCGCGTTCTCCAGCTCGCGCACGTTGCCGGGCCATGGGTAGCTGAGGAGCGCGCGCAGCGCGTCGGGCGAGAAGCGCAGCGCGCGGCCACCGCGCTCGCCCACCCGCAGGAGCAGGTAGCGGGCGATGGGCTCGATGTCCTCGCGCCGCTCGCGCAGCGGCGGCAGCTCGATGGGGAAGACGCGGAGGCGGTAGTAGAGGTCGTCGCGGAAGGCGCCGGCCTCGACCGCGCGCCGCAGGTCGCGGTGAGTGGCGGCCACGATCCGGGCGTCGGCCCGCAGCGTGGTGCTGTCGCCGACCCGCTCGTAGGAGCGCTCCTGCAGCACCCGCAGCAGCTTCACCTGCAGCGGCAGCGGCAGGTCGCCCACCTCGTCGAGGAACAGGGTGCCGCCCTGGGCCACCTCGAAGCGGCCGGCCCGGTCGCGCACCGCGCCGGTAAAGGCGCCGCGGACGTGGCCGAAGAGCTCGCTCTCCAGCAGGTCGGCGGGCAGCGCGGCGCAGCTCACCGCCACGAAGGGGCCGGAGCGGCGCGGCGAGTGGGCGTGGATGGCCCGGGCCACCAGCTCCTTGCCGGTGCCGCTCTCGCCCTGGAGCAGCACCGTGGTCTCGCGGTGGCGGAGCTGGTCCACCAGCCGCAGCACCCGGACCATCGCCGGCGAGTGGGCCACCAGCCCGGCGAAGCCGGCCGGGCCGGTGGCGCGCAGGTGGTCCTCCTCGTCGGGCCGCATCACCACCAGGTAGGCGGCCTCGGGATCGCAGGCGCTCTCCGGGTCGTGGTGCAGCGGGGCCACCGTCACCGACACCAGCCGCGCCCCCGGGCCGTCGCCGCGCAGCGAGGCGCGCCACCCCTCGCGCCGCTCGCCGGCCTGCAGCGCCTGGCGGAGCGGCGCTCCCTCGCCGAAAAGCTCCTCGCCGAGCAGCTCCTCCACCGGCCGGCCCACCAGCCGCGCGGCCGCGCCCGCCCCCAGCAGCCCCTCCACCGCCTGCGAGGCGTGGCGGACCCGCAGGCCGGCGTCGAGCGCCATGCAGACGCGGCCCAGGCTGGCGAAGGCGGCGCTCACCGCGCCGAAGGCGGCCCGCCGGGTCTCGGTGGTGGAGGCGGACATCGCGGGCACGATGGCGCGAACCGGCTGCCCTGGCAACGGAAACCCCCGTTCCTCGCGCCGCGCCCCGGGCCCGCGGTGCGGCCCTTGAACGGGGCTTTGACTCCCCGGCAGCGCCCGCCTAGCTTCGGCCCGACCGCCGTCCCCTGAAGCATCCCCGCTCCAGAGGAATCACCGCCCATGAGCCAGAGCCCCGAGCCCCGCCCGGCCGCCTTCCACCCCTACATCGCGGCCGAGACCCAGATGCCCGAGCTCACGCTCCGGGCGGTGATCACCGGCACCATCCTGGGCATCGTCTTCGGCGCCTCCTCCCTCTACCTGGTGCTCAAGGTCGGCCTCACCGTCAGCGCCTCCATCCCGGTGGCCGTCATCTCCATCACCCTCTTCAAGCTGCTGGGGAAGGTGGGGGTGAAGGAAGCCACCATCCTCGAGAACAACATCGTCCAGACCGCCGGCTCGGCGGGCGAGTCGATCGCCTTCGGCGTGGGCGTCACCATGCCGGCCATCCTCATCCTCGGCTTCGACCTGGAGCTGACGCGGGTGATGCTGGTGGCGGTGCTGGGCGGCCTGCTCGGCATCCTGATGATGGTGCCGCTGCGGCGCGCGCTCATCGTCCAGCAGCACGGCAAGCTCAAGTACCCCGAGGGCACCGCCTGCGCCGAGGTGCTCAAGGCCGGCGCCTCGCCCGAGTCGCGGGCCGCGGCCTCGCAGGCGGCGCGCGACGAGGAGGCCCAGGGGCCGAAGCAGGGGCTCTCCGCCCGCACCATCTTCACCGGCTTCGGCATCGGGCTCGCCTACAAGACGGCGATGGTGGCCCTCAAGGGCTGGAAGGACACGCCCGGCGCGGTGTTCGGCAAGCCCTTCCAGGCCGGCTCGGTGGCCATGGAGATCTCCCCCGAGCTGCTGGGCGTGGGCTACATCATCGGCCCGCGCATCTCGGCCACCATGGCGGCCGGCGGCGTGCTCGCCTACCTGGTCCTCATCCCGCTCATCAAGTTCTTCGGCGAGGGGCTGGCCGGCCCGCTCGAGCCCGGCAGCATCCCCATCGCCAAGATGGGCCCCAACCAGATCCGCGGCGCCTACGTGCTCTACATCGGCGCCGGGGCGGTGGCCGCCGGCGGCATCATCAGCCTGATCCGATCCCTGCCCACCATCTGGCACGGGCTGCGCGAGGGGCTCCGCGACGTGGCCGGGCCGCGCGCCGCCGGCGAGGCCCGGCGCACCGACCGCGACATCCACATGAAGTGGGTCTTCGGCGGCATCGTGGCGCTGATCGTGGCCATCCTGCTGGCCCGCCCGCTCCACATGAACCTGCTGGGCGCGGTGCTCATCGTCGTCACCGGCTTCCTCTTCGTCACCGTCTCCAGCCGCCTCACCGGCGAGATCGGCTCCTCCTCCAACCCCATCTCCGGGATGACGGTGGCCACGCTCCTGCTCACCTGCCTGGTGTTCCTGGTGGTGGGCTGGACGGGCGGCGGCTACTACGTCACCGCCCTCTCGGTGGGCGCCATCGTCTGCATCGCCGCCTCCAACGGCGGGACCACCTCGCAGGATCTCAAGACCGGCTACCTGGTGGGCGGCACCCCGCGGCTCCAGCAGATCGCCATCCTGGTGGGCGCGCTGGCCTCGGCGCTGGTGCTCGGCCCCATCCTGCTCAAGCTCAACGACGCCGCCACCGTCTACGTCCCCGTCGCCCAGGTGGCGCCCGCCGGCCTCGGCACCGACGTGGCCAGGCTGCCCCCGGCCCGCGAGGCGCTGCAGGGCGTGCAGGCCCGCGGCGACGGCAACAGCTATCGGGTCTGGCACAAGACCGACGACGCCGGCGGCCCGGCCGGCAAGTACCTGGTGGACGACGCCGGCAAGGCGGTGTGGCTCGCCGACCCGGGCATCAACGGCACCCACAGCAAGCGGCCCGACGGCAGCGAGGTGAAGAAGTTCGACGCGCCCAAGGCCACGCTGATGTCGTACATCATCAAGGGCATCCTCGACCGCAAGCTGCCCTGGGGGCTGGTGCTGTTCGGGGTGATGATCGCGCTGGTGCTGGAGCTTGCCGGGGTGCCGTCGCTCGCCTTCGCGGTGGGCGTCTACCTGCCGCTCTCCTCCTCCTCGCCCATCCTGGTGGGCGGCGCGGTGCGCTGGCTCGTCGACAGGGCGCGGCGCAAGGAGGTCGCGCACCTCCAGCTCTCCGAGGACCAGCTGGCCGCCGACGCCGACAAGAGCCCGGGGGTGCTCATGGCCTCGGGCTACATCGCCGGCGGCGCCATCGCCGGCATCGTCATCGCCTTCATGGCCGGCCTGCTCGAGGACGTGGACGCGGCGCTGGCCCGGTGGTCCACGGCCCACAACCCCTTCTTCGAGGGGCCGGCCGCCGACCTGCTGGCGCTCCTGCCCTTCGGCGCGCTGACGGCCTTCCTCCTGCTGGTGGGATGGGAGAAGCTCCTCTCCGCCCGCAAGGCCCCGGGCTAGCCTGGCGGCGTGGGGCTGGTCACGGCCCCCGCCGCGGCGTATCCAGGGAGGCAGGGGGAGACGGGAAAAGGGAGACTCTTGGCCGAGCTCTTCATCCTCAACGGCCGCAAGGGCGGCACCGTCTTCCTCCTCGCCGGCGACCGCACCCTCGTCGGCCGCTCGCCCGAGTGCACCGTCTGCGTCGACGACTCCTGGATCTCGAGCCGCCACGCCTACCTGGAGATGCGCGGCGGACAGCTCTGGGTGGTGGACCTCGACAGCCGCAACGGCACCTACGTGGGCGAGGAGCAGGTGCGCGAGGCCCGCCTCAAGGACGGCGACCGCGTCAGCTTCGGGCGCACCGAGGCCAAGGTCCGGCTCACCGCCGCCCGCCCCGCCTCCCGGGCGCTGCCCCCCGGGGCCACGATGATGCGGGTGCTGGCCCACGCCCCGCCGCCGCGCGCCCCTGCGGCGCCGGCCGCCCCGGGGCCGACCCCGCCGCCCGGGCTCACGCCGCCCCCGGCGCCGCGCCCGCCGCCCGCTCCCGACGCCGGCCGACGCCAGGTGGCCGTGCTCCACGCCATCGCCCGCTCCCTCTCCGAGGCCGCGGGCCTGGGCGACGGGCTGCAGCGCATGCTGGAGGCGCTGGCCGAGGCGCTGCGCGCGCCGCGGGCGCTCCTGCTCATGCCCGACGAGCACGGCGAGATGGCGCCCAAGGCCCACCTGCCGCCGCCGCCCGGCCCGCCGCCGCGCCACTCGGCCACCATCGTCGAGGCCGCCATCCAGGCCCGCGCCGGCATCATCAGCAACGACGCCCAGGCCGACGCCCGCTTCGCCCAGGCCGGCTCCATCTTCATGGAGAACATCCGCTCGGCGCTCTGCGTGCCCATCTGGGCGGAGCAGCGCGTGCTCGGGGCGCTGCTGTTCGACAGGCACATCGGCGACCCCTTCCAGGAGGAGGAGCTGGAGCTGGCCACGGTGGCCGCCTACCAGGTGGCGCTGGCCATCGAGCGGGAGCGGTTCCTGGAGCACTCGCGGGTGGCCGAGGCCCAGCGCCGCAAGCTGCTGCGCCACTTCTCGCCCGACGTGGCGGCGCTGGTGCTGGCCCAGGAGGAGCAGGCGGCCGACGACCCCCTCGCCCCCCAGGTGCGCGACGGCGTCACCATCCTCTTCTCCGACGTGCGCGGCTTCACCCGCATGACCGAGCGGCTGCCGGCCCTGGAGCTGGCCCAGCTGCTGCGCGAGTACTTCCACCAGATGACGCTGGCGGTCTTCGAGGAGCGCGGCACCCTCGACAAGTTCATCGGCGACGGGCTCATGGCCATCTTCGGCGCGCCGGTGGCCCAGCCCGATGGGCCGCTGCGGGCGGTGCGCTGCGCCTCCCTGATGCTGGCGCGGCTGCAGGCCCTCAACGAGCGGCTGCCGGCCGACCGGCAGATCGCCATCCGCATCGGCGTCAACACCGGCCGCGTGGTGGCCGGCAGCCTGGGCTCGCCGGAGCGCATGGAGTTCACGGTGCTGGGCGACGCCGTCAACGTGGCCTCGCGCCTCGAGTCCATCGCCGGCCCCTCCTCGGTGCTGGTGGGGCGCGCCACCTTCGAGGCCACGCAGCACGCCTTCCGCTATCGGGAGCTCGGGCCGCAGCAGGTGAAGGGGCGCGAGGCCAAGGTGGAGGCCTTCGAGCTCCTGGGGCCGAGGTGAAGGGCTCCTTCCCGAGGCCTGCAGCCCGAAGCCCTGCCGTCCATCGCGAATCACTTGGAGGCGAGGCTCGCCAGCTCGATCCCCAGCGCCCGCGCCACCGCCAGCAGGTCCGCGGGCAGCGGCGCCTCGAAGCGGAGCGGCGCGCCGGTGAGCGGGTGGGGCAGCTCCAGCCGCAGGGCGTGGAGCATGACCCGCGGCACCGCCAGCTCCAGCAGGCGGCGCGGGCCGCCGTAGCGGGCGTCGCCGAGGAGCGGCGCGCCCAGGTGGGCCAGGTGCACGCGGATCTGGTGGGTGCGCCCGGTCTCGGGCCGGGCCTCCACCGCCGCCTCGCCGGAGGGGCCCACCGCCAGCGTGCGCCAGCCGGTGACCGCCGGCTCGCCGGACGGCAGCACCATGCGCCGCCCCGGCCGCCGCGGATCGGGGCCGAGCGGCAGGTCGATGCGCCCCTCGGGCGGCGAGGGGGCGCGGGCGCAGAGCGCCAGGTAGCGCTTGGCCGCCGTGCCCTCGCGGAAGGCCAGCGACAGCGCCGCCGCGGCCTCGCGGGTGCGGGCCAGCACCACCGCGCCCGAGGTCTCGCGGTCGAGCCGGTGGACCGGCAGCACCGGCCCGCCCAGGAGCTGGGCGGCGAGCTCCGGCAGGTGACCGCGGTCGGAGGTGAGGGTGGGCTGGGAGGGGACGCCGGCCGGCTTGTCGAAGGCGGCCAGCGCCTCGTCGGCGTAGAGCAGGCGCGAGCGGTCGAGGGCGGCGGCCGCGGCGGGGGCGCGGCCCGCCTCCTCGAGGTGCACCTCCACGCGGTCGCCGGCGCGCACCGCGCGGCTGGCCGTCTTGCAGCGCTTGCCGGAGAGGAAGACGCCGCCGCGATCCAGGGCCCGCCGCGCCTCGCCGCGGGAGATGCCGCCGCGGGCGGCGATGAACCGGTCGAGCCGTTCGCCCTCGTCGGCCCCGGCGGCGCGCAGCGAGAGCTTCTTCAAGCGGAGTTGCTTCCGGGGTCGCGGCCCCCGCCCCGGGAACGGCCACTTCCGGGCGGCCTCGCGATCGCGCCCGGCCGCTCAGGCATCGGCAGCCGGGCAGGAGGCGCAGGCGCTCGACGAGCCCTTCTCGGGCTTGTCGCACGAGGGGGCCGAGGCCTTGTAGTCGGTCTGGTAGAAGCCCGAGCCCTTGAAGGCGAAGTTGCCGGCGCTCATGACCTTGTGCACGCGCGAGCCGCAGGTCGCGTGGGTCCGTAGGGGCGAGTCGCCGATCTTCTGCAGCGTCTCGAACCGCCCGCACTTGGGGCACTCGTACTCGTAAAGCGGCATGGCGAAAGTCTCCCGGGGGGCAAGTTAAGCGGCGGCGCGCGCCTGTCAAGCAGTCGGAGCCGGAGACTGCCAGCCCGGGTTCGGTGCTCCGGCGCAGATGTGCTAGAAAACAGGCGATTTTTGCATGTCCGGCACCGGGGACCGCGCGGGTGCGCTGCTCCGGCCGGCTGGGGTGGAGGCCATGGACACCGCCGAGGTGGAGCTGCTCCGGACCGAGGTCGACGCCCTCCAGGGGGCGCTCGACCTGGCGCGCTACCGGCACGTGGCCGGCATCGAGCCCGCCCCGGAGCTCGTCGCCTGCTTCGAGGCCCGGCCGGCCGCCGCGCGCCGCAGCACCGTCGAGCAGCTCAGGTCCCGGGGCGAGGCCGACCTCGCCGACAGGGTGGCCGCGCTGCGGGCCGAGTGGGCCTCGGCCGCGGAGGAGGAGGCCTGGCGCGCCGCCGATTCCACCGCCGTGGCCCGCGCTCCCGACGGGCCGGTGCCCCTCGCCACCGCCCTGGCCCGGCTCCCCCGCGAGCCCGGCCGCGAGCGGCGCCGCCTGCTGGCCCGCGCCGCCCACGAGGCGCTGGCCGCGGCCGCGCCCCACCGCGAGGCGGCCGCCGAGCAACGGGCCCGCGCCCGCGCCGAGGGAGGGCTCTTGCCCGCCTGGGAGCGCGTGGTCGAGGCCGACGCGCTCCTCTCCGACACCGACGCCGCCTGGCGCGACGTCCTGGGCTGGCTGGCCCGCCGCGCCGGCCTGGCGCCCCGGCCTGCTGGCGACCTCGCCCGCGCCGACCTCCTGCACCTCCTGGCGCTCCCGGAGTGGGACGGCCTGTTCCCGCCCGGCATGCTGCCGCTCTTCCTGCGCGAGACCCTGGCGCCGCTGCGGCTCGACCTCTCGCGCATCCGGGTGGACGACGACGAGCGGCCGTCGCGCTGGCCCGGGGCCCACGCCTTCGGGGCGCGGGTGACGGTGCGCCGCCAGGGAGGCGCGGCCGACTGGGAGGGGCTGCTCGACGCCGTGGGCCGGGCCCTGGCCGCCGCCCTCGGGCCGCCGGCGCACGCCCGCGACCCGGCCCTGTCGTTCACGTTGGGTGAATTACTGGCGGGACTGCTCCGCGACCGCGGCTTCCTGGCCCGCCGCCTGGGCGTGGACGCCGGCCACCTGCCCGACCTCTCGCGGCTGCTGGCGCTGCGGCGGCTCTCCGGGCTGCGGCTCCGGGCCGCCTCGCTGCGGGTGGCGAGCGAGGTGGAGCGGGGCACGAGCGGCGCCGCCTGGCACGAGGCCCACCGCGAGGCCATGGGCCTGGCGGCGCTGGCGGAGTGGCCGGCGGGGCTCGCCGCCCGGGACGCCGACGCCCCGGCGCTGCTGGCGGCGCTGCGGGGCGCGGCCCGGGCCGAGCAGCTTCGCTCGGCACTCGTGGAGCGGCTCGACGAGGACTGGTGGCGCAACCCGCGCGCCGCCGAGGCGCTGGCCGGGATCGTGGCCGGCGGCGCCGCCGAGGCAGAGCCGGCCCTGGGGCTGGCGGGCGCGGCGCTGGTCCGCACCCTCGGCTAGGCCCGGCGCTCCTCGCGCGACAGGCCGCGGGCCAGGGCCAGCAGCACCAGCCCCTCGACCAGCACGGCCACGTTGAGCGCCGAGGAGATGCCGTGGAGCCGCCGGAACTCCCGGCGCGCCGGCGAGTCGGCCGGCTCGCGCACGAAGGAGCTCACCTGGCGGCGCACCGCCAGGCCGTCCGGGTACACCTTCCACAGGTGCCAGGCGTTCAGCGCCACCGCCGTCGCCGCCAGGAAGAGCGCCAGGCGGGCGCCCGGGGCGCGCAGGCCGCGCAGCAGCAGGAGCAGGAGCGCCACCGCCGAGACCGCGAGCATGAACGGGAAGTAGGCCGGGAAGAGGACGTTCACCACCTCGCCGGCCCGGTCGCGGTCGAAGGCGCGGAAGATGGGCGGGGTGACGAGCAGCGTGAAGACCGAGCCACCGCCCACCCACAGGGCCAGGTCGAGGTCGTAGAGGAAGAGCCAGAGCCGTCGCATGGGGGCGCATCCTCGCCGGAACGGGTCCGGTGCGCCAGCGCCGCGCGTCAGCCCTTCTTGCGCAGGGCGCGGACGATCTTCTCCTTGGTCCGCGAGTCGCGCGGCGCCGCCCGGGGCGCCCGGGACGGCCGCAGCCGCAGGTAGGCCTCGATCTCGAAGGCCAGCAGCTCCAGCTCGGCGTCGGTGCCCTCGAGCACCTTGCGCTCCAGCCGGGCGCCGCGAGGCAGCGAGGCGCCCAGCCGCATGCGCATCGCCTTCTCCTCCTCGGCGCCGAGCTCCACCGCCGGACCCCGCCGCAGCGCCGCCTGGACGGCGCTCTCGGTCACCACTGCGGTCTTCTTGCCTTCCATGCGCGCGCGACCCCTGTGCCCCGCTCGCC
Organism: Deltaproteobacteria bacterium; assembly: GCA_016214955.1. Classification (GTDB taxonomy): domain Bacteria; phylum Myxococcota; class Myxococcia; order Myxococcales; family Anaeromyxobacteraceae; genus JACRMN01. Next base: position 12,401 of record JACRMN010000020.1, read on the forward strand.
GCCGGGGCCTTTCGAGGTCATCGTAAGGGGGAGGCGTGGGCTGTCCAGTTTCCGCCGCGCCACCGGCAGGCGCTCCCGAAATGAGGTCGCGCGCGCGGAACCAATGAGGTTAACTCCTGGCTCCGACATCGGCAGGAGGAGGCCGCCATGTACTCGAAGAACCTGGTCGAAGACGACGACCGCGTCGCCGAGATCGTCCGCGGCGCGAAGCGCATCGCGGTGCTGGGGATCAAGACCGCCGAGGCCGCCGACCAGGCCTCCTTCTACGTGCCCGAGTACCTGCAGAAGCACGGCGTCGAGATCGTGCCGATTCCGGTCTACTACCCGGAAGCCACCGAGATCCTCGGCCAGCCGGTCTACCGCACCTGCGCCGCTGTCCCGGGAAAGGTGGACATCCTCGACGTCTTCCGGCGGCCCAAGGACATTCCGGCGCACCTCCCCGACATCCTCCAGATGAAGCCGGCCTGCGTCTGGTTCCAGCTCGGGATCCGCAACGACGCCGCGGCAGAAGCGCTCGCCCGGGCCGGGATCGCCGTGGTGCAGGACCGGTGCCTCAAGGTCGAGTACGCCCGCGCGGTCAAGGGCCGGTGAATCTCGTTCGGGGCCTGCCGCCCGGGGAGCCCCGGCGTGGCGGGTCCATCCCCCCGGGCGTTGTGGTATTCGTGAAGTCCGTCTGCTCGCGTTCTAGACCCGGCCCACAGGCCCAGGGGGAACAATGTTCACTCGCAAGGCAGTCACCCTTCTCGCCGCCCTGGCGCTGGTCGCCTGCGGCGAGTCGGCCACCAAGATCGCCACCGGCTCCGTGAGCGGCCGCGCCATCTACCAGGGCCGCACCGACCACTCCGGCATCAGCGTCACGGTGGCCGGCTTCTCGACCACCACCAACGCCACCGGCGCCTACAGCTTCTCCGAGATCCCCACCGGCACCCAGGTGGTCATCGCGGTCGCGCCCGACTCGGTGGAGCGCACCCTGACCGCCACCGTCACGGTGGGCGGCACCGCGCCTGACCTGACCTTCACGCCGGCGCAGGCCCTGGCCGGCATCGCCGCGGCCGTGGGCGGCAGCTCCCAGGGCATCACCGTCACCCTCGACGGCAGCCGGAGCACCACCACGGCGGCCGACGGCTCCTACTCCTTCAGCAACGTCGCCGCCGGCTCGCACTCGCTGGCCTTCGCCTCCACCGGCTACGCCGACTCCATCTCCAACGTCCTCTACTCGCCCGACCTGGGCGCGCTGGTGGCCGACCCCTCCCGCAACAACGCCCTCTACCGCATGGGCGTCTTCGAGATGCAGAGCGGCCAGCGCCTGGTGAGCGGCTCCACCATCGACCAGTACGCCAAGGTCTCGCCCGACGGCCTGGTCTTCGGCTACGTGACGCCGGTGCCCGGCACCAGCGTGGGCCCCCTCACCATCGCCCCGGTGGCCGGCGGCGCCGGCGTGGTCGTGGCCACCAACGTCTTCACCGGCAACTGGAAGTTCGGCCCCGACAGCGCCTCGGTGGCCTGGATCGCCGACGACAACGGCCTCTACGGCGCCGGTTACACCACCGGGCCCCTGGCGCTCGGCCAGGTGAACAAGCTGGGCGACAGCGTCGGCCAGTGGGAGTTCTCGCCGGTGCTGACGCCCGCGCCGGCCCGGGCCACCGTCTACTTCGTCGCCGACAACGTCCAGGGCGCCGTCAACACCCGCTCCCTCTACGAGAAGGTGGTCGCCAACAACTCGCAGGTGCGCATCTACAACACCGCGCCCACCCCGGTGCAGCAGTTCCGGGTGCTGCAGAAGGGGCAGCGCGTCCTCTTCGTCGTCGGCAGCAGCCCGTACACCATCCAGAGCGCGCCCTGCACCGCCACCTCCGCGGCCGCCATCAACACCCTGGACAACAACATCGGCGGCTGGGTGTGGATGGACACCTCGGCCGACGAGAGCAAGGTGGCCTGGTTCGTCTACTCGGCCGCGGCGGGCGGGGTGGGGGGCCTCAAGGTGCAGCCGCTCGGCTTCAACGCGCCGCCGGCCCCGGCCTTCGAGGCCGGCACCAGCTTCGGCCCGGTCCGGTTCAGCCCGGACGGCACCCGCGTGGTCTTCACCAACGCCACCCTGGCTTCGCCCTACCCGGTCATCAGCCGCAAGATCGACGGCACCGGCAACGCCATCATCACCACCACCACGCAGCCGGGCTACGCCACGCCGGTGTTCTCCTCCAACTCCGTCACCATGGCCCTCATGGTCTCGGGCGGCGCGCCCGGCCCTTACCAGGTGATCGTGGCCCAGGTGGACGGGCTCGGCGCCCCGATCTTCTCCTCGGTGGACAGCGGCAACATCAACCCGTTCTACAGCGGCCAGTGCAGCTGGTACTGCGAGTACGTGGTCGGGGCCATCAGCCCCACCGCCGGCCACGTCGCCTACCGCAAGGACGGCAACCTCTGGCAATCGCCGCTCGGCACCTTCGCCCCGGTGAAGCTCCCCCCCGACTCGGCGGGCCAGCCCTACTACTCGCCCGACGGGCAGTGGCTGCTGTACGAGGCCTACCCCAACTACACCGACCTCTACATCCGCGGCGTCGCGGCCAGCTCCTCCACCCTCGTCGGCCCGCGCTACTCACGGGCCAGCAGCCTCGTGCCCGGCCGGCTCAACGACGACAACACCCGCATGGCGGTCCTCACCAACCAGGATCCGCTCACCGGCGGCTACGACCTCAAGTACGTGAACCTGACCACCGGCGCCGTCACCCCCATCGTGCGCCAGCTCAGCTTCTACGACTGGATCAAGACCGGCACCACCAACCGCGTGGTCTCGGTTCGCAGGAACTCGCCGGCGCCCTTCGGCTTCCAGGACGGCGTCTACCTGACCACCGTCCCGTAGACGCACCTCGCAGCCTCGATCCATCCGGCGGCCGGTCCTTCGCGGGGCCGGCCGCCGCCGTTTCCGGCGTGTGGCGCCGGCGCCACACGCACCGATGGTGCGAGCTGCAGCGCCCGCTCGCCCCCGCCCGGGGTGTGCGGTAGCTCACAGGCTGTCACGTCTCCGTTGTGGTCTAATCTACCGGTCGCTCAACCCGACGAAGCGAGTGGAGCGCACATGGCCGGCGGCTCCGAGCAGGAATTCGAGATCGAGGTGGACGGGTGCGGGCCGGACGATCTCCAGGCCCTCGAGTTCACCGCCGAGGAGCGCATCTCCCGGCCCTACACGGCGGAGGTCACCGCCCTGGTGGCCGAGGGGGTGACCATCGAGGGGAAGTCGCTCCTCGGCGCCCAGGCGACGCTCAAGATCCACCTGGGCGACGGGACCGACCGGCTGCTCTCGGGCGTGATCGCGCAGGTGCAGGGCTGGGTCGAGGGCGGCAAGGAGACCCGCGACCTGGTGCGCCTGCGGATCGTGCCGACCCTGTGGCGCCTGGGCCAGACGAGGAACAACCGCATCTTCCAGGGGAAGACGCTGCCCGAGATCGCGCAGGAGGTCCTGGCCGCGGGAAGGGTCGAGCACCGCGCCGACCTCACCGGCGAGTACCCGGTGCGCGAGTACGTGGTCCAGTACGGCGAGTCGGACCTGGACTTCGTCTCCCGCCTGCTCGAGGAGTGCGGGATCTTCTACTACTTCGAGCACGACGCCGATCCGGTCACCATGGTGCTGTGCGACGACAGCGCCTCCCGGCCCCAGGTCGCCGGGAGCGGCAGCGTCGCCTTCCGCGAGGCCACCGCCAAGAACGCCACTCGCGAGTCGCTCGACGCCCACGCCGCGCGCCTCGAGGTCTGCTCCGACGCGGTCATGCTCCGCGACTTCGACTTCGAGCGGCCAGGGGTGGACCTCACCACCTCGGCCCGCGGCGCCGGTTCGCTGGAGGTGTACGAGTACCCCGGCGGCTACACCGACATGGAGGCGGGCAAGGCGCTGGCTCGCATCCGCCTCGAGGAGGTCCAGTCGCGGGTCGAGCGCTTCCACAGCGCCGGGCAGACCCGCCGGCTGCTCCCCGGCCACGTGTTCGAGCTGGCCGAGCACCCGCTGGAGCCGATGAACGGCCGCTTCCTCGTCCTGGCGGTCCGCCACCAGGGGCGCCAGCGGCAGGCGCAGGCCGGCGAGAGCCAGCCCGAGGCCTACCGGTGCCACGTCGAGAGCATCCGCGCCGAGGTCCCCTACCGGCCGCCGCGGGTGACGCCGCGGCCGCTCCTCCCCGGCCCGCAGACCGCGGTGGTGACCGGGCCGGCCGGCGAGGAGATCCACACCGACCTGCACGGGCGCATCAAGGTGCAGTTCCACTGGGACCGGCAGGGGAAGAAGGACGACCACTCCAGCTGCTGGATGCGCGTGGCCCAGGCCTGGGCCGGGCCGGGCTGGGGGGCGCTCTACCTGCCGCGCATCGGCCAGGAGGTGGTGGTCGAGTTCTGCGAGGGCGACGCCGACCGGCCGCTGGTCACCGGGTCGGTCTACAACGGCGCCAACCCGCCTCCCATCTCGCTCCCCGGCGAGAAGACCAAGAGCACGCTGCGCTCGGCCTCCAGCCCGGGCGGCGACGGCTCCAACGAGCTGCGCTTCGAGGACGCCAAGGGCTCGGAGGAGGTCTACCTCCACGCCCAGAAGGACCTCAACGTCACGGTCGAGAACGACAAGACCGAGCAGGTGCTGGGCAACGAGACCCACACCGTGGCCAAGGACCTGGTGCGCCGCGTGACCGGCGCCCAGACCCTGACCGTCGGCAAGGACGACACCACCACCATCCAGGGCAACCAGGGCCTCGACGTGATCGCCGGCCGGACAGTGACCGTGGGCGGCACCCACGCCGAGACGGTGGGGGCCGACCAGATCATCGAGGTGGGCGGTGCGCTGGCCGTCACCGTCGCCGGGGCGGCGGCGGAGACGGTGGGGCTGGCCAAGGCCCTCACCATCGGCGGCGCCTACGCCGTGACCGTCGGCGGGGCGATGAACGAGATCGTGGGCGGGCTGCGCTCGGAGGAGGTGGGCGCGGCAAAGGTCGAGGTGGTGGGCGGCAAGAAGAGCGAGACCGTGGCCGGTGCCCGCACCCTGATCATCGGCGGCGACCTCTCCGAGACCGTGGAGAAGAAGCGCAGCCTCAAGGTGGGCAAGGACTTCGTCGTCAACGTCGGCGGCAAGCTCTCGCAGACCGTCAAGAAGGCCCACACCCTCAAGGCCAAGGAGATCCTCCTCGGCGCCGAGGAGAAGCTGCTCATCAAGGTGGGCTCGGCCAGCATCGAGGTGAAGAAGAGCGGCGACATCGTCATCAAGGGCGCCAAGGTCGAGGTCAAGGCCAGCGGCGACATCGTCCTCAAGGGCTCCAAGATCGCCGGCAACTGAGGAGAGATGGCCCGATCCCACTCATTCCTGGTCGAGCTCGGCGCCGGGCCCCTGGCCCCGGACGACCTGGAGGTGCGCTCGGCGAAGGGCACCGAGGAGATCTCCGGCCTCTTCTCCTTCGAGGTGGACTTCACCCCGCGCGAGGGCGTCACGGTGGAGCTCGCCGACCTGCCGCAGAAGGAGGCCACGCTGGCGCTCCGCTGGGAGGGTGGCGCCGAGCGCCGGGTCCACGGCGAGATCTGGAGCGCGGAGCTCTCGGGCGTCACCGCCGGCCGGGCGCGTTACCGGGTGCGCATCGCCCCGCGGCTGGAGCGGCTCCGCCTGGTGCGCCGCAGCCGCGTCTTCCAGGACCTCTCGCTCCCCGACGTGGTCCAGCAGGTCCTGGACGACGCCGGCGTGAAGGTGCGGGCCGCGCTCTCGCGCAGCCACGCCCCGCGGGAGCTCTGCATCCAGTACCGGGAGACCGACCTGGACTTCGTCTCGCGGCTGCTGGAGGAGGCGGGGGTCTTCACCTTCTTCGAGCACGCCACCGACGGCCACACCCTGGTGCTGGCCGACGGCGTGGACGGCTGCGGCGAGATCGAGGGCGAGACCAGGGTCGTCTACAGGGGCAGCACCTCCGGCACCGCCACCGAGCAGGAGCACGTGGGCCGCCTGGAGGCCGCCTGGCAGACCCGGACCGGCAAGGTGTCGCTGCGCGACTTCGACTTCGAGCGGCCCGACATGGAGGTCTCGGCCTCCCAGGCGATCCAGGGCGACGACGAGAAGCTGGAGCGCTACGAGTACCCGGGCGGCTTCCTCTCCGCGGGCGGGCCGGTGGCCAGGCTGCGGCTCGAGGAGGAGCGCAGCGACGCCGCCACGCTGGAGGGGAGCGCCACCTGCCCCCGCTTCCTGCCGGGCGCCCACTTCGAGGTGGCCGAGACCCACGGCGGCAGGCTCGACGGCAAGCTGCTGCTCCTGCGGGTCAGCCATGAGGTGACCCTGCCGCGCCGCCGGGGCGAGGGGGCCGAGTCCGGCCTGCTCTACCGGAACCGCTTCCAGGCCCTGCAGAGCGGCGTGCCCTTCCGGCCGCGCCGCGCCACGCCGCGGCCGCGGGCCATCACCGAGACCGCCTGGGCGGTGGGGCCGGCCGGCGAGGAGGTCCACACCGACGAGCACGGCCGCGTGAAGGTGCAGTTCCACTGGGACCGCGACGGGCAGCGCGACGACCACTCCTCCTGCTTCGTCCGCTGCGCCCAGCGCTGGGCCGGTGCCGGCCAGGGGGCGCTCTTCCTGCCCCGCGCCGGGCAGGAGGTGCTGGTGCGCTTCCTCCACGGCGACCCCGACAGCCCCCTGGTGACCGGGGCCGTCTACAACGCCATGAGCCCGCCGCCCCTGTCGCTCCCGGGCGAGAAGACGCGCAGCACGCTGCGCTCCGACTCCAGCCCGGGCGGACAGGGCGCCAACGAGCTCCGCCTCGAGGACCAGAAGGGCGCCGAGGAGATCATGCTGCACGCGCAGCGCGACCTGCGCGTCGAGGTGGAGAACGACGAGACCGCGGCGGTGCTGGGCGCCGAGGCGCAGACGGTGTCGAAGGACCGGACGGTGACGGTCCAGGGGCAGCGCCGGGTGGAGGTGGAGAAGGACGACAAGATCGAGGTGCGGCAGGCGCAGGTGCTGACCGTCGCCGGCGACCGGACCACGCGGGTGCTGCGCGACCAGCGGGAGACGGTGGCGGGCCAGGCTGCCGTCACCGTGGGCGGCGAGCGCGCCCTGACCGCCGCCCGCGCCGGGGCGGAGACCATCGGCGGGGCGGGGGCGCTCACGGTGGGCGGCGCCTACGGGATCCAGGTGGGCGGGGTGCTCAACGTGGCGGTGGGCGGGGCCTGCGCGGTGGAGGTGGGAGGCGACCGGCTGGAGCTGGTGGGCGCGGCGCGCCAGGAGGTGGTGGGCGGGAACGGCACCCTCACCGTCAAGGGCGACGCCGTCGCCGACGTGCAGGGCCAGGCCGGGATGGAGACCGGCAAGGACCACGACGAGGCGGTGGACGGAGAGCTGGCCCTGGAGATCGAGGAGCCGGCCACCTGGGCCGCCAAGGAGCTCACCCTCGAGGCCGACAAGCTCTCGCTGGTCGTCGGCGGCAAGGTGGCGCTCTCGGTGGACAAGGGCGGCAACGTCACCTTCGGCGCCGCCAAGTTCTCCCTCGACGCCAGCGGCGACCTCGTCCTCAAGGGCGGCAAGCTGAAGATGGACGCCGCCGGCTCCGCCTCCAGCGCCACGCCCCAGGTGCCCACCCTGGACCCGCTCGAGGACCCGCGCGCGGTGGTGGAGTTCACCCTGCGGGACCAGAACGGCAACCCCATCCGCAACGAGCCCTACCAGGTGGAGCTGCCCGACGGAGAGGTGAAGAAGGGCCGGACCGACGCCAACGGCCACGCCCGGGTCTCGGGCAAGCAGCCCGGGACGGCCAAGGTGACCTTCCCGCAGCGCGACAAGTCGGCGGTGAGGAGCGGATGAAGCCCGGGACCTACCACGTGGTCGAGCAGGGCCAGTCGGTGGAGAGCATTGCCGCCCTGGCCCGCCGCCTGCCCAAGGTCGTCTGGGACGCTCCCGAGAACAAGGAGCTGCGCGACAAGCGCAAGGAGCCCCACGTCCTCATGCCGGGCGACCGGCTCTTCCTCCCGGCCATCGAGGCCGAGACCTTCGACGTGCCCACCGGCGAGGCCAAGGCCTTCGTCCTCGATCAGCCCGACTCGCGGCTGCAGGTCCGGATCGTGGAGGGCACCGAGCCGCGGGCAGGCAAGCCCTGGGTCCTGCGGGTCGACGGCAAGGAGCTTCGCGGCACCACCGACGGCGACGGCAAGGTCGACTGCCCGGTGCCGGTGCTGGCGCGGGTGGCCGAGCTCACCGTGGGCGAGGGGGCGGAGGCCGTCACCTACGAGCTGGAGCTCCGCGGGCTCGACCCCATCACCGAGCCCACCGGCCTGCAGGCCCGGCTCGCCAACCTGGGCTACGACAGCGGTCCGGTGGACGGCGACGCCGGCCCCCGGACCCGGGCCGCGCTGGCCGCCTTCCAGAAGGACAACGGCCTCGAGCCTACCGGCGAGCTGGACGCCAGCACCCGCTCGAAGCTGGAGGAGAAGCACGGATGCTGAGGGAGCCCCGGCCATGAGACCGCACCTCACCGACGAGGAGCGCTGGGCGCTCACGCGGGAGCCGGCCCCGGGCGCGGCCCGCCGGCCGCTGGCCATCGCCAACCGGCGGATCGAGGGGCTGGAGCTGCCGGCGCGCCTCCTGGAGGAGGCCGACCTGCGCGAGGTGGAGTTCGTGCGGAGCGCCCTGCGCGGAACCCGGCTCCGCGCCGCGCAGCTCACCGACGTGAGCTTCCAGGGCTGCGAGCTGGCCGGGGCGGCCTTCCTCGGGAGCCGCCTCACCCGCGTCACCTTCCAGGACTGCGCCGTCGGCGACGCGGTCTTCGAGGGCTCGACGCTCACCGGCCTGCGCACCGCCGAGCTCCGCGCCGAGAAGGTGGCGTTCCGCGAGTGCCGGCTGGAGGGGCACGAGGACCGGGGTGGCTCCTTCGAGGGCTGCAGCTTCCGCGGCGTGACAGTGGTCGGCGCCGACTGGGCGGGGACGCGGCTCCTGGAGAGCGAGATCGAGGGGCTCGCCTTCGAGGGCGGCAAGCTCGACGACGTCCGCTTCACCGAGAGCAGCGGCAAGGAGCTCTCCTTCCGCTCGCTCCTGGCCACCGGCCTGACGCTGCGCTTCGGCGAGCTCGACGGGCTCACCTTCGAGGGGCTGCAGGGCGGGCCGGTGGGCCTGGCAGACCTCTCGGCCCAGCGGGTGCGGCTCGGGACCAGCCGGCTCCAGGGCTTCACCGTCGCCGGCGGCTCCCTGGCCGGGCTCGAGGTCGAGCGCTGCCCGGAGCTGGTCATGCTGGTCCTCCTCCACACCGCGGTGAGCGGCCTGCGCGTCACCGGCTGCCAGCTGGAGGGGCCCTCCATCCGCTTCTCCACGGTGAGCGGGGCGAGCGCCGTGGAGCAGACCACCCTGGCCGGGCTCGACCTGGAGGAGAGCCTGCTCGAGGGGCTCACGCTCCGCGACACGGCGCTGGAGGGGCTGCTCCGCGCGCCCAAGGCGCGCCTGCAGGGCCTGAAGCTGGAGGCGGTGCGCACCGGCGCCGGCTACCGGCTCGACGCCCCGGGCGCCTCCTACACCGGCGGCGACCGCCTGCCCGAGGGAGCGGCCCTTCCATGACCAGGTCGACCGCCAGCCCACACCCGGCCCGCCCGCCCCCGCCGCGCCGGCCCGCGCCGCAGCGGCCGCGCCCGGCGCCGGCCGCGTACGACCTGGTGTGGCGCGCCCGCGTGCCGCCGGCGACGGCCCGGGTCGGCCTGCACAAGCAGAACGCAGTGGTGGCCCCGGACCCGGTGCCGGCGGTGATCCTGTTCCCCGCCTTCCTCACGCCGGCGGTCCACGTCCTCGAAGACGGCGGGGGGATGATCGAGCTCCTCATCGCCGCCCGCGGCACGCCGGAGCTCACCCCCGAGGTGGTGAACCAGCACCTGCGGGTGATCCGCGGCCTCGACCCGATGAAGCGGGCCGGCTGGCGCCCCCTCTTCGACCCCAAGGACAAGGACTTCAAGGACCGGATCGTGGTGGAGAAGGCGAAGGACGCCGCCATCCTGGAGACCAGGTCCAAGCTGTTCCGCGGCATCCTCGACAAGCGCTTCCGCGCCGGCCTCCCGGCCTTCCTCGACGCCTTCTACGAGGTGCGGATCCACGAGTCGTGCCTCGCCCCGCCGCCGCCTCCTCCCCCGCCGAAGCACCTCAAGCCCCTCCCGGAGCCGACCCGCGCCGTCATCGAGCTGCAGGACCTGCTCATCGAGGACGTGCTCCGCGGCATGAACGGCCCGGACCTGGGCGGCGCCAAGGAGAAGCCGCCGGCGCTCACCTGGCCGGAGCGGGCCCGGTGGGTGTCCCGCCTCGGCAAGTGGGCCGGCAAGGACGACGAGCTGCCGCCCGGCGGTGGCAAGGGGCTCCACGCCTTCCGGCAGGCGGGCTCGCGCGTGGACCTCTCCAGCATCGACCCCACCGCGCCCATCCGCGCCCACCACCTGCTCTTCGTCTACGAGAAGGGCGGGCTGGTCCACGCCAACCTGGGCCACGCCAGCGACCTGCACATCAACGCCCGCCAGCAGGTGCTGGCCCGGAGCGCCGCGCGCGTCGTCGAGATGGAGGACCCGAACGCCCTGGCCGACTCCCCGGAGATCGGCGGCCTCTTCAACGACTGCGGCGCCAACTTCGCCTCCATCCTCTCCCAGCTGGGCCAGCGCTCCGACCTGGCCCTCATCGGCGGAGACCTCATCGACCACGTGCGGAACGTCTACCCCTACTCGGCGGGCACGCAGCCCGGCGACCTGGCGAAGCCCTCGGTGGCCAAGATCTGGGAGCTGGTGAACCTGAAGGACAAGGCCGCCTACCAGCGCAACTACCAGGCCTTCGTGGACCACATCACCTTCTACACCATCGTCCTCAACCACTGCCGGACCCAGCACAAGCCGGTCTTCGTGGTGAGCGGCAACCACGACGCCTACCACGAGGCCTTCGGCATCACCCCGCGCGTGGTGGACCAGAAGCTGGGCTACACCAAGCGCGCCAACGAGGGCATCCCGGCCGACACCAACCTCACCTTCTACGAGGCCATCCTGGCCTTCGGGAAGAGCTACGGCGAGATCGTGAAGTCGTTCAACTTCGACGCCACGCTCTTCGCCTGGTTCTACGCGGTGTTCACGCCGTGGAGCGACTTCGCCGTGTCGCTTCCCAGTCAGCGGATCGTGGGGCTGGCCTGGGGCGACGCCGAGAAGATGATCAGCGGCTGGACGGGCCACGGCTTCGGCCACCTGCCGCGGGCCGACCAGGCGGTCACCGACGACCAGCTCGCGCTCTTCCGCGACGGCCTCTCGGCCGAGCGCAGGTCGGTGCTCTTCAGCCACTTCACCTTCGTCAGCTACGGCGAGGCGATCCCCAACGGCGACCCGAAGCGGAGCTACGACCCCGCCGCCGCGGCGCCGGGCAGCGTCAAGCTGGAGACCGACTTCGCCCACCAGAAGCACGACGAGCTCGCCCAGCAGGCCGTGCCGCCGCAGGGCGAGAAGAAGGACAAGTGGCACGTCCGGCTCTGGCGCGGCGTGAAGGCCGCGCCCGGGGCCGTCGTCGACGGGGTGAAGGCCGTGGGCAGCGGCATCTCGCACGGCGCCCGCTCCGCCTGGAACGCCTGGAAGCCCTACACCGACAACGACTACGGGACCTTCGAGAAGAAGCGGAAGGAGCTCTACCAGGCGGTCGCCGACGCCCAGAAGGTGCAGTGCGTCCTCACCGGCCACTCCCACCGGAAGGGGCTCTACTTCCTGGAGAAGCCGGAGGGAGACGGCTACCGTACCCTGATGTACTCCCTGGCCCGGCCGCAGGCGGGCCTGCCCCTCCTCCAGACCCACACGCCCATCGTGGTCTCCGACTCGGCCGGCCCGGTGCCGCGGATGAACCTGCACGACGAGTTCCTGGAGTGGGGCAGCGACAGGCCTGCCGGCACGGTGGTCCGCATCGACGACAAGGGGAAGGTGACCCGCGTCGAGCCGGTGGCCAGCCAGGTGGCGAAGGCGCCGCGCCTGGCGGTGGCGCTGGAGTACCTGCACGTGATGAAGGACGCCGTCTTCGACGGCATCGAGACCAGCACCTTCGAGGCCCGGGATCGCCTGAAGGTGGACCACGTCCTCTACCTGCGGGTGAAGAAGGCCTTCAAGGAGAACGTGAAGCTGGAGCGGGTGACCCTCTACGGCAAGGCCTCGACCGAGGCCAAGGCGCCCTGGTTCCGCGTGGTCCTGGTGCCCCCGGCGACCGGGGCCACCGCCGATGGCGCCTACGCGGTGCGCGTCCCGCCCGGCGAGCGAGGCGCCTACCTCGACTGGATGGCGCTGCCGGACGGGGCCGGCCGCTTCATGTCGCTCAAGTTCCGCATCGACGACCCGGTGGCCACGGCCTTCGACGCCAAGGACCCCAGGTACCCGGCCTACAACGCCGACGATCCCTGGAACTTCGAGGTCAAGGTGCGCGGCAACCGGAAGGTGGCGGCCAGCAACGCCCTCTCCGACGCCGCCCGGGGCATGGCCTCCGTCAGGAGCATGGGCGCGGTCCCCCCCGCCCCGGCGGGCGACAGGGGCGAGGGTTACGTCGTCGAGCCCCAGTTCGAGAGCCCGGACTTCGCCTGGCGCCAGAAGTTCGAGAAGTACCGGAGCGCCTCCGGGAAGAGCGGCAAATGACCCCCCTGGCCCTCGCCGCCGTGATCGCGACCATGACCTCCGCCCGCCCGCCCTCCGAGGAGCTGACCCTCACGGCCCTCCACCCCGAGGAGCTGCACCCGGGCAAGGTCTCGCGCCGGCTGGCGGCCCGCGGCGAGGTGCAGGGCGCGCAGGTGGCGCCGGGGGGCGAGGTGGTGGCGCTGGTGTCGGCCGGCGGGCGGCTGCAGCTGGTGCGCTGGAGCGCGGCGGGCGCCGAGAAGCAGCGCCGCGACCTCGAGGCCCCCGGCCCGGCGGCGGCCTGGAGGCTCTTCGAGGACGGGAGCCTCACGGTGCTCACCCCCGCGGCGCTGCTGCGGGTGGACGCCGCCGGCAAGGTGGCGCGGCGCCCGATCTCGCTCCCGGTGAAGGAGGCGGAGCGCGCCGCGGTCGGGCCCGGCGGCGCCTGGCTCGCCTTCCGCGATCGGCTGGTCCACGTGGGCATGGAGGGGGAGCCGCTCTCGCGCCCGGCGCCGATCTCGGCCCCGGGCCCGGAGTTCCTCCCGCAGGCGCTCCTGGTCACGGGCGACGGGGGCTGCCTCCTCGCCGAGGAGCTTCGCCAGGACTTCGAGGTCTCGGGCACGGCCCACCGCGACCTGGCGGTGCAGACGGTGCTCTCGCTCCTGGACGCGCGGGGGCAGGTGAAGGCCACCCGCACCCTGGGCGAGGTGACGAGCTGGAAGGAGTGGTTCTGGAAGGAGAAGCTGCCCGGCAACGCCAGCCCGGTCCCCAGCTCCTTCGGGCTGGTGCGGACGCGGCACGGGGGCCAGGCCAAGGTCGGCCTGCTCGCCCAGGAGGCCAACGGCGACTTCCTGGTCGCCGGCGACGGCCTCTACCGCCTCGACGGCGCCCTGCAGGCGCGCTGGCAGGAGGGCACCCGCGTGGACGCGTCGGTGGTGTCGCCGGCCTGGATGCCGGGCCTGGTGCTGAGCGGTGGCGGCGGCGCGGCCTTCCGCTACGACGAGAAGGCCGGCGCGCCCTACCGCGCCCCGCTCCGGGAGGTCTTCACCGGGCGGCTCGATCTCACACGCGCTGCGCTGGGCAAGGATCCGGCCGGCGCCTGGTTCCTCGTCACCTGGTGAGGGGAGGGGAGAGCCCATGAAGCGAACCGCCAAGCGAAAGGTCCCCGCCGGCCCCCCGGCGCGGCAACCCGGCCCGCGCATCGGCCAGGTGACGGGCCTCGGGCCCGGCGGCGTGCCGCTGGTGGACTGGCCCGCCAACCGGCGCGGCCCGCTGCCCGCGCGGGTGCTCCAGGGGCTGGAGCGCGGTGCCCTGGCCGCGGCGGCCTCCTCCGGCCGCGAGGTGCTGCTCTGGTTCGAGGGCGGTGACCCGCGCCGGCCCATCCTGGTGGGGCTGCTGCAGCCCCCGGGGCGCAAGCTGCAGGTGGTGGAGCGGGAGGTGGCCCTGGTGCCCGAGGTCGCCCGCGTGGACGGCAAGCGGGTGGCCATCGAGGGCCAGGACGAGGTGGTGCTGCGCTGCGGGCGCGCCACCATCACCCTGCGCCGCAACGGCAAGGTGGTCATCGCCGGCACCTTCGTGGAGTCGCGCTCGGCCGGCGTGCAGCGCATCAAGGGCGCCGCCGTGAAGATCAACTGACCATGGCCACCCGCCCGCCCATCCTCTGGGACGTCGTCGAGGAGCACCTCGAGGAGGCGGCCTTCCTCTGGTCGCAGTGGGAGCGCGCGCTCGACTCGCCCACGGCCACGCCCGCCCAGGTGGCGGCCGGCCCCGAGGCCCGGCTCCACGCCCACCTCGACGCCCTGGCCCGGCTCCCCTTCCCGCTACCGCCGGCCATGCAGCCGGCCGCGGAGGAGGAGGACCCGGGGCGCTTCTTAGCCAACGCCACGGCCGCCGTCGAGGCGCGCGAGGGCGGGGCCGCGGCGGCGCTGCCGCTCCTGCGCTCCGAGCAGCCGCGGGCGCGGGCGGCGGTGGGGCGCGCCCTGGCCCTGGCGCGCCGGCCGGGCCTGGAGGCGGAGCTTCCCGGGCTGCTGGGGAGCGAGCTGCCCGGCGCGCGGGCAGCGGTGCTGGGGGCGATGTGCGCCCGGCGGCAGGTGGGGGGCGCCCGGCTGCGCGAGCTCTTCGCCGGCGCCGACCCGGAGCTGCAGGTGGCGGTGCTGCGGGCCGTGCCCGAGGCGGGGAAGGCCCACCGCGACCTGGTGGAGGGAGCCTACGAGGCGCCGTCGGCGCCGGCCCGCGACGCGGCCCTGGAGGCGGGGCTGCTCCTCGGGCTGCGCTCCGCCCACGCCGCCGCGCGGCGGCTGGCGGAGCGGAAGGCGCCGCGGCTCGAGGTCCCGCTGCGGGTGCTGGCGATGGCCGGCGAGCAGGAGGACGTGGAGCTGCTGGCGGGCCTGGCGGCGCTGCCGGAGCACCGCGGCGCGGCGCTCCGGGCGCTGGGGCTCTCGGGCTGGCCGCGGGCCGTGACCGCCTGCCTCCCGTACCTGGCCGACCCGGAGGAGGCGCGGCGCGCCGGCGAGGCGGTGGCGCTGGCCACCGGCCTCCGCATCGAGGGGATCTACCGGCAGGACGAGCCGGAGGGGCCGGAGGAGCCGGTGCCCCTGGAGCTGGACGACCTGGAGGCCGACCTGGTGCCGCCGCCCGAGGCCGAGCTGCCGCTCCCCGAGCCGGAGCTGGTGGCCCGCTGGTGGAAGAAGGAGGCCGCAGGCTTCGCGCCCGGGACGCGCCACCTGGGCGGGAAGCCCTGGAGCCCGGAGTGGCTGGTGGAGTGGCTGCGGACCGCGCCCATGCGCCAGCGCCACCCGGTGGCCCTGGAGCTGGCGGTGCGCAGCCGCGGCGCCTGGCGGCTCGACACCCGCGCCTGGGTCGGGGCGCAGCGGCGCCACCTGGCGAGCCACCGGCTCGAGGCGCGCTCGGGGTTCGACGCCCCCCTGGCCCGGCTGCTGGAGGCATGATGGGTCACGCGAGGAAGCCATGCTGCAGGTGAAGAACGAGACCCCGTTCGTGCCCGGGCTCTTCGTCTTCCCGGATCCGCGCACGGCCGTGGACACCGTCTACCTGGCGGTGAAGGCCACCTTCTCCATGACACCCAAGGTGAAGGTGGCGGAGCAGCAGCTCCCCCTGGTGCCGGGCGACCAGTACTGGGGAGATCCCGGCGCCTCCAGCGTGCGCTTCGCCGGCGAGGCCCACCCCTGCAAGCTGGCGAGCGACGTGGTGCTGCTGGGCCACGCCCACGCTCCCGGCGGCAAGCCTTCGCCGCGCTTCGGCCTCTCGCTGGGCGTGGGCAAGCTCCGGAAGATCGCCCAGGTCCACGGCGAGCGGGTGTGGAAGGCCGGCGCCCTGGGGGCCACCCCCTCGAGCGCCATCCCGGTGGACAAGATCCCGCTGCAGTGGGAGCGCGCCTACGGCGGTCGCCACGACCTCCCCGAGGGCCGCTTCCTGGCCGAGATGCGCAACCCGGTGGGCCTGGGCTTCCGCGGCAAGCGCAGCCTGGACGAGATGAACGGCACCCGGGTGCCCAACCTGGAGGATCCGCGCAAGCCCGTCTCCAGCCTCTCCGACCCGGGCGTGCCCCACGGCTTCGGCTGGGTGGCCCCTTCCTGGCTGCCGCGCACCGGCTACGCCGGCACCTACGACCAGGCCTGGCAGAAGAGACGGGCGCCCTACTTCCCCGCCGACTTCGACCTGCGCTTCTTCCAGGCCGCGCCGCCGGACCAGGTCTACCCGGGCTTCCTCGCCGGCGGCGAGCCGGTGGAGCTGCTCAACTGCGCGCCCGAGGGGGTGCAGCGCTTCGCGCTCCCGGTCTGCCGCCTCGACTCCGCCGTCTGGATCGCCGGCCGGGCCCACAAGGTGGTGCTCCGGCTCGAGAGCCTGGTGCTGGAGCCGGACCAGCACCGCTTCTCGCTGCTCTTCCGCGGCGCGGTGCCGTGCGACAAGCGCGCCCTGCAGGTGGAGGTGGCGAGGGTGGGGCTGAAGTCGCTCGAGGGGGTGGATCGGTGAGCGCGCCCGAGATCCTGGCCGTGGGAATCGCCACCCCCGTCGGCCTCGACGCCGCCGGCGCCGCCGCCGCCATCCGCGCCGACGTGTGCCGCTTCGCCGCCGGCAAGTTCCGCAACCGCTCCGGGAAGCCGCAGGTGATCTCGCGGCTCGACGACAAGCTCCTGCCGCCGCTCCACCCCGACCTGGCGCTGGGCGCGCGCGGCCTCCCGGTGCGCGCCCGCCTGCTGCGGCTCGCCACCCACGCGCTGCAGGAGGCCGCCGCCGGGCTCGACCAGCCGGTGCCGCTCCTGCTGGCCGCGCCCGAGGCCCGCGCCGGCGTCCCCGACCCGGTGGGCTCCGACCTCATGGCGCCGCTGGCGACGCAGGCGGGCGTGGCGCTCGACCTGCGCAGCTCGCGCCTCTACCGGCAGGGCGGGGCCGCTGGCCTGCTGGCGCTGCGCGACGCGGTGGCGCTGCTGGCCTCGGGCCGCGCCACCCGGGTGCTGGTGGGCGGTGTCGACAGCCTCACCGACCCCGGGCTGCTGCGCGCCCTCGACGCCGAGAAGCGGCTCACGGGCGCCAGCCCCGACGGCTTCATCCCCGGCGAGGGAGCCGCCTTCCTGCTGCTGGGCCCGGCCGGCGCCGCCCGCCGCGACAAGGTCCCGCCGCTGGCCGCGGTGCTGGGTGTGGCCGCGGGCGTGGAGAAGGGCCACCGCTACTCCGAGGAGCCCTACCTGGGCGAGGGGCTGGCCGGGGTGTTCCAGCTCCTCTTCGCGGCGCAGCCGGCCGAGCCCAGGGTGGGCTGCGTCTACGCCGGCCTCAACGGCGAGAGCCTGGGCGCCAAGGAGTGGGGCGTGGCGCTGCTGCGCAGCGCCGATCGCTTCGCCGACGACTTCGCCGTCGAGCACCCCGCCGACAGGCTCGGCGACGCCGGGGCCGCGCTCGGCCCCATCATGCTGGCGCTGGCCGCCCTGGGCATCCAGGCGGGCCAGCACCCGCCGCGCTGCCTGGTCTGGTCCACCTCGGACCGGGAGCCCCGCGCCGCGGCGCTGCTCGGCGCCGTCGCCTAGGAGGAGATCCGCATGCCCGCCTTCGCCAACATGAGAGGCATCGCCCACGGGGGCAGCAACGGGATGTCGATCGTGCTGCCCGACGTCTGCAAGACCCCCTCGCCGGGCGGCCCCATCCCCATCCCCTATCCCAACATCGGCAAGTCGTCCGACGTCTCCGGCGGCCCGAGCACGGTCACCGTCGAGGGGAAGATGCCCGCGGTGAAGGGGGCCAAGTACTCCCAGTCGACGGGGGACGAGGCCGGCTCGGCGGGCGGGGTGATGAGCAGCTCCACCAAGGGGGAGTGCGAGTTCATGCTCTATTCCTTCGACGTGAAGTTCGAGGGCAAGAACGTGTGCCGCCTCGCCGACCCGCTCTTCCACAACAAGAAGAACATCATGGGGTGAGCCCGCCGTGACCGGAGGCGACACATGGAGATAGGCGAGTCGGTGGCGGTGGCGCTCCCTCCCGCGGGCCCCGAGGCGCCGCCCAAGGCGAAGTTCAAGGGCGTGCTCAAGGGGCCGGCCGGCCCGCTGAAGAGCTGGCCTTTCCTCTTCAAGAAGGACGGCAAGGCGGTGGACCAGGGCGGCCTGGGGGGCGGCTCCTCCAGCAACAGCTACCGGAACGGTGCCTGGTGGAGCGACGGCGACGGCAAGTTCGAGTTCAAGGAGATGCCGGAGGGCTACTACGCCATCGAGGTGCTGCTTCCCACCGGCCAGCTCCAGGAGGGCGAGGAGCTGCCGGCGGCCGAGTCCGGGCGCCGGGCGCCGGCGCTGGCGGGCACCGATCGCAACGCCTTCTCCGAGGCTCCGCATGTCCCGTAGGCGAGCATGAGCTACCAGTACCCCATCGACGTCGGCGAGCTGGTGAGCCTCGCCAAGAAGCGGGGCGACGCCTTCGTCAAGGCGGCGGGCCTCGAGGACGGGCTGCGCGACGACGAGAAGCTGAACGCCATCCTCTGGAACGCCACGCTGGGCTGGTTCCCGGTGACGCAGGAGGGCAAGTGGCACGGCGCCCTCGACATCGGCGTGCCCGATCCGGCCGGCGACGGGGGCATCTTCGGCAAGCCGGTGAAGGCCATCGCCGACGGCCAGGTGGTCTTCGTCGAGGACCTGCTGAGCAGCACCGAGGGGTTCGACTTCGGCCGGGTCATCGTCCGCCACCAGACCCCCGCCGGCGAGACCTTCTACGCCCAGTACCGCCACCTCGACCCGGTGATGGTGTGGCCGTTCCAGCCGGTGAAGGCCGGCGACGAGCTGGGCCAGGTGGGCTGGCACGGGGACTTCCCCCACGTCGAGCTGTCGGTGGCCTCCCTCTTCCCCATCGGCGGGGCCGAGGACCTGGTGCCCGAGGCCGAGCGATCGGCGCTGCCGCAGAGCAGCGGCGTCTGGAACGTCGCCCGGGTGCGGGTCGAGGGGCTCGACTTCCGCGACTGGCCCATCCCGGAGCTGGGCGGGGAGGCCGGCTTCCTCTTCAACCCGGTGGAGCTCATCCGGCACTGCCGCGGCGAGCCCTACCGGCACCTCATCGGGCCCGGGACCATCCACGAGGTGGAGCCGGTGCCGGAGGGGCCGCAGAAGCCGCTGGCCCCGGGCGAGGACCTCACCGTCGAGGTGGGCGCCGTGCTGCGCTCGGCGGCGCTGGCCTCCTGCGAGCCGCTGGTGAAGCTGGCCCACGACCCGGCCTTCACCCCGCTCGCCAAGGGACACGGGGACAAGCCGGTCGTCGAGGCCATCCAGCGGGCCCTCAAGGCCTGCGCCTACGACATGGGGCGGTTCGGCCCCGATCGCGACGGCGTCGACGGCGACTACGGCGCCACCACCGAGCGGGTGGTGAAGGAGTTCCAGACCGGGAAGCTGAAGGAGATGATGGAGGCCGCCGGCGACGCCGGCATCCTGGGCAAGAAGAAGGGCGACCTGAAGAGCGACGGCAAGGTGGACTGGCTCACGCTCATGGGGCTCGACATCAGCGCCGCCCTCCACGAGCCCATGCCGGCCCAGGACCCGGTGCCTTCCGCGGACCCGCCCCCGGAGCGCAAGCCCGAGCCCACGAAGCCCCCGGCGCCGCTCAGCAACACCTTCGACGCCACCAAGGGCACCAGGGGGCTCTGCCTCCACTTCGGCGCGCGCATGTACCTGGCGCTCCTCGACTGGCTCTGGGAAGGCAAGTGGGACAAGGACAAGGCCGACAAGGACGCGGCCTACCTCGGCGACCCGAAGGGCGTCGGCTACTCCACCTGCAACCACAACCACTACGGCCCCGCCAAGACGCCCGAGAAGAAGAAGGAGACCGACCCCGAGGCGCCCTCCCTCGAGAACAAGATGGCGGCCCTCGACACCGAGTTCCAGAACGAGTGGCCCGACGTCGCGCTGGACGCCTGCAAGGCCAAGGTCCCGACCAAGGACGTCCAGGGCAAGACCTACAACGTCTACAAGGCCTTCGGCCTCACCTGCATCGGCACCGACTACACCAACTGCTGCATGTCCCAGCTGGCGGCGCTGGCCTGCGCCCTGAAGGGAGGCAAGCTCACGGTCAAGGGGGGCAGCGAGCTCCTCCTGCCGCGCTCCGGAGAGACCACCTACGAGATCGCCAAGGACAGCGTGAAGGCCCGCATCGGCGTCTACGAGATGCAGAAGAAGCAGGTCGAGGTGGAGGTGAAGGGCAAGAAGGTGAAGAAGACCACCAAGGTCCCCGTCTACGTGGAGGCGGACCGCGGCGTCCTGCTGGTGTTCGCCCAGACCTTCGTGACCGCCAACGGCTTCTACAACAAGGACAAGAAGCCGCTGAGCGGCAAGGACCCGGGGCTCAACGCCGACGGGGAGCCCGAGTACGAGCCCTATCCTCCCAAGACGATGGAGGCCGGCGGCATGGTGTACGGCGTGGAGGCGCTCGGGATCGGGGAGCGGCTCTTCCCGTTCAACCCGGGCGGGAACGAGCAGGCCGATCTCAAGAAGCTGCGGCTCAGCGACCTGGCGACGTGGGAGGGGCACGCCTGGATGGTCGGCGACGTGCGCTACGGGGTCTGGACCGAGGACGGCAGGAAGGGCCAGCAGCCCGACTACATCCTCGACCAGTCCTCGTTCCTCGGCGCGTCGGGCGACGCCGGGGTCTACGTGAAGCGGGCCGCGGGCGTACCCATGCACGAGCACGACGGCCGCGCCTCGCAGAAGGCCTCCTTCGCCGAGAAGAAGGACGAGCACCCCACCCGGGAGGAGGTGGAGTGGCTGCTCGACGCCGCCAACGAGCAGTCCTTCCTCGACCGGGTGAAGCGATTCCTCGAGCTGGAGCCCGACGCGGCCGCCGGCCGGGCGGCGGGCAAGGTCCGGATCGACGGCAAGGAGCGGGTCATCCTGAAGATCGAGGCGCTCACCTGGCGCGTCTTCTCCGCCAACGGCGGCTTCAACACCGCCCACTCCGTCGAGATGGCCGGGACCGGCAAGGGCAAGAAGAAGGGTCCCTTCGAGCCCGACCGGAAGGCGGCCGGGGGCGACGGCAGCAGCTCCTTCGAGCGCTGCGGGATCACCCGCCCCTGGTGCTCCACCAGCCTGAAGAACCTGATCGCCGCGGCGCGCCTGTACGGCCCGCCCTCGCACACCGCCGGCAAGTGAGGTCCCCATGACCGCCGCGCTCGCGCTCCTCTGCGCCTCCCTCGCCGCCGCGCCCCAGCTCCCCGGCGGCTGGCTCGGCCTGCAGGTGCTGGGCTGGACCGCCGACGGGTCGGCCCTGGCCTGGAAGGGCGCGGACAGCGAGCCGCGCAGCGAGGCCGGCGACGAGCTCTGGTACCTGGTGGTCACCGACGCCAGGGCCCGCCCCCGGCGCGTCTTCAAGCTGGGAGAGGACGCCGGCCCGCTCTCGCCCTGCGCCCCGGCCGCCTGCGCCGGAAAGGCGTGGCGCGCTGCCGAGCCCGAGGCGGCCGCCGAGGCCTGGCAGGCCCAGAACCCGGTGTCGGCGTCGCGCAAGGCCAAGCCGGCGCTCGCGATCGGGGAGGGCAAGCCGGCGGGCGAGCTGGAGGGAGTGGCGCTGAGCCTCGCCCTGGTGCGCTCGGGCAAGGGCTGCCCGGTGATCGCGCTGCGCGGGCAGCTGGGCGAGGCGTCGGCCACGCTGGCCGAGGATCGGTGCGGCCCCGGCGAGGAGGAGGAGCGGCAGCTCCTCTCGGCGGCGGAGCTGGCCTGGTCGCCGGACGGCAGCCGCGTGGCCGTGGCCTGGACCGTCCGGCGCTTCACCGTCTCCGGCGGCGGCGCGCCGGGCGCGGTCCGGGCCCACATGGCGGTGGTCTCGCGTCGCTCCTTCGCCACCGTGGACCTGCTCGACGCCGGCGCCGGCAAGGCGCTCGGCGCCATCGCGGAGAAGCTCGACGGCGCAGGCTTCCCCATCGCGCACCGCGGCAAGGCCGGCAAGCGCCGGGCGGCGACCGAGGTGTACTTCGCGCCCGGCTTCGAGAAGGAGGCCCGGGAGGCGGCGGCCCTGGCGGGCGCGGCGCCCGAGGCGGTGAAGCCGCTCGACTGGAAGTCGCCCCACGCCATCACCGTGGCGGCCGGGGGCCGGTAGCACAGCCGCGCGGCCCTTGGCCCGCCGGCGTCCCCTCGGATGGGGCGCGCCGCGGCGCTCGGGCGCGTCCCCGGTACCGGTGGCTCGATCCCGGCACGGGGGCTGCTATATTCGCTCGCTCGAATGGCCCTCTGCACCAACTGCCACCGCGACGTGCCGGACGGCGCGCTCTTCTGCTCGTTCTGCGGCGCCGGGATCAAGCCGCCCACCGCCAACGGCGAGGCGGTGGACCCCCTCATCGGGCAGACCGTCTCGGGCAAGTACTTCGTCCACCAGCTCCTGGGCCACGGCGGGATGGGCGACGTCTACAAGGCCACCCACCTGACCCTCGACCGGCCGGTGGTGCTGAAGCTGCTGAAGAAGTCGTTCCTCAACGACCCCTCCATCGTCCAGCGCTTCCACCGCGAGGCCCGCGCCGCCTCGCGCCTCAACCACCCCAACTCGGTCACCATCATCGACTTCGGCCAGACCGACGAGGGCACGCTGTTCATGGCCATGGAGTACCTGGCCGGACGCAGCCTGGCCCGGGTGATCGCCGAGGACTACCCGCTCCCCGAGGCGCGGGTGATCCACATCGGCAACCAGATCCTGGCGGCCCTCGTCGAGGCCCACAACCTGGGGATCATCCACCGCGACCTCAAGCCCGACAACGTCATGCTGGAGTCGCGGCGCGACGAGGCCGACTTCGTCAAGGTGCTCGACTTCGGCATCGCCAAGCTCAACGAGCCCGGCGACACGGGCGGCAAGCTCACCCAGGCCGGCATCGTCTGCGGCACCCCGGGCTACATGAGCCCGGAGCAGGTGCGCGGCGACGAGCTCGACGCGCGCAGCGACCTCTACGCCGTGGGCGTCATCCTCTACGAGATGCTCACCGGCAAGCTGCCCTTCGAGGCCGACACGCCGATGGGCCTGGTGACCAAGCACCTCGTGGAGATGGCCCCGCGCCCCTCCATCCGCCGCCCGGGCCTGGAGGTCTCCCCGGCGCTGGAAGAGGTGGTGATGCGCTGCCTGGCCAAGGACCGGGAGGAGCGCCACGCCTCGGCCGAGGAGCTGCGGGCGGCACTCACCGCCGCCGCCACCCAGCCCGGCCCGGCGCGCCCCACGCCGCTGCCCAGCTCCCACGCCACCATGGTGCTGCAGGCGGCCCCGCCCACGCCGGCCCCCAGCATCCAGGCGGCGGTGAAGGGCACCGGCGGCTTCAAGAACTTCAAGCCCGAGACCCGGCCGCAGACCGGCACCACCGCGCTGCCGGCGCGCGGCCCCACCCCCGCCCCGCGCGGCCCCACCCCGGCGCCGCGCCAGCCGACGCCCTCGCCCCGGACGCCCACGCCGCAGCGGGGCGGCACGGCGGCCTCCGCGCCTCCGCCGCGCGAGGAGCCGCCCGGGCCCGGCGACACCCTGCCGCCCGATCCCGAGTTCGCCGCGCCGGCGCGCCGCCCCACCCGCGCGCCGGCACGCAAGACCCCTCCGCCCCGCCGCGCCACGCGCCACGAGGAGGAGACGCAGGACTCGCAGGAGTCGGTCGAGGCGCCGCCCGGCAGGAGCAAGGTGCCGCTCATCGCCGGCGCCGCCGCCGCCGTGCTGCTCGCCGGCGGCGTGGGCATCTACTTCGCCACGCGCTCCTCCGCGCCGGCGCCCGCGCCGGTGGCCCAGCAGCCCCCGGCGCCGAAGCCCGCGCCCCCGCAGCCGGCGCCCCAGCCCGCGCCGGTGACGCCGCCGCCGGTGACGGCCCAGGCGCCCGCTCCCACCCCCGCGCCGCCGCAGCCGGCGCCCCAGCCCGCGCCGCAGCCGGCGCCGGTGACGCCGCCGCCGGTGGCCGCGCAGACCCCGGCCGCCACCACGCAGCACCCGCCGGCCCAGCAGGCGCCGCGGGGCAGCAAGGGCGTGCGGCTCATCCGCGAGGAGCTGAACTCCATCCCGGTGCCGCCGGCCGCCAGCGGCGACGGCGTGCTGGCGGTCGACGCCACGCCGTGGGCCATCGTCACCCTCGACGGCCGCGAGGTGGGCGAGACGCCCCGGGAGATCCGGCTCGGCGCCGGCGTGTACCGGCTGCGCCTCCACAACCCGCAGCAGGGCTCGCGCGAGGAGACGGTGCGCATCACCGCCGGCAAGCGGGTGGTCTTCAAGGCCAACATGGCCAACTAGGCAGTGCCAGGGCCGCCGCCAGAAAACGGAACGGCGCCCGCTGGCAGGCAGGGGCGCCGTTCGCCGCGCGAGGCCGGGCCGTCGCCCGGCGCGCGGGTCCTCAGAAGCGGAAGGGGCCGATCTCGCCCGTCTGCCGGTAGCTCAGGTAGCCGAGCACGCCGGTGGCCACCAGGCAGGTCCCGGCGCCGATGCCCGCCACCAGGGCCGTGGAGCGGGCCGAGTTCCCGTCGGTCACCAGCTTGTTGTAGGCGCTGGCCGACACGCCGGGCCGCAGGCTGTTGCCCGCCAGGTACCCGTCGCTCGTCTTCTTGAAGTCGTTGGCCTTCGAGTTCTGCATGAGGGCGAAGGTGCCCAGGCCAGCGGCGGCCACGGCGGTGACCACCGGGCTCCAGCGCAGGAGCGGCGAGCCCGAGGCGGTGCGGGCGGTGTCGCGGGTGGTCACCGGCGCCAGCTCGGGCCCCGGCGTGGGGGCCGGCGGGCGGGTGGCGATGGTGCCCGGTGGAGGGGGCGGCAGCGGCACTGCGGCGCCTGCGGCGGGCGGGGCGACCGCAGGCGCCGAGGCCACGAGCTGCGAGGCCTGGCCGGTGAGGAGGAAGCTCGCCATGGCGGTGAGGCCGCCGGGCGGCGGCGACTTGCCGGTGAGGCGCAGCCGGCCCTCGCGCTGGATCATCCCGCGGCGCACGTCGAACAGCGAGCCCTGCAGGTAGGTGATGTCGGCGTCCTGGACGAAGGACAGCACCACCGCCCGGTCGAGCCCGAGCCAGGCGGCGGCGGTGACCAGCCGGCGCGCCCGGTCGGCCATCGGCAGCGCCAGGCCAGGTCCGGCCGAGGGGCGCAGCGCCTCGGCGATGGTGAAGTCGAGGTTCACCGTCTGGTCGCCGGCGCCCAGGTCCACCTGCACGCTGGGGAGCCGCAGGTCGCCGAGGCGGCCCGAGACCCGATACTGGCCGGCGTGGAGCGAGGTGGCGAGCGGGGCCACGCCCACCTCGCGGCCGTCGACGAAGACCTTCACGCCCTTCTGGGCGGTCTGCACGTTGAGCTTGCGCTGCGGCTGGGAGCGGACGCTGGCCTTGGCCTCGTCCATCTGCCGGGCGAAGCTGGGCGGGTACTGGGTGGTGTCCACCTTGACCTGTGGGTTGGCGCGGGCCAGCCGCTCCAGCAGCGACTGGGCCTCGGCGCGGCGGCCCACCGTCTGCTCGGCGCGGGCCAGGCGCAGCATGGCCCGGTTCCACTGGGCGAAGGTGTCGGGCCCGTCGGGCAGCTTCTCCAGGTCGGCGATGACGGCCCGCAGGGTGCGGATCGAGCCCTCGTAGTCGCCGGCCTGGTAGGTGGCCAGCGCGCCGGCGAAGGCGCGGTCGAGCTCGGAGAGCGAGGCGGTGGGCTCCTGGCCCGACATCCGGTCGCGGAGCTGCTGGGACTCGAGGACGCCGCTGGTCCGCTCGGCCACCACGCCGCGGAACTGCGAGGTGATCTCGGCCAGCTCCGGGCCGGGGCCCGGCGGCTCGGCCACCGAGAAGACGCCCAGGTTGTCGGCGGCGAGGGCGGGGGCTGCCGCGAGCAGGAAAGCCAGGGCGGCGACGGGGGCCGGTCGCGAGATCGTGGCGCGCATGGTAGCGGGAAGGCTAGCAGGTCCCTCCGGGCTTGCGTAGGACCGCGTTGGAGCCCAGGGCGCGTCCCCGGCCCCGGGGACCCCGCTCGGTCCGGGCGTTGCCACCGGGCGCGAACCGTGGCAAGGAAGCACCATGTCCAGGACAGGTTTCGGCGGTGCGCTCCTCGCGGTCCTCCTGGCGTCTGGCTGCTCGCTCTTCGGGAAGGGAGACAGCAAGCCCCCCACCGTGGAGATCACGGTCACCGCCGGCGATCGGCTCAACCCCGACGAGTCGGGAAGCTCGCTGCCCACCAACGTCCGGATCTACCTCCTCAAGGTCCCCGGAAAGGGCGAGCTCGCCGAGTTCGCCGACCTCTACCAGCGCGACAAGGAGGTCCTCGGCGACGAGCTGGTGGCGGTGGAACAGCTCGTCCTGTCGCCGGGCGAGGTCGCGGTCCGCAAGCTCAGCCCCGAGAAGGGCGCCGGGGCCGTGCTGGTGATGGGCGTCTTCCGGAAGCCGGTGGGGCAGACCTGGCGGTCGGTGGTCGTCCTGCCGCAGGGCAAGGACGCCAAGCTCGGCTTCCAGGCGGCCGACTACCGAATCGAGCGGCGCTGACCGCCCCACCGGGGCAGGAGCGCGCGGAGGAGCGGGTCGAATGAAGGCTCCACGGCGACCGGTCTGGACCGAGGGGATGCTGCTCTCGCCGCAGCACCTCCAGGCGCTGGACCGCTACCACGAGGCGGTCGTGGCCGCCCGGGTGGGGGCCGTGGCCCCGTACGAATGGGGCGTGCTCGGGTGCGCTTTCGATCCGGCGGCCCTGGCGGCCGGGCAGGTGCGGCTCACCGAGTTCGCCGGCGTGCTGCCGGAGGGGCTGGTGGTGGCCTTCGAGTCCGGCGACCAGGAGGCTCCGCCGCCGCGCTCCTACGCCGAGCACTTCCCGCCGGCGTCCCGCAGCCTCGACGTGCTCCTGGCCGTGGCCCGCGAGCGCGACGGCGTGCCCAGCTTCGCCGAGGAGGAGAAGGCGAGCCGGGTGCGCTTCGCCGTGTCGAGCCGGCCGCTGGAGGACGCCGCCGCCCCCGGCACGCCGCTCTCGGTGGCCATGGCGCGGCCCAACGCGGTGCTGCTCTTCGGCGGTGAGTCGCGCGAGGACTTCGAGGTCCTCAAGGTCGCCGAGCTCGTCCGCAACCCGGCCGGCCAGGTGGTGCTGGCCGAGGGCTACCTGCCGCCCGCCCTGCGGGTGGCGGCGCTCCCCTGGCTGCTGGCGAAGCTGCGCGACCTGCAGGCCCGGCTCCTCGCCAAGCAGCGCGACCTGGTGGCCGGCGGCAGCCGGAGCGGCGGCGAGCTCTCCGGCGTCGAGCTGCAGCGCATGCTCCAGCTCCTGGTGGTGTCGCAGCACGCCCCGGCGCTGGCCCAGCAGGCGGCGGGCCAGGCGAGCCCGTACGAGGTGTGGAAGCAGCTGTCCGGGCTCTGCGGCCAGCTCGGGGCGCTGGCCCGCGACGTCGATCCGGCGGCGCTGCCCGGCTTCTCCTTCCAGGACCTGCGCGCCACCTTCGAGCCGCTGGTGGCCCGCCTGGAGGCGCTGCTGGGCGGCCTGGCGGCGGCCCAGTACGTGGTCATCCCCCTCGAGGCCCGCGCCGGCGGCCTGCACCTGGGCCGCTTCACCGACGAGGCGCTGCTCCGGGCCCAGCTCTTCCTGACGGTGAAGTCGGAGCTGGCCGAGCAGCAGGTTGCCGACGTGGTGCCGCGCCTCTGCAAGATCGCCTCGACCTCGGAGATCCAGGGGCTGGTGCAGGCCGCCACCCCGGGCCTGGGGCTGAAGTGGCTCTCCCGCCCGCCGCCGCAGCTCGCCCCCAAGGCGGGCGTGGCCTACTTCTCGGTCTCCACCGCCGAGCGCTACTGGCAGGGAATCGCCGCCTCGCGCGCCATCGCCATCTACCTGCCGCCGCCCTTCGATCCGGGGCGCACCAAGGTGGAGCTGCTCGCCATCCCGGCGGGCGCCGGCGGCGCGCCGGGCGGTGCCACCTCCCCCGACATCAAGCGACTCTGAGCCGCGTCCGGGCCCCGGCTGTCTTCTTGCTGCGGTGCGAGGCCGGGGGCTAGCATCGCCCCTCCAACGCCTGGACGCGCAGGGGGTGGTGCGGCATGGAGCGGATCACCGACGTCACCAAGGACTGCTTCAACGCCATCGCCCAGCTGCGGCGCCTGGAGGAGGCCCAGCTCCCGCCTCCCGAGGCGCTGCACCGCCAGCTCCGCTCCTTCGTCGACGCCATGATGAAGAAGGGGGCCCAGGCCGGCTACGCCCGCGAGGACGTGGACGACATCGCCTACGCGGTGGTGGCCCTGGCCGACGAGGTGGCGCTCGGCAAGGGCGAGGCCATGCGCAGCTTCTGGATCGGCCAGCAGCTCCAGCTCGCCTACTTCCAGGAGAACGTGGCCGGCGAGGGCTTCTTCACCCGGCTGGAGGCCATCCGCCGGGACCCGCGGCGCGCCGAGGTGCTGCAGGCCTACTACCTGGCCCTGCTCTTCGGCTTCCAGGGCCGCTTCCGGGTGCGCGGCGGCGAGATGGAGCTCCTCAACATCATCGCCGACCTGCAGCGCCAGTTCTCCCGGCGCCGCAAGAAGGACATCGAGACCCTCTCGCCCTCGGGCGAGCGGCCCGACGACTCCCGCGCCGGCGCCTCGTCGGGGAAGCTCCTGGCCGGCATCGTGGCCGCCGTGCTGGTGGCCTCCCTGCTCACCGTCGTCGGCCTGCGCCTCTGGGTGGGCTCCACCGCCTCGGCGGTGGTCGAGCGCGCCGCCAACGCCAAACTGAACTGAGACCCGGACCGACATGCTCGCCGTCATCCTCTCGGTCGTCCTCCTCGCGGCGCTGTGGGCCGTGGTGCTGCTCCTCAAGCTCCCGCTGTGGATCGCCATCCTGGTCACGGCGCTCCTGGTGCTGGGCTGGATCGGGCTCCTGGTCTGGCGCCGGCTGCGGGCCCGCAAGGCCGCCGGCGAGATCGAGAACGCGCTGCGGGGCCAGGCCTCGGAGCAGGCGAGCATGGCCCGGCCCGACCAGCAGGCCGACATCGAGGCCATGCAGGCCGAGTTCGACAAGGCCATCGCCGCCCTCAAGGGCTCCAAGCTCTCGCGCGGCGGCAAGGACGCGCTCGGGATCCTGCCCTGGTACATGATCATCGGGCCGCCCGGCGCCGGGAAGAGCACGGCGCTGCGGGCCTCGGGCCTCAAGTTCCCCTACCTCACCAAGCGCGGCGGCGTCCGCGGCGTGGGCGGCACCCGCAACTGCGAGTGGTGGCTCACCAACGACGCGGTGCTCCTCGACACCGCCGGCCGCTACGCCACCGAGGAGGAGGACCGCGAGGAGTGGTTCACCTTCCTCGACACCCTGAAGAAGGCCCGCAAGCGCAAGCCGGTCAACGGGCTCATCGTGGCGGTGTCGGTGGCCGACCTGGCCGAGGGCACGCCGGAGCAGGGCGGCGAGCTGGGCGCGCTGATGCGCGAGCGGGTGGACGAGGTGCTCTCGCGCCTGGGCGTGGTGCTGCCGGTCTACGTCCTCTTCACCAAGTGCGACCTGCTCCCCGGCTTCGTCGAGAGCTTCTCCGACCTGCGCAAGGCGGAGCGCGGCCAGGTGTGGGGCTTCACCGTGCCGCTCAGCGAGCACCGCGAGCGGGCCGAGGTGGTGCGCGAGTACCTCGACGAGCTTCTGGCCACGCTGGAGGAGCGGTCGCTGTGGCGCATGGGCGACGAGCGCCAGATCGAGGCGCGCGAGCGCATCCACGCCTTCCCCCAGCAGATCGACGCGCTCTCCGAGGCGGCGGTCTCCTTCGTCGACGCCCTCTTCACCGAGAACGTCTACCAGGACACGCCCATCCTCCGCGGCGTGTACTTCACCAGCGGCACGCAGGAGGGGCGCACCATCGACCGGGTCATGGCCTCGATGGCCGAGGCCTTCGGGGTGCGGCCGCAGGTGGCGGCGCCCGAGCCGGTGCTGGAGGCCAAGAGCTACTTCCTCCGCGAGCTCTTCTCCAAGGTGATGTTCCCGGACCAGAACATCGCCGTCCGCAGCGCCAAGGCCCGCAAGAGCGACCGCACCCGGCAGATCGGGCTGCTGGCCGGCGCGGCGCTCCTGCTCTTCGTTTGCCTCTTCTTCCCGGTCCGCTCCTTCCTCCTCAACCGCGAGCTGGCGCTGCGGGCCGGCGAGGCGGCCGACGCGGTGGCCGAGCGCATCGCCGCGCCCCCGGCCCCCAACCAGAGCCCGGTGGAGAAGCTGGAGTCGCTGCGGGCGGTGCTGGCCGACCTGGTGCGCTGGGAGGAGCAGGGGGCGCCCTTCTCCATGCGCTTCGGCATGTACCAGGGCTCCACGCTCCTGCCCCACGTGCGCAAGCTGCACGCCGCCGCGGTGCGCCGCCTGGTGCTCGACCCCATCTTCAAGCAGGACGTGGAGGAGATGGACGCCTTCGTGCGCCGCTTCGAGGGCTCGGGCGCCAACCCCTCGCCCGCCGACCACGCCCGCTTCTACGAGCGGCTCAAGATGCACCTCCTGCTCACCGCGCCGCGCGGGCTGGCCGAGCCCAGGATCGGCGACGCCGAGCAGGCCTGGCTGGGGGCGCAGGTCGCCGAGCGCTGGACCCGCCGCTGGAGCCTGGCCGCCTCCCCGGCCGGCTCCGATCAGCTCTCGGGCAACGCCGCCCTCTACGCCCGGCTCCTGGCCGGCGACCCGACGCTGGCGCTGCCGCGCTACGAGGACCTGGTGCGCCGCATCCGCCGGGTGCTGCAGCGGCTGCCGGTCTCCAGCCTGATGCTGGAGAAGCTCCTGGCCGCCGCCGACGGCAAGGGGTACGAGCTCAACCTCCAGGGCGTGCTGGGCGGCCCGCTGCCGGCGCTGCGGTCCACCGGCCAGGTGCGCGGGGCCTTCACCCGGCGCGGCTACGACGAGGTGATGAAGGCCCGCCTCGACAACCCGGCCGGCCTCTTCGAGCCCTGGGTGCTGGCCGCCGAGGGGGCCGACGCCGAGGCCCAGCAGCAGCGCGACCTCCAGCGGCTGCAGTCGCTCTACTACGCCCGCTACATCCAGGAGTGGAAGCGCTTCCTGGAGTCGGTGGAGCTGCAGGTGCCGGTGGGCAGCGGCGCCACCCTCTCGCTGCTCCAGGACCTGACCCGCGGCGAGCCGCCTCCCTACGCGCGCCTCTTCCGCTCCATCGGCTACAACACCCGCATCGCCGGGGCCCTGGCGGCGGTGGAGGAGGGCGTGGTCGACAAGCTGCGCCGCTCGCTGGGTGCCACCCCGGCCGGCGCCGCGGCCGCCCGGGCCGCGGCCGGCGCCCGCGACGACCGCGAGGAGAAGGCCATCGGGCCCAAGGACGTGGAGAAGACCTTCGCCGGGTTCGCCGGCTTCGGCTACGGGCCCGACGCCGCCGCGGCCGCCGCCGCCGCGGCCTCCGGCGCCCCGCCGCCGGCCAAGAACCTGCCCCTCGACGTCTGGCAGGAGCAGATGGTCTTCGTCCGCGACGCCCTGCAGACCGCCACCGAGAGCTCCGACTCCGGCCCGCTGCTGGGCCGGGTGCAGGCGGCCCGCACCCGCATCCGGGCACTCATCGACACCCAGGAGCTGGGCTGGCGCCCCTACCTGGAGCGGCTGCTGTGGCCGCCCATCGAGGCCGCCTCGGCCGGCGCCGCCCGCGAGGCCGCCGCCGGCGCCAGCCAGAAGTGGTGCGCCACCGTCGCCAACCCCTGGCGCCGCACCCTCGCCAACCGCTACCCGTTCAACCGCGACGGCGACGACTCGGCCCTGGCCGACGTGGTGGAGTTCTTCCGCCCCGGCAGCGGCCTGGTGTGGGGCTTCTACGCCGAGGCCCTCAAGGCCGACGTGCAGCGGGCCGGCGACGGCTTCACCTTCGCGCGCCAGATGGGCGGCGCCTCCGGCTTCCGCACCGACCTGCTCGCCTTCCTGAAGCGGGCCGCCGAGATCACCACCGTGCTCTTCCCGGCCAACGCCAGCGAGCCGGCGGTGGGCTTCTCGGTGCGCATCCGCCCCACGCCGAAGGTGGCGGCGGTGATCCTGGAGGTCGACGGGCAGCGCTACGAGTACAACAACGGGCCCGAGGAGTGGCGCAAGATGACCTGGCCGGCCCAGGGCAAGTCGCCGGGCGCCCTCATCAAGGTGCGCACCGCCCAGGGGCGCGAGGAGGTGCTGCAGCAGGACGGCGAGTGGGGGCTGTTCCGGCTGCTGGAGGCGGGGCAGCCGAAGGGCGAGCCCGGCCTCCGCGACTTCGCCATGAGCTTCTCCTTCCCCTCGCTGGGCGTGGCGGTGGTGATGGACTTCCGCCCGGCCCGCAGCGAGGCCCCCTTCTTCGGCGTGCCGCGCGGCGGGAAGCCCCGCCTCATGGCCCCGTTCCGCGGCGGCTTCACCGTCCCCGCGGCCATCGGCAGGGGCGGTCCGCCCTGCTTCTAGCCCGATGAACCACGGCGCCCCCGGCTTCTACGGCAAGATCCCGGCGCAGGGGGACTTCGTCCGCGCCGGCATCGGCGATCCGCTGGCCCAGGCGCTGGTCCGCTGGCTGGAGGAGGGCACCGCCGCCTGCTACCAGGTGGCGGCGAAGATCCCGCCCGGACCCACCGGCTTCCTCTTCCGCCCGGCCGGCGAGCGGCGGGCGCTCCTCGGGGTGCTGCGCGGCTCGGGCGACAAGGTGGGGCGCCACTTCCCGCTGGCGCTCTTCGTGTCGCTGGAGGGGCCGGAGCTGGCCCGGGACTGGCCGCTGGCCCCGCTGGCCCACGCGCCGCTCCTCGCCGCCATGGCCGCGCTGCTGGCCGAGGCCGAGACCCTGGGAGCGGTCCAGCTCGCCGAAAGGGCGCGGGCCCTGCCGGCGCCGCCCGCCGACGCCCTGGCGGCCGCCGCCCAGGCCGGCCGCGATCTCGCGAACGCGCCGCTCTCCCGGGCCTCGCCGCTGCTCGGCGGCCCGCCCGGCCCGCGCCACTACGCCCTCCACACCCTGCGCAGCGCCTGCGCGCCGCTCCGGGCCCGCGAGCCCGCCCGCGCCGAGGTGCTCCTCGACTGCCCGGCGCCGTCGGAGTCGGAGCGCTGGCTCTGGCTCTCCCTGGCCCGCCAGGTGCTCGGGGGCGCGCTCGTGCCCTCCTTCGCCTGGCGCGAGGGCGGCCGCCTGCTCCTCTCCCTCGGCCCATTCCCGCCGGCGGCGCTCCCGTCGCTCTGCGAGCCGCCGCGCGACGGGTCCAAGGTCTGGCCCCTCACCACCCCCCAGGAGTCGGCCCAGGCGGCGGCGGGCAAGGCGCTGGGCTCCCTGGCGGCCCAGGTGGACCGCCCCGACATCACGGCCGGCGAGCTCGTCGCCGCCCTGGCTCCCGCGAGGTGACCTCCGTGCCGGTGAACTACGAAGAGCTGCGGCAGCGCGTGTCGTTCTGGGTGGCCCCCATCGCCGGCGGCTCCCCGGCGGGCACCTCGGCCAAGTTCGAGCCCGAGTACCAGGCGGTGGCCGGCGAGGTGGCCAAGCTGGACATGCCCGCCGGCGGCGCCGTGGTCTGGAAGCTGGTCAACGAGAAGGGCGCCGGCATCCTCACCGGCAAGAGCAAGGACCTGGTGATCGCCGCCTACCTGGCCCACGCCCAGCACGTCACCGGCGGCGTCGCCGGGCTCACCAACGGCTGCGTGCTGCTGGTGGAGCTCATGGAGCAGTACTGGGACACGCTCTTCCCCGAGGTGAAGCGGCTCCGCGGCCGGGCCAACGCCGTGCAGTGGTTCGTGGAGAAGACCACCCTGGCGCTCGCCACTCCGCCCCGCGCCAGCCTGGACGAGGTCGAGGCGCTCGAGGCGGCGGCGGTGAAGCTCGCCGACGTGTGCCGCGCCCGGCTGGCGGAGATGGCACCGGCCTTCGGCGCCATCCTCGAGGTGGTGGCCCGGATGAAGGAGGCCGTGGCTCCTCCTCCGGCGCCCGAGCAACAGGCTGCAGCCGCGCCCGGCGGCTCCGCTCCGGCCGCCGCGGCGCCCGCGACCTCGCCGGCCCCGGCGCCCCCCGCGGCGCCGGCCGAAGGCGCAGACCTGGGCGGCTTCCTGCGCGGCGCCGGCGCGTCGCTGGTGGACGTCGCGCGCCGGATGCGCGCCGCCGATGCCCGCGACCCCAACGCCTACCGCGTGCTGCGCCAGGGCACCTGGCTCGGCCTCACCGACGAGCCGCTCTCGGAGGGGGGCCGCACGCCCATCCCGCCCCCCACCACCCGCGACACGCTCCTCGGCCTGCTGCAGGGGCAGCAGTGGGGCGACCTGCTCGAGGCCGCCGAGGCGGCCGCGGCCGAGGACCCGCTCTGGCTCGACCCGCACCGGCTCTCCTGGCTGGCGCTGGGCGCCCTGGGCGCGGCCCACGAGAAGGCGCGGCAGGCAGTCGTCGCCGAGGTGCGGTCCCTGGTGAGCCGCCTGCCGGCTCTGCCGGGCCTCACCTTCTC
The DNA here is from genome assembly GCA_016214955.1 of Deltaproteobacteria bacterium. GTDB lineage: Bacteria > Myxococcota > Myxococcia > Myxococcales > Anaeromyxobacteraceae > JACRMN01. The sequence goes on from JACRMN010000020.1 coordinate 46,735, forward strand.
GGACGGGTCGCCCTGTGCCGATCCCGCCACCCAGGCCTGGCTGGAGGAGGAGGTCGGCAAGGCGCCGGCCCGGGGCAGCCGCCCCTCGGGCGGGCTCTCCGAGGCCGCCACCACCCGGCTGGCGTCGGCGCGGGAGCAGCTCAGCGCCGGCCAGACCGCCGAGGGGCTGGGCGCGGCGCGCGAGGCCGCGGCCGCCGCCTCCTCCGAGCGGGAGCGCTTCCTGGTGCGCCTGGAGGCCGCGCGCCTGTACGCCGGGGCGGGGCTCAACGGCCTGGCGCTCGCCACCTACCAGGAGCTGGACCGGCAAGCCCAGGAGGGCGGGCTCGACGACTGGGAGCCGGCGCTATCGGTCGAGTGCCTCCGGGGGCTGATCGCCACCGCCCGAATCCTCGCGGACGACCCCAGAGGGGCGTCACCCGATCTCGTGATGTCCCATAGACGCCTGAGCCGTCTCGACCCTGCAAGCGCCCACGAATTGTGGCCATAATGACCGCCCGCCGCACCCGACCCGCAGCCTACGAAGAGGTTCACGATGGGTAACAAGGACCAGTCGGTCGCTCCCAAGGAGCGCGTCAACATCGTCTACAAGTCCGCCACCGGCGACGCGCAGGAGGAGGTCGAGCTTCCCTTCAAGATCCTGATGGTGGGCGACTACACCGGCAAGCCCGACGACACCCCGCTCGAGGAGCGCAAGCCCATCAACGTCGACAAGGACAACTTCAGCGAGGTGATGGCCAAGCAGAACCTCTCGGCCGACATCGCCGTGCCGGACAAGCTCTCCGGCGAGAAGGACGCCAGCCTGTCGATGAAGCTCTCCTTCAAGGGGCTCAACGACTTCACCCCCGAGGGCGTGGTGAACCAGGTCCCGGAGCTGAAGAAGCTGCTCGAGCTCCGCCAGGCGCTCAACGCGCTCAAGGGACCCCTCGGCAACATCCCCGCCTTCCGCAAGAAGATCCAGGCGAGCCTCGGCGACGACGCCCAGCGGGCCGCCCTCATGAAGGAGCTCGGGCTCAAGGAGTAGGGCCCGGCCCCACGGAGGACACACATGGCAGACACCGAGAAGAAGGGCGCCGGCGCCCCGGCGGCCGCGGCAGAGGGCTCGCTGCTCGACAGCATCCTCTCCGAGACCAAGATGAAGCCCGCCGACGAGGGCTACCAGGTGGCCCGCCGCGGCGTGGCCGCCTTCATCGCCGAGATGCTGGCGCCCAACAAGGCGGCCGAGAAGGTCGACAAGGCCAGCGTCGACGCGATGATCTCCGAGATCGATCGCAAGCTCTCGGCGCAGGTGAACGAGGTGCTGCACCACCCCGACGTGCAGAAGCTGGAGTCGGCGTGGCGCTCCCTGCGCTTCGTCATCGAGAAGGTCGACTTCCGCGAGAACATCAAGGTCGAGCTGCTCTCGGTGGACAAGGAGACGCTCCAGTCCGACCTCGAGGACTCTCCCGACCTGACGAAGTCGGGCTTCTACCGCATCGCCTACTCCAACGAGTACGGCGTCTTCGGCGGCAAGCCCTACGGCGTCATGAACATGAACTACGACTTCAGCCCCGGGCCGCAGGACATCGAGCTCCTGCGCAAGCTGGGCGCGGTGGCCTCGATGGCCCACTGCCCGGTGATCGCCAACGCCGGCGCCCGCTTCTTCGGCGACGACAGCTTCAAGAACCTGCCGACGCTGAAGGACCTGAAGAGCCTCTTCGAGGGGCCGCAGTACGCCCGCTGGAACAGCTTCCGCGAGAGCGAGGACGCCCGCTACATCGGCCTGGCGATGCCCCGCTTCCTGCTGCGGCTGCCCTACGGCGAGAGCACCGTCCCGGTGAAGAGCTTCAACTTCAACGAGGACGTGGTCGACCACCACGACCGCTACCTCTGGGGCCACGCCTCCAACGCGCTGGTGACCCGCATCGCCGACTCGTTCGCCAAGTACCGCTGGGGCCCGAACATCATCGGCCCGCAGTCGGGCGGCTCGGTCGAGAACCTGCCGCTGCACCAGTACGAGGCCATGGGCGAGATCCAGACCAAGGTGCCCACCGAGGTCCAGCTCACCGAGCGGCGCGAGTACGAGCTCTCCGAGGAGGGCTTCATCGGCCTCACCTTCCGCAAGGACGCCGACAACGCCTGCTTCTTCTCGGCCAACTCGGTGCAGAAGCCCAAGACCTTCGGCAACACCGCCGAGGGCAAGGCCGCCGAGACCAACTTCCGGCTCGGAACCCAGCTCCCGTACATGTTCATCATGACGCGGCTGGCTCACTACATCAAAGTGCTGCAGCGCGAGCAGATCGGCAGCTGGAAGGACCGCGCCCAGCTCGAGAAGGAGCTCAACGACTGGATCGGCCAGTTCGTCGTCGACATGGAGAACCCCGGCCCCGACGTCCGCTCCAAGCGTCCCCTGCGCCAGGCCGAGGTGGTGGTCTCCGACGTGGAGGGCCAGCCCGGCTGGTACCGCGTCAACATGAAGGTGCGCCCTCACTTCAAGTACATGGGTGCGTCCTTCACGCTGTCCCTGGTGGGTAAGCTCGACAAGGAGTGATTGCCGTCACATGCAGCGCGCGGGGCTCCGGTGGACACTGGGGCTCGCTGGACCAAACGGAACACAGCGAGGAGCGCAATATGGCCGAACCGGTATATCTGTTCGTCGAGGGCACCAAGCAGGGCAAGTTCGAGTGCGACTTCACCAAGGACCACAAGGTGGTGAAGAACGGGATCCCCATCCTCACCTTCGCCACCGAGGTCGAGGCTCCCCGCGACATCGCCACGGGCCAGGCAAGCGGCCGCCGCCAGCACAAGCCGGTCTTCTTCACCAAGCAGGTGGACGCCACCTCCGCGCAGTTCTGGCAGGCGCTCACCACCAACGAGGCGCTGAAGAAGGTGGAGTTCCAGTTCTACCGGATCCAGAAGACCGGCCAGATGGAGCTCTACTTCAAGATCACCCTCGAGAAGGCGACGCTGGCCTCGATGAAGATGATCCAGGCCACCGAGCACGAGGGCGGCGAGGGCGCCAAGACCAGCGCCGGGGTGGGCATCTACGCCGCCCGCGACGAGATCGCGCTGGCCTACGAGAAGATCACCTGGGAGCACATGATCGCCAAGAAGGTGGCCGAGGACGACTGGGTCAACCGGCTCTAGCAGCCGACGGAGAGGGGGGCGCCGGCCCGCGCCGGCGTCCGCCCCCGCCGGGCAACCATGGGACGTGCGCTGCTCTCGCGGCTGACCGAGAAGGGCGGGTCGCCCACCGACGAGGTGGCGGCGATCGTGGCCCACCTGCAGGTGCTGCTCAACACCCGGCGCGGCGACGCGGTGGCCGCCCCCGAGTTCGGCGTCCTGGATTTCTCCGACCTGGCCAACGAGTTCCCCGGGGCCATCCCACAGCTGGTGAAGTCGATCCGGGCCACCATCGTGGAGTACGAGCCCCGGCTCAAGAACGTGAACGTGCGCCACCTGCCGGAGGAGCACGCGCTGACGCTGCGCTTCGAGATCTCGGCCCAGCTCGCCAGGGGCCGCACGCTGCGGACGCTGCGGCTCTCCACCACGGTGCGCCCCGGCGGCCACATCGACGTCACCGGGTAGCGCCTCATGTTCAGCAAGTTCTACCAGGGAGAGCTGGCGTTCCTCCGGGCCATGGGCCAGGCCTACGCCGCCGCCAACCCCACCACCGCCGGGCTGCTCTCGGAGCGCGGCAGCGACCCCGACGTGGAGCGGCTCCTGGAGGGCTTCGCCTTCCTGGCGGCCCGCGTGCGCGAGCGCATCGAGGACGGCGTCCCCGAGATCGCCCACGACCTCACCGAGATCCTGCTGCCCCACTACCTGCGGCCGGTGCCGGCCTGCACCGTGATCGAGTTCCTGCCCATCCCCGGCGCGCTGCGGGCGCGGGTGAAGCTGCCGCGCGAGACCGAGATGGCCAGCGTCCCGGTGCAGGGGACCAAGTGCCTCTTCCGCACCAGCGCCGACATGGACCTCCTGCCGGTGACGGTCCTCGACGCCCAGCTCGACCAGGCCATCGGCGCCAACCCGGTCCTGCGGCTCCAGCTCCAGGTGGCGGCGCCCTCGCTGCCGGCGGTGCTGCAGCCCGAGGGCATCCGCTTCTTCGTCCACGGCGAGCTGCCGCTGGCCTCCACGCTGCTCCTCTGGCTGGGGCGCCACCTGCGCGGCCTGACGGTGAAGGGGCTCGGGACCGGCGGCCGCACCCTGGCCCTCGACCCCGCCTCGGTGCGCCCCTGCGGCTTCGACCCGGAGCTGCCGCTGCTCCCCTGGCCGCGGCTGGCACCCTCGGGCTACCGCTGCCTGCAGGAGTTCTTCACGCTCCCGCAGAAGTTCCTCTTCTTCGAGGTGCGCAACCTCCAGGCCGCCCTGCCGGCGGCCGAGGAGCGCTTCGAGCTCGCCTTCCAGTTCGAGCGGCCGCCCGAGCTGCCGGCCCGCCTGGGCAAGGAGAACTTCCGGCCCAACTGCGTGCCGGCGGTGAACCTCTTCCGCACCAGCGCCGATCCGGTGGCGGTGGAGGTGCTGGCCGAGGAGCACCTGCTGCGGGCCACCGAGCTGCCGCCCGGCCACATGGAGGTCTACGCGGTGGAGTCGGTGGTGGGCATCCCCGAGGTCGGATCCCGCTACGCCTACGAGCCCTTCTCCCGCTTCGGCCACGCTTCGGGCAAGGGCGATGCCCGATACTACCGGCTGCGCCGCGCCATCTCGCCGGTGGACCACGGGCTCGACACCTGGATCTCCACCATGCGCCCCCTCGACGCCGGGGCCGCTCCCGGGCCCGAGACCCTCTCCATCGAGGCCACCTGCACCAACCGTTCGCTGCCGGCCGAGCTGCGCATCGGCGACGTCTCGCAGCCCACGCCCTCGTCGCCCACCCTGGCGCGCTTCCGCAACCTGCTCCCGGTGACGCCGCCGGTGCGGCCGCCGCTGGGCTCGGAGCTGCACTGGCGGCTCCTGGCACACCTGGCGGCGAGCCGCGCCTCCCTGGGCGACGTGCAGGTGCTGCGCTCGCTCCTCGACCTCTACAACCTGCAGGGAACCTCCGACGAGCGGACCGGCCGGGGCAACCGGCTGCGGGTCGAGGGCATCGAGGCCGCCGCCGAGAGCGCCTCGCGGCGGGTGGTGGGCGGCGCGCCGGTGCGCGGCAGCAGGCTGCTCCTCACCCTCGACGAGGCCCACTTCGCCGGCCTGGGCGACGCCTGGATCTTCGCCAGCGCGCTGGATCAGCTCCTCGGCAGCCAGGTGGGGCTCAACGCCTTCACCGAGCTCTCGGTGCTCCTCACCCCGTCGCGCCGCGAGTACGCCTTCGCGCCGCGCAGCGGGGGGAGGGCGCTCGTCTAGCGCGCCATGGAGCCGCTCCCCGCACAGGCCGCCGCCCCGACGGCGCAGGAGGGCGCCGGCTTCCCGCCGGCCGATCAGCTCGACAGGGCGCGCCGCGCCGGCTTCCGCGCGCTGCTGGCGCTCCTGGAGCGGACGCTGGGCCCGGGCGCCCAGGTGGGCACCGCGGCGGCGCCCGGCGAGGAGCGCCTCCGCTTCCGCCACGACCCGGCCCTGGAGTTCAGCACCTCCGACGTCCCGGCGGTCCGCCTCCGCGAGCTGCCCGGCGACCCGGGCGACTTCACCTCCTCCTCGCGCCAGGTGCTGGAGATCACCACCGCCTTCCTGGGCCTCACCGGCGCGGTCAGCCCGCTCCCCGGCTACCTGGCCGAGGAGGTGGTCCAGGAAGATCCCGACAAGCCCCACCTGCGGGAGTTCCTCGACCTCTTCCACCACCGCGTCCTCTCCCTCTTTCGCCGCGCCCAGGCGCGCTGCGACTACCCGGCGACCTTCCGCACCGACGGGGCCGACGCCTGGTCGCGGCGCGTGCTGGCGCTCCTGGGCGTGGACGCGCCGCCGGGTGCGCCGGCCCCGGCCTCGGCCTGGCGGCTGCTGCGCCTCGCCCCCTTCCTGGCCGAGCGCAGCCTCACCGCCGAGGCGGTGGCGGCCGCCCTGGAGGACGGCCTGGCCGAGCACCTCGACGGCGCCCCGGTGCAGGTGGAGCAGTTCGCCGGAGCCTGGGTCGAGGTGGCGCCGGCCGAGCGCTGCCAGCTGGGCCGCTCCGGCTCGCGGCTGGGCCAGGACCTGCTCCTCGGGCGCCGCATCTTCGACAGGGCCGGCAAGTTCCGGGTGGTGGTGGGGCCGCTCTCCCGCGAGGGGTTCGAGCGGGCCACCGGCGCGCCCGCGGTGCTGCGCACGGTGAAGGACATCCTGGTGGCGCTCACCGCCGAGCCCCTCGACTGCGAGGTGCAGCTGGCGCTCCGGGCCGACGCGGCACCGCGGCTCCAGCTCTCGGCGCGCGGCCCGGCGCGGCTGGGCCGCAACACCTGGCTGGGCGGGCAGACGCAGCGCACCAGGATCACTGTCGAGCTCCCGGCCTAGGCGCCGGAGCCCGAGGGAGGACACATGCGCGTCGAAGCCAAGCAGCTGGTCCGGAAGCTGACCCCCACCGCCACCCGCGCCCTCGAGGCGGCGGTGGGCCGGGCCGCGGGGAGCGGCTTCTACGAGATCACCGTGGAGCACCTGCTGGCCCAGCTCCTCGAGCCCGACGAGGGCGACGTGGCCCGCCTCCTCCACGAGGCGCAGGCCGACCGCAAGAAGCTCCACGCCCGGGTGGAGCGCGAGCTGCAGCGCATGAAGACCGGCAACCCCGGCAGGCCCGTCATCTCCGAGAACGTCTTCCTCTGGCTCGAGGACGCCTGGCTCACCGCCTCGGTGGAGCTGGGCAGCGGCTCCCTGCGCACCGGCCACCTGCTGCTGCAGCTGGTGGCTCGGCCCGACCGCTACACCGGCGAGGCCTACCCGGAGCTGGAGGCGGTGAAGCTCCCCGAGCTCAGGGAGAACTTCGAGCTCTGGGTGGGCCCCTCGCCCGAGACCGTCGAGACCGCGCCCACGGTGGTGCCGGGCGGGCCCGGAGCGCCGGCGGCCGGCGGCGGCGAGGCACTGGCCCGCTTCTGCCAGAACTTCACCGCCCGGGCCCGCGACGGCAAGATCGATCCCATCTTCGGACGCCACCGAGAGATCCGGCAGGTGATCGACATCCTGGCGCGGCGCCGCAAGAACAACCCCATCATCGTCGGCGAGCCCGGCGTGGGGAAGACGGCGCTGGTGGAGGGGCTGGCCCTGGCCATCGCCCAGGGCGACGTGCCCGACTCGCTGAAGACGGTGGACGTCCTGGGCCTGGACCTGGGCTCGCTGCAGGCCGGCGCCGGCGTCCGCGGCGAGTTCGAGAACCGGCTCAAGGCGGTGATCACCGAGGTGAAGGCCAGCCCCAAGCCCATCGTCCTCTTCATCGACGAGGCCCACACCCTCATCGGCGCGGGCGGCGCCGGCGGGGGCGGCGACGCCGCCAACCTCCTCAAGCCGGCCCTGGCGCGCGGCGAGCTGCGCACCATCGCCGCCACCACCTGGTCCGAGTACAAGAAGTACTTCGAGAAGGACGCGGCCCTGGAGCGGCGCTTCCAGCCGGTGAAGGTGGACGAGCCCGGCGAGGAGGACGCCATCCTCATGCTCCGCGGCCTCAAGGCCACCTACGAGAAGGCCCACGGCGTCACCATCCGCGACGACGCGGTGGTGGCGGCGGTGCAGCTCTCGCGGCGCTACCTCTCCGGCCGCCAGCTCCCCGACAAGGCGGTGGACCTCCTCGACACCGCCACCGCCCGGGTGAAGATGGCCATGGCCACCAAGCCCGAGGGGATGGTGGCCCTGGAGCTCGACCTGGCCGGCATGGAGCGCGAGAAGGCGGCGCTGCAGCGCGACGTGGCCGAGGCCCAGCGCACCGACGACGGCGGCCTGGCGAGGATCGACGCCCGCATGGCGGATGCCCGGGCGCGGCTGGAGGAGATCCGCGGCCGCTTCGAGAAGGAGAAGGTGGCGGTCGAGGCCCTGAAGACGGCGCGGGCGGCGCTGGTGGGCGGCACCGGGCCGCGCGAGGCGGTGGACCAGGCCGCGGCGGCGCTCTCGCAGGTGCGCGGCGAGGAGGCGATGGTGGCCGCCGAGGTGGACGCCGACGCCGTGGGCCAGGTGGTGGCGGCCTGGACCGGCGTGCCGGTGACCAAGATGAAGAGCGACCAGGTGCAGGCGGCGCTCACCCTGGAGCAGCGGCTCCAGGAGCGGGTGCGCGGCCAGCCCGAGGCGCTCAAGACGCTGGCCGAGGTGGTGCGGGTCGGCTTCGCCGGCATCCGCAACCCCAACGCCCCGGTGGGCGTCCTGCTCTTCGTCGGCCCGTCGGGCGTGGGCAAGACCGAGACCGCCATCGCCCTCGCCGACCTGCTCTACGGCGGCGAGCGCTTCATGACCACCATCAACATGTCCGAGTTCCAGGAGAAGCACACCGTCTCCCGGCTCATCGGCTCGCCCCCCGGCTACGTGGGCTACGGCGAGGGCGGCCTGCTCACCGAGGCGGTGCGCCAGCGGCCCTACTCGGTGGTGCTCCTCGACGAGTGCGAGAAGGCCGACCTGGAGGTGATGAACCTCTTCTACCAGGTGTTCGACAAGGGCTCGCTCACCGACAGCGAGGGGCGCGAGGTCGACTTCAAGAACACCCTGGTGATCCTCACCAGCAACCTGGCCACCGACATGGTGATGGCCGCCTTCGACGACCCGGAGCGGCCCAACCTCGACGACGTGGCCAAGGTCATCCGCCCGGTGCTCTCCAAGCACTTCAAGCCGGCGCTGCTGGCCCGCATGACCGTGGTCCCCTTCGCCCCCTTGCCCAAGGACGTGCTTCGCGAGATCGTGGAGCTCAAGCTGCGCTCGGTGGCCCGGCGGCTCCTGGAGAGCCACAAGATCGCCACCACCTTCACGCCCGAGCTGCTCGACGGGCTGGTGGCGCGCTGCACCGAGGCCGAGACCGGCGCCCGCAACGTTGACCACGTGCTGCGCTCGGGCCTGATGCCGGTGCTGTCGCGGACGCTGCTGGAGAAGATGGCGGCCGGCGAGAAGCCGACCCGCCTGGAGGTTGGGCTCAAGGCCGACGGAGGCTTCGACCTGCAGCTGACGCAGGGATGATGATTCGCCGATGATGCCACTCGTCGTACGCGTGGAGGATCTCAAGACCGGGGCGTCGTCCCAGTACGCCTTCATCAAGTCGCCGGTCCGGATCGGGCGCAGCGAGATCAACGACCTCCCGCTGCCCTACGGGTTCGTCTCCACGTGGCACGGCCTGGTGCGCTTCGACGAGCGCGAGGCCCACTACCTCGACCTGGGCTCCACGAACGGCTCCTCGGTCAACGGGGCGCGGCTCGAGACCAACTCCCCCATGCGGCTGGAGCCCGGGGCCGAGGTGACCATCGGCCAGCTGCGGCTCACCTTCGCGCGGCGGGCCACCGGCGAGCGGCCGGCGGTGGCCCCGCAGGCCACCATGTTCGCCATGCGGGTGGCCAACCTGCCGCCCGAGCCGCCGGCTCGCCCGCCGCCGCCCACCGCCGCGGCCCCGGTGGCCGCCGGGACGGCCGGCGCCGGGCGGGCCACCGCCGCGGCGGCGCGACCGCCCACCCCGGCGCCCATCCCCGACCTGGCGCGGGAGGTGGCCGACGCCGCGGTGGAGGCGGCGGCCCTCGACCTCGACCTGCTCTACGCCTCGTGGCGCGGCGCCTGGGAGCACCTGCGCAACCAGATGGAGCAGGTGCTCTCCGGGCTCGACGGCCCGGCCCGCACCGCCGCGCTGCGCCGCCTCGCCGAGAAGTACGCCTCGGTGACCGGCGAGCCCGCCTTCCGCGACATGGGCGGCAGCGGCCCCGCCGGCGGCGCCGCCACCCCTCCGCCCGCGGGCGGCGGCTTCTCGGTGCCGGCACCGGCCCCGCACCCCGGCGGCGGGCGGCTGCTGACCGCCTTCGCCGAGGCCTACCTGCCGCCGAGCGTGAAGCTGTCGGAGGCCGAGGTGCCGCAGCAGGTGCTGGGCCGCGTGGCCGACGTGCTCGAGACCTTCGCCCGCTCCTACGTGGAGATGCGGAAGGGGTACGAGGAGTTCGGCCGCGAGATGGGCGTGCGCACGGTGCAGGGCAACGGGCCGGTGGAGCAGGCCCGCGACCCGAAGCAGCTCCTCGCCTACCTCCTCGACCCCAGCCACCCGACCCGATCGCGCGAGATGCAGGCCGCCTTCGCCGACCTGATGGTGCACCAGGTGGCGCTGCTCAACGGCGTTGTCGAGGGGGCCAAGGCGCTGCTCGAGCCCCTCGACCCGCAGAAGATCGAGGAGGCCAGCCCGGGCGGCTTCTGGCCCATGAAGGCCCAGGCGCTGTGGAAGCTGTACGTGGAGCGGTACCAGGAGCTCCAGGACGAGGACAGCGCCATCGAGGAGAAGCTCTTCGGCCGCCGCTTCGGCCGGGCCTACACCAGCATGCTGGGGCAGCGCGGCGGGGGCGAGGTCGAGGACGCGGACGAGGACGAGGACGACGACCGCGACGGGGAAGAGGAAGAGGAAGAGGACGAGCGGCCGCCGCCGCGCCGCCGCGGCCGCTAGCCGCATCACGTGCTCGCCGCGGCCGGCGTGGTAGAAGCGGCCGCAGAGAGGTGACCATGCGTCTCGCCGCCACCATCGCCGCCGCACTCCTGGCCGCCTGCGCCTCCGGTCCCAAGCAGGAGGAGCACAAGTGGGCCGAGGATGCCCTCTGCGCCATGGAGCGGCCCTGGGACGCGCCGGTGACCACCGAGGTGCTCCTCTCGCTGGTGGTGCGCGGCTGGGATCCGCGGACCCGCATGGCCACCAGCCCGGCCATCGACTGCGAGGGGCGCCAGATCGCCTGGACCGGCCCGGGCCTGGCCTGCGCCGACAACAACCTCGCCCAGACGCACCTCCCGCCTCGCCCGCTCGGCGCCGAGGACGTGGTGGTGAGCCAGCTCGCCCCGGAGCGGCAGCTGGTCTGGGTCCTCACCAACCGCTACGCCTCGGGCGACGCCTCGGGCCCGGTGGCGCTGGTGGAGCGCACACGGCGGGCGCTGCTGGTGCGGGCCCAGGGCGTGCTGCGGGCCTTCCCGGCGAAGGCGCGGCTTCGGCTCGAGAAGATGGGCAAGGAGCAGCTGCTGGTGGCCGAGGGGGAGCGCTGCGGCGCCGCGGGCACCACCTGCGACCGGACCGTGCGCCTCCTGGCGGTGCGCGGCGACCGCTTCCAGCCGGTGACCTTCGTGGACGAGCGCGGCGGCTGCGTGGCCCCCGGCCTGGTGTTCCTGCTGCGCGAGGAGTCGGACCGGCTGGAGTCGGGCTGGCGCCGGCGCTACGAGCTCTCCTCCACGCTCACCTTCGGCGCCGAGAGCGTCGCCGTGCAGGAGCAGGTGGTCATCCGCGACATCGACCCCAGGAACCCCAGCGCCCCCGGCCGCCTGTTCCGGCGGGCCGAGGGCGACTACACGGTGCGGCTGCAGCCCGACGGCCGGTTCCTCACCGCCGGCTCTCCGCTCTGGGGCGCGATGCGCGGGCGGCCGCAGTGAGCCGTCCCGCGCGGCTGCCGGACGAGGCCGCCCCCTAGAAGTAGAGGCCGATCCCGAACAGCGCCGTCCCCATCCCCAGGCCGTTGCCGTTCAGGTTCTGGACGTCGGTGGGGGAGAGGTCGCTGAAGACGCGGCCCTTGGCCTCGGCGGTGAGGAAGAGCTCGGGCGTGAGGAAGAAGTCGATGCCGGCCGAGGCCGAGGCGGTGCCGCGCCACACGTCCTCGGGGCCGAGGCGGGCCGCCCCCACACCCACCGAGAGGAAGGGCTGCAGCGGGGTCCAGTGCATGAAGTTGTACTTGAGCGAGGCGTCCACGATCCGGTCGTGGCGATTGGCCTCGACGCCGAAGCGCAGCCGGGCGCCGCTGTACGGGGCGCGGAGCTCGAGCGCCGCGGCGCCGTGGGAGATGGCGTCGGACTTGGCGCGGCCGTCGCCGAACGACAGCTCCGAGACGCCGAAGGGCATGAGCACCAGCCCCACGACGCCGCGGGGGCCGGCACTCACCCGAGGGGCATAGCCGGGCGGCGGTGGAGGCGGCGGCGACGGCGGCGGTGGGCCGGGCGGGTAGGCATGCGGGTGCGAGAGGCTCAGGGCGACGAGAGCGGCGGCAGCGAAAGTCATGGCGGTCTCCGTGTCTCCCCGGAGCAATGGCAAGGCCCGTGCCGCGGCCCACACCCCCGGGTTCCAGGGGTTTGGACGGGCGGGCTGTTGCGGGCATTCACGGGAGCGCCGCCGGGGCACCCCCGGTCGGGACTACTCTGCGCCCTCGTCCTCGGGCTCTTCCTCCTGCGCCTGGCCACGCTTGCGCAGGCCGGCCTGCTCCAGCGCGCGCGCCACGCCTCGCGGCTTGCGCTCGTCGGGCAGCGCACCCTGGGGCGCGGCCACCGAGGGCACGGTGTCGCCCCAGCCGGTGAGGCGCGCGGTGAGGTCCACCTCGGTGCGCAGCCGCGGATCGGACTTCTGGCCCAGCGCGCCCCGGAGCCGCACCTGCAGCGGCACGCCGCTCTGGGCGTCGAGCCACAGCTCGCCCTCGACGGCGAGCGGCACGCGCTCCTCGAGGAGCTGGGCGCGCCGCCGCGTGTCCTCGTCGCCCTCGGCCGCGGTGGCATAGGCGAGCGGCGCGGGGAGCGCGCTGCCGCCGGCCTGGGCCAGCCTGACGCCGAAGCGCCGGGCCGGACGGCCCAGCAGCGAGCCGTCGCCGCGCGGCTCGTAGGCCAGCGAGCCGAAGAGCCCGGCCACCTCGCCGGCCAGGCGGAAGCTCTCGTCGCGGAAGCGGCGGGCGTCGCGGCCCCTGTCGGTGGGCCGCTCGCGGAAGGGAGCGTAGCGGCCGCGGGCGTAGGTCATGCCCCCGGCATAGACCACCTCGCGCCCCGACTCGGCGCCGCTCCAGGTGCCCGGATCCACCTCGGCCAGCGCCTGGAAGTCTCCGCTGGCGAGCTGGCGGACCTGGTGCCGCTCGGTGGCGCGCACGCGCAGCGGCTCGGGCGCGGCGGCAGGAGCCGGCGCGGGAGCCTGGGCTGCGTCGGGAGCGGGCGCCGGGGCCGCAGCGGCCGCGGGCGCAGCGCGCGACACCGACCAGGTGACCTGGGCGGAGTACTCCAGCGAGCCCAGCCGCCGGGCCGCCTCGTCGGCATCCCACAGCAGCGCCGACTCCGGGTGGCTCCAGTCCATGGGCACCGGGGCGCGGGCGCGGTCCCGCGCCTCGAGCCGGGCGCGCGCCTCCTTGCCGCCGCCGCGGGAGCAGGCGGCCAGGAGGAGGGTGCAGCCGAGGAGCAGGGCGCGGCGAGCCATGGGCGGGAGACTCTACCCAGGCCGGCCGGTGAAGGCCACCCGGGCGTCGCGCCAGAGAACCTGCTCGCAGCGGTGGAGCAGGGCCTCGAAGCCGGTGCGCTCGGCCGCCGAGACCGCCACCCCGTCGCGCTGGTGGGCCAGCGCCTCGGCCTGGCCGGGCGGCAGCCGGTCGGCCTTGTTGAAGACCAGGATGCGCGGCGTCGAGAGCAGGTCGAGGGAGCGGAGGATGGACTCCACCGCCTCCACCTGCCCGTCCCATCGCGGGTCGGCGGCGTCGACCACGTGGAGCAGCAGGTCGGCGTCGTGGAGCTCCTCCAGCGTGGCGCGGAAGGCGGCCACCAGGTCCTCGGGCAGGTCGCGGATGAAGCCCACCGTGTCGGTGATGATCACCTCGCGCTCGCGCGGGAAGCGGAGCCGGCGGCTGGTGGGGTCGAGGGTGGCGAAGAGCACGTCCTCGGCCAGCACCTCGGAGCCGGTGAGGGCGTTGAGGAGCGTGGACTTGCCGGCGTTGGTGTATCCGACGATGGAGAGCACCGGCAGGCCGTTCTCGTTGCGCTTGCGGCGCCGCACCGCCCGGCTCTCGGACAGCCCCTCGATGCGCCGCTCCAGGGCGGTGATGCGGTCGCGCACCCGGCGCCTGTCGATCTCCAGCTTGGTCTCGCCGGGGCCGCGCCCGCCGATGCCGCCCGCCAGGCGCGAGAGCGAGTCGTCGCGCCCCACCAGCCGCGGGTACAGGTACTTGAGCTGGGCCAGCTCCACCTGCAGCTTGCCGTCGGACGACTGGGCCCGCTGGGCGAAGATGTCGAGGATGAGCTGGGTGCGATCCAGGATCTTGAGGCTGGTGGCCTCGGCGATGTGGATGGCCTGCGAGGGGGAGAGGTCGGCGTCGAAGATGATGACGTCGGCCATGAGCTGCATGGAGCGCAGCAGGATGTCCTCGAGCTTGCCCTTGCCGATGAGCGTGCGCGGGTCGATCTCGCGGCGGAGCTGGAGCACGGCGTCGATGACCTCGACGCCGGCGGTGCGCGACAGCTCCCGCAGCTCCAGCAGGGAGGCCTCGGCCTCGGCGCGGCTCCGCCCCTTGCCGCCCACGCCCACCAGGATGGCCCGCTCGCGGCCGCCGGTGCGGCGCGCCGTCTGGGCCCGGGCGAACTCCTCCTCCAGCGCCAGCGCCCCGGCCAGCGGGTCGTAGAAGAGCTCGTGCACCGAGGCGGCGCGCTCGTCCTTCCACAGCGCCCCCTGGGCGTTCTGGGGCACGAGGTGGGCCAGGTGCACCTGCCCCGGAAGGCCGTCGTCCTTCACCTCGATGGCCGCCACCAGGTCGAGCCGGAGCAGCGCCAGGTCGGTGTGGTCGTCGCGGGTCAGCGGCTCGCCGTCGAGGTGGGTGTGCACCAGCCGCAGGCCGCGGAGCCGGTGGGAGCCGGCGCGGGCGCGGCCCACGTCGGGGAGCACCAGCTTGCGGGCGTCGCCCACCACCACCCACTGCACGTCGCCCTTGCGGTCGAGGAGCACGCCGACCTGGCGGTTGGTCTCGCGGCTCCACTCGGTGAGGTGGCGCGCCAGCTCGGGGGAGATCACCTCGGCGGCATCGACCCGGCGGCGGTAGGTGCGGCGGAGGGCGTGGAGCTGGCTCTGCTTGAGGCCCAGCGTGTTGCCGTGGACTTCTTCCAATCGGGGTTCCGACCATCCTTCCCTGCGGCAGGCGAGGGAGAGCATAGCGCCGGGAGCGGCCGCGGGCCACGGGCGCGCAGGGCCGCGCCGACGCGCCACTCCGGGTAGAATTCGCCGATCGCCCCCGTCCGGGAGCCCCCGTGGAGATCCTGCTCGTCCTGCTCGCAGTGGTGGTCGTCGGCGGCCCATGGGTGGCGGCCGCCCTCGCCTGGCGCGCCGCGCGCCGGGCGAGGCTGCAGGCCGAGGGGCTGGAGGCGAAGGTCTCGGCGCTCTCCGCCGGGATCGCCGCGCTCCGCGACGAGCTCCGGGCCGGCGGCCGCGAGCCCTCCCCGGCCCCTCCGCCGGCCGCGCCGCAGGAGATCCTCTCCACGGTGGCGGTGCCGCCGCCCGAGCCGGCGCCTCCCCCGCCCGTCGCCGGCTGGGGGCCGCTCCCCGTGCGCCCGCCGCCGGAGGGAGGGCCCACCGAGGGCGCGGCCTCCCCGCACGCCGCCTCCGAGCAGCCCCGCAGCCTCGAGGAGAGGGTGGCGCTCGTCTGGTTCGCCCGCATCGGCGCCCTCGTCTTCCTCCTCGGCGCCGCCTACTTCTTCAAGTACGCGGTGGACAACGAGTGGATCGGCCCCACCGGCCGCGTGGCGCTGGGCGGCGTCGCCGGCGCGGCGGCGCTGGGGCTGGCCGAGGCCATCCGGGCGCGGGCCCGGGCGCTCTACGTCCACGCCCTGGTCGGCACCGGCGTGGCCCTGCTCTTCGTCTCCACCTACGCCGCCTCCGCCCTCTACCACCTCGTCCCGGTGCCGGCGGCCTTCGCGGCGGTGGCGGTGCTCGCGCTGCTGGGCGGCGCGCAGGCGCTGCGCCACCGCGCCGAGGTGGTGCTCCTGCTCTCGCTGGCCGGTGGCCTGCTGGCCCCGGTGCTGCTCTCCACCGGCGAGGACCGGCCGCTGGCCCTCTTCGGCTACCTGCTGCTGCTCTCCGGGCTGGCGCTGGCCGCCTCGGCGCGCGCGGGCTTCGCCGTCGCCCCCTGGCTGGCGCTCGCCGGGCCGGCCGCGCTCTTCTTCGGCTGGCACGAGCGCTTCTTCGACGTGCACCCGCCGCTGCCGCCGCCGGCCTCGGGCCTGCCGCCGCTCCGGCCGGGCGGCCCCTACCATCCCCTCGCCGCGCGCGCGGTGCCGCTCCTCTTCGTGGGGCTCTCCGCCGCCGCCTGGGCCTGGGCGGGCGTGGCGGCGCGCCGCCGCGCCCCGGCTCCCTGGACGCTGCCCTTCCTGGTGGTCTCGCTGTCGCTGGCCCACGCGGCGGCGGCCGCGCTGCTCCCAGACCACCCGGCCGCCCTCTCCGCGGCCCTGGCGCTCCTGGGCCTGGGCTCCGCCGCGGCGCTGGAGCGGGCGGGCAAGGGGGAGTGGCTGGCGGTGCCGCTCCTGGTCTCCTTCCTGGCGCTCCTCCAGGTGGCGCGCCAGCCGCGCGGCTCGCCGCTGCCGGCGGTGGCGCTTCTCCTCCTCTGGGCCGCGCTCTACTCCGGCTCCTTCGTGCGCCAGGCGCGGCGCGCCGCCGAGGGAGCGGGCGCCCGCGGCCTGGCCCTGGCAGGGGCCGCCGGCGTCGCCTTCACGCTGGTGTCGGGCCTGCTGCTGGACCGTCACCTGCTCGGCTTCGCGCTGCTGGCAGTGGCCGCGGGGGCGGCCTACGCGCTGCTGGGGGCGCTGCACCGGTCGGCGCCGCTCGCCGCCGGTGCCGCCGCCGTCTCGCTGCTGGCGGTGCTCTACCCGGCGGGGCGCGCGCCGGCACCGCCCGGCCTGCTCTGGGCCGGCCTCGCCTGGGCGGCGGTGCACCTCGCGGCCGCGGCCCACGCGCTCCTCTGGCGCGAGGAGCCCCCCACGCCGCTGCGCCTGGTGGTCGCCTCGGCGCCCGGCCTCGGCTTGCTCGCACTGGCGCTGCTGCTCACCGGGCCGGAGGAGTCGCTGCTCCGCGCGGCGGTGGCCGGGGCGGGTGCCGCCGCCGACCTGGCGCTGGGTGCCGGTCTGCTGCGCCGCGCGCGCCGCCGGGCGGCGCCGCTGCTGGGCCAGGCGCTGGGCCTGGCGGCCACCGCCGCCGCCTTCCTGCTCTCCGGCGCCACCATCACGCTCGCCTGGGCGGCGCTGGCGGCCGTGGTGGCCGTGCTGGCCGCGGGCGAGGAGGACCGCGACTGGCTGGCGCTGGCCGGCCTGCTCTTCGTCGCCGCGCTCCTGCGGGTGGCGCTGGTGGATGGACCGGCCCCGGCGCGGGCCACGGCGCTCTTCGTCGCCTCGCTCGGCCAGGCCGGGCGATATGGTCACCCGGTGCTGTGGAACGCCCGGGCCCTCTCCTTCGCCGGCACCGCCGTGGCCCTGGCTGTCGCCGCCTGGCGCCTGCGCGCCGCGGAGGCGCCCCTCTTCCGCAGGGCGGCCGGGACGCTCGCGGCCGCGGCCCACCTGCTCCTGCTCGCGCTCCTGGTGCTGGAGGTGCGCGAGGCGCTCTTCGCCGGCCCGGTGCCGCCCGAGGCGGGTGACCCCCTCGCCTACCGGGCCTTCGCCTCCGGCCACCGCGCCGCGGTGACGGCGCAGGCCGGGCGGCTCGGCATGGTCACCACGCTGGTGCTCGGGGCCTACGCCTCGGCGCTGGTGGCCATCGGCTTCGCCGCCCGCGAGCGGCTCCACCGCTGGCTCGGGCTCGGCCTCTTCGCCGTCACCCTGGCGAAGCTCGCCCTCTGGGACGTGTGGAGGCTGGCGCGCGGCCAGCAGGTGGCGGTGCTGCTGGCGGTGGGGGCGCTGCTGCTGGCGGCCGCCTTCCTCTACGCCCGCTTCGGCGAGCGGCTGCTGGGCCTCCTGCGCGGCGGAGGGACGCTGCTCCTGCTGCTGCTGCCGGCCCTCGGCGCCGGGCTCGAGCCCGCGCGGTTCGAGCAGGCGGCACCCCTCGGCCGGGTGGCCGGGCCCGGGCTGTGGCGCTTCGAGGCGCCGCCGGCCCTCTTCCGCGCCAGCCGCTCCGGCCCGGAGCTCGCCGACCTGCGCATCGAGGGGCCCGACGGGGCCGAGGTGCCCTGGCTGCTCCGGGAGATCCCGCACGCCGGGCACGGCGAGCGGCGGCTGGCTGCGCTGCTCGACCCGGTGCGCCTGCCCGGCGGCGCCGTGCGCGCGGTGCTCGACCTGGGCCGCTCCGGGCTGCGCCACTCCGAGCTGCGGCTCGACCTCGAGGGCGAGGAGTTCCTGCGGCGGGTGCGCGTGGAGAGCTCCGACGACGGGCGCAGCTTCGGCCAGCTCTCGGAGCAGGGGCGGGTCTTCGCGGTGGCCGGGCGGCCGGTGCGCGCCGCCCAGGTGCACTACCCCACCTCCATGGCCCGCTACCTGCGGGTCACGCTCCTGCCCGGCGCGGGAGAGGTGGCCATCGCCGGCGCGGCGGTGCTCGACGCCGCGGCCGAGGCCGGCCACCCGGTGCGGCGCACGGCGGTGGGGCTGGCCGCCCAGGCCTTCGACGCCAGGGGGCGCCGCACCTTCGTGGACCTCGACCTCGGCGGTGGCGGCCTCCCCGCCGAGGCGGTGGTGCTCTCCACCGAGGCCCGCGCCTTCGAGCGGCGAGTGCGGGTCCACTGGAGCGCGCGGCGCGACTGGTTCGTGGCCGGGCCCGCCGGCCTGGTGTGGCGCGCGCCCGGCGGGCCGCCCGAGGACCGCGAGAACCTGCGCCTCGAGCTGGGGGCGGTGCCGGCCTCGGTGCGCTGGATCCGGCTGGAGATCGAGGAGGGCGACGACGCGCCGCTCGCCTGGACGGGCGCCTCGGTGGAGTGGCTGCCGCGCGAGATCGTGCTGGCGGCGGCGCGAGGCGGGCCGCACACGGTGCTGGTGGGGGCGGAGGGCCTGGCCTCGCCCGCCTACGACCTGGCGGCCCAGCTCCGGCGGGCGCCGGCGCAGGCCGCCGAGGCCGAGCTCGGGCAGCTGGGCGCGAACCCGCGCCAGGCGGCGCCGCCGGCCGCCCCGCAGCCCTTCACCGAGCGGCACCGCACCGCGCTGGGCGCGGGGCTGGCGCTCCTGCTGGCGCTGCTGGCGGTGTGGGCGATGCGGCTCCTGCGCCAGGCGGCGAAGTGAGCGGGACGCGGTGCTACCATCGCGGCGTGCTCTCCGCCGTGCGCCACCTCCTGCTCGCCGCCACCCTGCTCACGGGCATGGCCCGGGCTGCCGAGCCGGCCGCGGAGCCCTGGAAGCCGCCGCCGATGTTCGCGGCGATCTGGCTCCAGGGAGGGATCTTCCTCCCCGGCGACCTGCCGGGGGCGCATTCGCAGGAGCAGGTGGCGCTGGGGATGGCGCTCCGCCCGCTTCCGTTCGCCAGCCTCTTCGTGGAGGGAGGCTGGGTGAACCGGGACCACCGCGGTGACTCCGGCCAGCGCGAGGCCGTGGTCTCGCGCGGGCTGCTCGTCGGCGGCAAGCTCCACCATCGCCTCGGTTCCCTGGAGCCGAGCCTGTCGGCGGGCGCCACCCTCTGGCGCACCGAGTGGGAGCCCGCCGCGCCGCCCATCGGGTTCCGCCGAGCGGTGGCGGCTCACTCGGTGGGGCTGGAACTCGGCGCCGGCCTCGACTGGCTGCCCTCCGACGTGTTCGCGGTGGGCCTGGAGTGGCGCTGGTACCGCGCGCGAACCGGCTTCGGTACCGGCGCCCCGGCCTCAGCCGTCCAGCGGCTCGACCTCGGCGGCCAGGCGCTCGGGCTGGCCGTCCGCCTCTACTGGCCCTGACGGGCCTGGGCCGCGCCTTCCGGCCGCCCGACCTCTGGCACTAAGATGGCGCCGTGCACCGCAGAGATCTCGCCCGCGTGGACCGGCTGGTGGTCAAGGTCGGCACCGGGACCCTCACCGACGAGCAGGGCCGCTTCGACAGGCTGAACTGCGAGCGGCTCGCGGCCGAGCTGGCCGCGGTGCGCCGCTCGCGCGAGGTGGTGCTCGTCACCTCGGCCGCCATCGCCTTCGGCGCCGCCAAGGTGGGCCTGGCGCGCACGGCCGGGAAGCCCTGGGACATCGCCACCAAGCAGGCGCTGGCCGCCGCCGGCCAGCCGGAGCTCATGGCCGCCTGGGGCCGGGCCTTCGCCGCCCACGGCGTCCAGGTGGCCCAGGTGCTGCTCACCGCCGAGGACCTGGCCAGCCGCAAGCGCTTCCTCAACGCCCGCCGCACCTTCGCCCGGCTGCTGGAGCTGGGCGTGCTGCCGGTGGTGAACGAGAACGACACCGTGGCGGTGGAGGAGATCAAGGTCGGCGACAACGACAGCCTGGCGGGCCTGGTGGCCACCTGCGTGGGGGCCGGGCTGGTGGCCATGCTCACCGACGTGGAGGGGCTGTACGACAGGAACCCGGCAGAGCCCGGGGCCCGGCTGCTGGACGAGGTGCCCCGCATCACCGCCGAGGTGGAGCGCATGGCCGGCGGCGCCGGCAGCGAGCGCTCCACCGGAGGCATGATCACCAAGATCCGGGCGGCGAGGAAGCTCATGGCCCAGGGGGCGGCCACGGCGCTGCTCTCGGGCCGCCGCCCGCAGGCGCTGGCCGCGCTGCTCACCGGCGAGCCGGTGGGCACCCTCTTCCCACCCGACGAGGAGCGGCTCAAGGGGCGCAAGGGATGGCTGGCCTCCGCCGCCAAGGGCAAGGGCACCATCCTGGTGGACGCGGGCGCCCGCCGGGCGCTCACCGAGCAGGGGCGGAGCCTGTTGCCCTCGGGCGTGAAGGGGGTGCAGGGCCACTTCGGCGTGGGCGACCCGGTGGACATCGCCGTCGAGGCGCGGCGCCCCTTCGCCCGGGGCCTGGCCGGCTACGGCGCCGACGACGTCCGGCGCATCGCCGGCCTGAAGACGAGCGAGATCGAGCGGGCTCTCGGGTATAAGGACCTGGACGAGGTGGTCCACCGCAACGACATGGTGCTCCTGGACGGCGAATGAAGAAGCGGGCGACGGCGAAGGCGCAGAAGGCAGGGGCGGCGGGCGATCTCGCCGTAGAGATGCGGGCGCTCGCCGGCGCGGCGCGCGACGCCGCCCGCGTGCTCTCCTTCGCGCCCAGCGCCCGGAAGGACCAGGCGCTGCGGGCCGCCGCCGCCGCGGTGCGCGCCGCCACCCGGACCATCCTGGCGGCCAACGCCCGCGACCTCCGGGCCGCCCGCGCCGCCGGCCAGAACGCCGCCTACCTCGACAGGCTGGCCCTGGATCCCAAGCGGGTGGAGGGCATCGCCGCGGCCCTCGAGGAGATCGCCCGGCTCCCCGACCCGGTGGGCAGGGTGACCGAGAGCTGGAGCAGGCCCAACGGCCTCTCGGTGAAGAAGGTGCGCATCCCGCTGGGCGTGGTGCTCATGGTCTACGAGGCCCGGCCCAACGTGGCGCCCGAGGCGGCGGCGCTGTGCCTGAAGAGCGGCAACGCCGCCATCCTCCGGCCCGGCTCCGACGCGCTGCAGAGCTCGCTGGCGCTGTGCCAGGCCTTCGCCGCGGGGCTCCGCGCCGCCGGCCTGCCGCCCGCCGCCGCCCAGGTGGTGCCCACCGCCGACCGCGAGGCCACCTACGCCTTGCTCCAGCTCGACGACCTCATCGACCTCGCCATCCCCCGCGGTGGGCCGGCGCTCATCCGCGCCGTGGCCGAGCGCAGCCGGGTGCCGGTGGTGAAGCACTACCAGGGCGTCTGCCACCTGTTCCTCGACGAGAGCGCCCCGGTGGAGCAGGCGGTGGCCATCGCCGTCAACGCCAAGGCCCAGCGGCCCGGCACCTGCAACGCGCTGGAGTGCCTGCTGGTGCACCGGGCGGCGGCGGGGCGCCTCCTCCCGGCGGTGGGCCGGGCACTCCACGAGCGGAAGGTGGAGCTGCGCTGCGACCCGACCGCGCTCACCATCCTGCGCCGCGCCGGCGTCCCGGCGGTGGCGGCGGTGCCCGGTGACTTCGGCAAGGAGTTCCTGGACCTCATCCTGGCGGTCCGGGTGGTGCCCGGCCTCGACGGGGCGCTGGACCACATCGCCCGCCACGGCTCGCTCCACACCGAGGCCATCGTCACCCGCGACCTCGAGGCGGCCCGCCGCTTCGAGCGCGAGGTCACCGCCAGCGCGGTGATCGTCAACGCCAGCACCCGTTTCAACGACGGCGGCGAGCTCGGGCTCGGCGCCGAGATCGGCATCAGCACCACCAAGCTGCACGCCTTCGGGCCCATGGGGCTCACCGAGCTCACCACCCAGAAGTTCGTGGTGGAGGGCGCGGGACACGTGAGGAGCTAGATGAAGAAGCCCGGCAAGAAGCCGCAGCGCGCCGCCAAGGCGCCGACCAAGCGCAGCCAGCGGGCCAAGAAGACCGAGGCCTGGCGCAAGCAGATGAAGCAGAAGCCGGCGCGGCCGGGCACGGCGCGCCGCCCGCCCAGGCCCGCCAAGGTCCCGGCCCCGGTGGCCCGCGCCGCGCCCGCGGTGGAGCGGCCCGATCCCTCGCGCCCGCGCGCCCTGCTGGTGGCCCAGGCCGGCCTCGACAAGAAGGCCGAGGACGTGCTGGTCCTCGACGTGCGCGGCCTCACCAGCTACGCCGACTACTTCGTCCTCATGACCGCCGAGTCGGAGCGCCAGGCCGGTGCCATCGCCGACCACGTCGACGAGCGGCTCAAGGCCGAGGGGGCCCAGAAGGTGGGCGTCGAGGGGTACGAGTCGGGCCGCTGGATCCTGGTCGACTACGGCGACGTGGTGGCCCACGTGCTCAGCCGCGACGCCCGCGGCTTCTACGACCTCGAGGGGCTCTGGGCCGACGCGCCGCGGGTGAAGGTGGGCTAGGCTCCGCCGCCCGCCGCTTCGCCCTCGCCTCCTCCGCCCCGCGCCGCCCGGGAGATGCCGCAGCGAGCCAGGCGCCGGTAGAGCGTCATGCGCGAGATGCCGAGGCGCTTGGCGGTGCGGGCGAAGTTCCACTCGTCGACGACCAGGGCGGCGAGCAGCGCCTCGCGGTCGGGTCCGGTGGCCGCCGGGGCGCCCGTCTCGGCGGGCGATCCCTCCGCGGCCGGGCGCCGCTCCGTCTCCAGCTGCAGCTCCTCGAGCCCGATCTCCGTCCCGGGCGAGGTGGCCGCGGCCCGCAGGATGACGTTCTTCAGCTCCCGGACGTTGCCCGGCCAGGGGTGGGCGGCGAGCGCCGAGAGGGCCTCGGCGGACAGGGTCAGCCCGGTGCGACCCAGCTCCGTCTGGGCGAGCGAGAGGAAGGCGCGAGCGAGCAGGAGGATGTCGTCGCCGCGCTCCCGCAGGGGCGGGATCTCGATGGCGAGCACGTTGAGCCGGTAGTAGAGGTCGCGCCGGAAGCGCTGGGCCGCCACCTCCTGCAGGAGCGGCCTGTTGGTGGCGGCGACGATGCGGACGTCGATCATCCGCGGGGCGCACCCGCCCAGGCGCACCACCTCCCGCTCCTGGAGCACCCGCAGGAGCGCCGTCTGGGCCGCGGCAGAGAGCTCGCTCACCTCGTCGAGGAACAGCGTCCCGCCGGCGGCGTCCTCGAAGCGGCCGGCGCTCCCGTCCCGGCGCCCCCCGGTGAAGGTGCCGGCCTCGTAGCCGAAGAGCTCCGCCTCCACGAGGGCCGAGGGGATGGAGCCGCAGTTGACCGCCACGAACGGGCCGTCGCGCCGCTCGCTGCCGCCGTGGATGGCGTGGGCGAACAGCTCCTTCCCGGTCCCCGACTCCCCGAAGATCACCACCGGGAGCGTGTTGCGCGCCGCCAGCCCACCGAGGTCGACGGCCCGGGCCAGGGCATCCGACTGGCCCTGGATCAGGCTGAAGTCGTACCGCGAGAGGGCCGCCGAGGCCGCGATGGCCCCGCCGCCGGGCGCGGGCTCGGGCGGCTCGCCCCTGCGGGAACGGGTCGTCCGGGGTGGGGAGGGCAGGCGCAGGAGGGCCCCGACCACGGCGCCCTCGTGGGCGATGGGCGAGACCACCAGGCCCGGGCCGTCGCCCACCGCCAGCCGAAGGTCGGCGTCGCGCCCCGCCTCCGGGGAGCCGAGCGCCCGCAGCACCGACCGGCGGATCGCGGGCGGGAGCGAGCCCGCCGCGGCCAGCTGTCGCCGCACGGCCGCGTCGTTGGCGGCGATCACCGCGCCGCCGGCATCGACCGCCAGGAGCGCGTCGCCCGAGCCTCGCGCCGCGCGAAGGGCGTGGCGCGCCACCTCGGCGCGGACGCTGGCGACGGCCCGCAGCCGCTCCTCGAGGGACCGGGCGATGGCGACGGCCGCGAGCAGCGCCCGCTGGCCCTGCACCTCCCACGGGCCGGTGATGTCGACGGCGCCGACGGGGGCGGCGCAGCCCGGCGCGAAGACCGGCGCCGCCGAGCAGCTCCAGGGCTGCCAGGCGGCCACGAAGTGCTCGGAGGCACACACCTTCACCGGCCGGTGCTCGGCGAGCGCCGTCCCTGGGCCGTTGGTGCCCACGTCCGCCTCCGACCAGCAGGTGCCGGGGCGGAAGTCGATGTCGGCCACCGCCTCGACCACGCCCGGCTGCCCGTCGATGGAGAGCATCCAGCCCTCGCCGTCGAAGACGGTGAGGACGTCCTGGGAGAGCCGGAGCCGCTCGGAGAACTCGGCGAGGACGGGCCGGGCCAGCCGGAAGAGGGCGTCCCGCTCGCAGCGCTGGCGGAGCTCGTCGGCGGTGAGGCGCCGAGGCGGACGCCGCAGCCCGGCGTCGATCCGGTAGTCGCCCCGGGCCCGCTGCCAGGAGCGGGCGATCTCTTCGGGCACGCCCTCCGGCCCGGCGCCCTCCTCGACGAAGAGGCGCCAGGCGCGGTCGCTGGCGCGACGCCGCTCGACGCGGGAGGCTGGCCTGGACGAGCTCTTCATGGGCATCCTCCTCGCGCGATGCTCAGGCAACGCGCGGCCACTGCGCGCTCCCCTCGGCCCTGCGGATCACGTGGATGGCGGTCGCCTTGACGGAGGCGAAGACGCTCTTGCCGGCCGCCAGCGCCAGCGCGGCGAACGACTCCCCGGTGACGTGTGCCACCAGCGGGAAGCCGCAGTCGAGCCGGAGCTTCAGGTAGGGCCCCACCGAGGTGACGCTGGCGATCCGCGCCGGGAACACGTTGCGCGCGCTGCTGGTCTGCGTGGGATCGACCACCTCGATGAGGACCTGCTCCGGGCGGATGCAGCAGTAGACCGACTCGCCGGGCAGCGGCTCGCCCAGGGCGTCGATCTCCCGGCCCGCCACCTCGACCACGATCTCGTAGCCACTGCGCCGCCGGACCACGCCGTCGAGGATGGTCTCCATGCCCATGCAGCTCGCCACGAAGCCGTCGACCGGGTGGTTCATCACCACCGCGGGCGCGTCCGACTGGACGATGGCGCCCCGGTTCATCACCACGATGCGGTCCGAGAGCCGCAGCGCCTCCGACTGGTCGTGGGTGACGAGCACCGCCGCCATGTTCGTCTCCCGGATGGTGCGCTCCAGGTCGTCGGCGATGGCCTGCCGGGTCGGCAGGTCGAGGCTGGAGAAGGGCTCGTCGAGGAGGACCACCTCGGGCTCGACCGCCAGCGCCCGGGCCAGGTTCACCCGGCGCGCCTCCCCGCCGGAGAGCCGGCGCGCCGCGCGGTCCGCCATGTCGGCGAGCCGGAACCGCTCCAGGTAGGTGCTCACGCGACGCCGGGTCTCCCGCCGGTCGAGCCCGCGCAGGCGGAGGCCGGCAGCGACGTTGTCGTAGACGGTGGCGTCGAAGAGCAGCGGGTCCTGGAGGACCAGCGCCATCCGGCGGCGGAGCGCGACGGCGTCGCGCTCGGCGCGGATCTCCCGGCCCCGGTGGAGGATCCGGCCCGCCGCCCGCGGGAGCAGGGACATCATTGCCAGGAGGAGGGAGGACTTCCCCGCCCCGTTGGGCCCGATGACCGCGACGAACTCCCGCTCCTCCAGGCGGAACGAGGGGACGTCGACCACCTGGACGCCACCGCGGGCGACCGCCAGGCCCTCGAGCGCCAGCAGCGAGGCGGGGCTCACCGGGGACGCTCGCGCTGCTGGACGAGGGTGAGGAGGTAGTTGATGACCAGGCTGGCGAGCAGCAGGATGATCGACAGGGCGATGGCCACCTCGAAGTTGCCCTTGCCGGTCTCCATCACCGTGGCGGTGGTGAGCACCCGCGTGTACCCCTTGATGTTCCCGCCCACCATGATCGAGGCCCCCACCTCGGAGATGACCCCGCCGAACCCGGCCATGACCGCGGCCATGAGCGGGAGGCGCGCCTCCTTCACCAGGATCCAGACCATCTGGACCCGGGTGGCCCCGAGCGCCAGCGCCTGGAGCCGGAGGCTGGGCGGCAGCGCCTGCATGGCGCTGACGGTGATCCCCATGACGATGGGCGTGGCGATGACCGCCTGCGCCAGCACGATGGCCGCCGGCGTGTAGAGCAGCCCCGCCGAGCCCAGCGGACCGTTTCGCCAGAGGAAGATCGAGACGAAGAGCCCGACAACCACCGGGGGCAGGCCCATGCCGGTGTTGACGACCGCCACCACCAGCCGCTTGCCGGGGAAGGCGTTGAGTGCGATGGCCGTCCCCGCCGACATGCCGAGCAGCACGCTCCCCAGCGTCGCCGCGCCGGAGACCTGGAAGGAGAGGAGGGCGATGCGCAGCACCTCCGGGTCGCCAGCCGCGAGGAGCTGGAAGGCCTTCCAGATGCCTTCGGCGAACAGGTCCATCAGCGCCCCAGCGAGGAGAGGGCCTTGCCGGCGTCGGGGACGAACAGGGGCGCGCCCATCTCCTTCACACCGAAGAGGCCGATGGCCTCCTGGGTGGCCGGCGAGCGCAGGAAGGCGGCGAGGGCCCTGGCCCCGGAGGCATTCACCTTGGGCCAGCGGTCCGGGCTGACCTCGATGACGTGGTAGACGTTGAGCAGGAGCGGCTCGCCCTGCACCAGCACCTCCAGCGCCAGCGGGCGCCCCCTGTTGCGCGCCAGGTAGGTGCCGCGGTCGGCCAGGAGGTAGCCGCCCTTCTCCGAGGCCACGTTGAGGGTCTCACCCATCCCCAGGCCGGTCTGCTGGTACCAGGCGCCCCTGGGCTCCACCGCGGCGGCCTTCCACAGCGCCTTCTCCCGGGCGTGCGTTCCGGAGTCGTCCCCGCGCGAGAGGAACAGGCTGCCGGCCGCCGCGATGGCCTGGAAGGCCGCGGCCGCGACCTTCTTGCCGCGGATCCGGGCCGGATCGGCGGCCGGACCCAGGATCACGAAGTCGTTGTGCATGACCAGCCGGCGGTTCGCGCCGAAGCCCTCGGCGACCAGCTTCTCCTCGTCGGCGGGGGAGTGGACGAGGAGGAGGTCGGCCTCGCCCTTGCGGCCGAGGGCCATGGCCTGGCCGGAGCCGACGGCGATGGTCTTCACCCGGCAGCCGCACTGCTTCTCGAAACCCGGGAGGAGGGCGTCGAGCAGCCCCGAGTCCTGGGTGCTGGTGGTGGTGGCCAGGATGACCGCCCTCGGCTCCTCGGCGGAGGCCGTGCTGCCCACACCGGCGGCCATCGCGGCGGCGGCGAGAAGCCGGATCCAGCCCTGGTGCCGTGTCGTCGCCATCCGTCTCATGGTCGTTCCTCCTCGGGTGGCACGGCTCCGGCTGCGACGGGTCCCGCCCAGGGACCCCGCGCTGGCCCGTGACGTGCACTGTGCGCAAGGCGGTCGGGGGGCCCAGGAGCTCGCCCGCCGAACAGGCAGCGCCCCCCGGCCCGAGGGAACATGGAACGAGAGAGCCCAGAGATCCACGCCTCGCCCGAGCGCCCGGCGCATCGCGCGGTGCCGTCGAAGCTTCACGTCGAGGTGACGACCCGCTGCAACCTGCACTGCGCCATGTGCGCCAAGGAGGCGAGAGGTCAGCGCATCGACGAGGGGCACATGAGCCGCGAGACCTTCGAGCGGCTGCGGCCGGCCTTCGCGGGCCTGGAGGCGCTCGTCCTCAACGGCATTGGCGAGCCGCTGCTCCACCCCGACCTGGAGCGCTTCATCGAGGCCGCGAGGCGGGACCTGCCCTCGCACGCCTGGGTCGGCTTCCAGACAAACGCCCAGCTCCTGGGCCCGGCCCGGGCCCGCTCGCTGGCCCGCGCCGGCGTCGATCGCGTCTGCATGTCGGCCGACGCGGTCACGCCGGAGCTCTTCGGCGCCATCCGCCGGGGCGGCCGCCAGGAGGCGGTGGAGGCCGCGGCCGCGGAGCTCCACCGGGCCGGTCGCGAGCGCGGGCGCCCCATCGCGCTCGGCGTCGAGTTCGTGGCCCAGGCCGACAACGTCGGGCAGCTCCCCGAGCTCGTCCGCTGGGCGGCGCGCCACCGGCTCGACTTCGCGATCGTCAGCCACCTGCTCCCCTACGGCCGGGAGACGAGCGCGGCCGCGGCCTTCGACACCAGCACCGACAGGGCGATGCGGCACTTCCGGGCGTGGCGGGAGCAGGCGGCCGCCGAAGGCATCGACCTCGGCCGCTACTTCCAGCTCTTCCTGAAGATCCACCCCACGCCCGAGGAGCGGCGCCTCGTCGAGCGGGTCCAGGAGATGGTGGCCGCGGCGGCGGCGCAGGGGCTGGCGCTCAACCTGGGGAGGCTGCTGCGGGCTGCCGACGATCCGCTCGCCGGGCGGGTCGCCGACGCCTTCGGCGAGGCGCAGGAGATCGCGGCGCGCGAGGGGATCGACCTGCGCCTGCCCCGCCCCCGGCCCACGCAGGAGCGGAGCTGCGAGTTCGTGGAGCGCGGCTCGGCCTTCGTCTCCTGGGACGGCGGGGTGCACCCCTGCTACTTCCTCTGGCACCGCTGCACCAGCTGGGTCGGCGGCCTGGCCAAGCACGTCGAGCCGGCGCCGTTCGGCAGCCTCGCCGACCAGGAGCTGCTGGCGATCTGGAACGGCGGTCGGGCCCGGTCGTTCCGCGAGGGCGTGCTCCGCTACGACTTCCCCTTCTGCTACGACTGCAACCACGCCCTGTGCGACAACGTCCAGGAGGGGGAGTTCGTCCAGGACTGCCACCTCAACAACGTGCCCTGCGCCGCCTGCCTCTGGTGCACCGGCGTCTTCCAGTGCCTCTAGGAGCCCTGCCCCGTCCCGCCTCGCAGCGAGGGGAGGTCCCGGGCGAAGGTGGCGGAGCGCGGCGCTCATCCGCCCGTCACCGCCAGGTTGGAGGCCGAGCCGCAGGCGCCCCAGGCGAGCTGGTGCGCCGCCGGCTTCCTCGCCACGGCCGAAGCGATGCGCTCCGCCAGCGCCTCCCGCTGCGAGTCGTCGGCGAGCAGCGGCCGCAGCGGCACCGTCTGGTCGCCGAACAGGCAGAGCCGGAGGTCGCCCGCGCTGCTCACCCGGAGCCGGTTGCAGGAGTCGCAGAAGCCCCTGGCGTAGGCGGAGATGAGCCCGACCCGGCCGACGTGGGCGGGGTGGCCGAAGGTCGCCGCCGGGCCGTCGCTCGGGTCGCGCGGCAGCTCCGACCAGCCCAGGCGCAGGAGCCGCGCCTGGAGCTCGGCCGCCGGGAGCCGCCGCTCGCGGAACAGCTCCCGGTTGTCGGCCGTCTCCATGAGCTCGATGAAGCGCACCGCGACCGGTTCGTGGCGCGTCCAGGCCAGGAACCGCTCCAGCTCGCCATCCACCACGTCCCGCAGCAGGACGGCGTTGACCTTGACCGTCGGGATGGGCGCCGCCAGCGCCGCCTCGATCCCCGAGAGCACCCGCTCGAAGCCGCTGCTCCCGGTGATCTCCCGGAAGCGGTCGGGGTCGAGGCTGTCGAGGCTGACGTTGACGGAGGAGAGCCCGGCGCGGCGGAGCTCGGGAGCCAGCTCCGCGAGCCGCATGCCGTTGGTGGTGAGCCCCACCCGGCGGATCCCCGGGGTCGCGGCGACGCGCCGGACCAGGTCGCACAGGTCGGGGCGCAGGGTGGGCTCGCCGCCCGTGAGCCGCACCTTGGTGAAGCCCAGGCCGGCGAGGGCGTCGACGAGGCGGCCGATCTCCGCCAGCGAGAGCGGACGCTCGGCCTGCTCCCTGTCGCACCCCTGGGGCAGGCAGTAGACGCAGCGGAAGTTGCAGCGTTCGGTGACCGAGAGCCGCAGGTAGCGGAGCTCCCGCCCGAACGCGTCGCGAAGCGCCGTGGCGGCCGCGGGGTGGCTCATTCCACGACCCGGCGGTGGCGGAAGGACCACTTGCGGAGGGAGCGGGGCAGGTGGCTGCCGACGGCGCCCACGATCAGCGCCGCGGCGGTGGCGGCGCGGCCCGCGCCCTCGACGGCCAGGAGGCCGAGGAGCGCCACGTGGAGGAGGGTCGCGAGGCCACGGCCCTGGTAGACCCAGTGGCGGCTGTGGCTCGCCTCGGTGAGGAGCAGGACCGCGCCGCTGCCGGCGGAGAGGAGCCACCAGGCGCGCAGCGCCGGGTCGCCGGCGGCGAGCCAGGTCCCGCCCAGGAAGACGGCCGTGGCCAGGAGGTGCGCGGTGCGCGCGGCGATGGACAGCGCGCGAGGGCCCGGCGACCCGGCGAGGCCTCCACCGCTCACCGCGCCCCCCCGGCGCTGGAGCGGAGCACCTGCACCGGCACCCGGGTGCCCCGGCTCACGTCGCCCCAGTCGGCCGGGAGGATGGCGATGCCATCGGCCCGGAGCAGGGTCCGGAGGATGCCGGTGTCCTGATCCCCCGCGCTCCAGGCGAGGAGGTCGTCGCCCTGCCGCTCCAGCCGGACGCGCAGGAACGACACGCGCCCCGGCCTCCGCGAGACATCCTCCTGGAGCACGGCGCCGGCGAGCGGCCGCAGCACGCTGCCGTGGCCCATCATCCGGAGGAGGGCCGGGCGGACGAACTGCTCGAAGGTGAGCAGGGTCGACACCGGGTTGCCGGGGAGGGAGAAGACCGGCGTCGTGCCCCGGAGGGCGAAGGCGGTGGGGCGGCCGGGCTTGATGTCCACCTTCCAGAAGACCTGGCGCACGCCCAGCTCGTCGAGCACCTGCCGGACCAGGTCCCGGTCGCCCATGGAGACGCCGGCCGTGGTCACCAGCGCGTCGGCCGCGAGCCCGCGGGCGAGCAGCTCGCGGAGCGAGCCCAGGTCGTCGCGGGCGATCCCGAGGAGCACCGGCTCGGCGCCCGCCAGCCTCACCGCCGCGGCCACCGCCAGCGAGTTGGCGTCGTGGATCTTCCCGGGAGCGAGCGGCTCGCCGGGCGCCACCAGCTCGTCGCCGGTGGAGAGGATGGCGACCCGGGCCCTGCGGACCACCGGCACCGAGAGCCGGGAGGAGGCCGCCAGGAAGGAGATCTCGGCGGGCCCGAGCACCGTGCCGGCCGCGACCGCGACCGCGCCGGAGCGCAGGTCCTCGCCCCGGCGGCGGACGTGGGCCCCGGCCCTCACCGGCGATCCCAGAAGGACGGCACCGTCCCGCTCCTCCGCCTCCTCGAAGGGGACGACGGCGTCGGCACCCGCCGGAATGGGCGCGCCGGTGAGGATCTTCGCCGCCGTGCCGCGCTCCAGGGGTTCCGAGGCGTCGCCGCCCGCCGGGATGTAGGCCGAGAGCCTGAGGCGCACGGGCGGGCGAACGTCCTCGGCCCGCATCGCGTAGCCGTCCATGGCGGAGTTGTCCCAGGCCGGGAAATCGCGTGGCGCCAGCAGGTCCTCGGCCAGGACGCGGCCCACCGCCTCCCAGGCCGGCACCTGCTCGGCGCCGAGCGGAGTCACGCTCTCGAGGATGATCCTTCTGGCCTCTTCGAAACCGGGCACGTCGACCTCGCTGGTGGGCAGCCTCTCCCGCGCTGCGCCGTCACGACTCTGCAAGGAGGCTGCCCGCGGCCGGCCGGTCCGGAATGTCGCGCGATTTCCGGGTAGGGCCGCACCGGTGTCACAGCGACTGTCACGTGTCCGGTGTGACATGTAACGGCCTGCGACACCTTCCGTCCGCCGGGCGCGCCGCTCCTCGCCGTCGCCGCGCCCAGCGCCGCCGCGAACCCCGCCGTTGCTGGGCATCGGGCCTGGGCGGCCGGCCGGGTGCCGCTGGCGCGCCGGTTGCTATGGCTCCGGCCAGCGCCAACCCCAGCGAGGAAAGACCAGATGGACAAGATCCTGCGAGTCGACATGAGTGCCAAGGGCGGCCCGAAGGCGTCGGTGGAGCCGGTGGGCAAGTACGTCGGCCTCGGCGGGCGGGGCATGACCTCCCTCATCGTCGCCGACGAGGTGGACCCGGCCTGCCACCCGCTCTCCGCCGCCAACAAGCTGGTCTTCGCCCCCGGCCTGCTGGCCGGCACCAGCGCCTCGACCAGCGGCCGCATCTCGGTGGGCTGCAAGAGCCCCCTCACCGGCGGGATCAAGGAGGCCAACGCCGGCGGGCAGGCGGGCATGGCGCTCGGGCGCCTCGGCTACGCCGCCGTCATCTTCGAGGGCGCGCCGGCCGGCGACGACCTCTGGAAGGTGCTCATCGACAAGAACGGCGTCTCCTTCAGCGTCGACAACAGCTGCCGGGGGCTCGGGAACTACGACACCGTCGAGAAGCTGGTGAAGGTGCACGGCGAGAAGTGCGCCTACGTCACCATCGGCCAGGCAGGCGAGATGAAGCTCGGCGCCGCCTCGATCGCCTGCACCGACCGCGAGCTCCGGCCCACCCGCCACATGGGGCGCGGCGGCGTCGGCGCGGTGATGGGGTCGAAGAAGATCAAGGCCATCGTCGTCGACGAGTCGGGCACCACCCCGCCGCAGCCCAGGGACCCGGCCCGTTTCAAGGAGGCCGCAAAGGCCTGGGTGGAGGGGCTGAAGCGGCACGCCGTCTCGGGCCAGGGCCTGCCGGCCTTCGGCACCAACGTGCTCACCAACGTGCTCAACGAGGCCGGGGGCTACCCGACCTTCAACTTCAAGGAGGGCCGCTTCGCCGGCGCCTCGAAGATCAGCGGCGAGACCCAGGCGCAGCTGGAGATCGACCGCGGCGGGCTCGCGACCCACGGCTGCCAGCGCGGCTGCACCATCCAGTGCTCGGGCATCTTCCACGACAAGGAAGGGAAGTACGTCACCAAGCAGCCCGAGTACGAGACCGTCTGGTCCCACGGCGGCAACTGCGGGATCGACGACCTCGACGTCATCGCCCAGCTCGACCGCATGGACGACGACTTCGGCCTCGACACCATCGAGATGGGCGTGACCATCGGCGTCGCCATGGAGGCCGGCGTCATCCCCTTCGGCGACGCGGCCGGGGCCCTCCGGCTCCTGGGTGAGGTGGGCAAGGGCACGCCGCTCGGCCGCATCCTCGGCTCGGGCGCGGGCGTCACCGGCAAGGTGTTCGGCGTCGAGCGCGTCCCGGTGGTGAAGAACCAGGCGCTGCCCGCGTACGATCCCCGCGCCGTGCAGGGGCAGGGCGTCACCTACGCCACCTCGCCCATGGGCGGTGACCACACCGCCGGCTACGCGGTGGCCACCAACATCCTCAAGGTGGGCGGCTTCGTCGATCCGTTGAAGCCCGAGGGGCAGGTCGAGCTCTCGCGCAACCTGCAGATCGCCACCGCCGCGGTGGACTCCACCGGAATGTGCCTGTTCGTGGCCTTCCCGGTGCTCGACCAGCCCGACACCTTCCAGACGCTGATCGATCTCCTCAACGCGCAGTACGGCCTCTCGCTGGTGGGCGACGACGTCGCCGCCCTGGGCAAGAAGGTCCTCTCGGCGGAGCGCGGCTTCAACTCGCGGGCGGGGCTCGGCGTCGAGCAGGACCGGCTGCCGCGCTTCTTCGAGCAGCAGCCGCTCGCCCCCCACAACGTGGTCTTCGGCGTGAAGCCGGAGGAGCTGGATCGGGTCTTCAACTGGTGAGGGGTCGCCCCGGAGGGGAGGGTGCCTTCGAGCCCTCTCCTCCGGGGGCGAGCGCCTCGGCGACGCCGGGCACGGCCATGAAGCTGACCGTCAAGCTCTTCGCGACCTTTCGCCAGGGGCGCTTCGCCGAGGCGGAGCTGGAGCTCGCCGAGGGAACGACGCTCGGGAGCCTCGCCGATGGGCTGCGGATCCCGCGGGAGGAGATCGGGATCCTGATGGTCGGCGGGCGGCACGCCGAGCTCGCCCACCGCCCCGCCCCCGGCGACGTGGTCGCCATCTTCCCGCTGCTGGGCGGAGGCTGAAGATGCCGGAGGCCGCGCTCGCCGACTTCCTGCGGAGCCGCGCCGAGGGAGACCTGCTCCCCTGGGCGGCCCAGGTCGAGGGGGCCGCGCGGTCGGGCGCCGGCCTGGCGGAGGTCGAGCTCGCGGCCCTGCGGGCGGGCCTGCTCCCGGCGCGCTACCGGCGCAACCGGAGCACCCTCACCGTCGAGGACCAGCTCCGGCTGCACCTGTCGCGGGTCGGGATCGTGGGCTGCGGCGGGCTGGGCGGCTATCTCGTCGAGGAGCTGGCCCGGCTGGGCGTGGGCACGCTGGTCCTGGTGGATCCCGACGTCTTCGAGGAGCACAACCTGAACCGGCAGCTCCTCTCCACGCCGGCCCGCCTCGGCGCCGCCAAGGTGGAGGTGGCGCGGGACCGGGTGGCCGAGGTCAACCCGGCCGCGACCGTCGTCGCCCACCGGGAGGCGCTCTCCGCCGCCAACGGAGCGCGGCTGCTGGCCGGCTGCTCCGCGGTCGCCGACGGCCTCGACAGCGTGCGGGTGCGCCGCGAGCTGGCGGCGGTCTGCCGCGGCCTCGGCGTGCCGCTGGTTCACGGCGCCATCGCCGGCTGGTACGGACAGGTGGCCGTGCAGCTCCCCGGAGCGGACCTCTCCCCCCTGCTGCGGGAGACGCCCGGCGGCAAGGGGATCGAGACCGCGCTCGGGAACCCGGCCTTCACCCCCGCGGTGGTGGCCAGCCTGCAGGTGGCCGAGGTCGCGAAGCTGCTGCTCGGCCGCGGCAAGGCGCTGGCCGGGCGGGTCCTGCACCTCGACCTGCTGGAGATGCGGTTCGAGGAGCTGCCGCTCGGCTGACGCCGGCCGGCGGGCGGCGCCGTCGGCGAGGCACGGTCAGGCGAACCGCACCCGGAGAGCCACGGGCCCGGCTCCGGGCGGCTCGCCGGGAGCGTCACCCGCCAGGTCGCGCGCCTCCTCGCGCCCCACGAGCACGCCTCGCGCCAGGAGCGCGGGGCCGACCTCCGCGAGCAGGAGGTTGAAGACCGCCACCTGGATGGTCGCCGGCCGCTCCGGTGGGGCCGGAGCAGCGCTGGCCACGCGCGTGATGGCGGCGCGCATTGCCGCGTAGTGGCCGCCGCGGCGCAAGGTGGCGCCGACGAGCCCCGGCATGGCCGCGGAGAGCGCCAGGCGGGAGCCCGCCCGGAGCCGGGCCTCCTCGATGTCGTCCACCACCTGGTCGTCCAGGAACACGGTGGCGATCCGCGTCCCGACGTAGTCGGGCGCCAGGCCGAGATCACCGGTGAGGAAGGCTGCGACCGAGCGGCCGGCGGAGGCGCGCACCCCGACCCCCCGCTGGAGGAGGGGAGTGAAGCGGTGGATCCGTGCGCGCGGCAGCTCCAGCGACCAGGCCGGCTCCAAGGTCATGTCCGGGGGGCCTAGCAACCCCGGGGCCAGGGCCGGGCCCTGGAGCTCGTTCAGGGGCGCCGTCTCCTCCAGGCGGCAGTCGCTTCCCGGTCCCGTGGCGTCGCGCTTCTTGCGCGAAAACCTCGCGGGCTGGCGGGCGCGATCTGCGGCCGCGGTGCCATTGCCGGATCCGCCCGGGCGCGGAAGCACGAAAGGTGAACGGTCCTCCTGGAGTCACGCCCGCTTCCGCCGCCGCTCGCCGGCGGCGGCCACTGTAACGGTGCGGCGCGCGCTGTCGCGTTCCATGTCACGCGAACGAGACGGCTGCGACACACCGCCTCGGCACTGACTCGTTGGGCCGAGGGACAGGAAACCCTCCGCAAAACCCAACCCGTACGCAGCGCGAAGGCCGCCTCGCGCCGGTTGGCCCGCCGGTTGAAGAAGCAAAGTGCACCGTCGTTCTCGTCCGGATCGAGCTCACGCAGCGATGCGAGAGCACAGGAAAACCTCGCCCAACGAAAGGGGCCGCACATGAGCAGCTTCAACATCGCCTCGACAGAGTTCCCCCTGCGAAACTTCCACGCCACGCCGCGAGCCACCATCGGCTGGGGCGCCTACCGCATGGCCGGCGAGGAGGCCAAGGCCATCGGCATCCGCAACGCCCTCATCGTCAGCTCGGGCCTGAAGGGCACCGGCATCCTCGACGAGGTCGCGGGGGTGCTGAAGGCCGCCGGCATCGGCGTCAGCATCTACGCCGGCGT
Organism: Deltaproteobacteria bacterium; assembly: GCA_016214955.1. Lineage (GTDB taxonomy): Bacteria > Myxococcota > Myxococcia > Myxococcales > Anaeromyxobacteraceae > JACRMN01. The sequence continues at coordinate 82,760 of JACRMN010000020.1, forward strand.
GACCTCCAACCCCAAGGACCACGAGGTCCACGCCGCCCACAAGCTCTTCAAGCAGGCCAAGTGCGACGGCGTGGTCTCGGTGGGCGGCGGCAGCTCCCACGACTGCGCCAAGGCGGTGCGCATCGTCGACGCCCACGACGGCCAGAGCATCCGCGAGTTCAACGGGATGTGCACCACCAAGAAGCCCATCACCGTGCCGCAGCTGGCCATCACCACCACCGCCGGCACCGGCTCGGAGACCAGCTGGGCCGCGGTCATCACCGACACCCAGAAGATGTACAAGATGGTGATCTTCGACCCCAACATCATCTCGTCGCGCGCCATCGTCGACCCGGCGCTGATGCGCACCATGCCGCCCTTCCTGACGGCCTGGACCGGGATGGACGCCATGACCCACGCCGTCGAGGCCTACGTCTCGCGCCTCGGCGTCCGCACCTCGCAGGGGCTCGGCATCCACGCCATCAAGATGATCGCCAAGGGGCTGCGCGACGCCTACGCCAACCCCACCAACGCCGAGGCCCGCGAGAACATGGCCTGGGCCCAGTACACCGCCGGCCACGCCTTCAACAGCGCCGGGCTGGGCATCGTCCACTCCATGGCCCACACCCTGGGCGCGCTCTTCGACTCGCCGCACGGCCAGTGCAACGCCATCGGCCTCATCCCGGTGGAGCGCTACAACATGGTGGCCTGCCCGGACAAGTTCCGGGACATCGCCGAGGCCATGGGCGTCGACACCCGCGGCATGACCACCTGGAAGGCGGCCGAGGCGGCGGTGGACGAGCTGGAGCAGCTCCGCAGCGACCTCGGCATCACCGAGACCTTCGCCACCCTCGGGCTCAAGGAGGAGCACCTGGAGAAGTTCACCCCCATCGTGCTCCAGGACGTGTGCACCGGCGGCAACCCCCGCCAGGTCACCTCCGACGTGGTGAAGATGATCTTCCGCCAGTGCATGAAGCCGGGCGCCAACGGGAAGTAGCGGCTGCGTGGGTACGGGCCCGGCAGGGCGGTACGGAGGCCGGCGCTCTCCGGCCGGGCACGAGCCGAGGCGTGGGTGAAGTCGTCGTCGGCGTCCCCCGGTGGCGCGGAGCGCGTGGGCTCCGCCGCCTCCCGGGGGCGCCGACGGCGGCGACTCCCCGCAGCACTTGCGACCTTCCACTCCAACCGATGGGGAGAAACCGTTCATGACTCTGCCTTTGCTGGTGGCGATCAGCGTGATGTGGATTCCGGTGGCCATCCTCTTCCTGGGAAAGGGCGAGCCGCGAAGCACCGGGGCGGTGACGGGCTTCGTGGGCGCGGTGGTGGTGGTCGGCGCCTTCGTCCAGGCGGCCGTCTTCAAGGACCCGTTCACCGCCGGGCTCCTGCTGGTACACGGGCTGCTCTACTGCACCGTCGGCTACGCGCTGCTGGCCGGGCTCGAGGACCTGCGCTCGGTGGGCAACGTCGCCCTGACGGTGGCCGTGGTCTCGGCCATCTACATGGTCCTGTTCTTCACCGGTGGGCCGGTCCTTCCCGACGGCAAGCAGCTCGTCGCCAAGAGCGACTACCTGGCGCTGGCCTGCGCCGGCTACGTGGTCCTGACGATCGAGGTCTGGCTCAACGCCTACGGGAAGTTCCCGGCCCGTGGGCTGGCGCTGTCGCTCATCGCCTGGGCCTTCGTCGGCCTCTGGGCGCCGGCATTCTGGCTCCTGGCGGCCGGCCGGCTTCCCTTCTAGGCGGGCGGGAACGCGAGTGCCGGCGCGCGGTCCGGCACGCTTGGCGGGGACGAGGCAATCACTCTCGAAAAGGAGCAGCAGATGGCAAGGCAGAAGAAGGCGAAGGCAACCAAGGAGCGGCGCGCGGGCTCGGCTCGGCCGCCCGCACCCCCGCAGGCCGATGGCGAGCCTCGGGTGCTCGAGGAGATCCGCATCGAGGAGCTGGCCATCGACGGGATCTGCGGCGTCTACTGACGGAGGGTGAATGGCCCCCGCTCCCGCCACCGCCCGCCGTTCCGCCTCCCCGCGCTCCGGGGAGGCGGAGGAGAGGTGCTACCGGCTCGCGCCCGGCTGCCAGGTGCGGGCCGAGCGCTTCGGCCTCCTCTTCTACGACCTCTCCGGCCCACGGCTGCTGTTCGCCGAGACCGGCGACCTCCTCCCGGCCTCGCTCCTGCGCGCGGGTGGCTCGCCCGGCCAGGCGCTGCGAGGCCGCACCGCGGCAGAGCGCCGGCGGACGGCGCAGCTCCTCGACCTCCTCGTCCGGAAGGGGTTCCTCCATGAGCAACCGGTTCGTTGACGCAGGCCTCTCGGCCCCGGTGAACCTCACCTGGGAGGTGACGCTGGCCTGCAACCTGCGGTGCCGGCACTGCCTCTCCTCGTCGGGGCGGCCGGCGGTGGGGGAGCTCGACACCGCCGAGGCGCTCCAGGCGGTGGAGCAGCTGCACGGGGCCGGCGTGTTCCAGGTGAACTTCGGCGGGGGAGAGCCGTTCCTGCGCCCCGACTTCGAGGAGATCCTCTCCGCCTGCCACGATCGCGGGCTCGTCACCTGCATCTCCACCAACGGGACCCTGCTCGACCAGGCCCGGGTCCGCCGGCTCTCCAGGAGTCGCCTGGTGGCCATCCAGGTGAGCCTGGACGGCGCCCGGCGCGAGACCTGCGACGCCATCCGCGGCGAGGGCACCTTCGCCGAGGCGCTGCACGCGCTCCGGCTCCTCGCCAGCAGCCCCATTCCCACCAGCATCAACACCGTGCTCACCGGCCCCAACGCCGCCGAGATCCCCGACCTCCACCGGCTGGCCGGCTCGCTGGGGGTCTCCCTGCGGGTCTCGCGCTTCCGGCCCTCGGGGCGCGGCGCCGTCGACTGGGAGGCCCTGCGCCCGACGGCGAGCCAGCTCCTCGCCTTCTCGGCCTGGCTCTCCACCGAGGCGGGGGTGCGCACCGGGGACAGCTTCTTCTCGCTCACCTCGCAGGAGCGCCAGGGGCTGGGCCTCAACCTCTGCGGCGCCGCCAAGCTCACCTGCTGCCTGGGGCCGCGGGGCGACCTCTACCCCTGCGCCTTCCTGCAGCGCCGCGAGTTCCGCGCCGGCTCGCTCCGCCGCCGGTCGTTCGCCGAGATCTGGCGGGAGTCGCCGGTCTTCGAGAGCTTCCGCAGCCTGCGCATCCACTCCTGCGAGAGCTGCCAGCGGTTCGACCAGTGCCACGGCGGCTGCCCGGCGGTGGCCTACCACCTGGGCCGCGGCGTGGGCGGCGGGGATCCCGAGTGCCTGATGGAGTGCGTCACCACCCTGGGCGGGCCCGCCCCGCGTCCGGCCGTGCAGGAGCCCACGCCATGATGTTCCCGCAGCTCTTCTCCCCGGTCCGGCTCGGCCGCGTCGAGCTCAAGAACCGCATCTCCTTCCAGCCTCACCTCACCAACTTCGCCGTCGACACCCTGCCCTCGGAGAAGCACGTCCACTACTGGGGCGAGCGGGCCAAGGGCGGGGCCGGCCTCATCGTCACCGAGGAGATGAGCGTCCACCCCACCGACAGGGCCTACGAGAAGCTCATCGAGGTCTTCCGGCCCGAGGTGATCCCCGGCTTCCGCAGGATCACCGACCGGGTGCACGAGTTCGGCGCCCGCACCTTCGCCCAGATCAACCACAACGGGCAGCAGTGCGACGGCACCCTCTCCCGCCTCCCGGTCTTCGCGCCCAGCCCGGTCGCCGACCCGCTCTTCCGGGAGATCCCGAAGGAGATGGAGCCGGAGGACATCGAGGAGGTGGCCCGCTACTTCGCCCGCAGCGCCGTCCACGTCCGCGAGGGAGGGTTCGACGGGATCGAGCTGCAGTTCGGCCACTCCAGCCTGGCGCGGCAGTTCCTCTCGCCCCTCTCCAACCAGCGCACCGACGAGTTCGGCGGCAGCGTCGAGAACCGGATGAGGGCGCCGCTCCTCTTCATCGCCGCGGTGCGCAAGGCGGTGGGGCCGGACTTCACCGTCGGCATCCGCCTCTGCGCCGACGAGATGATCCCCTGGGGCGGGCTCAACCTCGCCGACGTGCAGGAGCTGGCGGTGCGCTTCGAGGCCGCCGGGCTCATCGACTTCATGGATCTGTCGATCGGCACCTTCTACAACCTCTTCCTGGTCGAGGGCTCGATGCACACGCCCCTCGGCTACACCGTGCCGCTGGCCGCCGGGATCCGCTCCCGCATCCGGCTCCCGGTCTTCTGCACCGGCCGCATCAACGACCCGACCATGGCGGAGAAGGTGCTGGTCAACGGCCAGGCCGACGTCATCGGCATGTGCCGGGCGCTCATCTGCGACCCCTTCCTGCCGCAGAAGGCCCAGGAAGGCCGGCTGGGCGACATCCGCTCCTGCGTGGCCGACAACCAGAACTGCATCGGCCGCATCGGGATGAACAAGACGCTGGGCTGCATCCAGAACCCTGCGGTGGGCCTGGAGAAGGAGTGGGGCGAGGGCACGCTGCGGCCGGCGCCGGTGAAGAAGCGGGTGGTGGTGGTGGGCGGCGGGCCCGCCGGCATGTGGGCCGCCAAGATGGCCGGGCGGCGCGGCCACGCCGTCGACCTCTACGACAAGGGCGAGCAGCTCGGCGGGCAGGTGCTGCTCGCCATGAAGGGGGCCGGGCGCGAGGAGTTCGGCGTCCTGGTGCGCAACGAGAAGGCGCAGGTGGAGAAGGCGGGCGTGCGCGTCCACCTCGGCGTGGAGGTGACCCCGGAGCTGGTGGCGGCCACCCGGCCCGACGTCGTCATCTGCGCCACCGGCAGCGTCCCGGCCCGCAACCCGCGCATCGGGGGCGCCAGGGGGCCGGCGGTGTGGAACGTCTGGGAGGTGCTGCAGGGCAAGGCGGAGCTGGGGCAGAAGGTGTGCCTGGTCGACACCGACGGCCACCACCGCGCCACCGCCACCGCGGAGCTGATCGCTTCTCAGGGCCGGAGCGTGCACGTCCTCTGCTCCAGCCTGTTCGTGGGCGCCGAGCTCGGCCCCACCCAGGACCTGTACCTCACCCGCCAGCGGCTCCTGCAGAAGGGCTGCACCTTCACGCCCGACATCGCCGTCCTGGAGGTCGCCGGCGCCGCCGGAGAGAAGCGGCTCAAGGGGGTCAACGTCTACTCCAACGCCACCCAGGAGTTCGGCCCCTACGACTCGGTGGTGCTGGCCATCGAGCAGGAGGTGGAGGACCAGCTCTACCGCGCGCTCAAGCACCAGGTGAAGGAGCTCTACCGCATCGGCGACTGCGTGGCGCCGCGCAAGGTGGACATGGCCATCTGGGAAGGGCACCGCGTGGGGAGGGAGATATGAGCCTGGCGGGAGTCCTGGTCTTCGCCGACCTCTCCTCGGGTTCGCTCGACGACGCCGGCAAGGGCATCCTGGCCGAGGGGCGGCGGCTGGCCGAGACCCTGGGCGCTCCCTGGGCGGCCGCCTGCTTCGCCGGCGCGCCCGACGGCGCCTACGAGGCCATGCGCCCCTACGGCGTCCCCGAGGTGCTCGACATCCGCGGACCCGAGGAGCTGGCCGACCTGCCCTGCGCCCAGGCCGAGGCCCTGGCCGACGCCGCGCGCGCCTGCGGGGCCCGGGTGGTGCTGCTGGCCCACGACGACCCGGGCGCGACGCTGGCGCCGCGGATCGCCGCGCGGCTGGGTGCGGCGCTGTTCACGGAGGCGGTCTCGTTCTCCCGAGACTGGGACGGGCTCACGGTGCGCAGGCGGGCCGTGGGGGTGCAGGTGGTGGAGCAGCGGCTCTGGAACGAGGCCGCGCCCGGGGGCGGATCGCCCTACGGCCGGCGCGACGAGCCCACCCCGCTGGTGCTCACCATGCTGCCGCGGGTGCTCTCGGCGGCGGTGGTCCCCGGCATGCGGCCGGGGCCGGCCCGTCGCACCGCGCGGCTGGCTGCGGTGAGCGAGGCCGGCGCCGCCACCCGGGTGCGGGCGCGCATCCCGCCCGACCCGCGCACCGTCGACGTGGCCGAGGCCCAGGTGATCTTCGCGGCCGGCCTGGGCTGCGATCGCGAGAGCTTCGCCCAGCTCTGCGAGCTCGCCGATCGGGTCGGGGCCTCGGTGGGCGTGAGCCGCCCGGTCTACGACCTCGGCTGGAAGGAGCTCCCGCGCATGATCGGCCAGACGGGAAAGACGGTGGGGCCGAGGCTGTACTTCGCCTGGGGCATCTCCGGCTCCATGCACCACCTGGGCGGCATCGGCGGCTCGCGCCGCATCGTCTGCCTCAACGCCGACCCCAAGGCGCCCATCTTCCCGGCCGCCGACGAGGGCTTCGTGGCCGATCTGCGCGAGGTGCTGCCGCGCCTGCTGGCGGCGGTCGGCGCCCGCGCGCAGCGGGACGGAGAGCGGGAGGTGGCGGGATGAAGCGCAGCTTCGAGGCCATCGTGGTGGGCGCCGGACCGGCCGGAGCGACCGCCGCGCTCACGCTGGCGCGCGCCGGCGTGGACGTGGCGCTGGTGGAGCGCGGCGCCCACCCGGGCGAGAAGAACATGTTCGGCGGCGTGCTCCACCGCATGCCGGCGCTGGAGCGAGTCTTCCCCGACTTCTGGGACCGCGCCCCGCTGCAGCGCCACCTGGTCAAGAAGGTGCTCACCTTCATGACCCCGGGCCGCAGCCTCAACCTCGAGTACGAGACCGAGAGCTTCGACCGGGCCCCCTACAACGGCTACACGGTGTTCCGTCCCCACTTCGACCGCTGGCTCGCCGGCGAGGCCGCCCGGGCCGGGGCCACGCTCCTCACCCGCTGCACGGTGGAGGGCGTGGTGCGCGAGGGCGGCAAGGTGGCGGGCATCACCGTGCTGCGCGGCGCCGGCGAGCTGCGGGCGCCGGTGGTGATCGCCGCCGACGGCGTCCTCTCCTTCACGGCGGCCAGCGCCGGCCTGCGCCGCCCCCGCTTCGATCCCGGCCAGCTGGGCCTGGGGGTGAAGGCGCTCCTCGAGCTGCCCAAGGAGGTCATCGACGACCGCTTCGGCCTGGTGCGCGACCAGGGCGCCTCGCGCGAGTTCGTGGGATCGTCCTCCGGCGTCCGCGGCGGCGGCTTCCTCTACACCAACTACGACTCGCTCTCGGCCGGCATGGTGCTGCACCTCGACAGCCTGCGCCGGAGCGGCCGGACGCCGTACGACCTGTTCAACGCCTTCCTGGCCCAGCCGCAGGTGGCCAAGCTGGTGCGCGGCGCCCGGCTCCTCGAGTACTCGGCCCACCTCATCCCCGAGGGCGGCTACCGGATGATGCCGGAGCTGTGCGGCGACGGGATCCTGGTGGCGGGCGACGCCGCCGCCTTCTGCTACGCCAAGGGGCCCAACCTGGAGGGCATCAACCTGGCGGCCCAGTCGGGCGCCTGCGCCGCCGAGGCGGTGCTGGAGGCGCGCCAGGCCGGGGACTGGTCGGCCCGCCGGCTCGCCGGCTACCGGCGCCGGCTCGAGGCCACCTTCGTGCTGCAGGACCTGCGCACCTTCCACCGGGCCGGGGAGCTGCTGGAGATCGACCGGCTCTACGGCGACTACCCCGAGCTCATCTGCGACTTCATGGACCGGATGTACCGCATCGACGGCGCGCCCAAGCAGAGCCTCCTCAAGATGGGGCTCGCCATGGCTCGCAAGAAGGTGGGCACCGCCAACCTGGTGCGCGACGGCTGGACCACCTGGAGCACCATCTAGGGAGCGCGCATGATCAACGTCGACGACCTCCTCGACTACACCAGCTTCACCGTCGACCGCGAGGCCCACATCGTGCTCGACCCGGCGCACTGCGCCGCCTGCTCCCACCGCTACTGCACCACCACCTGCCCGGCCCGCTGCTACGCCTGGTCCGAGAAGGACCGGAAGATGAGCTTCGTGCACGACGGCTGCCTGGAGTGCGGCACCTGCTACGCCGTCTGCGACAGCCACGCCTTCGCGCGCTGGCGCTACCCGCGGGGCGGCTTCGGCGTCTCCTACCGCATGACCTGAGGTGCGCCAATGGGCAACGGGCATGGCCTCGAGGTGCTGGTGCTGTTGCGGGAGACGCGCGACCCGCGGCCGCCGGTGCGGCTGCTGGCGAGCGGCGCGGCCCTGCGCAGCACCGGGCTGCGGCGGGTGGTCAATCCCGCCGACCTGGCGGCGCTGGAGGTGGCGGTCGCCCGGCCGGGCGCGGTGGTGACCGCGCTGGCGGTGGGCGGGGAGGAGCTCGACGACGCCCTGCGGCTGGGGCTCTCCATGGGGGCGGCGCGGGCCATCCGCATCTGGGACGAGGCGCTGCGCGACGGCGACGCCGTGGCCGAGGCCCGGGTGCTGCGCCGGACCCTGGAGATCCTGCGGCCCACGCTCTTCCTCACCGGGAGCAGTCTGCTCGACCGCGGGGACGACGCCTCGGCGGCCCTGGCGGGAGCGGGGCTGGGCATGGCCTGCGCCCGCCAGGTGGTCTCGCTGGCGCTGGAGCGCGGTCGCGCCCTGGCGATTCGCCGGGCCGAGAAGGGCTGGCGCGAGGAGGTCGAGCTCCGCCTGCCGTGCACCGTGCTCGTCGACGCCGGCGCCGCCGAGCCGCGCTACCCCGATCTGCCGTCGGTGCTCGGGGCCCTGGCGGCGCCGGTGGCCGTCTGGGGGCTCGCCGAGCTCGGGCTCCCGGCCTGGGAGCTCGGCTTCGACGGCGCGGCGCTCCGGCCGGTGGGCCTGGCGGCGCCCCGCTCCGACCCGCTGCGGGTGGAGACGCCCGACCCGTCGCAGCCCGCCCACGAGCGGGTGAGGTCCCTGTTCTCCGGCGGCATCCGGCCGCGCCAGGGGCGCGTCCACCTCGGCAGCGCAGGCCAGGCGGTCGAGCGCATCCTCGCCATCTTCGCCGAGGAGGGGCTGCTCCCTGGAGGCGGCCCGTGAGCTACCGGCTGGCGCCAGGGGTGAGCCGGGTACAGCTGGCCGACGGGCCGGCGCTGCTGGCTCGCGTCCCGCTGCGGCTCGTCCGGGTGAACGAGGCCCTGGCGCGCCTGCTGGGCGACGGCGCCGAGGTGGCGGCGCGCTCCCTCGCCGAGCGGCGCGCCCTGGAAGCGCTCGCCGAGCGCGGGTGGCTGCGGGTCCGGCGCGGCCCGCCGGCAGCCGAGGAGGCCTGGCCCGCGGTGAGCGTCGTCATCCCGGTGCGCGACAGGGAGGCGGAGCTCGGGCGCTGCCTGGCGTCGCTCTCGCTCCTCCGCCATCCGCCCGGCAAGCTCGAGATCCTGGTGGTCGACGACGGAAGCCGCGACCGCTCCGCGGAGGTGGCCCGGCGCGCCGGAGCGCGGGTGCTCTCCTCGGGCGGCGAGGGGCGGGGCCCGGCGGCGGCCCGCAACCGGGCGGCGGCCGTGGCCCGGGGCGAGATCCTGGCCTTCCTCGACTCGGACTGCACCGCCTCGGCGGAGTGGCTCGCCGAGCTCCTCGAGCCCTTCTCCGACCCCGAGGTCGCGGCGGTCGGCGGGATGGTGGAGGGCATGCATCGCGGCACGGCGCTCGACCGCTACGAGGCCGAGATGTCGAGCCTGAGCCTGGGGCGGCAGGGCCGCTCGGCCGGCGCCGGAGCCGACACCTTCTACCTGCCGAGCTGCAACCTGCTGGTGCGGCGCAGCGCCTTCGCCGCCGCCGGCGGCTTCCGCGAGGAGCTGCGGGTGGGCGAGGACGTCGACCTCACCTGGCGGCTGCGCGACGCCGGGAGCCGCATCGTCTACCTGCCGGAGGGCAGCGTCCTCCACGAGCACCGCAACCGCCTGCCGGCCTTCCTGCGCCGCCGCTTCGAGTACGGGACCTCGGAGGCCCTGCTGCACCGGCTCCACCCGGAACGTCGCAAGCGCCTGGTGCTACCCCCGGGCGCGACGCTGGCGGTGGTCCTGGCGACGGCGGCGGCCCTGGCCCTCTCCTGGCAAGTGGCGGCAGGCTGCGCCGCGGTGCTCCTGCTCGACGGCGCGCTCTGCGAGGTGCGGGCTCGCCGCCTGGGCCTCGCCCTGCCGCCGGGGAGCGTGGCCCTGGCCCGGATCCGCGGGGCCACCAGCCTCGCCTACCACCTCGCCCTGCACCTCGTCCGCTACTACGCGCTGGTGCTGCTGGCGGGGGCCGTGCTCTGGCCCCGCCTCGGCCTGCTCGCCGCCGGCATGGCCCTCGGGGCCGCGGCCGTCGACCACCGGGTCCGCCGGCCGGCGCTGTCGTTCCCGGCCTTCCTCCTGCTCTGGCTGGCGGAGCACCTCGCCTACGGCAGCGGCGTGCTGGCCGGCTGCCTGCGGACGCGCGACTTCGGCAGCTACCGCCCCATCGTCGGCGCGAGCGATCCATGACGCCCTCCGGATCGACAGCCGCGCCGTCGCCCAGGGCGCTGACGCTCGCCATCACCTCCCGCTGCGCTCTGCGCTGCCGCCACTGCCTCGTGGAGAGCGGCCCCGGCGCCGGGCCCGGAGACGTCCCGCTGGCGCGGTGCCTGGCGGTGGTGCGGGAGCTGGCGGCCCTGGGCGGCGAGGAGATCTGGCTCACCGGCGGCGAGCCCATGCTGCACGCCGCCTGGGGCGAGATCCTGGCCCACTGCGGGCCGCAGCGCTTCCGCACCGTCGGGCTCCAGACCAGCGGCCACCTCCTCGGGGAGGACCAGGTGGCCACCCTGCGAGATCTCTCGCTCGAGGGGCTGCGCGTCGAGGTGAGCCTGGACGGCGCCAGCCAGCGCTCGCACGACCTGGTTCGCGGACCCGGCACCTTCCGGCGTGCGCTCGACGGCATCCACCGGATGGCGCGGGCCGGGATGGCGGGCCGCGTCGTCGTCGCCTTCACCGAGATGCGGCACAACCTCGCGGAGCTGCCCCAGCTCCTGGACCTGGCGGACGGGCTCGGCCTCCAGGGAGTGCGGAGCTCGACCCTGCTGCGCGGGGGGCGCGCCGCGGGCGGAGGCCAGGTCGAGCCGCCGGCGCCCGAGCAGGTGCAGGCGCTCCTGGCGCGCTACCACGGCGACGGTGCGTTCCGCGCCCTCTACGACGAGCTCGGGCGGGCCCCGGCCATCGAGTGGTGGAAGGGCCGGGGCCATCGCGGGGGCGAGGGCTGCCTGCCCGGAGAGCGCCCCTACCTGGCTGCCGACGGCACGCTGTACCCCTGCGCCCTCTCCCGGGCCGCCGAGACCGCGGTGGAGGGCGCGCTCGAAGGGCCGCTCTCGGCCTCGCTCGCCGTGGCGCGAGGGCGCTGGGGTGCGCTCCGCGCCCGCTGCGCCGGCCTGGCCAGCCCCCCGGCGGCCTGCCGGGCGTGTCCGGCCCGATCGAGCTGTGCCGGCGGCTGCCCGGCGAGGAGCGGCGCCGACGGCGGCAGCCCGCTCGGCCCCGAGGACCGCTGTGACCTGCGGCGCGCCGTCCACGGCTGGGAGGGACCGGACGGAGTCGCCGCGGCCCCCTCCCGCTCCCCCTTCGCCGATCCCCCCGGAGGCTTCCCATGCTGAACGACGTGGACGAAGTGAAGCGGACGCTCGAGCTGGCCGGCTACATCGCCGACGAGGGCATCTCCACCGCGGTGTACCTGGCCGCCTCCATGGGAAAGCCCATCCTCATCGAGGGGCCGCCGGGCGTGGGCAAGACGGCGCTCGCCAAGGCCCTCGCCGGCGCGCTCGACCACCCGCTCATCCGCCTCCAGTGCTACGAGGGCATCGACGAGGGCAAGGCCCTCTACGACTGGGAGTACGGCAAGCAGCTCCTCTACACCCAGCTGCTGCGCACCCAGCTCGACGGCCAGCTGCGGGGTGCCGCCTCGCTCTCGGAGGCGGTGGGGAGGCTGGCCGGCGAGGAGAGCCTCTTCTTCTCCGAGCACTTCCTGGTGCAGCGGCCGGTGCTGCGCGCCTTTCGCGCCGAGAAGCGGGCGGTGCTGCTCATCGACGAGATCGACCGCTCCGACGACGAGTTCGAGGCGCTGCTCCTGGAGGCGCTCTCCGACTTCCAGATCTCCATCCCCGAGCTGGGGGTGGTGGAGGCGCGCCACAGGCCGCTGGTGGTGCTCACCAGCAACGCCACCCGGCTCATCTCCGACGCCCTGCGCCGCCGCTGCCTCTACCTCCACATCGGCTACCCGGAGCAGGAGCGGGAGGTGGCCATCGTCCGCCACCGCGTGCCCGAGACCTGCGAGCTGCTCGCCGAGCAGCTGGTGGCCTTCCTGCGGAAGGCGCGCACCATCGGGCTGCGCAAGCCCCCCAGCGTCTCCGAGGGCATCGACTGGGCGCGGGTGCTCTCGCTCCTGCGGGCCAAGGAGCTGACGAGGAAGGTGGTGCTGCACACCGCCGGCGCCATCGCCAAGCACCAGGCCGACGTGCTCCGCATCCACGAGCTGGCGGCGGAGCTGGGCTGACGTGGAGCGCCTGGTCGTCGGCTTCGTGCGCCTCCTGCGCCGCGCCGGGCTTCGGGTCTCCCCCGGCGAGACCCTGGACGCCGTCCAGGCGCTGGCGGCCACCGGCCTGGCGGACCGGGCTCGGGCCCGGGCGGCCCTGCGGCTCACCCTGGTGAAGAGCGAGGCCGAGCTCGGCCGCTTCGATGCGCTCTTCGACGGCTACTTCGGAGAGGCTACGCCGGCGCGTGGCCCGGGCGCCCTGCCGGCCGACGCCGCCGCCGTCGCGGCCGAGGGCCGGTGGCGCCCGGCGGCGCAAGGCGACGAGGGAGAGCGCTCGGGCGCGAAGCTGCTCGTGGAGACCGGGGAGGAGGACGGGCTGGAGCTCGACCTCGACACCCTCACGCCGGTGGAGGGCGACTCCGAGGGGGGAGCGCGGATGGCGGTGCAGTCGCGCCGGTTCCGCGGCGGGAGGGCCGACAAGCCGCGCCCCATTCATCACACCCGGGGGCCCATCTACCTGCGCACCGACGACGACTTCCTCTCCCGCTGGCGCAACGAGGGGGTGAAGCCCTTCCCGCCGGAGGAGGAGGCCGCCATGGAGGAGGTGGTCGCCCGGATGGTGAAGCGGCTGCGGAAGGACGCCCGCGACCTGCGCAGCGACGAGAAGCGCGGCCGGCTGGCGGTGGTCAAGACCCTGCAGCGCAACTACCGCCACGGCCTGGTGCCCTTCGTCCGGGTGCTGCGCCGCCAGCGCAAGGAGCGGCCGCGCCTGGTGGTGCTCTGCGACGTCAGCTACTCGGTGAGCCACGCCTCCCGCTTCCTCCTGCTGCTCGTCCACACGCTGCAGCAGGGGCTCCTCGACGTGCGCAGCTTCGTCTTCAACCGGCAGATCGCGGAGGTCACCGACCTCCTGCGCAGCCTGCCCATCAACGCGACCCTGGAGCGCATCGAGGGGGGCGGTGCCGTCAGCCTGGAGGACGACAGCGACTTCGGGAGCGCCTTCCTCGCCTTCCAGGCGAGCCACCTCCCCAGCCTGCGGGGGCGGCCGGCGGTGGTGATCCTGGGCGACGCCCGCAACAACTACAACCCGGCCCACGAGGAGGTGCTGGCCGCGATCCGGGAGCGGGCCAGCACCGTGCTCTGGCTCACGCCCGAGGACCGGGGCTCCTGGGAGCTGGGGGACTGCCTGATGAACACCTACGGACCGCTCTGCGACCGGGTGGAGGTGGTGCGGAACGTCGAGGAGCTGTCGCGGGTGGTGGAGGAGCTGGTCCGGGGAGGCGGTGTCGGCGGCGGCGCGGAGCGGGAGCGGGAGCGGCCGCGGGCACCGGCGGCCGCGGCCCGGAGACCGGGGTGGACCCACGGCGGCCAGCGGGTCGAGACCTGAGGCGGGATCGGCCTCGGAAGGGGACGGAGATGAAGGCACTGGTGGTGAAGGTGACGGTGAAGCGCGAGCACCGGACGGCGTTCCTGGCCGAGATGAGGCTCGACGCGCTCTCCTCTGTGCGCGACGAGGCGGGCTGCCTCCTCTTTCACGTGCTCGCCGACGACGAGCGCCCCGAGGTCATCCACCTCTACGAGCTCTACCGGGACGAGGCGGCCATCGAGGCGCACAAGGCGACGCCCCACTTCCTGCGCTGGGTGGCGCTCACCGCTGCCTGGCTGGCCGGGCCGGTCGAGGTCCGGGTCTGCACGCCACTCGACGCGCCGGCCAAGACCCCTCCGTCGCCCTGAGACACGCGGGCGCGCAGGGGGCGCGGGCCGGGTGTCAGGCTCTCCCCCGATCGGGGGTCGCACCACGAGGGGACCCCGATCCGCCGAAAGCGCTGCGGCGGGTGGTGCCAGCCTGCACCTCTTGCTACCGTTTGCGCATTGACCATGAGGCCGTTCCCCAAGCCCACGAGTCGGCTCGAGCGCAGGCGCCAGATCGATCGCGCCTGGCACGCCTACGTCCTGGACGGCGTGGCGCCCGACGGGATCGGGGAGGAGATCGCCCGTTCCTGGCAGCGCGCCCGCGGCTACCGGATCGACCCTGCGCAGAAGCGGATCGCGCGCCGCCTCTCGGCCGAGGAGCTCCGGCAGCGGCGGGAGCGGGACGACGTCCTGCGGCTGGCGCGGCCCATCCTGGCCGACTTCGCCGCCCGCCTCGGCCTCGGCGACCACGTCCTCACCTACTTCGACGGCGACGGCTGGCTGCTCGACATCGCGGGACTGCCGGCGGTGGTCGAGGCGGTCTCGGAGATCGACTTCACCCCGGGTTCCTGCTGGGCCGAGGACGCCGCCGGCACCAACGGGCCGGGCACGGCGCTGGCCGAGGGGCGGCCCGTGGAGGTCTTCGCCTCCGAGCACTTCGTGGAAGCCTGGCAGCCCTGGAGCTGTGCCGCCGCTCCGGTCCTCCCGCCGGGCGGCGGGGCGCCCCTCGGGCTCGTCGACATCACTGGCCCCTGGGAGGTGCAGCGCCGCCAGGCGCTGGTGGCTGCCAAGGCCATCGCCCGGGCGGTGGAGGAGCGTCTGCGCGCCGCGGTGAGCGTGCGCGACGAGGTGGTGCGCTACGCCTTCCGCGCCGCTCACGCCTCGGGGGACGCGCTGGTGGCCGTCGACGCCCGCGGGGTGGTGGTGGCGGTCAACGACGCCGCCGCCCGGCGCCGGGTGGTCGAGGCGGGCTCGCTTCCCCTGGCCGTGAGGCAGGCGCTGCTCACCGGCTTCGCCGGGCGAGCCGCCGCCGGCGGGAGCGAGATGCACATCCAGGTGCCGGAGGCGCCGCTGCTGGTGGCCTCTCCGGTCACGCATGAGGGGGCGGTGATCGGGGCCATCGTGCGGGCGCCAGACGCGCGGCCGGCGACGCGCCCATCGCGCAGGAGGGGACGGGAGGATACCGCCGTGACCTCCGAGCCAGGCCTGGCCCGCTATGACTTCGGCCGCATCCTCGGCGCCTCCGACGCGCTCGCCCGGGCCACCGAGCTGGCGCGGGTGGCGACCCGCAACGCCCTCCCGGTGGCCCTCTACGGGGAGTCCGGGACGGGCAAGGAGCTCTTCGCCCACGCCATCCACTCCGCCGGCGACAGGGCCGGAGGCCCGTTCGTGGCCGTGAACTGCGGCTCCATCCCGGCGCAGCTGGTGGAGGCCGAGCTGTTCGGCTACGAGGCCGGCACCTTCACCGGCGGCCGTCGCGACGGGAACCAGGGACGCTTCGAGGACGCCGACGGCGGCACCCTCTTCCTCGACGAGGTGAGCGAGCTCTCCGGTCTCGCGCAGACGGCGCTCCTGCGGGTGCTGCAGGAGAAGGAGGTGGTGCGGCTCGGGGGCAGCAGCCCGCGGCGCCTCGACGTCCGCATCGTGACCGCCTCCAACAAGCCGCTGCTGGCCGAGTGCCAGGAGCGCCGCTTTCGGCGCGACCTCTACTACCGCCTCAACGTCCTGGCGATCGACATCCCGCCGCTGCGGGAGCGGGGCGACGACGTCACCCTGCTGGCCCGGATCTTCCTGGCCGAGGCCGAGGTCGAGGTGGGGAGGGCGGGCCTGGCCCTGACCGACGAGGCGGTGGCGGCGCTGCGGGCCTACTCCTGGCCCGGCAACGTCCGCGAGCTGAAGAACGTCATCCTGCGCGCGGCGGCGACCTCCCGCACCGCGGAGATCGATCGCGCCGACCTCCTGCTCCCCGAGGACGAGGCGCGGCTGGCGCCGGCCAGCCCGGGGCCCCCCGAGCCCTCGCTGCGCGGCGCCATGCGGGAGAGCGAGCGCCAGGTCCTGCTTGCCACGCTCACGGCCTGCGCCTGGAACTTCTCTCGCGCCGCCGACCAGCTCGGCATCTCGCGGATGACGCTCTACCGGCGGCTCGAGCGCTGCGGCATCTCCCGGGCAGGCACGCGGAGCTGACCCCGCCCTAGCGGTCGAACCCGTACTCCCGCTCCACCCGGCAGACCCGCACCCGGTAGGCGCGGTACCAGCGCTCGCGCCCGGCCCGCTGCGCCGCCTGGTGGTCGGCCTGCGCCTTCCAGGCCGCGATCGAGGCCTCGTCCTTCCAGTAGGCGACGGTGATGCCCAGTCCGTCGTCGCCGCGCGCGCTCTCCATGCCCAGGAAGCCGGGCATGGTCGCCGCCAGCCGCACCATCTCGTCCGCTGTCTGGGCGTAACCGTCGTCGCCCGGCGTGCGCTGCGAGGTGAAGACCACCGCCAGGTGGCCGGTGCCCACCCTGTCCACCAGGCCCGAGCCGCTCATGCCGCCTCCTCACACCCCGGCGAGCCGCTCGCAGGCCCGCTTCAGGGTGTCGTCGTTCTTGGCGAAGCAGAAGCGCAGCACCCGGTCCTGGCGGGGCGTCTCGTAGAAGACCGAGACCGGGATGGAGGCCACGCCGATCTCGCGCGTCCAGCGCTCGGCGAGCGCGGTGTCGGGCTCGTCGGTGATGCGGGCGTAGGAGGCGAGCTGGAAGTAGGTGCCCTGGCAGGGGAGCAGCTCCAGGCGCGAGGCCCGGAGCCCCTCGCGGAAGAGATCCCGCTTCGCCTGGTAGAAGGCCGAGAGGCCCAGGTACCGCTCCGGCTCGGCCAGCCACTCGGCGAGCCCGAGCTGCACCGGGGTGTTCACCGTGAAGACGATGAACTGGTGGGCCTTGCGGAACTCGAGGGAGAGCTCCCGGGGCGCCAGCACGTAGCCCACCTTCCAGCCGGTGACGTGGAAGGTCTTGCCGAAGGAGGAGAGCACGAAGGAGCGGTCCCGCAGCTCGGCGTGGCCGGCGCAGCTCTGGTGGCGTCGGCCGTCGAAGAGGATGTGCTCGTACACCTCGTCGGCCACCACCAGCACGCCCGTGCCGCGGGTGAGCGCCGCGAGCGCCTCGAGGTCGGAGGGCTCCCAGGCCGTGCCGGTGGGGTTGTGCGGGGTGTTCACGATGATCATGCGGGTGCGCGGGGTGACGAGCCGCTTCACCTCGGCCCAGTCGGGCCGGTAGCCGGGGAAGGCGAGGCGGGCCCGCACCGGCGTGCCGCCGCAGAGCTCCACCGCCGGCGCGTAGGAGTCGTAGGCCGGCTCCAGCAGCACCACCTCGTCGCCGGGGCGCACCGCGCAGGCCACCGCGGTGAAGATGGCCTGGGTGCCGCCGGCGGTGACGGTGATCTCGTGCTCCGGGTCGTAGCGGGCGCCGTAGAGCGCCTCGACCTTGCGGGCGATGGCCTCGCGCAGCGGGATGGCGCCGGCCATGGGGGCGTACTGGTTCTGGCCGGCGTGCATGTGCTTCGACACGAGATCGAAGAGGCCGGGCGGCGAGGTGAAGTCGGGGAAGCCCTGGGAGAGGTTGAGCGCGCCGGTCTCCGTGGCCAGGCGCGACATCACCGTGAAGATGGTGGTGCCGACCCGGGGCAGGCGCGAGGGGAGGCTGCCGGTGTAGTGGGGCATGCCCGGGAAGTCTCGGACGCGGGGAGGCGAGGGGCAAGGGGGAGGGGGGACGGGCTACACCGGCGCCTCCGCTCCCTGACCGGCGCGCTGCTCCGCCGGAGCGTCGAGCACCTCCCGCACCCGCACCAGGAGCTCCGTCGAGGAGAACGGCTTCGGCAGCACGTAGGCGGCCCGATCGACGCTCACGGCGTGGGCCGCGTAGCCCGAGACCAGCAGCGCCCGGACGCGCCCGGCGAGCCGCCGGAGCAGCTCGTCGCCACCCATCCTCGGCATGGCCAGGTCGGTGATCACCAGGCGGATGTCCGGGTGCTGCGCCAGCCGCTGGAGGGCGACCACGCCGTCCTCGGCCAGCGTGACGCGGTAGCCGGCGGTGGTCAGCACCCGCTCCAGCAGCACGCGCACGCGGGTGTCGTCGTCCACCACCAGGAGGTGCTCGGCCCGGCCGGACTCCGGGGTGGCCCGGAGCGCCGGGCGCGGCCGCGGCCCGGTGCCGTCCGACTCCGGCAGCGACACGGTGAAGCAGGTGCCCTCGCCGGGCCGGCTCGCCACCTCGATGGTGCCGCCGTGGCTCTTCACCACCGCGTCCACCACCGCCAGCCCCAGGCCCGTCCCCTGGCCGGCCTCCTTGGTGGTGAAGAAGGGCTCGAAGACGCGCGCCAGGACCTCCGGTGGCATCCCGGCGCCGGAGTCCCGGACCTCGACGACGGACCACCTGCGCCCGGCGCGGTAGGACGAGTCGAGCGTCAGGGTGATGCGCCCCGGTCCGTCGATGGCGTCGCGGGCGTTGAGCACCAGGTTCATCACCAGCTGCTCGAGCTGGCCCGCGTTGGCGAGCACCTCGCGCGGGAGCCCCTTCTCCACGACCTCGAGCTGGATCGAGCTCGGCAGCAGCGCGCGCAGCATGGGCGTGAGCGCGTTCATGGTCTGCCGCAGATCGACCTCCCGCCGCTCGACCGGCTGGCCGCGCGAGAAGGCCAGGAGCTGGCGGGCCAGGGTGGCGGCGCGGCTGCCCGCCGAGAGCACCTCGGAGAGCAGCTCGCGGAGGAGCGGCTCGTCGCCGAGTCTTCCGAGCGCCAGCTCGGCGTTGCCGATGACGGTCACCAGCACGTTGTTGAAGTCGTGCGCCACCTCGCCCGCCATCCGGCCGAGCGCCTCGAGCCGCTGCTCCCGCTGCACCGAGGCCTCGAGCGCCCGGTGGGCTGCCTCGGCGCGGATGCGGCCGGCCACCACCGAGACCAGCGCGGCCACCTCCTCGGCGAAACCGATCTCCTCCGCCGTGGGGGGCATCACGCCCTCGGCCGCGAAGGTGCCGATGTTGAGGCAGCCGAGCCGCTCGCCCAGCCGCAACATGGGCACGGCGATGACGGTGCGGTTGCCGAAGAACTCGACCTGCGCCGGGTCGGCCTCGGGGCAGAGCCGCATGTCGGGGATGACCAGCGTCCCCTCGGAGTTCATGGTCAAGGAAAGCAGCCGGTCCTTGCGCCAGTCGAGCGAGGCCATCCGCTGGTTCACGCGCTGCCGGTCGGCGAGCACGTAGCCGACGATGTCCATGCCGGTGCCATGCTCCATCGGCATGGTGAGCCAGGCCCGCCGGTAGCGGGTGGCCTCGTCGACGGCGTCGGCCACGCGGTCCATCACCTCGGCCAGCGTGGTGGCCTCGTGGAGACGCCGGGCGAGCTGGAGCAGCGTCCCGGAGGACATCGCACCGAGTGTCGCGGTTTACCGGCGCAGCGCACAAGGTTCTGCGCGTGAATGCGCCCCTGCGTCACCCCGCCAGGTGCCCTCCCGGGCGAGGAGGATTCTGCGTCCACGCCGGCGCGGCGGATCTACCATGCGCCCCATGGACCCCATCCCGACCGCACCGGTGCCGCCTCCGCCTCCCCCCCTGCCGCAGCCGACCGCCAGCGACGTGCCCGCCAAGGTGGTCTACGGCCTCTACCTGGCCTCGCTGGTGCTGGGCGTCACCGCGCTCGTGGGCGTGGTGGTGGCCTACGTCTACCAGGGGGAGGCGCCCGAGGCGCTGCGCACCCACTACCGGTTCCAGATCCGCACCTTCTGGATCGGCCTCCTCTACGCGGCGGTGAGCGGCCTCCTGGTGGTCGCCTTCGTCGGCTTCCTGGGCCTCATCTTCGTGGCGGTCTGGCTCGTCGTCCGCTGCGTGAAGGGCTTCCAGCGGCTCTCCGAGCACCAGCCCATCCCCGATCCCGCGACCTGGCTCTGGTGACGGGCGGTCCGGAAACGACCGCTTGTCATGCACTTCCGACCGCTGGCGCCGTGCGTCGTCCGCTGGGCCAATCCCTTGCGGGGCGGCCCCCCCTATCTGGTACACTCCAGCCCCCTTTGAACCAACGGCAGCCCTCCGCGAGGGGGCCTGCCACTTGCAAAGCCCCGTAGAAACGGCCCGAACGCTCGTGTACACGCGCAGGCCTTGCGCTCTCCGCGACCCACTCGACCGCCACCCGCAGCCCGAACCGGAGGCAGCATGTCGAAGCGTCAGATGATCACGATGGACGGCAACGAGGCCGTGGCCTCGGTCGCCCACCGCATCAACGAGGTCATCGCCATCTATCCCATCACGCCCTCCTCCAACATGGGCGAGTGGGCGGACGAGTGGTCGGCCAAGGGCAAGAAGAACATTTGGGGCACGGTGCCCTCGGTCAGCGAGATGCAGTCGGAGGGCGGCGCCTCGGGCGCGGTCCACGGCGCGCTGCAGGCCGGCGCCCTGACGACGACCTTCACGGCGTCGCAGGGCCTGCTGCTGATGATCCCCAACATGTACAAGATCGCGGGCGAGCTCACCTCGTTCTGCATGCACGTGTCGGCCCGCACCGTGGCCACCCACGCGCTCTCGATCTTCGGCGACCACTCCGACGTCATGGCGGTGCGCCAGACGGGCTTCGGCCTCCTCTGCTCGGGGTCGGTGCAGGAGGCCCACGACTTCGCGGTCATCGCCCAGCGCGCCTCGATGAAGTGCCGCGTGCCCTTCCTCCACTTCTTCGACGGCTTCCGCACCTCGCACGAGGTGTCGAAGATGGAGTTGCTCAACGACGACGACCTCCGCCGGATGATCACCGACGACCTGGTGGCCGCCCACCGGGCCCGCGCCCTCACCCCCGAGGCGCCGGTGGTCCGCGGCACGGCGCAGAACCCCGACGCCTTCTTCCAGGCCCGCGAGGCCTGCAACGGCTTCTACACCGCCGTCCCGGCCGCGGTGCAGGAGTCGATGGACGAGTTCGCCAAGATCGCCGGCCGCAAGTACAAGCTGGTCGAGTACGTCGGCCACCCCGAGGCCGATCGCATCCTGGTGATCATGGGCTCGGGCGCCGAGGTGGCCCACGAGACCGTCGAGCACCTGGTGAACAAGGGCGAGAAGATCGGCCTGGTCAAGGTCCGGCTCTACCGGCCCTTCCCCCTCGGCGAGCTGATGGCCGCCCTGCCCCGCACCACCACCTCCATCGCCGTCCTGGATCGCACCAAGGAGCCGGGGGCGCTGGGCGAGCCGCTCTACCAGGACGTGGTCACGGCGCTGCGCGAGGCGCAGCAGGCCCACATCGACCGCTTCCACCACGAGATCACCGTGCTCGGCGGCCGCTACGGCCTCTCCTCCAAGGAGTTCACGCCGGCGATGGTGAAGGCCGTCTACGACGAGCTCTCGAAGCAGCGCCCCAAGCGCCACTTCACCGTGGGCATCAACGACGACGTCACCCACCTCTCGCTCGACTGGGACAAGGACTTCGACACCGAGCCGGCCGACGTGGTCCGGGCCCAGTTCTACGGCCTGGGCGCCGACGGCACCGTGGGGGCCAACAAGAACTCCATCAAGATCATCGGCGAGGAGACGCCGATGTGGGCCCAGGGCTACTTCGTCTACGACTCCAAGAAGTCCGGGTCGGTGACCATCAGCCACCTGCGCTTCGGCCCGCGGCCCATCCGCTCCGCCTACCTGGTGACCCGCGCCAACTTCATCGCCTGCCACCAGTTCGGCTTCGTCGACAAGTACGACATGCTCGACGCCGCCGTCCCCGGCGCCACCTTCCTGCTCAACTCCGAGTTCGCGCCGGATCAGGTCTGGGACAAGCTCCCGGCCGAGATGCAGAAGCAGATCGTCGAGAAGAAGCTCAGGTTCTACGTCATCGACGCCTACAAGGTGGCCAAGGACACCGGCATGGGGGTGCGCATCAACACCATCATGCAGACCTGCTTCTTCGCCATCTCCGGCGTGCTGCCCCGCGACGAGGCCATCTCCAAGATCAAGCAGACCATCGAGAAGACCTACTCCCGCAAGGGCCAGGAGGTGGTGAAGAAGAACTTCGAGGCGGTGGACCACACCCTCTCGCACCTCTACGAGGTCAAGGTCCCGGACCGCATCACCGGCAAGCCCATGCCGCCCATCGTCAGCGACCAGGCGCCCGACTTCGTCAAGCGCGTCACCGCGCTGATGCTGGCGGGCAAGGGCGACCTGCTCCCGGTCTCCGCCTTCCCCGTCGACGGCACCTGGCCCACCGGCACCGCCCAGTGGGAGAAGCGGGCCATCGCCCTCGAGATCCCGATCTGGGACAAGTCGATCTGCATCCAGTGCAACAAGTGCGCGCTCATCTGCCCGCACGCCGCCATCCGGGCCAAGTTCTACCCGGCCGACCAGCTCGGCAAGGCGCCGGCCGGCTTCGAGTCGATGGACTTCAAGTCGCCCGAGGTGAAGGGGGCCAAGTACACCATCCAGGTGGCGCCCGAGGACTGCACCGGCTGCACCCTCTGCTTCGAGATCTGCCCCGCCGAGTCGAAGACCCAGCCCGGCAAGAAGGCGCTCAACATGGAGCCCATGGCTCCGCACCGCGAGAAGGAGAAGCAGAGCTTCGAGTTCTTCCTCTCGCTGCCCGACGCCGACCGCACCAAGGTGCGGCTCGACGTCAAGGGCTCGCAGTTCCTGGCCCCGCTCTTCGAGTACTCGGGAGCCTGCACCGGCTGCGGTGAGACGCCCTACGTGAAGCTGCTCACCCAGCTCTTCGGCGACCGCGCCGTCATCGCCAACGCCACCGGCTGCTCCTCGATCTACGGCGGCAACCTCCCGACCACGCCCTACACCTGCAACAAGGAGGGGCGCGGGCCGGCCTGGGCCAACTCCCTGTTCGAGGACAACGCCGAGTTCGGGTACGGCATGCGGCTGGCCATCGACAAGATGAACGAGCAGGCCCGCGAGATCCTCTCGCGCCTGGGCGGCAAGCTCGGCGACGGCGTGGTGAAGGAGATCCTCGAGGCCGACCAGAGCAGCGAGGTCGGGCTCGAGCTGCAGCGGGCCAGGGTGCTGGCGCTCCGCAAGAAGCTGGCGGGCGTGGACTCGGCCGAGGCCCGGTTCCTCGACAAGATCGCCGACTACCTGGTGAAGAAGAGCGTCTGGATCGTCGGCGGCGACGGCTGGGCCTACGACATCGGCTACGGCGGCCTGGACCACGTCATCGCCGCCGGGCGCGACGTGAACATCCTGGTGCTCGACACCGAGGTGTACTCCAACACCGGCGGCCAGGCCTCCAAGGCCACGCCGATGGGCGCGGCCGCCAAGTTCGCGGTGGCCGGCAAGACCACCCACAAGAAGGACCTGGCCATGCTGGCCATGACCTACGGGAACGCCTACGTGGCCAGGGTGGCGATGGGGGCCAAGGACGCCCAGACCGTCAACGCCATGAAGGAGGCCGAGAGCTTCCCCGGCACCTCGGTCATCGTGGCCTACAGCCACTGCATCGCCCACGGCTACGAGATGGCCGACGCCCTCAAGCAGCAGGAGCGCGCGGTGGACTCGGCCTACTGGTCGCTGTTCCGCTACGACCCGCGCCGGGCGGTGGCCGGCGAGAGCCCGCTGAAGCTCGACTCCGGCGCCCCCAAGATCTCGCTGGCCGAGTTCCTGGCCCACGAGAACCGCTTCAAGCAGGTGCAGCAGTCCAACCCCGAGGAGTTCAAGCGCCTGGTCGACCTCTCCCAGGCCTCGGTGAAGGAGCGCTTCGCCCTGCTGGAGCAGCTCGCCAAGGCGATGAGCCCGGCCAACCTGGTCCCGGGCGCCGCCGGCCCCAAGGCCCGCGCCTAGGCAGTCACGGCGGATGAACACCGGGGCCCGGTCGCGCCAGCGGCCGGGCCCTGCTGCGTCCGGGGGCGGCGCCCAGGCGCGGCCGGCTACCTCGCCGCCTTCCGGAGCTTGCCGCGCCGGTCACCGCCGCGCGCCTGCCGCGCCTGGCGCATCGCCTCGGCGAGCTCCTCGGCGGCGGCGACGAGCCGCTGGCGGTGGCCCGGAGCCACGCCGTCGAGCAGGGCCCGGTAGTCGCCGTCGCAGGCGAGGTCGATGCGCTCGACCGCCTCGCGGCCGGCGGCGGTGAGCGTGACCCGCTGGGCGCGACCGTCCTCGGGGTGGGGCTCCCGCGCGACCAGCCGGGCCTCGGCGAGGCCGTCGAGCGTGCGGGAGAGGGTGCTCTTGTCGAGCGAGAGGGCCAGGGCGAGCTCGCCGCCGGTGGCGGGGCCGCGCCGGTCGATCTCCAGCAGCAGGTGGCACTGGGCGGTGGTGACGCCGCAGCAGCTGGTCTGCGAGCGCAGGTCGAGCGCCAGCTCCCGCTCCAGCACCCGGATGGCGGCGCGGAGCCGGCGGACGTCGCGCAGGGGCGTGCTCATCGCCGGACCCTACCGCAGCCGCCCGCCGAGGAGGAGGGCGCCGGAGAGGAGCGCGATGCCCAGCAGCCCTTGCAGCAGCGAGGCGCCGGCGAAGGTGAAGTCCGCACCTCGCCGCGGCCCCTCGGCCTCGGACGGCTGGGTGAGCCAGAAGAAGCTGTCGTTGGGCAGGATGGCCACGAAGGAGCCCAGGCAGATGGCGTAGGTGGCGAAGGTGCGGTCGAGGGACGAGGCGGCCAGCACCGGGGCCAGCACCGGGGGCACCGCCGCGAAGGTGGCCATCGAGGAGCCGTTCACCACCTTGAAGGTGGCGGCCACCGCGAAGAGGAGAAGCAGCAGCAGGAGCGACGTCTGGCCGGAGGCGAGGCGGCTCGCCCAGGCGCGCAGCGGCAGCGCCTCGGCCAGCATGGCCCCCAGGGCGGAGGCGGCGCCCAGCGTGAGCAGCAGCGGCGCGGTGCGGCGCAGCGAGGAATCGAGGCACTCGCGCCGGTGCTCGGGGGGGAGGAGCGCCCCGGTGGCGAGCGAGGTGGCGAGAAGCGCGCCCACCGGCGAGGTGAGCAGGGCGAGCGCAGGGTGGGAGGGGCGGCCCGCCAGGCCGGCGAGCAGGAGCGTTCCCAGGAAGGCGAGCGGCAGGAGGCGGCGCAGTCCGGCGCCGGGCGCGACGCGCGCCGGCGGGGCGGCGGGCGCGGGCGGCTCGGCGGCGCCGGCGAGCCGGAGCCAGAGGAGCCCGGCGGCGCCGACCGGCAGGAGCAGCGCCAGGCCCAGCAGCGCGAAGCCGGGCGAGGCCACGTCGGCCGAGAGGGCGACGCCGATGAGGAGCGGCCCGGCCGGGAGCAGGAGCTTGAAGCCGGCGTAGCTGCCGACGGCCACCGCCCGCCGGTGGCCGGCCGTCACCGGGGCCAGCGCGGCGTAGGCGGTGTCGGGGCAGACCATGCCGGCGCCGGCGAAGGGCGAGAGCGCCACGCCCAGCCGCCCCAGCCCCAGGGCCTCGCCGCGGGTCAAGGCCGCGGCCAGGAAGAAGGAGGGGAGGAGCACCAGCGCGAAGTAGCCCTGCTGCCGGCCGAAGCCGGCGCCGAAGGCGGCGAGGAGCGCCGGCCCGTCGAGCCCCGCGGCAAGCCCCACCGCCAGGGAGAGGAGGACCAGCGCCAGGGGGAAGGGGAGGTGGGGCCAGCGGGGCATAGTTGTAGATTACAACCAAATAGTTGCGGTGTGCAACCAACGAGGATCGCGACCCCGACCCCGACCCCGGATCGCGACCCCGACCCCGACCGCGCGACCCCCGCGACCCCTACCCCCGCGACCCCTACCCAGAGTTCCGCCGCCCGTCCGCCCCGTCCGCCCCGGAGACCCCTCCCGCGGCCAACCGCGCGCCGTTCCAGGAGCCACCCCGCGACGCGCTTTCGCAGGCCGCGACGCCCCAGTTGGGTTACATTCCCGCCCGAAGGGGGAGACTTCCCATGAAGCTCATGCAGCTCTCGCTGTTCGTCGAGAACCGGCCAGGCCAGCTCAAGGGCCCGTGCGAGGCGCTCGCCAGGGCGGGCATCGACATCCTCACCCTCTCGCTCGCCGACACGGCCCAGTTCGGCATCCTCCGCGTCATCGTCCGCGACTGGGAGCGGGCCCGCGACGTCCTCAAGAAGGAGGGGATGGTCGTCAACGTCGCCGAGGTGATCCCGGTGGAGGTGGACGATCGGCCGGGCGGGCTGGCGGAGCTGCTCGGCACCATGGAGCACGAGGGGCTCGACGTCGAGTACATGTACGCCTTCGCGGTCAGCCCCCGCGGCAAGGCCTCGCTCATCTTCCGCTTCGAGAAGCCGGACGAGGCGCTGCGGGTGCTGAAGCAGAAGGGCGTGCGCGTGCTCCAGGCCGAGGAGCTGATGGCGGTGAAGGGGGCCTGAGCCCCCGCCCGCAGCGCACTCCGTCCTCGCCCGCGCCTGCCGCGGTGGTACCGTCCCGCGATGCAGGGCTCGGGACGGGGACGGGGCTACGCCATCGCCATCGCCAGCGCGGCCGTCCTCTCCAGCACCGCGCCCTTCATCCGCCACCTGACGCTCGCCTACCGCGTGCCGGCGCTGGTGCTGGCGCTGTGGCGCGACGTGCTGGTGGCCGCCGTGCTGGGGGCGGTGCTGGCAGCCTTCCGCCCGGCGCTCCTGCGGCTCCGGCGCGCCGACGTGCCGCTGCTCCTCGGCTACGGCGCCGTGCTCGCCGTCTTCAACTGCTGCTGGACCCTCTCGGTGGCCCTCACCGGCGCCGCCCTGGCGACGGTGCTGGCCTACAGCTCGGCGGTCTTCTCGGCGCTGCTCGGCTGGTGGCTGTTCCGCGAGCCGCTGGGCGTCGCCAAGGCGCTGGCGGTGCTGCTCTGCGTGGGCGGCTGCGCGCTGGTGGCCGGGCTCCCCAGCCAGGCGGCGCCGGCGAGCCTCGCCGGCGTGCTCCTGGGCGTGGCCTCGGGCCTCTGCTACGCCGCCTACGGGCTGCTCGGGCGCGCCGCCTCGCGCCGCGGGCTCTCCGCCTGGACCACGGTGCTCTACGCCTTCGGCATCGCCGGCGCGATCCTGCTGGCGCTCGACCTCCTGGCCGCCGGCTGGCTCCCGGGCGCGCCGGCCACCGCCGCCCAGGTCGCCGACGTGGGCGGCCCGGCGGCCTGGGCCATTCTCTTCGCGCTGGCGGCCGGCCCCACCGTGCTGGGCTTCGGCCTCTACAACGTCGCCCTCACCTGGCTGCCGGCCAGCACCGCCAACCTGGTGCTGACCCTGGAACCGCTCTTCACCGCCGCCATCGCCTACCTGGCGCTGGGCGAGCGGCTCACCCCGATGGCGCTCGCCGGGAGCGGCCTCATCCTCGCCGGCGTGCTGCTGGTGCAGGCCTCCGAGTAGCTGGAGATGGCTGCGGCCCCGTCCGGGTAGGGCGCCGAGTTCCTCGGGACCAGCCAGCCGGAAAAGGGGTAGATCCCGGGCGCCGTGGCCCCCGCGGGCACGGCGAGGGGAGAGACACCATGACCAGCGCACCCACGACCCTGCGGATCGGAGTCCCGCTGCTCGCCCTCCTGGCCGCGGCCGGCTGCCACCGCGGCGACGCCGCCGCGGCGAAGGACGCGCCGCCGGCCATCGTCCTCGGCGCCGAGAACGTCGCCCGGGTGGAAGCGAAGCTCCTGCAGAGCGGGCCGGCCATCTCCGGCGCGCTGCGGGCCCGGCGCGAGGCCACCCTGCGGGCCGAGGTGGGCGGCGCGCTCCTCGACAACTCCGCCGACCCGGGGACCGCGGTGAAGAAGGGGCAGCTCCTGGCCCGCATCGAGGACGGGGCGCTCTCCGACCAGCTGCGGGCCGCCGAGCAGGCGGTGCGCGCCGCCGACAACGCGCTCGCCTTCGCCCGGCGCGACCTCCTGCGCTCCAGGCAGCTCAGCGAGGGCGGAGCGCTGCCGGCCCAGGGCCTGGAGCGGGCCGAGACGGTGGTGGCCCAGCAGGAGGCGCTCCTGGCCGACGCCCAGGCGCGGCTGGCGGCCGCCCAGCTGCTCCACGGCCGCACCCGGCTGCGGGCCCCCTTCGACGGCGTGGTCTCCGACCGGCAGGCGCGGGCCGGCGACGTGGTCCAGCCGGGGACACCGCTCTTCACGGTGGTGGACCCCACCAGCATGCGCCTCGAGGCGGCCGTTCCCGCCGAGGGGCTGGCGCTCATCCGCCCCGGGACCCCGGTCCACTTCACGGTCACCGGCTACGGCGCCCGCGCCTTCAGCGGGGCCATCGAGCAGGTGAACCCGGTGGTCGACCCGGCCACGGGCCAGGTGCGCATCGCCGTGACCGTCCCCAACGCCGGCGGCGAGCTCCTGGCCGGGCTCTTCGCCCGCGGCCGGGTGGCCACCGAGTCGCGCACCGCCCCGGCGGTGGTGGCCGACGCCATCGATCCCAGCACCACGCCGCCCTCGGTGCTGCGGGTGAAGGACGGCAAGGTGGAGCGCGTGCCGGTGGTGCTGGGGGCCCGCGACGAGGTGGCCGACCGCATCGAGGTGAAGAGCGGCCTCCTGCCCGGCGACGCGGTGCTTCGCGGATCGGCCCGGGCCGGCATCGCCGAGGGCACGGCGGTGCAGCTCACCACCACCACCGCCGACGTCCGCTAGGGAGGCGCCGTGCTCATCTCCGACTTCGCCATCCGGAAGCCGGTGGTCACCGTCACCGCCATGGTGGCCCTGGTGGTCTTCGGCCTCCTGGCCCTGGTCAACCTGCAGACCGACGAGTACCCCGACGTCCAGGCCCCCATCATCGGCATCACCATCGTCTACCCGGGCGCCTCGCCGGCGGTGGTGGAGCGGGAGATCATCAACCCCATCGAGGAGCGGCTCTTCACCATCAGCGGCATCGACGGGCCCAAGACCACCGCCAACGCCGTCGACTCGCTGGCCCAGTTCACCGTCTTCTTCCACCACGACAAGAACGTGCAGCAGGCCTCGCAGGACATCCGCGACGCCATCAGCGCGGTGCGGGCCGACCTGCCGGCGGAGATGAAGGAGCCCATCCTCACCCGCTTCGACCCCTCCGACGAGCCCATCGTCTCCCTCACGCTCACCTCGGCGAGCCTCTCCAGCGCGGCGCTGACCCGCATCGCCGACCCCACCGTCATCCGCGAGATCCGCTCCGTCCCCGGCGTGGCCCAGGCCACGGTGGTGGGCGGGGTCAAGCCGGAGATGACGGTGCAGATCCGCCCCCAGGCGCTGCAGGCGGCCGGGATCTCGGTGCCGGAGCTGGTGGGGGCGCTGCAGGCGCAGAACCTGGCGGCGCCGGTGGGCCGGATCAACGCGGCCTTCGACGAGCGCACCATCCGCCTGAAGGGCCGGCTGGAGACGCCCGAGGACTTCGCCGCCGTGCCGGTGGCCCAGCGCGGCGGCCGGGCCATCCGGCTGGGCGAGGTGGCCGACGTCTTCGTGGGGGCCGAGGAGGCCCGGACGCTGGCGCTCTACGACTCCCGCGAGGCGGTGGGCATCGAGATCCTCAAGGCCAAGGGGGCCTCGACCACCCGCGTGGCCGGCCAGATCCGCGAGAAGGTGAAGGAGCTGCAGGCGCGGCTCCCGGCCGGCGCCAAGCTGGAGGTGGTCCGCGACGCCGGGGTGCGGGTGGCCAGCGCCGTGCGCAACACCCAGTGGGCGCTGGTGGAAGGGGCGGCCCTGACGGTGCTGGTGGTGTTCCTGTTCCTCAACTCCTGGCGCTCCACGGTGATCACCGGCCTGGCCCTGCCCATCTCGGTGCTGGCCGGGTTCGTCTCGGTGTGGCTCTTCGGGTTCACCCTCAACACCATGTCGCTGCTGGGCCTGACGCTGGCCATCGGCATCCTCATCGACGACGCCATCGTGGTGCGCGAGAACATCGTGCGCCACATCGAG
Source organism: Deltaproteobacteria bacterium (assembly GCA_016214955.1). GTDB lineage: Bacteria > Myxococcota > Myxococcia > Myxococcales > Anaeromyxobacteraceae > JACRMN01. The sequence goes on from JACRMN010000020.1 coordinate 112,403, forward strand.
ATGGGGAAGGACCACTTCACCGCCTCGCGCGAGGGCACGGCCCAGATCGGCCTGGCGGTCACCGCCACCACCCTCTCCATCGTCGCGGTCTTCGTCCCGGTGGCCTTCATGCCCGGCGTGGCCGGCCAGTGGTTCAAGCCCTTCGGGCTCACCATGGCCTGCGCCGTGCTGGTCTCGCTCTTCGTCTCCTTCTCGCTCGACCCCATGCTCTCGGCCTACTGGGCCGATCCCCAGACCGAGGCCCACGAGCGCCGCAACCCCATCGCCCGCGCGGTGGACCGCTTCAACCGCTGGTTCGACCGGCAGGCCGACAACTACACCCGGGTGGTGGGCTGGGCGCTCGATCACCGCTGGCTCATGACCCTGGTGATCGCGCCGGGCACCATGGTCCTGGCGCTCTGGCTCCAGGCCACGTTCGGCGGCAGCCAGTTCGTGCCCAACTCCGATCGCGGCGAGATCAGCATCAGCGTCGAGACGCCGCCGGGCTCCAACCTGGCCTACACGCGCCGCAAGGTGGAGGAGACGGTGCGCCGGGTGAAGGCCCGCCCCGAGGTGGCCTACACCTACGCCACCCTGGGGACGCCGCTGCCGCTGCGCACCCCGGGCGTCGACCAGGCGGTGATCTACGTGCGCCTGGTGCCGCGCGAGCAGCGCAAGCTCTCCCAGGTGCAGCTCGGGGCCGAGCTGCGCCGCGAGCTGGCCAGCCTGGGCGGGGCCTCGGTGGCGGTCTTCACCAGCGGTTTCGGCGGCGCCTTCAAGCAGATCGCGCTCGAGCTGCGGGCCCCCTCCGGCTCCGATCCGCTGCGGCTGGTGGAGCACGCGGAGAAGATCTCGGCCGCGGTGAAGAAGGTGCCGGGGGCGGCCGACGTCGGGCTCTCCACCCGCGGCCAGGCGCCGGAGCTGGTGGTGGAGCTGGATCGGCCGCTGGCCGGCTCGCTGGGCATCACCGCCGGCCAGGTGGCCTCCTCGCTGCGGCCGGCCTTCGCCGGGGTCGACGCCGGCGACTGGGTGGACCCCACCGGCGAGACCCGCGACGTCACCCTGCGGCTCTCGCCCGAGGCCCGGGAGCGGGCCAGCGACCTGGCGGCGCTGCCGCTCGTGGTCCAGGGAGCCGACGGGCGGCCCGCGATGCTGCCGCTCGGCCAGGTGGCCCGGGTGCAGCAGGGGGTGGGGCCGGCGCAGATCGACCACCTGAACCGCGACCTGGTGGTCAACGTCCAGGCCAACACCGACGGGCGGCCACTCTCGGAGGTGATGAGCGGGATCTGGAAGGCGCTGGCGCCCATTCCCATGCCCCCCGGCTACAAGCTCACCGAGGGCGGCGAGGCCCGCGACCAGGACGAGGTCTTCACGCAGATGTTCACCGCGCTGGCCGTGGCGGTGCTGCTCATGTACCTGATCCTCGTCGTCCAGTTCGGCTCGTTCCTCGACCCCATCGCCATCCTCGTCTCGCTGCCGCTCTCGCTCATCGGGGTGGTGGTGGCGCTCATCCTCACCGGCGACACGCTCAACATCATGAGCATGATCGGCCTCATGCTGCTGGCGGGCATCGTGGCCAAGAACGCCATCCTGCTCGTCGACTTCGCCAAGTGGGCGCGGGAGCGGGGCACGCCGCTGCGCGAGGCGCTCATCGAGGCGGGGCGGGTGCGGCTGCGCCCCATCCTCATGACCACCTTCGCGCTCATCGCCGGCATGGTGCCGGTGGCGCTGGGGCTCGACGAGGGCGGCGACTTCAACGCGCCCATGGGCCGGGCCGTCATCGGCGGCACCATCACCTCCACCATCCTCACGCTGGTGATGATCCCCACCGTCTACGAGATCCTCGACGGCGGGAAGCAGTGGATCCTGGGACTCCTGCGGCGGGTGTTCGGAGGAAGCCCCGGTGCCGGACACGGGAGCCCCGGTGCCGGACACGGCGCCCCGGGGGCCCCGTCCCCGGTGCCTCAGCAGCGCAAGGAGCCCTGAGCGCGGGGGAGACCAGGGGCTCCCCGAGGGATCCACCCACCCGAGCCTGACCCTCGGCCGCGGCACACGCCGGAGGCAGGCCCGCGGCCGAACCTCCTCAAGGCCCCGGAAATACGGTGACAATCCGTAGGTGCGGCGCGGGCTTCAGCTTCGCGGCGTCAAATCGCCACAGTGCGGGCCGAGAGTGCAAATCCATACCCTCCGACTGGTTCGTTGCCCCCGATGACCCGTCTCGCCCACACATCGCAGGTCGCCCGCCTGGCGGCGGTGCTGGTGGCGCTCGCCCTCTCGGGCCTGCCGCGAGCCGCGGCCCTGGCCGCTCCCGAGGAGGCGCACCGCTGCTCCTGCCGCGCCCACGGCGACCACGACTGCACCTGCGCCAAGTGCGCCGCCATCGCCGCCAGGCGCCGCGCCGCCGAGGCCGGCGCCGCCACGCCGCCTTGCCACGCCGCGCCTGCCGGCGTGGCCACGCCCGAGCGCCACACGCCGCCCGGCCCGTGCATCACCGGCTCCTGCGGAGCGCCCGAGGAGCCGCGCCCGGCGGTGAACGGCGTCGACCCCTTCACGCTGCCCGCCGGGGCGCCTCGCCCCGCGCCGCCGCCGGTCGCGGCGCTCCCGGGAGCGCTGCCGGGGCCACAGCACCAGCCGCAGCCTCCCGAGCCGCCCCCTCCGCGCGCCGCCGGTGCGTGCGCCCGGGCGGCACTCGCCGCGGGTTCGCAGGCTCGCTGAACGCACACCCGGCACCTGCAGGCGGTGGGCGCATGCCCTCTGCCCGCCGCCGCGCTCCGGGGGGTACCCACCCTCCACCCGGAGCGGCGCAGATGCCGCGAGCCCACCGGTCGTCGACCGGGAGGGCGCGCCGACTGGTCCTCGGCGCCGTGCGCCGGTTTGCCTGCGGCTCCGGGGCGGGGGACGCCCGTCGGCGCGCGCAGGTCGCTCGAGGCCGTCTCACGTCATCCGAAACCCCATCCACCGCAGAGGCGGTGGGAGGCACGTCGTGTCACGCAAGCGATTCGATTCCACGGAGGTCGAGAAGATCCTGCGGGAGTACCAGTCCGGCGAGAAGGTGCCCGTCCTCTGCCGCCGCCATGGCGTCAGCGAGCAGACCTTCTACCTGTGGCTGGCGCGCTGGCGCCGCCTGGAGGCGGTGCCGACCGCGGGGTAGCCGGGGCCCGGCCCGGAGCCCGGGGAGAGGCGGCGCGCCAGCCGGCGCGCCGTCTCCTTTCCGGGCGGCTACTCCATCTCCAGCGACTTGTAGACGCCCTTGCCGTCCATGACGGTGCCCCAGACCTTGTGCGAGCCCTGGTGCTCGGAGGGGCCGAAGTTGACGATGGCGCCGATGCCCAGGTCGAGCCCGCGGATGGTCTCGAGGGTGTCGACCAGCCGCTCGGTGTCGAGCTGCCTGCCCGTGCGGCGCAGGGCCTCGACGAGCACGGTGCCGGCCACGTAGCCCTCCAGCGAGACGAAGTCGGGCGCCTCGCCGGTGGAGTAGCGCTTCAGGAGGTCGCGGTAGCGGAGGATGGCGGTGGCGTGCGAGGTCGGCAGCGGCACCACCTGGGTGACGATGACGCCCTCGGCATAGCGCGGCCCGAGGTTGGCGAGCTCCTCGGCGAAGGCGGTCGAGCCCACGAAGGAGACGCTGGTGAAGGTGGGCTTGAACCCGCCGTTGACCACCCGCTCGATGAACTTGGCCGCCGCCTTGTAGGTCGGGACCATGATGATGGCCTCGGCCCGGGCGCGGTTCCTGAGGACGGCGGCCGCGGCCTCGGCCACGTCGGTGGTGTTCCGCTTGTAGCCCACCCGGAGGATCTTGCCGCTGTCGAAGCCGTAGCGGCGCACCTGGTGGGCCACGCCCGCGAAGCCGGCGTCGCCGTAGGCGTCCTCCTGGGCGAAGACCGCGATCTGCGAGGGCTTGAGGCGCCGCACCTCCACCAGGTACTTCACCGTGGCGGCCGTCTCCTCCGAGTAGCTCGCCCGGAAGTTGAAGACGTAGCGGGCCGGCGGATCCTCGCGGAGCAGCGCGGCGCCGGTGAACGCGCCGTAGAACAGCACCCGCTTGTCGAGGGCGTAGGGGACGGCCACCACCGCGGTGGGCGTGCCGACGTTGCCGGCGATGCCGAAGACCTTCTTGTTCTCCACCAGGTCCTTCATGCACACCTTGGTGCGCTCCGGCTCGTAGCCGTCGTCCTGGGCCACGAGCCGCAGCTTGCGGCCCGCGACCCCGCCGGCCTCGTTGGCCGCGGCGAAGGCGATCTCCATTCCGGTCTTCATGCCCTTGCCCAGCTCGCGGGCCCCGCCGGAGAAGGGGGCGCACATCCCGAACACCACCTCGCCGTCGGTCACGCCGTTCACCTGGGCGCGAGCCGGGACGGCCGCGGCGAGGAGGAGGAGCGCGAGGGCGGGTCGGCGCATGGCGTTCACTCGAGCTCGATCGACTTGAACTTGCCCGAGGCCTCCAGCACCGTCCCCCAGAGCTTGTGGGAGGCCTGGTGGTCGGTCTTGCTGAAGCCCAGCGGGGTGCCGATGCCGAGGTCGAGCCCCTGGATGCCCTCCATCGCCTCGACCAGCTTCTCGGTGGTGAGGTCGGGGCCAGCGCGGCGCAGCCCCTCGATGAGCACGTTGGCGCCCACGAAGGCCTCGAGCGACGCGAAGGTGGCCGACTCCTCGGGCACGTACTGGGAGAGGGCCTCGCGGAACTTCATCACCGCCGTGGCGTGGCTGGTGGGCAGCGGCACCACCTGGGTGATGACGATGTCGGTGACCACCTTGGGCCCCAGCGGCACGATCTCCTCGGCCAGCGAGGCGGAGTTGACCACCGAGGGGTTGGTGAGGATGAGGTCGAGCCCGGCGCTGCGCACCTTCTCGACGAAGTTGGCGGCCGCCTTGTAGGTGGCCATCATCACCACCGCCTTGAGCTTGCCCGACTCCTTCTTGATGCGGGTCACGGCCTCGTCCACGTCGGCCGAGTTGCGCTTGTAGCCCACGCGCAGGATCTGGGCCTCGGTGCGCTTGAAGGGCGCCAGCGCCGAGACCACGCCCTGGAAGCCGGCGTCGCCGAACCCGTCCTCCTGGGCGAAGACGGCGATCTCCTCGGGCGCCACCCGCCGCACCTGGAGCAGGTAGCGGACGGCGGCGGCGGTCTCCTCCTGGTAGCTGGGCCGGAAGTTGAAGACGTAGCGGTCGGGCGGCTGCTTCCGCGAGACCGGCGCGCCGGTGTAAGGCGCGTAGAAGAGCACCTTCTTCTCCATGACCATCGGGATGGAGACGGCGGCGGTCACGGTCCCGTAGTTGCCGACGATGCCGAAGACCTTGCGCTCCTCGAGGAGCTCCTTCATCACCGCCTTGGTGCGCTCCGGCTCGTAGCCGTCGTCGAGCGCCACCAGCCGCAGCCGCCGGCCGTGGACGCCGCCGGCGGCGTTGGTGGCGGCGAAGGCGGCGTCGATGCCGGCCTTGAGCGCCCGGCCGGTCTCCTTGTTGGCGCCGGAGAAGGGCGACGCCATGCCGAACACCACCTCGGTGTCGGAGAGGCCCACCGCCGGAAGGGGCGCGCGCGCCGGGGCGGCCAGCGGCTCGGCGGCCCGGGCCGGCGCCTCGGCGGTGGAGCCGGAGCTGCGGGCGTAGCGCCAGGCGGCGATGCCGACGCCGGCCACCAGGGCCGACACCAGGCCGATGAGCACGAGCTCGATGCGGCGCGATCCGATTCCCGATCGCTGCTTCAGGCTGTCCATGCGTTCCTCGAGGGCTCCGGCGGGCGGATGCGGGGGAGGGCCGGGAGCGCGGCGTTCGAGTGTATCGCAAGGCCCGTGGTGCGAAAGGTGACCACCCGTGGCAACCCTCCGGGGACCAGCGTGATATCGGCAGGTTACGCGCCAGGGGGCGAGGCGGTAGGATGCCGCCCAGATCCAGGGACCGGCCCGCGCGTTTCACCACCAGGGCCCGGCGGGGCGACGTGACGAGCGACTCCACCGACGAAGAGCTGCTCCTGCGCTTTCGCGACGGGGACGCCGGGGCCTTCGAGCTCCTCATGCGCCGACACCGCGCCACGGTCTTCACCTTCCTCGCCCGGCTCACCGGCGACCGTCCGCGCGCCGAGGACCTGCTCCAGGAGACCTGGCTGCGGGTGGTGGCGGCAGCGCCGCGCTGGGAGCCGCGGGCCCGCTTCCGCACCTGGCTCTTCTCCGTGGCCCGCAACCTGGCCACCGACGAGGCGCGCCGCGCCGTCCACCGGCGCGCCGAGCCGCTCGACGACCCGCCCGGCGACGGCCTCCCCCTCGCCGAGCGGCTCCCCGCCGGCGACCCCGGCCCGGAGCGGGCTGCCGCCAGCGGAGAGCTGCGCCCGAAGCTCCTCGAGGCGCTGGGCTCTCTGCCGCTCCCGCAGCGCGAGGTCTTCCTGCTGCGGGAGCAGGCCGGCGTGCCCTTCGCCGAGATCGCCGAGATCACCGGCACGCCCCTGCCCACGGTGAAGAGCCGCATGCGCTACGCCCTCGAGGCGCTGCAGCGGCGGCTCCTCGAGCTGGGGGTGGAGCCGCCAGCGGCCTCCGGGAGCACCGGCACATGACCCACGAGAACGCCCGCGAGCTGCTGCTCGACCTCGCCTACGGCGAGCTCTCCCCGGCAGAGGCCCGGGCCGTCGAGGCCCACCTGGCCGGCTGCGAGGACTGCCGCGCCGAGCGCGACCGCATCGCCGCCACCCGCCAGCTCATGCAGGGGCTGGGGGAGGAGGAGCCGCCGGGCGGGGAGCGCATCCTCCTGGCGGCGGCGCGCCAGGCGGTGGAGCGGCCGCGCCGGGCGCCGCTCTTCTCCTGGGTCCGCTTCGCCACCGGCCTCGCCATCCTGATGATCGTGGGCGGGGTGACGATGGAGCTGCTCTCCGCGCGCCGCCCGGCGGTGGACGACGCCGAGGAGCGCTACGCCGAGCGGAGCGCCGCGGCGCCGGCCCCGGGCCTCACCCTCGAGGCCCCGCCGGTGCAGCGCGCCCCGGCCGCCCCGCCCCTCGCCGCGGCCCCGCCGGTGCAGCGCGCCCCGGCCGCCCCGGCCTACGCGGCGGCCCCTCCGCGCGCCAAGGAAGAGAGGCAGGCGCGACCCGCGGACGAGAGCGCGTCCGCTCCCGGCGACGAGGCGCGCGCGGCGGAGCCGGGGGGCATTCCGATGCCCTCGCCGGGCGCGGCCGGCTCGGCCTCCGAGGTCGCCGTGGCCCGGCCCCGCGCCGCCGGCGTCGCCCCGGAGTCGAAGGGCGCCTCCGCAGGGCCGCAGGCTGCCGCCTCCCTCCGCGAGGGGGCGCCGGGCGTCGGGTTCTCCAGGCAGGCCGCTCCGGCACCGGCCGCCGCACCGGCCGCCTCCCGGGCGGAGGCGGCCGACGCCGAGCGAGCGCTCCCGGCCCGCGAGCCGGCGCGCAAGGTGGCGAGCCGCGACGAGCCGGCAGCCGCCGCCGGGGCCGAGGGCGCCGCGCTGGTCGCCGAGGTCACGCGGCTGCGCGACGGCGGCCTGCTCAACGAGGCCCGGCGCCGCCCCGAGCCCTGCCCCGGCGGCGACACCGCGCGCCTGGCCTGGCTCGACGGCCTGGGGGTGGCGCGCCGCTTCGCCCGCACCGGCCCGCTGCCGGCGGCGATGGGCGCCGGCGAGGCCACCCGCGACCAGTGGTACGACACCCAGGGCCGCCTCCGGTACGCGGTGATCGAGGGCGAGGGGCCGGAGGGCCGCTTCCGCCGGCGCATCCTCCTCGACCCCGCCGGTGCGGTGCGCTCCGAGGACCCGCCCGGTGGCGCCCCCTGGCCTCGCGCCGACCTCACGCTGCGCGATCCCGCGGCCGCCTTCTGGGCGCCGCAGCGCTGCACGGGGCGGTGAGCCGGTGCGCCTGCGCATCCTGGCCATCGGGCGCGATCGCTCCGGGCTCTACCAGCCGGCGCTGGAGGAGTACGCGAAGCGCATCGCCCGCTACGCCCGCGTCGAGGTGGTGGAGGTCCCGGAGGCGCGCAAGCACGCCGGCACCCCGCGGGCCCGCGAGGAGGAGGCCGAGGCGCTGCTCGCGCGGCTCGGCGCGCGGGAGCGGCTCGTGGCCCTCGACGAGCGCGGCAGGGAGCACACCAGCGTCGAGCTGGCGCGGCGGCTGGCGGCCTGGCTCGAGGGGGGGCGGGACGTGGCGCTGGTGATCGGCGGCTCCGACGGGCTCGCCGAGGCGGTGCTGCAGCGGGCCGAGGAGAGGCTCAGCCTCTCGCGCCTGACGCTGGCCCACCGGCTGGCGCGGCTGGTGCTGCTGGAGCAGCTCTACCGGGGCTTCACCATCCTGCGCGGGGAGCCGTATCACAAGTGAAGGGGACCCGAAGGGGACCCTGCGCGCCCGCCGGCGGGCGCTAAGACCTGTGGCGAGGGTAGCCGACGACCGCGCAGGTGAACCGCATGGCCGACTCCCCTGGCGCCCGGTGGGCGCTGCTCCTTTGCCTCCCCCTCGCCGCCTGCTCCGCGGAGACCGCCGACCTGGCGCCGCTCGACTGGCAGCGCGTGGACGGGCCCGGCCCGGGCGGCTCCGTGCTCGGGCTGGGCAGCGCCGGCGCCTTCGACGAGCGGGGCAACTTCACGGTGCGGGCCTTCCTCGACGGCTCGGTCTACCGGCTCTACTACGGCGGAAGCGACGCCAGCGACCCCACCGGCAACGGCTCCTGCCCGGGCATCAACGGCACCCACTGGCGCATCGGCACCGCCGAGTCCGCAGACGGCCTCACCTGGACCCGCGTGGCCGGGAGCGCCACCGGCGGCGCCGTCCTCGACAACGGCAGCGCCACCGACTTCGACAGCCAGATCACCTACCGCCCCTTCGTGCTCAAGGACGGCTCGCTCTACCGGATGTGGTTCAACGGCAGCACCAAGTTCTTCAACTGCCCCACCGGCACCCGGGCCGACAACCGCCGCATCGGCTACGCCGAGTCGAGCGACGGCGTGGCCTGGACCAAGCTGTACGACGGGGGCGGGCCGGGCGGGAGCGTGCTGCCGCTGGGCGGCGCCGGCGCCATCGACGAGCAGCAGGTGGGGTACGTCTGGGTGCTGCAGGACGGGCCCGAGTACAAGATGTACTACTCGGCCAACGACGCCTCCAACAACTGGCGGGTGGGGCTGGCGGTCTCGCGCGACGCCCGCAGCTGGACCAAGGTCCCCGGGAAGCTCGCCGGCGGCGCGGTCCTCGGGCTCGGCGCGCCGGGGAGCCTCGACGGCGCCTGCGCCTACCAGCCGGCGGTGGTGAAGGAGCGGGACCAGCTCTACCGCATGTGGTACCGCGGCTGCTCCGGCGCCTCCAACGCCGGGCCCAGCGGCGGCTCCATCGGCTACGCCGAGTCCAACGACGGGATCACCTGGGTGAAGATCCCGCAGCCCGGGCCGGCCGGTGCCGCCCTGGGCGCCGGGCCCGCGGGCCGCTTCGACGCCGCCGGCCTCACCACCCCCTCGGTCTTCCGCGACGCGCAGGGCTGGGTCATGTACTACGCCGGCTTCGACCCCACCGGCCGCTTCCTCACCGGCGTGGCGAGGGCCCGGCCGTGATCCACCGCCTCCTCGCCCTGGCCGCGCTCCTCTGCGCCGGCGCCGCCCGCGGCCAGACCATGCTCGATCAGGAGGAGCGGCTCATCGAGCTGCACTCGCTGCTGCTGGCCCTGCCGGCGCTCCAGGCGCCGGGGGGCCTGGCCAGCGGGGAGGCGACGGTGGGGCTGGAGCTGGTGGCCATCCCCACCATCGACGGCACCACCGGCGGCAAGCGCCAGATCACCGCCTCGGACCGCACCCGCGCCTTCCCCCGGCCGCGCCTGGCGCTGGGGCTCGCCGGTCCGGCCGGCACCCGCGCGATCCTCGGGCTCGCCTACGTCCCGCCGGTGGCGGTGAACGACGTCACCTCGCACCAGGGGGCGCTGGAGGTGGGGCTGGCCCGCGCCCTCGGCCCGGTGTGGCTGGGGCTGCGCGGCCAGGTGGTCTACGGCCGCTCGCGGAGCCCGGTCACCGACCCGGCGACCCGCGACACCCTCACCACCTGGATCGCCGGCGCCGACCTCTCGGCCGGCTGGCCCTTCCAGGCCTTCGGCCTCCGCGCCACGCCCTACGCCTCGGTGGGCGTGGCCCGCGTGGCCGGCGACTTCCGGGTGACGAGCGACGGCTACCTGCTCCGGAGCCGCACCACCGACCTGTCGCTGGGCGCCGGCCTGCGGGTCGCGCTCCCGGGCCGGCTCGACGCCGCGGCGGAGCTGGTCGGATACCCGGGCCGCCTGGTTCACCCGTCCTTCCGGCTCGCCTGGGCACCCGACCTGGGCTGGTCCCGGTGACCTCGGAAAGAGAGGAGAGAGGCACATGAAGACGAGGATCGCGTCCCTGGGCTTCCTGCTGCTGGCGGCCTGCGGCGGAGGCGGGGACAGCCCGGCCGGCGGCGGCGGCCAGACGACCAACATCTACACGGGCACCATCACGGTGACGAGCGCCATGGCGGCGGGCACCACCAGCTGCCAGGGCACCACCGCCGTAGTCCGCTTCAAGGCGGCCGGCGGCGGCGCCGACATCCACAGCGTCACCGTTGCCGGCGGGGGCTGCGTGCAGTTCGTGAACGACGACGGCGCCGACCACAGGGTGGCGGGCCGCAGCGCCACCACCGGCTGCGGCGGCCTCAACGCCCCGGCGGCCACCCCGGCCGGCCAGAGCTACACCGCCGGCCCGCTGGGCGCAGCCGCAGGCCCCATCACCTGCGACTGGCAGGACAGCCTCAACCCCCCCGGCGCCGGTGGTGGCGGGTACTGAGCGCCCTTCGCGCACTGCGTCGTGAGGCGCCCTTCGCCGCGCGGAGGAACCGCGGGTAGGATGGCAGGCGGAGGTCACGCATGCGTTCTGCCATACTCGGCGCAGGTTCCTGGGGCACCGCCCTCGCCTCGGTCCTGGCGGGCAAGGGCTATCCAACCGTCCTCTGGGGCCGCGATCCCGCGGTGGTGGAGGCGGTGGCGCTCCGCCACGAGAACCCGCGCTACCTCCCCGGCATCCCGCTGCCGCCGTCCCTGGGCGCCACCACCGACATGGGCCGCGCGCTCGAGGGGGCGGAGCTGGTGGTGCTGGCGGTGCCCTCGCACGCCCTGCGCCAGGTGGCCATCGAGTCGAAGCGGCTGGTGCACGCCGGCGTACCCATCGTCTCCTGCGCCAAGGGCATCGAGGTCGACAGCCTCATGACCATGAACGAGGTGCTGGAGGACGTGTTGCCTGTGCCGCTGCACCCGTACCTCTGCTTCCTGGGCGGTCCGTCCTTCGCCAAGGAGGTGGCCCGCGGCCTCCCCACCGCGGTGACCATCGCCGGCCGCTGGGAGCGGGTGGCCAGGCAGGTGCAGGAGGCCTTCCACACCAAGACCTTCCGCCCCTACACCTCGAGCGACATCGTGGGCTGCGAGATCGGCGGCTGCGTGAAGAACGTGGTGGCCATCAGCGCCGGCCTCTCCGACGGCATGGGCTTCGGCGCCAACGCCCGGGCGGCGCTCATCACCCGCGGCCTGGCCGAGATCAGCCGGCTGGCGGTGAAGAAGGGGGCCAACCCGCTCACGCTCTCGGGCCTGGCCGGGCTCGGCGACCTGGTGCTCACCTGCTCCTCCGAGCTGTCCCGCAACCGGACCGTGGGCTTCGGCATCGGCCAGGGCAAGACGGCCGAGCAGGTGCAGAAGGAGCTGGGGCAGGTGGCCGAGGGCGTCCGCAACGCCAGGAGCGTCCACGCCCTGGCGAACCGCCTCTCGGTGTACATGCCCATCTCCACCGCCGTGTACGGGATGCTCTACGAGGGCGTGCCGGCCAAGACCGCCGTCGGCGACCTCCTCGGCAAGGAGACCAAGTCCGAGCTGGCGGGGTAAACGTCCGTCCCGTGTCCCGCGTGCCTGGAATCGCCTCCCGACGCCCCCCGCGGTAGCATCCCTCCATGGATCTGGCGGCAGCGCTCGTCCGGGAAGGCGTGCTCGCTCCCGAGGCGGTCTCCCGCGCCCTGGCGGCGGCACGCGACGGCGACGTGGCCTCGGCCGCGCTGCGCCTGGGGATCTGCGACGAGGGGGCGCTGGTGCGAGGCCTGGCCCGCGCCTTCGAGTGCCCGGGCGTGGACCTCTCCCGCAGCGTGCTGCCCGGCGCCAACCTCGAGGTCATCGCCCCCGACTTCTGCCGCGAGCGCAAGGTGATCCCGGTGACGGTGGGCCGATCCGAGATCGTGCTCGCCATGTCGGACCCCGACGACCTGACGCTGGCCGACGAGGTCCGCTTCGTCACCGGCCGCAAGGTGCTGCGCCACGCCGCCGTGGCCCTCTCCATCGAGCGGGCGCTTGCCGGCCTGGCCAAGGCCCGCGACACCGGCCAGCCCGCCTGGCGCGGGGCCGCGGCCCCGGCGCTCCCCGACCCGACCACCGGCTGGGCGGCCATCGTCAAGCCGGGGGAGCGAACCCCGCCGGCGGTGGACCTGCCCGACGCCCCCGAGAAGATGGAGCTGATCTCGGCCTCGGAGCTGGTGACGCCCTTCCAGCCGCCGCCGCAGCCGCCGGGCCCCGCGCCGCGGCGCAAGCTGCCCGAGGCGCCGCCTCCCGACCCGCGGGCCGCCGAGGTGCCCACCGTCCGGCTCTCGGGCAACGCCGCCGGCAAGGTGGCGCTGGTGGCCGACGACGACCGCGAGGTGCTGAAGCTGCTCTCGGCGGTGCTGACGCGCCTGGGCTGCGTGGTGCTGGAGGCCCAGAACGGCAGGCAGGCGCTGGAGATGGCGCGCAGCGCCCGGCCCGACCTGGTGGTCCTCGACGCCATGATGCCGGGCATGCACGGCTTCGAGGTGTGCCGGGCCATCAAGGGCGACCGCGACCTCCGCGCGGTGCCGGTGATCCTCTGCTCCGCCATCTACCGGGGCACGGTGGGCGAGGACGCCCAGATCGCCTTCGGCGCCGACGCCTTCGTGGAGAAGCCCTTCCGCGTCGACGACCTGACCCGGGTGGTGAAGGTGGCGCTGCTCGGCGCCGGGGCCGCCGAGACGCCGGAGGAGCGGCTGATGAAGGCCGACGCCGAGCGCTCCTGGCGCGCCGCGGCCGAGGCCCTGGCCGCGGGCAAGGAGGTGGACGCCATCTCCTGGGCCCGGGCCGCCTGCCAGAAGGACCCGCGCTCGGCCGAGGCCCACTACTACCTGGGACACGCCCTCTCCCGGCAGGGGCAGCTCTACGAGGCGGTGGCCGCCTACGAGCGGGCCGCCGAGCTGCGGCCCGACGTGGACGCGGCCCACCAGTGCCTGGCCCAGACCTACGAGCGGCTCGGCTTCCAGAAGTCGGCGCGCGAGTCCTGGGCCCGCGCCATCGAGAGCTGCAAGGATCCGGCCCGCAAGAAGGCCATGCAGGCCCGCCTCATGAGCCTGCTCGGCGCCTGAGGTTGCGCGGCACGCCCGCGCCTCCTACTTCCTGCCGGGAGCCGGCCCGCGCCGCCCCGGAGCCCCGAGGACACCCGCCCATGAACAGCCCCGCCCCCCAGGCCGCCCGCGCCCTGGCCGGAACCGCCGAGGAGCTCACCCGCACCGCCCAGGCCGAGCTGGCCCGGGCCCGCGAGGCGGCCGAGCGGCTCGCCGCCCTGCCGCGCCCGGCGGGGAGGGAGGAGGCGCTGGGGGCCTACGAGGAGGCCATGGGGGCGCTGGGCGAGGTGGCGGCCCGCGCCGGCCTGGCCCGCAACGTCCACCCCGACGCCGCCTTCCGCGACGCCGCCGAGAAGCTGGAGCAGGAGGCCGACGCGCTGGCCACCGCCCTCTCCCTCGACAGGCGGCTCCACGACGCCCTGGCGGCGCTGCCGCTCGACGGGGCCGACGCCGAGACCCGCTGGCTGGTGGAGAAGAGCCTGCGCGACTTCCGGCGCTCCGGCGTGGACCGGGACGAGGCCACCCGGCGCCGCGTCCAGGAGCTTCGCGACGAGCTCACCCGCATCGGCCAGGAGTTCGGGCGCAACATCAAGGACGACGTCCGCCGCCTCGCCCTCGACCCGGCCGACCTCGCCGGCCTGCCCGAGGACTGGCGCCGCGCCCGCCCGCCGGGGCCCGACGGCAAGGTGACGCTCACCACCGACCCGGTGGACTACGTGCCCTTCATGACCTACGCCGAGCGCAGCGGCCCGCGGGAGCGCCTCTACCGGCTCTACCAGTCGCGCGGCCACCCGCAGAACGAGGAGGTGCTGCGCCGCCTGCTCTCGCGCCGCCAGGAGCTGGCGCGGCTGCTCGGCTACCCGAGCTGGGCCGCCTATGCCACCGAGGACAAGATGATCGGCTCCGACGCGGCCGCAGGCGCCTTCGTGGAGCAGGTGGCCGCGGCCTCGGCGGCGCGCCAGGACCGCGACTTCCAGCGGCTGCTGGCCCGGCTGCGCCGCGACCAGCCGGACGCCTCCGGCGTGGAGCCCTGGGACTCCACCTTCCTGCAGGAGCGCATCCGCGCCGAGGAGTACGGCTTCGACGCCCGCCAGGCCCGCCCCTACTTCGAGTACCGGCGGGTGAAGGACGGCGTCCTCGACGTCACCGCCCGGCTCTTCGGCATCTCCTACCGGCGCGTCGAGGGGGCGCCCACCTGGCACGCCGACGTCGAGAGCTGGGACGTGCTCGAGGGCGACCGGCTGCTGGGGCGCATCCACCTCGACATGCACCCGCGCGAGGGCAAGTACAAGCACTTCGCCCAGTTCACGCTGGCCAACGGCGCCCGCGGCCGGCGGCTGCCGGAGGGGGTGCTGGTCTGCAACTTCCCGCGCCCCGGCGCCGAACCGGCGCTGCTCGAGCACGGCGAGGTGAAGACCCTGTTCCACGAGTTCGGTCACCTCCTGCACCACGTGCTCGGGGGCCACACCCGCTACGGCCTCCACGCCGGCGTGGCCACCGAGTGGGACTTCGTCGAGGCGCCCTCGCAGCTCCTCGAGGAGTGGACCTGGGACCCGTCGGTGCTGGCCGGCTTCGCCCGCCACGTCGAGACCGGCGCCCCCATCCCCGCCGAGATGGTGGCCCGGATGCGGGCCGCCGACGAGTACGGCAAGGGGCTCTGGGTGCGGCAGCAGATGTTCTACGCCGCCGTGAGCCTGGAGCTGCACCGGCGCGATCCCGCCGGGCTCGACGCCGGAAGGCTGGTGGCGGAGCTGCGCGAGCGCTTCACCCCCTTCCGCCACGTGGAGGGGACCCACATGCACCTCTCCTTCGGCCACCTCGACGGCTACAGCGCACTTTACTATACGTACATGTGGTCGCTGGTCATCGCCAAGGACCTCTTCACCGCCTTCCAGCGCGAGGGGCTCATGGGGCCGGCCGCCCGCCGCTACCGGCGCGCGGTGCTGGAGCCGGGCGGCTCCAGGCCCGCCGCCGCCCTGGTCCGCGACTTCCTGGGCCGGGAGCAGAGCGCCGAGGCCTTCGGGCGCTGGCTGGAGGCCGGGTAGGCCCTCCCGTCCACCAAGGCGCCTCGACTCCCCGTCAACCTGCCACCACCCGCCAGGCCATCGAGGCGGCGGTGGCGAGCACGAAGACCGCGAAGACCCGCTGCAGGCGGGCGGTGTCGATGCGGGCCGCGAGCCCCGCCCCCAGGAAGGCGCCGGCCGCGAAGGAGAGGGCCACCGCCCCCACCAGCGCCCACGGCAACCCGCCCTGCGCCCGGGCGTACACCCAGACCCCGGGCAGGCCGATGGGCGGGAGCAGCACCGCCAGGCTGGCGCCCTGGGCCCGGTGCTGGCTCACCCGCAGCACGCCGGTGAGCAGCGGCACGATGACGATGCCCCCGCCGATGCCCAGCAGGCCGCCGGTGACCCCGGCCACGGCCCCGATCCAAAGCCCGTGGAGGAGGCTCCGCTCGGGCTCGGCGCTCCCCTCGTCGGCGGGCCTCCCCCGCAGCCCCCTCCAGGCCACCGCCAGGAGCAGCAGCACGAAGAGGGCCCGCAGGGGCCGCTCGGGGAGGTGCACCGCCAGCGACGAGCCGGCGAGCACGCCGGGCAGGAACCCGGCCACCAGCAGCCCCACCAGCGCCCAGCGGATGGGGAAGCGGCGGTGGTAGGCGACCACCGCCGGAAGCCCGATGGGCAGGAGCAGCACCGCAAGCGTCAGCCCCTGCGCCTGGAGCTGGCCCATGCCCAGCAGGAGGGCCAGGAGCGGCACCAGCACCACGCCGCCGCCGATCCCCAGGAGCCCGGAGAGGACCCCCGCCCCCAGCCCGACCAACCCGGACAGCAGGAGCTGCATGGCGCCATGCTAACCGCTCCCACGACCCCGGAGGGGATCACAGGCCCCCCCGGGTCGCTGGCCCCTGGGAGGGACCGCCCGTAGACTCGCCGCCAACATGACCCCGACCCAGACCGCAACCGCCGCGGCCCCGGCCCCGGAGAAGCGACGCCGCATCAAGCAGATCGAGACCATGGTGGCCGACGTCATCCAGGAGACGCCGGACACCAACACCCTCCTGCTCTTCACCGGCACCGACCGGCTCGAGTACGAGGCCGGCCACTTCCTCACCATCGACCCGCACCAGTTCGAGGCGCTCGAGCGCTTCACCGCCTACTTCGAGGACGTGAAGGGCAAGCGCGAGCCGCCGCGCGCCTACTCGATGTCGTCGGCGCCGCACGAGAAGTACCTGGCCATCACCGTGAAGGAGGAGCGGTACGAGCGGGGGGCCACCAAGTACCCGCCGCTGCTCTCGCCGCTGCTGGTGAAGCGCACCGTGCGCGGCAACCGGCTCATCGTCACCGGCTTCACCGGCCCCTACGTGCTGCCGTCCGACGTGGCCTCGAAGACCGACCACCTCCTGCACGTGGTGGCCGGCTCGGGCGCCGTGCCCAACTACGCCATCCTCAAGCACGCCCTCACCTACGTGCCCAGCCTGCGCCACACCTTCGTCTGCTCCAACAAGACCCTGGCCGACGTCATGTTCCGCCGGCCCCTGGAGGAGCTGCAGGCCCGGTTCCCCGACAAGCTCAAGGTGGTGCACACGCTCACCCGCGAGCCCGACGTCTCGACGCTGGGGTCCAGCTACCGCAAGGGCCGCGTGGACGCGGCGCTCCTGCGCGAGCTCGTGCCCGACCCGCGGGCCTGCCTGGTCTACGCCTGCGGCCCGGCCATCGGCGTCTGGGAGAAGGCCGCCGCCAGGGCCAAGGGCGAGGAGCCGAAGCCGCGCTTCATGGAGGCGGCGCTGGCCTCGGTCGCCGAGATCGGGGTCCCCAAGGACCGGGTCACCACCGAGTCGTACGGGTAATTCCGGCGAGCCGGGCGGCCTCCGGTCGCACCCTGACAACCCGTCCCTGGACAGCCCCCGCCCGCGGGTCTCTGCTCGCGGGTGAGGGACCGCCGTGCTCGAGGCCACCCAGGACTACTTCGAGGCGATCCACGACACCGACCGGACCGGCGCCCTGCGCGCCGTGGACGAGGCGCTGGCCCGTGGCCTGCGGCCCGAGGACGTGCTCTTCCAGGTGGTGCTGCCGGCCATCGAGCGCATCCGCGGGCCGGAGGGGCAGGCCTGCGCCAGCAGCCTGGCCCAGCAGTACATGGCCGCGGTCATCGCCGCCGAGCTGACGGAGCGGATGGTGCCGCTGTTCCGCTCGGCGCCGGCGGTCTCCTGCCGCGTGGTGATGGGCAACTCCCGGGGCGACTTCCACGGGCTGGGCCGCCGCATCGTCGTCGGCTGCCTCCGCGCCATGCTCATGGAGGTGGTGGACCTGGGGCTCAACGTGGCGCCCGAGGCCTTCGTGGACGCGGCGGTGTCGAGCGGCGCCCGGGTGATCGGCATCTCCTCGATGATGGACCACACCGCCCGCGGCGAGGGCGGCTGCCGCGCCGTGCGCCGGCTGCTGCAGGAGCGGGGCCTGGAGGGCACCATCCGCCTGGCCGTCGGCGGCGCCCCCTACCGCTTCGACCCGGAGATGTACCGTGCGGTCGGCGCCGACGTCTGGGCCCCGGACGGCCTCTCCGCCGGGCAGCTCATCGCCAGGCTGGCGCGCGGGGAGGCCGCATGACGCCCATGGAGCGGCTCTCGGCCGTGGCCACCGGGAAGCCCGTCGACCGCCTGCCGGTCTTCTGCAACCTGCTCGACCAGGGGGCGCGGGCCCTGGGCATGGGCATCGAGGAGTACTACCGCTCGGGCGCCAGCGTGGCCGAGGCGCAGCTCCGCATGCAGCGGCGCTGGGGGCACGACAACGTCTGGGCGCTGTTCTACGTGGGCAAGGAGGCGGAGCTGCTGGGCTGCCGCAAGATGGTCTTCGCGGAGGACGGCCCGCCCAACGTGGGCGAGTGGGTGATCCGCACCCCCGAGGACATCCACCGGCTGCAGGTGCCCACCGACCTCGCCGACCACCCGGCCTTCGCCGAGACGCTGCGCTGCGCCCGGCTGCTGCGCGCCGAGGTCGGCGGCAAGGTGCCCATCTGCGTCTACGTCACCTCCTCGGTGACCCTGCCCGCCATCCTCATGGGCATGGAGGCCTGGCTCGGGCTGCTGCTCACCGGCCCCGCGGAGCTGCGCGACGAGCTGCTGGCCAAGTGCTCGGCGCTGGTGCAGGCCGAGATCGCCGCCTACCGGGCCGCGGGCGCCGACATCATCCTCTACTCCATCCCGTTCGCCTCGCCCGACTTCCTGCCGGAGCGGCTCTGCCGGTCGCTGGCCCTGCCCTGGGCAGCGCGCGACCTGGCGCCGGGCGGCCTGGCCGGCATCGTCTACTACGTGGGGACGGCGCGGATGGAGGGCATGGCGGCCGAGGCCCGGCGGCAGATCGGGGTCGAGGCCTTCTACCCGAGCCCGCGCGACGACCTGCGGCGCCTGAGGGCCGAGCTGGGGCCGTCCCCGCTGGTGGCCGGCGTCCTCAACGACATCGAGCTGGTGCGCTGGGAGCCGGACCGCATCCGCGCCGAGGTGAAGGCGCTGGTGGACGCCCTCGACGGTGGCCCGGCGCTCTTCGGCACCATGCTCATGCCGCTGGCGGTGCCGGAGCGGAGCATCGCGGTGATGCTCGAGGCCGCCTACGCCTGCGCGCGCAGGGAGCGCGCGTGAGCGCCGGGCCGCCGTGGGCCCGGCTGGCCTGCTGCGGGATCCTGGGCCGGGAGGTGGAGCGGCTGCGGGCCCGGTACCGGCGGGAGCAGGAGGCCGGCGCCTACTTCCTGCTGGAGGACTGGGCCGGCCACTTCCCCGAGGCCATCCGGGCCCTGGGGAGCCTCACGGCGGTGCGGGAGATCTTCCAGGGGGCGCACCGCTACCTGCTGGCCCTCACCACGCCCTGCTCCGGCGACTACCGGGCCGCGGCCGAGGAGGTGGCGCGCCTCACCGGCTTGCCGCTGCGCTGGGAGCAGGTGGACCTGGAGACGCTGGCCGGGCAGGTGGAGTGGGCGCTCGCCGGCGCGAGCCACGAGGAGTCATGTCCGACGACCTGAGCGCCGCGGCCCAGCAGTGGCAGCGGCTCCAGCGCCGGCTCGCCCGCGTGGCGCGGGAGAAAGCCCGCCTCCAGGTCATCACCCACATGATGGGGAGCCTGGGCGCGGCCGCCGGGGTGGAGGACGTGGTCCAGGCGCTGCTCCAGGGAGTGCTGGAGCACATCGGCGGCTCCAACCTGGTGCTCTGGTACCGCACCGGCGAGGGCGTCGTCATGGCCGACGTCTTCGGCAGGCGTGAGCTGGGCGGGACCATCGCCGATCCGCTGGCGCGCCGCGCGCTGGAGACGGGCGCCTTCATCGAGGTGGAGACCGATCCGGCCGGCACCGGGCTGGCGGCGCCGGGCGTCTCCCGCACCAGCACCTGGCTCTTCC
Organism: Deltaproteobacteria bacterium; assembly: GCA_016214955.1. GTDB lineage: Bacteria > Myxococcota > Myxococcia > Myxococcales > Anaeromyxobacteraceae > JACRMN01. Next base: position 132,108 of record JACRMN010000020.1, read on the forward strand.
CGCTGGCGGTGGGCGCCGAGGCCATCGGCGTGCTGCGGATGGAGGGGATGCAGATCGCCGCCGCCGAGCTCAAGCCGGTGCTCCCGGCCTTCTTCGGCTTCGCGGCGCTGGTGCTGAAGAGCGGGTTGCAGAGCGAGTCGCGGCTGCTCCAGGCCAACCGCGAGCTGGCCCGGGCGGCCGAGGAGCTGCGGGCCGCCCGCGACCAGCTCGAGACCCGGGTGGCCGAGCGCACCGCCGAGCTGCGCGAGGCCAAGGAGAGGCTGGAGCTGGAGCTCGCCGAGCGCATCCAGGCCCAGGAGCGGCTGCGGGCCAGCGAGGAGGCGCTGCGCCAGTCGCAGAAGATGGAGGCGCTGGGGCTCATGGCCGGCGGCGTGGCCCACGACCTCAACAACATCCTCCAGGCCATCACCGGCTTCGGCACCATCCTGCGCGACACGCTCGTCGCCCCCGGCGACCAGGAGTGCATCGGCGAGATCCTGGGCGCCTCGGCCCGCGCCGCCGAGCTCACCCGCGGGCTCCTGGCCATCAGCCGCCGCCAGGCGCTGCAGCCCAGGCCGGTGGACCTGCGCCGGGTGGTGGCGCTCACCGAGCACTTCCTGCGGCGCATCATCGGCGAGGACGTGGCGCTGCACACCCGGCTGCCGGCGGCGCCGCTGGTGGTGCTGGCCGACGCCCCGCAGATCCAGCAGGTGCTCCTCAACCTGGCCACCAACGCCCGCGACGCCATGCCCGGCGGCGGCTCGCTGGAGATCGCCGCCGAGGCCTGCGGTCCGGAGGCGGCGCCGGACGGGGCGCCGCCGGCGCCCGCGGGGTACGCGCGGCTCACCGTCTCCGACACCGGCACCGGCATCCGGCCCGAGCACCTGGAGCGCATCTTCGAGCCCTTCTTCACCACCAAGCCCACCGGGCGCGGCACCGGCCTGGGCCTCTCCATCGTGCACGGCATCGTCGGCCAGCACGGCGGCCACATCCGGCCCGGTGCTCGCCCCGGGGGAGGCACCTGCTTCGAGATCCTCCTCCCCCTGAGCCCGCGCGCCATCGCCGAGGAAACCGCTCCGGAGCAGCCGGCCCCGGCGGGGCGGGGCGAGCGCGTGCTGGTGGTGGAGGACGATCCGCTGGTGCGGGTCGCGGCGCGGCGCACGCTGGAGCGCGGCGGCTACCGGGTGGAGGTGGCCGACAGCGGCGACGCTGCCCTCGCGGCCTGCCGCGCCGGCGACTACGACCTCGTCTTCCTCGACCTGGTGATGCCGGGGCGCAACGGGCGGGAGACGGCCGAGGAGATCGCGCGGCAGCGGCCCGGCCAGCGCTTCCTCTTCACCAGCGGCTACTCGGGCAACGTCCTCGACGCCCGCGGCATCGGCGCGCTCCCGGCGCGGCTCCTCCCCAAGCCGGCGCCGCCGTCGCTGCTGCTGCGCGCGGTGCGGGAGGCCATCGACCTCCCGCCCGGCGCGCGGCCCGCCTAGCGCTTTCCCTTCACCGGCGGGGCGGCGGTGGTGCCCGGCCGCCAGGTGAGGCCCAGCAGCACGCTGGGGACGAACTTGGGCTGGTTGATGGCCCTGTCGGCGTCGCGGATGGCGTAGGCCACGCCGTTGCCGTTGTCGCGGCCGTTCACGATGGTGCCGTCGGAGGAGTAGGTGGCGTCGTGCCCGGTCATCGACCAGGTGGGGTAGTGGTCGAGGCCCACCTGGCCGGTCAGCGACCAGTCGCGGCTCATGGCCCAGCCGAGCCTCACGCCCAGGCCCCAGCCCCACTGGTCGGCGGTGACCTCGAAGTCCTCGTTGCCGCCCACGTAGCGGAAGTCGCCCATGAAGTAGGAGCGGCGCAGGCCCGCGAAGACTCCCAGCTCGGAGAGTCCGGCGACCTTGAAGAAGTAGACCACGTCGAGCCGCAGATCCCAGTCGCGGCCGCTCTTCTGCGGCGTGCCGTTGGTGTTCTGGTTGATGAACACCTGGCGAGCCTGGAGTGCGTCGCCGGGATCGCGCATCGCGTAGCCGACGCCGGCCGAGAAGGCCACCGGCGCGCCGGGGATGATGTCGCCCACGGTGGCCGAGAGGCGCGTGCCCACGCCATCCTGGTAGCCGCCGAAAAGGGTGACGCCGTAGTCGATGGCCTGCGCCGGCAGCGCAGATGCGGCAAGCGCCGCCAGCAGGGCGACGCGGAGCGAAAGCGAAACGTGCCTGTACATGGGTCCCTCCCCCGATGGCGCGGGCAGCATCCCTTCCTGCGCTGCGCCGGTTCCGCCTTCGCGTTTAGCGCACCCCGTGACGGGCAGTCAACGCGCCGAGGTGCTGCGATGTCCGGCGGTGTGGGAGGGAGCGCGTCCGGGAATTGATGGCGGACAGTGCCGCCGTGCGGCGGCCGGGCCCTTCGGTTACGGTGCTGGCGTGCGGCTCCGCGCCATCCCCACCCTGCTGCGCATCGGCCTGGCCGAGGCGGTCGCCTACCGGGCCGAGTTCCTCATCTGGCTGCTCAGCACCAACATGCCGCTCGTCATGCTGGCCCTCTGGTCGGCGGCGGCGGCCGACGGGCCCATCGGGCGCTACGACACCCAGGCGCTCACCGCCTACTTCCTCACCGGCCTGGTGGTGCGGCTGCTCACCGGCGCCTGGGTGATCTGGGCGCTCGACGCCGAGATCAAGGCAGGCACGCTCTCCTACCGCCTCCTGCGGCCGGTGCCGCCGCTCCTGGCCTACGCCTGCGAGAACCTGGCGGCGGTCCCGCTGCGCCTGCTGCTCTCCCTGCCGGTGACGGCGGTGCTGCTCTTCACCTCGTCCGACGGCCACCTCTCCGGCGAGCCGCTGCGCTGGCTGCTCTTCCCGCTGGCGGTGGCCGGGGCCTGGGCCATCACCTTCCTGGCCATGAGCCTGGTGGGGGCGCTGGCCTTCTACGTCGAGTCGGCCGGCTCCATCTTCGAGCTGTGGATGGGGCTCTTCGGCGTCTTCTCCGGCTACCTGGTGCCCCTCGACCTCTACCCGCCCTGGATGGAGGCGCTCTCCCGCTGGCTGCCCTTCCGCTACATGCTGGCCTTCCCGGTGGAGCTGGTGACCGGGCTCCTGCCGGCGGAGCGCATCGCGAAGGAGCTGCTGGTGCAGTGGCTCTTCGTGGGCGGGCTGCTCCTCCTCGTCTCGCTCGCCTGGCGGCGGGGGCTGCGCCACTTCTCCGCGGTGGGGGGCTAGCCGGTGGCCCGCTACCTCCAGCTCCTCGGCGTCCAGTTCCGGGCCTCGGCGGCCAGCGCCATGCAGTACCGGGCAGCCTTCCTGGTGGAGGGGGTGCTCTCGCTCTTCTGGGCCGGCTGGTCGCTGGTGCCGGTGCTGGTGCTCTTCGGCCACCGGCCGGTGCTGCAGGGCTGGAGCTTCGAGGAGGCGCTGGTGGTCATGGGCTGGTTCGTGCTCATGAAGGGCATCCTGGAGGGGGCGGTGAACCCGTCGCTGCAGGCGGTGGTGGAGCACATCCGCAAGGGGACGCTCGACTTCGTGCTCCTCAAGCCGGCCGACGCCCAGTTCCTGGTCTCCACCGCCCGCTTCGAGCCCTGGCGCGTGGTGGACCTCTCGGCGTCGCTGGCCATCCTCGCGGTGGCCTTCCACCGGCTGGGCCGGTGGCCAGAGCCGCTCCACGTGCTGGCGGCCCTGCTGATGCTCCTCTGCGCCACCTGGACGCTCTACTCGCTCTGGATCCTGGTGGTCTCGGCCGCCTTCCACGTGGTCAAGGTGGACAACCTGGCCCACCTCTTCGCCTCCATCTTCGACGCCGCCCGCTGGCCGGTGACGGTCTTCCGCGGCTTCTGGCGCGTGCTCTTCACGCTGGTGATCCCGCTGGGCCTCATGACCACCTACCCGGCCCAGGCGCTGCTGGGACGGCTCACCGCCGGGACGGCGGCGGCGGCGCTGACCGGCTCGATCCTCTTCGGTGCCTTCGCGCGGGTCATGTGGCTCTCGTCCCTCAAGAGGTACACCTCGGCCTCCTCCTGACTAGCCGGGCAGCGGCGCGGCGGGTACAAAGGCGCATGCTGCGGCTCACCTTCCTCGGCACCTCGGCGGCCGCCCCCACCCTGGGGCGCGGGCTCACGGCCCTGGGCCTGCGCGCCGGGGGCGAGCTCCTGCTCTTCGACTGCGGGGAGGGGACGCAGCGGCAGATGATCCGCTACGGCACCGGCTTCGACGTCGGCGCCATCTTCTTCAGCCACTTCCACGCCGACCACTACCTGGGAGCCATCGGCTTCCTGCGCACCCTCTCCATGCTGGGTCGCACCGCGCCGCTGGCGCTCCACGGGCCGCGGCCCGGGAGGCGGCTCCTGGAGACCATGCTCTTCGCGGGCACGGAGAAGCTGGCCTTCGAGGTGGAGATCCACGAGCAGGAGGCGGGCGCCGAGGTGCGGCGGCCGGGCGGCGTGGTGCGCGCCTTCGCCACCGAGCACCGCACGCCGTCGCTGGGCTGGATGCTCGCCGAGGACCCGCGCCCGGGCCGCTTCCACCCGGAGAAGGCTCGGGACCTGGGCGTGCCGGAGGGGCCGCTGTGGGGGGAGCTCCAGCACGGGCGCCCGGTGACGGTGGAGGGGAGGGTGATCGCGCCCGAGGGCGTGGTCGAGCCGATCCGGCCGGGCCGCAAGGTGGTGGTGACGGGCGACACCCGGCCCTGCGCCGCCACCGTGGCCGCGGCCGCCGGGGCCGACCTCCTGGTGCACGACTCCACCTTCGGCGACGAGGAGCAGGCGCGGGCCGAGGAGACGGCCCACTCCACGGCGCGCGAGGCGGGGCGCATGGCCCGCGAGGCCGGCGTCGCGCGGCTCGTCCTCACCCACCTCTCCACGCGCTACGACACCGACCCCGGGCCGCTGGCCCGCCAGGCGCGCGAGGAGTTCCCGGCCAGCGACGTGGCCTACGACGGGCTCACCATCGAGGTGGCGCACCGGGGGTGAGGGCGCCCGGAGGACGCGGGCGGCTTGCTCGTCCCTCCCGTCCGCCTCGAGCGAAGGGCCTGCCGGGCAGGCCCGGAGTCGAAGGGCGCCGCACCGCCGGACGACGCCGCCCCGCCGCCGGCCCTCGCGCCGCCCCCCTCCCGGGCCGCACCGTGCGCTTCCAGCAACCCTGCGCCGCCACGGGAGGAATGGATCCCCGGGGAATCGGGGTGCCCGGTAACCTGTCCTCCCACCGGCCGTCCCCAGTCCAGGAACCCCGCCTCACCCGGCTCGCACGAGGTACGCCATGCAGCGCTCCGCACTCCTCTCCTCCGTCGCCGCCGCCCTCCTCGCCGCCTGCGGCGGCAGCTCCACGAACGAACCGGCCGCCACCGGCGCCGACGCCGCCGCGGCCGCGCAGCTCGCCCTCTCGGGCGTCTCCTGCAGCCCGCAGGCCCCCGGCCCCGCGGTGGAGGCCTGCGCCGGCAGGGCGGCCGGCGACACCTGCGAAGCCTCCTTCGGCATGCAGAGCGTGAGCGGAAGCTGCATCGACGCCCACGGCACGCTGGTCTGCGCCCCCTCGGGCATGCACAAGGTCGCGACCGCGCCGGTGGAGGCGTGCAGCGGCATGGCCGCCGGCGACGCCTGCTCCTTCACCATGGCCGGCGTCACCCTGTCCGGCGCCTGCGCCCTGCTCCACCCGGGCGTGCTGGCCTGCGTCCCCGACTTCCCGCTCCACGACCTGCCCATCCTGGCAGCCTGCACCGGCAAGGCGGCCGGCGACGCCTGCACCGTCGATCCGCCGCGCGGCATGATGATGCCGCCGTTCGAGGGCGTGTGCACCGCCGGCCCGGGCGGTCTCCTGGCCTGCCTGCCTCCGCCTCCCGCCCCGCCGGCACCGGTGGTGGCCTGCGACGGCAAGGCCGCGGGCGACGCCTGCACGGTGACCTACGGGACCCGTACCTTCGACGGCAACTGCCGCGCGCTGCCCTCGGGCGCGCTCGCCTGCCTGCCGCCGCCCCCTCCCCCGCCGCCCATCGTCACCGCCTGCGACGGAAAGGCGGCCGGCGACGAGTGCAGCTTCACCGAGGGGAGCAGCAGCCACGACGGCATCTGCCGCGGCCTCTGGGCCGGCACCCGGCTGGCCTGCCTGCCGCCGCCTCCTCCTCCGCTCGCGGCCTGCACCGGCAAGGCCGACGGCGACCCCTGCAGCATCACCCGCGACGGCCAGAGCCGCGACGGCACCTGCCACCCCCTGGGCCACGGCGGCTCGCTCGTCTGCATGCTGCCGCCGCCTCCTCCGCCGCAGGCCATGGTGGACGCCTGCGCCAGCGCCCAGGCGGGCGACGCCTGCTCCTTCTCCTGGATGAGCCACACCGTCGCCGGCGCCTGCCGCGCCGCGCCCGACGGCACGCTGGTCTGCGCCCCGGTCTGCGGGAGGTAGCTGCGGCGGCAAGGCCTGGGGCCAGGGCGGCCCGGCGGCACCTCGAAGCCGCCGGGCCGTCGCTTCCTCGCGGTCCACGCCGGGCGCGCCAAGAGGTCCCACCCCACCTGCCCGCACCGGTGTAGCCTCTTCCCCCAGCCCGGGGAGGGGACATGAACGCTCTCACGACGATCCTGGCGGCGGCCGCGCTGGCCCTGCCTGCCGCGGCGCAGGGAGCCGAGGCCGCGCTGGTGGACGAGCTCTTCGCCGCCGCGCCGCTCCCGCCGCAGGACCTGTGCGGTGCCACGCCTGCCGAGAAGGAGGCCTTCCGCCAGCAGAGCCGCGAGTTCCTGCGCCGCGTGGACAAGGAGATGCAGCGGCTCCGGCGCGAGGAGCGCAAGGTGCGCAAGGGGGACGAGAAGCGGATCCGCCAGGAGATGGCCGAGCGGTACCCCGAGGCCGCCAAGGCGGACCGCAAGAAGATGCGCGGCATGAGCAAGGAGGAGCGGCTGGCGATGGCGCAGCAGATGATGAGCCAGCAGGGGGCTCCCCCGCCCATGCCCGCGGCGCCGGGAGCGATGGCGGCGAAGGCCCAGGAGCAGCAGGGGCTGTCTGGCAAGGTGGCGGAGCGGGAGCAGGCGGGCCGCGCCAGGCTGGATGCGTTCCTCGCAGCCGAGCCGGCCGCGTCGGAGGCGGCGCGGGCGCGCGAGCTGGGGCCGCTGCAGGCCGAGTACGCGCGCATCATGAGCGAGACCATCGGCTCCGACGAGGCGGAGCGACGCAACTGGACCGAGGCACAGCGGCAGGCCTGGGCGGCGCGGGAGGCCCGGGACGCGGAGACCGTGAGGAAGTACCGGGCCGCGGCCATTCGCTACTGCGGGGCGCTGGCGCCCGGCTGGCGCGAGGCGCTGGTGGCCTACCGCGCCGCGATCCTGGCCGGCCGGGCCGACTACGACGCGCTGGAGACCAACCAGACGGCGCTGGCCCAGGGGACCGGCGCGAGCGTGACGCCGCTCCAGCCCGGGCTGGCGGCGCTGGAGGCGCTCCACCGCTACGGCCAGGCGCTGGAGAAGGACCCGTACCGGTTCGACCTGCGGCCGCCGGAGCGGTAGGGCCCCTCCGCGACCGCGACCTCTCGCGGGAGGGGTGGGCCATCGAGGCCTCCCCTCACCCTCCAGGTGAAGAAGGCCGAGATGCCGAAGGCGACCCGGACCAGGTCCGCGACCGCTCGCCGGCGTCGATGCCCTCGAGCTCGCCCGAGAGCGTCGCGGCGGGTGTCGTGCCCACGCATCGCGCGCAGCCCGGGGCCCTTGGTCAGGGGGACAGGACTTCCAACCCACACCTGAGGTCCGACAGCGTTCCTTACGTCAGCCCGGCTCTCACTGATTCGGATGCTAAAGGGCCGGCGTTGCGACCACTCCGTTGGACTGGTCGCCCAGTGCGATGTCGGTCGATCCGACAAGGGACACGGGCGGCACCACCGTCGCCATGGGGCACTGGGTCACCGCCAGCACCCGGAAGCAGTATGCGGTCCCATTCGAGAGGCCCGTATAGGCGAAGAAGGGGTCGCGGATACCGCCGCGGCCGTGGTCGTAGGTGCTTGGGTCTAGCGACTCGCAGTCCGACATGAGCTTGCGGACGGTGTACTCCAGAAGCCCTGCACCCGGCGGTGGCAGGACCGCCGACCAGGTGACGGTGACGCGACCGTCGCCCGCGGCCGCGCTGACGTTCGTTGGTGCCGGCAGGAGGCAGGGCGAGGCCTGGACGATGCGCCCCGCCGAGCCCTCCTTGCCCTCCGCGTTCGTCGCCGTGACGGTCAAGTAGTACGTCGTACCGTTGGTGAGCCCGGACACAACGTGTTCCGTCGCCGTGATGCCGTCGGTTCTGGTAGCGCCAGGCCAGACCGAGGGGACGGTCGATAGGTGAACGGTGTACGAGGCCGCGCCGGGTGAGGCGGTCCAGGTCAGGTAGGCCTTCCCGTTTCCCGGGTTCGCGCTGATCTCGCCCGGAGCGGGCGGAGGTGGGGTCTTCTGGGATCCGCAGGCGAGCAGCGAGGCCTGCAGAGCAACAGCAACGACCACGCGGCGCATGGCCGTGACGCTCACATCCCGCCGCAGGGTCGACAACCCACTCTCGGGTGCGCCCGATCGACGCTGCTGGGCGTGCGCGCTGGACCAACACAGGAGGCAGCTCGGCGGGCGGCGGAGCATCGGCAAGGGCTCGCCATCCTCTCGCTGGGGACCTACCGGTGATGCGCGGCGACCCGTCCCAGCACGTCTCGCAGATCCTCGCCGAGGCGCGGGCCGTGGCGGAATGCGAGCGCCCGGCCGAGCTGGTGGAGGAGCCCGGGCCAACAGCCCCGAGGACTGGGGGTGCGGAAAGGCCGAGGAGGGTCGCGCGCCCTCCGAGGCCTAGGGCGCGGTGGGGTGCCGGCCGGCCGGCGACAAGCCCCGTCGCAGCGGGCTCACCCAATCCGCTGACGCGCCCGATTCTTTCCCCGGAGCGGCGGGGCAGCGGGACCGGCGGGAGCCACGAGAAGACCTGGAGGCACCAGTGAGCGAACACCGCCTACCACGTCGACGAGGTCCTGGCCGAGACCGACGCGGCCATCAAGTTGGAGATCCACGGAGAGGAGTGCTGGCTGCCGAAGAGCCAGGTCAGCGACCTCAGCGAGGTCTGCTCGATGGAGAGCGGGGAGGGAGGCGGCATGCTGGTGGTGAGCTACTGGTCGGCGAGGAAGGCGGGGCTCTCCGAATGAGGTCGCGCCTTTCGTCTCGCGTGACTCCCGAGCGCCTCTCGGTGGAGGACGTGATCATGGCCCCAGGGCTGGCGCAGGAGGCGGACGAAGTGCGCTTCCCCGCGCGGGGGCAGGCGTGTGGCGACATCGTGGATCGCCAGGCTCGCCGTCCACGCCTCGGGGCCGTCCAGGTCTGCGAGCTCGAGCTCGACGCGCCGCAGCGCCTCGACGCCCCCGCGCTCCATGGCGCCCCTCAGGTAGAGGAACCGCTCCATGTACTGACCGTAAAGCAGGCTCGCCATGCGGGGGACCGTGGAGGGCAGTGTGATATCGCCCGCGCAGGTCAGCAAGTTTTCGGTCTGCGGCGCGGCAGCGAGGAACTCGCGTGACGCACGCCGCGCTACGCCGCCCAGGGATCGGCAAGGAGCCGGTGCAGCTCCCGCCCGCGCCGCCGGTGGTGCTGGAGCTGGGGGATAGGACCCCGGTCGAGCGCCGGCGATGGTCTCGCGGCGCGTGCGTGCGGTGCAACGGGGCGCCCCGGGCGCATTTCCGCCCGCGGGCCGGCCTCCTGCCGGGCCGGTCAGTCCTCGTAGACGGGTTCGGTGCCGTAGTCGGGGTGCGCGTCGCCCTCGGCGAGGTCGGCGGCGCGCGCCGGCGGGAGCGGGGGCGCCTGGGCGGCGAGCCGGAGGTGGTCGAGGATGCGGCGCGCCAGGCCGGGCTCGGCGATGAAGGCGACGAGCTCGAGCCGCCCGTGACACCGCGGGCAGTCGAGCACGTCGACGGCGAACACGCGGCGCAGGTCCGCGCCCGGTGCCGGCTGTTGGGCGCGAAGAGCCCGTGGTAGCGGAGTGCGTGGCTGCGGGGCGGCGGCACCAGCGGGGCGGGGGGGTCGAGGCCGGGGGCCGGGCGGGCCGCAGATCGCGCCTTGACTGCCCGTGGTACCGTCCGCGGCATGGGCGACGACCTGCGCGAACGGCTCCTGGCGAGCTACGCCGACATGGGGCAGGCGATGGTGGTCCAGAGCGTCCTGGAGATCGAGGGTATCGCCTGCCGCATCGCCGACCTGGGAGAGCTGCCCAGCCATACCTTCGGGATGGCGGGGGGGCTGCACCGGAGCGTGGGGCTCTGGGTGCTGGAGCCCGAGGCGGAGCGTGCGCGCTCGCTGCTCGCGGAGCTGGGCTCGGCCGAGGGGGCGGTGGACGAGGAGGCGCTCGCGGCCGAGGCGCTGGCGGCGCCGGCTGCCGCCGGGCCAGCTGCGGAGCCGGTGCTGGCCCAGCCGGTGCGCGGCCGGCGCCTGACCGCGGACGGCCGGGTGGTGTCGCGCGGGTTGGGCAGTACCGCGCTGGTGATCCTGGTGGTCCTGGCGACGCTCGCCGCCGTGCGCGGCTGCGCCTGACGGGGAGCGGTGCCGCTCAGCCCGCCGGGTGTCCCAGGTCTCGACGCCGACCCCGACCCCGACCCCGACCGCGACCGCGACCCCGACCCGACCCCGACCCCGACCACGACCCCGACCTCGACCCCGCGGTCCAGGTCCAGGTCCAGGTCCAGGTCGCGGTCCCGGTCCCGGTCGCCTTCGGCCATGCCGGCCTCCTTCGGCGGGGCGAAAGGAGGCCGTCATGGCCATCACGCTCACGCAGGTCGTTCCCGATTCTTCTCGCCTTCCCTTCCAGTCCCTCGACGTCTACGTCGCCGCCCGCGA
>JACRMN010000021.1 GCA_016214955.1 Deltaproteobacteria bacterium
CCGCCCCGGCCGCGGCGCCGCCGCCCGCGCCGAGCCCGGTGTCCGCCGCGGCGCCGGCCGCGCCCGCCGTCGCCGCGCCGGCACCCGCACCGGCCCCCGCATCCAACGAGCCGCTCTTCGCGGGCCCCGGCTTCCGCCGGCCGACCCCGGAGGAGCCGGGCTGCATCGAGCGCAGCATCCGCATCCCGCAGTACCTGGCCGACCGCCTGCCGCCCGCAGTGCTCCTCCGCTTCGCGGTGGGACGCGACGGCACGAGCGACCTGGTCCAGGTGCTCCCCGGCGCCGAGTCCGGGCCCGGCTCGCGGCCGGTGGATCCCCGCCTGTCGGAGTCGCTCATCCAGGCCGTGCGCGGCTGTCGCTTCACGCCCGGCGCCGACGACGCCGGCCGGCCGGCGCGGCTCTGGGTGACGATGCGGGTGCGGTTCGCCGACTAGCCGCTACGACACCACCCGGTAGTCGCGCGGCTCGGCGAAGCCCTCCTGCGCCAGCTGCTCGCGGATGAGGGCCCGCGCCCCGCCGGCGCCCACCGCCACCAGGAGCGGCAGGCCTCGCGCCCGGCGCACCTCGCCCGGGCCCACCACCGGCGCCCCGCGCTTCTGGCCGCCGATGCGGGTGCGCTTCACGTCGATGAAGAGCGCCGGCCGGATGCCGTGCGGCAGCAGCGCGTCGGCGAAGGCCTTCCCCGTCGGGCCCCCGCCCCAGATCGCCACCTCGCGTTGCCCGGCGAGCCAGGTGCGGGCCAGGAAGGCGCACTTCAGCTCCACGTGGCGGAGCTGGGCGTAGCGCGCGTCGGTGCGGGTGAGCCGCTCGATCGACTCGCGCCACCAGAGCAGCGTGGCCGGCACGTTGGCGAGGCGGCCGCCGGCCTCGAAGAGCCGGAGCCACAGGTCGTAGTCCTCGGGGAAGGGGCCCTGCCGCCAGCCGCCCGCCCGGTGCAGCGCCCCGGCGCGGATGGCGCTGGCCGGGTGGACGAGCGGCGCCTCCACCAGGAGGTCGCGCTCCAGCTCCTCCGGCGCGGTGAGCCCGTTGAGCCAGGCGGCGTGGCGGCGCATGCCGGGCAGCACCTCGCGCCGGGGGAAGAGCCGCACCCGCGACCCCACCGCCGCCAGCGACTTGTCGGCCGCCAGCGCCTCGAGCTGCAGCGCCACGCGGCGCGGGCTGGCGACGTCGTCGGCGTCCATGCGGACGATCACCGGGGCGTCGCAGCGGGCCAGGCCGCGGTTGAGCGCGCCGGCGATCCCCTCGCCCGGGCCGCGCACCAGCAGCACCCGCCTGTCGCGCTCCGCCAGGGCCGCGAGGACGCCGGCGGTGCCGTCGCGCGAGCCGTCGTCCACCGCCACCAGCGCGAGGTCGCGGAAGGTCTGCCGCAGGATGGAGACGGCTGCGGCCCGCACGGTGCGGGCGGCGTCGCGGGCGGGGAGGAGGACGGCGGCGCCGGGCATGGTCGCCGGGCCCTCGTGCCGGAGGGCTAGCCCTCGTAGTCCCCGCGGGCGGTGGTGTCCACGGGGATGCTCTCGGCGGCCTCCTCGGCGGGCGGATCGCCGGCGGCAGCCTGCTGCGACTGGGCCAGGAGGCTGCAGAGGTGGGTGGCGGCGTAGTGGTAGCCGGCCACACCCAGGCCGCAGATCTGGCCGACGCAGGCCGAGGCGACCACGCTCTCGCGGCGCCAGGGCTCGCGGGCGTGGATATGGGAGATGTGGACCTCGACGGTGGGGCAGGGCAGCGCCCTCAGGCAGTCGTGCAGCGCCCGCGAGGTGTGGGTCAGCGCCCCGGGGTTCAGGATCACGCCCCGGGCCGCCTGCCGGTGCTCCTGGAGGAAGTCGAGGATGGCCCCCTCCCAGTTGGACTGGAAGGCCATCACCTCGACGCCGTAGGCGGCACAGGCCTCGCGGACCATCTCCTCGACGTCGGCCAGCGTGGCGGAGCCGTACACCTCCGGCTCCCGCTCCCCCAGCAGGTTCAGGTTGGGCCCGTTGACGAGCAGGATCATGCCGCCCCCCCTCCGATCTCCGCGACCGTCGCTCGGATGGCATCCTCTCCCGCGGTGACGTCCCAGTCCACCTTCCAGCCCGCGCCCTCGGCCCGGGGCAGCACCCAGCGCAGCCCGGCGGCGGTGCGCTTCTTGTCGGTGGCCATGAGGCCCCGCGCCCTGCGGGCCAGCGCCGGCGGCACCCGCACCGGCAGGCCGGCCCCGCGCACCGCCTCCTCCAGCTCGGCCACCGCCAGCGGCCCGAGCCGGCCCAGCCGCGCCGCCAGCCGGAAGGCGAAGCACAGCCCCACCGCCACCGCCTCGCCGTGGGTGTAGCGGGAGAAGCCGCCGGCGGCCTCGACGCCGTGGCCGTAGGTGTGGCCCAGGTTGAGGAGCTTTCGCTCCCCCTTCTCCAGCGGGTCGCGGGCTACCACCTCCACCTTGGCGCGGGCGCAGGCCGTGAGCAGCGCCCCGGAGATTGCGCCGGCCCGGGCCTGGGTCGCCGCCTCGCCGAGGAGGTCGGGCCGCAGCGCCGCGTACTTCAGCACCTCGCCGAAGCCGCTGCGGAGCTCGCGGGCCGGCAGCGTGGCCAGCGAGGCCGGGTCGGCCAGCACCGCCACCGGCGGGTGGAAGGCGCCGACGGCGTTCTTGGCCAGGGGAACGTTCACGGCGGTCTTGCCGCCGATGGCCGCGTCCACCATGGCGAGGAGCGTGGTGGGCACCGCGGCCCAGTCCACGCCGCGCATGAAGGTGGCCGCCAGGAAGCCGGCGGCGTCGGTGACCGCGCCGCCGCCGAGCCCCACCACCAGGCTGCGCCGGCTGGCCCCGGCGCGGAGCAGCCGCACGGCGCTGCGCTCCAGCTCGGCGAGCGTCTTCCCCTTCTCGCCGTCGGGGAGCCGGTGCACGAGCGCCAGGTTGCCCGCCTTCCGCAGCGCCGCCGCCACCTGCTTGCCGTAGGGCGTGCGCAGCACCCGCGCGCAGGAGACCAGGGCCACCCTGTCGCGGCCCGCGGCCAGCGCCGCCGCCGCCTCCGGCGCGCCCGGCCCCACCCGCACCGGGTAGCGCACGTCGCCCTGCCGGGCCTCGATGGTCTCCGCGCTCACGTCCGCTCCTCGAAGGGCGAGGCCGGACGGCCGCCCCACCGGGTGAGCGCCAGGATGCGCCGGGCCAGCGCCTCGGGGGCGACGCCGTCAACGGGCAGGCACAGCGTGGCGCGCCGGTAGAGCGGCAGCCGCCGCGAGAGCAGCGCCGGCCAGGTGGCGGCGAGCGGCCTCCCCTCCCCCTCGCCGATGCGCCGCGCCGCCTCCTCCGGGGAGACGTCGAGGAACACCACCGGCCCGAGCGCCAGCAGCCGCTCGGCGCTGCCCGGGTCGCAGAAGGCGCCGCCGCCCAGGTCGACGACCGCCGGCGCCACGAGCGAGCCCACCACCCGGCGCTCCAGCGAGCGGAAGGCCGGCTCGCCCTCGGCGGCGAAGATCCCGGCGATGCTCCGGCCGGCCAGGGCCTCGACCCGCGCGTCGGTGGAGACCAGGGGCAGGCCGGTGAGGCGGGCCAGGATGCGGGCCACTGTGGACTTCCCGGAGCCCATCATCCCGCAGAGCGAGAGGGTCTCAGCGGAGCCGCGCCGCATAGGCCTCCATGGCCTTCTCTACGTCGGTGACGTTGTCTCCGCCGAACTTCTCCAGGAGCGCGCCGGCCAGCTCCCAGGCCACCACCGCCTCGGCCACCACCGCCGCCGCCGGAACGGCGCAGACGTCGCTGCGCTCGTAGCGGGCCTGGGCCGGCTCGCGGGTGTCGAGGTCCACCGTGGCGAGCGGCGTGGTCATGGTGGGGATGGGCTTCATGAAGGCGCGCACCACCAGCGGCGCACCGGTGGTGACGCCGCCCTCCAGGCCCCCGGCCCGGTTGGACTGGCGGTGGTAGCCGCGCTCCGCCGTCCAGTAGATGGGGTCGTGGAAGCGGTCGCCGGGCAGGTCCACCCGCGTGCCCTGGCCGATCTCCACCGCCCGGATGGCGGGGATGCCGCAGAGCCCGCCGGAGAGCCGGGCGTCGAGCCGGCGGTCGGGGTGGACGTAGCTGCCCAGGCCGGGCAGGAGCCCCTCGGCGAAGACCTCCACCAGGCCGCCGATGGAGCCGCCGCGGGCCCGCTCCCGGTCGACGATGGCGCGCCAGGAGGCGGCCAGCGCCTCGTCCTCGACGTGCATGTCCGAGGCCTCGATGGCGACCAGCTCCTCCGGCGTGGGGGGCGCCTCGCGGCGCCGCTCCACCTCGCCCACCGCCGCCACCCGCGAGCAGACCCGAACGCCCAGGCGCGACAGGAGCTGCCGAGCCAGGCCGCCCAGCGCCACGGTGGCGGCGGTGGAGCGGGCGCTGGCCCGCTCCAGCACGTCGCGGGCGTCGTCGAAGCCGTACTTCTGGACCCCGGCCAGGTCGGCGTGGCCCGGGCGCGGCCTGGTGAAGCGCGGGCCGCCGCGGGCCTCGGGGCTCATGAGCTCCTTCCAGTTCTGGTGGTCCTTGTTCCAGACCACCAGCGCGATGGGCGAGCCCAGGGTGACCCTGCCGCGGATGCCGGAGAGGAACTGGGCGGCGTCGGTCTCGATCTGCATGCGGCCGCCGCGGCCGTACCCCTTCTGGCGGCGGCGCAGGTCGCGGTCCACCAGCGCGAGATCGAGGGAGAGGCCCGCCGGGAAGCCCTCGGCGATGGCGCACAGGGCCGGCCCGTGGGACTCGCCGGCGGTCAGGTAGCGAAGGCTCATCGTCGTGCTCCGCTGGCGGCGCGCAGCGCCGCGGTCATGGCCCCCTCGGGCGCCGGACGGCCGGTCCAGAGGGAGAAGGCCAGGGCACCCTGGCGCACCAGGATCTGCTCGCCGGTCACCAGCAGCGCGCCGCCGGCGACGGCGTCCCGCGCGAAGGGCGTGTCGCCGTAGACGAAGTCCACCGCCACCTGCCCGGGGCCGAGCCGCATCGCCGGCAGCGCCTCGCCGCCGTGGCCCGGCAGCCCCACGCTGGTGGCGTTCACCACCACCTGGGCCCGCGCCGCCTCGGCGCCGGCCTGCGGGAGCGGCACCGGCCGCAGGCGGGCTCCGGGCAGCGCCTCCACCAGCAGCCGGCAGAGCGCCTCGGCGGCGTCGAGCCGGCGCGCCGCCACCGACACCTCGGCCCCGGCCCGCACCAGCGCCCAGGCGCCGGCCCGGGCCGCGCCGCCGGCGCCGAGCAGCACGGCTCGCATCCCCGAGCGCACCCCGGCCGCCTCCAGGAGCGCCAGCGTGGCCGGGGCGTCGGTGTTGAAGCCCTCGTAGCCGCCGGGGGCGCGCCGCAGGGTGTTGACGGCGCCGGTGACGGCGGCCACCGGGTCGAGGGAAAGGCAGATCTCGGCGGCCCGCGGCTTGTGGGGCACGGTGACGTTGAGCCCCTGGAAGCCCATGGCGTGGGCGCCGCGAATGGCCTCGAAGAGCCGCTCCGGCGGCACCGGCAAGGCGACGTAGGCAGCGTCGAGGCCGGCCGCCGCGAAGGCGGCGTTCTGCATGGCCGGCGAGAGGCTGTGGGCCACCGGGTGGCCCATCACGCCGAAGAGCTGGGTGCGGCCGGTGATCACGCCCCGCCTCCGGAGAGCCTGTCGAGCAGCTCGAAGAAGCGCGGGAAGCTGGTGGCCACGCAGGCCACGTCGTCGAGCCGCACCGGTTCGCCGCCGGCGAAGAGCTGGGCCACTGCCATGCTCATGGCGATGCGGTGGTCGAGGCGGGTGCGCACCTCCACGCCGCGCAGCCGGGTGGGCCCCTCGATGGCGCAGCCGTCCTCGAAGAGCTCGATCCGGGCGCCGGCGGCCTGGAGCGCCTCGCCCATGACCGCCAGCCGGTCCGACTCCTTGACCCGCAGCTCCTTGGCGTCGCGGATGACGGTGCGCCCCTCGGCCTGGGTGGCCAGCACCATCAGCACCGGCAGCTCGTCGATGAGCCGCGGCACCAGCGCCCCCTCGATGACCGTGCCCTGCAGCATCCCGGGCCGGACGGTGACGTCGCCGCGCGGCTCGCCGTCGTCGGTGCGGTTGGCCACCCAGAGCTCGGCCCCCATGGCCTCGAGCACGTCGAGCACGCCGGTGCGCGAGGGATTGAGGCCGCAGTTCTTGACCGTGACCTCGGAGCGCGGCAGCGCGGCGGCGGCGCACAGGAAGAAGGCGGCCGAGGAGATGTCGCCCGGCACCTCCAGCGTGCAGCCGCGGGGCCGGCCCGGCGAGACGGTCACCGAGAGGCCGTCGATCTTGAGCTTCACGCCCATGGCCGCCAGCATCCGCTCGGTGTGGTCGCGGGAGAGCGCCGGCTCCGTGACGGTGGTGTCGCCCTCGGCCAGCAGGCCGGCCAGCAGGCAGGCGCTCTTCACCTGGGCGCTGGCCACCGGCAGCACGTGGCGCGTGCCGCGCAGCGCGCCGCCGCGGATCACCAGCGGCGGCAGGCGGTCGCCGTCGCGGGCGTGGAGCACGGCCCCCATGTGGCGCAGCGGGTCGATGACCCGGCGCACCGGGCGGCGGCGCAGGCTCTCGTCGCCGGTGAGCACCGAGAGGCCGGGCACGCCCGAGAGCACGCCGGCCAGGAGCCGCAGGCTGGTGCCGGAGTTGCCGCAGTCGACCACGTCGGCCGGCTCGCGCAGCCGCTCCGGGGGCTCCACGACCACGTAGGCCCCCTCGTCGCGCACCAAGGCGCCCAGCGCCTCGATGGCCCTGCGGGTGGAGTGGACGTCGCCGGCGTCGAGCAGGCCGCGCACCCGCGACGGCGAGGTGGCCAGCGCCGCGAAGAGCAGCGCGCGGTGGGAGATGGACTTGTCGCCCGGGACCTCGATGGCGCCCTGGAGCGGCCCCTTGCGCTGGCAGGTCATGGGGCCGTGGAGCCGGTGGGGGGTCATGCGTTCTCCGGGGGGCGCGGCGGGTAGAGGGCCTGCCGGGCCGAGCGCGCCTCCTCCAGCGTGGCGCGGGCGGCGTCGGGCGAGGCGGCCACCGCGCCCAGCACCCGGGCCAGGTGGGCCTGGAGGCGGGCGGCGGCCTCGGGGAGGTGGGCGTTGCGGCGGGCCACCTCGCCCTGGATGTCGAAGGCGAAGGCGGCGAGCCGGGTCATGTCCTGCAGGCCGGGGCCGGCCAGCGCCTGGGCCAGCGGGCCGGCCTCACGCGCCGCCAGCGAGAGCGCGCCGGCCAGGAGGTACGGCAGGTGCGAGACCATGGCCACGGCGGCGTCGTGCTCGGAGGCGCGGCAGCGGAGCACGCGGGCCCCCAGCGCCTGGTGCAGGGCCGCCACCCGCTCCACCGCCTCGGGCGGCGCGCCGTCGGTGCACACCGCCACCGCCCCGCCCTTCCAGCGATCGGGCCGGGCGGCGCCGTAGCCGCCGTGGCCGCCGAACATGGGGTGGGCGCCCACGAAGGAGACGCCGGCGCGGACGTCGGCGGCGGCGCGGCGCACCACGCTCTCCTTGGCGCCGCCCACGTCGGAGAGCACGGCGCCGTCGGGCACGAGGCGCGAGACCGGCCCCAGCAGTGCCTCGATGGCGGCCACCGGGGTGCAGAGCACCACCTGCTGGCAGCCGGCCAGGAGCGGCCCCGGCTCACCGGCCACCTCGTCGGCCACGCCGTCGGCGCGGGCCCGCTCCCGCACCGCGCCGTCGGGCTCCACGGCGGCGATGCGGATGGCGGGGTCGGCGGCCTTGAGCCCCCGGGCCAGCGACGCGCCCATCAGCCCCAGGCCGACGATGCCCACCGCGGGCGGCAGCGACTGGCTCACGGCGGCTCCTACTGGTGCAGGTCGGGGCGCAGGACCTTGGCCTCGCGCAGGTAGACGTGGCGGGGGGCCTTGCGGCCCCGGGCGTGGAGGATGAGCCGGCAGACCCGCGGCAGCGCGCCGGGCACGCCGATCTCCTGGGCGCAGATCATGGGCACGTCCTGCCAGCCCAGCTCGCGGGCCGGCCGGGCCGGGAAGTCGGCGTCGAGGTCGGGGGTGAGGGTGAAGATGGCCGAGACGATGTCGGCGGGCGCGAGCTGGTTCTCGCGGATCACCGCCTCGACCATCTCCTTCACGGCGGAGGAGATGGCGGCGGCGGTGTTGGCCTCGACGGTGATGGCTCCACGGATCGCGCGCATGGCGGACCGAGCAGTTTACCGGCCGGGCCGGGGCGGGGCAACGGCGGGCTCCCCGCTTCTCGCCGGCACATCCCGCGCCACGACGACCGCCAGCGCCAGGTCGCCGGCCACGTTGACGGTGGTGCGGGCCATGTCGAGCAGCCGGTCGATGCCCACCAGCAGCCCGAGCCCGCTCGCCGGGATGCCCAGCATCCCGCACAGCGCCGCCAGCACCGGCAGCGAGCCGCCCGGCACCCCGGCGCCGCCCAGGCCGGAGAGCAGCGCGATGGCCACCACCCCGGCCTGCTGGAGGGCCGAGAGCTCCACCCCGGCCGCCTGGGCCAGGAAGAGCAGCGTCACCCCCTCGAAGAGCGCGGTGCCGTGCTGGTTGGCGGCGGCGCCGGCGGTGAGCACCAGGCGCGCCGCCGGCCCCGGGAGCCGGAGCTCCTCCTCGGCCACCTGCAGCGCCACCGGCAGCGTGGCCGCCGAGGAGGAGGTGGCGAAGGCGGTGCCGAGCGCCAGCCGCGCGCCGCGGAAGAAGGCCCGCGGCGTCAGGCCGCCGAGCCACTTCACCGTAAGTCCGTACACGAGGAAGAGCTGGATGGCGAGGCCGGCCAGCACCACCGCGGCGTAGGCTGCCACCCGGCCCACCACCTCGGCGCCGAGCCGGGCCGAGGCGGCGAAGAGCAGCGCCGCCGCGCCCAGCGGCGCCGCCCGCAGGAGCCCGTGCACCAGCCGCCCCGAGAGCCGCAGCAGGGCCGCGGTCCGCGCCCGGGCCCGCTCGCCGCCCGGCCCGGGGCGCCGCGCCCACACCCCCAGCGCCACCGCCAGGCAGAGGAGCAGCCCCAGCCCCCCGGGCGACTGCACCGGGCTCGGCGGGACCAGCGCCAGGAGGAGCCGCAGCGGCGGCGAGCCGGCCGGGTCGGCGGGCGCGGGCGCGGCCGGGAGCGGGCCGGCACCCGAGAGGAAGAGGCGGAAGAGCAGCAGCCCCAGGCCGGTGGCCAGGGCGGCACCGGCGGCGGTGAGGAGGAGGATGCGCAGGCCGAGCCTGCCCAGCTCCCGCGGCTCCAGCGACTGGAGGGCGCTCGCCAGCGCCGCCACCAGGAGCGGCGCCGCCACCAGCGCGAGCAGCCGCAGGAAGAGCTGGCCCAGCGGCTCGGCCACCCAGGCGAGGGCCCAGGCGAGGCGCGGGTCGCCGGGCCAGAGCGCGCGGGCGGCGAGGCCGCCGCCAGCCCCCAGGGTCACTCCCAGGAACACGCTGCGGGGAGCGGCGCCGTGCACCGCCGCCGGCGTGGCCCGCGGGGGCGCCACCCGCCCCTAGCCCGGAGGCCAGCCGAAGGGGCGGCCGCCCATGAGGTGGAGGTGCACGTGGAAGACGAGCTGGTGGGCGTCCTTGCCGACGTTGACGGTGACGCGCCAGCCGCTCCCGGCGATGCCGCGGTCGGCGGCCACCTGGGCGGCCGCGGTCATGAGCTTCCCCAGCACCTGCGCGTCGCCGGGCTGGGCGTCGTTGAGGGTGGCGATGTGCTTCTTGGGCACCACCAGCACGTGCACCGGGGCGGCCGGGTTGATGTCGTCGAAGGCGATGACCTCGTCGTCCTCGTAGGCAACCTTGGCGGGGATCTGCTTCGCGGCGATCTTGCAGAACAGGCAGTCGGCCATGCGGGCTCCTTCAGGCGGTCGGGGCGCCGCCGGGCGGCGCGGGTGTCTCGAGGAGGATGGTGACCGGCCCCTCGTTCGTGAGCTCGACGCTCATCATGGCGCGGAAGACGCCCTGCGCCACCGGGAGCCGCTTCTGGCGCAGGAGGGCGCAGACCCGCTCGTAGAGCGCGCTGGCCGGCTCGGGCGGCGCCGCCCCGGTGAAGCTGGGCCGGTTGCCCTTCTTGGCGTCGCCGTAGAGGGTGAACTGCGAGACCACCAGCAGGCCGCCGCCCTCGTCGGTCACCGAGCGGTTCATCTTGCCCTCGGCGTCCTCGAAGATGCGCAGCGCCGCCAGCTTGTCGGCCATCCAGGCGGCCTCGCGCTCGCCGTCGCCCGGGGCCACGCCCAGCAGCACCAGCAGGCCGGGGCCGATCTCGCCCACCACCTGCCCCTCGACGCGCACCGCGGCACGCGACACCCGCTGGACCACCGCCCGCATGGGACGGGGATCGCACGGGAGCGGCCCGGCCGGCAAGCGCCGCACGCGGGGCTCCCGCCCGGGAAGGGGACAGGCCGCGGCGGGCGTGCTAACCCAGGCCCCGCATGCTGCTCCTCCGCGACGCCCAGAAGAGCGACCTCCCGGCCCTGCAGACGCTGGCGCGCGAGCTCAACACCGTGAACCTGCCGCACGACCCGCGGGCCCTCTCGGCCATCATCGGGCGGTCGGTGAGGAGCTTCCGGGGCGAGATCGCCGAGCCGCTCGAGCGCCACTACGTCTTCGTGCTCGAGGACCCGGGCCGCCGCCGCATCCTCGGCACCTCGATGGTCATCGCCCAGCACGGCACCCGCGAGTCACCCTGCACCTTCTTCGAGGTGGGCGAGCGGGAGCACTACAGCTCCACCCTCGACCGCCACTTCCGCCACCGGGTGCTCTCCATCGGCTACCACTTCGACGGCCCCACCGAGATCGGCGGCCTGGTGGTGCACCCGCGCGACAGGCGCGGCGCCGAGAAGCCGGGCAAGCAGCTCGCCTACGTGCGCTTCCTCTACATCGCCGCGCACCGCGACCGCTTCCGCGACACGGTGCTGGCGGAGCTCATGCCGCCGCTCGCGCCCGACGGGAAGAGCCTCTTCTGGGAGAGCTGCGGCATGCGCTTCACCGGGCTCGACTACCAGACGGCCGACAAGCTCTCCCGCGAGAACAAGGAGTTCATCCAGCAGCTCTTCCCGCCCGCCGGCCTCTACGCCACGCTCCTGCCGCCCAGGGTGCAGCGGCTGCTGGGCGCGGTGGGGCCGGCCACCAAGGGGGTGGAGAGGATGCTCACCCGCATCGGCTTCCGGCCGGTCGGGCGCATCGACCCCTTCGACGGCGGGCCCCACTTCGAGTGCGCCACCGACCAGATCTCGCTGGTGAAGGCCCACCGGCGGCTGACGCTGGCGGCCGGCGAGCCGGCGCGCGGCGCGCCGGACCTGCTGGTGGCCGCCGAGTCGGCCGGGCGGGTGCGCTTCCGCGCGGTGCGCTGCGCCGCCGAGTGGGAGGGCGCCGAGATCCGCCTGCCGCGCCAGGCCCGCGAGGCGCTCCGGGTGCGGCCGGGCGCGGCGGTGAGCGCGATTCCGTTCGGGTAGGCGCGGCGCCGCGGCGTGGACCGGCCCCGGGGCGCGGGCGCATCATCGCGCCGTGACCCCCTGGTGGCTCCCGCCCCTGCTGCTCCTTGTCCTCGCGCTGGGCGAGTGGCCCACCTGGCGCAGCTACCGGGCGCGCTGGACGCCCAGCGCCCAGGACGCCGGCACCGTCCGCGTCAACAGCCTCCTCGGCAACCTCGCCTTCGTGGCGGGCCTGGCGTCGGGCGCGGTGCTGCGCGGGGTGCCGTCCGCCGCCGTGCCCGCCTGGCTGGCCTGGTCCGGGATCCCCGTGGCGCTCGCCGGGACGGCGCTGCGGCTCTGGGCCATCCTCACCCTGGGCCGCTGGTTCACGATGACCATCCAGGTGCGCCCGGGCCAGCCGGTCGTCGAGCGCGGGCCGTACCGCGTGCTGCGCCACCCCTCCTACGCCGGCGGCGATCTCGCCTTCCTGGGCATCGGCCTCTCGGCCGGCAACTGGGTCTCGCCGCTCCTCTACTTCGTCCCCTGGCTCGCGGCCCACGTGCACCGCATCGGCGTGGAGGAGCGGGCGCTCGCCGCCACGCTGGGCGAGCCCTACCGCGCCTACCAGCGCCGCACCTGGCGGCTCGTGCCCTTCGTCTGGTGAGGCGCGAGGCCACCGGCTGCGGGGCCTGGCCTGGAGCCGCATCGGCCGGGCGATCGAGGAGCGCTACCTGCCGGCCGGCGCCAGGTCGTCCTCCTGGAAGGCGCGGACGATGGAGGCGAAGTCGGCGTCGCCCTCGAAGCCGAGCCCCCGGGCGCGCGTCACGTCCCACCGGCCCGGCCAGCTCCCCACGATGCGCTCCACCAGCGGGTCCCGCTGCCAGCGCACGCGCGCCGCGGCCGCCGGATCGGCCTGGCGGAGCGCCTCCACCATCTCGCCGGCGGTGACCGAGACGCCCGGCAGGTTCACGGTGCGGACCGCGCCCAGCGCCTCGCTCGCCACCTCGTGGCCGTGCACCAGCGCCTCCACCGCCCGGCGCGGCGAGAGGAGCCAGAGCCGCACCTCGGGCGGCACCGGGCACACCGCCTCCTGCCCCTGCAGCGGCTCGCGGATGATGCCGCTGGCGAAGGAGGAGGCGGCCTGGTTGGGTTTCCCGGGCCGCACGCTCACGGTGGGGAGCCGCAGCACCCGGCCGTCCACGAAGCCGCGGCGGGCGTAGTCGGTCACCAGGAGCTCGCCCATGGCCTTCTGGGCGCCGTAGGAGGACTGGGGGCGCACGGCGGTGTCGTCGGTGACCAGCGCCGGCAGCGGGCCACCGTACACCGCCACCGAGCTCGTGGAGACGAGGCGCGGCGGGCGCGGCAGCAGCCGGCAGGCGTCGAGCAGGAGCCGGGTGGCGTCGAGGTTGACCCGCATGCCCAGGTCGAAGTCGGCCTCGGCCTGGGCGCTCACCACCGCCGCCAGGTGGAAGACGGCGCCGGCCGAGCCGAGCGCGTCCCGCAGGAGCTCCGGGTCGGCCATGTCGCCGGCCACGAGGCGCAGCCGCGGGTCGGAGAGGCCGGTGGCGGCTCCGAGGTCGAGGAGCGTGAGCCGGCCGATGGGCTCCTCCTTCCCGCCGGGTCCGGCGAGGCGGCCGCGCGCCAGCAGCGCCCGGGCCAGCCGCTTGCCGAGGAAGCCCGCTCCTCCGGTGACGAGCACGTCCATGGCGAGGCTCCCCCGGGGCCGGCGGCGCTACTCCTTCACCGCGCCGGTGAGCCCCGACACGTAGTACTCGACGAAGAAGGAGTAGAGCACCGCCACCGGGAGCGAGCCCAGCAGCGCGCCGGCCATCAGCGAGCCCCAGTGGTAGACGTCGCCCTCCACCAGCTCGGTGATCACCCCCACCGGCACCGTCTTCACCTCCGAGGAGGAGACGAAGGTGAGGGCGTAGATGAACTCGTTCCAGGAGAGGGTGAAGGCGAAGATGCCGGCCGAGATGAGCCCCGGCACCGCCAGCGGCAGCACGATGCGGGTCAGGATCTGCCAGCGGGTGGCGCCGTCGATGAGGGCGCACTCCTCCAGCTCGTAGGGGATGGTGCGGAAGTAGCCCATGAGCAGCCAGGTGCAGAAGGGCACCAGGAAGGTGGGGTAGGTGAGGATCAGCGCCAGCCGGGTGTCGAAGAGGCCGAGGCGGAACACCATGGTGGCCAGCGGGATGAAGAGGATCGAGGGCGGCACCAGGTAGGCCAGGAAGATGCCCATGCCCACGTAGCGCGAGCCGCGGAAGCGCAGCCGCTCGATGGCATAGGCGGCGAGCGCGCTGGCCACCAGCGAGATGGCGGTGGAGCTCACCGAGACCAGCACCGTGTTCCAGAGCCAGCTCGGGTAGCTGGTGTCGAAGAGCAGCTTCTTCACGTGGTCCAGCGTGGGGTGGACCACCCAGAACGGGCTGTAGGTCTTGTAGTCGTACAGCTCGGCGTTGGGCTTCACCGTCGTCATCGCCATCCAGTAGAACGGGAACAGGAGGACGAAGAGGAACACGCCGAGCGGCAGGTAGACCGTGACCAGCTTGCGGGGCAGCGACTCCAGGTAGTCGGTGCCCGAGGCGTCGGCGGCGGCGCTACGCATCGGTGCCTCCCTGCTGCCAGGCGCGCCGCTGCAGGCCGAAGTAGGAGAAGAGGATGGCGGCCAGCAGGAAGGGGATCATGGCGCCGGCGATGGCCGCGCCCTCGGCCAGCTGCCCGCCGGGGATGGCGCGCTGGAAGGCGAGCGTGGCCATGAGGTGGGTGGCGTTGAGCGGCCCGCCGCGGGTGATGACGTAGATGAGCTGGAAGTCGGTGAAGGTGAAGATCACCGAGAAGGTCATCACCACCGCGACGATGGGAGTGAGCAGCGGGTAGGTGATGTGGCGGAAGCGCTGCCAGGAGCGGGCCCCGTCGAGCATGGCCGCCTCGTAGAGCGAGGGGCTGATGGTCTGCAGGCCGGCCAGCAGCGAGATGGCCACGAAGGGGATGCCGCGCCAGACGTTGGCGGCGATCACCGAGCCGCGGGCCAGGTTGGGCTGGCCCAGGAAGTCGATGTAGTGGTCGATGAGGCCGAGCCGCGTCAGCGTCCAGGAGATGACCGAGAACTGGCTGTCGTAGATCCACCAGAAGGCGATGGCCGAGAGCACCGTGGGCACGATCCAGGGGAGCAGGATGACGGCCCGCAGGAGCGACTTGAACGCGATGTTGCGGTTGAGGAGCAGCGCCAGCCACAGCCCCAGCCCGAACTTCAGCACGCTGGCGATGGCGGTGTAGAGGAAGGTGTTCCACACCGAGAGCCAGAACACCGAGTCGCGGGCCAGCGAGACGAAGTTGTCGGTGCCGATGAAGACGCCGGGCCGGCCGATGGTGGTGTCGGTGAAGCCCAGCCACCCGCCCAGCCCCAGCGGGTAGGTGAGGAAGACCAGCAGCAGGGCCGCCGCCGGCAGGAGGAAGAGCACCCCGAGGATGTCGCGGCTGTTCTGGATGCGGTCCAGCAGGCGGGCGGCCGAGGTCAAGGGGGCTCCAGGCCGGCGCGCGGCGGCGGGGCCGCGCGCCGGAGCGTTGTCGGTCAGATCTTGTAGTACCGCTGGGCCCGCTTCTCGGCCTCCGCCGCCGCCTCCTTGG
Source organism: Deltaproteobacteria bacterium (assembly GCA_016214955.1). Lineage (GTDB taxonomy): Bacteria > Myxococcota > Myxococcia > Myxococcales > Anaeromyxobacteraceae > JACRMN01. The sequence goes on from JACRMN010000021.1 coordinate 14,922, forward strand.
GCGTCTTCGATCCCGAGGCCGCCGCCGCCACCATGTCGATGAGGATGCAGTCGGCCATGGCTGCCGCCGAGGCCGCGCCCAGCTTGTAGGCGTAGCCGTTGTCGAGGAGCCCCTTGGCCACGTCGCGGTAGGGCGTGTGCTTGGGGTCGGCGGTCCAGATGGTGCTCTTCTCCTGGTCCTTGAGCGGCCCGGTGACGTAGCCGATGGAGGCCTGCATCCAGGGGTCGAACTGCTCCCGCTCCCACATGAAGCGCAGGTACTCCTTGGCCGCGTTCGGGTACTTCGAGTACTTGAAGAGCATGGCCTGGGTGACCTGCATGAACTCGGTGCGGCGGCCCACCGGCCCGACGGGCCAGGCGCCGTGGCCGACGTCGGCGGCCATCTCCCTGAGCTTCGGGTCCTGCGAGTTCTTGCAGGCGTAGTAGATGGAGATGCCGTTGTTGGTGAGGCTCACCTGGCCGTCGAGGAAGGCCTTGTTGTTGTGCGGGTCCTGCCAGGAGAGGGTGCCGGGGATGAAGGTGGCGTACAGCTCCCTGGAGTACTCCAGCGCGGCGATGGTCTCGGGCGAGTTGATGGCCACGTTGCCCTTCTCGTCCACCAGCTTGCCGCCGTGGGACCAGACCAGCCAGTGGACCCAGTCGTTGCCGTCGCCGACGGCGTGGCCCAGCGCCAGGCCTGCCGGCGTGCCCTTGGCCTTGAGTCCCTGGCAGAGCTTCAGGAAGCCGGACAGGTCGGCGGGGAAGGTCTCGAACCCTGCCGCCCGGGCGTGGCTCTGGCGGTAGCAGAAGAGGTTGCCGATGACGCCGAGCGGCAGCGCGATCCACTTGCCGTCGCGGGTGCCGAAGGTGCGGCAGACGTCGTACCAGCCGCCGTACTTCTTCCCCAGGTAGTTGGCCAGCTCCGAGAGGTCGTGGAGCTTGTCGGGGTACTGGTGGGGGTCGTCGAACCAGCCGATGATCACGTCCGGCCCGCTGCCGACGTTGGCGGCCACCGCCGCCTTGGGCCGCACGTCCTCCCAGCCCTCGGAGTCCACCCGTACCTCGATGCCGGTCTTCTCGGTGAACTTCCGGGTGTTGGCCAGCCACTGCTCCTCGTCGCCCTGGACGAAGCGCTTCCAGCGCAGCACCCGCAGCTTGGCCCCCTTCTCCGGCTTGTAGGAGAGGTCGGCGGCGTGGGCCTCGCCGATCAGCAGCCCCTTCCCCAGCGCGGCGCCGGCGGCGAGGCCGGCGCTGGTCTTCACGAAATCACGGCGGGTGATCCTGGACATCGTGTCCTCCTCGGCGGGAACTGCGGGTGGGGCCGGGCCCGGCTAGATGCGGAGCCCGGTGGCGGCGTCGAACAGGTGCGTCTTCGGGGCCTCGGGGCGCAGCGAGACCTGCTGGCCCGGCTGGAAGGGGTGGCGCTCGCGGAAGACCGCCTGCAGGCTCTTGCCCGCCACCCGCGCCAGCACGTGGGTGTCGGCGCCGGTGGGCTCGACCACCACCACCTCGGCGGTGAGCCCCTGGCCGGGGGTGCCCAGCGAGAGGTGCTCGGGGCGCACGCCGTAGGTCACCGCCTGGCCGTCGCCGGCCTGGGTGGGCGGCGCCGCCACGCGGCCGCCGTCGGCCAGCTCCACCTCGGCGCCGGACCCGGAGCGCCGCACCACGCCCGGCAGGAGGTTCATGGCCGGCGAGCCGATGAAGCCGGCCACGAAGAGGTTGGCGGGGCGGTCGTAGAGCTCGAGGGGGCTGCCCACCTGCTCCACCTTGCCGTCGTGCATCACCACGATGCGGTCGGCCATGGTCATGGCCTCGATCTGATCGTGGGTCACGTACACCGAGGTGGTGCGCAGCCGCTGGTGCAGCTCCTTGATCTCGGCGCGCATCTGCACCCGCAGCTTGGCGTCGAGGTTGGAGAGCGGCTCGTCGAAGAGGAAGACCTGCGGGTCGCGGACGATGGCCCGGCCCATGGCCACCCGCTGCCGCTGGCCGCCGGAGAGCTGGCGCGGGTAGCGATCGAGCAGGCTCTCCAGCCCCAGGATCTGGGCCGCCTTGCCCACCCGCTCCTGCACCTTCTCGGCGGGCGCCCTGGCGAGCCGCAGGCTGAAGCTCATGTTGTCCCGCACCGTCATGTGCGGGTAGAGGGCGTAGTTCTGGAACACCATGGCGATGTCGCGCTCCTTGGGCGCGACCTGGTTGACCACGCGCCCGCCGATGGCGATCTCGCCGTCGCTGATCTCCTCCAGGCCGGCGATCATCCGCAGGAGCGTGGACTTGCCGCAGCCCGAGGGGCCGACGAGCACCACGAACTCCCCGTCGGCGATGGACACGTCCACGCCGTGGATGACCCGGGTGGCGCCGAAGCTCTTGCGCACGCCCCTCAGCTCGACTGCCGCCATGCCCGGACCTCCTGGGGCGCCGCGCTCTCCGGCGCCGGATGGTGTGGCCGTGTGTGAAGCCGGGGTGCAAATCCTAGCGGCTGAGTTGTATGATGACAATACAAACCCGGAACCGCACCCCCGACCCCACCCACCAGGTCAGCCCGCATGGGACGCTCCGCTCCGACGCCCGCCGCTCCCCTTCTCGCACCGCTCGCCGCCGGCAGCCTGGCCGACAGGGCCACCGAGGCGCTGGGCCGCCTGGTCCGGAGGGGAGAGTACCCGCCGCGGTCGCGCCTCCCCACCGAGATGGAGCTGTGCGCCCGGTTCGGGGTGTCCCGCACGGTGGTGCGCGAGGCTGTCGCACGGCTCAAGGCCGCCGGGCTGGTGGAATCCCGGCAAGGGAGCGGCCTCTACGTCCGGGAGCCGAACCGGGCCATGCCCTTCCACATCGACCCGGGGGCCGTCCACTCGGCCGCCTCGGTGCTGGAGATCCTGGAGCTGCGGCGGGGCCTGGAGTCGGAGGCCGCGGCCCTGGCGGCCGAGCGCTGCAGCCGCGCCCAGCTCGGCACCATCCGCGCCGCGCTCGCGGCCATCGCCCGCGAGGAGGCGGCCGGTCGCGACGGCGTGGCCGCCGACATGGCCTTCCACCGGGCCGTGGCCCGGGCCTCCGGGAACCGGCACTGCCTGGCGCTCTGGGACTTCGTCTCCCAGTTCCTGCGGGTGGGAATGCGCGCCACCCGCGCCAACGAGGCGCGCCGCACCGACTTCGCCGCCCAGGTGCGGGCCGAGCACCGCGCCGTGCTCGCGGCCATCGCCCGGCGCGACCCGGCCGCCGCCCGCGCCGCGGCGCTGCGCCACCTGGAGATGGCCGCGGCCCGCATCCGCGGCGCCGACGCCGCCTTCTGGCGCGAGGAGGGCACGCGCTACGCGCAGCCGCTCCGCGCCGCCCAGCTCCGCCCCGGCGCGCCGCCCGAGGGCGGCCCCGGGCGCAGCCACCCCGCAAGGCCGCCGCGCCGCGGCCGAGGAGGATCGCGATGAGCGAGGCGAAGCGGCCCCTGGCGGTGGGCGTCGTCGGGCTCGGCTCCATGGGCATGGGCGTGGCCCGGTCGCTGCTGCGCGCCGGCCTCGCCGTGCACGCCTGCGACGTGCGGCCGGAGCCGCTGGAGGCCCTGCGGCGCGAGGGGGGCCAGCCGGCCGCCTCGCCGGCCGAGCTGGGCGCGAAGGTGGAGGCGCTGGTGGTGCTGGTGGTGAACGCCGACCAGACCGAGAAGGCGCTCTTCGGCCCCGACGGCGCGGCCGCCACCCTGCCCCGCGGCGCGGTGGTGATCGCCAGCGCCACGGTGCCGCCCGAGTTCGCCGAGAGGCTGGGCGCGCGGCTCGCGGCCCAGGGGCTCCTGCACCTCGACGCCCCGGTGTCCGGCGGCGCCGCCAAGGCGGCCCAGGGGCAGCTCACGGTGCTGGCCTCGGGCGACCCCCGGGCCTTCGCCCGGGCCGAGCCGGTGCTCTCCGCCATGGCCGCCAAGGTCTACCGGCTGGGCGACCGCCCGGGCCAGGGCTCCAAGGTGAAGATAGTGAACCAGCTCCTCGCCGGCGTGCACATCGCCGCCGCCGCCGAGGCCATGGCCCTGTGCATCCAGTCGGGCGCCGACCCCCAGGCGACCTACGACGTCATCTGCAACAGCGCCGGCTCCTCCTGGATGTTCCAGAACCGCGTCCCCCACATCCTCCAGGGCGACTACACCCCGCTCTCGGCGGTCTCCATCTTCGTGAAGGACCTGGGCATCGTGCTCGACACCGCCCGGGCCAGCAGCCTGGGGCTGCCGCTCACCGCCGCCGCCCACCAGCTCTTCCTGCAGGCCGCCGCCGCCGGCCACGCCGGGGAGGACGACGCGGCGGTGATCAAGGTCTTCCCGGGCGTGAAGCTGCCGGGCGCGACCCGGGGGTAGACATGGCGCTCCTGGGCTGCATCGCCGACGACTTCACCGGCGCCACCGACCTGGCCGGCATGCTGGTGGGCGCCGGGTTGCGCACCGTGCAGACCATCGGGCCGCTGGAGGGGCCCCTGCCCGCCGACATCGACGCGGTGGTGGTGGCGCTGAAGTCGCGCACCATCCCGGCGGAAGAGGCGGTGGCCCAGTCGCGCGGGGCGCTGGCCTGGCTGCGCGGGCTCGGCTGCCGGCGCTTCTACTTCAAGTACTGCTCCACCTTCGACTCCACCGACCGGGGCAACATCGGCCCCGTGGCCGACGCGCTGCTCTCCGACCTGGGCAGCCCCTTCACCATCGCCTGCCCGGCCTTCCCCGAGAACGGGCGCACCGTCTTCCGCGGCCACCTCTTCGTGGGCGACGTGCTGCTCTCCGAGAGCGGCATGCGGAGCCACCCGCTCACCCCCATGACCGACGCCAACCTGGTGCGGGTGCTGCAGCGCCAGACGCGGCGCAAGGTGGGCCTGCTGGCCCAGCCGGCGGTGGCGGGCGGTGCCGCGCGCATCCGCGAGCGGGCCGCGGCGCTGCAGGCCGAGGGCGTGGAGATCGCCATCGTCGACGCCATCGGCGACGCCGACCTCCTGGCCATGGGCGAGGCCTTCGCCGACCTGCCGCTCCTCACCGGCGGCTCGGGCGTGGCGCTGGGGCTGGGCCCCGCCTACCGGGCGCGCGGCCTGGTCCCTGCGGGCGAGGCGGCCTCGCGGCTGCCGGCGGCGAGCGGAAGGCGGGCCATCGTCTCCGGCTCCTGCTCGGTGGCCACCCGCGGCCAGGTGGCGGCGGCGCTGGCGGCCGGCGTGCCGGGGTTCGCGGTGGATCCGCTGCGGCTCGCGGCCGGCGAGGAGGTGGCCGCCGAGGCGCTCCGCTGGGCGCGCCCGCTCCTCGAGCGCGGCCCGGTGCTGGTGTACGCCACCGCCGAGCCCGAGGCGGTGCAGGCGGTGCAAGGGAAGCTGGGCCGGGAGCGGTCCGGCGCTCTCGTGGAGGAGGCCCTGGCGGCGGTGGCCCGCGGCCTGGTGGAGGCGGGCGTGGGCCGGCTCATCGTGGCCGGGGGCGAGACCTCGGGCGCGGTGGTCAACGCGCTGGGCGTGCGCGCCCTGCGCATCGGCCCGCAGATCGCGCCGGGCGTGCCCTGGACGGCCACGCTCCTGGGCCGGCCGCTCTCCCTGGCGCTCAAGTCGGGCAACTTCGGCGGGCCGGCATTCTTCGTGGATTCCTGGGAGAAGCTGCCATGAGCGAGAGCGCGCTGCGGGAGCGGATGTGCGACCTGGGCCTGTCGATCTTCGAACGCGGCCTCACCGCCGGCTCCTCCGGCAACCTCTCGGCCCGCCTGCGCGACGGCGGCCTCCTGCTCACCCCCACGGGCTCCTGCCTGGGCGAGCTCGATCCGGCGCGCCTCTCGCGGCTCGACGCCGCGGGCAAGCACGTCTCGGGCGACCCGCCCAGCAAGGAGGCCTTCCTCCACCGCGGCCTCTACGGGGCCCGCCCCCAGGCCGGCGCGGTGGTGCACCTCCACTCCACCCACGCGGTGGCGGTCTCCTGCCTGCGAGGCCTCGACGCCGCCGACTGCATCCCGCCGCTCACCCCCTACTTCGTCATGAAGGTCGGGCGCCTCCCGCTCGTGCCCTACCTCCGCCCGGGCGACCCGGCGCTGGGCGAGGCCGTGGGCGCGCTCGCCGCAGGGCACACGGCGGTGCTGCTCGCCAACCACGGCCCGGTGGTCTCGGGCCCGGACCTGGAGTCCGCCTGCTACGCCGCCGAGGAGCTGGAGGAGACGGCGCGACTCTTCCTCTTGCTCCGCGGCCACGACTTCCGCCCCCTCGACGCCGCCCAGCTCGCCGCGCTGCGCGCCGCCTTCCAGCTCGATCCCTGATCCGCAGGGCCAGCCCCGGAGCCCGCCATGCCCCGCTTCGCCGCCAACCTCTCGATGATGTTCAACGAGGTGCCCTTCCTGGAGCGCTTCGGGGCCGCCGCCGAGGCCGGCTTCGAGGCGGTGGAGTTCCTCTTCCCCTACGAGCACACGCCCGAGGCGGTGGCCGAGCGGCTCCGCGCCGGCCGGCTGCAGAACGCGCTCTTCAACATGCCGCCGGGCGACTGGCAGAAGGGCGAGCGCGGCATCGCGGCGCTGCCGGGCCGCGAGCGCGAGTTCCGCGAGGGCGTGGTCACGGCGCTGCGCTACGCGCGCGCGCTCGGGACGCCCACGCTCCACGCCATGTGCGGCCTGGTGCCGCCGGGAACGGCCCCGGCGGTGTGCCGCAAGGTGTACGTGGAGAACCTGCGCTACGCGGCCCGCGAGCTGGCGCGCGACGGGCGCACCCTGGTCATCGAGCCCATCAACGGGCGGGACATGCCGGGCTACTTCCTGCAGGCGCAGGGCGAGGCCCACGCCATCCGCGAGGAGGTGGGCGAGCCCAACCTCAAGGTGCAGATGGACCTCTACCACGCGCAGATCGTGGAGGGAGACCTCTCGGTGAAGCTGCGCCGCTTCATCGGCCAGGTGGGCCACGTCCAGATCGCCAGCGTTCCCGATCGCCACGAGCCGGACGGCGGCGAGCTCAGCTACCCGTACCTCTTCCGGCTGCTCGACGAGCTGGGCTACCCGGGCTTCGTGGGCTGCGAGTACCGGCCGGCCAGAGGCACGGTGGAAGGGCTGGGCTGGTTCGCGCCCTACCGGCGGAAGGGGTAGACCCGGCTCCGGCCCCGGCGCCCCTCGGGGCGCGGAGGGCCGGGCCCTGCGTTCTCCGTGCAGGCGCTCCCGAAGCAGCCGCGCAGCCGGCGCGCCGGCCGACGCCGCCTCCGCAGGGCGCAAGGGAGAACCTGCCGTCCGCGCGGCTCGCGAGCTCGTCCGCGTCGAGCAAGCCGTCGTGGGCGCGGCAACGGCGAGCGGCAGGCCGTCGTCCGCGCCCCGACGTTTGCGAGACGCCCGCGCCGAGGGCGTTCGCGCGGCTGCGCAGAACGCCCGCCCGAGGACCAGCGGCGGAGGCCGGTGTGCCCGGCGGAGCGGCGTACCAGGACCGGCGGCGGGGGCGGCGCGCCCGTCGAGGCCTTGCCTACCGGATCGCGTCCCCGCGCCGGTACTCGGCGGTGAGCTCGTCGAGCCTGGCCTTGAGCTCCGGCGCCAGCACCACGTCCACCGCCTTCAGGCTGGAGGCCAGCTGCTCGGGTCGGCTGGCGCCGATGATGGCCGAGCTGATCACCGGATTGGCGAGCACCCAGGCCACCGCCAGCGTGACGAGCTCCATGCCGGCCCCGGCCGCGAGCGGCCTGAGCTGCTCCACGGTGGCCAGCATCCGGTCGTTCCAGTACCGCTCCTGGTACAGCTTCGCCGAGCTGCCCAGGGTGAAGCGGCTCCCCTCCGGCGGCGGGCCGGGCCGGTGCTTGCCCGAGAGCATGCCGCCGGCGATGGGGTTGAACGGGATGACGCCCACGCCCTCCTCGGCGCAGAGCGGGAAGAGCTCCCGCTCGAACTCGCGGAAGAGCAGGCTGTAGCGGGGCTGCACCGAGTCGAAGCGCACCGTGCCCAGCACCTCGCTGCGCCCCAGCGCCCGCGCCACCTGCCAGGCGTGGAAGTTGGAGCAGCCCACGTAGCGGGCCTTGCCGGCGCGCACCACGTCGTCGAGGGCCCGCAGCGACTCGTCGATGGGGGTCTGCGGATCGGGCAGGTGGAGCTGGTACAGGTCCACGTGGTCGGTCTGCAGCCGCCGCAGCGAGGCGTCGATGGCGTCGAGGATGTGCTTGCGGGAGTTGCCCTTGTCCCAGGGGCGCGCCGACATGGGCTGGTTGCACTTGGTGGCCAGCACCACCTCGTGGCGGCGCCCCTTCATCCAGCGCCCCACGATCTCCTCGGTGCGGCCCACCGTCTCCAGGGTGCCGCCCAGTGGGTAGACGTCGGCGGTGTCGAGGAAGGTGACGCCGCCCGCGAAGGCGGCGTCGAGGATGGCGCGCGAGGTGGGCTCGTCGCACTGCAGCCCGAAGGTCATGGTGCCGAGGCAGAGGCGCGAGACCTGGAGGCCGGTCCGGCCGAGGCGGGTGGTCTGCATGCCTCCCATCATAGTGAAACCCCGGCCCCGCTGGCGCGGGACCGGGGTCTCGGGACGTCAGGCGGGTTCGGCTAGAACGCCATGCGGAAGCCGAGGCCGAACGCCGAGGGGTCGGCGCCGGCCGGGGTGGCACCGGCCACGGCGGCCGCACCGCCGGTGCCGAAGGTGTACTGCGCGTTGTCCTCGTTGGTGATCTGCGCGTAGTACAGGTAGGCCTGCAGCTGCGAGGAGAAGCTGTAGCCGTAGCCCAGCGCCAGCATCGATGCGCCGTACTTGTCGGTGTTGGAGGCGGCGCCCCCGGCGATGGTGGCCGTGCCCTTGTCGGCGACGCTGTACCGGGCGCGGAGCTCGTGCGGCCCGATGGCGTGCTTCAGGCCCACCTGCCAGGCGTTGCGCTCGTACTTCTTGAGCGCGCCGGTGACGGCCGCGCTCTGCTCGTAGGTCAGCATCTCGTAGACGCCGCCGACCGTGGTGACGCCGGCCGCGGTGTCGAACTGGACGCCGGCGCCGAAGCGCAGGCCGGTGTCGGTGGTGTGCAGCGGGGTGGCGGCGGTGCCGGCCGTGTTGGCGGCGGTGGAGCCGAAGCGGCCCGCCGTCCCGATGGTCACGAGGCCGAAGCCGTCCTTGTGCTGCTCGAAGGCGGCGAAGGCGGAGATGCCGACGGGCAGCATCTTGCCGGTGTCGTAGCCCAGCGAGGCCGAGTAGAGCTCGGGGTTCTGGAACCCGGCGGCGTTCTTGAACTCGTTGGTGGTGTAGTGGAGCTTGGCGTTGAGACCGTTCCAGGTGGGCGAGTGGTAGGCCACCGCGTTCTGCGCCCGGATCACGAAGCTGGTGACGGCGGTGCTCGACGCGGTGGAGTAGGCTGCGGTCTTGGTGTTGAAGCCGGGGCTGCTCATGATGCCCGCGGCGTCGTACACGTCGGTGTTGCCGAACGGATCGTCCGCCTTGGTGCCGTAGGCGGCGGTCTTGTACGGGGTGTCCCAGTTTCCGTAGAAGAGGGTGCCCCACGCGCCGGTCAGGCCCACGCGGCTGTTGCGATTGCAGATCCCGGCGCCGCCGATGCCGTCGACGTTGGCGCTGGTCTCACACTGGCCGACGCCGCCGATCATGTCGCTGATCTTGAGGGCGCCGCGGACGCCGATGTTGGAGGAGTCGACCGAGACCGCCAGGCGGCTCTTGACGTTGTTGGCCGCGGTGGTGGCGCCGGAGGCCTCGGTGCTCTGCAGGTTGACGTTGATGGTTCCGTACACAGTGACGGTGGCCTTGGGGGCCTCCTGCGCCGAGACCAGCACGGGGGCCAGGCACGCGAGCGCCAAGCCGATGATGCTCTTCAGGGAGTTCACGCATTGCCTCCAGGGGGAGCGGGGATGAAGCTTGCGGGTTTGCTGATGGCGGGCAATCTATCACACGATCCGGCGACGGCATGACGGCGGTGTTACGGCACCGTGACACGGCGCGCTGAGCAAAAAAGGCGAGGCCTCGATCCCGACTGCTCGGGACCGGGGCCTCGGTCAGACTACCCAACGACCTGTATTTCTAGAAGAAATACCCGCCGGTGAGGATGATCTGGTACATGTCCGACTTGATGGCAGCGGCGGCGGTGCCCGCGGCGTACTGCGCATAGGTACCCTGCAGGTACTTGGTCGAGAGCGAGATGTACTCCAGGGCGAAGGCGTAGCCGGCGTCCATGTACTTCACCTGGCCGGCGATGACGGTGTTCTCCTTCTTCTGCGCAGCGTTGGCGAAGGCGGTGCCGACACCCCAGAGGCGAACGGTCTTCTCGTCCGGGGCGCTCACGCCGTAGGTGACCTGCGCCGAGAGCTCCTTGGTGGCGTTGCCGCCGAGCGACACCCAGTAGCCGGTCTCCTTGATGGCGCCCTGCTGCAGCAGCGCGCCGGCCCAGGCGCCCAGGCCCTCGCCGACGTAGAAGTTGCCGGCCAGGTAGACCGGGGCGAAGGTCACCTTGCCGCCGACCACGTAGCCGGTGCTGTTGAAGCTGGTCTTGACGGAGCCATCGCCCAGCGTGAGGCCCGTGCCGGCCCCGCCGAAGCCCTTCAGGTCAGCCGACTGGTAGAAGACGTCGCCGTAGACGCGGTAGCCGACGTTGCCGGCCTTGCCCTCGAAGTTGGCGTTGAGCTCGAGCGCCGGCATGCCGCTCACCTGGCCGGCGCCGACGCCCGCCGGGGTAGCGCCGTTCGAGTCGTTGGGCGCCTTCGGGCCGGCGACCGTGGCGGTGAGGGTCAGCTTGGCGGCGCTCATGGGGACGATGTAGGCGCCCCGGAAGCCGATCATGCGCCAGCCGTAGCTGCCGCCGCCGAAGGTGTAGGGGTTGGCGATGTGGGAGACCGAGTCGGGCAGCTGGGCGAAGGCGGTGTTGGCCGAGAACTGGCCCGCCGCCAGCCAGGCGTTGTCCCAGGTGAGCTGCGCGTAGGCCGCGCGGATGCGCCACACCCAGCTCTCGATGAGCGGCGCGCCGCCCTGGCCGCCCAGGAGGTCGCCCTCGAAGTAGGCCTTGGGGGTGGCGCCGGCGAAGGCCTTGGGGCCCGAGAGCGAGAAGATGTACCGGCTCTGGCGGACGTCGCCGCCGACGAAGGTGCCCGACTTCTGGTTGGCGCCCGCGGTGGGCAGCGTCGGCATGTGGTTGGCGGGGCTAGGGGCGTAGAAGAGCAGGCCCTGGCCGGATTGCTGCACTCCGCCGACCTGGTCCTGCATGTAGAGCGAACCAGTCACGAAGCCGTGGAACTCGAACTTGTAGGGGCTGGGATCCTGCGCGGCCGCCGAGGTGGCGACAGCGAGGAGCGAGGCGATCAGCAGGGAGCGCAGGGCTTTCACGTCGTTCATCCTCCGTCGATTGTGCTCGCCGCCGTCCGCCGCGGATCGGCAGCGTCGTTCACTGCGGGGAATTGGGGAGCTTCGGTGAAAAGATTTCGCCCGGATCCGCGAGCCGGCTCAAGGCGAGGTGCGTCAAAATCGTACCGGATGGCACATTTGCTCTGGGAGTACGTCGTAAAACGGCCGTGATTCCAGTTGATTGACACCAAAATACCACGCCGTTCGGGGGCGGCCAAAATTTTGTCCGACATGCTCCCCCGATCGACCCTCCCGGGTGCACATTTTTTCGGGCCTGGCCGGAGTGTCGCGCCGGGGCCGGTACCTTGCGCCTCCCGGCAGCGTGTCGTAGGAACGTTCAGCCCCCCCCCGCCCTCACTGGAGGAACCACATGAGAATCGCCCGCTGGGCTTCACTCCTGGTCGCCGTCGCCCTTCTCCCTGGCCTGGCCCGCGCCGAGACCGTCGTCAAGATCGGCGCCGCCCTCTCCATGACCGGCCCGGCCGCGGCCTACGGCGCGCAGCAGAAGGCGGGCATCCTCGCCGCCGTGGAGCAGATCAACAAGAGCGGCACGCTCAAGGGCGTGAAGCTCGAGGCGGTGGTCGAGGACGACGGCTCCACCAAGGAGCAGGGCATCGCCGTCTTCCAGCGCTTCATCAACAAGGACAAGGTCGCCGCCATCATCGGCCCCACCCTCTCCAACACCGCCTACGCCACCAACCCGCTGGCGCAGGCCGCCGGCGTCCCGGTGGTGGCGGTCTCCAACACCGCCCCCAAGGGCATCACCGACATCGGCGAGTGGATCTGGCGCGTCTCGCTCACCGAGGCCCAGGTGATCCCCGGCGCCCTCAAGGCGGCGCAGCAGAAGCTGGGCTTCAAGAGCGCCGGCGTGCTCTACGGCAACGACGACGCCTTCACCCAGGGCGGCTACGCGGTGATGAAGAGCGCCCTCGAGGCCATGGGTGTGAAGACGGTGGGCACCCAGACCTTCGCCAAGCCCGACCGCGACTACAACGCCCAGCTCACCCAGCTCCTGGCCCAGAAGCCCGACATCCTGGTGGTCTCGGCGCTGGTGGAGAACGCCTCCGGCATCGTGGCCCAGGCCCGGCAGCTCGGCTACCAGGGCCCCATCCTCGGCGGCAACGGCTTCAACAGCCCCAAGCTCATCGAGAACGCCGGCAAGGCGGCCGAGGGCGTGCTGGTGGGCACCGCCTGGAACAAGGTCTCCGGCGAGAAGGGCAACCAGGACTACCTGGCGCTCATGAAGGCCAAGGGCCACGAGCCCGACCAGTTCTGCACCCAGGCCTACGTGGGCGTGGAGGTCATCGCCGAGGCCATCCGGCTCTCCGGCAAGGGAACCCGCGAGGGCGTGAAGGCCGGCTTCCTCAAGCTGAAGGGTCTCGTCACCCCGCTGGGCAAGTTCTCCTTCCAGCAGAACCGCGACGGCGACCACGCCCCCGCGGTGCAGGTGGTGAAGGACGGCAAGTTCCAGATCATGCAGTAGCGCGCCCGGACCCGGAGCCGAGCGCGATGCAGCAGGCCGTCAACGGGCTCTTCCTGGGCTCGATCTACGCGCTCTTCGCGCTCGGCTACACCCTCGTCTTCGGCGTCCTCGACATCCTCAACCTGGCCCACGCGGCCGTCTTCATGCTGGCCTCCTTCGTGGCCCTGTTCCTGGTGGGCCGCTCGGGGCTTCACATCCTGGTGGCCTTCCCGCTGGCGGTGCTCTTCGCCGGGCTGCTGGGGGTGGTGCTGGAGCGGGTGGCCTTCCGGCCGCTGCGGGCCCGGGCCGACTCCAACATCTCCGGCCTCATCAGCTCCATCGCCATGGCCACGGTCTTCGAGGCCCTGGCGCTGTGGATCTGGGGGCCCAACGTCTCGCGCTTCCCCTTCGGCACCATCCCCGAGCGCCAGTTCCAGGTGGCGGGGGCGGTGATCTCGCGGCTGCAGCTGACCATCGTCGCCGTGGCGGTGGCCATCTTCCTCCTCCTCACCTGGCTGGTGACCCGCACGCGGCTGGGGCGCGAGGTGCGGGCGGTGGCCGAGAGCCCGCGGGCGGCGCGCATCCTGGGCGTGGACGTGGACCGGGTCATCGCCTGGAGCTTCTTCATCTCCTCGGCCCTGGGCGGCGCCGCCGGCGTGCTCTTCGGCCTGGCCTTCAACGCCATCCAGCCCGACATGGGGCGCGGGGTGGAGCTCAAGGGGCTGGCGGTCATCATCCTCGGCGGCATGGGCTCGATGCCGGGCGCGGTGGTGGCCGGCTTCGCCCTCGGGCTCACCGAGGTCTTCGTGGTGGCCCACCTGGGCGCCTCCTGGCGCGACGCCATCTCCTTCGCCGGGCTGTTCCTCATCCTGGTGCTCCGCCCCCGCGGCCTCTTCGGCGCCGCGGCGCTGCGGGAGGCGTGAGCCTCGATGGAGTGGCTCCAGGAGACCTACGCCACCTACCAGTCGACGCTGGCCTACATCGGGCTCAACGGTCTTTTGGCACTCTCGGTGTACACCACCCTCTCCTGCGGCCAGCTGGCCCTGGGGAACGCGGGCTTCGCCGCCATCGGCGCCTACGCCGCCACCCTGCTCACCATGAAGGCCGGGGCGCCCTTCGGCCTCTCGCTGCTGCTCGGGGCGCTGCTCCCGGCGCTGGTGGCGGTGCCGCTGGGCCTGCCGGTGTTCCGCATCCGCGGCGTCTTCCTGGCCATCGCCACCATCGGCTTCGGCGAGGTGGTGCGCATCGGCCTCGTCAACTGGGAGTACGTGAACGGCGCCCAGGGCATCGTCGCCATCCCGCAGAAGGCCTCGGTGGGGCTCGTCTGGATCTGCCTGGCCGGCGCCCTCTTCGTCCTCTCCCGCATCCGCGGCTCCAAGTGGGGCTTCGCCCTGGAGGCCATCCGCGAGGACGAGCCGGCGGCGCGGACCATGGGCATCCACACCGCCCGCTACAAGCTGGCCATGCTGGTGCTGGGCGCGGCGCTGGCGGGCCTGGCCGGCGGCCTCGAGGCCCACTTCACCTTCATGGTGGCCCCCAACGGCTTCAGCTTCGGCCGGGTGGTGGACATGCTGGTCTTCGCGGTGGTGGGCGGCGCCGGCGCCTTCTACGGCCCGGCGATCGGGGCCGCCTTCCTGACGCTCCTGCCCGAGGTGCTGCGCGAGGTGTCGCCGCACCTGGGCATCGAGCCCGGCCCGCTGCGCATGCTGGTGAACGGCCTGGTGCTGCTGGCGGTGATCCTCTTCCTGCCCCAGGGGCTGGTGTCGCTGCCGGCCTGGTGGCGCGAGCGGCTGGCCTCGCGGAGGTCCGCGTGAGCGCCGGGCTCCTGCAGGTGGAGCAGCTGGAGCGGACCTTCGGCGGCCTGCGGGCCGTGGACGGCGCCAGCTTCGCGGTGCGTCCCGGCGAGGTGCACGGGCTCATCGGCCCCAACGGCGCCGGGAAGACCACCGTCATCAACCTGGTCTCGGGCCTGCTCGCCCCCACCGGCGGCGAGATCGTCCTCGAGGGCCGGCCCATCCACGGGCTGCCGCCCCACGACATCGCCGGCCGCGGCGTGGCCCGCACCTTCCAGAACATCCGGCTCTTCCCCGAGCTCACCGCCCGCGACAACGTGCTGGTGGGCCAGCACCGGCGCCGGCGGCCTTCGCTGGCCGCGCGCATGCTGCTGCTCCGCTCCGCCCGCGAGGAGGAGCGGCAGGCCGGCGAGCGCGCCGCGGCGCTGCTCACGCAGGTGGGGCTCTCGGAGCGCGTGGCCGAGCGGGCCCGCAACCTCTCCTACGGCGAGCAGCGGCGCGTGGAGATCGCCCGGGCGCTGGCCTCGGAGCCGCGCCTGCTCCTCCTCGACGAGCCCACCGCCGGCATGAACCCGGTGGAGGTGCAGGCGGTGGCGGCCCTCATCCGCCAGGTGGCCTCCGGCGGCCGCTCGGTGCTGCTGGTGGAGCACAACGTCCGGCTGGTGATGGACGTCTGCCACCGCATCACCGTGCTCAACTTCGGCAGGGTGATCGCCGAGGGGACGCCGGCCGAGGTCTCGCGGGATCCGGCGGTCATCGCCGCCTACCTGGGGAACCCCAAGTGAGCGACGCCCCGGCCCTGCCCCTCCTCGAGATCGAGGACCTGCACGTCGCCTACGGCCACGTCGAGGCGGTGCGCGGCGTCTCGCTCTCGGTGCCCGAGGGCAGCATCGTCACCCTCATCGGCCCCAACGGCGCCGGCAAGACCAGCATCCTCTCGGCGCTGGCCGGCCTCCACCGCCCCCGCGCCGGCACGGTGCGGCTCGGAGGAGCCGACGTCACCGGCCTCCCGGCCCACCGGGCGGTGGCCGCCGGGCTGTCGCTGGTGCCCGAGGGGCGCGCCATCCTCGGCCGGATGACGGTGGAGGAGAACCTGGTGCTTGCCGGCGAGCGCCGCCAGCCGCCGGGTGCGCTGCTCGCCGCCATCGACGAGCAGTGCCGCCGCTTCCCCATCCTCGGCGAGCGGCGCGGGCAGCTCGCCGGCTCGCTCTCCGGCGGCCAGCAGCAGATGCTGGCCTTCGCCCGGGCGCTCCTGGCCAGGCCGCGCATCCTGCTCCTCGACGAGCCGTCGATGGGCCTCTCGCCCATCCTGGTGGGCCAGATCTTCGAGATGGTGGAGCAGATCCACCGCGAGGGGGCCACCATCCTGCTGGTGGAGCAGAACGCCCGCCTGGCCCTCTCGGTGGCCCACCACGCCTACGTGCTGGAGCACGGCAAGCTGGTGCTCTCCGGCCCGGCCCGCGAGCTCGCCGAGGATCCGCGGGTGCAGGCCGCCTACCTGGGCGGCGGGCACTAGCGGCGGCTGGTCCTCCGCCGCCCCCGGGGCGCCTTGCGGGGACGGCGGGCGGCCCGGCGCTCCTGCACCGCCAGCACCTCGATCTCCACCCGGGAGCCGCGCGGCAGCGCCGCCACCTGCACCGTGGAGCGGGGCGGGGGCCGGTCGCCGAAGCAGGCGCCGTACACCTCGTTCATGGCGGCGAAGTCGGCCAAGTCGACGAGGAAGATGGTGCTCTTCACCACGTCGGCGAAGCCCATGCCCGCGGCCTCCAGCACCGCCCGGAGGTTGGCCATCACCCGCTCGGTGTGGACCCGGGCATCCCCCTCGACGATCTGCTGGGTGGCCGGGTCGAGCGCGATCTGGCCGGCGCAGTGGAGCGTGCGCTCCGCCGGACCCTCGCGGAGGATGGCCTGGCAGTAGGGGCCGATGGCGCGGGGCGCGGCGTCGGTGGCGATGGTGGCGAAGGGCATGGCGGCCTCAGGGCTGGAGGGCCCGGCCCAGGATGGCCAGCCCCTCCTCGAAGTGGGGCTCGGGAATGGTCAGCGGGTAGAGGAACCGGATCACGTTGGCGTGCACGCCGCAGGTGAGCAGCAGCAGCCCCTGCTCGCGGGCTCGCTGCTGCACCCGCTTGGCGAACGCCGCGTCGGGCGCCCGGGTGCCGGGCACCAGGAACTCGGCGGCCACCATCGAGCCCAGCCCGCGGACCTCGGCGAGCTGCGGGACCCGGGCCTGCTGCGCCGTGAGGAAGGCCGCGAGCCGCTGGCCCAGCGCCGCCGAGCGCTCGGAGAGCTTCTCGGCGGCGAGCACGTCGAGCACCGCGTGGGCCGCGGCGATGGCCACCGGGTTGCCGGCGAAGGTGCCGCCCAGGCCGCCGGGGTGGGGCGCGTCCATGATCTCGGCCTTGCCGATCACCGCCGAGAGCGGGAACCCGCCCGAGAGGCTCTTGGCCACCGTGACCAGGTCGGCGGCCACGCCGGAGTGCTCCATGGCGAACATCCGGCCGGTGCGGCCGAAGCCGGTCTGCACCTCGTCGGCGACGAGCACGATCCGGTGGGTGTCGCAGAGGGCCCGCAGCGCCCGCAGCAGCTCCGGCGGCGCCGGGTAGAAGCCGCCCTCGCCCTGCACCGGCTCGATGACGATGGCCGCCACCCGCTCCGGCTCCACGTCGGAGTGGAAGATGCGCTCGATCCCGTCCAGAGCGGCCTCGACGCTCACCCCGTGGAGCGGGGTGGGGAAGGGCGCGTGGTACACCTCGCCCGGCATGGGTCCGAAGCCGCGCTTGTAGGGGCTGACCTTGCCGGTGAGGGCCGCGGCCATGAGCGTGCGGCCGTGGAAGGCCCCGGAGAAGGCGATGACCGCGCTGCGGCCGGTGGCGACCCGGGCGATCTTGACGGCGTTCTCGATGGCCTCGGCGCCGGTGGAGAAGAACGCCACCTTCTTGGCGAAGGCACCGGGCACCAGCGCCGCGACCCGCTCGCCCAGCCGGATCGCCGACTCGTAGGGCACCACCTGGAAGGCGGTGTGGGTGAAGCGCTCGAGCTGTTCGCGGGCCGCGGCCATCACCTGCGGGTGGCGATGGCCGGTGTTGAGCACCGCGATCCCGGAGGCGAAGTCCAGGTAGCGCCTGCCCTCCACGTCCCAGAGCTCGGCGTTGAGCGCCCGCTCCACGTAGACAGGGAAGGTGAGGGAGACGCCGCGCGGGATCACCTGCTGCGCCCGGGCCTCGATCGACTGGTTGCTGGGGGACATGCTCGCTCCTTGGGGCTCAGGCCCGGGTGAAGTAGCGCAGCCGCAGCTGGTCGGAGATGACGGCGATGATGAGCAGCGTGCCCAGCACCACCATCTGCAGGTAGGAGCCCACCTCGGCCAGGTTCATGCCGTTCTGGACCAGGCCGATGAAGATGGCCCCCAGGACGACGTTCTCCACGCGGCCCAGGCCGCCGCGCAGGCTGACCCCGCCGATGACGCAGGCGGCGATGGACTCCAGCGCCACGGTGCCGCCGATGTTGGCCTCGCCGCTGTCCACCCGGGCGGTGAGCAGGAGCCCGGCAAGGGCGGCCATGCCGGCGCAGAGCAGGTAGGCCATCATCAGCACCTGGCGGTTGCTGATGCCGGAGAGCAGGGTGGCCTTGGGGTTGCCCCCCACGGCGTGGAAGTAGTTGCCGAGCGCGGTCCGATCGAGGAGCACCCAGAAGCCGAAGACGCAGGCCACGGTGATGAGGATGGGCACCGGGACCCCGAGCAGCGTGCCGAAGCCGAAGGTGTCGCTGAAGGCCGCCGGCATCCCGGACACCGGGACGCCGCCGGTGAGGAACAGGGCCACCCCGAACCCGATCGACTGGACGCCCAGGGTCATGATGAAGGGCGTGACCCCGACGTACGCAACGCCGATGCCGTTAACCACCCCCACCGCCATGCCGGCCAGGATCCCGGCCAGGCACCCGGCCAGCACCGGGAGCCAGACCGCCTCCGGCGCGCCGGCCGCCAGCGAGCTCATGGCCCGGGCCGAGACCACCGAGGTGACGGCCTGGATGGTGCCCACCGAGAGGTCGAAGCCGCCGGTGACCAGGGCCAGCATCTGCCCCAGGGAGACCAGGATCAGGTAGACCGACTGGCGCAGCAGGTTGACCAGGTTCTGGACGGTGAGGAACTGGTCGGAGAGCAGGGTGAACATCACCAGGGCGGCGACCAGCAGGAAGGGCAGCACGCCCAGGCGGACGAAGAGCGCCCGGAGGAGGTCGGCGGGCCGGCGGGCCGGCTGCGCCTCCTCGCCCTCCTCCGGCTGACGGGCGGTGGTGAGCTCGCTCATGCGGTCCGGTCCTCTCCGAAGAAGTGCTGCAGCACGTTGGACTCGCGGATGGCCTCGCCCTGGAGCTCGGCCACCAGCCGGCCGCGCCGCATCACGTAGACGCGGTGACAGAGGTGCAGGATCTCGGGCAGGTCGCTGGAGACCACCACCACCCCGCTGGAGGTCTCGCAGAGCTCCTTCACCAGCGCGTAGAGGGCGCTGCGGGTGCCCATGTCCACGCCCACGGTGGGCTCGTCGTAGACGAAGAGGTCCACCTCGTGGACCAGCCCCTTGGCGAAGAGCACCTTCTGCTGGTTGCCGCCGGAGAGGTGGGCCACCGGCCTCCCCAGGTTCTTGAAGGCCAGCTGCACCTTCCGGGCGGTGGCCTCGGAGAGCTGGTTGCGGGCCATGTTGGAGAGCAGCCCCAGCGCCCGGCGCAGCGGGTAGCGCCGCAGCGCCGGCAGGCTCATGTTGGCGTTCGAGGAGTGGGAGAGGATCAGCCCCTCCTCCTTGCGATCGGGCGGCAGGTAGAACATGCCGGCCTCGAGCAGCTGCCGGGGGCGGGCGTTGGTCATCTCCCGGCCGCGGAAGTGGACGCTGCCGCTCTGGGCCCGCAGCAGCCCGAAGGCGGCCCGCATCAGCTCCGACTTGCCCGAGCCCACCAGCCCGGCGATGCCCACCACCTCGTGGCGGCGCACCTGCATCGAGGCGCCACGCACCTCGCCGCCAGCGGTGGTCAGGTCGCGGATCTCCAGCAGCGGCTCGCCCGGGCTCCAGGTGATGGGCGGGTAGATCTCGGTGATGGGGCGCCCGGTCATCATCTCGATGAGCCGGTCCTCGTCGGTGCTCCGGGCGTCGACCGTGCCGATGCGGCGGCCGTCGCGCAGCACCGTGACCCGGTCGCCGATGCGCCGGATCTCCTGCATGCGGTGGGAGATGTAGACGATGGCCACCCCGGCGGCCTTGAACTTCTCCACCAGGGCGAAGAGCCGGCGGGTCTCGCGCTCGGTCAGCGAGGCGGTGGGCTCGTCGAGGATCAGCACCGAGAGCTCGCTGCGGAAGGCCTTGGCGATCTCCACCATCTGCTGCTCGGCGCGGGGCAGGAAGGCCACCGTGGCGTTGGGGTCGATGGGGAAGTCGAGCTGGCCCAGGAGCTGGCGGGCCCCCCGCTTCATGGCCGCCCTGTCGAGGAAGCCGTGGCGCCTCGGCTCGTCGCCCAGGAAGAGGTTCTGGGCCACCGTCAGGGTGGGCACCAGCGAGAACTCCTGGAACACGGCGCTGATGCCCAGCTTGCGGGCGGCGCGGACCGAGTCCAGGGTGACCGGGGCCCCCGCGAAGCGAACCTCCCCGGAGGTCGGCAGCTGCACGCCCGCCAGGATGGAGATGAGCGTGGACTTGCCGGCGCCGTTCTCGCCGAAGAGGACGTGGACCTCGCCGGCCTTCAGGGTGAAGTCGACGCCGTCGAGGGCCAGGACGCCGGGATAGCGCTTGGTGAGACCGCGGGTCTCGAGCAGCACGCCGTTGTCGGAGGTCGAGGCCAAGTCGGGCGGGCGGGCGGGAGGAGGGGCCCGCCCCGGCGCCGGTCCGGGCGCCAGGGCGGGATCCGGGGTCGGCTACTTGACGAGGAAGACGGGCTTGAAGGAGGTGGGGGGCAGGATGGAGTCGTGGGCGACGCTCTTCAGGTTCTTCTGGTCGACCACGAAGATCTTCGGGCCGACGTGCTTCACGACCTCCTTGCCCTCCAGCGCCCGCACCGCCTGATCCACGGCGATGCGCCCCTGGACCACCATGGAATCGGCCGGGGCGGCCATGATGCGGCCCTTCTGGATGCCCTCGTAGACGCCGGGGGTCATGTAGAAGGCCATGATCTGCACCTTCTTCTCGAGCTTGCGGGCCCGGACGATGCCCTGGGCCGCCTCGGCGGTGACGGCGGTGCCAGCGATGTAGCTGAGGTCGGGGTTGCCCTGGAGCACGTCCTCGACGAGCTTGGCCTGGGCCTCCTTGCCGGTGTCGCCGTACTTGGGCTCGAGCACCTGCAGGGCGCTGCCCTTGACCGCCTCGGCGAAGCCCTTGTGCGCCGCCTCCACCCAGCCGGCTCCGGCCGGGCCCGGGAACCAGCCCACCTTGGCCGGCTTGCCGCCGGCGGGGTGCAGCTTGGCCAGGTATTCACCGGCAGAGAACCCCATGGTGTAGAAGGAGACCAGCGACTTGGCCGTCAGGTCGGGCGAGTTGATGCCGTTGATGACGTCGATGACCGGGATCTTCTTGGCGGCCACCGTCTTCACCAGGTTGTTGAGGCCGTCGGCCGAGATGGCGCCGATGATCACCGCGTTGGCGCCGCGGGAGACGCAGTCCTCGATCTGCGAGATCTGCTTGTTGAGGTTGGTGTAGCCGCCGGCCTCGACGAGCTGGAGCTTGACCCCCAGCCGCTTGGCCTCCTCCACCACGCCGTAGTCGACGCCCAGCCAGTAGGCGTCCTTCATGTGGGGGAAGGAGACGCAGAGGTCCCACTTCTTGCTGGCCTTGGCGAGCGGGCTGTACTCGACCACCGAGACCTTGCCGTCGGCGCTGAAGGGCGGGTCGACCTTCTCGGCCTTGTAGGGGAACCAGTCGGCCGCCCGGGCCGTGCCGGCCAGCAGGAAGGCCGCCGCCGCGGCGGCCAGGGTCCAGCGCATCGTCTGCCTCGTCATGTTTCCTCCTCGGGTCTTGCGTGGAGCTGCGGGGTCGTGCGGGTACGACTTGCTCAGCTGGAGAGGGCGGCCCGGAGGGCGTCGGTCCGGGCCCGGTAGTCGGCCCGGGCCTGGAGCGCCTGCTCCATGTCCACCGAGACGAAGCGCGCCTTGTTGTTGGGCTGCATCTGGGCGATCACGTCCATGTCGGCGCTGATGACGGTGCCGATCATGGCGTAGCCGCCGCCAGAGACGGCGTCGCGGTGCAGGACGATGGGCTCGAGGCCCCCGGGCACCTGGATGGAGCCGAAGGGGTAGCCGGCGTCGACGATGTTGGAGGGGTCGGAGCCGGCGCCGAAGGGCTGCTTGCGCTCCTTCCACCGGAGCGGGCGGCCGTGGCGGTAGCGGTAGCCGATGCGGTCGGCCTCGGGAGCCACCGACCAGACGTCCTCGAAGAAGTCGCGCGCCGACTGCTCGGTGATGCGGTGGTAGTAGAGGCCGGGCATCACCCGGAGCTCCACCTCGCGCCTCAGCACCGGCCGGAGCGCCGCCGCCAGGCTCCGCCCACCGCGGGCGCCCGGGCCGGGCTTCCCCACCGGCAGGAGGTCGCCTGGCTTCAGCCCCCGCCCGGTGAAGCCGCCGAAGGCCCCCAGCCCGTAGGTGGAGCGGCTGCCCAGGACCACCGGCACGTCGATGCCGCCGGCCACGGCCAGGTAGGCGCGGGCCCCGGCCTTGAGGAACGCGAAGGAGAGCACGTCGCCCTTCTTCACCGGGAAGGACTCGTGGGCCGGCATGGGCGCGCCGTTGAGCTTGGGCTGCAGGTCGGCGCCGGCCACGGCCACGATGGCCTCCTGCTGGAAGGCCAGCTCCGGGCCGAGCAGCGTGCACTCCAGCACCGCGGCGTTCTCGTCGTTGCCCACCAGCAGGTTGGCGGCCCGGAAGGAGTACTGGTCGAGCGCCCCGGAGAGCGGGATGCCCAGGTGGTAGTACCCCTCGCGACCCGCGTCCTGGACCGTGGTGGCCAGGCCCGGCTTCAGGACCTCAATTGCCATGGAGCACCTCCTCCAGGCCGTGGTTGTAGGCCGTGGGGTTCACGAGGAAGCGGCGCAGCGAGAAGCGGACCGGACGGATGCGAAGGTCGAAGGTCCCGGCCTCCGCGGCGGCCACGTCGCGGTCGTACTGGGCGCGGTCGATGGGCTTGAACTTGACGATGTCCCCGGGCCGGAAGAACACCATGAAGTCCTTGAGGTACGGCACCCGCTGCGCCGGATCGAAGATGGGCGCCGGGGTGATCCCGAACATCTGGTAGCCGCCGGCGCCGCGCACCGAGTAGACGCAGCTGAAGCAGCCGCCGTGGCCGATGGTGAGCTTGGGGGTGTCGGTGCGCGGGCGCAGGTACTTGGGCACCTCGATCTGCCGCTCCCGCTCCACCATCTGGAAGAGGAAGGGCAGGCCGGCCACGAAGCCCACCATGGAGACGAACCAGGGCGAGCCGGAGTGGGCCTTCACGAACTCGTCGACGCTGGCGTAGTGGTTCACGCGCGCGGCGTACTGGATGTCGGTGGACTTGGGGTCCTGGTGGCGCTCGCGGAAGCGCATCAGGGTCTCGGTGGTCCAGGGGTCGCCGTAGAGCACCGGGACCTCGATGATGCGGGTCTCGAGCTCCAGCTCGCTGTCGCCCATCACCGCCTCGAGCGCCTGCAGCATCCGCATCAGGTCGGCGGGTTTCACCACCTCGGGCTTGAAGCGGATCTGGTAGGAGGCGTTGGCGGGGCAGATCTCGGTCACCCCGGGTATGGCCAGCCGCTTGACGGCGTTGGTGATGGCCATCCCCTTGAAGAAGGCCTCCAGCGACATCTCCTCGCTGAGCTCGACGAAGATGTGCTCGTCGCCCCCGAAGGAGTAGCGCGCGGGTCCCAGGCTCATACCGCCTCCGTCTTCGTTCCGGTCATGCTGCCTCCTCGCGCCGGTCAGGGCCGGCTGGCAACCCAGCGCTCCAGGGTGGTGGTGTCGTACTCCGCGGTGACCAGCTCCCGGCTGCGCAGCAGGTCGCGGTGCAGGCCCAGGGTGGTGGCGATGCCCTCGATCCGCATCTCGCGCAGGGCCCGGCCCATGCGGGCCAGCGCCGCCGGGCGGTCCTCGGCCCAGGCCACCAGCTTGGCCACCAGCGAGTCGTAGAAGGGCGGGATCTTGTAGCCGGCATAGGCCAGGGAGTCGATGCGCACCCCGGGCCCGCCGGGGAGCAGGAGCTCGGAGATGGTCCCCGGGCTGGGGAGGAAGCCGCGGCTGGCGTCCTCGGCGTTGATGCGGCACTCCATGGCCACGCCGCGGACGGCGATGTCCTCCTGGCGCAGCGCCAGCGGCTCGCCGGCGGCGGTGCGGAGCATGGCCCGCACCAGGTCCACCCCGGTCACCATCTCGGTGATGGGGTGCTCCACCTGGATGCGGGTGTTCATCTCGATGAAGAGGAAGTCGCCGCGGTCGGCGTCGTAGAGGTACTCCAGCGTGCCGGCGCCGCGGTAGCGCACCGCCCGGGCCAGCTGCACCGCCGAGGCGCAGAGCTTCTCGCGCACCGCGGGGGTGAGCGCCGGCGAGGGGGCCTCCTCCAGGATCTTCTGGCGCCGCCGCTGCAGCGAGCACTCGCGCTCGTAGAGGTGCACCACGCGCTCCCCGTCGCCCAGCACCTGCACCTCGACGTGGCGGGCCCGGGTGACGAAGCGCTCCAGGTAGACGCCGGGGTCGCCGAAGGCGGCCCGGGCCTCGGCCTGCGCCACCGGCAGCTCCCTGTCGAGCTCGGCCTGGTCGCGCGCCACCCGGATGCCGCGTCCGCCGCCGCCGGCCGAGGCCTTGACGAGCACCGGGTAGCCGATGCGGGCTGCCGCCGCCCGGGCCGCGTCCAGGTCGGGCACCGGGCCGTCGCTGCCCGGCACCACCGGCACGCCGGCGCGCCTGGCGGTCTCGCGGGCCTCGGCCTTGTTGCCCATGATGCGGATGGTCTCGGGGGCCGGACCCACGAAGACCAGGCCGGCCCGCTCCACCCCGGCGGCGAAGTCGGCGTTCTCGGAGAGGAAGCCGTAGCCGGGGTGGACGGCGTCGGCCTCGGTGTGGCGCGCCGCCCGGAGCACCGCCTCGGGGTCGAGGTAGCTCTTGGAGGCGTGCGGGGGGCCGATCTCCACCGCGTCGTCGGCCAGCCGCACCGCCAGGCTGTCGCGGTCGGCGGAGCTGTGGGCGGCGATGGCCTGCATGCCCAGCTCGTGCGCGGCGCGGATGATCCGCACCGCGATCTCGCCCCGGTTGGCGACGAGCAGCTTCTGGATGGGTCGGGCCATCGGCGCTCGCGCCCTTCAGCCTTCGACGACCAGCAGCGGCTGGCCGGCCTCCACCGCCGCCTCGTTCTCCGCCAGGAAGCGCACCACCTTGCCGGCCTGGTCGGCATGGACCTCGTTGAACATCTTCATCACCTCGACGAGGCCGATGACGTCGCCCACCTTGACGGTGTCGCCCTCCTTCACGAAGGGCGGCCGATCGGGCGCCGGCTTCCGGTAGAAGGTTCCGGGGAGCGGGGACTGGATCTCGCGCTGGGCCATGGGGGAAAGCCTCCGGGGAAGGGGTCGATCAGCCGTTCTGCCGCAGGGACTCGCGGATGGGTCGGATCTTCACCTCGGCCTCCTCCAGCGCCTTCCGCGTGGCGCGGATCAGATCCAGGGCGCCGGGCGTGTCGCTGTGGATGCAGACCGAGTCGAACCCCACCTCGATGTCCACGCCCTCGACGGTGCGCACCTTGCCCTCCACGCAGGCCCGCACCACCTTGGCGGCGACCTCGGCCGGCTCGAGCTTCGCGCCCCGGCGGGTGAGGATGATCTGGCCCGAGGTGTCGTATTCGCGGTCGCCGTAGAGCTCGCGGACCACGGGGTGGCCCATCTCCCTGGCGATGCGGTAGGTCTCCGACTTCTCCATGCAGAACACGTAGAGCGTGGGATCGACCCGCTGGACCGCCTCCAGGAGCGCGCGGGAGAGGGCCTCGTCCCTGGCGGCGACCATGTACAGCGAGCCGTGCGGCTTGACGTGCTGCAGGGCCACGCCGTTGAGGCGGGTGAACTCGCGCAGGGCACCGAGCTGGTAGATGACGTCGTTGACGATCTCCTGGGGGGAGGCCTGCAGCGTCCGCCTCCCGAAGCCCACCAGGTCGCGGAAGCCGGGATGGGCCCCCACGCCGACACCGTGCTGCTTCGCCAGCTGGACGGTGCGGTTCATGATGTTGGGGTCGCCGGCGTGGAACCCGGCCGCGACGTTGGCCGAGCTGATGAACGGCATGATGCGCTCGTCCACGCCGTCCCCGGCGACGTAGAGGCCGAAGCCCTCGCCCATGTCCGAGTTGAGGTCGATGCAGCTCTTCTTCATGGCCGCTCCTCCGCCGTCGACCCGGCGCCCGCGAGGGTAAGGGCGGACGCCGCTTCCGGCGCGCGGCCGCGCGCCGCGGGCTGGCTGGCCATCGGCATGGGCATCCTCGTCAGCAAGGTGCGTACCAGCGGCGCTGGCGGGGACCTGGCGTCCGGGGCAGCGACTCAACCCGTTGATCCGCGCCGATCCCCTACCCGCGCCTCCAGGGGTCGCCAATACCGTCCGGGTATGCGGCGGCGCTTTTCGATGCGAGATCGCATAATTACCCATCGTGAACTATCCGGCACCATGGAGTGAGCCCGAGGGTGGCGTCGCCGGGCCGGCCGCGGCGCTGCCTCCGTTCCGGCCTGGCGCGAATGGCGCCGGGCGCTCGCTCCTTTGCACCCGCAGAACGCGCGGTTCCCCCCGGCCCGGCCTCCCGCCTGCCGGCGAGTGGAGCCGCCGTCCCGCGTCTCGACGCAGCGCGGGAAACCCGCCAGGGGCGGGATGCAGCGCCGCATGAAGCAGGGGGTCTCCCGGAGCTCCCGCCGGGAACCGCTCGCCCGACGCGGCAGCGGCCGGGCCGCCGCCTCATTCACTCCGGGTCCTACGCCCTAGGGCCCGGCCCGCAGCCTGAAGCGCTGGATCTTGCCGGTGGCGGTCTTGGGAAGCTCGGCCACGAAGTGGACCTGGCGCGGGAACTTGTAGGGCGCGAGGAAGCTCTTGCAGTGGGCCATGAGCTCGTCCTGGAGGGCCGCCGAGGCCGGCACCCCCTCGCGCAGCACCACCCAGGCCTCGGGCTTCACCAGGCCGGCGGCGTCGGGCCGGCCCACCACCGCCGCCTCCAGCACCTTGGGGTGCTCCACCAGCCGCTGCTCGATCTCGATGGGCGAGCACCAGATGCCGCCCACCTTGAGCATGTCGTCGGAGCGGCCGGCGTAGCGGAAGTAGCCCTCGGCGTCGCGCTGGTAGGTGTCGCCGGTGTTGACCCACTCGCCCACCATCGTCTCGCGGGTCTTCTCGGGCGCGTTCCAGTAGTAGGGGGCGAGCGAGGGGCCCTTCACCTGCAGGCGGCCCACCTCGCCCGGGGGGAGCTCCTCGCCCCGCTCGTCCACCACCCGCACCTGGTAGCCGGGCACCGGCTTGCCGCTGGTGCCGGGCCGCACGTCGCCGGGCCGGTTGGTGAGGAAGGTGTTGAGGGCCTCGGTGGAGCCCAGCCCGTCGAGGATGGTCAGGCCGGTGCGCTCCTGCCACCGGCGGAAGACCTCGGGCGGCAGCGCCTCGCCGGCCGAGACGCACCAGCGGATGGAGGAGAGGTCGGCGCCGCGGCGCTCCAGCGCCTGGAGCTGGGCCGCGTACAGGGTGGGGACGCCGAAGTAGAGCGTGGGGCGGAAGCGCTCGATGGTGTCGAGGGTGTTGTCGGCGGTGGGCCGGGCGTCGAGGAGCACCGCCGTGGCCCCGGCCCAGAGCGGGAAGGTCATGGCGTTGCCGAGCCCGTAGGCGAAGAAGAGCTTGGCGGCCGAGAAGATGACGTCCTCCTCGCGCACTCCGAGGACGTCCTGCGAGAAGAGCTGGCTGGTGGCCACCATGTCGCGGTGGCGGTGGACGACGCCCTTGGGCTTGCCGGTGGAGCCGGAGGAGTAGAGCCAGAAGCACACCGAGGTGGCGGCGGCCGGCACCGCCACGAGCTCCGGCCGCTCGGCCGGAAGCAGCGCCGCCAGGCTCCGCGGCGCTCCCTCCACCGGCAGGGCCAGGCGCGGCCCGGGGCGGGCCGCCGCCAGCGCCGGCTCCACCTCGGCGGCGAGCTCGGGCGAGAAGACCACCGCCGCAGCCCCCGCGTCCTCGATCATGCCGCGGTAGTTCTCGGCGCGGAGGATGGTGTTGAGCGGCACCGGGACCACGCCCGCCTTGATGGCGCCCCAGAACAGGTAGAAGAACTCGGGGCAGTCCTTCACCACCATCAGCATGCGGTCGCCCCTCGAGAGGCCGGCCCGCAGCAGCGCGTTGCCGGTGCGGTTCACCTGGGCGGCGAGCTCGGCGTAGGTGACGTCGCCCTGGGCGGTGCGAATGGCCACCTTGGCGCCGCGCCCCTCGGGGACGTGCCTGTCCACGAAGGGGACGGCGGCGTTGAAGCCGGGCTCGAAGGTCAGCGACGAGGGGCTACGCGAGGAATCGACCGTGACGCCGGTGCGGGACACGCCGCCTCCTCGGCGCCCTGCCGGGGTGGCGCCGGTGCTACCGGTAATTGCGTACCACAATGAAATTTGGCGGGGCAACCCGCCCACCCTTCCGGCGGGGGGGGGGGGAGGCCGGCCCGCCTACTTCCAGACGCGGCGGTCGTCGATCTTCCGGCCGCCCTCGGGGAGGGTGCCGCGGGCCACCAGCTTCACCTCGCCGCGCACCTTGAGCTCCTCGCGCAGCGCGTCGGCCATGGCCTCGGGGAGCCCCTGCTGACCGGGGTTGTCCACCTCGACCTCGTAGGTGAGCGCGTCCTGGTGCTGCTCGCGGGTGACCAGGGCGCGGAAGCGGCCGGCCTCGGGGAACTTCTTCAGCACCGCCTCCATCTGGCCGCCGCGGACGAACATCCCCTTCACCTTCACGGCGTCGCCCACCCGGCCCAGCAGCCCGGCCAGCTTGGGGGCGGTGCGACCGCAGGCGCAGCGCTGCTCCGGCGCGAGCGTGCCGATGTCGCCGGTGGCGAAGCGCACCAGCGGGTAGGCCTCGTCGAAGATGGTGGCCACGATCTCGCCGGGCTGCCCCGGGGCGGCGGGCTTGCCGGTCTCGAGGTCCAGCACCTCGACGATGGTCTCGGGGTGCAGGTGCCAGCCCCCCTTCTCGACGCACTCGTAGGCAAGGCAACCCAGGTCGGCGGTGCCGTAGCCCTGGAGGCAGCGCACGCCGAAGGACTCGATGTCGCTGCGCAGCGACTCGGGGAGCATCTCGGCGAGCACGTGGGCCACCTCGAGCTTGAGGGGCACGTTCCCCTCCCGCGCCTTCTGCAGGAGCTGGAAGAGGAAGCTCGGGGTGCCCAGGTAGGCGGTGGCGCCGAGGCCGCTGGCCGCCTTGAGCTGCAGCTCGGTCTGGCCCACGCCGCCGGGAATGACCGGGCAGCCCAGCGAGCGGGCGGCGCCGTCGAGGATGAAGCCCAGCGGCGTCAGGTGGTAGGAGGCCGAGACCAGCACCACGTCGCCCTTCTTGAAGCCGGCCGCGGCGAGCGCGTGGCGGAAGCGCCAGTAGTCGCCCTCGCTCCCCTGCGCGTCGTGGATGGGACCGGGCGACTGGAAGAGGCGCGCCATCGAGGCGACGTCGCCGCCCAGCAGGCCGCCGAAGGGCGGCTCCTCGGCCTGGAAGGCGGGGAGCGCGTCCTTGCGGGTGATGGGGATGCGGGAGAGGTCGCGGAGCCCGTGGACGTCGCCCGGCTTCAGGCCGGCCGCCTCCAGCTGCCGGCGGAAGCGGGGCGCGTGCTTCCAGGCGTGCGCGACGGTCACCACCAGGCCGGCGCCCAGGTGGGCGCGCCGCTCGTCGGGGGTCCGGCACTCCAGCTGGGGATCGAGGATCGAGCCGGGGCGAAGGGTGGCCATGGGTTCTCCGGGGCCGGGGCCGGGAGGCGGCCCGGGGCCTAGCTCAGCCAGCGCTTGCGGCGCTTGTAGAACTTGAGGTTCTTGTAGCTCTTCTGGTCGCCGCCGCCGCCCAGGTAGAACTCCTTCACGTCCTCGTTGGCGCGCAGCTTCTCCGGGTCGCCGTCGAGCACGATGCGCCCGTTCTCCATGATGTAGCCGTAGTGGGCGATGGAGAGCGCCAGGTTGGCGTTCTGCTCCACCAGCAGGAAGGTGGTCCTCTCCTCCTGGTTGATGCGCTTGACGATGCCGAAGATCTCCTGCACCAGGAGCGGCGCCAGGCCCAGCGACGGCTCGTCGAGGAGGATGAGCTTGGGGCGGGCCATGAGCGCGCGGCTGATGGCCAGCATCTGCTGCTCGCCGCCGGAGAGATACCCGGCCAGCTTGGTGCGCCGCTCCTTGAGCCGGGGGAAGTAGGTGTAGACCATCTCGTGGTCGCGCCGGAGCCCGGCCCTGTCGCTGCGGGTGTAGCCGCCGGTGATGATGTTCTCCTCCACCGTCAGGTCCTCGAAGACCCGCCGGCCCTCCATCACCTGGAAGATGCCCTTCTTGACGATGACCTCGGGGGCGATGCCGTTGATCTTTTCCCCCTGGAACTCGATGACGCCGTCGGTGACCTCGCCCTCCTCGGTGTGGAGGAGGCCGGAGATGGCCTTCAGGGTGGTGCTCTTGCCGGCGCCGTTGGAGCCCAGCAGCGCGACGATCTTGCCTTCCGGGACCTCCAGGGAGAGCCCCTTGAGCACCAGGATGACGTCGTCGTAGATGACCTCGACGTTCTTCAGGGCGAGCATCGGTGGCGTGGCTCCTCTCCCTCTCCCCCGCGGCGCGGGGGCAGGTGGGGAGGGCTTTCGCCCTCCCCACCGGGAGGGTCGGGGTGAGGGGGGACTACAGGCCGAGCCACTCCGGCTTGCGCGGCATGGTGTAGTCCTTCAGCTTGACCATCTTTCCGCCCTTGATGGTGTAGATGGCGGTGGTGGTGGTGGGCCGGTGATCGGTGGAGGTCCAGGTCATGTTGGAGGCCAGGCCGCCCATGTCGAAGTTGGAGAGGGTCTCCGCGGCGGCGCGCACGCCGTCGCCGTTGAGCTTGCCGGCCTTGTCGGCCCGCTTCAGGCTCTCGACGGCCACCAGGGCGGTGGCCCAGCCCCGGATGTACATGCAGTCGTGCTCGTCGTTGGGGTGGTTGGCCTTGTGGAAGTCGAGCACCGCCTTCATGCCCGGGACGTTCTCGCCGTAGGGCACGTGGGGCACGACGCCGGTCACGCCCTCGGCGGTCTCCTTGGCCACCTTGGGCAGGGTCTCGCTGATGCCGTAGGGGTTGGTGCCGAACTTGGTGGCCAGGCCCAGGGCCTTGGCGCCCTTGAGCACCAGCGACACGCCGGTGGTGGTGACGTTGATGTAGGCGTAGTCGGCCCCCTTCTGCTTCATGTTGAGCAGCTGGGAGGTGGCGTCCTGGAAGTTGCCGGGGAGGATCTCCTCGTCCACCAGGTCGATGCCGTTCTCCTTGCAGAAGCGGCGGCCGGCCTCGATGGGCGCCTTGCCGTAGGCGTTGTCGCCGTAGAAGAAGGCCACCTTGGGGTTGCGGCTCTTGTCCTTCCAGTCCTCCTTCACCCAGCTGAGCCAGGCGCGGAGCTGGTCGGAGTAGCTCGGGGCCACGAAGAAGTTGTAGGGCGTCTTGGCGGGATCGGTGAGGTCGCCGGCGAAGGAGGCCGAGAAGTAGGGGATCTTGTCGCCGTTGATCTTGTCCTTGAGCGCCAGGGTGTCGCCGGTGCCCCAGCCGACGATCAGCACCACCTTCTCGTCGACCATGCGCTTGTAGGCCGAGACCGCCTCGGGGATCTTGTAGGCGTAGTCCACGTCGATGAGCTTGATCTTCTTGCCGCCGATGCCGCCGGCGGCGTTGGTCATGGCGATGTAGTCGCGCGCGCCCTGGGCATAGCCCTTGCCGACGTCGGAGGTGATGCCGGTGAGGTCGAAGATGCCACCGACCTTGATCTCCTGCGCGCGGGCGCTGCCGGCGACGAGCGCCAGCGCCGCCACGGCGGCCATCGCTGCCCTGCCAATCGTCTGCATGTCGGAACCTCCTTGCGGGTGTGCTGCGGTGAGCTACGTCACTGTCAGTACGAGAACGGGTACAGCTTCCAGTAGTTGCGGATGGTGTGCCAGCGGGCCGCCATGCCATCGGGCTCGAACACCAGGAAGAGGACGATGGCCAGGCCGAAGACCCCCATCTTCAGCGAGGCGAAGAGGGTGGTGAGCTGAGGGAAGCTGTCGGCCAGCGACCCGGTGACGAGCCGCAGCAGCTCCGGCAGCAGGGTGATGAACACCGCGCCGAAGATCGAGCCCAGGATCGAGCCCAGGCCGCCGATGATGATCATGCCCAGCTGGTCGATGGCGACCGTGATGGGGAAGTTCTCCGGGCTGATGATCCCGGCCTGGTAGCCGAGCAGCGACCCGGCCACGCCCACGTAGAAGCTGGAGACCCCGAAGCTGAGCAGCTTGTACTTGAAGACCTGCACCCCCATGACCTCGGCGGAGATGTCCTGGTCGCGGATGGCCACGAAGGCCTTGCCCACCTTGGTGCGGAAGAGGTTCTTGGCGAAGAGCAGGAGCCCCACCGCCAGCGCCAGCACCAGGTAGTACAGCCTGCGGTCGCCGCCGAGGTCGAGGCCGCCGATCCGGGCGGGGGGCACGCTGGTGCCGTTGACGCCGCCGGTGACCGACTCCCAGTGGGTGATGGTGAACTCGATGACGAAGTGCGCCGCCAGGGTGGCCACCGCCAGGTAGAGCCCCTTGAGGCGCAGCGAGGGGATGCCGAAGACCATGCCCACCGCGGCGGTGACCAGGCCGGCCAGCGGGATCACCACCGGGAAGGGCAGCCCCCACTTGCCGGCGAAGACCGCGGTGGCGTAGGCGCCCACCGAGAGGAAGGCGGCGTTGCCCAGCGAGATCTGGCCGGTGAAGCCGGTGAGGATGTTGAGGCCGGTGGCGGCGATGACGGCGATGAGGATGCGGTTGCCGATGTCGAGCCAGAAGGCGCTGGCGAAGGTGGGGAGCAGCAGCAGCACCCCCAGGAAGAGGAAGAGCATCCTCCGGGCGAAGGAGGTCTCGAAGATCGCCATGTCCTCGGCGTAGGTCTCTCGGAAGTCACCGCAGCGCATGAGGTCGCGTTCTCCAGACGGGCTAGACCCGCTCGATCTTCACTTTTCCGAAGAGGCCGTAGGGCTTGATGGTGAGGATGGCCACCAGGGCCACGAACGGGGCCACCTCCTTCACGCCGCCCCCGAAGATGGGGTCGAGGTAGCCGCCGGCCAGGTTCTCGAGCACGCCCATGACCACGCCGCCGACGATGGCGCCCAGCACGCTGTCGAGGCCTCCCAGGATCACCACCGGGATGACCTTGAGGCCGAAGAGGGCGAAGGCGCCGTCCACGCCGCCGCGGATGCCGCCCAGCAGCACGCCGCCCACCGCCGAGACCACCGCGGCGATGGACCAGGCGAGCGCGAAGATGCGCTTCACCGAGATGCCCATGGAGAGGGCCACCTGCTGGCTGAAGGCGGTGGCCCGCATGGCGATGCCGGCCCGCGAGTACTTGAAGAACACCGAGAAGAGCAGGAGCAGCACCACCACGCTGGCCACGCTGTACAGGTAGCCCTGCGACACCGGCAGCGGGCCGATCTGCACCGGGGTGGTGGGGAAGATCTCGGGGTAGGGCCGGGTGTCGGTGCCCCAGAAGCCCTGGACGACGGCGCGGAGCACCGAGGAGAGGCCCAGGGTGAGCATGATCACCGATATCACCGGCTCGCCGATCATGGGGCGCAGCAGGATGCGCTCCATGGCCACGCCCAGCAGCACCGAGAAGGCCAGGGTCAGCAGGAAGGCGGCCAGGAACGGCACCTTGTAGGTGGTGAAGATGGCCACGCAGATGTAGGCGCCCAGCATCAGGAACTCGCCCTGGGCGAAGTTCAGGATGCTGGAGGACTTGTAGATGATGACGAAGCCCAGCCCCACCAGCGCGTAGATGGAGCCGATCACCAGCCCGGAGATGAGGAGCTGCAGGAAGAAGTCCATCTAGGCCGCCCTCGCCTGCGCGAGCTTGCGCACCAGCAGCGTGGTCCGGATGCGGGTGGTCTTGCCGTCCTGGAAGCGGATGGTGGTGTCGATGGCCACCTGGGGCGCGTCGCCGTAGAGGGCGGCGATGACCTCCTTGTAGCGCTCCTCCACGAAGCCGCGGCGCACCTTGCGCGTGCGGGTCAGCTCCTCGTCGTCGGCGTCCAGCTCCTTGTAGAGGAGCACGAACTTGGCGATGCGGGCGGCGGACGGCAGCGTCTCGTTCACCAGGTCCACCTCCTTCTGCAGGAGGTCGTAGACCTGCGGCTTGGCCGAGAGGTCGGTGTAGGTGGTGTAGCTGATCCGGTTCTTCTCGGCCCACTTCCCCACCACGCCCATGTCGATGCAGAGCATGGCGGTGAGGTAGGGGCGGTCGTGGCCCACCACCACCGCCTCCTTGACGTAGGGTGAGAACTTGAGCCGGTTCTCGATGAACTGGGGCGAGAACTGGGTCCCGTCGGCCAGCTTCATCACGTCCTTGAGGCGGTCGATGACCACCAGGTGGCCGTCCTCGGTGAGGTAGCCGGCGTCGCCGGAGTGCAGCCAGCCCTCGGCCAGCGTGGCCCGGGTGGCCTCCTCGTTCTTGTAGTAGCCCTGGAAGACCGCCGGGCTCCTCGAGAGGATCTCGCCCTTGTCGGAGATCTTCACCTCGGTCTCGGGGATGGGCACGCCCACGGTGTGGGCCTGGATGTCGCCGTCGAGGTGGATGCAGGAGATGCCGCAGATCTCGGTCTGGCCGTAGATCTGCTTGAGCGGCACGCCCATGGCGTGGAAGAAGCCGAAGACCTCGGGCCCCAGCGCCGCGCCGCCCGTGGAGGCGGCCCGCAGGTGGGTGAAGCCCAGCCTGTCGCGCAGGGCCCGGAACAGGCCCCAGTAGGCCAGCTTGTACTGGAGCGCCAGCAGGCCGGGGATGGGCTTCTTCTGGAAGCGCAGGTCGGCCACCTTGCGGCCGATGGGCATGCAGAGGTTGAACATGAACCGCTTGAAGGGCGAGGTGTCCATGATCTTCACCTGCACGGTGGAGGTCATGTTCTCCCAGACCCGCGGCGGCGCGAACATCACGTGCGGCCCGATCTCGCGGATGTTCTCGGTGACGGTCTCGGGCTCCTCGGGGAAGTTGACCGCCAGTCCCACCGCCAGCGCGGTGGAGAGCGACATCATCTGCTCGCCGATCCAGGCCAGCGGCAGGAAGCTGACGAACTCGTCGTCGGGCTGCTTGGGGTCCACCTGGTTGAGGTTCATCGCCATGCTGAGGAGGTTCTGGAACGTCAGCATCGCGCCCTTGGGCAGGCTGGTGGTGCCCGAGGTGTAGCAGATGATGGCCAGGTCGCTGCCCTTGCCCCGGGCCACGCACTCCTCCCAGAGGCCGGGCTTCTCCTGCGCAAGCGCCCGCCCCTTCTGCTCCACGTCGGGGAAGGCGATCAGCTTCTCGTGCCCGTACTTCCGCAGGCCGCGCGGGTCGGTGTAGACGACCCAGCGCACCTTGGGGAGCTTGTCGAGCATGTCGAGGATCTTGTCGACCTGCTCCTGGTCCTCGGCCACCACCACCGAGGCGTCGCAGTGGTCGATGACGTAGGCCACCTCGTTGAGGTTGGAGTCCTGGTAGAGCCCCACCGAGGCGGCGCCGGCGGCCTGGGCGGCGATCTCGCTCCAGACCCACTCCGGCCGGTTGTCGCCGATGATGGCCACGTTCTCGCCGGGCATGAGCCCCAGGGCCTGGAGGCCCAGCGAGAAGTCGCGCACGTGGTCGTGGTACTGGCGCCAGGTGAACGACTGCCAGATGCCGAACTCCTTCTCCCGCATGGCCACCTTGTCGGGGGTGGTGCGGGCGTTCCGCGCCAGGAGCTTGGGGAAGGTGTCGTCTGCGCCCAGGCGTTCGATGGGCCTCACCGTGGTCTCCGTCATTCGAAGATGCCGTGCTGCTCGCCCAGGTAGGCGTCCTGGACGAGCCGGTTCTTGCGGACCTCGTCGGGCGGCCCGTCGGCGATGCGCTCGCCGAAGTTGAGGACCGTCACCCGGTGGGAGAGGTCCATCACCACGCCCATGTCGTGCTCGATCATGACCATGGTGGTGCCGCGCTCCTCGCTGATCTCCACGATGAAGCGGGCCATGTCCTCCTTCTCCTCGGCGTTCATGCCCGCCATGGGCTCGTCGAGGAGCAGGAGCTTGGGCTCGAGCGCCAGCGCCCGCGCCAGCTCCACCCGCTTCTGCAGGCCGTAGGCGAGGGTGCCGACCACCTTCTTGCGGATGTGCTGGATCTCGAGGAAGTCGATGATGTCCTCGCACACCTCGCGGTGGGCGATCTCCTCGCGCTGGCCCGGGCCCCAGTAGACGCCGCCGCCGAGCACGCCCGAGTGCTGGTGGGTGTGGCGCCCGATGAGCAGGTTGTCGAGCACCGTCATGCCCTTGAAGAGGGCGATGTTCTGGAAGGTGCGGGCCAGGCCGAGCTGGGTGCGCTGCGCCGGGTTGAGCCCGGAGATGTCCTTGCCCTCGAAGTGGACCTGGCCGCGCTGCGGCCGGTACACGCCGGAGATGCAGTTGAGCAGGCTCGTCTTGCCGGCGCCGTTGGGGCCGATGATGGCGTGGATGGTCTGGGGCGCGACCTCGAAGCTGACGTCGGAGAGCGCGGCCACCCCTCGGAAATGAAGGATCAGGTGGCGCACGTCGAGCAGAGCCATCGGCGTCGTCCTCGGAAAAGCGGATGGGAAATGCGAGAGGCACAGGATGTCAGACGCCCGTGACCCGCCGCAAGCCCAGGGGAAATATGTTGCATGACGCGGCGCGGCCCGCCGGAGGCGGGTCGGCCCCGACCGGGCGCCTCCCGCGGCGGGCCCGCCGGGCGCGCTACCCCTCCAGCACCGTGCCCACGCTGCCCGGCGAGAGCACCGCGCGCGGCAGCTCGCCCTCGGCCAGCTTGCCGACGATGACCACCGAGCGCGCGCCCCCGGCCAGCACCTGGAAGGACTCCTCCAGCTTGGGGATCATCCCGCCGGAGATGGCGCCGCTCTTCACGCCCTCCTCGAGCTCGGGGCGGGTCATGCGGGCGATGCGGCTCGACGGGTCCTTCACGTCGCGGAGCACGCCCGGCGTCGAGGTGACGAGCACCAGCGCGTCGGCGCGGAGCGCCCCGGCGAGCTGGCTGGCCACGGTGTCGCCGTTGATGTTGAGCGGCTGCCCCTCGCGCGAGAGGCCCAGGCAGGCGAGCACCGGCACGTAGCCGCGCTCCCAGATGTCGCCGAGCAGCGGCAGGTTGAAGCCGGCCACGTCGCCCACCAGCCCCAGGTCCACCGGATCGGGCCCGGCGCCGGTGAGCACCCGCGGCGGCCGGCGGGTGGCGGAGATGGCGTGGCCGCTGGCGCCGTGGAGCCCGACGCCCAGCACCCCGTTGCGCAGCAGCGCGGCGCAGAGGTCGACGTTCACCTGGCCGGCGATGACGTACTTCATCACCTCCAGGGTGGCCTCGTCGGTGAAGCGCTTGCCGGCCACCATCCGGGTCTCGATGCCCAGCCTCTTCTGCAGCGCCGTGGCCTGGGGTCCGCCGCCGTGCACCAGCGCCACCCGGTGGCCGGCCATGGTCAGCTCGCGGATGCCCCGGGCGATGGGGTCCATCTCCGGCGAGCCCACCACCTCGCCGCCCAGCTTCACCACCAGTGTCTTCATGCGCGCGTCCTCAGGGCGGCCAGGGCCCGGGGTCCTCCAGCGAGAGCCGCTCGGGGAGCCCGAGGGCCAGGTTCATGTTCTGGATTGCCTGCCCGGCGCCGCCCTTCACCAGGTTGTCGGTGGCGCCGAAGAGGGTGACGGTGCGGCGACCGCGGAAGGCCGGGCCGGCCGCCAGCCCCACCTCGGCGAAGTTGGAGCCGGAGACGGCCGCCACCTCGGGGAGCCGCCGCGCCGGGATGCGCACGAAGGGCTCGCCGGCGAAGGCCTCGCGGTACAGGGCCTGGAGCCGCGCCTCGGTCCACTCCTCGGGCAGCTCGACGAAGCTGGTGGCCAGGATGCCGCGCGAGAGCGGCGCCGACACCGGCACGAAGCGCAGCTCCAGGTCGCGGGCGCCGGCCCCGGAGAGGAGCTGGGCGATCTCGGGCACGTGCTGGTGCTCGAGCGGCTTGTAGGTGCGCAGGTTGCCGGCCCGCACCGGGTGGTGGGTGCCGGCCGAGGGCGCGATCCCCGAGCCGGAGGAGCCGGTGATGCCCTGCACGTGGACCACGCCCTCGAGGAGCCCGGCTCGCGCCAGCGGCAGGAGCGAGAGCTCCACGGTGGTGGCGAAGCAACCCGGCGAGGCCACCCGGCCGCTCCCGCGGATGGCCTCGCGGTGCTGCTCCGGCAGCCCGTAGACGAAGCTCTGGAGCAGCTCGGGGTGAGGGTGGGCGGCGCCGTACCAGCGCTGGTAGGCGGCGGCGTCGCGGAGCCGGAAGTCGCCGCTCATGTCCACCACCACCGGAGGGCCGCCGCGGGCCCCACGGGCCGAGAGCAGCTCCGGCATCTGGTGGGCCGAGACCTTGTGGGGCAGGCCGAGGAGCACGACGTCCATGCCCTCGGCCGCCTGGCCGGGGGCGAGCTGCTCGAAGCGCAGGCCGGTGACGCCCTCGAGGCTGGGGTGGGCCGAGCCCAGCGGCTCCCCGACGTGGTCCACCGCGGCCACCCGGCAGAGCTCCACCTCCGGGTGGACGAGGAGGCGGCGGATCATCTCGGCTCCGCCGTAGCCGGAGCCGCCGATCACCGCGGCGCGCAGCGTCTTGGCCATGGGCCGCTTATACCGCGGCCCGGCTCGCCCCACACCGGCGGGCCGGGCTCCGGGGTGCGGTGGCGGCGAGCCTGTGTGCCGCTTTCCGCCTGCGGCGGTAGGCCCCGCGACACCAGAGCCGATTGTCCCTGGCCGGGTGGCGCTGGTATGGCAGACCCCACGATTTCATCGATCGTCGACGGAATGGCCGCGGCGCCTGCCGGCCCGCCCCGCGCGGCGGCCTTCGCGGAGGGAGCAGGAACGTGCGCAGGAGCTTCATCCTCGGCCTGGCCGCGATCTCGATGCTGGGCGCCGCCGGCACCTCGGCCATCCTGAGGTGCGGCGGGGAGCCGGCGCTCTCCTTGCCCTCGGCTCCCGCGAGCCCGGCCGGCGTCGCGTCCGCGCTGGCGCCCGCCGCGCCGGCGGCCAGTCCCGAGGCAGCGGCGCGAGAGGTGCCGACTGGCGACCGGTGGGGAGGCGACCGGCCTGCCTGGCGAGGGCGCGACGCCTACCAGGCGCTGCGCCCCTTCGCCGAGCGGATCGCGGCCTGCGCCCGCGGCGACGCGCCGGGCCGCGGGGCCACGCGGCTCCTGCTCCGGCTGGAGCGGATGAAGGACCGGCTTCGCGTGGTGGGCGCCGAGGCCCCGCCGGGCAGCCCCAACGCGGAGGCGCTGGAGCGCTGCGCCCGGGCCGAGATCGTGGGCAGGGAGATCGCCATGCAGGGCGCGACCCCGGGGCCGGCGACGACGCTGCTGATCCCCATCCGGTCCTGAGGGCCCGACGCCCCGCCGCTAGGCGAAGTGCTCGGCAACGATCGTCCGGGCGATCTCCATCGAGCTCGTGAAGGCCGGCGACACCGGGTTGAGCACGTGGACGGCGCCGTCCCGGGCCTCGACCACGAAGTCCATCACCAGCTCCTTGGTGCGCCAGTCCACGAGCTGGGGCCGGATGCCCACCTTGGTGGCGGCCTCGAAGAGCTCGGGGGAATAGCCCTGCACCAGCCTGGCGGCGTCGCGGTGGAAGTAGTGCGGCAGGTACTTCTTGGGCTCGGAGAGGGCCACGTTGCGGAACCTGGGGTTCCGGAAGAAGAGCGTGGCGTCGGCGAGCAGGAGCGGGAGCGCCTCGCCGCCGGTGCCGGAGAGGAGGCCGTAGTTGGCCCGGCCGAAGGCGGGGATGGCGGTGGGGCCGAGGTAGAGGTGGCCGTGGGCGCTGCGGGTGAAGTGGACGCCCAGGAACGGGTTGCGGATGTCGGGCACCGGGTAGATGTTGCCGCGCACGTCGAAGGAGGCGCCGGGCTTGAGCCTGCGGTAGATGCCCTTGAAGGGGATGAGCCGGTAGTGCTCGGCCAGGCCGAAGGGCCGGGCCACCAGGTCGCACCAGGCGCCGGCCGCATTCACCAGCCGTTCATACGCCACCGTCCCGCCGGTGAGCAGCGCCCGCCCCGGGCCGGCCCGCCCCAGGAAGGCGCGGCCGGTGACCACCCGCACCCCGCGGTCCTCGAGGTCGGCGCGCAGCGCCTGCAGCACCTCCAGGGGATCGACCACCGCGGTGTCCCGGGACCAGATGGCCTTCTGCCGGGTGCGGGCCCGCGGCTCCACCTCGGCGAGCTGCTTCTCGTCGAGCCACTCCACCCGGGCCCCGTTCCGGGTGGCGCGGCTGTAGAGCTCGTCGAGCACCGGCAGCTCCGCCTCCTCGCGGGCCACGATGACCTTTCCGGCCTCGGAGAGGGACAGCCCCTTCTCCCGGCAGAAGGCCCTCATCAGCCGGTTGCCGGCCAGGCAGGTGCGGGCCTTCTGGCTCTCGGGGGCGTAGTAGATTCCGGCGTGGAGCACGCCGCTGTTCCGGCCCGAGGCGTGGCGCCCCAGCTCGGCCTCGCGCTCCACCACCAGGACGTCGCGGCGGCCGCGCAGCGCCAGCTCGCGCGCCACCGTCAGGCCGACCACTCCGCCTCCGATCACCAGGGTCTCGACGCGCTCGGGGAGCATTCCCGGAGGGTAATGGCCGCCCCCGGGTCCGTCCACGGCCTCGGGGACGCGGGAGCGGGAAGCAGGCGCCGGGGGGAAACGTTGGTTAGGATGCGCCGCTCACGGAGGTGCCATGCCCGCCAGCCCCGTCGCCATCCTCGTCGCCGCCACGCTCGCTGCCGCCGCGCCGGCCCCCCCGCCGCCGCCCGTCCCGGAGATCCCCTTCCAGAAGGCGGTGCTCGGCAACGGGCTGACCCTGGTCGTGCACGAGGACCACAAGGCGCCCATCGTGGCGGTGAACGTCTGGTACCACGTGGGCTCGCAGAACGAGAAGCCGGGCAAGACCGGCTTCGCCCACCTCTTCGAGCACCTGATGTTCAACGGCTCGGAGCACGCGCCCGGCGAGTGGCAGAAGGTGGTGGACCGGCTGGGCGCCACCGACGTCAACGGCACCACCAACCAGGACCGCACCAACTACTTCCAGACCGTGCCGGCCTCGGCCCTCGACACCATCCTGTGGATGGAGTCGGACCGGATGGGCCACCTCCTGGGCGCGGTGACCCAGGCGCGGCTCGACGAGCAGCGGGGCGTGGTGCAGAACGAGAAGCGGCAGCACGAGAACCAGCCCTACGGCCAGGTCTGGGACCTCATCACCC
The DNA here is from genome assembly GCA_016214955.1 of Deltaproteobacteria bacterium. Classification (GTDB taxonomy): domain Bacteria; phylum Myxococcota; class Myxococcia; order Myxococcales; family Anaeromyxobacteraceae; genus JACRMN01. The sequence continues at coordinate 55,807 of JACRMN010000021.1, forward strand.
GCGCCACCTACCCCGCCGGCCACCCCTACTCCTGGCCGGTGATCGGCTCGATGGAGGATCTCGAGGCCGCCTCGCTCGAGGACGTGCGCCAGTGGTTCAAGACCTACTACGGCCCCTCCAACGCCGTGCTGGTGGTGGCCGGCGACGTGCGCTTCGAGGAGGTGAAGGCCAAGGTGGAGAAGGCCTTCGGCGACATCCCCGCCGGCCCGCCGCTGGCGCGCCACACTGCCTGGCCGGCGAAGCGCACCGGGGTGCAGCGGCAGGTGATGCAGGACAAGGTGCCCCAGGCCCGGGTCTACCTGGTGTGGAACACCGCCGAGTGGGGCGCCGCGGACGACGAGCTCCTGGGCCTCGCCGCCGGGGTGCTGGCCGGCGGCAAGAGCTCGCCGCTCTACAAGCGGCTGGTCTACGACGAGCGCATCGCCACCGACGTCTCGGCCTACCAGTCGTCGGGCGAGCTGGGCGGCACCTTCTCCGTCATCGCCAGCGCCGTGCCCGGCGGCGACCTCGGCAAGGTGGAGAAGGCCATCCACGAGGAGCTGGCGCGCTTCCTCGAGAAGGGGCCGAGCGCCGACGAGGTGGCCCGGGCCCGGACCCAGCGGCTGGCCGGCCTGGTGCGGGCGGTGGAGAAGGTGGGCGGCTACTCCGCCGGCGGCTTCTTCGGCAAGGCCGACATCCTGGCCCGCAGCCAGGTGTTCGGCGGCCGGCCCGACTTCTACCGCTCGCTGCTGGAGCGGGTGCGCCAGGCCACGCCCGCCGAGGTGCACGCCGCGGCGCGCCGCTGGCTCTCCGACGGCGTCTACGTGCTCTCGGTGCTGCCGGAGCCGAAGCGGTCCACGGCCACGGCCGGCCTCGATCGCGCCAAGCCGCCGGAGCCCGGTCCGGCCCCCGAGCCCTCCTTCCCGGCCTTCCAGCGCGCCCGGCTGGAGAACGGGCTGCAGGTGATCGTCGCCGAGCGCCACGCGGTGCCGGTGGTGAACCTCCAGCTCCTGGTGGACGCCGGCTACGCCTCCGACCAGTTCGGCGTGCCGGGGCTGGCCCGGCTGGCGGGCGACTGCCTCGACGAGGGCACCCGCACCCGCACCGCGCTGCAGATCGACGACGAGCTCGACCGGCTGGGCGCCAGCATCTCGGTGCGCTCCGGGCTCGACCTCACCACCGTCTCCTTCTCGGCGCTCAGGTCCAACCTGGACCCGTCGCTGGCGGTCTTCGCCGACGTGGTGCTGCACCCCGCCTTCCCGGCCTCCGACTTCGAGCGCAACAAGGAGCAGCAGCTCGCCGCCATCGGGCGCGAGGGCGCCGACCCCTTCTCCACCGGCCTGCGGGTGCTGCCCGGGCTGCTCTACGGCAAGGGGCACGCCTACGCCAACCCGCTCACCGGCACCGGCACCCGCGGGTCGGTGGCCTCCATCCGGCGCGAGGACGCGGTGCGCTGGTACGAGACCTGGTTCAGGCCCGACAACGCCACGCTGGTGGTGGTGGGCGACACCACGCTCGCGGAGATCGTGCCGCGGCTGACGAAGCTCCTGGCCGGCTGGAAGCCGGGGCCGGTGCCCAGGAAGAACCTGGCCCCGGTGCAGCCGCCGCCGGCGGCCCGCCTCTTCCTCATCGACCGGCCCGGCTCCATCCAGTCGCTCATCCTGGCCGGCCAGCCGGTGCTGCCGCGCGCCAACCCCGACGAGATCGCCCAGACCACCATGAACACCGTGCTGGGCGGCCAGTTCCTCTCGCGCGTCAACCTCAACCTGCGCGAGGAGAAGCACTGGTCCTACGGCGCCTCGACGGTGCTCCTCGACGCCCGCGGCCCGCGGCTGTTCTGGGGCTACGCGCCGGTGCAGGCCGACAAGACGGCCGAGGCGCTGGCCGAGCTCAGGAAGGAGATCGAGGGTATCACCGGCCCCAGGCCGGTGACCGCCGAGGAGCTCTCGCTGGCGCAGAGCCGCCGCTCGCTGGCGCTGCCGGGCCGCTGGGAGGGCTCCTCGGCCATCGCCGCCTCCATCGCCGAGATCGTGCGCTTCGGCTTCCCCGACGACTACTTCCAGGGCTACGCCGGCCGGGTGCGGGCCGTGACCCTCGACGACGTGGCCCGAGCGGCGCGCATCCTCGAGCCCGGCAAGCTCACCTGGGTGGTGGTGGGCGACCGGCAGAAGATCGAGGCAGGGCTGGAGAAGCTCGGGCTCGGCAAGCCGGTGCTGCTCGACGCCGACGGCAACCCGGCGGTGGCGGGGAGGTAGGCGGGCCGGTAGAATCCGCGCCCCTCGCTGGAGGTGCGCGCGTGAGCAAGAGCTTCCGGGTCGGCCTGGTCCAGATGGCCATGTCGTCCGATCCCGCAGAGAACCTGGCCAGGGCCGCCGCCCGCGTGGAGGAGGCGGCCAGGAAGGGCGCGCAGGTGGTCTGCCTGCCGGAGATGTTCCGCACCACCTACTTCTGCCAGCGCGAGGACGCGGCCCTCTTCGACCTGGCCGAGACCGTGCCCGGCCCCTCCACCGAGAAGCTCTCGCAGGTGGCCCGGTCGGCGGGCGTGGCGGTGGTGGTGCCCATCTTCGAGAAGCGGGCGCCGGGCCTCTACCACAACAGCGCCGTCGTCCTGGGCGAGGACGGCGCCACCGTCGGCCTGTACCGGAAGATGCACATCCCCGACGACCCGGCCTTCTACGAGAAGTTCTACTTCACTCCGGGTGACCTGGGCTTCCAGGCCTTCGACCTGCGGGCCGGCCGCATCGGCACCCTCATCTGCTGGGACCAGTGGTACCCGGAGGGCGCGCGCCTCACCGCGCTCCAGGGGGCCATGGTGCTCTTCTACCCCACCGCCATCGGCTGGCACCCGCACGAGAAGGCCCAGCACGGCGCGGCCCAGCGCGACGCCTGGCGCACCGTGCAGCGCGGCCACGCCATCGCCAACGGCGTCTACGTGGCGGCGGTGAACCGGGTGGGCCACGAGCGGCCGGAGCCCACGGCCCCGGGCCTCGAGTTCTGGGGCACCAGCTTCCTCTGCGACCCGTTCGGCGTGGTGCTGGCCGAGGCCTCCACCGACAGGGAGGAGATCCTGGTGGCCGAGGTCGACCCGGCCCGCATCGAGGAGGTGCGGCGCGGCTGGCCCTTCCTCCGCGACAGGCGCATCGACGCCTACGGTGGCATCGAGAAGCGCTTCCTCGACCGATGAGCCGCGCACCCCGAGCCGCCGCGGGCCTCGCCATGCCCGCCGAGTGGGAGCGGCACGAGGCCACCTGGCTCTCCTGGCCCCACAACGTCCGGGACTGGCCCGGGCGCTTCGCCCCCATCCCCTGGGTCTACGCGCAGATCGTCCGGCGCATCGGCGCCGGCGAGAAGGTGCGGCTCTGCGTCGGCGACGCCGCCGGCGAGGCCCGGGCCCGCAGGGTGCTGGCGCGCGCCGGCGTGGATCCGGGGCCGGTGGAGCCTCACCGCTTCCCCACCGACCGCATCTGGAACCGGGACAGCGGCCCCATCTTCGTGGCCGGCGGCGGGAAGAAGGCCATCGCCGGCTTCCGCTTCAACGCCTGGGCCAAGTACCCCGACTGGAAGAGGGACGTGCGCATCCCCGAGCGCGCCGCCCGGGCGCTGCGCCTGCCGCTCCGCCCGGTGGTGCACCGCGGCCGCGAGGTGGTGCTGGAGGGCGGAGCCATCGACGTCAACGGGCGCGGCTCCCTCCTCACCACCGAGGAGTGCCTGCTGGATCCCGAGGTGCAGGTGCGCAACCCCGGCTTCGAGCGCCAGGACTACGAGCAGGTGTTCCGCGAGGTGCTGGGCGCCCGGCACACCATCTGGCTGGGCAAGGGCATCGCCGGCGACGACACCCACGGCCACGTGGACGACCTGGCGCGCTTCGTGGGGCCGCGCACCATCGTCCTCTGCCAGGAGCCCGACGGCCGCGACGCCAACCACCGGCTCCTCTGCGAGAACCGGGAGCGGCTGGAGGGGGCGCGGCTCGAGGACGGCTCGCGGCCCGAGGTGGTGGCGCTCCCCATGCCGCAGCCGGTGGTCTTCGCCGGCCAGCGGCTCCCGGCCAGCTACGCCAACTTCTACGTCTGCAACGCCGCCACGCTGGTGCCCACCTTCGACGACCCGCACGACCGCATCGCCCTCGGCATCCTCGGGGAGCTCATCTCCGACCGGCCGGTCGTGGGCATCCACGCCCTCGACCTGGTGTGGGGCCTGGGCACGCTCCACTGCCTCTCGCAGCAGGAGCCGGCGGTCTAGCGAGCCCCCGCGGGTTCCGGGCCGAGGCGGCTACCTCGAGGGCGCGGCGGCGGCGGCCGCCTCCCCGCCGGACGGCGGCGCAGCGCGGGCCTCGGCCTCGGCGGCGGCCCGGAGCTGGGAGAGCCCCTTCTCGAAGTCGCCCCCGATCATCTTCTCGAAGTCCATGAAGAGCGACATGGCCTTGCCCATGAAGTTGTTGGTGCCGACCATCTTCCAGCTCACCCGCGTTCCGGCGCCGTCGGGCGCGAAGGTGAAGGTGGTGGGGCTCACGGCCTCCATCGGCTTCAGGAACTCGAGCTTGATGGCCACGCGGCTGCCGGGCGCGGCCTCGGTGATGGTCATGCGCCCCTCGCCCACCTTGTCGTTGCCCACCCATGCATAGCCGTGGCCCACCGAGCCCGGAGCGCCGGTGAGCGTGGTCTTCATGCCGGGGTCGAGCTTGGCCCAGGGAGACCACTGGGCCCAGCGGCCGAAGTCGGCCACCTGGGCGTAGACCACCTCCGGCGGCGCGGCCACGGTGGCGCTGCGCTCCACCTGGTAGCCGGCGGGGCGCGTGGCGATGACGGCGACGAGGACGGCGACGATTGCCGCCACGACGAGCAGGACCTTCTTGAGCATGGTTCGACCCCCGGAGAGAGCCGCTTCCATAGCGCGGGCCGCCGGGGTCCGCCGAGCCCGGGTGGTACACCCCGGCCGGAGCCCTTCGCCTCGACGGACGGCCGGCCGCGTGCTCTGCTCCAGGGAGCCCGGCCCCGTGGACCTCATCCCCGACAGCCTGCCCCCGCTCGCCTGGTTCGCCCTCGAGGCGCTCTGGGTGCTGGGCGTGGTGCTGGGCGTGGCCTGGGAGCGGCGCCCGCCCGCCTCGACGCTGGCCTGGATCCTGGTGCTGGCGCTCCTGCCGGTGGTGGGCCTGCCGGTGTACCTGGTGCTGGGGCCGCGCCGGCTCAAGCGCCGGCGGCTGCGGATGGCCCGGGCCCGCAGCCGGCTCGGCCCCGCCCTCGAGGCCTGGCACCGCGCCCGCGGCGCCGACCTCTCGGTGGCCGAGCAGCTCATGCGGCTCCTCACCCGGCTCACCGGGATCCCGCCGGAGACGGCCGCCCGGGTGACGCTGCTGCCCGGAGGAGACGAAGCGCTGGCCTCCATCGTCGAGGCGGTGGGCCGGGCCCGCCACCACGTTCACGTCGAGTACTACATCTTCCGGCCCGACCGGAGCGGGGCCCGGCTCCGCGACGCGCTGGCCGCGGCCGCGGCCCGCGGCGTGGAGGTGAAGCTGCTGGTGGACGCCGCCGGGTCGGCCAGCCTCTCCCGCACCTTCCTGCGCCCGCTGCTCCAGGCCGGCGGCCGCTTCGCCCGCTTCAACCGGGTGGCCCACGCCCGCCTGGGCCAGTGGCTGGGCAACTTCCGGACCCACCGCAAGATCGTGGTGGTGGACGGCGACGTCGGCTTCACCGGCGGCATCAACGTCACCGACGACGAGAGCCGCGCCGCCCGCGGCTCCGCCGCCTGGCGCGACACCCACCTGCGGCTCGAGGGAGGGGCCGTGCACGGGCTGCAGGCGGCGTTCCTGGAGAACTGGTTCTACACGCTGCGCGCCGAGGGGCTGCCGGACGACACCGGGGCGCTGGCCTCCTACTTTCCGGCCTCGGACGGCGGCGGCTGCCCGGTGCAGGTGGTGACCTCGGGCCCCGACCAGGAGCAGCCGGCGGCGGCGGCGCTCTTCCAGGCGGCGCTGGCCGGAGCCAGGGAGCGGGCCTGGATCACCACGCCCTACCTCGTCCCCGACGAGGCGCTGCTGGCGGCGCTCCGCGGGGCGGCGCTCCGCGGCGTGGACGTGCGCCTCCTGGTCCCCGCCCGGTCCGACTCCGCCGTCGTCGACGCCGCCGGCCGCAGCTTCCACGACGCGCTGCTGCGCGCCGGGGTGCGGATCTTCCACTACTTGCCGGCGATGCTGCACGCCAAGACGTGGGTGGTGGACCGCGGGCTCGCGCTGGTGGGCACCGCCAACCTCGACCCCCGCAGCATGGGGCTCAACTTCGAGGTGGTGGCGGCGGTGTATGGCGGCGGGCTGCCGGACGAGCTGGCGGCGCTGTTCCTGCGCGACCTGGAGACGGCGCGCGAGCGCACCGGGCGCGAGGCCCGCGATCCCTTCGGGCGGCGGCTGTTCGCCTCGGCGGCCCGGCTGCTGGCGCCGCAGCTCTGACGTCCGGGCCGGCGGCCGTTGCCGGCCCGCGCCGCCTCGTGCTTCCATCGGCGCATGCCCGCCGAGATCCGCCCCCGCCGCAGCGTCCTCTACATGCCCGGCGCCAGCGGCCGCGCCATCGAGAAGGCGCGGGGCCTGCCCGCCGACGGGCTGATCCTCGACCTCGAGGACGCCGTGGCGCCGGCGCAGAAGGAGGAGGCGCGGGCGCTGGTGGCGGCGGAGCTCGGCCGCGGCGGCTTCGGCCACCGGGAGCGGGTGGTGCGGGTGAACGGCGCCGGCACCCCCTGGCACGAGGCCGACCTCCGGGCCGCGGCCCGCATGGACGCCGACGCGGTGTGCCTTCCCAAGGTGGAGGGCGCGGCGGCGGTGCGGGCGGCCGAAGCGCGCCTCCTGGCGGCCGGGGCCCCGGGCTCGCTCCGGCTCTGGTGCATGATCGAGACGCCGCGGGGCGTGCTGGCCGCGGCCGAGATCGCGGCCGCCAGCCCGCGCCTCGCCTGCCTGGTGATGGGCACCTCCGACCTGGTGAAGGACCTGGGCGCGCGCCACACCGCCTCCCGCGCCGAGGTGCTCACCGCGCTCTCGCTCACGCTGCTCGCCGCCCGGGCCCACGGCCTCGCCGCCCTCGACGGCGTGCACCTCGACCTCTCCGACGACGTCGGATTCGAGGCCGCCTGCCGCCAGGGGCGCGACATGGGCTTCGACGGCAAGACCCTCATCCACCCGCGCACCATCGAGGCCGCCAACCGCGCCTTCTCGCCCGGCGCCGACGAGCTGGCGCTGGCCCGCCGCATCGTGGCCGCCCACGCCGAGAGCCAGGCCCAGGGCAAGGGCGTGGTGGTGGTGGACGGGCGGCTGGTGGAGAACCTGCACGTCGAGGCGGCGGTGCGGCTCCTGCGGCTCGCGGAGGCCATCGCCGCCCGCGCCTCCTGAGGCGGGGCCCGCGCGGGAGGGTGCCGGGCGGCGCGGTCGGCGGTATACCGGTGCCGGTCATGAGCGATCCCCTCTCCGCCGGCGTCGCGTGGCTCTCCGGGCAGGCCGCGCCCATGGCGCACCTGCTGGAGCTGCTGGTCCGCCAGAACAGCTTCACGCGCAACCCCCAGGGCGTGAACGCGGTGGCCGACCTCGTGGCCGCGGAGCTGGCGAGGCTGGGCCTGGCGGTGGAGCGCATCCCGGGCGCCCGCTTCGGCGACCACCTGGCCTTCGCCGGGCCGGCGGCCGGCGCGCCCGCCTTCCTGGTGGGCCACCTCGACACCGTCTTCCCGCCTGGCCAGTTCGAGGGCTGGGAGAGCGACGGCCGGGTGGCCCGCGGGCCGGGCGTCTTCGACATGAAGGGCGGCGCGGTGGTGATGCTCTTCGGCCTGGCCGCGCTCGGCGAGGCCGGGCTCCTCGGGCGGGTGGCGGTGCGCGGGATGCTGGTCTCCGACGAGGAGGTCGGGTCCCCCGAGTCGCAGCCGCTCCTGCGGGCCCGCGCCGCCGGCGCCGCCTGCGCGCTGGTGCTGGAGTCGGGGCGCGAGGGGGACCGCATCGTCACCGCGCGCAAGGGCGTGGCCGCGGTGCGGGCCGAGGCCAGCGGCGTCGCCGCCCACGCCGGCAACGACCATGCCCGCGGCAGGAACGCCGTCTGGGCGCTCTGCCGCTTCGTGGACCGGGCCCAGGGGCTCACGGACCACGGGCGCGGACTCACGGTGAACGTGGGCGTCTTCCAGGGCGGCACCACCAAGAACACCGTGCCCGACAGGGCTTACGCGGAGGTGGACCTGCGCTTCGCCACCCCGGCGGACGGGGAGCGGCTCGAGGCGGCGCTGGCGCAGGCGGCAGCCGAGGCGGCGCTGCCGGGCACCCGCATCGAGGTGGCCCGCTCCGCCTGGCGCGACCCCATGGTGCGCACCGAGGCCTCGGCGGCCCTGGCCGCCCGCTACGGCGCTTGCCAGCGCCAGGCCGGCCTGGGCGACGGCGAGGCGCCCCCCGCGGGCGGCGGCTCCGACGCCTGCACCACCAGCGCCGCCGGCATCCCCTCCATCGACGGGCTGGGGCCGCGCGGCTCCGGCTACCACACCCGCGAGGAGCGCATCGAGCTCGCCTCGCTGGTGCCCAAGGCGGAGGCGCTGTTCCGCTTCCTGGCGAGCCAGGCGGGCCCGGCTTCTCGCTGAATGGAGTGACCACCGCGGAGGACCGCATGCTCCGGCTTCACGACAGCCTGGTCTCCGGCAACGGCTACAAGTGCCGGCTCCTGCTCCACCACCTCCGGCTCCCCTTCGAGCGCATCGAGGTGGCGCTGGGCACCGGGACCGGCACCCCGGCCTTCGCCCGCCTCAACCCCGAGGGGCGCATCCCGGTGCTCGAGCTCCCCGACGGCACCACCCTGCCGGAGAGCAATGCCATCCTCTGCTTCCTGGCCGAGGGCACGCGCTGGATGCCGGCAGAGCGGATGGCGCGGGCCCAGGTGCTGCGCTGGATGTTCTGGGAGCAGTACAGCCACGAACCCAACATCGCCACGGTGCGCCACTGGGTGGCCCACCTGCCGCCGGACCCGGAGCGCGAGCGGATGCTGCCCCGGAAGCGCGAGCTGGGGCGAAAGGCGCTCGGCGTCCTCGAGGGGCAGCTGGCCGGGCGCAGCTGGCTGGTGGGCGAGGGGCCCACGGCTGCCGACCTCTGCCTCTACGCCTACACCCACGTGGCCCACGAGGGCGGCTTCGACCTCGGCCCCTACCCGGCGCTGCGGGCCTGGCTGGCGCGGGTGGCCGCCCTCCCCGGCCACGTGCCCATCGAGCACGCGGCCGGGATCCCCGCCTGAGCGGCGCTACGGCACGGTGAGCCGGGTCACCGACTCGGCGTTCCGCTCCTGGTCGCGGCGGGTGATGCGCATGGGCTTGTAGGTCCACCCGGCGTAGAGCGCCAGCTGGTCGGCGAAGTGCGGGCTGCGGAAGTCGCCGCTCTGGCCGGGCGAGACCACGTTCCACGCCCGGAGGTCGTCGCCGTGGCCCAGGTGGACGATCTGGTTGTAGGTGCCGCGGTTCATCCACAGGGTGTTGGGCACCGAGCCGATGCCGCCCGGCTTCCAGAAGATCTCGGCGCGGGGCTGCAGCCAGTCGGCCATGTCGGTCGAGCCGTAGGTGGCGGCCAGGCCGTCGAGGGTGGCCACCAGGCTGGCGGTCAGCACCTCGTCGAGGCTGCGGCCGGCCAGGTAGTCGGCCTGCAGCGGGAGCGCCGCGTCCGGGCCCTGGAAGAGCCGCATCAGGAGCTGGCCGTAGAGGCTGGCGTCGAGGCCGCTCCCCTGCACCGGCACGAAGAGCGCCTCCACCGCCCGCGCCCACCAGCCGTTGAACACCGCCACCGCCGGGCTGTCGTAGCGCCCGTCGCCGTCGTCGTCCTTCTGCAGCCAGTCCCAGGAGGAGAGGAGCGCGAGCGCCCCCGGCAGCCGGGCGTCGGCGCCGGAGTCCACCGCGTCGAGCATGCGGCCCAGGAGCGTGGAGACGAAGACCGCGTGGGCGGCGTCGGAGGGCGACTGGGTGGTGAGGCCGGCCTGGCGGTTGATGGCCGCCAGCGTGTCGGTGGTGGCCGAGCGCGGCTGCACCTGCCCGAGCAGCCGGCGCAGGGTGTTGACCCGCTGCACCGGGCCCCAGGCCCAGAAGCCCGCCGAGGAGTTCTTCCAGCCCGGGCCGGGCTTGTTGTTCCAGCTCGCCAGCCAGCCCTGGCGCGGGTTGCGGGAGTGGGGCTGGTCGGCGAAGGGCACGGTGCCCTGCCACTCGGAGCTGCCGTCGCCGGGCTGCGGGAAGAAGGGGTTGGCCCCGGCGGCGCGCACCGGGAACTTGCCGATGTGCCAGTGGGCGATGTTGCCGGCGGCGTCGGCGTACATGACGTTGAAGTTGTAGGCGATGCCGGCCAGCCGCTTCTCGAACTCGTCGATGTTCTTCACCCGGCTGATGTTGAGCCAGGCCTCGTAGCTCGACAGCTCGTTGCCGAAGGTGGTGTTGGCGAAGGCGAAGGCGGTGCCGCCCTGGACGCCGACGATGGGCCCGTGCACCGAGCGGCACAGGGTCTGGGACACCGCCGCCTGGCCGGCCACCGGCACCTCCTCCACGCGGCAGTCGAGATCCTTCCAGCCGCCCTGCCACCGGTAGCGGCCCGGGTTCTGCGGGTCGAGCTGCTCGGCGAAGATGTCGCTGTTGTCGGTGCCACCCGAGGTCAGCGACCAGGCGTAGCCCTTGCCCACGCCGATGACCACCAGCGGCCAGCCGGCGATCTGGATGCCGGTGATGTCGAAGCCGGCGCCGTGGATGCCCATCTCGTGGTTGATCTGCGGCGCCGAGTAGCCCATCTGCGGGCCGCCGAGGAGCAGCGGCCGGCCGTCCCTCGACAGGCGCGGCCCGATGAGGATGGCGTTCGACATGGGGCCGCGGCGGATGCCGAAGTCGCCGCGCGCCTTCTCGGCCTCCTCGCGCTGGGCCCGGTGGCGGCGGCCCGCCTCCTCGGCCCCGGCCGGCAGCGACGCCGCCCTGGGCGCCTCGTGGCCGCGGCCGCGTGCGGCGGGGGCCGGGTCGGTGGTGGGGGCGCTCGGGTCCTCGAGCCAGTGGGTGTCGGCGAAGGCGCGGGCGGCGTCGGTGGGGCCGAGGCGGGCCACCAGGCCGCCGTACTCGACGGCGTTGTCCAGCTCGTCGGAGCCGAACCAGCCGAACTGGCTGCCCAGCAGCATGTAGACCGCCACCGAGTCGTCGGTGGTCCAGGGGCGCGGGGCCACGTGGAAAGCGGCGTACTCCAGCGGCAGCTTGCCGGTGGCGGTGGCCTCGGCGATCCAGGCGTTCATGCCGTCGGCGAAGGCCTGGAAGATGGTCCGCACCTCGGGGCTGGCCGACGCCAGCAGCGCGGCGCGGCGCGCGGGCGGGCCGAAGAGGGTGCGGGTCTGGACGTCGGAGGCCAGCGAGCCCTGGCCGAACCACTCGGCCAGCGTGCCGGTCCCGGCCCGGCGCAGGGTCTCGGCCTGCCAGAGCCGGTCCTGGCCCTGCGCGTAGCCCACGCCGTAGAAGAGGGAGCGGACGTCGGAGGCGTGGACGTGCGGCACGCCCCGCTCGTCGCGGATGATGGTGACCTTCTTGCCGCCCTCGCGGGCGACGGGGATCGACGGCACGAGCAGCAGGGCGGCGAGCAGGACGCCGTGGCGCATGGGGGCCTCCGGTAGGCGCGGGTGACGAAATCTGCGCAGGCCCGGCGAGGCGCCACAAGACACCGCACGGGCGACCCACACCTGGGATGCACAGGGCCGGCGAAGGGTCCCGCCCGGGTCTCACTCGATGCGGGCGGATCCCCAGCAGTCGAGGATGCGGGCGCCGGCCTCGGCCTCGCCGGAGAGATCACCCTCCGTGAACCTGGCCAGGGCGAAGCGCGGCCCCACGGCGGGGCTCTGGCGGAAGGAGGGATCGATCGGCACCCAGCGCTCGCCGTCCCGGACCTCGGCCCACTCGTGCCAGACGAAGGCGGCCCCGTCCCAGGCCACGCCCACCACGTGGCGGCCCGCCCGCCCGGAGCCCCGTGCCGCGGCGAGCCAGCGGGCCGTCTTCTCGCGGCAGCTCGCGCCCGGGGCGTCGGCCGCCGGCAGCCCGGGCGGAGGCGGCGGGGGGTGCGGCTCGACCGGGCGGCCGCAGAAGGAGCGCGCCGCCGCGGGGCGAAGCCCGGGCCCCGCCTGCACCGCCACGCCCAGCAGGCGCGGCGCCCGGCCGGGCAGGCCAGCGGCCGGGTCGGCGGCGAAGCGGACCCGCTGGCCGGGGAGAAGCACCTCCGCCGGCAGCGCGCCGGGCCGGGCCCGGAAGCGCTCCGGCGCCCCCAGAACCTCGCCGGCGAGCCACTCGCCCCGGCGCGTGGCGCAGGCCGGGCCGGTGCGCCCGGTCCCCTCCTCGCGCACCGTGAGGCAGCGCCGCTCCCCCTCGGCGGCGCCCGAGAGGAGGAGCTCCACCAGCGACGCCGGCACCGGGCCGGCCCCCTCCTCCACCTGCCGCGCGCCGCGCCCGCCGGTGAGCACCGTGCGCACGCGGGTGGCGGCGCCGGCGGGGTCGGCCTCGATCTCGATGCGGCGCACCAGCAGCTCGCCGCCGGCGTCGGCCGGGGCCCGCAGGGCCGACTCCCAGGAGGCGGTGCAGCCCGCCGGCCGGCAGGCCACGGCGAGGCGCGCCCAGCCGGCATGCTCGCCGGCGATCTCCACCCGGTAGCGCTGCTCGGCCGCGGCCGGCAGCGAGGCGGCGAGCGCCAGCCCGAGGAGCGCTCCGGTCACCGGCGCGCCCTCCGCTTCCGCCAGAGGTAGGCGAGCCCCACCGCCACCCCCGCGGCCAGCAGGGCCATCGCCGCGGTGTTGTAACGGCCGACGAGGTCCACCAGCTCCTCCTGGTTGCGGGCCAGGAAGGCGCCGGCGGCGAGCAGGAGGCCGTTCCAGATCGCGGCCGAGACGCCGCCGAAGAGCAGCACCTTCCACAGCGGGATCCCCGAGGCGCCGGCGGCCACGAAGAAGAAGGCGCGGATGCCGGGGAGGAAGCGGTTGGCCACCAGCAGGAGCCCGCCCCAGCGGCGGTAGGCGGCCTCGAACCGCGCCACCTGGGTGCTGTCGAGCCGCCCGGCGGCGGCCCGCTCTCCGAGGCGCGCTCCCAGCCAGCGCCCCACGCGCCAGTCCACCGCCGCCCCCAGCACCGCGCCGGCCGTCACCGCCGCGAAGGTGAGGGGCCAGGAGAGGGCGCCGTGGGTCGCGTACCAGGCCCCCAGCACCACCAGGAGATCGCCGGGGAAGGGCGGGAAGAGGTACTCGATGAACGCCGCCAGGAAGAGCAGCAGCGGCGCCGCCGGCCCGGTCCGGGTGAGGAGCTCTGCCAAGAGCTCGGCCAGCCGCTTCACGTCCACGGGGCCATGCTAACCCGGGGGCGGCCCGGCGTCCGGCCTGCCTGGCCGCGACCCCGTTTCCGCGGGGTGTATCATCGGCGGCCGGAGGGCACTCATGCTCGAGACGGTGGACCTGAAGCGGAAGCTGGACCGCGTCCGCTACGAGCGCCTCTTCCGGCCGCTGCGCGACAGGCTCTCGCTGCTGCAGCGGGCGGTGTACGAGGCGCGCATCCCGGTGCTGGTGGTCTTCGAGGGCTGGGACGCCGCCGGCAAGGGCGACACCATCGAGAAGCTGGTGGGGCGCATCGACCCCCGCGGCTACGAGGTGCACGTCACCCGCGCCCCCACCGAGGAGGAGGAGCTTCGCCCCTTCCTCTGGCGCTTCTGGGTGCGGCTGCCGGAGCGGGGCGGCGTGGGCATCTTCGACCGCTCCTGGTACCGGCGCGTGCTCTCGGACCGCGTCGAGCGCGGCGTGCCCAAGGCGGCCTGGCGCACCGCCTACGACGAGATCAACCAGTTCGAGCGCATGCTGGCCGACGACGGGACGCTGATCGTGAAGTTCTTCCTCCACATCTCGCGGGAGGAGCAGCGGCGCCGCTTCGAGAAGATGGAGCGGAGCGCCGACGAGGCCTGGCGGGTCACCCGCCAGGACTGGAAGGCTCACCGCAAGTACGGCGCCTACGCCGAGGCCGCCGAGGAGATGCTGGAGCGCACCAGCACCCCGTGGGCTCCCTGGACGGTCGTGGCCGCCACCGACAAGCGCCACCGGCGGGTGCAGGTCTTCGAGACGCTGGCCGAGGCCATGGAGCGAGCCCTCCTGGCCCACCGGGAGAAGCAGAAGGCCCCGAAGCCCAGGGCGGCGAGGCCGCCGCGCCTCGAGCGCACCGTCCTCGACGACGCCGACCTCGGGAAGAAGCTCTCCGACGAGAGGTACGAGAAGGAGCTCTCCCGCTGGCAGGACCGGCTCCGGGCGCTGGAGTTCGCCTGCTACCGCCGCCGGGTGCCGGTGGTGGTGGGGTACGAGGGCTGGGACGCGGCCGGCAAGGGCGGCAGCATCCGGCGGGTCATCGGCTCGCTGGATCCGCGCGGCTACACCGTCATCCCCATCGCAGCGCCCAAGGGGGACGAGGCCACGCACCACTACCTCTGGCGCTTCTGGAAGCGGATCCCCAAGGCCGGGCACATCGCCCTCTTCGACCGCACCTGGTACGGCCGGCTGCTGGTGGAGCGGGTGGAGGGCTTCTGCGCCGAGCCCGAGTGGCGCCGTGCCTTCCACGAGATCAACGAGTTCGAGCGCTCGCTCGCCAACTTCGGCGCGGTGCTGGTGAAGTTCTGGCTCCACGTCTCGCCCGAGACCCAGCTCCGGCGGTTCAAGGAACGCGAGAAGGACCCTGCCAAGCGCTACAAGATCACCGACGAGGACTGGCGCAACCGCGAGAAGTGGCAGCTCTACCGCACCGCCGTCCACGACATGGTGAGCCAGACCTCCACCAGCTACGCCCCCTGGACCATCGTCGAGGCCGACGACAAGAACTGGGCCCGCATCCGCTGCCTGAAGACGCTGGTGGAGGCGGTGGAGCGGCGGCTGGAGTAGGCGGCGGCGCCAGCCGGAGAGGTCGAGGCCCGGCGGCTGGTTCGCCCGATTCGCCGATCCCTGACTTCTCCCCACCCCTCGCCCCAGGGCCGCGTCCCGTCCGCGACCCTATGCCGCACCCCGCCTCGCCCAACGTCTCAGGAAGGGCGGCGTCCTGCCACGGGTCGGATGTCGGATCGCGTTTCGGTGAACGGCTCCCCGCTGGCTGGGTCAACTTCCGGGTTTGGCCGCGAGGGGACGATGGCTACCTATCTTCGGGCATTCCTGGGGCGGGGCGCGCGACATGACCAAGGCGGCGACGAGACGAGGGAAGCGCGACGGCGATGGCCCGGGGGCGCGCGCGGCGCGGTCACCGGCCTGGGCCGCGGCGCTGCGCAGCGTGCTCGCGCGCGAGGCGGGGCTGCCCGGAGAGCCGCCCGCCCCGGTGACCCCTCCGCCACCCGAGGCTCCCGCCGCGGCGGAGCGGCCCGCATCCCGGGCCGAGCAGCCCACCCGGGAGAGCGAGCCCTCCGGGCCGCGTCCCCTTGCGCCGGCAGCCGCCGCCCCTGGGCACGCACCCGAGCCCGTCCCCGCCCCCGTTCCGGTCGCCGCGCTCGCGCCCGCAGCGGCACCCGCACCCGCGCCCGCGCCCGCGCCCGACATTGCGACCCCGGCGGCAGCGACTCCCGCGGCAGCGCCCGCGCCGACCTCCACGGCGGCTCCTGCCCCGGCGCTGGCAGCGGTCCCTGCGCCCGCGGCAGGGGCGGAGGGCCCTGCCTCGAGCCCAGCCGAGGCCCTCGCAGACGAGACGCTCGTCGATGCCGCGCTCGAGCGCGTCCTCGCGCCGACGCCCACGCCCGTCCCCGCTCCGGCAGCGGAGGCGCCCGCCCCGGCGCCGGCCGGGGCTGCTCCCGCGCCGCTCTCGGCCGGGACCGGGCCCGGCGTGCGCGTGCGGCTCGCCGCCCCCGGGCGGGCCGCCGTCTCGCTCCTCCTCCCGCTCGTCCCGCGAGCCGGCGAGATCGTCGAGCTCCCCGGGATCGGGAGCGAGGTGGAGTCGTTCGACGTCGTCGCCGTCCGCTGGCGGCTCGACCCGGCCGGCGCGCCTCCCACGGCGGCGCTGGAGCTGCGAGCCCGGCGCTAGCCAGCCGTGGCCCGCCGGCGGTGACGCGCGCGGTGGCGTCGCCCGCCGCGCCTGCCCGGGCAAGTGCCCGGGAGCGCGCGCGAGCCGGACGGGTTATGTTGCGCGCCCCCGTGACCTCCGCCACCGACATCCGCGCCGAGCTGGGCGCGCTCTGGAAGCTGGCCGGCCCGCTGGCCATCGCCAGCGCCGGCTGGGCGCTCATGGGCGTGGTGGACACCGCGGTGGCGGGTCGCGCCGGCCCGGCGGTGCTGGGCGGCACCGGTCTCGGCAACGGCCTCTTCTTCGCGGTGACGGTTGTCGGCATCGGCATCACCATGGGGCTCGACCCGCTGGTAGCCCAGGCGCTCGGCGCCGGCGACCGGCCGCGGGCGCGCCGGCTCCTCTGGCAGGGGGTGTGGCTCTCCCTCGTCGTCTCTGCGGCGCTGGCGGTGCCGGTGGCGCTCCTGCCCCTCGCCCTGGAGCCGGCCGGCGTCGACTCCGCCGCCGCCGTGCAGGCCGGCCGGTTCCTCCACGTGCGGCTCCTCGGGCTCCCGGCGGTGCTGCTCTTCACCGCCCAGCGGGCCTACCTGCAGGGCTTCGGCCGCACCCGCCCGCTGGTGCTGGCCGCCGTGCTCGGCAACCTGGCCAACCTGCCGCTGGCGGCGCTGCTGGTCTTCGGCGGGTCGTCGCTGCCCGCCTGGACCGGGGTGCTGCGTCGCATCCCGCCGCTCGGCTCCGCCGGCTCGGCCACCGCCACCACCGTTGTCACGGTGCTGGAGGTGGCGCTCCTGGCGCTCGCCACCCGAGAGCCGGGCGCGGCGCCGGTGGACCGCCGGCCCGACCGCCAGGTCCTGCGCCAGGCGCTGCGCGTCGGCCTCCCCATCGGCCTCCACATGGCGGCCGAGGTGGGCATCTTCGCGCTGGTGGGGCTGCTGGCCGGCCGGCTGGGCGCGGTGTCGCTGGGCGCGCACCAGCTCGTGCTCTCGGTGGCCACCCTCTCCTTCACCCTGGCCATCGGCATCGGCAACGCCGCCTCGGTGCGGGTGGGCTGGGCGGTGGGAGCCGGCGACACGCCGGCGGCGCGGCGGGCCGGGCTCACCGCCTTCGCCTCGGCCGGAAGCGCCATGGCGCTGGCCGGCCTGGCCTTCGTCCTCGTCCCCGGCCCGCTGGCCCGGCTCTTCACCGACGACCCGGCGGTGGCCCACGAGGCAGCGGCACTCTTCGTGGTGGCGGCGGTGTTCCAGATCTCCGACGGGCTGCAAGGCAGCGGTGCCGGCGTGCTGCGCGGCGCCGGCGACACCCGGTTCACCTTCGGCGCCAACATGGTGGGCCACTGGCTGGTGGGGCTGCCGGTGGCGCTGCTCCTGGGCTTCGGCCTCTCGCTGGGCGTGCGCGGCCTGTGGTGGGGCCTGTGCACCGGCCTCTCGGTGGTGGCCGGCTCCCTCCTCTGGCGTTTCCTGCGGCTCTCGCGAAGGACCATCCGGCCGCTGGCCGCGGCGGAGCAGGCGTGAGCGAGCTCCACACCGCAGCCGAGCTCGAGGCCTTCGTGCGCGAGCGCACCGCGCCGGCGCCGGTGGCGCTGGTGCCGGAGCTGCGGCTCTACCAGGCCACCGACGTGACCCCGCTGTGGCACGCCACCTGGGAGGAGCTGCGCGGCTGGGACGACTCGCCCTACTGGGCCTTCCCCTGGGCCGGCGGCCAAGCGCTGGCGCGCCACCTGCTCGACCACCCGGAGCTGGTGCGGGGCAAGCGGGTGCTGGATCTCGCCACCGGCAGCGGCCTGGTGGCCATCGCCGCGGCGCGAGCCGGCGCCGCCTCCGTGCGGGCCGTGGACGTCGACCCCTTCTGCGCGGCGGTGGTGCCGCTCAACGCGGCGCTCAATGGAGTCACCGTGGCGTTCGAGCTCGCCGACCTGCTCGACGGTCCGCCCCCGGGGGTGGACCTCCTCACCGCCGGCGACGTGTTCTACGAGAAGGCGCTGGCGGAGCGGGCGTTGACCTGGTTCCGGGCCGCGGCCGCCGCCGGGGTGACGGTGCTTTGCGGCGACCCGGGCCGGACCTACTCGCCGCGCGGGACGCTGCCGGAGGTGGCCGCCTACGAGGTGCCCACCTCGCTGGCCATCGAGGAGCAGACGCAGCGGCGCACCGCCGTGCTGGCGGTGCTGCCGCCGCCGCGGCCCTAGTAGCGGTAGTGGTCGGACTTGTAGGGCCCGTCCACCGGCACGCCGATGTAGTCGGCCTGCTTCCTGGTCAGGGTGGTGAGCCGGGCGCCGATCTGGTCGAGGTGCAGCCGGGCCACCTTCTCGTCGAGGTGCTTGGGCAGGGTGTAGACCTGCTTCCTGTAGGCCTTGCGGTTCACCGCCAGCTCGATCTGGGCCAGCGACTGGTTGGTGAAGGACGAGGACATCACGAAGCTGGGGTGGCCGGTGGCGCAGCCCAGGTTGAGGAGGCGGCCCTCGGCCAGGACCAGCACCCGGTGGCCGTCGGGGAAGACGAAGGCGTCGTACTGGGGCTTCACGTTGATCCGCTTCAGGCCCGGCACCTTCTTCAGCCCGGCGATGTCGATCTCGTTGTCGAAGTGGCCGATGTTGCCCACCACCGCGCAGTCCTTCATGCGGCTCATGTGCTTCACGGTGATGACGTCGAGGTTGCCGGTGGCGGTGACGAAGATGTCGGCGGACGAGACCACGTCCTCGAGCCGCACCACCTGGTACCCCTCCATCGCCGCCTGCAGGGCGTTGATGGGGTCGATCTCGGTGACCACCACCCGGGCGCCCTGGCCGCGCAGCGACTGGGCGCAGCCCTTGCCCACGTCGCCGTAGCCCAGCACCACGCAGAGCTTGCCGGCCAGCATCACGTCGGTGGCGCGGTTGAGGCCGTCGACCAGCGAGTGGCGGCAGCCGTAGAGGTTGTCGAACTTGGACTTGGTCACCGAGTCGTTGACGTTGATGGCCGGGAAGAGGAGCGTGCCGGCCTTCTGCATCTCGTAGAGCCGGTGGACGCCGGTGGTGGTCTCCTCGGTGACGCCGGCGCAGGCCCGGGCCACCTTGGTCCAGCGGCCCGGGTTCTTCCGGAGCTCGCGGGCCAGGAGGCGCAGCACCACCGCGTACTCCTCCGAGTCGCTGGCCCGGGACGCCGGGACCTTGCCGGCCTTCTCGAACTCCACACCCTTGTGGAGGAGCAAGGTGGCGTCGCCGCCGTCGTCCACGATCTGCGTCGGCCCCTTGCCGCCGCCGAAGTCGAGGGCCCGCTCGGTCATGTCCCAGTACTCCTCGAGCGACTCGCCCTTCCAGGCGAAGACCGGCACGCCGCGCGGCGCCTCCGGCGTGCCGCCGCGCCCCACGGCGATGGCGGCGGCGGCGTGGTCCTGGGTGGAGAAGATGTTGCAGCTCGCCCAGCGCACGTCGGCGCCCAGGTCCACCAGCGTCTCGATGAGCACCGCCGTCTGGATGGTCATGTGGAGCGAGCCGGTGATGCGCTGGCCCCGGAGCGGCTGCTGCGGGCCGTACTCCTTCCGGACCGCCATCAGGCCCGGCATCTCCTTCTCGGCGAGGTCGATCTCCTTGCGGCCCCACTCGGCGAGGGAGAGGTCCTTGACCTTGAACTCGGGCGGGGCGGCGGGCTTCTGCTTCTTGGCGGGTGCGGCCATGGCGTTCTCCTGGTTGGGGAAGTGGCGGATCAGGCGGCGGCCTTCTCGGCCCGGCAGAGGAAGAGGCCCGGCCCCTTCTGGCCGGCCTCGACGGGGAGGGAGTGGCTGGCGGCGGCGAGCCCGGCGGCGCGGCACAGGGCGGCGATCTCGCCGGGCGGGAAGCCGTCGCGGGCCTGGTTGAGCCGGCGGCGGAAGGCGTCGTCGCCGTGGGGGGCGAGGTCGACGATGACCAGCAGCCCCCCGGGGCGGAGCACCCGCGCCGCCTCGCGCAGCACCGGCGCGGCGTCGGCCTGGTAGGTGAGCACCAGGGTGAGGAAGGCGGCGTCGCAGGACTCGTCGGGCAGGACCAGCTCCGAGAGCTCGCTGGGCCAGAAGGTGAGGTTCTGGCGCTCGCCGTGGCGGCGCTCGGCGGTCTTGAGCATGGCGGTGGAGCGATCCACGGCGTGGACCCGGGCGACGTGGCGCGAGAGGCGGGCGGCGAAGTCGCCGGTGCCGCAGCCCAGGTCGGCCACCGTCCATGTCACGGGCAGGAGCGAGAGGATGGCCTCGGTCACCCAGGCGCTGCCGTAGAGCTCGGCGCGGAGCCGGTCCCAGTCGGCGGCGGCCCCTGCGAAGAAGCGGTCGGCGGCGCCGCGGCGGTCCTCGAGGATGCGGGCCAGGCGCATCCGGTCCTGGGAGAGGGCCGGCCACCCGGCGCTCTGCTCGCGGGCCAGCCGCCAGAGCTTGCGGGCAGCGCCGTCCACGCCCTCGGCCATGCGGTAGAGCCGGGAGGTGGCGCGGGTGCGGGCCTCGAGCCAGCCGTCGTCGGCGAGCACCTTGAGGTGCCGGCTGACGGTGGACTGGGGCAGCCGCAGGGCGGAGCAGAGCTCGGCCACGCCCAGCTCCTGCCGCTCCAGCAGGTGGAGCAGGCGGATGCGGGTGGGGTCGGCGAGCCCGCCCATCCAGGCGAGGAGGCGATCGGGGCGCGGGGGCCGGGTGGTGGCGTTCAATCCGTTCATCCGGATGGACAGATATATCGGGATCGGCCCCCGCGGGTCAAATCCGGGGGCGGCGGGCGCGGCGGATCGGGGTAGGCTCGAGGTGCCTTGAGCGTCGCCCCTCCGAGCCCCATCACCTCCCACCCGGCCGGGCGGCCGCCGGCCGGGGCCCGCTTCACCATCGTCATCCCCACCTGGAACAACCTGGCCTTCGTGCGGCTGTGCGTGGCCTCCATCCGGCGCCACTCGGCCTTCCCGCACCAGGTGGTGCTGCACGTGAACGACGGCTCCGACGGCACGCTCGCCTGGGCGCGCGCCGAGGGGCTGGACCACACCCACTCGGCCGAGAACCTGGGCATCTGCTGGACGGTGAACGCGGCGGCGCGCCTCGCCGCCACCGACCACCTGCTCTACATGAACGACGACATGGTGGCGCTCCCGGGCTGGGACGCGGCGCTGTGGAGGGCCGCCGAGGAGATCGGCCACCCGCGCTACTCGCTCTCCGCGACGGCGATCCTCCCCGACCGGGCGCACCGCTGGGCCATCGGCCCCGCCGACTTCGGCGACCACCCCGATCGCTTCCGCGAGGCGGAGCTCGTTGCCGCTGCCGCCGCAGGGCTCACCCGGCCCGACTGGAGCGGCGCCTCCTACCCGCCCAACCTGGTGCACCGCTCGCTCTGGGAGGAGGTGGGCGGCTACTCGGTGGAGTTCTCGCCCGGCCTCTACTCCGACCCCGACCTCTCCATGAAGCTCTGGCGCGCCGGGGTCCGCATCTTCCGCGGCGTGGGGGCGAGCCGCGTCTACCACTTCTACCAGCGGACCACGAAGCGGCTGCCCATGAACGACGGGCGGCGGCTCTTCTCGCGGAAATGGGGGGTGCCCTCGAGCTTCTTCTACCGGAACGTGCTGCACATGGGAGAGCCATACCGCGGGCCGCTCGGCGAGCTGGAGCAGGCGCCCGGCCACGCCTGGGCGCGGGTGAGGGCGTGGTGGCAGGGGGTGGGGAGCTGAGCCTCCGTGGACAGGTGAGATCGGCTGGGAGGCGAGGGGAGGCGGTTGGGGGGAGGCGTGCCGGACATGAACGGGAGGCGTGCCGGACAGGCGGTGGGGAGGCGTGCCGGACATGAACGGGAGGCGTGCCGGACAGGGAGGCGCCGGGAGGCGTGCCGGACATGAACCGCTGCGTTCCCGGGGGGGAGGCGTGCCGGACACGGGGGGGCGTGCCGGACACTAACTACTCTGCGTTACTGGGGGACTACACGTGTCTCTAGCTTCCCATGCTCGCGTCGGCGCGGTGCATTCGTACCTGGGGCCCGTCGTGAGCGATGTCCGGACGGTCGAGCTGCAACCAGCAGGTGCACACGCCCAGGTTCATACAACTCACGCGGGGTAGGGGCACGCGTCTGGCGGAGCGCCGCGGCCTCGGAGCGATGCCGAGCGTTCAGACGGCGGCGAAGGTCCTGCGGCGAGGCGGCGAGAGGCCGCAGACCCGGAGACGTCGGGCGACCCAGCTCTCTTCGCCGATGAACGGCGCCTCGACGAGGTCCCACCGGCGTGTCATCAGCGACTCCACGAGCGGCACCACGAAGAGGTGCAGGTAGGCCTTGCGCCGCTCGGCCCAGGTCCGCCCGAGCGCTAGGTACTCCGGTGCATCGGTGACGAGGTCGTCCGGCGCCCCGTAGGCGTAGTGGCGGTGGCTCGACCACTTCCAGTCGCCGGCCCTTGATACAAGACCAGCCCGGACCGGGTTCAAGTCGCCGTAGCGCATGACCGCGAGCTGATGCCGGCCGTCCTGGATGCGGGGGGAGCGCAGGCGCTCCATGACGACCTGTCCGCGGCCGCTGGTCCGCCGGTTGTGCCAATGGGCGAAGCCCCAGTTGACGACCTTCCAGAAGGAGCTGAAGGCAGCCTGGCCCTGGATGGAGCGGCAGACGAGGTGCGGGTGGGAGCCCATGAGGCAGTAGGAGTGGACCTCGATACCGAACTTCTCCTTGTACTTCCGGACCAGTGAGAGGAAGTGGCGGCGGGCCTCATCGGAGTCGAGGACGAAGGCGAAGCCGTGGCTGCGCCAGGTGCAGTGGTTCGTGGAGCCTTCCTCGACGAGGAGGGAGCGGCGGATGCGGGCCATCGGACTGGCAGTGAGCAAACCGCAGGCCAGGCCGCTGGGGGGCGCTGCTCCCCCTCTCCGCTCCCCCTTGTCCGGTACTTACTCCGGTACTTGCCCCCCCCCCCGCGGTGTCCGGCACGGCACCCCCGCGTGCGCCCGTGTCCGGCACGCGGGACCCCCCGTCCCGCGCGTGCGCCCGTGTCCGGCACGCGGGACCCGCTCGTTCGCGCGGCGCTCGTGCAGCGCCCGCCCGAGGACGTGGCGCCGGGGGCCGGCGCGACCGGCGGAGCGGCGTACGAGCAGCGGCGCCGGAGGCCGGCGCGTCTGGCGGAGCGGCGTACGCGGCCCGTTCGCCCTACGACTCCGCGCCGGGCGAGGAGCCCATGGCGCCGACTCCGGCGCTCCGCTCAGGGCGAACGGAGGTCTCTGAGCCCTCGGCGCACTGCGCTCACTTCTTCTCCTCGTGCACCAGCCCGATCTTGGCCAGCTTCTCGTAAAGCGTGGAGCGGTGCAGTCCGGCAAGCTCCGCGGCCTTGCCCACCGAGCCACCGGCCTCGCGGAGCAGCTCCTCGAAGTAGCGCCGCTCCCAGGCGTCGCGGGCGTGGCGGTAGCCGGTCTCCTCGGGCTCACCTCCCTCGGCCGGCCGACCCTTGAGCTCGGGCGGCAGGTCGTCGAGCGTGAGGGCGTCGCCACGCGCCAGCAGGAGCGCCCGCTCCACGGCGTGCTCCAGCTCGCGGACGTTGCCGGGCCAGTGGTGGTCGAGGATGGCCCTCATGGCCGTGGGATCGGGCATCAGCACCGGGCGCGAGAGCCGCGCCGCGTGCTTCTTCACCAGGTGCTCCAGGAGCAGCGGGATGTCCTCGCGCCGCTCGCGCAGTGGCGGCAGCCGCACCGGCACCACGCGGATGCGGAAGTACAGGTCCTCGCGGAACTTGCCCTCGGCCACCGCCTTCTTCAGGTCCTCGTTGGTGGCGCAGACCACCCGGACGTTGGCCTTCTTTGGCTTGCGGCTGCCCACCGGGATGTAGTCGCCGTCCTGCAGTACCCGCAGCAGCTTGGGCTGCAGCGTGCTCGGCAGGAGGCCGATCTCGTCGAGGAAGAGCGTGCCCCCGTCGGCCTCGGCGAAGAAGCCGGCCCGCGCCTGGTCGGCGCCCGAGAAGGCCCCCTTCTCGTGGCCGAAGAGCTCCGACTCGGCCAGGTTCTCGGGGATGGCGCTCATGTTGAGCGCCAGGTAGGGGCCGTCGCGCCGCTTCGACATCCCGTGAACGGCCCGGGCCACCATGTCCTTGCCGGTGCCGCTCTCACCCTCGATGAGGATGGGCACGTCGGACGGGGCCACCCGGTCCAGGATCGAGACCACCTCGCGCATCGACGCCGAGCGGCCGACGATGCCGTGGGCCGAGAAGCTACCGTCGAGGGCGCTCTTGAGCCGCTGGTTCTCGCGCCGCAGCTGGCCGTGCTCCACCGCCCGCGCCACCAGCATCTCCAGCTCCTCCGGCTCGAAGGGCTTCTTCAGGTAGTCGAAGGCGCCGTTCTTCATGGCCTCGACGGCGGTCTCCACCTCGGCGAAGGCGGTGACGATCACCACCGGCAAGTCGGGCACCTTCTGCTTGAAGCGCCGCAGCCCCTCCATGCCGTCGATCTCCGGCATGCGGAGGTCGGTGATGATGCAGTCGAAGTCGGCGCGGTCGATGGCCGGGAGGGCCTCGGCGACGCCGGGGAAGTCGTAGACGTCGTAGGTCCTCGCCAGGGCGCGCTTCACCATGGCGCGCGCCGAGTCGAGATCGTCGATGACCATCACCTTGGGCTTCATGTCTTCCTCTCCTCCCCGGGGAGGCGCACGCGGAACAGCGCCCCCCGCCCCGGCGCGCTCTCCACCTCGACCGTACCGCCGTGCGTCTCGGCCGCCTGGCGCACGATGGCCAGGCCCAGGCCGGTGCCCGAGGCCTTGGTGGTGTAGAACGGCTCGAAGACGTGCTTCTGGACCTCGGCGTCCATCCCCGGCCCGCTGTCCTGGAACTCGACCACCAGGCCGGTGCCGTCGCGGCGCAGCTTCACGGTCAGCTTCCCGCCGCCCGGCTGCATCGCCTGGATGGCGTTGACCCCCAGGTTGAGGAAGGCCTGGCGCAGCAGCTCGGCGTCGGCCTGGATCGGCGGCACCCCGCCCTCGACCTCCACCGAGGTTTCCACCTTGGCCTGGGCGGCGGCCGGCCCCACCACCTCCACAGCCTCACGCACCACCGGCTCGATGGACTGGCGCTGGGTGGTGGTGACCTTGGAGCGGGCGAAGACCAGGAACCGCTCCATCAGCGAGGCGGCTCGCTTGGTCTCGCGCTTCACCGCCTCGAGGTCCGGCTTGTTGGCGTGGTCCTCGGGCAACTCCCGCAGCACCACGCCGGTGTAGCCGCGAATGACGTTGAGCGAGTTGCCGAGCTCATGGGCGAAGCCGGCGGCGATGCCGCCCAGGGTGGCGAGCCGGTCGGCGCGCAGCACCTCGCGGGTCTTCTGGGCCACGCGCGCCTCCAGCTCGCCGATGAGCCGCTCGTTCTCGTCGCGGCGCGCCTTGAGCCTGGCGCTCATGCGGTTGAAGGCCACCACCAGGTCGGCGAGCTCGCGGTCCTGGGGCACGTCGAGCTGCAGCCCCTGCTCCCCCTCGGCGAGCTGCTCGGCCGCCTCCACCACCCGGGTGATGGAGCGGGCGATGCCGGCGAAGAGGATGGCGCCGAAGGCCTGGCCCAGCAGGATCCAGAAGCCTGCCACCACCGCGGCGCTCCAGGCCAGGCGGCGGGCCGAGCCCACCACCTCCTCGTGCGCGTAAGCGATGCGGATGGCCCCCACCACCGCCTCGTCGCGCAGCAACGGCGCGCTGGCCACGATGCCCTCGGGCTCCAGCAGCCGCCGGAGCGCCTGCACCGGCGACTCGGCCGGGGCGAAGGCGGAGGGCATGCCCGGCGGGCAGTCGCCCTCGCCGGTGGTGCTGGCGCAGGCGATCACCGCTCCGCTGCGGTCCACCGCCCAGGCCCGCTCCAGCGGCGCCGAGCGCAGGAGCCGCTGCAGCATCACCTCGATGGCGTCGCGGGCCTCGGGGCGCGCGCCGTCGACCACCACGAAGCGGGAGGCGCCCGGGGCCACGGTGGCTGCCAGCATCGCCCCCTCGCGGTAGAGCAGCTCCTGCCCGCGCTGCACGTCGCGCCACAGCGCCACGGCCGTCACCCCGGTGGCGGGGAAGACGGTGATGCCCGCGATGAGCAGGAAGAGCTTGAGCCGCAGCGTCACGGGCCGGCTCCGGTGCGGGTCTGGGGCGCGGGGGGCGGCGCCGGCCTGGGCTCGCCGGCACCGTGGAAGCCGTGGCAGTTGGCGCAGGCCTTCCCCTCGGCGTGCGGCGCCTGGTGGCACTTCTTGCAGCTCCTGTCGCCCGACTTCCAGAGGTGGGCGGCGTGGCAGTCGAGGCAGTTCCCGTGCCCCTTGTCCGCGTGATGCCCGGCCCGGGGCACTCCCTCGTGGCAGCCCAGACAAGGGAGCCTCTCGGCGGCCACGCTCTTGGCGTGGGGGTGGTGGCAGGCGGCGCAGTCGAACTGCATGGGCGCTGAGTCGGAGAAGCGCGCCGGGTGGATGCCCTTCTCCTTGTGGCAGCGCAGGCAGTCGGCCCGGTGAGGGCGCAGGCCGGTCTCCTTGGAGAGGAAGTTGTGGCAGGCGAAGCAATGGAGCTGCTGCATGCCCACGGCCTGGATGGCGTGGTCGCCGTGGCAGGCCTTGCAGGTCTCCACCGCCGGGGTGAAGCCGTGCATGGCGGCGGCGTGGCACTTCAGGCAGTCGATGCCCTGCTGCTCCACGTGGATGGCGTGGCCGCGCGAGCCCTCGATCTGCTTCCAGCGCGGGTCATGGGACTGGTGGCACGAGGCGCAGGAGCCGATGCTCACCTCGGCGTGCTTCCCCTTGCCGCCGGGCTCGTTGCCGGCGAGGAAGGAGCGAAGCATCGCCAGGCCCTGCTGCGGCGTGGAGTGGTGGCAGCGCTGGCAGGCGACCTCGCGGTGGCTGCCCTGGTTCCACAGGGCGAATTGCGGGCTGGCGCGGTGGCACTGGGCGCACAGCCCGGGGTCGGTGTCGACGTAGCGCTTGAATCGCAGCAGTCCCCACACCACCCCGCCGACGAGGAGCAGCGCCACGGCGATGGCCAGCTGGATTCGCGTCGCCCGCCGCATGCGCTCCCCCTCTCCGGAGGCGGGGAGCGGGCCCACCCGGGCCCGCTCCGCCCTCGTTCCCGCCTACGGCTTCTTCCCGATGGTCTTCTCGTACTCGGCCGGGTGCTCGTCCTTCATGAACTCGACCGAGGTCTGGCCGGTGATCCACGCCCAGTTCATGGGGAAGATGCTGGGCTTCAGGTGCACGTTGTAGAAGTGGACGACGAAGAGGAAGAGGATGGCCAGCGTCGCCTCCTCGCCGTGGACGATGAGGGCCGAGGAGATGAGCCAGGTCGGCACCCAGTTGGCGATCTGTGCCGGGAACCAAAAGATGAAGCCCGAGCCCACCATCATCACGATGCCCCAGAACACCGCCCAGTAGTCGAACTTCTCCAGGTAGTTGAAGCGCTCGAAGCGCGGGCGCTCCTTCTTCAGGCCCAGCATGAAGAGGATGTTGTCCCTGATCTGGATGGCGTCGTGCGGCATGGGCAGCATCGAGAAGGGCAGCGCCTTCTTCTTGGCGAGCGCCCCCAGGTAGAAGAGGTGGTAGAGGCCCGAGAGCATGATCAGCACCGCGGCGAAGCGGTGCAGCAGGCCGGCGCCGTGGGGGCCGCCCATCAGCGCCATGAACTTCTGGCCCGACTCGATGCGCTGGGCCATGTCCACCGCGCCGGCGCCGGCGCCGCGCAGCGGCCAGCCGGTCAGGCCCAGCAGGATCACGCCGGAGAGCATGAGCCAGTGCTGGATGCGCTGGTGGATGTCGAAGCGCACCACCATCTTCTCGGCGTCGGGGTCGTGGTGGTGCCCCTCCTTCTTCTTCTGGGAACGGCGGCGCAGCTCGTAGATGAAGTCCACCAGCACGTGGAAGGCGAAGAAGAGCAGGGTGAGGGTGGTGAGGTAGCTGAAGGCGATGTGGACGATGTGCGGGACGGCCCCGGCGTCCTGGAACGGCTTGTGGGCGATGAGCCCGGCGAAGCTGGGGTTGGAGGCCGGGTGGCACTGGGCGCAGGTCTTCACCCGGGCGTCGTCCTTCTTCATCGCCGGCGCGGTGCCGAACACCGCCGACTCGGGCACCTTGCCGCCGGCGATGCTCTTGTGGCCGGCCTTGCCCACCTGGCCGGCGTGGCAGTCCCAGCAGAGCGGCGCCCGCTCCGAGCCCAGCGAGACCAGGCGGCCGTGGATCGAGTCCTGCCAGTTGACGGCGATGTCGTCCTTCAGCCCCATGGCCTTGGCGAACTTGGCGTCGCCGTGGCAGGCCTCGCAGCGCTTGGAAAGAGCGGCGCGGTAGGCGCGGGTTGCTGCCTTGTCGGTGGCCGCCGGATCCGGCTTCACGTCGTGCGGTGTGCCGTGACAGGCGGCGCAGGTGGCGCCGGCAGCGACCTGGTCCTTCTGCAGCCAGCGGCCGTGGGCCGAGGCCTGCACGTCCTCGGGAACGCCGGCGTGGCAGGTGCCGCAGGCCAGGTAGGCGCGGGCCGCGCCCACTGCCGGCTTGCCGTCGAGGGTCCTGGCGGAGTCGAGCTTGCCCACCAGCTTGGCCTCGGCGGCGTCGGTCAGGGCGGGGAGCTCGTGCGGACCGGGGGCCCCGTAGCCCTGGTGGCAGTCCAGGCAGGCGAGGTCCTTGTGGACCGAGGCGGCGTAGCCGGCCGCCGTCAGGCCCAGCTTGCCGGCGTTGTCGGTCTCGCCGGGCTTCTGGACCTCGTGGCACTGCAGGCAGTCGGCGTTGGTGGGCGCCGGGTCGGCGGCCTGCGCCGCGGCGCAGGCCAGGAGTCCGAGGGTGAGGAGGATCGCTCTCATGGGGGCCCTTCTGGCTGTGGGTTCGGGCCGGGCGTCGCCGCGCCTTCCGTCGCGTCGCTCCCGGCTCCAGGCTGTGGGCAGTCCTATTCGCCGGCCTGGCCGTGCATGCCGGCTGCCATCCAGCCCCGTTCGGGATTTCGCTACGTTGGGAGATCCCGACGTCTGGAAGTCCAGACAGTACCGCCTGGACCTCCAGACATCATGGATATGGATCAAGTAGTTTCGGCAGCTTCCGTGTAGTCCGTTGGGACTACCCGGGCATTCCGACGCCTCGGCGGGGGCGGGGTATGGTGTCGGGAAGGGCAGACGAGTCGTGGAATCCCGCCAGGCTCCTCGCCGCCGAGAGGCGTGTCCGGCACCGCAGGAACCATGTCCGGCACCGAGCCCCCGAGCCCCCGCGCCACCGTGGGAAGCATGTCCGGCACCGAGCCCCCCGGGCCCCCCCACGCCGCCGCGGACCATGTCCGGCACCGCGGGCCGCACCGCGGGCCGCCGCGAGCCCCGGGCGCCGGGGGTACCGCGGGCTCGGGGGGCAGGGCCCCCTACCCCTCTCCCGGATCGCCCTCCACCCGCAGCACCGGGTAGAGCCGGTACCGCTCGTCCCACGACGGGTGGCGCCGGTGGAAGAGCTCGAGCCGGGCCTTGGGGTCCTGGGCGAAGGCCGGCTCGCGCATGCGCCGCTCCAGCTCGGCCGCAGCGCCCGGGTCGCGCGCCAGGAGCTCCTGCGCAAAGGCGTCGGCCACGTAGTCCTCCAGGTACTCCTTCTGCTCGAAGTGGGCGTTGAAGTAGCCCCAGGCCAGCAGCGAGTCGGGCCCCACCGGCTCGAGCAGGTGCATCGCCAGCCGCGCCCGCTCCTGGGCCACCGGCACGAAGAGCGAGCCGGCCGGCAGGTCGCGCCGCTCCTCGCGCCACGCCCCCTTCACGGTGAGTCGCGTCCGCCCCTCGCTCGTCTGCGGGTCGGCGCGCGCCTCCTCGGCGCGGAAGGCCTCCACCGCGGCGCCGGCCCGGGTCCGCCTCAGCACCCGGAAGCTCACGCCATGGAGCCGGAGCTTCTCCGCCACCCAGGAGGCGTGGGCCGGCGGCACCACCCAGCCGCCCCGGGGAGCGCGCACCACCACGTCCGGCGCCAGCTCGCCGCGGAAGGGCACGCGCCACACCTCGGGGCGCGAGATGTCGTAGCGCGGCACCGGTGCCCCCAGCGCCGCCGAGGGCTCGCGGGTGTAGGCGTAGCCGAGGAAGTCGATGGTCTCGGCCCTGTCGCCGGCCCTCCAGCCGAGCGCCACCTCCTGCCCGGCGAGCCGCCGGTCCTCGTCGCGCGCCTGCCGTTGCGCCACCCGCCAGGCTTCACCCCGCGCCGAGGCCTGGGCCAGGAGCGTCTCCACCACCACCCGGGTGGCGGCGACGCGCGTCCGGTAGTCCTTCCAGGAGTGGGTCTCCACCAGCATCCCGAGCCGGTGCTGCTCCGGCCAGTAGCCGTTGCTGAGGCGCGGCGGCGGCCTGCCCGCCTCGAAGCCGGAGGCGGGGTTCCCGCGCTCCCGGAACTCCGGGTAGAAGGCGAGCGGCGCGTGCCCGGCGGCCTCGAGGGCGCCGAGCAGTGCGTCCCGCAGGGCCCGCCCCTCGGCCGCCAGGGCCGCCGGCCCCACCAGCGCGGGCGAGACCATCACCGCCACGTCGTGCCGGAACCGGGCGCCGTCGGTGGCGTGCAGGTCGGCGCAGGCCACCGGGTCCCACGCCGCCAGGAGCCGGAGCATGGCCTGCATCTCGGGCGCCTCGGCCTTCACGTAGTCGCGGTTGAGGTTCAGGTTCTGGGCGGTGACCCGCCAGCCGGTCTCCTCGGGTCCGGCCTGGTTGGGCCGCTGCCCGGGGCCGAAGCGCTCGTGGCCGTCGGCGTTGAAGGCGGGGACGAAGAGCGCCACCGCCCGTCCGAGCGGCCCCCGGGCTCCCCGGGCCAGCAGCCCGCGCAGCGCCAGGAAGCCGGCGTCCTTCCCGTCCATCTCGCCGGCGTGGATGCTGGCCTGGAGCAGCACCACCGGCAGGCCGCGGGCCTTCTCCGGGGTGAGGGCGCCGCGGGCGCTGGCCACGAGCGCCAGCAGCGGGCGCCCCTCCGGCGTGGTGCCGAAGCTGAAGCAGCGGGCCATGCCGGGGAAGGCCCGGGGGAAAGCGTGGCAGAGCCCCTCCGCCTCGTCGAGCCTCCCGGTGCGGGCGAAGCCGGTCTTCTCGGCGGTGGTGGCGAGGTCGGGGGCGGCGGCCAGCGCCGCGACGAGGAGCGGGGCGAACATGGCCGCGCATCCTAGCGCCGCGGGTGCGTCCTGGCGGGAACCGGAGCGCGGCCCGTTGGGGGCCGCCGGCGGCTACTGGTGGGCGGCCACGGCCCGGAGGATCTCGATCTCCTCCAGCGCCTTGCCGGCCCCGATGACCACCGCCGAGAGCGGGTCCTCGGCAAGGAACACCGGCAGGCCGGTCTCCTCGCGCAGGAGCACGTCCAGGTTCTTGAGCAGGGCACCACCGCCGGCCAGCACGATGCCGCGGTCGGCGATGTCGCCGGCCAGCTCGGGCGGGGTCCGCTCCAGCGTCACCTTCACCGCCTCGACGATGCCGTTGATGGGCTCGGAGAGCGCCTCGCGGATCTCGCTGGAGGTCACCGTGAGCGTGCGGGGCACGCCGGCCACCAGGTCGCGCCCCTTGATGTCCATGGTGAGCTCTTCCTCGGTGGGGTAGGCGGTGCCGATCCCCATCTTGATGAGCTCGGCGGTGCGCTCGCCGATGAGCAGGTTGTACTTGCGCTTGATGTGCTGGATGATCGCCTCGTCCATCTTGTCGCCGGCGATGCGCACCGAGCGGCTGTAGACGATGCCTCCCAGCGAGATGACCGCCACGTCGGAGGTGCCGCCTCCGATGTCGACGATCATGTTGCCCGAGGGCTCGGTGATGGGCAGGCCGGCGCCGATGGCCGCGGCCATGGGCTGCTCGATGAGGTAGACCTCGCGCGCCCCGGCGCTCTCGGCCGCCTCCCGGACCGCCCGCTTCTCCACCTCGGTGATCCCCGAGGGGATGCCGATGATGATGCGGGGCCGGACGAACTTCTTCCGGTTGTGGGCGGTGGCGATGAAGTACTTGAGCATCGCCGCGGTGATCTCGAAGTCGGCGATGACGCCGTCCTTCATGGGCCGGATGGCGACGATGTTGCCGGGCGTGCGGCCCAGCATCTCCTTCGCCTCCTTGCCCACCGCCAGGACCCGCTTCATGCCGCGGCCGTCCTGCTGCACGGCCACGACCGAGGGCTCGTTGGAGACGATGCCGACGCCGCGGATGTAGATCAGGGTGTTCGCGGTCCCGAGATCGATCGCCAGATCGCGGGAGAACACGTTGTGGAGGAAGTCGAGCACGATGAGCGGGCGGACTATAGCAAGAGACCGTCGAAAGACAACGAAGGGCCTGCCGGCGGCGCGACGGAGCCCGGGGCGACCTGCCGCGCCCTCCCCGGCCCCTCCTCCGGCAGCGGTGTGGGCCTCCCTGGGCGGTCCACCCACGCGGCCAGTGCGGGCCGGCAGCCTTTAGCTCCAGGCGCGGTCGCGATAACCTCGGCGCGGCCCGCACCGGATGAGCGCCGATCCCGAGAGCCGACCTCCCACCCCGCTGCCCTGCCTGCGCTGCGGGTACCTGGCCGACACCAGCGCCGGGCCGCTCAACTTCTGCCCCAAGTGCGGCCTCGACCTGCGGGCGCCGGTCCCGCCCGGCCCCGACCCCACCACCAGCATGTACCTGGGCCAGGTGGTGGCCGAGCGCTACCGGGTGACGGAGCTGCTGGGCGAGGGGGGCATGGGCGCGGTCTTCAAGGCCGAGCACGTGCGCATGGGCAAGGCCCTGGCGCTGAAGCTCCTGCGGGGCACCTTCGCCCGCGACGCCGGCGCGGTGGAGCGCTTCAAGACCGAGGCCCGCATCGTCTCGCGCCTCTCCCACCCGCACACCATCGCCGTCTTCGACTTCGGCGAGCTGCGCGGCGCCCTGGGCTTCTACCTGGCCATGGAGTTCGTGCCCGGCCGCGACCTGGCGGCGGTGCTCCGCGAGGGGCGGCTCGAGGAGGCCCGGGCGGTGGGCATCGCCGAGCAGCTGCTGGGCTCGCTGGCCGAGGCCCACGAGGCGGGCATCGTCCACCGCGACGTCAAGCCGGCCAACGTCATGCTCTCGGCAACCGAGTCGGGCGATTTCGTCAAGGTGCTCGACTTCGGCATCGCCAAGCTGCGCGACACCGGAGGCGCCGAGACCACCCAGGGCGTCATCATCGGCACGCCCAACTACCTCTCGCCGGAGCAGGCCCGGGGCGAGGACATCGACGCCCGCGCCGACCTGTACTCGGTGGGCGCGGTGCTCTACGAGCTGGTGGCCGGCCGGCCGCCCTTCGCCCACAAGAACCCGGTGGCGGTGATGCAGGCCCACCTCAACCAGGTGCCGCCGCCGCTGCGGGTGGTGGCACCCTGGGTCTCGGAGGAGCTGGCGGCCGCCATCCACAAGGCGCTGCAGAAGAAGCCCGCCGACCGCTTCCAGAGCGCCGCCGAGATGCGCCGGGCGCTGCAGGGTACCCAGGCCCGTACCAGCGGGAGGCTCCCGCCCCCGCGCCAGACCGATGCCCACCTGGCGAGCCGCGCCGATTTCGAGGAGCTGGAGCGGCGGCTGCGCCGGCTGCGGGTCAGCCGGGTGGCCACGCCGCTTGTGCTGCTCCTGCTCGCCGGCCTGGCCGGGGCGACCGCCTGGCGCTGGCCCGACGTCCACGGGATGCTCTCGCGGCGGTTTCCGGCGGTGGCGGCTCTGGTCCCCGCCGCGCTGCGCCCTCCGGACGGCTTCGACGGCCGCGAGCACGAGCCCGACGACGACGCGACCCGCGCCACCCCGGTGCCCTTCCCGGCCGGCGCCGACGGCAGGCCGGCGCTGGGCGAGGTGCTGGTGCGCGGCCACGTGGGGGCGCGGCTCGACGCCAACACCGGCGACGTGGACGTCTTCCGGCTGGTGGTCCCGGACCTGGGGCGCGCGGTGCAGCTCCGGGCCGACTGGAGCGGCGGCGCGCCGGGCGAGGGGATCCGCGGGCTCGACGTGGTCCTGGCCCTCAACCGCGAGCGTTCCGTCGAGGGCGCGCGGCCGGTGGCGCCGCTGGTGGCCCAGACCGACCGCGGAGGTCCGGGCCGGCCCGAGCGGCTCACGGCGCTGGTGGAGCCGGGCGTCTACTACCTCTCGGTGCGGGAGCGGCACGAGGAGTCCACCGGGCCGGTGGAGAAGCCCACCGACGAGTACCTGCTCCGCATCGCCCTGTCCGAGCCGCGCAGCGGCGAGGAGGCCGAGCCCAACGACGACCCCGAGTCGGTGGAGCACCGCGAGCACCGCTACCCGGAGTGGCGGGCGCTGGGCGGCCGCAACCCGCTGGGCGAGGGCGGCCGCATCGAGGGCGAGACCTCGCCCGAGGACCCGGACACCTTCGCCGTGGCCCCGCGCCGGGCCACCGAGCAGGTGGAGCTGGTGGTGGTGGTGCCGGAGGCCGGCCTGGCCGTGACCTCCCAGGTCTGGATCCCCGACGCCGGTGACCTCGCCCCCTCGCCCGGCGCCGACCGGGAGCGGTTCGAGGAGGCGGGCGACGGGCGGCCCGGGGAGCTGCTGGCGCTGCCGCTCTCGCCGCCGCCGCGCGAGGGCGGGCCGGCCCTGGTGCGGCTCCGCGGCGCCGGCACGAGCGGCCGCTACGAGCTCCTGGCGCTCGGGCCGGGCAACGCCAGCGGGCAGCTGGTGCTGGCGCGGCTCGAAGCGCTGCTCCGCGAGGGGCGCGGGGCGCAGGGGCTGGAGCTCGCGGCCGCCTACGCGCGCCTGGTGCCCAGCGGCGCGGCGCGCACCGAGGTGCTGGTGGCCGCCGGGCGCGCCGCCGAGGGGCTGGCCGGGAGCACCACGCCGCTCGAGGTGCGCGACTTCGACAGGGCCTCGCGCAGGCTCGGGCTCGCCATCTTCGAGGTGGTGGACTGGAAGGTGCGGTACGGCACCGCCTTCGAGGCGCTGGCCCGCGGCACCACCCGGCTCGACGAGGAGGCGCTGGGGCGCGCCGCCGAGCGGGTGCTGCCCTGCACCGCCGAGGAGGCGGCCCGCAGGGCCCAGCTCTTCCTCACCCGCTTCCCGTCCTCGCCCCGCGCCCAGGCGGTGCGGCTGCGCCTGGCCAGGGCCCTGGAGGAGAGCCACTGGCAAGGCGGCGGCCGCGGCCCGCTCCGGAGGGCCCAGGAGCAGTACGCGGTGCTGGCCCGGGGCAGCGGCCCGGAGGCAGGCGAGGCCGCCGAGCGAGCCCGCGACCTCTCGCAGCGCCGCCCGGTGCGGCCGGCCGTCTCCCGCCTGCGCTGCGAGTAGCG
Source organism: Deltaproteobacteria bacterium (assembly GCA_016214955.1). GTDB lineage: Bacteria > Myxococcota > Myxococcia > Myxococcales > Anaeromyxobacteraceae > JACRMN01. Next base: position 90,857 of record JACRMN010000021.1, read on the forward strand.
GCGGCGCCCGGCAGCCGGTAGAACAGCCGCCCGTGGAAGAGATCGCCGTCACCCGGACCGCCCACGGCCCCTTCGAGCGCATCGTGCTCGCAGCCCCCGGCGGCAAGCGCGGCGCTGTGCTCTCGGTCTACCGGGCCGGCGACACGCTCTTCGACGCCGGCGGCTCCCGCGTGGCCCCGGTGCTGGCGCGGCTGCTCGCCGGCGCCCCGCCGCGCCGCATCGTCCTCACCCATTGGCACGAGGACCACGCCGGCGGCGTGGCCGCCCTGCGCCGCTCCTTCGGCGCCATCCCGGTCCACGCCCCCGAGGAGCACGTGGCCCTGCTCCGCTCCTTCGACCGCGTGCCCCAGTACCGCGGCGTCCACTGGGGCCAGCCCGAGCCGGTGCCCGACGCCATCCCCTACCGCAGTGGCGACGCCTTTCCGGCCGGCCCGGTGGAGGTCGAGGCCCTGGCCACCCCGGGCCACACGCCCGGCCACATGGCGCTCCTGCTCCGCGGCGCCGGCCGGCGCCTGGCGCTCACCGGCGACCTGTACGTCACCGACCGCCCGCTCACCGCCTGGTGGGAGTCGGCGGCCGACGACCTGGTCCGCTCCTGGCGCGGGATGGCGGCGGGCAGCGCCTTCACGATGCTCCCCACCCACGGCGAGGTGCGCGAGGACGGCCAGCGGGCCTTCGCCGAGGTCGCCGACCTGGTGGAGCGGGCGGCGGAACTGGTGGTCGAGGCCGCCCGGCGGCTCGGCACCCGCGATCCGGCGGCGGTGGCCCGCGAGGTCTTCGGGCCCGAGGGCGACTTCGCCCACCGCTCCGGCGGCGAGTTCTCCTACGCCGCCTTCGCCCGCAGCGTGCTCGACCCGGTGCGTTGCCTGCCGCCCGCGCCGGTGCGGCTCGGACCGCCTCCCGACGCCGACGCGCCGTGACCGGTTCGCGCCCGGCCGCTCAGCCCTTGCGCAGGAGGAAGATGACCGCGCCGGCAAGGCCCGCCAGCCCCGAGGCCAGGTAGAGCGCGCCCACGGCCTGGGCCTTCCTCCCGCGCCAGACGCCGGCGTTGGTGCGCACCGTCTGCCGCAGGAAGCCGTCGCGCAGCCCCACCCAGCAGCAGAGCAGGCTGGAGAGGAGGAGCACCGCGACGAAGACCACGTGCAGCGGGCTCGAGCGGTCGAAGAAGATCTCCACGGGGTGCCGAGCATACCGCCCCGCCGCCGGCGTTGGGCGCCGGAGGAAGGCCCGCGGGACGGCCGGTCGCGGCGCGGCCCGGCACCCCGTGAACTGGCCCTCCGGCCCCGCTAGGATGTCCTCCTGCCGGGGGTGGGAAGGAGCGCGCCATGCGGGTGGAGCTCTGCTACGGACGCGGGATGCTGCCGCTCGACCTCCCCGACGAGCTGTCGGTGACCGTGGTGCGCAAGCCCGCCATGCCGGTGCTCCCCGACGGCAATGCGGCCGTGGAGGTGGCGCTGGCCCGGCCCATCGGCGCGCCGCCGCTCGCAGAGGAGGCCCGCGTCAAGCGGAGCGCCTGCATCCTCATCTGCGACGTCACCCGGCCGGTGCCCAACGGGCTCCTCCTCCCGCCGCTGCTGCGCACGCTGCTCGGCGCCGGGATGCGGGCCGACGACATCCGCATCCTGGTGGCCACCGGCCTCCACCGCCCCAACCTGGGCGAGGAGCTTCGCGAGCTGGTGGGCGACGACGAGGTGCTCCGCACGGTGCGGGTCGAGAACCACGACGCCCGCGACGACGCCGCCCACCTGGACCTGGGTCGCACGCCCGCCGGCACGCCGGTGAAGCTCGACAGGCGCTTCGTCGAGGCCGAGCTCAAGATCGCCACCGGCCTGGTGGAGCCGCACTTCATGGCCGGCTACTCCGGCGGCCGCAAGGTCATCGCGCCGGGCGTGGCCCACCGGGAGACCATCACCACCTTCCACAGCGCCCGCTTCATGGCCCACCCCCGGGCCGACAACTGCGTCCTCGAGGGCAACCCGCTCCACGAGGAGCAGCTTGCCATCGCCCGGATGCTGGGGCCGGTGCGGGCGGTGAACGCCGTCATCGACGAGGCCCGGGCCCTCTCCTTCGTGAGCTACGGCGAGCTCCTCCAGAGCCACGCCGCGGCGGTGGCCTTCGTGGAGCGCTACTTCCGCGTGCCGGTGCCCGAGCGCTTCGCCACCGTGGTGACGAGCGCCGCAGGCCACCCGCTCGACAAGACCTACTACCAGACGGTGAAGGGCATGGTGGCGCCGCTCGACATCCTCCGGCCCGGCGGCGACCTGGTGGTGGTCTCGGCCTGCAGCGAAGGCATGGGCTCCCGGGAGTACGTGGCGGCGCAGGAGCGGCTCTTGCGCTCCGGCGTCGAGGGCTTCTGGGAGGAGATCCGGGAGAAGCGCTTCGCCGACGTGGACGAGTGGCAGACCCAGATGCAGCTCCGGCCCATGCGCCAGGGCCAGGTGCACCTCTACACCACCGGCCTCTCGGAGGCCGACCGGGCCCGCACCGGCGTGCGGCTCGCCGCCTCGGCCGAGGCGGCGGTGCGGGAGAGCGTGGCCCGGAGCGGCGACCGCCGGGTGGCGGTCATCCCCGAGGGGCCGTACCTGGTGCCCGTCTACCGGCCGGGTTGAGAGCCGTCGGGCCGGGCTCGGGCCGGCGAGGCCGCCACGGCGTCAGGCCGATTCGTTGCGCTGGTTGGCGCGCCGGGCTCCGATCAGCCCGTAGCTCTTGAGCCTGCGGTAGAGGGTCGCCGAGCCGATCTCGAGCTGCTCGGCGGTGAGGGTCTGGTTGCCATCGTTGAGCGCCAGCGCGGAGAGGATGTACTCCTTCTCGACCGCCTCCAGGGACCGCACCGACCCGCTGGCGAATGCCGCGCTCGAGGGCGCCTGTCGGATCTCCTCGGGCAGGTCCTCGAGCTCCACGCGGGCGCCCCGCGCCAGCGCCACCGAGCGCTCCATGGCGTTCTCGAGCTCGCGCACGTTCCCGGGCCAGGCGAAGTGCGCCAGCCGCTCGGCGGCCTCCCTGGAGAGGCTGGGGACCGGGCGCTTCATCCGCTGCGCCGCGTCGGAAAGGAGGATCCGGGCCAGCGGCAGCAGGTCCTCGCGGCGCTCGCGCAGGGCGGGCACGCGCAGCTCGACCACCTTGAGCCGGTAGTAGAGGTCCTGCCGGACGGTGCCGCCGGCCACCCCGCTGGCCAGATCGCGGTTGGTGGCGGCCAGGATCCGCACGTCGACCCGGCGGGTCCGGTTCTCGCCCACCCGCCGGACCTCGCGCTCCTGGAGCGCCCGCAGGAGCTTGACCTGCATGGCCGGCGAGACTTCCCCGACCTCGTCGAGCAGCAGCGTGCCACCGTCGGCGGCCTCGAAGAGGCCCGGTCGGTCCTGGGTCGCACCCGTGAAGGCGCCCCGCACGTGCCCGAACAGCTCGCTCTCGAGGAGCGTCTCGGCGACCGAGCCGCAGTTGACGGCGATGAAGGGCCCGGCCGAGCGAGTGGACTCCTCGTGGATCAGCCTGGCGATCCGCTCCTTGCCCGATCCGCTCTCGCCGGTGATGAGGACCGTCGAGTCGACCCTGGCCACGCGGCGGGCCAGCTCGATCACCTGGCGCATGGCGGGGCTGCGAGCGACCAGGCCTCGCGGCTCATCGGCCTTCAGCGCGGCGCGGGCCAGCGCCCGCTGGTGCTCGAGCTCGGCGCGCTCGGCGGCGGTACGGGACTCCAGCAGCGCGCGCTCCAGCGCCTGCTGCTGCGCCTGCTCGGCTCGCACCTGGTCGTAGAGGCATCTCGTCTCCGCGTGCAGGAGGCGGACCTCGAGCAGGTTGTGGACGCGCGCCACGACCTCGGCGAGGTCCAGGGGCTTGCTCACGAAGTCCCTGGCGCCGGCGCGCAGCGCCCGCAGCTTGTGCGCGGGCTCCGCGGTGACCACCAGGACGGGAAGATAGCCGTCCACCTCCAGCTCCTTCAGCGACTCCAGGACCTGGAAGCCGTCCATGCCGGGCATGACCAGGTCGAGCAGGATGAGGTCGTAGCGGTTGGCCCGGTAGAGGTCGTAGACCTCACGTGGCTCCACGGTCGAGGTGACCTCGGTGTATCCGGCATCGCCCAGCGCACGCTCGAGCAGCCGCACGTCCGACTCCTGATCGTCGACGATCAGGATCTTGCCCGCCCGGACCTCGTTCGCGCCGATCATGCCGGCACCCCAGGAACGGGCGCCCGCCCCGACAGGCGGTCCGCCAGCTCCAGGGCAGCGCTCAGGGTCTCGTTGAACTCGTTCACCTTGATGGGCTTCGTGAGGTAGGCGAAGAACCCCGCCTGCCGTCCCTTGTTGATGTCGTGCGGCATGGCGTTGGCGCTGACGGCGATGACCGGGATGAGCGCCGTGGCCGGCCCCGCTCGCAGGGCCACCAGGGCCTGGAGGCCGCTGATGTCGGGCAGGTTGATGTCCATCAGGATCACGTCGGGGCGGCGCGAGCGGGCCAGCTGGATGCCACGGGCCCCGGTCCCCGCGCTGATCAGGGCAAGGTCGGGGCGACGCTCGATGAGCCGCTCGACCAGCTTCAGGTTGGCGAGGTTGTCCTCCACGCAGAGCAGCAGGCGCGGCGGCCGGCCGCCCTGGACCAGCGCAGGCGTGGCCGTGCCCGGCTCCTGGTTTCCCTGGTCGAACTGCGGTTCGGCCACGGCCGCCAGCTCGAACCAGAAGGTGCTTCCCACGCCCACCTCACTCTCCACTCCGATGGCCCCCTCCATCAGCTCGATGAGCTGCTTGGCCACCACCAGTCCGATGCCGGTGCCCTCGACGCCGCTCGCCTCCTGCCCCAGCCGGTTGAAGGGCTGGAACAGCTGTGCCAGTCGGTCCGGAGGCAGGCCCACGCCGGTGTCGCGGATGCTGACCCGGATGCGCCCCGGCGCGCGGGCGGCGCACTGCACCTCGACCGTGCCCAGCGCGCGGTTGTACTTGACCGCGTTGGAGATGAGGTTGATGAGGACCTGCTTCAACCTGGTCCGATCGGCGTGGACGAACAGGTGGGAGTCCGGGCGGGGGAAGGTGACCTGGATGCCGCGCTTCTGCGCCTGCCCTTCGAGCAGGGCGTGGCACTCGCCCAGGACCTCGGCCAGCGATACCGATTCCGGCGACAGCGACAGCCTTCCCGCCTCCACCTTGGCGAGATCGAGGATCTCGTCGATGAGCTTCAGCAGGTGCCAGCCGGCCAGGAGGATCTGGCCAATGCTCTCCTGCTGGCGCGGCGTCGGTGGCGGCGTGTCGGACTCCATCAGCTGGGCGAAGCCCAGGATGCCGTTGAGCGGGGAACGGAGCTCGTGGCTCATGCTGGAGAGGAAGTCCGACTTCGCCAGGTTGGCCTTCTCGGCGACGACCTTGGCAGCGTTCAGCTCGACGTTCTGATCGCGCAGGAGCTGGTCGAGCTTCTGCTGCTCGGCCTCCACCCGCTTGCGGGCGGTGTTGTCGGTGCCGATGAGGAGGTACCCGATGATGGCGCCGGGCTGGTCGCGCAGCGCCGTGACCGAGACCACGGCGGGGAAGCGGCTCCCATCCTTGCGGATGTAGGTCAGCTCGTAGATGTCCTCGATCTCCCGCGAGGCCTTGAAGACCAGGGCCTCGAACCCTGGCGCGATCCGGGTGGAGAACTCGAGGCTCAGGGCGGTGGCGCGCGCGATCACCTCCTGAGGATCCGAGATGTCGGCTGGCGTGATCCGGTTCATCACCTCCGCGGCGGTGTAACCGAGCATCCGCTCGGCGCCGACGTTGAAGATCTGGATGACCCCCCTGGCGTCGGTGGCGATGCTGGAGAAGTTGGCGCTGTTGAAGATGGCGTTCTGGAGGGCGTTCGCCGTGAGCAGCGCCTCCTGGCGTCGGTCCTCGGTGACGACGTCGGTGCGGCGGATGCCTTCGTTGGTGGATCTGGGTGCTGGGGTCATGGCGCTGTCCTCGAACCACTGGCGATGGCGACGGGCGAAGCCGGAGGTGGCCTCCACCATCGGCTGCAATGGTGGAGCCACCAGGGGCGTCGCCTGAACTCAGGATGTTGCGGGGCAGGGGCGCCATCGCCAGCGCGCGCTCCTTCGAATCGATGGGTGCACCTTATCAGTTTGAAGGACCCGGCAGGCGGAGCGGAGAACGAAAGGCTTCAAGGCCATGATCTTGCTGGGCCGCGCCCGTGGTCCGGAAACTGCTCTGGAGTCGGTACGCGACGGAGGAGGCCCCGCCCTTGCGGTTTGCCGTTCCCGAGTCTCCGTCGCTCACGGATTATCACGGAGCCCCACATGATGAAGTCGAAGTCGAACCTGTTCGGAGGAGCCGCCGCGCTCATCCTCCTCGCCCTGTCCTCTGCCTGCGGAGGGAGTTCCTCGACGGAGCATCCTGCCGGACCGGCGGCGCCCACGGTCCTCTCCACCACTCCCGCCAACGGCGCCATCGACGTGGCCCGCAACGGGAGCGTCAGCGCCACCTTCAGCGAGGCGATGGACCCGGCCTCGTTGACCGGAGCCACCTTCACCCTGACCTCGGGCGCCGCGGCCACCCCCGTGGCCGGGACCGTGGCGTACGCCAACTCCAGGGTGGTGTTCCGGCCGGCCGCCCAGCTCGAGAGCAACGGCTCCTACACCGCGACCATCACCACCGGCGCCACGAGCGCCGCGGGCAAGGCCATGGCCTCGAGGACCGCCTGGACCTTCGGCACCGGGTCGGTGGTGGCCCCGGAGCTCCCGGTGAGCCTGGGAACGGCCGGCGGCTTCGCCATCCTCGCCAAGAGCGGACTCTCCACTGTCCCGGCATCTGCCATCACCGGCAACGTCGGCGTCAGCCCGGCGGCGGCCACCTACATCACCGGCTTCTCCCTGATCGCCGACGCCACCAACGTCTTCTCGACTTCGCCGCAGGTGACCGGGAGGGTCTATGCCGCCGATTACGCCGTCCCCACGCCCTCCAACCTGACCACGGCGATCGGTGACATGGAGACGGCATTCGCCGACGCGGCCGGGCGCGTTCCTGGCGTCACCGAGCTGGGCGCGGGCAACGTAGGCGGCTTGAACCTTGCCCCGGGCGTCTACAAGTGGGGAACGGGCCTTCTCATCCCCAGCGACCTGACGCTCACCGGCCTCGCCACGGACGTCTGGATCTTCCAGATCGCCCAGGACCTCACCCTGAGCAGCGGCGTCCGGATCAACCTGGCCGGTGGCGCCCTTCCCGGGAACGTCTTCTGGCAGGTCGCCGGCAGTGTGGACCTCGGCACCACGGCCCACCTCGAGGGTGTGGTGCTGGGACAGACCGCCATCACGCTCGGCACCGGCGCGTCGGTCAATGGCCGGCTGTTGGCGCAGACCGCGGTCGCGCTCGACGCCAGCACCGTGGTGCAGCCGGCGCCGTAGCCCTGCCGGGCCTGACTTCAAGGGACAGGGAGGCCCCGCGGCAGCCTGCCGTGGGGCCTCCGGCCCACCTCCCGGCTCGCACCTCCGAGACCCGCTCCCGCGAGCCGATGCTCGGCTCGGCGCCTTCCGGTCGACCATGAAGGCGAAGGGCCGGCTCCTCGCGGAACCGGCCCTCCAGGAACCCGGGATCGGGTCGCTGCCTACGCCTTGGCCTCGACCTCGGCCTCGATCTTCACCTTGACCTTGCCGATCACCTCGCGGTGCAGCTTCACCGGCACCTCGTGGTCGCCCACGGTCTTGAGCGGCTCGGCCAGATCCACCGAGCGGCGGTCGATCTGGAGCCCGCGGGCGGCCAGCGCCTCGACGACGTCGAGCGCGGTGACCGAGCCGTAGAGCTTGTCCTGCTCGCCGACCTTGCGGGTGAGGCTGATGGGCGTCTCGGCCAGCCGCTTGGCGACGGCCTCGGCGCTCTGCTTCAGCTTGGCGGCCTTGGCCTCGGCCACCTTCTTCTGGTGCTCCAGCTCCCGCACGTTCTTGGCGTTGGCCAGCACGGCCAGGCCTCGCGGGATGAGGAAGTTGCGGCCGTAGCCGGGGCGAACCTCGACGAGCTCGCCGCCCTTCCCCAGGTTGTCCACGTCCTCACGCAGGATGACCTTCATGTCGTCCTCCTACCCTGCCTGCACGGTGTAGGGCAGGATGGCGAGCATCCGGCCGCGCTTCACCGCAGTGGCGACCTCGCGCTGGTGCTTGGCGCAGTTGCCGGAGATGCGGCGGGGGATGATCTTGCCGCGCTCGGTGAGGAAGTACTTCATCTGGCCCTGGTCCTTGTAGTCGACCTTGAGGGCCTTGTCGGCGCAGAAGCGGCAGACCTTGCGCCGGCCGAAGCCGCGCCGCCCGCCCTCGTCACCGCCGCGGTCGTCGCCGCCGCGGCCGCCGCGCTCGTCGCGGTCACCGCCGAAGCGGCCGCCACCGCCACCACCACCACCGCCGCCGCCGCCGAAGCGGCCGCCGCCGGGGCCCTTGCCGCCCATACCGCCGAAATCGGGACGCGCCATGGCCTACTCCTCCCCTTCCGCAGCGGCCTCGAAGGGCTCCTCGGGACGCTCGCCGAACTCGGGGCGCTCCTCCCGCGGACGCTGCTCCTCCTCGACCGGCTGGATCTTGACGTCCTGCTCCACCGCCCGGGCCTCGAAGTCGACGCCGTCCGCCAGCTTCACCGACTGGAACTTGGTGACCTGCTCGAGCATCTTCAGGTTGCGCTCGAACTCGCCCACCAGGCCGGGGTTGCCGACGTAGAGGCAGTGCATGAACAGGGCCTTCTGGTTCTTGGCCACCGGGAAGGCGGTCTTGCGCTTCCCCTGGTTGGTGAACCGGATGACCTTGCCGCCCTGGCGCGACACCATCCCGCGGAGCCGCTCCTTGATCTCTTCCACCTGGTCGTCCGGGGTCTCCGGCTTCAGCAGGTAGATGGTCTCGTACTCGCGCACGAGCCGCTTCTGGGTTTCCGCCATCTTTGCTCCCCTCGGGTTTGCAGCGGCGGTTCGCCCGCCGCGAGGAGTCACTGGCCCGGGCGGCACCATGCCGCCCGCGCCCCTACGCTACGCCCCGGCTTCCTTCCGCCGGTTGAACTCGTTCATCGCCTTCACCGCGCCCTTCTCCACCACCGCGCGGGCCGCCTGGGAGGCCCAGGCGACGCAATCCTCCAGCTCCCGCTCCTGGGCCTTCGCGAACCGGCCCAGCACCCAGTCGGCCGGATCCACCGGCGGCGGGGGCCGGCCCACGCCGACCCGCACCCGCGGGTAGTCGGGCCCGCCCACGTGGGCGTTGACGCTCTTCACCCCGTTGTTGCCGGAGTGACCGCCGCCGATCTTCACCTGCACCCGGAAGGCCTCGAGCTCGATGTCGTCGTGGACGACCACGAGGTCGTCGAGCCCGAGCTTGAGCCAGCGCAGCGCCGGCCCCACCGCCTCGCCCGAGTGGTTCATGTAGGTCTGCGGCTTCATGATCCAGACCCGCTCCGCACCCGCCGTGGCCTCGGCGATCTCCGCCCCGAACTTGCGCACCGAGAAGTCGGCGCGGAGGGCGCGGCACAGCTCGTCGGCCACCAGGAAGCCGACGTTGTGCCGGGTCCGCGCGTATTCCGGTCCAGGGTTGCCGAGGCCGACGACGAGCTTCAAGCGGGGCCCTTACTTCTTCTTGTCTCCGCCCTTGGCGTCCTTGGCCGGAGCAGCTCCCGGGGCCGGCTTGCCGCCGGCGGCAGGAGCGGCGGCACCCGCAGCCGGTGCGGCAGCGCCCGGAGCACCCGGAGCGGCGGCGCCCGGAGCACCCGGAGCAGCGGCGGCACCCTCGGCGCCCGGAACCGCGGCGGCGACGGCGACGACCTCCTCCTTCTCGGGCACGGCGACGAAGGCCACGACGTAGTCGGTGCCGTACTTGAACTTGCAGCCCTCGGGGGCCTTCACCTGCGAGATGTGGAGCGAGCCGCCGATCTTGATGCCGGAGACGTCCACCTCGATCTGGGCCGGGATCTTGCCGGGCAGCGCCTCGACCACCACCTCGTGGGCGGAGATCGAGAGGATGCCGCCGGCGGTGACTCCCTCGGCCTTGCCGGTGGTGACCACCGGGACCTCCACCTTCACCGGCTTGTCGAGGGTCACCTCGAGGAAGTCGGCGTGGAGCAGCTTCCGGCTGACGGGATCGACCTGGTACTCCTTGAAGAGCACCAGCTTGTCGCCTTCGGCGGTCTTGAGGGTGATGAGGGTGTTGAACTTGTGGGGCGTGGCGATGGCCTTCTCGAGCAGCTTCGGATCCACCGCGAGGTGGGTCGGAGCCTTCTCGAGACCGTAGACCACGGCCGGGATGAGCTTCTGGGCACGGAGGCGGCGGGCCGGGCCCTTGCCCTTGCCCTCGCGCTTCTCGGCATTGAGGATGGCAGTCGTCGACATCTGTTCCTCCCAGTGGACTCGCCGCGGAGTGCGGGCGAGGGGACGGTCGCGGAACGCTCCGGCCCTGGGTCTTCCCCGGAGCGCAGGCTGCGGCCCTCGAGGGAGCGCGGGATCTAGCGGAAAGGGCTGGGAACGTCAAGGGATGGCCTGGGCGGGCGGCGGCTGCCCCCGACGCGGTGTCGCCGGCGGGCCACGCGCGGGCGATCCGGTGACACCCTGCGGCGCCGCCGATGTCTCGATCGCCTGGGAACCTGCCACCATGGGAGCCGGCGCGTCCCATGCATTTCCGCGAGTTGCCCATGACCCGGACCCCGAGCCCTTCCCTCCGCCCCGGCCTCGCCCGGCGCGAGCTCGTCGCGCTCTGCGCGCTCCTGACCTTCGGCTGCACCGTGGTGCGCGCCCCTGCCAGCGCCATCTCGCCGCGCGTCCCGGTGCGCGACGGTGTGGCCGAGCCCCAGCTCGAGCTGTGGCTGGAGAGCGGGGGGCCGGTGAGCCCTGCCGAGGCCGAGGCCGCCGCCGACAGGGCCCGCAGTGCGCTCTACCAGGCGCTGGCGCACCGGCGGCTGGAGGAGGGGGATCAGCTCCTGGTGGTCCGGGCGCAGGGCGTGAGCCGCACCCCGTCGCGCCGCGACAACCAGTCGGCCGCCGTCGCCGGCATCGTCGTGGGCGTGGTGGTGGTGGCGGTGGTGGCCATCGCCGCCAGCAAGTCGGGCGGCCGCGGCGGTGGCGTTCCGTCCGCGGGCCGCGCCGGCCCGCGCTCGGGCGTTCCCCGCGTCGTAGCCGCACCGCCCCGTCCGCCGCGCATCGGAGCTCCGCACGCCTTCCCGCACCACCATCATGGAGGCGGCCCTTACTGGGGGCTCGACCTGGGCGTGCACCTCGTCGTGCCGCTCGTCCCGCCTCCCACCCCCATGGCCAGCTCCGAGGTCTGGTACGGGACGCCGCCGCCCGGTGCTCCGGCTCCGCCTCCCGAGCCCGTCCCGCCGCTCGCTCCCGCCGAGCCGGCGCCCGCCTCGCAGGAAGCTCTGCCGGTGGAACCACCGCCGGAGGCCCCGCTCGCCGAGCTCATGCTCCCGCCGCCCCCGGCGATGGACCTCGAGAGCCGCGGCTTCTTTGCGGGAGACGCGGTGAGGGCCGAGCTCCTGCTCGTGGACCGGACGTCGGGCGAGCCGCTGTGGATGAAGGTGGTGGAGTCCGAGTCCGATCCGTGCGACGCCGCCAAGGTGAAGGAGCTCCTCGACGGGGCGCTCGACGATCCGCAGGGCTGGGTGCCGGCGGGCGCGCCTTCTCCTCCCGCGCCCTGATCCTGCCGCCCTCGCGCCGGCGGCAGGTGGGCCAGACCGGGGGCGCGGTCGATGTGGGCGCGGCGCGCCGGGCGCTCACCTGCTCGGTCCGGGCCCGCAGCGCGGAGTCGCACGAGTCGGCAAAGGTGCTCCTCCGGCGAGGTGGTCGGGGCTCGCACCCGCGCTTGGTTCTGCACAGGCAACCGCCGGAGCGCACCGCCGCTGTACGTCGCCGCCGCACCCGTTGCGGCTCTCCTCACTGTGAGTGACATGGTGTCGTGGCAACGGGGGCTTCCGTGCGGGGGCCGCGAGGCGCACGATGCTCCGAGGCGCGGGGATCGGGCCTGGCCCGGACGGCGCGAACATCGATGGGAGACACCATGCGCAGCATGCTCGCCTTCGCTTCCCTGGCCCTCGTACTCAACCTCTCCGCCTGCGGGGACCCCGACTGCCCGACCAAGGCCGGCTACAACGCCTGCGGCTACTGCAAGGAGGACCGGGCCACCAGCAGCAACCCGCACGCCGGCATGTGCACCTACTGCACGGGGACCTGCGTCGCGGCCTGCAACCCCTGCGGCGACCAGGGCGGCGGCGGCTGCGACTTCTCCTGGGTCTCGCGCTGCGGCCAGACCTCCGGCGGCATCCAGTTCATCGGCCAGCCCTCGCCCAAGCGCTGCGGCGGCTGCCCCTCGGGCACGCACTCCAGTGGCGAGGACAACGTCTCGGCGGGCGGCCCGTACTGGATCTGCACCTGCAACGGGTTCTGAGCCCTCACCCCACTGCGCTCGCCAGGAGCAGCTGGGCGCCGTAGTAGAGCGGCAGCCCCACGGCGCGGTTGGCGAGGCCGGGGGCCACGAAGCGGTCGCGGGCCACCAGCAGGTCGGAGAGGAAGAAGAGCACCGCGCCGGCGCGCACCTCCGCCGAGGCCACGCCCATGGCCGCCGCCACCATCACGGCGATGACCACGCAATAGGCCACCACCGGCCCCTTCATCGGGCCGAGGTGTGGCCACAGCCAGCGGAGCACCAGTCCCACCCCGAGCGCCAGGAGCGGCAGCGGCCAGGGCGGGATGGAGCCTTCGCCGAGGAAGGCGACGGCGTAGGCCACATGGGCCAGCAGGAAGGCGACGAGCCCCGCGAGGAACATGGGCCTCGCCGCCGAGAGCAGGAGCGCGTCGCCGAGGAGCGAGAGCAGGAGCGCCGCCAGCACCAGCCTGTCGAAGGGCGCGTCCACGCCCAGCGCCAGCGCCAGCCCCACGAAGCCGAGCGAGGCGGCCAGCTTGGTGAGGGCGCGGAGCACCGGCCGCCCCCTGGCCTCGGCGTACAGGTGCAGGGCGAGGCAGAGGGCGGTGGCGGCGATGCAGGCGCCGGCGGCGGTCACGGGGCGAGCACAGCACCTCTCGCTTCCGGTGTCGACCGGCGGGGAGGCGCGGGTGCGGCGGGCCGCCTAGACGAACAGCGAGGAGAGCGAGTCGGCCTGGTGGATGCGCCTGATGGCCTCGCCGAGCAGCCGGGCCGCCGAGAGCTGGACGATCTTGGGGCAGGCGGCGGCCGCCGGGCTGAGCGGGATGGTGTCGGTGACCACCACCTGCTCGATGGGGCTCTTGCTGATCCGCTCCACGGCCGGGCCGGAGAGCACGGCGTGGGTGGCGTAGGCGTAGACGCGGGAGGCGCCCTTGTCCACGAGGGCGGTGGCGGCCTGGGTCAGGGTGCCGGCGGTGTCGACCATGTCGTCGAGCAACACCGTCACCTTGCCCTGGACGTCGCCGATGACGTTCATGATCTCGGCGACGTTGGCCTTGACGCGCCGCTTGTCGACGATGCCCAGCTGGGCGCCGAGCCGCTTGGCGTAGGCGCGGGCGCGCTCCACGCCGCCGGCGTCGGGCGAGACCACCACCAGCTCCCCGGCGCGGCCGTCGAAGCGCTTCTTCATGTCCTCGACCAGGATGGGCGCGGCGTAGAGGTGATCGAAGGGGATGTTGAAGAAGCCCTGGATCTGGCCGGCGTGCATGTCCATGGACACGACGCGGGTGGCGCCGGCCGCCTCGATGAGGTCGGCCACCAGCTTGGCGGTGATGGGCACGCGCGAGGCGGCCTTGCGGTCCTGGCGGGCGTAGCCGTAGTAGGGCATCACCGCGGTGATGGAGCCGGCCGACGCCCGCTTCAGCGCGTCGATCATGATGAGCAGCTCCATCAGGTTGACGTTGGCGTCGCTGCAGGTGGACTGGATGATGTAGGCATCCATCCCGCGGACGTTCTCCCCGATCTCCACCTGGATCTCGCCGTCGGAGAAGCGGCCCACGGTGGCGCGCGACAGCGGGCGCTCGAGGTGCAGGGCCACCTGCTCGGCCAGGCTGGGGTTGGAGTTGCCGGCGAAGAGCATGTAGTCCGGCAGATGGCCGTTGCCGTTGCCCATGGGGTCCTTCCTTGGCGACCGGAGCGGTGCGGTGACGAGACGGCTGCCTTCTAGCAGACCGGCCTGACGCCGGGGAGGTGTACCCGCGCTTACTCGCCGGTGCCGGTCCGGGCCGGGGCCGCGCCCTTCTTCAGCTCCCGCTCGTACTCGGCCAGGATCAGCTTCTCCATCCGCTCGCGGGTCTCGGAGTTGAGCGGATGGGCGATGTCCTTGAAGGTGCCGTCCTTGCGCCGCTTGGCCGGCATGGCCACGAAGAGGCCGGTGGTGCCGTGGATCACCTTGAGGTCGCGGACCACGAAGCAACCGTCGAGGGTGATGGTCACGTAGGCCTTGAGCTTCTCCTCCTGGACCGGAAAGACGCGGACCTCGGTGATCTCCATGGCGCCGCTCCAGGTTGCCGCTGCACCGAACGGGCGACGTGGACCTCGAGTCCCGCCGCCGTGCCACGGATCCGCGAAGCCGCCCGCCTCGCCGCCACCCGGCTCCCGAACACCCCGAATACCGTGGGACCGCTTCCCGACATGATAGCCGATGTGGCTCCGGCACCGACCAGGACGGCCCGGATTTCTCCGAGTGCCGGACGGCGCGCCAGGCACGGAGCCTCGAGGTCGTTGTGCAGCTCCGGCAGCGCCGGACCCCCGTGTCCGGCACCGCGGGAACTCCCGCGGGAACTCCTGGGAGCGCCATGTCCGGCACCGCCGGAACCGCCGGAACCCCTGGGAATCCGGGGCGTTGATGCCCGGGCGCCGAGTCGCTCCCGGTCCTCGTCGAGCCAGCGGTAGGCGTCTGCGGCACGGACCCCCATGGCCGGATCCACCGGGTAGAGCAGCACCAGGTGCAGCGGCGGAACCCGCGCGGGGTGAAGCCGTTCGCCGCGCCCGGCCGCCCAGGCCGCGCCGGGCTCCAGGAAGAAGGGCACGTCGGAGCCGACGGCGAGGGCCAGGCGGGAGAGCGCCGCCCGATCGCGGATGCGGTAGGCGCGGGCCAGGCAGCGCAGCACCGCGGCGGCGTCGGAGGAGCCGCCGCCCAACCCGGCGGTCACCGGGATGCGCTTCTGGATGCGGATGGCGATCCGGTCCTCGACGCCGAAGCGGGCCCGGAAGGCGAGCGCCGCGCGGGCCGCCAGGTTGCCCTCGCCGTCGAGGTCGGGGCGGCCGGGGACGCGGCAGGTGACGGGCCCGGGCCGGCCCGGCGAGACCCGCACCAGGACCCGGTCGCAGAGGTCGAGGGGCGCGAGGAGCGAGGCGATGCCGTGGAAGCCGTCGGCGCGGGGCGGCCCGACCCGGAGCACCAGGTTCACCTTGGCGGGGGCGCGGGCGGAGAAGGCGCGGCCGGGCATGGCGCTCACCAGACGCGGCAGGGCTTCTCGCGCACCATGGGCTTCCCCGCCGGGCAGGAGAAGGCGCGGGCGAACTCGGGCAGGTTGGCCACCACGCCGTTGACGCGCCAGCGCAGCGGCGAGTGCACGTCGGTGAGGGCGCGGAGGCGCAGCGCCTCGGGCCGGGTGGTGCCGCAGGCCCACTGGGCGAAGCCCACGAAGAAGCGCTGGTCGGGCGTCAGCCCGTCGCGGCTCTCCAGGGCCTGGCCGCGGGTGGCCCTCTTCCAGGCCGACCAGGCGAGCGTGGTGCCGGCCAGGTCGGCCAGGTCCTCGCCCAGGGTGAGCCGCGAGTTGATGCGGATGTCGTCCACCACCGGGTAGGCGGCGTACTGCTCCGCCACGCAGCGGGCCCGCTCCTCGAAGGCGGCGGCGTCGGCGGCGGTCCACCAGTCGCGCAGGTTGCCCCGGGCGTCGAAGCGGCGCCCCTCGTCGTCGAACCCGTGGCTGAGCTCGTGGCCCACGGTGCTGCCGTCGTTGCCGTAGCCGGGCGCCTTGTCGATGGAGAGGTCGAAGAGCGGCGGCAGGAGCACCCCGGCCGGGAAGTTCATCTCGTTCATCGAGGCGTCGTAGTAGGCGTTCACCGTGGGTGCGGTCATGGACCACTCGCCCCGGTCGAGCGGCCGCCCGATCTTGCGCAGCTGGCGCGCCGCCTCGAAGCGCAGCGCCCGCTCCACGTTCCCCGCCAGGTCGCCGCGGCTCACCTGCAGCCGCGAGTAGTCGCGCCAGCGGGACGGGTGGCCGATCTTGTGCCGCAGGGCCGAGAGCTTCTGGAGCGCGGCCTGGCGGGTCTCCGGCCCCATCCAGTCGAGGCCCTGGATGCGCTCGCGCATGGCCTCGACCACGTGTCCCACCATGGCCTCGGCCTCCTGCTTCGCCTGGGGCGGGAAGGCCCGGGCCACGAACACCTTGCCCAGGGCCTCGCCCAGGTCGCGGTCCACCAGCTCCACGCAGCGCTTCCAGCGCGGCGCCAGCGCCTGGGTGCCCCGCAGCAGCCCCTCGCGGAAGGAGAAGTCCTGCTCCACGAAGGCCCGGGAGAGCACCGGCGCCCGCGCGTCCACCACGTGCCACCGCAGGTAGGCCTTCCACGCAGGAAGCCCCTCCACTTGCAGGAGCGCCTCGACGGCGCGCAGGAACGCCGGCTCCTCGACGTTGAGCCAGGGCACCCGCGGCAGGGCCCGGGCAGCGAAGTAGTCGGGCCATGCGAACCCGGGCGTGAGCGCCTGCAGCTCGGCGGGCGTGGTCCGGTGCCAGATCTTGTGCGGGTCGCGGCGCTCGGTGCGGGTGAGGGAGGCGCGGGCCAGCGCCGTCTCCAGCCGCAGCACCGCCTCGGCCGCCTGGGCCGCCGCCCCGGGCGCGTCGCCGGCCAGCTTCAGCATCGCCTCGACGTGCGCGCGGTAGGCGCGCCGCACCTCGGCGGACCGGGCGTCGTCGAGCAGGTAGAGGTCGCGGTCGGGGAGCCCGAGGCCGCCCGCACCGGTCACCGCCACCACCTGCTCCGAGTCCTCGAAGGACTGCTGGCTGCCGAAGCCGAAGAGGAGCCTCCCACCCACGGCCGGGTGGAGCCGCCCCACCAGCCGGGCCAGGTCGCGCTTCGACGCCAGCCGCTCCACCGCCTGGAGGTCGCGGGCCAGGGGCGCGGCGCCCTTCCTCTCCACCCCCGCCTCGTCCATGCAGGCGGCGAAGTAGTCGCCCGCCTGCTTCTCCTCGGGGGAGCGGCGCGCGCCGGGGCGGGCCGCGTCGGCGAGGAGGCCCCAGAGCAGGCGGCGGTTGTCCTCGGCCAGCCTGTCGTAGGCGTCCCAGCGCGACTTGTCGGCCGGCACCGGGTTGGCGGCGATCCAGCCGTTGCAGGCGTAGGCGTAGAAGTCCTGGCAGGGGTCGACGCTGCGGTCCATGGCCGCCGGGTCGAGGCCGGGGACGTAGGGCAGCGCCCGCAGCGGCCCCTCGGCGGCGGTGGCGGCTTGGAGGGCGAGCGCGGCGGCCAGGGCGATGTGCATGGCCGCCCGTTGTAGGCCCGCGGCGAGCCGGCGACAAGCGCGCCTTGCGGGGTGCGCCGGACAGGTGGCAGGATGCGCCGCCATGGCCGCCTCCGCGGATCGCGTCGAGGTCTTCATCTCGGAGTCCCGCATCCGCGAGCGGGTCGAGCAGCTCGGCCGCGAGATCGCCCGCGACCACCAGGGGCAGGCCACCACCATGGTGGGCGTCCTCAAGGGGAGCTTCATCTTCCTCGCCGACCTGGTGCGCGCCGTGGACCTCCCCCTGGAGGTGGACTTCATCGGCGCCTCCTCCTACGAGGGCACCACCACCACCGGCGAGGTGCGGGTCACCCGCGATCTCTCGCGCCCGGTGGAGGGGCGCCACCTGGTGCTGGTGGAGGACATCCTCGACACCGGCCTCACGATGCGCCGGCTCCTCGACCACCTCCAGGCCCACCGGCCCGCCAGCCTGAAGATCTGCTGCCTCCTGGAGAAACCAGCCCGGGCCCGGGTGCGCATCCCGGTGGACTACCGCGGCTTCCTCATCGGCGACGAGTTCGTGGTGGGCTACGGACTCGACAAGGACGAGCAGCACCGCAACCTGCCCTACGTGGGCGTGGTGAGGAGCGCCACATGAGCCGCCGCGGAGAGGCCGGGACCGCCGGCCGCGCCTTCCTGGCCTGGGTGGCCATCCTGCTGCTCGCCGGCCTGGCGGTGTGGCTGCTCTCGGAGCGGAACGCCCGCCAGTACTTCCTGGTGGCCGAGGAAGGGCAGCTCCTGGTGAAGCGCGGCATGCTCGCGCCCTACGGGCGCCAGTCCTTCAAGACCGACGACCCGCAGCTCCTCGCCGCCTACGCGTTCATCCGGCCGCCGCCCGGTGCGCAGCTCCCGCCGGAGCAGACGTTCGACGACCGCGCCGCCCTCGACCAGGCGCTCTACGAGCTCCTGGCCCGCTGGGCCCGCGAGGACGTGGCCGGCGAGAAGGCGGAGAACCTGGAGCGGGCCTCCGGCTACGTGGCCCGCGCCGAGCGGCTGGCCGGCATCAGCGGGGCGCAGCGGGAGGACCTGCGGGCGCTGCGGGCCGAGTCGGGCTTCTTCGAGGCGCGCCTGCTCCTGGAGAAGGGCGCCGACGCGCTCCGCCAGGCGCGGGAGCGGCTGCGGCTCACCGCCCAGTCGGCCTCGCCGCGGGCCGGCGACGCCGCCGAGGCGCTGAAGTCGGTGGAGCCGGCGCTGGAGCAGCTCCACCAGACGTCGCGGCTCCTGGCCCCCGCGGCGCCGCGGCAGCTCGATCCGCCGCCGGCGGCCCCGGCCCCTGCGCCGGCCCGGTAGCAGCGCCGGGCCATCGCCCGATATCGGGGCCGCGATCGGGATCTCCCGCCCGTGCCGGGGTAACATCCGCTGCGTCATGAGCTTCCACGCCACCCACGGGACCGGCGAGCTGCTGGCCCGCTACAGCTTCGTCGAGCCGCTGCTGGCCGGCCGGCGCGTGCTGGAGCTGGGCGGCGCCGCCCGCAGCGGCGGCGAGACCGCGCTCTCCATCGCCGAGCGCGGTGCCGCGGCCGTGCTCTCCATCGACGACGACCCGGCGGTGGTCGACGCCGCCCGCCGCGATCACGCCCACCCCTTCGTCGAGTTCCGCGCCGCCCGCGTCCAGGACCTGCCGCGCCGCTCCTTCGACGTGGTGCTGCTGGCCGACGGCGCGCCGCTGGCCACCGACCCGGAGCTGGTGGCCGCCCTCTCCGACCTGCTCTCGCCCCGCGGCTACCTGGTGGCGGCCCTGGCCGTCCCCGGCGCCACCGGCCTGGCGACGCTGGCCGGCGATCCCGGGCCCGGGCCGCAGCCCGGCTACGAGGCCTTCGTGGGCGCGCTCTCGGCCCGCTTCCCGTCGGTGGAGGTGGCCACCCAGGCCGCCGCGGTCGGCTGGGTGCTGGCGATGAGCGGCGCGGAGGATCCCGACCTGGCCATCGACGGCGCTGCCGCCGGAGTGCCCGAGGCCGCCGCCTACCTGGCGGTCTGCGGCCCGGCCCCGTCGCGCCTCGACGGCATGGTGCTCGTCACCCTGCCCCACCGCACCCTGGCCGACAGGGCCCGCGCCGCCCAGGAGGCCGCCCGCGCCCACGCCGGCTGCGCCGCGCGAGAGGCCGAGCTGCGCGCCACCGCCGGGCGGACCGAGGAGCTGGCGCGCGCCCTGGCGCGGGCCGAGGAGGAGGTGGCCCGCCTGGCCGCCGACCTGGAGGCCGCCCGCGGCCGCGCCGATGAGGCCGAGCGGGCCGCCGACGGAAACCGCGGCGAGCTGGCGGCGGCGCTCGCGGCGGTGGAGCGGATGCGGGCCGCCGAGGCCGACCGCGGCCGCGATCTCGACACCGCCCGCTCGCTGCTGGCCGAGAAGTCGGCGCTGGCCGAGGAGAAGAAGCAGCACATCGGGTCGCTGGAGGCGCGCATCGCCGAGCTCGACGCCATGGTGCGCTCCGAGGCGGCCGAGGCCGAGATCTCCCGCAACGAGCTGCACCAGCTCCGCGCCGACGCCGAGGCGGCGCGGCGCGAGGCCGGCGAGCTCTCCGGCCTGGCCGAGGACCTGCGGGCCCGCGCCGAGGCGGCGCGCTTCGAGGCCGAGGCAGCCAAGAGCGGCCTCACGGCGGCGCGGCGCGAAGCCGACGAGGCCCGGGCCGAGGCCGAGAGCGCGCGCGGCACCGGCGAGGCGGCGCGCGCCGAGGCGGCCGCCGCCCGGGACGAGGCCCGCGCGGCGATGGAGGAGGCCGATCGCGCCCGCACCGAGCAGTCGCGGCTCCAGGGCCTGGCCGAGGCAGCGGCCGCCGAGCGGGACGCGGCCCGCGCCGAGCTGGAGGCGCTGCGGAGCCAGGCCGGCGACGCCGGGGCCCGGGCCCAGGCGGCCCGCGAGGAGGCGGCCGGCGCCCGCGCCGAGGCCGAGCGGGTGGTGGCCGAGCGCGAGGAGGCGCTGCGCGCCGCCGTGGCCGGCGCCG
>JACRMN010000001.1:0-167500 GCA_016214955.1 Deltaproteobacteria bacterium
ACGACGACCTTCGCCAAGCCCCCGCAGAACGGCATCGCCAGCGCCCTCCAGGTCATCACCGTCATCGCCGCGCTGCTCCTGGGCGCCGCCTTCACCGCCGGCCTGGTCTCCGACCGCGCCGAGGAGGGGCTGCGCGCGGCCCTCGGCCCCGCGGCCGCGAAGCAGGTCAACTCCTAGCCCCGCTCCCCAACGGGCGTTGCACCGCACGCGGGGCCCTCGCCAGAGGGCCCCGCGCTGCGTCTCGAGGCGGCTCGGGCCGCGCTCACTCCCCCGGCAGGTTCAGCTTCCGGAGCAGCTCCTTCCAGCGCGGGTCCGAGTGGAGCGGCCTCCAATCGGGCCTCGTCCGGAAGGCCTCCCCGAGCTCCCCGTCGTGCTCGTTCCAGGCGCGGTCGAGCCACTCGAAGGAGCAGTCGAGCCGCTGCATCCAGGCGCAGGCGGAGGCCACGTCGAGCGGCTTGGCCCTGGGCTTCCGTGTCATCAGCTTCTCCAGAACGACCTCGGCATCGGCCTTGCGCCCCAGCGAGTGAAGCGCCCGCGCCATGTCCTTCTGGGAAGCCACCCCGTCGGCGGCCAGCTCCTCGAAGACCCGCAGGGCCTCCTGGGCTCGCCCCTCGAGCAGGTCGAGGCCGGCCAGGGCCCAGCGCGGGACCGGCGAGTGGGGCAGGATCAGCCGGGCGCGCTCGAAGCTGGCGCGCGCTAGATCGATCCGTCCCGCGCCCTCCTGCACCTGCCCGAGCTTCAGCCAAGAGCTGCTGAGGGGATCGAGCGCCACCGCCCGCTCCACCGCGGCGATGGCCTCGGCGGAGCGGCCCAGGTTGTCGAGGAGGACGCCGTAGACGTGCCACGAGCCTGGATCGCCGGGATAGAGCCGCACCGCCCGCTCCAGGTCGGCGCGCGCTCCCTCCCAGTCCCAGGCGACCGTCTGGCGAAGGAATCCCCGCGCCCGGAGCCCCTCCACCAGGTCCGGCGCCAGTTCCAGGGCCCTCTCGGCGGCGGCCAGCGCGCGCAGCTGCTGGGCCCGCTCCTCGGCGCGCGTGGGGGCCCTTCGCGCGTCGTAGAGGAGCGGTATTCCGAGGCCGGCCCACGCCAGTGCGAACTTGGGGTCGAGCTCCAGCGCCCGCTCGTACGCCTGCACCGCCAGGCCAAAGGTCTTGTAGGAGAGCCGCTGGTGATGCTGTCGCCCTTGCAGGTAGAGCTCGTAGGCCTCGGGCGTCGTCGTCGGCGCGGGTCGCAGCGCGCCCGGCGAGCCGCTGGCGAGGAGCTGCCCCGCCAGTGCAGACGCGACCGCGCGGGCCACCTCGTCCTGCACCTCGAAGATCCCGGTCAGCTCCCGGTCGTAGCTCTGCGACCAGAGCTGGTAGCCGTCGGCCGCCTTCACGAGCTGGGCAGCCACACGGACCCGGCCTCCTTCCTTGCGGAGGCTCCCCTCGAGCACGTGGGCGACCCCGAGCTTCTTCCCGATGTTCCGGAGGTCCTCCTTCTTGCCCTTGAAGGAGAAGGAGGACGTCCGCCCGACCACCTTCAACCCCTTCACGCGGGAGAGCGCGTTCAGGATCTCCTCGGCCACGCCGTCGGCGAAGTACTCTTGGTCCTTGCCAGGCGAGAGATCGGCGAAGGGGAGGACGGCGATTGAGGGGGTCGGTGCCGCTGCTGCTGCGCCCTTCGCCAGCGCGGGCCCCTTCGCCAGCCGCTTCCGCATCGCCTTGGCCTCGACGAGGAGCGGGAGGTCGGAGTCGGCCTCCTTCCAGAAGTCGAGGACGCCGTCGAGCTCGCGGATGGCGTCGGCGCGGCGGCCGAGCAGCTCCATGGCGCGGGCGCGGTGGATGACGAGCAGGGGGTAGAAGCTCCCATGATCGAGCTGGTCCGTGCACCGGCAGGGGAAGGTCGCCGGCCAGACCCCTGCGGCCTCCTCGGCGCGACCGGCGGCCAGCAGCACCTCGGCGTGGAAGGCCGCCTGGGAGAAGGTCCACGTGGAGTTGCTGCGCCGCCGCATCTCCTCGCGGACCGCGGCGATGGTCTCTGCGGCCTCGGCGGGCCGTCCGCGGCTGGCCTGGTCCATGGCGCGGTTGATCTGCTCGGTCACCTCGTACCCCCTTCCTCCGAGCGACGTGGTGATGCGCGCCGCCTCCTCCGTGGCGCCGAGCCAGGTGAGGTAGTTCCGGCGGAACTGGGGGTTGGAGATGCGCCGCGCCGCCTCGAGCGCCTGGGGAGCGTTGTTGCGTGGATGGCCAACCATGTAGATCCGCGCGAGCCACTCCGGCGACACCGCCACGGCGAGCCCCGGCGCGGCATCGACGTTCCGGAGCGCCTCTCGGATCCGGCCCCGGTGGACGAGCCCTTCCGCCAGCCGGAGGCGGGCGTAGGCCCGCTCGTGCTCGTTCAGGCCTCCGGAGACCATGTCCCGCCACACCTGCAGGCAATCTGCCCCGATCCCCTTCTCGCGAAGCACGTCGCAGGCCCTGATGGCGATGAGCGAGTGCTGCGACCCTCCGGCGCGCAGCGACTCGCGGGCCGCCGCAACCGCCCCGTCGTCGTCGCCCGCGGCCCACAGCGCCGTCGCCAGGATGCCCAGGTTCGCGGCGCTCCGGCGGGTGGCCACGGCCCTGCGCGCGACCTCGAGGGACTCGGCGGTCGTCGCGCCCCCCCACTCGGCGAGGCTGGCGGCGGCAGAGAAGTAGCCGGGATCCAGCGCCGCCGCCCGGTGGAGCACCGGCTTGTAGCGGTCGGGCAAGCCGAAGGTCTCGAACGCATCAGCCGCCGAAATGAGGGCGAACTTGTCGTCCGGGAAGCGGGCCAGGGCTTCGTCGGCGAGCCGCAGGGCCTCCTCGCGGCTGAAGTGCTCGAAGGTCGAGTGATAGTGAGCTCGCTTCAGGCGGAAGAGGAGCCGCTCCTTCTCCGGCATGCGGTCGAGACCCTCGTTGGCCGCCTTCCAATGCGGCGCCGCGAGCGCGGGCAAGTCGTAGGAGTGGTGGAGCAGGTGGGCCAGCTGAACGTGTGCAGCGGAGAACCCGGGATCCAGGCGCAGCGCTTCCCGGAATTCCCGGAGACCGGTGGCCCGGAGACCGTCGCGGAGCCAGGCCTCCTGGCCGGCGAGGTAGTGCTGGTAGGCGTCCAGGCTGCGGGTCATCGCCGCACCGAGCTGGACGCTGGAGCCTGCCAGCTCGGCTTTCCCCTCTCCGAGCTCGTTCCGGGCCCGCTCCGAGAGCCGGTCGAGGAGGTCGAGCAGCGCCTCCTTCGACGCCGCCCGGTCGCTGGCCGTGAAGAGGTGCTCGTCGCGCACTGGGTCGATGGCCCGCATCTCCAGCGAGTACGTCGCTCCGAGCTTGCGGATCGCCGGGAGCAGCAGCGCCCGCACCCCGCTCGCCTTCCCCACCTCCCGCCCGATGGTCTCGTCCACCCGGGCCGCGTCCTTCCTTCCGGCCCGGATCGCCAGGTCCAGGACTCGCGCCTGCGTCATCACCGAGAGCCGGCGCGACTGCTCCAGCGAGGTGACGAGGAGACCGGAGAGCACGTCCAGCTCCTTCTCCCCGGTCTCGTTCACCACGTCCGCAACCGCCACCACGATCCGCCCGTCGGCGCTGGCTACCGGCCGCGGCGCCCGCTCCAGGCGCCACCAGGCGACGCCGCCAGCCACCAGCGCCCCTGCCACCGCGCCCGCCACCGCCAGCGCGAGGAGCCGCAGCCCTGGCCGCCGCCGCGTCCGCACCGCCGACGGCCCGATCCCGGGCACCCGCTCCAGCTCTTGCTGAAGTTCCTTGATCGCCCCCGCCACCTCCGCCCCGTCCCGCGGCCGCTCCACCGGACGCTTCGCCAGCATCCGGCCCACCAGCGCGCCCAGCTCCGGCTGCTCCGCGATCTCCAGCGCCGGCGCCGGCTCCTTCGACAGGTGGTCCCTCCCATCCGGGTCCGCGAACGGCAGCTCCCCCGAGAGCATCCGGTACAGCATCACCCCCAGCGCGAACACGTCGGTCCGCTCGTCCTCCGGCGCCCCCTCCCACTGCTCCGGCGCCATGTAGGCCGGCGTCCCCCCGTCCTGCCGCCGCTGTCCGAAGGCGTGGGCGAGGCCGAAGTCCAGCACCTTCACCTGCCCGTCGTCGCAGAGGAACACGTTGGCCGGCTTGAGATCCCGGTGCACCACCCCGTGCTGGTGCGCGTGCGCCACGCCCTTCGCTGTCTCCGCTGCAATCCGCACCGCCTCGCGGAGCGGCAGCGGCCCTTCCCCGAGCCGCTCCTCCAGCGTCTGTCCGCTGAGCAGCTCCAGCACGAGGTATGGCCCCGCCTCGGCGCGCCCCAGGTCGAACAGCGTCACGATGTTGGGGTGGGCGAGCCTCGCCGCCGCCTCCGCCTCCCGGAGCAGCCGCTCCTCCCGGAGCCCCGCCTTCCCCCCGGCCCGCACCGCCTTGAAGGCCACGCTCCGGCCGAGCTCCCGGTCCCGCGCCTCCCAGACCACGCCGAAGCCGCCGCTCCCGATCTCCCGGACCAGCTCGAACTTGCCGATGGTCGCGCCCGGCAGGAGCGCAGCGCCCCAGCCCCCGTCCGAGGGCGTGGGCGCACTGGCGATCTCCTGGAGCAGCGCGGAGAGCGCGCCGGGGCGGACGACCTCCGCGGCCGCCGGCAACGATCCCCGCGACTCCGGGATGGGATCCGCGGGGAGGCCCATTCTTACAAGCAGGCCGTTCCAGCGCGGATCGCCTCGCAGGCCCTGCATGAGCCGATCGAGCTTCAGGTAGGTGAGCCCGACGTCGCGACTCCGGTAGCACCGCTCCAGCCACTCGAAGGCGTGCTCTCGGTCCCCGCGCCAGGCGATGACCTGGGCGATCTGGTAGGTGCCCACGTGCGCCCAGCACTCGACGAGGCCCTCGAGCGCTCGGCGCGAGTCCGGCTCCTTCCCCATGCTGTGGCCCGCGAGCGCCTTACCCCAGAGGCGCCAGCCCTCCGTCCGGGAGCGCTCCATGATCGAGAGCGCCTCTCCGGCTCGCCCCTCGAGGAGCGAGCTGACGGCCCTGAACTGGAGCGCCCAGTCGTTGATGGGAGCGATCTCCAGGGCCTGCTCGAGCGCCTGGCGGGCCTGCGCCGCCTCGCCGGCTGCCAGGAGCACGTACCCGAGCAGACGGTGCACCTCGGCGGACAGCGGGTCGAGCTCCGCGGCCAGTCTCAGCGACCCGATGGCGGCCTGCAGCCGGCCCAGCCTGGCCAGCAGGAAGCCGTAGCTGCGGAGGGTGTCGGGTGCGTTCCCGTTCAGCGCCAGGGCGCGCTCGTGGTCCTCCACGGACCCGGCCCAGTCCCAGCGGAACCCGGCCCTCGCCGCACCGCGCGCCGCGACGGCCTCGGCGAGATCGGGGGCGAGCTCGACGGCTCGCTCGGCGGCCGCCAGTGTCTCCCGGCAAAGGCTCTCGGTCTCGTCGGCCGACGCGGAGTCGCCAGCGCGGTAGCGGCCCCAGAGTGCCTCCGAGAGCCCCACCTGTACCGGAGCGTAGCGGGCGTCCAGCGCGGCGGCCTCCCGGAACGCCTTCTCGGCGCCCCGGAAGCCGTCCAGCGATCCCTGGCGCAGAAGCTGCCTGCCGAGCAGGAAACGGGCGTGCGCCTCCAGGCTGGGCCGCTCGCGAGCCAACCTCTCCGGAAGCAGGGTGAGCTGCAGCGACGTCACCACCGCCCGGGCGATCTCGTCCTGGACGTCGAAGATGCTGCCCAGGGCGCGGTCGTAGGTCTCCGACCAAAGCTGGTAGCCATCTGCCGCCTTCACCAGCTGCACGCCGATGCGCACGCGCCCGCCATCGCGACGGACGCTTCCCTCGAGCAGGGTCGCGGCTCCCAGCTGCCTCCCGATGGTCCGGAGGTCGCTCGCCGTGTCCCTGAACGAGAACGACGAGGTGCGCCCGACCACGCGGAGCCCCTGGACGTGCGCCAGGGCGTTGAGGATCTCCTCGGCCACGCCATCCGCGAAGTACGCCTGGTCCCTCGCCGCGCTCAGGTCCGCGAACGGTAGGACTGCGATCGAGGGACCACCCTCACCCATCGACACCTCTGGGGGGATCACCAGGAGGGTAGCCGAACCGCCATGGTGGGTACCAGCGTTCCGGCGCAGACAGCGTGTGAACGGGGTCCCGATGCGGGCGAACTGCGAGCGGTCGGGCTGCTGCTGACTCGCGCTGGAAGCCGGCCTTCACGAACCCGCTGAACTGCAACCGATTCCAAGTGCCAGCGGCCGGCTGTGGTTGCCGCTTCAGCGGGCTCGAGTCTTTTACTCGACCGGCAGGTTCATCTTCCGCAGCAGCGCCTTCCAGCGCGGGTCGGAGTGGAGTGGGCCGAGGAGCGGGAAGGCGTGAAGACGGGCCAGGTGGGGGCTCCGCTCGTGAACCGCGCGGTCGAGCGCCCGGAACGCGCCGTCGGGGTCGCCTCGCCAGGCATGGGCTCCGGCAATGAAGACCGGCTCGTCCGCCCGTTCCCGCTCCAGGCGGGCCAGGGCGTCCCACGACTCCCGCTCCCGCCCCAGGGAGTGGAGTGCAGCGGCGATCCCAGCGCTCCGGAGAGGCTCGGGTGCTCGCTCGAACTCGGCAAGGGCGTGCTCGGCCTGGCCCGTGAGGAGGGCCACGTAAGCCAGGGTCTCCACCGCGCGCACCTGGCCCGGAGAGATCTCGAGCGTTCGCCGGGCCCATTCCCGCCCTTCGCTGATGTGCCCGTCGCAGACGAGGCCCAGGGCGAGGTTGGACATGTGGGCGGCGTTGAGCGGGCTCAACTCCACCGCGCGCCGCGCCACCTCCACGGACTCTGCCGTTCGGCCAAACGCGAGGAGCAGGAGGGCCCTGAGGTTCAGGACGCTCTCGTTCGCCGGATCGATGGCCTCGGCGCGGTCGAGGTCCCCGGACGCCCCCGTCCAGTCCAAGTCCAGGTTCAGCCGGATCCACGCTCGGGCGATGTATCCCCAGGGCGACGTCGGGTCGAGGGCCAAGGCGCGAGCGGCGGCCTCCCCTCCGGCCTTGCGAAGCTGCCGAGACTCCTCTCCCCGCGTGCTGCGGGCCAGACCTCCGCGTGCGACGGCCAGGTAGGCCTGCGTCGGCGCGAAGCGCGGATCAAGTGCCGCGGAGCGCTCCAGGGTCTCCAGGATGTCCCGCGTCGACCCTGGTGCACCCCTGGCGAAGAGGGACCGTCCGAGGAGGAAGAGCCGATAGGCCTCCAGATCGGTGGTCGCCGCCGGCGGAGGTGGGAGAGTTCGCGCCAGCAGCATCGGAGCCAGTTCCCGCACCACCGAGCGCGCAATCTCGTCCTGGATGGTGAAGACATCGACGAGTTGCCGCTCGTACGTCTCGCTCCAGACCCGGTCGCCGTCCGACGCCTTCACCACCTCGGCCGTGATCCGGAGCCTGTCACCCGACCGCCGCACGCTACCCTGGAGGAGGTGGGCCACGCGGAGCTTCCGCGCGATCTCCGCCGGCTCGACCTTCATCCCCTTGAACCAGAAGCTCGAGGTGCGCCCAGGGACGCGCAGCCCGGGGACTCGGGAGAGGGAGCCGAGGATCTCCTCCGCCACCCCGTCGGCGAAGTACTCCTGGTCCTTCCCCGGGCTCATGTCGGCGAAGGGGAGGACGGCGATGGAGGGGGGCGTCGCAGGCGCCGCTGCGCCCTTCGCCGGCGCGGGGGACTTCGCAAGCCGCTTCCGCATCGCCTTGGCCTCGACGAGGAGCGGGAGGTCGGGGTCGGCGTCCGACCAGAAGGCGAGGACGCCGTCGAGTTCGCGCACGGCGTCGGCGGGCCGCCCGAGCCCCTCCATCGCCCGCGCCCGCGCGATCGCGAACGGTGGGTAGCTCGCCCCGTAGTCCACCGGATCGCGGCAGCGGCAGGGCAGCGACGGCGGCGCCACGGCGAGCGCCTCCTCGGGGCGGCCGTCCGCGACGAGCGCCTCGACGAGGAAGGCGGCGCGGCTCCAGGGGTAGGTCGACGCGTTCGCCGCGAGGACGGCGTCGTAGGCGCTCCGCATGAGCCTCGCCGCCTCGCCGAAGTGCCCTTGGTCCGCGGCCCGGATCGCCTCGTAGATCCACTGCGCCTGGTGGCCCCACGTCCAGCGCTCGCCGAGCTCCGCGTCGGCCCGCTCCGCTTCCTCGGCTCGGCCGAGCCAGGCGAGGAAGTTCCTCTGCAAGAGCCCGCCCGGAATCCGGCGTACCTCCGCCAGCGCGTCCGGGGGAGCGCTCCTCCGGTCGTGCCCGATCGTGATCGCGTATGCGTTCCGTCCCGGCTCCCCCCTCCGATGCTCCTCCGTCGCACGAAGCGCGCGGAGGCCCTCCCGCGAGCGGCCGCGTACGAGGAGCGAAACGACGATCTCCGAAGCGGCCGCGTCGCGCTCCAGGGCGTTCGCTCCGCCCGACTTCATCTGCTCCCAGACGGTCCGGCACTCGCCGTCGGCTCCCGTCTGGTGGAGGACGAAGCAGGCGCGCTCCGCGACGAGCGACGTCCTCCCTCTCGGCGCGGCGAGGGCCTCGCGCGCCGCCGCGGCGGCCTCGCTCGTCGCGCCCGCCGCGTGGAGCGCCTCGGCGAGGAGCGCGACGTTGGCCGCGCTCCGCCGGGCCGCGACGGCGTGGCGCGCCACCGAGAGAGCCTCTTCGGTCTTCGCGCCGAGCCGTCGGCTCAGCTTCCAGGCCGTCGCCCAGTGACCCGGGTCGAGGTCCACGGCCGCGCGAAGCGCCGCGTCGCGCCGGTCGGCGAGGCCCAAGCTCATGAAGACGTCGGCCGCCTCCAGGAGGACGTCCTTGTCGGACGGGAAGCGGGCGACCGCCTCCTCCGCGATCCGCCGCGCCGCCTCCTCGCTCCGGGGCGCCGCTCCCTGCGTACGCAAGCCGAGGCCCAGTTGCAGCATCCGCCGCTCCTTCTCGGGGAGCTGCTCGTTCTGCTCCTGCGCGGCCCGCCAGTGGGGCGCCGCCAGATCGGGCCGCCCGTAGTCCTCGAGGAGGCCCGCGAGGTGGGCGTGCGCGGGCGCGAAGCGCGGGTCGAGCCTGAGCGCCTCCTCGAGACGGCTCAGTGCGAAGGCCGGCTGGCCGTCGCGGAGCCAGAGCTCCCGCCCCTCCACATACCGCTGGTACGCCTCGAGGCTCCTCGTGACCGACGTTCCGAGCTCGACGTGCGCCCTTGCGATGTCGTCCCGGCCTTCCCCGAGCTCCGTCCGCGTCCGCTCGGAGATCCGGTCGAGCAGGTCGAGCAGCGCCTCCTTCGACGTCGCCCGGTCGGCGAGCGTGAAGCGGCTCCCGTCGGTGGCCGGGTCCACGGCCCGCATCTCCAGGGAGTAGGTCGGCCCGAGCTTCCGGATGGCCGGCATGAGCAGTACCTTCGCCCCTTGGGCGCTCGCGACCTCGCGGCCCACCGTCTCGGTCACCCTGGTGAGCCCTGGCCTTCCCGCCTTCGCCGCCAGGTCCAGGATCCGCTCCTGCGTCATCACCGAGAGCCGCCTCGACTGCTCGAGCGACGTGACCAGGAGGCCGGACAGGACGTCCAGCTCCTTCTCCCCTGTCTCGTTGACGACGTCGGCACGCCCCCGCCGTGATTCCCAGGGCCAGCAACCCCGCCAGCCGCAGGGCCGGCCTCCGCCGCGTCCGCACCGCCGACGGTCCGCTCGCCGGCACCCGCTCCAGCTCGGCCTGCAGCAGCCTCAGCGCTGCCGCCACCTCCGCCCCGTCCCTCGGCCGCTCCACCGGCCGCTTCGCCAGCATCCGGCCCACCAGCGCCCCGAGCTCCGGCTGCTCCGCGATCTCCAGCGCCGGCGGCGGCTCCCTCGACAGGTGGTCCTTCCCCTCCGGGTCCGGATACGGCAGCTCCCCCGTCAGCATCCGGAACAGCATCACCCCCAGCGCGAACACGTCCGTCCGCTCGTCCTCCGGCGCCCTCTCCCACTGCTCCGGCGCCATGTAGGCCGGCGTCCCCCCGTCCTGCCGCCGCTGCCCGAACGCGTGCGCCAGCCCGAAGTCCAGCACCTTCACCTGGCCATCGCCACACAGGAACACGTTCGCCGGCTTGAGATCCCTGTGCACCACCCCCTGCCCGTGGGCGTGCGCCACTCCCTTCGCCACCTCCCCGGCGATCCTCACCGCCTCCGCGACCGGCAGCCTCCCCTCCTGGAGCCGCTCATCCAGCGTCTGGCCCGTGAGCAGCTCCAGCACCAGGTACGGCCCCGCCTCTGCCCGCCCCAGGTCATGGAGTGTCACGATGTTCGGGTGGGTGAGCCTCGCCGCCGCCTCGGCCTCCCGGAGCAGCCGCTCCTCCCGCAGCCCCGCCTTCCCCCCGGCCCGCACCGCCTTGAAGGCCACGCTCCGGCCGAGCTCCCGGTCCCGCGCCTCCCACACCACCCCGAAGCCGCCGCTCCCGATCTCCCGGACGAGCTCGAACTTCCCGATGGTGGCCCCCGGCAGCAGCGCCGCGCCCCAGCCTCCGTCCGACCGCGTCGGCGCCGCGGCGATCACACGAGCGACTTGCGACGCCGGAAGCGCACGGCTCGCAGCCTCGGCATGAAGAACGCGAACGGCCGGGGAGGAGGTGACTCCGAGAGGCGCTGTGCGCCCCCGAAACCATGCCGATTTGCAGAGGGATGGGACCCCGCCGTTGCAGAAGCATTCCCCCCGGGGTCCGCATCGGCGTGACGTCCTCTACTTCGCCTTCTTCTCCCCCTTCTGTCCAGGCTTCTGCCCGGGCTTGAGCCTGCCGCGGTACGACTCGCCCTCGATGACGAGGTCGTAGGCGTTGGAGGTGAAGCGGTCGATGGCGGCCTGGGCACGCACCGGGTCGGCGAATGTGGCGAGCCACTCGTCGGGGCCGCGGTTGGAGGTGACGATCATGGAGCCGGCGCGGTGGCGCTCGAAGATGATCTCGTGGGCGTCGCGGCTCTCCTGGGCGTCCATGGCGTCGAGGCCGAAGTCGTCGACGATGAGGAGGTCGACGGCGAGGAGGGCGCGAAGCTCCTTCTCGTGGGTCTGGGTGAGCCGTGCGTGCTTCAGGCTCTTGAGGAGCCGGTCGGTGGAGACGGCGAGCACCGAGTAGCCGCGGCGGCAGGCGACGTGCCCGAGGGCGTGGGCGAGGAAGGTCTTGCCGACGCCGACGCTGCCGACGATGGCGACGTGGTGATGCGACTCGAGGAAGCGCAGCGAGGCGAGCTCGTTGAGGAGCGTGCGGTCGAAGGTGGCCTTGGTGGTCTCGTCCCAGCGCTCGAGCTGGGAGTCCTTGTCGAGGTGGCCGCGGTCCGCGCGGATGGCGGCGGCCTGCCCATCGCGGCGGGAGGCTTCATCGCCGAGAGCGAGGGCCAGGAAGTCCTGGTGGGGCATCTTCTGTTGGCGCGCCAGGGCGAGCCGCTCGGGCAAGGTGTCGAGCATGCGGGAAAGCTTGAGCCGGCGCAGGACCGTCTTCAGCTCCGGCGAGATGACGTCTGGGGTCACGTGTCCTCTCCTTCGTTCTGCCGCTCACGGCGCGCGAGCGGGAGTGCGTACTGGCTCGCGGGCCGGAGGTACCGGGCGAGCGGGATGACCTGGGCGGTGGGCGGCGCGAGCCGCGTGTCGAGGCGGACCAGGTCGGCGAGGCGGTAGACATCGACCATGTCGGCGTCGAGCGCGGTCTTGCAGGATGCGTCGAGGCGGGCGCCGTACTTGCGAGCGAGGCCGAGGAGCTTGAAGAGCATGCGCAGCCTGGTCCAGGGCAGCGGGCTCGCAGCGAGGGCCTCGGCGAAGCGGCCGACGTGCTCACCGTGCTCTTTGGCCTTGCCGACGAAGAAGGCGGTGTCCCGCTGGCCGGCGGCGAGCGCGTGCTCGGGGAAGTCGGCGTGGTCGATGGCGCGCTGGCCCGGGGCCTTCCTCGGGTGCGTCTTCACGAGCTTTCCGTGCTCGTAGAAGCGGACGAGCTGGCTGTCGGCACGGGCACGGAGCTGGTGGCGACGCAGGGCGAAGGGGAGCGAGTAGAGACTCTTCGCCACCGACGCGAACTGGTCGAGGGCCACCTTGCAGTCGGTCCAGAGCGGCACGTCGTAGGGCGTGGTCGGCGCCGGCGAGAGCGCGGCGCGCTCCTCGGCCTCGAAGTGCTCGCGGGGCAGCCGCTGGGTGCGGGTCTGCCGCCTCATGCCGTACTCCTCAAGCCCCCAACGGCGGGCGCGCGCTCGCGCCTCGTCGATGGTGCGAAGCCGCTCTCCGCCGAAGCAGTCGTCGCGGACGGTCGGCACCGTGCGCTCGACCCGGGCCTTGTCCTTGGGGCGGCGCACCCGTGTGGTGTCGATGGAGAAGTCGCGCGCCTGCGCGTACTCGCGGAAGGCGTCGGTGATCCGCGGCGCGATCGGGTCGGCCTCGGCGACGATGGCCTTGGTGTTGTCGGGGATGATGACGTGGAAGATGCCGCCGAAGTACTCCCAGGCCGACTCGCACGCCTCGATGGCCGACTCGGTCGTCTCGTGGAAGACGGGGTAGACGAAGCGGTGGCGCGAGCGGACGGCGGTGAAGATCCACGCCTTGAAGCGGCGCCGCTTCCCGAACAGGTCGGGCTCGAGCAGCGTCATCCAGCCCGTGTCGACCTGGAGCTCCTGGCCCGGCTCCCCGTCGGCCACCGGCACGGTGGGAGCGCCGCTCCCGAAGCCGAGCTGCTCCAGCGCAAAGCGGCGGAGCGTGTCGTAGCTCACCTCCACGCCGCGCCGGCGCAGGAGCTTGCCGACCTTGCTGAGCCGCACGCGGTGGGAGAGGTGGCCGGAGATGAACTCGCGGTGGCTCTCGCACACCGCCCAGCCCTCACCCCGCGGCCGGCCGGTGCCGGGCTGGGTTGCGGCCACCACCGCCGCGACCAGCTCGTCATCGAGCGCGGCGAGCCCGTGCGAAGGCTCCACGCCGCGCGCCCGGGCCACCGCCAGGTAGCGACGCACCGTCTTCACGTCGAAGCCCAGCTGCGCAGCGATCCCCTTCTTCGGGACCCCCAGCAGCCAGAGCCTCAGGACCTCCTTGACCTCCAGCATCGTGACCTCTCGGAACGCCATCGCCGCCCTCCTCGTGGAGGGGGCATGGTCGTCGTCTGGTCACGCCGATGGGGGAGGGAATGCTTCTGCAAAACCCTCAGGTCCGAGGGGGGAATCCTTCTGCAAAACTCACGCGGCCGGGGTCCCTACCTTCTGCAAATCGACAGAAACCAGTCTCGTCAGACCGGCCCCCCTGGATCAGTGCCAGGGGGGCCGTTCCGCTTTCGAAGGTCAGGCGCGCGCGGTAGCTCGGCGGGGGTGGAACGAGTACGTCGAGGCTACCTGCTTTCAGAGGAGGCCAGAGACCCCGCAGCGAGAGCGTTCACCGCCGAGAGGCATCGCCACGCGCACTGGTGGCAGGGTCCCAGAAGAGCCTTCTCTTCCTGGTCACCTAGAGCCACGTCCGGCTCTGCCGCTCTCCTCCTTGCACCGCCCTGTCAGATCCCACCGGGTCTCCTGTCCATGAAGCAGAAGGCGCTGATGAGGAGAGGCGCCCAACCCTTCGAGGAGAACGCCATGACGACGACCTTCGCCAAGCCCCCGCAGAACGGCATCGCCAGCGCCCTCCAGGTCATCACCGTCATCGCCCCGAGGAGGGGCTGCGCGCGGCCTTCGGCCCCGCGGCCGCGAAGCAGGTCAACTCCTAGCCCCCGCTCCCCAACGGGCGTTGCACCGCACGCGGGGCCCTCGCCAGAGGGCCCCGCGTCGCTTCGTGCGTCACCGCGAGTCTCACTCGACCGGCAGGTTCATCTTCCGCAGCAGCGCCTTCCAGCGCGGGTCGGAGTGGATGGGCCGCAGGAAGGGATCGTACTTCACGTACCGAGTCCCCGGGTCGCGGGCTTCCCGCGCGGCCTCCAGCCATACGAAGGCCTCGTCCGTCCGCCCGGTCCAGGCGAGGACCTGGGCGACCTGGTAGCCGTTGCCTTGGGTCCGATCGCGAAGCTCGACGAGGGCCGCCTCCGACTCCTGTTTGCGGCCCAGCGCGTGCTGCGCCAGCGCCACGCCGGTCAGGCGCATGTAGCGAGAGGGGTGCTCCTCGAACGCCGCAAGGGCGTCGGCCAGCCGTCCCTGGAGGAGGAGGGCGAAGGCGCGCTCGCGCAGCGCCAGGAGATGACCAGGAGCGACCTCCAGGGCGTGGCCTGCAGCCTTCCAGGCGGCGTCGTACTCCCCGGCCGCGTTGTGGAAGGCGGCGAGGTTCTGCCAGATGTGGGGTGCCAGCGGATCCAGGGCGGCGGCGCGTTCCTGCGTCTCGATGGCCTGGCGGAGCCGACCGGACACGGCGAGCAGCGCCGCGCGAAGCGCCAGGGCCCGGGCGTAGCTGGGTCGCAGTCGCAGCGCACGAGCGGCATCCGCCTCGGCGGCCGCCCAGTCCCAGCCGTTGAGGAGTCCGTGGTGGGCGCGGGCCCAGCGAGCCTCGGCGAGGGCCGGCTCCAGGGCCACGGCCCGATCGGCGAGCTCCCGCGCGCGCTGCCACCGCTCCTCGCGTGGGTCCATGCTCGAGAGGTAGGTCAACACCACCGAGAGCCACGCCGCTGCCGTCGCGTAGCCGGGGTCTTCGGCGACGATCTCCTCCAGGATCCGGGCCGCGCGTCGAAGCGACTCCAGAGTGCCCTCGTCGTAGAGCTGGCGCGCACGGAGGAGGCCGTCGTAGGCACCCAGGCGCGTGGTCCGTACCGCTAGCGTCGTGGGGCCCCCGCCGGCGGGGAGGCGGACCCGGAGGGCCGAGACCACCGCGCGGGCGACCGACTCCTGGGCGGCGAAGATGTCGGCGGCTTCGCCATCCATGGCCTCGGACCAGAGGGTGGTGCCGTCCTCCGCCCGGAGCAGCTTCGCCGCGATGCGCAGGCGGTCCCCGGCACGGCGCACGCTTCCCTCGAGGATCACCGAGGCGCCGAGCCTGCGCCCGATGGCTCTCGGATTCTCGTTGCTGCCCCTGAGCGAGAAGGAGGAGGTCCGGCCGATGACCCGGAGCTCCGGCACCTGCGCCAGCGCGTTCAGGATCTCCTCGGCCACGCCGTCGGCGAAGTACTCCTGGTCCTTCCCCGGGCTCATGTCGGCGAAGGGGAGGACGGCGACGGAGGGGGGCGTCGCAGGCGCCGCTGCGCCCTTCGCCGGCACGGGCGCCTTCGCAAGCCGCTTCCGCATCGCCTTGGCCTCGACGAGAAGCGGGAGGTCGGGGTCCGCCTCCTTCCAGAAGGCGAGGAGGCCGTCCAGCTCGCGAATGGCGTCGGCGCGGCGGCCGAGCTGGTCCATGGCGCGGGCGCGGACGAGCACAAGGCGCAGACCGGCCGAGGCGTAACCGAGGGGGTAGAAGGCACCGCGCCGACGGTGGCGAACCTCCACCGCGGCCGCCTCTTCAGGGCGGCCTGCTGCGAGCAGAAGCTCGCCCAGCAGGTAAGCCATCCAGTACGCGGATACGTCCCCTTCGTCCACCAGGGCCTGGTCCCTCGCGCGGCGCTGGGCCTCGGCGGCCTCCCCGTATCGCCCCTGTCGTGCGAGTCTAAGGGGCTCGTACAGCCGCTCGGCGAATTCGACTCGGGGAAGCGTGGCGGTCAGCGCATCCGCCTCGTCCAGAGCACCGTTGATGTGGAGCACGTAGCGGCGAAGGAGGAGGTTGGGGTGCTTCCGCACGGCGGCCAGGATGTCGGCCCTGTCGCCGTCGTGCACGCGCGAGACGGCCAGCGCACCCGCCCCGCTGGGGATGGCCGTGGTAACTGGCGTCCCTGTCGCCAGCAGCCTGGCCAGCTCCACCGGATCGCCGCGCCGTTCCTCGGGGACCGAGAGGAGGAGCCGTCGGGCCTCCCGGCGACGGCCCTCCACGGCGAGCGCCGAGGCGAGCTGGAACCGGGCGAAGTCCCGCTCCATGTCGTTCGCACCGCCCTTGAGAAGCCCACTCCACTCGGCCTTGCAGGCCGGCCGCCGCGCCAAGGCGTCGAGCACACCGCACGCCCCGCGAACGATCGAGGCGTTCGACACCCCGTCCAGCCGCAGCGCCTCCCGCGCGGTGGCCCCAGCATCTTCGGGCGCGTCTGCGGCAAGCTCGGCCCTGGCGAGGAGGACGAGGTTGCAGGCGCTCTTTCGGCTTGCAGCCGCGCGCCGCGCGTTCTCGAGGAGCTCATTGGGGCGGTCTCCCAGCATCCACTCCAGCAACCCGGACGCCCCACAGTCTCCCGGTCCTAGCGCAAGTGCCCTTCGGGCGATCCGCTCAGCCTCCGCCCGCGTCTCGCTGGTGAGATCCGGGTCAAGGAGTGCCTCCGCGGTGCGCAGCAGGACGTGCCGATCGTCCGGGAATCGCTGCTCCAGCGCCGACGCGACGCGACGGATCTCGGCGGGGCTCCTTCCCTCTGGTGCAGACAGACTCTGGGCACGGTCGAGCCGGAGGAGGAGCTTCTCCCTCTCCGGCATCCCGTCCATGTGCTCACCGGCGGCCTGCCAGTGCCGAACGGCGACGGCGGGCTGCCCGTATTCCTCGTAGAGCACGG
Source organism: Deltaproteobacteria bacterium (assembly GCA_016214955.1). GTDB lineage: Bacteria > Myxococcota > Myxococcia > Myxococcales > Anaeromyxobacteraceae > JACRMN01. The sequence continues at coordinate 16,441 of JACRMN010000001.1, forward strand.
CGAGGGCTCCATGCGCCGCCGCGAACTTCGCATCGATCCGCAGCGCCGCCTGGAACTCCCTCAGCCCCGTCGCCTGTAGACCGTCCCGGTGCCAGGCCTCGAGTCCGGCCAGGTAGTGCTGGTAGGCCTCAACGCTTCGGGTCATGGCCTGGCTGAGCTGGACGCTCGACCCATCCACCTCGGCCTTCCCCTCGCCGAGCTCGTTCCGGGTCTGCTGCGAGAGCCGGTCGAGGAGGTCGAGCAAGGCCTCCTTCGACGTCGCCCGGTCGCTGGCAGTGAAGAGGTGGCGATCGCCCACCGGGTCGAGGGCCCGCATCTCCAGGGAGTAGGTCGGCCCGAGCTTCCGGATGGCCGGCATGAGCAGTACCTTCGCCCCTTGGGCGCTCGCGACCTCGCGGCCCACCGTCTCGGTCACCCTGGTCAGCCCCGGCCTTCCCGCCTTCGCCGCCAGGTCCAGGATCCGCTCCTGCGTCATCACCGAGAGCCGCCTCGACTGCTCGAGCGACGTGACCAGGAGGCCGGACAGGACGTCCAGCTCCTTCTCCCCTGTCTCGTTGACGACGTCGGCACCCTGTCTCGTTGACGACGTCGGCAACCGCCACCACGATCCGCCCGTCGGCGCTGGCCACCGGCCGCGGCGCCCGCTCCGGCCGCCACCAGGCGACCCCGCCCGCCAGCAGCGCCCCAACCGCGACGCCCAAGGCCAGCAGCCCCGCCAGACGCAGCCCCGGCCTCTTCCGCGTCCGCACCGCCGAGGGTCCGCTCGCCGGCGCCAGCTCCAGCTGGTGCTGGAACTCCTTCAACGCCGCCGCCACCTCCGCGCCGTCTCTCGGCCGCTCCACCGGCCGCTTCGCCAGCATCCGGCCCACCAGCGCGCCCAGCTCCGGCTGCTCCGCGATCTCCAGCGCCGGCGCCGGCTCCTTCGACCGATGGTCCTTCCCCTCCGCGTCCGGGTACGGCAGCTCCCCCGACAGCATCCGGAAGAGCATCACCCCCAGCGCGAACACGTCCGTCCGCTCGTCCTCCGGCGCCCCCTCCCACTGCTCCGGCGCCATGTAGGCCGGCGTCCCTCCGTCCTGCCGCCGCTGCCCGAAGGCGTGCGCCAGCCCGAAGTCCAGCACCTTCACCTGCCCGTCCTGGCACAGGAAGACGTTGGCCGGCTTGAGGTCCCGGTGCACCACGCCCTGCGCGTGGGCGTGCGCCACTCCCTTCGCCACCTCCGCGGCGATCCGCACCGCCTCCGCGACCGGGAGCTTCCCCTCGTGGAGTCGCTCCTCCAGCGTCTGGCCACTGAGCAGCTCCAGCACCAGATACGGCCCCGCCTCCGCACGCCCCAGGTCATGGAGCGTCACGATGTTAGGGTGGGTGAGCCTCGCCGCCGCCTCGGCCTCCCGGAGCAGCCGCTCCTCGCGGAGCCCGGCCTTGCCCCCAGCCCGCACCGCCTTGAAGGCTACCCTGCGCCCCAGCTCCCGGTCCCGCGCCTCCCACACCACCCCGAAGCCGCCGCTCCCGATCTCCCGGACGAGCTCGAACTTCCCGATGGTGGCCCCCGGCAGCAGCGCCGCGCCCCAGCCTCCGTCCGACCGCGTCGGCGCCGCGGCGATCGGGCACGGGGCGCCCCTACGAGCGCTTCCTCGGCTGGCCGAGCTGCCCGGAGCGGCGCCCTCCGTGGCGAGGATGCGGCGCGCGGAGGGACAGGGGGAGGGGAAGCTCGGCGAGATCCCTTCGGAGGTCCGAGGTGCAGCGCATGGTCATCGCGCGCGAGGTCCTGCGTTGAGGTAAGCTCGGAGCGTGTCCGAGGGCGAACACACCATCATCTCGAAGATCCCGCGGGAGCGGCTGAACCAGATCGCGGGAAGGAAGCTCGCCTCCCTCGCCATCCCCGTCCGGCTCGGCGCCGACCGCGAGACGCTGGAGGGGGAGCTGCTCTTCTCCGGCGTGCTCCGCCACCCGGCCACCGGCCAGGTGCTGCAGCGGGCCCGCTTCCAGGTGCGGGGGCACGACACGCTGCACTTCGTGGACCCCCCGCTCGCGGCCCTGCCGCCGGTCTCGTTCTATGACTGCGAGCGGGTGAGCGCCCTGGAGCAGCGCATCGCCGAGGCCCTGCAGCGGCGGGTGCGGCAGCTCCAGGAGCAGGCGGCGCGGCTCAAGGCCCTGGGCTTCGAGGTGACGGTCGACGGCGAGAGGCTGGCCGCCCGCGTGGTGGTGAAGACCCCGACCCACGCCTTCGAGCTGCTGGGCGGCGCCGAGGGCATCCGCGTGTCGCGGGTGGCGCCCGTGGGAGGGCACCCCTTCGACGTGCCGGCCAGCTTCCCACCGGTCCGGCCCGAGGAGCACGCCAGCCGCGTCGACGTCGAGGTGTGGCTGGCGCAGCGGGTGCCGGAGCTGGAGCAGGCGGCCCGCGAGTCCTCCCGCCCCGCGCTCACCCCCACCAGCACCGCCACGCCGGCGCGGCTGGAGGCCATGCCGCCGCCGCGCAACGCCGTCACCCTGGGCCAGCTGGTGCGAGTCTTCGGCGAGGCCGGCGTCCTGGCGCCGAGCGCCCCGGTGGAGGTGGTGCAGGAGTTCCAGTTCGCCGGCACCCGCTACCGCTTCTCGGCCCAGCGCGACGTGGGCACCACCTTCCGGGCCAGGCTCATCGGCCCCGCGGGCGACGTCTGGAACGACAAGTTCGACCTGGCCAACTTCCCGGGCACGGCCTCGGTGGTGGCGGCGGCGCTGGGCGTGCAGGGCGCGCCGGTGGCCTCGGCCGAGCCGGAGCTCTCCCCCGGCAGCGGCGAGCCGGTGCCGCAGCACCTCCTGCCCCGCGCCGGCGAGACATGGGTGATGAACGTGGTGCTCGAGGGGCAGCAGGGCGAGGAGGTGCGCTACGTCGGCACCGACATCGACGGCCGGCCCTACGGAGCGGCGCGGGTGCTGAAGCGCTCCGACTTCGAGGCCGTGTTCACCCGCGCCGGCTCCGGCTGGCGGCTGCTGGTGGTGGTGGACCAGGTGCAGGGAGACCAGGTGCTCTACCGGCAGCTCGACCCGCACCGGCAGCCCATGGGGGCGCCGCGCAAGATGGCCACCGCGGTGCTGGTCGCCAACTTCGTCCCGGAGGCCGCAGCCTTCTGATGTCCACCGCACCTTCCCTCGCCCACCGCGTGCTCGGCGGCGAGCTGCGGGCGGCCGCCCGCCTGATGCGCGACCTCGACGACCAGGCCCCCTCCGCCCGCGAGGCCATGCGCCAGCTCTTCCCGCGCACCGGCCGCGCCTACGTGGTGGGCCTCACCGGCGCGCCCGGGGCCGGCAAGTCCTCGCTCACCGACCGGCTCATCGCCTGGCACCGCAAGCGCGGCCGCACCGTGGGCGTGGTGGCGGTCGACCCCACCAGCCCCTTCTCCGGCGGCGCCATCCTCGGCGACCGCATCCGCATGCAGGACCACGCCCTCGACGAGGGGGTCTTCATCCGCTCCATGGCCACCCGCGGCAACCTGGGCGGCCTCTCCCGCGCCACCGCCGACGTGGTGGCGGTGATGGACGCCATGGGCAAGGACGTGGTGCTGGTGGAGACGGTGGGGGTGGGGCAGGACGAGATCGAGGTGGCGGCGCTGGCCCACACGGTGGTGGTGGTGGCGGTGCCGGGCATGGGCGACGAGGTCCAGGCCATCAAGGCCGGGGTCATGGAGATCGCCGACGTCTTCGCCGTCAACAAGGCCGACCGGGAGGGGGCCGACCGCACCGTGCGCGACCTCCACATGATGCTGGAGCTGCGCCGGGCCACGGCCACCCGGCCGCCGCCCGACCACGACGAGCTGCACCGCTTCCCCGAGGGCGAGCCCTGGTCGCCGGAGGACGCGCGCTTCTGGGAGCCGCCCATCGTCAAGACGGTGGCCACGCGCGACGAGGGGGTCATCGAGCTGTGCGAGGCCGTCGAGCGCCACCGGGCCCACCTCACCGCCACCGGGATGCTGAAGGCGCGTGAGATCGCGCGGGCACGGGCTGCGTTCGTGGCGCTGCTCCGCGAACAGCTCCTGGCGGGGGCGCTGGCGCGGCTCGCCGGCGAGCAGGGCCACCTCGACCAGGTGGCGGCCCGCATCGCCGCCCACGAGGCCGACCCCTACTCGCTGGCCGACGAGCTGGTGGCTCGCCTCCGGGGCTGAGCGATGGCCCCCAACGACAGCGGAGCGCCGCTGGTGGCCGACCCCCTCGGGAGCCTGGCCGAGCGCCTCGGCTTCGCCTTCCCCGACCGCGCCCTGGCGCTCGCGGCGCTGACCCACAAGAGCTACGTCAACGAGCACCGCGACGAGGGGCTCTCCGACAACGAGCGGCTCGAGTTCCTGGGCGACGCCGTCCTCGACCTGGCCGTCTCGCAGCTCCTCATGGATCGCTTCCCGCAGGCCCGGGAGGGCGACCTCTCCAAGATCCGGGCGGCGCTGGTGGACGAGCCCGCGCTGGCGCGGCAGGGCAGGGCGCTGGGGCTGGGGCCACTCCTGCGCCTGGGGCGCGGCGAGGTGCTGACGGGCGGGCGCGACAAGGCCTCTCTCCTGGCCGACGCCCTGGAGGCGGTCATCGCCGTCATGTACCTGTGCGGCGGCATCGAGCCGGTGCTGCGCTTCCTGGCGACAGCGCTCGCCGAGTCCTTCGCCAGCGCCAGCGCCGGGACGCTGGACCGCGACTACAAGACCCAGCTCCAGGAGGCGGCCCAGAGCCGCCTGCGGGCCACGCCCCGCTACCGGGTGGTGGCCCAGACCGGCCCCGACCACGAGAAGGTCTTCGAGGTGGAGCTGGAGCTGCGCGGCGAGGTGCTGGGGCGGGGCAGCGGCCGCTCCAAGAAGGACGCCGAGCAGGTGGCTGCGCGCCAGGGGCTGGAGGCGCTGGCCAGAGGTTCCGACGGCTCCGGCGGGCCGCTGGCCACGCCGCCGCCGCTGCCGGCGGTGACGCCGGCGCTCGACGCCGTCGCCGTGATCAGGCCGGACGAGGCGGCCGAGGCCGCCCGGGAGGCCCCGTCCGCGCAGTGCCAGGAGGTCGAGGTGCCGGTGCCCCTGGCAGTGTCCGGGGCGGCTGTCGTCGCAGCCGTGCCCTCCGCCTCCGTGCCGGTCGAGCCGCTGGTCCACGCTCCGCGGCCCGCGCCCCGGGCGAAGCCGCGGAGGAAGGTGGCCCCGAAGAAGCGCGCCGCGGCGAAGGGGAAGCCGGGGGCGAAGCGGGCCCCCGGGAAGAAAGGGCGGTAGCGCCTCGGGCGGCACCGCGCGCCGGCAGGGCGCGGCGGGCCGCCGGGTGCCGGACGACCGGCCTTCCCGGTTGCCCCGCGGCCGCCCCCTGACTAGCATGCCGCGCATGAACCGACCCGCCGCCATCGTCCTCGCCGCGCTGCTCGTGTGCCCCGCCGCCCTGGCGGCCGAGGGCGAGAAGGCCAGTGCCCCCAAGAAAGGGAAGGAGACCTACGCGGTCTTCGTCACCTCCAAGGGCAAGATCGCCGCGAAGCTCCTGCCCGAGGAGACGCCCGCCGCCGTCGCCAACTTCGTGGAGCTGGCCACCGGCAAGAAGGAGTGGACCGATCCCAAGACCGGCAAGCCCATGAAGGAGAAGCTGTACGACGGGACCCTGTTCCACCGGGTCATCCCGGCCTTCATGATCCAGGGCGGCGACCCCTCGAGCCGCGGCCAGCCGGCGGCTCCCAGCTCCAGCTACGGCGTCTACGGCCCGGGCTACCGCTTCGACGACGAGATCAAGCTCGCGGAGCGCCCCTTCGACCAGCCCTGCCAGCTGGCCATGGCCAACAGCGGCCCCAACACCAACGGCAGCCAGTTCTTCATCACCGAGGTGGCCACGCCCCACCTCAACCCGCGCCCCTGCAACAGCAAGTCGGGCGTCTGCGGCTACGTCCGCTTCGGCGTGGGCATCTGCGGGTGCGACAAGGTGAAGGCCATCGCGGCAGCCGGCCCGGCGCAGACCCGCCTCGAGAAGGTCCTCATCGTCCACGAGAAGCCGTCCTGCAACTGAGCAGCGCGCACCCGGGAGAACCCATGGCCGACGCCCTCTACGCCACCTTCCAGACCTCCGCCGGCGACCTGGTGGTGAAGCTCATGCCGGAGAAGGCCCCCAAGACCGTCGAGAACTTCGTGTCCCTGGCCGAGGGCACCAAGGAGTGGACCCACCCCGGCACCGGCGCCAAGGCGAAGACGCCCCTCTACGACGGCACCGTCTTCCACCGGGTCATCCCCGAGTTCATGATCCAGGGCGGCGACCCCACCGGCACCGGCCGCGGTGACCCGGGCTACCGCTTCGGCGACGAGATCGGCCCCGACAACAAGTTCGACAGGCCAGGCCTCCTCGCCATGGCCAACGCCGGCCCCAACACCAACGGCTGCCAGTTCTTCATCACCGAGGTCCCCACCCCGCACCTCGACCGCGGCCACACCATCTTCGGCGAGGTGGTGAAGGGCGGCGACCTGGTCGCCAAGATCGCCCGCGCCGGCAACGGCAAGACCAAGCTCGTGAAGCTGGTCATCACCCGCGGCGCCCAGCCGGCCTAGCCGGCGGTCCGCGCCCCGACCGCCCCGACCATGCGCGCCGGCACCATCGCCATCGCCGGCCGCCCCAACGTCGGCAAGTCGACCCTCCTCAACCGCATCCTGGGCGAGAAGATCGCCATCGTCAGCCCGCGCCCGCAGACCACCCGGACCCGCATCCTCGGGGTCTGGAACGGGCCCGGCGTGCAGGCCGCCTTCTTCGACACCCCCGGCATCCACCGCGCCGAGGGGGCACTCAACCGGCGCATGGTCGAGGTGGCGCTCTCGACGCTCCGGGAGGTGGACGCCGTGCTGCTCCTCGTCGAGGCCGGCACCGGCCCGGAGGGCCGCGTCGAGGTGGGCGAGGCCACCCGCTTCGCCATCGAGCAGGTGGCCCGCTCCGGCGCCCGGGCGGTCCTGGGCATCAACAAGATGGACCGGGCGCCGCGCCAGAGCCTGCTGCCGGTGATCGCCGCCTACAAGGACCTGCACGCCTGGGCCGAGATCGTCCCGGTCTCGGCCCGCACCGGCGAGAACGTGGACAAGCTGCTCGCGGCGCTGGCCGCCCACCTGCCCGAGGCCGAGGCGCCGCTCTTCCCGCCCGATGTGCTCACCGACCAGGCCGAGCGCCAGCTCGCCGCCGAGTACATCCGCGAGCAGGTGATGCTGCTCACCCGCCAGGAGATCCCCTACGCCGCGGCGGTGGAGATCGAGGGCTTCGACGAGTCGGAGCGCGAGGAGGGGCCCCACGGCCTGCTGCGCATCGACGCCCTCCTGGTGGTGGAACGCGAAGGGCAGAAGGGCATCGTCATCGGCAAGAAGGGGGAGCTGCTCAAGAAGATCGGCACCGCCGCCCGCCAGGGCATGGAGCGGCTCTTCGGCTGCAAGGTCTTCCTCTCCCTGCGGGTCAAGGTGGACGAGCGCTGGAGCGAGCGGCCCGAGGCCCTGGGGCGGTACCTGCCATGAGCCGCCGCAAGCAGCACCGCGAGCCGCCGTCCCCGCACCCGTCCGGCGGCGAGGTGCCGGCCGGGACGCCGGTGCCGCCCTCGGCACGGGTGCGCCCCATCGTGGCGCTGGTGGGCCGGCCCAACGTGGGCAAGTCCACCCTCTTCAATCGGGTCGCCGGGAGGCGCAGCGCCATCGTCGAGGACGTCCCGGGCGTCACCCGCGACCGCAACTACGCCGACTTCGAGTGGGACGGCAAGGCGCTCTCGGTGGTCGACACCGGCGGCTTCGAGCCCCGCTCGCGCGACACGCTGATGCAGCTGGTCCGCGACCAGGCGCAGCTCGCCGTGGACGAGGCCTCGGCGGTGGTACTGGTCACCGACGGGCGCGAGGGGCTCACCGCCCTCGACCAGGCGGTCGCCGACACCCTGCGCCGCGCCGGGAAGCCGCTCTTCGTGGCCGTCAACAAGGTGGACGCGCCCCGCAGCGAGGAGACGCTGCCGGTGGGCGAGTTCCACCGGCTGGGCTTCGGGGCGGTGCACGCCATCTCGGCCGAGCACGGCAGGGGGACCGGCGAGCTGCTCGACGCCATCCTCGAGACGGTGGACGCCCCCGAGGCGGAGCGGCCGCCGGAGCTGCCGGACCTGGATCTGGAGGAGGGCGAGGAGGGCGCGGATCTCGAGCTGCCGGCGCCGGCCGGAGACATCCGCATCGCCATCGTCGGCCGGCCCAACGTGGGGAAGAGCACCTTCGTCAACGCGCTGCTGGGCGAGCCGCGGCTGGTGGTCTCCGACGTGCCCGGCACCACGCGCGACGCCATCGACAGCCTGGTGCTGCGCGACGGCCGGCGCTTCGTGGTCACCGACACCGCCGGCATCCGGCGCAAGCGCTCCATCGCCCTCAAGGTCGAGTCCTACTCGGTGGTGCGCGCCATGCGCGCCATCGACGACTCCGACGTCACCGCCTGCCTGCTCGACGCCACCGAGGCCGGCGTGGAGCAGGACGCCCGCCTGCTGGGGCTGGTGGAGGAGAAGGGGCGGGCGCTGGTCCTGGTGGTCAACAAGTGGGACATCGCCGAGCGCGAGGGGGCCACGCAGGAGTGGTACCGGGAGGAGCTCCGCAAGCGGCTGCCCTTCGTTGCCTGGGCCCCGATGCTGTTCGTCTCGGCCCGCACCGGCAAGGGGGTGGAGAAGCTCCTGCCCACCGCCGCCCGGCTCTGCGAGCAGTTCCGGGCCCGCTTCCCCACCCCGGAGATGAACAAGCTGCTCGAGGGGCTGCAGGTGGCCCATCCGCCGCCGCTGGTCCACGGCCGGCGGGCCAAGCTGTTCTACGTGGCCCAGGTGGCCTACGCCCCGCCGACCATGGTCATCCAGTGCAGCCGCGCCGACTCGGTCACCGACCACTACCGCCGCTACGTCGAGAACCGCTTCCGCGAGACCTTCGGGCTCGAGGTGCCGCTTCGCATCGTCTACCGCGAGCGGCAGCGGCGGGAGCGCCGGCGGCCGCCGCAGGAGCGGGGCGCCGGCCCGCGGCGCCGCCACGGACCGCGCTAGTGCTTGACCTCGCCCCGGCCTGCCCCCTAGATTGACGCGGTTTTTCCCAAGGACTTCGCCATGATCCGAGACGCTCGCTCGACCCATTCCGCCGCCGAGATGACCCGCAAGGAGATGAAGGGGCCCGACAAGTTCCAGGTCGCGGCCACGGGCGCCCTCGAGTGGGCCCAGAAGAACAGCCGCACCGTGACCGTGGCCCTGGTCGCCGTGGGCGCCGCGGTGGTCGCGGCGATCGCGATCCAGGCCTACTCGGCCTCGTCCCGGGAGCAGGCCGGCAGCCGGCTCTTCCGCGCGCTCGACGCCGCCGAGGCCGACGTCTCCTCGGTGCCGCTGCCGGGCAGCGAGCGGCAGGTGTTCTCGTCCGAGGCGGAGCGAGCCAGGGCGGTGGTGGACGCGGCCGCCAGGGTCCGGCAGGAGCACTCCGGCTCGCGCGCCGCGGCGACGGCCGCGCTCCTGGCCGGCGAGGCGCAGCTTCGCACCGGGGAGTGGGATGCGGCGCGCGCCTCGTTCGAGGCCTACCTGGCGGGCGCCCCGGCCGACGACTCGCTGCGCTTCGCGGGGCTCGAGGGCCTGGCCCGCGCCGCCGAGGGCAAGGGCGACTTCGCCGCCGCGGCCGCCGCCTTCGAGCGCGCCGGCCGCGAGGTGGCCTTCTACAAGGACCGCGCGGCGCTGGAGCAGGCCAGGGTGCTGGTGCGGGCCGGCAAGGCCGCCGAGGCGAAGAAGCTGCTCGCCGGCTTCGCCGAGGAGCACAAGGAATCCCCGCTCAAGGGCGAGGCACTGGAGAGCCTGGCACGCCTGGGTGGGCAGTAGATGAGCCTCGCGCTGGCCATGGTCCTGGCCGCTGCCGACCTGCAGGCCCTTCGGCCTGCGGTTCCGCCGCAGCGGGTCTACTCCGTCGCCTGGCAGCGGTCGCTCGCCCCCGCCGACCTCCTCGACTGGCAGCTCGAGGAGTCGGGCAGCCCGGCCGTCGACGCCGCCAGCCGCACGGTGGTTGCCGGGGCCCGGGGCGGGGTGCTGCGCGCCTTCCGCGACGACGGCACCGAGCTCTGGGACTACGAGACCGGCGGAGGCTTCGCGGGCGGGCCGCTGATCCAGGGTGGCACCGTGTACGCCGGCTCGCTCGACGGCGCGCTCTTCGCCCTCGACCTGGCGAGCGGCAAGCCCCGGTGGCGCGTGGAGCTGGGCCTGGAGGTGGGGGCGACCCCCATCCTGGTGAAGGGGCTCCTGATCGTGGCCACGCTGCAGGACGAGGTGGTGGCGGTCGACGCCGCCACCGGCGCCCGCAAGTGGCACCACCGGCGCGACCGAGAGGGCATGACCATCCGCGGATGCGCCCGGCCTGTCCTGGCCCGCGGCCTGGTGATCGCCGCTTACTCCGACGGCAGCGTCGTCGGGCTCGACCCGGCCAGCGGCGCGGCCCGCTGGGAGCGCAAGGTGGCCCCCGCGGGCGAGTTCGTGGACGTGGACGGCCTGGCCGCCGACGACCGGGCGATCTACGCCGCCGCCTACTCCGGCGCGGTGCTGGCCCTCGATGCCGAGAGCGGCAAGACGCTGTGGGAGAAGAAGGAGCCTGGCGCCACCCGGCTCGCCGCCGGGGACGGCCAGGTCTACGTCTCCTCGACGGCGCGCGTGGCCGCCTACTCGGCCAGGGACGGGGCCCTGCGCTGGAGCCAGCCTCTGCAGGGCATGCCCGCCGCGCCGGCGCTGCGCGCCGGGAGCCGGCTGCTGGTGCCGAGCGGCAAGGGGATGCTGGTCCTCGACCCGGGGAGCGGCAAGCCGCTGCGCACCTTCGAGCCGGGCACCGGCGTCTCCGCCACGCCCGCGGCGCTGGGCCGCCGGGTCTACACCCTCTCGAACGCCGGCGCCCTCACCGCCCTCGACCTGGAATGACGCGGCGACCGGCCGCCCGAGGGGGGCCGTGAAGGCCATCCGCGTGGTCGCCGCCGTGGTGCGCCGCGGCGGCCGCATCCTCGTCACCCGCCGGCCCGATCGGCCCGGCCGCCCCGGCCAGTGGGAGTTCCCCGGGGGCAAGGTCGAGCCCGGGGAGGGCGAGGCCGAGGCGCTGGTGCGGGAGATCCGCGAGGAGCTGGGGTGCACGCTGGCCGTCGGGCCGCTCCTGCTGCGCCACCGGCACGACTACCCGGACCTCTCGGTCGCGCTCGCCTTCTACGAGTGCCAGCTCGGCGAAGGCGAGGAGCCCGCCTGCGTGGGCGTGGCGGCGCTGGATTGGGCCGAGCCGGCGGCACTCGCCGGCTACGACTTCCTCGAGGCCGACCGGGCCGTGCTGGCCGAGATCGCGCGCGGCTCGAGGCGCTAGGCGCGGCGCTTCCCCTTCTTGCCCTTGGCCCTGCGGGGCGGCTCCTCGCGCGACGGCTCCCCGGCCACGCGGAGCGGGAAGGAGAGCGGGCGGAAGGCGCGGCCCGAGAGGTCGTGCACGTCTCGTCCCTGCGAGCCCTCGAGCCGGAGCACGTAGCGGCTGCCGGGCCGCAGCGCGGCGGTGGGCGCCAGCGTGAATCGGCTCGAGGCCGAGCCGATCTCGGCGGCGCCTTCGGCCTCGACCAGCGCCTCCTGGCCGTCGTAGAGCACGAGCCGCGCGTCGGCGAGCGGGACGCCGGCCTCGACCGCGAAGCGCGCCGCCGCGCTCACCACCGCCTCGCCGTCGCGCAGCAGCCGGTCGGGCTCACCGGTGGTGCCGGGCACCGCGGCCTGGGCGGCGACGAGGGGCACGGGCGACACCCCCTGCCCATCCTGCGGAGGGTCCGGCGGCGCGGACAGGGAGGCGCTGAGGACCAGGGCGAGGGCGGCCAGCATCGGGAGCCGAAGCTACCATGGAGGGGCTGCGGGACGGGGTGGGAGCGCCGCGCCAGGCGAGCTCCGATCGGCCCGATCGCGGCCCCGCGACCCTGGCCCGGCGGCTGGCCCGGGCTGGCGATCGAGCCCTGCGAGCCCGCCGCCTACACCCCCGAGCGCCGGTGGATGGCCGCTCCGTGCCTTTTTGTGCGGATGCGGCGGGAGGCACGCTGCGTGCAATGCACCGTCGGTAACTCGCACCGGTTGGGTAGCAGCGGTCGAGATCGCGATCGGCGAAGCGGCTTCCAGTATCCTCGTCAGTGCAACCAGACAGCGGAACGTGGCGACGCGAGATGGCACCTACATGGCACCTGCGGGGCGCACCTGCGTGCGATGCCCCGCGGTGCGCGTGTCCTGGCGCAGCCTGGAGCGATGGGAAGGAGAAGACCCGCATGGCCCGCCCTGACGACGTACCCGGGCGCTCGATGGACGGCTTCGAGGGCGAGGTGGCCGGGCTCGGCCTTTCCGACCTCCTGCAGCTCAACGCGCGAAACCGCTTCTCGGGCTGCTTCCGCATCCGCCACGACGACGGCCTCGGCCTGATCTTCTTCCGCGACGGCGAGATCGTCCACGCCGAGCTGGGCGCCAAGATCGGCGAGGAGGCCTTCTGGGACATCCTGGAGTGGCAGACCGGCCGGTTCGCGGTGGAGCCCAACGTGGTCACGGCGCGGCGCTCCATCCAGAAGGGCGTGGAGCACCTTCTGCTCGACGCCCACCGCGTGATCGACGAGCGCCGCGTCTCCGGCCGCGTGCGCCCGCCTCCGGCCGCTCCCGCCGCGCCACCGGCCGCTGCCGCTCCCGCTTCCGCCGCTGCGCCCGCCGCGGGTGGCGCGATGGCCGCCGTGGAGGCGGTGCGCAAGGTGCCGGGCGTCGCCAACGCCGTGGTGCTCACGCGCGAGGGGCGCCGGGTGAGCGCCGACGGCTACGAGGCCGAGGTGCTGACCGGCCAGGCGGTCTACCTGGCGATGATGGGCGCCGAGTTCGGCGGCATCTTCCAGGCAGGCGAGCTGCGCTTCGCCTCGGTGCAAGGCACCCAGGCGCACCTGCTGGTCTTCGCCACCAAGAGCCACTACCTGGGCGTGCAGGCCCGCCCCGAGAGCGAGATCGGCGTGGTCGACGCCGCCATCCGCGCCGCCCTGGGCGGGCGCTAGGAGACGGCGATGCAAGCGCTGCTCGCACCCCTGGTCACCGTTCCCGGCGTCATCGGCACCATGCTCTGCAGCCCGGAGGGCGAGCTGCTGGCCCACGCCTTCCCGCCCACCTTCGAGGCGGGCCGCCTGCGCGACGCCGCCGCGGCGCTCGCCGGCCGCGGGCGGGCGCTGGAGGCGGCTCTCGGCAAGGTGGGGACCGTCGATCTCCGCTACGCCGGCGGGCGGGTGGTGGTGAAGGGCATGGCCGGGGCCCGGCTGCTCTTCTTCTGCGCTCCCTCGATCAACCTCGAGCTGCTGACCATGTCGGTCTCCGGCGCGGTGGCACAGCTGGAGCGGGCCGTGCGCGGCGCGCAGCCCGCCGCCCCGGCCGCAACCGCTGCCGCCGAGGCAGCGCCGGCACCCGTCCCGGGCGGCCGGCTCTGGGAGACGGTGCAGCGCGTCAACGCCCTCATCGAGCGCAGCGGCGAGGAGCCCTTCAAGCTCCGCGGCAAGATCGCGCTCAAGGCAGGCTTCTCCCTCGACCTCATCGACGCCGACACCCCCGACGACCCCGCCAGGCTGCAGAAGTTGAGAGCCGCCGCCAGCGCAGTGCTGGGCCAGCCCGTCTGATCCCCGGAACCGACCATGTCCATTCGCGCCAAGCTCGTCCTCGCCATCGTCCTCACCCTGGGCGCCTCCGGCCTCGCCAGCGCGCTGCTGGTGCGGGAGCTCTACCTGCGCAGCGCCCGGACCGCCGCCGAGGAGGCCCTGCGGACCGCGGCAGCGGCCTATGACCAGCTGGAGCGGAACGACGTGGAGAAGCTGGCCACCGCCCTCGACGTGGCGGTGCACCACCCCGGCCTCCGGGACGCCTTCCAGGCCCGCGACCGGGAGCGGCTGCAGAGCCTGACCCTGCCCATCCACCAGATGCTCAAGGGGGAGCACGGCATCGGCCACTGGAACTACATCGAGGCCGATAGCCGGAAGATGTTCCTGCGGCCGCACCTGCCCGCCAAGTTCGGCGACGTCATCGAGCGCCCGTCGCTCCTCAAGGCCATGTCGCGCCTCGAGACCTCGGCCGGCAAGGAGCTGGGCAAGAGCGAGTTCGCGCTGCGGGTGGGCCGCCCCTTCTTCGGCGAGGGCCAGAAGCTCATCGGCTACGTCGAGCTGGGGGAGGGGATCACCCACTTCCTCGGCAAGATGAAGGCGCAGACCGGCAACGACTTCGCCATGTTCATCCACAAGAAGCTGCTCGACCAGTCGGAGTGGGCGCGGACGCGGGGCAACGAGCGCAACAACTGGAACGACTTCCCCGACGTGGTGGTGGTGAACAGCACCACCACCGACGCCATCGTCGACCCCGCCGCCATCGCCGCCAACGTCGGCGACGGAAAGGTGCTCGAGGAGCAGGAGCGCGGCGGCGCCACCTTCGCCCGCGGCGTCTTCCCGGTCCGCGATTCCGGAGGCACGGTGGTGGGCGGGCTGGTGGTGCGTCACGACATCAGCGCGCTCTTCGGCGGGATGCGCACCGGCCTCGTCCAGGCCCTGGGGTTCCTGGTGGCGCTGGCACTGGGCGCGGCCGGCCTCGTCTACCTGCTGGTGGACCGGCTCATCTTCCGCCGCCTGCAGCGGATGATGAGCACCATGGAGGACCTCTCGGTCCGGCTGGCCGGCGGCGACTACACGGTGACCGCCGGCGCGCCGGATTCGCGCAACGACGAGATCGGCCGCTTCGAGAGCTTCTTCGGCGAGTTCCTCGGGCTGGTGGGCAACACCATGCGGGGACTGGCGGAACGCAACAAGCAGCTCGCCAAACCGCCGCCGTTGCGCGCACCTGCTCCTCCCGCGCCACCGACGAGATGACGCAGGAGCCCAGCGAGTTCCCGCCCGCACGCCGGCGGGCCGGGCTATCGTGCCGCCTTCCCATCCTGGCGCTGCCCGCGTCGCCCTGACGGCCGACGCCGGTTCGCACCGCCCAAGGAGCCCCCATGGCACACCGCAGCGGACGTCACTTCCTTCAGATCCCCGGCCCGACCAACGTCCCCGATCGCGTCTTGCGGGCCATCGCCCAGCCGACCATCGACCACCGCGGCCCCGAGTTCGGCCTGCTCGGCAAGGAGGTGCTGGCCGGGATGAAGAAGGTCTTCCAGACCAGCGCCGGCGCGGTCTTCATCTTCCCGGGCTCGGGCACCGGCTGCTGGGAGGCGGCGCTGGTGAACACCCTGTCGCCCGGCGACAAGGTGCTGATGTTCGACATCGGCCACTTCGCCACCCTGTGGCGCGACGTGGCCTTGCGGCTCGGGCTGCAGGTGGAGTTCGTGCCCGGCGACTGGCAGAGCGGCGTCACGCCGGAATCCGTGGAGGCCCGCCTGCGCGAGGACTCCGGCCACCAGATCAAGGCGGTGGCGGTGGTGCACAACGAGACCTCGACCGGCGTCACCAGCCGCGTGGGCGAGATCCGCAAGGCCATCGACCGCGCCGCCCACCCGGCGCTCTTCCTGGTGGACACCGTCTCGTCGCTGGCCTGCATGGACTACCGGCACGACGAGTGGGGCGTGGACGTGTGCGTGGCCGGCTCGCAGAAGGGGCTGATGCTGCCACCCGGGCTGGGCTTCAACGCCGCCAGCCCCAAGGCGCTGGCCGCCGCCAAGTCGGCCAAGCTGCCCCGGTCCTACTGGGACTGGGCGCCGATGCTGCGCGACAACGCCGGAGGCTACTTCCCGTACACGCCCTCCACCAACATGCTCTACGGCCTGCGCGAGGCGCTCTCGATGCTGCAGGAGGAGGGGCTGCCGCAGGTCTTCGCCCGCCACGCCCGCCACGCCGAGGCCACCCGGCGCGCCGCCCAGGCCTGGGGCCTGCCCCTGGGGTGTCGGGTGCCGGCCGAGTACTCGAGCTCGGTCACCGCGGTGCGCGTGCCCGAGGGGCTCGACGCCGACGCCGTCCGCAAGGTGGCGCTGGACCGCTTCGACATGTCGCTGGGCACCGGCCTGGGCAAGCTCAAGGGCAAGGTGTTCCGCATCGGCCACCTGGCCGACTTCAACGACCTGACGCTCCTCGGCACCCTGGCCGGCGTGGAGATGAGCCTGGCCCTGGCGAAGGTGCCGCACCAGCAGGGCGGCGTCGCCGCGGCCATGCAGTTCCTGGCCGGGGCCGCCGGAAGCGGCAAATAGCGAAGCGCCACCCCTCACGCAGCGGAGGCCCCTTTGAACGTCCCCGTTCTCTCCCTGATCCTGCTCGTCATCGCCGTCCTCATCAGCTGCTTCACGCCGCTCAACATCGGCGCGCTGGCGGTGGGCTTCTCGCTCATCATCGGCTACGTCGGCAACGTGAAGGTGGGCGACATCGTCAAGGGTTACCCGGCCAACCTGCTGCTGCTGCTGGCCGGCACCACCTACCTGTTCTCCATCGCCCAGACCAACGGGACGCTCGACAAGGTGGCCCGCTACGCGGTGAAGATGGTGAGGGGCCGGGCGGCGCTCTTGCCCATCGTGCTCTTCTTCCTGGCCTTCGGTCTCTCCGCCATGGGGCCGGGCCAGATCACCATCTCGGCGCTCCTGGCGCCCATCTCGATGATGCTGGCCGCCGAGGTGGGAATCAGCCCGCTGCTCATGGCCCTGGTGGTGGGCAACGGCGCCCAGGCCGGCGCCATGTCGCCGCTCGCCCCTCCCGGCATCATCTCCGCCAACCTGCTGGCCAAGCAGGGGCTGACCGGGGTGGGAGGAGTGCTCTGGCTCAACATGCTCATCGTCCACGTGGCGGTGACGGTGCTCGCCTACTTCCTCTTCGGTGGCCTGAAGCTCTGGAAGGAGGAATCCTCCACCCAGGCAGAGAGCCTCAAGAAGATGCAGGTGGAGCCCTTCGACAGGGCCCAGATCGCCACCCTGGCCGGCATCGGCCTCCTGGTCGCCGCCGCGCTCTTCTTCACCCTGGCCCCGCTGGCCAGCCCAGCGCTCAAGAAGCTGCCCGAGTTCCACATCGGGCTCGGCGCCTTCCTGATCGGCGCCATGCTCTCGCTCGGCAAGGTGGTGGACGAGCCCAAGGCCATCAAGGCCATGCCCTGGGCCACCATCCTGATGGTCACCGGCGTCACCGTGCTGGTGGAGCTGATGAAGAACGTGGGCGGCATCGACCTCTTCGCCAGGCTCATCGCCAAGATGTCCACGCCCGGGACCGTGACCCTGGTGGCCGGCTTCTGGTCGGGCCTGGTCTCGGCCTACGCCAGCACCACCGGCGTCATCCTGCCGGCCTTCCTGCCCATGGCGAGCCCGCTCCTCAAGGAGCTGGGCGGCGGCAACCTGCTGGCGCTGGTCTCCTCGATCATCGTCTGCGGGTTCGTGGTGGACCTCTCGCCCCTCTCCACCACCGGCGCGGTCTTCATCGCCAACGCCCAGCCCACCCACGACAAGAACAAGCTCTTCCGCGACATGCTGATCTGGGGCTTCTCGATGGCGGTGGTGGGCGCCGTCGTCAGCTGGCTCGCCTTCACCGTGCTGGGCCTGCCGTAGCCGGATCTCCCGCGCCCCGGCAGCCCCGGGGCGCGGGCTCAGCGCGAGAGCGGTAGCCGCATCTCGCGGGCGAGGGATCGCGGCAGCACCCACTCGCGCTCCTGCGCCAGCGCCTCCCGGACCCGCGCCGCCTGCGCGGCGGGGAGGGCCGGGCAGGCGCCGGTGTCCGCCCAGGCCAGGGCGGCGGCCAGGCGCGCCTCGGCCGGGTCGCCCAGGGCGTGGAGGAAGTCGTCGGCCACGGCGCAGCCGGGGAAGCTGGCGCCGCCGGTGCCCCCCGGGACGAGTCCGTCGGCGTAGTCGCCGAAGCCCTTGGCGTTCACCCCCTGGAACTGGATGCTGAACCAGGTCGTGCCGCAGTTGTCCTTCGGGTAGAAGCCGTAGGGCTTGCCGCAGGTGGTGGTGCCGATCTGGTAGACGGGCAGGTCGACGCCGGCGAGTCCGTTCATCAGCGACTCGCTGGCCGAGCAGGTGCCGCCGCCGGTGAGGACGATGAGCCGCGGCAGCGAGAGCGTGGGCAGCGCCGAGCCCCGCGAGCCGAAGTACCGGTAGGGATAGAAGGGCATGTCGACCGTGCCGCCGGCGACGGGGTCGATGCCCGGGTACTTGTCGTTGAAGATGGTGCGCTCGAAGATCCGCGCGCTGGTGCGCGCCGGCCCGGCCAGCATGTAGGCGGTCTGGCTGGCCACCAGCATGTACCCGCCGCCGTTGTAGCGGAGGTCGAGCACCACGTCGTCGACGCCGGCGGCGCGCACCTGGGTGATGGCGGAGGTCATCCCGGCCTCGGCGGCCTGCAGGTGGTCGTTCATGATCACGTAGCCGACCTTGCGCCCGCCCGGGCTCTGGACGACGACCGGGGCCGGGACCGGAGTCATGGCGACGGTGGCCGGCGTCATGGTCACCGACCGTGAGAGCGAGGCGCCGGCGTCGGCGAGCACCAGGGTGTGCGGCGTGGTGTCGGCGGGGAAGAGGCCGCCGTTGATCACGGCCGGGTCGCCGTCGAGGAGCACGGCGCCGTCCACCTCCAGGATCTCGGCGCCTCGATCGATCGAGGCCCGGGCCGCGGGCGAGCCGGGCTCCACGTAGGCCACCAGCGCCCGGCGGGGCGGCGACCGGGAGAGGAGGACGACCTGCATCCCGTAGCCGAGCTCGCTGCCGCTGCTGGCGAGTGCCTCCCACTCCGCGGTGGGCATGTGGAAGTGGAACTGGTCCCGGGCCCTCCCCGAGGCGGTCAGCGCCGGCGTCTTCAGTACCTCGAAGTAGTCCTGCGGCGTGGCGT
Source organism: Deltaproteobacteria bacterium (assembly GCA_016214955.1). Taxonomy (GTDB): domain Bacteria; phylum Myxococcota; class Myxococcia; order Myxococcales; family Anaeromyxobacteraceae; genus JACRMN01. The sequence continues at coordinate 35,194 of JACRMN010000001.1, forward strand.
AGCCGGTGGGGTCGAGGTCGGTGCGGGCGGCCACCTCGCGGTACCAGAGGTACAGGTCGTCGGTCCAGGCGCGCAGCCAGGCCTTCTCGTCGGCCGCCGTGCCGGCCCTGTCGCCGGTGCCGGGGCGCGGGCTCTGGCACTTGCCTGCCAGCGCGTCGGAGGGGAACGAGGGGGCGTGCGTCGTCTTGCTGGAGCAGGCCGAGGCCAGGAGGGCCAGGGTGAGGGCGGTGGTGGCCAGGTGGCTGGGCGTCTTCACGGGACCTCCGTGCGTGGGCTAGCACGCGAGCCCGCCGCGGGGAAACCCCTGGCCCCGGGCGGGCAGTTCCGCGCCGCGGGCCTCCGTCCCGGGCGTGGACTGAACGCGCGGGCAGAGCCGGGGCGAGCGGCCGGCCCCCGAGCGCGCTAGCGGCGAGCGGCCCGCCGTCGCGGCCTGCGGAGCGCGCGGACACGCCCGCTCTCGCCGCCCCCGGCGTAGAGGAGGGCACCGCGGTCCGCCTCCAGCCCGCTCACCATCGTTCCCGCCGGCATCACCATGCGGGAGAGCACCGCGCCCGTCCGAGGGTCCACCTGCCGGACGTCGGAGTCGTCGCCCTCCCAGGTCCCGTGCCAGAGCTCGCCGTCCACCCAGGTGACCCCGGTGACGAATCGGTTCGACTCCAGGGTGCGCAGGATGGCGCCGGTCTCGGGGTGGATCTGGATGATCTTCCGGTCGCGGTACTGCCCGACCCACAGCGTGCCCTCGGCCCAGGTGAGCCCGGAGTCGCTCCCGCCGCCCGGGGCCGGGATCGACGAGAGCACCTCGCCCGTCGCCGGGTCGATGCGCTGGATGCGATCGCCCGCGATCTGGAAGAGGTGCCGGCCGTCGAAGGCCGTCCCGGCGTCGGCGGGGACGTCAAGGACTCGCTCGACCTGGCCGCTCGCGGGGTGGAAGGCCTGGAGCCTGTCGCCGCTCGCGAACCAGACCAGGCGGCCGTCGAAGCTGACGCCGTGCACGTGGGGCGCGCCCGGGAAGGGGCCGTACTCGCGCACGATCTCCGCCGCCTGCTCGATGTCGTCCTTGCCGGCCATCGCGTCCTCCTCTCGCATGGCTATCCGAACCCACCCGCAGCCGGGAGCAACAAGTGCGTCGCGAATCCGGCGACCGGGGCGGAGAGCCAGCGCCGGGCGCGGCCGCGGCCCAGCGCGCGCACCTGGCCCGCCTCCGCCAGGGCAGCGAGGGTCCGCTGCACGGTCCGCGGGCTCGCGCCCAGGGCCAGTGCCAGCGCCGAGGTGGACCAGGCCTCGCCGTCGGCCAGCAGCGCCAGCACCGAGGCTCCGGGGCTGTCGATGGGCGGCGCCAGCAGCTGGACGGGGCCGGTCCCGCGCGCCACCAGGGCGAAGCCGTCGGCGGTGGCCCGGACCTCGGCCAGCCCGCGAAGCTCGCGGCGCAGGCGGGCCATCCCCACGCGGAGGCGCACGCGGTGGGAGGCGTTGGGCCGGCGGGCGCCGAAGGCCTGCTCGATGAGCGCGTCCCGGCGCGCCGCCCCCGGCCAGGCCTCCGCGAGCACGCGCAGCAGGCCGAACAGCGCCGGCCGGCGGCCGAGGCGAACGACGTGGCCGCCGCGGCGCACCACCCGCCGGCAGCCGTCCACCAGCAGGCCGGGCGCGCCCACCAGCACCTCGACCTCGTCCGGGGTCAGGGAGCGTGCCTCGCCCGCGGTCACCAGCCGCGCCGCCGGCAGCGTCAGGGCCCGGCCGGCCTCCTCGACCTCGGCCGCCAGGGCTCCGATCCCCGACTGGCTCGCCGCCTCCCGCGCGGCGGCCAGGGCCTCGTGCGCCCGGGCGGCCCGCCCGTGGCGCAGCGCGATCTCGCAGGCCACCAGCGCGGCGAGGGCCCGGAGGTGGGGAGGGGATGCGCGGAGGGGGAGGCGGGAGGCGGCGGTGTCGGCCTCGTTCACGCGGCCGAGCAGGAGGAGGCGGCGAGCCTGGAGCAGGCGGGCATGCGTCGCGTTCTCCCGGTCGCCGCGGGCGGCCAAGGTGCGCGCGGCCCGGGCCAGGGCGGCCGGCGGCCAGGCCAGGTCCCGGGCTGCCAGCGCCACCTCGGCCTCGGCGGTCCTGCAGCGGGCGCGCGCCAGCACCTCCCGCGGCCCGAAGCTCCCTGCAGCACGCCGCAGGAGCTCGCGCGCCCGCCCCAGGTCGCCGAGCTGTGCCATGGCGATCCCGCGGAGCGCCAGGGCCGCGGGATCGTCTCGCAGGGCGACCTGCCGGAGCGCGCCGAGCGGATCCCCGGCGCGGAGCGCGCGTCCGGCCGCGGTGACGGCGGAGTCCATGGCGAGATCCTAGGGGATGGCCGGGACCGATCGCATGCCGCCCCGGGTCGCGACCCGGGCGGTTCGCCCCGGGTGAGGAGCGTGCCGCCGCTGCGGCCCCGGACCGGCCGGCGGCGAAGGGACCCTCACCGGCCGGCGGTGGCGAGCGGCCCGCGCAGCCGCCAGGCGAGCGGCAGGGTGACGAGGACCATGGCGGCCACCGCCGCCAGCAGTACCGGCACGCTGGCGAGGTCCCCGATCCAGCCGTAGAGCGCCGGCGAGAGCGCGCCGGCCCCGATGGTGCCCGTGTAGAAGGCGCTGAAGGCGCGGGTCCGCCGCGCCGGCGCCACCAACTCCGGCACGGTGCCGTAGAGCACCGACGAGGTCCCGTTGAGGCAGAGGCCGATGGCCGGCAGGAGCGCCAGGGCGTAGGGGAGGGGAAGGGGGAGGATGGCCAGGATCCCGGCCGCGGTGAGTCCCTCGGTGATCAGCACGGTGGCGACCACGCCGATGCGCGCGCCCAGGAAGCCGCAGGCCAGCTTGCCCGCCGCGCCGCCCGCGAAGACCAGGGTGAAGGCCGCGCCGAGCGTCCCCACCGATGCGCCCTTGGCGGTGAGCAGGTAGGGCAGGAAGGTGAGGAAGCCCATGCGCGTGGCGCTGTCGATGACGCCGATGGCGCACAGGAGCGCGAAGCCGCGCCCCGCCGGCCCATGCGCGTCGCTCGCGGCGGGGGAGCCGCTGCCGGCCGCCACCGGGGCCGGCTGCCGGGGGAGCAGCAGGGGGCCGGCCGAGGCCGCCACCGCGGCGGCGCCCAGGAGCGCCATGGTGGGGCGCCACGGCCAGAAGGTGAGCAGCGCGGCCACCAGGGCCGGGACCGCCATCTTCCCCACGTCGCCGGCGAAGTTGTAGGCGGCGAGCCGTTCCCGGGAGCGGTGCCCCTCGGAGACGGCGGCCACCGCGCCGGAAGCGAGAGGGTGCTGCGCGCTCCCTCCGGCGCCGCCCAGCAGGAGCGCCGCCAGGGCAGCCAGGAGGGTGCCGGAGGCGCCCGCCAGCAGCCAGGCGATGCCCACCAGCGCCGTGCCCAGGGCCAGGACGACGCGGCCCGAGAGCCGCTCGGCCGCCGCCGTGGCGGGGCGCTGGAAGGCGGCCATGGCGCAGTGGCCGTCGAGGCTGGCAAGAGCCTTGCCTGGAGCAATGGCCGATGTTGGCGGCGGCGAGCGCTGGGCGGTGGCCAGGAAGCCGGCTGGCGCAAACTGCCGCATACCCGTTCCGGACGTCAGAATCGACTCCCCGTGCTGTCAGGTCGGCGGAGCGCTTCGGGCGCCTTTCGACGGAGGGTCGATGGTCATCGACGTGAAGCGGATGCTGGCGGGTGGTCTGGCGGCGGGTGTGCTCATCAACCTGAGCGCGCTGGCCATGGTGCCGGCGGTGGGAGAGCAGATGGAGGCGGCGCTCCGGGAGCGCGGGATCGCGCCCCTGGGGCCGGCGGCGGCGGCGTGGGTGGTGGTGCTCTCGCTCATCCTGGGGGTGATCCTGGTGTGGCTCTACGCGGCCATCGAGCCGCGGCTCGGCCCCGGGACGCAGACGGCGGCCGTGGCGGCCCTGCTGGTGTGGTTCCTGGCCTACTGCGCGCCCAACGTCTCCAACGTGGTCTTCGGCTTCATGCCGCTCGGGCTCACGGTGGTGGGGACGGTGTGGGGCCTGGTGGAGCTGCTGCTGGCGGGGGCCGTGGGCGCGTGCATCTACAGGGGGCGGCAGGCCAGGACGCGAGCCCTGGCGGGGAGGGGAACCGTGCGGACCATCGTCCGCGAGCGGCACGGGCGGCCGCAGGCGCTGCAGCCGCCCGAGGTCGAGCTGGGGGGAGGGCACCGCACATGACCGCGACCGTGCTCCTCGTGGGCGGCACCGGCCGCACCGGGCTGCGGACGCTGCGGCAGCTCCTGGAGCGAGGCGTCGAGGTTCGCGCCATCGTCCGCACGGTCTCGAAGCTCCCTCCGGAGCTGGCGGCCAGCCCGAGGCTGACGGCCATCGAGGCCAGCCTCCTCTCGCTCCCGGACGAGGAGCTCCAGCGCCACCTGCGCGGCTGCGACGCCGTCATCTCCTGTCTCGGCCACGTGCTCAGCCTGAGGGGCATCTTCGGCCCGCCGCGCGACCTCGTCACCCGGGCCACCGTGCGCCTCTGCCGCGGGATCGAGGCGCTCCGTCCCGCGGCGCCTGTCCGCCTCATCCTCATGAGCAGCGTCTCGGTGCACCGCCCCGGCGCCGCCGACGCGCGGCGAGGCGCGCTGGAGCGGGCGCTGCTCGGCGTGCTCCGCGCGCTGGTGCCGCCTGCCCGGGACAACCAGCGGGCGGCGGACTTCCTCGCCGAGGGCATCGGCTCCGGGAACGCCTTCGTGGAGTGGGCGGTCGTCCGCCCGGACACGCTCCTCGAGGGCGAGGTCTCGAGCTACGCGCTCCACCAGGGGCTGGTGAACGGCATCTTCTCGCCGGGCAGCACGCGCATGGCCAACGTGGCGCACCTGCTCTGCGAGCTGGCGACGGACCGGGCGGCATGGGCTGCGTGGAAGGGCAAGCTGCCGGTCATCACCGACCAGGGCGACCCCGCGAGGGAGGCTCCCTCGCGGAGCGCGGCCTGAACGCCGGAGGAACCATGGCACGCACAGTGCGCGGCGGCTGGTCTTCGGCCCGCTGGCGCTGGCTCGCTGCCGTGCTGGTCGCGGGCACGGTCTCCTGCGGGAGCTCGCCGGGGACGGAGGCCGACCCGGCCGAGCGGTACCTCGACGAGGTCCTCACCCTCATCGAGCAGAACCACATCCACCGGAGCGAGGTCGACTGGGCCGCCTACCGGCGGCAGGTGCGCGCCGCGGCGGCAGGCGCCACGACCCTGGCCGCTCTCGACCCGGCGCTCCAGCTCGCCGTGGACCTGCTCGGGGACCGCCACAGCGCCATCTGCCGCGGTCATGGAACGTGCTTGTACCAGTCGAGCCACGGCCTCGGGGGCTGGATCGGCTGGTCGGATCCCGGCGCCCTCCCGGCCGGCGTCGCCTACGTCCGGGTCCAGGGCAACTCCGCCACGGCGCTCTCGACGAGGCAACTGGCCGACCAGCTCCAGGCGGCCGTACGGGCCCAGGACCGGGACGGGCTGGTCGGCTGGATCGTGGACCTGCGCCAGAACGGCGGCGGCAACATGTGGCCGATGCTGGCCGGCATCGGACCGGTGCTGGGCGACGGGACAGCCGGCTCGTTCGTCTTTCCGGAGGGGATGACAACCCCGCACCTCGCGCCTGGGGCCAGCATGGCCTGGTCCTACTCCGGCGGCGCTGCGTACTTCGATGGTCGGCCCCACACGAGCGTCACGGTCCCGTACACCCTCCGGGCGCCGGCCCGGCGCATCGCCGTGCTGCAGGACGGCGGCACGGGCTCGGCCGGGGAGGCGATCGCGATCGCCTTCATCGGGCGCCCGAACGCCCGGAGCTTCGGCGCCGCGACCTACGGTGTGTCGAGCGCCAACTGGAGCTTCTCGCTCTCCGATGGGGGTGTGCTCCAGCTGCTGGTCGCGCTGGATCGGGATCGGAACGGGACCACCTACGGCGGATCGGTGGCACCGGACGAGCAGACGGCGGGTCCCGCCGAGACGGTCGCGGCGGCGGTCACCTGGCTGACCACCCCGTGAGGCCGGCCGAAGCCGGCCGGATCACGTGGAGGCCTGACCCCATGCGAGTTCAGGGGACGGTCAGGAGATAGAGGCCATTCTGGAAACGGTACGGGGGCTGGGCGCCCACCCGTGCCGCCACGGCGTGGCGATCGTCGAGCCATTCGAAGGTCCCCCCGACCTCCAGCCGCACGCGGGCCACCGCTGCGCCGCCAGACACCGCCGCGGACTGCAGGACGCCGCCCGCCAGGTACAGCGCCTGATCGCCGCGCAGCATCCCCGCAGCCCAGAACGGCATGTCCAGACCGCTGGCAACCAGCCAGGTCTCGCCGGTGGCGGGCACCGCGGCCCTGAGGTCGAGATCCCCGTCGGTGAAGATGATCAGTCCAGCGGGCCCCTCGCCCCAGCCGAGCACCGCGCCGGAAACCAGCGCGGCCTGGCCGCCCGGAGGGCACACCCAGAAGGCTCCAGTGGCGTCGGTCAGCGCGAGCCAGCCGTCGTGGAGCGAGTAGTTCTGGACGCCAGTCGCCGCGACGGCCGCCGTTCCTCCCGGGAGCGTGGCCGAGCGGAGAGCGCCGTCGCCGCCGAGGTGCGCGATGGCGTGGCCGTCGGGAGAGAGCCGCACACCTGAGTCGTATGGAGGCACCGGGCCCAGGTCCTGGGGCACCCCTCCGTCAATGGGGACGAAGGAGAGACCGGATGGAGAGCTGAAGAGGACGGTGTTGGTTGGGGGAAGCAGCCTTCCGGCGCCCCACATCAGCCCCGGCCCCAGAAGCCGCGTCACCGAAGCGCCGGAGAGCGGCGCGGACGCGAGGCCGTCGCCCGACAGGTAGAGGACCCGTCGCCCATCGGAGGTGACCTGCGCCGATCTCGCGATGTAGCTCGTGGTCAGCGTGACGGGGGCGTTCCCGTTCGTGGGGAGGCTGACCAGGGAGGAGCCTGCCACCAGCAGGAAGGCGCTGTCCGGGGAGAAGGCCAGCGGCTCGGCCGCGCCGCCCTCCGGGGGCAACGACGCGACGACTGCCCCGGTGGCGGTCGCAAGGATCTTCACCTGTGTGCCGTCGCTGCATGCCACCAGGGAGCCGTCCGCCGAGAACATGGGGGCAAGAGAGGAGGCGGGCAGGGCGAGCGAGCTGCCGTCAGCTGAAGCTGTGAGCATGAAGCCGCTGCCGGAACCGCTGCTCCGCCAGAGGAAATGGCTCGAGTCCGGCGACCAGGCCTCCAAGGTGGCGCCAGGCAAGGTGGCGATGACCGCACCGTTCTCCGCCGACGCCTGGAGCAGGCTCCACTGCGCCGGCGACACCGAAAGGTCGAAGGTGTGGGCCACGACCCAGCGACCGTCCGGAGAGTGCGTGACGCTCATGACGAGCAGGGAGTCGGACGCCTGAACCACCGCCGTGAGGGGGCCGCCGACCGGACCCACGAGGACGCTGCCGTAGAGGCCAGGTCCGCGCGCCAAGACGCGGGTCCCCCCGGGAAGGAGCGAGCCCAGCGTCGTGTCGGTGGCCAGCCAGGAGACGTCGCCCGTGGCGTATTCGACGACGTTGAGGTCCGTCGTCACGGGATCGGAGAACTGGAAGTGTGACGGACCGAGGCTGCTCCACTGGCTCCAGGCGCGCCCGACCTGCCGCACCTCGCGGCGCTCGAGGGCGGCGTACCAGAGCTTGCCATCCCCGTCCCCCGCCAGGACGACAGTGCCGGTCGGGTCGAACGCGTGCCACCTGGCCGCCTTGGCGATGAGTACGGCCGTTCCTCCGGCCGCGGGGACGGCCGAGAGCTCCTGGCCTGTGGAGTAGACAACCGCCCAGACCGGGCCACCCGGCACTGCAGGTGCAGGGAGCTCGAACCGGGCGACGTCCGCGGCGAGGTGACGGACAGGACCGCCATTGGCCGGCACCGAGAGCAGGTTGGTACCGTCATGCACCAGGACCCGGCCGTCGGCGGTGAGCTGCCGATGCCCGTCGGCACTCCCGGCGATCCGCTGGCCGCGCTGCAGCTCGATCTCGCCGATGGGGTAGAGCACACCATCGAGCAGGTAACCCTGGCCGCCCGGGAGGGAGACCACGCCGGGGACGTACTCGGTGTGGACGCCGTCGGTGATCGTCAGCGACCACCGGCCGTCGGCGACGCCATCGATGCTCCAGGCCCCCGCATCGTCGGTCACCGTCTGGAGCAAGGTCCCGTCAACGCTCACGGCGATGCCGGGGCGCCGCCCCAGCCCGAGAACGCTCGCGAGGCCAGAGAGCCGACCGGTGCCGGGAGTGCCGGGCGCCGAGGGCACGAGGTCGAGGGTGGCTGCCGTGGTCACGGTGTCGTGGCCCACACGCTGCGCCGCCGAGCGCGCGGTCAGGTGCCCGCTGAGCACTGCAGAGACCGGGTACGACCCGGCCGGAACGGCCGGAATCGACCAGACCCCGTCGGCGTCAGCGACGGTGGCCCGGTCGGTCCCAACCAGCCAGACCACGATCCCCGCCGCGCCCGGAGACTGGCCGGCGACAGTGACCAGCCCCTGGATGGTCCCGAGGGGCGTGAAGACCAAGTCGACGCTCTGGGTGGTGCCGGAATCGAGGTGGACGGCCACCTGGCGCGTTGTCTCGGCGGTCGACCGGACCGAAGACGCGACCGTGTAGTCACCAGGCGGGAGGTCAGGGAAGGAATAGGTGCCGGCCGGTCCGGTGGTGGTGAGTGCGGCGACCGGGCCCGAGATCGAGACCTCGATGCCGGCCTCGGGCGTGGAGCCGGTGAGGATCACGCTTCCGGCTATCGCGCCAACGGTCGGCGGGCGCGCCCGGTGGGAGCAAGCCGCCCCAGCTGACGAGAGAAGGAGGACGCCGACCAGGCAGGTTCGAACGAGGTGGGCATCCCGGTGGGCTGGGGATCTGCGTCGCACGCACTTTCAGTACCACGTCCGGCGGATGGGCGTGGGCCGGTACCCGGGCCCGCCCGTACGGGGCAGCGTTTGCGGTGGGGCGTTGCGCCAGGCGCGGCTCCTCCGCTTGGCTGCATCCATTCTGCGGGCGTCGCGCAGGGTCCGATAATACAGATTATGTCAACTCAGCGCGTGCTACGCCCGGGCCCGGACGGGAGGACACCTGCCCGCTAGGCCTTCCCGGTGCCCCCATCGCCGCCGGTGACGGTGACCAGTGAAGGTCGCGGACTGCAGAGGCCTCCCTGGGTGACCACCTTCACCACCCGCGGCGAGGCCGCCGGATCCCCCACCTCGCAGGGGCAGCGCGACTCGGCGCAGCTCAGGCGCGCCTGGACGGCGCCCAGGGCGGCCTCGAGCTCCCGCTTCACGCGGCGCAGCCGGACCAGCCGCTCCTCGGCCTGGCGGATGTGGTCGAGCAGGATCTGCTGGAAGCGCTCGGCGAGCTGGCCGCCGCTCTCGCAGCCGGCGCGCAGCTCGAGCGCCGAGCGGATCTCCGGGATGGAGAGCCCCAGCTCCCGCAGGTCGGTGATGAGCTGGAGCCGCTCCAGCTCGCCGCGCGTGTAGCGCCGGTGTCCGCCCTCGCTGACGACCGAGGGTCGCAGGAGCCCCTGCTCCTCGTAGAACCGGACCGTTCGCTGCGTGCAGCCCGTGGCTCGGGCCAGGTCGCCGGATGAGAGATCTGCCGCCATTCGTCCTGCGCTGACTAACGGGCCCGGAGCGCCAAGTCAACCGCCCGCGCCACGGCGCCTATCCGGGGGCGGCATGGCGATGGGCTTGCGCCAGCCGCCGCCCGCCGCCATGAAGAGCCCCGTGGACGACACCGGGAGCGAGCATCCGGGAGGCGGCGTGGACGAGATCGGCCCTGGGGCGGCAGCGCCGGAAGGCGCGCGCCGCCGGCTGGTGGAGCGGTTCAGCGAGGCGCCCCTTCCCACCGGGCGCGGTCCCTTCCAGGTGGTGGTCTTCCGGGAGCTGGCCACGGGGGCGGAGCACGTGGCGATGGTGTGCGGCGATGTGGTTGGCGCCGCGGTCCCGGCCCGTGTTCACTCCGAGTGCCTGACGAGCGAGGTGCTGGGGTCGCTCAAGTGCGACTGCCGGGCGCAGCTCGACCGGGCCCTCGACTTCATCGGCGGTCGCGGGCGCGGCGTCCTCGTCTACCTCCGCCAGGAGGGGCGCGGCATCGGCCTGGGCAACAAGATCCGGGCCTACGCCCTCCAGGCCCGCGGCCACGACACCTACGAGGCCAACCGGCTCCTCGGCTTCCCCGACGACCTGCGCCACTACGACGTGGCCGCCGACATCCTCCGGCAGCTGGGCGTGACCTCGGTGGACCTCATCACCAACAACCCGATGAAGATCGCTCAGCTCGTCGAGGCTGGCATGCCGGTGCGCCGCCGCATCGCCCTGCCCTCGCCGGCCAACCCGCACAGCGTGGACTACCTGCGGGTGAAGCGCGAGCGCACCGGCCACCTCATCGAGCTGGACGCGGCGCCGAGCAAGCGGCGCGCCGGGTAGCGCCGCTAGGCCTTGAGCAGGTCGCGCGCTATCACCAGCCGCTGGACCTCGCTGGTCCCCTCGTAGATGGTCTGGACGCGGGCGTCGCGGAGCAGCCGCTCCACCGGGAACTCGGCGGTGTAGCCGTAGCCGCCGTGGATCTGTACCGCCTTCAGCACCGCCCGCTGCGCCGCCTCCGAGGCGAAGAGCTTGGCCATGGCGGCCTCGCGCCCGTAGGGGCGGCCCGCGTCCTTGAGCGCGGCGGCCCGCAGCACCAGCAGCCGGGCGGCGTCGCGCTCGGTCTGCATGTCGGCGAGCATGAACTGGATGGCCTGGTGGCCGGCCAGGGGCTTCCCGAAGGCCTGCCGGTCCCTGGCGTAGCGGCTGCTGGCCTCGAGGGCCGCGGTCATGACCCCCACCGCCTGGGCGCCGATGCCGATGCGCCCGCCGTCGAGGGCCGAGAGCGCGATCTTGAGCCCGTCGCCCCGCGTGCCGAGCAGCGCCGACTGCGGGACGGCGCAGTCCTCGAACACCAGCGGCACGGTGGAGGAGGCCCGCTGCCCCATCTTGGCCTCGTGCTTCCCCACCGTGAACCCGGGCGTGCCCTGCTCCACCAGGAAGGCGCTGATGCCGCGGGCGCCGGCGCCCGGGTCGGTGCGGGCCCAGACCACCGTCACCCCGGCCACGTCGCCGCTGGTGATCCACTGCTTCTCGCCGTTCAGGATCCAGCGGCCCTCCCGCAACTCGGCGCGGGTGCGCAGCGCCGCGGGATCGCTGCCGGCCTGGGGCTCGGAGAGGCCGAAGGCGCCGGCCAGCCACTCGCCCGACGCCAGGCGCGGGCAGCAGCGGCGGCGCTGCTCCTCGGTGCCGTAGCGGGCGATGACCTCGCCCACCATGTTGGTGACCCCGGTGCCGACGGTCACGGCGCAGTCGGCCGCCGCCAGCTCCATGATGGCCACGGCGTAGGCCACGCTCCCGGCGCCGGCCCCGCCCAGCTCGGCGGGCACCGCCACCGCCTGCAGCCCCAGGGCCGCCAGGCCCCGCGTCTCCTCGACGGCGAAGCGCTCGGCCCGGTCGCGGGCCGCGGCGGTGGGCAGGAGCTTCTCGCGGGCGTAGGCGCGGGCGGTGGCCTGGACCGCCGCCTGCACGTCGTCGAGGGTGAAGTCCATCGGGCTGCGGCTGCTATTCCTTGAGGAGGTTGGCGGCGATGACCACCCGCTGGATCTCGCTCGTCCCCTCGTAGATCTCGGTGATGCGGCTGTCGCGCCAGTGGCGCTCGACGTCGAAGTCCTTGGTGTAGCCGTAGCCGCCGTGGACCTGGATGGCCTTGGAGGTGACCCGCTCGGCCATCTCGCTGGCGTAGAGCTTGGCCATGGCCGCCTCGGAGCTGAAGCGCACCCCCTGGTCCTTCAGGGCCGCGGCCCGCCAGATGAGCAGCCGGGCGGCGTCGATCTCGGTGGCCATGTCGGCCAGCATGAACTGGATGGCCTGGAAGTTGGCGATGGGCTGGCCGAAGGCCTTGCGCTCCTTGGCGTAGGCGCGGGCCTCCTCGAAGGCGGCCCGGGCGATGCCCAGCGCCTGGGCGGCGATGCCGATGCGGCCGCCGTCGAGGGTGGCCATGGCCACCTTGAACCCCTCCCCCTCCTTGCCCAGCCGGTCCTTCTCGGGGACGAAGACGTCCTCGAAGAACAGGCTGCAGGTGCCGGAGGCCCGGATGCCCACCTTGTCGTCGGGCTTGCCGCGGACGAAGCCCTTGGCGGTGGCCGGCACCAGGAAGGCGGTGATGCCCTTGTGCCCCTTGGGCCTGTCGGTCATCGCGAAGATCAGCACCGCGTCGGCCTGGGGGCCGTTGGTGATGAAGTTCTTGGCGCCGGAGAGCACGTAGCCGCCGTCCTTCTTCGTCGCCAGGGTCCGCATCTCGGCGGCGTCGGAGCCGCTCATGGGCTCGGTGAGGGCGAAGCAGCCCAGCTTCTCGCCGCTGGCGAAGGGCTTCAGCCACTCGGCCTTCTGCTGGTCGGTGCCGAACTTCAGCACCGGGTCGCAGTAGAGCGAGTTGTTCACGCTCATGATCACGCCGGTGCCGGCGCAGCCCCGGGAGATCTCCTCCATCGCCAGGGCGTAGGAGACCGAGTCCATGCCGCCGCCGCCCCACTCCGAGGGCACGGCCACCGACATCAGCCCCATCTCCGCCAGCTTCTTCACCTGCTCGGCGGGGTAGTGGTGGGTCTCGTCCCACTTGCGGGCGTTGGGCTTGAGCTCCTGGTCGGCGAACTCGCGGCACAGATCGCGGACCTGGCGCTGCTCCTCGGTGAGATCGATGTTCATGATCGCTCCGCGGCCCCCTCCGGCCGCTGGCTGGGATGAGAGCTACTTGCCCTGGAAGGCGGCAGGGCGCTTCTCGACGAAGGCCTTGAGCCCCTCGCGGCCGTCCTCGGTGCCGAAGAGCAGGCCGAAGGCCTCGGCCTCGAGCGCCTGCCCGGCCACGAGCTGGGGCTGGGCGGTGGCTCGCAGGATGCGCTTCGCCGCGGCGATGGCGCCGGGCCCCTTGGACATCACCTTCCGCGCCTGGGCCACGGCGTGGGGCAGGAGCCTGTCGGGGGGCAGGACGTCGAGCGCCAGGCCCCAGGCCCGGGCGGTGGCGGCGTCGGCCATGTCACCGGTGACGATCATCTCGAAGGCGCGCTGCGAGCCCACCCGGCGCTGCAGCCGCTGGGTGCCGCCGAAGCCGGGGATGATGCCCAGGTTGACCTCGGGCTGGCCGAAGCGGGCCTTCTCGCTGGCGTAGACGAGGTCGCAGGCCATCGCCAGCTCGCAGCCGCCGCCCAGGGCGAAGCCGTTGACGGCGGCGATGGTGACGATGGGCAGGGCCTCGAGCCGCTCCAGGGTCCGCTGGCCAGCCTCGGCGAAGCGCCGTGCCTCCAGCGCCGAGAGGCCCGACATCTCGGCGATGTCGGCGCCGGCCACGAAGGCCTTGTCGCCGGCGCCGGTGAGCACCAGGGCCCGCACCGCCCGGTCGGCCTCCACCTGCGACAGCAGCTCCCCGAGCTCGCGCAGGGTCCGGGAGTCGAGGGCGTTGAGCGCCTTGGGGCGGTTGAGGGTGGCGATCCCGACGCCGTCCTCGACGCGGAAGAGCAGGTTCTCGAGCGCCATGGCCGTCTCCTACTTGGCCGCCGAGTAGTCGTAGAAGCCGCGGCCTGTCTTCTTGCCCAGCCAGCCGGCGGCCACGTACTGGCGCAGCACCGGGGCGGGCCGGTACTTGTCGTCGCCCAGCTCCCGGTGCAGCACCTCGGCGATGTAGAGGCAGGTGTCGAGGCCGATGAAGTCGGCCAGCGTCAGCGGGCCCATGGGGTGGTTGAGGCCCAGCTTCACGCCGGTGTCGATGTCCTCGGCGGTGGCCAGCCCCTCCTCCAGGGCGAAGCAGGCCTCGTTGAGGAGCGGGATGAGGATGCGGTTGACCACGAAGCCGGGCCGGTCCTTGGAGGTGACGGTCGTCTTGCCGAATCGCTTGGAGAGCTCGACGACCGTCCGGTAGGCGGCGTCGCTCGTCTGCAGGCCGCGGATGATCTCGATGAGCTGCATCACCGGCGGCGGGTTCATGAAGTGCATGCCCACGAACTTCTCGGGGCGCTTGGTGCCGGCGGCGAGCTTGGTGATGGAGATGGAGCTGGTGTTGGAGGCGAGGAGCGCCTCGGGCGGGAGGACGGCGTCGGCGCGCTGGAAGATGTCGCGCTTCTGGGCTTCGCTCTCCACCACCGCCTCGATGAGGAGCTGGGCCCGGCCGCAATCCTCGATGCGCTCCACCGGCTTGATGCGGGCCAGCAGGGCCGAGCGGTCGCCGGCCGACATCTTGCCCTTCTCCACCAGCTTGGCGAGGGAGGCGGCGATCTTGTCGTGGCCGCGCCGGGCGAGGTCGATGGTGGCGTCGGTGAGGAGAACCTCGATGCCCGCCTGCGCCGCCACCTGGGCGATGCCGCTGCCCATCTGGCCGGCTCCCACCACTGCCATCCGCTCGACGACCATGGCCCCTCCGCGCGTTTTCTCGATGAGGCTCTAGGTACGCAGGCCCCGGATCGCTTGTCAATGCAGTCTACTGCGTGGGACGATTTCGACATGGGCACGCGCGGCGCCGAGCGCGCCACCGGCCGCAGCTTCCCGGTGCGGCTCCTGCGGGAGGTGGCGCGGGACGCCGCCGCGGCGGCAGGCGCGCCGCTGGCGGAGCTCCGGCTGCTCGCCGCCGACGGCCGCCCCGCCCCTGCCCCGGCCTTCGACGGCCCCGGCGTCGCCCCCTCCCGCCGCGCCGAGATCCAGCGCCTGCTCGAGCGCGCCGAGGTGGCGCCGCCCTCGGCGCGCCTGGTCGTCGGCCCCGCCGACCCGGAGCTGGTGCGACTGCTGGGCGGTGCGCCGCGCCCTGCCTGGTGCTCGCTCGTCCTGCCGGTGGCGGTGGGCGGCGCGGCGGGGGCCAGGCTCCAGCTCCTCCGGCCCGGCCGCCCCGATCGCCTGGCCCGCAGCGCGGCCCGGGCGGCCGCGCACCTGGCGGGCGACCGGCTCGAGGCCGCGGCGCTGCGCGGCGAGCTGGCGGCGCGCGAGGCCGGCCACTGGACCTACCAGCAGCACGCCGGCGAGGCCATCCTGGTCATCGACCCCGAGAGCGGCCGGGTGCTGGAGGGCAACGCCAAGGCCAGCCAGCTCACCGGGCTGCCGCCGGCGCGGCTGCGGCGGGCCTCGGTCGGCGCGCTGCTGGAGCGGCCCGGCCTCGACCCCGACGGCGTGGCCGCCTGGCTGGCCGGCCGCACCGTCGTCAGGGACAACGAGGCCTTCCTGCGCCGCACCCGCGGCGAGCGGATCCCGGTGTCGCTCACCGCCGCCCGCATCGCCCTCGGCGACAGCTCGGTGATCCACATCATCGCCCGCGACACCACCCGCGAGCGGCGCGCCCTGGCCGAGCTGCGCCAGGCCAAGGAGACGCTGTCGGCGCTCGGCCTGGCCGGCTCCCACCTCATGGTGGAGACCGACCAGCGCGCCGTCTACGGCGTCATCTGCCGCGAGCTCCTGCGCCTCGGCTTCCACTCCGCGGTGCTGGAGGCGGAGCGCGGTGCCGGGATACCGCGGCCGCCCTTCCGCTACGCCTTCACCAGCTTCGGCCCGCCGCTGCAGCGGGCCGTCGAGCGCATCCTGGGCCGGCCCCTCTCGGCGCTGCGCCTCTCGCCCGACGGCTCGCCGCTGCTGCGCCAGGTGGTCACCGGCGGGCGCCTGGTCTACACCGACGGCGCCCGGCACGCCGTCCACGAGCTCTTCGGCGGCCCCGGCGAGCGCGAGGTCCACGACCTCCTCGACCTCCTGCGGCTGCGCCACCTGCTGCTGGCGCCGCTGCGCTTCGATGGCGGCACCAGCGGCCTGCTGGTGGTGGCCACCTCCCGGCTGCGCCGCAGCGACCCCGAGGCCATCGACGCCTTCGCCCTGCAGGCCTCCATCGCCCTCGAGAAGGCCCGGCTCTTCGCCGAGCTGCGGCAGCAGCACGCGGCGCTGGAGTCGGAGGTGGACCGGCGCACCCGGGAGCTGACGCTGGCGGTGCGGGCGCTCCAGGAGCTGGACCGGCGCAAGGACAACTTCCTGGCCAACGTCTCGCACGAGCTGCGCACGCCGCTGGTGACGGTGCTGGGCTACGCCGACCTCCTGCTGGCCGAGAAGCTGGGTGAGCTCTCGGCGAAGCAGCGCGACTGCCTGCGCACCGTGGTCTCCTCGGCGCGGCGGCTGCGGAGCTTCATCGAGGAGCTGCTGGAGTTCTCGCGCCACGAGCTCACCAAGGACGGCCTCACCTGCCAGCCGCTGGAGCTGCGCGAGCTGGTGGGCCAGTCGGTGCGCTCCCTGGCGCCGCGCTTCCACGAGCGGGGCGTGCAGCTCCGCTGGCGGGTGGCGCGCGGGGTGCCCGCCGCCTGGGGCGACCGGGACCGGATCCACCAGGTGCTGGCCAACCTGCTCACCAACGCCGAGCGGTACTGCAGCGCCGGGGGGCGGGTGCGGGTGGCGGCCGGCCGCTCCGGGCCGGGCCGGGTGGGGCTCTCGGTCACCGACGACGGGCCGGGCATCGCGGCCGAGCACCTCGACCGGATCTTCGACCGGCTCTACCAGGTGGGCGACGCCTCCCGCCCGCGCTCCGAGGCGGCGGGCCTGGGGCTGGGGCTGGCCATCGCCCGCAACATCGTCGAGGCGCACGGCGGCAGCATCGCGGTGCGCTCGCGGGTGGGGCGCGGCACCACCTTCCGCTTCACGCTGCCCACCGCCGAGGCCAGCCTGGCGGCGGCGGCGCCGCCGGCCGCGCGCGGGCCTGCCTAGTCCTCGGACTCCTCGGGCTCGCGCGGCGCGGGCCTGGGGCGGACGGTGGCCTTCACCGACGGCTTCCCCTTCCCGGCCTCCTTGAAGCGGACCTCGGCCTGGATCTCGATGGCCATGGAGCCGAGCGCCTTCACGAACTCGCGGCGCACCGCCTCCGACTCCAGGAAGCGCCGCACCTCGTCGCTGACCATGCGCAGCATCTCGTTCTTGGCGCCGGCGGCCTGGCTGCCCACGTAGGAGATGAGCTCCTTGGGCAGCTTCCACTCCCGGGCCAGCTTGCGGGCCCCCTCCTCGGTGAGGAAGAGCGCCCCCACGCCGGCCAGCACCGCCTTCCTGACGGCGTCGGCGATCAGCCCCTTGTTGCCGTCGGCCTGCTCGGCCTCGGGCGCTCCTGGCTCCCTGGGGTCGGCCATGGCGTCAGGCGCGCGGCTGGGCGCCGATGACCGGTAGGCGCGGGGCCTTGCCGACCACCTCGACGCTGACCGCCCCCGCGGTGTTCTGGGCCACGGTGATGAAGGCCCGGGCCTGTGGCCCCTCGGGATCGCCGGCCACCACCGGGACGCCCTTGTCGCCGCCCTCGCGCACCTTGAGGTCGAGGGGGATCTCGCCGAGGAAGCGGATGCCCATCTTCTCCGCCGCCTTCCGGGCGCCGCCGTGGTCGAAGATGTTGGTCTCCTGGCGGCAGTGGGGGCAGATGAAGGAGGACATGTTCTCGACCAGGCCCAGCACCGGGATGCTCACCTTGTCGAACATGAGCTTGGCGCGGATGACGTCGGCCAGGGCCACGTCCTGCGGGGTCGAGACCAGCACCACGCCGGCGGCCCGGACGTTCTGCGCCAGCGTCAGCGGCACGTCGCCGGTGCCGGGCGGCAGGTCGAGCACCAGGTAGTCGAGCTCGCCCCAGTTCACGTCCTTGAGGAGCTGCAGCACCGCGCTGGTCACCATGGGGCCGCGCCAGATGAGCGCCTGGTCGGCCTCGATGAGCGAGCCGATGGAGATGAGCTTGAGCCCGTGCGCGGTGAGCGGCTCCAGCTTCTGGCCGTCCCTGGAGCCGGGGCGCTGGCCCAGCGTGCCGGTGAGGAGCGGCACCGAGGGGCCGTAGATGTCGGCGTCGAGCAGCCCGACCTGGGCGCCCATGCGCTGCAGGGCCACCGCCAGGTTGAGGGCCACCGTGCTCTTGCCCACGCCGCCCTTGCCCGCGCCCACCAGGATGATGTTCTTCACCCCCGGGGTGAGGGCCGCCTGGGCGACGCCGGGAGCGGCCCGGACCTTGGAGCCGAAGCGCACCTCCACCTTGGTGGCCCCTGCGGCGCGCAGCGCCTCCTCCACGTCCTTGCCGATCTGGCCCTTGAGCGGGCAGGCGGGGGTGGTGAGCTCGACCTCGAGGGAGACGGTGCCGCCGTCGACCTGGAGGTCCTTCACCATGTTGAGCGCGACGAGGTCGCGCTTGAGCTCGGGATCGTTGACCTTGCGGAGCGCGTCGAGTGCCGACTTCTGGTCGAGGGCCATAGGGGCTCGGGTTATACCCGGCGGTCCCCCCCTTCTCAACGCTACTCCAGCGCCTCCACCCGCCACCCCTCCGGCTCGCGGACCAGCCGGGCCTGGCGCCCCTGACCCACCGCCAGGCTGGCCTCGCGCGGCCCGACCGCCAGGGCGGTGCCCGCCGCCAGGAGCGCCCGCACCCGCGCCGCCGCTTCCGGCCCCACCGGTCCGGAGGCCGTCCAGTCGGCCGCCAGGCGCGCCGGGGTGGTCCGGGCCCGCCAGGCCGCCGACAGGAGCGGCCAGGCCTCGCTCCAGCGCCCCTCCTCCACGGCCGCCGCGAACTGCTCCAGGACCACCTCCGGCCGTGCGGCCCCGGCGGGGGCGGCGCGGGGCGCGGCGGCGCAGGAGAGCAGCAGGGCGGAGGCGAGGGCCAGGGAGCGCACGGACGGTTGATACACCAGCGGCCTCCGGCCGGCCACCGGCTCGACGGCGGCCGCGGGGCGTGTAGCATGCCTCCATGGTGCGGGCGCTGCGGCTCGAGGGGGAGACGGTCCAGGCGGGAGGGGCCGAGGTCTGCGGGCCGGGCGGGCGGCTGTGGGTGGACCTGGGGCCCGATCCGGCCGACCTGGAATGGCTCCGGCAGCGCTTCGGCTTCCACCCGCTGGCCATCGAGGACTGCGCCCACGAGGACCAGCGGCCCAAGTTCGAGGACTACCCCGAGGCGCAGTTCTGCGTGATCCACCGGCTCGGCCCGGCGCCCGACGACGTCGGGCTACAGGCCCGGGAGCTGCACGCCTTCCTGGGGGCCGACCTGCTCGTCACGGTGCACCTCGCCCCCATCGCCGAGCTGGATCGCATCTGGGCGCGCTGCGCCGCCGAGCCGGCGCTGCTCGCCCGCGGCCCCGACTTCGCCTGGTACCTGGTCTGCGACGCCATCACCGACGTCCACTTCGCGGTGGCCGACGCCCTCACCGACGACGTCGACTCGCTGGCCGACGAGATCTCCGAGGCGCGCGGCGACGGCGACCTGATGCAGCGCATCCTCACGGCGCGCCGCACCCACGCCACCCTGCGGCGGGCCCTGGCGCCGCAGCGCGAGGTCCTGGCGGCGCTCTCGCGCCCCTCCAGCCGGGTGAGCGAGCGAACCGCCCTCTACTTCCGCGACGTCCTCGACCACCTGCTGCGGGTCACCGAGGAGATCGACATCAGCCGCGACCTGCTGGCCTCGGCCATGGACATCCACCTGTCCATCGTCAACAACAAGCTGTCGGCCATCACCACCCGGCTGACGGTGGTGGCCAGCATCTTCCTGCCGCTCAACTTCGTCGCCGGCTTCTTCGGGATGAACCTGGAGATCTTCCCCGCCCACACCTCCAAGGCCATCGTGCTGGCGGTGACCCTGCTGGTCCCGGGGGCGATGTACTTCCTCTTCCGGAAGCGCCGGCTCCTCTAGCCGCGCAGCGCCACCACCTCGGCGCCGCCGCCCGGGGGCTGGATACGCACCTCCCCCTCGGTCCCCTCCCCGCCCAGCACCGACACCTCCACGTCGAGGAAGCGCCGCGCCACCTCGGCGGCGGTGAGCAGGTGGCCGGTGACCGAGGCGACGGTGTAGCGCGTGGCCGGCACCAGCCCGGGCAGCGCCACCCGCCCCGAGGCCGCCAGCGCCGCGGGCAGGACGAGCTGCTCACCCAGGAACCGATCGAGCGCCGCGCCGCCGCGGAGGAATCCGTCGAAGGCGCGCACCGCCGTCTCGGCCACCTTGTCGGGCGGGTCGCCGGGCGCGCCCACTGCGCCGCTGCCGCCGCGGGTCCTGTCGAACTGGGCCACCACCATCACCTGGCAGCCGGCAGCGCCGCGGGACGGCACCGGCAGGCGAGTGGCCTCGGCCGCCACGCCGGCGTCCCGCAGCCGCCGCAGGGTGCTGGCCGCCAGCCGCTCGGCGACGTCGAAGCCCATCCCCCCGACCACGGCCACCACCTCGGCGTCGCGGAGCATGCCGCGGTGGCGCAGGTCGAGCGGAGGCATGGGATGGGCGGGCCGGATGTCGGCCGTCATGGACCCCGCCCCGTCGGCTGCGAAGGCCGCCTCCTGCAGGCCCAGCTCTACCCCGAAGCCGAGGCGGGCCACCGCCGGCGCCCAGACCAGGGCCAGGTCGTGGAAGGTGGGCGCGCCGCGCAGGTGGGTGGCGCCGCGGAGCGTGAGGCGAGAGGGGCCGCCGGCCAGCGCCAGGGGCCAGGAGAGCGTCTGCAGGAGCAGGGGTGCGCTGCCGGCGCCGGCGAGGTCGATGGTGCGCTCGCCCGCCTCCACCTTCTCGCGGGGGCGGAACTCCAGGCGGGTCGAGCCCGGCTCGGCGCCCGTCAGGTCGGCGCCGCACAGGCCGGCCACGGCGCGCACCAGCGAGACGTCGCGGGGCAAGAGCCCCGGCTCGGGCGCGCCGGCGCGGATGCGGTGGATTCCGAAGGCCCGCCCGGTGATGGCCGAGAGCGGCAGGGCGGTCCGGAGCGCCTGTCCGCCTCCCTCCCCCAGGCTGCCGTCGATGACGATCGGAAGGGGCTGGCCCATGGCGGTGACTGTAGCGCCGCTGGCCGGCCCGGGGGGTGTGCGCCCGACCCGCTCCCGCAACATCCCGTAATGGCTGGCCGTTTCCCGAGGTCAGGGAGGCGGCGATTCCGCCGTCAACCCCCGAAATACCACGCGTAAGCACGCGTAACCCCTGGCATGGTCGACGCGGTCGTCATGCCCGGCTGGGCGGCCCTCATGGAGGGCGAACGGAACGTGAACCCGGTGAGCGAGGAGGCGACCCTGGCGCGGGCCGCGGCGGCCGGAGACCGCCGCGCCTTCACGCGCCTCGTGGAGCTGACCAAGCGCCCCGTCCACGGGCTGTGCCTGCGGCTCCTCGGCGACGCCGAGGAAGCCCGCGACGCCGCCCAGGAGAGCTTCGTCCGCGCCTGGGCCGCCCTCCAGAGCTACGACCCCGGGCAGCCCTTCGCCCCCTGGCTGCTGCGCATCGCCCGCAACCACTGCATCGACCTCATCCGCCGCCGGCTGCCCGCCGCCCAGCGGGTCGAGCTGGACGCCGAGCGCGGCGACGGCGAGCGGCCGGTGGAGATCCCGGACCCGACGGCCGGCCGCGGCGACGAGGCGGTGGAGCGGGCCCAGACCACGTCGGCGCTGGAGGAGGCGGTCACCCGGCTGCCGGAGCGCTACCGCGAGGTGGTGCACCTCTTCCACGTGGAGCAGATGAGCTACAAGGAGATCGCGGCCACCATGGAGATCCCGATGGGAACCGTCATGACCTGGCTGCACCGCGCCCGGGCGCAGCTCCGCACCGAGCTGCAAGGGAGGGACGCATGAACCCCGTCCACCTCGACGACGAGCGCGCCCAGCGCCTCCTCGACGGTCTGCTCTCCGAGGCCGAGGCCTCCGAAGCCCGCGCCCACGCCGGCGCCTGCCCCTCCTGCCGGCTGCTGGTCGACTCCTACGCGGCCCTGGCCGAGGCCCTCGACGGGCTCGACGCCCCGCCGGTCCCCGGCGACTTCACCGCCGAGGTGATGGCCCGCATCGACGAGCGGGAGCGCATCGCCGCCCGGGAACGGCGCACCGCCTTCGCCATCCTGGGCGTCGCCGCCGGCGCGGCGGCCCTGCTGCTGGCCGCTGCCGGCCAGTCCACCTGGACGCCGGTGCTGGCCCGCGCCGGCGAGAGCCTGGGCACCCTGGTCACCTCGCTGCGGCTCGCCGCCGGCGTGGTGGGCCCGGTGGTCCGCGCGCTCCGGCTCGAGATCCTGGTGGCCAGCGCCGGGGCCGCCATCCCCATCCTGGTCGGGCTGCGCCGCCTGACGCCGCGCCGCGCCGAGGCCCGCGCCTAGGAGACGCCATGTTCCGCCCCGCCTTTCTCGCCCTGCTGCTCGCTGCCGACCCGGTGCCTCCGCCCGCGCCCGTCGCGGCCCCGGTGCCCGAGGCTCCTCCGGCGGCGCCGGCACCGGCCGCGCTCCCGGCGCTTCCCGCCCCTCCCGGCCGCGCTCCGCGGCCCCCGCGCCCGCCCCGCCCGCCCTCGGCCACCGAGAACCGGCTCCAGGGCGAGTGGCCCGCCAGGCCCTCGGGGAAGAAGGTGACGCTGTCGGACCGCGTGAGCCTCGACGATGCGCTGGCGAAGATCGCCGAGGCGGCCGGCTGGAACCTGGCCGCCCACACCGGCCGCGAGGGGGACCGCGTTCTCGTCCTCACCATGAAGGACGCCGGGGTCGAGGAGGCGCTGCAGGCGGTGCTCTCGGGCACGGGCATGGTGGCCACGCGGCGGGGCAACGGCGTCACCGTGGCGCCCGGCACCGGCGCGGCGGCCGAGGTGCCGGTGCTGAGCGGCTTCGACAGGCCCACCGGCAAGCGGTTCACCGGCGACTTCTCCGACGACGGCGTGGACGAGGCGCTCACCAAGGTGGCCGACGCCGCCGGCCTCTCGCTGGTCCTGCCTCCCGGCATGCGCGGGACCGTCACCGGCCACTTCAAGGAAGCCCCGGTGGAGGAGGTGCTGCGGGTCATCCTGGGCCAGGCCGGCCTCACCGGCGCGCGCGAGGGGTCGATCCTCACCGTCAGCCGGCGCGAGGGGAGCGGGCGGCTCGTCATCAAGGGCGGCAAGCGCCAGATCTTCGTGGACGGCGACCTCGACCTGCCCGACGTGAACATCGACATCGGCGCCACCGTCAAGGAGGCCACCGACGAGGCCCGGCGGGCCGCCAAGGAGGCGCAGCGCGAGGCCAAGCGCGCCCTGCGCAAGAAGTCGAAGCCCGACGCCGTCCGGACCGGCGACTACACCCTGCGGGCCGGCGAGCGGGCCCAGGAGGTGGTGGTGCTCCGCGGCAGCGCCACGCTGGAGCCGGGTTCCACGGCCCAGCAGGTGGTGGCGGTGCTCGGCGGGGTGAACCTGGGCGAGGGCGTCTCGGTGGACGGCGACGTGGTGGCGGTGCTGGGCGACATCCACGTGCACCCCGGCGCCCGGGTCGGCGGCGACGCCGTCAGCGTCGGCGGCAAGCTCATCATCGACGAGGGGGCGGTGGTCGAGGGGCAGCAGGTGAGCGTGGACGTCCCCGGCATCGCCTCGATCCTCGGCTCCGAGTCGCTGGTGAGCAAGGCGAAGGAGCGCTCCCTCTCCTTCCGCATCGGCGGGGTCATCGCCCAGTTCGCGGCCTTCTTCGCGCTGGGCCTGCTCTTCCTGCTGCTGGCCCCGCGGCGCCTCGACAGCGTGGCCGCCTCGCTCTCCCACCGCCCGCTGAAGACCGTGCTCACCGGCCTCCTCGGCACCATCGCCCTGCCCGTCCTCACGCTGCTGCTGGTGGTCACGGTGATCGGCATCCCCCTGGTGGCGGTGCAGGTCATCGGCATCCTGGTGGCCGCCATCCTGGGCTACACCGCGCTGGCGCTCTTCCTGGGCCGGGCGCTGCCGATCCACACCGACCGCGGCGGCCAGGTGCTGCGGCTGGCGCTGGGCACGGCGCTGATGGTGGTGATCTTCCGCATCCCCGTCATCGGCGTCCTGGCCGGTCTGACCGCGTGGCTGGTGGTCTTCGGCGCGGTGATCCTCACCCGGTTCGGGCAGCCGCAGCCGGTGATCGACACCACCATGGCCCCGCCGGCGCCGCCGCCCCCTCCCCCGCCACCCGCGCCGGTCGCCTAGGTGAGCAGCAGCCCCTCGTCGCCGTACTCCGCCTGCCCGGCGGCGACGGCGTCGAGGCTGTGCTGCCGCTCGTCCCCCAGGTCGGCCACCAGCTCGAGGATCTGCGGGTAGGTCACCACCAGCTCGTCGAACTGGGAGCGCGGCAGCCTCAGCAGCACCGAGCGCCGCTCGGCGGTCACCGTGGCGCTGGCCGGCCCCTTGCGCAGGCAGCTCATCTCGCCGAAGAGGTCGCCCTCGCGCAGCCGGGCCGCCAGGGCCGGGCCGCCCTCGCGCCGCTTCCAGACCTCCAGTGCGCCGGTCAGGACGACGTACAGGCCGTCGGACGGCTCGCCCTCGGTGATGACCGAGGTGCCGGGCTGCACCTCGCGGGTGCGGAAGCGTCCCATGATCTCGGCCCTCTCGTCCCGGTTGAAGGGGCGGAACAGCGGGGAGAGGGCCATGGCGTTGGCGAGCAGCCGCCGCCGGTAGAACCTGGCGAGCGACTCCACCACCTGCGGCTCCTCCCGGGCCAGCTCCAGCAGCACTTCGGCCCGGATCTCCAGCACCTCGCAGGGCTCGACGGCCACCACGGAGGCGGCCCTCGGCTCGCCGGAGAGGAGCGCCATCTCGCCGAAGAAGCTGCCCGGCAGCAGCTCGGCCAGCGGCATCACCTTGCCCTCGGGGCCGGTTCGCTCGACGCGCACCCGGCCCGACGAGAGGGCGTAGAAGCTGGAGCCGGGGTCGCCCTGGGCCACCAAGACGGCGCCGGCCTCCACCCGGTGCAGCACCACGCGGGCCGCGAGCGACACGAAGGCGTCGGTGGTCAGGTCGGAGAACAGCGGGATGCGCGGCAGGGCCGAGAAGACCTCGGCCGAGGGCTCGGCCTCCACGGTCGGCGGCGGCTCGTCGGCCGGCAGGTCCACCAGGATGGAGACCTCGGCCTCCGTCCCCTCGGCCTCGCGGGCGGCGTCGAGGATGGCCTCGAAGGGCGTGCTGGCCGCGGAGAAGACCACCTCGGCGGCCGCCGGCGGCGCGGACGCGAGCGGCGGCGGCGGGGCCTGCGGGAGGGGCGGCGCGGGAACCAGGACCGGCGGCGGCTGCGGAGGGGCGGGAGCCTGCTCCGCGGCGGGCATGCGCTCGCCGGGCCGCTCCACCTCCAGGGGCGCGCCCGGCTCCTCGGGCGGGAGCTCGATGGCCTCGGGCCGCCTGGCCGGCCCGGGCCCGAGGGCGATCTCCACGTTGGCATCGTCGTCGGCTGCGGGGGCCTCGGGGGCCGGCGCCACCGGCCGGGCCGGTGCTCCGCCCTGCCTGCGGGCGTACAGCTCGGCCAGCCGCTCCTGCGTCTCGCGGTGGCCCGGGGACAGCTCCAGGATCACCTTGGCGATGGCGATGGCCTTGAGGAGCTGGCCGTCCCTGGCGTACCAGTCGGCCACCTTCTCGTAGGCCCGCTGGGCACCGGCGGAGTCGCCGGAGCGGCGCAGCGCCTCGGCCAGCTTCTGGCGCGAGGCCACGTCGCGGGGGTCGGCGCGGACCACCTGGCCCAGGGCCTCGGCCGCCTTGGCGAAGCGGCCCTTCTGGAAGTGCTCCGCCGCCCGGTCCTTGAGCTTGCGCAGATCCGCCATGCGAGACGACTAGCAGACGCGGGCCGGCCCGTCGAGAAACGCCCGGGGACCGCGCTCAGCGCGCTGCCGGCCGCACCGACGGCAGCCGCGCCAGCGCCTCGATGGCGGCCCGGCGGACCTCGCCGGCGTAGTCGCTGCGCAGCGCCTCGAGCCACGGGGCCGCCGCCTCGTAGCGGAGCCGCCCCACCGCCCGGGCCGCCGCGGCGCGGACGTCGGCCCGCTCCGAGAGCAGGTCGCGGGCCGGCAGGGCGCCGGCGCCGGGGCCGCCCAGGACCGCCAGGGCGTCGAGGGCCTCGACCCTGCCGATCCCCCCGGGGCGGCGGAGCCGCTGCTCCAGCACGGCGGCCCCGTCGCGGGAACCGAGCCTCCCCAAGCCGGCCGCCGCCTCCGCGGAGATGAGGCCGTCGAGCAGGTGGGCCAGCGGCGCGACCGCCCGCGCGTCGCCGGTCTCGGAGAGGGCCCGCGCCAGCACCGCCTGCCACTCCGGGTCGTCGGGTGGCGCGGCCAGGGTCGCGTCGGCCAGGAGCTGCACGCCGGGCGAGCCGGTGCGCCCCAGCGCCCGGGCCGCGGCGAACCGCACCGAGCGGTCGGGATCGGCCAGGAGTGGCCCCGTTGCCGCGAGGCCGGCGCCGCCCAGGGCGTCGAGCGCCTCGACCCCGCCGAGCCGGAGTGCGGCCACCGGGTCGGCGAGCAGCGCCCGCGCCAGCGGCTCGGCCCCCTCGGCCCGCAGGCGTGCCAGGGCCACCGCCACGGCGGCCAGCTCGGCGGCGTCGCCGACGCCCCGCTCGGCGCGGGCGACCCAGGCCGGTGCCGCGCCGGGAGGCGGCGCCGGGAACCAGCGGGTCCGGCTCTCGGCCATCCGGCCGCGCAGGTCGCCCGCCCGCTGGAGCAGGGCCGGCGTCGCGGGCGCGAATCCGAGCCGCCCCAGGGCCAGCGCCGCGGCCGCCCGGGTCGCGCCATCCATGGCGGGGCTGCCGACCAGCGGGAGGATGCGCTCGGCGAGCCGCCTCGTGCGATCGGCCGGCAGGCGCAGCTCGGCGGCCACGGCCAGCGCCACGAGCTGGTCCGGGCCGCGCCGGCCGATGCGCGCCGCCAGGGGCTGCTCCGGGCAGTCGGCGTCCCGCAGCCGGGCCGCGCGGGCCGCGCGCGCCGCCACCTCCAGCTCGGCGCTGCGCAGGGCCACCTCGCAGAGCCCCACGCCCACCTCGGAGGCCCCCGGCAGCTCGCCGAGGGCGGCGACACCGCGCAGGGCCAGCCGCTCGGGGCCCGACCTGGACAGCCTCGCCAGGGCATCGGCGCTCTCCGGCTGGCCCAGGGCCCCCAGCGCCTCGGCCGCCGCCTCCACCACCGCGGCGTCGGGCGCGTCGAGGAGCTTCTCCAGCGCCACCCTGGCCTGCCGGTCGCCGGCCCGCCCCAGCCCCCGCGCCGCGGCCGCCACCATCCGCGGATCGCCGCTGCCGAGCAGCGGGAGCAGCAGCTTCACCGCCTCGCGGCGGCCGCTCCGGCCCAGCTCCTCGGCGGCCCCGGCGCGCTCGGCGCCTGCGCCGGAGGAGAGGATGCGGGCGTTGCGCTCCCAGAGCCGCCGGGCCTCCAGCTCCACCGCCTCGCGGGCCGAGCCTCCCACGGCCAGGAGCGCCGCCCCCAGCTCGGGCCGGGCCTGCGAGGGCGCCTGCCAGAAGGCCTCGAGGAGGAGCGGCTGGACGCGGCGCTCCTGCGGCTGGGCGGCCAGCCCACGGACCGCGGCGATGGCCACCTCGGGGTCGGGATCGCGCGCCAGCAGACCCAGCCCCTCCACCGAGAGGGGGCCGCCGCGTGCGGTCAGGGCGCCGGCAGCCGCCTTGCGCACCAGCGCGCTCGGGTCCACCTGGGCGACGAGGAGCGCGTCCCAGCCGGCGTCGGAGCGCGAGCTGCCGAGCGCCGCCACCGCCGCCGCGCGCCGCTCCGGGACCGGCGAGGCCAGGTCGCGGCCGCCGCAGGCCAGGGCCATGGCTAGCACGGCAGGTGCCAGGTGGTGGCGGAGCATCGCGGGGATGCTGCCCCGGCGCCGGGGCTGGTGCAAGGCGCGCGGTGGGGCCTTGCCGGCGCGCCGGGGCGGCAGGGCGCGGCGGCTCAGCGCCCCTTGCCCCGCCCCTGCCTGGGTCGCCGGGGGCCGGTGCCACGCTCGCCTGCGCTCCGCGCCTGGGGGCGGGCGGCGGCCCGGGGGGCGGGGCGCGGGGCGGGGGCGGGCTCGGCACCGGGCGGCGCCGGCGGGCCATGGCCGTGGCGGCGGGCGGCGCGGGGGAGCTCGGAGGGCGGGCGCGAGGGCTTCTGCGGAGCGGCCTCGCCGCCCTCGAGCCCGACCGCGCGTCGGGCGCCGCGCAGCTCCTCGGCGGTGAGCGGCCTGTACTGGCCAGGCCGCAGCCCCTGCACCGAGGCGCCGCCGAACTCGGGCCGGAAGAGCCGCAGCACCTGCAGGCCCACCGCCTCGCAGAGCCGCTTCACCAGGTGGAAGCGCCCCTCCCCCACCTCGACGCGGACCCAGACGTTCTTCTCCGCCTCCTCGTGGACCACGGCCGAGAGGGCCTTGGCCGGCCCGTCCTCAAGCCGCACGCCGGCCACCATGCGGGCCAGCCCGGCGGCGAGCCGCTCCTCGTCGCCGCCCTTCACCTTCACCAGGTAGACGCGCCGGTGGCCGTAGCGGGGGTGGGCCAGGCGGTGGGCCAGCTCGCCGTCGGTGGTGAAGAGCACCGCCCCCTCGGCGTCGTAGTCGAGCCGCCCCACCGGGAAGACCCGCTCCTTCACGTCGCGCAGGTACTCGGCGGCGGTGCGCCGCCCCTGCGGGTCGGAGAGCGTGGTGACGCAGCCTGGCGGCTTGTAGAGCAGGAAGTAGCGCTGCTCCTCGCGGGCGAAGGCCGCCTTCCCGTCCACGGTGACCACGTCGCGGTCGCCGTCCACGCGCAGCCCCTGCTCGCGCACCACCTGGCCGTTGACCGTCACCCGCCCCTCGGCGATGAGGGTCTCGGCCTTGCGGCGCGAGGCGATCCCGGCGCGGGCCAGGAACTTCTGGAGGCGCTCCTCCACGTCAGCTCCCCTTCCCGGGCTCGCCCGGCGGCGGCGCCTCGGGGACGGCGGGGCCGGCCTGGGCCTCCGCGCCCTCGGGCGGCGGCGGCTCGGGCGGCCTCAGCACCACGTCGGCGGCGCGGCTGGTCTCGTCGGCCTTCTCGATGGCCTTCTCCAGCTCCTCGAGGGCCCTGTCCCCCTCGGCCTGGCGGGCCTCGAGCGCGGCGCGCAGCGCCGGGTCGGCGAGCTCGCTCACCAGCCCGTCGAAGCGGGGCCCCTCCTGCGGCGGCCGCTCCTTCTCGACGATGTCGCGGTGCTCCTCGGAGAGCTCGTGGAACTCGCGCAAGGTGGGGAGCGAGGCCAGGTCCTTCAGGGCGAAGAACTCCAGGAACTCGCGGCTGGTGCCGTAGAGGATCGGCCGGCCCGGCTCCTCCTTCTTGCCCAGGATCTTGATGAGCTTGCGCTCCAGGAGCGCCTTCACCACGGCGCCGGAGTCCACCCCGCGCACGTCCTCGATCTCGGGCCGGGTCACCGGCTGGCGGTAGGCGATGATGGCCAGGGTCTCCAGCGCCGCCCGGGTGAGCCGCTGCGGCTTCACCTTGAGGAAGCGGCGGGCGTACTCGGCGTTGTCGGGGGCGCTGCGGAGCTGCCAGCCGCCGGCCAGCTCGTGGAGCACGATGCCCGAGACCCCCTCGCGGTAGGTGCCGCCGAGCTGGTCCAGGGCCTGGGCGATGCGCGCCACCTCCAGGCCGGTGGCGGCGCGGATCTCCTCGGCGGTGAGCGGGCGCTCCGCCAGGAAGAGCAGGCTCTCGACGATGGTGCGCACCCGCTCCGGCGTCAGCCGCCGGGCCCGGGCCGCCAGCTTGTCGAAGGGCTCCTCCTTCTCGGCCTCGGCTGCCTCGATGGGCGCGGCCTCGACCTCGTCGAGGGCCGGGTCGCCCTTCTGCTCCTCGGCGGCCTGGGCCGCCTGGAGCTCGGCGTCCGACAGCGGGTTCTTCCTCTCCTCGCTCATCAGCGGTAGTCCTCTGGTGCGGCCTGAACCGCCCCTTCACCCAGCGTCTCGCGCGCCTCGACCACGATCTCGGCCCCGGCGCCGGCCTCGTCGCCGGGGGGCTGGTAGATGCGCAGCAGCCGGAGCCGCGCCATCTCCAGCAGCGCCAGGAAGGTGGCGATCACCGCCGAGCGGCCGTTGCGCCCGTCGGGCCCGGCCAGCAGCTCCTCGAAGGAGAGCCGCCGGTGAAGCCGCAGCACCTCGGCCACCCGGCTGATGGCGTCGGTGATGGAGAGCCGGTCGACCGCCACCTCGTGGCCGATGCGCGGCCCGGCCTTCTGGATGGCCCGATCGAGCGCCTCCACCAGCTTGAAGACCGAGACGTCGGCCAGCCCGTCGGGCCCCTCGGGCGCGGCCGGCCGCTCCGCCCGCGCCCGGCGCACGAAGACGTCGCGGTCGAGGATGTCGTGGCGCGCCAGCTCCTCGGCCGCGGCCTTGTACTTCTGGTACTCGAGGAGCCGCCGCACCAGCTCGGCGCGGGGGTCGGCCACCGGCTCGTCGCCGCCCGCGTCCTCGGCAACCTCGGTGCGGGGCAGGAGCAGCCGCGACTTCATGAGCAGGAGCTGCGCCGCCATGTGCAGGAACTCGCCGGCGATGTCGATGTCCAGCTCGCGCATGGCCGTGAGCGTGGCCAGGTAGGCCTCGGTGATCCGGGCGATGGGGATGTCGAAGAGATCGACCTGGTGCTCCTTGACCAGGTGGAGCAGCAGGTCCAGCGGCCCCTCGAACGGCGACTCGCCCTCCTTGAAGGGCGGCAGGCGCACCTTGAAGGCGTCGAGCGCCGCGCGCGGGGCGGCGCCGGGATCGAGTGCAGGCTCGTCGGCGGCGGGCGCCGGTCTGTGGGGGGCCTTGGGCATCTCTCGACGCGCTGCCCCGGGGCAACCGCCCGGGCCGGGTAGCCTACAGCTTCATCGCCGCGCGGACCTCCTCCATCGTCCGCGCCGCCGCCGCCCGGGCCTTCTGGGTCCCGAGCTGCACCAGCTCCTCCACCTCGCCGGGTCGGGCCAGGAGCGCCTCGCGCCGCGCCCGCATCCGCTCCTGGTCGGGCCCCAGCTTCTCCAGCAGCTTCTTCTTGCAGTCCACGCAGCCGATGCCGGCGGTGCGGCAGTTCTGATCCACCCAGGCCACGTCGGCCGGGGCCGAGTAGATCTTGTGGAGGTAGAAGATGCCGCAGACGTCGGGGTTGCCCGGGTCCTTGCGCAGCTTGCGGGCCGGGTCGGTGACCGCGCCCATGACCTTCTTGGCGGTGCTCTCGGCGCTCTCCCCCAGCTCGATGGAGTTGCCGTAGCTCTTCGACATCTTGCGCCCGTCGGTGCCCACCACCTTGGCGGCCTCGGTGAGCAGCGGCTGGGGCTCGGGGAAGACGTTGCCGTACTGGAAGTTGAAGCGGCGGGCGATCTCGCGGCACAGCTCCAGGTGCGAGACCTGGTCGGCGCCCACCGGCACCCGGGTGGCCTTGTAGAGGATGATGTCGGCGGTCATCAGCACCGGGTAGCCGAGGAAGCCGTAGAGGGCCAGCTCGCGGTCGGTGATGTTCTCGCGCATCTCCTTGTAGGAGGGGGAGCGCTCCAGCCAGCCCAGCGGCGTGATCATGCCCAGCAGCAGGTAGAGCTCGGCGTGCTCCTTCACCTGGCTCTGGACGAAGAGCGTCGACTTCTGGGGATCGATGCCGGCGGCGATGAAGTCCACGAACATCTCGCGCTCGGCCTTCTTGATGTCCTCGGTCCGGTCGTAGCTGGTGGTGAGCGCGTGCCAGTCGGCCGAGAAGTAGTAGCAGTCGTTCTCCTCCTGGAGCTTCACCCAGTTGGCGAGCGCGCCGTGGAGGTGGCCGAGGTGGAGGCGCCCGGTGGGGCGCATGCCGGAGACGACGAGGGGGCGGGCAGAGGGCATGGGCTAGACGATGGCGTCGAGGAGGCGCTGCAGGAGACCGAAGAAGAGGCGGCGCGGGCCGGCGATGAGGGCGCCACCGTAGACCACCACTCCGATGAGCAGGAAGGGGGCGATGCGGGCGAAGGATTCCCAGCCGGCGCGGAGCCGGTTGGGGATGAAGGCCTCGACGATGCGGCTGCCGTCGAGCGGCGGGACGGGTAGCAGGTTGAAGATGGCCAGGCTCACGTTGATGCCGATGATGGCCTTGAGCAGGGCGTCGAGGGCTGGCGTGGTGGCCAGCGTCTCGGGGGCGAAGCGGATGAGGAGGCCGAACGCGATCGTCGCCAGGACGGCGAGGATCACGTTGGAGATGGGGCCGGCACTTGCGGTGATGGCCATCCCGGTGCCCATGTTCACGTCGCGGCGGAAGCGGGTCGGGTCGATGGGCACGGGCTTGGCCCAGCCGAAGGGGATGCCCAGCAGGGGCAGGAGCACGGTGCCGATGAGGTCGATGTGGACGAGCGGGTTGAGGGTCATGCGCCCCTCGCGCGCCGCCGTGTCGTCCCCGAGCTTGTAGGCGCTCCAGGCGTGGGCGAACTCGTGGACGGAGAGCGAGAGGACGAGGGGCACGAGGTACATCAGCCCCTGCGTGAGATTCAGGCCTGGCAACGGGAAAACCCCTTGAAAAAAGAAGCCTTCTAGCAGCGCCGGGAGGGCGGGTCAACGCGGGATGGAACCCTCGGGATTCGCTCGCCCTTCCCTGCCGCGCGTTACGCCCGCGGGTGGTGCCGCTCGTACAGCCGGCGCACCTGGGTGCGGTCCACGTGCGTGTAGATCTGGGTGGTGGCGATGTCGGCGTGGCCCAGCATGGCCTGCACCGCGCGCAGGTCGGCGCCACCGGTCAGCAGGTGGGTGGCGAAGCTGTGGCGCAGCTTGTGGGGCGAGATGCGCTTCTGGATGCCGGCGCCGCGGGCGTGGCGGCCGATGAGCTTCCAGAAGCCCTGGCGCGTCATGCGGGCGCCGCGCGGGGTGACGAAGAGGTCGCGGCTGCGGCGGCCGCGGAGCAGCGCCTCGCGCGCCGAGGTCAGGTACAGGCGCACCGCCTCGGCGGCGGGCGCGCCCACCGGCACCAGCCGCTCCTTCGAGCCCTTGCCGCGGGCCAGCACCATGCGGGTCTCGAGGTGCAGGTCGTTCACCGAGAGCGACACCAGCTCCGTGACCCGGAGGCCGGTGGCGTAGAGCAGCTCCAGCATGGCCCGGTCGCGGCGGCCGGCCGGCGTGCGCGGGTCGGGGGCCTGGAGCAGCCGCTCCACCTCCTCGCCGGAGAGCACCTCGGGGAGCCGGCGGCCGGGGCGCGGCGAGCCCACGTCCTCGGTGGGGTCGGCGGCGCAGACCTTCTCGGCGACCAAGAGCCGGTGCAGGGAGCGGATGGCCGAGAGGGCCCGGGCCTGCGAGCGCGCCCCCACGCCGCGGGCCGGCAGGCCGGCGAGGTGGCGCTCGAGGTGGGCGCGGGTCACCTGGCTCCAGTCGCCCACGCCCTGCCCTGCCAGGTCGTCGAGCCAGCGGCGCAGGTCGCGGCCGTAGGCCTCGACGCTGTTGGCGGCGAGCCCCTTCTCGGTGCGCAGGTGGGCCAGGAAGAGGTCGAGCGCGGGCGCGAGCGGCGAGTCCACGGTGGGACGATATCGCCGCGGGGCGGCAGCGCCAGTTTCGGTGCGAGGTTCTACAGCAGCAGGTCCGCGGCGTCGCCCTTGCCCTGCCGCACCACCCGCGGCTCGGGGCCGGTGAGGTCCACCACCGTGGAGGGGTCGTTGGGCCTGTAGCCGCCGTCGAGGATCAGGTCGAGGCCGTGCCCGAGCTTGTCCTTGATGTCCTTGGGGTCGATGAGCACCTCGCCGTCGGGCGTGGCCGCCGAGGTGGAGATGAGCGGGTGCTCCAGCCTGCGGACGATCTCGAGGGCGATGGGGCTCTGCGGGACCCGGATCCCCACCGTCTTCTGGCGCCGCAGCACCAGGTCGGGCACCAGGCGCGTGGCCGGCAGGATGAAGGTGAAGGGGCCGGGGGTCTTGCGCCGCAGCACCCGGTAGGCGGCGTTCTCGACGATGGCGTAGCGCGAGATCTCCGCCAGGTCGGCGCAGATGAAGGCCAGCTCGTGGGTCCGCGGGAGCTGCTTCAGCTGGTAGATGCGCTCGATGGCCCGCTTGTCGAAGAGGTCGCAGCCCAGGCCGTAGTAGGTGTCGGTCGGGAGCGCCAGCAGGCCGCCGGAGGAAAGGACGCTGACCGCCTTCTCGATGAGGCGCGGCTGCGGGTGCTCGGGGTCGATGGCCACGATGGGAGCCGCCATGGATTCCTTCTTACCAGCTTTCCCGGGAGCCGTCCCCGGCGACGCTCCCCCTCCATCCGGGCGAAGGGCCACGGGAAATCCCGGGGTGCCCGCGGCGCGTGCGCCGGGTGTCACTCCGGAGGAACGGAGCATCGGCGGCCCAGCGGTCCGCCAGCGAAAGGAATCACACCCATGACTCGCACCCTCGCCCGGACTCCCCTCCTCCTCGCCTCCCTCCTCGCCTCCCTCCTGGTCGCCGCCTGCGGTGGTTCGTCGTCGCAGCCTGCCGCCGCCGCCAGCCCGCCGCCCCCGGCATCCCTGGCGCTCAAGGGCACCGTCTCCGCCCGGTCCGCCGGGACGCTCACCGTCAACGGCCTCGCCGTCGACACCACCGGCGCCCAGGTCGAGATCGAGCGGCGCCAGGGCGCCGAGGCCGAGGTGCACCGGGGCATGAAGGTCCGCGTCCGCGGCACCTACGACCACGCCACCGGCAAGGCCAGGGCCACCCGCGTCGAGTACGGGGACGACCTGCAGGGCCGCTCCGCCGACGACGTCGCCGCCGGCGACGACCGCCTCACCGTCGGTGGCCGCGAGGTCCGCATCGAGGACGGGACCCGCGTCATCGACGACCACGGCAACGACCTGGCCCGCGACGCCATCAAGCGCGACGACCGGCTCAGCGTCTCCGGCTACACCGACGACCACGGCAACCTGCGCGCCTCCACCCTCCAGCGCCTGGCCTCGGCCAGCGCCGACGACAGCTTCGAGGTGAAGGGCTTCGTGGTGGCCATCGCCGCCGACCGCCGGTCCTTCGACCTCTCCCTCTCCCGCGGCGGCAGCCTGGCCTTCGCCGTGACCCTGGCCACCGGCACGCTCGACGCCGCCATCGCCGTTGGCAGCCTGGTCGAGGTCCACGCCCCGGGCGCCGCCGCGGGCACCAGCGTCACCGGCGCCACCGTCTTCCTGGAGGACGGAAGCATGGGCCAGGCCGAGACCGAGGTGGAGGTCGAGGGCATCGTCACCTCCGGCACCTCCGCCGCCTTCGTGGTGGACTCGCAGCCCGTCACCACCACCTCCAGCACCCGCTGGGAGTTCGGCACCTCCGCCGACCTGGCCGTGGGCGTGAAGGTCGAGGCCGAGGGCAAGCTCGACGCCGCCGGCAACCTGGTGGCCGACAAGGTCTCCTTCCGCGACAGCCTCCGCATCCAGGGCACCACCTCGGGGACGCTCACCGCCGGCGCCGGCACCATCACCGTCCTCGGCAAGGCCATCCAGATCGGCGCGCTCACCCGCATGGACGACGCCTACCAGGAGGGCGCGGTGTTCGAGATCCGCGGCGTGCCGGCCGTCAACACCCCCGGCGTCGACGTCATCGCCACCCGCGTGAAGCGCACCAGCAGCGGCGGCGGCGGCGCGCGCCCCTTCCTCCAGGCGGTGGTGACCGCGGCCAGCCTGGCCACCGAGCACCTCACCATCCTGGGCACCGACGTCGGCACCTCCGGCGCCACCTACCAGAACCACGACCAGGCCGACGGAACCCCCAGCATCGGCAAGGATGCCTTCTACGGGCAGATCACGGTGGGCCGCACGGTGGTGAAGGCCAAGTTCGACGCCTCCTACGCCGGCGGCGCCGGGACGGCCCGCGAGGTGGAGCTGGAGGACGAGCCCAGCAACCACCGCTAGGCGAGCGCGCTCGAGGACCGGCGGGGCGGTGCCAGCGCGGCGCCGCCCCGCTGCGGTTTCCGGCGCTAGACCGGGCGGCTCGACAGCACCTGGGTGAGCGTCTCCTTCACCCGCTCCCCGTCCTCGGGCCCCAGGCGGCGGCCGGCGGAGGTGCGGACGTAGAAGGCGTCGGCGGCGCGGTGCCCCTCGGTGGTGATCCGGGCCAGGTCCACCGTCAGCCCCAGCTCGAAGAAGGTGCGGGCCAGCAGGTGCAGGAGGCCCATGCGGTCGGCGGCGAAGACGTCGACCACCGAGGCGTCGCGGGAGCTGTCGTTGTCGATGACCACCTTGGGGGCGATGCGCGGCAGCGGCTTCTGGGCGATGGAGGACTCGCGCAGCTTGCGGGCCACCAGCGAGTCGAGCGACTCCTCGCCCGAGAGCACGCGGCGCAGGTCGCGGCGGGCAAGGCGCCAGCGCGCCGGCTCCAGCGCGCCACCCTCGGGGCTGCGCACCTCGAAGAGGTCCAGGGCCCGGGCCGAGGCCCAGCCCAGCCGCGGCCCGTCGTCGGGCGTCGAGAAGACCTCGGCGTGCTGGATGTCGATGCGGTTGGCGGCCAGGACGCCGGCCACCAGCGCCAGCAGGCCGGGCCGGTCGGCGGCGGTGATGGTGAGCTCGGAGTAACCCAGCGCCGGGCGGTGGCGGATGCCGGCGGCGAAGGGCAGGCCGCGCCCCAGCTTGAGGAGCCGGAGGTGGCGCGGCGCCTTGCGGGCGTCGACGGTGACGAAGTAGCGGGCCGGCATGGCGGCCAGGAAGCGCTCCTGGTCGCCCTGCGGGCGGCCGGCGATGGCGGCGGCGGTCCGGGCCCGGCCGGCGGCCTCGGCGGTGCCGGGCTCGGGCCGGACGTGTACCTCGGTGGAGAGCACCGCCCGGGTCTTCAGGTAGAGCTCCTTGAGGAGCCGCGACTTCCAGTCGGTCCAGGTGCGCGGCCCCACGGTGGCGATGTCGGCGTAGGTGAGGAGGTAGAGCTTCTCCAGCCGGTCGAGGGTGCCCACCTCCTCGGCGAAGGCGTGGATCAGGTCCGGGTCGGAGAGGTCGCGCCGCTGGGCGATGGAGGACATGCGCAGATGCTTCAGCACCAGCCACTCCACGTCGGCGGCGTCGGACGGGTCGAGCCCCATGCGCACGCAGGCCGCGGCGGCGATCTGCGCGCCGACCACCGAGTGGTCGCCCAGCCCCTTGCCGATGTCGTGAAAGAGCGTGCCCAGGTAGAGGCCCAGGGGGCGCGCCTGGGCCTGCATCAGCGGCGTCAGCGTCTCCTCCTGCACGTCGCCGCAGCGCATGGCCAGCAGGCGCCGGGCGGCGAAGAGGCTGTGAACGTCCACGGTGTACACGTGGTAGACGTCGATCTGGCGGCGCGCCGTCACCCGGGCGAACTCCGGCATCACCCGCGGCAGCACCCCCTGCTCGTGCATGGTGGAGAGGAACTTGCCGCGCGTCCCCGGGCGCATCAGCGCCGAGAGCAGCTCCTGCGAGAGCTCCGGGTCGGTGGCCGCCTCCGGCGGCAGGTCGGCGGCCGCCTGGGTGGCGAGGTCGCGGGCGTACGGGTAGAGCTCCAGCCCCTCCCTGTCGGCGGTGGTGAAGAGGCGGACCAGCGCCGCCGGCGAGCGGCGCAGCACCTCCTTGTCCACCACCGTGAGCCGGCCGCGGAACACCTTGAGCTCGCCGCCGGGCAGCCGCCACTCGCCCCGCAGCGGCGCCCGGCCCTTCTCGGCGCCGGTCATGGCCGCCGGCGCCGGCACGTGGCGCCAGCGGCTCTCGGGGGGCTCCACCGCCCGGTCCACGATGGCGTCGCAGGCCACCAGCACCGTCTTGGCCGCCAGGTAGTAGTGGCGCATCAGCTGCTCGACGCCGCTGCCGTCGGCCCCGTCCACGTAACCCAGCGCCGCCGCCACCGGCGGCTGCACGTCGAAGGTGATCTGGTCCACCTTGCGCCGCGCCTGGTAGTGCAGCTCGTTGCGCAGCCGCCAGAGGAAGTCGCGGGCCCGGCGCAGGTCCCGGATCTCGCGCTCGGGGAGGATGGCGCGGGCCAGCAGCTCGGTGACCCCGGCCACCTTCCAGCGCGCCCGGGCCACCCACAGCGCCGCCTGCAGGTCGCGCAGGCCGCCCTCCGACTGCTTCAGGTTGGGCTCGAGGAGGTAGAGCGAGTCGCCGAACCGCTCGCGCCGCTCCCGCATCTCCTGCACCTTGTCGCTGATGAAGGACTCGAGCCGGGCCTGCGAGAGGCCGTGGAGCTGCTCCCGCTCCAGCTCCCGGTAGAGCTTCTGGTCGCCGGCCATGTGGCGCAGGTCGAGCAGCGCGGTCCGGGCGGTGTGGTCCTGCCCGGCCAGCTCCTCGCAGGCGGCCAGGTCCCGGACGCCGTACCCCACCTCCAGCCCCAGGTCCCAGAGCGAGTAGAGGAACTTCTCGCTGGCCTCGCGGATGAAGCCGTCGGGCTCGCCCGGGCCGTGGAGCAGGAGCAGGTCCACGTCGCTGTACGGGGCCAGCTCCCGGCGGCCGTAGCCGCCCAGGGCCACGAGCGCCATGGGGGAGCCGGGGGCCTTCTTGCCCGCGCCCCGGCCCCGGGCCTTCGCCTTCCCCTTGCCGGCGGGGGTCGCGGCCGCCAGCGCCCGGTCCCAGAGCATGACGACGATGCGGTCGGTGGCGGCGCTCTGCAGCCGGACAACGGTGTGGCCGCTGGCCCCGCTGCGGTGGAGCGCCTCCAGGTGCTGCCGGGCCGCGGCCAGGTCGGCCTTGGCGTCGCCCGTCAGCGCCGGAAGCTCCGGGAGGCGGGCCTCGTACTCGTAGGGGCGCGGGGCGGGAAGCTCGGTGATCCCGGCGTCGGAAGGAAGGCGCATCGGCCGGGCAGTATAGCGGCCGGCTACCGCGCCGCCACCCGGGCCTCGCTCCGGGCGAAGGCGCCGATCCCCCGGGCCAGGGCCTGGGCCAGCGCCTCCTGGTAGCGGGGCTCGCGCAGCCTCTTCTCCTCGGTCCGGTTGGAGATGAAGCCGGTCTCCACCAGCACCGCCGGCATGGCCGCGCCCAGCAGCACGTAGAAGAGCGCGCTCTTCACCCCGCGGTCGCGGGCCTCGCCGCCCTGGGCGCGAGCCTCCTTCACCAGCTCCCGCTGCACCTGCAGCGCCAGCCGGCGCGAGGGCTCGGCGCTGGCCTGGGCGTTCAGGTCGGCCAGGATGCGCTTGGCGTCGGCCCCCTCGGCGCCGTCGTCGGAGAGGGCGCCGTTCTCGCGGGCCGCCAGCCGCCGCGCGTACCGGTCGTCGGCGGTGTTGAGGACGTAGGTCTCGATGCCGCGCCTGTCGCGGCGGGGGTGGGCGTTGACGTGCAGCGAGACGAAGAGGTCGCCGCGGTGGGCGTTGGCGAACCAGGTGCGCTCCTCGAGGCGCAGGTACCGGTCGTCGCTGCGGGTGAGGAGCACCTCGTACCCCTGCCCCTCCAGCCGCTGCTTCAGCTTCCTCGCCAGGGCCAGGGTGACGTCCTTCTCCTTCACCCGCCCGGGACCGATGGCGCCGGTGTCGTGCCCGCCGTGGCCGGCGTCGAGGATGATGCGCTTCACCGGGCGGCGGATGGCGTGCTCCGCCTCGGGCCGCCCCGCCACCAGCGGCGACTGGCGAGCCTCGCGGGCGGCCTGGTGGCCCACGTCCACGATGATGCGCGGCGGATCCTCGAGCGCCACCAGCCGCAGCTCCTCGTCGCCGTGGAGGTCGAGCACCACCCTCACGGTGGAGGGGCCGTTCTGGCCGGTGCGCACCTGGTCCACCTGGCCGTTCTGGACCGCGTGGGCCGCGGCCGCACCGTCGAGGACCGCGCCGTCGATGTCGATGGCCAGGCGCCGCGGATGGCTGCCGTCGGCCGGCAGCTCGAGCTGCCGGTAGCGGGCCGGCCGCGAGAGGTACACGGCCACGCGCGTGGCCTCGGCCTGAGACCAGCTCCGGACCTCGTGGACCCGCACCGGCCCGCCGTCGGCCGGGGCGGACCCGGCAGCCAGGCCGGGCCCCTCGGGCACGGCGTCGAAGGGGCGCGGGCTGGGCCGGGCGTCGTCCTGCTCCCCCGCCGCCAGCGCCTTGTCGAGCGCCTCGTCGAGCGAGGGCTCGTCGGCGTCCTCGTCCGGCTCGG
Source organism: Deltaproteobacteria bacterium (assembly GCA_016214955.1). Lineage (GTDB taxonomy): Bacteria > Myxococcota > Myxococcia > Myxococcales > Anaeromyxobacteraceae > JACRMN01. The sequence continues at coordinate 74,746 of JACRMN010000001.1, forward strand.
CGGGCTCGGGGGTCGGGGGCGAGGTGGCGGGGCGGCCCCTGGGCGCCGGGCGAGCACGCTTGGCGCTGCGCGAGGGGCGCGGCTCGTCGCCGGCCTCGCGCCGCACGGCGGCCACGAAGGTGGCGGCGTCGCGGGCCCCGGCCTTGCGGGCCTGGGCGCCGAGCCGGAGCGCCTCGTCGCGGTCCGACTCCACCTGCGAGAAGCGGTAGAGCGCGTAGCGCCCGCGGGCCGCGGCCAGGAGCCCCGCCGCCCGGTCCTTCCCCTGGGCGGCGTCGGTCACCGCCTTGAGCGCCCGCTCCCAGTGGTGCCGGTACTTCCGCCGCTGGGGGTCGCGCCGGACGGCGGCGAGCTGGGCCAGCGCCTTCTCCAGCTTCCCCGCGGGTTTGCGCTCCTTCTGGACCTTTGCCGCCCGCGCCTTGGGCCTGGCGCTCCCCTTGCGCGCGCCGGCGGTGTCGCCGAGCGCCGGCAGGGGCGTGGCGAGGAGCAGGGCCAGGGCGGCGCAGCAGGGCCGGAGCATCCCACCCACTCTACGGAGGTGGATATCGCCGTCCATTTTTCGGCGGTAAGATCCCCACCTCTCCACACAGGAGGCGTCCACATGGCTGCCGAGAAGCGCGTCGCCGTGGTTCTGTCCGGGTGCGGATTCCTCGACGGGGCGGAGATCCAGGAGGCGGTCTGCACCCTGCTCTCGCTCGACAGGCGCAAGGCGCGGGTCCAGGCCTTCGCCCCCGACGTCCCGCAGATGCACGTCGTCGATCACCTGAAGGGCGAGCCGGCGGCCGGCGCCGGCCGGGGCGTGCTGGCCGAGTCGGCCCGCATCGTCCGCGGCCAGGTGAAGGACCTGGCGCAGGCGCGGGCGGCCGACTTCGACGCCCTCGTCTTTCCCGGCGGCTACGGGGCAGCGAAGAACCTGTGCAGCTACGCCGTCGAGGGGCGCAAGCTCCAGGTGAACCCGGAGGTGGCGCGCCTCATCCACGACCTCCACGCCGCCCAGAAGCCCGTCGGCTTCATCTGCATCGCCCCCATCATCGGCGCCAAGCTCCTGGGCGCCGAGGGCGTGAAGCTCACCATCGGCAACGACCCGGGCACGGCGGCCGACGTCGAGTCGTTCGGGGCCCGGCACGTGGTCTGCCGCGTGGAGGACGCCTGCGTGGACGAGCGGCTCAAGGTCGTCTCGACCCCAGCCTACATGCTCGGCCCCAGCGTCGGCCCGGTCTCCCAGGGCATCGACAAGCTGGTGTCGGCCGTCCTCGAGATGTCCTGACGGTGGTCCTGTCCGGGGCGGCCCGGCCGGGGATGAAAGGGCAGATCGGGCGTGGCCGGAGCGCGGGCCCCAGGGGCCAACATCCCGGCCGCTCTGTGAAAATTGCCTGCTGCGACAACGAGCCGCGCCGCTCGCTTGAACAGCCCGGGTAACGTGCGCGTCCGTCCCGCTAGGGGGTAGTCCTTCAACCAACCAACCCGCAAGGGGGGGAGTAACGCATGAACCGTATCCTCGGTACGTTCGCCGCCGCCGTCCTGTTCGCCGCCAGCGCCGCCTTCGCCGCCGCTCCTGGCAAGGTCACCATCCCGGCCCCGGCCGCCGGCAAGCAGGGCGCCGTCAACTTCGATCACGCCGGCAAGACCCACGCGGCCCAGAAGTGCACCGCCTGCCACGCCGACGACAAGGGCGGCAAGATCGCCGGCCTCGACATGAAGAAGGGGCACGAGACCTGCCAGAAGTGCCACAACGAGACCGCCAAGGCCGACGCCACCAAGGCCGCTCTCAAGGCCTGCACCAACTGCCACGCCAAGAAGGGCTAGGCGACGGGCAATCCGCGGCATCCCGAGGGGCGGGCCGAGAGGCTCGCCCCTCTGCTTTTCAGGAGAGCCGCTTCTTCCAGTCGCTGAGCAGGTTGAGCGCGTCGAGGGGGCGGAGCGCGTCCACGTCGAGCTGCTGGAGCTCGCGGCGCAGCGCCTCGAGGCGAGGGTCGCCGGCGGCGAAGAGGCCGAGCTGGGCGGCGGGCGGCGGGGCCGGGCGCCGCTTCCCGCCGCGGGCCAGGGCGGCGTGCCCCCCCTCGTCCACCTCCAGCGCCTCCAGGTTGCGCAGGATCTCGCGGGCCCGCGCCAGGATCTCGGCCGGCACGCCGGCGAGCTTGGCCACCTCGATGCCGTAGCTGCGCGAGGCGCCCCCCTGCACCAGCTTGCGCAGGAAGACCACCCGGTCCTGCACCTCGCGCACCGCCACGGTGAGGTTGCGCACCCGGGGCCGCTCCCGGGCCAGGTCCTGGAGCTCGTGGTAGTGGGTGGCGAAGAGCGTCCGGCAGCCGGTGCGGTCGTGGAGGTGCTCGGCCACCGCCCAGGCGATGGAGAGGCCGTCGAAGGTGGAGGTGCCGCGGCCGATCTCGTCGAGCACCACCAGCGAGCGGCGGGTGGCGTTGTGCACGATGGCCGCGGTCTCGGTCATCTCCACCATGAAGGTGGAGCGGCCGCGGGCCAGGTCGTCGGAGGCGCCCACCCGGGTGAAGATGCGGTCCACCAGCCCCACCCGCGCCCGCCGCGCCGGCACGAAGCTGCCCATCTGCGCCAGGAGCGCGATGCAGGCTGCCTGGCGCATGGCGGTGCTCTTCCCGGCCATGTTGGGGCCGGTGATGATGAGCAGGCTCGCGGCCGACTCGCCCTCGCCGGCCGAGGCCACCGAGAGGTCGTTGGGCACGAAGCCGCCGGAGTCGGCCGGGAGCAGCGCCTCCACCACCGGGTGGCGCCCGTCCACGATCTCCAGCACCTCGGAGCCGTCCACCACCGGGCGGGCGTAGCCCCGCTCCGCGGCCACCCGCCCCAGCGAGAGCAGCGCGTCGGCGTCGGCCGCGGCCCCGGCGGCGGTGCGGATGGCGCCGGCCTGGCCCAGCACCGCGGCCCGCAGATCCTCGAAGAGCCGGGCCTCGAGGGCGAAGCGCTTCTCCTCCGCCCCCAGCACCAGCTCCTCGAACTCCTTCAGCTCCGGGGTGACGAAGCGCTCGCCTCCCACGGTGGTCTGGCGCCGCTGGTAGTCCGGCGGCACGAGGTGCAGGTTGGGCCTGGTGACCTCGAGGTAGTAGCCGAAGACCCGGTTGTACCGGACCTTGAGCGAACCGATGCCGGTACGCTCCTTCTCCTTGGCCTCGAGCCGGGCGATGGTGCCCTTCCCGTCCTCGGCCACGGAGACGATGCGGTCGAGCTCCTCCGAGAAACCGCGCCGGATGATGCCCCCCTCCTGGATGCCGGCCGGCGGCTCCTCGGCCACTGCCCTGTCGAGGAGGGCGGCCAGCGCCTCCAGCCCGCGGGTGCCCTCCCCGGCCTGGCGCAGCAGCGCCGAGCGGGCGCGGGAGAGCTCCTCGTCGAGCCGCGGCAGCGCCAGGAGCGCCTGGCAGAGCGCCCGCAGGTCGCGCCCGCTCCCCTGGCGCAGGGCCAGGCGCGAGACCACGCGGGCCAGGTCGCCCACCGCCTTCAGCGCCTCGGCCAGCCCCTCGCGCAGCACCGCCGAGCCGCAAAGCTCCTCCACGGCGTCGAGCCGGGCGTCGATGGCGGCCACGTCGAGGAGCGGGTACCGCAGCCACTCCGCCAGCCGTCGCGCCCCCGGCCCGGTGACTGCCCGGTCGAGCAGCCCGAGCAGGGAACCCTTGCGCTTCGCCCCGGAGAGCGTCCGCTCCAGCTCCAGGTTGGCGCGGGTGGCCTCGTCGAGGAGCAGCACCCCGTCCACCGGCAGGCGCGAGATGCGGTCCACGTGCACGGCGTCGCTGCGCTGGGTGTCCTCCAGGTAGGCGACCGCGGCGGCGGCGGCGGCGAGGCCCAGCGGCAGGCCCTCCACCCCGAAGCCCTGCAACGTGGCCACGCCGGTGCGGCGCCGGAGCTTTTCCTCGGCCCGCTCGAAGTCGGCCGGCTCCCGGGCGGCAACCGGCGCGCCCACCGCCCGCGCCAGGGCCTGCCCGCGCTCGGAGGCCGCCGCCTCGCGCTCCAGGAGGAGCTCCCGCACCCCGGCGCGGCGCAGCTCGTCCGCCAGCCGGCCGTCGTCGCCCACCTCGCCGCAGCGCAGCTCGCCGGTGGTGGCGTCGAGCAGGGCCAGGCCGCCGCCTGCCTCGCCGAGCGCCACCGCCCCGAGGAACGAGGACTCTCGCGGGTCGAGCACCTGCTCGTCGAGCACCATGCCCGGGGTCACCACCCGGGTGACCTCGCGCTTCACGATGGCCGACTTGCCCGGCTCCTCCACCTGGTCGCAGATGGCCACCTTGAAGCCCTGCTCCAGCAGCCGGGCCACGTAGCCGCGGGCGGCGTGGTGCGGGACCCCGCACATGGGGACCTTGTCGTCCCCCTTGGATCGGGCCGTGAGCGTGATCTGCAGCGCCTCGGAGGCCCGGATGGCGTCGTCGAAGAAGAGCTCGTAGAAGTCGCCGAGGCGGAAGAAGAGCAGCGCGTCCGGGTACCGGGCCTTCACCTCCAGGTACTGGCGCATCATCGGCGTGGCGGCGGCGATCTCGGGCACGGGACCTCGGGGCGGGATCTAGCACGGGGGTCCGTCGTGGCGGGAGCGCGGCGCCGTGGTACCGTCCGGGCCGTGCTCCGCGAGGCCTTCCAGGACCTGAACCGCCTGCGGCAGATCGCGACCGCGGTGGCCCGCCACGGCTTCGGCGCCTACCTCGACTCGGCCCGGCTGCCGCGGCGCGAGGCCGAGGTGCTGCGCGAGGGGGCCCGCGAGGCCGCCGCACCGCCCCCCGAGCCCGGCGAGCCCGACCGCAAGACGGCGGCCCGCTTCCGGCAGCTGCTCATCGACCTGGGTCCCACCTTCATCAAGCTGGGCCAGCTCCTCTCCTCGCGCCCCGACATCCTGCCCTCGCACTGGGTGGACGAGCTCTCGGAGCTGCAGGACGCCGTCCCGCCCATCCCCATCGCCGCGGTGCAGGCCGAGATCGCCCGCGGCCTGGGGCGCCCGGCCTCGGAGATCTTCGGCTGGCTCGACGAGCGGCCGCTGGCCTCGGCCTCCATCGCCCAGGTCCACCGGGCCCGCACCCACGCCGGCCTCGAGGTGGCGGTCAAGGTGCAGCGGCCCGGCACCCGGGCCCGCATCGAGGCGGACCTGCCGCTGCTCTACTACCTCGCCTGGCTGCTGGAGGCGGCCATCGAGGAGACCGGCGTCTACACCCCCACCGGCATCATCGAGGAGTTCGACCGCTCCATCCGCGAGGAGCTCGACTTCTCGCACGAGGCCCGCAACGCCGCCGCCATGCGCGAGGCCTCGCTGGGGCTCGACTTCCTGGTGGTCCCGGCGGTCCACGCCGAGCTGTCGAGCGCCACGGTGCTCACCCTCGACTTCGTGGAGGGGGTGAAGGTCACCGAGCTGCCGCCGGACCAGGGGTACGAGCCGGAGCTGGTGGCGCGCCGGATCATCGAGGCCGCCTTCCGGCAGGTCTTCGAGAAGGGGATCTTCCACGGCGATCCCCACCCCGGGAACGTGCTGGTGCTCCCCGGCAACCGCATCGCGCTCCTCGACTTCGGGCTGGTGGGCAGGCTCACCCGGCCCATGCAGGACGTGCTGGTGCTGCTGGTGGTGGCCGTGGCGCTCCGCGACCCCGCCACCCTGGCGCGGCTCCTCAACAAGGTGGGGGTCCCGGAGGAGCACTCGCCGGTGGCCGCCTTCCGGGCCGACATCCAGGCCATCCTCGATCGCTACATCGGGCTCACCCTCGACGAGATCCGCGCCACCTCGCTGCTGCGCGACCTCATCGACCTGGCCGTGAAGCACCGCATCCGCGTGCCCAAGGAGTACGCGGTGCTGTCGCGCGCCGCGGTGGCGGTGGAGGGGATGATCCGCCGGCTCCACCCCAAGCTCGACATCCTGGCGGTGGGGTTGCCCTACGCGCGGGAGCTCCTGGTGCAGCGGCTCAGCCCGGGCGACGCCGGCGGCGCGGTGATGAAGTCGCTGCTCGGGCTGCAGACGCTGGCGCAGGACGTGCCCGGGCAGCTCGCCCAGATCCTGGTGGACGTGGAGTCGGGCAAGCTCCGCGTCAACGTCCACTCCGAGCAGCTCGACCGCATCGCCACCGCCATCCGCACCGGAGGCCTCACCCTCTTCCTGGGGCTGGGGGCCGCCAGCTTCACCATCGGCGGCTTCATGCTGCTCGACACCGCCACCGCCGGCTGGGACCGGAAGGCCTGGCTGGGCGTCGCGGCGCTGGTCTTCGCGGCGGCGCTGGTGGGCGCCGCCCTGGCCATGCAGCTCGCCGGCCTGCCGCGGAAGAAGCTCTCGCTGCGCCGCTGGTTCCTGCGCGGGCGCGAGCCGGGGTAGCGGCGGGAGCCTCGCCCCATGTCCGAGATCCGCCGCAATCCGGTGACGGGGGAGTGGGTGGTGATGGCGCCCGAGCGCGCGCGCCGCCCCCAGCCGGCCGGGCCCGCTGCGGTGCCGGCGGCGCGGCCGCGCCGGAGCGCCGACTGCCCCTTCTGCCCGGGCAACGAAGCGCAGACCGAGCCCACCGCATACCGCGAGCCGGACGGCGAGTGGGAGGTCCGCTCCTTTGCCAACCGGTTCTCGCTCCTGGCGGCCGCGGGCGAGCCCTGGCTGCGCGAGGAAGGGCTCCGGGCGACGGCGGCGGCCGTCGGGCCGCACGAGGTGGTCTGCGAGTCCCGGCGCCACGATCTCTCGCTGGCCCGGCTCGAGCCGCCGGCGGTGGCCCGGGTGGTGCGCGCCTGGCACGCCCGGTTCGCGGCCTTCCACGCCGACCCGCGCGTCGCCTTCGTGAGCCTCTTCAAGAACCAGGGGCTGGAGGCCGGCGCCTCCCAGGAGCATGCCCACTCGCAGGTGGTGGGGCTGCCGCTGGTGCCGGCGGTCTTCGCCGAGCGGCAGGCCCGGGCCCGGCACCACCACGCCGCCACCGGCGGCTGCCTGCTCTGCCGGATCCTCGAGGAGGAGATGCGGGACGGCGGCCGGCTGGTGCACGCCACGGAGCACTTCGTCACCTTCGTGCCCTGGGCCGCCCTCTCGCCCTATCACCTGTGGCTGTTCCCGCGGCGCCACGCGGGCTCCTTCGCCGCCGCGCTGCCGGAGGAGCTGGTCGACCTGGGCGCGCACCTCCGCGCCGTCCTCGGGGGAATCGCCGGCGCGCTCGGAGACCCCGCCTTCAACCTGGTGGTGCAGTCCGATGGGCCCGGCGTCGCCGGGGACCCGGCGCTCCACTGGTACCTCTCGGTCGTGCCCCGGGTGGGACGGGCCGCCGGCTTCGAGCTGGGCACGGCGATGTACGTGAACCCCTCCCGGCCCGAGGACTGCGCCGCGCTGCTGCGGGCCGCCTGCTGACCCGCCGCCTCGCCGTCCATATCGCCGCAGGGTGCAGCCGCGGCCTTTGCCGGGGCGTATCGTGGAAGCGTCGGTCGGGCCCCGGGTGTCTCCGGGTGAAAGGAGCGCCTCGTGCCGCTCGCCAGCCTGCCGCCCGCAGCCCTGCGCCGCATCTGCGACGAGGGGACGCTGCCGTTCGAGACCACCTCCGCGCTCGATCCCCTCCCCGGCCCGCTGGGCCAGGAGCGGGCGGTGGAGGCCATCCGCCTCGGAGCCGCGATGGGGCGGGCTGGCCACCACGTGTTCGTCCTGGGCCCGCCGGGCGCCGGGAAGCGGCGCCTCGCCGAGGCGCTCCTGGCGGAGCGCGCGGCCCGCGAGCCGGTGCCCTCCGACTGGTGCTACCTGCACGACTTCGCCGATGCGCGGAGGCCGCGGGCCGTCGAGCTGCCGCCGGGCGTGGGCGCCAGGGTGGCTCGCGACATCGAGGCGCTCGTCGACGAGCTCAAGGCGGTGGTCCCGGCCGCCTTCGAGAGCGAGGACTACCGCACCCGGCTGCAGATGATGCACAAGCGGCTGGAGGAGGAGCGCGAGCAGGCCATGTCGGAGCTGGGGCGGCGCGCCCAGGCCAGGGGCGTGGGCATCGTGCGCACGCCGGTGGGCCTGGCGGTGGCGCCGGTGCGGGACGGCGAGGTGCTGGAGCCGGACGTGTTCCAGAAGCTGCCCCCGCCCGAGCGCGAGAAGATCCAGAAGGACCTGGCCGAGATGCAGGAGGCGCTGGCGGCGCTGGTGCGCTCCTTCCCGGCGGCCGAGCGGCGCCACCGGGAGCAGGTGAAGGAGATGAACCGGGAGGTGGCGCTCTTCGCGGTGGGCCACCTGCTCGACGACCTGCGGAGCCGGTACGCCGCCCTGCCCGCGGTGCTGGCCCACCTCGAGGCGGTGCAGAAGGACGTGGTGGACAACGTCCACGAGTTCCTGGGCGCGGCCGACGGCGCCGAGGAGGCGATGGCCACCCAGATTCGCCGCCTCTTCACCGAGACCCCGGCCTTCCGCCGCTACCTGGTGAACGCGCTGGTGGACCGCACCGGCCTCTCGGGGGCGCCGCTCGTCCAGGAGGACCTCCCCACGCTTGCGGCGCTGGTGGGGCGCATCGAGCACCAGGCCCACTTCGGCTCGCTGGTCACCGACTTCACCCTGCTGCGCTCGGGGGCGCTGCACCGGGCCAACGGCGGCTACCTGCTGGTGGACGCCCGGAGGCTCCTCACCCAGCCCTTCGCCTGGGAGGAGCTGAAGCGGGCGCTGCGCTCGGGCCTGGTGCGCATCGAGCCGCTGGAGCGGCGCTTCGGCTCCTCCTCCGGAACCGCCCTCGAGCCGCAGCCCATCCCGCTCTCGGTCAAGGTGGTGCTCTTCGGCGAGCGGCAGCTCTACTACCTGCTGGCCGAGCTCGACCCCGAGTTCGCACGCCTCTTCCAGGTGGCCGCCGACCTGGAGGACGACGTCCCCCGCGCCGAGGGGGGCGAGCTGCGCTTCGCCCGGCTGCTGGCCCGGCTGGTCGCCGAGGAGAAGCTGCGCCCGCTGGGCCGAGGAGGCGTGGCCCGCACCATCGAGCAGGCCGCGCGGCTGGCCGGCGACGCCACCCGGCTCACCGCCCGGGTGGACGACCTGGCGGACCTGCTGCGCGAGGCCGACAGGGTGGCCGCCGACGCCGGTCGCACCACCATCGAGGCAGCCGACGTGCAGGCGGCGGTGGACGGCCAGCGGCGCCGCGCCGCCCGCATCCCCGAGCGCGTCGGCCGCGCCATCGCCGACGGCACGCTCCTGGTGGACACCGCCGGCGCCCAGGTGGGCCAGGTGAACGGCCTCTCGGTGGTGACGCTGGCGGGCCAGAGCTTCGGCCGGCCGAGCCGCATCACCGCCCGGGTGCGGCTGGGGCGCGGCGAGGTGGTGGACATCGAGCGGGAGGTGGAGCTGGGCGGCCCCATCCACTCCAAGGGGGTGCTGATCCTCTCCGCCTTCCTCGGTGCCCGCTACGCCGCCGACAGGCCCTTCTCGCTCTCGGCCAGCCTGGTCTTCGAGCAGTCCTACGGCGGCGTCGAGGGGGACAGCGCCTCCTCGGCCGAGCTCTACGCGCTGCTCTCGGCACTCTCCGGCCTGCCCATCCGCCAGGGGCTGGCGGTCACCGGATCCGTGAACCAGCACGGGCGCATCCAGGCCATCGGCGGCGCCAACGAGAAGGTGGAGGGCTTCTTCGACGTCTGTGCCGGGCGCGGGCTCACCGGGGAGCAGGGGGTGCTGCTCCCGGCCGCCAACGCCAAGGATCTCATGCTGCGCGCCGACGTGGTGGAGGCGGCGCGGGCCGGCCGCTTCGCCGTCTGGGCGGTGGAGTCGGTGGACCAGGGCATCGAGCTGCTCACCGGGGTGCCGGCCGGCGAGCCGGGGCCCGAGGGCAAGTACCCGCCCGAGAGCGTCAACGGCCGGGTCGCGGCCCGGCTCGAGGCCCTGGCCGCCGCGGCCCGGGCCTTCGGGCGCAGCGACGAGCCGCGCCCACCGGAGCCGGGCCGATGACGGCCCGCCGCATCGTCCTCGCCATCGACGCCTCCTTGCCGAGCGTGGAGGCGGCCCGCACGGCAGCCGAGGTGGCGGCAGCCCTGGGGGCGGAGCTGCTGGGCGTATTCGTCGAGGACCTGAACCTGCTGCGGCTTGCCGCCCTGCCCTTCGCCCGCGAGCTGCGCGTCCCGGACGGCGCGGAGCGGCCCCTGGAGCAGGCCCGTCTCGAGGCCGAGCTCCGCGCGCTGGCGGCCTGGGCGCGGGCCGAGCTGGAGCGGGCCGCCACCGCCGCCCACGTCCGCTGGTCATTCGAGGTCCGCCGCGCCGCGCTGCCCGAGGCCGTGCTGGCGGCCGCCGGGGAGTCGGATCTGCTGGTGCTCGGGAGCCACGGCCACGCCGCCCGGGGCAGGCCGGGCTCCACCGCGCGGGCCGCGGCCGCTCGCTCCACCCGGCCGGTCCTGCTCCACCCCAGGGGCGCTGCCGGCGGGCGCGGGATCCTGCTGGTGAACGACCTCACGCCCGGAAACGAGCGAGCCGAGGCGGCGGCGGGAGCCCTGGGCGGCAGGCTCGGCGGAGTGGCGGTGCTGGCGCTCACCGCCGACCCGGCAGGCGCGAGCCGCCTGGCCGCCGCGCTGCAGCGCAGCGGCCAGCCGCCCACGCCCGTGCGCTGGGCGGGCGGCGCGACCCTCGACCACCTGCTGTCTTCGGCGCGCGAGCTGCGTCCGGCGCTGCTGGTGCTGCCGGGGGCGAGCCCGCTCCTCAGCGGGGAAGGGCTGGAGCGGCTGATCGCGGAGGCGCCGAGCCCCGTGCTGCTGGTGCGCTGAGCCAGGGCTCCCCGGGCTGGAGGTGGCAGGCCAGCGCGGCCACTGCGCCGAGCCGCCAGAGCTCGAAGAGCGCTCCCACCATCGCGCCGACGGCGCCGAAGGCGAGCTGGGGCACGACCAGCAGCACCGGCGGCAGCCGCGCCGCCACCAGGTTGATCACCACCTGGCCGGCGATCTGTGCCGAGCCACCCACCACCAGGGCCGCTGCGCCCACCGCCAGCGCCACCGCCAGGAAGGCCGAGGGGCGCGCGCCGAATCGCACCAGGGCGGCGCCGAACGCCTCAAGGGGCCCCTCGCCGCGGAGCGCCGCGCGGGCCAGGGCTGCGTCGGCGAGGAGCCCGACAGCCACCGGCAGCATCACCGCGGCGGTGGCCGCCCCCGCCCCGGCGAGGGCCAGCAGGGGCCCGCCCCGCCCCTCGAGCCGCACCGCGAGCGCCACCGCCGACCAGCCGATGCCGAGCGCGGTGCCCAGGGCCAGGGCCTCCGCCAGCAGGCCCATGAGCCAGGTGCAGAGCAGGCGCGGGTAGGTGCGCACCGCGCCCGAGGCGAAGGCGGGCCAGCGCCGCCCCGAGAGCTCCTCGCCCAGCGTGGCCAGCACCCCGCCGAGCCAGAGGACGCGGAGGGCGCCCTGGAGCAGCAGCGCCACCAGGCCCAGGCCGGCGGCGGTGAGGAGGGCGCGCGGCGCCAGCAGCGCCGCCAGGCCCGCTTCGAGGGCCTCGCCCGGAGCATGGCCGCTGGCGGCGACCCCGCGGGCCAGGATGGCACCGGGGAAGAGCTGGACGGGCAGCCAGGCGGCGGCGAGGGCCGCCGCGAGCCCGAGCGCCAGGGCCGCGAGCCACAGCGAGCCTGCCACCGCCCGCGCCGAGAGTCGCAGCGCCTGGATGACCGTCGGAGGAGCCACGCGCGGACGGTACGGCGGGGAGTGGGCGCGCGCAAGGCGGCGGGACCGTGGGCCCCGACCGCCAACCGAACGCGAACCCGACCCCGACCCCGAGAAGGGCTGCTCGGCGGTTTCTTGCGTCTGAACGCAATAGCAGTATACTCCCGTTCAGGAGACCCGCCATGAACGGACTCACCGATCGCCAGCTGGAGGTCCTTCGCTTCATCGCCCGCCAGATCGACGAGGCCGGCTATCCGCCCACCATTCGCGAGATCGGCGAGGCTCTCGACATCCGCTCCACCAACGGCGTCAACGACCACCTGAAGGCGCTGGAGAAGAAGGGGTTCCTGGCCCGCGACCCGGTGAAGTCCCGCGCGCTCATCCCCACCCCGGCCGCCAAGGAGGTGCTGGGCGCCGGCAAGGTGATCTCGCTCCAGCGCCACGCCCAGGCCCGAGCCTCCACTGCCCGACTCGTCGAGGTCCCCATCGTCGGCCGCGTCGCTGCCGGCCAGCCCATCCTGGCCGACGAGCGCATCGAGGATACGGTCCAGGTGGACAGCTTCCTCCTCGGGAACGCCGGCCGGAAGGTCTACGGCCTCAAGGTCCAGGGCGACTCGATGATCGGCGACGGCATCCTCTCGGGCGACTACATCTTCGTCCGCAAGCAGATCACCGCCGACGACGGGGACATCGTGGTGGCCCTCATCGACGACGAGGCCACGGTGAAGCGGGTCTACTTCGAGGGGGACCGGGTCCGCTTTCAGCCCTCCAACCCGCGCATGGCGCCCATCTACGTCCGGCGCGAGGACTTCAAGAGCACCATGATCCTCGGGCTGGTGGTCGGCCTGTATCGGAGAATGAGCTAGGGCGTGCGCGCCGACCGCGGAGTTCGCCCTACCGCGTCTTCGCCTGGCGCACGTACCGGTCCAGGTCCTCGCGGTCGATGAGCGACAGGATCTCCACCGCGTTCTGCTTCTCGCCGCGGCGGTAGAGGAGGCGGACGTCGGTGGCCACGCGCACTCGGTAGTAGCCCGGCAGCCCCTCGAGCGGCAGCGCCCGCAGGCTGGGGTGGCGGTGGTCCTGCGCCAGCAGGTGGGCCTGCTTGAAGGCGGCCCGCTGGATGCGCCGGTCCCAGCCCTCGAGGGAGTCGTAGAACTCGCGGGTGTAGACCGGGAAGAGCCAGCTCTGCTGGGCTTCCTCCTCCCCCTCCCCGCCTGCCTCGGCCTCCCCCGGCCCCTGGGCGCTCGCCGGCGCCGGAGCGGCCGAGCGCGCCGCATCCCGCTCCGCGGCGAGCTGGGCCTCGCGCTCGCGGGCGCGTTCGAGCCGCGCCTCCAGCGCGTGGAGCTTCCCCTCCAGCTCCCGCGCCAGGGCCCTCGCACGCTGCGCCTCGCCGTGCGCGTCCTCGCCCCGCAGCGCCGCCGCGGCCGCCTCGGCCCGCGCCTGGTCCCGGCGAGCCGCCTCGGCCACCTCCCGCGCCCGCGCCGCATCCCCGGCCGCCTGGGCCTCGCGCGCCCGCGCCTCCTTGAGCTGTCCCTGGAGCTTCTCCCGGGCCTCCTCCTCCTTGCGGCGGGCCGCCTCGGCGCGGGCCCGCTCCTCGGCCACGGCCTTCCGCTCCTTCGCCAGCTCCGCCTCCAGCTTCCGGATCCGCTCCTCCGGACCGCCGTCGCCGGCGGCGCGCCCGGCGGGGGACGGCTCCTGTGGCCCGCCGCCCTCGGGGGGGCCGTAGTAGCGCTTCGCCAGCTCGTCGAGCCATGGGCGCACCACCGCCTGGACGGCCTCGTCCGGGTCGGCGAGCAGGCGCCACAGCACCAGCGCCAGCGCCGCTTCGCTCTGCACCAGGCCGCCCAGCTCCTCGGCCCCGCGGCCGTCGATGCGCCAGGCGGCGAGCGGCAGCGGCCCGAAGGCCTTGCGGAGCATCTCGATCACCGCCCCGGCTCGCTCCGGCGCTGCCCGGATCTCGTCGGCCAGGAGATCGCAGCGCTGGATCTCCCCCAGCCCCTGCGGCCGGAAGCCCGGCTGGGAGAGGCCCCAGTCCCGCACCAGCCCGGCGGTCTCCTCCGGCAGCAGCGCCAGGTAGAGGAAGACCGAGAGCTGATCCCGCGAGAGGGCGTGGAGCGGCGCCTCACCCGTCTCGGGCGGCAGCGGCGGCGGGGCCTTGCGGGCCGCCGCCTTGCGGGGCTTGGGCGCCGCCTTCCTGGCCGCCACTACTTCTTCCCGCGCGGTGCCGGCGCCAGCGACGGGTCCTCGCGCTTCTCCCCCTGGAAGCTCTGGCCCGGAGCCAGCTTCCACTCCTCGGCCACCGGGAGGTCGAAGGCGAAGGAGGCGGGGAGCGCGGCGGAGCCGGCCCCGGCCACCGAGACCTGCACCGAGGCCGAGAGGCGCGCCGCCTCGCGCGGGAAGGGCTCGACCCACCAGGTGCCGAAGAGCAGCCCCGGCGGGAAGTCCTCCACGAAGCGCTCCGGGTCGGCGAGCTTGAGGTACGGCTCTCCCGAGCCCGCCATCTCGCCGTAGGGCTTCCCGTCGGCGTCGGCGAAGCGCAGCGTCAGCCGCTGGAACGAGGCCACCAGCGCGGCCCGCTCCGGCCCGCGGCCGCCGGGCTGCGGATCCCTGTCGGTGCGGCGCGGGGCGCCCCAGAGCGCGAAGTCGATGCGGACTCCACGCTCCTTGGTGGCCGGGTTCTGGCCGGCCTGCACGGCGAGCAGGTCGAGGCGCAGGCCCGAGGCGCCCGCCACGTGGAGCGGGTCGAGCCGGCCCGCCCGCAGCCCCTGCCAGCGGTCGGAGGCGTACTGGAAGAACTCGGTGAGGGTCTCGCGCTCGGCGGCGGTGGCCTTGGGTCGCTGCTCCAGCAGGGCCGCCAGGCTCGTCTCGCGCGGCTCCCGCGGGTGGCGGTTGTGCACCGCCTGGACCTCGTCGGCGTACCAGCGGAGCAGCGAGCGCGACTCCTCGGCCGCCTCCTTCTGCCTGTCGGTCGCCAGGGCGCGGGCCACCAGCGCCCGCTCCACGAACTCGCGCTTCACCCGGGTGCGCTCGGCCCGCAGGGAGAGCGCCTCGGTGCGGGCGCGGCAGGAGGACCACAGGGCCCACAGCGCCGCTCCGGCGAGGAGCAGCGGGACCAGCACGCGCAGGACAGGTCTCATGGCGCCAAGGGATACCGCCCGCTGCGCCGGGCGGCAAGGACGCAGCGCCGCGGCCGGCGGTCAGGCCGAGCTGGCCACCAGGGTGTCGGTGGCGCGCAGGCCGGTGCGGTCGAGCTGGTGGATGAGGGCCCGGGGGCGGCGCGCCGGCTCGTCGTGCAGGCGCGACGCCGACCCGGAGCAGATCACCGGTGTGGGGCGCGAGGGGCCGGGGATCTCCAGCCGGAATGCGGCGTGCCGGTGGCCGTGGAGCACCGCCGCCACCGGGCTCTCGGCGCAGAGCCGCACCAGCTTGTCGGCGTCGTAGAGCGGCATCCGGGCCAGCTTGGCGTCGGAGGCCACCCGCTCGGGCGGGATCATCAGGTGGTGATGGAGCGCCAGGACCGCCGCCTTGCCCTCCTTGGCGGCGTCGCGCACCAGGTCGCGGGCCCGGGCGAGCTGGTCGGAGCCGAGCCAGCCGGGCGACTCCAGCGGCTCCTCGCCGAAGCGGGCGCTGTCGAGGCCGATGAGCACCACCTCGGGCGAGAGGTCCACCTTGTGCGGGTAGGCCTGGTAGGGCTTCTTCATGCCCTTGCCGTCTGGGCCGATGGCGCGGAGGAACCGGTGGGTGGCGGCCGCCTCGCGGCTCCAGACGTCGTGGTTGCCGGGCAGCACCGTGAGCTTTCCCTCGCGGGCGAAGGGGGCGAGGAGCTCGAGCGCCCGCTCGAACTCGGAGGCCTCACCGGAGAGGGTCAGGTCGCCGGTGACGAGGAGGTGGTCGACCTTCTCCTCGCGCAGCGCGCCGATGAGCTTGCGGGCCACCTTGGCGGAGTGGCGGTCGCAGTCCTTGGGGACCAGGCCGTGGCGCGGGTAGCGCGAGCGGTCGCCGACGTGCAGGTCGCTGATGTGACCGAGACGGACGATGGCAGCCTCCGCGGGCAGGTGAGCGGCGCGATGCTACCCTGCCCCGCGCCCGCGACCAAGGTCCTGGCCGAGCCCCCCCGGTCCGGCCGGGTCGCGAAGCGGGGCGCACTCGCCGTGCAGAGTCGCCGGGAGGGGTCGCGCCGGGGGAGGCCCGGGTCGCGGTCAACGCCTTGACCTCGCGGAGGGAATATCAGTTGCACCTTCCGGTGGGCGTGGGTATCCCTTTTGGAAGCGTCCGCCGTCGCGCGGAGCGCGGGGAGACATCATGTCGGAGAAGGACCGGAAGGCCGCTGGCGCGCAGGTTGCCCCCGCCATGGGGACGCCGGGGCTCATCAACAAGGAAGACATCCCGCAGGTGCTGCCCATCCTGCCGCTGCGCAACTCGGTGTTCTTCCCCGGCGGTGTCCTGCCCCTCGCGGTGGGCCGCCAGAAGACCATCGCCCTCATCAAGGACGCGGTCCGCGACGAGCAGGTCATCGGCGTCGTCACCCAGCGGCGCGCCGAGGAGGAGGACCCGGGCGCCGCCGACCTCTACACCGTCGGGACGGTGGCCCGCATCGTCAAGCTCCTGAAGATGGGCGAGGACAACTACTCCCTCGTGGTCCAGGGCCTGGCCCGCTTCCGGGTCCTCGACCTGGTGCAGGAATCGCCCTACCTCAAGGCCCGCATCGATCCGGTGGAGGACAAGACCGCCGCCGACGAGGTGGAGGTCGAGGCCCTGGCCATCAACCTCAAGAAGCTGGCCCGCGAGGTCATCGAGCTGATGCCGGAGCTTCCGGCCGCCGCCACCGAGCTGGTGGACTCCATCACCCACCCCGGCCACCTGGCCGACCTCATCGCCGCCAACGTCGACGTGCCCATCGAGGAGAAGCAGCAGGTCCTCGAGACGGTGGACCTCAAGGCGCGGATGAAGCTGGTGCTGGAGCTGCTCAACCGCAAGCGGGAGATCCTCAAGCTCTCCAACAAGATCGACTCCGCCGTGAAGGGCGAGATGTCGAAGACCCAGCGCGAGTACTACCTGCGCCAGCAGCTCAAGGCCATCAAGGAGGAGCTGGGCGAGCTGGGGGAGGAGGAGGAGGAGCTCGACGAGCTGGGCGAGCGGCTCAAGAAGGCCGGGCTGCCCCCCGAGGTCGAGAAGGTGGCGCAGAAGGAGCTCAACCGGCTCAAGAGCATCCCCACCGCCTCCAGCGAGTACACCGTCGCCCGCACCTACCTCGACTGGATCGCCGACCTCCCCTGGACCAAGCGCAGCGAGGACAACCTCGACATCGAGAACGCGCGGCAGATCCTCGACGCCGACCACTACGGCCTGCAGAAGATCAAGAAGCGCATCCTCGAGTACCTGGCGGTCCGCAAGCTCAAGAACGACATGCGCGGCCCCATCCTCTGCTTCGTCGGGCCCCCGGGCGTCGGCAAGACCTCGCTGGGCCAGTCGATCGCCAGGTCGGTGAACCGCAAGTTCGTCCGGCTCTCGCTGGGCGGCGTCCGGGACGAGGCCGAGATCCGCGGCCACCGGCGCACCTACGTCGGCGCCCTCCCCGGCCGCATCATCCAGTCGATGAAGAAGGCGGCCACCATCAATCCCGTCATGATGCTCGACGAGATCGACAAGCTGGGCGCCGACTTCCGCGGCGACCCCAGCGCCGCCCTGCTGGAGGTGCTCGACCCCGAGCAGAACTTCAGCTTCTCCGACCACTACCTCGACCTGGCCTACGACCTCTCCAAGGTGATGTTCGTGGGCACCGCCAACCTCCTCGATCCCATCCCCGGCCCCCTCAAGGACCGCATGGAGATCCTGGAGCTGCCCGGGTACACCTTCGAGGAGAAGGTCCACATCGCCCGCAACCACCTCATCCCCAAGCAGCTCAAGGAGCACGGGCTCTCGCCGGACACCATCGCCTTCGACGAGAAGACGATCATCAAGGTGATCATGGCCTACACCCGCGAGGCCGGCGTCCGGAACCTGGAGCGTCGCATCGCCGACATCTGCCGGGCGGTGGCTGTCGAGGTGGCGAGCGGCAAGCTGACCCTGGGCGCCAGGCGCGCGGTGGGCGAGACCGACCTGCCGGAGATGCTCGGGCCCGAGAAGTTCTGGAACGAGACGGTGGAGCGGACCGAGATCCCGGGCGTGGCCACGGGCCTGGCCTGGACCGCGGCCGGCGGCGACATCCTCTTCATCGAGGCCACCCGCATGAGCGGCAAGGGGTCGCTCACCCTCACCGGCCAGCTCGGCGACGTGATGAAGGAGTCGGCCCAGGCGGCGCTGAGCTACCTGCGCTCCAAGTCGGACCACCTCGGCATCCCCAGCAACTTCCTGGAGAAGACCGACATCCACATCCACTTCCCGGCGGGCGCCATCCCCAAGGATGGCCCCTCCGCGGGCGTCACCATCCTCACCGCCCTGGTGTCGCTGCTCACCGGCATCCGGGTGCGCTCCGACGTGGCCATGACGGGCGAGGTGACGCTGCGCGGCCTGGTGCTGCCGGTGGGCGGCATCAAGGAGAAGGTCCTGGCGGCGCACCGGGCGGGCATCAAGCGGGTCATCCTCCCGGCCCGCTGCGAGAAGGACCTGGTCGACGTGCCGGAGCAGGCCCGCAAGGAGCTGGACTTCGTCTTCGCCAACCAGATGGACGAGGTGCTGGCCGCAGCCATGGAGGAGAACCCGGTGGGCCGCAAGGTCCCGCCGCCTCCCGAGCCGCCCAAGCAGCCGGGCAGCGGAGAGGTCCGCGCCTAGCCCTTGCCGCGCACCGCCCTCCTGACCGGAACGCCCGGGGCCCGCGAGCAAGCGGTGGCGGCCGAGCTCGGCGCCCGCGGCTGGGAGGTGCGGCGCCTGCCCTTCACCGGCGACGCCATCCCCGAGGTGGGGCAGGCGGCCGCCGGCGCCGAGGTGGTGGTGCACCTCGGGGTGCGCACCTCCCACGAGCGCACCGCCGCCGAGCGGGCCCGCGCCGAGGCCGAGGCGGTCTCGGCCTGCGCCCGGGCCGCCCGCCAGGCAGGTGCCGCCCGCTTCCTCCTGCTCTCCACCGCATCGGTCTACGGCCGGCCGCGCCACCTGCCCTGCGACGAGGGGGAGCTGAAGCGGCCGCGCACGCCGCGGGAGCGGGCCCGCTGGCAGGCGGAGTGCGCCGGCTGGCGGGCGCTGCGCGAGGGCACCCCGCTGGTGGTGCTGCGGCCGGTGGTGACCTACGGGCCCACGCTGCGCGGCGGGGCCATCCGCGCCCTCTCCCTCATCGCCCTGCTCAACCAAGGGCGGCGGCGCGTGCCCATCCTGCGACGCGGCCCGGTGGCCCACCTGGTCCACCTCGACGACGTGGCCCGGGCGGTGGCCTTCCTGGCCGAGCACCCGCGCGACGCCGAGGTGGTGGGGCGCGCCTTCAACGTCGGCGACGAGGCGCCGCTGCCGCTGGGTGAGCACCTGGCCGCCGCGGTCTCGGCGCTGGGCTTCCGGCCCGGCCGCATCCTGCCCACCTGGCCACGGCTGACGCGGGCGCTCCTCTGGCTGGTACGCAGGCTGCCCGACAGGCTGCTGTTCGCCCCCGCCAACCGCAGGCTCGGCGGCGCCTGGGAGCGGCTCACCGCGGCCTCCGGCGCAGCGCCCGCGCTGGCGCCGCGGCTCGACCGCGAGGCGCTGCACTGGATGTCGGGCGACCACTACTACGACACCAGCCGCCTGGCGGCCCTGGGCTTCCGGACGCTCCACCCCACCTCCCTCGAGGCGCTGCCCGAGACCGTGCGCTCCCTGGTGGAGCAGGGGCTCCTGCCGGCCGTCGCCCGTCGCTAGGTCTCGCAGGTGCCCGGAATCCGGTCCCGGACTGGCCCGCCCCTGCCACCCGTGTCATAGTTCCGGCGCCGCTCGCGCCATCCGTGTCGCGATATGCACCATCGGTGTTGACGCCGTGCGGCACGCCAGGGGAAACGTGATCCGGAAGGTCGATCGTTACGAGCTCCTCGAGGAGGTGGGAAGCGGCGGCATGGCGGTCGTCTACCGCGGCCGCGACAGCGCCCTCGACCGCGAGGTGGCGGTGAAGCTCCTGCACCCGCACCTGGCGGCGCGGGCCGAGTCGCGCGCCCGGTTCTCGCGCGAGGCCCGGGCGGTGGCGCGGCTCTCCCACCCCAACATCGTCGAGATCTACGACTACGCCGGCGACGCCGCGCTGGAGAGCTTCCTGGTCACCGAGTTCGTCCGCGGCCGGACGCTGCGGGCCTTCTTCGACCAGGCGGCCGCTCCCCTGCCGGAGCTGGGGGTGCTGCTGGCGAGGGCCCTCGCCGACGCACTGGCGCACGCCCACGCAGCCGGCGTCATCCACCGCGACCTGAAGCCGGAGAACGTCCTCATGCTGGAGGACGGCCCGCGGCGCGCGGTGAAGCTGGCCGACTTCGGCATCGCCCGCATCGTCACCTCCGACGAGCGCATGACCCTCACCGGCGCGCTGGTGGGCTCCCCCAACCACATGGCGCCGGAGATCATCGAGGGGCGCGAGGCCACCGCCCGCAGCGACGTCTTCTCGCTGGGCACCATCCTCTACTGGCTGGCCACCGGCCGGATGCCCTTCGCCGCCCCCAACCCCACCGCCACGCTGCGCCGGGTGATCGAGGGGCGCTACGACGATCCCCGCTCGGTCTCGCCGCTGGTCTCCGACGAGCTCGCGGCCATCGTGAGCCGCAGCCTGGCCCTCGACCCGGAGGAGCGCTTCGCCTCGGCGGCCGAGCTGCGCGAGGCCCTCGACGCCCTGCTCGCCGAGGAGGGGCTGGCCCGCCCCTCGGAGGAGCTCGCCGCCTACCTGACCGACCCCGCCGGCTACGCCCGGGCGCTGGTCCCGCGCCTGGTGGCGACCCTCTCCGCCGCCGCCGAGGCGGCGCTCGCGAAGGGCGCCTCCGCCCGCGCGCTGCGCCTCTGGAACCGCGTCCTGGTGCTCGACCCGGGGAACCGGCCGGTGCTGGCGGCCCTGCGGCGGCTGGAGGGCCGGGCCCGGCTCTGGCGCCTCCTGGGGCGCGCCGGCCTGGCTGCGGGGGCCATGGCCCTGGCGGTGCTCGTGGGCCTCGCCGCCTACGCCCTCCGCCCGGGGGCCAGCCGCACCGCTCCTCCGGCCGCCGCCCTCCCCGCGGCCGCAGCGCCGCGAGAGGAGCCCCGGGAAGAGCCACCGGCGCCGGCCTCGTCGACTCCGGCGCCTCGCGCCGCCGAGCCTGGCCCGCGGCCCGCGCCGCGGCCTCCGCCCGCGCCCCCTGCCACGGTGCTGGTGCTGGTGCGCCCCTACGCCCAGCGCGCGCTCCTCGACGGCGTGGAGGTGGCCCGGGGGGCCCAGCAGGTGCGGGTGGAGCTGGAGCGCGGCCGCGGCCACCGGCTGGAGGTGCTTCACGACTGCTGCACCCCTTTCGTGCGCGAGTTCCCCGCCGGAGAGGCCATCCCGCAACCCCTGGAGCTCAAGGTGCCGCTTCAGCCGCTGCCGGCGCTGCTCCGGGTCCAGGCCGATCCCCGGGCGCTGGTGTTCGTGGGTGGCCGGCGGGTGGGGACGGCGGAGGAGAGCCAGCGGGCGCCCATTCCCATCCCGGTGCCCGCCGACGCCGAGAGCCCCTACGAGGGCGACACCGAGATCCGCATCGAGGCGCCGGGCCGGCCGGTCTTCGCGACGACGGTGCGGGTCCGGGCCGGCGCCGTGGTGGCGGTGGTGGCCCCCGACAGCGAGGTGACGCGGTGACCCGAGCCCTCCTGCTGCTGCCGCTGGTGCTCGCCGCCGGGCCGTCGCTGGCCCAGACCCGCGCCGCGGCCGGCGTTCACCCCGACCTGCGCCGGGCCTCGGCCCGCTTCGAGTTCGGCGCCTGGGCCGAGGCGGCCGGCATCGTGCAGCAGTACCTGGCCGCCCACCCCGCTCCCCCGGAGCAGGAGGCGGTGCTCGCCTACCGCATCCTCGGCATCTCCGAGTGGCACCTGGGCGACAGGGCGCACGCCCGCGCCGCCTTCGTGGCCCTGCTCTCCGAGGACCCCGACTACAGGCTCGATCCCTTCCTGGTGCCGCCCCCCATCGTCGAGTTCCTGGAGGAGGTGCGGCGCGAGCACGAGCCCACCCTGGGCCCGCTGCGGGAGCAGAAGCGGATGCTGCGCGAGCAGGAGCGGCTGGCGGACGAGGCGCGGCGCCGCCTGCTGGCCGAGGAGCGAGCCCGCACCGGCCCGCCCAGCAAGGTGGTCCGGGTGCAGGAGCGGGTCTACGCGCTCAACTGGCTGCCCTTCGGCGCCGGCCAGTTCCAGAACGGCCAGACGGGCAAGGGCACGGCGTTCGCCGCCGGCGAGCTGGCGCTGGGAGCCATCAACGTCGCCGCCATCGTCGTCCACGACCAGATCATCAACGACCCTGCCAACCGCTGCGTCCCCTCGGAGGCGGGCTGCGAGGCCAGCGGCTACAAGTCCACCGCCCGCAGCCGGCTCCGCCTGGTGGACGCGGTCAAGTACACCTCTGCCGGCCTCTTCTGGGCGCTGTACGGGCTCGGGGTCTACGACGCCCACCGCAACTACGTCCCGCGCATCGAGACCGAGATCACGCCCCGCGAGGCGGGCGTCACCGTGTCGCTGCGCTGGGACTTCTAGGAGCCGCCGTGGCCTTCCTCCACATCCGAACGGCCGATGGACGGGAGCGGGACGTGGTCCTGATCCGCCCCCTCACCAGCGTGGGGCGCGCCCCGGACAACGACGTGGCCCTGCCCGACGCCTCCCTGCCCGACACCGCCCTCCACCTGCGCTTCGACGGGCGCGACCACAATGCCGCCTGCCACGCCGGCGCCTCGATGCTGGTGAACGGCAAGAAGAAGTCGGCGGCGCGCCTCGCCGACGGCGACCGCATCCGCCTGGGCAGCACCGAGCTGCTGTTCCGGGCCGGCGACCCCGCGCCCTCCCCCGCCGCGGTCCCGATCCCGCTCGACGGGCGGCTGGAGGCCATGCGCTCGCTGGTGCGCTTCTCCGACCGGCTGCTGGCGGCCAGCGACCTCAACCGCGTGCTCGACGAGCTGCTCGATGCGGTGCTCGACGTCACCGACGCCGACAAGGGCTTCGTCATCCTCTTCGAGGAGGGCGAGATCGCCGTGAAGGCGGCCCGCAACCTGGCCCGGGAGAACATCGAGGACGCGGTCGCCCGGGTCTCGGACTCCATCATCCAGAAGGTGCGGGACACGCGGCGGCCGGTGGTGGTGGCCGACGCCCTCCACGACGCCGACTGGCAGAGCTCGTCCTCGGTGGTGAACCTCAAGCTCTGCTCGGTGATGTGCGCCCCGCTCATGCGCCGCGGCGAGGTGGTGGGGGTCCTCTACCTCGGCAACGACAGCGTGGTCTCGCTCTTCGGCGACAAGGACCTGGAGGCGCTCACCGTCTTCACCGCCCAGGCCTCGCTGCTGGTGGAGAACGCCCTGCTCCTCGACGGGCTGCGCCGCGAGAACGAGGGGCTGCGCGAGGCCATGGCCACCCGCCAGTACGGGGAGATCGTGGGCACCGGCCCCTCGATGCGGGAGGTGCTGCGCCGCATCGAGAAGGTGGCCGGCACCGACGTCTCGGTGCTCATCACCGGCGAGACCGGCACCGGGAAGGAGCTGGTGGCCCGCGAGATCCACGCCCGCTCGCCGCGGTCGGCCCACCCCTTCGTGGCCGTGAACTGCGGCGCCATCCCCGAGCCGCTCCTGGAGTCGGAGCTCTTCGGCCACGTGAAGGGGGCCTTCACCGGCGCCGTGGCCACCCGCCCCGGCCGCTTCCAGGCCGCCAGCGGCGGCACCCTGTTCCTCGACGAGGTGGGCGACATGCCCCCGGCGCTGCAGGTGAAGCTGCTGCGCGCGCTGCAGGAGCGCACGGTCACCAAGGTGGGCGACACCCGCCCCGAGCCGGTGGACATCCGGGTGGTGGCCGCCACCAACAAGGTGCTGGAGGAGGAGATCGCCGCCGGCCGCTTCCGCGAGGACCTGTACTACCGGCTCCACGTGGTCTCCATCGCCCTCCCGCCGCTGCGGGACCGGGGCGAGGACGTGGTGGTGCTGGCCCGCTGGGTCCTGCAGAAGCAGGCGCGGGAGCTGGGCTCGCGCGCCCGCGGCTTCACGCCGGCAGCGCTCACCGCGCTGCGGAAGTACCCCTGGCCCGGCAACATCCGCGAGCTGGAGAACCGGGTGAAGAAGGCTGTCCTGCTGGCCGACAGGCCGCTGGTGGCCGCCGAGGATCTGGACCTGGGGCCGGAGAGCTTCGCCCCGGTGCTGCCGCTCTCGCAGGCGCTGGAGGAGTATCGCAAGCGCTACATCAACGAGGTGCTGGACCGCAACGGCGGCAACCGCACCAAGACCGCCAAGGACCTGGGCGTGGATCCGCGCACCGTCTTCCGCCACCTGGAGCGGCTGGAGGCGGAGCGCCGGCACCGCGCCGGCGAGGGGCCGCCGCCCGCCGGTTCCGCGCCCGAGGAGGAGCCATGAGAGCCGCGCGCTGCCCTGCCTGGCTTTCGGCGTCGCTGCTGCTGCTCGCCGGCTGCCCCCTGCCCCAGGCGCTCCCCGAGACCGTGGCCGGCGGCACCGGCGGCTTCGGGCCGCGCATCGCCTTCGAGCTGGTCGCGCCCCAGTCCACCTTCGTGGACGTCGGCAAGGCCTGCGCCACCCCGCCCCGCTTCGACCTGCACGCGACGGTGGTGGACCGGGACCAGCTCGAGGCGGTGAAGGCCCGCTGGTTCGTCGACTACCACCCGGCGACCAACTTCGGCATCGCCCGCCAGGACGACGCGGCCGGGAACGGCCAGGACTTCCTCCGCCCCCTGCCGTCCTTCGCCTACGTGCTCCAGGACGGGGCCGGGGAATACCCGGTGCACGTGGTCGACCTGGTGGTCTCGAACGGCTTCAAGGACCTGGACCTCTCGGCCGACGCCCTCCCCAACCGCATGCCCGTGCCCGGCCGCGACACCCAGACCTTCCGCTGGGTCTTCCGCTACGTGGACAGCGGCGGCAGCTGCCCCTGAGGCGCTACCGGACCTGCCCCACCGCCTGGCGCGCGTGAGCCAGGGCCTCGGCGGCGGCGTTGGCGAGGTCGCCCTCCTCCTGCGCGAAGCGGTTCACCTGGGCCTGGTAGGCCCGGTGGAGCGCCAGCATCGCGTCGCGCGCCGCCGCCAGCTCGGTGCGCTCCTTGTAGCCCTCGCGGTCCGAGGCGTCGAGCCGGCAGCGGTCGGTGAGATCGTCGACCTTCCTCTCCCAGATGCGGGCCCACGCGTTCCAGGTGGCCAGCGGGTCCTTGCCCTCGAACTCGGCTCCCAGGGCCCAGGCTCGCTCGTTCTGCTCGCGGTAGAGCTCCTCCAGGTCGCCGAGGCAGAGCCGCAGCGCGGCCCGGGTGGGCAGCTCGCCGGAATGGGGCGGCCGCGGCGGCCCCTTGAGGTGGCGGGCGACGCTGAAGATGAGCAGGCCGATCCCGAACAGCGTCACGGCGAAGTAGGTGACCCACAGCGCCGCGCGGTACGGGCGGAGGCGGGGGTCGCGGCCTGGCGGGGACGTCGGCACCGCGCGACTCTGCCATCGGGGCGGGGGCAGCGTCCACGGGGTGTGGTGGGGAGCGATTGCAGATCCGAAATCGCTCTGCACGGATGCAATGCCGGCGGACTGCACCCGGAGGCTGTGACCTCCTGTCGCGCCCGAAAAGGCAGGGGAATTCACCTGGAGGGGCGCTGGCCTACCACTTGCTAACACGTAAGGTGAGAAGCGCATCGAAGGCCACGAGGGGACCCCCCGCACCTCTCTCGCCTCGATTGCGCTTCTTTTTGTTTCCGGGTGGGTGCGGCCCGGCGTGGCGCGAGCCCGCGTGCCGGGCCCGCGCCTCCCGCCTTGGTCAGCGACGCCCGACCCGGCGCTCCAGGTCTGCCAGGGCGAGCTCGAAGACCACCGGGCGCCCGTGCGGGCAGTTTGCCTTGAAGTCGATGGCGTCGAGCTGATCGAGCAGGGCCCGGACCTCGTCGCTCGCCAGATCCTGGTTGGCGCGCACGGCGCTGTGGCAGGCCATGGTGGCCAGCAGGTCGTGCCAGGCTTGCTCCGCGGCGCGGCCGTGCTCCACCTGGTCGAGCTGCTGGGCCAGGTCGGTGAGGAGCGCCGCCGCGTCCACGCCTGCGAGCACCGCCGGCAGCCCCTTCACCGCGAAGGCGTCCCCGCCGAAGGCCTCGGCCTCGATGCCCAGGCGCGCCAGCTCGTCGAGCCCGCCCTCCAGGGCCCGGGCCGCCGCGGGAGGGAGGTGGACCACCTGGGGCACGAGCAGCGGCTGCACCGCGATGCGGCGGCCGCGCCAGGCCTCCCGCAGCCGGTGGAAGAGCACCCGCTCGTGGCTGGCGTGCTGGTCGATGACCACCAGCGATCCGCCCGGCGCCTCGCAGAGCAGGTAGGTGCGGGCGTGCTGGCCCACGTAGCGCAGCGACGCGAAGTAGCCGGCCGCAGGCGGCGGTGGCGCCTCGGGCGCCGGGGCAGGCAGGGGGAAGGCGAAGGCGGCGCTGGCTCCGGCGGGTGCCGGCGCGAAGGCCGGACCTCCGGCGGCGCGCGCCTCGGCGAGCAGGTTCGCCACCTCCTCGCCCGCCATCGAGGCCGGGGGCAGCTGCCCGGCAGGGGCCGGGGCGGCGTGGCGGAGCCAGGGGGCGGTGCGCAGCCCATCGGCCACGGCGCGGTGGATGGCGTCCTGGACGCCGCGCGGGTCGGCGAAGCGTACCTCGAGCTTCTGCGGGTGGACGTTGACGTCGACCCGGTCGAGCGGAAGCTCCACGAAGATGGCGCCCGCCGGCCAGCGGCCGTGCGGCAGGGTCTCGGCATAGGCGCGCAGCGCCGCGTGGGTGGCGCTGCGATCCCGCACGTACCGCCCGTTGACGAACAGGTAGAGCCCGCGGCTCGTGGCCTCGGAGTGGTCGGGCGAGGTCAGCAGCGCCCGCACTCGCACCCCGCCCCGCTCGCCCGCGATCTCCACCAGCTTGCGGGCGGCCTCGCGCCCGATGGCCGCCGCCAGCCGCTCCGCCAGCGGCGCGCCCGGGGCGGACGCCAGGACCACGCGCCCGGCGGAGCGCAGCGTGAAGCCGACCGCGGCGTGGGCCAGCGCCAGCCGCACCAGCGCCTCGGTGGCGTGGCCCGACTCGGTGGCGGGGGCGCGCATGAACTTGCGCCGCGCCGGGGTGTTGAAGAACAGGTCCCGGACCTCGATGGTGGTGCCCCGGGCCCGCCCCACCGGCCCGCGCTCCACCACCTGGCCGCCCTCGACGGCGATGCGGGTGCCTGCCCCACCCTCTCCGGCGCAGGTGTCGATGCGCATGCGCGACACCGAGGCGATGGCCGGCAACGCCTCGCCGCGGAAGCCCATGGTGGCGATGGCCGCCAGCCCGGCGGCGTCCCGCAGCTTGGAGGTGGCGTGGCGCTCCAGGCACAGCTCGGCGTCGTCGGGGGACATGCCGCTGCCGTCGTCGACCACCCGGACGAGGGCCAGGCCGCCCTCCTCGGTGTCGACCGCGACGGTGCGGGCGCCGGCGTCGACGGCGTTCTCGACGAGCTCCTTCAGTACCGACGCGGGCCGCTCCACCACCTCGCCGGCGGCGATCTGGTTGACGAGCCCGGGAGGAAGGAGGTGGATGAGGGGCACCGCGCCTTCTACCACGCACCTCCCACGTTTGACGGCCCTGCCGGGGCCGTCTATACAGCCCGCGAATGGCCGGCAAGAGAGCGAAGAGGGCGCCGCAGGCCACCGCGCGCAAGCCGGCGCGCCGCGTGCTGGGGAACGATCCCTTCGCGCGGGGAGCGGCACCGAGGATGGAGCGGGAGGAGGCGACTCCGACCGCGACTCCGACCCCTACCCCGACCCCTACCCCGACTCCGACCGCGACCTCGACCCCGACCTCGACCCCGACCTCGGTCTCGACCGAGACGTCGTGGAGCGGAGAGCTTCAGGATGCACTCGGCCTGCTGCTGCCCGCGCTCCGGGCGCGCCTGACGAGCCTCTCCCGGCTCTGGCGACTCGGGGAGCCGGCCGCGCCCCTCGACCCGCACGGCATGGACCCGTCACTGCTGGAGCGGGCCGCGCCGCTCCTCGACTTCCTCTACCTGACCTGGTGGCGGGTGGAGGTGAGGGGGGCAGCCGCGCTGCCGGCTGGGCCGGTGGTGGTGGTGGCCAACGGCTCCGGGGGTGTGCCCTGGGATGCGCTGGTGCTGCGGCTCGCCTACCGGCGCGAGAGCCCGGGCCACCGCGACCTGCGGCCGCTCGTCGACGCCTCGGTGCTCCAGCGGCCGATGGTCGGCGCCGCGGCGCGGCGCCTGGGCGCCGTCGAAGCCACGCCCGAGAACGCGCGGGCGGTGCTGCGGGAGGAGTCGGCCCTGGGCGTCTTTCCCGAGGGGCCGGCCCCGCACCCCTGGCCGCAGCGCTACCGCATCGGCGCCTTCGGCCGGGGCGGATTCGCCAAGATCTCCCTCCGCGCGGGCGCCTCGATCGTCCCCTGCGCCATCGTCGGCAGCGAGGAGGCCAGCCCGCCACTCGACCGTCCCGGATTCCTGGCGGACGCGCTGCGGCTGCCGCTCCTGGCCTCCGTGCCCGGCGTTCCGCTGGGCCCGCTGGGCGGGCTCCCCCTGCCCTCGCGCTGGACGCTCACCTTCGGCGCGCCCATCGCCACCGGGGCGCTGGGCCCGGACGCGGCCGCCGATCCGCAGGCGGTGGCGCGCCTCACCGGCGAGGTCCGGGAGCGGCTCCAGGCACTGCTCGACGCGGGCGTTGCCGCCCGCCGCTCCGTCTTCCTGTAGCGGCTACCAGGCCTCGAGGGCCGGCGCCGTCGCGCCGGGCTGCGGATCGCCCTCGCGCCCTTCCAGCACCGCGCGCGGAGGCAGGCGCAGGTCGCGGACCAGGCCCAGGAGCGCCAGCCCCCGGAGCACGTAGTAGGAGACGTCGACCTCCCACCAGAACCAGCCCTGGTTGGCGGTGGACTGGTAGTGGTGGTGGTTGTTGTGCCAGCCCTCACCCAGGGTGACGAGGGCGATGAGCAGGCTGTTGCGCGAGTGATCGGCGGTGGGGTAGCGGCGCTTGCCGAAGAGGTGGGTGAGCGAGTTCACCAGGAACGTGCCGTGCCACAGGAACGCGGTGGAGACGAAGAAGCCCCACAGCAAGGCCGGCATGCCGCCCGCCAGGTAGAAGGCCGCCGCATAGCCGCTCACCACCCAGAGGTGGTTGCGGTCGAGCCAGAGCAGCTCCGGGAAGCGGGCCAGGTCCTTCACCCGCTCCAGCCGCGTCTCGTCGTAGCGCCGCGCCAGGATCCAGCCCACGTGGCTCCACCAGAAGCCGCGGACGATGGGCGAGTGGATGTCGTCGGCGGTGTCGCTGGTGCGGTGGTGGTGCCGGTGGTGCGCCGCCCACCAGAGCACGCCCTTCTGCGCCGAGGTGGTCCCGAGCACGGCCAGGAAGAGCTGGAAGGCCCGCCCGGTGCGGTAGGAGCGGTGCGAGAAGTAGCGGTGGAAGCCGGCGGTGATGCCGAACATCCGGATCGCGTAGCTGGCGGCGGCCAGGGCCACCCACTCCCATCCGAAGGGCGTGAGGAACGGCGTGGCCAGGGCCACTGCGTGGACAAGCCAGAAAGGGACGGAGGCCTTCCAGGCAGGGCGGTCGAGCGGGTCGAGCTGGGCCAAGTACTCACCTCGGTGACGGGAGAACGCTCGCCCAAGACTTGCCCGGGGCCTGTCACCAGCGGGTCATCGTCCGCGCGGGACGCGCCTACCCGCCCCAACCGCGGCGCCGGAGGGCCATCCAGGCGTACCCGGCATCCAGGGCCCTGCGGAGGCCCGGCAGGTAGTAGAGCCGCAGGAGCGGCCCGTACCAGCGCCTCCGGAGCGCCCGGCAGACGGCCTCCAGCCCCTCGCTCACCCGCCCGTCGGCCTCGACGAGGTGGAGCGCCCGCTCGCAGCGCTCCGCGTCCACGGGCAGGCCGGCCAGTGCGCCGGGGGTCCGGAAGGAACGGACCTCGCACCTGCCCTGCAGGTGGGGGGTGAGGGCCGAGGCCGCCGTGCGGCAGACGGGGCAGTCGCCGTCCACCAGCAGGAGGTCGCGATCTGGGTCGGCCAGGGGCACGCCACCGGCAATAGCCGCCCGGGCCTCCCGGGGCCAGCCAACCGCGATCAGGGGCGCGAGGCCGGCGGGGGGACGGGGTAGCCGGGCGAAGGCTGGCGAGGCGCCGGCGGCCTCACCTCGTCCTCGGGCCGGTCGGCGCCGGCGCGGGCAACCACCTTGAGGAAGGCGGCCACCTGCTGCGCCGCGGCCGGGGCGAGCTCGGGGGCGCCGGGGATGCCGGAGCGCGGCGCCAGGTGGCTGGCCAGCAGGGCGACCACGTCGAGGTCCGGCTTCTCGACGCCCAGCCGCGTCAGCTCTGGCCCGACGACGCCGCCGCGGCCGCGCAGCCGGTGGCACTGGAAGCACTGCCGGGCGAAGACGTCGGCGCCGAGCCGCGCCTCACCGCTGGCGCCCAGCGGGACGCGGGTGGCGCGGCCCACGGTTTCCTGCCAGGGGCCGAGCTCGATGCGCTCCACGCCCCGCACCCAGTACCAGCGCTGCCGGCTGTCGGTGCCCAGGCCGGGGGCCTCTGCGTCGGGCCAGGCGAGGAGGAGCGGGCCGCTCTCGGGGCTGGCCTCGGCGAGCGGCTTGCCGTCCATCTGGTCGGCGAGCACCGGCTGGCTCTGCCGGATGGCGTTCAGGGGCACGGCGGCGACGTAGCCCCCGCGCCCGTGGAAGAAGGCGGTGTCCGCGCCGCGCAGCAGCGGGAGCCCCTCGTTGAAGAACGGGGGAAGGGAGGCGCCGGCGTAGGCGGCCTCGCGCCCGCCCCGGGGATCGACTCCGCGGAGGGTCCGCCGCTCCAGCTTGGCCAGGTCGGCGGCGGAGAGGCCGAAGGGGCCCCTGTCCACGTGGCCCTCGATGCGGAGCAGGTCGGAGGCCGCGGGCGGCCGGAGCTTGGACCAGGCGCTGCAGGACGCCAGGGCCGCGAGGAGGAGCACGCCGAACGTTCTCATGGGGCCGGTTCTACGCTATGTTCCGTGGCTCCCCAAGGGGCAACGAGAAGAGGCGAGACCAATGGCGAGAGCTTTCATCGGGTCGGTCGAGTGCCAGGTCCAGGTGGACAAGGATCTGGGGGACAGCTGGGCGGTCACCGTCGTTCCCCCGCGGCCCAGGAAGGGCGAACAGGCCCTGGCGAGCCGGGTGGTGAAGCTCCAGGGCGAGGACCGCGACAAGGTCACCGCCGGCGCCCTCGAGATCCTCCAGAAGCACGGCCAGATCGACAAGTTCGAGCTGTGAGCGCGGGGGCTTGACCCCGCCGGCCCGCCTCGCGCGGGCCGTGATGCCGGCGTCGGAGTGAGGGCTGATGGCCGACGGCAGCAACCGCGCCGAGACGACGCCGCCTGCCAGGGAGCGGAGCGGCGTCGACTCCATCGCCGAGGAGCTTGCCGCCCGCATCGAGGACCTGCCGGGCGAGGGCGATGCCGTCGACTGGGCCGCCACCGCCGCGACCTGCGAGCGGGAAGCGGCCGAGCGCGGCCCGGGCCGCGAGGCGGCCCTGCTGCTGCACCAGTCCGGCCGCATTCACGAGGAGCGGCTCGGCAGCCCGGAGGTGGCCCTCGCCTACTACGAGGGCGCGCTGGCCCTCGACCCCACCCACCTGCCCTCGCTCCAGGCGGCCCGGCGCATCGCCGCCGCCTGGGGCTACGCCACCCGCGAGTGCCGCTTCCTGGAGGCCGAGGCGCGGGTGACGCCCGATCCGGCCCGGGCGGCAGAGCTGGACTATGCCCGGGCCCGGCTCCTGGCGGGCGCGCTGGGCAAGCCGGAGGAAGCCCGGGCCCTCCTGGCCGAGGCGGCCACCCGCCACCCCACCCACCTGCCGCTGCTCTCGGACCATGGCCGGCTCTCGGCGGCCCACGCGCCCGAGGCGCTCCTGGCCGACTGGCGGCGCGCCGCGGAGATCGCCGACGACGCCACCGCTGCCCAGCTCCTCTGCGCCGCCAGCCACCTGGCCGCGGAGCGGCTGGGACGGCCCGACGAGGCCGCGGAGCTGGCGCTGGCCGCCTTCCGCCGCTGCCCGGCCGACCCGGGGGCGCGGGCGCTGGCCCTGCGCCACGCCGAGCGCCGGGGCCAGGACGACGACCGGGCGGCGATGCTGGCGGCCGAGGGGCGCGAGGCCTCCACGCCGCGAGCGGCGGCGCTCGCGCTCCTGCAGCTCGCCCGAGCGGAGGAGGAGCGCGGCCGGCCAGAGCAGGCGCTGGAGGCGCTCACCGAGGCCCGGCGGCGGGCCCCGGCAGACCCGGCCGTGCTCCGGGAGCGAGCCCGCCTGGCGGAGCGGCGAGAGGCCTGGGGGGAGCTCTGCGAGGTGCTGCGCGCCCGCGCCGAGATGCACCGGCCCGAGAGCGGCGGCGATCCCGCCGAGCGGGTGGCGGCGCTCCTGCAGCTCGCCGACGTGACCGACCAGCGGCTGGGGCAGCCGGACGCCGCCGCCGCCTGCTGGCGCGAGGCCCGCCTCCTCCAGCCGGGGAACCGCACCGCCCTCTCGGCGCTGGGCCGCTACCACGCTCGCCGCGGCGAGTGGGAGCAGGTGCTGGAGACCTTCCTCGCCGAGCGCGACGCAGCCGACGACCCCCGCGAGCGCGCCCAGCGCTGCTTCAAGGCGGGCGAGCTGCTGGAGGAGCGCCTGGCGCGGCCCGACGAGGCCGCGGCCCTCTATGGCGAGGCGCTCGCCCACGACCGCACCCTGCTCTCCGCGGCGCGGGCCCAGGAGCGGTTGCTGACGCGCCTGGGGCGCGTCGAGGAGCTGGCGGCCCTGCTGGAGAGCGAGCTCGGCGCCAGCACCGATCCGGGCCAACAGATCGCACTGCTCTTCCGCCTGGCCCAGCTCCGCGAGGACCGGCTCGGCGACCTGGACGGCGCCGCCGACTGCTACCGGCGGGCGCTGGAGGTGGACCCGGGCCACCTCCTGGCGCTCCGGTCGCTGGCGGTGGTCCTGGACCGCGCCGGCAAGCGGGCCGAGCTGGCGGTGGCCCTCGAGCACGCCGCCGCGGTGGTGAAGGACCCGCCGCAGGTGGTCGACCTCCTCACCCGCGCCGGCGAGGTGCGCGACGAGGCCGGCGACGAGGCCGGCGCCGCCGCCGCCTGGGAGCGGGCCCTGGCCATCGATCCCGCCCACCTGCCGGCGCTGCGCTCCCTGGGCAGCCTCTGCGCCCGGGCCGGGCGCTGGGAGGAGCTGGTGGACATGTGCCGGGCCGAGGCCCAGGCCCTGCCCTCCGCCGAGGCCGCCGCCGCGCTCCTGGTGCGGGTGGGCGAGATCCTGGAGGACAAGCTGGAGCGGCCGGCCGAGGCCATGGCCGCCTGGCGCGAGGCCCTCACCCTCTCGCCCGCCCACCCCCGGGCGCTGGCCTCGCTGGCACGGCTCCACCGGACCCGCGGCGAGCTGGAGCCGCTCGTCGAGGTGCTGCGCGCCGACGCCGACGCCCGCACCTCGTCCACCGAGCGGGCCGCGCTCCTGGCCGAGGTTGCCGAGGTCCACGAGCGCCAGCTCCACGACCCGGTCGCGGCCGCGGAGGTCCACGAGGAGGCGCTGCGGGCCGACCCGGGCTTCGCCCCCTCGCGCCGCGCCCTGCACCGGCTCCTGGCCGCGGCCGAGCGCTGGCCGGAGCTGGCCCAGGCGCTGCGCTCCGAGGCCGACGCGACCGAGGGCCCGGAGCGCTCGGCGGCGCTGCTGGAGCTCGCCTGGCTGCAGGCGGAGCGGCTCGGCGACCCCGAGGCGGCCGAGCGGACCTGCCGCGAGATCAGGTCGGCCGAGCCTGCCCACGTCGGGGCCGGCCTGCTCCTCGATCGGCTGGGCGCCGCGCCCGACGCCGCCGCGCGCGCCGGCCAGGCGAGCCTGGTCTCCGACCCCGCCGTGGCCCGGCCGCTCTGGGTGGCCTCGGCGCTGGACCTGCGGGTGGCCGGGGCCGATCCGTCGCCGGCGCTGGAGCGGGCCGCCGCCCTGGACCCCTCCGACCCGGTGGCCGGGCCGGCCATGGAGGGCCAGCTTCGCGCCCAGGGCCGCTTCGCCGACCTGGCCCTTCACTGGGAGGCGCGGGAGAAGACCGACGGCGACGGCGAGTCCCGCGCCGAGTGCGCCCTGCGCGCCGCCGAGGCATGGGACGACGCCGGCGATCGGGAGCGGTCCCGCGCCGCCATCGACCGGTGCCTGCGCCTCACCCCCGACGCCCTTCCCGCCTGGCAGGCGCTGCGCCGCCACCACCTGCGCTGCGGCGACTGGGCCGGCGTGCGCCACGCCCTGCAGGCCGAGGCGGCCCGCTCCCGCGACGCCCGCTCGGCGGTGGCCGCGCTCTCCCAGGCGGCGGCGGTGGCCCAGAGCCGCCTGGGGGACCCGCGGGGTGCGGTCGAGGACCTGCGGAGCGCCCTGGAGCGCGACCCGCTCGACGCCGCGCTGGCGGCGCGCCTGGTGGATCTGCTGCACGGCTCCGAGTCGGCTGCCGACCTGTGCGCGCTCCGGGAGGCCCGCGCCCGCGCGGCGCGGGGGCCGGTCGAGGCGGCCGAGGAGTGGCTGGCAGCCGCACGGGTCGCCGCAGGACCGCTCCAGGACCCGGACCGGGCGCTGGAGGCCGTGGACCAGGCGGTGGCGCTCCGGCCCTCCTGGCAGGAGGCGCTCCTGGAGCGGGCCCGCCTGCTGGCCTCCGTCCCGGGCCGGGCGGCCGACGCAGCCCGGGACCTGGGCGCCTGCCTCACCCTGGGCGGCGAGCCCGCCGCCCTGGCGCCGGTGCACCTGGAGCTCGCGGCCCTCCACCAGGGTCCCCTCGGCGACGCGCCGCGGGCCATGAGCCACCTCAACGCGGTGCTGGCCTCCGCCCCCGAGAACGTGGAAGCGCTGACGCGGCTCGCCCGCATCCACCGCGAGGCCCAGAACTGGCCAGCCGCCGCCGACGCCCTGCGCCGGCTGGTGAGCACGCAGGCCCTCTCCGGCGACGAGCAGGTGCCGCGGCTCCTCGAGCTCGCCGAGGTGCGGGCCGAGGGGTTCGACGATGCGCCGGCGGCCGCCGAGCTCTGCGAGCGGGCGCTCGACCTCGCTCCGGGACACGCCCCGGCCCTCGACCTGCTGGTGCGGGTCCGGGAGAAGGCCGAGGACGTGCCCGGCCTGGTGACGGCGCTCATCCGGGCGGGGCGCGAGGGCAAGGACGGGGCCCGGCGCGGCTCGGCGCGGATGCGGGCGGCCCGGCTGCTGGCCGAGCGGCTCGGCGACCCGGTGCAGGCGGCGGAGCTGCTGCGCCAGGCCATCGCCGAGGAGCCCGGCTCCATTCCGGCGCGGGAGCAGCTCGCCGAGCTCCTGGCGCAGGGCGAGCCGGAGCGGGCCGCCGAGGAGCAGCGGCTCATCCTGGATCTGGACCCGGCCCGCGTGGAGACCTGGCACTCGCTCTACCGGCTCTTCCAGCGCTCGCGGGCCCACGACCGCGCCTTCGTGGCCGCCTCGGTCCTGCGCTTCCTGCAGGCCGCCGACGCGGGCGAGGCCGCCTTCCTCGCCGAGACCACGCCCCAGGCGCCGCGCCTGAGCGCCCAGACCGTGGGGCCGGACGAGTGGGAGGCGCTGCGCCACCCGCTCGACAGGGGCCCGCTCTCCGAGCTCATGGCGCTGGCCGGCGAGCACCTGGGCCGGCTGCTGCCCGCCCCCGCCGAGGCGCCGCGCCTGAAGGGCTCCCACCCGGTGCGGCGACAGCTCGAGGAGCTGGCCCGCAACCTCGACGTCCGCGACTTCACCTTGCTGGAGGGCGGCGAGGGGGCGGCGCTGGCGCTCGACCCCACCCCGGCCGACCAGGCCCGCGTCGGCGGCGAGTTCCAGCGGCGCCACGGCCCCGCCGAGCAGCGCTTCCTGCTGGCGCGGGTCGCGGCGCGACTCCGGGCCCGCAACGGCCTGGCCGACCACCTCGGGCCGGGACGCCTGGGCGAGTTCCTCGCGGCCACGGTGCGGCAGGTGGCCGGGAACTGGTCGGCCACCGGCGACCCGGGCGAGGGGCTCGTGAAGCAGGTGGCCAAGGTGCTGCCGCGGCGCACGCGCCGGGCCGTCGAGGAGCTGGCCGGGAGGCTCGCACCCCTCGAGGTGGACCTCATCGCCTGGTACGCGTCGATGTCGGGCACCGCCGACCGCGCCGGCCTGCTGCTCTGCGGCGACGTCACGGCGGCACTGCAGCTGGTGCTGCGGGACGGAGCCCCGGCTCCGCCCCGCCCCGAGCCCGCCACCGACGTCCGGGAGGCGGTGCGCACCCGGCCCGACCTGCAGGAGCTGCTGCGCTTCGCCGCCTCCGACGAGCACTTCCGGCTGCGCCAGCGGCTGCGGATGGCCATCGCCTGAGGTAGCCGGGCCGCCCTCGGGCTGCCCGGCTCGCGAACCCCGGTACCGGCCGCGCCCGGGCCGTCAGGGCCCCTGCGACCGCACCAGCGAGCCGGCCGGGAGCCGCGCGAGCAGCTCCCGGAGCGCCGCCTCCACCCTGGCCCGGTCCTTGGACTCCAGGGTGACCTTCACCCGGTGATCGGCGTCGTCGAAGCGCGGGTAGCTCCCGATCTCGACGGCGGCGTGCTCCACCGCCAGCCTGTCGAGCAGCGGCGCGAGCTGGTCCTCGCCCACCGACACGAAGACCTCGGCGAGCTGGAACGGGGCCACCACCAGGTCGGCGGTGAAGCGCTCCAGCTGCGCCTGGAAGAAGCGCGGCACGCCGGGCAGCATCACCACGTTCTCGACGGCCAGGATGGGGTAGCCCGGGTCGCCGGCCAGGCGCGTTCCCTCGGGAACGTCGGCCATCCGCAGGCTGGCCTCCGGGGCCTCGGCGCCGTTCCACCACCGCCGGTGGGCGCGGCGGATGGCCTCGACCAGGCCCGGGTGGCGCGTCAGCGGCCGGCCGAGTGCCCGCGCCACTGCCGCCAGGGTGACGTCGTCGTGGGTCGGTCCCACGCCGCCGGCGGTGAAGAGCCAGTCGGCCCGTGCCCGCTCGCGGGTCACCGCCTCGGCGAGGACCTCGACCTCGTCGGGGAGCGTCAGCATGGCCGAGAGCCGGATGCCGACGCGGCGGAAGCGCTCGGCCGCCCAGGGGCCGTTCTCGTCCCGGACCTTGGCCGAGAGCACCTCGTTGCCGACGACGATGAGGGCGGCGGTGGGCGTCCGCATCCGACTTCGATACCGCGCCCCAGGTCCGGACGCCAGCGCGGGATTCGCGGGACGCGCGCCGGCCTCTACGCCGGGCGCCCACCGGCGGCGGCGAGGACCGCGCCGGCCACCTCCTCCACCGGGCGCTCGCCGTCCAGCACCAGCACCTCCTGGCCCTGGCGCCGCAGCACCGCCAGGGAGCGCTCGTAGGAGCGGGCCACCCGGCGCTGGAAGGCCGGGACCTCGTACAGCTCGCCGCCGCCCGACTCGGCAAAGCGGCGCCGCCAGGCCACGGCCGGCCGCACCCGCAGGAAGAGGGTGGCGGTGGGGGCCGGGGCGCGCCGGTTCAGAGCCTCGACCCAGCGGGCGTCGCCGGTGGTGAGGGACTGGTAGGCCAGCGAGGAGAGCGTGTAGCGGTCGGAGACCACGTCCTCGCCGCGCGCCAGGCGCGGGGCGATCTCGGCGGCGTGGTGGTCGAGCCGGTCGGCGGCGAAGAGCAGCGCCAGCGCGTGGGGGTCGAACTCGCCGCCGGGCGAGGCCACGCGCCGGGTGAGGACCTGGCGCACCAGTGCACCCACCGGGCCGCCGGAGGGCTCGGCGGTGAGGTGCACACGCCGCCCCTGGCGGCGCAGGGCCTCGGCCAGGAGCCGCGACTGGGTGGTGGTGCCGGCCCCGTCGAGCCCCTCCAGCACCCACAGGCTGCCCGGTCGGCGGCGGCTCACGGGTCGAGCCCCAGGCGGGCGCGGAGCGCCCGCAGCTCCTCGAAGTCGGCCCTCTCCTGGGCCATCAGGCGGCGGGCCCGCAGGAAGGCGCGGATCGTGAAGAGGAGCACCAGGATCGCGGCGGCGGCCGCCAGGTACAGGTAGACGCCTCGCCCCTGGATGCGGCCGGGCCGCACCGACCACCAGCGGTCGTAGGCCAGCTTCGCGGTCAGGCCGATGCCGATGATGGAGAAGAGGATCCCGTAGGCCCCCTGGCGCACGTGGTCGATGGAGCGGCGCACGGCCAGCCGCGCCGCCAGCGCGTCGTGGGCGGCCCGCAGGCCCTCGGGAGCGGCCTCGGTCACCGGGCCCCTCCCGGCGCCGCCGGGAAGCGCCGGGCGATGGCGTCCTGCACCGCGCCCAGGGTGGCCGGAACCTGCATCGAGGGGTTGCCGAGGCGGGCGGCGACCTCGCCGAGCCGCTGCTCGTGGTAGCCGACCTTGAAGTCGGAGAACTTGAGGCCGTGGGCCGTGGAGATGACCACCGCCCGCTGCCCCTTGCGGACCACGCCCCGGCTCGCCAGCTTCTCCAGGGCCGCCAGGGCCACGCCGGTGTGGGGGCAGGCGTAGGCCCCGTGCCTGTCGGCGCGGGCGGCGGCGTCGGCGAGCTCCTGCTCGCTGGCCTGCTCGACGATGCCGTCGAGGGCCTCCAGGGCCCGCAGCGCCCGCCTGGCCGAGACCGGGGCGCCGATCTGGATGGCCGAGGCCAGGGTCCGCTCCGCCGCGATCGAGGCCACGGCCAGGCCGGCCCTGGGCGAGCCGCCGGCGGCGGCCACCGCCCGGTAGAGCGGATTGGCCTTCTGGGCCTGGGCCACCACCAGTCGCGGCAGGCGGTCGACGAGGCCCAGCTGCATCATGAGCTGGAAGCCGCGCCCCACGGCGCTGGCGTTGCCCAGGTTGCCGCCGGGGATGACGATCCAGTCGGGCACCGTCCAGTCGAGCTGCTGCACCAGCTCCACCGAGAGGGTCTTCTGTCCCTCGATGCGCAGGCTGTTCATGGAGTTGGCCAGGTAGATGTCGGGGGCCGCCGACAGCTCCTGCACCACCTTCATGCAACCGTCGAAGTCGGTGTCCAGCTCCAGCACCAGCGCGCCGTTGGAGATGGGCTGCACCAGCTGGGCGATGCTGATCTTGCCGCGCGGCAGCAGCACCACGCTGGGGATGCCGGCGGCGGCGCAGTAGGAGGCCAGCGCCGCCGAGGTGTCGCCGGTGGAGGCGCAGGCGACGGCGCGGATGGGCTTGCCCCGGGCGCGCATCTCCTTCACCGCCGAGACCAGCACGGTCATCCCCAGGTCCTTGAAGGAGCCGCTGTGGGTGACGCCGCACTCCTTGAGCCAGACGTCGTCGAGGCCGAGCTCGCGGGCGTAGCCGTCGAGGCGCAGGAGGGGGCTCCCGCCCTCGTACATCGAGACCACGTTGCCGAGGGCCAGCTCGGGGTAGACCCACTCCTTCTTGCCCCAGACGCCGGAGCCCAGCGGCCAGGCGCCGCGGCGGAAGCGCTGGTCGAAGAGGGCCTTCCACTCGTCGGGGGAGCGGCGCGCCAGCGCGGCGACGTCGTGTTCGACCTCGAGCAGCCCCTGGCAGCGCGGGCAGCGGTAGACGACCTCGGTGAGCGCGGCGCGGAAGTCGCAGCCCTCCGAGCAGCGGAACGAGGCGGAGAAGGAGGGTTCGCTCATGGAATGGGATCCAGCGGGCCTGGCGGACGCCGGTCGCCCGGCGGCGCCCGGTGCGGGGCCCGGAATGTGCCGCGCTCACGCGCAAAAGGCAAGCGCCGCAGGCCTTTCAGCCCGGCGTCACCATGCGTGCCCCGCAGCGGCGGCAGCGAGGCCCCGCCCCCATGGCTCCGCAGTCGCGGCACACCAGCTCGCCGCGCTCGCTGCCGGCGAGGTGGACCGGGTCGAAGCGCATGAGCCGCATGCCGCAGCGGCCGCAGAACTTGTCGCCGGGCATGGCGGTGCTGCGGCAGTAGCGGCACACCACCGGCGCCAGCGGGTCGAGCCCCGGGCCCTCGGGGATGGGCTCGGCCCGGTGGTGCTCCAGGTCGGGCACGGTCTCGACGGCGACGGCGGCGGCCGGCTCGGCGCGGGTCTGCTCCACCCAGCCGAGGTCCTCGGCCGCGGCTTCCGGCGCCGGCGACAGCCGCGTTGGCTCCAGGTCGGGCACGGTCTCGGCCGGCACCTCCACCGCCTCCATCCGCGTGGGCTCCAGGCCGGGGAGCGCCGCCACCGGCAGGCTCTCGGCCCCGGGGCCGGTGAGCCGGCGGCCGCAGACCTCGCACTCGGCGCCGGCGGCCTGCTGGTGCTCGCACAGGGGGCAGGTGACCATCGCCGGCATCCTAGCAGAGGGCGGCGCGCCTCGCGCCCGGGCGCTCACCCCACCTGCGCCAGCGAGAGCCTGCCGCTCCAGCGCCCGGCCAGCGCCTCGCGGGCGGCGGCGTTCTCCGGGCGGGCCAGGCCGGGGTCGGCCTCGGCGAGGGCGAAGGCCTCCTCCCGCGCCTCCTCCAGGATGGCCTCGTCGCGGTACAGGTCGGCCAGCTCCAGGAGCTGCTGGCCGGACTGGCGCGTCCCCAGCAGCTCGCCGGGCCCGCGCAGCCT
Source organism: Deltaproteobacteria bacterium (assembly GCA_016214955.1). Classification (GTDB taxonomy): domain Bacteria; phylum Myxococcota; class Myxococcia; order Myxococcales; family Anaeromyxobacteraceae; genus JACRMN01. The sequence continues at coordinate 114,795 of JACRMN010000001.1, forward strand.
CAGGTCGGCGCGGGCGATCTCGAAGCCGTCCTGGGTGCGGGCCAGCACCCGAAGCCGCTCCCGGGCGTCCTGGCCGGCGCGGCCGAAGTGGGCCAGCAGCAGGCAGTGGCTCCTCGCCGCCCCGCGCCCCACCCGCCCGCGCAGCTGGTGCAGCTGCGAGAGGCCGAAGCGCTCGGCGTGCTCCACCGCCATCACCGTGGCGTTGGGCACGTCCACCCCCACCTCGATGACGGTGGTGGCCACCAGGACCGCCAGGTCGCCGGAGCGGAAGCGGCCCATCACCCGCTCCTTCTCCTCGGGCTTCATCTGGCCGTGCAGCAGCCCCACGGCGTGCGGGGCCAGCGCCTGGGCCAGCTCGGCGGCGCCGCTGGTGGCGTCGGCGAGATCGGTCTTCTCCGACTCGGCCACCAGCGGGTAGACCACGTAGGCCTGGCGCCCGGCCTCGATCTGCTTGCGCAGGAGCTCCAGCGCCCTGGCGCGCTGGCTTTCGCCGAAGACCTTGGTCTCCACCGGCGTCCGGCCCGGGGGCAGCTCGGAGATGGTGGTCTGGTCCAGGTCGCCGTAGAAGGCCAGCGCCAGGGTGCGGGGGATGGGCGTGGCCGTCATCACCAGCACGTCGGGCCGCACGCCCTTGGCCATGAGCTGGGCCCGCTGCAGCACGCCGAAGCGGTGCTGCTCGTCCACCACCACCAGGCCCAGCTTCTCGAAGGCCACCGCCTGCTCCAGGAGCGCGTGGGTGCCGACGGCGATGCGCGCCCGCCCGGCGGCCACCGCCTCGCGGGCCTCGCGCTGCTCCTTGCCGCGAGCCTGGGCGGCCACCAGCGCCACCTCCACGCCGCGCCCCGCCAGCCAGCCGCGCAGCGTCCGGGCGTGCTGCTCGGCGAGGAGCTCGGTGGGGGCCATGATGGCCGCTTGCCAGCCGGCCTGGACCGCCAGCATGGCGGCGGCGAAGGCCACCGCGGTCTTGCCGCTGCCCACGTCGCCCTGCAGCAGCCGGTTCATGGGCTCGGGCCGGGCCATGTCGGCGGCGATCTGCTCGATGGCCTTCATCTGGGCGCGGGTCAGCGTGAAGGGGAGCGGGGCCAGGGCCGCCGCCATGCGCTCGGGGGTGACCTCGAAGGCGATGCCCGGATCGCGCCGCAGGCCGCGCCGCCGCAGGGCCAGCGCCAGCTGCAGGAAGAAGAGCTCCTCGAAGACGAGCCGGCGGAAGGCGGGCGTCCCCCGGCCGGCGGCGAGCAGCAGGTCGGTGCCGGCCGGCGGGAAGTGGACGTGGCGCAGCGCCTGGCCCACCGGCACCAGCCCGCGCCGCTCCCGCACCGCCGCCGGCAGGTCCTCCACCGCCTGGGGCGCGAACTCGTCGCAGAGCCGCTTCATCAGCTTGCGCAGCGCCGGGTGCTGCCAGTCGGAGGGGCCCGGGTAGAACGGCACGATGCGGCCGAAGCTGGCCGAGTCGCCGGGCTGCACCTTCTCCACCTCGGGCTGCGACATCTGCGGCTTGCCGCCGAACCCCTCGCTCACCTTCCCCGAGGCCAGGAGCGTGTCGCCGGCTGCGTACTGCCGCATGCGCCAGGGAGCGGGGTTGAAGAAGACCAGCTCGAGCCGCCCGCTGGGGTCCTGGAGCCCGAGCCGCAGGATGGGCTTGCCGCTGCGCATCCGGGCGCTGCGGACGTGCGTCACCTGCCCGAGCGCCGTCCCCTCCTCGCCTGCCTTCAGCCCGGCGATGGGCGCGGGGCGGCTCCGGTCCTGCCAGGCCTTGGGCCAGAAGCCGAGCGCGTCCTGCACCGTCAGGTACCCGCGCTCCTCCAGCAGCCCGCGCGGAGCCGGGTGGAGCCCCGGCACCTCGGCGAGCCGGGTGACGAGGCGGGCGCGACGCGCCGCTCGTTCGGCCGGGGTCCTGGCCTCGGGAAGGAGCGGCGGCTCCGGCACGGCTGGATGGGGTGGCGATCGGTCCTCCCACGCCGCCGAGGGCGCCGGCGGCGGGGCGGTGTCCCGGCGCGACGCGGTCGGGGTCCGTGCCGGCGTCGCGGGCGGCCCTTCGACTCGGGCCCGCCGAGGCGGGCCCTCGCCCGGGGCAGGGGTCGGGGCCGGGCCCGGCTTCCCCTTCGGCGTCGGCGTCCTCGCCCTCCGCGCCAGCTCCGCGATCTCCTCCGGCACCGGCACCAGGGCCGCCAGCAGGGCGCTCACGCGAAGCAGGGCGCGCTGCCGCTCCGCCAGTGGGAGCGCGTCGAAGCGCTCTCCCTCTCCCAGGAGGCCGCGCAGTGCCGCCGAGTCGGGCGCGCCCGCGCGCCTGGCGCCGGCGACCGCCTCCTGCAGCATCTTCCCGAACCCGGCGAGCCGCCGCAGCCCCGCGAAGCCGTCGCGGGCCGCGAAGCGGATGGGCGGCACCAGCGCTTCGAGGAAGGCCGCGGGGTCGGCCACCGACTACGAGGACCCGGCCGGCTCGTCGCTCGCCGGGACCTCCTCCTCGACGAACTCCACCGCGCTGATCTCGTACTCGCGCTCCCCGCCCGGCGAGCGCACCTGCACCACGTCCCCCTCGCTCTTGCCGATGAGGGCCCGGGCGATGGGGCTGGTGACGCTGATGCGCCCCTGCTTGAGATCGCCCTCCAGCTCGCCGACGATGCGATAGCGCACCTCCTCGCCGTCGCCGTCGGACAGGGTGACGGTGGCGCCGAACACCACCCGGTCGCCCTTGTGCCGGGAGACGTCGATGACCTCGGTCCGGGCGATCCAGTCCTCCAGCTGCGCGATGCGGCCCTCGAGGTGGGACTGCTTGTCCTTGGCGGCGTGGTACTCGGCGTTCTCGGAGAGGTCGCCGTGGGAGCGGGCCTCGGCGATCTCCTTCACGATCTGCGGCCGCTCCACGTACTTGCGCCGCTTCAGCTCTTCCTTGAGCCGTACCAGCCCCGCCTTGGTGATGGGTATGCGCGCGTTGGCTTCGGCCATCCGGACCCTCTCCACAAAAATTCCGCGGCCGCCCCCTCGGGAGCGGCCGCTCGACGGTGAAAATGTGCCCTCTCGCCGCGCTCCCTGTCAACGGGGCGCGGGGCCGGCGCGGTGGTACTCCTGCAGGGGCCTGACGTCGAGGCGCCCCTCCCGGGCGGCCTCCATGGCGGCGGCCCCGGCCAGGGCCCCGGTCATGGTGGTGAAGTAGGGGAGCTGCTTCATCAGCGTCTCGCGCCGGATGGAGTAGCTGTCGGCGAGCTCGCGCTTGCCGGCGGTGGTGTTGACCACGAAGTGGACGTCGCCGTCGATGATCCGGTCGACGATGGAGGGGCGCCCCTCCTTCACCTTCCTCACCGGGGTGGCGGCGATGCCGTTCTTCGCCAGGTGGGCGGCGGTGCCGGCGGTGGAGAGCACCTCGAAGCCCAGGGCCACGAGCCGCCGGGCCAGCCCCACGGCAGCCGGCTTGTCGGCGTCGCGCACCGAGACGAAGGCGCTGCGCCCCTCGCCCCCGCGCGGCAGGGTGTTGCCGGCGGCGCACTGCGCCTTCCAGAAGGCGCTGGCGAAGTCGCTGGCGATGCCCATGACCTCGCCGGTGGACTTCATCTCCGGCCCCAGGATCGTGTCCACCCCGCGGAAGCGGGCGAAGGGGAAGACCGCCTCCTTCACCGAGATGTGGCGCGGCCGGGGCGAGGACTGCACCCCCTGCTCCCGGAGCGTCTTCCCGACCATCGCCAGCGCCGCCACCTTGGCCAGCGGCAGGCCGGTGGCCTTGCCCACGAAGGGCACCGTGCGGCTGGCGCGAGGGTTCACCTCCAGCACGTAGATGTCGCCGCCCTGGATGGCGAACTGCACGTTCATGAGCCCCTTCACCTGGAGCTCGCGGGCCAGGGCGACGGACTGGCGCTCGATCTCGGCCACCACCGCGGGGGTCAGGCTGTGGGGCGGCAGGGAGCAGGCCGAGTCGCCGGAGTGGATGCCGGCCTCCTCGATGTGCTCCATCACCCCGCCCACCACCACGTCGACGCCGTCGGAGACCACGTCCACGTCCACCTCGGCGGCGTCGCGCAGGAACCGGTCCACCAGCACCGGCCGCTCGTTGGAGGCCTGGACCGCCACCTCGAGGTAGTTGGAGAGGTCGGCGTCGTCGTACACCACCTCCATGGCCCGGCCGCCGAGCACGTAGGAGGGGCGCACCATCACCGGGTAGCCGATGCGGTGGGCCGCCTGGAAGGCCTCGTCAGCGCTCCGGGCCATGCCGTTGGCGGGCTGCCGCAGCTTGAGCTTGTCGATGAGGGCGGCGAAGCGCTCGCGGTCCTCGGCGCGGTCGATGGCGTCGGGCGAGGTGCCGAGGATGGGCACGCCCAGCTCGTGGAGCGGCACCGCCAGCTTGAGCGGCGTCTGGCCGCCGTACTGGACGATGAGCCCCTCGGGCTTTTCCACCTGCACGATCTCCAGCACGTCCTCGAGGGTCAGCGGCTCGAAGTAGAGCCGGTCGGAGGTGTCGTAGTCGGTGGAGACCGTCTCCGGGTTGCAGTTGACCATGATGGTCTCGAACCCGGCCTCGCGCAGCGAGAAGGAGGCGTGGACGCAGCAGTAGTCGAACTCGATGCCCTGGCCGATGCGGTTGGGCCCGCCGCCGAGGATCATCACCTTGCGGCGCTGGGTGGGGGCCGCCTCGCACTCCTCCTCGTAGGTCGAGTAGAGGTAGGGGGTGTAGGCCTCGAACTCGGCGGCGCAGGTGTCCACCCGCTTGAAGACCGGGCGCACGCCGGCCGCCTGGCGCGCCTCGCGGGCGGCCGCCTCCTTGAGCCCGGCCAGCGCGGCGATGCGCTTGTCGGAGAAGCCCATGCGCTTGGCCTGGCGCCAGGCCGCGGTGTCCGCGGGCAGGCCGCGCGCCAGCGCCTCCTCGTGCCTCACCACCTCCTCGATCTCCCGCAGGAACCAGGGGTCGATCCAGGTGATCTGGTAGATCTCGTCCACCGTCAGGCCGGCGCGGAAGCCCTCGCCCACCCAGAAGATGCGGTGCGCCCGGGGCACACGCATCTCGGAGCGGATGCGGTCCTTCTCGGCCTCGGTGTAGGCGGCGCCCGGCTTGCGGCCCAGCGGCGACTCCAGGCCGGCCCTGTCGATCTCCAGGCCGCGCAGCGCCTTCTGGAAGCTCTCCTGGAAGGTGCGGCCGATGGCCATCACCTCGCCCACGGACTTCATCTGGGTGGTGAGGGTGTCGTCCGCGCCCTTGAACTTCTCGAAGGCGAAGCGCGGGATCTTGGTCACCACGTAGTCGATGGTGGGCTCGAAGCTGGCCGGGGTTTCGCGGGTGATGTCGTTGCGGATCTCGTCGAGCGTGTAGCCCACCGCCAGCTTCGCGGCGATCTTGGCGATGGGGAATCCGGTGGCCTTGGAGGCCAGCGCCGAGGAGCGGGAGACCCGCGGGTTCATCTCGATGACCACCATCCGGCCGGTGCGCGGGTGCACGCCGAACTGGATGTTGGAGCCGCCGGTGTCGACGCCGATCTCGCGGATGATGCGGATCGAGGCGTCGCGCAGCACCTGGTACTCCTTGTCGGTGAGCGTCTGGATGGGGGCGACGGTGATGGAGTCGCCGGTGTGGACGCCCATCGGATCCAGGTTCTCGATGCTGCAGATGATGACGACGTTGTCGTTCTTGTCGCGCATCACCTCCAGCTCGTACTCCTTCCACCCCAGGATCGACTCCTCCACCAGGATGGTGTGGGTGGGCGAGAGGGTGAGCGCGCGCCGCGCCAGTTCCTCGAACTCCTCGCGGTTGTAGGCGACGCCGCCGCCCTCGCCGCCCATGGTGAAGCTGGGCCGGATGATGATGGGGAACCCGATGTCCTCGGCGATGGCCCGGGCCTCCTCCCAGCTCGCGGCGTAGCCGCTCTTGGGCATCTCCACGCCGACGCGGTTCATCGCCTGCTTGAAGAGCTGCCGGTCCTCGGCCTTCTCGATGGCCTCGAGCGAGGCGCCGATGAGCTCCACGCCGTGGCGGGCGAGGGCGCCGTTGCGCGCCAGGGCCACGGCCAGGTTGAGGGCCGTCTGCCCGCCCAGCGTCGGCAGGAGCACGTCCGGCTTCTCGCGGGCCAGGATCTGCTCGGCGAACTCGGGGGTGATGGGCTCGACGTAGGTGCGATCGGCGAAGCCCGGGTCGGTCATCACCGTCGCCGGGTTGGAGTTGAGGAGGACGACCTGGTAGCCCTCCTCCTTGAGCGCCTTGCAGGCCTGGGTGCCGGAGTAGTCGAACTCGCACGCCTGCCCGATCACGATCGGGCCCGAGCCGACGATCATGATCTTCTTGATGTCTGTTCTGCGGGGCATATGGGGCGGGGAACCTAGCACATCGCACCCACACCCGTGAGCCCGGGTGGCCCCGCTTCCGGGGCGCTGCCTGGCGGCGGGAGAGCCGGCTCAGGGAGCGGGCTCGGGCCCCTTGGCCCGGGCCGTGCGGAGGGCGGCGAGCAGCTTCGCCACCCGCGGGAAGCGGGCCGCCAGCGCCACCACCACCGGCCCCGGCACACGCACCACCGTGAGGTCGGTGCGGGCCTCCACCGCGGCCATCCGCGCCGGGGTGCCCAGGGCGGCGAGCTCGCCGAAGATGGCGCCGCGGTCCAGGTAGGCCATCTCGCGGCGCTCGCCGCCCGACTCCACCAGCACGACGGCCGTGCCGTCGCGCACCAGGAAGAGCTCGTCGCCGGCCTCGCCCTGCTTCACCACCACCTCGCCGGCCGGGTAGACGAGCTGCTCGGCAACGCGCAGGAGGTCGTCGTGCGCCTCGGGGTCGAGCGACTTGAAGAGGGGGCTCGACTCCACGAAGGCGCTGGCTGCCAGGTCACCCCAGATCGGCGCGGCTTCGCTGGCCATGGCCGAGAACGGTAGCATAAGCTCAGCGTCAATGATGAACCTGGCGGGACACGTGCTGGCGCTGGCCCTGGCGCAGACCCCGGTGCCCGAGACGCCGCCCCCGGCCCCGGCCGCCGAGGCGGCTGCTCCGGCTCCCGCGCCGGAGACCCCGACCTCGACCCCGACCCCGACCCCGACCCCGACCGCGACCCCGACCGCGACCCCGACCTCGACCCCGACCTCGACCGCGCCCCCGACCCCCGCCCTGAGCGAAGACCCGCCTCGGCGGGCGCGAGTCGAAGGGCCGACCGCGACCCCGAAGCCGGCCTCGACCCCGAAGCCGGCCCCCACCCCTGCCCCGACCGCCGCCCCACCTCCCGTGACGCCGGCGCCTGCTCCCGCCGCCGCGCCCCGCCCTCGGCCCGAGGTGACGGCGCTGGCGACGGCGGAGCGGTTCCTTGCTGCGCTGGGGAACCGGCGAGCGGAGGAGCTGGCCGCACTGTGCCGGCCCACCTTCAGCTTCGACGGGCACAGCGCCGGCGGCGCCGAGGAGGTGCAGCGGAGGTGGCGGGAGATCCTGGCAGCCCGGGCGGGCCCGCACGAGAAGGTGGCGGAGCTGGAGATCCTCCAGCCGGCAGAGGCGCTCGCCCGGCTGGGCAAGCCGCCGAAGCGGCTCGAGGCGGCGCTGGCGGCTGCCCACGCGATCGCGCTGGCCCGGGTCGGTGGCAGGCAGGTGGCGCTCTTCCTGGTGCGGCAGGGCAGCGGCTGGGCCGCCCTGGGGATGTCCGACTGACGGTCAGTCGATGAGTCCCTCTTCCTTGGCGGCCCTCGCGAGCTTGTCCTTCAGCCGCTCGAAGCGCTTGCGCAGCGCCGCCTCGTCGGTCCGCTCGCCCTCCTCGCCGGCCAGGACCTCGGCCACCTCGCCCCAGGAGAGGGCGCGGTCGACGCGGAGGATGAGCAATGTCTGCTCGTCCTCCTCCAGCTTGGCGCGGAGCCGCTGGAGCTGCTGCGCGCGCCATTCGTGGCGGATGACGGTGCTGGCGACCACGCTGCCGGCCACGATGGAGGCCTGTGTGGTCTCGAAGCGCTCGCCGCGGCGGCGAAAGGGGTCGCGCTTGTGGCGCAGGGCCGCGTGACGCGCCAGCCGGTAGGACCAGGTCCGCAGGGACGACTCCCAGCGAAATCCCGGCAGGCCGCGCCACAGGTCCTCGGCGAACTGCGAGAAGACGTCGCTCGCCTCCGAGGCCTCGTGCAGCAGCGCGGTCAGGTAGCCGAGGATCTCCGGGCCCAGCGAGCGGATGGCGAGCGTGGCCGCGGCCTCCATGTCGCTGCGATCCACCAGCGCCTTGACGTCGGTGTCGAGGGACATCGTCGCGCCCTACGGCGTGCGCCGGAAGCGGGCCTGCAGGGCCCTGAAGACGTTGGGGGGCACGAGCCGCGAGACGTCGCCGCCGAAGCTGGCGACCTCCCGGACCAGGCTGGAGGCCACGTAGAAGTAGTCCTCGCCGGTCATCATGAAGACGCTCTCGAACTCCGGGTCCAGGTTGCGGTTCATGTTGGCGATCTGGAACTCGTACTCGAAGTCGGACACGGCGCGCAGGCCGCGCAGCACGGTGTGGACGCCCTGGTGCTTGGCGTAGTCCACCAGCAGGCCATCGAAGCTGTCCACCTCCACGCGCGGGTCGTTGCCCACCGCCTCGGCGATGAGCGCCCGGCGCTCGTCCACGCTGAAGAGCGGCTTCTTGGCCGGGTTGTTGGCGATGGCCACGATCAGCCGGTCGAAGACCTTGAGCCCGCGCTGGATGAGCGAGAGGTGGCCGTTGGTCATCGGGTCGAAGCTGCCGGGGTAGATGGCGCGGCGTGCCATGGAGGACGGCAGTATCGATCAGCGTCGCCGATAGATCGAGATCCCGGTGCTGCCCCAGGTGCGGCGCGCGTCCAGGGCGAGCCCCGGCGGGTCGTCGGGCGGCGGCGCGCCGGCGTCGTGCTCGGCCACCACCGTGGCCTGCGGCGCCAGCAGGGGCGCGAGCGCGGCCAGGGCCGCGCCCGGACCCACCTCGTAGGGCGGATCGAGGAACACCAGGTGGAAGGCGCCGCCGCCCAGCCGCGCCAGCGCTCGCTCCACCGGCTCGCAGCGCACCTCCACCCGCCCGGCCATCCCGCAGGCCCCGGCGTTCCTGCGGATGCACTCGGCGGCGCGCCGATCGGCCTCGACGCACACCGCTCGCTCGCAGCCCCGCGACAGCGCCTCCAGCGCCAGGGCGCCGGTGCCCGCGTAGAGGTCCAGGACCCGCCCGCCCTCGAAGAACTGGCCCAGCACGTTGAAGAGCGCGCCACGCACCTTGTCGCTGGTGGGGCGGGTGGCCTGCCCCGGCGGCGCCTGGAGCCGGCGCCCCCGCGCCTCGCCGGCCACGATCCTCACGGGCGCCTCTCCGGTCCCGCCAGGGCCTCCACCACCAGGTCGGCGGTCCCGCTCGCGCCGAGCGCCTCCACCAGGGCTGCGGCCTCGCCGTAGAAGAGCCCCTCGCCCCCCTCCCCGCCCGCCGGCGGCGCGCGCAGGCGCTCGCCCGGCGCGCCGCGCTGCAGCGCTGCCTCGCGCTCGGCGGGAGGGAGCGCCGGGAGGCCGGCCTGCAGCACCGCCTCGCCGTCCTCGACGACGGCCACGCCGGCGGGGCGCAGCACCGGCAGCAGCAGGCGGCCCGCCGGCCCGCGCCGCAGGAGCGGGGTCGGGCCCAGCGCCCGGGCCACCGCCGCCAGCGCCCGGGCCTGGGCCCGCGCCTCCTCGACGCCGGCCGGCGCCTCGCAGCGCACACCCAGCAGATCGGGCTCGAGCCCCCAGCCCTGCAGCTCCTCCAGGAAGGCGGTGGCCACGTCGGCGTCGAGCCCCTCGCCGCCGCCGGGGACCAGGCACTCCACCGCCAGCTCCCGCTCGGCGGCCTGGGCCGCCACCTGCGCCGCGGCCCGCGCCCGCTCGGCCACCGGGATGCGGTCCACCGCCACCGCCAGGTGGGTGAGGCCGGCCTCCACCAGCCTGTAGGCGTGAGCCACCGCCGCCTCGACGCCGCCGGGCGCGACGGCGATCGAGGCCGAGAGGAAGACCGGCAGCCGGGGCGCCAGCTCCTCGGCGGCGGCGGCCGCGGCCGCGAACCAGGGCTCCGGCGCCAGGCCCGCCGGCAGCCCCAGGCCGAGCGCGCTGCGGGCCTCCTTGCACGCCAGCAGCGCCGCCCGCATCAGGGCGGGGAGCGGCGCGGAGAGCAGCGGGACCGGGCGGCCGGCGGCGCGCAGCGGAGGCAGGAGGTCGCGCAGCGAGAGCACGCAGGCCTCGCTGCGCGGCCGGAGGCGCTGCACGACGCTGGCCGGACGGAAGGCGAGCAGCGGCCGCTTGCCGGGGCCGGCGCTCAATGGGTGTGGACCTCGTGGCGGTGGTCGTACTCCGCCGACTCGATCTGCAGCGTGGTGTGCTCGATGCCGAAGCCGTGGGAGAGGCGCGACTTGACGTCGTGCAGGATCTCGTCGTTGCGCCCCATCGACTGGGCCTGGATCACCAGGTGGGCCGAGAGGGCGTAGAGGCCGCTGGAGATGGTCCAGATGTGGACGTCGTGCACCTCGCGCACGCCCTCGGCCGTGCGCATGGCGCGGCACACCTCGTCGAGGCGCAGGTGGCCCGGCACCGCCTCCATGAGGATGTCGGCCACCTCGCGCAGGAGCCGCACCCCGCCCCAGAGGATGAGGGCGGCGATGAGGAGCGAGAGCACCGGGTCCAGCCAGGCGAGCGAGGGGGCGAGGGCCATGGCCCCGGCGCCGGCCAGCACCGCCAGCGAGGAGACGGTGTCGGAGAGCACGTGGGCGAAGGCGGAGCGCACGTTGATGCCCCGCTCGCCGTGCAGGGTCCAGAGGATGACCCCGTTGCCCAGGAGACCCAGCGCCGCCACGCCGGCCATGAGCCCGAGCTGGATGGTGGGAGGCGGCGCGCGCAGCCGCTCCAGCGCCTCCCAGCCGATGAAGGCGGCCAGCGCCAGGAGCGCCGCCACGTTGATCTGTGCCGCCAGCACCTCGGCCCTCCGGAACCCGAAGGTCCGGCGCGGGTCGGCCGGCCGGGCGGCGAAGAGGAGCGCCAGCAGGGAGAGGCCCAGCGAGCCGGCGTCGGTGAGCATGTGGCCGGCGTCGGAGAGCAAGGCCAGGGAGCCGGAGAGCCAGCCGCCCACCGCCTCGACCAGCATGATGGCGGCGGTGAGCCCGAGCGACAGGGCCATGCGCCGCACCGAGCCGGGCGAGGTCCCCTGCCCCTCGCCGGAGGCGTGGTCGTGGAGGTGCCCGTGGCCGTCGCCGCCGTGGCTGTGATCGTGCCCGAGCATCGGGTGCTCCGCCGCGCCTCCGCCCCGCTTCGTTTGCCCAAGTCTACCCCAGCGTCCTATACGCTAGGGAACGATGGGACCGACCGAGAGCCTGGCCGCGGGGCGGGACGGGACGCCGCTCTGGTGGCGGAGCGCCGGAGGCGGCGGGCCGCCGCTCCTCCTCAGCGACGGGATCGGCTGTTCCGGCTTCATCTGGGACCGGCTCTTCCCGGCCCTCTCCCGCTCGCGCCGCGTCATCCACTGGAACTACCGCGGCCACGGCAAGAGCGGCAGCCCATCCGACATGTCCCGCTGCACCATCGGCGACTGCGTCGACGACCTGCTCCAGGTGCTGGACGCCGCCGGAGAGCCGCGCGCCGTGCTGGTGGGCCACTCCATGGGTGTGCAGGTGGCGCTGGAGGCCTGGCGCCGCGCCCCCGAGCGGGTCGACGGGCTGGTGCTGGCCCTGGGCAGCCCCAGCCACCCCCTCGAGACCTTCCACGGGAGCCGGCTGCTGGCCCAGGTCTTTCCGGTGCTGAAGGGCGCCATGGAGGCCTGGCCCGGCGGCGCGCGGCTGTTCTTCCAGCGGCTGCTGCCCAGCGAGCTCTCGCTCCAGCTCGGCCTGTGGCTGGAGGTGAACCGGCAGCTGGTGCGGCGCGAGGACCTGCGCCACTACCTCGACGACCTGTCCCGGGTGGACACGCAGGTGTGGCTGCGCCTTCTCGACTCCGCCGCCTCCCACGACGCCCGCCCCTGGCTTCCCACCATCCGCGTGCCCACGCTGGTCATCGGCGCCGAGAGGGACACCTTCACGCCGGTGGAGCTCGCGCGGCAGATGCACGAGGCCATCCCCGGCTCGGAGTACCTGCTGCTCCCGGCCGGCAGCCACATGGGGCTCCTGGAGCACGGCGAGCTCACCGAGCTGCGGCTCTCGCGGTTCCTCGAGCAGCGGCTACCGGTGCGCCCGCCCGCGGCGCCAGAGGCCGCCGGGTGATCCCGGCCACGGCGCTGGCCCTCCTGGCCCTCTCCGCCGAGCTGCTCCCGGCCCAGGGGTACGACCCGCGCTACGCCTGGCGCACGATCGACACGCCGCACTTCCAGGTTCACCACCACCAGGGGCTCGGCCCCCTGGCGCAGCGCACCGCCCGCGCCTGCGAGCGGGCCTACGCCGCGCTGGTGCCGCGGGTGGCCCGCGCGCCGGGCCAGATCATCCACGTGGTCCTCTCCGACGACGTGGACGACGCCAACGGCTCGGCCACCGCCCAGCCCCGCGACCTCATCCGCCTCTACGGGGTCCCGCCCACCTCCGGCTCGGAGCTCGCCGACCACGGCGACTGGCTGGAGATGCTGGTGACCCACGAGCTCACCCACGTGGTGCACCTCGACGCCGTCGGCGGCCTGCCGGCGGTGGTGAACGCCATCTTCGGCAAGGTGCTGGCGCCCGCCGGGCTCGGCCCGCCCTGGCTCACGGAGGGGCTGGCGGTGCTCCACGAGTCGGGCCCGGGCGCCGGCCGCAACGAGAGCGCCCTCTTCTCCGCCTGGGCGCGGGGCCTGGCGCTCGGCGAGCGGCTGCCCCGGCTCGACCAGGTCTCCAGCGTGCCGCTCGACTGGCCCGGCGGGAACCTCTGGTACCTGCTGGGCGGGCGCTTCCTCGCCTTCCTGGAGGAGCGTGCCGGGACTGCGGCGCTGCGGGCCTTCGCCGAGGAGCAGGGCGAGCAGGTGTGGCCCTACCTCATGAACGCGCTGGCCGAGCGCCACTTCGGCCAGGACTTCGACGCGCTCTGGGCCGAGTTCGGGGAGCGGCTGCGGCAGCGGGCCCGGGCCGAGGTGGAGGAGGCGGCGGCGCGGCCACTCACGGCGGGCACCCCGCTCACCCGGCGCGGCGGCACGCTGCTGGGGCCGCGCTTCGCGCCCGACGGCAGCCTGTGGGTGCTGGAGGCCGGCCCCGACGAGCCGCAGGCGCTCCGCCACCTGGCGCTCGACGGCACGCCCCTCGGCGCCCCGGTGCGGGTGGAGGGGAACGGCAGCTTCGCCCTCGTCGACGGGCGCGAGGCGCTGGTCGCCATCACCGACGTCCACGAGGAGTACCGCTCCGCCGACGACCTGTACCTGGTGGACCTGGAGAGCGGCGCGCGCCGGCGGCTCACCTCGGGCGAGCGGGCCACCGACCCCGACGTCGCTCCCGGCGGCGGCTGGGCGGTGTACGTGGCCCGGCTGCCCGGCGGCGAGCAGGCGCTGCGCCGCATCCGGCTCGACGGCGGCCCGCCCGAGACGCTGCTGCAGCGCCCCGGCGCCCAGCTCTTCCTGCCGCGCGTCGCCCCCGACGGCAGGCGCATCGCCCTCGAGATCCAGGAGGGCGGCCGGCGGGAGGTGGCCGTCTGGGAGGCCGGCGCGCTGGCCTTCGTCACCCGGGACGACGCCCTCGACCAGGCGCCGGCCTGGGCACCCGACGGGCAGGCGCTGTACTTCAGCTCCGACCGCGGCGGCATCTTCAACGTCCTCCGCTTCCGCTTCGCGGCGCCGCAGGGCCCCGCCGGCCCGTCGCTTCCCGGCGAGCTGCGGCAGGTGACCAACGTGGCCGGCGCCGCCCTCCAGCCGGCGGTGGCGCCCGACGGGAAGCGGCTCGCCTGGCTCACCGTCGACGCGCTCGGCTACCAGCTCGTGACCGGCCCCCTCGACCCGGAGGCGGCGCTCCTCCCCTCGGACCCGGGCGTCCGCCCGGCCCACCGCGCCCCGCCGCCTGCGGAGGAGCCGCCGCTCCCGGAGCGCGACTACTCGGCCGGGGAGACGCTGGGCCCGACCTGGTGGCTGCCGACGCTGGCGGCCGACGCCTCGGGCACCACCCTCGGCGCCGTCACCGCGGGTTCCGACGCCGTGGGCCGGCACGCCTGGGGGCTCGACGTGAGCTACGGCCTCCGGAGCCGCCAGCCGGCCTACGACGTCGCCTACGTCGCCGGCTTCCTCCACCCGCAGCTCTCGCTCGCCTCCTCGCGCGCCTTCGGCACCGCGCCCGACGGCCGCGACGAGGTGGGCTGGGTGCCGCTCGACGCGTCCCTCGCCTGGAGCCGCACCCACGCCGACCGGGTGCACCTCGTCTCGCTGGGCTGGCGCGCCCTCCTGCTGCGTCCGCAGGGAGCGCCCGACCCCGCCGACCTGGCCCCCTACCGCGGCGGCACCGCCAGCGAGCTCACCCTGGGCGCGGCCTACGGCAGCCGCCTGCGCTTCGCCCACTCCATCTCGCCCGAGGAGGGCGGCCTCCTCTCGCTGCGCGTGCGCGCCGCCACCCCCGACCTGGGCGGCGACCAGCGCTACGCCACGGCCCGCCTCTCCGCCTCCGGCTACCTGCGGCTGCCCGGGACGCGCCACGCGGTGCTGGCGCTGCACGGCTCGCTGGGCGGCTCGTCGGGCACGCTCGCCGGCCGCCAGCCCTTCGGCCTGGGAGGGGTCTCCACCGCCGACCTCCTCACCCTGGTGCAGGGGCTTGTGGGCGGCGGCTTCCCGGCCCAGTCCGATCAGCTCCGCGGCTACCCGTCCGGCGCCTTCTCCGGGCCGACCCTGGTCTCGGCCAGCGCCGAGGTGCGTTTCCCGCTCTTCGCCCCGCAGCGCGGCTACTCCACCTGGCCGGTGCTGCTGCGCCGGATCCACGGGGCCCTCTTCGTCGACGCCGGCGCGGTCTTCGGCGCCCGCGACGGCAGCATGGGGCGGCGGCTCGGCAGCGCCGACCTGCTCCGCTTCGGCGCCGGGGGCGAGCTCCGGCTGGAGGTCGCGCTGGGCTACTACCTCCGCACCGACCTGCGGCTGGGCGTGGCCCGCGGCCTCGGCCCGCTCCTCGCCGGCTCGCCGAAACCGCCCGACCCCCTGGCCACCACGCAGGTCTACCTGGGGCTCGGCGAGTCCTTCTGAGGGCTCCCGCGGTCACGGCGCACCCAGTGGTGGGACAGTCACGTCCGGCCCGCTGCCGTATCTTCCTCGCGCCGGGCACTCCTCACTCGCCCGCCCACTGCCGAAACGGGGTCCCCCATGCCTGCTCCGACTCGCATCGCGACGCGCCTCCTGGCGCTCGCCGCATTCGTCCACCTTGCCACCGCCTGCGGCGGCGGCGGGAGCAAGAGCACCACCAACCCGCCGCCCGGCGGCAACCAGGGCGCGCTGCAGGTGGCCGGCACCGTCATGGAGGACCTGGGCCAGGGCGCCGGCACCAGCGCGCTCTCCGGCGCCGAGGTGCGCGTCACCATCGACCGGAACGGCAACGGCACGGTGGACGCCGGCGAGTCCTGGACCGCGACCACCGGCGCCACCGGCGCGTACACGGTCTCCCTCACCGTCACCGCCGGCGAGACGGCGGTGGTCCGCTTCCAGAAGAGCGGCCTGGCCCCGGTGATCCGCACCCTGAAGACCGCGCCCAGCACCTCGGTGCCGGTGTCGGCCACGCTGCGCCGGCTCGACACCCTCAGCGGCTCGGGCAGCACCCTCTCCAACCAGAACGGGACGGTGAGCCTGACCGGCCTGCCGGCCGGCGCCAGCGGGAGCGCCAGGGTCTTCAACCCGGTCACCGAGACCGACGCCTTCCCCGGCGACTTCAGCGACTCCACCGGCAACCGGCTCGTCTCCGGCGTGTTCGGCAGTTTCGACCTGAAGGACGCCGCCAACAACAAGCTCGAGACGCTCACCGCACCGGCCACCATGAAGATGCGGATGCCGCGGGACACCTGGCCCGCCATCGTGGACATCACCGCCGGCAACCAGCAGATCGACGTGCCGCTCTACTCCTTCCGCGAGGCCACCGGCGAGTGGGTGCGCGACGGCTCCGGCTGGCTCGAGGACGCCTCGGGCACCAGGCTCCTGCCCGCCGACCTGCCCTCCCTGCGCGACGGCAGCTACACCGGCGCCGTCTTCGCCGCCGGCGAGGTGACCCACTTCTCCACCTGGAACGTGGACTGGCCCATCTCCTCCCACGGCTGCGTCCGCGGCCGCGTCGTGGACGCCGCCGGAACCACGCCGGTGGCCGGGGCCACCGTCACCGTCTCGGGGGTGAGCTACACCGGCACTTCGACCCCGGTGACCGTGGGGAGCGACGGCCGCTTCTGCGTCGAGGTGATGCGCAGCGAGGGCGCCGGCGAGGACGTGGACGGCGACGGCGTCGCCGGCGAGACCTCCTCCGTGAAGGTCCGGGTGGTCTCCGGCGGCCAGGTCTACGACTTCGGGGTCCGCGACCTCACCACCGCCGCCGCCACCTGCAGCGCCGGAAGCTGCCTCGACCTCGGCGACATGGCGCTCACCAGCGCCCGCAGGGTGAGCGCCGCGCTCTGCACCGTCAGCGGCACCGTCTTCCGGCGCGACGGCACCACCCCCGCGGCCGGCGCCATGGTGATGGGCTGGGACGACGTGGTGCCCCCCGAGGTGCAGGACGCCCTCTGCATCCAGGGCAACCAGCTCCTCTGCAGCTTCTTCGCCACCGCGGGCGCCGACGGCTCCTACACCTTCACCACCGCCAGCATGGGTGGGCTCACCGTCTTCGCCATGCTGCAGACCGCCATCGTGCCCGACCAGGTGATCGAGCTGGCGTGGGCCCAGCGCCTGGTGGGCGACTGCCCCACCGGCCCGGTCAACCTGCGGCTCGACGAGGGGTACGTCTCGATCACCACCGCGCTGGCGTTGAACGGCAACGTCATCTCCTGGACTCCGGCCGGCTACGGGGCGACCGCGCTCTACGCCACAGGCCCCGCCGGCTTCAAGTGGATGGTCAGCGCGCCCGAGGGCCAGACCTTCCCCTCCCCCGTGACCTACGGCACGGTCCCGGCCGGCGCAAGCCAGACCTTCCCCGCCACCGGGGCGCCGGCGGCGCTCGCCAGCGGCGACACCGTCTACGTCCTCATCTCCGGCAAGGCGAGCGACGGCTTCCCCTACTTCGGCAGCGGGACCCTGACCGTCCCGTAGCGCCCGAGCGAGGCGGCGCCGGCGGGCCCGGCGCCGCCCACCCGGGGTGCGGCCTGCGCGGCGCGCCCCGCGTGCTACATTCGCCGCGAGCGGATGGAGCCCCGGCGCCTCATCGATCGCTGGCTCGAGGCCACCCTCCGGATCCACCCCGGAGAGCAGCGCTCCACCCTGCTGCTCTTCCTGCAGTGCCTCTCGGTGGTGGGCGCGCTGGTGGTGGCCCGGGCGGCGCGCGACGCCCTCCTGCTCTCGCGCCTCTCTCCCTCGGCGCTGCCCCGGGTCTACCTGCTGGCGGCGGCGGCGGTAGGGCTGGCCGGCGCCGCCTGGGCGCGGGTGGGGCCCTACCGGCCCCTCGACCGGATCATGCCGGCCACGGCCCTCGCCAGCGCCCTGGCCCTGGTTGCGGCGCGGCTCGTCCGCGGCCTCACCGGGCCCTGGCTCGACCTCGCCCTCTACGCCGGCGTGGAGGTCATCGGCGCGCTCACCCTGGCCCAGCTCTGGAGCCACGCCGCGGCGATGCACGACCCGCGCTCGGCGCGGCGGCTCTTCCCGCTCATCGCCGCCGGCGGCACCCTGGCCGGCGCCCTGGCCGGCCTGGCGGTGGGCTCGCTCTCGCGCCGCTGGGGCGTGGAGAACCTGCTCTGGCTGGCGGCCCTGCTCCTCGCCGCCGCGGCCGCCGCCAGCGCCGTCTCGGCCCGCGAGGCCGGGAGCCCCCTCCAGCGCGCCACCGCCCGGCCCCCGACCAGCCGCAGGCCCGCCGACAGGCACCTCATCCTGCTCGGCGTCCTCTCGGCCATCACCCTCATCGCCAGCACGCTGGTGGACTACCAGTTCAAGTCCGCGGCCGCCGCGCGCCACGCCGGCAACCCCTCGGCCCTGGGCGGGTTCCTCGGCATGGTCTCGGCCGGCTCCGGCCTGGTCGCCCTGGTGGTCCAGGTGGGCCTCACCAGCCGCCTGCTGGGCTGGCTCGGCCTGGCCGGCACCCTGGCGCTCCTCCCGGCGGCGCTGGTGGCCGGCTCCGGGGCGGCGCTGCTCGCCGGCGGCATGTGGCCCGCCATCCTGGCCCGCGGCGCCGACCAGACCCTGCGCTACACCACCACCGACAGCGCCAGCCGCCTGGTGCTCCTGCCGCTGCCGCCGCCGCGCCGCACCCTGGCCAAGACGCTGGCCGACGGTCTGGTCCGGCCCGCGGCGCTGGCGGCCGGCGGCCTCATCCTGCTCGCCCTGCCGCGGAGCTGGCGCGGCCCCTCGGCCCTGGCGCTCGCGACCCTGGTCCTGTGCCTCGCCTGGCTGGCGATGCTCCCCGGGGTCCACCGGCTCCACCTGGCGGCGCTCCGCGACGCCCTGCGCAAGGGGCGCGCCGGGGCCTCGCCGGAGGACGGCCGCCGCGAGTGGGTCGAGGTGTTGCGCGCCGCCCTCGCCTCCGCCGACCCGGCGGAGCTGGCCTGGGCGCTCTCGCGCGCCCGGGAGGCGCCCGGCGAGCTGCAGGCCGACGTGCTGCCCCACCTCGCCCACCCCGACCCGCGCCTCCGCACCCTCGCCTGCCTGGCGCTCGCCGGCCAGGACGCGGCCGCCGAGCACCTGCTGCCGCTGCTCGCGGACCCGGCCCCCGCGGTTCGAGCGGCCGCCCTCGCGGCCCACCCCGGGCCGCCGGTCGAGCGGCTGCGCCAGGCCGCCGAGGACGGCGACCCCGAGGTCCGCGGCGCGGCGCTCCGCGCCCTGCTGCGCGCCGGCGACCGCGGCCTCGCCGCTCCGGGGCTGGCGGCCCTGGCCGACAGCGCCGATCCCGCGCTGCGCCGGCAGGCGGCGCGCCTCCTGGGCCCGGCCGCCGACGCCGGCCTCGAGCCGCTCCCCGGCATCCTGCTCCACGACGCCGACCCCTCGGTGCGCTCCGCGGCCCTGGCCTCGGCCGGCGCGGCGCGCACCGACGCCCTCCTGCCGGCGCTGGCGGCGGCGCTGGGCCACGCCGGAAGCTGGCGCGCCGCAGCCGACGCGCTGGCGGCCCGGGGCGCCGGGACCGAGGCGGTGCTGGCGCCCCTCCTCGCCGACGCGCGCGAGCGGCCGGTGCTGCGCCGGCGGGCCGCGCTGGTGCTCGGCCGCCTGGCCACGCCCGAGGCGGCGGCGCTCCTCGCCCGGCGCGTCGGCGACGAGGACGAGGCGGTGCGCGGCGCGGTGGCCGAGGCCCTGGGCCGGGCGATCCAGCTCCACCCCGGGCTGCCCCTGGAGCGGGACCTGGTGCTGCGGGTCATCCGCGTGGAGCTGGTCCTCGCCTGGCGGGCGGTGGCGGCGGCCGAGGCCCTGGGGCTGCCCGAGGCGTCCGGGCGCGCCCGCGACGCGCGCGACGGCGCTCGCCACCTGCTGGCGGCCGCCCTGACCGAACGCGTGGACCGGGCGGTGGACCGGGCGCTGCGGCTGGTGCGGCTGCTCCAGCCGGCCGCGGAGCTGGACCTGGCGCGGGAGGCCCTGGCCGACCAGCGGCGCCGGGCGGCCGGCGTCGAGCTCCTCGACACCCTGCTCGATCGCCGCCTGCGCCGGCTCCTCCTGCCGCTGGTGGAGCAGGGGTCGCGGCGGGCCCGGCTGCGGGAGGTGGCGGGGCTGGCGCCGCTCGACTCGCCCGACTGGCTGCGGGAGCTGCTCCGCGACGAGGGCGCCTGGATGGCGGCGGCCGCCGCCTGGGCCGCCGGCGAGCTCCGGCGCGTCGACGCCGCGCCGCGGGTGGCCGAGCTGCTCACCCACCCGGTGGACTGGGTGCGCGAGGCGGCCCTCACCGCGCTGGAGCGGCTGCTGCCGCCGGCGGAGCTGGCGCGGGCGGCGCGCGATCTGACCGCCGACCCCTTCGCGCCTGCCCGGGAGCGGGCGCTGGCCATCTGCGAGCGGGGCGGCGCCGTCCGCCCGGAGGTGCCGGGGTGATCACCACGGTGGAGAAGGCGCTGTTCCTGAAGAGCGTGCCCCTCTTCGCGGCCCTGCCCGGCGAGGAGCTCGCCGAGCTGGCCCTCATCGCCGCCGAGGTGGACGCCGACGCCGGCGAGGAGGTGGTGCGGGAGGGCGAGGCCGGCGACGCGCTCTACCTGGTGGTGGAGGGGAAGCTGCGGGTGCTGCGCGGCGGCCGGGAGCTGACGCGGCTCGGCGAGCGCGAGCCCTTCGGCGAGATGGCGCTCCTCGACCCCGGCCCCCGCAGCGCCACCGTGCGGGCCGAGACCGACGTGCGGCTCCTGCGCATCGGGCGCGAGGAGTTCGAGGAGCTGCTCACCGACAGGCCGGCCGTGGCCCGGGGCGTCATCGCCGTGCTGGTGCGCCGGCTGCGGGAGACCGCGCCCGCCTGAGGCGCGGCCAGAGCCGCCTTGCGGAGCCCCTTCTCCGATGCTAGAAACGCCGCGGTTTCCAGGCCTTCGCCGACATAGCTCAGTTGGTAGAGCAACTGATTCGTAATCAGTAGGTCCCCGGTTCAAATCCGGGTGTCGGCTCCAGTGGTCCCCGGGCGCTCGACCGCGAGGTCGGGCGCCCGGATGTTTTCGGGCCCGGTCAGGGCCACGCCGTTCCGCCGCCTCGAGCCGGCAAGGCGTTTCCCGCACCAGCGTCACTGGGCTGCGACCATCCTTCGCTGGGTTCCCCTGCTGGCACCGGCCAGACTGCGCGGCGGAGGTCAACGCCATGCAACGGATCGCGTCGCTCGTCGCGCTGCTGCTTGCGGCCGTCCCCGTCACGGCAACCGCTCACGAAAACGGGGGCAAGGACCAGCACGGTTGCTGCTGCAAGCACCGGTCGCACGACGGCCACGAGTCGGCGACCAAGGGCGACAAGGAGAAGGCTCACCCGGAGAAGGGGCACCACGGCGGAGGCGGCAGGGCCGCGCCGGCTCCGACCGAGAAGCCTGCGCCTCCCGCGGGGAAGTAGGCGCGAGGCCACCCGGTCACGCGGGGCTGCCCCCGCTACCACGGCCCCAGGAGCCCGAGCGCGCACTGGACGTTCGGCCCACCAAACGAGGTGACGCCGCCGCGGACGGCGGCGCTGGCGCACTCCGGCACCAGGAACCAGGGGCGCGCGTCGCTCCCCCCGATGCGGAGCACCAGCGCCACCGAGCCGCCGGCCAGGCCGTAGTGGCCCAGGAGGTCGTCTGCCACGGCGGCGGCGCGCGGCGTGAGCACGAGCTGGCTGCCGCCTCCCAGGTTGATTCCGACCGGCAGCGCCAGCCCCAGGTAGACGCCGGTCAGGACCCCTCCGCGCGCGCTCGGCAGCGCGCCCGTCAGGCCCAGAGAGGGCTCCAGCAGGACGTCGATCCCGGAGTCCTGCGTGTCGGAGCGCGCCACCTGGAACCTTGGCCCGATAGAGGCCCCGCCCAGCCCCAGCCGCATCCCCAGGTCCGCCCGCTCGCTCAGGCCGAAGCGCACCCCGGCGTCGAGCAGGGGCAGCCACTCCCGCGTCCGCTCGTCGCCGGCGGTGCTGCTGCTCACCAGCACGGTCCGATAGGCGCCGACCGCGAGGTAGGTCTGGCGTTCCCCCACCGGGACCGTGCGCGCGGGCCCCATCGTGTGGAGCGACGGGCAGCCCGCGGCGTGCAACCCCAGCAGCACGAGGGCGATCCGGCCGGCGGCCGGCGCAGCGCGGGCACGGGGCATGGTCCCCTCTCCGGAGGCGCCCCGCGGCGCCCCCAAGGCAGGGTACCTCACCGCGCCCGGCCGCGGCTTCCCGCGATCGGCCCGAGGCTCAGTCGAGAAACTTCCAGCTCCGCGCGCCGTCGAGCCGGCGGATGCGCACCTCGCCCAGCAGCTCCGGGTCGAAGAGCCGGGCGTTCACGCCGATGCGCCCTCCCGGCCGCTTCACGCCTTCCCAGTGGGTGACGCAGCCGCAGGTCGCGCAGCGCACGAAGCGCAGCTGCTTCTCCCCCCAGGCGTAGCCCTCGACAGCGCCGCGACCGTGCTCGATGCGCACCGTCGCGCCCGCGTAGTAGGCCCAGAGCGCACCGTAGCGGCGGCAGATGGAGCAGTTGCAGGCGGTCAGGGTCCGGGGGCGGCGCGGCAGCACCACCCGGACCGCGCCGCAGTGACAGGAGCCGGCGAGGGGGGGCCTGGGCATCCGGAGAGCCTAGCGCTCCGGCCCTCCGCGGCGCGAGCGGCGGGGGCGACCCTACGCCGCCGCGGCGCGCTGCAGCCGGGCCAGGCGCTTGGCGATCTCGTCGAGGTCGAAGGGCTTGCGGAGCTGGTCGGAGACCGGCAGCAGCGGCGACTCGCCGGCCTGGGTGAGGGCGATCACCGGCACCGCCGCCATGCGCGGGTCGCCTCGCATCACGTGCAGCACCCCGTTGCCGTTCAGCATCGGGAGCTGCATGTCGAGCAGCACTGCCGCCGGCGGCTTCCCCTCGCGAAGCTGCGCCACCGCCTCGATGCCGTCCCGGGCGGTGACCACCAGCAGCCCCATGCTGCGCACGCACTCGGCCAGCGCCTCGCGGATGCGGACGTCGGGCTCCACGATGAGGATCCGGGCGGCTGGTTCCATCGGGTGAACAGCATAGGACCCGGCGGGCGACCGCGGCATCGCGGGTCCAGGGGACGCGGAAAGGTGGGCGGCTGTGCTCCGCCCGGCGGCGGGGTCGGCCCGCCGCTCACGTCACCTCGCCGGTCACCTCGGCCAGCAGCGCCTCGCGCCGGTTCTGCAGCAGCGTTCCCGCGCGCGGCAGGCTCCAGCGCCAGGCGAGCCAGCCGGCCGCGCCCAGTGCCACCCAGGCCCCCAGCAGCAGCCACTCCGACTCGAAGTGGAGCGCCGCCAGCACCGGCACCCCGAAGAGCCCGGTGGCCCCGGCGGTGATGGCCATCCCGGCGAGGGCCGAGAGCGCCGGCAGGGAGCCGTTGCGCTGCAGCGCGAAGGGCGCGGCCCGCGGGTTGGAGATGGAGATCAGGTTGCCGGCGGCGTGGAGCCAGGGTGCCATGCCCAGGTGCAGCGCCGCCGCAGCGACCAGCGCCCAGGCGGGCGGCACGACGCCGGCGGAGACGTAGACCGTGCCCGCCAGGAGGAAGAGCAGCGCCGCCGCCAGCATCGAGGCCCCGTTCTTGGCGGCCAGCACCGCGCCCGGCGCCACCGGGGCGAGGAAGAGCGCCCGGGCACCGCCCCCGTCCCAGCCGAAGGCGTTGAGCCAGAAGACCTGCAGCACCAGGTGGACGTAGGCCGCGACCCCAAAGAGCGGCAGCGCCCGCACCACCTCGCCCGCCTCCTCCGGCACCTGGGGCAGCACCTTCCAGGCGAGCAGCCCGGCCACCGCCGGCACCACCAGCGCCGAGACCCGGATGGCCGGATGGCGGGCCAGGTAGTGAAGCTCCTTCTCGGCGAGCGGGCCGAGGCGGGCCGAGAGCCAGCGCGCCAGCCAGCCGCCGCCGGCGCCGGCCCGCGCCCGCCCCTCCTCGCCGCCCGAGAGCGCGGTGCGCAACGCCACCCGGTAGGCGGCCCAGCCGCACAGCACCGCGGCCGCCAGGAGCGCAGCGATGTAGGGCAGCGCCGCCAGCACCCGCCCGCCGTAGAGGTGGCGCCCGGCGGCCGCCGCCAGCGCCGGCGGAAAGAGCACCCACTGGACCTTGCGGGCCACCGGCAGCCAGTCCCTCACCGGGTAGCGGGTCGCCCAGAGCAGGAGGCCCCACCCGGCCACGCCGGCGAGGACCGCCGCCTCCCGGAACCAGCGGCCGCGCGCCATCCGCGCCAGGAGCTCGCGGCCCAGGGCCACCAGCGTGACGGTGGCGGCGGCGAAGGCCATGAAGAGCGCCAGGAGCGGCAGGAGCCAGGGGCCGAAGCGGCCCACGGCGGCGCCGGTGAAGGCGCCGCCGAGGAGCAGCAGCCAGAAGGCAGCGAAGGGATCGCCGGCGATGCCGGTGAGGAGGCCCAGCAGGTACATCCGCCCCGGCGGCACCGGGTAGGCGAGGGCGCGGCGCAGGTCGAACGCGTCGCCCTCGGAGAGCGCCAGCCCCACCGCCGTCCATGCCTGCCAGACGCCGAAGAAGAGCGCCGCCGCGGCCAGGTCCACTGCCAGGCCGGCGCCGGCCCGCACTGCCCGGTAGCTCGCGCTCCCGAGGAAGCCGGCGAAGAGGAGGCCCAGCGGGATGGCCATGAGGAAGAGGGCGGCCATGGCCACCAGCTCCGCGGTGCGCCCGCGGCCGCGCAGGCGCCGCCAGAAGAGCAGCACCCGCAGCTCGGCGAGCGTGCGCAGGCCCGGGCCGCCGCTCAAGCGGTCCGTCCCGGCAGCCAGGAGAGCGCCGCCGGCGCGGCTCGCTCCTCGCCCACCGCCCGCAGGAAGGTCTCCTCCAGCGAGCCCGAGGCCCGCACCTCGGCGAGCGTCCCGTCGAGCACCAGCCGGCCGCGGTGGATGATGCCCACGTGGCTCACCAGTCGCTCCACCACCTCCAGCACGTGGCTGGTGAGGAACACGGTCAGGGCCCGGCTCGCCACCAGCTCCTGCAGGAGCTGCCGGATGCCGCCCACCGCCAGGGCGTCGATGCCCTCGAAGGGCTCGTCGAGGAAGAGGAGCTGGGGCCCGTGGATGAGGGCGCAGCCCAGCGCCAGGCGCTTCTTCATGCCGTGGCTGTAGTCGGCAACGGTGTCGCCGGCGGCGGAGGCGAGGTCGAGCCGCTCCAGCAGCTCGCCGGCGCGCCGCGCCGCGGTGGCGCGATCGAGCCCGTAGAGCTGTCCCTGGATGCGAAGCTGCTCGGCGCCGGTGAGCCGCTCGAAGAGGGCCAGGCCGTCGGGCACCGAGCCGATGAGCCGCTTCACCGCCACCGGGTCGGCCGCCAGGTCGTGCCCGAGGATGCGGGCCCGGCCCGCGGTGGGCGCGAGCAGGCCGGTGAGCATCTTCATGGTGGTGCTCTTGCCGGCGCCGTTGGGCCCCAGGAAGCCGTAGAAGGCCCCCTCGGGCACGCGCAGGTCCAGCCGCTCCACGGCCGGCTTTCCGTCGAAGTGGCGGGTGAGCCCCTCGGTCTCGATGGCCAGCATGGTCCCCACGCCTAGCGCCAGCCCGCCGCCGGGGCAAGGGCCGCGGCGAGCGGCGGGTCAGTGGACGACGGCCGGGATGGCGCCCTCGGCCTCGAAGTACAGGAAGCGGACGCCCATGCCGCGCACCGCCGCGTGCGGCGTGCCGTGGGCCGGCGCGCCGTCGGCGAGGCGACCGAGCAGGTGGCAGACGTAGCGGACCTCGGCCACGGCGGTCATCTCTCCCCACTGGGAGGGGAAGCTCACCCTCACCTGGCTGCCGAGCGGGAGCGGGTCGCGGGTCTCGATGAACATGCCGCCCTCGGAGATGTTGCGGGCCACGCCGAAGCAGCCGCCGCGCATCCCCTCGAGCCACACGGGAAAGACCTTGTCGAGCCGGGTGGTGTTGCGCCGGTCGAGCCTGCGCCGCCGCCTGTCTTCCCGCCCCGCGAACTCCCGTCTGTCGCCCATCGCGCCTCCCGGACGCAGTCGAGGATATCGGGTGGTTCGATGTAGTCAAAGAAACGACCTTCCCGCACCTCATCGAGGTGGCATCATGCGCGGTCATGCCCCGCTCCGCTCCCTTACCCGCCCTGCTCGCCGGCCTGGCCTGCGCCCTGGCGACCCCCGCGCTCGCCGACGACCGCTTCACCGACATGGCCCGCCAGGCCGAGCCCCTCGACAGCCTGGCCGGCTTCGTGGAGCGCTACGTGGGCGTGTGCAAGGATCCCCTGGAGCGGGCGGCCTGCCTCGAGAACGTGAAGGCGGTCCGCAGGGGCGTGGACGGCAAGCTCTACCTGGCGGTGCTCACCGAGAAGGCGAGCGGGCTCGTCAGGGTCGAGAACCGCCGCGGCGGCGGCTTCCGCTTCCTCGTCACCCCGTTCATCGACGCCGACGGCCTGGGGCTCACCCACGGCGAGCCCAGGCTCGACGGCCAGGGCCGGCCGGCCATCGGGTTCATCGTCCTGGATGCGGCACCGTCGGTGGACACGGCCCTGGTCGACGCCGCCCTGCGCACCGGCCGCGTCGAGATGGAGATCCTCTTCCGGCCCGCCGGGACGTGGCGGCTCAAGCGGCGCGGGGAGCGCGGCGACTACGAGGGGATGAAGGCCCGCTTCGCGGCCGTGCGGCTCGTGGACGGGCGCACCGGCACCGAGATCGCCGCCAAGGTGCTGCCCTGAGATGAAACAAGCGCCGCCCCCCAGGGCGGGGGCGGCGCCCAGAACGCGAAGCCAGAGGTTACTTCTTCTTCGCGTCCTTGTTCTCTCCGCCGACCTTCACGGCCACGAAGCGGGTGACGCCGCTGGCGCCGCCGCTGCGGACCCGAAGGTTGACGATGTCGCCGGCCTTGAGCTTGGAGACCGCCGAGGCCAGCTCGTCCACCTTGGTGACCGGGCTGAGGTTTACCTCGAGGATGAGATCGCCGCGGCGCACGCCGGCCTTCTCGGAGGGCCCGTCCTCGGTGACTCCCACCACCACCACGCCCTGCTCGCCCTCGACGCGCAGCTCGCGGGCCAGCTCCGGGGTGAGCGGCGCCACGCGGATGCCCAGCTTCTCGCCGCCCTTGGCCTTCTCGCCGCCCTCGTCGTCGCCGCCGCCCACGCCGCGGGCGATGCGCTCCTCGTCGGGCCGCTGCGCCACGGTGGCGGTCAGCTCCTTCTTCTGCCCCTTGCGCAGCACCTGCAGGGTCACCTTGTTGCCGGGCCGCACCGAGGAGATGGCGCGGGTGAGGGCCGCCGAGCTCTCCACGCCCTTGCCGTTCACGTTCACGGCGATGTCGCCGGCCTGGATGCCGGCCTTGGCGGCGGGCGAGTCGGCGAGCACGTTCTGGATGACCGCGCCCTTGGTGCCGGCGGCCACCCCGAAGCCCTGGGCCAGGTCGGGGGTGAGGTCGCTCACCGACACGCCCAGGTAGCCGCGGGCCACCTTGCCCTTCTCGAGGAGCTGGGGGATGAGCTGCTTGGCGAGGTTGATGGGCACCGCGAAGCCCAGGCCCTGGCCGATCTGCGGGGAGATGATGGCGGTGTTGATGCCCACCACCTCGCCGCGGAGGTTGAAGAGCGGGCCGCCCGAGTTGCCCTGGTTGATGGCGGCGTCGGTCTGGATGAAGTCGTCGAAGGGGTTGCCGGTGAGGGTGCGGTCCTTGGCGGAGACGATGCCGTAGGTCACCGACTCGCGGAAGCCGAAGGGGCTGCCGAGGGCCAACACGAAATCGCCCTGCTCGAGGCTGTCGGAGTCGCCCAGGCCCACGGTGGGCAGGCCCGAGGCCTTCTCCAGCTTGAGGAGCGCCACGTCGGTGGACGGGTCGCGCCCGATCACCTTGGCCTCGAACTCGCGGGCGTCGGCCAGGCGAACCTTGATGTCGGTGGCGTCCTGGACCACGTGGTTGTTGGTGAGCACGTAGCCGTCGGCGCTGACGATGAATCCGGAGCCCAGGCTCTGCCCCTTGAACTCGCGGGGCTCCCGCGGGCCGAAGAAGCGGAAGAACTCGTCGTCGTCGCCGCCGCCCCCGCGGCCGCGGAGCCCCTGGTGCGGGTTCTTCACCACGGTGGTTGTGGAGACGTTGACGACCGCCGGCTTCACCACCTTCACCAGCGGGGCCAGCGAGGCGGTGCTGGGCACCGACGCCGGGGCCGGGCTCGCCGGGCCGTCGCGCCAGATCTGGCGGGGGGAGCCCGAGTCGGCTCGCCCCTCGGCGGCGCAGCCGATGGCGATGGCTACGGCGACGGCGAATGCTCCGGCTGCGATGGCGATGCGACGCATGAACCCTCCAGAGGTCTGTTTGGCCGTGAGAACCGGCGAGGTGAGGGAAAATTCCCGCTCGCCCCGGGCGGGGCTACAGGTCGAGCAGCTTGGCGATGGTCTTCTCGTCGGCCGCGGGGAACTCGTAGTCGTCGAGTTCGTCGGGCCGGACCCAGCGGTGATCGTGCACCCGCAGGTGCTGGATCTCTCCGCCCACCAGCCGGCAGCGGTAGACGCAGAAGTCGATCTCGTACTGCTCGTAGGTGTGCTCGACGTGGACGGCCCGCTCGCCCACCTCGACGGCGATGCCCATCTCCTCGCGCAGCTCGCGGGCCAGCGCCTCGGGGTCGGTCTCGCCCGGCTCGACCCGGCCGCCGGGGAACTCCCAGAGGAGCGGCAGGGAGGCCTTGGGAGGCCGCTGCGTGATGAGGTACCTGCCCTCGCGCTCGATCATCGCCCCGACGACGCGGATCTTCGGCCTCATCGCCTGCCTTTCGAGGCCCGGGATCGCGCCCCGGACCCAACAGGGCATTGTAGAATCGGCTCCCCATGGCGTCCATCCGCTTCCTCGGGGCTGCCGGCACGGTCACCGGCTCCCGCTACCTGGTGCACACCGACGGCGGCGCCCGCATCCTGGTCGACGCCGGCCTCTTCCAGGGCGGCAAGGAGCTCCGCCTCCGCAACTGGGCCCCGTTCCCCGTGGATCCGGCGGGCCTCCAGGCGGTGGTCCTGACCCACGCCCACATCGACCACACCGGCGCCCTCCCGCTCCTCGCCAGCCAGGGGCTCCGGGCCCCGGTCTTCTGCACCCCTGCCACCCGCGATCTCTGCCACCTGCTGCTGCCCGACTCGGCCCGGCTCCAGGAGGAAGAGGCCCGCTACGCCAACCGCGTGGGCTACTCCCGCCACGCGCCCAACGCCCGGCCGCTCTACGGGGAGCGCGACGCCCTGGCGGCGCTGCGGCTCCTGCAGCCCCAGTCCTACCGCCAGGCCCGGGAGATCGTCCCCGGCGTCACGCTCACCTTCCGCCGCGCCGGCCACATCCTGGGGAGCGCCACGGTGGAGCTGGACCTGGCCCGCCCCGGCAAGCCGCCGCTGCGCGTCGTCTTCTCCGGCGACCTGGGGCGCTACGGCGCGCCCATCCTCCCCGACCCCGATCCGGCGCCGGCCGCCGACGAGCTCCTGGTGGAGAGCACCTACGGCAACAGGGAGCACGAGGGCTCGGCCCGCGAGACGCTGCGCCAGGAGGTCCGGGACGCGGCGGCGCGCGGGGGCGCCGTGGTCATCCCCGCCTTCGCCATCGGCCGCACGCAGGAGGTGCTCTTCGAACTCCGGGCGCTGGAGGCGGCCGGCGAGATCCCCGAGCTCCCCACCTTCGTGGACTCGCCCATGGCGGTGGACGCCACCCCCATGTACCTGGCCCACCGCGAGGACCACGACGACGAGATGGTGCGGCTCCTCTCCCAGGGGGTGGAGCCGCTCCACCCGGCCCGGCTGCGCTTCGCCCGCTCCCCCGAGCAGTCGAAGGCCATCAACCGCGTGACCGGCCCCTGCGTCATCCTCTCGGCCTCGGGCATGGCCACCGGCGGCCGCGTGCTCCACCACCTGGCCCAGCGCCTCCCCGACCCCCGCAACACCGTACTGCTGGTGGGCTTCCAGGCGGCGGGCACCCGGGGCGCCCGGCTCCAGGCCGGAGAGCCGGAGGTGCGCATCCACGGCGAGATGGTGCCGGTGAAGGCCCGGGTGGCCACGGTCTCCGGCTTCTCGGCCCACGCCGACAAGGCCGAGGTGGCCCGCTGGCTGGCGACGCTGCCCTCCCCGCCGCGCCGGATCTTCTGCACCCACGGCGAGCCCGCGGCGCTGGCGGCGCAGGCGGCCCGCCTCCGGGCCCAGGGGCTGCGGGTCGAGATCCCGGCCCACCTGCAGGAGTACACGCTGGGTGACTGATCGGCTGCTGCTCGACGGCGGCATGGGGACCGCGCTCCTGGCGGCCGGGCTGCCCACCGGCGCGCTGCCCGAGGCGTGGCTGCGCTCCCGCCCCGGGGCGGTGGGCGCGGTCCACGCCGGGCACGCCGCCGCCGGGGCCCGGCTCCTGCTCAGCTGCACCTTCAACCTGGCCGGCCCGCGGCTCGACGAGCAGGGGCTCGGCGACGAGGTGGAGGAGCTCGCGGCGACCGCCCTGCGCGTCCTGCGCCAGGCGGCGCCCCTCGCCCGCGCCGCCGGTGCCGTCGGCCCCACCGCCCTGGTGGTGCCTCGCGGCCGGCGCGTCGCCGACGCGGAGCTTCGCGAGCGGTACCGGCGGCCCTTCCGCGCGCTGGCCGCTGCCGGTGCCGACCTGCTCTGGGCCGAGAGCCAGTGGGATCTGGCCGAGGCCCGCGGCGCCCTGGCCGAGGCCCGCGCCGCCGGCCTCCCGGCGGTGGTGACGCTCGGCCCCGCGCTCGAGGCGGGCCGCCTGGCCCTGCCCGAGGGGCCGCCCCTCGGCGAGGCGCTGCGGGCGCTGGCGAGCGACGGGGCCGCCGCGGTGGGTCTCAACTGCGTGCTGCCGGGGATCGACCTCGCCGCCGAGGTGGAGGCGCTGGGGCAGCTGCCGGTGCCCCTGGTGGTGAAGCCCTCGGCCGGCCTGCCGGGCGCGCTCCTCGAGCCCGAGCCCTTCGCCGCCTGGGTGGCGGCGGCGGCGAACGCCGGGGCGGCGTGGGTGGGGGGCTGCTGCGGCGCCGGCACCGGCCACCTCGCGGCGCTGGCCCGGGCGCTCGAAGGCTAGGCCGGCCCGCTGCGCGGGTAGGAGCCGAGCAGGTGCAGGGCGTGCACCCGCTCCAGCACGCCGGCGATGGCCTCGGCGCAGCGGGGCTCGTGCCGGTGTCCCTCGAAGTCGAGGAAGAAGATGTAGTGGCCCATGGCCTGCTTGTTGGGCCGGCTCTCGATCCGGGAGAGGTTGATGCCGCGGGTGGCGAAGACCCCCATCACCTCGTAGAGGCCGCCGGGCCGGTCGCGGTCCAGCGTGAAGGCGATGCTGGTGCGATCGCGCCCGGTGGGCCCCTCGTCGTCGCGCATCACCAGCACGAATCGGGTGACGTTGGCGTCGCCGTCCTCGATGCCCTCCTGCAGCACCTCGAGGCCGTAACGCTCGGCGCCGGCGCGGGAGCCGATGGCCGCAGCGCCGGCGCGCCCCGCCGCCTGGCGGGCCGCCTCGGCGGTGGAGGGCATCACCTCGTGGGGGACGCCCGGCAGGTGGCGCCGCAGCCAGCCCGCGCACTGCCCCAGCGGCTGGGGGTGCGAGAGGACCGCCTTCACCTGGTCGAGGGACGTGCCCGGGCGGACGAGCAGGTTCTGCCGGATCGGCAGGAGCACCTCGCGGCGGATGCGCAGGCCGGGCCGGTGGACCAGGAGGTCGAGGGTGGCGGCGATGCTGCCCTCGAGGCTGTTCTCGATGGGGAGCAGGCCGGCGTCGACCTCGCCCTTGAGCACGGCGTCGTAGATGTCGGCGAAGGAGGGGTAATCCCGCCGCTCCGCGCCCTGGCACAGGTCGCAGCGGCCGACCGCTTCCTCGCTGAAGGTGCCGGGGGGACCGAGGTAGGCGACGCGCATGGGGGGCCGAATCTAGCAGGGTGACCGGCGGCGCTCCATTCCCCGGCCGCCCGGCGGCCCGGGCGCGGCGACCCGGGCGCGGGTCCGGCGGCCCCCGGGTCCAGCCGTGCGACGCCGGGACCTGGGACTGGCAACGGACTTCACGCGCCGTATCATCCCACCGCCGGCGAGGGGCTGTCCCCCCTGTGTGCCTCTCGCCGGTGCTGTACCTGCCCGCCGGACCGGCCGTCCCGCACGCTGCCTCCCGCGCCGGGGCCACGCCGGGGGTCGCACGGCCGTCGCCTGCGACCCTGCGCCACCTACTCGCCGTGCGGGCGCGTGCCGAAGAGGAGGCAGGGTGCCCGGAGGCGCCGGCCTGGTCCCGCCTTCCTAGCAAGCTGGCCGGCTCCTCCGGCTCCCGAGTCTCGGGCCGCCACGCGCGGCGCTCCGCTTCCCTCCGTCCCTCCCTGGCACTCGGCCCCCGGCGGCTCGCGCCCTCGCGCTGCGGGATCGAGCGCAGGCACATGTCCGCCGGCCGGGGCATCTCCGCTCCCCGGGACCACACTTCCCGACCGCCGACCACCGCTGGAGCGGTATCGGGATCGATGTGTCCTGGGATGGCGAGCGCCGGGAGGTTCGTCCGACAGTGCTCGTGGAGCAGGAGAACGGAGGGGGCCATGGTCGACGCAGCGCACGCTCGGTACGTGGTGCTCTACCACCACCTCAGGAACGCCATCGACTCCGCCAACTTCGCGGCCCTCGAGGCGCTGGCCGGCCAGCTGCGCGCGCTGCCGCGAGGCGACGAGCGGCGGGCCGCCTGCCTCGCCCTGCACCACGCCGCGGCCGGGATCCCGGTGCGCGCCAGGCAGCACTTCGAGCAGCTGCTCGAGGAGGCCTTCCAGGAGCAGGAGGAGGAGGAGATCGAGATCTACATGCGGCTCCGCGACGCCTGGTACTCGCTCGAGAGCCGGCGCCAGTGAGACGCGGCCGCCGGCCGGGAGCGGAGAAGTCGAAAGGCCCCGGACTCTCGAAGGAATCCGGGGCCTCTCCGAGTGGGCGCCGCAGGTTTCGAACCTGCGACCCCTGCCGTGTGAAGGCAGTGCTCTACCGCTGAGCTAGGCGCCCGTTCTACAGGGCCGCGGAGTATGCCGTCGCTCCGGAACCGAGTCAACGGCTCTCGCCGTCGCCGCCGCCACCCCCGCCCCCGGCCTTCCGGTCGATCTCCCGGACCTTGCGCTTGATGCGGGCGAGCCGCTTGCGGACCTCCTCGTAGTCGGGCTTGGCGGCCAGCCCCACGGCGTGGAGCGCCTGCTCCTGCACCGCCGAGAGGGCCTGCAGGCCGCGCTGGGCCACGCCCACGGCCCGCGCCACCGCCTCGCTGCTCGGCCCCGACGAGGCGATGCGCCCGGCGGCCCTGGAGAGCGCCCGCGTCCCCTCCTCGATGAGCCAGCCCGGCAACCCCTTCATCGCCTGCCTCCCGCCTCGTCGGCGAACTCGGTGGGCACCTCGCGCAGCGCCGCCTCCACCACGTAGCGGAACGGCGCCCTCCGCACCAGCGTCTCGAGGTCCCCCTTCACCTGCAGCCGCCCGGAGAGGGCGGCCTGCACCGGGTCCTGCCCGGCCAGCAGCCCCTTCCAGATCCGGTACGGCGCCCGGACGACGTAGGCCGGCTCCAGCTCCAGGATCTCGTCCTCGTCCTCGAGGAGCCGCCACTCGGCGATCCGGCCGGCCTGGTGCCGCCCCCACACCGCCACGCCCTGGCGCAGCGCCGGCGGGTCGGCCTCGACCACCACCGCCAGGTCGGCCGACAGGCCCGCCAGGGCCCGCCCCAGGTCCTTCTGCCGGTGGAGGGCCGCGACCAGCGCCGCCGCCCATTCCTTCGAGGGGAACCGCACCGCTACCGCCGCAGCCAGCCGAAGAGGCCGCCCCCGCGCCGCTCCTCGCGGCCCGGCTGCGGTGTGCCCTGCCGCCGCGCCAGCTCCTCCGCCACCGCCCGGCGCAGCACCTCGGGCGTGTCGCGGGTGGCGAAGGAGACCTCCCGCATCCCCTTCTCCGGGTCGTCGAAGCTCACCTTCAGCAGGCACTCCTCGTCGAGCTTGAAGTCGATGCGCCGCCCGGTGGCCGCCGCCGGCAGCCGGAGGGAGCCCAGGAACTCGTTGTCCACCAGCTCGTCCGACTCGCCCTGGTAGATGTCGAGCTCGATGGGCTGGCCGGGCTCCCGCGGCGGCGGGAGCCGGAAGCTGCGGGTGGCGGGGATGGCCAGGTTCTTGTCGAGCACCCGGCGCATGCGCCCCTGGGCCCCGAGGATGCCGATGGGCATGGAGAGCACGTCCACCAGGGTGACGGCGTCGATCTTGTCGAGGGAGTCGCCCAGCAGCGCCGCGCCCAGGGCCACGCACTCGTCGGGGTGGACTCCCTTGCGCGGCGGGCGGCCGAAGTGGGTGAGCAGCTTCTCCTGCACCAGCGGCATGCGCGACTGGCCACCCACCAGGATGATCTCGTCGATCTGGTCGGGCCGCAGCCCCTTCTCCTCCAGCACCCGGTCGCAGATGGAGAAGGTCCGGTCCACCAGGTCCTGCACCAGATCGTTGAGCTGCCCCCGCGACAGCGGCATCCGCAGGTCGAGGGGCTTCCCCTTCTTCTCCTCGATGTAGGGCAGGTCGATGGTGACGTTGGGGATGAGCGTCAGGTCGATCTTGGCCGTCTCGGCGCCGTTCTTGATGCGCTGCAGGGCGATGGGCGAGGTGGCCAGGTCCACCTTGTGCTGCTCCCAGAAGGCGTCGAGCACCCAGTCGATGATGCGGTTGTCGAAGTCCACGCCGCCGAGGAAGGTGTCGCCGCCGGTGGCCAGCACCTCGAAGACGTTCCCGGAGAGCTGCAGCACCGAGACGTCGAAGGTGCCGCCGCCCAGGTCGTAGACCAGGATCTTCTGGTCCAGGCCGCGGTTGAAGCCGTAGGCCAGCGCCGCCGCGGTGGGCTCGTTGACGATGCGCTTGACCTCGAAGCCGGCCAGCCGCCCGGCCTCCTTCACCGCCTGCCGCTGGTTGTCGTTGTAGTAGGCGGGCACCGAGATGACCGCCTCGGTGGTGATCCGGCCCAGGAAGGCCTCGGCCATCTTCTTGAGGTGGCCCAGCACCATCCCGCTGATCTCCGGCAGCGAGTAGACCCGGTTGCCGAGCTTGACCGCGGCCTCGCCCTGCGGCCCCTCGACGATCTGGTAGGCGTAGTAGCTGCGAAGCTCCTGCACCACCTTGGAGCTGAACTTGCGGCCGATGAGCCGCTTGGCGCCGTAGATGGTGTTCTGTGGGTTGGTGACCATCTGGTCGCGCGCCACGGCGCCGACCAGCAGGTCGCCCTTCTCCGAGAGCGCCACCACCGAGGGCAGGATGAGGCTGCCCTTGTCGGTGGGGACCACGCGCGGGATGCGGTTCCGCACGTGCGCCACGCAGGTGTTGGTGGTCCCGAGGTCGATCCCGAGGATGGGCTTCTCGCGTGCCGCGGGAGGGGGCATGAGCCTTTACTTTCTACCATGCGCCGGGTGGCCGGGCTGCTTTCCGCCCAGCGGGTCCCGTCAGAAGGGGACGTCGCTGCCCCCCTGCTCCCCGCTCTCACCTCCACCCTCCTCGCCCTCCGGCTCGCCGAAAAGGCGTGGCAGCTCCAGCGCCGCCATCCTCCCCGCCGCCGGCGACGGCGGCAGCGCGCCCGCCACCGGCCCCGGGGGCAGCGCCGCCTGCGCCGGCTCGTCCAGCTGCCAGCGCTCGTAGACCGGCGGCTCGCCCGGAAGCTCCTCGACGAAGCGCGAGGCCTTGAGCACCACCCGCTCCCGGTCGCGCGGCGCCTCCACCAGCGGGAAGCACAGGTACAGCTCGTCGCGGGCCCGGGTGCAGGCCACGTAGAAGAGCCGCCGCTCCTCCTCCTCGCCGTCGCGGTCGCGCAGCGCCTGGGCGCTGGGGAAGCGGCCGTCGGCCAGCCAGACGAGGAACACCGCCCGCCACTCCAGCCCCTTGGCCTGGTGGACGCTGGAGAGCACCAGCTTCTCGTCCGGCTCGCCGCCCTCGGAGACGGTCTCGGCGGCGAGCTCGGTGAGCAGCGCCACCTCGGAGAGGAAGGCGTCGGTGTCCTCGTAGCCCCGGGCGTACTCGGCGAGCTGACGGATGTCCTCCACCCGCGAGTCGGCGTTGAGGAACTCGGTCTTCAGGTACTCCTCGTAGCCGCCCTCCAGCACCTTCTCGATGGACTCGCCGGGCAGGTCGCGGGTGGGCGGGCGCGAGAGGGCCCGCAGCAATTCCGCCAGGCGCCGGTAGCCGGCGCGCCCCTTGGGCGGCACGCAGCCGGCCACCTCGGCCAGCAGGAGCTCGTCCACCGTCCCCGCGCCCTGGCGGCGCCGGGCCGACAGGGCGCTCCACACCTGCTCGGCGGTGGCACTGCCCACGCCCGGCGCCAGGCGCAGGCAGCGCTTCAGCGCCAGCTCGTCGCCGGGGTTGCGGGCGAAGCGCAGGTGGGCCAGCACGTCCTTCACGTGGGCCGCCTCGAAGAAGCGAACCCCGCTGCGGACCACGAAGGGGATGCCGCGCCGCGCCAGCTCGAACTGGATCTCCATCGAGTGGTGGTGGGCCCGGTAGAGGACCGCGATCTCCGGCAGCGGGATGCCCTCGTCGCGCAGCTCCAGGACGCGCTGGGCGAGGAAGGCCGCCTGCTGCTGCACGTCGCGGCAGGGCACCAGCGCCGGCAGCGGCCCGTCGGGGCGCACCGCCGAGAGCTCCTTCTCGAACTGCTTCAGGTTGGCGGCGATGGAAGCGTTGGCCAGGGTCAGGATCTGGGGCGTGGACCGGTAGTTGACCGTGAGGTCGAAGCGCCGGGCGTCGGGGTAGCGGGTCTCGAACTCCAGGATGTTGGCGAAGTGGGCGCCGCGGAAGCCGTAGATGCACTGGGCGTCGTCGCCCACCACGCACAGGTTCCGGTGCACCGCCGCCAGCAGGTCGACGATGTCGCCCTGCAGCTTGTTGGTGTCCTGGTACTCGTCCACCAGGATGTGGCGGAAGCGCTCCCCGAGCTGCTGCCGGACCTCGGGCCGCTCCGCCAGCAGCACCTTCCAGTGCAGCAGCAGGTCGTCGAAGTCCATGGCGTTCATCTGCTGCTTGCGCTCGGCGTAGCGCCGGGCCACGCGCAGGACCTCGTCGGTGAGCGGCAGGAACTGGGGCCGGCGGTCGGCCAGCACCTCGGCCAGCGGCGTCTGGGTGTTGACCGCCATGGAGACCAGGTCGATGAGCACGTCGGACTTGGGGAAGCGGCGCGCCCCCACCGCCTGGCCGCAGTCGGCGATGGCGGCGCTCATCACGTCGCGCGAATCCTCGCGGTCGAGGATGGAGTAGCCGCGGGCGAAGCCCAGCTGCTCGGCGTGATCGCGCAGGACCCGGTGGGCCACGTGGTGGAAGGTGCCGCCCCAGATGCGCCGGGTGTCGAGGCGAGCCACCTCCTCGACGCGGCGGAGCATCTCCCGCGCCGCCTTGTTGGTGAAGGTGAGCAGCAGGAGCGACTCGGGCTCGAGGCCGTCGTGGAGCAGCCGCGCCACCCGCCAGGTCAGGGCTCGGGTCTTGCCCGATCCCGCGCCGGCGATCACCAGCACCGGCCCCTCGCCGGCCTCGACGACGGCCTGCTGCTCGCGGTTGAGGGCCCCGCCCGCGTCGAAGGCGGCGCGGGGCCGCGACGGGGCCTGGAGCTGGTAGTGCCGGGACATGCGTTCAGTGACCCTATCAAGAATCGACGCGGCAGCAAAACTGGACGGGGCGCCGGCACTGCATAGCATCGCCGCATGACGTCGCCGCGGATCCCCGCCGCACTCGCCGCGCTGGCCCTCGCCGGCGCGGGCTGCGCGGCCCCGGTCCAGGCCCGTCGCCCCCTGCCCCCGCCGCCCGCAGCGAGCGAGAGCCGGACCGGCGCCCCCACGGGTGCCGGTCCGGCCTTCGCATCCACCGCGGCGCGCCCCGCCCCCAGCCGCGAGGCGCGCCTCGCCGTCGAGACCGCCTCGGCGCTGGTGGGCCGGCGCAGCGTCACGGTGGACGGCAAGGACTACGGCTCCGACTGCGCCGCCCTGGTGCGCGCCGCCCTCGACCGCGCCGGCCACGCGCCGCCGCCCGAGGCCCGCAGCGCCCGGCGGCTCTACGCGCTCGCCGAGCAGCGCGGGGCGCTCCGCCCCGGCAACCGGTTGCAGCCCGGCGACGTGGTCTTCCTCTCCGACAGGCCCGGCGGCGCGCCCGACCACGCCGGCCTGGTGGCCCGCGCCGACCCCGACGGCACCGCCCTGGTGCTGCACCGGATGGCCCGCGGCGTCGCCCGCATGCGCGTCAACCTGGCGTGGCCCAGGGCCACCAACGACCCCGCCACCGGCCGCCTGGTGAACGACACCCTCTTCGTGGACAGGAAGCCGGTGCCCGCGGGGAGCCTGGTGGTCGGCGTCGCCGACCTGCTGCGCTAGGCCCGGGCGACCGCCCGGCCGCGCTGGCCCGGCAGCGCCAGCGGCCTCCCCTCCTCGCCCCGTGCGCCCGGAGTGCGCGCACACCCGGGGTGAGGCAGGCGGGAGGCGGCTTCACCCTTCCAGTCGGCCCGCCAGGCGGCCCACCAGCCGCACGCCGGCGTCGAGCCGTTCGCTCCAGGGCTCGATGCAGCCCAGCCGGATGCAGCTCCGGTGGGCCTGGCTCGGCGAGAAGATGGCGCCGGGGGCGATGGAGACGCCGGCGTCGAGGGCGCGGGTGAAGAGCTCGAGCGTGTCCACCTGGCCGGGGAGCACCACCCACAGGAAGCAGCCGCCCAGCGGGCGCGAGACCCGCGTGCCCGGCGGGAAGGACTCGGCCACCGCGGCGCTGACCCGCTCCACGATCTCCCGGAGCCTGGCGCGGAGCGTCCGCAGGTGGCGGTCGTAGCCGCCCTCGCGCAGCACCCGGGCGATGACCCGCTGCGGCAGGGTCGGGGCCGCCATGTTGAGCGCGAACTTCAGGTGCTCGAACCGCTCGCGGAAGCGGCCCGGCGCCGCCCAGCCCACCCGCAGGCCCGGGGCCAGGGACTTGGAGAGCGAGCCGCACAGGATCACGCCTCCGTCGCGATCCCAGGACTTGGCCGCCCGCGGGCGCACCGGACCGAAGGCCAGGTCGCCGAAGATGTCGTCCTCCACCAGCGGGATGCGCCGCGCCGCCAGCATCTCCACCAGCCGCGCCTTGGCCAGGTCCGGCATGCAGCTGCCCAGCGGGTTGTTGAAGTTGGGCACCGAGACCACCGCTGCCACCTTGTAGCGGTCGAGCCTGGCCTCGAGCTCGTCGAGGTCCATGCCGTCCTCGGGGTGGCAGGGGATCTCGAGCGCCTTGAGCCCCAGGGCCTCGATGGCCTTGAGCGTGCCGTAGAAGGTGGGCGACTCGACCGCCACCACCGCGCCGGGCGCGGCCACCGCCAGGAGCGCCAGGGTCACCGCCTCGGTGGCGCCGCCGGTGATCACCAGGTCGTCGGCGGCGAGGGTGCAGCCCCACTCCAGCGCCCGGCGGGCCACCTGGTGGCGCAGCTCGGGGAGGCCGGGCGGCATCTGGTAGTCCACCTGCGCCTCCGGGTGTGCGCGGGCCTCGGCGGCGATGGCCCGCGCCAGCTCCCGCGCCGGCAGGAGGGCGGAGGTGGGGATGGCCGCGCCCAGCTGGACCACGCGCGGATCGCCTGCGGCGCGGTAGACGCGGGCCACGAGGGCGCTCACGCCCACGGCGGACGGGGCGCGCCTGGCCGGGCGGGCCGGCTGCGGCGGCGGGGCCCGCACCCGGGCGCGCACGAAGTAGCCCGACTTGGGCCGGGCCTCGACGAGCCCCTGGGCCTCGAGGCGCGCCAGCGCCTGCATCACCGTGGAGATGGAGACCCGCTCCTCGGCGTGGAGCCGCCGCACCGAGGGGAGCCGGTCGCCGGGCCGCAGCGTCCCGGCCTCGATGGCCCGGGCGTACCGCCCCGCGATCTGCAGGTACTTGGGTGTCGCAGGCTCCCGGGGCGTTCCCTGGCTCGCTTCTCCAGCCATGGCGGCAGGATAGCACAGATGATGATGTGGGATATCTGTACTGGTGCCAATTCGCACTTGCTGTATCTGTTACGGCCACCTCCCGCGCGCTAGGTTCTCCGCATGATGCAGCGACACCTCGACACCGGCAGCGTCCCCGCCCCGCAGGCCGGCCTGCGCGGGCTCCCCTCTTCCGTCCTGCCCCCCGGCGCGGTGGCCCTCCCCGAGAACGGCACCTGGAGCCTGGAGGTCGAGCCCGGCGCCACCGTCGCCCTCCGCGCCGGCCGCGCCTGGCTGACCCTCGAGGGCGACGCCGCGGACCACATCCTCGACGCCCCGACCACCTTCACCGCGCCGCACCGCGGCCGCGTGGCCCTGTGGGCCTTCACGCCGGTCCGCTTCGACGTGGACGCCCCGCCGGCGCGCCGCGCCGCCTAGCTCGCCGGCTCAGCGCCCCCCGTCGGCGTCGGCCGGCACGCGGACCGCAGGGGCCGCCTCCACCGCCAGGTGGAGCCGCGCCCGCGCCAGCCGGGCCGGGCCGACGCCGCGCACCCGATCGAGCTCCCCCACCTCGCGGAACGGACCGCGGCGCTCCCTGTCGGCCACCACCTCCTCGGCGAGCCTCGGCGAGAGGCCGGGCACGAGCGCAAGCTCCGCGGCCGCCGCCCGGTTGAGGTCGAGGGGAAGGTCGAGCAGCAGCCGCTCACCGCCCGTGAGTGCGCGCCCCGGCCCCTCGTCCGCCGCGCAGCCGATCCAGTGGCGCGGCGGCGTTCCCCTCCCCTGCGGCTCGCAGGCCGGCGCCGGCGGCTCCGGGCGCCGCTGCGCGCGCAGCGCCGAGGGGAGGAGCGCCGCGGCGAGGACGAGGACCAGGGCGATGCGGGCGGGAGCCATCCTGCCTCGGCTAGCAAGGCGCGCGCCGCCCCGGCGGAGTTGCTGAAAGGCAGCCCGCGGGCGTGTACAAAGGGCGGGCCGCGACGGCCGCGGCCCGGAGGCCCGCATGCGGCACGTGCTCATCGACGGCGACACCCTGGCGCTGGAGGAGGTCCGCTCGGTGGCCCGCCGCGAGGCGCGGGTGGAGCTCTCGCCCGCCTCGCGGGAGCGGGTTCGCGCGGCCCGGGCGCTGGTGGACGCCCGGCTCACCGACGGCGAGCCGCACTACGGCATCAACACCGGCTTCGGCACCCTGGCCGAGGTGCGCATCGCCGACGGCGACCTCCAGAAGCTGCAGCGCAACCTGGTGCTCTCCCACGCTGCCGGCGTGGGAGAGCCGCTGCCGCTCCCGGAGGCCCGCGCCCTGGTGCTGCTGCGGGCCAACGTCCTCGCCAAGGGCTACTCCGGCATCCGCGAGAGCACCCTCGACCTCGTGGTGGACCTCCTCAACCGCGACGTGGTGCCGGTGGTGCCGGAGCGCGGGTCGGTGGGCGCCTCGGGCGATCTGGCACCGCTGGCCCACCTGGCCCTCCTGGTCATCGGCGAGGGCGAGGCCTGGGTCGAGGGCGTGCGGATGAGCGGCGCCGCGGCGCTGGCGAAGGCCGGCCTGCGCCCGGCGGTGCTGGGGCCGAAAGAGGGGCTGGCGCTCATCAACGGCACGCAGGCCATGGCCGCGGTGGGCACGCTGGCCCTGCTCCGGGCCGAGCTCCTCACCCGGGTGGCCGACGTGGCCGGGGCCATGACGCTGGAGGGGCTGCTGGGCTCCCACCGCCCCTTCCTCGCCGAGGTGCACGAGGCCCGCGGCCAGCCGGGACAGCTCGCCGCCGCGGCCCACCTGCGCGAGCTCCTGGCCGACTCGCCGCTCAACGCCTCGCACCAGGGGCCCGACTGCCACAAGGTGCAGGACCCCTACTCGATGCGCTGCATGCCCCAGGTGCACGGCGCCGCCCGGGACGGCATCGGCTTCTGCCGCGCGGTGCTGTCCCGCGAGGTCAACGCCGCCACCGACAACCCGCTGGTCTTCGCCGGCAGCGGCGAGATCGTGAGCGGCGGCAACTTCCACGGCCAGCCGGTGGCGCTGGCCCTCGACGTGCTGGCCATCGCCGCCAGCCACCTGGCCTCCATCTCCGAGCGGCGGGTGGAGCAGCTCGTGAACCCGTCCCTCTCCGGCCTGCCGCCCTTCCTGGCGCGGAACCCGGGGCTCGACTCGGGCTACATGATCGCCCAGGTGACCAGCGCCGCCCTGGCCTCGGAGAACAAGGTGCTCTGCCACCCCTCCAGCGTGGACACCATCCCCTCCTCGGCGGGGCGCGAGGACCACGTCTCCATGGGCATGGCCGCGGCGCTGAAGGCGCGCCAGGTCGTGGAGAACGTCCGCACCTGCCTGGCCATCGAGCTCCTGGTGGCGGCCCAGGCCATCGAGCTGCGCCGGCCGCTGCGCCCCGCGGCCCGCGTGGCCGAGGCCCACCGGCGCATCCGCGAGCGGGTGGCCCCGCTCGACGGCGACCGCGAGCTGCACCGGGACATCGAGGCGGTCTGCGGGCTGGTGGACGGCGGGGCGCTGGACCTGTAGCGCCCGCCGCGCCCCCGCTACGCCGCCTTCTTGCCGCCCAGGCAGAGGGCCAGGTTGAGCGCGGCCACGGCCTTCTTGTACTCGGGGCGCTCGATGACGAACTGCATGCTCACCTGTCGGAACGACTGGGAGACGCAGTTCACGTTGATGCCGCTGTCGGCCAGCACCTGGGTGGCCCGCGCCAGCACACCGGGGATGGCCATGTTGGAGCCGATGACGCAGACCATGGCGCAGGGCCGGGTGGTCACCAGCTCGTAGGCGTTCTCCAGCTCCTCGACGAAGGCCGGCGTCACCGACTTCTCCCAGATGACGTGGGTGATGGAGTTCGCGTTGGTGGCCTTGAGGATGTACGAGATGCCGTAGCGCTTGAAGATCTCCAGGATCTGCAGGTCGAAGCCCACGGTGCCCACCATGTTGGGGTCGTGGATCTCCACCAGCGTCACCTTGTCGGACCCGGCGATGACCTCGATGCGCGCCATCTCGCCCACGTAGTCCTTGGTGATGAGCGTGCCCGGGTGGTCGGGCTCGAAGGTGTTCTTGAGGCGCAGCGGCACCCCGGCCAGCTCCATGGGCTTGGCGGCCTTGGGGTGGATGGCCTCCATGCCCACGTCGGCGAGCTGATCGGCCACGTCGTAGTTGGTGCGGCCGACGATGACGGTGTTGCCGGCGCCGACGATGCCCGGGTCGGCCGAGGAGAGGTGGAACTCCTTGTGGATGATGGCCTCGCCCGGGCGGATCTCCACGGCCACCTTGGAGAAGGTCACCTCGGAGTAGCCGCGGTCGAACTCCCGCATGATGCCCTCGATGCCCTTGGTGTAGCCGGTCACCACCACCACCTGGCTCTGCACGTCCACGCCCTTGAAGGACTTGTGGATGCGCTCGTCGATGGTCAGCGGGTCGTCGTCGTCGAAGCCGGAGAGGTCGAGGAGCAGCGCCCTGTGCCCCTTGGCCTTGAGGATCTCGACGCTGTTGAAGGCGCTGTGGGCCTCGCCGATGGCGGCCAGCATCTCGCGGGCGGCGAGCAGCACGCTCTCGCGCTTGAGGTAGCCGCTGGCGAGCACGTGGCGCATGGAGTCCAGGTACTCCTTCAGCTCCGACATGCGCTTCTCGATGAAGCCGTCGGCCACGGCCAGCGGCAGCCCCAGGGGCACGAAGCCCCTGTTGATCTCCTTGAGGCGCGCGGTCAGGGCGTCGAGCGCCGCGGCGTAGTCGTCGCCGCTCGCGAACTTGGCGTAGATGCCGGGCTGGCCGGTCTTCTTGTGCTCCAGGAGCTCGTTGGTCACGCCGGCGTAGGCCGACACGATGTAGACGCGCCCGTTCACCTGCTTCGGGTCGCGCAGCATGATGTTGGCGAGGACGTCCTGGAAGGCGGACATCGAGGTCCCGCCGATCTTTTCCACCGTGATCATCGTCAGTTCCCAAGGGAGAAGGGGGCCCAGAAGGGTGCCCGAAGATGCGGCGCTCGGCAAGGACAAGAGGGGTCGCCCAGGCCCCGGCGCCACCGCCCGCCCGGGCCGGCTCAGGCCCCGGCCGCCAGCCGCACCGCCCGCCGCAGGCCGGCGTACGGGGTGAGCTCGGCCGCCTCGGCAGGCTGGTACCAGCCCCACGCGGCGTGCTCGTCGGAGAGCGACGGAGCGAAGCCGGCGGGCACCCGGGCGGCGAAGGCGGTCTCGCGGGCCAGGAAGGCGCCGCCGAGGCGCGCCGCCAGCGCCGGCTCGATGCCGAAGTCGTGCTCGTAGCCGAGCGGCTCCACCGGGACGTCGGCCCCGGTCTCCTCGCGCAGCTCGCGCCGCGCCGCCGCCGCCGGGCTCTCGCCGGGCTCGACGCGCCCGGTGACCGGCTGCCAGAAGCCGCCCCGCTCCGGCGCCCGCCGCAGGAGCAGCACCCGGCCGTCGGCGCCCCGCACCACCACCGCGACGGAGCGCAGGTCGACGCCGCTCTCCTCCGGCTCTCGCCCCAGCAGCGCCGGCAGGTGGGCCGCCAGGCGGTCCTGCACCTCGGCCAGGGAGGGCACGGGCCGGCCCCGCTCGGTGAGCTCGCGCGCCAGGGAGGTCACGCCCAGCCGCGGGTCATCGATGCCGCAGGGGACGATGGCCTGGAAGTGGGCCATGTCGGGGGCGACGTTGAAGGCGAAGCCGTGCGAGGTGATCCAGCGGGAGAGGTGGACGCCCACCGCGCCGATCTTGCGGGTGCCCACCC
Source organism: Deltaproteobacteria bacterium (assembly GCA_016214955.1). GTDB lineage: Bacteria > Myxococcota > Myxococcia > Myxococcales > Anaeromyxobacteraceae > JACRMN01. The sequence continues at coordinate 158,839 of JACRMN010000001.1, forward strand.
AGGCGCCGCGGTGCTCGGGGTGGCGCTCCGCCGCCAGCCCCCAGTCGGCGCAGGTCCGGATCATGGCCTCCTCCAGCGCGCCCACGTAGCGGCGCACGTCGCGCCGGTCGGAGAGGTCCACCACCGGGTAGCCCACCACCTGGCCGGGGCCGTGGTAGGTGACGTCGCCGCCGCGGTCGGTCTCGTGGAGCTCGAAGCCCTGCTTCTCCAGCCAGGCCGGCGAGGCCAGCACGTTCCTGCGCCCGGCGCCGCGCCCCAGGGTCAGCACCGGCGGGTGCTCCAGCAGGAAGAGGTGGTCGGCGTCGGGCGCCCGGGCCCGCACCTGCTCGCCGGCCAGCTCCATGAGCCGGAGGCCGTCGCGGTACTCGACGCGGCCGAGCGCGTGGACGAGGAGCCTGCGCACCGGCCGCCCCGGCTAGCCCTTCTTCGGCCGCTCCGGCCGGTTGAGCATGTGCACCGCCTCGCCCATGGCCGCCATGCAGGCCTCCTGGAAGGCCTCCGGCAGCGTGGGGTGGGCGTGGACGGTGAGGGCCACGTCCTCGAGGGTGGCGGCCATCTCCAGCGCCAGCGCCGCCTCGGCCACCAGGTCGGCCGACTCGTGGCCCACGAAGACCGCGCCCAGGAGCAGCTTGGAGGCGCGATCGGCGATCACCTTCACGAACCCCTCGGTGTGGTCGATGGCGATGGCCCGGCCCAGCGCGCCGTAGCCGAACTTGCCGACGATGGGGTCGTAGCCGGCCGCCTTGGCCTGCTCCTCCGAAAGGCCCACCGTCCCGATCTCCGGGTCGGTGAAGATGCCGGCGGGCATGGCCACCCAGTCGCGCACCGTCTTCTTGCCGGCGATGGCGTCGGCGGCGATCTCGCCCTCCTTGGCCGCCTTGTGGGCCAGGAAGGGGGCGCCGGTCAGGTCGCCGACGGCGTAGATGGTGGGGACGCTGGTCCGGTACTGCTCGTCCACCTCGACGAAGCCCTTCTCGGAGAGCTTGACGCCGGCCTTGTCGAGCCCGAGACCTTGCGTGAAGGGGCGGAAGCCGACCGCCACCAGCACCTTGTCGCACTCGACCGGCTCCTCCTTGCCCTCCACCTCGGTGACCAGCACCAGCGAGCCGGACTTCTTCCCCAGTCCCTTGGCCTTGGCGCCGAGCAGCACCTTCACCCCGCGCTGGCGCAGCCCCTTGGCCACCAGCCGCACCGCGTCGGGGTCGACACCGGTGAGGAGCTGCGGCAGCGCCTCCACCACCGTCACCTGGGAGCCCAGCTTGGCGTAGACCGTCCCCAGCTCGAGGCCGATGACGCCGCCGCCGATGACCGCCAGGCGCTTCGGCACCTCGGTGAGCTCCAGGGCGTCGCGGGCGCTCCAGATCTCGCCGCCGAACGGGAATCCCGGGATCTCCACCGGCCGGGCGCCGGTGGCGAGCACGAAGGCGCCGGCCTCCACCCGCACCGTGCCCTCCTTGCCGGCCACCTCGATGGCGCCGGGGGCGACGAAGCTGGCGGTCCCCTTCAGCACCTCGACGCCGTTCCCCTTCTGCAGCAGGGCCACGCCGCCGGTGAGCTTCTTCACCACCTCGCCCTTGAACTCGCGCAGCCTGGCGACGTCCACCTTGGGCTCGGCGACGATGCCGCGGTGGGCGGCGCCCCGCAGGTCGTCCACCAGGTTGGCGGCGGCGATGAGCGCCTTGGAGGGGATGCAGCCCCAGTTGAGGCACACGCCGCCCAGCGTGGGCTCCTTCTCCACCAGCGCCACCTTCTTGCCCATCTGCGCCAGCCGGATGGCGGCCACGTAGCCACCCATGCCCGCACCGATCGCCACCGCGTCGTAGCTCTTCGTGGACATCGTTCCCTCCCCTGCTGCGCGGGGCCTGGGGGCCCCGGGGCCGGTTCTAGACCATTTCCATGAACAGGAGGTTGGGATCCTCCAGGTAGCCGATGAGGGCGTAGGTGAAGGCCGCCGCCACGTGGCCGTCCACCACCCGGTGATCGGAGGAGAGCGACACGTTCATCATGTCGCGGATCACCACCTGACCCTCGCGCACCACCGGCACCTGGCGGATGCGGTGGACCCCGAGGATGGCGACCTCGGGGTAGTTGATGACCGGCGTGGCCAGCAGGCCTCCCTTGGCTCCCAGGCTGGTGATGGTGAAGGTGGAGCCGGTGAGCTCCTCGGGCCGGGCGCGGCCGGCGCGGCTGGTCACCGCCAGCCGCTCGATCTCCCTCGCCAGCTCCAGCAGCGAGAGCTTGTCGGCGTTCTTCACCACCGGCACCACCAGCCCCTGCTCGGTCGCCGAGGCGATGCCGATGTGGTACTGGCGCCGCAGCCGGATCTCGCTGCGGGCCTCGTCCAGCGAGGCGTTGAGCCAGGGGTGCTTCTTCAGCGCCGCCACCGCCGCCTTCACCACGAAGGGCAGGAAGGTGACCTTGACCCCCTGCTCCTGCGCCGCGGCGGCGATGCGCGCCCGCACCTTCTTGAGCTCGGTGACGTCCACCTCCTCGACGAAGGTGAAGTGCACCGCGGTGCGCTTCGACTGCGCCATGCGCTCGGCGATGCGGCGGCGCACGCCGCGCAGCGGCAGCACCTCGTCGTCGGTGGGAGGCAGCGTCACCGGCGACCTCTCCGGGAGCTGCATCTCGAAGGGGGCCGGCCGCTGCGGCGCCGGCGGCGGGGCCGGCGGGCGGGCGTGGCCGTTCTGCCCGCCCTTGCCGTTCCGCGCCGCCTCCAGGTCGTCGCGGGTGACGCGGCCGCCCTTCCCGCTCCCGGTCACGGCCGCCAGCTCCACGCCCAGCTGCCGGGCCATGGCGCGCACCGCCGGCGTGGCCAGCACCTTGGCGCCGCCCGCCGGCCGCGGGGCCGCGGCCGAGGCCGCCATCGCCGGCGTGTCGGTGGCGCCCGGCTCGGGCTCCGGCGCCGGCATCTGCTCGCCCGGCGCCAGCTCGGCGGGTGGCAGTGCCGCCGGGTTCACGTCTTCCACCATCTCCAGCAGCGCCTCGTGCACCTTGGCCATCTGGCCCGGCTGGTAGAGAAGCTTGGTGATGGTCCCGCGCCGCGGCGAGGGCAGCGTGACCGTGGCCTTGTCGGTCATCACCTCGACGAGGGGCTGGTCCTCCTTGACGTGGTCGCCGGCCTTGACGAACCACTGCTGCACCTCGGCCTCCACCACGCCTTCGCCGATGTCGGGGAGCAGGAAGCGGAACATGCGGGGCCTCGTGGCCTAGAAGGTCACCGTGCGGCGGAGCGCCTGGAGGATGCGCGGCGCCCGCGGCAGGTACTCGTTCTCCAGCGTGTACGGAAACGGCGTGTCGAGGCCTGTCACCCGCAACACCGGCGCCTCCAGGTGCAGGAAGCAGCGCTCCTGGATGAGGGCCGAGATCTCCGCCCCGAAGCCGCAGGTGCGGGGCGCCTCGTGGACCACCACCGCCCGCCCGGTCTTCAGCACCGAGTGCTCGATGGCCTCCACGTCCAGCGGCTGCAGGCTCCGCAGGTCGAGCACCTCGACGTCGATGCCCTCGGCCTCGGCCTCGCGGGCCGCCTGGTCGGCCTCGTGCCACATCGCCCCCCAGGCGATGAGGGTCACCTGGTGCCCGGCGCGGGTGACGCGGGCCTTGCCGAGCGGGACCAGGTACTCGCCCTCGGGGACCTCGCCGCGGGCGGCGCGGTAGACGCGCTTGGGCTCGAGGAACAGCACCGGGTCGGGGTCGCGGATGGCGCTGGTGAGGAGCCCCTTGGCGTCCTCGGGTGTGGCCGGCACCACCACCTTGAGCCCCGGGGTGTGGATGAAGTGGGTCTCGGGCGACTGGGAGTGGTAGTGGCCGCCGCGGATGCCGCCACCGTACGGCGAGCGGATGACCATGGGGCAGGACCACTGGCCGCCGGAGCGGTAGCGGTACTTGGCCACCTCGTTCACGATCTGGTCCATGGCCGGGAAGATGAAGTCGGCGAACTGGATCTCGGGCACGGGCTTCAGGCCGTAGAGCGCCATGCCCACCGCGGTGCCGATGATGCCGCTCTCGGCCAGCGGGGTGTCCATGGCCCGGTCGGGCCCGAACTCCTCGTGGAGCCCGGTGGTGGCCCGGAAGACGCCGCCGAAGCGGCCCACGTCCTCGCCCAGCACCACCACGCTGGGGTCGCGCCGCATCTCCAGCTTGAGGGCGTCGTTGACGGCCTGGATGATGTTGAGGACCGGCATGGCGGGGGCTCAGCTCTGGTGGCGCGGGTTGGCGACGCGCGGGTCGAGGGCGATGGCGGCGCGGACCTCCTCCAGCTGCTCGCGCTGCTGCCACATCGGCTCGGCGTACACGCCCTGGATGAGGGTCTCCAGCGGCGGCTTGGGGTCGGCGGCCTCGGCCTGCTTGATGGCCGCGAGGATCTCCTCCTTCACCTCGGCCAGGAGCTTCTGATCGCCGGCCTCGGCGAGGAGGCCGCGCTCGGTCAGGTGGCGCCGGAGCCGGGTGAGCGGGTCCTTCTTGCGCCAGGGCTCGACAAGCTCCACCGGCCGGTAGGCCTTGGGGTCGTCGGAGGTGGAGTGGCCCTCGAGCCGGTAGGTGACGCACTCGAGGAGCGTCGGTCCCTCGCCGGCCGCGGCCCGGGCCCGCGCCCGCCGGGTGGCGGCCACCACCGCCAGGAGGTCGTTGCCGTCCACCCGCTCGCCGGCGATGCCGTAGGCCACCGCCTTCTGGGCGATGGTCTCGGAGGCGGTCTGGCGCTCGCGGGGAACGCTGATGGCCCAGCCGTTGTTGCGGCAGACGAAGACGGTGGGCACCTTGTGCACGCCGGCGAAGTTGAGGCCGGTGTGGAAGTCGTTGGAGCTGGTGGCCCCCTCGCCGAAGTAGACGAGCGACACCATCTCCTCTCCCTTGATGCGGGCCGCCCAGGCGGCGCCCACCGCCTGCGGGATCTGGGTGCCGATGGGGGAGCTGATGGATGCGTAATGCCCGGGCCGCCAGGCCTCGTGGCAGGGCATCTGGTGGCCGAGCATGAGATCGGCGGCGTTGCCCAGCATGTCGCAGAAGAGCGCGGCCATCGGCATGCCGCGGTAGAGGGCCGCGGCGTGCTCGCGGTAGCAGGGGAAGATCCAGTCGCCGGGCTGCATCCCGGCGGCGGTGCCCAGCACCGTGGCCTCCTCGCCGATGGCGCCGATGTAGAAGCCGATGCGCCCCTGGCGCTGCATGGCCACCATGCGCTCGTCCAGCTGCCGCGAGAGCACCATCCAGCGGTAGAGCGAGAGCAGCTCCCCGTCGGCGAGCGGGCTCTCGGCCGGCGCGCCGGCGCCGTCCTCGGCCAGCAGCCGGAAGAGCGGGTAGCGCTCGGCCTCGGCCTTGGGCGCCGCGGCCTCCTTGGCGGCGCCGTTCTCCCGCCGGCGCAGCTCCCGCGGCTCAGTCGTTCTGCGCATGGGCCCGCTCCTCTCCCTCGGCCGGCATCCCGCCGCGCCGCCCGGCGATGGCGCCACGCAGGAACAGCTCGGCGGCCCGGTAGCTGGAGCGCACCAGCGGCCCGGCGGCCACGTAGCGGAACCCGAGCCGCTCCCCCTCCCGCTGCAGCGCCCGGAAGCGCTCGGGGGGAACGAACTCCACCACCGGCAGGTGGCGCGGCGACGGCCGGAGGTACTGGCCCAGCGTCAGGATCTCCACGCCCGCTGCCCGCAGGTCGGCAAACGCCACCAGCAGCTCGTCGTCCCGCTCGCCGAGCCCCAGCAGGACCGACGACTTGGTGACCACCCCGGGGAACTCGCGGTGCATGCGCGCCAGCACCTCGAGCGTCTGGTCGTAGCCGGCGCGCGCGTCGCGGACCACCGGCGTGAGGCGGCGCACCGTCTCCAGGTTGTTGCCGAAGACGTGGGGCGCGGCCCGGCCGATGGTGCGCACCGCCTCGGCGTCACCGCGGAAATCGGGCGTCAGCACCTCGACGAGCAGGTCGGGGATCTCGCGCAGCCGGACGATGGCCTCGGCGAAATGGGAGGCGCCGCCGTCGGGCAGGTCGTCGCGGTCCACGCTGGTGACCACCACGTAGTCGAGCCCGAGCTTGCGGATGGCGTCTGCCAGGTGCCGCGGCTCGTCGGGGTCGGGCGGCGGCGGGACCGCGGCGCTCTTCACGTGGCAGAAGCGGCAGGACCGGGTGCACAGGTCGCCGAGGAGCATCACCGTGGCGGTGCCGCCCGACCAGCACTCGCCCACGTTGGGGCACTGGGCCTCCTCGCAGACGGTGTGGAGGGCGAGGCCGCGCAGCGTCTCCTTCACCTGCTTGTACCGCTCGCCGCCGGGGAGCTGCACCCGGAGCCACTCCGGCTTGCGCGTCCCCGCGGGCAGGCCCGCCGCCCGGAGCTCCTGCAGCTCGCGGCGCGCGGCTGCACCCGGGTCGCCCGCAGGCGTCGTCGGTCGCGGTGGAATGGGAGCGGTCATGGGCGGGTTTTCGTCGCTAGGTAGAGGGTTTTCCCCTGGGGGTCAAGGGCGGCGTCTGTACCCTGCGGGAGTATAGGTAAGGGTGGCAGGCGCGCGCACGGCGCGCTTACAATCGCCGGCGTGAGGGTCCCCGGAGGGAGCGAGAGCGAGGAGTCGGCGGCGCCGTCGCCTGCCCCGTCGAGCCCTGTGCGGGTGCTGGTCGTGGACGACGACGCCACGGTGCGCGAGGTCATCGCCACCCTTCTGGGCGAGGAGGGCTACCTCACATCCACCGCCGTGGGTGCCGACGAGGCGCTGGCCGCCTGCCGCGCGGTCGAGTACCCGCTGGTGCTCTCCGACCTCCGCATGGACGGGCACGACGGCCTCTGGCTGCTGGAGCGGCTGCGCTCCGAGTTCCCCAGCACCGCCGTCATCATGCTGACCGCCATGGGCGAGACCGAGATGGCGGTCGAGTGCCTGCGCCGCGGCGCGGCCGATTACCTCCTCAAGCCGCCCAAGATCGGCGATCTGGTCCGCGCCATGGAGCGGGCCCTGGCCCGCCGCCGCCTGGAGCTGGCCCGCACCCGCTACCGCTCGAGCCTGGAGTCGCGCGTCCGCGAGAAGACCGCCGAGCTCTCCCGGGCGCTGCGCGAGGTGGAGCAGAGCTACCAGGCGACGCTGTACGCCCTGGTGCAGGCGCTCGACGCCCGCGAGCACGAGACCAGCGACCACTCCCAGCGAGTGGTGCGCTACACGCTGGCCATCGCCGAGAAGCTGGGGCTCCCCTCGACGGAGCTGCCCGACGTGGGGCGGGGCGCGCTGCTGCACGACATCGGCAAGATCGGCGTCCGCGACGCCATCCTGCTCAAGGAAGGGCCGCTCACCGAGGACGAGTGGAAGGAGATGCGCCAGCACCCGCAGATGGGCTGGCGCATGATCCGCACCATCCCCTTCCTCCAGGCCGCGGCGGAGATCGTCCTCTCCCACCAGGAGCGCTGGGACGGCAGCGGCTACCCCCGCGGCCTGGCGGGCGAGGCCATCCCCATCGGCGCCCGCATCTTCGCCCTGGCCGATACCCTCGACGCCATGACGAGCGATCGCCCTTACCGCAGGGGCGTCCCCTTCCTCGACGCCCGCAAGGAGATCGCCCGCTGCTCCGCCACCCAGTTCGACCCGCGCTGCGTGGCCGCCTTCCTCTCCATCGACGAGCCCACCTGGGAGGCGCTGGCCCGGCCCCGCCGCGGGAGCGGCCCGTGAGCGCCGCGCCGCTCTGCGACGGCCAGGGCCGCGCCGTCACCTACCTGCGCCTCTCGCTCACGGCGCGCTGCAACTTCCGCTGCAGCTACTGCTCCCCCTCCCCCGACGCCGGCACCGACGCCATCACCCGCGACGACGCCGCCCGGCTGGTGCGGCTCTTCGCCGGCATGGGCGTGCGCCGCGTCCGGCTCACCGGCGGCGAGCCCACCCTGCGCCGCGACCTGCCGGACATCGCCGCCGACGTGGCCGCCACGCCGGGCATCGAGGAGGTGGCCCTCACCACCAACGGGCAGCGGCTCGCGGAGCTGGCGGCACCGCTGCGACGCGCCGGTGTGAGCCGCCTCAACGTCTCTCTCGACACCCTGGCCCCGGAGCGCCTCGAGGCGCTGGCGGGGCGCGCCGCCGACCACGCCCGCATCCTGGCCGGCATCGCAGCCGCCGGCCAGGCCGGCTTCGCCTCGCTGAAGCTCAACGTGGTGGTGGTGCGCGGGCAGAACGAGGCGGAGCTGGGCGACCTGTGCCGCTTCGCCTGGGGCCACGGGGCGGTTCCGCGGTTCATCGAGCTCATGCCCTTCGGCGCCGGTGAGCCGGTGCCCACCCTCGAGGTGAAGCAGCTCCTCCAGGCCCAGGGCGTGGCCCTCGTCCCCGACGACACCCGCGGCTGGGGCCCGGCGCGCCACATGCGCGGCAGCTCCGCCGGACTCTCCGGCCTGGTCGGCTTCATCGGCGCCATGACCGAGAGCTTCTGCCAGGACTGCAACCGCATCCGCGTCGGCGCCGACGGCGCGCTCCGCTCCTGCCTGGGCGGGCGCGACCGCGTCCCGCTGCTGCCGCTCCTCCGCGACGGGGCCTCCGACGAGGCGCTGGCCGTGGCGGTTCGTGCGGGGCTCCTCCGCAAGGGCGTGCAGCACGAGATGGGGCCCGGCGCCGCCCTTCTCCCCATGGCAGGCGTCGGCGGCTGACGCCCCCTCCGGGCCTCGCTTCCGGCTCACTTCCCGCGCATCAACTCCCCGTTGGCCCAACCCGTCCGGAG
>JACRMN010000001.1:172500-238667 GCA_016214955.1 Deltaproteobacteria bacterium
AGCGGAGCTGGACCCGCGGCGTGCTGGGCGGCAGCGGCACGCGGCCCGGGCTCGAGGCCACGATGTTGCGGGAGAGGTCGATGATGTCGGCCACCACCGCGCTGCCGGTGGGGAGCGCCCCGGCCCCCTGGCCGAAGAGCATCGAGGGGCCGAGGGCGTCGGAGCGGAGCTGCACCGCGTTCATGGCGCCCCGGACGCCGGCCAGCAGCGAGGCCTGCGGGATGAAGGCCGGGTGCACCCGGGCCTCGATGAGGTCCGGGCCCGGGACCTCGCCCTCGGCGCGCTCCACCCGGCAGGCCACGGCCAGGAGCTTGAGGGCGTAGCCGAAGCCGCGGCCCCAGGCGAAGTCGGCCGGCTCCAGCTGCATGATGCCCTCGGTGAGCACGTCCTCGGGGCGGAGCCGGGCGCCGAAGGCGAGCTGGGCCAGGATGCAGAGCTTCTGGGCGGCGTCGCCTCCGGAGACGTCGAGCGTGGGATCGGCCTCGGCATAGCCGAGCCGCTGCGCCTCGGCCAGGGCCTGGGCCAGCGGCTCGCCGTTCTCGGACATGGCGGTGAGGATGAAGTTGGTGGTGCCGTTGACGATGCCGTGCAGGGCCTGGATGCGGTCGGAGGCCAGCGCCTCGCGCAGGGTGCGGATGATGGGGATGCCGCCGCAGACCGCCCCCTCGTAGTAGACGTCGACGCCCTTCTCGGCCGCCAGGCGGAAGAGCTCGTCGCCGCGGGCGGCGATGAGCGCCTTGTTGGCCGTGACCACGTGCTTGCCGCGCCGCAGGGCGCCGGCCACCAGGTCGAAGGCCTCGGTGGTTCCGCCGATGAGCTCCACCACCACCTCGACCTCGCGGTCGTCCAGCAAGTCGGAGAGGCGCGGCGTCACCAGGCCGGGGTGCAGGGCCACGGCCCGCTCCTTGGCCACGTCGCGCACCGCCACCCGGCGCACCACGATGCGGGCGCCGAGGCGCGCCTCGATCTCCCGGGCGTGGTTCTCCAGGATGGAGAGCACGCCGCCGCCAACGGTCCCGAACCCTGCGATGCCGATCCCCACCTCTCTCATGCTCACCTCTTCACCACGTAGGACTTGAGCTCCGCGCGCACCTGGAGCGAGGTCTTGCCGCCCACCACCGCGAAGGTCTCGATGCGCACCGGGCCGACACCGGGAGCGTAGGTCAGCTCCAGCACGTTCTCCGCCTCGGGGCCGGCTCGCTGCAGCGCCCGCACCCGCACGCAGCCGGTGAAGCGGCCGGCAGGCGTCTCCACCTTCTCGCCGGCAGCCACGATCTCGTAGCGCTCGGTGGAGGAGACCCCGGTCACCGACACCCAGCTCCGGCCGGCCTCGAGCGGCGCGCAGAGCAGGCGGCGGGCGCGGTCGCGCAGGCAGCTCCCCTCGATGCGGAGCTCCCCGCGGTCGCTGTCGCGGTAGTAGCCGTCGGCGCCCAGGGCCAGGATGCGCACCGTGCGCTCCGGCGCCCTGCCCTGCGGCAGCGCCGGCGAGCGGTCCACCCAGGTCCACTCGTTCCCCACCGCCAGCGGGAAGAGGTCGGCGACGGCGGCCGAGTCCGAGGTGGCCCCGGCGGGAGGCGGGGCGACGTGTCCGCAGCCCGCGGCCAGGGCCGCGGCGAGCAAGGCCAGGAGTCTCATCGGGGCGCCATCCTATCTCGCCGCCTGCCCGGGGAGAACCATCCTGCGCGCGCCGGCGCGCCCGCAGCGCGCCTCAGCGCCCGGCGCCGCGAGCCGCCTCGGCCTCGCGCGCCGTCAGGTCGTCGAGCGCCTGCTGCGCGGCCCCCTGGATGAACGGGTCGGGGTTGCCGGAGGCCTGGGTCAGCAGGTAGGCGCGGGCGTCGCTGCCGCCCAGGTCGCCGATGACGCGCACCAGCTGGGCCACGGCCGGCCCCTGGCGCCGCTGCGCCAGCCGCACCAGCGGCCCCACCGCCGCCGGATCGCCGATCTGGCCCAGCGCGCCGATGGCCCGCTCCACCACCTCGGGGTCGGGGTCGCCCAGCCGCTCGACGAGCGCCGGGACCGCGGCTCGATTCCTGCGATCGGCCAGGGTGCGGATGGCCACGTCGCGAACGCGGGCGTCGGGCGAGGACAGATCGAGCAGGAGCGCGGCATCGGCCTTGCGCTCGGCGGCGAGGAGCAGGTCGAAGCCGGCCATGGCCCGGGAGAGGGCCGCGGCGGCGGCGCGCGCCAGTGCCTCGCGCTGGCCGCGCTGGCCCGGGGCCACCACCGGCTCGGCGGCCCGCGCCGTCTCGCGGATGGTGCCGCCCTCGTCCCGCGGCGACAGCTCGAAGGTGAGGATCACCTGGGCGAGCGGCGGCTGGGCGGGCGCGAGGTCGGCGCGGTGGACGGCCACCCGGCCGAGCCAGCGACGGGCCTTGCCTCCCTCGGGCACCGGCGGCCCGAAGTGCGCGGAGGCGGCCACGGCGTCGACCGCGGCCCGCCGGACCTCGTCCCGCGAGAGCCCCATGGCCTCCAGCCGCTGGGCCCCCTCGGTGTCGGCCACCACCATGCGGTCCACCGACTGCCTCTCCGGGGCCGCCTTGCAGCCCAGGAGCAGGGCCGCGAGCAGGAAGACCTGGAAGCGCGCCCCGGACCGCGGGCCCAGCGTCATGCGTCCGTGCCCCCGCCCCCACCCTCGCCAGCGCTCGGCGGCGGGGCCGCGGGCGCCGGCTCGGCGGACGCGGGCGCACCACCGCCCTCGGCCGGCGCTCCGCCGGGCGCTCCGCCCTGCGCACCCTCTCGGCGCTCCCCGCGGCCACGCCGGCGGCGCCGGCGGCGCCGGCGGCGACCGCCCTCGCGAGGCGCGGCGCCCGGCTCACCCGGCGCGCCTTCCGCGCGCGGGGCGCCCTCGCCGCCCTCCTCGCCGTCGTCCTCCCCATCGTCCTCGTCGCCCCGCTCGGGCTCGCCTTCCGCCCCGGCCGCGGCTGCGGCCGGGGAAGCGGGCGGCGCGTCGGGACCACCGTCGCCGGCGGCCGGATCGACCGCGGCCTCGGTGGCCTCACCGGCCCCCTCGGCCCCGACCACCACCGGCTCGGGCCTGGGCTCGCGGCGGCGCCGGTCCTCCTCCTCGCGCCGCTCGCGCTCCTCGCGGCGGGCGCGGCGGGCCGCCTCCTCCTCGCCGGCCACCTCGGCCGCCTGGCGGAAGAAGTCCTCGTCCACCTCGGGCACCACCACCGTGCGGCAGCCGACCCCGGCCTCGGTGAGCGACTCGGCCAGGGCCTCGCCGCAGATCAGGAGCACCGGGAGCTGCCCGGCGGCCGCCGCCTCGGCGCGGGTCTCACGCCCGGCTTCGCCGGCGCTGACGACGACGCCGATCTGGGCGCCGTAGCTCTGGATGTCGCGCCGCAGCTCGGTGATGTCGCGGCGGCCGGCCTCGGCCCCGCCGCGAAGCACCCGCACGCAGTGGCGGACGTCCGCCAGACCCATGCGCCGCCGGCCGGTGATCACCACGTGCTCGCGGCCGCGCTTCGCGACCTTGAGCTCGCGCAGCCCCAGCTTCTCCAGCAGGCGCGCCGCCACCCACTCCACCGTGGCGCCGTCGCACTCGCGCATGCGGCGCCGCAGCGCCGCCAGCGCCGTGCGCCGCAGCTCCGAGGCGGTGGCCGGGCCGCGGGTCACGGCCCGCGCCAGCTCGCGCTCGCCCGGCTCCGGCTGGGCGGCAAGCGACACGGTCTCGCCCTCGATGGCGAAGAGCGGCTTGCGCCCGGCCGATTCGCGCCGGCGGTTGTCCTCGGAGAGGGCCGCGGCCAGCGCCGCCACGTCGCGCACGAAGGCGTCGGGCATGAGCAGCCGCTCGGCACCCTGGGCCGCCACCTCGGCGAGCGCCATGGGCCGGTCGGAGCCGGCCAGGATCTCGAAGGCCACCTCGGCCGGCGGCGGGAAGCGGCGGCGCTTCTCCTCGCCCTCCTCGCGGCGGCGGGGGCGCTCGCGTTCGCGCTCGCCGCGGCCCGTGCTCCGGGCCACGTCGCGCGACGGCGTGGGGTGGCGCTCGCGGCCGCGGTAGGGAAGCTCCCCCTCCGGCGGCGGCTCCAGGATTCCGTCGAGCCCGGCAGGATCCTCGTCCAGGCCCCACTCTGCGAGCGCGAAGGTACCGGCCTGCACCACCACCACCGACCGCTCGGGGCGAGGCAGCCGGCAGTGGTTCGCCAGCTGGCCGCCCATGACGTCCTCCGGGATCTTCCCGACGTGGTCGAGCAGGTTCTCCCGGACGGCGATCTCGGCGATCTTCTTGAAGTGGAGAGGCTTCCCCTCGCGCCGCAGGACCTCGATGGCGGCTTCGGTGAAAGTCATGTTTTGTCCGAAATTCTGTTGGCCAATGGCGGCCTTGCCCGAGCATCTTGGTGGCCGAGCCACCGGCTGTCAACGTTGAAACCTGCCGTTTCGGGGCGCACGCTGCAGGCCCATGGTGCGCATCCGGGTGGGCAGCGGCTGGCGTGAGGACCCGGCGATCCGGCTCGCCCTCACGCGCGGCGGCACGGCCGCAGCCCAGGCGGTGCGCCGCGCCACCGACGCCGTGGCCATCGAGGTGGATGGGGTGGACGTGGCCCGGGGCCGGGCCGAGGGGCCGCTACTGCCGGCCCTCACCTCCCTGGCCGACTCGCTGGCCCGGCTGGTGGCCGGGGAGCCGGTGGCCTCGGCCCACCTGCCCGAGGGGGCCGTCGAGCTGCTCCTGCGCCGCAGCGGGCCGGCGGTGCTCCTCTCGGTGGTCTCGCTGGGCCGACCCTCCCGCGTGCTCGCCCGCGACGTCTCGGTGGAGCTGGACGCCCTGCGCCAGGCGGTGGCCGAGGCCGGCGCGGAGCTGCTCGGCGACGTGGCATCCATCCTGCCCGCGCTCTCCCGCGCCGCCGCCTGCCGGGAGCTGCGGCGCGCCCTCTCGGCGCTTTCCGCGGCACGGCCGGCCCGCACGGGCCCGCGGCCGGCGGCGGTTCCCCGCGCGCGCGTCTCGCGCGGGCGCCGCGCCGGGCCCGCCTGCCGGGTCGAGCTCAGGGACGAGGAGGCCGTGGTCGAGAGCTACCGGGGCCCGGGCGCCGACCTGGCCTCGCTGCTCGCGCCCGGGCGCGTGGTCTTCGAGTCTGGCCTGGGCGCCGAGCCTCTCGTGCTCGAGGGCCACCCCTTCCTGCTGCTGCGCGACCTCGTGGCCCTCGCCTCCCAGCTCCCCTCGGCGGTGCAGGGGGGCGAGGGCACCCTCGCCTCGTCGCTGGCCCTCGGCCCCGCCGGCAGCCTCCCCATCTCGGTGGACCTGGCGGGCGGGCGGCTCGTCGCCGGGCGGCGGCCGCCGCTGGCCATCGCACCCCTGGTGCTGGCCGAGGCGGTGCTGGCGGCGGCGATCGACTTCACCGGCGTGCTGGTGGCCCGCAACGCCTGGCAGTCCGGCAACCCCTGGGTGGCCGAGCTCCGCCTCGGCGCCGAGCGGGCCCTGGCCCACGTGCGCGAGGTGGCCGCCGGCGAGCTCACCGCGGCGCCGCGCCGCCTGCGCCACCCGCGCGCCGCGCGCCAGCCCAGCCGGCCGCTGGGGCCTGGCCGGCTGCGGCGGCTCTCCTGGGAGCGGACCTGGGAGCTGGAGGTCGGGGCGCCGGCCGGCGAGGGCCTCCTCTGGGCCGGCGACGCGCTGGTGGTGGCGGGGGCCGAGGCGGTGGTGGCCCTCGACGAGCGGGGCGCAGAGCGCTGGCGCGGCCCCGGGGCCCGCTGGGCCGCGGCCGACGGGCGCGGCCTCCTGCTGGTGCGGGGCGCCCGGCTCTCGCAGGTAGACGCCCGCAGCGGTGGGGAGCGCTGGGCCCGGCCGGTGCCCGACCCCGACGCCCGCCTCCCCCGCCAATCGGCCCGCCTGCGCGGCGGGCTGCTGCTGCTCGCCGCCGGCGGCAGCCTGGTGGCGCTCCGCGCCGAGGACGGCGCCGAGTCGTGGCGCTTCCGGGCGCCGGGCGCGGGCGCCCTCTGGTTCGTGCCCGCCGGCCCGCTGGCCATCGCCGCCTCCGACGCCAGCTTCCTCCACGGCATCGAGGGCGGCCGCGTCGCCTGGCGGCTGCTCGCGCCCGGCCCGGCTCTGGCCGCGCCCGTGCCCTTCGGCGCCGGGCGCTGCGCCGCCGTCTGCGCCGCGCCCGTCGGCGGCGCCCTCCTGGCCTTCGACCCGTCCTCCGGGCGCCGGCTCTGGGAGGCGCCGCTCGACTTCACGCCCGCCGGGCCACCGCTCCCCTTCGCCGGGAGGCTGCTGGTGCCGGGCACGGTGGGGGGCGACCCGGTGCTGGCCGCGGTGGAGCAGGACGGCGGGCTCGCCTGGACCGAGGCGCCGCCGCTGGGGCACGGCGCGCCGGTGCTGGCAGCCAGCGGCCCGGTGGCGCTGGTCCGCGGCGGCGACGGGAGCTGCGCCGCACTCGACCGCGACGGCCAGCTCCGCTGGCACGCCGCGGCCCCGACCGGCCAGACCCCACCCGCCGGCCTGGCGCCGCACCTGGTGCGGGGCGTGGTGCTGCTGCCGGGTGATCCGCTGCGGGCCCTCGACGCCCGGACCGGCACCCTGCTCGGGCGCGCGCCCCTGCCGCCGCCGGCCCGCCTCTGGTGCAGCGCGGAGCTGGCGCTGGCCTCGCTCGACGCCATGGGAACCGCGGCCGGGGCCCGGCTCTCGCGGCGGCTCGGGGTGCTGGACTAGACGCCCAGGAAGAGCCGCCGGCCGAAGTTGACCGCCAGCTTGGCGTCGAAGATCCGCTGCGCCGCCGACTCGATGTCGTAGCTCACCCGGTGGTACTCCACGGCGCGAGTCTGGCTGTCGTAGGTGAGGAAGCAGGCCCGGTTGTCGTAGTCGCGCGGCTGGCCCACCGAGCCCACCGAGACGATGTAGCGGCGCTCCGGATCCAGGGCCAGCGAGGTGGCGCTCACGTCCTCCACCAGCCCGCCGCTCGACAGGGCGAAGGCCTTGCAGAGGTGGGAGTGGCCGATGAAGGTGACCTCGGGCAGGCGCTCCAGGTGAGGCAGGAGCTCGCGGGCCTGCTCCAGGGCGAAGACGTACTCGTACTCGGCCGGCAGCACCGGCGAGCCGTGGCTGAAGCCGATGTTCTCGACCTTGTGGGTGTAGGGCAGCGAGCGCAGCCACAGCTGGTTCTCGGAGGAGACGCGGGCCGCGGTCCAGTCGAGTGCCCGGCGGGCGGCGTCGTAGTAGTAGGAGTAGTCCATGCGCCCGGCCACGGCGGCATCGTGGTTGCCGAGCAGGACCACCTGGGCCAGCTTGCGGACCACGTCGCAGCACTCGTTGGGGCTGGCGCCGTACCCCACCACGTCGCCGAGGCAGACGACCATGTCGGGCCGGGCCTGCCGGATGGCCGCCTCGACCTCGGTGAGCGCCTCGACGTTGGCGTGGACGTCGCTGAGGATCGCAAGCCGCATCGACGACGTCCCTCCCACTGGTGCCGGGCGCGTGCCCTGGCGCGCCGGGAATCTAGTCACCGCCCGGAAGCCGGGTCAACCCGGGACCGGGCCACTCCTCAGGCGAGGCCGTCGGGCTCCAGCTCGTCGAAGTGGGTCAGGCGCCGGATCTCGGCGTAGCGCCCCCGGATCTCGTGCGGCGTCAGGGTCCGGAACCGGTCCAGGCTGAACTCCTCCACCACGAAGCTCGCCAGCACCGTGCCCACCACGATGGCCTTGCGCATGGTGGGGCCGTCCTGCCTGCCGGTGCGGGCCAGGTAGCCCATGAACCCGCCGGCGAAGCTGTCGCCGGCGCCGGTGGGGTCGAAGGCCGAGGGCAGCGGGTAGGCCACCGCCGCGAAGACCTCGTTCCCGGAGAAGTAGAGGGCGCCGTGCTCGCCCCGCTTCACCACCAGGGCCTGCGGGCCCATGGTGAGGATGGCCCGCGCCGCCTTGACCACGTTGCTCTCCCCGGCGAGCTGCCGGGCCTCGGCGTCGTTGACGAAGAGCAGATCCACGCGCTTCAGGGTCTCGAGCAGGCTCTGGCGCTTGCCCGAGATCCAGAAGTTCATGGTGTCGGCCGCCACCAGCCGCGGCCGGCGCACCTGGTCCACCACCGAGCGCTGCAGATCGGGGTCGATGTTGCCCAGGAAGAGCATGTCCGGCTCGCGCCAGGCGGGCGGCAGCTCGGGGCGGAAGTCGGCGAAGACGTTGAGGCGGGTGTCGAGGGTGTGGGCAGTGTTGAGGTCGTACTCGTAGCGCCCCTTCCACTGGAAGGTCTCGCCCTTGTGGCGGGCCAGGCCGAGCAGGTCCACCCCGCGCGAGGCCAGGAACCGCTCGTGCTCGACGGGGAAGTCCTCGCCCACCACGCCCACCAGCCGCACCGGGCCGAAGAAGCTGGCGCTGGTCGAGAAGTACGTGGCCGACCCACCCAGCGCCGCCTCGCGCTTTCCGAAGGGGGTCTCCACCGAGTCCAGCGCCACCGAGCCGACGACCACCAGGGACATGTGCACCTCCGCGCCGCGGGTTCTCCCACGGCGCGGCGGTGCGGTCAACGAACCGCCCGCACCCGCGCCGCCGGCGGGCCGGCCGCCAGCTGGCCGCAAGCGGCGGCGATGTCGCGTCCCCTGTTGCGCCGCACCACCGCGGTGACGCCACCGGCCATGAGCAGGGCCCGGAAGGCCTCCACCCGGCCGGGCCCGGGCGCGGTGTGGGGCAGGCCCGGGTTCTCGTTGTAGGGGATGAGGTTCACCTTGGCCGGGATGCCCGCCAGCAGCCGGGCCAGGCGGCGGGCGTCGTCGTCGGTGTCGTTGACCCCGCCCAGCAGCACGTACTCGAAGGTGATGCGCCGCCCCTGCTTCATGGGGAAGCGCCGGCAGGCGGCCAGCAGCTCGCCAATGGGCCACTTGCGGTTCACCGGCATGAGCGCGTCGCGCCCTGCGTCCGACGAGGCGTTGAGGGAGATGGCCAGCTTCACCCGGGTCTCGGCGCCGAGGCGCTCGATGCCGGGGACGAGCCCGCTGGTGGAGACGGTGACGTGGCGGTGGGAGAAGTCGGGCCCCTCCTCGTGGAGCAGGATCTCCAGGGCCGCCTTCAGCGCCTCGTAGTTGTGCAGCGGCTCGCCCATGCCCATGAAGACCAGGTTGGTGAGCGGGCGGGGCGCCTTGCCCTCGCCCAGCTCCACCAGCCGGCGGTTGGCGCGGTGCACCTGGTCGACGATCTCGCCGGCGCCGAGCTGCCGGCGCAGCCCCATGGTGGCGGTGAGGCAGAAGGTGCAGCCCATGGCGCAGCCCACCTGCGTGGAGACGCACAGGGTCCGCCGGTCGCGGTTGGCGGGCTCCTCCTCGTCGTCGCCGTCGCCGACGTGGGGCATGTAGACCGACTCGACGAGCTGCCCGTCGGCGGTGCGCCAGGTCCACTTGATGGTGCCGTCGCGGGAGCGCCGCTCCTCGTGGCGCGCCAGGGTGGGCAGGGCGTAGCGCGCGGCCAGCTCGGCCCGCAGCTCGCGGGGCAGGTCGCTCATCTCCTCGAAGGTGGCGGCGCCGCGCCGGTGCAGCCAGCGGAAGAGCTGACGGGCGCGGAAGGGCTTCTCCCGGAGCTCGGCCATGAGGCGGCCCAGCGCCTCGAGGGGCTCGGCACGCAGGTCGGGCAGCGGCCCGGCCGCGGTGCTCACGCGCCTTCCTGGGCCGCCGGCTCGCGGGCCGGCTGCGGCTGCGGCGCGGCGGCGCTGCGGGCGATCTCGACGCGGGTGACCCGCCGCTCGTCGCCGGCCCGCACCGTGAAGGTCAGCCCCTCCCAGACCACCTGGGCGCCCACCTGCGGCACGCGCCCGGCGCTGGCGGTGAGGAAGCCGCCCAGCGTCTCGTAGTCTCCGTCCTCGGGGAAGCGGCGCGCGTGCTCGCGGTCCTCCGCCAGCCCCTCCACCTGGTGGTTCAGGTACTCCTCCAGGTCGTGGAGCGGGATGGAGGCCTCGGCCAGCCACTGCCCCTCCCCCACCGCCTTCACCGGCGCCGCCTCGGCATCGCCCTCGTCCTGGATCTCGCCGACGATCTCCTCGATGACGTCCTCCAGGCTGCAGATGCCGGAGGTGCCGCCGAACTCGTCCACCACCACCGCCAGGTGGGTGCGCCGCTTCTGCATCTCCTTCAGCAGCCGCGAGATCTTCATCTGCTCGGGGACGAAGAAGGCCGGCTTGAGCCAGCGGTCGAGGGAGAGCCCCTGCACCGAGCCCTTGGCCAGCTCGGGGACGATGTCGCGCACCAGCAGGATGCCCACCACGTTGTCCACGGTGCCCTGGTACACGGGCATGCGGCTGTAGGGGTTCTGGGTGACGATGCGGACGATCTCCTCGGGCGGCAGGTCCTTGTCCACCGCCACCATCCGGGTGCGCGGGATCATGACCTCCTTCACCACCCGATCGGCGAACTCCAGCACGCTGTTGAGCAGCTCCTCCTTGACCTCGTCGAGCACGCCCTCGCGGGTACCCATCTCGATGAGGTACTCGATCTCGGCCCCGGTCACGGCCGGCGCCGTGGGGCGCGAGCCGCCGAAGAGCCGCACCAGCCCGTCGGTGGCCTTCACCAGCCCCGAGGCCACCGGCGCCAGGAAGAAGTAGAGGAACCGCACGAACGGGATCACCAGCAGCGCGCCCTGCATGGCGTGGCGCTTGGCCAGGGTCTTGGGGAGGATCTCGCCGAAGAAGAGGATGATGACCGTTGCCACGGCGGTGGCGGCGGCCACCGACACCGCCTCGCTCATGCCCAGGGCGCGGCCGATCTTGGCCCCCACCGAGCCGGCCAGGGCCCCGGCCCCGATGCTGACCACGTTGTTGGCCACCAGCAGCGTCGAGAGCACCCGCTCCGGGTGCTCCACCCAGATGCGCAGCATCCGGGCCCGCGCGCCGGCGCCGTCGAGCAGCTGGCGGGCGCGCGCCTCCCCCAGCGCCGTCAGGGCCGTCTCCGAGGCGGAGGTGAAGGCCGAGCCCAGAAGGAAGGCCAGCCCCAGCACGATCTCCCATGTCTCTACGGGTCCCACGCGGCTCCGCTCCCCCTCGGCTGCCGGCCAGCCCGGACAGCCCACGATCCTAACCAGGAAAGGCTGCGGCGGCTCCCCCCGGCCCGGGGCCGGGAGAAACCGCCGCGATTCCAGGCCCTTGAGCTACCGCTTGGCCTTCCACTCGTAGGACGAGATCGCCACCTCGGGGAAGAAGTAGGCGATCTCCGTCCGGGCGTTCTCCGGGCTGTCGGAGCCGTGGACGGTGTTCTTCTCGATGTCGGTCGCGAAGTCCTTGCGGAGGGTGCCGTCGGCCGCCTTCTTGGGGTCGGTGGCGCCCATGACCTCGCGGTTCTTGGCGATGGCGCTCTCGCCCTCGAGCACCATCAGGACCACCGGGCCGCTGGTCATGAACTTCACGAGGTCGCCGAAGAAGGGCCGGGCCCGGTGGACGGCGTAGAAGCCCTCGGCCTCGGCCTGGGAGAGCCGGGCCAGGCGGATGGCCACGGGCTTCAGGCCGGCGGTCTCGAACCGGGAGATGACCCGGCCGATGACGCCCTTCTCGACGCCGTCGGGCTTGATGATGGAAAGGGTACGCTCGATGGCCATGTCCTCGGTTCTCCTCGACGGTTGTGGTGCGCCCTAGCGGGCGCGGACTCGCTTGGCCGCGGGCTTCGCGGCCGGCTTCGCCTTCTTGCCGGCAGCCTTGGCGGCCGGCCCCTTGGCGGGCCCCGCCTTGGCGGCGGGCGCGGGGACGGCCACGGGCCGGCCCCGGATCTTCCTGGTGAGCACGTGCTGCATCGTGACGCCCAGGAGGTGCGGGCCATCGGCGACCGCGATGCCCGCCGCCTTCAGGGCGGCGATCTTCGACTCGGCGGTGTCGTCGCCGCCGGAGATGACGGCGCCGGCGTGGCCCATGCGCTTGCCCGCCGGGGCGGTGCGGCCGGCGATGAAGCCCACCACCGGCTTCGACATGTTCTCCTTCACGAAGGTGGCCCCCTTGGCCTCCTCGGTGCCGCCGATCTCGCCGATCATGATGACGGCGTCGGTGCCCGGGTCCTCCTCGAAGCGGGACAGGCAGTCGACGAAGTCGGTGCCGTGCACCGGATCGCCGCCGATGCCCACCGCGGTGGACTGGCCGTAGCCCAGATCGGAGAGCTGCTTCACCGCCTCGTAGGTCAGGGTGCCGGAGCGCGAGACCACGCCGATGCGGCCGGGCCGGTGGATGTGGCCGGGCATGATGCCGATCTTGCACTCGGCCGGGGTGATGAGGCCGGGGCAGTTGGGCCCGAGGAGCCGCGTCGCCTTGCGGCCTTCGAGGAAGCGGCGGACCTTGACCATGTCGAGGATGGGGATGCCCTCGGTGATGCACACCACCAGCGGCACCTGGGCGTCGGCCGCCTCGATGATGGAGTCGGCCGCGTAGGGCGGCGGCACGAAGATCACCGACGCGTCGGCGCCGGTGGCCTTCACCGCGTCGAGCACCGTGTTGAAGATGGGCACCCGCTCCTGGAACGTGGAGCCGCCGCGGCCGGGGGTGACGCCGGCCACCACCTTGGTGCCGTAGCCCAGCATCTGGCCGGTGTGGAAGGCGCCGGCCGAGCCGGTGATGCCCTGGACGACGACGCGGGTCTTCTTGTCGACGAAGATGCTCACGTCATCCCCCTCAGGCTGCCTTGGAGGCGCCGACGGCCTTCTTGGCCGCGTCGCCGAGGTCGTCTGCCGCCACGATCCGCAGCCCACTCTGGGCCAGGATCTGCTTGCCGAGCTCCACGTTGGTGCCCTCGAGCCGGACCACCAGCGGGATGCGCAGCTCCACCTGCCGGGCGGCGGCCACGATGCCCTTGGCGATGACGTCGCACTTCATGATGCCGCCGAAGATGTTCACCAGCACCGCGCGGACGTTGGGGTCGGCCAGCAGCAGCTTGAAGGCCGCCGCCACCTTCTGCTCGTCGGCGCCGCCGCCCACGTCGAGGAAGTTGGCCGGCCGGCCGCCGGAGAGCTTGATGATGTCCATGGTGGCCATCGCCAGGCCGGCGCCGTTGACCATGCAGCCGATGTCGCCGTCGAGGGCGATGTACTGCAGGTCGTACTCCTTGGCCTCGTTCTCCCGCGGATCTTCCTCGTCCGGATCGCGCATCGCGGCGATGTCCGGGTGGCGGTAGAGGGCGTTGTCGTCGAAGTTCATCTTGGCGTCGAGGGCGATGACCCTCCCCGACTCCGTCACCACCAGCGGGTTGATCTCCGCCAGGGAGGCGTCGGTGGCCACGTAGGCGTTGTAGAGGCTGGTGGCGAACTTGGCGAAGGCCGAGACGGTCTCGCCGGCGAGGCCCAGGCCGTAGGCCAGCTGCCGCGCCTGGAAGGGGCAGTAGCCGGTGACCGGGTCGATGGCGACCTTCAGGATTTTCTCGGGGTGGTGCTTGGCCACCTCCTCGATCTCCACGCCGCCCTCGGAGGAGGCCATCATGGTGACGCGGCCGGTCTCGCGGTCGAGGGTCATGCCCAGGTAGATCTCGCGGGCGATGCGGCAGCCCTCCTCCACGTAGACCTTCCGGACCTCCTGCCCCTCGGGGCCGGTCTGCGGGGTGCGCAGCACCATGCCCAGCATGTTCTCGGCGATGGAGCGGACCTCGTCGGGGGAGCGGGCCAGCTTGACGCCGCCGGCCTTGCCGCGGCCGCCGGCGTGGATCTGGGCCTTCACCACCACCGTGCCGCCGCCCAGCTGCCGGGCCGCGCCCTCGGCCTCGAGGGCCGTGCGGGCCAGCATGCCCCGCGGGACGGGAACGCCCCAGCTCCGGAGCACTTCCTTCGCCTGGTATTCGTGGATCTTCACGCTTTCCTCGCTGGTCCGCGCCCCCTGCCGGGCGCCGGCGCCGCGGATCCTCCGCGAAACCGGCCCAGGCGTCGAGTCACGGCCACGGCGTCCTGTGGACCGCCAGTGAAGGGCCGGCCAGGCGCCCGAGGGCCCTGACCCGCCCGGAACACACTCCCCGGGGCCTACAGCCTCGTCTCGGCCACCGACTTGCGAACACTCTCCACGGACCTGGCCAGCATCGCCTTCTCGGCCTCGTTCAGGTCCAGCTCCAGGATCCTCTCCACGCCGCTCGCGCCGATGACCACCGGCACGCCCAGGAAGAGCCCGTTGACGCCGTACTGCCCCTCGAGCAGCGCCGAGCAGGGCAGCACCCGCTTCTTGTCGCGCAGGTAGCTCTCGGCCATGGCGATGGCCGCCACCGCCGGCGCGTAGAAGGCCGACCCGGTGCCGAGCAGCTGGACGATCTCGCCCCCGCCCTTGCGGGTGCGCTCGACGATGGCGTCGAGGCGCGACGGCTCGAGGAACTTGGTGAGGGGCACGCCGGCGATGGACGAGTAGCGCAGCAGCGGCACCATGTCGTCGCCGTGGCCGCCGAGGACGGTGGCGCACACGTCCTGTGGCGAGACCCCGGCCGCGGCGCCCACGAAGTACTGGAAGCGCGCCGTGTCGAGCACGCCGGCCATGCCGACCACCCGGTTCTTCGGGAAGCCGGTGACCTTGTACATCGCGTACACCATCGAATCGAGCGGGTTGGTGACCACGATGACGAAGGCGGCCGGCGCGTAGGTCTTGATGCCCTCGGCCACCTTGGTGATGGCCTCCAGGTTCACCTTGAGCAGATCCTCGCGGCTCATCCCCGGCTTGCGGGGGACGCCGGCGGTGACGATGCAGACGTCGGCCCCCTTGATGACCGAGTAGTCGGCGGTGCCGCCACCGGCGAGGTCCACGTCGAAGCCGAAGACGCCCCGGGTCTCCTGCAGGTCGAGGGCCTTGCCCTTGGCCACGCCCTCGAGGATGTCGACCAGCACCACGTCGCCGAGCTCCCGCTGGCCGCAGAGGAGCGCCATGGTCCCGCCGATCTGGCCGGCGCCGATGAGTGCGATCTTCTTCCTGGCCATGAGCGTGCTCTCCGGGGCGCTGCGGATGTCGGAGAATCTGGGCGAGGGATTCGACGCGGGTTTCTACACCCCGCGGCCCCCCCTGTAAAGGAAGAAGGCCCCGGTCGGGATGGAACAGTCCCTGTCCATTCGCGGGGTTAGACCCACTGGGGGACCCGCCGCCCCACCCTGGGGACCCGAGGAGGCGCCCTACCGGCCGGCTGCGTCGAGCCAGGTTCCGAGCCGGAGTCCGGCCCGGCCAGCGGCCGCCCGGGCCTCGGGGTCGCAGAGGGCCTCCCGCTCCACCTCCCGCTCGGCGCCGAAGGAGGTCCGGGCGTGCGATGGGGTGCGCCCGGGGTGGGCCATGAGCTCGGCCACCCCCGCGGCCCCGGTGAGCGAGGCCAGGGCGGCGAGGAGCCGCTCCCGCGTCCAGCAGGGGCGCAGGGCGGCGTCGCCGAGGAAGTGGTCGCTGGTCCGGAGGCCGGCGGCCCGCAGCGCGCGCCGGGTGGCCTCGTCGATGGAGCGCACCGGCAGGCCGAGGGCGCGGGCCTCGGCGGCGAAGGCCGGCAGGGCGTCGGGCCGGACGTGGGCGTGCTTGTGGGAATCGAGGTGCGTCGGAGGAGCGCCCCGCAGCGCCCGGAAGCGCTCCACCTGGCGGCGGACCTCCACGCCGACGTCGCCGGGGGAGAGCCCCGGCGCGAGCACCACGTGGAGGCCGACGCCGAGCGAGCGCGGAGCGTCCGCCAGCGCCCGGGCCGCGAACGCGGTGTCCACCATGGCGGTGGCGCTGGTCACCAGGCCGCCGGAGTGGGCCTCGAGGATGCCTCGGTCGATCTCGGGGTCGTAGCCGAGGTCGTCGGCGTTGACGATGAGCAGCACGGGCGCTTGGTAGCAGGAAGCGGCGGCCGGCGCGAGCCGGGGGTCGCCGGCCGGGCGCGGGTTCGGGCGACCCCGGTGCGGCGGCCACCTGCGGGCCGGAGCCCCCAAGCGCCCGTCATCCGGGACCATTCACCGGGCGCGCTCCGTGCTCTTCCCCGGGGCGTGAATCCGCGCGGCGCCATCGCCGGGCTCCTGGCCCTCGCCCTCCTCCCCGCGGTCGCCGCGGCATCGGGTTCGAGCAGCGCGCTCTCGGTGAGCGTCACCGTGGTGCGGGGCGGAGAGAAGGCTCCCGCCAAGGCGGCGCCTCGGACGCAGGCCACCGCCGGCGGGCAGGCCCCCGCCCCGGCCCCGCTCCCCCCGCCGGGCTCGCTCCGCCTCGACGCCTCGGGCGGGACGCGGAGCACCGCGGTGGCCCGGTAGCCCCACGCGGAACGCACCTCGGCCGATCTGCCGGGCGCCGCCCCTGCGGTAAGGTGCGGGCTCCTGCCCCTCCCCCGGAGCCGCCCTGGATCGCGTCGCCCCGTACCTGTTCGTATTCCTGTGGAGCACGGGCTTCATCGGCGCCCGGTACGGCCTGCCGCACGCCGAGCCGCTCACCTTCCTGCTGGTGCGCTACGCCGTCGTGCTGGTGCTGCTCCTGGGCGTGGCGCTGGCGACGCGCGCGCCGTGGCCGCAGGGCGGCCGCACCCGCCTCCACGTCGCCGTGGCCGGCCTGCTGGTGCACGCCCTCTACCTGGGCGGCGTGTTCGTTGCCATCTCGCGCGGGCTCCCCGCCGGCATCACCAGCCTGGTGGTGGGGCTCCAGCCCATCTTCACGGCGGTGGGGGCCGGCCTCCTCCTGGGCGAGCGCACCACCGCCCGCCAGTGGGCCGGCCTCCTCCTGGGCTTCGGCGGCGTGGCGCTGGTGCTCACCGGGAAGATGGGCGTCGGCCCGCCGCGGGCCCTCGGCCCCATGCTGATCCCGGCGCTCCTGGCCCTCGCCGGCATCACCCTGGGCACGCTCTACCAGAAGCGCTTCTGCCCGGCCTTCGACCTGCGCACCGGCGGCGTCATCCAGTTCGCGGCCGCGGCCGCCGCGACCCTCCCCTTCGCCCTGGCCATGGAGCAGCTCCACATCGACTGGACCGGCGACTTCCTCTTCGCCCTGGGCTGGCTGGTGCTGGTGCTCTCCCTGGGCGCCATCAGCCTGCTCAACCTGCTCATCCGCCGCGGCTCGGCAGTGAACGTGGCGCGGCTCTTCTTCCTCGTGCCGCCCTCCACCACCCTCATCGCCTGGGCGCTCTTCGGCGAGCGGCTGGCCGCCCCGGCGCTGCTGGGCATGGCGCTCGCAGCCACCGGCGTCTACCTGGCGCGGCCGGCGCGGCGCTGATCGGGTCAGCGCCGCGAGCGGCTGGCGGTCATCACCACGCCGATGCCGCCCAGCACCAGCGCCGCACCTGCCAGGAAGAGCGGGTCGAGCCGCTCGCCCAGGAAGAGGGCGCCGGCGCTGACGCCGAAGAGCGGCGTCATGAAGGAGAGCACGGCCAGGTGCGAGGCCAGGTAGCGACGCAGGAGCGCGAACCAGGCCAGGTAGCTGGCGAAGGAGACCACCACGCCCTGGAAGAGCAGGCTGGCCCAGGCCACCGGCGTCATCGTCACCCGGGACGCCTGGCCCATGGCCAGGCCCGCCAGCGAGAGAAGCACGAAGCCGGTCGCGAGCTGGTACAGCAGCGTCAGCCCGGCCGGAGCCTCGGAGAGCCTGGAGCCGCGCACCACCACCGTGGTGGCGCCCCAGGCGATGCCGGCCAGGACGCCGAGCAGGTCGCCGAGCAGCATCTGGGCCCGCAGCTCGGCGCGCATCCAGCCGCCGGCGAAGGCCAGGGCGATGCCGCAGAAGGAGATGGCCACCCCGGCCCACTGGCGGCCGCTGAGCCGCTCCGAGGGCAGCCGGAGGTGGAGGCCGAGGGCCGTGAAGACCGGCGCGGTGTAGAGGAACACCGACATGTGCGAGGCGTCGGTGTAGCGGAGCCCCTCGGCCACGAAGAGGAACTCGGCGGCGAAGAGGCCGCCGGCCAGCAGCCCGGGCAGCAGGGTGGCCCCCTGCCCGGCGAGCCGCTCGCCGCGGATCCGCAGCGTGGCGCCCACCAGTAGCGCCGAGATGCCGGAGCGCAGCGCCACCTGGAGGATGGCCGGGAGGTCCGGCGCCGCCACCTTGATCACCACCTGCTGCACACCCCACACGGCGCAGAGCACCAGCATGATCCCGCCCAGGGAGGCGTCGGCGGGGCGGCGGTTCCGCGTCATGGGCGCAATATGCGCGAGCAGGCTCCCGCGCTCCTAGCGAATTGCACCCTGCCGTCAGGCCTTGATGAAGGTGCCGGCCCGGAGCTCGGCCAGGGCCTCGCGGATCTCCCCCTCGGTGTTCATGACGAAGGGGCCGTAGCGGGCGATGGGCTCGTGGAGCGGCCGCGCCGAGAGCAGGAGGAAGCGGGCCGCGCCGCCAGCGGCCCGCGCCCGGAGGAGGTCCCCCTTTCCCAGCACCAGCAGGCGCGGCGCTTCCACCGGCCGGGCCGCCTTCCCCGGAGGCCCCACCTCCACCTGGCCCTCGAAGACGTAGAGGAGCGCGGTGTGGTCCCGCGGCACCGGCAGCTCGAAGCTGCCGCCGGCCGGGAGCGCCACGTCGAGGTACTGCGGGTCGGCCTCGATCTCGCGGACGGCGCCCGCCGTGCCCTCCATCTCGCCGGCCACCACGCGGATCCGGGCGCCGTCGGGGCGGGTGATCTCGGGAATGCGCGCCGCCGGCACGTCCTGGTATCGCGGCCGGGACATCTTGAGGCGGGCCGGGAGATTCACCCAGATCTGGAAGCCGTCGAGCCGCCGCGGCCCCACCCGCGGCATCTCCTCGTGGAGGATGCCGCTGCCGGCCGTCATCCACTGGATGTCGCCGGCACCGATGGTCCCCGAGTTGCCCAGGCTGTCGCGGTGCTCGACGCTGCCGTCGAGCATGTAGGTCACGGTCTCGATGCCGCGGTGCGGGTGCATGGGGAAGCCGGCGACGTAGTCGTCCGGGTCCTCCGAGCCGAAGTGGTCGAAGAGCAGGAAGGGATCGAGGTGGTCGAGCTGCGGCGTGGCGATGCTGCGGCGCAGCCGCACCCCGGCGCCGTCGCTCACCGCCTGCGGGGTGATGGCCCTGTCGATGGCTCGCTCGGTCATGACGGGGATCTAGCCCGCGGCCCCGCCACCCGCCACGCCACGGGCGTGGCCCGCCGCGCGCCCTGCTACCCCTCGCCGCCGCCCTCCGGCGCCGCGCTGGCCTGGTGCACCGGCTCGGCCCTGCAGGCAACCGTGCCCAGGTCCACCATGGGCCCTTCCCCGGCGGCCACCTCCAGGTCGGCGCGGCACACGCCGCCGCGCCAGACCACCTCGGCGGCGTGGCGCCCCGGCGGCAGCCCGTCGAGCCAGAAGCGCCCCTCCTCCGTCACCGGCGAGGTGCGGCGCTCCCCGGCGACCGCCACGGCGATCTCTCCCAGCCCCGGCCGCTCCCGCCCGGCGCCCGGAAGCTGCAGCGTGCCCGACACCGCCGATATGCGGCGCACCGCGAAGCGCACCACCGCCCCCCCGCGGAAGGGCGGCGCAGCGAGCTCCTCCAGCCTGCCCAGGTCGTACTCCATCGGCACGTCCTCGCCGCGGATGGAGAGCCGGTTGGCCTGGTAGGGCAGGAGCGACGGGACGAAGAGGTTGCCCTGCTCGTCGGTGCGGCCGGCCTCCTGCCCCTCCAGGTAACCCCGCACGCCTGCCACGCCCGGCACCTGCAGCAGCGCGAAGCTGGAGTCGACCGGCCGGGTGACGAAGAGGCTCCCGTCGAGGAGCACCAGCGCCCCCGCCGCCCGGACCCGCCCGGCGCGGGCGCCGCCCGACTGGTCCCACTCGGCCTCGAGGAAACCGTGCCGGAGCTGGGCCTGTCCGGCGGCGGAGAGGGTCGCCGGCCCCCGCTCGGCGGTGGTGCCGCGCACCCGGTAGCCGTACCCCTCGTCCATCGGCAGCGGCCGCTGCACGCCGGCGCTGCCGGTGGCCCCGGCGCCGGCGGCGCGGCCCACCGAGCCCTCGGCGGTGGTCCGGCCGTCGAGCGACCAGGAGAGGAAGGCGCTGAGCTCGGTGGCTGGCGGCGCACCCGGGCCCCCGCCCACGCTGGCCGAGAGCAGGAGCGCCGCGCCGGCGCCGAGCGCCACCGAGGCGCGCGCCGAGACGGTGGTGGAGTCGCCGGCGTCGCGCCGCCGATCGGTGCGGAGCAGCGCCTCCAGCGTGAGGCCCCGCACCACGCTGGCCCCGGCGAAGGCCTCCAGGGAGGCCACCGGTCTGTCGGCCGCGGCGGCCAGGGAGGCGTGCGCGTAGCGGCTGCTCTGCAGCGCCACCCGCAGCCCGGCGCCCATGCCCCGGGCCAGGTAGCTCCAGCCCAGGCTGCCGGCCAGCCCGCCGCGGGCCCCGGAGCCGCTCGCGCCCAGCGCCACCTCCACCTCGCCCACCGGGAGCCCGAGCGTGGCGGCGGGGCCAGCGGAGACCAGGGCGTCCGTGGCCTCGAGGCGGAAGCCGGCGGTGATCCAGTCCTCGAGGCCGAGGCGGTGGCGGGCCAGCAGCGCCGGGCTCCCGTAGCTCCCGAGGCCGGCGCCCTGGGCCCGGCGCGCCAGGCCCAGGTGGTAGCCGTAGTCGGAGAGGCCTCCGGCGAGTAGGCCGGAGGTGTAGTAATAGCGGGCGTCCAGCTCCTGGGTGCGTCCGAAGGCGTCGCGGAGCACCGCCTGGACCAGGCCGGCGCCGGAGGTGACCGGCAGGTTGGCGAGGTCGTAGGTGCCGGGGGCGAGTCGTTCGCGCCGGACCAGCGTGCCGTTGACGTAGAGCTCCAGCGTCGAGGCCGAGGTGGCCACCGCGGTGCCGCGCGGCAGCGGCGCCCGCGGCAGGTACGGGTCGAGGGAGAACTCCCGCTGCACCGAGAGGCCGCCGAGCACCAGGGCGCCCCCCAGCGGCCCGCTGGCGGCGGTGGCATCGCCGGCGATCCAGCGGCGGAGGGCGTCGGGCTCGTCGCGGGTCAGGCTGGTGGCCGAGCGAGCCCAGGCGCCGTCGTCGAGGCGCGAGAGGCCGCCGAGGAGCAGCCAGCCCCCGGCGCTGGCCCCTGCCTCCAGGGCGCCGCCGGTGAGCCCCGGCCAGCGCTGCTCCACGGCGTAGTCGAGGAACAGGGCCGGCGCCCCGCCGCCGGCCAGCCCCTCGGGGCGCGGGGAAGCGCGCATATCGAGCGTGGTCCGGCCCAGCAGCTCCGGGCCGGCGGTGAGGCGCAGCGCCAGCTCCGCCTCGTCCACCCGGTAGGTGAGCGCGGGCGCGAGCGCGCGCAGCGAGATCCGCTCACCGCCGGAGGCCGTGGCGGGCGGCAGGTGCAGGCCGGCCCGCCGGAGCTCCTCCGGCAGGGCCAGCACGTCGCCGTCGGCGGAGAGGAGCACCAGCGCTGCGCCGCGGTGTTCGCCGTTCAGGAACAGGTCGAGGTCGGCGCGCTGCGGAGCGGGCGGCGGCCCGGGCGGCACGCTCAGGGTGCGGCCCCCGGCGGGCGCCGGGGGTCCGGCAGCCTCCTGGGCCCGCACCGCCGCCGGCAGCGCCAGCAGTAGCGCGGCCAGGAGCCGGAGCGGCTCAGGGGGCACAGGCCCCCTCGGCCAGGGCCTGCTCGGCGCGGAGCGGCGGCTGGCCCTCGGCCAGCGTCACCTCCACCGCCAGGGTGCGGATCGCCGGGCACTGCTCCTGCGGCAGCGACAGCTCGTAGCGCCGCTCCCCGCCTGCCAGCACGTACCAGGCATCGAGCGGTCGCGCGAAGAGCGTATGGCCGGCCGCGCCGCGGGCGACGAGCTTCACCTCGGCCGGGCGGAGCCGGACGCTGCCGGCGTTGCGCAGCGCGAAGCGCGCCTTGCCGCCGCTGGCGCCGAGCCCCTCCAGCGCAGCCGACGACGCCGGCCGCTGCGGCGCCAGGAACACCGGCAGGCCGAGCCGCGAGAGCACGCGCACCTGCTGGCGCTCGCCCGGCTTCCCGGCCGGAGGAAGCTCCTGCAGGAAGACGCGGTAGGTCCGCTCGGCCGCGCCCGGCCGGGCGGTGGTCCCGACGCGCAGGTTGCGCTCCTCGCCCGGCGCCAGGGTCAGCAGCGGCGGGAAGACGACGATCTCGTCGGTGGGCGCCGTCTGGAGCTCGCCCTCGGGCGACTGGCTCCAGGCGGCGGTCTGCACCTCGAGCCGCACCGGCTCCCTGCCCACGTTGCGCAGGGCCACCGTGGCCCGGGGCTCGGCGCCGGAGAGGTCGATGCTCACCGGGTGGACCTGCAGGTCGGCGGCGCGCGCGCCGCTCCCCGCCCAGAGGCAGAGGAGCGGCACCAGCCGCCACGCCGGGTGAGGCGTCCGGCTCAGAAGTTCACCGTGGCGGTGACGGTGTCGGCGTACGCGCCAGCCGGCACGCCGGTCTGGCTGGCCGGGATGCGGCCGTAGACGGTGATGGGCTGGGCCACGCCGGTGCCGGTGCCCGCCGAGCCCTCCGCCTGGGTGTTGCCCCAGGGCGTGGTCCGGGTGGCGTCGCGGTACAGGTCGTACCCGAGGAAGGAGCCGCCCGCGCCCATGGCCCGGGCCCCCGAGGCGCCGAGGCCGGCGTTCAGGCCGGCGTCGAGCCCCACCCACCAGGCGCTGGTGCGGGTGCAGGTGACGGTGACGGTGCCGGTGGCGTCCGCCGCGGTGGCCGCCAGCGGATCGTAGTTGCCGAAGGCGATGGCGCCGGCGGCGATGCGGCAGCTGTTGGGCACGGTGGCCGTGACCTGGAACGTCGCGGTGGCGGTCTGGGCCAGCGCCGGGGCGGCGAGGCCCAGGACGGCCGCGGCCAGGGCGAGGCGAAGCATGGTCTTCATTGTCGCTCCTTGGGTGTTCACTGCTAGTTGATCGACGGCGAGTGGGATGCCGCGACGGTAGCCGCGGCGGACCGCTGGCGTCAAAGAACTGACGGCCCCACGACCATGGCGGTGGGGCGCTGTAACCCCGCGAGCCACCTCGCCTTCCTTGCGGGACGGGGTGGGCGCCGGCGGGGCCGGTGCGGGGAGCTGGGGCGGGGTGGGTGTCGGCGCCACACCCGCCGCGACCTTGCTTCGTCGCCGGGTGCGGCTACCATCGGTGCGTGCTGCTCGCCGCCCTCACCGCCGCGGCCGCCCTGGCCACGGGCCAGGCGGCCGGCGCCTGCACCGTGCGCACCGCCACCGGGGTGGCCTTCGGCACCTACGACCCCATCGGCCAGAACGCCACCCTGCCCCGCGACGCCGCCGGCCAGCTCGGCTACCGCTGCCGCCTGGTCAGGCCGCTGGTCTCGCTCTCGGCGGGAGGCGCCGGCACCTTCCTGCCGCGCCGGCTCCGCCAGGGTGCCCAGGCGCTGGGCTACAACCTCTTCCGCGACGCCGGCCGCACCGAGATCTGGGGTGACGGGACGCCGGGCACCTTCACGGTGCTGGGCCAGCGCGGCACCCGGACCCTGCCCATCTACGGGCGCATCTTCCCGGGCCAGCCCGCGGCCGCAGGGAGCTACGCCGACACCGTGGTGGCCACCGTCAACTTCTAGGAGCGGGGGAGCGGGGGCGGCGTCGGCGCGGGCGCGGTGAAGTCGTAGAGGGACTCCACCTTGACGTTGCGGTAGCGCTCCAGCTTCTGCGCCATCCGCGAGAGCTGCCCGAGGAAGGCCTCGGCCTCGGCCGGGGCTCCGTCGGACGCCTTCCGGCGCTTCTTCAGCTCCGCCAGGATGGTCTTGCGCACCTCGCGCGGGTGGTACACGAAGGCGCCGCTGAAGTAGAGCTTGCCGGAGTGCGGCAGCAGCCGCGCCTCCAGCAGGTCGCCCTTCTCCAGCCCGGCCATCTGCCGGCGCTCGGTGACCTCGTGGTCCTCGCCGGTCCACAGGTCCCTCAGCCGAACCCACTCGCCCGCCCTGAGCTTGCGGACCTCGAAGAGGCCGTGGACGGTGCGCCCCAGGTCGCGGAAGAGCGTGAGCTGGTCGGAGGTGTAAGCCGAGCCCTGGTCGCGCATGAAGAGGTCCAGCGTGGTGTGAGGGCTCCCCTCGGGCCGGTGGTCGTAGAGGTAGTAGTCGAGCATCCCGTTCATCCGGGTCTCGAAGCTGCGCTCCTCCTCGTGCGGCTCACCCCAGCGGTCGAAGTAGGCGCGCCGAGCGCGCAGGAGCTCCTCCTGTCTCGCCTCGGCGGTGGCCCACGCAAGGAGCTTGTCGTGCAGCTCCTGCAGGGTCATCCGCGCTCCATCATCTCGACGAAGCGCCGGAACAGCTGCCGGGCGTCGTGGGGTCCCGGCGAGGCCTCGGGGTGGTACTGGACGCTGAAGGCTGGTGCGTCCAGCACCTCGATGCCCTCCACGGTCCCGTCGTTGAGGTTCACGTGCGTGACCTTGGCGCGCTTGCCCAGCGCCTTGTCGTCGACGGCGAAGCCGTGGTTCTGCGAGGTGATGTCCACCTTGCCGGTGCGCAGCTCCTTCACCGGCTGGTTGGCGCCGCGGTGGCCGAACTTGAGCTTGAAGGTCCTGGCGCCCACCGCCAGCGAGAGGATCTGGTGGCCCAGGCAGATGCCGAAGACCGGCACCTTGCCGAGGAGGCCGGCCACGGCCTCGCGCGCCCCCACCACCGCCGCCGGGTCGCCGGGGCCGTTGGTGAGGAAGACGCCGTCGGGCCGGAGCGCCAGCGCCTGCTCGGTGGTGGTGGCCGACGGCACCACCGTCACCCGGCAGCCCGACTCGGCCAGGAGCCGCAGCATGGCCCGCTTCAGGCCCCAGTCGTAGGCCACGACATGGAACCTCGGGCTCGCCTGGTCCTGCCGGGCGGCGTCGCTCCAGGCGTCGGCGCCCTGGCGCTTCCACTCGTAGGCCTGGGGGGTGGAGATGCGGGTGGCGAGGTCCTGCCCTTCCATGCCCGGCATGGCGCGCGCCCGGTCGACAAGCGCCCGGGCGCTGCCGGTGGTGGAGATGACGCCCATCTGCGCGCCGGCGGTGCGCAGGTGCCTCACCAGGCGCCGGGTGTCGATGCCGTGGATGCCGACGATGCCGTGCAGCTTGAGGTAGGCGTCGAGGCTGCGCTCGGCCCGGAAGCTGGAGGGCTCCTCGGCGTGGTGGCGCACGATGAATCCGGTGGCGTGCGGCTTCCCGGACTCCTCGTCGGCCCGGTTGACCCCGTAGTTCCCCTGCTCCGGGTAGGTCATGCAGACCATCTGCCCGACGTAGGAGGGATCGGTCAGGATCTCCTGGTAGCCGGTCATCGAGGTGTTGAACACGGCCTCGCCCGAAGACTCGCCCTCGGCCCCGAAGGACCAGCCCTCGTAGACCTCCCCGTCCGCCAGCGCCAGGATCGCCTTCTTCATTTCCCTTCCTTGTCGGCCGCGTGGACCACGGTGCCGCCCACCAGGGTGTAGACACAGCGGCCGGTGAGCGAGGCCCCCTTCCACGGGGTGTAGCGCCCCTTGGAGTGGAAGCGCTCCGGCTCGACCTTCCAGACCGCTGCCGGGTCGAGCACCGCCACGTCGGCGGGCGCGCCGCGGGCCAGCGAGCCGCCGGGGAGGCCGAAGGCCCTGGCCGGGCCCACCGTCAGCGCCTCGACGAGCCGCTTCTCGGAGAAGGCCCCCTGCCGCACCAGGCCCAGGCAGACGGCGAAGGCCGTCTCCAGGCCGACGATGCCGTTCATGGCGGCGTCGAACTCCAGGTCCTTCTCCACCGGGGAGTGGGGCGCGTGGTCGGTGGCGATGCAGTCGATGGTGCCGTCGGCCAGCCCCTCGCGCACCGCCTGCACGTCCTCGGCGGAGCGCAGCGGCGGGTTCATCTTCCAGGCGGTGTCGTAGCCGGCCCGGGCCAGGTCCTCGTCGGTGAGCGCCAGGTGGTGGGGCGCGGCCTCGGCCGTGACCCGCAGCCCGCGCCGCTTGGCCTCGCGGACGGCGCGGACGCTGCCGCCGGCCGAGAGGTGCTGGACGTGGAGCCGCCCGCCGGTGAGCTCGACGAGGGCCACGTCGCGCAGCACCATGACCTCCTCGGCCTGGCTCGGCATGCCCTTCAGGCCCAGCCGCGTGGCGGCCGCGCCCTCGTGCATCGACCACTTGCCCGCCAGCGCCAGGTCCTCCTCGTGGACCGCCACCGGCAGATCGAAGACCCGGGCGTACTCCAGGGCCCGCCGCATCAGCGAAGGGCTCGACACCGGGCGGCCGTCGTCGGAGACGGCGACGCAGCCGGCGTCCTGGAGCTCGGCGTACTCGGCAAGCTCCTCGCCCTTCTGCCCTCGGGAGATGCAGCCCACCGGGTAGACGCGGGCCAGCCCCGCGGCCTCGGCGCGCTTGAGGATGAGCTCGGTGACCGAGGCGTTGTCGTTGGGCGGCGAGCTGTTGGGCATCGAGGCCACGGCGGTGAAGCCGCCGGCCACCGCGGCGCGGGCGCCGGTGGCCACCGTCTCCTTGTACTCCTGCCCCGGCTCGCGCAGGTGCACGTGCAGGTCGATGAAGCCCGGGGTCACCCACTTGCCGCGGGCGTCGATGGTGCGCGCGCCGCCCGGCCGCTCGGCGCGCTCGGTCACCTCGGCGATCTTGCCGTCCCTGATCACCACGGTGCGGACGGCGTCCAGGCCCGACGCCGGGTCGATCACCCGGCCGCCTTCGATGAAGAGCAGGTCAGACATCGGCGGCTCCGCCTCCGGCGAGCAGGTAGAGGATGGCCATCCGGACCGCCACGCCGTTCTGCACCTGGTCGAGGATGACGCTGCGCGGCCCGTCGGCCACGTCGGGCGAGAGCTCGACGCCGCGGTTGATGGGGCCGGGGTGGAGGATGCAGCACTGCGGGGTGAGCCAGTCGGCGGCCTTCCTGGCGTTGAGCCCCCAGAGGCGCGAGTACTCGCGGGTGTTGGGGATGAGCGGGTCGCCGATGCGCTCGTGCTGGATGCGGAGCATCATCACCGCGTCGGCCCCCTCCACCGCCTTCTGCAGCGAGTAGTGGACCTCGGCGCCCAGCTTCTCGATGCCGGCCGGGATCATGGTCGGCGGGCCGCAGACCCGGACCCTGGCGCCCAGCTTGGGCAGGCAGTGCAGGCCGGAGCGGGCCACGCGGCTGTGGGAGACGTCGCCGACGATGACCACCGTCTTGCCGGCGAAGAGCCCGAAGTCGGGCGGCGCCTCGGGCCCGGCGCCGGAGGCGCGGGTGAAGTGCTCGGCCAGGGTGAAGGCGTCGAGGAGCCCCTGGCTCGGGTGCTCATGGGCGCCGTCGCCGGCGCTGACCACCGAGCAGGCCACGCTCTCGGCCACCAGGCGGGGCGCGCCGCTGGCGGCGTGGCGGATGACCAGCACGTCGGGGCGCATGGCCTCGAGGTTGCGGGCGGTGTCCACCAGGGTCTCGCCCTTGGTCACCGAGGAGCCGGCGCTGGTCCAGTTGAGCGCGTCGGCCGAGAGGATCTTGGCCGCCGTCTCGAAGGAGCTGCGGGTGCGGGTGGAGGCCTCGAAGAAGAGGTTCACCACCGCCTTCCCGCGCAGCGTCGGCACCTTCTTCAGGGGCCGGCGCAGCACCTCCTTCATGGAGACGGCGAGCTTCAGCACCTCGAGGATCTCCTCGCGGGAGAGGTCCTCGAGCCCGATGAGATGCCGGTGTCGTCCGATCATGCCTTCCTCGGCCTCGCCACCACTGCGTCCACCGCCGCGCCCCCCTCGACGAGACGGACCTGCACGTCCTCACCCTCGGCCACCTCGACCGGTGCGCCGACGAAGTCGGCGGCGATGGGCAGCTCTCTCCCGCCGCGGTCGATGAGCACGGCCAGCCACACCCGGCGGGGCCTGCCGAAGTCCACCAGTTCGTCCAGCGCCGCCCGGATGGTGCGCCCCGTGTAGAGCACGTCATCCACTAGCACGATGGTCCGACCCTGGATGGGGAAGCGGATGTCGGTGGGCCCGACGACCGGCGCCCTGCCGCGCTCCGCCAGGTCGTCGCGGTAGAGCGCGATGTCGAGGGTGCCGAGCGGCGGCTCCTGGCCGCTGGCCCTGGCCACCTCGGCCCGCAGCCGCTCCGCCAGGTGCACGCCGCCGCGGCGCACCCCGACGATGGCCAGGTCCGAGGGCCGGGCATCCGTCCCGCGGGCCCGGGAGCCGATCTCGGCCGCCATCCGCCGCACCGCCGCCTGCACGGCGGCGGCGTCCAGCACCACCCGCTCGGCGCTCATCGGCTCGGTCCCCAGTCCGGCAGCCCGATGTCCATCACCATGTCGACCTGCATTTCCACCTCCGACCAGCGTTCGACGATGGGGTAGTAGAGGTCGCGGCGGTACGTGAAGGCGACCCGCAGCTCCGGGGGCCGCGCGGCGGTGTCGCGCTGCCAGGTCACCTCCACCGGGTCCACCACCACCGAGGGGCGGGACTCGACGCGGCCGTCCTCCGCCAGCGTCCTGGAGGAGTCGAGCGACCGGAGCTTGGCGCACATGTCGGCAACCAGCTGCTGGTCGTTGGGGTCCTTCACCGCCCGGTTCCCGTAGTCGCGCACCACGTGCTTCACCTCGTAGTGCACCACCCAGATTGGCGCCCAGACCACCAGCAGGTAGCCGCCGGTGACGAGCCCCACGATCAGGAACAGCGTCACCCAAGTGATCGCCCCGCGCTCGCCGCGCCTGCTCGATCTGCGAGGGGAAGTGGACATCGGCGGGAGGTCTTTTATCCCTACTCGATCGGTTTGAAAAGCCGCTCGATCCGCGGCGCGCCGGTCCAGCGCAGCAGCACCAGCTCCACCCGCCCCTCGACGTTGTCGAGCGGGACCTGCCAGCCCCCCGCGGAGCGGCTGTCCTGCGACCGGTCGCGGTTGTCGCCGAGCACGAAGAGGTGGCCCGGCGGCACCGGGGCCCAGGGCCCCTCGCGGTCGTCGCTGCGCGGCTGGCGGCAGCGGAGCATCTCGTGGCGCACCACGCCTGCCCCCTCCACCGCCCTCCAGGCCTCGGACTCGGCCTCCCGCCCGGCGCCGCGCGGCGGCGGCACCGGCCCGCGGGCCAGCGTCTCCAGGAAGCGGAGGCAGGTGTCGCTCCACCAGCGGCCGCTCTGCTCGCTGCGCTCCTGGTAGCGGGCTTCCCCGCCGGCCTCGGTGGGCTGGGGAACGCCGTTGACGTGGAGGGTGCCGTCGCGCACCTCGACCACGTCGCCGGGCAGCCCCACCACCCGCTTGACGAAGTCCCGGTCCGGCTGGCGCGGGTGGCGGAAGACGATGACGTCGCCGCGGCGCACCGGGCGGGCCAGGAGCCAGGGGCCACCGAGCGGCAGCTTGAGCCCGTAGGCCCCCTTCCACACCACCACCTGGTCGCCGGCCAGCAGCGTGGGCGCCATGGAGGCCGAGGGGATGCGGAACACCTCGACCGCGAAGGTCCGCAGGAGCAGCGCCGCAGCCACGGCCACGAGCAGCGGGAGCCCGAACTCGCGCCAGGGGCCGAGCTTCCGGCGGCGGCGACGACGGGGCGGCGCCTCCGGCTCGGCCGCGTCCGGCAGGGCCTAGTCCTCCACCTTCAGCACCGCCAGGAAGGCCGACTGCGGGATCTCCACCGACCCCACCTGCTTCATCCGCTTCTTGCCCTCCTTCTGCTTCTCCAGGAGCTTGCGCTTGCGGCTGATGTCGCCGCCGTAGCACTTGGCGAGCACGTTCTTGCGGAAGGCCTTCACCGTCTCGCGGGCGATGATCTTGGCGCCGATGGCGGCCTGGATGGCCACCTCGTACATCTGCTTGGGGATCTCCTCGCGCAGCTTCTGGCACAGCTCGCGGCCGCGGAGGTAGGCCCGCTCCCGGTGGACGATGGAGGAGAGCGCGTCGACGGGCTCGCCGTTGATGAGGATGTCGAGCTTGACGAGGTCGGCCTCCTCGTACCCCTTGAGCTCGTAGTCCAGGCTGGCGTAGCCGCGGGAGACGCTCTTCAGCTTGTCGAAGAAGTCGAAGACCACCTCGGCCAGCGGGATGTCGTAGGTGATCTGCACGCGGGTGGTGCCGATGTACTTCAGGTCCTTCTGGAGGCCGCGCCGGTCCTGGCAGAGCTTGAGGATGGCCCCCACGTCCTCGGTGCGGGCGTGGATGTGGCAGGTGAGGTGCGGCTCCTCCAGCTTGGCGATGCGCTGCACCGGCGGAAGCTTGGCCGGGTTGTCGATCTCCTGCACCTCGCCCTGGGTGTCGGTCACCCGGTAGACCACGCTGGGCGCGGTGGTGATGAGCGAGAGCTCGTACTCCCGCTCCAGCCGCTCCTGGACGATCTCCATGTGGAGCAGCCCCAGGTAGCCGCAGCGGAAGCCGAAGCCCAGCGCCTGGCTGGTCTCGGGCTCGTAGGTGAAGGCCGAGTCGTTGAGCCGCAGCTTCTCCAGGGCGTCGCGGAGCTGGTCGTAGTCCTGGGCGTCGATCGGGAAGACGCCGCTGAAGACCATGGGCTTCACCACCTTGAAGCCCGGGAAGGGGGCGCCGCTGGGCCGGTCCACCTCGGTGATGGTGTCGCCCACCTTGGCGTCGTGGACCTCCTTCACGTTGGCGACCAGCACCCCCACCTCGCCGGCCATGAGCTGGGTCACCGGGCGCGCGAAGGGGGAGAAGACGCCCAACTCCTGGACCTCGAACTCCTTCTTGTTCGAGAAGAGCAGGATGTGCTGCTTGGGCCGCAGCGTCCCCTCGAAGATGCGGACCAGCATCACCACGCCGCGGTAGGTGTCGTACCAGCTGTCGAAGATGATGGCCTTGAGCGGCGCGTCGGGGTCGCCCTGCGGGGGCGGCACCTTCTTCACCACCTGCTCCAGGATCTCCTCGATGCCGATCCCCTCCTTGGCGCTGCAGGGCACGGCATCGGCGGCGTCGAGGCCGATGACCTCCTCGATCTCGCGCCGGACGGCCGGCACGTCGGCGGAGGGCAGGTCGATCTTGTTGATGACCGGGATGATCTCCAGGTCGTGATCGAGGGCCTGGTAGACGTTGGCCAGCGTCTGGGCCTCGACGCCCTGCGTGGCGTCCACCACCAGCACCGCACCCTCGCAGGCCGCCAGCGACCGGGAGACCTCGTAGGCGAAGTCCACGTGGCCGGGGGTGTCGATGAGGTTGAGGATGTAGTCCTTGCCGTCGCGGGCCCGGTAGCCCATCCGCACGGTCTGGGCCTTGATGGTGATGCCCCGCTCCCGCTCCAGCTCCATGTTGTCGAGGAACTGGGCCTGGGCTTCACGGGCGGTGACGGTGCCCGTCTTCTCCAGCAGCCGGTCGGCCAGCGTCGACTTGCCGTGGTCGATGTGGGCAATGATCGAGAAGTTGCGGATGTGTGCGTTGGCGGCCGGCATGCGGGACCGGGGCTTTTATCACGCCGGGGGCGCCGGCGCTCAAGCGGCCCGGAGCGCGCGCCCCGGGGCGCAGCCTCCGCGGGCCGGCCCGCTCGTGCGGGCGCCCGGCTCCAGGCCCCCGCGTGGCTCCCCGCGGACGCCCCGGAGGGGGTTCGATATCGACCTGTCAAGCCCCTCTCCATGGTGCCGCCGAGACCCATCCGACAAACCACTGAATTCACTGTATACTGTGTGGCGCATGACGATACACCACAATAGGTTGTGTGTGTCGCCTTGACATGAGATTGGCTCGGACTAGACTCCGAGCCTCGTGTTTCGGGTTGCGGGCTGGACACGAACGCTGTCTTCCGGCCCGGGCGCTTGGCGAGGACGTGGGCAACGGCGGTGGGCGGGCGGCGGGGACGGGTGATGCCACGCGGATTGTCAGACCAGGGCAGTAGCTTCCCCGGCCTCGTTTCACGGGGGCACTAGGCGGGCAGGTCGGGACGAAGCAGTTCCCAGCACAACTTTTCGGCAGCCGAGAAACCGTCACTTTCGACTCGTACCCCCGACCCTTCAACGCGGGCCGGCCGGGGGAGTCTCGCGGCCGGAGTCGGCCGAACAACCGAGGGGCGGGCTCCGAGCGAGCCTGGGTTTTCTGGAGGAATGGCGAGATGATCGAGCGTGAGAGCAGCGTCGCACAGAAGCGTCCGGCCCGCCCGGCCAAGCGCAGCCGCAAGGGGCTCGCCATTCCGCGCTTCTTCACCACCCGCGGGGTGGATCCGGCGGAGGAGATGGCCTGGGAGCTCCGCGTCGCCTCCATCACCGGCGAGAACGGCAAGGTGATCTTCGAGCAGCGCGACGTGGAGGTGCCGAAGCACTGGTCGGCCCTGGCCACCAACGTCGTCGCCTCCAAGTACTTCCGCGGCGCGGTGGGCTCGCCGGAGCGCGAGCGCTCGGTGCGCCAGCTCGTGGGCCGCGTGGTCACCACCATCGGCGGCTGGGGCCGCAAGGACGGCTACTTCGCCTCCGAGGAGGACGCGGTCGCCTTCGAGGCCGAGCTCAGCCACCTGCTCTACCGGCAGCGGATGAGCTTCAACTCCCCGGTGTGGTTCAACGTCGGCGTCGAGGAGCACCCCCAGTGCTCCGCCTGCTTCATCAACGCCGTCGGCGACTCGATGGACTCGATCCTGAAGCTGGCCCACACCGAGGGCATGCTCTTCAAGTACGGTTCGGGGACCGGCTCCAACCTCTCCAAGATCCGCTCCTCCAAGGAGCCGCTCTCGGGCGGCGGTGAGGCCTCGGGCCCCGTCTCCTTCATGCGCGGCTTCGACGCCTTCGCCGGCGTCATCAAGTCGGGCGGCAAGACCCGCCGGGCCGCCAAGATGGTGATCCTGAACGCCGACCACCCCGACGTGCCCGAGTTCGTGACCTGCAAGGCCGAGGAGGAGAAGAAGGCCTGGGCGCTCATCGACGCCGGCTACGACGGCGGCTTCAACGTCCGCGGCGGCGCCTACGACTCGGTCTTCTTCCAGAACGCCAACCACTCGGTCCGGGTCACCGACGACTTCATGCGGGCCGTCCAGAACGACCAGGAGTGGGCGCTCACCGGCCGGCTCGACGGCCGCGTGGTGGAGAAGGTCCGGGCCCGCGAGCTCATGGGCAAGATCAGCGACGCCGCCTGGCTCTGCGGCGATCCCGGCCTGCAGTTCGACACCACCGTCAACGCCTGGCACACCTGCCCCGGCACCGACCGCATCAACGCCTCGAACCCCTGCTCCGAGTACATGTTCCTCGACGACAGCGCCTGCAACCTGGCGTCGCTGAACCTGATGACCTTCCGCGGGATCGACGGGGTCTTCGACGTGGAGGCCTTCCGGCGTGCGGTGGACCTCACCATCCTGGCCCAGGAGATCCTGGTCTCCAACGCCAAGTACCCCACCCCGGCCATCGGGCGGAACAGCGAGGACTACCGGCCGCTCGGCATCGGCTACGCCAACCTGGGCGCGCTGCTCATGGCCAGCGGCCTCCCCTACGACTCCGACGCCGGCCGCGCCTGCGCCGCCGCCATCACCGCGCTCATGACCGGTGAGGCCTACGCGATGAGCGCCCGCATCGCCGCCCACACCGGCCCGTTCGCCGGCTTCGACAAGAACCGCGACCCCTGCCTCGGGGTCATCCGCAAGCACGCCGACCACGTCGGCCGCATCGACAAGCGGCTGGCTCCCAAGGAGGTGCTGCAGGCGGCCCAGGTCTCCTGGGACGACGCCGTGCGCCTCTCCCAGCAGCACGGGGTGCGCAACGCCCAGCTCTCGGTGCTGGCTCCCACCGGCACCATCGGCTTCATGATGGACTGCGACACCACCGGCATCGAGCCCGACATCGCGCTCGTGAAGTACAAGAAGCTGGTCGGCGGCGGCG
The DNA here is from genome assembly GCA_016214955.1 of Deltaproteobacteria bacterium. Classification (GTDB taxonomy): domain Bacteria; phylum Myxococcota; class Myxococcia; order Myxococcales; family Anaeromyxobacteraceae; genus JACRMN01. The sequence continues at coordinate 205,893 of JACRMN010000001.1, forward strand.
TCCTCAAGATCGTCAACAACACCGTGCCGCTGGCCCTGCAGCGGCTGGGCTACAGCCAGGACGAGGTCGGCTCCATCGTGCAGTTCATCGACGAGATGGAGACCATCGAGGGCGCGCCGGCGCTGCGCGAGGAGCACCTCCCGGTGTTCGACTGCGCCTTCAAGCCCATGAACGGGGCCCGCTCCATCCACTACATGGGCCACGTGCGCATGATGGGGGCGGTGCAGCCCTTCCTGTCCGGCGCCATCTCCAAGACGGTCAACATGCCGAACAACGCCACGCGCGAGGACATCGAGACCGCCTACCTCGAGGCCTGGAAGCTGGGGCTCAAGGCCATCGCCATCTACCGCGACGGCTGCAAGCGGAGCCAGCCGCTCAACACCGGCAAGGACAAGGCACCGGCCGTTGCCGAGCCGGCGCCCGAGGGCGCCACCCGCCTGGCCCGACGCCGGCTGCCCGACGAGCGCCGCTCCATCACCCACAAGTTCTCCATCGGCGGCCACGAGGGCTACATGACCGTCGGCATGTACGACGACGGCACGCCCGGCGAACTCTTCGTTGTCATGGCCAAGGAGGGCTCGGTGGTCTCGGGCCTGATGGACAGCTTCGCCACCTCCATCTCCATGGCCCTGCAGTACGGGGTCCCGCTCAAGGTGCTGGTCGACAAGTTCAGCCACACCCGCTTCGAGCCCTCGGGCTTCACCGGCAACCCGGAGATCCCGATCGCCAAGTCGATCACCGACTACATCTTCCGCTGGCTGGCCCTGAAGTTCCTGCCCTCGGAGGAGGGCGCCCTGCCGGTGCCCGCCCGCGAGCTGCCTCCGGGCGCCGCCCCGGCCACGCGCAAGGCCCCGGCCGCCGCGGTGGTGGTGGAGGCCCAGACGGTGGTGGCCGAGCTGCCCGCATCCAGCGAGCAGCCGGTGACCTACACCACCCAGGCCGACGCCCCGCCCTGCCCGACCTGCGGTCACTGGACGGTGCGAAACGGCGCTTGCTACAAGTGCCCGAACTGCGGGACCACCACCGGCTGCTCGTAGTCCCGGCGGCCGGCGGCTGAAGGACGTGGGGCGCCCGGACCGCGAGTCCGGGCGCCCTCCTGGTTTCCGGGGCGCGGCGCCGGAGCACCGGACGCAGCAGGGCCAGGCCCGCGCGAGCCCGGCCCCGGGGGGAAGCGCGCGCGCTTGGGACCTAGTCCTGGACCAGCAGCTTCCCGTTGCCCATGGCCATGGCGCTGCAGTGGAACTTCTCCACGCCGGCCTTCTTGGGCGTGACCGTCACCGCCACCGCCTGGTTGAGGGGCAGCTTCAGGTTCTTGACGTTCTCGTCCGGGATGTCGACGGCGGTGATGCAGGTGCGGTCGGTGGTGCGGGTGAAGACCAGCGTCACCGGCTGGCCCTTCTTGGTCTTGACCTCGCGCGGCTCGAAGCCGGCGTCGGTGACCTTGATGTCCACCTTGCGCCCCTCTCCGGCGAGGGCCGGTGCAGCGGCGGCGAGGGCGATGGCGATGAGCAGCTTCTTCATGGGCTCTTCTCCGGATGGGGTGCTGCCAGGAGAGACGGATGATAACGGACTTCTCTTCAAGGGGCACGTCCGCGGCGGCAGGAGCGCAGCCCGACCTCAGCGGAAGGAGTGGGCCCGGTGCTGGACCTGCGGGGCGATGTCCAGCGCGGCGACGTGGTGGACCCGGAGGTTGACCACCGCCCCGTTGCGCTCGATCCGGCCCCGCACCTGGAGGAAGCCCTCGGTGCGCAGGAGCGCCCGGTGCCGGGCGTAGACGTCCGGCATCACCACCAGGTTGGCGATCCCGGTCTCGTCCTCCAGGCTCACGAAGACGATGCCGGCGGCGGTCTCGGGCCGCTGCCGGACGATGACCATCCCCGCCACCTCGGCCATGGCGCGATCGGGGAGCCGCGCCAGCTCCCGGGCGGAGCGCACCCGGCGGCTGGCCAGCTGGGGCCGGAGCAGCGACATGGGGTGGGCCTTCTCGGAGAGGCCGGTGGCGGCGAAGTCGGCGGCCACCTCCTCCGCGGCGGTGGCCGGCGGCAGATCGGCCGGCGGCTCCGGCTGCTCGAGGCCGGCGAAGAGGTCTCCCGAGCCCCCCGGCACCACCGCCAGCGCCCGCCACACGGCCCGGCGCCTGTCGGGGGCCAGGCTGCGGAGGGCGTCGGCCTCGGCCAGCCGCGAGAGCCAGGCGCGGGAGAGCGCGGCGCGCCGGGCCAGGTCGGCCACCGAGCGGAAGGGGCCCTGGCGCCGGGCCGCGGCCACGGCCTCCACCACTGTCCGGGGAAGCCCGCGCACCTGCGACAGCCCGAGGCGCAGCGCCGGGCGCTCGCCCTCCGCAGCCGGCACCCCTTCCCGCACCCCCTCCAGCGTGCACTCCACCGCCGAGAACTGCACGTCCACGCCCCGCACCTCGACGCCGTGGCGCCGCGCGTCCTCCACCAGCGTGTGGGGGGCGTAGAAGCCCATGGGCTGGCTGTCGAGCAGGGCGCAGGCGAAGGTCGCCGGGTGGTAGCGCTTCAGCCAGGCCGAGGCATAGACCAGGAGTGCGAAGGAGGCTGCGTGCGACTCGGGGAATCCGTAGCCCGAGAAGCCCAGCAGCTGCCGGAAGATGGCCTCGGCGTCGGCGCCGGAGATGCCGCGGCTGGCCATGCCGGCCACCAGCCTGGCCTTCATGGCCGCCATCCGCTCCTGGGAGCGCTTGTGGGTCATCACCCGGCGCAGCTCGTCGGCCTCCCCCGGGGTGAACCCGGCGGCCACCACCGCCAGCCGCATCGCCTGCTCCTGGAAGAGCGGGATCCCGAGGGTGCGCTGCAGCACCGGCGCCAGCGGCGCGTAAGGGTAGCGCACCTCCTCCAGCCCGTCGCGGCGGCGCAGGAAGGGGTGGACCATTCCGCCCTGGATGGGCCCGGGGCGGATGATGGCCACCGAGATCACCAGGTCGTAGAAGCAGCGGGGGCGGAGCCGCGGCAGCATCGACATCTGGGCCCGCGACTCGATCTGGAAGACCCCGATGGTGTCGGCCTGGCAGCACATGTCGTAGACCGCCGGGTCCTCGGCGGGGATGGTGGCCAACGAGTCGGGGTGCGGCACCGGGGTGGGGATCGCGGGCGCGGGGCGGTGGCGCCCCAGGAGCCGGAGGCAGCGGGAGAGTGCCGTGAGCATCCCCAGCCCCAGCAGGTCCACCTTGAGGAGGCCGAGCTCGGCCACGTCGTCCTTGTCCCACTGGACGATGGTGCGTCCTGGCATGGCCGCCGGCTCCACCGCCGCCGTCTCCACCAGAGCCCGCCGGGTGATGAGGAATCCACCCACGTGGATGGAGAGGTGGCGCGGGAAGCCCTGTAGCTCCCGGGCGAGCCGCAGCGTCTCCTTCACCGCCAGCGAGGCGGCCAGGCCGGCCTGGGCCAGGAAATCGGCGTCCACCCCGTCGAGCCGCTCGTAGCTGCCGAGGAGCTTGGTGAGCCGGTCGAGCTGGCCGAGGGAGAGCCCCAGCGCCTTGCCCACGTCGCGCAGGGCCGAGCGGCCCCGGTAGCTGATCACCTCGCAGACCATCCCGGCGTGCTCGCGACCGTAGCGCTCGTAGACGTACTGGATCACCTCCTCGCGCCGCTCGTGCTCGAAGTCGACGTCGATGTCGGGCGGCTCGCCACGCTCCACCGAGATGAAGCGCTCGAAGAGCAGCCCCATGCGCACCGGGTCGATGGAGGTGATGCCGAGCGCGTAGCAGAGCACCGAGTTGGCGGCGCTGCCGCGCCCCTGGCAGAGGATGCCGCGGCTGCGCGCGAAGCGGACGATGTCCCAGACGGTGAGGAAGTAGCTGGCGTAGTCCAGCTCCTCCACCAGGCGGAGCTCCTTCTCGATCTGCTGCTCCACCTCCGGCGGCGGCGGCCCCTGCCAGCGCCAGCGCGCCCCCTCCCGCGTGAGGTCGCGGAGCAGCTCCATGCCGGTGCGCGGCCGGGTGCGCACCCCCGAGGGCAGCGGGTCTCCGTCGTCGTCCACCTCGTCCGGCCTGGTCGGGGTCGGGGTCGGAACCACCGCCGGCATCGTGTTTCCCAGGCTCGTCGGCCTCGCCTCCTCCGGTGAGGCCAGCACCGGCGGCAGCGGGTGCTCCCCGCGGATCTCCTCCATCCGGAAGCGGCAGGCGTCGGCGATGGCGGCCGCCGTCTCCAGCCCATCGGGGAAGTCGGCCCAGAGGAGCGCCATCTCCTCCGGTCCCTTGAGCGTGCGCTCGGCGTTGGGGAACAGCCGCCGCCCCGCCTGCGCCACCTCCGTGCCCAGGCGCACGCAGGTGAGCACGTCCTGCAGCGGCTGACGCCGTCGATCGTGGGTGTGGACGTCGTTGACCACCGCCAGCGGGATGCCGAGCCGCTTGCCCACGCTCCGCGCCGCCGCCAGCCGGGCCTCGTCTCCGGCCACGTGGTGGCGAGAGACCGCCAGCGCCGCCCGCCCCGTGAAGGCCTCCCGCAGCCGCGCCGCCGCGGCGCCGTCGGTCCCCGGGTAGAGCGCGAAGAGCCCCTGGGTGCGCTCGGCCAGGAGGTGCCACGGGAGGCTCGGCGGCTCCTCGCGCCGCAACGGCACCGCTTCCTGTGCCCCGGGCCCCTCCGGAAAGGAACCGCCGGCGCCGCCCCAGGGGCTGCCGCGGTGGGCCTCCGACACCAGCCGGCAGAGCCCGGCGTAGCCCTCCCGGTCCTGGGCCAGCAGGAGGAGCGGGACGTCGGCGGCCGGCCCGGGGACGAGGTCGGCCACCGAGAGCTCGACCCCCACCAGCAGCGGGAGCCCGCGCTTGCGCGCCTGGGCGTGGGCTCGCACCACACCGTAGAGCCCGTTCCGGTCGCAGAGCGCCAGCGCCGAGAGCCCGAGGTCGGCGGCACGGTCCACCAGCTCCTCCGGGTGGCTCGCCCCCGCCAGGAAGGAGAAGTTGGACTTGCAGCGCAGCTCGGCGTAGCGCGGGGCCATGGCGCGTGCCTAGTCGAAGAACCCGTGGAGCCAGAGCCGGCCGTCGGCTCCGTCCCTGTAGATCCAGCACTCCCCCAGCCCCTCCACCACCGCACGGTGGTAGTCCCTGTCGAAGGGCTCGCTCCACCACTCGCCCGCCAGCCGCTCCGGCGGCGAGAAGGAGAGCACGCGGCAGGTCCGCCCCTGGCAGCGCACCGCCGCGATGCGCCCGCCCTCGCCCAGCGCCACCAGCGGCAGCGGGGTGGGCAGGAGGCGCGTGGGCCGACACAGCTCGGCGAGGGCCGGGCTGGCGGGGCCGGCCACGTCGGCGGTGCGCGACCGCCGGCGCGGATTCTCCCGGGCCCCGGCCGCGGGGAGCGCACCCCGGCGCCGGCCGGAGAAGGCGGCGGTGCGGTAGGCGGCCTCGGGCCGGTGGCGCTCCAGTGGCTCGGCGGTGCAGAGCGCCCCATCGCCCAGCCGGGCGGCGAGCCGCGAGAGGGCCACCTCCAGGGCCCGCAGCTCCTCGGGCCGATCGCCGAGCGAGAGCTGCTCCTGCGGTGCCGGCACCGCCTCCACCACCTCGAGCGCCAGCCCGGCCACCGGCGCCTCGAGCCGGAGGGCGAAGATCTGCTCCCGGAGCACCACCATCCAGCGGCCGGCGGCGGCGCTGGGCCGCGCCAGGGCCACGGGCAACCGCCTCTCGCCGCGCGGGTCGAGCCGCAGCGCCACCTCGAGCCGCGTCGCCCCCAGGCTCCGCCCCGCCAGGCGGGCCGCGGCCCTGTCGGCCACCCGCTTGAGCGCGAAGAGCAGGGGCTCGGCGCTCTCCACCGGGGCCTCGAGCTCGAAGCTCTCCCGCGGCAGCCGCTCGGGCTGGTAGGGGACGATCGGGCTCGGGTCCTCCCCGCGGGAGAGGCGCAGCAGCACGCCGGCAAAGAGGCCGAAGCGGTGGGCCAGGGTCTCGGGCGGCAGGCGCCCCAGGGAGCCGACGTCGGCGATCCCCAGGCCGGCGAGCCGCGCCTGCAGGTCGCCGGGGATCTCCGGGAAGGCGGTGAGCGGCAGCGAGGCCAGCGCCGCTCCCATGGCCTCCGGAGCCACGGGAGCCCCGCCGCGCCCGTGGCGGGCCAGTGCCCGCGCTGGCCCCCGGCCGCTGGCCAGCGCCGCGCGGCAGCGGTAGCCGAGCTCCGCCGCCAGCGCCGTCGCCCGCGCCAGGAGGAGCGCCTCCCCCTCCCCGGCCGCGGCGCGCGGCGGCGCCAGCAGGCCGGCCGCCGAGGCGTCGAGGAGCAGCGCGTCGGGCCCGCAGAGCTCCACCGCCGGCGCGAGCTGGAGCAGCGCCTCGGCCAGCGCCTCCAGCGCCGCCCTGTCGCCCGCCGCGTCGAGCGGCAGGAGCGCCAGCCCGGCGCAGGCCGCCTCCGCCTGGACAGCCGAGTCGCCCGGGCACACCCCCTGCTCCCGCGCCAGCGGATCGCAGGCCACCACCCTGCCCTCGTCCACCACCGCCAGCGGCGCCGGTTCCCGCCCGGGCGCGCCGCGCGCCCGCCGCACCCGCTGCAGCGAGAAGTCCGGGAAGTGGAGCGCCAGCACGCGCGGGGCACGCGCCGCCGGGCCGGCCCGGTGCTCCGGCGCCTCCTCCCGGAAGAGCCCGGGGAGCAGCTCAGGCCCCATGGCCCACCTCCGCGCCCCGGGCGAAGATCCGCCGGATCCGCGGCCCCTCCGGCTCGCGCCGGACCTCGAGCCGCACCGCCGCCGGGAGCCGCAGCCCGCCGGCCCCCTCGCCCTCGCGCGCCGAGAGCCACAGACCCACCGCTCCGCCCTTCTCGGCAGCGGCCACCAGCCGCCGCACCATCACCTCGGGCGGGACCGCGGCTCGACCCTCCGGGCGGACGGCGCGGAGGAGCGGCAGGTCCAGCGCCACCACCTCGAATGCTCCGCTGCCCAGCAGCACCTCGGCCGACCAGAGCACGGTGGCGATGCCCTGGGCCGTGATGCTGGCCGGCGGGCGGACGAGGAGGAACCGCGCCAGGTCCACCCCCAGCGCCGCGGCGGCCGGAGGGTACAGCTCCCCGCGGCCGTCCACGAAGGCGGCCAGCCCGTCGCTCCGCATGCTGCGGGCCATGGTGGAGAGGCAGAGCGCCGTCTTTCCGCTCCCCGGCTCGCCCTGGATCTCGGAGAGGGCGCCGCGGGGGAATCCGCCGCCGGGCAGGAGCCCATCCACCGCCTCGATCCCGCTGGCCTCGAACGCGGTGCGGCGCGGCGGCCTGCGCTCGATGTGGCGAATGCGCTCGCGCAGCTCCTCGATGCGCTCCCGCGATCCGGCCGGGCCCCCGGAGCCTCCGGGCGGCGCGGCCGGACTCCCCGCCGGGCTCGCGGCGGGTCCAGCGGCAGGACGATGGAGCGGCATGGCACCCCTGAACGGATTTAACTGCTCTTTCGTTCAGGTATCAAGCCGATCTGACATCGCCCCGGTAACCGGGCGCTTTCCCCTGCGCGAGCGCGCAAACACGGCCCCGCAAGAGGCGCGGGCCCGGCGGAAGGCCGCCAGGCCCGGGAAACGCCTCGGTGCGAGCCGGCCCTAGGCCGTCGCCGACTTCTTCTCCTGCTCGGCGATCTCGGCGCGGACCTTGTCCATGTCCAGCGCCTTGACCTGCTTGATGAGGTCCTCGAGTGCCGCCTCGGGCAGCGCGCCGGCCTGCGAGTAGAGCAGCACCTTGTCGCGCAGGATCATCAGCGTGGGGATGGAGCGGATGTCGAAGGCGCCCGCCAGCGACTGCTGCTCCTCGGTGTTCACCTTGCCGAAGGTGATGTCCGGGTGCTTCTGCGCCACCTTCTCGTAGGTCGGCCCGAACATGCGGCACGGGCCGCACCAGGGCGCCCACCAGTCGATGAGCACGATCCCGTCCTTCTCCGCCTCGCTCTTGAAGTTCGCCTCAGTGATGTCGACCGTGGTCTTCATGTCTCGTCCTTTCGGCGCCCGGTCGATGTCGCCGCGGCGCTCCTCACAGGCCGTCAGACCCCCGGCCCGCGAAAAGGGTTCGTCCCCCTCCCCGCTCACCCCTCCCGGAGGATGCCGTCGAGCCTCTGCACCAGCTGGCCCCGGGTGAGCACCTCGTCCACCCCGGCGGCCGTGGCCTGGTCCATGAGGTCGGTCTGCAGGTGGCCCAGGAAGCCGATCACGCGGGTGGCGCCCGCCTGGCGCGCCGCCGGCACGTCGGCCACCACCCCGGGCTCCCCGAGGTCGGCCAGGACAGTGCCTGGCCCCAGCGTCCGCACCGCCTCGTGAAGGGGCGTGCCCCGCGGGGCCAGGCGCACCTCGGCCCCGAGCCGCTCGGCCGCGGCGAAGATCTTGGATCGGAAGACGAGGTCGCGAACGGCGACGATCACGGGCATCCCGGGACCTTAACCGGCCCCGGGAAGCCGCGCCGCGCTCCCGCGGGGGATCACCGTGCAGGCGGGTACTTCTGGAGCTTGCGCTGCAGCGACCGGCGGTGGATCCCGAGCCGGCGCGCCGCCTCGGAGATGTTGCCACCGCAGTCGGAGAGCACGCGCTGGATGTGCTCCCACTCGGCCCGCGCCAGCGAGGGGGTCTCGACCGGCCCGGCTGCAGCCAGCGGCCGCTCGCCGCGCATGCGCGAGAACGCGGCCAGGATCTCGTCGGCGTCCACCGGCTTGGGCACGTACCCCACCGCGCCGAGCTTGGTGGCCTCCACGGCGGTGGCGATGCTCCCGTAGCCGGTGAGGATCAGCACCTCGGTGGCCGGGTCGTAGACCCGCATCTCCTTGAGGAGCTCGATGCCCGAGCGGCCCGGCATCTTGAGGTCGAGCACCGCCAGCTCCGGCGAGTCCTCTCGAACCTTGACCATCGCCTCGTCGGCGTTGCCCGCCGTCCGCACGTCGTAGCCGCGCTCGCGCAGAGCGCGCGCCAGCCGCTCGCGCAGGGTCTCGTCGTCGTCCACCAGCAGGATGCTGGGTGCCGCGTGCGTCGCCACCGTCGTCATGACGTTCCTCCCTTGAAGCTCAGGGCTGCAGGCAACCTGAGCCGAGCCGTGGTTCCCTTCCCCGCTTCCGAGACCAGCTCCAGCTGTCCTCCGAGCTGCTCCGCCAGCGTGCGGGTGAGGAAGAGGCCCAGCCCCATGCCCTCGCCCGGCACCTTGGTGGTGAAGAAGGGCTCCCCGGCGCGGTCCAGGATCTCCTGGGGCATGCCGCCGCCGGAGTCGGCGACCTCGGCCACCACCTCGTCGCCCGACGCCGAGAGCCGCAGCTCCACCGGCATCCCCGGCGGCGAGGCCTGGATGGCATTCTTGAGCAGGCTCCGCAGCGCCCGGGCCAGGCCGCGGGCCGGTCCCTCGACCCGGTAGGCCTCCAGGTCGGACATGCCGCGGACCTTGACCCGGTCGCGACTCGGCAGACCCGAGAGGGCGCGCTCCGCCCAGCTCCCCAGCGTGATGGAGACCATGGTCTCGCCGGCGTTCTCCCCGGCGTAGGCCGACATCTGCTGCAGGATCTCCTGGCACCGGCCGAGCTGCTGCCGGATGAGCGTCAGGTCTTCCTTGGCGCCGCTCGGCGCCTCCTTCTCCAGGGCCCGCTCCAGCTCGCGGGTGACCACGGCGATGGTGGCGAGCGGCGTGGAGAGCTCGTGGGCGGCGCCGGCCGCCAGCGTCGCCAGCGAGGCCACCTTGTCCTTGCGCGCCGAGAGGCTGCGCTCGCGGGTGAGCTGCCGCTCCAGCCCGTGGAGCGCGTGGGTGACGCGGCCGACGATGTAGACGATGAAGGCAGCGGCGATGGCGAAGGCGACCCACATGCCTTCCATGTGGAGGCGCATGAGCTCCATGTGGTCGTAGTCGCTGAGCGCCCACCCGGTGCCGCGCAGGCTGTCGAGCGCGAAGAGCGAGCCGAAGAGCAGCAGGCTCGCTCCCAGGAGCATCCAGGCGTGGCGCGGAGACAGCAGCACCGCGGCCAGGGCCACGTTGACCAGGTAGAGCGTGGAGAAGGGATTGGAGTAGCTCCCCGTCACCGAGAGGATGACGGTCAGCATCGTCGAATCGACGACCATCACCCCGACCAGATGCTTCTCGAGCACGTCGGGCGCGCGGCGCAACCAGCGATCGAGGGCCAGGTTGGCAAGCGCCTCGACGGCGAACAGCACGCCCAGCCAGACGACGTGCATGTGGATGAGGTCGAGGGAGATGACGACGAGGACTGCGCCGATCTGTCCGGCGAGCGCTCCCCAGTGCAGCCGCACCAGCCACGACATCTTGATCCGGTTGGGGTCTGCCTCCATGGCGCGCAGCGTCGACACCTCCGGCGAGGTGTCAGGCGATGTGGACGCGCCCAGATCCGCAGGCATGACGATATTTTGCCACAGGGCGGCCCCGTCGGGGGCTCTTTCCAGGATGATTTGACCTGCGGCAAGGAGCCGCCACGGCAGGCCGCCTTGACGGCCGGGACCAGGGGCAAGAAGCTGCCCGATACCCATGCGAGGCAAACGCCGCAGGATCGCCACGGTTCTCGCCGACGCCCTCTCCCCCCGCGGCGAGGCGCTGCGCCCGGCTGCCGCTGCCGCCTTTGCCGAGGCCGTCGGTTGGCCGCTCGCCCGGGAGGTCCAGCTGCGGGCCCTGACCCGCGACGGGCGGCTGCTGGCGGTGGCCCGCACCGAGGAGTGGGCCGCGCAGGTCCGGACACTGGCACCTCGGATCGTGGAGCGCGTCAACGAGCGGCTCGGGCCCGGCACCGCGTCGGACGTGGACGTTCGGCAGGGCCCGCTGGAGCGCTGAGTGGCCCGCGCCGTCCTGCTTCTCGTGCTCTCGGCCCTCGCAGCTCCGGCGGGTGCCCGTGCCCCGCCGCCCGGCCTGGAGGAGGCCTGCCAGGCGGCGCTCCAGCCCCGCCTCGGCACGGCGGCGATCGATCCCGTGCTCTCGCGTGCTGCGCACGCCCTCGCGGCCCGGCCCTCCGCCGAGCCCGTCACGAGCGCCCAGCTCCGCCAGGCGCTCGACGAGGCCGGCGCGTTCGATCCCACCGCGACCGTCCTGTCGGTGAGCGCCGCCGCCGGCGACCTGCCCGCGGCCGTGGCCCGCGCCTTCCGCGAACCCGAGATCACCCACGTCGGCCTGGGCGCGGCCGACCGCGGTGGCGTCGCCCGCGCCGTGCTCCTGCTGGCCCAGCGGCAGATCACGCTCGAGCCTTTCCCCCGCAGCCTCGAGCCGGAGTCCCGGGCTGTGCTCCGCGGCGCGCTCCTCCCGCCGCTGCGCGGCCCGCAGGTCTTCACCACCGGCCCGGCGGGCAGGCCGCGCGCTGTCGCGGCCCGCGGCGACGGCGCCTTCGAGGCGTCGCTCGCCTTCGACCGGGCCGGGCGCTGGCTGGTGGAGGTGCTGGCCAGCGGCCCGCGCGGCCCGCAGGTGGTGGCCCTGCTCGCCGTCTCCGTGGGCGGGGCGCCGGTGGCGGCGCCGCCGCCGGCGCGGGGGCCGCGGGCCGAGCCGGCCGACGTCGCCGAGTCGGAGGCACAGGTGCTGGACGCGGTCAACCGGCTCCGCGCCCGTCACGGGCTACTGCCCCTGGTGCCGCGCCTCGCCCTGCGGGACGCCGCGCGGCGCCACAGCGGCGCCATGCTGGCGCAGGGCCAGGTGGCGCACCTCCTCCCCGGCGGCGCCGACGCCGGCGGTCGGCTGCGCGCCGCACGCATCCCGTTCCGCCGCGTGCTCGAGAACCTGGCCCGCGACGCCACCGCCCTCGCCGCCCACGCCTCGCTGGAGGAGAGCCCGGCCCACCTCGCCAACCTGCTGTCCCCCGACGTCGAGCAGGTGGGCATCGGCGTGGCCCGTCACCTCTCCGGCGCGGAGCCGGTCGTCTACCTGACCGAGCTCTTCGTGCAGCCGGTGGACGACTCGTCCGAGAGCCGGCTGCGGCCCGAGGCCCGCGTGCGCGAGGTGCTGTGGCAGGAGCGGAAGAAGCGCGGCCAGCCTCCGCTCCTCGCCGACCCCATGCTGGACGAGCTGGCCGCGCGGGCCGCACGCGCCATGCTCCAGGCAGACGATCCGGGGCTGCAGGGGTTCGACGCCGAGGCGCTGGGCCTCCGCCGCAAGATCGCGGCGGTCGATTCCTTCGTGGCCTCTTCGCCCGAGCTGGCCGCGCGCTCGAAGAACGTCGGCGACGCACGGCTGCGCAGGGTAGGCATTGGCGTCGCCATCGGCGACAGCCCCCGCTACGGGGCGGGACTCCTGTGGATCGCGGCCGTCTACACCGACTAGGCCGGCCCGCCGCGCTAGGCGAGGCGACGCTGGGTCGCGTAGCTCTCGAGCCCGACGCCGGTCTCGCCCGGCTGCATCGCCATGAGCTGGCAGCGGACGCAGGTCCAGCTGTTCCAGCCGCGCTTGACGGCCTCGTCGAGGCAGCCGTCGTAGAAGGAGCAGAACAGGTTGCGGTGGCCCTCGACCCCGCGGTCGGGATTGATCGGAGTCGTCAACTCGGTGGGGCTCGGCTTGCTGAGCACGCTACCCTCCTCGGGCAAGTGACTACTGAACCTCTCCCTGCGGAGCGCATTCCCCGGCGAATGGGGCGGCGCTCCCCCCTCGGAAACCGCGCTCGCCAGGCTCCCAGCTGCGACCCGGAGACGAGAGCGTGGCGACCGGAGTGCTCGCGATGCGCGGCCTATATGCGCCTCGCGTCATGGTTAGTCAAGCGCCGTCCCTCGTACATGGTACTTCGTCCGAAAAGTCAACAATTACATATGTTATTACAATGAGTTATAGGCGCACAAATTACGCCATCCGAGCGGTTTCTTGCGCTGGAATCGCCCTGATTTCCTTCACTGCAAGAGCGTCTCCGACACCGTACTCGGAGTGGATCGACGCGCTCTCCACATCACTCGTGGTGCGGAACACCAACCCCTCCGCTGCCGCCCTGCAGGCCCGCCGAGCCCTGGCTTCCCTCCCCGCCGGCGAGGCCGGGGGGCGAGCCCGCGCCTCCCTCGGCCTGGCGCTCCGCGCCCTGGGCGATGAGGCGGAGGCAGCCCGCGAGCTCGAGGCGGCGGCGCTGGTCGTGGGCGGCGACCTGCGCCGCGCGCTGCTCGGCGAGGCCGGGTCCGGCAGGGCCGGCCTGGTGCCCGCGCCTCCTCCTGCGTCGGCCGCCGTCGATCCCGTGGCCGCCGCCGAGCCCCTCGTCGCCGCGGCCCGCCACCGCGAGGCCCTGGCCGCGCTCGCCGCGGCAGACGCCGCCGCGCTGCCACCGCTCCGGCGCGCCCGGGCCGGCGCCCTGCGGGCCCTCGCCCTGCTCGGCCTGGGCCAGCGCCCCGACGCCGCGGCGGAGGCGCGCAAGGTGCTGGCGATCCGGAGCGACGCCGGCACGCGGGATGCCGCCGAGCTGGTGCTGGCCCGCGTCGCCGCGCGCGACGGCCGCCACGCCGAGGCCATCGCGCACTACCGGCGCATCGCCGCCCGCCGCGGGCCGGTTCCCGGCCTCGCCGAGCAAGCCCAGCGCGACCTGCGCGACGACGCCTCCTTCCTGGCCGCCTGGCTCCCCTACGACGCCGGCCGCTTCGCCGAGGCCAGCCGCAGCCTCACGGCGTGGCTCGGCGCCCACCCCGGCTCCCGCCGCGCCGACGACGCCCGGTGGTTCGCCGCCTGGAGCTACGTCCGCATGGGCAACCGCGACAAGGCCCGGGAGGCGCTCGGTCGACTCACCTCCGGAACCCACGCGCCCGCGGCCCTTTACTGGCAGGCCCGGCTCGTCGATGGCCCGGCGGCTCAGGGTCGGCTCCTGCGCCGGGCGCGCGCTGCGGGCGGGCCCGAGAGCTGGTACGGCCAGCTGGCGGCGTCGCGCCTCGCCGCCCTGGGACTTCCCGTCGAGCCCTGGCGGGTCGCACCCGGGAACCCGCCCGGTGACGGGCCCGGCCCCGGCGCGGCGGGGGCGCGCCTGGGGCGCGCCGCGGCACTGCTGGGAGCCGGGCTCGACGTGGCGGGGCGCGCGGCGCTGGCCGAGGCGGCGCGCTCGCCGGGCGGGAGCGCGGCCCGCGTGGCCCAGCTCGCCGAGGCGCTGGGGAACGCCGAGCTGGCGGCGCGCATGGCCCGGGACCACCTGGCGGTGACCCGCCGCTCGCTGGCCTGGGGCCACCCTCGCGCCTTCGGCGAGCCGCTGCAGCTCGTGGCCGCCGCCGCCGGCGTCGACCCGTTCCTGCTGCTGGCGGTGGCCCGGCGAGAGTCGGGCTTCCGCGCCGAGGTGCGAAGCGCCGCCGGCGCCGAAGGACCATTCCAGCTTCTCCCGGCCACCGAGGAGCGGCTCGCCGCGCTGGCGGGCCTGGCGCGGCCCGGCCACCTCTCCGAGCCCTCCCGGGCCGTGGCCTCGGCTGGTCTGTACCTCGGCCTCCTCACCGACCGGTTCGCGCACCCGGCCGCGGCCGTCGCCGCCTACAACGCCGGACCCGCCGCGGCGGCAACCTGGGGCCGCGGGCTGGCGGGCCTGCCCCTCGACGAGTGGGTCGAGGACCTGCCCTTCCGGGAGACCCGCCGATACGTGAAGGCGGTGCTCGCCGACGCCGGGGTGTACCGCTGGCTCTACGAAGGGGGGGACCTGCGCATCGACGGCCTGGTGCTCGTGCCGGCGCCCGGCGCCGGCGCCGCCTTCTAGCGGCCGCCCTGCTCGGCGGCCCTCAGCGCCGCCTCGATGAGGCCGCCGAGCCGCCGCTGCAGCACCGCCGTCACCCCCGGGACCCGGGCCAGCTCGTCCGGTGTCCGCGGGCGCCGGCGGGCGATCTCCACCATGGTGGGCTCGGCCAGGACCTTGAACGGCGGGCGGTCCACCTCGCTGGCCCGCTGCTCGCGGGCCACCCACAGCGCACGCAGGATGGCCCGGCTGGCCGGCTCCAGCGCGCGCGCCGCCTTGATGCGCCGCCAGCCCTCCGGGTCGAACACCCGGGGGCGCGGCTCGACGGCGGCGATCTTGTCGAACTCCTTGCGGGCCTCGTCGAGGAGGCCTCGCTCCTGGAGCTCGGAGTGGAGCCGGTCGTAGATGGGGAGCAGGAAGTGGGTATCGAGCGAGGCGTAGTGGAGCTGGGCGTCGCTGAGCGGGCGCTGGCCCCAGTCGGAGCGCTGGAACTCCTTGGAGAGCCGGGCCCCGAACTGCGAGGCCACCAGGTCGGTGAGCCCGAGCCCGGCGCGCCCCAGCCGCCGCGCCGCCGCCATGGTGTCGAAGATGCGCGGCAGGGACCATCCCCACTCGCGCTTCAGGCAGCGCACGTCGTAGTCGGCGCCGTGAAGCACCACCTCGCGCCCCTCGGCCAGGATGGGCCCGAGCGGCGCGGGACTCACCGCCAGCGGGTCGAGGATGAAGTCCTGGTCGCGGGTCGAGAGTTGCAGCAGGCAGACCCGCTCGCGGTAGGCGTGGAAGCTGTTGGACTCGGTGTCGAGGGCGACGAGCGGGGCCCCCCGCACCGCCTCGAGCAGGTGCTCGAGCGCGGCCGGATCGGCCACCAGTCGGGGCGCATGCGGTGGCAGGCTCACCCCCCTAGCCTAGCCCGGAGCGGCCAGCGCCGCCGCTATCTGGCCGGGCGGCGACCTTGTGCCACCGCCGGCCGCGCGGCTACGCTAGGTCGGCATGTCGACCGGCACGGACCTCAAGGCGCTCGTCCCGAAGGCACCGGCCACGCTCCGCCAGCGCGCCGCAAGGTGGGCCGAGGACTTCCGCCGCGCCGACCGGTTCTTCAAGATGCGGCTGGCGGTGGTCGGCACCTGGGTCCTCCTCTCGGTCATCACCCTCTACGGCGCCTGCCCTTCCTCCGGCCCCACCAACTCGCTCGGCGCCGACGTGCAGGTGCTGCGCGAATCGCTGGTGGGCGGGCAACAGCTCCTGGTGCGCAACGAGTCGAGCCAGATCTGGACCGACGTCGTGCTGACCCTCGACGAGGGCTGGACCTACGAGCACCGCACCATGAGACCCCACGATCAGCTGGTGCTCTCGATGAGCCACTTCCGCAAGGGCGAGCAGACGGCACCCCGTGACTTCAAGCCGCGCACCCTGTCCATCGTCTGCGGCCAGGGGCGTTACGCGGTGGACCTTCGCTAGCCCGCCCCGGGCGGGCGACCGCTCGCCGGAAACGCCTCCGGGCGCCCCCCTTGCGAACGGCGGCCAGAGCGTGCTCCGATCCCTCCATGGCCGCGCGCCGCGTGCTGCTGGTCGACGACGATCCGGAGATCTGCCACTTCCTGGCCATGCTCCTCGAGATCGAGGGCTACCAGCCGATCACCGCCGGCGGCGCCCAGGAGGCGCTCGACGCCTGCGCGGCCTCCGCCCCCGAGGCCATCCTGGTGGACATCGCCATGCCCGAGGTGGACGGCCTGGAGCTCTGCACGATGCTGCGTCGTCAGGGAGTCCGCTGCCCCATCCTCGTCATCTCGGCCCGGCCCGGGCACGAGCTGACCCGCAAGGCCATCGAGGCCGGCGCCGACGAGTTCATCCGCAAGCCCTTCGACAACGCCGACCTGCTGGCCCGGCTGCGCTCGCGCCTGCCCGCCTAGCACCCCTCCCCCGGCCTCCGGCCGTCGCGGGCCGGAGAGGAGTCCGCCGCCGAGCGCAGGATCTCGGGGACCTGCTCCCGGCTGTACGACCCCTTCCCTCGCCGCACCCATGCCCGCAGTCGGTCGTCGTCGACCAGGGCCTCGCGCCGCCTGCCCCGCTCCCGCTGTCCGGCCTCGTCCCGGCTCGCCAGGAGGCGCCGCAGCCCCTCGGCCGCGGCGCGGCTCGCCCGCACCCGGGCGCGCGCCTCCTCCACCCGTCGCGCCTGGCGTGCCAGCTCCTCGCGGGCCCAGGCCCGTCTCTCTGCCGCGAGGCCCAGGGCGGAAGCCTCCGCGGCACGACCGGGCCGGACCCCCTCCGCGGGGAAGCGCAGGCAGCGCGCCTCGGCCAGGCGGGCCAGGCTGGTTTCCAGCGCGCGCGCCTCCCGCTGCTCGGCCCGCTCCCGCAGCTCTCGCAGCCAGTCCAGGGCGCCTCGTCTCATCGCGCCAGCTCCTCCAGCGCGCGGACCGTCTCCGCCAGGTCGGCGCGCTCGTCGCTCCCCTGTCGCAGGAAGGCCTCCACGGCACCGATGCGCTCCACGGCCGCGTCGGCCTCCCGGTCTGCACCGGGCACATGGGCGCCGAGCGCCAGCAGGTCGCGCACCCGCTCCCAGGCGTCGAGCAGGCCCCGCACCCGCGCCGCGGCAGCTCGGTGGCGCGGGCCTGCCACCTCCCCCATGAGCCGGGAGAGCGACCGCAGGGGATCGATGGCCGGGAAGTGGCCCTGGGCAGCGCGTCGCGGATCCAGGACCAGGTGGCCGTCCAGGATCCCGCGCAGCTCGTCGGCGATCGGCTCCTCGTGATCGCCGCCGGCGACCAGCACGGTGTATAGCGCGGTGACCCGACCCCGTTCCCGCGGCCCGGCTCGCTCCAGCAGCCGGGGCAGGAGCGCGAAGACGCTGGGCGGGTAGCCTTGACGCACCGGCGGTTCTCCGGCTGCC
This sequence comes from Deltaproteobacteria bacterium, assembly GCA_016214955.1. Taxonomy (GTDB): domain Bacteria; phylum Myxococcota; class Myxococcia; order Myxococcales; family Anaeromyxobacteraceae; genus JACRMN01. Next base: position 223,303 of record JACRMN010000001.1, read on the forward strand.
AGCCCCACGTCGCGCTGGGCGCGGGCGCAGCGGGTCAGGCTGTCGAGGAGCAGCAGCACCTGGCGGCCGTGCACCACCGCGTGCCACTCGGCCAGCGCGGTCGCCACCAGGGCCGCCCGCAGGCGCAGCAGCGCCGGCTCGTCGCTGGTGGCCGCCACCACCGTGCAGCGGGCCAGCCCCTCCCGCCCCAGGCCGCGCTCCACGAACTCCCGCACCTCGCGGCTGCGCTCGCCGACGAGCCCCACCACCACCGCGTCGGCACGCGTCTGCCGGGCCAGCTGCCCCAGCAGCATCGACTTGCCGGTGCCGGGACCGGCGAAGATCCCGACGCGCTGCCCGGCTCCCAGGGCCAGGAGCCCGTCCACGGCCCGCACCCCCGTCTCCAGGATCGCGCCGGTGCGCCCGCGCTGGAGGGGCCCCGGGGCCGCCCGCTCCAGCGGCCACGGCTCGAGTCCCCGGAGCGGAGGCCCGCCGTCGATGGGCCGGCCCATCGCATCGAGGACCCGCCCCGCCAGCGCCTGCCCCACGCCCACCGCGGGGCGGCGGCCGGTGGTGCGGACCAGCGAGCCGGAGGCGATGCCCGGGGTCTCTCCGCAGGGGAGCAGGACGATCTCCCGACCGCGAAACGCCACCACCTCGGCAGGCAGCCACCGTCCCCCGCCGATCTCCAGCTCCACCTCGTCGCCGATCCGGGCCACTCCCAGGGTGGCCCGGACCGAGCAGCCCGTCACCTCCAGCACGCGCCCCCGGGCCTCCAGCGGATCCAGGGCCTCCAGCCGCCGCTGCGCGACCGCGACCGCTCTTGTCACCCGGCCTCCAGGAGGCCACGCCCCAGCCGCTCCAGCTGGCGCTCCACGCGGGCGTCGACCTCGCCGGCCTCGGTCTCCAGGAGCACTCCGCCCTTGCCCACCGAGGGGTCACCCTGGACGGCGATGGAGCCGCCACCGGTGGGCCCGAGCTCGCCGGCGATGCCGGCAAGGCTGGCCTCGTCCGTGGGGTGGCAGCGCAGCACCAGCCGCTGGCAGGCGCCCGCCTGCCGAAGCGCGCGGAGGGCTGACTCGCGAGCCGCCCTCGGGTCCTCCACCGCCAGCGCCAGCACCCGGCCTGCGATCGCAAGGGCCAGCCCCACCACCTCCTCCTCCACCTCGGCCCGGAGCCGCGCCCCCTCACGGAGCCCCTGCTCCTCGCGGGCCGCCTGCGCGGCCTGGGCTGCCGCCTGGGCCTCGGCGCGGGCAGACGCCCGGACCTCCTCGGCGTCGGCCCGGGCCTCGTCGAGGATGGCCTCGGCCTGGCGCCGGGCCTGGCGCAGGAGATCATCGGGCACCTCGCCAGCCCCGCACGCCGTGTCGCGCTTCAGGATCCGCCCCACTCGGCCCGGCTCTGCGGGATCCGGACCAGCGCCGGCCTCCCCGTTTCGCGGGGATGCGGCCCCGGCACCGTCCCCGGCCCGGTCCCCGGTGCGCCGGACGTCCGGCGGGACAAAGCAACGGGGCCCGCCGGCAGCCTCGCCGGCGGACCCCGTGGCACCGAAACATCGCTGGCCTAGGCCGCGTCCCGCTCCACCGGCTCGAGGTAGCGGTTCAGGAACTGCTTGGTCTTGAGCTCGACCTGGCGGACGCGCTCGCGCGACACGCCCCAGCGCTTGCCGATCTCCTCCAGCGTCCGAGGGGCATCCTGCTGCAGCCGGCTGTGCACGATGTCCCAGCCCAGCTCACCGATGCGCTTGCGAACCTTGATGAGCGCGTCGCGGACCTCGCGGTCGCCCTCGCCCCCCAGGTACAGATCCTCGGGGCCGGGCCCCTCGTCCTCGATGCGCTCGAGGTGGGTGGCGTCCCCCTCCTCGTCGATCGAGCTGTCGAGCGACAGGTCGGGCTGGGCCACGGTGCCGCTCTGGGGCCGGACCGTGCTGCGAGCCTCCTTGAGGTACTTGCCCACGTAGGCGCGGATCCACCACACCGCGTAAGTCGAGAAGCGGGTGCCGGCGTGCGGGTCGAACTTCTCCACCGCCCGCATCAGGCCCACGTTGCCCTCCTGGATGAGGTCGTCGAGCCGGACGGTGCCGCGCCGCTGCTTTCGGGCGATGGCCACCACGAAGGCCAGGTTGTGCCGCACCAGCTTCTGCTTGGCCTGCACCTCGCCCTTCTGGGCGCGCAGCGCCAGGGCGTGCTCGTCGTCGCGGGAGAGCGGGGGGTAGTCGCGGACCGCCCGGAGGTACGGAGCGAGCTCGTCGAACTCCCTGCTGCCACCGCGCTGCGAAGTCGTCGTCCTCATCGTTCCACCTCTGTCCTTCTGATGCCTCTCGCCCTGTAACGTTACGTCAGATTATTAATGTGGACTGAAAAAGTCAATATAAGACGTGAGAGGCGTGATTCCAAGAGGTTAGCTTTGGACTCCTCCATGCGCTGATAGGGAGAGAACGGATTGCTGCGGTGAGTTATGCCCGAACGACCCACTTCGGGAAGTGCCCGGCAAGGCCGCCCTGGCGGCCCCGGCGCCCAACCCACGGATTTCAGCGCTCTTTCGGCGCAGGCACGGGGCGGCTGAGACCCAGAAGGCACAGGGGCCCTCTCCTGCGGAGAGGGCCCCCGGGAAGCCTGCGCCCGGCGCCGTGGCCGAAACCTTACTCGTCGCTGGCGGCCGCCAGGGCCTCCTCGGCCTGCTCGACGGCGTCCACCGGAGTCTCCACCTCGATGTCGAGGTGCTTGTAGGCCCCGAGGCCGGTGCCGGCGGGGATGAGCCGGCCCATGATGACGTTCTCCTTGAGGCCCCGGAGATGGTCCACCTTGCCGCTGATGGCGGCCTCGGTGAGCACCTTGGTGGTCTCCTGGAACGACGAGGCCGAGATGAAGCTCTCGGTGGAGAGCGAGGCCTTGGTGATGCCCAGCAGCAGCGGCTCGGCCTGTGCCGGGTTCCCGCCCGCCTGCATCACCTTGTCGTTCTCCTCCTCGAAGACCCACTTCTCGACCTGCTCGTCCACCAGGAACGGCGCGTCGCCGACGTCGCTGATCCGCACGCGGCGCAGCATCTGGCGGACGATGGTCTCGATGTGCTTGTCGTTGATCTTCACGCCCTGGAGCCGGTAGACCTCCTGGACCTCGTCCACCAGCCAGCGGGCCAGCTCCTTCTCGCCGAGCACCTTGAGGATGTCGTGCGGGTTGGGCGCGCCGTCCATGAGCGGCTCGCCGGCGCGCACCCGGTCGCCCTGGTGGACGCTGATGTGCTTGCCCTTGCCGATCAGGTACTCCTTCGACAGGTCGGGCCGCAGCTTGCCGTCCACCTCGGGCGTGACCACCACCTTGCGCTTGCCCTTGGTGTCCTTGCCGAAGCTGACCACGCCGTCGATCTCGGCGATGACCGCGTGCTCCTTGGGCTTGCGGGCCTCGAAGAGCTCGGCCACGCGCGGGAGGCCGCCGGTGATGTCCTTGGTCTTGGTGGTCTCGCGCGGCATCTTGGCCAGCACGTCGCCGGCGTCGACCTCGTCGCCCTCGGAGACGATGATGTTGGCGCCCTCGGGCATCATGTAGCGGGCGTCGGCCTCGGAGTTGGGCAGCTTGCGGGTCTGGCCGCGCTCGTCCTTGATGGAGACGCGGGGCCGAGCGTCGGGATCCTTGGAGGCGATGATCACCTTGCGGGTGAGGCCGGTGACCTCGTCGATGGCCTCCGACATGGTGACGCCGTCGACGATGTCGCCGAACTTCACCTTGCCGGCGACCTCCGTGAGGATCGGCTGCGAGTAGGGATCCCACTCGGCCAGCAGCGTCCCGCCCTCGACCTTCTGCCCCTCCTTGACGAGGAGCTTGGCGCCGTAGACCAGGCCGTAGCGCTCGCGCTCGCGCCCCTGCTCGTCCGCCACGACCACCTCGCCGTTGCGGTTCATCACGATCTGCGAGCCGTCCTTCTTGCGGGCCAGGTTCAGGTTGTGGAACTTGATCACGCCCGAGTTGCGGTTCTCCACGGTGGACTGCTCGGCGCGCCGCGAGGCGGCGCCGCCGATGTGGAAGGTCCGCATGGTGAGCTGCGTGCCCGGCTCGCCGATGGACTGTGCGGCGATGACGCCGACCGCCTCGCCGATGTTCACCTTGCGCCCGCGGGCCAGGTCGCGGCCGTAGCACTCGACGCAGATGCCGCGGCGGGCCTGACAGGTGAGCACCGACCGGATCCGGACCTTGTCCACGCCGGCGTTCTCGACTGCCTTGACCTTGCTCTCGTCGATCTCCTCGTTGGCCTTCACCAGCACGTCGCCGGAGAAGGGATCGACGATCTCCTCCAGGGCCACGCGGCCCAGGATGCGCTCGCCCATCGGCTCGATGATCTCGCCGCCCTCGACCAGGGCGCCCATGGTGATGCCATCCATGGCGCCGCAGTCGTACTCGGTGATGATGGCGTCCTGGGCCACGTCGACGAGGCGGCGGGTCAGGTAGCCGGAGTTGGCGGTCTTGAGCGCCGTGTCGGCGAGGCCCTTGCGGGCGCCGTGGGTGGAGATGAAGTACTCGAGGACGTTGAGGCCCTCGCGGAAGTTGGCGGTGATGGGGGTCTCGATGATCTCGCCCGAGGGCTTGGCCATCAAGCCGCGCATGCCGGCCAGCTGGCGGATCTGCTGGGCGGAGCCGCGGGCACCGGAGTCGGCCATGATGTAGATGGGGTTGAAGGAGGGCTGCTTGCGGTCCTCCTTCTTGCCGTCCTTGCCGACACCGGTGGCGGTCTCGGAGCCGATCTCGACCATCATCTCCTGGGCGACCTCGTCGGTGGCCTGCGCCCAGATGTCGATGACCTTGTTGTACCGCTCGCCGTCGGTGATGAGACCCTCGGCGTACTGGTTCTGGATGTCGTCCACCTCCTGGGTGGCGCGGCCCAGCACCGTGACCTTCTTCTGCGGGATCACCATGTTCGACAGGGCGATGGAGATGCCGGCCCGGGTGGCGTTGCCATAGCCCATGGTCCGGACCCTGTCGGCCAGGAGGACGGTCTCCTTCTCGCCGCAGAGGCGGTAGGTCAGGTCGATGAGGTTCTGCAGCTGCTTCTTGTCCATCACCTTGTTGATGGCCTCGAAGGGCAGCCGCTCGGGCACGATGTCGAAGAGCAGCACGCGGCCGGTGGTGGTGTTGACCCGCTTGCCGTCCATGCGCACCGAGATCTTGGCCTGCAGGTCGATCTCGCCCTGGTCGTAGGCGGCCCGCACCTCGCCCACGTTGGCGAAGGTCTTCCCCTCCCCCTTGGCGAAGGCCCGCTCGCGGGTCATGTAGTAGATGCCGAGGACGATGTCCTGGCTGGGAACGATGATGGGCTTGCCGTGCGCCGGCGAGAGGATGTTGTTCGTGCTCATCATGAGCACGCGGGCCTCCATCTGGGCCTCGATGGAGAGCGGCACGTGCACGGCCATCTGGTCGCCGTCGAAGTCGGCGTTGAAGGCGGTGCAGACCAGCGGGTGGAGCTGGATGGCCTTGCCCTCGATGAGCACCGGCTCGAAGGCCTGGATGCCCAGGCGGTGCAGGGTCGGGGCGCGGTTGAGCAGCACCGGGTGCTCGCGGATCACCTCGTCGAGGATGTCCCAGACCTCGGGGCGCTCCTTCTCCACCATCTTCTTGGCGCTCTTGATGGTGGTGACGTAGCCCTTCTCCTCCAGCTTGTTGTAGATGAAGGGCTTGAAGAGCTCGAGGGCCATGATCTTCGGCAGGCCGCACTGGTGGAGCTTGAGCTCCGGGCCCACGACGATCACCGAGCGGCCGGAGTAGTCGACGCGCTTGCCCAGCAGGTTCTGGCGGAAGCGGCCCTGCTTGCCCTTCAGCATGTCGGACAGCGACTTCAGCGGGCGCTTGTTCGGCCCGGTGATGGTCTTGCCGCGCCGCCCGTTGTCGAAGAGCGCGTCGACCGCCTCCTGCAGCATCCGCTTCTCGTTGCGGATGATGATGTCGGGGGCGTTGAGCTCCTGGAGCCGCTTGAGCCGGTTGTTGCGGTTGATGACGCGGCGGTACAGGTCGTTGAGGTCCGAGGTGGCGAAGCGGCCGCCGTCCAGCGGCACCAGGGGCCGCAGGTCCGGCGGGATCACCGGGATGACCTCGAGCATCATCCAGTCGGGCCGGTTGCCCGACTCCCGGAAGGACTCGACCACCTTGAGCCGCTTGGCGATCTTCTTCCGCTTGGCGTCGCTGGTGGCCTCCTTCATCTCTCCGCGCAGCACCTCGGAGAGCTCCTCGATGCCGTTGCCGTCCTTCTTGGAGCCGTCGGACACCTGGCGCAGGAGCTGGAGCACCGCCTCGCCGCCCATGCCGGCGGTGAAGGCGTCGTCGCCGTACTCCTCCTGGGCCTTGTGGTACCGGTCCTCGGAGAGCAGCTCGTGGCGCTGCAGCGGCGTCTCCTTGGGATCGGTGACGATGTAGGACTCACAGTAGAGGACCTTCTCCAGGTCCTTCAGGGTGATGTCCAGCAGGTTGCCGATGCGGCTGGGGAGGGACTTGAGGAACCAGATGTGGGCCACCGGGGTGGCCAGCGTGATGTGGCCGAGCCGCTCGCGCCGCACCTTGGACTGGATGACCTCGACGCCGCACTTCTCGCAGACCACGCCGCGGTGCTTCATGCGCTTGTACTTGCCGCAGTTGCACTCGTAGTCCTTCACCGGGCCGAAGATCTTGGCGCAGAAGAGCCCGTCCCGCTCCGGCTTGAAGGTGCGGTAGTTGATGGTCTCCGGCTTCTTCACCTCGCCGTGCGACCACTGCCGGATCTTGTCCGGGCTGGCCAGCGAGATGCGCACCGCCGAGAACGACAGCGGGTCCTTCGGCTTCTCGAAGAAATTGAAGATGTCCTTCACGGTCTTCCTCTGTTCTCGAAAAGGGGTACCGATACCGGTGCGCTAGGCGGCCTTGTCGGGCGGCGGATGGCCGAGCCCCAGGGGGTCGGCGGCGGCGGCCGCGGCCTCGGCCTGCTCCCGGGCCTTCTGGGCCTCGGGCGACTCCAGGAGCTCGACGTCGAGCGCCAGGCTCTGCAGCTCCTTGATGAGCACGTTGAAGGACTCGGGCAGGCCCGACTCCAGCGTGTTCTCGCCCTTGACGATGGCCTCGTACATGCGGGTGCGACCCACCACGTCGTCGGACTTGACGGTGAGGAACTCCTGCAGTGAGTAGGCGGCGCCGTAGGCCTCCATCGCCCAGACCTCCATCTCGCCGAGCCGCTGGCCGCCGAACTGGGCCTTGCCGCCCAGGGGCTGCTGCGTGACCAGCGAGTAGGGACCGATGCTCCGGGCGTGGATCTTCTCGTCGACCAGGTGGTGCAGCTTGAGCATGTACATCACGCCCACGGTGACGTCCTGGTCGAACGGCTCGCCGGTGCGACCGTCGAAGAGCACCGACTGCATGGTGCAGTCGCCGCTCTCCAGCATCTGGGTGATCTCCTCCTCGCGGGCGCCGTCGAACACCGGGGTGGCGATGTGGACGCCGTGCTGGAGCTTCTGTGCCAGCCTGACGATCTCCTTGTCGGAGAGCTCGTCCACCATCCCCGCCATCTTCTCGGTGCGCGGGTCGTCACCGGGGAAGACCTTCTTCAGGTTCTTGCGGATGACGTCGGGGCCGAACTTCTTCTCCAGCATCTCCTCGATGCGCTTGCCAACGTTGAGCGCGCCCCAGCCCAGGTGCGTCTCCAGGATCTGGCCCACGTTCATTCGCGAAGGCACGCCCAGCGGGTTGAGGACGATGTCGACCGGGGTCCCGTCCTCGAGGTAGGGCAGGTCCTCCTCGGGCAGCACGCGGGAGACGACGCCCTTGTTGCCGTGGCGGCCGGCCATCTTGTCGCCGACGGCCAGCTTGCGCTTGATGGCCACGTACACCTTGACCATCTTGATGACGCCAGGCGGGAGCTCGTCGCCCTTCTTGAGGCGGCCGATCTTCTCCCCGAAGAGCAGCTTGATGAGCTCGCGCTGCTCCTCGAAGTTCTCGATGACCTTGCGGACCTTCTCCTGGACCTCCGGGCCGGCGCTGACGGTGATCTCGCCCCAGTACCGCTGCGGCACCTGGTCGAGGAGCTCGTCGCTGACCACGTCGCCCTTCTTCAGCATCTGCTCGCCGCGGTCGTCGATGAGCCGGCCGGCCACCTCCTTGCCCACCAGCAGCTTGCGGATCTTGGTGAAGGCCGAGTCCTGGATGATGCGGATCTCGTCGTTCTGGTCCTTGAGGAGCTTGGCCTCCTCCATCTCCTCGATGGCCTTGGCGCGCTCGTCCTTGTCCACGCCCTTGCGGCTGAAGACCTTGGCGTTGATGACGGTGCCGGAGACACCGGGGGGCACGCGCAGCGAGCTGTCGCGCACGTCACCGGCCTTCTCGCCGAAGATGGCCCGGAGCAGCTTCTCCTCGGGGCTGAGCTGGGTCTCGCCCTTGGGGGTGATCTTGCCCACCAGGATGTCGCCCGGCTTCACCTCGGCCCCGATGCGGATGATGCCCGACTCGTCGAGGTCCTTGAGGGCCTCCTCGCCGACGTTGGGGATGTCCCGGGTGATCTCCTCCTTGCCGAGCTTGGTGTCGCGGGCGACGCACTCGAACTCCTCGATGTGCACCGAGGTGAACACGTCCTCCTTGAGGAGGCGCTCGGAGAGCAGGATCGAGTCCTCGAAGTTGTAGCCCTGCCAGGGCATGAAGGCGACGACCACGTTCTGGCCGAGCGCCAGCTCGCCCATCTCGGTGGCCGGGCCGTCGGCGATGACCTCGCCCTTCTTCACCCGCTCGCCGGGCTTCACGATCGGCTTCTGGTTGATGCAGGTGTTCTGGTTGGACCGCTGGAACTTGACGAGGTTGTAGATGTCCACCTCGTTGGCCACGTCGGTCTGGCTGGCAGGCACGTCGGCCTTGACCACGATGCGGCCGGCGTCGACCGACTGCACCACGCCGTCGCGCTTGGCCACCACGGTCACGCCGGAGTCGCGGGCCACCACCGACTCGATGCCGGTCCCGACAAGCGGGCTGGCGGTGCGGATGAGCGGCACCGCCTGGCGCTGCATGTTGGAGCCCATCAGGGCGCGGTTGGCGTCGTCGTTCTCCAGGAAGGGCACCAGCGAGGCGGCCACGGACACGAGCTGGTTCGGGCTCACGTCCATCAGGTCCACCTCCTCGGGCTTCGAATAGATGTACTCGCCCTCCTTGCGGCAGGAGACGGTGTGACCCTGGAAGTTGCCGCGCCGATCCACCGGCGCGTTGGCCTGGGCGATGATGTACTTCTCCTCCTCCAGCGCCGAGTAGAAGCTGACCTCGTCGGTGACCCGGCCCCTCTCCACCTTGCGGTAGGGGGTCTCCACGAAGCCGTACTCGTTGACGCGGGCGTAGGTGGAGAGCGAGGCGATGAGGCCGATGTTCGGGCCTTCCGGCGTCTCGATGGGGCAGATGCGGCCGTAGTGGGTGGAGTGGACGTCGCGCACCTCGAAGCCGGCACGCTCGCGGGTCAGGCCGCCGGGCCCAAGGGCCGAGAGGCGCCGCTTGTGCGTCACCTCGGAGAGCGGGTTGGTCTGATCCATGAACTGGGAGAGCTGCGAGGAGCCGAAGAACTCCTTGATCACCGCCGTCACCGGCTTGGCGTTGATCAGGTCGTGCGGCATGAGCGTCTCGATCTCCTGGAGGCTCATCCGCTCCTTGATGGCGCGCTCCATGCGCACCAGGCCGATGCGGTACTGGTTCTCCAGCAGCTCGCCCACGGCTCGCACCCGGCGGTTGCCGAGGTGGTCGATGTCGTCGATGTCCTTGTTGGGCTTGCCGTTGCGGAGGTCGATGAGGAAGCGCACCACCTCGAGGATGTCGCGCTTGGTGACCACCGAGTTGTCGAGCGGCTCGTCCAGCCCGAACTTGTAGTTGAGCTTGAGCCGGCCGACCTTGGAGAGGTCGTACCGCTCCGGGTTGAAGAACAGGTTCCAGAACAGGTTGGCGGCGGTCTCGGGCGTCGGCGGGTCGCCGGGGCGGAGCCGCTTGTAGATCTCCTGCAGCGCCTCCTCGGGGGAGGCGATCTTGTCGCCCATGAGCGTGTCGCGCAGGGCCGGCAGGACGTTGAGGTTGTCGATGAAGAGGACCTTGAACTCGGCGATGTTGCGCTTGCGGAGCTCCTCGACCTTCTCCTCGGTGACCACCTCGTTGACCTCGAGGATCACCTCGCCGGTGCCCTCGTCCACCACGTCCTCGGCGGAGATCTTGGTGTAGACCTCCTCGGGCTCGACGGGCAGCGCCTTGAGCCGAGCGGCCACCAGCTTCTTGATCGCGCCCTCGGTGTACTTCCGGTTCTTCTTGACGATCACCTCGCCGGTCTTCGGGTCCTTGATGTCGCGCGTGGCGCGCTGGCCCTTGAGGAGCTCGGGGTTCAGGTCCTTCTCGTAGCGGCCCTTGCCCTCGATGCGGATGATCTCGGTGTCGTAGTAGTACTTGAGGATCTCCTCGGTTGTGCCGCCGAACTCGATGGGGTCCTTCTTGGCGGTGTCGTTGACGGCGCCCAGGGCGCGCAGCAGCACCGTGGCCGGCAGCTTGCGGCGCCGGTCGATGCGCACGTACAGGATGTCCTTGTGGTCGAACTCGAAGTCGATCCAGGACCCGCGGTACGGGATGATCCGGGCGTTGTAGAGCAGCTTGCCGGAGGAGTGGCTCTTGCCCTTGTCGTGGTCGAAGAAGGCACCCGGCGAGCGGTGCAGCTGGCTCACCACCACCCGCTCCGTTCCGTTGATGATGAAGGTCCCGTTCTCGGTCATGAGCGGGATCTCGCCGAAGTAGACCTCCTGCTCCTTGACGTCGCGGATCGACTGGGCGCCGGTCTCCTCGTCCTTGTCCCAGACGACCAGCCGGACGACCACCTTGATGGGCGCGGAGAACGTCATCCCGCGCTGGTGGCACTCGTCGACGTCGTACTTGGGCTTCTCGAGGTGGTAGCTCACGAACTCCAGCGAGCTGGTCTCGTTGAAGTCCTTGATGGGGAAGACGGACTTGAAGACGCCCTGGAGTCCGGTGTCGTCCCGCTTCTCGGGCGGCACGTCGGCCTGCAGGAACTTGTCGTACGAGCTCTTCTGGATGGCGATCAGGTTGGGGATGTCGACGACCTTGTGAATCTTCCCGAAGGTCCTGCGGACGCGAAAGTTGTTCTGGATCGTCTGCGCCATCGCGAAAGGTCCTCTCGCCCCTTAGAGGGCACCCACCTCAGAAAGCCGAAAGCCGGCGGCCGTCTCCGGCTCGCCGTCTCCGCTGCCGGCACGTTGCCGGCTCTTCCTATCGACGGGGTGGCGGCCTTACATAACCGCGCCGCCGCTCCGTCGCCTGCGGCATCGAAACCCCCGGATCCGGGCCGGGATCTCCCCCGCCCCGGATCCGGGAAAGCGACTACTTGATCTCCACCTTGGCGCCGGCGGCCTCGAGCTTCTTCTTGATCTCCTCGGCCTCCGTCTTGGCGACGCCGCCCTTGACCTCCTTGGGGGCGCCCTCGACCAGGTCCTTGGCCTCCTTCAGGCCCAGGCCGGTCACCGCGCGAACTTCCTTGATGACGTTGATCTTGTTGGCACCGGCGTCGGCGAGGACGACGGAGAACTCCGTCTTCTCCTCGGCCGGAGCCGCGGCGGCGGCGCCGCCACCGGCGGCCACCATCACCGGGGCGGCGGCAGCGGAGACGCCCCACTTCTCCTCGAGCTTCTTCACGAGCTCGGCGGCCTCCATGACGGTGAGGCCGGAAAGCTGGTCGATGATCGCGTTCAGGTCAGCCATGACTTTTCTGTGCTCCGTTTTCGAGTGTTCTGTTCGTCCATGCCCGGCAGGCCTTCCGGCTCGCGGGCGGGTTCACGTACCGTTCTAGGCCTGCTTCGCCAGCTGGTCCTTGCGTGCGCCGATCACCTGGGCGAGCTGCTGCCCCGGCGCCGCCAGCATGCGCGCCAGCTTGATGGCGGGCTGGTTCAGCACGCCCGCGATCCTGGACCGCAGCTCGGGGAGGCCGGGCATCTTGGCCAGGGCCTGGATGCCCTTGGCGTCGATGACCTTCCCCTCCACCACCGCGGTGCGGATGCTGAAGTTCTCCCGGTCCTTCGCGAACTCCGAGACGATCTTCGCCGGCACCACCACGTCGTCGTACGACATGATGAGCGCCGTCGGACCCGTGAACTTCTCCGCCAGTGCCTCCAGCGACGTGCCCTTGGCGGCACGAATGGCCAGGGTGTTCTTGACGATGCGGTACTCCACCTTGGCCTCGCGGCACTTCCTGCGAAGCTCCGTCACCGTGGCGACATCGAGCCCCTTGGGCTCCGCCAGGATGGCGGTCTTGGCCTTGGCCATCTTGGCGTGTAGCCCTTCGATGACCGCTTCCTTCTCCGTCCGGTTCAAGTTCTCTCACCACCTTTCCGACCGACGCGCCTTGCGCGGCGGCGTGCTGTGGGCCCTCGAACCGGACTTCGGTACGTGGCCCCCTGGCCAAGCAGGGGACGCTGACGACGTTCCCGTCTCGGCGGGTCGGGCCCTGCTGCGCCCGCTTGGCCGCCCTCCCCTACGACCTCTCGCACCCGGGGAAGGCGGGCCCGCTGTCTTGGACCAGGACGAACCGGTGGCGAGCCGCCACCGGAGCCCTATCTCCTCTGGTTACCCGTGCGCTGCGCTGAGCTCCGCCAGGTCGAGCTTGATGCCCGGCCCCATGGTGGTGCTCACGGTGACGTTCTTGACGTAGACACCCTTGGCGGTCTGCGGCTTCGCCTTGAAGATGATCTCCATGATGGCGGTGAAGTTGTCCTTGAGCTTCTGGGCGTCGAAGGAGGCCTTGCCGAAGGGCACGTGGACGATGCCTGCCTTCTCCACCCGGAACTCCACCTTGCCGGCCTTCTGCTCCTTGACGGCGCGGGCCAGGTCCATGGTGACGGTGCCCACCTTGGGGTTGGGCATCAGGCCGCGGGGCCCGAGGATCTTACCGAGGCGGCCGACGACGCCCATCATGTCGGGGGCGGCGATCACCTTGTCGAAGTCCATGAAGCCGCCCTGGATCTTCTCGGCGAGGTCCTCGGCGCCGACGATGTCGGCCCCGGCCTGCTCGGCCTCCTTGGCCTTGTCGCCCTTGGCGAAGACCGCGATCTTCACCGACTTGCCCATGCCGTGGGGCAGGACCACCGCACCGCGGACCACCTGGTCGGCGTGCTTGGGGTCCACGCCCAGGTTGATGGCGGCGTCGACCGACTCGTCGAACTTCCTGGCGGCGGTCTCCTTCACCAGCTTCATCGCCTCGTCGACCTTGTAGCGGCGGTTCCGGTCGACCTTCGCAGCAGCAGCCTTGTACTTCTTCCCGATAGCCATTGTCGTCTCTCCCCGGTCCCTAGCCGACGATGTCGATGCCCATGGAGCGCGCCGTGCCCTCGACGGTCCGCATGGCAGCCTCGACGCTGCCGGCGGTCATGTCGGACATCTTCATCTTGGCGATCTGCTCCACCTGCTTCTTGGTCACCTGCCCGACCTTCTCCTTGCCGGGCTTGTGGGCACCGGAACCCTTCTTCTTCTCGGTGTGGAGGCCCGCCGCCTTCTTGAGGAGGATGGCCGCCGGGGGAGTCTTCAGCTGAAAGGTGAACGAGCGGTCCTGGTAGATCGTGATGATCACCGGGATGATGAGGCCTTCCTTGGCCTGCGCCTGGGTCTGCGCGTTGAACTGCTTGCAGAACTCCATGATGTTGACGCCGTGCTGGCCGAGCGCCGGGCCGACCGGCGGGGCCGGGTTGGCCTTGCCCGCCGGGATCTGCAGCTTGACCTGTCCTGTGACCTTCTTCATGTCCTCTCCTGCGAGGCCGCTTCCTCGGCCTCCCGTGGTTCAGCGGGCCTTGACCGGGCCCTCCCACGCCTGCGCTGCTACGTCTTCTCCACCTGCATGAAGTCCAGCTCGACCGGGGTGGCGCGGCCGAAGATCGAGACCAGCACCCGGACCTTGCCCTTGTCCGGCTTGACCTCTTCCACCGTGCCGTTGAAGTTGGAGAAGGGGCCGTCGATGACGCGCACCTGGTCGCCCTCCTCGAACTGCACCTTGGGCTTGGGCTTGAGCGTGCCCTCGGAGATCTGCGACGTGAGCCTGGCCACCTCGGCGTCGGTGATGGCCGGGACGTCCTTGGGGGTCTTGGCCGACCCCACGAAGCCGGTCACCTTGGCGGTGCCCTTCACCAGGTGCCACGTGGCGTCCGTCATCTCCATCTGCACCAGCACGTAGCCGGGGAAGTACTTGCGCTTGGAGGTCTTCTTCTCCCCCTTCACCATCTCCACCACCTGCTCCATGGGGATCAGGATCTCGCCGACGAAGTCCTCCAGCCCCTCCTGCTTCACGCGCTCCTCGAGAGACTTCTTCACCTTGTTCTCGAAGCCGGAGTAGGTGTGGACCGCGTACCACTTCTTGCCCATTCGAGTCTCCGTTCCGCCGCCGGCCAGCGATCCCCGCGGACGGCACCGGCAGCGCCCCCCGGCGCCCCGGTGGAAAGCCCTGCCCGTCAGTAGATCAGCGTCGAGAGCCGGGCCCAGATGAAGTCGAACAGGCCCAGGATGATCGCGGCGACGAAGGTGGCCACCACCACGGCCACCGTTGCGGCGCGCGTCTCGCGCAGGGACGGCCAGGTCACCTTCTTGAGCTCGCCCGCCACCTCCAGCGACACCGTCTGGGCGCGCGGGTTGCGCCAGACCACCAGCGCGGCCCCCGCGGCCACTGCGTAGCTCGCGTACTTCACGAGGTCGCTCCAGGTGAGATCCCAGAGGACCTGCTGGTCGTTGAAGCGGGCGAAGGAGAGCCCCACCTCGGCCAGCTTCTCGAGGAACACCCCGAGCACGATGGCCGCGAACACGTAGAAGATCGCGACCAGCCTCTTGGGATCGACCCCGGTTGCCCGTTCCATGGCGGCTTCCTGCCTTGCTTCAAGAGTGGCAGGCCAGGAGGGATTCGAACCCCCAACCCGCGGTTTTGGAGACCGCTGCTCTAGCCGTTCGAGCTACTGGCCTGTGAAGTCCGGTGCGGACTACTTCGTCTCCTTGTGCGCCACGTGCTTGCGGCAGCGCGGGCAGTACTTGGAGAGCGTGAGCTTGTCCTGCTTGGTCTTCTTGTTCTTGGTGGTCGTGTAGTTGCGCTCTTTGCAGGTCGTGCACTCGAGCGTGATGATGCTTCGGTTGGCCATGGCTTACTCCACCACCTCGGCGACGACGCCGGAGCCGACGGTGCGCCCACCCTCGCGGATGGCGAAGCGCAGCTCCTTCTCCATCGCGATGGGGGTGATCAGGGTGACGTCCATGCCGATGTTGTCGCCCGGCATCACCATCTCCACGCCCTTGGGCAGCTCCACCGACCCGGTCACGTCCGTCGTGCGGAAGTAGAACTGGGGCCGGTACCCGTTGAAGAACGGCGTGTGGCGGCCGCCCTCCTCCTTGGTCAGC
>JACRMN010000026.1 GCA_016214955.1 Deltaproteobacteria bacterium
CATGACGACGACCTTCGCCAAGCCCCCGCAGAACGGCATCGCCAGCGCCCTCCAGGTCATCACCGTCATCGCCGCGCTGCTCCTGGGCGCCGCCTTCACCGCCGGCCTGGTCTCCGACCGCGCCGAGGAGGGGCTGCGCGCCGCCCTGGGCCCTGCGGCCTCCGAGCAGGTCCGCTCCTAGTCTCCATCGACGACCCGAGCGTCGCTCGTCACGGGGCCCTCGCAAAGGGGGCCCCGTGTCGCTTCCCGCACCACAGCGAGCCTCACTCGAGCGGCAGGTTCATCTTCCGGAGGAGCGCCTTCCAGCGTGGGTCGGAGTGCAGCGAGGCGAGGAACGGGTCGTTCTTCAGCGACATGATCCCCCAGTCGAGCTGCGCGTCGGCCCGCTCCAGCCAGGAGATCGCCTCTCCAGCCTCCCCGCGCCAGGCGTGGGCAGCTCCGATGTCGTAGGCGCTGGTCGCTGCGTGCTGCGCCTTCAGCTGCGCGAGCGCCTTCCGCGACTCGGCATCCCGTCCCAGAGAGTGCTCGGCGAGCGCCTCCACCCAGAGTCTGTCGGCTCGGTCCACGCTCGGCCCCAGGCCGGGCAGCGCCTCCGCGGGTCGTCCCTCGAGGATGGCAAGCAGCGCAAGGCCGACCTGCGGCGCCTGGTGCTCCGGCGCGATCTCCTGGATCCTTGCGTAGGCCGCGCGCGCGCTGGCGTGGTCCCCTGCCGCCTTGTGAAGCCTCGCCAGAATCGCCCACCCGCGGGCCGAGAGCGGCTCGAGGTCCGTGGCCCGGCGCAGGGCGGCGAGCGCCTCGGGGAGCCTTCCCAGCCCCTCGAGGATCCAGCCGTGCACCCGGTGGACAGCGCCGTCGCTCGGGCGCAGCGCCAGGGCCCGCTCCAGATCGGCGAGTGCTTCACGCCACTCGTGCCGGTGGTAGGCTCGCAGGCCGCCTCGGGCGTAGAAGGCCCGCGCCTCGGCTGGACCCCGCTCGACGGCACGCTCGGCGGCCTCGAGCGCCCTGCGCTTCGTCGCCAGCACCTCTGCGACGCCGGGCTGCGTTCCCGCCAGGGCCTCCAGTGACCAGGCCAGGCCCGCCCAGGCCGGCGCGTAGCCCGGATCGATCGCCAGCGCCTTCTCGAAGGCCTCGACGGACCTCTGGATGTCCCCGGGGGCTCCCCGCGCCCAGAGCTGGTAGCCGAGCAGGTGCTGGAGGTAGGCCTCGGGCGTCGTCCGCTGCGCCTCCCTGGAGACGCCCGCCTTGTTGACGAGCTTGACCTGAAGTGCGCCCACCACCGAGCGGGCGATCCCCTCCTGCAACGCGAACACATCGCCCAGCTCCCGGTCGTAGCTCTCGGACCAGAGCGACCTGCCATCGGGGACGGCCACCAGCTTCGCCGCGATCCGGAGCCGCTGCCCATCGCGGCGGACGCTGCCCTCCAGCAGCGCGCCCACCCGCAGCTCCCGCCCGATGTCCGCGGCCTTCTTGCTCCTCCCCTTGAAGTACCAGGAGGACGTGCGCCCCACGACGCGAAGGCCGTCTACCTGGGCGAGTGCGTTGAGGATCTCCTCGGCCACGCCGTCGGCGAAGTACTCCTGGTCCTTCCCCGGGCTCATGTCGACGAAGGGGAGGACGGCGATCGAGGGAGTGGCGCCTGACTTGTCTGGCTCCGGCCGACGCTCCTTGGTGGACACTGCGCCTTCGACACCCGGTCCCAGGTTGATCCTGTGCTTTGCCAGCAGCCTGGCAAAGCGGCGGTCGCGTCGGAGCGGCTCGAAGTACCGGTTCGTCCGCAAGTCTGGTGCGTCGCGGTAGCCCCGCGCCATGGCCTCGTCGAGCGCCACGAAGGCCCGGTCCAACTCGCCGAGCGGCGCGAGCGCCATCGCTTCCCAGGCCCGTCCGAGGCCCGTCCCCATGATCTCGTGGTCCTGCGCCAGGGCTGCCAGCGCTTCGCGTGGGCGCCCGGAGCCGAGGTGGAGCCAGAACTGGCCGCTTCGAACCAGGTAGGAGTCGGGGAAGTGCTCCGCGAGCTGGGCGAGCGCTTGCTCAGCTTCGAAGAGCCTGCCCTGGGGGATGAGAACGCGTGCCAGGTGGTAGTAGGACTCACCATATGCCGGGTTGATCTCGATGGCACGCCGACACGCCTTCTCGGCTTCGGCAGCTTCGGGTGGCGTGACATAGCCGAGCGCCCAGCAAAGGTAGTCCCAGGCCAGGTGGTTCCGCGGCTCCAGGACCGTGACCTCCCGGAATCTCTCGGCCGCGCCCTGGTAGTCGTAGGCAGCAGCGCGGATCTCTCCTGAGGCGAAGCGTGCTCGCACGAGGCCGGCGTCAACGGCCAGGGCGCGTGCGACCAGCGCTTGCGCGCGTTCCAGACGCTCGGGCGTGCTGTCGCTGTTCCGGTAGGTCTGCGCCTCCGCGCTCGCCAGGCCAGCCATCGCGGGCGCGAACTGGGGATCGATCTGCAGCGCCCGCTCGAAGTGCCCTCGGGCGGCCTCGAGCTTGTCGCGCTGGTGGAAGTGCTCCACTAGCACCTGACCGCGGAGGTACTCATCGTATGCTGCCACGTTCCTCGTGCCCCAGCGGCCCAGGGAGCCTGCCTCCGCAGGGCTCAACCGGAGGTGCAGCGCCTCAACGATGCGGGTAGCGACCCGCTCCTGCGCGTCGAAGACGTCGTCCAGCCTCGCGTCGATGGCCTCGGACCAGACGTGGAACCCGTCCGCTGCCTTCACCAGCGTGGCAGTGATACGGATCCTCTCCCCGGCACGCCGCACGCTGCCCTCGACGAGGTACGCGACGCCCAGTTCCCTTCCGATGTCCCGAGCGCCCTTCGCCGATCCCTTGTACCTGGTGACGTTGCTGCGCGCAGTCACGGCCAGGCCCTGGAGGCGCGACAGCTTGCCGATGATCTCCTCGGTCATGCCGTCACTGAAGTAGTCCTGCGAGGGATCACCTGAGAGGTTCATGAGCGGCAGCACCGCAAGCGTCACCAGTCCAGCGGGCGCGGGGTTGCTCCCAGCAGCGCGCAGGCGCACACCGCCCTCTCGGAAGAAGGCGTAGTACGCGGCTCCTGGAACCGCAGCGAGGAGTGCGAGCCCGGAGAGCAGCAGCACCTGGCGCAGCCGCCGGGAGCCCACCTGGCTGGCCCCCGTCGATGCCGGGGCCGTCCGCCGGACCCCCTGGCCGGTGAGGTCGTAGGTCCACGCGAGGAAGAGGCTGAGCGGCAGGCCAAGCCCGAGGAGCGCCAGAGCGGCGGCCACCGCCCAGCCAGGCAGCCGACCGGTCTGGGCGAGCCAGTCGACGCCCCGCACCGCCAGGAGCGCGAAGGTGCCGTAGCCCACCATGGCCGGCACCACCCGGCGCCGGCGCAGCTCCGCCAGCAGGCCCGGCAGCCCCGCCTGCGGGCGCGTGGTGACCGGGCCCGCGCCGGCGGTCGCCGTCCGTTCCAACTCGCCCTGGATGCTGCGCAGCGCCGAGGCCACCTCGGCCCCGTCCCTGGGCCGCGCCGCGGCCCGTTTCTCCAGGAGCCGGGCCACCAGCAGCCCCAGCGCCGGCGCGTCGGGCACCTCCACCGCCGGCGCCCTCCCGGGCCCGCACACCGCCCGGCCCTCGTCGTCGGGGAAGGGGAGCTCGCCCGCAAGCATCCGGTACAGCATCACCCCCAGCGCGAAGACGTCGGTCCGCTCGTCCTCCGGCGCCCCCTCCCACTGCTCCGGCGCCATGTAGGCCGGCGTCCCTCCGTCCTGCCGCCGCTGCCCGAACGCGTGCGCCAGCCCGAAGTCCAGCACCTTCACCTGGCCGTCCTCGCAGAGGAAGACGTTGGCCGGCTTGAGGTCGCGGTGCACCACCCCGTGCCGGTGGGCGTGGGCCGCGCCCCGGGCCACCTCGGCGGCGATGCGCACGGCCTCGCGGAGCGGCAGCGGGCCCTGCGCGAGCCGCTCCTCCAGCGTCTGCCCGGCGAGCAGCTCCATCACCAGGTAGGGCCCGGCCTCCGAGCGGCCCATGTCGAAGAGGGTCACCAGGTTGGGATGGGAGAGCCGTGCGGCGGCCTCGGCCTCGCGCAGCAGCCGCTCCTCCCGGAGCCCCGCCTTCCCCCCGGCCCGCACCGCCTTGAAGGCCACGCTCCGGCCGAGCTCCCGGTCCCGCGCCTCCCACACCACCCCGAAGCCCCCACTCCCGATCTCCCGGACGAGCTCGAACTTGCCGATGGCGGCGCCGGGCAGGAGCGCCGCGCCCCAGCCCCCCTCCGACGGCGTCGGCGCCGCGGCGATCTCCTGCAGCAGCGCCGAGAGCTGCCCGGGGCGGACCCCGTCGACCCCGCTCCCGCGCTGGCCGCCCTCGCTCGCCAAGCAGTGCCTCCTTGCCCGGTGCCTCCACGCTAGCCCATCGCCGATCGCCGCCGCCACCCGCGCTGGCGGCAGGGCACGGGGCGCCCCTGCGAGCGCTTCTTCGGCCGACCGAGCTGCCCGGAGCGGCGCCCTCCGTGGCCGGCGCACGGAAGGACAGGGGAGGGGAAGCTTGGCGAGATCCCTCCGGAGGTCCGAGGTGCAGCGCATGGTCATCGCCCGAGAAGTGCTGCGCTGATCCGGCTCGCTCGTCGCCTCGGGGCGAAGGCCCGTGGCGCGTGCGAGCAACGCCTTCAGGAGTGCGTAGCCGGGCGCGGCGAGCGCATCTGGAACAAC
>JACRMN010000023.1:0-207500 GCA_016214955.1 Deltaproteobacteria bacterium
CTGGCGCGGGGCGGTCATGCAGAGGGCACTGGCAGGCGCCGTGCCGCAGCGGGCGAGAGGAAGGCCGCGAGGTTGGAGAGCGGAGCCCGTCCGCGGCGGAGCCGGGCGGTCGCCGCGCGGTACTCTCGGACGGGTCCGCCGGACGGGTCCGCCGGTCCGCCCCCGGGGCGGTCGCCGCGCAGTACTCTCGGACGGGTCCGCGCTCTCGGACGGGTCCGCGGTCCGCGGTGCCGCGGTCCGCTCCCGTCACGTCCCTGGCGCCGCCCCTCCCCTCGTCACCCCGCTGACGCGCCGATCTCGCAGTGGTGTCGGCGACTTGCGCTGCTCCGCCCAGGGCACGCGCCTTGCTCAAGGTCCGGCCCGAGGGAGCGCTCATGGCCGACAAGGAAGAGAAGAAGGAAGGCGGCGGTGGTGGCGGTGGCGGCTCGAAGCTGCTGCTCATCCTCGTCGCGGTGAACTGCCTGCTCTCCGCCGGCGCGCTGGCGGTGGCCCTCCTGCGCCCCGGCGCCGCCAAGGCCCCGGCGGCCCACGCCGAGGTGGGCAAGGACGGCGCCAGGGCCGAGAGCCCCGGCGAGAAGGGCGACAAGAGGGACGAAAGGGCCGGCCCCGGCCCCACCCTCAAGCTCCCCGACTTCGTCGTCCACCTGCGCGACCCCGAGGTCGACCGGTACGCCAAGCTCACCATCGAGGTCGAGGTCGAGAACGACAAGGCCAAGGAGGCGCTCACCGCTCGCATGCCGCAGGTGCGCGACGCCTTCATCGCCTACCTCTCCGACCGCACCACCGCCGACCTGCGCGGCTCCGAGGCCATCGCCCGGGCCAAGGTCGAGCTGGCCGAGCGGCTCAGGGGCTCCGCCCCCGGCGTCGGGGTGAAGGGGCTCTACATGACCGACCTCGTGGTCCAGTAGGAGCGCGCCATGGCGGTCACCCTCTCCCCGGAGGAAGTCAAGGCGCTGATGAGCGCCATCCAGGACGGGAAGATCTCGACCGAGGGCGGCGGCCGCGGCCCGCGCGGCCCGGTCGCCACCTACGACCTCACCAGCCAGGACCGCATCATCCGCGGCCAGATGCCCACGCTGGACGCGATCAACGAGCAGATCGCGGGCCAGCTGGCCATGGGGCTCACCGGCCGCACCCGCATGACGCTCAAGGTCTCGAGCGCCGCCGCCACCCTCCTCAAGTTCGCCGACCTCACCCCGCTCCTCGCCCCGCCGGCCACCGTCTGCGTGCTGGGCCTGGGCGCCAGCTACGGCTACGGCCTGGCGCTCCTCGAGCCCGGCGTGGCCGAGGCGCTCCTGGCCGCGGCGCTGGGCGACCGCCGCTCCCGCAACGGCCCCGAGGCCCAGCCCGAGGGGCGGCGCGAGTTCACCGCCGTCGAGCAGATGGTGCTGAAGCGGCTCCTCACCATCCTCACCGAGGCCATGGGCCACTCCTGGGAGCAGGTGATCCCGTTCCGGCCCGAGGTCCTGCGCCTGGAGTTCGACCCGCGCATGGCCAACATCGCCCCGCCCAGCGACGTGGGCATCGTCTCCGCGTTCGAGATCACCGGCAGCATCGAGGGCCGGCTGCAGCTGGTCATCCCCTACGCGGCGGTGGAGCCGGCCAAGGCCAAGCTGGCGGCTCCGCGGCGCCTGGCCCAGCGCGGCGACGACCGCATCCAGGAGCTGCTACTCCGCGAGATCGAGCAGGTGCCGGTGGAGCTGCGCGGCGTGCTCGGCAAGACCACCATCAACCTCTCCCGCCTGCTCTCGCTCGAGCCCGGCGAGGTGCTGCTCCTCGACACCGACGAGGACCGCCCGCTGCCGGTCTTCGTGCAGGGGCGCGAGAAGCTGCGCGGCCGCCCCAGCGTGGCCGGCGGCGCCATGGCCATGCAGGTGGAGACGCCCATCACCGGCATGCGCCCTCCTCCCCCCAACCGCAGCCCCAGCCCGGCCCGGAGTAACCGATGAGCACCGCCCAGACCCCCGAGGAGCAGGGCCGCCGCATCGACCTGCTGCTCGACGTGCCGCTCGACGTCTCCGTCGAGCTGGGCCGCAACCGCATGACCATCCAGGACCTGCTGGCCCTGGGGCCGGGTTCGGTGATCGAGCTCGACAAGGTCGCCGGCGAGCCCCTCGACATCCTCGTCAACGACCGGCTGGTGGCCCGCGGCGAGGCGGTGGTGGTGAACGACAAGTTCGGCGTCCGCATCACCGACATCGTCAGCCCCCAGGAACGCATCGCGCGCCTGCGCTGAGGAGCAACCATGCTGCCCGCATTCCTGGCCCTGGCCCTGGCGACGACTCCGGAGGCGACCGCGACCCAGGCCGCGACGTCGACCCCGACCTCGATCCCGACCCCGATCTCCACCGCGACGCAGACCGCGGCTCCTGCCCCGTGGGCGCCGCCGGCCAGCACGGGCAGCTTCGCGGGTGGAGTGGCCATCCCCGCGCTCCTGCTCGCCGGCCTGGGCGCCGCTGCCTTCCTCGTCACCCGCAAGCGCACCCAGCGCACCCGCCTCGTGGAGGTGCTGGAGACCCAGAGCCTGGGCACCCGCCGCTCGCTGGTGGTGGCGCGGCTCGGCGACGAGCTGCTGGTGCTCGGCGCCAGCGAGGCCGGCATCGCCCTGCTCACCACCACGCCCGCGCCCCTGGCCGCGCGCGCCCCGGCCCAGGCCCAGGCCCCGGCCACCGAGGCCGCGCCCGCCGACGACCGCGGCCTGCTGGCTCGCCTCCGCCTGCGGCCGCAGCGCTCTCCGGCCCCGGTCTTCGACTCGCTCCTCACCGAGAGCATGGAGGACCTGGAGCTCCGCCGGAAGCTGGCCGTCGGCCAGGGCGGGAGCGTCCGGTGACCTCCGCCGCCCTGCAGCTGCTCCTCGCCGCCGGCCCGCAGGAGCCGGGGCTCTCCCTGTCGGTGGGAGGGGGGAGCTCGGCGCCGGTGAAGATCTTCCTGCTCCTCACCGCCCTCTCCTTCGCCTCGGCGCTCCTGGTCTCGGTCACCTCCTTCACCCGCATCGTCATCGTGCTCTCCTTCCTGCGCCAGGCGCTGGGCACGCCCCAGCTCCCGCCCAACCAGGTGGTCATCGGCCTGGCGCTGGTGCTGTCCGGCTTCGTCATGGCCCCCACCGCCAACCGTGTCTACGGCGAGGCGCTGGGCCCGTACCTGGAGGAGCGGCTGCCGCCCGGCGAGGCCCTGGCCCGCGCCAGCGTGCCGCTGCGCGAGTTCATGCTGCGCCAGACCCGGGAGCAGGACCTGGCGCTCTTCGTGGAGCTCTCGCGGAGCCCGCGCCCTACCCGCGGCGACGAGCTCCCCATGACGGTGGTCATCCCGGCCTTCATGGTCTCCGAGCTGACCACCGCCTTCCGCATGGGGCTCTTCCTCTACGTGCCCCTGCTGCTCATCGACCTGCTGGTGGCCGCGGTCATGACCTCGATGGGCATGATGATGGTCCCCCCGATGATGGTGGCGCTGCCGCTCAAGGTGGGCGTCTTCGTCATGGCCGACGGCTGGCGCACGGTCATCGCCTCGCTGGCGCGGAGCTTCGGATGAGCATCGAGATGCCGGGCGCGCTGCTGCGCGAGGGGCTGCTGGTGCTGGCCTCGGTGGGTGGGCCGGTGCTGGGCGCGCTCCTGGTGGTGGGGCTGGTGGTGGGTGTCCTGCAGGCCGCCACCCAGATCAACGACCCCGCCGTCGGCTTCCTTCCCCGCGGCCTGGCCGCCATCGGCGTGGTGTGGCTGGCCGGCGGCTGGATCATGGAGCGGCTGGCCGGCTTCCTGGGCCAGGCGCTCACCCGCATGGCCGGACGCTAGCGTGGACGTGCCGGTCGCCAGCGCCTGGGGATTCGGCCTGGTCCTGCTGCGGACGCTGGGCCTCTTCCTCACTGCCCCCATCCTCTCGGGCCGCGTGGTGCCGATGCGCATCCGGCTGGCGGCGGCCCTCGCCACCTCGGTCGCCGTCTGGACCGGCGCCGGCGCCCCGGTCGCGGCCGCGCCCGCCGGCATGTGGCCGCTCCTCTCCGGCGTGGCGGTGGAGACGGCCATGGGCGCGCTGGCGGGCTTCGGCGCCCGGGCGGTGCTCGAGGCGGCCACCTCCGCCGGCCAGCTCATGAGCCTCTCGGCCGGCCTGGGCTTCGGCTCGCTGCTCGACCCCAACAGCGGCGCCGAGTCGAACGCCATCGCCGAGCTGCTCTCGGTCACCGCCCAGGGGGCCGCCCTGGCCGCCGGCCTGCACCGGGAGGCCATCGCCTGGCTGGCCCGCTCCACCCTGGCCTTTCCGCCCGGCGGCGGCGCGGGGCTGCGCGACCTGGCCGTCCGGGCCATCTGGGAGTCCACCGGCGCCGCGGCGCTGGCGGTGCGCATCGCCTTCCCGGTACTGGCGGCGGTGATGGTGGGCCACCTCATCCTCGGCGTCCTCTCCCGCCAGGCCTCGCAGCTGGGGCTCGGGAACATCGGCTTCACCATCTCGGTGCTGGCCGGCGGCGGCGCCTTCTACCTGGTGGCGCCCGGGGCCGCCGAGATCGTGGCCCGGGCCGCCGTGGCCGTCTTCCTCTCCTAGGAGCGGGCCGTGGCCGAAGAGGAAGGCGGACAGGATCGCACCGAACAGCCGAGCGGCCGGCGGCTCGACCGCGCCCGCGAGGAGGGCAAGCTGCCCGTGGGCCGCGACGTGGCCCTGGTCGCCGGCCTGGGGGTGGCCGGCCTGGCGCTGATGCTGCTCGGCGCCTCCATCCGCGCCGGGCTGGTGCGGGCCGTCTCCACCGCGGTGCAGGAGCTGCCCCGGGCCGACTTCGCGGTGCTGCGCGACCTGGTATGGGGGCCGTCCTGGGGCGTGCTGGGCGTCTGCGCGGCCGCCGCCGTGGCCGGCGCCGCCGCCACCATCGCCCAGACGGGAGGTGGCCTCTGGCCCCACCTCGTCCTGCCCGACGTCTCGCGCCTCTGGGGCGTGGGACGGCTCAACCTCTTCCGCAGGGACATCTGGCTCGACCTCGCGAGCGCGGCCGTCAAGGTGGTGGCACTGGCCTGGGTGGCCTGGTTCGCGGTCCGCGCCGACTTCCTGACGTTGCCGGCCCTGCTCACCGCCAGCCCGGCCGACCAGATGGCGCAAGCCTTCCGGATCGCAGGGCGAATCGGCTGGCGGCTCCTCCTGGTCTCGCTGGTGATCGCGGGTCTGGACCTTGCACTCCAGCGCTGGCGGTTCACCTCGAGGATGAAGATGACCAAGGAAGAGGTTCGCAGGGAGGGCAAGGAGGACGAGGGCGACCCGGGCATCAAGGGGCAGCGCCGCAAGCGCCACCGCGATCTGGCCAAGGGCCGGGCGGTGGTCGAGGTGCCCCGCGCCGACGCGCTGCTCGTCAACCCCACCCACATCGCCATCGCCCTGCGCTACCGGCGCGACGAGGGGCGGGCCCCGCGCGTCACCGCCAAGGGCAAGGGCGAGCTCGCCGAGTTCATGCGCGACCTGGCCCGCTCGAACGGCATCCCCATCGTCGAGGACATCCCGCTGGCCCGCCTGCTCTACCGCAAGGTCAAGGTCGGCGGCGAGGTGCCCGCCTCCACCTACAAGGCGGTCGCCGCGGTGCTGGCCTTCGTCTACCGCATCACCGGGCGCACACCCTCGCAGAACGGGGTGCGCGCATGAGCCAGGCCTCGAGCGGCCGCGCCGAGACCCTGCTGGCCCTGGTGGTCCTGGCGGTCATCGCCATCCTCATCCTGCCGGTCCCGGCGGTGGCGCTCGACGTGCTGCTGGCGCTCTCCCTGGGCGTGGCGGTGCTGATGCTCATCGTGGCGCTGTCGCTCAAGCGCTCGGCCGACTTCTCCGTCTTCCCTTCCCTGCTCCTCATCGTCACCCTCTACCGGCTGGCCCTCTCGGTGGCCACCACCCGCCTCATCCTCCTCAAGGGCGGCGAGGGCGCCGGCGCCGCCGGCCACCTCATCGAGACCTTCGGCCGCTTCGCGGTGGGCGGCAGCCTCATCGTCGGCTTCGTCATCTTCCTCATCCTCCTGGTGGTGAACTTCGCGGTCATCACCAAGGGCGCCAACCGCGTCTCCGAGGTGGCGGCCCGGTTCACCCTCGACGCCATGCCCGGCAAGCAGATGGCCATCGACGCCGACCTGGCCGCGGGCATCATCGACGACCGCGCCGCCAAGACGCGCCGCCAGGAGCTGGAGCGCGAGGCCGAGTTCTTCGGGGCCATGGACGGCGCCTCCAAGTTCGTGCGCGGCGACGCCGTCGCCGGCCTGGCCATCACCGCCATCAACATCGTCGGCGGCCTCGTGGCCGGCCTCCTGCGCGACCACCTCTCGCTGGCCCAGGCCGCCGAGACCTACACGCTGCTCACCGTGGGCGACGGCCTCGTCACCCAGATGCCGGCGCTGCTGGTCTC
Source organism: Deltaproteobacteria bacterium (assembly GCA_016214955.1). Lineage (GTDB taxonomy): Bacteria > Myxococcota > Myxococcia > Myxococcales > Anaeromyxobacteraceae > JACRMN01. Next base: position 6,359 of record JACRMN010000023.1, read on the forward strand.
CACCGGCGCCGGCATCGTCGTCACCCGCGCCACCGGCGAGGAGCTGGGTGCCCAGCTCGGCAACCAGATGCTGGGCCGCTCCCGTTCGCTCTCCACCTCGGCGGTGGTGCTGGGCGCCATCGGCCTGCTGCCCGGCATGCCGCTCCTGGCGTTCGGCGGCGTCGCCGCCGCCCTGCTGCTCCTGGCGCGCCGCGCCGCGGCCACCGAGCGCGCCGGCGTGGCGCCCAAGGCGAAGCCCGCCGAGCCCAGGGCCTCGGACCGGATCCAGGACGTCCTGGGCCTGGAGGCGCTGGAGCTGGAGGTGGGGTACGGCCTGGTGCCGCTCATCGACCTCGCCAAGGGGGGCGAGCTCCCGGGCCGGGTCACCGCCCTGCGCCGGCAGCTGGCCACCGACCTGGGCGTGGTGCTCCCCTCGGTGCACCTGCGCGACAACCTCCGGCTCGAGCCCACCGGCTACCGGGTGCTGCTCCGCGGGCTCGAGGTCGGGCGCGGCACCGCCCACCTCGACCGGCTCATGGCGCTCGACCCGGCCGGCGACCCGCCCGACATCGAGGGCGTCCGCTCCACCGATCCGGCCTTCGGCCTGCCCTCGGTCTGGATCACCCCGGCCGACAGGGCCCGCGCCGAGGCCCGCGGCCTCACGCTGGTGGACGCCGCCTCGGTCATCACCACCCACCTCTCCGAGCTCCTGCGCCGCAACGCCCACGAGCTGGTGGGCCGCCAGGAGGTGCAGGATCTGCTCGGCATCCTGGGCAAGGAGGCGCCCAAGCTGGTGGAGGACGTGGTCCCGGGAGTGCTCAGCCTGGGCGACCTGGTGCGGGTGCTGCGGGCGCTGCTCCGCGAGGGCATCTCCATCCGCGACCTGCGCACCGTCCTCGAGGCGGTGGCCGACGGCGCCACGCGCTCCAAGGACACCGGCTGGCTGGTGGAGTGCGCCCGCCGCCGCCTGGCGCGCCAGATCACCGGCCGGGTGGCCGGGGGCGACGGCGTGGTCCGCGCCCTGACGCTCGAACGCGGCACCGAGGAGCTCCTGCGCCAGAGCCTGGGCCAGAGCGACGGCGAGGCGGCCCTGGCCCCCGACGTCGAGAGCGCCCGGCGCCTGGTGCACAGCCTCGAGGTGCAGGCCAGCCGCCTCACCACCGGCGGCCAGCCGGTGGTGGTGCTCTCGCCGCCCGACCTGCGCCGGCCCATCTTCGACTTCGCCTCGCGCTTCGTGCCCGACCTGTGGGTGGTCTCGGCCCGCGAGCTCGTCCCCGGGACCACCGTCGAGCCCGCTGGCCTGCTGCAGGCCAGCCCCGTCCAGCTGGAAGGCGCCGCCGCCTAGAGGGTGAACACGCATGAGCCACGTCGTCCAGACCTTCCGCGCTCCCGACCCCGCCTCGGCGCTGGCAGCAGTCAAGGCCGCGCTCGGGCCCGACGCCGTCCTGCTCTCCACCCGCACGGTGCAGACCGGCCTCCTCCGGCGCCGCGAGGTGGAGGTCACCGCCGCCGCCGCCGCGCCCGCGCTGGCCGAGCCGCCGCGCCCGGCCGCGCCGCCCGCGCCCCGGCCCCGCCTGGCGCCTGCCGGCGACGAGGCCCTGGCCGCCGAGGTGCGCCACCTGCGCCGCTCGGTCGAGGAGGCCCGCCGCGCGCTGGCCGCCGTGACCCGCGAGGCCCGCGCCCACCGCGACCTGGACCTGCCGCCGCCGGCCGTCGAGCTGTACGCCCGGCTGCTGGGGCGCGGCGTCGAGCCGGTGCTGGCGGAGGAGCTGGTGCGGCAGGCCCTGGAGCTCGCCCGCTCCCGGCCCGCCCCGCTCGACGCCCTGGTCCGCGACCTGCTGGGCGAGCGGCTCCTGCCCTGCCGCGCCCCGTGGCTCCACGAGGGGCGGCACGTCATCGCCCTCGTCGGCCCCACCGGCGTGGGCAAGACCACCACCCTGGCCAAGATCGCCGCCCGGGCGGTGCTCGAGGCCCGCCGCAAGGTGGCGCTCCTCACCGTGGACACCTACCGCATCGGCGCCACCGATCAGCTGGCCCGCTACGGCGAGATCATGGGCGTCCCGGTGCTGGTGGCCCGCGACCGCAACGAGCTGCGCCGCGCCGCCGAGCGGGTGCGCGAGGCCGACCTGGTCCTCATCGACACCGCCGGCCGCTCCAGCGCCGACGACGTGGCCCGGCAGGCCGAGCTGGTGCGGTCCGTGCCCCGGGTCCAGCTGCACCTGGTGGTCTCGGCGGCTTCCGGCGCCAGCGCCCTCGCCGCGGTGGCCGAGCAGTACCGCGGACTCATGCCGGATCGCTTGGTTTTCTCCAAGCTCGACGAGAGCTCCGGCCCCGGCGCGATCCTCTCCGCCGCAGTGCGGGTGGGTCGGCCCGTGGCCTGCATCGCCGATGGTCAGCGCGTGCCCGAGGACCTACACGCCCCCACGGGACCGGAGCTGTGCGAGCTGGTGCTGACCGGGTACGGGACTCACACGCGCGAAAGGGAATGACCTTGGACCAGGCCAACGGACTTCGTGAGCTGGTGGAGCGCAGCCGCCCTGCCGGCGCGCCGCTCCGGGTCATGGCAGTGACCAGCGGCAAGGGCGGCGTCGGCAAGACGCACATCGCCTGCAACCTGGCGCTGCTCTTCGCGCGCACCGGGCGGCGGGTGCTGGTGATCGACGCCGACCTGGGCCTGGCCAACGCCGACATCGTCATGGGCATCGAGCCCCACATGCACCTCGGCCACCTGCTCGAGGGCACGGCCCCGCTGCAGGAGGTGCTGGCCCCCGGCCCCGAGGGCGTGCAGGTGCTGGCGGCCTCCACCGGCGTCCAGGAGCTGACCCGCCTCGACGACGCCCAGAAGCTGCGGCTGGTGACGGCCCTCGACTTCATCGACGACCGGTTCGACCTGGTGATCCTCGACTGCGGCGCCGGCATCGGCGACAACGTGCTCTTCTTCGCCGGCGCGGCCCAGGAGGTGCTGCTGGTCGCCTCGCCCGAGCCCACCTCGCTCACCGACGCCTACGCCACCGTCAAGGTGCTCTCGCAGCAGGCCGGCGTGGAGCACTTCCAGGTGGTGGTCAACCAGGTGCCCTCCGATCTGGCGGGCCGCGAGGTCTGGCAGAAGCTCACCGGCGTCACCGACCGCTTCCTCACCGCCCGGGTGAGCTTCCTCGGCCACGTGCCCCGCGACGAGAACCTGCAGCGGGCCCTGATGGCCCAGCGCCCGGTGGTGCAGCTCTTCCCCCGCTCGCCCGCCAGCCGGGCGCTGCAGGGGCTGGCCGACCGGCTGCTGGAGCGCTCGCCGCCGGCGTCGCTGCAGGGTGGGCTCAAGTTCCTGTGGCAGCGAATCCAGCGGGAGGGCGCTCCCGCCGCCTAGCCATGCACCGCGCGCACGCCAGATACGCCGCCGAGGCCGCGTCCGACGACGCGCTGGTGGTGCGCCATGCGCCGCTCATCGACAGGGCGGCGCGCCGGCTGGCGATGCGCACCGGCGGCGCCGTCTCGCCGGAGGACCTGTGGTCGGCGGGGGCGATGGGCCTGCTCGATGCCGCCCAGCGGTACGACCCCGGCCGCGACGTCAAGTTCGAGAGCTTCGCCGAGCGGCGCATCCGCGGGGCCATGCTCGACGAGATGCGCCGGATGGACCACCTGCCGCGCCGGCTCCGCGCCCAGGTGGAGAAGGTGGAGCGGGCCCGGAGTCGCGCCAGCCAGCGGCTGGGGCGCGAGGCCCACCCCGACGACGTGGCCGAGGAGCTGGGGCTGCCGGTCGACGAGGTCGAGGCCCTGGTGGTGCTCGGGCAGCCGCAGGTGGGCGTGCTCGAGGAGCTGGTCTCGTCCCTGCCCGACGCCGACGACGAGGCCTCCCGCGCCGAGACCGTGAGGGCGCTGGCCGGTGCGGTGGCGAAGCTGCCCGACCGCCTGCAGCTGGTGCTGTCCCTCCACTACGAGGAGGGGCTCACCTACCGCGAGATCGCCAAGGTGCTCGACGTCTCCGAGCCGCGCATCTGCCAGCTCCACGCCGAGGCGGTGGGGCTGCTGCGGAAGCTGGTGGCGCCGGAGTAGGCCGCGGCGGGCCGCGGCCCGCTGGGCGCCTCGGACCCGGCCGGGAGTACCCGGCGCTCCGGCGTGAGGCCTTCCCGGAACGAGCGCCGATTCCTTGCGGCCTGGCGAGGGAGATCGCCCGGCGAAGTGCCAGGCCCCCCGCCACCGACCTACCGCCGGTTGAAGCGGAGCGTGGCCACCTCGTCGAGGGAGCGCCGCTCGCGCCGCGCCAGCTCCAGGAGGATCTCGGCGCGCTTGCGGTCCGCCACGCGGCGCACGGTCTCCGCGTCCTGCCGCGCCTCCCGGTAGCTCGCCGAGGCGTCCTCGCGCTTCACCGACGCGCTCGACACCTCGCCCTCGGCCACCCGCACGAGCTGCAGGGCACGCCGGTGCGCGTTCTCCTCCAGCTCCCACAGCGCCGCCCGGCCCGGGGCGCGGCCGTCGCTGCGGGACGCCTCCACCGCGCGCTCCAGCCGCTCGCGCGCCGCGTGCAGCGTGTGCTGGGCGCGGGCCAGATCGACGGCGGCGTCGTCCTCTTCCCTCTCCCGGAGCTGCACCAGCTTGTCGAGCCGCGTCCTCGGCATCATGCCCATCCTTCGACACGAGGATAACCGATTGATTCGTTCTCCGCGAGAGGCAGCAATTGCCGCGGATAGGCAGTAATTGCCGCGCGCGTCAATCCTTTGACGCAGCTCAACCTGCCGCCGTCACGGCGTTTCTCGCTTGGCAGGACCCTTGCTCTGGTGCGCAATCCGGAGGCTCGTGACGAATGGCTGACGGATTGTATGTAAGCATGTGTGGTGCGGCAGCGCGCGCCGAGCAGCTCGACGCCGTCGCCGACAACCTGGCCAACGCCCAGACGCCCGGCTTCAAGCCGGCGCGCCCGGCCTTCGAGTCCTTCCTCGCCGCCAGCGGGGCGCCCGACAAGGTCTACCCGGCGGCCGTGGCCGGCGGCTTCGACCTCTCCCCGGGCCTCCGCGTGCGCACCGACAGGCCCCTCGACGTCCTGCCGGAGGAGGGGGCCTTCCTCCAGGTCCGCCTCCCCGACGGCTCCACCGGCTACACCCGCGACGGCCGGCTCCAGATCGACGCCAGCCGCCACCTCACCGCCGCCGGCCGCCCCGTCCTCGACAAGGCCGGCAACCCCATCGCCATCCCCGAGAACGAGACCCCGGTCGTCGACGCCCGCGGCGACGTCCTCGTCCGCGACCTCCCCGTCGGCTCGCTGGCGCTGTGGAAGCTCTCCGGGCCGGCCAACCGCGTCGGTACCGCACTGCTGGCCCCGGGAGACGGCGGCCGCGCCGACCCCGTGGCCGTCGCGGTCCACAGCGGCGAGATCGAGACCGGCCAGGCCCTCGAGGCGGCCGTGAGCCTCATCAGCCTCCAGCGTGGCTTCGACGCCGCCATGCAGGCCATCCAGACCTACCGGCGCATGGACGACCGCTCCACCGAGCTCGGCCGCGTCCGCTGACGAAAGGAAACCCAGATGCTCCGCTCCCTCTACACCTCCGCAACCGGCATGGAAGCCCAGCAGCTGCGGATGGACACCATCGCCCACAACCTGGCCAACACCTCCACCACCGGATTCAAGAAGGTGCGGGCCGAGTTCGAGGACCTGCTCTCCGAGACGCTCCGGGGCGCCGGGGCGCCCGATCCCCGCGGCGGCAACGACCCGGCACCGCTGCAGGTGGGCCTCGGCGTCCGCGCCGGCGCCACCACCCGCTCCTTCGGCCAGGGCGAGCTCACCACCACCAACAACCCCCTCGACGTGGCCATCGAGGGGGCCGGGTTCTTCCGCGTCCAGCGGGCCAACGGCGACTTCGCCTACACCCGCGCCGGCAACTTCCGCGTCGACGCCACAGGCCGCCTCGTCACCCAGCACGGGGAGATCATCGAGCCCGGCGTCTCGGTGCCGCAGGACACCACCGAGCTCACCATCCGCGGCGACGGCGCCATCCTGGTGCGGACCGCCCACTCCTCGGATCAGACCGAGATCGGCCAGCTGGAGCTGCACCTGTTCCCCAACCCCGGCGGCCTCTCGGCCATGGGCGCCAACCTCTTCCAGGAGACGCCGGCCAGCGGCGAGTCCCACCGGGTTCGCCCTGGCGAGCAGGGCGCCGGGGCGCTGGCCCAGGGCTACCTCGAGGGCGCCAACGTCAAGGCGGTGGAGGAGATGATCGACATGATCTCCACCCAGCGCGCCTACGAGCTCAACTCCAAGGTCATCCAGACCGCGGACCAAATGCTGCAGCGGCTCACCACCCTGCGCTAGCCATGGCCGCCGCGCTCGCCATCGCCCTCGCCCTCGCCGCCCAGGCGGCACCGCCCTCCCCGGCAGTCTCCGAGGCGCTGCGCGCGGCGCTGGCGGTGCCCGGGGCGCGCCTCGCGGTGGAGGGCTGCTCGGCGGCGCTGCCCCGGGGCTGCACCGAGGTCGGGGCCGAGGCGCTGCGCCCGGTGGTCGCCACCGGGCAGGCGCCGGTGCGGCTGCGCGGCGTCGCCGCCGGCCGCGCCTGCGAGGCCACCGGCTGGGCCCGGGTACGGGTCTTCGCGCCCGCGCTCCTGGCCTCCCGCGCCATCGCCGAGGGGGAGCGGCTGGAGGGCGCGGCGGTCCCTGGCGAGGCCGAGGTGTCCGCCGGACGGCGGCTCCTCTCCGAGCTCCCCGCGGGCGCCACTGCCGCCCGCCCCATCGCCGCCGGAAGCCCGCTGGAGGCGGCCCAGGTCCGCGTCGGGCCGCGCCCCGGCGAGTCGGTGACGGTGCGCCTGGCGGTGGGCGAGGTCGTGGTGGAGCAGGAAGCCCGCGCCCTCCCCTGCGCCCGCGGCCGCGGCTGTGCCCTGTTGCCCTCTGGGCGCCGGGTCGAGGGCGTCCTCGACGGCACCCGCATCCTCGTGGAGCTGCCATGAAGCGCCTGGTCCTCGCCGCCCTCCTCTTCGACGCCCTGGCCGCGGCCTTCGTCCTCTCCGGCTGCGGCGGTGTCTCCCACGTGGGCAAGTACCAGCCCAAGCGCCGCGAGTACGAGCTCACCGGCACCTCGTCCAGGGGCGAGGAGCCGCCCTCGCCCGGCAGCCTGTGGCGCGACGGGCGCCCCTCGACCCAGCTCTACACCGACGCCCGCGCGCTCCGGGAGAACGACCTGGTGGTGGTGAAGATCGAGGAGATCGCCGACGCCAAGCGCAGCTCCGACACCGACATGGTCCGCAACTCCCAGACCTCGGCCACCGCCGCCTTCCTGCAGGCCTCGGGCGTGGCCGGCGTCGCCGGCACCGGCACCCAGGTCGAGCTCCGGGGCGGGCTCAACCAGAACTTCCGTGGCACCGGCACCACCGCCCGCACCGAGCGGCTCACCGCCACCGTGCCGGCGCTGGTGCGCAAGGTGCTGCCCAACGGCAACCTCTTCATCGAGGGACACCGGGTGGTGCTGGTCAACAAGGAGGAGCAGCACTTCTACATCTCCGGCGTGGTGCGCCCCATCGACATCGACCAGGAGAACAGCGTCAAGAGCACCGCCATCGCCGACGCCGAGATCGAGTTCACCGGCCGCGGCATCCTCTCCGAGAACCAGGAGCAGGGCTTCCTGGCCAAGTACCTCTCCTGGCTCTGGCCGTTCTGAGGCGCCCATGGACCCCACCCCCGTCCGCCTCGCCGCCCACCCCGCCTACGCCGGGACGCCGCTCGCGGCCCGCACCCTGCGCCCGGTCTCGCGCGGGATGGAGACCACCGTGACCCTCTCCCCCGAGGGCGCCGCCGCGCCCGTTCCCGGCGCCACCGGCACCGAGCCGGCCCCGTCTTCCGCGCCGGCCGGCCTGGGCGCCGCCTCGGTGGTGGCGCTCCTGGTCCTCGGGGCGGCGCTCCTCCTCCTCGCCCTGCCGGCCCGCGGCGCGGTGCGCATCAAGGAGCTGGCCGACGTCCAGGGCGTCCGCGACAACGAGCTCTTCGGCTACGGCCTGGTGGTCGGCCTGGCGGGCACCGGCGACTCGGAGCGGGTCTTCTTCACGCAGCAGTCGGTGGCCGGCATGCTGGGCCGCCTCGGCGTCCGGGTCGAGCCGCGCGACGTCCGGGCCCGCAACGTGGCGGCGGTGATGGTCACCGCCCGCCTCCCCGGCTTCGCCCGCCCCGGCGCCCACCTCGACGTCACGGTGGCCTCCCTCGGCAACGCCCGCTCCATCTCCGGCGGCCTGCTGCTCGTCACCCCGCTCACCGCCGCCGACGGCCAGGTCTACGCCGTGGCCCAGGGGCCGGTGCAGGCCGGCGGTTACGCGGCCGGCGCCTCCGGCTCCTCGGTCTCCAAGAACACGCCCACCACCGGCCGCGTCCCCGGCGGCGGCACGGTGGAGCGCGGCGTGGTGCCCAGGCTGGAGGGGCCGCTCCTGCTGGCCCTGCGCCGGCCCGACTTCACCACCGCCACCCGCGTGGCCGCCTCGGTGAACGCCGCGCTCGGCGACGGCGCCGCCCGGGCCATCGACCCGGCCGCCATCGAGATCACGCCCCCGGCCGACCAGCCCGACGTGGTGGCGCTCCTCGCCAGGGTCGAGGCCCTGGAGGTCGAGGCCGACGGCCGCGCCCGGGTCGTCATCTCCGAGCGCACCGGCACCGTGGTGGCCGGCGAGCGGGTCCGCATCCGCCCGGTGGCAGTGGCCCACGGCGGCCTCCAGGTGGCCATCGCCTCCACGCCGCTCGTCTCCCAGCCCAGCCCGTTCAGCACCGGCAGGCCCGGGCAGGCGGGCGCGGCGGCGGGCGGCGCCCGCACCGTGGTGGAGCGCAGCGCCGTCCCCACCGCCACCGAGGAGTCGCGGCAGGCGGTGGCCCTGCCGGCCACGGCCTCCGTCGAGGACCTGGCCCGGGCGCTCAACGCCCTCGGCGCCACCGCCCGCGACCTGGTCTCCATCCTCCAGGCCATGAAGGCCGCCGGCGCCCTCGACGCCGAGCTCGAGGTCATCTGATGCTCCCGGCCGCCCTCCGCCCCGGCGACGAGGCCCAGCGCGAGAGAGCGCGGGAGGCGGCGCGCGCCCTCGAGGCCATGGTCCTCAAGCAGCTGGTGCAGAGCAGCAAGGCCTTCCAGGGCGGCGACACCGCCGGCGCCGGCATCCGCGAGGAGCTCTTCGCCAGCACCCTGGCCGAGGCCCTGGTGAAGGGCGGCGGCATCGGCCTCGCCGCCCAGGTGGAGCGCAGCATCTACGGCGAGGCGCCCCCTGCCCGGCCGGCCGCGCCCGCCCCCTCGGCCGCTCCCGCGCTCCCGGCCCCCGCCGCGGCGGCCCTGCCCGGCGACGGGACGCTGACGAGCGGCTTCGGCCTCCGCGCCGATCCCTTCACCGGCAGGCAGGCCATGCACCGCGGTATCGACCTCGCCGCCCCCGAGGGCAGCCCGGTGCGGGCGGCGCTGCCGGGCGTGGTGCGCTCCGCCGGCGAGCGGGGCGGCTACGGGCTGGCGGTGGAGGTCGAGCATGAAGGCGGCTTCACCACCCTGTACGCCCACGCCTCCGAGCTCCTGGTGAAGGAGGGGGAGCGGGTGACCCCGGGTCAGACCATCGCCAGGGTGGGTCGCACCGGCCGATCCACGGGCGCCCACCTGCACCTCGAGGTCCGGAAGAACAGCCAGGCGGTCGATCCCATGCGCGCCCTTAATCTTTACGGCAGGCGTGTCGAAGAGCCTGCAGGAAGCGGGTCCTGACCATGGAGGTCAGTCATGAAGGTCACGGACACCAGTCAGATCAGGGCGTTGGACCTGAATCGACAGGCCGAAGCGAATCGTGTCCAGAAGCCGGAGCAGCCGGATACCGAGGACCGGGTCACCACCGAGCAGTCGTCGCGCATCGCGGCGGCGGTCGCGGAGGCGACGAAGCGGTCCGGAGTGGGCTCGAGGACCGAGATGCTGCAGGCCATCGAGGCGTCGGTGCGCCAGGGAACCTACAGGCCGGATCCCAATCGCATCGCGCAGAAGATCCTGGACGAGGCGGAGCTGGCCGCTCGGTTGCAGGCACTCCTGCAGCGTTAGCAAGCGCTGACAGGGAGCGTCCCATGAGCCTCGAGTCCGCCGTCGGCGCGGCCGTACGGTTGCGCGAGAGCCTCGCCCGCGAGGTGGAGGCGGCGCGCGGGGAGCGGATCCTCCTCCGCAAGCTCGACAGCCAGGCCCTGCTGACCCGCGCCGCCGAGCGCGCGCACTTCCTCTCCCACACCGCCCGGCAGGAGCGCGACCTGGCCGACGCACTCTCCGCGGCCGCCCAGGCCCTCGGGCTCCAGCAGGTCACCGTGGCCTCCCTGACCCGCGCCTCGCCGCGCCTGGGCGCGCAGCTCGGCGACCTCCTGAGCCAGATCCGCGCACTGGCCGGCGCCCTGCGCGAGCTCGATCAGCTCAACGCCTCCCTGGCCCAGCGCGCCCTCTCCTGCGTCCGCGGCTACGTGGAGGCCCTGTCTCCCACCCCGCGCGCCTACGACCGCGGCGGCCTGCGGGCCGACGCCCGGGCGCTCGTCTCCGTTTCCTCGAGGGCCTGACATGGCGGACCTGCTCTCGATCCTGGCCAACGCCGCCTCCAGCCTGCAGGCCCAGCGGGCGCTCACCGCCACCGCCAGCCACAACATCCAGAACGCCAACACCCCCGGCTACGCCCGCCAGCGCGCCTCCCTCGAGGCGGTGGAGCCTGCCGAGGTGGTGAACGGCGTCTACATCGGCCGCGGCTCGACCCTCACCACCGTCACCCAGGTCCGCGACCGCTTCGTCGAGGCCCAGCTCGGAGGGGCCATCGCCAACGCCGCCCGCTCCACCGCCGAGTCGGAGGCCCTGGCCTCCCTCTCCAGCCTCGACGCCAGCGCCCAGGGCGGCCTGGGCGCGGCCATCAGCGGCTTCTACGGGGCGCTGCGGAACCTCTCCCAGAACGCCAGCGACGCCGGCCTGCGCACCACCGTGCTGGGCTCGGCCAGGACCATGGCGTACGCCTTCAACCGCACCGCCCAGGAGGTGGCCGCGGCCCGCACCGCCCTCGACAGCCAGGTGACCGGCCTCGCCGAGCAGGTGAACGAGGAGGCGCGGGCGGTCGCCGACCTCAACCTCCAGATCCGCGCCTCCCGCGTCGGCGGCCACGAGCCCAACGACCTCCTCGACCTGCGCCAGCGGCACGTCGACAAGCTGGCCGAGCTGGTGGGCGCCATCACCGTCGAGACCAGCGAGGGCGACGTCAACATGGTGCTGCCGGGCGGCGTCGGCCTGGTGGGCGGCGGGCTCCACGCCACCCTCTCCACCGCCATCGACGTGGCCAACGACCGCCACCTCCGGCTGCAGCTCACGGCCATGGACGGCAGCGGCCCCACCGCGGTGGCCAACGCCGCCTTCTCCGGCACCCTGGGCGGCTCGCTGGCGGCCCGCGACGGCGGCCTGCGGGACACCGCCGCCAAGCTCGACCAGCTGGCCTTCGACCTCGCCGGCGCGCTCAACGCCGTCCACTCCGCCGGCGCCGGCCTCGACGGCGTCTCGGGCCGCAACCTCTTCGTGGCCCCGGCCGCGGTGAGCGGCGCGGCCGGGCGGCTCGCCGTCCAGGTCACCGACGCCAGCCAGCTGGCGGCGGCCGCGGCGCCGGTGCCCCCGGCCACCGTGGCCCCCGGCGACGCCTCCAACGCCCAGGCGCTGGTGGCCACCGAGAGCCAGGCGCTCAGCACCGGCGTCGACGTCCAGGCCACCTTCTCGGCCATCATCTCCAGCTACGGCTCCGAGACGCAGCGGGCCAGCGCCTTCGCCACCCAGGACCGGGCGATGCGGGACAACCTCGAGGGGATGCGCGAGGCCGCCTCGGGCGTCTCCATCGACGAGGAGCTCATCGAGATGCAGCGGGCGCAGCGCGGCTACGAGGCCATCGCCAAGATCATCCAGACGGCCGACGCCATGCTCCAGACGCTCATGCAGCTCCGCTAGGAGGCCGCCGTGCGGGTCACCGACAGGCTCGTCTTCGACAACGCCATCCTCAGCACCGGCAAGGCCCGCGAGGCCTCGGAGGCGGCGATGAGGCGCGCCGCCAGCGGCAGCAGGGTGGACCACCCGTCCGACGACCCGGCCGCGGCCGGCCTGATGCAGGCGCTGGGCTTCTCCGCCGCCCGCCTCGAGGCGGTGTCGCGCAACGCCGGCCTGGCCCAGAGCGAGCTCCAGTCGGCCGACTCCGCCCTCGACCAGGTCTCGAACGCCCTGGCCCGCGCCCAGCAGCTGGCGGTGCAGATGTCCAACTCCACCTTCGGCGCCCAGGAGCGGGGCTTCGCCGCCTCCGAGGTGCAGCAGCTCGTCTCCATGGTCATCGCCGCCGGCAACACCCGCTTCGGCAACCGCTGGATCTTCGGTGGCAACCGGGACGGCGCGCCGCCCTTCGCCGACGGCACCGACCCGGTGATCCCGGCCGGCACCTACCTGGGCGACGCGGCGGTGCGCCAGGTCGAGATCGCGCCCGGCGTGCTGCAGGACGCCTCCATCCGCGGCGACGTGACCTGGAAGGGAGCCGGCGGCGGCGTGGACGTCATCGCCACGCTGCAGGGTCTCCAGGCCGCCCTGGCCAGCAACGACACGGCGGCGGTGAGGGCGGCCCTCACCCCTCTCGACGCCGCCGTGGGCCAGGTGGGCGCGGCCCGCTCGCGGGTGGGCGCCTCCATGGACGCCTTCTCCACCGCCAACGCCGCCACCAAGCTCGCCGCCGGGGAGACCCAGACCCGCGCCGACAAGCTCGGCGAGGTGGACATCGCCGAGTCCTCCATCGAGCTGGCCGCCGCCCAGCGCGCCCTGGAGGCCTCGCTCTCGGTCGCCGCCCAGGGCTTCCAGCTCTCGCTCCTCGACTACATCACCTGACCCTTGGCCCCCTCGACCCTCACCGCCCGCCCGCCCCGGAGCCGCGAGCGCGCGCCCCTCCGCGGCGACGCACGCCTGGCGGCCGAGGCGCTGCTGCGCTGGCGCGCCTGGTGGATGGGCCACCACCTTCAGCGGCCGCTCGCCTCCGCGGCCCGGCTCTTCCCGGTGATGCTCCACGCCAGCTTCCCGGTGGCCCGCCTGTCGGGCGAGGCGCCGGGCGTCGCCGGCCTCCAGTTCCGGCGCCGCTGGTCCTCGCTGGCCCGGTCCCTCGACCTCCCGCCCCCGAACCGCATGCAGCGCGGGCGCCCGCTGGTGGATGCGGTCCTCGCCATCCCCGCGCCGCGCGGCCTCGACCTGCTCCTCCTGGTGAGCGCCGAGGCCCAGCCCGAGGAGCTGGGCGCGGTGCAGGCGCGGATGGAGGCGGCCGAGTCCCTCTTCCGCGCCTTCGGCGCCCAGGTGCGGGCCAGCATCTACCCCCCGTCCCGCCTGGCGGCCGACCCCGAGGCCGGGCCGCGGGCCGTGGCCTTCGGCGCCCTCCTGGCCGGCCGGCCCTCCGCGGCCGCCTGGGCGGCCCTGGAGGAGAGCGCCAGCCGCCCCTTCGACGGCTGGATCGCCACCGCCCTGGCCGCCAGCGCTCCCACGCCGCTCGCCACCCTGGCGCTCACCCTCCTCTCCCTGCACCGCGCCCCGGGCCCGCTGGTGGCGGCCCGCGGGCTCCTGCTCGAGGGCGAGACGGCGCGGCGCCTCGCCAGCGTCGACCTCTTCGCGGTGGGCTGGGCCGGCCGCATCCCCGATCTGCACGAACCGCTGCTGGCGGCGATGGCCCGCGCCCGCCGCGACGCCGGGTCCGACCCCGCCGACCTGCCGGCGGTGCTGCGGCTCGGCGCCAGCCTGGCCGTCTCCTGCAGCGGTGCCATCCGGCGCGCCCGCGGCCAGCTCGATCGCCACACCAAGCGGCTCTGGCAGGAGGCCCTCGGCCCGGGCATGCCGCGGGTGCTGCTGCCGGCGCTCGGCGACCTGGTCCGCGCCCACGCCGCCGCACACGGCCGGCTGCCCCTCGACCCGGTGCGCGCCGGCCGCCACTACGAGGTGCGGCTCCCCGACGGCACCGCGCTGGGCCGCGGCCGCGACCCGGTGCAGGCCCGCATCCGCGCCCTCGGGCTCTGCGCCCAGGCCTGCGCCGCCAGCCAGGACCCGGCGGCCGCCGCCGACCTCTTCCACCACCTCGACCCCACCTGGCGGGTCGTCGCCCGGCGCCTGGCGCAGCCCCGCGAGCGCCAGGCCCAGGTGCTGGTGGTCGAGGCCGGCGGCGGCTCCCGCCCCGGCCCGCCCTTCGACGTCCTCAACCGCGGCGTGGACCGGGCCATGGAGTTCGAGGGCGCGCTGGTGGTGACGGTGGCCCCGGGTCGCCGCCCCTCGGGGCGGATGCTCGCGGCGCACGAGGCGGTCGAGGCGGTCATCCGCAGCTCCGGCGACGACGTGCCCGTGGAGATCCTGGCCTCGCGCGCCGAGTCGCGCCCGGTGGCCTCGCGCCTGTCCCAGATCGCCCAGCTGGTCCGCGACACCGCCCACCACGGCCCGGTGGCGGTCGAGGCCGGGGGCCAGGTGTACCTTCCCTTCCGCGGCGGCCTGCGCCGCTACGCCCTGGATCGCTTCGCCTCCCGGCCCCGCAGCTTCACGCCCGATCCCGAGGCACCCGACCTGGCGGCCGGCCCCGGCGAGCGGCCCGCCCGCGGCCGGCTGCCGTCCGGCATGCTGGCCTGCAGGGTCACCCTCTGCGGCGACGACCAGGCGGCGCTGCTCTTCGCCAGCGGCGACGGCGGCATGCTGCGCGAGGTCATCCCGCTCCCGGAGCTGGAGGAGCACCTGCGGGAGGTGCGGTCCATCGTCCGCGAGGCGCGCCCGCCGGCGGTGCTGACGGTCCGGCTCTCCGACGACGTCGAGGCCGAGGTGCGCCGCAGCGGCCAGGTGCGCCAGGCCACCGCGGTGGCGGTGCGCGGCAACCTTCCCCGCGTGGAGGTGGAGGTGGGAGGCGAGCGCTTCGGCGGCGGCTCCAGCCTCGGCTGGGACGCGGCCGCCGACGCCCTGCTGGCCCGCTGGCCGGCCCGGGGCGGCGGGCGGATTGGCGTCAGCGCCGTGACGGCCACCGTCCACGACAGGCCGGCCGCGCCGCTGCTCGCCGTCTGGGCCGCGTCGGTGGCACGCCGCCGCCTGCGCGTGCGCCTGGAGCGCTCCCTGAAGGCTTATCGCGAGGCAGCCGCGAGTCGAAGAACTCCCTGAAGGGCGAACGCTAGGGTCGCCCATAACCAGGAGACTCCATGGCTCTCTCACTCCGTACCAACGTGGCGTCCCTCAACGCCCAGCGCAACCTCTTCAGCACCCAGAACTCCCTCGACGGCTCGATGTCGCGCCTGTCGTCGGGTATGCGCATCACGACGGCGTCGGACGACGCCGCCGGTCTGGGTATCAGCGTTCGGCTCGAGGCGCAGATCAGCAGCTACAACCAGGCCGCCCGCAACGCCTCGGACGGCATGTCCCTCATCCAGACCGCGGAGGCGGCGCTGAACACCGCGTCGAACATCCTCTCCCGCATCCGCGAGCTGGCGATGCAGGCCGCCACCGACACCGTCGGCTCCACCGAGCGCGGCTACCTGAACGGCGAGAAGAACAACCTGATCTCCGAGATCGACCGCAACGCCGCCACCGCGGTCTTCAACGGGGTCAGCCTGCTCACCGCCTCGACCTCGACCCTGAACTTCCAGGTCGGCATCGGCGCCACCACCAGCGACTCCATCTCCGTCACCACGGTGGACGGGACCTCGGGCGCCGGCGGCCTCAACGTCGCCACCCTGGACCTCACCACCCAGACCGCCGCCCAGGCCGCCCTCGGCACCATCGACAGCGCCCTGAACGCCGTCTCGTCCCGCCGCGCCACCCTCGGCGCCGCCGGCAACCGGCTCCAGATGACGCTGCTCAACATCAAGACCTTCTCCGAGAGCCTCTCGGCCGCCAACTCCCGGATCCGCGACGTCGACGTGGCCGAGGAGACCTCCAAGCTGGCCCGGTCGCAGATCCTGGTGCAGGCGGGCGTCTCGGTCCTGTCGCAGGCCAACACGATGCCGCAGATCGCCCTGAAGCTCCTCGGCTAGACGCCGGGGCCGCAGTGAAGCAGTGAACCCGCACCGCCCCGCGGCCCACCGGCCGCGGGGCGTCGGAGTCGAGAATGGCGACCATCACCACAGGGGGACTCGCTTCCGGTCTCGACACCAACTCGATCATCGACAAGCTGGTCCAGATCGAGTCCCAGCAGATCAAGCTCCTGCAACAGCAGCAGACGGGCGTGCGGTCGCAGGTCTCGGCGCTCGGCGACCTGGCCTCGAAGCTCGGCGCCCTCCAGACCGCCACCCAGTCGCTCTCCGACTCCGGCGCACTCGGGGTCAAGACCACCAGCACCAACACCGCCTTCACCGCCGCCGCCACCGCGGCCGGCCTGCCCGGCTCCTTCCAGGTCACGGTCCAGCAGCTGGCCACCAGCGCACGCGCCCGCAGCCAGGCCTTCACCTCCGACGCGGTCCGGGGAGGGACGCTCTCCCTCGACATCCGCGGCACCACCTACGACGTCACGGTGGACGACGGCATGAGCCTCGCCGACCTGGCCTACCGCATCCGCCAGAGCGGCGCACCGGTGTCGGCCACCGTCTTCGACGACGGCGTGGGCAACAAGTACCTCTCGCTCACCGCCCGCGACAGCGGCTACCCGCAGACCGGCCTGCCCTCGGCGGCGCTGGGCGTCACCTTCAGCGCCACCGGTTCGCTGGGAACCGCTCCGGCCTTCGCCGTCACCGACGCCCAGAACGCCCACCTGGTGGTGGACGGCATCCAGTTCGAGCGCACCAGCAACACCGTCACCGATGTGGTGCCGGGCGCCTCGCTCACCCTCAGCAAGCTGAGCGACGGCGTCACCCCGCCGGCCGCGCCAGGTGGCGACCCCTCGGGCGGCACGGCCGAGACCCTGACGATGGCCACCGACGCCGCCGTCACCCAGTCGCGGCTCAAGGGCTTCGTCGACGCCTACAACGCGCTGATGGCGGCCATCCAGAAGCAGCTCGCCGTCGCCCAGGGCGCCGACCGCGGCGCCAACCTGGCCGGCGACTCCACCGTGCGCGGGCTGCAGGCCCGGCTCCAGGCCCTGGTCAGCACCTCGGCCACCGGCCTCTCCACCGGCATCCGCTCGCTGGCCGACCTGGGGGTCAAGACGGGCCGCGACGGCACGCTCTCCATCGACTCGGCGGCGCTCTCCACCGCCCTGGGCAAGGACGCCAGCGCCGTCAACGCCATCTTCTCCACCGCCACCTCCGGCATCGCCGCCACCGTGACGGCGATGAACACCACCTACACCCGCAGCGGCGACGGCCTGTTCACGGTGCGGCAGGACACCCTCAACACCCAGATCCAGCGGCTCACCGACTCGATGGCCGCCCAGCAGAAGCGGGTCGAGCTCTACCGCCAGACCCTGGTGAAGCAGTTCACCGCCATGGAGAACGTCGTCAGCCAGTGGAAGACCGTGGGCAGCTACCTCGGCAGCTGACCAACCTCGAGGACACGTCGATGAGCTACGCCAACCGCTACGCCCAGGCCCAGGCCGAGACCGCCTCCCCGGAGCGCCTGATGGTCCTGCTTTTCGAGGCCGCCCTGAAGCACATGCGCACCGCCGCCGTGGCCCTGGAGCAGGGCCGCCCCGCCGACGCCCACCGCTCGCTGTCGCGCGCCGGCGAGATCGTGGCCCAGCTCCACGCCTCCCTCGACCCTTCCCGCGCGCCCGACCTGTGCGAGCGGCTCGGCGAGCTCTACCGCTTCGTCTGCGGCAGGCTGCTCGACGCCACCACCGGCAACGACCCGCAGAAGGCCCGCGAGGCCGAGCGGGTCTTCGCCCCCATCGCCGAGGGCTTCACCCAGGCGGTGGCCTCGCTGGGCGGCGCGCGGCCGTGAGCGCGCCTGCGCTGCTCGAGGCGCTCGAGGCCGCCGGGCGGGCCCTCGACCAGGGCGACGCCGTGGCCGCCTCGGCCGCCATGGAGCGCGCCCAGCAGGCGCGCCTCGCCCTGGAGGCCAGCGGGCAGCGGCTCGACCCGGCCGATCTGGCCCGGGCCCGCGAGCTGCACGCCGCCTGCGGCCGCTCCATCGAGACCTGCCGGGCGCAGCTGACCACCGCCCTGGAGCGCAGCGGCCGGTCGGTCCGGGCGGCCGAGGCCTACCGGCGCTGACGCGCGGGCCGGCGCTGGCGACGCACCCAGCCCACCACCCAGGACGCGAGCCGCTCCACCTCGCCGGGCGCGAAGGTGGGCAGCGGCCGTGGCGGCGGCTCGTCGGTCACCACCGCCACCACCCCCCGGTCCTCGGCGCAGAGGAAGGCCCGGTCCACGCGCCGGCGGTGCACCTCCACGCGCGGCAGCCGCTCCCGCTTCCAGCCCTCGCCCAGCACCAGGTCGCAGGGCGGCAGGAGCCGCGCCAGCGCCCGCGGCCCGCCCGCCGGCGGCCCGAACCAGGCCAGGCCGGCCGGCCCCTCGATGGCCGCCGCCACGGCGCCGGCGCGCCGGAGCCTCTCGGTGTCCTTGCCGCGGACGTCGAGGGCGTGGCGGTGGCCGGTGTGCTTCACCACCGCCACCGCCAGGCCGCGGGCCCGCAGCGCCGGGATGAGCCGCACCAGGAGGCGCGTCTTCCCGGCGCCGCTCGGGCCGGAGAAGACCAGGAGCGGGGGCGCGCGCCGCCGGGCAGACCGTGCGCTCCCGCTCACCGCCCGTCCTCCAGGAGCCAGGCCTCCACCGGCGCTCCGGCAGGCAGGCTCCCGGTTCCCTCGCGCAGGTGCAGGAGCAGGTCGGCGAGCGCCGGGCCCCGCACCTGGGCTGCGTCGCGCCCGATGGGGGCCGCACGCCCCTGCTCGTCGAGCCGCGCCCAGAGGAAGCGGGCCCGCCCGGCGCGCCCCTCCACCGGCTCGGCGAGCGGCAGGGCGAGGGTCCGGCGCCTCACCTCGGTGGCCCCGGAGAGGCGCAGGAGGGCCGGGCGGGCGAAGACCTCGAAGGCCACCAGGCAGGCCGAGGGGCTGCCCGGCAGGCCCAGGAACGGCTTGCCGCCCACGATGGCGAAGAGGAAGGGCTTGCCCGGCTTCATGGGCACGCCGTGGATCCGCACCTCGCCGCCGAGCAGCCGGAGCGCCGCCGGCACGTGGTCGCGGCGGCCCACCGAGACGCCGCCGATGGTGAGCACCGCGTCGGCCTCGCCCAGCGCCGCCTGCAGCGCCGCCGCCACCGCCGCGAGGTCGTCGCCGACGGCGCGCCGGCTCACCGAGGCGCCCATGTCGGCGAGGGCCGCCCCCAGCACGGCACCGTTGGAGTCGGGCGTCCGCAGCCCCACCACCTCGTCGCCGGTGGAGACCAGCGCCACGCGCGGCCGGCGGATGACGCGCGGCTCGTCGGCGGCCACCGCCGCGCAAAGCCCCAGCTGCCTCGGGCCGAGGCGCGCGCCGGCCGGCAGGGCCAGCTCCCCTGCGGCAACGTCCTCGCCGGCCTGCCGCACGTTGTCGCCGGCCCGCGCCGCGGCGCGGAACGAGGCGCGGCCCGCCTCCTCGCGGACCTGCTCCTCCATCACCACGGTGTCGGCGCCCGCCGGGAGCGGCGCGCCGGTGAAGACGCGCACCACTTGGCCCGGCGGCAGCGGTGCCGGCGGCTCGTCGCCGGCGTAGACGGCGAAGGCCACCGGCAGCGACACCGGCCCGGCCACCTCGGAGGCCCGCACCGCGTAGCCGTCCATGGCCGAGCAGCTCTCCGGCGGCGCCGCGCGTCGAGCCACCACCGCCTCGGCCAGCCAGCGGCCCCCCGCGGCAGCCAGGGTGCAGCGCTCGGCCGGGAGCGGAACGACCGCCCCGAGGACCTGTTCCCGCAGCGACTCGAGCCGATCCATGCGCGGCACATCTTGCCATGGAGGCCGGGGCTGGAAAGCGGACGACAGCCCCCGCCCGGGGTGGGCCGCCGCGCACTGCAAAGGTTGCGCTGCCTCCCGCTTGATCCCGGGCAAAGCGCAAGCGGTGCAGCGAAAACCCCTGGAACCGCGGGCCTAGCTTGTGCAAACAGACGGAGATCAAGAAATCCCGCTACACCCGCCGGAGGTCCCCTTGCTCTCCAACAGCCCCGTCTCAGACTGCAGCGCCTGTACGCTGGGAGTGGCCTCCGGGCAGGGGCGCTGCCGCTTCACGCCCACCGCCCGCGAGTCGGGCGCCACCATCTGCGCCCAGGGCGAGAGGCCGCGCACCGTGTACTTCATCAAGGAGGGCTTCGTCTCGCTCTCCGCCGTGAGCACCCGCGGCTCCGAGATGCAGCTCACGCTCCGCGGCCCGCACTCGCTCCTCTGCACCGAGGCCATGCGCGGCGAGCCCTCGCCGTCCGAGGTGCGGGCCCTCTCCCGCGTGAAGCTCTGCGGCCTGGCCGGCGACGCCATGAACCAGTGGGTCGGCCCGGAGCGGAGCCCGGCCCGCGCCGTGCTCGACCTGGTGCTCTCCGAGTCGAAGCTGCAGCGCGACGAGGTGAACTACCGGCAGGGCGACTGCCTCGCCCGCGTGGCCCGGTTCGCCCTGGCCCACGCCCGCTTCCTCGCCGATCGGCCCAACGCGGTTCGCAAGCAGGTGGTGGCCCGCCTGCTGGGCATGCGCCCCGAGACCCTCTCCCGCTGCCTCACCCGCCTCGAGCGCGACGGCGTCCTCGACGCTTCGCGCGGCGTGCGGGTGGTCGATGCCCGCCGGCTCGCGGTCATCGCCTCCGAGGACGTTGCGGCGTAGGATGCATCCATGTTCGGACTCGGCATCGGCGAGCTGCTCCTCATCCTGGCCGTGGTGGTGCTCCTCTTCGGCGCCACCAAGCTCCCCCAGCTCGGTGCCGGGCTGGGAGAGGGGCTGAAGAGCTTCAAGAAGGCCTTCTCGGATACGCAGGAGCCCGAGCAGAAGCCGGAGCAGAAGGGTCCACCAGCGCAGCCGCCCGCTCCGCGGCCGCCGGCGACGTAGCAGCGGCGCCATCGCCACGGCGCCAGGTGCGGCGGCGCCGCACCCCGCTCCGTGTCCTTCGACCACCCAGGGTAGCCAGCGCCCCAGGCGATGCCCTGCGTCAGGGTGTGATTCGCCGCCAGTGATGGCAGGACGTTCATCGCTGTCGCGGAACTTCCACCGGGGGCACGGTTCTTTCACCTTGATGCCGAACGAGCAGGGATATTCGGCAGAACCATTGTTTACAGAGAGAGGCGACGCGATGTCGGTTCAGACGACCGAAGTCCCAGGTAGCGAGCTCCTGCTCCGCCTGACGGGCGACTTCGAGGCGGCAGACGCCTGGAAGGTCCACGAGACCATCCAGAGCGCGGAGCACGGCAGCCACGTGGTGCTCGACTTCAGCCAGGTCCGCCACTTCGAGGACTTCGCCATCGCCCTCATCGCCCCCGACCTGGTTGGCGGCGCCGAGCACCGCATCCGCATCCGTGGCCTCGGCATGCACCAGCGCCGCATCCTCGAGTACTTCGGCGTCAAGGGCACCGCCCTCGACGAGCGAGCCCGCTGGGACGATCTCGTCGACGACATGGTGGCCGCCCGCGCCTAGCCGCTGCGCAGCTACCTCCGCAGCAACCGGCCCGTGAGCCGGGCCGCGCGCGCGGCCCAGGAGCCGGCCACGTCCAGCACCCACCGGCGCAAGAGCGAGCGGTTCATGACCGCGTCGGCCTCCACCGGCCGGGCGCTGGCCACGTGGCGGGCGATCCACCGCTCCGCCTGCCCGGCCGCCGCCTGGTCGTGCACCTCCAGCAGCGTCTCCAGGTTGGCGAGCGACAGCGGGTCGAGGTTGAAGCTGCCGATGAGCATGCGCTCGCCGTCCACCACCGCCGCCTTGGCGTGCAGGACGCTCCCCTCCCACTCGTGGATGCGCACGCCCGCCGCCAGGAGCCTGCGGTAGAGCCTCATGCTGGCCGAGCGGGCGAAGGGAACGTCGCTGCGGCCCGGGAGCAGCAGCGTCACCGCCACGCCGCGGCGCGCGGCGGCGGTGATGGTGCGGACCATCCGCCTGTCGGGCAGGAAGTAGGCGTGGGCGATCGACACCGAGCGGCGCGCCGACCCGATGGCCTTGAGGTAGCGGCGCCGCAGCGGCCGCCCCCCACCGATCCCCGAGAGCCAGAGCCGGACCGGACCGGCCAGCGGCCGGACCTGCTGCCGGCGCAGGCGGCGCCCCAGCCAGGCGCAGATGGGGCCGCGAAGCTCGACCGCCAGGTCGGCCCAGCCGGGCTCGACCTCCCCGCCCCCCTCGTACTCGTCGCCGACGTTCACGCCGCCCAGGTAGGCGACCTCGTCGTCCACCAGGAGCAGCTTGCGGTGGTTCCTCCGGAAGTGGCCGAGGAACACGGCCCGCAGCGGGTTGAAGATCCGCACCCGGACGCCGGCCGGCTCGAGCAGCGTCTGCAGCGACCGGCCGTCGAGCGCCGACCCCAGCCCATCCACCACCAGGTCGACCTGGACGCCGCGGCGCGCGGCAGCACCCAGGGCGGCCGCGAAGCGCTCGCCGGCGGCGTCGAGGGCGAAGGCGTACACCTCCAGCCGCACCTCGCGGCGGGCCCCCTCGATGGCGGCAAGCATGGCGGGGTAGACCTCGCCGCCACCATCGAGGACGCGGACCGGGGGTGCCAACGCGGCGTTGGCCAGGGCGGGCATCTGGCTGCTAGCCTACGCCCATGAGGCGCATCTGGGTGGGCATCGACGGGTCGGCGACCGCGCAGAAGGCGGCCGGGATGGCGGCCGAAATCGCGGACCGCTTCGGGGCGCAGCTCACGCTGGTCTACGTGGTCCCGCGGCTGCTCCTGCCGCCCGACGCCTACGGCCTGACGGTGGCCGAGGTCGAGGCCGAGCACCGCAGCCACGCCGACGAGGTGATCCGCGCGGCGGTGCAGGCCCTGGGGCCAGCCGGCGCCCGGACCGCGACGCAGGTGCTCTACGGCCCTCCGGCCGAGACCCTGGCCGAGGCGGCGGCCGCCGGCGGGGCCGACCTGCTGGTGGTGGGGAGCCGCGGCCACGGCGCGGTGGCCCGGGTGCTGCTCGGCTCCACCAGCGACCGCGTGGTCCACGTGGCCGCCATGCCGGTCCTGGTGGTGCATTGAGGGCGCGGGGTGTGGCAGCATCGCCAGGTGGCGGGCCCATGGAGGGGCGCGTGAAGGGAGAGCCGGTGGAAGGGGGCATCCGCGTGATCACCGTTGGCGACTTCATGACCCGCGACCTGGTGACGGTTCGCGAGGACGACGACCTGGCGCTGGCCGACTCCATCCTCCGGCTCGGGGGCATCCGCCACCTGCCGGTGGTCCAGGAGGGCCGGATCACGGGGCTGGTGACCCAGCGCGACCTCCTCCGGTCGGCGGCCCAGCGCAGCCACAAGACCACGCGCGCCGCCGACATCATGGTGCGCGAGGTGGTGACCGTGCGCCCCGACACCTCGCTGGTGCAGGCGGCCAAGATCATGCTGGCCAACAAGTTCGGCTGCCTTCCGGTGGCCGAGGAGGACGGCAAGCTGGTGGGCATCATCACCGAGTCGGACTTCGTCCGCTTCGCCGCCGACATGGTCCAGGACCTCGACATGGTGGCCGAGGCCGTCAGCACCGGGACCCGGGCCTAGTCTTCCCGGGGGCCTCCCGACGGGGTTGCTTCCCGGCCTCCGCGGCCCTATGAGTCCGGGCGTGGCCGAGACCCTCCTCGAGGAGCTGCGGCGATACGTCGGGTGGGGGTCGGAGGACGAGCGGGCCCTCCGCGCGCTCCATGGCCCGGCCCGGGCTCGCTTCCCCGCCATCGCCGAGGTCTTCTACGACACCATCCTGCGCCACGACGAGGCCCGCGCCTCGCTGGTGGGGGGCGAGAGCCGGGTCGGCCACCTCAAGGTGACCCTGCAGCAGTGGCTCGACACGCTGCTCTCCGGCCCCTGGGATCAGGCCTACCTCGACTCGCGCTGCCGCATCGGCCGGGTGCACGTGAAGATCGCCCTGCCCCAGCACTACATGTTCGGCGCCATGAACGTGGTGCGGCGCGAGCTCAACCAGGTCATCGACGACACCTACCTCTCGCGCCCCGCGGAGCTGGCCTCGGCCCGCCGGGCGGTGGGCCGGGTGCTCGACCTGGAGCTGGCCATCATGCTCCACACCTACCGCGAGGACATGCTGGCGGCCCAGGCGCGGCAGGAGCGGCTGGCCACCTTCGGGCAGCTGGTGGGCTCCATCGGGCACGAGCTGCGCAACCCGCTCTCGGTGATGGAGACCTCGGTCTACATCCTGCGCGGCAAGGTCCCCGACGAGGAGGGCATCCGGCGCCACCTGGACCGCATCGGCGACCAGCTCCGCGCCGCCAACGGCATCATCACCAACCTCCTCGACATCATCCGCGACCGGCCGGTCTCGCAGCAGCCGGTGGCGCTGGCCGCGGTGCTGGAGGAGGCGGCCGGGGCGGTGGCGCTCCCCGAGGCGGTGGCGCTCGACCGCGGCGACCTGGCCAGCCTGCCCTCCATCCGCGGCGACGCCCTGCAGCTCCGCCAGGTGTTCGTCAACCTGCTGGAGAACGCCGCCCTGGCGGCGGCGCCGGCGGGGAGCATCTGGGTGCGCGGCTCGGAGGTGCCCGGCGCCATCCAGGTGGCGGTCGAGGACTCGGGGCCGGGCGTGGACGAGGCGGTGCAGGCCCGCCTCTTCGAGCCGCTCATCACCACCCGCGAGCGCGGCGTGGGGCTGGGGCTGGCGCTCGTCAAGCGCATCGTCGAGCGCCACGGCGGCAGCGTGGCCTACCAGCGCGGCGCCGCCGGGGGCGCCTGCTTCACCGTCCGCCTCCCCGCCTGAGATCGACCATGGGCCGCAACTACCTGCTCGTGGACGACAACCGCGCCTTCGCCGAGAACGTGGCCGAGATCGTGCGCGACTTCGGCGACGAGGTGGCGGTGGCCGACTCGGGCCCGCGGGCGCTGGAGCTGGCGCGGCTGCGCCGCTTCCAGGCGGTGATCACCGACATGCGGATGCCGCTCATGGGCGGCGCCGAGCTGGTGCGCGAGATCCGGAAGATCGACCCGGGCGTGGCCGCCATCGTGGTCACCGCCCACGTGGCCGACGCCGAGCTCCAGGCGGCCCGCCGCGAGGGGCTGCTGGCGGTGCTCGGCAAGCCGGTGCCCATCCACCCGCTCCTCGACCTGCTGGGCGCCGCCCGGCGCGACGGGCTGGTGGCGGTGGTGGAGGACGACCTCGACCTCTCCGAGAACATCTGCGAGGTGATGCGCGGCCGCGGCTTCTCGGCGGTCACCGCGGCCACGGTGCTGGAGACCGACTGGCCCGGAGCCGCCCGCCCCTTCGCCGGCCTGGTGGACCTGCGTGTCCCCGGCGGCCCGGCCGGCGAGGCCATGCTCCGGCTCGGCGCCCGCTTCCCCGGCCTTCCCCTGGTGGTGATGAGCGGCTACGACGACCCGGCCCCCGCCCCCTGCGCCGTGCGGCTCACCAAGCCCTTCCCCAGCGCGGTGCTGCTGGAGGCGCTGGAGCGCTTCCACGCCGCCGCCACCCCCACCCTCGCGCCCCGTCCATGAGCCAGCAGCAGAAGAAGCCGCGCATCCTCATCGTCGACGACAACGCCGGCCTGGTGGAGAACCTGGCCGAGATCCTCGAGGAGCACGGCTACGGCGTCCACGGGACCGGGAGCTGCGCCGCCGCCCTGGCCGCCGCCCGCGACGGCTTCGACGTGGCGCTCGTCGACCTGCGGCTCCCCGACGGCAATGGCACGGCCCTGGCGCCCCAGCTCAAGGACCTCTCCCCGGACGGCGAGGTGGTGCTCCTCACCGGGTTCGCCACCCTGGAGTCGGCGGTGGCGGCGGTGCGCGCCGGCGCCTGCGCCTACCTGGTGAAGCCCTGCGCCACCCAGGAGCTCCTGGTGACGGTGGAGCAGGCCATGCGCCAGGTGCGGCTCCACCAGGAGAAGCGGGAGCTCTCGCGCCGCGCCCAGATGGCCGAGAAGCTGGCGGCGGTGGGGACCATGACCGCCGGCCTCTCCCACGAGATCCGCAACCCGCTCAACGCCGCCGCCCTGCAGCTCACGGTGCTGGAGCGCCGCCTGCAGAAGCTGCCGGCCGGCTCGCAGCCGCCGCTCCTCGAGCCGCTCCACCTGGTGCGCGACGAGATCCGCCGGCTGGACCACATCCTCGAGGACTTCCTGCAGTTCGCCCGCCCCCGGGAGTTCGTGCCCCGCCCCGTCAACGTGGCCGCGGTGCTGGCCCGGGTGCTCGACCTGCTCGAGGGCGAGGCGGAGCGGCGCGGTCTGCGGGCGGAGCGCGACTTCCAGCCGGTGCCCCCGGTGGCCGGCGACGAGGAGCGGCTGCGCCAGGTGTTCATGAACCTGGCGCTCAACGCCCTCGACGCCCTGCCGCGCGGCGGCACGCTCCGGGTCTCGTGCCAGCTCTCCGGCGAGGAGGGCCGCGAGGTGGCCGTCTACGTGGACGATACCGGCCCGGGCGTGCCGCAGACGGTGCGCGACCGCATCTTCGAGCCCTTCTTCACCACCAAGGCGCAGGGCTCGGGCCTGGGGCTCTCCATCGTCCACGCCATCGTGGCGCAGCACGCCGGGAACATCTCGGTGGAGGACGCGCCCGGCGGCGGCGCCCGCTTCGCCGTGGTCCTGCCCCGGGCGGGCTAGACGCCCTTCTCGGCGCCCTCGTCGCCCTCGTCCTGCTCGCTGCGGCCGCCCTCGTCGGGCCCCTGGGCGTACTCCTTGAGCCGGTACTGGATCTTGCGCACGCTGATGCCGAGGATCTCCGCGGCGCGCGAGGTGGAGCCACCCACCATCTCCAGGGTGCGCAGGATGGCCTCGCGCTCGATCTCGTAGAGGGTGGCGCCGGGGATGAGCGCGCCCGGCGTGCGCTCCCGCGGCCGCGGCCCCCGCAGCGTGGGCGGTAGGTCGTCGGCGGTGAGCTCCGCCCCCTTGGCCAGCACCACCGCTCGCTCCACCACGTTCTCCAGCTCGCGGACGTTGCCGGGCCAGTCGTGGGCCAGCAGGGCGTTGAGGGTGCCCGGGGCCAGGCCGCGCAGCTCCTTGCCGTAGGCCTTGCCGTACTTCTCGATGAAGTGGGAGACCAGGGCCGGGATGTCGCCCTTGCGGGACCGGAGCGGCGGCAGCGTCACCGCCACCACGTTGAGCCGGTAGTACAGGTCCTCGCGGAACTTGCCGGTCT
This sequence comes from Deltaproteobacteria bacterium, assembly GCA_016214955.1. Taxonomy (GTDB): domain Bacteria; phylum Myxococcota; class Myxococcia; order Myxococcales; family Anaeromyxobacteraceae; genus JACRMN01. The sequence continues at coordinate 33,423 of JACRMN010000023.1, forward strand.
TCACCTCGGAGGCCAGGTCGCGGTTGGTGGCCGCCACCATGCGCACGTCGACCTTGAGGGTCTGGGTGCCGCCCACCCGCTCGAACTCCTTCTGCTGCAGCACCCGCAGGAGCTTGATCTGGGTGGAGGGGGAGATGTCGCCGATCTCGTCGAGGAACAGGGTGCCGCCGTCGGCCAGCTCGAAGCGCCCCTCCTTGCGGCCGATGGCCCCGGTGAAGGAGCCCTTCTCGTGGCCGAAGAGCTCGCTCTCCAGCAGCGTCTCGGAGAGGGCGGCGCAGTTCACCTTGATGAAGGGCTTGTCGCGCCGCGGCGACTCCTCGTGCAGCGCCTGGGCGATGAGCTCCTTGCCGGTGCCCGACTCGCCGAGGATGAGCACCGTGGCCCGGGTGGGCGCGGCCCGCTTCACCACCTCGTAGACCGCCTGCAGCTCCGGCGCGTCGCCGACGATGTTGTGGAACCGGTAGCGCTCGCGGACCCGCTCGCGGAGGTTCTGCGTGTCGCGCTGCAGGCGGAGCTTGTCGAGGGCCTTCTCCAGGACCACCAGCACCGCGTCGACGTCGAGCGGCTTCACCAGGTAGTTCTCGGCGCCGGCCCTCATCGCCTCCACCGCCGCCTCCACCGAGGCGAAGGCGGTCATCATCACGAAGACGGCGTCGGAGCCCTGCTCGCGCGCCCGCTTGAGCAGCGTGATGCCGTCCATGCGGGGCATGCGGACGTCGGCCAGCACCGCCGCCGGCGCGAAGCCCGGGAGGAGCGCCAGGGCCTCCTCGCCGTCGGCCGCCTCGGCGATCTCGTACCCTTCCTCGCCCAGGATCGCGCGGAGCGCCGCCCGCGCGTTCTGCTCGTCATCGACGACGAGGATCCTCTCGCGCCCCTGGCGCGGCCCGGTCTTGGCGACGGTCATATGGGCGCCTTCATGCCATGGATGCGCAAACCCTGCACGCTTTCTTTCGACCTGCAACCGTTGCGCAGGCTTACGGTTGGACGAAACGAAGGGGTTCCAGTTACTTGCCCGAATGGGGCGCGCACGGAAGGAGAATGGAGACCCGCTCGGGGAAATCCCCAGAACGCGTCAGATGCGGCCCAGGCGGTCGTAGGGGCGCCAGCGGAAGCGGGCACCCAGCGACTCAGCGGCGCGGCGGCACTCCTCCTCGGAGAGGCCCGGCAGGGCCACGCAAGAGGCCGCCACGTCGGGGATGGCGCCCACCGCCCGGCGGATGAAGTCGCGCACCGCCTCCCAGGCCGACTCGCCGTGGGCGCTGGGGCAGATGCGGGCGTAGGTGGCCGAGTCGGCGGCGTTGAGCGAGACGCTGAGGGCGTTGACGCCGGCCGCCGCCAGCTCCGGCACCACGTCGCGCCCCTCGCGCAGCGAGGCCAGCCCGTCGGTGTCCACACGGACGCGGGTCACGCCCGCGGCCCGGAGCCGCTGCGCGATCTCCAGGAGGACCGCCAGGCGCCGGGTGGGCTCCCCGAAGCCCGTGAAGACCACCTCGCTCCTCCCGGCCAGGCCGGCTTCCTGCGCCGCCGCCCATACCCGATCGGCGCCGGGCGCCTGCGAGAGCCGCAGGTCGAAGCCACCCACCGTGAAATCGCCGTCGCGGATCTTCGGGCAGAAAACGCAGGCCAGCGTGCAGGCGCTCGTCAGATTGAGGTAGAGCGCGTCGCCCAGCGGATAGGCGAGGACGGGAGAAGCCTTGTCGGTCACGCCCGTTAGATAGGCCGGAACGGGGCGCGCCGCCAGCCGGGCCGCGCGGAAGAGGCTAGGCGGCCCCGCGCCCCGACGAGCAGGCGATGCAGTAGCGCGCCTCGGGGATGGCGCGGATGCGCTGCAGGCCCAGCGGGCCGCCGCAGGCCATGCAGTCGCCGTAGCGCCCGGACTCGATGCGGCCCAGCGCCTCGTCGATGGCCGCCAGCTCCTCGGCCCTGGCGTCGTCCATCCGGCCCAGCGCCGGCGCGGCAAGCGCGCTGCCCGCCTGGGCCTCGGCCGGCCACAGCGAGTGGCGCCGCTCCAGGAGCAGGCGCCGCGCTTCGTTCTCGAGCTTGCTGAGGGCCATGGCAAACGGGCTCGCGCCCGGCCCGCTCTCCATACACGCTCCGTGCCGCAGGAAATCGCTTGCGTTCCAGGCAGTTGCCACCCACCAGCCCCATGTTGGATCCGCACCTTCTGCGCTCGGCAGCGCACCCGAAGGAGCCGCGCGGAGGTTTTTGCGCTGCGCGAGACCGGCGGGATCAGCCCGGGAGCGCCCGCTTCACCGCTGGTCCCTGCGCCAGATCAATTCGATCGCCGACCGGGGCGCCCGTCCCGGGGTCGCAGAGCCGAGCCAGCGGCGTGGCGAAGGTTTCCGGGTCCCGCACCGGGGAGATCGAGCGGGCCCGGCGGCCGTCCGCGAGCTCCAGCAGGGTGCCCGGCGGCCAGCGCCCCAGCCCGTTGACGAGCAGGCGCAGCAGGAGCGGGTCGTAGAAGGCCGATGCCGCGCGGGACATGGCGCCCAGCACGTCGGCCTGGGTGATGCGCTGGCCGTGGACGCGCTGGAAGCTGCAGTAGTCCTCGGCCACCCGCAGCACCGCGCCCAGCAGCGACGGGCGCCCCTGCGGGTCGGCGTGGCCGCGGTGGTGGTCCAGCACCGCCCGGAGGCGCCTAACCTTGGCGTCGCTCCAGCCGCGCTGGCGCAGCATCACGCGGGCGCCCTCGCCGGGGTGGCGCGCCAGCCCCTCGGGGCCCGAGAGTGCCGCGCCACCGCCCATGGCCGCGTAGCCCACGTCGTGCACCAGGGCGGCCACGCCCAGGTCCTGCAGCACCGCCTTTCCCAGGCCGGCGCCGCTCCCGAGCAGCAGGGCGTGGAGGGCCACCGCCACGGCGTGCTCCTGGCGCGGCATGCGGGTCACCCAGGCGTCCCAGAGCTCCGGCGAGGAGGGGCCGATCTCGATGAGCTCGGCCACGGCCCGGCGGAGCGGGAGCGGGTTGAAGACCCGGCCGGCGGCCAGCGCCTCCCAGGCCTCCTGGGCGAGCTCCATGGTGCGCTGCAGCGCCGCCGCCGGGTCGACCTCGCCGGTCTCCAGGTCCTCGCTGGTGCGGTAGCGGAAGATGCCGTGGAGCTCCACGGTCCGGACGCCGTCCTGCTCCAGCCGCTCGCGCAGGGCGGTGCGCGGGTGGGGCTCGGCGGCGGGGCCGGCGAAGCCGGCCACCAGCCTGCGGACCTCCGGCTCGGCCATTGCGGCGTGGAAGCTGACGCCGCCGACGTTGTGCTTCTTGAGCTCGCCCCCCAGCTCCCGCAGGCCGGGCTTCCCCTCGGCGCGGAGCCGGATCTCGTTGAGGTAGGCCTGGTCCTCCACCGCCACCAGGTGAACCACGCCCACCAGGTCCTGAAGCGTGGCCAGGGCCCGCGCGAACTCGGCCACCGGCGCGTCGAAGGCGCGGTTGTCGAGGGCGTGGACGCGGGACATCTTGAGCAGGCCCGAGAGCATCTGGCCCAGCGCCTCGCCGTTCTCGCGGACCTTCTGCGAGAGCTCGCGGTCCTCGCCGGCCCGGGCCTTGTGGAGCGAGCGGCCCAGGTGCTGCTGGGCCTGGCGCAGGTCATCCATGGGCGGCCCCCTTGCGGCGGCGGGCCAGGGCCGCCAGGCAGTGCTTGCGCAGCTCGTCCTCGGCGTCCTGGGCCAGGGCCTGGAGCTGCCGCTCCGGCTCGTCGCCGGGCAGGCAGGCCATCCCCGCCACCGCTGCCCACTGCAGCCGCTTCTGCTGGGCCGAGGGGCCGATGAGGAAGCGGCCCTTGGGGCGCAGCCAGCCGGCGAAGTGGCGCCCGGCCTGGATGGGCGCCAGGTCGGCCAGGGCCCGCCCCAGCGCCTCGACCTCGCGCGGCGCCCGCTCCTGGGTCTGCAGCACGTCGAGGAGCGCCGGCATCACCGTCTCGTCGCCGCGCCGGCCCAGCACCTCGATGACCTTGGTCCGCATCCCCTCGGAGGGATCGGAGAGCAGGGAGAGGAGCGGCGGCAGCGGGATCTCGCCCGGCGCCCGGGCCAGCGCCTCCAGCCCCTCGAGCCGCAGCGGCTCGCTCCTCTGCTGCAGCAGCAGCCGCCCCACCTCCAGCGCCTTCTCCGGAGCCCGCGCCGCCAGGCCGGTGGCCAGCGCCCGCGCCAGCTGCGGCTCCAGCTGCGGCAGCCGGCGCAGCACCGCGTCGGCCGCCCGGGGCAGCCGGGCCAGCACCAGCTTGAGGAGGAGCGCCCGCCGCCTGTCCAGTTGCTCCACCGCCAGCTTGTCGAGGGCGGCCTCCAGGCCGAGCAGCGGCACGAAGGCCAGCAGCTCGGGCGGGAGGTCGGTGGCGCCCTCGGGGAGGGCCTCGAGGATGAGGTCGAGGGTGCGGGCGTCGCCCAGGCCGGCCAGCAGCTCCTCGCGGATGTCGCCGGCGCCGGCCTCGGCGATGAGATCCACCAGCTGCCGCAGCGGGCCGAGCTTCCCCTCCGCCAGGAGCGCGTCGCGCAGCTCGCAGAAGTACTGGAGCAGGTCGCGGTTGGGCCGGGGCCAGTGGCCCCGCACCGCCTCGGAGAGCAGGTCGCGCCCCAGGCCGAGCGCGGTCCGGACCAGCGCCTCCTCCGACTCCGACTCCCGGAGCGCCTCCAGCGCCTCGGGGCTCACCGGCTGCCAGGCCAGCGGCCCCGGCCCGGGGAGGCGCGGCAGGGGCGTGTCCCAGCCCTCGGGCGGCTTCACGCCCTCGCGCTTCTTCTCGCCGCTCTCCGGCTCGGGCCGCTCCTCGGCGGGCGCGAAGCCCTCCACCGCCACCAGCTTCAGGCCCGGCAGGTCGGCCTTGCGCAGCAGCGTGACGGCGTCGTCCTCCTGCTGGCGCACCGCCGTGTAGCGCAGCGCCACGATCTGCAGGAGCTGGAGCAGCTCGCTCCACTCGACCCCCGGCAGCAGGGTGATGCGCCGCACGCCGTCGCGGAAGAGCTTGAAGGCCAGCGACTTCTCGCGATCGGGGTCGTGGTAGACGACCTCGCCGCGGAAGGTGACGTCGAAGGGCCGGAATTCGAGGGGCGTCTCGCCCAGCTGCGCCACCGCCGCGAGCGCCTTCTCGCGCCAGGTCTGGAGGAGCTGCCGGATGACCTCGTTGCTGGCGTCGTAGAGGACGAAGCTGCGCGCGGCGCGGGCCAGCGCCTGCACCGCCGCGGAGACCGCCGCCCCCTCGGGCGACTGCGCCGCAAGCCCTGCCGCGACCGGGTGCGTGCTCGTGGCCATCCCCTCCCCCTCCGGGCCCATCCGACCGCCGCACCGCGGATCCGTCAAGACCAGGGACGCGGGATCCGCTATCTCTGTGGGCGCATGTGCGGGCGCTTCACCCTCACCACCGCCGACGTGGACGCGCTGGCCCGCGAGCTGGCCGCCCGGGTCGACGAGGCCCATCGGGCCCTCTACCGGCCCCGCTGGAACGCCGCTCCCACCGACGCCTGCTGGATGGTGCGCGAGGGCCCGGCGGGGCGCGAGCTCCTCCCGGCCCGCTTCGGCTTCAGCGCGCCAGGCCGCCCGGCGCTCATCAACGCCCGCGCCGAGACCGCCCCGCGCCTGCCGGCCTTCCGGCGCCCCTTCGCCGAGGCCCGCTGCCTGGTGCCGGTGGACGGCTTCTACGAGTGGGTGGACGAGGACGGCGGCCGCCGTCCCCGCTGGCTGCACCGCACCGGCGGCGGGCTGCTGCTGCTCGCCGGCCTGTGGCGGGAGGAGGCCGGCGGCCCGGCCTTCGTGCTCCTCACCACGCCGGCCAACGCCCTGGTGAGCGGCCTCCACGGCCGCATGCCCGCCATCCTCGCCCCGGAGCAGGCCGACGCCTGGCTGGCCCGGCCCGACCCCTCGCTGCTGGTCCCGGCCCCGGAGGACTGGCTGGTGGCCACGCCGGTGGGCAGCCGCGTCAACTCGGTGCTCCACGACGATCCCGGCTGCCTCGCCCCTCCCGCACCGCGGCGCCAGGGCACCCTCTTCTAGACCCGCGGCCGGCGGCCCGTTCCGGTTGTCTCCCGGGCGGGCTTCGGCTAGCTTCCGCCAACCATGGAAAAGATCTGGGCCAAGGACGTCAAGGAGGCGGAGAAGGTGAAGAGCACCTTCCTCGTCGCTCGCAAGGCCGTTCCCACCGCCAAGAGCGGGAAGACCTACCTGGCGGTCACGCTCCAGGACAAGACCGGCGAGCTCGAGGCGCGGGCCTTCGACAAGGTCGAGGAGCTCGCCGCCACCTTCGAGGAGAAGGACTACGTCGAGGTCGAGGGGCTGGTGGGCACCTTCCAGGGCCGGCCGCAGCTCCGCATCGAGACGGCGGCCAAGGTCGATCCGGCCACCCTCGAGGCCTCCGAGTTCGTCTTCGTGCCGCCGCCCGAGCCCAAGAAGCCGGAGCGCACCGGCTTCGGCGAGGCGGAGGAGGCGCTCTGGAAGGAGCTCCAGGGCCTGGTCGAGGCCATCGCCGACGAGCACGTGAAGGACATCGTCAAGTCGTTCCTGCTCGACGAGGATCTCTCGGCCAGGCTGCGCCGGGCGCCGGCCGCCAAGACGGTGCACCACGCCTACCCGGGCGGCCTGCTGGAGCACACCGTCTCCTGCCTCAAGCTGGCCCACCGGCTCGCCGACCACTACCCGCAGGTGGACCGCGACCTGCTGGTGGCCGGGGCCTTCCTGCACGACATCGGCAAGGTGCGCGAGCTCTCCTACGGCGGCGGCACCGAGTACACCGACGAGGGGCGCCTGGTGGGCCACCTGGTGATGACCGCCCAGTGGATCCACGACAAGGCCCGGCGGGTCGGGGCCTCCAAGGACCTGGAGCACCACCTGGTGCACATCGTCCTCTCCCACCACGGCAAGAAGGAGTACGGCTCACCCAAGGAGCCGGCCACGCTCGAGGCCGCGCTGGTCCACTACCTGGACGAGCTCGACAGCCGCGTGAACAGCTGGCTCAACCTCATGGGGCGCGACGGCGGCAACCGGCGCTGGACCGACGCCCAGAACATCTACGGCCAGCACATCTGGCGCGGCACCCTCCCCACCGTGCAGGCGGAGAAGAAGGGGCCGCCGGCCGAGCTGATGACGCCGGTCATCTACGTGCCGCGCGAGAACCAGGGCGGCGGCCAGCGCCAGGGCGGCAACGGCGGCGGCGGCAACAGCAAGAAGAAGGCGCCGCGCCCGCCTCGCGAGCCCCGCGCGGAGGCCTCCGCCAGGCCCGAGGGAGCGCCCGGCGAGGCTCCGGCCGAGCAGAAGGCCGAGGGCGCGCCGCCGGCCGAGCGCCCGCCTCGCCCGCCTCGCCCCGAGCGGCCCGACCGCGGTCCCCGCGGCCCGGGCGGCCCCGGCGGCCCGGGGGAGCGGGGCGACCGCAAGCCGCGCTACACGGGCCCGCGCCTGCCCGGCGACAAGGGGCCCCAGTTCCGGCCCGCCAAGAAGGACCCGGCGCTGACCCACAACCCCTTCGCCGCACTTGCCCAGAAGCTGGAGGGGGGCCCGGCAGAGGGCGCCGCTCCGGCCGAGCCCGCCGCGGAGGCTCCTCCTCCGGCAGCCGCCGAGGCTCCTCCGCCGGCAGCGGTCGAGGTCGCTCCGCCGGCCGCACCGGAGGCCGCCGCTCCCCAGGAGACGGCTCCCCCGGGGGACGCGGGTGGCGGCCAGGCCTAGCGTCGGTGTCGCCGGGGGTCCTTGCGCCCCCCGCCCCGCCGGGCAGACTCGTCGGGGCACCACCCCGAAGGCGGCCTCGGTCGGCGTTTCGCAAACGGTCGCGGCCGTCTAGAATCGCGGCGTGGTTCCCTTCGGGCGCACGGCCGCGATCTTCGACGTCGACGACTCGCTCCTCGACGGCAACGCCGGCACCATCTTCACCTGGTACCTCTACAGCGAGAAGGTGATGCGGCCGGATCTGCGCGCCCGGGTGCCGCGCATCATCTACGAGTACGCCCGCAAGCGGCTCTCCGAGCAGGACATGGTGGAGGTGGGCTCGCGCTGCCACGAGGGGCTGCGGGCCGACGAGGTGCGGGCCCACGCCGCCACCTGCTTCCAGCGCCACATCCGCAAGCGCATCACCACCGGCGCGGTGCGCATGGTGCGCAAGCACCTGCTCTCCGGCCACCTGGTGGTGCTGGCCTCCGGCTCGCCCCAGGTGATCATCGACGAGGTGGCGCGCCACCTGCGGGCCCACGTGGCGGTGGGCACCCGCACCCGCATCGTCGACGGGCGGATCACCGACCAGATCGTGCCCCCGGTGGTCTTCCGCGAGGGGAAGCGGGCGGCGGTGGAGCGCATCGCCGAGGAGTACGACCTCGACCTCTCCCGGAGCTTCCTCTACTCCGACTCGGTGGCCGACGTGCCGCTCTTCGAGACCGTGGGGAACCCGGTGGTGGTGAACCCCAAGCAGTCGTTCCGGGCGGTGGCGGAGGAGCGGGGCTGGGAGGTGGCCGAGTGGCGGGAGCGCTCCAAGGGCCAGGTGGCGCCCGACTCGGCCGACGAGTGGGGGAGCTGGGACGGGTAGCCCCGATCTCCACCCCCATGACCTTCCCCTCCTATCGCAAGGACTCGATCGAGGAGCTCCTGGCGTCCTGCAGCCCCTCGGTCCGCAGGCTGGTCGAGGCCTCGCGCCGGCGGGTGCTTGCGCTGGTGCCAGGCGCGACCGAGCGGCTGCGCGCCGGCTGGGGGATCCTGGGCTACGACGCCCCCCGCTACTTCGCCTACGTGGCGCCGCAGGCCGACCACGTCCGCATCGGCTTCGAGCGCGGCGTGCTGCTCGAGGACCCCACCGGCCTCCTGGAGGGACGGGGAAGCCAGGTGCGCCACGTCTGCATCCGCGCCCCGGCCGACCTGCGGTCGACGGCGCTGGCCCGGCTCGTCCGCCAGGCGGCGGACCTGGGGGCGCCGCGGCCGCCGGCGCGCAGGCGGCGCCGGCCCGCGCCGCGCTGAGGCGCTCCGGCCCGCGCCGGGCGCGACGACCCCGCACTGCCGGCTACTTGCCCGCCCCCTCCCCCCGGGCTGTAATCGGCTGTCGCTCCTCCCGGGAGCGGGGGGGAGCAAGGCGCGAACGTGTCGATTCACATCGCCTCCATCCTGCGCCTCTCCCGCGAGCTCCAGCGGGCCACCACGACCGAGCAGCTCATCGAGGCGGCGCGGGAGGCCGTGTCGCTCACCACCGGCTACCGCACCGCGTGGCTGGCCCTCGTGGACAGGGACCCGGACCCGATGGTGGAGATCCTCCTGGCCTCGGGCTCGGGCCAGGAGAACATCGCCCGCCTGCCCCGCTTCCCCTCCCGCGGCGACGCCATGCTGGCCGAGATCTTCGCCTGCCGGGCCCCGGTGGTGGTCGAGGACGCCCGCACCGATCCGCGCACCAACAAGGAGATCGTGGCCCAGGTGGGCAACCGGACCATCGTCAACGTCCCGCTCCTCCTCGGCGACGACCTGCTCGGCGCGCTCGGAGCCGGGACCTTCGCCCCGGAGGAGCCGCGCGCCCCGGGCCCCGGCGACCTCGAGCACCTGGTGGTCATCGCCACGCAGGTGGCCGCCGCGCTGCAGCGGGTCCAGCTGCTCCAGTCCCAGGCCTCCATGCAGCGGCAGCTCCAGGCAGCGCAGCGGCTGGAGAGCCTGGCGGTGCTGGCGGGGGGAGTGGCCCACGACTTCAACAACCTGCTGACCGTGGTCCTGAGCAGCCTGGAGCTGGCCCGGCCCGACGTGGGAGCCGAGCCGCGCGGCCTCATCGACGACGCCATGGAGGCGGCCAGCCGGGGTGCCCAGCTCACCCGTCAGCTCCTGGCCCTGGCGCGCCGCCAGCCGATGGAGCTCGCCCCGGTGGACGTCGCCGCCCGCCTGCGGGCGCTCCTGGGCATGGCGCGCCGCCTCCTCCCCGAGTCCATCGCCATCGAGGCTGCCGTCCCGGAGCGGCTGCCGCAGGTGCTCGCCGACGGGCCCCAGCTCGACCAGGTGCTCCTCAACCTCTTCGTCAACGCCCGGGACGCCATGCCCGGTGGCGGCCGCCTCCGCGTCACCGCCAGCGAGGTGGCCGGCGGCGACGAGCGGGGGCGGATGCTCCGCGTGACGGTGGCCGACGACGGCGTGGGGATGTCGCAGGAGGTGCTGGAGCACGTCCTCGAGCCCTTCTTCACCACCAAGGAGCCGGGCCAGGGCACCGGCCTGGGGCTCTCGGTGGCCGCCGGCATCGTCGAGCAGCACGGGGGCAAGCTGGAGGTCCGCAGCGCACCGGGCCAGGGGGCCACCTTCGACGTCTCCCTGCCGGTGTTCGACGGGACCGGGACGCCGCCGCACGAGGCCACGGCGCACCCCGCCGCGACGAGCGGCAGGGAGCGCGTCCTCCTCGCCGAGGACGAGCGGGCGGTGCGCGCCATCGCCGAGCGGGTGCTGGCGCTGGCCGGGTACCGGGTCACCGCCGTTGCCGACGGGCGCGAGGCCATCGAGGCCGCGCGCAGCGGCCGCACCTTCGACCTCATCGTCCTCGACGCGGTGATGCCGCGTGTCGGCGGCCGGCAGGCCTGGGAGGAGATCCGCCTCCTCCAGCCGGCGGCGCGCTTCCTCGTCGTCAGCGGCCACGCCGCGATGGCCTTCCGGCCCGAGGAGATCCGGGAGCTGGGAATCCCCTTCCTGGAGAAGCCCTACACGCCCGAGACCCTGCTGGCCGCCGTGGCCGGGGCGCTGCGGCTCGCCCCGGCGCCGCGGGGGACGGTGGCCTAGCGCCGCAGCAACGAGGGAGGCCGGCAGCCGCGCCTCAGCGATACCCGGCCGACGGCGCGCCCCCTCCCGCGAAACCGCGCAGCGGAGAAGGCTGGCCCTGGCGGGCGCTCGGCCCCCTCCGCGCTGCAGGTGAAGGAAGAGGATCGATCCGCCTCCGGAGCACCGGTCGCGCCGGCGGGCCCGGGCGGCGCCAGGGCCCGGCCGTCCCGCGCGGTCAGGCCAGCCGGAACAGGCGGCGGGCGTTCTCGGTGGTCTGCTCCCCCACCGCCTCGGGGCTCTCGCCCCAGAGCTCGGCCACCTTCTCGGCGGTGCGGGCCACGTAGGCCGGCTCGTTGCGCTTGCCGCGCCAGGGGATGGGGGCCAGGAAGGGGCAGTCGGTCTCGACGAGCAGCCGGTCGCGGGGGACGAGCCTCACCGCCTCCCGCAGCGCCTCGGCGGTCTTGAAGGTCACCACCCCGGCCACCGAGAGGTACAGCCCCATGTCCAGGTAGCGGCGCGCCGCGGCGGCGTCGCCGGTGAAGCAGTGGATGACGCCGCCGGCCGGCGGCACGCCCTCGGCGGCCAGCACCTCGGCGCAGGCCTGGTCGGCCTCGCGCACGTGCACCACCGCCGGCTTCCCGGCGTCGCGGGCGATGCGCAGCGAGCGGCGGAACGACTCGACCTGCACCGGGCGCGGGGAGTGGTCGTAGTGGAAGTCGAGGCCGGTCTCCCCCACCCCCGCCACCGCCGGATCCCGCGCCAGCTCCTCCAGGCGGGCCCAGTCCTCCTCCGGCACCCGGGCGCACTCGTGCGGGTGCACGCCGACGGTGGCGGCGAAGGTGCCCGGGTCGCTCCGCGCCAGCTCGAGCGCGTTGCCGAACTGCCCCGGCGCCCGCCACAGCCCGATGCAGACGATGCGCTCCACGCCGGCGGCCCGGGCCCGCTCCACCACCGCCGGGAGGTCCGCCTGGTAGTCCTCGAAGTCGAGGTGGGCGTGGCTGTCGACGAGCCGCACTCACTTCACCCGCGTGCCCGGGGCGATGCCCTCGCCCACGCTCACCAGCTGCAGGTTGGGCGACTCGCCGGCGGCGAGCAGCATGCCCTGCGAGAGGATGCCGCGCAGCGGCCGGGGCTCGAGGTTGGCCACCACCACGATACGCCGCCCCACCAGCGCCGCCGGGTCCGGGTAGGACTGTGCGATGCCGGCCACGATGGTGCGCGGCGCGGGCTCGCCCACGTCCACCGAGAGCTGAAGGAGCTTGTCGGCCTTGGGCACCGCCTGGGCCGCGAGGATGCGGGCCACCTTGAGCTCCACCCTGGCGAAGTCGTCGTAGCCGATGACGCCCGGCGGCGGCGGGGGCGGCGCCGGCTTGGCACTGGCCTTGCTCGCGGTCTCGGCCGGGCTCAGGGCCTTGGCCACCTTCTGCGGCTCGTCGGCCGGCGGCGTGACGATGAGCCTGGCCACCTGCCTGGCGTCGAGCCGGGCGATCTGGGGCGGCTTGCCCTTGATCTCCACCGGCCCGGAGAAGGGATCGAACCCGTCCCAGGCAGGCAGGGTGGCGCCGAAGGCCGCCACCAGGCCGGCGGCGAAACGCGGCATCACCGGCTGCAGGAGCTGGGCGATGCCCACCAGCGCCTTGGCAGCGTTCCAGAGGAGCGCCTGCTCGGCGTCTCCCAGCGGGTTCTCCCAGGGCTTGGCGGCCTGGACCCGCTTGTTGCACAGGTCGGCGATCTGGTTGGCGTTGCGGACGACGTCGCGGTACTGGAGCGCCTCGTAGGCCGCCCGAGAGTGCTGCAGCATCGCCAGCGTGGTCCGGCGGATCTCCTCGTCGGGCGCGCGCGTCACCGGCCCGCCGGCGCGCTGCAGCAGGGTGGCCACCCGCGAGGCCAGGTTGGCGATGTTGTTGGCCAGGTCGGCGTTGATGCGGTTCCTGAACTCCTCCAGCGAGAGGTCGATGTCGTAGATGCCCGGCCCGAGGTTGGCCGCGTAGAAGTAGCGCAGCAGCTCGGGGTCGAGCCCGCTCTCCAGGTAGGTCTTGCCGGTGACGAAGGTGCCGCGGCTCTTCGACATCTTCTCGCCGTTGACGGTGAGGTGGCCGTGCACCGCCAGCCGGTCGGCGCGCTTCACGCCCGCCGACCAGAGCATGGCCGGCCAGAAGACCGAGTGGAACCGGAGGATGTCCTTGCCGATGAAGTGCTGCAGCTCGGCGTCGGCCCCCTCGGCGAGCCAGCTCTTCTCGAAGGCCTCGGGGGAGAGGCCGCGCTGGGTCGCGAAGAAGTTCTCGGCACTGGCCAGGTAGCCGATGGGCGCGTCCACCCAGACGTAGAGGTACTTGCCGGCGTACTCGGTCTCCTCCGGCGGCACCGGGAAGCCGAAGTAGGGGGCGTCGCGGGTGATGCACCAGTCCTGCAGGTCGTCGAGCCAGCCCTGCACCTGGGCCCGCACCGCCGGCTCCAGGTGGCCCTCGGCCCGGACCCACTCCTGCACCACCCCGAAGACGTTGCTCTCCCGCAGGTTGACGTAGGCGTGCTTCGAGGCCCGCACCACCGGCGGCGTGCCGCAGAGCACGCAGCGGGGCGCGGCGAGCTCGCGCGGGTCGTAGGTGGTGCCGCACTTCTCGCAGACGTCGCCGTACTGGTCGGGCGTGCCGCACTTGGGACAGGTGCCCTTGACGAAGCGGTCGGGGAGGAAGCGAGCGTCCTTCTCGCAGTAGAGCTGCTCCACCTCCCGGGCGTAGATGAGCCCCTTCTGCTTCAGCGCCCGGTAGACGCGCCAGGACCACTTCTGGTTCTCGGGCGAGTCGGTCGTGTAGAAGACGTCGAAGTCCACCGAGAAGCGGCGGAAGTCCTCGGCCTGCTCGGTGCGCCACTTCTCGGCGAAGGCCCCCGGCGCCATCCCGGCCTTCGAGGCGTTGACCTCGATGGGCGTGCCGTGCGAGTCGGCGGCGCAGACGTAGGCCACCTCGTGGCCCAGGGCGCGCCGGAACCGGACGTAGACGTCGGTCTGGATGTACTCGACCAGGTGGCCGAGGTGGATGGGCCCGTTGGCGTACGGCAGGGCGCTGGTCACCAGGAGTCGCTTCTTCACGCAACACCTCTCATGTCCCGCTCTCCGAGCAGGTCGAGCAAGAGCCGCTCCACCGCCGCCCGCGCGTCCCGGCCGCTCTTGGCGAAGAGATCGGCCTCCGCCAGGCGGCACTGGGCGCGCAGCAGCTCGTCGCGGCCGAACTTCTGCGCCGCCTGGTACTTCATCCAGAAGCCGTAGGGCTTCTTCTCCCCCCGCTCCTCCTCGCCGACCGTGGGCCAGACGAGCCGCTCCCACTCCCGCGCGTCGGCGATGCGACGCTCCCCCGCCACCCGGCGGGCCCGCTCCCGCTCCTCGATCATGCGGCGCACCGTCGAGGCCAGGAGCGAGATCACCATGTGGACGCTGCCGCCGTCGGCCAGGGTGCGGTCCAGCACCGCCAGGGTCTCGGGCAGGTTGCGCCCCTCGACGGCGTTGCCCAGGGCGAAGAACTTGTCCTCCGCCACCCGCACCACCACCTGCCCCACGTCGGCGGCGCGGATGACCTTGCGGTCGCCGACGAAGGACACCAGCTTCTGGAGCTCGCTGGCCAGGGTGCGGGCGTCGTCGCCCACCCGCTCGGCCAGGAGCTCCTCGGCGCCCCGGTCCACCGCCTTGGCGGCCTGGCCGGGCAGCACCAGGGTGGCGAGCAGGCTCTCGATCACCGGCCCCAGGTCCAGCCGCTCGTTCTGCCAGGTGCCCACCTTCTCGATCTGGAAGGTCACCCGGCGGCCGGCGGCGGCCAGCTTCTTCACCAGCGGCAGCCGCCCGTCCACCTTGCCGGCACCGACGACCAGCACGTGCCCGGCGGGCAGGCCGCGCTGCAGCAGGGCGTCGAGCGCCGAGGCATCGTCCCGGGCCACCTTGAGCTCGCGCTCCACCGCCCAGCGCGCCGCGGCGCGGACGAACTCGGCCCCCTCGGCGTCGAGCTCCACCGAGAGCTCGCGCTGCCACTCCCCGGCGCCGGGCGCCTCGTCTCCGGCCAGCTCCTCGGCGCTCCAGCCGGCCTTGGCCGCCAGCGCCAGCAGACGCCGGGCCGCCTCCCGCTGGCCGCCCTTCTTCCACTTGTCGAGGGCGTTGCGGAAGGCCTCCCCCTGGTCCTCCTTGGAGGTCAGGAAGGTCGGCTCGGAGAGCAGCACCACCTTGCCGCCGCCGAAGAGGCCGAAGGTGGAGAGCTCGGCGGCCACCTCGGCGGGCGAGGCGGCCGCGTCCAGCTCCACCAGGTTGAGGGAGCGCTGGGCCTCGGGCACCAGGGCATGGGCCAGCTCGCGGGCGGCGCGGCCGGAGAGGAAGGCGTCGCCGTCGAAGAGGTAGACGGGCCGGGCCTGGCCGGCGCGGGCCTCGTCGAGGCAGGTGGCCAGGGTGGCGCCGCCGCCCTTGCCGCGGGGGCTAGCAGCCATGGAACCACCCGATGAGCATGCGCTCCAGCGCCAGGCCGGCGGCCGCGTTCTGGCGCAGCGACCCGAGGGTGAGCCGCACCTGCTCGATGCGGCGCAGGACCTCGGCCGGCGAGAGGGCCCCCGCCACCTGCCGCGCCGCGCCCGCCAGGTCGGCGAGGGCCAGCCCGGCGCCTTCCCCGGCCGCCTGTGCCACCAGCACGTCGCGCAGCCACACCAGCAGGAGCTCGCAGGTCTCGCGGGCCGCCTCCCGGTCCTCCCCCTGCGCCCGGGCGAAGGCGATCCAGGCGCCGGCGTCGTCGGCCGGGAGGGCTGCGGCCGCCTCCACCGCCTCCCGCCGCGCCGCCAGGGTGGCGGTGTCGAGGGCCAGCGCCCGGCCCAGCGAGCCGCCGGCCAGCGCCACCGCCAGGCGGGCCTCGGCCGGCGGGCGCCCCTCGGCCTCGAGCCGCGACGCCACGAAGGCGTCGGGCAGCGGCGCGAAGGGGAGCCGCAGGCAACGGGAGCGGATGGTGGGCAGGAGCACGTCGGCGGAGGAGGAGACCAGGCACAGCACCGTGTCCTCGGGAGGCTCCTCCAGGGTCTTGAGGAGGGCGTTCTGGGCCTGCGGGTTCATGGCCTCGGCCGGGTCGACGATCACCACCCGCCGCCGGCCCTCGAAGAGCCGGAGCGCCAGCCGCCTGTCGGTGAGATCGCGCACCTGGTCGACGACGATGTCCTTGCTCGGCGTCTTGCCGCCGCGGGGCTCCCAGCGGCCGGCCCTGGCCATCGTCCGCTCCTCCTGGAGGAGGAGGACGTCGGGGTGCAGGCCCCGGGCGATCTTGCGACACGGGCCGCAGGCCCCGCAGGCGTCGTCGGGCGCGCGATCCGGGGCCTCGCAGTTGAGCGCCTGGGCCAGGATCCGGGCGGCGGTGCCCTTCCCCACCCCCTCCGGCCCGGCCAGCAGCAGGGCGTGGTGCAGCGTGCCGGCGCGGAGCGCGGCGCGGAGCGTGGAGAGGGCGCGGTCCTGCCCGGTGAGCTCGGAGAAGGGCATGCGGCGCCGCGGAAGATAGCACGCGATCCCGGCAAGGAGGACCGGGCCCGGCTACCGACCCGCGAGGCGGGCCACCGCCTCGGTGAGCGCCGCGGGCTCGATGGGCTTGGCCAGCCAGACCTGGTACCCGGCCTGCAACGCCTCGCGCCGGCGGTCGCCCTGGGTGAAGGCCGTCAGGGCGGCAGCCGGCACCTTGCCGCCCCGCTCCGGCGCCAGGGCGCGGACCGAGCGGATGAGGTCGTAGCCGTCCTGGCCCGGCATGGCGATGTCGGAGAGCAGCACGTCGGGGGGCGCGGCCTGCAGCCGCTCCAGGGCCTCCCCGGCCGAGCCGGCCGAGGTGACGCTGGCCCCGGCCTGGGTGAGCAGCTGCGCCAGGGCCTCGCGGGTGTCGGCGTCGTCGTCCACCACCAGCACCCGCAGCGCCCGGAGCGACATGGGGGAGCGCGCCTCGATGCCCGGGGCCGGGGTCGAGACCTGCGCATGCTCTCCGGTGGCGCGGCGCGCCCGGGGCGAGGCCATGGGCAGGCGCACGTAGAAGGTGGAGCCCAGCCCCGGTCCGGCGCTCTCCGCCGCCACGGTGCCGCCGTGGGCCTCCACCAGGTGCCGGACGATGGCCAGGCCGAGCCCCAGGCCGCCGTGGGCCCGGGTGGTGGAGGAGTCGGCCTGGCGGAACCGCTCGAAGAGGTGGGGCAGGAACTCGGGGGAGATCCCCTTGCCGTTGTCGGAGACCGCGATCTGCACCCCCTCGGCCGCCGCCTCGGTGCGCACCAGCACCCGCCCGCCGGGGGGCGTGAACTTGATGGCGTTGGCGAGCAGGTTCCAGATCACCTGCTGGAGCCGACCGGGGTCGCCGGAGACCGGCGCCGGGGCGCCGTGGTCCACGGCGATCTCGATGTCCCGGGCGCGGGCCGCCGGCTGCACCGTCTCCACGGCCGCCTCGATCACCGGCCCCAGGTCCACCGGGCGCACGTCGAGCCGCAGGGCGCCGCGAACGATGCGGGAGACGTCGAGGAGGTCGTCGACGATCTGGGCCTGGGTGGTGGCCCCGCGACCGATGGCCTCCACCGCCTGGTGGACGCCTGCCGGGTCCAGCTTGCCGGTGCGCAGCAGGCGGGCCCAGCCCAGCACCGAGTTGAGCGGGGTGCGCAGCTCGTGGGAGAGCGTGGCGATGAACTCGTCCTTGGCCCGGCTGGCGCGCTCGGCCTCGGCCCGAGCCAGCTGCTCCCGCTCCAGCAGGCTCATGCGCTCGGCCTCCACCCGCCGCAGCCACTCGCGCTCGGCCCGCAGCGTCTCCTCGACGCGGGCCCGCTCGTCGTCGGCGGCCTGCACCTCGCGGGCGTTGCGCCACACCACCAGCGAGCCGCCCACCACCGCCGAGACCACCACCAGCGAGGCCCCCACCAGGGCCTCGTACTGGCCGAGGCGCGGGCCGCCCACCAGGAAGATCCAGCCCAGCATCATGGGGATGAGCACCACCGGCAGGAGCAGCCGCCGCACCAGCGCCCCGCCCGGCCCGTCGGAGGCCAGCAGGCGCATGGGCGACTCCTCGGGCCGCGCCGCCAGCAGGGCCGCTGTCACCATCGCCAGCCCCACCGCCGCGTGGGGCGCCACCTGGTTGAAGTGGGAGCCGCCGTAGTGGGGGCGCACGCCGTAGGCGAAGCTCATCAGCGTCTGCAGGGGCACGAGGCCGCTCGCCAGCGTCAGGAACTGGGCCGGGCGGGCCCCGGTCCCGCGCTTGCGGTCGAGGAGGACGAGGGAGAGCCCCACCAGCAGGAGCGACAGCGCCGCCAGCAGCGGCGGGCGCACCGGGTTCTCCTCGCCGGCGACCACCGAGACACGGGCCACGCCCAGCGGTCCGACGCCGAGCCACTCCAGGATGGTGGCCGCGGCCCCCAGGACCACCAGGGCCCCGAGCGCCTGAGACGCGCGCCGGGCCACCGCCGGCGCCCGCGCCGGCGCGGTGAGGGCCACCGCCACGCCGGCGAGGAGCAGCGACACCGCGGTGTGGGCCGGCATGGGGATGAAGCCGGGGAACAGCACCGTCAGGGCATCGACGTCGAGGATCCAGCCGGCGAGCACCAGCGACGCCAGCGCCGCCACGGCCAGGCCGCAGCCGCGCGCGAAGAGGCGGAAGGCCGGCGCCAGGCCGGGCGCGGAGTCGGGAGGCACGCCCATTCCCTAGCCATTCCCGGCCGTTTCCGCAAACGCCGATGCGCGGCAGGGCGCCGTCCCCCCGAAATGGACGCCCTCGCCGGGCGCGGTATCATGCCGCGCGGAGACCGCCATGAAGATCACGCCCCTCGACATCACCCAGAAGCGCTTCCCCGCTGCGCTGCGCGGCTACGACCGCCAGGAGGTGGAGGCCTTCCTCTCGCTGGTGGCCTCGGAGTTCGAGGAGCTGGTGCGCGAGGTCCAGGCGCTGCGCTCCGACGTCTCCCGCATGGACGAGGAGATCGCCGAGCACCGCAGCCGCGAGCGGGCGCTGCAGGAGACGATGGTCACCGCCCAGAAGGCCTGCGAGGACATCCGCGAGTCGGCCCGCAAGGAGGCGGAGATCACGCTGGCGGAGGCGGAGCTGCAGGGCGAGCGGATCGTCCAGGGCGCGCACACCAAGTTCCTGCGGATCGTGGACGACATCGCCGAGCTGAAGCGCCAGCGGGCCGCCTTCGAGGCCCAGGTGCGGGCGGTGGTGGAGAGCCACGGGAAGCTGCTCGACGTCTTCCAGGAGGCGGACGGCGAGGAGCAGGTGCAGTACCTGCCGGCGAAGAAGAAGTAGGCCCCGGGGCCCGGGCTCGAGATCGCGGTCCAGTCCGCGGTCGAGGTCGGGGTCGCGGCCCTGGCCTCCCCCGCACTTCAGTGCGCGTCGGCCCAGCTCTTCCCCCACCCCACCTCGACCTCCAGCGGCACCCGGAGCGTCCCGGCGGCCGACATCTCGCGCGCCAGCAGCTCCCCCACCGCCGGCGCCTGCCCCTCGTCCGCCTCCACCAGGAGCTCGTCGTGCACCTGGAGGAGCAGCCGCGCCCCGGGCTGCTCGGCCCGCAGGGCGGCGTCGGCGCGGATCATGGCCCGCTTGGCCAGGTCGGCCGCGGTGCCCTGGATGGGCGTGTTGACGGCCATGCGCTCGGCCGCCTGCCGGAGGCCCGGGTTGCGCGAGCCGATGTCCGGAAGCGCCCGGCGCCTTCCCCACAGGGTGCGGACCTCGCCGCTCTTCTTGGCCTCGGCCACCGTGGCCTCGAGCCAGCGCTTCACCCCGGCGTAGCGGGCGAAGTAGCGGTCGATGATGGCCTTGGCCTCGGCCGCGGGCAGGTCCAGCCGCTGGGAGAGGCCGAAGGCGCTGAGGCCGTAGGCGATGCCGAAGTTGAGCACCTTGGCCACCCGCCGCTGGTCGGCGGTGACCGCCTCGCGCGCCACGCCGAAGGTCTCGGCGGCGGTGGCGGCGTGCACGTCCTCGCGCTTCTCGAAGGCGGCGAGCAAGGCCGGGTCCTCGGCGTAGTGGGCCAGGATGCGCAGCTCCACCTGCGAGTAGTCGGCCGAGACCAGCACCCGCCCCGGCGGCGCGGTGAAGGCGGCGCGGATGCGCCGCGACAGCTCGGTGCGCACCGGGATGTTCTGCAGGTTGGGGTCGATGGAGGAGAGCCGCCCGGTGGCGGCCCCCAGCTGCTGGAAGGTGGTGTGGATGCGCCCGTCGGGCTCGATGAGCTGGGGCAGCGTGTCGGCGTAGGTGCCCTTGAGCTTGGCGAGGGAGCGGTGCTCCAGCACCAGCCTCGGCAGCTCGTGCTGCTCGGCCAGCTTCTCCAGCACCTCCACGTCGGTGGAGGGACCGGTCTTGAGCCGCTTCACCACCGGCAGCCCCAGCTCCTCGAAGAGCACCTGCCCGAGCTCGCGGGTCGAGGCCACGTTGAAGGCGTGGCCGGCGGCCGAGTGGATGCGGGACTCGAGATCGCGGAGCGCCTTGCCGAACTCGGTGGAGAGGGCCTCCATGGCCCCGCGGTCCACGGCGATGCCGGCCCGCTCCATGCCGGCCAGCACCGCGACCAGGGGCCGCTCCACCTCGTCGTGGAGCCGGGAGAGACCCTCGTCGGCCAGCGCCCGGGAGAGGGTCGCGGCCAGGTCGCAGAGCACCGCGGCCCGGGCCCCGGCCACCGCCGCCACCTGCTCCACCGGCAGGGAGCCAGGCCCCGCCGCCTCCCTCCCGCGGGCCGGCGCCTCGGCGGTCAGCGCGGGCAGCTCGCAGGAGAGCCGGTCGCGGGCCACGTCGGCGAGGGCGTGCTCCTTGCGCGCCGGCTGCAGCAGGCGGCTCGCCAGCTCGGTATCCAGGCCGGCGCCGCGGCAGGCGAGGCCCAGCCGCGCGGCCACGTGGTCGAGGGCCTTCTGGTCGTGGGCGTGCTTGGGGAGGGAGGCGTCCTCGAGGAGCGGCCGGAGCTCGCGGGCCGCGTCGGCCTCGCCGAGCTGCGCCGGCGCCCCCAGGTAGCGGTGGCCGAGGGGCAGGTACCAGGCGCGGCCCCCGGCGCCGAGCCCGAGCCCCACCAGCGCGCCGGTGCGGGGCGAGGTGCCCTCGTGGAGCGGCTCCACCCCCACCTGCCCGGCGGCGCGAGCCGCCTCCACCGCGCGGCGCAGGGCCGCGGCGTCGAGCAGCGTCTCCACCTGCTCGGTGCGCGCGGTCGGGGGCGGCGGCGGCAGGTCCTTGAGGAGCCGGTTGAACTCCAGCTCGGCGAAGAGGCGCCGGGCCGCCTCGTCGTCGGCGGGGCGCCGCGCCAGCTCCTCGGGCCCCACGGGCAGGTCGAGGTCGCCGCGCAGCTCCACCAGCTTGCGGTTGAGCCGGAGCCGCTCGGCGCCGGCCCTGATCTTCTCGGCCAGCTTGGCGCCGCCGCGGGACACCGCCTGCGGGATCTCGTCGGCCCGCGCCAGCATCGCCTCCACGGTCCCGAAGTGCTTCACCAGCGCCGCCGCCGTCACCTCGCCCACGCCGGGGATGCCGGGGACGTTGTCCACCTTGTCGCCGAGCAGGGACTGGTACTCCACCACCCGCTCCGGCGGCACCCCCATCTTCTTCTCCACCTCGGCCGGCCCCGTCCAGCCGCCCCGCCCGCTGGCCTCGGCCATGGGGTCGTAGAGCGAGATCCCCTCCCCGACGAGCTGGGTGAAGTCCTTGTCTCCGGTGACGATCACCACCTCCCAGCCCAGCGCCCGGGCCCGGCGCGCCAGCGTGGCGATGACGTCGTCGGCCTCCACCCCCTGCTCCTCGAGGATGGGCACCGACAGGGCGCGGGTCACCTCGCGCACCAGCGGGAACTGCGGCGCGAGATCCGGCGGGGTCTCGGGCCGGTTGGCCTTGTAGGTGGGGTCGAGGTCGGTGCGGAAGCTCTTCCGGCTGGCGTCGAGCACCATGGCCACGTGCGTGGGGGCGTGCTCGCGCAGCGCCTTCAGCAGCATGGTGGTGAAGCCGTAGACCGCGTGGGTGGGCACGCCCTTGGTGTTGGAGAGCGGCGGGAGCGCGTGGTAGGCGCGGAAGACGAAGCCCGAGCCGTCGATGAGGGTGAGCGTGGGCACGCGCGCACCATAACACCGGGGTGCGACCGGGGACCGAGACCCGGGAGAGGCGCGGCGAGGGGCGCGCCCCCGGGCCAGGCCGGGAGCGCGCCGGCGCGCGACAGGAGGCTGCGCGGATCAGCGGACCGAGGTGACGACCCCGGTACGTGGAACCACGCTGACCACCTCGTTGCTGGTGAAGGAGGCGAACACCGTGGAGGACCGCGACGCGTCGATGGCCTTGGCGTCGAGCCAGACGATCGAGGTCGGTACGCCCTGGGCCGCGGGGGAGCGCCAGGCGGTGACCGCCAGGCCCGACGTGGAGTTGATGCGCAGCACGGCACCGGCGCCGGGCTGGGCGCAGGAGAGCCCGCCCTCGCAGCCGATCTTGAACTTCAGGATCGGTCCAGGCTCCAGGGGATCGGGGCCCGGCGGCGTGACCAGCGGCGACTCGCACGCGCTGGTGAGCGCGGCGGGAGGCGTGCCGGTCTCCGTCCCCGGGATCTCCGCGCCGCACGGTGCGTCGGCCGGGTAGAAGCGCCGGCGGAGCTTCCGGTCCACCGCCAGCGCCTCCCCGGTGAGGCCCGCCTCGGGCTGGTAGCGGAGCTCGAAGTCGGCGTTGAGGGTGGGCCGCCCGAGGTAGCCGAGCGCCACCCCGCTGAGGACCAGCTCCGCCGCCTTGATGGTCACGGCCGCGGTCACCGGCCCAGGCGCCGCGGCGCCGACCACCGCGGCACCGCCGGCGCACGGGGTCTCACCGGCTGCACTGCCGTCGCCGGCGTGGCTCAGGACCAGCGACCCCCCGGGGAAGGCGGCGCTGGGCGCGCGAACCGTGACCACCCGGGCCACGAAGCCGTCGGCGCAGGTTCCCGTCCCGGGGACGGCCTGCACCAGGTCTCCCGGCCGGATGCCGAGCTCCGGCTCGGCCAGGTGCGCGGTGGCCACTTCGCCCACCTGGAGGGCGGCCACCGGCAGCCCCGCGTCCCACTCCACGATCCCGGGGCGGGCCCGGAGCCCGGGCAGGGCGCCCTGCCAGGCGACGGTGAAGGCCTCGGCATCGCCCGCCAGGTAGCCGGGGCTGGCCCGCACCTGCTTGTACATGTCGCCAGTGACGAGGACCTCGTCGCCGGCCCCTGTCACGCCGTTCCACAGGCCGAGGCGGGGAGTGCCGGCCTCGGTCACGGTGGTGGTCATCGAGGAGATCAGGAGGCGGCGATCGGCGTCCAGCCGCTGGGCGGCGTCGACGACGCCCCAGCGGCCCGGATCGACGGCCACCAGCCTGCCGTCGGTCAGCCCCACCACCAGGAGCGCGGTCTGCCAGAAGCGGACCGGGGCCAGCCCGGCGGACGAGGCGCCGAGCACCATCAGGTCGGGGACGACGGCGGGCGGCGTCTCCCAGGAGATCCCCACCGGCGTGCCCTCGTCTCCGCCCTTGCGCGGCATCACCAGGGACAGGGCCATCGGGGCGGCGCCGAGGGTCAGCGGAGCGCGGTAGCCGAGCTCGCCCGAGGGGTCGGGCGGAATCCCGACGTCGGGCAGCACCGCGACGACACCGCAGTTGATCGCCTTGCGGCTGCCGCACCCCGCCTCGTCGAGCACCGCAAAGACCTGGAGCCGGGGCGCGCTCTCGAAGACCACGGAGGAGGCCAGCGTGCGCTGGGCCAGGACGCCGGCCGTCACCAGCCGCGTCGGAGCCCGGGCATCGAGGCCGACGATCGACCAGACCGAGGCGGCGCTCCCTCCCACCACCGCGACCTGGCCCACGCCGAGGACGGTGGCGCCGCCAGCATCCTGCAGCGGATCGCTGGTGGCCACGAAGAGCCGGGAGGCATCGGGGGCCACCGCCAGGTCGAGGGCGTCGAAGCGGCCGGCCCCGGTGATCAGGTCCTTCCGCTGCAGCGGCAGCGAGGTGCGGACCACGGGCCGTCGCGCCACCGGCAGGGTCGAGGTGGGGTCGCGCTCGAACTCCAGCACTGCCAGGTTGCCGCCCGTGAGCCCGACCAGCACCCAGGCGCCTCCACCGGGCCGGGTGACGGCGGCCAGCGACAGCACCGCGGCGCCGGGGTAGGCCGTCGCCAGGTCGTCCGCCGCCGGCAGGTCCACGGCCCGGAGCTGCTCGGTCCAGGTGGTCACCAGCTGGAGGCTGGGCGGGGTCTGGGTGGCCACCACCAGGAGATCGGCGCCGGGGTCCGGGTCGGCCTCCGGCTCCAGGCGCGCCGAGGCCAGCTTCCAGGGGCGCGGGTGCGTGGGGACGGAGAGCGGGAAGGCCAGGGTCGAGGAGAGGACCGGCTCGTTGTCGAGCGGGTCGAGCACCGTGAGCTCGTCGCGCAGCAGGTTGGCGACCGCGACGTAGGGCCGAGGCTTGCTCTCGGCGGGGTGCTTCAGCGAGTAGCCGTGGAAGGCGGCCAGCGAGGACGGGCCGGCGAACTTGGCCGCCGCGAGCTTCGCCCCGCTGTTGCACGACGCGGCGACGACGAGCGAGAGGGCCAGGGGCCAGAGGCGCATGGGGGCGGTCACGGGTTCGCCGGCGTGATGACGGTGGGGAGGATGGTGGCGACGCCTGCCCGGCTCGGGTCGTCGACCACCACGGTGGAGACGACCCCATCGTCGAAGGAGGCGATGAAGTAGCGGACGGCGCTCGCGGAGGTGGCGGTGCGGTAGGGCGACTCCACGGCCAGGCCGAAGGGGCGCCTGCCGAGGATGGGCGTCCCGCTGGCGTCCGTGCCGATGACCTGGACCACCGCGCCGACCTCGTCGTCGTAGACGTGGAAGCTGGAGTCGTCGGTGCAGGTGACCGCCACCAGGTCGCGCATGCCCAGGGCGCGGCGGTCCACGGTGCGGACGTGGGCGGGGCCCATGCCCAGCGGAACGAGCCGCAGCAGCGTGGCCGCGGGTCCGCCGGTGGGCAGCTCGGTGAGGTCGAGCACCGCCAGGGCCGCGCCGAGGTCGATGCCGCGGCCGTTGCTGGAGGCCACCGCCACGTTGAAGAGGCGGAGGGCGACGTAGGCCCGGGTGCCGTCGGCCGAGATGGCGAGGGCGGAGGCCTCGCCGGGCACGGGGATGGTCACCGACCGACCGCCGGCGGGGTTGGCGATGTGGGCCCAGTGGAGGAAGGCGGTGGGGCCAGCGTAGACCGTGGTGGAGTAGACGCGCTCGGTGTTGGGGTCGTAGGCGACCGACTGCGCCGGCGGTCCGCCGTCGGTGCCGGGCACCTCGGGTGCCAGGGACGGCAACAGGACCGGCTGGAAGAAGCCCTGGCCGACGTAGGAGCCGAGGAAGCCGACCCAGGCGGTGAAGTCGCCCGGGCCGCGGCAGCCCACGGCGATGGAGAAGGGATCGCGCAGGTGCGCGTCGAGCGTCCGCTCGCAGCCGTCGCCGCAGGTCGGGGCGCCGTCGGCCCCGACGGCCATGCCGTAGACGGAGCCGCTTGAGCGGGAGGTCACCAGCACCAGCGGGTCGCCGCTCCAGCCGCTGCAGGTGGAGGAGTCCACCAGGGCCACGTCGCCGGCGAAGCTGCCCATGCGCACCGGGGCGCCGACGCGCCTCGAGGTGTCGGGGTCCACGGCGGTGAGGGCCCCGCCGGTCTTGAGGTCGTAGCGCAGGTCGAAGTTGGACGAGGCCACGTAGAGGCGTGTCTGGCAGCCGGCGGTCCCGCCCTGGCAGCCGGCGGGGACGTGCCCGACCGCGATCCCCGTTGGGAAGTAGAAGATGTCGGCCGGGGAGACGCCGGTGCGGGCGTAGTCGCCGCACCCGGCGAGCAGGGCCGCAAGTGCCAGGAACTTCGGGAGCTTGGTCACGGGACGCGAAACCTAGCCGCGGGTCAGGCCCGGGGTCAAGGGGAACGGGGACGGCCTCAAGCGGCTGCCGCCTCGACCTGGATCTTCCGGAAGTCGGCGACGCCGGCGAAGAGGGCCCCCACCCGGCGCATGAGGCCGAGCCGGTTGTCGCGCAGCCTCGGATCCTCGGCCATGACCAGGACGTCGTCGAAGAAGGCGTCGACCGCCGGCTTGAGGGTGGCCACCGCCCGCAGCACGCCCGACCAGTCGCGCCCGGCGCGCAGCGCCGCCGCCTCGCCCTCCACGCGGGTGAGCTCGGCGAAGAGCGCCTTCTCGGCCTCGTCCTGGAGCAGGGCCGGATCGACGGCCGCGTCGCCCGGGGGCGCCTTCTCCTGGATGTTGGCGACACGCTTGAAGGCCACCGCCAGGGGCTGGAAGTCGGGCCGGCCGCGCAGTCCGGCAAGCGCGTCGAGCCGCCTGCGGGCGTCGACCAGGTCGTCGAAGCCGGCCGCCAGCACCGCGTCCACCAGGTCGGCAGGCTGCTCCTCGCCCCACTGGGCCTTGATGCGGCCGCGGAGGAAGTCGAGCACCTGGGCGGCCACCGCCTTGCGATCGCCCGCCAGCTTCACGCCCTGCAGCGCGTCGAGGGCCGCGTCCACCGCCGCGTGGAGGGAGAGGTGGTAGCCGCGGTCCTGCAGGATGCGCAGGATGCCGATGGCGGCGCGGCGCAGGCCGAAGGGGTCGGCGGCGCCGGTGGCCTTCTCGCCCACGCCCAGGATGCCGACGAGCTGGTGCAGGCGATCGGCCAGGCCCACCAGGGCCCCCAGGTCGCCGCGGGGCATCTCGGCCGAGGCGCCGATGGGCCTGTAGTGGTCCTCGATGGCGTCGGCGATGGCCGGCCGGTAGCCCTCGATGCGGGCGTAGTGGCCGCCCATGATGCCCTGCAGCTCGGGGAACTCGCCCACCATGCCGGTGCCGAGGTCGGCCTTGCAGAGCCGGGCCACCTCCTCCACCTCCACCACCAGCTCCTCCCGGCCGAGGGCGCGGGCCAGCGCGGCGCCGATGGCGCCAATCCGGGTGACGCGGTCGAGCTCGCTGCCGAGCCTGGCCTGGTAGGTGCGGCGGCCCAGGTCGGCCACGCGGTCGGCCAGCTTGCGCTTCCTGTCTTCCTCGAAGAAGAAGCGGGCGTCGGCGAGGCGGGCGCGCAGCACCCGCTCGTAGCCGTGGCGCGCGACCTTGGGGTCGCGCACCGGCGTGCCGGAGACGGCGATGAAGTTGTTGGTGAGCCTGCCCTGGCCGTCGAGCACGGCGAAGTACCGCTGGTGGTTGCGCATCTCCGAGATGACCACCTCGGGCGGCAGCTCCAGGTTGGACTTCTCGAAGGAGCCCAGCACTGCGGTGGGGTGCTCCACCAGGTAGGTCACCTGCTCCAGCAGCGGCTCGTCGGGCCGGACCACGCCCTTCACCTTGTGGGCCGCCCTGGCCAGGGCGCTCTGGATGGCGACGCGCCGCTCTCGCGAATCGACCTCGACGAAGGCCTTGCGCAGCTTCTGGACGTAGTCGTCCGCGGTGCCCTTGAGGGCGATGGCCCTGGGCGCCAGGAAGCGGTGGCCGTGGGTGACCTTGCCGCTCACCACCTCGCCGAAGCGCACCTTGATGGGCTTGCCGCCGTAGAGGGCGGTGAGCCAGCGCACCGGGCGGGCGAAGGTGACCTCGTCCCACCGGCTGCGCATGGCCTTCTTGAAGCGCAGGCCCGCGACGAGCTTCTCCAGGATTGCCGGCAGCACGGCCTCGGCCTTCCGGCCCTTCTCCACCCTGGTGGCCGCCAGCCGCTCGCCCTTGGGCGTGGTGGCGCGCTCCAGCGCCTCGACCGCCACGCCCTGGCTCCTGGCGAAGCCGAGCGCCGCCGGGGTGGGCTTGCCCTCGGCGTCGAAGGCCTGGGCCACGGAGGGTCCGAGCGCCTGGGTGCGGGCGTCGGCCTGGCGCGCGGCCACGCCGCCGGCCCAGACCACCAGGCGGCGCGGGGTGCCCATGGCCTCCACCTCGCCGCAGGAGAGCCGCGCCTCGGCGAGCGCCCTGGCCAGGTCGTCCCTGAGCTGCTGCACCGCCGGGGGGACCATGCCCGCCGGGATCTCCTCGGCCCCGATCTCGAACAGAAGGTCGGCCACGGCTACCCCCTCCCCTCGCGCGCCGCGCGCGCCGCCTGGGCCGCCTCGACGGCCTTCTTCCGCTCCCTGGCCGGGAGCATGGGGAAGCCCAGCGCCTCCCGCGAGTCCAGGTAGCCCTTGGCGCACTCGTGCACCAGGTTGCGCACCCGGCCGATGTAGGCCGCCCGCTCGGTGACGCTGATGGCGCCCCGGGCCTCCAGGTTGCTGAAGGCGTGCGAGCACTTCAGGCAGAAGTCGTAGGCCGGCAGCGGCAGCCGGAGCGCCAGGAGCCGCTTGGCCTCCGCCTCGTACGCGGCGAACAGGTCGAACAGCATCTTCGGGTCGCTGGCGCGGAAGCTGTACTCGCTCATCTCCACCTCGTTGCGGTGGAAGACCTCCCGGTACTTCACGCCCTTCACCCACTCGACGTCGAAGACGTTCTCGACGTTCTGCAGGTACATGGCGATGCGCTCGAGCCCGTAGGTGAGCTCGGCGGCCACCGGCTTCACCTCCAGGCCGCCGGCCTGCTGGAAGTAGGTGTACTGGGTAATCTCCATCCCGTCGCACCACACCTCCCAGCCCAGGCCCCAGGCGCCGAGCGTGGCCGCCTCCCAGTCGTCCTCGACGAAGCGGATGTCGTGGTCGCGCGGGTCGATGCCGATGGCCCGCAGCGAGCCCAGGTAGAGCTCCTGGACGTCAGGCGGGTTGGGCTTGAGGATCACCTGGAACTGGTGGTGCTGGTAGAGCCGGTTGGGGTTCTCGCCGAAGCGGCCGTCGGCCGGCCGGCGGGAGGGCTCCACGTAGGCCACGTTCCAGGGCTCGGGACCGAGGACGCGCAGGAAGGTGGCCGGGTTCATGGTGCCGGCGCCCACCTCCTGGTCGTAGCCCTGGGCGAGGATGCAGCCCCGCTCGGCCCAGTAGGTCTGGAGCTTCAAGATCAGGTCCTGGAAGGTCACGTGTGGCTCCTCCGCCCGCGCGGGAAAGCGGCTGCCGGCGCGGGATCGCGCACGGTAGGGCGAGGCGGGGCGGCTGTCAAACAGACGAGCAATGCGGTCCGACCCCGACCCCGACCCCGACCTCGCGACCCCGACCCCGACCTCGACCTCAACCCCGACCTCGACCCCGACCCCGACCCCGACCCCGACCCTCGCCTCGGCCGCGACCGGATGTCCTCCACTGAGTGGAGGCCAC
The DNA here is from genome assembly GCA_016214955.1 of Deltaproteobacteria bacterium. Lineage (GTDB taxonomy): Bacteria > Myxococcota > Myxococcia > Myxococcales > Anaeromyxobacteraceae > JACRMN01. The sequence goes on from JACRMN010000023.1 coordinate 62,214, forward strand.
TCGCTACCGCAGGAAGGGGCCCACCTCGTCGAGGAACTTCCGCGAGGGGAGCTTGCCGCCCACCTGCTGCTCGATGAAGCGGGCGAGCAGGTCGCGCACCTCGCCACCCACCCCGGGCGGCAGTGCGCCCGCGGCCAGCCCCTCGGCCGAGAGCGCCAGGAGGGCGGCGGCGGCGGCGGGCGAGCAGGGCACGGCGAGCGGCAGCCCCGTCCGGCAGGAGCCGCAGACCAGCCCGCCCTCCGGGCTCCAGGCCAGGCTGCCGTGCGCGCCGGGGAGCGGCGCGCCGCAGCGGGCGCAGGCGTCGAGGCGCGGGGAGAGGCCGGCATCGCGCAGCGCCAGGAGCTCGAAGGCGCGCAGGGTCTCGGGCCGGGCCGGGGCGCCGTCCAGCAGCGTGAGCAGGGCCACCAGATCCGCGAAGAGCTCGGGGTGGGGCTCGTGGTCGCGCACCAGCGCCCGGCTGAGGTCGCAGGCGTAGCCGGCGCAGGCGATGCGCGAGAGGTCGCCGCGGATGGCGCCGAAGCCGCGCTGCACCGACACCGACTCCAGCCCCCAGAGCTCGGCGCCCGGCTTCTCGCGGAGCTCCGCCGACAGCAGCGTGAAGGGCTCGAGCGCACCGCCGAAGCGCTTGCGCGAGGCCCGGGCGCCGCGGGCGAAGGCCGAGAGCCGCCCGTGCTCCTCTGAGAGCAGGGCCACCACCCGGTCCGACTCGCCGTAGTCGGTGGTCCGGAGGACGACCGCCTGGAGCTTCCGGTGACCCATGGAGGGGTTGTACCGCGGGGGGAGGACGCGGGCGAGGCGCCCGCGGGGCCTCGCCGCGATCGCCAGCGCACCGAGGAGGTGAGAGGATCGCCGGCGCATGGCCCGAGCCCGCGCCGCCTCCTGCCCCCCGTTGCTCGCGGCCGCCGCCGCCCTGGCCCTGGCTGCCTGCGGCGAGGGGCGCAAGCGGCCGCCCCCGCCCGACCCGCCCGACCCGCTCGCCTCACCGGTTCGCGCCAGCGGCGCCTCGCCCTACCCCGGCGGCTGCAACCCGCCGGTGGGCGGCGCGCGCCTCTACCTCGGGGCGGAGGTGGAGCCGCACCTGGCGGTGCACCCCTCCGACGACCTCCGCCTGGCAGCCGCCTGGCAGCAGGACCGCTGGACGGCCGGGGGCGCCAATGGCATCGGCGCCGCTGCCTCGACGGACGGCGGGCACACCTGGATCGCCGCCTCGCCGCCTCTCACCGGCTGCTCCGGGGGCGACGCCGACAGCCACGACCGGGCCACCGACCCGTGGCTCTCCTTCGCGGCCGACGGCACGCTGCACCTCGTCTCCCTGGTGTTCGACGACCCCTGGAAGACGGCGCGCCAGGCGGTGGTGGCCAGCCGCTCCACCGACGGCGGCCTCACCTGGAGCACGCCGGTGGCGCTGGCCACCGAGACCAGCACCGACGCGGCCCTCGACAAGTGCACCCTCACCGCCGACCCGGTGCGGGCGGGCCACGTCTACGCCGTCTGGGACCGGCTCACCGGCCTCTCCGGGCCCGCCGCCCAGGTCGCCGGCCCCACCTGGCTGGCGCGCAGCACCGACGGCGGCGCCACCTGGGAGGCGGCGCGCGCCATCCACGACCCCGGCGCCAACGCCCAGACCATCTCCGGCCAGATCGCGGTCCTGCCCGGCGGGACGCTGGTCTGCTTGATCGTGGTCATCACCTCGCTCGACGCGCCCCGCTCGCCGGCCAGCCTGGTGGTGATCCGCTCCGACGACGCCGGGGTCACCTGGTCGGCACCCATCGCCGTCGCCGACCTGCAGGCGGCGGGCACCGTGGACCCCGCCACCGGCCAGGCCGTGCGAGACGGCGCCATCGTCCCTCAGATGGCGGTCGACAGGGCCAGCGGCGCGCTGCACGTGGTCTGGCAGGACGCGCGCTGGAGCGGCGGCGCGCGGGACGCCATCGCCCTCTCCTCCTCCGCGGACGGCGGCCTCACCTGGACGGCGCCGGCACGGGTGAGCCAGGCGACGGCCTTCACGCCCTCCGTCGCCGTGGCGGCCAGCGGCCGGCTCGGCCTCTCCTACTACGACCTGCGCACCGCCAGCCCGGCGCCGGGCCTGTGGACGGTGCGCTGGCTCGCCACCTCCGCGGACGGCGGGGCCACCTGGGAAGAGGCACCGGTGGGCGGGCCCTTCGACCTGCGCCGGGCGCCGGAGGCGGGCGGGTACTTCGTCGGCGACTACCAGGGGCTGGTCGGGCTCGCCGACGGGTTCGTGCCGCTCTTCGCCATGTCCGGGGCGGCCACCGACGTCTTCGCCATGCCCGCCGCGGCGGCGGCCATGGCCCCGGCCCGCACCGGGGAGGCTCCCCCGCCGGCCGCGCTCCCGGGCCCATCGCTGGCCGCGCGCGCCCGGATGCGGCTCGAGGCGCGCTACCGCGGCTGGTAGGGAGCGCGCTCCATCTGCCGCGGCGGGTGCTGCAGCTCCAGCGCCCGCTTGCGCGGCCAGAGGGCGTAGGCGACCAGCGCCCCCAGGAGCAGGAGCGCCAGGGCCGCGAGCGCCACCCGGCGCGGCGGGATGCGCCGGCGCGGCGACGGCCCGGCCTCCACGGCCTGGCCGTCGGCCTCCTGCCAGCGCAGGACCAGGTCGTCGGGGTCGAGCCCCACGGCGGTGGCGTAGGAGCGCAGGTAGCCGAGCAGGTAGGCGCGCGGCGGCATGCGCCCGGCCTCGCCCGACTCCAGGGCCTCCACCACGCCCGGTGCCAGCCGCGTGAGCCGCGCCACCTCCTGGCGCGACAGGTCCCGGAGCTCCCGCTCCTGGAGCAGCCAGCGCCCGAAGGCGGCGACGCGAGCGTCCCGCGGGTCCAAGGCGCCCTACTTCAGGAGGTCGCGGCTGCGGCGGCACTCGGTGCCGAGCTCGCTGTTCCCGGCCAGCTCCTCGCACCGGGCGAAGGCCTCGCGTGCGCCGCCGGCGTCGCCGGTGCGCAGGTAGGCCAGGCCGAGCTGGTACGGGGCGTCCGGCTCCTTGTCGCAGAGCTGGCCGTAGCGCTGCAGCGACTGGAGCGCCTCCTTGGTCCGGCCGGTCTCGAGCTGCGCCAGGCCCAGGGCCCGGTGGCCGGCGCAGTACCGCGGGTTCTGGGTGGTGCAGGCGCGGAGCTGCTCCAGCCCCTCCTCGCGCCGCCCCATGGCCGCGAGGGCCTGGCCCTTGTTGCAGCGGGCCACGAAGGGCTCGCGGTAGTACATGTTGGAGAGCGCCAGGTCGAACTGCACCAGGGCCTCGGCGTGGCGGCCGCGGCGTGCCAGCAGCTGCCCCAGGTTGTTGTGGGCCTCGGAGAAGTCGGCCTTGAGGGCGATGGCCTTGCGGTAGTCCTTCTCCGCCTCCTCGGCGCGCCCGAAGCTGTCCATCACCAGCCCGTGCCCCAGCCAGGCCTCGGCCAGGTCCGGGTTGTTGGCCAGCGCCAGGTCGAACTCGCGCAGCGCCTCCTGGGTGCGGGCGGCCCGCAGGGCCTCGAGCCCCAGGTTGGTGTGGATCTCGGCCCCTTCGCGCTGCTTGGCGGTGGGGGCCCCGGCGCAGGCGCCCAGGAGCGCGAGCAGGATGGCAAGGGTCGGCATCTTCATGGCCTAGATCCCCGCCAGCAGCCGCGCCAGCGCCTGCCGCGGGCCGGACTTGGCCTCTCCCGCGGCAGCCGCAGCCGGGCGGGGCCGGGAAAAGATCGGCACCCGCCGCAGGATCTGCTCCTGCGCCTCGGGGGCCTGGTTCCGGAAGTGGGTGTTGTCGAGCATGAAGCCCATCGACTCCAGGAACTGCAGCGCCTCGTGCTCCAGCTCGGGGTAGGACTCGACCGGGATCTCGCGCCGGTCGTGGGAGTAGATCACGTTCTCGCCGGTCTGGCGCAGGAACAGCCCCACGTAGATCGAGAAGGTGCCGTTGCCGTTGCGCAGCCCCACCAGATGGGCCTGGGCCGCCTGCGGCACCTTGGTGGGGATGGAGATCTGCGGCTGGTTGATCGACTCCACCACCGCCACCACCTGATCGCGGGAGGCGGGGACGTGGGTCATCGTTGGATCGGGTCTGTACAAGGCGCCCCCCGCTACCTGGCCACCAGGTTGTGCTCCTCGGAGAAGGTCTCGGTGTCGGCCGCGGTCCGGGTCATGGAGACGAGCGGCGCCTCCAGGTAGACCGTCCCCCCGCCGGCGCTCCCCTCGCCCAGCAGCACCCGCAGCGTGGCCTCGCGGGAGGTGCTGCGGCGGGTGTTGCCGGTGATCCGCTTGGTGGCCACCAGCGTCACCTTGTTCGGTCCGGGGTTGAGGAAGCGGGTGACCTCGAAGGGCTCGCTGTCGCCGTCGGACCTGATCTCCCGCACCCAGCGCCCGTTCACGAAGACCGAGACGTCGTACTCGGTGATGCCGGGCTCGCTCTGTTCGGCCACCACGAAGTAGCGGCGCGCCAGGCGGGGCTCGGCTGCGGGCGCGGCCGAGGCCAGCGCCCCTGCGGCCGGCGGGCGCGGCGGCGGGGCCGAGGTGACCGGAGCGGACGGAGCGGGTCCGGCCGCGGGCGCGGCGTCGGGGCGGGCCACGGCGTAACCGCGGGCGACGATGTTCAGGTTGCCCTGGTCGTCGATGACCACCGAGACGTTGTCGAAGCGCTGCGAGACCACCCCGTCGATGGGCACGCCGTTGAGCGAGATGGTGGGCGCGGCCCGGCCTGCCCCCGGGATCAGCAGGAGCGCCGTCGTCATGGCCGCAAGTACTCGCATTCGCTCGCCTTGGTAGCGCCCTCGCGGGCGCCGCGTCAAGAATCACATCCACCGCAGCCGGGCTACACGCCGCGGGCGTCCGATCCCCAGACGATCTTGTGGAGCTGCAGATTCAGGCGGGCCTCGACCCCGGCCTCCAGGATCCAGCGCGCCACCTCCCGGGGCTCGACCTTGCCCTGCACCGGGGAGACCAGCACCGCCACCCTCCGCTCCAGGCGGTGGCGCCGGATCACCTCCAGCGACCAGCGCCAGTCGGCCTCCGAGTCCACCACGAACTTGACCTCGTCGTGCGGCTGCAGCTCCTCGAGCCAGGCGAGGTCGGTGGCCTGCTCCCCGGAGCCGGGGGTCTTCACGTCGGCGATGCGGATGACCTCGCGGGGCAAGTCCCCGAGCGGCCGCTGCCCGTGGGTCTCCACCGCCACCTCGAAGCCCTGCGCCAGCAGGTCGCGGCAGAGCTCGGGCAGCTCGGGCTGCAGCAGCGGCTCTCCGCCGGTCAGCAGCGCGAAGCGGCAGGGCCAGGCCCGCAGCCGCTCGACGATGCCCTCCCGCGAGATCTCCTCGCCGCCGTGGAAGGCGTAGGTGGTGTCGCACCAGACGCAGCGCAGGTCGCAGCCGGTGAAGCGCACGAAGGCGCAGGGGCGCCCGGCACGGGTGCCCTCGCCCTGGATGCTGAGGAAGATCTCCGTGACCCGCACGGCGCGGTTCTAGACGAGCGGCCCGCCCCGGGCAACCCGGGCTAGCGCATTGCGGTGCGCGGTGCGCCGCCCGCCAGGGCCACGCGCCGCTCGCCGCGCAGGCGCCGGAGCTCGGCGTCCACCCGGCGCGGGTAGGCGCGGTAGCGCTCGGGGATGCCGCCGTCCTCCCGCCGCAGCTTGCTGATGCGCTGGGGACCGGCGTTGTAGGCCATCAGGGCCAACTCGTGGTTCTGGCGGAAGTCGTGGAGCAGCCGGGCGTAGTAGCGGACGCCGGCGCGGACGTTGACCACCGGGTCCTCGGGATCGCCGGCGCCGAGGCCGTGGCGCTCCACCTCGCGCTGGAAGGTGGCGGGTCGCAGCTGCATCAGGCCCCGGGCGCCGCGGTGGCTCACCGCCTCGGCGTCGAAGCCCGACTCCACCTCGATGAGGGCCAGCACGAAGAGCGGGTCGAGCCCGGCCTCGGCCGCCTCGCTGGAGATGACGGCCGCCAGGCGGAGGCGCTCTCCGGCCTCCGCCTCCATGCGCTCGTCCAGCAGGTCGGAGAGCCGGCGCACCTCCTGCCACCGCTCACAGGGCTCGTCGCCCCCGCAGGCCTGGCTGATCCAGGCCTCGGCCTGGGGCAGCCCGGGCGCCTCGCCCGCGGTGCGGGGCAGGAGCACCCCGCAGAAGCCGAGCACCGCCAGCGTCGCCGCCGCCATCCCCCTCGCGCTCGGTCTCCTCATCCATCCTCCTTGCCCGCTATCCGGCGGGACGGTTGCGCTCCTGCGCCAGGGCCTCCACCTGCCTCGTCAGCGCGTCCACGCGCTCGCGCAGCTGGTCGACCTCGCCCCTGCTCGGGAAGCGAAACCGCTGGGTGGCCTTCTTGACCGCGTCGTCGATCCCCTTCTCCACCTCGCGTCGCTGCTGCTGCAGCCTGTCGCCGAACTCGCGGGCGTGCTTGCGCACGTCCTCGGGGGTGAAGCCGGCGGCGTCGGCGATGCGCCCCAGCACCCGCTCGGCCTCCTGCTCGGCGGCGTTGATGCCGACGAGCGCCTGCGACCACGCATCCTTGAACAGCGTCTGGAGGTCCGGCACGGCTAGACCTCCCCTGTCCTGCGCACCGGGCCCTTCCGGGCCTTGCCCTTCTCCAGCTTGCGGGAGAGGCGGGCCAGCTCCTTCGACAGCTCCTCCACCTGCTCGCGGCTGGCGACGCCCAGGAAGGAGATCGCCTTGGCCTGCAGCTCCACCAGCCGGCCGGCCGCCTCGGCGCGCGCCCGGTCCGCATAGTCCGATGCCAGCTCCTTGCCCTGGGCGCGCAGCTTCTCCAGGCGCCCGCGGAGCTCGTCCAGGGTCCAGTCCTGCTTGGCGAGGCGCTGGACCATGTCGGTGAGCTCGCGCCGGCTGGCCTTGCCCCGGTGGACGAGGTCCTTCACCACCCTCTGCGTCTCCTCTTCCAGCGTCTCCAGCCGGGCCTGCGCCGCCTCCAGGGGCTCGCGCAGGAACTCGGGGACCTTCGTGTTCTTCTCGGCCACGGATGGCCTCCTCTCGCTCCACCCGGATGGGAAACTTCAGCCGAGTCGCCGGTGCGACATCGGCCCACCCATCTTAACGCATCGCGTTATGACGTCAAGCGACGCGCTGCGTTGCGCCCCAAGTCTGCCGTCCTTCTAGTGGTTCCGTCCCGGTCTGGCACCCCCTCGTTCCGGGGACACCTGTACAGGACCCGTCTGCTACCTACCAGGACGCGCGCCAGCCCGCTTTGTGACTTCGGGTCAAGGCCGGGCGTCGGCTCCCACCGCGTCGCCGACGGACGAGAAGCCGTCGCGGCGCAGCAGCGCGGCGAGATCGCGCAGGAGGCGAGCCGGCAGGGCCGGGCCGCCGTAGATGAACCCCGTGTAGAGCTGCACCAGCGTCGCACCGGCCCTGATCTTCCGGTAGGCGTCCTCGGCACCGAAGACCCCGCCCGCGCCCACGATGGACAGGCGCCCGGCCGCGCGGCGATAGGCGCGGCGCACCACCTCGGTGGCCCGGGCCTCGAGGGGCGCGCCCGAGAGGCCGCCGACCTCCTCGGCGCGCGGGTGGCCGGCCACCGCCTCCCGGGAGACGGTGGTGTTGGTGGCGATGAGGCCCGAGGCGCCACAGGCGACGGCCACGTCCACCGCCTCGTCGAGCGCCTCGTCGGTGAGATCGGGGGCCAGCTTCACCAGCAGCGGCCTGGGCACGGGCAGCTCGCGGGCTCGCCTCACGCAGGCGCCCAGCAGGCGCTGCAGCGCCTCCTTGCCCTGCAGCTCCCGCAGGCCCGGGGTGTTGGGCGAGGAGATGTTGACCACCAGGTAGTCGGCGTGGGCGTGGAGCCTGTCGATGCAGAGGAGGTAGTCCTCCTCGGCCCGCTCGTTGGGCGTGTCCTTGTTCTTGCCGACGTTGACGCCCACCAGGCCGGGCCTGCCGGCGGCCGGCAGGGCCGCGAGCCGCGCTGCGCACACCTCCGCGCCGTCGTTGTTGAAGCCCATGCGGTTGATGAGGGCGCGGTGCTCGGGCAGGCGGAAGAGTCGCGGGGCCGGGTTGCCAGCTTGGGGGCGCGGCGTGATGGTGCCGATCTCCACGTGGGAGAAGCCCAGGGCGAGCAGTCCCGGGGCCAGCACCTGGCCCTTGTCGAAGCCGGCGGCCAGGCCGAGCGGGCTCTCGAAGGTGAGGCCGAAGGCCTTCACCTGCAGGAGCGGGTCGGGGCGCGGGCGCACCAGCCTGGCCACCGGACCCCAGCCCAGCAGGCGCAGGCCACCCATGCCCAGGTGGTGGGCGGTCTCCGGGTCGAGCCGGAAGAGCAGGCTGCGGGCGATGGGCCAGAGCATGGGCGCGGCGTTCTACAACAGGCGATGGGCGGCGTCGACCCCCGGGAGTCCGTTCGCCCCGTAGCAGTCCGGCGGCGGCCCGGGGCGCCCTACAGCGCCAGCTCCATCACGATGGCGTCCTCGTTCTCCTCGGCGTAGTAGCGCGGGCGGACGGCCACGTCGCGGTACCCCAGCTGCCGGTAGAGGGCGATGGCGGGCGCATTGCCGGCCCGGACCTCCAGCGTCACCAGCCGCGCCTTGCGCGCCCTGCCCCGCTCCGCCGCCTCCACCATCAGCGCCCGGGCGATGCCGCGGCGCCGGTGCTCGCGGGCCACGGCCACGTTGAGGACGTGCACCTCGTCGTGGATGAGCCAGAAGACGATGAAGCCCAGCAGCACCTCGCCCTCGGCCCCCTCCTCCACCGCCAGCAGGATGGTGGACCAGTCGTGGAGCAGCTCCCTGCGGATGAGGTCCGCCGACCAGGGGTGGGCGAAGGACTGGTGGTTCACCACCATCACCCGGTCGAGATCGCTCCGCCGCATGGGGCGGAACTGGATGGGCGGCGGCGTCGCCACGCTCAGCCCTTCCCGCCGGTGGCGCCGCCGAAGGTCTCGAGAACGCGGATGGTGGCGCGCGAGCGCAGGTCGGCCAGCAGGGCCTTGACCTCCCGCTCGGTGCGCCGCTCGGCCAGCTCGGCCCGCACCGTGTTGCGCACCGCCGCCCGCTCGGAGGCCCTCGGGTCGACCTTGCGCTCCTGCAGGTAGCGGTCGACCTCGGCCTCCCGCACCCGGCCCGCGGCCGAGACCCGGCTGTCCACGTAGCGCTGCACCCGCAGCGTCCGGCGCAGCACCACCAGCAGCTCCTCCTCGGTGATGTCCACGCGGCCCAGGAAGGCCCGGTAGGCCTGGGGCGAGGCGAAGCGCCCCTGGAAGCGGCGCAGCTCCTCCAGCACGTCGCTGCGCTCCACCTCGAAGACCTGGAGCCGCACCACCTCGTCGAGGAGCAGGATCTGGTCGATGAGCCACTCCAGCCCGGCCCGCAGCGCCGCGCCGTCCAGCTCTCCGTCGGCAGCGCCGGTGCCGCCGCGGGAGACGAGCGCGATGCGGGCCTCCTCCTGCAGCCGGGTCAGGGTGATGACCCGCGGCTGGGTCGAGGCCGGCGTGCGCACCACCGCCACCACCTGCTCGACGATCCGTGGATCGGCGCCACCCGCTCCGGCCCGGGCAGCCAGGGGAAGTGCCAGGAGCAGGAGCGCGAGCGTCGGCCGCGGGAGCACGCGTGCATTCTAACCGCGGCCCGGGCGCGCGTCCCACGTTGACGCGGGCTCCGGGTGCGTTACCTTCCCCCCGTGCCCCCGCGCGACCTCTACTCCGTGCTCGGCGTCCCCCGCGGCGCCTCGGCCGACGAGATCCGCAAGGCCTACCGCCGGCTGGCGCACAAGTACCACCCCGACAAGAACCCCGGGAACAAGCAGTCGGAGGAGAAGTTCAAGGAGGTCACCGCCGCCCACGAGGTGCTCTCCGACCCCAAGCGGCGCAAGCTCTACGACGAGTTCGGCGCCGACTCGCTGCGCACCGGCTTCGACGCCGCGCGCGCCGACCAGTACCGGCAGTGGAGGCAGCAGGGCAGCGGGGGCGGTGGCTCCCCCTTCGACTTCGGCGGCTTCGGGGGCGGCGGGGCCGGCGGCGGCGGGAGCTTCGACTTCGGGTCGATCTTCGAGCAGATCTTCGGCGGCGGCGCGGCGCGGACGGCCCGGGCCCCGTCCCGCGGCGAGGACGTGCGGGCCACCGTCGACGTCGAGCTGGCCGACGCGGTGCGGGGCGCCGAGCGCGACCTGCGGGTGGACGGCCGCACCCTGCGGGTGAAGATCCCGCCCGGCGTCACCGACGGATCGCAGATCCGGCTCACCGGCCAGGGCAACCCCGGCGGCGGCGCGCCCGGCGACCTCTACCTCGAGGTGCGACTCCGGCCCCACCCCCTGGTGCGGCGCGAGGGGCGCGACCTGTACCTCGACCTGCCCGTGACGGTGCCCGAGGCGGTGCAGGGCGCCGAGGTCACGCTGCCCACGTTCGAGGGGCCGGTGCGGCTGCGCGTGCCCCCCGGCTCCCAGTCCGGCACCAGGCTCCGCCTCAAGGGCAAGGGGCTCCCCGAGCTGCGCGGCGGCGAGCGCGGCGACCTGTACGCCGTGCTCAAGCTGGTGCTCCCCCAGGCCGGGAAGGCCCTGGAGGAGGCGGTGAAGCCCCTGGCGGACCTGTACAAAGACGATCCCCGGGCCGGCATCTCGTTGTAGATACGGGGCGGCCTTCGCTGGCCCGGAGGAAACGTGGGACTCTTCGATCTCTTCGGCTCCAAGGAGGAGCGCGACAGGAACGCGCTCCGCAAGCTCGGACAGAAGATCACCGAGCGCTACGGCCCGGCCGAGAACCGGCAGAAGGCCATCGACCAGCTCGCCTCCCTGGGCACGCCCGCTGCGCTCAAGACCCTGTGCCTGCGCTTCACCGTCCGCTCCGAGGTGGGCATCACCGACGACGAGGAGAAGGAGTCGGTGCGGCGCCACCTGGTGGCCGCCGGCACCGGCGCCCTCGCACCGGTGAAGGAGTTCCTGGCCGAGCAGGAGGGCGGCAGCTCCTGGGGCCTGCGGGTGCTGGCCGAGCTCCTGCCCGACGCCGAGGTGCGCTCCACCGCGGTGGCGCTGCTGGCGGAGGCCGGCCGGCGCTACACCCGCGACCCGGAGAAGAAGCTCACCCTCCTCGCCTGGCTCACCGAGCACCACGGCGGATCCGCGGCCGCCGGCGCCGGGGCCGACGCTGCCACCGAGGCCGCCATCCTGCCGCTCCTCGAGGACTTCGCCGACGACGTCCGCATCCGCGCCACCAGGGCCCTGTCGCGCCTGGGCGCCGGCGAGGCCGGGCGCGAGGCGCTCATCCAGCTCCTGCTGCGCGACACCGACAACGCGCGGGTGCGCGGCGAGGTGCTGCAGGCGCTTTGCGACCTCGCGGCCGACGTCAAGGGCCACCGCCCCTCGGTCGAGCCGCTCCTCGTCGAGCCCTTCTTCCTGGATCGCGAGGGGCGCGTGAAGAAGCGCGGCTAGCGCGCGGCGTGACTTGCCGCGTCATCCACGGGCTCGCAACCCATCCCCCGCGGGCCCTACGTCGGAAGTCCCCTTCCCGCTACACTCCGCCGCGGTGAGCCCGGCCTCCTCCTCCGCGTCCCCGCGCGCCCCCCGCCCGAGCCTCCGCGACCGCTGGTTCAAGGACGTGAAGCTGCCCCACCAGGCGGCGGCCGATCTCGCCGAGTTGCAGGCGCGCGGCAGCGTCGTCTTCGTGATGCGCTCCGCGGCCATCCTCAACTTCCAGTTCCTGGCCTGGGCCAGCCGCCACCTCGACCTGGCGCCGCTGAGGGCGGCGCTGGGGCTGCGCGGCCTCCTCCCCTGGCTCTTCCGCGTTCGCGGCTCGCCCCGCGCCCTGGAGAGCGCGCTCGCCAGGGGCCACTCCGGGCTGGTGTTCCTGACGCGCGCCGATGGCCCCGACCCCTTCCCCCTGCTTTGCGACCTGCAGCGGCGCCTGGGCCGGCCCATCTTCCTGGTGCCGGCGCTGCTGGTGTGGAGCCGGCGGCCCCAGAAGCTGCGGCGCACCCTCGGCGAGATCCTCTTCGGCCACCCCGAGGCGCCCAACCGGCTCGCGAACGCCATCTCCTTCCTCACCAACCGCAAGCGGGCGCTGCTGCGGCTCGGGGCCCCCACCGAGATCTCGGCGGTCCAGCAGCAGTCGCCCGGCGAGCCCGACGCCATCACCGGCCGCAAGCTGCGCAGCGCCCTGCACCTCCACCTGGCCCGCAACTTCCGGGCGGCGGTGGGCCCGCCCCTCAAGAGCGCGGTGCGGGTGCGCGAGCAGGTGCTGCGCGACAGGGGGCTGCGTGCGGCGCTGGCCCGGGTGGCCGGCGACCGCGGCGTGGCCGTGGAGGCCGTGCAGGCCGAGGCACGCCACGACCTCGACGAGCTGGCCAGCCGATACAGCCAGGGGTTCATCGAGCTGGTGCGCCCCCTCTTCGCCTGGTTCTTCCGGCGCAAGTACGAGTCCATCGAGGTGGACGAGGCCGGGCTGGAGGTGGTGAGGCGGGCCGCCGCCGAGGCGCCGCTGGTGGTCTGCCCCAGCCACAAGAGCTACATCGACTTCCTCTTCCTCTCCTGGCTCTTCTACGAGAACGGCCTCACGCCGCCGCACATCGCCGCCGGCATCAACCTGGCCTTCTGGCCCTTCGGCAGGCTGCTGCGGATGGGCGGCGCCTTCTTCATCCGCCGCACCGTCAAGGGCGACCGGGTCTACACCGCGGTGCTGCGCGCCTACGTGAAGCAGCTCCTGCGCGACCGCTTCCCCCAGGAGTTCTTCCTGGAGGGCGGCCGCAGCCGCACCGGCAAGCTGCTCTTCCCCAAGACCGGCCTCTTCTCCATGGAGGTGGACGCCTGGCTCGACGGCGCCGCCGAGGACGTGCGCTTCGTGCCGGTGGCCATCGACTACGAGCACCTCATGGAGGCCGGCAGCTACGCCCGCGAGCTGGCGGGCGGCGAGAAGCAGAAGGAGGACCTGCGCGGCCTGTGGAAGGCGCGCAACGTGCTGGGCGGCCGCAAGTTCGGCCGCATCTACGTGCAGTTCGGCGCCCCGGTGTCGCTGCGGGCGGTGGCCAGCCACCGGCTGGGCGAGCGGACCGCGGGCCTGGCGCTCGACGAGGAGATGGCGCCCATCGAGGCCTCGCCGGCGCCCAGCCCGGCCCAGGGCGGGGCCCGGGCCGACAAGCGGGAGCTGGTGCAGCACCTGGCCAACACCATGGCCTTCGGCATCGCCGAGGTCATCACCGTCACGCCCACCGGCCTGCTGGCGGCGGCGCTGCTCTCCCACGTGCGCCGCGGCCTGGCCGCCGACGACGTGGCCCACCGGGTCGACCTGCTCCGCGGGCTGGCGGTGGCCGACGGCGCCCGGCTGGGCCGCGGGCTGGCCGAGTCGCCCGCCGATCCGCGCCGCCCCGGGGCGCTGGCCGACGCCCTGGCCAAGCTGGCGACCGATGGCCTGGTGAAGATCGAGGAGGCGGCGGGCGAGGTCATCTACCAGGTGCCGGAGGAGAAGCGGCCCGAGCTCGACTTCCACCGCAACGCCGTGCTCCACCGCTTCGTGGGCCTCTCGCTGGTGGCGGCGGCGCTGCGGGCCGGCGCGCCGTGGGCGCCGGAGGAGGACGTCAAGGCGCGGGCCCGCTTCCTCTCCCGGCTCCTCAAGCTGGAGTTCATGTACCGGGTCGGCGTCACCTTCGACGAGACCTTCGCCGCCCAGCTCGCCACGCTCCTGCGGCTCGGGGCCGCCACGCGCGAGGGGCAGGGGCTTTCGGCGGGACCGGACCGCGCCACCCTCGACCTCTTCGCCGACCTGACCCGCGCCTTCGTCGAGGCCTACCGGGTCTCGTCCGATGCCCTGGCGGCGGCCTTCCCCGGCGACGAGTCGCTCGACCGCAAGGCGCTGGTGCGCCTGGCGCTGGAGCGGGGCCGGGCCGCCTACCTCGCCGGCCGGGTGGCCCACCGGGAGGCCCTGTCCAAGGCGACCCTGGAGAACGCCCTCGAGTGGCTGGTCCAGCAGGGGGCCCTGCTCGAGGCCGAGGGAAAACTCACGCTCTCCCCCGAATGGCGGGCCGGGCGAGTCTCCCGGCACCTGGCCGATCTAGACCACTTGCTCCGTTGACGCTAGCTCGAAGGAGGCAGCACGCGCCAGATGGGGCGCGTGCCCCTTTCCTCGGCGCGTGCCTCTAGGGTACTGTGCAACCCCCTCGCATCACCCACATTTCGAACGCGAAGCGCTTTCCTTCCCAGTCCGAGGTGCTCCCATGGCCGGAAGAGTCCTGAACAAGCAGCTGCAGAGCAAGATCATGCCCGCCGAGGCGGCTGCCAACCTCATCCCCAGCGGCGCCGTGGTCGGCATGTCCGGGTTCACCGGCGCCGGCTACCCGAAGGCCGTGCCCATCGCGCTCGCGAAGCGGGCGCTCGACGAGCGGCTCAAGGGCAAGGCCCTCAAGCTCGACGTTCTCACCGGCGCCTCCACCGGCCCGGAGCAGGACACGATGATGTCCATCGTCGAGGCCCAGCGGTTCCGCTTCCCCTACCAGGGCGACGCCGCCACGCGCGAGAAGATCAACGCCGGCCTGATCGAGTACCAGGACATGCACCTCAGCCACGCCGGCACGCTGGTCCGGTACGGCTACTACGGCAAGGGCAAGAACAACATCGACTTTGCCCTCATCGAGGTCACCAAGATCCTCGAGGACGGCACCGCCATCCCCTCCTCCTCCTGCGGCGCCAACAACGTCTACCTGGAGCACGCCGACAAGATCATCCTCGAGGTGAACAGCTGGCAGGACGAGCGGCTCGAGGGCATGCACGACATCATCTCGGTGAACTCGGTGCACGGCGAGCGGCAGCCGATTCCCATCATGGCCGCCGACGACCGCAAGGGCTCCAAGTACTGGAAGTTCGACCTCTCCAAGGTCGTGGCGGTGGTCGAGACCAACAACCCCGACCGCAACGCCCCCTTCAAGGCCCCCGAGGAGATCCACAAGAAGATCGCCGGCCACATCATGGATTTCTTCCAGGGTGAGGTGAAGGCCGGCCGCGTCTCCAAGCACCTGACCCCGCTGCAGTCGGGCGTCGGCAACATCGCCAACGCGGTGCTGGTGGGCCTGAACGAGGGCCCCTTCGAGCGCATGCTCAGCTACACGGAGGTGATCCAGGACGGCATGCTCGACATGCTGGACTCCGGCAAGCTGATCGCCGCCTCGGCCACCGCCTTCTCGGTCTCGCCCGAGGGCCAGGTCCGCTTCAACAAGAAGATCGACCAGTACCGCAAGCAGATCATCCTGCGGCCGCAGGAGATCTCGAACAACCCCGAGGTCATCCGCCGCCTGGGCTGCATCGCCATGAACGGGTTCGTCGAGGCCGACATCTACGGCCACGTGAACTCCACCCACATCGCCGGCAAGGGCATCGAGAACGGCATCGGCGGGTCGGGCGACTTCGCCCGCAACTCGGCCTACACCATCTTCATGTCCCCGGCGACCGCCAAGGACGGGAAGATCTCGGCCATCGTTCCCTTCGCCAGCCACATCGACCACACCGAGCACGACGTCTCCGGCATCGTCACCGAGTTCGGCTTCGCCGACCTCCGCGGCCGCAGCCCCAAGGAGAAGGCCAAGGAGATCATCGAGAAGTGCGCCGCTCCCGAGTTCCGCCCGGTCCTGTGGGACTACGTGAAGCGCGCCATGAAGAAGCCCTCGGCCGGCCTGCATTCGCCGCACATGTTCGAGGAGGCCTTCAGCTTCCACACCCGGTACCTGCAGACCGGGTCGATGATGCCGAAGAAGTAAGCCGGAACCTTCGAGACGCTTCACCCGGCGGCCGCCCGCGAGGGCGGCCGTCGTGTTCCTGGCGGTCGGGGTCGTGGCGGCGGTCGCGGTCGGGTTATAGAGGTCTCCATGCCCCTCGACCTCCCCCTGGCCATGGCCACCGCGCGGCGCGCCGCCGAGGCCGCCGCCGCGGCCGCTCTCCCCCACTTCCGCCAGGGCGTGCGCGTGGAGGTGAAGCCCGACCGCTCGCCGGTCACCGTCGCCGACCGCGAGGCCGAGGCCGCAGCGGTGACCGCCATCCGCGCCGCCTTTCCCGGCCACGCCATCCTCGGCGAGGAGAGCGGCGCGCACGCCGGCAGCGAGGCGCGCTGGGTCATCGACCCCATCGACGGCACCCGCGGCTTCACCCGCGGCGGCAGCTTCTGGGGGCCGCTCATCGCCCTGGAGGCGGGGGGCACCGTTGTCGCCGGCGCCATGGCGCTGCCGGCGCTCGACGAGACCTACTGGGCGGCGAAGGGGCTGGGCTGCTGGCAGGCCGTGGGCGGCGGCGAGCCGCGCCGGCTCCAGGTGAGCGGGATCTCCGACTGGGCCGAGTCCACCCTCTCGCTCGGCGAGATGCGCTTCCTGCTCGCCCCGCCGCTCGACCTGCACATCGGAGCGCTGGTGCGCAGCGCCGCCTCCACCCGCTGCTACGGCGACCTGGCGGGCGCCGCCATGCTCCTCACCGGGCGCTGCGAGGCGTGGCTCGAGGCCGGCGTGCAGCTCTGGGACATCGCCGCCCTGCAGGTGCTGGTGGAGGAGGCCGGCGGGCGCTTCACCGACTTCGAGGGGCGGCCGTCGGCGGCAGGTGGCCGCTGCGTGGCCAGCAACGGCCGCGTCCACGAGCGGGTCCTGAGCGCCCTGCTCGGTTGAGGCAGGGCCGGGCCCCCGCCTCCGCCGGGGCCGCCGCTGCCGTCGGCCCTGCTGCTCCAGGGGAGGGCCGGGCGGCGGGGCCGGCCGAGCGTCAGCCGCCGGCCCGCCGGAAGAGGTCCACCACCGCGCCCTCGCGGCCCGCGATGCGCGCCCGCCCGCGCGCCCACTCGCGCAGCGCCTTGATGCTCTCCTCGTAGGTCCGGTAGAGCGGCACCAGGTCCTGGGCCACGCGCCGCAGGTCCTGGGGGTCGAGGGGACGCTGCAGCGCGTAGGCGCGGTGGAGCCCGCCCACCACCACCTGTTCCAGCTCGGCGCCGGAGAAGTCGGCGCACTGCTGCGCCAGGGCGGGCAGGTCGAGCCCCTCGGGGTCGCGCCCGCGGCGGCGCAGGTGCACCGCCAGGATGGCCCGGCGCGCCTCGGCGTCGGGCAGGTCCACGAAGAAGAGCTCGTCGAAGCGGCCGCGGCGCAGGAGCTCGGGCGGCAGCCGGGTGACGTCGTTGGCGGTGGCCACCACGAAGACCGCCCCCTGGCGCTCCTGGAGCCAGGTGGAGAAGGCCCCCAGCAGCCGCGCGGCACGGGCATCGCCCCCCTGCCCCGGGGCGCTCCCGGCGAATGCCTTCTCGATCTCGTCCACCCACAGCGCCAGCGGGGCGTTGGCCTCGGCGGCCTCCAGGGCCCGGGCCAGGTTCTCCTCGGCCCCCTCCCCCGCGCCCAGCACCCGCGGCAGGTCGAGGCGCAGGAGCGGCACACCCAGGGTGGCGGCCGCCACCTTGGAGGCCAGCGACTTGCCGCAGCCCTGCACGCCCAGGAGCAACACGCCGCGGGGCGCCTGCAGCCCGAAGGCGCGCGCTCCGGGCTGGAAGGCCATGGCCCGCTCCGCCAGCCAGGCCTTGAAGCCGTCGAGGCCGCCCAGGTCCTCGGGCCGGGCCACCGCCTCCACCAGCGTCAGCCCCAGGTCGGTGGCCAGCAGCCGGACCTTCTCCTCGACCACCGCCGCCACGCCGGCCTCGCCCATGGCCGGGTCGAGCCGCAGCGCCCGCAGGAAGGCCCGGCGCGCCTGCACCTCGCCCAGCCCCAGCGCCGCCGCCACCGCCTTGTGGCGCCGCCCGGCGTCGAGCGCCCCGCCCACGTGGGTCACCGCCAGGTCGAGGATGGCCGAGAGCTCCTCCTCGCCGGGCAGCGGCAGGCGCAGCACCGAGACCTGCGGCGACAGCCCGGGAGGCAGCTCCAGCCGCGGGCCGATGATGGCCAGGCAGCGCCCCTCGGCCGAGAGCCGGCCGGCGACGTCGCGCAGCCGCCGGGCCACCTGCGGGTCGCGCAGCGCCTGGTGGAAGTCGAGGGCCGCCACCAGGAGCGGGGCCGGCGCCTTGAGCAGAGCTTCCAGCAGCGCCAGCGGCTCACGGGCCGCAGGGGCCATGGGGGTGAGGCCGCGCTGGCTCGACCAGACGCCGGCGGTGGCCTGGAAGCTCTGGGCCGCCGCCTGGCACAGGGCCACGGCCCGCTCCTCCTCCTCGGTCACCAGGAAGACGACGGCGGCGCCGGCCGACCAGAGCTCGGCGATCTCGCGCGCGGTCTTCACCTGTCCTCCCCGGAGTCGGCGGTGGCGCGCATCGCCTCCTCGAAGGAGGTGGCCCCGGCCGCCACCTTGCGGATGGCGTGGGCCCGGAGCGACTGGAGGCCGTCCTGGCGGGCGGTGCGCTGCAGCACCTCGGGCGTGGCCCCCTCGGCCACCAGGTGGCGCAGCCGGGAGTTCACCTCCAACACCTCGAAGAGGCCGGTGCGCCCGTAGTAGCCGGTGTAGCGGCACTTGGCGCAGCCCTGGCCGCGGCGGGCGATGAGCTTGCCGGCGTGGTCCTCGGGGTGCTTCACCCCCAGGCCCGCCACCTCGTCGGCGGTGAGCGGCACGTCCTCGGCGCAGCCCGGGCACACCTGGCGCACCAGCCGCTGGGCCACCACGCCGGTGAGGGTGGCGCCGATGAGGAAGGAGGGCACGCCCAGGTCGCGGAGCCGGGCCACCGCGCCCACCGTGTCGCTGGTGTGCAGGGTGGTGAGCACCAGGTGGCCGGTCAGCGCCGCCTGGACCGCCTGGGAGGCGGTCTCGCCGTCGCGCACCTCGCCCACCATGATGACGTCCGGGTCCTGGCGCAGCACGTGGCGCAGCGCCTCGGCGAAGCCGGTGCCGGTCTTGGGGTTGGCGGCGATCTGGTTGAAATCCTCGTGCACCATCTCGATGGGATCCTCGATGGTGATGACGTTGACCTCGGGCGAGGTGACCGCCTGCAGCGCCGAGTAGAGGGTGGTGGTCTTGCCCGAGCCGGTGGGGCCGGTGACCACCACCAGGCCGTGGGGCCGCATCAGCCACTTCTCGAAGAGCTCGCGCTCCTCCGGCAGGAAGCCCAGCTCCGACAGGTCCCGCACCAGGACGTTGGGGTCGAGGACGCGGATGACGATCTTGTCGCCGAAGGCGGTGGGCACCGTGGAGACGCGCAGCTCCATCTCGGTGTCGCCGCGGGCGGTGCGGATGCGGCCGTCCTGGGGCCGCTTCTGGGCGATGTCCAGGCGGCTCATGATCTTGAAGCGGTTGGCGATTGCCGGGTGGACGCCCTTGGGGATGCGGTAGACGGGGTGCAGCACCCCGTCGATGCGCATGCGGATGATCGACTCCTCGCGCCGCGGCTCCACGTGGATGTCGCTGGCCCGCTGCTCGAAGGCGTAGTGGAGCAGGTACTCGACGGCGGCGATGACCGGCTCGCTGGAGGCCTCCAGCGAGTCGAGGCCGGAGAGGTCGACGAACTGCTCCAGGTTGCCGACGTCGGGCCCGGTGGTGCCGAGCTGGGTCTGGGCCTCGCGGATCTGCTGGCGGAAGCCGTAGACCTCGGCGATGGCCCGGTGGATGTCGGAGGGGCCGGAGAGCACCGGCTCCACCTCGCTGCCCGTCAGGCCGCGCAGGTTCTCGACCAGCTCCCTGTCGAAGGGGTTGGCCACCGCCACCAGCAGCACCCCGTTCTTGCGCTCCAGGGGCAGCACCGCGTGCTTGCGGGCGTAGGGGCGCGAGAGCGTGCGGGTGATGAGCTGGGCGTCGAGCTTGAGCGGGTCGATCTTGCGGTAGGGGACGCCCAGGGCCTCGGCCACCGTCCGGGTGGCCTTGTCCTCGTCCACCGTCTCGCCCTCGCGGGCCGAGTCGGGGAAGCCGAAGCTGGCCAGCAGCTCCACCGGCGACAGCTCGGCGCGGCGCAGCGCCCGGCCCCCGGCCCGGCTCGACTGCTCCCGCAGCAGCTTGGCCCGCTGCAGGTGCTCGCGGGCGAAGGCGGTGCGGCGGGCGTCGTCGGTGATGAGCCCCTTGCTGGCCAGCAGCGAGGCGACGAGCTCGAGGTTGAAGTCGGCGGCCCTGCGGGTCGGCACGGGCGGAGTCTACCCCGGGGCCTGCCACCCCCCAACTCCGCGGACGGGCCGGGTGGTGAAGGGTGGGAGCTCTGCGATACCGCGCGACCGCGCGGTGCTAGATGGCTCAGCCGACGGGGCCGCAGCCCGGGCCCGCGCCGCCGCCACCGCCACCGCCGGCCGCGCCGCCGGAGAGCGACGAGGAGCGGGACATGAGGCGCGAGACCTTGCGCCCCTTGCAGGCCGGGCAGGCCACCTCGGCCTCGTCGGAGCGCCGGATGATCAGCTCCTCGAAGGCCTTGCCGCAGACGTCGCAGGCGTACTCGTAAATGGGCATGGCGCCGGGTGGGAGCCGGGCGGGCCGGAAAGGGTTCGGCCCTGCCCTACCGGGCCCGGCGCCGGGCCGCTCCGGCGCTGCCGCCGAGCCGGACGCGCTCCCGCTGGTAGAGCTTCATGGCGTCGCGCAGCGCCACCAGGGCCTGCTTGCGCCCCTGGGGCTCGCGGACCAGCACCTTCTTGTTCTCCAGGGCCTTGTAGTCCTCGAAGAAGCGGCGCAGCTCGCGCATGCGGTGCGAGGGCATGTCGCCGATGTCGGTGTAGTCGGCGTACTCCGGGTCGTCGGCGTGGACGGCGATGAGCTTGTCGTCGTCCCCCTTGTCGTCCCGCATCTTCATCACGCCGATCACCCGGGCGCGCATGATGGAGAGCGGTGCCACCGGCTCCTGGCAGTAGACGAGGACGTCGAGCGGGTCGCCGTCGTCGCAGTAGGTCCGGGGGATGAAGCCGTAGTTGGCCGGGTAGTGGACCGCCGAGAAGAGGATGCGGTCCACCAGCAGGAGGCCGGTGGCCTTGTCCAGCTCGTACTTCACCTTGGAGCCGGCGGGGATCTCCACCACCGCCGGGATGGGCTCCTCCACGTAGCGGGGCAGCTCGACGTCGTGCCAGGGATGGGTCGACATGGTGCGCGAGACTACTTCGGCTGCCGGCTACGGGCTACGGGCTTCAGGTGTGGCCTCTGGAGGCCGGAGCCCGATACCCGTAGCCCCAGCCTCCCCGGGTCGCGAGCGGCCTTCCCGTCTAGATGCCGCCGCCGTGCTCCAGCCGCAACTCCCGGGTCTCGGCCTGGGTGATCCGGCTCCCGGGCGGCACGCCGTGGGTGAGCCAGACGTTGCCGCCGATGGAGGAGCCCTTGCCGATGACCACGCGCCCGAGGATGGTGGCACCGGAGTAGACGACCACGTCGTCCTCGAGCACCGGGTGGCGATCGATCCCCTTGATGGGGTTGCCCTTCTCGTCGAGCGGGAAGCTCTTGGCCCCCAGGGTGACGCCGGCGTACATGCGGCAGTTGTTGCCGATGCGGGCGGTCTCGCCGACCACCACGCCGGTGCCGTGGTCGATGAAGAACTTCTCGCCGATGTCGGCGCCCGGGTGGATGTCGATGCCGGTGAGCGAGTGGGCGTGCTCGGTGATGATCCGCGGGATGAGCGGCACGCCCAGGGCGTAGAGCTCGTGGGCGATGCGCTGCTCGGTGACCGCGAAGACGCCCGGGTAGCTGAAGATCGCCTCCTCCTTGATGCGAAGCGCCGGATCGCCCTCGAAGGCGGCCTGGACGTCGGAGAAGAGCAGCCGCTGCACCTCGGGCAGGCGGGCGAGCAGCTTCTGGGTGGCGGCCTCGGCCGCCTCGCGGCAGTGGGCGCAGGTGGCGAAGTCGTGCCGCTCGGCGAAGGCCACCGCCCGGGTGATCTGCTTCTCCAGCTCGTGGAGGACCCGATCGAGGTTGGCGCCCACGTAGTAGTGCAGGCTCCTCTCGTGCAGGTCGGTGTCGGCGAAGTACCCGGGGAAGAGGACCCGGCGGATGCCCTCGACGCACTCGATGACCGCGTCGCGCGACGGGAGCACGATGCGCCCGTCCTGGCCCCGGCCCTCGCCCTGCAGGGCCGCGTGGACCAGCGCGTCCACCACCGGCGCAAGCGCCGCCTCGTGGTTGCCGTTCCGTTTCACTTGGTCGCCTCCTCGAACAGCCAGGTCGAGAGGTAGCGCTCCCCGGTGTCGGGCAGCACCACCACGATGAGCTTCCCTTCCATCTCGGGGCGCCGGGCCACCTGCACCGCCGCCCACAGTGCACCGCCACAGGAGATGCCGGAGAAGATGCCCTCCTCGCGGCAGAGCCTCCGAGCCATCTCGCCGGCCTCCTCGTGCCCTACCGTGATCACCTCGTCGAGCAGCTCGGTGCGCAGCACCTTGGGGACGAAGCCGGGGCCCCAGCCCTGGATCTTGTGGGGCCCCTTCTTGCCCCCGGAGATCACCGCCGAGTCGCGCGGCTCGGCGGCGACCACCTTGAGGTGGGGCAGGCGCGGCTTCAGCACCTCGGCGCAGCCGGTGATGGTCCCGCCGGTGCCGGTGCCGCACACCAGCACGTCGAGCTTGCCGTCGGTGTCGCGCCAGATCTCCTCGGCGGTGGTGCGCCGGTGGACCTCGGGGTTGGCCGGGTTCTCGAACTGCTGCAGGACGACGTATCGCCGGTCCTCGCTGGCCATCTTCTCGGCGCGGGAGATGGCCCCCTGCATGCCCTCGGCCCCCGGGGTGAGCACCAGCTCGGCGCCCAGCGCGGTGAGGATGCGGCGCCGCTCCACGCTCATGGTCTCGGGCATGGTCAGCACCAGCCGGTAGCCCTTGGCGGCTGCGGCGAAGGCCAGGCCGATGCCGGTGTTGCCGCTGGTGGGCTCGACGAGGACGGTGTCGCGCCCGATCTTCCCGGCCCGCTCCGCCGCCTCGATCATCGAGACGCCGATGCGGTCCTTGACCGACGAGGCCGGGTTGAAGCTCTCCAGCTTGGCGACGATACGGCCCGGGAGGCCGGCGGCGATGCGGTTGATGCGCACCAGGGGCGTGTTGCCGACGAGCTTGGTGATGTCCTCCGCGATGCGCATGGCCGCCCTCCTGGGGGTATCCGTTATAGCGGATCGGAGCCGCCGCGCAACGGCTCGCCGCCCTCGGCGCCGCCTTCCGCCGCGGCCTCTGCCCCCTCGTCGCCCGGCGCGCCCTCGCCCGCTCCCGGCCCGGAGAAGGAGGGCGCCCCGGGCGGATGGAAGAAGGCGTGCACCGCCCGGGCCTGGGCCGGCCCCAGCCCCTCCACCGACGCCAGCTCCTCCAGCGAGGCCTCGCGGACGCGCCGCAGCGAGCCCAGCTGCCGCAGCAGCGCCCGCCGCCGCACCGCCCCGATGCCCGGGATCTCCTCCAGCACCGAGCGCAGGTTCTGCCGCCCGCGCAGGGAGCGGTGGAACTCGATGGCGAAGCGGTGGGCCTCGTCGCGCAGCCGGGTGAGCAGGAACAGCTCCGCCGAGTTCTGGCGCAGCACCACCGGGTCCTTGCGCCCCGGGAGGAAGACCCGCTCCGGGCTGCGGGCCGCCTCGGCCACGAAGCCGCGCTCCGCGGTCTCGGCCAGCCCCGCGAGCCTCTCGGCCGGAGCGCGGCGGCCCACCACCCGGCGCGTGCCCAGGGCGCCGGCGTCGAGGGTGCGGCTCTTGGCCAGGCCCACCATCTCCACGATGGGCAGCCCGGGGTTGCCCGGCACCGGCCGGGTGGCCACGCCCAGGTCGCGCGCCGCCGCCAGCGCCGCCTGGAGCTGCCCCTTGCCGCCGTCGATCACCAGGAGGTCGGGCAGGGCGCCCTCCTGCAGACCCCGCCGCAGCCGCCGGCCGACGACCTCGTGGAGCATGGCGAAGTCGTCCTGCCCAACCACGCCCTTCACCCGGTAGCGGCGGTAGTTGGCCTTGTCGGGCTCTCCGTCGCGGGCCGAGACCCCCGAGCCCACCGCCATGCCGCCCTGCAGGGTGGAGATGTCGTAGCACTCGATCCAGCGCGGCTCCCGCGAGAGGTGCAGCGCCCGCGTCAGCGCCGCCAGCGCCTCCTCGCGCCGCTCGGCCTTCTGGTGCCAGTCGCGGAAGGACTGCTCGGCGTTGCGAGCGGCGGTCTCCAGCAGGTCGGCCTTGGCGCCGCGCTGCGGGGTGAGGAGCCGCACCTTCTTGCCGCGCCGCTCCGAGAGCAGCTCGCAGAGCGCCTCGGCCCCCTCGGGCTCGATGGGCAGGAGCAGCTCCTCGGGGGGCGGCTCCTGCTCGTAGTGAAGCACCAGGAACGAGGCCAGCAGGTCGGCGGCCGGGAACTCGCTTCCGGCCACCGGGTGGGCGCGGCTGTCCTGGAGCTTGCCTCCGCGCATCACCAGGAGCTGGATGCAGAGGTCCGGTCCCTCGCGGTAGATGCCGATCACGTCGCGGTCGGCCTCGTCGCCCATGAGCACCCGCTGCTTCTCCAGGCTGCGCTCGACCGCCCGGAGCTGGTCCCGGAGCCGGGCCGCCTCCTCGAAGCGCAGGGCCGCCGCCGACTCCCGCATCCGGCCGCGCAGCCGCTCCGAGAGCTCGCTCTCCCGCCCGCGCAGGAAGGCGACGGCGTCGTCGACGCTGCGCCGGTACTCCTCGGGCGGCACCTCGTAGACGCACGGGGCCGGGCAGCGGTGGATCTGGTAGAGGACGCAGGGCCGCTTGCGGTGATCGAAGACGTGGTCGGTGCAGGTGCGGAGCTGGAAGTACCGGTTCACCACCCGCAAGGTCTCGCGGATGCTGCTGGCCGAGCTGTACGGGCCGAAGGTCTCGGCCCCGTCGTCGCGCCGCTCCCGGGCCCGCCGCACCTCCAGCCGCGGGAAGGGGTGGCTGCGATCGAGCCGCAGGACGATGAAGTCCTTGTCGTCGCGCAGCCGGACGTTGAAGCGCGGCCGGTGCTTCTTGATGAGCTGGTTCTCGAGGAGCAGCGCCTCCTTCTCGGTGCGGGTGACGATGACGTCGAGGCCGGCCAGCAGCTCGTCCAGCAGCGGGACGAAGATGCGGTCGTCGCCTCGCCCGCCGTCGAAGTACTGGCGGACCCGGGCGCGGAGGTTGGCGGCCTTGCCGACGTAGAAGATCTCGCCGGCCGCGTCCTTCATCAGGTAGCAGCCGGGCTCGGTCGGAAGCCCCTGCAGCTTGTTCTTGAGCCCGGCGTCCATGCGCGTGCCCCCAAGTGTATGCGAGGTGCCGTCTCGGCGCTCGCTTACACCCCCGGTGGAGTCTTGAACCGGTGCGCGCACGGCAGCACGCTGCGCCCTTCCCGCAGCACCCCGTGGAGGAACGCATGCGCACGCCTGCCACCGCCGCCGCCCTCGCCGTCCTCACCCTCGCCGCCTGCGCGCCAGGCGAGGAGGCGCCACCCGATCAGCACCAGGCCAAGAGCGCCGTCCGGGTCGCCGACCGCCCCATCGCCAACCGCTACATCGTGGTCCTGCGCCGCGACGTGCAGCAGGACGACGTGGACGTGGACGCCGAGGCCGACTTCATCTCCCGCCGCCACAACGCCCAGGTCCACGACAAGTGGCGCCACGCTCTCAAGGGCTTCGCCGCCACCATGAGCCGCGAGCAGGCCCAGGCGCTGGCCCGCGACCCCGGAGTGGAGCTGGTGGAGGAGGACGGAATCGTCTCCATCGACGCCACCCAGACCGGCGCCACCTGGGGCCTGGACCGCATCGACCAGCGCAACCTGCCGCTCGACGGCAACTACGTCTACAACGCCACCGGCGCCGGGGTCCGCGCCTACGTCATCGACACCGGCATCCGCACCACCCACGCCGAGTTCGGCGGCCGGGCCACCGGCGGCTTCACCGCCGTCGCCGACGGCAACGGCACCGCCGACTGCAACGGCCACGGCACCCACGTGGCCGGCACCATCGGCGGCGCCACCTACGGGGTTGCCAAGGGCGTGTCGCTGGTGGCGGTGCGGGTGCTGGACTGCGCCGGCTCGGGAACCAACTCCGGGGTCATCTCCGGCGTGGACTGGGTGACCCAGAACCGGGTGCTGCCGGCGGTGGCCAACATGAGCCTGGGCGGCGGCGCCTCGTCGGCGCTGGACACCGCCGTCAACAACTCCATCAACGCCGGCGTCACCTACGGCATCGCGGCCGGCAACTCCAACGCCAACGCCTGCAACAGCTCGCCCGCCCGCGTGGCCGCGGCCATCACCGTGGGCTCCACCACCAGCGGCGACGCCCGCTCCTCCTTTTCCAACTGGGGTACCTGCCTCGACACCTTCGCCCCCGGCAGCAGCATCACCTCGGCCTGGAACACCGGCGACACCGCCACCAACACCATCAGCGGCACCTCCATGGCCACGCCCCACGTTGTCGGGGCCGCCGCCCTCTACCTCTCCACCACCCCCGGCGCCACGCCGGCCCAAGTGGCCTCGGCCCTCACCGGGAACGCCACCCTCAACAAGGTGACCGGCCCCGGCACCGGATCGCCCAACCGGCTCCTCTACACCGGCTTCATCGGCGCCGCTCCCGGCGACACCACCCCGCCCACCGTGACCCTGACCGCGCCGGCGGCGGGCGCCACCCTCACCGGCACCGTGACCCTCTCGGCCACCGCCTCCGACAACGTGGCCGTCTCGCAGGTCCAGTTCCTGGTGGACGGCGCGGTGGTGGGCACCGCCACGGCAGCCCCGTACCAGGTGAGCTGGAGCTCGGCCTCGGTGGCCAACGGCACCCACTCCTTCACAGCTCGCGCCAGCGACACCTCGGGCAACGCCACCACCTCGGCGGCGGTGAGCGCCTCGGTCTCCAACACCACCGGGACCTGCGCCACCCACACCCAGCTCCTCGGCAACCCCGGCTTCGAGACCGGCAGCGCCGCCCCCTGGACCGCCAGCGCCGGCGTCATCGACAACAGCGCCTCGCCCACCGCCCACTCCGGGAGCTGGAAGGCCTGGCTCGACGGCTACGGCTCCAGCCACACCGACGACCTGTACCAGCAGGTGACCATCCCGGCCGCGGCCTGCTCGGCCACCTTCAGCTTCTGGCTGCAGATCACCACCGCCGAGACCACCACCACCACCGCCTACGACACCCTGACGGTCACGGTTCGCAGCTCCAGCGGCACCGTGCTCGGGACGCTGGCCACCTACTCCAACCTGAGCCGGAGCGGCTGGACGCTGCGGAGCTTCGACCTCTCGGCCTGGAAGGGCCAGACGGTGAGGCTCCAGTTCCACGGGGTAGAGGACGGCTCGCTCCAGACCAGCTTCCTGGTGGACGACGCGGCGGTGGACGTCACCCAGTAGCGTGGGGCCGGAGGGGGATCGGGCGTGCCGCCGCCTGGTCCCTCTCCGGTGCAGCGCCCGGCTCAGCGCCGCCGGCGCCTCGCCTGGGGGTGCGGGTGCCGGACATGGGGGGTGCGGGTGAGGGTGCGGGTGCCGGAGGGTGCGGGTGCCGGGGGCGGGCGGGGGGTGCGGGGCGGGGGCGGGTGCCGGACATGCGGGGTGCGGGTGCCGGACATGTGCCGGGGGCGCGTGGGTGCGGGTGCCGGACATGGGGCGGGGGGGCGGGTGGGGGGCGGGTGCCGGACATGGTGCCAAGGGTGCGGGGGATGGCTTGGATGGCTTGTGCCGGACATGCTTGGCCCGGCCGTTGCTTTCCCTCGCGACCAATGCCCCGCGTTTCGCGCGCGATGCTCGTCGAGGCCGGCTCGACCAACCACTGCACCTGGCGCAGCCACGGCTTCTCCTTCGTCCTCGACTCCGATGGAGCCCGCCGCCATTTCCTCGGACTCCTCCGGAAGTACAAGGAGAAGTTCGGCATCGAGGTCCAGTCCTACTGCCTGATGGGCTCGCACCCACACCTCATGTGCCGGTCCACCAAAGGGCAGGCTGCGTTCAGCTCCTTCTGGAAGCTCGTCAACTGGGGCTTCGCCTACTGGTACAACCGGCGGACCAGGGGCCGCGGACAGGTCGTCATGGAGCGCCTCCGCTCGCCTCGCATCCAGGACGGCCGGCATCAACTCGCCGTCATGCGCTACGGCGACCTGAACCCCGTCCGGGCCGGGCTCGCTTCGAGCGCCGGCGACTGGAGGTGGTCGAGTCACCGGCACTACGCCTACGGTGAACCCGACGACCTGGTCACCGACGCGCCCGAGTACCTGGCGCTGGGCGGGACTGCTGCCGAGCGCCGCAGGGCGTACCTGCACCTCTTCGCGGTCCCGCTGGTGGAGGCGCTGCTGACGCGCCGGCGGGACCTGGTCGATGCGCCCTTCATCGGCGAGGAGCGCTGGGTGGCCAGGCGGCTTCGCGCCTGCGGGCTCTCCCCTCCGGGCGAGCTCGTTGCGCGGGCCTGAGCTCCTCTTCGCCGCCTCCGCTGGCCCGGCGCTGCCGGTGGCTCGCCTTCGACCGGCCAGGCGCTACCTCGACGAGGCTCCTTGGAGCCGGGACGCCCGGCCTCCGCCCGTCTACACGGCGTGACCGTCCCCGCCGGGTGATGGTTCGCGCCGCCGACGTCGATCACCGCGCGTCAACCTCCGCAAACACGCGACGACTCCTGCGCTATCACTGCGGTTCTTGTCCGGCACGCCCCCCCCTATCACTGCGGTTCTTGTCCGGCACGCCCCCCCTCTCGGCACGCCCCCCGCGCCCCCCGCCCCCCCGCCCCCCCCAGACGCACCCCCAGTCGTCCGGGCCGGTGCCGGGCCTGCCCTCAGCGCCGCCGGCGCCTCGCCTGCGGCCTCCGCCCGCCGGACATGCGAGAGAAGGCACCGCCCCCGGCACCGCTCCCCAGCATCCCGCGCTGGCCGCTGGTCTTGCGCACCACGCCCAGCTGCAGCTCCTTCAGGGCCAGGATGCGGTCGCGGAGCTGGGCCGCCTTCTCGAACTCCAGCTCGTCGGCGGCCCGCGCCATCTCCCGCTCCAGCTCGGCGACGATGGGTGGGATCTCCTCGGGCCGGTACTCTGCCCCCTCGGCGGCCATGGGGACCGTCACCCAGTCGGCCTCGGCCGGCGCCATCTGCAGGTCGGTGATGGCCCGCTTCACCGACTGCGGCGTGATGCCGTGCTCGGCGTTGTAGCGCCGCTGGATCTCGCGCCGACGGTCGGTCTCGCCGAGCGCCTTCTTCATCGAGTCGGTGACGGCGTCGGCGTAGAGGATCACCCTGCCGTTCAGGTTGCGGGCCGCCCGGCCGATGGTCTGGATGAGCGACACCGCCGACCGCAGGAACCCCTCCTTGTCGGCGTCGAGCACCGCCACCAGCGAGACCTCGGGGATGTCGAGCCCCTCGCGCAGCAGGTTGATGCCGATGAGCACGTCGAACTCGCCGCGGCGCAGGTCGCGGATGAGGGCGCTCCGCTCCAGGGTGTCGATGTCGGAGTGCAGGTAGCGGCAGCGGACGCCCACGTCGGTGAGGTACTCGGTGAGGTCCTCGGCCATGCGCTTCGTCAGCGTGGTCACCAGCACCCGCTCGCCGGCCTCGGCCCGCTTGCGGATCTCGCCCAGGAGGTCGTCCACCTGGGTGCCCACCGGCCGGACCTCCACCTCCGGGTCGCAGAGCCCGGTGGGGCGGATGATCTGCTCCACCACCACCCCACCGGCCTTCTGCAGCTCGTACTCCGCCGGGGTGGCCGAGACGTAGATGGCCTGGTGCACCATGCACTCGAATTCCTCGAACTTGAGGGGCCGGTTGTCGAGGGCGCTGGGGAGCCGGAAGCCGTACTCGACGAGCGTCTCCTTGCGCGAGCGGTCGCCCTTGTACATCGAGCCGATCTGCGGGACCGTCTGGTGCGACTCGTCGATGACCAGCAGGAAGTCCTTGGGGAAGTAGTCGATGAGGCAGGGCGGCGCGTCGCCCGCCTTCCGGCCCGAGAGCCAGCGCGAGTAGTTCTCGATGCCGGAGCAGAAGCCCATTTGCTCCAGCATCTCCAGGTCGAACATGGTCCGCTGCTCGAGCCGCTGGGCCTCCACCAGCTTGCTGGCGGCGCGCAGATCCTGGAGCCGACCCCGCAGCTCCTCGCGGATGCCGTCGATGGCCCGCTTGCGGGTCTCGGGTGCCGAGACGTAGTGGCTGTTGGGGAAGATGGCCACCTTGTCGAGGTCGCCGAGCACCACGCCGCGCAGCGGGTCGAACTCGACGATGCGCTCCACCACGTCGCCGAAGAACTCGATGCGCACCGCCCGCTCCTCCTCGTAGGGCGGGAAGACCTCGATGGTGTCGCCGCGCACCCGGAAGGTGCCGCGGTGGAAGTCCACGTCGTTGCGCTCGTACTGGATGTCGATCAGGGAGCGGATGAAGCGGTCGCGGAGGAACTCCTGCCCCTTCTCCAGCTGCTGGAGGAGGCCGTAGTAGGCCTCGGCGGTGCCCAGGCCGTAGATGCAGGAGACCGAGGCCACGATGAGCACGTCGTTGCGGGTCAGCAGCGCGTGGGTGGCCGCGTGCCGCATCCGGTCGATCTCGTCGTTGATGGAGGAGTCCTTCTCGATGTAGGTGTCGGTCGAGGGGACGTAGGCCTCGGGCTGGTAGTAGTCGTAGTAGCTGACGAAGTAGTGGACCGCCGCCGAGGGGAAGAGCTCCTTGAACTCCCCGTAGAGCTGGGCCGCCAGCGTCTTGTTGTGGGCGATCACCAGCGTCGGCCGCTTCACCTCGGCGACCACGTTCCCCACCGTGAAGGTCTTGCCGGAGCCGGTGACGCCCAGGAGGACCTGGTGCCTGTCGCCTCGGCGCAGCCCCTCGGTGAGCTCGCGCACCGCCCGGGGCTGGTCGCCCTGCAGCGTGTAGCCGCTCTGGATGTCGAAGGGCATGGGGAGGAATCTAGCGCGGGGCCCCGACGGCTGCCGGGCGCGGAACGGCAGCGGGGAGCGCCCGAGGGACGCTCCCCGCTCGAATCCGCCGCGCCGGGGCTACTTCTTCTTGGCGGCCTTCTCGGCCTTGGCCTCGATGCTCTTGGCGCTGAGGGTGTACTCCACCGTCACCTTGGAGCCCTTCTTCAGGTCGCCCGACACCTTGGTGGAGGCGTCGCGGGCCATCTCGAACTTCTCGCCCTTGTTCTTGCCCTTCTCCTGCACCACGGTGATCGAGGTGTCGGAGAGGTCCTTCACCTCGCCGGTCACCTGGTAGGCCAGCGCCTGCCCGGCCGCGGCCACCGCCAGGATCGCCAGGATGCTGCGGATCGCGTTCGCCATGACTCCTCCCGCCTCGGTTGTGGGGATTGCCGCTCCTTCTTACCCGAAAGCGAGGGCCCCTACTCCACCTTCCACGACGTACCTTGTGGGCCGTCCATCAGCACCACCCCCTGCGCCAGGAGTGCATCGCGGATGGCGTCGGAGCGGGCGAAGTCCTTGTCCTTGCGGGCCTGGGCCCGCTCGACGATGCGCCGCTCCACCTCGGCGCCGTCGACGCCCCGCCGCAACGCCGCCCTGTCGCGCAGCGCCCGCAGCGCCTCCGCCGGCGCCCGGGACAGGAGCCCCAGCAGACCGGCGACGGCGCGGGCGTCGCGCGCGAAGGCGGCCAGCCGCGCCCTGTCGGCCGGGCTCTTCTTCCCCTTGGCGTCGCAGAGGGCGTTGGCCTCGGTGAAGACGTCGGCCAGGATGCCCAGCACCCGCGGGGTGTTGAAGTCGTCGTCGAGGGCGGCCCGCGCCTCCCCGGCGAAGGGAGCCTCGGCGGCGGGTTCGGCGCCGGCCCCGATCCGGTCGGCCTTCTCCAGCGTCTCGTAGAGGTAGGCGAGCCGGCGCTCGGCTTCGGCCAGCAGCGCATCGGAGAAGTTGAAGTCGTTGCGGTAGTGGGTGCCGAGCAGGAAGAGCCGGAGCCCCTCGGCGTCGTGGCGCGCCAGCACGTCGCGGATGGTGAAGAAGTTGCCGAGCGACTTCGACATCTTCTCGTCGTCGATCTCCACGAAGCCGTGGTGCATCCAGTGGCGGGCGAAGGTCTCGGCATGCACCCCGTCGCCCACCGCCCCCACCGACTGGGCGATCTCGTTGGTGTGGTGCGGGAACACCAGGTCCTTGCCGCCGCCGTGCAGGTCGAAGGGTGCGCCCAGGTGCTCCAGCGTCATCGCCGAGCACTCGATGTGCCAGCCCGGCCGCCCCTTGCCCCAGGGCGAGTCCCAGGCCGGCTCGCCGGGCTTGGCGCCCTTCCAGAGGGCGAAGTCGAGCGGGTCCCGCTTGGCCTCGCCGGGGTCGACGCGGGCGCCGGCCTGCAGGTCGTCGAGGTTGCGGCGCGAGAGGCGGCCGTAGTCGGGGAACCGGCGCACCGCGTAGTAGACGTCGCCGTTGCCGGGGGCGTAGGCGAACTCCCGTTCCACCAGCCGCTCGATGAGGGTCACGATCTGCGGGATGTGCTCCGAGACCCTGGGCGCCGCCTCGGGCCGCAGGTTGCCGAGCGCGTCCATGTCGGCCAGGTACTCGTCGGCGAAGCGGGCCGCCAGCGCCACGGGGTCCTCGCCCCGCTCGTTGGCGCGCTTGATGATCTTATCGTCCACGTCGGTGAAGTTGCGGACGTACTTCACCGTGAGGCCGCGGGCCCGCAGGTGGCGCACCACCACGTCCCAGACGATGTAGCTGCGGGCGTGGCCCACGTGGGACATGTCGTAGACCGTGGGGCCGCAGGCGTAGAAGCCGATGCGCCCGGGGGCGATGGGCTCGAGCGCGACCTTCTTGCCGGCGAGGGTGTCGTGGATGTGGATGGCCAAGTGCGTTCCTTTCGTCTCCGCCGGGTCGAATGGCCTCAGGCGGCCCGGAAGAGGAGGGCCACGGCGTGGGCGGCGATCCCTTCGCCGCGCCCCACGAAGCCCAGCCCCTCGCCGGTGGTGGCCTTCACGTTCACCTGCGCCGGGAGCACACCCAGCGCCTCCGCCAGCCGGGCCCGCATCTCCTCGGCCCGGGGCGCGATCTTCGGGCGGCGCGCCGCCAGGGTGACGTCGCAGTTGCCCACCCGCCAGCCGCGGGCCGCCGCCCTGGCGGCGATCTCGCGGAGGAGGAGGAGCGACGAGACCCCCTTCCACTGCGGGTCGGTGTCGGGGAAGTGGCGGCCCAGGTCGCCCAGGCCCGCCGCGCCCAGGATGGCGTCGCCGATGGCGTGGGCGCAGATGTCCGCGTCGGAGTGGCCGAGGAGGCCGTCCCCCTCGAACTCGGCGCCGCCGAGGACGAGCCTCCGCCCGGGGGCGAAGGGGTGGACGTCGTAGCCCACGCCCATGGCCACCGGCGCCTCGAGCCGGGCCCGGGCGCGCTCCACGTCCTCGGGGCTGGTGATCTTGATGTTGGCGGTCTCGCCCGGCACCAGCGCCACCGGCAACCCCAGCTTCTCCACCAGCTGGCACTCGTCGGTAGCCTCGGCCGCGGTAGCCCCCGCCGCCTCGAAGGCGCGCCTCAAGACCGCGGCCCGGAAGCCCTGCGGCGTCTGCGCCAGCCAGATCGCTCGCCGGTCCAGCGTCTCGGCGGCGCGGCCGCCCTCGGCCCGCTTGACGGTGTCGGTGGCCTGCAGCGCCGCCAGGGCCGCGCCGTCGCGGGCCGCCGCAGCCAGCACCGCGCCCGCCAGGGCCGGGGAGGCGAAGGGGCGGGCGGCGTCGTGCACCAGCACCAGGCCGCAGCCCGGCAGGGCGGCGAGGCCGTTCTTGACCGAGTCGGCGCGAGCCGCGCCGCCAGCCACCGCCGCCGCCGGCTTCTCCAGCCCGGCCAGCTCCTCCCGGGCGCGGGCCTCCTCGCCGGGCGGGACCACGGCCACCAGCTCGTCGACCGCGTCGCAGCCGGCGAGGGCACGGGCCGAGCGGCGCAGCACCGATTCGCCGCCCAGCACCAGCCATTGCTTGGCCAGGCCGGCGCGCTGCCCCGATCCGCCCGCCGCCAGGATGGCCCCGACCCGCTCTCCTGCGATCATCCTCTCCTCCGCTGCCTGCCCGGGGCTCGGGCCCCGGCCTCGCTCGACCACCTGCACCCCACGCCGCGCTGGCACCGCGGCTGCACCCTGCCGCCGCGCGTGCCCACCGCCACCACCGCACCGCAGGGTTCTACCCCGAAACGCGACCGCCGCGCGGACGGGGGTCCGCACGGCGGCTGCTGGCGCCTCGCCCGGCCCGGAGGCCGGGGGGCGGGATCAACAGTTGAAGATCTTCTTGAGGTCCATCTCCACGTCCTGCTCGTCGCAGTCCTTGGCGATGGCCAGCTCCTTGATCAGCAGGCTGCGGGCGGTGTCCAGCATCTTGCGCTCGCCGAAGGAGAGGTCCTTGTCGGAGCGGAGCAGGTACAGGTCGCGCAGCACCTCGGCGATCTCGAACACCGAGCCGGTCTTGATCTTGTCCATGTACTCGCGGTACCGGCGGTTCCAGGTGGTGGAGTCGACCGAGACTTCCTTCTCGCGGAGGATGGTGTAGACGCGGCGGACGTCCTTCTCGCCGATGATCCCGCGCAGGCCGACCTGGTTCACCTTGTTCATCGGGATCATGATCTTCATCCCGTTGTCGAGGATGCGGAGCACGTAGAAGGACTGCCGCTGGCCGGCGACCTCCTTGTGCTCGATCCCCATCACCTCGCCGACCCCCTGTCCGGGGTAGACGGCCTTATCCCCCACCTTGAAATTGGTAGGGGTTGCGCTAGTCTGCGTACCAGGCATCCGTTCCTCTGCCTTTCCGGGCTGTCTTCGGGACCCAGCGACCCTCGGGCTCAGCGTTCAGGGTGGTCGCAGGGTAGAAGTGCAAGTTCGGGGACCCTACCACGAATCGCTAACCGGGTCAATAGGCTCGGCTTTTTGTCCGCCGCACCCCCTGGACGGGGCTGCCGGGGCGGGCAATGACGCGACGCACCCCGCTCCTGCCGCTCGCCGTAGGCTTCGCCGCCGGGGCGCTCTTGCGCATCGCGGCAGGGCCCTCCCTGCCGGTCTGGCCGGCGGTCCTTCTCGCGCCCTTCCGCTCCCTGGCGCCGGTCGCAATGGCGGCGGCCGGGTACCTCGGGATTGCGACCGCGACCGCGACCCCGACCCCGGCCCCGGCCCCGATGGAGCAACTGGAGGGGACGGTGGCGAGCGTGCCGGAGCGCTTGGAGGGGAGGGTCCGGTTCCTGCTGCGCGAGCCCTCGGGGCGACTCGTGCAGGCAAGCGCACCCCCGTCCGCATGGCCGATCGCGTGGGGAGACCGGGTCCGCTTCCAGGCGCGCACCTGGGCGCCGGACGGCGCCCGCAACCCGGGCGGCCGCGACGGAGCGCTGCTGCTCGCCCTCCGCGGCGTCGCCACCCAGGCCTCCGCAACCACCCCTCCCCTGCGCACCGCGCCACCGGCGCCGCTCTCCTGGCTGGAGGCGGGGCGGACCCGCTTCGCCGAGGCGGCCGGCCGCGCCCTCCCGCCGGCCGAGGCGGCGCTCCTTCGCTCCATCGGCGCCGGCGACCGCTCGGCCCTCGAGCCCGCCACCACCGAGGCCTTCGCCCGCAGCGGCCTCATCCACCTGCTCTCGGTCTCGGGCCTCCACCTGGCGGTGGTGGCCCTGGGCGGCTACCGCCTGCTGCGCGCGCTGCTGCTCTGCAGCGACTGGGTCTCGGCCCGCGCCGATGCCCGGCGGACCGCGGCCGCACTGGCGCTCCCCCTCACCGGCGCCTACGCGCTCGCCACCGGCGCCGACGTGCCCGTGGTGCGGTCTGCCCTGGCGGCCGGGCTGGGCTTCGCCGGCGTGCTGCTGGACCGCGAGTCGAGCGCCCTCGGGGCGCTCTCCCTCGGTCTCCTGGCCGTGCTGGCGGTGGAGCCGGGCGCGGTGCTCGACGTGTCGCTGCAGCTCTCCTTCGCCTCGGTGGCCGGCCTCGCCCTGCTCACCCGGCCACTGCGGGAGTGCGTTCCCTGGCAACCCGGGCCGGGGCGCGCCGGGCGGGCGGTCGAGTGGGTCCTCACCGGGCTCGCCGCCGGCGCTGCGGCTGGTCTGGCGACGGCGCCGCTCGTGGCCTTCCACTTCCGGCGGCTTTCCCTGCTGGCGCCGGCTGCCAACCTGGCCGGCGTCCCGCTGGGCTCGGCGATCACCGTCCTCGGCGCCCTGGCAGCGCCGCTCTCGGCCATCGCGCCCGCCCTGGCCCTGCCGCTCCTGTGGGCCGCGTGGCCCTTCGCTTGGCTCCTGCTGCGGGTGAACTCGCTCTTCGCGGCACCCGGCATCGCCGCCGTGGGCGTGGCCTCCCCCGGGCCCCTCGGGCTCGCCGCCTGCGGGGTCGGGCTCTGGGGGGCGGTGGCGCTCCAGGGGCGCTGGCGGGCCGCCGCCGCCTTGCTGGCCGCCGTCGGCCTGCTCCTCCCCGGGCCGCTGCGGGCGCGGGCGGCCGCCGGGCGCGGCCTCCTGGAGGTGGTCTTCGTCTCGGTCGGCCAGGGGGACTCCACCTTCCTGCGTCTTCCCGACGGCGCCGCGGTCCTGGTGGACGGGGGTGGCGATCCCTTCGGCCACCAGGACCCGGGCCGCCGCGACGTGCTGCCCATCCTGCGCGATGCCGGTGTGCGCCGGCTCTGGCTGGCGGCGCTCTCCCACCCCCACCCCGACCACCTCGCCGGGCTCGCCTCCGTGGCCTCCGAGCTGGAGGTGGAGCGGCTGGCGACCGGCCCCCTCCCCTCCGACCTGCTGCTGCCTGCGGCCCGGGAGCACCGGGTCCTTCGCCCCGGCGATGCGCTCGAGCGCGCCGGCGTTCGCCTCCGCGCCCTCGGGCCGCCGCCGGGCGCCGAGGCCTGGTCGGAGAACGACGCCTCGCTGGTGCTGCGGGTGGAGCACGGAGGGGTGGCGATCCTGCTCCTCGGCGACGTCGAGGAGGAGGGGGAGGCGGCACTGCTTGCCAGCGGTGCGCCGCTGGGCGCGCAGGTGGTGAAGGTGCCCCACCACGGCGCTCGCACCAGCTCCACCCCGGGCCTGGTGGCGGCCACCCGCCCGGACCTGGCGGTCATCTCGGTGGGCCGGCGCAACCGGTTCGGCTTCCCGGCGCCGGAGGTGGTGGCGCGCTGGGAGGCGGCAGGGGCTCAGGTGCTGCGGACCGACGGCGGCGCGGTGCGGCTCCTCTCCGACGGCGAGCGCATCTGGCAGGCGCCGGCGGAGGGAGCGCTGGACGCGTGGGCGCTGTGGAGGGAGGGGGCAACCCCGACTTCGGCCTCGGAGGAGCCATGACCACCTCGAAGCCTCCGGAAGGAACGCGCACGGTGGCGAGCAGGGCGCTCCGCGCCGCGGCCCGGGGCGAACGCGAGCCGCCGGCCCGGCTCCAGGTGCTCGACGGCCCGATGGCCGGACGGAGCCTGCCACTCGGCGAGGAGGAGACGGTCGGGCGCGGGAGCGGCGCCAGCCTGGCACTGCCCGACCCGGCCGCCTCGCGCCTCCACCTGCGGCTCCGGCTCGGCGACGGCGTGGTGACCGCCGAGGACCTGGGCAGCAAGAACGGCTCGCTCGTCAACCGGCGGCGGCTGCGGAGGGTGCGGCCGCTCCGGCCGGGCGACGAGCTGACGGTGGGCACCACGCGGCTGCGGTTCGAGGCGGCTCCCCCGGCCGCCGCTCCGCCCTCGCCCCGGCCGGCGCCCGGGACCCCGCTGCTGGCGGGCGCCGCGGTGGCGCTGCTGGCCGCGGCCGCTGCCCTGCTGGCGCGCGGCTGAGGCGCGGCCCGCGGCGCCGTCAGGGCCGGAGCTCACCGACGCGGCGCTGGGCCTCGGCCTTGAGGTCCTCCCGCACGTCGGCGGAGCTGCTCTGCAGGTACCGGGCGTAGTGCTCCGCCGCTCCCTCCCGCTGTCCCAGCAGCCGGTAGCACTCCCCCAGGCCGAAGAGCGGCGTCGCCTGCGAGGGGTCGAGCGCCAGCGAGGTGCGGTAATCGCCCGCCGCCTCCACGTAGCGCGCCAGGCCGAACAGCGCGCTGGCGCGCGCCGTGTAGGCGACCGACAGCCGCGGGTCGCGCCGCACGGCCTCGTCGAGGCTGGCGAGCGCCTCTCCGTACTGCCCCCTGGCGATGAAGGCCACGCCCGCCTCGTAGGCCGCGGCCCCCGGGGTGTCGGTCGTGGGGGTCGGAGGAGCGGGGGCAGCCGGCTCGGGCGCCGGCATCTTCCCGTCCCGGAGGGCGCGCGCCCGCTCGGCCCGCTTCAGGGCAGCGGTGCCCGGTGGGTCGAGCGCGGCGGCGAGCTCGTACTGGCGCACCGCCTCGTCCCAGAAGGTCAGCCGCTCGTACACCTCGCCCAGCTTCAGGCGGAAGGGGGCGTGGGCGGGCGCCAGGTTGGCCGCCTCCTGCCAGACGAAGAGGGCCGTCCGCCACTCCCCCGCCAGAGTCGCCTCTTCCCCCTGCTGCGCCTTGCGCTGCGCCGCGGCCGATGGCCCCGGGGCGGCAGGCTTGGGAGCCGGAGGGGTCGAGGTCGACGTCGGGGTCGAGGTCGAGGCTGCGGTCGAGGTCGAGGTAGCGGTCGGGAGCCGGGTCGAGGTCGGCGCGGTCGCCGGCCCCTGCGCGGAGGCAAGTCCCCACGCCAGGAGCGCCCCCAGCACCACCTTCCGGCGCATCACCCGCCCTACTTGCGAAACGGGTTCTCGAGGATGATGGTCTCGCCCCTGTCGGCGCCCACCGAGACCGCCATCACCTTCACGCCCACGATCTGCGCCACCCGCTCCACGTAGGCGCGGGTGTTCTTCGGCAGGTCCTCCCAGCGCCGGACGCCGTCCAGCTTCTCGGTCCAGCCGGGCAGGCTCTCGTAGATGGCCTCGCACTTCTCCAGCGTCTCCAGGTCGCTCGGCATCTCGTCGAACGTCTCGCCGCCCATCCGGTACTTCACCGCGATCTTCACCTCGGAGAAGCCGGTGAGGACGTCGAGCTTGGTGACGGCCAGGCCGTCCAGGCCATTCACGCGGGCGGCGTACCGCAGCGCCAGGGCGTCGATCCAGCCAGTGCGGCGGGGCCGCCCGGTGGTGGCGCCGTACTCGTTGCCCACCTTGCGCAGCCGCTCGCCGGTCTCGTCCTTGAGCTCGCTGGGGTACGGGCCGCCGCCGACGCGCGTCGAGTAGGCCTTGGTGATGCCGATGACGGTGTCGATGGCGGTGGGGCCGACGCCCGAGCCGCAGGCGGCGTTGCCGGCCACGGTGTTGGAGCTGGTGACGAAAGGGTAGGTGCCGTGGTCCACGTCGAGCAGCGTCCCCTGCGCCCCCTCGAAGAGGGCCGACTTGCCGGCCGCGAGGGCCCGGTGCAGCCAGAGCGCCGCGTCGCGGGCGAAGGGCTTGAGCTTCCTGCCCAGCTCGGCGTACCTCGCGACCACCTCCTCGTCCTTCCAGGAGGCGGCGGCGCCGAGCCGCGCCAGCTCTTCCCGGGCCGCCGCCGAACGCTCCGTCACCTTGCGGGCCAGCCGCTGCTCGTCGAGCAGGTCGCGGATGCGCATGCCGCGCCGGGCCACCTTGTCCTCGTAGGTGGGGCCGATGCCGCGCCCGGTGGTGCCGATCTTCCCCTCCCCCGCCTTGGCCTCGCGCGCGATGTCGATGGCCTTGTGCCACGGCATGATCACGTGGGCGTCGAGGGACAGCACGAGCTGGCCGTCGTCCTGGAGGAAGCCGCGGGCCTTGAGCTTGTCGATCTCGGTGCAGAGCACCTCGGGGTCGGCGACCACGCCGTTGCCGATGACGCAGGACTTCCCCGGGTGGAGGATGCCGGCGGGGATGAGGTGCAGGACGGTCTTCTCTCCGCCCACCACCAGGGTGTGGCCGGCGTTGTTCCCGCCCTGGAAGCGGACCACGACGTCGGCGTCCTGGGTGAGGAGGTCGACGACCTTGCCCTTGCCCTCGTCACCCCACTGCGCACCGATGATCACGACGTTCGGCATGGATCCTCGCTCCTCTTGGGAAAGCGCGACGATAGCAGGGGGCCGCAGGGCCCGCCACAGATGGGTGCAGCGCGGATCGCCTAGCGGCGCCGGCGGGTGCGTGGCGCCGCGCCCTTCCGCTCCAGCGCCTGGGTGGCGAACTCCAGGTCGATGGCGAAGCCGATGGCCGGGTCGGCGCGGCCGAAGCGGGCCAGCAGCCCGTCGTAGCGGCCGCCGGCCGCCACCGAGGCGCCGGCGCCGGGCGCGTGACCCGCGAAGGTGATGCCTGTGTAGTAGCCCAGGTCGCGCGCCTCGCCGAGGTCGATGGCCACCGCACCCACGCCGCGCCGGCGCGCGAGCCGGAGCGCCGACTCCACCTCGCGCAGCGCCGCCGCCGCGCCGGGGATGGCGCGGGCGATGCGGCGGGCCCGGGGCAGCGCCTCCTCGCCGTAGAGGGTGGCGAGCTCGGGCATGGCCTGGCGGGCGGCCTGGCTGCCGCGGCCGTGACGCGCCAGGTCGGCCAGCGCCCCCTCGTCCTTGCGCAGGAGCGCCAGCGCCGCCTCGGCCTGGGCCTTGGCGGGCAGCCGCGCCGCGGCCACCACCTCGGGCGCGAAGCGGGCGTGGCCCACCTCGATGACGGCGTGGGACAGCCCCACCCGCGCCAGCGCCCGCGACAGGACCACCAGCGCCTCGGCGTCGGCCCGCGAGCCCCCCAGCCCCAGGAGCTCCACGCCCACCTGCACCACCTCGCGCGGGCGGCCGGCGCGCGCCTCGCGGGCGCGCAGCACCGGGCCGTCGTAGCAGAGGCGGGCCGGGGCAGGCAGCGCGTCGGGGCGGGCGGCGTAGAGCCGGGCGATCTGCGGGGTGATGTCGGGCCGGATGGCCACCACCTCGCCGGAGCCGGGCTCCACGAACTTGAGCACGCCGGCGAGGGCCGCCGGCGAGAGGCCGCGCTCCACCACCTCGAGCCGCTCCAGGGTGGGCAGCAGCACCCGCCGGTAGCCGAAGGAGCCGAAGACCCGGTGCAGCTTGCCCGTCAGCTCGGCCAGGTGAGCCGAGTGATCCGGGAGCATGTCGCGGAGGCCGGTGGGGAGCGAGAGGTCGAGCACGGGCGGGGGCGTTCCCTGGGTCGGAGTCGAGGTCGGGTTCTAGCGCGGCTTCGAGGTCCGCGTCGAGGCCGTCCCCCGCCTCACAGCCGCAGGTAGGCCACCCGCCGCACGTGCTGCAGGTTGCGCAGCTTCTCGAGCAGCTCCTCGCCGGGGGGCGAGTCCACGTTGATGAGCGAGACCGCGCTCTTCCGGGTCTCGTCGCGCGAGAGGAAGATGTTGGCGATGTTCACGCCCGCCTGGCCGAGCGCCTGGCCCAGGTTGCCGACCACGCCGGGCGCGTCGTCGTTCTCGCAGAGGATCAGGTCTCCCTCCGGCACCGCCTCCATGCGGTACTGGTTCA
This sequence comes from Deltaproteobacteria bacterium, assembly GCA_016214955.1. GTDB lineage: Bacteria > Myxococcota > Myxococcia > Myxococcales > Anaeromyxobacteraceae > JACRMN01. The sequence goes on from JACRMN010000023.1 coordinate 103,137, forward strand.
CCCGGACGATGCGGGCCTCCTGCTTGCCGTAGACGGTGCCGGCCACCACCGCCTCCCCGCCGCGGCCGCGCAGGGCAACGGTGAGCAGCGAGACGTAGTCCACCGGGGCCGTGAGCCGCTCCTCGCGGATCTGCAGGCCGCGCTCCCTGGCCACCGCGGCGGCGCTCACCTCGTTGACGGGCGACTCGGCCACGTGGCGCAGGAGCCCCTTCAGCACCGCCGAGGTGATGGGCCGCGCCGGCACGCCCGAGAGGTCGCCCGCCACCTCGATGCGCACCTCCTCGGCGCCGCCCGGCACCAGCTGGCCGGCCAGCGAGCCGAGCTTCTCGGCCAGCGCCAGGTAGGGGGCGACCCGCTCCAGCACCTCGCGCGGCAGCGAGGGGAGGTTGAGCGCGTTCTGCGCCACCCCCTGCGTGAGGAAGGCGACGAGCTGCTCGGCGATGGCGATGGCCACCGCCGCCTGGGCCTCCTCGGTCGAGGCCCCGAGGTGGGGCGTGCAGATGAAGCCGTCGAGCGCGAGCAGCGGGTGGTCCGCGGCCACCGGCTCCTTCTCGAAGACGTCGAGCGCCGCGCCGCCCAGGTGGCCGCGCGCCAGCGCCTCGGCCAGCGCCAGCTCGTCGATGACCCCACCGCGGGCGCAGTTCACGAGGAGCGCCCCCTTCTTCATCTTCGCCAGGGTGGCGGCGTTCACCAGGTTGCGGGTCTGCTCGGTGAGCGGCACGTGGAGCGAGATGACGTCGGCCCGGGGCCAGAGCTCCTCCAGGCTCACCAGGGTGACGCCCAGCTTGGCGGCCGCCTCGGCACCGATGAAGGGGTCGTAGGCCAGCACCTTCATGCCCAGGGCCTGGCAGCGCTGCACCACCACCGAGCCGATGTTGCCGATGCCCACGACGCCCAGGGTCTTCCCCGACAGCTCGTGCCCCTGGAACCGCTTCTTCTCCCACTTGCCCGCCTTGACGCTGGCGGTGGCCTGGGCGACGTGGCGGGCCAGCGCCAGCATGTGGGCCAGGGTCAGCTCGGCGACGGTCACCGAGGAGCCGCCGGGCGTGTTCATCACCACCACGCCGCGCCGCGTGGCCGCCTCGAGGTCCACGTTGTCCACGCCGACACCGGCCCGGCCCACGACCCGCAGGCGGGTTGCCCGGGCGAGGAGCGTGGCGGTCACCTTGGTGGCGCTGCGCACCGCCAGGGCGTCGTAGCTCCCGATGATGGCCTCGAGGGCCTCGGGCTTGAGCCCCACCTGGACATCCACCTCCAGGCCGCCGCGGCGCAGGATGGCGACGCCGTCTGCGGAGAGATCGTCGGCTACGAGGACACGGGGGGCCATTCGGCACGCTCCAGGGTGGAAAGACGGGCGTCCTGACGTAGCGGCGCCATGCCGCCCCGTCAACGGATCCTGACGATCAGCGGTCGGCGCGAAGCCCCTGGAGCACGAAGGCCACCACCTGCTGCTTGGCCCGCTCCACCTCGGCCTCCGTCCCGCTGGGGACGGTGCCGAGCACCATGGCGGTGAGGGAGAGCTCGAGCGCCCCGAGCAGGCCGGCGGCACCCACCACCGGGTCGATCTCGCGCCGGATCTCGCCGGCCCTCTGGCCGTCGGCGATCATCTCGGCCACGAGGTGGAGCGCGTCCTCGAAGGTCTGGCGGGTGTGGCCGGCCCGCACCACGTTGGGCGTCCGGGCCATCTCCAGGAGCAGCACCCGCACCGCCGCCGGCGCTGTCTTGAGCACGTCGACGGCGAAGCGGCAGACGCCCGCCAGCCGCTCGGACGAGCTGCCCGGCCCCTCGCGGATGGCCCGCACCGCCGCCAGGAAGATGGCCCACTGCTCCTCGAAGACCTTCTCGAGCAGCGCCTCCTTGTTGCGGAAGTAGTGGTAGACGAGCCCGTAGGCCACGCCCGCCTGCCGGGCCACGTCGGCGATGCGGCAGCCGTGGTAGCCCTTCTCGGCGAAGACGCGGACGGCAGCGTGGAGGATGGCACGGCGCTTCTCCGGCTCGCCCAGCACGTCGGCCGCCGGGGCCCGGGGACCGGGCCGGGCAGCGGCGCGCGCGCGTCTCGGATGGGCTGGCACGGACGCCGTGACGGTACGACCCGGTTGCCTCACCGTCAACGCCCCCGGTGGCGGCGCGGCCTCTGGCCGCTCAGGAGCCCCCGACCACCGGCCCCAGGTCGAACGTCAGCCCCACCGTGGGCAGCTTGTCCTTCTCCCGGAGCCGCGCCGAGACGCCCAGCTTGAAGCAGCGGCAGGGCGAGTCCCAGCCCAGCCGGGCGGTGTGCTGGAAGACGTGGGGGTCGAGCGTCCCGCCCTCCACCAGCGGCACCGCCAGCTTCCGCGCCGTGTAGTCGAGGTCGTAGGCCAGGGTGGCCGCCGACCAGCGCACCCGGAAGCCGGCCGAGCCCTGGGCCACCGGGTCGAGCCCCAGCGGCCTCGGATCGAAGAGCGGATCCTCGCCCGCCGCCAGCCGCTGCGACCCACCCGGCCCGAAGGCCAGGAAGGAGGCGTGGACCTCGGCGCGCGGCCCGCCCACCGTCACCACCGCCCGGAGCTCACCCAGCCTGTCGAGCCCCGAGGGGAACGGGGCGGCGGGCGCGCCCGGGGGCCGCCCGGCCCCGAGGGAGTAGAAGCGGCTCTCGACGTCGCAGGTGACGGGGCCGGCCCGAAGCGACAGGCCGGCGAAGGACTCGGCGCGCCGGCCGTTGCCGAGGTCGAGATCCTGGCCCAGCGAGAGCGAGCCCGCGGCTCCGCCCGGCAGCCCGGAGAGGCGGCTGCGCAGCTCCAGGCGAAGCTGCTGGTAGCCGGAGGGCGGCGCGGCCGAGAGGCTGCGCGCCGGGGCGGTGGGGTCGCCGGAGCCGGCCGGCGCCAGGTCGGCCCCGTCGAAGGCCAGGCCCGAGGGCAGCACCGGCCCGCTGGCGCGGCTGCCGAAGCGCCACTCGGCCCGCGGCTCCCAGGCGTGGAAGAGCCGGCCGTCGCCGCTGCCGAAGGTGCGGGCCAGCTCGGTGGAGAGGGCCAGGCCGCCGGACAGGCGCGCGCTGCCGACCCGCTCGGCGCGCCGCGCCCCGCTGCCGTCGAACGCGTAGGCCGAGGCCGAGGCGGCGAGCCAGGGCTCGACGGCGAGGAAGCGGCCCGCGGCCACCGGCGCCGAGAGCTCGGCCCGCAGGTGGGCCCGGGTGGCCGCCAGCCGCTCACCCAGCTCCCAGACCCCGTCCCGCTCACCGGCGTCGGGTCCACGCCAGCTCGCCTGGCGGTCGGCGCCCACCGCGGCCGCGCCCCAGCCGCGGCCGCCGGCGCCGATGCCATCGGCCCCCTCGTCACCGCTTGCGCCGCGCAGCGCGCCGAAGCGCGCCAGCTCCAGCAGCCCGCCGAGCCGCAGCGGCCCGGCCAGGGGGCGCGGCAGGAGCCGCAGCGCCAGCGAGGGCAGCCGGTGGAAGGTCGAGAGGTCGGTGCCGAACCGGCCGAAGGGTGCCCGCCCGGCGGGTGCCGGACGGCCCGGGAGGCGCGGGTCGGAGCCGTCCACCGAGAGCGGCTCCAGGTAGCCAGCCTCGGCCGAGAGCCACAGGTCGCTCCCGCGCAGCCCGGCCCAGAGGGCGCTGCGCCGGTAGGAGGCGCCGCGCAGCATGACGTCGCCGGTGAAGTCGGCCACGTAGAAGGGGTCGCCCACCGCCGAGAGGTCGGCCACCAGGGTCCCGTCGTCCCCGAGCCGCTGGGCGTGGCGCAGCTGCAGGCCGATCCGGTCCATCCCGGGCGGACGCCAGACGCCCTCGGGCCATGCGGAGTAGGTGGAGTGGAGCAGGTGGACCCGCAGCAGGCCGGAGGCGCCGGCCGCCGGCGCCCAGCGCAGCTCCAGCGCCAGGCCCGGCCCGCGGACCCCGCGCCCGCTCAGCGCCCGGAAGCGGTCGTCGGAGCCGGTGATCCACTCGGGCGCGATGGTGGCGTCCCAGCTCCGGGACAGGGCCAGGAAGACCGGGAGGCGCACCGTGAAGCCGTGCTCCAGCCGCAGCTCCGGCGGCAGGAGGCCTGTCTGGCGGTCGCCGAGCGGCAGGTAGCCCCAGGGCAACGCCAGCACCGGCACCGGCCGCTCCAGGCCCAGGAAGCGCGGGGTGACGTAGAGCACCGGCCACTCCAGGGTGACGCCCTTGCCCTGCTCGATGTCGGCGCGGCGCGCCCGGATCTCCCAGGAGGGCGGGCCGCCACCGCAGTCGCAGAGGGTCAGGCGCGCCCCGGTCAGCCGCAGCGCTTCCTCCGGCCCGCTGGCCGAGAGGCTGTCGCCCGCGAAGGTGAAGCGGCTGCGGCCGCTGCGCTCCACGTCGCCGGCGTCGCGGCACGCGGAGAGGTCCACCGCCCCCTCCTTGGTCCAGGCGCGGACGCCCTGGGCCTCGAAGGCGCCGCCCCCGCCGAGCCGGAGCCGATCGGCGAGCAGGGCGCGGCCGGGGCCGGCGAGGAGCACGTTGCCGCGGGCCCGCAGCTCCTGGCGGGCGGGATCCCAGTGGGCTTCCTCGGCGCGGAGGGTGAGCTCCTCGCGGCGCAGCCTCACGCCGCCACGCAGCGAGGCGGCGCCCGTGCCCTTCTCGTAGGAGAGCTCGCCGACCTCGAGGATCTCGACGGCGGGCCGCTCGGCGGGGACGTCGGCGCGGGCCGCGGCGCCGAGGGCAGCCGCGGCCAGGCAGGCGCGAAGGAGCCGGCTCACCGGCCCGGCGCGGGCGCCTCGGCCGGAGCCTCGGGCTCGACCGGAGCCCCGGGCTCGGCGGGGGCCTCGCCGGCGGGCACTGCAGCCGGCGCGGAGCGGAGCGAGGCCGGCCGCTCGAAGTCGATGGCCAGCAGGTCCCCCTCGACGCTCTGCTGGTAGGGGACCTTCTGCTTCAGCCGGATCTCCACCACGTAGCTCGAGCCCTGCCGGCGCGGCGCGACCATTGCCACCGCCGAGGCGAAGAAGGAGGTGTCGAGTTGGCGGGTGTCGTTGCGGCGCGTGGCCCGGGTGTTGGCCAGCTCCACCTGGATGACGTTCTCGCCCAGCTCCGAGATCTGGAAGCTGGGGGCGTCGCTGAGCCGCACGAAGACCCGCGAGCTCTCCGGGTTCTGCTGGAAGCCGATCTCCTTCACCTGGCGGGCCTTGCCCGGGGCCGCGAGCCGCTCCTGGCGCGGCGGCGCCGGCGCCGGCTCCACGGCGGCCAGCCGCTCCGGGGCGCTGCGGGCGGGCGCCGGCGTCGGCTCCACGGCGGCCAGCCGCTCCGGGGCGCTGCGGGCGGGCGCCGGCTCGGCGGCGGGCGCGGCCTGCTCCGCCTGGGCCTGCTCCGCCGGCGAGGCCACCGCCGGAGGCGGGGTCACCGGGGCCGGGACGGTGGCGGTCTCGCGGGCGCGGGCCACGCGCTGGCGGGCCTCCTCGGCGGCGCGGTCGCGCGCCGCCTGCTCCTCGCGGGCCTTGGCCTCGGCCTCGGCCTTCTGGCGGTTGAGCTCGTCGAGGCGCGTCACCTGCACCCGCGCCTCCTCCTCCTGCTTGCGCCGCGCGGCCTCCGCCTCCTCCTGCTCCTTGCGCTGCCTCTCCTTCCAGGCGAGCAGCTCCTCGTTCTCCTTCTCCTGGCGGGCCCGCTCGGCGGCCAGCGACTCGGGCGTCCGGGCGGCCTCGCCTCCGGCCGCCGCAACGCCGGCGGCGCCGGCTGCTCCGGCGGCCAGCGCCCCCTCGGCGGTGGAGCTGGAGCGGACCGCGGCCTTGGAATCGGCCGCCTGGCGGGTCTCCTGCTCGGCGCGGGCGCGTGCCTCCAGCTCGGCCTTGGCCTGGGCGTCGGCCTCGGCCTGCTTGGCCTCGAGCGCGGCGCGCTCGCGGGCCGCGGCGGCGGCGCGGGCGTCGGCGGCCGCCTGGGCCTCGGCCTGGGCGCGAAGCTCGGCCTCCGTCGGCTGCGGCGGCGCCGGCTTGGCCTGGGCCACGGCCGGGGCGGCGGCGGGGCGTGGGATCCGCACCACCAGCGCCGTGCCGCTCGACTGCACGTCGGGCGGGTCCACGTCGCGGTTGAAGGCGATCATCACCCGGGCGATGGAGGTCTCGGCGCTGCCGTAGGAGAGGTTCTTCACCACGTTGATGGTGTCGTCGCCGATGACCAGGTCCTCGGGGACGCCCTTGAACTGGCTCTCGGACAGGTCGATCACGAACCGCGGCGGGTCCATCATCGAGAAGGTGGTGAAGTTGGGTGGGCGGGAGCCCTGGATGGTGACCAGGACGGAGCCGCCCTCGCTGCGCACCTCGACGGCGGTGATGGTGTTGAGATCCACCGCCCGCGCCGGGGGCGCGGACAGCAGGAGGGCAGCGAGAAAAGCGAGTCCAAGTCGCATGGTACGCTCCGTCGAGGGACCGCGGCGAGGATAACACGCGACCATGGGGCCCCGAAGAATCCGGCCCCACGCGCGGTGTGCGATTGCGCCCGATTGCTCCGACATCACCCGGCGCGCTCGCCGAGGAGCGCCCGGGCCTCGCCCACCAGGTAGAGAGAGCCGGCCACCACCGGCAGTCCGCCCCCCACCGCCCGCTCCCGGGCACAGGCCAGGGCCTCGGCCAGCGAGCCGTGCAGGTCCACCCGCGGGAAGAGGGCCTCGGCCTGGACGCGGTAGCCGGCCGGCAGCCGGGCGCGCGGCGAGGCCGGCGCAACGAGGTGCAGACCGCGCACCGCCGGCGCCAGCGCCTGGAGCATGCCCAGGTGGTCCTTGTCGGCCAGCACCCCGAAGCAGAGCTCCACCGGCCTGCCCGGGTAGAGCGCCGGGAGCGCCGCCGCCAGCGCCGCGGCGCCGTCGGGGTTGTGCGCCCCGTCGAGCACCACCCCTGCGACCTCCTCCAGCCGGCCCGGCCAGCGGGCCTGGGCGATGCCCGCGGCGATCGCCCCGGCGGGCACCGGGACGCCGGCGCCGTCGAGCCGGCGCAGCGCCGCGGCGGCGAGGGCGGCGTTGCCGCGCTGGTGCGGGCCGCGCAGGGCCACCGGGCCCTCGTACGTGGCCGGCGCCACCTCGAAGGGCGCGCCGCGCCGGGACGCCTCCTCGCGCAGCGCTTCCATGGCCTCGGCCGGCTGGGCGTGCGCGACCAGCGCCGGCACGCCGGCCTTGAAGATGCCGGCCTTCTCCCGGGCGATGGCGCCGAGGGTCTTGCCCAGCATCTCCACGTGGTCGAGCCCGATGCGGTTCACGGCGCAGACCAGGGGGCGCACTGCGTTGGTGGCGTCGAAGCGGCCGCCCAGCCCCACCTCCAGCACCACGGCACCGGCCCCCACCTCGGCGAAGTGCACGAGGGCAAGGAGGGTCGCGAACTCGAAGTAGGTGAGCCGGTCGTCGCCCCCGGCCTCGTGCCAGGGGCAGGCGCGCCGCACCTCCTCGATGCGCCGCGCCAGCGTCTCCTCGGAGATGGGCAGGCCGTCCACGGCGATGCGCTCGCGGAAGGAGACCAGGTGAGGCGAGGTGTAGAGGCCGGTGCGGTGGCCGGCCAGACGCAGGGCCTCGGCGGCCATGGCACAGACCGAGCCCTTGCCGTTGGTCCCGGCCACGTGCAGCACCCGCAGGCCGCGCTCCGGGTGGCCCAGCGCCTCGAGCGCCCGCTCCATGCGCTCCAGCCCCAGCCGCATGGCCAGCGGCTGCAGCGAGTCGAGGTAGGCGATGGGGGCCGAGGGCATGGCGGCGGGCCCCGGGTGCCGCGGCGCGGCCCCGGGACGGAGGGGTCGGCGCGGAGCCTAGCCCAGCAGGGAGAAGATCTGCGAGAGCTTGGCGCGCAGCTCGCCGCGGGGGACGATGGCGTCCACCATGCCGTGCTCCAGCAGGAACTCGGAGCGCTGGAAGCCAGGGGGCAGCTTCTCGCGGATGGTCTGCTCGATGACCCGGGGCCCGGCGAAGCCGATGAGCGCCTTGGGCTCGGCGATGACCACGTCGCCGAGCCAGGCGAAGCTGGCGGCCACGCCGCCGGTGGTCGGGTGGAGCATCACCGAGACGTAGGGCTTCCTCACCGAGCGGAAGCGGTGGAGCGCCGCCGAGGTCTTGGCCATCTGCATGAGGGAGAAGATGCCCTCCTGCATGCGGGCGCCGCCGGTGGAGCTGAAGACCATCGCCGGGATGCGCCGCTCGTAGGCGCGGTCGAAGACCCGGGTCACCTTCTCTCCGACCACCGAGCCCATGGAGCCGCCCATGAACTCGAAGGCGAAGCAGCCGATGGACACCGGGACGTCGCCCACCAGGCCGACCCCGGAGAGGAAGGCGTCCTTGAGGCCGGTGTTCTTGTGGGTGCTCTTGAGCCTGTCGCGGTAGCGCTTCTGGTCGGCGAAGCCCAGCGGGTCCTGCGGGGTGAGGTCGGTGTCCAGCTCCTCGAAGGAGCCGCGGTCGCAGATCATCTCCAGCCGGCGCCGCACCGGCAGCGCCTCGTGGGCGCCGCAGGAGGGGCAGACGTTCCAGTTGCGCTCGAAGTCCTGCGTGTAGGCCACCTCGTCGCAGGCATCGCACTTCTTCCACAGCCCCACCTCGCCCTTGGCGGGGAGCTGCGGAACCTTGTCCGACGCGGCGGTCAGCTTCTTGTTCTTCGAGAACCAGGCCATGGTCACCTAGAAGTGGAACTCATCCCCCATCGCGAGGATGCGCACGTTGTCGAGCGCGAGCTTCCTGAGGTCGCGCCGGAGCTCGGCCTCGTAGGCCGGCTTGAGGTGGTAGAGATACACCGGATAGCCGTTCCGGTTCACCTTGGCGAGCTCCCGGGCGAGGGTGTTGGGGGTCAGGTGGCCGGAGACGTCGGCCAGGCGCTGCAGCGCGTTGGGAAAGCTCATCTCCACCAGCAGGGCCACGAGGTCCCGCTCGGCGTTGATCCGCTTCCAGAAGGCGGTGGTGGGCCCGGTGTCGCCCGAGACCCCGATGGTGGCCTTGCCGTCGGAGAGCACGAAGCCCACCGACTCGACCGGGTGGTGCACCGCCACAGGGTCCACGGCGTAGCGGCCGGCCTTGAACCTCTTGCCCGGGGTGAAGGGCCGGATCTGCAGCACCGGGTTCTGCCGGGTGGGGAGGCGGGTGAAGTCGGGCCAGAGCCGGCCGTTGAAGATGCTGTCGCGCAGCGTGGCGGCGCACTCGCTGGAGGCGTGGACCCGCAGCGGGGTCTTGCGGTGCCCGATGAGCAGGTCGGCGGCCAGCGGCACGTCCTTCACGTGGTCGAAGTGGCTGTGGGTGAGGATGATGTCGTCCACCCGCGCCAGCTGCCGCAGGGTGAGGGTGGCGGTCAGGGCGCCGGCGTCGATGGCCAGGCGGCCGTCCACCAGGAAGCAGGTGGTGCGGTGGCGGGGCAGCTCTCCGCCGGAGCAACCGAGGATCCGGAGCCTCACGGCGTGCCCCCCTCGCTGCCGCGCAGCTGCAGGAACTCCAGGAAGTGGCGCAGCTTCCCGGGCTCGGCCACCGTCAGCCCGCCCTCGCCGCGCTCCAGCAGCCGGGCCCGCTCGAGCGTCGCGAGCACCTCCTGGATCCGGTCCGGTGCCACCCCCACCTGCCGCGCCAGCTCCTCGGGCGCCACCGCCACCCGCTGCGGGCCGGGGCCGAGCCGCTCCACCTGCCGCGCCAGCCAGTGAACCACGCGGCTGGAGGCGTCGGGGTGCAGGAGCAGCTCGATCTGGTCGTCGGCGGCGTGGAGCCTGTCGGCCAGCTTCTTGATCATGCGGACCGCGATCTCGGCGTTGCCGCGGATCATGGCGTCGAAGGTGCGAGGGTCGATGACCAGGAGCCTGGCGTCCTCGGCCACCGTGGCGGTGGCCGAGCGCGGCCGGCTGGAGAGCAGCGACATCTCGCCGAGGAACTCCCCCTGCCCCAGCAGCGCAACCACCTTCTCGCGCCCGCCGGCGCCCAGGGAGATGGCCACCTTGCCCGACTGGACCACGAACATCTCCCGCCCCGGCTCCCCCTCGCGAAAGAGGACGGTGCCGCGCGGGAACTCCTTCGAGAACCGCTGTGTCAGTGGCTCCTCGGCCATGCGCTCCCCGGGTGATCTGGCCCGCAGACTCCCAGCCTGTCAAACAACACGCCGCCCGGAGGTGACGGGCGTCACACGCCCTTGCTCACTTGTGCGAGAGCTCGTACACACCATCCCACCCCGGCCCGGGCGGGTTGCGCTGCATGGCCTCGCAGCGGGCCAGGTACATCTGGGCGCAGCCGTCCTGGCCGCGCAGGGCGATGGCCGAGCGGAAGTGGGCCATGGCCTCGTCCCAGCGCTGTCCCTTGTAGGCCGAGAGGCCCCACTCGAACTCGCCCAGGAACGCGGCCTGGTCCCTCGCCGGCCGGCCCATCCCCAGCAGCTCGTGGATGACCACCGGCTCGCGCTTGCCCTTGACCCGCACCGCGTCCAGCTCCCGCGCCACCACCTGGCCGCGCACCCGGGAGAGCGTGCTGTGGGAGATGAGGATGCGGGTGCCGTACTCGCGGTTGGTCCCCTCGAGCCGCGCGGCCAGGTTCACGGCGTCGCCCAGCACCGTGTAGTTGTAGAAGCGGTCCTGGCTGCCGACGAAGCCCACCGACATCGGGCCGGTGTTGATGCCCACCCCGATGTCGATCTCGGGCAGCCCGCGCTCCCTCCAGCCCTGGCGCAGCTCCTCCAGCCGGGCGGTCATCGCCAGGGCGGCCTGGCAGGCCCGCAGGGGGTGGTCGGGCTGCTCCTGGGGCGCGCCCCAGAAGGCCATGATGGCGTCGCCGATGTACTTGTCGAGGGTGCCGCGGTGGTCCTGGACGATGATGTCGGTCATCGGCGTCAGGTACTCGTTGAGCAGCTCGATGAGCACGCGCGGGTCGAGCTTCTCCGAGAGCGTGGTGAAGCCGCGGATGTCGGCGAAGAGCACCGTCAGGTCCCGCTTCTCGCCGCCGAGCCGGAGCTGGCCGCTGGTCCCCAGCAGGTCCTCGACCACCGCCGGCGCCAGGAAGCGGGAGAAGGTCTCGCGGGCGCGCCGCTTCTCGCGCTCCTCCACCACGAAGCGCCAGGAGGTGGCCGCCACGAACATCACCACCAGCTGGAGCAGCGGCAGGCCGGTGGAGACCACCGCGTGGAAGCGCAGGTAGGCGACCGCGGCCAGCGCCATCCAGCCGGCCATGGCGCCGAGCAGCAGCGGCCAGGCCAGCATGCTGCGCACCCGGGCGAAGAGGCGGGCCAGCAGGAACGCCATGGCGGCCATCGCCAGGAGCTCCCCCACCAGCACCACCGCCGAGCGGGTCAGCAGTCGGCCCTGGAGCGCGTTCTCCAGGAAGGTGGCGTGGGTGATGACGCCGGGGGCGATGTCGTCGAAGGGGGTGACCCGCTGGTCCCAGGTGCCCTGGGCCGTGGCCCCCACCACGGCGATGCGCCCCTCCATCCGTTCCCGCGGGACGCGGCCTGCGAGGACGTCGGCCGCAGACCAGGTGGGGAAGTCGAGGTAGTGGCCCTGGTAGTCGAGCCCGACGCGGCCGGCGGGGTCCACGTCGATGGTCCGCTCGCCCACCAGCACCAGCTCCAGCCCGCCGCCGGCCGAGCCCACCGGCACCACCCTCGCCGCCACCCCGCCCTGCCGCTCGGCCTTGGCGAGCGTGGCCACGCCCAGCGAGGGGAAGATGGACTCGCCGGCGCGGGCCACGACGGTGTAGCGGCGCAGCGCGCCGTCGGGATCGGGGAACACCTGGAAGAAGCCGCCGGCGTCGGCCACCGCCAGGAGCTCGTCCACCGGCACCAGCAGCCCGGCGAAGGCCACGCCGGCCGCGGGCGCCCCCGGCGCCGGCACCAGCCGCCCCGAGGGTTCCCGGACGTGGAGCGGCTCGGTGCGGAGGAAGCGTGCCTTCTCCACGCTCTCCCGGAGCCGATCCGATCCGGCGTCGCCCGGGGAGAGGAAGGTGAAGCCCAGCACCACGTTGCCGGCCCGCTCGATGGCGGCGGCCAGCTGCTCGGTGGGGTCCACGTCGGCCGGGAAGCGGGTGTCGTCACCGCGCGCCGCCTCGGCCACCGCGGCCAGCTTCCCCTCGACCCCGGTCCCGGCCAGCAGCCGGTTGACCCGGGCCATGCGGCGCGGCAGCTCGTCGTCCTCGCTCCAGACGACGTCGAATCCGGCCGCCCGGACGCCGCCCTCGGCCAGGCGGTCCACCAGCAGCGCCATCTTGGCGCGGCTCCAGGGCCACTTGCCCTCGGCCTGCACCGAGCGCTCGTCGATGGCCACGATCACCACCCGCCCCGAGGCCGGGCGCGGACCCCGCAGCCGGGTGAGCGCCCAGTCCTGCACCGCGCTCTCGATGCGCCCCACCACCGGGAACTCGGCGTCTCGGGAGCGGGAGACCACCTGCACGAGGTGCAGGAGCGTCACCAGCAGTCCGGCATAGAGCGCGAGGTGGAAGGCATCCACCCGGAGGAAAGGACGCCTGGGCCGCTGGTCCGCCATGCGCCGGGAATGCTACCCCGCGGCCGCGGCAAACGGGAGCGGGGCGGCGGAACGGCTTGCGCCCCCGCCCTCCGCCGCGGTAAGCGGGGGCGCATGGCACGCACCTGTGGAGCAGTCGCCGCCGTCGGGGTGGCACGGTGATCCGGATCGCCGTGCTCGCCAGCGGTGGGGGCACCAACCTCCAGGCGTTGCTGGATGCCTGCGCCGCCGGCCGCATCGACGGCCGCGTCGAGGTGGTGCTCTCCAACGTGCCCGGCGCCATGGCGCTGGAGCGCGCCCGCAAGGCGGGGGCGGCCAGCGAGGTGCTGCCGTCGAGGGGGGTCTCCGACCGCGCCGCCTACGACCGCTCGCTGGTGGAGCGGCTCCTGCCCCACCGGCCGGACCTGGTCTGCCTGGCGGGCTGGATGCGGCTCCTCACCCCTGCCTTCCTCTCGGCCTTCGGCCCGGCGCCCGCGACCCGCGGTTGCCCGCGGGTGATGAACATCCACCCCGCCCTGCTCCCCGCCTTCCCCGGGCTGCACGTGCAGCGGGCGGCCCTGGACTACGGCGCCCGCTTCTCCGGCTGCACGGTGCACTTCGTGGACGAGGGCACCGACACCGGGCCCATCATCGCCCAGGCGGTGGTGCCGGTCCTGGCCGGCGACGACGAGGCGGCGCTGGCGGCCCGCATCCTCCAGCAGGAGCACCGCCTCTACCCGCAGGCGGTCCAGTGGTTCGCGCAGGGGCGCCTCTCGCTCGAGGGGCGCATCGTCGTCGTCGAGGGAGCCCGCGGGGTCCCGGCGCCGCAGCTCCACCCCTGGGACTGAGGCCGCGCCGTGGCCCTGACCTTTCACCCCCCCTCCACCCAGCGCGTCTTCGACGCCTGCGTCATAGGCTCGCAGCTCGGCGGGGTGGTGGCCGGCGCCCTCCTCGCCAAGCGCGGCTACCGGGTGCTGCACGTCGACCACGACGGCCTGGGGCCCACCTACGAGGACCAGGGCTGGCTCCTCCCCCACGGCCCGCTGCTCATGCCCTCGCCGCGGCTGCTGCCGGCCGCCGAGATCGCGCTCCAGGAGCTGGGGCTGCTCACCGACGTGCAGCGCGCGCTGGAGCCCTCCGCGCCCGACCTGCAGCTCATCCTGCCCCGGGCGCGCCTCGAGCTGGCCCGCGACCCGGTGCAGCGGGCCGCCGAGCTGGCGCGCGAGTGGCCCGCCGACGCCGCCCGCATCGAGGCGGCGCTGGCCGACCTGCACCGGCGCTTCGAGGCCATCTCTCCCTTCCTGCGGGCCCTGCCGCCGCTGCCGGCCTCCGGCCTGCTGGAGCGCTGGCGCCTCTCGCGGGCCCGCCGCACCTCCGGCGCGCCGGGCCAGGCGCCCCCACCTCTCGAGGAGGCCCCGCTGCGGGAGCTGGCCGATCACCCGCTGGGCCGGGCGCTGCAGGTGGTGGCCCGCTTCCTCGGCTACCTCGACGGCGAGCTGCCGCCGCTCTCGGCGGTGCGCCTCCTGGGGGCGGTCCTCAGGGGCGGCCACCGGCTGCCAGGCGGCGTCGAGGGGCTGCGGGAGACCGTGCGCCGCAAGATCGCCGAGTCGCGCGGGGAGCTGCTGGGCAGCGAGACGGCTCCGGCCATCGCCTCCGGCCTCGAGCTGGACGGGCACCGCATCGCCTCGGTGCGGGTGGCCGGCTCGCACGATGCCTTCACCGCCCGGGTCTTCCTGGCCGCCACCGACGCCATGGCGGTGCGCCGCCTGCTGCCCGAGGCGGAGCGCACCGGTCGCCGCGCCCGGCCACTGCAGGAGATGCGGGTCCACCGGCAGGTGGCGACGCTCAACTGGGTGCTGCTGCCGGGCGGCCTGCCGCCGGGGCTGGGGGAGACCGCCATCTGCCTGCCCAGCGAGGGCGGCGAGTCGGAGGCGGTGCTGCTCCAGACGCAGCCGGCGCGGCGCAGCCCGGGCAAGGGGGAGAAGCGCGACGGCACCGTGGTGCTGACCGCCGCCACCTTCCTGCCGGCCGCGGCCCGCGATCAGGGGGAGTCGGGGCTGGCGGCCTGGGCCGCTTCGATCCGCGCCTCGGTGTCGGAGTTGCTCCCCTTCTTCGAGGGCCACGTGCTCCTGGAGTCGATGCCCCTCCTGGCGGCGCCGCGGGAGCGCCGCGGGTCGCGGCTCATGCCCCACCCGCTCTACGAGGTGGGGCTTCCGCGGACGCTGGGCGTCACCGGCCTCCCCACCCGCTCCCCCTGGAAGAACCTGATCTTCGCGGGGCGGGAGGTGGTGCCGGGGCTCGGGGTGGAGGGGGAGTTCCACGCCGGGCTGCAGGCGGCGGCCGCCGCCGAACGGCTGCTGGGGAAGAAGGATCGGCCGCGCTGACGGGGCCCGCGGCAGCCCGGGCCCCTCCCCGCTTGCTTTCTCCGGCGTTCTGCGTATATTCCCGCGTCCTTTCGGAGTCCTAGACCTATGGCACGCCGCTGCGACATCTGTGGGAAGGGGCCGCTCGTCGGCAACAACGTCTCCCACGCGAACAACAAGACCAAGACTCGCTCGCTCCCCAACCTGCGCTCCATCCGCGCGGTCGTGGACGGGTCGGTCGGCCACATCCGCGTCTGCACCCGCTGCCTCAAGGCCGGCAAGGTCCTCAAGGCCGCGCACGGCGGCAAGCGCCAGGCCGCCCAGGCCTAGCGGGCGGGTGCTCGGGCCCGGGGCCGAGGGCCAGCCGGGCGAGAGGACCTGCACGTGAGCCCCACGCCAGATGCGGGGAGCGGCGCGCCACCTGGCGCGTCGCTCGTGCACCTGCGGCAGGCGCTGGCTGCCGCCCGCGGCCGCCGCCGGCTCGACCTCGTCTACGAGGCGCCCGACCCGGCGGCCCTGGTGCGCTCGCTGCCGGCCGAGGAGCTGTACTTCACCATCCGCGACATCGGCCTGGCCGACGCCGCCGAGCTGGTGCGCTTCGCGACGCCCGGCCAGTTCCGCGCCCTCATCGACCTCGACGCCTGGCGGAAGGACCAGCTCGACGTCTCCCGGACCCTGCCCTGGCTGCGCGCCGCCCGGGCCGGCGCCCGCGGCGACGACCGGCTCGAGGCCGCCTGGCGGCGGAAGCTCACCGCCCTCGACATGGAGGTGGTGGAGCTGGTGCTGCGCGACTCGCTGCGCATCCACGACCTCGCCGAGGATCCCGACCCCGAGATCGAGGGCGATCGGTTCCTGCGCACCACCGAGGGGAAGTTCATCGTCGAGTTCACGGTGGACGGCGCCGAGTACCTGGCCGTGCGCGGGCTGCT
Source organism: Deltaproteobacteria bacterium (assembly GCA_016214955.1). Lineage (GTDB taxonomy): Bacteria > Myxococcota > Myxococcia > Myxococcales > Anaeromyxobacteraceae > JACRMN01. The sequence goes on from JACRMN010000023.1 coordinate 118,766, forward strand.
CGAGGACCTCTACGCCGAGGAGCCCCTGCGCGCCGCCCGCATGCTCACGGCGCTGCGGTGGGAGCTGCCCAGCGAGCTGCACGAGACGGCGCTGCGCTGGCGCACCGGTCGGCTGCGGGATCTGGGCTTCCCCGCCCTGGAGGAGGCCCTGTCCTGGTTCGCCCGCCCGGCCCGCGGCCCGGCGCCGTCCATGGCCGGCGGCCCGCCGCGCCCCTCCGGCTCCTCGCTGGCGCTGCGGCCGGCAGGCTCGCTGTTGGGGACGGCGGCCGAGGGGGTCTCGGAGGAGCGGCGGCAGGTGCTGGAGGTGGAGCTGGTGGCCGCGGCCAACGCCACGCTGGTGGCCGACGGCGTCGATCCCTCCGACCTCGAGGCCGTCCGGGGCGCCGTGGAGGCCTCCCGCGCCCTGGTCGAGCTGGGCCTCGCGGCCCGCGCCGGGGGCGACCCCGCCGGCGCGGTGGCCGCGCTGGAGGCCGCCCCGCTGAAGGTGCTCTTCCAGGAGGGCTTCGGCCGGTTGCTGCAGCTCAGGTGGCGGGCCGAGAAGGTGCGGGCCGCCCTGGCCGAGCGCAGCCTGGGCTCCCCCCTCGACGAGGCCTTGCAGGCCCTGGTCCGCAGGCGGCCCCGCTACTTCCCCGGCCTCGAGGCCGACCGCGCCGACTGGGACACCCCGGTGGCCGCCGCCTTCGAGTCGCGCCCGTTCCTCTCGGAGGCCGACGTGGCGCGCGCCGAGGCGGCGCTTGCCGAGGCCGAGTCCCGGGCCGCGAACCCCGGGCCAGGGCCAGCCCCAGCGTAGATCGGCTAGGAGCCTGTCCCCGTAACGCCTCGCCCGGCAGGGTCGAGCAAGGTGGCTCGCCCTGGCGCGCGGCGAGGCGAGGCGTGCTGACGAGTCGGTGGGCGGGGCCAGCGTCCGCTGCGCGGCCCACCCGACCGAGCGGAGGCGGGGCCTCACGCCGAAGCGCCAGCGGTCCGACCTCGATCTGCGTTGCCCCATCGGACCGCGGACCGGCGACGTTTGTGCCCTGCCCAGAAGCAGGACCGTCACCGGAGGGCGGAGCCGATGCCCTGCCTGCGCCACAGACGGTCCTCGAGCGTGGAGCCGCGTTGCCTCTTCGGCACCGACGCGGGCGTCGGCCGCCAGCGAGGCGTGAGGCCCCGCCGCAGCGCTGTCCCGGACCCCGTACTCGGACGCGCTCCTAGGCGCGCGCCAGCGCCTGCCGCGGTGCCGCGCTCGCGCGCGCCAGCGCCGGAGCAGGGCTGCCCTCGAGCTGGAAGCTCCCGGCCATCGTCCCGAGCTCCTGGGCCTCGACGGCCAGGTCGTCGGCAGCGGCCGCCGAGCGGCTGGCGTGGGCGGCGCTCGCCTGGACCACCGCGTCCACCTGCGTCACGGCGGCGTGCACCTTGTCCACGTCGGAGAGCTGGGCCCGTGCGGAGGTGGCGATCTGCGAGACGATGTCGCTCACCTCGCCGACCGCCGAGAGGATCTCGGAGAGCTTCGCGGCCACGGCGCGCGAGGTGGCCTCGCCGTCGCCCGTCTGCTTCACCGACTCGCGGATCAGGCTCTCGGTCTTCTGGGCCGCCTGCTTGGAGCGCAGGGCCAGGTTGCGCACCTCGTCGGCAACCACCGCGAAGCCGCGGCCGGCCTCCCCGGCGCGGGCCGCCTCGACGGCGGCGTTCAGCGCCAGGAGATTGGTCTGGAAGGCGATGTCGTTGATGTCGCGGATGATCTGCGAGGTGCCCTCGGCCGAGGCGCGGATCTTCGCCATGGCGCTGCCCATGGCGTCGACGGCCTCGGTTCCGGCGCTGGCCGAGTCGCGGGCCTTGCGGGCCAGGCCGTCGGCGGCGGTGGCGCTCTCCACCGCCTTGCGGGTGGTGTCGGCCATGGCGTCGAGGTACCCGGTGGCCTGCTCCACCGTGACCGCCTGCTTTTCTGCGCCGTCGGCCACCTGCTGGCTGGCGGATGCGATCTCGGCGGCCGCCCCGGAGACCTTGGCGGCGGCGGCGGCCACCTGGCCGATGGCCTGGTGGAGCGCCCCCGCGGCGGCGTTGAGCGCCTGCTGGGTGCGGGCGTGGTCGCCGACGTGGCGCCCCTCCATGCGGGCCCGCAGGTCGCGGGCGGCGATGGCCTCGAGCACCCGGACCGCGTCGCGGACGGGGTTGGTGAGGTCGTCGAGGAGCTTGTTCACGTTCTCCAGCATCTTGCCGTTGTAGCCGCTGTACCGGGAGGTGTCGGCGCGGTTGGAGAGGTTGCCCTTGGCGGCTGCCTCGAAGACGGAGGCCAGGTCGGCGTTGCGCATCCGGATCATGGCGGTGAAGGCGTTCATCTGCTTCACCGCCTCCTGGAAGTCGCCCTGGTACCGCTCGGGAATGGGCTCGGGCACCACGCCGCTGGCGAAGGTCACCGTCCAGTCGATGGCCACGCGGATGAGCTGGCCGAAGGCGTCGGCGGCCTCGTTGGTGGCGGCCAGCAGGCCGCGGAACTCCGGCGGCGCGGCACCGGTGTCCACCCGCACCTCGAGGGCGCCCTGGGCGATGCCCTCGGCGACCCGGCGCGTCTCCCGCTCCACCGCGCGGATGGCGAGCCCGACGTCGCGGGAGAGGAGCAGGCCGAGGACGGCGAGGCCGATGGACCCGGCCACGAGGAGCGCCACCTGCACGCCGGCGGGGACGCCGAGCAGCGGGCCCGAGGCCGCGCCGATCCCGAAGAGCACGGCGGCAGCGATGACGGTGGTCAGCTTGAGGCGAATGGAAACGTTCATGCCTGTCCTCCCGGACCCGTATGGCGGGTCGGATAGTTCAAGCCACGTGCCCTGGCGCGCACCCGGCCGGGCGAGGGGCAAGTGATGGATTCGCGGGTCTGTAGGCGTTCACTTGGCGCGCGGCCTGCCCCGAAGGGCGGGAGTGCGGAACGACCCGAGTCGCGGGCGTGCCGGTGCGCCCAGGCCTTCAGCGGCGTCCGGCTCGCCGCGTCACCCGGCGCCGCGCCTTCGGCTCCGGAAGCTCCTCGATGGTCTCCTTCTTCAGGTAGGCGAGCCCCTGGAAGGCGGCCACCAGGTCGCCGGAGGTGTCGGTGACCCGGACCTCGCAGGTGGAGATGCGGTGCGACCGGGCCACCTCGCTGGCCTCGGCGGTGAGGAGGCCGGTGCCCGCCTTGAGGAAGGAGATGCTCACCTGGAGCGCCACCGCCACCCTCCCGCGCGAGTTGGCGGCGGCGGCGAAGGCCAGGTCGGCGAGGGTGAAGACCGCGCCGCCCATGGCCACGTCGAGCCCGTTGCGGTGCTGGTCCCCGATGCGCATCCGCGCCCGTGCGTAGCCGGGCCGGGTCTCCACCAGCCGTGCTCCCGTCAGCCGGGCGAAGCGGTCCCTGCGGAAGTAGCTCTCGAAGTCCATGGTCCCTCCCGGCGGGTGAGCGCCGAGGATAGGATGCCGCCGTGATCGAGGCCAACCGCACCGCCGTCCTCACCCCGGAGCACGCCGCAGCCATCGACGACCGGGCCCTCCTCGGCCACCCGCGCGGCCTGGGGCTGCTCTTCGCCGTCGAGATGTGGGAGCGCTTCTCCTACTACGGCATGCGGGCCATCCTGGTGCTGTACCTGGTGAACGCGCTGCGCTGGGACACGGCCCGTGCCGCCGGCCTCTACGGCACCTACACCTCGCTCGTCTACCTGACGCCGCTCCTGGGCGGCTACCTGGCGGACCGGTGGCTGGGGACGCGCCACTCGCTCGTCCTCGGGGGCCTGGTGATAGCCGCCGGCCACTTCGCGCTGGCCGTGCCCGGGCCGGCCGCCTTCCACGCGGGGCTGGGGCTGGTGGTGATCGGCACCGGCCTCTTCAAGCCCAGCGCCTCCACCATGGTGGGCCAGCTCTACCGCCAGGGCGATCCGCGCCGCGACGCCGGCTACACCATCTTCTACCTGGGCATCAACGTGGGCGCCTTCCTCGGCCCCATCGTCTGCGGCGGCCTGGCCCAGAGCGAGCGCTTCGGCTGGCACTGGGGCTTCGGCGCCGCCGGCGTGGGGATGGTGCTGGGCGTTCTGGTGAACCTGTGGGGCCGGCGCCGCTACCTGGCCGGCATCGGCCTGCCCAGCCCGCCCGCGCCGCGCGCGGCAGGCCAGGCCGCCGTCGGCCGCCGCACGCTCCTCGACGGCGCCGGCGGCGCCGTGGCCGGTGGGCTCCTCACCCTCCTGGCCTCCGGGACCGATCCGCTGGCCCTCGCCATGGGCGCCACCGTGGGCGCGGCGCTGGCGGTGGCGCTCCTGGGCACGCAGGGCGAGGAGCGCAGGCGGGTGGTGGCGCTCTTCGTGGTGGTCTTCTTCGTGGTGTTCTTCTGGGCCGCCTACGAGCAGTCGGGCAGCTCCATGAACCTCTTCGCCGACCGGAACACCGATCTGCGGGTGGGCGGCCTCGAGGTGCCCTCGAGCTGGCTGCAGTCGGTCAACGCCCTCGCCATCCTGGTGTTCGCCTCGCCCTTCGCGGCGCTGTGGACGGCGCTGGGCCGCCGGGGCAAGGAGCCCTCCACCGCGCTCAAGATGGTGCTGGGCCTCTTCCTGCTGGGCGTGGGCTTCCTGTTCATGGTCGAGGGCGGGCGCCGCGCCGACCAGGGCGCGCTGGTGAGCCCGCTCTGGCTGGTGGGGGCCTACCTCTTCCACACCTTCGGCGAGCTCTGCCTCTCGCCGGTGGGGCTCTCGTACGTCTCCAAGGTGGCGCCGCCCCGCTTCGGCGGCCTGCTCATGGGCGCATGGTTCCTGGCCAACGCCGCCGCCAACAAGCTGGCCGGCGCGCTGGCGGCCTACACGCCGACGCCGGGCGCCGGGAAGGTGGCTCCCGCGGCCGGCCTGGGCGGCCTGGTGCAGCGCGCCGCCGAGACCAACCTCGGCTTCTACGCCATCTTCGTGGTCTCGAGCCTGGTGGCCGCGGCGGCGATGCTGCTCTTCGTCCCGCTGCTCCAGCGGCTCACCGCCTCGGTGCGGGCCTAGGCTCCGGAAACGGCGCGGGCGGCCCGGGCGCTGCCCGGGCCACCCGCTCCCCCGCTTCGACGCGCTACTTGGCGGCCGGGGCGGCCGGCTTCTCGGCGGGCTTCTGCTCCGCCTTGGGAGCGGGCTTCTGCTCGGCCTGCGGCGCCGGCTTCTGCTCCGCCTTGGGGGCGGGCTTCTGCTCCGCCTTGGGGGCGGGCTTCTGCTCCGCCTTGGCCTCCGCCTTCTTCTCGACCTTCTTCTCCTCGGTTGCGGCCACCTTGCGGTGGGCCTTCTTCTGCTTGTGCGCCTTGGCGGTCACCGCCGGCTTCTGCGCCGGGGTGGCCGTGGTGGCGGCGTCGGTGGTGGCGAGCGCCGGGAGCGAAAGGCCCAGGGCGGCGACGCCGACGGCGATGCGGCGGAACATGCTCTTCATGTGCTTCTCCTTTGGCTGATCCGGCGTCGCCGGCAGCCGTCCGTTCACGTCGGGAGGACGGGCCGGCGGCGCGGCTATTCAACCGGGGGAGATCCCGGAGGGGGTCAGGCGGGCTCGGCGGGGATGAAGGTGGCCTCGCGGGCCCAGCGGAAGGTCTGCTCGATCTGCTCCTGCGCCAGCACCAGCCCGTCGTGCAGCATGGCCACCTCGCGCCGCATGCTGGTGTCGAGGAGGTAGGGGCCGTCGGTGTTGATGGTGAAGCGCACCCCGCGCTCCCAGAAGCGCTGCAGGATCTCCTTGAGCTCCTCCAGCGAGGCCACCGCCCGCGTGGCCAGGTTGGAGCTGGGGCAGATCTCCAGCACCACCCCGCGCTCCCGCAAGAGGTCCATCACCCGCTGGTCCTGCGCGGCGCGGATGCCGTGGCCGATGCGCTCCGGCTCGAGCTGCTCCACCACCGCGCGCACCCCCTCGGCGCCGGTGCCGTGGGTCTCGCCGGTGTGGACCGTGGTGCGGAGGCCGGCGGCCCGGGCGCGGCGGAAGAGCTCGCGGTAGCGGGCCACCTCCTTCGGGTCCAGCTCCACCGCGTTCTTCTCGGTGCCCGCCAGATCGATGCCCACCACCCCGCGGCGCCTGTAGCGGGCCGCCTTGTCCACCAGGATCTCGTTGAGCTCCAGGGGGAACTCGCGGGCCAGGCAGAAGATGAGGCCGGCGCGGACGCCGTACTCCAGCACCGCCCGGTCCATGCCGCGCAGCGCCGCGTGGATGATGTGGTCGAGGTCGCGCTGGCCGCCGACGTTGCGCTTCATGGGGTTGAAGCGCAGCTCGATGAGATCCACCCGCGAGGAGCGGTACTCCTTGCCGATGACCTCGTAGACACTGCGCTCGATGGCCTGGGGCGAGGACTGGATCTTCTCGGTCCAGGTGTGGAGAACGGCCAGGTACTCCTCCAGCGACTTCACCTTGCCCGGGCGGGCCGAGACCAGCTCCTTGAACTCCCAGTAGCTGGCCACGGGCAGCTTGAAGCCCTGCTCGTGGGCGATGGACCAGAGGATGTGCGGGGCGACGGCTCCGCCCACGTGGATGTGGAGATCGGTGAGCTCGCGGGGCATGCTGGAGTCTAGTGGCCCGCCCCGACAGCTGCCCTGCCCTTACCGGTCGTCAGTGCTCGGCCTCGTCGGGCGCGGCCTCGGAGGGAGCCCCGAGCGAGAGGCCGCAGTCGGGGCACTCGGCCGAGCCGCCCGGGTGCGTGAAGCGGTGGCCGCAGGCCGGGCACTCGATCTCGCCGCCGGCGTCCAGGTCGACGCCCGCCAGGCCGCGGGCCGCCGCCTGGGCGGCGGCGCCGTCGCCCAGCATGTCGGCCCAGTCCTTCTGCAGGAATCCGGTGGCCTGGGCGAGCTGATCGGCCGGGGCGTACAGGTTCCAGAGCGGGCGGTGCGCCTCCTCCGGCCGCCGCGGCGGGACCTGCTCCACCTCCGCGGCAACGCCCTGGGCCTCGAGCAGCTCCAGCATCTCCTTGATCGACGCGTAGCCGGAGCGGGAGAGCAGCTTCAGGCCGTCGGCCTCGGCGGCACAGGTGACGCACTCGTCCTCGATGTCGAGGGGGGTGTTGCACTTCTCGCAGACCCGGACGTCCATGGCGCCTCCTGGGGCCGTTGCCGCTCCCGCACCCAGTCTACCGCCCCCCGGGACCGGCGGCGGGCAAACCGGCGAGCTCCCCGGCGCCGCACCCGCCTGCCCGGCGTCACCGCGGTCGTGTAGACTGCGCGCCCCATGATCATCGACGGAAAGGCCATCGCCGCGCAGGTTCGCGCCGAGGTGGCGAGAGACGTGGCGGAGCTGAAGGCCAGGGGCCAGATGGTGGGCCTCACGGTGGTGCGCGTCGGCGAGGACCCGGCCTCGGCCGTGTACGTCCGCAACAAGATCAAGGCCTGCGCCGAGGTGGGAATCGTCTCCACCGAGCACCACCCCGACGCCTCCATCTCCCAGGCCGAGTTGCTCTCGCTCGTCGCCCGCCTCAACGCCGATCCGGCGGTGCACGGCATCCTGGTGCAGCTGCCGCTGCCGAAGCAGATCTCGGAGCAGGTGGTCCTCGAGGCCATCTCGCCGCAGAAGGACGCCGACGGCTTCCACCCCTTCAACGTCGGCTGCCTCTGGACCGGCAAGCCCGCCCCGCGCGCCTGCACGCCCTTCGGCGTGATGCGGCTCCTCGACGAGGCCCGGGTGGAGCTGAAGGGGAAGCACGCCCTGGTCGTCGGCCGCTCCAACATCGTCGGCAAGCCGCAGGCCTGCATGCTGCTGGAGCGGCACGCCACCGTGACCATCGCCCACTCCCGCACCCCCGACCTGGCCGCCGAGGTGGCCCGGGCCGACGTGCTGGTGGCAGCGGTGGGCAAGGCCGAGATGGTGAAGGGCGCCTGGGTGAAGCCCGGCGCCGTGGTCATCGACGTGGGCATGAACCGCAACGCCGAGGGCAAGCTGGTGGGCGACGTCGAGTTCGCGCCCGCGGCCGCCCGCGCCTCGGCCATCACCCCGGTGCCGGGCGGCGTGGGGCCCATGACCATCGCCATGCTGCTGCGCAACACGGTGGACCTGGCGAAGGCGCGGCGGTGAAGGCGGCGCTGGTGGTCGCGGCGCTGGCCCTCTCCTCCTGGGCGAGCCGCGCCGGCTGCTGTCCGCTGGCGGGCCACGTCCCGCACACGGTGGTGGCAGGCCCCCCGGCCCCGACCGCGCCGGCGCAGCCTGCACGCCTCCGGGTGCTGCTCTTCGGCGACTTCGGCGACGACACCTGCCAGCAGGAAGCGGTGGCGCGCGGCATGGCCGCCGCCCAGGCCCGGGCCCCCTTCGACCTGGCCTTCTCCATCGGCGACAACCTCTACGAGTGCGGCGCCGACCCCCGCCTCCCCGGCGCGGCCGAGTGCGCGTTCGGCGCCGACGGCAACACCGTGAAGGCCGGCTACCGCCCACCCGCCGACCCGGCCTTCGACCGGCTCTTCGAGCGGCCCCTGGCCTCGCTGGCGCGCGGCGGTGAGCCGGTGCCGCTCTACCTGGCCCTGGGCAACCACGACGTCTCCACCTGGGCCGCCTGCCGCCGGGGCGACCTGCCACTCCCGCGCATGGGCCGGGTGAAGGCCTGCCTGCAGGTCGCTCACCAGGGGCCGCTCTGGCGCATGCCCGGCCGCCACTACGTGCTGGAGCGGGGACCGGCCCGGTTCGTGGTCCTCGACACCAACCTGCTGGCGGGCGACTACGGCGACCTCTCCTTCGACGCCGAGCTGGCCTTCTTCCGGGAGGCCACGCGCGGCTGCGACGCCCGCCCCTGCTTCGTGGTGGGCCACCACCCGCCCGCCTCGGCCGGCGACCACGCCCCCTCGATGACCGCCGGCAGCCCCTTCTCCGCGCGGGTGGAGCGGCTGCAGCAGGCCGCCAGCGGCCCCATCGCCGCCTGGTTCGCCGGCCACGACCACGACCTGCAGCACCTGCGGACGGCGGCGGGCCACGACGTGATCGTCTCCGGAAACGGCTCGCGCTGGCGCGACGAGAAGTTCTTGCGGGTGGAGCCGGCCGGCTCCCGGCTCCTCTTCGCGTCCACCGCCTGGGGCCACTCCGTCCTCGAGGTCTCGGAGCGAGGCTGGTCGGTGCGCTTCGAGAGCCAGGCGCTGGAGCCGCTGCACTGCTGCCAGGCCACCTTCCCCGGCGCCTGCCAGCCGGTGACCTGCGGCCCGGCGCCGGCCGGGCCCACAGCCCGGTAGGAGGGGCCGGAGCGCTCGAGGGCGCGGTGCGAGGTCGCGCGGCAGGCGGGCCATCACCTCGCGGTCGCGATCGGTGAGCCCCTGGCAGGCGGCCGGCTCGGCAGCGGCGGCAGGCCCCGCTGTCAAGCGGAGAAGCACCGCGTGGAATTCCGGCTCGGCGCGCCGTCGCAGCCCCTCCGGCATGGCTTGACCGGGGGGGCGGCCCCGCTATCATCCCCGCCACTCCCATGGCCCAGCGCACTCCGCTCTACGACGTCCACGCCCGCTCGGGCGCCCGCATCGTCGACTTCGCCGGCTGGGACATGCCGGTCCAGTACAGCGGCATCCTCGACGAGCACGAGGCGGTGCGAACCCGCGCCGGGCTCTTCGACGTCTCCCACATGGGCGAGGTGGTCTTCCGCGGCCCGAGGGCCCTGGCCTCGCTGCAGAAGCTCTTCACCAACGACCTGTCGAAGTGCGCCGACGGCCAGGCGATGTACGGCTGCCTGTGCCGCGAGTCGGGCGGCATCGTCGACGACGTGGTGGTCTACCGCCGCGGCGCCGAGGACCTGCTGGTCTGCGTCAACGCCGCCAACCGGAAGAAGGACTTCGACTGGCTCTCGGGCCACGCCGACGGCGCCGACGTGAAGAACGAGTCGGACGAGTGGGGACAGCTGGCGCTGCAGGGGCCGGCCGCGGCCGGGGTGGTGCAGAAGCTCACCTCGGTGCGGCTCTCCTCGGTGGGCACCTACCGCTTCACCACCGGTGACGTGGCCGGCATCCCCTGCATCATCGCCCGCACCGGCTACACCGGCGAGGACGGCTTCGAGCTCTTCTGCCCGCCGGGCAAGGCGGCCGCCCTCTGGGACGCCCTGCTCGAGGCCGGCAAGACCGAGAACGTGGTGCCGGCCGGGCTCGGTGCCCGCGACTCGCTGCGCCTGGAGATGGCCTACCGGCTCTACGGCAGCGACATGGACGACGACACCACGCCCCTCGAGGCCGGCCTGGGCTGGGTGGTGAAGCTCGACAAGGGCGAGTTCATCGGCCGCGACGCCATGCGCAAGCAGAAGGAGGCTGGCGTGCCGCGCAAGCTGGTGGGCTTCACCCTCACCGACCCCGGCATTCCGCGCCACGGCTACAAGGTGCTGCGCGATGGCCAGCCGGTGGGCGTGGTCACCAGCGGCACCAAGTCCCCCTCGCTGCAGACCTCGGTGGGCCTGGCCTACGTGCCCAGCGCCCTGGCAGCCGAGGGCTCGACCTTCGCAGTGGAAATCCGCGGGCGGGCCGCTGCCGCACGCGTGGTGAAGACCCCGTTCTATACCCGTCCCCGATAGGATCCCGACATGGACTTCCCCGACGACCTCCAGTACACGCGCGACCATGAGTGGTGCCGCGTGCAGGGCAAGCGCGCCACCGTGGGCATCACCGATCACGCCCAGGATGCGCTCGGCGACATCGTCTACCTGGAGCTGCCGGCGGTGGGCGACGAGGTCAAGAAGGGCGAGGCCTTCGGCGTGGTGGAGTCGACCAAGGCCGTCTCCGACCTCTTCGCCCCGGTCTCGGGCAAGGTGGTCGAGGTGAACTCGCCTCTGGCCGACGCCCCCGAGGCCATCAACGAGGATCCCTACGAGGAAGGCTGGATGATCCAGATCGAGATGAGCGACCCCAAGGAGCTCTCCGATCTGCTCGCCAAGGCCGCCTACCAGAAGTTCGTCGAGGAAGACGCCGAGTAGAAGCCGGGCGCCGTCGGTCCCCGGCGGTGAGGATCCCGGACCCCTTTCCGCCGGAGGACCGCGTGCGCTACCACCCCCACACGCCGGAAGACGTGCGCCAGATGCTCGAGGCCATCGGTGCCCCGAGCCTGGAGTCGTTGTTCCGGTCCATCCCCGAAGGGCTGCGGCTGCGCCGCCCGCTCGACGTGCCGGCCGCGGCCGACGAGATCGCGCTGCTCGCAGAGCTGTCGCGCCTCGCCGCCCGGAACCGCGTCGAGCACCCCCCCTTCGTGGGCGCCGGGGCCTACCCGCACCACGTGCCCCCGGCGGTGGATCAGCTGCTGCTGCGCGGCGAGTTCTTCACCGCCTACACGCCCTACCAGCCCGAGGTGAGCCAGGGCACGCTGCAGGCGCTCTTCGAGTGGCAGACGTTCGTCACCCTGCTCACCGGCCTCGAGGTCTCCAACGCCTCGATGTACGACGGAGCCACCGCCATGGCCGAGGCGGCCCTGATGGCCACCCGGCTCACCGACCGCAGCAAGGTGGTGGTCTCGGCGGCGGTCCACCCCTCCTACCGCGCGGTGCTGGCCACCTACCTGGTCTCCACCGGCGACGAGATCGTCACCGTCCCGTACGGCGACGACGGGCGCACCGACCTCCAGGCGCTTGCCCAGGCGGTGGACGGGAAGACCGCCGCCGTCATCCTCGGCTACCCCAACTTCTTCGGCGTCGTGGACGCGCTGCCCGAGGCCGCCGCCCTGGCCCGGAAGGCCGGCGCCGTCACCGTCTCGGTGACCAGCGAGGCGGTGGCGCTGGGCCTGCTGGAGGCGCCGGGCAAGCTCGGCGCCGACGTGGCGGTGGGCACCATGCAGAGCTTCGGCGCCGGGCTGCAGTTCGGCGGCCCGGCCGCCGGCTTCCTGGCGCTTCGCCAGGACGCCATCCGGCAGATGCCGGGCCGGGTGTGCGGGGCCACGGTGGACAAGCAGGGGCGGCGCGGCTTCGTGCTCACCCTCTCCACCCGCGAGCAGCACATCCGCCGCGAGAAGGCCACGTCCAACATCTGCACCAACGCCGGGCTCATGGCGCTGGCGGCCACCATCCACCTCTCGCTGCTGGGCAAGAAGGGGCTGCACCAGCTCGCCCGGGTGAACTTCGAGCGGGCCCGGCTGCTGCGCGACGCCATGCAGCGGCAGGGCTTCGGGCTGCGCTTCACCGGCCCGACATTCAACGAGATGGCCTTCGAGGTGGGCGACGCCGCCGCGGTGGTGGCGCGCCTCGCCAAGCAGGGGGTCGCGGCCGGCGCGCCGCTTGCCCGCTGGTACCCGCAGGACGCCCGGATGAAGGGGGCGCTGCTCTGCGTGGCCACCGAGCTGCACACACCCGAGCTCATCGAGCTCTTCGCCCGGTCGGTGAAGGGGTAATCGCCATGGCCAATCCGACCGGCTGGAAGCCGAGCATGGAGAAGGAGTCGGGGAGCGGCGGCACCGCGGGCGACGTGGGAGCCGGAGGCGCCACCCGCGGCCTCGCCTACGAGGAGCCGCTGGTGTTCGAGCACGCGGCCTCGGAGCGGGTGGGCGCCTCCCTGCCCGCCGTCACCGGCAAGGTCGATCCGGCCAAGGAGATCCCGGCCGCCCTGCTGCGCGGCGAGATCGAGGGGATGCCGTCGCTGGCGGAGCTGGACGTGGTGCGCCACTTCACCCGGCTCTCCACCTGGAACCACGGCATCGACACCGGCTTCTACCCGCTGGGCTCCTGCACCATGAAGTACAACCCCAAGTCGAGCGAGGCCGCGGCCCGCCTCCCCGGCTTCGCGGCCGCCCACCCCCTGCTCCCCGACGAGATGTGCCAGGGATCGCTGGAGCTCATGTTCAAGCTGGAGCGGGCCCTCTCCGAGATCTCGGGCTTCGCCGCCACCACCATCAGCCCGGCGGCCGGCGCCCACGGCGAGCTCACCGGCGTGATGATGATCCGCGCCTACCACCTGGCCCGCGGCAACGCCCGCAAGAAGGTGCTCATCCCCGACACCGCCCACGGCACCAACCCGGCCACGGCGGCGCTCAACGGCTACAGGACGGTGGAGGTGAAGAGCGGCCCCGATGGCCGGCTCCACCCCGAGGCGGTCAAGGCGGCGATGGACGAGGAGGTCGCCGCCATCATGATCACCAACCCCAACACCCTGGGGGTCTTCGAGAGCGACATCGCCGCCATCGCCGAGATCGTCCACGCCAAGGGAGGCCTGGTCTACGGCGACGGCGCCAACCTCAACGCCCTCCTGGGCGTGGCCCGGCCCGGCGACATGGGCTTCGACGTCATGCAGTTCAACCTTCACAAGACCTTCGCCACGCCCCACGGCGGCGGCGGCCCGGGCTCGGGCCCGGTGGCGGTGAAGGCCAGCCTGGTGCCCTTCCTCCCGCTGCCGCTGGTCGTCCAGGAGGGGCCGGCCTACCGCCTGGTCACCGACCCCAAGGAGCGGCCCCAGAGCATCGGCCGGCTGCGCGAGTTCCACGGCAACATGGGGATGTTCGTCCGGGCCTGGGCGCTCATCCGCGAGCTGGGACCGGAGGGGCTGCGGCGCTGCGCCGAGCTGGCGGTGCTCAACGCCAACTACGTCCGGGCCCGGCTCCGGGACGTGTACCACCTGCCCTACGAGACCGACTCGCTCCACGAGGTGGTCTTCACCGACAAGCTGCAGAAGGGCGCCGACATCTCCACCATGGACGTGGCCAAGCGGCTCATCGACCACGGCTTCCACCCGCCCACCGTCTACTTCCCGCTGGTGGTCTCGGGCGCGCTGATGATCGAGCCCACCGAGACCGAGGCCAAGGAGACGCTCGACGCCTTCGTGGCCGGCATGCGGGCCATCGCCGAGCAGGCCAGGAGCGATCCGGACGGGCTCCACGCCGCGCCGCAGAAGCCGGTGCGGGCGCGCCTCGACGAGGTGCGCGCCGCGCGCAAGCCGGTGCTGCGCTGGACGCCAGGCATGAAGGTGGAGTGACGGAGGCGCGGGCGGCGCCCCCGCGCACGGAGGGCTCATGGCGGTCTCGCCGAGCTTCGTGGAGCACGCGCTCGACCTGGTGTCGCTGGCGGCTCCGACCGAGGCGCGCCGCATGTTCGGCGGCTACGGGCTCTTCTCGCGCGGCCTGATGTACGGGCTCCTCGACGACGAGGAGCTGTTCCTCAAGACGGACGTGGAGTGCCGGCAGGCCTTCGTCGACGCCGGCTGCCGGCAGTGGGTCTACGAGAGCCCCAGCCGAGGGGCCGTGCCCACCGGCTATTTCCGCCCACCCGACGATGCTCACGAGAGCCCGGAGGTGATGCTGCCCTGGGCCCGGCTGGCGGTGGACGCGGCGGCGCGCAAGGCGGCGGCGAAGGCGGCGAAGGGAAGAAAGCGGGCGGCGAAGGCGGGGGGCAGGGCGAAGCCGGTAGCGAAGGCGAGCGTGAAGAAGGCGCCGCGGGGGAAGGCGAAGACGCGAAGGTGAGTCGCCCGGGCGATCCCGACCCCGAACCCGACCCCGACCTCGACCGCGACCTTCGTCGGAGCGGGTCTCGGGCCCCATCCGGTGCCCTGAACATCCGTTGCGTTTCCCGGGAGTGCGGGCTAGCCTCCGGGCATGTCCACCAACCCCACCACCTACCAGGGAAGCTGTCACTGTGGCGACGTCCGGTACGAGGTCACCATGGCTCCGCCCGAGAAGGCCTACGCCTGCAACTGCTCCATCTGCTCGCGCGCCGGATGGCTTCTCGCCTTCGTCCCGGTGACCTCCTTCCGGCTCCTCGCCGGGCAGGAGGCGCTCTCCGACTACCAGTTCGGCAAGAAGCACACCCACCACCTCTTCTGCCGCACCTGCGGCGTGCGCTCCTTCTCCCGCGGCTCCGATGGCAAGGGGAACGAAAGCGTGGCGGTCAACCTGCGCTGCCTGCAGGGGCTCGACGCCGCCGGCCTGCCGGTGCAGACCTTCGACGGCGCCAAGCTGTAGCCCGGGCAGGGGCTCAGGCCCCGCCTCCGCCGCCCGCGCCCTCCCCCGGCCTCGCGCGGCGCGGCGGGCCGAAGAGCCGGCCGCCGCGGAGCAGGCCGTCGTCGTAGCCGACCACGAAAGCGGCCCCGTCGCCCGCGGCGCGGGCCCCATCGCGCCAGGTGAGCAGCGGCTCGCAGAAGAAAGCGTTGCACATGTCGCCGCGCAGGTCGCGGGGCAGCGTGCAGCCGCGGGCGCCGTGGAAGACGCAGGAGTCGCGCACCGCGCGAGCCGGCAGGTGGGCGAGGTAGAGGGAGACCACCCCGTCGTCGGACAGGTCCGGGCGCGCCTGCCGGACGCGCCGCAGCGAGTCCACCGTCTGGTAGGCGTGGGCGCCGCCTGTCTCGCAGCAGCGGCCCCGGCAGGCCCGGCAGCCGGCCTGGAGCACCTGGTCCACCTCCGGCGGCACCGTCACCTCGGGTGGGACCTCCGGCCCCGGAGGGCGCTCCCCGGCGGCCAGGGCGCGGAGAAGGCTCCGCAGGTGCCCCTCGTAGAGCCGCCGGCGCGCCGCTGGGAGCGGGCGGGTGGGCCTGTCGCAGGCCGGGGTCACGAGCGGTGGATAGGCAGCGGGGTCGAGGCCCCGCGCCGCGGCCCGCCTCGCCCGCAGCGCCAGGATGGCCGCCTCGCGGTCGTAGGGCTCCGATGGCTCCGGTGGGTCGCGCCTCACCAGCCGATGAGAGTGCCCGGCGCCGGGCGAGTCAACAGGGGAAGCACCGGGGGAACCGGCCCCGCCGCGGCGCTGCGCCCCGCCGCGCGGCCCCCCTGGCTCGGCGCGTTTCTAGCTGCCACCGGGGGCGCCGTCGTCGCCCTCCGGCGCGGGAGCGGGAGCCCGGGGCAGGAAGCGGCGCCAGAGCAGCGCCACCCCGCCGAGGATGACGAGCGCCGAGAAGAAGGCCCAGGGGTTGCCCGGCGCCGAGCGGGAGCGCACCAGGATGGCGGGGCGCACCACCACGCCCTCGAGGCGCACCGGGCGGCCGTCGGCCAGCGCCGCCTCGCGCCCCTCGATCAGCCAGAGGGGCTGCGCTGCCGCGCCGGCCCGCACCACCTGCACCTGGGCCATTGCCTGCTGTCCCATTCGGCCCGCCTCGACGGCGCTCGCGATCCGCACCTCGGCGCCGCCCAGCGTGCAGGCCGCGCCCGGCACGGCGGCGCAGCGCTCGCCGCCCAAGGAGAGCTCTGCCACCGGAGCCTGGCCCATGTCGCCGAGCAGGTGCAGCTCGGCCCCCAGGCCGCTGGAGATGGGCTGGTTGTAGCCCACCAGCACCTCCTCGACCCTGCCGGCCCCGTCGCGAAGCTCCACCGCCGCCCGCACCTCGCGTGGCATGCCGCCGGGGAGCCGGTCCACCGCCAGCGAGCGGAGCCGCGCCTCCGGCCCGCCGGGGAGCCGCTGCCAGCTTCCCTCGGGCAGCACCGCCTCGCCCCGCTCGGCGCCCCACAGGCCGCCGACCCCGTGGGCCAGCATCGCCAGCAGGAAGGAGACGTGGAGCAGCGCCGGCGCGTAGCGGGCCGGCGCCGTCACCCCGGCCCGGATCTTCCGGGACACCGAGTGCCAGGTGGCCAGCGTGGTGTTGAGGCCGTAGAGCCCCAGCACCGGGACCAGCAGGTAGAACCAGAGGTGGGTCCAGGAGGGCGGCGCGAAGAAGCCCCGCAGGTCGTCCATGCCGATGGCGCGCGAGGCGCCGTCGCGCGTCGCCGCCAGGACGAAGGAGCCCACTGCCAGGAGCAGCACCGTTGCGAAGCCGCAGACGAGCCCCAGCCCCTGCGAGCGCAGGAGCGCTCCCCAGTCGCGCCGCTCAGGAGAAGGCATGCGACGAGCGCCCGAAGAGGAACGAGGTGCCCACGTAGGCCACCAGCACCAGGAGCAGGCCCAGCCCGGCCAGCGCCGGCCGCAGCCAAACCTTGCCCTGCACCGAGGGGGTGAGCCTGACGTGCAGGAGGGTGGCGTAGTGGAACCAGAGGATGGCCGACCAGATGATCTTCGGGTCCCACATGAAGTAGGCGCCCCAGGCCACGACGCCCCACATGCCGCCGGTGATCATCGACACCGACCAGAGGGCGAAGCCCCACAGCGCCAGCCGGTCGATGCGGCCGATCCAGGCGGGGTCGCGGTCGCGCCACCAGGCCAGCGCCGCGGCCGCGGCCGCGGCCCAGATGGCGTAGCACACGAAGGAGAGCGGCACGTGGAGCGGGTACCAGATGGTGCGCATCAGCGGCGGCGGCCAGGAGAGGTGGAGCGGGTAGCGCAGCGCCGCCCCCATGGCCGCGAGGAGCAGCACCTGCACCGGCAGCAGGTAGAGCCGCACCGGGACCCAGACCACCGCCAGCACCAGCGCCGTCGCCAGCGCCGCGCCGGAGAAGGACTCGAGCTTGTTGGTGAGCGGAAGGAAGTCGATGGCCAGCCCACGCCCCACCGTGCCGGCGAGGTGGACCGCGGCGCCGGCCCCCAGCACCCAGCGCCCGGCCGCGGGGCGCCAGGCCGTGACCAGGAACGCCAAGAGGTACAGGCCGCCCGCGATCCAGAGGAGCGCAGACAGGACCGGGTGGCTCGAGGCCTGGAGCGCAGGAGGAACCGGGGGCATGCGGGCTACGGTGCTGCTCCGTCACTCCCGGAAGGAGGGCCGGCGCAGCAGGCCCATGCTCGGGCTGACGCCGACGAAGTTGATGCCGAAGGCGAAGTTGATCTGCCCGTTGGCGTCGATGATGCCCCTGGGTGGGTTGGCGAAGGCCTCGGCCTTGCGGAACATGTCCACCGCCACGCGGTCGAGGAACTCCACCCCGGTGCTGCGAGACACCCGGACGTTGCGGACCGAGCCGCGGTCGTCGAGGGTCACGTCGAGCACCACCAGCCTGTCCTTGTAGAGAAAGCGCTGGCCGGAGGGATCGCGCTGCTCCACCTCCCTGCGCCCGGCCGTCACCCACTGCTCGTCCACCCGCTCGGTGATGAGGTTGAAGTAGCCGGCGTAGCGCCACTCGCGGGTGTTGAGGAAGGTGGCCTCTCCCTCCTCGACGTCGGGCAGGTGGTCGTTGGCCGGACCGCCGGCCAACGACTGGTAGGCCGCGGCGCTGGGCCGGAGCCCAGGCGGCAGCGTGGAGCCGTCGGCGCCCGGCAGCCCCTTCTCGCCGGGGCGGGCCGGCGCGGTGGGGAGGGCGGGAGTCTGCGCCGGCTCGGGGCGCCGCCGGGCCTCCTGGCGCACCGTGGCGCCCGGGCGCCAGTCGAAGGCCAGCCGCCGCGGCTCGGGCGGTGGCGCCTGCTCCTTCTTCTGCTCCTCCTGCCGGGCCTGGGCGTCGGCGTCGGGCTGGCCGCGCGGGCCGCGCAGCGGTTCGGGCCTGGCGGGCGAGGTGGGCACCGGCGCGGGCTTTCCCAGGCCGTTGGCGGCGAAGCGGGACCGCGTCTCCTTCTCCACCTTGCTGTCCTGCTCCGACAGGTACTTCGCGTCCCGCGGCGGCTCCTTGGGCGGCTCCCTGGGCGGCGCGACCCGCACCACCTGGCCCTCGGGCCTGTCGGGCGGGGGCGCTGGCGGCGGGGCCGGGAGCCGCTGGACCGGCTGGGGCCGCGGCTGCTGGCCGGCCACGGCGCGGTTCTTCTCCCAGTCGCGCGCGGTCAGCGGTGCCACGGCCACGGCGCGACGCGGCGCGGTGGCGGAGTCGAGCCAGGAGAGATCGAGCCGCAGGAGGAGGAGGAGGTTGGCAAGGAGCGAGAGCGCGGCCGCCAGCGCGATCCGGCGGGCGGCCGAGACGGGGCGGCGCCTCCGCCGCAGGGTGGGTCCCAGGTGGCTCACGCAACTGGTGATTCTAACAGGGAAGAGGGGCCGACGCTTCCCGCTCCCGGACGCAGCCGGTCAGGCGCGCGCCCGCTCCTCTCGCCAGGCGTCCCAGCGGTCCATGGCCGCCGAGGCAGCCCAGGTGAGCGCGATCATGGCGAATACGGCCACCACCGCCTGGCCCGTCGAGAGCCGCTTGTGGAGCGAGGAGGAGAGCCCCCCGTACGGGATCTCGACCGAGAGGAAGTAGCCGAACAGGGAGTGGCGCCCCAGCGTGCGGAGCCAGGAGAGGGCCCCGTCGGCGCCCGGCGGGAGGAGCTGGAGCAGGCCGCTCGTCGCCACCACGATGCCGAGCCGCATGGCCAGCCAGTTGGGCGAGACCCGCCAGAAGTCCTGGTGGGCATAGAAGGGCGGGAGGGTGTCGAGGACCCAGCCGCCGAGGAAGAGCGCGCCGCCCGCCGCGATCCAGGTGGACGGGCGGACGCGCGCCAGCGCGGCCCGGCCGGCGGCGCTGCCGGCCAGCGCGAAGGCCATCCACGGGAAGAGGTGGAAGCCGGCGCGCGGCCAGTCGCCGTAGAGGTAGTCGAGGATCCGCGAGGGGGCGTGCTGCCACCCGGCCATGGGCGGCGAGAAGACGGCCACCGCCAGCGCACCTCCCGCCGCCAGGGTGGCCTGCACGCCTGGCGTGCGCCCCACCGCTGCGAAGGCGGTGACCAGGAGCGAGACGGCGATGACGTTGAGCACGTCCACCTTGAGGATGCCCTGCCAGCCGTCCGGCACCAGGTAAGCGCGCCCCAGCACGTACTCGGCGGCGCGGAAGAGGTAGGCCACGCCCAGCAGCCACAGGGCGCGGCCGGCCGCCTTGCGGCGCCGCTCGCCCGGGGAGATGCCCCGGCGCGCCAGGGCGGCGTCGGCGAGCAGCTGCGAGAGGCCAGCCATGTAGAGGAAGCTCGGGGCCGCGAAGCCGCCCAGGATGGCCATGGCATCGTGGACCGGGCCCTGGGCGGCCGCGTCGGCGCGCCAGGAGTCCCAGGTGTGCCACTCCACCATGAAGAGCACGGCCAGGCCACGCTGCCAGTCGAGCCAGAGCTTGCGGGAGGGGGCCTCGGGCATCCGCCAGCATTGCCACGCGCGCCGGCGCCGGCGCAAGGCGCCCCGCGGCGCGGCGCGAGGCCACTGCGCGCGCACCCGGGCCCGCGCGAAGGCGCGTGATGCAGGCGGAGGCCGGGGGGAGGGATGCTACTTGTCGCGGTAAGTGATGCGACCGCGGGTGAGATCGTACGGCGACAGCTCCAGCTTCACCCGGTCGCCCGGGATGATGCGGATGTGGAACTTCTTCATCTTGCCCGAGGCATAGGCGAGCACGGTCGGGCCCTGGTCCACCTTGACGCGGTACATGCCGCCGGCGAGGGCCTCCTCGACCGTTCCCTGTACCTCGATGCCTGCTTCCTTCTCGCTCATCGTCCCTTTTCCGGCCTGCCTCGGCCCGCCCCTGCCGTTCGACCATAAGGCGAGCGGCCTCGCGGGGTGTGCGAGGCCGCTCGGCCACCGGAGTCGCTGCCCGGGCTACGCCGCCCGGACGTTCGCGGCCTGGAGCCCCTTCGGCCCCTGGACCACGTCGAACTCCACGCGCTGGCCTTCCTTGAGGGTGCGGAACCCCTCCATCTGGATGGCGGTGTGGTGGACGAACACGTCCTCGCCGCCCTCCTGGCTGATGAAGCCGAACCCCTTGGCGTCGTTGAACCACTTCACAGTGCCTTGTGCCATCGCTTCCACTTCCTCGTCGTGAAGCCGGTGGCTGCGATAGCCCCGGCCGGGCGGGTGACCCGGGATCTGGGCGCGAACTATCGCCAGAACCGACGCTGACCGTCAAGAGCCGGAATGCGCTGCTGGCCGCGAACAGACGGGGCCTCCGGGCCTCGCCGGACCGGAAACGCGCTCCCCGATCAAGCGGCCAGGCGAGCCGCCAGGATCCCCAGCACGCCGGCCGCAAAACAGCCGGCGACGGTGAGGACGAGGTAGAGGACGGCGCTGCCGTAGTGACCTCGGCCGAGGTGGGTGAGCAGCTCGTAGTTGAACGAGGAGTAGGTGGTGAACCCGCCCATCACCCCGGCGGTGAGGAAGATGCGGAGGTCGTCGGGGATGACCCCGTAGTGGATGCCGAGATCCATCACCAGCGAGATGAGGAAGCAGCCGGCGACGTTCACCGCCAGCGTTCCCCAGGGGAAGGCCGTGCCCAGGAGCCGCACGGCCCCCAGGCCCACCAGGTAGCGGGCGCCGCTGCCGGCGGCGCCGCCGAGGCAGACGAGGAGGAAGCGGCTCATGGGCGAGCAGCATCACCCGCCCCTGCACCCCCGGCAAGCCCTCACCCTGGCCCGCGGACGCGACGCCGGGCCTCCCGGCGCCGGCGGGCCCGGCGGGCGGCCCCCGCCCTACCCCGCCGTCCCCGTCGGCCCGATGGCCGCCAGCAGCGCCCGGGCCCTCTCCCCCACCCCGCCCGGCTCGACCGCCAGCGCCCGGAGCCCCTCGCAGCCCGCGGCGCGCTCCGCCGGCCAGAGCAGCTGGGTCTCGGCGCGCGCCAGGCGCGCCTGCGGGTCGTCGGGGGCCAGCCGGACGGCGGCCTCGGCGCAGAGACGCGCCGCCTCGGCGTGGCCCTGGCGCCGGCAGACGGTGGAGAGCAGCGCCCAGGCCACCGGGTCGCGGGGGTTGGTGACCACCAGCCCCTCCAGCATGTCTCGCGCCGCCCGCAGGCGGTCCTCGGCCAGTGCCCCCTCGGCCATCCCGGCGATGGCCCGGCCCAGCTCGGCGGTCATGCCCTGGGCCTCGGCCAGGGTCCTGCCCCGGGCGATCTCCTCGATGGTGATCACGGTCGCCTCCTAGCGGATGTTGCCGATCGCCGCCATCTGCGTGTCGTGCATGCAGCGGAGCGTGTTGCTCACCGCGGTGAACATGGCCTTCTGCTTCTCCAGGAGGTGCTGCAGCCAGAGGGTCCGCTGCTCGTCGGTCATCTTGGAGTACTCGTTGGCGGCCGGCGCGGTGGAGGTCCCGGTGGCAGCCCGCGAGCCGACGTCCTGGAAGGCCATCTGCACCAGGCTGCTGCCGACCTGCAGCGCCGCCGGAGCCAGGGCGGGCAGGCCGGCCGCGGTGGCCGCTGCCGCGAGCACCGGCCCGGCGAGCTGCCCGGCCAGCTTCTTGAGCCCCGCCTCGCCGATGAGGCTCTCGGCCAGGCCCAGCGCAGGGATCACCGCCTTGGCCACGTCGAAGAGCGAGGTGCCCTTGGACGACGAGGTCCCGCCCTTGGCGCCGGGCCCGGTGGCCTCGAGGAACTGCTGGAGCTCGGTGTCGGCCTTCTTCTGCAGCAGCATCATGTAGCGGAACAGCTTCTCGTCGATGGAGAGGTTCTTGTCCTGCAGGAAGGCCCACTCGCCGGTCGCCGCCGTCGCGGCCGCGCTGGTGGAGTAGCCGGTGGCGCCGGTGGTGGCGCGGCCCTGCGCGCCGCCCGCCCGCCTGGCGGCGGCGGGCGCCTGCTGCTTCACCTTGCCGAGCGCCTTGTCCACCGACTTGCCCAGTTTCCCCCTGCCGCGCGCGGCCCCGGAGGGCGCCGGACCCGACCTGCGGGCCCCGGCCTTGGCGACCTCCTTCTTCCCGGCCTCGGCCATCCGGGTCGCGGCTGCGGCGCCAGCCGCGGTCGCGGTCGCGGCGGGGCCGGCGTCGTTCTCGATGGGGATGGCGGGCCCGGTCCGGCCCGCGGCGACTGGCTTGGCTGTCATGCGCTCCTCGCGGTTGGGGTTCGGGCCGGCGCATTGCGCGCTGCGTGCCGCTGGCGGCCCCCTCGATCCGCGCCCTTGGCGGTGGGCAGCGCTCGCACACCGGCCCCCGCGTCCGCGAGACGGCCTGTTTGACCCCCGGCAGCGCCCCGCCTAGATTCTCGCGGTGCGCTACCTGGGACTCGACGTGGGGCGCGCCACCGTGGGCCTGGCGCTCGCCGACGACGTCCTGCGGACGGCTCGGGCGCTCCGGACCCTCCGGCGCGCGGGCGACGGGCCCCTCTTCGAGGAGCTCCGCAGGGTGGCCGAGGAGTACGAGGTGACACAGGCGGTGGTGGGCCTGCCTCTCCACATGGACGGCACCGAGGGCGACTCGGCGCGCCTGGCCCGCGGCTTCGCCCGCAAGCTCGAGGAGGCACTGCGCCTGCCGGTCGCCTTCCAGGACGAGCGGCTCTCCACGTTCGAGGCCGAGGGCCGGCTGCGCGCCCAGGGGCTGAGCGCCCGGGACCAGCGCGCCGTCATCGACGCCGAGGCGGCGGCGGTGATCCTCCAGGGCTGGCTCGACGCCGGCGCCGGCGAGGAGCGCCACACGTGAGGTGGCTCCGGGCGGCGGTGGGAGTCCTCTTCCTCGTGGTGGTGGCGGCGCTGATCGTCGGCGCCAAGCTCTACCTGGACGTGCTGCGCTTCCGCGAGACCGCCCATGGCTCCGAGGTGGAGAAGGTGGTGGAGGTGCCGCCCGGCACCAACGCCCGCGACGTGGTCCGGCTGCTGGCGCGCGGCGGCGCCCTCTCCGACGAGCGCATGGCCCTCCGCTACCTCCGCTACGTGAAGCGGGACAGGCGGCCGCTCAAGTCCGGCGAGTACGCCTTCGTGGGGCCGCTGCGCCCCGACGAAGTGCTGGAGCGGGTCTACCGCGGCGAGGTGAAGACCTACCAGGTGACCATCCCCGAGGGGCTGCGCATCGACGAGGTGGCGGAGCGCATCGAGGCGGCCGGGCTGGGGAACGCCGCCGAGCTCATGGCCCTGGCGCGCGACCCGGAGCTTGCCCGGGAGTTGGGTGTGCCGTTCCCGACCCTGGAGGGCTACCTCTTCCCGGACACCTACACCTTCGGCCGGAACCCGAAGGCGCGCCTGGTGCTCGGCACCATGGTGGGGCGCTTCCGCGCCGCCTGGAAGCGGGCCGAGGCCGGCCGTGGGGCGGGCGTGACCCTCACCGAGCAGCAGGCGGTGACGCTGGCCTCCATCGTCGAGAAGGAGACCGGCCAGATCAGCGAGCGGCCCCGGATCTCCTGCGTCTTCCACAACCGGCTGAAGCGCCAGATGAAGCTCCAGACCGACCCCACCGTCCTCTACGCCAAGTGGCTGCGGCGCGGCGGCGCCTGGCCCACCAACCTCTCGCGGGCCGACCTGGAAACGCCCCACCCGTACAACACCTACGCGGTGGCCGGCCTGCCGCCGGGCCCCATCGCCAGCCCCGGCGCGGCCGCCCTGGCCGCGGCCCTGGCCCCCGCGCCCTGCCCCGACCTCTACTTCGTGTCCCGGAACGACGGCACCCACGTCTTCTGCCCCGACCTGCGCTGCCACGCCGCCGCCGTGCAGAAGTGGCAGGTCGACTATTTCCGGGAGAAGCGGCGCGCCGCCCGGACCCGCGCCCGCACCTGACCCCGCCCCCCGCGGCGCCCCGGGCCGTGCGACACCCTCGCGGAGCCGTTATGCTGCGATCCCCGAGGAGGATCGCCCATGGCCGAGCCCCGCAGCAACGGCAACCTCGTCTCCCGCATCGGCGCCATGCAGGACCTGAAGGCCTACTCCGAGCAGCACTGGGAGGGGAGCTTCGAGGAGTACCTGGAGATCGTCCGCAAGAACCCCAAGGTCACCCGCACCGCCTTCCAGCGGGCGTACGACATGATCCTGTCGCACGGGAAGACCGAGTACATCGACAACAAGAAGAAGCTCATCCGCTACAACTTCTTCTTCGACCCGGAGTTCGGCGGCAAGGACGCCATCTACGGGCTCGACGTGCCGCTCATGAAGCTGGTCAACGTCTTCAAGGCGGCGGCCCAGGGGTACGGCACCGAGAAGCGGGTCATCCTGCTCCACGGCCCGGTGGGCTCCTCCAAGTCG
This sequence comes from Deltaproteobacteria bacterium, assembly GCA_016214955.1. Taxonomy (GTDB): domain Bacteria; phylum Myxococcota; class Myxococcia; order Myxococcales; family Anaeromyxobacteraceae; genus JACRMN01. The sequence goes on from JACRMN010000023.1 coordinate 143,253, forward strand.
ACCATCGCCCGGCTGCTGAAGAAGGGGCTGGAGGCCTACTCCAAGACCGCCGACGGCGCCCTCTACACCTTCGGCTGGGACATCGAGCGCACCGGCCCGGACGGCGTCAAGCGCCGGGAGTTCATGCCCTGCCCCATGCACGAGGAGCCGCTGCACCTCGTGCCCCAGGAGCTGCGCGACCAGGTGCTCCCCGAGCTCTGCCCGCCGGGCAGCGGCTTCAGCATCCCGGTGGGCGGCGATCTCTGCCCCGCCTGCCGCTTCGTCTACAAGGAGCTGCGCACCGAGTACAAGGGCGACTGGTCCCGGGTGATGGGCCACGTGCGGGTGAAGCGGCTCATCCTCTCGGAGAAGGACCGGGTGGGCATCGGCACCTTCCAGCCCAAGGACGAGAAGAACCAGGACTCCACCGAGCTCACCGGCGACATCAACTACCGCAAGATCGCCGAGTACGGCTCCGACTCGGACCCGCGGGCCTTCAACTTCGACGGCGAGTTCAACATCGCCAACCGCGGCATCATCGAGTTCGTCGAGATCCTGAAGCTCGACGTGGCCTTCCTCTACGACCTCCTGGGCGCCACCCAGGAGCACAAGATCAAGCCCAAGAAGTTCCCGCAGACCGACATCGACGAGGTCATCGTCGGCCACACCAACGAGCCCGAGTACCGCAAGCTCCAGAACAACGAGTTCATGGAGGCGCTGCGGGATCGCACCGTCAAGATCGACATCCCCTACATCACCCGCCTCACCGAGGAGGTGAAGATCTACGAGCGCGACTACAACGCCCACAAGATCCGGGGCAAGCACATCGCCCCCCACACCCTGGAGATGGCGGCCATGTGGGGCGTGCTCACCCGGCTCGAGGAGCCGAAGAAGCACAACCTGACGATGATGCAGAAGCTCAAGCTATACAACGGCAAGACCCTGCCCAGCTTCACCGAGGACAACATCAAGGAGCTGCGCAAGGAGGCGGTGCGCGAGGGCATGGAGGGCATCAGCCCCCGCTACATCCAGGACAAGATCTCCAACGCCCTGGTAAGCGACAAGGGCGACGGCTGCGTCAACCCCTTCATGGTGCTCAACGAGCTGGAGGCCGGCCTGCGCCAGCACTCGCTCATCTCCTCGGAGGACCAGCGCAAGAAGTTCCGCGACCTGCTCACCGACGTGAAGCGCGAGTACGAGGACGTGGTGAAGAACGAGGTCCAGCGGGCCATCAGCGCCGACGAGGACGCCATCACCAAGCTCTGCGCCAACTACATCGACAACATCAAGGCCTACACGCAGAAGGAGAAGGTCCGCAACAAGTACACCGGTCAGTACGAGGAGCCCGACGAGCGGCTGATGCGCTCCATCGAGGAGAAGATCGACATCGCCGAGACGCGCAAGGACGACTTCCGGCGCGAGATCATGAACTACATCGGCGCGCTGGCCATCGAGGGCAAGACCTTCAACTACCGCACCAACGAGCGGCTGCAGAAGGCGCTGGAGCTCAAGCTCTTCGAGGACCAGAAGGACTCGATCAAGCTCAAGAACCTGGTGGCCTCGGTGGTGGACCGCGAGACCCAGGAGAAGATCGACGTGGTGAAGCAGCGGCTGGTGAAGCTGCACGGCTACTGCGAGGTCTGCTCCACCGACGTGCTCAACTTCGTGGCCTCGATCTTCGCCCGTGGTGACGCCAAGGAGTAGGCCCGGGGGCCCGCCGTGTCGCTCAAGATCAAGCAGGATCAGGCGCGCTTCCGCGACATCGTCCGCGGGCGGATCAAGAGCAACCTGAAGAAGTACGTCCAGAAGGGCGAGCTCATCGGCAAGCAGGGGAAGGACGTGGTCACCATCCCCATCCCCTCCATCGAGGTGCCGCGCTTCCGCTTCGGCGAGAAGCAGCAGGGGGGCGTGGGCCAGGGCGAGGGCGAGCCCGGCGACCCGCTCTCGGGCAGCGACCCGCAGGAGGGCCAGGGTGGCGGCAAGGCCGGCGAGGGCGAGGGGCAGCACCTCCTGGAGGTGGACGTCTCCCTCGACGAGCTGGCCGACATCCTCGGCGAGGAGCTGGCCCTGCCCCGCATCCAGCCCAAGGGCAAGGACCGCATCGTCGCCACCCGCTTCAAGTACACCGGCGTGGCGCCGCAGGGGCCGGAGTCGCTGCGCCACTTCAAGCGCACCTACAAGCAGGCGCTGCGCCGCCAGATCGCCAGCGGCCAGTACAACTACCTGCGCCCGGTGATCGTCCCCACCCGCGAGGACCGGCGCTACCGCACCTGGAAGGAGGTGGCGCAGCCCGAGACCAACGCGGTGGTCATCTACATGATGGACGTCTCCGGCTCCATGGGGGACGAGCAGAAGGAGATCGTGCGCATCGAGTCCTTCTGGATCGACACCTGGCTGCGGCGCCACTACAAGGGGCTCGAGACCCGCTACGTGGTGCACGACGCCGTGGCCCGCGAGGTGGACCGGGAGACCTTCTTCCACACCCGCGAGTCGGGCGGCACGATGATCTCGTCGGCCTACAAGCTGTGCCGCGAGCTGGTGCAGGAGAAGTACGGGTCGGGCTGGAACGTCTACCCCTTCCACTTCTCCGACGGCGACAACTGGAGCGCGGACGACACCCGGCTCTGCGTCGAGATCCTGAAGAACGACCTGTTGCCCGTGGTGAACCTCTTCGCCTACGGCCAGGTGGAGAGCCCCTACGGCTCGGGCCAGTTCGTGAAGGACCTGCGCGAGGCGGTGGGCAAGGAGGAGAACGTCGCCCTCTCGGAGATCCCGGACAAGGACGGCATCTACGCCTCCATCCAGCAGTTCCTGGGCAAGGGGAAGTGATGAACCGCTCCCACGCCCTCCCCCCCCGCCTCCACGACATCCGCCGCAAGGTGGAGGGGTACGCCCGCGGGTACGGGCTCGACTTCTACGATACCGTCTTCGAGGTCCTGTCCTTCGACGAGATCAACATGGTGGCCGCCTACGGGGGCTTCCCCACCCGCTACCCCCACTGGCGCTTCGGGATGGAGTACGAGCGGCTCTCCAAGGGGTACGAGTACGGTCTCTCCAAGATCTACGAGATGGTCATCAACAACGACCCCTCGTACGCCTACCTCCTGGAGTCGAACGCCGACGTGGACCAGAAGCTGGTGATGGCCCACGTCTTCGGCCACGTCGACTTCTTCAAGAACAACTTCATGTTCCGGCACACCAACCGGAAGATGATGGACCAGATGGCCAACCACGCCACCCGCGTGCGCCGCTACCAGGATGCCCTCACCGACCAGCGGCGCTCCGGGGTGGAGCTGGTCGAGGACTTCATCGACCGCTGCCTCTCGCTGGAGAACCTGGTCGACTACCAGTCGCCCTACGTGAGGCGCCGGGCCGACCCGGAGCTGGAGGATCAGCAGCGGACCACGGTGGCGGTGGGCTTCAAGACCGACCGCGAGTACATGCGGGAGTTCATCAACCCGCCCGCCTTCCTGGAGGCGCAGCAGAAGAAGCTCGACGAGGAGCAGAGCCGGGCCCGCAAGGTGCCGGAGCACCCCGAGCGCGACGTGCTGCTCTTCCTGCTGGAGCACGCACCGCTGGAGCGCTGGGAGCACGACATCCTCTCCATCATGCGGGAGGAGTCCTACTACTTCGCGCCCCAGGGCCAGACCAAGATCATGAACGAGGGCTGGGCCACCTACTGGCACTCCAAGATCATGACGGAGAAGGCCCTCGACGCCTCCGAGCTCATCGACTACGCCGACCACCACTCGGGCACGCTGGCCACCCAGCCCGGGCAGCTCAACCCCTACAAGCTGGGCGTCGAGCTGTGGCGCGACATCGAGGACCGCTGGAACCGGGGCCGCTTCGGCAAGGAGTTCGAGGAGTGCGACAACCTCGAGGCCCGGCGCAACTGGGACCGGCGGCTGGGGCAGGGGCGCGAGAAGATCTTCGAGGTCCGCAGGCACTACAACGACATCACCTTCATCGACGCCTTCCTCACCCCGGAGTTCTGCATCGACCAGAAGCTCTTCACCTTCGGCTACGCCGAGAAGCGCCAGCGCTGGGAGATCCTGGAGCGGGAGTTCCGGCAGGTGAAGGAGAAGCTGCTGCAGATGCTCACCAACTTCGGGCAGCCGGTGATCGCGGTGGAGAACGGAAACCACGAGAACCGCGGCGAGCTCCTGCTGGTGCACCGGCACGACGGCGTGGACCTCAAGGTGGACTGGGCCCGCGACACGCTCCGCAACCTGCAGTCGATGTGGCGGAGGCCGGTGTGCCTGCAGACGCGGATCGAGGGGCACCCGGTGGAGCTGCGCTTCGACGGCAAGGAGCACGGCGAGCGGCGGGTCTAGCACCCGCCCCCGGGCTCGCACCTCCTCCCACATCCGGACGTCCCTGGCGGCCCGTTCCATGGGAATGGCCCGCCGATCTTGGTACATTGCTGGCGCTTGTCGTTCGACCGACCCACGCCCCCCCGCGGTCCCGTGCTGCTCGCCGGCCTGGCGCTGTCCGCCGTGCTGGTGGCCGCCGCGCTGGGCGCCAGCGGCCTCCTGCGCTTCGCTCCCCCGCCGCCCGCCGAGCCGCAGATCGTCGCCGCCCCACCCCTGGCGGTGCCCAGCGCCCCGGCCCAGCCGGTGGCCGAGCCCCCTCCCATGCGGGTGACCTCGCGGGTGGTGCGCGTCGAGCAGAGCGGCACCTTCGGGCAGGCGCTCCAGCGCCTCGGCCTCGACGGCGCCCAGGCCGGCGCGGTGGTGGCGGCGCTCCAGGGCGAGGTGGACTTCACCAAGGTGCGGGCCGGCGACCAGGTGCGGCTCGAGCGGCTCGAGGGGGAGAAGGCGCTGCGGCGGCTCTCCTACCGCCAGGGCCCGGCCGACGAGTGGGTGGTGGACGCCAGCGCCGACGGCGCCCTCGCGGCGCGCAAGCGGCCGGTGGACATCACCCGCCAGGTGGCCCGGGTCGAGGTGGAGATCCGCAGCTCGCTCTACGAGGCGCTGCAGCAGGCCGGCGAGGACCCGACGGTGGCGGTGCTGGCCAGCGACGCCCTGGCCTGGGACGTGGACTTCTACCAGGACGTCCGCAAGGGCGACCGGCTGCGGATGCTGGTGGAGAAGGTGTACGCCGACGGCCGCTTCCTGCGCTTCGGCGAGGTGCGCGCCGTCGACTACGAGGGCGAGCTCTCCCGCCGGCGGCTCTACCTGTGGAAGGACCCCGAGGGGCACGAGACCTACTACGACGACGAGGGCGGCGCGGCGCGGCGCGGGTTCCTGAAGAGCCCGCTCAAGTACGCGCAGGTCACCTCGCGCTTCGGCGGCCGCAAGCACCCGGTGCTCGGCTACACCCGCGCCCACGAGGGCGTCGACTACGGGGCGCCGGTGGGCACTCCGGTCTGGGCGGTGGGCGACGGCACGGTGCTGGAAGCCGGCACCCGCGGCGCCTGCGGGAAGATGGTGATCCTGCGCCACCGCAACGGCTTCCAGAGCCAGTACTGCCACCTCTCGTCCATCGCCGTGAAGGCCGGCGAGCGCGTGGCCCAGAAGCAGGTCATCGGCGCCACCGGCCAGACCGGCCTGGCCACCGGCCCGCACCTCCACTACGCGGTGAAGAAGGGCGGGGGCTTCGTGAACCCGCTGGCGCTCAAGCTGCCGCGGGAGGCGCCGGTGCCCGAGAAGTGGATGCCCGACTTCGTGCGGGACATCTCGCCGCTCCGCGCCCAGCTCTTCCAGAGCGGCGTGGTGATGCAGTAGCGATGGCGCGGGGGCGGCCCCTCCCGGGCCCCCGCTCCCTCCTTTGCCTGGGCATCCGCCCGCCTTCGCGCTAGCTTTCCTCCCGCTCCAACCCATCGCACCCGGCCGGGACGTTCACGATCGGTCACCGGCCAACGGAGGACGCATGGCTTCCGCTCGCCTCACCTCGCTCGCGGCGCTCGCCGCCCTGCTGCTCACCCCCTCGGCCGCCCTGGCCGGCAAGACCCTCGACGCCGTCAAGGCGCGCGGCGAGGTGGTCTGCGGCGTCAACACCTCCGCCCCCGGCTTCTCGTCCGCCGACAGCCAGGGCAGGTGGCAGGGGCTCGACGTGGACACCTGCCGCGCCGTCGCCGCCGCCGTCCTCGGCGACGCCGCCAAGGTGAAGTTCGTCCCGCTCAACTCGCAGCAGCGCTTCGCCGCGCTCCAGGCCGGCGAGATCGACGTCCTCTCGCGCAACACCACCTGGTCGCTGACCCGCGACGCCTCGCTGGGCATCGTCTTCACCCACATCAACTACTTCGACGGCCAGGGCTTCATGGTCCCGAAGAAGCTCAAGGTGGACAGCGCCAGGAAGCTGGGCGGCGCCACGGTGTGCGTCCAGGCCGGCACCACCAGCGAGAAGAACGTGGCCGACTTCTTCGCCGCCAACGGACAGAAGTACAAGTCGGTGGTCTTCGACACCGCCGAGGCCATCCAGTCGGCCTTCTTCTCCGGCCGCTGCCAGGCCTACACCACCGACATGAGCGACCTGGCCGGCGCCCGCACCAAGGTGGCCAGGCCCGCCGACTGGGTCATCCTCCCCGAGGTCATCTCCAAGGAGCCGCTCGGCCCCTCGGTGCGCCGCGGCGACGACGAGTGGTTCGCCATCGTCAAGTGGGTCGGCTACGCCATGCTGGAGGCGGAGGAGGCCGGGCTCACCCAGGCCAGCGTGGACAGGCAGAAGGCCGAGAGCAAGGACCCGGTGGTGCAGCGGCTCCTCGGCGTCAGCGAGGACACCGGGAAGCTCCTGGGGCTCGACAAGGAGTGGGCCTACCGCGTCGTCAAGCAGGTGGGCACCTACGGCGAGAGCTTCGACCGCAACCTGGGCCCGGGCACGCCCTCCAACCTGCCCCGGGGCGCCAACCGGCTGTGGAGCAAGGGCGGCCTGATGTACGCGCCGCCGGTGCGGTGAAGCGCGGACGCCTCTCCTGGTCCACGCGCTCGGGGAGGGCGCTCGCCTGGCAGGCGGCGCTCCTCCTCCTGCTCGTCCTCTGCGGCTGGGCGCTCGCCTCCCACGCCGCCGGGAGCCTGGCGGAGCGGCAGATCCGCACCGGCTTCGGCTTCCTCGGGCAGCGGGCCGGCTTCGACATCGGCGAGGGGCCGGTGCCCTACGGCCCCGCCGACAGCTACCTGCGGGCCTTCGCGGCCGGCCTGGCCAACACGCTGCGGGTCTCGCTCCTCGGCATCCTGCTGGCCACGCCGCTCGGGGCCCTGGTGGGCCTGGGCCGGCTCTCCCGCAACCTGCTGCTGCGCGGCCTCTGCGGCGCCTGGGTGGAGGTGCTGCGCAACGTCCCCCTGGTGATCCAGCTCTTCGCCTGGTACCTGGCCATCACCGAGCTGCTGCCGGAGGCGGCCAGCCCGCTGCTGCTCGCGCCTCACGTCTTCCTCTCCAAGGGCGGCCTGCAGCTCCCCCTCCCCGCCCTGGCCGGCGGCCTCTCGCTGGAGCTCCCCGAGGTCACCGCCTTCGGCGTCCAGGGCGGCCTCTCGCTGACCCCCGAGTTCCTGGCGCTGCTGGCCGGCCTCACCACCGCCACCAGCGCCTCCATCGCCGAGGTGGTGCGGGCCGGCGTGCTGGCGGTGCCGCGCGGCCAGGCCGAGGCGGCGCTGGCGCTGGGCCTCTCGCGGCGGCAGCTCGTCCGCAAGGTGCTGCTCCCCCAGGCGCTGCGGGTCATCGTGCCCCCGCTCACCTCGCAGTACCTCAACCTCACCAAGAACTCCTCGCTGGCGGTGGCCATCGGCTACCCCGACGTGGTCTCCATCGCCAACACCGCCATCAACCAGAGCGGCCAGGCGCTGGAGTGCATCCTCCTCATCATGGCGGTGTACCTGACGGTGAACCTCTGCACCGCCCTGCTCATGAACCTCTACAACCGGCGCGTGGCCCTGGTGGAGCGCTAGGTGGCAGCGCCCTCCGCCGCTGGCCCCTCCGCGCCGGCCGGGGTGGCGCGCCCGCCGCCGCCCCGGCCCGGCGGCGCCCGCGCCTGGCTCCGCGCCAGCCTCTTCGGCAGCCCGTCCAGCGCGGCGGCAACCCTGCTCCTCCTCGCCGGCCTTGCCTGGCTCCTGCCGCGGGCCCTCGACTGGCTGCTCTTCCGGGCGGTCTTCCGCGCCGACTACGAGGCCTGCCGTGCCCTCGAGTACACCGGGGCCTGCTGGGGCTTCGTGGCCGAGAAGCACCGGCTGGTGCTCTTCGGCCGCTACCCGTGGGGCGAGCACTGGCGGCCGCTCCTGGCCACGCTGATCCTGGTGGCCACGCTGGCCCTCTCCGGCCACCCGCGGGCCTGGCGCCGCGGCCTGCTCGCGGTCTGGGCCGTGGCGCTGGCCGCCTTCGTGCTGCTGATGCGCGGCGGGGTGCTGGGCCTCTCGCGGGTGGAGTCGGGCTCCTGGGGCGGCCTGCCGCTCACCATCATCCTCACGGTGGTGGCCATGGCCGCCTCCCTGCCGCTCGGCATCGGCCTGGCGCTGGGGCGCCGCTCGCGCCTGCCGCTCTTGCGGGCCGTCTCCACCCTCTACATCGAGCTGGTGCGGGGCGTGCCCCTCATCACCGTGCTCTTCGTGGCCTCCTTCCTCTTCCCGCTCCTGCTCCCCGCCGGGCTGCGGCTCGACGCCCTGGGCCGGGTGGCGCTGGGGATGACCCTCTTCCAGGCGGCCTACATGGCCGAGGTGGTCCGGGCCGGCCTGCAGGCCCTGCCCCGCGGCCAGGGCGAGGCGGCGGCGGCGCTCGGGCTCTCGACCTGGCAGGCGCAGCGTCGGGTGATCCTGCCGCAGGCCCTGCTGCTGGTGATCCCCAACTTCGTCAACAGCCTGCTCTCCACCTTCCTCGACACCTCGCTGGTGACGGTGGTGAGCATCTACGACCTCACCGGCGCGCTGCGCCTGGCGCTCGGCGACCCCCTCTGGCGGAACTTCTTCCTGGAGGGCTACCTCTTCGTGGCCGCCATCTACTTCACCTGCTGCCTGGCGATGTCGCGCTACAGCCGCTGGCTCGAGGGCCGGCTGTCGAGCGGCAGGCGCCGCTGACCGGAGCCCGCATGGCCGAGCCCATCATCCAGCTCACCGGCGTCAACAAGTGGTTCGGCAGCTTCCACGTGCTCCGCGACGTGGACCTGTCGGTGGCCGCCGGCGAGCGCATCGTGGTCTGCGGTCCCTCCGGCTCGGGCAAGTCCACCCTCATCCGCTGCATCAACGGGCTGGAGGAGCACCAGGAGGGGCGCATCGTGGTGGACGGCGTCGAGCTCACCGACGAGCTCGGGTCCGTGGACCGCGTCCGCCGCGAGGTGGGCATGGTGTTCCAGCAGTGGAACCTCTTCCCGCACCTCACCGCGCTCGAGAACCTGACCCTGGCGCCCACCCAGGTGCTGAAGCTGCCGCGGGCCGAGGCCGAGGAGCGGGCCCGCGAGCAGCTCCGGCGGGTGCACATCGAGCGGCACGCCGACAAGTACCCGGGCCAGCTCTCCGGCGGCGAGCAGCAGCGGGTGGCCATCGCCCGGGCGCTGTGCATGCAGCCGCGCATCATGCTCTTCGACGAGCCCACCTCGGCGCTCGACCCGGAGATGGTGAAGGAGGTGCTCGACGCCATGCTGGAGCTGGCCCAGGGCGGCATGACGATGCTGGTGGTGACCCACGAGATGGGCTTCGCCCGCTCGGTGGCCGACCGGGTGGTCTTCATGGATCAGGGTCGCATCGTCGAGCAGAAGGCGCCCCGGGAGTTCTTCGGCAACCCGGAGCACGAGCGCACCCGCGACTTCCTCGCCAAGGTGCTGCCGCGCTGAGGGCGCTACGGCACCGCCACCAGGTCGGCGGAGAGGAACTGGTAGCGCCCCAGGCGCGAGAGCTGCGGCGACCCGAGTCGCACCGCCAGCCCGGCGAAGGCCGGGTCGAGCGACGCCAGGTCGAGCGCCGGCAGGGGGAACGGGCCCAGGGAAGTGCCCAGGAGCCGGGGCAGCAGCGCCTGCCCGCCCCGCTGCAGCAGCTCGGCCAGCAGCGGCCCCGAGACCACGGGGTCGCCCCAGTTCACCTCGTCCACCTGCACCCGCACCACCGCGCCGCCGCCGAAGAGGATGCGCAGGCCGTCGGGGCCGGCCTCGAGCCGCTCCACCGGCAGCACGGCCGAGAGGAAGCCGCGGGCCTCGGCGGTGCCCCGCGGCGCGGGAAGCCTGAGCACGAAGGCCACGTCGCCGAGCCCCAGGTCCATCCAGGGCGCGCCGCCGGGGCTGGGCATGAGCACCGGCGGGAGGAGCGGCGAGAGCGCCAGCGTCCCCCCGGGGAAGTCGCCGTCGGCGGGCAGCGCCAGCTCGGCCCGGTCGAAGGCGCCGGCCTGCCAGGCGGCGTGGAGCAGCTGCTGCAGCGCATCGTCCTTCACGCCCACGGCCAGCGCCGAGGCGGCCAGGCCGCTGGCGTCGGGGAGGTCGCCGCCGAGGAGCATCGCCCCCCGTTCGCCGCCGTGCGCGGGCAGCGGCGTGGCGGCCTCCAGGGCGAGGCTGGTCGCCAGGATCCCGCGGGCGGGCGTGAAGTCGACGGTGTCGAGCCGGGATCCGAGCCGGAGCTCGCCGCCGCCGACCTCGGGCGGCAGGCGCAGCGCGTCCGAACGGGTGGTGATGGCGGCCAGCGCCGCCGCCAGCCGCTCCTCCAGGAGGGCGGTGACGGCCGCGGCCATCGCCTCCTGGGCCGGACCCTGGGCCTGCGCGGCCACGGCGTCGCCGATGGCGCTGCCCAGCCCCACGAAGTCGAGCGGGCCGAGGTCGACGAGGAGCCGCAGGCCCGCCAGCGTCGCGGTCACCGAGCCGGCGACCACCTCGGGCCGGCCCGAGGCGCCGAGCCGCACCTGGGCCTCGGCCTCGAGCGTGAGCGCATCGGCCCAGGCGTCGCCCGACACCGTGTCCTGCGCTGCGCCGAGGCAGCCCGAGTCGAGGTTGCCCGTCACCGAGAAGGGCACCCGGAGTTCGCGCACCGAGAGGCGCGCCGCGATGCCACCCTGCGCCAGCGCCAGGCGCTCCACGGTCACGGCGCCGCGGGTCACCGGGCCGCTCTTCCAAGCCTCGAAGCCGGTGACCTTGTTGGTGGTGGTGTAGAGCAGGCAGTCGTAGCGGTGGGTGTCGAGGCGGAGGTCGCCGTCCTCGTCGGGATCGGCGAAGCGCAGCGGGCCGGCGGAAGCGTCGAGGTCGAGCGCCGAGAGCGCCCGCTCGAGCAGCGTGGCCAGGTCGTCGGCGGTGGCGCGATCGCCGTCGTCGAGGAGGCTCGGCCCCACCTGGACCACCAGCGCCGCCGGCGCCTCGGCCCCGGGCGAGAACCAAGCGGGGCTGCGCAGGAAGGCCTGCGCCAGCGTCCCGCGCTGGCCCGCCTCGTTGACGACCTCCCCGTCGAGGACGGTGAGCCCCCAGCGCGCCGGAACCGCGATCTCGAAGGCGTGGCAGGGGCCGGGGCCCGAGACCGGCACGGCCTGATCGGCAACGCGCACCGAGGTGAGGGCGTGAGCCTCGTCGCAGGCCCGCCCGCGGACGGCGACCGACGAGGGATCGGCTCCGCCCTCGGCGAGGCGCGCGCCGCGCCCCGGGCTCAGGATCTCGAGGCGCGGCCCCCGGTAACCGGGCGGCTCGGCGGCGGCGGCCGGCGCCGCGTCCCTGCGGGCGCAGCCCGCGGCGAGGAGGAGCGCCACCGCGCCCAGGAGCAGCCGTGGCGTGCTCATGGCTGGCGGGTGCTCCAGGCGGCATCGCCGCTCGTTTCCTGCTCGAGCCAGCCGAGGAGCGAGATGCCCTGGGAGAAGGCTGCGGGATCGCCGAGCATGGTGTGGCTGCTTCCGGCCACCAGGAAGGCGCGGAAGTTGGCGGTGGGACCGATGACGTCCGCGGTCACGCGCAGCAGTGCCGCCTCCAGCTCGGCCCCGGAGAGCTGGTAGTAGGCGGAGATGACCTGGTCCTGGAGCGAGGAGAGGAGGGCCAGCCTGTCGTGCGGGTAGCGGCGGGAGAGGCCGGTGATCTGGGCCGAGAGGTCGGTGCGGCAGGCGCTGCCGCAGACGGGGTCGAGGGTCCTGTCGAGGCGCCAGCTCGCGTACCAGGCCGAGAGGAGCTGCGGCGACACCGCGCCCGGCCCGAGCGGCGGGCCCGAGTCGTCCACGAGGAAGGCGCTGGCCGCCGGCCAGTAGTGGCGGAAGGCGTCGTAGTTCAGGAGCGCGCCGAATCCGCCGGCCGACGCGCCCGCGACCACCAGCCGCTGCGGCGAGGGCCAGGTGGCCGCCAGCCGGCGCAGGAAGGCGAGCACGTTGGCGTGGCCGACGTGGTGGTGGACGCGGCTGTCGGAGGGGCCGGTGTAGGTGACGACGCTGTCGCCGCCGTGGATGTCGCCGGTGCAGTAGGGGACGAAGACCAGCGTGGCGTCGGCGAAGGGGTTGCCGGCGAGGCCTCGGTCGAGGATGGAGCCGGGCAGCGCCGTGGTGCGGAGCCGCTCGAACTGCGCGGCGCCGAAGGGACCGTGCGAGGCGGTGTTGAGCACGTAGCAGGTGAGGTAGTCCCAGCAGGCGCCCCCGCCGTTCAGGAAGACGACGAGGTCGGTGCCGGTGCCTGGGCTGACGGCGACACCGGTTGCCGATCCGTCGTCGCAGCTCGAGTCGGGGAACTCGACCCAGCTCCAGGCGCCGACGGCGAGGCCGGCCAGGGGCTGTCCGGGCGGCGGGTAGCTCGGACCCGCCGCTTCAGGCGGGCGGGAGCCGCCGCAGGCGGCCAGCGCCAGACACGAGAGGAACGCGGTGAGCCGCAACGGCCACCTCCCCACCCTCCCCGCGGAGAGCATAGGCCCCGGCACGGGCCGGCGCTCGCCCCCGGGAAGGGCCCACCCGCCCCTACACGGCGGGCGTGTGCGCCTCCCGCGCCGCGCGGGCCTCGCGCTCGGCGCGCAGGACCCGCGCCTGGATGAGCGGAAGCAGCAGGGGAAGCGCAAGGGCCAGCGCCATGGTGAAGAGCGCCACGCGCTCCACGCCCACCAGCCTGCCGCCCGGTCCCTCGGAGAGGAGGCGGGTGGAGAGCACCGCGCCGGCCGCCGAGGCCAGGTGCTGGGCCGCCGACTGCACCGAGAGGAAGCGGGCCCGTTCGTCGGGCAGCGGCACCCGGGTGGCGAGGGAGGAGAGCGAGACGTTGCGGGTGGAGTTGCCGAGCATGAAGCCCACGAAGACCAGCACCACCGGCAGCGCCGGCCTGGCCGGCAGGAAGGCGGCCGCGAGCACGGCCACGAAGAGCACCGTGGCCCCGGCCCCCACCCGCGGCGAGCCGAAGCGGTCCACCAGCCGGCCGGCGATGCGCATGGAGAAGAAGGTGACGGCGCCGCCGGCCATGTAGAGCAGCCCCAGCCGCTCGCGCGGCCAGCCGGCGTTGAACTGGAGCCAGGCGGCCAGGTTGGGCACCAGCGCGAAGCTGGCCATCATCGCCGAGGCGGTGCAGGCCAGCGAGAGGAGCACCACCGGCCGCATCCGCGGCAGCACCGAGGGAGCCACTCCCCTGGCCAGGTGGGCCCGCAGCGGCGGGAGCAGCGCCCGGGCCCCGGCGGCCACCGCCAGGCCGAGCACCGCCACCGCGAAGAAGGGGGTCCGCCAGCCGCCCAGGTGGGCGAGCTCGAGCCCCAGCGGCACGCCCAGCACGGCGGCGATGGAGAAGGCGCCCATCACCGTGCCCAGCGCCCGGCCGCGCCGCTCCGGCGGGACGAGGTCGGCGACGATGGAGAGGGACAGCGAGGTGGCCGGCCCGCCGAAGGCGCCGGCCAGCAGCCGGGCCGCCATCATGCTGGGCAGATCCCAGGCCAGGCCGCCGGCGGCTGTCCCCAGGAAGAGGCCGCCCAAGGCGAAGATCAGGGCCGAGCGGCGGTCGAAGCGGTCGAGGAACAGGGCGCCGGCCACGCCGGCCACGGCGGCGGCGGCGGTGTAGGAGCCGCCCACCAGCCCGAGCTGCGAAGTGGGGATGCCGAGGGCCCGCGCGAAGTCGGGCCCCAGCGGCATCACCATCATGAAGTCGAGGACGTTGACGAGCTGGACCGAGGCCAGCAGCGTCAGGACCGTCCGCTCGGAGGCGGTGCGCACCTTAGCGGCGGCGGCGCTTGGCCTTCTCGGCGGTGAGGGCCCGGCCCTTCCACTCCTTGCCGTGGAGGCCGGCCACCAGCGCCTCGAGCGCCTCCGGCTCCACCAGCAGGTAGCTGTGGCTCCGGTAGAGCTCCACGCCCGCCAGCGCCGCTCCCGGCACCAGCGCGGCGACCGCCTCGCGCACCTGCGCCTCGTCGGCGCCGTCGCGCTCGCCCAGGTTGAGGTACACCTTGGTGCTGCGCGGCCCGGCGCTGCCGCCCTCCTCGGCCCCCTCCAGCGTGGCCGGGACCTCGATCACCCGGGGAGCGCCGCGCTCGCCACCGCGCTCCGCCCGCTCCGGCCTCTCCGGCCGCTCGGCCCGCTCGGCCCGCTCGGCGACCCGCTCCGGCCTCTCCGTCCGCTCCGCAACCCGCTCCACGGGCGCCACGACCTGCACCGCGGGCTCCGCGACCTTCACCGCGGACTCCTCCGGCCGGATCTCGGCAACCGGTGCGGCCGCAGCGCTCTCGGCGGCGGCCGGCGCCGCGGCGGCGCCAGCCTGCATCTGCTCGAAGAGCTCGCGGTCGCTCCGCCGGGGACGCCGCTCGCCGCGCTCGCCCCTGTCCTCGCGCTCGCCGCGACCCTCGCGCCCGCCGCGCTCCTCGCGCGGAGGCCGCTCGCTGCGGGCGGCCCGCTCCTCGCCGTTGGCCCGCTCCGGGCGCTCGCCGCGCTCGCCGCGCCCGTCGCGCCTCTCGCCCCGGTCCTCCCGCTTGCGGTCCCTGTCGCGCCCGCGCTCGCGGCCCCGGCGCACGCCGCCGCCCCGCTCCTCGGCCAGGTGCTCCTTGCGCTCGTGCTCCTCGCGCTTGTGCTCGGCCTTGGTGAGGTCCTGCACCTTCTCGATCCGGTGGTGCGTGAAGAAGTACTTGAGGGCGAAGGACATCAGGTAGTCGCCGTCGGGCCGGGTCTTCAGCTCCTGCGCCAGGGGCAGGAAGGCCTCGAAGATGGAGGCGCTGGTGGCCTCCTTGAGCTCGGCGATGTGGCGGTCGGCCCAGAGCCGGCGCGCCTCCTCGGGCGAGGGCAGCGTCCGCTCCTCGAACTGGATGGCGTACTTCCCCTTGAGGGCCTTGAGGGTCATCATCTCCGACCCGCCCACCAGGGAGATGGCGACGCCCTTCTTGCCGATGCGGCCGGTGCGCCCCACCCGGTGCAGGTAGACGGCCGGATCCTCGGGCAGCGAGTAGTTGATGACGTGGGAGAGGTCGCTGATGTCGATGCCGCGGGCGGCGATGTCGGTGGCCACCATGAAGCGCACCTCGCCGCGCTTCACCTTGGCCATGACCCGCTCGCGCTCCTTCTGCGGCAGGTCGCCGTTGAGCAGCTCGGCGTCGTAGCCGTTGCGGTTGAGCACCGCGGTGACCAGCTGGCTGTCGGCGCGGGTGTTGGCGAAGACGATGGCCGAGGTGGGGTTCTCGATCTCCACCATGTAGAGCAGGTTGCGCGGCTTGGGGTAGGCGTCGACGGTGGCGTAGGTGACGTTCTGGATGTTGTCGACGCGGTACTCGTCGCCCGAGAGCAGGATGGTCTCCGGCTCGGTGAGGTACTCGCGGATGATCTGCTCGATGTCGGCCGGCACCGTGGCCGAGAAGAGCAGCTGCTGGCAGTCGTCGGGCAGGCCGTCGAGGATGCGGGTCACCTCCTCGAAGAAGCCCATGTTGAGCATCTCGTCGGCCTCGTCGAGGCACGACATCATCATCCCGTCGAGCTTGAGGCTGCCGCGGCGGATGTGGTCCCAGATGCGGCCGGGCGTGCCGACCACGATCTCGGCGCCGGCCTTGAGCTTGTCGAGCTGCTCGTTCATCGAGGCGCCACCGTAGATGGTCACCACCGACAGATCCTTGCGCTTGCCCAGCGCCGCGATCTCCTCGGCCACCTGGATGGCGAGCTCGCGGGTCGGGCACATCACCAGCGCCGAGGGACGCCGGCGGCCGGCCGGGATGCGCTCCAGGATGGGGATGCCGAAGGCGGCGGTCTTGCCGGTGCCGGTCTTGGAGCGGACGATGAGGTCGCGTCCCTCCATCGCCGGGCGGAAGGCCGAGGCCTGCACGGGGGTGGGCTTCTGGTACCCCTTCTCGGCGATGCCGAGCCGGACGGGCTCGGAGAGATCGAAGCTGTCGAAGGTGACCTCGGACACGTAGTCCGAGACCGGCGGGGCGGCCTCGAGGCCGCTCCCGGGCTGCTGCGTTTCCATGCGCGCTCCCGATGTGAAAGGGCGCATGGCGAGTGCTCGATGGATGGCGTGGAGCCCCTTCGAAGCCGTCTCGAACCGACTGCCGTGCGAGGGAGCCCTGCGTCGTCCCGCGAGCCCGCCATGCGCCGCACACGCCTTGCATGCAAGGCGGAAGGGTATATATCACGGAACGGCCGCTGCGCCCGGAAAAGGCGCCCCATCCCGATGAGCGACTCCCGGTGAGCGAGGAAGAGATCGAGAGACGCCCCCGAGACGCGGACGCCGCGCCGGCCCAGCCCGGCGACGGCGGCCTGGTCCGCTACGATCCCCTCCGGGCCTACATGGCCGAGGTGGCCCGCCATCCCCTGCTCACCCGCGAGGAGGAGCACGACCTGGCGGTGCGCTACGCCACCACCGGCGACGTCGACGCCGCCTACAAGCTGGTGGCCTCCAACCTGCGACTGGTGGTGAAGATCGCCCACGAGTACCACCGCTCCGCCTTCCACCTCCTCGACCTGATCCAGGAGGGGAACATGGGGCTCATGCAGGCGGTGAAGAAGTACGACCCGATGAAGGGGGTGAAGCTCTCCTCCTACGCCGCCTGGTGGATCCGCGCCTACATCATCCGCTTCATCATGGACAACTGGCGCCTGGTGAAGCTCGGCACCACCCAGGCGCAGCGGAAGCTCTTCTTCAACCTGGCCAAGGAGCGGGAGAAGCTCCTGGCCCACGGCATCGAGCCCACGCCGCGCCTGCTGGCCAAGAACCTCGACGTGGAGGAGCACGAGGTGGAGGAGATGTCGGCGCGCATGGCGGCCGACGACCTCTCCCTCGACGCCCCGGCCGGCGCCCGCGGCGACGAGGACTCCCGCCAGTCGCGCGGCGAGCGCTTCGCCTCCAGCGCCCCGGCCACCGACGAGACCCTGGGCGACGAGCAGCTCCGCAGCCTGTTCCGCGAGAAGCTGCTGGCCTTCGCCGCCGGCATCACCGACGAGAAGGAGCGGTTCATCTTCGAGCAGCGGCTCCACCCCCCCGAGGGGAAGGAGCCGCTGACGCTGCAGGAGGTGGGCGACCGCTTCAAGCTCACCCGCGAGCGGGCTCGCCAGATCGAGGCCAGGCTCACCGGCCGCCTGCGCGAGTACCTGAAGGCCGAGATCCCGGACTTCGAGCTGCTGGCACCGCCGGAGTAGGCGCCGGCGGCCCGCCGCGGGGACCGCTTCGCTCGACGCGGCTCCTAGGCGTGCTGCGGTTCGGCGGCGCCGGCGTCGTCGCTCCGGCCGTTCCCGCCCCGCTTCTTCCGCGGGGCGGCGCCCCAGGCGCTGCCCACCTGGGCGGCGGCGCCGGCCACCGCCAGCACCAGCAGCACCGCGGCCAGCGCCACCGGTCGCCCGGTCACCTCGGCGAGCGGCGGCCAGGCCCGATCGAGCCCCACCAGCCCGGCCCCCACCAGCGCCGCGCCCGCCAGGCCAGCGAAGGCAGCCGCCAGCGGCCGCACCACCAGGATGGCCAGCCCGCCCAGCAGCGCCGCGCCCAGCGCCGCCCCGGCCGCCGGGTGGCCGACGAGGTCGAAGCGGGCGCCGAGGAAGGCGCCGGGGATGGCGCCCAGGGCGAAGGGGAAGAGCAGCGGGGCCAGGAGCGCGCCGCCGGCCAGGAGCGCGCCGCCGATGGCGGCACAGGCCAGGAGCGGGAGCCCGAGGTGCCCGGCAGCGGCCACGCCGGCCAGCGCCCCCGCCGCCCCGGCGCCGGCCGCCGACACCGGCAGCTTGCGGCGGGCTCCGGCCAGGAGCACCACCAGGCCGGCGGCGACGGTCAGGCCCGCCACCCAGGCCGGCAGCGCCCGCAGCGCGCCGGCCCGGCCGTAGCCGAGGCCGAGGAGGTCGAGGAGGAAGGGGCCGGGGGCGGAGAGGAAGCTGGAGGCGTTCATGGGTGTCGCAGTCCCAGGAAGGCGATGGCGAGGAAGAGGAGGACGCCCAGGATCGCGGCGGCCCTGGCCCCCTTCTCGGGGCCGAAGCGCGGGGCGGCGGCGCGGGCCGCCTCCTGCCCGCCGGGCTCCGCCGCCAGCCGGGCGGCCTCGCCCCGGGCGGCGCGGTAGTCGCCTGCCGCGAGGAGCGCGTCGAGCGCGGAGCTGGAATCGGCCTTCTTCTTCGCCATGCTGGCGCGGAATCTAGCACGCGCCCCGGCCCCGTCGAGTTCGGGCCCGGCGCGGGCCTGTAGTAATGTCGCCGGAATGGCGCGGCCCATCCCCGCGTTTTCCCGTCCTCGCATGCGCCGCCGCGACTTCCTCGAGCTCACCAGCGCCGCCCTCGCCGCGCTGGCCCTGCCCCGCACCGCCGCCGCGCTCCCCGAGACCTCGCTCCTCACCGTCGGCCAGCTCCAGCACGGCGGCCGCTGGAACCCGCGCCCCACCGCGCTGCGCCGGCTGCTCTGGGAGCTCTCCCAGCGCACCAGCATCGAGACCGCGCCCGACGCGGTGGCCGTTCGCGCCGGCCGCCCCGGGCTGCACCGCTTCCCCTTCCTCTACCTGGCCGGCGACGGCCCCCTCCCCGCCTTCGGCGAGGCGGAGCGCTCGGCCCTGCGGCGCCACCTCCAGTACGGCGGCTTCCTGCTGGTGGACTCGGCCGACGCCTCCGACGGGAGCGGCTTCGACCAGAGCGTCCGGCGCGAGCTCTCCGTGCTGCTGCCGGGGTCGCCGCTCCTGCGCATCGCCCGCGAGCACGTGCTCTACAAGAGCTTCTACCTGGTGGACCACCAGGGCGGGCGCACGCTCACCAAGCCCTGGCTGGAGGGGCAGGTGCTGGGCGGCCGCCTGGCGGTGGTCTACTCGCAGAACGACCTGGGCGGCGCCTGGGCCCGCGGGCCGCTCGGCGACTGGGAGTACGAGTGCTCCCCCGGCGGCGAGGCGCAGCGCGAGACCGCCATGCGCATCGGCGTCAACGCCGCCATGTACGCCCTCTGCACCGACTACAAGGACGACTCCGTCCACCTGCCCTTCATCATGAAGAGGAGGGCGTAGGTGCATCCCCCTGGCTCGCCGCCCGCCCGGGCCGCTCCGGTCGAGGTCGTAGTCGAGGTCGTGGTCGGGGTCGGGGTCGAGGTTGGATTCGGGGCCGGGGTCGCAGCCGGGGTCGCCCCGTGACCGAGGCCTACAACGCCTGGAAGCTCGCCTCCCTCTCCCCCTGGCCCCTCTGGGCCCTCCTCCTCCTCGGCGCTGCCCTCCTCGCCTCCGTCCTGCTGGCCCTCCGCGGCCTGCGCGAGGAGCCGCGCCTGGGGCGGCGCGCGGCGCTGGTCTCGCTGCGGGCGCTGGCGGCGCTGGCCGCCCTCTTCCTGGTCCTGGAGCCGGCGGTCCAGCTCCTCCAGACCGCCCGGGTGAAGAACCGCCTGGCGGTGCTGGTCGACGCCTCCCGCTCCATGCGCTTCCCGCTCGAACCGGGCGGCCCCACCCGCGCGGAGGCGGCGGCCGCCTTCCTCCGCGACCACCGCGCCGACCTGGAGCGGCTCGGCGACCGGGCCGCGCTGGAGTGGCACACCTTCGACCGCGACCTCTCCCCCTCCGACCCGGGCGCGCTCGGCAGGGGAGCGGAGCCGCGCGGCGGGCGCACCGACCTCCTCTCCGCGCTGCAGGGGCTCTCCGGCACCGGCTCCGGCCGGAGGCTGGCCGGCGTTGTGGTGATCTCCGACGGCACCGACAACGGCGCCCTGGCAGAGGGGATCACGCCGGCGGCGCGGCAGCGGCTCCGGGAGCTCCGGGCCCCGGTCACCACCGTGGCCGCCGGCCGGGACGCCCCGCGGGACCTGGCCATCGAGCGGGTGGCGGTGGACGACTTCGCGTTCGTGCGCAACACGCTCACCGTGGAGGCCACGCTCCATGCCCGCGGCTTCGAGGGCGAGCCGGTGCAGGTGACGCTGCGGCGCGAGGGCCAGGTGGTGGCCTCGGCCACGGTGCGGCTGGAGCGGGGCAAGGAGCGCTACACCGTCCCCCTCTCCTTCGCCCCCGACACCACCGGCACCTTCGTCTTCACGGTGCAGGCCCCGGTCTTCCCCGGCGAGGCGGTGGTGGAGAACAACGCCCGCTCCTTCGTGCTGCGCGTCATCCGCGACCGGGTGCGGGTGCTGCTGGTGGCGGGCCGGCCGACATGGGACGAGCGCTTCCTCCGCGGCCTGCTCAAGCAGGACCCCAACGTCGACCTCATCAGCTTCTACATCCTCCGCACCGCCTCCGACCGCTCCGGCCCGCAGGAGGAGCTCTCGCTCATCCCCTTCCCGGTGAACGAGATCTTCGGGGAGCAGCTCCGCACCTTCGACGCCGTGCTCTTCGTCAACTTCGCCTACGAGCCCTACCGGTCCTTCGGCATCGAGGGCTACCTGCCGCGCATCCGCGACTACGTGCGCTCCGGCGGCGGCTTCGCCATGCTGGGCGGCGAGCAGAGCTTCGGCGACGCGCGCTACGGCCAGACGCCGCTCGCCGAGGTGCTCCCGGTGGATTCCACAGACGGCCTGGGCCTGGCCGAGGAGGAGGTGCGGGTCCGGCTCACGCCCGAGGGGCGCCGCCACCCCGTCACCGGCCTCTCCGGCGACGGCCCGGGCGACGCCGCCTGGGCCGCCCTGCCGCCGCTGCCGCTCCTCAACCGCACCCGGCCGCTGCCGCCGGAGTCGGGCGCGCGGGTGCTGCTCGAGGCCCCGTCGGTGCTGGTGCTGGGACGCCCGGCGCCGGTGGTGGCGGTGCGCGAGGTGGGGGCCGGCCGGACGCTGGCGGTGACCACCGACTCCTCCTGGTTCTGGGGCTTCCTGGCCGCCGAGGAGGGCGGGAGCCCCCGCGCCTACCAGCGCTTCTGGAATGCCGCCCTGCGCTGGCTGGTGCGCGACCCGTCGCTGACGCCGCTGCAGGTCGCGCCCGACAGGCCGGCGGTGGAGCCGGGCGAGCCGGTGGGCCTCTCGGTGCAGGTGCGGGGGCCGGACTGGGGACCGGCGCCGGGCGCGCAGGTGACAGGCGAGCTGGTGGGCGAGGACGGCAAGGTGGCGGCGCGGGGCCAGGCCGCCGCCGGGCCCGACGGCGTCGCCCGCCTCGAGCTCACGCCCCCGGCCCCAGGCGCCTACCGAATCGTGGCCACCGGCCCGCCGGCCGCGCCCGGCGCGCCGCCCGAGCGGGCCTCGAGCGCCGTGGCGGTGCGGGCCAGCGGCCCCGAGGACGCCGACGCCGCGCCGCGGCCGGAGCTGCTGCGGGCCATCGCCGAGGCCACCGGCGGCGCCTTCGTCTCGCTCCCCTCCCGCTCGCTGCCGGAGATCCCGCTGGCCGAGCCGGACGTGGTGGAGGTGGGGCGCCGCAAGGACGTGCCGATCTGGGACCGGCTCCACTTCCTGCTGCTGCTGGCCGCCGCGCTGGGCGCCGAGTGGATCCTGCGCCGGCGCTGGGGGTACTGGTAGCCGCCGCCCTCGCGCGGTATGACGGACCACCCTGCCATCCGCTCCCCGCGGCGGGCCGGACAACCCGTCGCGCGGAGGCGAGCATGAAGGTGGGCAAGGGAAGCGTGGTCTCCATCGATTACCGGCTGCACCTCGGCGACGGCAACGTGATCGACGCATCCCACCCGGGCCAGCCGCTCACCTACCTCCACGGCGAGGGACAGATCGTCCCCGGCCTGGAGGTCGCGCTCGAGGGGCTCGGCGCCGGCGACGCCCGGCAGGTGGTGGTGCAGCCCGACGACGGCTACGGCCCGGCCGATCCCGGCGCGGTCCACGAGGTGCCCCGCACTGCCTTCCCGGCCGGCCTGGAGATCAAGGAAGGCGCCGAGATGATGGCCCAGGGCGAGCACGGCGAGCCGGTGCCCTTCGTGGTGCGCAGCGTGGGCCTGGAGACGGTGACGGTGGACCTGAACCACCCGCTGGCCGGCAAGACCCTCCACTTCGACGTCATGGTCCGCGAGGTCCGCGCGGCCACCGACGAGGAGCGGGAGCACGGCCACGCCCACGGCCCCGAGGGGCACGGGCACGACGGCCACGGCCACGGCTGATGCTAGCCAGGCGCCCGGGCCCGGGCGCCGCGGCGGCACGGGGAGCGACGGGCGCGGCTACTTCTTCTGCCGCGCCAGGATGGTCTCCATCTCGTCCATGATGCGGTTCATGCGCGCCGCCAGCGCCCGGTAGGGCGCGGGCGTCGCCAGGTCCACGCCCGCCTTCTTCACCAGCTCGTACGGGTAGTCGGAGTTGCCGGCGCGCAGCAGCGCCAGGTACCTGTCGCGCGCGCCAGGCTCTCCCCGCATCACCCCGTCGGCGAGCATGGCGCTGGCGGCGATGGAGGTGGCGTACTGGAAGACGTAGAAGGCCCGGTAGAAGTGGGGGATGTAGGCCCACTCCACGGTGTAGAGGTCGTCGATCTTCACCAGGCCCTCCCTGTCGCCGTGGTAGCGGCGCAGGATGTCGCCGTAGATCCGGGTGAGCGCCTCGCCGGTGAGCGACTCGCCCCGGTCCACCCGGGCGTGCACCTCGCTCTCGAACTCGGCGAACATCGCCTGCCGGAAGAAGGTGCCGCGTAGCGTCTCCAGCGCCGAGCCCAGGAAGAAGAGCCGCTCCTCGTCGGTGCGGGCCGCCTTCAGCATGTGCTCGAGCAGCAGCGCCTCGTTGAAGGTGGAGGCGATCTCGGCCACGAAGGTGGCGTAGCCGGCGGTGGGGTACGGCTGGGCCCTGTTGGAGAGGTGGCTGTGGATGGCGTGGCCCCACTCGTGGACCAGGGTGGAGAGCGACTCGTAGTCGTCGTTGTGGTTGAGGAGCAGGTAGGGGTGGACGTCGTAGGCGGCCCCGGCCATGTGGGCGCCCGAGAGCTTGCGGGGGCGCGGGTGGACGTCCATCCAGCGCTCGCGGAGCCCCTTCTCCACGGCGGCCAGCACCTCGTCGCCCAGGGGGGCCAGCGAGGCAAGCATGATCTTCCTGCTCTCGTCGATGGGGTAGCGGAGGTCGGCGGCGACGAGCGGCGGGTAGACGTCGGAGTAGCGGAGGTCCTTCACGCCCAGCATCCGCCCGCGCAGCCTGAAGTACCGGTGCAGCGTGGGCAGGTTGGCGTTGGTCTCCCGTACGAGCGTGTCGTAGACCTCGGGCGGGAGGCGGAAGCGATCGAGGGCCCGGGCGCGGGTGTCGGGATAGCGGCGCACCTTGGTGTAGACGGCGTCGGACTTGAGGGCGCCGTAGAAGGTGACGCCGAAGGTGCGCTCGTACTCCTTCCACTTTCCCCAGAAGGTGTCGAAGACCAGCTTGCGGTCGGCGCGGTTCCGGGAGGCGCGGTGGAGCGTGTAGGCCGCCTGGTCGAGCCGGACGCTCTTGCCGTCGGAGAGCGTCACCGTCGGCCAGGGGAGGTCGGCGTTGGAGAGCGTGGTGTAGGCCGCCTGCGGCGCGCCGGTGGCCAGGCCGAAGGAGGCCACCAGCGCCTCGCCGGCGGTGTCGAGGGTGTGCGGCGCCGCCCGCAGGATGTCGTCGAGAGGCTGGCGGTGGACCACGAGCCCCGGCTCCTCGGACAGGAAGCGCCCCACCCGCTCGGCCCCGAGCGCCAGCACCTCCGGGCGCACGAAGGAGGCGGCCTCGCCGAACCGGTTGGCCAGCACCTCGCCGCGCTGGGAGAGCTCCAGGCTGGAGGCCACCCCGGTGTCCTCGGCGCGCAGCGCCGAGGCGTAGACCAGCAGGCGCATCAGCCTGCGGCGCAGCTCGGCCGACAGGTCGAGGCAGGCGCGCAGCCGCGCGGCCGAGTCGCCCAGGTGGCCGCGGCAGGCCGCCAGCTCCGGCAGGCGGCCCTCCAGCGCCGCCGCGTCGGCCGACCAGGCCGCCGTCGAGGGGTAGAGGTCGGCCAGGTTCCAGCGGTCCTCGGGACGCTCGGCCGGAGGCGCCGCGGGAGCGGCGAGCCAGAGAGAGAGGGCGAGGGCCGGTGCGAGGGGCATGGCGGTCTCCGGGGATGGCGGGGGAATGGCGCCATGATGCGGCCGGGCCGGGCGGCCCGCAAGCGGCCGGCCCGGCCTTGCGCGGGCGCCAACCGTCTGCTCTCTTGCCGCCCATGCGCCGACCCGCCCTCCTCCTCGCCGCCGCCCTCCTCGCCCCCGCCTGCAAGCGCGAGGCGCCTCCCCCGCCGCCCGCGCCCGCCGCCGCGCCCGCCGGCCCGCGCGCCTTCACCGCCCGGGACCTGGCCGCGGCCACTGCCCTCGACGCGCACCTGGCGGCCCTGACGCTGGCCTCGAGCCGCTACCTCGACAGGCTCACGCGCGAGGGGCCGGCCGCGGCCCGCGAGCTGACGCCCGCCGTCGAGGCGGCCCTGGTGGCCTCGGCCGCCGCCGCCGCCGACGTGGTCCACCCCGCCGACAGGCCCGCCGCCGCCGCCGCGGTGGAGGCCGGCAGCAAGCTGGCCCGGACCCTGGCCGCCTTCGGCGCCACCGTGGCCACCGATCCCAGGGCCTCGCCGGCCGCGCTGCTCACCGCCCGCGACGAGCTGGGCCGGGCCGTCAACGCCTACCGGCAGCTCCGCAGCACGTGGCGCATGGAGGAGCCGCTGGAGGTGGGCGCCGCCCAGGACTTCGCCGCCGCCAAGGCCGAGATGGAGAAGGCCGAGATGGGCGCGCTGCAGGTGGTGGCCGTGGCCCCGCGCGACGAGGGGCACAAGATGGAGTACACCTCGGTGCGCCTCACCACCCAGGCCGCCGCCGGCCGGGCGCGCGACGCCGCCGCCAGGCTCGACCCGGCGCTGCGCGAGGCCGCCGCCCGCTGGGTGAACGCCCAGGAGCGCTCGGTCCAGGCGCTGGTGGACCTCAGCTCCGCTTCCGCCGCCGAGCAGCCGCGGGCCTCGCTGGCCTACCAGGCGGCGCGGGCCGAGGCGCTCGCCGCCCTGGCCGCATACGCGAAGCAGAAGGCCGATCTTCCCGCGAAGTAGCCTCCCAGCGCCAGCCGTCCAGCACCTGCAGCACCTGGCCGAAGGAGGAGATGGCCAGGGAGTGGCGCGCCGGCCGGCGGCCCGGCTCGTCGGAGACGTGGCGCCGGGTGACCTCGCGCGCCGAGAGGATGGCGAGCCGCTCCCGGTACTCGCTGGAAACGTAGGTGCCGTACTCGGCCCATGCGCCGGTGGCGCCGCAGGCCTCGGCCACGCCCATGTCCTTGCGCAGGTTGTCGCCCACCACCAGCACCTCGGCGGGGGCGAGCCGGTGGTCTTCGAGGATGCGGCGCAGCCCCTCGGGGCTGGGCTTCTCCGCCTCCCGCGGCAGCTCCACCACCCGGGTGCGGGCCCGGTAGTGGCCCTCGGCCTCGCGGCGCCGGATGCCCTGGTCCACGTGCTCGGGCAGCGGGTAGCCGGGCAGCGTGTAGAGGGCGTCGAAGTGGCCGTCGAGCCCCAGCCACTTGAGCCGCAGCTCGGCGGCGTTGCGCGGGGCGTCGGTGAGCCCCACCACCAGCAGGCCGCGGTCGCGCAGCGCCTGGAGCGTCTCCGGCACGCCCGGGTACGGCCGCAGGTAGCGCTCGCGGGCCGCCTTGAAGGCCCGGGCCGCCGGCCAGATGACCAGCTCGTTGAAGGAGTCGAAGTCGGAGCGGTAGGGGGCGAAGAGCTCCGACTCCTGGATGGCGAAGGGGTACTCGTTGGAGCCGTACTTGGTGTAGACGGCCTTCAGCGCCTGCACGATGCGGATGCGGGGCAGGCCGGTGGTGGCGCAGAGCGAGTCCACCATGGCGGTGAGGCTCGGGACCACGTAGTCCACCCACGGGTAGAGGGTGTTGTCGAGGTCGGTGACCACTGCTCGGAACCGGGGCACGGAGATGCATGGTAGTCGGTCGCGGCCCGCGCCGCGACGCCCGCCGCCGGCCTCGACCGGCGGGGCTCCCGGCGCTAGAACCCTCCCATGCGCTTCCGCCACCACCTCTTCGTCTGCGAGAACCAGCGCGACGCCTCCGACCCCCGCGGCTGCTGCGCCGCCCGCGGCGGCGAGGCGGTGCGGGCCGCGCTCAAGGCCGAGCTCAAGAAGCGCGGCCTCGCCGGCACGGCCCGCGCCAACGCCGCCGGCTGCCTCGACGCCTGCGCCGACGGACCGGTGATCGTGGTGTATCCCGAGGGTGTGTGGTACGGGCGTGTGCGGCCCGAGGACGTGCCGGAGATCGTGGAGAGCCACCTGGTCCGCGGCCAGGTGGTGGAGCGGCTGCGGCTGCGGTGACGGGCCGCCGCAGCGCCTCCCCCATTGGTCGCCTGCCCGGGGGGTAGGTCGCGCTAGGATGCCGGCGGGCCCGCCGAGGCCGGGGAGAACCATGGCAGACGTCTCGAAGGTCAGGAAGGTGCTGGGCCTGGCGCGCGCCGAGGTGCTCTCGGCTGCCGCGCTGGCGAAGCGCACGCGCGCCAAGCTGCTCGAGGCGGCGGAGGCCCTGGGCCTCGCCGGTCTCGGCGAGCTCCAGAAGGCGCCGCTGGCGCAGCGGCTCCTCGCCGCGCTGGAGAAGGAGGCCGAGCCAGCGGCGAAGGCGCCGGCCCGGGCGGCGAAGCCCGCCGCGCCGGCCCGCAAGACAGCGCCAGCCTCGGCGGCCAAGGCTCCTCCCCGCCCGGCGGCCAAGAAGGCCGCCAAGGCCGGGCCGCCCGCAGCCGAGGCCCCGGGCAAGGCGGAGGCGCGAACCTCCGCCAAGGTCGCCGACAAGGCGCCCAGGAACCCGGCCCGGGCCTTCGCCCGAACCAGGCCGGCCGCCGGCACCCGGAAGAAGGCCCCCGCGGCCGCCGCCCAGGCGCCCGAGCAGGAGCCGGCGGGCGTCGCCAAGCTCGACCTCGGCCCGGCGGCCCACGCCGGCCAGCGGCCGGTGGCCCACATCCCCTGGGGCTACGGGCAGGACCGCATCACCGCCGCCGCCATCGACCCCGACCGGCTCTTCGTCTGGTGGGAGTTGACCGACCCGGCCATCGAGAAGGCGCGCGCGCGCCTCGGGGCCGGCGGCCCCGGCGCCTGGCCCAACCTGCGCCTCTACGACACCTCGGGCCGCATCTTCGACGGTACCAACGCCCTCGGCTACACCGACCAGCGGGTCGAGCGCTCCGACAGGCGCTGGTTCCTCGAGGTCGGCAAGCCCGGCTCCACCGCGGTGGTGGAGATCGGCCTGAAGTCGCACGAGGGCTTCTTCGTTCGCGTGGCCCGCTCCGGGCGCGTGGACTTCCCGCGCAAGACAGGCGCCCCCTGGACCGAGCCGGAGTGGATGACCGTCCTGCCGGACGGCGCCGTCCGTCGAGGCGGCGGCTCGCACCGCGCCATCCCGGCCGGCCCCGGGCCGGTGGCAGGTCCGGGCCCACTGCCGCCCGCGACCGCCGTGGCCGCGCCCGGCGAGCCGGCGACGCTGCCGCTGTGGGTGCTGCGCGAGGCGCCGGCGCCCGAGGAGATCGTCAAGGTGCTGCTCGAGGGGAGCGCCGAGCGGGTGGAGTGGCGGCAGGAGGGAGGCCAGGGCTGGGTGGAGCTGCAGGGCAGCGTCGAGTGGGTGGGGCCGCACGCGGTCACCACCTGGCAGGCGGGCCCCTTCCCCGAGCCCATCGAGATCGAGCCACCGAGCGCCGAGTCCTGGCAGGGCCGGGCATTCGCCTACAAGGTCGGCAACGTCACCCACGTGGTCCACGGCCCGTGGCAGGTGGTGATCCGCAACCTGGGCGCGCGCACCGAGCGGGCCGAGCTGGGCCGCTGGCAGGTGTTCCGCTCCTGGGTGGCCACGGCCGGCCGCGAGGTGCGGGCGGTCGAGGTCCGGCCCCCGGTGGCGCTGGGCGCCTCCGAGGGCATGGCCGGCGCCAGCGAACGGCGCTGGCTCGAGGGCAGCGAGCTGCGGCTGGGCGGCGCCAGCGAGGTCTGGCGCGCCTCGGCCAGCGAGCTGCGGCTCGGCGGGGCGAGCGAGCAGCGCTTCGTCGGCGCCAGCGAGTGGATGGTGCGCGGCGCCAGCGAGCGCCGGCTCCAGGGCGGCAGCGAGCTGCGGCTGGGCGGCGCCAGCGAGCGCCGGCTCCAGGGTGGCAGCGAGCTGCGGCTGGGCGGCGCCAGCGAGCAGGTGGGCGGGAGCGAGGGCCGGCTGGCCCCTCCGGGCGATCCGGGCGCGGCCGGCGCCTATCCCAAGGTGGGGGGCTGAGCCATGGCCAGGGGTTACTTCTCGCTGGTGCTGCACGCCCACCTGCCCTTCGTCCGTCACCCGGAGGATCCGACGGTGATGGAGGAGCGCTGGCTCTACGAGGCCATCACCGGCACCTACCTGCCGCTGCTCCAGGTCTTCGAGGGGCTGGCCCACGACGGCGTTCGCTACCGGGCCACCGTCTCCCTGTCGGCGCCGCTCCTGGCCATGCTGACCGACGACCTGCTCAAGGAGCGGTACGCGGCCCACCTCGACGACCTCATCCTCCTCGCCGAGAAGGAGATGACCCGGACCAGGCCGGAGCCGGCCTACTTCCGGCTGGCGGAGATGTACTTCCACCGGTTCCAGGCGCTGCGTCACACCTGGCGCTGCCACGACGGCAACCTGGTGGAGGCCTTCCGGAAGCTCCAGGACGGCGGGCGGCTCGAGGTCATCACCTCCACCGCCACCCACGGCTTCTTCCCCCTGATGGACCGCAACTGGGCCGCCCTCCGGGCCCAGGTGCACACCGCCGCCGACCAGTACGAGCGCCACTTCGGCCGGCGCTCCCCCGGCATGTGGCTGGGCGAGTGCGGCTACGTGCCGGGCTGCGACGAGATCCTGCGCGAGGCGGCCGTCCGCTACTTCCTGGTGGACACCCACGCCATCGTGCTCGGCGACCGGCAGCCGCAGTACGGCGTCTACGCCCCGGTGTACTGCCCCAGCGGCGTGGCCGCCTTCGCCCGCGACACCGAGTCGTCGCAGCAGGTGTGGAGCGCCAAGGAGGGCTACCCCGGCGACCCGCTCTACCGCGACTTCTACCGGGACATCGGCTTCGACCTGCCGCTCGACTACGTGGGGCCCCACGTGCACCCGGAGGGCATCCGGATGTACACGGGCGTGAAGTACCACGCCATCACCCACGACAAGCTGCACGACAAGTGGATCTACGACCCGGCCGCGGCCCGCTCCCGCGCCGGCCTCCACGCCTCGCACTTCCGCGGCAACCGCGAGAAGCAGGTGGAGGCGCTGGCGGCCCACATGGACCGGCCGCCGGTGGTGGTCAGCCCCTACGACGCCGAGCTGTACGGCCACTGGTGGTTCGAGGGGCCGCAGTTCCTCGACGACCTCTTCCGGCAGCTGCACCACGACCAGACGGCGGTGGAGTGCCTGACCCCGGGCGACTACCTGGCTCGCCACCCCACCAACCAGGTGGTCACCCCCAGCCTCTCCTCCTGGGGGCGCAAGGGGTACGCCGACTACTGGTGCAACGAGAGCAACGCCTGGACCTGGCAGCACGCCCACGTGGCCGCCGAGCGCATGGTGGAGCTGGCCCGGCGCAGCCCCTCGGCGAGCGGCCTGGAGCTGCGGGCCCTCAACCAGGCGGCCCGGGAGCTCCTGCTGGCGCAGTCGAGCGACTGGGCCTTCATCATGTCCACCGGGACCACCGTGCCCTACGCCACCCGGCGCTTCAACGAGCACATCGTGCGGTTCACCCGGCTCTACGACGACCTCAAGGGCGGCAAGCTCTCCGAGGCGGCCGTGGCCGAGATGGAGGCGCAGGACAACATCTTCCCGCAGGTGGACTACCGCATCTACGCCACCTGACGCCGGCTCCTCCCGCCCCGCGCATGCCCGATCCGCAGCCGCTTCGAGTCCTCCACGTCGCCTCCGAGGTCGCCCCCTTCGCCAAGACCGGCGGGCTGGGCGACGTCTGCGGCGCGCTCCCCAAGGCGCTGCGCCGGCGCGGCATCGACGTGCGGGTGGTGGTGCCGCTCTACGCCGGCATGGACTGGGAGTCGCTGGAGCGGCTCGACGGCACCATCGAGGTGCCCATGTGGTGGGGCCCGGCGCGGGCGGCGGTGCGACTCGGCCACCTGCCGGGCAGCGACGTCCCCGTCTACTTCCTCGAGTTCCACCGCTACTACGACAGGCCCTACATCTACGGGCGGCCCGGCGACGGCTACGAGGACAACCTGGAGCGCTTCACCTTCCTCTCCCGCGGGGCCCTCGAGCTCGCCAAGGCGCTGCACCTCGCCCCCGACGTCATCCACGCCCACGACTGGCAGACCGCCCTGGTGCCCGTCTACGTGAACACCGTGGAGTGGGCCCGGCCGCTGCACGGCGCCGCCACCGTCTTCACCATCCACAACCTGGCGCACCAGGGGGTCACCGACGGCGGCGCCATGTTCGTCACCGGCCTGGGCCAGCACCACTACAACCCCGGCGAGTTCGAGCACTTCGGCTCCCTCAACGTGATGAAGGCGGCGCTGCACCACTCCACCCTGCTCTCCACCGTCAGCCCCACCTACGCCCGCGAGATCCAGAGCGCGGCCCACGGGTGCGGCCTCGACGGCATCCTCCGCTCCCGCCATCGCGATCTCCACGGCATCCTCAACGGCATCGACGTGGAGGAGTGGAACCCGGCCACCGACCGGCACCTCCCCGCCCACTTCAGCGCCGCGAGCCTGGAGGGCAAGGCGGCCTGCAAGGCGGCGCTCCAGGCCGAGGCCGGGCTGCCGGTGAACCCCAAGGTGCCGCTCTTCGGCGTGGTGGGCCGGCTCACCCCGCAGAAGGGGCTCGACATCCTGGCCCACTGCATGGAGCGGGTGCTCTCCTGGGACGTGCAGGTGGTGCTGCTGGGCGCCGGCGACCGGGAGGCCGAGCACTTCTTCGGCAGCCTCTCCGACAGGCGGCGCGACCGCTTCCGCGCCTGGATCGGGTTCAGCGAGCCGCGGGCCCACCGCATCGAGGC
Source organism: Deltaproteobacteria bacterium (assembly GCA_016214955.1). Classification (GTDB taxonomy): domain Bacteria; phylum Myxococcota; class Myxococcia; order Myxococcales; family Anaeromyxobacteraceae; genus JACRMN01. The sequence goes on from JACRMN010000023.1 coordinate 174,299, forward strand.
CGGCGCCGACTTCTTCATCATGCCGTCGCGCTTCGAGCCCTGCGGCCTCAACCAGCTCTACAGCCTGCGCTACGGCACCCTGCCCATCGTCCGCGCCACCGGGGGGCTGGTGGACACGGTGGAGGGCTACCGCGAGGCCAGCGGCGAGGGCACCGGCTTCCTCTTCTCCGACCTCACCCCCGACGCGCTGGCCAACACCCTCGGCTGGGCGGCCTCCACCTGGTACGACAGGCCGGGCCACGTCGACGCCATGCGGCGCCGCGCCATGGCCCAGGACTTCTCCTGGGCCCGGGCCGCCGAGGCCTACGAGCGGCTCTACCTCGAGGCCTACCGGCGGCGCCGCGGCCACGCCTTCGCCGGACCGCCCGGCGGCGCCACCCCGGCCCCCGGCGCGCGCGCCGGGTAGCGGCCGGCGCGGGGCGAAGGAGTCCGTCGCCTGCGGGCAGGAGCTCGTCTAGTTGAGGAAGGTGTGGCTCTGGCGCAAGGTCCGCGCCAGCTCCCGCACCTCGACGGCGTCGGCGGCGTCCGGCGAGGCGTCGAGGTAGGCCTGCAGGTCGCAGAGGGCGGCGTCGCGCCCGCCCAGGCGCGCCGAGACCAGGCCGCGGTCGCGCCGCTCGGCCAGGTTGCCGGGGAAGAGCAGCAGCAGCCGGTCGATGGTCCAGAGGGTGCGCAGGTCGTCGCCCCGCTCGGCGTAGATCTTCTTCAGGTTGTGGAGCATGCGCCCCAGGATCTGCGCGGTGGAGGCGGCCTCCAGGAAGCGCGGGTCGAAGACCCCCTTGCCGTGGGTCAGGGCCTCGTAGCGCTCGGCGCAGTCGGCGGCGGTGAGCAGCTCGCCGCCGCGGTAGGGGTCGATGAAGAGCTCGCGGCCGGCGGCCCGGTGCTTCACCAGGAAGTGGCCTGGGAAGGGGACCCCGGCCACGTCGAGCCCCACCCGGCGGGCCACCGCCAGGAACACCACCGAGAGGCTGATGGGGATGCCCAGCCTCCGGTCCAGCACCTCGTTGAGGTAGGAGTTGCGCGGGTCGTAGTAGTCGGCCTCGTTGCCCCGGAAGCCGGCCTCCTCGAAGAGCACCTCGCGCACCGCCCGCAGGGCGTCGGCGGCGGTGCGCTTCTCGGGGAGCTTCCGGCGGGCCGCGGCGGCCAGCTCGTCGAGGCGGGCCAGGTAGGCGGGCTCGGTGAGGTCGGGGTACTCCTCCTCGGCGATGGCGAGCGCCGCCTCGACGAGGGGGACCTCGTCGCGCGCGATCAGGGCGGCGAAGCGTCGCCGCGCGGGTGTCTCGGGAAGCTCCATCCGGACCTCGGTGGCCCGATGATGGCGAGGTCCGAGGGGCAGATGCAACTTGCCGGCGCGTCCCTCGTCCGCCGGCGTTGACAAGGGGGGGGCCCCTTCGTAGGATGCGCGCCCCGGAATTCGGGAAAGCATTCCCCAGTAGCTCAGTTGGCAGAGCAGGTGACTGTTAATCACCGGGTCGCATGTTCGAGTCATGCCTGGGGAGCCAGTAGGGACGGGGGGTTACGGGAGACCGTAGCCCCCCGTTCTCTTTTGGGGGGAACTGTGGGGGAACGAGTGGGGTGCCCCAAGTCCCCGTCAGACCTCAAGCTTGAACGTCCTGCACTCTCCTGGCGAGTTGCTGGTGTCCATCTTCGTGATCACCGAGTGGAACTGACCGCGGGCCTGAAGCATCGTCAGGATCTTGATCGCCTTCGAGCGCGTGATCCCCCTCTGCTCAAGGTCATGCTCGATGTCGTAGTACCCCTTGAACGCATCGAGCTTCGCCTTGTCCTTCCAGATCGGGTTCAAGACCTCGATCACCCGACTGACCTCGTCCGCGGTGACGCCCTCGTGCCCGGTTAGTTCACTATCGAGAACCTCCTCGAAGCCCCTGGTCAGGCCGTAGATGGTCTCGTCACTCGGATACGACAGCCCCAACTTCTTCTCCAGCCGGTACAATTCGCCGAGCACCTTCCCGAGTGCCTTCTTGGTGTCTCCGTCCATGCCGTGCTCCTCCGTGAACTGGTGTCGACAGCAAACCTGCAGTCGATGGAATCACTTCCGACGCGTCTTAGCTGCGGGTCGGACCGGGTCTATGGGTGACTCCCCGTTCTCCCGCAGTTGGTCGGCACGCAGTATTCCGCGGGCAGTGATCACGACACGGTCACCCCTTGCGTCGTATTCGATGAGAAGTTCGTCCGCGAGCTTCTGCAGCACCTGGGGCCTGAAGTTCATCTTGTACTTGACCCACTCACTCAGTGTCTTGGCGTCCGTCCAGCCAGAGAGCCCGTCCAGGAGAAGAAGTGTGCGATCGGCTGCCGACAAGCGTGGGTCAAGAACCCGACGAATTCCATCGAACTCCCAAATGAGAGGGTGCTTCCGCTCGATTAAGGCGTCCACCGCCGCTTGAGCCTCTTGCGTGTTGACGGCATGGAACACACGCACGAGTTCGCACAGCACCCAAGTTGCAGTGCTGCGAACGAATTCCGAGTCCATCTTGTTAGCGACTACGTCGCCTCCGACGTGACCCACGTTTCTGTTGTTGCGAATCTCGTACAGTGCCGGCAACACCCGCGGGAGGAGGATGCGAAGGGAGTAGTCACCTACCTTCTCCGTCTTCGGGCGTCTCGTGAGGTCCTGACACGCCTCCACGAACTTCTTGGGCTTGGACGGCGAAGGCGCGAACGTACCCGACAAGGCGCCGTCTAGAATCGTATAGACGACCTCGCAAAAGCGTCCACCGTCAAGCGACGCCATCTTCCATGCACCCTTGGCGTATGCCGCCACGATGCTCCGAAACTCCTCAAGAAGTGGTAGTCGAAGACCTGCGGGGACTCCGGAAAGCAGCGTGTTCGGATCGACCATCAACTCTGCCTGCCCCTTTCTCGATTCACCAATTGGAGTACTCCCACGACCCGTCGACCTTGCGCCTGCGCAGCTTCTTGTCCCGACATAGGGTCACAAGGGTCGGACTGAGAGTCGTGCGTGGCATGTGGTGCCCCGCCGCCTCAAGGGCCTCCATGACTGCCTTGAACTGCTTCGGCTTCTTGAAGAAGTCAGACGAGATGAGCTCTTCGACGTACGACTTCGGTCCAACTCGCCGCCGAGTGGTAGTCGTCTTCCGTCGTTCCGAGGCTCCCTTGCGGTGCCCCCTCGGGCCCTGAGGCGCCACGCCCCCCGAGCCTAGCAGGCTCTCCAATACCTTCTCGAACCCTGCCTTTCGCAACTCGGGGTCCTTCAGGGAGGAGACAGCCGCCTCAGCCTGCGCCACCGCTTGCTTGAGATACTCGCTGCTAGTGGTCACCCGTCTTCTCCTACTCCGGCCATCTGGCCCTTTACCCAGGCTTCACCGGACTGCGTCACCACCATCGTGCCCGCCTCCTTGGCGTCCATTAGGAAGCCTTGCTGCTTTGCCGATCTCACTGCCTCAGCGGGATTCGCATGCTTGTATTTCACCTTCCGAAAGGCGTCGATAACATCACGGGTCCGAAATCCGTTCGCCATTCCTCCATGCCGTTCAAGGAAGTCGCCGACTGCGACGACGTACTGGGTCCCACTCTTTGGAGCGAGTGAGCGGACATACTCCACAATAGACTTCTGCTTTCCGCCAGCCTTGAGGGGGTTCGCAGGCTCCGGGGCCACAACGCGACGTGGTTCGGGCACCACTCTTGCCGGGCCGAACGACGCGATCAGAGCCTTGAACTTCGCCTCCGTGTACTCCTTGTCCGAAGAGTCGACCTCAACCTCGACACCGGCGAACTGCACTCGAATGCGGTAGTGGCTCATCATGCCCTCACGTGATCACGGTCTCCAGCGTGATAGCAGGCGAGGCTGACATCGTCCAGCGTCAGCGCGACTCACCCCGGTCGACCGGCTACGTCGCAGGCGTCACCAGCGACTTCCTCCACAGCTGGTACTGCGTCCTGGCGGTGTAGAACGCCACCCCCCGACGGACGCACTCGTTCACGATTTCCTTGCGGGTGACGGCCGTGTTCGCCGCCTTCATTTCGTCGGCGATGGCCCAGACCGCCTTGGTGGGCTTCTCGATGGTTGACTCCCGGACCCGGTCAGCCGTGGGCTCCGTGACCACAGGGGGCACCTCGATAGCGGCCGGAGGCTCGGCCAAAGCAGGCGCCTGGGCTTCGGGAGTCGACCCCTGCTCGTCCGCCGGCCCCGAACTCTCCTCGGTGGCCACAGGGGACTCGCCCTTCGCCACGTACCTCCAACTGCTCTTGCCGCCCTTCTGCCAGACCTTGATGACGTCAAACGCGTCGTCAGCCAGACCAGCGTTCCGTGCAGCGCGAATCGCCGAGGACCGCAACTCATAGGTCTTCATGTGCTCCCTCCGGTTCGGTTCGGAGGTCCGTTCCCCCGAAACCATGACCGGAGTGTCACGCCTCACGCGTCCTCTGGCTCCTCCTCTCGTAGTGAACAAGAGGGGCTGACGAGGTGGGCGTCAGGTAGGCGTTGGGTGGGCACCGGTGATTTCGGTGATTCCACCTATGACCACACCACGTTGGCAAGTGATTGGGTTGGCAGGTAGGTGGAAGGTACCTGGTAGGTAGAGACACCAGGAGAAGAGAGTAGCTGTGACAACGCCGCCCCCTCCCCCCACCTACCCAACCTACCTAACCTACTCTATTAGTAACACCACGTCTTCCTTGGGGGACTGTCTCTTCTGGCTGGGTGGGCACTCTCGGTGGTTGGTCATCCTCTCTCCCTACCTAGTCACTTTTGCTGGCGCCGGAGTCGAGGCAGTCACGGAAGGTGGAGGGATGTCGGGCTCACAGGCTCGCAACATCTCCCGTCCTAGCGCCCTCACCCCCAGCCCGAAGATCGGCCCCACTGTGGCCATCGAGACCAGCCTGAGTCGCGCGTGGTCGCCGAGTCTCCCCCGGTGTCACCCCTGGCCTGAGGTCCGACGTCCAAGTCACCGTAGGCCGTGTGCTTTCTCAAGCTGACCCGGTGACTCAACGTCACCGAGTCGCCGCGACGACCGGGGTGGGGGGTGCACCCCTCTTTCAGCGGGGGGCCCCGCCGCGTGCGTCACCGCGCTCATTCTTTGGTGTCGCCTGGCCTTCGTGCCCGTGATCCCTGCTGCCCCGGCTTCACAAAGCTTCAAGCCGGGCTCGTATTTTCGGTGTGAGGGTGTTGGGTAGGAGCCGTACTTATGGCCGACCTTCCTCGCCCGTGGGAGCCCACACCGAAGACCCCGCCGCCAGCGGAGCCGTCGGAGACTGTGGAGAAGGTCGGCTCGGATGGCCGGAAGGTCATCCTGGACGCCAAGACTGGTCGGTTCGTCAAAGGCAACCCCGGGAGACCGAAGGGCTCCAAGAACAAGGCCACCATCGCCGTCGAGAACATGATGGAAGGCGAGGCCGAGACCATCACCCGGAAGTGCATCGACCTGGCACTGGGCGGGGACACGGTCGCCATCAAGTTGGTCCTCGACCGTGTGGCCCCCGTTCGAAAGGGTCGAGCGCTCCAGGGATTGGCACGGCGAGAGGGCGAGCACTCGGTCGAGACGCTGCTGCGCGCCGTCCTCGAGGGCGACATCACGCCTGAGGAGGGCAAGGACGTCATCACCATCATCGAGGGCGCCGCCCAAGCGGCGGCAGCCAGGGCTCTAGCCACAATGCGCCAACAGCAACTGGATGCGTTCAACCGAATGAGTGAGTCCGGTCTCGGCCGGAACGTGATGTTGGTGCCCGTCACCACCCAAGACGATTGGGCAGACCTGGCCGCAACTCAGCAGCGTCAACTCAAGGCGAAAGTGAAGGAGTGATCATGAAGTACCTCGTTGGCAGCCCACAGGCGACCGACTTCCTCGATCAGACCCACATCCCGAGCGGCCTCAACGTCATGCTCGGAGACCCCGACAACTGCGACCCAATGGTCGCCCCTGAGATGCGGTTGGCGCACATCGCCCTTCGTGACGGGGCTACCAAGATCGCCGCCCTGGTCGCAGACCCCACGCGCCCAACCGATGTGGAGAAGCACGTCGCCGCACGCAAGGTGGCCAACGCAGTCATCGACCGTCTGGAGAAGACGAAGAAGGTCATCCTGGAGAGGGCCGACTACGTCCTCGACGAGGCGACGCGGCAGGCCGACCTTGCGCTCGGCCCCAAGAGTGACCGCGGGAGCCTGCATTCAGAGATCCGCCAGTGGTTGCGCGAGACGAGTCGCCTGCCGGATGGTCTTGAGAAGATCCGGAGTGCTCTGGAAGCCGGCGGTGACGACCTGGCCGCCGTCCTATGGCACTCGCCCACGTTCCTGACGGGCCTGCCACCCGACCTTCACGAGACCCTTCGGTTCGAAGCGCTGCAGCGGGCCAAACCCGACACCTGTGCCGCCTTCTCCAGCTCAGTGGGGCTGAGAAGGCTGGCTGACCGCTACGACGGAGCCATTCGTCGCACCACGATCTACTTCTACAACCCGACGGTCGCCGAGAAGGCCGCGAAGCGAGTCGAGGTATGAGCCGTGCCCAGGACCGACTCGCGCCACTCGTGGAGTGGGTCACAGCTTCCTCTGCGAGCGAGATGGCTCCTCTGGGCAAGGACGTCATCCATCGTGGCCCTTACGCGGTGTTCGTACCGCAGAATCTGAACCTTGCCCCGACGCCCAACTTCGCCGCCGGCCACCTGCCCCTGTGGCTACCGGCTGAGCAGGCGGTTCCGAGTACTCCCACGTTCACCCAGCCAGCCCCCGAGAACCAGGACCACGTCGCGATGCGGCTTCGGCACATCCACTGGATGTTCACCGAGGGCCGATTCGAAGGTGCTCTCCTCGCCCTGACCGACCCCGATGAGAGCCTAGGTTCTGCCCTCGACCGACAGTTGCCTGGTCTCGACCTTTCCGAGTTCCCCGCCCTGTTCCTCCCGGTCTGGCGCCTGGACGCAGAGCACCGCACCTGGCTCGAGGGCCACCTACCTCTCCTTCGCCAGTAGGGCGCCCACCGGTACCCCTTCCCAGTACCCTACCCCCGTCCTAGACGCGCTACTGGCGAAGGATTTCGCGGTGTGGGGTGGTGAATCAACAGGTGGGCCCGGTACCACCCGCTCGAAGTTGCCGCTCAGCCTCGGCCAGAACTCTCTTCGATTCGCCATGCTGCACGATGGCGATCTCGTGAGCCAGGACGAGCAGGTCGGCGGTGATGACAGGATGCTCGTGGTCCAGACTCATGGCTAGGTAGACCGCTGTGTTCGAGAGCCTGCGGGCTCTTCTGCCCGCAGTGTGGGGCGTGTTCTCCCGGAACCACTGGCGGACGAGATCCCTCAAATAGGTGTAGCCGGTCTCGCACATCCTGACGACTCGGCACCCGCGGATGTGCCTGATGTCGCGGAGTCGTGACACGAGGTCCTGTGGCGGTGCGGTCGGGGCAACGCGTTCTGATGCGCGCAACCCATTGGGGAGGCAGAGCACGGGGTTGCTGTCGCTCCGCCGTATCGCCTCGAACCCCGGCTCGACTGCAAGCACGAGTCGAGCGACCGCCGCGTCTACCGGCAGGACGAGCTCCCGTGTGGCTACCGCTCGGTATGCCTGGTCTACAGGCGGCCAGAGCTCGTCCGCTTGGTTGTACCAGATTGGACGAGGCGCCCGTATCAGGGCCTTCCCGTCCACGGCCCAGCCCACCACCGTCAGTGCCCCCCAGGTCGCCAGCCCAGAATCCGCGCCCGGCTGGCGCTGAAGGTGGTCGTGCAGTCCGCCGACCAGTCCAGGGAGTTCCATTGCCTCACCTCCAGTTCTGACCGAGTGAATAGACTTCGGCCCGCGTCCTGAACTCTTGCCATGCCTGTTGCTTCGGGAGCAGCACCAGCACCTCGCTCTTCGTGAGGTTGCTCAGTGTCACCGCGAGCAGGTGTTGCTTGGCCTTGAAGGGCTGAACGTCGGCCGCAACGAGGCGCCGGTAGAAGTAGGCGAAGGGGACGGCAGGTGCGGCCCACATGGACCGCGGCACGCCGTACTTCTTGCGCTCCTCGGGCCCCATCCTGAGGAACTCAAGCACCTTCTTCCTCACCTGCGCCTCGGCCTTCGTCGCGTCACTTCCGCCCGTCTCGCCGTCCTCAAACTTCCGAAGGATGGTGCCTACGCTCCGCCTCACGAAGGCGACGGCCCACGTAGCATCGGCCACGGTCACCATCGGACTGCGGTGGTTTGTTCCGACGGCGAGCAGGGTCGCAAGCTTAAGGGCGTGCAGGTGGGCCCGGTTCCAGACCATGCGCAACGCCTCGTTGCTCTTCGCCGCGTTGATGGTCGCGTCGACCTCAACGTCGAATGCATCAAGCAGAGCCTCCGCGTCGGGATTGAGTGGCACCTGAACGAACTCGCCCTTGCTCTGCATGGCTAGCGCTGCCGCCGACAACTCGGCCAGACGGGCGACAAGGGGCTCCGGCGGTGGCACCCCCGCCTGCTTGTTCCGTGGCCTTCGCTCCCCCACGTATTCGCAGACAAGGAGGCGCGGGACCAGTCCGGTGGCGATGTGCGTGAGGTCGAGACACTCGAAGAAGACCGCCGGCGTCGACTCCCCAATGATGGTGACACACGGAGATTGAACCGCAGCGGTTGACCGCTGTTCGTCGGAGTAGGCGTAGACCCCCTTTACCCCGTTCTTGCCGCTCAAGGAGTAGAGCTCGTGGAGTGCTTGGTTGAGGGCCATATCTGCAGGACTGGCGTTTGGCTGCAGTATCCTCTGGAGCCGCAACCCGAACTCACCCTGGATCGAGTAGAAGCACGGCTGCCGGGCAACCGCCTTCATGAGGGCCTGCCCCGAGGCGAATGCGGTTGGACCAACGAACATGTCCACGAGCGGGACGGTTTTTCTAACCGCGCTGGTCAGCTTGCCGATACCGCGAGTCCCGTCCTCCTTACCGACGCCAGTCGGCGCCAGTAGGACGAGGTAGAGGTTCAGACCAGAGGCCTCGCCGGCTGTGTTCCATTGCCGCCCCGCTATGCCTGCCACCAGGCCCAGCGCAGCGACCAAGGACACCTCCGCTACCGGCCGGATGGAACTCGCGTGGATGTAGTCTGCGAGGTCGCCGACGAGACCTGGCGGCCGTGAGGCTGGCAGGATGGGTTGTGTGGCCACGCCTTCCCGGGGCACGCCGTTGTTGCCGTCTGGGCGCGGGTCGGATCGCCAGAGCGCAGGGAAGTTGGACATTCCCAGCCCGCCTACTCAGACGCCGACGTCCGTCTTCGCTCCGCCACCCACTTCTCCACTTCCTCACGCGACCAACAGACGACGTGCGAGCTGTATGCGGTGCCTCTTGGGAAGTGACCCTGGCGGATCCATCGGTAGAGAGTCGCTGGGGCGATCCTGAGGATTGAGCAGAGGTCTGCAGCGCGCAGTGATGTCGCTTCGGGCATGGCGAAGGCTCCGTGTGGGAGGCGCGCTACGGTGTCCGGCCAGGAGCCTTCGATGGTACGGCGCGCGCTGTCCTACGTTTTACAGTACGTTCACTACAGGTTGATTCTCAATGAGTCTCATGAAGCTGGCTTCTCCTTGGCATCGCCCATTGGACGCACTCGCGGCTCCTTGGGCCATGCGCCTCCCTCGCTTCTAGCGCGCACGATTGCGCTGCCGGGAGCACTCTGCTCCCAGCGGCCTAGAAGGTCAGCGTGGCAGACTGAGGGGGCTGCGCTATTTCATGACAGGATCGCTCTTCAGCTTCCTGTCACGATCGCCGCAAAGCATGCGCCGCGAGGCCTTGATCTCCTTGTTGATCGCCTCGAATACGGTGCTGCCTTTCGGGGCGGCCTCTACTTCGGCACCACACAGGATGCTGCCCCAGGCGAGTTCGTGAGCGGTCGGCTCCCGATCCAGGTGGTGGCGGAGCAGTCTCAGTACCCTCCGCCGGAACGCGAGGTGCTCCTTAGTCGGGATGGATTCCACAATGTCGACGATGTCCTGCAAGGGGCGACCGGCGGGACCCTCGACAGCCTCAATCACTTCCCGAGCCTTGGGTAGCCAGGTCTTCAGGCAATGGGGAAGCTTGGCGAGATGGTCGTAGACCACCCTGTACTCGACCTCGTCCTTGTCTTCGTCCTGGCTCCGGAGAATGGACAGCCAGGGCGGACGACCATCACCGGGGTCATCCCATTCCTTCAAGGCAGCATCCCGAGCCGCCCGCGTCAGTTCTGCTCCCTTCAGCCGCTGGCCTCTCATGCTCGCGAGGCTACGCAGACCACTCCGCGCGGGGAAGAGGTTTGAAGATGCTGCCCATGCGTTCACCTCGGCCAGGCAGCCCGGCTAGCCTCTAGTAGTTGGTGACCTCAGCCGTGTGCATGCCTTGGTCGTCAGCGACACAGCGCGCACGGTACGGTAACTCGGCGCCCAGCTTGTTCTTGGCATCGAAGACGAAGTCGACTGATACGTTGCCCCCCGGGGCACGGTAGACGCTGGTCGCCGTCAAGCGACGCCGGAAGGTCAGCGGGTACGTCATCTTCGTCTTGACGCCCTCCTCGCACGCTCGCAGAAGTGCATCATCGGAGTAGCGGCTTGTCTTGCCCTGCTTGGACTCTGGTGTCGCCCGGCCGTGGATGTCGGTCTCGGACAGGAAGAATCGCTTCCCGTTCGTGCAGTCGACGTAGAGGACTATCGTCTTCCTGGGTGTGCTGCGGCCCGAGTAGCCGACGTACTCCACCCGATCGCATTCAGAGGAGGCCGACGCCTTCTTCGCCGCCTTGGGCATGAGAGCGTTGATGCGCTTGACCCAGCCGTCTCCCCAGGCAGCGTAGACGTCCGGGTAGCCATCCCTTGTGATCCTGTCGATGGCATTGGGGTCGACTCCGTCATTGGACGGCTGCGCGGCGCGTGCGGCACCCGCGGCCAGGGTCCACAACAGGATTGACCAGGCTATGCCCCTACTCATTGAACCCCTCCAGCCTCCCAGACTCCCGCCCGGCACTGAGGGTACGTCAGGAAAGCGCCTAGCGCAGTGCCGCTGCGGCTGAGTGACATCACACCGCAGCTGCCTCTTGGACGACCTGGATGCCCGTGGTCAACTTCGCCACGTGAGCAGCCCACCTCTGAACGGCATCCATCGCTTCGTCGTCGTACGAGTGCCAGTTGTAGACGACCGAGGTGACGTCGGTAGCTCTGGCCACATGGCCGAGCACCCGCTTAATGACCTCGGTCCGATAGCCGAGGCGAGCAAGACCGCTGGCTACAGTCCGGCGAAGGTCGTGGACTCGCCACGGCGCGACCGGCTCCTCAAGTGCCTCGGACATCAGCCGGTCCGCCTTCTCCTTGGCCTTGTTCCACCCTGAGATTGGGGATTTCCCGTTCGTGGAGAAGACGAACTGACAGAGCTTCGGCTGGGCATCGACGATGGCCTTGGCCGTAGCCGAGAGCGGGGCGCGGAAGTCCCGCCCGTTCTTCATCCTGGACGCGGGCATGGCCGCCCAATCGCCGTCGATCTCCTCCCACTTGAGGAAGGACGCCTCGTCGCGACGAACGCCCGTCAGCAGCAAGAAGCGAATGCAGGCACCAAACGCACCCCCCATGGTTCCGGTCGCCTTCCACAGGGCTGCGACCTCGCGGTCTGCCAAGATCCGGTCTCGGGGCTGGAACTTGATACGAGGCACCGTACCCACAACAGGGTTGACCTCAACGACCTCCCGCTCGATGAGCCAGTTGAACATCTTGGAGAGGTGTGCTCGTAGCAGGTTCGCCAGGTACGGCGTGTTCTTGGACACCTCGTCCAGAAGGTCGACCACATCCCGGCGGCGGATCTCCTTCACTGGTCGGGTTCCCCAGGCCTTGACCACCAATCGCCTCAAGATTCGCTCGGTCGCCTGCCAGGTTTTCTGATTCTGCTTGGCGTACTTCTCGATGAAGTCCTCGACGCAGGACGACACCCCGTTCAGACGTTGCTCCCGCTCTTCGGACTTCTTCTCCTCCACTGGGTCCTCGCCCCTCTGGATGACTGCCCTTGCCTCCCTGGCACGGTCACGCGCCAGCTTGAGGGAGACTCCGGGGTACTGGCCAAGGGTCAACCTTCGGAGCGCTCCCTTGAACCGGTAGGTCAGAGACCAGCTCTTGACCCCACTCGCCGAGATACGCAGCACAAGACCAGGTACCTCGCGGTCATGGACCTCGGTTCGCCCGGACTGAGGGGGCGGTAGCTTTTCAACCGCAATTGCGGTCAGTCGCTCGGAAGACATACGACCCTCGGGCGCCGCCCTGATGGCGGTGGGGGTGTAGCTGGGGGAGACATCTCGGTCGACATTCGGTGACCTTCAGCGACAACCAACTGTAAGTTCGTCGGTCAATATTGGCAATAACTATTGGTCCCGAAACGAGAATTGTCGGGTCTATGAGACTTATTGAGTCTCAATGAGTATGACCGTTAGTGAACTGTTAATCACCGGGTCGCATGTTCGAGTCATGCCTGGGGAGCCACACGGGACGGGCGCTTCGGAGACGGAGCGCCCGTTCACTTTTTCGGGCCCAGTGCTCGCCCGGGGGCCGCGCCAGGTGCCGCTTGGCACTAGGAGTGCGGCATGACAGACAAGCGACCCCCGGCGGCGGACAGGACGGCGATCCGCGTGGCCCTCTGGCGGGCCCTGCACCTCCAGGTCGACCCGCCGCCGCACGTGCTCGAGGACGAGCTCGGCCTGCGGCTCGCCGCCCCCGGCGAAGGCTGGCAGCGCCGCCCGGACATGGACCCTGCGGGCACGGCCCGCGCCCGCGCCTCCATCGTGGCCCGCGCCCGCCTCGTCGAGGACCTGGTGGCGGAGCAGGAGGCGCGCGGGGTCCTGCAGTACGTCCTGCTCGGCGCCGGCCTCGACACCTTCGCCCAGCGCCGGCCGGAGCTCGCCTCGCGGCTGCGGGTGTTCGAGGTGGACCAGCCCGCCACCCAGGCCTGGAAGCGGCAGCGGCTCGCGGAGCTCGGCCTCGCCGCGCCGGAGGGGCTGCGCTTCGTGCCGGTGGACTTCGAGCGGGGCGACTCCTGGTGGGAGCGGCTGGCGGCGGCCGGCTTCGACGCCGCGAAGCCCGCGGTGGTGGCCTCCACCGGCGTCGCCATGTACCTGACCCGCGAGGCCAACGCCGCCGCGCTGCGCCAGCTCGCGGCGCTGGCCGCTGGCTCCACCCTGGCCATGACCTTCATGGTGCCGCTGGAGCTGGTGGAGGAGGCGGAGCGGCCCGGGCGCCAGGCGACGGAGCGGTTCGCGGCCCTGGCCGGGACGCCCTTCCGCAGCCTCTACGCGCCACCGGAGCTCCTGGCCCTGGCCCTCGAGGTGGGCTTCCGGGAGGCCCGGCACGTGTCCGCGGCACAGCTCGCCGCGCGCTACTTCGCCGGGCGCACGGACGGCCTCCGCCCCTCCAGCTCGGAGGGGCTCCTCCTGGCGAGCCCGTGACGCCGGTTGCAGCCGCGTTCAGCTACTGGACCAAAGGCGACGTCGCCAGGATCAAGAAGGCGCTGGCCTAGCCCGTCCCGGCCTGCCGGCCGGCGTAGGCCCGCTCCAGCGCCGCGACGTCGAGCTTCTTCATGGTCAGCATCGCCGCGAAGGCGCGGTCGCGGGCGGCGGCGTCACCTCCCGCCAGCCAGTCGGCCATCCGGGACGGCACCACCTGCCAGGAGAGGCCGAACCGATCCTCGAGCCAGCCGCAGGGGCCGTGCTCGCCGCCGCGCGCCAGCGCCTCCCAGTACCGGTCCACCTCCGCCTGGTCCTCGCACATCACCTGGAGCGAGAGCCCCTCGTCGAAGGTGATGTCGTGGGCGAGGTGGCTGTCCATGGCGACGAGGTCCTGCCCGGCCAGCAGGAAGCGCCCGTGCTTCACCGTGCCCTCCGGCCCCTCGCCCGCGGCGTAGCGGGCCAGGTCGAGGACCCGCCCGTCGGGGAAGATGCCCGCGTAGTGGCGCATCGCCTCCTCGGCCCTGCCGTGCTGCCGGCCCGAGAACATCAGGCACGGGGCGATGGCCGACCCGCCCGCGGGCCGGCGGCCGGCCATCACCTGCCACGAGACGCCGAAGCGGTCCCTCACCCAGCCGTACCGCTCGCTCCAGGGATAGCTGCCGAGGGGCATGAGCGGCTCGCCGCCCTCGGCCAGGAGCCCGAAGCGCCGGTCGACCTCGGCGACCGACTCCACGTGCACGAAGAAGGAGATGCTCGGGTTGGGCCGGAAGGTGGGGCCGCCGTTCAGCAGCGTGAAGCGCAGGCCGGAGAGCTCCACCTCCACCGTGAGCACGCTGCCGCGGGGCCGCTTGCCGGGGTTGTCAGCCGACTCCGGGTAGCGGGAAGTGGCCACGACGCGGCTGCCGGGGAAGGTCTTCAGGTACAGGGCGGCCGCCTGCTCGGCCTGGCTGTCGAGCCAGACACACGGGACGATCGGTCGGCTGGGCATGCGCCCTCCGTAACCGCCGGGGCGGAGGGGTGCAACCGCTCACGGCGCCGCGGCGGTGGCCCCTTCCGGTTCCGGCGCGGGCCGGAAGAAGCCCAGCTCCGCCTTCACCCCCCAGCGGGCCATCGCCGCCGGCGGGTCGAAGCCGATGCGGCCGTGGTAGGCGCGCACCTGCTCGCTGGCGCGGTCGACGGCCGCCTGGCTCTCCCAGGTGGCCACGGTGATCACGTCGAAGCGGCTCGGCCCCGCCGACTTCACGTAGACGGCGTGGCCCCGGAAGCCCGGAAGGGTGCGGAGGAAGGCGAGGCTCCGGTTCATGGCCGCCTCGAACTCGGCGCGCGAGCCCTTGGGCACCTGGAAGGCATCGATGCGGTAGCGGAAGTCCGGGTTGCCGGGAGTGGCGTTGGCGAGCATGGGTCTCTCCGTGGCGCCCGCCGGACGGGAGGCCGGGACGGCGCAGGCGTGAAGGGCGATGGCAGCAGCGGCGGCAGCGGCGATGCGGGTGGATGGGTTCATGCCGGACAGGTAGCCGGCCGCGAGCGGAGGTCGCTTGGACGAAATCAGCGAACTGGAGGCCCCGCCCCGGGAAGAGGCCATCGCCATGCGGAGCTTCGCGCCCTGCCCGGCGCTGGCGCCGCTGGTGCGCTGCCTGGAGGTGGTGGAGGCCCGGGCGCCGGCGACGAGGGTCCTCTTCCCCGAGCCCGGCCTGGTCCTCGGCTTCCGCTACCGCGGCCGCTCGACGATCCTCGGCGAGGCCGGCGGCCAGCCCATCCCCGACCACGTCGTCACCGGCATCCGGGCCACCGTCCGGCGCATGCACACCGCCGGCGACAGCGGCATCGTCGTCGCCAAGCTCGGCGACGGAGGTGCCCTCCCCTTCCTCCGCGGCTCGCCTCACCGGCTCTTCGGCCGCTGGGAGCCGCTCGACCGCCAACTCGACCCGGGCGCGCTCCGCACCCTGTCGGCGCGCCTGCGGGAGGCCACCGGCGACGGGGAGCGGGTGGCCCTGGTCGAGCGGTTCCTGCTCGACCAGCGCGGGCCCGCGGCGCCCGACCCGCTGGCCCTCGAGGCGGCGCGGGCCCTGCGGGCCGCCCACGGCGCCCTGCGCATCGCCGACCTGGCCCGCGGCCTCCACGTCAGCCTCGACGCGCTGGAGAAACGCTTCCGCCGCACCATCGGCGCCTCGCCCAAGCAGCTCGCCTCGCTGCTGCGGCTGCGCTGCGCGCTCGAGGGCCACCGGCCCGGCGCCCCCCTCGGCCCGCTGGCGCTGGCCTCCGGCTACTGCGACCAGTCCCACTTCGTCAGGGCGCTGCGCCGGACGGCGGGCGAGCCGCCCGGCGCGTTCCTGGGGCGCGCCGATCGCTGCTGAGCAGGGCCGACGACCTCGCCCCGGCGGGCGTCAGGCGCCCAGGCTCACCGACCCGCCCGGCCCCGCCAGCACGGCGTGGAGCCCCGGCGGCCCGGCCTCGACCCGGAGGTCCACCCCCAGCGCCGCGCAGGCGCCGCGGAGCGCCTCCGGCTCCGGCGTCGCGGCCCACAGGCGCTCGAGCCGCAGCCCGGCCGGCGCGGTGTCGGCCGGGTGGGCCGGGCTCCCGGCCCAGTCGATGAAGAAGGGCAGGAGCCCGCCGCGGTCGTCGGCGAGGTGCAGGCTGGCCCAGCGCAGGGTGACGCCGTCGGGCCGCGCCCGGGAGCCGGGCAGTGGCTCCGTGCAGTCGAGCCCCGCCGCCCGCGCACGGGCCGCCAGCCCGTCGAGCCCGGAGGCGGCGGCGGCCCACCCGACCAGCCGCGGCTCGGCCAGCCCGGGCAGCATCCGGAACCAGGTGAGGGCCGCCTGCGCCGGGTCGAGCGCCATGAGCTCCAGGTAGCGCCTGCCGCCCAGCGAGAGCAGCGCGTTGCGCGTCCCGCGGCCGGGGTGCGAGCCGCCCGCCGCGGCGCGCAGGCCGGTGCGGGCCTCGACCCAGCCGATGGCCGTCTCCAGGTCGGCGCAGCCGAGCACCAGGTGGTCCAGGCAGCCGGGGACGCGGCGCACGCGGCTCCCTCAGCGACCGCCGAGGAGCGCCCGGGCCCTGGCCCGAACCTCGTCGGAGTCCCAGGCCGGAAGGATCTCCTCCTCCAGCACCCGGCCCCAGCCCGGCGCCGCCAGCGCACCCTCGCGGAGCAGCCGCTTGTTGAGCGCGTACGCGGCGCGGGGGTGGGCGGCGAGCCGCGCCACCTCGCCTTCGGCGGCGGCCAGCGGATCGTCGGCCAGCGCCTCGACGAGCCCCAGGGCCAGCGCCTCCGGCGGCGCGTGCAGGCCGGCGCCCAGCACCACCCGCTCCCAGGCGCCGGGCGGCACCCGGTGGCGCACCAGCGCCGCCACCGAGGGAGGCAGCGGCAGGCCGATGGCGGTCTCGTTGAGTCCGATGCGGGCGCGCGGGTCGGCGGTGGCCACCGCCAGGTCGCAGCAGAGCGCCAGCACACAGCCGCCGGCGATGGCGTGGCCGTTCACCGCCGCCGCCGTCGGGGCCGGGTAGTGGAAGAGCGCCGCCATGGCGAGGTCGAGCGCGGACAGCAGCCGCCGCATCCCGGCCCGGTCGAGCGTGGCCAGCTCCTTCAGGTTGAGCCCGGCGCAGAAGGCGTCGCCGGCGCCGGTGAGCACGAAGGGCTCGCCGCGGGCCGCCTCGACGTCGGCGCGGAGCTTCTCCAGCACGGCGATGGAGAGGGCGTTCTTCCCGGGTGCGGAGAGGACGATGCGGTGCATGGCGGGGCCTCCGCTCCGAGCCTAGCAGGAGGCGGAGGCGCCCGCCGAGGGGGCGCTACTCCTCCCCCCGCTTGCGCCGCATCTGGCGGTGGGCCTCGCCCGTGAGCCTGCCCCAGGCGCGCTCGTCCTGGCGCCGGAGCCGGGCGTCGCGCCGCCGCTCCGCGGCCCGGGCCTCGCGGCCCAGCCGCAGGAAGTGCTCCAGCCGCTCCGGGTCGAGCGAGCCGTCCTCGAGCGCCGCCTGCAGCGCGCAGCCCGGCTCCCCCTCGTGCCCGCAGTCGGCGAAGCGGCAGCCGGCCGCCAGGGCCGCCACCTCCTCGAAGGCGGCCTCCAGCCCCTCCTCGCCGGCGAGCTGCAGCTCCCGCATCCCCGGGGTGTCGAGGAGCAGCCCGCCGCCCGGCAGCTCCACCAGCTGGCGGCGGGTGGTGACGTGCTGGCCCCGGCCGTCGCGGGCCCGCACCTCGCCGGTGGCCATGGTCTCGGCGCCGCCGAGCGCGTTCACCAGCGTGGACTTCCCCGCGCCCGAGGAGCCGACGAGGGCCGCCGTCGTCCCCGGCGCGATCCGCTCCCGCAGCGCCGCGACGCCGTCCCCCCGCCGCGCGCTGCAGGGGAGCACCTCGGCGCCGGGGATGCGGGCCACGACCTCGCGGACCCGCGCCGCCGGCTCCTCGGCCAGGTCGGCCTTGTTGAGCACCACCAGCGGCCGCGCGCCGCTGGCCCCGATGCGGGCCAGGTACCGTTCGATGCGGCGCAGGTTGAAGTCGGCGTCGAGGCCGCAGACCGCCAGCACCAGGTCCACGTTGGCCGCCACCACCTGGAGGCGGGCGCCGCGGCCGGCGGCCAGGCGCGTGAAGAGCGTCCGGCGCTGCAGCAACCCGCGGATCTGGGCCGGCCGGTCCGGGCCGGGCGGCGCGTCGATGGCCACCCAGTCGCCGGCGGCCGGCAGCCCGCCCTCGGCGAGCGCGCGCCGGAGGCGCCCGGCGACCTGCGCCGCCCCGCGACCGGCGGGCGACCAGACCTCGTAGGCGCCGCGGTGCTCCGCGGCGATCCGCGCGGGGATGCAGCCCGCGCCGCTCCACTCCTGCCACTGCTCCTCGAAGAACGGGCTCCACCCCAGGGCGGAGAGCTCCAGCGTCATGACGGCTCCATGCGGCACGGGCACGAGCCACGTGCAGGGCGGGCCGGCGCACGGCGCCCGGGAGCAACGGCTCCCGCGCCGCGCGCGCGGCTCGTCGAAGGGGATCGGTGAGGCGACCGGTGCGAGCTAGGCCACCTGCACCCGATCGGCATGGAACGCGTGAGCCATGAGGCCTCCAGCGCCGAAGGGTCCGAAGACCATCTAGTCCCCGCCGGCGCGGGCGTCAAGCGGCCCTGGGGCGCGGCCCGGGCGCCGCCTGCGCCGCGCAGACGCCGCGGGAGGGGCACAAAAGAGAAGGGGCCCGTATCAGGGGCCCCCTCTCATCAACCTTGGCGCTCTCGGGCGAGCGCCCATCCGGCTCACGCCGGTCGAGACTGCAAGTCTGTCGTCACGTTCGACGCTGCTATCTCGTCCTCCTCGGTTCGTGCTGCCGTCTGCTGTGAAAACGGTATGCCCTCTCGCAGCGAATGGGAAGGGGTCGCGCGTACCATGAGCGGGGTGACCCGCTGCGGGGGGCGGCGCAGCACCGCGCCCGCTGCGCCTTGACTCCTGCAAACGAGGTCACCTGCGCTCCTGTGCCTCGCCGGTCATGGGAACGAAGACCACCGGGATCACCGCCCGGCGGGTGAGGCCGCGCTCGCCCTTCGTCACCACCACCAGCTCCTGGCGCTCCCGCCCCACGGGCGCCACCAGCCGCCCACCCGGCGCCAGCTGCTCGAGGAGCGGGGCTGGGATCTCCGGCGGCGCCGCGGTCACCAGGATGGCGTCGAAGGGAGCCTTCTCCGGCCAGCCCCGGTAGCCGTCGCCGGCCCGGACGAAGACGTTGGCGTGGCCCAGCCGCCGAAGCCGCTCGCGCGCCTCCAGCGCCAGCGGCTCCACGATCTCGATGGTGTAGACCTCGCGCACCAGCACCGACAGCACCGCGGCCTGGTAGCCCGAGCCGGTGCCCACCTCCAGCACCCGGTCGGTGGGCCGGAGGGCCGCGAGCTCGGTCATCAGCCCCACCACGTAGGGCTGGGAGATGGTCTGGCCGTGGGCCAGCGGCAGGGCGCGGTCGGCATGTGCCTCGGCGCGCAGCGGCTCGGGGACGAAGAGGTGGCGCTCCACCTGCCGCAGGGCCTCCAGCACCCGCGGGTCGGTCACTCCCCGGGCGGCGATCTGGCGCGCCACCATCCGGTCGCGCTCCGCCGCCTCCGCCTCGCCGGCCGCCGCCGGGCCGGCCCCGGCGACGAGCACCGCCGCGGCCAGCTTGGCGGGAGGGCCCGACCACATGTCGGGAGCCTGCGCCCTTCGCGCGCCCGACACAAGCGGGCACCGCGCCCGGGCGGGGACCGCGGGCCGCTACCCCTTCTTCCCGTAGGTCGCCATGCCCCACGCCGCCGTCTGGCGGACGGCCTCGTCGAGCGGAGTGGGCGCCACCCCGAAGCGCTCCTGGAAGCGCCGGCCATCCACCTCGAAGCGCCCGTCCCACTGGTAGTCCATCTCCAGGAGCTCGCGGAACATGGGCACGAAGACGGCCATGAGGGAGAGCAGCAGCCGCGGGAGCCGCTGCACCTCCGCCTTCCGGCCCGCCGCGGCGGCCAGCCGGACCATCATCTCGCGGGTGGTGACCGGGGGGCCGGCGGGCAGCATCCAGGGCCGGCCCAGCGCCGCCTCCGGCGCCTCGCCCAGCGCGGCGAGGCCGGCGGCCACGTCGGGGATGAAGTGCCAGGTGTGGGCCGTGTCGGGGTCGCCGAGGGCCTGGGCGCTCTTGCCGGCCAGCACCCGCTTCCAGAAGTGCGGTCCAAAGTAGCTGTTCACGCCGCCGGGGCCGAAGAAGTCGGAGGCCCGCCCCAGCACCACCTTCGCCTGTCCGGCGCGGTGGGCGTCGAGGAGCTGCGCCGCCACCCGGGCGCGGATCTCGCCCTTGCGGCTGCAGGGCGCCACCCGGCTCTCCTCGTCGAGCGGCTGGCCGCGCGGGTTGCCGAGCGCGTAGACGTTGTCGAGCACCACCAGGCGGGCGCCGCTCCGGCCCGCGGCGGTGAGGAGCGATCCGGCGATGCGGGGCAGCTGCGCCTCCCACACCTTCGCCGAGTAGGGCGGGTTCATGCAGTGGTAGAGGGCCACCGCACCCCTGGCCGCGGCCGTGGCCGCCTCCGGGTCGCCGGCGTCGGCCCGCACCGCCACCACCCCGGGCGTCCCGGCGCCGGCGCCCGACCGGCTCACCACCCGCACCTCGCAGCCGCGGGAGGCCAGCGCCAGCGCCAGCGGGACGCCGACCTGGCCGGCGCCGAAGACCACGTGCAGTGGACCCACCCTCCACCTCCCCGGGGTCGGGCCCCGTCTAGTTCAGGTACCGCGGCCGATCGGCCCGCGGCCGCTCGTGCCGCTCCATGCTCTCGAGCCCGTCGCGGGTGAGCAGGAAGCGGACGAGCCCCTTGCCGCGCTCGGTCTCGATGTGGGCCTCGAAGGCCGGTCCGCCGATGGTGCCGAGCAGCATGTCCTTCTTCAGGTTGGTCACGCGCCCGGTCAGCATGTCACCGGCCACCGGGGCCGTTCCGCCTCCGCTGCGGTGGAGCTGGTAGGCGGCCTGGTGGAGGGTCATCGCCAGGGCAGGCGTCAGCGGCAGGGAGCTGAAGAGCACCGAGATGAGCTGCCAGTAGGGAGGTCTCGCCGTCGCCGCCATCGGCCCCGAGTCTACGCCCTTCTCACGCCATGTCGGCTGGGTCCTGGAGCGCCCGCGCCACCTTGGCGGTGAGCCAGCGCGGCCCCAGCCCGGCCGAGCCGGCCAGCACCTTGTTGCGCAGGCCCGGAACCACCACCGGCTTGCCGGACAGCATCGCCTCCACGCCGGCGCGGGCCACCGGCGCCGATTCCATCACCCCGCTGCGGAAGAGCTTCGAGCCGCTCACCCCGGCCGCGGCGTCGAAGCCGGTGCGGGTGGCGCCCGGGCAGAGCGCGGTGACCGTCACCCCGGAGCCGCGCAGCTCCTCGTTGAGCGCCACCGAGAGCGAGAGCACGAAGGCCTTGCTGGCGTAGTAGGCGGCCATGAACGGGCCGGGCACGTAGCCGGCGGTGGAGGCCACGTTGAGCACGCGCCCGCTGCCGCGGGCCACCATGCCGGGCAGGATCCGGCGCGTCAGCTCGGCGAGCGAGGTGACGTTGAGCTGGATGAGGCCGAGGAGCCCGGCGACGTCCTGGTCGGCGAAGCGGCCGTGGCTCCCCACGCCGGCGTTGTTCACCAGCACCTCCGGGACCACGCCGCGGCCCGACAGCGCCTCCGCCAGCCGGGCCGCGCCGCGGGGGTCGGCCAGGTCGCCGGCCACCACCTCCACCTGGATCGGGTGGGCCCGCATCAGCGTGGCCGCGGCCTCGGCCAGCTTCCCGGTGCTGCGCGCGGTGAGCCAGAGGTCGTACCCGCGCGCCGCCAGTTCCCGCGCCACGTCCAGCCCG
The DNA here is from genome assembly GCA_016214955.1 of Deltaproteobacteria bacterium. Lineage (GTDB taxonomy): Bacteria > Myxococcota > Myxococcia > Myxococcales > Anaeromyxobacteraceae > JACRMN01. Next base: position 195,942 of record JACRMN010000023.1, read on the forward strand.
ATCCCGCCGGAGGCGCCGGTCACCAGCGCCACCCCGCGGCCTCCTCCTTCTCCCGCCATGGTGGACCTCCTCGGCCCCCTTCCTCACCCGCCGCCGGGCCGGGCGCAAGGACCCGGTGGGGACCGCGTCATTCATGACCAGCCGGTCAGAAACACTTGCCGTGCGCCGCCGAAAGGGCTAGAAAGCCGCGCGATGCCCCGCCGGCCCGATCCCGACGCCCGAGAGGCCCTGCTCGCCGCCGCCCGCGCCGAGTTCGCGCGCCGCGGGCTCGACGGCGCCCGCATCGAGGACATCACCCGCCGGGCCGGCCTCTCCAAGGGGGCCTTCTACCTGCACTTCCGGGGGAAGGAAGAGGCCTTCCGGCTGCTCGTCGAGCGGCTCCTGGGCGCCCTGGAAGAGCAGGCCAGCCGGCGGCACGAGGAGAAGGCGGCGCTCGACGCCCGGCTCGGCCCCATGGGCGCCGACGCCGACGTCCTCCAGCAGGCCATCGAGGCCGAGTGCCGGTGGGACACGGCGATGCTGGAGGTGCTCTGGCACAATCGCCACCTGGTGGCCGCCGCCGACGCCGCCCTCTCCCGCCCCGTGGCCCGCCTCCTCGACGCCTTCCGCCGCCGCATCAGCGCCACCGTGGCCGGCAACTTCCGGGCCCTCCAGGAGCGCGGCCAGATGCGCCGCGACCTCGACCCGATCGCCGCCGCCGACCTGGTGGTGGGCGCCTACGAGGCCTTCGGACGCCGCATGGCCGCCCTCCGGGAGAAGCCCGACCTGCTCGCCTGGACGCGCACCGTGCTGCAGGTCGTCTACCTCGGCGTCCTCGAGCCGCCGCACGCGGCGGCCTCCCCGCACGCCACCGCCTCACGCTGACCCGCCGGTCAGGGAACGGAGCAGCCCATGTCACCCGCCCGCGCCTCGCTTCTCCTCCTGTCCCTGGCGCTCTCCGCCGCCTGCGGCCGGCGCGCCGACGCGTTGCCCGCCGCGGAGCCGGCAGCGCCAGCCGCCGGGCCGGCGCTCGTCGAGCCGGCCCGCGTCCGCCACGCCGGCGAGGTGCTGGCCACCGGGCTGCTGCGCTCGCGCCAGACGGCCCAGCTCGCCCCCTCCGTCCCCGGCACGCTGCAGAGGGTGGTGGCCCGCCGCGGCCAGCAGGTCGTGGAGGGGGCCACGCTCCTGATCCTCGACGGCGACGCCGCCCGCGCCACCCTGGCCCAGGCCGAGGCGGCCGTCTCCGCGGCCGAGGCCCAGCTCCGCCTGGCCGAGGACGCCCTGCGCCGGACCGCCGAGATCCAGAAGGCCGACGGCGGCGTGGCCCCCGCCCAGCTCGTCCAGGTCGAGGCGCAGCGCGACCTGGCCGCCGCCCAGGCGGCGGCGGCCCGCGCCCAGCGCCAGCAGGCCGAGGTGAACCTGCGCTACCACACGCTGCGCGCCCCCTTCCCGGGCGTGGTCACCCGGGTGCCCGAGGGCGTGGGCATGCCGGTGGCTCCGGGCGCGCCGCTGGTGTCGCTCGAGTCCACCCGCACGCTGGTGCTCGACACCTCGCTCACCCAGGAGGAGGCGGCGGCGGTGGCGCCGGGCGCGGCGGTGGAGGTCTGGGTCCCGGCCACCGGCGCCCGCACCCGCGAGGCCCGCGTGGCGGTGGTGGTGCCGGCCGTCGACCCCGCCACCGGCCGCGTGCCGGTGGAGATCGAGATCTCCAACGCCGCCGGCCGCTTCCTGCCGCACGCCTCCGCCCGGGCCCGGCTCCCCGCCGGCCCGCCCCGCGACCTCTACCGGGTGCCCACCGGCGCGCTCCTGCAGCGCGACGGGGCCCACGCGGTCTGGACCGCCGGGGCCGACGGCAAGGCCCGCGCCCTGCCCGCCCGGCTGGTGGCGCAGGAGGGCGACTCGGCCCTGGTGGACCCGGGACCCGGCGGCTGGCCGGCCGGCCTCCGGGTGGTGGAGCGGCCGCCGCTGGGCATCGCCGAGGGCGTGGCGGTGGCGGAGGCCGGGCGATGACCCTCTCCGACGTGGCCATCCGCCGGCCGGTCTTCACGGCCATGATGTCGATGACCCTGGTGGTGCTGGGGTTCCTCGGCTACCAGCGGCTCGGCACCGACCTGTACCCCGACGTCAGCTTCCCGTTCGTCACCATCACCACCGTCTACCCGGGCGCCAGCCCGCGCGACATCGAGCAGTCGGTGACGCGCCCCATCGAGGACGCGGTCTCGGGCATCGCCGGCCTCGACAAGGTCTTCTCCTGGTCGCGCGAGGACGTCTCCACCGTCTTCGTGCAGTTCAAGCTCTCCGTGCCGCTGGCCGAGGGCGTCCAGAACGTCCGCGACAAGGTGGGCATCGCCCAGGGCCAGCTCCCCCTCGGCGCCCAGCCGCCGGTGGTGGTCCAGTACGACATCGCCGCCCAGCCGGTGCTCGTCTTCTCGGCCGCGGCCGGCGGCTCCCCCATCGCGCTCCGCGAGCAGCTCGACGACCAGGTGCGGCCGCGGCTGGAGCAGCTCGAGGGCGTGGCCGCGGTGCGCATCGTCGGCGGCGGCGAGCCCGAGGTCTCGGTGGAGCTCTTCCCCGACCGGCTCCGGGCCCTGCACCTCTCCCCCGACCTGGTCTTCCAGCGCATCCGCGGCGAGCACCTCGACCTCCCCGGCGGGCGCTACCCGGCCGGCCCCAGCGAGGTCGGGGTACGGGTCCGCGGCGAGCTGGCCGACGCCGACGACCTGGCCCGCCTGCCCCTCACCGCCGGGCCCGACGGCAGCGTGGTGCGGCTCGGGGACGTGGCGCTGGTGCGCAAGGGAGCCAAGGAGGCCCGCACCCTGGTGCGGACCAACGGCGTCGAGGCGGTGGCGGTGGAGGTGGTGAAGCAGGCCGGCGCCAACACCGCGGCGGTGGCCAACGCCGTGAAGCGGCTCCTCCCCGGGCTGCAGAAGGAGTTCGGCTTCCAGGCCCAGGTGCTGGTGGACCAGGCCCTCGACATCGAGGCCAACGCCCACGAGGTCTGGGTGGCCATCTTCTTCGGCGGGGCGATGGCCATCCTCATCATCCTGCTCTTCCTCCTCGACCTGCGCGGCACCTTCATCTCCTCGCTGGCGCTGCCCACCTCGGTGATCGGCACCCTCTTCGCCATGTGGGCCATGGGCTTCTCGCTCAACCAGCTCACCCTCCTGGGCGTGTCGCTGGCCATCGGCCTGCTCATCGACGACGCGGTGGTGGTGCGCGAGAGCATCACGCGGCGCCTGGAGGCCGGCGACCCCCCGGCGGTGGCCGCCAGCAAGGGAACCTCGGAGATCGCCCTCGCCGTCATGGCCACCACCTTCACCCTGGTGGCGGTCTTCGTGCCGGTGGCCTTCATGCGCGGCATCACCGGCCAGTTCTTCCGCCAGTTCGGCCTCACCATCACGGTGGCCGTGCTCATCTCCCTCTTCGTGGCCTTCACCCTCGACCCCATGCTCTCGGCCCGGCTCGCCAAGCGCCACCTGCCCGGCCACCAGGACCCGGAGAGCGGGCCGGTCCGCGCCATCCGCGCGTTCTTCGACCGCAACGACCGCATCTACGCCGCCTCCCTCGACTGGGTGCTGCGCCACCGCCTGCTGACGGCCGCGGCGGCCACGCTCCTCTTCTTCGGCAGCCTGGCGGTGGGCTCGCGCCTCGGCTCCGAGTTCATGGCCAAGGAGGATCGCAACCAGTTCATCGTCAACCTGGAGTACCCGGCAGGCACCAGCCTGGCCACCACCTCGCGCCGCAGCGCCGCCCTGGAGGAGCAGGTGCGGGCCCTGCCCGGAGTCACCGCCGTCTACGCCGTGGCCGGCTACACCGAGGACGCCCGGCTGGCCCGCTGGCGCGTCAACCTGGTGGACAAGAAGCGCCGCCCCGACCCGGTGGCCGCCTACCAGGAAAAGGTGCGGCGCATCCTGGGCGAGGACCGGACCCTCCTCACCTCGGCGGTCTCCGATCCGCCCATGCTCGAGGGCCTCGGCGACTACCCGCCGCTCATCATGCGCATCACCGGGCGCGACTTCGCGACCCTGAAGCGCGAGGCCCAGTGGCTGACCGAGACCATGCGGCAGATCCCGGCCCTGGCCGACGTCCAGCTCAAGGACTCGCCCGCCAAGCCGGAGCTCACCGTCACCGTGGATCGCGAGGAGGCCACCCGCCTCGGCGTCCCGGCCGGCAGCGTGGCCCTCCAGGTGCGCCTCGCCACCCAGGGCGAGGTGGCCGCCAAGATGCGCGAGGGCAAGCGCGAGTCGGACATCCGGGTGCGCCTGGCCGCCGACGACCGCGAGTCGCCCGAGGCGCTGGGCCGCATCTGGATCTCCACCCCGCGCGGACCCGCCTCCCTCTCGCAGCTCGCCCGGCTCGCTCCCGGCGAGGGGCCGGCGATGATCGAGCACCAGGAGCGGGAGCGCTCCCTCTCGGTCTGGGCCCAGATCAAGCCCGGCCACGACCTGGGCTCGGCCTCGGCCGAGCTCAGGCGCCGGCTCGAGGCCCACCCCCTCCCCGGCGGCTACCGGTACATCTGGGACGGCATGCAGAAGGAGCAGGAGGAGAGCAACGAGAACATGGGCCTGGCGCTGCTCATCGCCGTGGTCTTCATCTACATCGTGCTCGCCAGCCAGTTCGAGTCCTTCGTCCACCCCTTCACCATCATGATCTCGCTGCCGCTGGCGGTGGTGGGCGCCTTCCTGGGCCTGGCGCTGACGCGGCAGACGCTGAGCATGGGCTCGCTCATCGGCCTCATCCTGCTCATGGGCCTGGTCACCAAGAACGCCATCCTGCTGGTGGACGGCGCGCTGCAGCACGTGCGCGAGGGGGACGAGCCGCTGGATGCCGTCCGCAAGGCCGGCCCGCGGCGGCTGCGCCCCATCCTCATGACCAGCGCCGCCATGGTGCTGGGCATGCTGCCCACCGCCATCGGGCGCGGCATGGGCAGCGAGTTCCGGGCCCCCATGGCCATCGCCGTCATCGGCGGCGTCATCACCTCCACCATGCTCACCCTCTGGGTGGTGCCTGTGGTCTTCGTGTGGGTGGAGCGGATCCGGGGCCGCCTGAGGCGGCGCCCGGCAGCGGCGCCCGATGCCCCGGGCCGGCCCGCCGATCGCACCGCCGCCTGAGCGCCCGCGCGCCGATCCGCGGCCCGGAAAGCCAGCGGCCGCGGCGTTGACACGACATCGGTCGCAGCGTACACCCGCGAGGATTTCCTCCGTCCTCGCGGGAGCGCACCATGCCCGAGACCACCGCGCCCGACACCCGCAACGACCCCCGCTTCCTCTTCTTCTCGGAGCTCCTGGGCACGCCGGTGGTCGCCAGCGACGGGCGGCGCCTGGGAAGGCTCTCCGACCTGGTGGCCGCCACCGGCGAGCCCTACCCGCCCGTCGAGAGCCTGGTGGTCCGGCGCGGCAAGGAGCGGCAGCAGCTCCCCTGGTCGGCGGTCGAGAAGATGAGCCGCCGGGAGATCGTGGTCCGCTCCGACGCCGCGGCCGCGGAGCCCCCGGCCACGCCCCTCCCCGACCGCATCCCGCTGGCCGAGGAGATCCTCGACCGGCAGATCGTCGACGTCCACGACGCCAAGCTGGTGCGGGTCAACGACCTGCACTTCCTGGAGGTCAACCGCCAGCTGCGCATCGCCCACGTCGACGTCGGCTTCCGCGGGCTGGTGCGGCGCCTGGGGTGGGAGCCGCTGGTGGACCGGACCATCTCCGCGGTCCGGCCCTCGGCCCCCTACCTCAAGTCGGATCAGCTGCTCTCCTGGAAGCTGGTGCAGCCCCTCGATGCCGCCCCGGGGCGCGTGCGGCTGGAGGTGGCCCAGCGGATGCTCGCCGAGATCCACCCCGCCGACCTGGCCGAGATCATGGAGGAGCTGGACCGCGACCAGCGCCAGGTGCTGCTGGGGCGGCTCGACGTCGAGACCGCGGCCGACGCCCTGGAGGAGGCCTCCCCGGAGCTCGCCGCCCAGCTCCTCGAGGAGGTCCCGCCGGAGCGGGCCGCCGACATCCTCGAGGAGATGCAGCCCGACGAGGCCGCCGACGTGCTCTCGGAGCTGCCCGGCGAGACCCGCGCCGAGCTGGTCGAGGCCATGGAGCGGCCCGAGGCCCGCGAGGTCCAGGAGCTTCTCTCCTACCCCAACGACTCCGCCGGCGGCCTGATGACGCCCGACCGGGTCGAGGTCCGGGCGGAGCAGACCGTGGCCGACGCCTTCGCCGAGGTCCGGCGGCTGGCCGAGGAGGTGCCCCTGGTCTACGAGGTCTTCGTGGTCGATGCCGCCGGCTTGCTCAAGGGCCTGGTGACGCTCAAGGACCTCATCCTGGCCGAGCCCACCACGCCCATCTCCCAGCTCCTCCGGGAGGTGCCGGCCACCGTCAGGGCCGAGGACGGGCTCCGCGACGTGGCCCGGGCCGCCGCCAAGTACAACCTCATCTCGGTGCCGGTGGTGGACGACCTGGGGGCCCTGCGCGGGATGGTCACCGTCGACGACATCCTGGCGGAGGTGGTGGATGCCCGCTGAGCAGGCGGCGGCGGAGGCCGAGGGGCGGCGGCTGCCCTGGTGGCGCAACATCCTCCTCTTCCTCGCCGTCCTCGGCCCCGGCCTCATCACCGCCAGCGTCGACAACGACGCCGGCGGCATCACCACCTACTCGCTGGCCGGCTCGCGCTACGGCTACGACCTGCTCTGGACGCTCATCCCCATCACCGTGGCGCTGATCGTGGTGCAGGAGATGAGCGCCCGCATGGGCGTCGTCACCGGCAAGGGGCTGGCCGATCTCATCCGCGAGAACTTCGGGGTCAAGGTCACCTTCTGGATCTCGGTGGCCCTGATCGTCGCCAACCTCGGCAACGTCATCGCCGAGTTCGCCGGCGTGGCCGCCAGCCTGCAGATCTTCGGGGTGCCGGTGTGGCTCTCGGTGCCGGCGGCCGCGGTCGGGGTCTGGCTCCTGGTGCTGAAGGGCAGTTACCGCTCGGTGGAGAAGTTCTTCCTGGTGGCCAGCGCCTTCTACCTCGTCTACCCGGTGTCGCTGGCCTTCTCCAAGCCCGACTGGATGGAGGTGGCGCGGGCCACCGCCCTGCCCCGCTTCCACGCCGACTCGCAGTACGTCGGCATGCTCATCGGCATGGTGGGCACCACCATCGCCCCCTGGATGCAGTTCTACCTGCAGTCGGCGGTGGTGGAGAAGGGCATCAAGGTCGAGCACTACCGCTTCTCGCGGATGGACGTGATCGCCGGCTGCATCGTCACCGACCTGGTGGCCTTCGCGATCGTGGTGGCCTGCGGCGCCACCCTCTACAAGGCCGGGGTCCAGGTGGAGACCGCCGGGCAGGCCGCGCTGGCGCTGGAGCCCCTGGCCGGCCGCTACGCCTCCTGGCTCTTCTCGTTCGGCCTGCTCAACGCCTCCTTCTTCGCCGCCGCCATCCTCCCCCTCTCCACCGCCTACTACGTCTGCGAGGCCTTCGGCTGGGAGTCGGGCGTGGACAAGAAGTACGGCGAGGCCCGCCAGTTCTACTGGCTCTACACCTCCATCCTGGTGGTTGGGGCCCTGGTGGTGCTCTGGCCGAACCTGCCGCTGGTGCGGATCATGCTGGTCTCGCAGATCGTCAACGGCGTCCTGCTGCCCTTCATCCTGGTGTTCATGCTCCTGCTCATCAACCGGACCAAGATCATGGGCGAGTGGAGGAACGGCCGCTTCTTCAACGCCGTGGCCTGGGGCACCACCTTCATCATGATCGGCCTGACCGCCTGGCTGGTGGTGAGCGGCATCCGCGACCTGGTGGCCTCGTGATCCCCCCCGCCCGCCGCGCCTTCTCGGTCTCCATCTTCGCGCGCCACGGCGGCACGGTGCTGCTGATCCGCCATCGCCGACTCGGCGCCTGGCTGCCGGTGGGCGGGGAGATCGAGCCGGGCGAGACGCCGCTCGAGGCCGCCTCCCGGGAGCTCCGCGAGGAGACCGGCCTCGAGGGAGCCTTCCCGGCCGGGCTGGGGGTGCAGGGAACGCCCCCGGGGCTCATCGGCTACGAGGAGCACCCGGCCGGCAGCAAGGGGCTGCACCTCAACTTCGCCTTCGTGGCCGACGTGCCGGGGCGCGAGCTCCGCCCCTGCGAGGAGTGGACCGAGGCGCGCTGGCTCTCCGACGCCGCCGGCCTCGACTGTCCGGAGAACGTGCGCCAGCTCCTGCGCCTGGCCCTGGCGGCACCGGCCGCCCGCTGATCGCGGACCTAGAGGTACTTCCCCACCAGCACCCGGAGCCGATCGCGCACGTCCTGGGGGATGCGGGCCCGATCGGACCAGATGCCCAGGGCCAGGGCCGACTGGCAGGGGCAGGGCTTGTCGGCCAGCGCCGCCACCGCAGGCAGGGCCCGGCGGATGAGCTCGATGGCGTTCTGGGTGGCGGCCTTGAGGTTGCCGAGGATCTCCTCGATGAGCTTCTGCTGGTCCACGTTGGCGGGATGGGGCCGCCAGCAGTCGTAGTCGGTGGGCAGGGCCACCAGCGCGTAGCAGAGCTCCGCCTCCCGGGCCAGCTTGGCCTCCGGCATGACGGTCATTCCGATGAGGGAGGCGCCCCAGGAGCGGTGGAGCTCGCTCTCGGCGCGGGTCGAGAACTGTGGCCCCTCCATGCACACGTAGGTGCCACCCTGGTGGACGCGGGTGGGCAGGCCGGTGCCAGCCTTGATGAGGGCACTGCGCAGGCTGGAGCAGAAGGGGGCGGCGAACTCCGCGTGGACCACGAAGTCCTCGAAGAAGGTCGCGGCCCGCCGGAAGGTCCTGTCGATCACCTGGTCGGGAAGCACCAGGTGCCTGGGCGCCAGCTCCTCGCGGAGGGAGCCCACGGCGCCGCTCGCCAGCACGTGGGTCACACCCACGGCCTTGAGCGCGTAGATGTTGGCACGGTAGGGCACGCGCGACGGGCTCAGCATGTGCCCCTCGCCATGGCGCGAGAGCAGGGCCACCGGGACGCCAGCCACCTCGGTGAGGGTCAGCGGACCCGAGGGCGGCCCGAAGGGCGTCTCCACCACGCGCTGCTCGCCGGCGCCGAGCGCGCCGAGGGCCTCTCCCAGGCCCGTGCCGCCGATCACTCCGACCATCACCCGTGCCATGCAGCCGCCTCCGGTCCGATCGGCCCGAGTCTAACCCGAAGACCCGGTGCGATGACGCTGCCGGAAAAGGAAATGGCCCGCCTTGTCAGGCGGGCCATCTCGGAAAAAATGCGGCGGCGACCTACTCTCCCACACGGCTTCCCGTGCAGTACCATCGGCTCTGGTGGGCTTAACTTCCGTGTTCGGGATGGGAACGGGTGTGACCCCACCGAAATAGCCACCGCAAACTTGATGAAGAGATCGAACGGCCGGAGCCATCCGACAACCATACGAAGGGTAGAGAAAGCGGACCAACTGGTTTTCTGCGGGCCGGATCCGTCTCGCGGACCTCGACCTCGACCTCGACCGCAGCGCCTGCGGTCTGAGAAAAGAGAGACCAAGCCTCACGCCCGATTAGTACCGGTCAGCTAAGCGCCTCACAGCGCGTACACCTCCGGCCTATCAACCTCGTAGTCTTCGAGGGGGCTTCAGGGGATTGCTCCCGGGAGAAGTCGTCTTGAGGCTGGCTTCCCGCTTAGATGCTTTCAGCGGTTATCCGTTCCGCACATAGCTACCCAGCGATGCCTCTGGCGAGACAACTGGTACACCAGCGGTGCGTCCATCCCGGTCCTCTCGTACTAAGGACAGATCCTCTCACTTCTCCTACGCCCACGGCAGATAGGGACCAAACTGTCTCACGACGTTTTGAACCCAGCTCGCGTACCGCTTTAATTGGCGAACAGCCAAACCCTTGGGACCTGCTCCAGCCCCAGGATGCGATGAGCCGACATCGAGGTGCCAAACCGCGTCGTCGATGTGAACTCTTGGACGCGATAAGCCTGTTATCCCCAGAGTACCTTTTATCCGTTGAGCGATGGCCCTTCCATACAGAACCACCGGATCACTATGACCTGGTTTCCCACCTGCTCGACCCGTCGGTCTCGCAGTCAAGCTCCCTTATGCCATTGCACTCGGCGCCTGGTTTCCAATCAGGCTGAGGGAACCTTCGCGCGCCTCCGTTACTCTTTGGGAGGCGACCGCCCCAGTCAAACTACCCACCAGCCATTGTCCCCAACCCCGATGAGGGGTCTAGGTTAGACACCAGAAATCGCCAGGGTGGTATTTCACCGTTGCCTCCCCCCAAGCTAGCGCCCGGGGTTCATAGGCTCCCACCTATCCTACACAAGCAATTCCTAGTGTCAGTGGCAAGTTGTAGTAAAGGTTCATGGGGTCTTTCCGTCTTGCCGCGGGTAAACTGCATCGGCACAGCTATTTCAATTTCGCTGAGTCCCTGGTCGAGACAGCGCGGAAGTCGTTACTCCATTCGTGCAGGTCGGAACTTACCCGACAAGGAATTTCGCTACCTTAGGACCGTTATAGTTACGGCCGCCGTTTACCGGGGCTTCGGCTCATCGCTTTGACTTGCGTCTGACGAATCACCTTAACCTTCCGGCACCGGGCAGGAGTCAGACCCTATACATCCACTTGACGTGTTTGCAGAGTCCTGTGTTTTTGTTAAACAGTCGCTACCGCCATTTATCTGCGACCCAATCCAGCTTCAGGAGCAAGTCCCTACACCGGGCTGGGCCCACCTTCTTCCGAAGTTACGGTGGTAAATTGCAGAGTTCCTTGACCAGAGTTCTCTCAAGCGCCTTAGGATTTTCTCCTCGCCCACCTGAGTCGGTTTGCGGTACGGACACCTCGATGGCTCCACGCGGGGATTTTCTAGGAAGCATGGGATTGCACACTTCAGGCCTTGCGGCCACGTCATCACCTCTCGGCTACGCGGCTCCACGTTTTCATCCTATGGAGCCAGCCTACGGGCTTGAACCGCCACGACCGTCGGGCGGCTGCGCTACCCTTCTCCGTCCCCCCTCGCTTCAACGCCACCGGGGTGGTACAGGAATATTAACCTGTCGTCCATCACCTACGCCTTTCGGCCTCGGCTTAGGATCCGACTAACCCTGGGCGGATTAACCTTCCCCAGGAAACCTTGGGCTTACGGCGGGAGAGTTTCTCACTCTCCTTGTCGCTACTCATATCGGCATCAGCTCTAGAACAGACTCCACCAGTTCTTGCGATCTGGCTTCGCTGTCGGTTCTACGCTCCCCTACCGATCAGCTTGCGCTGATCCCGTGGCTTCGGTGCCATGCTTGAGACCCGCTACATTTTCGGCGCAGCCTCGCTTGATCAGTGAGCTATTACGCTATCTTTAAAGGATGGCTGCTTCTAAGCCAACCTCCTGATTGTCAAAGCGTTGCCACATCCTTTTTGTGATCACTTAGCATGGACTTGGGGACCTTAGCCGACGATCTGGGTTATTCCCCTCTCGCCGCAGAATGTTATCACCCCACGACTGCGTCCCGGGATAACAGTTTCAGGCATTCGGAGTTTGGTACGGTTTGGTAATCTGGTAGGACCCCTAGCCGTTCCAGTGCTCTACCTCCTGAACTGAATTTCCCGAGCCGATACCTAAATATCTTTCGGGGAGAACCAGCTATCACCAAGTTTGATTGG
>JACRMN010000023.1:212500-493299 GCA_016214955.1 Deltaproteobacteria bacterium
GACCTCGGCGCCGATCTCCTCGCCTGCGCGCGTCGCCCGGCCCGCCCCGAACCCCGTCATGCTGCGGATCATGGTGCCTCCCGAGGCGGCGGACCGTAGCCGTCAGCCGCCGCGGAGGTCAAGGAGCGCGCGGGCGACCTCCTCCACCCGCCCGGGCTCCAGGTCGTCGAGGCAGGCGCGCCGGCCGCGCGGGCAGCGGCGCGGCCCGTGATCGTGGCAGGGCTGGCAGTCGAGCCCGAGGGACACCGCCCGCTCGCCGGGGAGGAGGCGGTGCCGGGTGGAGCCGGTGGGACCGAAGAGCAGCACCGTGGGCCTGCCGAGGGCCCGGGCGCAGTGAACCAGCCCGGTGTCGCCGCCCAGCACCAGGTCGCAGCGGGCCAGGAGCGCGACCGCCTCCTCGATGGTGTTGCCTGCGGCGTCGCGGGCCGCGCCTCCCAGCCCGGCGGCGATGGCGCCGGTCAGCCCCTGCTCGTCGGGTGCACCGAGGAGCACCGGCGTTCCGCCCAGCCGCCGGAGCAGCTCCACCCAGCGGGCCGGGTCCCAGCGCTTGGTGGCCCACTCGGCGCCGGGCACCACCCCGAGGATCGGGCGCGGGGCGCCGGCCAGGACGCGGTCGGCGTAGGCGGCCAGCCCCGGCGGCGCCATCAGGGCCAGGCCCGGATCGCCCAGCGCTCCGGCCCGCTCGGCGAGGAGCCGCGAGCGGTCGACGAAGGGACGAGTCCGGTCGAGCGGCAGCCGCTCGGTGCAGAAGGGGGCGTAGCCGATGCGGCGCGGTGCGCCGGAGAGGAGCGCCAGGAGTCCGGAGCGGAGCGAGGGGTGGGACACGAGCGCCAGGTCGAAGGCGCCCTGCCGGAGGGAGCGGCCCAGGCGCCACAGGCCAGCCGGACCGCCGTCGCCGCGCCGCTTGTCGAAGACCACCACCTGGTCGCAGCCGGGCAGCAGGCGAGCGGCCGGTGCGCCGCGCGGGGTGACCACCAGGGCAACGTGGCCGCCGGGCCAGCGGGCCTTGAGGGCGCGGACGGCCGGGCCCAGGAAGACGGTGTCCCCGAGGTAGGCGGGGTGGACGAGCAGCGCGCGCACCGTCGGCCCGCGGGTCGCCTAGGGGAGCGGCCGCGCCTCCTCGATCAACATCACCGGGATGCCGTCGTCGATGCGGTAGGCGAGCCGGCACCGGAGGCAGCGGATCTCGCCCTGCTCCTCGTGGAACTCGAGCGCGCCCTTGCAGCGGGGGCAGGCCAGGATCTCCTTCAGCTCGGGGGCCAGCGCCATCGTCACCTCGTTCGTCACCGCAGCCGCTCTCATACCATGGCGGGCGGCAGCCCGCGCACCCGCTCCAGGAAGGCCTCCACCTCGGCGGCGCGCCGCTCCTCGCCGTAGGCCGCGAGGACGCGCTGCCGTCCAGCCGCACCCTGTGCCCGGGCCGTCTCCGGCGCGGCCAGGAGCGCCCGCAGCGCCGCCGTGAGGCCCGCCACGTCCTCCGGCTCCACCAGGCGCCCTGTCTCGCCGTCGACGACGGCCTCGGCCGGGGCCCCGAAGCGCCAGGCCACCACCGGCCGGCCGCAGGCCATGGCCTCGAGGAGCGCCCGGCAGGTGCCGTCGTTGCCCTCGGCCAGCAGCACCTTGCAGTCCATGGTCCGGTAGGCGGCGGCCAGCTCCGGGCCACGCCGGTAGCCGGCGAACACCACCTGCCCCTCGAGGCCACCCCGGGTCACCTGCTGGCGCAGGGCGGGCAGCCCCTCCCCTCGCCCCACCACCAGGAGCCGTGCCTCGGGCCGCTCCGCGGCGAGGGGCCGGAAGGCCGCGAGGAGCGCCGCGTGGCGGCGCTCGGGCTTCACCCGGGAGACGATGCCCACCACGGGCTGCCCGGGGCGCAGGCCGAGCTCGGCGCGGAGGTCGGGCCCCTCGGGGGAGAAGGCGACCGGGTCGACGGCGCCGCGGCTCACCAGGATGCGGCCGGGGTCGACGCCGAAGCCCTCCCTCAGGGCCCGGGCGTGCGCCTCGCAGGGCACCAGGAGCCCGTCGGTGCGGCGGTGGACCAGCCCCTGGAAGGCGCGATCGCGCAGGGAGCGGGAGGAGTGGATGGTGCGCACCACCCGCACCTTGCGGTCCCGGCCGCGCCCCACCTGCGAGAGGAGCGCCAGGTCGTGGTCGTTGGAGAAGTGGGCGTGGAGGACGTCGAGCCCCCCCGAGAGGCGCCGCAGGGTCCACAGGTCGCGCAGGTAGGAGAGCGGGGCGGCCTTGGTGGAGAGGGCGAGGTCGCCGCGGGGCGCGAAGCCGAGGGAGGCCAGCCGCTCGCGCAGGTCGCCGGGGCGCACGCCGTCCACCGCCACCTGCACCTGGTGGCCGCGGCGGGCGAGGCCGGCAGCGACCGCGGCCATGGGCTCTGCGGGGCCGGTCCACCTGGGGGAGGAGAGGAGGTGGAGGATCCGCACGGGGCGGCGGCCTCGACCGCGTGCTACTTCGACCTCGGCCGGGACCTCGACCCCGACCCCGACCCCGACCTCGACCCCGACCTGGGCTTCGGCCTCGACTTCGATCCGGGCTCCTCGAGGGCGGCGAGCTTCTGCAACAGCTCGGTGGTGGAGTGGTTCTTGGGATCGCCGGCAACGGCCACGCGGCCGCCGTAGCTCCTGACCTCTGCGGCCTCGGGGATGGTCTCGGGAGTGTAGTCGGTCCCCTTCACCTGCACGTCGGGGCGCAGGGCGCGGATGACGGGCACCACGTCCTTGCTGTCGAAGAGCACCACGTGGTCGACGCAGGCGAGGCCGGCCACGATCTCGGCCCGCTCGGCGGCGGGGATGACCGGCCGGCCCGGCCCCTTGCCCTGCAGGCGGGCCGAGGCGTCGCTGTTGACGGCGACCACCAGCCTGTCGGCGAGGGCGCGGGCGCCCTGCAGGTAGCGCAGGTGGCCGACGTGGAAGAGGTCGAAGAGGCCGTTGGCGAGCGCGATGGTCTGACCGGCGGCGCTGGCCTCGGCGCGGAGGCGGGGGAGGTCGTCGAGGTGCAGGATGCGGTCCACGCCTACTCCCGCACCAGCTCGCCGAGCAGCTCGGCGTGACCGACGGTGGCGGTCCCGGGCTTCCGCACCACCAGGGCCCCGGCCACGTTGGCGATGCGGGCCGCCTCCTCGGGGCTGGCGCCCGCCGCCAGGGAGGCGCAGTAGCTGGCGGCCACCGCGTCTCCGGCGCCGGTGACGTCCACGGCCTCGGCGCTGCCGTGCGCTGCCACGTGGACCGGCCGCGCGCCGGGACGGAAGAGGGACATTCCGTTGCGGCCGCGGGTGACGAGGAGCTGCTCGCAGCCCAGGCGCCGTAGCAGCACCCGCGCCGCCCGCTCCAGCGCCCCGGGCGCCTTGAGGGAGAAGCCCACCGCCGCCTCCAGCTCCGGCTCGTTGGGCTTCACCATGGTGAGGCCGGCGAAGGCGGAGAGCCGGTAGCGGGAGTCGACGCACACCGGCACCCCGGCCCGGCGCACCCGGCGCAGCCCCTCGATGGCCGCGGCCCCGAGCGCGTCGGAGCCATAGTCGCTCGCCAGCACCGCGCCGGCCCGGCGGCCGAGCCGCTCGGCGGTGGCGGCGAGCCGCGCCTGCACCCGCTCCGGCAGGGGCTCGGCACTGGCGCGATCGACCCGCAGCATCTGCTGGCGGCGCGTGGAGCGGCCACCGGCCAGGATGCGGGTCTTGGACTCGGTGGGGCGGCGGCGCACGCGCTGCAGGCCGGCCACGTCCACCCCGCCGCGCGCCAGCGCGGCAAGCAGCCCCTCGCCCAGGCCGTCGTCGCCGACGGCGCCCACCGCCCGGACCCGCACGCCCAGCGCCGCCAGGTTGAGGGCGGCGTTGCCGGCGCAGCCCGGCTTCAGCTCCGAGGACTCGAAGCGGACGATGAGCACCGGGGCCTCGCGGCTGATGCGCTCGGTCTCGCCGTAGACGTACTCGTCGGCCACGAAGTCGCCGGCCACCACCACCTGGGCGCGCGTGAAGCGCTCGACGATGGTGGCGAGCGCGGGCTGGCCAGGACTCGGTCGGGGCATGCGATTCCCTATCGCGGGTGGCGGGGCCGGTCAACGTGGGCGGGCCGGCTCCCCCGGAGGGCGGGTCTTCCACCTCCGGTGAAGCCAGTACCAGCACTCCGGGTGGAGGCGGACGTAGTGCTCCAGCCTGTCGTTGAGGTGCTGCATGAAGGCCAGGACGTCCCGCTCCCGGTCACCGGTGTCCTGCACCTGGAACGGCCCCTCGATGACCACCTTGTAGCGGTCGCCGCCAGCCGGCACGGCCACGGTGAAGACCACCGCCGCGCCGTGGCGCAGGGCCAGGTAGGCGGGGGTGGCGGCGGTGGCCGCCGGCACGCCGAAGAAGGTGGGGAAGATGGCGTGGCGGGGCGGCTGGTTCTGGTCGATGACGTACCCCAGCACCCTCCCCTCCTTGAGGGCCCGCAGGGCCGCCTTGAGGGTGCTGCCGCGCTTCACCATCAGCTCCTCGACGCCCGCCTGGCGGCGCGTCTCCTTGAGCGCGGAGTCGGCGCGGGTGCGCTCCTGGTGGCGGCTGATGCTGCTGATGGGGACGCCGCGGAGGCTGGCGCCGGCCTGCAGGAGCTCCCAGTTGCCGTAGTGGGCGGTGCAGGCCACCACCCCCTTCCCCTGCGCCTGGGCCGCCCGGACCACGTCCAGGCTGTCGAGGTCGAGCGCCTGGACGAGCTCGGCGGGCGTCATCCGGGGCACGAGCAGGATCTCGGTGAGCATGCGGCCCAGGTGGCGGTAGGTGGCGCGGGCGATGGCCCTTCGCTCCGCCTCGCTCTTCTCGGGGAAGGCGAGCGCCAGGTTGGAGAGCACCACCTTGCGGCGAATCCGCAGCGTCCAGGCGAGCCGCGCCAGCCCGCCGGTGAGGGCCAGGAGCCAGGGGCGGGGGAGGCGGGCGAGCAGGTTGCGGAGCATGGGGTCGAGGTCGGGGGTCGGAGTCGGGGGTCGAGGTCGGGGGTCGGAGTCGGGGGTCGGAGTCGGGGGTCGGGGTCGGGGTCGGGGTTCGGGGTCGGGGTTCGGGGTCGGGGTCGGGGTCGGCTCAGCCTGCCTTCCACCTGGCCAGCGCCCCGTCGATGGCCCGATCCAGCTCCTCCCCTCCGCTCACCACCTCCGCCTCGATCCGCACCACCTTCAGCATCGCCTCTGCGGCCCACCGCGTCGAGAGCCGGACCGCGTCCTTCTCGGTGGTGGCCACCCCATCGCAGCCGGCGGCGCGGGCCGCCGCGAAGGCCTCGGAGAGCTCGGCGTCGGCGAAGCGGTGGTGGTCGGCGAAGGCCCGCTCGGCGGCCACGGTACCCCCCAGCACCTCGACCGTGCGGCGGAAGCCCTCGGGTCGCCCGATGCCGCTGAGGAGCAAGAGCCGCTGGCCGGCCAGCGCTCCCTTGCCGACGGACCGGGAGAGCGCGCCGTCGAGCACGTCGGCGACGGCGTGGCGCGACTCCACCGGTGGCCGGCCGGTGGCCTCGCGGGCCAGGGCTCGCAGCCTTTCCAGCGCGGGAGCCGCCGCCTGGTCGACCCGCGAGATCCAGCAGAGCTGGCCGCGGCGAAGTGCGCCCCTCCCCTCGCGGTTGGGGCCGCGGGGCAGGAGCCGCCCGTTGCCCCAGGGGTTGGCGCCGTCGAAGACCACGAGGTCGAGATCGCGGGCCAGGGCCCGGTGCTGGAAGCCGTCGTCGAGCACCAGGGCGTCGGCCGCGAGCCGCTCCACCGCCAGGGTCGCGAGCTCGGCCCGGCGGGGCCCGCAGAGCACCCGCAGGCCGGGCAGGCGGCGGGCGAGGAGGAGCGGCTCGTCACCCGCCTCCTCGGCGCCGAGCAGCACCCGGCTCCCGTCGGCGACCACCCGGGCGTCGCTGCGGCTGGCTCCGTAGCCGCGCGAGAGCAGCGCCACCTGGCGCCCGCGGGCGGCCAGCCGGCGCGCCACCTCCAGCGCCGCGGGCGTCTTGCCGGAGCCCCCCACCGCCAGGTTGCCCACCGAGAGCACCGGCGCGCCGGCTCGGGCCGCGGCGCGGAGCCCGCGGTCGTAGAGGGCGTTGCGCAGGGCCACGCCGGCGCGGAACAGGGCCTCGGGCAGCGCCAGCGGGGCGAGCAGCAGCCGCTGGAGCGGCGGCTCCTCCTGCCGCCACCACATGGCGGCCAGCCCGCTCACCCGAGCAGCTCTCGGGCCGCCGCCACCACCCGCTCCGGCGAGAGATCGGCCATGCAGCGGTGGTGTCCCTCGGGGCAGGTGTCACCGCCGTGGTTGGAGCAGGGACTGCAGGGCAGGCCCAGCGTCAGGGCGCGCCCGGGCGGCAGCGGCCCCCAGCGCACCGCCGAGGTGGGGCCCACGAGCGAGAGGGCCGGGGTGCCGACGGCGCCGGCGATGTGCACTGGCCCGGAGTCGCAGGCCACCAGGAGCTGCACCCGCGCCAGGGCGGCGGCCAGGGCGTCGACGGGGAGCGGGGAGAGGTCGGCGGCCACGGGCGCCTTCACCGCGGCGCGGAAGGCGGCGAAGGCCTCCCGATCGCCGGGGCCTCCGGCGAGGACGATGGAGGCCCCCTGGGCGGCCAGGGCGTCGGCCACCGCGGCGAAGCGCTCGGCGGGCCAGCGCTTGGTGGCCCAGCGGGCCCCGGGGGCCAGCGCCACCGCCGGCGCCTTCACCCGGGCCAGGGCGTCGGCGGCCACGGCCCGCGCGGTGCGCGAGAGCTGGATGCGCATGGCGCCCGGTCCGGTGATGCCCAGCGGAGCCAGCGCCTCGGCGTAGAGCTGGGTGGCGTGGGCGCGGGCCAGCGGCCTGTCGTTGCCGAAGAGGGCCAGGAGGGCGCGGCCGGCCGAGCGGCGCCGGAAGGTGATCCGCTGCGGCGCGGCCGCCCCGGCGATGAGCCGGCTGCGGAGCTTGTTCTGGAGGTCGATGGCCAGGTCGAAGCGGCGCGCCAGCCGGTCGCGCAGCAGCACCGCGGCAGCCGCCCCCTTCTCGAGCCGGTGGACCGCCGCCAGGTGCGGCAACCCCTCGAGCAGCGGGGCGTAGAGCGGGTCGGTGACCCACTCGATCTGGGCCTCGGGATGGCGAGCCCGCAGCGGGTCGAGCACCGAGGTGGCCAGCACCACGTCGCCGAGGGCGCTGTAGCGCACGATGAGGATCCGGGAGATCACGTCGCCGCGGCGGCCGGGGCCGCCGCCCTCCCGCGCGGCAGGAGCCGCAGCATGTGCTCCACGTTGCGGGCGCTGGCCCCGCGGATGCTCCCCACCGCCCCGTGCGCCAGCTCCCCGAGCTCGGCGATCTTCTCGGGGCGCGAGAGCAACTCGGCCACCACCTTGCCCAGCTGCTCCGGGGTGGCCACCTGGATTCCGCCGCGCCCCACCAGCACCTGGACGCTGTCCTTGAAGTTCTCCATGTGCGGCCCGAAGAGCACCGGCTTCCCCTGCCCGGCCGGCTCCAGCACGTTCTGCCCGCCCCGGGTGACGAAGCTCCCGCCCACGAAGACCACCGTGGCCAGCCGGTAGGCCGCCGCCAGCTCGCCGATGGTGTCGAGCACGGTCACCGGCGCGCTGCCTCCGGCGCTCCCCCTGCTGCGCAGCCGCGACGGCAGCCCGGCGGCGGTGGCGGCCGCCTGGATGCGCCCGGCCCGCTCCACGTAGCGGGGCGCGATCACCAGCCGCAGGTCGGGCCAGCGCTCCCGCAGCTCCCGGAAGATGGGGAGCAGGAGCTCCTCCTCGCCCTCGTGGGTCGAGCCGGCCATGAGCACCGGCGCGCCGGGCGGCAGCCCCATCTCGCCGCGCAGCGCCTGGTCGCGCTCCTCGGGCACGTCGAGCACCAGGGCGTCGAACTTGGTGTTGCCCGTCACCCAGACCCGATCCGGCGCGGCGCCCAGCAGCAGGGCCCGCTCGGCCTCCTCGTCGGAGCGCATCAGGAAGAGGTCGATGCGCTCCAGCGGGTTGCCGATGGCGCCGAAGAGGGCCCGGTAGCGGGAGAGCTTCCGGGGGTTGAATCGGCCGTTGGTGAGGGCGATGCGGGCACCGCCCAGGTGCGCGGAGCGGATGAGGTTGGGCCAGATCTCGGTGTACTCCAGCACCAGCAGGTCGGGGCGGAGCTGGGCCACCGCCCGGCCGGTGCACAGCCCCACGTCGTAGGGGGCGTGGAGCAGCACGTCGGCCTCGGAGAGCTTCTTGCGCGCCATGGCCAGGCCGCTGTTGGTGATGGTGGTGACGATGATGCAGGCCCCGGGGAGGCGGGCCCTCAGCTCGCGCATCATGGGCTGGAGCGAGAGCAGGTCGCCGGCGCTGGCGCCGTGGAGCCAGATGCGCGGGCTGCCGCGGCCGGTGTCGAAGGAGCGCCTGTAGATCCCCAGGCGGAAGGGGATGCCGTGGCGCAGCTTGGGGTGGAAGAGCAGCAGCGGGGAGAGCAGCAGCAGCGCGACCCAGCTGGCGGCGGCGTAGAGGAGGTGCACGTCGCTCCCGGTCAGGCGCCGGCGGCGCGGTCGGGCGCCGGCTGCCCCTCTGCGATGGCGTGGAGCCGGGCGTACTCGCCGCCCCGGGCCAGGAGCTCTTCGTGGCGGCCCACCTCGGCCACCCGGCCGCCCACCAGGACCACGATGCGGTCGGCGTGGCGGATGGTGGAGAGGCGGTGGGCGATGACCAGGGTGGTGCGCGGCCCGGCGGCCTCGTCTCCGAAGCCCATCAGGCTCTCCAGCGCCCGCTGCACCTCGCGCTCGCTCTCGGCGTCGAGCGCGCTGGTGGCCTCGTCGAGGAGCAGGATGGGGGCGTCGCGGAGGAAGGCGCGGGCGATGGCGATGCGCTGGCGCTGGCCGCCGGAGAGCAGCGTCCCCCGCTCGCCGATGACGGTGTCGTAGCCGGCAGGCATGGCCTCGATGAACCCGTGGGCGTGGGCCAGGCGCGCGGCCCGCTCCACGTCGGCCTGGGCCCTGTCCGGCAGGCCGTAGGCGATGTTGGCGCGGACGGTGTCGTTGAAGAGCACCGTCTCCTGGGTGACGAGCGCCATCTGCGCCCGCAGCGCCGTCAGGGGCACCTCGCGGATGTCCACACCGTCGAGGGTGATGCGGCCGCCGGTGGGGTCGTAGAAGCGCGGCAGCAGGTTCATCAGCGTGGACTTCCCCCCTCCCGAGGAGCCCACCAGGGCCACCACCTCGCCCTTCTTCACGGTGAGCTCGACCCCGTCGAGCACCGGCTTCGGGCGCTCGCCCTGGTAGTGGAAGCTCACCTGCTCGAGCCGCAGCTCGCGTGCGAAGGGGGCCAGGGGGAGGGTGCCGGTGTCGGGCACCTCGCTGCGGGCGTCGAGCACCTCGAAGATGCGCTCGGAGGCGGCGGCGCCCTGGAGGGCGATCTGGCCCATGCGGCCCATGGACTTCACCGGCTGGTAGAGCTGCAGGATGGCCACCGTGAAGGAGAGGAACTTCCCGGCCGAGAGCTGGCCCGCCAGGATGCGGCCGCCCACCCACCAGATGGCCAGGGAGAGGCCGGCCGCGGCCATCACCTCCATGAGCGGCGAGGAGAAGCCGCGCACCGCCAGGCTGCGGCGGATGATGCGGACCCAGCGGCGGTTCTCGGCGCGGAAGCGATCGCCCTCGTAGCGCTCCATGCCGAAGGCCTGCACCACCCGCAGGCCGGTGAGCGCCTCCTGCACCAGCTCGGCGATGCGCCCCAGCTTCTCCTGTGACTGGACGGTGGCCTTCTTGAGCCGCTGGCCGAGCCGGACGATGGGGAAGAGGGTCACGGGCACGGCCACGAACGCCATGAGAGAGAGGCGCCAGTCGAGCCAGAAGCAGTAGCCCAGCATCACCACCACCGTCAGGCCGTCGCGGAGATAGGAGGCGATGGCGTTGGTGATGGCCGACTCCACCGCGCCCACGTCGCCGGTGAAGCGGCTCAGGAGGTCGCCGGTGTGGCGCCGGTGGAAGAAGGCCGGCGAGAGGCCCAGCAGGTGGTCGAAGAGCGTGGTGCGCAGGTCGGCGATGACGCGCTGGCCCACCATGCCCATGAGGAAGAACTGGCCGAAGTAGGCCAGCCCCTTCACCAGGGCCACGGCGGTGATGAGGAAGGGCAGCAGCACCAGCACCTGGGTGCGGTCCACCTGCTGCAGCCAGCCCTGGAAGTCGAGCCCCCGGGGCAGGTACCGGCCCATGCCGGCCACCGCCTGGACGTCCTGCTTGAAGAGGAAGTCCAGCACCGGCCCCAGCAGCGCCACGTAGGCGGCGCTGGCCAGGGCCAGCACCACCATGCAGAGCAGCGCCGCCGTGAAGCGGGCGCGGTAGGGCGCGACGAAGCGGAGGAGCCGCAGGTAGGATCTCAAGGCGGCTGCATCCTATGCCACGCCGGGACCGGCGGAAACGTCCCGGCCCGGCTACTCCTCGATGCCCTTGACCTTCCCCTCGGCCCGGCGCTTCTCGATGATCTTCTGGGCGATGGGCGGCGGCACCGGGTCGAAGTGGCTGGGGTCCATGGTGAACCAGCCGGCGCCCTGGGTGAGGGAGCGCAGGTCGGCGTCGTAGGTCATGGCCTCGGCGTGGGGGCACAGGGCCCGCACCAGCACCCCGCGGGCGGTGGGCTCCATGCCCTGCACCTTGGCCCGGCGGCTGTTGAGGTCGCCCATGACCGCGCCGACGTAGTCCTCGGGCACCCGCACCTCGAGCTTCATGATGGGCTCGAGGAGGATGGGCCGCGCCTCCAGCACCGCCTTCTTGAAGGCCATGGAGCCGGCCACCTGGAAGGCGTTGTCGGAGCTGTCGACGTCGTGGTAGCTGCCGAACACCAGCTTGGCCCGGAAGTCGACCACCGGGTAGCCGGCCAGCGGCCCGGCCCCCAGCGCCCCGCGGATGCCCTTCTCCACCGAGGGGATGAACTGGCGCGGGATGACGCCGCCGACGATGGCGTCCTCGAACTCGAAGCCCTCGCCGCGGGCGCGCGGCTCCAGCTCCACGTGGCAGTCGCCGTACTGGCCGTGGCCGCCGGTCTGGCGCTTGAACTTGCCCTGCGCCTTGGCGGTGGTGGTGATGGTCTCGAGGTAGGCGGGCGTCGGCGGGGTCAGGGCGATCTCCACGCCGTGCTTGCGCTTGGCGCGCTCGATCGTCACCTCGATATGGGCCTGGCCCATGCCCCGGAGCAGCATCTCGCCGGTCTCGGGGTGGCGGGCCAGCTCCAGCGAGGGGTCCTCCTCGATGAGCTTGTGGAGCGCGGCGGCGGCCTTGTCGTCGGCCCCCTTGGTGTGGACGGCGAAGGCCACCGGCCGGTTGGGCGCCCGGAACTCGGGGAGCGCCACCGGCGCGTCGCGGTCGCAGAGGGTGTCGCCGGTGTGGGCGTCCTTCAGCTTCATCAGCACCACGATGTCGCCCGGCCCCGCCTCCTTCACCTCGGCCGTCTGCGCGCCGTCGGTGCGGTAGAAGTGGGCCACCCGCTCCTCGGTGCGGGTGCGCGGGTTCATGAGCGTGGCGTCGGGCCGGAGCGTGCCCGAGAAGACGCGGGCGTAGTCGATGCGGCCGGCGAAGTGGTCGATGGTGGTCTTGAAGACCTGGGCGCAGAAGGGCGCCGCGGCATCGCCGAGCCGCTCCACCTCGGTGCCGTGCAGGTCCTTTCCCTTCACCGACCGGGCCGAGGGCGCAGGGAAGAGGCGCGCCACCAGCTCCAGCACCTCGCGCACCCCCACGCCCGGCTTGGGCGCGGCGCAGGCCAGCACCAGGAACTTCTGGCTGGAGGCGCCGGCGGCCAGCCCCGTGAGGATCTCGGGCTCGGTGAGGGTGCCGCCCTCCAGGTACTTGCCCAGCAGCCCGTCGTCGTTCTCGGCCGCCGCCTCCACCAGCGCGGTGCGGGCCGCCTCGGCCGCGGCCTCGAGGCCGGCTGGCACCTCGGCCTCCACCCACTTGCCGAAGGCCTTGTCGGCGAGGTGGGCCTTCATCGTCAGCAGGTCGACGATGCCCTTGAGCCCGGGGCCGATGCCGATGGGCAGGTGCAGGGGGATGGGCTTCACCTTCAGCGACGACTCGATGTCGGCCAGGGTCTTCTCGAAGTCGGCCTGCTCGTGGTCGAGCCGCCCGACGACGCCGAAGGCGGGCCGGCCCGACTCGGCCAGGAGGTCGTAGGCGCGCTCGGCCCGGTTGTGGGCGCCGTCCACCGCCGAGACCGTCAGCAGCGCGCCGTCGGTCACCTGAAGCGCCCACTCCACCTCTGCCAGGAAGGCGGCGAAGCCGGGGCAGTCGATGGCGTTGAAGGTCCGGCCGCCCTCCTCGAAGGTCTCGGGGTGGAGCGACAGGGTGAAGTTGCGCTTCTTCTCCTCGGGCTCGGCGTCGAGGCGCGAGGTCGATCCCTCGGGGTTGGCGCGCTTGGCGTCGGCGAGCCGCAGGAAGGCCTCGACGAGTGCGGTCTTGCCCGACCCGTCGGCGCCGAGGATGGAGAAGGTCCGGATGTCGCGGCCGTTGGCCATGGGGGATGATCTCCCTCGGGGAAAGGGGTGCACCTCCGACGACGCTGGGCTACGCGTCGATCCTTACCACGGCACCGGGGGGGGCGGGGGAGCGCCATGGCGCTCCGCGGGCCGGACAGGGAACGGCCGGCTCCAGCGCGCCCGCGCCGGCGGACTTCCGATCGGCCTTGGCCTTCCCCTTGACCTCGCGGGCCTTCTGGGCCTTCTTCGAGCGGGCGGGACCCTCCTTGCGCTGCCAGCGCAGGGCAACGGTCGCCGGGCGCGGGGCTCAGAAGTAGTAGATGACCGCCAGGTTGCCGGCGAGGAAGCCCAGCGGCCGGTCGCTGCCCAGGCGCCAGTGGGAGACGTCGCTCTGCCCCACCGCCTTGGGCTTCATGGTCACCGAGTCGTAGGAGACCTTCACCCCAAGCGAACCCTCCAGCGCCAGCTGCGGCATGTCGAGGAAGCCGAAGTAGACCTCGGCCCCGACCCGCACGCCCGCGTCGAAGCCGAAGCCGCGCCAGTCGATGATCCGCAGCGGCGTGCCCTGGTCGGCCTTGCCCGAGGCGTAGAGCAGGTCCACCTCGGGGGCCAGGATGGCGGTGACGTGGCGCCCCTGGGCCAGGGCCACCGGCAGGCCCAGGTGGAAGCCGAGGCCGAAGCCCGAGGCCTGGGCCGAGGAGGTGCCGCCGCCGGTGACCGGAGTCTCGGTCCTGGTGCGCCCGTACCCGAAGCCCAGGCCGGCGTCGATGCCCCAGATCCTGCTGCTGCCCATGGCACCGGGGGCCATCCAGCGGCGCACGCCCAGGGTCACCACCTCCACGGTGTTGGGCACGCCCGGCGGGAAGGAGCCGAAGTCCACCGAGCGGACGCCGAAGAAGGCCGCGCCCCACCGGCCGGCCACCTGGTCGAAGTCCTTGCCTTCCCGCGCCAGGGCCGCGGCCTGGGGCGCGGCGCCGGCGGCCGAGACCGGGACCGCCGAGGGCGGCGGGGGGAGCGGCACGGCGGGCGCCGGGCGCGGGGCGGGCCGCGCCTGCGCGGCGGCCTCGGCACTCACGGTGAAGAGGGCCGCGGCGGCGGCCAGACGAACGGCAGTGCCCAGGTTCATGATCCCCTCCGGTGCGGTGGAAGCCGAATCTGCTTCCGCACCCGCCGTGGGACCGCGGGAAATTTGGGCCGGAGCCGCTGTGGGCGCGCCCCCTACCCGCCTTGACGAGGCGCGGGCCGGGCGGTACCGGGGTTCATGGTCGGCCGCTTCCGGCTCGGGGCTGGGCTCGCCACCGGCGTGCTGGCCGTGTCCTGGGCGGCCATCCTGGTGCGCCTGGCCGCGGCCCCTGCCCTCTCGGTGGCGGCCTGGCGGCTGCTGGTGGCCTCGGTGCCGGCGCTGGCGTGGGCCGCCCTGCGCCACCGCGGCGAGTGGCGCGCCCTCCCGGCGCGGGAGCGGTGGCGGGCGGCCGGCGCGGGCCTGGCGCTGGCGGCGCACTTCGCCACCTGGATCGGCTCCCTGCAGCTCACCTCGGTGGCCGCTTCGGTGGCCCTGGTCACCACCCAGCCGGTGTGGGTGGCCCTCTTCTCGGCTGCGTTCCTGGGCGAGCGGGTGAGCCGGCGCACCGCTCTCGGCATCGCCCTCTCCCTGGCGGGCGGGGTGCTGGTGGCCGGCGCCGACCTGGGCACCTCGGCACGCGCCCTGGCCGGCGACGCGCTGGCGGTGGCCGGCGCCGTCTTCGCCGCCCTCTACTTCGTGGCCGGCCGCCGGGCCCGGGCCACCCTCTCGCTCGGCGCCTACGTGGGGGCCGTGTACCCGGTGGCGGCCGTGGCCCTCCTCGCCGCCGCGGCCCTGGCCGGCGCACCGCTCTCCGGCTTCACGCGGGGCACGTGGGCCGCGCTGCTGCTGCTCGGGCTCGTGCCCCAGCTCATCGGACACTCGCTGCTCAACTGGTCGCTGCGCTGGCTGCCGGCGCCGCTGGTGGCGGTGGCCATCCTCGCCGAGCCGGTGGTCTCGACCCTCCTCGCCGTCCCGGTGCTGGGCGAGCGCCCCGGCCCGGGCGTGGCCGCGGGCGGGCTGCTCACGCTCTGCGGGGTCTACCTGGCGGCCACCGGCACCGAGGCCGCGGGGCCTCGCTGAAGCGCGCGGCGGGCGCGGGCGGTGCCGGCGCCTCAGCCGCGCTGCAGCATCGCGGGCAGCGCCTCGCCCAGGCCGTCGAGCACGAACTGGATGGCGATGGCGGCGAGCAGGAGCCCGGCGACGCGCTCGAGGATGTTGAGGCCGGTGCGCCCCAGGACCCGGTCCACCCGCGAGGCGCCGGCCAGGATCAGGTAGGCGATGAAGGCGGTGGCCGCGATGGAGAGCAGCACCGGGATGGTGTGGTAGGCGTGCTCGGCGCGGGCCCGGCCCATGAGCACCACCACCGTGGCCATCGAGCCCGGGCCGGCCAGGATGGGCATGGCCAGCGGCACCACGGCGATGTCCTCCTTGGCGGTGCCCTCGGCGATCTCGCCCTCGGTGACGCGGGTGCTGGGGAGCTTGGTGCGGAGCATGTCGGTGGCGGTCAGGAGCAGGAGGGAGCCGCCGGCGATCTTGAAGGCCGCCAGGGTGACGCCGATGAGCTGGAAGATGACCGCCCCGGCCACGGCGAAGCCGGCGAGCACCAGCCCGGCGGTGAGGGCGGCGCGGCGCGCCGTGGCGCGCTTGCGCTCCGGGCTCTCCCGGGCGGTCATCGCCAGGAAGAAGGGCACGGCGGCCACCGGGTCCACGACCACGAAGACCGCCGAGAAGGCGACGAAGGAGAACTCCAGCAGCTCCCTCATGCGCGGCGGTGCCTCCGGGCGAAGTCGGAGAAGCGGATCGACCAGACCTTCCTCACCGCCTCGAGGACGATGCGGCGGGACATCTTGGAGTGACCCACCCGGCGGTCCACGAAGACGATGGGCACCTCCTGCACGCGGAAGCCGGCCCGCACCGCCCGGAAGGTGAGCTCGATCTGGAAGGCGTAGCCGGTGCACTCCACCGTGGGCAGGTCGATGCCCTCCAGCACCTCCCGCCGGAAGCACTTGAACCCGCCGGTGAGGTCGCGCACCGGCACGCCGAGGATGGTCCGGGCGTAGAAGGAGCCGCCGCGGGAGATGAGCTTGCGGGCCAGGCCCCAGTTCACCGTCCCGCCGCCCTTCACGTATCGTGAGCCCAGCGCCAGGTCGGCCCGCTCCGCCGCGGCCAGGAGCTCGGGCAGGTGGCGAGGGTCGTGGGAGAAGTCGCAGTCCATCTCCAGCACCAGGCCGTAGTCGCGCGCCAGCGCCCAGGCGAAGCCGGCCAGGTAGGCGCGCCCCAGCCCCTCCTTGCCGGCGCGGTGCAGGACGTGGACCCGGGGGTCATGCGCCGCCAGCTCGTCGGCGAGCCGGCCCGTCCCGTCGGGCGAGTTGTCGTCGATGACCAGGACGTCGACATGGGGCGCCACCCGGTGGATGGCCTCGACCATGGGGGCGAGGTTCTCCCGCTCGTCGTAGGTGGGCAGGCAGACGAGCGCCCGGCGCGAGGGGCCGCTCGCCGCGGGGCCGGCGCCGGGCTGCGGGCTCATGGCTCGACCATCCGCGCGACCTCCTCGGCCACCCGCCGCGGCGCCCCCGGCTCGCCCAGGCTGGCCCGCACCTCGCGCAGGCCCTGGAGCTGCGCCTGCCGCGCCTCCCCGTCGCCCAGCAGCCGCTCGATCTCCTCGGCCATGCGCACCGGGCTGGCCTGCCGCTGCAGGAGCTCGGGCACCACGGTGCGCCCGGCCAGCAGGTTGACGAGGCCGAAGGCGGTGAGCTTCACCAGCATGCGCGCCACCAGGTACGTCAGCCAGGAGAGCTTGTACACCACCACCATGGGCCGGAGCATCAGCGCCGCCTCCAGCACGCTGGTGCCGCTCTTCACCAGGGCGGCGTCGCTGGCTCCCACCACCGCGTCGGCCTGGCCCTTCACCAGCGAGACGGGCAGGCCCGGGTGGCCGGCCAGGTGGCCGCGCAGCGCCGCCTCGGGCAGCCCCGGCGCCACCGGGACCACGAAGTAGGCGTCGGGGTGGCGCTGGCGGATGCGCTCGGCGGCGCCGAGCATGGCCGGGAAGATGCGGCGCACCTCGGAGCGGCGGGAGCCGGGCACCAGCGCGATGGTGGTGCGGCCGGCCGGCAGCGCCAGCCGCTCGCGGTAGCGCTCCGGCGCCTCGGGCTGGGGCCGCTCGGCGAAGGGGTGTCCGACGAACCGGGCCGAGACCCCGGTGCCCTGGTAGAAGCGCTCCTCGAAGGGGAGGATGCAGAGCATCCGGTCGACGACCCTGGCGATCTTCTTCACCCGGCCCGGCCGCCAGGCCCACACGGTCGGCGAGACGTAGTAGACCACCCGCACCCCCAGCGCCTTGAGCCGCGCCGCCAGCCGCAGGTTGAAGTCGGGGGCGTCGACGAGCAGGGCCACCCGGGGGCGCCGCTCGCGGGCCGCTGCCTCCAGGTCGCGCAGGATGCGGATGATGGCCGGGATCCTGGGCAGCACCTCGGCCAGCCCCATGACGCTCATCTCCTCGGCGCGGTGCAGGCACTCGAGCCCGGCCTCCGCCAGGCGCGGGCCGCCCATGCCGAAGGGCGCGACGTCGGGGCGCAGCCGCCGCAGCTCCTCCAGCGCGCGCGCCGCGTGGAGATCGGCGCTCGCCTCGGTGGCGACGATGAGGACGGGCTCCCCCACGGCGGCCGCTTATAGCACGCGCCGCGGCGGCTGCCCGCGAGCCGCACCTCGGGTATGGTTGCCCCGTGCTCCCTCTTCTCCTCGGGCTGGCCCTGGCGCAGGCCGCCCCGGCCCCGCCGGCCCGCGGCGCCCGCGACGTGGCCACCATCCCCGCCGCCGGCCAGCGCGCCGGCGGCCCCGACCTCTCCGGGCTGGCCGACGCCGACCTGGCCCGGCGCCTGGAGCGGCTGCAGGCCGAGAACCGGCGGGCCTTCTCCGACCGCAGGGCGCTCGAGATGGAGCGGCTCCGCGAGGAGCAGGACCGGCGGCGGCACGAGCGGGAGTGGGACGCCGCCGAGGCAGCGCGCCGGGCCGCCACCGAGGTCGAGACCGCCCGCCAGGAGGCGGCGTATCAGGCCGCCGACGCCCGCCGGCGCGAGGCCGAGGCGGCCGAGCGGCGCATGGTGGCCGCGGCCCGGGCCCGCTCGGCGCGCGACGCGGAGCTGGCCGCCGAGGAGCGGGCCATCGAGGAGCGCCAGGCGCGCATCCGCTGGATGGGCGTGGGCGCGGGCGTCCTGGCCCTGGCGGCCATCGGCGTCGCGCTGGCGCGGGCGCGGCGGGCCGGCTGAGGCGTCGCCTTCCGCGGGCCGCGGCGCGCCCTTCGCTCACCCGGGCTTGCCAGGCGCGGGCCCGGAGAACCGGTTGTAGGCGAGGGTCAGGCCGAGCGCGAACACCACCGCGGCCAGGCCGAGCAGGCCGGACCAGGGCGATGGCGCGGAGAGGGCGAGCCGCAGCAGGACCGTGGCCACCGCCAGCCCGGAGTTGCGGAAGACCACCCGGTACTCGCCCGAATAGCGCACCGAGATGAGGACCACCAGCAGGTCCGCGAAGACGAGGGTGGTGTAGAAGGCGCCGAAGAAGGGAGCCGGCTCGTGCCGGAGGAGGAGCCCCTCCAGGCTGCGCGCCGCCAGCACGGCGAAGACGAGCAGCAGCGCCAGGGCGATGGCCTTCTTGGCGGCCACGAAGCTCTCCCGGTCGCCGGTGTCGCCGGAGTGGGGCCGGTGCCGCTGGGCGGCGTAGTAGAAGCCCAGGCCCACGAAGATGAGCAGCGCCGCGGCGGCGTCCGAGATCAGGTGCAGCGCCGGGGTCCGCGCCTGGGCCCACCGCAGCGGCTCGTCGAGTCCGCCGAACGACTCGAAGGAGCCGCGCAGGAGGATGAGCGAGAAGATCTCGAACTGCTTGCCGGCGGCGTTGGAGACCGACTGGGCGATGCCGAAGACCAGGCCCACCACCTCGTAGGCGAGCAGGAGGTAGAAGGCGAGGTCGATGGCGTGGAAGTGGCTGCGCGGCAGCGCCGCCGCCAGCTGGCCGCCCAGCCAGCCGCGCCGCGCCAGCTCGATGCCCAGCAGGGCCAGGAGGAAGGCCCCCACCAGGCCGGCGGCCACGGCGCGCCGGTGGGTGGTCGAGGAGAAGGCGGCCTCCAGCCTGTCGAAGGCCGCGACCACCAGGGTCGCCGGCAGGCGGCGCGGGGCGGCGGAGGGAGCCACGCCCCCATAGAGCACGGGGGCCCGGGCAGGTGAAGCGCTCTGCCGGGGCGGCTCCTGCCCTGGGCCGCATCCTCGCCGAGCGTTCTCTTGCGGCCCCGCCGGGCCTTCGCTCCCCGGTGGGGCGCCCACGCCCGTGGGACGCCCGCCCCGTCGCACCGGTGTGTACGTTCCTTCGTGGGCAACCTGCTGGACACGCACCTCCCCGGCCCGGCCGGGCGGCGTTTCACCGTCGACGCCTTCGCGAGCCGCGAGCAGGTGTGGGAAGCGCTGCAGGCCTTCCGGCCTGCCGACGCCCTCGCCGTGCGGCTCCTCTTCTCGCTGAGGATGCTGCGCTGGGTCCGCGGCCCGGTGCTGCCCTTCGCCGAGGGGCTTCGCCGCGCCGGGTTCCAGGTGGTGGCCGAGCGCCGGCCCGAGGAGTGGGTGGTGGGCGCGGCGGGCCGCTTCTGGACGCCCTCGGCCCGCATCGTCCGGCTCGCCTCCTCGGCCGACTTCGACGCCTTCCGGGAGCCGGGCGCCGCCAAGGCCGCCATGGGCTTCAACCTCGAGTCGCTGGGGCCGCGCCACACCCGGCTCACCACCGAGACGCGGGTCGCCTGCTTCGGCGCCGAGGCGGAGCGAGCCTTCGGCCTCTACTGGCGCGCGGTGGCGCCCTGGAGCGCACTCCTGCGGCGGGTCATGCTGCGCGCGGTGAAGGCCGACGCCGAGCGGCGCGCCAGCGCCGTGCTGGCTGCCTGAAGCAGGCCACCGCCGATTCTGCCCGTGCACCCGCGTCCGCGGTGCTGGCCTCTTTTTCCACATGCTCGCCCGCAGGAGGGCCACGCCATGGGGCGAGGCCTTCCGCCACGTCGCGAAGCGCGCGCGAAGCGCCTCTGCTTTGGCGGGGAACCACACGGCCCTACACCGGTACGCCCAGGAGGCGCCCCGGCCGGGCGCGCGGCAGAGGGGGTCACCATGGACGCATCGAAGGTGGGGAGCGATCCGATGGCCGGGTCCCGCGGGTGCGGCGCCGGCGGCACCTGCGACCGTCCGTGCTGGCGCCTCGCACTCCTGGCAGGGCTCCTCCTCGCGCTGCTCGGGGCCTGCGGGGGCAAGACCACCGTCACCGTGCCTGCCGAGGGGAGCGCCGAGCCCGCCCACTGCCGCGACGGGCAGGACAACGACGGGGACGGCTTCACCGACTGCGCCGATCCCGACTGCGCCGGGATCCTCTGCCGGGCGGCATCCGGCGCCTGCGACGCGGCCGAGGTGTGCACCGGCGGCGTCTGCCCCGCGGACCAGGTCCTCCCCGCCACCACCGAGTGCCGGGCCTCGGCGGGGCCGTGCGACGCCGCGGAGCTCTGCACCGGCCTGTCGAAGGACTGCCCTGCCGACGCGTTCCTGACCTCCACCACCGTCTGCCGCGCCGCCACCGGCCCCTGCGACCGGGCCGAGCGATGCGACGGCGCGGGCGCCACCTGTCCCGACGACGGCGTCGAGCCGCAGGGGACCACCTGCCGGGCGGCGGCGGGGCCGTGCGACGCGGCCGAGCTCTGCGACGGCAGCTCCCGGAGCTGCCCGGCCGACGCCTTCGCCTCCACCTCGGTCGTCTGCCGCCCGGTCGCCGGACCGTGCGACCTGCCCGAGACCTGCAGCGGGGCGAGCGTGGTGTGCCCGGCCGACGGCTTCCGCGCCGGCGGCTTCCAGTGCCGCGCGGCGGCGGGCGGCTGCGACGCCGTCGCCGAGCAGTGCTCCGGGTCGAGCGCCGACTGCCCCGCCGACGTGAGCAGCTGCGCCGCCGGGGACTACTGCGACGGCTCGAGCTGCGTGCCCAAGAAGGCCGCGGGCGTGCTCTGCACCGGCGCGGGCGAGTGCCAGTCGGGCAGCTGCGCCGACGGCTACTGCTGCAACAACGCCTGCCTCGGGGGCTGCGTCGCCTGCAACGTGGCGCCGAACTTCGGCACCTGCACCCTGCACGCGGCCGGGACCGACCCCGAGAACGCCTGCGGCCTGTTCACCTGCGACGGGGCCGGCGCCTGCAACACCACCTGCGCCGCCACCTGCGGCTCGGGCCAGTGCGACGGCGGCGCGTGGTGCTCGGGCGGGGCCTGCGTGGCCGACAGCCCCAGCGGCGCCTCCTGCTCCGACGACTGCCAGTGCGCCTCCGGCTCCTGCGTCTCCGGTGTCTGCTGCGACTCCGACTGCACGGGCGCCTGCGAGACCTGCACCCTGCCCGGGAGCGTCGGCACCTGCAGCCCGCGCACCGCCGGGACCAGTTGCCGCGCGGCCGCCGGTCCCTGCGACCTCGAGGAGGCCTGCGACGGCGCCGCCACCACCTGCCCGGCCGATTCCTTCCAGCCCGCGACGACCGCCTGCCGCGCCGCGGCCGGCCCCTGCGATCGGGTCGAGAGCTGCGACGGAGCGTCGGCGGCCTGCCCGGCCGACGGCGTGCAGCCTGCGGGAACGGTCTGCCGGGCCGCGGCCGATGTCTGCGACGCCGAGGAGTCCTGCGACGGCACCGCCACCGCCTGCCCGTCCGACGGCTTCCTGCCGGCCTCCACCACCTGCCGTGCGGCGGCCGACGTCTGCGACCTCGCCGAGAGCTGCACCGGGACGAGCGCGGCCTGCCCGGCCGACGCCTTCCGGCCCGCCAGCTACACCTGCCGGGCGGGGGCGGGGGCCTGCGACACCATCGCCGAGAACTGCACCGGGACGAGCGCGGCCTGCCCGGCCGACGTGAACGGCTGCTCGGCCAGCCAGTACTGCAACGGCTCGTCCTGCGTCGCCAAGAAGGCCAACGGGGTCTCCTGCGGCGCGGCGGCCGAGTGCACCTCCGGCATCTGCACCGACGGCGTCTGCTGCAACCAGGCCTGCACCGGCGGCTGCCAGGCGTGCAACCGCGCCGGCAGCGTCGGCACCTGCAGCAGCCACGCCGCCGGCACCGACCCCGAGAACGCCTGCGGCCTCTACGCCTGCAACGGCGTGGGGGGCTGCTACGTGAGCTGCAGCCCGAACCAGGGCTGCCCGACGAGCTGCGACGGCAACGCCTGGTGCTCCAGCACCAGCTGCGTCGCCGACCTCCCCAACGGCTCGTCCTGCGCCCAGGGCTGCCAGTGCGCCTCGGGCAACTGCGTGGACGGCGTCTGCTGCAACGAAACCTGCAGCGGCGGCTGCCAGGCGTGCAACCGCGCCGGCAGCGTCGGCACCTGCAGCAGCCACGCCGCCGGCACCGACCCCGAGAGCGCCTGCGGCCTCTACACCTGCAACGGCAGCGGGAGCTGCAACTCCGCCTGCAGCTCGACGGTGACCTGCCCCTCCACCTGCAAGGCGGGCGCGTGGTGCTCGGGCACGAGCTGCGTCGCCGACCGGGCCAACGGCCAGACCTGCAGCACCGGGTGCCAGTGCGCCTCGGGCTACTGCGTGGACGGGTACTGCTGCAACAGCCTCTGCAGCGGCACCTGCCGCGGCTGCGACCGCGCCGGCTTCCTGGGGACGTGCACCTTCTACGCCGCAGGCCTGGACCCGAACACCGAGTGCGGCCGGTACACCTGCAACGGCAGCGGAGCCTGCTACGCGGCCTGCAGCCCCGACAGCGAGTCCTGCTCGCTCGCCTGCAAGGCCGCCGCGTATTGCTCGAGCGGCGGGGCCTGCACGGCAGACAGGGCTACCGGAGCCAGCTGTAGCGGCAATTGCGAGTGCCCCACCGGAGACTGCTTCACAGTCATCCCGGGCCTCTCCCTCTGCCGGTGAGGCGGGGCCACCGCGGCAGAACCCCTCCGCGCGCTGCGGCGCGCGGAGGGTGGGTCGGCCTCGGGGGACGGGGCGCCGCCGCCTCAGGCCACCTGACCGGCGGCCACCAGGATCCAGCGCAGGGCGAAGCCGCCCACCAGCACCAGGAGCGGCGCCACCGCCGTCACCCGGTAGTGGAACCGGGCCTCCAGCGTCTCCAGCAGCACCGGGGCCACCAGCCCGCCGATGACCACCAGCGTCCAGAACTGGGCGGTGAAGCGGCCGCCGAGGATCAGGCCCACCGCCTCCTGCCCCGCGGCGCCGCCGGTGGAGAGCCCGACGATGACCAGGACCAGGAGCAGCACCTCGAGCCCGATGGCCAGCATGTCCCAGCGCACCAGGTAGTGGCGCTCCTCCTCCTTCACCGGAAAGAGCAGGAACAGCGCCGCGCCGGTGGAGAGGCCGGAGACCAGGAACAGCGGCCCGAGCAGCGCCGAGCCCCACAGCGCCCGCGCCCCCAGGGTGGAGAGCAGGATGCCGGTGTAGATGCCGAGGCCGGCGCCGGTGCCCAGGTGCGCCCAGGCCAGCGCCCGCTCCCGCCCCGCCGCCAGGCCGCGGAGCAGGGCCGGGAGCTTCCCCAGGCCGAGGCGGCCCAGGAAGCCGGAGGCCCTGGCCACCTGCGCCTCGTCGAGCGAGGCGGCGGCGAAGAGCAGGGTCACCGGGTAGACCACCACCAGGATCCAGGCGCCCCAGCTCATGGGCGAGGTCCAGCGGAAGGCCAGGTAGAAGCGCCACACATAGAGCTTGTGGGCCAGGTCGAGGAACAGGGCCCCCATGCCCACCGACACCAGCAGCGGCGCCGCCAGCGTGAGCCAGCGGGCGGTGGGCGAGCGCTCCCCGCGGCGCAGGGCCAGGAGCGACGAGAGGATCATCGCCCCGGCGGCCATGCCGCCCAGGAACAGGTAGACGGGGATCTCCCAGCCCCAGATGTGGAGCACCGGGTCGATCTGGTTGGAGTGTCGCGCGACGTCGATCTCGGTCATGGCTCTTTCCCTCGGCTACCCGCCGCAGCCGCCGCCGCCCGCCTTCTTCTTGGGCGCGGCGTCGCCGCTGGGCATGGGAGGCGGCGGCGCCGCCTTCACTCCGGTGAGGGCCGCGGCGATGCCCGCCCGCAGCCGGTAGCGCTCCCGCTCGGCGGGCGAGGCGCCGGCCGGGGGCGGCTCGGGAGCCCGGAGCGCGAAGGCCTCCCAGGCGGGGAAGCCGCCCTCCAGC
Source organism: Deltaproteobacteria bacterium (assembly GCA_016214955.1). Taxonomy (GTDB): domain Bacteria; phylum Myxococcota; class Myxococcia; order Myxococcales; family Anaeromyxobacteraceae; genus JACRMN01. Next base: position 236,106 of record JACRMN010000023.1, read on the forward strand.
ACCCGCACCGCGCCCGGGTAGGCGGCGGCCGCCGCCGGCAGCGCCTGCAGCGTCCCCTCGCCCACCAGAACCAGCTCCCGCGTCCCGTTGGCGTCGGCCAGGCCCAGCTTGCCGAGCTCGGCCGCGGGCACGCACTCGGCGCCCGGCACCCGCCGGGCGGCGCAGGCCTCGCGGGCCCGGAGGTCCAGCACCCGCACCTTCCAGGGCTGGTCGAGGACCCGCTCCGCCAGCGCCTCCGGCCCGATGGCCTGCGGCGCGGCGGCGACGGCCGAGGTGCCCACCGGGACCAGGCCCAGGCCCAGGCCGACGAGCGCCGAGGCGGCGAGCCCGGTGAAGACCAGGCGGCGCGGCCTTGGCGCGGCCGGGGGCGCGGCCCGGGAGAAGATCCTCTCCAGCTTCTCGGCGCCGAGGAAGCAGCCCACCGCCATGGCGGTGACGGCCACGGCCACGATGGCCGGCCCGGCGCGGGGCGGCAGGTGCAGGAGCTCCCACAGATAGAGGTGGCCCAGGTCGCTGGCGTTCTGCAGCCGCGAGATGGCCGGCAGGTGCTCGATGCCGGTCCAGATCACCTGGCCGGCCACCACGCCCACCACCGCCACCATGCCGTCGACCTTGCCCGAGGCGGCCGCCACCAGCGAGGTGCCGGGGCAGTAGCCCGAGACGATGAAGCCCACGCCGAGCGCGAAGCCGCCGGCCACCATGGGCCAGAGCCAGGTGCTGCTCACCGCGTTGTCGGCCACGGCCTTGAAGTCCACCAGGCCCAGCCCGGCGAAGAGCACCATGCCCAGCATGGCGGTGACGATGGCGCTGAACATGACCTTGAAGACGGTCATGTCGGTTCCGTAGAACTGGGCCGCGAGCTTCTGCGCCCTGCCGAAGCCGGCCCGCTCCAGCACGAAGCCGAAGCCGACGCCGATGAGCACGCCGACCACCAGGCCGGCCTCGCGGTGCTCCGCCACCAGCGACCAGAACGGGAAGGTCATCGCCACTCCCTCCTCACCAGCCAGGCGGCCGCGTAGCCGCCGCCGAACACCGAGAACATGAAGGCCCAGCTGCCCACCGACAGCAGCGCGCCGCCGCTGAGCGCCTGGCCCGAGGTGCAGCCCCGGCTGACGCGGGCGGCCGCGCCCATGATCAGGCCGCCGAGGAGCGCCAGCAGCAGCCGCCGGGCCCGCGGGTACCCGGGCGCCGACAGGGTCTCGAGCCTGAGCCGGCCGGAGGTGTAGGCGCCGATGAAGCCGCCCAGCAGCACCCCCAGCACCTCGAAGGAGAGCCAGAAGTCGAAGGGGTGGCCGCCGTTCCAGGCCCTGGCCAGGCCCGGGGCGCCCTCCACCACCGAGGGGGCCACCGCGCCCACGGCGGCCACGCCCATGCGCAGCGAGGCGCCGGAGGCCCCGAGGCCGTTGCCCATCACCAGGAAGGAGCCGAGCAGCACCAGGCCCAGCGCCACGCCGGCCAGGTAGGGGTTCCAGAACGCGTCGGGGTTTCTTTCCATGGGGCCCTCGGTCACGACAGGAAGTAGAGGTTGGGCTCGTTGCCGGTCTCGGGCTGCAGCACCTTGAACCGGCGGGTGCGCACCAGCCGGGTCACCGGGCTCTCCGGATCGGCCAGGTCGCCGAAGGTGAGCGAGCGGGTCGGGCAGGTCTCGACGCAGGCGGGCTGCTTCCCCTTCTGGACGCGGTGCAGGCAGAAGGTGCACTTGTCCACGAAGCCGTCCTCGTGGACGTAGCGGGCCCCGTAGGCGCAGGAGGCGATGCAGGCCTTGCAGCCGGTGCACTTCTGCTTGTTCACCATCACCACCCCGCCCTCGGCCACGTGCGAGGCGCCGGTGGGGCAGGCGCCGACGCAGGGGGCGTCGGAGCAGTGGTTGCAGCGCTCGGAGCGGATCTCCATCTGCAGCGAGGGGAAGGTGCCGCTCACCTCCTGCACGATCCAGTCGCGGAAGCCGCCGGTGTGCAGGGCGTTCTCGGTCTTGCAGGCGATGACGCAGGCGTTGCAGCCGACGCAGCGCCGGGTGTCCATGGCCATGGCGTAGCGCTTCTTCATGCGGTCCTCCCGGCCGGCTCGATGCGGACGAAGTTGACGTTGATCCCGGTGCCGCCCATGAGCGGGTCGACCTTGTAGCGGGTGGTGAGGGCCGCGGTGGAGGCGCCCCGGCCGCGGGCGAAGCGCAGGCCGCGAGCGGTGTGCCCGAAGCCGTGCACCAGGAAGACGCAGTCGCCGCGGATGCGCTGCGTCACCTTGGCCCGCACCGGCCCCTCGCGCACGCCGTCCTGGTTCACCAGCATCACCAGGTCGCCGTTCTTCACCGGGGTGGGCAGGGCCTGGGCGGCGTCGGCGTTCACCCACACCTCGTTCTCGGCGTAGGGCTCGGCCAGCAGCCGGTTGTTGGTGGTGCGGCCGAAGGTGTGGGTGGGGGCGCGCCCCTGCAGCAGGCGGAAGCTCCCGGGCGGCCCCTCCTCGGGCGGGTAGAAGCTGGGAATGGGGTCGTGGCCCAGCTTGGCGAGCTGCTGGGAGTGCAGCTCGATCTTGCCGCTCTCGGTGAAGATGGCCGGGGTGGCGCCGTCCTCCTCGCAGTTGGCGATGCGCTTGCCCAGCACCACGCCCTTCTTGCGCATGGTGGCCACGTCGATGCCCGAGGCCTCGAGCCGCACGTCCACGAACTCGGCGCCGCTCTTCCAGGGGAAGTGCTCGCCGAGGCCCACCTTCTTGCCCAGCTCCTTGGCGATCCACCAGCCAGGCTTGGAGTCGTACATGGGCTCGACCGCCGCCTGGCGGATGCCGGCGAAGGGCGTCTTCCAGGCCGGGGCCTGCAGGTCGTCGTCGCGCTCGAGGTAGGTGGCCTCGGGCAGCACCACGTCGGCCCAGCCGCAGATCTCGGCGGGCAGCACGTCGATGGCCACCATCAGGTCCAGGTGCTGGATGGCCTGGATGGTCTCCTTCTGCGCCGGGAGCGTGTGGATGAGGTTGGTGCCGTACACGATCCAGGCCTTCATGTCGTACATGGCGAAGCCCGGCTTGGTGGCGTCGCACAGGCCCGAGGCCAGCACCTCCTCGGCCACCGGGAAGCCGCCCGCCTTGGGCTTGTCGGCCACCGGGCGCACCGGTGCGTGGGCCCCGGCCTGCGGCGCCTTCACCGGGTAGGGCTGCAGCGGGAACTTGCCGGTGACCAGGTAGCCGCCGCGCCGGCCGTAGCTGCCCAGCAGCGCCGCCAGGATGGCCATGGCCCGGGCCCGCTGGGCGTCGTCGCCGTACCAGGTGGCGTGGCGGCCGGGGTGGATGAGGGAGGCAGGGCGGGCCGAGGCGATGAAGCGGGCGGTCTCGCGGATGAGCTCGGGCCGGATGCCGGTGATCGGCCAGGCCCACTCCGGCGTCTTCCCGGCCACGTGGGCCTTGAGCTCGTCGAGGCCGGTGGCGTACTTCGCCAGGTACTCGGCGTCGTGGCGCTTCTCCTCGAGGATGACGTTCATCCAGGCGAGCAGGAGCGCGATGTCGGTGCCGGGCTTGATGGGAAGCCAGTAGCGGGCCTTGCCGGCAGCCACCGAGAAGCGGGGGTCCACCACCACCAGCTGGGCCCCCTTGCCGATGGCGTCGGCCAGCTCCTGCACCTGGGAGTTGTGCATGTTCTCCCCCAGGTGGCTGCCGATGAGCGTCAGCACCCGGGTGTTCTCGATGTCGATGGGCTCGGGCGAGCCGACGCCGGCACCGTAGGTGAGGGAGTAGCCGGCCTCGCGCGGCCCGCGGCACTGGGCGTAGGAGGGGGCGGCGATGTTGGGCGAGCCCCACACCTTCATGAACCACTTGAACCAGCTGGCGCCGAAGCCGTGGTTGAAGAGGGCCACCGCCTCCGGCCCGTGGCGCTTCTTCACCTCGAGCAGCCCCTCGGCCACCTTGTTGAGGGCGGCGTCCCAGGAGGCCTCCTGGAACACGTCTTCGCCGCGCTTGCTCGCGCGGATGAGCGGCTTCTTGAGCCGGTCGGGGTCGTAGAGCAGGCCGGTGCCGCCGGCACCGCGGGGGCAGAGCATCCCCTTGGAGAGCGGGTGCTCGGGGTTGCCGACCAGCTTGGTGACCTTGCCGTCCCGGACGTGGGCCAGCACCCCGCAGTTCCAGAAGCAGAGCTCGCAGAAGGTGGGGACGACCTTGTCGCCCTCGGTGCCGGGGTCGGCGACGGGGTTCCCGTCGAGGCCCCACCAGCGGGTGGCCAGGCCCGAGCCCACCGCGGCCACTCCGGCCGAGGCGGCTCCGATCTGGATGAACTTGCGGCGGCCGATACCTGCCATGTTCGCCTCTCCTCCGCGCTAGCGCGCCGAGCACTTCTCCATGCAGCAGACGAGGTCCATGAGGTGCGGCTCGCGCAGCCGGTAGCGCGCGAAGCCGTTCTCGCGGGCCGCCACCACCAGCCCGCGCAGCCGCAGGATGCGCAGCTGCTGGGAGACGATGGCCTGCGGCACCTGCAGCTTCTCGGCGAGCGCGTTCACGTGCTCGTCGCCCCGGCACAGGAGCGCCACGATGCGGATGCGCAGCGGGTGGGCCACTGCCTTCAGCACCTCGGCCACGTGCTCGGCCCGCTCGCCGCTGTCGGCCAGGGGGGGCTCCTGCCTCGCCTTCGCCGCCTTGGGGGTCATCCGGTACACCTCTCGAAGTAGCGTTATCGCTATGTCGAGAACACTCAATACAAGAACCGGGCCAGATCCCGGGTGGCGCAAGTGCCCGTGATCCCGTCGTACAACGCGGCGTCGCTGGGGGAGGTGGCGCAAGCTGCGGGATTGCGCCCATCGAGTCACCCCCGACCGCGCACCTCCTGCGTGGCAAGCGGGAACGGCACGGACGATGGGCTTGACCTGAACGCCCGTTCGGCTAGGACTCGGGGATGAGAAGGCCCGGCACGGGACCTCGGCCCATCCACAACCCGCCCAACCCCTGGCTCTCCACCGACGTCGAATGGCTCGAGCCCCTGCGCGCCCGGCTCGAGCCGCACCTCGACGCCACCCGCGAGATCCTCTCGCGCAACGAGAGCCCCGACATCCCCTTCCGCTGGAGCGTCAACCCCTACCGCGGCTGCAGCCACGCCTGCGCCTACTGCTACGCGCGCCCCACCCACGAGTACCTGGGCCTCGGCGCCGGCACCGACTTCGACACCCGCGTGGCGGTGAAGCTCGGGGCCCCTGCCCTGCTGCGCGCCGCCTTCGAGCGCCCCTCCTGGAAGGGAGAGCAGGTGGCCTTCTCGGGGGTCACCGACTGCTACCAGCCGCTGGAGGCCTCCTACCGGCTCACCCGCGGCTGCCTCGAGGTCTGCGCCGACTACCGGAACCCGGTCTCCATCGTCACCAAGGCGGCGCTGGTGGAGCGCGACCTCGACCTGCTGGCGCGGCTCTGCCGCGAGGCCCGCTGCCACGTCACCCTCTCCCTCCCCTTCCTCGACGAGGCGGTGGCCCGGGCGCTGGAGCCGGGCGCGCCCACGCCCGCGAGGCGACTCCTGACGCTGCGGCGCCTGGCCGGCGCCGGGGTGCCCTGCGGCGTGCTGCTGGCGCCGGTGGTGCCGGGCCTCTCCGACGAGGAGATCCCGCGGCTGCTGGAGGCGGCGCGGGCCGCCGGCGCCACACGGGCAGGGTGGCTGCTGCTCGAGCTGCCGGGCTCGACGCAGGCGGTCTTCGAGGAGCGGCTGCGGGAGGCGCTCCCGGAGCGGGCCGGGCGGGTGCTGCACCGCATCCGCGAGACCCGCGGGGGCGCCCTCGACGACAGGCGCTTCGGGCTGCGGATGCGCGGCTCGGGGCCGTACGCCGACGCCATCGCCGGCCTCTTCGAGGCGGCGGCCCGGCGCGCCGGCTTCGGCGCGGACGGACGCGGCGAGGAGGAGCCACCGTCCACCTTCTCGCGTCCCTCCGAGCGCCTCCAGCTCCGCCTGCTCTGAGCGACCGCGCGCCACGAACCCCGCACCACCCGCTCCGGCTCCCACGGCGCGGCACCCGCAGCCGCGCAACCCTGCCTGGCGCGCCTGGCGTTGCGACAGCCCGGCCCCGCCGCGTTACAAAGGAGCCGCATGCAGCCCAGCCCCGCCGCCGCCCCGCCGCCCGCCCCGCCGCCGCCGCGCGACCCGGTCTGCGGCGCCCTCGTCGACCCCGAGGCGCCGGCCGGCGGCACGGTGGAGCGCGGCCGCTACCGCTACCACTTCCACGACGCCGCCTGCCGCGAGGCCTTCCTGGCCGAGCCCACCCGCTACTTCGCCATCGACCCGGTCTGCGGCATGGAGGTGAATCCGAGGTCGCCCCGGGGCGGCTCCTGGGAGTGGCAGGGGCGCACCTTCCACTTCTGCAACCCGAGGTGCATGGCCAGGCTCCAGGCCGACCCGGAGGGCATCCTGGCCCGCGGCCCGGCGGGCATGGCCGGCGCGAACCCGCAGGTCCCCGGAGCCGCGCCCGCGGCTCCCCCGGGAGCGACGGTCTGGTGGATCTGCCCCATGTGCCCGGAGGTGAAGGAGAAGGAGCCGGTTCCCTGCCCGGTGTGCGGCATGGCGCTCGAGCCGCTGGTGGAGGGCGGCGCCGCGGCGCCCACCGGCCCGAGCCCGGAGCTCCTCAACATGAGCCGCCGCTTCTGGTGGGGCCTGGCTCCGGCGCTGGTGGTGCTGCTCCTGGCCATGAGCCACTGGCTCCCCATGGCCTGGAGCGCCGACCACCTGCTGGGCTGGCGGCCGAGCGCCCTCCTCCAGCTCCTGCTCTCGGCGCCGGTGGTGCTCTGGGGCGGCTGGCCGTTCTTCGAGCGGGCCTGGATCTCGCTCCGCACCCGCCGCCTCAACATGTTCACCCTCATCGGCCTGGGCACCGCCGCCGCCTTCGCCGCCAGCGCCGCCGCCGCGCTCCTGCCGGTGTCGCTGTGGCCGGCCGCCTTCCTCGGGCCCCACGGCCAGCCGCCGGTCTACTTCGAGTCGGCGGCGGTGATCGTGGAGCTGGTGCTGCTGGGCCAGGTGCTCGAGATCCGCGCCCGGTCCCGGGTCTCGGGAGCCATCCAGGCGCTGCTGGGCCTGGCGCCCAGCACCGCCCGCCGCGTCGAGGGCGCGGCCGAGCGGGACGTGCCGCTCGAGGAGGTGCGGGCCGGCGACGTGCTGCGGGTGCGCCCCGGCGAGAAGGTGCCGGTGGACGGCCGGGTCACCGCCGGGCACTCGGCGGTGGACGAGTCGATGGTCACCGGCGAGCCGCTCCCGGTGGAGAAGCGGGAGGGCGATGCCGTCACCGGCGCCACCGTCAACGGCACCGGTACCTTCCTGATGCGGGCCGAGCGGGTGGGACGCGACACGCTGCTCGCGCGCATCGTCAAGCTGGTCTCCGACGCCCAGCGCAGCCGCGCCCCCATCCAGCACCTGGCCGACGTGGTGGCCGGCTGGTTCGTGCCCGGGGTGGTGGCCGCCGCGGCCCTGGCCTTCGTCCTCTGGGCCACGCTCGGCCCCGAGCCCCGCCTGGCCTATGCGCTCGTCAACGCGGTGGCGGTGCTGATCATCGCCTGCCCCTGCGCCCTGGGCCTGGCCACGCCCATGGCCATCATGGTGGGCACCGGGCGCGGCGCCGCCGCCGGCGTGCTGGTGAAGAGCGCCGAGGCGCTGGAGCGGCTGGAGAAGGTGGACGTGGTGCTGCTCGACAAGACCGGCACCCTCACCGAGGGGAAGCCGCGCCTGGCCCGGGTGCTGGCCCGCGGCGGCGTCGCCGAGGAGGAGCTGCTCCGGCTCTGCGCCAGCCTGGAGCGGGGCAGCGAGCACCCGCTGGCGGCGGCCATCCTGGCCGGCGCCGCCGGCCGCGGCCTGGCGCTGGCGCCGGTGGAGAGCTTCGCCGCCCGCCCGGGCCTCGGCGTCACGGGCACGGTGGCCGGGCGGCGCGTGGCGCTGGGCTCGCCGGCGCTGCTCGCCGAGGAGGGCGCGGAGGCGGCGGGGCTGGCCGCCGAGGCCGAGGCGCTCCGGGCCGAGGGCGGCACGGTGGTGCTGGCGGCGGTGGACGGGAAGGCGGCCGGCCTGCTGCAGGTGGTGGACCCGGTGAAGCCGCAGGCCGCCGAGGCGGTTCGGGCGCTGCGCGCCGAGGGGCTGCGCGTGGCCATGGTCACGGGCGACGCCCGCACCACCGCGCTGGCGGTGGCGCGGCAGGTGGGCATCTCCGAGGCCGACGTCGAGGCCGGGGTGCTCCCCGACGGCAAGGCGGCGGTGGTGGCCCGCCACCGGGCCGCCGGCGAGCGGGTGGCCTTCGCCGGCGACGGCATCAACGACGCCCCGGCGCTGGCCGCCGCAGAGGTGGGCATCGCCATGGGGACCGGCACCGACGTGGCCATCGAGAGCGCCGGCATCGCGCTGGTGAAGGGCGACCTGCTGGGTATCGCCCGGGCGCGGCGCCTCTCCCGGGCCACCATGCGCAACATCCGCCAGAACCTCTTCTGGGCCTTCGGGTACAACGTCCTGGGCGTGCCGCTGGCCGCCGGGGCGCTCTACCCCGTGTCCGGCCTGCTGCTCTCGCCCATGATCGCCAGCGCCGCCATGAGCCTCTCCTCGGTGACGGTGATCGGCAACGCGCTGCGGCTGCGCCGCGCCCGGCTCGGGTAGCGCCCGGCCCGGGCGATCTTCCCGTTCGTGAAGCGGTCCACCGCCCCCGCCCGGGGATCGGGCGCGCCGGCCGGTCTTCCGGTATGGTCGCCCGACTTCGAACCGCTGGCGGAGGGCACCGATGGCGATTCCCCACCTCACCGAGGAGCAGATCCGCACCTGGACGCTGGAGCAGAAGGACCGCTGGTGGCTCGCCAACGTCTACCGCGGAGACATGCCCCAGCTCACCCTGCGCTCGGCGCTCACCGGCATGGTGGTGGGGATGATCCTCTCCCTCACCAACCTCTACGTAGGCATCCGCACAGGCTGGACGCTGGGGGTGGGCATCACCTCGGTGATCCTGGCCTTCGCGGCCTTCAAGCTGCTCTCGCGGGTGGGCCTGGGCAAGGACCTCACCATCCTCGAGAACAACGCCATGCAGTCCATCGCCACCTCGGCGGGCTACATGACCTCGCCGCTGGTGGCCTCGCTTCCGGCCTACATGCTGGTCACCGGCCAGCCCATCCCGCCCTGGCACGTGGTGCCCTGGATCATCTGCCTGGGCATCCTGGGCGCGCTCTTCGCCTTCCCGCTCAAGAAGCGCTTCATCAACGACGAGCAGCTCCCCTTCCCCGAGGGGTACGCCGCCGGCGTGGTCATGAACGACCTCCACGAGGCCAAGGGCGAGGACGGGCTCTACAAGGCCAAGATCCTGGGCCTGGGCGCGGGCCTCTCGGCCCTGATCCAGATCCTGCGGTCCGACCGGGTGATGCACTTCCTCAAGGCGCCCTTCCTGACGCTGCCCGAGTACTGGGACGCGCTGGTCTACAAGCTCTTCACCCCGCGCATCGCCGGCATCCCGCTGCAGGACCTGAACATCCGCCTCGACAGCTCCATCGTCATGTTCGGCACCGGCGGCCTCATGGGGGTGAAGGCCGGCGCCTCGCTGCTCTTCGGCGGCATCCTCAACTACTTCGTGCTGGCCCCCATCTTCATGAGCCAGGGGATCATCGCCGGGGCCGGCTACCGCAACATCACCAAGTGGTCGCTCTGGTGGGGCGTGGCCATGATGACCACCGCCTCGCTCTTCTCCTTCTTCTCCAAGCCCGAGCTGATCGTCAGCTCCTTCCGCGGCATGCTGGGGCGCGGCAAGGCCGCCGACGTGCTGGAGCACATCGAGCTGCCGATGCGGGTCTCGGCCCTGGGCATCCCCGTCTTCGGCCTGGCGGTGGTGGTGATGGGCCACGTCTTCTTCGGGGTGACCTGGTGGATGGGCGCACTGGCCATCCCGCTGGTGTTCTTCTTCTCCATCATCGCGGTGAACTCCACCGGCCTCACCTCGGTGACCCCGGGCGGCGCCATGGGCAAGCTCACCCAGCTCACCTACGGCGCCCTGGCCCCCGGCAACATGACCACCAACCTGGCCACCGCCGGCATCACCTCCGACGTGGTGCTCTCGGCCTCCAACCTGCTCATGGACATCAAGCCCGGCTACATGCTGGGCGGCAAGCCGCGGCAGCAGGCGGTGGGCCACGTCCTCGGCATCTTCGCCGGCGCGGCCATCGTGGTGCCGGTCTTCTACCTGATGTTCAACGGCAACGTGCAGCTCTTCACCTCCGACCTCATGCCCATGCCCGGCGCCCAGGTGTGGCGGGCCGTGGCCGAGCTCCTGGCCAAGGGGTTCAGCTCGGTGCACCCCACCGCCCGGTGGGCCATGCTCATCGGCGCCATCCTGGGCATCGCCATGGAGTGGGCCAACCTGAGGATGAAGGGGAAGTTCCCGCTCTCGGGCGTGGGCGTGGGGCTGGCCACGGTGGTCCCCTTCCCCGACGTGCTCTCCATGTCGATGGGCGCGCTCTTCTTCTGGTGGATGGGGCGGCGCATGAAGGCCGGCAGTGGCGGCCACAAGGTCTTCGTCGAGAACCGCGAGACGCTCTGCGCCGGCATCATCGCCGGCGGCGCCCTCATCGGCATCATCCTCATCATGCTGGAGACGATGCTGCTGCGGTAGGCGGCGAGCCGCGCGCCTGGCCCTCCGTCGGCGGCAGCCTGGCGGCCCCGCCCAGGGCGAACGGACTCCGTCAGGTCTCGTCGCGCTCCATCCAGCGCCGCACCGGCGCCGGCCTCCAGCCGGCGAGCCGGTCGAGGAGCGGCTCGACCTCGCGCTCGACGAGCAGCAGCCCCCGCTGGTCGGGCCGCAGGAAGCCCTCCTCCACCGCGTGGTCGAGCATGGCGACGAAGGGGGACCAGTAGCCGGCGACGTCGAGCAGCCCCACCGGCTTCCGGTGGATGCCGAGCTGCGCCCAGGTGAGCACCTCGGTGGTCTCCTCCAGCGTGCCCATGCCGCCGGGCAGCGCCACGAAGGCGTCGGAGAGCTCGGCCATGAGCGCCTTGCGCTCGTGCATGGTGTCCACCACCCGCAGCTCGGTGAGCCCGCCGTGGGCCAGCTCCCGCACCTGCAGCCCGCGGGGGATGACGCCGGTGGCCTCGCCTCCCGCCGCCAGCACCGCGTCGGCCACCGCGCCCATGATCCCGACGTGGCCGCCGCCGAACACCAGCCCGGCTCCGCGCCGGACCATCGCCCGACCCAGCGCCGCCGCTGCCTCCCGGTACTCGGGCCGCCGGCCCGGCGAGGAGCCGCAGAACACGCAGATCCGGTTCAGGCCCACGCCGCCTCCCCCGGAAGATCTTCGCCTCGCCGCTGACGCATTGCGCTAGCCCTCATTTCAAATCGGACAATTTCCGCGGATCTCGGAGAAAGCACTTGACCATTTGGGCTGTGTCCATGCTTTCATACGCGCCCACACCCGACACCAACGAACCCACCGCGCACCCTACCGCCGGACCTCGGGGAGGCTCAAACTCGATGAGCGTCGCCACGAAGACCATCTCCGCCGCCCCCCCGAGCCCGTCTCGGCTGGGCATCCTCTGGGGGAGTGCCATCGGCAAGAAGTTCCTGATGGCCCTCACCGGAATCCTCCTGTCCCTCTTCGTCCTCGGCCACCTGCTGGGCAACCTCCAGCTCTACTTCGGCAAGGACTCGACGGGCGCCTGGCTCATCAACAACTACGCCAAGTTCCTGCACAACAACGTGCCGCTCCTCTGGGGCACGCGCCTGGTCATGGGGGTCTCGGTGCTGGTGCACGCCATCGCCGGCATCCAGCTCTACCTGGCGAAGCAGTCGGCCCGCCCGATCCCGTACCACGAGAAGCAGAGCGTGAACTCGACGCTGCCCTCGCGGACCATGATCTGGAGCGGCGTGCTCATCGGCGGCTTCGTCGTCTACCACCTGCTCCACCTCACGGTCGGCAGCGCCCACCCCGACTTCGTGCCGCTCGACGTGATGCACAACGTCAGCACCGGCCTGCGGGGCATCGCCGCCGTCGTCTACCTGATCTCGATGGTGGCCCTGGGCTTCCACCTGCGCCACGGGCTCTACAGCCTGTTCTCCTCGCTGGGCGCCGGCAATCCCGCCATCTCCAAGAACGTCTTCAACTACGCCGCGGTCGTCGCCACCCTGATCGCGCTCGCCAACATCTCGTTCCCGCTCGCCGTCCTGGCGGGCCTGGTGAGGGGCTAACGACATGGCGCTGAACTCCAAGATCCCTTCGGGCCCGCTCGAGAAGAAGTGGGAGACGGCCAAGAAGGAGATGAAGCTCGTCAACCCGGCCAACAAGCGGAAGTACACCGTCATCGTGGTGGGCACCGGCCTGGCCGGGGCCTCCTGCTCGGCCTCGCTCGGCGAGATGGGCTACAACGTCCTCTCGTTCTGCTTCCAGGACTCGCCGCGCCGCGCCCACTCGATCGCCGCCCAGGGCGGCATCAACGCCGCCAAGAACTACCAGAACGACGGCGACTCGGTGTACCGGCTCTTCTACGACACCATCAAGGGCGGCGACTTCCGCGCCCGCGAGGCCAACGTCTACCGGCTGGCCGAGGTGTCGGCCAACATCATCGACCAGTGCACCGCCCAGGGCGTGCCCTTCGCCCGCGAGTACGGCGGCACCCTCGCCAACCGCTCCTTCGGCGGCGCCCAGGTGTCCCGCACCTTCTACGCCCGCGGCCAGACCGGCCAGCAGCTGCTGCTCGGCGCCTACTCGGCGCTCTCTCGCCAGATCGCCGCCGGCACCGTCAAGCACCGCTCCCGCAGCGAGATGCTGGAGCTCATCGTCATCGAGGGCCGCGCCCGCGGCATCGTCACCCGCGACCTCGTCACCGGGAAGATCGAGTCGCACCTCGCCGACGCCGTGATCCTGGCCACCGGCGGCTACGGCAACGTCTTCTACCTCTCGACCAACGCCAAGGGCTCCAACGCCACCGCCGCCTGGCGGGCCCACCGCAAGGGCGCCTTCTTCGCCAACCCCTGCTACACGCAGATCCACCCCACCTGCATCCCGAAGTCGGGCGACTACCAGTCGAAGCTGACCCTGATGTCGGAGTCGCTCCGCAACGACGGCCGCATCTGGGTGCCCAAGAAGAAGGGCGACACCCGCTCCCCCGACCAGATCCCCGAGGACGAGCGCGACTACTACCTGGAGCGCATCTACCCCTCCTACGGCAACCTGGCCCCGCGCGACGTCTCCTCGCGGCAGGCCAAGTACCGCTGCGACGAGGGGCTGGGCGTGGGGCCCTCGGGCCTGGGCGTGTACCTCGACTTCGCCCAGTCCATCCAGCGGCTCGGCCAGAAGGTGATCGCCGAGCGCTACGGCAACCTCTTCGAGATGTACGAGAAGATCACCGGCGAGAACCCGTACCAGGTCCCGATGCGGATCTACCCGGCGGTCCACTACGCCATGGGCGGCCTCTGGGTGGACTACAACCTCCAGAGCAACCTGCCCGGCCTGTTCGTGCTCGGCGAGGCCAACTTCTCCGACCACGGCGCCAACCGCCTCGGCGCCTCGGCCCTGATGCAGGGGCTGGGCGACGGCTACTTCGTCATCCCCTACACCATCGGCGACTACCTGGCCTCGGCCCCGCGCGGCGGGATCGACGCCAAGAACCCGGCGGTGCAGGCGGCCGAGAAGGAGGCCGTCTCCCGCGCCGAGAAGCTGCTGGCCGTCAACGGCAAGCGCTCGGTCGACTCCTTCCACCGCGAGCTGGGCACGGTGATGTGGGAGAACGTCGGCATGGCGCGCAGCAAGGAGAGCCTGGAGAAGGCCCTGAAGCGCATCCCCGAGATCCGCGACGAGTTCTGGAAGAACGTCAAGGTGACCGGGACCGGCGCCGAGCTCAACCAGGAGCTGGAGAAGGCCGGCCGCGTGGCCGACTTCCTCGAGTTCGGCGAGCTGCTGGCCTGGGATGCGCTGCAGCGCAACGAGTCCTGCGGCGGCCACTTCCGCGTCGAGTACGCCACGCCCGACGGCGAGGCGCAGCGCAACGACGCCGACTACGCCTACGTCGCCGCCTGGGAGTGGAAGGGCGAGGGGCAGCGGCAGGTGCTCAACAAGGAACCGCTCGTGTACGAGAACATCAAGCTGGCCACCCGGAGCTACAAGTGAGACTGACGCTCGACATCTGGAGGCAGAAGAACGGCGCCGACGCCGGGCGCTTCGAGACCTACTCGGTCGAGGCCAACGAGCACCAGTCCTTCCTGGAGATGCTCGACGTCCTCAACCAGGACCTCATTGGCCAGGGCAAGGAGCCGGTGGCCTTCGACTCCGACTGCCGCGAGGGCATCTGCGGCATGTGCGGGTTCCTGGTGAACGGGGTGCCGCACGGTCCCGAGAACAACACCACCATCTGCCAGACGCACATGCGCCACTTCCACGACGGCCAGCGGCTCCGCCTCGAGCCCTGGCGCGCCGCGGCCTTCCCGGTGCTGCGCGATCTGGTGGTGGACCGCACCGCCTTCGACCGCATCATCCAGGCCGGCGGCTACGTGTCGGTGCGCACCGGCTCGGCGGTGGACTCCAACGCCATGCTGGTGCAGAAGAACGCCGCCGACCGCGCCATGACCGCCGCCGCCTGCATCGGCTGCGGCGCCTGCGTGGCCGCCTGCCCCAACGCCGCCGCGGCGCTCTTCACCGGCGCCAAGATCACCCAGCTCGGCCTGCTGCCCCAGGGACAGCCGGAGCGGATCGACCGGGCCCTCAACATGGTGGCCCAGTACGGCAAGGAGGGCTTCGGCCACTGCACCCTCATCGGGGAGTGCGAGGCCGTCTGCCCGGCGAAGATCAAGCTGGAGGTCATCGCCCGGATGAACGGCGATTTCGTGAAGGCCGTCTTCTCGAAGCGCGCCGAGGAGTCGGCGGGCGGGGCGGGGTAGGCCTCCACCCGGCACCGGTTCTCGAGCGGGCGCCCTCCGGGGCGCCCGTTCCATTTTGGGGCGCCGGCGAACCCACGAGCCGTCGCCCCGGCTCCCACCGGCATGAAGACGCTCGCCCTCGCCCTTTTCCTCGGCCTCGCCGCCTCCACCCGGGCGGCCGAGCCGGCCAGCACCGCCTCCGCGCCGCAGGGCCTGAAGCCGGGGCTGGTGGACGCCGCCACCGCCCGCACGCTGGCCGCCTCCGGGGTGCGGGTGGTGGACGTGCGCACGCCCGCCGAGTTCGCGGCCGGCCACGTGCCCGGGGCGCTCAACATCCCCTTCGAGGAGATGGAGCGGCGCCACGCCGAGCTCGGGCCGCCCTCCACACCCGTGCTGCTCTACTGCCGCAGCGGCCGGCGCAGCGGCATCGCCGCCGAGGTGCTGCGAGGCAAGGGCTTCGACCGGCTCTACGACTTCCAGACGCTCGACCGCTGGGTGGCCGCCGGCGGCGCGGTGCAGACCGGCAGCTCCACTCAGTAGATCCGCGCCACCTCGGCCCCGTCGAAGTAGGCGCGCAGGATCTCGCGGTACCCCTGGCCGGCCTCGGCCCGCCCCACCGCCCCCCACTGGCACATCCCGGCGCCGTGGCCCCAGCCGCCGCCGCGCAGGAGCCAGCCGCCCTCCTCCCGCGCCACCAGGAACATGGCCGAAGGCAGGTTGCGCAGCAGCCGCCGGATGCGCAGCTCTCCCTGCACCACCGCGCTGCCGCCGGGGCCGCTCACGCGCAGCTCCAGGGCCCGGCCCGAGACGCCGCGGCGCGAGACCTCCAGCGACCGCACCGGAGACACGCCCAGCCCCGCTCCCACCGCGTCCACCTCCGCGGCGGTGAAGCGCCGCTCCCAGCGCCAGCGGTCCTTTCGCGCCGCCGCCGGCCGGGCACACCAGCCCTGCGTCGCCGTCTCCAGGAAGCTCCGGAGCCGCCCCTCGTCGCGCAGCCCGCCGGCCCAGCGCTCGGCCTCCCGCGGCGGCAGGTCGGGCCGGCCGCGCAGGCTCTGGGAGCCCACGCCGCCCCAGACGGCGGCGGCGTCCTCGCCGTGGCCGCCGCACAGCGCCGAGTAGACGCCGTCCACCAGCGCGTGATCGCGGCGGCCGAAGAGCGCCTCCCCCTGGGTCTCGCGCACGGCCACGTCGGTGGCCGGGTGGTGGGCGGCGTGGCCGCGGTAGGCCTGGCAGTGGACCTCGGAGCAGAGCACGTACGGGTCGGTGAGGTGGCGGGTGCCGATCTGGGCCAGCACGTTTGACCTGGCGGTCACCGCCTGGGCCTTCAGCGCCTCGCCCGCCGACGAGGCCGGCATCTCGCTGGGCACCAGCCCGCGCAGGAGCTGCTCCAGGGGGATGGCCAGCACCGCCGCCAGCTTGCCGCCGGCGTCGAGGGTCACGAGCAGCCGGCCGGCGAAGCCCCGGTCCTCGAAGCCGTGGGCGGCGTAGCCGATGTCGTGCTCCACCCGGGCCACCTGCAGGGTCCCGCCCGCCTCGACGTCGAGGCTCAGAAGCGCGTCGCCCTGCACCAGCGGCTGGCCGGCGCCGTCGGTGAGCTCGAGCCGCCCCTGGGGCCGGCTCACCAGCTCGCCGAAGAGCGGCGGGCGCGTGCCCTCGGCCGCCAGGATGCGCTCGGCGAAGTCGCGGGCCCAGCCCTCGCTGCCGTCGCCGTCGGCAAGCAGCAGGAGCTTGCGGTTGTCGATGACGCGGCCGGCGATGCCGTAGACGCCGCCGGTGAGCCGCGACCGCACCCGCACCCCCTTCTCCTCCCAGAGCTTGCGGGCCGCCTCGGCGCCGGCCCTGTCGGCCTGGGGCAACTCGGCCAGCACGGGGTAGTGGGCGACCGCGGCCGGGAGCGCTCCCAGGGCCCGCACGCGGAAGGTCTCGCCCGGCGGCAGCTCCAGCGTGGCGCCGCCGCGGGCGCGCAGGCGGGCGCGGGCCGAGGGGCGGAAGGCGATCTCCTCCTGCCCCTCCATGAGCCGGATGGTCACCAGTGGCGCGCCGCCGGCGGCGAAGTTGAGCCGGTGGCTCCACAGCAGCTCCAGCGGGTCGGCCGGCTCGGCGCGCAGCGGCGGCTGGAGCTGCTCGGGAGGCGGGAGCGGAGGCGGCAGGTCCGGGGGCGGCAGCGGGGCGGGAACGGGCGCGGGGAGCGGGGTCGCGGTCGGGGTCGAGGTCGGGGTCGAGGTCGGGGTCGAGGTCGGGGTCGGGGTCGGGGTCGGGGTCGAGGTCGGGGTCGAGGTCGAGGTCGGGGTCGAGGTCGGGGTCGGGGTCGAGGTCGGAGTCGCGCCCCCGTTCGACGTCGCGGTCCCTGTCCAGGCGCAGGCCGCCAGGGCCAGCGCCGCTGCGGCGAGGAGCCTCTTCACGCGTTCAGCCGACCCGCCTTGTCGGTCGCCAGCTGCTCGATGAGGATGCGCGCCCGGCCCACGCCCTCGCTCCCCTGCGAGAGCGCCATGCTGGCCTCGTGGAGGAGCGCCCGCTCCTTCTCCTCTCGCGCCCGGAGCCGCTCCACCATCTTGGTCACGTCGTCGGCGAGGCCGATGAGGAGGTCGCCGCGGCGGAGCTGCCGCGGCGGGCGCAGGTGCCCCTCCCCCACCTGCCGGCAGGTCCGCGCCAGCACCAGGGCCGGCCCCGCCACCTTGTGGGTGGTCACCACCGCGAAGACCAGCAGGCACACCACCACCGCCGCCAGGCCGGCGGCCAGCCAGATCATCCGCACCCGGTCCTCGTTGGCGAGGAGCTGCCCGATGGCCTCGTCGGCCACCGGGTCGCCCAGCGCCACCAGGCGGCTCGCCTCCCGGTAGGACTGCCACAGCCGCCAGCCCAGGTAGCCGGACAGGAGGGCGGCGATGCCCACCAGGTAGCTCGCGAAGCGCAGCTGGAGGCTGGCGTCGATGAGGTAGTTGCGCAGCTTGCGGTGGTGGGGCTTGCGCCCTGGCATCCCGCCCGCCCCCGCCGTCGTCGTCTCTGCCATGCGACCCTCCTTCAGCGCAGCCTCGCGGCCAGGTCCTCCGAGAGGCTCACCGCCGCCGCGTCCAGCGCCCGATCCGTGAGCTGCCTCTGGGCGGCAGCCGAGGAGCCGCCGCTGGCGCGAAGCCGGGCCCCTCCCTCCACCATCGCCGCCATCTTGCCCTGCGAGTCCACCGCCACCACCGAGGCCTTCACGGCGATGACCGTCTTGCCCTCGGCCTGGCTCACGTCGAGCTCCAGCACCGAGGCCTTGAGCCGGTAGCCGGCCGGCTCGCCGGGGCCCACCACCGCGAAGCCCTGCCGCCGCAGGTGGCGCGCCAGCGACTCGCGCAGCGCCTCCCGGCCCGCCTTGCCCCCCTGCCCGTGCGCCTCCTCCAGCGCCACCGAGCGCACCGAGACGGCCAGCAGCTCCGCCAGCGCCCGGGCGGCGGCATTGCGCACCGCCGGGTCGGGGTCGGCCCGGCTGGCGGCCTCGAGCGGCTCCCGGCCCGCCAGGTCGGCGAGGCGCGCCAGTGCGGCGGCCGCGGCGATGCGCACCGAGGGGGCCTCGTCGGTGGCCAGCGCGTGGCCCAGGGCCGGCACCGCCTGGCGCGCGCCGCGCGAGCCCAGCACCAGGGCGGCCTGCGTGCGCACCTTGAGGGAGGAGTCCTCCTGCAGTGCGGCCAGGGCCCGCTCCACCACCGGATCGGCCGCGGCCGCCGGGAGGGCGGCTGCGGCCAGGAGGAGGAGCGCTCGGCAAGGGCGCATGCGGTCCCGAGTCTACCCCGGCCCCGCCTGCCCCGTGGCCTGCTGTCGGAAGAGGGCGTGGAGCCGGGCGGTCACCGGCCCGGGCGTTCCCGGCCCCACCGGGGCGCCGTCGAGGCGAGTCACCGGCAGGATCTCGCGGCTGGTGGAGGTGAGGAAGAGCTCCTCGGCGTCGCGGAGGTCGGCCGGGCCCAGCGGCCGCTCCGCCACCGGCAGCCCCGCCTCCCGCGCCAGGGCCAGCACCAGCCCGCGCGTCACGCCGGGCAGGATTCCCGCCGCCAGCGGCGGCGTCGCCACCCCGCCCCCGGCCACCAGGAAGAGGTTGGAGGAGGCCCCCTCGGTCACCTGGCCGGCGGCGTCGAGGAGCAGCGCCTCGTGGGCGGCGGCTGCGGCGGCGTCGCGGGTGGCCAGCGCCTCGGCCAGGTGGCCACCGGTCTTGGCGCCCGGATCGGAGCGGGCCACGCGCGCGTGCACCAGGATGCAGGCCACTCCATCCTGGTAGGCAGCCTGCGGCGGGCCCCGCAGCGGCGTGGCCGCGAGGAGCACGCGGGGGCCCGGGGCCACGCCCCAGCCTCGCGCCTCCTCGGCTGCCCCGCGGGTCACGACCAGGCGCACCGAGCGCTCGCCCCGGTTCCAGGGGGCGGCCAGCGGATCGGGAGGGTCGCCTCCGCGCGAGGCCTCGACGGTGCGCAGGAGCTCGGCGGCGAGCCGCTCCGGCGTCCAGGGGAGCGGGAGGCCGATGCGGCCGGCCGAGTGCCGAAGGCGGGCCAGGTGCTGCGCCAGGGCGAAGGGCGCGAGGCCGTAGGTGCGCACCACCTCGTAGACCTGGTCGCCGGAGAGGAACCCGCGGTCGAAGACCGAGACCGCCGCCTGGGCGGCGGGGACGATGGCTCCGTCGAGGTTCACCACGGCTGGCAGGCGCGCGCCTCCGGGCTGCGATTACTTGACGGCGATCCTGGCGGCGATATCTATCGAAAGCAATGGACGACTGCGTCGAGTGCACCCACTGCCGCGTCCTGATGACGAGCTGGTCCGCTCCCGGCGGCGCAGTCCGCTACTGGCAGTGCCCCTTCTGCCGCCGCACCTGCTCCTCTGCCTACGGCGAGGCCTTCCGGAGCGGCGGCGGCGCGCGCCGGGTGGCCCGCCCCGCGGCCGCGGTGCCCGGCCTGCCGGCGCGCCTGCCGCAGGCCAGCGCCGCCGACGTCAACCTGGCGCTCCTCAAGGTCCGGGCCCACCGCTGGTTCGCGCGGCTGGAGGCGGAGGAGCAGCCCGCTCACCCGCGCCGCCCCGCCCACGTCCGCTACCAGCCCGCCCCGGCCGCGGCGCCGGCGCTCTGCCGCCCGGGCCAGGCCAGGTAGAGCAGCACCGCGCCGGCCAGCCCGAGCCCCAGCGCCACCCGGGCCGCCAGGGGGAAGAGCCGGCCCGGCGAGACGGTGCTCTCCACCAGCCCCACCACCAGCAGGATCGCCACCACCAGCCAGAGCAGCCGCGCCGCCTCCCCGCCGGCCGCCGCCAGCGCCTCGCGCCGGGGCCACTCTCCCGGCGCGACGAGCGCCCGGGCCACCAGGAAGCCGGCCTGCCCGGCGAGGAGCACCGCCAGCAGCTCCGCCGGGGCGTGGGCCGCGACGAAGGAGAGGAACGGGCGCAGCATGTCCTCGCGGGCGCAGAGCGCCGCCACCGCGCCCAGCAGGAGGCCGTTGGTGAAGAGCAGCCAGGCGGTGAGCAGGCCGCCGGTGAGGCCGCCCGCCAGCACCAGCGCGCTCACCGCGATGTTGTGGCGCGCCAGCGCGCTCCCGGCGGCGCCGGGCGCCAGGCCCAGGAGCGAGTCGGTCCACATCCGGCGGGCCTCCACCGCGGCCCGCACCTCCGGCGGCACCAGCGCCGCGGCGGCGGGGTCGAAGGCCACCGCCAGCGCGCCGGCGGCCATGCCGGAGAGCAGCAGCAGAGCCGCCAGGCCGAAGAGCCGGGCGCTGCGCCGGAAGGTGGCCGGGATCTCGGCTGCGAAGAGCCGGCGGGCACGGCCGGGCGGCTGCCGGCGCCGGTGGAGCAGGGCGTAGGCGCGGGCCGTCACCTGCGAGAGGTACCCCTCGACGTCGCTGCCGGGAAAGGCGGTGTGGGCGTACGCCAGGTCGCCGGCCGCGCGCCTGTAGAGCCTGTCGAGATCCTCCACCTCGGCGAGGGACAGCCGGCCGCCCTGCCCGGCGAGGAGCTCGAGCCGCTCCCACCCGGCGCGGCGGCGGCGCACGAAGCGCCCCACGTTGCGCCCCGGCGGGCTCACCCGCCCTCCGCCACCGAGGCGCTGGCCAGCGCCTCCAGGAAGGGCTCGGCCTCGGCCGGCGCCGGCGGCGGCACCCCGGCGCGCGCCGCCAGGGCCCGGGCCGCCTCCTCGGCGATGCGGCGCCGCGGCTCGGGCAGGAGCTCCCGCCGGCGGCGCAGGAAGTCCACCAGCCGCTCGAAGTCGGCCGCCGGCAGGGCGCGGGCCGCGGACCCGCCGCGGAAGCGGAAGCGGGCGCCGGCCGCGGTCTCCGGCGGGCCGTAGCGCGAGAGGTCGTAGGCCCGGTCGCGCACCACCAGCGTCCCGGCCACCAGGTCGCCGAGCCGCTGGTGGCGGGCGGTGACCGCGGCGGTCACCACCGCGGGAGCGTAGAGGAAGGGGATCTCGACGGCGCGGAGCAGGTTGCGGGCCAGCGACTCGACGAGCCCCACCGGCGCCCCGTCGGCGCGCACCACCCGGAGCCCCAGCAGCCGCTTGCCCGGCGTGCGGCCGCCCCCCCAGAGCTCGAAGCCCAGGTCGTAGAACCAGCCGCTGGCGAAGAAGAGGGCGGTGGTGGCGAGACGCAGCGCCCCCGTGAGCCCCTGCACGGTGGAGAGCAGGTCGCCGCGCAGGGACCAGAGCAGGAGCACCGTCACCCAGCAGAGGAAGAGGAGCAGGAGGTCGGCGAGGAGCGCCAGCGCCCGGGAGCCCACGCCCGCCAGGTCGAGGGAGAGCTGGACCCGCTCCGGCGTCTCGAAGGTGAGCTGGGGAGCGGCGCGCATCGGCGGCAGGCGGCTAGAGGGAGCGCTCCCCGGGGCGCGGCGCGGCGCGGACGGCCCGGGCGGTGCGCGCCTCGAAGTCGGCCAGGGCCTCGGCGGGCGCCTGGAAGTGGCCGGCGGCCAGGCCCCGGATCACCACCTCCGAGGCCCGGGCGGCGGCCCGGGCGTCGCGCTCCAGCGCCTCGACGCCATCGGCCAGGTTGAGCGCCGCCACCAGGTCCACGCGCCACTGGCCCTTCACCCGGGTGAGCGAGGCCAGGGTGCGGCCGTCGGCGCCGACCACCCGCGCCCGGTCGCCGTCGATCTCGTCGTGGGCGGCGAGGAAGCCGAGCGCCTCGGCGCGCGACTTGGCCCCGTAGCCCACCCGGCTGGCCTCCTCGGGGCCGAAGCGGCGGGCCACCGCCTCCTCGAGCCGGGCGTAGGCGCGGGAGAGCTCCACGAAGGAGGACAGGATCCGAGGGGCCTCCTTGCCGGAGGCCAGGGCGGCGGCACCGGCGGCGTCGAAGCGGTGGATGGCGGCGTAGAAGCGGGAGGCGACGTCGGTGGGGGTGCCGGGCCCGGCGGCGCCGGCGGCCGGGGCCGCGAGCGCGACGGCCAGGAGCGCGGCGCAGGAGGTCACGGGGCCAGCATGGCCCCGGGCGGCCGGCGGGGCAAGCGGACCGCGAGCCCCCGCACCGCCGGCGCCTACGCGCCCCGCCACCGCGGCTCGCGCCGGTTCATGGCCACGAGCAGGGCCACCAGGCGCGCCTGCAGCCGCGCCGGCTCGCCGCCGGCCAGCGCCGCGGTGGCCGCTGCCGCCACCGCGTGGGCCGCGTAGGCGCCGGCGCCCAGCCGCCGCGAGACGCGCCCGCCGCGGGCCAGCATCACCCGCAGGCGCGCCACCATCCGCTCGTCCCGTCCGCTCCACGACTGGATCCCGGCCAGGGTGCGCCTGTCGAGCGCCGCGATGCGCGTGTGCAGGAGCGCCCGTGCCAGGCACGCCGCCATGCGCTTCGCCCCGTCGCGCGTGAAGCGGAGCGGCCCCAGCCGGAGCACCCGCACGTCGCGGTCCACCTCGCGCTCGATGGCCGCCGCCCATGCCCCGGCCCCCGGGAAGCGCAGCCGCCGCACCACAGCCGCGCCCAGGTAGCCGCGGGCCGCCTCGGCCGGGTGGTGCTCGCGCGCCGGCCCCTGGCCGCGCAGCCGCGCCGGGCCGCCGGCTGCGGCGCGCACCGCCCGCAAGTGCAGCACCATGGCCAGCGCCGCCACCGGCCCCATGTTGAGGATGCCGAGGACGTCGGAGGCCGCCTCGTCGATGCGGTCGGCCCAGTAGCCGCCGGCGCCGCGGCGGCCGAGGGCCCGGCCAGCCACCCGGCCGAGCTCCGGGCGCAGCTCTTCCTCGGCGGCGAGGAGGTCGTGCCCGGCGGTCTCGTGGGCCAGCGCCGCCCAGAGGAGGAGGCCGCGGCGCGCCGCCGCCGGCGGGAAGCCCACCACGCCGGCCCGGGCCCCGAGCCGCCGGGTCCAGGTGACCGGCCAGGTGTAGGGGCCGAGGTCGGGTCGGCCCCACTTCACGAGCGGGGGCAGCGTGCCGCCAGGGGGCGCCTTCACGCCGTCGCGGGCCTCGGCAGAGAGGAAGCCGTCGTACAGGTCGCCCACCACCTCCTGCAGGGCGCGGGTCTCGGGGCGGCGGCGGGCCTGCTGCACCGCCGTCGCGAGGTCGAGGAGGCAGGCGGCGAGGTGCGGCTCACCCGGGTCCTCCAGCAGCCTCCTCAGGCCGCCGGGGCCCAGCTCATCGAGCCTCCGGAGCAGCGGCTCGAGCACCCCGCGCCGGTAGGCTCGGGGCAGCCGGCGGCGGGCCGCGGCCAGGCGGCGCCGAAGCCTCGCGTGGCCGCGCACCTCGCCCGGCCCGCGGGTGCGGTCGAGGAGCGCCTCCCGCAGGTCGTCGGCGCAGGCGGCGAGGTGACCGAGGTCGGGAGCGGGGCGCGTCCGGGACATGGGGCGCCCCAGCCTCCCGGCGGCCTACTCGTCCTTGGCGCCGAGCAGCTTGCCCAGGCCGGCGCCGGAGCTGGCGGCGCCGAGCTTGCGCATGGCCTCGAGGTGGTGGAGCAGGAGCTGGCGGTTGTCGCCGATGTTCAGGTTCTGCAGCTCCAGCGCGCCGATGCGATCGAGCGGCGTGAAGGCCGGCTCCTCGACCCGCTCCATGGAGAGCTTCTCGGGCGCGTAGCTCATGTACTGGGCCTTGGTGCCGAGGATGGTCCAGTCGTCGCCGCGCCGCAGCTCCACCGTCACCTGGCCGGTGACCGAGGGGGCGATCCAGCGGGAGAGCCCGTCGCGCAGCATCAGCGCCTCGGGGTCGTACCACTTGCCCTCGTAGAGCAGCCGGCCGAGCCGGCGACCCTGGGTGAAGTAGAGGTCGAGGGTGTTCTCGTTGTGGATGGCCGAGAGCAGCCGCTCGTAGGTGAGGTGCAGGAGCGCCATGCCCGGGGCCTCGTAGACGCCGCGGCTCTTGGCGTCGATGACCCGGTTCTCGATCTGGTCGCTCATGCCCAGGCCGTGGCGGCCGCCGATGCGGTTGGCCTCCAGGAAGAGCTCGTAGGGGGAGCCGAAGCGCTTGCCGTTGATCTCCACCGGCCGCCCCTGCTCCCAGACGACGGTGATCTCCTCGGCGGCGATGGCCACCTCCGGCTTCCAGTGCGCCACGCCCATGATCGGCTGGACGATGCGCATGCTGGTGTCGAGCCGCTCCAGGTCCTTGGCCTCGTGGGTGGCGCCGAGGACGTTGGCGTCGGTGGAGTAGGCCTTCTCCGTGCCCATCTTGTACGGGAGCTTGCGGCGCTCCAGGTACTCGCTCATCTCCTTGCGGCCGCCGAAGGCGGTGACGAAGGCCTGGTCGAGCCACGGCTTGTAGATCCTGAGGTCCGGGTCCACCAGGATGCCGTACCTGTAGAAGCGCTGGATGTCGTTTCCCTTGTGCGTCGAGCCGTCGCCGAAGACGTGGACGCCGTCCTCGCGCATGGCCTGGACGATGGCGGTGGTGGTGACGGCGCGGCCCAGCGGCGTGGTGTTGAAGTACTTCTTGCCGCCGGCCGAGAGGTGGAAGGCGCCGCACTGGATGGCGCTGATGCCCTCGCGCACCATGGCCTCGCGGCAGTCGATGAGCCGGGCCTTCACCGCGCCGTGGGTGAGCGCGATGGGCGGGATGTCGGCCGGGTTGGCCTCGTCGGGCTGGGCCAGGTCGGCGGTGTAGCAGTGGACCGCCATGCCCTGCTCCGACATCCAGGCCACGGCGCAGCGGGTGTCGAGGCCGCCGGAGAAGGCGATGCCGACGGCGGTGCCCTTGGGAGGAAGCGACTTGTAGATTCGGCTCATAGGGCCCGCGAAGTACCAGAAATCGACACCCTGTTCCAGCGCTTCGGAGAGGCGTGGCCGCGCGGTAGACTCCCGGCCGCCGGCAGGATCGCGGGGCGCTAGCTCAATGGTAGAGCAGCGGCCTTTTAAGCCGTTGGCTCCGGGTTCGAGTCCCGGGCGCCCCACTCCACCCGCCCATGCCAGAGACCACCCACCTCCCCTTCTCGCGCCGCCCCTCGGCGCTCCGCTACATGGCGCGCGCCTTCGTCACCCGCCACCCCGGGCTGGCGCGGGCCGGCGGCTTCCCGCCGCTCGCCGCCACCTGGCGCGGGCCGCTGCTGGGCGCGCGCGCGCGGGACGAGGCGCTGGCGCTCTGCGGCCCGGGCGCGGCGGCGGGCCTGCCGCTCCTGCTGCCCCAGCTCGTCGGGCTGCGCCTGCAGATGGCGGTCCTCACCCACCCCTCGTTCCCGCTGCCCGTCTGGCGCTCCCTCCAGATCCGCAACCGGCTCCACCTGCTCCGCCCCATCCCCGCGGAGAGCGAGGTCGAGCTGACGACCCACGTCGACGCCCGGCGCTTCCTGGAGAAGGGCGCCGAGCTGGACCTGCGCACCCGCGTGCTCTCCGGCGGGGCGCTCCTCTGGGAAGGGGTCGCCACCTACTACTACCGGGGCCGGCACGGGCTGCCGGTCGACGCGCCACCTCCCGCAGCACCACCGCCGGTCGCGGGCGCGCCGGACGCCACCTGGCAGACGCCCGCGGGCAGCGGCTGGCGCACCGGCCACCTCACCGGCGACTACAACCCGCTCCACTGGTGGCACGGCTACGCGCGGCGGGCCGGCTTCCGCGGCGCCTCGCTCCACCCCGGGCTGGCCCTGGCGCGCTGCCTGGCCCACCTGCCAGACCCGGGCGGCCCGGCGCAGCGGCTCGACGCCTGGTTCCGCGGGCCGGTGTACGAGGGCGCAGGCGCGAGGCTGGCCGCCGAGCCCGGCCCGGAGGGCGCCCGCTTCGCACTCCTCGTCGAGGGGGACGAGCGGCCGGCGATCGTCGGCGCCTGGCGCGCCGCCCGCGCCGGAGAGGTGCTGGACGGGGCGTAGCAGGTACCGCCCGCGCCATTGCCCCGCGGCGCGCGTTTCCTTATCTACGCTGCGAGAGGTGGGGAGCTTGGGCCGGACGCTGCGGGAGAGCACTGCGCTGGTGTACGGCGCCGGGGCGCTGGGCGGCGCGGCCTGCCTGGTGCTGGCGTCGGCCGGCCTGGGCCGGCTCGTGGTGGTGGACCAGGGCGCCGTCGAGCCCGCCGACCTCTCCGGGCAGCCCCTCTTCGGCGATGCCGACCTGGGGCGGCGATGGGTGGAGGCCACCGCCGATCGGCTGGGCGTGCTCTTCCCGGGGCTGCGGGTCGAGGCCCGGGACGAGCGGCCCGAGGCGGCCCTCGACCCCGCGCTTCTCGCCGGCGCCGGCGTGGTGGCCGACTGCACCGGCCGCTTCTCGGCCATGTTCCCCGTCAACGACGCCGCGGTCGCCGCCGGAAGGCCCCTGGTCCACGCCTCGGCGGTGGGCCTGACCGCCCACCTGCTCACCGTGGTGCCGGGGAGCACCGGCTGCCTGCGCTGCCTGTTCGAGGGGCCGCCACCGCCTGGCGCCGTGCCGGGCCCGGCCCAGGCCGGGCTGTTCGGGCCGCTGGCCGCCTTCGCCGGTGCGCTGGCCGGGCGCGAGGCGCTGCGCCTCCTCGCCGGAGAGCCCCCGGCGCTGGCCGGGCGGCTGCTCGCCTACGAGGCGCGCTCGGCCCGCTCCCGTTCGCTCCCGGTGAACAGGCGGCCGGGCTGCGCCGGCTGCGCCGCCGCCGCGCCGCCGGGGGGCTCGCCGTGAGCGCGCGCCCCGCGAGGTCGGCATGCCGCTGACCGAGGCCGACGCCGGGCGCTACGCCCGGCACGCGTCGGTCGCCGCCGTGGGCGCGGAGGGACAGGCTCGCCTCCGGGCGGCGCGCGTCCAGGTGGTCGGTGCCGGGGGCGAGGCCGGGCCGGCGCTGCTCTGCCTGGCGCAGGCCGGGGTGGGCGCCCTCTACCTCGACGACGAGGCCGACGTCGGCCCGGAGGACGCGCCCGGCTGGCTCTACGGGCCCGAGCGGCTCGGGGAGCTCCGGCTGCTGGCGGCGCTGGAGCCGCTGCGCCGCACCGGGGGGCCGCTCCGGGTGAGGCCCCACGGCACCGGCGTGGACCTCTCGGCCGCGCTGATCTTCGCCGGCACCCGCGGGATCGCCCTGCTCGCCGCCGACCGGGCGCGGCTGGCTGCCCTGCCCCACGTGGTGGTGGAGCCCCGAGGAGAGGGCGGCCGGGTGGTGAGCGTGCCCGCCGGGGCGCCCTGCTACCGCTGCGCCGGGCGCCCGGTCCTGGGCGGCCCGCCGGCGCCGGGGGCCGCGGCCGCCGCCGGCCTCCTCGGCGCCCTGGAGCTCCTCCTCATCCTCGCCGATGCGCTGCCGCCTCCCGGCGAGGGCCGCTGCCTCGAGCTCGGACCGGCGGGGCCGCAGGCCAGGGCCACGGTGCGCCGGAGCGGCTGCGCGTGCGGCCGGCCGCCGGCCTGACCGGCGCGTCCCTCCGTCCCGCTACCCGGGGACTGGATGGCCTGGAGGGCCCAGCCGGGCGAGCAGCCCGGCCCCGGGCCCGGGGCCGTCCTCCGGGAGCCAGCGCAGCACCCCCCCGCGCCGGCGGCAGCGACCCCTTGTCGGCGGCGCAGGGCGCACCGTGCGTGGACCGGTGAAACGCAAATTGGCACCCATCGTGTCCGCCTAGTGAGCGCCACCCGGGCAGGCGCCGAAAACGCCAGCGAACTCTGCGGCTTCGCGCATGGTTCTCACGGATGGTGTCCCGGGCGCGTGGGAGGTGGTCGTTGCTCCAGATCAAACCCTAGGTTTCGACAGGACGCGGAACGCCGGAGGGCCGCCAGCGTCCACCCCGCGCGAGGGCACGGGGGTCACCCAATCACGGGCCGATCCGCGTCGGCAGAGGGCGTAGCCATGTCCAGAGGCAAACTGACCCGTCGTCAGCTTCTCAAGATGTCAGCCGCCGGAGGGGCGGCCTCGGTGTTCGCCAGGGCCTATGGCGCCACCTGCGTCGACCAGTCTCCCATCGGCATCGACGCGCCGGCGCCGGGCGGCGGGACGATGGACAACACCGGCTGTCCCATCGACGCAGACCTGAACCCGATGAGCCCCTTCATCCTGGAGCCCTTCACCGACCCACTCCCGGTGCCCACTGCCATGAAGCCCGGCTACCGGCGGCCCGACGGGACGCTCGCCCCGGCCGGAGCGCAGGACGAGTGGAGCGTGCGCGCCAAGCGAAACGACCAGCCCTCGGGGCGGAGCGTGCCCGGCTACGGCCCCGGCTACCAGGACGCCATCGGCGAGCGGCTCATGCCCAACGACGGGCGGACCTTCACCTTCATCAACCCCAAGACCGGCATCCGGACCACCAAGACCATGGACTTCGGCGGGGCGCGCGCCGGCTCCTTTCAGCTCTACCCGGGCGGCAGGGGCACCTCCTACGGCAACCTCTCCGGGCAGGCGAAGGCCCGCTTCGACCTGCTGGCGACCGACCCGGTGCTGTACCACATCCGCATCGGGGTCAGCGCCCACGCCTTCACCAGCTCCAACGTCCAGCCCATCGACCGGAACGGCAGGCCGGTCCCGCTGCCGCGCGGGGTCCGCGCGCCCAACGGCAGCCGGCCGGGCACGTTCAAGATGCCGGCCAGCACCATCTACGGGTTCAACAACACCTTCGGCGGGACGCTGTGCAACGTCGAGTACGGCCGGCCGGTCATCGTGCGGATGGAGAACGACCTCGACCTCAACCCGAGCTGCCTCGACCGCGGCGACTTCGGCGCGCCGGACTGGGCCTTCCTCACCCACCTGCACAACGGGCACACCGCCCCCGAGTGCGACGGACAGCCCCATCACCTGATGGAGAACGAGGGCGGCTACCTGCCCACCGAGTGGAGCGACAACCTCTACCTCAACTACCCGGCCGGCGGCCTGGACGAGGAGAAGCAGTCGTTCCTCTGGTTCCACGACCACCGCATGCACCACACCGGGCCCAACGTCTACAAGGGCATGCTCGGGCTCATGCCGCACTACGACCCGGCCAACGCCAACAACCCCACCGGCATCGACTCGGGCGACGAGCGCACCGGCCTGCGGCTCCCGGGCGT
Source organism: Deltaproteobacteria bacterium (assembly GCA_016214955.1). Taxonomy (GTDB): domain Bacteria; phylum Myxococcota; class Myxococcia; order Myxococcales; family Anaeromyxobacteraceae; genus JACRMN01. Next base: position 265,214 of record JACRMN010000023.1, read on the forward strand.
GCGGGTGGACAACGGCGACGGCACCTTCGACGTGAAGTACGACGTCCCCATGGCGCTCTACGACTGCCGCATGGACGACGGCGTCACGCCCCACGAGGACGCCCACACGCCGCTGCCGCTCTGCGGCCTCACCCACCCCGAATCGTGGGGCCAGCTCTTCCTCAAGCACTACCCGAATCACGGCTTCGTGGGCGACATCTTCACCGTCAACGGCGTGGCCTACCCGGTGCTCCACGTGGAGCGGCGCCGCTACCGCTTCCGCTTCCTGGGGGCCTCGCTGGCGCGTCAGTACCAGCTCTCGCTCCGCCGCGGCTCCATCGTCCCGGCCCCGGGGCGCCAGGGCCAGTGGAGCTTCGGGACGCAGCAGGGGGGCAAGACCGTCTTCGACTCCGGCCAGCAGGTGATGCGCATGACCCAGATCGCCAGCGACGGCGGGCTCCTCCCCAGGCCGGTGCTGCGCGACTCGGTGGAGATCTGGCCGGCCAAGCGCCGCGAGGTGGTGATCGACTTCTCCACCTACCAGGACGGCAGCGCGACCCGGAACGGCGACGTCATCTACCTCACCAACAGCGCCGAGATGATCGACGGCCGGCAGATCAGCTCCAAGGACAGGTTCTTCGTTCCCATGGTGGCCTTCGTCATCGACGGCGAGCCGTCGGTGGCCGACGCCAGCGACCCCGGCCTCTCGCCCACCGCGGCCTTCAACCCCAGCAAGCAGCTGCGCCCGCGGATCACCCCGCCGCCCAACCCGGCCGTGAACCACATGGACTTCACCCTGCAGCGCGGCGGAAGCCTGGGCGGGGAGACCGAGTGGCTCATCAATGGCCTCCAGTTCGACCCGCAGGCCCCGCTCTGGGCCCCGAAGCTCGACAGCTTCGAGTTCTGGGGCGTCAACAACGGCGGCGGCGGCTGGACCCACCCCATGCACATCCACATGGAGGAGCACCAGGTGACCGCCCGCAGCACCGGCCTGGGCATGAACGCCCGGCCGCCGCACCCCGAGGACCCGATCGGCAAGGAGGACGTCGTCGCCCTCGAGCCCAGCGAGCAGACCACCATCTACCGCGGCTTCCGCACCTTCCTGGGCAACTACGTGGCCCACTGCCACAACCTGGCTCACGAGGACCACAACATGATGTTCGGGTGGGCCATCACCAAGTGAGGCGCTGGCGGTCGAGCCGTCGCTCCCGGCCCGGAGGGCGCCGGGGGCGGCGCACTCCCGCTCGCGGCCGCGCCGGGATCGCCGGCGCAGGGGGAGAGGAGCGAGAGCAGCCATGGCCAGGTTCCGCACCCTCCTCCTCGCCCTGCTGGGCGCCGCCGTCGCGGCGCTGCTGGGCGCCGGCGTGGGGATGCTGCGGGGCCGCCTCGCCCCTGCGCCCGCGGCGCGCTCCGCGCCGCGGTCCGGCCCCGCGCCCGCCACCGCGCGCGCTTCCCCGGCCCCCCTCCTGGCGCCCCCGGCGCGGGCCATCGAGAAGTCTCCGCCCGGCGCCGCCCTGGAGGTGCTGGTCACCCACGCCGGAGCCCCGCGCCCCGGCGCCGAGGTCCGAATCTACCAGCGCGCCGGGGTAGAGCCGCGCGGCGGCGCTCCGCGCTGGCAGCGCGCCGGCGAGGCCACCACCGGCGCCGACGGCGTGGCCTCCCTGCCGGCGCAGCCCGGCCCCTGCCTGGTCGCCGCCCGCGCCCCCGGCCTGGCTCCCGGACACCTGCTCCTCTCCGGCCCGCCGCCGGCCCGGGCACGCGTCGCGCTCGCCGCGGCGGCACAGGTGACCGGCCGCGTGCTCGCGCGCCGGGGCGGCAAGCCCGTGGCCTCCGCGGCGCTCCTGCTCCTCCCGGCCGACGGCGAGGCCGCGGCGCTCCCGCTTCCCGCCGAGGAGCGCCCCTTCGCCACCGCCGACGCCGCAGGCCGCTTCCGGCTCGTGGCCGCGCCGGGCAGCTACCTGCTCCAGGCCTCGGCCGCTGGATTCTCCGGGGCCCGCCTCCGGGTGGCGGCGCCGGGCCCCGGCGCCGAGATCCTCCTCGCGGCGAGCGGGGTCATCGAGGGGCTGGTCCGCGGCGCCGACGGCGCGCCGGCCGCGGGCGCCGAGGTGCTGATCTCCGGCGGCGGCGACCTCACCCTCGGGAGCGCAGGCAGCTCCGGGCGCTTCGCGGTGGAGGTGCCGCCCGGGAGCTACGCCGTCGCCGCCCGCACCGAGCGCAGCGCGGGCTCGTGGCCGGTCCCCGTGGCAGTGGCCGCCGGCGGCCGCGCCGGCGGCATCGCCATCCGGCTGGGCCGGCCCGCCGCGCTCGCCGGGACCGTCACCGGGCCCGGGGGCGCGCCGGTGGCCGGAGCCACCATCTCGCTGGCGCCTTCCGGCGGCGGCGAGCTGGCGCTGGCGCGGGCCGGCAGCGACGGCCGCTTCGCGCTCGAGCCGCTGGCGCCAGGCGGCTACGACCTCGCGGTCGCCGCCGAGGGCCTCGGCGCCTGGCGCCGCACCGGCCTCACGCTGCTCCCGGGCGAGCGGGCCGAGCTTCCGGTGGCGCTGCAGGCCGCCGGTGGCGTGCAGGGCACGGTGCGCGACGGCGCCGGCCGCCCGGTGGCCGGGGCGCTGGTTCGCGCCGGCCGGGGATCGGAGGAGGCGCCGGGCGCCCGGGCGGAGGCCCGCACCGACGAGGCCGGGCGGTACCACCTGGACGGCCTCGACGCGGGCAGCGTGGAGCTCACCGCGGCGCGCGACGGCGCGGCCGCCGGGGCAGCGGCCTCGGTGGAGGTGGCCCCGGGCGGCCTGGTCACCACCGACCTCGTCCTCCCGGAGGGCGGCAGGCTGGAGGGGACCGTCACCCGGAGTGACCGGGGCGCAGCGGGCCGCGCCCGGGTGGTGCTCTTCCCCCGCGGGAGCCACGCCCCGGCGGCCTCGGCGGCCGTCGATGCCGGCGGCAGCTACGCCCTCGCCCTCGCGGCCGGGGAGTACCGCGCGCTGGCGCTCCCCGAGGGCGCCGCTCCCGCCGGGGCGGCCACCGGCCTCCCGGTGCGCGTGGCGCCGGGGGAGACCGCGCGGCTCGATCTCGTCCTCCGGGCCCCCGAGGGCGCGGCCACGGTCGTGGTGCGGGAGCCGGACGGGACCCCCTCCGCCGGCGCGCTGGTGCTGGCCACCACGCCCGACGACCTGCGGAGCGCCGGCTCCGCCGTCACGGACGACGACGGGCAGGCCCACCTCCTCCTCGCGGCCGCGCCGGCGGGCCTGCGGGTGCGGGCCTTCCGCGGCGGCCGTTTCGGCGGACCGGTGGACCTGCCCGCGGTTGGTCCCTCCGCGGTGACGCTGCGCGCGGCTGCCCGGCTGAGAGGCCGCGTGCGGTCTCCCGACGGGGCGGCACCGGCCGGGTTCACGCTCGAGCTCGCGGCTCTGGGCGACGAGATCTCCACGGTGAGCACGGTGGGCGGTCCGGCGGGCCTGCGCGGCGCCCAGGGCGTGCAGGCGCCGCGGCGGCTGGAGTTCGGCGGGGACCGCTTCGAGGTCGCCGACGTCCCCGCCGGCGAGGTGCGGGTGCAGGTGCGAACGGTGAGTGGCCGTGTGGCCAGCGCCGAGGTGACCCTCGCTCCGGGCGAGGTCCGTGAGCTCTCGCTCACCCTGGAGCCCGCCACCATCGGCAGCCTCGACCTGGGCGACGTGCCGCCCGCGGGTGGACCCGGGCGCTGAGGCAGGCCGGGCCGGAGCACACCCTCGCCGCGGTCGGCATGCCGGGGCGAGAGAGAGATCGCTCGTGCTCTGGATGACGCGCCGCGCCGGGGGGCTCGTTACGACGAGTGCGCCCGGTCTGCTACGCTTTGCCCGAAAGGGAGGCATCGCCGTGGCCGACCCGCCCAGCCCCACTGGCGGCGACACCGTCCCGCCGGGCGCGCTCACCGATCTCCTGCGGGAGCTGGCCCAGGCTCCGGAGGAGCCCGGTCCGGCCTGGGAGGCGGGGCTCCGGCCCGGCGCCGTCATCGACCGCTTCGAGCTGGTGCGAGAGCTGGGGCGCGGCGGCTTCGGCGTGGTCTGGGAGGCCCACGACCGGAAGCTGGGGAGGGACGTGGCCTTCAAGGCCGTGCTCCCCGGCGGGCGGACCGCGCTGCGCGAGGCGCGGCTGCAGGAGGAGGCCGAGGCGGCGGCCCGGCTCTCCCACCCCAACATCGTCGCCATCCACGACGTGGGCAAGGCGGAGGCCGGGCCGTATCTCGTCCTGGAGCTGCTCCACGGCCAGACGCTGGCGGAGCGGCTGGCGGGGGAGCGGCTGCCGGTGGCCGAGGCGGTGGGCATCGCGAGGGAGGTCGCGAAGGGGCTGGCCCACGCGCACGCGCGGGCGGTGGTGCACCGGGATCTCAAGCCGGACAACGTCTTCCTCTGCGACGACGGGCAGGTGAAGGTGCTCGACTTCGGGATGGCGCAGGCCTTCGGGCGGCGGAAGGTGGAGGGCGGGACCAGCGGCTACATGGCGCCGGAGCAGCGGCGCGGGGCGCCCGAGGACGAGCGGACCGACGTCTACGCGCTGGGGGTGATGCTGCACCGGATGCTGGCCGGTGCCCTGCCCTTCCCGCTCGACGACGGGCGGAGCGACCCGCCGGTGCCGCGGCTGGAGGTGCCGGGGTCGGCGTCGCTGGGGCCGCTGGTCGGGCGGATGCTCTCGTGGGAGCCGGCGGAGCGGCCGCGGGACGGCGGCGCGGTGGTGGCGGGGCTGCAGGCGGCGGAGCGGGAGCTGGCGGCGAGCCAGCCGGGCACCGGGGCTCCGCGAGTCCTTCCCCCGGCGCGAACCGCCACTCGCCGGCGAGTTGCCCTGGCGGTGGCGGCGCTCGCGATCGCTTCCGTGATGCTCGGGGCCGCCTGGCACCTCACGCGGCCGAAGCCACCGGCGGTCGCCCCGGCGCCCGAGCAGCCCTCCATCGCGGTGCTGGCCTTCGCCGACATGAGCCCCAACCACGACCAGGAGTACCTGGCGGACGGCGTGGCGGAGGAGATCCTGAACGCGCTCACGCGGGTGGAGGGGCTGAGGGTCATCGGGCGGACCAGCTCCTTCTTCTTCAAGGGGAAGAGCGTGGCGCTGCCGGAGATCGCCCGGCAGCTCGGGGTGACGTCGCTGCTGGAGGGGAGCGTGCGGCGCGAGGGAAACCGCATCCGGGTGACGGCGCAGCTCGTCAGGGCGGCCGACGGCGTACGCGTCTGGTCCGAGAGCTTCGACCGGCAGATGGCCAGCATCCTGGCGCTGCAGGAGGAGGTGGCCCGAGACGTGTCCAGAGCCCTGCAGGGCAGGCTCGGCCTTGCTGCCTCGCTACCCAGGACTGAAGCGCCGGATGCGGTGGAGCCGGAGGCGTACACCCAGTTCTTGCTTGGGATGCAGATCGCCAGGTCGGCCGACACGAATGTCGCCGCGGGGCGAAGCCGCGAAGCGCTCAGGAAGGCGGTGACGCTGGACCCGCACCTGGCTCTGGCCTGGGCCCAGCTTTCGAGCCAACTGGCGCTTCCCGGGCCCGACGAAATGACCGTGCCCGCGGCGCGCCTCGAGGAAGCTGGGGGTGCAGCCGAGCGCGCCATCTCTCTCGCGCCGTGGGCGCCCGAGGGCCACAGCGCTCGCGCCTGGCTTCGCCTGATCGCCTTCGACTGGGAAGGGGCGCGGTCGGATGCGCGGCGCGCCCTTCAGCTCCGCCCGGGAGACGTGGCTGCGTCTGCGCGAATGGCCCTCCTCGCACTCGCCGAGGGACGCGTGGCCGATGCCGTTTCGCTCTACCGGCGAAACGCCGAGGTCGACCCGCTCTACTCGCACCGCTGGAACATGCTGGCCATGGCTCTGTCGGGCGTGCCCGATCCGGCTGGGATGCGCCGCGCCGCCCACAGGGCCCTGGAGCTTTCCCCCGACTCGGAAGAGGCGCGCCTCCGCCTGCTCGATGCCGACCTGCTCGAGGGGCGCGGGGCCGAGGTGCTCAAGGCCGTCGCCGGACTCCGCCAGGAATACGACCGCCTCTCGTACGCGATCCTCGCGGAGCATGCTCTAGGGAACACAGTGGCCGCCGAGAAGGCGCTCCTTGTCTTCCGCGAGCGCTTCGCCCGGGAAAGCTGGATGGGCTCCGCGGGTCTCCATGCCTGGCTCGGCCGCATCGACGAGGCCTTTGCGGACATTGATCGGTGGCTCGTCAGCGATCAGCGCCATGGAGGGGTGGCCGCATACGCGCGCGTCGATCCCTTCCTCCGCCCCCTCCACTCCGACCCCCGCTGGAAGGAGTTCCTGCGCAAGCTGAAGCTGCCGGTGGAGTGAGCCCACCCTCATGCAGCCGCCGCCGTCATGACGTGCGGGTGGCGGCGAAGCCTGGGGCCCGACGCGCCGGACCGGAGCCGCGGGCTTCCTGTCCCGCCCGCTCCGGGGCGTGGACGTCCCCTTCCCTGCAGCCTTCCCCGCGAGCGGCGCCCGGCCACGGGCAGCCGGCACCTCCGCTTCGGAACCGCTCGCCCGAGGCTCAGGCAACCAGGCCACGAGCGGCCGTCCGCGCGGCGAGGACCGCCGCGGCCGCGGCCCCAGGCGAAGCCGACAGGACCCGCACCGCCGGGCCTGCTCCTTCCGCGCGCAGCTAGCTCCACCGGAACCAGCGCAGCGCCGCCGCGAAGGTGACGATGGCCAGCCCCGCCAGCAGGAGGAGCCTCGGCCCCACCGCCGCCAGGCCGAGCCCCTCGTTCATCACCAGCCGCAGGGCGTCGTTGAGGGCGGTGAGCGGCAGCACGCGGATGAAGGGTTGCAGGAGGTCGGGAAAGTGGGACGCGGAGAAGAACACGCCCGAGAGCAGGAACATCGGCATCATCACCAGGTTGATGAGCCCGCCCACCGTCTGGACGTTCTGCGCGCGGCAGGCCACCAGGAGCCCCATCCCGGCGAAGCAGAGCGCCCCGACGAGCGAGATGGCCACCAGCAGCGCGAGCGAGCCGTGCACCGGCACCGAGAAGGCGAGCCAGCCGAAGCCCAGCAGCACCGGGATCTCCAGGAACACGAAGAGCAGCCGCAGGATGACGAAGGAGAGCAGGTACTCGGAGCGGCGCATGGGCGTGGCCACCAGCCGCTTCAGGAGCTTCTTCTGCCGGGTCTCGACGATGACGTAGCCGATGCCCCACATCCCCGCGGACATGATGTTGACCCCGAGGAGCCCCGGGATGAGGAAGTCGACGTAGCGCGAGCCGGGCTCGGTGACGGTGACCTCGGCCACCGCGGTCGGGTCGCGGCGCCCCTCGGCCCGCTGCAGGAGATCGTCGACCACCAGGCGCGCCAGCCTGCTGTCCTCGCGGGTGGGGTCGTACTCGTAGGTTCGCGGGCTCCCGGGCAGCACCACCACGTCGGTCTTCCCGGTGCGCAGGGCGGCGCGCGCCGCCGCCACCGGCAGGACCGCGCCCTTCTGCCCGGCGGCGACAACGGCCCGCAGCGCCTCCTCGGCGCCCGGTCCGGCGGCTATCGCCGCCACGACAGGCTGGGGCGGCCGGTTGCGGAAGGCGACGCCCAGCGCCACCGAGAGCAGGAGCGGGAAGCCGAAGGTCCAGAACACCGCCGAGGGCTCGCGGAAGAAGAGCCGGATGCGGGTGAGCGTGAGTTCCACCAGCGACGAGGGGGCGCGGTCAGTCACGGAGCCGCCTCCCGGTGAGGGCCACGAACACGTCCTCCAGCGTGGCCGAGTGGGTGCTGAGGCGGTCGAGGCGTGCGCCGGCCCCGTCCAGCTCGCCGAGCAGCGCCGGCACGGTGCGGTGCACGCGATCCACCGTGAGGGCGAAGGCGCCGTTGCGGCGGTGGACCGCGCGCACCCCGGGCAGCGCCGCCAGCCGGGCCTCGTCGAGCGCCGCCGCCGCCTGGAACTCCACCACCTCGTGCCCCACCACCCGCTCGATGAGCTCGCGCGGCGTGCCCAGCGCGATCACCTTGCCGTGGTCCACGACCGCCACCCGGTCGCAGAGCCGCTCGGCCTCGTCCATGTAGTGGGTGGTGAGCACCACGGTGCGCCCCTCGGCCTTCATGGCCGCCACCACTTCCCAGAGCTGGCGGCGCGACTGCGGGTCGAGCCCGGTGGTGGGCTCGTCGAGGAAGAGCAGCTCGGGATCGCCCACCAGGGCGCAGGCCACCGCCAGCCGCTGCTTCTGGCCGCCGGAGAGCTTCTCGTACCAGGCGTCGCGCTTCTCCTCGAGCGACACCAGCCCGATGACCTCGTCCACGTCGCGGCCGCGGGGGTAGAAGGAGCGGAACAGGCTCACCGCCTCCCGGACGGTCTGCTTGTCCGAGAGCCGGGTCTCCTGCAGCGTGATGCCGAGCCGCTGGCGCAGCCAGGCGGCGCCGTCGGCCCAGCGGCGGCCCAGCACCTCGACCTCGCCGCGGGTCGGGGCGAGGAGCCCCTCCAGCACCTCCAGCGTGGTGGTCTTGCCGGCCCCGTTGGGCCCGAGGAGGCCGAAGCACTCCCCCCGCCGCACCTCCAGGTCGAGCCCGTCGACGGCCACGACGTCGTCGTAGGCCTTCACCAGCCCGCGGCACCGGATGGCGAGCTCGCTCATCGCCCGGCCTCTCTAGCAGCCGGCCCGGCCGCGGTCCACCGGAAGTGGACGGCGCCACCCGGCAGAGCGCGGGCGGGGGCCGCGGCCCGGGCGACGGGGAGGGACCGGCCGCTGCTCCGCCGGCGCGCGGGCCTGCGCGGAGGCCACATCCGTGGCCTCGACGCCGCCCTTCCCCGCCTTAGGTTCACGGGCGAGGAAGGACGGACCCCATGCTCACGCTTCGCCCCGCCGCCGAGCGCGGCCACTTCGACCACGGCTGGCTCGACACCCGCCACACCTTCTCCTTCGCGGAGTACCGCGACCCGGCGCAGATGGGCTTCCGGGCCCTGCGGGTCATCAACCAGGACCGGGTGCGCCCGGGCCAGGGCTTCGGCACCCACGGCCACCGCGACATGGAGATCCTGAGCTACGTGCTCGACGGCGCGCTGGCCCACCGGGACTCGACGGGCGGCGGCGGGGTGCTGCGGCCGGGCGAGGTGCAGCGCATGAGCGCCGGCACCGGCGTGACCCACTCCGAGTTCAACGGCTCGCGCGACGAGGAGGTCCACTTCCTCCAGATCTGGATCGTGCCCGACCGGCCCGGCCACGAGCCCTCGTACGAGCAGAGGGCCTACCCCGCCGCCGAGCGGCGCGGGGCGCTGCGCCTGGTGGCCTCGCCCGACGGCGCCGCGGGCTCCACCGCCATCCACCGCGACGCCCGGGTCTACGCCTCGCTCCTGCCGGAGGGGGCGCGCCTCCGCCACCCGCTGGCGCCGGGCCGCGCCGCCTGGGTGCAGGTGGCCCGCGGCCGGGTGGAGGTGAACGGCGCGCTGCTCGGGCCCGGCGACGGCGCCGCCGTCGAGGGCGAGGAGGCGGTGGCGCTGGCCGGGCGGGGGCCCGAGGAGGCGGAGCTGCTCCTCTTCGACCTCGACTGATGCGGGGCGGCGCGCGGTAGGATGCCGCCCGCATGCGCCCCGCCGACACCACCCGCGAGGAGATCTTCAGGCTCTCCGCCGACGCCGAGCTCCGGCGCCGCTTCCTGATCGTCAACGAGCACATCCCCGGCAACTTCCGCATGGGCGTGCTGCTGGAGATGCTGGACCGCTTCGCCGGCATGACGGCGGTGGACTTCGTGCGCCGCACCATCCCCGACGCCCGGGTGGTCACCGCCGCCCTCGACGAGGTGGTGGTGCGGGCGGTGGCCGATCCGGAGCGCGACGTGCGCTGCCGGGCCCGCATCAACCGGGTGGGGCGCAGCTCGATGGAGGTGGGGGTGCGGGTGGAGCAGCTCCCCGAGGAGACCCACCTCGCCACCTGCTACTTCACCATGGTGGTGCTGGCGCCCGACGGCTCGGCAGAGCGCGCCGCCCGCCTCGAGCCCTTCGAGCCGGACGACGAGGTCGGCCGCCAGCGCGTGCGCCGCGCCGAGGCGCGCCGGGACGCCTACCGCCGGGAGCAGGCCCAGGCCTTCGCGCCGCCCTCGGCGGAGGAGTTCCAGCTCATCGCCCGGCTCTACCGCGAGCAGGAGGTGCCGGGCTTCGCCGGCCTGCCGGCGCGACAGGTGGTGGCCGAGACCTGGGAGCGCACCTACCCGGAGCAGGAGAACCCCTGGAAGATCATCTTCGGCGGCTTCATCATGCGTCGCGCCTACGAGCTCTCGGCCATCTGCGCCGACTTCGTGGCCACGCACCGGCCGGTGCTGGCGGCGGTGAACCGGGTGAACTTCGTCCGCCCGGTGCAGATCGGCGACAAGCTCCACCTGACGAGCCGCGTGGTCTACACCGCCGGCCCGGCCATCTGCGTCGAGACCGCCATCGAGCGGCAGAGCCGCGACCGGCAGAGCCGCGCCCTCTCCAACTCCTGCCTCTTCACCTTCGTCAACGTGGATCCGGGGCTGGCGCCGCAGGACGTGCCGCGCATCTACCCCGGCAGCCACGGCGAGGAGCAGCGCTACCTGGCGGCTCGCCGCAACCTGCGGCACCTGACCTCGCGGACCACCAGCGGCTGGCTGGCCGGGCTGCTGCCGGAGCCCAGGTACTGACCCAGCGAGCCGGCGCCGCGCAGGCCGGGGCTCACGCGGCGAGCACCTCGGCAAGGAAGGCGCGGATGGCCTCCAGCGCCTCTCCGTCCACCTCCTCCTGCGTCCGCCCGGCCGCGCGCAGGGCCCGCACGCCCACCTCCAGCGAGTGGTCGCCGCCCTCCACCACGTGGAGCCGCGTGGTGGCCCGCATGCGGGCGCGCACGTCGGCCAGGAGGTCGAGCGGGCAGAGCCCGTCGCGCGTGCCCTGGACGAAGAGCACCGGCGTGCGGAGCGCCAGCAGGACCTCGTCGCGCAGGTCGCCGCGCTGGCCCCGCAGCGGGTAGCCCAGGCACACCAGGGCGTCCACCGGGGCCTGCAGCGACAGGTGGCAGCCGATGCGCGAGCCCATCGACTTCCCCGCCAGCACCGCCGGCTCCCGGCCGTGGCGCGCGGCGGTCAGGGCCGCGGCGTGGGCCTCCACCAGCCGCGGCAGGGGATCGGGGTAGGGCCGGCCGGCGGCCATGTACGGGTAGTCGAAGCGGGCCACGCGGCCGATGGTCCCGAGGCGGCGAGCCCAGCCCTCCATCCAGGGAGAGCCGGCAGGGGCGCCAGCTCCCGGCGCGAGCAGCAGCAGGGGGGTCACGGGCCGAGCCTAGCAGGTCCGTGTCCCCTGACGCCTCGACAGCATCCGCCGGAGCGGCCTCCTCCCGAGGGGTTGCGCCCGGCCGCCTGCATGGCTCGCCCTTGCCGTTTCCGGAGCGTGCATAGATTCGGTCTCGCGGCCGCGCCCGCCCCGACCCCATGCACACCCTGCTCGCCCTCGCCCTCGCCGCCTCGGCCGCCGCCGAGGTCCCCGTCCTCTCCGCCTGGGAGGCGGAGAGCCCGCTCCGCCCCCTGCCCGAGGCGCCGCTCGGCGTGCCCGCCGACTTCGGCACCCTGCCCTTCGCGGTCACGCCCGAGAAGGTGCGGCTGGGCCGCTGGCTCTTCTTCGACGCCCGCCTCTCGGCCGACGGCACCATCTCCTGCGGCTCCTGCCACCGTCCCGAGCATGGCTTCTCCGAGCCCACCGCCCACTCCCGCGGCATCCGCGGCCAGGAGGGCGGCCGCAAGGCGCCGCCCATCCTCAACGCCGCCTTCACCATCCAGCACGCCTACTTCTGGGACGGCCGCGCCGGCTCCCTCGCCGAGCAGGCCAAGGGGCCGATCGCGAACCCCATCGAGATGGGCTCCAGCCACCCGGCCGTGGCGGCCGCCGTCGGCGCGGTGCCCGGCTACCGCAAGGCCTTCCGCGAGGCCTTCGGCGACGACCAGGTGGGCATCGACCGCATCGCCGAGGCCATCGCCGCCTACGAGGCCACCCGCCTCTCCGGCAACTCCCGCTTCGACCGCTTCCAGGCGGGCGACCGCACCGCGCTCAGCGAGGAGGAGCAGCGCGGCCGCGAGATCTTCTTCGGCCGCGGCCGCTGCGACCGCTGCCACGGCGGCGCCGGCTTCACCGATTCCCGCTTCCACGCCATCGGCGTCGGCACGCCCGGCCACTTCACCGCCCGGCCCGGCGCCGCCCCCGACCCGGGCCGCCAGGCCGTCACCGGCGCCGAGGCCGACCGCGGCGCCTTCCGCACCCCCACCCTCCGCGACGTCTCGCGCCGCGCCCCGTACATGCACGACGGCTCCGCCGCCACGCTCTTCGAGGCGGTGCGCGCCTACCAGTTCCAGGCCGAGGGCGTGGCGCTCGATCCCGTCATGAGGGAGATCGACATCACCTGCCCCGACGTGGACGCCCTGGTCGCCTTCCTGGGCGCGCTCGACGGCACCGGCTTCGAGGACCGGCCGCCGCGCCACTTCCCGCAGTAGGCTCCCTCCGGTCAGCCTCCGCCGAGCCTCTGGCGCGTCGCGTCGTCCTCCGGGCGCAGCGCGTCGCGCCGCACGTCGTCCCAGAGGAACCGGTACGGAACCGGATCCCCCTCCAACGTACAGGTCACGCGGCTGATCCCGCGGAATCCGCTCACCACCTCCGCGACGCAGCGCGGCGGATGTCCCACGCCGCGGGTCCGGAGTGTCTCCTCCAGGCTGGGCCCGCCCTGGCGGGGAAAGGTGTTTTGCAGCCCAGCCAGCGCCCTGCGCCGGTCGCCGGCATCGAACGTTTGCTGGAGTGTGGAGACCGCCATGAGCAGCAGCACCACCAGCAGCCCCGCCAGGGCCGTCCGCCCCCAGGCCGGGGAGGAGGGGCCGCTGGCTGGAGAGCCCGAGGACACGCAGCGAGCCTACCCGAGCGACGGAGCCGCCTGGAAGGCGGAGCCCCCGACAGGATCCGGCCCGCCGCGAGCGAGGCCGCAGCGCGGCCCCCTGGCCCGTCTGGCCACCCACTTCCGCCTCCGCGGCCGCCTCGCCTTCCTGACGGCCGCCGCGACCACCGCGGTGCTGGCCGGGGGCGCCTACTTCACCCTCCGTCTCTTCCGGGGCCAGCTGCTCATGTTTGCCGCCGAGGCCAGTTCCAGCCACAGCGACACGCTGCGGGTGGTGCTGGAGGAGCAGATGGTCACCGGCGACCTGAAGCCGCTGCGCCGGGTGGTGACCGATCTCGGGCGCGAGCCCCACATCGCCTGGGTGGGCGTGCTCGCCAACGACGGGCGCGTGAAGATCTCCAGCGACCCCGCGGCCGTGGGCCAGCGCATCGAGCGGGACTCGCCCGACTGCGCCATCTGCCACGAGCGGCCCGCCGCCGACCGGCACCGCTCGGTGACGCTGCTGCGCCCGGGCGGCGCGGTGCTGCGCACGGTCACGCCCATCCTGAACCGCCCGGCCTGCCACCGCTGCCACGGCGAGGAGCAGCGCATCAACGGCATCCTGGTGGTCGACCGCTCGCTCGACCCCATCCAGCGCGCGGTGCTCTCCAGCCGCGCCCAGGTGATCACCGGGAGCGCCGCGGCGGTGCTGGCCCTGCTCGGCACCCTGGGGCTGGCGGTGGAGGGGCTGGTGCTGACGCGACTGCGCCGGCTGGGGGCGGCGGCGCGCGCGCTGGGGCGGGGGGATCTGTCGGCCCGGGCCCCGGACCGGGGCACCGACGAGCTCGGCGACCTGGGCCAGGACTTCAACGCCATGGCCGACGGCCTGGAGGCGGCCCTGGAGCGGCTCTCGGCCGAGCGGCGACAGCTCGAGGAGCTGGTGAATGGCATCGGCGACGGGGTGGTGCTGGTGGACCGCTCGCTCCGCGTGATGACCATGAACCGCGCCTTCGCGGAGCGGCTGCCGCCAGGCCTCCCCCACGGCCCGGGCCGGCCCCACGCCGAGCTCTCCCGGGCCGCCGGCTACGCCGGCCCGGACGGCGCCTCCTCGGTGGCCGCGCGGGCGCTGGGGAGCGACGCGCTGGAGAAGGAGATCGTGCGCGTGGCGGCCGCCGGGGGCGAGCGCGTGGAGGAGATCTACGCCCAGCCCCTGCGCGGCCCGGACGGCGTCACCGTCGCGGCCATCGAGGTGTGGCGAGACATCACCGACCGGCTGGCGCTGGAGGCCGGCCTGGAGCAGTCGGAGCGCCTGGCCGCCATCGGCGTGCTTGCCTCGAGCGTGGCCCACGAGGTGGGCAACCCCCTGGCCGCCATCGCCACCGCGGTGGAGGGGCTGCTGCGCCGCATGGGGCCGCCGCAGCCCTGCGATCCGGCCGAGGTGCGCGAGTACCTGGAGATCGTGCAGAAGCAGGTCTTCCGCTGCCGCGACGTGACCGAGCGGCTGCTGGGGTTCGGCCGCGTCCCCTCCCGCCAGCTGGGGCCGGTGGATGCCGCGGCGGCCGCCCGCGAGGTGCTGGCCCTGGTGGCGCCGCAGGCCCGGGCCCAGCAGGTCGAGGTGCGGGCCGACCTGGGCGGGGAGGCGCTGGCGCTGGGCGAGCCGCTGCTGCTGCAGCAGGTCTTCCTCAACCTGGTGCTCAACGCCCTGCAGGCCATGCCCGGCGGCGGCCGGCTCGAGGTCTCGGCGACCGCCTCCGCCGCCGCGGTGGAGGTGGCCGTCGCCGACACCGGGCCCGGCCTTCCCGAGGCGGTGCGCCGGCGCCTCGGCGAGCCCTTCCTGCGGGGCCGCCCCGACGGCGGGGGCACCGGGCTCGGGCTCTTCCTGAGCCAGGCGCTCGTCCGCCGCTGCGAGGGGACGCTGGCGGCCGCGAGCGTCCCGGGCCGGGGGACCACCTTCACCGTCCGGCTGAGGCCGGCGGGCCAGGCATGACGGAGCGGAGGCGAGCATGAACGTGCTCATCGTGGACGACGACGAGGCCCTGCGGGGGCTCCTGGTGCGCGAGCTCTCCCGCTCGGGCGGCCAGGTGGCCGAGGCCGCCAGCGCCGCGCAGTGCCTGGCCCGGCTCGCCGCCGGCGAGGAGCCGGACGTGCTGCTCCTCGACCTCATGCTCCCCGACCGGCCCGGCATCGAGCTCCTCGCCCAGCTCCGCGAGGAGCGGCCCGGCCTGGAGGTGGTGGTGCTCACCGCACACGGCTCCATCGACACCGCGCTGGCGGCGGTGAAGCTCGGGGCCCAGGACTACCTCCGCAAGCCCTTCCACCTCGAGGAGCTGGAGCTGGCGCTGCGGCGCGCCGCCGAGCGCCACCGGCTCGGGCAGGAGAACGCCCGGCTGCGCGAGGCGCTCAACCAGGGCGGCCTGGGGCCGGAGCTGGTGGGCTCCGGTCCGGCCTTCGAGGAGCTCTCCCGCCTGCTGCCGCGCCTGGCCGCCAGCGACGGCACGGTGCTGATCCGCGGCGAGACCGGCACCGGCAAGGAGCTGGTGGCCCGCAGCCTGCACCGGATGAGCCCGCGCCGGGAGCAGCCCTTCGTGGTGGTGGACTGCGCCGCCCTCCACGAGAACCTGCTGCAGTCGGAGCTGTTCGGCCACGAGCAGGGCGCCTTCACCGGCGCCACCCGCCGCAAGCACGGCCTCTTCGAAGCGGCCGACGGCGGGACCGTGTTCCTCGACGAGATCGGCGACGTGAGCCCCGCGGTCCAGGCCGGCCTGCTGCGGGTGCTGGAGTCCTCCACCTTCCGCCACCTGGGCGGCACCCGGGAGGTGCGCGTGGACGTGCGGCTGGTGGCCGCCACCAATCGCGGCCTGGAGCGGCTCATGGCCGAGGGCCGGTTTCGGCGCGACCTGTTCTTCCGGCTCAACGCCATGCACGTCGAGCTGCCGCCCCTGCGCCAGCGCCGGGAGGACGTCCCGGTGCTGGCCCAGCACTTCGTGGCGCTGCACGACGCCCGGCACGGCACCGACACCTCGATCTCGCCCGCCGCGGCCCAGCTGCTGCAGCGCTACGACTGGCCCGGCAACGTGCGGGAGCTGCGCCACGTGGTGGAGCGGGCGCTGGTGCTGGCGGAGCGCGGCTCCATCCGCCCCGCCGACCTGCCGGCCGAGCTCCGCCAGGCGGCGGGCGGCGGCGCCCCCGAGGGCGGCCCCCCGGCGCTGACCCTCGCCGAGGTGGAGCGCCAGCACATCGCCCACGTGCTGGCGCTGGTGGGCGGCCACCGGGCCCGGGCCGCCCAGCTGCTGGGCATCAGCGAGCGGAACCTCTACCGCCGCATCCACGAGCTGGACATCGACCCGCCGGGCGGCGAGGTGCGGTGAGGCGCTGCCCGGCCGCCGGTGGAGCCGGAGCCCCGCCGGCGGCCGTCCCGTCCACCTCTCCTCAGCCCCGCAGGCTGCCGGCGCCCTCGGCCCGCCGCGCGGCGCGCTTCTTCAGGCCGCGCTGCATGTAGGCGTAGCCCACCAGCAGCGTGGCCAGGAACGGCGAGGTGGCCACCAGGGTGGCGACCACCCCGTTGGCGAAGACCACGCCGTCGAGCAGCGCCGCGGCGGCGGTCAGCGACTCGGCGCGGGCCACCAGGAAGATCACCAGCGCTGCGCCGATGACCGCCAGGGCCGAGGCCAGCGCCAGCAGCAACGCCGCGTGTCCGAAGGCGGAGGGCGCCGATCGCGGGGCCGGGGCCGCCACGCCTATCCCTCGCCCTTCTCGGTCCCGTCGTACTTGAAGGTGACGGTGGCCGGCTTGCCGGCCTCGACCGTGACCTCGGCGGTCTTGGCGCCGTAGCGCTCGTGCCAGGCCTCCACGGTGTACTTGCCCGGGGGGATGTCGGCGATCTGGAAGGTGCCGTCGGCGCCGGTGATGGCCTGGTGGGGGTTCTTGTTCACGCCCACGAAGGCGCGCATCCAGTCGTGCACGTCGCACTGCCAGCGGATCACGCCGGGCTTGGCGGCCACGTGGCTGATGGGCTTGGCCGAGGAGTTGGGCATGCCCTTGTTGAAGACCGTGGTCGCGCCCAGGTAGGTGTGCACGTTGTGGAGGATGGGATCGCCGTTCTTGGCCACCACCTTCTGGCCCACCAGCGCCATCTGCATGCGGGGCTTGTAGGCGCAGTCGATCTGGTCCACCACCACCTCGGGCGCGGTGTCCGGCGCCTTGCTGTCCGGGGCCCCCTTGACCACGTGGACCCAGACGTTGACGAGCTTCTTGTCCTTCACGATCACCGCCTCGTCGTTCATGGACTTCTTGGCGCAGAAGGCGTCGGCCTCGCGGTTGAGCTTCTGCATCACCGGCGGGGCACCGGTGAACTCTACGGCGCCGGAGAGGCTCTCGGCGCGCGACGGGGCGGGCAGGATGGCCGCGGCCAGCGCGGTGGCGATGAGGACACGGGTCGGCATGGTCTCTTCTCCTCGGGTGGGCTGCGTGGGCTGCGGGATCAACCTCGGGGCGGCGGGACGGCGCTGAGGCGCGGGGCGGGCGCGGGCGACAGGCCCGGCTCCCCCAGGTGCATGAGCAGGTCGCGCAGCGCCTCCATCTGCGCCTGCTTGTCGCCGCCGAGGGCCTTGTGGGGCGCCTCGGCCGACGGCTCCATGTCCCAGAACGAGGGCATGCGGGTGCCCTCCATCAGGGCGTTGGGGTTCCGGAGCCACAGCGGGATCCAGTCGGGCCGCAGCCGGCGCCGGGCCAGCAGGAAGTCGGGGGCGGCGGACCGCGGGTCCTGCTTGGGCCCGAGCTTCCCGACCACGTGGCACTTGGTGCACTGCAGGTCGCGGAACAGGGTGAGCGTCTCCTGGGCCCGCTGGCCGGTGGGCCGGGGCACGTCCACCGTCAGGTAAGGGAAGCTCTTGCCCGAGGCCGAGGCGAAGTACTTCACCAGGGTCCCGGCGTCGTCGTCGCTGAAGTGGAAGGTGGGCATCCGGATCTGGAGCCAGGGGCGCAGCGGGCTCGGCTCCTTGAGGAAGGAGAAGAGCCAGCCGGGCTGCACCTTGGCCCCCTCGCCGGTGAGGATGGGCGGGGCGTAGCTCTGGGTGCTGGCCCTGAAGAGGTCGCGCACCACCCCGCCGCGCCGCTCCACCTCGTGGCAGTTGCGGCAGCCGTTCCAGAAGACCAGCCGCTCGCCGGTGAGCACCGCCAGCTTGGGCCCGTCGATGCCCGGCAGCAGCTCGCGGGGGATGCGGTCGCGCTCGCCGGTCTGCCCCTTGAGGAAGGTGAGCAGCGCCAGCGCCTCGTCGTCGGAGAGGTCGAACTGGGGCATGCGCGTCTCCACCAGCTCGTAGCCGTAGATCCGCGGGGTGTGGAGCTTGGTCCAGACGAAGTTGACGTAGGTCTGGCGGTGGAGCGGCTCCTCGGTGAACCAGCGCACGTCGCCGAAGTCGAGGAGCCTGGGGTCCTTGCGGCCGTGCTCGCCCAGCTCGGTGGCGATCTTCTGGGCGTTCTCGAAGCCGCGGATGGCGTGGCAGCCGGAGCAGCCGTACTTGGCGATGAGGACCTTTCCCGCCGCGGCCTGCTTCTCCAGGGCCGGCCGCTGCTCCGGCGCGTAGTCGGGCGGGGTCGGGTAGCTGCGCCCGCTGCGGAGCGACGACAGCCAGGCGGTGACGTGGGCCGCCTCCTCGTCGCTGAGCCGCAGGTCGGGCATCTTGGTCTCGATCCACTGGGCCCGCGGGTTCTTGATCCACCCGTAGATCCACTCGGGCGTCGCCTTGTCGCCCACGTTCCAGAGGTTGGGAGCGTAGTCGCGGGTGGCGCTGGCCTCGCTGCGGCGCGCCGCCGAGCCCTGCTCGGCCACGTGGCAGGCGCGACAGCCGACGGTGTCGAAGATCTCCTTGCCCCTCGCGGGCGACCCGGCCCGCGCCGGCGGCCGCGGCAGCGAGGCCGGCTGGCTGCTCACCCAGAGGTAGGCGGTGATCTGGGCCACCTCCTGCTCGCGCAGCCCGACGTGGCGGGCCTTCACCTGCTCGTCGCTCTCGCCGCCGAGCCGGGGAACGCTCTGCGGGTCCACGGCGCCGGGCCAGAAGTTGGGCATGCGGGTGTGGGGGCGCCAGCCGCGCGGGTAGGCGATCCAGGTCTGGAGCCAGCCCGGCGAGGTCTTGCTCTCCAGGCTGGTGAGGGCCGGGCCGCGCCGGGGGAGGTCGTTGTAGCCGTCGGTGGGGTGGCAGCCCCAGCAGCCGGCCTCGACGAAGAGCTTCTTGCCGCGGGTGAGGAGCGGCGCCCGGTTCACCGTCAGCTCCTCGCGGTGGCACTTCTCGCACTTGGCCTCGACGAAGGCCCCCTTGAACTTCTGGCCCAGCACCCGGACCTCCTCGGTGAGCGGGTCGTTCCAGTGGTGGTCGTCGGCGCCGTGGGCGAAGGGCCTCCCGGCCACGCCCTTGGTCTGCGCTCCCTGCCCGCCGTGGCACACGGTGCATCCGAACTTCTCCGGCGGGTGGGCCCGGGTGAGCAGCTCGAAGCGGCGCGGGTGGGTGCGGAAGACCGGCTTCACGTCGTAGGGGTCGGCCTTCTCGGCCGCCTCGAAGGCCTCGACCAGCTCGGGAGACGCGCAGGCGCTGGCCACCCGGGCCAGCCCGTCGTCGCCGGCGGCTTCGTGGTCCTGGCCGTGTCCCTTCATGGCCTGCACCCGGGGCCCCTCGGCGCCGGGCGGCGGCAGCGGCGCGCCCCCCCGGTCCTTGCGCACGAAGCCGGTGCGGGCCAGCCAGCGCTGGCTGGCGCCGCAGTAGGCGCGGCTCATCTCCAGCCAGCGGCGGTAGCGCTCCACCGGCCGGCAGGCCGTGGCCGCCGCCTCGTCGGGCGGTGGCGCCTCGGCCACCACCGGGTTCCCGCCCACCGGGACGATGGCGCTCGGCAGCGGGATCTTCTCGCAGATGCGCTCCTGGACCGCCTGGTAGGCCTCGGCCAGCTCCTCGTCCACGCCGTACTGGATGCGGAAGTCGGACGGCCCCATGCCGGCCTCGCGGGCCTCCAGCACCTCCCAGGGCGCCGAGAAGCCGGCGCGGTCGACGGCGGCGTGGCAGCTCTGGCAGCGGTCCACGCTGTCGGCGCCCCACGAGTTGGGCAGGCCGCGGATCCAGACCTGCTCGATGGCGGGGAGCGTGCCGGTGAAGCTGGAGAAGACCGCCAGCCGCTTGTCGATCTCCTGGACCGGCTTCTCCAGGGCGTCGAGGCGGGCCTGGGCGTCGTCCACCCGCTTCTGGAAGGTGCGGCGCGCCTCGGCCGCGGCCTGCCGGCTGCGGGTGGCGTCGGCCAGGATCTTGGCGCGGCGGGCGATCTCCTTCTCCTGGGCCTCGAGGCGGCCTTTGAGCGCCAGCTCCTCCCTGCTGCCCTCGTGGCGCGCCTCGCGGAGCTGGTAGTAGATGGCGTCGGCCTCGGACTTGTCGAAGCCCAGGTAGAGCTTGGCCTCGGCCTCGTCCTG
This sequence comes from Deltaproteobacteria bacterium, assembly GCA_016214955.1. Taxonomy (GTDB): domain Bacteria; phylum Myxococcota; class Myxococcia; order Myxococcales; family Anaeromyxobacteraceae; genus JACRMN01. The sequence continues at coordinate 285,410 of JACRMN010000023.1, forward strand.
CCGGGCCTTCTCCTCGGCGGCGACGATGGCGTCGTAGGCGCGGCGCTGCTCCGGCGACCCGCTCATCGCCTGGCGAGCCGCCTGCAGCTCGGCCCGGGCCGCCTCCCGCTTCTGCTGCGCACCGGGCGCCTGCAGCCGCTTCTCGGCCCGCTGCCTGTCGGCGCGCAGGTGCCGCTCGGCGAGCTGGAAGAACTCGCGCTGGTGCTGCTTCCAGGGACGGCGGGCCACCACCTCGTCCCAGACCGCCCAGGCGGTGGACAGCGCGATGAGCGCCGCCAGCACCACGAAGGCGCGCTTCTGGCTCGTCTGCTCCAGGGGCTTGGCCACGAGGATCCTCAGACGTTCAGGATGTTGGGGATGACCAGCACGTACTTGATGTTGAAGGCCAGGCGCAGGGCGATCTTCACCACCACGCCGGCCATCATCATGAAGAGCGAGGCGACGATGGCGTAGCGCACCGGCCCGAGCTGGCGCATGGGCTCGGCCCGGCGCTTCCAGCGCCACACCGCCGCCGGGACGCCCACCAGCCAGCCGCCGACGCAGAGCAGGCCGAAGGCCATCGCCCAGCCGGTGGAGCGGATGCCCAGGAAGTACGGCAGGTCGATGTTGGTGAGCGGGACGACCTTGTGCGGATCCCAGTAGTCCCAGGGCATGAAGAGGTTCCAGCCCGGGCCGCGCAGGAACACGCCGATGACGATCATCCCCAGCCACAGGCCGATGAAGCCGACGAGGAAGGTGGAGATGGCGAACTTGCGCTCGCTCCAGGTGTAGTAGCCGTTCCCCCTGGGGTTGATGTCCACGTAGGGGATCACCATCAGGCCGACGATGATCAGGCCCGGCAGCACCACCCCGGCGATCCAGGGGTCGAAGTAGACCAGGATCTCCTGCAGGCCCAGGAAGTACCAGGGCGCCTTGGAGGGGTTGGGCGTCTTGGTGGGGTTGGCCGGCTCCTCCAGCGGCGCGTCGATGCCGATGGACCAGATCATCAGGACCAGGACGAGGACGCAGCCGGCGATGAACTCGGCCCGGACGAAGTAGGGCCAGGAGTGGATCTTGTCGGAAAGCGTCGCGGGCGCGTCCGCCTTGCGCTCGGCGGCGGGGGCGGGGGCGGGGGCGGGCGTGGCTTCGGCCATGGCGTCCTCGCTACAGCGGCCCGGAGATGCCGCCGTCCTTCCGGACGCGCCAGAAGTGCAGCATCATCAGCACCGAGGCGAAGATGGGCAGGACGATGCAGTGCAGGACGTAGAAGCGCAGCAGCGTCGGCGCCCCCACCACCGTCCCGGCGGTCAGCAGCGCGCGCGCGTCGTAGCGCGGCGTCACGCCCAGCTCCGGCCCCAGCGGCCCCTCGTTGCCGAGCAGCGGGGTGGCACGCGCCATGTTGGTGCCGACGGTGACCGCCCAGATGGCCAGCTGGTCCCAGGGCAGCAGGTAGCCGGTGAAGGAGAGCAGCAGCGTCAGGGTCAGCAGGACCACGCCGACCACCCAGTTGAACTCACGGGGCGGCTTGTAGCTCCCGGTCATGAAGACCCGGAACATGTGGACCCAGATGTAGATCACCATCCCATGCGCCGCCCAGCGGTGCATGTTCCGCATGATCATTCCGAAGGGGACGTCGAAGTCGAGGTACTTCACGTCCCAGTAGGCGTACTCGGCGGTGGGCCGGTAGTAGAACATCAGCACCACGCCGGTGACGACGGTGACCAGGTAGAGCAGGAAGGTGAGGCCGCCCGCACACCAGGTGAAGCGGAAGCGGACCGCGTGGCGCCGGATCTTGGAGGGGTGGAGGTGGAGCCAGACGTTGCCGGCCACCTGGAGCACGCGGTTGCGCGGGGTGTCGGCGTAGCCGTGCCGGAAGATGGAGCGCCAGACGTAGTTCCGCGCCAGGCGGTCGGCGAGGGTGGGCCTGGGCGCGGGGGCGGCTGCGGCGGCCTGGGTGTCGGGAGGCATGGTGGCCCCTAGGCGCCGGTGTAGCGGAGGAACGACTGGGGGTCTTCCCACTGCCCCAGCTCGTGGCGGTAGCGCACCGCGGTGTCGACGAGGAGCTGGCCGTCGTCGGCCAGCGCGATCTTGACCCGCTCCAGCGGGCGCGGCGTCGGGCCCTCGAAGTTGACGCCGTCGATGGTGTAGCCCGAGCCGTGGCAGGGGCACTTGAACTTGCCCTCCGGCCCCAGCCAGCGCGGCGTGCATCCCAGGTGCGTGCAGATGCCCAGCAGCGCGTAGATCTCCCGGTCGTTGCGGACGATCCAGACCCGCTGCGACTTCATCCAGCGCTCCGAGACCTCGCCGACGATGTACTCGTTGGGGTAGCCGGCCTTGAAGGTGGTGGGCGGCTCGAAGAGGACGCGCGGGAACAGCATCCGGGTGACGGCGGCGCCTGCACAGGCCAGGCAGCCGAGGATGGCGGTGGAGGCGGCCAGCGAGGCGACGTCGCGCCGGCACCAGATGTGTTCGGTGGCGCCCTCCACGGTGGGGGCAGCGCCGTGGGTCGCGGTCCCGCTCTTCGCGTCGGTCACCTTCGGCCTCCTCGGTTGACGTGCTCCGCTACTCGGATGGGAGCCGCTCCTTTCCCAGATCCGTGCCAGCGCCCCGGCCCTCGCCAAACGGCCGGAAAGCGCGCGCCGCGCCCCGGGGCCGGGGACGGCCCGCCTGCCAGAACGGCTTGTGCGCGATCAAGGGAGGCCGCATCCCCGCGCCGGGCCGGCCGATTGCGCCGGGCGGCCGCCACCTGCCAGCTTGGCAGCCGCCGCCTGGCCCGGGCGGGGGACGAAACGAAGATTGTCGGGTGGTGGGCCGGCCCCTGCTTGTGATTGGCAATCCGATTGCGCTAGAGATGCCCGACCGGCGGGCCATGAGGGTGACCCGCGCGCGGAGGCCGCATGGGACCGCTGCAGAACTTCTGGGCCATCGTCTCGCTGCCCGACAACATCCCCATCGTGCTGATGCTGGGCCTGGTGGGTTACTTCACCTGGCTCAGCTTCCGCGAGGCCCGCAAGCACGATCGCCTCATCCAGGAGGGAAGGCGCGACGAGGTGTTGAAGGCGATGCAGGACTGAGCACCTCGCGTTCCGCGGAATCCTGGAGGGCTCCGGGCTCCGGGCTCGTACCCCTCACACCGAGCGCGTGGCCCAGGCCTGCGGCAGGTGGCGCCGGAGCAGCGCCGCCAGTTGCTCGCCGTCGAGCAGGTCCACCGGCTGCCCCCGGGCCGCCTCGTGCGCCTCGGCCGAGAAGCGGCCCAGCGTCACCAGCACCGCCTTGCCCACCGCCTCGGCCCGCGCGGCGTCGAGCAGCGTGCGCACCTCGTCGGCGTCCACCGATCCTCCCTCGGCAGCCAGCAGCCCGCGCACGTAGATGCGCCCGCCGCGGATGGGGGTCGGGTCGTTCGCCAGGAACTCCACCGCGCCGCCCCCCTGCTGCCCGGGCTCGGGAGCGAAGCCCATCTCGGCGAAGAGCGCGCGCAGCGCCCGCTGCAGCGCCTCGGTGCCCCCGGCCCGCAGCCAGCCCAGCTCGGAGGGCGCTGCCGCCTCGCCGCCGGCCGAGGCCGCGGGCGAGACCGGCTGCCCCCTGCCCACCAGCAGGATGATCAGGAAGCCGACGACGGTGGCTGCGCCGGCGAGGAGGAGGAGGCCCACGCCGGCATGTTGCGCGGGGGCGGGCAGCCCGCGCAAGGCCGGGCCCCGAGCGGCGCCTGCGCCACCTGCCAACCTGGCAGGCGCGCCGGCGCAGCGCCAAGCCATTGCCACTTGGCGGCAATCGCGGGCAATTGACCCCGCACAAGCCTTTCTGACAGAGGGGTGGCCCGCGCGCGTCCGGCGGCGGCGGGCCGCCCGCCCTGCGCCGGCGGGCCCTTGGCGCGGCCGGAGGCCGGTGGCACGGATCTGGGAATGGGGGAGGTGAACCCCTTGGCCCCCGCCCGCCCTCCCCTCCCGCTTCGCCCCGGCCTCGCCCTGGCACTGGCGCTGGGCGGCGCCGCCTGCGCCGGCACGGTGCGCCCGCCGCCGGTCTGGCCGGCTCCACCGGCCACCGAGCGCATCCGCCACGTGGGCACGCTCTCCGGGGGCGCCGACCTGGAGGGCAGCGCGGCCCGCTTCTGGCGGCGCCTGGCGGGCCTGGAGGCGCCGGCGCGGCTCTACCACCCGCTGGCGGTGGCGGTGTCGCCCGGGGGCGACCTGCTCGCGGTCTCCGACCAGGGGCTCAACCAGCTCCTGGTCTTCGACCTGGCCGCCTCCCGCCTGGCCACCATCGGCCGCGACGACCTCGGCGAGGCGCCGGGCGGCGTGGCCGTGGAAGGCGAGACGGTCTGGGTGGTGGTCCCGCTGCGCCGGGTGGCCCTGGCCTACGGGCGCGACGGCCGTCCGCTGCGCTCGCTCGACCTCTCCGACTGCGAGCGCCCGCTCGGGCTGGCCGTCGACGCCGCGCGGAAGCTGCTCTACGTGAGCGACGTCTCCTCGGCCCAGGGCGCCGGCCACGCGGTGCACGTCCACGCCCTCGTGGGCGGGGAGCACGTCCGCACCCTCGGCCGGAAGGGGCACGGCAAGGGCGAGCTCTTCTTCCCCACCTTCCTGGCCCTCTCGCCGGGCGGGAGCCTGTACGTCGCCGACACCATGAACGCCCGGGTGGTGGAGTACGACGCCGAGGGGAACGCGATCCGGCAGTTCGGCGAGCGCGGCGACCGCTTCGGCCAGTTCGACAAGCCCAAGGGCGTGGCCCTCGACTCCTTCGGCAACCTCTACGTCGTCGACTCCTTCTTCGCCGCGGTCCAGATCTTCCGCCGCGACGCCCGCCTGCTCCTGTTCTTCGGCGGCCCCGGCGACTCCCCCGGCTTCCTCGCCAACCCGGCCGGCATCGCCATCGACGCCCGCAACCGCATCTACGTAGCCAACGGCCTCAACTTCCGCGTCGACGTCTACCAGCTGGTCAACACCTCGGCCCAGGACACCGCCCTGGCCGAGCTCCCCGCGGCGCGCTGACCCCGACGCCGCGACCCCCGGAGCCCGCGATGATCGAGCCCTCCCGCCGCGCCGCCTCCCTGCCGCTCCTCCTCCTCCTGCTCGGCCTCGCCGGGCCCGCCGCCGCCCAGACCGGCCCGGCCTCCATCGCCACCTCGAAGCACAACTTCCAGCTCCAGACCAACCCGGTCCACGTGGACGGCGCGGTGGCGGGATCCGAGGACGGCCTCTGCGTCTTCTGCCACACGCCGCACAAGGGCGCCTCGTCGCTCCTGCTCTGGAACCACCAGTTCTCGGCGGGCAGCTACTCCTGGAAGGACGTGACCGCCGGGCGCACCACGGGCGGCACCAGCTACCCCGCCAACCTGCGCACCTGGTCCGGCTCCACGGCCAAGTGCCTCTCCTGCCACGACGGCACCGTGAGCGTGGGCTCGCTCTACTGGAGCAACGCCACCGCCAACCCCGGCGTGGCGATGGCCGGCCCCGACCAGACCGCCGGCGCCATCAGCAACCCGGCCTACGTCATCCCCCAGTTCGCCGACCGCGGCGACCTCTCCGGCAACCACCCGGTGGGCGTGCCCTACAGCTACGGCCAGGTGGCCAGCACCTACAACGGCATCACCACCGGCCCCGACGTGCGGCTGGCCCAGTGGGTGCCGGCCCCCACCGGCGTGAAGATCTTCGGCGCCGGCGGCGGCGGAGCGCCGGTGGCCGGCGCGGCCGGGATCGAGTGCGCCTCCTGCCACGATCCCCACGGCACCGGCAATGCCTTCTTCCTGCGGGTGACCAAGACCGGCAGCCAGCTCTGCCTCTCCTGCCACATCAAGTGAGCGGCGCAGGGTGAGGGAGGAGCCCCTGCGAGCCACCACCCGAGCCCTGGCGGGACTGGCGCTGGCCGCCGCCGGCTCGGCGCGCGGCGGCGTGACCGGCAACGTCGAGGTGCAGGCCCAGGCCACCCAGAACGTCTCCCAGGCGCCGGGCGGCCCCAGCCAGGTCACCGCCGGCGCGCTCCTGCTCGAGAGCCTGTCGCTCCACTACGCCGGCCTCCCCTTCGGCCCGGCGGTGGCGGTGGTCGCCGCCGGCGGCTCCTTCTCCCACGTCGACGGCTGGTACGGGCGCGGCCTGCAGGCCAGCGGGCAGGTGGTCTCCTTCGACGCCTCGCTCGGCTTCCTCCCGCGGCGCGCCGTCCCGCTGCGCCTGTACGCCGGGGGCTCCTACGCCAGCGGCACCGGGGGCCTGCTGGCCCGGAGCGGCGCCGGCCCCAGCCTGCTCTACGGTGGCTCGGTGAACCTGGAGCCGGGGCGCATCGCGCCCGGGCTGCGGCTCGACGCCTCGGAGAGCCGCAGCTCCCGGCCCGGCCTGGAGCGGCTCTCCGACGTGCAGCGGCGGCTGGTGGCCACCGCCTACGACACCTGGCGCGGCCAGAGCCTCCAGCTCACCGCCCGGGTGGACACCGACCACCGCCAGGGCGCGGGCGACATCCGCTCCCGCGGCCTGACGCTCCTGTGGAGCTCGCCCTTCCACCAGACCACGGTGCTGGCCTCCGAGGTGCGGCGCACGCTGGCGGTGCTGGGCGGCATCACCAGCGATCGCCAGGCCAGCGCCTCTTCGGAGCAGCGCTGGTCGCCCACGCTGGCCACCCAGCAGGCGCTGCGCCTCTCCGAGGCGGGGGCGGGCTCGTCCACCGGGCGGCTGGGCGAGGGCCGTGCCTCCTTCACCTGGCACCGCGGGCTCGGCGCCGGCGCGCTCACCTTCTCCGGCGGGGCCAGCGCCGGCTCCACCCGCTCCACCGGCCCGGGCGGCGACGGGCGCGGCGAGAGCTGGGCCGTCAACGGCCGCGCCGCCTACGGGCGGCCCCTCGGGCCGCTCACCGCCAGCGTCGCCGCGGGCGCCGCCACCTCGGCCTGCGCCTGCCGCTTCGGCACCGATGGCCAGAGCACGCTCCTCGACGCCACCGCCTCCCTCGGCCTCCAGGGCGGGGCCCGGGGCGCCGCCCAGGCCGACTACACCCTGGTCCGCGCCCTGGCGCCGCTGGCGCGGGGCGGCGACAGGCTGGAGAACCACGCCCGGCTCTTCGGCCGCCTGGCCCTGACCGAGCTGGCCCAGCTCACCAGCACCCTGGCGTGGGACGACGGCGTGCGTGAGCTGCTCGACATCACCCGCGGCCGGGCCACCAGCCTGCACGAGCGCGCCCTCTCCGGATCGCTGGGCGCCGCCACCCGCCTCGGCCACCTCTACCCCAGCGCCGAGGTGCGCCACGCGCGCAACGCCGTGGTCACCGACGGCTCGCTCTTCGTGGCCGGCAGGCCCACCCTGGTCCGCTCGGTCACCAGCGCCCTGGCCGGGCTCACCTGGAGCCCGCGGGAGACCCTGGGGCTGCAGGGCCAGGTGCAGGGCGCCTGGACCCAGCTGCAGGAGAGCCCCGACCTCACGTCGCTGGGCGCCAGCCTGGCCCTCACCTGGCGCCTGGGCCGCCTCACCGCCAGCCTGCAGTACCAGGCGGCCCGCAACCGGCAGGGCGACGACCCGGCCACCTTCCAGCAGTCGATCCGGGCGGTGCTGACGCGCCCTTTCGAGCTCTGACCATGGCCCGCCTCCTGCTCCTCGCCGCCGCTGCCTGCGCCGCCGCCTGCGCCCACGGCGAGGTGCGCCGCGTCGGGGCCCGCCTCCCCGGCGACCCGGCCTGGCCGCGCGGCGAGCGGCGGGAGATCGCCTGGGTGGGCGAGATCCGCGGGCCGGAGAGCCTGGGCATCGAGCGCGGCTTCTGGCGAAGGGTGTGGGATCTCGTCACCGGCAGCGACGACCTCTCCGGCCTCTACCGCCCCTTCGGCGTGGCGGTGGACGGCGCGGGCCGCGTGGCGGTCGCCGACCCGGGCCGGCGGCTGGTGCACCTGTTCGACCCGGCCTCGGCGAGCGCGCGCCGGATCGGCGGCGGCGACGAGCCCCTCGTCTACCCGGTGGCCGTGGCCTTCCTGGGCAGGCTCCTGCTGGTGGCCGACGCCGAGGCCGGCGCGCTGCGGGCCTTCGACCTCGAGGGCCGGCCGGCCCCCCTGCCGGTCGCCGCACCGCGCCTGGTGCGCCCTTCGGGCCTGGCCGTGGACGAGCAGCGCAGGCGGCTCTACGTCTCCGACGCCGCCGAGCACCTGGTCCACGTCCTGCCCCTCGACCCCGGCGGCGCGGCTTCCCGCCTCGGCGGGCGGGGCCGCGAGGCCGGCCGCTTCAACTTCCCCACCCACCTGGCCCTCGACGCCGGAGGCGGCCTGGCGGTCTGCGACGCCCTCAACTTCCGCATCCAGCTCTTCGACGCCGAGCTTCGGCCCCGCTCCGCCTTCGGCCAGGTCGGAGACGGGCTCGGCGATCTGGCACGGCCCAAGGGCATCGCCTTCGACCGCGACGGGGTGGTCTTCGTCGTCGAGGGCTACTTCGACGTGGTGCAGGCCTTCGAGCCCGGAGGTCGGCTCCTGGGGGTCTTCGGCGGGACCGGCGTCACCCCGGGCCGCTTCTGGCTGGCCGGCGGCATGGCCACCGACGCCCGCGGGCGGCTCTACGTGGCCGACACCTACAACGCGCGGGTGCAGGTCTTCGACCTGGAAGCGAGGACGCCGTGATCGCCCTCACCCTGGCGCTGCTGCTGGCGCAGCAGTCGGACGTCCGCTCCACCCGCCACAACCTCTCGGCCAGCGGCGGCCAGGCCGTCCGCGCCGCCACCCTCGACGAGGTCTGCGTCTTCTGCCACACGCCCCACGGCGCCTACCAGTCGCGTCCCGTCTGGAACCGCAACCTCTCCTACCAGGACAGCCCCACCCTCTACTCCCTGTACGGCTCCACCACTCTCGACGCCACGGTGGCCCGGCCGACGGGCGCCTCCAAGCTCTGCCTCTCCTGCCACGACGGCACGCTGGCCCTGGGCTCGCTCATGAACCTGGACGCGCAGCGCCCCGCCGCGGTGACCATGGAGGGCGGCGTCACCACCATGCCGGCGGGCCGGACGCTGCTCTCCACCGACCTGCGCAACGACCACCCCATCTCGATGGTGCCCAACCCCGCCGCCGATCCGGAGATCCGGCTGCCGCCGCCCGGCGACGCCATCCGGCTGCGCGAGGGATCGACGGCGGGGGTGAAGGACTCGGTGCAGTGCACCTCCTGCCACGACCCGCACCTGGCCACCTTCAAGTTCCTGGTGAAGGACAACCTCCGCGGCGCGGTGTGCCTCACCTGCCACGACAAGCCCGGCTGGCTGGGCAGCCGCCACGAGGCCTCCCTGGCGCCATACCCGGCCGGCGGCGCCACCACCGTCGGCGACCTGGGCTGCCTGGCCTGCCACGCACCCCACAACGGGCAGTCCCCCTCGCGGCTGCTGCAGACCAGCAACCGCTCCCAGGGCGCGCCCTTCCCCTGGGCCGAGGAGAACGTCTGCTTCTCCTGCCACCAGCCCGGCGGCACCGGCACCGACCCCCTGCGCGGCCGCCCGGCGCCCGACATCCGCAGCCAGTTCCAGAAGCCCGTGCACCACCCGGTGGAGCTCACCACCGACGTGCACCAGCCGGTCTTCACCAACCACCTGCCCGAGCCCGAGCCGGTGCTCAACGACCGCAAGCACGTCGAGTGCGCCGACTGTCACAACCCGCACCGGGTCCAGGCGCTGCCCGGCAACGTCTACGAGGGACAGAAGGGCATCTCGCTCTCCGGCGGCACGGTGGTGGACGACGCCGCCACCGATCTCCACCAGTACGAGCTCTGCCTCCGCTGCCACGGCGACACCTTCGCCACCATGATCCCGCCGGCGCCGACGCGCCCCCCCGGCGGCGGCAACAAGCGCGTCGAGTTCCAGCCCACCAACGACTCCTACCACCCGGTCCCCGGCCCGGGCCGGAACCAGTCCACCTTCCTCAACAACGTCCTCGACACGCCCGACGGGCAGCTCCGCGGCAACGACTGGCAGGGCAACCGGCTCAACCGCTCCTCCACCGTGCTCTGCACCGACTGTCACAACAACGACCAGACCGCCGACACCCCGGGCAGCGCCCGCAACTCTCCCTCCGGGCCCAAGGGGCCGCACGGCTCGCTCAACACCCGCATGCTGCGCGCCAGCTACTCCACCCAGGTGGGCAGCGCGGGCGGTCCGCCCTTCGGCGCCTTCAACGCCGGCAACTTCGCGCTCTGCTTCCTGTGCCACGACCAGGGGCGCCTGCTGGGGCAGACGGTGAGCCGCAGCAACTTCTTCCAGGCGGGCGGCGTGGGAGCGGGGCGCGGCAACCTCCACAACATGCACCTGGTGGAGCGGACCAACGCCGCCTGCCACGAGTGCCACTACAACGTTCACTCCAACGTCCAGGCCGCCAACACCGACTACCGCAACGCCCTGGGCACCGACACCCACCTCGTCAACTTCGCTCCCAACGTCCGCCCCTTCCCCGGCCCCGACCCGTACTACGGCGACCGGCCCACGCTGCCGCGCTACGGCCGCACGCCCACCAACCGGCCCTACTGCTTCCTCTCCTGCCACGGCCGCGACGCCATGGACGGCGACAAGACCGTCTACCTGCCCCCCAACCCGTGAACGCCGCCGCCGCCAGCGCCCTCGCCCTGCTGCTCGCCGCCGAGCTGGCCCCGGCGCGCCTCTCGCGCCTCGACGGCTCGCGCCACAACTTCTTCGGCGCTGGCCACCCCGCCCCCTCCGCCGACCTCGACCTGTGCCAGTTCTGCCACGTCCCCAACCGGCTGCCCTCGGCCCAGGCCCCGGCGCCGCTCTGGGCCCCGGGCGCGCCACCCCAGGCCGCGGCCCTCGACGTCCGCGCCGATCCCGGCGGGCAGCCCCAGCCGCTGCGCTTCGCCGGCTCGACGCTGCGCTGCCTCTCCTGCCACGACTCCACCGTGTCCCGCATCAACATCCCCTTCCGCCCCTCCTCCACCTCGCTGCGCGGGGACGAGGTGGCCGCCGACCGCCACCGCCGCGAGGCGCCCGGCGACGCCTACCTCGCCATCCCCGAGGGCTGGACCGGCCGGGTGATGGGGAACCACCCGGTGGGGGTGCCCTACCCGCTGGGTTCGGCCGGCTACCGGCTCTACGACCCGCGGGCGGCGCCCCTGCCGGCACGGGAATGGGAGCCCGACCCCCGCGCCAAGGGGCTGAAGCTCTTCGCCGACCAGAGCGGCTTCGACATCCCGCCGGGCGGCGCCGGCGTCGAGTGCGCCTCCTGCCACGACCCCCACGGAACGCCCAACCTCCCCTTCTTGCGCCTGCCCAAGGCCCGGAGCGAGCTGTGCCTCGGTTGCCACCGGAAGTGAAAGCCGCCGTCGCCTCGCTGCTCCTGGCCGCGCTGCCCGCCGCCGCCCGCGCCGCGGCGCCGCCCCCCGCCGGCCCGGGGGAGGACTGCCTCTCCTGTCACGGGGCCCTGGTCGCCGGGAAGAAGGTGGTCCACCCGCCGGTGAAGAACGGCCTGTGCCTGGGCTGCCACCTGCCGCTGGCGGCCGCCGAGCACCGCTTCGGCTGGCGCGAGGAGGGCAAGGCCATGTGCCGGCAGTGCCACGGGCCGCGCGACACCCAGAAGGTGCGCCACGACCCGGTGGAGCAGGGGCTCTGCCTCTACTGCCACGACCCCCACGCCTCCGACAACCACGTGCGGCTGCGGCTGCCCATCTTCCAGACCTGCACCCAGTGTCACCCCTCCAAGCGCGTCCAGGACGCCACCAGCGCCACGCGCCACGGGGCCCTGGATCCGGCGCAGAACCCGCTGGTGTGCGTGGCCTGCCACGATCCCCACCAGTCGGACCACGAGAAGCGGCTCAAGGCCTGGCCGCCCATGAACGTGTGCCTCACCTGCCACGACAAGGTGCAGCGGGCACCCGACGGCCCGCTCCTGAACATGAAGGCCTGGCTCGACCAGCACCCGGACAACGAGCTTCGCCACGGGCCGGTGCGCGAGGGCATGTGCAACCACTGCCACGAGCCCCACGGCACCGACGAGTTCCGCATGCTGCGCGGCTCCTTCCCGCCCGAGTTCTACTGGCCCTACAGGCCGGGAGACACCTACGGCCTCTGCTTCCGCTGCCACGACAGGCGGCTCCTCGAGACCCAGCTCGTCCAGGCCCCGCCGGCGGCGGCCCGCCAGGACCGGATCGACTGGGCCAGGCTGGCCGAGGGCGACAGGCTGGTGCGCGCCGGGACCACCGGGTTCCGCAACGGCGAGGAGAACCTGCACTTCAAGCACACCAACAAGCCCGACAAGGGCCGCACCTGCCGCGACTGCCACGACTTCCACGCCAGCCCCAACCCCAAGCACATCCGCACCTCCACCGGCTTCGGCAACTGGGAGTTCAAGCTCAACTACGCGAAGAGCGAGACCGGCGGCCGCTGCTGGCCCGGCTGTCACGTGGAGCGGCGCTACGACAGGCTCCAGAAGCTGGAGAACCCGCGGTGATCGCCCCCGCCCTGGCCGCCGCCCTGCTGGCCGCGCCGGTGGTCCTGGCCCCCGGGCCGCGGGCCCAGTCGGTGCGCGCCGAGGTCTGGGTGGTGGCCGAGGGAGAGGGGCCGGTGTCGGCCTGGGCCGGCGGCGAGGCGCCCCGGGCCTGCCGCAGCGGGGGAGCGATGGAGCGGGTGGCCCACTGCCGGGTGGCGCTGCAGCCGGGGGAGAACCGGGTGGTGGTGCGCGACGCCGGCGGCGAGGCCTCCCTGGCGGTGCTGCGCTACGTCACCACCGGCCGCCTGGTGGGCGCCGACACCGCCGGCTTCGGCGAGGGGACGGTGCACAGGCCCGAGGTCGAGGCCCGCTGCGCGCGCTGCCACGACCTCGGCGCGGCCGCCGGGCACCCGCGCCAGGTGCCCCTGCCGGCGTCGGCCTGCGCCCCCTGCCACGCCGAGCTCTCCGCCCGCCGCTACCCCCACGGCCCGGTGGGCCAGGGCGCCTGCCTGATGTGCCACGACCCCGGCTCCTCGCCGCAGCGCTACGCGGTGGCCTGGCCCATCCAGGAGACCTGCTTCCGCTGCCACTTCGACATCCGCGGGCAGATGGAGCGCAAGGCCTGGCGCCACGGTCCGGCCGCCGCCGGCCGCTGCACCACCTGCCACGATCCCCACGGCTCGGAGAACCCCTTCTGGCTCAAGAAGCCCATCTTCGACCTCTGCACCAACTGCCACACCGAGAAGGCCAGCGGCCGCCACGTGGTGCTGGGCTTCGTGTACGGCGACGGCCACCCGCTGAAGGGCCGCCCCCATCCCCTGAAGCCGGGCGTGGAGCTGGCCTGCTCCAGCTGCCACAACCCGCACGCCGCCCAGGTCCGTTTCCTGTGGCAGTTCGACGCCACGGTGAGAGAGGAGCTCTGCCGCACATGTCACCCCAAGTGATCCTCCTGGTGCGGCGCGCCGGCGCGCTGGCCGCCGCCCTGCTCACCCTCGCCCCGGCGGCTGCCGCCGGCCAGGCTCGCCCCCGCCCGGCCTCGGCGGCACCGGCGGCGCGCACCTTCACCCCCTGGGACCAGCCGCCACCGCCTCCGCCCCCGCCGGGCGACGACCTGCTGGCGCTGGGAGAGCGGGTGTTCCGCGGGGCCTGCGTCGGCTGTCACGGCGAGAAGGGGCTGGGCGACGGGAGGGAGGGCAAGCTCATCTCCATCCCGCCGCGCGACTTCGTGGCCGCCCAGTTCCTGTGCCGCCACACCCCGTCCGGCTCGCTGCCCCGCGACGAGGATCTCTTCCGCTCCATCCGGCGCGGCTTCAGGCCAGACGTGGGCATGCCCTCCTTCCTCTTCCTCAGCGACAGGGAGGTGTGGGGGGTCATCTCCTTCCTCAAGACCCTCTCCCCTCGCTGGAAGGAGGACGAGGTCCCGCCGCCGCTGGTGGTGCCGCCGGCGCCCCCCTTCGGCAAGGACGGGGTGGCCCGCGGGGCGCAGGCCTACGTGGCCGCGGGCTGTGCCGCCTGCCACGGCAAGGAGGGGCACGGCGACGGCCCCTCGGCGCCCAAGCTCAAGTACGACAGCGGCCGGCCGGTGCGGCCCGCCGACTTCCGCCGGCCGCGCGACTTCAAGTGCGGCCAGCGCCCGGCCGACCTCTTCCGCACGCTGGTGAACGGGATGGACGGCAGCCCCATGCCCTCCTTCGCCGACGAGACCACCGTGGAGCAGCGCTGGGACCTGGTGCAGTTCATCCTCTCGGTGGGGGCCGCGCCCGGCGCCGCGCCCGCGCCGGGCCGCTAGCGGAGCCGCCATGGCCTACTTCATCGTCGAGACCTGCGTCGGCTGCACCGCCTGCGTCAACCGCTGCCCCACCGACGCCATCGCCGGGAGCCGCAAGGCCCTGCACGTCATCGACCCGGAGCTGTGCATCGACTGCGGCGCCTGCGGTGTGGTCTGCCCGGCGGAGGCCATCTATGACGACCGGCGGCAGCTCACGCTGCTCCTCAAGAAGCAGCAGCGACCGCTGGCCTACGTGGACGCGCTGGCCTGCACCGGCTGCGACAAGTGCGCCGAGCACTGCCCCTTCGACTGCCTGCACCTCGACGAGCGCGGCGACGCCGACTCGCCCCACTTCGGGCTCATGCGGGTCGAGGAGCCCAAGTGCACGGGGTGCCGCGAGTGCGAGGAGGCCTGCCCGTACGACGCCATCTTCGTCCACCGGCGCGACCAGGTGCCGGCCTGGCTCCAGGCCAACCTGGCGCCGCCCTTCGCCAGGGCCGGCGCCGCCGCGCCCCCGGCGGCGACGCCGCCTGCCGCGCCTCCCGCCGTCCCCTGAGCCCGGAGGTCCCATGGCCACCCGCCAGACCGTCGCCACCGCCCTCGCCTACGCCCAGGCCCTGGTCCCGCACCTCGAGCACCAGGGCTACCGGTGCGACGATCCGTGGGCGCGCCGCATGGGCAAGGGTTGCAGCACCTGCGGCGTGGAGGTGGAGATCGCCATCGCTGACTTCCGGCGGACCGGCGACCTCGAGGTCTTCGAGAAGGAGATGAAGCCCCACCTGAAGAAGAGGGCCTAGCCCGCCAGCCGCGCCGCGGCCCCGCGCAGCGCGGCGGCGGCGTTCTCCAGCACCGGCCCGTGGCTGGGCACGAGCCGCACCAGCCCTGGCTCGTCGGCGAGCCGCAGCATGGTGCGGCGCACCGCGCCGGCGTCGGTCATGACCCGCCTCTTCCACACCGGGCCGGGGGCGGGCTCGCCGGTGAAGCCCAGGAGCCGCCACAGCAGGCCCCAGAAGCCGGGCAGGTGCGGCACTGCCAGGACGAGATCGCAGACGAGCAGGCTCGCCCGCGGACCGCTGCGCACCACCAGCACCCCCTCGCCGTTGGAGGCGCCGTCGATGGGCTCCATCCGCACCGCCGGGTCCTGCGGGAGGCTCCCGTAGTCGCCGTCCACCTTCACCACCTGCTCGACGGCACCGCGCGCGGCCGCCGGGCACAGCACCCTGGCCCCGGTGCGCGCCGCCATGGCGTGGGCGTCGATGCAGTGGAAGGCGCTCGGCAGCACCAGCCAGGCGATGCGCCCGAGCTTGCCCAGCGCCTCCATGGTGGGCTCGCCGAGGGGCACGGCGTTGTGGAGCAGCAGCGTTCCGTCGGAGAGGCGCACCACGCCCATGGTTCGCGGGAAGTTGCGCCCGGGGATGCCGGGCACCACCGAGTCCACGGTCCAGAGGTTGTCGTCCAGCTGCCGGAGCGGGCCGTGGGGCATCACGATCCAGGGGCGCGGGGGCTTGGGCATGGAGCGGACACGTCGCACGGACGTTGACCCTCAGGCAACGGGTGACACCCATCGGGGAGCGGTGCGGCCGCGGGCGCGCCTGGCCGCGGCGCCGGCTCAGGAGAGCGGCACCTTGCCCCCGGCGGCGTAGGCTTGCACCAGCCCGCCGTCGGCGAGGAAGTGCCCCGCCATCCCCGAGACGTCGCGGACCCGGGCGTCGAGGCCGCGGGCGGCGAGGGCCGCGGCAAGCGCCTCCCGCGCCCCGCCGTAGAGCGCCCGCTGCGCCAGGTTCATGCGCACCAGGCCGTCGCCCTCCTCGGCGGCCCGCTCGCGGAGCGCCTGGCCGCAGGCGCCGGCGTCGAGCGACGAGACCTCGCGGCAGGCGAGCGGCCGCACCGGGTGGACGAGGCAGGTGCCCGCCCGGTCGAGGAAGGGGCAGGTGAGGCGGCCGCGGATGCGGTCGGCGTCGTCGCACCAGCGCACCTGGGCGTGGAAGGCGAGCAGCGCGGTGCCGCGGCGGGCCGCCTCGGCGGGGCCGAGCGCGCGGCGCAGGTAGCCGGCCACGGCGATGCCCTCGAGCGGGAGCGTGGCCACGTTGACGGTGCAGCAGGCCGAGCAGCCCGGGCCGCAGGCCGGACGCGCGATCTCCTCGGGCGCGAGCGCCCGGGCGATGCGCTCCTCCACCCGGGCGAGGAGGCCGCCGCAGCCGGCCTCGTCGATGGGCCCCGCCCCCAGCGCCGCGGCCGCGAGCCGCTCCACCTCGGCCGCGAGCGCCTTCACCCGCGTCTCGTCCATGGCCCCTCCGGCGGCGAGCATGGCACGGCCCGACGGGACGGGACGTCCCATCGGGCCGCAGGCCTTCGGGGGAGATCGCTGCTACGTGGGGTTGGGCACGTCGATGTGCAGCTCGACGCGCCGGTTCTTGGCCCGCCCGTCGGCGCTGTTGTTGTCGGCCACCGGCTTGGTCTCGCCCAGGCCGAGGACCAGGATCTGCTTCTCCTGCACGCCGCGGGAGAGCAGCACCCGCTTCACGGCGTCGGCGCGGCGCAGCGACAGCTCCTCGTTGGCGGCGGCGCCGCCGACCGAATCGGTGTGCCCCTCGATGCGCACCCGGTCGTCGCCGTACTTGGCGACGATGTCGCCCACCTTGCTCACCTGCGCCACCGCGTCTTGCTTGAGCACGGCGCTGCCGGTGTCGAAGAGGATGTCGCCGGCCATCTGCACCAGCAGGCCGTTCTCGGTCTTCTTCACCTGCGCCACCTTCTCCAGGTCCTGGCGCTGCTTGTCGAGGTAGAGGCCCACCGAGCCGCCGGCCAGCGCGCCCACGCCGAGGCCGATGAGGGCGCCCTTGCCGCCGCCCACCAGGGCGCCGACGCCGGCGCCCGCGGCGCCTCCCACTCCGGCACCGATGGCGGTGTCGCGGCCGGGCGTCACGCAGCCGGCCATGAGGGTGATGGCCGCCAGTGCGGACAGGGAACGAGGGGGTGCGTGCATGTGGTCTCCTCCCAGAGACGTCGGGCGCGGCGGCCTCGGCTCACCGCGGGTGGACCTTCCCTGTAACGAAGGCGCGGCCCACGGGGGACTCCCCCGAAGGGTCGCGCGAGCGCGTCGCGGATCCCGCGGCGCGCTCAGGCACGGCGGAACCAGAGCGCCTGCGCCGCCACCGGCTCGGCCTTGCGCTCCAGCGCCGCGAGCTGCGGCCCGTCGAGCGGCGTGAACTCGCGGGCGATGGCCACGTTCTCCTCGAGCTGGGCCACCGAGTCGCAGCCGACGATCACCGTCGAGACCGGCAGCGAGAGCACGTAGCGCATCGCCTCGCGCATGGTGAGCGTTCCCGCCCGCGTGGCCTTCACCCGGCCGCGCTGCTGCTCGATGGGCGGCGGCGTCCAGCCGGCGAGCAGCCGCCCGCGCGCCGGGATCTTCATGCCGATGATGCCCATCTCCTTCTCCACCGCCAGCGGCAGCAGGCCGGCGCGGAACGGCAGGTGGTGCGGATCGGCGGCGTTCACCGCCATGAGCACGGTGTCGAAGGGGTAGCGGCGGATGGCCTCGGCCAGCACCTCGGGGTCGGTGTGGCCCGAGAGGCCCAGGAACCGCACCAGCTTCTCCCGGCGCGCCTGCTCGAAGGCCTCGATGGCACCGCCCTTCGCGAACACCCGCTCCACGTCGCCCATGGAGTCCATGGCGTGGAGCTGCCACAGATCCACGTGGTCGGTCTGGAGCAGCTCCAGCGATCGGGAGAGGAGCCGCAGCGAGCCCTCGCGCGTGCGGTCGTGGGTCTTGGTGGCCAGGAAGGCCTCCGCCCGCCGGCGCTTCATCACCTGGCCGATGTAGCGCTCGCTCCAGCGCGCCTCGCCGCCGTAGCGGGCCGAGGTGTCGAGATAGTTCACGCCCAGGTCGAGGGCGCGCTC
Source organism: Deltaproteobacteria bacterium (assembly GCA_016214955.1). Classification (GTDB taxonomy): domain Bacteria; phylum Myxococcota; class Myxococcia; order Myxococcales; family Anaeromyxobacteraceae; genus JACRMN01. The sequence goes on from JACRMN010000023.1 coordinate 303,427, forward strand.
GACGAGGGGCACCGCCACCTGCTCGTTGTCGGGCCGCTCCACCGCCGCCTGGCCGCCCAGGCTGAAGAGGCCGACGCGGTGGCCGGTGCGGCCCAGGTTGCGGGTGGGCATGGCCGCGGCGGTGACCGGGTTCCAGGGTCCGGCCGCGGGCCGCGCCGCCGGAGCCGGGGCTGCCGCGCCTGCCCGGGCGGCGGCCACGCCCAGGGCCGCGCCGGCGCCCAGCTTGAGGATGTCGCGCCGGCTCGCCTCGCCGCTGCTGCCCTTGCGCTTCGCCATGACCCGCTCCTCGCCGCGCCGCGGAACCTGGCGTGGCCGAAGGGAAAAGAGTAGCCCGCCGGGCCGGAGCCGGGGCGCCCCATCGGGGGCAGCGACGTTCATCTTCCCGTCATGGTCCGGGGCCTACCTTCGCTCGCGTGACGGGCCACGGAGGCCCGCAAGGAAACAGGAGACGCGGTCATGAAAGTGAAGGTCTGGGATCTCTTCGTGCGGTTCTTCCACTGGGCGCTGGCGGCGGCGGTGCTGGGCTCCTTCCTCACCTCGGAGTCCGACGGGCTCGTGCACCTGCACGCCCGCATCGGCCTGGCCGTGCTGGCGCTGGTGGCGGCGCGCGTGGCCTGGGGCTTCCTCGGCTCTCCCGCGGCCCGCTTCTCCGCCTTCGTGCGCGGCCCGCGCGCGGTGCTGGCCTACGGCCGCGAGATGCTCTCCGGCCGCCCGCGGCCCCACCTCTCCCACAACCCGATGGGCGGGGTGATGGTGGTGGCGCTGCTGGGCGTGCTCCTCGGCCTGGTGGTCACCGGCTCGCTCGTCTACGCCGGCCCCGAGTTCGCGGGCCCGCTCACCGGCCACCTCTCCCGGTCGGCGGCCCACGGCATCAAGGAGGTGCACGAGGGGCTCTCGGGGGCGCTCGTCGCCATGGTCGTGGCCCACGTGGCCGGCGTCCTCCTCTCCTCGCTCCTCGAGCGCCAGAACCTGGTGAAGGGCATGGTCACCGGCTGGAAGCGCGACCCGGCCGGCAGCGCCGCAGCCGCGCCGGCCGCCGGGGCGCGGCCGCTGCGCGTCGCCGCCGCCGTCCTCTTCGGCGCCGCCGCCACCGTGGGCCTCGCCCTGCTGCTGGGCGTGCCCTCGCGCGCCCACGCCGCCGCCCCCGTGGCCCAGGAGCTGCTGCGCGAGTACGAGGCCGCGGCCCGCAAGGAGAACCCGGCCTTCGCCGGGTTCCAGGCCGCCGAGGGGCGCCGCATCTACCAGACCACCCACCTGCAGGACGGCGCCCCGGTCTCCTGCGCCACCTGCCACACCGCCGACCCGCGCCAGCGCGGCACCACCCCGGCCGGCAAGCTGGTGGACCCGCTCGCCCCCTCGGCCAACCCGGTCCGCCTCACCGACAGGCGCGAGGTGGAGAAGTGGTTCAAGCGGAACTGCAAGCAGGTCATCGGGCGGGAGTGCACGGCCGCGGAGAAGGGCCACTTCCTCACCTACCTCCTCGGCGCCTGATCGGAGCCCACCATGCGAGCCATCCCCTTCCTCCTCCTCCCCGCCGCCGCCCTCTGCACCCTCCTCCTGGCCGGTCCCGGCCTCGCCCACGAGCGCGAGCACGGCGAGCGGGGGGAGCACGAGTCCCACGAGTCCCGCCAGCGCGAGGGGCGCGACCGGGGCGAGGGGCGCAGCCGCAGCGGCGGCGCCGCCCCTCTCCTCACCTCCCCGGCCGCCGCCCTCTACGTCAAGGAGTGCGGCTCCTGCCACCTGGCCTACCCGCCGGGCATGCTGCCGGCCGCCTCCTGGCGGCGCACCATGGAGGGGCTGGAGCGCCACTTCGGCCAGAACGCCGAGCTCGATCCGCAGGCCCAGGCAGAGCTCACCACCTACCTCGTGGACAGCGCCGCCGAGTCGGGCAGCGACCGCAAGTCGCGCAAGATCCTCTCCTCGCTGGGCGGCGGCGCCCCGCTGCGCGTCAGCGAGACACCCTACTTCCAGCGCAAGCACCGCGAGGTCGCCGCCGGCGTGATCGCCCGCCCGACCATCAAGACCTGGGCCAACTGCGGCGCCTGCCACGGCGGCGCGAGGGAATGGGATTTCTCGGAGGATCGGGTGAAGATCCCCCGGTAGCCCTTCGCGGCCACGGGAGCGGGGAACGGCGTGCGCATCCTGATCGTCGAGGACACGGCGTCGCTGGCCCGCTCCCTGGCCCAGGGGCTGACGGAGGAGGGGTTCGCCGTGGACGTGGCCGGCGACGGCGAGGAGGGGCTGCACTTCGCCACCGAGATCCCCTACGACGCCATCGTCCTCGACCGGATGATGCCCCGCATGGACGGCCTCACCATGCTCCGCAGGGCGCGGGAGCAGGGCGTCCACACGCCGGTGCTGCTCCTCACGGCGCTGGGCGAGGTGCAGGACCGGATCGAGGGGCTCGACGGCGGGGCCGACGACTACCTGGTGAAGCCCTTCGCCTTCGACGAGCTGCTGGCCCGGGTGCGGGCGCTGCTGCGGCGCCACCGCGGCCAGGCCCGCAACCAGGTGGAGGTGGGCCGGCTGCGGCTCGACCTGGCCGCCCGGACGGCCGAGGTGGACGGCCGGCTGCTGCCGCTCACCGCGCGGGAGCTGGCGCTGCTCGAGCTCCTGTGCCTGGAGCCCGAGACCACCTTCTCGCGCACCGCCATCGCCGAGCGGCTCTACAGCGAGGAGAAGGACCTGGACTCCAACGTCATCGACGTCTTCGTGGGCCGCCTGCGCAGGAAGCTGGACGCCGCCGGCCTCCCCGGCGCCGACCTCATCCGCACCCAGCGCGGCGCCGGCTACCGGCTCGACCCGGCCGCCGCTGCCCCCCCGGCCTCCCGATGACCCTGCGCGGCAAGATCGTCCTGCTGGTGCTGGTGCTGACCGTCGCCATCCTGGGCGGCCTGTGGTTCTTCCTGGCGGGCTCGGTGGGCGGCTGGTCCACCGACGCGCTGGAGCACGACCTCTCCGAGCGGGCCGAGGCGGTGGGCGCCGCCGTGGAGGTGAAGCGGGGCGGCCGGCTCGAGATCGAGGAGGAGGACCTGCCGGGCGCCGACGATCCCGCACGCCCCTGGCGCATCCTCGGGCCGGGCGGCTTCACCTGGGCCAGCAACCGCTTCCCCTGGCCGCCGGCGTCGCCGCGCCCCGCGCCCGGCGTCTCCCTGCTCACCGACGCCGAGGGGCGGGTCTGGCACGTGGTCACCCGGGCCGTGACCGTCTCCAGCAAGCACCGCGAGCGCGGCTCGGCCGACCTGCTGGTGCAGGTGGCGGGCGAGGAGGCTCCCTTCGTGGCGCTGGGGCAGCACTTCCGGCGCGGGCTGCTGGGGGCGCTCCTGGCGGCACTGGTGATGGGTGGCGGCGGGGCGGCCCTGCTGGCCCACCTGGCGCTTCGGCCGCTGCGGCGCTTCGCCGCCGAGGTGGACGCCATCGGCGCCCACTCCCTCGACCGGCGCATCGGCACCTCCGGGCTCGACCCGGAGCTCTCGCACCTGGGCGGCGCCTTCAACGACCTGCTCGCCCGCCTCGAGGAGGCCATGCAGCGGCAGCGGCGCCTGGTCTCGCGCGCCAGCCACTCGCTGCGCACCCCGGCGGCCACCATCCTCACCCGCGCCGAGGTGGCGCTGCGGCGCGAGCGCGCGCCGCAGGAGTACCGGGAGGCGCTCTCCGAGATCGCCGGCGCGGCCCGGGAGTCGGCCGGGCTCATCGCCCACCTGCTCACCCTCTCGCGGCTCGACGAGCGGCAGCGGGCACTGGATCTCACGGAGCTGCCGGTCGCCGAGGTGGCAGGCGAGGTGGCGCGGCTCCTCGCCCCCCGCTCCGCCGAGGCCGAGGTCTCGCTGGCGGTGGAGGTGCCGCCGGAGCTCCGGGTCCGCGCCGAGCGCGCTGCGCTGCGCGAGCTGCTCGAGGCCCTCTGCGACAACGCCCTTTGCTACACCCCGCGCGGCGGCCACGCCGGCATCCGCGCCGCGGCGGCCCCCGGCGGCGCCGTGGAGCTCACCGTCTGGGACGACGGCCCGGGCATCCCGGCCGAGGAGCGGAGCCAGGTGCTGGAGCGCTTCTTCCGCGGCAGCGCCTCGGCGGGAAAGCCCGGCAGCGGCCTGGGCCTGCCCATCGCCCAGGCCATCGCCGAGGCCCACCGGGCCGCGCTCACGCTCGGCGACCGGCCGGGCGGTGGGCTCGAGGTGCGCGTCCGGTTCCCGGCCACGGCGAGCGCGTGATCCCTACACCGCGAACCGGAAGTTGAGGATGTCGCCGTCCTGGACCACGTACTCCTTGCCCTCCACCTTGAGCTTCCCCTCGTGGCGGGCCCTCGACTCGCTCCCCAGGGCGATGAAGTCCGGGTAGTGCATCACCTCGGCGCGGATGAAGCCCCGCTCCAGGTCGGAGTGGATGCGTCCCGCGGCCCGGGGGGCCCGGTCGCCGCGGCGGATGGGCCAGGCCCGCACCTCGTCCTCGCCCACGGTGAAGTAGGAGATGAGGTCGAGGAGCGCGTAGGCGGCCCGCAGGAACCGGGCCCGCGCCGGCTCGGCCAGCCCCAGCGAGGCCAGGAACTCCGGCTGCTCGGCAGGGTCCAGCTCGCCGATCTCGGCCTCCACCCGGGCGCAGAGCGAGAGCACCTGCGCGCCGCGCGCGCCGGCGGCGGCCGTCACCTCGGGCGGGGGCGGGGCCGCGGCCGCCTCCTCGGCGGCGTTCACCACCACCAGGAGCGGCCGCCGCGAGAGGAAGCCGAAGTGGGCCATCTCCTTCTCCTCGGCGTCGCTCCAGCCCATGGCCCGCAGCGGCTGCCCCTTCTCGAGCGGGGCCAGGATCCGCTCCAGCTCGTGGTACTCACCCGTGCCGCGGTTGCCCTCCTTGCGGAGCCGGTCCAGCCGCTTCTCGACGACCTCCTGGTCGTGGAGCGTGAGCTCGGCGTCGAAGTCGGCGAGCTCGCGGGCCGGGTCGGGCGGCGAACCGTCCTCTCCCGGGAAGGCCCGCAGCACCAGGCAGAAGGCGTCCACCTCGGCGAGCGCCCGCAGCGACTCGGCGTCGAGCCCCGTGCCCTTGCCCGCCGGGCCCGGCACGTCCACGAACCGCATCTCGGCATAGGTGGTCTTCTTCGGCTTGAAGATGCCGGAGAGCGTGTCGATGCGCGGGTCGGGCACCTTGATGGCGCCCAGGTTCACCTGGGCGCGGCCGCCGCCGGCGCCTCCCTTGTGGAGGCCGGTGAGCGCGTTGAAGAGCGTGGTCTTGCCCGAGCGGGCGTAGCCGACGAGGCCTGCCTTCATGGCCCACCTCCGGCGGCCGGCGCGGTCCGTGGAGCCGGGCGCCGGGTCGCGAGGCCACGCTACCATCCCCGGAAGGCTCGCGGCGCACCGGCGCGCCGCCGCTTACATGCACGGGCGCCCCCCCCCCGGCCCCGGCTCCCCGGAGGCCAGCCACCCCGGGCCCTGAACTGCGAGACCATGGACACGCGCGAAGGCTTCGTCCCCACCGTCGGCAACACCCCCCTCATCCGCCTGCGCCGCCTCTCCGAGGCCACCGGCTGCGAGATCTACGGCAAGGCCGAGTTCCTCAACCCCGGCGGTTCGGTGAAGGACCGGGCGGCGCTGGCCATCGTCCTCGACGCCGAGCAGCGCGGCCTGCTGCGCCCCGGCGGGGTCATCGTCGAAGGCACCGCCGGCAACACCGGCATCGGGCTCACCCTGGTGGGCAACGCCCGCGGCTACCGCACCGTGATCGTCATCCCCGAGACCCAGAGCCAGGAGAAGAAGGACACCCTGCGGCTGGGCGGTGCCACGCTGTACGAGGTGCCGGCGGTCCCCTACAAGAACCCGAACAACTACGTCCACGTGGCCGAGCGCATCGCCGCGCAGCTGGCGCGCAGCGAGCCCAGCGGCGCCGTCTGGGCGCAGCAGTTCGACAACGTCGCCAACCGCCAGGGCCATTACCGGACCACCGGCCCGGAGATCTGGCGCCAGCTCGACGGCAAGGTGGACGGCTTCGTCTCCGCCATCGGTACCGGCGGCACCCTGGCCGGCGTGGCCGCGGCGCTGCGGGAGCGGCGGCGCGACGTGAAGATCGGCCTCGCCGACCCGCCGGGCGCCGCCATGCACGCCTACTTCACCACCGGCGAGCTCAGGGCCGAGGGCACCTCCATCACCGAGGGCATCGGCCAGGCGCGCGTCACCCGCAACGTGGAGGGCTTCCGGCCCGACATGAGCTGGCAGATCCCCGACGCCGAGACGGTGCAGACCGTCTTCGACCTGGTGGCGCAGGAGGGGCTGGTGCTGGGCAGCTCCTCGGGCATCAACGTGGCCGGGGCGGTGCGGATGGCGCGGGAGCTCGGGCCCGGCCACACCATCGTCACCATCCTCTGCGACTCGGGGACCCGCTACGCCTCGCGCCTCTTCAACCCCGAGTTCCTGCGCTCGAAGGGGCTGCCGGTGCCGCCCTGGCTGGCCGGCGCGCGGCCGGCGCTGCCCGACGGTGCGCTGGTGAAGGGCTAGCCGGACCGCCCCAGCACCGCCAGCGCCGCGCCCAGCGCCCCGGCGAGCTGGGGCTCGGGCAGCACCCGCACCGGGCGGCCCAGCGCCTCTGCCAGCGCCGCCACCATGGCGGCGTTGAGCGCCACCCCGCCGCTCATGAGCAGCTCCCCCTCCCCCGCCCCCCGCACCATGGCGGCGGTGCGCGAGGCCAGGGCGGCGTGCAGCCCCTTGACGATGCCCTCGAGCGGCTCGCCCGAGGCCAGCAGCGAGATGACCTCGCTCTCGGCGAACACGGTGCAGGTGGAGGAGACCGTCACCGGGCGCGCCGCCCGGGCCGCCTGCTCCGCCACCTCGGCCAGGGGCACGTGGAGCCGGGCCAGGATCACCTCCAGGAAGCGGCCGGTGCCGGCGGCGCACTTGTCGTTCATGGCGAAGTCCTGCACCTCGCCGCCCGGCCCCACCCGGATGACCTTGGTGTCCTGGCCGCCCATGTCGAGGAGCACGCCGGGCCTGCCGGCCAGGGCGAAGGCGCCCCGGGCGTGGCAGGTGATCTCGGTGAGGGCCCGGCCGGCGGCCACGCGCTTGCGCCCGTAGCCGGTGGCCCCCACCGGCGGCTCGCCGCCCACCTCGGCCCGCAGCGCCGCCAAGAGCCGCTCGGCCTGCTCGCCGATGCGCGGGTGGCTGGGCTCCACCCGGCGGGCCAGGATGCGGCCGGCGGCGTCGATGGCCACCGCCTTCAGGGTGGTGCTGCCGGCGTCGAGGCCGAGCGCCGCAGCGCCACCGGGGGCGGCGGCGCTCACCCGAAGCTCTCCATGAAGGCGGTGAGCCGGTTCTCGCCCGGCTCGGCGGCCCAGGCCCGCGGGTCGGAGTGGTCGGCGTCGAGCAGCAGCACCTTCACCGACAGCTCCCGGGCCAGCCGCTCCCGCAGGTCCACCTGGCCGATCGAGTAGGGCTTGCAGGAGCGGTCGCTGTGGAGCACGGCGCCGTCGCAGGAGTACTCGCGGGCCAGGCGCCGGAGGATGCCGAGCCGGTTCGAGAGGTCCTGGTTGAGGATCACGTGGGTGTAGGCGCGGGCCGCCGAGCCGTAGGGGTCGGCGGGGTCCACCTGGACGCCGGCCTCGGCCCAGGCGTTGGTGTAGCTGGTGCACGCGAAGTTGAAGCCCCGCTCGGCCAGCAGCGTCGAGAGCTCCCGCACCGCGAACCACATGGGCAGGTTGTCCCAGAGCAGCCGGTGGCGCTCCTCGCGGATGCCGCCGATGCCCCGCTTCACCCGGTCCTGCAGCTCGTCGCGCAGCAGCCGGTAGTAGGCGTTGCACTCCTCGCCGCCGCGCAGCGCCACGATGGGCGCCATGTGGAAGAAGCCGTCGAAGCCGGTCCAGGGGGCGGGCCTCGCCCGGCTGGTGGCCAGGCACTCGCCCCAGAGCCGCGAGCCCTCGCGGGCTCGCACCGTCACCGCCCGCAGCTCCTCCGGGTCCACCCTGCGCCCGGCCACACGCTCCGCCACCGCCACCAGCTCCTCGAGCTGGGCCCTCACGTAGGGGAGGTCGTGCGCCCGCACCTCCCCGTAGACGTAGGGCGTGTCCACCAGCACCAGCGGCACCTGGAAGTGGGCCGCCAGCGCCTTGTACCAGTAGAGGACCGTCTGGCAGATGTTGGTGCAGCAGCAGAGCAGGTCGGGGCGCGGCAGCCTCCCGGCCGGCGTCTTGCCGGTGACCACCGAGCCCAGGTCGGTGCGGGCGTAGCTGCACAGGTCGCGGGAGTAGCCCTGCTGCTCCACGGCGTCGGAGAGCTCGGGGACGATGCGCTGCACCCCGCACATGGCGGCGTGGTTCTCGGGGTAGACGGCGTGGAAGCCGAGCGGGCGCAGGAGCTCCACCGGGAAGCCGCTCGTCACCCAGGCCACCGGCACCGCGCCGTCGGCGTAGCGGCCCGCGAGGTAGTGGAGGCTGAGCAGCTCCTTGAGCTTGCGGGTGCTCTCCAGCGGCGGGCCGAAGGGGCCGCCGCGCGGGCCGCGGCCGCTGCGGGCGCGCGCCTTCTGCCAGGCCTCGAGCCGGAGCAGCGTGGGGCCGACGACGCGCCGGGCCAGCTCGTACTGCGTGCGCCGCAGGATCACGCCGCCCTCCGCAGCATCTCGCCGAAGGCCTCGAGCCGGGTCTCGGCCTGGCCCGACAGCTCCCGCTCCAGCTCCCCCTCCAGCACCAGCACCGGGAGCCCGCGGCCGGCGAAGGCCGCCTTGATGGCCGGCACGTCGAAGAGCTCCGGCTCGCAGAACTTCTGCACGTGCACCAGCACGCCGCGGGCGCCGCTCCGCTCCGCCAGCCCCACCAGCCAGCGGATGCGCTCGCCCTGGTCGGTCCCGCGCGTCGGGCAGGGCGGCGCCGCCAGCATCCGCTCCACCAGCGCCAGGAAGGGCTCGCCCCCGGCCGGTACCGCCCGCACCACCCGCCGGCCCACCGCGGCGTAGTCGTCGGCCGCCAGGTAGAGGCCGGCGCCCGCCAGCGCCGGGAGCAGGCCCGCGGGCTCGGGCACGTAGCCGGTGACCAGCACCGGCACGCCCCGCTGCACCGGCGCCGGCGCCAGCAGCGCCCGGGCCGCGCCGAGCTCCGCCAGGTGCTCCTCGGGCCAGAGCCACTCGCCGCGGCGCAGCAGCGCGTAGAGGGCGGCGTCGTCCATGGGCAGGCGGGCGCGACCGTCGAGGAGCGCGGCCCGGCAGGCGTCGATCTCGGCGTGGAGCCCGAGCGCCCAGCCGAGCCGGGCGGGGTCGAGCGGCGCGCCGGTGAGCTCGGCCAGCGCCGAGGACAGGTTCCTCAGCTCCGCCAGCGCGAAGGCCCGGGCGCTCGGCCGCGCGCCGCCCCGCGGGTGCTGGAAGACGAGGGTGCGGCCGGCCACGCCGCCGAAGTCGGCCGCCAGCGCCGCCAGCCCCTGGATCGAGTCGCAGGTGTGGGGGAAGAGGACGCCGTCCACCGCCCGGGCGCCGCCGGCCTGGAGGAAGGCGAGGGCGTTGCGGGCCACGGCGCAGACGTAGGCCTGCAGCCTCCCGGCGCCGTCACCGCGCGGAGGGCCCGGCGGCCCCCAGAGCTCGACCCCGAGCACGCCGTGGGCGGTGAGCAGCTCCCTGGGGTGGTGGACCGGGAGCACGGCCAGCGCGCGCCGGCCTGCCTGCCGCTGTCGTTCGATGTAGGCGCGCCGCACCGCGCGAGTAGAGCATCGGCGGCATGGGCTGTCGACTGCACTTCACTCCGCGAATCGGGGCGCGTATCCTCGCCTCCTCATGACCGCCATCACCTTCGTTCCGGGCCCCCGGGCCTTCGCCCTTTGCTGCCTCGCCCTCGCCGCCGGCTGTGCCCTGCCCCCGCGGGCCACCGACGAGCTCCCGCCGCGCGCCGGCACCGTCGACGAGCACGCCGCCGAGGCCGCCGAGCGCAACCGGCAGGAGCGCGAGAACAGGGAGTTGACCGCCTACCGCGCCGAGCAGAAGCGGCGCGAGGAGGCGGAGGCCGCGGAGCGGCGGCGGGCAGCGGAGGAGCAGGTGCGGGTGACCCGGCTGGCCGACCTGCAGAAGCAGAAGGAGGCCGACGAGGCCCGGGCCCGCGCCGAGGCGGGCGCGCGCGACGCCGCCGCCGCCCAGGCAAGGGAGAAGGTGGCGCGCGCGCGGGCCAGCCAGGGCAAGTCGGCCGACGCCCCCGTCGACCCCGCGGCCCGCCTGGCGCAGCGCCGCGCCGACCCCCGCTGGACCCGGCCCGCCTTCTCCGGCCTGCTCTGCGCAGCCCGCGCCGATCGCGACAGGGCCACCTCCCGGCTGGCGGCCGAGAAGAAGAAGGGCGAGCGGGCCGACGCCGCCCGCCTCGCCGACGCCCAGCGCCGGGTGGAGGCGGCCGAGGCCCGCAGCGAGAAGGCGCGAGCCGAGCTCCAGAAGCTCGGTCTGGCGCCGCTGGGCTGCAAGGACCGGCGCACCGCCGAGGTGGCGGCATGCTTCCAGGCCGCCGACGCGGGCAAGGCCTGCAAGAAGGGGCAGGGCTACGTCGAGGTGGCGAGGAGCTTCGGCGGCTAGGCGCCGGTGCTCACCCGGCGTCGCTGCCGGGCTCGTCGGCCTCCGACTCCTCGACGTCGGGACCCCTGGGCAGCTTCTTGATGCGGGCCTGGAGCATCTTCTTGTGCTTCAGCTCCTCGGCCTTGAGCTCGGTGAAGAGCTTCTTCACCTTCGGATCCTTCACGTGCTTCAGGGCGCCGGCGAAGAAGTCGAAGGCCTTCTCCTCCGAGTCCAGCGCCACCTCCATCGCCTGGCGCGCCGACATGAAGACCCGCGGCTTGCCGCGATCGGGCGCCTCCACGTCGTCGAGCTGGTCGCGGGTCACGCGCGCCTTCTGCCGCGCGAAGAGCTTCTTGCGCTGCGCCACCAGCTCCTCCCGGTGCTTGGCCTCGTTCTCGGCCATGCGCGCGAACACCTCGCTGGCGTCGCCCGGGTAGCGGCCGCCCACGATCCTGGTGAACTCCCGGTACCTCTCCTCGGCCTCCTCCTCGATGAGGATGGCGAGGTCGAGCGCGTCCCTCAGGTCCAGCTTGGCGAAGTCGATCGGCATGTCCCCCTCGTGCTCCGGTTGGTTTCGCGGCGGCTCCTGGCGCCGCCTCAGGTTGGTGTAAGCGGCGGTCCGGCGCCGCGGGCGTCCCCATCGGGTTCGCGCCGGCCCGCGCGCAGCGCCGCCAGCAGGCCGGCGTCGGGCGCGCCCGACACGAAGAGGGCGCCGCCCCGGATGCGCACCTCGACCGGTCCCTCGCCGGCGCCGATGCCGCCGGCGCCGTCGTCGAGCGCCCGGTAGCGATCGGTGAGGAAGTGGAGGCGCTGGTTGGCGGAGCCGACGAAGCGCCGGCGGCTGCTGCGCTCGGCCGCCCGGTAGCGGCCGTCCACCAGCAGGTCCACCTCGGCCAGCAGCGCGGCAGCCCCGGGGCGGGCCCGCAGCTCGTGGAGGGTGTAGCCGGAGAAGGCCATGACCCCCAGGCCGGCGCGCCGCACGCCGCCGGCCAGGAGCGCCAGCGGGCCGGCCTGCTCGAAGGGCTCGCCGCCCAGCAGGGTCACCCCCTCGATGCCCGGCGCCTCCCGGATCTCGCGGAGGAGCGCCTCCACGCCGACGAGGGTGCCGCCATGCGGGGAGAGCATCTCGGGGTTGCAGCAGCCGGGGCAGGCGAGCGAGCAGCCCTGCAGCCACAGGGCGTAGCGCAGGTAGGGCCCTTCGGCCTCGGTGTCGGGAAGGCGCGCCGCGATCCGAAGGGCCGCGGAGCCTCCGGTCATCCCCAGAGCTTCTCGTCGCGGGACTGCACGATGCGACCGCAGTGGACGCAGATCTTGGTGCGGTTCCCGGCGACGGCGACGGAGCCGTTGGCGTAGGTGTGCTCGCAGTCCGCGAGCAGCTTGGCCAGCTCCTCCTGCAGGTCGCGGATCTCCGCCTCGCGCTTGGCAACCTCGACGCGCAGCAAGTCCTTGCGCGCGAGCCTCTCGGCCTGGGTGATGCGGTTTTCCATGCGTGGGATCTCCAAGGCGTAGGATACCCAGGCGGGCGGCCCTTGTCTCTCCTGGATGACGCCTTTCGGCGAGATTGGGGCCGGATTCCGCGCCTTCGCGACGCAGCGCGGCAGAGGGCTTGCGCCGCCGCTGGGCGTGCGTCAGATTGCCGCACCCCGATCCTGTAGGATGCTGCGAGGAGATCTGAACCGATGCTGACGCCCGCCCTGGCCCCCCTCCTCCCACTCCTCCTGCTGGCAGCACCAACTCCGGGTGCCACCGACGAGGCAGAGCTCGTCCGGGAGGCGAGGCTGGAGCTGGTACTGCGCGTCGCGCGAGCGCACAGCCCCGACCTTCGCGAGGTCCGGGAGCGGGCCGCCGCCGCCGCCGGGCGGTCGAGCGGCTCGGGCTCGCTGCCCGAGCCGGAGCTCCAGCTGCAGCTCTGGCAGCAGCCGCTCTCGAAGCCCTTCGACGCCGACGCCGGCGGCATGTTCATGGTGGGGCTGCGCCAGCCGCTGCCCGCCCCGGGCACGAGGTCCGCCCGCCACCGCGCCGCCCAGGCCGACGCCGGCATGGCGGCCGCGGCGGCCCTGGCGCGCGAGGCCGACCTGTTGCAGCAGGCGCGGCGCGCCCTCGCCGAGTACGCGCTCGCCGAGCAGGAGCACGCCATCCACCTCGACCACATGGAGCTGACGAGCCGCTTCACCGAGCTGGCCCGGGCCAGCTACCAGGAGGGGCGCCTCTCCAAGCAGGAGTTCCTCAGGGCCTCCGCCGAGCTGGCGCGCGTCCACGCCGACATCGTGGCCACCGCCCAGGCCGGGCGCGCCAGCCGCGCCTTCCTCAACACGCTCATGGGGCGCGACCCCGACGCGCCACTGGGGCCGCCCCGGCTCGACCCGCCGGCCGAGAGCGAGTTCAGCGTCGAGGAGGCGGAGCACGCCCTGGCCGAGCGGCCGGAGCTGGTCGCCGCCCAGCGGGCGGTGGAGCGCAGCGCCGCCTCGCTGGAGGCGGCCCAGCGCTCGGCCCGCTGGCCCGGCTTCATGGTGGGCGCCGACGTCGGCTACATGCCCATGGACGGCACCCGGACCTACACCCTCATGGCAGGCATGACCCTGCCCTGGCTCTGGGGCCGGCGCAGCGACGAGGAGCGCGAGGCCTCCCACCTCCTGGCCGCCGACCAGGCAGCGCTCGATGCGGCCCGGCGCAACGCCCGGCTCCAGGTGCGGGATGCCAAGACCCGGCTGGACGCAGCCCGGGAGGCCTATGACATCCTCGACGGGCAGGTGGTGCCCCAGTGGCAGCAGGCCGCCCAGGCCACCCAGGCAGCGTTCGCCTCGGGGCAAGCGGCCGACGCGCTGGCAGTGCTGGACGCCAACCGCGGCTATCTTCAGGTGCGGCTGGAGCGGGTGCGGTCGCTGGCCCGGGTCCACGGCGCGCTGGGCGACCTGGAGCGGGCGGCCGGGCACCTGCACGGATTCAGCGAAGGCCAGGAGGCGAAGAAGCCATGAGCGAGGTTCCGCAGCCGGAGGGGCACGGGGGGCACGGGCCGGGCGAGCCGATGCCCGAGGGCGAGGAGGCGGCGCCGCAGGGCGTGCGCACCATGGCTGTCGTGCGCTGGGCGCTGGTGGCCCTCATGGCGATCGCCGCGGTGGGCGCCTGGGTCTACTACGCCGAGCTCACGCCCAGGGCCGCCAGGTCGGCGGTCGTCTACCAGTGCCCGATGCACCCCTCGGTCATCCAGGACCGGCCCGGCGAATGCCCCATCTGCGGCATGGACCTGGTCAAGGTCGAGCCCGGCCAGAAGAAGGCGGCCGGCGCCGTCACCACCTCGGCCGCCGCCGGCCCGGGCAAGTACTGGTGCCCGATGCACCCCGAGGTGCACTCCGACGACCCCGAGGCCCGCTGCGAGAAGTGCGGCGGCATGAAGCTCTTCCCCCGCGACGCCCCCGGTCCCGAGGGAGCCCAGGGCGTGCCCGGGCTGGTGCCGCTCGACGTCTCCGGCGAGCGCGTCCAGCTCATGGGCATCCGCACCGCCAGGACGGTGACCGAGAGCCTCTCGCCCCAGCTCCGCACCGTGGGCTTCGTCTCGGCCAACGAGTCCACCCTGGCCATCCTCACCGCGCGGTTCACCGGCTGGGTCGACGAGCTCAAGGTGGCCCAGAGCGGACAGCACGTGGACAAGGGCCAGGTGCTGGCCAGCGTCTACTCGCCCGAGCTCACCACCGCCCAGCAGGTCTACGTCAACGCCACCCGCTGGGCCCGGGAGCCCGGCGGCGCCGCGCCCGTCGGCTCCCTCAACGCCGGCACCCTCGACCAGGACGCCCGCAAGCGGCTCGAGCTGCTGGGCATGGCCCAGGTGGACATCGCCGAGATCGCCAGGACCGCCAAGCCCCTCCCTTCCACGCCGGTCCGCTCGCCGGTCTCGGGCTACGTGGCCCGCCGCGGCGCCCTGCCCGGCCTCTACTTCACGCCCGGCACCGAGCTCTTCCAGATCGCCGACCTCTCCACCGTCTGGGTGATCGCCGACATCTACGAGTACGACATGAGCCGGGTGAAGGTGGGCCAGAGGGCCACCCTCAACCTGGGCGCCTACCCGGGGGAGCGCTTCTCCGGGCGGGTGCAGTTCATCTACCCGGCGGTCAACCCCGAGAGCCGCACGTTGCAGGCGCGGATGGAGTTCCGCAACCCGGGCCTGAAGCTGCGCCCCGGCATGTACGGCGACGTCGTCATCGACCTCGACGCCTCCACCGGGCTGGTGGTGCCCACCGAGGCCATCGTCGACACCGGCGAGCTGCAGTACGTCTTCATCTCCAAGCAGGGCGGCCGCTTCGAGCCGCGGCTGGTCCAGCTCGGGGCCCGCACCGAGGGCAAGGTGCAGATCCTCGAGGGGCTGGCCGAGGGCGAGGTGGTGGTCACCACCGCCAACTTCCTGGTGGACTCGGAGAGCCGGCTGCGCGCCGCGGTGGAGGGCTTCTCCGCCGGCCACGAGGCCGCCGAGGCCAGGGAGTCGGCCGAGGAGCAGGCCCGGGAGAAGAAGCAGAAGGCGGAGCACCAGCACTAGGGGCCCGCCATGGTCGCCAAGATCATCGAGTTCTGCGCCCGCAGCCGCTTCCTCGTGCTGATGGGCGTGGCCATCGCCGCCGCCGGCTCCCTGTGGGCCATCCGCCACGTCGACCTCGACGCCATCCCGGACCTCTCCGATCCCCAGGTGATCGTCTTCACCGAGTGGATGGGCCGCAGCCCCACCCTGGTGGAGGACCAGGTCACCTATCCCATCGTGGCCTCGCTCATCGCCGCCCCCCGGGTGGTGGACGTGCGCGGATACTCGATGTTCGGGATGAGCTTCGTCTACGTCATCTTCGAGGAGGGCACCGACCCCTACTGGGCCCGCAGCCGGGTGCTGGAGTTCCTCTCCACCCTGCGCGGCCGGATCCCCGACGGCGTCGAGCCCAAGCTCGGCCCCGACGCCTCCGGCATCGGCTGGGCCTTCCAGTACACGCTGGTGGACCAGAGCGGCCGCCACGCCCTCGACGAGCTGCGCACCTTCCAGGACTTCACCCTGCGCTACGCGCTGGGCTCGGTGCCGGGCGTGGCCGAGATCGCCAGCGTCGGCGGCTACCAGAAGCAGTACCAGGTGACCGTCGACCCCAACAAGCTGCGGGCCTACGACGTGACGCTGGAGGAGGTGGTGCGGGCCATCCGCGACTCCAACAGCGACGTGGGCGGCCGCATCATCGAGCTCGCCAGCCGCGAGTACTACGTCCGCGGCCGGGGCTACATCCGCAACATCGGCGACGTGGAGCGCACCGCCATCCGCGCCCGCGGCCCCAACGGCGTGCCGGTGCTGGTCAAGGACGTGGGCTCGGTGCGGTTCGGGCCCGACATCCGCCGCGGCCTGCTGGAGTGGAACGGCGACGGCGAGGCGGTGGGCGGCATCGTGGTGGTGCGCTACGGCGAGAACGTCCTCGACGTCATCGACCGGGTGAAGCAGAAGGTGGCCGAGCTCGGCCCCTCGCTGCCCAGGGGCGTGAAGCTGGAGGTGGCCTACGACCGCTCGGCGCTGATCCGCCGCGCCATCGACACCCTCAAGACCGCGCTCTTCGAGGAGGCGCTGGTGGTGTCGCTGGTCATCATCCTCTTCCTGCTCCACCTCCGCTCGGCGCTGCTGCCCATCCTGTCGCTGCCGCTGGCGGTGTCGATCGCCTTCATCCCCATGTACCTGCTCGACATCCCGGCCACCATCATGAGCCTGGGCGGGATCGCCATCGCCATCGGGGCCACGGTGGACGCCGAGATCGTGATGATCGAGGCCTCGCACAAGAAGCTGGAGCACGCCCCGCCCGGAGCCGACCGCCACCGCCTGCTGGCCGAGGCGGCGCGCGAGGTGACCCCGGCCATCTTCTTCTCGCTGCTCATCATCGCCGTCAGCTTCCTGCCGGTCTTCACCCTCACCGGCCAGGCCGGCCGCCTCTTCCGCCCGCTGGCCTTCACCAAGACCTTCGTGATGCTGGCGGCGGCGCTGCTCTCCATCACCTTCGCCCCGGCGATGCGCGACCTGCTCATCCGCGGCCGCATCCACCCCGAGTCCACCCACCCGGTCTCGCGCTTCATCATCCGGCTCTACAAGCCCTTCGTCTTCGTGGCCCTGCGCCGCCCCAAGTCCACCGTGGCCATCGGCCTGCTGGCGGTGCTCTCGGCGGTGCCGCTGGCCCTGAAGCTGGGCCACGAGTTCATGCCGCCCCTCAACGAGGGCGACGTGCTCTACATGCCCACCACCTTCCCCAACCTCTCCATCGAGGAGGCCAAGCGCCAGCTCCAGCTCCAGGACCGGGTGCTGCGCTCCTTCCCCGAGGTGGAGACGGTATTCGGCAAGGCGGGCCGGGCCGAGACCGCCACCGACCCGGCGCCGCTCACCATGGTGGAGACCACCATCCGGCTCCGGCCGCAGGAGCAGTGGCGCATGCTGCCGGTGCCGCGCTGGTTCTCGGGCTGGCCCGCCTGGCTCAAGCGGCCGCTGGCCCTCTTCTGGCCCGAGGAGCGCCGCATCACCTGGGAGGAGCTCACCACCCAGATGAACAAGGCCATGCAGTTCCCGGGCTGGACCAACGCCTACACCATGCCCATCAAGGCCCGCATCGACATGCTCTCCACCGGCGTGCGCACGCCGGTGGGCGTGAAGGTGATGGGCACCAGCCTCGAGGAGATCGAGAAGGTGGGCGTGGCGCTGGAGGGCATCCTCTCCCCGGTGCGCGGCACCCGCTCGGTCTTCTACGAGCGCAACACCGGCGGCCTGTACCTCGACATCGTCCCCAACCGCGACGCCCTGGCCCGCTACGGCCTCACCGTGGGTGCGGTGCAGCGCACCGTCGAGGCGGCCATCGGCGGCTCGCCCATCGCCGTGACCATCGAGGGGCGCAACCGCTTCTCCATCAACGTCCGCTACCCCCAGGACCTGCGCAACGACGTCGAGCGGCTGAAGCGCGTGCTGGTCCCCGTGACCCAGGGCGGCGGCGGCGATGGGATGAAGTCCGGCGCCGCCGAGCCGGCCGGGCTCCCCGGGGTCTACCTGGCCCAGATGAACATGGAGCCGGGCCAGAAGGCTCAGCAGCAGCAGCCGACTGGCGCGCCCAGGAGCGGCGGCATCCCCGGCACCCTCTCCGACGCGCCGCTGATGCAGTTCGACAGCCGCCTGCAGGTGGGCGACCAGAGCTCGCTCTCCGGCATCGGCCGCGGCAGCTCGCCCCGCCCGCCGCGCCAGAGCTTCGTGCCGCTCGGCCAGGTGGCCGAGGTGCACATCGTCGGCGGCCCGCCCATGGTCCGCGACGAGGGCGGCCTGCTGGTGGGCTACGTCTACGTCGACATCGACCAGTCGCAGCGCGACATCGGCGGCTACGTCAAGGACGCCAAGCACGCCGTCGAGGAGGCGCTGGAGCACGAGCAGCTCAGGCTGCCGGCCGGCACCTACCTCAAGTGGACCGGCCAGTACGAGCAGCTCGAGAAGATGGCCGAGCGCATGCGCCTCGTCATCCCCGCGACCCTGCTCATCATCGTGGTGCTGCTCTTCCTCCACTTCCGCAACTTCGTGGAGGTGCTCATCGTCCTGCTCTCCATCCCCTTCGCGCTGGTGGGCTCGGTGTGGCTGCTCTGGGCGCTCGACTACCGGCTCTCGACGGCGGTGTGGGTGGGCATCATCGCCTTGGTGGGCCTGGCGGCCCAGACCGGCATCGTGATGATCGTCTACATCGACAACGCCTACGAGCGAAGACGGGCGGCGGGCAAGATCCGCGACCTCTCCGACATCATCTGGGCCCACATGGAGGGCACGGTGATGCGGGTCCGGCCCAAGCTCATGACCGTGGCCACCATGCTCCTGGGCCTCATCCCGCTGCTCTGGGCCACCGGCTCGGGCGCCGACGTCATGAAGCGAATCGCCGCCCCCATGGTGGGCGGCCTCCTCACCAGCGCCTTCCTGACGCTGGAGATCATCCCGGTGGTCTACACCTACTGGCGCCAGGAGCAGGTGCTGTGGGAGCGGCTGCAGCCGCTCGACGCCCGCCTGCTCGAGACGCTGCAGGCCTGGACCACGCTGCAGACCGGCGGCTGGACGGCGCTCTGCTCCGTGGCCGTGGCCCGCTTCTACTGGGAGTCCATGCCGCGCTGGTTCCTGCTGCTGGCCGTCGGTGCCGGGGCGCTGGCGGTGGTGGTGGGCTCGGTGGCCTACCTGCGGGCCAGGCCGGCGGCGCGCCGGCAGGTGTGGCCGGAGCGGCGGGGGGAGGCGGCTGCCGCCTGAGCCCGGGAGCGCGCCTGTGGGCTTTACAGGGACCTGCGCCATCGACTAGCTTCCGCGCCCGACCCTATCGTCTAGAGGCCCAGGACGCCGCCTCCTCAGGGTGGAAACCGAGGTTCGAATCCTCGTGGGGTCATGCTAGGTTCCCTTCGCTTCGGCCCCATCGTCTAGAGGCCTAGGACGCGGGCCTTTCAAGCCTGCAACACGGGTTCGAATCCCGTTGGGGTCACTCCCGCCTCCCCGCGCGCCGCGGCCGGCCAGGCCCGGCAGCCGCTAGCCCTTCAGCGCCCAGTCCACCGCCGCGCGGCAGTGAAGCTCGGTGGTGTCGAAGTAGGGCACCCGGAGGTCGCGCTGCCGCACCAGCATGCCGATCTCGGTGCAGCCGGCGATCACCGCCTCGGCGCCCCCGGCGCAGAGCTCCTCCATCACGGCCAGGTAGCGGGCCTTCGACTCCGGCAGCACCTTCCCCAGCACCAGCTCCTCGAAGATGACCCGGTTGACCTCGGCCCGCGCGGCCGGGCCGGGCACGCGCACGTCGAGCCCGTGGCCGGCGAGCCGTTCCCGGTAGAAGTCCTCCTCCATCACGTAGCGGGTGCCGAGCAGCGCCACGCGCCGCAGTCCGGCGGCGCGCACGCCAGCGGCGGCCACGTCGGCGATGTGGAGCAGCGGGATGGAGAGGCCGCTCGTCACCTGGCCGGCCACCTTGTGCATGGTGTTGGCGCAGATGAGGAGCAGGTCGGCGCCGGCCCGCTCCAGGCCCAGCGCGGCGCGGTGCAGGATCTCGCCGGCCTCGTCCCAGCGGCCGGCCCGCTGCAGCGGCTCGATCTCGGCGAACTCCACGGAGGCCAGGAGACAGCGGGCCGAGTGCAGGCCGCCGAGCCGCTCCTTCACCAGCTCGTTCAGCAGCCGGTAGTAGTGGGCCGAGGATTCCCAGCTCATGCCGCCGAGGAGCCCGATGGTCTTCATGCACCCACATTGCCAGCCACGCGGGCCCGGTTCCAGCTGCCCGCGCCATGCGTTCCCTGCGCGGCGGCCGGCGCGGGCTCGAACTCCAGCCCGGCGGGCCAGGAGCTCGCCGGGGCCCCGCTGCCGTCACATGAGCCGTGGATGTCGCGCGACGCCTCATCCGGTCACACTTCTCGTCCGGGTGGCTCGCTGCGCACCCGCAGACGCTCCGACGAGCCGGGGGGAGGCCGGCGACGCCAGGACGCAGGAGGCCACACAGTGAGCCACGCCGTGGCGCAGGCCGACATCCCGCTCCTCTCCGTCCCCTCCGGCCGGCTGCTCGCCGCCATCTTCGACCTGAGCCCGGACGCCATCGCCCTCAACCGCGTCGGCGACGGCATCTTCGTGGCCGTCAACGCCGGCTTCACGCTCCTCACCGGCCTGGCGCCCGGCGAGGCGCAGGGGCGCTCCCTGGCCGAGATCGGCATCCTCGCCGACCGCGCCGAGCTCCGGCCGCTGGTGGCCCGGCTGCAGCGTGAGGGTGCGCTGCGCAACCTGGAGCTGCGGCTGCGCCACCGCAGCGGCGCCATCCGCACCGGGCTGCTCTCGGCCAACGTCGTCCAGCTCGGCCGGGAGGCGCTGGTGCTCTCGGTCTACCGCGATGTCACCGAGCGGGCCCGGGCCCAGGCGGAGAAGGCCCTGCTGGAGGGCCAGCTCCGCCAGGCGCAGAAGCTCGATGCCCTGGGCCGGCTGGCGGGCGGCATCGCCCACGACTTCAACAACCTGGTGACCGTGATCCAGGCCGCGGTGCTCGACGCCCGCAGGGAGCCACTGGCCTCGCCCAGGCTGCGCGAGACCCTTAGCGACGTGGAGGTGGCCTGCGGCCGGGCCGCCGCCCTCACCCGGCAGCTCACCGCCTTCGGGCGCGCGCCGGCGGCCGGGAGCGGCGCCGTCGACCCCGCCGCGCTGATCGCCGGGCTGAGGCGCCACCTGGAGCGTGTCGTCCCGGCGCCGGCCGCGCTCTGCCTGGAGGTGGGCGGGGGCCTGCCCGCCGTCGCCGGAGACCCGGTGCAGATCGAGCAGGTGGTGCTCAACCTGGTGCAGAACGCCCGCGACGCCCTGCGCGGCGCCGGCCGCGTGACCCTCCAGGTGGCGGCGGCCCGGGCGGCGGAGCTGCCGGCGCAGGCCCGCGCCAGCGGCCAGCCCTTCGTGCGGTTCACCGTGGCCGACGACGGCGCCGGCATGCCGCCCGAGGTCCAGGCCCGGCTCTTCGAGCCGTTCTTCACCACCAAGGAGCCGGGCAAGGGCACCGGCCTGGGCCTGGCCACCGTGCACGGCATCGTGCAGCGCCACCGCGGCTTCATCTCGGTGCGCTCCGAGCCCGGCCGCGGCTCCACCTTCGACGTCTTCCTCCCCGCGTTCCGCGCGGCGCTCCGGCCCATCCCGGCCGGCGAGGAATCCCCCGCGCGCCTCACGCCACCGCCGGAGCAGGGCGTGGAGCCGTAGGGCGCGCTGCCGGGGCCGCTCGCGCGTGTGCTCCGGTGTCGGCGGGCGGCGCCGATGTGCGGTCGAACTTGGCGCTCGCGACCGGCGGCAGCCGTGGTAAACGACCGCTTCCGACACCGAGAGAGAAGAGGAGGACCCATGGCCCGCGCCCCCGTGGCGAAGCCCGACGAGAGATCTGCCGGCGGCGAGCTGCCCGTCTGGACGTTGAAGCTGAAGCAGGCCCTGCAGCGCAGCGCCCCCACCGGCTTCGAGCCGTCCCCCGCGCCGCCGGAGCCCGCGGCCGTGGAATCGGCCGCGGCGGTGGTGGAAGCGCCGCCCCCGCCGACCCCGGCCAGCGCCCTGCCCCCGGCGAACGCGGAGCCGCCGGCTCGCCCGGCTGCACGCCACGCCGAGGTGGCGCACCACGGGCTGCACCTCCGGCCCGAGGCGCGGGCTCGACGGACCCTCACCCCCGCCCCGCGCCGGTCCCACACGCCGCCGCCGCTCGCCTTCGCCACCGGCGCCGCGCCCGGGTCCACGGTGATCCGGCTCCAGCTCCCGGACGGGCGCCAGCTCCTGGCCCTCCTGCCCCAGGTTCCGCGCGCCGGCGAGATCGTGGACCTGGCCGAGATCGGCGCCGCCACCGCGCAGCCCTACGACGTGGTGTCGGTCCGCTGGGGCGTGCACGCCGCCGGCGGGTTCACCGGGGTGAACGTGGAGCTCCGGCCGCGCGCCTGATCCCCGGCCGCCGGCGCAGGAGAGCAGGCCGGCGCCGTGTGCGCCGCTCGGGCGGCTGCTCGCCGCGCGGGGAACCCTCTCCGGGGCGGCCCCTTCCATGCCCCGTGGTCGAGGGGCATGGTGGGCGGGTCCTGCGGGCGGGGGAGCGCATGGCCTTCGGCGGCTGGAGCTTCAGGGACGATCTGGGCATCGAGCAGGTGGACGAGGACCACCGCCGGCTCGTCGAGCTCTTGCGCCGGCTCTACGACGGCACCGCCGCAGGCTGGGCCGGGGCCGAGGTGGCCGCGGCCTTCCGCGAGCTCGCGGAGCACGCCCGGGTGCACTTCCAGCGCGAGGAGCTGCTGCTCGAGGCCGCCGCCTGCCCGGAGCTGCCCCGCCAGCGCTCCGAGCACGCCTCCCTCCTCACGCTGCTGCGCGGGCTGGGCCGCGCGCCCGCGGAGCTCTCGCCGCAGGCCGTGGAGGACCTGGGCCGGCGGCTCCTGGCCCACATCCAGGAAGAGGATCGCAGCTACGCCGACTGGCTGGCGCGGGCCCGCCCCGAGGCGGTGGCCGCCTGGGCCCGCCGCCGGGCGCTGGCCGCGCTCCCTCGCCCCTGATGGCGTTGCTCGCCTCCGGCCTTTGCGCCTAGTCTTGGCACCCATGCGCCCCCGCGTGAACTTCGCCGCCTGCGCCCTCGCGCTCGCCTCGCTGGCCGGCTGCGCCCAGCAAGCACCGCGCCCCGCCGACGCCACCGGGGCCGCGCCCCGCGCGGCCCCCGCCGACCTGGCGGCAGCCCTCCGCCGCGCCGACGCCGCCTTCGCCCGCAGCGTCGCCGACCGCGACGAGGCCGCGTTCCGCGACTTCCTCGAGGAGGAGGCGGTGTTCGTCGGCGGCGCCGGCCTGCTCCGCGGCCGCGACGAGGTCTTCGCCCGCTGGCGGAAGTTCCTCGAGGAGGGCGGCCCGGTGCTGCGCTGGGCCCCCACCGGCGGCGACGGCGCCGCCTCGGGCGACATGGGCTGGACCGTGGGCAGCTCCCGCTACGAGGGCCAGGATGCGAGCGGCAAGCAGGTGGCCGCCGACGGCCGCTACCTCACCGTCTGGCACCGGTCCGGCGAGGCGCCGTGGCGGGTGGCCTTCGACATGTCGCTCGCGCCCGCCGCCGAGCACGAGCCCATGAACCGGACCCCGGCGCGCGCCCTCACCTCCGCCGACGGCGCCCTGGAGGCCACCATCGGCACCTGGTCCCACGACGGCGTGAAGGGGCCGCGCCGGGGCGCCTTCCTCACGGTGCGCGCGCGGCGCGGCGCGGGCTGGGAGGTGGTGCACGACAGCGCGGTGGCCTTCGCGCGCTGAGCCAACGCCGGAGCCGCCGAAGCGGGCTGCTAGCCGTCGCGCCAGGGGGCCGAGGCGCGCAGCGCGGCCAGGATGGCGCGCGTCGAGGGGCTGCGGTTGAGCGTGTAGAAGTGCACGCCGGGCACGCCGCGCCGCAGGAGGTCGCCGCACTGCAGCGTGGCGTGGGCCACGCCCAGCTGCAGCGAGCCCTCCGGGTCCTCGCGCCGGACCTCCATCGCCGCCTTGAGCAGCGGCGGGATCTGCGCGCCGCACATCTGGGTGAAGCGCTGGGCCTGCTCCACGCTGGTGAAGGGCATGATGCCGGCCAGGATGGGCGCCTGGATGCCGGCGGCGCGCGCCCGGTCCACGAAGCGGAAGTAGTGGGCGTTGTCGAAGAAGAGCTGGCTCACCAGGAACTCGGCGCCGGCCTCGACCTTGAGCCGGAGGTGGCCGAGGTCGCGGTTCAGGTCCCGGGTCTCGACGTGCCCCTCGGGGTAGCAGGCCGCGCCCACGCAGAAGGGCCAGCGCCTGGGCTCGGAGCGGATGAAGGCCACCAGCTCCGAGGCCCAGCGGAAGCCCTGGGGGTGAGGCTCGAAGACCTTGACCCCGCGCGGCGGGTCGCCGCGCAGCGCCAGCACGTTCTGGATGCCGGCGGCCGCCACCTCGTCGAGCACCTCGGCCAGCTCGTCCCGGGAGGCGTCGACGCAGGTGACGTGGGCCACCGCCTCCACCTCGACCTCGCGCTTCAGGCGCGTGACCAGGTCCACCGTCTTCCTGCGGGAGGAGCCGCCGGCCCCGTAGGTCACCGACACGAAGGCCGGCGCCAGCGGGCGCAGCGCCTCCACCGTGTGCAGCAGCTGGGCCTCGCCCTCTGGCGTCTTGGGCGGGAAGAACTCGAAGCTGAAGACCGGCTCACCCCGCTCGCGCGCGAAGCGCAGGATGTCGGAGACTTTCACGCCGCCGACACTACCCCGGCCCCGGCCGCTTCGCCAACGCGCAGCAGGCCCTGCTACCATGCGCCCGTCCTCGCGGCCCGAACCGCCCATGTCCGAGAAGAAGCCCGCCCCGCCCCGCCTGCGCCACATCACCCCCGAGGGGTTCCGGCGCATCGCCGAGGAGCACGAGAAGATCTGGACGGTGCTCCGGCCGAAGGTGGTGGCCGAGGTCGAGGCGGCCGCGGCGCTCGGCGACCGCAGCGAGAACGCCGAGTACCTCTACGGCAAGAAGAAGCTCCGCGAGCTGGATCGCCGGCTGCGCGAGCTCTCGGAGCGCATGGACTCCCTCACCGTCACCGAGCCCCGGCCCCACCCCTCGGGCCGCGCCTACTTCGGCGCCTGGGTGGCGGTGGAGGACGAGAAGGGCGAGGAGCGCAGCTACCGGCTGGTGGGGCCCGACGAGTTCGACGCCGGCCGCGGCCTGGTGAGCGTGGACTCGCCGCTGGGCCGGGCGCTGCTGGGGAAGAAGCAGGGCGAGGTGGTGGTGGTCCAGCGCCCGGCGGGGCCGGCCGAGCTGACGGTGCTGGAGGTCTCCTGGACGGCCCCCGGGGAGGCGGCATGAAGACGGTCCCGCAGGTCGAGTGGCAGGCGCGCGTCGAGCAGCTGGCCGGGAGCCCGAACCCGGCGGTGCTCTACGACAGGGAGCGCGGACTGCTCCTCGACGTCTTCTCGGGGAAGCAGCTGGCCGCCGACTGGGGGCGCATCGGCGCGGTGCACGAGCGAAGGAACGCCGAGAGCGGGCGCCCCTACCTGCTGCTGGTGCGCGACGATGGGCGGCAGCTGGTGCTGGCCGACGTGGGCATCGCCTTCGCACCCAGCACCGCCGCCAGCGGCCCCCTGCCGGACCTTCCGGCGGTGGTCTGCTTCCGCGACCTGGCCGGCGCCGAGGGGCGGCTCACCCACTTCCTGCTCGACCACCCCGACGAGGAGCCGGGCCCCTCGCACGTGGCCCTGTTCCTCTTCTGCCTGGCGATGGTGGACGGCGCCCGGGCGGTGGGCTTCGACGTCTCGGCCGAGGAGCGGCGCCTGGAGCGCGTCCTCGGGGAGCTGGAGGCGCGGCGGAAGGCGGGAGGCTAGCCCGGCGGCGCGCTGCGCTACCGCGTCAGCTCCAGCGCCTTCTTCCACAGCGCCTCGGTGCCCGTGCCCTCGACGGCGCTGAAGGGCACGGCGCTGCCGGCCGGCAGGTCGAGCCCCTTCTCCACCGCGCGCAGCGCGCCGAAGCGGTGGCTCTTGCCCAGCTTGTCCACCTTGGTGGCCGCGACCACCACCGTGCGCCCCTGGGCGCGCAGGAAGGCCAGGGCCTCGCGGTCGCTCTCGGCCGGCTCGTGGCGCGCGTCGACGATGAGCACCACGGCCCGCAGCGCGTCGCGGCCCGAGAGGTACTCCTCGATCATCGCCGCCCAGCGGTCCTTCTCGGCCTTCGGGACCTTGGCGTAGCCGTAGCCCGGCAGGTCGCAGAAGGAGAGCGCCACCGGCGGCGCGTCCTTGGCCAGCGAAACCTCCACCTTGAAGAACTGCAGCGCCTGGGTGCGCCCCGGCGTGTTGGAGACCCGCGCCAGCCCGCGGCGCCGGGTGAGGGCGTTCAGCATCGACGACTTGCCCACGTTGGAGCGGCCCACGAAGGCCAGCTCGGGCAGCGGCTCCGCAGGCCACTCGTCGCGGCGGGTGGCGGTCTTCTGGAACTCGGCGGAGAGGATCTTCACGGGCGCCCTGCCGCGGCGGCGGCCCGGCGGGCCTCGCGCTCGGCCTCGCCGTGCTGGATGAGCGGCAGCTTGCGGGCGTGGTCCCACTTCCCCAGGCTGGGCGTCGACTCGTCGTGGCAGCGCAGGCAGCTCTTCTCGCCCACGTCCTGCAGCCCCAGCGCCCGGGCCAGCTCCCTGTCGCGCATCACGTAGCGGCGGGCGTAGAGCTGCCCGTTGCCGTGGCAGCTCTCGCAGGTGACGCCGCCCTGTCCCTTCTGGCCCTCGGGGGCGTGGCACACCGTGCAGCGCGCGTCGCCGCGGCTCCGCTCCGGCAGGGCGGCGAGCGCCCGGGCGTGGGCGCTCTCCTTCCAGATCTCGTAGGCGGCCGGGTGGCAGGCCTTGCAGGTCTCGGCGCCCAGCGGGTCGAGGCCCCGCGCCGGGATGGGCGCCAGCAGGAGCAGCACCCACAGGGCCTCTGGTCGGGGGACGGTCACGGGGGGCGGAGTATACAGCGGGTGGGCGGTATACTCGCCCCATGGAAACGCCCCCTCGCGCCCTCCACCTCCTCCTGGGCCTGGCGGCCCTGGCCCTCCCCGCCGCCGCCGCCCCCAAGAGCTGGCAGGGCATCCACCCCGGCCAGAGCACCCGGGCCGACGTCATCGCCCGCTTCGGCGATCCCTCCACCCACGGCAAGCTCGGCGAGCGGCTGGCGCTGGTCTACAAGGGCGACCAGGCGCTGGCCGGCACCCGCCAGGCCCAGTTCTTCACCCGGGACGACGGCCTGGTGGTCGAGATCACCGTCTTCCCGGCGACCGCGCTCGACAAGGACTCGGTGGAGGGCACCTACGGCAAGGGGGCCCAGAAGAGCTTCACCGACGACTTCCGGCCGGTCTGGATCTACAAGGCCGCCGGGATCACCGTCTTCTTCGGCAAGGAGGGCGCGGTGGAGGCCATCTCCTTCAAGCCC
Source organism: Deltaproteobacteria bacterium (assembly GCA_016214955.1). Taxonomy (GTDB): domain Bacteria; phylum Myxococcota; class Myxococcia; order Myxococcales; family Anaeromyxobacteraceae; genus JACRMN01. Next base: position 330,289 of record JACRMN010000023.1, read on the forward strand.
GGCGAGGGAGCCGCCCGCGAGCCCGCCCCGGCCCCTCCCAGGGGCGCCGCTCCCGCCCCCCGGCCGGCCACCGCCGCGCCCCCGGCCCAGTAGCGTCCGGCCATGCGGCTCATCGGGCTCACCGGCGGGATCGCCACCGGCAAGAGCACCTTCGCCCGGGCGCTGCGCGACCTCGGGGTCCCGGTCATCGACGCCGATCGGCTCTCGCGAGAGGCAGTGGCGGCCGGGACGCCGGCCCTGGCCGAGGTGGCCCGCCTCTTCGGGCCCGAGGTGGTCGGCCCCGACGGCGAGCTGGACCGCAGGCAGGTGGCGGCCAGGGTCTTCGGCGACGCGGCGGCCCGCGCCCGGCTCGAGGCGGTGATCCACCCGGCGGTGCGCGAGGCCATGCGGCGCGAGACCGAAAGGCTGGCCGGCGCCGGCCACGACCTGGCCTTCTACGACGTGCCGCTCCTCTACGAGGTGGGGCTCGACCGGGAGCTGGAGGCGGTGGCGGTGGTGTGGGCGCCCCGGGAGGCGCAGCTCGAGCGGATGGCGGCGCGCGACGGCTTCTCGCGCGCCGAGGGGGAGGCCCGGCTCGCCGCCCAGCTCCCCATCGACGAGAAGGCGGCCCGGGCCGACCTGCTGGTCCGGAACGACGGCGCCCCCGCCGACCTGGCCGCCAAGGCCCGGGCGCTGCTCGCCGACCTGCGGGCCGGGGCGGGGCGCAGGCTTCCCAACGCGCCGCCCAGGCGCTACTAGTCGGGGATGTCGTCCGAAGGGCTCGCCTTCGTCACCGGGTTCCCTGGCTTCATCGGCCGCCGGCTGGTGCGCCGCCTGCGCGAGCTGCGGCCAGGCCTGCGCCTGGCGCTGCTGGTGAAGGCCGAGCGGGTCGAGGCCACCCGCCCGCTCCTCGCCGAGCTGGGGCCGGAGGTGACGCTGCTGGAAGGCGACCTCACCCGGATGCACCTGGGGCTGGCCGGGCCGGACTACAAGCGGCTCACCCGCGAGGTGACCGAGATCTGGCACCTGGCTGCGGTGGACGACCTGGCCGCCGACCCGCGCCGGCTCCGGGCGGTCAACGTCGAGGGCACCCGCAACCTGCTGGAGCTGGCCCAGGCCTGCCCCGGCCTCTCCCGCTTCCACCACTTCTCCACCGCGGCGGTCTCGGGCAACCGCGAGGGCGTCATCCTCGAGGACGAGCTGGAGCAGGGCCAGAGCTTCGGGAACCCCTACGAGGAGACCAAGTACCTGGCCGAGCGGCTGGTGCGCGAGGCCCAGGGCCGGCTGCCGGCCATCATCTACCGGCCCGGAATCGTGGTGGGCGACTCCCGCACTGGCGAGATCGACCGCTTCCAGGGTCCCTACACGCTGGCCATCCTGCTGGTGGCCTCGCCCCTCTCCGTCCCCCTCCCCCTCCCGCGCAACGGCATCGCCCCGCTCAACGCCGTCCCGGTGGACTTCGTCGTCGAGGCGGCGCTCTCCATCGCCGCCAACCCGGCGGCGGTGGGGCGCACCGTGCACCTGGTCGATCCGGCGCCCATCAGCGTGCGGCGCGCCTACGAGCTGGTGGCCCGGCGGGCCGGCAAGTCGCTGCCACCGGTCTCCATCCCCCACCGCGCCGCCGAGGCGGTGCTCTCGCTGCCGCTGCTGGAGCGCCTGGTCCGCCCGCAGCGGGCCGCCATCCAGCTCGTGAACCGCATCGCCGTGTACAACCCGCGCAACATGCTGGAGCTGCTGGCGGGCACCGGCATCCTCTGCCCGCCCTTCCAGAGCTACCTCGACCGGCTGATCGACTTCGTGCGGGCCCACTACGCCGCCAGCGCGGCCGGGCCCGAGGCCGCCGAGGATCCCCTCGACGCCGACCAGCCGGCGGCGCGGTAGCGGCGAGGACGCCGCCCGCAGGCAGGGATCGCGAACGGGAGGCGAAGGAGCCCGTCGCCGAGGGCGGGGCCCGCCTCAGGAGACGATCACGCCCTCTTGCAGCAAGGTCGCCAGGATGCGGGCGGTGTCGAGGCGCGGCAGGCCGGAGAGAGCGAAAAGGTCCTCGTAGTTCACCAGGCCGTCGATCTGCGCCAGCAGGAAACCGGCGCGGTGGTCGAGGTTGAGCCACAGCACCTCCTCCGGCTTGATGGCCAGCCGCGGGATGTTGCTGCGGGTTCCCAGCTTCGACTCGTACATGGCGATGAGGGTGGCCTCGTTCTGGGCCAGGTAGGCGCGGGCCTCGGCGTGGGAGGGATCGAGCTTGAGGATCTTCTCGATCATCTCCAGGGAGCCGGAGAAGTCGCCCAGGGCGTGGAGCTCGCGGGCGCCCTGCATCCACACCTCGACGTCGGAGATGGGCTTGCGCAGCAGCGGCGGCGGCGGCGTGGGCTGCCCCATGTCGGGCACGAGCGGCGTCAGGTCCGACTTCTCGTCGATGCTGGCCAGGTCCAGCCCGCCTTCGCCCTCGAGGACGATGGCGCCCTGCTCGGCCGGGCCCTGGTCCCAGGGCGAGGGCGCGTAGTCGGTGAGGGTGCTGCGGCGCGCCCCCTCCGCCAGCAGGCCGGTCGCCCTGGCCCCGCCGGCCGGCGCGGGCAGCGGCACCAGCGGATCGGCGAGCTCGAGGTCCCGGTGAGGGGTGCGCTGCGGCGCGGCGTCCGGCGCGGCAGCCGGCGCTTCCGGGGCCTGCACCCCCGCCGCCGGCACCGGCGTCGCCGCCGCGCCGAGCGTGGCGTAGGTGGGCGGCGGCTCGGGTGGCAGCGGCGCGTACTGTGGCGCGGCCTGCGGCGGCGCTGCGTACTGCGGCGTGGCCTGCGGCGGCGCTGCGTACTGCGGCGTGGCCTGCGGCGGCGCTGCGTACTGCAGCGGCGGCGCGACGTACTGCGGAGCGGCTTGCTGCAGCGTGGCGGGCTGTGGCGGCGCTGCCCGCTGCGGCGGCTGGACCTCCGGCGGCGGCTGTGCCCCTTGCGGCGGCGGAGCCGCGGGCGCCGGCGTTCCGCGCGGCGCGCCCTGCAGGAGGTCGAGGTAGGCCCGGGCCCGATCGTTGAGCGGCTCCAGGGCCAGCGCCTCGCGCCAGTACCGCTCGGCCTCGCCGAGCTGGCCCCGGGTGTAGGACTTGATGCCCTGCTCGATGAGCTGGGAGGCCGGCCTCATCGGGGGTCCTCGGGCGGGCGACCGCCCGCCGCCAGGCTCTTGAAGAGCTGCAGCGTGCGGTCGAGCTGCTCCTCGTTGGCCTCGAGCGACTGGACGTCGCGGGCCGCCAGCGCCTGCCGCACCCGCTGGATGACGCCCACCGCCTTCTGCACCGCATCCTTGCCGAAGCGGCTGCGGGCCAGGGCGTCGGAGACGGCCGGCACCAGCCCCTCGATCTCCCGCATCACGGCCTCGGCCGCCTCGCGGCGCCGCTCGAAGTCGCTCTGCGCCTGCTTGCGCTCCAGCGCCTCGTCCACGTTCTCCTCGAGGATGTGGCGCAGCTCCTCCTCGGTGAGGCCGCTGGTGGCGGTGACGGTGATGGACTGGCGCTGGCCGGTCTGCAGGTCGCGGGCCGAGACGCCGACGATGCCGTCGGCGCTGATGTCGAACTGGACCTCCACCTCCACCTCGCCCCGCCGCGCCGCCCGCAGGCCGTCGAGCACGAACTCGCCCAGCAGCTCGTTGTCGGTGGCCCGCTCGCTCTCGCCCTGCAGCACGGCGATGCGCACCGCCGTCTGGTTGTCCTGCACGGTGGTGAAGATGCGGTTGGCCGAGGTGGGGACGGTGGTGTTCTTGGGGATGATGGTCTCGAAGTAGCCGCCCACCACCAGGATGCCGAGGTTGTGCGGGGTGACGTCGAGGAGCAGGACCTCGGACTGGCCCTTGGCCGGGTAGGCCAGGTTCTGCGCCTGGATGGCGGCGCCCAGGGCCACCACCTCCTCGGGGTGGACGCCGCGCGACGGCTCCCGCCCGAAGAACTCGCGCACCGCCCGCTGCACCCGGGGCATGCGGGTCATGCCGCCCACCAGGATGACGTCGCCGACGTCGCGGGCCCGCACGCCGGCGTCGCGCAGGGTGCGCTCCACCACGCGGATGCAGCGGTCCACCAGGTCGCCGGTCAGCTCCTCCAGCTTCTCGCGGGTGAGCTGCTTCTCCAGGTGCAGCGCCGGCCGCCCCTCGCCCCCGCCCACCAGGAAGGGGAGCGAGATGCTGGTGGCCGGCGAGGAGGAGAGCTCGATCTTGGCCTTCTCGGCGGCGTCCTTGAGCCGCTGCAGCGCCATCTTGTCGGAGCGCAGGTCGATGCCGGCGTTCTCCTTGGCGAAGGCGAAGACGATCCAGTCCATGACCCGCCGGTCGAAGTCCTCGCCGCCCAGGTAGGTGTCGCCGCCCACCGCCACCACGTCGTAGACGCTCTTGCCGATGTCGAGGACCGAGATGTCGAAGGTGCCGCCGCCGAGGTCGAAGACCACGACCTTCTTCTCCATCTGCTTGGCGAAGCCGTAGGCCAGGGCGGCGCTGGTGGGCTCGTTGATGATGCGCAGCACCTCGAGCCCGGCGATGCGGCCGGCGTCCTTGGTGGCGTGCCGCTGCCCGTCGTTGAAGTAGGCGGGGACGGTGACCACCGCCTTGCTCACCCGGCGCCCGAAGAAGGCCTCGGCGTCGGCCTTGAGCTCGGAGAGCACCATGGCCGAGATCTCGGGGACGGCGTAGGCCCGCTCCCCCAGCCGGATGCGGACGTCGTGCCCCTCGGGGCCGGCCACGAGCTGGTAGGGGAGGATGCGGGCGGCGTCCTCCACCTCCTTGGAGCCCCAGCGCCGGCCGATGAGGCGCTTGGCGGCGTGGACGGTGTTCTCGGCGTTGGTGATCGCCTGGCGCTTGGCGATCTGCCCCACCAGCCGCTTGCCGTTCTTGGCGAGCGCCACCACCGAGGGGGTGAGGAGCTGGCCGCTGCGCCCCTGGATGACGCGGGGCACGCCGTCGATCACCGTGGCCACCACCGAGTTGGTGGTGCCCAGGTCGATGCCGATGACGGGCTCGAGATCCAGCTCGCTCATCCGAAGAGGCCCCAGCGCTTCTTGAGCACGGCCTTCGCACCCTCCAGCCGCGGGTCCAGCTCCAGCGCCCGCTCCGCCACGCGCCGGGCCTCCTTGGAGTCGCCCTGCGCCGCCAGCGCCTGGGCCAGGGCCTCGTGGGCCGCGGCGTCGCGCGGTCCGGCGCGCACCGCCCTCTCGGCCATGTCCCGGGCGGTCGGCAGGTCGCCGAGGGTGCGGGCCACGCGCGAGGCGGCGGTGGCCGCGTGGCTGCTGCCGGGATCGACCTCGACCGCCTCGCGGAACAGGGTCAGGGCCGCCTGCAGCGAGCCGCCCAGCTCGGTCGCCAGGCCCTTCTCGTGGAGCTCGGCGGCCCGGCTCGCGGCCGCCTTGCGCCGCGCCTCGTCGGCCTGCTTTCGCGCCTCCTCGTTCTTGGGGTCGAGGGAGCAGACCAGCTGGAAGTCGTTGGCCGCCTGGCTCCAGCGTCCCTCCTCCAGGGCCCGGCGCGCCCGGGTCATGAGCTCGCCGACGCGCGCCACCTTGGCGACGATGGGGTTCTGCCGCGCCAGCCGGGCGCGGCGCTCCTCGGCGCGGCGCTCCTCCTGGATGTCGCGGACCTCCAGCTTGGCCCGCTCGGTCGGGCTCGCCGTCTTGCGGGCGTAGGCGGAGCGGCGCCCGGGGTCGGCCAGCGTCTCGCGCGCCTCGTTGAGCTTGGGGAAGATGGCCTGCAGGCGCGCGCCGAACCTCCCCAGCCGCTTGCCGCGGAGGCGATCGGGGTGGAGGGAGAGGGCCTGGCGGCGGAAGGCCTCCTGGGCCTCCTCGCAGGAGGCGTTCCAGGGAATGCCCAGCAGGTCCCAGTAGCTCAGCGTGGCGAGGTTGGCGTGCAGGTAGAGGATCTCTTTCTTCTGTTCCAGGCTGAGCTCCGCCTCCTCCGCCAACTCCGCGGGAACGAAGACGAAACCCCTGTACCTTTCCCCGGACACCGGTCAGCCCCCGTCTCGCGGTTGGCCCACATTAGCCACCGCCTCCCACCCGGTCAACGAAGGGCCCCGGCCGGCCCCGGGTTGGGCGAGGAGGCGGGACGCGCCGCGTCAGCCGAGGAGCATCTCCAGGAGCGCCTTCTGGGCGTGGAGCCGGTTCTCGGCCTGGTCGAAGACCGCCGACTGCGGCCCCTCCAGCACCTCGGCGGCGATCTCCTCGCCCCGGTGGGCCGGCAGGCAGTGGAGCACCACCGCCTTCGGGTCGGCCGCCTGCATCAGGGCCGGGTCGACGATGAAGCCCTGGAAGGCCCGGGCGCGGACCGCCTGCTCCGCCTCCTGGCCCATGCTGGCCCAGACGTCGGTGTTGACCACCAGCGCCCCGGAGACCGCCTCGCGGGGCGAGCGGACCACCCGCGCCCGGCCGGCGCAGCGGGCCAGGAGCCCGGCGTCGGGGTCGTAGCCGGCGGGGCAGGCCAGCGTCAGCCGGAAGCCGAGGACCGCGCAGGCCTCCAGCCAGCTGTTGGCCATGTTGTTGCCGTCGCCGATCCAGGCCACCGGGAAGTCGGCTCGGGTGGCGGCGTCGGGGCCGAAGCGCTCGGCCACGGTCTGCAGGTCGGCGAGGAGCTGGCAGGGGTGGGAGGCGTCGGTGAGGGCGTTCACCACCGGGATGTCGGCCCAGCGGGCGATGGCCTCGAGCCGGTCGTGGCCGAAGGTGCGGACCACCAGGCAGTCGAGGTACCGGGCCAGCACCCGGGCCGTGTCCTCGATGGGCTCGCCCCGCCCCAGCTGCGAGTCGCGGGAGGCGAGCAGGAGCGAGCCGCCTCCGAGCTGCGCCGCCGCCACCTCGAAGGAGACGCGGGTGCGCGTGGAGGCCTTCTCGAAGACCAGGCCCACCGTCTGCCGGGCCAGCGGCTTCGGGCCGTCCTTGCCGAGGAGCTTCCACTCGGCGGCGCGGCCGAGGAGCCCCTGCAGCTCCTCGCGGCCGAGGTCGGTGAGCTTCAGGAAGTCGCGCTTGGCTCTGGGGGTGCGGGCCATGGGTCAGGCCTTCCTGGGCGCGGAGGCGGGAGCGGCGGCCAGGGCGGCGCCGATGCGGAGCACCACCTCGGCCGCCTCCCCGGCGGTGAGGGTCAGGGGCGGCGCCAGCCGGATGGTGTCGTCGCCGATGGGGTTCACGAGCACGCCGGCCTCGCGGCACAGGCGCCCCACCTCGGGCGCGGCAACGCCGCGCAGCGCCAGCCCCAGCAGCATGCCGCGGCCGCGGACGTCCACCAGCCGGCCGCCGGCGCGCAGCGCCAGGAGCTGCTCCCGGAGCGAGGCCGCCACCTCCACCGAGCGCTCCAGCACGCCGCCCTCCAGCTCGCGGAGCACCGCCAGCGCGGTGGCGCAGGCCAGCGGGTTGCCGCCGAAGGTGGTGCCGTGGCTGCCGCCGCCGAGGTGCTGCCCCACCTCCTCGGTGGCCAGGATGGCGCCGATGGGGAAGCCCCCGCCCAGCGCCTTGGCCGAGGAGAGGATGTCCGGGGTCACGCCGGCCCACTCGTGGGCCCACCAGCGGCCGGTGCGGCCGATGCCGGTCTGGATCTCGTCGAGGCAGAGGAGCGCGCCCGCCTTGCGGGTGAGCTCGCGGGCCGCCGCCAGGTAGCCCTCGGGCGCCGGGAAGACGCCGGCCTCGCCCAGCGTCGGCTCGACGATGAAGGCCGCGGTCCTGTCGGTGAGGGCGGCCCGCAGCGCCTCGACGTCGCCGAAGCGCACGTGGCGCACGCCGGGCACCAGCGGCTCGAAGCCGTGCTGGTACTTCTCCTGCCCTCCGGCGGTGACGGTGAACAGGGTCCGGCCGTGGAAGGAGTCCACGCAGGAGACGATCTCGTGGCGCTCGGGGTGCCCGAGGTCGGCGTGGAACTTCCGCGACAGCTTGAGCATGGCCTCGTTGGCCTCGCAGCCGCTGTTGCAGAAGAAGGCGCGGCCGGCCCAGGGCGTGTGGCGCAGCAGCGCCTCGGCCAGCTCGATCTGGCGGGGGATGAAGAAGTGGTTGGAGACGTGCCAGAGAGTCCCGGCCTGCTCGGTCAGCGCCTTCACCAGCGCCGGGTGGCAGTGGCCCAGGGCGTTCACGGCGACGCCGCCGAGGAGATCGAGGTACTCCTTGCCGTCCGCGTCCCAGACGCGGGCGCCCTGACCGCGCACCAGCGCCAGCGGCTGCTGGCGGTAGTTCGGGGTGAGGACCTTCTGCGCCCGTGCGGCCCACGCTTGGCTGTGGCTCATGCCCGCTTATCGCAAGGAATCCGGAGCCGTTCAAGCCGTGTTGCCGGGGGCTTCGCCCCCGCCCCGCGAGCGAAGCTCGCCGGGGCCCCACCCCGGGAAAAGGCGGCGGGCGTCTTCCGGCTAGAGGATGTAGCGGGAGAGATCATCCCGGGCGAGGGAGCTGCCGAGCCGCGCCTCGACCCAGGCCGCGTCCACGGCGATGCGCTGGCCGGCCTTCCGGTCGGCGTCGAAGGAGAGCTCCTCCAGCACCTTCTCCAGCACGGTGTGCAGGCGGCGGGCACCGATGTTCTCCGACTGCTCGTTGGCGGCGGCGGCGATGCGGGCGATGGCCTCGACCGCCTCGTCGGCGAAGGTGAGCTCCACCCCCTCGGTGGCCAGCAGCGCCTGGTACTGCTTGAGCAGCGAGCCGCGGGGCTCGCGCAGGATGCGCACCAGCTCGGCGCGGCCCAGGGGCTCGAGCTCCACGCGGATGGGGAAGCGCCCCTGCAGCTCGGGGATGAGGTCCGAGACCTTGGCCACGTGGAAGGCGCCGGCGGCGATGAAGAGGACGTGGTCGGTCTTCACGGAGCCGTACTTGGTGGCCACCGTGGAGCCCTCGACCACCGGGAGCAGGTCGCGCTGCACGCCGCCGCGGGAGACGTCGGGGCCGGAGCTGCCGTCGCGCCCGGCGATCTTGTCGATCTCGTCGATGAAGATGATGCCGCTCGACTGGGCCCGCTCCAGCGCCTCGCGGGTCACCCGCTCCATGTCCACCAGGCGCGCACCCTCCTCCTCCTCCAGCAGCCGCACCGCCTCCCGCACCTTCACCTTGCGCCGGCGCTTGCGGGCGCCGCCCCCCATGGCCTGCAGGAAGGGGCTCTGGCTCATCATGTCCTGGAGCTGCTGGGCCATGTCCTCCATGCCGGGGCCGCCCACGGGCAGGATGGGCGCGGCCGGCTTCTCCGACACCTCGATCTCCACCTCCTCGTCGTCGAGGGTCCCGGCGCGGAGCTGGGCCCGGGGCGTGTCGCCGCTCTTGCGCAGGGCCTGGAGCACCCGCTCCTCGGCCGCCTCGCGGGCGCGCCCGGCCTGGCGGGCCCGCTCCTCCTCCTTCACCAGCTTCACCGCCACCTCGACGAGATCGCGGACCATGGAGTCCACGTCCCGTCCCACGTAGCCCACCTCGGTGAACTTGGAGGCCTCGACCTTGACGAAGGGGGCCCCGGCCAGCCGCGCCAGGCGGCGGGCGATCTCGGTCTTCCCCACGCCGGTGGGGCCGATGAGGATGATGTTCTTGGGCAGGATCTCGTCCCGCAACTCGACGCCCACGCGCTGCCGGCGCCAGCGGTTGCGCAGGGCGATGGCCACCGCCCGCTTGGCGGCCGCCTGCCCGACGATGTGCCGGTCGAGCTCGGCGACGATCTGCGCCGGCGTCAGCTCGCGCGGGTCGGCGCCGCTCACGCCAGCTCCTCCACCGAGAGGTTCTGGTTGGTGTAGATGCAGATCTCGCCGGCCAGGCGCAGCGACTCCTCGGCGATGCGGCGGGCCGGCAGGTCGGTGTGCGCCAGCAGCGCCCTTGCCGCGGCCAGCGCGTAGGGGCCGCCCGAGCCCACCGCCGCCACCCCGCCGCCGGGCGTGGTGTCGGGCTCGATGACGTCGCCGGCGCCCGAGAGCACGAGCGTGGTCTCGCGGTCGGCCACCACCAGCAGCGCCTCCAGCCGGCGCAGCAGCCTGTCGGTGCGCCAGTCCTTGGCCAGCTCCACCGCGGCCCGCGGCAGCGAGCGGCCGTGGGCCGAGAGCTTCTTCTCGAAGAGCTCGAAGAGGGTGAAGGCGTCGGCGGTGGCGCCGGCGAACCCGGCAAGCACCTGGCCGTCGCCGAGGCGGCGCACCTTGCGGGCGGTGGCCTTCATGACGGTCTTGTCGAGGGTCACCTGCCCGTCGGAGGCCAGGCACACCTGGGGACCGCGGCGGACGCAGAGGACTGTGGTGCCGTGGATCATGGGGCTACACCTAGCGCGGGCGGCCGCGCCGGGCAATGCGCCGGGGGGAGCGCGGCGGGAGCGCTCGCTGCGCAGGGGGCCTGCAGGCGGCGGGGCCCGGAGGGGCGCTTGCGCGGCCCCTCCCGCAGCGGGTCAGTCCCGCGGCCTGCGGTTGCGGCGCCACGGGGGGCCGGGCTTGAAGCGCGAGGCCTCGGCCGCGGCCGGCACCGGCCGCGGCGCGCGCCCGGAGCGCTTCACCCCGAGGAAGATGACGTGGCGCTGGCCGCCGAGGGTACCGCGCGCCGGCACCACCTTCATCTCGGCGGCGAGGCCGCCCCGCTCCAGGCGCTCCACGTACCGGTCGTCGTGGTGGGCGCTCCACACCGCCAGCACGCCCCCCTCGCGCAGCGCCCGCTTGCAGGCGGCGATGCCGCGCGGCCCGTAGAGCCGGTGGTTGGCGTCGTGCACCATCGAGGCCGGGCCGTTGTCGATGTCGAGGAGGATGGCGTCGTAGGCGCCGTGCGCCTCCTCGATGCGCCGGACGGCGTCGCCCACGTGCACGTGGGCGCGCGGGTCGTCGAGGGGACGGCCGGCGAGGTCGGCCACCAGCCGCCGGTTCCAGTCCACCAGCGCCGGCGTCAGCTCCGCCACCACCACCTTGCCGTCGGCCGGCATCCGGTCGAGCGCCGCCCGGACCGTGAAGCCCAGCCCCAGCCCGCCCACCAGCACCGCCCGCCGGTGGGCGGCGCGGGCCAGGGCCAGCTCGGCCAGCGCGTCCTCCGAGCCGTGCTGCCGGCTCGACATCAGCACCTTGCCGTCGTACCGGACCACCCACTCCTCTTCGCGGCGGCACAGCGCCATCTCGGTGCCGTCGGGCGCCTTCGCCTTCTCCACCGTGTGCCAGGGCTTCACCGGACGGGTGTACCGCAGCCAGGCGACGGGGCGCGAGCCCTTCCCGCGTCACTTCGCCCATGACACCCGGGTGCAAACCCTCCCCCCACCCCCGGCGACTCGCCGCGAGAGCCTGCGCCCCCGCCGACAAGAACCGTCCCGGCGGGCGCTTGCGCGTCCGCGCCCCTCGCGGCCGGGTGGCACGCCTCCTGCGAACGCCACCCTCGGCCGGAAGCGCCTCTTCCCGCCCCGGCCAAAGGAAGCCCTCATGAAGACGCTGCTCCTCGCCCTGCTGTGCGCTGCCGCCGCGCCCGCCCGCGCCTCGGAGGAGGCGGCCCCGGCGCCCGCCAGCGACCCCGCGGCTCCGGCACCGGCCAGCGCTCCCGACGCTGCCGCCGCTCCGGCTGGCGCCCCCGAGGGCACCGCGGCGCCGGCCGTCGCCCCGGCCGTCGCTGCGGCGGCCAACACGCCGGAGGGGCCGCCGGCCCCCGCCCCCAGCCTCTTCTACGGCGGGACGCGCTGGGGCCTGCAGCTCACCGCGGGCCTTCCCTCGGGCGCGGCGCTGCAGGTGGTCTTCCGGCCCTGGAAGTACCTGCGGGCCAGCGCCGGTGCCGGCTACAACTACCTGGGCATGGGCGTGACGGGCGGGGTCACCCTGATCCCCTTCCACTGGTACGTCACCCCGACGCTGGGCCTCGAGGCGGGCCACTTCTTCACCGCGGACGCCAGCCGCTTCGCGGGCGACGGCGACGCGGCGGCCAGGACGCTCCTCGGCAAGGTCGGGTACGACTACTACTCGGCCGACCTGGGGATCGAGTTCGGCTCCGAGAACCGCTTCGTCTTCTTCCTGCGCGCCGGCCTCTCCGAGCTGCGCCCCACGGTCGGCGACGTCGACGCCGCGCTCAAGGCCGGCGACCCGACCCTGCGGATCCGGACCTCCCAGCCCACCATCAAGGCCCGCATCCCGGCCGTGCGGCTCGGCTTCCTCGTCTACGTCTTCTAGGTGACCGCCATGGCCCGCGCACTCATCGCCGCCCTCGCCGCCGTCCTCCTCTCCTCCTGCGGGGAGCCCCTCCTGTACGCCGAGATGGAGGTGGCCTCGGTGGCCGTCACCCAGACCCTGCCGACGCTCCCCGGCTCGCCCCCTGTCGACGTCCCCACCACGCCGCTGCCCGCCGACGGGTTCGACCTCAAGCTCGGCGACATCAAGCTCGGCGGCGAGACCGAGAAGTCCCGGGTCACGCTCAACGGCGCCGTCTTCGAGATCCTGAACCCCACCTCGCCCGAGACCACCTTCGCCGGTATCCGCCGTGCCGAGCTCATCCTCCTGCCCGCCGTTGGCACCTCCGGCCCCCCGGTCACGCTGGCCCTCTACGATCGGGCCCGCGACGGCGCGGCCACCACGCGCCTCGCCATGCAGCCCGTCGGCGCCGTGAACCTGCTTCCCTATCTCTCCGCCGAGCAGGTGCGGGTGCAGGTGGTCGTGGGCGGCGTCGCGCCGGGCCCGCTCGGCGGCACCTGGACCGCCGACCTCACGGTGGACCTGCACGTGAAGGCCCGGGTCGAGTACCGCTGACGCCCCGCGGTTGGCGCGATCGAGGCCGGGGGCGCGCGCCTCCGGCCTCGTCAGCGCGCGCGGGGGTGGGCCTGGTCGTAGACCGCGGCCAGCCGTTTCCAGTCCACCTGCGTGTAGCGCTGGGTGGTGGAGAGCGAGGCGTGGCCCAGCAGCTCCTGGATGCCGCGCAGGTCGGCCCCGTTGCCGAGCAGGTGGGTGGCGAAGCAGTGGCGCAACACGTGCGGGTGGACGTGGCGCGGCAGGCCCGCCGACAGCACCCACTTCTGGAGGAGCCGGGCCACCGAGCGGGAGGTGAGCCGGCCGCCGCGGTGGTTGAGGAAGAGCGCGTCGCCGCCGCGCGCTCCCTCGGGGCCCGCGGCCACCGCCGGCCGCGCCTCGAGCCAGCGCTGCAGCGCCTCGCAGGCGGGCCGGCCCACCGGGACGATGCGCTCCTTCTGCCGCTTGCCCAGCACCCGCACCAGGCCGCCGGGCAGGTCGAGGTCGCCCAGCGAGAGGCCGGTGAGCTCGGAGACACGCAGCCCGCTGGCGTAGAGCAGCTCCAGGAAGGCGCGGTCGCGGAGGGCCAGCGGCCCGCCCTCGGCGGGAGCCTCCACCAGCACCGCCACCTCCTCCTCGGGCAGCACCGTCGGCAGCTTCCTGGGCCGCTTCGGCGTGGCCACCGCGCGGGCCGGGTTGGCCGGGGAGAGCCCCTCGCGCACCAGGTAGCGGTAGAGGCTGCGCAGCGTGGAGAGCTTGCGCGCCAGGCTCACCGCCCCCGCGCTGCCGGCCGCGTGGGCCAGGAAGGAGCGGACGGAGGCGGGGGTGGCGGCCGCGACGGGGATTCGATGGGAGGCCAGCCAGTCGGCGTACTGGGAGAGGTCCGAAAGGTAGGCGCGGCGGGTGTGCATCGAGGCCCGGCGCTCGCCGGCGAGGTGGGAGGCGAATCGCTCCATCTCGGGGGGGAGGGGTGAAGGCCCGGCCATGGGGAATGGGTAGCACCGGGGGCGGCGGATGCCAGTTTGTCGCTTGGCGCGGCGGGGAGCGGGGCATCCAGGCGGTGATGCGGACCCCGGCCCTGCCGGCTATCGTCCCCCCATGCTCGCCCCGGCCCTCACCGCCCTGCTGGCCCTCGCCTCCGCGGCCCCCCCGCAGCCGCCGCGGCCCTCGCTACCCCGCGACGCCGCCGAGCCGCTGCGCCCCAACCCGCGTCCCGACGCCAGCCGCGCGCCGGCGCGGAAGCTCACCTTCAACGGCCGGCCGCTGGTGGGCGCGCAGTGGCAGACGCTGGCGCGCCTGGAGCGGCACATCGGCACCTTGCCCGACGGCGCCTACTGGTACGACCCGCGCTGCGGCGCCTCGGGCCGCTGGGGTGGGCCCACCCTGGCCTTCCTGCCCGCCGGGCTGGAGCTGGGAGGGCCGCTCCCGGCCGAGGCCTCGGGCGGCGGAAGCGGAGCGCTCACCGGGGTCTTCATCAACGGGCGAGAGCTCGACCCCGTGGACGTGGCCGGGCTGCGCGAGGCGCTGGGGCAGGTCTGGCCGGGCCGGTGGTGGGTGGACGCGCAGGGGAACTGGGGCGCCGAGGGGAACGCGCTTCCGATGGGCAACCTGGTGGCAGCCGCCCGTCAGCGCGGCCAGGGGAGGCAGGCCTGGAGCAAGCGGTACGAGGGCGCGACCCCGGGCGGGAGCATGAACCTCGCCTCCGACGGCACCACCACCTGCGTGAGCGTGAGCGGCTACTCGCGCTGCACCGGGGAGTGAGCGGACGCGCCCCCGGGACGACGGGCCTGGCGCGCCGCGCTACCGGGGCAGCTCGGCCAGGTAGAGGCCGGGGCGCTTCGGGTCGTTGACCGCGTAGGCGAGCCGCCCGGGGCCGGGCAGGAAGGAGGCGCTCCCGGGCAGCGCCGAGCGATCCACCGCGGTGAGCGCCCCCGCCTCCCACACCGCCAGGTCGAGGGCCACGCGGTCCTCGCGCGACCAGCCCAGCAGCAGGCGCGCCGGGCGCCGCGGGTCCCACTCGAAGCTCTTCAGCCCCTCGGCGACCCGCCGGGTCCGGGCCGGCTCGGCGAGGGACGCCACCAAGAGGTCGCAGGCCTCGGCGTTGCGGGTGCAGGCGGTGCGCAGCCAGAGCTCGTCGCCGGCCGGCGAGAGCTCGAAGCCGAAGACGCCGCGGGCCACGGCCGTCACCTGGCCCCCGCGCGCCACCTTGAGGTCCACCGAGTAGCCGCCCTGCACCGTGTGCTCCAGGAAGGCCACCGCCTGCCCGTCGGGCGAGAGCTCGAAGGCGGAGACGTTCTTGCCCAGGGGCTCGCCCTTCTGGCCGGGCGCGCCCACCGCCAGGGCGCCGGAGCGGACCCGCGGGTCGTACCCCTCCAGCCAGGCGAGCCGCTGCATCCCCCGGGCCCAGCGGTACTCGCCCACCGCGGCGGCCAGCCTGGCCGGCTTCTCCCCGGCCCGCGCCGCCCACAGGTCGCCCTGCCGGCCCGGCACCACCCCGGCCAGGAAGGCGATGGCGCCGCCGTCGCGCGAGAAGGAGAAGCTGGCCACGTCCTCGCCCAGCGTCGCCCCCTTCTGTCCCGGCGCCGCCGAGGAGGCCAGGTGCAGGTCGCGCCCCTCGCCGCTGCGCTCGGTGAAGGCGAAGCGCTCGCCGCCCGGGGCGAAGGCGTAGTCGCCCACCGGCCCGCCGGCCCGCACCGGCTTCTGCCCGGGCGTCACGGCCAGGAGCTCGCCGCCGGCCGCCAGCGCCCGCCGCGCCAGCAGCAGCGGCCGCCCCTCCTCGCCCCGCGGGTGGAGCTCGAAGGTCGCCACCGCGTCCAGCCCGTCCAGCGCCTCGGGCTCGGTGCCGGGCCGCCAGAGCTGCACCCGGCCGCGCCACACGTAACCCAGCAGCCGCCCGCGCCGGGCGAAGGCCCAGAACGAGATCCCCTCGCCCAGGCGCCGCGGCGCGCCGCCGGGGGTCCAGGCCACCAGCGTCCCGGCGCCGCTCGAGAGGTCGTGCCCTTCCAGCGCCGCCAGCACGTGGCCCTCGGCGCTCCAGGCGAAGCCGCCGGGCAGGGTGCTGACGCCGCGGGCCACCCGCACCGCCTCTCCGCCGTCGGCCGGCATCGCGCGCAGGTCGCAGGCGGCCACACCGGGCGGTACCGCCACGCCCTGGACCGGGGCGCAGCCGTCGAGCCAGGCAAGCCAGGTGCCGTCGGCCGAGGGGCGGACCGCGGCCACGGGCCCCTCCACCAGCCGCTTGCCCAGCCCCTGCGGCGCCTCCGAGCGGGAACAGGTGGCGGCGAGCGCCGCCAGGGCCAGGGAGGCGAGCGAACGGGAGGTCACGGGATCCACTCCGGGAGCTGGCGCCGCGCGCGCTCCACGTGGGCCGCCTTGCGCGCCTGCTTGCCCCGGAGTCTACCCTCCAGCGGCGGGAACAGGGAGAAGACCACGTTGCTCGGCTGGTAGGGCGTGCCGGGCAGGTGGCCGCGGCCGGTGAGGTGGCGGTGGAGCGCCCCCAGGGCCGTGCCCTCGGGCGGCGGGCGGAAGGGACGGCCGGCGCGCCGGTCGAGGATGGCTCGCGCCGCCAGCAGGCCGCAGCCGGTGGACTCGACGTACCCCTCCACGCCGGTGATCTGGCCGCCGAGGAAGAGGTGGGGGCGGGCCCGCAGCGAGAGGTCGGGTGCCAGCACCGCCGGCGCCTCGACGAAGGTGTTGCGGTGCACCTGCCCCAGGCGCAGGAACTCGGCCCTGGCCAGGCCCGGCAGCAGGCTGGTGAAGATGCGCCGCTGCTCCGGCCAGGTGAGCCGGGTCTGGAAGCCCACCAGGTTCCAGGCGGTGCCGGCCGCATCCTCGCGCCGGAGCTGGACCACGGCGTGCGGCCGCCGGCCGGTGCGCGGGTCCTCGAGCCCCACCGGCTTCATGGGGCCGTAGGCGAGCACGTCGGGGCCGCGCTCGGCCATGGTCTCGATGGGCAGGCAGCCCTCGAAGAAGCGCAACTCCTCGAAGGCGTGGGGCGCCACCTTCTCGCCGGCCAGCAGCGCGGCCACGAAGGCCTGGTACTGCTCCCGGTCGAGCGGCAGGTTGAGGTAGTCGTCGCCGCTCCCCTTGCCGTAGCGGCTCCGGGCGTAGGCCACCTCCCTGTCGATGGAGTCGCCGGCGACGATGGGGGCGAGCGCGTCGTAGAAGTGGAGCCTGCCGCCGCAGAGCGCCTGGATCTCGGCGGCCAGGGCGTCGGCGGTGAGCGGCCCGGTGGCCACCAGCGCCAGGCCCGGACCCCCGGGGAGGTGCGTCGCCTCCTCGTGCACCAGCCGCACCAGCGGCTCGCCCCGGATGCGCTCTGTGACCAGGGCGCTGAAGCGCTCCCGGTCCACCGCCAGCGCGTCGCCGGCCGCCACCCGGGTGGCGTCGGCGCAGGACAGCACCAGGCTCCCGAGCCGGCGGAGCTCCTCGTGCAGCAGGCCGACGGCGTTCTCCGGGTTGTCGGAGCGCAGCGAGTTGGAGCAGACCAGCTCGGCCAGGCCGTCGCCGCGGTGGGCCGGCGAGCGCTTCCCCGGCTTCATCTCCCACAGGTCCACCTCGACGCCGGCTCGCGCCAGCTGCCAGGCGGCCTCGCAGCCCGCCAGGCCGCCGCCCAGGATGGTGACCCGCTCGCTCACGGGGCCTCTTCTGTCGCGGATCGGCCCCGGGCGCAAGCGCACCGGGCCCCGCGCCTAGGCCGGACCTGCCGGCGGCGCGTCGCCGGCGCGCCGGTAGCCGCACTCCTTGTGCGGGCAGGCCACCAGCCGGCCGTCGCGGCCGTGGCGCTCCACCAGGTAAGCGGAGCCGCACCGCGGGCAGGGCTCGGCCAGCGGCCGATCCCAGGAGACGAAGTCGCAGGCCGGGTAGCGGGAGCAGCCGTAGAAGCTGCGGCCGCGCTGCGAGCGCCGCTCGGTGAGCTGGCCGCCGCAGCCCAGCGGGCAGTCCACGCCGATGGGCAGGGGGCGCGAGGTGCGGCACTGCGGGTAGCGGGTGCAGGCCAGGAAGCGGCCGAAGCGGCCCCGCTTCACCACCATGGGCGCGCCGCAGGTCGGGCACTTCTCGTCGCTGGGCGCCGGCTCGTCGGCCACGGGGACGATGCGGTCCCCCTCGCGCCTGAAGTCCATCGTCTGGCGGCACTCGGGGTAGCCGGGGCAGGCCAGGAACTCGCCGTTGCGGCCCAGCTTCACCACCATGGCCTTGCCGCAGCGCGGGCAGGCGATCCCGGCGGGCGCCGCGCCCCGCACCTCGCGCATCCCGCCCTCGGCCCGGGCCAGCTCCTCGCGGAAGCCGCCCCAGAACTCCTGCAGCACCTCCTGCCAGCCGGCGGTCCCCTCCTCCACCTCGTCGAGCCGCGCCTCCATCCGCGCCGTGAAGGCCGGATCCAGCTCCCGGGGGAAGCAGCGCACCAGCTCCTCGGTGACCAGCCGCCCCAGCCCGGTGGGGCGCAGCGCCCGCTCCACCCGCTCGACGTACCCCTTCTCCTGCACCAGGTCGAGGATCGAGGCGTAGGTGGAGGGGCGGCCGATGCCCCGCACCTCCAGCTCCCGCACCAGGCCGGCCTCGTCGAAGCGCGGGGGCGGCGCGCTGAGGTGCCTTTCCGGGTGCAGGGCCTCGAGCCGGAGCTCGTCGCCGGCCGCCAGCGGCGGCAGCGGCGCCTCGACGGGCAGCGGCCCTGGCTCCTCGGCCCCGGCCTCGTCGGAGGGCGGCCGCTCGCCGTGGGCCGCCAGGTAGCCCAGGAACACCCGGCGCAGACCCTTGGCCAGGAGCCGCACCGGCGGAGCGGTGCCCGCGGCGATCGCCACCCGCGTCTCCTCCCAGGCGGCCGGCGCCATCTGGCTGGCCAGGAAGCGGCTCCACACCAGCGCGTACAGCCGGCACAGGTCGCGCGCGCCCTTCTCCTCGAGCAGCTCCCCCACCCGCTCCGGCGGCCAGTCGAGCGAGGTGGGCCGGATGGCCTCGTGGGCCTCCTGCGCCGACCTCGACCGGGCCCGGTGGATCGGCGGCTCGGCCGGCAGGTGATCGGCTCCCCACGTCGCCTCGACGTGGCGGCGGGCGGCCTCCACCGCCTCGGGCGAGAGGCGCACCGAGTCGGAGCGCACGTAGGTGAGGAGCCCCACCGCCCCCTCGTCCCCCAGCTCCACGCCCTCGTAGAGCCGCTGGGCCAGCGCCATGGTCCGGCGCGGCGTGAAGCCCAGCCGCCGCGAGGCCTCCTGCTGGAGCGTGGCGGTGGTGAAGGGCGCGGGCGGGCGCCGCAGGAGCTCGCGGCGCTCCACCCGCTCGACGCGGAAGCCGGCCCCCTCGAGCCGCGCCAGCAGCGCCTCCACCGCCGCCCGGTCCGGGAGCGGCGGCTCCTCCCCGCCCGGCCCGGTCACCTGCGCCCGGAAGGCCGGCGGCCGGCCGGCGCGGAGGCCGGCCTCGAGCGACCAGCTCTCCGCCGGCCGGAAGGCCTCGATCTCCCGCTCCCGATCCACCAGCAGCCGCACCGCCACCGACTGCACCCTCCCCGCCGAGAGCCCGCGCCTCACCTTCTTCCAGAGGATGGGGCTCACCCGGAAGCCGACGAGCCGGTCGAGGATGCGCCGCGCCTGCTGCGCCTCGAAGCGCCGCCTGTCGAGCGGCTCGGGCTGCGCCACCGCCCGCTGCACCGCGCCCGCGGTGAGCTCCTGCAGGAGCACCCGCCCGATGCGCGCGTCGCCGCCCGGCGCCCCCAGCTCCTCGGCCAGGTGCCAGGCGATGGCTTCGCCCTCGCGGTCGGGATCGGTGGCCAGCAGCACCTGGGGCGCCTTCAGCGAGGCGCGCCGGAGCTCCGAGAGCACGCGGTTCTTCCCCTTGAGCACCTCGTAGGTGGGGAGGAAGCCGTGCTCCACGTCGACCCCCTCCTTGGCCGAGGGCAGGTCCTTCACGTGGCCCGCCGAGGCCCGCACCTCCCAGCCGGTGCCCAGGAGCCGCTGCAGCGTCTTGCCCTTGGCCGGCGACTCGACCACCAGCAGGCGCGGCCCGGCGCGGGGGGCGCGGGCGGTGGTGCGGGCGCCGGCGCGCGGCGCGGTGCGCGGCGCGGCGGCGGCGACCGGGGGCGCCTTCTGCCGGGTGACGGTCCTGGCCATGCCCCCTCCCCGCTAGGCCCCGGCGCCCTTCCGCAGGAACCGCTGCCCGGGCCGCTGCTCCGCCAGCCCCGAGAGCTCGAGCTCGAGCAGCGCCGCCAGCGCCGCGCCCGGGGGCAGGCCCGCGGCCCGGGCCAGCTCGTCGGCGTGCTGCGGGCTCCGCGACAGGGCGGCCCACACCGCGGCCGCAGGCCCCTGCAGCTCCGGCCCGGGGAGCGGCAGCTCCGCCTGCCCGGCCAGGCCGAGGAGCTCCAGCACGTCGGCGGCGCGGGTGACGAGGCGGGCGCCGGTTCGCAGCAGCCCGAGGGGGCCCGCCGAGAGCGGGTTGTCGGCGTCGCCGGGCACCGCCAGGAGCGGCACCCGCTGGCGCCGCGCCCAGTCGGCGGTGATGAGGGCGCCGCTCTTCTCGCCGGCCCGCACCACCACCACCGCGTCGCTGAGCCCGCTGATGATGCGGTTGCGCCGGGGGAAGCTCCAGGGAGAGCCCTGCGTGCCGTCCTCCAGCTCCGAGAGCAGCGCGCCCCCCGCGGCCAGGATGCGCTCGAAGAGGCGCCGGTTGCCCACCGGGTAGTCCACGTCCACCCCGGTGCCCAGCACCGCCACGGTGTGCCCGCCGGCTGCCAGCGCGCCCTCGTGGGCGGCGCCGTCCACGCCTCGCGCGCCGCCCGAGATCACGCTCACGCCGGCCCGGGCCAGGCCGGCGGCCAGGCTGCGGGCCATGTCCAGGCCGTAGTCGTCGGAGGCGCGCGCGCCCACCAGCGCCACGCGGGTCACTCCGGGGGGGCCGAGCTCGCCGGCCAGCCGGAGCTGCGGCGGGGCCTCGTCCGTGGCCGCCAGCCGGGCCGGGTAGCCGGGCTCGCCGCGCAGCAGGGTACGGGCCGACCGCATCGCCGACCTGTATCCGCCGCGCCCGGGAGCGTCAAGCGCCGTCCAGCGGCGGTGCGGGCCCGCCTTCCCGTCCGGCGCCGGCCCAGGAAGGGCTAGTAGCCGCCCGAGCCGGGGGCGGCGGCGCCGCGGCTCTGGCGCATCTCCACCCGGTCGCCGGCGGCCAGCTCGCGCAGGCTGCGGACCACCAGCGCGGTGGAGTAGTTCTCCTTGGCGTCGACCACCAGGAGCTCGCCGATGTCCTCGCTGGGGAGGCGGCGGTCCTCGCGCATGGAGAGGTTGGTGAGGTCCAGGTCCTTGGCGTAGGGATCGCCGGCGCGCAGCACGGTGAAGACGTTGCCCTCCTCGACGCCGTCGGCGCGGCCGCGGTCCACGAAGACCATGTGGTGCTCGGCCGCCAGCCAGGCCGACTCGCGGTCGGTGGAGACGATGCTGCCGTCGAGCTGCCGCTGGTTGGGCCGGCGTGCCACCATCCGGACGAGCCGCTCGGTCTGCGGGCCGAGGTAGTCGCCGCGCTCGATGGGCTCCGAGGCGCTCTGGATGATGAGGGTCACGACCTTGGGGCCGGCGGCCACCGCCTTGGCGGTGCCGATGAGCTGGGTCTGGTAGCCGAGCATCTCGCCGGTGCGCGGGTGGGTCACCGGGCGGACGGTGCGGAAGACCACGAACGACTGGCCCACCCGCGGCGCGGCGCCGGCGTGGAACTCGGCGTAGGCGCGGTCGTGGACCGTGAGCATCATCTTGTCCTCGAAGGCGCCGGTGATGCCTCCGGCCTCGGCCAGCTCGCGTCGGGTGATGAAGGTCTCGCGCCGGGCCGCCACGCCGCGGGGAGCCACGTAGCCCACCTTGTACGGGCCGGTGACCGCCACCGCGTCCTCCTCGCCGTAGTCCTGCGCCTTGCCCAGGTCGGCGCGGGTCAGGTCCTCCAGCTCGCGCGGCCCCTCCTGCTCGGCCAGCGGCTCCTCGGGCGCGGCCTGCGGCGCCGGCACCGGCTCGACGCGGGCCGGCTGCCCCTCGGCGGCCGGGAAGAAGCGCAGCATGTTGCCGGGGTAGATCCAGTGCGGGTTGGTGACCTCGGGGTTGTAGGACCAGACCTTGGGCCAGTACCAGGGGTTGTTGAGGAAGCGGCCGGAGAGGTCCCAGAGCGTGTCGCCCGGCTTCACCGTGTAGGTGTCGGGCGGGGCCACCGCGCCGCCCGGAGGCAGCGCCTGCACCGTGCCCTCGACGGTGCCCGGGTTCTCGAGCTGCTCCGCGGCCGCGCCCAGATCCACCGTGCCGGGGTCGCTGTCGCCCTGCACCGCCTGGGCGTCGGCCTTGGCGGCCCGCGCCTCCGAGGCCTGCTCGGCGGTGGTGCGGGCCTGCTTCGCCGCCTCGAGGGCCTGCGACTGGCCGAGGGCCAGCGCGGGGACGAGGGCGAGGGCGGCGGCGATGGGGGCGACTCTCATGGCGACTCCTCGGCAACACGGCGACGGCGCGCGGCGATATCGCACGCACCGTACGGCGCGACCGCATGGGATCGTAGGGGGCCGCCCTGGTTAGTCAAGAAAGGGCGCCCGGGGAGGTGCGATGAATCCCACCTGGCGCCCGGTCCGGACTCCGTCGCGCCGGTGCGAGAAGAAGGCCTCGTCGTCGCAGGCGGTGCAGCGCTCGATGACCTCGATGCGCTCGGGAGGGATGCCGGCGTCGCAGAGCACGCGCTCGTTGGCGGTCCAGAGGTCCACCCGCGGCGTCCGCGGATGCACCATGCAGGCCGAGGGGCCGATCTCGGCCACGAAGCGCTCGGCCAGATCGGGCGAGACCTCGTAGCAGCAGGGCCCGATGGCGGGTCCCACCGCCGCCAGCAGGTTCTCCCGGCGCGCTCCGAACTCCCGCTCCAGCGCCTCGACCGCACGGGCCGCGGCGCGCGCCAGGGTCCCGCGCCAGCCGGCATGCACCGCCGCCACCGCCCCCGAGCTCGGGTCGCCGAGCAGGATGGGCACGCAGTCGGCGGTGAGGACGCAGGCCGCCAGGCCGGGCCGGGCGGTGATCACCGCGTCGGCCTCCTCGCCCGGCAGCGAGGGGGCGTCGCGGCGCGCCACCGCGCTGCCGTGCACCTGCTTCACCCGGGCGAAGGAGAGGCCGGTCTCCTGGCGCAGCCGGGCCCAGTTCTCCTCCACCGAGGCGCCCTCGTCGCCGGTGGAGGTGGAGAGGTTGAGCCCGGCGTAAGGGCTGCGCGAGGCGCCGCCCGCACGAGTGGTGAAGCCGTGGGGGAAGCCGGCCAGCAATGCGCTCGACAGGATCAGCATCGGCTCGCCGCGACGGCGGGGAGGGCCCCGCCGTCTCCTCGACTCCCCACCCTAGCCGCCCTCGGGCTTCGGGGCCGCGCCCGGCGGGGGCGCGGCGGGCTGCGCCGGGGGGGTCGCCGCCACCGGGCCAGGGGGCGGGGGCTCGGCGGCCGCAGGTCCCGCGGCCGGGGGGCGCCGCGCCAGCTCCCGCTGCAGCAGGTCCAGGCGCCGCGCCGCCTCCTGGAGGGCCGCCTGGAAGCGCTGCGCCTCGCGAGCCCGCAGGCCGTCGCGCCGGGCCAGCTCCTCCTGGGCCTTCTTGCGCTCCTCCAGCAGACGCTGCTCGGCCGCGTCGGCCCTCCCCTCGTGCTCGCGCACCCGCTGGGCCAGCGCCGCCTCGGCGGTCTCCCTCCCGGAGCGCAGCGCCGCCACCTCGGCCTCGAGCCGCTGCAGCTGGTGCCGCAGGCTGGCCTCGCGGTCGGCGGCGTCGCGCGCCGCGTCCTCGGACTCGCGCTCCAGCTCGCCCAGGTGGGCCAGGTGGTCGCCGTTCTCCCGCAGCAGGTCCTCCTCGCGGGCCCGGGCCGCCTCGCGCTGGGCGCGCGACTCCTCCTCCAGCCTCCGCAGCCGCTCCTCGCGGTCGCGGATGGTCTCCTCGCGCTCGTCGATGCGCTGCTGGAAGGCGCGGGCGGCCTCGCGGGCCGCCTCCCGCTCGCGTTCCCCCTCGGCCTCGCGGGCCTGGAGCTGGGCCTGGAGGTCCTGGGCGCGGGCGGCGTGGGCCGCCTCTCGCTCGCGCGTCTGGGCCAGCTCGGCCTCCACCCCGGCCAGGGAGGCGGCCACCTCCTCGGCCTCGCGGGCCTGCAGCGAGGCGGCGGCCCTGGCGTCGGCCAGGGTGCGCTGCGCCGCCCCCAGCTCGGTCTCGCGGGCCCCGAGCAGCGAGGTGAGCTCCCGCTCCCGGTTCTCGCTCCGTTCCCGCTCGGACCGCAGCTGCCGCTCCAGGCGCGAGATCTCCTCCACCGCCCCGTCGAGCGCCACCTTCCGCTTCGCCAGGTCGTCGTCGCGGAGCCGCACCTCGCGCTCCAGCTCGTTCACCCGGCGCTCCTTGCCGGCCACCACCTCGATGAGGTCCTTCTCCTGCGAGAACTTCTCCAGGAGCAGCCCCTCGATGGAAGCGCCGTGCTCCCGCTCCTTGCGCACGAAGGAGTCGCGGGCCTCGTCGAGCCGCCGCAGGAGCTCGTCCACCTGGAGCTTCAGCCCCTGGATCTCCACCTCCTTGTCGTGGAGCCGCTGGTCGCCCTGGGAGAGGGCCGCCTCGCGCGCCTCCCAGATCTGGGAGAGCCGGGCGATCTGGGCCTCGCGCACCTTGAGATCCTCGCGCAGCAGCGCCAGCTTCCCCTCGGGCGAGTGGAGCAGGTGGCGCGGCGGCGGCGGGCGGCGCCGGTGCGACTCGGCCACCAGGTCGGCGCGCCGCTCGGCGATGGACTGGAAGGTGCGCTCCACGAAGATGCGGTCCTCGTCGCCGAGGCCACTGCGCGGGCTCTGGCGCGGGGCGTGCCGCGGCATCGGCGGCGGGGTCGCGCCCGGGCCGGGGGCGGCGGCCTGCGCCTCGCCCATGCGCACCTCGACGGCGGCCGACTCCTCCAGCACCGCGTCGTCGCCCACCTCCACCGGCTGGGGCGCCTGCAGCAGCTGCCGGGAGATGCGGGCCAGCGCCGCGGTGTCGAGGGGCATGGCCAGGTAGGCGTCGGCCGCGGCCGGGGTGCGGGCGTGCTCGGCCAGTGCCTCCGGGGCGCTCTCCGACGAGAAGAGCACCACCGGCAGGCCGGGTCGCTCGCGGCGCAGCCGACCGCAGAGGGTGAACCCGGAGAGGTCGGGGAGCTCGGCCCGGACCACCACCAGGTCGGGGGCGCGGGCCGCCATCTCGCGCTCGGCGTCGAGGGCGGTGGCGGCCACGCCGGTGGCGCACCCCTCGCCCCGGTAGACCGACGCCAGCGAGAGCGCGAAGGCGCTGTCGGGCTCCACGATGAGGACGCGCTTCGGATCCACTTCGACCCCCGCCGTTCCGTTCTCCGGGCCCGTCAGGCCCCGGCGATCTCCCGCAGCTTGCCACGGGCCCGCTCCACGTCGGCCTCGTGCTTCAGCACCAGCGACAGCGTCTCCTCCACCAGGCGCGGATCCAGGGCCTCGGCCCCCAGCAGCGCCAGCGCCCGGCCCCAGTCGAGGGTCTCGGAGATGCTGGGCGCCTTGCGCAGGTCCAGAGCCCGCAGCCGGCCCACCGCCTCCACGATCTGCCGGGCCAGCGCCTCGGGGACCTCGGGGGCGCGGGTGCGGACGATGCGCAGCTCGCGAGCGGCGTCGGGGTGGTCGAGGAAGAGGTGCAGGCAGCGGCGCCGCAGGGCGTCGGAGAGCTCGCGGGTGGCGTTGGAGGTGAGCACCACCCGCGGCATGTGGCGGGCCCGCAGCGTGCCCAGCTCGGGGATGGTGGCGGCGCCGTCGGCCAGGGTCTCGAGCAGGAAGGCCTCGAACTCGGGGTCCGACTTGTCCACCTCGTCCACCAGCAGCAGCGCCGGCCGCTCCGAGAGCAGCGCCCGCAGCACCGGGCGCGGCAGCAGGAACCGCTCGCTGAAGAAGACGTTGCCCTCGGCGGCGATCCGGTCGGCCGCCTCGGTGAGGGTCGGGGCGTCGCCGATGGCGGCGCCGATGCGGTCGCGCAGGAGCTGGGTGTAGAGCAGCTGCTTGGCGTACTCCCACTCGTAGAGCGCCTTGGCCTCGTCGAGCCCCTCGTAGCACTGGAGCCGGACCAGCTCGCGGCCCGAGGCCACCGCGAAGGCCCGGGCCAGCTCCGTCTTGCCCACGCCCGCCGGGCCCTCGACGAGGATGGGCTTCTCCAGGCGGTCGGACAGGTAGACGGCGGTCGCGATCTCGCGCGAGGCGAGGTAGCCGGTCGCCTCGAGACGCTCGGCCACCTCTTCGACGGATCCGAACATGAAGGGATGTATAACCCGCCTCGGCGCGCGTCCGGCTGCGGCCTCCGGCGGCGGGGTGACCCGGTGTGGGTGTCGTGTGGTCGAGGGAGTCCGGGTCATGACCAACCCAACGGATCGACGGATACCCAGGAATTTCAGTGTTGTACCTTCCGGGACTTCATCAACACATTGAAAACACTGGATGGCACCTCATCGAGGTCACGGCACGATACTTGTAGTGGTATCGCCGCGAGTCCCACCGGAGGCCGTCCAGGAAGACCTGCCTTGAACTCCCACCTCCATACTCGAAGCGCAGGATTCCACCTCCCGCAGCCCATCCATGTCGATCCGTGGCCGGACGATCGACACCTCCCACCGCTGGTGGTCCCCTCGTACTAAGGGCCTTCAGCGGAGACCGAAGCGGGCCCCGAGCCCGAGCCGACGAGGCCGCGCGAGCGGCCTCTCGCTTTTCCGGGACTCCACGGAGAGCGCGCCACCTGGGGTAGACTGCGCGGACTATGGAGCAGAGCCAAGGGCCTCTCACCGAAGAGATCTTTCACTCGTTCCTGCAACTGGCAGTGAAGCGGCAGGCGAGCGACGTCCACTTCGAGGTCGGCTACCCGCCCACGTACCGGGTCTACGGCGAGCTTCTGGCCGCCAAGTACCCGCCGCTGACGCACGCCGACACCGAGGCCATCGCCAACTTCGTGCTCCAGGCGCCGGGCTCGGGCTTCACCCCCCTCGACTTCCGCGAGGTGGACCGGAGCTACTCGCTGCCGGGCGTGTCGCGCTTCCGGGCCTCGGTGTTCAAGCAGCGCGGCAGCTGGGGCGCGGTGATGCGCACCATCCCCTTCCTCATCCCCGACTTCGGCAACCTCAACCTGCCGCCGGTGGTGCAGACGGTCGCCGAGGCCCGGCGCGGCCTGGTGCTCGTCACCGGCGCCACCGGCAACGGCAAGTCCACCACCATCGCCGGCATCATCAACCACATCATCCAGTCGGAGCGGCTCCACGTCGTCACCGTGGAGGACCCCATCGAGTTCATCTTCCAGTCCGGCAAGGGGCTGGTGATCCAGCGCGAGGTGGGCTCCGACACCGCCAGCTACCAGGACGCGCTGCGCGCCGCCCTGCGGCAGGACCCCGACGTCATCATGCTGGGCGAGCTGCGCGACCGGGAGTCGGCCGACATCTGCCTCAAGGCCGCCGAGACCGGCCACCTGGTCATCACCTCGCTGCACACGCCCGACGTGGCCCGGTCCATCGGCCGGGTGGTGGGCCTCTTCCCGGCCGAGGAGCAGGAGATGGTGCGGCAGCGGCTGGCCGACAACCTGCAGGCGGTGGTCTCGCTGCGGCTGCTGCTGCGCGCCGACGCCACCGGCCTCATCCCCGCGGTCGAGGCGCTCCTGGCCACCAGCTTCGTGCGCGAGGCCATCCGCGACGGCGCCCGGGTCGGGGAGATCCGCAACTACATGGAGACCGCCGGCGCCGACCTGGGGATGCACTCCTTCGACCAGTACCTGTACCGGCTCCACGAGTCCAAGCGCATCTCGCTGGAGACGGCCCTCAACGCCGCCACCAACCGCGCCGACCTCGAGCGCCGGCTGCTCATCGAGACCGGGGGCCGCTCCGCGTGAGCCCTCCGGGCGCACCCGCGGCGCGCGTGCTGGCCGTCGGCTCCGACGCCGACGTCTGCGTCGCGCTGCACCAGCACCTGCCCGCCGCGGGCTACGCCCTCTACTGCGTGCCCACGCCCGGGGAGCTGGAGCCGCTGCTGCGCGCCATCGCCCCGCAGGTGATCGTGCTCCTCCTCCCCGCCTCGCCCGACGCCTCCTGGGGCGGCGCGCTCACCACCACCGCCGCCGCCTCGCGCGTCGGCGTACGGGTGGTGGTGGTGGCCCCGTCGCGGGAGGTGGTGGAGCCGCTGGCGGCGGTGGCTGGCGCCGAGCGGGCCCTGTCGCGCGCCGAGGTGCTCTCCCGCCCGGCCCTGGTGGTGGACCGGGGCGCGGCCGCCACCCCGGCCCCGGTGCGCCCGCCGCCGCCCGCGGCCGTCGTCCCGCCCGCCCCTCCGCCGGTGGGCCCGCCCGCCTTCACCCTGCCCTCCGACCCGCCGGCCGGCCCGCCGCCGGCGCCGCTGCAGCCGCTGCCGCCCCTGCCGCCGCGCCGCCCGGCCGCCGACCTCATGGCGCTCATCGACGAGGAGCTGGTCGACGAGCCCAAGGGGCGCCCCCAGCTCACCCGGGTCGAGGTCAACGTCAGCCTGGTCTCGGAGCACAACTTCTTCGTGGGGCAGACCCGCCGGCTCGACTCCGGCGGCGTCTTCATCTCCACCGCCCTGCCGCCGCCGGTGGGCACGCGGCTGCAGCTCCGCCTCGGCCTGCCCGACGGGCGCAAGATCGACCTCGAGGGCGAGGTGGCCTACGTGCGGGAGAAGAGTGCCATAGGCGGCCGCCAGCCCTCGGGCTGCGGGGTGAAGCTCATCGGGCTCCCGGCCTGGGCCATCGACGCCATCGACCGCTTCCTCCTGGCGCGGCCGCCCATCGTCTACGCCACGCGCTGACGCCGGGGCGTCTACTCGTCCACGCTGCGGTCGCTCCGGCGCACGCCCAGCAGGTAGGGCTGGATGAAGGCGTCGAGGTCGCCGTCGAGGACGTCGTCCACCTTGCCGGTCTCCACGCCGGTGCGCAGGTCCTTCACCAGCCGGTACGGGGCCAGCACGTAGCTGCGGATCTGCGAGCCGAAGTCGATGTCCTTCTTCTGGGCCTCGACCACGTCCAGCGCCGCCTGGCGCCTCTTCTCCTCGAGGTCGTAGAGGCGGGAGCGCAGGATCTTCCAGGCCATGGAGCGGTTCTTCTGCTGGCTGCGCTCGTTCTGCATCGCCACCACGATGCCGGTGGGGATGTGGGTGAGGCGCACCGCCGAGTCGGTCTTGTTCACCTTCTGCCCGCCGGCCCCGGAGGAGCGGTAGGTGTCCACGCGGACGTCCGCCTCCTTCACGTCGATGACGATGTCGTCGTCGATCTCCGGGGTCACGTCCACGGCGGCGAAGCTCGTCTGGCGCCGGCCGGCGGCGTCGAAGGGGCTCATCCGCACCAGGCGGTGCACGCCGCGCTCGGCCCTGAGGAAGCCGTAGGCCCATTCGCCGCGGGCGAAGAAGGAGGCCTGGCTGATGCCGGCCTCCTCGCCGGCGACCATGTCGGCCGGCTCCACCTCCCAGCCCTTGCGCTCGGCGTAGCGGGTGTACATCCGGTAGAGCATCGCGGCCCAGTCCATGGCCTCGACGCCGCCGGCGCCGCTCTTCACCTCGACGATGGCACCTGCCCTGTCGTGCGGCCCGGAGAGCATGCGCTGGAACTCCAGCCCCTCGACCCGCGCGGTCACGGCCGAGGCGTGGCCCGCTGCCTCCTCGCGGGCGGAGGCGTCCTGCGCCTCCTCGGCCAGCTCGTGGAGGGCGCGGGCGTCGTCGAGCTCCCGGGCGGCGGCGTCGAAGGCCGCCACCGCACCCTCGAGCTGCGCCTTCTCCTTGAGGAGGCCCTGGGCCCGGGCGGTGTCGCCCCAGAAGGCCGGGTCCTCGCCGAGCTTCAGGATCTCGGCTACGCGGGTGCGCTTGCGTTCGACGTCAAAGGGACCCCCGCAGCGACTCGAGTCGGCGGGAGAGGTCGGCGAGCAGCTCGGCGGTCGGTGCGGCCATGGCGAGGGGATCCCCTGACTAGGATCGCCGGACCCGCCACGCCAGCCCCAATGCCAGGGCGGCTCCGGCGGCGCAGAGGCCGGCGAACAGGTCGCCGACTGTAGTGTAGAGGGTGTGGCCCCGCAAGCGCGGCAGCTCGCCGAGCAAGAGCCGCGGCGGCTCCTCGGGGTCGGGCGCCAGGTCCGGGTCGACGGGCCCGACCGGCAGCGCGCCCGGCAGGAGCTCGCCGGTGGGCAGCACCAGCGCCGAGACGCCGGCGTAGGCCGGGCGGGCCACCGCCTTGCCCGCCTCCACCGCCCGCATCCGCACGATGGCCAGAAACTGGTAGGGGCCGGAGGAGTAGCCGTACCAGGCGTCGTTGGTGGGGTTCACCAGGATCTCGGGATCGGAGGCGGCGTAGGCCACGTTGATCTCCGGGAAGATGGCGTCGAAGCAGATCATGGGCGCCAGCCGCACCTCGCCGCCGGCGGCGTCGGGGAAGGCGAGCACCCGCAGGCCGGCGCCGGGCCGCTGGGGCGCGAACTGCGGGACCACCGAGTCGAGGAAGGGCAGCCAGCGGCGCAGCGGCACGTACTCGCCGAAGGGGACCAGGTGGTTCTTCTGGTAGCGGTCCACCACCGAGAGGTCGGGCCGCAGCAGGAAGACGCTGTTGGAGGCCTCGGCCTCGCTGCCGCCCCCCGCGAGCCGGCGCCGCTCGTAGGTGGCGGCGCCGAGCAGCAGCCAGGCGCGGGAGAGGCGCGGGATGCCGCTGTCCGCCTCGGCCAGCGTGGCGATGCGGGGCGGCAGCGAGTAGGGGTAGGCGGCCTCGGGCCAGATGACCAGGTCGGCGCCGCGCCTGTCGGCCTCGGCGGTGAGCGGCACCAGCCGGTCGATGATGTAGCGGGCATGGGAGCGGCCCTGGTTCTTCACGCCCTGGTTGATGTTGGGCTGGACCAGCCCCACCGTGAGCCGGGGCGCCCCGGCGATGCGGGCTCGCAGCCCCGCCATGCGCCACAGCCCGCCGGCCACCACCAGCGCCAGGAGCACGGCCGTCGCCCCCATGGGCCGGACCGGCAGCGGGCGGCCGGCGCGGCGCGCCAGCAGCGCCTCGGTCAGCACCGCGTTGACCAGCACCACCAGCGCCGCCACCCCGTAGACGCCCACCGCCGCCGAGAGCTGGGCCACCGGCAGCGTCCGCGCCTGCGTGTAACCCAGGTTGCCCCAGGGGAAGCCGGTGAAGAGGTAGTTGCGCAGCCACTCGGCCGCGACCCAGGTGGCCGGCAGGTGGAGCCAGAAGGGCCAGCCGGTGCGGCGCCGGATCCACCAGGAGGCCACCAACGCCAGGACCCAGTGGGCCGCCATGTAGAGGACCAGGAGGCTGAGCGCCACCAGCGAGAGCCAGAGCGGCAGGCCGCCGAAGGCGGTCATGGCGTGGCTCACCCACCAGATGGCGCCGTAGAAGTAGGCGAGGGAGGCCACCAGCGAGAGCAGCAGGGCCTCGCGGCGCCGCGCCACCCCGTCGAGCGCCAGGAGCAGCGGCACCAGGGCTCCCCAGGCGAGCAGCTCCAGCCAGCCGCGGGGGTCGATCTCGCGGAGGGAGAGGAGAGGGAAGGCCTGGGGCAGGGCCATCGCCATGGCCAGACCGGAGGAGAGGGAGAGGAGGAGGCGGCGGGTCACGGGCGCGACCCCGACCTCGACCCCGACCTCGACCCCGACCGCGAACGCGGCCGCTTCGGCGTCTCGTCCTGCCCCATCGCCGCCGCCACCATCCCCTCCCCTGCCAGCAGGCGGGCCTCGGCGGCGGCCATGCGGCGCGCCGGTCCGGGCCGCTCGTGGTCGAAGCCGACCAGGTGCAGGAGGCCGTGCGCCAGGTAGCGGTCCAGCTCTGCGCCCGCACTCCGCCCCTCGGCGCGGGCGCGCCGGCGGGCGGTGTCGAGGGAGATGGCCAGGTCGCCGAGCCGGGGCACGCGCGGGTCGGGCGCAGCGGGGAAGGAGAGGACGTCGGTGGGGCGGTCGATGCGGCGCCAGTCGCGGTTGAGGCGCCGCAGGGTCGCGTCACCGGCCAGGAGCACCGAGAGCTCGGCCCCCTCCCGGCCCAGCGCCCGCAGGAAGCGGCGCGCCGAGCTCCGCAGCCTGCGCGCCACCGCGCCCGGGCGCGGATGCTGGCAACGGATCGTCACCATCGACCGTCAGCGCCGGGCCACCAGGTGGAGTCCGCGGCCGTCGCCCGCCGGCAGCCCCGGCCCCTGGCCCGCCTCGTCGGCGCGGGCGCGGTAGACGGCCACCAGGGCCTCGCCCATGGCGGCCCCCGCCTGCCGCAGCTGGCGCAGCGTCAGGGTGCACTCGTCGAGCTGCCCCTCGGCCAGGAGCTCGTCGATGCGCTTCTGGCAGAGCTGCGAGAGGCGCTCCGGCGTCGGCTCGGCCAGCGCCCGCGCCGAGGCCTCGGCCACGTCGGCGATCATCACCAGCGCCGCCTCGGGCGTGCGGGGTCGCGGCCCGGGATAGCGGAAGGGCTCGTCGTCCACGGCCGCCGGATCCTCCCACGGGCCCGCCCCCTCGGAGGCCTCCTTGCGCGCCTTCTGCAGGAAGTAGGAGACGAGCCGGGTCCCGTGGTGCTGGGCCACCACCGCCTGCACCGCGGCAGGGAGCTTCCAGCGGCGCGCCAGCTCCAGGCCGTCGACCACGTGGCGCCGGACGATGAGCGAGCTCATGGAGGGGGCGAGCTGCTCGTGCCGGTTCTCTCCGCGCTGGTTCTCGGCGAAGTAGAGCGGGTTCCTGATCTTGCCGACGTCGTGGTAGTAGGCGCAGACCCGCGCCAGCAGCGGGTTGGCGCCGGCCGCCTCTGCCGCCGCCTCCACCATGGCCCCCATGATCACCGAGTGGTGGTAGGTGCCGGGGGCCTGGACGATGAGGTCCTTGAGCGCCGGGTGGTTGAGGTTGGCCAGCTCCTGGAGCCGCACGTCGGTCAGGTAGCCGAGCGCCCGCTCGGCCAGCGGGAGCAGCACCGAGACCGCCGCCGGGAGGAGCAGTGCACCGCCCAGGAAGGCGAAGCCGGCCGGGGCCAGCGCCTCGCCCGGCAGGCGCCCGGCGAAGAGCTGGGCCGCCGCCGCCAGGAGCGCCCCGACGAGCCCCACGCCGGCCCCCGCCTCGACGAGCCCGAGCCTGTCGCGCGAGCGCGGCGCCAGCACCGACGCGGCCACGCCCGAGAGCACCGCCTCGAAGGCGAAGAACAGCGAGTTGCCCGCCAGGATGCCCACGCCCAGGCCGGCGGCCACCGCGAAGCGCAGGGCGGTGTCGGCCCCCAGCAGCGAGCGCACCACCATGGCGCCGGCGGCGAAGGGGAGCAGGTGGTAGAAGGCCTCTGGCGGGATGCGCGGGAAGCGGTCGTGGAGGGCGTCGCCCGCCGCCAGGCCGGCCCCCGACAGCGCCCAGGTGCCCACCAGCAGCACCGCCAGCAGCACCGCGTCGCGCCGCGACGGGCGGGGCGAGGCGCCGGACGCGGCGGCGTGGCGCCAGAGCAGCAGCACCAGCAGGAGGGCCAGGGCTGCCGCGCCCAGCCGCACCGCCCACAGGTCGCGGGCCCGGGTCTGGGCCTGGATGCCGGCGAAGAGCAGCAGGTGGCGGCGCTCGATGCGCTCGCCGTCGCCCACGAGCCGCTCGCCGCGCCGCACCTGGATGACCGTGGGCTTCACCCGCTCGGCCGCCAGCCGCTGGGCGCGCGCCGTCTCGGCCATGTTCACGGTCAGCGTGGGTCGGAGCCGCGCCTGGGCCACGCGCACCACCGCCTCGCGCTGCGCCGGCGCGGTGCCGGGCGGCACCGCCGCCCCCTCGCGCCGCACCTGCTCGCGGGCGCCGCGCAGGTCGCGCACCAGCGCCAGGTCGCGCACCAGGCGGCTCCCCTGGTTGCCGGTGGCCCGGAGCGACCGGACCACGATGCCGCGCTCGGCGTCGGCCTGCAGCCGCTCGCGGTCCTCGATGACCATGCCGGTGAGGCCGTGGGCGGCGAGGCCGGCGGCGAGCTGCTCCAGCTCCGGGTCGAAGCGGGCCAGCGCCAGAGCGGCGAGGTCGGGCTCGCGCAGCGGCACCCCCAGCTGGGCCTCGAAGGCCTCGCGGGCCGCTGCCAGCGGGCGGGGCCCCGGCGGGCGGCCGGGCAGCTCGGCCAGGACCTCGCGCGCGGCCTGGAAGGCGGCGCGGATGCGGGCCACCGCCTCCTCGGCGGCGTCCTCGTCCAGATCGTAGACCGTGGGCTCGGCGGCGGCCGCCTCCTCGCGGAGCTGGGCGGTGGCGTCGGCGTCGAGGAGCTCGTAGTCGCGCGCCGCCTTGAGCGCGACCGGCGCCGGGGTGCCCAGCGCCTCCTCGCCCGGGAAGCGCTGCGAGAGCTCGGGGGGGGTGAGGAGCCAGGCGGCCGCCACGGCCACCCCCAGCGCCAGGACCGCGCCCAGGGCCCAGCCGGCCGGGTCCTTGCCCGGCAGCGGCTGCACCAGCCGGGCGAGCAGGCCTGGGGCTTTCTGGGAGGGGTCGGGGCTCGACACGGAGGCGGAGCCTGTCACCCGAACAAGGGAAAGGCAACGTGCCGGGGAGGGGGCCCCGGAGGTGGGGATTGCCGAGGAAGTACGCACGGCCCGGAACCGCTGCCGCGACCCCTACATCGACCCCGTCCGCGACCCCGGCCCCGCCTCCAGGCCAGTCGGGCTCAGGGCCCCGTCTCGAGGCCGTAGCGCACGGGGTCGTTGCAGACCACCGCCGCCGCCAGCACGCGCGGGACGTAGTCCATGGTCTCGGCCGGCAGGCGCTTCAGCCGGTACAGGTGCCAGAAGTCCCGCTTCTCCTTGCGGAAGCCGTCCTTCTCCTGGGCGACCTGGTGGAGCACGCGCCGCACGCCGGCCTCGCCGCGGTTGTAACTGGCCAGCGCCAGCATGAAGGAGTCGGCGCCGAACTCGGCCAGCAGGTTGGCGAGCTTCCGGGCCGCGGCGCGCGTCTGCCTGGGCACGTCGAGCCGCTCGTCCACCTCGTCGTCGACCCGCAGGCCCAGCTCCCGCGCCGTCCCGGGGGTCATCTGCCACATGCCCCTGGCGCCGGCGGAGGAGACGGCCTCGGGATCGAACTGGGTCTCGGCCCAGGCGATGTAGGCCATCTCCTCGGGCAGCCCCAGCGCCGCGAACTCGCGGGTGATGGCCTTCCAGTGCCGGTTGCGCCGCTTGTAGACGAACTTCAGGTTGCTGGAGCGGGCGAGGATGTCCACCTGCTCCCGCAGCGCCTCCTTGAAGACGGGCGGGATGGCGTAGGTCTGGGCATCGAACTTGGCGAGGATGCGCCGGATGGCCCGGTCGAGGTCGTCGCCGGCCTCCTCCAGCTCCCGGGCCGCGATGCGATCCTGCTCGGCCACCCGGCCCAGCGTGGTGCGGGCGCTGCCCGTCAGTTCGGCCAGCCTCTGCTCCAGGGCGGCCAGCTTGTCCTCGTCGCTCTCGCCCGCCATCGCCGCCTGCACCGCCTCGATCTCGCGGTCGAGCCGGGCCTTCTCCCCCACCAGCCGCTGCAGCTCGCGCCGCTGCATGGCCACCACCAGGCCCAGGAGCCCCGCCACCACCAGGCCCAGGCCGGCCACCGCCAGCACCACCCGGAGCCAGCGGCGGCCGGAGCGGCGCTTGGTGTCCTGGTGCATCTCGGCCAGGGCGTCGGCCATGATGGCCACCGTCTTGCCCGACTTGCCCCCCTGGCGGGCCCGCTCCTCCATGAGCTTCTGGGCCGCCTGCTCCGCCACCCGGAGTGCGGCGGTGTCGGCGCGGTCTCTCACCCGCGCAGCCATCTCGTCCGACTCCAGCCGCTTCCGCTCCGGCGCCGGGGTGAGCTTGGTCATGGGGCCGAGCGACTGCAGTCCCGTGCCGTCGGCGAGCTCCACCCGCGCCGAGGCCCCGCCGCCGAAGACCAGCACGTCACCGCTGGCCAGCCGGCGGCGCGAGACCTTCTCGCCGTTCACCAGCGTGCCGTTGGTGGAGGCGGTGTCGATGATGGCCCAGCCCCCGCCCTCGGCCACGATCTCGGCGTGGTGGGCCGAGACCTCGGGGTCGGCCTGCTTGTCGAAGCGCACGTCGCAGTCCGGGGCCCGGCCGATGCGCACCGCCGGCTGGGCGAAGCTGGCCTCGGTCCCCTGCAGGCTGCCCGACAGGAAGGTGAGCTTGAGCATGGCGCCCTAGCTGGCCGGCAGGTCCATCCGGCGGAGCAGGGCTGCGTAGCGCGGCTCGCCGTGGAGCGCCCGGAGCAGCGGGTCGAACTGGAGCGACTCCAGCGCCACCTCGTGGCGCGCGAAGGAGCGGTCGAGCCAGGAGAAGGCCTGGTCCGTCTCCCCGCGGAAGGCGTGGACCTGGGCGATGGGGTAGGCCACCCGCTCGCCGAAGCGCGAAGCCAGGGCGTCGAGGGCGTGCTGCGAGGCGCGGGCGTGGCCCAGCCCGTGGTGCGCCAGGGCGGCGCCCCAGAGGCGCGCGCGCTCGTCGGGCAGCTCCTCGGCGATGGAGAGGGCCGCCTGCCCCTCGCCGGCCAGCAGGGCCGCCAGCAGCGCCTGGGTCCGCCCCATGCCCTGGCTCTGCGGGCTGATCTCGCGGGAGAGGTCGAGCGCCTCGCGCGCCGGCCCCACCTCGCCGAGCGCCAGGTGGCGCGCCGCCAGGTTGACCCAGCCGGCGGGGTTGAGGGGGTCGAGCCCGCCGGCCCTCTTCTCCACGTCGATGGACTCGCGGATGCGCCCGTGGGCCGCCAGCAGCCAGCCCTGGGTGCGCAGCGCCCGTACGTCGCCGGGGTCGAGGGCCAGGGCCCGGGCGATGTCGGCCTCGGCGCCCTGCCAGTCCCAGGTCATGGCCCGCAGGGTGGCGCGCACCGCGTGGGCGTCGGAGAGGGTGGGGCCGAGCCGCACCGCCTTCTCGGCCGCCTCCACGGCCCGGCGCCGCAGGTCGGGGACGCCGGCCAGCGTCTCCTCGCCGGCGGCGCTCCAGAGCATGGCGAGGGCGATGGCCAGGCCCGACCAGGCAGGGGCGTAGAGGGGGTCGAGGCGCAGCGCCTGCTCGTGGGCCTCGGCGGCGGCCCGGTAGCCGTCGGCGGTGCCGCGGTTGTGGAGCTGGCGGCCCCGCAGGTAGTGGGCGTAGGCCTCGGGGGTGGTGGCGCGGTCGGCGGTGGAGGCCGGGCCGTGGCCCGGGAGCAGCTTCACCTTGAGCGCCGAGACCACCGCTCGGGCGATCTCGTCCTGGATGGCGAAGACGTTGGCCGCCTCGCGGTCGTACACCTCCGACCAGAGCGTGAGGCCGTCGGCGACGCTGATCACCTGGGCGGTGATGCGGACCCGCGCGCCGTCGCGGCGCACGCCACCCTCCACCACCGCGCCGACGCCCAGCTTCCGGCCGATGGCCCGCAGATCCTCCTGCTTGCCCTTGAAGGAGAAGGAGGAGGTTCGGCCCGCCACCCGCAGCCCATCGACGTGGGCCAGGGCGTTGAGGATCTCCTCGGCGACGCCGTCGGAGAAGTGCTCCTGGTCGCGCGCCGGGCTCATGTCGCGGAAGGGCAGCACCGCCACCGAGGGGGTGGCGGAGGTTGTCGCCTGCACCTCCACCGGCTCGGGCGGCGCCTGGGGTGGCGCCGGGAGCGGCGCCCGCTCGCGGCGGGAGGCAGGGAGCGCGGCCGGGACCCGCGCCCGCCAGGCGAGGCGGGTGAGCGCGGCGACCACCGCCAGCAGCCCCACGGCGCCCGCCACCTGGGGCAGTACCGCCAGCGAGCCGCTCACCACCAGCGGCGCCGCCAGGAAGGCGAGGGAGAGGACCCCTGCGGCGAGGAGCAGCGCCCAGGCGGGCACCGCGCGCCAGCCGGTGGGCCGCACCACCCGGGCCACCGGCTCCCGGCCGCCCTCGCGGGGCAGCGCCTCGACCACGGCCTCGAGGTCCTCCAGCACCTCTCGGGCGTCGCGCGGGCGGGCCACCGGGTCCTTGGCCAGCATCCGCGCCAGCAGCTCCGCGAGGCCGGGGGCGGCGGGGAGGTCGAGCAGCGGCGCGGGCTCGGGGCCGCGGGCCGCCAGCTCGCCGGGAAAGGGCACCTCGCCGGTCAGGGTCTCGAAGAGCACCACGCCCTGGGCGAAGACGTCGGTGCGCTCGTCCTCGGGGGCCCCGCGCCACTGCTCCGGGGCCATGTAGGAGGGGGTGCCGCCGGCGAAGGTGCGGTGGCCGAAGGCGTGGGCCATGCCCAGGTCGAGCAGCTTCACCTGGCCGTCCTCGCAGAGGAAGACGTTGCCGGGCTTCACGTCGCGGTGGACGACGCCCTGGGCGTGGGCGTGGGCCAGCCCCTTGGCCATGTCCACCGCCACCCGCAGCGCCTCGCGCACCGGCATCGGCCCCTGGCGCAGCCGCTGCGCGAGCGTGCCGCCCCGCAGCAGCTCGAGGATGAGGTACGGGCCCTGCGGCCCGCGCCCCACGTCGTAGAGGGTGACGATGTTGGGGTGGGAGAGCCGGGCGGCCGCCTCCGCCTCCCGCAGCAGCCGCTCCTGGCGGACGTCGGGGTGCTCGCCGCCGCGCACCGCCTTGAAGGCCACTGCCCGGGGCAGCTCGCGATCGCGCGCCTCCCAGACCACGCCGAAGCCCCCGCGGCCCAGCTCGCGCACCAGCTCGAAGCGGCCCACCACCGAGCCGGGGCGGAGCACCGGGTCCCAGGCGGAGGCAGGCGACGGGGCCTGCGCCAGCTCGACGAGCAGCGCCGACAGCGCCCCCGGACGCACCGGGAGCGTCTCGGGGACCTCCGCTTCCTTTCCCTCCGGCTCTGCCAAGCCCACCCCCTGGCGAGGGCAGAGACTAGCGGAGAGCGGCGCCCGCCGTCACCGGTCCGGGGCCGTCCCTGGACGGGGCGTGCCCCGCGGTGGCCCGCTACCCCTCCCCGCCGCCCTCGGCTGGCGGGCCGCGGCGGGCGCGCCGCTCGGCCTCGAAGGCGTCGTAGGCCCGCACCACCTCCTGGACGAGCGGGTGCCGGACCACGTCCACCTCGCTGAAGGAGCAGAAGGCGATGCCCTCGATGCCCCGGAGCACCTTCTGCACCTCCATGAGGCCGCTGGCCCGGCCCGAGGGCAGGTCCACCTGGGTGACGTCGCCCGTGATCACCGCCTTGGAGCCGTAGCCGAGCCGGGTGAGGAACATCTTCATCTGCTCGCCGGTGGTGTTCTGGGCCTCGTCGAGGATGACGAAGGAGTCGTTGAGGGTGCGCCCGCGCATGAAGGCCAGTGGCGCCACCTCCACCGTGCCGCGCTCGATGAAGGCGCCGGCCTTCTCCGAGTCCACCATGTCGAAGAGGGCGTCGTAGAGCGGCCGCAGGTAGGGGTTCACCTTCTCGGCGATGTCGCCGGGCAGGAAGCCGAGCCGCTCGCCGGCCTCGACCGCTGGGCGGCAGAGGACGATGCGCTTCACGCGCCGGTCCACCAGCGCCGCCACAGCCGTGGCCATCGCCAGGTAGGTCTTGCCGGTCCCGGCCGGCCCGATCCCGAAGACGATGTCGTTCTCGCGGATGGCCTCGACGTAGCGCTTCTGGCCCAGCCCCTTGGGCGTGATGACCCGGTGGCGGGCGGAGACGTAGACCGTCTCGCCGAACACCTCCTTGAGCGCCACCCCCTGCCCCGCCAGCTTGGTGGCCTGGTCCACGTCCTCGAGGTGCAGGGGGTAGCCGCCGGCCACCAGGTCGTAGAGCTCGCGCAGGAGCCGCTCGGCCAGCTTCACCCGCGCCGCCTCGCCCTGGAGTAGGAGCGCCAGGCCGCGCGAGCCCACCTGCAGCCCCAGCCGCCGCTCCACCAGCTTCAGGTTCTCGTTGTGGGCGCCGCAGAGCAGGCGCAGCTTCTCGGTGTCCTCGAAGTCGATCCGGCTCGAACCCAGGACCTGCGCTGGCGTGTCGCTCAATCGGCTGCCTCCTGGCGGCGCGGAGCCGGCCCGCCCGCGTCACCCGCTGTGGGACC
This sequence comes from Deltaproteobacteria bacterium, assembly GCA_016214955.1. Lineage (GTDB taxonomy): Bacteria > Myxococcota > Myxococcia > Myxococcales > Anaeromyxobacteraceae > JACRMN01. The sequence goes on from JACRMN010000023.1 coordinate 369,727, forward strand.
CGAACAGGCACGGGTTCTAACCGTTCCGGCGGGCCCGGGCACGCCCCTACTCGACCGGCGGCAGGAGCACGTAGCCGGCGGCGCTGCGGCGGTAGTGGTACGGGGCGCGCCAGGGGTAGGTGAGGTCGCGGTCGTCGGCCAGCCCCACGCCCAGCAGGTCCGCCAGCTGCTCCGGGTACTCGCCCCGCTCCAGCTTGTAGACCTCGAGCGCGCCGCGCAGCCGCCCGAGCTGGTAGCGGGCCAGGATGCGCTGGCCGGTGTTGTCGCGCAGGCCCGGCGGGGCCAGGCCGCGGCTGCTGATGGCCTGGGCCAGCCCGGCCAGCATCGCCGCCAGCGCCACCGTGGCGGCCAGCACCGAGGCCCAGCGCCGGCCGCGCGACCGCCAGTCGCGCGCCAGCTGGCCGGCGGCCGAGTGGCGCGGCGCGTCCACCGGCCGGAGGTAGCCGAGGTTGGCGAGGGTGAGCAGCGCCTTGCAGGTCTCGAACTCGCCCAGGCGCGAGCGATCGACGATCCGCTCCACCGGCACGCCCGGATCCGCCAGGGCGTAGACCTTGCGCTCGGTGGACCCCAGCCCCGACTGCTCGCTGGAGCGCTCCCGCAGGCCGCTGAAGGTGGCCTCGTCGCTCCCCGGGCCGATGGACACCGTCACCGTCCGCCCGCCGTCGCGCTGCTCGCCCTCCAGCGGCCGCAGCCGCTCGAAGGTCATCTGGGGAGAGTTGATGCGGCGCCGCACCATGGGCCACTCGTCCACCTGGCGGAAGCCCTCCATCAGCAGGGTCTCGGCGCGCAGCGGCGTGCAGGTGGCGGCGTCGTAGTCGGGCGCCCCGGGCTCGAACTCGTAGGTCCCCGTCTTCCAGTGGAACAGCTGGAAGATGGTCTCGGTGGTCTGCAGCGCCGTCATCTGGCGCAGGTCGTCGGTGGAGAGCAGCCCCAGCCCCACCAGGATGTCGCCCAGGCGGCGCAGCGAGCGGGTCTGCTCTTCCAGGGCGCGGGACAGGTCCTCGTCGGAGAGCATCCCGGCCCGCACCAGCATGTTGCCCAGCTTCTCGCGGGCGCGGCGGCCGGCGTACTCGGCCCGGACCACGCTGCCGTCGGCGATGGCGATGTGGATCTCCTGCTCGCGCGAGCGCAGGTGGAGGACGCCGCTCTTCGCCTGCTGGGCGATGAGCTGGAGGATCTCCGCGATCCCGAAATCCTTGAGCGTGCCCTGGAGCGCCATGACGTCAGTCCCTGGAGCGCCGGAAGGCGTCGCGGACCGCGAGGCCGTAGAGGAGGAGCGCCAGCGGCAGGGCCGCCGCCAGCTTGCCCACCAGCAGGTAGGGCGAGGGGTGCGGCGGCGGCACCAGGCCACGCCAGAACACCAGCACGAAGACCGCGAAGGCCAGCCCCAGCATCAGCAGGAAGCCGCGCAGCGCCTCGCCGTGCCAGACGTGGCCGGCCCCGCCCGAGCAGAGGGCCAGGAGCCTCGTGCCCCAGCGCTGCCGGAGCTCGTGGCGGCGCACCTGCGCCTCCTTCCTCTGGCGGTCGCGGGCCTCGACGACGCCGCGCCGCACGAAGACGTTGACGCACTGGCCGCAGAGCGGGCCAGCCTGGGCGTCGCAGCGGGGGCAGGCGGAGCGGCCGCAGCGCTCGCAGGAGGCGCTGTGGCGCACAGGACGCAGCAGCGGGGTGGAGAGCAGGAGCAGCGCCAGCAGGCCGAGCGGGAGGAAGGGCCAGGCGGCCGGCGGCACCAGGCCCGACAGGCGGGAGCGCACCGCCTCGGCGGCCAGCGCCGGGGTGTCGTCGTCGGCCGCCAGCGGGTCGATGGCGCGGCGGTCCACCGGCACGTCCAGGATCCAGCGGTTGGCCCGGAAGTCGTCGTCCGAGCCGTAGCGGGCCAGCAGCTCCGGGGCCAGCTGCTCGGCGCGGCGCCGGGCCTGCTGCGACTGCTCCAGCGCCGCCTGGCGCAGGTAGAGCTTGCCCAGGTTGTAGGAGGCGGCCGCCAGGGCCACCGGTGCGTCGACGGCCCTGTCGGCGGCGTCGAGCCACAGGGCCTTCGCCCCGTCGGCGTCGCCCTGCAGGAACTTCACGTTCCCCATGTTGACCAGCAGGTCTGGCGTGCGCCCGCCAGCCTCCAGCGCCTTGTCGTACCAGCGCTGTGCCTCCCCCAGCGCGCCGCGCCGCTTGTGCCAGCGGCCGATGGCCACCAGCGCCGGCGGCGGCAGCCGATCCCGCGAGGAGAGGCGGGCCACCCGCTCGCCGGCGTCGGCCCCGCGCTCGATCTCGAACACGTCCTCGGCCAGCGAGCCGGTCCAGGCGGTGAGCCGGGCGCTCCCGGCGGCCGCCCAGGGCAGGAGCGCCAGCGCCGCCAGCGCCGCCAGCGCCACCAGCCGCTCCGCGTTGGAGAGGTAGAGCCAGGTGGCGGCGGCCAGCACCGCCAGCGCCACCCAGGGGCCGAACCCGGCCGCCAGCGGCAGGCCGAGCAGCACCAGGGCCAGGAAGCCGGCCTGGAGCGGGGTGGCGAGGCGGACCAGCGGCAGGTGGCCGAAGTCGTGGAGCATGGGCCGCACGTGGCGCAGCCCCAGCAGCAGCAGGGTCAGGGCGGCGGCCGCCACCAGCGCGGCCAGCGCCGCCCCGAGCACGTCGCCCAGGAAGGCGCGGGAGGTGTGGGGCTCGGCAACCGCCGCCAGGATCGCGGCCCACAGGGGCGCCGCGGCGGCGCCGGGCTGCGAGGGGTCCCGCGCCAGCCGCGCCCGGGCCAGGGCCAGGTGGGCATCGGCCAGGTCGGGCGCGAGCTGCACCGCCAGCTCGGCGTGCTCCACCGCGTCGGCCGGGAGGCGAGCCCGGCGCGTCCGCTCCACCTCGCGGACCTCGCTGGCGGCGTGGGCCTGGAGGTTCTCGATGCCCAGTTCCCGCTTCAGGTCGAGGAGCCGCCTGGCGGCGGCCCGGGCCGCCGGCGCGTCCTGCTCCCGCAGCGCCCGGCGCCGCTCCTTCCAGGCCTGCAGCAGGCCGTCCCAGCTTCCCTTCACCGGCTCGATGGCCTTGGGCTGGGGGACCTCGCGCTGCGGCGGGGTGGCGGCGCGGGGCGGCGGCGGCGGCGGCTCGGCCGGGGCCGCCGGCGCGGGGCGCGGCTCCTCGGGCGCAAGGTCCTCCTCCACCAGGGAGGGGGCCTTCACCTGGGCGACGGCCGCGGAGCAGAGGAGGAGCGGACCGACGAGGAGGATGGAGACCAGCCGACGCACCGGCGGGGATGCTACACCAGGGTTCGCGGTCCGGGAACGCGAGACGGCGCCGGCACCGCGCCCGGGGCGGTGCGCGCGCAGGGGGGTTTGGGCTAATAGGTCGTCCGCATGAGCCGACCTGCCGAAGCCATCGAGAGGCTGCTCTCCATCATGGCCCGCCTGCGTGGGCCCGACGGCTGCCCCTGGGACCGGGAGCAGACCCTCCTCACCCTGCGCCCGTACGTGCTGGAGGAGACCTACGAGGTGCTGGAGGCCATCGAGGGCGGCGACCCGCGCGAGCACTGCGAGGAGCTGGGCGACCTGCTCCTGCAGATCGTCTTCCAGGCGCAGCTCTGCGAGGAGGCGGGCCAGTTCGCCTTCGCCGACGTCGCCGACGCCATCTCCGACAAGCTGGTGCGCCGCCACCCCCACGTCTTCGGGGAGGCCCAGGTGCGCGACGCCGAGGGCGTGATGCGCCAGTGGGTGGCGCTCAAGAAGGAGGAGAAGGCCAGGAAGGGCGGCGGGAAGAGCGTGCTCGAGGGCGTGCCCCGGGACATGCCCGCCCTGGCTCGCGCGGAGCGGCTCACCGAGAAGGCGAGCCGCATCGGCTTCGACTGGCCCGACGCCTCCGGCGCCCGGGCCAAGGTGGCCGAGGAGCTCTCCGAGGTCGACGAGGCGGTGGCCTCCGGAGACCCGCGCCGCATCGAGGAGGAGCTGGGGGACCTGCTCTTCTCCGTTGTCAACCTCTCCCGCAAGCTCGCCGTGCCCCCCGAAGAGGCCCTGCGAAACGGCATCGGCCGCTTCATCGCCCGCTTCGAGCGGGTGGAAGCAGAGCTGGAGCGCCGGGGCATCCCGCACGGCCAGGCGACGCTGGAGGAGATGGATCGGCTCTGGGAGGAGGCCAAGGCCGCCCTCCGGGCCCCCGAAAAAACCAAGTAGCTGCGCGGACCGGCACATGGTCGGGCCCCGGGCCCGGGCCGTTGTGGAGAGCGCGTGGACAAGTCCTCCGGACGGTCCCGGCGGCGGCCGGGAATCCCCTCGAATGGCCCCCTCCGACGCGCCCCTGTCACGAAGCATGTACAGCAAGATCAACAACTTGAGCCCTGATATCCAGAATCCGGCATCCGTGGGACGCCGTCTGGAGGCACCCGACCTCCGCCGATTTCCTCCGCAGTGGATAACTCGGCGCGCCGTTCGCATTACCCCGCGACTGACGGCCGTTTTGCGCCTCTCCGTTCGCCGGACCGTTGGGGCACAAGGGCTCGCGAGCGGCTCGCTCCGCGGGGCCGCGCGGCTCAACGGCTCGGTGCGCACTCCCCCTTCCGGGAGGCCGCCAGAGTGACCTCGGGCACCGCCGCCGGCCGCGCCGCGGCCGCTCCCCGCTCCCCTTGACGGGGCGGGCGTCGAGCGATAGAACGCGCGGCTTCACGACGGTTCTTCGAGAAGAGGTTCACGTTGGCAAACACGCGTTCGGCCGAGAAGAGAAGCCGCCAGGCGGGCAAGCGGCGCCTGCGCAACGTCCAGGTGCGCACCCAGGTGAAGGGGGCCGTGAAGAAGGTCCGCGAGCTCCTCGCGCAGGGCGACAGCGCCGGCGCCAAGGCGGCGCTCCTTGCCGCCTCTCGCGCGCTCGACTCCGCGGCCTCCAAGGGCGTGCTGCACAAGAACGCCGCCTCGCGGCGGATCTCCCGCCTGGCGCACGCCGTCGCCCAGGCCGGCAAGCCGGCCGCCAGCTAGGGCCGGGCCAGCCGCTCCAGCAGCTCGCGCGCCGCCCCATCGGCGGCGCGCGAAAGCGCGATGCGGCGCCTCCCCTCCGACTCCAGGGCGTCCACCCCGGCGACGTAGTCCTCGCTGCGGCGCACCCGCGCCTCGCCCAGGGTCTTCTCCGCCGTGCGCAGCCGCACCCGCGCCACCAGCGTCAGCCGCCAGGCGGAGGCGCCGGCGGCGATGGGCGCGGTGCCCGACTCCTCCACCTCCCCCTCGAGCTCGGCCGTCGCGCCGGCGACGCCCTCGGCGCCGCGCCGCGCCAGCTCCCGCCGCAGCGCCGCCGCCAGCAGCGCGCCGGCCTCGGCGTCGGGGCTGCGGTTGTCGAGGGGCCGCACCCGCACCGCCTCGGCACCGGGCGGGAGGCGCGAGACGCCGGCGCCGAAGCCGTAGCCACAGGCGCCGGCGCCGACGAGGAGCAGCAGGACCGCCCGGCGCACCGCCTAGCCCACCACGAAGTTCATGAGGCGCCGGGGGACGAAGACCACCTTGCGGACGGTCTTGCCCTCGAGGTGGGCCCGGACCCGCTCCTCCTTCTCGGCCAGGGCCCGCACCTCGGCCTCGCCGGCGCCGACGGCGGCCTGCACCTCGCCGCGCAGCTTCCCGTTCACCTGCACGGCGATGGTCACGGTGTCGGCTGCCACCAGGGCCGGGTCGAAGGTGGGCCAGGGCGCGTCGGCCAGCAGCCGGTCGCGGGCAGGCGCCCCCAGCACCTCGTGCCAGAGCTCCTCGGCGGCGTGGGGCGCGAAGGGGCCGAGCAGCGCGGCCACCGCCAGCAGCGCCTCGCGGACCGCGGCCCGCTCGGCGTCGGCCCTGGGCTCGACGGCGTAGAGCTCGTTGACCAGCTCCATCAGCGCGGCGATGCCGGTGTTGAACTTCAGGTCCGACTCCATCCCCTCGGTGACCTTCTTGATGGTCCGGTGGGTGCGGCGCCGCAGCTCCAGGAACGGGCCGGCGGCCTGGGCAGCCAGCGCCGGATCGGCGCCGAAGCAGTCCTGGCGGGCCACGAACATGCGCCAGACGCGGGAGAGGAAGCGGAAGAGCCCCTCCACCTGCTCGTCGGACCAGTCGATGTCCTTCTCCGGCGGGGCGGCGAAGAGCATGAACAGCCGGACGGTGTCGGCGCCGAACCGGTCCACCATGGGGCCGGGCTGCACCACGTTGCCCCAGCGCTTCGACATCTTCCGGCCGTCGGGCCCGTTGACGATGCCCTGGGTGACGAGCCGCCGGCAGGGCTCCTTCTCGTGGGTGAGACCCAGCTCGTGCATCACCCGGTGCCAGAAGCGGAAGTAGAGCAGGTGCATCACCGCGTGCTCGGGCCCGCCCACGTAGGTGTCGATGGGCAGCCAGCGGCGCGCCGCCTCCGGGTCGAAGGGGCGGGTGTCGTCGCGAGGCGAGAGGTAGCGGGCGTGGTACCAGGACGAGTCCACGAAGGTGTCCATGGTCTCGGTCTCGCGCCGGGCCGCCTTGCCGCAGCGCGGGCAGACCGTGTTCACGAACTCGGGGACCTTGGCCAGCGGCGGCTCGCCGGTGCCGGTGATGATGGCCTGGGGCGGCAGCAGCACCGGCAGGTCCTTCTCCGGCACCGGGACCGCGCCATGGTCGGGGCAGTGGATGATGGGGATGGGCGTGCCCCAGTAGCGCTGCCGCGAGAAGCCCCAGTCGCGCAGGTGCCAGCGCACCGTGGGCTCGCCGAAGCCGCCCTTCCTGGCGTCGGCCCCCATGCGCGCCCGCGCCGGCCCGCTCTGCAGGCCGGTGTAGGGGCCGGAGGCCTCCAGCACGCCGTCCTCGGTGCCGGCCGCCGTGAGGGCGTCGCCGGGGGGGAGCCTCTCGCCCTTCACCGGCTGGATGACGGTGCGGATGGGGAGCCGGTACTTCCGGGCGAACTCGAAGTCGCGCTGGTCGTGGGCCGGGACGCTCATCACCGCGCCGGTGCCGTACTCGGCCAGCACGAAGTTGGCGATCCAGACCGGGACCTTCTCGCCGTCGAAGGGGTTGATGGCGTGGGCGCCGGTGAAGACGCCCTCCTTCTCGGTCCCTTCGCCGGTGCGGGCCAGCGCGTCCACGCCTTTCATCTTCTCGACGAAGGCCCGCACCTCGGCCTGCTGCGCCGGCCGGGTCACCTGGGCCACCAGCGGGTGCTCCGGTGCCAGCACCACGTAGGTGCAGCCGAAGATGGTGTCCACACGGGTGGTGAAGACCTTGATGGTGCCGCCCCCCTCGACGGCGAAGTCCACCTCGGCCCCGTCGCTGCGCCCGATCCAGTTGCGCTGCATGGTGGTGACGCGCTCGGGCCAGGCGCCCAGGTCGTCGAGACCGGCCAGCAGGTCGTCGGCGTAGGCGGTGATGCGGAAGGCCCACTCCGGGATCTCCTTCACCACCACCTGCGCGCTGCAGCGCTCGCAGCGATCGCCGTCCACCACCTGCTCGTTGGCGATGACGGTGAGGCAGCTGGTGCACCAGTTGGCCTTGCCGGTGCGGCGGTAGACGATGCCCCGCTCCAGCATCTTCACGAAGAACCACTGGTTCCAGCGGTAGTACTCGGGATCGCAGGTGGCCAGCTCCCGCTCCCAGTCGAAGCTGTAGCCCATCGACTTCAGGTCCTGCCGGAAGCTGACGATGTTCTCGCGGGTGCGCTCGGCCGGGTGCTTGCCGTCCTTGAGGGCGGCGTTCTCGGCGGGCAGGCCCAAGGCGTCGAAGCCGATGGGGTGGAAGACGTCGTGGCCGCGGGCCCGCAGGTAGCGGGCGATGGCGTCGCCGATGGTGTACACGCGGGCGTGGCCCATGTGCATGGCGCCCGACGGGTAGGGGAACATCTCCAGCACGTACTTCTTCTCGGCGGAGGGGCGGCGGCCGGCGCGGAAGACGCCGGCCTGCTCCCAGCGCCCCTGCCAGCGTGACTCGATGGAACGGGGCTCGTAGCGGTCGTTCATGGACATGGGGGCGGGGATATTACCCCGGACTCCGGCGGGTTGGCATGCGGCAGGCGCCGGGGGTCCGGGGCGGAGCGGCCCACGAAAAGGAAGAGGGCCTCTCTCGAGGCCCTCCTCCCCCGCGGACCAGCCACGCCCTCCTCGGCGCCGGCTGGTCTGCTCTCTCTCGGCCGGGGCCGCCCGCTCCGACACCCGAAACCTTGCGCCCATTCTTTCGACCGTGCGAGTCCGGTATTCGGGGGACCCCCGGCGGAAACTCCCCGGCAGGGGGAGAAAGGGCGAGGCCCCGGCCTCCTGTCGGAGACCGGGGCCTGCCTGCTGCTTCTTCGATCAGGCGCTTACTTGAAGCTCACCGAGGCGCTGGGCGAGGTGGCCCGCGTACCGGCCGGGTCGGAGGTCTGGCAGTTCACCGCCGCCGGGCTGGCCGGGGTCGGGGTGGCGCCCGTCGGGACGAGCTGGAACTTGCCGGTGGTGTCCACCGGGGCCGTGCCGATGAGCCGGGGCACGATGGCCACGCCGCCGCTGGAGATGAGGTAGCAGGAGGCGGTGGTCTGGGTCAGGGCGGCGTTGAACCAGTTGGTGGACCCGACGATGCTCCAGGCCGACTTGGAGGCGGTGTACTGGGCCCGGCTGATGCTCACCGACTCGTTGCCGCCGAAGATGTCGACGGTGACGGTGGCCGGGGCCGAGACGGTGCCGGCGGTGTTGGCCACCGTGTAGCGGAAGGTGTCGAGGACCGAGTTCACGCCGGCGTTGGGCCGGTAGGTGATGGTGCCGTCGGCGTTGGCGGTGGCGGTGCCGCGGCCCGGGGCGGTGGAGATGCGGACGGAGGCCGGGTCGATGGTGGTGCCGGTGCCGGCGGTGTCGTTGAGGAGCACGCGCACGGTGCGGACGCTGTTCTGCACCATGGCGAAGTTGTCGGCGCTGGCCGTTGGGGGCGGGGCTACGAAGGGAACGGTCAGGGTGACCGTGGCGGTGTTGGAGACCGCGCCGGTGACGTCCTGGATCACGTACACGAAGCTGTCGGTGCCGCTGGCGCCGAGGGCCGGGGTGTAGGTGACGGTGCCGCCCGAGGCCGCGGCCACCGCGGTGCCGAGCGACGGCGGCGCGATGACGATGACGCTGAACGTGCCGGCGAAGGCGTCGTTGGCGGAGACGTCGATGGCGGTGGCGCCGCTGCCGGCCACGGTGAAGGCGTCGGGGTTGGCCACCGGCGGGCCGGCCACGTTCATGGGGTTGCCGGTGCCCACGGTCAGGGAGTCGGTGGCGCTGCCGCCGGCCGACGAGACCACCGAGATGTTGAGCGGCGGGATGATGCCCACCTGGATGGTGCCGGAGTAGGTCTGCAGCCCGGGGGTGGCGCTCGGGGTCATGATGCCGCCGCCGATGCCGAGGACCGAGAGGGCCATGGGAGGCGCGGACACGTCGCTGGTGGTGGCGGTGACGGCCAGGGCGCCGGTGGCCGGGTCGTAGGTGGCGCCGGTGATGTTGACCAGGTCCGTGAGGTTGACGGTCCGGCTGGTCACCGGGTTGCTGGTGACGTTGGTGACGGTGACGGCCGAGGGGGGCACCAGGTCGCTCGAGTACTCGAGGTGGGCGTAGAAGTTGCCGGCGCCGTCGGTCTTCATCTGCAGCGACGGCGTGTCGGTGCCGGAGAGGATCAGCTTCGAGCCGACCGAGCTGCGGGCCCACACGTCCACGGTGTTGAGGCCGCTGGCCGGGTTGCGGGAGTAGACGGCCCGCTCGACCTGGAGCGGCAGGGCGATGGGGGCGGTCCACTTCTGGCCCGTGATCACCGCCAGCGGGGTCTGCAGGAAGGTCTCGCCGGGAACGCCGGTGAAGCCGGCGGGGCCGTCGACGCGGATGAAGTTGGTGCCGAAGGGGCTGCCGGTGAAGGTGTGGGGGTAGTTGGCGTCGCCGATGAACTGCTCGGCGCCGACGGTCAGGGTCTCCCCCTCGTTGAGGAAGTCCCACTGCAGGAAGGGGCCGATGCGTCCGCCGAGGGAGCCGTCGAAGTCGAGCAGCGCGCCGAGCGGGATGTCGACGGTGAAGAAGACCGAGGCGCCGGCGCCGGCGGCCTTGGTGGAGGGCTGCAGGTCGGGGAACACCTCCACGCCGTAGGGGTGCGTGACGGTGTAGGTGCCGGCGATGGGCACGGCCATGCCCACGCGGATGCGGGCGAAGACCACCTCGTCCCCCCGCGCCGGGGTGCCGGCGGCATTGCCGTAGGCGGCCTCCAGGCCGGCCACGTACCGCAGCTCGAAGGCGCCGCTGGTGAGGTTGGCGTTGGCGTTCATGTAGAACATCTCGTCGCCGATGTTGCCCGGGAAGCCGGAAGGGTTGGGCGCGATGGGGAAGCACATGGGCGCCAGGCCGGCAGCCGGGTTGGGCGACTGCACCTGCGACTTGCAGAGGCCGAGCGCCATGCCGTTGAGGTCGCGGTACCAGAGCGGCCAGGTCAGCGCGGGATCGTTGGGGCCGTGGTCCTGCAGCACGGCGTGAGCGGGGGAGGCGACGAACAGCGCCGCGGCGGCGGCGAGCAGGCTGGTGGTCCTCAGCAATGCGGTTCTCATGGGGCCCTCCGACGGATTGGTGCGGGCGCGCGGCTGTCGGTGGCCGCGTCGCCGGGACGTGCCGGGGGGTGGCCCCCCTGGTGCGGCTAGCCCTCGCTGGCCACGTCCCGTCCACACCGGCACCGCGGAGAATGGGCGTCCTCCGAGCGTGGGAGCCCCACCTCCGGCGGGTGGGCGCCACCCGTCGCGCCGCTTGCTCCCCGACGAGGGCCTACCGCCGGGAGGGGCTGCGCTATAGTCCGGCCGCCGAAACGTCCCTCTCCCGGAGCCCACCGCATGTATCCGTCCGTTTACGTCGACCAGATCGCCGCCCACGAGGGCAAGGAGGTCACGCTCCACGGGTGGCTCCACGGGCGCCGCTCCTCCGGCAAGCTCCACTTCCTCCAGGTGCGCGACGGCACCGGCACCATCCAGTGCGTGGTCTTCAAGGGCAACGTCAGCCCGGAGGTGTTCCACGAGGCCGACCACCTGCCGCAGGAGACCAGCCTCTCGGTCACCGGCACGGTGAAGAAGGACACCCGCTCGCCGCTGGGCTTCGAGCTGGACGTGAGGAGCCTGGCGGTCTTCGCCCGGCCGGCGCGGGAGTTCCCCATCGGCCACAAGGAGCACGGCGTCGCCTTCCTCATGGAGCAGCGCCACAACTGGCTCCGCTCCCCGCGGCAGCAGGTGATCCTCCGGGTGCGCCACAGCGTGGTGAAGGCCATTCGCGACTTCTTCGACGGCCGCGGCTTCACGCTGGTGGACGCGCCCGTCTTCACGCCCGCCGCCTGCGAGGGCACCAGCACGCTCTTCGAGGTCCCCTACTTCGACCTGGGCAAGGCCTACCTGACCCAGAGCGGCCAGCTCTACATGGAGGCCGGGGCCATGGCGCTCGGCAAGGTGTACTGCTTCGGCCCCACCTTCCGCGCCGAGAAGTCGAAGACCCGGCGCCACCTCACCGAGTTCTGGATGGTGGAGCCCGAGGTGGCCTACATGGACCTCGACGGCGACATGGAGCTCATGGAGCAGTTCGTCTCCCACGTGGTGCAGACGGTGCTGCAGAAGCACGAGACCGAGCTGCGCACGGTGCTGGAGCGGGACGTGGAGAAGCTGCGCAAGGTGGTGCCGCCCTTCCCGCGCATCACCTACACCGAGGCGGTCGAGGTCATCCAGAAGGCCGGCCACCCCATGAAGTGGGGCGACGACATCGGCGGCGACGAGGAGACGGTGGTGGCCAGCGCCTACGACCGGCCGGTGATGGTGCACCGCTACCCGGCCGAGATGAAGGCCTTCTACTTCAAGAAGGACCCGGGCGATCCCAAGGTGGCGCTGGGCTGCGACGTGCTCGCGCCGGAGGGGTACGGCGAGATCATCGGCGGCGGCCAGCGCGAGGACGACCTGGCGGTGCTGGAGGCGGCCATCGCGCAGCACGGCCTGCCCCGCGAGGCCTTCGAGTGGTACCTCGACGTGCGCCGCTACGGCTCGGTGCCCCACGCCGGGTTCGGCATGGGCGTGGAGCGGTGCGTGGCCTGGATCTGCGGCCTGCACCACGTCCGCGAGACCATCCCCTTCCCGCGCATGATGGAGCGGATCACGCCGTAGCGGCAGGGCGGGCCCGGTCCTCCGACGCCCCGCGGCGGGCCGGCCCCGTCGGCTGGGCTTCGGTCCTCCGACGCCCCGCGGCGGGCCGAAGCCGCGCGTGGCGGCCGGGCCTCGGTCCTCCGCACCCCTCGGCGGGCCGGGTCTCTGCGGGCGCCGTACTGCGACCGGGCGCCGTCCGCAGACCCCGTGCAACGCAACGCGCCGCGCGCCGTCCCGCCACTCCAGCCTTCAACGCGCGGCGCCGGCGTTGCATCGGCTCATGGGAGCAGCGGATATTTTCCGAACGCCCTTACCCCGCCTCGGGGCGCGGAGGACCGGGCCCTGTGTTCACCGTGGGTCGCGAGCCGCGAGCCGCGCGCCGCGCAGCCGGTGCGCCGGGCGGCTACAGCCTCAGGAGCTCCCTCACCGCCGCCACCACCTGGGCCCCCTGCACCGGCTTCACCAGGTAGCCGGTGACGCCCAGGCTCTCGGCGCGGCGCCGGTCCTCGGCGGCCGACTCGGTGGTGATCATCAGGATGGGAGTGCGCTGGTGGGCGCCGCCGCTGCGGATCAGCGACACCAGCTTGAGGCCGTCGAGCCGAGGCATGTTGAGGTCGGTGACGACGAGGTCGTAGCGGGCCCCGCCCTGCAGCTTGCGCCAGGCCTCGGCCCCGTCCGGCGCCTCGTCGGCGCGAATGGAGAGGCGCGAGAGCGCCATGCCGAGCTGGCGCCGCATGGCGGCGCTGTCGTCCACGACCAGGGCAATGCGGTGCTCCAGCGCGGTCACGCCGGCCCCTCGGTCCGTCGCGCCGCCCGGGCCTCCTCCGGGGCCGAGGCCTGGAGCAGCGCCTTGACGTCGAGGAGCAGCCGGAGCCGCGCCGCCCCCCGCCCGGCCCCGCCGCCGCAGATGCCGAGGAAGAGGCGCGGTCCGCCGGGCGTGAGCCCCTCGGCAGGGCGCAGCGCCGACCGGGGCAGCCGCACCACGCCGACCACCGCGTCCACCAGCAGCGCGATGGTTCGCCGCCCCACCGCCACCAGCAGGATCCGCGGCCGCTGGCCCTCCGGGCGGGGCGGCAGGCCCAGGCGGCGGCGGGCGTCCACGGCCGGCAGGGCGGCGCCGCGCAGGTGCACCACGCCGTCCACCCACTCCGGGCCGCGCGGGACGGGCACCAGGTCGGTGGCGGGCAGGATCTCCCGCACCCGGCGCAGGTCGATCACGTACTCGGCCTCGCCGACGGCCACGGCGCAAAGCTCCACCACCGGATCGGCGTTGCCGGGGCTCACCGGGCCTCCGCGGGCGGCGGCGCCGCCGTGCCCAGCAGCAGGTCGAGGTCGAGCAGGATGACGAGCCGCTCCCCCTCGCGCCCGATGCCGACGATGGCCTCGGTGCCGGCGCCGCCGATGCCCGGGGGCCGCGGCTCCACGGCGCCGGGCGGCAGCCGCACCACGTGGGAGACGGCGTCCACCAGCAGGCCGGCGGGGCCGCGCGCCGACTCGCAGACCACGATGCGGGTGCGGGCGCCGGGCGCCTGGGGCGGCAGCGAGAGGCGGCGCCGCGGGTCGAACACCGGCACCACCTCGCCGCGCAGGGTCACCACCCCGACGACGTGCTCCGGCGCCCGGGGCACCTCGGCAATGGGGGGCGGCTTCACGATCTCCCGCACCCGCCCGATGGCCAGGCCGTACTCCTCGCCGGCGAGCAGGAAGGTCACGTACTCCCGGAGCGCCTGGCCCGGACCCCCGCCGGCACCGGCACCGGGCGCGGTCCCTCCCAGGTCGGGGATGGGCGGCGCCTCCTCGTCCTCGCGCCAGAAGAAGGCCTCCAGCGGGTCCGCGGGCGCAGCCGCCGGGGGCGCCGCGGCAGGCGGCGGTGGCTCGGGCGCGGGGGCGAGCGCGGGCCGGGCGGCCTCGGCGCGGAGCGCCTGCTCGATGGGGGGTTCCGGGACCGGAGGGGCCGGCGGCACCGGGGCCTCGGCCGGGCGCGGGTGTGGAGCGGCGGCGGCCTCGCGGCGGGCCTGCGCCTCGGCGCGCTCCCGCGCCTTCCTGCGGATGGAGAGGAAGTCCATCGCCGGCCCGAGTCTACCGCGCTTTCAGCGGGCTCCCAGATAGGCGTCCATGTCGGAGAGCGCCGCCTCCACCACCTCGGCGCCCAGCACCTGCAGGTCGCGGGAGAAGCCTTCCAGCAGCGCGTTGGCGGCGACCCGGTTGATCCGGCGCGGGATCCCCCCGGCGGCGCGGTGGATGGCGGCCACGGCCTCGGGCGCGAAGAGAGGCGCCTCGCGCCCGGCCACCCGCAGCCGGTGCTCCAGGTAGCGACCGGCCTCGGCCTCGTCGAGCGGCCCGACGTGGTAGGCCACCCCCACCCGCTGGGCGAAGGCCTCCCCTCCCCGCTCCCGCACCCGCCGGCGCAGCTCGGGCTGGCCGAGGAGCAGCAGGCCCACGAGGCCCCGGTCGTCGAGGGTGAGGTTGGTGAGCAGCCGCAGCTCGTCGAAGGCCGCGCGCCCGCCCAGGAGCTGGGCCTCGTCGATCAGCACCACCGGGAAGAGCCCCTGCTCGTCGAGCGCGGCGGCGTGCTCCGCCAGGGCGGCGTAGACGTCGGCCTTGCGCCGGCGCTCCGGCAGCCCGAAGCCCTGGGCGATGGCGGCCAGGAGCTGGGCCGGTGGCAGCGCCGGGTTCACCACCAGCGAGAACCGGCAGCGCTCGGCGAACTGGTCCACCAGGGCCCGGCACAGGGTCGTCTTGCCGGCCCCGACCTCGCCGGTGAGCACGGCCAGCTCCCGTTCCTCCAGGGCGTGGGAGAGGCGGGCCAGGGCCTCGGCGTGCTGGCGCGACGGGAACAGGAAGGCCGGGTCGGGCGACGTGGAGAAAGGCTTCCGGGCCAGGCCGTAGTGCTCGAGGTACATGGGGGCTAGCCGGCCGCCTCGGCCACGTCTCCCTCCATGACCTCCTCGATGATGGCGCCGACGTCGGCCACCAGCACCGTGCGCCGCCCGCCCAGGTCGGTGGCCCCGGCGATGCCCTTGATGGACCCGAGGGCCGAGCCCAGCGGCTTCACCACCACGTCCTGCTGCCCCTCCAGCCGGTCGACCACCACCCCGAGCCGCTGCTGGGCCAGGCCGGTGACCACCACGAAGGCGGGGCCGGGCGGCGGCGGCGGCAGGCCGAAGAAGCGATCCAGCCGCACCAGCGGCAGGGTGGCGCCGCGCAGCGAGATCACCTCGCGCGACTCGATGGTGCGGATCTCGGGGGGGCGGAGCTCCAGGATCTCGAGGACGCTGGAGAGGGGCAGCGCGTAGCTGCGGCCCGACACCTGGACCACCAGCGCCCGCACGATGGCCAGGGTGGTGGGCAGGGTGAGCACGAAGCGGGTGCCGCGGCCTCGCTCGGTCTGCAGGTCGATGATGCCCGAGAGGTTGGCGACGTTGTGCTTCACCACGTCCATCCCCACGCCGCGGCCGGAGATGGGAGTCACCTGGCGGGCGGTGGAGAAGCCGGGGGTGAAGACCAGGCCCAGGGCGTCGCGGCGCGAGAGCTGGGCGGCCTCGCCGGCGTCGAGCAGGCCCCGCTCCACCGCCACCTCGCGCACCCGCCGGTCGTCGATGCCGGCGCCGTCGTCCTCCACCTCGATCTGCACGTGGCTGCCGCGCTGACGGGCACGCAGCCGCACCTGCCCGGCAACCGGCTTGCCGGCCCGGACCCGCTCCTCGGGGCGCTCCACGCCGTGGTCGATGGAGTTGCGGATGAGGTGCATCAGCGGGTCGGAGAGCTCCTCGACGATGAGCTTGTCGAGCTCCACCTCGCCGCCCTCGACCCGGAAGTCGATCTCCTTCTGCAGGTCCCGGGTGAGCTTGCGCACCATGCGCGCCAGCTTGTCGAAGATCTGCTCCAGCGGCACCATCCGGACCTCGAGGATGCCGCCCTGCAGCTCGCCGATGCGCCGCTCCAGGCCGCGGGTCTCGCGCACCAGCTCGAGCCCGAGCCGGGCCGGCTCATCGCCGGCCTGGAGCCGCTCGGCGATGCGGGCCACGTTGAGGCGCAGGAGGCCCAGCTCGCTGACCGTGTGCATGAGCCGGTCGAGCTTGCGGATGTCGACTCGCACCGCCTGGGAGAGCGAGCGCAGCGACATCGGCTCGGCCTCGGGACGGCCTGCCGGGCCGGCCGCCGGCGGCGCTCCGGCGGACGCGAGCGCCGCGTCGGGCGCGGGCGGCTGCGGCGGCAGCGGGGGCAGCGCCGGGAGGGCGGCCGCCGGGGGGACGAGAGCCTGCGCGGGCGGGGCAGCGGCCTCGCGCGCCGCCGGCCGCACCGCTCGCCGGGCGAGGGCCTCCACCTCGGCCGGGCTGCCGGCCGCGGCGGCCACCTGGGCGAGCGGCTCGGCGCTGGCCACCAGCAGGTCGAAGGTGATGGTCAGCGGCTCGGACGGGTCGGAAGAGGGCAGCGCGCAGATCACCTCGCCCCGCTCCTTGAGGCGGCCCTTCAGTCCCTCCAGCGCTGCGTCGAAGCTGGTGAGGCCGAAGGACGCCCGCACCCGGTACAGGTAGCGCCCCTTCTCGACGGCGGCCCGGAGCCGGTGCTCCTCGTACTCGGTGAGCACCTGCAGCGTGCTCTCGGCGAGGTCCAGGTCGGCCAGCGGATCCAGCCCGCGGGGCGCCCCGGCCTCGCTCCTGGCCCGGAGCCGCTCGGCCAGGCCGGCGGCCGCCTCGGCGGTGGCCGGGGCCGACTGTTTCGCCTCCTCGGCGACGATGCGAGCCAGGAGATCGGGAGCGGAAAGCAGCAGGTCGAGCGTGGCGGCGTCGAGCGGCTGGCGGCCCATGCGCACGTCGTCGAGCCGGTCCTCGAGCGCGTGCGCCAGCCGCGCCATCCGGTCGACGCCGAACATCGACGCCAGCCCCTTGAGCGAGTGGGCAGCGCGGAAGACGGCGTTGAGGACGTCGGGGTCGGCCTCGGCGCCCCGCCGGGCCTCATCCAGGCGCAGCAGGTCGGCGTCGAGCGCCTCCACCGTCTCCTGGGCCTCGGAGACGAACTCGGCCAGGCCCTTCTGCGATGGGTGGTCGCCCATGGGAGCCGCCCGTCCTCCGAAAAGCCCAGGGAAGAGGGCGACTTATCGTACCACTGCGGCAGCACCCGGCAAGGACCGGGGCCGGGGCGCCAGCGGCGCCAGCTCCACCTCGGCCGAGAGCTCCCCGCGGGCCGCCGCCAGCTCCCGGCGCAGCGCCGCCGCCTCGCCGAAGATCACCTGCCGCTCGGTGGCGAAGCGTAGCGCCGCCTCGAGCCAGAGCCGCGCCGCCTGCTCGCGGGCGAGGCCGGGGCCGAACGGCGGCAGGGAGGTGATCTGGCTGCGGCTGCCGGCGCGCAGCAGGGCATCGAGGGCCCGGTAGGCGACGGCTCGGTAGGCGGCCTCGTCGCCGGGCGGCTCGGCCACCCCGAAGCAGAAGACCCGCGGCGCGCCCAGCCGGCCCTGGGTGGGCACGAGGAGCTGCTCCCCGGCGCCGCCACCGTAGGTGCCGGCCCGGAGGGCCCGCGACAGTGCCCCGGCCAGCCGCCAGTCCACCAGCCCGGGCAGCCCCTGCAGCGGACGCTCCGGGCCGACGAAGAGGGCCACGGCGTCGGCGCCGGCGGCGTCCAGGCTGGCGAGCGTGAGCTCGGCCACCTCGAGGCGCAGGGCCATCTAGCCGCCGGCCCGCGGCGGCAGCCCGGCCGCCAGCTGATCGAGGACGCCGTTGACGAAGGCGCCCGAGCCCTCGGCCCCGTACTTCTTGGCGAGCTCGATGGCCTCGTTGATGACCACCTTCACCGGGACGTCGGTGCGGTGGCGCAACTCGTAGACCGCCAGGCGCAGCACGTTGCGGTCCACCTTGGCCATGCGGTCCAGCCGCCAGTTGGCGCTGGCCGCCTCGATGGCGTCGTCCACCTCGCGCCGGTGAGCCGCCACGCCGCGCACCAGCTCCTCGGCCATCTCGCGCACCTCGCGCTCCACCGGCTCGAAGTTGCGCCAGAAGCGGGCCAGGGCCTCGTCCAGCCCCTCGGCGGCCACGTCCAGCTGGTAGAGCGCCTGGACGGCGCGCTCCCGGGCCTTGGTTCGCTTCTGGTGGCCCATCGTCTACTTCCGCTTCCCGGGCCGGAGGGCGCGGAAGACGCTGGCCTGCTCGATGGCGGCCAGCGCCGCCTCGGCGCCCTTGTTGCCGCCCTTCATCCCGGCCCGCTCCAGCGCCTGCTCCATGGTGTCGCAGGTGAGGATGCCCATGGAGACGGCGCACTCCGCCGAGAGCGCCACCTGGGCCACGCCCTTCACCGCCTCGCCGGCGACGTAGTCGAAGTGCGGGGTGCCGCCGCGGATCACCGCGCCCAGGGCCAGCACCGCGTCGTGCTTGCCGGTGGCCGCCACCCGCTGCAGCAGCGCCGGCAGCTCGAAGGTGCCGGCGCAGCGGTAGACGGTCAGGTCCTTTTCCTCGGCGCCATGGCGCCGCAGGGTGTCCGCCGCCCCGAGCAGCAGCTGCTCGGTGACCAGGGCGTTGAAGCGCGACACCACCAGCCCGAAACGAAGCCCGGTGGCGACCAGCATCCCCTCGTGCACGTTCATGCCTTCCTCCCCTTGCGCGTCCGGGCCCGGCTGCGCGCGCTCTTCTGCGGCACCAGGGTGAGCAGGTGTCCCAGCTTGTCCCGCTTGGTCTGCAGGTAGGCGCGGTTGCGGAGCGTGGGCGGGGTCTCGATGGGCACGCGCTCCACCACCTCCAGGCCGTACCCCTCCAGCCCGACGATCTTCTTCGGGTTGTTGGTGAGCAGCCGCATCTTGCGCACCCCCAGATCGCGGAGGATCTGGGCGCCGATGCCGTAGTCGCGCAGGTCGGGCTTGAAGCCCAGCTTGACGTTGGCCTCGGCGGTGTCGAAGCCCTGGTCCTGGAGGTTGTAGGCCCGCAGCTTGTTGACGAGCCCGATGCCGCGCCCCTCCTGGTCGAGGTAGAGGAGCACGCCCTTGCCGGCCTTCTCGATCTGGTGCAGGGCGGCGTGGAGCTGCGGGCCGCAGTCGCAGCGCTCCGAGCCGAAGACGTCGCCGGTGAGGCACTTGGAGTGCACCCGGGCCATCACCGGCTCGTCCTCCTTCCAGCGTCCCTTCACCAGGGCCACGTGCTGGAACTGGTCGATGTCGTTCTCGTAGGCCACGGCGGTGAAGCCGCCGTAGACGGTGGGCAGCGGGGCCGAGGCGGCCCGGCGCACCAGCGTGTCCTTCATCATCCGGTAGGCGATGAGGTCGGCCACCGAGACGATGGGCAGGCCGAACTGGGAGGAGAGCTTCTCCAGCTCCGGCATGCGGGCCATGGTGCCGTCGTCGTTCATCACCTCGCAGATGACGCCGGCGGGCTTGAGCCCGGCCAGCCGCGCCAGGTCCACCGAGCCCTCGGTCTGGCCGGCGCGCACCAGCACGCCGCCGGGCCGGGCCCTCAGCGGGAAGACGTGGCCGGGCCGGGCCAGGTCCTCGGGGCGGCAGTCGTCGCGCACCGCGGTGAGGATGGTGTGGGCGCGGTCGCGGGCGCTGATGCCGGTGGTGACGCCCTTGGCGGCCTCGATGGAGATGGTGAAGGCGGTGCCGAAGCTGGAGGTGTTGTGGGTGTCGTCCACCATCAGCGGCAGCCGCAGCGCCTTGACCTTGTCCTCGGCGAGCGCCAGGCAGACGAGGCCGCGGCCGTGCTTGGCCATGAAGTTGACGGCCTCGGGGGTCACCTTCTCGGCGGCGACGCACAGATCGCCCTCGTTCTCCCGGTCCTCGTCGTCGACCAGGATCACCATCTTGCCCTTCCTGAGGTGGGCCAGGGCGCGCTCGACGTTCTCGACCGCGTGATCCGAGTGCTTCAGCTTCTTCATCCGGCCCTCCCGCCGTAGCCCCAGGCCTCGAGCCGGCCGGCGTCCAGTCCGCCGGCCGAGATGCCGAACTCCGCCAGGCGCAGGACGTGGCGGGCCACCACGTCGGCCTCGAGGTTGACCCGCGTCCCCGGCGCCGCCGACCCGAGCGTGGTCCGGGCCAGGGTCTCGGGGATGAGCGCCACCTCGAAGCGGTCGCGCCCGGCGCGGGCCACCGTCAGGGAGACGCCGTCCACCGCGACCGAGCCCTTCTCCGCCACCAGCGGGGCGATGGCCTCGGGCAGGGAGATGGTGAGCCGGGCGCCCTGCCCCTCCGGCGCGCGCGCCAGGACCTCGCCCACCGCGTCCACGTGGCCGGCCACCAGGTGGCCGCCGAGGCGGTCGGAGAGCCGCAGCGCCCGCTCCAGGTTGACCGCCGTCCCCGGCCGCCAGCTCCCGAGGGTGGTGCGGGCCAGCGTCTCGGGCACGGCGTCGAAGGAGACCAGCCCCTGGCCTCGCTCGGTGACGGTGAGGCAGGCGCCGGAGCAGCAGATGCTCTCGCCCAGCTCCAGCTCCTCGGCGGGAAGCACAGTGGGACGCAGCGTCAGGCGAGCGCCACCCTGGCGGGGCGACACGCGCTCGACCAGCCCCCGATCGCTCACGAGCCCGGTGAACATGGACGGGCGCATCCTAGATCCGGGGCCGGGGAATCGCCAGCCCGCACGCGCCTTTCGGCAACGTCAGCGCCCGGGTCCGGCCGCCATGAGCAGCCGCAGCGCCGTCACCAGCGCCGCGAGGAAGAGCCGGTCGGCCCTGGCCTCCGCCACCGGCCGCCCGAACTGGGCCACCCAGGCCCGCCTGCCGATGGCCCAGCCGTGGGTCGCCGCCAGGGCCAGCAGCGCCACCGCCTCGATGCGCTGGCGGGGCGGCACCTCGGCGGCGGGCAGCGTCCGGCGGAAGGCGTCCCGGAGCGCGTCCACCACCCGGCCCAGCCCGCCGGAGGCGCGCCGGGGCCCGCGGCGCCTCAGCTCGGTCCAGGCGAAGAGCCGGGCCCGGCGGGGGTCGGTGGCCGAGGCCAGCAGCGCCGAGAGCAGCGCCCCGGCGTCGGGCGCGGTGCGGGCGGCGGCCATCCGTTCCTCGAAGGCGCGGCGGGTGGCGGCGTCCTGGCGCCGGATCACCTCCTGCGCCAGGCCGGCGTAGGTGCCGAAGTAGTGGGTCACCAGGCCCGGGGTCACCCCCACCGCCTCGGCCACGTCGCGAAGGGTGACGGCGTCGGGCCCGCGGGCCGCCATGAGGGCCTCGGCGGCGTCGAGCAGGAGCCGCCGGGCCTCCTCCGGCGAGCGGCGGCGCCGCCTTCGCGCCGCGCGCCTCGCGGACTGGCCTCGCCCCCTGGTCCTTTCCGGCATGGGCGCTGCTCCTCTCCGGGCGGCTCCTTCCGGGCGGCTCCCGCCGGGGCCTACCGCCGGCCCGCTCCACTATTATCGAAGGCGACAATAACCGCGGAGCCCGCCCATGGCCACCTTCCTCTGCACCACCCTCCCCACCGACGACCTGGGCTTGCTCACCCGTTCGCTCCCCATCGCCCGCGAGCTGCGGGCCCGCGGCCACCGGGTCACCTTCAGCAGCCCTGCCCCGGCGCCGCGCCGGCTGGTGTCCGAGGCCGGCTTCGACAACCTCCTCCCCGCCCACCCGCTCTACGACCTGCTGGGCGGCGAGCAGAGCCTGGGCGGGCTCCTGGCCTACCTGCGCTCGGGCCGCTGGCGCGGCCGCCACCGCAGCCTGGCCGGCCTCCTGGCCGAGCTGCTCCCGGCGCTGCCGCTGCGGCGCGCCCCGCCCTCGGACGACGTCTGGAGCATGGACCACGCCGGCGCGCTCCTGGGGATGCAGACGCCGGGCTTCGTGCGGGCCCACTGCCGCGCCCTGGCCGAGGTCGTCGCCGGGGCCGCCCCCGACGTGGTGGTGGACTTCTGGAACCCCTTCGCGGTGGCGGCGGCCCGCGCCGCCGGCAAGCCGGTGGTGTCGGTGCTCCAGGCCGACGCCCACCCGGGCGGCCGCGGCTTCGTCTGGTGGAAGCCACCGCCGTCGCCGCCGCCCCCCTCGCCGGCCGCGGCGGTGAGCCGGGTGCTCGCCGAGCTCGGGCTGCCGGGGGTGGCGCGGCTGGAGGAGCTCTGCCCCGGCGACCTCACCCTGGTGGTGGGCTCCCCCGAGACCGACCCGCTCCCCGCCGGCACCCCCGCCACCTGGGTGGGCTTCCTGCTCTGGGAGCAGGAGGGGGCGCGGCTCCCGGCCTCGGTGGAGGCGCTGGGGCGCGAGCGGCCGCTGGTGTGGGTCTACTCGGGTACGCCCCGCTACGGCTTCGGCGGCCGGGCGCTCGACTCGGCGGTGGTGATCGAGGCCTGCATCCAGGCGCTGGGGGGCGAGCCGCTCGACGTGGTGCTGACCACCGGGCACCACCGGCTGCCGCCGGAGCTGCCGCCCCTCCCGGAGAACTTCGCCCACCTGCCCTACCTGCCCGGCCTGGCGATGGCGGCCCGCGCCGACCTGCTGGTGCACCACGGCGGCTACGGCTCCTGCCAGACGGGGCTCCACGCCGGCAAGCCGGCGGTGATCCTGCCCACCTACTCGGAGCGGGAGAGCAACGCCCGGCGGCTCGAGGCGCTGGGCGCCGCCGCGCGGGTCGAGGTGCGGACCCACCGGGGCCGCAAGTCGGTGGACGCCGCCGCGCTGCGGGCGGCGGTCCACCGGGTGCTTGCCACGCCGGGCTACGCCGCCCGGGCTCGCGCCCTGGGCGACTCGCTGCGGGCGCTGGGCGGCGCGGCGCGAGCCGCCGACCTCATCGAGGCCTTCGCCGTCGCGCACCGGCGGCCGGCCGCGTGATGCGGCGCACCTGGCCCTGCACCAGCACGTCGTCGCCGAGCCGGCTGATCTCCACCTCGTCGAGCCGGAGCGCACCCGCCATGCGGCGCGGCCCCGGCCCGCGGGACCAGGAGAGGCCGCCGCCCAGCACCCGCGGCGCCACGAAGCAGGCCACCTGGTCCACCAGCCCCGCCTCCAGGAAGGCGGTCGCCACCTGGGCACCGCCCTCCACCAGGAGGTGGGTCACGCCCCGCTCCGCCAGCTTGCCCAGGAGGTCGGCCAGGTCGACGCGCCCGCCGCGGAGGCGGCAGCGCACCGGCTCCACGCCGCGCGGCAGGCGCGGCGGGCGCGCCAGCCCGTGGGCCACCAGCGTCGGCACCGCCGACCGCTGGCGGAAGAGCTTCAGGGTCCGCGGCAGCCGCAGCCGGGTGTCGAGCACCACCCGCACCGGGTCGCGGCCGCCGGGCACCCGCGCCGTGAGCCGGGGGTCGTCGGCCCGGGCGGTGCCCGCGCCCACCAGCACCGCGTCGGCCCGGTCGCGGAGCCGGTGGACGGCGGCCCGGGCCTCGGGCCCGGTGACCCAGCGCGAGTCGCCGGCGGCGGTGGCGATGCGGCCGTCGAGGGTGGTGGCGATCTTCAGGGTGACGAAGGGGCGGCCGGCGGTGATGAAGTGGAACCAGGGCCGGTTGAGCCGGTCGCACTCGCCGCGCAGGACGTCGGCCCGCACCTCGGCCCCGCCGCGCCGCAGGCGGGCGATGCCGCGCCCGTCCACCACCGGGTTGGGGTCGCGGGAGCCCACGAAGACGCGGCGCACGCCGGCCTGGAGGATGGCCAGGCTGCAGGGCGGGGTCTTGCCCCAGTGGTCGCAGGGCTCCAGCGTGGTGTAGAGGTCGGCGCCGCGCGCCCGGGCCCCGGCCCGGGCCAGGGCCACCACCTCGGCGTGGGGCGCGCCGGCGCGGGCGTGGTGGCCGTGGGCCACCACCCGCCCGCCCTTCACCAGCACCGCGCCCACCGCCGGGTTGGGGCTGGTGCGGCCCAGCCCCTTCTCGGCCTCGCGGATGGCGAGCCGCATGAAGAACTCGGCCACGCTCTCGTCGAAGAGGCCCGCGGCCCGAGTCCGCGCGGCGCGCCGGGCCCGGCTCACGGCTTCTTCCCGGCCAGGCCGGCCAGCTCGCTCATGAAGTCGCCCACGTCCTCGAAGGAGCGGTACACCGAGGCGAAGCGCACGTAGGCCACCGGATCCAGCTCGCGCAGCCGCGCCATCAGCGCCTCGCCGATGACCCGGCTCGGCACCTCCTTCTCGCCCGACTCCTGGAGCTGCCGCTCCACCGCCGCCAGCAGCGCCTGGATCTGCTCGGCCGAGACCGGCCGCTTCTGGCAGGCGCGCTCCAGGCCGTGGAGGATCTTCTGCCGATCGAAGGCCTCGCGGCGCCCGTCCTTCTTCACCACCGCCGGCAGCACCTCCTCGAGCCGCTCGTAGGTGGTGAAGCGCCGGCCGCAGCCCAGGCACTCCCGCCGCCGCCGCGTGACCTGCCCGTCCTGGGTCTCCCGGGAGTCCACCACCCGGTCCTCGACGTGGCCGCAGAACGGGCAGCGCATGCGCTCCCGGTCCCCCTAGATCCGATCCTGGTACATGGGGAAGCGCCCGCAGAGCTCCTTCACCTCGCCGCGGATGCGGGCCAGCGCCGCCTCGTCGGCGGGGGCGTCGAGCGCCCGGCCGATGAGGGCCGCCACCAGCGCCATCTCCGCGGTGCCCATGCCGCGGGTGGTGAGCGCCGGCGTGCCCACGCGGACGCCGGAGGTGGTCATGGGCTTCTCCGGGTCCCAGGGGATCATGTTCTTGTTGACGGTGATCCCGGCCTTGCCCAGCGCCTCCTCCGCCACCTTGCCGGTGAGCTTCTTGGGGCGCAGGTCCACCAGCATCAGGTGGTTGTCGGTGCCGCCCGAGACCAGCCGCAGCCCGGCCTTCACCAGCCCCTGGGCCAGCGCCTGGGCGTTGTCGAGGATGCGCTGCTGGTAGGTCTTGAACTCGGGGCGCAGCGCCTCGCCGAGAGCCACCGCCTTGGCGGCGATGACGTGCTCCAGCGGCCCGCCCTGGATGCCGGGGAAGATCTGCGAGTTGAGCGTCTTGGCGTGGGCCTCCCGGCAGAGGATCATGCCACCCCGCGGGCCACGCAGCGTCTTGTGGGTGGTGGTGGTGACGATCTCGGCGTGGGGCACGGGGCTGGGGTGCAGCCCGGCGGCCACCAGGCCGGCGATGTGGGCCATGTCCACCACCAGCGAGGCGCCCACCTCGGCGGCGATGGCGGCGAAGGCCGCGAAGTCGAGGGTGCGGGGGTAGGCGCTGGCCCCCACCACCAGCAGCCGCGGCTTCTCGGCGCGGGCCAGCCGGGCCACCTCGTCCATGTCGATGCGCTCGTCCGACTGGCGCAGGCCGTAGGGGACGATCTTGAAGAGCTTGCCGGAGAAGTTCACCGGCGAGCCGTGGGTGAGGTGGCCGCCGAAGTTGAGGCTCATCGCCAGCAGGGTGTCGCCCGGCTTCGCCAGCGCGAAGTAGGCGGCCATGTTGGCCTGGGAGCCGGAGTGGGGCTGGACGTTGGCGTGGTCGGCGCCGAAGAGCTCGCGGGCGCGGTCGATGGCCAGCTGCTCCACCTGGTCCACCACCTCGCAGCCGCCGTAGTAGCGCTTGCCCGGGTAGCCCTCGGCGTACTTGTTGGTGAGCGTGGACCCGGCCGCCTCGAGCACCGCCGGCGAGACAAAGTTCTCGCTGGCGATGAGCTCCAGGCCCTCGGCCTGGCGACGGGTCTCCTCCCGGATCAGGCGGGAAACGACGGGATCGGCCTCGGAGAGGCGCTGGGTCGGCATCATGCGGGGGGCTCCGGCGCGGTGGAAAGGCGCTTCATACCGCGCGTCCAGTGGCCCTGCAAGGACCGCCGGGGCGCTACTTCTCCAGGTCGGAGATCTTCTTCACCCGCCGCTCGTGGCGCCCGCCCTCGAACGGCTGGGCCAGGAACTCGGCGGCGATGGCGCCCCCCAGCCCCAGGCCGGTGACCCGCTCGCCCAGGCACAGGACGTTGGCGTCGTTGTGGGCCCGGGCCATGCGGGCCTCGTACTCGCTGCGGCACACCGCCGCTCGCACGCCCTTCACCTTGTTGGCGGCGATGGACATGCCGATGCCGGTGCCGCACACCAGGATGCCGAGCCGGGCGCGCCCGGCCGCCACCTCCTCGGCCACGCGGCGCGCGAAGTCGGGGTAGTCGACGCTGTCGGCGCCGAAGGGGCCGAGGTCCTCGACCTGGAACCCCTTCTCGCGGGCGATGCGCACCACCTCGGCGCGCAGGAGGAGCCCGGCGTGGTCCGACCCGGCGACGATCCGCTCAGCCATGTAGTGCCTCCAGGGTCCGGCATTGTGCCACAGGCGGACCGGGCGGTGGAGGCCGCGGCGCGATCAGACGCGCTTGAAGCACAGCACCGCGTTGGTGCCGCCGAAGCCGAAGCTGTTGGAGAGCACGGCGTCGAGCCGCTTCTCCCGGGCCACGTTGGGCGTGACGTCGAGGGCGCACTCCGGGTCCTGCTCCTCGACGTTGATGGTGGGCGGCACCACGCCGGTGTGGAGCGCCATCACCGAGAACACCGCCTCCGCCCCGCCGGCCGCGCCCAGCATGTGGCCGGTCATCGACTTGGTGGAGGAGATGCAGAGCTGCTTCGAGGCCTCGCCGAACACCCGGGCGATGGCCTGGCACTCGGCCACGTCGCCCTGCGGCGTGGAGGTGCCGTGGGTGTTGACGTAGCCCACCTGCGCCGGCGAGAGGCCGGCGTCCTGCAGGGCCATGCGCATGGCCCGCTGCCCGCCCTCCCCCTCGGGGGCCGGCGAGGTGATGTGGTTGGCGTCGGCGCTTGCGCCGTAGCCGGCCAGCTCGGCGTAGATGCGGGCGCCGCGCTTGCGGGCGTGCTCGTACTCCTCCAGCACCAGGATGCCGGAGCCCTCGGCGGCCACGAAGCCGTCGCGCCCCTTGTCGAAGGGCCGGCTGGCCTTCTCGGGCGCGTCGTTGCGCTCCGACATGGCGCGGGCGGCGCAGAAGCCGCCGATGCCCAGCGGCGTGATGGTGGCCTCGCACCCGCCGGCGAAGATGACGTCGGCCATGTTGCGCTCGATGAGCATCATGGCGTCGCCCAGCGAGTGGTTTCCGGTGGCGCAGGCCGACACCGGCGAGTAGTTCGGCCCCTTGAGGCCGTGCTTGATGCTGAACTGGCCGCCGGCCAGGTTGATGATCAGCGCCGGGATGAAGAAGGGGCTGATGCGCTTCACCCCCTTGTCGCGCAGGATCTCCTTGTTGTCCTCGATGGTCTGCAGGCCGCCCATGCCGGCGCCGATGATGACGCCGATCCGCTCCAGGTTCTCGGAGGGGAGGTTCAGCCCGGAGTCCTGCAGCGCCATCTCGGCGGCTGCGAGCCCGAGGTGGATGAAGCGGTCGTTGCGGCGCACCTCCCGCCTGTCCATGTACTTCTCGGGCTCGAAGCCCCGCACCTCGCCCGCGATGCGGGTGGGGAAGGTGGAGGCGTCGAAGAGCGTGATGGGCCCGATGCCGCTCTTGCCGGCCACCAGGTTCTTCCACGCCAGCTCCAGCCCGATGCCCACCGGGCACACGATCCCCAACCCGGTGACGACGACGCGCCGCCTGCTCATGGCTTCTCCTCCACCCCTGCCGCGCTGGCCCCGCCTGGCGGGGTCGCTCCCCACCTACTTCTTGTGGGTGTTGATGTAGTTCACCGCATCGGCGACGGTCTTGATGTTCTCCGCCTCCTCGTCGGGGATCTCGACCTCGAACTCCTCCTCCATCGCCATCACCAGCTCGACGATGTCGAGGGAGTCGGCGCCCAGATCCTCGATGAAGCTGGAGGTGGTCTTGATCTCGTCCTCGGCCACGCCCAGCTGGTCTGCAATGATCGCCCTGACCTTCGCCTCGATCTCGTTCGCCATGTGCGCTCCTCGAGCTGCTTGGTTATCGCCGGCCGACAGCCCCGGCTACATGTACATGCCGCCGTTCACCCGGATCACCTCGCCCGTCACGTACGACGCCTTCTCGCTCGCCAGCCAGGCAACGCAGTCGGCGACTTCCTGCGCGGTGCCCAGCCGGGCCAGCGGGATGTTCTCCAGCATCTTCTGGCGCGCCGCCTCCGGGAGATCCCTCGTCATGTCGGTGTCGATGAAGCCCGGGGCCACCGCGTTGCAGCGGATGTTGCGGCTGGCCAGCTCCCGGGCCACGCTCTTGGTGAAGCCGATGAGCCCGGCCTTGGTGGCGGCGTAGGCCGCCTGGCCGGCGTTGCCCATCTCCCCGACCACGCTCGTCAGGTTCACGATCGAGCCCTGCTTCTGCTTCATCATGGGCCGCGTGGCGGCCTTCACCATGTGGAAGGTGCCGCCCAGGTTGACGTCGAGCTGGCGCTGCCAGTCCTCGGCCTTGAGCCGCATCAGGAGCTGGTCGATGGCGATGCCGGCGTTGTTGACGAGCACGTGCAGGCCGCCGAGGGCCACCGCCTCGTCCACCGCCTTCTGGCAGGCGTCGGGGCTGGAGACGTCGTACTTGGCGAGCACCACCCGGGGCGCGCCGGCGGCCTCGCAGAGCTTCCTGGCCTCCTCGGCGGCGGCGTCGTTGCCGGCGTAGTTGAGCACCAGGCTGGCCTTGCCGGCCGCCAGGGCGAGGGCGATGGCGCGGCCGATGCCGCGCGAGCCGCCGGTGACGAGCGCCACCTTCCCGGTGAAGTCGTACATCACGCGGCTCCCTTCAGTGCGGCCAGGGTCTTCTCCAGCGAGGCCGGATCCTCGACGTTCCACACCTCGATGGACTTGTCGATGCGCTTCACCATCCCGGAGAGGGCCTTCCCGGGGCCTACCTCGATGGCCCGGGTGACGCCCCGGGCGGCCAGTGCCTGGACGCACTCGATCCAGCGGACCGAGGCGGTCACCTGCTCGACGAGCAGCGGCACGATGCGGGCGGCGTCGGCGTTGGGGGCCGCCTCGACGTTGGTGACCACCGGGACCCGCGGCGCCTTCCAGGCCATGCCGCGCAGCACCGCCTCCAGCCGCGGCCTGACCGGCTGCATCAGGGCGCAGTGGAAGGGGGCGCTCACGGGGAGGGGCAGGACGCGCTTGGCGCCCGCCGCCTTGAGCCTGGCTCCGGCCGCCTCCACCGCCGCGGCAGCACCGGCGATGACCGTCTGGGCAGGGTCGTTGTAGTTGGCGGGCGAGACCACCAGCCCGGTCTCGGCCGCGGCCGCGTCGCAGCAGGCCTTCACCTGCGCCGGATCCAGGCCCAGCACGGCGCTCATGGCGCCCTGCCCGGCCGGCACCGCCTCCTGCATGAAGGTGCCGCGGGCGCGGACCGCCCGGGCGGCGTCGGCCGCCGTCACCGCGCCGGCGCAGACGAGCGCCGAGTACTCGCCCAGCGAGTGGCCGGCCACCAGGTCGGGGGCCACGCCCTTCTCGGCCAGCACCGCCGCCGCCGCGGCCGAGACCGCCAGGATGGCCGGCTGGGTGTTGGCGGTGAGCTTCAGCGCCTCCTCCGGCCCCTCGAAGCACAGGGTGGAGAGCTTCTCGCCCAGGGCGGCGTCGATGGCGTCGAAGACCGCGCGGGCGGCGGGGAAGGCCTCGCAGAGCGCCTTGCCCATGCCGGCAGCCTGCGCTCCCTGTCCCGGGAAGATGAAGGCGAGCTTGCCCATGGTCGGTTCCTACCAGCGGATGATGCCCGCGCCCCAGGCCATCCCGCCACCGATGGCCATCACCAGGATGGAGCTGCCGGGCTTGAACCAGCCGGCCCGGTTGGCCTCGTCGAGGGTGGTGGGCACGCTGGCCGCCGAGGTGTTGCCGTACTTCTCCAGGTTCATCCAGCACTTCGAGGCCGGAATCTCGAGCCGGTCCAGCGTGGCGTCGAGGATGCGCTTGTTGGCCTGGTGGGCGATGACGAAGTCCACGTCGCCGGTGGTCATGCCGTTGGCGGCCAGCGCCTCGAGGCTCGAGTCCTCCAGCGCCCGCACCGCGATCTTGAAGACCTCGCGCCCGTTCATCTTGACGAAGTGGGAGTGGTCGTCGATGAGCTTCTGGGAGATGGGGTGCCGCGAGCCGCCGCCCGGCTGGTGGAGGATGGGCCAGGTGGCGCCGTCGGTGTGGAGGTGGAGGGACTGGATGCCGCGCCTGGGGTCGTCGGTGGGCCGGAGCACCACGGCGCCGGCGCCGTCGCCGAAGAGGATGCAGGTGTTGCGGTCGGTCCAGTCGGTGATGCGGGTGAGGGTGTCGGCGCCCAGCACCAGCGCGTTCTTCACCGCGCCGCTGGCCACGTACCTGTCGGCGATCGAGAGGGCGTACAGCGACCCGGCGCAGGCGGCCGAGACGTCGAAGGCGAAGGCCTTCTTGTTGCCGAGCCGCCCCTGGAGCACCGCCGCCGCCGAGGGGAAGGGCATGTCGGGCGTCACCGTGCCCACCACGATCATCTCCACGTCCTTGGGGTCGAGCCGGGCCTGCTCCAGGGCGCGGGTGGCGGCGTGGTAGGCCAGATCGCTGGTGGCCTCCTCGGGCGCGGCGATGTGGCGCTCGCGGATCCCGGTGCGCTCCACGATCCACTGGTCGGTGGTGTCGACCATCTTCTCCAGCTCGGCATTGGTGAGGATGCGCGATGGGGCGTAGGAGCCGGTGCCGACGATCAGCGATCGCATTTCTCGTCCTCTAGGCGCGGGCGCTGCCGCGCCGCGGGTGGTCGGGCGTTCCGCCGCCCGGGGTGGCCGCGAGGAGCGCCTCCGACCGGGCCACGGCCTCGGCGATCTCGCGGGTGAAGTTGGCCTCCGCAGCCGCCAGCACGCGGCGGATGGCGTTCTCCATCGCCAGGGCGTCGGAGCGGCCGTGGCTGATGAAGCCCACGCCGTCCACGCCCACCAGCGGAGCTCCCCCCACCTCGCGCCAGTCGATCTTCTGCTTCAGGCCGGTGAGCGCGCTCTTGGCGAGCAGCCCGCCGATCTTCGAGGCGGTGCTGCTGCGGAGCGCCTGCTTCACGTACTCGCTCACCACCCTGGCGGTCCCCTCCATGGTCTTCAGGGCCACGTTGCCGGTGAAGCCGTCGGTGACGATGACGTCCAGCTCCCCGGTGAGCAGATCCCGCCCCTCGCAGTAGCCGCGGAAGTCGATGGGGGCGCGCCGCAGCGCCTGGGCCGCGGTCCGGGTCAGCTCCGTCCCCTTCGACTCCTCCTCGCCGTTCGCCAGCACCGCCACCTTGGGCCGCGCCACCCCCAGCACCCGCCGGGAGAAGACCTCGCCCATGAGCCCGAACTGCACCAGGTGGCTGGCCTTGCAGTCCACGTTGGCGCCGCCGTCGAGCATGATGGTGTGGCCGCGCTGCGTGGGGAGCACGGTGATGATGGCCGGCCGCTCCACCGTGCCGGTGCGCCCCAGCACGAAGATGGCCCCCGTCATCACCGCCCCGCTGTTGCCGGCCGAGACCATGCCGCAGGCCTCGCCCCGCTTCACCAGCTCGAAGCAGACGCGGATGGAGTTGTCCTTCTTGCGCCGCATCGCCTGGCCCGGGTGGTCGTCCATGGCCACCACCTCCGAGGCGTGGTGGACCCCGATCGGCAGGGACGAGCCGGCGCGGTGGCGCGCCAGCTCCTGGCGCACCAGATCCTCCGGACCGACGAGCACGACCGGGATGCCCTTGCGGGCCGCCTGGATGGCACCCTGGACGATGGCGCCGGGGGCGTGATCGCCCCCCATCGCGTCGACGGCCACGGGAGCCGAGCGGCGCATGCGGGCGCTTACTCGGCCTCGGTGACCTGCTGCCCCTTGTACGTCCCGCAGGACGGGCAGACCCGGTGCGACAGCACCGGCTCCTTGCACTTGGGGCAGAGGGTGACGTTGGCCGGCTTGATCTTGAAGTTGGCGGCGCGGCGCCTGTCGCGCCGCATCGAGCTGGTCCGCTTCTTGGGAAGACCCACGGTGTGCTCCTTTGGTGAACTAACGATCCTGCTTGCGGAACTTCTCGAGCCCCGCCCAGCGGGGGTCGGGCACGTGCGTGTCGCAGCCGCACTCCCGCTCGTTCCGGTTCTGGCCGCAGACCGGGCACAGCCCCTGGCAGCCCTCGCGGCACAGCGGGTAGGCGGGCAGCGCCAGGAGGAACTGCTCCCGGACCAGCGGATCGAGCTCGATCTCGCGGCCCTTGTAGGTCTCCTCGTCGGCCTCGGCGAAGGAGCCGGCCACCTTCCTGCGCGGGTGGTCCTCGGCCTCGGCGCCTGCCACCTCGTCCTGCTCCTCTTCCGGCACGAGGGTCAGGGAGAACTCCACCGGCAGGTCCAGGGCGGTCGGGGCGAGGCAGCGCCCGCATGCCACCGTCAGCTCCCCCCGGCTCCTGGCGCGGAGCAGCACGCGGCTGCTCAGCCGATCGAGGTGGGCCTCCACGCGCGCGGAAGCGCGAGCCCGGTAGCCGGCCGGATCGCCCTCGAGCATCTGGTCCAGCTGCTCGCGGGAGAGATCCCAGGCGCGGTCGAGCCCGCCTTCTTTGATTTCATCAATATTCACGCGCATTTGCGCTGCTTCGGAGGTCCGTGAAAGGGCGCCATTATAGGGGCCGAGCGCGGAGAGTCAAGGCGCCCCGGGTCATACGTGCAGGTGGAGGGCCCGGGGGGCGGACGCCCCCGACATCCCTAGGGCTTCACCAAGCCGCGCGCCACGGCGAGGAGCGCCGCCTCGGCCTTGGTCGAGACGTCCATCTTCTCGTAGATGCGCTTCACGTAGGTCTGGACCGTGCCCTCGGCGATGCCCAGCGCCTGCGCCACGTCGGCGTAGGTGTGGCCGTGCACCAGCAGCTCCAGCACCTCCAGCTCCCGCTTGGAGAGCGGCGGGCCGTTGCGCTGCTCCGGCGGATCGCCCCGCAGCTCGGCCAGCAGCACCTTGGCGGCGCGCGGGCTGATGGGGGCGGCCTCGCCCGAGAGCACCTCCTCGACGGCGCGGGCCAACTCGGAGGCGTGGAAGGGCTTGAGGATGTAGCCGGCCGCGCCCGAGCGCAGCGCCCCGAGCACCCGGGCCGGGATGTCCACCGCGGTGAGGGCGATGCACTTGGTCTTGGGCAGCTCCTGGTGGATGGCGTGGATGACCTCCTCGCCGCTCATCCGGGGGAGCCCCAGGTCCACCAGGGCGACGTCGGGCTTCTCCTTGCGGGCCAGGGCCAGGCCGTCCTCGCCCGTGAGGGCGGTGCCGCAGACCTGGAAGCCGTGCGAGGAGAGCACCTGCGCGATGAGGCGCGCGACCGCCTCGTCATCCTCGATCGCGATGGCGCGTACAGCCATGGTTGCCGCTCCTTTACACCCGCTGGTCCCGTCCGTTGTTAGCAGCGTGGGACCAACGGGTCAAGGATGGCGTCCCGGCATCAGGGGACGCGGCGGGGCGCACCGGGGCCGCGGCGACCTAGGGGCGCTCGTCGTCCACCGCCTCGCGGTTGCTCTCCAGCGCCGCCTCGTAGGCGGCACCCCCGGCCTGGAGGTCGAGGACGATGGCCAGGAGGTAGAGGGCCAGCGAGAGCAGGCCGACCCCCTGCCCGACGCTCATGGCCAGCACCAGCAGGATCGGCTTGGGGGCGACGATGGCCACCACCATCATCCCCAGCGCCACCAGCGTGGCGATGGCCGAGAGCGTGACCAGCTTCTTCACGTGGAGGTGCTTCACCTGGTGCCCTCCTTCTTCGGCCGGCGCGACAGCGCCAGCGGGTGGATCTCGTTGTGGCAGTCGATGCAGAGCTGCTTGTTGGCCCGCACGTCCTCGGCGAAGGCCTCGTGCTTCTCGACCCAGATGGCGGCGTGGCTGGAGTGGCACTGCATGCACATGCCGTTCATCTGGGCGTTGAACTGGTCCTCGGTGAGCTTCTTGGCCTCGAGGTCGTGCCGCTTGTAGAGCACGATGGGCGGCCCGCCCTCGCCGTCCGGCCCGGTGTTCGCGTACTTGGTGACGTACTCGAACAGGTGGCGCATGCCGTTCATCTTGGTGGTGATGGCGCCGAACATCTGGTAGTCGGCGTGGCAGTTGTAGCAGCTGTTCTCGCCGAACCGGTGGTTGTGGCTGTGGATGGAGGCGAGGCTCTTGGACTTGGGGTCCTGGGCGTCGCGCAGGTAGGGATCCATCACGTGGCAGCTCCCGCAGAACGGGCGGGAGAGCGTGTACTCGAAGCCGGCGATGTTGCCGGTGAGCGAGACCACCGCGGGGAAGACGCCCAGCCCCACCAGGAGGAGCGACTTGGTCAGCCGGCCCAGCGGGGGGCGCCGGACGAGGTACCAGAGGATGATGACCGCGGCGATGACCGCGGACACCAAGGCCACTGCCTTGAGGAGCTGCTCGGTATTGTGAATGGGCACGGGGCGGCTGCGATAACATGCCGCATATTGGGCTTTCAAGCCCGCCCGGGGCGTCCGTGGAGTTCTCCAGTTTTTCCGCCATGATCCGATGAACTCTCTCCTTCTCATCGGCCTTTTCCTGTCGGCGAGCCCACGCTGCGTGGAGGTGCTGGCCCTCTCCGACCTGCACGGCCACCTCGAGGCCCTTCCCCAGGTGGCTGCCCGGGTGGGCGCGCTCCGCGAGCGGGGACCGGTGCTGCTCCTCGACGCCGGCGACTCGCTGCAGGGGACGCTGGAGGCCGACCGCACCCGCGGCGCGGCGGTGGTGGAGGCCTACGGGGCGATGGGGGTGGCGGCGGCGGCGGTGGGCAACCACGACTTCGACCACGGCGCCGCGGCGCTGCGCGACCGGATGCGCGAGGCACCCTACCCGTTCCTGGCGGCCAACCTGGCGGAGCGCGCCACCGGCGGCCTGCCTGCCTGGCAAGGGCTGGCGGCGCGCCGGCTGGTGAAGCTGCCGGGCGGCCTCGCCGTCGGGCTCCTCGGCCTCTCGGCCCGCGAGACCGCTTACACCACCATGCCGCGCAACGTGGAAGGGCTCGCCTTCTCGGATCCGCTGCCGGCGGCGGCCCGCGAGGCCGCGGCACTCCGGGCCGAGGGGGCGAGCCTGGTGGTGGCGCTGGCCCACGTCGGCGGCACCTGCCGCGAGCGGCGCGGCGGCGCCCCCTGCCCGGCCGCGGGCGAGCTCCGCCGGCTGGCCGACGGGCTGCCCGCCGGCGCGGTGGACGCGCTGGTGGGCGGCCACACCCATGAGCTGGTGGCCGAGCGGGTGGGCGCGGTGGGCGTGGTCCAGCCCGGGAAGCACGGCGAGCACCTCGGCTGGATCACCCTGTGTGAAGGCCGGCCGCCGGAGGTGCACGCGCCGGTGGCGCTGCGGCCCGGCGAGCCCTTCCTGGGCAAGGTGCGGGAGCCGCCGGGGGCGCTCGTCGCCCTGGTGGAGCGCCGCCGGCAGGCCGTGCGGCGCGAGGGGGAGGAGCCGGTGGGCGCGGTGCTGCCGCGCAGGCTCACCCGCAGCCGCACCGGCCCCTCGCCGCTGGGCGCGGCGGCGGCCCAGGGGCTGCGGGCGGCGGCGGGCGCCGACTTCGGCTTGGTGAACGCCGGCTCGCTGCGGGCCGACCTGCCCGCCGGGCCGCTCCTGCAGGGGCGGCTGCACGAGGCCCTGCCCTTCGACGATCGGGTCGCGGTGCTGACGGTCTCGGGGACGGAGCTCACGCGGCTCATCGGGCAGGTGCAGCGCAAGGGCTTCCCCCAGGTGGCCGGCCTGCTCCTCGGCGCCGAGGGGCCGCGCACCTGCGCCGGCGAGCCGCTGGCTCCGGACGGCCGCTACCGCGTCGCCACCGGCGAGTTCCTGGCCACCGGCGGCGACCAGAGGAGGAAGGGGCTGCGGCTCGGCCAGGTGGAGCTGCTCCCGGGCCGGACGATGCGCGACGCCGTGGCCGACTGGCTGCGCAGCGCGCCGCCCGGGCGGCTCGCGGCCCAGTGCCCCTGACCGCGCTCAGGGACCGCGGCGGGGCGAGCGCAGCGCGAAGGTGGCCTCGACGGTGACGGTGAGCTCGAGCTGGCCCGGCTCCACCGGCGCCCCCTCGGCCTGCACCGCCATGGCCCGGACCATGGGCGCCGGCCCCCGGCCGCCGCCCTCCGACATCTCCAGCACCGGCCCCAGCTCGTCGCCGGATGCGCGGGCCAGCTCCTCGGCCTTGGCGCGAGCCGCGGCCACGGCCGCCGCGCGGGCGCGGGAGAGCTCGGCGCGCGGGTCCTCCTTCTGGAAGGCGAGGGAGTGGATGGCGTTGCCGCCGGCCTTCACCACCGCCTCCAGCACGGCGCCGACGCGGGGCAGGTCGCGCATGGTGGCCCGCACCTCGGTGGAGACGCGGTAGCCGACCAGCTCGGCGGCGCCGCTCTTCTGGTCGTAGCGGCGCTCCACCGCCACGTCGTGGCGGGTGGTCTGCACGTCGGGGCCGGCGATGCCGGCCTGGGCCAGCGCCACCAGGATGGCCCGCATCTTCTCGTCGGCCTCGCGGCTGGCGTCGGAGAGCTGCCTCGACACCGCCTCGACGCCGAAGCTGGCCACCGCCACGTCGGGCCGGGCGGCGGCGCGACCCTCGCCCGAGACGCGAACGGTGCGGCCGGGGTGGCGGCCGTCGGGGGCCACGTGGGCCGCGATGCAGCCGGAGAGGAGGAGGGCGAGCGCGGGGAGCAGGCGGAGTGGAAGGGTCATGGCGGCACCTCGGCCCAGGGTCTACCACGCCCGCGCGAACCCCTTGCCTTCCCGGCGGGGGTGACATACACACCCTTCGCCTGCGCGGTTAGCTCAGCTGGATAGAGCGTCGGCCTCCGGAGCCGAAGGCCACAGGTTCGAATCCTGTACCGCGCGCCACCTTCCTCCGAGACCTCACCTGCACTCACGCCGGTGGGGTCTCTTCGTTGTTGGTCGCTGCTCCGCGCGAAGTGTCAGAAGGCGTCCAGGCTCCGCGCGTGTACTCGCGCGCGTTGCGATCCGCGCTCCGGCTGACGCGACCGCCGCGAGCGGAGCTCGCAGGAGCGGCCGGAGGCGGGCATCACCACCCCGGAGCCCGGAGTGGTGATGCTGCGCCCCTCGATCTTCGCCGCTACAGGGCGCTCAGGGTCGCCACGGCCGGGGCGGCGCTGCTGCCGTTGCTGGTCTGCAGCGCGCCGGCGGGCAGCGTGTTGACGTAGACGCCCGCGGCGGGCACGTACACGTCGAACTGCACGGTGCAGGAGCCGTTGGCGGGGATCGAGCCTCCCGTCAGGGTCACCGTCGTGTCGCCCGCTGCCGGCGTGAACATCCCGCCGCAGGTGTTGCTGGCGTTGGGGCCGGATCCCCAGTCGACGCGCGGCAGCGGCTTGCCGCTCTTGGTGACCAGCGCCTTCTCGCCGGCCACCATCAGGCCGCTGGGCAAGGTGTCGACGAGTGGCCCGGTGAGGCTGGCGTCGGTGCCGTCCGGGTTGCTGAGCGTGATGGTCACTGTCGAGATCCAGCCCGCGGTCATGCTCGACGGGCTGAAGGCCTTGACCAGCGTGGGCGCGAGGACCCCGGGGGCCGTGGCCGTCAGGGTCGCGGCGGCCTCGTCGGCGTTGCTGCCGTTGCTGGTCTGCAGCGCGCCGGCAGGCAGCGTGTTGACGTAGACGCCCGCGGTGGGCACGTACACGTCGAACTGCACGGTGCAGGAGCCGTTGGCGGGGATCGTGCCTCCCGTCAGGGTCACCGTGGTGTCGCCCGCTGCCGGCGTGAACATCCCGCCGCAGGTGTTGCTGGCGTTGGGGCCGGACCCCCAGTCGACGCGCGGCAGCGGCTTGCCGCTCTTGGTGACCAGCGCCTTCTCGCCGGCCACCATCAGGCCGCTGGGCAAGGTGTCGACGAGCGGCCCGGTGAGGCTGGCGTCCGTGCTGCCCGGGTTGCTCAGCGTGATGGTGACTGTCGAGATCCAGCCCGCGGTCATGGTGGAGGGGCCGAAGGACTTGGCGAGCGTGGGCGGGGCGAGCGTGGGTGGAACGACCACGGGGGCGGCGACCGTCAGGGTCGCCTCGGCCGGGGCGGCGCTGCTGCCGTTGCTGGTCTGCAGCGCGCCGGCGGGAAGCGAGTTGAGGTAGCTGCCGCCGGCGGCGGCGGTCACGCTCACCGTCACCGTGCAGGAGCCCCTGGCCGGGATCGTGCCTCCCGTCAGGGTCACCGCCGAGCCGCCCGCGGTGGCCGGCCGGGATCGTGCCTCCCGTCAGGGTCACCGCCGAGCCGCCCGCGGTGGCCTCGAGTGCCCCGCCGCAGGTGGTGACGGCGCCGGGTGTGGCGGCCAGCACCAGGCCGTCGGGCAAGCTGTCGACGAGCGGCCCGGTCAGGCCGGCGTCCGCGCCGTCCGGGTTGCCCAGCGTGATGGTGAGGGTCGAGATGCCGCCCGCGGGGATGGCGGCCGGGCCGAAGGCCTTGCCGAGCGTGGGCGCGGCGGGAACGGTCGGCGTCGCGCCGCAGGCCGACGTGCCGACGGTGTTGGAATCCAGCGTCACGGCGCCGTTGCGGGCCAGGACGCTGCCGGACACGCTCGCACCGGTAGTGAGCGTGATGCTGGTGAGCGCGATGACGTGCCCGATGAACGAGGTGCCGGTCCCGAGGGTCGCGGAGCTGCCGACCTGCCAGAAGACGTTGCAGGGCTGTCCACCGTTGGTGAGCAGGACGGACGAGCTGGACGCCGTCGTGAGGGTGCTCCCTGCCCTGAACAGCCAGACGGCCGTGGCGTCGCCACCGGCGTCGAGCGTGAGCGCTCCGGTCAGCTGAGCCGTGGACGAGAAGCAGTAGACCCCCGGCACGAGCGTGAGCCCGCCGAGGTCCTGGCCCGTCAGGTCGGAAGTGCAGGCCTGGTCCGCCAGGGCGCCGCTCACGGTGGTGGTGTCGTTCTGGGCCTGGAGGGCCACCGCGTCCGCTGCGTGGATCGTCCCGCCGGCCACGAGCCCCGGAGGGAAGCCGGTGACCGCCGAGCCCGGGCTGACCCCCAGGTCGCCGGTGATGACGCTCGGGCCGGTGTTGGTCACCGTGGAGCCGCCCAGCACCGCGAAGGTCCGCGCCACGCCGAGGGGCGGTGCCAGGGCCGACTTGGCGCTGGCCGCGGGAGCACCCTTCCTCTCGGTGCCGCATCCTGCCAGGTGCAAGATGGGGAGGAGCAGGAGAACGGCCACCACCTGGACGGCGGCGGCGAGCCTCGAAGCCGGCGCTCGCGGCGTCGGTGCATGATTCGCTGGATTTCTCATGAGGCGTCTCCTTGCCGGGAAGGGGCGTTGCGCGAGGGCCGGTGGACGGCCTCGCCGGCGGCGCGGAGCCCGACCCCCGCGGCAATGAGCGGGCCGTGTCCAGGCCCCAGGTCTGCACTCCCAGGCATGGCCGGGTGGGCCATGGGAACTCCTCGGTCGGCCAGACCCGAGTCGCGGCGCGACACCCGCGGCTGGAGCGTTCGCTGGCTCGCCGATCGCATCGCGGCCAGTGGTCGACCCGTCGAATCTCCAAAGCGCATTGCACGGGTCGTGCCCCTCGGGCGCGGCGCCAAAGGGCAATGGATTCGAGCGGGGGCCCGCGGCCGGGCATTCCGATGAGCCGTTCAGGAACGTTCGCCACTGGAGGTTGGCCTCGCGAGGCGAGGCCCGGGCGGGAGGCGCCTCCCGCTCGCACGCGGCCCGGGTTCAGAGCTGCGACTTCAGCGGCAGCACGAACTTCTCCAGGAACTTCTCCGTCCAGGGCCGCCCGCTCCACTCCTGGTACGAGTAGGCGCTCGCCTGGCGCAGGTCCTGCTCGAAGACGGCCGTCATCCGCTCGGCAAACGCGCGGTCGTAGACGTTGAGGCTGGCCTCGTCGTTGAGGCGGAAGGAGCGGATGTCGAAGTTGGTCGAACCCACCGAGACCATCTCCCGGTCCACGATCAGCAGCTTGGTGTGCAGCATGGTCGGCCGGTACCGGTAGATCTCCACGCCGGCCTTCAGCAGCTCGCCCCAGTTCTCCCGGGAGGCCAGCTTCACGGTCGCCAGGTCCATGTGCTCGCCCGGGAGCAGGATCCGCACGCGGACGCCCCGGTGGCGCGCGGCCACCAGCGCCTTGTTGATCAGCGCATCGGGAACGAAGTACGAGGCGGCCAGGTCGAGGGTCTGCGCGGCCGCCGCGATCGACATCAGGTACATCAGGTGCATGCTGTCGCTGCCGCCCGCCTGCGAGCTGATGAACAGGTGGGCATCCAGGTCGCCGAGCGGCTTCAGCTGTGGGAAGTACTCGGCGCCGTTGAGCACCTCGCCTGTGGTCCTGACCCAGTTGTCGTTGAAGGCAGCCTGGAACTGCGCGACCACCGGGCCCTCGATGCGGAAGTGCATGTCACGCCAGTGCTCCGGGTCCTGCGCGCTCCCGAGCCACTGGTCGGCGATGCCGACGCCGCCGGTGAACCCCACCCTCCCGTCCACCACCAGGAGCTTGCGGTGCGTGCGGTTGTTCATGCGGCCGAGGTTGTACCAGCGCAGCGGACGATAGCGCTCGAGCTTGACCCCGGCATCCGTGAGCTGGTCGAGCATGGCCCGATCCATCTTGATGCTGCCGGCCCAGTCGATGATCACGTGGACCCGGATGCCGGCGCGGGCGCGCTCGGCCAGCGCGGTCGCGAACCTCTGACCGACCTCGCCTGACCAGTAGATGTAGGTCTCGAAGGTGATCGTCCGCCGTGCCCCGGCGATGGCCTCCAGCATGGCGGGGAAGATCTCGCTGCCGTTCTGCAGGTCGCTGGCGCGATTGCCGGAGAGGATCGCCGGCCCCATCAGCACGCCCATCTCGCGCCGGAACTGCGGGTCGGCCACGCCGTAGCGGTGCTCGATCTTGCGCTTCAGCTCCTTCTCGGGCGTGACGAAGTTCATGCCCACGACGAGGGCCAGCACGGTCAGTGCGCTGGTGATCACCAGGGCCCAGATGGTGCGCTTGCGACTCCAGCGAAAGGGCATGGGGCGAATTCCTGCGCGCTGCCAGACCTGTAGGTCGGGCAGCACCAGCCCGCAGCACCCATCGGCGCGGCCCTTCGGGGCCTGCGCGAACCGGCTCGCGGCCTGGGGTCGGGCGCGGCCCCGGTGGCCGGCCGTGGCCGCGCCGCCAGGACAGGCGCTGAATCGGCATGGCCCCTTGCAGCTCGGTCGACGCGCGACAAGAAGGCCCGCGGCGCCCGGGGGTGCCGGACGCGGCGGAGGTCTCGCTTCCCGCGGACCCGCTGGAGTCCCCTGCCTCCGGTCTAGTCCGTCACGACCAGCTGGTTGTCGACTTCACTCACCCCGACCGTCCGCATCGCGATCTCGGCGATGGCCAGCTTCGCCTTGTCGCTCTTCACCGGGCCCCGCAGGGTCACCTTGGTGCCCACGGTGGCGACCTTCACGTCCGGGCTGGACCCGAGGGCGTCGTCGGCCAGGATTCCCTTGCGGATGGTGGCGGTGATCTCGGTCTCCGCCGCGCTGCTCCCCTGCTCCGCGGGCGCGAGCCCGGCCTGGCGGCCTCGCTCGTTGGCGCCGGCGTTGTTGGCGTCCCTCGTCTGGCCGGCCGTCTCCGCTCCGTTGGACATGGCCGGGGCGGGAGCCGCGTCCGGGGTCGCTCTGGCGGTCGGGGCTGCCGCCGCGTCCGTGGTTCCGGCGGCGCGATCCTGGACCGACCTGGCCTCCGGCCTGGTGCAGGCCACGGCCGCGAGGGCACTGGTGAGGATGATGACTCGTGCGTTCATTCCGCTCCTTTGGGGTGGGTTTCGCTGCGTGGGGCGACGGGGGCCCTGTCGAGCTGGGGCGCCCGCTTCCGGTTCGACGACTCGGCAGCCATGACTGCACCCATCGTGCCCGGTGCAAGGTACGGCCGTTGCTGCGGGCTCACGCCCGAGCGGGCCCCGAGAACGGTATGGCGGCTGCTCCCGGACGTTCGTGGGCTGGCCGGCCGGCAGGCGAGGCTGCGAGGGAGCAGGCGACCCGTCGAGGTGCCGTCCCGGGGGCGCGGCATTCACGGACCGTCACGCACTGGGCGGATCTGGCGCACACCCGGACCGCGCGTACGGCCCGGGCGCCTTCATTCACCAACCGTGACTGGGTGCACGGGGAACCGGTGCGGCGAGGCGGGCCGGGCCGCCCTGCCCCGTCCTTCCACGACGCGGCGCGATCGCACAACCACGGCGGCGGGAACCCACCTTGGCGCACAGGCCCGGGAGCGGGGGGGCGTAGCCTGGCGGGAACTCGTGCGCCGAGGACTGCGGGCCGAGCGCCGCGAGGGAGGGAGAAGCCATGCGGAGGATGATGGTGAGAACGGTGGTGGCGGTCCTGCTCGCGGCCAGCGGCGGTCCCGCGCTGGCCTGCCACCTCGAAGGTCGCGTGATCTGCGAAGAGCTCGGGCTCCCGGTGGAGGGAGCCACCGTCACCGTGACCGGGGCCGGCTTCACGGCGAGCGCACAGACCGACGGCGACGGCTACTACGTGGTCTCGATGCCCGAGACGTTCCCGGCGAGCTACGAGGCAACGCTGACGACGGGCCAGGGCACCATCGTCGGATCGGCCACCCAGCCGTTCACGCTCACGCCCGAGGCCAGCATCGTCGCGGTCGACTGGGTGGTCGGCGGGCTGCCGGGCTGCGGGCGGCTCGGCTGCTGGCTCACGGGCGGCGGAGCCAAGTTCAGCAACATCGCCGGCGTCCTGGTGGCGGAGCGCGGGCCCAAGGTGAGCTTCGGGGGCAACGTCAACCCCAGCTGCAGCCCCGAGCCGGGCATGGGCGGGCAGTGGAACCACGTGGACCACGAGCGCCGGCTCTTCTTCCAGGGCAGCCAGATCACCGTCGACCGCTGCGGCAACGTCGAGGGCATCGAGCCCGGCTCCACTTCGCCGGTGACGCCTTACAACTTCATCGAGTTCAGCGGGACCGGCCGGCTGAAGGGCATCGCCGGGAACAAGCTCGACCGCCCGCTGGTCTGCTTCGCGGCGCGCGCCGAGGACCGCAACGAGCCGGGCAGCTCCGGCCAGCGCGACGGGGCCTACCGGGACCGCTACTTCCTGCGGGTCTTCGACTGCTCGACGGGGGCCACCCTCCTCGTCCTGGAGACGACGGCCGGGGCCGCCGATCCGGTGGTGATCACCGACGGCAACCTCCAGCTCCACGCCTCGAGCTGCGCGACCCCGTGACCGCACGGCGCGCCCCCGGGGCCGTGGCCCCGGGGGCGCCCGCCGGCCCCGCGGAGGCTCTCCACCCCCTCGCACCCGAGTAGGATCCTGCGACGGGAGTCCAGCGCCATGTCCTCGGGTCGATCGGTTCGAGAGCCGTCATCCTGGAGTGGCGCGGCCATCGGGCCTGCCCTGCTCGCAGCCACCCTGCTGACCGGCTGCGGTGGCGGCTCGGCCCCCGGGCCCATGGTGGCGGGCAACGGGTTCGCCCCCGCGACGGGCCCCGGCGACACCTCGGGCTACTTCCCTCACGCCCCCGGCGACCGGTGGCTCTTCCACTACACCTCCTCCGGGGCCGGCGCGAACGCCGTCGAGGGCACCCTGACCGCCACGGTCGCGGCGCCGCGGACGGTGCTCGGCGTCAGCGCCACCGTGATCTCGCAGGTGGACTCGGCAGGCGGCGTCGGAAGCACCGACGAGTTCTTCGCCGCCAGCCCGGGAGGCGTCACCTACCTGGGCAACGACGACCCCGGAGACACCATCACGCCGTGGCTGGTGCCCTACCCGCGCGTGCTGTACCCGGTTGCGCTGGGAACGGTGGCCACCATCGACGCCCGGGGCCTGCCCGTCGGGACCGACCCGATCGGCAACCCGGTGACCCTGGACCTCACCCAGCAGATCGAGAACCAGGCCTTCGAGCCGCTCCGCGTCGCTGCGGGCTCGTTCGCCACCGCGCTCAGGCAGGTGACCTCGATCTCCGGGACGGCACGGGACCCGGCCGTGGGCCTCACCCTTCCGTTCACCGGCAGCGAGACCCGCTGGTTCGTCCCGGGCGTCGG
Organism: Deltaproteobacteria bacterium; assembly: GCA_016214955.1. GTDB lineage: Bacteria > Myxococcota > Myxococcia > Myxococcales > Anaeromyxobacteraceae > JACRMN01. The sequence continues at coordinate 413,355 of JACRMN010000023.1, forward strand.
CCTGGTGAAGCAGTCGACAGCGACCGCGCTGGGCGGGGAGAGCAGCAGCAGCATCGCCGAGCTGAGCGGCTACACCGTCGGCGGAGTGCCCCGCGGGATCGGGTCCCCGACCACCGCGCTCGGCGGCCTCTCGCCGATCGGCGGCGGGCCCACCTCCATTCCCGCCACCGGGAGCGATGGCGCCGCCTTCCTCGCCGTCGCCCGGAAGGTCGCCGCCGGGCCCGGGAGCGGCTGGCTCTCGAGCTGGGTCGCCCAGCGGGTCGGCGCCGGCGGCGCGCCCCTGGGCGACAGCGTGGAGCTCGTCGCCCCGAGGGCGGTGTTCGACGCCGTCACCCCGCGAGAAGCGGCGGTCGCCTTCGACGGCTCGGGCTACCTGGCGGTCCTGGAGCGAGAGGAGGACCCGTCGATCGCGGGGCACGTGGCCTCCCTCGTCGCCGTCCAGGTCTCGGCGCTGGGCGTCGCGCTCGGGCCGGCGGCGACGGTGGCCGCAGCCACCGACGCCCTCCCCGCCGCCACCGCGCCCGCCCTCGCCTTCGACGGCAGCCGCTACCTCCTGATCTTCGTCCGCCGCAGCAGCGACGCCCTCCACCAGGTGGTGGGGGTGTTCGTCTCCCCGGCCACCGGGCAGGCGGACGGAGCGGAGTTTCCCATCGCCGAGGCCCCGGGGTACCAGTCGAGCCCGGCGGTGTCCTTCGACGGGTCGAGCTACCTGGTGGTCTGGAACCAGGAGCCCTGGCTGGCACAGACGCGCGGTGTCGTCGCCAGGCGCGTCGACATGGCCGGGAACCTGCTCGGGACCGGCAGCATCGAGGTGTGCCGCCCGCCCGGCGGTCTCGGGGATCGACCCGCGCTGGCCTTCGACGGCGCGAACCACCTCGTCCTCTGGTCCGACATGACCGACATCCACGCCAACCGCATCTCGCCTGCCGGCGAGCTCCTCGACGGCGACGCGGCCAGCGGCGGCATCGCGGTGACGGCCGCACCGGGGACGAGCCGGGTCCTCCCGGCGCTCGCCTTCTTCGACGGCCACTACCTGGCGGCGTGGCTCGCGAGCTCGTCCCCGGGCATCTACGAGGGCCTGTTCGGCGCGCGCATCTCGCCGGCGGGAGCTGTCGTGAGCCCGGGGACCGCGGGCATGCGGCTGACGCCGGGCGGCTTCCGGACCGGCCCGGCGCTCTCGGCCGGCGCGAACAGCGCCCTGCTGACGTGGCTCGACCCCGGCGACGCCCCGGGCGCCTCGGTGGGCGCCCTGGGCATCCATCCGTTCGGCAGGTGAGGTCGGGCCAGCCGAGCGGGCGGGGCCGCGCCCGGCTGCCCGTGGCGCCGGCGTGAGGCAGCTGGCGAGGCGGCGCCCCACCCAACCGGGAGTCTCCGCGCGGCGCGTCCGCGACTAGCTTGGGTGGCTCCTGTCGATGCGAATCGAGGTGCAGAAGGTGAGAGCGTACTCGTGGGCGGTGCTGTCCGCCCTGCTGGCGGCCTGCGGCGGCAGCTCCTTGCGGGATCCACCCCGGCCCCCGCCCGAGCCCGAGGTGTCGCGCGGCCCGGTCCAGCTCCTCGTCGAGCGATTCACCCGCGGTGGAACTCGCGACTTCTACCTCGTGGAGCCGGACGGGTCGCGCCTGGCCTCCTTCCCGGCGATGCCCCGCGAGGTGACGCAGGTGGTGCCGTCGCCCGACGGCAGGACGCTGGCCCAGCTCGTCCAGCAGCCCACCGGCGAGGTCCACCTCTGGCTCGCCGACCGCGACGGCCGCAACCGGCGGCCGCTCCTCGAGGGAGATCGCTGGGTGGCCTCGGTGGCCTGGTCACCCGACTCGACGCGGCTGGCCGTGAGCCAGACCACCCTCGACACCGAGCTGGACGTCTGGGTGGTGGGCGCCGACGGCACGGGCCTCGCCGACCTCACGCCCGATCCCGACCCCGTGGCCTTCTTCGACGCCAACCCCTCCTGGTCCCCCGACGGCACGCGCATCGTCTTCTCCAGCAACCGGGGCGGCACCTACTCGCACCTCTACACCGTGGCGCCCGCCGGCGGCGCGGAGCCGCAGCCGGTGCTGGCAGTGTCGCAGGAGTCGATGGAGCACCACCCGGCCTGGTCGCCCGACGGCCGCCGCATCGCCTTCCTGGGCGGCCTGCCCGGCACCGCCGTGGGCATCGGCCTCGTGGAGCCCGGCGGCATGGGCTACACGATCCTGCCGGCCGTGGGCCGGCCCGAGAACCTGGCCTGGTCGCCCGACGGCCGGATCCTCTACGCCAGCGCCGCCGGCGGCGCCTACGACATCCAGGCGCTCGATCCCTCGACCGGCCTCTCCCAGAACCTGACGGACACCTCGGTGGACCACGAGGTCCGCGCCGTGCCGCTGCGCGCGGTGCCGGCCGGCCCCTGGCGCGGCTTCGGCCCACTGGCCCGCTACGAGTCGACCCGCCCCCCACCGCTTGCCCTGGCCGGAGGCGACGTCGAGGCCGACGGTGCCACCGACCTGGTGTCGCTCCTGCCCACGCTGGGCCAGGTGCGCGTACACCAGGGGACGGGCGGCGGCGCGCTCCACGACCTGGGCAGCCTCGACGCGCCGGCCGGGCCGCGGGCGCTGCTCACCACCCGGGTGGACCGCGACGGCGCCGTCGACCTGGCGGCGCTGGGGGCGACGGAGCTGTGGGTCTGGCGCGGCGGCCCCGGCGGCCCGGGCACCCCGGCGGCGCTGCCGCTCCCCGGGCAGGGGCGCGCCCTGGTGGCGGGCGACTTCTCCTGGACGGGGACGAGCCAGCTCGCCTCGCTGGTGGAGGCCGGCGGAGGCGCCATGCGGCTCGTGCTGCACGGCCTCTCCGGAGCGGGCGAGCTCGGCGCGCTGCTCGACGCGGACACCGGCTTCTCGCTCCCGGGCCAGGCCTGCGCCGGGGACGTCACCGGCGAGGGCTCCCTCGACATCGTGGCCACCACCCGCGACCCGGCCGCGCCGGTGCTCCTCCTCCCCACCGAGGGGATCTCCTTCGCCGTCCCGGTGGTCGCGGCCACCGGCGTGGAGGTGGACCCGGCCACGCCCCCCATCTGCGCCGACCTGGACGGCGATCGGCGCGCCGACGCGGTGCTGCTCCGGCCCGGGGTGGAGAAGGGGCTGGCGGTGCTCCGCTCCACCGGCGCGGCCTTCGCCGCACCGGTCGAGCTCTCCATCCAGGGCGTGGCGATGGCCGCGGGCGACGTGGACCAGGACGGCGACGTGGACCTGATCGTCGCCCAGGGGTCGCCGGGCGCCATCCTCTTCCTGCGCAACCTGGGGGACGGCCGCTTCGCCGCACCGGCCACGCTCGCCACCGGCGGCGCGCCGCGGGCGCTGGCGCTCGCCGACCTCGACGGCGACGGCCTCCTCGACCTGGCCGTGGCCGACGCCGACGGCTCCCTCGCCACCTGGCGCAACCTGGGGCGGGAGGTGGCCTCCCCCGGGTGAGCGGCAGGGAGGCCCTTGCGCCCGCCGCCGCGCCCCGGTAAGGGGAAGGCGCGCCGCCACCGCGGCGCCGCCATGACCCACTCCTAGCGAGCCCAGGCCCTCACGCCCACCGCCGGCAGCGCGCTGCGCGCCGGCCTCGCCCCGGAGTACCCGGTGCCCAGCATCCGCCTCGAGGGGGTCTCGTTCGCCTTCGCGGACGCGGCCCCCATCCTCACGGACGTCGACCTCCTCCTGCCCGCGGGCTGGACCGCCCTCGTCGGCGCCAACGGCGCCGGCAAGAGCACGCTCCTGGCGCTGCTCGCCGGCACGCTCGCCCCCTCCGCCGGTGCCATCCGCATCGATCCGCCCGGCGCCCGCATCGCCCTTTGCCGCCAGGAGGTGGCCGCGGCCGGCGAGCCGGAGCGGGCGCTGGCCGGCCGCGAGGACGGCCCGGCGCGGCGGCTGCGCGCCTCGCTCTCGCTCGACCCGGCGGCGCTGGAGCGCTGGGAGACGCTCTCGCCCGGCGAGCGCAAGCGCTGGCAGGTCGGCGCCGCGCTGGCGGCCGAGCCCGACCTGCTGCTCCTCGACGAGCCCACCAACCACCTCGACGCCGCCGCCCGCGCGCTCCTGGCCGGGGCGCTGGGCGGCTTCCGAGGCGCGGGGGTGCTGGTCTCCCACGACAGGGCGCTCCTCGAGGCGCTGGCCCCGCGCACCGCCCGGCTCCACCGCGGAAGGGTGCGGGTCCACCAGGCACCCTACGGCGAGGCCCGGCGCCTCTGGGAGGCGGAGCTTCGCGCGGCCTGGGACGAGCGGGGCCAGCGGCAGGAGGCGGCCCGCGCCGCGGCCCGGCGCCTCGACTTGGCGCGGCGCACCAGCCAGGCGGCGAGCCGGGCCCGCAGCGGGCGCCACCGCGACCCGGGGGACCGCGACGCCCGCTCCGTGGGCGCGAAGACGCTGCGCATGTGGGCCGACGAGCGGCTGGGGCGCGACGTGACCCGGCTGCGGGCCGCGGCCGGGCGGGCCCGCGAGGCCGTGCCCGGAGTGCCCGAGGAGGCCGAGGTGGGCGGCGCGCTCTTCGCCGGCTTCGCCCCCGCGCCGCGCCCGGTGCTGCTCTCGCTCGAGGCGCCCGCGCTCGGCCCCGGCCCGCTGCTGCGCGACGTGCGCGTCCGGCTTCGCCGCGACGACCGGGTGTGGCTCTGCGGCCCCAACGGCTCCGGCAAGAGCACCCTCCTGCGGGCCCTGCTCGCCGGCTCGACCGCCCCGCCGGGCCGCCTCCTCCACCTGGCGCAGGAGCTTTCCCCGGAGGAAGGGCCGGCCCTGCTCGACGCCGCGCGCCGCCTGGCGCCTGCCGAGCGAGGCCGGGTGCTGGCGCTGGTGGCCGCGCTGGGGAGCGACCCGGGGAGGCTGCTCGCCTCCTCCTCCCCTTCCCCGGGCGAGGCGCGCAAGCTCACCCTGGCGCTGGGCCTGGGCTGCCACGCCTGGGCGCTCCTCCTCGACGAGCCCACCAACCACCTGGACTTGCCGAGCATCGAGCGGCTCGAGGCGGCGCTGGCCGCCTACCCGGGCGCCCTGCTGCTCGCCACCCACGACGAGGAGCTGGCGGCCCGCTGCACCACGGCGCGCTGGGTGATCTCCGGCGGCACCATTCACCTCGGGTGACGGAGGCGCGGGGAGGCCGGCGCCTCCCGGGCTCCCGCCTACGGCACCGCGTAGACCACGCCCATCATCCCCACCGCGCCGTGGACGGCGCAGTAGTAGGGCCAGGTGCCGGCGGGCACGGTGAAGCTGGCGCTGGTCCCGGTGGCCCTGCTCCCCGCGAAGGGGCCGCCGGTCGCGGGCACCAGCGCCAGGCCCACCACCTCGCCACCGGTGAACGGGTGCGAGAGCAGGGAGCCGGAGAAGGTGACGGTGGTCCCGGCCCTCACCGCGATGCAGGGCTGCGAGTACTGGAAGAGCAGGCCCACGGGGAAGGTCACGGTCACCGACGGCTGGGCGGTGAGATCGGCGGCCGCCGCCCGGGTGCAGCCGTTCAGCGCCGCCGTGGGGCAGCCGCCGGCGCCGTCGCAGGTGCCGCCGGGGCAGGCGGTGGCCGAGGAGGCCGGCGGGTGGGAGGGGACGCCGCCCGTGCACAGGTCCTGCGTGCAGACGTTGCCGTCCACCGGGACGTCGCCGTCGTCCACCACGCTGGCGATGCCCCCGGAGCCGTCGCACTGCAGGGCGTGGCAGTCGCCGGGCGTCGGGTCGGCGAGCGCCGTGCCCGCCGGGGCGAAGGAGGTGCTGCAGGCCTGGGCCTGGCACTGGCGCGTGGCGCAGGCGGTGTCGGAGCCGGGGCAGTCGGCCGGTGCGCTGCAGCCGCAGAGGCCGGTTCCGTTGCACACCAGCCCGCCGCCGCAGTCGGTGCCGAAGGCGGCGTGGGCCACGCCGCAGGAGTGGGCGGCGCTGCAGGTGCGGGTGCTGCAGGCGCCGTCGGCGCCCGGGCAGTCGGCGGGGGAGCCGCAGCCGGCGACGCAGGCGCCGGCGCCGTTGCACACCAGGCCGGCGCCGCAGGCGTCGCCGGGCGCGCGCTGGGTCGTCGAGGGCACGCCGCCGCTGCAGGCGGTCAGCGTGCAGGGGCCGGGGCTGGCCGGCCGATCGGCGTCGTCGGGCGCGCTCACCGCCTGGCCGGCACCGTCGCAGACCCGCTTCTGGCAGTCGCCGGGCGTCGGATCGGCGAGCAGGGTGCCAGCCGGGGTGGGCTGGAGCTGGCAGCCGGGACCCACCGAGGCGCAGACCGTCGGCTGGAGGCTGCAGGGCGCGGGGCCGCCGCCACCGCCTCCGCCGCAGGAGCCGGAGAGCAGCCCGGCGACGGCGAGCGCCACCGCCCGCCGCGCGGCGGGGGACCGGGCCGTGTGGCGCGTCGGGTCTCGTTGCATGGGTGGTCCCCCGGCGCGGCGGGGGACAGGGTCACCCCTTGGAGGCGCCGCGCTCTCCGTTCAGACGCCAGGGGCCGCCGGCGGATCCGCGTCACCCTCCAGCGGGGGCCTGCCTTGACAGGCACGGTGCCGGACGCGGACTCTGTCGGGATCCCACCATCGAGGCCTCGCAGGCCTCTCCGACCCGGCCACCCCCCGGCCGCGGAGGCGTGAATGTACGGAACCATCCGGCGCTACAAGCTCTCGAAGCCGAAGGAGTTCAACGAGAAGGTCAACAGCTCCTTCATCAACGTGATCCGCAAGGTGCCCGGCTTCATCTCCTACGTCGCCATCGACGAGGGCGACGGCTGGTGGGCGTCGGTGAGCCTCTTCGAGACCCGCGAGGGGATCACGCAGTCGGACCGGGTGGCGGCCGAGTGGGTGAAACAGAACGCCTCGGGCATGGTCTCGGGCGCGCCCGAGATCACCGAGGGGCCCGTGGTGGTGAAGTAGGCGAGTGAGGCACGCCCTTGTTCTCCATCCACACGACGGAGCAGCTCCTCAAGGTGACGGCGCTCGTCAGCGCGGTCATCTCGGTCCTCATCGGCGCCTGGTACCTGGTGCGGCGGCCGCACCTGCAGCGGGTGACGAAGGCCCTCCTCTTCCTCGGCCTCGGCGTCTTCCCGGCCATCGTCTCCCTGACCGGCAACATCGCCTCCTTCGAGTACACCCTCTCCCGGCCCTTCTGCGGCTCCTGCCACGTGATGAGCCCGTACCTGCGGGACGCGGAGGACCCCCAGTCCAACAGCCTGGCGGCGCTCCACAGCCGCAACCACAAGTTCGGTGAGACGAGCTGCTACACCTGCCACGCCGACTACCAGATGTTCGGCGCCATGACGACCAAGCTCAACGGCATGCGCCACCTCTTCCAGTACGTGACCGTCTACGCCAGCACCGGTCCCGACGGCGAGGGCGGGCCGCCCATCCACCTCTACAAGCCGTTCAAGAGCGAGCTGTGCATGCAGTGCCACTCGACCACCGCCAAGAAGTACGTCGAGACGCACGAGGCGGCGCTGGAGGGCATCCGCGCCGGCGAGACCTCCTGCATCGACTGCCACAGCGAGGTGCACCCGCTGGCGCTCTCGCGCCGCGCCGGTGGCGCCAAGGGGGCCAAGCCATGAAGCACCAGCTCGCCAAGCGGATGGTGCTGTTCTCGGTGCTGGGGACCATGGTGGCCATGGCCTTCATGATCGTGGCCGTCCTCTTCCCCAACCCGCTCGTCCTGGTGCTGGCCATGAGCGTGGGCCAGGGCATCGCCATCCTCTCGCTGGCCCTGTACCTGCTGGCGGTGGCCCTCGACCTGCAGTCGAGCGGCGGCGCCTACGTCTCCGCGGTGGACGAGCTCCAGGCGGCCCCCGAGACGCCACCCGACTCGACCGCCGGCCCGCAGGCCTAGCGGCCGGCCCCTCTCCCCGGCGCACACCTCCTGGCGCCGGCGCCGGTCGCGGCCTCCCCGGCGCCGGTGGCGCCGCCCGGAGGCCGGGTGGCGAAAGACCGCGCGACACGGTGCAACGGCCCGCCGATGCTCGCGGGCGAGGTCCTTCGCCTGCCGCCGGCTCCCGGGCCGGCGGCAGGACGGCGTCGCACCGCGGAGAACGACCATGGCCAGCGCACCCCCCATCCCCCACGGGCTCCTCGACTCCAGCCCGGCGGCCTCGGTTCTCGTCCCCCTCGCCGAGTACTACCAGCGCCGCACGCTCCCGCCCTCGGGCGTGGACAGCGACCCGGTGTTCGAGAGCCCGCGCTCGCAGGTGATGATCCGGACGGCGGTGAAGGGGACCACCATCGGGGCCCACTACCACTCGGTCTGCGACGAGTACGTGCTGGTGATCGCCGGCCGGGGCGAGATCTTCGTCAACGGTGAGTGGCACGAGGTGAAGGCCGGCGACCTGCACGTCTGCCCGCGCGGCGTGGTCCACGACACCCGGGCGCTCGACGAGCACCTGCGCTACCTGTCGGTCTTCACCCCGCACCCGCCGCCCGGGAACGACATCAACTGGCTGAAGTAGCGCGGGTCAGCGCGCGCTCGCCAGGCCGCCCGACAGGTGCCGCCGCACGGCGGCCACGCTCTCCTCCGGCTTCTCGCCGAACATGGTGTGGCCGGCGCCCTCCACCACCTCGAGGCGGGCGCGGCGGAAGTGGACCATGTGGCGCCGCTGCATGGCCTCGCCGATGATCTCGTCGCAGGAGCCGGCCAGGAAGAGCACCTCGCCCTCGAAGCGCTCCACGCCCCGCACGAAGTCCACGTTCCAGGTGCCGTCGGCGGCGCGCGCCTCGCGGAACAGGGCCGGCGCGGCCCGGGCGCCGAAGCGCCAGGTCTCGGCGCGGGAGCGGCGGAGGTCGCGTCCGCAGTAGTAGCCAGCCACCGGGTGGCCCTCGAAGGGCGTGGAGGAGAGGGTCCCGGCGAACCAGTCGTCCCGTGCGTCGGCGTCGGGGCCGGAGACCGCCAGCGAGCGAAGCCAGGTGCGGGCCCCGAGCCAGAGGATCGCGAGGCTCATCCGCGGCTGCATGCCGTTGGTGGCGGCCATGAGGTCGCGGGCCGTCTCCGGGGTGAGCATGCCGGGCTCGGCCAGCACAAGCCGCTCCACCTTCTCCGGGTGGCGGCCCGTGTAGCCCGAGGCCAGCATCGCGCCCCAGGAGTGGCCCACCAGGTGGACCTTCCGGCCGGCGCCGAAGCGATCCACGACGGCATCGAGATCGGCGTGGAAGGCCTCGAGGGTGAGCCGCTCGTCGGGAACGCGCTCCGAGAGGCCGCTGCCGCGCTGGTCGTAGAAGACCACCTGGTACTCGTCGGCCAGCGCCTCGAGGGGCAGCAGGGCGCGGAAGTCCATGCCCGGCCCGCCGTGGATCACCACCACCACGGGGCTGCCGGGGGCCCCGGCGGTCCGGACGTGGAGCAGGACCCCGCCCGCCCCCTCGATGCGCGGGAGGGCCGGGTCGCCGGCGACGGTGAGGGGGACGGGAGCGACGCTGCAGGCGGCGGCGCCCAGCAGGGCCGCGGCGAGGGCGAGGTGGCGAGAGCGGGTGTGCATGACCTGGTTCCTCCGGCGCGGGGCCGCCTCCGGGCGGCCTCCGTCGCGAACCGGAGGATGCTCTCGCGCCCCCCTGCCCCGCTTGACCGCGCGCGCCACACGCCGGGCCTGGCGCGCCACCTCGGGGCCTGTGTACGGTCCGGGCATGGCCGACCTCGTGCTCCCCGTGGCCACGCGCGCCGTGGTCGAGGCCTGCCGCCGGCTGGGCCTCGACACCGGACGGCTCCTTGCCGAGGCGGGCATCGAGCCCGCGTCGCTGGCCGACCCCGACGCGCGCCTGCCCACCGCCCGCGCCGACGCCCTGTGGGAGGCCGCCTACCGGGCGGCCCGCAGCGAGCACCTGGCGCTGGAGGCCGCCGAGGCCACGCCCTTCGGCGCCTTCCGCGTCCTCGACTACCTGGGCGCAACCGGACCGACGCTGGGCGAGGGGATCCGCCTGGTGGCCCGCTACTTCCCGCTCGTCGATCCGCGCGGCCGCCTCCACGTGGAGGAGCGGCCGCGAGCCGCCGCCATCCGCTTCACCGCCGCCGCCGGCGTGGAGCTCCCGCGGCCGGCCCAGGAGTACACGCTGGCGGTGCTGCTGGGGCGGGCCCGCCACGCCGCCGCGCGGCCGCTCCGGGCGGCGGCGGTCGCCTTCACCTTCCCGCGCCCGGCCGGCGGCGGGCCCCACGCGCGCGTCTTCGGCGTCGAGCCGCGCTTCGAGGCCCCGGCCGCCGAGCTCTGCCTGGCGCGCGACGACTGGGAGCGGCCCACCGGCATGACCGACCCGGGGCTCTTCGCCGTGCTGGGCGAGCACCTCCGCGCCCTGGCCGGCGGCGCCGCCGGCGACGACCTCCTCTCCCGCGCCCGCGGCGCCATCGCCGCCGACCTGCGCGGGCAGGCGCCCACGCTCGCGGCCACGGCGCGGCGGCTGGCCCTGAGCGCCCGGACCCTGCAGCGCAGGCTGGAGGCGGCGGGCACGAGCCACGCCCGGCTCCTCGCCGAGGTGCGCCGGGCGCGGGCCGAGGCCCTGCTCCGCGCCGGCGACGTCTCGGTGGCCGAGGTGAGCTGGCTGCTGGGCTTCTCGGAGCAGAGCGCCTTCACCCGGGCCTTCCGCCGCTGGACCGGCCGCGCGCCCACGGCCTTCCGCGCCGCGGAGCGCTGAGCGCCCGACCCCGCCCGCCGCCGCCTTCGGGGGGCGGGAATATCTTCCCCGCCAGCGGCTTCTTCCTGGTTGCCTGGTGATCGAACCTCGCCGCCCCCGCCCTCGCCTCTCCCTCCCGCTCGCGGCCTCGCTGGCGCTGCACGCCCTGCTGCTCCTCCTGCTGGTCGGGCTCGCGCCGCGGGACCGGCCTTCCGCGCGGCCGCCCCTGCCGGTGACGTTACGGATCCTCCCCCCGCCCGCCGCGTCACCCAGCGTGGACCGCTCGCGGCCGCTCCCGCCCGCGGCCGACCAGCGACCTGCCGCACCGCCCGCCGCCGAGGGAACTGCGGCGCCGGGTGGGGTCGCAGGCAAGCCCGGGCCGGTGCACCTGCCGGGCAGCGTGGGCTGGCTGGCGGAGCGGGGGCTGGAGCGGGGCGATGGCACTCCGGTGTCGCTGCCGCCCGCCGTCGGCGCGTCGGCGCTGCCGCCGGTTCCGGCTGGCGTGGGTGGCCCGACCGACGGCCGGCCGGATCCGCAGGCCGCGGTCCAGTCCATCCTCGCCGACCTGCAGTCCGCGGATCGGGTGCGCACCCCGCACAGCTACTGGTCGGGCGTGCGTGCCCGGCTGGAGGAGGGCTTCTCGCCGGGCTGGGAGATCCTGGAGACCGGTCCGGGCGCCGAGCGCGGACTGGTCTCGGGCAAGGCGGTCGGGGACGCCGTACGCCAGTACCTGGCCGGCGCCCAGCGATACGGGCGCGCCGGCAATCCCCACGGCGAGGGCGCGGTCGGCGCCGGCAACCGGGCCGAGTCGCTGCGCCGGATGACTTCCCGGCTCCCCGAGGAGGCCGAGGGCCTGCTGGAGGAGGCCCGCCCCGGGAACAGCCTCTTCCACCAGGAGCTGGAGGTGCTGGTCCGCGTGGCGCAGGCGGCCGACGGTCGGGTCGAGCGCGTGGAACTGGTGCAGGGCTCTGGCAACAGGGCCTACGACAGGCTAGCCCTGGCCCGCGCCCAGGCGCTTGGCGAGGAGGCCGAGACGCGCCTCGGGCCGCCACCGGCGCAGGGGCGCGAGACGGTGTGGGCCTTCCGCACCTCCTTCGACCGCGTGCCGCCGCTGCCGGTGGTGGGCCTGACCTTCGACGCCTACTTCCGGCCCGAGTCGTTTCTCTATCCGCTCAAGGCCAGCGCCAGCTCCCGGGTGGAGCTGCGGGCGATCCGCTGAGCAGCCGACCGTCAGCCGCCCGGCTGACCCACCGTCAGCAGGAAGGCGCTGTCCTCGACCGCCTCGATCTCGTGGGCCGTGCCGCGGTCGAGCACCAGCAGGTGGCCCTGGGCCAGGTCCATCGTCCGGCCCCCGACGTGGAGCCGGATCCGCCCGGCCAGCACCTCCATCGACATCCGCTCCTGCGGCTCGCGGGTGGCGATGCGCGCGCCGGCCCGCAACACCTCCAGCACCAGCCTGAGGTCGGCGTGCTTGGCGAGGGTGATGGCGTTGTGCCCGTGCTCCACCCAGGGCCGCTCGCGGCGCAGCCTGTCGGCCTCGACGCCGAGGTGGAAGGAGAGGTGCGGCCCCTGCAGCGAGCGCTCCAGTCCGGTGCGCTCCCCGGCAGTCGGCGACGTGGTCGGGCTCATGGGAAACCTCCGCGGCTCGGGCCGCAGCCCATTGTCTGTCCGGCCGGCGGGAAGCGCCGCTCCCTGTGGGGGGTGGCGACATCCGGGCAGCCCGGGCGCGCGCGACGCCGCGTCGCCGGTTACACCTCCGCCATGCCCCTCCCCATCGCCGGCAAGGCCCACCAGGCCTCCTCCGGCAGCGACTTCGTCTGGTTCGTCTACGGCTCCTCCCTCGACCGGGAGGCCTTCCAGGCCTGGGCCGCCGAGCACGGCTACCAGGTGCCCGACTTCTCGCGCGCCGTCCCCGCGCGCCTCGAGGGCTGGCGCCTCTCCTTCGACGTTGCCTCCCGCTACTGGGGCGGCGCCGTCGGCAGCCTCCTGGCCCAGGCTGGCGCGCGGGTCGAGGGGCTGGCGCTGCCCATGCCCGGCTCGGCGCGCGGCCTCGCCGACCACAAGGAGGGCGCCATCTCCGGGCTCTACCAGGCGGTCCCGGTGCAGGTGGTGCCGCTGGCCGGCGGCCCGCCCCTCGCCGCAAGTGCCTGGGTGGCCAGCCCCGACAGGCGCCTGCCCGCCGAGCAGCCGCCCTCCCCCACCTGGCTGGAGACGGTGGTGCGCGGCGCGCGAGCCACGGGCCTCTCGGCCGCCTGGGTCGCGGAGCTGGAGGCGCTCGGGCGATGACCCGCCGCGAGCTCGCCGTCGAGGGTACCGTCAGCCCGGCGCCACCGGGCGGGTCATGACGGTGCCTCCGCCGGGCGCGAAGGCGGCGAACTCCTCCGAGGCCCGCAGCCCGGCCGGCACCTCGTCGGCTGCCGCCCGCCGGTAGCCCTGGCGGGCGAAGAACTCCTCGGCCGTCATGGTGACCACGTAGAGGGTCCGCACACCCGCCAGCACCGCCTGGTGGAGGAGCCGCTCGTGGAGCCGCGTCCCCAGGCCCGCGTTGCGGCGGGTCCAGCGGACCGCCATGGAGCGCACCAGGGCGTCCTGCCCCGCGAGCTGCAGGCCGGCGCAGCCCAGCACCCGGCCGCCCTCGGCGGCCAGGATGAAGCGCTGCCCGGGCGGACCGACGACGTCGCGGGAGGGCAGGAGGGCCGCCGCCAGCAGCAGCTTGATGCCCTCCATGTCGCCGCCCGAGGCCGGCCCGATGGAGGTGGAGACGCCGGCTTCCGCCGGAGGCGGCATGGCCTCCCGGGCGAACACCCGGATGAACCGGCGCCGCAGCTCGTTGCGGACGGCCCGGTAGCGGGCCAGCTTCTCCTCGTCGGTGCCGCCGCCGGCGGCCGGGTCGGGGAACGGCCAGTGGATGCGCAGGGCCTGCTGGAGCGCCGGCGGCGTCGGGTCCTGCTCCGAGACCACGAGGACGGCCTGGGCACCGGCGACACCAGGCTCGTCGAGCGTCATGGCCTGCGGCTCGGAGACCAGCACCGACAGCTCGGCCAGCACCTTCACCGCCAGCCGGTCCACCGGGCCGCTCGCGGCAGAGGCCGCGGAGACGCGGACCTGGCGCGGCGCCAGCGCCTGGGCCAGCCCCAGGGCGATCTGGCCGACGGCACCGTGGGACTGCGAGAGCACGATGGCGTGGCGCGCCCCGGAGGCGTGCAGGCGATCGGCGTCCTTCTCCCAGGCAGACGACATGGCGGCTTCCTCCGGAGCGATTGCGTGCGGCGGGGTTCGAGGATCATCCGTACCACGGGCCGGGCAGCCCGCGCCTCCCGCCGCGCGGACTACCGGAACGCCCAGCCGATCGTCCAGCCGACCCGGTAGCCGCCGATGGAGTAGCTCCCCGGATAGCCACGCCCGACGCCCACGCCGCTGTTCACCCAGACGTAGCGGGCCTCCAGACCCGCGGTCAGCCCGGAGTCCGAGGTGAGCTGGAGGGCGCCTCCGAGGTGCGCGCCGAAGCTCTCCGTGCTGGGCTGGTAAGGCACGACGTCGTCCCGGCTGAGGCGGGTGGCGTAGTAACCGATCCCGGCCAGGAGCAGCGGCGACAGCCGGGCCCGTTCCAGCCTCAGCCCCGAGGCCTCCGCCCGGAGGCCCAGCGTGAGCGGGCAGGTGCGCGTCTGGTCGGCGTAGGATGCGCGAACGCTGGGGTAGACGCTGGTCTCGAGCCGGTAGCAGCCGACCCCCGCCTCCAGGCCCAGCCAGGGCAGGAACCACCAGCCCGCCACCGCCTCCACGTCGAGCCGCCCGCTCGATACGCCCCGCGAGGCCGGATCGCTCACCGGGAAGATCGTCCCGATGCGCAGCGCGGCGAAGGCCACGGGAGCCCGCAGGGGATCCGCTCCCCTCGCCGCCGGAGGCGCCTCCGCCGGTGCAGCCAGCTGCCCGGCGGCCCGGACGGCGGTGGCGGACGGCCCGGGGGGCGGCTCTTCGCCACGGTCGGTGGCAGCCGCCACCGCAAGCAGGATGGCCATCACCTGGTGCATCTCGCGCTCCTCGGGGCGGTGCCCGGCTCTCGCGACGCGGCTCTCGCGACCGCTCCCTGGGCCGCTGCAGGACGGCTTTCCCGCCCTGCGGCCCGTGCGTCGCGTGCCCGCGAGAGTTGCACGGATCGTGGAATCGGGGCAAGGCGCACCGCCCCGCGGCGCTGCCGGACGCGGCCCCCGGGGCTCGCCCGCCCGCTACTGCGCCGTGTAGCCGCCGTCGACGACCACCGGCGCGCCGGTGACACCCCCCGCCTTCTCGCCGGTGAGGAAGAGCGCGTAGGCGGAGATGTCCTCCACCGAGAGCAGCTTCCGCATCGGCACCAGCGGGTAGATGACCTCCTCCAGCACCTTCTCCAGCGGCACGTTGCGGGTGCGGGCCAGGTCGGCGAGCTGGTTGCGCACCAGCGGCGTGTCCACGTAGCCGGGGCAGAGGGCGTTGACGGTGATGCCGTGGGGCGCCCCCTCCAGCGCCGCCACCTTGGTGAGGCCGATGAGGCCGTGCTTGGCCGAGTTGTAGCCGGCCTTGCCGGCGAAGCCGACCAGGCCGTTGATGGAGGCCACGTTGAGGATGCGCCCGTACCCCTGCTTCTTCATCACCGGGAAGGCGCGCTTGATGGCGACGAAGGGGGCCACCAGCATCACCGCCAGCAGCTTCTCGAACTTCTCGGTGGGGAAGGTCTCGAGCGTGGCCACGTGCTGGAAGCCGGCGTTGTTCACCAGCACGTCGAGGCGGCCCCAGCGGGCCACCGTGGCGTCGATGGCGGCGTTGACCTCGGCCTCGCGGGTGACGTCGCAGGGAGCGGCGGCCACGGTGAAGCCCTCCTTGCCGAGCGCCTCCACCGCCTGGCGCAGCGGCGGGCCGTCGAGATCGGAGAGGGCCACGCGGGCCCCCTCGCGGCACAGGTCGCGGGCGATCTGCAGCCCGATGCCGCCGGCGGCGCCCGTGAGGAAGGCCACCCGGTTCTCGAAGCTCCTTGCCATGGCCACGCTCCTTCGCAGGGGTGGGTGAGTGTAGCACTCCCCCGCCCGGCGGCTCCTGCACGCCCAGCGCCTTCCCGCCCGGCCCGTTTCCCCCTAGTGTCGCGCATCGGGGAGCGGCCGCGCCGCTCCTGCGCACATGCCTCCGTCCACGGCCGCCCCGACCTACCGGGCCTTCCTCGCCAGCCGCTGGCCGATCCGGACCCGCGGCCTGGCGCTCCACGCCATCGCAGGCACCTTCGCGCTGGCGCTCCTCGACTGGGTCTTCGCGCGCGCCCTGGGCCTGCCGCTCGGTGCCGGCACCATCGCCGCGGTCCGGCTGCCCTGGTCCATCGTCCCGGTGCTGGGGTATCTCTTCCTGCTGGTGGCGCCCGGGGCGCGCCTGCTGCCCGCCGCGGTCATCGGCCTCTGCTTGACCTGGGCCTGGGGGAACTCCTGGGCCTACCTGGCGCTGGGGCTCGACGGGACCGTGCTCCACGCCGTCGCCCGGCTCGCCTGGCTGGTGACGGTGGCCTCCTTCCTGCCCGTCAGCGTGCGCCTGCGGGCCCTCGTCTTCGCGCTGATGTGGCTCGGCCACCCGGTCCTGTCGCTCTTCGTCCGGCCCGCCTCGCCGCTGGCGGTGCGGCTCGCCGCCGAGCTCGTGGTCGTCGCCTTCGCGGTGATCCAGATCCTCGTCTTCCAGCGCTACGCCGCCAGCCAGCGGCGCGGCATCCTGCTGCGGCGCCGGCTGGAGCAGGCCGTGGTGGAGCTCGACGTCTCGCGCCAGCGGGCCGCCGACGCCGTCGCCCAGGTGGGGCGCATGGCCGCCAACGTGGCCCACGACGTCAACAACCCGCTCTCGGCGGTGAAGGTCAACGTGCGCTGGCTGGCCAGCGAGAGCGCCGTCTCCGAGCCGCCGGCCGAGCGGGCCGAGGTGGCCGCCGACACGCTGCAGGCCGTGGAGCGCATCGCTCGCATCGTCGCCGAGCTGAAGCAGCGGGCTACCGAGCACGAGGAGAAGGTGCACCGGGAGCAGCCCTCGGAGGAGACCACCTCCATCCGGCGGCTGGCCGGGGACTCGGAGAGCCGCTGAGGCCGCCCGCTCCGGAACCGGACCTCCTGCCGGTCCTCCGAGCCGCCGGGCCGGGTTCCGTGGCAACATGCCGGCTCCGGGAGGCGTGCATGGCGGACCAGGGCGGCATGGGCAAGGGGCTGGCGCGAGCGGGCGTGGCCGCGAGCGCCTTCCTGATGTTCGTCTGCGGCTGGTTCGCGATGAGGAGCGACGACTGGCGCGTCACCGTCGGTCTCACCTTGCTCGCCGGCGTGGCCGCCCTGGTTGCGCAGGCCTTCTCGCGCCGCGCCCGCTGACGCCTCCCGGCGTCGCGCCCCCTTCCATCCATCGAGTTGACCCGAACGGGCGACGGCACCTGCACCCGTGCGCCCTTCCTGTCGCAGGGGCCTATGATGGAACCGTTCCCACCACGCCGGCCCCTGGAGTCGCCCCTGCCCGATCCTGCGCCCGATCTCGCAGCGAAGGTCGCCGATCTCACCGATGCCCTGCTGAAGCTGGAGCGCCGCGTGGCGGCGCTGGAGGCGGGGCCGGTTCGCACCGCCCGGCCCGCGGCCGCCCGCCGCGCCGCGCCGGCACCCGAGGAGGAGGAGTCGATCCTGCCCGCCGGCCTCGGCCTCACCGAGGCCCTCTCCCTCGGCGGGCGCACCTTCCTGGTCCTCGCCGGCGCCTTCGTCCTGCGCCACCTCACCGAGTCCCAGACGCTGCCCACCTGGCTGGGCGTGGCGCTGGGCCTCGCCTACGCCGGCACCTGGCTGTTCATGGCCGACGTCGCCGGGCGCGCCGGGCGCCCGTGGAGCGCCGGCTTCCACGGCCTGGCCACCGTCGCCGTGGGCCTTCCCCTGCTCCTCGAGGCCGCCTCCCGCTTCAAGCTCCTCTCGCCCCCCCTGGCCGCGGCGCTGCTCCTCGCCCTCACCGGCGTGGCCCTGGCGGTGGCGGTGCGGCGCCGCCTCCACGGCCTCGCCTGGCTGGTCACCGTCGGCGGCACCCTCACCGCCGTGGCGCTCATGCTGGTGAGCGGTCGCCTCGGGCCGGCCACCGCCTACCTCATCCTCCTGGGCGTGGCCACGCTCTGGCTCGGCTACGTGGTGGACTGGCTCTACCTGCGCTGGCCGGTGGCCCTGGTCGCCGACCTGGTGATGGCCTTCCTGGCGCTGCGGGCGGGGGCCCAGGCCACGGCCGAGGGGCCCACGGTGGCGCTCCTGGTGCAGGCGCTCCTCGTGGCCGGCTACTTCGGGAGCTTCGCGGCGCGGACCCTGCTCCTGCAGCGCAAGGTGGTGGCCTTCGAGGTCTTCCAGACCGCCGCCGCGATCCTCGTCGGGCTGGGCGGCGCGGTCCTGGTGGCCGCCCGCTCCGGCAGCGGGCGGCCGGCCCTGGGCGCGGTCAGCCTGGTGTTCGGCGCCGGCGCCTACGCCGTGGCCTTCGCCTTCGTGGAGCGGCGCCAGAAGATCCGCGAGAACTTCTACTTCTACGCCTCGGTGGCGCTGGTCTTCACCCTGGCCGGCACCACGCTGCTCCTGCCGGGAGGCGCCCTGGCGGTGGTCTGGGCGGCGCTGGCGGTGGGGGCGGGGCTGCTGGCGCGCCGCCAGCGCAGCGCGACGCTGGCGCTCCACGCCGCGGTGTACGGCGTGGCGGCCGCGCTGGCAGGCGATCTCGTGCACCACGCCGCCGAGGCGCTCTTCGGCCCACCCGAGGTGGCCTGGTCGCCCGCAGGCCTGGCGAGCGTGCTGGTGGCCGCCGGCATGGCCGCCACCACCTGGCTCACCGCCCACCAGGACGGGCCGGCCCGGCCGCTGGCGCGGGTCCCGCGCTTCCTCCTCTTCCTGGCGCTCGCGCTATCGGTCACCGGGCTTCTCACCGGCTGGCTCGGCCCGCTGCTCGCCGGCGCGCCGGGCGCCGGCGCCAGCCCCTCCGTGCTGGCCGCGGTCCGCACCGCCGTCCTCTCCTCGGGCGCGCTGCTCCTCGCCTGGCTGGGTCGGTCTCCCCGCTGGGCAGAGGCGGGCTGGCTCGTCTACCCGGTGCTCGGCGTCGCGGGCATCAAGATCCTGCTCGAGGACCTGCGCGTCGGCCGCCCGGCCACCCAGGTGCTGACCTTCGCCTTCTTCGGCGCGGCGCTCATCCTCGTGCCCCGGCTGCGCGGCCGGAAGAAGGAGCCCCCGGCCGCCGCCCCGCCCGCCGACGCGGCGCGGAAGGCCGGGTAGGCCGCCGGGCGGCGCCGGGCCTGGCGCTCCCGGGAGCGGGGGGCCGGAAGGGTGGCCGCGACCGGGGTCTCATTCTCCCCCGTGACCTCGGGGCCGTTTGGTGCTTTGCTCTCCCCATGCCCGTGAGCAAGAAGCGCAAGAAGGACGGCAAGCCGGCCCGCCGGGCCGTCCCTCCGCCGGCGCCCGAGGGCGCCCACGACCACCCGGAGAGCCACCCGCAGTCGCCGCTGGCGCAACGCATGGGGAAGCCCAGCAACCCCTTCGTGGCCCAGCTGCCCAAGCGCGCCGCGCAGCGCGGCCGGTAGGCGCAGCGTTGACCGCGCCGGACTGGCGCGTCTACGTCCTGCGCTGCCGCGATGGCTCGCTGTACACCGGGGCGACCAACGACCTCGAGGCGCGCCTGGCGCGCCACGCGGCCGGCAAGGGATCGCGCTACACGCGGTCGCGCCTGCCCGTCCGCCTCGTCTACCAGGAGGCGGCGCCCGACCGCAGCGCCGCGCTGCGCCGCGAGGCCGCCCTGAAGCGGCTCACCCGCGCCGAGAAGCTCGCGCTCGTCTCGCGCCGTCGCCGCCGAGCGGCGCGTCCCCCGCGCCCCGGGTGGTGAGGCGGATCGAGCCGCCGCCCGTCAGGCCTTGGCCTGCTTGCGCTCCAGGTAGGCGCAGATGCGGGCGATGGTCTCGAAGTTCTCCGGGACCAGCTCCTCCTCGGCGACCTTGATGGAGAACTTCTCCTCCAGGAAGGTGACGATCTCCAGCATGCCGGTGGAGTCCACGTAGCCGCCCTCCAGCAGGGAGGTCTCGGGTCCGAGGGCGTTGGCGTCGCTCACGTAGAAGTTCTCGACGATGAACTTCTTCACCTGCGGTGCATGATTCATGACGGACGGCTCTCCGTTTCGTTGGCGGGGCGAGGCCCGGCGCCGGGATGGGTCAGGCGATCGACGACGGTTCGGAAGGGCACGGCGGTGGCGCGCTCGGGCGGCCGTCGCACCAGCTGCTGGACCAGGAGACCGGTGGAGAGCACCCCCACCAGCGCCATGTTGTCCGCGTTGGAGAACTGGGCCCCGCCGCCGGAGGCCTGGCACTTCTTCCAGAGCCGGGCCACGCCCTCGGGCGCGAAGACCCCCGCCTGGCGCACCGCCTCCGGCGAGAGCGTCTCGCCCACCCACTCCGGCGCCTGCGGCCCGACGAAGGACAGCGCGTCGGGCGCCCGGTAGGGCTGCTTGGGCCGCCGCAGGATCTCCTCGGGCACGAGCTGGCGGGCCGCCCGCTTCAGGACGTGCTTCTCGTCGAGGCCGCGCAGCTTGTAGCTGGGAGGCAGGGCGTTGGCCAGCTCGACCACGTCGGCGTCGAGGAACGGGAAGCGCCCCTCCACCGAGTTGGCCATGAGCATCCGGTCGCCCTGCGAGGCCAGCAGGTAGCCGGCCAGCAGGGTGCGCACCTCGAGGTACTGGTCCTGCGCCAGCGCGCGCCAGCGCGGGAACTCCGGCGGCAGGCTGGCCAGCAGGCGGCCCACCACGTCCACCTCGCCGGCGGCGCGCCGGACCTCCTCGGTGAACAGCCGCTGCAGCGCGGCAGCCGGGCCCCAGCGCGTCTGGTGGGCGAACCCGGGGAGCTTCCCCTGCTCCCGGTTGCGGCCGAAGAACTCGCGGGCCATGCCCTGCTGCGCCACCGGCGAGCGGGCCAGGTACGGGTAGAGCCGCTCCAGCAGGCGGGGCCTGGCCTTCGAGGCCGGCTGGCGCCCCCAGAAGCGGCGCACCTGCCCCTCGCGGAAGAGGTCGTAGCCGGCGAACATCTCGTCGGCGCCCTCGCCGGTGAGCACCACCTTGATGCCCGAGTCGCGCACCAGCCGCGAGAGCAGGAACAGCGGCGCCGGCGCGGTGCGAAGCAGGGGTCGCTCGGCGTGGAGCACCACCTCGGGGAAGACCTCGGCGATGTCGTTCGGGCCCACCACCACCTCGCGGTGGTCGCTGCCGATGCGGGCCACCGCGGCGCGCTGGTAGGAGGTCTCGTCGTACTCGGCGTTCTCGAAGCGCAGCGAGAAGGTGAGGAAGCGCTCCCCCTTCACCCTCCGTCCCAGCGCCGCCACCAGGGAGCTGTCGAGCCCGCCGGAGAGGTAGCTGCCCACCGGCACGTCGGCGCGCAGCATGCGCAGCCGCACCGCCTGCTCCAGCGCCGCCTCCACCCGCTCGGCCGCCTCCGGCAGGGTGCCCTGGAAGCCCTCTCCCGGGGCGGCCGGGTACCGCGGCGTCCAGAAGGCCCGGTCGCGCACCGCGCCGTCGCGGTAGACGCGGACGTGGCCCGGCTCCAGCTCGGAGACCCCCTGGAACACCGCCTGCGGGGGGACCACCGTCCAGAAGGTGAAGGTCTCGGAGAGGCCCACCGGGTCGAGCGCGCGCGGCAGCTCGGGGGCGCCGGCGAAGAGGGCCCGGACCTCGCTGGCGAACCAGAGCCTCCCGCCCTGCTCCGCCAGGTAGAGGGGCCGCACGCCGAGCCGGTCGCGGGCCAGCACCAGGGCCTCGGCCCGGCCGTCCCAGAGCCCGACCGCGAACTGCCCGTTGAAGCGGGCGAAGGAGTCCTCCCCCCAGGCCTCCCAGGCGTGGACGATGACCTCGGTGTCGCTGCGCGTGCGGAAGCGGTGGCCCAGCGCCTGCAGCTCCTCGCGCAGCTCCAGGTAGTTGAAGATCTCGCCGTTGAAGACGATCCAGAGCGTCCCGTCCTCGTTGCACAGCGGCTGCTGGCCGGTGGCCAGGTCGATGATGGAGAGGCGCGCGTGCGCCAGGCCGGCCCGCGCGTCGCGGTAGAGCCCGAACTCGTCGGGCCCGCGGTGGCGCATGGCCCCGGCCATGGCGGTGAGGTCCTCGATGGATGGCGGCGCGGCCCCGGGCCGGAGGGCGACGCACCCCGCGATGCCGCACATCTCAGGCCTCCGGCTTCTCTCCCACGCGCAGCGGCGCCTGGTGCAGGTATCGGCTGACGCGCCGCTTGGCCTCGATGTCCCGGTAGACCCGCTCCACCTGGGCGGCGGTGAGCTTCAGCACCGGCGCGGCCTCGGCGGGCGGCACCTGGTGGTTGTGGGCCCAGAGGCACAGGTCCATCTCGTGGTAGGGCAGCGCGAAGTAGAACTCCTCCTGCGTCTGCGGCAGGGAGAAGGTGTCGGTGGTGGGCGGCCGCCGGCGGATCTCCTCGGGCACCCCCAGGTACTCGGCGAGCGCGAACACCTGGGTCTTGTAGAGGTGGGCGATGGGCTTGAAGTCGGCGGCGCCGTCCCCCTGCTTCACGAAGAAGCCCTGGTCGTACTCCAGCAGGTTCGGCGTGCCGGCCACGGCGTAGTGGAGCCGATCGGCGTGGTAGTACTCCATCATCTTGCGGCCGCGCTGCTTGAAGTTGGTGGCCGCGACCATCTGCAAGTAGGCGGCCGGGGTCATCCGCACCGTGCGCTGGGCGCCGCCGGGCTCGGCGATGGTGAGCGCGGTGATGCTGAGCCGATCGCCCTCGAGCAGCGAGGGGATGGTGAGCTTGCACTTCCAGCCCTCGCCGTACTCCGGCACCACCTGGCGGATGGCCTCCAGCTGGCGCCGGTAGCAGCCCAGCCCCTCCAGCGCCGGTGCGATGTCCTCGACCAGGTAGCGGATGCCGAGGTGCTCGGCCAGCGTGCGGCCCAGCCGCGCCGCGTCGCCGGAGGTGTCGCGCTCCGGCATCAGCAGGCCGACGACGCGGTCCTTGCCCAGGGCACGCGTGCAGAGCGAGGCCACCACCGAGCTGTCGATGCCTCCGGACATGCCGACCACCGCGCCGCGCCGGCGCAGGCCGGCGAGCACCTGCTCGCGGATGGACTCCGCGATGCGGTCGGCCTCCTGCGCCAGGTCGATGCGGAGCACGTCGCGGTGAAAGGGCGTCGTCATAGGGCGCGCAGCATATCACCGCCGCCGCCAGTGAACCTCCCGTATTCTCGGGACCTTTGGCTCCGTCCGGGACCCCCTCGCCTCGCTGCACCGGCGCGGCGCGGGTGTTACCTTGGGCCCGGAGGTGCGCACCGCATGTCACGGCTGCACGAATGGGTTCTCCGCCACGCCGAGAGGACGCCCGGGGCCCCGGCAGTCCACACGCTCGCGGTACGCCTCGACTACCAGGGCCTGGCGGCGCGGCTGCGCGCGCTGGCGGGCCACCTCGCGGCCTCGGGCGTGGGCCCCGGCGATCGGGTGCTGGTGGCGCTCCCCAACACCCCGGCCACCGTGGTGGCCAGCCTGGCCATCCAGGCCCTGGGGGCCACGCCGGTCGAGGTGAACCGGGAGTGGAGCCCGGAGATCCTGGCCGACATCGCCGCGCGCACCGGGGTCCGCCAGGCATTCGGGTGGGGCCGCGACGCCCGCGCATGGGGAAGGATCCGCGCCCTGCGCCCCATCGATCGACTCTGGATGGTGCACGGCGGGCCCCTCCCCGCGCCGCTCGTGGCCGATGCCGGCCCGGGTCCCGTCCACCTGCTCCTCGACGACGGCAGCTCCGATCCCGCCCTGGGCCCGGCGCCGGTCACCCCGCTGGGGGGCGCGGGGAGCGCCCCGGCGCTCATCCTCTACACCTCGGGGAGCACCGGCCAGCCCCGAGGCGTGGTCCAGACCCACGCCAACGTCGCCGCCAACACCCGCTCCATCGTCGAGTACCTGGGGCTCGGCCCCCAGGACCGGGCCCTGCTGGTGCTGCCGCTCTACTACTGCTACGGCCGCAGCGTGCTGCAGACCCACCTCTTCGCGGGGGGCTCGGTCTTCCTGGAGGGGCGGCTCGCCTTCCCGCGGGTGGTGATGCAGGCCATCGCCGCCGAGGGCTGCACCGGCTTCGCCGGCGTGCCCCTGACCTTCGAGCTCATCCGCCGGCAGGTGGACGTGGCGGCCATGAAGTTCCCGCGCCTCCGCTACCTCACCCAGGCCGGTGGGGCGATGGCCCCCGAGACCATCTCCTGGGTCCGCGGTGCCTTCCACCCGGCCCGGCTCTTCGTCATGTACGGGCAGACCGAGGCCACGGCCCGCCTCAGCTACCTGCCGCCGGAGCGGGCCGAGGAGAAGAAGGGCTCGATCGGCATCCCCATCCCCGGCGTCCACCTGGCGGTAGTCGACGAGGCCGGGCGTGAGTTGCCGATCGGCGAGACAGGCCACCTGGTGGCCCGCGGCGACAACGTCACGCCGGGCTACCTCGACGAGCCGGAGGAGACCTCCGCCATCCTCCACGACGGCTGGCTCTGGACCGGCGACCTGGCCTTCCGCGACCCGGACGGCTTCTTCTTCCACCAGGGGCGCTCCAAGGAGATCCTCAAGGTGGGCGGCCACCGGGTGAGCCCGGTGGAGATCGAGCACGTGGTGGCCGAGCATCCGGAGGTGGCCGAGGCGGCGGTCATCGGCGCTCCCGACCAGCTCATGGGCGAGCTGCCGGTGGCCTTCGTCGTGCCCCGGCCCGGCTGCGCGCCGACCCCCGAGGCGATCCAGCGCTTCTGCCGGGAGCGGATGGCGGCCTGGCGCGTCCCCGCCCGCGTTCACTTCCTGCCCTCGCTGCCGCGCAACGAGGCCGGGAAGCTGCTGCGCGCCCAGCTCCGCGCGCAAGAGAAGGCCCCGGCCTGATCGGGCCGGGGCCCCGCCGCGGGCGGCGCGCGCGCCGGCTACTTCTTCTTGCGGCGCGCCACCAGCACGCCGCCGCCGGCGATCAGCGCCGCCACCACGCCGGCGGCCGCCGGGTCGAACTCGGGGACGGAGCGGCGGTGGCGCCCGCGGCGCTCCTCGGCCTCGGCGGAGGCTGCGGCCAGCAGCAGCACGGCGACGAACACTGCGCGAAGTACGTTGTGCATCGGATCTCCCCCGCGGAACTCGCGTCGGGAGCGGTGGCGCTCCCGGGAGCCAGTCTCGGCCCCGGCACCCGGGCACGCAACTCCCACGTGCCGGTGACTCCGCCATTCAGACGGTGCCGGACGGCACCATCCGCCGCACCCCCTCGACCAGGCCCACACGGGGCTGCCAGCCGAGCAGCCCGGTGTTCTCACAGGCGAAGTCCAGGCGGGCCAGCGCCGAATGTAGCCGGTAGCCCGACACCGGCGACTTGCGCTTCAGGAGGCCGAGGAGCGGTTCGGTGAGCCTTCCCGCGGCGAACACGAAGGCGCGCGGCAGCCGCACCACCTTGGCGCCCGGCCCCAGCAGCTGCGCCAGCACCTGGTTCTGGGTGAGGCGAGCCGGGTCGACGAGCTGGATCACCTCCCCGCCGCGAAGCGGGCCGTCGAGCGCCGTCTGCACGGCGTCCACCACGTCGTCGATGTAGACCAGGGGAAGCTTCAGCTCGCCGTCGCCGAGCACCAGCCAGCGCCGGCCGGCGCGGCGCGCCACCGCGGGCGTGAGCAGGGGCAGGCGGCCACCGAAGATCTGGCCCGGGCGGAGGATGACCGCCGGGAGCCCGGCGGCGGCTGCGGCCCGCACCAGCTTCTCGGCCTCGAGCTTGGCCCGGGTGTACGGCCCCCGGTCGTCGGGCCGCGGCTCGTCGGCCGTGCGCTCGGAGAGGACACCTCCCTCGGAGCCGGCCCAGTCGACGACCGACATCGAGGAGACGTGCACCAGCTTGGACACGCCGTGACGCTGGCAGGCCTCCACCACGTTGCGGGTGCCGACCACCGTCCCGCGCTCGTGCTCCTCCCAGCCGCCCTTCATGGCCGCGCCGACGTGGATCACCGCCTTCACCCCGCGCACGGCCCGCTCCACGGCCTCGGGATCGCCCAGGTCGCCGACGACCACCTCGGCGCCCGGCGGGATCTCTGCCGGGTAGCGGCGCACCAGCAGGCGGACCCGGCGCCCGGCGAGGCGCTTCACCACCTCGCTGCCAAGCGCGCCGGAGGCGCCGGTGACCAGCACCTCGGCCTGCTCGAGCGCGGGCAGGCGCGCCAGGCGCGCGGCGTGATCGGCGTCCGCGGCTCGCGCCACTTCCTCCACCCAGCGCACCACCGAGGTGGCCTCGCCCAGAGCCACCGGCGGCGGGCGGCCGCCCTCCAGCCCCTGGTAGAAGGCGCGCACCAGGCCGTGCAGGCCCTGGTAGGGCTTCACCACCTTGGTGGCGAACTTGACCACGCCCACCGGGACGTCGATCAGCGGCTGCAGCGAGTCGGTGAGCGCGTTGACCACCCGCTCCGCCGGCTTGGGGAGCGGCAGGGCCGAGCGCAGCGCCTTGAACATGAGGAACAGGTCGAGCCGGAGCACGCCGCGGGTGCCCTGGATGATGATCTGGCTCTGCATGGGCCGCACGTTCCAGGAGAGCTGCACCTGGCCCATCCCGCGCCTGCAGCGCACCATGGTCCGCCACTCGTCCCAGGCCAGGTTGGGGTCGCCGCCGCGCGATTCCCAGAAGCCGCGCGCCTCCTCGATGGGGCCGAGGAAGGCCTCGAAGAGGTAGAAGGCGTGGATCCCCAGGTCGCGGAACGGGTAGCCCGGCGTGCGGTAGTGCGGCGGCAGCGGGCCGCCGCGATACGGCGGGTACATCGAGCCGCGGAGGATGTCGACCGAGACCACCTCGCCCAGCTTCCCGGCCCGGACCAGCGCCAGCGCCTTGACCACCTGCGGGTCGTAGAGCAACGAGTGGTTGACGGACGCCTGCAGGCCGCGGCTCTCGGCCGCGGCCGTCACCCGGCGGCAGTCCTCGACGCTGGTCGCCAGGGGCTTCTCCACCAGCACGTGGCAGCCCAGCTCGAGGGCCGAGCAGGCCACGTCGGCGTGGCTGTCCGGCGGGGTGAGCACGTGGATCACCGAGGCCCCGGCCTCGCGCAGCGCCGCCAGCGACGGGTAGGCGCGGCTGCCGACCCGCTCGGCGAAGGCCTGGGCGCGCGCCGGATCCAGGTCGACCACCCCGACCAGCTCCACGTTCTCCAGTCCGCGCAGCGCGGCAGCGTGATGCTCGGCGATGGCGCCGGTTCCCACCAGCCCTGCCCGGAATCGCGTCATGTCACCACCCCAGCTTCCAGCCGGTGTACCCCGTGAACGAGGCCACCAGCGCGATGCAGATCAGGAAGACTGCCCCCAGATCGCGGCGCGTGAACTCGACGTGGAAGCCGGGCTCGTGCCTGCGAATCGCGCCGTATAGCACGGCGGTCAAACCGATGTATACCCAGAGCGTGGTCTTGTAGTTGAAGGACAGGAACATCACGCCCACCGCCATGCCCGCGACCGACGCCAGGATGGCGAGCGCCCAGATGCGCGCCACGGGCGGGAGCGGCGCGCGCAGCGCCGCCACCGGGATCTTGGTCGCCAGGTAGACGTTGGAGCTCCAGATCACCATGCCCGGCAGCCCCAGCTCGGCCGCTGCCAGGATGTAGCTGTTGTGGGCGGTGAGCCGGTGGTGCTCGATGAAGAGGCCGGTGCCGATCCCCACCACCGGCGAGCTGGCGAAGAGGTGCATGCCGACCCACCAGCACTCCAGCCGCTCCATGGTGGAGTCCTCGGCGCCGGACCGGCCGCCCAGGAGCAGGACCGGGAGCGCCAGCAGCATCCCCAGGGCCAGCCCCTTGGCGATGCCGACCCGCTTCACGAAGTAGATGCCCAGCACCGTGAGGAACACCAGCTGCCCGCCGCGCGACTGGGTGAAGAGCGTGCAAAGGCCGATGCTCCCGGCCGCCAGCACCATGATGGCCATGCGGGTGAGGCTGCGCTTCCGCTCGTAGAAGGCGAAGGAGAAGGGCAGCGCCATGGCCAGGACCAGCGCCAGCTCGTTGGGATCCTCCAGGCTGCCGCGGAAGCGGACCCGGCCATTGATGGAGGAGGTGCCGAAGAGACCCTCCTTCTCGCAGGAGTAGTCGGCGCCCGGATCGCCGTCGGCCTCGCAGTCGAGCCGGGTCTCGCAGGGGCGGCCGTCGTAGTTCCAGCGCATGTCGCCGTCGACGATGGTCACCCGGTAGCAGGCCGGATCCGCCAGCCCCTGGTGGACGCCGATGGCGGCCAGCACCAGCGAGAGGGCGAGCAGGAGCCCGCACAGGATCTCCAGGGCGCGGAAGGTCTGGAGCCCGTGGGCCACCAGCAGGTAGATGGCGAGGGGGATGGCCAGGGCCGCTGCCCGGGCAGGCGCCTGGCCCGGCCCGCGCAGGGTCACCGCCAGGATGCACCAGGCGAAGAAGGCCAGGGCCAGCAGGAGGTGGGGCGCCCGGCGGAGCTTGGTCAGGCCGATCCGCAGGTCGACCACGTACCCGAGCAGCGCCAGCCCGGCGGCCATGTGGAGGAGCGGCACGCCCCGGAGGCCGGCCACGTACTCCTGGGGGCGGAGGTAGTCCACCGCGACCAGCGCCAGCAGCCCGAGGAGCGCGAACATGCTAGCGGGCCGCGACGGGCGGCGGCGGGACGACCCGGTCCCGGTGGGCGCCCGGATCGCCGCTGGCGCCCTGCATGGCCGCCAGGGCGATGTTGTACATCTCGCGTGCGGTGACGTAGTGGAGCAGCCAGTCGCGCCCGTCGTTGTAGCGGGCCGCCAGGTACTGGTGCAGCAACCGGCCCTCGGCGCCGAGGAGGGAGGCGGTGCTGGCCTCCTGGGCGCCGTGGCAGTGGATCTTGACGAAGACCCACTCCGGCCTCCCCTCGACGTGGATGTCCTGGGCCACCCAGGAGTCCACGCGCGCCGGCGTCGGCGGGTCGCCTCCCTGGAGCGCCGCCGACTCGATCCGCAGCGCCAGCCGGCCCGGGCGCCGGGCCAGGGCGATGGGCCCCTGGATCAGGAGCAGCCGGTCGTCCATCACCTGGCCGACCCGCGCCCGCTGCCCCCACTCGTAGGCCCGCCGGCGCGCCAGGTCGCCCGTGGGCCAGTAGATCTGGTTGACGATCCCGGGCTGGCTCTCGTCGGGCGCGGCCGGGAAGGTGAAGTCGGCGTAGCAGCCCTCCTCGAAGAGCAGCGGCAGCTCGGCGTCGACGCCGCAGCGCCTCCCGTCGCGGCGGGCGTTGGCCAGGCACCAGTTGCCGTGGATGAAGGCCCAGCGCGGGCGCCCGGCGGCGTCTCGCGAGATGTGGCCGTGCCGGCTGAAGTCGGCGATGGCCCGCGCCAGGCTGGCCCGCATCCCCGCCGGCGTGTCGTCGTCGTGGTGGAGGTGGACCTCGACCTCGCCGTGGCCGGCGCGAGCCAGCCCGGCCAGCGGCTCCAGGAACTCCGGGGCGTACTCCTCTCCCGGGAAGAAGAAGGTGTGCCGCGGGCCCCGTCCCTCGGCGTCGCGGAAGGCCGCGAAGTTGGCGGGGTAGCCCTCGGCCCAGGCCTTCACCCGCTCCCGGCCCCGGGCGGCGTCCACCCGGGCCCACAGCGGCTCGTAGTGGTCGCAGAGGGCGAAGAGCAGGTGGCGCGGGCCGGCGGGGCGGCGGCGCACGGCTCGCCGGACCACGTCGCCGGCCCAGCCGCCGAGCCAGTTTTGCAGGTTCTTGGAGCGAAGGCGCGCGAGCACGGTGGGATGGTAGCAGGTCAGTTGGCGCCGACGAGGAGGACGCCCAGGCCGGTGGGCTGCGGCAGGTCGGCCAGCCAGCGGCGGACCTCCCCAGCGCGGACGCGGCCGCTGCGGGCCACCAGCGCCCAGGCGTGCACCAGGCCGGCCGCCGCCACGTGCTCGCCGCGCCTCTCGAAGCCGGTGAGGTCGAGGATCAGGTGGGAGAAGCCCCAGGCCTCCTGGGTGACGATGTCGAGGAGCTGCTCGGTGCCGCCGCGGCCCCCGGACCGCGGCGTGAGCACCGCCAGCCGCTCCAGCACCCAGGTGGTGACGGCGGCCCGCTGCTCGTCGGTTCCACCCTGCGCCAGCTCCGGGGCACAGGGCCAGCCGGCAGCGGCATCGACCACGCCCACCACCGAGCCCTGCTCCGCCAGGGCGCAGGCCAGCTCCAGCGCGGCGGACATCACGCCCGCGTCCCGGCCCACCGGGTAGAGCCCCACGGTGTGCAGGCCGCGCTCGCGCAGGATCCGCGCCAGGCGGCTGCACTCGACCCGCAGCGCCCCGGGCTGCGGCCGGGCCAGGGGGCGGACCCCGGCCCGCTCCAGGAGCGCCTGCGCCTGCTGCATGTCCCGCTGCGGCATGCCCCGCCCTAGCCGCCGAGCAGCGCGAAGCCGGCCACCTTGGCGGTGCCGATCTGGCCCAGCGCGGCCCGGATGGCCCGGGTGCGCGAGACGCGCGTCCTCACCGAGAGCAGCACCAGGTCGACGCTCTCCTGCATCAGGTTGACGTCGGCGCTCTGCAGCACCTCGGGGCTGTCGACGATGATGTAGTCGTAGCCGCTCATCCGGAAGGCGGCAACCGCCAGGTTGAGGGCCCGGTCCAGCGTAGGCTTGGCGGTGCTCCCCGGCGAGATGGCCACGGTGTGCAGCGAGGGCACGCCGGTCTCCACCGCCTCCCAGGGCTCGCGCGGCTTGAAGCGGTGCGACTCGAGCTGCTCGCCGGCGCAGACCAGCGGCTGGAAGCCGAAGACGCTGGCCAGCACCGGGGCGCGGAAGTTGGTCTCCAGGAGCAGGACCCGGGCCCTGTCGGCCTCGCCCAGCGCCATGGCCAGGTTCACGGCGCAGAAGCTCTTGCCCTCGCTGCCGCGGGCGCTGGTGACCAGGATGGTTCGCGGGTCGCCGCGCTCGCGCAGCCGGTGGCGCAGCACGCGGAAGGCGGCGGCGGCCGGGGATTCGGGGGAGTTGAGCATCACCAGCCGCGGGTCGCTGGTGCGCAGCGTGGGGACGCGGTGGACGCGCACGAAGGCGGCGCCGCCCGGCATCGCCTCCGGGGCGATGGCGGCGCCCGGCGCCGCGATGCGCGCCAGCGCGGTGGAACCGCCGCCGCCCTCCTTGCCGCCCCGGCCCTTCTCCCCGGGCAGGAGGCCGGCCACCGGGGCTCGCGCCCCTCCCCCGTTCCCGGCGGCCAGGACCGGCCCGCCGGCCGGCATCGCCGCCCTGCCGATCTCGAGGAGCACCGGAAGGGAGGGCAGCCGCTCCAGGTCGGGGGCCTCGTAGACCACGTCGTCGTAGAGGGCGAACAGCAGCGCCACCGCCACGCCGGCCACCAGCGCGGCCAGCAAGCCGATGAGCGCCTTCACGCCGCGGCTGGGGCCGAGGGGCTGGGCCGGGAGGAAGGCCGGGTCGATGACCACGATCTGCGAGGACTGGCCGCTGGCCGCCATGCTGGCGGTCATCGAGGCCACGAACTGCCGGTTGTCGAGCTGCTGCAGCCGCTCGCGGGCCTCGGCCACCTCGCGGTTGAGCCTCGCCCACTCCGCCTCGTCGCTGACCACCCGCTGCGCCGCCTCGGGGGTGCGCGGCACCGCCTGCTGGGGGCGCTGCGCCGCCTGGAGGCGCCGCGCCGTGGCCAGCTCCTCCTGCACCTGCTGCAGCCGCCCGCTCAGCACCTGGGGCTCGGTTGCCTGCAGGGCGTCCGCGGCGCGGCGGTAGGCGTCGAGGGCGCCCCTGACGTTGGCCTCGGCGGCCCGGACGTCCGGGTGCTGCTCGGTGTAGGCGGCCCGCTTCTCGTTCAGGTCCCGCTGCGCCGCGCGCAGCTTGGCCTCCGCGTCGTCCTTGGCCGCCACCAGCGCCGGATCGGGGCCGGTGCGCTGGCCCGGCGTGGTGATCTGGCGCCTCAGCCGCTCCTCCTCGCGCCGCAGCGCGACAACCGCGTCGCTCTCGCGATCGCCCTCGGGCGCTGCCCGGGCCCGGCCGCGCATCGCGCCGGCCGCCTGGCCCTGCTCGGCGGAGAACTCCGGGTGTCGCGCCATGAACCGGAGCAGCGCCGCCTCGCGGGTGGCCAGGTCGCCCTCGGTCCGCTTCTTCTCCGCGTCCAGGAAGGTCCCGGCGCCCTGGGTCTGCTCGGAGCGCAGCCGCGCGTTCTCGGCGATGAGCAGGTCGGTGAGCCGGGCCACGACCTTCTGGGCCTCCCCGGCGGAGTCCCCGGTGTAGGAGATGGCGTAGACGTCGCTCTGGTCGATGCGGAACCCGATGGCCAGGCGCATCTCCTCGACGGCCTCTCCCATGCGGCCGGCCTTCACCAGCCGCGGGTAGAGGCCCGACTCCTGGATGAGCTTGGTGAGCAGCGTCCGGGCCAGCAGCATGTCCTTGAAGCGCTGGCCCATGCGGCGGGCGTTGGGTGCGTCGGTGGTCGTCCACTGCAGCCCCTCGCGATAGTAGACCACCGCCTCGGAGCGCCAGCGCTTGGGCCACCACTGGATCACCGCGCCGGTGGCCAGCATCCCCACCACCACGGCCGCCAGCCCGGGCCGCCACTTGCGCAGCGTTCGCCGGGCCAGGCGGAAGATGGCCTGCAGCTCGTCGTTCCAGGAGGCGTGGGCGGAAGGAGTCGGTTCCATGGTCTAGCCAGTCCGTTCCTGCGGCGGAGCGCGGCGCGAGCCTACCTCGTCGCCGGGTTGCAGCGGTAAGGCCCCCAGGGCGGGCAGGCCATGGGCTCGCACGTCGGCCGGCTCGTAGAGCCGGTCGTCGAAGGCGCCGATCACGGTGGCCACGAGCAGCAGCGCGACCAGCAGCGCCAGGATGGCGCGGCGCACCACCTGGCCCCAGGTCAGGCGCGACGAGAGGGTGATGAGCGCGTCGTCGAAGGGGGCGAAGGATACGCCCAGGTTCCGCTCCTCGGCAGCCAGGCGGAAGGCCAGGTCGGCGCGGCGGCGCTCCAGCAGGAGCAGGTTGTCGAGCGCGGTGCGGTTCTGCGACTCCAGGGCGGAGAGCTGGGCCTGGGCGCCGATGGCCCGGCGGGTGTCGGAGGAGCTCGCCTGCAGCCGCAGCCCGGCCATGGAGCGCTGGAGCGAGGCGGCGTGGGCCCGCGCCGCGCCGATCTGGGTCTCCAGGAGCTGCCGCGCCGACTCCAGCCGCTCGCCGCGCTGCGCCGCCTGCACCTCGAGGATGGTGTCGCCCAGCTCCCGCACGATGGCGCGGGCACTCTCCTCGTCGTTGCCGCGGAAGGAGATGGAGACGTGGGCCGAGCGCGGCGGGTCGGTGGCACTCCGGCCCCAGATGAAGTAGTCGCGGGTGACCTCGACGCCGATCTCGGAGCGGAAGTCATCGATGGCCGCCTCGCGGTTCCGCGCCAGCCAGGCGACGGCGCGCCGGTGCTTGCGCATGATCCGCTCCAGGTTCTGGGCGGAGAGCGCCACGTTGGCGATGTGCTCGCGGATGTTCTGGGGCCTCTCGGGGCCGGTGGCGTCGTCGACCTCTCCCTCGTCGATGCGCAGGTAGACGACGGCCTCGTAGAGCGGCGGGCGCACGGCCCGGAGGGTCGTCACCCCGGCGGCGGCCAGCGTCGCCAGGGCGATCACCAGCGCGGGGCGGCGCAGCGAGCGGCGCAGCGCCTGGCGCGCCACCGCGCCCAGCTGCCGCTCGGCGTCGGCCCAGGCCGCTTCCCGGGCGGCACCCAGGCCGCTCATGCCAGCGCCCCCTGGAGCGCTGCCTCCAGGCGCCGGGCGCTCTCGTCCCAGCCGTGGCGCGCCCCGGCCCGGGCCACCTCCTCGGGCACGTAGGCCTGGCCGAGGGCCCCGGACAGCGCTCGCGCCAGCGCCTCGGGATCGCCCGGCGCCACGAGCTCCCCCAGCTCCGGGCCGGTGATCACGTCGGGCGTGCCGCCGACGCGGGTGGCCACCACCCGGCGCCCGCAGGCCAGCGCCTCCAGCGCCACGTTGGGCGTGCCCTCGGCGCGGCTGGGCAGCACCAGCAGGTCGGAGGCGGCCATCCAGCGAGGCACCGCCTCGAGCGGCTGCGACCCGGCCAGGAGCACGCGGTCACCGAGGGACGCGGCCGATCGGGCGCAGGCCTGGCGCAGCGACCCGTCGCCGACGATGGCCAGCCGCACGTCGGCGCGGCTCCGCGCCAGGCGACCGAAGGCCTCGAGGAGCTCGGCGACCCCCTTCACCGGCTCCAGGCGGCCGACGTAGAGGCACCAGGACCGCGTGTCCCCGCCGTGCCCCAGCGCGGCGCGGGCCTCCTGTCGGTCGCGGGGGTGGAACAGGGCCTGGTCGACGCCGTTGGTGATCACCTCGATGCGCTCGCGGGCCACGCCCAGGGCCGCCACCGCCTCGCCCAGCGGCCGCGAGACCGCCACGATGCGCCCTGCCTGCGGCAGCGTCCGGCGGAGGTTCTGCTCCACGCCGGGCAGCCGCCCCACCACGTTGATGTCGGAGCCGGAGACCTTGACCACGGCCGGGACGCCCGACTGGCGCGCCAGGAGCACGGCGGCGTGGCCGTCCGGATAGGCCCACGAGGAGAAGAGGACGTCGAAGCTCCCGCGGCGGCGACGGACCTCCCCAGCGAGCGAGCGCGCGTAGAGCCAGCCGGCCCAGCGGCGCCCCATCCGCGGAGGGTGGAGGAACCGGGGGTGGTGCACCTCCAGGCCGTCGATGACCTCGCGCGCGGGGACCTGGAGCAGGCGGCCGGCCTGCGACCAGCGGGAGAGCTGCCTGGCGCCGGGGTACCAGGGGATGGGCGCCAGGACCTGCACCGGGCAGCGCCGCGCCAGCGCCGCCACCATCTGGCGGTTGAACGGCGACGCCAGCGGCTCGGCCGCGTTGGGGAACTGCTGGGTGATCACCAGGACTCTCATCCAGTCGGCCAGGCGCCCCGGGGGTGAAACGTCGAGTGAAATGCGTCGGAGAGGGTGCGCCCGTCCGCGGCCCTCCCCGCTGCCGGCGGCCCGGAGCAGCAACCTGCGATACTAACAAGAATTCCCCGGTGCGGCGGCCGATCGCGCGTCCCCGGGTCCGGGTACCGCCGTCACCGCCAGAGGTCCCACCTTCCCCCGGCCAGCACCGCGAGCGCGACCACCCCGTTGGCCACCATGTGGGCCAGGATGGCGTCCCCCAGCCGTCCGCGCAGGCGGAGCGCCAGCGCGAAGGCCAGGCCGGCCAGCGTTCCCTGCCACCAGCCCGCGTGCAGCGCCCCGAACGCGAGCGAGGAGAGGAGCGCCGCCGGCAGGCCGAAGTCGCGCCCGGAACCCTCGCCGTGCGGGGCCAGCCACGA
Source organism: Deltaproteobacteria bacterium (assembly GCA_016214955.1). Classification (GTDB taxonomy): domain Bacteria; phylum Myxococcota; class Myxococcia; order Myxococcales; family Anaeromyxobacteraceae; genus JACRMN01. The sequence goes on from JACRMN010000023.1 coordinate 448,094, forward strand.
GAGCAGGAATCCGCGGAAGGCCAGCTCCTCCGCGACGGGGATCACCAGCGTGGACCCCAGCAGGCGCACGGCGATCCAGGCCCCGCGCGCCGGCAGCGACAGGTCCGCGAGCCAGGGCGGCGGGAGCGCCGGCTCCGCGCGGTGGGCCACCACCCAGAGCACGCCCGCGCCCAGCCCGAGGAGCGCCGCGAGACCCGACCGCCCCACCAGCGGCCGGGGCCACCAGCGGCGCACGCCGGCCAGCACCAGCAGCGGCGCCGCCACCCGGAGCCCGTAGGCCATGGGCCCGGTGCCGGCGCCGACCACCTCCATCGCCATCGCTGTCGCCAGCGACGCCAGGAGCGGCGCGACCCATGGCCCGGCGGCCGCCGGCATCCCGCCCCCGGCGGCGAGCGCCTGCGGCCGGCGCAGCCAGTCGAGGTGCTCGGTGGCCGCGACGCTGGCCAGGGCGATGGCGGTGAAGAGCAGCCAGCCCACCTTCGAGTGGAAGGCGCCCACCGCAAGCTCCTCGTGCCCGTTGCCGCCCAGCCACACCAGGCCGGCGATGCGCAGCACGTTGCCGGCCAGGGCCACCGCGGCACCCGCGGGCAGGAGCAGGAGCGCTCGCCCCAAGCGCAGCCGCCCGTGGGCCAGCCCGATCCAGATGGACTGGAACACCAGCGTCAGCCCCACCCCGTCGATGCCGGCACAGTGCTGCGCGATCTCGACCTCGAACGCCCCCAGGCCGATGACCCGCTCCGGCAGGTCGACGATCACCTCCGCCGAGACCAGGCGCAGCAGCCAGGCCACCGCCCGAAGGGTCCCGTCGGCCATGCGCCCCCACAGCGCCTCGGAGGCAGCCATGACCCGCCAGGAAGCCAGCCCCGCCGCCAGCGCCACCACCGGAACGCCCCAGGTTCGCCCCAGGCGCCGCCCCAGCCAGCCGAACGGGACGGCGCTGCGCAACGCCAGGACCGTGGCCCCGGCCAGCAGCGCCAGCCACGGGGCGACGCGGCCGCCGGTGGGCGGTGCCGCCCCGGGACCGAACAGCCGCGGGGTGAGGAGGGCGACGGGGAGGAAGGCGGCGGCGTGGGCCAGCAGCCAGGGCCACGGCCGCCAGGGCGGCAGGGGCTCCGGCGAGGTCTCGACGGCACGCAGCAGCATCCAGGCGGTCACCGCGCTCGCCAGCGCCACCGCCATGCCCATGCGCAGCGTCGACACCAGCTGCCCCAGCGGCCCGATGGTGGGGAGGTCGCCGAGGACGGTGAGCAGGCCGAGCTCGGCGGCCAGCAGCCCGGCCAGCACCGCCCAGCGCCACGGGGCGCGGCGCCCGGGGCCCTCCCCGGCGGATCCTGCCACGGCGGCGATCATGGAGCGCCGGGGCGGGGCCGGGTTCCGGGGGAGCCGCGCGCCGCCAGCTCGCGGTAGAGCTCCACGTGGGCGCCGGCCATCGAGGCGACGCTGAAGCTGCGCCGGAACTTCTCGACGTTGGCCTCCCGCATGCGGCGCCTCAGGGCCGGGTCGCGGCGGATCTCCAGGACGGCGCGGGCGATGGCGCCCGGGTCCCGCGGCGGGAAGAGCAGCCCGTTCTCGCGGTCCGTCACCACCTCGGGGTTTCCTCCCACGGTGGTCGCCAGGATCGGCTTGCCGCCGGCCAGGGCCTCGAGGAGCGCCAGCGGCAGCCCCTCCCAGAGCGAGGGCAGCACGTAGGCGTCGAGGGCGGCGATGAGCTGCGGAACGTCGCGGCGGTAGCCGAGGAAGCGGACCCCGTCCCCCAGCCCCATGTCCCGCGCCTGTGCCTCGAGCTCGCCCCGCAGCGGGCCGTCGCCGGCCACCACGAAGCGGATCGAGGGATCGGCCTCGCGCACCAGGCGAGCCGCCTCGAGCAGGTACCGGATCCCCTTCTGCTCGGAGAGGACCACCGCCGTGCCCACCAGGAACTCGCCCTCGCGCCGCCCCAGCTCCCGCTCCACCGCCTCGGCGTCGGCCCCGACGAAGGCCCCCGGGTCGATGCCGTTGTGTAGCACCCGCACCGTCCGCGCCACCTGGAGCTTCTCCACCAGGGTCTTCCGCAGGTCGTGCGAGACGGCCACCACCTCGTCGGCCAGCCGCAGGTACCTGCCGAAGCGGCGAAGGGCACGCCCTCCGGCCCGGTAGACCTGGTTGTGCTCCGAGTAGGCCACCGCCGGCCGCCAGGGGCCGAGGAGCCGGGCCGCCAGCCCTCCGTAGAGGAGCGGGGCCAGGTTGTGGGTGTGCACCACCTCGACCCGCCGCGCCCGCAGGAAGCGTGCGATCCGCGCCAGCAGCAGGGGCGTGCGCAGCCGCTCGGCGGCGTTCACCTCGGCGCGCTTGTCGAGGACCAGGCAGGCCCCGGGTGGCAGCGGCAGGTCGCCGAAGAGCTTCCCGGGACCGGAGAGGCAGACGAGCGAGAGCTCGACCTCGGCGGCGGGCAGGTGCCGGGCCAGGCTCAGCACCACCTTCTCGAGCCCGCCCACGTCCAGGTTGTTGACCACCATGCAGACGCGAACGGCCATGGCTCCCCCGGCGCGGCGGACCGCGCTCCTCAGATGTCGATCTCGCCGTCGAGCATCAGCCAGCGATCGGGGTCGAGCACCTCGGCGCGCAGCGCCTCCGGCACCGACTCCGCGTGCACCATCAGCGGGCGGCTGCCGGGGCGCGGGAGGAAGCCGACGCGGCGCAGCCGGGGGCCGAAGGCCTGGTCGCCCACGTAGCAGACGAGCAGCGAGTCCGCGCCCTGGTCGCGCAACCGCCCGGCCAGCGCCAGGAGCAGGGCCTCGTCGGTGTCGGGGTCCCGGTCGCTGAAGAGGTGGCGCACGAGGCCGGCGCCCCCCGCGAGCGAGCAGGCCGCGTAGCCGGCCAGCTGGCCGTCGGGCCCCTCCACGCCGACGAGCTGGTGGGCCTGGGTGACGAAGCGCCCGTAGCGCCAGTCCAGGTAGCTGCCGGTCTGCTCCCCGACAACGCCGTACCGCCGGCGGGCGCGCTGCCAGAGCTCGTCGACGCGCCGGTCGCCCGGCGCCAGCGGGGTGGCGACCGCGGGGCGGCGCGCCAGCACCCGCAGGGCCCCGTCGAGGAGCCGCAGACCCAGATCCGCCGGCAGCGCGGCCGCCTGGGCCGCCGCCTTCCAGGGGAGGATCTCCCGCAGCTTGTAGAGGGAGCGGAGGGGCTTCACCCAGGTCGTGGCCTGGGCCACCTGGCGGTAGCCCAGCCGGCCGAACAGGGCCGCCGACTTCTGGTTGGGGTAGCCGTAGAGCAGCTCGATGCCGGCGGCCCGCGCCTCGGCCAGCAGCCCCCGCTGGATGGCCAGCGCCGCGCCCACCACCCGGTGGGCCCTGGCCACCGCGAAGTCGCAGAGCACGGCGCCGCGGCGCACCGCGCCCGCGGCCCAGGTGGCCCGCGGCAGGAACGAGCCGCAGCCGATGACCGCGCCGCTCTCGCGGTGCAGGCAGAGGCAGGTGGTGGCCGGTCCTCCGGGATTGGAGCGGTAGAGCCACTCGATGCGCGCGCCGACATGCTCGGCGATGCGCGGGTCGGACATGTTCTCCGCCCAGAGCCGGCCCAGGGCCTCGCCATGCTCCTCCAGCCGGAGGGGGACGACCTCGTAGCTCATCTGCTCCCCGGCACCCCGCGGCCTCAGTCGACCGACGCCAGGGCCTCGAGCAGGTGCGCGGCCACCCAGCGCGACCCGAGCTCGTTGAGGTGCTTGCCGTCGGACGAGTACTCGGGCGCCAGCGCCGGCCAGGTCCGGCCGGCGGCCCGGAAGGTCGCGGTCTCGCCGTTGGGCCGGCGCGACTCGACGGCCGCCAGGTCGAAGAAGGGCTCCTTGCCCTGGTACTCCCGGCGCAGGAGCTCGTTGAAGCGCTCGCGGACCTGGTTGGCGTCGGCGCCCCAGAGCGGCCTGCCCAGCAGGCTCTTCACCAGCGCCTTGGGCCCGGTCTGCACGATGGTCAGCGGCGAGGTCACGTGGACGAAGCGCACCTTGGGGTGCGCCAGCCGCAGGGCCGCCAGCGCCGACCGGTACTCGGCGAAGACCCTGTCGACGTCGGTGCCGGGCGGGAAGTCGACGTAGCAGAACTTGAAGAGGGCGATGTCGGCGGCGCCGCCCATGCCGACCCGCAGCGTCTCCGAGAAGTCGGTGATCTTGGTGAGCGGCTCGTGGTTGCGGCCGTTGAGGGCGTGGGCGATGCCGGGGGTGGCGAGCGCGTCGGGGGCCCGGCTCTCCAGCAGCCTCAGGCCGGCCTCGGGGCGCAGGCGCGCCACCTGGGCGATGCCCTCGGCGATGTTCTGCCCCACCGACTGGTGGCCGAAGTAGACGCGCCTCCTGGCGAGCTTCTGCAGCCCCTCGGCGGGAAGCCTCTTCACGACGGCGTCGACGTCTTCTCGGGTCACGCCCTTCCCCTGGCAGGCGAGTGTGGCGAGCAGCGGAGTGATGAGCAGCAGCGCCTTCATGGCGGCGGAGTGTCGCAGGCGATCAGGCCTTTGGCAAGCCACGGGAACCCAGCAGCGCGCGGAGCTCGTCGCGCGCCTCGGGGACGGCGACCAGCACCAGGGCGGCGAACACCGCGCTGGTCGCCAGACCCGCCGCCACGAAGGCCACCGGCCCCTCGATGCGCAGCAGGCGCAGCGGCAGGAGCAGGGCGATGTAGCCCAGCGCCAGCGGCACGGAGCGGCGGTGGGAGCGGGCCCACTGGCCCAGCGAGATGCCGGCCTCCGCGCGCAGCAGGAAGGGGAACAGGATCCCCCGGAAGACGAGCATGGGGATGGCCGTCCCCAGGCACACCCCGTAGATGCCGTAGCGCCCGATGAGGGCGATGCTGAGGCCGAGGTTGGCCGCCGCCTCGGCCAGGGTGAGCGCGGTGATGCCGCGCAGCCGGCCCGAGGCCATGAGCAGCTTCTCGCCGGCGATGGTGAGCAGGGCCACGAAGTAGGCCGGGAGCATGATCTGGGTGACAAGGAACGCCTCCTCCACCCAGGGCTTGCGGATCCAGAGGCGCAGGAAGGGCAGGCCGAGCACGGCGATGTTGGCCAGCACCCAGCCGGTGACCAGGCCGGTGGTGAGGTTGGCCTTGTCCAGGAGCCGCTCGATGCCCTGGCGATCGTGGCGTTCGTGGAGGCCGGCGAAGCGCGGGAAGGTCATGGCGCCGATGACCGCGATGGCCATGTAGGCGATGTGGATGAGCCTCATCCCGATGGAGTAGACGGTGATGTGCTCGCTGGTGAGGAAGTAGCCGATGACCGCCGAATCGAGCTGGAACCGGACCAGCTCGCCGATCTGGATGAGGAAGGTGCCGGTGCCGTAGACGGCCAGCGCCCAGACGGTGGCCCTGTCGACGGCCCGCGGGCTGGGGCGGCGGGTCCAGGGGCAGAGCCACAGCGCCGAGCCCGTCATGGCCAGGTTGCGCACCAGGCTCTCGGCGAGGACCAGCAGGGCCAGGAGCCACAGCGAGATGCCGGTGCGGGAGAGCCAGAGCACCAGCCCCAGCTTGAACACGGTGTAGGTGAGGAACTCGACCGAGTCGGGGATGAAGTAGAACGAGCGGGCGCGGAGGCTGGCCGGCTGGGGGTGCAGCAGCAGGTCGAGGAGACCCGCCAGGCCGAGCACGGCGATGACCCCGCCCTTGCCGGCCAGGGCCTCGGGGAAGAGGCGCGGCAGGAGCACAGAGAGGATCCCGGTGGCCAGGAGCGCCAGCGAGGCCGCTCCGGCGAACATCATGGCGCTGGAGCTGTGGATCTGCCGCAGGCGCGTCTGGTCGCCGCGGGCCAGCGCACCGGCGGTGAAGCGCAGCGTTCCGGCCGACATGCCCAGATCCAGCGCGCGCAGGTGGGTGATGAAGGAGTTGACCAGCAGCCAGGCCCCGTACTGCGCCTCGCCCAGGCCGAAGATCAGCGCCGGGGTGACGATGAAGCTGCCGGCGATGCCGATGAGCTGGCAGGACCACGAGGCCGCCAGGTTTCCCAGGTGCAGCCAGCGCCCCCTGCCCGGGCCCTCGGCTGCCTCTGCCTGGCCGGCGGCCGGCTCCGTCTCCGCGATTTCCACGTGATGCTCCCCTGAAAGCGCGGGACCCTAGTCGCGAGGTGGCCGCCCCTCAAGGCCGGCCCCGCCCGTTCAGGGCACGGCGGTCGGCACGGGTCGCGGCGCTCTCCGCTCCAGACGGTCCTTCAGGACGAGGAAGGGCTTCTCGATGAGGTTGTAGGAGAAGGCGGCGTAGGCCACCAGCAGCACCGGCCGCAGCGCCAGCGGCATGTCGACGTTGTGGAAGGCGTCCAGGGCCGGCTGCGCCAGGTAGAGGGAGTAGGAGAGGCGCCCCACCAGCTGCATGGGCGCCAGGTCCAGGAAGCGCGTGAACGGGTCGTCGGGGCGGTGGATGAGGGCGTGCGTGACCAGGGCCACCGCCACGGCCTCGACCAGGTGAGAGGGGCCGAGCACGTACTTGCCCGAGCGCGAGAACACGTAGATCGAGAGGAAGAACACCGTCCCGCCCAGCGCCGCCCAGCGCCAGCCGCGGAAGCGCTCCTCCTTGCCGTCGACGAAGGCCAGCAGGCAGCCCACCGCGATGGTGTCGAGCTGGGTCGGGGTGAAGAAGTCGATGTCGATGCCGGGGAAGGCGCTGGGCTGCAGGAAGCGCAGCGCGGCCGCCACGGCGATGACCCCGACCAGGATGCGCTGCGCGGACTTGCGGCCGGCCAGGAGCAGCGTGGCGGGCCAGAGGAGGTAGAAGTGCTCCTCGACGCACAGCGACCAGACCAGGCCCACAGTGGACTGATCCAGGCCGGCCTTGAGGTTGAAGGTGTAGGTGAGCAGGTAGGGCCACACGTCGGCGCCCACGCGGGTCAGGCCCAGCCCGGCGACGATGGCGACGACCAGCAGGAAGAGGAGGTACGCCGGGGTGATGCGCAGGAAGCGCCGCCGGTAGAAGGCCGCCAGCGAGATGGTGCCGCTGCGGTCCAGCTCCTTGAGCAGCAGCGTGGTGATCAGGTACCCGGAGATGACGAAGAACACCTTCACCCCGGGTGCACCGAGCGGCTTGACCGCGTCGGCGATGCGGCCACCCACGACCATGGGGACGTAGTGGCTGATCGACACCAGCAGGATGGAAATGGCCCGCAGCCCGTCGAGGGCGTGGATGCGCTTCATGGGCGAGTCAGCTTAACACAGCACTTCGGGGGAGGCTCCGGTCCGGCGCCGCCGCGGTCCGGTGACACCGAGTGCGGGTACCTGTCGACGTGCGCATGGATCCGCGACCTCGACTGGGGGTATGATTCGCGCCGGAAAATCCATGGAACCGCTGGTCTCCGCCGTCATACCTACATACAACTACGGCCACTTCGTGGCACGCGCCGTGGAGAGCGTGCTGGCGCAGACCTACCACCCCCTCGAGTGCGTGGTGGTCGACGACGGCTCGACCGACGACACCCCCTCGGTGCTCGGGCCCTACCAGGACCGCATCCGGGTGATCCGGCAGGCGAACCGCGGCCTCTCGGCGGCGCGCAACGCAGGCATCGCCGCGGCGCGCGGCCCGCTGCTGGCGCTCCTCGACGCCGACGACGCCTGGAAGCCGGAGAAGATCGCGCGGCAGGTGGCACTGCTGGCCCAGGACCCGGAGGTCGGGGCGGTGGGGTGCGGCGTGGAGCTGGCCGACGCCGCCGGGAACCGGCGCACCGTCCCGGTGCGCACCATTCCCGAGGCGCACCCGGCGCGGCTGCGCAGCGTGGCGCTGCGCGAGGCCTGGGTGGAAGGGTCGGGATCGGGCGCCCTCATCCCGCGCCGCGTCCTCGACGAGGTGGGCCCTTTCGACGAAGGGCTGCGCGCCGCCGAGGACTGGGACATGTGGCTCCGCATCGCGGCGCGCTACCGGATCCGCAACGTCCCCGAGACGCTGGTCACCATCTCGCGCCACGGCACCGGCACCTTCCGCAACGCCGAGAAGATGCAGTCCGCCCAGCTGGCGGTGTACGGGTCGGCGGTGGCGCGCTGGCCGGTGGAGCTGGATGCCATCACCCGGCGCCGGATGCGGGCGCTCATCCTGGCCGACGCCGGCGGGGAGCTGGCGGCCGCGGGCCACGTCGGGCCGGCCCTCTCCCGCTACCTGGCGTCGCTCGGGACCTGGCCCTTCCAGGCGATGCGGTGGCGCATCGCCGCCAACCTCTGCCGGCGTGCGGTGCGGGAGGGCCGACCGGCGTGATGGGCTCGCGCCCACCTGGCGGGGGCCGCCCGCCCCTCTCGCCACGCGCTCCCCGGGATTCTGCGCCCGGGTCGCAGCGCGCGCGGAGGCGATGGCAGGCTCCACCGCAGTCGCCGGTGAGGACGTGACATGACAGCGCGCCGCCTCAGTCGCATGCTGGGCCCCGGTGCCAAGTCCTGGCTCTCCGACGCGGCGAGCCTCTTCGGGCTCTACCGGGTCGCGGGCAGGCGCTACGGCGGGGTGGGGCTGATCTTCGCGCTGCACCGGGTGACCCGCCCTGGCGTCCCCCTGCTCTGGCCCGGGTACGAGGTGGCCGTCGACCAGCTCTCCCGCGTCCTCGTCGAGACGCGGCGCCTGGGCTTCGAGATCGTCTCGCTCGACGAGGTGCACCGCCGCCTGACGGAGGGAGAGCACCGCACGCCCTTCGCAGCCTTCACCTTCGACGACGGCTATGCCGACAACCTCCATCTGGCGCTGCCGGTGTTCCGCGAGCACCGGGCTCCGCTCTGCGTGTATGTTGCCACCGGGCTGGTGGAGCGCACCGCGTCCTACTGGTGGGGCGCCCTGGCCGACGTGGTGCACGCGCACGACCACATCCGCCTTCCCGAGCCAGTTCCCGGCCTCCCCGCCGAGCTGGAGGCGGCCACGCTGCCGCAGAAGCGGCACGCCTACGACACCCTCAACGACTTCCTCCACGTGGCCCCGCCCTCCGTCGCCGAGCAGATCTTCCGGGCGCACGGCGTCGATGCGAGCGCGGTCCTGGACCGCGACCTGCTCAGCGTGGCCCAGGTGCGGGAGCTGGCCGCCGAGCCGCTGGTGACCATCGGCGCCCACGGGGTGCGCCACCGCCCGCTCTCGGCCCTGGATGCCTCGGACTGCGCGGAGGAGCTGGCCGCGTCGCGCCGGATCCTCGAGGGCTGGGTCCAGCGCCCGGTGGTCCACCTCGCCTACCCGTTCGGCGGCCCCGCCGCCTGCGGCCGGCGCGAGTTCGAGCTGGCCCGGAGCGCCGGCTACGCCACCGCGGTGACCACCCGACGCGGCAACCTCTTCCCGTCCCACCGCGAGCACCTCCACGGGCTGCCGCGCCGGGAGATCCCGCTCGACCGGCTGCGGCTGCGCCACGCACTCTACGGCATCGAGTCGCTGGTGCGACGCGACCCCTTGGTCCAGCTCGGCTGAGCCGGGCCGGCCTTCAGGCCGCCGCGGGGTCGCGGGGGGGAAGCCGCTCGGGCTCTCCCCAGTCGCGCTGCCGCAGGTAGCGGGCCGCGCCGGCCAGGAACCCGGCGCCGTGCGAGGCGACGATCACCGGGAAGATGGCCCAGGTGGTGAGCAGCTGCCGCAGCCCGCCGCCGCGCCCGACGCGGACGGCCTCCAGGAAGGTGCCGGCGGCGTAGAGCCCGAGCGCCCAGGGCGTGAGCGGCTGCACCGGCCAGGTGAGGAGCAGCGCCGCGCCCAGGACCAGCGCCACCGCCGGGAGCACGGGCCGCACCGAGAGGAGCCGGCCGTGCTTGGCCACGGTGCGGGCCCGGCCCTGGCCGTACCGGTAGTACTGGCGCGCCAGGGCCGCGAAGGAGGCCCGCGGGTAGTAGTGGACCACGATCTCCTTCGAGAGGAACACGCGGCCGCCGGCGGCGATGATGCGCTGGTTGAGCTCGGCGTCCTCGTTGGTGGCGGCCCCCGGGTCGTAGAGCCCGACCCGCTCGAAGACCCGCCGCCGGAAGGCACCCAGGAAGACGGTGTCGACGAAGCCCTCCTCGCCTGCCGACCGGTAGCGGGCATTCCCCACCCCCAGCGGGCTCTGCAGGGCGGCGCAGAGCGCCCGCTGGAACGGGGTGTGGGCCCGGGGGCGCTGGGCCCCGCCGACGTTGTCGGCGCCCGTTCGATCGAGCGCCTCCACGCACCGTCGGACGTAGTCCGGCGCGTACTCGCAGTGCACGTCCATGCGGACCAGCACCTCGCCGCGCGCCCGCCGGATGGCGGCGTTCATCCCCGGGGCCTGGAGGCGGTCCGGGTTGTCGACCATCGCCACCCGCGGGTCCTCCGCGGCGACGCGGGCGATGATCTCCCGGGTGCCGTCGCGCGAGCCGCCGTCGGTCACCAGGATCTCCAGCTTGTCGGCCGGGTAGTCCTGCTGGCGCACGCTGCCCAGGCAAGCCTCGATGTAGCGCGCCTCCTGGAGGCACGGCATGACGATGGTGACGGTGGGGAGCCAGCCCAAGGCGGCGCGAGGCTAGCAAATGGCCGGTGTGCCGTCCACGCGCGCCCGGCGCGCGTTGACTCCCCGAGCAGTCCGCCGCTAGAGTCTGCCCGCCTCAGGACACCGCGCCGTCTCCTCTCTCGACCGGTCACCCCGTCATGAGATCCGCCCTCCTCTCCCTCCTGCTCCTCGGCGCCTGCGCCGGAGCGCGGCCCTACGACTACTCCCGGGAGCCGGATCCCCGGCGCGCCGAGTACATCATCGGCCCGGCCGACCAGCTGTCGGTGCAGGTGTGGAAGAACCCGGAGCTCTCCAAGGACGTCTCGGTCCGCCCCGACGGGACCGTCACCCTGCCGCTCATCGGCGACATCAAGGCCGCCGGCCAGACCCCCACCCAGCTCCGCGAGGAGATCGTGCGGCAGCTCGGGCGCTTCGTCCGCGGCGAGGGGCTGGTGGTGACCGTGGGGGTCACCGGCGTGAACAGCTACACGTTCACCGTGAGCGGCAACGTCGAGCGAGCCGGCGTCTACTCCTCGCAGCGCTACGTCACCGTGCTGGAGGCCATCCAGCTGGCCGGCGGCCCCAACCGCTTCGCCTCACCGGGCGGCATCGAGATCTACCGCCGCGATGCCGAGGGGAAGGTGCGCGCCATCCCCATCGACTACCCGGCGCTGCTGGCCGGCCGGCGGCCCGAGTCCAACGTGGCCATCCTGGCCGGCGACCAGATCAACGTCCCCTGATCGCCGGCTGCCCCCGGCGGCCTACTCCCAGACCGGACCGGCGTCGGTGACGCTGATGCCCTGGACCGTGCTGGTGAGGGTGGCGCCGGCGCCGGCCACCGTGAGCGACCCGCCGCTCGAGGTCATCCCCTTGTCGAAGGTGACCCCGTTGCTGCCGTCGAGCGTCACCGCCAGCGTGCCGGTCCCGTCGACGACCGAGGGGGAGAGGCTGGCCGCGCCCGACGACTTGGCCTGGAGCACGGTGACGATGTAGCTCTGGGCCGTGCCCGGCGAGGTGTCGACCTCGATGCGGTACTGGCCGATGCTGCCGCCCTCGGTCACCACCCGGTACGTGGAGGTGGCCGGCACCAGCGTGGTCATCACCAGCGACTGGGAGCCGTTGGTGCAGGTGGCGGTGCCCGCCCCCACGGACGGGTTGGCCTCGCAGTGCGCCAGGAAGGTCTTGGTGGCCCCCGCGGTGCTGGACTGGATGCGATCCAGGATCACCAGGGTCTCGAGCCCGCGGAAGAAGACGAACTCCCGCTCCCAGTGCGCGAAGCGCGAGTTGGCCTGGCCGAAGTCGCCTCCGTCGGCCCCCAGCGAGGCGCCGGTCAGGTCGACGGCGGCGTAGGCGTAGCCGGCCCGCGACTCGAGCCGCCGGACGTTCGCCTGGCCCGAGATCCACTGGTCCAGCCGCGGCCCGGTGCCGTCGATGAGGAGCGTGTTGTGGCCCAGCGCCAGGTCGGCGGTGACCGTCCCGTTCCCGGCGAAGCCGGCGATGGAGTCGCCGTAGGAGGGCGACTCGCGCGACAGGAACCGGCCGCCGCGCCAGATCTGCCAGGTGCCCCAGTCGAGGTGCTGGTGGCCCGAGCCCGGCCCCTCGCCGAGCTGGAGCATGAAGGTGGTGCCCCCGGTGCCCCAGGCGCTCCGGCCCCAGAAGTACTTGGGCCCGGGGGCATAGTAGTCGAGGGGCAGCGAGGAGAAGGACTGGGCCGTGCCGCCGGCGTCCACCGCCTGGGCGAAGCGGTCGGCGGTGGCGGAGGTGAGGTTGAGCCACTGGCGGGCGTGCTGGCCCACGGCGATGCCGCTCCAGCGCATGGCCGCCGCGGTCATGAAGTTGCCCTTCACCGAGCCCACCTGGCCGCCGTTGGCCCACTGCTCGTCGTCGGACCAGGGGAAGAAGGTGTACTCGGTGCGGCCCATGAAGGTCGTCGGGGACGGCGTCACCGAGTAGACGTAGGCGTAGACCGCCTCCTTCCAGAAGTTGGTCTCCGAGAGGACGTCGCGGCCGAGGAGGCCGGCGGAGACGAAGGGGACGGTGGCGTACCAGGCCGGGTACGGGCCGTACTGCGTTCCCTCGTGGCCCACGCCGCCCCGGGCGCCGGCCAGGGTGGCCGGGTTGAAGTCGCCGGCCAGGCGGGTGGTGAAGACGTCGTCGAGGAAGGTCTCGGCCATCGTCGGGCTGGCCTCGTAGGAGGTGATGGCCCAGAGCAGCTCGTTGCGCAGGTAGCCCCAGTAGTAGTTGTTGTGGTGCATGGGAACGCCGCCCCACGGCTGGGTGCGCCAGTGGTCGAGCCAGGTGTTGGTGGCGCTCACGAAGGTGGCTCGCTCGGCGGCTGTCATGTGGGCGTAGCACCAGTCGTAGGTGAGGATGATGTCCTCGCCGAACCAGCGGCAGTTGTCGCAGGAGACACCGGTCATGGGCATGCTGCCGGTCGTCGTGGCCAGGGCCCAGTCGATGGCCCCGCGGCACTGGGCGGCCTCGTCGTTGAGCAGGCCGCGGAGCGCCCGGTCCTGGTAGTCGCCGTTGCCGGGCGTGAAGGGGTGCCCCTGGTACCAGGCCTTGGCGGCGTCGAGCCGGCCCGAGAACCAGAGCCGCGGGTGCGAGGGCGGGATGGCGATCCCGTGGGTGACGATCGAGTTGGGCGAGAGCACCGTGACCGTGGCCTCGCCGCTGACGCCGGAGACCGGCTCGCGCGCCACCACCGCGTACGAGCCCGGGGTGGGACCAGCAGTGTAGAGCCCGCCCGTGGTGATGCTCCCGCCGGAGGTCGGGCGCACCGACCACTCCACCGTGGGCACGGTGGCGGCGAAGGGCTGCGTCTGGCCCGGATTGAGGATGACCGACGGCGGCGTGACCGTGACGCTCCCGGGCGGCGGGGGCGGCGGTGGTGGGGGCGGGTTGCCGTTGTTGGTGGACTTCTCGGTGACGCTGGCGGCGGAGCACGCCGCGAGGCTGCAGCACAACCAGGCCCCGGCCAGGGCTCGACCTGCATTCGACTTGTTCACGTGATGCCCCCGTATTCCTCGTCACCCGGTCGGGCGACAGACGCGCGTCGTGTCTCCCGGCCGGGAGACATCGACGGCCCGACTCTACACCCGTCGCCAGGAGCGCGACTACCGCCGGCGTGCGACGGGCACCCACGCGCACGGGGCGCGTGCGCCGCCCTCGCACATGCACTCCAGCGGCGGCGCCCGGCCGGCGCTAGCGCCAGATCGGGCCGGCGTCGCCGACCTCCATGGCCTGCACGTCGGCGCGCAGCGGCGCCGGCGCACCGTCGAAGGCGATGGTGCCGCCGCTGCTGCGCGCGCCCTTGGCGAAGCTCAGCCGGACGCCGCGCTCCAGCTCGACGGCGAGGCTGCCCCCGTCCTCGCGCAGCACCGGGGGCGGCGGCGGCGCGCCGGCGTCGTGGAGCTGCAGCACGGTCACCATATGGCTCAGGGCCGTTCCCGGCGCGGTGTCCACCTCGATGCGGTGCTGCCCCACCTTGCCTCCCTCGACCACGCTGCGCAGGGTCGCCCCCGGCGAGAGCGCCGTCAGGGTGAGGGCCTGGTCGCCGGCCGGACAGGTGGCGACCGCGCCGGCGAGCCGCGGCGCGCCCTCGCAGTGGGCCAGGAAGGTCTTCACCGCCGAGGCCTTCCGGGTCTCGATGCGGTCGAGCACCACCAGCGTGGCCGGCGATCGCACGAAGACGAACTCCCGCTCCACGTGCGCCACCTGGGGGTGGGTCGCGGTGGGCGTGAGATCCACCGCCGCGTAGGCGTAGCCAGGACGCGACTCCAGCCGGCGCAGCACCGTGCGCCCCGGCGTCCAGGGATCGCCGCGGAGCCCATCGCCGTCGATCAGCAGCCCGTTGTGAGCGTGGGCCGCCGAGGAGCTGATGCTCCCCTCGCCGCGGTAGCCGGCGATCTTCTCGCCATAGCCGACCGACTCGCGCGACAGGAAGCGGCCCTTGCGCCAGATCTGCCAGGTGCCCCAGTCGACGTGCTGGTGGCCGGAGCCGGGCCCCTCGCCGAGCTGCAGCATCACCGCCGTCGCCGACGGATCCCAGCCGGTGCGGGCCCAGAGGTAGCGCGGCCCGGCGGCGAAGTAGTCGAGGGGGAGCTGCACGGGATCGAGCGCCCGCCCCCCTGGATCCACCGAGCGCACGAAGGCGTCGGGGCGTGCCTGGGTCGTCTCCAGCCAGTGGCGGGCCAGCTGGCCCACCGGCTGGTCGTGCCAGTGCATCGCCGCCGCCGCCATGAAGTTCGCCTTGACCGGGGCGCCGGCGGTGGTGCGCAGGCTCACGCCCAGCCACTGCTCGTCGTCGCTGAAGGGGAAGAGGACGTGGCCCGCAGGCGACACCCCGGCCTGCGCGGTGGGGGCGGGAGTGGTGGCGTAGAGGAGCGCGTAGACCGCCTCGCGCCACCAGCCGGTCTCGGCGAAGAGGTCGCGGCCCAGGAGGCTGGCGGTCACCAGGGGCACGGTGGCGTAGTAGCCGACGTAGGGACCGTACTGCGATCCCTCCACCCCGACGCCGCCGCGCATCCGCGACCTGGCCGACGGGTAGAAGTCGCCCGCCAGGCGGACAGCGAAGACGTCGTCGAGCAGCCGCTCGGCCATGGCCACGTTGTCCTCGTAGGAGGCGATGGCCCACAGCAGCTCGTTGCGCAGGTAGCCCCAGTAGTAGTTGTTGTGGTTCATGGGGACGCCGCCCCACTGCTGCTGACGCCAGTGGTCCACCCAGGCGTTGGTGGCGCCGATGAAGGCCTGGCGCTCGTCGGGAGACAGGTGGCGGTGGCACCAGTCGTAGGTGAGGACCATGGCCTCGCCCGACCAGCGGCAGGCGTCGCAGGAGACGCCGCTCATGCGGATGGTGCGAGCGGAGGCCAGCGCCCAGTCGATGGCGGCGCGGCAGCTGGCGGTGTCGTCGAGGAGCAGCCCGCGCAGTGCCTGGCCGAGCGGGTCGTTGCGCGAGGGGGCGGACAGGTTGCGCCGCGCCCAGGAGCGGGCGCGCGCCAGCCGCCCGGCGTCGTACCAGATCCGCGGGTGGCCCGCGGGGATGACGAGGCCGTGGGTGGTGGCCACCGGGGGCGCCGGCACCGCGGCGGCGGGCGGCGCCGCCTCCCCGCCCGAGGGGGCCAGGGCACAGGCCAGCAGCAGCCCTCCGGCGATGACGAGCATCCTCCGCATGGCAACCTCCCCGGCGGACTAGGGCCGCGCCGCGGCCAGCCGCGCCTCCACCCGCTCCAGCACGCGTCGCAGGTTGGCGTCCCAGGTCATGGTCGAGGCCAGCTCGGTCTGGGCGCGGCGCGCCTCGGGCGGCAGCCCCCCGGTCACGGCGGCGTCGAGGTGCGCCAGCATCTCCTCCCGGCTCCGGCCGATGCGGACGTGGGCCGCGAAGCGGTCGATCTCCGGGGTGGAGACCGAGACGATGGGCTTGCCCATGGCCAGGTACTCGCGCAGCTTGATGGGGTTGGCGTGCAGCACCTGCGGCGTCAGGTGGTAGGGGATGAGGGCGGCGTCGAAGGCCTTGCCGTAGGCCGGCAGGGTGTCGTAGGGCCGGCGCCCCAGGTAGACGATGTTGGGCCGGTGGGGCGCCTCGACCTCGGGCACGGCCAGCCGCCCGATGAGCAGGAAGGTCCAGCCGGGCCGCTGCTCCGCCAGCCAGTCGATCATCCCCAGGTCGATCCAGCGCTCGATGAGGCCGAAGAAGCCCACCACCGGGTGCGCCAGGCCGGCGGCGTCGCCGGGCACGGCCAGGGCCGGGTCCTGGGCGCGAACGAAGTGGTCGTAATCGACGCCGTGAGGCGAGAGGTGGCTCTCGGGGTTGAGGCTGCGCTTGGCCTCGAGCAGCGTCTGCGAGGCCACGAAGACCATTCCGGCGCGGCGGGTGAGCTCCTCGTCCATGGCGCGGACCGCCACCGGGTCGACGTCGGGGAGCGAGGCGTAGTCGTCGATGCAGTAGTAGACCGAGAGCCGCTCGCCCAGCGTCCCCACCACGCCGGCCAGGTGAGGGACCACGAACCAGGTGATGGGGGCGGTGATGCCCAGCCGGCGCAGCATGCGGCCCAGCGAGAGGCGGATGAGGAACCGGTTGAGCGCCCGCACCAGCCCGAAGCGGTGGAACGGGATCTGGAACAGGGTCTTCACCAGCAGCCCCTCGGGGGTGGGCCGCGGCGCGGAGAGGGAGAGGCGGAGCTTCGCCAGGAGCTTGCGCAGGTCGCGCCCGGTCCCCTTGGGCGCGCGCAGGCCGGGGCACTCCACGTAGATCACCCGGTAGCGCGAGGCCAGCCAGCGGGCCACGTGGTGGCTGGAGGTGCGGTTCTCCGCGGCCCAGTCGTTGCCGAAGTAGACGATGGCCGGCCGCTCAGCCATGGAGCCAGTCCGCGGGGGTGGTGAAGCGGAGCCCGGAAGCGGCGGCCCGCGCGGCCAGCACCTCGAGCACCGGCGCCACGTGGGGGTGCACGTCGTGGAGGAGCAGGATGTCGCCGGCCGCGAACGAGGTGGCCTGGAAGTAGGCGCGGATGGGCTCGACCGCGCCGCTGGCGAAGTCCTTGGGGTCGCGGTTCCAGAGCACCACCGCCTGGCGCAGCCCCCAGAGCCCGAGGAGCTTCCCGGCGGTGAGCTTGCCGTGCGGCGGCCGGTAGAGCCGCGGGGCCCGGCCGGTGATCCGCTCCAGCAGCTCGGCGGTGCGGCGCGCCTCCTCCACCGCCGTCCGCGCCGAGGTCAGGTGCGGGGCGCCGTGGCTGTAGGAGTGGTGGCCCAGCTCGTGGCCCTCGGCGGCGATGCGGGCCACCAGCTCCGGGTGCGCGGCGGCGCGCTCGCCGACGACGAAGAAGGTGGCGCGGAGCCCGAGCGCCCGGAGCCGGTCCAGCACCGCGGGCGTGTGCTCCGGGTGGGGCCCGTCGTCGAAGGTCACGGCCAGGGCCGAGCAGCCCGGCGGGCCGCTGGTCATGAAGAGGCGGCGAGGCAGGGCGCTCCCCATGGCTCGCCGCACCACCTGGCGCAGGGGCGACGGCCGGGCCGCGGTCTCGGGTCGCATGGCGGGCGATTGTGGCACAACTCCGCGCGGGGCGAGCCTCCGGCCCCCGGGCCCCGCGTCCCCATCCCACGCGGCGTGCGCGCCCCGGACACCTCGACTAGACTCCACGCGCCGTGTTCCAGCCCACCCTCCGCCTCCCTCGCCGGGCCGCCGCGCCCGCTGTCGCTCTCGGCGCGCTGCTCGCCGCCGCCACGGCCCGGGCCGAGCTGATCGCCGACTTCGAGGCCGCCGTCCGCGCCGGCCACATGCGCTCCGCTCCCTCGGACACCAGCACCAGCCACGTCGAGGGGCAGCCGTCCCTCACCCTGCACTTCGGCTCGCCGCGGCTGGTGTGGCGGGCGCGCTACCTCTTCAACGGCGCCTACACCTTCCAGGGCGACGGCTCGAACGCCTACGCCAACCTGCTGGAGCTCAACCTGGCCGCCCAGCCCACCGGGCGCAGCACCTTGACCTTCGCGGCCAGCGCCAGCCAGGGCAGCACCTTCTTCCGCCTCAGCCAGCGCGCCGTCGACGCGGCCCGCCCCGAGCTGCGCCCGGCCGGCGACCTGTCGCGCGTCGGGGCCACGGCGCTCCAGGCATTCTCCTGGGAGGCGGCCCCGGGCCTCGCCCTGGGGCAGATGCTGAGCTTCGCCCTGGACGCCCCGCAGGATGCGCTGTCGCGCGCCAACCGGCAGGGCACCCTCTCCCTCTCCGCCGACCGGGTCTACCCCAGGGACTCCTTCGGCGCCCTGTACACGGCGCGCCTGGCCCAGCTTCACCCGGCGCTGGCCACCGACGGGAGCACCGTGCGGACGCTTTCCAACTCGCTGCAGGCCAGCTGGAACCGGGACCTGGACCAGCAGTGGAACGGGCAGATCACCGCCGGCTTCGAGCACGTCGCCGGGCGGGACCAGAGCTCGCTGCACCCCGTCGCCAGCCTGACGATGCGCTACCTGGCGGGCGTCTGGACCGGCGCGGCCCTCCTGCGCCACGGCGCCTCGGCCAACCTCGAGGAGGGAACCATGTCGCTCACCGACGAGGTGGTGCTCCGCGCCTCGCGCATCTTCGAGTTCCTGCCCCAGGGCAACCTCAGCGCATCGGCGGGCTACCTGCGCTCGGGCCCGCTGCGGGCGGCGGGCGCCGCCGCCGGCACGGGGACGGCCATCTCCGGGGACCTGGGGCTCACCTGGACCCTGTGGGGCCCGCTGCAGGCCTCGATGCGCTACACGCTCTCCTACCAGCCGGCGCGGGGCACGTCCGACGCCATCACCACCCACATCCTGCTGGGCGGCGTCTCCTACCGCTACTCCACCGGGGAGCACACCCCCACGCCCGTCCCCACGCTGGGCGGCCGCGTCGACGGCGGCGACGCGGTGCGCTTCCCGGGCGAGGCTCGCCCGCAGTGAGCGCGCTCGGCGCGCTTCTCGGTCCCGGCCCTTTCCCGTAGAGTGCCGCGCATGGATTGGCGCCTGAAGGGCGTGGCACAGGGGATCCTGTCGCGGGTACCGGGGGGCGTGCGCGTCAACGACCTCCTGCAGCGCACGCTGGGTGAGCGGGGGAACCCGACCGCGCACGTCGACTCCAAGTTCCGCGAGGACTGGCTGGTGCACGTCGCCAACCTGGCCAGCCTCGGCTTCCCGCTAACGAACCGTCACGTGCTCGAGGTGGGCACCGGCTGGCTGCCGGTGATGCCCCTGGCGTTCGCTCTCGCCGGCGTCGATCGCTGCACCACCGTCGACCTGAGCCGGCACCTGCGCCCCCGCGGCGTGACCCTGGCACTGGCGCACCTCGAGCGGCACCTGGAGGAGATCGCGCGGGTCAGCGGCCGGGACCGCCGGGAGGTGGCCGACCGCTGGCAGGCGTGGCGCCGCGAGCCCGACGGCGAGGCGGTGCTCCGCGCGGCCAGGGTCGACTACCGCGCCCCCGCCGACGCCACCGCCACCGGGCTGCCGTCCGCCAGCGTCGACCTGGTCTTCTCCAACAGCGTCCTGGAGCACATGCCGGCCGCGGCGATCGACGCCCTGATGCGGGAGAGCGCCCGGGTGCTCACGGCCGACGGCCTGGCCCTGCACAGCGTGAACTGCGGCGACCACTACGCCTACTTCGACCGCTCCATCACCCCCATCCACTACCTGCGCTTCGGGGAGCGGGCCTGGGCGAGGTGGAACAACGACCTGCTCTACCAGAACCGGTTGCGGCCCGAGGACTTCCTGGCCTCGGCCCGCCGGGCCGGCCTGGAGATCCTCCTCGACACCCACCGGCCGCGGCCCGACCTGCTGGCGCGGCTCCCCGAGCTTCCCATCGCCCCCGAGTTCCGGCACTACCCGCCGGACCAGCTCTGCGCCACCTCGGTCGACTTCGCCGCCCGGCGCTCCCGCTGACCTACGGGCCGATGGCGGCCGCCAGCTCGCGCCGCGCCGCATGCCAGACGCGGGGGTCGCGCTCCCACGGCCCGCGCGGCCCCAGCTCGCCGGCAGTCCCGGCCTCGTGCAGGGCCCGCGGCACCAGCCGGCGGGCCACGGCGTCGGCCTGCGCTCCGGCGCCGGCCTGCGCGGCAAGCCAGAGGTACTCGTAGTCCTGCATCCCGCGCCGCACCTGCTTCAGGCGCATCGAGGCGACCACGCCCCGGATGCCCACGTAGCTCCCCGGGTAGAGGAGCACGCCCTGGCTGTTGGTCTGCCACGACTGGTTGAGGGGATTCTCCCAGATCTCCCGCTTGCCGCCGGCCCACGGCACCTGGGCGCGGTCGAGCCGGAAGTAGGTCCACTCGGTCATGTTGTAGAGGTAGAGGTGGTCGAGCCGGTAGCGCCAGGCGATCCAGGGCCAGGTGGTGAGCGCCAGGCCGTCGTCGTCGAGGGCCTCCCCTCCCTGGAAGGGCTCGCCCCCCTGATAGAACCCCACGGTGTCGCCCGCGGCCTGGCGCCCGCGCAGCACCTCCGGGTCCAGGTAGTCGCCGGCCACGTCCCACTGGGTCACCAGGCCGGCGAAGGCCTTGGCCAGCGCTCCGGGATCGCGTCCGAACTCCTTGTAGAAGGCCACCGAGGTGCGGATGCGGGGATCGCCGGCCCGCAGCGCGGCCAGCGCCTTGCGCACGCCGGGGAACTGGTCGGGGCCGGGCTCGTCGGCCGCGTAGACGAAGGCGTCGCCGAGGCGCCAGCCCTTCTCGTCCCAGTGCCGGGCCACCTGGCGCGCCGCGGCCTCGAGCAGCGCGGCGTCGACGCGGGCGGCGTCGGCGGCGTAGCGGCGTCCGGGCCAGCCGCAGTGCAGGTTGATGGGGAGCGAGAAGACGTTGAGCGGCACCCCGTCGGCGAAGGCGCTGCCGTCGAGGTAGCGGCCGAAGCGGCGGTCGAAGGCGGTCCAGTCGATGGCCAGGCTCGGCCCGGTGCCGCGGGTCGGCAGCGGGAGGTCGTGGTAGTGCGTGGTCGGCGCCAGCCGGTGCTGCTCCCAGACCAGGCGGTAGAGATCGGCCTCCAGCTCCAGCCAGCCCGGGCTCTCCGGGGCGAGCCCCAGCGCCTGAGGCAGCGTCTCCCAGTCGCTGTATCCGGTGCGCCAGCGCAGGTGGCGCTCCCGGGGGAGGGCGAAGCCGTACACCTCGAGCCGCACCTCGAGGCTGGCCAGGGTTCGCTCGCCGGCAGACACCTCCACCCGGCCCCGGTAGCGGCCCGGCCTGGCGTCGCGCGGGATGGCGCAGTCGACCCAGATCCCCTGCGCGCGCCCGGGCGCGACCGCCACCGGGAGGCCCCAGCGCGGCGTGGCGGCCGGGATCAGCGCGTCGGGGTACTCGCCGGGGCCCGCGCTCCCCGCCGGCGAGGTGGTCGGCAGCGTGACCTTCAGGGTCCACTCGCGGAAGACCGCCAGCCGGTCGGCGGGGATCTCGCCCCCGCCCTCCCCTTCCCGCCGCAGCCCCGAGACCCGGAGCTGCACCCCTTCCAGCGGCTCCCGCCCCGCCCGCACCACCACCTGGAAGGCCACCGTCTCGCCGCGCGCACCCTGCAGCGTGATGGCCTCGCCGTTCCAGGCCGGGTTGGCGTCGAGGTAGCCCGGCAGGTCCACGAGGCTCATCAGCCTGCCGTCGGCCCCCATCTTCACCGCGTCGTCGAGGACCAAGACGCGCGGACCGGCCGGGGAGCGGCAGGCGGTCCCGGCCAGCGCCAGGAGGAGCACGACAGCGTTGCGCAGGCAGCTCGGAATCACGGGACCGTCCGTTCGGTGTTATACCATCCGGCCGCGCGGCGCCCGCCGCGCGTGGACCGGGGGGAGCGATGCCGTTTCGGGTAGCCATCGTCGGGTGCGGGCAGATCGCCGACGGCCACGTCGAGCAGCTGCAGAAGCTCGACGCCGTGGAGGTGGTGGCGGTCTGCGACCGGGAGTCGCTCATGGCCGAGCAGCTCGCTCGCCGCTACCGGGTGCCTGCCTTCTACGACGACTTCGAGGCGATGCTGGCGAAGGAGCGGCTCGACGCCGTCCACATCACCACCCCGCCGCAGTCGCACCGCGCCCTGGCCTCCCTGGCCATGGAGCGCGGCTGCCACGTCTACGTGGAGAAGCCCTTCGCGCCCACCGGGGCCGAGACCCGGGCCATCGTCGAGCAGGCGGAGCGGCTGGGGCGCAAGCTCACCATCGGTTACACCTACGCCCTCGATCCGCCGGCCCTGGACCTCCTGGCAGCGGTGGAGCGCGGGCTCATCGGCGACCCGCTCCACGTCGAGAGCCACTACGGCTACGATCTCTCCGGGAGCTACGGCACCGCCATCTTCGGCAACGCCCGCCACTGGGTCCACGACCTCCCCGGCGGGCTCATCCAGAACAACGTCGACCACCTGCTCAACAAGCTCCTCCCCTTCATCGCCGACGAGCGCCCGGCCATCCACGCCATGGGCTGGGTGGCGCGGCCCCAGCGGTTCGGGGACCGGCGCGATCGCGCCCACGACGAGCTGCGGGTGATGATGCGCGGCGAGAAGGTCTCGGCCTACGCCACCTTCTCGGCCCACCTGCGGCCGGCCCACCACTCGGTCCGCGTCTTCGGGAGCCAGGGCACCATCCACGCCGACTTCGTCAGCCGCCTGGTGACCCTGCAGCGGCCGGGCTCGCTGCCGAGCGCCATCGGCAGGCTGGCGCTCGGCGTCTCGCAGACCCTGGAGGTGATGCGGGCCACCGGGCGCAACGCCTTGCGCTTCGCCCGCGCCGAGTTCCAGTTCTTCGCCGGGATGGAGCGGCTCATGGCGCTCTTCTACGAGAGCATCGCCCGGGACACCCCTCCCCCCATCCCCCACCGCGACATCCTCCGCCTCGCCGCCTGGATCGACGAGATCGTGGCGCAGCTCGACGCCGCCCGGGACAACCCGTGAAGGTCCTGGTCACCGGCTCCAACGGCTTCCTGGGGGCCACGCTCGTCCGCCGCCTCTGCGAGCGCGGGGAGACGTACGTCCGGTGCCTGCACCGGCCCGGCAGCAACCTGCGGCGTCTTGCCGCCGTGCAGGCCGATCACCCCGGCGCCGAGCTCGACCACTGCGTGGGCAACCTCACCTCGCCGGAGGATTGCGCCCGGGCCATCGACGGCGTGGACCTCGTCTACCACGGCGCGGCCGCCCTGACCGGCGCCGCCGCCGACATGTTCCTCAACACGGTCGTGGCCTCCAAGAACCTCCTGGAGGCGGTCCGCCGCTCTCCACGACCAGCACGGATCGTGCAAGTCAGCTCCTTCGGCGTCTACGGGATGGCCGGCGTCGAGGAGGGCTCGGTGGTCACCGAGGACACCCCGCTCGAGCCCCACCCGGAGCTGCGCGACCTGTACTCGCAGGCGAAGCTGCGGCAGGAGCAGCTCTTCTGGGAGTACCGGGAGCGCCACCAGCTCCCCATCGCGGTCGTCCGGCCGGGCGTGGTGTACGGACCCTCCGGCCCGGCCATGTCCAACCGCGTGGGCCTCCGGCTCTTCGGTCTGTTCTTGCACCTCGGCCGGCGCAACCTGCTCCCGCTCACCTACGTGGACAACTGCGCCGACGCCCTCGTCGACGTGGCCCGGAGCCCCGAGTCGACCGGTCAGGTCTACAACGTGGTCGACGACGACCTCCCGACGGCCCGGGCCTATCTCGACGCGTATCGCCGCGAGGTCGAGCGGCTCCGGGTCGTATCCCTCCCCCTCTTCGCCACGCTCCTTCTCTCCCGGCTGGTGGCGTGGTACCACGCGCACTCGCGCGGCCAGCTTCCGGCCATCTTCACGCCGTACAAGACCAACAGCATGTGGAGGTCGTTCCGCTACGACAACAGCCGCCTGAAGTCCTTGGGCTGGCGCCCTCGGGTCTCGACCGCGGAAGGCATGCGGCGGACCTTCGAAGCCCTCCGGGCGGCGGCCGCCGCCCGCTGATCCCGTCGCCTCGACGAGGTACCCACGGCGCCTGTCCCGCGGTCGCGGGAGGCGCGGCCCCTGCCCCTGGATCGCGGGGCCGGGAGCCGCGTCACACCGCGTTCGGCGGCGGCTCTGTCCGTACGAGACGGAAACTCCAGCGGGTGTGGCACCGCGTCCCGGGTCTGCGCGACTGGCACATGACGGTGCAGCGTCACAAATAGAGAATACCGCGGCCATGGTAGCGACGCCGCGACGCCCTTCGAAGATCATCCGCATCACACGAAGCCGTCGAGCCGTGCGGGGGAAGACATGTCGAGCATCTCGGTGGAAGAGCATCTGGGGGTCACCAAGCTGAGGCGGGCCGCCTGGATTGTCTGGGACATGGCCGCGTCGGCGTGCGGACTCTACGCAGCCACCGTGGTCGTGCTCGGCAGCGAGGCACCCGAGTCCGTGGGCGGCACCTTCCTGGCCCTGGTTCCGGCCCTCGTCATCCTGCGGCTCGGCTCCTCCTACGGCGCCCAGATTCACCGCTGGAACACCCGGGCTCCTCGCTTCCTCGACGCCGCCCGCCTGCTCCTCGTGGCCGGGGTCTCCACGGCCATCCTGGCGGTGGTGTACCGCGGCGTGGCCCCCTCGCTCTACCTGCTCGAGACCTTCTTCAGCGCCACCCTGATGGCGGCGCCGCGGTTCGCGCCGACGCTGGCCGAGGAGTTCGACCGCGCCCGGCTGCCCGAGGTCCACGCGCGCTTCGTCACCGCCGAGCGGCCCCGCCGGCTGCTCAACGTGGTGGTCGCCGCGGCCGGGCTGGTGCTGACGCTCCCGGCGTGGGTCCTCATCGCCATCGCCGTCAAGCTCACCTCCCGCGGCCCCATCTTCTACAAGCAGGAGCGCATCGGCCTCGACCTCCGCGGCAGCGGCGGCGCCCGGCCGGCCGATCCCCGCCGCAAGGTCGACCTGGGCGGCCGCCCCTTCATGATGATCAAGTTCCGCACCATGTGCGTCGACGCCGAGGCGGGCACGGGCGCGGTGTGGTCCTCGGGCAAGGCCGACCCGCGCGTCACTCCCATCGGCAAGTTCCTGCGCCACTACCGGCTCGACGAACTGCCCCAGCTGCTCAACGTGATCCGGGGCGACATGAACGTCGTCGGCCCGCGGCCGGAGCGCGCCACCATCTTCGCCGACATGCGGGCCAAGATCCCCGACTACCCGGTCCGGCAGCGGGCTCGCCCGGGCATCACCGGCTACGCCCAGATCAACCTCGAGGCCGATCTGACGGTCGAGGACGTGGCCGACAAGGTGAAGTACGACATCGTCTACGTGAAGCGGCAGAGCGTCTGGATGGACTTCTGCATCATGGCCAAGACGCTCCCGGTGATGCTCTTCCGCGACAAGATGCTGGCCCGCGCCGAGCGCCAGCCGGTCCACCAGTAGCCGCCTCGCAGCGCCGCATCACGGCGGCCACCCCGCGGTCGATCCGCGAGGTGGCCGCTCTCGCGTCCGGGTCGAAATGTACGCCCCCGCCCTACCGCAGTGCCGGTGTCGCATTGCGGGCCTCGTGGCGCAGTGCGACATTGGCGTCCCGTGCGGACGGGACAGCAGCCGCACCAGGCGGGTGGACCATGCGGATCTCCGGAACGCTCCTTCTTCTCCTCGGCACCCTGGCGGCCTCGGCCCCGGGGTGCCTGGGCTCGGCCGACAGGGCGGACAAGACGACCGATCCTCCGGGGTCCGGCCCCTCGACCGTGACGGTGGCGGTGGAGCCACCCGCCGCCCGGCTCGTCTCCGGCGGCTCGGCGTCGTTCTCGGCCACGGTCGCCGGCACCATCGACCTGCGGGTGCGGTGGAGCATCTCCGAGGCCAACTGCGGAGCAGTCAGCGACGCCGGGCTCTACACCGCCCCCGGCACCACCGGAACCTGCCACCTGGTGGCCACCAGCCTCGCCGACGCGAGCGCCTCGGGAACCGCCACGGTGACGGTGGTGCCGCCTCCGCCCTCCGGGGGCGAGGTGCTGGCCTTCCCCGGCGCCGAGGGCTTCGGCGCACGCGCCACCGGCGGACGGGGCGGGCAGGTGATCCGCGTGACCAGCCTGGCCACCTCGGGCCCGGGCTCGCTGCAGGCGGCGCTCGACGTCAGCGGGCCCCGCATCGTGGTCTTCGAGGTCAGCGGCGTCATCCCGGGCGACGTCACGGTCACCCACGGGGACGTCACCATCGCCGGGCAGACCGCCCCCGGGGGCGGCATCACCATCGGCGGGCGCTTCTTCGGCGAGTACGACCCGTCGGTGCAGAACATCATCATCCGCCACGTCCGCGTCCGGCCGCCGCGCTGCGGCTCCGGGTGCGACGCCTCGCAGTACGACGCCATGCAGTTCTCGCGCAACTCCAACCTGATCCTCGACCACATCTCGGTGGCCTACGGCGCCGACGAGACCATCGACATCTACGACGCCAGCGACGTCACCATCCAGTGGAGCACCATCGAGGCCTCCCAGGTCGCCAACCACCCCGACGGCCACATCCACAACTACGGCATCATCCAGGGGCCGGGAGCGCGGCGGCTCAGCTTCCACCACAACCTCTGTGCCCACCACTCGCGGCGCTGCCCCGCCATCGCCAACGGGCCGGCCGACGTGCGGAACAACGTGGCCTACAACGTGCGCCACGCCTTCCTGCACACCAACCCGGCCGAGGGCGACTTCGACTTCCTGGGCAACTACTTCAAGCAGGGCCCCAACGACACGCTGATCCCCTACTACTTCGACGACGAGGACACGAGCGACGCCACCCGCACCCGCTACTACCTGCTCGACAGCTACGTGGACGATCCGGGCCAGCTCGTCGGCTCGGTCGACGATCCCTGGAGCTCGTCCTACTTCGGCGACCTCTTCCTGGACTCGAGCCACCGCAGCACCAGCCTGTTCGCCTTCTCCACGGCCGCGGGATACGTGCCCATCAGCACCCAGAGCGCCACCGCCGCCTACGCCGACGTGCTCGCCGCGGCCGGCGCCTTCCCCCGGGACCTGTTCACCACCACGACCGTGGAGCAGGTGCAGGCGCGGACGGGGGCCTGGGATCCGCCGCTGCCCGCCGACCTGATGGAAGGGCTCACGTCCGCCGCGCCGCCTGCCGACACCGACCACGACGGCATGCCGGACGCCTGGGAGTCGGCGCACGGCCTCGACCCCGCCAACGGCAGCGACCACACCACCGTCATGAGCTCCGGTTACACGGCCATCGAGGAGTACATCAACGAGCGGGCCGCCCTGCTCGGACCGTGAGCGGGCGGCCGTCTCGATCCTCTCCGCGACCCGATCGGGCCACCCCTAGACGTGGGCCGAGCCCGTCTTGGCCTCGCCGGGGACTGCACCCTCGCCTGCCTTGTGGATAGGCAGGAGCCGGTCGAAGAGGAACATCAGCACGAACGGCGTGATGAAGAGGGCGATGGCCATGAGCACGCCCTCCCGGCCGAAGAGCTCCGGGTTGTAGGTCGAGCGCAGGCCGCGCAGCGACTTGGAGAGCAGCTGGCCGCCGATGACCACGTTCCAGCGCATCGAGAAGACCTGGAGCAGCAGCAGCAGGCTGGCGGCCACCGTCAGGCCGTTGCGCAGGCGCGGGGCCATGTACTTGTTGGCCATCACCACGATGCCCAGCAGGATGAGGGGGATCATCCCGCCGATGATCATCTGCACGGTGATGAAGCTGAACTCGAGCCGGGTGGTGAGCAGCTGGGAGATGATGTGCCAGCTCTCGTCCTTCTCGTAGGCCAGCATGATGATCTCGAGGAGCTCGAGGGTGATGGTGAGGATCAGGAAGAACCAGAGCCAGCGGGCCAGCGCCGAGACGGTGGGCTCCTCGGCCGGGGCCCGCCGCAGCTTCGACACCACCTGGTACACCACCGAGAGCAGGGCGATACCCGACACCGCCGCCGAGAGCAGGAAGATCACCGGCATGAGCGGGGTCGACCACCAGGGGTTGGCCTTGATGGCGCCGAAGATGAAGCCCACGTAGCCGTGGAGCATGCAGGCCATGGGGAGGCCGATGCCCGCCAGCACGGTGATGACCTTGTGGTCCACCTCCTGGGCCTCGGGGGAGCTGTCGTAGGTCCACAGCGCCATGGCCTTGTAGAGGGAGCGCTTCAGCCCGCGGGCGCGTCGGGCGGCCTCGATGATGTCCTGCCGCCAGACGAACCAGACCTCCAGCGCCACGATCACCAGGTAGGTGGTGTAGAGCAGGCCGAAGCCGGCCATGGCCGAGGTGAAGTGGGGGGTGATCATCACGAAGATGCCGCGCTCCGGGTGGCCGAGGTGGAGCTGCAGCGGCATGCCGGCGATGAGCAGGAAGCAGAAGCTGGCCGCCAGCGAGAGCTTGGCGATGGGCTTGAACTCCTGCCGGCCGAACACGTGGTAGAGCGAGGTGACGATGAAGGAGCCGGCCACGAAGCCCGTGATGTAGGGGTACATCACGATCATCAGCGACCAGTGGACGTGGATGTCGTTGGGGAACGCGAAGCCGCTGATCTCGGGCATTACCGGACCTCCTTGTCGAGGTGCAGGTAGAAGCAGTTGGGCTCGGTGAGGAGGTGCGGCTGGAGGATGGCCACCCGCTCGGTCTCGATGATCTTGCGGACCGGGTCGTCCTCCCTCTTCATGTCGCCGAAGAGGCGGGTCTGGGTCGGGCAGACCTCGACGCAGGCCGGCTTCAGCCCCTTGGTGATGCGGTGGTAGCACCAGGTGCACTTCTCGGCGGTATGGGTCTTGGGCGAGAGGAAACGGCTGCCGTAGGGGCAGGCCTGCACGCAGTAGCCGCAGCCGATGCAGCTCTGGTCGTCCACCATCACCACGCCGTCGCGGGTCCGGTAGGAGGCGCCCACCGGGCACACCTGCACGCAGGGCGTCTCGGTGCAG
Organism: Deltaproteobacteria bacterium; assembly: GCA_016214955.1. Taxonomy (GTDB): domain Bacteria; phylum Myxococcota; class Myxococcia; order Myxococcales; family Anaeromyxobacteraceae; genus JACRMN01. The sequence goes on from JACRMN010000023.1 coordinate 476,724, forward strand.
TGCATGCACATCTTGGGGACCAGGAAGCTCTTCTTGGCGGCGAAGGCGACGCTGGCCGGCGGGAAGCCGTCGATGCCGCCGTTGGGCGAGTCGACGTGCGATCCCTCGGGCCCGACGATGTAGCGCTCGATCCAGGTGCGGAAGAAGCCGTCGGGCACGTCATTCTCGGCCCGGCAGGCGCGGACGCAGGAGCCGCAGCCGATGCACTTCTTGGTGTCGATGACGTAGGCGTAGCGGTGCTCGTTCCAGTCGTACTCCTCGCCGAAGGGGTTGTCCTTGGGGCCGGGCGCGCCGCCGCCGGAACTGGCCAGCGCCCGGGCGCCGGCGAAGAAGACCACCGCGCCGCTCGCCAGCTTCACGCCCTGCTCCAGGAAGTCGCGCCGCGCCGGCTCCTGCGGGGCGCCGGCCTCGGCCGGCGCCGGGTACTGGGTGTCGCTCATGTCGTGGCTCCTCACGGCTTCGGGGAGTGGGGGTTGTGGCACTGGAGGCAGACGCCGGTCTCCAGGGCCGCGGGCACGTGCTGGTCCAGCACCACCTGCGGGAACTTCTCGGGCCGGCCCTCGATCTTCCGGTGGCAGCGGGCACAGAGCTGGTAGGAGCGGTCGACGGGCATCTTGCCCTTCACCGCCCCGGCCTGGACGTGGATGCCCGACGGGCCGTGGCAGACCTCGCAGCTCACCGCCTTGTGACCGCCGGTTTTCCGATCCGCCGCCTGCTTGGCGTGGCAGGAGGTGCAGCCGTCGCTGCCGGCGTGCCGCGGCTCGCGGACGTGCGCCTGCTCCACCACGTTGCCGCCGCGGTAGGGGCCGTAGTCGCCGTAGGTCCTGGGGACGAACAGCGTCCGCAGCAGGACGAAGGCGGAGATGGCCACCACCAGCACCAGCGCGATGCGGAAGACGTGCCTCGAGTGCTCCATCCGTGCGCTCCTTTCACTCGTCGTTCTGGTCCAGATCCTCGGGCCTGGTGAGCCAGGCCAGCCAGCGGCCGCCGTGCCGCGGCGGCGCCACCTCGTCCTCGGGCAGCGGCTCCGCGGCGAAGAGCCAGCGAGCCAGGTCGCCGCTTCGCCCGCCCCGCGGCGGGGCGGGCGGGTCCTCGGGCAGCTCCTCGTCCGCCAGGATCGAGCGGAGCAGTCCCCGCCGGGGGGCCGCGGCGGCCGGGGGGTCGAAGGGGAGCGCTTCGGGTGTGACCGCGAGGCGCAACACGGAGGGGCGGCGGGGCGCCGGCGCGTCCCCGCCGGGGGGCGGCGGCAGCGTTTCGACCTCGAACATCTTGCGAAGCCACGCAAGGTTCATCGCCCGGCCCTCGGTGCTGGAGTGGCCCAAGCGAAGCACACTCCCAGCCGGGGCGGCAACCCGGCCCTACCAAGGAGCTAGCGCGATGGAATCACGCGCGGCGCGTCAGCCGCCGCGGCCACGGAAGGCAAAACGACCCAGGAGATCCGCAATCTCCGGGTCGCGCGGGGCGATCTGCAGGCCCCGGCGGAGCAGTCCGATGGCGGTGTGGTAGTTCCCCTCCTCCGCCGCCTTCTTCGCGAGATCGAGGCACTGCTGGGCCTGCGGAGGCCGCGCATGCGACGCCCGCTCCGGCCTGCTCTCCGCGCCGGTGACGAGGGGCGCCGGGGTCGGCGCCTCGGGCGCGGAGCGGACGACCGGAGGGGGCGCGGGGCGCGCCACCGGCGGGGGCGCCGGCGGCGAGACCGGAGGTGGCGTGGGGCGAGAGGACGGCGTCAGCACGGGGGCCGGCGTGAGCGAGGGGAGGTCGGGCCGGCGCGGCCGCGGTGCCGGCGCCGAGCGGCGCGGGGCCAGCGCCTCGGGGTGGAGCAGCGGCGGCGAGCGGATGGCCGGCGGGGGCACCGGCCGCGGCGGATCGAGGGGCGCCGCGGCTTCGCCGATGTCCTCGAGCTCCACGCGCTCGATGGCGCCCTCGTCCTCGAGGCGCGCCAGCGTCTCGCGCCACTGCCAGGCCGGCGCCGACTGGCCCAGCGCCAGCGTCAGCACCCGCTTCTCGAAGAGCGAGAACAGGTGGCGCGTGGCCAGGACCACCTCCTGCGCCGTACCGGCGAGGAGCTGGCGCGGCGTGACGCCGTTGTCGAGGCGCCGCAGCAGCGCCGCCTCGCCCGGCAGGATGTCGAGGATGCGGCGCGGCGGCGGGAGCAGGTACAGGGGCGCGTCGACGGCGATGCGCTCGGGGGCCCGGCTGATCCGCGAGGCCATCGCCGGGTCCGCGGCCATCAGCTTCTGGAACCAGGCCTGGGGGCGGACGGCGCCCGGCTGCTTCAGGTCGAAGGCAACGCCGGCACGGATGCGCTCGCCGGCCCGGGCCCAGGCGACGTGGCCCACCACCGAGAGCCGCTCCGGCACCGCCGAGGCGTCGAGGGCGACGCGCACCTGGACGCCCTGCACCAGCGGGCGCGGCAGCAGGACCAGGCAGCCGCCCGGCCCCAGGTCCTCGGTCTCGGCCTCGAAGCCCTCGCCGCGCGCCGACACCACCACCCGCAGGCGCGCCGGCACGCGCGGGAAGCGCCGCGGGTTGTCCACGTAGCTGGTGGTCCGACCGAGCAAGGCCGAGGTTCCCCGTCGATGCCGTCCGCACCCTATGTGCGCCCGTCGACCCGTCCACCGCAAGTCCCACATGCTACGGGGGGCCGCGATCCGGCCACCCCTTGCCCGCGGCGCCCACCCCGGCTACCACCTCCGGGAGTGGGAAGTCCCGATATCACGTTCGACCAGGCGGCCGCCACGATCCGCCGGGCGCTCGCCAGCCGCCCGCCGCGGCGCATCGAGGTGCCCGGATTCCGCCGTGCCGCGATCCTGGTGCCGCTCCTCGACCGCCCCGGTGGCCCCACCTTCCTGTTCACGCGCCGCACCGAGGCGGTCAAGAAGCACCGGGGTGAGATCTCCTTTCCCGGCGGCCACCAGGAGCCAGGCGAGGAACCCGTCGACGCTGCGCTGCGCGAGGCCCGCGAGGAGGTGGGGCTGGCCCCGGAGCGGGTCGAGGTGCTCGGCTCGCTCGACCAGCGACCCAGCGTCACGAGCTACCTGGTGACGCCGTTCGTGGGGCTGGTGCGCCAGCCACCCGCGGACTTCGCCCGCGAGGAGCGGGAGGTCCACGAGGTGTTCGAGGTTCCGCTCGACCGCTTCCTGCGGCCGGGGATGCCCCGCGGCGAGTGGTGGGACGCGCGCCGCCTCCCGCCCGACCTGCCACCTCGCCGGCTCGATGACCTGGCCGACGTGGAGGTGGACAGGGATTCTGGCCGCTACCGGGTCTGGTTCTTCGACGTGGCGCCCGACCGGATCATCTGGGGCCTGACGGCCCGGGTGCTGAAGGAGCTGCTCGACAGGGCGCTGCGGCCGCCGGGCTGACCGGCCCGCCTCCCCACACCGCCCCACCCCGGCGCCTTGCCTCCTCCCGCGGCCGCGCGGGATGGTGCGAGCTCACCATGTGGCTCGTCGTGTTCGGCTCGGGCGCCCTGCTGCTCCACCGGGTGGACCTGCCTGTCCGCTGGGCGGCCGCGCTGGCGAAGGCGCCGCAGCCGTGGGTGCCGTACGCGCTCTACTTCCTGCTGGTGGCGCTGCTGCGCCTCGCCATCCGCGACTCCCGACTCCGCCCGCTGCGCAAGAGGGCCAAGGCGCTGGCCTCGCAGCCGGCGCCGGCACCGCTCAGCCCGGCCGACTTCGGCATGGGTGTGGGCAAGGGCGTTGCGGCGGTGATGCTGGGCGGCGACTTCCTCGGCGCCATCCTGGCCGGTCTCGACCTGGTGGTGAGGTGGCTGGGCGGCTCGGCCGAGGCCTCGCGGCGCCGCGTCCCCGCCGCCGTCAAGCAGGCCATGGCCCGGGAGCGTCGCGCCGCGGTGGCCTGCATCCTGGTGGTGGGCCTGCTCTGCGCCTCGCAGGCCCTGGAGCCCGACCTGCTCCCCTCCTTCACCGCCCAGGCCCTGGCTCTGGCCGGGGTCGGCCTCTAGCCGGCGCCCGCCACCCCCGCGCCGGGGTGGCGCGGGCGGGGCGGATCGCCGCCCTCACGGAACGCCGCTCGACGGGCACGGGGGGTGGGGCCCTACAATGGCGCCTCCCAGGACGAGGAGGGCGCATGGGCCCGCTCACGGAAGCCGCACGAGGTGCACTGGCGGCGCGGATGGCCGACGTCGTCGGGCGGGCCCACGTGGTCTCGGAGCCGTCCGAGCTCCTGGTGTACGAGTGCGACGGCCTCACCCACGGCAGGACGCGGCCGGCGCTGGTGGTTCTGCCCGGCTCCACCGCCGAGGTGGCCGAGGTGGTGAAGGCGGCCCGGGCGGCGGGCGCGCCCATCGTGCCCCGCGGCGCCGGCACCGGCCTCTCCGGCGGCGCGCGGCCGGTGCCGGGGTGCGTGGTGGTCTCGCTGGCCCGGATGACCCGGATCCTGGGCGTGGACCTGGAGAACGGCACCGTCCGCGTCGAGCCCGGCGTCATCAACCTCGACGTCACCCGGGCGGTGGCCGGCGCCGGCTGGTACTACGCCCCCGACCCCTCGTCGCAGGGTGTGTGCACCATCGGCGGCAACGTGGCCGAGAACTCGGGCGGCGCCCACTGCCTCAAGTACGGCTTCACCACCAACCACGTGCTGGCCGCCCGGCTGGTGCTGGACGACGGCCTGGTCCTCGACGTCGGTGGCACGGCCGCCGACGCGCCCGGCTACGACCTGCTGGCGCCGCTGGTGGGCAGCGAGGGCATGCTGGGCATCGTCACCGAGGTGACCCTCCGCCTGCTCCGCAAGCCCGAGACCACCCGCACCTTCCTCGCCATCTTCCCTTCCTCCGACGAGGCCGGCGACGCCGTCTCCCAGATCATCGCCGCCGGCATCCTCCCGGCCGCCATCGAGATGATGGACTCGCTGGCCATCCAGGCCGCCAAGGCGGCCACCGGGCTCGACTGGCCCGAGGACTGCGCGCTCCTGCTCATGGACGCCGACGGGCCGGCCCCGGAGGTGGAGCACGTCCACCGGCGCGCCAGCGAGATCGCCAGGGCCTGCGGCGCCCGCGCGGTGCAGGTGCCGCGCGACGAGGCCGAGCGCCAGCTCATGTGGAAGGGGCGGAAGAGCGCCTTCGCCGCCGTGGGACGCATCAGCCCCAACTACCTGGTGGAGGACGGCGTCATCCCGCGCTCGGAGATCGCCTCCGTGCTCCGGGAGATCGGCCGCCTGGCCGCCGAGGCCGGGCTGCGGGTGGCCAACGTCTTCCACGCCGGCGACGGCAACCTCCACCCGCTGGTGCTCTACGACGCCCGCAACCCCGGGGAGGAGGAGCGCGCCGCGCACCTGGGCGGCGACATCCTCCGGCTCTGCATCCGGGTGGGCGGCTCCATCACCGGCGAGCACGGCGTGGGCGCCGAGAAGGCGGCCTACATGGCGGAGCAGTTCACCCCCGAGGACCTCGACACCATGATGAAGGTCCGCTGCGCCTTCGACGGCGGCGCGCTCTTCAACCCCGGCAAGGTCTTCCCCACACCGCGGCTCTGCGGCGAGAAGCCGGGCCCCTACGAGCCTCACCCGGTGGAGCGGGCCGGGCTGGCGGAGCGGTGGTGAGCGCCCCCCGGCCAGGCAGCGGCGCCGACGGCATCCTGGGCGTGGAGCCGCGGCTGGTCTTCGAGCCAGCCGGAGAGGCCGAGGCGCGGGAGGCCATGCAGGCCTGTGCCCGCGACCGGCTGCGGGTGGCCTTCGTGGGCGGCGGCACCGACCTCGGGCTCGGCAACCCGCCCTCGGGGCTCGACGCCGTGATCCGCACCGGCCGCATGGCGCGGGTGCTGGAGCACGCCCCCCACGACCAGATCGTCCGGGTGGAGGCCGGCATCACCCTCTCGGCGCTGCAGGCCGCGCTCCTGCCCCACCGGCAGCGGCTGGCGCTGGATCCGCCCTTCCCCGCCCGGGCCACCGCCGGCGGCCTGCTCTGCGCCAACGGCTTCGGCCCGCTGCGCACCGCCCGCGGCTCGGCGCGCGACCTGGTCATCGGCGCCACGTTCATCCGCGCCGACGGGGTCCTGGCCCACGGCGGCGGTAAGGTGGTGAAGAACGTGGCCGGCTTCGACCTGCCGCGCCTCCTCTTCGGCTCGCTGGGCACGCTGGGCCTGGTGACCTCGGTGAACTTCCGGCTCCACCCGCTGCCGGAGGAGGAGGCCACACTCGCCTTCCCGGGGCTCTCGCCCGCGGCCGTCCGGGGCCTGGTGGGGGACATGCGCCAGGCGCAGCTCGAGCCAGCGGCGGTGGCGGCGATCTGGGCCGGCGGCTCCCTCGACCTGCTGGTGCGCTTCGAGGGGTTCGGGCCGGGCGTGTCCGGGCAGGTGGAGCGGCTGCTCGCGGTGGCGGGCAAGGCGCGGGCGAGCGGCGGGCGGCTGGCACCGCCGCAGGCCGCGGCTGCCTGGGCCCGGCAGCAGACGGCCCGCGAGGTCGGCCCCTTCCGCGCCCGGCTGGCGATCCCGCCGGCGTCGCTGGAGGTGGGGACCCGGGCCCTGGGCACCCTGCTCGCGGCCCTGCCCGGGGGCGCGGCGGTCTGGTACCCGACGCTGGGCCTCGGCTTCGCGGGCGGCGCGCCCTCGGGCGCCGAGGCGGTGGCCACCGCGGCCGGCGACGCCCGCGGCGCGCTGGCCACGTCGGGCGGCTGGCTGGCGGTCAACGACGCGCCGCCCGAGGTCCGCGCCCGGCTCGACGCCTGGGGTCCCGCCCCGGCGACGCTGGCGCTGCAGCGCCGCCTCAAGGCCCAGCTCGACCCGGAGGGCCGCCTGGCCCCGGGCCGCTTCGTGGGGGGGATCTAGCCGTGCCCGACCGCCGCCCCATCGACGACTGCGTCCACTGCGGCTTCTGCCTGCCGGTGTGCCCCACCTACTTCTCCTGGGCCTCGGAGATGGACTCGCCCCGCGGCCGCGTCGACCTGGCGCGGGCGCTGGCCGACGGCCAGGTGGCGCTCTCGCCCACCACCGTGGCCCATCTGGATCGCTGCCTGGGCTGCCTCGCCTGCCAGCCGGCCTGCCCCTCGGGCGTGCGCTACGGCCTCATCATCGAGGAGGCCCGCGCCCGGGTGGAGGACTCGAACGTCCGGCCCGCCGGCGACAGGCTCTTCCGCGCCTTCCTCTTCTCCCTCTTCCCCTACCCCGCCCGGCTCCGCGCCGTCGCCGCCTTCCTGTGGCTCTACCGCGTCACCGGCCTGCAGTGGCTGGTGCGGGAGAGCGGCCTGCTGCGCCTGCTCTCGGCGCGCCTGGCGGCCCTGGAGGCGCTGGCGCCGCCGGTCACCTGGCACCACCTCACCGCCTCCCTGCCCGCGCGCGTTCCCGCCGAGGGGACGCGCCGCGCGCGCGTCGGCCTGCTGGGCGGCTGCGTCCAGCGGGTCTTCTTCCCCGGAGTGAACGAGGCCACGCTGCGGGTGCTGGCGGCCGAGGGCATCGAGGTGGTGGTGCCCCCCGGGCAGGGCTGCTGCGGCGCGCTCTCGGCCCACGCCGGGCGCCCTGCCGAGGCGGCTCGGCTGGCCCGCGACCTGCTCGAGCGGTTCGAGGGGCTGGAGCTGGACGCGGTGGTCACCAACGCCGCCGGCTGCGGCTCGCACCTCAAGGACCTGGGCTCCCATTTCCCCGGCGACCCGGCCCTGGCGGCGCGGGCCCGGGCCTTCTCGGCCAAGGTGCGCGACGTCAGCGAGCTGCTGGCGGCCATGCCGCCGGTGGCGCCGCGCGGCGCCCAGGCCTGCCGTGTCGCCTACCACTCGGCCTGCCACCTGGGCCACGCCCAGGGGATCACGCGGCAGCCGCGCGAGCTCCTGCAGGGCATCCCCGGCCTCACGCTGGTGGAGCTGGCGCGGGGAGAGGAGTGCTGCGGCTCGGCCGGCATCTACAACCTGGTGGAGCCGGAGGCCGCCGAGGAGATCGGGCGCCGCAAGGCCGACGCCGTCGTGGCCGCGGCCGCGCCGATCCTGGCCGCCGCCAACCCCGGCTGCGCCCTGCACATCCAGCGCATGCTCCGCGAGCGCGGCGCGGCGGTGCAGGCCGCCCACCCCATCGAGCTCCTCGACGCCTCGCTGCGCGCTGCTCGGCCGCGCGGCGGCTGACGCCCGCGGGCGAGGCCCCCGCACCCACACCCGCCACGGCCGGGGGAGCCCCGCCGGGCCGCTGCCCCGGCGCCCCGCTCCGCCGCTCCACCGCAGCGGATGTGCCCGTAAAAGGGGACTTCCCACCGTGAACGACCGACTTGTCACACCCGGCCTCGCGTGGTTCTCTCCTCACCTGCGAACCAGATGGGGACCGGGCGACCACGCGGAGTCGGCCGGCCGAGGCAGGTGACCAACGTGCGCATGCCACCCGAACTCGTCCTGGGCTACGAAGAGATCGATACCCAGCACAGGGGCATCCTCGAGGCCATGGAGCGGGCCGCCGCCGCGGCGCGGGCGGGCGACCTCCCCGGGACCCGCGCCGCCGTCGCCGCGCTGGGAGACGTGCTGGTGGGCCACTTCTCCGCGGAGGAGGGGTTCATGGCCGAGAGCCTGTTCCCCGACCGGGGCCGGCACAAGGCCGCCCACGACCTCTTCATGCAGGACTTCGCCCAGCTCGGCCGCGAGCTCTCGGGCGGGCTCAGCGACCTGGTGGTGCAGTGGGTCGCCACGCGCGTTCCGGAGTGGGTCAAGTTCCACATCCGCGTGAACGACTCGGCCCTGGCCACCTACCTCTCCTCGAAGCGCTACCGCCCGGCTGCCTACTCGGTCCGCAGCGCCAAGCCCCAGGCATCGTGAGGCTGGTCCTCGCCGTCCGCGGCTTCGGCTGAGGACCGGTGCAGGGCCTCGGCTGAGGCACCGTCCTCGCGCCCGTGCTGGCGCGCCTCGAAGCCCTCCCCGGTGTCTGCGGAGCCCGCGCCGACGCCTCGGGCAGCTACCTGCTCGTCGACATCGCGGCCGGGGCCGACGCAGCCAGCGCCGAGGCGGCGGTGCTGCAGGCGCTCGGAGGCAAGGGGAGGAGGCTCCCGGACGCCGAGGCCGAGGCCCAGCTCGCCGGGCTGCCGCACGGCGACCCCTGGTTCTCGGCCGCCGAGGCCCCCGGCCTCTCCTACCTCGAGGCGCGCGTCCTCTCGTCCCGCGTCTCCGCCGAGGCAGGGCGCGCGCTCCGGCTGGCTGCGGTCGCGGTGGAGCGGCTGCGCGAGGCCACGCGGCTGGAGCTCTTCCTGGCGGTGGAGCAGGTCCACAGGGAGGGTGGCCGAAGCTCCAGCGGCTGGTTCTACGAGGCCTGGCCGCGGGTGGCGGCGCGCATCGCGGAGCGGTTCCCGGGCGGGCTCCCCCCGGCCTCGCCCGGCGCCCTCGGCGAGGCGCTCCGGGCCCTCTTCCCGGCAGCCGCGGACCCTGCCGGCGCCGCGCCGCCCTCTGCTAGACTGCGCCGCCACGGGGAGGAGACGCCATGAGACCGCGCGCCTGGGACGAGGGCATCAGCACCGGCATATCCACCGTCGACGCCGAGCACCGGCTGCAGGTCACGCTGGTCAACGCGCTGGAGCAGGTGCTGCGCCAGGGCACCGACAGGGCGCTGGCCGACCGGACCGTGGCCCAGCTCGTGGACTTCTCCACCGTCCACTTCCACAGCGAGGAGCTGATGATGCGGCTCTACGCCTACCCGCAGCTCGACGCCCACGCCCTGGAGCACGGACGCCTGCTGGATCAGGTCGCCGAGATCCGGCGGCGCGTCGAGGCGGCCACCTTCGCCGACGCCCTGGCCCAGATCGACGCCCTGCGGGTGTGGCTCACCACCCACGTGAGGACGATGGACCACGGGTTCGCGCTCTGGTGCGCGCGTCACGGCATCCGCCCCGACCCGGAGGGCGGGCCCCAGGGCCGCATCTAGCGCTCGTTCAGCGCCGCCGCGCCCGCCAGCGGGCCACCACCGCCTCGACGTCGAGAGGCCCCACGCTGGTGGGGGGCCCGGCGATGGTGGTGCGGTTCACCTTGCGGATGCGCGCGTCCAGCTCCTGGAGCCGCTCCCGCACCCGCCGCTCGTCGGCGAGGGCGTCGAGCGACTCGAGCACCCGGTCCACCTCGCGGCGGATCTCCAGCGCCTCGGGCAGGACGTCGAGCCGCTCGGCCCTGAGCTTGCGCTTGATCCACCAGGCCTCCTCCTCGGGGTGGAGGGGCGGCAGGGGCTTCCCGGCGCCGGAGAGCCGGTCGAAGGCGCCCTCCTCCTGGGCCTCCCGGATCTGGCGCTCCACGAAGCTCTCATGGGTCTCGCCGCTCTTCTTGCCGCCGGACATCCCCCGTCTCCTGTCGCGCCGGCGGCCCGGACGCAACCTCCGGCCGGGCCCGCCCCCGCGCGCTCTAGGCGAAGTGGCGCTGGAGGTGCAGCCGCACCGTGTCCTCGAACTCCGCCTCGTGGTCGCCCCGGTACACCATCGAGGAGCCGATCTCGGCGGCCAGGATGGCGGAGCGGTACTTGGGGGGCAGCCGGTTGATGCGCTTGCGGAACCTGGCGCCCTGCAGGAGCGCCGGGAGGTGGGAGAGGATGGCCCGCCGGAAGGGCTCCTGCAGGCACAGCTCGGGGCGCGACTGGAAGAAGCGGAAGAGCCGGGCGTAGTTGGCGTTGATCTCGGTGGAGACGGCGTCGGAGATCTCGGTCATGAGCCGCCCGGTCTCCTGGCGGCGGCGCAGGATGAGGTGGGCCTCGTCGGCGGCCCGCTTCTCCAGGATGGCCAGCACCCCGGCCACGTAGCGCTTCTTGTTCCCGAGGAACTCCTCCTCGCTGAGCAGCAGGTTGGCGATGATCTCGTAGCTGGAGGAGATGACGCCGCACTTGTTGGCGGAGGCGTCGCGCATCACCAGGACGCCCTTCTTCTGCAGCTCCACCCGGGCCGCCGGGGTGATGAAGGAGTTGGCCCCCTCGATGATGGCCCGGGCCGACGGGGTCCCGTCCTCCCGCAGGAAGCGCTGCCAGTTGTCCTTGTCGATGGTCTCGGGCCGCCCGCCGCCGGGGATGAAGAGGTCGGCCTCCACCGTGAAGGGCAGCGACCCGAACTCACGCGAGAACTCGTCGAGCGAGATCCACTCCTCCTGGAGCCGCTTGCCGCCGCGGGTCACCTTGCGGAAGAGCTCGCGCAGCCCGTCCTTCCGGCTCCCGGTGCGGAAGAGCATGAAGCCGCCCGGGTGCAGGGCGCGCGGGTCGAAGGCGTCCAGGTCCTTCTGCAGCAGGATGGCGCGCAGCGCGTCGTGGCTGGCCCCCTCGGGATCGAAGAGGGCGGCGGTGCCGTCGAGGATCAGCTTGAGCTGCACCTTGGGGAAACGGCGCAGCAGGATGGCCATGGCGTTGCCGGCCACGTCGCCGTTGGGGCCGCCCGTGAGCTTCACGCTGAAGGGGCGCCGGCGCATGTCGACGCCCAGCTCCTTCATGGTGATCTCGGCGAACTTCACCACGCCGGTGGAGGTGACGGCGTACTCCTTGTGGTTGATGCCCACCCGCTTCGACGACATGACGCCGATGCCCAGGATGTAGCCGCGGGCCCGGGAGATCGCGGCGATCTCCTCGATCATGTCGTCGTGCATGTTCTCGTCGGGGCCGAGCTCGATGGGCTCGTCCTCGCGGTAGTAGTCGACCACCGCCGGGTGGCTGGCCACGCCGTCCCGGGTGACGTAGATGTCGAGGAAGGCGCCGATGATGCCGCGCTGCAGCTTGTGGAGCCGCAGGGTCTCCTGGTTGCGCTCCTCCTTCTCCAGCTGCGAGGCGTCCATCAGCAGCACCAGCTTGGAGCCGCCCTCGTAGATGTCCTTGTTCTTGAAGTGCTGGGTGTGGGCCAGCACGAAGTTCTCGCGGAACAGGGTCGAGGCGTTGGTGAGGAAGTCGTCGTCGGTGCGGCAGATGACGGTGCGCCAGCCGCCGCGGGCGATGTCGGAGAAGCCCACGTGGAAGCCGAAGCCGTACCGCGTGTAGAAGAAGGTGATGCGGAAGGGCGTGGCCTGGGGCAGGTCGGAGGTGAACGCCGGCCCGAGGTCGGCCAGGTAGGCGGGGTCGAGCCGGAAGGAGAAGGCCTGCTTCTCCTTGACGAAGAAGTTGGTCTTCAGGGTGTGGCGGATGAAGGCCAGCGTGCACCGGAAGACGCCGCGGCGGATGTCGTCCAGGTGCTTGTGGCCGGTGTTGTAGTCGCGCACCGCGCGCTCGGCCTCGGCCAGCTCCCGGGCGTAGACCCGCTCGCGGTTCTGCAGGCCGGGGTCGAAGCGGGTGCGGAACAGCTTCACCAGCTGCGACACCATCCGCGGGTTGGCCTGGAAGGCGTTGCGCACCTCCTCCCAGTCGAACTTGTCGGGCTGGGCGTGGCCCAGGTTGGTGTGCGCGAAGGCCACGAAGGCGCGCACCAGCGAGGCGTCCTCGCCGCTCATGAGCCCGGTGGTCACCAGCTCCCGGTACTCGGGGGCGCTGGCCGCCAGGATCTCGGTGTTGAAGAGCTCGCGCTCCAGCTGGGTGTGCAGCGGCGAGCCGGTGAGCAGCTGCCCGCCCCTGCGGGGCCGGACGTAGAAGGCGTTGAGGGCGTAGGGCTGGTCGCCGGTGGAGACCTCGAGCACGTAGGCGCGGGCCACTCCGAGGTCGAGGCGGTTGAGCACCTCCATCATCTGCGCCAGGTAGCGGCGGTGCGGCGGCGTGGCCACGCCGAAGGAGACCCGCGTCTCGTTGGAGCCGTCCTGCATGGGCTCGACGTCGAGGTACAGGCCGCCGGAGCGGCGGGTGAGCTGGAGCAGGCGCGCGGCCTGGGCCACGCGCCGCGGCGGCGCCACCCGGGCGTAGCTGGCGTTGTTTGCCCAGATGATGGCCAGCAGGGCGTCCAGCTCGGCCATGTCGAAGTCGCGGTAGTCCTTGCGCATGGCGGCGGCCACCGCCTCGCGCACCTCGGCAGGCACCTGCACGCCCTGGCGCAGGGCGGCGGCCATCTCGCCGTCGGGCCTGCAGTCGAACTCCAGGCGCTGCAGCTCCAGCGTCTCCGCCATGCCCGGGATCGGCTCGGTGGAGTGGGCGAACATGGCGTAGGAGATGGCCCGGTCGCCGACGCGCGCGGTCAGGCTCCTGTAGAGCGAGCCCGGCTGGTTGCGGGTGGCGAGGATCAGGACCTTGGGCCTGTCGGCGAGGATGAGGGTGTCGTTGGCCTTCAGGGTGTCGAGCTCGCGCTCCAGGATGGCGACCGCCTCGGGCTCGTCCTGCAGGGCGGCGAACACGTACGGAGCGATCGCCTTGTGCAGCCACTCCCGCGTCTCCCGGTTCCGGCGCTCCACCATCGGCTTGGCCATGTCGTCTCCCGGCTGTCGAACCCGGGGCGAACTCTGGACACGGTCCGAGCAGGCGTCAAATGGAAAGCTGCCACCCGCTGGAGGGCTGGCCCACCGCTCCGGCGCGGGCGCAAGCTCCTTGTCGCCCCCCACGAGGAGTGAGCGCCGGCGGTGCGCGGCAGCGGGTCGGGGCTCGACCGCAGCCGGGCTGCAGGGACGTGCGCACATGTCGGATGGCGCCCCTCGCCCGGAGCGGCCGTTACGCACCTGATTCCGGGCGATTGACGGAGGGTCCGGGCGGGCGTTTCCCGCCGCCCGGGCACGTCCGCTTTCGAGGTTCTCCCCGAGTCGCGGTGAGCCTCCGTGGTTGACGTGCGTCAACGATTCCGGCGCCCCCGATCTGAGACTATCGATGAACCATCTGGGTCCCGCCGGCGCGCCACGCCGAAGACCCCCGCGCAGCCCGGAGCGGATGGCGCCCCCGGCCGTCAGGCCGCCGGAGGCCAGGCCCACGCAGCGAGGAGAGCCGATGCGCACCACCACTCGATCCACACTCGCCGTGATGGCCCTGCTCGCCGTGGCCGCCTGCGCCAAGTCGCGCCCGACCGAGGGTCGGCCCGGCGGCCCCGTGACGGTGCCGGCCGGCGGCCCCGGCGGCGGGACCGTCACGGTCAACCCCTCCTCCTGCACCGCCTGCCACGGCGACCCGGCGCGGCTCGCCGGCGCTGCCACCAACCCGCTCATCGCGTCGGCGCCTCCGCGCGGCCTGCTGGGCGAGCAGACGGGCCGCCCGGTGGGCGCCCACGACGCCCACCTCCGCGACGGCGCCTTCTCGCGCGCCCTGGCCTGCGCCAACTGCCACCTGATGCCGGGCAGCATCAGCACCCACCAGCCCCAGGCGCTGCAGGGCAAGGTCACCTTCACCAACGTGCTGCCCAACGCCGACGCCGCCTGGCTGGGCCTCTCCACCGGCGCGCCGGCGTGGGACGGCGCCACCTGCTCCTCGACCTACTGCCACGGCAACTTCCCCGGAGGCAGCGCCGTGGCCCTCTCCTGGCTCACCGGCGCGGTGCAGTGCGGCAGCTGCCACGGCACGCCGCCCACCGTCATCCGCAACGGCGGCACCCACACCGCGGCCACCAACTGCGAGGGCTGCCACGGCACCGGCTACACCGCCACCGCCATCGCCGGGGCCGCGCTCGCCACCCACGTGGACGGCAACGTGACGCTCGCCGGCTCGGGCGCCTGCGACAGCTGCCACGGCCAGCCGCCCAGCGGCCCCACCACCCTGCCCGGCTCCGCCGGAAGCACCCACCCGCCGCGGAGCGACTGCGGCAGCTGCCACCCCGGCGCCACCGGCCCCGGCCCGGGCCAGGTCGCAGGCCCCGGACACCAGGACGGCACGGTCAACCTGGTCACCCTCTCCTGTACCACCTGCCACGGCACGGCCGCCCGGCCCGACGCGGGTGGCGCCGGCACCCCCGACCCGCTCCAGGAAGCCGCGCCCCCGGTGGACGTCACCGGCGCGCCGGTCGGCGGCGCCCACCTGGCCCACGTGAACCCCGGCGCCAGCGGCCAGGTGTACGGGCCCATCCACTGCACCGAGTGCCATCTGGGCGCCGTGACGATCACCGGGCCGCCGCTCCACGCCGATGGCGCGGTGACCGTGGCCTTCGGGCCGGTGGCCACCAACAACGGTGCCACGCCGAGCTACACCGGGACCTCACCCAACTGCAACGCCACCTACTGCCACGGCGGCACGCTGCCGGCCGGTTACGGCGGCACGGTCGCCACCTGGACCTGGAGCGGCGCGGCCGTCACCTGCGCCTCCTGCCACGCGCTGCCGCCGGCCTCCTCGGCCCACACCGGCATCACCGCCGCCGCCACCGCCTGCTCGCCCTGCCACGGCGGCACCGTCAACGTGGACGGCACCATCAACGTGACCGGCGGCCTGCACATCAACGGCTCGCTCGACGTGACCGGCAACGTCTGCACCGCCTGCCACGGCGACAACACCGCCGCCCCGCGCACCAACTTCAGCACCGCGGCGCCGCCCCGGGACCACCTGGGCAACGTCGCCGTCACCTTCCGCGGCGTCGGCGCCCACGCCACCCACCTGCGCAGCGACGGCCGCTCCGCCGCGGTGGCCTGCACCACCTGCCACCCCACGCCCGGCAGCGGCGCCACGCACAACGACGGCACCGCCAACGTGACCCTGGCCGCCTTCGGCGCGGTCCCGGTGGCCGGCAGCTACAGCGGCGCAGCGCTCACCTGCTCCAGCACCTGGTGCCACGGCAACTTCGCCGGCGGCAACGGCACCGGCGCCACCCCGGCCTGGAACACCGGCACCGGCACGCCGCTCGCCTGCAACGCCTGCCACGGCGCGCCGCCGCCCCTCAACGCCACCGTGAAGCACCCGCAGACCGGCGCTACCGACTGCGGCCTGTGCCACGCCGGCTACGGCCTGGCGGCCGTCGTCCAGGCCACCCACGTCGACGGCACCGTCCAGGCGCCCGGCGGCTGCACCGCCTGCCACGGCGACACCACCGTCGCCGGCGCCGCCAACACCAACCCGGCGGTGGCCCCCGGCTTCGTCGACGCCGCCATCGACACCCACGGCAATCCCGGCACGGCCGTCGCCCAGCGCGGCGTCGGCGCCCACCGCCTGCACCTGACGACCACCCTCTCCACCTCCATCACCTGCGCCCAGTGCCACGGCACGTTGCCTGCGGCGGGCAACACCAGCCACGCCGACGGCGGCAACCCGGCCCTGGCGTGGGGCAGCGTCGCCACCGCCGGCACGCCGGCCTCGACGCCCAGCGCCGTCCAGGCGGCCAGCGTCACCTGCTCGTCCAACTGGTGCCACGGCGGCAACGCCCAGCTCCAGGGCGGCACGCTCACCAGCAACATCCCCTGGAACGCGGCCTCGCTCCCGGCCGCCACCTGCACCTCCTGCCACGGCAACCCGCCGCCGCTCTCCGCCTCCTCGCACCACCCCCAGAACGACGCCTGCGCCACCTGCCACGGGGCCGGCTACGCCAAGAGCGGCGCCGCCACCGGCACCGTCGTTGCCGCCACGCACGTGAACGGCGCCATCCAGTCGGCCACCGGCTGCACCGCCTGCCACGGCGTCCTCTCCGGCAACGGCGGCGCGCCCGTCGCCAACACCAGCGCCACCGCCGCGCCCGGGTTCAACGGCTCGGCCGTCGACACCCGCGGCAACGCCGCCGGCCCGGCCGCCGGCGCCCACGCCGCGCACCTGGTGGCCGGCACGCTGCGCGGCCCCGTCGCCTGCGCCGAGTGCCACGCCGTCCCCGCCGCCGGCGACACCGCCCACGCCACCGGCGC
>JACRMN010000009.1 GCA_016214955.1 Deltaproteobacteria bacterium
GAAGCCGGGGAGGCTGCGGTCGGCCCACTGGACCTGGATGTTGGAGTTGGTCTGGAGGAAGTCCATGAAGCGCAGGACCCGGAAGCGGGCCAGGCGCGCCAGGAAGGGCTGGCTGAAGAGCTCGGTGGGGCCGTGGCCGGGACGCATGAGCCTCACGTCCTTCACCCCGCCGGCCTGGCCGGTGAAGGTGAGGAAGAGGTTCTGCTCGGCGGGGCCGACCACCACGTCGGCGCTGGTGGTGTTGCTGCCGGCGTCGCGGCTGGTGCGCCCCACCCGCGTGCGCCGGTCGGTCGTGTTGACGGCGTCCACCCGGGCCTGGCCGGTGAAGGTGAGCCGGTAGGTGCCGGCCATGTGGGGCACCCCGACCATCACCACCACCCCGGCGTCGCCGGTGGGCCAGCCGCGGGCGTCCACCGCCGCCTTCTCGTCGTAGGGCCTGGCTACCGAGCCGAAGCGGCGGGCGCTCTTCATGGCGTCGGCGTACGGCTGGGTCGGGTCCCAGTCGCTGGGCGCAGCGATGTTGACGCCCAGTGCATGCCGCCCCGGCGCTGCCGCCCGGACGGGGGCGGGGGAGGCGAGTGCGGCCGCTGCCAGGAGCACCGGGAGCGCCCGGAGGCGGCGACCTGCGCGGCGGATCGGGTGCACCGGGCACCTCCGGGGTCGAGGCTAGGGGCCTGTCGCGGCGGGCAGCCCGGCCACCGGCCGGCGCGCCCGCGCGCGGAGGAAGTACCAGCCCAGGATGGCCGCCCAGGCCCCGCCGCTCACCGCCGCGGCGCCGACGAACTCGGCGAAGCGGGAGTGGCCGCCGGCGCCCACCAGGCTGCCGGCGAAGGAGCCGGCCGCGGCGATGGCCACCACCATCCCCGTGACGGCTGCGTCCAGCCGCAGGCCCGGCATGCGCTGCAGGGCCACCCCGGTGGCGGCCACCAGGTACTTCACCGCCTCGGCCAGCACCAGCCCGGCCAGCGCGCCCCGGAAGCCGCCCAGGTGGAAGCCCAGGGGGAGGAGCACCACCAGGCCGACGAGCTTGGCGGCGCTGCCCGTGGCCATCCAGGGCACGCGCCCCAGCGCCAGCAGCACGGCGCCGCAGGTGGCCTCGAGGATCTGGAACCAGGCGCCGGCGGCCAGGAAGCGGACGATCCAGCCCGCCTCCGCGTAGCGGGAGTCGTAGAGCAGGTGGATCAGGCCCGGCCCGCAGGCGAAGAGGCCGCTGGCGATGGCCCCGCCTCCCAGCAGCAGCGGCAGGCGCACCTGGCCCAGCACGGTGCCCAGGGTTCCCCGCGCAGCCAGGCGGGCGTAGGTGGGGAAGGCGACCGACGAGCCCACCCGCAGGAC
Source organism: Deltaproteobacteria bacterium (assembly GCA_016214955.1). Classification (GTDB taxonomy): domain Bacteria; phylum Myxococcota; class Myxococcia; order Myxococcales; family Anaeromyxobacteraceae; genus JACRMN01. The sequence continues at coordinate 1,336 of JACRMN010000009.1, forward strand.
CGCCAGCGTCGGCAGCATGGCCAGGGTGGCGGCGATGCCGTAGACGCCGAAGAGGTCGATGGGGATCATCTTTCCGAAGACCAGCCTGTCGGCCTGCCCGGCCAGGAAGGTGAGCAGGGTGCTGACGAACACCCAGCGGCCGAAGGCCAGCTGCTCGCCGAGGACGGTGCGGTCCAGCCGGAAGCGGTGGCGGATGCCGGGCAGGGCGAGGTGGCTCAGCGCCGTGCGGGTGGCCGCGGCTGCCAGGTTGGCGACGACGAAGACCCAGGCAGCGCTCTGGTGCAGCGGGCCGTACAGGCGGAGGTCGGCCAGGGCCCCGACGATGGCCACGGCCACGCCCACCACCTGGCTCACCAGCTCCACCACCGTGAGCCGCTCCAGGCGCAGGTGGCGCTGGGCGGTGTGCATCGAGGTGGACTCGAGCCCGCCCAGCACCGCCGAGAAGCCGGCCCCCGGGATGAGCCAGGCGAGGATGGGCTGGCCGAAGAAGCTGGCCAGCGGCGCGGCGAGGGCGAAGGAGGCGAGCCAGAGGAGCACGCCGCGGATGCACTGGATGGTCCAGGCGGTGTCCAGGAAGGCCGGGTCGTCGCCGCGGCGGCTCTGGACGATGGCCGGCCCGGTCCCGACGTCGGAGAACATCTGCAGCCCCTGCATGAAGACGGCGATGAGCGCCATCTGCCCGAAGACCGCGGGGAACAGCAGGCGCGTCAGGACCAGGTTGCCCAGGAGCCGCACCAGCTGCCCGGACGCGTAGCCGGCCACCGTCCACACCGATCCGCGGACCGCCGCCCCCGCCATCGACCCCGCCGGTGTCGCGCTCACGCGCTGGGGGCCGGTACCGGCTGCGGGACCGCCCGCCCCGACAGGCGGTCCTTGAGGGCGAGGATGGGCCGCTCGAACCAGCGGTAGCTGACGGAGGCCAGGAGGATGGCGATGGCCGCCGCCAGGGCGAAGCGGAGGGGCGCGCCGGCGTCCGGCACGAGGCGCCGGGCGGCGTTGAGCGACAGCATGTGCAGGAGGTACATGCCGTAGCTGATGGTGCCCACGTAGCGGAGGGCGCGCCAGCCGAGCAGGTGGCGCAGGAGGTGGTCGGGGCGGATGCTGCAGGCCACCACCAGGCAGGTCATGGCCAGGGCCACCAGCGCGGTCGGCGTGGCTTCCACCGCCAGCGCCAGGACCAGCAGCGCGGTGGCCAGCGGCGCGCTCCACCACTGGCCGGCGACCCGCCACGCGGCGCGGAAGCCGGCCGGGCGGTGCAGCAGGTAGGCGGCCATGCAGCCCAGGCAGATGGGCGTGGCCACGCTGGCGACCACGCGCGCCAGCAGCATGTCGGGCGGAACCAGGCCGGTCTCGAGGGCCCACCGGCTCGCCTCGCCCAGCAGCAGCAGCGTCGCCATGACGATGGGCGGCAGGAACCAGATCCGGGCGTAGCGGACCACCGACGGCCAGAGCAGGTAGAACTGCTCCTCGGTGGCCAGCGACCAGGCGAAGTAGAAGATGACCCGGTTGCCCGAGGAGAGGTCGACGAACCAGTTGGAGGTGTAGGTGAGGTAGGCCGGCAGGTTGGCGAAGAAGGTGGTGCCGGCGGGGCTGCCCCGCTCCAGCACCGCCACCAGGAGGACGTAGATCGCGATGACCGCGTAGTAGAGCGGGAAGATGCGCAGGGTGCGCCGCACGTAGAAGCCGCGCAGCGAGATGGTGCCGCTGCGGTCCTGCTCGCGGAGCAGCAGCGTGGTGATGAGCAGGCCGCTGATGGCGAAGAAGAGCGCCACCCCCAGGTAGCCCCTGGCGAGGAGGCCGGTGTGCTCCCCGGAGTGGTGCCAGATCACCGCCAGGATGGAGAGGCCCCGCAGTCCGTCGAGCGCGTCGAAGTAGCGGGCCCGGAGGAAGGCCTCGTGAGCGGTGTCGGCGGCGTCCATGCTGATGATCCCTGCCCGGGTGTTAGCCCCTGCCGGACGCCGGGCCTGCGCCCTTCTCGGGTCGCGCTCCGGATCGTGGAGCTCGGACGTTCACTGAACGTTCATGGAGCCCGCCCGGCTGCGGCGTCGCGCACAGTGCCGCCGCGCGCGGCCCCGGCTTCCCCGCTCGCCCGCTCATTGCATCCGACCTGATTCGTCTCCGGTGACGTCGACAGGGACGGCCCCCGGGGACTCCCGGAGGCCTGGCCTGCGGCTCCTCATCCTGCAGTTCGGCGACTACGCCGAGGCGGCGCATCGCTTCGCCCGGGGCGAGGACGAGACCTACTACGCCCAGCGCTACACGGTGGAGTACGTGGCCGGGCTGGCCAGGGCGGGCGCCGCCGTCCGCGTGGTGTCGCTCGGCGCCGATGCGCCCCTGGAGCGCCTCCCCAGCGGCGTCGAGTCGATGGGGCTCCGGCTCTACCGCGGGCGCTTCCGGCGCTCCCGGCTCGGCGCCCTGCTGGCGGCCGCCGCGGCCTGGGACCCGACCCACCTGCTCCTGCAGGTGCCGCTGCCGGAGCTGGTTCGCTGGGCGATCCGGCGCGGCGTCCAGGTGCTGCCGCTGCTCGCCGACAGCTTCCGCGCGCGCGGGCTGCGCCCGCTCCTCCGCGCCCGGCGCCTGGCGGCGGCGCTCAACGCGCCGGAGGTGGGCTTCGTCGCGAACCACGGGCCCAACGCCGCCGCCGACCTGGTCCGCATCGGTGTCGACCCCGGGAAGGTGCTGGCCTTCGACTGGCCGGCGCTCCTGCCCCCGGACCGCTTCGCCGCCAAGCGGGCGCCCGCCGATCCCTCGCGCCTCCGGCTCGTCTACGCCGGGGCGGTCACCGAGGCGAAGGGCGTGGGCGACCTGCTGGCCGCGGTGGCCCTGGCCCGGGCGGCGGGCTGCGACTACCACGCCACCATCGCCGGGGCGGGCGAGCTCGACGCCTTCCGCGCGCGGGCGGCGAGGCGCGGCATCGCCGACCGGGTGGCGCTGCTGGGGCGCCAGCCGCACCAGGCCGTGCTCACCCTGATGAACGCCGGCGACGTGGTGGTGGTTCCGAGCCGCCACGCCTATCCGGAGGGGATGCCCATGACCATCTACGAGGGGCTGAGCTCCCGCTCACCGGTGCTGGTCTCGGACCACCCCATGTTCCGCGGGCGGGTGGTGCACCGGGAGAGCGCGGTGGTCTTCCCGGCCGGGAGCCCGGTGGCGCTCTTCGAGGCCCTCCAGTCGCTGGCCGCCGACGCCGCCCTCTACGCGCGGCTGTCGGCGGCCGCCGCCGCGACCTGCGCGGGATTCTTCGGGCCGCTCAAGTGGGACCAGCTCATCACCCGCTGGCTCTCGGCCACCGCGGACGACCGGGCCTGGCTGCGATCCTTCGCCCTGGGCTCCTGAGCGTGCCGGGGCGTTCGGTGGCGTTCGGCGGACGCCCGGGACGCGCCGCGACGTGCCGGATCCGGATGGCTGCGAACGGAGGTGCGGGAAGGGTGCGGGATGTGGACGGTGAGGCCGGCCACCGCAGCCGCCGGCGCTGGCCCGGCCAGTGCACAGGTGAGAACCGCGACGCCGTGAGCGCTGGACGGGACTGCCATTGCGGCAGCTCCTGCCCAGAGCCCGGTTCACCGGCCGTTCATGGGACGTATCGTCGCCCGGAAAGCAACCATGCTTCGCGAGCACTCGCTGGCCCTCGCCGCCCTCCTGCGCATCTTCGACCTGTTGGCGGTGGCCGCGGCCTGGCCGCTGGCCCGCGCCGGGTTCGACGCACTGGGCTCGGCCCCACCGGCCCTCGCCATGTCCGGGCCGCCGCCCCTGGCCGTCGCCGCCGCCTTGCTCGCCTGGGGGGGCGCGTCCCTGCTCTTCGGCCTCTACGGCAGCCAGCGGCGCAAGGGGCTGCCCGCCGAGATCGCTTCGCTCGGCAAGTCGCTCGGCGCGGTGGCCCTGCTCGGCCTCTCGGCCTGGGCGGGCTGGCCGGGCGCCACGGCGCCCAGCCTGGCGCTGGGCGCGGCGTTCTTCACCCTGGCATTCCTCCTCCTCGCCGGGAGCCGCCTGGTGCTGCGGCTGACGGCCTACGCGGTCCGCCGGCGCGGCTACAACACCCGCTACTTCGCGGTGGTCGGCTCGGGAGAGCAGGCCGAGGCGCTGGTGGAGCACATCGCGGGCAAGGCGCGCTGGGGCTACTCGTTCCTGGGGTACGTGCGGGAGCAGGCGGCGCCCGCCGAGGGCGGCGTGCCGGTGCTGGGCCGGCTGGCCGACCTGGGGCACCTCCTCGAGGAGCACGTCATCGACGAGATCTACTTCGCCGCCACCCACGACCAGCTCCGGCAGATCGAGCCGGCGGTGCAGCTCTGCCAGGAGCAGGGCGTGCTGGTGCACGTCAGCCTGGACGCCTTCGCGCCCGGGCCGGCGCGGATGACGGTCGCCGAGGCCGAGGGCCGGGCCCTGCTGACCTTCCGCTCCACCCCCGGCGGCGGCCCCGCCCTGATGGCCAAGCGCGCGCTGGACGTGCTGGCAAGCGCCGGGATGCTGCTGCTGCTGGCGCCGGTCCTGGCCGCCATCGCCCTGGCCACCTGGTACGACTCCCGGGGCCCGGTGCTCTTCCGCCAGCGGCGCGTCGGGCTCAACGGGCGCGAGTTCACCTTCTACAAGTTCCGGAGCATGCGCGTCGACGCCGAGGCGGAGCTTTCGGGGCTGCGCGCCCGGAACGAGATGGACGGGCCGGTCTTCAAGATGCTGCGCGACCCCCGCGTCACCCGGGTCGGCCGGTTCCTGCGCAAGACCTCCCTCGACGAGCTGCCCCAGTTCTGGAACGTGCTCCGCGGGGAGATGAGCCTGGTGGGCCCGCGCCCGCCGCTGCCCGCCGAGGTGCGGCAGTACAAGCCCTGGCAGCGCCGGCGCCTGAGCGTGAAGCCGGGCATCACTTGCACCTGGCAGGTGAGCGGCAGGAACGAGGTCGACTTCGAACAGTGGATGCGCCTCGACCTGGCCTACATCGACGGCTGGTCCTTCTGGGGCGACGTCGGGATCTGCCTCCGGACCATCCCGGCGGTGCTGCTGGCCCGCGGGGCGCGGTAGGCCGGACCGCTACTCCACCACCACCACGTCGCCCTCGCGCAGCTCGAAGGCTGCCGCGGGCCCGCGGCCGCTCACCAGCGCCTTCCAGGTGAAGCGGATCCGGGTGGTGGTGCGGGGCCCGGGCCGGTCGAGGCCGTTGGGCCTGAGGACGAAGATGCCGTCCCGATCGGCGAAGCGGGTCAGGCCGCCGGCCAGCGCCACCAGCTGGAGCACCCCGCTCCCGGGCCGCAGCGGGTAGAGGCCGGGCACCACCACCGCGCCCAGCACCGACACCTGCGACGGGTGGCGCTCCTCCAGCGAGACCACCACCACCGGGTTGACGAGGAAGGTCTTGAGCGCGGCCTGCAGCTGGCCAGCCAGCGCCGCCGGCGTGAGGCGGGCCGCCTGGTGCTCGTTGACGAAGGGCAGCGAGATCTTGCCGTCGCTGCGGACCCGCACGCTGCCCGACAGGCTCTCCTGCCCGAAGACCCGGATGCCCAGCACGTCGCCCTCGGCGATGAGGTAGGGGCCGGCCGGCGCGGGTGCACCGGCCTGGAAGGTTTCCACCGAGACGTAGTGGCCGCCAGAGGCGCAGCCGCCCGCCAGCACCAGTGATGCGACGGCGAGGCGCAGCGCCGCGACAGGTCGCCGCGTCATGGCGCTCCGCGGCGGGTGGCGCGCGTGGCCCCCGTCGTCCCGGTCCGGGTGGGCACGGGCACGGGAGGCGGTGGGATGGCCAGGCGGAGCGGTGCATCCGGCCACACGTCGAGCTTCTTCGCGATAGGGGGCAAGGCATCTCCTCGGGGCAGCGGGACAGGGATGCTGCACGATTCCGGCCAGCGCCGCGGATGGATCCGACTGGGACGGGCGACGAGAAAGGGCCGGACGGACGTCTGCGAACGTCCGGCGATCACTTCACCTGGCGTCCCCGTCACCTGGCGGCAGGGGCTTGTACCGGGGCCGCCGGGGCATGATGCGTGCACCTCCCAGGCCAGCACCGGAGCACGTGGAGGGTAACCGGCACGCGCTTCGGGCCGACGCTTGCCGGAGGATCCGAAGATGCGCTGCCTGCCCGTGGTCATGTTGCTGCTCCTGTCCTCACCCGGCGCGGCCCAAGCCCAGATCAGCATCCAGATCGGGCTCCCCAGCGTCCGCATCGGCTTCGACCAGGTCTCCTACCCGCAGCTCGTCGCGGTGCCCGGCTACCCCGTCTACTACGACCCGGGCTCGCCCTCGAACTACTTCTTCTACGATGGCCTGTACTGGGTGTACGAGGGCGACACCTGGTACGCCAGCTCCTGGTTCAACGGGCCGTGGGACATGGTGGAGCCGCAGTGGGTGCCACTGTTCGTCCTCCGCGTCCCGGTTCGCTACTACCGGAGGCCCCCGGTGTACTTCGGAGGCTGGCGCGCGGACGAGCCGCCCCGCTGGGGCGAGCACTGGGGCCACGACTGGTCGCGCCAGCGGCGAGGCTGGGACCGGTGGGACCGCGCGGCGGCCCCGGCCCCGGCGCCGCTGCCCGTGTACCAGCGGCAGTATGCGGGCGATCGATACCCGCGCCCGGAGCAGCAGCACACGCTGCGCGCCCAGAACTACACCCACGAGCCCAGGGACGAAGCGGTGACCAGGGTCTACCGGGCCCAGGTCCAGCGCGCGGCGCAGCCCGCAGCCCGCTCTCCGCAGCCGCAGCCACGGGCGCAGCCGGAGCGGCCCAGGGGGCCGGAGCGGCAGCCGCAGGCGCAGCCAGAGCGGCCCCAGGTCAGGGAGGCGAGGCCGCAGCCGCAGCCGGAGAGGCGCCAGGCCCGCGAGCAGGACAAGGACAAGGACAAGGACAAGGACAAGCGAGGCAAGGAGGGCTCTCAGCAGGAGCCAGGGCGAGGTGGGGGCCGCGGCCGGGAGCGAGGAGACTAGCGGTCCCGACCAACAGAGCTCACCCCTCGGGCCGGCGGTCGGCGCGAGGGCGGGGGCCCACGCAGTCGAGCACCGAGGAGCGCCGATGAAGAACAGCACCAAGGACCAGGTCAGAGGCAAGCTCGAGCACGTGAAGGGCAAGATCAAGGAGCTCGCCGGAAAGGTCACGGGGAAGAAGGCGCTGGAGGCCGAGGGGAAGGACCAGCAGGTCGCCGGCAAGGTGCGGGAGAAGCTCGGCCAGGTCGAGAAGGTCGTCGGCAAGTGAGGCCTGGCCTGGAGGATGCACCCCCGGTGGAAGGCCAGGAACGGCGGATCCCGTCGCTCCCGGCTCTCTCGGCGCCCTGTGCCGGCGCCGGGTGTGTCTTCCGGCACGCATGAGAAGGTCGCCCGTGCACCTCGGAGAGAAAGCCCGCGAAGCATCGTCGTCGCCTCCCGGTGCCGGCCCTGGCAGCGGAGACGCCCCGGCCGGCTCGAGGCCGGCCCCGCTCCGGCTCCTCGTGGCCGACGACGACGCCGATGCGCGCGAGGCGCTGGCCCTCGCTCTTCACCCGGAGTACGAAGTGATGTCCGCCGCCGACGGGCTGGAGGCGCTGGCGGTGGTGAGCTCCCGCAGCCCCGACATCATCCTGCTCGACCTGATGATGCCCAAGCTCGACGGCTTCCAGGTGCTGGCGCGGCTGGGCGCCGACCCCGTCACCGCCGGGATCCCGGTCCTGGTGATCTCGGGCCGGCGGGACGACGCCGGCAAGGTGCAGGGGCTGCGGCTCGGTGCCGTCGACTACCTCGAGAAGCCCTTCTCCGCACCCGAGCTGCGCGCCCGGCTGGAGCGAACCGCCCGCATCCTGCGGGACCAGAGCACGCTGCGCGAGCTGGCGCGGACCGACCCGCTCACCGGGCTCCCCAACCTCCGCGCCTTCCGCGAGCACCTGGAGGCGGAGAGCAGGCGGGCGAACCGCTACCGCACCGAGCTCACCTGCATCGCGGTGGATCTCGACGGGCTCAAGGCCATCAACGACGAGCGGGGCCACGCGGCCGGCGACGCGGCCATCATCGCCATGGCCGAAGCCCTGCGCCGCGAGCTGCGCGAGACCGACTTCGTGGCCCGCTTCGGCGGCGACGAGTTCGTCATGCTGCTGCCGCACACCGGAGCCGCCGCCGGTCGCGGCTTCGCGGAACGGGTCTGCGGCCGCCTGGCGCAGACCGTGTTCCAGGTGGCGGGGCAGCACGTGGCGCTGGGCGCCTCGTTCGGCGTGGCCTGCCAGGAGCCGGGCGACCACCAGGACGGCGAGGCGCTCCTGCGGGCCGCCGACCAGGCCCTGTACCGCGCCAAGGAGCTCGGTCGAGGGCGGGTGGAGGTGGCCCCCCGCACCGACACCCCGGCCCACGGGCACTGAGGTCGGGGCTCCCGGCCCCCAGGGGAGAAGAGGATCGAGCATGCTCTACGAATTCATCGAGTCGAACCGCGAGCGGGTCATCGAGCGCGCCAGGGGCGCGGTGGCCTCGAGGCCGTGGCCCGTGGCCTCCCCGGAGGAGCTGTCCAGCGGGATCCCCCTCTTCCTGACGCAGCTCACCGAGACCCTGCGCGCGGAGCTCGGGCCGGCGTCCGGAGCCGACGAGCGCATCGGCCCCAGCGCCGCCCGGCACGGCCGCGACCTCCTGGCCCGGGGGTTCACGTTCTCGCAGGTGGTCCACGACTACGGAGACGTCTGCCAGTCCATCACCGGCCTGGCCGCCGAGCTGCAGGCGCCCATCACCACGGAGGAGTTCCACACCCTGAACCGCTGCCTCGACACCGCCATCGCCGAGTCGGTCACCGAGTTCGCCCGGCTCCGCGAGGCGGCCACGGCCGACGTCGAGGCCGAGCGGCGCGGTCACCTGACGCACGAGCTGGGCAACAAGCTGCACTCGGCCATGCTGGCCTTCGACGTCCTCAAGTCCGGAGCGGTGGGCACCTCGGGCAGCACCGGGAAGGTCCTGGGCAGCAGCCTGCTGGGCCTCCGGGAGCTGCTCGACACCTCCATCGCCCAGGTGCGGCTGGCCAGCAAGGAGGCCCGTCGCGACCGGGTGAAGCTGAAGGCCTTCCTCGAGGAGCTGGCCGTCTCGGTGGGCCTGTACGCCGGGTACCGCGAGGTCACCCTGCAGGTCGATCCGGTGGATCCGGCCCGGGAGTTCGAGGCCGACCTGCCGCTCCTCGCCTCGGCGGTCACCAATCTCCTCCAGAATGCGTGCAAGTACACCCGCCCCCGCAGCCGCGTCACGCTGCGCACCCGGAGCGAGAACGGGGCGGTCTTCATCGAGGTCGAGGACCAGTGCGGAGGCCTCGACGTGCCGCCGGGCGTGGACCTCTTCGACGGCGCCCGCGCGCCTCACGGCGAGGGGCGGTCCGGCCTGGGATTGGGGCTCTCCATCTGCCGGAAGGCCGTGGAGAGGAACCGGGGCCGGGTCCGCTTCCGCAACCTCCCGGGCCGGGGCTGCATCTTCGAGATCGAGCTCCCCCACCTCTCGCCGGGAGCCTGAGGGCGGCGGCTCACTCCGCCACGAAGCTGCGGCCCACCAGGTTGCTGGTCGCCATCGTCACCGCCAGCGACCGGGGAACGAAGGTTCGCGTGCCGAGGCTCGGCGTCACCGTGTAGGAGCCCGGCACCAGCCCACAGAAGCCGTAGTGGCCCTCCGCGGTGGTGGTGCCGGTGGTGTTGCCTCCACCGGCCATCGCCAGGGCGACGGAGACCGCCGGGACCGGGGTCTGGAGATCGGCGAGCGTCACCTTCCCCATGATGCAATGGGTCGGCATGTGGACGACGCCGATGGCGGCCCGGCCGCGCTCGGTGAACCAGACGTTGCCGTCGGTGCCGCCGGTGATGCGGAAGGGCAGCGACCCGGCGACGGGCAGGGGCATCTCCTGGGTCAGGCGCCCCGCGTTCGGGTCGGCCCGGGGATCGAAGTCGGCGTACGGCAGGCGGGCGATCGAGTTGCCGGCCTGCTCGGTCACGTAGACCGCCTGGTCCGGCCCGTTGGCCACGCCGCTGAGCTTGCTGCCCGGCACCGACGGGGAGAACCAGGAGAGGCCGCCGGCTGCCGTCAGGCGGCCGAGCCGATCGCTGGCCGCGTCGACGAACCAGGCGCCGGGCTCGTCGAGGATGGGTGCCAGGCTGATGGGCTGGCCCACGTCGACGGCGATGGCCTGCACCAGGCCGGTGGCCGGGTCGATCCAGCCGATGCGACCGCACCCCTCGGCGGCCCACCAGACGTTGCCGCCGGTCCAGGCCAGCGACGTGGGCCGGCAGCCCGCCGGGAGGTCGTACTCGGCGACCATGGTGCCGCTGGTCGGGTTGTCGCCGCTGGCCACCCGCATCCGGCCCACCTTGCCGGCGTCGTGCTCCGCGAACCAAATGTCGGGGCTGAGGGGGCTGGCGCCGGGGCCGTTCACCACGTCCGAGGGGCGGCTCGCCGGGGTGGGGATGTCCACGGCGAAGACGTCGCCGCCGCTCCAGCTGATGCAGCCGATGCGGTTGGCCTGGGGCTCGGTGAAGCAGCGGAGGCCGAAGAAGCGCAGGGCGATGGCGGTGGGCGCCGCCGACGCGTCGCCGACGGGGAAGTCGGTCACCTCGCCGCGAGCGCCATCGGGCGCGTCCTGCAGGCGCACGCGGGTCACCACCGCGCCCACGCCGTCGGTGAGCCAGGCGTCGAGGTCGTTGCCGATGGCGATGCCGAAGGGGACGCGCCCGCCGGTGGCCATCTCGCCGAGCTGGGACGACCCGGTGCTGGCGGTGCCCGAGAAGGCCGGCAGCACCGCGTCGGCGCCGCCGAGCGCCACCGCCTGCGAGCGCGGCGCGAAGGCGAAGCCCGAGCGCGATGGCGTGACCGTGTAGGCCCCGTCGGCCAGGTCCGGGAAGACGAAGCCGCCGGTGGCGTCGGTGAGGGTGCTCGCGAGCGCCGCGCTGCCGCGCTCGAGGGTGATGGTGACGTCGCCGGCGACGGCCCCGACCACCGAGCCCGAGATGGCGTGCAGCGGCGCCGTGGCCACGCTGGAGACGAAGTCCTGCCCGCTGGCGTCCGCGCCGCTCAGCGTCACCGTGCGCGCCCCGGGGCTGAAGCCGTGGCCCGCCAGGACCGGCGTCACCACGTAGGTGCTGTCGGGGACGCCCAGGAAGGAGAAGGTGCCGTCGGCCGCCGTGCTGGTGCTGGCGCTGGTGCCCGCACCCGAGAGGTCCACCTGGACACCGGCCGCGACCGCGCCGCGGATGGTCCCGCGGATGGCGTGGGTGCGGGCCGTGGCGATGAAGTCCTGGCCGCCGACGTCGGCGTCGCCCAGCAGCACCGCCTGCCCGGCGTGCGGGGCGAAGGTGTAGCCCTCGAGGGCGGCCGTGACCAGGTACGGGCCGGCGGCCAGGCGCGCGAAGGAGTAGCCGCCCGAGGGACCGGTGGTGGTGGTGCGCGCGGTGGCCCCCCCGCTGCCCAGCGTGATGTTCACGCCCGCCCTCACCTCGCCCGTGACCGCGCCCGAGATGGAGTGGCCAGAGGGGGGGGCATCGAGGCCGCAGCCCCCCACCAGCAAGGCCGGCAGCAGCAGCAGGGTGGCGACGAGGCCCCGGCGATGCCCGGAGCTGGAATGGGACTTGGGGTCGATGCGGTCCATGGGATCTCCCGGTGGTCGCGCTCCGGGTAAGCCCTGCCAGGAGCGGGCCAGGGCCGGGCGCGGATGCGGCACGCGCGCCGGAAACGACCGGCGGCGGGCGCGGGAGCGTCCGCTCCCGGGCGGCACGAACGTTCCGCGGTGCCCCCCAGACGCCGCCCCCGGGGCGCGCCGGACGGCACCTCGAAGGACGGCGCCATGTTGCGCCGCGACGCCCCTCGTACGCCGCATGCAGTGCCCTGGGAGGGGCGCCCATGGCGCCATCCGGGGCCATACCGGCTCCAGGCGCACGCCCATCCAACGCAGCAGGAGGAACACATGAGGAAGATCGGAAGCATCACGCTCGCGCTCGCCGCGGGCCTCACCCTCGGTACGTCCGCACAGGCCGCCGAGGCCATGTCGAAGTCGCAGCACGAGTCGGCGGAGAAGGTCATCGAGACCGACTACAAGGCCGCGAAGGCAGCCTGCGACTCGCAGGCAGGAAACGCCAAGGACGTCTGCCGGGCGGAGGCCAGCGGCCAGGAGAAGATCTCCAAGGCCGAGCTCGCGGCCCGCTTCAAGCCGACCACCAAGGCCCGGAACGCCGTTCACGTCGCCAAGGCCGAAGCGGTCTACGCGGTGGCCATCCAGCGCTGCGACGACAAGGCCGGCAACGACAAGGACGTCTGCGTCAAGGAGGCCTCCGCGGCCAAGGTCCGCGCCCTCGCCGATGCCAAGGTGAGCCTGGCGACGGTGCAGGCGAACGCCAAGGCCAGCGAGACCAAGGCGGTCGCGAACGCCAAGGCCAGCGAGACCAGGGCGGTCGCGAGCGGCAAGGCGCACGAGACGGCGGCCGAGGCCAACGCCCAGGCTGCGGCCACGGGCCAGGAGGCCCGCAAGGGCGCGGTGGCCGACAAGAGCGACGCCGACTACGCAGTCGCCAAGGAGAAGTGCGACGCGCTGTCGGGCGAGCCGAAGGACGCCTGCCTCAACGAGGCCAAGCTTCGCCACGGGCAGCGCTAGAGCCGCGCTGGAGCGGCGGCAGCGGGACGGTGCCGGCGGCGTCCGAAAGATCGGGCGCTGGCCGGCTCGCTGCGTTGGTGGAAGGGGTTGCCGTGCGCGTCGCGAGGCGCAGGCACGGGTGCGGCGCGCCCGGCGGGCCGGTTCCCCGGCCCGCGGCGCAGCCGCCTTGCCACCGCCGCGCTAGACCGTCCGCCGGCCCTGGAGGAATCCGATCACCACCACGATGAGGGCAGCCACGAGCAGGATGTGGAGGAAGCCGCCCATGGTCGTCGAGGTGACGAGCCCGAGGGCCCAGAGAACGAACAGAATGACTGCGATGGTCCACAGCATGAGGATCTCCTTCGAGGCGGACGCGCCTCGTCTCACCTCCCTGCAGAGCACCGCCCGTGCCGGGCGGCGCCCCGCACCGTGCCTCGATTTCCCAGGGACACCCGGGTCCAGGTGCCGGCTCCAGGTGTCCGGCCCCAGCCGGAGAACGTTCACGGACGGCTGGCGCCGGGGCGATCGAGCGCACGGGATCGTCGCCGCCCCTTCCGGAGCGGAAGCTCGCCGGCCGCCGCGCGGTTCTCAGGCCCTCCGCGCCAGGTGGCGCCCGAGCCGGGCCTCCAGCGCCCGCCCCAGGCGCGCCAGCGGCAGCCCCAGCGCCAGGTAGCAGGCGGCGACCAGCAGCCCCAGTCCCAGGTGGTCGCGCATCGAGGCCGCCAGGTTGGAGTAGGTCTTGGTGAGCTCGGTGAGGGTGACGATGGAGACCAGCGAGCTGTCCTTGAGCATGGCGATGACGTCGTTCGTCATCGGCGGTATGGAGATGCGCAGCGCCTGCGGCGCCACCACGTGGCGCAGCGTCTGCCAGCGGCCGAGCCCCAGCGAGGCGGCCACCTCGGCCTGCGAACCGGGCACGCTCTCCAGGCCGGCGCGGTAGTTCTCGGCCTCGGCGGCGGCGTAGTTGAGCCCCAGCGCCAGCCAGCCGGCGGTGAAGGGCTCGAGCTTCACCCCCAGCTCCGGGAGGCCGAAGTAGATCATGATGAGCTGGACCAGCAGCGGCGTCCCGCGCCACAGCTCCACGTACCCCACCGCCGCCCAGCGCAGCGGCGCCGGCCCGTAGCGCCGGGCCGCCGCCAGGAGCGCGCCCAGCAGCAGCGCCAGCGACATCGAGGAGAGGGTGAGCAGGAGCGTGAGCCCGGCGCCGCGCAGGAGCAGCCCGAGGGCGCGCGGGTAGCGATCCAGCAGCCGCTCCCGCCAGGAAGGGGGCCGGCCCACCGCCGCCCGCCACGACTCCCAGGCCTCGGCCACCGCTGCCCGCGGCGCTGGCGAGGGGTCGCCGAGCAGCGCCGCGGTCTCGGCGTTCCAGATGCCCCAGCGCTCGTAGAGGGCGCGCAGCGCGCCGCTCCGGGCCAGCTCGCCGAGCGCCTGGTCCACCGCGTCCCGGAGCCGCCCGTCCCCGGGGCGCAGGGCCACCGCGTAGCGCACCTCGCCCAGGGCGCCGGGCAGGGTCTCGAGCTCCGGCTGCACGTCGCCGTAGTAGCGGGCCACCGGCTCGTCGAGGAGCACGGCGTCGGTGCGCCCGAGCCGCAGGTCGTCGTAGATCTCGTCCTGGCCGCCGTCGTAGGTGCGCACCGTGGCGCCGGCCCGGGTGAGGATGCGCTCGGCCAGCGAGCCGGGCAGGGTGCCGACGGTGCGCCCGGCCAGCGCCGGGAGGCTGCGCGGCGCCGAGGCGTCGCCGCGCCGCACCGTGAGCCGCTCCGGCGCGGCGTAGTAGGGGCGGGAGAGCAGGCAGACCCGCCGCTTCTCGTCGGCCACCTCGATGCCGTTCAGGGCCACGTCGAAGTCGCCGCGGGCCAGGAGCTCCAGCAGGCGCTCCCAGGCGCCGCTGGCCGGGCGGGCCTTCACCCCCAGCGCCCGGGCCAGGGCCTCCGCCAGCTCCACCTCGAAGCCCACCAGGTGGTTCGGGTCCCAGGGGTCCTGGAACACGTAGGGCGCGCCGCCGAAGGCGTCGGCCCCCCAGCGGAGCTCGCCCCGCTGCCGCACGGCGTCCAGCGTGTCCGGCACCGGCGCCGCCGGCTCCGCGGCGCCGAGGGCCAGGCAGGCGAGGAGCGTGGCGATCACGTCGGGTGAGGTCCCGGTGCAGGTGGCGCGTGCAAGCCGGCGCGATGCTAGCCGCCGCCGCAGGCACGGCGCAATGGGTCGCCTGTCCGGCCCAGGGCCCGGTGCGGCGGCCTAGCGAGGCCCCAGCGCCGCGTCGATGGCCCGGAGCCCCTCGAGCGCGCCCACCGGCAGAGAGAGGTGGGGCGCGCCGATCTGCGGCTCGCGGGGGTTGATGCGCACCACCCGCGCGCCGTCGCGCCGGCCCAGGTTCTCGGAGGCGAAGCGGATGGAGGGGATGGCGGTACCGGCGCCCATCTCCACCACCACCAGCGGGTCCTCGGCCCGCTGCTCGAAGGCCTCGAAGCGCCGGCGCTGCTGCTCCGTCCGATCGGGCAACCACCCCATGTCGCCGAACATCAGGATGTTGGGGCGCGCCACGCCATGGCAGCGGATGCAGCGCGGGATCCTCCGGGCCCGCATGGTTTCGAGGTCCACCGGCACCTCCTCCCGGCATTCCCAGATGCCGTAGCAGTCGCCGCCGCACTGCAGGTGGTGGATGGACCCGTGGATCTCCAGCACCGAGCGCTCCGGGAAGCCGGCCTTCTGGAACTGTCCGTCCACGTTCGAGGTGACCACGAAGGCCTCGAGCCCGAGCCGCTCGATCCAGCCGAGCAGCAGGCCGAAGCCAGGGTGGGGGGCGGTGTCGCGGTAGAGGTGGAGCCGGTGGCCGTAGAAGCCCCAGCCGAAGGCCGGATCGCGGTCGAAGTGCTCGGGGTTGGCGGCCTCGACGAAGGTGAGCCCCAGGCGCTCGTAGGGCGGGTAGGCCTTCCAGAAGCCCTGGTCGCCGCGGAAGTCGGGCAGGCCCGAGTCCACCCCCATGCCGGCGCCGGCGGTGATCACCAGCGACCGGGCGGAGCGGAGGGCGCCGGCGGCGCGTGCGCTGACGTCCGCGAGCTCCATGGCCGGAGTCTAGCCGAGCGGCGGCACTCTCCGCACCGCTGCCGCGCCCCGCCCCCGGGGTGTCGGGGGCGGGGCGGGCCGCGTGCCCTCCGCTACGTCCTCGCCGGCGCCGGCCGCAGCGTCAGCAGGTGCTTGATGACGAGCAGGGCGCCGGCCAGCACCAGCGCCCCGCGCAGGAAGACGATGAGCATCCAGAAGCGGATGGGCTCCTGGGCCACGATGTAGGGCTGGCCCTGGACCCAGGTCAGCGGCCAGCGAGGAGAGCGTGCCCACCCAGAAGATGAGCCTGGCCGTGCGTTCGCTCATGGGGTCCTTCCACCGTGAGTTGGACTGCGTGGGCGGGACCGGTTTGCAGGCAGGCCGCCAGGGCCAAGGGTGCGAAACGACGGGTCTCCGGGGCGCGGGAGCGCGGGACCCAACGAAGGGGAGGTGAGGCGCATCCGCATTTGGCTGCGACCGGATGGCAGGGTCTGGCCCGCGCCGGATCTGCGCGGCCGGGGACAGCCGCGGCCCGGCGGGCTACATTCCTCCGTCGCGCCTCGCCCGCCGGCGCGACGCAGCGAGGAGTCGCATGTCGAACGTGAACGTGAAGAGGGGCGTCATCGCCATCCTCACCGGAGGAGGCGACGTCCCCGGCCTCAACCCCGCCATCCGGGCCGTGACCCTCTCGGCGCGCCGCGAAGGCTTCGAGGTGCTGGGGATCCGGCGCGGCTGGGGCGGCCTCATCGACCTGGTGCGCGACCCCATGGCCGACAACGCCGACTGCTACCAGATCCTGACCAACGAGGTGGTCAACAAGGCCGGCCGCACCGGCGGCACCTTCCTCCACACCTCCCGCACCCGGCCCAGCCACGTGAAGCGCGCGTCGGTCCCCGATCACCTCAAGGGCAGGTACGGCGCCGAGGTCAACGACCTCACGCCCGAGGTGCTCGCCAACCTCGCCTGGCTGGGCGTGGACTGGCTCATCCCCATCGGCGGTGACGACACCCTCTCCTACGCGGTGCGGCTCCACCAGGAGGGGGTGAAGGTGGTGGCCATCCCCAAGACGATGGACAACGACGTCCCGGGAACCGACTACTGCATCGGCTTCTCCACCTGCGTCACCCGCACCATCGAGATGGCCAACCGGCTGCGCACCAGCGCCGGCTCCCACGAGCGCTTCCTGGTCATGGAGGTCTTCGGCCGCTACGCCGGCTTCACCGCGCTCCTGCCCACCATGGCCGGCGCCGCCAACCGCTGCGTCATCCCCGAGCACGTCTTCGACATGGAGCGGCTCACCGAGCTGCTCACCGAGGACCGCCGCCTCAATCCTTCCCGGTACTCGGTGGCCCTGGTGTCCGAGGGGGCCATGTTCAAGGGCGGCGAGATGGTCTTCGCCGACGAGGCCAAGGACGCCTACGGCCACGCCAAGCTGGGCGGCATCGGCGACGTGGTCTCGGCCCACCTCAAGGACCTCTCGGCCCGCTACAACGGCGGCAAGAAGGTCGAGGTCATCAACCAGAAGCTGGGCTACCTGGTGCGCGGCGGCGACCCCGACGCCATCGACTCCATCGTCCCCATGGCCTACGGCAACCTGGCGCTCGACCTCATCCTGGCCGGCATCCACGGCCGGCTGGTGGTGCTGAAGGGCGGCCGGTACGACAACGTGCCCATCGAGGTGGTGACCGCCTCCAAGAAGGTGGTCGACGTCCGCGAGTACTACTCGACCGAGCGCTACCGGCCCCACTACCGGAGCTTCGAGATGAAGCCGCTCTTCCTCGTCACCAGCGAGAGGTAGGCGCCGGCCTCGAGGACGTCCCGGCCGGCCTTGACCGGCGGCGCGGGCCCCGGTAACACGGTGGTATCCATCGTGCTACCGTTTCCCGGAGGCCCATGAGGTTCCGCGCCCACGCCTCGATCGCGCGCGCGCTGCTGGCGGTGGCCTGGCTCGCGCCGGCGGCGGCCCGGGCCCACCAGGCCACCCACGAGGTGGCGCGCGGCAGCGCCATCGCGGTGCGGGCGCTCGAGGACGGCCAGGGCATGGCCGGCGCCGCCTGGCAGGTCTTCTCCCCGTCCGACGCGGCGCGGCCCCACCAGCAGGGGCTCACCGACACCCACGGCTGGCTGGCCTTCGTGCCCGACGCCCCCGGCGCCTGGCGCGTGCGGGTCGTCGAGGAGGACGGCCACGGGCTCGACGTGCTGGTGGAGGCCGGCCCCACCGCCGCGGTGCCCACTCCCCGCCCCGCGGGCTGGCAGCGGTCGGCCGTGGGCGTCGTCGCCGTCGCCGCCGCCTTCGTGGTCCTGTTCGTCACCTACCGCCGCCGGCCGAGGGCCTGACGTGCACGTCCCCGACGGATTCCTCTCGCCCCAGGTCTGCCTGCCCGCCTACGCGGCCTGCGCGCCGCTCTGGGCCTGGGCGGCGCGGCGCCACCTGGGGCGCGACGC
Source organism: Deltaproteobacteria bacterium (assembly GCA_016214955.1). Classification (GTDB taxonomy): domain Bacteria; phylum Myxococcota; class Myxococcia; order Myxococcales; family Anaeromyxobacteraceae; genus JACRMN01. The sequence continues at coordinate 19,340 of JACRMN010000009.1, forward strand.
GGTCGAGACGCTGCCGGTGGTGGGGACCCTGACGGCGCTGGCCTTCGTGGTGCAGACCATCGCCATCCCGGTGCCCGGCGGAACCTCGACGCACCTGGTCGGCGTGACGCTCCTGGCCCTGCTCTACCACCCGCTCCTGGCCTTCGCCTGCCAGTCCCTGGTGCTGCTCGTCCAGGCCCTCTTCTTCGGCGCCGGCGGCGTCACCGTCCTCGGCGTCAACGCGCTGGCCATGGGGCTCCTCGGGCCGCTCGCCGGCTGGCTCGCCTGGCGGGGGCTGCGGCCCCTCTTCCCCCGGGCGGCCCTCTTCGTGGCCGGCTGGCTCTCCACCCAGGCGGCCACGCTCGGCGTCGCCGGAGCCCTGGCCCTCCAGCACCGGCTCGACCCGGCCTACTTCCCGGTGCCGCCGGCCGCGACGCTGGCCGCCATGGGGCTGCCCAGCCTGGCGGTGGCCGGTGTGGTCGAGGGGCTCTTCACCACCTTCGCCCTGGCGCTGGTGCGAAAGGCCCGGTTCCGTGGCGTCGAGGCCTGAGCGGCTCGGTCCGCGCCGGAGCCGCGCGCTCCTCGCCGCCTGGGTCGCGGCGGCGTTCGGCCTGGCGGCGCTCCGCGACCCGGCGTCCCTCGCCGCCGCGGCGCTGCTGGCGGGGCTGCTCTTCCGGCGCGGCCTGGGGCGCAACCTGCTCCGCACCGCCCGCGGGGTGCTGCCGCTGGCCCTGGGGGCGGCCGGCCTCTCGCTGGTGGCCGGGCGGGCGGCGTCGGGGGCCTGGCCGGCGTGGCAGCCGGCGGCGGCGCTGGTGCTGCGCGCCGCGCTCATCGCCCTCGTCACCTTCTCGGTCCTCGATCGCGCCGACCTGCTCCGGGCCCTGGCCCCGTTCCCTGCCCTCTCCCGGCTCCTCACGGTGACGCTGGCCCAGATCCACGCCCTGCGGCTCCTGGCCACCGAGTCGCGGGAGGGGCTGGTGAGCCGCCTGCCGCGAAGGCCCGGCCCGCTCGACCTCCTCCGCAACGCTGGCGCCATCGCCGCCGCCCTCTTCACCCTCTCCGTCCGCAACGCCCGGGAGATCTCCCAGGCCATGCGCTCGAGGGGGTTCTAGGTGTCCTTCGCCGTCGAGGCGCTCCGGCTCGACCTCGGCGGCTGCGCCGTGGTGCGCGACGTCTCCTTCGCGCTCGCGCCCGGCGAGCGGGTGGTGCTCCTCGGCGTCAACGGCTGCGGCAAGACCACGCTGCTCAAGGCGCTCGACGGCCTGCTCCCCGCCGCCGCCGGGTCGATCTCCTACGCCGGCATGCCCCTCGACGCCGCGCGCCTCGAGGAGCCGGCCTTCCGCCGCCGCTTCCGGGGCGAGGTGGGGCTGCTCTTCCAGAACGTGGACGCCATGCTCTTCAACCCCACCGTGGCCGACGAGATCGCCTTCGGCCCGCGGCAGCTCGGCCTGCCCGGGGTTGAGGCGCGGGTGGCCCGCTGGGCCGCGGCGCTGGGCGTGGCGCCCCTCCTCGAGCGGCCGCCTTTCGAGCTCTCGGGCGGCGAGAAGAAGCGGGTGGCGCTGGCGGCGCTGCTGGCGGCCGACCCGGCGGTGCTGCTGCTCGACGAGCCCACTGCAGCCCTCGACCCGGCCTCCTCGGCGCGGCTGGTGGACCTCCTGGCGGGGCTGCCCGGCCTCACCGTCCTCACCGCCACCCACAACCTCACCGTGGCCGAGGAGCTGGGGAGCCGCGCCCTGCTCCTGGCCCCGGGGCGGCCCGGCCTGCTGCACGACGGCCCGACGGGTGCGCTGGCGGCCGACGAGCGGCTGCTGGTGGAGAGCGGCCTCGCCCACCGGCACCGGCACCTCCACGGCGGGGCCGAGCACGCCCACTTCCACGTCCACGGCGGCGACTGAGGGGGAGCGCATGATCGAGCGCATCGGGATCTCGCTGGAGGCCGAGCTCTTGCGGCAGTTCGACAGGCTCATCGAGCAGAAGGGGTACGTGAACCGCTCGGAGGCGGTGCGGGACCTCATCCGCGACGCCCTGGTGCAGCGCGAGTGGGCCGAGGCCGATGGCGCCGAGGAGCGGGTGGCGGTGGCCACGCTGGTCTACGATCACGACTCCTCGAGCCTGGCCCAGAAGCTGGCCCACATCCAGCACGAGAACCACAAGGCGGTGGTCTCGGCGCTGCACGTCCACATGGACGAGCACAACTGCCTCGAGGTGCTGGTGCTGCGCGGCCGCGCCCGCGACGTGGTGCGCATGGGCGAGGGGCTGGTCTCCACCAAGGGGGTGAAGTACGGCAAGCTGGTGCCCGCCACCACCGGCCAGCGGCTGCGCTAGCAGCAGCCCCCGCCGGCGCAGGCCGCAGCCGGCTCGGTGGTGACCTCGTGGTCGCCGCCCTTGGTCTCGGCGGGATCGCGCACCAGCATGGCGGCGCCGCAGGGGAAGGGGCGGGCGGCCTCGAGCGGCACCGGCTCGAGGGGCTCCACGAAGGCCAGGTGGTCGCGGTACGGCGCGCGGGAGTAGAGGCCGAAGGTCTTGTCGCAGACCGCCACCCGCACGCCCCGGCGCAGCACGTGGCCGTCGTCGTCGGTGACCTCGCGGAAGGGGCCCCTGTAGATCACCGCCTGCTTGCGGTCCCAGCAGGGCCCTTCCTTGCCCCGGTAGGCCACCGCGGTGACGCTGCGGAACTCGATGCCCTCGACGGTGCGCCAGGGCCGCTCGGGCCGCTCCAGGAGCGTCACGCCGTACAGGCCGGCCTCCTCGAAGGCCTGGAGGAACCGGTCCTCGCGCATCGCCCCGGAGATGCAGCCGGCCCAGAGCTCCGGGTCGCGCTGCAGCGCCTCGGGGACGTCCTCGTCGCTGACGATGTCGCTGATGACCGCCCGGCCGCCCTTCCGCAGCACCCGGTGGATCTCGCGGAAGAGGCGGGCCTTGTCCTCGGGCCGCACCAGGTTGAGGACGCAGTCGGAGACCACCACGTCCACCGAGCCGTCGGGCACCAGCGGCGCCTCGACGCGCAGCCGCGCGCTCTCGGCCTCGACCCGCGCCAGGTCCTCGCTGCTCCGCACCGGGTGGGCCTGGAGCCAGCGGTCGACCGCCTCGAGGTCGAGCCCCAGGTCCTGGATCCGCCCCTTGCGGAAGGCGAGGTTGGCGAGGCCGGTGCGCTCGGCGAATGCGGCCAGGTGGCGGCGCGAGAGGGCCAGCATCTCGTCGTTCATGTCCACGCCGACGACGCGGCCGGCCGGCCCGACGATCTGCGAGAGCAGGTAGCCTGCCTTGCCGGCTCCCGAGCCCAGGTCGAGCACCGTCTCGCCGGGCCGGACGTGGCGGGTGGGGTCGCCGCAGCCGTAGTCGCGCTCCAGGATCTCCGCCGGCACGGCGCCCAGCAGGCCGGGGTCGCCGGTGGTGGGGCAGCAGAGGCCGGCGGGCGCCCGGGCGGCGGCGCCGTAGGTCTCGCGGACCGCCTCCTCGAGCTCGTGGGTGGCGAAGGTGGGCGTGGGCATGGCGCCGGTGGGAGCCGGGCCCGGCCGGGGAGGATTCGCGGGACCGGGCCGCGGCCCCGGCTCGGTGGTAGGCTCGGCGCGCCCCCGCCGAGGACGCCATGAGCGACAGCGATCCCAAGAGCGCCCCCCGCCCCCTGGCCGAGCTGCGGGCCCGCATCGACGCCCTCGACGAGCGCATCCTGGAGCTGCTCAACGAGCGGGCCCGGGTGGCGGCCGAGGTGGGCGAGTGGAAGCGCACCCGCGAGCCCGACGCCCCGTTCCACGTCCCGGCGCGGGAGCGCGAGGTGCTGGCCCGCCTCGAGGCCCGCAACCCCGGCCCCTTCCCGCGCCAGGCGGTCCGCGCCGTGTTCCAGGAGGTGATGAGCGCCTGCCTCTCTCTGGAGCGGCCGCTGCGGGTGGCCTTCCTCGGCCCCGAGGGCGACGCCGCCCACCAGGCGGTGAAGCACCAGTTCGGCCTCTCGACCCTGCCGGTGGCCCAGCGCTCCATCGAGGCGGTCTTCCACGCCGTCGAGGCCGGGCAGGCCGACTACGGCGTGGTGCCGGTGGAGAACGCCACCGAGGGCAGCGTCGACGCCACGCTCGACGCCTTCCTGGAGAGCGAGCTGCGGGTGGTGGCCGAGATCCAGCTCCCGCTGCAGCTGGCGCTGCTCGCCCCGCACGACGTGGAGCTGGCGGCGGTGCGCCGGGTCTACGGGCGGCCCGAGGCGCTGCAGCAGGCGCGCGAGTGGCTGGCGGCCCAGCTCCCCGGGGCGGCCCAGGTGGCGGCCTCGAGCCCCGGCGAGGCGGGGCGGCTGGCGCGCAGCGACCCGGAGGGCGCGGCGGTGGCCCCCGAGGTCTCGGCCCGGCTCTTCGACCTGCGGGTGGCGGCCGAGGGGGTGCAGGGTGCTGGCGCAGGCGCCACGCGCTTCTGGGTGCTGGGCAGGCGGGCGCTGGCACCCAGCGGCCGCGACCGCACCAGCATCGCCGTCTCGGTGAAGGACGGCCCCGGCGTCCTCCTGCGGGTGCTCGACCCGCTGGCCCGCCACGGCATCAACCTCACCCGCATCGAGAGCCGCCCCTCGCGGCGCCGCTCCTGGGAGTACGTCTTCTTCCTCGACCTCGAGGGGCACGAGGCCGACGGGCCGGTGGCCGCGGCGCTCGCCGAGGTGGCCCTCGCCGCCGCAGGGGTGAAGCGGCTCGGCAGCTACCCGCGCGGCGAGCCCGGGGCCGCCGCGCCCGCGCCCGACGCCGGGTAGCCGGGCCATGGCCTGGCGCCACCTCGACCAGGGCAGGGTGGGCGAGCTGCCGCTCGACCTCTACGAGAGGGACGGCGAGTACCAGGTGCGCGTGGACGGGCAGGAGCTCATGAGCAGCCTGTGCCACGCCTCCGAGGAGGCGCTGGCCGACCTGGCGGCCGCCGCGGTCCCGGCTCCCGCGCCGCGCGTCCTCGTCGCCGGCCTCGGGCTCGGCTACACGCTGGCCGCCCTGGTGCGCCGCCTCGGCGGCGCGGCCGTCGAGGTGGTGGAGAAGTCGCCCGACGTGCTCCGCTGGTACCGCCTCCACTTCCGCGAGAAGGTGCTGCGCGGCGCCGACGACGGGGCGGTGCGCTTCCGCGAGGCCGACGCCGTGGACGTCCTCCGCGCCGGCACCGGGGGGTGGGACCTGGTGGTGCTCGACGTGGACAACGGGCCCGAGCCCCTCGCGGGCGAGGGGAACCGGTGGCTCTACGAGGCGGCGGGCCTCGCCGCCATCCGTGCACGGCTCCGGCCCGGCGGCGCGCTGCTCGTCTGGTCGGGCTTCCGCTCGGAGCCCTTCGAGGCGCGGGCCCGGGAGGCCGGCTACGCCGTTTCCTCCGTGGAGATCCCGCTCACCCGCCCAGGCGTGGCGCACCACCTCTACCTCTGCGCCCTGCCGCGCTGACCGGGCCGCCGCCTCCCCCGATCGGCGTGCCATCGGCCGGGGACGCGTGGAAGTAAGCGCCTGTGTGGTCGAGGTAACCCGGCGGCCTACACCCGGGGCGCCTGTGACCCCGTGCCGCACGGCTGGAATCACGGGCGTTTTCCCGGGCATGCGATCGGCAAGGTACCCCGGGCAAGGGGCAAGGAGAGAAGCCGATGGCGCGTGTGCTGATCGTGGACGACACCGAGATCCTCCGCCGGGCGATGGAGCTCGTCATCCGGAGGATGGGCCACACACCGGTCTCGGCGTCGAGCCCTCGCAAGGCCCTCGAGCTGGCGCTGCGCGACCCGCCTGAGCTGGCGCTCATCGACCTGCTGATGCCGGAGATGGACGGCGCCGAGCTGTTCCGGCGGCTGCGCGCCGGGCTGGGCGAGCGCTGCCCGGCGGTGATCTTCGTCTCGGCGACGCCGCGCGAGGACGTGGCCCGCCGCGTGGGCGCCGTCGGAAGGCCTGCCGGCTACGTGACCAAGCCCTTCCACGTGGACGACCTCACCCAGCTCGTCGCCGACGCGCTGGCGAAGCGCGAGTCGGGCGCACTGGCCCTGGCCCTCGCCACCGCGAGCGTCTGACGGCCGGGCGCCCCGGGCTAGGGCATCTCCTCGAAGATCCCGCTGGCGCGGTTCTTCCGCACCCGGTCGCCGGGGAAGACGCGGCCGTTCATCGCCACCCAGACGCCGGGCGGGAGCGCCTGCGCGAAGGAGAGGGCGCTCCCCAGGTTGAAGAGGCCGTCGGAGCTGCCGAAGGCGTAGGGGATCATCGCGCCGGTGAGGACGATGGTCTTGGCCAGCCGGGCGGCCACCAGGGCCCGGGCGGTCTCGGCCATGGTGTCGGTGCCGTGGGTGACCAGCACCCGCGCCTCGGGGCAGGCGCGGCAGCGCTCGACGACGCGGTCTCTGTCGGCCTCGGTCATGTCGAGGCTGTCGATCATCATCAGCTTCTCCACCGAGACCTCCACCAGGCAGCGGCCGCGGCGCAGCATCTCGGGCAGGTGGGTCTCGCGGAAGAAGAGGCGCCCGGTCAGCTCGTCGTACTCCTTGTCGAAGGTGCCGCCGGTCACCAGCGCGCGGATGGATGGGCTCACGATGCTCTCCCGGTTGGACCGCCCGGCCCGCGTCAGGCCAGGCGCGGGGCCTTGAAGAGCCAGCCGGGGGGCGGCGGCCGCTGGCCGCGCTGGATGCCGGTGACCACCTCGTAGACCCGGCGGGTGTGCTCCCCGATGCCGCCGGAGCCGACCTTGAGCTCCTTGCCGTCCTCGAAGACGTAGGCGCCCACCGCCGAGACCACCGCCGCGGTCCCGAAGCCGCCGGCCTCGGTGATGGCGCCGCTCCTCACGCCCGAGAGGAACGACTCGAGCTCGATCCGCTCCTGCACCACCTCCACGCCCAGCGCCGCCTTGCCCAGCTCGATCACCGACTCGGAGGTGATGGAGCGCAGGATGGAGTCGGTGAAGGTCGGGATGACCAGCTTCCCCTCCCGGGTGACGTGGAAGTGGTTCATGGCGCCGGCCTCCTCGATGTAGCGGTCGGAGGCGTCCACGTAGAGCACCTGCGAGGCGCCCAGCTTGTGGGCCACCTCGCCGGCCATGAGGGAGGCGGCGTAGTTGCCGCCGGTCTTCATGGCGCCGGTGCCGCCGGGGGCGGCGCGGTGGAAGCGCCTGGTGATGAGCAGCTTCACAGGCTCCTTGAAGCCGGCCGGGTAGTAGGGGCCGCTGGGCGAGAGGAAGCAGCAGAAGAGGTAGCTCCGGGAGGGCTTCACGCCCAGCGAGTCCTGGGTGGCGATCATGAAGGGGCGGATGTAGAGCGACGCCCCCTCCTGCTCCGGGAACCAGAGCCGCTCGACGTCGAGCAGCGCCAGGATGGCCTCGACCTGGTCGGCCACCGGCACCGGCGGCATGCAGATTCCCTCGGCCGATCGGTTGAGCCGCTGCGCGTTCCTGTCGATGCGGAAGGCGTGGATCTCGCCGTCCTGGTGGAGGAAGGCCTTGGCACCCTCGAAGATCTCCTGGCTGTAGTGGAGCACCACGGCGCCGGGGGCCAGCGAGAAGGGGCCGTAGGGGACGATGCGCGGGTCGCGCCAGGCGCCGTCCTCGTAGTCCATGAGGAACATGTGGTCGGTGCGCAGCTGCCCGAAGGAGAGCGGCCCCTGGGGCCGGAACGGGTCGGTGCGCCGCGCGGCGCGGGGCTTCAGGTCGTACCGGATCTTCATGTCGGAGGCTCCAGAGCTTGGCCCTCCATTCTAGCCGCATCGGCGCGCCGCGGCAGCGGTGGCGCCACGCCCCGGCCCCGCGCCCGGAAATATGCTGCGCACGGCCCCCCGGTCCGCTAGCGTCGCCGGCGAGGAGGAGACCATGCCCACGACCATGCGGGACCGCGCGCGCGCCTTCCTGGAGCTGAACCGCATCGCCCTGGTGGGGGTGTCGCGCGATCCCAGGGACTTCTCCCGGGTGGTCCTGCGCGAGCTCCTGCAGCGGGGCCTCGACCCGGTGCCGGTGAACCCCACGCTGGCCGAGGCGGAGGGGCGCCGCTGCTGGGCGCGGATCGGCGAGATCGCGCCGCCGGTGAAGGGGGCGCTCCTGCTCACGCCGCCGGCGCAGAGCGCCGAGGTGGTGCGCGCGTGCCTCGAGGCCGGGGTGCGCGAGCTCTGGCTCCACCGCGGCGCCGGCGCCGGCGCGGCCACGCCCGAGGCGCTGCGGGTGGCCCGGGAGGCCGGCGTCGAGCCGGTCACCGACCTCTGCCCGTTCATGGCGCTCGAGGGGGCCGGCTGGCTGCACCGCGCGCACGCCCTCTTCCGCGGCGCGGGCCGCATGCCAGGCCACCCGTAGGGCGGCGCCGCACCCGGGCCGCGGCGCGGGGGCGCGGGAATAATGACGCTGCGACAGCCTGGGTGCGGCGGGCCGGGGCGCGACCCCCTGGCGCAGTGCGCACTCCGGGCGCGGGCGTAGCGTCGAGACATGCGTGCGGTGGCGGCCCTGGGTGGCAACGCGTTCGCGGCCCGCGGGTCGGCCCTCACCATGGAGGGGCAGTTCCGCTATGCGCGGGACGCCCTGCGCCAGCTCGGCCCGCTCTTCGAGCCCGGGGTGGACTTGCTGCTCACCCACGGCAACGGCCCTCAGGTCGGCCACGAGCTGGTGCGGGTGGAGCGGGCCCAGGGCGAGGCCTACACGCTGCCGCTCGACGTCTGCGTGGCCGAGACCCAGGGCGAGCTGGGCTACGTGCTCTGCCGCACGCTGCGCGACCTCTTCGAAGGCGACCGGCGCGCCCGCCCGGTGGCCTCGCTGGTGACGCAGGTGGAGGTCGATCCCGGCGACCCGGCCTTCGCGGCGCCGACCAAGCCGGTGGGGCCGGTGCTCGACGAGGCCCAGGCCGCCGCGCTCCAGGCGCGGGGCGTGGTGGTGCGGGAGGACGCCGGCCGCGGCCTGCGCCGGGTGGTGCCCTCGCCCGAGCCGCTGCGGGTGGTGGAGACCGACGTCATCCGCGCCCTCCTGGGGCTGGGGGTGGCGGTGGTGGCCGCCGGAGGTGGCGGGGTGCCGGTGGCGCGGGTGGGCGGCGCGCTGCAGGGCGTGGAGGCCGTGGTGGACAAGGACCTCACCGCCGCGCTGCTCGCCGACGCCCTCCAGGCCGACCTGCTGCTGATCCTCACCGACGTGCCCTGCGCCTGCACCGACTACCGCACCCCGCGGGAGCAGCCGCTCGGGCCGATCACCGCGGGCAGGGCCCGAGAACTGCTGCGCCAGGGACACTTCGCGCCCGGCAGCATGGCCCCCAAGGTCGAGGCCTGCGCCCGCTTCGCCGCCCGCCCGGGCCGGCGCGCCGCCATCTGCGATCTGCCCCACCTGGCCGGGGCGCTGCGGGGCGAGGCCGGGACCGTCATCACCGCCAGCTAGGGGGTCGCCATGCCGTTCCGCTGCGTCATCCTGGGGGCCGCCGGGCGCGACTTCCACGATTTCCAGACCTTCTTCCGCGACCACCCCGAGTTCGAGGTGGTGGCCTTCACCGCCGCCCAGATCCCCTTCATCGACAAGCGCGCCTTCCCCCGCGAGCTGGCCGGGCCGCGCTACGCCGCCGACGTGCCCATCTACCTGGAGTCGGAGCTGCCGCGCCTGGTCCGCGATCGGGCGGTGGACTTCGTGTTCCTGTCCTACAGCGACCTCTCCCACGCGGAGGTGATGCACAAGGCCTCTCTGGTCCAGTCCACCGGCGCCGGCTTCGCGCTCCTCGGGCCGGCCCAGACCCAGCTGCGCAGCAGCCGTCCGGTGATCTCGGTGACCGCGGTGCGCACCGGCGCCGGCAAGAGCCCGCTCACCCAGGCCATCGCCCGCCACCTCACCGGGCGCGGGGTGCGGGTGGCGGCGCTGCGCCACCCCATGCCCTACGGCGACCTGCGACGCCAGGCGGTGCAGCGCTTCGCCCACGAGGCGGACCTGGCCGCGGCCGAGTGCACCATCGAGGAGCGGGAGGAGTACGAGCCTTACGTGGAGGCCGGGCTGGTCATCTTCGCCGGCGTGGACTACCGCGCGGTGCTGGCGGCGGCCGAGCGCGAGGCCGACGTGGTGCTCTGGGACGGCGGGAACAACGACTACCCGTTCATCCGGCCCGACCTCTCGCTGGTGGTGGCCGACGCGCTCCGGCCCGGGCACGAGGCCAGCTACTACCCCGGCGAGACCAACGTCCGCATGGCCGACGTGCTGGTGATCAACAAGGTGGGCCAGGCGCCGCCCGGCGCCGTGGAGGCCGTGCGCCGCAGCCTCGGGCTCCTCGCGCCCCAGGCGCTGCTGGTGGAGGCCGACCTGGCCATCGAGGTGGAGCAACCCGGGGCGCTCCGGGGCAAGCGGGTGCTGGCGGTGGAGGACGGCCCCACCGTCACCCACGGCGGCATGGCCTTCGGCGCCGCGACGGTGGCGGCCCGGACCCACGGGGCGGAGGCGGTGGACCCGCGTCCCTTCGCGGTGGGAACCATCGCCGAGGCATACGCCCGCTACCCGCACATGGGCGCGGTGCTGCCGGCGCTCGGCTACTCGGAGGCGCAGCGGCAGGAGCTCCGCGAGACCATCGCCCGGGCCGGCGTGGACCTGGTGCTCGACGGCAGCCCGGCGCGGCTCGACCGCTTCCTCTCGCTGGCGGTGCCGGTGGTGCGGGTGCGCTACCGCTTCGAGCAGCGCTCCGGCCCGCCCATCCTCGGCAGGGTGGACGAGCTCCTCGCTTCTCGCCAGCGGAGGACGCCATGACCGGCCCGCGCAGCAGCGCCGAGCACATCCTCCTGGCCGAGCGCTTCTGCGCCCGCAACTACTTGCCGCTGCCGGTGGTGCTGGCGCGGGGGGAGGGCTGCTTCGTCTGGGACGTCGAGGGCAACCGCTACCTCGACGGCCTCTCCGGCTACTCGGCGCTCAACCAGGGCCACCGGCACCCGCGCATCGTGGCGGCGCTGGTGGAGCAGGCCGGGCGGCTCACGCTCACCTCGCGCGCCTTCCACAACGACCGCATGGGGCCGTTCCTCTCCCGGCTCTGCGCCCTCGCCGGCTTCCCGCTGGCCCTTCCCATGAACACCGGCGTGGAGGCGGTGGAGACCGCGGTGAAGGCCATGCGCCGCTGGGGCTACGAGCAGAAGGGCATCCCCGCCGGCAGGGCCGAGCTGGTGGTGGTCACCGGCAACTTCCACGGGCGCACGCTCCTGGCCATCAGCCTCTCCGACGACCCCTCCTCCTACGCCGGCTACGAGCCCCAGGTGCCGGGCATCGTCCGCGTCCCCTTCGGAGACGCGGCGGCGCTGGCCGCGGCGGTGGGGCCCCACACCGCCGGCGTGCTGCTGGAGCCGGTGCAGGGCGAGGCCGGGGTGGTGATCCCACCCGACGACTACCTGCCCCGGGTCCGGGAGATCTGCACCGCGCGGCGGGTGGCGCTGTGCCTCGACGAGGTGCAGACCGGCCTGGGCCGCACCGGGAGGATGTTCGCCTGGGAGCACTGGGACACCCGGCCCGACCTCGTCTGCCTGGGCAAGGCGCTCTCCGGCGGCGTCTACCCCATCTCGGCGGTCTGCGGCACCGAGGAGCTGCTCGGGGTCTTCACGCCTGGCACCCACGGCTCCACCTATGGCGGCAACCCGCTGGCGGCGGCGGTGGGGATGGCGGCGCTCGACGTGCTGGTGGAGGAGGAGCTGCCGCAGAAGGCGGCGCGGCTCGGTCGGGTGGCGCTGCGCCGCCTCCACGCCGAGCTGGACGGGGCGCCGCCGGTGAAGGAGGTGCGCGGGCTGGGGCTGATGCTCGCGGTGGAGTACCACCGGCCCGTGGCCCACCGGCTGGTGGAGCGGCTGGCTCGCGAGGCGGCGGTGCTCTGCAAGGACACCCGCGGCACCACCATCCGCTTCCTGCCGCCGCTGGTCACGCCGGAGGAGGAGCTCCTCCAGGCGCTCGACAGGATGCTGCCCATCCTGGCCCTGGGCTGAGGACGAGAGGGCCCGGCGGCGCCTGGCCGCCGGGCCCTGGTGCTCCGGGCCGGCTCGACTACTGCGCGATCATGAACTCGACGCGCCGGTTGGCGTCGCGGCCCTTCTCGGTCTTGTTGTCGGCGATGGGCTTCGTCTCACCGTAGCCCTTGGCGTCCAGCCTGCCGGCCTCGACGCCCTTGCCCACCAGGTAGGCCTTCACAGCCTGGGCCCGGGCCTCGGAGAGCTTCAGGTTCTTGGCGGTGCCGCCCCGGTTGTCGGTGTGGCCCTCGATGACCACCTTCTTCACCTCGGGGTGGTTCTTCAGCACCGCAGCCGCCTCGTCGAGCAGCGAGTTGGACTCGGCCTTGATGGAGGCCCTGGCGGTGTCGAAGTACACCTTGTCCTTGAGCTCGAGCTTGGTGCCGGTGACGACCACGCGGGCCGGCGGCGGAGGCGGCGGGGGCGGCGGCGGGGCCTGGATGTTGTAGCCGGCGGCCGAAAGGGCGCTGTCGGGGGCGCCGGGGGCGCGAGCCAGCGCGCGGATGGTGGTGTTCTTCGCGACGGAGAGGGGGCCGGTGTACACGGGCGAGGCGGCGGTGGGCTCGCTGCCGTCGGTGGTGTAGTGGATGGTCGCGCCCGGCGTCGTCGAGGAGAGCGCCACCGACTGCGTGGCCGGGTAGCTGCCCGGGGCGGGAGAGAAGGTGGGGGCGGCGGCCGGCGCGACGGGGGCGGGCGCGGGAGCCGGGGCCGGGGCGGCCACGGGCGCGGGCGGTGCGCCCGAGCAGTTCGGGATCGGGAAGCACGGGTTCGGACACGGCATGCACATCGGCTGCGAGGGCCAGGGCCCGGGCTTGGTCGTGGTGGCACAGGCCGCGAGGCCTGCCGTGGCGGCGGCGATGAGGATTCTACGCATGGGATTCCCCCGAGGTTGGTGGAGCGGGCCGAGGGCCCGCGCGCGTGAAGGAGCCATCACTATGGGCACGCCCACGCGAGGAATGACGCACAAACTCGATGACCCGCTTGGGGCTGGCGCCAGATGCGTGGTGGAGTGATTCACCTTCCGTGGACCGCCGATCGGGGCTGGCGGTCGTCTCTGCCAATCCGAGGCCGTGCACCACCCGCCGCGGGCGCCCGGGCGGGCGCCGGTGCGCCGCCAACATCGACCGGACTGCGAGGCCCTGCGCGCACCTCCGGTGAGGGGCCATGCGGGCGGCCGGTCGCTGGTGAGAAGATAACGGATCTCCCCGGGAGGTCGAATGAGACGGCTCGAAGGCAAGGTGGCGCTGGTCACCGGCGCGTCGTCGGGCATCGGGGCGGCCCTGGCGCGGGAGCTCTCGCGGCGCGGCGCGACGCTCGTCCTGCTGGCCCGGCGCGCCGACCGGATCGCTGCGCTCGGCGAGGAGCTGGGCGCGGCCCAGGGGCGCGCCATGGCCATCCCGGCCGACGTGGCGCGCGACGGCGACCTGCCGCGGGCGGTGGCCGCGGCGCTGGAGCGCTTCGGGCGGCTCGACGTGGTGGTGGCCAACGCCGGATTCGGCGTGGCGGGCCCTTTCGCCCGGCTCACCCTCGACGACTACCGCCGGCAGATGGAGACCAACGTCTTCGGCGTGCTCCGCACCGCCCAGGCCGCGCTGCCGGCGCTCCGGGCCTCGCGCGGAACGCTGGTGCTCATAGGCTCGGTGTCGGGCCACGTCTCGGCCCCCGGAAGCTCGCCCTACTCCATGAGCAAGTTCGCGGTGCGGGCGCTGGCCGAGGCGCTACGGGCCGAGCTCTGGCCGGAGGGCGTGGCCACGGTCCTGGTGAGCCCGGGCTTCGTGGAGAGCGAGATCCGCCGGGTGGACAACCAGGGGCGGCTGCGCGAGGGGGCGCGCGACGCCGTCCCCGCCTGGCTGCGGCTGCCTGCCGACGCCGCCGCCCGGCGCATCGCCCGGGCCATCCTGCGCCGCGACCGCGAGGTGGTCGTCACCCTGCACGGGAAGCTGCTCGTGCTGCTGGCGCGGCTCTGTCCGGGCCTGCTGGCCTGGGTGGGCCGGCGGGTGGCCGCCCGGCCGCCGCGCCCCCGGGAGGGGGCGCCGCGGAGCTGAGCCGCTCACCTAGCCGGCGAAGGGCAGCTCGCGCTGCGGCCGGCGCCGCGGGACGCGGATGGTGAACTCGGTGCCCTGCCCGGGCGCGCTCTGGAGCTGGAGGGTTCCGCCCAGGCTCTGCACCACCCGCCGCGAGATGGTGAGTCCCAGGCCGGTGCCGCGCCCCGGCCCCTTGGTGGTGAAGAAGGGGGTGAAGAGCCGGGCCTGCACCTCGGGGTCGATGCCCGGGCCGTTGTCGCTGACGCGGATCACCAGCTCGTCCCCGTCGCCGCTGCCCCGCACCCAGACCCGGCCGGTCTCCTCCGGCACCGCCTCGATGGCGTTCTGCACCAGGTTGGTGATCACCTGGTTCCACTCCTCCGGGACGCACTCCAGCGTGCCGTCGCCGGTGGCTTCCACCTGCACCTGCACCTTGCGCCCCGTGGCCGGCAGCACCACGTCCACCACGGTGCGCGCGGCCTCCCAGGCGTCGTGCGGGGCCAGCTGGCGCTGGTAGCCGGCGCGGCCGTAGCGTCCCATGAGCTCCACCGTCTGGCCGATGCGCTTCAGGCCCGAGTCGGCCACCGAGAGCAGCTCGCGCAGCCGGGTGCCGGCCCTCTCCAGGTCGGCCAGCTCGCCGGGCTGCAGCGGCCGCTCGCGGGCCGAGCCCACCGTGGAGAGCGCCTGCTCCACGTGGAGCCGCACCCGGTGCAGGGAGTTCTTCACGTAGTTGAGCGGGTTGTTGATCTCGTGGGCCAGGCCGCCGGCCACGATCTCCAGCGAGTCCATGCGCTGGGTGAGCACCATGTCGGCGGCCTGCTCCTCGGCCTGCACCAGCCGCCGGGCGGTGGTCACCAGCTCCTTGGGCGAGAAGGGCTTCACCAGGTAGGCGGAGACGCCGGTTTCCAGCCCCTTCACCCGGTCGTCGAGCTCGCCCCGGGCGGTGAGCATGATCACCGGGATCTGGCGGGTGCGCGGGTCCTCGCGGAGCAGCTTCACCAGCTCCAGGCCGTCCAGCTCCGGCATCATCAGGTCGGTGACCACCAGGTGGGGCCGCTCGCGCTGGATGAGCTCCAGCCCCTTCCTGCCGTCGAGGGCCGCCCGCACCTTGAACTGGCGCCGCAGCGTCATGTGGATGAGCTGGACGATGCGCGGGTTGTCCTCGACGACCACCACGGTGTGGGGGCGGGCCTCCTCGTCGGTGTCCCGCTCCACCGCCCGCCGCTCGGCGGCCTCCTCGATGTCGAGCAGCCGGAAGTCGCGCCGCGCCGAGAGCCGCACCGCCCAGTCGAGGCCCGAGTCGCCGTCGGCCTTTACCGGCGCCTCCACCAGCACCTCGGGGCGCAGGTGCTGGCGGCCGCGCCGCAAGAGCACGGTGAAGCGGGCGCCGCGGAGGCCGTCGCTCCGGGCCTCGATGGTGCCGCCGTGGAGCTGCACGATCTCGCGGGCCAGGGCCAGGCCGATGCCGGCGCCGCCGTAGACGCGGGTGCCGGCCATGTCCACCTGGTAGAAGCGCTCGAAGAGCTTCTCCGCCTTCTCCGGCGGGAACCCCACGCCGTCGTCCTCCACCGTCACCGCCACCCACTCGCGGCGGTCGCCGAGCTTGACCTGCACCTGGCCGCCCGGGGGCGTGAACTTGATGGCGTTGGAGAGCAGGTTGACGAACACCCGCTCCAGCCGCTCCAGGTCGCAGGTCACCAGCGCCTCGGCCCGCTCCGAGAGGAAGGAGAGGGTGATGCCCTTGCGCTGCGCCAGCACCTGGGTCTGCTCGGTGAGGGCCGAGAGGTGCTCCACCAGGTCGTGCTCGCGGACCTGCAGCTGCAGCCGGCTCTCCTCCAGCCGGGAGAGGTCCAGCAGGTCGTTGATGAGCTTCAGGAGCTTCATGGCGCTGCGGAACATGGTCTGGAACGAGCTGCGCTGGGCGTCGGTGAAGCTGCCCATCTCGCCCTGCATGAGCAGCTCCAGCGGCGTGAGGATCATCGCCAGCGGGGTGCGCAGCTCGTGGGTCATGTTGGCGAAGAAGCGGCTCTTGAACTCGTCGAGCCGCTTCAGCTCGCTGTGCGCCTTCTCCAGGTTGGCGGTGGTCTGCTCCAGGCGGACGCGCTGCCCCAGCTGCTCGCGCTGGGTCCGGTAGGTCAGGGCCTGCCCCAGTGCCGCCACCAGGGCGGTGGCCGAGAGGAAGACCAGGTTGGAGAGGCCCTGCCCCGGGTTGGCGTAGGTCCCGGACGCCAGGTTCACCAGCAGGAACGAGGCAACGATGCCGATCTGGGCGGAGACCACGTAGGTCAGCGGCCACACGAACAGCAGGCCGGCGGCGAGGACGATCAGGGTCAGGCCGGCGTAGTAGGGCGAGGAGAGCCCGCCCATGTAGCTGGTCATGACGCTGATGCCGGTGGCCGTGAGCCAGGCCAGCGCCACGCCCAGCGGTTCGACCCAGCGATCGAGCGCCGGGCGGTGGACGAGCGGCAGCAGCAGCATCCCGGCCACCGCCACGCCCAGCCGCATGACCAGGAGGCTGGTGAGCGCCTGCGGCGGGGCCAGGAGCAGATCGAGGACGCCGAAGGCCGGGTAGAGCGTGCCCATGAGGATGAGCCCGACGCGCAGGCCGCGCCGGTTGCGCTCCAGCCGCCACCGCCGCCAGCGTTCCTCGAGCTCGTCCGGCGACGGCCCCATCCCTCAGCCCAGCGACAGCTCGAGGAAGGGGTTGGCGCCGCTCTCCTCCTCGAGGATGCGGACCTGCGCTCCGGGGACCGCGCGGCGCCCGACCTCGAGCAGCTCCTCGCGCGACTTGTAGATCAGCGGCCACTCCAGGCCGTGCTCCAGGAGCCAGCGGGCGCGGTGGTCCACCATGTTGGCGATGAGCAGCCGGCCGTCGGGCCGGGCGGCGCGCGAGAGGTGGCGCGTCAGCACCGACGCGGTGCGCGGGGCCAGGTAGTCCACCAGGCCGCAGGAGTAGATGAGGTCGAACTTCCCGAACTCCTGGAAGAGGTTGGCGTCGCGCAGCAGGCGCTTGATGGAGTCGTGGAGGAAGGTGAGCTGCAGGCGGCCGCCGAAGCGCTCGTCGGAGACCGACTTGAGCCGCCGCCAGGCGTGGGCCAGGGCGTTGCGGTCCTGCTCGAAGAGCACCACCTCCAGCGGCACCGGCAGCTCGTCCAGGGCCTGGAAGAGCTCGTAGAGCTCCTGGGCCGGACCCGAGGCGATGGAGAGCACGCGCAGCGGCTGGGCGCGGCCGGCGTGGGTCTGGACCAGGGCCCGGAGCTGGCGGACCACCAGGTCCTTGCGGTAGCGGACGGCGCGGGAGGAGATGGCCTCGCTGAATGCCAGGCCCACGGCGCGGGCGAAGAGCGTCCCGCCCTCGAAGAAGCGCTCGTAGATGAAGTTCATCACCTCGTAGTCGCCGGGATAGCCGAAGGGCTTGTGCCGGGCGCGGTGAAGGCCCGGCGAGAGCATCAGGAACTCGTCGAGCTGGCGCTGCGACCACTGGCGGCCCGCCGGGTTGGCGTGACCGCCCGGCAACTCGCGGACGGCGCTGTCGATCTCCTCGCTGAGCCGCACCACCTCGGGGACGAAGCTGGCCCGCAGCGAGCGGGCCATCATCGTCATCGGCGCGCTGCTCTCCTGCTGGAGCGAGTGCCAGGGGAGGCGACCCTCCAGCTCGGCGAGCTGGCTGCGGGCGTCCTCGAAGAGGAGCCGCAGCTCCGACACCCGCGCCTGGAAGCGCTCGCCACCGGCGACGCCCCAGCTGCGGTCCTTCACCCGCAGTGCCGAGCCCAGGTTCCCCCAGGCGCGCACGTCGCGGAGCTGGAGGATCTCGTCGATGTCGAGGAGGAAGTCGCCGAAGGAGAAGGCGACCACGGTGTGGTCCTCGCGCGGGCGCACCGATCCGGCCACCACCTCGCCGCAGAAGACCTCGTGCCCGTCGAAGCGCAGCGCGACCACCAGGCGCTGGCGCTTCTGGATGGGGACGTCGCGCGGCCAGGCGATGGCGGCGCCGTTCTGGGAGACGTCGAGGAGGGGGCACTCGCGGCGCTGTCCGGCCAGGGTCACCCGCACCGAGCCCACCAGCGGCGCCAGGTCCTCGGCGCTGTGGCGCTGGGGACGGAACTGGACGTTGCGCCCGTCGGCGCCGTCGAGCTCCTCGTAGGTGCGGACGCGAGGACGCGAGGGGAGGTGCGCCACCGACCCGCGTTCGGGCGCCGCCGCCGTCTCCTCCTCAGGCGCATGGGGCGGCTTGGGTGAAGTCTCCGCGTCGCCGCTGCAGTCCATCTGCTCACTGGCCTTCATCCCGCGCCTCCGTGTACGGCCCCCGCCGCCACCTCGCTCCCCAGGGGGAGGAGAATCTCGAATCGCGCCCCGCCGCCCGGCCGGTCGCCGGCGGCGATGCGGCCGCCGTGGGCGTCGACGATGAGGCGGGACATGTAGAGCCCCATGCCCAGCCCCTCGTCTCCCTTGCCGGAGACGAAGGGCTGGAAGAGCCGGGCCTTGAGCTCGGCGGAGACGCCGGGGCCGCGGTCCTCGACGGCCAGCTCCAGCTGCCCGCCGGCCAGCCGCGCCCGCACCACCACCTCGCCGTCGTCGGCGCTGGCCTGCAGGGCGTTGCGCACCAGGTTGAGCAGCACCTGCACCAGCTTCTGGCGGTCGGCTCGCAGCACCGGCAGGCCCGGCTCGACCTCGGCCGAGACGCGGCGCCGGCGGAAGGTGAGATCCATGCGCGAGAGGGTCACCGCGTCCCGCACCACCGCCGCCGGATCGCAGAGGTCGGACCGCACCTCCAGCGCCCCCTGCCGCGAGTACTCCCGGAGCATCTGCAGGGTGCGGAGCAGGTTGTCGATGTGGTTGAGGCCGATCTCCAGGATCTGGCGCAGCCCCGGGGCCAGCTCCTTCTGGGCCAGCTCCCACTCGGCGGCCCGCAGCCCCACCATCACGTTGCGCAGGTCGTGGGCCACGCCCGATGAGAGCCGGCCGATGGACCCCAGCCGTTCCAGGTGGAGCATGGCCTGCTGCTGGGCCTGCAGCTCCGAGAGCGACGCCGCCAGCTCGTCGCTGCGCCGGGCCAGCAGGGTCACCAGCCTGTCGATCGTGCGGCGCTGCCCGACGAACGCGCAGGCCTGCTCCAGCGCCTGGAGGATGTCGGCGGCCTCCCAGGGCTTGCGCAGGAAGCGGAAGGCATGGGCCCGGTTGATGGCGGACTCCAGCGCCTGCATGTCGGCGTAGCCGGTGAGGACGATGCCGGCCACGTCGGGGTGGCGCTGGCGGACCGCCTCGAGCAGCTCCACGCCGGTCATCCCCGGCATGCGCTGATCGGCCACCACCACGTCGACCCGGATCTCCTCCAGCAGGCCCAGGGCCTCCGGCCCGGAGTACGCAGCGTGAACCTCCCACTGTTCCTCCAGGAGGTCGCGCAGGACGTGCACGTTGTTGGGCTCGTCGTCGACGAGGAGGACCGCGCCGGTGAGCGGATTGCCCACGCCAGTCCGCGCCGCGAGCGCCGCGATCTGTTTCCGATCGTCCAGTCCCAGGACCCAATGAGGGGGTATCGTCCGTCCCAGTATAGACGGGTGCGACCAGCCGCCAAAGAGACCCGCTTCCGGATGCTCCAGAAAAACCACTTACCCAAGATGGTGCTGGCCCGTTTGGGGATCTCGGTCATATTCACCATCAGTTGATCATGGCGGCAAACGGGCACACCCGGAGGATCTCGCCCGGACGGGGCGCATTGACGATCGGCCGTACGAAAACGGAAGATTCCCCGCTCACCCCATTTCGGAGGTCGGATGCGGCCCGAGGCCGTCGGAGGCGACGACCAGGACGACATCCTCGCGGTGGAGGGGCTCTCGCTGGGCTTCGGGGGCGTGCAGGCCCTGTCCGGCCTCTCCTTCACCGCGCGCAAGGGCGCCATCACCGGTATCATCGGGCCCAACGGCGCCGGCAAGACGAGCCTGCTCAACTGCGTGGCCGGCTTCTACCGGCCCCAGTCCGGCCGGATCGCCTTCGAGGGGAGCGACGTCACCCGCGTCCCGCCCGATCGGCGGCCGGCGCTGGGCATCGCCCGCACCTTCCAGAACATCGCCCTCTTCGAGGGGATGACGGTCCTCGACAACGTCAAGCTCGGGGCCCATGTGCACCTGCGCACCAACGTCTTCCAGGCGCTGGCCTTCACCCCGGCGGCGCGGCGCGAGGAGCGGGCCCTGCGCGAGGAGGTGGAGAAGGAGATCCTGGAGTTCCTGGAGATCGAGCACCTGCGGCGGCGCACCGTGGGCAGCCTGGCCTACGGGCTCCAGAAGCGGGTCGAGCTGGCGCGGGCGCTGGCGGCCCGGCCCCGGCTCCTCCTCCTCGACGAGCCCATCGCCGGCATGAACGAGGAGGAGACCGAGGACATGGCCCGCTTCATCCTCGACATCCAGGAGGAGCGGGGTGTCTCGGTGGTGCTCATCGAGCACGACATGGGGGTGGTCATGGACCTCTGCGAGAAGGTGGTGGTGCTCTCGTTCGGCCAGAAGATCGCCGAGGGGACGCCGGCCGAGATCCAGCAGCACCCCGAGGTCATCCGGGCCTACCTGGGGAAGAGCCACTAGCCGTGGATCTCCTGCTCCAGCTCCTGGCCAGCGGCGCCGTCACCGGCTGCATCTACGCCCTCATCGCCATCGGGTTCGTGGTGGTCTACAAGGCCACCGGCGTCATCAACTTCGCCACCGGCGAGCTGATGATGCTGGGCTCCTTCTTCGCCTGGACGGCCATGACCGCGGCCCAGGTGCCGTTCGTGGCGGCGCTGCTGGTGGCGATCGCCGGCGCAGCGGCGGTGGGCGCGGTGGTGGAGCGGGTGGTGCTGCGGCCGCTGCTGGGCCAGCGGGCCATCTCGGTCATCATGGTGACCATCGGCCTCTCCTCCATCTTCAAGGGGCTGGCCCAGATCCTCTGGAGCGGCGAGTACCGCAGCTTCCCGCCCATCTGGCCGCGCCGCCCCATCACCCTGGGGCCCGTGCTCCTGCCGGCGCGCCA
This sequence comes from Deltaproteobacteria bacterium, assembly GCA_016214955.1. Classification (GTDB taxonomy): domain Bacteria; phylum Myxococcota; class Myxococcia; order Myxococcales; family Anaeromyxobacteraceae; genus JACRMN01. The sequence continues at coordinate 40,230 of JACRMN010000009.1, forward strand.
GGTCTACCCCTCGCTCATCGCCCTGGCCGCCATCCTGCTGCTGGCGCTCCTCTTCCGCTTCACCCGCACGGGCACCGCCATGCGAGCCACCGCCGCCGACCAGGCGACCGCCTTCGGCATGGGCATCGACATCCGCCGGATGTTCTCGCTCTCCTGGGTGCTGGCCGCGGTCAGCGCCGCCATCTCCGGCGTCGTCATCGGCACCATCGGGGGCATCAGCCCGCAGCTCGGCGCGGTGGGGTTGCGCATCTTCCCGGTGGTGATCCTGGGCGGGCTCGACTCCATCGGCGGCGCGCTGGTGGGCGGCATCGTCATGGGCATCCTCGAGAACCTGGCCGGCGGCTACCTGGATCCGCTCCTGCCCGGCGGCGGCGTCAAGGAGGTGGCCCCCTTCGTCGCCCTGGTGCTGATCCTGATGGTGCGGCCCTACGGACTCTTCGGCACCCGCGACGTGGAGCGGCTGTAGCGATGCGCATCGGCGACTACCAGGAGAGCTACGCCGCCGACGAGGCGCTCTTCCGCACCCCCACCCAGCGGGTCTGGCTGATGGCGGCCGGGGCGGCGGCGGTGGTCTTCCCCTTCCTGGCCGGCGACTACCTGCTCTACCTCGCCAACCTGGTGGGGCTGCTGGCCATCGGGGCGCTGGGGCTCAACATCCTCACCGGCTTCACCGGCCAGATCTCGCTGGGCCACGCCGGCTTCATGGGGGTGGGGGCCTACACGGTGGCCATCGCCGCCACCCGCCTCTCGCTGCCCTTCTGGATCGCGGTGCCGCTGGGCGGCGCCGCGGCCTGCCTGGCCGGCGCGGTGGTGGGGGTGCCTTCGCTCCGCATCAAGGGGCTCTACCTGGCCATCTCCACCTTGGCGGCCCAGGTGATCTTCGAGTGGGTCTTCGGCAACTGGACCGACCTCACCGGCGGGATCCGGGGCATCAACGTGGCCCCGGCCACCTTCCTGGGCTTCGCCTTCGACAGCGACAGGCGCATCTACTTCCTGATCCACGGCCTGGCCGCGCTCCACGCCTACGGCGCCGCCAACCTCTTCCGCACCAGGGTGGGGCGGGCCTTCGTGGCGGTGCGCGACCGCGACCTCTCGGCCGAGCTCATGGGGGTCAACCTCTTCCGCACCAAGATCCTGGCCTTCATGGTGTCGAGCTACTACGCCGGCATCGCCGGGGGGATGTGGGTCTACTTCACCAAGGTGGTGACGCCCGAGAACTTCCCGCTCTCGCTCTCCATCCAGTTCCTGGCGATGATCATCGTCGGCGGGCTGGGGAGCGTGCAGGGGACGCTGCTGGGCACGGTCTTCATCACCCTGGTGCCCGAGGGGCTGAAGGTGCTCACCCAGGCGGTCCGGCCCTTCGCGCCCGACGCCATGAGCTACCTGTTCCCGCTGCGGGACATCCTCTTCGGCGCCATGATCGTGGCCTTCCTGATCTTCGAGCCCCACGGGCTCGCCGAGGTGTGGCGTCGCATCCGCAGGTTCTTCGCGCTGTGGCCGTTCCCGAAGTGATCCACCCCACGCAGGAGGAGAGAGCATGAGCCAGAACCGCATGAAGTGCCTGGTGGCCGCGCTGCTGGCCACCGCAGCGCTCGGGGCCCGGGCCGCCGACGACGAGATCAAGGTGGGCGCCTGCCAGCCCATCACCGGCCGCTTCGCCTTCGCCGGCGTCAACATCAACGCCGGCCTGCAGGACTACCTCAACTACGCCAACGAGCAGAAGCTGGTGAAGGGGAAGAAGTTCACCTACTTCTACGAGGACTCGGGCTACGACACCGACAAGGCGGTGGCCACCTTCAAGAAGATCATGGCCCAGCACTCGCCGGTGATCATGTACGGAGAGTCCACCGGCCTGGGGAAGGCCATCGCCCCCGAGCTCAACAGCCGCTACAAGGTGCTCTACGCCTCGGCCTCCTTCTCCTCGGAGCTGGCCAACCCCGCCACCCACCCCTACTCGTTCCTCTCGGGGCCGTCCTACGCCGACATGTTCGGCGTGCTGCTCGAGTACATCGCCAAGAACCCCAAGGGGAAGGGCAAGCCCAAGGTGGCCTTCTTCTACAGCGACACCGAGTTCGGCAAGGACCCCATCCCCTGGGCCCGGAAGCGGGCCGCCGAGCTGGGCGTCGAGGTGGCCGCCGAGATCGTGACCAAGGTGGGCGCCGTCGACGTGACCACCGAGGTGCTGGCCCTCAAGAAGGCCCAGCCCGACTACGTCATCTTCCAGGGCTACGTGCTGGCCCCCATCCCCGAGGTGATCCGCGGCTCCCGCGACCACGGGCTCCAGACCACCTTCATGGGCACCTTCTGGTCGGTGGACAAGACCATCATCGACAAGCTCGGGCCCGACGCCGAGGGCTACATGGGCGTCAACCCCTACGCCTACTGGTACGAGGACGCGCCCGGCGTGGTGGCCATGCGCAAGTACAACGAGAAGGTGCACCCCGCCGACGCCAAGTACCGGCCCAACAGCTACATCCAGGGCTGGTTCACCGGCATGGTCTACGTCGAGGCGGCCCGCCGGGTGGTGGCGGCCGGCAAGCCGGTCACCGGCGACAACCTCAAGGACGCGCTGGCCGCCATCCAGAACTGGGACACCGGCGGCCTCACCGGCAAGGGCGGCTTCGTCTCCAACAAGTACCCGGTCGGGCGCGTCTACCGCGCCAACGTGCAGAAGGGCATCTTCGAGCCGGCCTCCGACTGGATCACCGTGAAGTGACCGGCCGCCGATGACAGCGCCCGCGCCGCCGCTGCTCGCCGTCAACAACCTGGAGGTCGTGTACCACCACAGCGTCCAGGTGCTGAAGGGGCTGTCGCTCGCCGTCCCCGAGGGGCGGATCGTGGCCCTCCTCGGCTCCAACGGCGCGGGCAAGACGACGGCGCTCAAGGCCATCTCCGGGCTCCTGCCGCTGGAGAACGGCGCCATCGAGGCCGGCGCCGTCACCTACCGCGGCCAGGACCTGGCCGGCCTCCTCCCGCACCAGATCGCCCGCCGCGGCATCTTCCAGGTGCGGGAGGGGCGCCACGTCTTCGAGGACCTGACGGTGGAGGAGAACCTGCTCTGCGCCACCTACGCGCGCCCCTCGACTCCGGCCCGCTGGCGCCGGAACGCGCCCGGGGCGACCGGGCGCGGCGGCAAGGCGGTGGAGCTGGACCGGGTCTACGACTACTTCCCCCGGCTCCGGGAGCGGCGCGGCGGCCTGGGGGGCTACCTCTCCGGCGGCGAGCAGCAGATGCTGGCCATCGGGCGGGCGCTGGTGGCCGGGCCCGACCTCATGCTCCTCGACGAGCCCTCGCTGGGCCTGTCGCCGCTGCTGGTGGAGGAGATCTTCGCCATCGTCGAGCGCATCAACCGCGAGCAGGGCACCACCATCCTGCTGGTGGAGCAGAACGCCCACATGGCGCTCCAGCTCGCCTCCCACGGCTACATCATGGAGAACGGCAAGGTGGTGCTCGACGGGCCGGTGGAGCGGCTGCGCCAGGACCGCGACGTGCAGGAGTTCTACCTGGGACGGCGCGGCGGCCAGGCCAAGAGCTACCGCGAGGTGAAGCACTACAAGCGGAGGAAGCGTTGGCTCTCCTAGGCGACACGCTCCCCCGGCTCCTGCGCGAGCGGGCCCGCCAGTCGCCGCAGGACGTGGCCCTGCGCGAGAAGGAGTGGGGCATCTGGCAGCGCGTCACCTGGGAGGACTACCTGGGCCACGTTCGCCGCACCGCCCTGGGCCTCACCAGCCTGGGGCTCCGGCGCGGCGACAAGGTGGCCATCCTCTCGGAGAACTGCCGCGAGTGGCTCTACGCCGAGCTGGGTGCCATGAGCGCCTCGGCGGTGGGCGTGGGGGTCTACCCCACCAGCCCGGCCCAGGAGGTGAAGTACGTGGTGGCCCACTCCGAGGCCACCTTCGTGATCTGCGAGGACCAGGAGCAGGCCGACAAGATCCTGGAGGTGGGGGCCGAGCTGCCGCTGGTGCGCCACGTGGTGGTGGCCGACATGAAGGGGCTGCGCCGCTACCGCGACCCCCGCCTCCTCTCCTTCGAGGAGCTGGAGCGGCGGGGAGCCGAGCACGACCGCGCCCACCCCGGCCTCTTCGACGAGATGGTCGACGCCACCCGCGCCGGCGACCTGGCCTTCCTCATCTACACCTCGGGCACCACCGGCTTCCCCAAGGGGGCGATGATCAGCCACCGCAACATCCTGGCCCAGGCGCGCGCCGCCACCGAGGCCATCGGGGTGCGGGCCGGCGACTCGGTGGTGAGCTACCTGCCGCTGTGCCACGTGGCCGAGCAGATCTTCTCGGTCTACCTGCCGCTCTGGCGCGGCCTGACGGTGAACTTCGCCGAGAGCATCCGCACCATCCAGGAGGACCTGCGCGAGATCGGGCCCAGCGTGTTCCTGGGCGTGCCGCGCATCTGGGAGAAGCTGCAGGCCTCCATCCAGGTGAAGATCCAGGAGGCGGCCCCCTGGCGCCGGGCGCTCTTCGACTGGGCCCTGCGGCGAGGCGGGCGCGCCTCCGAGGCGCGCCTGGCGGGGCGGCCGCCGGGGCCGGGGGAGCGGCTCGGCTTCGCGCTGGCCTGGCTGCTGGTGCTGCGGGCGCTGCAGAACCACGTGGGCCTGCGCCGCGCGCGGCTCACCTTCAGCGCCGCCGCCGCCATCTCCCCCGAGGTGCTGCGCTTCTTCCACGCCATCGGCATCCCGGTGCGCGAGGGGTACGGGATGACGGAGTGCACCGGCTTCTCCTTCGTGCAGCGGGCCGGCGAGATCCGGCTGGGCACGGTGGGCCGGCCCATCCCCGGGCTCGAGTACCGCCTGGCCGGCGACGGCGAGCTCCTCAAGCGCGGCGAGGTGGTCTTCCAGGGCTACTTCAAGAACCCCGAGGCCAGCGCCGAGACGCTGCGCGACGGCTGGCTCTGCTCCGGCGACGTCGCCGAGCAGGACCCCGACGGCCAGCTCCGCATCGTGGATCGCAAGAAGGCGATCTTCGTCACCGCCGGCGGCAAGAACGTGTCGCCCTCGCTCGTCGAGAACGCGCTCAAGGTCTCGCCCTACGTGAAGGAGGCGGTGGTGGTGGGCGACGGCGAGCGCTTCCTGGCGGCGCTGGTCCAGATCGACTTCGAGAACGTGGGGCAGTGGGCCACCGAGCGGCGGCTGGCCTACACCAACTTCAGGAGCCTGACCCTGCTGCCCGAGGTCCAGGCGCTGGTGGCCGCCGAGGTGGAGAAGGCCAACGCCGGGCTGGCGCCGGTGGAGCAGGTGCGCACCTTCCGGCTCCTCGACAAGGAGCTGGACCACGACGACGACGAGGTCACCGCCACCATGAAGGTGCGGCGCAAGACCATCTACAAGAAGTTCGCGCCGCTCATCGCCGACATCTACGGGAAGGCGCAGGGGTAGGCGGAGCCGTCGTTGCGCCGCGCGCCGGGCCCCGGCGGCTACGCCCGGGACCCGACGCGAGCGGCGCATCCACGGGGGAGTCACCACCAGGGCGACGCGAGCGGCGCGTCCAGGACCGCCAGTCCGACCAGGATGACGCCAGGTCCCTCCCGCGGCACAATGCGCCCCGCATGTTCCCCCATCTCGCCGCCGCCGCCCGCCCTTCCTTCGAGCGCCACCTGCCGGCGCCGCTCCTCGAGGAGGGGCCGCGCGGCCTCCTCTGGTGGCAGTGGCTGGCCGCGCCGGCGGCGCTGGGGCTGGCGCTGCTCGCCGGCTGGTTCCTGACGGCGCTCACCCGGCGGGTCCTCCGGCGCATCGCCGCCCGCACCGAAAACCGCTGGGACGACCTGCTGGTGGCCCGCATCGGCGGACCGCTGGTCGTCTTCTGGAGCTGCCTGGCCCTGGCGATCCTCAAGACCGGGCTGGCGCTGCCGGCCGAGGTGGCCGCCGACGTCAACGAGCTCCTCCGCGCCGGCACCACCGTGGCCCTCTTCTGGGCGGCGCTGCGCTCGGTGGACATCGGCTTCCACCTCATCGGCCACTCGCCCTGGGGCATGGCCAACGTCACCGGCGTGGCCATGCTGCCCTCGGTGCGCCGGGCCACCAAGGTGGCGCTGTGGGCCATCGGCGCGGTGGCGGTGATGGCCCAGGTCGGCTACCCGGTGGGCAGCCTCCTGGCCGGCCTCGGCATCGGCGGCCTGGCGGTGGCGCTGGCCGCGCAGAAGACGGTGGAGAACCTCATCGGCTCGGTGAGCATCGGCCTCGACGTGCCCTTCAAGGTGGGCGACTGGGTGCGGGTCGACGGGGTCGAGGGCACCGTCGAGGCGCTGGGGCTGCGCTCCACCCGGGTGCGCACGCTCGACCGCACCGTCGTCACCTTCCCCAACGGCAAGCTTTCCGACGCCCGCATCGAGAGCTTCGGCCTGCGCGACCGCATCCGGCTCTTCACCGTGCTGCAGCTCTCCTACGGCACCACCGCCACCCAGCTCCGGGCCGTGCTGGAGGGGGTGGAGCACGCCCTGCGCGCCGAGCCCCGGCTCTGGCCGGGCGAGCTGCGGGTACGCTTCGTGGCGCTGGGCGCCTACTCCCTCGACGTCGAGGTCATGGCCTGGTTCGAGACCGGCGACTACCAGCGGTTCCTGGCCATCCGCCAGGAACTATTGCTCCGCTTCCTCGAGGTGGTGGAGAGGGCCGGGACCTCGTTCGCCTACCCGACCCAGACCGTCGAGCTGCGCGACGCCCGGAAGCGCTGAGATGCCGGGACCCGGAAGGCCGAGGGCCCGGTCCCGCACGCGCGGAACCGGGCCCTCGAATGATTGGTGGAGCTGATCGGGATCGAACCGACGACCTCTAGAGTGCGATTCTAGCGCTCTCCCAGCTGAGCTACAGCCCCAGGTGAAACGGTGCTCCCCGAGGTCAGGGGGAGGGATACCTACAGCTAGAGGGGCGAAATGTCAAAGGGAACTCGTTGACCCGCCGCCCGGGAGCCCGTAAAACGGTCGCAGAGTGCCCTCGCCCGGAAAGCCGCTTTCCCCCGCAGAGCTCGCCGCGCTGGAGCGCGCCTTCTCGTCCGACCCTTCCTCGGGCGCCTGGCGGCCGCTCACCGAGGCGTACGTCTCCATGGGCCGCTTCATGGAGGCGATGGTCGTCTGCAAGAAGGGCGTGAAGGCCAACCCCGCCGACCCCTCGCCGCGGCTGCTGCTCGCCGAGGTGTACGGCGCGCAGGGGAAGGACCGCAAGGCGCTCGACGAGCTGCTCGACGCCCAGCGCCTCCACCCCGACGACGTGGCCGTCAACCGGATGGCTGGCCTCCTCCTCCTCAAGCTCGGAGAGAAGGACGCCGGCGTGGCCGCGCTGCAGAAGGCGGCGGCAGCCCGGCCCGACGATCACGAGACGCTGGAGGCGCTGCGCAAGTGGGGCATCGCCGCCCCGCAGCCCAGGCCGCCCCCGCCGCCGCCTCGCGCCGCGCCACCTCCGCCCGCCGCCCCGGCCGCCGCGCCGGCCCCCGGTGCCCCGGGCCGCGCCGCCCCGCCCGTCCTCGCCCGCGC
>JACRMN010000030.1 GCA_016214955.1 Deltaproteobacteria bacterium
GCTGACCAAGGAGGAGGGCGGCCGCCACACGCCGTTCTTCAACGGGTACCGGCCCCAGTTCTACTTCCGCACGACGGACGTGACCGGGTCGGTGGAGCTGCCCAAGGGCGTGGAGATGGTGATGCCGGGCGACAACATCGGGATGGAGGTGACGCTGATCACCCCCATCGCGATGGAGAAGGAGCTGCGCTTCGCCATCCGCGAGGGTGGGCGCACTGTCGGGTCGGGCGTGGTGGCCGAGGTCATCGAGTAACGAGCTTCCGGCGAACGGCGGCGCGGGAAACGGCCATAGGGGGCCGGTTCCGGACGCGCCGCGCAGCGCCGGTCTGACGAAGAAGAAGGTCTTCGATGGCGACTCAGAAGATCAGGATCCGGCTCAAGGCCTACGACTACAAGCTCCTCGACCAGTCGGCCGGGGAGATCGTGGAGACGGCCAAGCGCACGGGCGCCAAGGTGGCGGGACCGATCCCGCTGCCCACCCGCATCAACAAGTTCACCGTGCTCCGCAGCCCGCACGTCGACAAGAAGTCGCGCGAGCAGTTCGAGATCCGCACGCACAAGCGGCTCCTGGACATCCTGGAGCCGACGCCGCAGACGCTCGACGCGCTGATGAAGCTCGACCTGTCGGCCGGCGTGGACGTGGAGATCAAGTAGGGGACGCCATGGCCAAGTTCGACGTCTACGACCTGGAGAAGAACAAGGTCAGCGAGCTGGAGCTCGCCGACGAGGTCTTCGCCGGTGAGGTGAACGAGCACCTCTTCTACGAGGTGGTCAAGGCGAAGCTCGCCTCCGATCGCTCGGGCACCCACGCGGTCAAGAACCGCTCGCTGGTGTCCGGCGGCGGCAAGAAGCCCTGGCGCCAGAAGCACACCGGCCGGGCCCGCCAGGGCTCGACCCGCGCCTCCCACTGGGTGGGCGGCGGCAAGGCGATGGGCCCCAAGCCCCGTGACTACTCCTACGACGTGCCCAAGAAGGTCCGGAAGGCCGCGCTCCGCTCGGCGCTGGCCCTCAAGGGCAAGGAGCAGAAGCTCCTCATCGTCTCCGAGTGGAAGCCGCAGGGCCCGAAGACCGGCGCCGCCGCCAAGGTGCTACAGAAGCTGGGCGTGAAGAAGGCCCTGGTGGTGGACGACGGCGCCAACCTGGCGCTGCAGAAGTCGATCCGCAACCTGGCCGGCGCCGACTTCCTCGCCGCCGAGGGGCTCAACGTCTACGACATCCTCAAGCACGAGGCGCTGGTGCTCACCGCCGCCTCGGCCAAGAAGCTGGAGGCGAGCCTGTCATGATGCTCTCGGAACAGGACATCGTGAAGCGCCCGCTGGTCACCGAGAAGGGCGAGCGCGGCCGGGCCACGGCCCAGCAGTACGCCTTCGAGGTGCACCGGGAGGCCACCAAGATCCAGGTGAAGGGCGCGGTCGAGAAGCTCTTCGGCGTCCACGTCCTGGCGGTGCGGACCTCGATCCAGCGGGGCAAGGTGAAGCGGGTCGGCCGGGGCATGGGCCAGCGGCCGAACTGGAAGAAGGCCATCGTCACCCTGAAGCAGGGCGAGACCATCCCCCTCTTCGAGGGCTAAGGGACGGGGTAGAGCCATGGGCGTCAAGACCTACAAGCCGACCAGCGCGGGCCGCCGCCTGATGCAGGTCTCGGACTTCTCCGAGATCACCAAGCGGAAGCCCGAGAAGAACCTGACCGTGGCGATGCGCAAGTCGGGCGGGCGCAACTCGCACGGCCACATCACCACCCGCCACATCGGCGGCGGGCACAAGCGGCGCTACCGCGTCATCGACTGGCGGCGCGACAAGGACGGCGTGCCGGCCAAGGTCGCGGCCATCGAGTACGACCCGAACCGCACCGCGCGCATCGCGCTGCTGCACTACAAGGACGGCGAGAAGCGCTACATCCTCGCCCCCATCGGCGTGGCGGTGGGCGACGTGCTGCTCTCGGGCGACGCCGTCGACATCCGCCCCGGCAACTGCCTGCCCATCCGCGCCATCCCGGAGGGCACGGTGCTCCACAACGTGGAGGCGCAGCCCGGCTCCGGCGGCCAGATGATCCGCTCCGCCGGCTCCTTCGGCCAGCTCATGGCCAAGGAGGGCGCCTACGCCCAGATCCGCATGCCCTCCGGCGAGGTCCGCCAGGTGCTGCAGGACTGCCGCGCCGTCATCGGGCAGCTCTCCAACATCGAGTCCAACGCCATCCGGGTCGGCAAGGCCGGGAAGTCGCGCTGGCTGGGCATCCGGCCCACCGTCCGCGGCCTGGCGATGAACCCGGTGGATCACCCGCACGGCGGCGGCGAGGGCAAGTCGGGTCAGGGCAACCCGCACCCGGTCTCGCCCTGGGGCCAGAAGACCAAGGGCCTCAAGACCCGCAACAACCGCCGCACCGACAAGCTCATCGTCAGCCGCCGCAAGCCCGGCGTGCGCAACCGGCCGCACTAGCGGGCGAGGACAGAACCCATGGCGCGTTCGATCAAGAAGGGCCCCTTCGCCGACAAGCACCTCACCAAGAAGGTGGAGGAGGCGAACAAGGGGAACAAGAAGTCGGTCATCAAGACCTGGTCGCGGCGGAGCACGGTGCTGCCGGACTTCGTGGGCCACACCTTCGCGGTCCACAACGGGCGGAAGTTCATCCCGGTCTTCGTCACCGAGAACATGGTGGGCCACAAGCTGGGCGAGTTCGCCCCGACCCGAACCTTCCACGGCCACTCGGCCGAGAAGAAGGTGGCGGCGGCGACCTCCGCCCCGGCCGCGGCCCCGAAGAAGTAAGGAGCGCGAGAGACCATGGCCGAGACCAAGAAGAAGGCCGCCAAGAAGGCCGAGGCTGCGGAGGCGCCGGCCGCCGCGCCCAAGAAGCCTGCCAAGGCCAAGAAGGCCGTCGCCCTGGCCGGGCCGCACGCCCGGCTCCAGTTCCTGCGCATGGCGCCCCGCAAGGTCCGGCTCGTCGCCGACCACCTCCGCGGGATGCCGGTGGGCCAAGCGCTGGCGCTGCTCAAGTACACGCCCAACGCCGCAGCCAAGCCGCTGGCCAAGCTGGTGCGCTCGGCGATCGCCAACGCTGAGCAGAAGGGCGGCCGCGTCGACGTCGACGCGCTGTTCGTGAAGACCCTGACCGTGGACGGCGGCCCCAAGATGCGCCGCTTCATGCCGCGGGCCATGGGGCGTGCCTACCGCATCGAGAAGCGGACCAGCCACGTCTACGTCGAGCTGGGCACCGGAGCCCGCGCCTAGCGCGGAAGGAGAGACACGTGGGTCAGAAAGTCCATCCGATCGGGTTCCGACTGGGCGTCATCCGCTCCTGGGAGTCGAAGTGGTACGAGGAGAAGAACTACGCCCAGTGGCTCCACGAGGACATCAAGATCCGTGAGTTCGTGAAGGAGAAGCTCGGCCAGGCCGGCATCTCCCGGATCGAGATCGAGCGAGCCGCCAACAAGGTCAAGATCAACGTCCACACCGCGCGCCCCGGCATCGTCATCGGCAAGCGCGGCGCCGGGATCGAGACCATCAAGAAGGACCTCCAGGCCCTCACCGAGAACGAGGTCTACCTGAACGTCGTCGAGGTCCGGAAGGCCGAGACCGACGCCCAGCTGGTCGCGGAGAACGTGGCCCAGCAGCTGGAGCGCCGCATCGCCTTCCGTCGCGCCATGAAGAAGGCGGTGCAGACCTCGCTGAAGTTCGGCGCCAAGGGCATCCGCATCGCCTGCGCCGGCCGCCTGGGCGGCGCCGAGATGGCGCGCTACGAGTGGTACCGCGAGGGCCGCGTCCCGCTCCACACCCTGCGGGCCGACATCGACTACGGCTTCGCCGAGGCCAAGACCACCTACGGCAAGATCGGCGTCAAGGTCTGGATCATGCGCGGCGAGGTGCTTCCGGCCTCGAGCGCGGCACGCCAGGCCAAGAGCGCCCGCGTCTAGCGCGAAAGGCTCGAGGAGAACGACATGCTGCAGCCGGCGCGAACGAAGTACCGGAAGATGATGAAGGGCCGCATGCGGGGCAAGGCCTACCGCGGCTCGGATCTCAACAACGGCGAGTACGGCCTGGCCGCCACCGAGTGCGGCTGGCTCACCAGCCGGCAGATCGAGGCGGCCCGCGTGGCCATCACCCGCTTCGTCAAGCGGGGCGGGAAGCTCTGGATCCGGGTCTTCCCCGACAAGCCCATCACCAAGAAGGCCGCCGAGACCCGCATGGGCACCGGCAAGGGCAACGTCGAGTACTACGTGGCGGTCGTGAAGCCGGGGCGGGTGCTGTACGAGATGTCGGGCGTCGACGACGCCACCGCCAAGAAGGCCTTCACCCTGGCCATGCACAAGCTCCCCGTCGCCACGCGCATGGTGAAGCGCGGCGCGACCCTGTAGAGGACCGCCATGGCCACTGCCAACGAGCTGAGAGAGCTGACGCCCGCGGAGCTGGACGGACGCGTGCAGGAGCTCCGCCGCCAGATGTTCGACATGCGCAACAAGCACAGCACCGGGGTCCTCGACTCCACCGCCGAGATGGTCAAGGCCCGCCGCGACGTGGCGCGCTGCCTGACGGTGAAGCGCGAGAAGGAGCAGGGCCTGACGCGCAAGGCGAAGGTCGCCCCCCAGAAGAAGGCCAAGAAGGAGTAGGACGCCATGGAGCGCGGAAACCGCAAGAGCCGCATCGGCGTGGTGGTCTCGAACAAGATGGCCAAGACCGTGGTCGTCCGCGTCGAGCGCCGGGTGGCCGATTCCAAGTACGGCAAGATCGTCACCAGGGCCGCCAAGTTCAAGGCGCACGACGAGAAGCAGGAGTGCGGCATCGGCGACCGGGTTCGGATCGTCGAGACCCGCCCGCTCTCCAAGGACAAGCGCTGGCGGGTGGTGGAGACGCTCGAGAAGGCAGCGGAGGTCTAGCCATGATCCAGCAGCAGACCATCCTCGACGTGGCGGACAACAGCGGCGCCAAGCGCGTCCAGTGCATCAAGGTGCTGGGCGGCAGCCGGCGGCGCTACGCGTCGGTGGGCGACGTCATCGTGGTCTCCGTCAAGGAGGCCATTCCCCAGGCCAAGGTGAAGAAGGGCGAGGTGGCGCGCGCCGTCATCGTCCGCACCTCCCGCGAGGTGAAGCGGCCCGACGGCAGCTACATCCGCTTCGACGGCAACTCCGCCGTCCTCATCAACAAGGATCTGGAGCCCATCGGCACCCGCATCTTCGGGCCGGTGGCCCGCGAGCTGCGCGCGCGGAAGTTCATGAAGATCATCTCGCTCGCGCCCGAGGTTCTCTAAGCCATGGACATCCACAAGAACGACACCGTCCAGGTGCTGGCCGGCAAGGAGAAGGGCAAGACCGGCAAGGTGCTGGCGGTCCTCAAGGCCTCGAACCGGGTCCGCGTCGAGAAGCTCATGACGGTGAAGCGCCACCTGAAGAAGGGGCGCAGCGCCGCCAACGCCGAGGGCGGGATCGTCGAGAAGGCCGGCACCATCCACGCCTCCAACGTGATGGTGGTGTGCCCCAAGTGCCAGAAGCCCACCCGCGTGAAGCACGTGGCCGCCGACAAGAAGGCCGGGCGGCTGGTCCGGGCCTGCAAGCAGTGCGGGGCGGCCTGGGAGTAGGGAAGAAGCTCAACCGCATCGCCCCGCACCAGACGAAGCGGGACGAAGGCAAGGAGAAGCGATGGCAGCACGACTGAAGACGCGCTACGAGGCCGAGATCCGGCCGGCTCTGATGAAGGAGTTCGGCTACACCAACCCCATGCAGGCACCCCGCATCGAGAAGATCGTGGTGAACATGGGGCTCGGCGAGGCCATCAACAACGGCAAGATCATCGATGCCTCGGTGGAGCAACTTGCGTCCATCACCGGTCAGAAGCCGGTGGTGACCAAGTCCCGCAAGTCGATCGCCAACTTCAAGCTGCGCCAGGGCCAGTCCATCGGCGCCATGGTGACGCTGCGGGGTGACCGGGCCTACGAGTTCCTCGATCGCCTGGTGTCCATCGCACTGCCGCGCGTCCGCGACTTCAAGGGCGTCTCGCCCAAGGCATTCGACGGGAAGGGCAACTACACGCTCGGCGTACGCGAGCAGATCATCTTCCCGGAGATCAATTACGACAAGGTCGAGAAGATCAAAGGGATGAACATCACGGTGGTCACGACCGCCCGGAACGACGAGGAGGGGCGGGCGCTGCTCCGCTTCCTCGGCATGCCGTTCCGCCAGTAAGGTCCGCGAGGAGAACCCATGGCGAAGCTGTCCAAGATCGCGCAGGCCAAGCGCAAGCCGAAGTTCAAGGTCCGGGCCTACAACCGCTGCCCCATCTGCGGCCGGCCCCGTGCCTTCCTGAGGAAGTTCAAGATGTGCCGGCTCTGCTTCCGCAAGCGGGCGCTCCAGGGCGAAGTGACTGGCGTCATCAAGTCGAGCTGGTAGGGAGAGAGAGCGACATGAGCTTCACCGATCCGATCGGCGACATGCTGACGCGCATCCGCAACGCGTCCAACGCCCGCCACGAGAAGGTGGTGATCCCCGCCTCGCGCCTCAAGGTCCGTATTGCCGAGGTGCTGAAGGAGGAGGGGTTCATCAAGGACTTCGTCCGGCACGAAGATGGCCCGCAGGGGGCCATCACCGTCCTGCTGAAGTACGCGCAGGACCGCTCGCCGGTCATCACCGACATCAAGCGGGTGTCGAAGCCGGGGCTGCGGCGCTACGTGCCGACCGACTCGATCCCCCGCGTCCTGAATGGCATGGGCATCGCCATCCTCTCGACCTCGAAGGGCGTCCTGGTCGATCGGGAGGCCCGCAAGCAGAAGGTGGGCGGCGAGCTCATCTGCACCGTCTGGTAGGAGACGCCATGTCCCGAGTCGGAAAGCTTCCGGTCAAGATCCCGGAGAAGGTCAAGGTCGCCATCGACGGCACCACCGTGAAGGTGGAGGGGCCGAAGGGCAAGATGGCCTTCGCCTACAACCCGGTGGTCAAGGTGGTCGTCGACAAGGGCCAGGTACAGGTGACCCGGCCCGACGAGACCCGCCTGGCCAAGGGCCTGCACGGCCTGACCCGCACCCTGGTGAAGAACGCCGTCGAGGGCGTGACCAAGGGGTATGAGCGCACGCTGGAGATCAGCGGCGTGGGCTTCAAGGCCGAGCTCAAGGGCAAGGATCTGCACTTCGCCCTGGGCTTCTCGCACCCGGTGGTCTTCAAGCTCCCCGAGGGCATCACCGCCGAGGTCGACCCCAAGCAGACGCGCATCACCGTGCGCGGCGTCGACAAGCACCTGCTGGGCCTGACCGCCGCCAAGATCCGCGGGCTGCGCCTGCCCGAGCCGTACAAGGGCAAGGGCATCAAGTACGCCGAAGAGACCATCCGCCGCAAGGAAGGCAAGACCGGCGCGGCCTAGCGGCCGACCGGCTCATGCGCCGGCTGGGCACGCGCCGGCGCAAGGAGAGAGCACATGGCGAAGCACGTCACACCGAGAGAGAAGCGCAAGGCCCGCATCCGCAAGAAGGTCTCCGGCACCACGGAGCGCCCGCGCCTCAGCGTCTACAGGAGCCTCAACCACATCTACGCCCAGGTGGTGGACGACACCACCGGCCGCACCCTGGCGGCGGCCAGCACCGTCGGCAAGACGCTGCGGGCCGAGACCAAGGAAGACGGCAAGACCGACGCCGCCAAGAAGGTGGGCACCGCGGTGGCCAAGGCGGCCCTGGAGAAGGGCGTCCAGCAGGTGGTCTTCGATCGCAACGGTTTCGACTATCACGGCCGGATCGCGGCCGTGGCGCAGGCGGCCCGCGAGGCCGGCCTGAAGTTCTAGGGGAACGTGATGGCTCAACCGATCAACGCGAACGAGCTCGAGCTCCAGGACCGCGTCGTCCACATCAACCGCGTCGCCAAGGTGGTCAAGGGCGGCCGGCGCTTCAGCTTCTCGGCGCTGGTGGTGGTGGGTGACGGCCAGGGCCACGTGGGCGTGGGCCTGGGCAAGGCCAACGAGGTCCCCGAGGCCATCCGCAAGGGTGGCGAGCAGGCCAAGAAGCACCTCTTCAAGGTGCCGCTGGCCGGCACCACCATCCCGCACGAGGTGATCGGCCACTTCGGCGCCGGGCAGGTGCTGCTCAAGCCGGCGGGCGAGGGCACCGGCGTCATCGCCGGCGGCGCCGTCCGCGCGGTGCTGGAGTCGGCCGGGATCCGCAACGTGCTCACCAAGAGCCAGGGCTCCCGCAACCCCCACAACGTCCTCAAGGCCACCGTCGACGGGCTGAAGCGGCTGCGCAACCCCGAGGACGTGGCGCGGGTCCGCGGCAAGCAGGCCGAAGAGATCCGGAGCTAGGAGCGAGACATGGCTGCCATCAAGGTCAAGCTGGTCCGGGGCCTGGCGGGCTGTCCCGCCTCGCACCGGGTGACGGTCCAGGGCATGGGCCTGAAGAAGACCAACTCGGTGAAGCTGCTTCCCGACACCCCGGCCACCATGGGGATGGTCGAGAAGGTCGGCTACCTGATCGAGTGGGAGCGGGTCGATGCTCCCGCGCCCCAGGGCCGGGCCGCCCGCAAGAAGGCCGCCGCCAAGTAGCCACCGCCGGTCCGGCGGGCATGCACCGTCCCCCCGGTCCGGGTTAGAAAGGAATCCACCATGTCTCTCAGCCAGCTCAAGGCGCCCAAGGGCGCCAACCGCGAGCGCAAGCGCGTCGGCCGTGGCCAGGCCTCCGGCCTCGGCAAGACCGCCGGCCGCGGCGGCAAGGGCCAGAAGGCCCGCAGCGGCAACATGCACTTCGAGGGCTTCGAGGGCGGCCAGATGCCGCTCCAGCGCCGCCTGCCCAAGTTCGGCTTCATCAGCTTCTTCCGGCGCGAGCTGGAGGAGGTCCAGGTGGGTCGGCTCCAGGGCCTGCCGGCCGGGACCGTGGACGCCGCCGCCCTCAAGGCCGCGGGCCTGATCGACGGCACCGGCGACGGCGTGGTGGTGCTGGGGGCCGGCGAGCTCTCGGCGGCCTACACCGTGGTCGCCGACCGCGTCACCGCCGGGGCCCGCGCCGCCATCGAGAAGGCGGGCGGAAAGGTGGAGATCGTGCCCCGCAAGCAGACCATGGGCGAGAAGGCCAAGGCGGCGCGTGCCGCAGAGAAGGCCGCCAACCCCAAGAAGAAGAAGTAACCGCGCCCCGGCCCGGGGAGCACCGGCGAGCGAGAGGGAACCATGGTCATCAGCAGCTTCGCCAACATGTTCCGCATCCCCGAGCTGCGCAAGCGGCTCCTGTTCTCGCTCGGCATCCTGGCGGTCTACCGCCTCGGCATCTTCGTCACCACGCCGGGCGTGGACCGGGTGGCGATGAAGAAGGTGGTGCAGTCCTCCGGCGGCCTGCTGGGCCTCTTCAACCTGTTCTCCGGCGGCGCCCTCGAGCAGCTGAGCATCTTCGCGCTCGGGATCATGCCGTACATCTCCGCCTCCATCATCATGCAGCTGCTGACGGTGGTGGTGCCGGCGCTGGAGAAGATGCAGAAGGAAGGCGAGCTGGGCCGGCGCAAGATCAACCAGTACAGCCGCTACCTGACCATCGTCCTCTCGGTGGTCCAGGGCTGGAGCATCGCCGCCTACCTGGAGAGCCTGCGGGATCCCAGCGGCCTGGCGGTGGTGCCGACGCCGGGCTGGAGCTTCCGCTTCCTGACCATGGTCTCGCTGGCCGCCGGCACCGCCTTCATCATGTGGATGGGCGAGCAGATCACCGAGCGCGGCGTCGGCAACGGCATCTCCCTCATCATCTTCGCCGGCATCGTGGCCCGCGTACCCGACGCCGCCTACCAGACATGGGCCGCCTTCCGCACCGGTGCCAACCTCGACGAGTTCAAGGTCATCCTGCTGGTGGCGGTGATGCTGGGCGTGGTGGCGGCCATCGTCTTCTTCGAGCGCGGCCAGCGCCGCATCCCGGTGCAGTACGCCAAGCGGGTGGTGGGCCGGAAGCTGTACGGCGGCCAGAGCACCCACCTGCCGCTCAAGGTCAACACCGCCGGCGTGATCCCGCCCATCTTCGCCAGCTCGATCCTGCTCTTCCCGGCGACGCTGGCCTCGTGGTTCCCGGTGCTGCAGCGGCTCTCGGATCAGCTCCAAGCCGGGTCCTGGATCTACAACGTCTTCTACGTGCTGCTCATCATCTTCTTCGCCTACTTCTACACCGCGGTGACCTTCAACCCGGTGGACGTGGCCGACAACCTCAAGAAGTACGGCGGCTACATCCCCGGCATCCGCCCGGGCAAGACCACGGCCGACTACATCGACCACGTGCTCTCACGGGTCACCTTCGGCGGCGCGGTCTACATCTCCGCGGTCTGCGTGCTCCCGACGCTGCTCATCACCGAGTTCGGCGTGCCCTTCTACTTCGGCGGCACGGCCCTCCTCATCGTGGTGGGCGTGGCGCTCGACACCGTGCAGCAGATCGAGGGCCACCTCATCACCCGCCACTACGAGGGCTTCACCGGGCCTCGCGGGCCGCGCATCCGCGGCCGCCGCCTCGAGACCGGCTCGCCCGTCAACGCCTGACCGCCCGGCGGCCAGGGAGGGGAGGACACACGTGATCCTGATCCTGCTGGGCCCTCCTGGAGCCGGGAAGGGCACCCAGGCGAAGATGCTGGCCGCCGAACTGGGCGTGCCCCACATCTCCACCGGCGACATGTTCCGCGACCACAAGGCGCGGGGCACGGAGCTCGGCAAGAAGGTCCAGGCCATCATGGACTCGGGCGGCCTGGTCACCGACGACATCACCAACGCCATGGTCCAGGACCGGCTCGGGCGGCCCGACGTCGCCAGGGGCTGCATCCTCGACGGCTACCCCCGCACGGCGGCCCAGGCCGACTTCCTGGGCACGCTGCTCCGCGGGCAGGGCAGGGCGGTGGACCGGGTGCTCTCCTACGAGGTGCCGGAGCAGGCGGTGGTGGAGCGCATCGGCGGCCGGCGCAGCTGCCCCAAGTGCGGGGCCGTCTACCACGTGACCGCGAGCCCGCCGCGCGCCGCCGGCGTGTGCGACAAGGACGGCACGGCGCTGGTGCTCCGCGACGACGATCGGCCCGAGAACGTGAAGAAGCGGATGCAGGAGTACGCCGGCAAGACGGCGCCGCTGAAGCGCTACTACCAGGACCGGAAACTGGTCGCCGAGATCGAGGCCACCGGTGCCCCCGAGACCATCCTGGCGGCCACCCGCAAGCTCCTGGGTCGGTAGGAGCGGCGTGAAGCACGACCCCATCGCTCTGCGCGTCCCGGACGAGGTGGCGGCCATCGGCGAGGCTTGCCGGGTGGTGCACGTCGTCCTGGGCGAGCTCCAGGCGCGCGTGGCGCCCGGTGTCACCACCGCCGAGCTCGACGCCCATGCAGAGGCGCGGCTGGCCGAGCTGGGCGCCGAGCCGGCCTTCAAGGGCTACCACGGCTTCCCGGCGTGCATCTGCATCTCGGTCAACGAGGAGATCGTGCATGGCATCCCCGGCCCTCGGAAGCTGCAGGACGGCGACCTGGTGAGCCTCGACTTCGGTGCGGTGAAGGACGGCTGGTACGGTGACGCCGCGATCACGGTCTCGGTGGGCCGGCCCGCTCCCCAGGCGAAGCGGCTGATCCAGGTCACCGCCGAGGCGCTGGCGCGCGGCGTGGCCGCGGCCCGGGCCGGGGCCCGCATCGGCGACGTGGGCGCCGCGGTCCAGGGCTGCGTCGAGGCGCAGGGCTTCTCGGTGGTGCGCGACTTCGTGGGGCACGGCATCGGCCGGGCGCTCCACGAGCCGCCGGCGGTCCCCAACTTCGGGGCCCCCGGAACCGGCATCCTGCTCCGGCCGGGGATGGTGCTGGCCATCGAGCCCATGGTCACCGCCGGGCGGCCCGAGGTGGAGCTCCTCGGCGACGGCTGGACGGCCATCTCGGCCGACAGGAGCCTCTGCGCCCACTTCGAGCACACGGTTGCGGTCACGGAGGCCGGGCCGCTGGTCCTGGGCACCGGGAACACGGCTCGGAATGTGGCCTGATGTCGGAGGCTTGCAGATTCATGCCACGGGAGCATGCCGGCCGTTGCCAGCCGGAAATTCCTGTGTTATAGGGCGCGCTTCGCTCGCCGTACCCAGGAAGCCGGGAGAGGGCGAAGCGCCAGCGAGAGCGCAGTGGGAAGCGGGTGGCCGGGAGCGCGTGAGCGCGCTCCAGGCGCCAGGTCCCGCCGGAAGGGTCGGCGGGGCTTTTTGTCTGCAACGACGGTGTTTTGTCGGGAGGCGGTCGAGGTCATGAAGGTCCGCGCGTCGGTGAAGAAGATTTGCGACAAGTGCAAGGTGATCAAGCGCAAGGGCGTGGTCCGGATCATCTGCGCCGCCAACCCCCGCCACAAGCAGCGGCAGCGCTAACGCGCCCGCGCAGCCAGGAGAGACGAACAGATGGCCCGTATCGCCGGCGTCGACCTTCCCCGCGAGAAGCGCATCGAGATCTCGCTCCAGTACCTCTACGGAATTGGCAAGACCACCGCCAAGCTCATCTGTGAGCGCGCCCAGGTCAGCCCCATCACCCGCACCAAGGATCTCACCGACGACGAGGTCCGCCGCATCCGCGAGACCATCGAGCAGAACGTCAAGGTGGAGGGCGACCTCCGCCGCGAGACCTCGATGAACATCAAGCGGCTGATGGACCTGGGCTGCTACCGCGGCCTGCGTCACCGCAAGGGCCTGCCGGTCCGCGGCCAGCGCACCCACACCAACGCCCGCACCCGCAAGGGCCCGAAGCGCGGCCTGATTCGCAAGCCGGCCGCCGCGGCCCCCGCCCCCAAGGCGTAATCCTCTTCGAACAGCGAACGGAGACGACGAGTGGCTGACGAGAAGCAGACGACGGAGAAGCCGGCCAAGAAGCCCGAGGCCGCCCCGGCCAAGGTCGAGGAGTCCGGACCGCCCGCGGCCCCCAACCTCACCGGGATGGAGCCCATCACCGCCTCGCCGGTGACCCCGAAGAAGGGGAAGAAGCGGGTCAAGAAGAACGTCGCGGCCGGCGTGGTGCACATCGCCGCCACGTTCAACAACACCATGGTCACCATCACCGACACGGTCGGCAACGTGCTGTCCTGGTCGTCGGCCGGTGCCCGCGGCTTCAAGGGCTCGCGCAAGTCGACTCCCTTCGCCGCCCAGGTCGCCGCCGGCGATGCCGCCGCCAAGGCGATGGAGCACGGCCTCAAGACCGTCACCGTCCAGGTGAGCGGCCCCGGCGCCGGCCGCGAGTCGGCGCTGCGGGCCCTCTCGGCCGCCGGCCTCAAGATCACGCTCATCCGCGACGTCACCCCGATCCCGCACAACGGCTGCCGGCCGCCGAAGCGCCGCCGCGTCTAGTCAAGGAGTCCACGTGGCCCGTTACACCGAAAGTGTCTGCCGGCTCTGCCGCCGCGAGAACCTGAAGATGTATCTGAAGGGTGATCGCTGCTACACCGACAAGTGCGCCATCGAGCGGCGCCCGTACCCCCCCGGCCAGCACGGCCAGGGGCGCACCAAGTTCTCGGAGTACGGCGTCCAGCTCCGCGAGAAGCAGAAGGTGAAGCGCATGTACGGCCTGCTGGAGGCCGACTTCCGCCACGCCTTCAAGAACGCCGCGGCCGGCAAGGGCAAGACCGGCGAGAACCTGCTCCAGACCCTGGAGCTGCGCCTCGACAACGTCATCTTCCGCCTCGGCTTCGCCGACACCCGCAACGAGGCCCGCCAGCTGGTGCGCCACGGCCACTTCCGCATCAACGGCCGCAAGGTGGACGTGCCCTCCTACCGGCTCCGCGCCGGCGACGTCATCGAGCTGCGCGAGCGGTCCAAGAAGGTTGTCCGCATCGGCGAGGCGCTGGAGGCGGTGGACCGCCGCGGCGTCCCGCAGTGGCTCGAGCTGGACAAGGGTGGCTTCAAGGGCACGGTGAAGACCTCGCCGTCTCGCGAGGACATCACCATGCCCATCCAGGAGCAGCTGATCGTCGAGCTCTACTCGAAGTAGTCGGGCTCGCACTCACAACCGGAACGGTCGCGCGTCCCACGGTTCTCCGATCCGCTCGGCTGGCGGTGGCGGGGAGGGGGCGGCGGCACAGGAGACAGCCATGGCAGACGCCATCATCACCAAGAACTGGCGCGACCTCATCAAGCCCCGCGGGCTGCAGGTCGACCAGGAGAGCCTCACCAACACCTACGGGAAGTTCGTGGCCGAGCCGCTCGAGCGCGGCTTCGGCATCACCCTCGGGAACTCGCTGCGGCGGGTCCTGCTCTCCAGCCTGCAGGGAGCGGCGGTGACCTCGGTGAAGGTCGAGGGGGTGGAGCACGAGTTCATGACCATCCCCGAGGTGGCCGAGGACGTCACCGACATCATCCTCAACCTCAAGGAGGTCCTCCTCCAGATCCACACCAACGAGGTGAAGACGGTGCGGGTGGAGGCGGAGGGCCCGCGCGAGGTCAAGGCCGGTGACATCATCGGTGACGCCCAGGTGGAGATCCTGAACCCGGGCCAGCACCTCTTCACCGTCAGCGAGGGCGGCCGGGTCCGGATGGAGCTCACCGCCCGCCGCGGTCGCGGCTACGTCCCGGCCGAGCGCAACAAGGTGCCGGGCCAGCCCATCGGCACCATTCCCATCGACGCGCTCTTCAGCCCCATCCGGAAGGTGAACTACCAGGTCACCAACGCCCGCGTCGGCCAGCAGACCGACTACGACCGGCTCAGCCTCGAGGTCTGGACCGACGGCTCCGTGGCTCCGGCCGACGCCGTGGCTTACGCCGCCAAGATCGTGAAGGAGCAGCTCTCCATCTTCATCAACTTCGACGAGGCCGAGGAGCCCGCCGAGGAGGTGAAGCCGGTGGAGGAGGCCAAGCTCAACGAGAACCTCTTCCGGTCGGTGGACGAGCTCGAGCTCTCGGTCCGCAGCGCCAACTGCCTCCAGAACGCCAACATCAAGACCATCGGCGACCTGGTGCAGAAGACCGAGGCGGAGATGCTGAAGACCAAGAACTTCGGCCGCAAGTCGCTCAAGGAGATCAAGGAGATCCTGGCCGAGATGGGCCTCTCCCTGGGCATGAAGCTCGAGAACTGGCCGCCCAAGCACACGCCGGTGGCCCCCAAGGTCTAGCCGACCGCCGGGAAGAACGGAGATCTCACCATGAAGCATCGCATCGCCGGCAGGCGGCTCGACCGCACCACCGAGCACCGCACGGCCATGTTCAAGAACATGGTCACCTCGCTGCTGCGCCACGAGCGCATCCAGACCACCACGCCCAAGGCCAAGGAGCTGAAGCGGATCGCCGACAAGGTGATCACCCTGGCCAAGAAGGGCTCGCCCCACGCCCGCCGCCAGGCCTACCGGCAGGTTCGCGACGTCGAGGTGCTGAACAAGCTCTTCGAGAGCATCGGCCCCCGCTTCGCCAAGCGGGCCGGCGGCTACACCCGGATCATCAAGATCGGGCGGCGCGCCGGCGACAACGCCGAGGTGGCGGTCATCGAGCTGGTGGAGAAGGCGCCGGCCGAGGCCACCGAGGGCAAGGGCGAGGAGAAGTCCGAGAAGAAGGCCAAGCCCGCGAAGGCGGAGCCGGCCGAGAAGGCGGAGAAGAAGGCCGCGAAGAAGCCCAAGAAGGAGAAGGCGTAGGGCCCCGCGGCCCACCGCCGAAGGAGAACCCGATGGCAGTCGTTCTCCGGCTCTCGCGAGCCGGCACCCACAAGGCCCCGTTCTACCACGTGGTCGCCACCGACTCGCGCAAGCCGCGGGACGGCGCGTACCTCGAGGACGTCGGCATCTACGACCCGACCCGCCGGCCCGAGCTCATCCAGCTCAAGGCCGACCGGATCGAGTACTGGCTCAAGAAGGGCGCTCGCCCCAGCGAGACGGTCGCCGAGGTGATCCGCAAGGCGAAGGTCCAGAAGCCGGCCGAGGCCAAGAAGTAGCCACCCATGCGCGACCTCGTCCTCTGGCTCGCCAAGCAGCTGGTGGAGGACCCGGAGGCGGTTCGCGTCGAGACCATCGAGCGGGACCGGTCCACGGTCCTCGAGCTGTCGGTGGCCCAGGAGGACCTGGGGCGCGTCATCGGAAGGGGCGGCAAGACCGCCAAGGCCTTCCGCACGGTGCTCGACGCGGCGGCGCGGCAGCAGGGCCGTCGCGCCGTCCTCGACATCCTCGACTGACCGGTGGGCTGGATTCCGGTCGGCAGGGTGGTCCGGGCCCTGGGGCTGAAGGGCCACCTGGGGGTGGCGGGCAGCGAGGGTGGGCTGGCCGGGCTGAAGCGGCTGGCGCTGGAGCGCGGCGGCGAGCGGCACGAGCACCGCATCCAGGAGGCGCGGCCGCAGGGGCGCCTCTGGGCGGTGATGCTGGAGGGGATCTCCGGCCGCACGGCGGCGGAGGGCTGGGTGGGGGCGCAGGTGCTGGCGCTGCGGGAGGATCTGCCGGATGCCGGGCCCGGCGCTCACTACTGGGCCGACCTCCAGGGGCTGCCGGTGGTGACGGCGGACGGCAGGCCGGTGGGAACGGTGACCGGGCTGCAGCCGACGGGCGGCGTGGACGTGCTGGTGGTGACGGGTACCGGGGGCGAGGTGCTGGTGCCCCTCGCGCCCTACGTGACGGTGGAGGCAGGGCGGGTGGTGGTGGACGCCCCCGAGGGACTACTGGAGCTGTCCCGGGAAGAGGACAGGGGAGGAGCTGGGAAAGGACGCTGAGGTGGCCGCGCTCGAGGTCGAGATCCTGACGCTGTTTCCCCGGATGTGCGCCGGGTATCTCGCCGAGAGCATCCTGGGGAAGGCCCAGGAGGCCGGGATCGTGGACCTCCGCGTCACCGACATCCGCGAGTTCGCCGCCGGCAAGCACCGGGTCACCGACGACGCCCCCTACGGCGGCGGAGCCGGGATGGTGATGAAGCCGGAGCCCCTCACGGAGGCCGTACTGGCGGCCAGGGCCAGGCTGCCGGGCGCAAGGGTGTTGCTGACCAGCCCCCGGGGACGGAAGCTGGACCAGGCGCTGGCGCGGGAGCTGGCGGCGGCAGGGCGGCTCGTCGTAGCCTGCGGCCGCTACGAAGGGGTCGACGAGCGGGTGACCGCGGCCGTGGACATGGAGGTCTCGGTGGGCGACTTCGTGCTCACCGGGGGAGAGCTGGCGGCGCTCTGCATCGTGGACGCCGCGGCGAGGCTGGTACCCGGCGTGCTCGGGAACGAGGAGAGCGCCGGGGCAGAGAGTTTCGGGGGTCAGGACGGGTTGCTGGAGCACCCGCACTACACCCGGCCTCCGGTGTACCGGGGGATGGAGGTGCCGGCGGTCCTGCTGTCGGGGGATCACCGGCGAATCGAGCGGTGGCGGCGGCGCGAGGCGCTGCGCGCCACCCGCGACCGGCGGCCGGACCTCTTCGCGAGGCTCCGGCTGGCGGAGGACGACATCCGGCTCCTCGAGGCCGGCGATGACGAGCTGTAAGGAGACGCTGCCATGCTGCGCAAGGCCATCAGCGAGATCGAGCGGAAGCAGATCCGCCAGGACCTCCCGGAGTTCCGCCCCGGGGACAACGTCCGGGTCCACACCAAGATCAAGGAAGGCGACAAGGAGCGCATCCAGGTCTTCGAGGGCGTGGTCATCCGCCATCGCCGGGGCTCGGCCCGCGCGATGTTCACCGTCCGCAAGGTGAGCTACGGCGTCGGCGTGGAGCGCATGTTCCCCGTCCACAGCCCGCGCATCGACAAGGTCGAGGTGATGGGCCACGGCGAGGTCCGCCGCTCGCGCCTCTACTACCTGCGCGACCTGCAGGGCAAGGCGGCCCGCCTCACCCAGGAGGAGGGCACCGGCGAGACGCAGGCCCCCGCCGCCGCTCCGGCTCCTGCGGCCCCCGCCACCCCCGCCCCGTAGGCGGGTCGCGGTGCGCGGCGTCCTTCCCCGGGCTGCCCGGTGCGGCTAGGATCCGCGCCGTGCTCCTCCTGGAGATCGCCGCCCAGGGCGTGAAGGGCGTGGCCCCGGCATCCGGGCGCCTCACCCTTCGGGCCGGCTACAACGTGGTGCCGGCCGAGGGGCCGGCCCTGCGCCGCCTGCTGGAGGCGCTCCTCTACCCGAACCCGCGAGACGCCGACTCGCTCCCCCGGACCGCCCCCGGGACGAGCGGCGCGCCGGTGCGCGCCGGCGTCACCCTGGTCGGCAACGACCAGGTGACCTACCGGCTGGTGCGCGACTTCGGCGCCGGGTGCCAGCTCCACCGCTTCGACCCCCAGCAGCGGTCCTTCGCCCTGGTCTCGCAGGACCTGGCGGAGATCGCCGCCCACCTGGTGGGGCCCGCCGGCCTGCCGAGCCGCGGCCGGCTGGCGGCGCTGCTGTGTCTCGGCGCCGCCGAGCTCCCCTCCAAGGCCGGCGCCGCAGGCCTGGGCGCAGCCAGCGTGGTGCCGTCCGCCCCGCGGCGGCAGACGCCCGAGCAGGCCGAGAAGCGGCTCGCCGAGCTGCGCGCCGAGCTGGAGCGGGCCCGCAAGGCCGAGAAGGCCCAGTACCGCATGGACGGGCTCCAGAGCCGCCTCTACAAGGCCGAGGAGGCCCTCCGCGAGGGTGCCCGGGTGCGCGAGGGCCTGGCCGCCGCCGAGGGTGCTCTCCACGAGCTGGCGGCCGTGGACGCGGTCGCCACCCGGCTCGGGGACGTCCAGGCCCGGCTGGCCCAGCACGCCAAGGCGATGGCCCGGCGCGACGAGGGGCTCGCCAAGGTGGACTCGGAGCGGCAGGTCCTGGCCGGGATCGCCGGCCAGGGCGCGCCGCTGGCGCCGTGGAAGGAGCCGCGGGTGCTGGGGGCGGCCGCCGCCGGCCTCCTGCTCTTCGCCCTGGGCATGGTGGGGGCGGCCCAGGGGAGCGACCTGCGCTACCTGGCCCTGCTCGACATCCCGGTGTTCGGCCTGGGCGCCTGGTTCGCGCTGCGGAACGTCGACAGGCACGAGGAGCTGGCGCGGATGGGGCGGCGCCAGAGGGTGGTCGAGGAGCGCGAGCGCAAGGTGAAGGAGCAGTTCGAGCGCGACACCGCCGAGCTGCGCCAGGCGGTCCAGGAGCTGGGGCTGCCGGGGCTGACGGAGCTGCAGGACCTGGTGGGCAAGCTGGCCGACGCCCGGGCGACCCATGCCGAGTGGCGGGAGCGGCTGGCGGCCTGGGAGGCGCAGCCGGAGACGCGCGACGCTCGCGCCGAGCGCGACAGGGTGGAGGCGGAGCTGCGCGAGGCCGAGTCGGACCTGGCGAGCGAGGCGGGCGGCTACGTGCGCGACCCGCGCACCATCGAGGCGGAGCTGGGGCGGGCCACCCAGGAGGCAGCGGTGCCGCCGGAGGAGGAGGCGGTGACGGCGCCGGCCGCGCCGGCGGTGGAGCCGCTGCGCGGCCTGCTGGAGCGAGCGGCCGCCGAGCTCTCGCTCACGCCCTCGGCGCTGGCGCGGTCGCTGCTGGCGCGAGCCTCGCAGGCCATGGCCGCCCTCTCGGGGCAGCGCTGCACGGGCCTGTCGGTCGACGACCGGGGCACGCTGATGGCGCTGGTGAGCGGCCGCCCGCAGCCGTCGCTGGGGCTGCCGCCGGCCGACCGCGATCTCTGCTTCCTGGCGCTGCGGCTGGCGCTGGTGGAGCAGGAGATCGGCGCCGGCAAGGCGGTGGCGCTGGTGGACGAGGTCTTCGCCGGCCTGCCCGAAGGGGCGCGCCGCATGGCCGCCCGCCTGCTCAAGCAGGCGGCCCGCGGTGGGCAGATCCTGCACGCCACCCGCGATCCGGCCTTCCGCGAGGCGGCGGACCACGCGGCCTGATCGCATGGCGCGCGCCGGCGAGAGCACCCACCACAAGGGGCGGCGGGCCGAGGAGGCTGCCGCGGCCTGGCTGGAGGAGCAAGGCTACGCGGTGCTGGCCCGCAACCACGCCACCCGGCGCGGCGAGGTGGACCTGGTGTGCCGGGAGGGCGAGACCCTTTGCTTCGTGGAGGTGCGCTCCCGCGCCAGCGCCGACCACGGCACGCCGGCCGAGAGCATCACCGTCGCCAAGGCCCGGCGGGTGGTGGCGGCGGCCACCGACTGGGCGGTGCGCCACGGCGGGCTCGACCGGGCCATGCGCTTCGACGTCGTGGCCGTGGACCTGTCGGCCGGGCGGCCGCGCTTCACCCTCTACCGCGGCGCCTTCGACGCCAGCGGTGCCCCGGGCTAGCGCGTGGCCATCGGGACGCTCCACGTGGTGGCCACGCCCATCGGCAACCTGGGCGACCTCTCCCCGCGCGCCGCCGAGGTGCTGCGCACCGCCGACGCGGTGGTTGCCGAGGACACCCGCCGGACGCGCAAGCTCTTCGCCCACCTGGGCGTGCCCGCACCGCCGCTGCTCTCGCTGCCGGCCTTCGACGAGCGGGCGCGGCTCTCGCCCATCGTCGAGCGGCTCCGGGCCGGGCAGCAGGTGGCGCTGTGCACCGACGCCGGCACCCCGGGCGTGGCCGACCCGGGGCGGCTGCTGGTGGATGCGGCCTGGGAGGCGGGCGCCCGCGTGGTGCCGGTGCCCGGGCCGAGCGCCGCCCTGGCGGCCCTCTCGGCCTCGGGCCTGGCCAGCGACAGGTTCCAGGTGATCGGCTTCCTGCCGCGCAAGGGGGTGGGGCGCGAGGCGGCGCTGGAGGAGCTCAGGGGCTCCACCGCCACAGCCGTGATCTTCGAGGCCGGCAACCGGGCGGGCGGCACGCTCCTGGAGCTGGCGGGGGCGATGGGGGAGCGGCGCGCGCTGCTGGCCCGGGAGCTCACCAAGCTGCACGAGGAGCTGGCGCGCGGGAGCCTGCGCGACCTGGCGGCCCGCTTCCGCGGCGAGCTGCGCGGGGAGGTGACGCTGGTGATCGAGGGGGCGGCGCAGGCGGCGCCCCGCGCCCGGGAAGAGCCGGCAGAGCCGCTGGAGGAGGAGCTGCGGCGGCGGCTGGCGGCCGGGGAGCCCCCGACGGGCGTGGCGCGCCAGGTGGCGCAGGCCCGGGGGCTGGCCCGGCGGGAGGTCTACGCCCTCATCACCCGGCTGCGGGAGGGGGAGGGCGATCCCGGCTAGAAGGTGAAGGCGCCGGAGACGGTGACGGTCCAGGCGATGACGTCACCGATGCGGAAGCGCCGCCCGGGAAGGTCGTAGCGCCAGTCGAAGTTGGGGTTCACGTCGCCGCCGCCGACCCCGATCTCGTTCATGACGTTGCCCTGGGCCTCGCCCGAGACGAAGTGGGCGACGTCGTGCTGGAAGGTGCCCTGGGCGCGCAGCGTGAGGTGTCGCGAGGCGCGCAGGTCCATGGCCAGCAGCGCGCCGAGGGTCAGGTACGGGTCGGTGGCCAGCAGCTTCCCGGTGGCGGGCGTGAGCTCGTTGTACCAGCGGGCGCGACCCACGAAGTCGACGGTGCCGCGCAGGTCGAAGGTCAGGTGCTGACCGCTCCCCTTCTCGTCCCAGGCCACCAGCTCGGTGCCGAACAGCATCCCCACGACGAGCGGCGGCTTCGCCAGGGCGTCGGTCTTCCAGGCTGGCAGGGCGCAGTTGGCGGCCGCCACGGAGGACATCTGGGCCGGGTCCTGCGCCGCCAGCGCGGCGGCGTGCTCGCAGTTGGAGTAGGTGGAGCTGGAGCGCTGGGGGATGGCGAGGTGCGCCTTGAAGTAGGGCTCGGCGGCGCCCATGCGCCGCGAGAGGGCGGTGGCCAGGTCGTAGACCCAGATCTTGCGGCCCACCGGCGACTTGCCGCTGGCGCTGAAGCTGGCCGGCGCCGCCCAGGTGGCGCCGGTGAGGCGGCCGGAGGCGGGGTCGAAGCGCGGGGCGGTGGGCGCGGTGACGTCGAGGGAGACCACCCAGGTCGGCGCCCACGGGTCCTTGCGCTGGTTGTGGATCGCCCATGCCAGGCCGATGCGCAGGTCTCCGAGCGCGCCGCCGGCGTAGTGGGTCACGCCCACTGGGACGATGGGGCAGGGGGCGGAGGCGCAGGGCAGACCGCTGGCGTCCACGCCGTTGGAGAGCACGCCCGAGACGGCGGCCGAGTCGGCGGCGCTCTTCCAGGTGGTGTCGTCGGAGAGCACGTAGGGCAGCTCGGCCCGCAGCTCCAGGTCGTGCCACAGCCCCACCGCCAGGCGCGGGACGATGCGGTTGCTCACCTGCGTGTACTTGAGCTCGGGGGCGTCGCGGACGACGCCGGTGGCCGGCTGCCCCTGGTTCTCGCCGAACTCGCGGGTGATGTTGCCCCGGCGGGAGGCCCGCTCCCAGCGCACCTCCAGCGAGAGCTCGAAGGGTCGCTCGGGCTCGCCGCTCGAGGCGACGCGGGTGATCTCGGCTGCCGTGGCCGGGGCGGTGCCGGCGAGCGCGGCGAGCAGGGCCGCGAGGCTCCTCAGGCGACCCATCGCGATCTCCTTCCCGGACGTGGAAGTCCGCGGGAACAGGGGCAAAACGTAGCGTTTCGACGCTAGCAGCGGACCCGGAGGGGGTCAAGTTGCCGGCCCGGCGCCGGCCCGGGTCACTCGTCGGTGCCGCGCAGGCCCAGCTCCTTCATCTTCACCTGCAGCGACTTGCGCGAGATCTGGAGCCGCTTCGCAGCCCGGGTGACGTTGCCGCCGGTCTCCTCCAGCGCCCGGGCGATGAGCTCGCGCTCCAGCTCGGCCTGGGCCTGCCGGACGATCTCCTTCATGGAGGCGCCGCTGGGGGCGGTGATGGCGCCCAGCGAGCCGACCGCGGCGATGGGCGCGCCGATGGGGCCCCGCTCCCTCAGGCTGTCGGGCAGCGAAGTGGCCAGGATCGCCGGGCCGTCGGCGAACAGCACCGACCGCTCCATCAGGTTCTCGAGCTCGCGGATGTTGCCCGGCCAGTGGTAGGCCATGAGAAGCTGGATGGCCTCCTCCTCGACGCGCTCCACCCGCTTGCCGAGGCGCGCGTTGTACTTCTCCAGGAAGTGGGCGGCGAGGAGCGGGATGTCCTCGCGCCGCTCCCGCAGCGGCGGCAGGGCGATGGGCACGACGTTGAGCCGGTAGTAGAGGTCCTCGCGGAACCGCCCGTCGGCGATGAGCGCCTTGAGGTCGCGGTTGGTGGCGGCGATGAGCCGGACGTCCACCCGGATGGTCTTGATGCCTCCCACCCGCTCGAACTCCGACTCCTGCAGGGCCCGGAGCAGCTTCACCTGCATCTCCACCGGGATCTCGCCGATCTCGTCGAGGAACAGGGAGCCGCCGTCGGCCAGCTCGAAGCGGCCGGGCTTGGAGCCGACGGCGCCGGTGAAGGCGCCCTTCTCGTAGCCGAAGAGCTCGCTCTCCACCAGGTCCTTGGGGATTGCGGCGCAGTTCACCTTGATGAGCGGCCGGTCGCGGCGCGAGGAGCCGCGGTGGATCTCGCGGGCCACCAGCTCCTTGCCGGTGCCGCTCTCTCCGGTGATGAGCACGGTGGAGGGTGAGTCGGCCACCTTGGCCACCATCTCGTAGACCAGCTTCATGGCCGACGACTGGCCCACCAGCGGCGGCCGCTCTCCCTCGGAGGGGTGGACGTTCTGGCGCTCGATCTCGTGCGCCCGGGCCGCCTTGGCGATGACCTTCTTCAGCTCCTCCTGCTCGAAGGGCTTGGTGACGTAGTCGAAGGCGCCGGCCTTGAGGGCGGCCACGGCGCTGTCCACCGTCCCGTGGGCGGTGATCATGATCACCGGCACGTCGGGGAACTGGACCGCCACCCGCTGCAGCAGCTCCAGCCCGTTCATCCGGGGCATCACCAGGTCGGTGACCACCACCTCCACCGGGCTCCGCTGCAGCACCGCCAGGGCCTGCTCGCCATCGGAGGCGGTGGTGACCTCGTACCCCTCGCGCTTGAGCATGGCGGCGAGGACCCGGCGGATGTTGAGCTCGTCGTCGACGATGAGGACGTGCGCCACGCGCCCTTGGTAGCACGTCGGCGGGCGGAATGCAGCGCGGCGCGGCGGCTACACGGCCCGGTCCGGCCGGCGTCGCTTCCGGCGGCGGCGGCGCGAGCGGCTCTCGTCCGGCGGGCGCAGGCGCGAGTCGTGGCGCTCGTCGAGCCTGGTGTCGGGCCGCTCCTCCCACAGGGCCGGGAGGGCGATGACGAACTCGGCCCCCTCGCCGGGCGCGGAGCGCACGCCGATGTTGCCGCCGTGGGCCTTGACGATCCGCTGGCAGATGGCGAGGCCCAGGCCCGTGCCCTTCTCCTTGGTGGTGAAGAAGGGCACGAAGATGTGCTCGCGGGCCTCCTCGGGGACGCCGGGGCCGGAGTCGCGGAAGCGGACCTCCACCGTGTCGCTGCGCCGGGGCGCCTCGCGCCACAGGGCGAGCTCGTCGCGGGCCAGGCGGGTGGAGACCTGCAGCCTGCCGCCCCGGGGCATGGCCTCGACGGCGTTGAGCGCCAGGTTGAGGAACACCTGCCGGAGCTGCTCGGGATCGCAGCTCACGCGCGGCAGCGGCCGCTCGAGCAGCACCTCCAGCGCCACCGCCGGGGGGATGTCGCCGCCCAGCAGCTTGAGGGTGCGCTCCAGGATCTCGTTCACGTCGCCGGGAGCCAGGTGGGTCTTGGCGGGCCGAGAGTAGTCGAGGAACTGGTTGACCACGCCGTTGAGGCGCCGCACCTCGTCGCCGATGATCCCCAGGAACTCCCGCGCCTGCTCCGGGTCGGCGTCGGCGGGCCGGCCGCCGGGCTCGCGGCCCTTCTCCGGCAGGAGGAGCTGGATGGCCCCCTGGATGGCGGCCAGCGGGTTGCGGATCTCGTGAGCCAGGCCGGCGGCCATCTCGCCCAGGGCCGCCAGGCGATCGCGCTCCTTCATCTGCTGATAGAGCAGCGAGTTCTCGATGACCAGGGCCGCCCGCTCCGAGACCTCGAGGAGCGCGGCGATCTCGTTGGAGGCGAAGGCCTCCGGGACGCGCTCGTCCCAGCAGGCCAGGAAGCCCAGCACCCGGTCGCCGGCGAAGAGCGGGATGCAGATGCCGGCCCGCATCGAGGCCAGCGCCGCCCGGGCGTCGCCCAGCCGCTTCAGCTCCTCGGCCACCGCCGCCGGCACCGCCGGCCCGCCGCCCTCGGGCGGGAACTGGGTGCGGAGCTCGGCGATGCGCCGCTCGATGTTCTCGAGGAGGATGGCCTTCTGGCCGGTGCCGGCCGGGGCGCGGATGGCGCGGGCGGTGGCCGGCTCCAGGAACGGTGCCGGGGCCGGGCCGCGGCTGTCCACCAGGCGGAAGCCGGGCCGGTCGTCGGCCACCAGCCAGAGGGAGGCGTGGGTGACGCGGCGGGTCTCCGCCAGGCCGTCGAGGAGCACCGTGCCCAGGCGGATGGGGTCGATGATGGTGGCGATGCGGTCGCGGAGCGCCTCGAGCTGCCGCACCAGCTCGTAGCGCTCGCGGAAGAGGGTGACCACCACCCACTCCTCGACCTTGTCGCGCATGGGCTCGTAGAGGGAGAGGATGACGAACGAGGCCACCAGGGTGTTGAAGAAGAAGAGCTCGGGCCGGTTGCCCACCCAGGAGACCAGGCCGCCGTAGACCGCCACGAACACCAGCCCCACCGCCAGCGCCACCACGATCTTCCCCAGGAACTCGTGCAGGTCGAGCAGCCGGTGGCGCTGCAGCGTCTGCGAGAGGAAGAACATGAAGACGGTGAGGGCCATGGCCCCCACCCCCTCGAGCGGGTAGGGGACGCCGAGCCCCGGCAGGCCGTCCAGGGTGGAGAGCACCAGCGCCACGCAGGCGCCGATGAACAGGTAGAGCAGCCGCGCCCGCTCGACGCGGGTCGGTGCGGCGCGGAGCTTGCCCCACAGCGCCGAGAGCACCAGCGCCAGGCCGCCGAGGACGTAGGCGGTGACGGCCAGCTTGGCCACCGGCAGGTGCACGAGCGGCGTTGCCGCCACCGCCAGGCCCAGGACCGACCCGGCCAGCATGGCGTTGCGCGCCCGTCGCGCCGGGCGGCGGGCCACGCCGAGGAACTCGAGGAAGAAGGCAAGGCTGGTGGCGGGCACCAGCGCCGAGGTCGCCACCGCCACCCGCATCCACACGGCCGAGGGCACGCCGTCGCCCGACCAGCGCTGCAGGAAGTCGGCGAGGGAGAAGAGCCCGAGGTTGGCGGCGAAGAGGGCGAAGAGGGTGAAGACCCGGGGACGGTTGTCGCGCAGCAGCGCCGCCCCGGCGAGCGCCAGGGTGACGACGGCGGCGAGCAGCGTCGCCTGGGTGCGGATGTCCACGAGCGAATCCTACGCGAAAAGGCGGCGCGCGATCCGTTCCCTCCCTTGACCGGGCAGGCGGCCCGGCCGCACTCTGTCCGGATGCTCGCGCTCCTGGCCGCCGTCCTCCTCGGCGCCACGCCGGCGGCCCCGGCGACGCGACCGCCCTTCCGCGCGGCCGACGCAGCGCCCCTGCTCGCGGCGCCGGCCGAGCAGCAGGCGGTGCGCGATCTGGCCGAGGGGCGGGCCGAGGCGGCGGCCGCCGGCCTGGCCGCCAGCCGCTCGCCAGAGTCCCGCTACGTCCGGGCGCTGGCGCTCGTGGCGCTGGGGCGCGGCCCGGAGGCGGCCGAGGTGCTGGCCGGCGTGGAGGAGCGGCTCCCCGAGGTGGCCGACCGGGTGGCCTGGCTCCGCGGCCAGGCGCTCGACCAGGCCGGGCGGCCCCTGGAGGCGGCCGAGGCCTGGGGGAGCATCGGCGCCGGCTCGCTGCTGCGCGCCGAGGCGGCGCTGGCCCGGGCCCGGAGGCTCGAGGCGGCCGGCCAGCGCGCGCTGGCCCTCGACGCCCTGTCCCCGCTCCTGGGCGCGCCGGCGCCCGACGACGCCTCGCGCCCCGACCAGGCCGCGGAGGCGCTGCTGCTCGCGGCGCGGCTCCGCGCCGAACCGGCGGCGGCGCGGCCCGACCTGCTCCTGTGCTGGGCCGGCCACCCGCTCTCGCCGGCCGCCGCCCGCTGTCGCGAGGCGCTGGCCGCGCTGCCCCCTCCTCACGGCGCCCCGCCGCCGCCGGCGGACGCCCTGCGTCGCGCCGAGGCGCTCCTCGAGGCCAACCGCAACCGGGCGGCCATCGCCGAGCTCACGGCGCTGCGCGATCTCCAGGCCGGCCCCGCGAGTCCGGACGCCTGCCGGGCGCGCCTGGCGCTGGGGCGGGCCTACCGGAAGGAGCGCCGCCACCAGCAGGCCCTGGAGGTGCTGCGCCCGGCGCTGCTCGCCTGCGCCGACGCCCCGGGCCGCCAGAAGGCGCTGCACGCGGCCGCCAGCTCGGCGGCGGTGGCGGCGCCCGCCGAGGCGGTGGGGCGCTACCGGGAGCTGGCCGAGCAGTTCCCGGAGAGCCCGGTGGCCGACGACGCGCTCTTCTTCGCCGCCGACATGCTGGCGCGCGCGGGGCGCACCGGCGAGGCGCGGGCCGCGCTGCTCGCGCTGGCCGAGCGCTACCCGCGCGGCGACTATCGCCCCGAGGCCCTCTTCCGCGCCGCCTGGCTGTCCTGGCGCGAGCGCGATCCCGCCCAGGCGCTGGAGCTGCTCGGCCGGCTGCAGGACGAGTACCAGGACAGCGACCCCTACGAGTCGGCCCGCGCCGCCTACTGGCGGGCCCGGGTGCTGGCCGGCCGCCGGCAGAGGGGGGACGTGGCCACCGCCCGGGCGCTGTGGGGCATGCTGGTGGAGCGCTACCCGGCCGACTACTACGGGCTCCTGGCGCGCGCGCGGCTCGCCGAGGCCCGCGGGAGCGAGCCGCCCTGGAAGCGGCTCCCCGAGGCCGAGGCCGACCTGCAGTTCCAGGCCGGGGAGCTGCGCGCCGACCCTCACTTCCGCGCCGGTCTCTGGCTCCTGCGGGTGGGGCAGGTCCGCGCCGCCTCCGAAGAGCTGCGGGCCGTGGACCGGGCCCTCATCCTCCCGGGCAGCGCCCACTTTCCCGATCCGCTGCTCCTCACCGCCGAGCTCCTGCACCGGACGGGCGATCACCGGGCGGCCCACAACCTGGTGCGGACCGCCGGGCGACAGGTGCTGCGGCAGCGGCCCGAGGGGGCCATCCTCAGGCTCTGGCGCATCGCCTACCCGCCGGCCTGGCGCGACGAGGTCACCCGCTGGGCACCGCCTGCCGGCGTGCCCACCGACCTGCTGCAGGCGATCATGCGGGAGGAGAGCGCGCTCGACCCGGCGGCGGTGTCGGGGGCCGGGGCGGTGGGGCTCACCCAGCTCATGGTGCCCACGGCGCAGCAGGCGGCGCGGAAGCTCCGGCTCGGCCGCTCCATCGGGGTCGCCGACCTCATGGACGGGCCGCTCAACATCCGGCTGGGCGCGGTCCACCTCGGCGACGTGCTGCGCCGGCTGGGCGGCTCGGCGCCGCTCGCCATCGCCGCCTACAACGCCGGGGAGGGGCAGGTCCGGGCCTGGCTGCGCGACCGGGGGACCCTGCCGCTCGACGAGTTCGTCGAGGAGATCCCCATCCAGGAGACCCGGGGCTACGTGAAGCGGGTGCTCCGCTCCTACGCCGCCTACCGGCTGCTGTACGGTGGCCCGGGCGAGCTGCCGGTCCCGCTGGCCCAGAAGCTGCCCGTCCTGGGCGCCCCCGGCGCCGCCCGCGCCGAGGCCCGGACCGCGCGCTGAACGTGCAGCACGGCGGTCCGGCTGGTAGATTTCCACTTCGGTATGCTGGACGGCGGCGTGTTGGTCCTCAATCGGGTCTACCAGCCGGTGCACATCACCTCGGTGCGCCGCGCCTTCACGTTGCTGTACCAGGGCGCCGCGCGGGCCATCGACGCCCAGTTCCAGACCTTCGACTTCGACTCCTGGAGCGCGCTGGCCGCAGCCGCCCACGAGGACGCCATCGGTACCGTCGGGCGGCGCATCCGGGTGCCGCGGGTGATCGTGCTGCTGGCCTACGACCGCTTGCCCCGGGCGCGGGTGCGCTTCTCCCGGTTCAACATCTACGCGCGGGACGACAACACCTGCCAGTACTGCGGCCGCCGCTTCCCGCGAGCCGAGCTCAACCTCGACCACGTCGTCCCGCGCTCGCGCGGCGGCTCGACCAGCTGGGAGAACGTCGTCTGCTCCTGCGTCCCCTGCAACCTGCGCAAGGGCGGGCGCACCCCTGAGGAGGCGGGCATCAGGCTCCTCCGGGTGCCCCTCCGGCCCCGCTGGACCCCCATGTTCCGGTCGGCGACGAGGCGCGCCTTCTATCGCGAGTGGCGTCCGTTCCTGACCCTGGCCGACGCCGCCTACTGGAACGCCGAGCTTTTGGATTGAGGCCCCGAATCGCGTAAGATCCCGTCTGGAGTGGCGGACGCCCCTACACTGAAACTGGTCAGCCCGGTGCCGCCCGCGCCGAGCCCGACCCCTGCCCGCAGGCGGTCCTCGTCGCGCCGGCCGAGCAGGCCGCGCCGCGTCATCGCGGTGGGGGGAGGCAAGGGGGGCATCGGCAAGAGCCTCATCGCCGCCAACCTCGGAATCCAGCTCGCCCGCCAGGGCCGCAAGGTGGTGCTGGTGGACGCCGACCTCGGCGGAGCCAACCTCCACACCTGCCTGGGGCTCGACATCCCCAGGCTCTCGCTCTCCGACTTCATCGAGCGGCGCGTCCAGCGCATCGAGGACGTGGTCATCCCGGCCGGCGTGCCCGGCCTGGGGCTCATCTCCGGCGCGATGGACCACCTCGATGCCGCGAACCCCAAGTACGCCCAGAAGATGCGGCTCATGCGCCACATCCTCACCCTGGACGTCGACTACGCCATCCTCGACCTGGGCGCCGGCACCCACCTCAACGTCCTCGACTTCTTCCTGGTGTCGGACCACGGCGTGCTGGTGCTGGTGCCCGAGCCCACCGCCGTCGAGAACGTCTACCGGTTCGTGAAGGCGGCCTTCTGGAGGCGGGTGCGGAACGTGGTGGCCGTGTACGGCTTCGAGGAGGTCCTGCGGAGCGTGATGGGCGATCGCGGCTTCCACAGCCCCGTCGAGGTGATCCAGGCCCTGCGGGTCCAGCACCCCGAGGCGGGAGCCACGCTGGAGCAGGAGCTGCTCTCGTTCCGCCCCGCTCTGGTCGTGAACCAGGCTCGCACCCCGCAGGACTCCGAATTGGGTCACGCGGTGGTGGCAGCCTGGAAGAAGTACTTCGGGCTGGGCATGGACTACCTCGGCTGCATCGACTACGACGAGGCGATGTGGCGCACGGTGCGGGCCCGGAAGCCGCTCCTCCTGGAGCGGCCGACGTCGCCGGCCGCGCGCAGCTTCGAGGCAGTGGCGGCGCGGCTGGTGGCGCTGGACGAGCAGCGGGGGGATCGCGAGGTCCCGAGGTGAAGCCTCTGTCGGAGCAGACACTCTACGAGATCCTGGAGGTGGCGGAGAACGCCGCCCCCTCCGAGATCCAGAAGGCCTACGAACGCGCCCGGGAGCTGTACGCGCCCGGCTCGCTGGCGACCTACACGCTGATGGCACCGGAGGAGGTGGCGCTGCTCGGGCGGCGCATCGAGGAGGCGCGCAACGTGCTCCTCGATCCCGTGGCCCGGGCCGGCTACGACGCCCGCCTGGCGAGCGGCACGCCGATGCCGCGCACCGGCCGGACCTCCGACAGCACGCCGACGGTGACCGCCACCGTGCCTCCCGGCTTCCAGGTCGAGTCGCTGACCAAGCCGGCGCCGATGCCCGAGGTCTCGGCGCCGGGGCACGCCGTGCCGGCTGCGCCTCCGCCTCCGCCTTCGCCCGAGCCTTCCCCGGAGCCGGCGGTGGCGGCGCCGCCAGCGCCACTCCAGGCCGCTCCTGCCCCGCCGGCGGCGCTGGTGACGCCTGCGCCGCCGCCTTTGGTCCCGACGCCCGCCGCCACGCCGGTGCCGGTGGTCTATTCGGCCCTGACCCCCGCAGCAGAGCCCGCTACAGCGACGCCGGCCGCGCCCGCGCCGGCCGCCGCGGCGACGCGCCCGGTGGAGAAGGCACTGGTGGTGCCCGAGGGCACGCCCTGGGGCGGCGAGCTGCTGCGGCGCGCGCGCGAGGCGCGCGGGCTCTCCGTGGCCCAGCTCGCCGAGAAGACCCGCATCACCCGCCACCACATCGAGAACGTCGAGGCCGAGCGCTTCGACAAGCTGCCGGCGCCGGTCTACCTCCGCGGAATCGTCATGTCGATCGCGCGCGAGCTGCGCCTCGACGGCCAGAAGGTGGCGCGCTCCTACCTGGAGCGGGTGGCGGCGGCGCCGAGGCCGACGAGATGAGCGGCGGTCGCTGGTTTGACCGACCCCAGGGCGTGACGTAGCATTTCCGGCGATGGCGCTCATCGAGACCCCTGAAGCCGCGGTTCGCCTGGCGCGGGCCATCTGCTCGGACCTGGCCCTCTACAACGAGGCCAAGATCGTCCAGGGGATCGAGCAGGACTCCTTCTTCGACCTCCTGAAGCCGGAGATCGAGGAGGGGCGCGAGCTGTACCGCTCGCGCGTGGCCCCGGAGCTCTACGCCCGGACCAACTTCTACGACCGGGCCATCGTCGACGTCATCCTGCGCCGCAAGGGGCACGTCCGCTCGCGGATCTGGTGAAGGGGCCGGGCCCATCCGGGCCCGGGGGCCCGCACCGCGAGAGTGGCATCATCCCGCCCATGTCCAAGATCACCTGCATGGCCAATGGCCCCTTCCTCGTCGACGGCGTGAGCGAGGTCGTCGATGCCTCGGGCAGGAGCTTCGACCTCCAGGGCAAGACCCGGGTGGCGCTGTGCCGGTGCGCCACCTCGCGGAACAAGCCCTTCTGCGACGGCTCGCACAAGGCCAGCTTCCGCGTCGACGACGTCGCCCCGCGCAAGGCGTGACCCCGCCCGCGCCCGAGCTGCGGCAGCGCGAGGCCGGCGCCGAGCTGGCCGGGCTGCGGCTCGACGTGGCGCTCACCCGGCTCTGGCCGGATCTCTCCCGTGCCCGGGTCCAGCGGCTGCTGGCCGAGGGGAAGGTGTCGCTGGGCGGCCGGCCCGCCAAGGCCTCGCACCGGCTGCGCGGCGGCGAGGCGGTGACCCTGGAGCGGCCGCCGCCGGAGCCGAGCGGCATCGTCCCCCAGGACCTGCCGCTGCAGGTGCTCCACGAGGACCGGGACCTGCTGGTGCTCGACAAGGCGGCGGGCATGGTGGTCCACCCGGCGCGGGGCACGCCCCACTCCACGGTGGTGAACGCGCTGCTCCACCGGCTCGGCGCCGGGGCCGGCGCGCGCATGGGGCTCGTGCACCGGCTCGACAAGGAGACCAGCGGCTGCCTGGTGGTGGCCCGGACCGAGGAGGCGCTGGCGAGGCTCCAGGCCGCCTTCCGCGCCCGCGAGGTGGAGAAGCGCTACCTGGCGCTGGTCCACGGGCGGCTCACGCCCGAGGGGCGCCTCGACACGCCCTACGGCCGCCATCCCCGGGACCGCACGCGCTACACCTCGCGGGGCAAGCACGCCCGGCGGGCGCTCACCACCTGGCGGGTACAGGAGGCCTTCGGGGAGGCGGCGACCCTCGCCGAGGTGGAGCTCCACACCGGCCGGACGCACCAGATCAGGGTCCACCTCTCGGAGGCCGGCCACCCTCTTCTCGCCGACCCCGCCTACGGCGGGAGGAGGCGCGAGGCCAGGCTCGCGGCCGACGACCCGGCTCGCCGCGCAGCCGAGGCGGTGGGCCGCGTGGCGCTCCACGCCTGGCGGCTGGCCTTCGACCACCCGCGCACCGGCAGGCGCGTGCGCTTCGAGGCGCCGGTTCCGGCCGACCTCGAGGCCGCGCTGCGGGTGCTCCGGGGCGGCTAGCCTCCGCCGCGGGGGCGCGCCTGGAAGCGGCGCATGCTGCCGCGCCCCTGGCGCTCCTCGGGGAGGATCTCGAAGCCGGCCGCCTCCACCGCCGCCTCGGTCTCGCGGTTGGGGTGGCAGCCGCCGGTCACCGCCGTCCAGGCCGGCTGCGAGAGGTCCTGGAGCCAGGCCCAGAAGCGCTTTCCCGAGCGCACGTGCTCCAGCATCCGCAGCCGCCCGCCGGGCGCCAGCACCCGGCGCACCTCGGCGAAGCCGGCGGGCACGTCGCCCACCGAGCAGAACACCAGCCCGGAGAGCACGGTGTCGAAGGCGCCGTCGCGGAAGGGCAGGGCCTCGGCGCGGGCCTGGACCAGGGGGACGCCCGGGGCGCGGCGGCGGGCGGCGCGCAGCGTCTCCAGGCAGGGGTCGGCGCCGACGGCGGGCGTGCCGGGCGGAAGGAGCGGCAGGTCGTGGCCGGTGCCGCAGCCCAGGTCGAGGGTGCGGCCGCGCGCCCCACCGGTGAGCCAGCGGCGCCAGCGGCCCAGCCCCCCCTTCTCCAGGAACCAGAGGGAGAGGTCGTAGAGCCAGGGGATCTGCTCGGCGCCGCGCATCATCGCACCCGTGGTCGGGTGGGAGCCCGTCGGCGCGAGAAGGGAGTCGTCAATCGAGGTACCCCTGGGCCTGGAGCCGGAAGAGGTGGGCGTAGCGGCCGTCGCGGGCCAGGAGGTCCCGGTGGCTGCCCAGCTCCACCAGCCGTCCGCCGTGAAGCACGGCGATGCGGTCGGCGATGCGCACCGTCGAGAAACGGTGGGAGATGACGATGGCGCTCCGCGAGGCCGCCAGCTCCCGGAAGCGCTGGAAGAGGTCGTGCTCGGCCTCGGCGTCGATGCTGGCGGTGGGCTCGTCGAGGATCAGCACCTCGGCCTCCTCGCGCATGAAGGCCCGGGCCACCGCCAGCTTCTGCCACTGGCCGGCGGAGAGCTCGTGGCCCGACTCGAACCAGCCGCCGAGCGGGGTGTCGAGCCCCTGGGGCAGCCCCGACACCAGCTCGCCGGCCCCGGCCCGCTCCACCGCCCGGCCGATGCGGGGCCGGTCGTCGATGCGCTCCGGCAGGCCCATGCCCACGTTCTCCCCGGCCGAGAACTGGTAGTGGACGAAGTCCTGGAAGACCGCCCCGAAGCGGGAGCGCAGCTCGGTCGCCTCCATGTCGCGCAGGTCCACGCCGCCGTAGGTGATGCTCCCCTCGGTGGGGTCGTAGAGCCGCAGCAGCAGCTTCACCAGCGTGCTCTTGCCGGCGCCGTTCTCGCCCACCAGCCCCAGCGTCTCGCCCGGCTCGATGGCGAGGTCGAGGTCGCGGAGCGCCCACTCGGCGCGCCCCGGGTAACGGAAGGAGACCCCGCGGAGCTCGATGCGGCCGGGCGCGCCGTGCGGCGGGGCCAGGGCGGGCCGGACGCGGGCCGTCTCGCCGCCGGTGGGGATGGCCAGGAAGGCGAAGAGGTTGGACATGTAGAGGGCGTCCTCGTACATGGCGCCCACCGCCGAGAGGATCGACTGGATGGCCCCCTGGCCCTGGCGGAAGACGGTGAGGTAGAGGGCGAGGTCGCCGAGGGTGATCTCGCTCCGCGCCGCCCGGGCAGCCACCTGCGCGTACATGGCGTAGAAGGCGAGGAGCGAGAGCAGGCCCAGCAGCACGCCGGCCAGCATGCGGCGCACCGCCAGGCGGCGATCCTCGTCGTAGAAGCGCTGGAAGAGGTTCCGGTAGCGACGCAGCACCAGGGGCCCGAGGCCGAAGAGCTTCACCTCCTTCACGTGCTGGTCGCGGGTGAGGATCCACTCCAGGTAGTTGAGCTTGCGCCCCTCGGGGGCCCGCCAGGTGTTGAGGCGGAAGCTCTCGGCGGCGAGCTTCACCTCGGCCACGAAGGCGGGCACCGAGGCGGCAACCAGCACCAGGACGCCGACCGGCGAGACCCGGAAGAGCAGGGCGGTCAGCGCGGCCAGCGTGGCGCCGTTCTGCAGCACCGCCAGCCCCTGCATCACCAGCGAGAGGGGGCGGGCCGATGCCTCGCGCCGGGCGTTCTGCATCATGTCGTAGACGCCGGCGTCCTCGAAGTGGCGCAGCTCCAGCGTCAGCGCCTTCTCCAGGATGCTCTCGTTGACCACGTTGCCGAGGCGCGCCCGGAGCAGCTCGCGGGAGAGGCCCACGAGGCGGGAGAGGGCCAGCGAGACGGCCATGAGCCCGGCCTCGAGCGCCACCAGCCCCAGCACCGGGGTGGCGGGCGACTCCCCCCGCGACGCCGCCACCACCGCGTCGACGATGAGCTTGCCCACCCAGGCGATGGCCGCCGGCAGGAGCGCGGCGAACGCGGAGAGCACCGCCAGCAGCACCGCGGCGCGCCTGTCGGCGCGCCAGACCAGCCGGTAGGTGGCCGGCGCGTGGCGCAGCGCGCTGGCCAGGCCGCGCAGCCGCTCGCCCAGGGACCGGGGTGCTGGGTCGGGGCGGAAGCGGGGAGGGTGAGGGGGCGGCACCGGAGGGGAATCTAACGCGCTCCGCCGCGCTCACGAGCCCTTTCATTCCCCGGCGCCCATCGGGTAGAAGAGGTCCCGATGATCCTTCCGGAGCCGCGGAGCGACGCCACCGCCTCGACGAAGCCCGCCGAGTGGTCGATCGAGAAGTCCTCGCAGCACTACAACATCGGCGGCTGGGGCGCCGGCTACTTCTCCATCAGCGAGAAGGGCCACGTGGTGGTCCACCCCCACGGCCAGCCCGGCCCGGTCATCGACCTGATGGACGTCGTCGAGGACATCCGCGAGCGCAAGCTGGGCTTCCCCTGCGTGGTGCGCTTCCAGGACGTGCTCCGCGACCGGGTCAAGGTCATCAACGAGGCCTTCGCCCGGGCCGTGGTGGAGATGGGCTACGCCGGCAAGTACTTCGGCGTCTATCCCATCAAGGTGAACCAGATGCGCGAGGTGGTCGAGGAGGTCCTCGACGCCGGCGCCCCCTGGCATTACGGCCTGGAGGCCGGGAGCAAGGGCGAGCTGCTCATCGTCCTCGGCCACAACACCGATCCCGAGGCCATCACCGTCTGCAACGGCTACAAGGACGAGGAGTTCATGCGGCTGGCGCTCCTGGGCCGCAAGCTGGGGCGCAAGATCATCGTGGTGGTGGAGAAACTCTCGGAGCTGCCACACCTGCTGCGCGTCGCCGACGAGATGGGCGTCGAGCCCCTCATCGGCCTCCGCTCCAAGCTCACCACCCGCGGCGCCGGCAAGTGGGAGGGCTCCTCCGGCGACTTCGCCAAGTTCGGCCTCACCGTCCCCGAGCTCATCCACGCGGTCCGCATCCTCAAGGAGGCGGGCAAGGAGCACTGCGCCAAGCTGCTCCACTTCCACGTGGGCAGCCAGCTCACCGACATCCGCGTCGTCAAGGACGCTGTCAACGAGGGGGCCCGCGTCTACGCCAAGCTGCGCAAGATGGGGCTGGGCATCGAGTACTTCGACGTCGGCGGCGGCCTGGGCGTGGACTACGTGGGCACCCGCTCCAACGGCCACCCGGCCTCGACCAACTACTCCACCGAGGAGTACTGCGCCGACATCGTCTACAACGTGCAGCGCATCTGCGCCAACGAGCAGGTGCCCGAGCCGCACATCGTCTCCGAGTCGGGCCGGGCGGTCACCGCCCACCACGCCTGCGTCATCATCCCGGTCTTCGGCCACATCGAGATCGGCAGCGCCGAGGAGATCGCCGCCGCGTCGGTGCCCAAGGAGAGCGAGGCCCGGGTGGTGCGCGAGATGCGGGAGATCGTCGCCTCCCTCAAGCCGGCCAACAAGGCCGAGGCCTACCACGACGCCGTCGCCAAGAAGGAGGAGGCCCTGCAGATGTTCAAGCTGGGCATCCTCGG
Organism: Deltaproteobacteria bacterium; assembly: GCA_016214955.1. Taxonomy (GTDB): domain Bacteria; phylum Myxococcota; class Myxococcia; order Myxococcales; family Anaeromyxobacteraceae; genus JACRMN01. Next base: position 36,404 of record JACRMN010000030.1, read on the forward strand.
GCTGGAGGAGCGCGCCGTCGTCGAGAGCCTCTTCTGGAAGCTGTGCCGGGCGCTGGTGGACATGAACCGCGGCAAGAAGCGGCTGCCGCGCGACACCCGCGACCTGGGCGACAAGATCGCCGACCAGTACATGGCCAACTTCTCGCTCTTCCAGAGCGCCCCCGACCACTGGGCCTTCGACCAGCTCTTCCCCATCGTCCCGCTGCACCGCATGGACGAGGCGCCCACCCGCGACTGCACCATCGTCGACATCACCTGCGACTCCGACGGCAAGATCGACCGCTTCATCGAGGGCGAGGCCGGCGTGGACGAGACGCTGGCGCTGCACCCGCTGCGCCCCGGCGAGCCCTACTACCTGGGCATGTTCCTGACCGGCGCCTACCAGGACATCATGGGCGACCTGCACAACCTCTTCGGGCGGGTCAACGAGGTCCACGTCTTCGTGGACGACGACGACCCGGAGGACTTCTACCTGGAGGAGATCATCCCCGGGGACACCATCGAGCAGGTGCTCAAGCAGGTGCTCTACGAGCCCTCGGACCTGGCCCGCCGCGTGAAGAACGCGCTGGAGGCCCGGGTGAAGGAGGGGGCCATCCGCCCGAAGGAGGGCGTGCTCCTGGCCGACTTCTACGAGGAGGTCATGAAGGGCTACACCTACCTCCGCGGCGTCTGAGGACGCCCCATCGAGGGCTGCGCATCCGCCGGGCACCGGGTGTCATCCAAGGCGGCAGGACGAAGTCACCACCCTCGACGCAGTTCCTCGTTGCCCCGTCCGCACCCCGAGGTTCCCTACCCTCCCTCGGGCGCGCGTCCAGCGGGGTAGGGCGAGGCGGGCTTTCCGCTGGGTCCGCCTCGCCCATTTTCTTTCCTCCCCTCGCGCCTGCCGGGCCTCCTGGAACTTGGAGCGGTCGCGGCCGCGATGGCTTATACCTTCCCGGCAAGCAACCACTCGCCCGGCGCGACGCGCCGCCCGGAGGGAACGCATGGCTGGCACCTACAAGAAGATCGAGATCGTCGGCACCTCGCCCGACTCCTTCGCCGACGCCGTGAAGAGCGCCGTCAAGGAGGCCTCGAAGAGCATCCGCAAGATGAGCTGGTTCGAGGTGGTCGAGCAGCGGGGCGCGATCAAGGACGGCAAGGTCCTCGAGTTCCAGGTCACCATCCGCGTCGGCTTCAAGATCGAGAGCTAGGCCGTCCCGGGTGTGACCCGCCCCGGTGTGCCCGGCACCGCTCTCCGGGGGAGCCGGGCGACTAGTCGAAGTCGGAGCGCAGCACCGCGCCGTTGGAGGCGTTGGTCACCAGCGCGGCGTAGCGGCGGAGCCACTTCGACGCCACCTGCTTCTTGCGGGGCCTGAAGGCGGCGCGCCGGCGGGCCAGCTCCGCCTCGTCCACCCCCAGGGTCAGGCTGCGGCTCTCGACGTCGATGGTGACGGGGTCGCCGTCCTGCACCAGGCCGATGGGGCCACCCTCGGCCGCCTCGGGCGACACGTGGCCCACGCAGGCGCCGCGGGTGGCGCCGGAGAAGCGGCCGTCGGTGACCAGGCCCACGCTCTCGCCCAGCCCCATGCCCATGATCAGGCTGGTGGGGGCCAGCATCTCCTGCATGCCCGGGCCGCCCCGGGGCCCCTCGTAGCGGATGACGACGAAGTGCCCGGCCTTCACCTTCCCGCCCATGATCCCGGCGATGGCCTCGTCCTGGGAGTCGAAGCAGATGGCCTTGCCGGTGAACTTGCGCATCGAGGGCTGGATGCCGGCGGTCTTCACCACCGCGCCTTCGGGGGCCAGGTTGCCGAAGAGGACGGCCAGGCCGCCCACCGGGGAGTAGGCCTTCTCCAGGCTGTGGATCACCTCGCGGTCCTTCACCTCGGCGCCGGCGATGCGGTCTCCGATGGTCTCGCCGGTGACGGTGCGGGCGCCGGTGCGGACGACGTCGCCGCGCCGCGCCACCTCCTTGAGCACCGCCGGCACGCCGCCGGCCCGGTGCACGTCCTCGATGTGCACGGTGGAGAGGGAGGGGGCGATCTTGGCGATGTGGGCCACCTTGCCCGCCACGGCCTCGATGTCGCGCAGCTCCAGCTTCACGCCGGCCTCGCGGGCGATGGCCAGCAGGTGGAGGACGGTGTTGGAGGAGCCGCCCATGGCCATGTCCACCACCAGGGCGTTTTGCACCGCGTCGGCACCCAGGATCCGCTTGAGGCGGAACTCCTCCTTGCCGGCGATCTCCACGGTGCGGCGGGCGGCGCGCCGCAACAGCGCCTCGCGCTCCGGGGTGAGCGCCAGCACCGTGCCGTTGCCGGGCAGGGCGATGCCCATGGCCTCGCAGAGCACGTTCATCGAGTTGGCCGTGAACATGCCGGAGCAGGAGCCGCCCGAGGGGCAGGCCTTGCACTCGATCTCGTAGAGCTGGGCGTCGGTCATCTTGCCCTGGGCCCGCTTCGCCACGGCCTCGAAGGCGGTGTTGAGGTCGATGGCGGTGCCGTCGGACAGCACCCCGGCCTTCATGGGGCCGCCGGAGCAGAAGACGGTGGGCACGTCCACGCGCAGCGCGCCCATGACCATGCCGGGCACGATCTTGTCGCAGTTGGGGATGCACAGCAGCGCGTCCAGCATGTGCGCGTTCATCATCGTCTCGACGGAGTCGGCGATGATCTCGCGGGAGGGCAGGCTGTAGAGCATGCCCTGGTGGCCCATGGCGATGCCGTCGTCCACGCCGATGGTGTTGAACTCGAAGGGCACGCCGCCGGCCTTGCGGATCTCGTCCTTGGCGATGCGCCCGTACTCCTGGAGGTAGAAGTGGCCGGGGATGATGTCGACGTGGCTGTTGGCGATGCCGATGAAGGGCTTGTCGAAGTCCTCGTCCTTGAGCCCCACGGCGCGCAGCAGGCTGCGGTGGGGGGCGCGCTCGAAACCCTTCTTCACGGTGTCGCTTCGCATGGGACGTTTCTATAGCGGCCGCGCCGCCGAAGGCAAAGGGGCCGGACGGCGTCGCCCGTGGCCGCTCCACCCCGGGGGCAAAGCAGGGGGCCTCCGTGCTACCGTCCCCGGCAGGACCTGCCCGGGACATCGATGAACCGCTCCGCCCTCCTTGGTTTCCTCGCCGGCGTGGTGCTGGTCGCCGCCGCCGGCCTGCTGCTGGTGCGGATGCGCCCCGCTCCCACGCCAGAGCGGCCTGCCGCGGGCGAGCCGGTGCCGCTCGCCACGGGGCGCTACCAGCTCGTCTCGAGCATCGAGGTCCTGATGCTCGACACCGCCACCGGCGAGCTCTGGTTCCACCGCCACGGCAAGTGGCACCGTGCCGCCGGCGCGCCGCACGACGACGGCGACCGCAGCCTGGTCCTGGGCGAGCCGGAGGGGCGCGAGCGCGCCGCGTCCGAGCCCACGCCCCCGCCGGAGCCTGCGCCGCAGCCCGCCGCGGCCGCGGAGGACAGGGGGCGGGCCGAGGTGATCCAGGTGGAGAGCGCACCGGAGCCGCCTCCGAGGCCGGCGAGGCGGCCGGCCCGGAATCCCTGAACGGGCGAGCACGGCAGCCGGCGGACCGGCCCGGCGCGCCGGTCCTGCCAGGGTGCTGCGGGGGCGACACCACGGCGCGGTGCCGCTGCGCGCCAGGAGGCGCACACTGGAAGGCGGGAACCCGTGCCGGAGGAGGCTGCCATGATCCCCTTCGTCGTCGAGGAGCACCTGAGGCGCTACCGAACCGTCGAGCACCACGAGCACCCCAGGGCCTACACCGCGCAGGAGCTGGCCCAGGCCGAGCACGTCAGCGGCTACCGCGTGGCCAAGCCGGTGGTGGTGGAGCTGGGAGGCAAGCTGGCGCTGGCGGTGGTGGCGGCCAGCGACCGGGTGAGCCTGGGGACGCTGGAGGAGACGGCCGCGGCCGGGGCCCGCCTGGTGCCGGAGGGCGACTTCGCCGGCCGCTTCAGCCCCTGCGAGCCCGGCTCCGAGCCCCCGCTCTCGATGTACGGCGTGCCCATCTTCGTCGACGAGCGGCTCACCCACGAATCGCGGCTGGTGATGCCGGCCGGGACGCACCGCGACTCGGTGGTCCTGGAGACCGACGAGTGGCTGCGTCGCGAGGCGGTGCAGCCGGTGGCCAACCTGGGCATCCGGCCGGGCGAGCACCGGACCTAAACCAGGGTTCGCGATTCGAGATCACCTGGCGGTGTCTCGAATCGCGCCCTGGTTTCGGTGATGTTGCCGGGGGCTTCGCCCCCGCCCCGCCGAGCAAAGCTCGTCGGGGCCCCACCCCGGAAACGGCCTCTGTTCCTGTGTTTCCGAATCATGCTCGGCCGTTTAGGCCGCGGCCTCAGCCCCGGCGCCGGTCGAGGATGGCCTCGACCTTCCCGAGCGCCGCGTCGAGCGCGTCGGGGCCGAAGCGCTGGCCCCGCGACGCGGCGCTGAGGATGTACCGCTCCTTGCCCACCCGGAAGATGCGGTGGACGGTGAGCTGGCTCGACTCGTCCTGGAGGAGCACGGCGGTGAGGGGCGAGGCACCGCCCTGCGCCAGCCTGTCGGAGAGGGAGAGGAGGAGCGAGGCGCCGCCGGCCCAGGCATCGACGTCGCGGGCGCCGGTGGTGGCGGCCAGCGGGAGGCCGACCTCGTCGCCGAGGAGCAGGGCGTTGAAGCCACCGCGCGCGGCGATGGAGTCGAGCAGCCCGGGCAGCTCGCCCAGGGTGCCGTTGCCGGTCTCGATGCGGGCCAGCTCGCTGCCGATGCGCTCGCGGTCGAGGATGGGCGCGAGGGCGCGGGCGATCTCGGCCTGGACGGTGGAGGCGTCGGACTGGGACCGGCGCGAGAGCTCGGCGTCCAGCGCCTCGGCCTGTGCCGCCAGGGCGTGGCGGGCCTCCTTGCCCTGGCGGACACCCAGGAGGTAGCCGCCGGCCAGGAGGCTTCCGATGGCGCCGGCGGTGAGAAGCACGAAGGCGAGGGTCACGGGATGACCACCTGGCGCGTGTCGCGGTAGCAGGCCGCGGCGCCTCTGAAGTGGACCTCGACGCGGCGCTGTGCCGGCCCGTCGCCGGCGGCGCCCTCGAGGGGCTGGTAGGCGCCGAAGCCGCGGGCGGTGAGCCGGGAGGCGGCGACCCCGGCGCGGCGCAGGGTGGCGGCGATGCGCTGGGCCCGCTCGTGCGAGAGCGCCAGGTTGCGGTCGGAGCTGCCGACGGCGTCGGCGTGGCCGTCGAGCACGATCGAGACCTCCGGGTGCTCCTTCAGCCAGGAGGCGAGGCTCCTGGTCTCCCCCACCACCGGTGGCGCGGGCTCGGAGGAGTCGCGCTCGAAGCCGAGCACCACCGGAGGGCAAGAGGGTGGTGGTGCAGGCTGGGCCGGTGGTGGAGGAGAGGGGGAGGCCGCGGGGGGCGGGGCCTCGGGAGCGGGAACGGCTGCGGCAGCCGGAGCGGCGGGAGGAGGCGCCGGAGCGACGGCGGGCTCCGCCGTCGGCTCGGGGTGGAGGAGGTCGAGCCCCAGCCGGCCGGCGCCGGCGGCCGAGGCCGAGCCCAGGAGGACGAGGGCCACCGCCAGCACCAGCGGCGCGCCCTCGCCGGGCGGCGTGACGGGCTTGACGGCCATCGCCTAGGTGGGCACGCGCATGACCCGGAGCAGGTCGCTGCCGCACTCGAGCCCGTCGGCCCAGGTGATGAACCTGTTCACCATCTCCTTGCCACGGAAGAAGGCGCCGTGCTGGGGAGCGATGATCTCGATGTCCAGCTGGCGGGCCGACCGCACCCACACCCGCATGGCCCGCTTGGAGGCCATGTAGCGCCGGTGGAAGCCCTCCATGTACTGGAGGTGGGAGTCGAAGTCCGGGACCTCCGCGTAGTCGACGCCGAGCGAGGCCCCGAGGTCGCCGGTGTAGAGGATCTTGGAGACCGGGTCGTAGACCTGGAAGTTGCCGGGCGAGTGGAGGAAGTGGGCCGGGACGAAGGAGAGGCGGGTGTTGCCGAGGGGCAGCACCTGGCCCTCGTCGGGGATGGGCAGGAGGCGCGACTCCACGAGCCGGTCGAGGCCGAAGTGCGGGATGAAGCGGGTCCACAGCGACGAGATGTAGGCGGTGGCGTCGGTGGTCATCAGCCAGCCGTTGGTGGCGGCGACGATGTCCGGGTCCTGGTGTGAGAGGAAGATGTGCTTCAGCGAAGCCTTGCCGAGCTCGGCGAAGGTGCCGGACAGCACCTTGCCGTAGACCTTGTGCCCGCCCGGGTCGAGCAGGATGGCCTCGCTGGCGTCGATGATGAGGTGCTGGTTGGTCTGCACCGCGCTGCCGGGCGGCGAGACGTCCTCGAGGAGGACGTTGCGGTGCTTCCCGTCGTCGAAGAGTACGGTCCTGGGAGTTCCCATGGCGGCCTCCCTATACGACCTTGCGGAGGTCGTCGACCGCCCGCCGCATGTCCAGGAAGATGAGGCCGAGCTTGGCCTCGCGGCTGGCCAGCGCCAGCAGCACCGTGCCGGCGCTGGCGGAGATCATGACCGCGTAGCCGTAGCTGCCCCGCACCAGGACCTCCTCCACGTCGCCGCGCTCCAGCTCGCGGGCCGCGCGCGATCCCAGGGTCGAGAGGGTCGCGCTGACGCCGGCCACCCGGGACTCGTCGACGTGCTGCGGCAGTGCGCTCGCCAGCATGAGGCCGTCCTCGCTGATGAGCGCGCTGGCCTCCACGGCCGGCGAGGCCGCCTGGAGGTTGCGCAGAATTCGGTTGATGGTCTCTACCCGCGACATGGGATCACCTGTTCCCCGGCTCCCCCGAGCCCTTCCGGGAGCCCTACCGGGTAGCAACGGGCACGCCAGCGCCTGCTCCCGCGTAATCGCGGACCATTCGCGGTCCTCCGTCGTCCGGGTGGGGCGAGATTGTCAGGTGGAGGGCGGGATCATCTTGTACGTTCACGTATGGTCAAGGCACGGATGTGGGACAGGGGCGCGGGTGGGGCCACACCCGGACGGGCGTGCGTTTTCTTGCGCCAGCGCAGATCCCGGGGATGCTGGGGCCATCCGCTATCCGGAGGAATCGCATGGAACGCCGTGTCCACCGCAGCCCGCACCGCCAGGAGGCCCTCGGGCTCCTGCTCGAATCGCTCCGCAAGAGGCAGGATCTGGAGGCCGTGGCCCTCTCGACCCAGGACGGCCTCCTGGTGGCCGGCGCCGGGGAGGTCGACCTGGAGCGCATGGCCGCCCTGGCGCCCAACAGCAACGGCCCGACGATGCCCTGGGGCGCTCGCACGCTGCACGTCGAGCGCTTCGACCAGTGGGGCACGTGGCTCTACCTGGCCACCGCGGGCGGCAGCGTCGGCCGCGCGACCCTGGCCGACCTGCGCCGCATCCTCTCCGAGATGCCGAAGCAGGCGGCGTAGCGGCGCGGCGCTCGCGGGCCGCTGGCGGGCTCGAGCAGGCCCGGAGCGCGGGGGAGTGGCGGTAGCGCACGGGAATCGAACCCGCCAACAGCGCCCTTCAGCACCATTCACCGGTTTTGAAGACCGGGCCCGGCACCAGCCTAGGAAGCGCTACCGCCAACCGGTGTACGGGAGGGGCGGGGAGCGGTCAAGGCCGCGGCCGGGACCCCGGGGCTGCGCCGGCGCGCCGGGCCCGCTATCACCCGAGGTGGGCGCGCCATGCGGAACTACATCGCCTACGCCATCCCCTTCTTCCTCGTCGCCATGGCCGGCGAACTCCTCTGGGCCTGGCGGCGCGGCCGCAGGGTGTACCGGCTCGCCGACGCCGTCGCCGACCTGGGCTGCGGCGTGGGCCAGCAGGTGGGCACGGTCTTCCTGGCCGCCTCGCTGCTGGCCGCCTACGCCTGGCTGCTGGAGCACGTTGCGCTGCTGCGCTTCGGCCCCGGCAGCCCCTGGCCCTGGCTCGCGGCCCTGCTCTGGGTGGACCTCGCCTACTACTGGTGGCACCGGCTCTCCCACGAGGTGAGCTTCCTCTGGGCGGTGCACGCCGTCCACCACCAGAGCGAGGACTACAACCTGGCGGTGGCGCTCCGGCAGGCGGTGCTCTCGGGCGTGACCTCCTTCCCGTTCTACGCGCCGCTGGCGCTGCTGGGCGTGCCGGCACCGGTGTTCGTGGGCGCCATCAGCCTCTCGACGCTCTACCAGTTCTGGATCCACACCGAGCTGGTGGGCAAGCTGGGGCCGCTGGAGCGGGTGCTCAACACGCCCTCGGCCCATCGCGTGCACCACGCCGTCAACCCGCGCTACCTCGACCGCAACTACGGTGCCATCCTCATCGTCTGGGACCGGCTCTTCGGCAGCTACGCCGAGGAGCGGGAGCCGCCGGTGTACGGGGTCACCCATCCCATCCGCACCTTCAACCCTGCATGGGCCCAGCTCCAGCCCTGGGCCGAGATCGTGGCCAGGGCCCGGCGGCTGCGCGGCCTCGACAGGCTCCGGGTCTGGTGGCGCTCTCCCGCCTGGAGCCCGGCGGGTGATGCGCTGCCTTCCGAGGGGGAGGTGCAGGCCCGGCCGCGCCACGAGGCACCGGTCTCCGCGGCCCGTCGCTGGTACGCGCTCCTCCAGTTCGCGCCGCTGGTGGCGCTCACCTTCTTCATGCTCCTCGGCCAGTCGAGCGCCGACCCGCGGCTGCTGGCGGCCGGAGGCCTCTTCACGCTCCTCACCCTGGTGGCGGTGGGCGGCCTGCTCGACGGGCGGCGCTGGGCGCCGTGGCTGGAGGGGTTGCGGCTCGGCCTGGTGGCGCTGGCGCTGGTGGCGGCCTCGGTGGCGTAGGCGCCGCCGGGCTCAGGGCTTGGGCGCCTTGGAGGGGCGGGCGGCGGCGCGGGGCACGGCGTGCTCGTCGCCGAAGGGCGCCAGCGCCAGCCCGGCCCGCTCGTGGGGCATGAGGACCCGGGCCGAGCGGAAGTACTCCATGGGCGAGTAGAAGGCGAGGTTGGAGACGCGGCTCGTGTAGACGCAGGCGTAGTCCTCGATCTGCTCGCCGAAGCGCGAGTTCTCGTGCCCCTCCTTGAAGGTGAGCCCCCAGAAGCGGTTGAAGCCGCCCTCCACGATCTCCCCCAGGGTGGCGATGCGCGCGTCGGCGTCGCGGTGTGCGCGCCGCAGGAGCTCCAGCTCGGCCTTGGCGCGACGCCGCTCCTCCTCGAGCCGCGCCCGCTCCTCGGGGCCGGGGTTGCCGCGCTCCAGCCGGCGCTCGGCGACGTTGAGGGCGCTGCGCCGTGTCGAGAGCTCGTCGCCCAGGCGGGCCCGTAGATCCTCCAGCCGGGCGAGCTCCTCCAGCGCCGGGACCTTGCCCTCGAGCCAGGCCAGCTCCCGCTCCAGCTCCTCCACCACCATGCAGGTGCGCCAGAGCGAGTCGCGGCGCGAGCGCAGGATGTCGCCGTAGATGTGGTCGCCGACGTAGAGCACGCGCTCGCCTCCGAAGCCGGCCAGCCGCTCCAGCTCCGAGAGGGAGCCGCCCTGGTAGAGCACGTTGCGCTCCAGCACCTGGGCCTCGCCCAGCACCGCGCCGTCGGGCCCCAGGGCCTCGATGGGCCGCTTCTCCGAGAAGAAGCCCGGCTTGCGGGCCGCGGTGACGGCGAAGTCGAAGTAGTTGCGCCAGCTCGGGTACTCGGGGAGCACGCCGTCGAGGACGTGGCGCATCACCGCGTCGGTGTAGTCCCAGGCCGAGTTGGTGAGCAGGAAGAGCCGCTTGCCGCCGGAGCGCAGCTTGTGCAGCGCCGGCCCCAGCTCCGGGTCGCGGATGACGAAGTGGGCGAGATCGGCCCGCACCAGCGCCTTGAGCGAGCCGTCGGCGTGGACGGTGTCGATGGTGGAGCGGATGTCGTCGTAGAGCTTCTCCCAGGTGGCCGGCCGGCCGGCCTCGGCCAGCACGTCGACCACGCCGGCGAAGAGGCAGGCCTCGGGCAGGGAGAAGAGGGTGTCGAGCCAGGCGAAGCGCGGCGAGGAGAGGCGGATCTTCTCCTCGCGGTAGAGCCGGCGGATCTCGTCGGCCGGCAGCGGGCGGGTGCCGTGGAAGCAGCGGCCCACGTGGTTGTGCCGGTCCATCTTGAAGAGGTTGCCTGTCTGCTTGTCCATCACCAGCCCGCGGATGACGAAGTCCGGGTCGTAGCGCATGGCGCGGACCGCCTCGGGGTAGCCAAGCCGCTCCACCATCCGGTCGCGGGTCAGGGAGAAGGCCAGCCCCTCCACCGGGCCGAGCCGGTAGAGGGCCAGCGTGTAGTCCATGTCGAAGCCGACCGCCTCGATGCGGTCCATGCGCAGGGTGCGGTTGACGAACACCTGGCGGGCCCTGGGGACGTCGCGGCCGGGGCGTCCGGGGCCGTCGAGGAGGGCGAGCACGGTGGGGTCGGCGTAGGTGTGGCCCGGCGGGCCAGGGGGCTCTCGGTTCATCGCCGCCGAGGATGGCACGGGGCCGGGCCGGCGGGAACTTTGCCCGCTCCGGAACCGCGTGGCACGCTGGTGCCAGCATGGCCCGCCGCGCCGCCCCGCCCATGGAGGAGATCCTGCACCGCCTCCGGGCGATGGAGGAGCGGCTGGCGCGGCTGGAGGCGGGCAGGGCTCCCCCGGGCGACGGCCGGGCCGCCGCCCCGGCGCCGGGGAAGAAGCCGGTGAAGCGCTGCATCGGCTGCGGCCTGCCCCTGCGCCGCCGCGCCGGCCGCTGCGCCGAGTGCGGCCTGCCCCTGTCCCGCTCGCGCCGGTCGTGATCCCACGGCTCGCTCCGCCCGGGCCCTAACCGGGACGGCCGGCCCGCGCCAGGGGGAGTTTCGCTTGACCGCCCTCCCGACCCGCGGCCAATGTTGCGCCGCGGAGGGACGGTGGCGAAGCAGCCCGAATACCATCTCCAGCTCGACGGCCTCCTGGCGGAGACCCTGCCCAACGGGCTGCGGGTGCGCGTCCTGCCGGAGCGCTCCGCGCCCACCGTGGCCTATTACACCTTCTTCCAGGTGGGCTCGCGCAACGAGCGGCCCGGCCTCACCGGCATCAGCCACCTCTTCGAGCACATGATGTTCAACGGGGCGGCCAAGTACGGCCCCAAGGAGTTCGACCGGGTCCTGGAGTCGAAGGGCGGCCACTCCAACGCCTACACCTCCAGCGACGTCACCGCCTACTACGAGGAGTTCGCCGCCGAGGCGCTACCCACGGTCATCGACCTGGAGGCCGACAGGATGCGGTCGCTGGCGCTGGCGCCCGACGTCCTGGAGCAGGAGCGGCAGGTGGTGATGGAGGAGCGGCGGCTGCGCACCGAGAACTCCATCTTCGGCCTCATGGAGGAGCAGGCCGAGTCGCTGGTGTTCCAGGCCCATCCGTACCGCTGGCCCATCATCGGCTGGATGGACGACATCGCCCGCATTCGCCGCGAGGACTGCCTCGACTGGTTCCGCGTGCACTACGCGCCCGGCAACGCCGCCGTCTACCTGGTGGGCGACGTGGACGGGCCCGAGGCGCTGGCGGCCATCCGCGCCGCCTACGCCGACATCCCCGCCGGACCGCCCCCGCCGCCGGTGGCCGCCGGGGAGCCGCCGCAGCGCGGCGAGCGCCGGGCGGTGGTGCAGTACCCGGCGCAGGGCGGGGCGCTGCTGCTCGCCTGGCGCGCGCCGGCGGCCACCAGCCCCGACGCCGCGGTCCTCGACGTGGTGCAGGCGGCCATCTCCATGGGCGAGTCCTCCCGGCTGCGCCGCAGGCTGGTGCAGGAGACCGAGGTGGCGGTCTCGGTCCACGTCAGCTACGGCTGGCGCATCGACCCCGGCGTCTTCTTCGCCTTCGTCGAGCTCTCCCCCGGCGCCTCCCCGGAGGAGGCCGAGAAGCTGGTGCTGGCGGAGCTGGGGCGGGTGGCGCGGAGGGGGCTCGCCCCGGAGGACCTGGCCCGGGCCAAGCGGCTCCTGCGCAGCGCCTCGCTGCACGAGCTCGCCACCCACTCGGGCGTGGCCCACGCGCTGGGCCAGGCCGAGGCGCTGCTGGGCGACCACCGCAAGGCGGGGAGCGCGCTGCTCCAGTACGCCGCCGTCACCTCGGCCGACGCTCGCCGGGTGGCGGCGGAGTGGCTCGACCCGGCGCGGCGCTCCGCCGTGGTCCTCGACCCGCGCCCCGCCCGTGCCGGGGCCGCCCGGTGAGGCCCCTCCCGTTCCCGCTGCTGGCGGAGGAGCGGCTCGACAACAGCGCCGCGCTGGTGGTGGCCCGCCGCCCCGGCATCCCGCTGGTGGCCGTCCGGCTGGTGCTCTCGGTGGGAGCCGCCCTCGATCCAGCCGGCGGACACGGCACCGCCCACCTCACCGCCATCTCCTGCCGCCGCGGCACCCGGCGCCTGGGCGGCCTGGCCCTCGACCGGGCGGTGGAGTCCCTGGGCTCGGAGCTGGGCTCGGGCTCCGACGAGGACGCCTCCTTCTTCGGCCTCTCGGCGCCGTCGGAGCACCTGCCGCGGCTCCTGCAGCTCGTGACCCAGGTGGTGACCGAGCCGGCCTTCCCGGCGGGCGAGGTGGAGAGGCTGCGCCGGCGCGAGCTGGCCGGCCTGCGCCACCTCCTCGACGAGCCCGGGGCCGTGGCCGACAGGGCACTCCTGCGCACCGTGCACGGCGACCACCCCTACGGCCACCCGGCCGACGGCACCGCCGCCCACCTGCGCCGCCTCTCCCGGGCGTCGGTGGCCGCCTACCACCGGCGCTGGTACGGGCCGGGCGTGGCCACGCTGGTGGTGGTGGGCGACGTGCCCGAGGCGGCCACCCTGGCCCGCGGGCGGAGGCTGCTCTCCCGCTGGCGCTCCGCCGCCGATACGCCGCCGCTCCTCACCCCGCCGCGCCGCGCCCCGCGCCGGGTGGTGGTGGTGGACCGGCCCGACCTCACCCAGACCCAGGTCCGCATCGGCGTGGCGGCGCTGCCCCGTCGCACGCCGGACTACTTCGCCGCCACCGTTGCCAACGCCGCCTTCGGCGGCGGCTTCACCTCGCGCCTGGTCCAGGCCATTCGCGTCGACAGGGGGCTCTCCTACGGGGTGCGCAGCAGGTTCTCGATGAGCCGCGCCGGCGGCATGTTCTACGTCTCCTCCTTCACCCGCAACGACGCCGCCGCCGAGCTCCTGGAGGTGGCCTTCGCCGAGGCGCGCCGCTTCGCCGACGAGGGGCCCACGCCGGAGGAGCTAGACCGGGCGCGGGCCTGGCTGGCCGGCACCCACCCGCTCTCGCTCGAGACCCACGAGCAGGTGGCCGAGCGCATCGCCGACCTGCGGCTCTACGGGCTGGAGGTGGCCGAGGTCACCGGGTACGCCGACCGGGTGCAGGCGGTGACAGCCGAGGACTGCCGCCGGGTCGCCCGCGCCCACTTCCCCGGCGACGATGGGGCGGTGGTGGCGGTGGGGCCGGCCCGCCTGCTGCAGAAGAGCCTGGCCCGCTTCGGGCCGGTGGAGGTGCTGTCGCCGGGGCGCGCGGTCTAGCCGTGCTGCAGGTGCTCTTCCGCGACGAGGCGTTGCTGGCGGTGCAGAAGCCGCCGGGCCGCATCGTCATCCCCGGCCGCGGCGCGCCGGAGCCGACGCTCCTCGACGACGCCCAGGCCGAGCACGGGAAGCTCTGGGTGGTCCACCGGCTCGACAGGGGCACGAGCGGCGTGCTGCTCTTCGCCCGCACCGCCGCGGCCCACCGCGCCGTGAACCTGGCCTTCGACCGCCAGGAGGTGCACAAGCGCTACCTGGCGCTGGTGCGCGGTCCGCTCCCCGACGCGCTCCGGGTGGAGGCGCCGCTGGTGCCGGGGCGCAAGGGGCGGGTGCGGGTGGCGGGGCCGGGTGATCCCCGCGCCCGGCAGGCGGCCACGCGCCTCCGCGTGCTGGAGCGCTTCGCCCGGGCCGAGGTGACGGCGCTGGTGGAGGCCGAGCCCGAGACCGGGCGCACCCACCAGATCCGCGTCCACCTGGCTCACGCCGGGGCACCGCTGGCGGTCGACCCCGACTACGGGCCGCGGTCGCCGCTCCGCGATCAGGCCGGCGCGGTGCTGCTCGAGCGCACGCCTCTCCATGCGGCGGCGCTCTCGCTCCGGCACCCGGTCGGCGGCGCCGCGCTCGCCATCGAGGCGCCGCTGCCGGAGGACCTGCTTCGGGTGCTCTCCTGGGCGCGCGGCTAGGCGCCGCGGGCGTGCACCAGGACCTTCACGTCGTTGCGGAAGGTGACCTGCACCTTGGCGCCGTCCAGCACCGCCGAGACGAACCCCAGGCCGAAGGTGGGGTGCTCGATCACCTGGTCGACGGCGAAGGTGGTCCGGGGCGAGTACTTCACTGCCATGGCCAGGTTCTTGGTCCGCAGGATCTCGTCGAAGGAGATGGTGGGTCCCTTGAGCGACCGCCTGGGCGCGGGGCGGGGGGTGGCGCCGCGCGCCGGTGCGCGAAAGGCGTGGACCACGTGACAGGTGTTGCACTCCACCTTGACCGGCCGGGGACCGACCATGGCGTGGATGGTGTGCGCCAGCACCAGGTTGCACCGGGTGCACAGGGAATCGACCTCGCCGCCGACCTTGAGCATGGGCCGCGCACTATAGCCCAGGCGGGCCGCCGCGGCCGCGCGTGTTCTTGACCCTGGCGGGCTTCCCTGCAACGGTTCCGCCGTGCAGAAGCTGCTCGCCGCCTTCGACGACTTCGGGCAGATGCTCTTCTTCGGCCTGGACACGCTCCGCTGGGCCGTCCGGCGCCCCTTCCGTCCCAACCTGGTCCTCCAGCAGATGGCGGCCATCGGCGTGGGCTCGGTCTTCATCGTCTCCACCACCGCCTTCTTCAGCGGCATGGTGCTGGCGCTCCAGGCCAACTACGCCATGCGCCAGCTGGGGGCGGAGGGGTACGTGGGCGGCTCGGTGGCCATCAGCCTGGCGCGCGAGCTCTCGCCGGTGCTGACGGCCCTGTTCGTCATCGGCCGCTCCGGCAGCGCCATCGCCACCGAGCTCGGCACCATGCGGGTGACCGAGCAGATCGACGCCATGGAGACCATGGCGGTGAACCCGGTGCAGTACCTGGTGGTGCCCCGGCTGCTGGCGGCGGTGATGATGTTCCCGTTCCTGACCATGCTCTTCAACGCCCTCGGCTACCTGGGCGCCTACTTGATGGCCACCTACGTGGCCGAGATCCCAGAGGGGCCGCTGCTCGAGCACACCCGGACCTTCGTGAACCCCGACGACATCCTCCACGGGCTCCTGAAGTCGCTGATCTTCGCGGCGGTGGTGGCCATCATCACCTGCTGGCGCGGCTACGCCGCCACCGGCGGCGCCAGGGGGGTGGGGGAGGGCACCACCCGGGCGGTGGTGGTGAGCTCGATCTCCATCCTGCTGGTGGACACCGCCTTCGTGCTCCTCACGGTGGGGAGCGGACGATGAGGGCGGGGCGGCCGTGATCGAGGTCACCGATCTCCACAAGTCGTTCGGCGCCAACCAGGTGCTCCGCGGCGTCAGCCTGCGCGTGGAGAAGGGCACCACCTTCGTGATCCTGGGCGGCTCGGGCTCGGGCAAGACGGTGCTCATGAAGCACGTCATCGGCCTCCTCCGGCCCGACAAGGGCAGCGTCCGGGTGGCCGGGGTGGACATCACCGGCCTCGAGGGCAAGGAGCTCACCGAGGCGCGGCGCATGTTCGGGATGGTGTTCCAGAAGTCGGCCCTCTTCGACTCGATGACGGTGCTCGAGAACGTGGCCTTCCCGCTCCGCGAGAAGGACCGCAGCCTCTCCACCCGCGACCTGCGCGAGCGGGTGATCGCCAAGCTCAAGGTGGTGGACCTGGCCGAGAACGTCCTGCCGCTCTACCCCTCGGAGCTCTCCGGCGGCATGCAGAAGCGGGTGGCTCTGGCGCGGGCCATCATCCACGAGCCGCCGGTGGTGCTCTACGACGAGCCCACCACCGGCCTCGACCCCATCACCACCGACTACGTGGACGAGATGATCGTCCAGGCCAAGGAGCGGCTCGGGGTCACCAGCATGGTGATCAGCCACGACATCGCCAGCTCCTTCAAGGTGGCCGATCGCCTGGCGGTGCTATACGATGGCGCCATCGCAGCGCAGGGGACACCCGAGGAAGTGCGGCGGAGCGAGCACCCCCACGTCAAGAAGTTCCTGTCCCTGTGGTTCGAGAAGCAGTAGTAGCCCCACGCCATGGCCAAGCCCAACCTCAGCAAGGCCTTCGCCGTCGGCCTCCTTGTGACCGTCTGCACGGCGGCCTTCTTGGTGGCCTTCACCTTCTTCCGCAAGGGCGGCTACGGGGCCAAGGATAGCTACGTCGTCCACGCCTTCTTCGTGGACGCCACCGGCCTCACCTGGAAGAGCCGGGTGCAGATCGCCGGCATCCAGGTGGGCGAGGTGGAGCGCATCGTCCTCGAGGGCCAGCGGGCCCGCCTCGACCTCCGCATCCGCAACGAGATCGACTTCCGCGCCGACGGCTGCCTCTACAAGCGCTTCCCCTCGGCGCTGCTGCCCGACGCGCTGCTCGACGCCGTGCCCGGCACGGCCGCCGGCCCGTCGCTCCGCGACCTGCCCCAGGCGCAGCGCGAGGTGAAGTGCGTCAGCGAGGGGGCCAGCATCGCCAAGCTGATGGAGTCGCTGGGCAAGATCTCCACCGACATCTCGGGCCTCTCCTCCGAGCTCTCCGACACGCTGCGCGGCGAGCGGAGCTCGATCAAGGCCATCATCGAGAACCTCACCCGCACCACCGCCAACCTCGACCGCCTGGTGGCCGACAACTCCGGCAAGCTGTCGCGCATCCTCGACAACGCCGAGCAGGTGAGCGGCGTCGCCTCCGAGGTGATGACCGCCGACCGGGAGCGCTACCGGACCATCGCCCGCAACGTGGAAGAGGCCTCCCAGAAGCTCAACCGGGTGCTGGGCAGCGTCGAGCAGATCGTGGGCAGCGAGGAGGGCAGCCTCAAGGAGGCGGTCACCGGTGCCAAGACCGCCCTCGACAAGCTCAACCGGAGCCTCGACGACGTCCAGAAGACCACCGCCATGGTGGCCGAGGGCAAGGGCCTTGCCGGCAAGCTGCTGGCCGACGAGCGGCTGGGAGAGCGCTTCTCCGCCACCCTCGACGGCGTCTCCAGCTACGTGGACCGGCTGGTGAAGCTCCAGCTCCAGGTGGAGATCCGCTCGGAGTGGCTGCTGTCGCAGAGAGGAGCCAAGACCTACGCAGGCCTCAGGCTCCTGCCGCGCCCCGACAAGTACTACATCTTCGAGGTGGTCAACGATCCGCGGGGCGCCTCCACGCAGACGGTGGAGGTCAGCACCACCCAGACCGGGGGCGGCGCGCCCCAGACGACCACCACCACCAAGCAGGTCTACGACGAGCGGCTGCGCTTCTCGCTGCAGTTCGCCAAGCGCTACGGCCCGATGACCTTCCGGGTGGGCGTGATCGAGAGCTCCGGCGGCTTCGGCGCCGACCTGCACCTGCTCGACGACAGCTTGCAGCTCTCCATGAACCTGTACCAGTTCTCCCGGCCCACCACCGACTGGCCCCGGGGCAAGCTCTTCGCCAACTACCGGTTCCTCCGGTACTTCTACGCCACCGTGGGCACCGACGACGTCTTCAACTCCTGGCGCAGCGGCCACTACCCGGGCGGACCGAGCTTCTCGGTGGGGCGCGACGTCTTCTTCGGCGGAGGCATCGCCTTCACCGACGACGACCTCAAGACCCTCTTCCTGGTGGGCGGCAGCTCCATCGGGGCGGCCACCAGCAGCGGCAGCGGCGTGCGCTGAGGTGGCGAACCCTTCGGCGCCGCCCTATCTCCAAGGGATCATGAAGGGCTGGGTCAAGCTCCTCCTCATCGGCATCGCCGCCACCGCCGCGGCCGAGCTCTGGCTGCGGGCCCCGGAGGCCGGCGCGCCGCAGGGGGAGGCCCCGGCCATCCGCCTTCCGGACCTGTCCGGGCGCGAGGTGTCGCTCGCCGGGCTTCGCGGCAAGGTGGTGGCGCTCAACTTCTGGGCCAGCTGGTGCGCTCCGTGTCGCGCCGAGATCCCGGACCTGGTGCAGGTGTACGCCGCGCACCGCGGGAGCTGCTTCGAGATGCTGGGGGTCGCCGAGGAGTCGGGGAGCCGCGACGACATCGCCGAGTCGGCCCAGCGCTTCGGCATCACCTACCCGGTGCTCCTCGACCTGCAAGGGGCCGCCGGCGACGCCTTCCGCATCCCCGGCTACCCGCGCACCTACCTCATCGACCACCAGGGCCGCATCCGCAAGACCTTCGCCGGCGCGGTCGACAGGGAGGAGCTGGAGAGCGCCCTCGCGCCGCTGCTGGCCGAGGCCCCGAGGAGCTGCTCCTGACCCATGGCCCCTGGGAAGGCGGGGCCGGGACGTTGTAGAAGGCGGTCGTGAGCCCCCGCTGCCCCATCTGCAAGAAGGCGGTCGCCCCGCGCGCGGCGAACCCGGCCTTTCCGTTCTGCTCGACCCGCTGCAAGCTCGTGGACCTGGACCGCTGGCTGGGGGAGGCCTACCGCATCCCGGCCGAGCCCGCCGGCGACGGCGCAGGCACGCCCGAGGAGGAGCCGTGAAGCCCATCCTGTACGTGGTGCGGGCGCTGCCTGGGGCGCGCTGGGAGCCGCTGGAGCCGCTCTTCGACATCCGCGGCAACGCCCAGCGCCCCCCCGCCGACTGGCTCTCGGAGGCGTCCGGTGCCACCGCCGTGGCCGCCACCTACCTCGACCGCATCGACGGGCCGGCGCTGGACCGGCTCCCGGGCCTGCGCCACGTCGCCTCCTACGGCGTGGGCGTGAACCACCTCGACCTCCAGGCCTGCAAGGCCCGCGGGGTCATCGTCACCAACACCCCCGGCGTCCTGGCCAACGCCACCGCCGACATGACCATGGCGCTCCTGCTGGCGGCGGCCCGGCGGGTGGCCGAGGGCGACCGCACCATCCGGCGCGGTGGCTGGACCGAGAACGACCCCTCCTTCCACCTGGGCATCGAGGTCACCGGCAAGACGCTGGGCATCGTGGGCATGGGCCAGATCGGCCAGGCGGTGGCGCGGCGCGCGCAGGGCTTCGACCTCGCCCTGCTCTACACCTCGCCCCGCGACATGGCGGTGCCGGGGGCCCGGCGGGTGGAGCTCCCCGAGCTGCTGGGCGCCTCCGACTTCGTGGTCCTCTGCTGCCCGCTGACGCCGGAGACCCGCGGGCTCGTCAACCGCGAGCGCATCGCCCTCATGAAGCAGGGGGCGGTGCTGGTGAACACCGCGCGGGGCCCGGTGGTGGACGACGGCGCGCTGGCCGCGGCGCTGCGGGGCGGGCGGCTGGCCGCCGCCGGCCTGGACGTCTTCCCCGACGAGCCGCGGGTGCCCTCCCCGTACCTGGGGCTGGAGAACGTGGTGCTGACCCCGCACCTGGGCTCGGGCACCCGCGAGACGCGGGCGGCGATGGCGCGGCTGGTGACCGAGGACCTCCTGCGCGTCGGGCGCGGCGAGCCCCCGAAGCACCGCGTGGTATAAGCCCGAGCCGCGATGGACCTCGTCGACATCCACTGCCACATGCTCTGGGGCCTCGACGACGGCTGCCGGACGCCCGAGGAGACGGTGGAGGCCGCGCGGGCCCTCGCCAGCCTGGGGTACACCGACGTGGCCCCGTCGCCCCATGCCCAGGCCCGCTACGCCGGCGGCGACGCGGCCGCCTCGGCCCGCCGGCTGGCCCAGGCGCGGGAGCGCATCGCCGAGGCCGGGATCACGCTGCGGCTCCACGGCGGCGCCGAGAACCCGCTCGACAGGCGCTACCTGTCGCTCCTGGCCGCCGGCACGCCCCGCGGCCTCGGGGAGACGCAGCGCTACGCCCTGGTGGAGCTGCCCTTCATCGATGCCGTTCCCGACATGGTGGCGATGCTCGGCCAGATCCTGGCCGCGGGGATCCGGCCCATCGTGGCCCACCCGGAGCGCTGCCTGGAGTTCGACCAGCCCGGCCGGGCCGCCGAGGCGGTCCGGGCGGGGGCAGCGCTCCAGCTCAACCTGGGCTCGCTCACCGGGCGCCACGGGCAGCTCGCCTACGAGCTCTCGGAGCGCTTCCTCACCGAGGGGCTCTACTCCGTGGCCGGTACCGACCTGCACGGCCCGCTGGAAGCGGCCGACTGGATCGACGAGGCCCTGACGGCGCTGGAGAAGCGCTCCGGGGCGCAGGCGCTGCGCCGCCTCTGCAGCGAAAACCCGCGCCGGGCGCTGGCCGGAGATCCGCTGCTGTGAGGAGGGCGCTGCAGGCGCTGGCGGGGCTCGCCGTCTCCGGGGTGGCCCTGTGGCTGACCCTGCGCGGCAAGGACCTGTCGGCCATCTGGCGGGCCGGCTGGGAGGCCGACCACCGCTACCTGCTCGGCTACCTGCTGACCGCCTCCGCCATCCACTTCGCCCGGACGGTGCGCTGGCGCATCCTCCTCGACCCGGTGGCCCGGATCCCCTTCGCCCGCATCAACGCCGCCTGCGCGGTGGGCTTCATGGCGCTCTTCATCCTGCCGCTGCGCATCGGCGAGTTCGCGCGGCCCTACCTGGTGGCCCAGCGGCCCGCGCTGCGGGTCTCGGCGGCGCTCTCCTCGGTGGTGGTGGAGCGGGTGGCCGACGGCGTCTTCACCGCCGGGATGCTGGTGCTGGCCCTCCTGGCCGTGCCCGAGGGGACCGCCAACCTGCCGCTGCTGCGCGGGGCCGGCTGGGTGATGCTCGGCCTCTTCGCCGGCCTGGTGGCGTTCCTGGTGGTTGCCTACCGGAGCCGCGACCGGGCGGTGTCGCTCACCCGGAGGCTGCTGGCGCCGCTCTCGCCGCGCCTCGCCGACAGGGTGGGCGGGATGATGGACGCCTTCATCCACGGCCTGCGCCAGGTGCCCGGGGGACGGGGCCTGGCGACCTTCCTCCTGCTGACGGTCGCCTACTGGGGGCTCAACGGGCTGGGGATGCTCATCCTGGCCCGCGGCTTCGGCATCACCCTGGACCTGGTCCAGGCCTTCACGGTGCTGGGGGTGCTGGTGGTGGGCGTGATGATCCCGGCCGGCCCGGGCATGGTGGGCACCTTCCAGTACGCGGTGGTGCTGGCGTTGTCGCTCTTCGTGCCGCGCGAGGTGGTGGACGTGCGCGGCCAGGCCTACGCCAACGTGCTCTGGGGCGCCCAGCTCTTCCAGCTCACGCTCTTCGGGCTGGTGGCCCTCTTCTCCCGCCACATCCGGCTGGCCGCGATCTTCCGGGCCCCGGGGGAGATCGAGTCGGGGCTCGAGGAGGAGGAGCGCGACTACCAGGCCCAGGAGGCCGGGCGCGGAAAGGGCGGCGGAGCCTAGCCTGGCTCAGGCGGCCCGGCCGCTCCGCGCCAGGCGGGCCAGGACCAGGTCCTCGATGGCCGGCTCCAGCTCCTTGCGGAAGTCCTCGCGGATGATCTCGTCGAGCTCCCGCACCAGCTGCTCGAACTCGGGCAGGTGAACGGGATCCTCGAGCACGGGCACTCTCGTGGTCTGCATGCGGTCCTCCGGCGGCCCGGGTATCGGCCGCTATCGGCTCACCGCCAGTGTCGCCCGGAGGGGAGGGCCGTCAAGAAACCCGCTGGCGCACGGCCGTGCTACGGCCGGCCCAGCGCCCTGAGCAGCAGGGCCCGCGCCGAGGAGAGGCTGTAGTCGGCCTGGACCTTCTGGGCGCCGGCCGAGGTCAGGGCAAGCTGGGCGTCGCCCTGCTCCAGGGCGCTCCCGGCGCCGGTCTGGTAGCGCCCCTCGGCGAGACGCAGCCGCTCGCGGGCGTTCACCAGCGCCTCGCCGGCGGCCTCCCGCGCCTCGCGCGCGGCGCGCACCGCCAGCCGCGCCTGCTCCACCTCGAGCCTCACCTGCTGGCGAGCCGCCGCCAGCTGGGAGGCCAGGCCGTCGAGCCCGGCGCGGGCCTCGCGCGCCTGGGCCTCGGTGAGGCCGCCCTGGAACAGGTTCCAGGTGAGCGAGGCGGTGGCGCTCCAGTTCCAGTAGCCGAAGTCGATGCGCGGGCCGGCCTGGGTGAGGCCGGTGGAGACCGACAGGCTCGGGTAGTAGCCGCCCTGCGCCGACCGCACCGAGGCCTCCTGGGCCCGGACCTGCGCCTGCAGGGCCGCCACGTCGGGGCGGGCTGCCAGCGCCTCGCCCAGCAGCGCCTCGGTGTCCTGCTCCTCGCCGGGGATGGGTCCCAGCGCTTCGTCGGCGACGTCGTAGTCGGTGGAGCGCTCCACGCCCATGGCCTGGTTGAGCTGGGCCTTGGCCACCTCGTAGCCGTTCTCGGCGTTGATGAGCTGGACCCGGGCGTTGGCGCGGTCGGTGCGGGCCTGCGCGAGGTCGATCTCGGGCCGCGTGCCCACCTCCACGAAGCCCTGGATCTGGCGCAGGTGGGCCTCCTGGTTGGCGAGCGACTCGCGGGCCACGGTCACCAGGTCCTTGGCGGCGCGCGCCGTGAAGAAGCCGGTGCGGGCCGCGAGGAGCACCTGCAGGGCGGTGGAGCGCTCGGTGTCCTGCTGCGCCTCGGCACGGGCGCGGGAGGCGGCCCAGGCCTCGCGGGTGCGGCCGAAGTCCCAGACGAGCTGGGAGAGCTTGCCGCTGAAGAGCCAGGAGTCGGCGGTGTCCCAGCCGCCGCTGGTGGCGGTGAGCGGGGGTCGGGCCGGGTTGTCGGTGGCGATGGTGTAGCTCCCGGCGGCGCTGACCTGGGGCAGGAGGGCGGCGCGGTCCTGGTCGGCGCGGGCCTGCGCCGACCGGGTGCCGGCCTGGGCCTGGCGCAGCAGCGGCTGGTTCTCGCGGGCCAGGCGGGTGGCGTCCTCGAGCGACAGCACCGGGCGCGCCGGGGCCTGGGCGTGGCCCAGGGCCGGTGCCGCCAGGGCGGCGAGCAGGAGGGCGGTGGTGCGGCCGGTCATTCGAACCTCAGGGCGGTGATGGGGTCGAGCCGGGAGGCGCGGTGGGCCGGGTAGAAGCCGAAGCCCACGCCCACCAGGCCGCTGAAGCCCACGGCGATGATGATGACGTCGGGCCGGTAGAGGACCTGCCAGCCGAAGCTGGAGGCCAGCCAGCGGGCCGCCCCCAGGCCCAGCGTCACCCCGATCAGGCCGCCGGCCACGGCCAGCACCAGCGCCTCGACGAGGAACTGGAGCCGGATGTCGCCGGGCTTCGCCCCCACCGCCATGCGCAGCCCGATCTCGCGGGTCCGCTCGGTGACCGACACCAGCATGATGTTCATGATCCCGATGCCGCCCACCAGCAGCGAGACCGCGGCGATGGCGGCCAGCAGGGTGGTGAGGGTGCGCGTGCCCTCCTGCGAGGCGTTGGCGATCTCGGCCAGGTTGCGGATCGAGAAGTCGTCGTCGGCGCCGGGCTGGAGCCGGTGCCTGTCGCGCAGCAGGGCCCGGACCTGGCGCTCGGTCCGCTGGGTGGCCTCGGAGCTGACCGCGCTGACCATGATCGAGCCGGCGATGTAGTTGCCGAGCCCGCCCTGGATCTTCTGGCGGAAGGTGCTCACCGGCACCACCACGGTGTCGTCGTAGTCCTGGCCGAACTGCGACTGGCCCTTCTTGGTGAGCACGCCGACCACGGTGAAGGGCACGTTCTTCACCCGGATGATCTGGCCCACCGGGTTGGCACTGGGGCCGAAGAGCTTCTCTGCCACCGTCAGGCCGATGACCGCGGACTTGGTGCCGCCGTCCACGTCGGTCTGGGTGAGGAGCGCGCCGTGCTCCGCCTCCCAGGTGCGGATGGCGAAGTACTCGGGCGTGGTGCCGAGGACCTGGGTGGTCCAGTTCTGGTCCTCCGAGAGCACCTGGGCCACGGAGCGCAGCTGGGGGGCGGCGTAGCGGACGGTGGGGATCTCCGCCTGGATGGCCTTGAGGTCGTCCCAGGTGAGGGTGGGCATCGACCCGTGGCCGCCGTGGGCACCGCCGGCGGTGCTGGTGCCGGGCACCACGATGAGCATGTTGGAGCCCATGGCGGCGAAGGAGGCCTCCACCCGCGCCTTGGCGCCGTCGCCGATGGCCACCATGGCGATGACCGCCGAGACGCCGATGACGATGCCCAGGGTGGTGAGGAAGGAGCGCAGCTTGTTGCGCTGCAGGGCGCGCAGCGCCACCCGCAGGGTCTGGAGCCAGCTCATGGGATCACCTCCGCCAGCGGGCCGTCCTCGGCCGGGCCGGGCTCTGCCCGCCGCGGCTCGCGCCGCGTGTCCGACTTCACCAGGCCGTCGCGCATCACCACCACCCGCGAGGCGTACTGGGCGATGTCGGGCTCGTGGGTCACCAGCACCACGGTGATGCCGCTCCTCCCCAGCTCCTGGAACAGGGCCATCACGTCGACGCTGGTGCGGGAGTCGAGGTTGCCGGTGGGCTCGTCGGCGAGGATGACGCGCGGCTGCGTCACCAGCGCCCGGGCGATGGCCACCCGCTGCTGCTGGCCGCCCGACATCTGGTTGGGCATGTGCTCGAGCCTGTCGGCCAGGCCCACCCGCGCCAGCGCCTCGGCGGCCCGCGCGTGGCGCCCGGCCGCCGGCACGCCGGCGTAGAGGAGCGGCAGCTCCACGTTCTCGAGTGCGCTGGTGCGGGCCAGCAGGTTGAAGCTCTGGAAGACGAAGCCGATGGTGCGGTTGCGGATCTCGGCCAGCTTCTCGGTGCCGAAGGTCGAGACCTCCTGGCCGTCGAGCAGGTAGCGGCCCGAGGTGGGGCGATCGAGGCAGCCGAGGACGTTCATGAGCGTGGACTTGCCCGAGCCCGAGGCGCCCATCACCGCGGTGAACTCGCCCTGGGCGATGGTCAGGCTCACGCCGCGGAGGGCCTGCACCTCCACGTCGCCCATCCGGTAGGTCCGGACCAGGTCCGAGAGCTGGATGAGGGGCGCTTCGGTCACGGCGCTCACCTAGAGGCCGCGGCGGATCTGGGCCGCCATGGGGTTGGTGGAGCCGCCGGCGGCGTCGGTGATGACCTTGTCGCCGGGCTGCAGCTCCCCCTCGACGAGCTCGGTGGTGCTGCCGTCGGAGATGCCGGTGCGCACCCGCACCGGGGCCGGACCGGCCTCGCGCAGCACCCACAGGGTGCGCCGGTCGCGGGTCTCGCCCTCGCGGGGGGCGCGGGCGTTGCCTCCGGCCCGGGCCGCGCCGGCGCCGCCGGAGCCCTTCAGCAGGTCGGGTGGCGGGCGGAAGCGGAGGGCGGCGTTGGGGATGCGCACCACGTCGTCCTTCTCGGCGTAGATGAAGGTGACGTTGGCGGTCATGCCCGGCTTGAGCTTGAGGGCCGGGTTGTCGACGTCGATGACGGCGTCGTAGGTGACCACGTTCTGCACCGTCTGCGGGGCGTTGCGGATCTGCCGGACCTTGCCCTGGAACCGCTCCGAGGGGTAGGCGTCCACGGTGAAGCTGGCCTCCATCCCGGCGCGGAGCCGGCCGACGTCGGCCTCGGCCACGCTGGTGTCCACCTGCATCTTCGCCAGGTCCTCGGCGATGACGAAGAGGGTGGGGGCCTGCAGCGAGGCGGCCACCGTCTGGCCCACGTCGACGTTGCGCGAGATGACCACGCCGTTGGTCGGAGACACGATGTCGGTGTAGGCCAGGTTCACCTGCGCTTGGTGGAGCGCGGCGCGGGCCTGCTCCACGGCACCCTGCGAGGCGGCAACCTGGGCGCGGGCGGCGTCGGCGGTGGACTGGGCGGTCTCGTAGTCGGCCAGCGCGATGAGCTTGCGCTCGGCCAGCGCCTTGGCGCGGGCGGCCTGGCGGTCGGCGTCGGTGGCCTGGGCCTGGGAGCGGGCCAGGTTGCCCTGGGCGGCCATGTGGTTGGCGCGGGCCTGCTCGACGGCCGCCTGGAACAGCGCCGGGTCGATCTTGGCGATGAGCTGCCCCTTCTTCACGGTGGAGTTGAAGTCGGCGCGGAGCTCGGCGATGCGGCCCGACACCTGGCTGCCGACCTGCACCGTGACGATGGCCGAGAGCGTGCCGGTGGCGGTCACCTTGGCGGTGATGTTGCCCTTGTCCACTGCGGCGGTCTCGAAGGCCGGCCTGGCCTTGCCGTTGGCGGCGGTCCAGCGCCACACCCCGGCGCCCGCAGCCAGCACGGCGACGGCGATGGCGATGGTCCAGCGGCGCTTGTTCATGGGCTTTCCTCGGTGGGGTGGCGGCGAAGGGGGAACCTCGGCGGGCACCGGTCGGATCTCGGCGGGAAGGCGTCGCATGATAGCGGCATACCCCCGGGAAGGCTGGGAATTAAGCGGCCTTCGCGCCGCGCCTGGCCCGCCGGGCGCCCCGGCTGGTAGGCTGCCTGGGCTGGGAACGACCGGTGGAGAGCCGCGACCGAGAAGAGGACGGGAGCGTGGTGACGGGAGTGCGCCCCGGCGCGCTCACCGCGCTGCTGCGGGAGATCGCCGGCGCGGCCGCTCCGGCCACGCCCGCCCGCCTGGAGGCGGTGCGCGCCGGGCTCCTGGTCGAGCGGTACGAGCTGGTCCGGGAGCTGGGGCGCGGCGCCTTCGGCGTCGTCTGGGAGGCGCGAGACGTCAAGCTGGGCCGGTCGGTGGCCTTCAAGCTGGTGCGCCCCGGCAGGGCGCGGGTCGGCGAGGAGCAGCTCCAGCGCGAGGCCGAGGCCATCGCCCGGCTCTCGCACCCCAACCTGGTGACGCTCCACGACGTGGGCCGCTGCCCCCAGGGCCCCTACCTGGTGCTGGAGCTGCTCCGCGGCGCGACCCTGGAGGCCCGGCTGGCCCAGGGGCCCGTGCCGCCCCGGGAGGCGGTGCAGCTCGCGCTGGGGGTGGCCCGCGGCCTGGCACACGCCCACGCCCAGGGCGTGGTCCACCGCGACCTCAAGCCCAGCAACGTCTTCCTTTGCCAGGACGGGCAGCTGAAGGTACTCGACTTCGGCATGGCGCACGCCTTCGGCCGGATGCGGGTGGACGGCGGCACTCCCGGCTACATGGCGCCGGAGCAGTGGCGCGGTGCCCCCGAGGACGAGCGCACCGACGTCTTCTCGCTGGGGGTCATGCTCTACCGGATGCTGGCCGGCGAGCTGCCGTTCCCCGGGGACGGCGGCCGGTCCACCACCGGCCCCGACCCGGCACCCGAGGTGCGGGTGCCGGAGGTGCCGGGGCTCGGGCCGCTGGTGGGGCGGATGCTCTCCCAGGACCCGGTGGGCAGGCCGCGGAACGGCTCCGAGCTGCTCGAGGAGCTCCAGGCGCTGGCGCCGGCCACCGATCGCTCCTCGAGCGGCACCAGCCTGCGGGTGGTGGTGCGGCGCAAGCAGGCGCGCCGGCTCCGCCTGGCTGCCGGCGCGGCGGCGGCGCTGCTGGTGGCGGGTGGGATCGCGGTGGTGGGCGGCATGGTGGGCAGCCGCTGGCACGGGCCGCGGCCCCGGCCGGCCGCCGGCGCCGACGGCCGGGTGGTGGTGGCGGTGGCCGACTTCGCCAACGAGTCGCAGGACCCGGAGCTGGATGGCCTCTCGGTGCTGCTCATCACCTCGCTGGAGCAGTCCCGTTCCCTGCGCATCCTCACCCGCGGAGCCATGGTGGCCAGCCTGCGGCAGCTGGGGAAGGAGGCGAGCCAGCGCATCGACGAGACCCTGGCCCGCGAGGTGGGCGCCCGGGTGGGGGCGAGCGCGCTCCTGCTGGGCTCGGTGCGCAAGGTGGGCGGCGTCTACGCGGTGGAGGTGCGGGCAGTGGACCCGGCCCGCGACGACTACCTGTTCACGGTGCAGGAGCAGGCCAGCGGCAAGCAGGGCGTGCTCGACGCCCTCGATCGGCTCTCGCAGCGCACCCGCGAGCGGCTCCACGAGACGCCCGACGAGGTGGAGGCCACGCGCATCCGGGTGTCCGACGTCACCCCGGCCTCGTTCGCCGTCTGGCAGCACTACTTCCGCGGCCTTCGCGAGGAGGAGGCGGAGCACTACCGCGAGGCGGTGGAGGCCTTCCAGAGCGCGGTGGCCGCCGACCCGGCCTTCGCGCTGGGCCACTACCGCATCGCCTACCTGGGCGAGACGGTGGGGCTCTCGGAGGCGGCGCGCCGGACCGCGATGGAGGCGGCGGTGCGCCACGCCGACCGGGTGCCCGCCAAGGAGCGGCTCTTCATCCAGGCCTGGAAGGCCCACGCCGACGGCCGGTCGCAGGAGGCACACGACCTCTACGCGCGCGCCGCCGAGGCCTACCCGCAGGACGTCGAGGCGCTCTACCTGGCCGGCGACCGCTACTTCCACGAGGGGCGCTACGACGAGGCCCTGCCCTGGTTCGAGCGGGCGGTGGCCGTGGACCCGGCCTGGTACCCGGCCCTCGACAGGCTGGCCGACGTCCACTGGATGGCCGGCCGCCGCACCCGGTACCAGGAGCGTGCCCGCCAGTACGTGGCCCGGGCCCCGGTGAGCGCCCGGAGCCTGCGCACCCGCGCCTGGCTGCTCTGGTCGGAGGGCAACCGGCCCGAGGCGCTGGCGGCGGCGCGGCGCGCCCTGGAGCTGGACCGCGGCGTGACCACCGCCTACGACATGGGCACGCTGCTCATCGCCGACGACCGCTTCGGCGAGGCCGAGGAGCTGCTCCGCCCGCTGGCCGCGCCCTCGGCCAGCGTCTTCGAGCGCACCTACTCCATCCAGCTCCTGGCCTCGGCGGTGGCCCACCAGGGCCGGCGCCGCGAGGCGCTGCAGATCGTCGACACCTTCCCCAGCGATGCGCCCGATGGGGCAGCCATCCGGCGCTGGCTGCGGGTGCAGCTGCTCCAGGGCGAGGCCGACCCGGGGCCGGCGCTCCGGGAGCTGCGGGAGCACATGCGGCAGGCGCGGCCGGAGCAGCGGGCCACCGCCTCCGGCTTCTGCACCGCGCTGGTGTGGCTCGGCGACCTCGACGGGGCGGAGGCGTTCCTCCGGGAGCTCCAGGCGGGCTCGCACCAGGCGCTGTGCCGGGCGACCCTGGCGCTGCGCCGCGGCCAGGCGGCCCAGGCGGTGGGGCAGCTCCAGGCGCTGCGGGCCGACGCCAACCTGGGCGTGCGGGCGGCCGCCTGGTGGTGGCTGGCGCTGGCGGCCCACGAGGCCGGCGACGACGCCACGGCCCTCCTGGCCGCCGACGAGCACGAGCTGATCTCCGGCAAGGTGTGGCGCTCCTGGGGCATGGCCGAGATGCAGCTCCTGCGGGCCCGGGCCCACGAGCGGCGCGGCGAGCCGGAGAAGGCCCGCGCCGCGGTGGAGAGACTGCTCGCCTGGTGGAAGCGGCCCGAGCCGAACCAGCCGCGGCTGGCCGAGGCCCGGGAGATCCGGGCGCGGGTGGGCGGCCTCCGGGTGGCGGTCGAGCCGCCCCGCGGTGCCGCGCGCTGACCGCCGGAAAGGAGAAGGGCGCCCTCGGGCGCCCTTCGATGGCTGCTGGTGGTGAGGGGGAGAATCGAACTCC
The DNA here is from genome assembly GCA_016214955.1 of Deltaproteobacteria bacterium. GTDB lineage: Bacteria > Myxococcota > Myxococcia > Myxococcales > Anaeromyxobacteraceae > JACRMN01. The sequence goes on from JACRMN010000030.1 coordinate 65,605, forward strand.
CGACCTAGGGATTATGAGTCGAGGAATCCCATCTAACCGCCGGCCAACCGTGCGGAAACCCTTGAGGCGGTGGCCTCCCGTGGCCGTGCTTGGCGGGGTAGGGTTGGGAATGGAATGGGAATGGAGGATCCGCACCCGCCGTCAACGCCACGTGCCAGGCGGCTCCGCAGAGGCGACGATCGCCGGCTCGCCCAGCCCGGGAGCCGGCCCAGCCCACGATCGCGTTCCAGCGGGGCAGGACGTGCGCCAGGAACGAGAAGGGGCCCCGTTGCCGGAGCCCCCTGGTGCTGCGCTCGCCGCTGGCCCTACTTCCGGCGCTTCAACCAGGCCCCGACGATCTCCCGGAGCACTTCCGAGGTGTCGAGCTTCTGGCTCCCGCGCTCCTGCGCCCGCTTGAACGCCTCGGCCCGGAGCGCCGCCCACTGCTCAGGGGCCAGGACAACCTGGCCCTTCTCCCCGCCACCCGCCATCCGCCACGCCATGGGCTTCCTCGTCTCGGACATGCCGGCGTTGTAGCACGCCGGCGGGCCAGAACTACGCCGCCCTCGCCGGCTTGTGCTCCTCCAGCCACTCCCTCGCCGCCCTGACGCGGGGGGCCAGCGCGCGAGCCATCTTCTCCGGCCCGCCCAGGAGGAGCTTGGTCGAGGGCTCCTCTCCCGGACGCGGCTTGTACCAGCCCTCACGCGCGGCCACCTGGAGCACGTCGAGGGCCGCCGCGGTCATCGCCTGGTGCCAGGTCGGATCGTCGGTCCCCACCTTGACGCCCACCCAGGGCGACACCAGGAGCACGAGGGCCACCCGCTGCGAGGATCCCAGGATGCGTCTCGCGACGGCTTCCTCGAAGGCGTGGAAAGGAGGCGTCCACTTCTTCGCGCGCATCGCCCGCTCGCCGTCGTCGTCGGTCCACCCGCGGTACACGCGCCGCTTGAGGAGCGGGGCCAGCGCCTCCGCCGCCTCGTGGACAGCCTGCCCGTACCCGCCCCGGAGGGTCTCCAGGGCGCCCTCGAAGGCACCGCGCGGGGCGCTGAACTCGCGGATGAGCCGGAGATTCATCTCGACGCCATCGGCACTGGCCTCGCCTGCTGCCTTCGACGCGGCCCCCAGGCACGCGAGGATCGCGGGCAGGCGCTTCTGGAACGCCTCGACCGTGCGCTGATCGTTCGTCTTCGTCTTCGCCATGGCTTCTCCCCTGTTTTCGGCCGGGCTCCCTGCCCGGCGTGCCGGCACGCTAGCACGCCAGAGTGATACCAGGCAACCACTGCCGGGAAGTGTCGCTAGGTTCGGGCCGAGAGGAAGAGCGGCGCGCTGCTGGCGGAGATGGAGCTGAGGCCCGGCAAGCGGCCGGCAATTAGTCCTCCGGAAGTACCAATTGCGCCAAGGCTGGAAGAGGTGGGGATCACCAAGAACCAATCCTCCGCCTGGCAGAAGGTAGGGGGGTGGGCTAGAGACCCGGCGTCAGCGACAGCGACACGCCCACCGCAACGCCCGAGGCGGCCGCGCTGTTAGGGCGCCCGGCGGCGGAGGGGTGACCGACCCGGCGCTGCCGCTACTGCTCCGCCGCGAAGTGGATCGCGTCGAGGTTCAGGTTGTCGCCCGTCGTCCAGGAACCGCCGAAGGTCACATCCCCATCCGCCTCGACCACCAGCAGCTTCCAGGTCGTCTCGGTGTTGACCCCCATGAAGCTGCGGGTGACAGCCGGCCGGAATCCGGCGGGGAGAGTGAACGCGGGAGCCACCGCGCCGGCTGCCGCGGTGATCCACCCCCGCATGCGGACCACATTACCGATGCCGATCGAGTACGCGGGCGGGAACGAGCCCGAGGCGGTCCAGTTAGCATTGGGGGTGATCGGGATCCACTCTGGCGCCATCAGGTCGGCCATGGTCTTCGTGCCGATCCGGATGCCGCTCGGCCCGACCCGGAGCTGGGAATAGGTCTCCCACTTCACCGTGCCATCCCAGATCGCAGATCCCAGATCGGCCGGGCCGGTGTTGGCGCCGCGGTCCTGCCACCAGGTCGGCGAGGTGTTGGGCTGGTGGTTGGTGTTGCCCGCCTGCAGCGAGTAGTAGGTCCGGCCGGAGTAGCTCACCAGGGCGGCGGCCCCGTAGGTGGTGCCGCTGGCCCACGCTGCCGCGCCACCGGCCGAGGTGCCAGCGGTGGAGCACTGGTAGAGCCTGCCCCCGTTCGACCGCTTGTCGCCAACCGAGTAGGCGGTGTTCGCCGCCCAGGCCGTCAGCGCCGTGTTCGCCAGCATCTGGGCGCCCGCGATGGGGTCCCCGCTGCCGTCCTCCGCGTAGTCGGAAGTCCGGAGAGCGTTCGCCCGGAGCAGCTCCGTCGCCGGGGCCGGCGCGGCCGCGAGCTGGCGCAGGAAGGCGCCGCGGGGCGTCTCGAAGAGCGGCATGCCGGCGCCCAGCGCAGCCGCCAGGGCCCGCGCGTGGCCGAGCTCGCCCACCAGGTCGGCGAGGCCGTGGGCGATGGCCGCCTCCGCGTCCGCGATGATGACCGGCTCCGGGCTGCCCGGAAGGCCGTGGGAGAGCCACCGGAGCACCTCCTCCTCCGACGCCGCGCACCGGGCCGCGAAGTGCGGCACCAGCTTGTGGGTGGCTTCCGGGTCGTGCGCCTGGCCGCAGCTGGCGGCGTGGAAGAGCATCCGCGCCTTCGGGGCCATGATCACCAGGTCCGCGGCGATGGCGATGAGGGGGCCGGAGGAGCCCACGGTCCCCTGGACGTGCGCCACCACGGGGCCCACCTCGGTGGAGAACCGGCGCAGGCCGGCAACGATTTCGAGCGACTCGCCGAGGGCCCCGCCGCCGCACATGCCCAGGGTCACGAGCAGGCACCGCGCGCCGGCCTGGCGGTGCGCCTCGATCTGCCGGAGCACCTCGGCTGCTGAGATCATCTTTCCGGCCGGCGTAACTTCCCAGGAGCCATCCCTGTGCTGCATGGGGAGCGGCACGGAGCCGATCCAGCGGTCGCCGATGTCGATTTCGTGCGTCTGACAATTCACGGTCATGTCTCCGAGTGGTCTGCATGTAGGGGTTCATCGGGGCTCAGGGTTGCGGCCTCGATGAGCGGATCGGGGGCGAGGGCTTGCGGGGCGGTCCACTCGGGAAAGCTCCGTAGCCACCGGAACCGGGCGAGGCGCTGCCGCTGGTCGACCACCTCGGCCGGCTGGGATGCTTCGGGAACGGCGAACCACGTGGCCTCGGCCAGCCGGGCCGCGCCCAGCTCGCACCGGTCGCAGGGCCAGAACCGGCGGCGCCCGGCGCGGTTGCCGGTGGGCCAACGTGCCGCGTGCCGAGCCAAGCAGGCACCCAGCATGAGCGTGGCATGGAGCCGGTCACACGCGACCAGCACGCGGCCGGGGTGAAGTTGCGGCCCCGCGAGCACGCCGGGCCGCGTGGCGGTGAGATCTGCGCCCCGCACTGGTGTGGGGTTGGCCGTCGGCTCGCTCGACGGAGAAGGAAGACGCGACGCTCCCGCCATGCCCCCGGCGCCGCGCGGGGGCCAGCAACCGCGCCGGCCCGGGGGAGGGGCCCGGACCGGCACCAGGGCGACGGGTGCCCCGGTAGGATCGCTAGCGGCGCGTGCGGGCAAGGTCCGCGCTGAGCCTGTAGGACTGAGCCAGCACCTTGCGGAGGCGGTCCTCGAGGTCGCCGCGCTCCCGCGCCTTGTCCTTGGCGTGGGCCGCCATCACTGCCAGATCACCAGGGAGGCGAGCGAGACGCTCTGCGTGCTGGCGTTGGCCCTCCGCGATGAAGGCGCGCGTCGCGGCGTGGGCCTGGGCGAAGGAGGTGGCCTGCCGGCGAACTCGGGGGCTCATGCGAGGCAGGGCCGCTCGGAACCCGGGCGTATCGTAAACAAGCCCGACGATCGAACGAGTGCAGGCTGCCTCAAGATCCGCGAGTCGCTGGGCGTCATCGAACGTGTCGCCCATGACTAGCTCCGGGCCGCGAGGGTCACGCAGGCCGAAAGCGCGTCGCCACCCGAGGCGCGCGCAACCGCGGCGGCCAGCAGGGGGGCGCAGGCAAGCCGCATGGTGGCCTTGAACGAGCGAAGCCCCTGATCGAAGCTGAACGCGATCGTCTCCTTGAGGGTCGGCCCGGACACCGCGCACAGGAAGCCCTGGGGATCGATCAGGATGATGTCGCCGACGGAGCCTAGCGCCTTCGCCGCCTCGCTCACGACAATCGGACGGCCCGCGAGGTAGCCCCAGGGCGCGCCCGGGGCGGGGCCGCTGAAGAGCGGGCTGAGGTTCGCGATCTCTGCGAAGGCAGAGCTGTGCACCACCCAGAACGAGCGCTCGAACCCGCCGGGCGCGAGGCGGCCGATCATCCGGCCGATGTTCTTCGCGGTGATGGTGCCGGCCGTCTGGCCGGCGTCCGCCGCCACCGTCACCAGGGCGGCCGCGTTGAGCACGCCCAGGGGCTGGCCAAGGCCGGTCCCGTTGAGGATCCAGTCCTCGCCCTGATACTTGATCCGGTAGCCGAGTCTGCTCGCGACGTAGGGGCGCATTGCCTGCCCGGCGTCCTCGACGAGCTCGTCGGTCAGAGGCATCAGCGCGCCCAGCTTGTAGGCAACGGCCTCGATCCGGCGAAACGCCGGCTTGCTGCTGAGGATGGCCTCGCCCTCGGCGTACTTGGAGACATTGATCGGGGTGGTGGCCCAGTCCGGCCCCTCATCCACGGCGGCGACGACGACGGGCGACTTCACGAAGATCGGACTCATCCGATCGATGAGCGACCCCGGCGACACGGCCGCCATGAGCACGCCCTCGTGCTGCTCGCCGACGGCAAACCCGCCGCTCGAGCCCGAGGTGCTGTCGCCGCCAAAGGTGGTCACGGCGTTGATGATCGGCGCGTGCGGTCGCCCCAGTGCCGCGGAATGAAGCGCGACGAGAACGTCCGCGTCGCTGAAGGTCTGCCGCTGCCCGCCACCGCCCCTCCCCATGCCATCCAGCCGCGCGACCACGCCGCGAAGGTTGCCGACGAGAGACTCCATGGCCTGCACTGACCGCTCCTGCACGCTGCTCATTGCTTTGCCTTCCAGGGCTCGATCGCCCTTGTTGCGTGTGGCCACCGGTTGCCGGTGGTCCTGCTTCCTTCCCGACGCTGGCGCCGGTCCAAGCGGAACTCGCATCGAGCGAGGGCCCTTCGATCCCGCATATATCCTTTGCCCAGACTGTCAATGGGCGGCGGGATAACTGATGGTGAATGCGGGAGAGGCCCAGGAGAATGCGGGAGCCGGCGGGAAATCCAAGGGGCGCGAGCCGCGCGAAATCGACTACACGCGGTGATCGGTGAGGACTACCCCGTTTGCCCCCCACCCCCGGGGGCACGAATTCTGACAGCGCACGCGCGAGCCTCCGGGCGCTTCTCACCCATGGCACCCCCGTTAGGGGTCAGCCCAACCCGAAGCCACCGTCGCGCGTGCACGTCTTCCTGCTGTGGCAGGCGTGGCACCGCGTAGCCAGGGCACCGTGAAGGAACCGGTGCCAATCGCCGCCGTGGGCAACGACGTGATCAACATGTCCGCGAAGCCCTACGAGGCGCCCACAGTCCACGCACGTGGGGTTTGCCTCCAGGTGCTCCCGGCGCAGCCGGCGCCATTCCGGCGTCTGGTAGGGGGCGTTAGCGGCCTTCCTGGTGGCTTCCTGAGCAGCGGCGTGACGACGGCAGCGCCCGAGGCTCACCACCTCGCGGCAGCCGGGATGGACACAGGGGCGCAGGGGGCGAGAGGGGCTCATGGCGTCCCCCAGCACGCCGTGGCCTGGGGAACGTGTCTGTCTTGTCTGGGGTCGAGAACGCCGGACAAGTCAGACAAGAGAGACAAGATCTCTCTCATAGAGACCACACCCTCTCTCTCCCCTGCGCTTCCTTCTTCACCCCCAGGGCCGCAGCGGCCCGGTCGATCGCCTTCTCGTTGAGCCCTGCGTTGCGGCCGGCCTCGACTACGTCGCAGCGGGGCTTCGGGCCGTGCTGTAGGTGGTCCCGGACGTACGCCTTGGCCTTCTCGATGACGTCCGGCTTGGGGCCGGGCTTCGGCGGCGCGAGCAAGGTGTCCGCGTCGATGTCGAGCTCGTCTGTAAGCCACTCGACCCGGGGGCGACCGCTGGTGTCCTTGGCGACTCGGAAGCCGAGCGGGGGTCGCTTCTCTTCCTCGATGAGGTTGCACTTCTGGGAGAGCAGCACGCGTAGGGCGTTGTCGTCGGGGTGCCTGGCAACGAGCAGGACGGACCGAGCCACGGCCGCGAGCGCGATTGAGCCGCCGCCGCGGTAGAGCGCCGGTTTGTCGCTGGCCTTGTTCAGGTGGCGCAGGCCGATGATGGTGACGTTCTCGTCTTCTGCGAAGTCTCGGATCGGTCGCAGCGCTGCCCTGACTTCCTGCTCCTTGTTGATGTCCACGCCGTTCAAGTAGGCGTTCAGCGGGTCGAGCGTGATCGCGCTGATGCCCTCGCCCCGCACGATCTGCCGGACCTCCTCGATACCAGCGCCCGCGAATACGAGGTCCGCGCCGCGCTCTTCCTGCACAAGGACGTTGTCTAGGTCCGCCTCGGCCGCCTTGAGCCGCCCCACGATCGTCTTGCTGATCGAGTCCTCGGCGGTGAGGTAGAGCACCCGTCGCTTCCGGCCCGGAGTAGCGGGGCCGTGCGGCAGCGAGCGCCCGGCGGACAGGCTGGCGTTGGCCGACACGACAAGCAGGGTCTTTCCGGTCTCGGGGTTGCCCTCCACGAGGTTCAGCGCGCCTCGAACGATGTAGCCAGGCCAGTCCCATTCGGTTGGCTTCTCGGCGATGGAGGAGGCGGGAACGATCCCAAAGTGCGGCCGCGCGGTGCCGCTGGGCTCTGCACGGGCGGTCGCCGAGTAGGCTTCCGCCTCTCCAGCGAAGGTCGCGCCGTCCGGGAGGGCCTCGACCAGCTCCCAGAAGCGCCCCGAGTTGCCGTTGAGCATCCTGCGGACGAGGTCTGTCGTGACGCCGGTGGGGTTGGACCGGAAGGCGTCGAGCGCCCCTGCCACCTCGGGGCGCAGCTCCGGAATCCCGGGGTGCGCTCGCAGACCATCGAGATCGCGGGAGGCGACCACCAGGAGGCGCAGCTCGTCGGGCCGCAGTGTCACCCCGTCGCGCATCGCTACTCCGCCCTTCCACCCGCGAGGGCGGCTTCCGACTGGTCAAGCGCCCGACCGGCCGCGGCAAGGAGTGCCCCTGCGCGCTTGAGCTCCCCCGCCGCCAGGGCCGCGCGGGCCAACTGGAGCAACCCGGCGGCGGCCTCGGAAAACACGGCCGCGGTCATCGGCGCACCACCGACAGGCAGTGGGCGACGCCGTGCGGATGGACACCCGGCGCCCAGGGCTGCCGCGCACCATCCGAGCGCACCAGGAAGATCGTCCCGTCCGTCTCGATGAGCACGCGCATGGCTAGAGGGCTCCCACGTTGAGCGAACGGATGGCGGCCGCGGCGTCGCCGGTCGAGCGCCTCGCCTTCGGGGCCCGACGGGGCCTGCCGTTGTCGGTGACGCGCCACCCCTCACGGGCGAGCCGCTCCACCTCGGCGAGAGGGATTCGGCGGGTCCTGCCCCACGGTACCGAGCGCAGGACGCCGGCTCGCTCCAACTCGGCCAGGGTTCCGCGGTCGGTATGGAGTGCGCGACCGGCCGCCCGGAAGGAGAGCACCAGGGCCGCGGTCCCAATCGTTGGGGCGTTCACGGCTCGCCCCCTTCGTCACGGAGCGCCTCGGGAGCGCAGCCAAGGACAGCAGCGAGACGCCGAGCAAGGGCTTCGCTCACTGCGCCGGACCGCTCGGCGACGCTAATGGTCTGGGGGTGTACCTTCGCCCGGCGCGCAAGCCCTGCCTGAGACAGACGAGCTGCCCGTCGAATGCGTTGAAGCGGGGTCGGGGGGAGTGGTTCGTTCATCATGGCCGCAGTCTCGCGCGGCGCATGCACCTACCGTTACCCACGGGCAATTCGTGTTTCCGCCCCCGGCCGTGGGCGCGACCAATGGTTAAGTCGCCCCGTTAGCCCATCGGCGAATGCTCCTTGTTGCTCGCGCCATGCTGGCCTCCCAGGCGCGCACGGTTGCGAGTGCGGGGTCTTCTTCGCCGACCCTCTTCCCGGCGCGCTTTGCGACTCCAGCTACACGGGCGATGACCGCGGCGAGGCGGCCACTGACCGGCACGCCGCGCGTCAGGCCACGCAGAGCCAGGAGCAACGCGAACCGCTCATCCTCCGGCTTGGTCGCGAGTCTGCGCCGCAGATCGCCGCGGCCGGGCCCCGGGTGCTCAAGTTCGTCTATCAAGTGCTGTAGTTCCTCGGCGAGGCCGCCACTGGCCCCGTCGAGAACCTTGCGGGCGTCCCGGGCGCGCTGCCGTCGCTGCTTCTCCGGGGGCGGAACGCTTCTCAGTTCGCCCCGCTCCCTGAGCCACTGGTGTCCCCACCACTCCCAAAGGAAGTCTCCGGCGAATGCCTGAACGTGCTCATCGACCGAATCCAGGTAGGCCGCCGCCGCCTCGCGCGAGCGAATGGCCCTCTCTGCTCCCAAGGGCTCATCTGGCCTGATATCCTTCTTCATGTCTGGCCGCCTCCATTGCGGCTCGACCACGGGGACGGGCGCTTGCCGGCGCGCCGTCCCTTTCGATTGCTAGATCGTCGTCGGGATCTTCGGGCTCACGGCGAGGGACGAGTAGAACTTCTTGGTGGTGGCGATCGAGCGGTGGCCGAGGAAGCTCGACACGGCCGCCAGGTTGCCGGTGACCTCCACCGCCAGCGTCGCGGTGGTGTGCCTCATCATGGCCGGCGTGAACGCCGGGATCCCGATCTTGCCGTCGGGCCGCTTCACGGCCTTGCACGCGGCCTTGACCGCGCGGTCGTACCACTCGCGCGAGAACGAGCCGTGCTTGAGCAGGGTCTTCGCCGCCTTCAGCACCTCGGCAGTGACGGCGGTTCGGTGCGGCACGCCAGACTTATGGAGCGGGCAGACCAGCACCCCGGCCGCGCCGTTCTCGGCAGCGACGGTCTTGGGCATGGGCTCGATGGTCCCTCCGGCTGCGAACCGAAGCACCTCGGTGGTGTGCCATCCGGTGCCGGCCTGAACGGTCAGGGCCTCACGCCAGGGCGAGGTCAGGTGCTCCACCACCAGGAAGATGTGGTCCCGCGGGATCGCCTTCGAGCGCTTCTCCTGCGCCGGCCTGGCCTTCGGAGCGGGGAGGGTGCCGAAGGTGGGATCGTCCGCCGCCCGGAGTACGTGCTTCTCCTTCCGAAGCCAGCCGTAGAACGCCTTGAGCACGCGGATCCGGGTGCCGCGGTCGGTCGCCTTGTCCAGGGCCGGATCGATGTGGTCCACCAACGTGGCCCGGCGGAGGTTCACGCCGCGGAGCTCGGTGGCCCACCAGGCGAGGGCGTTGCGCTGTTTCCCCACCCACGCCTCGGTGTTCTCCTTCCCGCGAAGGCTCCACTTGAGGAATTCGCGCACCAACTTCGGCACGCCCTCCGCGTCCGGGTCGGCATCGAGGTAGATGGGCGCCTCCGCGGGGTCGCCCTCGGGCCGGTAGCGATCGGGGTCCTTCTCGAACTTCTCGAGGTGCACGATCGCGGCCGCCAGCGAGCGGCACCCCGTGCTGCGCTCGTAGGTGTGGCCGCCGATGGTCTTGCGGATGTGGTAGGTCAGCGTCCCGTCGGGCTCCCGCCACGCCCGCCCACCGCGCCAGCCTTCAACCTTCACCCACCGTCCCGGTCGCTTTGGTCTCGCCATGCCGGCCCCCCTTGGGAATGGCCTGGGAACGACGAAAGCACTTCCCGACCCCGGGCACAAGGCCCAGGGTGGAAAGTGTCTTATTTACTGATGATTCTGGTGGTGAGGGGGAGAATCGAACTCCCGACCTAGGGATTATGAGACCCTCGCTCTAGCCGTCTGAGCTACCTCACCGTTTCCGTCCGACCCCGCTCGCCGCCGTCTTTGCTGCACTTTACCGCAGGGCGGCTGCGCCGGGAGCGGCCTTATAGGCCGCGCGGAAAAGGCTGTCAACGCAGGGATTCCGCGCGCGGCGCCCCTCGCCGGCCGGCGGGGAGCTACCGCCGGGCCCTCCGCCGCGCTAAAGCTTCCAGACCCGCCCCAAGGGATGGAGAGAGCACCATGAGCACCAAGGCAGCGACGCAGCCGCCCGCCCCGGCCCACGACCCGAACCGCCGCCCCACGCCCGGCGCGCCCGAGAAGGCCGGCCAGCCGCTCTACTCCCGCGAGGAGCTGACCCGCATCCTGGCGGAGCGGGAGGCCTGGACCGCCCGCGAGCTGGCCGAGACCCTGGCCCGCGCCCCGCGCCGCAAGAAGGCCTTCGAGACCGACTCCGGGATCCCCGTCCCCGACGTGCTCGACCCGGCCTCGGTCCCGGAGATCGACTACCGCCGCGACATCGGCTACCCGGGCCGCTACCCGTTCACGCGGGGTCCCCAGTCCACCATGTACCGCGGCCGGCTCTGGACCATGCGCCAGTTCGCCGGCTTCGGCTCCCCGGAGGACACCAACCAGCGCTTCAAGTACCTGCTCTCCCACGGCATGACGGGGCTCTCCACCGCCTTCGACATGCCGGCGCTCATGGGCTACGACCCCGACCACCCGATGAGCCGCGGCGAGGTGGGCAAGGAGGGCGTCTCGGTCGCCACCCTGCGCGACTTCGAGGTGCTCTTCGGCGGCATCCCCCTCGCCGACGTCACCACCTCCATGACCATCAACGCCTCGGCGGTGGTGGCGCTGGCCATGTACGTGGCGGTGGCGGAGAAGAACGGCGTCCCGCGGGCCAAGCTCGGCGGCACCATCCAGGCCGACATGCTGAAGGAGTACATCGCCCAGAAGGAGTGGATCGTCGGGCCGCGGCCGGCGGTGAAGATGATGTGCGACATGATCGAGTTCTGCGCCAGGGAGATGCCGCGCTGGAACCCGGTCTCCATCAGCGGCTACCACATCCGCGAGGCCGGGGCGACGGCGGTGCAGGAGCTGGCCTTCACGCTGGCCGATGGCCTCGAGTACGTGCAGCTCCTCACCGACCGCGGCCTCGACGTGGACTCCTTCGCCGGCCGGCTCAGCTTCTTCTGGGACGTCCACAACGACTTCTTCGAGGAGATCGCCAAGTTCCGCGCCGGGCGGCGCATCTGGGCCCGCGCGCTGCAGGAGCGCTTCGGGGCCAAGAAGAAGGAGTCGCTGCTCCTGCGCACCCACGCCCAGACGGCCGGCGTCTCGCTGACCGCCCAGCAGCCCTACAACAACGTGGTGCGGGTGGCGCTGCAGGCCATGGCGGCGGTCCTGGGCGGCACCCAGTCGCTGCACACCAACTCGCTCGACGAGACCTACGCCCTGCCCACCGAGGACGCGGTCACCATCGCGCTGCGCACCCAGCAGATCATCGCCTGCGAGTCGGGCGCCGACCGGGTCGCCGACCCGCTGGCCGGCAGCTACTACGTCGAGTACCTGACCAACGAGATGGAGAAGCGGGCCCTCGAGTACATCCACCGCATCGAGGCCATGGGCGGCATGCTCCGGGCCGTGGAGGAGGGCTTCCCGCAGAAGGAGATCGCCGAGGCCGCCTACCGTTACCAGGCCGAGATCGAGAAGGGCGACCGGATCATCGTGGGCGTGAACGGGTTCCGCACCGAGGGCGACGAGCCCATCGCGCTCCTCAAGATCGACGAGACCGTGGCCCGGGCCCAGGTGGAGCGGCTTCGGGCGGTGAAGGCCGAGCGCAGCGCCGAGAAGGTGAAGGAGGCGCTGGGCGGCGTGGAGCGGGCCTGCCGCGGCGGCGCGAACGTGATGCCGCCCATCATCGAGGCGGTGAAGGCCTACGCCTCGCTGGGCGAGGTCTGCGACGTCTTCCGCAAGGTCTGGGGCCAGTACCGCGAGGACGGTCGCTTCTAGGCCGCGACCGGCGTGGCCGGCTGGTTCGGGGAGCTGTACCGGGAGACCACCGAGCCGCTGCTCGGGCCGCGCCTGACGCTTCTCGAGGCGGAGGTGATCGCCTCGCTCCTGGGGCTCCGGCCCGGCGAGCGGGTGCTGGACGCGGGCTGCGGCAGCGGCAGGCACCTTCGGGCGCTGCGCGGGCGGCGGCTCGAGCTCTGGGGGGTGGACGCGGACGAGCGGAGCCTGCGGGCCGCGGCATCGACCCCGACCCCGACCTCGACCCCGAAGCACGGACCCCGCCGTTCCCCCTTTCTCGTCCGCGCCGACCTGCGCGCGCTGCCGTTCCCGGGCGTCTTCGACGCCGCCTACGCCTGGTACTCGTCGCTCTTCCTCTTCGACGAGGCCGGCAACCGGAACGTGCTGGCAGGGCTGGGGCGGGTGCTGCGGCCCGGCGGGCGGCTCCTGGTCCAGCACGCCAACCCGTTCCGGCTGGCGCGGGAGCCGGTGGCCCGGACGGCCCGGGCGCTGCCGGGCGGCGGCGAGGTGGAGGAGGAGAGCCGGTACGACCCGGCCAGCGGCGTGGAGATGCTGCACCGCACGATGCGCCGGCAGGGCAGGGTGTTGGCGGGGGAGGTCCGATTGCGGTACTACAGGCCAACCGAATGGGAGGCGCTGGCGGCCGGGGCGGGACTCACGCTCCGCTCGCTCGGCTCCACCGGGCCCGGTGCCGCCGCGCCCTTCACCGAGGAAGCCCTCGACCTCATCGCCGTCTTGGAGAAGCCGACATGAGCCAGAAGGACCGCACCCTCCGAATCCTCGTCGCCAAGCCGGGCCTCGACGGCCACGACCGCGGCGCCAAGATCATCGCCCGGGCGCTCCGCGACGCCGGCTTCGAGGTCATATACACCGGCCTGCACCAGACGCCGGAGATGATCGTCGCCGCCGCCCTGCAGGAGGACGTGGACGCGGTGGGGCTCTCCATCATGTCCGGCGCCCACATGACCCTCTTCCCGGCGGTCATCGATCTCCTCAAGGAGAAGAGCGCCACCGACGTCACCGTCTTCGGCGGCGGCATCATCCCGCAGGACGACGTGCCCAGGCTGAAGAGCCTGGGGACCGCGGAGGTCTTCCTCCCCGGCTCCACCACCCAGGCCATCATCGACTGGATCCGGGCCAACGTCCGGCCGCGCGCCGCCGCCTAGGCGCCGGAGCCGCCCGGCCGCTAGGATCCGGCCATGCCAGCGCCCGTCACCGTCTACGAGGTGGGCCCTCGCGACGGCCTGCAGAACGAGGCTCGCCAGGTCCCGTCCGAGGGGAAGCTGCGCCTGCTGCGGGCGCTGGCCGAGGCGGGGCTCTCCCGCGTCGAGGCCACCAGCTTCGTCTCCCCGAAGTGGATCCCGCAGCTCGCCGACGCCGACCAGGTGGTGGCAGCGCTGCCGCCCGGCCCGGCCTACGCGGTGCTGGTGCCCAACGACAAGGGGCTGGCGCGGCTGCTGGCCGCCCTCGACGCCCGGCCTGCCGGCGGGCCGCGGGTGGACGCGGCGGTGTTCCTCTCCGCCTCGGAGAGCCACAACCGCAGGAACGTCAACAAGGGCGTGGACGAGACCCTGGCTGCCTTCGAGCCGGTCGTCGGACCGGCGCGGGCCCGCGGCCTGCGGGTCCGCGGCTACGTCTCCACGGCCTTCGGCTGCCCCTACGAGGGCAAGGTGGATCCGGCAAGGGTGGTCTCGGTGGCGGAGCGGCTCCTGGCCCTGGGCTGCGAGCAGATCTCCCTCGGTGACACCATCGGGGTGGGCACGCCCGACCAGGTGCGGCGGCTCCTCGACCTCCTGCGGCCGAGGGTGCGGCTCGAGCAGGTGGCCCTCCACATGCACGACACCCGCGGCACCGCCCTGGCCAACGTCCTCGCCGGCCTGGAGGGCGGGGTGACCACCTTCGACTCCTCGGTGGGCGGGCTGGGCGGCTGCCCCTACGCCCCCGGCGCCTCCGGGAACCTGGCCACCGAGGACCTGGTCTACATGCTGCGCGGCATGGGCCACGAGACAGGCGTGGACTTCGACAGGCTGCTCCTGGCCGGTAGCCTGGCCGAGGAGCTGGTCGGGCACCCGCTGCCGGGCAAGGCCCTGCAGGCGGAGCGGGCCGCCCGGGTCGCCGGCCGCGTGCAATAAACTGCTGTTCCGACGCGCGGGACTTCCCCCCAGGGACCAGATGAGCTAAGAACGGTGGCGCTTTCCGCGAACCGTGGCGCAGTATACTGCCCAACCGCGCATTCGGGAGTCTCCGGTGGAATGGATCGTCGAGGACCGGGGCGAGGTCGAGGTCTGGACCATCGCCGGAGAGGCCCGCCGCAACACCTTCAGCCTGGCGATGCTGGCCGGCCTGCTCGTGGAGCTGGAGCGCGCCGCCGCCCGCAAGGCGCTCCGCTGCGTGGTGATCACCGGCCAGGGCCAGAAGGCCTTCTGCGCCGGCGCCGACCTCAAGGAGCGCGCCACCATGACGGTGGAGCAGGTGCACCAGTTCCTCCGCGACCTGCGGGCGGCGCTGCGCGGCATCGAGCGCTCGCCGAAGGTCTTCGTGGCCGCGGTGAACGGCGCGGCGCTGGGCGGCGGGTGCGAGCTGGCGCTGGCCTGCGACCTGCGCATCGCCTCCAGCTCCGCCGAGCTGGGGCTGCCGGAGGTGGGGCTGGGCATCATCCCCGGCGCCGGCGGGACCCAGCGGCTGCCGCGGGCCATCGGGGTGGCCCGGGCCAAGGACCTGATCCTCACCGGCCGCCGCATCTCCGGCGAGGAGGCGGCGCAGCTCGGGCTGGTGAGCCGGGCGGTGGCGCCGGAGCGGCTCCTGCCCGAGGCGCTGGCCTACGCCGAGCAGGTGGCGCGCAACGCCCCCATCTCGCTGCGCCAGGCCAAGCGCGCCGTGGACGAGGGCTTCGTCCTGCCCATGGAGGCGGCGCTCGATCTCGAGAACCAGATGTACCAGGACTGCCTCGGGACCAGGGACCGGGTCGAGGCGCTGCGGGCCTTCGCCGAGAAGCGCAAGCCGGTCTTCACGGGAGAGTGAGCATGGCCGACGGGCCCGACGAGCTGCTGGAGCGGGAGCTGGAGCGCATCCGCAAGGGCGGCGCCGAGAAGTACCACCAGAAGAACCGCGAGTCGGGCAAGCTCTTCGCCCGCGACCGGCTGAGCCTCCTGCTCGACGAGGGCTCCTTCGTCGAGGACGGAGCCATGGCCAACTCCCTCGACCCGGAGCTCCCCGCCGACGGCGTGGTCACCGGCATGGGCACCATCGGCGGCCGGCCGGTGTGCGTCATGGCCAACGACTCCACCGTCAAGGCCGGCAGCTGGGGCAAGCGCACGGTGGAGAAGATCGTGCGCATCCAGGAGGTGGCGGCCACCCAGAAGCTGCCGATGTTCTACCTGGTGGACTCGGCCGGGGCCCGCATCACCGACCAGATCGAGATGTTCCCGGGCCGCCGCGGCGCCGGGCGCATCTTCTGGAACGAGGTGCAGCTCTCCGGCGTGGTGCCGCAGATCTGCCTCCTCTTCGGCCCCTCGGCCGCCGGCGGCGCCTACATCCCGGCCTTCTGCGACGTGATCTTCATGGTGGAGGGCAACGCCTCCATGTACCTGGGCTCGCCGCGCATGGCCGAGATGGTCATCGGCGAGAAGGTGACGCTGGAGGAGCTGGGCGGGGCGCGGATGCACTGCTCGGTCTCGGGCTGCGCCGACTTCCTCTGCAAGACCGAGGAGGAGGCCATCGGCCAGGCCCGCGCCTGGTTCGGCTACTTCCCGCGCAACCACCGCGAGCTGCCGCCCCTGGCGCCGCCCCGGGCGCAGCGCCCCGGGCCGAAGAGCGTCGAGGACACCATCCCGCTCGACCAGAACAGGCCCTACGACGTGCTGGAACTCATCGCCCACCTGGTGGACGAGGGCAGCTTCATCGAGGTGAAGAAGCTCTTCGCCGGCGAGATCGTCACCGGCCTGGCCCGCATCGAGGGGCGGCCGGTGGGCATCCTCGCCAACCAGCCCAAGGTGAAGGGCGGGGTGCTGTTCGTGGACTCGGCCGACAAGGCGGCCCGGTTCATCTGGCTCTGCGACGCCTTCCACATCCCGCTGCTCTACCTGGCCGACGTCCCCGGCTTCATGATCGGCACCAAGGTGGAGCGGGCCGGCATCATCCGCGCCGGCGCCAAGATGATCAGCGCCGTCTCCGAGGCCACCGTGCCCCGCATCTCGGTGGTGGTGCGCAAGGCCTACGGCGCCGGGCTCTACGCCATGGCCGGGCCGGCCTTCGGTCCCTCCTGCTGCATCGCCCTGCCGCAGGCCATGATCGCGGTGATGGGGCCCGAGGCGGCGGTCAACGCCGTCTACTTCAACAAGATCCAGGAGAAGCCCGAGGCGGAGCGCAAGGCCTACGTGAGCGCGCTGCGCGAGGAGTACCAGCGCGACATCGACATCCACAAGCTGGCGAGCGAGCTGGTCATCGACGCGGTGGTCCCGGGCAAGGCGCTGCGCGCCGAGCTGGCCCGCCGCTTCCGCTTCTACTCAGACGGTTACGAGGTCCCCGCCACCCGCAAGCGCGGTGTGCTGCCGGTATAGGAGAGCCCATGGACACCACCATCCCGGAGCACCTGCTCGAGGTCCAGCGCACCGTCCGCGACTTCTGCCTGGAGGAGGTGAAGCCTCACGCCGCCAGGTGGGACGCCGAGGAGCGCTTCCCCGCCGAGGTGGTGAAGAAGGTGGGAGAGCTGGGGCTGCTGGGGATGGTGGTGCCGGAGGAGTACGGCGGCACCGCCCTCGGGGCGCTGGGCATCGCCGTGGTGGTCGAGGAGATCGCCCGCTACGACGGCTCGCTGGCCCTCACCGTCGCCAGCCACAACGGGCTGGGCACCAGCCACGTGCTGCGCTTCGGCAGCGAGGCGCTCCGGAAGAAGTACCTGCCGGCCCTGGCGGCCGGCGAGAAGCTGGCCGCCTGGGGGCTCACCGAGCCCGGCTCCGGCTCCGACGCCGCCGCGCTCCGCACCCGCGCCGAGAGGAAGGGCGACCGCTGGATCCTCAACGGCACCAAGCTCTTCATCACCCAGGGCACGGTGGGCGAGGTCTTCGTGGTGCTGGCGGTCACCAGCCCCGAGAAGAGGCAGAAGGGCATCACCGCCTTCCTGCTGGAGAAGGGGATGAAGGGCTTCGCCCAGCGGCCCATCCACGGCAAGCTGGGGATGCGCTCCTCCGACACCGCCGAGCTGCACCTCGAGGACGTGGAGGTGCCCGACGAGTGGCGGGTGGGGGAGGTCGACGCCGGCTTCGTCAACACCCTGCAGATCCTGGACAAGGGGCGCATCACCATCGGCGCCCTGGCCACCGGCCTGGCCCGCGGGGCGCTGGAGGAGGCCACCGCCTACGCCAAGGAGCGGCGCACCTTCGGCAAGGCCATCGCCGAGCACCAGGCCGTGGCCTTCATGCTGGCCGACATGGCCACCGAGACCGCCGCCGCCCGGATGCTCGTCCACCGGGCCGCGGTCCTGGCCGACCAGGGCAAGCCCTTCGGGCGCGAGGCGGCAATGGGCAAGCTCTTCGCCTCCGAGGCGGCGATGCGCGCCACCACCAAGGCCATCCAGATCCACGGCGGCAACGGCTACACCCGCGACTACCCGGTGGAGCGGTACTTCCGCGACGCCAAGCTCTGCGAGATCGGCGAGGGCACGAGCGAGGTGCAGCGCATGGTCATCGCCCGAGAAGTGCTGCGCTGATCCGGCTCGCTCGTCGCCTCGGGGCGAAGGCCCGTGGCGCGTGCGAGCAACGCCTTCAGGAGTGCGTAGCCGGGCGCGGCGAGCGCATCTGGAACAAC
>JACRMN010000027.1 GCA_016214955.1 Deltaproteobacteria bacterium
CGAGGTAGGTGGCTCCGGGGAGAACCTGGCGCGGGGCGGTCATGCAGAGGGCACTGGCAGGCGCCGTGCCGCAGCGGGCGAGAGGAAGGCCGCGAGGTTGGAGAGCGGAGCCCGTCCGCGGCGGAGCCGGGCGGTCGCCGCACGGTACTCTCGGACGGGGTCGCCCCGGTACTCTCGGACGGGGTCGCGCGGTCGCCGCACGGTACTCTCGGACGGGGTCGCCGCGGACGGGGTCGCGGGGTCGCGGGGTCGCGGTCGCCCGCGCGCAGTTACCGCCGCGCGCGCCCCGACCCGCGCCGCCCCGGGGCCGCTGCCGCCGGCGGGGGGAGGGCGGCGGCGTCGCCGCTCACCTTCCACTCCTCCCAGAGGTTGAGGATGAGGGAGATGTCGGTGAGCGGCATCTCGCGCTTGAGGTGCGGCAGCTCGTGGGTCAGCGAGGCGTAGAAGGAGTGGTAGCGCTCGGGGGTGAAGAAGCGCAGCAGCGTCTCGCGCCCGTGGGCGTCCACCCCCAGGAACTCGAGCCCCATGCCGCTCGGCCAGTCGCGGTGATCGAGCGGCACCGAGTGGGTGACCCTGGCCCGGACGGTGAGCTTCTTGCCCGGCAGCGAGAGCTCGGCCTGCAATTCCAGCCCGTCGCGCAGCAGGAAGGAACTCTCCACGAAGATGCCGCCCAGGCCCAGGTTGCGCGTGGAGGTGAAGGCCTCGAAGCGCATCCCCCCGCCCTCGTCGAGGACGAAGAGGCGGCAGGGGAGCTGGATGTCGATGCGCTCGTAGCGGCGGATCTCGTCGGGCACGCGGCGGCTCTCCTCTGTTGGGACGAGAGCAAACCACAACCCCTCTCCGGCGGCCAACACCGCGGCGCCGCCCGGATGGGATCGCGCCGTCGCCTGGCCCGCCGCATCGGGAAATTGCCGCCCGGGCGGTGAGGTGGAACACTGCGGCCCGAAGGAGCATCGATGCCCCCCAACCCGGTACCCGACTTCACGATCCGCACCCTGGGCCCGGCCCTGGTCTCTTCGCCGCTGCGGCTGGCACGCGCCGGCGGCGCCGGCGGCCAGGCCGACTTCACCGCCGACGAGGAGCGCGTCCTCTACCACGACGACTGGGCCACCCTCCGCGGCCACTCCACGGGCGAGTCCGGTCCCCCTCCCTCGATGGAGCTGGCCGGCCCGCGCGAGAAGCTCTACTTCCGCCCCTCCGAGGTGCGGGCGGCGCTGGTCACCGCCGGCGGCCTGTGCCCGGGCATCAACGAGGTCACCCGCTCGGTGACCATGACGCTGCTCCACCACTACGGCGTCCGCGACATCCTCGGCATCCGCTACGGCCTGCGCGGCTTCGTGGCCGAGGACACGCCGCCGGTGAGGCTCTCGCACGACGCCGTGCACAACATCCACCGCCAGGGCGGCTCCGTCCTCGGCTCCTCCCGCGGCTCGCCGCCCGTGGAGCAGATCGTCCGCTACCTCGACCGCGAGGCCATCTCCATCCTGCTCATGGTCGGAGGCGACGGCACCCAGAAGGCGGCCCTGGCCATCTCCCGCGCGCTCCGGGAGGCCAACCTGCCGGTGGCGGTGGTCGGGATCCCGAAGACCATCGACAACGACATCCTCTACGTGGACCAGACCTTCGGCTTCTCCACCGCGGTGGAGCAGGCGCGCACCTCCATCGACGCCGCCCACGCCGAGGCCAAGGGGGCCTACAACGGCGTGGGCCTGGTGCGGCTCATGGGGCGCGACTCGGGCTTCATCGCCGCCCAGGCAGCGCTGGCGTCGGCCGAGGCCAACTTCGTGCTGGTGCCGGAGGTGCCCTTCGACATGGACGGGCCCAACGGCTTCCTGGCCCACCTGCACCGCCGCGTGGCCCGCATGCGCCACTCCCTGGTGGTGGTGGCCGAGGGCGCCGGCCAGGAGTTCCTCGAGGACGAGCGGATGAAGCAGGGGCGCGATGCCAGCGGCAACCAGATGCTCGGGGACATCGGCCGCTACCTGCGCGGCCGTATCCGCGACTACTTCGCCCAGCACAAGGTCGAGACCACGGTGCGCTACATCGACCCCGGCTACACCATCCGCTCCGCCCCGGCCGACGCCTCCGACGCGGTCTACTGCCAGGAGCTGGGCCAGAACGCGGTGCACGCCGCCATGGCCGGCAAGACCGAGATGCTGGTGGGGCGCGTCCACGGCCGCCAGGTGCACGTGCCCATCGCCCCGGTGACCAGCGGCCGAAAGCGGCTCGACCCCGAGCACCCGCTGTGGCGCGCCGTGCTCCAGGCCACTGGCCAGCCGCCCAGCATGAAGAACGCTCCGGCGTAGCGCGATCCCACGGCGAGGGCGCGGTCCTCCGCGCCGTCCCTCTACCGCCGCCCCCGCGGCGCCGGCGGCTGGGCCGTGCGCGGGTCCTCGGGCCAGGAGTGGCGCGGGTAGCGGCGCGAGAGCTCGCGCCGGATGGCGGGGTAGTGGCGGTCCCAGAAGCCGGAGAGGTCGGTGGTCACCTGCACCGGACGCTGGCTCGGCGCCAGGAGGTGCAGCACCAGCGGCACCTTGCCCCCGGCCACCGCCGGCCCCTGCTTCATGCCGAAGAAGTCCTGCAGGCGGCTCTCGATGAAGGGCGGCCTCTCGTCGCCGGCGTACTCCACCCGCACCGAGCGGCCCGAGGGGAGGGCGACGCGCTCGGGCGCCAGCCGCTCGAGGAGCGGGCGCCCCGCGGGCGGCAGGCGCGCCAGGAGGAGCTCGGGCAGACCGGCCTCGCGCAGGTCGGCGAAGCTGCGGCGCCCCAGGCAGGCCTGGCGAAGCGCCGCCGTCAGATCGTCCTCGGAGAGCGCCGGCAGCGCCCCGCCCGCGTGGCGGGCGGCGAAGGCGGCGCGGTGGAGCAGCCTGTCGAGGGCCCCCGCCTCGCAGAAGGAGCGCGCCCCGCGGGCCAGCGCCTGCTCGGCCAGCAGCGCCGCAGCCTCGTCGGCGTCGAGCTTCGCCGCCCGGCTCTCCTCCAGCACCAGATCCTCGTAGAGCAGCCGCTCCACGCCGTCCACGCGCTCGGCGTCGCCGTTCCACACCACCTCCTCCTCGAAGCGCAGCGCCCCGGGGAAGAGCTCCAGCAGCATCTCCTGCGTCACCGCCGAGGCCACCCGGACCACCGCGCCGCCGGGCCGCCCCCGCTCACCCCTGCGCTCCTCGGCATCCACAGCCACCAGGAGCGGTGCCTCCCGCACCACGCTCTCCGGCGCCAGCCGCGCCGAGCCGCCGCCGGTGAGCACCACCTCGTCCGAGCCAGGCGCGCGGCGGCGCGCCACCCGGTCCGGGTAGGCAGCGAGCGTGGCCATGAGGAGCGCTTCCTCCCGGGCCGCCTCGGTGGCGGTCGCGGTCGAGGTCGTATTCCTCGCCGCGGTCACCCTCCGCAGGGCCCCCTCGATCTGCTTCCGCGCCCGCTCCACTGCCTGCACCGCGCCGGGCACCAGCCCCCGGGCCCGCAGCCGCTCCGGCGAGAGCCGGGCGCGCCCCGACTCCTCGACGAGCGAGGCTATCTCCAGGAGGTCGGAGGGGCCGGTGGGCGGCGTGGCTCGCGGATCGCGGTCCCAGCGCTCGCGCACGTCCCGCTCGCCGAGCAGCGCCGCCAGGAGCGCCCCCTCGCGCCCGGCGCCCCGCTCCGCCGCCGCCAGGGCCAGCCGCCCGAGCCGCGGGTGGAGCGGAAGCCGCGAGAGCTGCCGGCCGAGGGGCGTGGGCACGGGCCGACCCTCGATGGCCCCCAGCCGCGCCAGCAGGCCCCGCGCCGCCTCGGCGGCGGCCGGCGGCGGCGGCGTGAGCCAGGCGAGGTCGGGGACCCCGAGCACCGCCAGCAAGAGCAGCGTCTCGCACAGGTCCTCGCGCGCCACCTCGGGCAGGTCGTGCTCCGGCCGGCCGTCGTGGTCGTGGCGGGTGTAGAGCCGCAGGCAGGTCCCGGGCCGGGTGCGGCCGGCGCGGCCGGCGCGCTGGGCCGCAGAGGCGCGGGAGATCTTCGCCAGCGCCAGCCGCGGCAGGCCGGACCAGGGCGAGTGGGAGGCCACGCGGGCCAGGCCCGAGTCCACCACCGCGGTGACGCCGTCGATGGTCACCGAGCTCTCGGCCACGTTGGTGGAGAGGATCACCTTGCGCCGCCGCGAGGGGCGCACCGCCCGGTCCTGCTCCTCGGGCGAGAGATCGCCGTGCAGCGGCAGGAGCTCCACCCCGCGCGACTCGGCCCAGGGGGCGAGCTGGTCGCGGCAGCGGCGGATCTCGGCGGCCCCCGGCAGGAAGACCAGCGCGTCCCCCTCCTCGCCGTCGGCCACGGCGCGCCGGACCGCCGAGGCCACCCGCTGCTCCAGCCGCACCTCGGGGCGGGCCGCCTCCTCGGCGGAGAGATACTCCACCTCCACGGCGAAGGCGCGCCCCTCGGAGCGCAGCGAGGAGGCGCCGAGGAAGGCGGCCACCGGGCCGGCGTCGAGGGTGGCGCTCATCACCACCAGCTTGAGGTCGGGGCGCGGCCCGGCCTGGAGGCGGCGCAGGAGCGCCAGCGCCAGGTCGCCGTGCAGGTGGCGCTCGTGGAACTCGTCGAGCACCACCGCCCCCACGCCGGCCAGGGTGGGGCTGTCGAGCAGCCGGCGCACCAGCAGCGCCTCGGTGAGGAAGCGCAGCCGGGTGCGGGGCCCGGCCACCTCCTCGAAGCGCACCTGCCAGCCCACCGTCTCTCCGGGCGCCTCGCCTCGCTCCTCGGCCACGCGCCGGGCGGCCATGCGGGCGGCCAGCCGCCGCGGCTCCAGCACCAGCACCTCGCCCCCGCCGGCAAGGCCGGCGTCGAGCAAGGCCGCCGGGACGCGGGTGGTCTTGCCGGCGCCCGGGGGTGCCTCGATCACCAGCGAGGCCCGCGCCCGCAGGGCGGATACCAGCTCCGGGATCAGAGGGTCGATGGGCAGCGGCTGCATGGTGGGCGTTGATACCACGTGGCCGGGGGCGGGGCCGCGCCCACCCTGGGCGGCTCGCGACCCCGCGAACGCGGCAGCGTTTCCCCGCTGTCCGGCGCGGCGGGGCTGGCACGCGCTTCGCTGAGGAGCGGGCCGGAGGCCGCGTGCAAGAGTCCGAGCGTCCCGCCGAGATCGAACCCGACGACCTGAAGCAGCTGCTGCGCGACCTGCTGGTGTCGCCCAGCTACAGGCCCCCCCTGCTGCCGCAGGTGGCCACCGAGCTGATGCAGCTCTCGCAGCGCGCCAACGTCCAGTTCGAGGAGGTGGTGAAGCTCCTGGAGCGGGACCCGGTGCTGGCGGCGCGCACGCTCTCCATCGCCCAGTCGGCCTTCTACGCCACCCGCTCGCCCGTCACCTCGCTCAACCAGGCGGCGGTGCGGCTGGGCCTGAAGACCCTGCGCGAGCTGGTGCTGGAGGCGGCGCTGCACCTGCGCGTCTTCCGGGTGCCGGGCATGGAGAGGCCCATGGAGCGGCTCTCGCGCCACTCCACCGCCGTCGCCCACGCCATCCGCGTCGTCTGCCGGCGCACCTCCCTCGACGCCGAGTACGCCTTCCTCGTCGGACTGCTCCACGACGTGGGCTTCGCCGCCTGCCTGCTGGCCCTGGCCGAGGACCCGTACTGGAAGGGGGTCACCTTCGAGCAGTTCGCACCGGTGCTCGACGAGGTGCACGCCGAGGCCTCGGCGCTCCTCACCCGCATCTGGAAGCTGCCCGAGCCCATCCAGCGCTCGGTGGCCCACCACCACGACGTGAAGGTGAACGGCAAGGTGGAGCCCACCAACGCCGCGCTCATCGTCGCCGAGCAACTCTGCTGGGAGGCCGGGCTGGGCATGCTGCCGCCGCCCGAGGACGCCGACCCCTACGCCATGATCATGCCCGAGCCGCCGCTCGAGGGGCTCGACGCCAACTGGACCGGCACGGTGAACGAGGCCGCCCAGGCGCTGAAGATGGACGACCTGGCGGTGTGCGCCACACGGGCCGAGGTGTTCGGTCTGCTGGAGAAGCTCGGGCTCGCCGCGCCGCACGCGGCGAAGGCGGGTGCGCCGGCCAGGGCCGCGGCCGCCGCACCGGCCGGCGCCCCGCGTCGCTGAACGGCCCCAGGGGGGCCGTCCCCGGCCCCGGCCCGGGCGCGCGGCTATGCTCCGGCACGTGACCCCGCTCGCCCTGCTCCTCGCCGCCATGCCGCTCTCGCCGGCGCCGGCCCCGGGCCGCTGGGTCGACGTCCCCGGCCTCCGCATGTACTGCGAGGTGCAGGGGGAGGGCCGGCCGCTGGTCCTGCTGCACGGCGGGGGATCGACGGCGCAGACAAGCTTCGGCGCCATCCTCCCGCGGCTCGCCCGGCACCGCCGGGTCATCGCCCCCGAGCAGCAGGGCCACGGACACACGCCCGACGCCGACCGCCCGCTCTCCTTCGAGCAGATGGCCGACGACACCGCGGCGCTGCTGGAGCGGCTCGGCGTGCGCGGCGCCGACGTCCTCGGCTACTCCAACGGCGGCGTGGTGGCCCTGCACCTCGCCCGGCGCCACCCCGCGCTGGTGCGGCGACTGGTGCTGGCCTCCTCCTACTTCGAGCGGTCCGCGATGCCGCCCGACTTCTGGCGCGGCTTCGACACCGCGCGGCTCGACGACATGCCGGCGCCGCTCCGCCAGGCCCACCTGGCGGCGGGCCGCGGGGCCGGGGAGCTGGAGGCCATGTTCGCGAAGACGGTGGCGATGATGAGGGGCTTCCGCGACCTGCCCGAGGAGGCGCTGCGCGCGCTGCCGGGCCCGGCGCTGGTGATGGTGGGGGACCGCGACGTCATGTCGGTCGAGCACGCCGCCCGCATGGCCCGCCTGCTGCCCGGGGGCCGGCTCGCGGTCTTTCCGGGCGCGCCCCACGGGACCTACCTGGCGGCCGCCGAGGGAGCCCGGCCCGGGAGCCCGCTCCCCGACCTGGCGTTGACGATGATCGAGGCCTTCCTCGACGAGCCCTGAGCCCGGAGCGAGAGGAGGCGCGGCCCTCGCGGACCGCGCCTCCGGGTCGCTCGGGCCTGCGGCCCGGGCCGCGGGTCAGATGAGCCCGTGGGCCACCATGGCCTTGGCCACCTTGATGAAGCCGGCGGTGTTGGCGCCGACGACGTAGTTGCCCGGGGCGCCGAACTCCTCGGCGGCCTCGAAGCAGGTCCGGTGGATGTTGCGCATGATCTCGCCGAGCCGCTTCTCGGTGTACTCGAAGGTCCAGCTGTCGCGGGTGGCGTTCTGCTGCATCTCCAGCGCCGAGGTGGCGACGCCGCCGGCGTTGGCCGCCTTGCCCGGGCCGTAGGAGATCTTGGCGTCGAGGAAGACCTTGATGCCCTCGGGCGTGGTGGGCATGTTGGCCCCCTCGCCCACGGCGATGCAGCCGTTCTTCACCAGCGTGGTGGCGTCCTTGCCGTTGATCTCGTTCTGGGTCGCCGACGGCATGGCCACCTGGCAGGGGACCTCCCAGATGTTGCCGCCGTGGACGTAGTGGGCGTGCTTGCGGGCGTCGGCGTAGTCCTTGATGCGCCGCCGCTCCACCTCCTTGAGCTGCTTGAGGAGCGCCACGTCGATGCCCTTCTCGTCGACGACGTAGCCGTCGGAGTCGGAGACCGCCACCACCCTGCCGCCGAGCTGGTGGATCTTCTCGACGGTGTAGATGGCCACGTTGCCGGAGCCCGAGACCACGCACTTCTTGCCCTCGAACGAGTCCTTGCGGACCTTCAGCATCTCGTCGACGAAGAAGGTGGCGCCGTACCCGGTGGCCTCGGTGCGCACCAGCGAGCCGCCGTAGTCGAGCCCCTTGCCGGTGAGCACGCCCGCCTCGTACTTGGAGGTGAGCCGCTTGAACTGGCCGAACATGTAGCCGATCTCGCGGCCGCCGACGCCGATGTCGCCGGCGGGCACGTCGGTGTACTCGCCGACGTAGCGCCACAGCTCGGTCATGAAGCTCTGGCAGAAGCGCATCACCTCGTTGTCGCTCTTGCCCTTGGGGTCGAAGTCGGAGCCGCCCTTGCCGCCGCCGATGGGCATGCCGGTGAGGGCGTTCTTGAAGATCTGCTCGAAGCCCAGGAACTTCACGATGCCCAGGTAGACCGAGGGGTGGAAGCGCAGGCCGCCCTTGTAGGGACCGAGGGCGCTGTTGAACTGCACCCGGAAGCCGCGGTTGATGTGGTCCTCGCCGCGGTCGTCCTGCCAGGGGACGCGGAAGATGATCTGCCGCTCCGGCTCGCAGATGCGCTCGATGATCTTGCGGTCGGTGAACTCGGGGTACTTCACCAGCACCGGCCCGAGAGACTCCAGCACCTCGCGCACCGCCTGGTGGAACTCGGTCTCGCCGGGGTTGCGCTTCAGGATCTTCTGGTACGTCGCCTCGAGCTTCTCGGACAGGTGGACGGCCATTCGCTCTCCTCGCGGCCTCGGCCGCGCCCTGCAGTGAGTGGGTGGGGGGACGGATGATGCTCGATTCGCGAGCAACGGTGCCTACCCCTAATGGGGCAGGCAAAGGCCAAACTACCACCTTGGGGCCAGTCGAATCCCGGAACGCGACAAGAAATCAGGAGAAACTGCGACGCCGGCACACCCGAAGGAGGGTGCCGAACTGATGGGATCCGGGCATCACTGCCCGTCAATCAGGCAGTGGCGACAGGCCCGGCGGCGACGACCTCGAGCTCCAGCTTGCCGTCGCGGGCGCCGATGCGGACCTTGCCGCCCTTCTGCAGGTCCCCGAAGAGCAGCCGCTCGGCGAGCGGCTTCTTCACCTCGTTCTGCAGCAGGCGGCCCATGGGGCGGGCGCCCATGGTCCTGTCGAAGCCGTGCTCGGCCAGCCAGTCGCGTCCCTCGGGCGTGAGCTCGAGCTCGACCTTCTTCTCGGCGAGCTGGGCGGCCAGCTCGGCCACCTGCTTG
The DNA here is from genome assembly GCA_016214955.1 of Deltaproteobacteria bacterium. Taxonomy (GTDB): domain Bacteria; phylum Myxococcota; class Myxococcia; order Myxococcales; family Anaeromyxobacteraceae; genus JACRMN01. The sequence continues at coordinate 8,867 of JACRMN010000027.1, forward strand.
TCCACCACCCGGCGGATGACCTCGGGCGGGAGGGAATCGAAGGAGACCCAGGCGTCGAGCCGGTTGCGGAACTCGGGGCTGAAGGTGCGCTCGATGGCGTTGCGGGCGTTGCCGGGATCCTGCGAGGCGGAGCCGAAGCCCAGCCGCCGCGCCGAGAGCTCGTGGGCGCCGGCGTTGGTGGTGAGGATGAGGACGATGTGGCGGAAGTCGGCCTTGCGCCCGGTGTTGTCGGTGAGGGTGGCGTGGTCCATCACCTGCAGCAGCACGTTGTAGATGTCGGGGTGGGCCTTCTCGATCTCGTCGAGCAGCAGCACCGCGTAGGGCGTGCGCCGGATGGCGTCGGTGAGCAGCCCGCCCTGCTCGAAGCCCACGTAGCCCGGGGGCGCGCCGATGAGCCGCGAGACGGTGTGCTTCTCCTGGTACTCGGTCATGTCGTAGCGCAGGAACTCGACGCCCAGGATGCGGGCCAGCTGCTTGGCGAGCTCGGTCTTGCCGACGCCGGTGGGGCCGGAGAAGAGGAAGTTGCCGATGGGCCGCTCGACGTTGCCCAGGCCCGAGCGCGAGAGCTTGATGGCGGCGGCGATGGCCTCGATGGCCCTGTCCTGGCCGAAGATCACCTTCTTCAGCTCCGGCTCCAGGTTCTGCAGCGCCGCCTGGTCGTCGGTGGAGACGGTGCGCTCCGGGATCTTGGCCATGCGGGCCACCACCCGCTCCACGTCGCGGGCGGTGATGCGCTGGTGGCGCTTGCCCTCGGCGCGCAGCCGGTCGGCGGCCCCGGCCTCGTCGAGGACGTCGATGGCCTTGTCGGGCAGCATCCGGTCGTTGATGTGCTTGGCCGAGAGCTCGGCGGCGGCCCGCAGCGCGCGGCCTGTGAAGACCACGCCGTGGTGGTCCTCGTACACCTTCTTCAGCCCCTGGAGGATCCGCACCGTCTCCTCGACCGACGGCTCGTGGACCTCGATCTTCTGGAAGCGGCGCGCCAGCGCGTGGTCGCGGTCGAAGGTCTGCTTGTAGTCCTGGAAGGTGGTGGAGCCGATGCAGCGCAGCTCCCCCGAGGCCAGGGCCGGCTTCAGGAGGTTGGAGGCGTCCATCGAGCTGCCGGTGGTGGCGCCGGCGCCGACGATGGTGTGGATCTCGTCGATGAAGAGGATGGCGCCCGGCGTCTTCTTCACGCCGGCGATGACGCCCTTGAGACGCTGCTCGAACTCGCCGCGGAACTTGGTGCCGGCCAGGAGCGCGCCCAGGTCGAGCGAGTAGATCACCGAGCCCTGCAGCACCGCCGGGACCTTCTTCTCGTGGATGGCCAGCGCCAGCCCCTCGGCGATGGCGGTCTTGCCCACGCCCGGGTCGCCCACGAAGACCGGGTTGTTCTTGCGGCGCCGGCACAGCACCTGGATGGTGCGCTGGATCTCGGCGCGGCGCCCGATGAGCGGGTCGATCTGCCCCTTGGCCGCCTTCTCCACCAGGTTGGTGCAGAAGGTGCGGAAGGGATCCTTCACCGGCCGGGCCTCGCCCTCCTCGCCGCCGCCCGGGCCGCCGCCGGCGTCGGGCTGCTCCTCGCCCTCCCTGCCGATGCCGTGGCTGATGTACTGGAGGATGTCGAGCCGCTTCACGCCCTGCTTCTCGAGCAGGTAGACGGCGTGGGAGCCGCGCTCCCGGGTGATGGCCACCAGCACGTCGCCGGCGTTGAGCTCGGTGCGCCCCGACCCCTGCACGTGCCAGGCGGCGCGCTGCAGCACCCGCTGGAAGGCGGCGGTCTGCTCGGGGTCCTGGGTACGGCCGGGGAGGGCCTCGAGCGTCCGGTCGAGGTAGTCGGCCAGCTCCCGCTCCAGCTCCTTCATGTCCGCGCCGCAGGCCGAGAGCACCTCGGTTGCCACGCGGTCGTGGGTCATGGCGTGGAGCAGGTGCTCCAGGGTGACGTACTCGTGCCGGCGCCGCCTCGCCTCGGCGATGGCGCCCTGCAAGGTGGCCTGCAGCTCCTTCGAGACCGTGACCATCGCTACTCCGCCTCCACCGTCACGAGCAGCGGGAACTCCGCCGCCCGGGCGAGGGACATCGCCTTCTCGGCCTTCGTCTCCGCGATCTCGCGCGGGTAGGTGCCGGCCAGCCCGACCCCGTTGTGATGCACGTGAAGCATGATCTGCAGTGCCTGCTGCTCGTGGTGGTGGAAGACCGTCTTCAGGACCTCCACCACGAACTCCATGGTGGTGTAGTCGTCGTTGTGCAAGAGAACCTTGTAGAGCGGAGGCTTCTGGACCTTCTTCCGGGTCGCGGTCTTCGGGTCCAGGACCTCTGTCTCGCCAGGGTTCCTGGTGCGCTGCGACATGAGGACCCCATTCTAGTGCCTCCGGGCGGCCCGCGCCTGCCCGGACGCTCCCCCGGACACGGGGCCCGGCGGCCCCACCCCTCAGCCCCGGAGCGACCAGGGGCCGCGGCGGGTGGGGTGGCGCAGCGCCGCGGCCAGGTCGGCGAGGAAGGCGGCCCGGGGCACCTCCTGGGCGCCGAAGCGCGCCAGGTGCTCGGTGCGCACCTGGCAGTCCACGAGGTCGATGCCTTGCCCGGCGAGCCAGGTGACGGCGGTCGCGAACGCCACCTTGGAGGCATCGGGCCGCTCGGCGAACATCGACTCGCCGAAGAAGGCGCCCCCGAGCGAGACGCCGTAGAGCCCGCCGGCGAGCACGCCGTCCTCCCAGGCCTCGAAGGAGTGGGCCAGGCCGAGATGGTGCAGCCGGACGTAGGCCTCCACCATCTCGGGGACGATCCAGGTGCCCCGCTGCCCGGGCCGGTGGACCCCGGCGCAGCGCGAGATCACCTCGGCGAAGGCGGTGTCGGCCCGGACCTGGTAGGTGCCGCGGCGCAGGGTGCGCGAGAGGGAGCGGGAGAGGTGGAGCCAGGCGGGCCGCAGCACCAGGCGCGGGTCGGGCGACCACCAGAGGATGGGCTGGTCGTCGGAGTACCAGGGAAAGATGCCGGCCGCGTAGGCCGCCACCAGCCGCTCCGGCGAGAGGTCGCCGCCCACGGCCAGGAGCCCGTCGGGCTCAGCGTCGTCTGGCGGCGGGAAGATCGGCTCGCGGGGCAGGCGGTAGAGCGCCATGGGCGGCCAGTGTAGCAACCGCCCGACGGCGTGGCAGCGGCTAGGCCGGCGCCGAGAGCAGCCGCCGCAGCGCCTCGCGCACGCTCTGCTGCACCGGCTCGGGCACCTCCGGCGCCGGCGAGGAGCGGCACATGACCAGCGTCTTCTGCAGGGAGTCGCAGCGCGCCCGGCAGCGCGGGCAGGCGGCCAGGTGGCGCTCCATCTCGGCGCAGACGTCGGTGGAGATCTCGCCCTCCAGGTGGCGCGAGAAGAGCGAGACCACGTCGGGGCAGGCGGCGGCCAGCGGCGCCATGGGCTCGGGCACGCCCAGGAGCGGCGCCACGCGCTCGCGCACCGACACCCGGGCCCGGTGGAGACGGCTCTTCACCGCCTCGACGGTGAGCCCCATGACCTCGGCCACCTCGGGCGCCGAGAGCCCCTCGACGTCGCGCAGCACCAGCACCTCGCGGTACATCGGGTCGAGCTCGCCGATGGCCTGGTCCAGCGCCTCCTCGATCTGCCGGCCGGCCAGCGACTCGTCCGGGCCGCGGCCCGGGTCGGGGAGCTGCATCCCCTCGCCGTCGGGCCCGAGGTCGAGCGACTCCTCCTGCTCGGGGGCGAACTTGGAGCGGCGCCGCCGCTTGATGCAGAAGCTCCGCGCGATGGTGTAGAGCCACGTCGAGACCGAGGAGGCGCCCCGGAAGTCCTTGACGTTGCGCGCCACCGCCAGGAGCGTGTCCTGCAGCACGTCCTTGGCGTCCTCCGGGTCCCGGCACATCTTCAGCCCGAAGCGGTAGACCCGCCCCTGGTGGCGCGTGAGCAGCTGATCGAGCGCCGCCCGATCACCCGCCCGAGCCGCCTCGAGCAGCCCCTGATCGTCCCGTTCCATGCGGGGACAAGCTCTAGGCCGGATCGGGGGCCGACTCAAGCGCCGCCGCTCGAGTAGCAAATGTTTCGATCCGCCCCATCTAGGCAGTGCCGCACTTGATCTGCATCACCATTTTGGAGGCGCCGCGAGCCCGAGCGCCTGACCCGCGCTCTATGTGGAGGGCCGCACCCAGACAGGTGCATGAGCGCACTCTTCGGACGACAGGCCAACACGACGATTCGCATGGTGCTCGCCGCCGCTGGGCTGGGCGCCGTGGGCATTCTCTCCGCGCTCCTCATCTTCGCGCGGGTTCCCGCGGGTACGCGGCAGCTCGACGAGGTGGTGCAACCGGTGCAGTTCGACCACCGGCACCACGTGGTCGACGACGCCATCGACTGCCGCTACTGCCACCAGGGGGTCGAGAAGGGCGCCAGCGCCGGCATCCCCTCCACCGCGCTCTGCATGAACTGCCACGCGCAGGTGTGGAGCAAGAGCCCGCGGCTCGAGCCGGTGCGCCAGAGCTACTTCACGGGGAAGCCGATCCCCTGGGTGCGCGTGCACCAGGTCCCCGACTTCGTCTACTTCAACCACTCCATCCACGTCGCCAAGGGCGTGGGCTGCGAGACCTGCCACGGCCGCGTGGACCAGATGCCCGGCATCTGGCAGGTGGCCCCGCTGACCATGGGCTGGTGCCTCGACTGCCACCGCAACCCGGGCCCCAGCCTGCGCCCGCGCGACGCCGTCACCAAGATGGGCTGGAAGCCGGAGGGCGACCCGGCCGCGCTGGCCGCCCAGCTGATGAAGGCCCACGACGTCAAAACCCGCACGAGCTGCACGACATGCCATCGATGAAGCTGCCGATCCTGGGTCAGGCACCGCAGGCGGCCGAAGGCGATCGGCTGCCCTGGCGCAGCATCGCCGGGCGCGAGGATCGCCGCGGCCACCCCTCCGAGTTCCCCGCCGGCGCCGCCGAGGCGCCCGAGGGCTTCTCCCGCCGCGGCTTCCTCCAGATCCTGGGGGCCTCGGTGGCGCTGGCCGGCCTCGAGGCCTGCAAGCCGCCGCGCGACACCATCCACCCCTACGTGCGCAACCCGGAGAAGGCGGTGGCCCCCGGCGCCGCGCTCCACTACGCCACCGCGGTGGGCTGGGGCACGGCGGCCGTGGGCCTGCTGGTCACCGTCCACGAGGGCCGGCCCACCAAGGTGGAGGGCAACCCCGACCACCCCGCCAGCCTGGGCGGCTCGGGCGCCTTCGAGCAGGCGCTGCTCCTCGACCTCTACGACCCGCGCCGGCTGCGCGGCTTCGTGAGGAAGGGGCAGCCGCTCTCGCAGCGCGCCGCGCTGCGGGCGCTGGCCCAGCTCGCCGAGTCCCACCGGGACGACGGCGGAAAGCACCTGCGCTTCCTCACCGGCGAGAGCGGCTCGCCGCTCCTCGCCGACCTGCGCCGCCGCATCGAGGGGCGCTACCCCGGCGCCCGGTTCCACGTCTACGAGAGTCTCTCGGCCGACGAGGCGCGCGAGGGGACCCGCGCCGCCTTCGGCAGGCCCATGGAGGCCCGCCTGCGGCTCGATCGCGCCCGGGTGGTGCTGGCCCTCGACGACGACTTCCTCTCCTTCGGCGCCGAGCGCCTGCGGCTGGCCCGCGAGCTGGCGGCCTCGCGCACCCCCGGGCCGGGCATGAGCCGGCTCTACGCCGCCGAGGCCCACCTCTCCGCCACCGGGAGCCTGGCCGACCACCGCTTCCGCATGCGCCCCTCGCAGGTGCTGGCCTTCGCCCGCGCCGTGGCCCGGCGGCTCGCCGAGAAGCACGGCATGGGTGCGCTGGCCGCCGCCGGCCAGGCCTTCCCCGAGCGCGAGCGCGAGGCTTCCGCCGTCGCCGACGACCTGGCGCGCGCCGGCGCCGCGGCGCTGGTCACCGCCGGCTCCCGCCAGCCGGCCGCGGTCCACGCCCTGGCCGCCGCCATCAACGCCGCCCTGGGCGCGGCCGGCAAGACGGTGGAGTACCGGCCCGCCGCCGACGAGCCCTCGGGCCCGGCCTCGCTGCGCGCGCTCGCGGCCGCCATCGGCGCCGGCCAGGTGGACACGCTGGTCATCACTGCCCGCAACCCGGTCTACGGCGCCCCCGCCGACATGGACCTCGACGCCCTGCTGGCCCGGGTGCCCAACGTCGTCTACCTGGCCTCGCGCCCGGACGAGACCACCGGCCGCGCCTCCTTCCTGGTCGCAGCCTCCCACGCCTTCGAGAGCTGGGGCGACGCCCGGGCCGCCGACGGCACCGTCAGCCTGTGCCAGCCGCTCATCGAGCCGCTCTTCGAGAGCCTCTCCGAGCCGGAGCTGCTGGGCAGCTTCGTGGACGCGGGCGACAGGGGCGGCCACTTCCTGGTGCAGGAGCTCTGGAGGGCCCGTGGCCCCGCCGGCGCTCCCTTCGAGCAGAGCTGGCAGCGCTGGCTGGCGAAGGGCGTCGTCGAGGGCACGGCCGTCGCGCCCGAGGCGCCCGCGGTCCGCGCCGGCGAGGTTGCGGCCCTGCTGCGCGCCGGCACGCCGGGGCGCGAGGGGCTGGAGGCCAGCTTCGTCCCCGACCCGACGCTCGTGGACGGCCGCTTCGCCGAGAACGCCTGGATGCAGGAGCTGCCCGACCCGATCACCAAGATGACCTGGGACAACGCCGCGCTGGTCTCGGCGGCAACCGCCAGGCGGCTGGGCCTCGAGAACGGGCGAAGGGTGGAGCTGCGCCTCCGCGGTCGCAAGGTCGAGGCGCCGATCTGGATCGCCCCGGGCCACGCCGACGACGCCGTCACCCTGCCGCTGGGCTACGGCCGCACCGTCGCCGGACCCACCGGCACCAACGTGGGCTTCGACGCCGGGCGGCTGCGCGGCTCCGACGCCTTCTGGCTCGACGGCGGCCTGGCGCTGGCGCCGGTGGGCAAGCGCAAGCACGCCTTCGCCTGCACCCAGGAGCACTTCTCCATGGAGGGGCGCGACCTGGCGCCCTCCTTCACGCTGGCGGGCCTGGCCCAGGGCCAGCACGAGCTGGAGAAGCTGCGCGGCCCGGTGGCCAGCCTCCAGGCGCCCGTGGACGCCGACTCCCCCATCCGCTGGGGCATGGCCATCGACCTCAACAAGTGCACGGGCTGCTCGGCCTGCACCATCGCCTGCCAGGCGGAGAACAACATCCCGGTGGTGGGCAAGGAGCAGGTGGCCAGAAGCCGCGAGATGCACTGGATCCGGGTGGACCGGTACTTCGAGGGGCCGGTGGAGGACCCGCAGGTGGTCACCCAGCCGGTGGCCTGCGTCCACTGCGAGAAGGCGCCCTGCGAGTACGTCTGCCCGGTGAACGCCACCGTCCACTCGGACGAGGGCCTCAACGAGATGATCTACAACCGGTGCGTCGGCACCCGGTACTGCTCCAACAACTGCCCGTACAAGGTGCGGCGCTTCAACTTCTTCGAGTACCAGAAGCCCAAGGCGCCCACCGAGAAGATGCTGATGAACCCGGACGTCACCGTCCGGCACCGCGGCGTGATGGAGAAGTGCACCTACTGCGTGCAGCGCATCGAGCTGCACCGGGTGGCGGCGCGGGTGGCCGGCCGCGAGCTGCGCGACGGCGAGATCCAGACCGCCTGCCAGCAGGCCTGCCCGGCCCAGGCCATCCAGTTCGGCAACCTGGCCGACGGGAAGTCGGCCATCTCCGCCTGGCACGCCGACCCGCGCCGCTACGACCTGCTCCACGAGGTCGGCACCAAGCCGCGCACCGCCTACCTGGCCCGCGTCCGCAACCCCAACCCGGAGCTGGCATGACGCCCCGCGCCCCGCTCGCGTCCACGGTGAATGGCCATGTCTGAGGCTGCCGCCAAGGTGGACAAGCTCGACGTCCTCGAGCCGGTGCCGGTGCTGGTGGGCCGCCCCGGCGACCGCGAGATCAACGACCAGCTCTTCCAGCCGGTCTGGACCCAGACCCGCCGCACCTGGCTGGCGCTCTTCGCCATCTGCGTCTCGCTGGCCGGCCTGCTCTTCCTGGCCATCGCCTACACCGTGGCCACCGGCATCGGTGTCTGGGGCAACAACGTCCCGGTGGGCTGGGCCTTCGACATCATCAACTTCGTCTGGTGGATCGGCATCGGCCACGCCGGCACGCTGATCTCGGCCATCCTCCTCCTCTTCCAGCAGAAGTGGCGCACCTCCATCAACCGCTTCGCCGAGGCGATGACGCTCTTCGCGGTGATGCAGGCGCTCATCTTCCCGGCGCTCCACACCGGACGCCCCTGGTTCGACTTCTGGCTCTTCCCGTACCCCAGCACCCTGGCGCTCTGGCCCAACTTCAAGAGCCCGCTGATGTGGGACGTGTTCGCGGTGAACACCTACTTCCTGGTGTCGCTGCTCTTCTGGTACGTGGGCCTGCTGCCCGACCTGGCGGCGCTCCGCGACACCTCCAAGAGCCGCACCGCCCGCATCGCCTACGGCATCTTCGCCCTGGGCTGGCGCGGCTCGGCGCGGCTCTGGCGCCACTACCGCATCGCCTACCTGCTGCTGGCCGGCATCTCCACGCCGCTGGTGCTCTCGGTGCACACCATCGTGAGCTTCGACTTCGCGGTGTCGGTGCTGCCGGGCTGGCACACCACCATCTTCCCGCCCTACTTCGTGGCCGGCGCCATCTTCTCCGGCTTCGCCATGGTGCTCACCCTGGTGATCCCGGCGCGCAAGGCCTTCGGCTTCGAGAACGTCATCACCGGCAAGCACCTGGAGAACATGGCCAAGGTGATGCTGGCCACCGGGATGATGGTCTCCTACGGCTACCTGATGGAGCACTTCCACGCCTGGTACGGCGGGAACCGCTTCGAGTTCGACACCTTCTTCAAGACCCGCATGTTCGGGCCGTACGCGCCGGTCTACTGGACGATGATCGCCTGCAACGTCATCACCCCGCACATCTTCTGGTGGAAGAAGGCCCGCACCAGCCTCTGGGTGCTGTGGATCGCCTCGATCCTGGTGAACGTCGGCATGTGGACCGAGCGCTTCATCATCATCGTCACCTCGCTCCACCGCGACTACCTCCCCTCGAGCTGGGCCCAGTACACGCCCACCTGGGTGGACTGGAGCATCTACGCCGGCACCATCGGCATGTTCGGCACGCTCTTCCTCCTCTTCCTGCGCTTCGTCCCTTCGGTCTCCGCCAGCGAGGTGAAGGAGCTGCGGCGGGAGCTGGAGCACGAGGCCCACGCCCCCGCGGCGGGGCACGGGTAGGCCATGAAGAGCTACGTCCTGGGAGAGTTCACCGAGGAGGCGGCCCTGGTGGCCGCGGCGCGGTCGCTGCGCGAGCAGGGGTGGGCCGGGCTCGACGCCCACTCGCCCGTGCCGGTGCACGGCATCGACGAGGCCCTGGGCCTCGAGCGCTCGGTGGTCCCGCTCATCGCCCTCATCGGTGCCCTCACCGGCACCGTGGCCGGCATCGCCATGCAGTGGTGGATGAACGCGGTGGACTACCCCATCAACGTCGGCGGCCGGGCCCTGGTCTCGCCGCCCACCTGGGTCCCCATCGCCTTCGAGACAACGGTGGCCCTGGCCGCCCTGTCCATCGTCTTCGGCCTGTTCGCCCTGGGCGGCTTCCCGCGCCTGCACCACCCGGTCTTCGAGGTGGAGGGCTTCCGCACCGCCAGCGTCGACGGCTTCTGGCTCAGCGCCGAGGTGGAGCCGGCCCGCGCCGAGGCGGCCGCCGAGGCGCTGCGGAAGGCCGGCGCCCGCAACGTCTCCCGCGTGGACGACGAGGAGGGGACATGAGGAAGGCCCTCCTCCTCCTGGCGGGGCTGGCCGCGGCCGGCTGCGACGTGCTCGACCCCATGATGGTCCAGCAGAAGGTGAAGACCTACCGCCCCAGCGACTTCTACGAGGACGGCATCGCCATGCGCCCGGCCCCGGCCGGCACCCTGGCGCGCGAGGAGCTGTTCGTGCCCGAGGTGGAGAGTGGGCTCGGTCCCGACGGCAAGCCGCTGCCGCGACTGCCCGTCCCCATGACCCGCGAGCTGGTCGCCACGGGGCGGCAGCGCTTCGAGGTGGTCTGCGCCGTGTGCCACGGCCTGGTGGGCGACGGGGAGTCGCTGGTGGCCCGCAACATGTCGCTGCGGCCGCCCCCCTCGCTGCACCTCAAGGTGCAGAACCCCGACGGCTGGTTCTACCAGGTCATCTCCCAGGGCTTCGGCCTCATGCCTTCCTACGCCAGCCACCTCACGGTGGAGGAGCGCTGGGCGGTGGTCGCCTACCTGCGGGCCCTGCAGCTCAGCCAGCGGACCCGCATCGACACCATTCCGGCCGCCGAGCGGGCGCGGCTGATGCAATCCGAGAAATCCGGGCAGGGGGTCGCTCCGTGAACGCGCCGCAGATCCAGGGAGGGCGGGGGGTGGTGACCCGGGCCGGGGGGGTGGCGCTCCTGGCGCTGGCCGCCACCGGGGCCGGCATCGCGCTCGATCCGCAGCGGGCCCTGTGGGCCTACCACGCCGCCTTCACCTACTGGGCCGGCATCGCCGTGGCCGCCCTCATCCTCCTCGGCAGCTTCCACGCCACCAAGGCGCGCTGGCCGGTGGTCCTGCGCCGCGTGCTGGAGGCCATCCCCCGCACCCTGATCCTCTTCCTGGTGCTCTTCGCCCCGGTGGCGCTGGGCATGAACAAGATCTTCGCCTGGGTCGACCCCCAGGGCAGCGGGCTCACCGGCGAGCTCTTGCACCTGGCCCATCACCGGCACGCCTACCTCAACGTGCCGTTCTTCCTGGTGCGCCAGCTCCTCTACTTCGGCACCTGGATCGTCGTCGGCGGCCTCCTGTGGCGCTGGTCGGTGCGCCAGGACGCCGAGAAGGGAGTGGGGCTCACCGTCTCCCAGCGGCGCCTGGGCACCGGCGCGCTGCCGCTCCTGGCCATCACCCTGACCTTCGCGGCGGTGGACTGGCAGGAGAGCCTCGACCTCCACCACAACTCCACCATCTTCGGCGTCTACTACTTCGCCGGCAGCTTCCTCTCGGCGGTGGCGGTGCTGGTGCTGGCCCTCTACGCCCTCCGGCGCGAGGAGCCGTTCCGGATGCTCAGCGCCGATCACTGGCACGCGCTCGGCAAGCTGCTCCTGGCCTTCACCGCCTTCTGGGCCTACATCGCCTTCTCGCAGTACATGCTCATCTGGATCGCCAACCTCCCGGAGGAGGCGCCCTACTTCATCCACCGCACCAAGGGGCCCTGGGGCGCCGTGGGCGCGGCCCTCTTCCTGCTCCACTTCGTGGTGCCCTTCTTCGCGCTCCTGTCCCGCGACCTGAAGCGCGATCCGCGCAAGCTGGCCTTCGTCGCCGCCTGGCAGCTCGTCTTCCACTACCTGGACATCTACTTCACGATGTTCGGCGGCCTGATGCCCGCCGGGCCGCAGCCGCACTGGACCGACCTCACCGCCCTGGTGGGCCTGGGCGCGGCCGGCCTGGCCTTCGGCGCCTGGCAGCTGCGCCGCGCCGCCCCGGTGCCGGTGGGGGACCCCTACCTCCAGGACTCGCTGAGGTACCAGCCCCAATGACCGAACACGCGCACAGCGGCCACCCGCCCGCCGAGGTGGACCGCATCCAGAGCTGGACCGTGGTGGCCGTCGGCGTCGCCTCCCTGCTCCTCTTCTTCGTGGCCGCGGCCATCACCGTCACCTACATGCGCCGCGAGGAGCTGGTGCTCAACCCGGCCCACCCCATGCTCCCGTCCGAGGCCGGCAAGCGGAAGATCGGAATCGTCGAGCAGCAGCTCTTCGAGAACGCCGACAGGGCCCGCACCCTGCAGGCGCAGAAGCAGGCGCAGCTCGGCTCCTACGGCTGGATCGACAGGCAGAAGGGGCTGGTCCACGTCCCGGTGGACCAGGCCGTGGACCGGCTACTGCAGGGGGAGCGCCCGTGACCGGCTCCCTGCGCATGGCCGCCGCCGCCCTGGCTCTCTCCCTGGCCCAGGCCGCCCAGGCGTTGCCTTTCAAGCAGCGGGCCCACGGCGCCAACCCCGGCGAGGAGGCGCTCCCGCCGGGCCTCGAGGGCGTGGAGATCACCGAGCGGCTGGGCGAGAAGGTGCCGCTCGACGCGACCTTCACCGGGTCCGACGGCAAGCCGGTGAGGCTCGCCGACGTGGCCGGCAAGGGCAAGCCGGTGGTGGTGGCCCTCGTCTACTACAACTGCCCCATGCTCTGCGGGCTGGTGCTCTCGGGCATGGCCCGCGGCATGCGCGAGAGCGGCCTCGAGCTGGGGAAGGACTACCAGGCAGTGGCCATCTCCTTCGACCCGCGCGAGAGCTCCAAGCTGGCCGCCGAGCGGCAGCGGGGCTACACCCAGTCGCTGGGCCGCCCCGAGGCCGCCGCCGCCTGGCCCTTCCTCACCGGCGAGGAGCCGGAGATCCAGAAGGTCACCCGGGCCCTCGGGTTCCGCTACGCCTACGACGAGAAGACCAAGCAGTACGCCCACGCCGCGGCCATCTTCGTGCTGGCGCCCGACGGCAAGATCTCCCGCTACCTCTATGGCGTCGAGTTCCCGGGGCGCGACCTGCGGCTGGCGCTGGTGGAGGCCGGCGAGGGGAGGGTGGGCACCAGCCTGGACAAGATCCTGCTCACCTGCTTCCGCTACGACGCCCAGAGCCGGCGCTACGAGCCGTACGTGGTGGGCTTCATCCGCATCGCCGCACTGGCCGTGCTCGGTGGCCTGGCCATCACGCTGGCGGTCTTCTGGCGGCGGGAAGTGAAGAAGGGGACCGTTCGATGAACGACCTCCTGCGGCGCATCCTCTTCCTGCCGGAGCAGGGCTCGGCCTACGCCCAGCAGGTCGATGCGCTCCACTACTTCGTCATCACCATGACCATGCTGGGCTTCGCCGGCGTGGCCAGCGCGGTGATCTGGTTCGTCATCCGCTACCGGCGGCGCTCCGAGAACGAGGCCACTCCCCGCGTCGAGCCGCGCGCCATCCACGAGGTGCTCTTCGTGGGCGGCCCGCTGGCGCTCTTCCTGCTCTGGTTCGCCATCGGCTTCCCGCTCTTCGTGCGGCTGCAGACGCCGCCCAAGGAGGCCATGGACGTCTACGTCATGGGCAAGAAGTGGATGTGGAAGTACGCCTACGCCGGCGGCCCCAACGGCGTGGACACCCTCTACGTCCCCGCCGGCCGCCCGGTGCGGCTGCTGCTCACCTCGCGCGACGTCATCCACTCCTTCTACCTGCCGGCCTTCCGGGTGAAGCAGGACGCGGTGCCGGGCCGCTACACCCAGACCTGGTTCCAGGCCGACAAGCCGGGCCGCTACGAGATCTTCTGCGCCGAGTACTGCGGCGTGGGCCACTCCGCCATGCTCGGCGAGCTGGTGGTGCTGCCGGCCGCCCAGTTCGACGCCTGGCTCGACGAGTCGCGCCGCTCGGCCCCGGTGGCCTCGGCCCAGGACTCGACCCAGTCCGACCCCAGCCCCGCCACCACCCTGGTGGACCAGGGGCGCAAGCTCTCCTCCGAGTACGGCTGCTTCAAGTGCCACTCGGTGGACGGCACCCGCCACATCGGCCCCTCCTGGCTGGACCTCTACCAGCGCAAGGAGCCGCTGGAGGACGGCAGCACGGCGGTGGCCGACGAGGGCTACCTCACCGAGTCGATGATGGACCCGCGGGTCAAGGTGGTGAAGGGCTTCCAGCCCGTCATGCCCACCTACCAGGGGCGCATCCCCGGCCCGGAGATCGCCGCCATCGTCGAGTTCATCAAGTCCCTGCGCACCGATGCGGTGCACCCCGAGCCCACCAAGGGTCGCGCGTATGAGCCTGTCCCCGGTTTCGATCCCACCACCGTCCGCTGAGCCGGCGCCGCTCTTCAACGAGCGGAACTACCTCGTGGCCGAGCGCGGCTGGCGCTCGTGGCTGACCACCCTCGACCACAAGCGCATCGGCATGATCTACCTGGTGCTGACGCTGGTGGCGTTCCTGCTGGGCGGCATCTACGCGATGGTGATCCGCGTCGAGCTGCTCACCCCGGGCCCGACGATCATCGAGGCCGTCACCTACAACAAGGCCTTCACGCTCCACGGCGTGATCATGATCCTCCTCTTCATGATCCCGGCCATCCCCGGCATCTTCGGCAACTTCTTCATCCCGCTGATGATCGGGGCCCGCGACGTGGCCTTCCCGCGGCTCAACCTGCTCTCGGTGTACCTGTACCTGGCGGGCATGCTCATCGCCATCTTCGGGATGATCCACGGCGGCGCCGACACCGGCTGGACCTTCTACACGCCCTACTCGACGACCACCATCACCAAGGTCTGGCCCATCCTGCTGGGCGGCTTCATCCTCGGCATGGGCTCGATCGTCACCGGCCTCAACTTCATCGTCACCATCCACACCCTGCGGGCGCCGGGCATCACCTGGATGAAGATGCCGCTCTTCATCTGGTCGGCCTACGCCACCAGCGTCATCCAGGTGCTGGCCACGCCGGTGCTGGGCATCACCCTCTTGCTGGTGGCGGTCGAGAACGTCTTCGGCTTCGGCGTCTTCGACCCGGCCCGCGGCGGCGACCCGGTGCTCTTCCAGCACCTCTTCTGGTTCTACTCGCACCCGGCGGTCTACATCATGATCCTGCCGGCCATGGGGGTCATCAGCGAGGTGATCCAGGCCTTCTCCCGCAAGAACGTCTTCGGCTACCGGGCCGTGGCCCTCTCCTCGCTGGGCATCGCCTTCGTCGGCTTCTTCACCTGGGGCCACCACCTCTTCACCTCGGGCCAGTCGGCGGTGGACGCCGGGGTCTTCGGGGTGCTGACGATGTTCGTGGGCATCTTCACCGCCATCAAGGTCTTCAACTGGACCGCCACCCTCTACAGGGGGTCGATCAGCTTCCAGACCCCGTTCGCCTACGTGGTGGCCTTCCTCTTCTTCCTGGTCTTCGGCGGCATGACCGGCATCGCGCTGGCCACCGTGGCCCTCGACGTCCACTGGCAGGACACCTACTTCGTGGTGGCCCACTTCCACTTCATCATGGTGGGCGGCACCATCACCGGCTTCCTCGGCGCCATCCACTACTGGTGGCCCAAGATGACCGGGAAGATGTACTCGGAGAAGTGGGGGCTCATCGCCGCCACCTTCATCTTCCTGGGCTTCAACTTCACCTTCGTGCCCCAGTTCCTGCTGGGCAACGCCGGCATGCCACGGCGCTACTACAGCTACCCGGAGCGCTTCTGGCCGCTCAACGTGGCCTCGACCGCCGGGGCCTCGGTGCTGGCGCTGGGCTTCGTCATCATCCTCGTCTACCTCCTGCTCTCGCTGAAGTACGGCAAGCCGGCCGGCCCCAACCCCTGGGGCTCGCGCGGCTACGAGTGGCAGACGCTGTCGCCGCCGCCGGTGGAGAACTTCGAGTCCCAGCCGACCTACCCCCGCCCGCCGCACGACTACGACGACGCCAACCCGGCGAAGGAGTTCCACTGATGTCGGCCCCGGGCTCCCACGTCGCACACCACTTCCCGGATCTCGAGACCCAGGCCCACGCCGCGCGCCTGGGGATGTGGCTCTTCCTGGCCACCGAGGTGCTGCTCTTCGCCGGCCTGTTCACCGCCTACGCCCTCTACCGCATGCTCTACCCCTCGGCCTTCGCCGGGGCCTCGAAGCTCATCGAGACCAGCATGGGGGCGCTCAACACGGTGGTGCTCATCACCTCGTCCCTCACCGTGGCGCTGGCCTTCCACTACTCCAAGGAGTCGAGGAGCAAGCTGGCGGCGGCGCTGCTGCTGGTGACCCTGGCCCTGGGCGGCGTGTTCCTGGTGGTGAAGTACCTCGAGTACTCGCACCACTTCCACGACGGCCACCTGCCGGGCCGGTTCTACAGCTACGCGGCGCTGCAGGTGCCGGGCGCCTCGATGTTCTGGACCGTCTACTTCCTCATGACCGGCCTGCACGGCATCCACGTGGTCATCGGCATGGGCGTGCTCGCCTGGCTGGCGGTGGGCGCCTGGCGCGGCAGCTACGGCGGCGCCTACTCCACGCCGCTGGAGGTGGGCGGCCTCTACTGGCACCTCGTGGATCTGGTCTGGATCTTCCTCTTCCCGCTGCTCTACCTCATCTGACGGCCCGTCCATGTCCGCTCCCGAACACGCCTCGCACAAGCACGGCCCCGGCCGCTACGTGGCCGTCTGGGCAGCGCTGCTGGTCTTCACCGCCCTCACCGTCGGGCTGGGCCGCATCCACCTGGCCGGCGGCTGGAGCATCGTCATCGCCATGGTCATCGCCACGGTGAAGGCCAGCCTGGTGGTGCTCTTCTTCATGCACATGAAGGAGCACGGCGGCGCCAGCCGCCTGGTGCTGGCCACCACCCTGGTGTTCGTGGCCCTGCTCATGGGCCTCGTGCTCCTCGACAACGCCACCCGCTTCCCGCTGGCCAACCCGCCCACCGAGGCCACGCTGCCGCTGATGCCGCCGGGGCCGGACGCCACGCTGCCCGCGGCGGTGCCCGCCAGGGCGGCCCACTAGGGCCGTCGCTGGCGCCGCCGCCACGGGCGTACGATCCCCGGCGTCGCGAGGGGCAGGAGGCGCAGCGTGTCTGGCGGATTGCCGCGGCTCAAGCCGCGCGTGCTGGTGGTGGACGACGACCCCACCAGCCGCTACGTCGTCGAGCACGACCTCTTGAATCTCGGCGCCGAGGTGCTGGTGGCCGCCGACGGCAAGGAGGGGCTGCGGATGCTCCTCGACAACGTCCTCGACCTCGACCTGCTGGTCACCGACCTGGAGATGCCGGGCATGGACGGCATGGCCCTGGTGCGGATGGTGCGGGCAGAGGGAGGCGAGGGAGATCTGCCCATCCTGGTGATCTCCGGCTGGCTCGACCCCGAGGTCCGGAGCGCGCTCCACGCCCTGGGCGCCGCGGTGGTGGACAAGGGCGACGGCGCCAACACCGTCGCCGCCAGCGCCAGGCGGCTGCTGGCCTCGCGCGGCTGGCACATCGTCGACGGGAAGGCGCAGGCGCCGCGGTGAGCGGGCGGCGCGCGGCCTACGGCCCCAGCAGCTCCGCCGCCAGCCGCTCGTACACCTCGAGGTCGCGCTCCGAGAAGCAGCAGTAGACGACGCGGGCCAGGGCCGTCCAGCGCGCCAGGCCCGCCTTGCCCTCGGCGAGGGCGATGCGGGTGGCGGGCTCGAGGGGATAGCCGTAGACGCCGGTGGAGATGGCGGGGAAGGCGATGTCGGCGAGCCCCCGCTCGCCCGCGAGGCGCAGGCTCTCCCGGTAGCAGCTCGCCAGCTGCGCCGGCTCCCCGGCGGTGCCGCCTCGCCACACCGGCCCCACCGCGTGGATCACGTGGCGCGCCGGCAGGCGATGACCTCCGGTGATCTTGGCCTGGCCGGTGCGGGCGCCGCCCAGGAGCCGGCACTCGGCCAGCAGCTCCGGCCCGGCGGCCCTGTGGATGGCCCCGTCCACGCCGCCTCCACCCAGGAGCGACTCGTTGGCGGCGTTGACGATGGCTCCGACCGCGAGGCGGGTGATGTCCCCCTTCACGATCTCGACGCGGCCTGCCTCGAAGCGGCGCACGGCGAGCAGTGTGCATCACCCGGAGGGGAGGGAAAAGCGTTCGCGCCGTCCGGAAAGCACTCGCTCGCGGCGCCGCAGGATTTGCAGTAGCCTGCGAAGTCGGAGCCCGCGCGCGTGAACGGATGGCGCTGCGCGGCCCAGGGGGAAGCGAACTTACGTGGGAAACCCGGTTCGACCGACCGGTGCGCGCCGCGGCGGCCTGCCGCCGGACGGTACGCACCTTGCTACGCGCGTGCCCAGATGAGTCGGCCCCGCATCCTCGTCCTAGACGGCGATCAAGCCGCGCGCTCGCGCCTGCGCGACGAGCTCATCGGCGCCGGGCTCGACGCCGCCGACGTGGCCAGCGCCGACGAGGCCCTGGCAGCGGTCCCCAGCTTCCGGCCCGACGGGCTGGTGGTGGGGGTGGGCAGCGGCGTCGCCGGCTTCCTGCACGCGCTGCGCTCGGGCGGCTCCCAGGCCCCGGTGGTGCTCGTGGCCGGCGCCGAGGAGCTGCCTGCCGCGGTGCAGGCGCTGCGGCTCGGCGCCGAGAGCTTCGTCCCGCGCCCCGCCAGCGGCCCGCACGTGGCGGTGGCGCTCGAGAAGGCGCTCGCCGGGCAGCGGCTCCGGCAGGAGGCGGCGCAGCTCCGGCAGCAGGCGCGCGGCCGCCAGGCCATCGTCGGCGGGACGCAGGAGATCCAGACCGTCCACGAGGTCATCCGCCGCGCCGGGCCCACCAAGGCCACGGTGCTCATCCAGGGCGAGACCGGCACCGGCCGGGAGCTGGCGGCCCAGGCCATCCACGAGGCCTCGCCGCGGCGCGACGGCCCCTTCGTGCGGGTGAGCTGCGCCGGCCTCTCCGAGCCGCTGGTGGAGAGCCAGCTCTTCGGCCACGAGGCGGGCGTCATCCCCCACGCGCCCTGGCGTGCCGAGGGGGCGATCGCCGCTGCCGCGGGTGGCACGCTCTTCCTGCACGAGGTCTCGAGCCTGCCCGCGCAGGCCCAGGTGCGGCTGCTGCGCTTCCTGCAGCACGGCGAGTACGAGCGGCTGGGCGGCACCGACACCCAGCGGGCCGACGTCCGGGTGGTCGCCTCGACGATGCGCGACCTGGCCGACGAGGTGCACCGCGGCCGCTTCCGCGACGACCTCTACTACAGGCTCTCGGTGGTCAGCCTGGCGCTGCCGCCGCTCCGCTCGCGCAAGGCCGACATCCCGGCGCTGGCCGAGCACTTCCTCTCGCGGGCCGTCCGGGCCCGCGGCGGCGAGCCTCGCGCCATCTCGCCCGGCGTGCTCTCCGCCCTCTACGCCTACGAGTGGCCCGGCAACGTCCGCGAGCTGGCCGCGGCGCTGGAGGCGGCGGTGGAGCGCAGCCCGGGGCGCGAGATCGGCACCCAGCACCTGCCGCCCGTCCTCCAGGGCGCCGGCCCGGACGACGCCGGCAGCGCCCTCATCCCCGGCGCCACCCTGGCCGAGATCGAGCGCGAGGCCATCCTGCGAACGCTGGAGGAGGTGGCCGGCTCGACCGCGCGGGCCGCGCATATCCTCGGGATCAGCGTGCGAAAGATCCAGTACAAGCTGAAGGAGTACCGGGGCGGTCACCTCGGCCGCCGCCGCCGGCCAGGAGACCCGCAGGGGCTCCCTCGCGCCATCGGCAGCCAGTAGCGACGCTGCGCCAACCTTGCGCCGGTGCTTCGCACGGGGCGGAAACCTTGCGCACGCTCCGCGCCCGGCCCCTGTTCGGCGCACCCCGGATGGCGGCGGGCCCGGCGCGCGCCCTGCGCGCATCCGCCACCCGCCCCGGCCCGGATTTGGCGAGGGAAAGCCGCAACCTTGCGTCACCACGGCCTTCTCGTGGCAACCGCAGGGCATTTCCGGAAGCTCGGTCCCGGCCGGCTGTGGACCGCGGGATGCACGGGTGCCCGGGGCCCGGGCACGCGAGGGGTAGGCGTGTGGCCCGCTGGAGGTCCGACATGAGGATGAGCCTCGCCACGTCCCTGGCTGCGCTGGCGCTGGCCCTGCCGGCCTGGGGCTCGCCTCCGCCGCCTGCCAAGGCGCCGGAGGCGCGGAAGCCGTCCCGGAGCGCCGCCTTCGACACCCCGGCCCCGCCCTTCGAGCTGGGTCTGTTCCCGTGCATGGGCTGCCACGCCGAGCCCGGGAACCCCCAGAAGCGCGAGCTCGGCTTCCACGACGAGGTGCAGCCGCTCCAGCACGGTGAGGGGCGCTGGTGCCTCGACTGCCACGACCTCAAGAACCGCGACGTGCTCCACCTCACCAGCGGCGAGCCGGTGCCCTACGCCGAGTCCTACCGGCTCTGCGGCCAGTGCCACGGCGACAAGCTGCGCGACTGGAAGGTGGGGGTCCACGGAAAGCGCATCGGCAACTGGGACGGCAAGAAGACCTACTTCCTCTGCGTCCACTGCCACAACCCGCACTCGCCGCGATTCAAGGGCGTGGACGTGCTGACCGTCGACGGCCAGCTCCTGCAGAAGCCCACCGCCACCCCCACCCGGCCCGAGCCGCGGCCGCGGCGCCCCGAGGAGGCCCGATGAGCCCCCGCCGCCCCCCGCCGCTGCCCGTGGTCCAGGACGCCGAGTCCGCCGAGGCCGCCCCGCTCTCCCGCCGCTCCTTCCTCCAGGTGGCCGGCGGCGCCGTGGCCGCCGCGGGCCTCTCGGCCTGCGAGATCGAGGGGACGCTGCGCCGTCACTTCAAGGAGCTCGGGAAGCCGGAGCTGGCCAAGATCCTGGAGAGCGCCAGGCGCGAGCACGAGAAGCGCTTCGGCGCCAAGGACTGGAAGGTGGGCGCCGAGGCGGCCCGGCCCGGCGTCGAGCTCGGGTACGGCCTCGACCTGTCGCGATGCATCGGCTGCCGCCGCTGCGTCTATGCCTGCGTGAAGGAGAACAACCAGTCCCGCGATCCGCAGGTGCAGTGGATCAAGGTGCTGGAGATGGACAAGGCGCGGGGCGTGGACATCATGGAGGCCGACCCCTACTACGAGGCCGACGAGGTGCCCCGCCCCGGCAAGTTCTACATGCCGGTGCAGTGCCACCAGTGCCGCAATCCACCGTGCGTGAAGGTGTGCCCGGTGCAGGCCACCTGGACGGAGCCCGACGGCATCACCGTGGTGGACTACGACTGGTGCCTGGGCTGCCGCTGCTGCATGTCGGCCTGCCCCTACGGTGCGCGCCGCTTCAACTGGGCGGCGCCGGGCATCAAGGCCGAGGAGGTCAACCCCGACATCCACCTGCTGGGCAACCGGGTGCGCCCCAAGGGCGTTGTGGAGAAGTGCACCTTCTGCATCCAGCGCGCCCGCGCTGGCCGCTACACCGCCTGCGTCGAGGTCTGCCCGGTGGGCGCCCGCAAGTTCGGCAACCTCCTCGATCCCGAATCGGAGATCCGCTACGTGATGGAGAACAAGCGGGTGTTCGTGTTCAAGGAGGAGCTCGCCACCCATCCGCGCTTCTACTACTTCTATGCGACCTGAGAGCCAGGGGACCCCGATGCGCATCAACCGGATTGCCCTCTTCCTCAAGGGCTGCGCCCGGCTCGTCACCAGCGGCGGCCGCTGGTACTGGGCGTGGATGGCCCTGCTGGGGCTGATGATCCTGGTGGGCGCCGCCGGCTACGCCCGCCAGTTCGGGCGCGGCCTCATCGCCACCAACATGCGGGACCAGGTCTCTTGGGCCTTCTACATCGGCAACTTCACCTTCCTGGTGGGCGTGGCGGCGGCGGCGGTGCTCCTGGTGGTGCCGGCCTACGTCTACGCCTGGAAGCCCATCAAGGAGGTGGTGGTGCTGGGCGAGATGCTGGCGGTCTCGGCCCTGGTGATGTGCCTGCTCTTCGTGCTGGTGGACACCGGCAGCCCGCAGAACATGTGGCACATGCTCCCCTTCGTGGGCACGCCCAACTTCCCGCGCTCGATGCTGGTGTGGGACGCGCTGGTGCTCAACGGCTACCTGCTCATCAACGGCACGGTGGTGATCCACATCCTCTACCGGCTCTTCAACGGGAAGGAGTACGACAAGCGCATCGTGGTGCCGCTGGTGCTCCTCTCCATCCCCTGGGCGGTGGGGATCCACACCGTCACCGCCTACCTCTACGCCGGTACCCCGGCGCGCCCGTTCTGGAACGCCTCCATCCTGGCGCCCCGCTTCCTGGCCAGCGCCTTCTGCTCCGGCCCGGCCATCCTGCTGGTGCTCTTCCAGGTGCTGCGCAAGACCACCAAGTTCCCCATCAGCGACGAGGCCATCTCCAAGATCGCGGAGATCATGTCGTACGCGATGTTCGTGAACCTGTTCCTCCTGGCCGCCGAGGTCTTCAAGGAGTTCTACTCGGCCACCGAGCACATCGTCTTCACCCGCTACCTGTTCTTCGGGCTGCACGGCCACCGGGCGCTCGTGCCCTACGCCTGGGCGGCGGTGATCTGCAGCGTGGTGGCCTTCCTGCTGTTCGTCATCCCCCGCACCCGCAAGAACGTCTACACCCTCAACCTCGGATGCCTGCTCATCTTCTCCGGCGTCTACATCGAGAAGGGCATCGGGCTCGTCATCCCGGGCATGACCCCCGACACCCTGGGCGAGATCTACGAGTACACGCCCACCGTGAACGAGTGGATGGTGGCGGCCGGCGTGTTCGGCATCGGCTTCCTGGTCTACACCGTGCTGGTGAAGATCGCGGTGCCCATCCTCGACGGCCGTTTCCAGGTGGGCATGGACAAGCCGCTCGAGGTGGCGCCCGAGGGCCGGCCGGCGCACTAGCGCGCGGGCCCCGCCTTCGCCGCCCGGTACGCCGCTCCGCCGGGCAAACCTGCCGCCGCCGCTGGTCCTCGGGCGGGCGCTGCCTGAGAGCCGCGCGAACGCTCTCGGCCCGGGGCGTCTCGCAAACGTCGGGGCGCGGATGACGGGCAACCGCTCGCCGTTGCCGCGCCCACGACGGCTTGCTCGACGCGGACGGGCTCGCGAGCCGCGCGGACGGCTGGTGCTCCCTTGCGCCCTGCGGATGCGGCTGCGGCCGGTGTGCCGGCTGCGCGGCTGTGTGGCTGCGCGGCCGCTCGGCAGACGGCTCGCCGGCGGACGGGGGGCCGGGCGTGCGCGGCTACCGCTTCAGCGTCCGCAGGTGCTCCACCGCCGCCTTGATCTCGGCGTCGGCGAGCCTGCCGCGGAAGCCGGCCATCTTCCGGTCGGGCGTGCCCCTGGCCACGGCGTCGAAGAGCTCCTGGTCGCCCTTGCCCTGCACCTCCGGCGAGGCCAGGTCCTTGAGCTTCCGCGGCCCGCCGCCGCCGTCCGCGCCGTGGCAGCCGGCGCACCTGCGGCGGTAGATCTCGGCGCCGTCGGCGGCGCGGGAGGGGGTGGGGGCGAGGAGGGCGAGGAGGAGGAGGGCGCGGACCATCCGCGGAGCGTAGCCCGCCGCGGGCCTCGGCGCGAAGCCCCGGGCCCCGAATGCCGACGCGCCGGGCCGCCCCTCCCACTGGTGAGGGGCGAGCCGGCGCGCGGTGTCCCGGAGCGGTCGGCTACTGTCCGGTGTAGACGTGGTTCGAGGCCTCGGCGGTGGGCAGCATCGACATGCCCAGGTAGGTGAACATCACCACCGCGAAGCCGGCGATCACCAGCCAGGCGCCCTTCTCGCCGCGCCAGCCCTTCACCTTGCGCAGGTGCAGGTAGGCGCCGTAGACGAGCCAGGTGACCAGCGACCAGTTCTCCTTCGGATCCCAGACCCAGAAGTCGCCCCAGGCGCTCTTGGCCCAGACCGAGCCGGCCAGCAGGCCCAGGGTCAGCATCACGAACGAGAACTTGATGGCGTCGTAGGTGATCTTCTCGAGGTCGAGCGCCTCGCCGGAGAGGATGGACCCGGCCTTGACGCTGAGGAGCCGGTTCACGAAGGGAACGCGGGTGGAGAGGATCTGCACCAGGGCCACGCCGGTGGCGAAGGCGGCGGCGCCGTAGCCCACGAAGTAGACCACCACGTGGGGCACGAACCAGCCCGACTGGAGCGCCGGCGGCAGCTTGACGATCTCGGCGTCCCACTTGGTGACGGCGTAGGCCAGGCCGCCGAAGGAGCCCAGGGCGCAGATGGCCCCGAACACCCGCGTCCGGTAGAGCCACTCCATCGCCAGGTAGACGACGCCCATGGTGAAGGAGAAGAAGACCAGCGACTCGAAGAGCGACTTGAAGGGCGCGCGGTCGGCCTCGATCCAGCGGGCGGCGATGAGCGAGGCGTTGAGGGCGATGGCCGCCACCATGATGCCGGTGGCGATGCGGCCGACGATGGCCCGGGTGGAGCGCCAGGCGGCGGCGTAGAGCCCCATGGCCGCGGCGTAGGCGGCGCTGGTGGCCACGAACCAGGGGTGCTCGGCGAGGATGTAGAACATGGTCCGCTCTCCTTAGGCCTTCACCGCGACGGGGGCCTTGCGCTTCTTGAACCGGTCCTCGAGGTAGAACATGTAGAAGACCCCGAGGCAGATGAGGCCGAAGCCCAGGAAGACCCAGTTGACGCCCGGGTCGCGCACCGCCTCCAGGCCGGAGTAGCTCGGGTCCTTGGGGTCGTAGTTCACCTGGTAGAAGGTCCAGCCGTTGTAGGTGAACGGATCGTTGACGCTGACGAGCGCCTTGCGGGTATCGGTGCCGGTGCCGGCGGTGACGTGCGACTGGAAGGCCTTCACCTCGTCCTCGCGCCGCTCGAACACCAGCGCGCCCTGGCGGGTGCGGACGTGGTCGTGGCGGGCGGCGAGCATGAGCCCGGTCTCGCGGGGGTCGCCGTCCACCGTGACCTCCAGCACCGCGGCCGGGTTCTTCATCTGGTCGCTCAGGCTGGCGTACTCCAGCCGCGGGGTCTCGCCCGGCCCGGCCGCCACCGGGCGGGTGGTGAACTCGGGGAAGAGCTTCTTGATCTTGAAGGAGTCGCCGCCGGGGAGCAGGTGCTTCACGCCCACCTCGGGGTCGAAGCTGGCCTTGAGCCGCGCCTGGCTGCCGGTGAGGTCGTAGTAGGCCACCCGGTACTCGGGCGTGTAGCGGACCAGGTCGAACCGGTCGAGCTTGAGGTCGAAGCCCAGCGCCGCGGCCTCGCCGGTGGGGAGGCCGTTCTTGGTGACCATCACCTGGCGGGCCACCTCGCCGCCGGCGTGCAGGTCCACCCGGCCGCGCACCGAGAAGACGGCCGAGGCGCCGGCGCCGAGCAGCGAGGTCAGCAGGCCGGCGTGGCAGGTCCAGTAGCCGACGTTCTTGAGCCGCACCGGCCAGCGGACGATGGCCGAGTTGGCCACCGAGGCGAAGAACAGGGCCACGAAGCCGGCGAACCAGAGGCTGTGGAAGATGTCGTCGAGGCGCAGGGCCACGATGAGCGAGCCCACCAGGCCGTAGCGCTGCTCGTACCAGGCCATGGGCTTGTTCTGGAGGATGAGCGTGCCCCCCACCGCCGCCAGCGACAGGGCGAAGAGCAGCACCGCGATGAAGCGGAAGCTCACCAGCGTGTCGCGCCACTTCCCCGGCATCACCTGGGAGAGGCCGAAGAGGAATGCGCCGGCGAGGACGCTCCCCAGCACCAGGGCCCAGGGGCCGGGCGCGATGAAGATCTGCAGGGCACCGCCCAGGCCCAGCGCACCGAACACCAGCCAGGTGGCCTGGCGGGACTCCCGCTCGGCGGTGGACAGGGCAGGCGATGCGGCGGCGGGCGCGTCACCGCCCTTGGGCGCAGCGACGGCGGCTGAAGACGAGGAAGGGCTCACGGAACGACCTCCAGGCTGCGGCAATGCTGGCCGCGTTGAGCAAGGGTCGTGCCTCCGGAGGGTGTGCGGAACCGCCCGTGATCCAAAGCAATCCGGCGAGACCCCCGCGATCGGGGCTCAGCCCTGCAGCGCAGGAATGGCCCAGGCCCTCCGGGACAGCGCAAAGCTTTCGCGGGGTTGGATTGCTTTCCTGACAGCGATCATTCGGCCCAGCGAAGCGATCGGCCGGCCCCGAGCTGCGGCCCGCGGGCGTCAGCTCCCCGCGGCCACGCCCGGTGGGCGCAGCGGACGGGGCTGCTCCTCCACCGGCTCGAGGTCGGGCACCTCGATCGAGCGCGTGCCCGCCCCCAGCTCCTTGAGCTTGCGGGCGGCGGGCATGACCCGCGACTCCAGCGAGCCGACGAAGTCGTTGTAGGAGCGGACCGAGCCGGAGAGGTTCTTGCCGAGCCGCTCCAGGTGCTCGCCGAGCCTGGCGAGCCGGTCGTGCAGCTCCTGGCCGGCGTCGGAGACCTTGCGGGCGTTCTCGGCCACCGCCTCCTCGCGCCAGCCGCGCTCCACGGTGCGCAGGAAGCCGATGAGGGTCATGGGCGTGGCCAGGAGCACGCCGGCCTCGGCGGCCCGCTCCATGAGGCGAGGGTCCTGGTCGAGGGCGGCGTAGAGGAAGGCCTCGCCGGGGAGGAAGAGGACCACGAACTCCGGCGAGCCCAGCGCCTCGTGGTAGGCCTTGGCGGCCAGCTTCCCCACGTGGTCGCGGAGCTGGCGGGCGTGGTCGGCGAGCCGCAGGAGCCGGGCGGCCTCGTCGGGCGCCTCCAGCGAGTCGAGGTAGGCGGAGAGCGGCGCCTTGGCGTCGACGGGGATCTGGCGGCCGCCGGGCATGCGCACCAGCATGTCGGGCCGCTGCTTGTTGCCGGCGAGGCCCTCGACCGTCCCCTGCTCGACGAAGTCGCAGTGGGCCTGCATGCCGGCGATCTCGGCCACGCGCCGCAGCTGCATCTCGCCCCAGCGGCCGCGCACCTGCGGGGCCCGCAGTGCCTGGACGAGCCGCGCCGCCTCCTGGCGCACCATGCTCTGGCCCTCGCCCAGGGTGCGCACCTGCTGGCGCAGCTCGGAGTAGGCGTCCACCCGCGAGCGCTCCAGCTCGCCCAGCCGCTCCCCGAGCTTGCCCACCGTCTCGCGCACCGGCGCCAGGAGCTCGGCGATGGCCGTCTGCCGCCTGGTGAGGTCGCCCTGGGCCCCCTCCTGGAAGCGGGCGAGCGACTCCTGGGCCAGCTCCAGGAACTGGCGGCTCTGGGCCTGGAGGACGTCGGCCGAGAGCGCCTTGAAGGCCTGGGAGAGCCGCTCCTGGGCCTCGGCCAGCAGCAGCGCCTTCTCGGCGGAGCCGCGGCGCTCCTCGTCGAGCGCCGCCTCCAGGCCGGCGCGCTGCTCCGCCTGGGCCCGCGCCTCGGCCCGCGCCTCCAGGGCCTCGGCCTCGCGCCGGGCCCGCTCCACCCGCTCGGCGGCGAGCTGCCCGTCCCGCTCGGCGAGGCGGGTGCCGAGCTCGACCCGCGTGGCCTCGGCCGCGAGCTCGGCCTGGTGGCGCGCGGCCGCGGCCTGCCCCCGGAGGAGCAGCCAGGCGACGCCGGCCCCGAGGAGGGCCGCCGCCAGGAGCGCGACGAGGGCGGTGGTGTCCACGAGCGGAGGGTAGCAGGGGGGACCGACACGATCGGCCGGGCCCGGCGGCCCGTCCCTTCACCCTGCGCCGGCGGGCACCGAGCCTCGTCGCCTGCCTGGCCGCAGCCGGCCGCTCCCGGCGCTGCCCACAAACCGCGCAGCGTGCCCGGTTCCCGTGCAGGCCGGCGCGGGAAACGGCTTGTGGTCCCTTGACCTTGCCCGGGCCGATCCTCGACACTGGCGAGTCCCATGTCTCCTCGTGAGTCTCGCGCCGGCACCGCCGGCGGCGGGGTGTGCGCCGGCCCCGACAGGCGCGCCGAGGCCGCCGAGAGGCCGGCCCGAAAGCGCGGGATCGAGCGTCGAAAGCGCTCTTCCGCGCCGCGCGCAGCCTGAGCCCGAGGAGTCACGCCGCTTCACTTCCCCGAGCAGCAAGAAGGACGCAGACCGATGACGACCGATGGCCTTCCCCCTGCCCAGGGGCTCTACGATCCGGAAAACGAGCGCGACTCGTGCGGCTTCGGCTTCGTCGCCGACATCCAGGGCCGCCGCTCCCACGCCATCGTGCGCGACGCGCTCACGGTGCTCGTCAACCTCGAGCACCGCGGCGCCTCCGGCTCGGAGAAGAACACCGGCGACGGTGCCGGGCTGCTGCTCCAGCTCCCGCACGCCTTCCTGGCGCGCGCCGCCGCCTCGGCCGGCGTGACCCTGCCCGGCCCCGGCCGCTACGCCGCCGGCATCGTCTTCCTGCCCACCGACACCGCCGGCCGCGAGGCCTGCATCCGCCTGGTGGAGCGCGTGCTCGGGGAGGAGGGGCTCCCGCTCCTCGGCTGGCGCGAGGTGCCCACCGACAACGCCTCGCTGGGCGCCACCGCCCGCGCCAGCCAGCCCTTCATCAGCCAGCTCTTCGTGGGCCGCCCGGCGGCGCTCGCCGACGACATGGCCTTCGAGCGCAAGCTCTACGTGGCCCGGCGCCTGGTGGAGAAGGCCGTCTCCCGCTCCGCCATCCCCCAGCGCAGCAAGCTCTACGTCTGCTCGCTGTCGGCGCGGACCATCGTCTACAAGGGCATGCTCAACGCCTCCCAGCTCCTGCACTTCTACCCGGACCTCTCCGATCCGGCGGTGGAGAGCGCCATCGCCATGGTGCACTCCCGCTTCTCCACCAACACCTTCCCGAGCTGGAGCCGGGCCCACCCGTACCGCTACATCTCGCACAACGGCGAGATCAACACGCTGCGCGGCAACATCAACTGGATGCACGCCCGCCAGTCGATGATGCGCTCCGAGCTCTTCGGCGAGGACCTGAAGAAGATCCTCACGGTGGTGGACCTGGAGGGCTCCGACTCGGCGATGTTCGACAACGTGCTGGAGCTGCTCTACCTCTCCGGCCGCACCCTGCCCCACGCCATGATGATGATGGTGCCGGAGCCGTGGAGCCGGCACGAGTCGA
The DNA here is from genome assembly GCA_016214955.1 of Deltaproteobacteria bacterium. GTDB lineage: Bacteria > Myxococcota > Myxococcia > Myxococcales > Anaeromyxobacteraceae > JACRMN01. The sequence continues at coordinate 37,115 of JACRMN010000027.1, forward strand.
TGAGCCCGGAGAAGAAGGCCTTCTACGAGTACCACTCCTGCCTGATGGAGCCCTGGGACGGCCCGGCCTCCATCGCCTTCACCGACGGCATCCGGGTGGGCGCCACCCTGGACCGCAACGGCCTGCGGCCGGCCCGCTACTACGTCACCAGGGACGGGCTGGTCGTCATGGCCAGCGAGGTGGGCGTGCTCGACATCCCCGCCGACCGCGTGGTGCAGAAGGGGCGGCTCCAGCCTGGGCGCATGTTCCTGGTGGACACCGTCGAGAAGCGGATCATCCCCGACGACGAGCTCAAGGAGCGGATCGCCCGCGAGCAGCCCTACCGGAAGTGGCTCGACGAGCACCTGGTCGAGCTCGACGCCCTCCCGCCGCCTCCCCGGGTCATCGAGCCGGATCACGAGACGGTGCTGCGGCGCCAGGAGGCCTTCGGCTACACCGCCGAGGACGTGCGGGTGATCGTCAACCCCATGGCCTCCGACGGCACCGAGCCCATCGGCTCCATGGGCACCGACACGCCGCTGGCGGTCCTCTCCGACAAGCCCCAGCTGCTCTACGCCTACTTCAAGCAGCTCTTCGCCCAGGTGACCAACCCGCCGGTGGACGCCATCCGCGAGGAGATCGTCATGGCGGTGGAGACCGCCACCGGGCCGGAGGGCAACCTGCTCGAGCCCCGGCCCGAGAGCGCCCACCAGCTCTCGCTGCCCACGCCGGTGCTCACCAACAAGGACCTGGAGAAGATCCGCCACCTCGACGGCGGCCCGGGCGCGCGCGGCTTCAAGTCCATCACCCTGCCCATGCTCTTCAAGGCCGGCGGCGGCGGCACGGCGCTGCGGCGGGCGGTGGAGGACCTGCGCAACTCCTGCTCGGAGGCCATCTCCGAGGGGCACAACCTCATCATCCTCTCCGACCGCGGCCACGACGAGGAGAACGCCCCCATCCCGGCGCTGATGGCGGTGGCGGCGGTGCAGCACCACCTGCTCTCCGAGGGCACCCGCACCCGCGTCGGCCTGGTGCTGGAGTCGGGCGAGCCCCGCGAGGTGCACCACTTCGCGCTGCTCATGGGCTACGGCGCCAGCGCCGTGAACCCCTACCTGGCCTTCGAGACCATCCACGACCAGATCCGGCTGGGGATGGTGAAGGGGCCGGCCGACGTCGCCGAGAAGAAGTTCATCAAGGCGGTGAACAAGGGCATCGTCAAGGTGATCTCCAAGATGGGGATCTCCACCATCCAGAGCTACCACGGCGCCCAGGTGTTCGAGGCCATCGGCCTCAACCAGGACTTCGTGGACGAGTACTTCACCTGGACCCCGACCCGCATCGGCGGCGTGGGCATCGACGTCATCGCCCGCGAGGTGAAGGCAAGGCAGGACCGCGCCTTCCCGCCCAAGCGCCCCATCGTCCACAAGCAGCTGGGCGTCGGCGGCCAGTACCAGTACCGGCAGGAGGGCGAGTACCACCTCTTCAACCCCCTCACCATCCACAAGCTGCAGTTCGCCTGCCGCACCGGCAGCTACGCCGCCTTCAAGGAGTACACCCGGCTGGTGGACGACCAGGCCCGGAACCTCTGCACCCTCCGCGGCCTCATGGACCTGCGGCCCGGCCCGAAGCCCGTGCCCATCGAGGAGGTCGAGCCGGTCGAGGCCATCGTGCGCCGCTTCAAGACCGGCGCCATGAGCTACGGCTCCATCTCCAAGGAGGCCCACGAGGCGCTGGCGGTGGCCATGAACCGCATCGGCGGCCGCTCCAACACCGGCGAGGGAGGCGAGGACCCGGAGCGCTACAAGCCGCTGCCCAACGGCGACTCCAAGAACAGCGCCATCAAGCAGGTGGCCTCGGGCCGCTTCGGCGTCACCAGCGACTACCTGGTCCACGCCCAGGAGCTGCAGATCAAGATGGCCCAGGGTGCCAAGCCCGGCGAGGGCGGCCAGCTCCCCGGCCACAAGGTCTACCCCGAGATCGCCAGGACCCGGCACTCCACCCCCGGCGTGGGGCTCATCTCCCCGCCGCCGCACCACGACATCTACTCCATCGAGGACCTGGCCGAGCTGATCCACGACCTCAAGAACGCCAACCACCGGGCCCGCATCAGCGTGAAGCTGGTGGCCGAGGTGGGGGTGGGCACCATCGCCGCCGGGGTGGCCAAGGCCCACGCCGACGTGGTGCTCATCAGCGGGCACGACGGCGGCACCGGCGCCTCGCCGCTCACCTCCATCAAGCACGCCGGCATCCCCTGGGAGCTGGGGCTGGCCGAGACCCACCAGGTGCTGCTGCTCAACAACCTCCGCAGCCGCATCACCGTGGAGGTGGACGGGCAGCTCAAGACCGGCCGCGACGTGGTCATCGGGGCGCTGCTGGGCGCCGAGGAGTTCGGCTTCGCCACCGCGCCGCTGGTGGTGCTGGGCTGCATCCTGATGCGCGCCTGCCACCTCAACACCTGCCCGGTGGGCGTGGCCACGCAGGACCCGGAGCTGCGCAAGCGCTTCACCGGCGACCCGGCCCACGTGGTCCACTTCATGCGCTTCATCGCCCAGGAGGTGCGCGAGCTGATGGCCCAGCTCGGGTACCGCACCATCGACGAGATGGTGGGCCGCTCCGAGCGCATCGAGATGCGGCGGGCGGTGGACCACTGGAAGGCCCGCAACCTCGACTTCAGCCGCATCCTCCACAAGCCCACCGTGCCCAAGCACTACGGGCGCACCTGCCAGATCCCGCAGGACCACGGCCTCGACGCCTCGCTCGACGCCACCCGGCTGCTGGAGCTTTGCCGGCCGGCGCTGGAGCACGGGCGGCCGGTGAGGGCCACGCTCCCCATCCGCAACGTCAACCGGGTGGTGGGCACCATGGTGGGCAGCGAGGTGACGCGGCGCCACGGCCCCGGCGGCCTGCCCGACGACACCATCCGGCTCACCTTCCAGGGCTCGGCGGGCCAGAGCTTCGGCGCCTTCATCCCCCGGGGCGTGACCCTGCTCCTCGAGGGCGACGCCAACGACTACATCGGCAAGGGGCTCTCCGGCGGGCGGCTGGCGGTCTTCCCGCCGCCGGCGGCCGGCTTCCAGGCCGAGGAGAACGTGGTCATCGGCAACGTGGCCCTCTACGGCGCCACCGCCGGCGAGGCCTTCATCCGCGGCGTGGCCGGCGAGCGCTTCGCGGTGCGCAACTCGGGCGCGGCGGCGGTGGTCGAGGGGGTGGGCGACCACGGCTGCGAGTACATGACCGGCGGCCGGGTGGTGGTGCTGGGCAGGACGGGCCGCAACTTCGCCGCCGGCATGTCGGGCGGCGTGGCCTACGTGCTCGACGACGGCGGCTTCTCCAAGGTGTGCAACCCGGAGCTGGTCTCGGTGGAGAAGCTCACCGACCCGGGCGAGATCGCCGAGGTGAAGGCGCTGGTCGAGCGCCACGCCGAGCTCACCGGCTCGAAGCGGGCCCGGGCGCTGCTGGCCGACTGGAGCGGGACGGTGGCGCGGTTCGCCCGCGTCATCCCCAACGACTACCGGCGGGTGCTGGAGGCCCAGGCGCGCATGCGCCAGAAGGGCATGTCGCCTGCGGAGGCCGAGATGGCGGCCTTCGAGGAGAACGCGCACGACGCCATGCGGGTGGGAGGGACATAGGCCGTGGGAAAGCCGACCGGGTTCATGGAGTTCGCCCGCGAGCCCGCGCACACGCGCGATCCGCTGGTGCGCATCAAGGACTGGAGCGAGGAGCACCCGCCCTACGCCGAGGAGACGCTGAAGCAGCAGGGGGCGCGCTGCATGGACTGCGGCGTCCCCTTCTGCCACACCGGCAAGCTCATCGCCGGCATGGCCTCGGGCTGCCCGGTGAACAACCTCATCCCGGAGTGGAACGACCTCATCTACCGGGGCCAGTGGCGCGAGGCCAGCATCCGCCTCCACAAGACCAACAACTTCCCCGAGTTCACCGGGCGCGTCTGCCCGGCCCCGTGCGAGGGCTCCTGCACGCTCGGCATCAACGCGCCCCCGGTGACCATCAAGAGCATCGAGTGCGAGATCGCCGACCACGCCTGGGCCCACGGCTGGCTCAAGCCCGAGCCCCCGCTGGCCCGCACCGGGAAGCGGGTGGCCATCGTCGGCAGCGGCCCGGCGGGCCTGGCGGCGGCAGCGCAGCTCAACCGCGCCGGCCACTACGTCACCGTCTTCGAGCGGGCCGACCGCATCGGCGGCCTGCTGATGTACGGCATCCCCAACATGAAGCTCGACAAGCAGGTGGTCGAGCGGCGCGTCCGCAACATGGCCGACGAGGGGGTGCGCTTCGTCTCGGGCATGGACGTGGGCAAGCACTTCCCCGCCAGCCGCCTCCTCAGCGACTTCGACGCCGCGGTGCTGTGCATGGGGGCCACCCAGGCGCGCGACCTGGCGGTCGAGGGGCGCAAGCTCCAGGGCGTCCACCTGGCCATGGAGTTCCTGGGCAAGAACACCAAGAGCCTGCTCGACTCCAACCTGGCCGACGGCAACTACATCTCCGCCAAGGGCAAGCACGTGGTGGTCATCGGCGGCGGCGACACCGGCACCGACTGCGTCGGCACCGCCATCCGCCACGGGGCCCGGAGCGTCACCCAGCTCGAGATCCTGCCGCGGCCGCCCGACACCCGGGCCGCCGACAACCCGTGGCCCCAGTGGCCCAAGGTCTACAAGCTGGACTACGGCCAGGAGGAGGCCAAGGCGCTCTGGGGCGCCGACCCGCGCCAGTACTGCGTGCAGACCCGGCGCTTCCTGGGCGACGCCTCCGGCAAGGTCACCGGCATGGAGATCTTCCAGATCGAGTGGGCGCGCGGCGCCGACGGCAAGCCGCCGGCCCCCAGGGAGATCGAGGGGACGCAGAGGACCCTGCCCGCCGACCTGGTGCTCCTGGCGCTGGGCTTCCTGGGGCCGGAGCGGCCGCTGCCCGAGGAGCTGGGCTGCAAGATCGACCCCCGCGGCAACGTGGCCGTGGACGAGCAGCGCATGACCAGCGTCCCCGGCATCTTCGCCGCTGGCGACTGCTCCCGCGGCCAGTCGCTGGTGGTCTGGGCCATCCACGAGGGGCGCCAGGCGGCCCGCGAGGTGGACCGGTACCTGATGCACGGCGAGACGGTACTCCCCCCGTAGGGGCTGGCCGTCGCCGGATGCGCCCGAGGAGATCCGGGAAGTTGCTGTGATCCGCGTCACGCCGGGCGAGTTGCGTACTCCCTCCCCCGAGCCCCCTTCCTTCCCCGGGGCTCCGGAGTGGGGATGCGGTTCGTCGTCTGCGAGGCCACCACCGAGGACGAGGTGCAGCGCTGCCGGAAGCTGGCGGCGAGCGTGCACCAGATCGCCGCCGAGCCTGCCGACGGCTGGCCGGACCGGTGGCTCATGGGGCTCGCCGAGAACCAGCTGGTGGCCACCATCGGGCTCACCCGCCGCGAGGGCTGCGTGCGCTGGTTCCTGGGCCCCCACGCCTTCTCGCTGGCCCAGGCCCTCACCGAGGCCGACGCCCGCGAGCTGGTGGAGCTGCGGCTGCTGGCGGTGGCTCCGGGCCTGCGCGGCTACCGCTTCGCCCGGCTGCTGGTGGCGGTGGCCTACTCGCGCGGGTTCCTGGCGCCGTCGGGCCACGTGCCCGCGGTGATCCAGTTCGGGCCGCCGGCGGTCTTCAGGGCGCTGGAGCGGCTCTTCCAGGTGCAGACCAAGCTCGTGGGCCGCTGCGGAGACGGCGAGCTCCGCGTGCTGGTGCCGGAGCGGGACGTGCCGCGCCCCATCCTGGATCAGGTGCTCCCCGCCGAGCTGGGCGCCGCCGCCTTCGGGCGCCCGCGGCGCCTGGTGCTGGTGAGCTAGAGCCCCGCACAGGCCACGGCGCGGCCAGGTCCGCGACGCGCCCGGCTCACGCCTGCAGGCCGCCCTCGGCCCCGGCGGCGGCCGAGGCGCCCTGGTCGAGCAGCCGGCGCACCCGGCTGCCGAGCAGCTCGGGGGTGAAGGGCTTGCGGAGCAGCTCCACGCCGTCGCCGATGATCCCGCCCTCGTCCACGAAGACCTGCGGGTAGCCGGAGAGGTAGAGGATGCGCAGGTCGGGCCGCAGCTGCAGCGCCCGCATGGCCACGTCGGGGCCGGAGAGGCCCGGCATCACCACGTCGGCCACCAGGAGGTCGATGCGCCCGGCGTGCTGCTGCACGAGCTGCAGCGCCTCGCAGCCGTCGCGGGCCACCAGCACCTCGTAGCCCAGGCGGTGGAGCACCTTGGAGGCGGTGTAGCGCACCAGCGGGTCGTCCTCGGCCAGGAGCAAGGTCTCGCGCCCGCCGCGGCCCAGGCCCGGCGCCGGAGTGAGCCGGCGGGGCACGGGCGGCGCGTCGGCGACGGGCAGGAAGAGGTGGAAGGCGGAGCCCTGGCCCAGCTCCGACTCCACCCTCACCCAGCCTCCGTGCTGCTCGACGATGCCCTGCACCGTCGCCAGGCCGATGCCGGTGCCCTCACCCCGCGGCTTGGTGGTGAAGAAGGGCTCGAAGAGCCGCGACTTCACCTCCGGTGTCATGCCCGGTCCGTCGTCCTCCACCGAGAGCCGCACGAAGCCGGCCGGGGCCGTCGCGCCGGGGCGCAGCTCCTCGGGCCGGGCCCGCCGGGCGCTGATGCGAAGGTGGCCGCCGGACTGCATGGCGTCGCGGGCGTTCACGGCCAGGTTGAGGATCACCTGCTCGACCTGCCCCGCGTCGGCGAGCAGCGGCGGGAGGCCGGCCGGCAGGTCCACCGAGAGGGCCAGCTGCTCGCCGAGCACGCGGGAGAGGAGCCGGTGCATGTCGGGCAGGAGGTCGGCGAGGGCCATCGGCCGCTTCTCCAGCGGCTGGCGCCGGCCGAAGGCCAGGAGCTGGCGGGTGAGGCCGGCGGCCCGCTGCCCGGCCAGCCCCACGTCGGCCACGTACTCGCGCACCGGGTGGCCCTCGGGCAGGTCGCGGAGCGCCAGCTCGACGTTGGAGGTGATGACCGAGAGCAGGTTGTTGAAGTCGTGGGCCACGCCGCTGGCGAGCCGGCCCACCGCCTCCATGCGCCGCGCCTCGCGCAGCCGCTGCTCGTCGGGGGCGGGCGAGGGCACGGGGCGCGCCGGGGTGAGCGCCGGCCCCGGCACGGCGGCCGGCGGCGCGGAGAGCCGGGGCTCGCCGGGGCGCACGAGCGCCAGCGCGGTGAAGGGCACGGCGGTGGCGAGCGCCACCTGCAGCACCACCAGCGGCCAGGGCAGTCCCGGGGCCAGCGCCACCAGCGCCACCGCGAGGAGCAGCCCGCTGGCGCAGGCCACGAGGGCGTGGCGCCAGGTGACCGGCGAAGGTGTCGGTTGCGATGCCGTCGTCGCTCCCCGTGGCCGCGTCGCGCGGTGCTCGGCCCCCCGCGGGCGTGAGGAGGACATTGTCCACCCTGCAACACGTTGGGTGAAGCATCAAAACACACTCATCCCCAGGTTACCCGACAGGCCAGATGTCGAGCCCCGGGGGCCAGCAATCGAGCCCCGCGGGAACAGCCGCAGCGATTCCGCGGCTATCCGCCGATGCCCATCATGGGGAGCGTGACCAGGCGGGCCCCGGCCTCGTCCATGTGGTGGCGCGGATCCTTGCGCGAGAGCGCGCCGTGGATGGCCGCGGCCAGCTCCTCCTCGCCGGCGCCGGCGCGCAGCAGGTCCCGCAGGCTCACGCGGTCGCGCCCTCCCAGGCAGGCCTGGAAGCCGCCCTCGGCGGTGAGGCGGGCCCGGTTGCAGCTCTCGCAGAAGTTCTCGGTGATGGCGCCGATGAAGCCCACCAGGCCGCCCTCGCCCCGCATGTAGTGGGCCGGGCCCCAGCCGCGCTTGGGGTCGGGGGCCAGCGGGACGCCCTGGGCCGCCAGCCGCTCCTTCACCGCCGCGGTGGGCACGGGCACCCCGTCGCCGAAGGGCATGAGCTCGATGAAGCGCGGCGTGGCGCCGAGCCCCCAGGCGAAGCGCACCAGGTCGCCCAGCTCGCCGTCGTTGACCCCGCCCATCACCACCGTGTTGACCTTGAGTGACGGGAAGCCGGCCCGGGCCGCCACCCGGATGCCCTCGAGCACCGGCTCGAGGAAGGCCCCCCTGCCGCTCACGCGCCGGAGGGTGGCGGCGTCGAGGGTGTCGAGGGAGACGTTGAGCGCGGTGAGACCGGCCTCCCGCAGCGGCGCCGAGAGCTCGGCCAGCTTGTGGGCGTTGGTGGTGAGGGCCACCTCGTCGATGCCGGGCGTGGCGCGGAGGTCGGCGACGATGGCGGTGAGCTCGCGGCGCAGGGTGGGCTCGCCGCCGGTCAGGCGGATGCGGCGGACGCCGAGCCGGGCGAAGACGGCCGCGATGCGGGCGATCTCGGCGCGCGAGAGGATGCGGTCCCCGTCCTCGTAGTCCGAGACCGAGCAGTAGCTGCAGCGGAAGTTGCAGCGGTCGGTGAGGGAGAGGCGCAGGTACTGGATGAGCCTGCCCTGGGCGTCGCTGAGCCGGGCCGGCGCGCAGGCGCCGGCTCGCTCGAGCCGCAGGCCGAGAACGTCGTCGCGCACGCTGCTCCTCGCGACGCCCGCGGCCCTCCCGGCCCGGGCGGAGGCGTCTGGTGTAACCGAAGGGGGCGGAATGCGCCGCGGTTTCGCCTAGGCCCGCGCGGTCCGCCGGGGCGGCGCAGAGGCCCCCACCCGGAGGGCGGTGAGCACCGCGAGGATCTGGAGCAGGGCCACGCCGCCGAGCACCCATCGGGGCTGGCCCCGGTCCATGAAGGCGCCGAAGACGAGGGGCGCCGCCGAGAGCCCGACGTCGAGCCCCGAGTAGACGAAGCCGTAGATGCGGCCGAAGGAGCGCTGGCCGAAGCGCTCCATGGAGGCGCGGCGCACCAGCAGGTCGCGGGAGGGGCCGGCAGAACCGGTGAGGAAGCCCACCGCCGCGAGCAGTGGGACCACGGCCCCGGGCGGGAAGGCACCGCTCGCCAGCGCCACCGCCGAGAGGGCGGCGAGCCCCAGCACCACCGCCACCACCCGCTCGTGGGCAGGGAAGCGGGTGGCCATCCAGCCGCCCACGGCCACCCCGGCGGCCCCGCCCAGGAGGTAGACGGTGAGGGCCGAGGCGCCCGACTCCAGGGAGAGGCCGTACACCTGCTGCAGCACCGGCGACCCGAAGCTCTGCACGCCGCCGAAGGCCATGGTGGCCAGCAGGAAGAAGGCGAAGCACATCCAGACGGCGGGCGTGGCCAGGAAGCCGAAGGTGGTGCCCACCGGCTCCGGCCCGGCGCCGGCGGGCGAGGGGAGGGCGCGCGACATGGCCGCGCCGCGGAGCAGCAGCACCGCCAGCGAGCCGGCCGCCACCAGGGCCGCGCCGAAGGCGGCGGCCCGCCAGCCCCCGGTGCCGGCCAGGAAGGTGAGGAAGACGGGCGCCGCGGCCCAGCCCAGGTTGCCCGAGAGGCCGTGCACCGAGAAGGCGATGCCGAGCCGCGGCGGCGAGACGCTGCGGTTGAGGATGGTGAAGTCGGCGGGGTGGAAGACCGAGTTGCCGGCGCCGGCCAGGATCGCCGCCGCCAGCAGCGCCGGGTAGCCGGAGGCCAGCGCCAGGGTGACGGAGGCCACGCCGAAGAGGCCGATGCCGGCGAGGAGCACGCGGCGGGCGCCGAGCCGGTCCACGACGAAGCCGGCCGCCGCCTGGCCCACCCCCGAGACGACGAAGAAGGCGGTGACCAGCGACCCTACCCTGACGAAGCTGAGGCCGAAGTCCCTCATGAGCCAGGGGAAGAGGGGCGCCAGCAGCAGGTGGAAGAAGTGGGAGGTACCGTGGGCCAGGCCGACGAGGGAGATGACCTCCAGGTCGCCGGCCGGTGGGGCGGCGGGAATGGCCTCGGTCGCCGGTTGCATCCCGGCATCATGGAGGGCCCGGCGGCGGAAGCCAACCCGCCCCGGCGGGCGGCGGTGGGTCGGTTCGACGGACCCACCACCCGGCGGCGGGCCGGCTACTGCTCCAGCTCGGCCTGTCGCGCCTCCCAGGCCTGGTACAGCTCCGGCAGCTCCTCGTTGGCCTCGGTGAGCGCCGCCAGGTGGGGCCGGGCCCGGGCGAAGTCCTGGTAGAGGGACGGGTCGGCCAGGGCCGCCTCCGCCTCCTTCTTGGCCCTCTCCAGGGTCTCGATGCGGCCCTCGAGCCGGGCGATCTCGTCGCGGATGGGCTTCTCGCGCCGGTAGCGCTCGTTGCGGGCCTCGGCCTCGGCGCGCCGCCGCTCCCTCTCGCCCGGCCCGCCGCGCGCCTCGCCGGCGGCGCCGCCCGCCCGGCCCGCTGCCTGGGCCTCCGCGCCGGCGCGCGCCTCGGCGAGCTGGGCCTGGTGGTAGAGCCAGTCGTCGAGGTTGCCGGGCGTCTCGACGATGCCGCCGTCCTTCACCTCCCAGGTCCTGGTGGCCAGGCGGTTGAGGAAGCTGCGGTTGTGGGAGACGAAGAGCATCGTCCCCTCGAAGCCGGCGAGGGCCTCGATGAGCGCCTCGGCGGAGTCGAGGTCCAGGTGGTTGGTGGGCTCGTCGAGGAGCAGCAGGTTGGCGGGGACGAGGAGGATGCGCGCCAGGGCCACCCGGGCCCGCTCGCCGCCGGAGAGCACGCCCAGCGGCTTCTCCACGTCCTCGCCGGAGAAGAGGAAGGAGCCGGCCACGCCGCGCACGTAGGCCTCGCCGCGGTCGGGGACCAGGTCCCAGAGGGTGTCGAGGATGGTGCGCCTGGGGTCGAGGGTGCCGAAGCGGGCGCCGCGGCCGGCGGCGAGGGCGCCGGGGTGCTCGTCCCCGTCGTCGAAGTGGTGCTGGGCGTAGTAGCCGGGCAGCACCTGGTGGCCGAGCTTCACCTCGCCGCTGTCGGGCCGGAGCTCGCCGGCCACGAGCTTCAGGAGCGTGGTCTTGCCGGCGCCGTTGGGGCCGATGACCGCCACCCGCTCGCCCCGCTGGATGCCGGCCGAGAGGCCGCGGTAGACGGTCCGCGGGCCGAAGGCCTTGCCGATGCCCTCGAGCCGCAGCACCTCGCGGCCGGAACGAGGCGCCTCGGCGAAGCGGAAGCGCACCGTGGCCCGCTGCTCCCGCAGCTCCACCTGCTCGAGCCGGGCCAGCATCTTCTCCTTGCTCTTGGCCTGGGTGGCCTTGGTGTTCTTGGCGCCGAAGCGCTCGATGAAGGCCTCCAGCTCGGCGCGCCGGGCCTCGATCTTGCGGGAGCGGGCCAGGAGCTGCTCCTCCTCCTCGGCCCGCAGCCGCTTGTACTCGTCGTAGTTGCCCTTCCAGCTGCGCAGCCCCTCGGGCTCCAGCGAGAGGATGCGCCCCACCTGCCGGTTGAGGAACTCGCGGTCGTGGCTGATGAGGACCAGCGCCTTCTGCGAGCCGCGCAGGAAGGCGTCGAGCCAGGTGAGGGTGGGGACGTCGAGGTGGTTGGTGGGCTCGTCGAGGAGCAGGAGGTCGGGGTCGGCGAGCAGGAGCCCGGCCAGCGCCGCCCGCATCCGCCAGCCGCCCGAGAGCTCGCGGGTGTTGCGGGAGAGCTCGGAGGTGGGGAACCCCAGCCCCTCGAGGATGCGCTCGGCGCGGTGGCGGCCGTAGTGCTCCTCGAAGTGGTCCAGCTCCTCGTGCAGCTCGGCCAGGGCCTGCGAGAGCTCGAGCTGCTCCTCGGACCCCGCGGCCTGGGCCAGGGCGGCCTCGGTGGCGGCCAGCCGGGCCTCCAGGGCGCTGCGGCCCGGCACCGAGGAGAGCACCACCTCGGCGAGCGGCCCCTCGGGGATGGCGGTCACGTCCTGCGGCAGGTAGCCGGCCCGGGCGCCGCGGCGCCAGGTGAGGAGGCCGCCGTCGGGCGACTGCTCGCCGGCCAGGATACGCAGGAGCGAGCTCTTGCCGGTGCCGTTGGCCCCCACCAGCCCGGCGCGGTCGCGAGCGCCGATGGAGAAGCTCGCCCCCTCGAAGAGCACCTTGGGCCCGAAGGAGAGGGACAGATCGCTGGCGATGACCAGGCTCACGGGGAGGGGTGCTTAACCTTTCTTCACGCCGGCAACAAGCGGGCGACACCGGGTGGCCGCAGTCTCCACCCTGCGGCGCCACCCTTTCCCCGGCGCCCGGGAGAACCACCATGTGGAAGAAGACCCTGCTGACCGTCGCCGGCGTCGCGGCCATCGCCGTCGGCTACCTGGCCCTCACCGGCTTCCGCGGCCACGGTCACGGCTGCGGCGGGCGCGGCGACCCCGCCCGGATGGAGCGGATGATCTCCTCGCACCTCGACGACGTGCTCGACGACCTCGACGCCACCGCCGAGCAGCGGGCCAAGATCACCGCCGTTAAGGACCGCCTGGTCGCCGAGGGCAAGGCCCTGCGCGAGGGCAAGGAGGGGCTGCACCAGGACCTCGTCGCCCAGTGGGAGTCGCCCAACCCCGACGTCGCGCGCCTCCACGCCCTCGTCGACCAGAAGGGCGACGCCATGAAGGGCTTCGCCCACAAGGTCGCCGACGGGCTCGCCGAGGTGCACGGCATCCTCACCCCCGAGCAGCGGGCCAAGCTGTCCAAGAAGATGAAGCGGCACCACGAGGAGTAGCGCGTGCTGGCCCGGTCCTCCGCGCCCCTCGGCGGGCCGGGTCTTCACGGCAAGGAACTGCGACCGCCTCCGTGCGCAGACCCCGAGCACTGCCGCTGGGCCGCGCTCCCCCCTCACCCCGCCCCTCTCCCCCGCGAAGCGGGGGAGAGGGGCGGGGTGAGGGGGGAGGGAGAACCTCGCTATGATGCCCTCCGTGCCCACCCCCTCCGCCGAGCCCTCCCTCTCCGCCCTCCTCGTCGAGGACGACGCCCGGCTCGCCGCGCTCACCCGTGCGTACCTCGAGTCGCACGGCGTGATCGTGGCCGTGGCCGGCGACGGCAAGCAGGGGCTGGCCGAGGCGCTGCGCGGCCGCCACGACGTGGTGCTGCTCGACCTCATGCTCCCGGGCATGCCCGGCCTGGAAGTATGCCGCGAGCTGCGCGCCCGCAGCGACGTGCCCATCATCGTGCTCACCGCCCGCGGCGAGGAGGCCGACCGGGTGATGGGGCTCGAGACCGGCGCCGACGACTACCTGGCGAAGCCCTTCGCCCCGCGGGAGCTCCTGGCCCGCATCCGCGCCGTGACCCGGCGCGCCCGGGGCCGGGCCGGGCCCGCCCTGAAGCTGGTGGCGGTGGGGTCGCTGCGCATCGACCCGGGCGCCATGCGGGCCACGCTCCACGGCAAGGAGCTGGCGCTCACCGGCTACGAGTTCGCCCTGCTCCGGGCGCTGGCCGAGCGGGCCGGCCGGGTGCTCTCCCGCGAGCAGCTCATGGAGCTGGCCCGCGGCAACTCCGAGGAGGCCTTCGACCGCTCCATCGACGTGCACGTCTCGCGGCTGCGCGCCAAGCTGGGCGACGACCCCAGGCGCCCCCGGCTCCTGAAGACGGTGCGCGGCGCCGGCTACGTGCTGGCCGCCGAGGAGGGGTAGTGGGGCGGCACGGCCACCTCCACGAGCGCCACCCGCACCACCGCCGCGCGCGGCTCTTCTGGCGCGTCTACCTGAACGGCCTGCTGCTCCTCCTGCTGGTGGCGGTGGGCCTGGCTGCGGTGGGCTGGGCGTCGGGCGGCGGCTCGCCCCCGGGGCGGCCCGAGCGCACCGCCGAGCTGGCGGCCAGGCTCTTCGAGGCCGACCTCTCGGACCCGGCCCGCCTGAAGGCCGCGCTGGTCCGCGCCCAGGAGACCTTCGGGGTGGACGTGACCGCCTGGGGGCCGGAGGGCGTGATGGCCAGCAACGTGGAGCCGCCCATCCCCTCCCTATCGGCCCAGGACCAGCGCCGGCTCGCCGGCGGGGCCATCCGGGTGCGCGGCCGCCACTGGACCTTCGCCGCCGCGCTGGCGCGGCCGGAGAGCTACCTGGTGGTGCGCAGCGCCTGGCGCCCCTTCGCCTGGGAGAAGGCCGCCGCCTTCGCCGGTGCGGTGCTGCTGGCGGTGGCCCTGGCCTCCATCCCCCTGGCCCACGCCATCGCCCGGCCCATCGAGCGGCTCACCCGCGCCGCGCGGCAGCTCGGCGCCGGCGACCTCACGGCCCGCGCCGGAGGCCCGGGCCGCGGCGAGGTGGGCGAGCTCTCGCGCGCCTTCGACGAGATGGCCGAGCGGCTGGAGCGGCAGGTGAAGGCGGAGCGGGAGCTGCTGGCCAACGTGAGCCACGAGCTGCGCACGCCTCTCTCGCGCATCCGGGTGGCGCTGGAGCTGGCGGCGCAGGGGGACCACGAGGCCTCGCGCCGCTACCTGGGGGAGATCGACGCCGACCTCGGGGAGCTGGAGCGGCTCCTGGAGGACGTGCTCACCGCCGCGCGGCTGCAGGCCGGGCAGGGGGCGGAGCTGCCGCTGCACCCCGAGCCGCTGGCCGCCGAGGAGCTGGTGCGGCGCGCCGCCGAGCGCTTCCGGGCCGCATGGCCGGGCCGCGCGCTGGAGGTCCGGAGCGAGGGGGCGCTGCCGGAGCTCCGGGCCGACCCGGCGCTGCTGCGCCGCGCCCTCGACAACCTGCTCGACAACGCCCGCAAGTACTCGGAGGCGCCGGCGCCGGTGGTGCTGGCGGCCCGCGCCGACGGGGGCGCGCTGCTCCTCGAGGTGCGCGACCAGGGCATCGGCATCGACGCGGCCGACATGCCCCGGCTCTTCACGCCCTTCTTCCGCACCGATCGCAGCCGCGCCCGCGGCACCGGCGGCGTGGGGCTGGGGCTCCTGCTGGCGCGCCGCATCGTCGAGGCCCACGGCGGCAGCGTGGCGGTGGAGAGCGCGCCGGGCCAGGGGACCACGGTCCGGCTGCGCATCCCCGCCGCCGGGTCGGAGGCGGGCGGGGCCGGCTAGCTCACGGCGAGCTCACCACACCTCGCCGCACTTGCGGCAGCGGGCCTGGCGGAAGAGGAAGTCGGCCCCCATGCGGCTGGGCGTGCCGCAGGCCGGGCACAGGAGGTCGAACCAGCCGAGGGCCGAGCGCCGCCCCAGCGCCAGGAAGGCCACCAGGAACGCGGCGCTGACGCCGGAGAGCGTCAGCGCCACCTGCCAGGGCACCGCGGCGCCGCGCCACCAGGCCAGGCCCAGGGTGGCCGCCTGGATGATCGCCAGGAAGAGCGAGAGGTAGTGGCCCCAGAGCCAGGCCAGGCGGCGCTTCCCCAGGACGCCGCCCACGATCAGCACCGCCAGCAGGCCGGCGAAGGCCAGCTGGCCCCAGGCCGGCCGGCGCGTGGCGCCGGCGGTGAGCAGGGTGAGCGCGGCGATGGCCAGGAAGAGGGCGGCGCCTGCCACCCAGATGCTGGCCGGGAGCCCCTTCTTCACGCGGTCACTTCTCCGCCTGGTGCGGGTACTCGATGGCGGTGGGCGGCGCGAAGGTCTCCTTCACCGAGCGGGGCGAGACCCAGCGGATGAGGTTCCACACCGAGCCGGCCTTGTCGTTGGTGCCCGAGGCCCGGGCGCCGCCAAAGGGCTGCTGCCCCACCACCGCGCCGGTGGGCTTGTCGTTGACGTAGAAGTTGCCGGCCGCGTCCGAGAGCGCCGCCGCCAGCGACTCCACCGCGCGGCGGTCGCGGGCGAAGACGGCGCCGGTGAGGGCGTAGGGAGAGGTGGCGTCGCAAAGGGCCACGGTCTCGTCGAGCCTGGCGTCGTCGTAGACGAAGAGGGTCAGCACCGGGCCGAAGATCTCCTCCTCCATCAGCTTGTGGTGCGGGTTCTGGGTGAGCACCACGGTGGGCTCGACGAAGTAGCCCACGCTGTCGTCGCACTTGCCGCCGGCCAGGATCTCGGCGTCGGGGGAGCGCCGGGCCAGCTCCACGTAGCCCTTGATGGTCTCGAAGGCCGGGCGGTCGATGACCGCGCCCATGAAGACCCGGAAGTCCTCGGTGGGATCGCCCATGCGGATGGAGGCCACCTGGGCCAGGAGCCGCTCCTTCACCCGCGGCCAGAGGCTGCGGGGCACGTAGCCGCGGGAGGCGGCCGAGCACTTCTGCCCCTGGGCCTCGAAGGCGCCGCGGCAGAGCGCGGTGGCCAGGGCGTCGGGGTCGGCCGAGGGGTGGCCGAAGATGAAGTCCTTGCCGCCGGTCTCGCCCACGATGCGCGGGTAGGAGCGGTAGCGCGGCAGGTTCTCGGCGATGGTGCGCCACATCCCGTGGAAGGTGGAGGTGGAGCCGGTGAAGTGGATGCCGGCGAACTCGGGGCTCGCCAGGACGGGATCGCCGACGGCGCGACCCGGCCCGGGGACGAAGTTGATGACCCCGGGCGGCAGCCCCGCCTCCTCCAGCAGCTCGAGGATGAACCAGTTGGAGTAGACGGTGCTCGAGGCCGGCTTCCACAGCACGGTGTTGCCGAGCAGCGCCGGAGCGGTGGGCAGGTTGGCGGCGATGGAGGTGAAGTTGAAGGGGGTGACGGCGAAGACGAACCCCTCCAGCGGCCGGTACTCGACGTGGTTCCAGAGTCCCGGGGGCGAGAACGGCTGCTCCTCCAGGATGCGCTCGGCGAAGGTGACGTTCCAGCGCCAGAAGTCGATGATCTCGCAGGCGGAGTCGATCTCCGCCTGGGAGGGCGTCTTCGACTGGTTGTGCATGGTGGCGCCGTTGAGCGTGGGGCGCCAGCCGCCGGCCAGCAGGTCGGCGGCCTTGAGGAACACCGCGGCGCGGGCGGTGAAGGGCATGGCGGCCCACTCCTTGCGCGCGGCGCGGGCCGCGGCGATGGCCGCCTCCACCTCGGGCACGCCGGCCTGGTGCCAGCGCGCCAGCCGGTGGGCGTGGCGGTGGGGCGCCCGCACCTCTCCCAGCTTGCCGGTGCGGACCCTCTTGCCGCCGATGACCAGCGGGATCTCCAGCTCCTCGCGCGAGAGCTCGGCGAGGCGGCTCTTCAGGGCGGCGCGCTCGGGCGTGCCGGGAGCGTAGGAGAGGACGGGCTCGTTGCGGGGGGTCGGTGCGGTGAAGCGGGCCTGGGCCATGGGGTCGCCTCCGGGCGCGGAAGATAGCGCGAGACGGTCCGGCTCGCCCCGGGAAAGGAGTCGCGCGGCGGGAGGGGAGAGGAACTTTCCGGGTGCGCCCAGGCAGCACCCTTGGTAGCAGTGGGGCGCCGCGGCCGCGCCCCCGAGGGCGCACGCGAGACGAGGGGGAGCACCATGACCGCAGTCGCCGCCGTTGCATGCGCCCTGGCCCTGGCCCAGGCGCCCGCCGCCGATCCTGCCAGCCGCGCCGCCGCCGCTGCCGAGAAGGCCGCCGCCGCCGCCCAGACCGCCGCCGAGGCAGCCGCCCGCGCCGCCGCCGCCGCCGAGAAGGCGCTGGAGAGGCCGGCAGCCGCGGCGCCTGCGGCCCCCGCTGCCGCGCCGGCTCCGGCACCCGCCGCCTGGGCCGGCACCGCCGGCCTGGGGCTCATCTCCCTCACCGGCAACTCCTCCAGCGTCGTCTTCAACGGCGCCGCCACGGTGGAGCGCAAGGGGCCGCTCTGGATCCACGCCGGCAAGGCGTCCGCGGCCTACGGCCAGACCCGCACCCCGAGCACCGGCGTCCACGAGACCACCGCGCTCGCGGCCGGCGCCTTCCTGCGGAGCGACCGCCGCTTCACCCCCTCCACCAGCGCCTACCTGCTGGCGGGCGTCGAGACCGACCACGTGAAGAGCGTGGAGGTCCGGTACTCGGGCGAGCTCGGCACCGCCATCGCCTGGATCGACTCGGCCGAGGGCGAGCGGAAGACCTTCCTGCGCACCGACCTGGGGCTCCGCATCGCCGAGGAGAAGCGCTTCCGCTACTACCCGGTGGGGCAGGGGCTGCACCTGCCCGAGGCGGTCATCGTGGCCCCGCGCGCCGCGGTGGCCTTCAAGCACGCCCTGAGCAAGGACGTCTCCTTCACCGACGACCTCGAGGTGCTGCCCAGCGTCTGGGGCGGCTCGCGGGTGCTGGTGAACAACGCCGCCCGCGTCGCCGCCCGGCTGACGGCGACCTTCCAGCTGGGGGTCACCTTCGCGCTGACCCACGACTCGGCCCCGGCCGCCGGCAGGAAGCAGACCGACACCGCGCTGGGCGTGAGCGTCGAGTACGGCTTCTAGCTCCGCGCGTAAGCGCTGGTTCCGCCGCCCGCTCCGGACTAGGTAGGGACCCGATGACGAGCTACGGGGTCCTGGAGAAGGCGGAGCAGGTGGAGCGTGCAGCGGCCCTCGCCTACCGGGCCGGGGCCACCGCGCTCCAGGGCCTGCCGCAGGGAGCGCTCCTGCTGCGGCTCGCCGAGGAAGAGGACCAGCACGCCACCCGCGTGCGGCTGCTGGCGGCCCGGTACCGGCACGACGCCCGCCTCTTCCAGAACGTCCACTTCAAGCTGGTGATGCTGGACGCCGAGCTGGCGCGCTGGGGCGAGGTGCGCCAGGAGATCGAGGCGGGCCGCTACGCGGGCGACGCGCCCGGTCTCCTCGCCCGCCTGGCGGCGCTGGAGGAGCAGAGCGCCCAGTCCCACGCCCAGGTGCTGGCTGCCGCCGCCGATCCGGTGGTGGCCGAGTTCTTCCTCAAGCTGGCCGAGCAGGATCGCGCCCACCGCGAGCTGCTGGGGGTGGGGTAGCGCCGCCGCTGGGTCGAGGCGCGGGTCGAGGTCGAGGTCAGGGTCGAACGTTCGACGAGCGTCCGGCGGCGCTCCCCTTCCTCCCAGGGGCGCTGAATTGCCTGGCCTCTCGCATGGCACCGCGCGTGCTTCCTCACGCTGCCACGTCCAGCGGCGTAGCCGGAGGAACCCATGGGCCGTTTGCCGCGAGCCGTGTCAATCACCGTTTGCTTCGCCCTCTTGCTCGGAGTCGCCGCGTGCCGGAACGCCTCGGCGGAGACCACGGCGAGCGCCGAGAGCAGGGCGGGCGCCCCCGCCCGAGGCCAGCCCGACGCCGCCTCGGCGAATGCGGCGCTCATGGTCCAGGAGGGCCGCCGCATCTTCCGCTTCGACACGTTCGGTGACGAGGCGTTCTGGACGGGCGTCCTGCGGCTCCACGAGCCGCTCTCGCAGGTGAGCCCGAGGACCGCGCTGGCAGTGGGGCTCAAGGTCGACGTCGACGCGCTGCCCCGGAAGGTGGTCGCCGCCCTGAAGGCCGGCCGGGTGGATCTCGACGACCCGGCCGTGACGCTGGCCTTGCTGGAGGCCGACGCCGTGCTCGGGGTCAAGGGCGTGGTCGAGGGCGGGGCGTTGCGCTCCATCGGCCTCACCTGCGCGCTCTGCCACTCGACGGTGGACGACTCGCTCGCTCCCGGCGTCGGCCGGCGGCTCGACGGCTGGGCAAACCAGGACCTGAACGTCGGCGCCATCGTGGGCCTCTCCCCCAACCTCGAGGCGATCGCCGACCTGCTGAGCAAGGGCGGCACTCCGGTGGACGTCGCCACCGTGAAGGTGGTCCTCGGGAGCTGGGGACCGGGGATGTACGACGCCGAGCTGAACCTGGACGCCAAGGGGCTGCGCCCCGACGGGAAGGCGGCGGCCACGCGCATCCCGCCGGCCTTCGGCCTGGCGGGCGTGAACCTCCACACCTGGACCGGCTGGGGCTCGGTGCCCTACTGGAACGCCTACGTCGCCGTCACCCAGATGCGCGGGATCGGGACGTTCTTCGACCCCCGGCTCGACGATGCGGCCCGGTTCCCGGTGGCCGCGGCCACCGGGCTCGCCGACGTGCGCCCGGGTCCGGGGCAGGAGGACCTGGTGACGCCGAAGCTGGGGGCGCTCCACCTCTACCAGCTCTCGCTCCGGTCTCCTCCGGCGCCCGCCGGCAGCTTCGACCCAGGCGCGGCGGCGAGCGGGAAGGCCCTGTTCGCCGGCAAGGCGAGGTGCGCGACCTGCCACGTGGCTCCCCTCTTCACCGAGCCGGGCTGGGCCCTGCACACCGCCGCGGAGATGGCCATCGACGACTTCCAGGCGCAGCGCTCGCCCGACGGGCGCTACCGGACCGCTCCGCTCCGGGGGCTCTGGACCCACATGAAGCGCGGCTTCTACCACGACGGCCGGTTCGGGACCCTGGCCGAGGTGGTGGACCACTACGATCGCAACGGCATCGGGAACGGGGGCGTCCCCCTCGGGCTCGACGCCGGCGAGAAGGCCGCGCTCGCGGAGTACCTCAAGTCGCTCTGATCCGGTCGGACGAGCCCCAAGGAGGCGCTGGAAACGGACTGGCGCGGCCGCCCGTGCCGCGCCAGCATCGACCCATGTCCACCGACCCCATCACCCGCTGGCACGCCCTGGCCGCCGCACGCGACGCCGCCGCGCTCGACGACCTGGTCGCCGACGACGCCGTCTTCCAGTCGCCGGCCGTCCACACGCCCCAGGCCGGCAAGCCCTTGGTCCTCGCCTACCTGAAGGCGGCGCTGGCGGTGCTGGGCAACGACTCGTTCCGCTACCTCGGCGAGTGGCGCGGGGAGCGCTCGGCGGTGCTGGAGTTCGAGGCCACCCTCGACGGCATGTACGTGAACGGCGTGGACATGATCCGCTGGAACGAGGCCGGCCGGATCACCCACTTCAAGGTGATGGTGCGGCCGGTGAAGGGGCTGCAGGCGCTCATCGCCCGCATGGCGGAGCGGCTCCAGGCGCTGCAGAAAGGGTAGAGCAGCGGCCCCTCACGCCCGCGCCGCGATCACGTGGGCCTGGATCTTCCCGTTCACCGGACCCTTGCCGAAGCGGCGGGCGATGGCCTCGGCGCAGGCCTCCGTGGCCGCGAGGAGGTCGCCGCGGGCCTCGATCTCGGTGCGCAGCGGCGTGCCCTGGCAGTGGGCCACGGCCGGCACCCGCGGCCCCGGCGCGCGGCTCCGCTCCGCGAGCGTGCGCGCCTCGGGCGCCTGGAAACCGGCCGAGGCGAGATCGGCGACCAGGCGCCGGAGGTCGTGGTGGCCGTGGGGCGTGCGCGCGAGGAACCGCGGCGGGTCGGACGGGTGGAGGCGCGCCAGCTCCTGGGTCACCACGTCGGCGAACTCGTTCTCCTCGATGCGGTCCCAGACGCTGAGGAGCAGCGCGCCTCCGGGCCGGAGCACCCGGCGCGCCTCGGCCATGGCCCGCGGGCAGTCGGGGAAGAACATCACCCCGAACTGGCAGACCACCAGGTCGAAGCTCGCCAGCGCGAAGGGCAGGGCCAGGGCGTCGGCCTGGCGCCACTCCACCGGCCGGGCGGTGCCGCCTGGCGGCGGCCCTGTCGAGCATGGGCTGGTTGAGGTCGGTGGCCACGAGGCGCGCGCCCGCGGGCAGCGTCCGCGCGGCTCCTCTAGCGGCCGGGTGGCAGGCGCGGAAGGCCCGGGAGGGGCGGGCGGGGAAAGGCGGGGTCGGGGTCCCCCCGCCCTACTCCTCCTCCCCCTCCTTCGCCAGCCCGTACTTGTTCAGCTTGTCGTGCAGCGTGACGCGGGAGATCGCGAGCAGCCGCGCCGCCTCGCTCCGGTTGCCCCGCGCCGTCCGCAGCGCCTCGGCCACCAGGCCGCGCTCGTAGGCCTCGACGCGCTGCTTCAGCCCCAGCGGCGCCTGCGGCGGCGCCGCCGGCCCCGGCAGGAGCGAGAGGTCGAAGGCGCCGGCGGGCGAGAGCGCCACCAGGCTCTCCAGCGCGTTCTCCAGCTCCCGCACGTTGCCGGGCCAGGGGTGGGCGCGCAGCCGGTCGAGGAGCGCCTCGCTGGGCGGCGGCAGGGGCAGGCCGAAGCGCTCGGCGAAGCGGTCGAGGAAGTGGCGGGCCAGCACCGGGATGTCCTCGGGCCGCTCCCGCAGCGGCGGCACCCGCAGCTCCACCACCCGCAGCCGGTAGTACAGGTCCTCGCGGAAGGTACCCCTGGCCACCATGTCCTTGAGGTCGCGGTTGGTGGCGGCGACGACGCGCACGTCCACCTTGCGCTCCCGCTCCTCCCCCACCGCCCGCACCTCGCCCTCCTGCAGCACCCGCAGGAGCTTGCCCTGGAGGCCGGGCGCCAGCTCGCCGATCTCGTCCAGCAGGATGGTCCCGCCGTCGGCCTCACCGAAGAGGCCGGCGCGGGAGCGCACCGCGCCGGTGAAGGCCCCGCGCACGTGGCCGAAGAGCTCGGCCTCGGCCAGGTCGGCCACCAGCGCGGCGCAGTTGAAGCGCACGAAGGGCCGCCCGGCGCGGCGCGAGGCCCGCCACACCGCCTCGGCCACCCGCTCCTTGCCGGTGCCGCTCTCGCCGGCGATGAGCACGGTGACGTCGCGGGGCGCCACCCGGGCCACCAGGCCGGCCAGCCGGCGCATGGCCTCGCTGGCGTAGACCAGCTGTCCGGCCAGGGCCAGCTCGCCCTGCAGCGTCTCGTTCTCCTCGGCGAGGCGCGCCGCCTCGGCGGCGCGGCGCACCACCCCGAGGAGCTCGGCGGTGTCGAAGGGCTTGCGGAAGTAGTCCCAGGCCCCGGCCTTCATGGCCTCCACCGCCTGCCGCTCCGAGCCGTGGGCCGTGACCAGCACCACCCGCGGCGCCGGGCTGCGGGCCGAGAGGCGCCGCAGGAGCTCCATGCCGTCCATCCGCGGCATGCGCAGGTCGCTGACCACCAGCGGGAAGGGCCCCTCCTCGAAGCGCTCCAGCGCCTCGACCCCGTCCCGCGCCTCCACCACCTCCAGCCCGGCCGACTCCAGGATCTCCCGCAGCGTGTAGCGCACGCCGGCGTCGTCGTCGCAGAGCAGCACCCGCGTGGCCATCAGGCCGCCTCCCCAGGCTGTCCCTGCCCCTCGGGCGGCGCCAGCGGCAGCCGGAGCTCGGCCACGGCGCCGCCGCCGGGCCGCGGCCCGAGCGTCAGATCCCCGCCGTGCTGCCGCGCGAGCTGCCGGGCGATGGGCAGCCCCAGCCCGGAGCCGCGGGGCTTGGTGGTGACGCCGGCCTCGAAGAGCCGCTCTCCCAGCGTCGGGTCGGGCCCCCGGCCGCGATCCAGCACCCGCACCTGCGCCCCGTCGGCTCCGCCGCTGGTCTCCAGCTCCACCGACCCGCCGGCCTGGCTGGCCTCGATGGCGTTCTGCACCAGGTTGATGAGCAGCTGCTTCACCTTGCGCGGGTCGCACCGCACCGTGGCCGCCGCCGCCCGGACCTCGATCTGCACGCCCCGCTCCCGCGCCAGCCCCTCGTGCAGCGCCGCCACCTCGCGGGCCACGGCCGCCAGGTCCACGCGCCCCAGCGCCAGCGGCACCAGCGGCCGCGAGAAGTTGAGGAACTCGTCGAGGATGCCCTGCATCCGGTCCACCTCGCGGCGCAGCACCCCGAGCCGTTCGGCCCCCTTGCCCGGCGCCACGCCCGCCTCCAGCAGCCCGGCCAGCCCCTTGACGCTGGCCAGCGGGTTCTTCAGCTCGTGGGCGATCTCGGCGGAGAGGGCCGTCAGCTCCTCGCTGCGCTCGGCGTGGCTGGTGCGGGCGTCCTCCTGCGCGGCCAGCGCCCGGCGCAGCATGGCGTCGAACATCTTGCGGATGATCCGCCCCACGCCGCGCCCCACCGCCAGGAAGAACGAGAGCAGGATGGCGTTGGCCCAGAGCAGCGCCTGGGAGTGGCCGGCCCGCGGCCCGCCGCCGAAGGCGGCCGGGTTGAGGTCGGGCACCGGGGCGGCCAGGGCCAGCGCCGCCAGCGTCCAGAGCCCGGCGAGCTGGCCGAAGAGCAGGAGGTAGGAGAGGCCGCGGGAGACGAAGAGGCCCACGAAGAGCGAGAAGACCACCGCCAGAGGCAGGAGCGGGCTCTCCAGGCCGCCGCTGGCGCCGGCCACCACCATCTGGCCCAGCGCCGCCACCGCCAGGTTGCGCTCCACCGTGCCCTGGGTGAAGCCCTCGCGCCGGTAGCGCCGCCACTCCGCCCAGACGAAGGCCGCGGCCATCGGGATGAAGACCAGCAGGAAGGCCTGGCGCCAGCGGGTGCGGTCGGTGAAGGCCAGCCAGGCCATGAAGGCGAAGAGCACCGGGAGGGCCACCAGCCGGGCCCGGCCCATGAGGCCGAAGAGCCGCGACAGCTCCTGCCGCTGGATCTCCTCGAAGCCGGGCGGGTTCGGCGGGCTGGCGTTCAGGCACTCCTCCGGCCCCGCGTCGCGGGGGGAGGACAGGATACGCCCGGCGGGTGGCGGCTGCACGGCGGGCTCCGGCTAGATGCGGCCCGCGGCCCGGTCGAGCGCGGCGGCCGACTGACCGAGCTGGGCGCGGGCCCGGGCCAGCCCCACCTCGGCCTGGAAGAGCTCGTCGTTGGCGCCGAGGACCTCCACGTTGCCGGTGACGCCGGCGTCGAAGCCTCGCCTGGCGGTGGCGGCGGCGTCGGCGGCCAGCGCCCGCTGCTGCTCGGCGAGGCGAAGCCGCTCGGCCGAGACCGAGAGGTCGCGCGCCCCGTCCTCCACCTCCTGCAGCACCGAGAGCCGCGCGGCCTCGGCGGCGGCCCGGGCGCCGGCGATGCGCGCCTGCGCCTCGCGCTCCTTGCCGTAGCGCAGGCCGCCGTCGTAGAGGGGCCAGGTGAGCTGCACCAGCACCTGCCACCCGTCCTTGTGGCCGGTGGGCAGGGGCACGTCCTGGGCGAAGAGGCTGCCCGAGGCGGCGAGCTGGGGCAGGAGGCGGAGGCGGGCCGAGGTCCGCTGGCTCTCGGCGGCGGCCAGCGCCTCGGCCTGGGCCCTCACCTCGGGCCGGCGCTCCAGCGCGGCGGCGCCGAGCGCCGCGGCCTCCTCGCGGGGCGGAGCGGCGGGGAGCGCCATGGGGATGCGCACCCGCTCGGACCGCCCCAGCAGCACACCCAGCGCCAGCTGCGCCTTCTCCAGCGCCGCGCGGGCGCTCACCAGGTCGCCCTCGCGGCGCACCGCCTGGGTCTCCGAGGCCAGGGCCGAGAGCGGCGGCTGCAGGCCGGCGTCCACGGCGCGGCGGGCGCTGCGGGCCTGGTCGCGGGCGGTGGCCAGCGCCCGCTCGGCGGCCGCCAGCACCTCCTCCGCCGAGGTCTCCATCCAGGCCCCCTGCACCACCGCCAGCCGGAGCCCGGCGCGTGCCGCCTCGGCGCCGGCCTCGGCCGAGGCGGCGCCGTGCCGCGCGGCCGCCAGGTCGGCCCAGGCGCTGGGGACGAGCAGCGGGACGCGGAGGGTCCCGGCCACCGCCAGCGTCTCGTAGGCCTGGATGTAGAGGAGCTGTCCCGAAGGCGGGCGGGCGATGGCCGCCTGGTCGCGGTTGGCGGTGAAGCTCCCGGCGGCGGTGAGGGTGGGCAGGAGCGCCGAGGCCGACTGGCGCACCAGCGCACTCGCCTCCTCGGCGCGGCTCCGGGCCAAGGCGGCGGCCGGTGCCTGGGCCTCCAGCGCCTGCAGGGCGTCGGGCAGGCCGAGGGTGACCGGCTCGGCGGCGAACGCCCACGGCGGGGCGAGGGCGAGCAGGGTGGCGAGGGGGGCGAGGCGTGGGCGCATGGGGAGCTCCGCGGGGCCTTTCCCGGAGGGGGCCGGCACTGGGCCGCGTGCGAGGCAGCAAGCCGGGTTGCTTGCTGGGCCGCTGCCAGAGCAAGGACGGTGCCGCCGGGCGACGGCAGCGGTGTCGCACCGATTCGAGCACGGTTCGAGCCCCGGTGGTGGACCCCGGGCCCTCCCGCCCTTCGGGACTCCGTACGGCCGCGTCGGATCTCCTTACATGCGCGGCGCCCCTGAACGGAGCAGGATGCGGGCAAGCCCTCGAATTCGAGGGGGCCGCCGCGTCCCGCCGTCCGGCACGCACCTTGCCCTAGGCGCGGCCAGCGCGGCCGCCGAGCCGCACGGCGCCACCGGCGATGTCCGCCGGGACCGCCGCCGCCCAGGAGCCTGCCGATGCGCCGATTCGTCATCGCCCTCGCTGCCGTGGTCCTCGTGCTCTCCGCGCTGCTCTTCGTCCGGCTGCGGCTGCAGCGGGCCCAGGCGGCCGGCCCGTCGGGCGGGTCGGGGGAGATCGAGGGGACCCAGGTGGACCTCTCGGCGCGAATCAGCGCCCGGGTCGAGTCGCAGCCGGTGAAGAAGGGCGCCTCGGTGAAGAAGGGCGACCTGCTCCTGACGCTGGACTGCGCCGACACCCGCGCCGCCCTGGCCGAGGCCGAGGCGCGGCTCGGCGCCGCCGAGGCGCAGGCGGCGGCGGCCGGGGCCTCCACCGAGGCCTCGCGCCGTCAGCGCGAGGCGGCGGCGGCGGGCCAGATGGCGGCGAAGGCGCAGGCCGAGGCGCTGGCGGCCCAGCGCGACGCGGCGGTGCGGCAGGCAGGCCGCCTCGACGCCGTGCAGGGCGACGTGGCGGTCTCGAGCCGCGACCAGACGCGGGCCTCTGCCGAGGGGCTCACGCGCCAGACCGAGGCGGCGCTGGCCCAGGCCAGGGCCAGCGAGCAGCAGGCCACCGCCGCCGGCGCCCAGATCCGCGCCGCCGGCGCCCAGGCGGTGGCGGCCGAGGCGCAGCGCCGGGCGGCCGAGGCCTCGGTGGCCCGGGCCCGGCTGCTGGCCGACGAGTGCCGGGTGGTGGCTCCGCGGGACGCGGTGGTGGAGGAGCTTCCCCGCGAGCCGGGCGAGCTGGTGGCCGCCGGGCAGGTGCTGGTGCGCCTGGTGGACCTGGCGGAGGTGAAGGCGGTCTTCTACCTGCCCAACGCCGAGCTGGCCGCCGCCCGCCCCGGCGGCAAGGCGCAGGTGGTGGCCGACGCCTGGCCGGGCCAGGTGTTCGAGGGCGAGGTGCGCACCGTGGCGGTGAAGGCCGAGTTCACTCCGCGCAACATCCAGACCCGCACCGACAGGGACCGGCTCGTCTACCCGGTGGAGGTCTGGGTCTCGAACCGCGAGGGCAAGCTCCGGCCCGGCATGCCGGTGCAGGTCACGCTGGCGGGCGCGGAGCGGTAGTGGACGCCGAGCTCTCCGAGAGCGGCGCCCCGGCGCTGGAGGCCCTGGGGCTCGCCAAGCGCTTCGGCGCGGTGGAGGCGCTGCGCGGCCTCTCCTTCGCGGTGCGGCCCGGCGAGCTCTACGGCCTCGTCGGCCCCGACGGCGCCGGCAAGACCACCGCCATCCGGGCGCTGGCCGGGCTGCTCGAGCCCGACGCCGGCGAGGCCCGGGTGCTGGGGCGCGACCCGCAGCGGGGCGGCGCCGTCTTCCGCGAGTCGCTGGGGCTCATGCCGCAGCAGTACAGCCTCTACCGCGACCTCTCGGTGGACGAGAACCTGCGCTTCTTCTCGCGGCTCTACGCGCTGCCGCGGGCCGCCTACCGGGAGCGGCGCCAGCGGCTCCTCCACCTCACCCGGCTGGATCGCTTCGCCGGCCGCCGCGCCGACCAGCTCTCCGGCGGCATGTACAAGAAGCTGGCGCTGGCCTGCGCGCTCCTCCACGAGCCCCGGGTGCTGATGCTCGACGAGCCCACCAACGGCGTGGACCCGGTCTCGCGCCGCGAGCTCTGGGCGCTGCTCCACGAGTTCGTCCACGGCGGCATGACGGTGCTGGTCTCCACGCCCTACATGGACGAGGCCGAGCGCTGCAGCCGGGTGGGGCTGCTCCACGCCGGGCGCCTCCTGCTGGAGGGACCGCCGCTCGAGCTCCTGGCCCGCACCGGGGCCCAGACCTTCGAGGAGCTGTTCGTCCAGCGCATCGGGGAGGCCGCCTGACCCCCACCGCCGCCATCCGGGCCCGGGGCCTGACCCGCCGCTTCGGCGCCTTCACCGCCGTGGACGCCGTCAGCTTCGACGTCGAGCCCGGCGAGATCTTCGGCTACCTGGGGGCCAACGGCGCCGGCAAGTCCACCACCATCCGCATGCTCTGCGGCCTGCTGGCGCCCAGCGAGGGCCAGGCCGAGGTGGCCGGCCACGACGTCCGCACCGACCCCGACGCGGTCAAGGCGGCCATCGGCTACATGTCCCAGAAGTTCTCCCTCTACCTCGACCTGCCGGTGGCCGAGAACCTGGAGTTCTTCGGCGGCGCCTACGGCCTCGAGGGCAAGGCCCTGGCCGACCGCATCGGCGAGCTCACCGAGCTCCTGGAGCTGCGCGAGGTGGCCCGCACCGCCACCGGCGCGCTGCCCGGTGGGCTGCGGCAGCGGGTGGCGCTGGCCGGCGCCATCCTCCACCGGCCCCGCATCCTCTTCCTCGACGAGCCCACCGCCGGCGTGGACCCGGTGGTGCGGCGCCACTTCTGGAAGCTCATCCGCGAGCTCTCGGCCGCGGGCACCACCATCTTCGTCACCACCCACTACCTCGACGAGGCCGAGTACTGCCGGCGCATCGGCCTCATGGTCGACGGCAAGCTGGTGGCGCTCGACACCCCGGCGGCGCTGAAGCGCACCTTCGTGCCGGAGCGGGTGCTGGTGGCCCACGGCCGCGGCCTGCTGGCGGCGGCGCCGGCGCTGGCGGCGCGCCCCGGGGTGGTGGCCGTCGAGCCCTTCGGCGCCGCGCTCCACCTGCGGGTGGACCAGGAGGCCTGGGGCCCGGAGGCGGTGCGGGAGGCCCTGGCCGCCGCCGGCGCCACCGAGGTGAAGGTGGAGCCCGGGGAAGCGTCGCTGGAGGACGTGTTCCTGGCGGCGGTGGGGCGCGCCGCCCCGGAGGGGCGCCCGTGAGCCGCTCGCGCCCGGCCCGCTTCGCCATCCGCATCGGCGCCATGGCGTCGAAGGAGGTGCTCCACATCGTCCGCGACCCGCGCACGCTGATCCTGGCCTTCGTCATGCCGCTGGTGCTGCTGCTGCTCTTCGGCTACGGCGTCTCCTTCGACCTGGAGCGGCTGCCGCTGGCGGTGGCCGACGCCGACGGCACGCCGGCCTCGCGGGCGCTGGTCGACGCCTTCGCGCGCAACGGCGAGTTCACCCTGGCCCGGTCGCTGGCGCCGGAGGAGGCGGAGCGGCTCTTCCAGCGCGGCCAGGCGGTGGCGGCCCTGGTCATCCGGCCCGGCTACGGGCGCGACAGGGCGCGGGGGCAGGCCGCCGAGGTGGGGCTGCTGGTGGACGGCGCCGACGCCTCCACCGCCAGCCAGGTGCTGCAGAAGGCCTCGGCCATCGCCCGGGCCGAGGGGCTGCGCGACCTGCCTCGCGGCGCCGTCCCCTTCGAGGTCCGCACCTGGACCCGCTACAACCCCACCGCCCGCTCGGCCATCTTCATGGTGCCGGGCCTCACCGTCTACCTGCTGGCGCTGGGGGCGGTGCTCCTCACCGCCCTCACCATCGCCGGCGAGTGGGAGCGGGGCTCGATGGAGCAGCTCTTCGCCTCGCCCGTGGGCCGGGTGGAGATCATCCTCGGCAAGATCCTCCCCTACCTGGCGCTGGGGCTGGTCCAGCTCCTCATGGTGGTGGCGGTGGGGGCCACCGCCTTCGACGTGCCGGTGCGCGGCAGCCTGGCGCTGCTCTTCGTCATCGGCTTCGCCTTCCTGGCCGGGATGCTGGGCCAGGGGCTCTTCATCTCGGTGGTCACCAAGAACCAGCTGGTGGCCACCCAGGCTGGCACGCTCTCCTCCCTGCTGCCCTCGCTGCTCCTCTCGGGGATGCTCTTCCCCATCGAGAACATGCCGCTGCCGCTGCAGGCCCTCTCCCGCGTCATCCCGGCCCGCTACTTCGTCCACGGGCTACGAGGCATCCTCCTCAAGGGCAACGGCCTCGCCGACCTCTGGCCCGACCTCTTGGCGCTGGTGATCTTCGCGGTGGCCATCCTGGCCGTCTCCACCGCCCGCTTCGGGAGGCGCATCGCATGAAGCGGCGCTGGCTCACCCACTACCGGGCGGTGGTCCTCAAGGAGTTCCGCCAGACGCTGCGCGACCGGCGCATCATGTTCATGCTCGTCGCCGCGCCGCTCATCCAGACCATCCTCTTCGGCTTCGCGGTGGACTTCGACGTGGACCGGGTGCCCACCGCCGTGGCCGACCTGGACCGCAGCGCCGAGAGCCGCGCCCAGGCCCGCCGGCTGCTGGCCGACGGCACCCTCCGCGAGCGGCTCCGCGTCCGCAGCGCCACCGAGGCCGACCGGATGCTGGACGAGGGGCGGGCCGCCGCCGCGCTGGTGCTGCCGCCCGGGTTCGGCGCCGACGCCGCCGCCGGCCGGACCGCGCGGGCGCAGCTGCTGGTGGACGGCACCGACCCGGTGCGAGCCGGCGCCGCGGGCAGCGCCGCCGGTGGGGCCTTCGCCGTCTCGGCCGCCGAGCGGGTGGCGGCGCGGGCCGGCGGGGCGGCGCCGGGCGGGGTGGTGCTCACGCCCCGCGTCCTCTACAACCCGCGGCTCCAGACCGCGGTCTACATCGTGCCCGGGATCCTGGCGATGCTGCTGGTGGTGGTGACCACCATCGTCACCGCCATGGGGCTCTCGCGGGAGCGGGAGATGGGCACGATGGAGCAGGTGCTGGTCACGCCCATCCGCCCCTTCGTGCTGCTGGCGGGCAAGATGACCCCCTTCGTGGTCATCGGCCTCCTCGACGTGCTGCTGGCCCTCACCGCCATGAGCTGGATCTTTGCGGTGCCGCTGCGCGGCCCCTTCCTGGTGCTGCTCCTCGGCTCGGTGCTCTACCTCTGCTCCACCCTGGGCGTGGGGCTGCTGGTCTCCACCGTCTCGGCCACCCAGCAGCAGTCCTTCCTGGGCGGCTTCCTCTTCGTTCTGCCGGCGGCGCTGCTCTCCGGGATCATGACGCCCATCCGCGCCATGCCCGGCTGGCTGCAGCTCGCCACCTGGGGCAACCCGCTGCGCTTCTACGCCGAGCTGATGCGCGGGGTGCTGCTGCGCGGCAGCGGCTTCGCCGAGATGTGGGTGCAGCTCCTGGTGCTGGCCGCCTACGGCACCTTCATCCTCTCGCTGGCGACCGCCCGGTTCCGGACGCAGGTGGGTTAGGAGAGAGACCGCCTTCCTCGCCCGGCCTGGTGTAGAAGCAGCAGCATGTTCGAGATCCTCGACTGCCCCGTCGACCTGGTCGTGCCGGCGGGCCAGCACCCCCACTGCCTCGTCGCGCAGATCCCCGACAACCTGCGCCGGTCCGACGCCGGCTACGTGGTGAGCGACCCGGCCGCCCAGTGGGAGCTGGTCCGCTCGGTCCTCGAGACCGCCAGCGGGGAGAGCCGCTTCGCCAAGCTCAACCTCCTGGTGCTCCCCGAGGGCTGCCTGCCGCTCGTCCACCTCGACGACATGCTGGCGTTCCTGGGCGCGCGCTTCCGCCCCAGCACGGTGACCATGTTCGGGCTCGAGCACGTCGCCCTGCGGACCTACCGGGAGCTCCTGGAGCGGCACCGCGACGACAACCCGCGGGCCCTGGAGCGCGTCCGGCAGGACCTCGCCGCCGGCGGCGGCGAGGAGGTGCCCGTCAACCTCTGCTGCATCGCCGTCAAGGAGCAGAGCGGCCGCCTCCGGGTCTTCCTGCAGGCCAAGGGCCACCCCTTCCACGGCGAGGAGTTCCTCGACAAGAGCCAGGACCTGTACCAGGGGCAGCACGTCTACTTCTTCCGCGGCCAGCCCTCCTTCAACTTCATGGTGCTCGTCTGCCTGGACTACCTGTACCGGGACCTCTACAGCTCCAACATCCAGCAGATCGTGGACCACGCCGACCGGCTCTACTTCGCCAGCCGGCAGACGCTCGACGCGCTCTTCGTGATCCAGTGCAACCCCAAGCCCGAGCACCAGGCCTACCGGGGCATCCTCAGCGGGTTCTACGGCGAGTACCTGGCCGACACCCCCGGCGTGCGCGACACCGTGACCGTCTTCGGGAACTGCTCCGGGGAGAGCGCCGTCGAGGGCTCGCCGCCGGAGACCCGGTTCGGCTGCTCCTCGGCGGTCATCGGGAGCCGCCACCGGCTCCCCCACGTGGCGACCTCCGAGTTCCGCACCGACGACCTGGGCGGGGCCCCGCTCTACCGGCTCCGCTTCGGCACCGAGACGCGCCTCTGCTACTTCAACCTCCCCCTGTATCACGAGCGCGATCCGCGCTCGACGCGGATTCCACTCAAGGTGCACGGCATCATGCGGCGCGCCCCGGGCGGCGGCTGGGCGAAGCTGACCGGCGAGGAGATCCAGCGGGGGCGCATCCAGGGCTGAGGGGAAGCCGACGGGAGCGGCACCGCGTCCCTCAGGGGGCCGCGGCCTGCACCCCCGCCGGCCGGGGGCCGAGCAGCTCCTCGATCTCCTCGGCCAGCAGCCACTCCCCCCCGGCCTCGGCCGCGATCTCCTGCAGCCGGTCCCGGTCCACGCTGCCGCCCTCGCGCATGCGGCGCACCTCGCGGTAGCGCTCCGCCAGCGCCGGGGAGAGCGCCGCCGCCTTGCGGGCCCGGGCCCGGGCCTCGGCCTCGCCCTCGCGGAGCTGCGGGCCCAGGTGCGCGTCCCAGGTCTCGGGGTCGGCGGCGCCGCCGGCGACGGAGGGGAGGGTTGCCGAGACCAGGAGCAGCGCCCGCGGCGGGAGGTCCAGCTCGCGGCTCCCCATGCGGCCGCGCAGCTCGGCCACCTCGCGGCCGCCGCGCGAGCGGCCGGTGAGCACGAGCCCGTCCGGCAGCTCGAGCTGGAAACGCCCCTCGCGCGGCAGCGGCGCCGGCGGACCGAAGGCCACCACCGCCGGAAGGGCCCACGGGCCGGAGAGCGCCCTCCCGGCCCGCGAGAGCAGGCACGGGCCGCCCACCACCGCCAAGGCGGCGGTGAGGCCCGGGGCCCGCTCGCTCCGGCCCTGGTGGACCTCGTAGACCACGCCCGAGACCTCGCGCCCGCCGTCCAGCGAGAGGTGGTTCACGGTGCGGGCCGCCAGCGCCGTCGAGAGGCCGTGGTCGCCGCCGCGGCGCCAGGAGAGGGTGGCGGCCATGCGGTCGGCGAGCTCCGAGAGCTCGGCGAAGTCGCGGGCCACGAAGAGGCGGGGCTGCATGGAGGTGATGTCGTAGTCCTGCTCGACGCAGGCCAGCGAGAGCGGCACCCGCTCCACCGCGTCGGAGAGGCAGTGGACGCTCTCGCCGATGGAGGAGAGGAGCCCGGCGCCGTAGATGCGGGGCCGGTCCGGCGCGCCCACCAGGCCGTACTCGGCGGTCCACCAGTAGAGGCGCGAGGCCCGGGCCGACTCGGAGGCGGTGCGCCGCGCCCCGGTGGCCTCGGCCAGCCGCTGCTCGGCGGCCTTCACCTCCTGGCGCGAGGCCTCCGGGTCCTCCTTCACCACCGAGAGGTGGCGGATGGCCTCGTAGACGGCCGTGTCCTCGGCCGAGGCGATGGCCCGGAACCCCAGCTCCCCCACCTTCTGCAGGTAGGCGGCGTAGGCCGGGTCGGCCAGGATGGGCGCGTGGCCGGCGCTCTCGTGGACGATGTCGGGCGCCGGCGTGTACTCGACGTGCTCGTGGGAGCGCACGTCGGCGGCGATGGCCAGCACCCGGCGCGCCTGCAGCTCGGTGAAGACCGCCGGCGGGACGAAGCCGCGCACGCAGATGGCCGACCAGCCGAGCCGCGAGAGCCTCTCGTCCATCTCCTCGATGCGCGGCACCCGCTCGGTGCCGATCCCGGTGGCGGCCAGGCCGGCCAGGTAGCTGGGGTGGGCGCGGTCGGCGAGGTGGGCCACCAGCCGGCGCAGCACGTGCCGCCAGACGGCGTGGTCGCGCGGGGTGTAGTCGTCCCAGCGCTGCGACACGGCGAAGCGGCGCAGGTGCGAGGGCAGCGCGCCCGCTCCCCCCGCCGCTGTCGGCCCGGGCCCCACGCTCACCTCCGGCATCGCGCGCACTGGCCTGGGATCTAACGCCGGCGCCGGGGGGCGACCGCCCCCCGGGCGGGCCCGCCGGATACTCCAGAAGGGACCTGTGGAAGCACGGTGAAAACGGTCTTACCCGGCCCAGGCGGATCTCCGTCGAGCGGCGGGGAGCGGCCGGTCGGCCCGGCGGGCAGGCCTAGTAGGCGGCGTGGGCCGGGAGCGGCAGCGGCTCGACCAGCCCCTTCTCGACCAGGCGGTCCACCGAGGCCTTCACGTCGGCCTTGGTGCGGCCGCAGTCGTCGAGCGCGTGGGCCAGGTCGCCCAGGCTCTTCTTGCCCGGCTTCATCTCGGTGAGCACCACGCCGTCGTGGGGATCGAGCCCGAGCCCGTCGGCCCAGCGGCGCTGGGCGGTGTCGAGCGCGCCTCGCCCCTGCGCCCGCGCCTCGCGGACCGCCTCGGCGTGGGCTGCCTCGGCGGCGCAGCCTGCCTCGGTCAGCTGGAACCGCTGACCGCGTGGCCAGCGGCGTCCGTCGCGGGGCTTCAGGCTCTCGAGCATGGGTGGCGCATTGAATGCGACGAAGCGGCGAGGAAGTCAAGACGGTCCGGACGCCGGACGTCCGCCGCTACCCCTTCCTCAGCATCTCCACCGCCTCGCGCACCAGCGGCGAGAGCTCCTGCGCGCCGCCGCCGGCGGTGTGGGCCAGGAGCTCGGCGCGCATCCGTGGCTCCCAGAAGCGGCGCAGGTGGCTGGCCACCCCCTCGGCCGCCTGGCGCCTGTCGGGCTGGGCGGCGAAGAAGTCGCCGATCTGGTTGGCCATGGCCACGAGCTTTGCGGCGTTCATGGCGCCTCCCCCGCCGGACTGCGGAGCATGGCCTCGCGCTCCCGCTGCCAGGCCGAGCGGCCGGCGGCCCGGGCCACCTGCACCGCCGTCACCTTGTACTCGGGGCAGTTGGTGGCCCAGTCGGAGTTCTCGGTGGTGGTGACGTTGGCGCCGGTCTCGGGGAAGTGGAAGGTGGCGTAGACCACGCCGGGCTGGACCCGCTCGGTGAGGTGCGCCCGCAGCACCGCCTCGCCGCTGCGCGAGGTCAGGCTCACCAGGTCGCCGTCGGCGACGCGCCGGTCGGCGGCGTCCTGGGGGTGGATCTCCAGCAGGTCCTCGCCGCAGAACCGGAGGTTCTCGGTGCGCCGGGTCTGCGCCCCCACGTTGTACTGGGAGAGGATGCGCCCGGTGGTGAGGAGCAGCGGGAAGCGGGGCGTGGTGCGCTCGGGCGTGGGCACGTAGGCGGTGGGGAGGAACCGCCCCTTGCCGCGGACGAACCCGCCGACGTGCATGGTGGGCGTGCCCTCGGGCGCGGCGGCGTTGCAGGGCCACTGCAGGCTGCCGAGCCGGTCGAGCTTCGCGTAGGAGACGCCGGCGAAGGTGGGGGTGAGCCGCGCGATCTCCTCCATGATCTCGGAGGGGTGGCGGTAGGGCATGGGGTGGCCGAGGGCGGCGGAGAGCGCCGCCGTCACCTCCCAGTCGGCCTTGCCGCAGAGTGGCGCCATCACCCGCCGCACCCGCGAGATGCGCCGCTCGGCGTTGGTGAAGGTCCCGTCCTTCTCCAGGAACGAGGCGCCGGGCAGGAAGACGTGGGCCCAGCGCGAGGTCTCCGAGAGGAACAGGTCCTGGACGATGACGCACTCCATCGCCTGGAGTGCCTCGATCACGTGGCGGGTGTCGGGCTCCGACTGCACCGGGTCCTCGCCCTGGCAGTAGAGGCCGCGGAAGCTGCCGTCGAGGGCCGCATCCATCATGTTGGGGATGCGCAGGCCGGGCTCGGGGTCGAGCCGCACGCCCCAGTCGGCCTCGAAGGAGCCGCGGACGGCGGCGTCGGAGACGTGCCGGTAGCCGGGCAGCTCGTGGGGGAAGGAGCCCATGTCGCACGAGCCCTGCACGTTGTTCTGGCCGCGAAGCGGGTTCACGCCCACGCCCTCGCGCCCCACGTTGCCGGTGGCCATGGCCAGGTTGGCGATGGCGATGACCGCGGTGGACCCCTGCGAGTGCTCGGTCACGCCCAGGCCGTAGTAGATGGCGGCGTTGCCCCCGGTGGCGTAGAGCCGGGCGGCGCCGCGCACCAGCGCCGCGGGCACGCCGGTGACCGGCTCCAGCGCCTCGGGGGCGTGCTCGGGCCGGGCCACGAACTCGCGCCAGATCTCGAAGGCGCCGGGCTCGCAGCGCTCGGCCACGAAGCGGGTGGCCGCCAGCCCCTCGGTGACCACCACGTGGGCCAGCGCGGTGAGCACCGCCACGTTGGTGCCGGGCCGGAGCTGCAGGTGGTAGTCGGCGCGCACGTGAGGGGCGCGCACCAGCTCGATGGCGCGTGGGTCGACGACGACGAGCCGGGCGCCCTCCCGGAGCCGGCGCTTCAGGCGCGAGGCGAACACCGGGTGGGCGTCGGTGGGGTTGGCGCCGATGAGCAGCACCACGTCGGCCTGCTCCACCGAGGCGAAGGTCTGGGTGCCGGCCGAGGTGCCGAGGGTCTGGCCCAGGCCGTAGCCGGTGGGGGCGTGGCAGACGCGGGCGCAGGTGTCGACGTTGTTGTTGCCGAAGGCGGTGCGCACCAGCTTCTGCACCAGCCAGTCCTCCTCGTTGGTGCAGCGCGAGGAGACGATGGCGCCGATGGAGCCGCGGCCGTGCCCGGCCTGGATGCGGCGCAGCTCCGCCGCGGCGTGGCCGATGGCCTCCTCCCAGGAGACCTCGCGCCAGGGGTCGGAGGTGCGGGCCCTGATCATGGGCCGGGTGATGCGGTCGGGGTGGGTGGCGTAGCCCCAGGCGAAGCGCCCCTTCACGCAGGCGTGGCCCAGGTTGGCCTGGGCCTCGCGGGAGGGCAGCATCCGGACCACCCGCTCGCCCTGCACCTCGGCCTCGAAGCCGCAGCCCACGCCGCAGTAGCCGCAGGTGGTGGCCACGCGCCGCTGCGGCTGGCCCAGCGCCACCAGCGACTTCTCGGCGAGCGCGGCGGTGGGGCAGGCGGTGACGCAGGCGCCGCAGGAGACGCACTCCGAGCCCAGGAAGCGGCCGCCGGGCCCGGGGCTCACCCGGGAGGCGAAGCCGCGCCCCTCGATGGTGAGCGCGAACGAGCCCTGCTGCTCCTCGCAGGCCCGCACGCAGCGGCTGCAGACCACGCAGCGCGAGGGGTCGAAGGCGAAGTACGGGTTGGAGTCGTCACCGGCCGCCCCCTGGTGGCTCTGGCCCGAGGTGCCGTAGCGCACCTCGCGCAGGCCCACCGTGCCGGCCACCGCCTGCAGCTCGCAGTTGCCGTTGGCGGAGCAGGTGAGGCAGTCGAGCGGGTGGTCGGTGAGGTAGAGCTCGAGGACGCCGCGGCGCAGCCGCGCCAGCGCGTCCGACTGGGTCCGCACCCGCATCCCCTCCTCGGCGGGCGTGGTGCAGGAGGCCGGGAAGCCCTTCTTGCCTTCCACCTCCACGAGGCACAGGCGGCAGGAGCCGAACGGCGCCAGCGCCTCGGTGGCGCAGAGCTTGGGGATGGAGACGCCCGCCAGCACCGCGGCGCGGAGCAGGGAGGTGCCGGCCGGCACCTGCACCGGCAGGCCGTCGATCTGCAGGGAGACCGTGCGGTCGGACCGGGCCGCGGGCGTACCCGGGTCGCGCTCGGCGAGGGATCTCACGGCTCACCTCCCGCGCCCCGCGGGCCGAAGTCCTCGGGGAAGTGCTGCAGCGCCGAGAGCACCGGGCCCGGCGTCATGCCGCCCAGGGCGCAGAGCGAGGCCCCGGCCAGGGTGGCGCACAGGTCGCGCAAGAGCTCCATGCGCCCGCCGCCCGGCCCCTCCCGGCGGATGGCGTCGAGCAGCTCGACCCCGCGGGTCGAGCCGATGCGGCAGGGGGTGCACTTGCCGCACGACTCCCGCGCGCAGAAGGCCATGGCGTGGCGCGCCATGCGGGCCATGTCCACGGTGTCGTCAAAGACCACCACGCCGCCGTGGCCCAGGGCGCCTCCGGCGGCGGCCACGCTCTCGTAGTCGAGCGGGAGGTCGAGCTGCGAGGCCGGGAACCAGGAGCCCAGCGGCCCGCCCACCTGCACCGCGCGGATCGGGCGGCCGCTCTCGGTGCCGCCGCCGAACCCCTCCACCAGCTCGCGCAGCGAGAGGCCGAAGGGTGCCTCCACCAGGCCGCCGCGCCTCACGTTGCCGGCGAGCTGGAAGGCCTGCGTGCCGCGGGAGCGGCCGGTGCCGCGCCTGCCGTGGGCCTCGGGGCCGTGGGCCAGGATGGCCGGTACCGTCGCCAGGGTGAGCACGTTGTGCACCAGCGTGGGCAGGCCGTGGAGCCCGGCCACCGCCGGCACCGGGGGCTTGGCGCGGACCATGCCGCGCTTCCCCTCCAGGCTCTCCAGCAGCGCCGTCTCCTCGCCGCAGACGTAGGCGCCCGCCCCCTGGAAGATATCCACCCGGAAGGCGCGGCCCGAGCCCAGCACGTCGCCGCCCAGCCAGCCCTGCGCGGTGGCGATCTCCACCGCCCGCAGCAGCGCGGCCCGCGCCTGCGGGTACTCGGCCCGCACGTAGACGATGCCGCGCTCCGCGCCCACCGCCGTGCCGGCGATGGCCATGCCCTCGAGGAGCGCGAAGGGGTCGCCCTCCATCACCATCCGGTCGGCGAAGGTGCCGGAGTCGCCCTCGTCGGCGTTGCAGACCACCACCTTCCGCGCGGCGGGCGTCTCCAGCACCGTGCGCCACTTCACCGCCGCGGGGAACGCGGCGCCGCCGCGACCGCGCAGGCCGGCGTCGGCGATCTGGCTCACCACCGCTGCCGGCGGGAGCGCCAGCGCGCGCCGCAGGCCTGCCGTGCCGCCGGCGGCCAGGTAGGCCTCGGGCGAGAGCGGATCATCGAGCCCGGCGCGGGCGAAGACCAGGCGGTCCTGGCGCGCCAGCCAGGGGATGGCCGTCACCGGCCCCAGGGCGAGCCGGTGCTTCCCGCCGGCGAGGAAGCCGGCCTCGAAGAGGCCGGGGACGTCGGCGGCCGAGACCGCTCCGAAGGCGAGGCGCCCCGAGGGGCCGTCCACCTCCACGAGCGGCTCCAGCCAGAAGGCGCCGCGCGACGAGTTGCGGACGACGCGGACGGCCACCCCGCGCCGCGCGGACTCCGCGGCCACCGCCGCCGCCACCGCGTCGGCGCCGAGGGCGAGGGCGGTGGAGTCGGCCGGGACGTACACGGCGGGCGCGGTCACGGCTTCTCCTCCAGCGCGGCCAGGATGGCGTCGAGCCGCTCCGGCGTCACCCGGGCGTGCGGCTGGCCGTCCACCAGCACCGAGGGGCCGCAGGCGCAGTGGCCCAGGCAGTCGGCCGGCTCCAGGTTCACGCCGCCCGCGCCGGTCCCGGAGAGGCCGCAGCCCAGGCGCCGCTCGGCGTGGGCCTGGAGCGTCCCGGCGCCGCGTGCCTGGCAGGCCTCGGCGCGGCAGAGCCGGACGGTGTGGCGGCCGCCCGGCCGGGTGCGGAACCAGTGGTAGAAGCTCACCACCCCGTGCACCTCGGCGGCCGAGAGGCCCAGGCGGTGGCCGATGGCCCCGGCGGCCTCCGGCGGCACGTGGCCCAGCGCCTCCTGCACCGCGTGGAGCACCGGGAGCAGGCTGGCGGGCTCGGGCGCGGCCCTGGCCAGGACGGCCTCGACGGCGGCGGCGGCGGCATCGGTCATCGCCCGCAGAGGTTGGCAGAAGAGCCGCAGGAAAGCACGCGGCCCCGGCGGGTGAGCGCGCGGGGAGCGCACCGCCCCTACTCGCGGCGGCGCTATGCTGTCGCCCATGCCGCCGCGCACCCGCCTCCGCGACGTCCTCCTCGGCCGCGACCACGTCTGCCCCTGGTGGTTCGTCTGGACCTTCGACAACCCGCTGCGCCGGATGATCCACGACCCG
This sequence comes from Deltaproteobacteria bacterium, assembly GCA_016214955.1. Classification (GTDB taxonomy): domain Bacteria; phylum Myxococcota; class Myxococcia; order Myxococcales; family Anaeromyxobacteraceae; genus JACRMN01. Next base: position 76,480 of record JACRMN010000027.1, read on the forward strand.
GAGCAGATTCTCGGCGGGCTGGTCCGGCCGGGCGACACCGCCGTCGACGTCGGCTGCGGCCGCGGCTACTTCACGGTGCCGCTGGCCGGGCTCGTCGGGCCCGGCGGAAGGGTGGTGGCGGTCGATCTCCAGGACGAGATGCTGGCCGGGGTCCGCCGCCGGGCCGAGCGGGCCGGCGTGGCCGGGCGCGTCCGCCTGCACCGCTGCGGGCCGGACCGGCTGGGCGTGGAGGGACCGGCCGATCTGGTGCTGGCCTTCTGGATGGCCCACGAGGTGCCGGAGCGGGCCCGCTTCCTGGGCGAGGTGGCGGCGCTGCTCCGCCCCGGAGGCCACCTCCTGCTGGCCGAGCCCGTGCTCCACGTGGCGGCGCGCGAGGTGGAGCGCACCATCGCGCTCGCCGAGGCGGCGGGCCTGGTGCGGGTGACGAGCCCGCGCATCGCCTTCAGCCGCTCGGCGTTGCTGCGGAGGCCGGCGTAGGCGCGGAGTCCGCGGAGGCGACCGGGTGCGCGCCCCGCGAAATAGGACGCTCCGGAACCCGTAGGCAGGCGCTCTCCCATCCGCTCCCCCAAGGGACCCCATGCCCCCCATCGCCCTGGTCACCGCCCTGGTCCTCGCCGCGCCCACCGGCCCGGCCGATCGCCGGCTGGCCCCCGACGAGCTGACCGCCCTCGTGCGGGACGTGGCCGGGAAGCTGCGCGAGGCCTACGTCTTCCCCGAGGTGGGGGCGCGGGCCGCGGCGGAGCTGGAGCGGCGCGCGGCTGCCGGTGCCTACCGGCAGCTAGGCGCCCCCGGCGAGGTGGCCGAGCGGCTCACCGCCGATCTCCGGGAGCTCACCCGCGACCTGCACCTCGCCCTCGAGCCGGCGCCGCCGCGGGCGCCGGCCGCCGCGCCGGAGCCGCCCGAGGCGCGACGGCGGCGCTACGAGGCCTTCCGCAAGCGGGTCGCCCGGGACAACCAGGGCGTCCGGCGCGCCGAGGTGCTGCCCGGCAACGTGGGCTACCTGGCCCTCACCGGCTTCCCCGACGCCGATCTGGCGGGGCCCACCTACGCCGCCGCCTTCGGCTTCCTGGCGGGCGCGGAGGCCCTGCTCATCGACCTGCGCGAGAACCTGGGCGGGGACCCGGAGGCGGTGGCGCTGCTGGCGAGTTACCTCCTGGGCCCGGGCGCGCGCCACCTCAACACCTTCCGCCACCGCGACGGCTCCGAGCGCCAGTTCTGGACGAGCCCGAGCCTGCCCGGGCCGCGCTTCCTCGACAGGCCCGTGTACGTGCTCACCAGCCGGAGCACGCCCTCCGCCGCCGAGGAGCTCGCCTACGACCTGCAGGCCCTGAAGCGGGCCACGGTGGTGGGAGAGGTGACCTGGGGAGGCGCGAACCCGGCGGCGGACCACCGGGTGGGCGAGCGCTTCGTCCTCAGCGTCCCGTTCGGCCGGGCCGTGAACCCGGTCACCGGGGGGAACTGGGAGGGGACGGGAGTGCGCCCGGACGTGGCGGTCCCCGCCGCGTCGGCGCTGGCCCGCGCGCACCGCGAGGCGCTGCGGGGCCTGCTGGCGGCGGAGCCCGATCCGGAGTGGCGAGCGGAGCTGGAGGGGGCGATGAAGGCGCTCGGGTCGGGGGGCTGAGCCTCGCGGCGCGCGCGGCTGGCTGCCGCTCGGCTCCCGCGGCGACTTGCTCCTCCCGCTTCACGTCCCGATCCGCGTGAGCTCCAGCAGCGGCTCGTCCTCGCCCGGCGGCGGCGAGAGCACGATGGCGCACTCGATGGCCCAGTCCACCTCGCCCTCCGGGTCCACGATGCGCTGCCGGGCCCGGTAGCGCCCCGGCTCCAGCTTCTCGAGCAGCGTGTTGTGTGGCAGGCGGGCCCGCGGCGTCACGTCGATGCGCGCGTGCTCGGCGAAGTAGGGCGCCAGCTCCTGCTCGATCCGAGCCGGGGTCCAGGCCTCCTCGCCCGGGCGCGCCCGCAGCGCCGCCGCCGCCGCCTCCCAGCTCCTGTCGGCCAGCGCCTTCAGCAGCCGGTGCAGCTCGTTGCGCACCCGCGCCGCGAAGGCGCGCGGGTCGGCGTCGAGCGCCCGCGGCACCGCCGCCAGCAGCTCGGCCGGCGAGAGGGCGCCGGGCGATGCCGGCCGGTAGCCCGGGTCCCGCATCCCCTCCCACTCGTCGAGGAGCGAGGAGTCCACCCCGCGCACCGTGGCCCGCAGGAAGGCGATGACGTCGTCGAGCGCCTCGTCCCGGTACCCCTCGGGCACCGCCTGCAGCAGCCCCTTGTAGGCCTCGGAGAGGTAGCGCAGCACCACCCCCTCGCTGCGCTGCAGCTCCAGGTCGCGGACGAAGTCGTCGAAGCCGATGCAGCGCTCCACCATCTCCCGCGCCACCGATTTGGGCCGGATGTTCTCGTGGCCCACCCAGGGGTGTCGGGCGGCGAACTCGTCGAAGGTGGCGTAGACGAAGTCGCGGTTGGGCTTGGGGTACTCCACCTTCTCCAGCTCCTGCATCCGCTCCTCGTACTCCATGCCCTTCGCCTTCATGGCGGCGATGGCCTCCCCCTTGGCGCGATCGAGCTGCTTCCAGAGCACCGCCTCGGGGTTCTCCAGGATCGACTCCACCATCGAGAGCACGTCGAGGGCGTAGGTCTCGCCGTCGCGGGGGATCTTGGGGAGCGTGTCGAGCAGGTAGAGGGCCAGGGTGTGGTGCAGCGAGAAGTCGCGCTGCAGCCCCGGCGCCGGCCGGACGTGCCGCCCCCGGTACCCCTCCACCGCCCGCAGCTCCACCAGCCCCGCGGCCCGCAGCGCCCGGAAGCGCTGGGCCGCCGCCGCCCGGAAGCGGCTCCGGCCCACCGGGGTGGCGTGGGCGCGGCCGATGAGCTCCACCAGCCTCCCGTAGCCGCCGCCGCGCTGGGTGGTCTCCGACTGCAGCAGGGAGAGCAGGAGGCCGAAGCCCACCTCGAAGCGGCTCTCCAGCGGCTCCGGCTCCTTCTCCCGCAGCCGCTCGAAGGTACTGCGGTCCCAGTGGACGAAGCCCTTCTGCGGCGGCTGCCGCTTCACCACCTTCTTGCCGGCGGCGGCCTTCTCCGAGAGCCTCTTGTTCTCGATGACGTGCTCGGGGGCCTGGGCCACGACGTAGCCCTGGTCGTCGAAGCCCTTGCGCCCGGCCCGCCCGGCGATCTGGTGGAAGTCGCGGGCCGAGAGGATGGCGGTCTTCTGGCCGTCGAACTTGCAGAGCTGGGTGAAGAGCACGGTGCGGATGGGGATGTTCACCCCCACGCCCAGCGTGTCGGTCCCCGAGACCACCTTGAGCAGCCCGTCCTGAGCCAGCCGCTCCACCAGGCGCCGGTAGCGGGGCAAGAGGCCGGCGTGGTGCAGCCCGATGCCGTGGCGCAGGAAGCGCTGGAACTCCTTGCCGTAGGCCGAGGGGAAGCGCACGCCGTCGAGAGCCCTGCGGATGGCCTCCTTCTCCTCCCGGGAGGAGAAGTTGGCGCTCATCAGGTTCTGGGCCTGCTCGGCCGCGGCGCGCTGGGTGAAGTTCACCAGGTACACCGGCGCCCGGCCGGCCGAGACCAGCTCCTCGATGGTCTCGTGGAGCGGGGTCTCGGCGTAGTCGAACTGGAGCGGCACCGGGCGCACCGCGCTGCGCACGTCGGCGACCTCGCGCCCGCTCACCTCCTCGAGGCTCCGGGCGATGCCGGTCATGTCGCCGAGGGTGGCCGACATCAGCAGGAAGCGGGCCCGGGGCAGGAGCAGGAGCGGCACCTGCCAGGCCATGCCGCGCTCGCGGTCGGCGTAGTAGTGGAACTCGTCCATCACCACCGCGTCCACCCGCGGGCTTGCCTCGCGCACCGCCAGGTTCATCAGCACCTCGGCGGTGCAGCAGATCACCGGGGCGTCGCGGTTGATGGCGGCGTCGCCGGTCATCATCCCCACCCGCTCCGGCCCGAGGGCCTGGCAGAGGGCGAAGAACTTCTCGTTGACCAGCGCCTTCACCGGGCAGGTGTAGAAGGAGCGCTGGCCAGCGGCCAGGGCCTGGAAGTGCAGGAAGGTGGCCACCAGCGACTTGCCCGAGCCGGTGGGGGTGGCCAGGACCACGTGGCGGCCGTCGAGGAGCTGGAGCAGGGCCTCCTCCTGCGCCGGGTAGAGGGTCAGGCCGGTGGCGCTCACCCAGCCGACGAAGCGGTCCAGCACCTCCGACGGGTCGAGGGTGCGCCCGGGCTCGGGCAGCAGGGCGCCCAGGGGGGCGGCGGGAGGCGGAAGGTCGGACATGGCCCGCCCACCTCCTACCGCGCCGCGGCGCCGCGAGGCCAGCGCGAAGGTCCGGGCGCTGCGTCGCGGGGGCGGGGGACGCGTGGAGGCTGGCCAGGGCCGGGCGCTTCGGGGACAATGGCGGCACCACCCGGCATCCGGAGGGCGGATGTTCACTCGGCGTTACGCGCTCTACGGCGCGCTCTTCGGCCTCAGCTTCCCCGTCGTCGCCTCGCTGGTCCAGGCGGCGGTGGTGGCGAGGCGCATCGGCATCCCCTTCGGCGCGGGCCTGGCGCAGGCCCAGGGCGAGCCGCTCATCTGGATCATCTGGACGGCGCCCCTCTTCCTGGGCCTCGTCGCCGCGCTGGCGGGTCGCCGCCAGGATCAGTACGCGGCCTCGGAGCGGGTCCGGCGCGAGGCCTACCTGCGCACCGCCCAGGAGCTGACGGGCACCGCCCAGGCCCTGCTCTCCACCGTCTCCTCCTTCTCCTCGATGGCGTCGGAGACCGCCGCCTCGGTGCGCGAGACCACGGCCACCATGGGCCAGCTGGGCCAGACCGCCACCCAGGCAGCGCTCACCGCCGAGACGGTCATCGGGGTGGCCCTGGGGGCGCGCCGCACCGCCGACGAGGGCGTGGGCGCTGTGGAGGCGGCGGCTGCCGAGACCGCCAAGCTCATCGAGGAGGTGCGCGGCCTCTCCACGAGCATCGAGCAGCTCAACGGGCGGATGCGGGACATCTTCGAGATCGCCTCGGTGGTGAACTACATCGCCGACCGCTCGCAGCGGCTGGCCGAGGCCGCCGCGGTCGAGGTGCAGTCCTCGCGGGCCGAGGCCCAGGGGCTGGCCGGGGTGGTCGACGAGATGCGCCACCACGCCGAGGATGCCAAGCGGGCCGCCCAGCAGGTGAAGGCCATCCTGGGCACCGTGCACAAGGCCATGCTCGGCGCCATGACCGCCGCCGAGATCGGCATCCGTCGCGCCGAGCAGAGCTCCCAGGTGACCGCCGGCACCGGCGACGCCATCCGCCGCCTGGCCACGGCGCTGCGCGAGTCGTCCGACGGGGCCCGGGAGATCGCCACCGTGGCCCAGCAGCAGGACCACGGCATCGACCAGGTGCTGAAGGCGATGAACGAGATCTACCTGGCCACCCAGGAGACCATGACCTCCACCCAGCAGGTGGCCCTCCAGGCCCGCTCGCTCAACGACCTGGCCATCGGCCTGAAGAAGGGCGTCGAGGGCTGAGTGGCCCCGGCCTCTCACGGGGCGTGCGTGGGGCCCGCCGGCGAGAGGCGCTAGAATCCGGCCGTGCACGCCAAGCGCTACGTCCTCGCCGGCCTGGCCGCCGGCCTGCTGCTGGTGATCCTGGCGAGCCTGGTCGAGGGCTACCTGCGCTTCGGCGGCAGCCTGCTGGAGGCCCAGCACGCCTCGCCGCTCCTCTGGCTGGTGGACACCGCGCCGGTGGTGGTCGCCTTCCTGGCCTGGATGGTGGGGCGGCGCCAGGACGAGGTGCTGGAGGTCCTGGCGTCCCGGGCGGCGGCCTACACCCGCACCGCCGGCGAGCTGCAGCAGGCGGCCACGGCGCTCTTCCAGTCGGTCTCGGCCTTCAGCGCCATGACCGCCGACACGGCCGCCTCGGTACAGGAGACCACCGAGACGATGTCCTCGCTCTCCCAGACCGCCATGCGCGCGGCCCTCACCGCCGAGACGGTGGTGGGCCTGGCGCAGAAGTCGGCGCGCTCGTCGGAGGAGGGGCTGCGTGCGCTGGAGGCGACCGCCGCGGGCCTGGCCCGGCTGGCCGACGGCGGGGCTCCCGGCAGCGCGCAGCTGCTCGCGAGGATGCGCGAGGTCGTGGCGCTGACGGCCTCCATGGGGAAGGCCGCCAAGGACATCGCCACCGTCGCCCAGCAGCAGGACCGCGGCATCGAGGAGACGCTGAAGGCGATGAACGGCATCTTCCTCTCGGTGCAGGAGGCCGTCTCCCAGACCGCCCAGGTGGCCGCGCAGGCCCGCGCCCTCTCCGACCTGGCCGCCGGGCTGAAGGGCAGCATCCGCCCTCCTGCCTGAGGCAGGTTGCCGCACTCTCTGCACCCCGCTCGGGGGACACCGCCGGATTTTGCCCCCGGCCCCTTCGCCGATTCACCAGAATGGGTCGTCGCCCGGAGGGGGCAATGGTTCAGGGTCCCAACGGGGGGATCGTCGAGGCGCTGGTCGACGCCTACCCCGCAGCCACCATGCTCGTCGACGAGGACGTGCGGGTGGAGCATCTCAACGAGTCGGCGCGCCAGCTGCTCGGCAAGGTCACCAGCCTCAACCGCCGCGGCGGCGACGTGCTCCACTGCGTGCACGCCAGCCCCGAGGCCGGCGCGCACGGCGCCTGCGGCGACGCCAAGGCCTGCGAGGACTGCGTGGTCCGGGGCTCGGTGGCCGCGGCCCTCGACTCCGGCGCGGTGCGCCGGCGCCGGGCCTTCATGCAGGTGAAGGGCAAGCAGGGCGTGACCGAGGTGTACCTGCTGGTCTCCGCCTCGCCGCTCCGGGTGGACGAGCGGAAGCTCTGCATCGTCACCCTCGAGGACGTCACCGAGCTCGTGAACCTGCACTCGGTGGTCTCCCTCTGCGCCCACTGCAACCGGGTCCGATCGGGCCAGGGTGGCGACTGGCAGCGGCTCGAGGCCTTCCTCAAGGACCGGCTGGACCTGGACTGCTCTCACTCCATCTGCGAGGAGTGCCTGGACCGCTACTTCCCGGAGGCGACCTCGGGGTAGCGTTGCCCGGGCATGCCCTTCCTCACCCTCGCGATCACCACCCTGGCCGCCGCCTCGCCGGGGGGCTTCGCCGTCGTCGTGCCCGCTGGCCCCATCCCGGTGGAGGCCGAGCTGATCGTGGTCGCCGAGCCGGGCGGCGAGACCCCGCGCCTCCGCTTCCGCCAGGAGGGGGCCGGGCTGCTGGCCGAGTGGCACGACCCGCGCCTCGAAGCGCGGGTGCGCATCGGGCCGGGGCCGGGCGCCGGCTTCGAGGTGGCGGTGGAGGTGGAGTGGAAGGCGCCGGCCGTGGTGGAGTCGCTCGGCCTGCAGCTGCGGCTGCCGGGGGCGGCGCGGGCGCTGGGGCGCGACCTGGCCCTCACCGAGCTGCGCGTTCCGCGGCGCATCGACCTGGGCACGCCGCTCTTCCTCGCCACCGCCGGCCTGGCCCTCGCCGGCGGCCCGGGCCTGGCCGCGGCGCGCCTGGCGCCATCCGGCGGCGCCACCGAGGTGACCCTCCTCCTCGACGACCCCGGCGCCCATCCCTTCTCGGTCTACGAGAGCTGCCTGGCCGAGCTGCCGCCCGCCGGGGAGGGGGGCCGCTCCTGGGCGGCGCTGGAGCACAAGCGGCGGCTCGACCGCACCCCGCGCCTGCCCGGCCAGCGGGAGGGGGCCGCCTTCCAGCTCCTGGCGCTGCGGCCCGGCGAGCCGCTCCACCCGCTGGTGCCGGAGCGCTGGCCCGCCGCCACCCGCGCGGCGCTGGTGCTCACCGACCACGCCGATCGCACCGATCCGGCGGCGCTCCGGGCCGTGCTCCTGGGCGTCTCTGACCGCAGCCACCCCGACACCGGCCGGCGCGGCATCCTCCCCCGCGGCCTGCGCATCACCAAGAGCTTCTTCGCCCGCGACAAGCGCGGCGGCCTGCTCGACGACCCCGAGGCCGCCGACCTGGCCTGGCTGCTCCAGGCGGCCGGCTCCGAGGTGGCGCTCCACTCCCCCGGTACCGGCCCCGACGACCGCGCGGCGGTGGCCCGCGCCCTGCGCGAGCTCGCCCCCTGGCACATGGTCACCTGGATCGACCACCAGCCGTACACCAACTGTGAAGCCTTCGCCAGCCGTGGCTGGGAGGCGAGCGGGCGCTACGGCATCCGCGACCTGCTCCTCGACGCCGGCTTCCGCTGGGTGTGGGAGGCCAACGACCTGGCGGGCTTCGGACGCCCGACCCTGCAGGACCTCCTCTCCGCCGCAGCTCCGGCCGAGCCGGCGCCGCCGGTCTACCCGCTGCCGGCCGACCCGCGCCTCTGGGTCTTCCAGAGCACCTTCTTCTACGGCGCGCCCGAGGCGCTGGGCGAGGCGCTCTCCGAGGAGGGGCTCGACAGGCTGGAGCGGCTGCACGGCCTCTTCGTCGGCCACACCTACCTCTCGGCCTCGGAGCGGACCACCCGCCACCCGGCCCACCGCGCCCGGCTGGCGGTGCGCCCCGCGCCCGGCGGCGGCCTGGAGATCCACCCGGCGCTGGACCGCGGCCTGGCCCGGGCCCAGCGGCGGGTGGAGCGCGGCTCGCTGGCGCCGCTGACGCTGGCCGAGGCCGGCGACCGGCTGCGAGCGCTGCGCGGGGTGCGGGTGCTCTACCTGGCCGACGGCGCCGCCCTGGTGGAGAACCGGGGCCCGGCCCCGGTGCCCATGCTCCAGCTCCACCGCGACGGGTCGGTGGCGCTCCGGGCCGAGGGGCCGGAGGGGGGCGGCCACGCCCAGGACGCCGGCGAGAGCCACCTCTTCTTCGACCTCCCCCCGGGCGAGTCGGCGCGGGTCGAGGCCGAGGGGCCCGAGGGACCGGTCCCCTTCCTCGCCGCCGAGCCCTTGGCTAGGCTCGCGCCGTGGTGACCGTCCGGCCGCTCCGGGAGGAGGAGGCAGGCCCGCTGGCCGGCGGGCTGGCGGCGCTCCCGCTCATGGTCCGCTACCGCCGCGAGGCCGGACGCATCGAGGCCGACCTCCAGGCCGCCCGGTCGCGCGGCGAGGGGCTGCTGGTGGCCGAGGAGAGGGGGCGGCTCTGCGGGCTCGCCTGGTTCCTGCGCGCCGGGACCCTGGGGATGGGCGGCTACCTGAGGCTGCTGGCGGTGCTGGGCGAGGCCCAGCGCTCCGGCGTCGGCGCCCGGCTGCTCGCCGCCTGGGAGGCGGAGGCGGCCCGGGAGAGCCGGCACGCCTTCCTGCTGGTCTCCGACTTCAACGAGGGGGCGCAGCGCTTCTACGAGCGGCACGGCTACGCGCGCTGCGGGGCGCTGCCCGGGCTGGTGCTGCCCGACGTCGTCGAGCTCGTCTACTGGAAGCGGCTCCGGTAGCGTCGGCCGCCACGGGACGGGCCCGCGCCCCGCGGTCGGCTTCACCAGCGGTGTCTGATCCGCAGCCGGGGGGATGCCGCCGCTAGCACACCGGCTGCAGCGTCGCCGGGGCGGGCCGCAGCAGGGTCTCGGCGGTCTCGCCGGAGAGCAGCTCGACCAGGGCGGCCGACAGGCCGGCGGGCGAGGCGCCGTCGGGCCCCAGCAGCCACTGGCCGGGCCGCAGGCCATCGAGCTGGAAGGCGCCGTCGGCGCCGGTGACGGCCTCGGCAACGTCCACCGCCGCCGGGCAGAAGCCGCGGACGCGGACGTGCGGCAGGGGCAGGCCGGCAGCGTCGAGCAGGCGGCCGCGGATGACGCCGGGCCGCTGCAGCTCCACCGTGACCTCGCGGTGGCCGGGGCGCACCTCGACGAGCTCCGGCAGGTAGCGCGGGTGGTGCACCAGCAGCCAGCAGGTGCGGCCGTCGGGCGCCGGCAGCTCGAAGCGCCCCTCGGCGTCGGCCACGCCCCGGCGGCTGCGGGAGGGCGGCGGCGGGGCGAGGCGGCAGAGGACGTCCACGGGCTCGGCAAGGGAGGCGCGGGCGCCGGCCACCGGCTCGCGGGTGCGAGCGTCGACCACCTCGCCGGCCAGGGCCACGGGCAGCGCGGCGCGGCGCAGGCGGTGGAGCGGCAGCGGTGTGACAGTGGCCCCGGAGGCGGGAGCGCGCGCTGTCTTGGGAAGGTGGCTGGCTCTCATTGGCGCTGCTCCGGTGTAGGGCGTCCGTCCCCCGTGTCCGCCCGGGTCGCGCGGCCGGAGGGGTCATCTGGGCTCCGGCCGTTTCGCCGGGCAGGTTTTGCAAGGGGTGGGCCTCTTCTGCCCACCGCACTCCCGGTATCGAGTCCGAGAGAAGGTGGCGGAGCGCGGATCGCCTTGCCGTCGAGAGAAGGGCCGAATCCCGACGGAAACCCGTGGGTCGGCCCCTGGTACCGCGCTGATCCGTGGCGCGCCCTGCGGCGCTACCCGGGGTGCCGCGGGCCCACTCGCCGGGGGCCCGCGGTGCCGGGCGGGCTACTTCTTGGCGACGATGTCGAGCAGCTCGACCTCGAACACCAGCGTGGCGTTGGGCGGGATGCTGGCGCCGGCGCCGCGCTCGCCGTAGGCGATCGCCGACGGGCACACCAGCTTGGCCTTGCCGCCCACCTTGATCTTCTGCACGCCCTCGGTCCAGCACTTGATGACGCCGTTGAGCGGGAACTCGGCCGGCTGGCCGCGCTTGTAGGAGCTGTCGAACTCCTTCCCGTCCACCAGGGTGCCGCGGTAGTGGACGCGGACGGTGTCGGTCTCCTTGGGGCTGGCGCCCGTCCCTTCCTTGAGGGTCACGACAACGAGGCCGCTGGCGGTCTTCTCCGCGCCCTTCTCCTTGGCGGCCTTGTCGAGCGTGTCCTTCCCGGCGCTGGCCAGCTTGGCGCCCTGGGCGTCGCGGCGGACCTTGGCCAGCTCCTGGATCTTGGGGTTGTAGGTCTCGAGCTCGACGGCCGGCTTCTTCCCGGTGACGCCGTCGGTGATGCCCTTCTTCACCACCTCGAGCTCGGCGGCGGAGAGCTGGAACACCCCCAGCTCGCGGGACACGGCCAGGCCCACGGCGTAGAGGGTCTTCTGCTCCTCGGTCTTCAGGTCCGAGGCCAGGGCCGGAGCGGCGAGGAGGGTGGCGAGGAGGGCGGTGGCGATGCGCTTCATGGTCTTCCTTTCGACGGGTTTGACAAAAAATGGGCCCCCCATCATGCGACGGGGGGCCCGGGTCCGCAATGCAAAGGTCGGCGCCGCTACTCCTCCAGCGTCGAGACGTCGCCCTCCGGGAGCCCCTGGGCGCGCGCCTTCAGCACCCGCCGCATGATCTTGCCGGAGCGGGTCTTGGGCAGCGAGTCGACGATGGTGACCTTCTCCGGCCGGACGATGGGGCCGAGCTGCTTGGCCACGTGGTCCTTGAGCTCCTGCTCCAGCTCGGGCGAGGGCTTGTGGCCGCCGCGCAGCAGGCAGTAGCAGTGGATGGCGTTGCCCTTCACCTCGTGCGGCAGGCCGATGACGGCGGCCTCGGCCACCGCCGGGTGAGCCACCAGCACGCTCTCGATCTCGGCGGTGCCGAGCCGGTAGCCGGAGACCTTGATGACGTCGTCGGTCCGGCCGATGACCCAGAAGTAGCCGTCCTTGTCCCTCTTGGCCGAGTCGCCGGCCATGTACTTGCCGGGGTACTGGCTCCAGTACTGCTTCACGTAGCGCTCCGGGTCCCGGTAGATGGTCATGGCCATCGCCGGCCACGGGCGCGTCAGGACCAGGAAGCCCTCCTCGCCGTCGGCCACGGGCTTGCCCTGCTCGTCGAGGATCTCCGCCTGCTGGCCGAAGAAGGGCCTGGTGCCGGAGCCCGGCTTCAGGGGGACCACCGGCGTCGGCGTGATCATGAACATGCCGGTCTCGGTCTGCCACCAGGTGTCCATGATGGGGCACCGGCCCTTGCCGATGACCCGGTAGTACCACTTCCAGGCCTCGGGGTTGATGGGCTCGCCCACCGAGCCCAGCAGCCGCAGGGTGCTGAGGTCGTGGCGGTTGGGCCACGACTCGCCGAAGCGCATCAGGCCGCGGATGGCGGTGGGGGCGGTGTAGAGGATGCTGATGCCGTACTTCTCCACCAGGTTCCACCAGCGGTTGGGATACGGGTAGGTGGGCGAGCCCTCGTACATGAATGTGGTCGCGCCCAGGAGCAGCGGTCCGTAGACGATGTACGAGTGGCCGGTGATCCAGCCGGGATCGGCGGCGCACCAGTAGCGGTCCTCGTCCTTGATGTCGAAGACGTACTTCAGGGTCGAGTACACGCCGGTCATGTAGCCGCCGTGGCCGTGGATGAGCCCCTTGGGCTTGCCGGTGGTGCCGGAGGTGTAGAGCACGAAGAGCGGCTCGTGGGAGTCCATCACCTCGGTGGCGCAGGTGGCCTGGGCCAGCGGCAGCTTCATGAGGTCGTGGTACCAGTAGTCGCGGCCCGGCTCCATGCGCACTTCGTGGGCGGTGCGCTGCACCACGATCACCGTCTCCACCGAGGGGGAGCGCTTCACGGCGTCGTCGACGGTCTTCTTGAGCTCGACGATCTTGCCGTTCATGAAGCCGCCGTCGGCGGTGACCACCACCTTCGACTCCGAGTCCTCGATGCGCTGCTGCAGCGCCTCGACGCTGAAGCCGCCGTAGACGACGTTGTGGATGGCGCCGATCTTGGCGGCCGCCAGCATGGCGATGACGATCTCGGGCACCCGCGGCATGTAGATGGTGACGCGATCGCCCTTGCGAACGCCCATGGCCTTGAGGACGTTGGCGAACTTGCAGACGTCGCGGTTGAGCGCGTAGTACGAGTAGGTCCGGACGTCGCCCTTCTCGCCCACCCACACCAGCGAGAGCTTGTTGCGCCGCCAGGTCTTCTGGTGGCGGTCGAGGGCGTTGTGGATGATGTTGCACTGCGCGCCGGCGAACCACTTGTAGAAGGGCTTCTGGGAGTCGTCCAGGACCTTGTTCCACTTCCGGTACCACTCCAGCTCCTCGGCCTCGGCGGCCCAGAAGCCCTGGAGGTCGGCGTGGGCCTTCTTGGCCAGCGCGTCCCAGTCCTTGACGCGCGCCTGCGCGATCACTTCCTGCGACGGATAGTAAACCTCGTCGGTGTTCGGTCGGTTCTCGTTCATCGAGCGGTTCCTTTGTTCTCGGTGGTTGAGCCCGACGTCACTCTCGGCCCGAGCGGGCGAGGTCCAAGGCAACGATCAGGGAAAAATGGGACGAGCAATATACGGCATCCGCGGGAGCGGTTCCTGACGCGTCGCGGCAAGGGCGCTCCGCCGCCTTCCCGGCGGCGCCGCCCCCGACTATCCTCCTGGTGCTTGATCAGACCCCGACCCCTCCGGCGCGGCGACGTGGTGCGCGTGGTCGCTCCCTCCGGCCCCTTCGACCCCGACCTGTTCGAGCGCGGGGTCGCCGTCTTGCGAGACCGCTTCGGGCTCCACCCGCGGATGCGGGCCGACATCCGCGCCGCCCACGGCTACCTGGCCGGCGAGGACGTCCGGCGGGTGCAGGAGTGGCAGGAGGCCTCCACCGATCACGAGGCGCGGGCCATCTGGGCGGCCCGGGGTGGCTACGGGGCCATGCGGCTCCTGCACCGCATCGAGCTGCCGCGGCTGCTCCACCCGCCCAAGTGGGTGATCGGCTACTCCGACATCACCGCGCTGCACGCGGCGCTGAACGGCGCCGGCCTGGTCACCTGCCACGGGCCCGTGGTCACCCAGCTCCCGCGGGTGACGCCGGAGGTGCTCGACCACCTCGAGGCCATGCTCTTCGGCGAGCCCCGGCCGGCCGCCGGGCCCGGGCCGGCCCCGGGCGCCGGCGTCGCCGGCACGGGAGTCATCCGGGCGGGCAGCGCCTCGGGCGCCCTCTTCGGCGGCTCGCTCACCCTGCTGGCCCACCTCTGCGGCACCCCGTACCTGCCGCGGCTGCGCGGGGCGGTGCTCTTCATCGAGGACGTGGGCGAGAAGCCCTACCGGCTCGACCGCTACCTCACCCAGCTCCGCCTCTCCGGCGCCCTCGACGGCGTGCGGGGCGTCTGCGTCGGCCACATCACCGACTGCGACGACGCCGGCGTCTCGGGCCTGGCCACGGTGCGCGAGCTGGTGCGCGCCCTGGGGGTGCCGGCGGTGGACGGCATGCCGGTGGGCCACGAGGACCGCAACCTGCCGCTGCCGCTCGGCTCCATCGTCACCCTGGTGGCGCCCGGGCCCGGCGAGGCCGGTCCGCCCCGCCTGCTCTTCGACCAGGGCGCCCGGGCCTGAGCCATGGCAGGCCTGGCCGCCACCCCCTCGCTGCCGCAGGTCCGCGCCGTCCTCGAGGACGGGCTGCGCCAGGGGCTGGCCCCCGCGCTCTCGGCGGTGGTGCTGCGCCACGGGGCGCTCCTGCACGAGGGGCTGCACGGCAGGGCCGGCGAGGACCCGCTGCAGTCCGGCCACCTCTTCGACGTGGCCTCGCTCACCAAGGTGATGGCCACCGGCACCCTGGCGGCGCGCCTCGCCGACGCCGGCCTGCTGCCCATCGACGCCCCCGTCTCCCGGTGGCTCCCGGCCTTCGGGGGCAAGAAGGCCCCCATCACCGTGCGCCACCTGCTCAGCCACTCGAGCGGCCTCCCCGCCTGGCAACCGCTCCACGAGCGGCTCCCCGCCGACCGGACGAGGGCGCAGGCGGCGCTCGAGGGGTTGCTCGCCGCCGTGCCGCTGGAGGCCGCCCCGGGCGCCCGGCCCCAGTACAGCGACCTCGGCTTCCTGGCGCTGGGCCTCCTCCTGGAGCGGCTCGGCGGCGCGACCCTCGACCGGCTCTGCGAGGAGCGGGTGCTGCTGCCGCTGTCGCTCACCCGCACCTTCTTCCGGCCTGCGCAGGGCGGTGCCGCCTCGCGCCACGGCCCCTCCTCCTTCGTGCCCACGGTGGTGCGGGCGCGAGGCGAGGAGCGGCGCGGCGAGGTGCACGACGACAACGCCCGGGCACTCGGCGGCGTGGCGGGCCACGCCGGCCTCTTCTCCACCGCCCGCGACGTGGCGGTGCTGGGCGAGGCCTGGCTGCTGGCGCTGGCCGGCCGCTCCTCCTTCCTCACCGCCCAGACCGCCTCGGCCTTCGCGGCCCGCGACAAGACCCCGCGCAGCCACCGGGCGCTGGCGTGGGATCGCCCCTCCGGCGACGCCCCGGCCATCGGCTCGCGCCTGGGCATGGGCGACCGCGGCGCCATCGGCCACCTGGGCTTCACCGGCTGCTCGCTCTGGCTCGACCTCGACGCCGGCCTCTCCTGCGCCCTCCTCACCAGCCACTGCCCCGCCGTGGGCCACACCGAGCACATCCAGGCCTTCCGACGCCGCTTTCACGATGCGGTGGCCGAGGCGCTCGGCATCTAGTTGCCCTTCCGGCCGGCCTGTCGTACTCGTCCTCGCGGTCGAGGGTCGGGGTTCTTGACATGGACTACTCGCAGGTGAAGCGCATCCACCTCATCGGCGTCGCCGGCACGGGCATGGGCTCGTTCGCCGGGATGCTGAAGGCCGCCGGCTACCAGGTCACCGGGTCGGACGAGAACGTCTACCCGCCCATGTCCACCCAGCTCGAGCGCTGGGGCATCGCGGTGCTCACGCCCTACGCCGCCGCCAACCTCGACCGGGCCGCGCCTGACCTGGTGGTGGTGGGCAACGTGGTGCGCAGGGTGAACGCCGAAGCCGCCGCCATGCGGGAGCGCGGGCTCCCGCACGTCTCCTTCCCCCAGGCGCTGGGAGACCTCTTCCTCGGGCCGCGCCACTCCTGCGTGGTGGTGGGCACCCACGGCAAGACCACCACCACCGCCATGCTCGGCTTCCTGCTCTTCCACGCCGGGCGCGACCCCTCGTTCCTGGTGGGCGGGGTGACGCGCGACTTCGAGTCCAACTACCGGCTCGGCCAGGGGCCGCACTTCGTCGTCGAGGGGGACGAGTACGACACCGCCTACTTCGACAAGGGCCCCAAGTTCCTCCACTACCGGCCGCGGACCGCCATCTTCACCAGCTGTGAGCTGGACCACGCCGACATCTACCGCGACCAGGCCCACTACGAGAGCGCCTTCGAGCGCTTCGCCGCGCTGTTGCCCGCCGGCGGCTTCCTGGCCGCCTGCCCCGACCAGGAGCCGGTGCTGCGCATCGCCCGCCAGGCCCGCTGCCCGGTGGAGACCTACTCGGTCACCCGGGCCGCCGACTGGCAGGCGGCGGATCTCCGCCACTCGGCCGAGGGGGCCCGATTCCGGCTGGTGCGGCGCGGGGACGACCTGGGGCCGGTGCACCTGCCGGTGGGCGGGGCCCACAACGTGGAGAACGCCCTGGGCGTGGCCGCGGCGGCCACCGCCCTCGGCCTCTCGCCGGCCGAGATCGCCGCAGGGCTGGCCGCCTTCCGCGGCGTGAAGCGGCGCCAGGAGGTGCGGGGCACGGCCCGCGGCGTCACCGTCATCGACGACTTCGCCCACCACCCCACCGCCACCGCACGCACCCTGGAGGCCATCGCCTCCCGCTACCCCGGGGCGCGGCTCTTGGCCTGCTTCGAGCCGCGCTCCAACACCAGCCGGCGCAGCCTGCACCAGCAGGCCTACGTGCAGGGCTTCCCCGGCGCGGCGGCGGTGTTCCTGCTGCGGCCGGCGCCGCACGACCAGGTGCCCGAGGCCGAGCGGCTCGACGCCGCCCGGCTGGCCGCCGACCTCACCGCCGCCGGCACGCCGGCGCGCGCCTGCGCCTCCGTGGACGAGATGGTGGAGGCGGTGGCAGCCGAGGCGCGGCCCGGCGACGTGGTGCTGGGGATGTCGAACGGCGCCTTCGGTGGCTTCTGGGGGAAGCTGCTGGAGCGGCTGGAGCGGCTGGGGCGGTAGGGGGGCGGCGCGACCCGACCTCGACCTCGACCTCGACCTCGACCTCGCGCGCCGCTCCGCCGGACACACCGGCCTCCGCCGCCAAGTCCTCGGGCGGGCGCTGCACGCGGCCGCGCGAACGCCCTCGGCCCGGGGCGTCTCGCAAACGTCGGGGCGCGGACGACGGGTCGCCGCTCGCCGTTGCCGCGCCCACGAACGGTTGCTCGACGCGAGCGGGTCCGCGGTCCGCGCGGACGGCAGGTGCTCCCTTGCGCCCTGCGGGGGCGGCTGCGGCCGGCGTACCGGCTGCGCGGCTGGTGCCTCTCGTGATCCCCGGGCGGAGGACCGGCCCGGCCGCACCCCCGCCGACCCGACCCTCACCGGAAGTGTCGCTGCAGCTCCGAGGCCCACTCCCGGCCCAGCCTACCGGCGTTGGCGGCGAGCCACTCGCTGAAGCGGGTGGTCCCGGTGGGGGGTCCCTTCGAGACCAGGAGGCCGGCGCGCAGCCCGGCGATCTCGTCCGCGGTGAGGGCCACGTCCCCGACCACGGGGCGCAGGAGCGCAGAGGCCGCGAGCAGCAGCCAGGGTGGCGCCGGGAAGAGGAGGGCGCGGGCGCCCACCGCGCGCTTGACCATCCGCACCAGCTCCCGGAACTCGATCGCCTCGGGCCCGACGGCGTCGAGGGTGACGTCCTCGCGCCGCTCGCCCTGCTCTGCGGCGAGGCGGGCCATGTCGTCCACGTGGATGGGCTGCAGGCCGTAGCTGCCCGGCGCGACGCCGAACACCGGCAGCCGCCGCAGCAGCCAGGCCACGTTGTTGATGAGCACGTCGCGCCCGCCGAAGAAGACCGCCGGCCGGAGGATGGCGTGGGAGAGGCCGCTCCGGCGCAGCGCCTCCTCCACCTGCGCCTTGCCGCGGAAGTAGGGGAGCGGGGAGCCGGGCGACGGGTTGGTGATGGAGACGTGGACCACCCGCTCGACGCCGGCCTCGGCGGCGGCGGCGAAGAGGCGCCGGCTCCGCTCCACCGCCAGGGCGTGATCGACGCCCCCGTGAGCGAAGCGGACCCAGTAGGTGTTGTGCAGCACCTGCACGCCGGCCAGCGAGGCGCGCAGCGCTGCCGGGTCGTCGAAGGCCAGGCGGCGGACCTCTACCCGCCCGCCGAAGGGATCGGGCCGATCGGGGTGGCCGGTGAGCGAGCGCACCCGGGCGCCGCGCTCGAGCAGCAGGCGCGCCAGGTGCTGCCCGCTGTAGCCGAAGGCTCCGGTGACCGCGTGGACGTCGCGCTCCATGGTCTTCTCCTTGGTGAAGTATTCAGAAACTTCTGAACGGCACGGCCGCGGGTCGCCCGCCGGGGAGCGCCCGGCGGACGGCTATCGCTTCCTGCGCTTGCCGGGGAAGGGGAGGCCGGCCACGAAGGCCAGCGCGGCGCGGGAGGAGGCCGGGTCCTGCAGGAACCGGTTCACCACCCCCTCCACGGTGGTGAGCAGCTCGGCCATCTGCTCGAGCCGCCCACGCACCTCTCCCCGGGCGCCGGGCTGGGCCAGCAGGTGGTGGATGGCATCCAGGGTGGGGTCGAACTCGCGCCGCTTCCGCTCGCGGAGGATGCGGAAGAACATGGTCCAGACGTCGGGCTCGGTGACGTAGAAGTCCCGCCGGTCGCCGGCAACCTCCACCTGGCGCACCACGCCGAAGGTGCGGAGCTCGCGCAGCGACATCGAGGCGTTGCCCTTGGAGATCTGCAGCCGCTCGGCGATCTCCTCCAGGGAGAGGGCACCCTCGGTGGCCATGAGCAGCGCGTGGACCCGGGCCACCGAGCGGTTGATGCCCCACAGCGCTCCCATGGCACCCCAGGCCTCGACGAACTGCTGGGCGGTCGTTGGATCGGGTGCGGTGCGTTCCATGCCGTTCAAAATAATCTGAACGTTCGGAGGGATCAAGGGGCCAGAGGCGAGCGGCCCGGGGCGACCCCGACCCCGACCTCGACCTCGCGCGCCGCTCCGCCGGACACACCGGCCTCCGCCGCCAAGTCCTCGGGCGGGCGCTGCACGCGGCCGCGCGAACGCCCTCGGCACGCGGCGTCTCGCAAACGTCGGGGCGCGGACGACGGGTCGCCGCTCGCCGTTGCCGCGCCCACGAACGGTTGCTCGACGCGAGCGGGTCCGCGGTCCGCGCGGACGGCAGGTGCTCCCTTGCGCCCTGCGGGGCGGCTGCGGCCGGCGTACCGGCTGCGCGGCCTCGATGGCTCCCGACCGCGACCTCGACCTCGACCACCTCCCCGGAAACGCAGAGGCCCCCGGCACTTCGCCGGGGGCCTGAAGGCTCAGCGCGGTGCCGGGCCTGGCTACGGGTGGCAGGCCCTGCACATGGCCTTGGTCTTGTCGGTCTGCTTGAAGCCGGGCGGGTGGATGTTGATGTTGGTCACCACCGACCCGACCTTGTGGCACATCACGCAGATGGAGGCGGCGCCCTGGTCGTGGCAGCCGGCGCAGGAGACGATGTTGGCCCGGGCGGCGTCGCCGTGGAAGGCGGTGCCGGAGCCGCGGCTCGACCAGCCCGCCGGGTGCGGATCGCGCGGCGAGAGCGAGCGCGGCGAGAGCCCCTGCTCCTTGTGGCAGCTGTCACAGAAGTAGGAGCCGTGGCACTTGCGGCAGCTGGCCGGATCGGCAGAGGCCTCGATCTTGTGGCGCGACACGAAGTCGGCGCGGTGGATGAAGTCCACCTCCACCTTCTCGGGGAAGAAGATCTCGGGCCGCGCCGGCCGCGTGGCCGTGGCGTGGCACTGGGCGCAGTAGGTCTGCTCGTGGCAGGTGGCGCAGCTCTCGGCCGAGCCTCGCGCCAGCCGCCCGTGCTCCTTCACCCAGTTGCCCTCGTGGGAGAACTCGGTGAT
This sequence comes from Deltaproteobacteria bacterium, assembly GCA_016214955.1. Classification (GTDB taxonomy): domain Bacteria; phylum Myxococcota; class Myxococcia; order Myxococcales; family Anaeromyxobacteraceae; genus JACRMN01. The sequence goes on from JACRMN010000027.1 coordinate 96,067, forward strand.
GGGCTTCAGCGGGTAGCGCTTCAAGCTCACGTGGCAGGGCGAGCAGCGCGCCTCGGCGAAGTCCACCTTGTGCTCGTGGCAGGCGGTGCAGGTCGCCATGGGCGGCGAGGTGTTCCAGGGCTGGCCCGGCGCCGGCAGGTCCTTGTGGCAGGTGGCGCACTCGCCCTTGGGGACGCGCTTCAGGTGGGCGGCGTGGTCGAACCGGAGCTCGTACTCGCGGGCCTTGCGGCGCGGCGGGTTGAACTTGGCCTTGTCCTCGGCGGAGGTGCGGTCGTGGCACTCCTCGCACTTGGCGACGCCGGGCAGGTTGGAGTCGCCGAGCCGCGTCGACTTGATGATGCCGGTGTGGCAGTCGGCGCAGTCGAAGCCGCCGTGGATCTCGTGCGGGAAGGTGGTGGGGACGCGCTCGACCACCTGGGTCTGCGTGCCCTTGAAGCCGCACGCCGCGGCCAGGAGGAGCAGGGAGGAGAGCAGGGTGGCGCGCTTCATCACCGGACCTCGCGGGTGTAGAGCTGGTTCCAGACCAGCTTGGCCATCACGTCCAGCCGGCTCTTGTAGAAGGGGTCGGAGCCGGCGGTGCCCGCCAGCGCCACCCTCCAGGAGGGCGCCAGCTGCATGCTGCCGGTGACCGTCCCGCCGAGCGACTGATCCTGCCCGTTGACCTGCTTGTCGTAGCGGTAGAACCAGCCGTCGAGCGTGGCGGCGAAGCGGCCCAGCTCGCGCGAGGCGAAGGCCCGCGCCAGCCAGTAGCCGTTCTCGGGCACCTTGAGGAGCTGGAAGTCGGCCCCGACCACCCAGCGGCCGTAGGGCCGGTAGGTGCCCTTCAGGCGGGCGCGGGAGCCGTTGCCGTCCTCGGCCTTGAGGAGGTGGTAGTCGGCGTCGACGGCGATGGTGCGCATCGGGGTCCAGCGCAGCCCGCCGCCGAAGTCGTTGCGCTTGTCGGCCGCGAACACCGAGAGGATGGAGTTGCGGGGCAGGAACAGGTCGGGCTCGACGTGCTGGTAGTCCACCGCCAGCCGCAGGGTGCGCTGGGCCTCGAAGCCCACCGCCACGTCCACCTGGCCGACGCGCTTCTCGGGCAGGTTGTAGAAGCCCGAGCTGGTGATCTCGACCCGGTGGTGCGGGGTGATGCGCAGGTCGGCGCCCACGTCCTTGCGGGTCAGGTCGCCGTCGGCGGTGGCCATCGACCCCGAGACGCCCAGCTCCAGCAGGCCGGCGAGGGACCAGTAGGCCCGGCCGCCGTAGGCCACGGTGGCCAGCGTGTTGCCGGTGGTGAAGGCCGTGCCGCGGGCGTCGAAGCGCGGCGCCACCGGGGCGCCGCCGTACAGCGAGAGGCCGAAACCGCGGGAGGGCCGGACCACGATCTGGGCGCCGTCGAGGTGGAGCATGCGGGCGTTGCCCTCGACGATCACCTGGCGGCCCAGCCGCACGGTGAGCTTCCGCGAGCGCAGGTCGCCGCGCAGGTAGGCGACGTCCACGTCGCCCGTGGCCCGCGAGCCCACCGGCGCGCCGTTCTGCCAGAACCGGATGTCGGAGCCGTCCACCGCTCCCCAGGCCGACAGGGTCGCCTCGAACTCGCCCCAGCTGGTCTTCATCTCGCTGGCGGAGATGGAGACGAGCTCGTAGACGGGGACGGCGCTGGTCAGCGACCCGTCCCGGTACGGCCGGCCGGCGGTCACCACGGTGGTGGAGCTGGCGGTGACCACGTCGGCTGCGGCGGGCACTGCCAGGAGCCAGGCGGCGGCAGCCGCCAGAGGAAGGCGTCGTCTCATGTTCACCTCGAACCTTGGCCCGCTAGGATGGCACAGCCGGAAAGCGAACCCCTTGATCTACACCAATTCAAGGTGGCTCGACGCTCGGAATGTAAGGCGTTGTGCTAGAACCCCGGGCATGCGGATCGCCCTGGCACTCGCTGCTTTCGCGCTCGGCGGCTGCGCCACGGCGGGCGGTCTGGCCCGCGTCTCCCCCCATGTCGGCAGACCGCTGGTGCTGACGGCACCCGGACTCGACGGCAAGACGGTGGACGTGGCCGCCGAGCAGGGCAAGGTCCGCGTGGTGGACTTCTGGGCCACCTGGTGCGAGCCGTGCAAGGAGGAGCTGCCGGCGCTCGACAAGCTCGCCCGCCAGCACGCCGGGCGCGGGCTCGCGGTCTACGGCGTCTCCTTCGACGAGGACCGGGAGCAGATCCCCGAGTTCCTGGCCCGCCTGGCGGTGAGCTTCCCCATCCTGTGGGATCGCGGCGGCGACCGGCTCTCGCAGCAGTACGGGGTGGCACGCCTGCCCACCACCCTCATCGTGGACCGGCGCGGCTTCATCCGCTTCGTGCACGAGGGCTGGAGCGAGAGCCGCGCCGCCGAGCAGCGGCGCGAGGTCGAGCTGCTCCTCGAGGAGCGCTAGCCGTCCACCGTGAAGTGGGCCGCCTCGCGGGCGGCGGCGATGGCCCCCGGCTCCGGAGGCGGGCCGCGCAGCCAGTACACCTGGTCGTCGGCCTCCCACGCGTAAGGGGCGCCGTCGAGCCGCACGCGCCCCTCGTCCACCGCCAGGGTGGCCTGCAGCAGGCTCAGGTGGGCGGTGTCGCGGATGAGCGCCTCGAAGCGCCCCTGCCGCGCCGGGTCGGCGAAGGACATGTTGTGGCGGGCCGAGTAGGCGGTGTGGAAGTGGGCCGGACGGAAGGCCACGCCCGCCAGCCCCAGCCGCTTGGCGATGCGCGACAGGATCTCGCCGAACTCGCGGGCCAGGCCCAGGCCGGGCACGTCCTGGCCGGGCAGGCGTGGCCGCCGGTCGCTGAAGTGGGCCCGCGGGTTGCGCAGGGAGAGCCAGTGGGTGAAGAGCACCTCGCGGCCGGACAGCAGGCGGCGCTCCAGCACCATCTCCACCAGCAGGTGCTCCTCGCCGCCCGCCGTGCCCAGGATGCGGGCCCGATCGCCCAGCCCGGCGTGGTCGACCACCACCCGCAGGCCGGTGTAGCCGATGCGCTGGAGCTGCTCGAGGATTCCGTAGCTGTGGAGCGCGTGCTCCAGCCCGTGCGCGGTGTAGAAGCCGAGCAGCAGCCGCGGCGACTCGCGCCCGCCGAGCCCGAGCGCCTCCTCCAGGTCGCTGGCGGAGAGCTCGCTCTCGCCCAGCAGCTCCGGCGTCAGCTGCCGGGCGATGGCCGAGTAGCGGGCGATCATGGGGTCGTAGTGGGGTGGGACGGGCGTGAGCGAGCCGCGGGCCAGCACCATGCCGGTGCCGGCCAGCGCCTTCCAGGCGTCGTCGGTGTAGCCGCCGCCCGGCAGCCAGACGCTGGGCAGCCCGGCCAGCGCCGCGGCCACCCGCCGGTCGCGCCGGCGCACGCCGTCGAGCGTCAGCCCCAGCAGCCCGAAGCGATCGCCGCGGAGCACGTCGCTGCCGGCGATGACGAAGCACAGCTCCGGCTCGGGCATGCGGGCCAGGAGCGCGTCGAGCGCGGCCAGGTAGGGGCCGTCGGGGCAGCCCTGGGGCAGCAGCGTCTCGTCCACGCCCGGCAGCGGGCCCCAGTCGGAGCCGGAGAGGGAGCCCACGAAGACCGAGGCGTCGCCGGCGAAGCAGGCGCAGAGGCCGTCGGGCGGGTGGGCGTCGAGATCGAGGACCACCACCTTGCCGCGGAAGCCCTCGTCGCGTAGCGCCGCCACCGCCACCGCCACGTCGTTCACCGGGCAGAAGCCGCCGGCCGTGCCGGGGGCTGCGTGGTGGAAGCCGCCGAGGAGGTTGAGGTGCGGCTCCCGGGAGCGCAGCGTCTGGCGGGCGGCGGCCAGCGTGGCGCCGCAGGCGAGGCGCACGGTGGTCAGCACCTCGTCCACCGGGATGTCGGAGGGGTCGGCGCCGAAGATGCGGCCCAGGGTCTCGGCCTGGGCCAGCGACTCGAGCAGCTCGGGCGTGTGCACCCGCTCCAGCGCCCTCCAGTCGATCCGCTCCGGCGTGCGCACGCCGTCGGGGCGCACCGCGCCCCAGTCGAGCAGCCACCAGGCCACGTAGTCGGCGCGGCGCGGCTCGACGTGGCTCCCCACGCCGGTGATGGGGAGGCGGTAGGAGGGCGAGTACCAGAGCGGCAGCTCCACCGGGAACACCACCCGGCGGAGGCGGTAGGCGGCCTCGCGGAGGGAGGGCACGCCTCAGGGCCTGGGGGGCGCCGCCGGCGGGCTGGCGACGGCCCGGGCGGCCTTCTTGGCGGCAGCGCGGTCGCGCAGCTTGCCGCCGGCCCAGACGTGCACCCAGCCCACCACCACCTCGAAGGCGATCCAGCCGATGGCCAGCCAGGTGACGCTGGCCACGGTCTCGACCTTGGTGAAGGGCACCATCACCTCGCCGCGGCGCGCGTCGGACGACACCAGGAGCGCGAGCGGGAGGAGCTTGAGCGCGTAGAGGAAGATGAAGACCAGGAAGACGGAGCGCAGGACCGCCATCACCTTGACCATGGCCGGAGTGTAGCCGGGAACGGGCCGGCGGGTCGCGCCCTTGTGGTATATCGCCGGCCCGGAAGTGCCGACGGTGCGCGAAGGCGGGCGGGCCGAACTCGCCGTGAGGCGGAGTGGGAGTGGTCGCTCGATGACCGACGAAGCCAGCCAGCAGTTCCTCGAGCGCGCCATCCCGCAGTACCTGGTTCATGCGCCGCTCGCACTATGCCTGCGCGAGCTGAACCGGCTGCTGGCTCTGCGTTGGATCGAGGGCCGTCACGGACGGCTCGAGGGGCCCGTCCTCGACGTCGGTTGCGGTGACGGCTACTGGTGGAAGTTCCTCGACCGGGTCGATCGGCAGGTGTTCGGCGTGGACATCTCGGCCCGCGAGCTGGAGCAGGCGCGCCGGGTTCTCGACGGGGTCGAACGCGCCGACGTGTCGTGCTGCGTGCCCTTCGCGGGAAGAAGCTTCCGGGGAGTGATCGGCAACTGCTCTCTGGAGCACGTTCCGGACATAGACAGTGCGCTACGCAACCTGCGCCGCGCCGTCGGCGCGGGCGCGCGCCTCGTGACCTTCGTGCCCACTGCCACCTGGGCCATCCAGGGGCGCACGCAGAGCTTCCTGATGCGCCACCTCCCGCGGCTGGGGATGGCGTTCGCCGGCGCCCTCAACGGATTCTTCCAGCACTGGCACGTCTACCATCACCGGGTCTGGACGTCCCTGCTGCAAGCCAGCGGCTGGGAGGTAGAGGCGATCTATGGGCTGGGCAATCGCCGTTCGGAGTTCCTCTTCCGCGCGTTCCTTCCGCTGGGCTTCGTCGCGTTCCTGGTCAAGACGGTGACAGGTCACTATCCCAACCGCCTCCTCCGGTACCTCCCCGCCGCACTCCTCGTGCCGAGTGTCACGCTCGTCCGGAGGGCACTGGCTTCACCCATCGTCGATGCTGACGAGCCCGCAGCCTACGAACTCGTCCTGGTAGCCCGCGCGAGGGTCGAGCCATGAGCGGCGACTACTTCGCCAACCACGCGCGCGCGCTGCGCTTCCCTTGGTCGCTCTACCACCGGCCTCTGGAGCGGAGCCTGGCGGGCTTTCTGACGCGGGTCGGAGCGGCCGGAGGCCGGCCACGCGTGCTGGTGATCGGCGGCGGATTCCTCCACGAACTTCCGCTCGTCCCCGAGGTCGTTCGGCTCACGGTCGTGGACGTGGACCCGCGGGTTACCGAGCGCCTGGACCGGATCGGGGACCCCCGTGTCGAGCGCTGCCTGACCATCGCGCCGAACGCGGACCTCCGCCCGCTGGGTGAGTTCGAAGGGATCTACGCGAAGGAAGTCATCGAGCACATCCCCGCTCCGGAGCCCTATCTCGCGGCAATTGCCGCCATGCTTGCCCCGGAAGGACGGCTCTGGCTATCAACACCCAACTACGGCGATGCGGCGCTTCCGCTGCTGGAGGCCACCGTGCTCGAGTTGGTCGGCAGGCTCTCCGGCTACTCGCGCCGCGACATCCATCCATCCAGATTCACCGCCGATCGGTTGCTGAGCGCGATGCGGGAGGCTGGTCTGGACGAGGTCGAGGTGACCAAGACGCCTCTCCGGCTGGCGCTGGTGGGACAGGGGCGGCGCGCCGCCTGAGGGTCAGCGGCTGGGCAGGACGACGGCAACTCTGCGGTTGTCCGGCACCCAGGTCCGCGGGTGGATGGCGAGGTCGCCCATGCGGATCACCACTTGCTGACCGGTGCTGCGGTGAAGGTCGAGAAGGAGCGCCACCCAGCGCGCTCGGGCCGGCCAATCCAGGTCGGGCCGTGCATGGCGCCGGGGAAATCCCGCCGCCAGCTGCAGACCCACGAGGAGGGCTGCGACCCCACGCAGCGTTGCCAGGGGCCTCGGGCCGGGCCCCTGGAGGATCCTCGCCCACAGGAGCGTGGCCATGCAGGCGGGGAGGAACGCATACCGAACATCGGGCAGAAGAGAGCCCGACCCGCGCCGCAGGAGTGGCAGGTTGTACGACCGCGAGAGGGCAACGAGCCCAAGCATGCCAAGCGCCCCTGCGCATCCCAGGGTGAGAGCCACTCCGGCCTCCCGATCGGTCCGCAGCTCGCGCAGGAGCAACGCGCCCACCCCGAGCATGCCGAGAGCGACCGCAGGCCAGTAGGCGGTCGGCGGCGCCACCTGGATCACGCCGGCCACGGAGGGGCCAGTGAAGGGCGCCACGATCAGTCGGGCGAAGGCGTTCTCCACGAAGAGGGAAGGGACCGAGGCAAGTCCGCCGAGATCGAAGCTGCCCGCGGCGGTCGAGGCGGCATGCGCGCCCACGGCGTTGACCACGGCGGTCGCGGCGATGATCAGCGCTGCCGCGCCATGACCGGCGGAGCGGTGTCGCCACGCGAGGTACCCTGCCAGGGGCAACCAGACGAGCACGTGTCCGGACGACATCGCTACCAGGGCGAAGACGGTGATGCGCGCTCCTCGCATCACCGCTGGCCGCTCCACGAGGAGCAGGAAGGCGAGCAGCGCCAGCGGGTTGGGCAGGTTGCTGAGGTTGAGGAGAACGTCGGCAGTGCCCGGCGCCAGCGCGAGCAGAGCGGCCAGCAGCACGCGCTGCCAGCGGTGAGGTGCGATCCAGGAGAAGCCGCTGCGCGTCACATAGGCCATCGATCCCGCCCCAGCGAAGAGGCTGGCCCAGGCGTACACGAAGGGCGTGGCGTGGACAGGGAGCGCGGTTGCGGCCCAGGCCACCGCTCGTTCGAGCAGGAAGTGATAGCCGTACACTTGGGTGACGAGGCTGCGCGGTCCCGTTGCGATGGACTCGAAGAAGAACTCGGTTGCGTCCTCGGCCCAGAACTCGGCGCGGAACAGCGCCTCGGGGAAGCGCAGCGCCGCAACCGCTGCCACCGCGAGAAACGCCGAGACGAGCGCCATCAGGTCTCGCCGCGAGGCGCCGGGTGGGGCGGCTGGGACTGACATGTCGGGAGGATGCCACGGGGTTCCCGCCCGGGCGATACGGAGAGCGGCGATCGGGGTGCCGGGGAGGCTGCCAGGACGGCGCCGGCAGGCCCCGTCCGGCTTGACAGGGGGGGGCGCGCAACGTAACGAATATGGTTGCGCATGAAGCCCAACAGCCGCTTCACCGTGGCCATCCACGTCCTCACCCTGCTGGCCCACGAGGCCGGCGGGGAGCCGGTCACCTCCGAGTACATCGCCGGGAGCGTCAACACCAACCCGGTGGTGATCCGGCGGCTGCTGGCGCTGCTGCGCCAGGCGAAGCTGGTTCGGTCGCAGGGGGGCCCGGGCGGCGGCTGGCAGCTCACCCAGCCGGCCCGCGCCATCACCCTGCGGGACGTGTACCGCGCGGTGCAGGGCGACCAGCTCTTCCCGATGCACGCCGGCGCGCCCAACCCCCGCTGCCCGGTGGGGGCCGGCATCCAGGCCGCGCTGGGCGCGCCCTACGCCGAGGCGCGCCTGGCCCTGGAGCGGCAGCTGGGCCGCACCACCGTGGCCGACCTGCTGCGCGACGTCCGGGCCCAGGCCCGGTAGGGCCCCTCCGGCCGAAGGGCTTGCCAAGCGGAACCGATGCGGTTACGAATTGAGCTCATTCGCCACCGTGATGGTTGCGAATGGGCCGCCAACCGCCACGCAGGGGAGATCGCCATGATCGTCGTCACCGCCGCCTCCGGCCACCTCGGCCGCCTCGTCATCGACCAGCTGCTCCGGAATGTGCCCGCCAGCCAGGTGGTCGCCGCCGTCCGCAGCCCCGACAAGGCGAAGGACCTGGCCGCCCGAGGCGTCACGGTCCGGGCTGCCGACTACTCCCGGCCCGAGACCCTGGGCCCGGCGCTGGACGGCGCCGAGAAGGTGCTGCTCATCTCCTCGAGCGAGGTGGGCAAGCGCTACGGGCAGCACGCCGCGGTGGTGAAGGCCGCGCAGGCCGCCGGGGTGAAGCTGCTCGCCTACACCAGCCTGCTGAGGGCCGACACCAGCAAGCTCGCCCTGGCCGCCGAGCACAAGGCCACCGAGGAGGCCATTCGCGCCTCCGGCCTGTCCTTCGTCTTCCTCCGCAACGGCTGGTACCTGGAGAACTACACCGAGAACCTCGGCCCGGCGCTCCAGCACGGCGCCATGGTGGGCAGCGCCGGCACCGGCCGGATCGCCGCCGCGGCCCGCGCCGACTACGCCGCCGCCGCGGTGGCGGTGCTCACCGGGGCGCCCGGCAAGCCGGTGTACGAGCTGGCCGGCGACCAGCGCTTCACCATGGCGGAGCTGGCCGGCGAGGTCTCGCGTCAGGCGGGCAAGGCCATCCCCTACCAGGACCTGCCGGCCGACGAGTACCGCGCCGTCCTCACCGGCGCCGGTCTGCCCCCGCCGGTGGCCGACGTCTACGTGGACGCCGACGTCCAGGCAGCCCAGGGCGCCCTCGACGACGCCGGCGGCGACCTGCGCCGCCTCATCGGCCGCCCCACCACGCCCCTCGCCGACGCGGTGCGCGCGGCGCTGAAGCGCTGAAGGCGCAGCGGCCCCGCGCCCGGCTCGCCCGCTCCTCCTGCCCCCCTTTGCCGCGCTGCGCCCGCGGCGCCCCGCGACTAGCCTCCGGGCCGGGAGGAAGCATGTCCGAGGCCAGCGAGCTCATGGAGACCTGCGCCGAGGCGGCGCGCCGCGGCGGCGCGGTGCTGCGCGCCCGCTTCGGCGGCAGGCGGGTCATCGACTACAAGGGGGGCATCGACCTCGTCACCGACGCCGACCGCGCCAGCGAAGAGGCGGTGGTGGGCTTCCTGCGGGCCGGCCACCCGGCCGCCGCCATCCTGGCCGAGGAGTCGGGCCAGAGCGGCTCCGAGGACGCGGCGCTGCGCTTCGTGGTCGACCCCCTCGACGGCACCACCAACTACGCCCACGGCCTGCCCCACTTCGCCGTCAACGTCGCCGCCATGGACGCCCGCGGCGTGGTGGCCGGTGCCACGCTCGACCCGCTGCGGGGCGAGCTCTTCCTGGCGGCGCGTGGCGAGGGGGCCACCTGCAACGGCGAGCGCATCCAGGTCTCGCGGACGCCGGAGCTGGTGCGGGCGCTGCTGGTCACCGGCTTCCCCTACGACGTCCACCAGAACTACGAGATGCCGCTGCGCATCTTCGGGGAGTACATGCGGCGCGCCCGCGCCATCCGGCGCATGGGCGCCGCCGCCCTCGACCTGGCCTACGTGGCCTGCGGCCGCTTCGACGGGTACTGGGAGATGCGGCTCAAGCCCTGGGACCTGGCGCCGGGCATCCTGCTGGTGCGCGAGGCCGGCGGGCTGGTGGCCGACTTCGACGGCGGCGACGACATGCTGCGGCGCGGAGACATCTGCGCCGCCAACCACGACCTGCAGGGCCGGCTGCTGGCGGTCCTGGCCGAGGTGCGGCGCGGGCTGTAGCCCCACGGCCAGGCAGGGCCGCCGCGCCGCGCCTACTCGAGCCTCAGCTCCGCCGCCAGGCAGCGCTGCAGCTTCGCCGCCTGGCGCAGCGCCTCGCGGAGCATGAGCCTGTCGAGCTTGTGCAGCGCGCGCGGATCCACCCGGTTGGCCGCCTGGTCCTCGCCGCGCGGCAGGCGCAGCCGCAGCCGGTGGACGAAGTAGAAGCCCTCGAGGAGGGCAGCCAGCTCCTCGGGCGAGAGCCGGAGCCCGGCGGAGACGGCGCGAAGCCGCTCGGCGGTGCTGGTCTGCGGGAGGCGGTGGACGAGCGCCAGCACGCGGGCGGCGTCGGCGAAGATGCGGGAGCCGGAGCGCTTGAGGTCGAGGGTGTGGCGGTGCGGGCCCGAGCGGTCGACGACGAAGTCGCGGATCCGGCCCAGCGGCGGCCGCAGCTCCAGCGCCGCCTCGGCGTGCAGCCGCACGAAGAGGCCGTCGCGCGGGATCGCCGCCAGCACCCCCTCGCGCAGCCGCTCCACCAGCGCCTCGCTTCCCCAGAGCGGCCGCAGGTCGAGGGCGATGACGCTGTCGAGGATGGCCTGCGGCGTCGGCTCCGCGATCCAGCGGCCGAAGGCGGCGCGCCACTCCCCGAGGGAGAGGCACCAGCGGGGGTTCCCGGCCATCGCCTCCCCCTTGCAGAGCGGGAAGCCGCAGGCCGCCAGCCACTGGTTGGCGGTGCGGGCGAAGGGGAGCAGCGCCTCCCGCACCGCCGGCGCGTCGCCGGGCGGAGCGTCGAAGACGATGGCGTTGTCCTGGTCGGTGGCGCGCGTCTGCTCCATGCGCCCCTCCGAGCCCATGGCCACCCAGCAGGTGGGGACCGGTGGCAGCTCGTGCGCGTCGGAGGCCAGCTCCAGGACGCGGATGGTGAGCAGGTCGTTCAGGGTCGAGACCAGGTGGGTGAGGGTCTCGGCCGCGAGCCCCTGGGCCAGGAGCGAGTCGGCGACGCTGCGGATGACGGCGGCCGCCTCCTGCAGGCCGCGCAGGTCGGTGGCGGCGGCCAGCCGGGCGCTCACCTCCTGGATCCCCACCCGCCGCAGGCCGAAGAGGTCTCCGCGCGCCACCACGCCCACCAGCCGGCCGTCGCCGTCCACCACCACCACCCGGCCCACCCCGTGGCGGGCCATGGTGAGCGCGGCCTGGTGAGCCGTGGCCTGGGGGCGCAGGGCCAGGAGGCCGGCGGTCATCACCGAGGCCACCGGCTCGGAGAGGCTGCGCCCGGCCAGGGTCACGCGCCGCAGCACGTCGCGCAGGGTGAAGATGCCGAGGGGCACGCGGTCGGGGGTGATCACCACCACCGCGCCTCGCTGCAGCCGGTCCATCGTGGCCAGCGCCTGGCCCACGGTGGCGTCGAGCGGCACCACCGCCGGCTCGGGCTGGGCGATGGCGGCGAGCGGGCTGAACATCGTCAGCGCCCCCGCGGCCGGCGGGGCCCCCGTGCCCTCCCTGGCGGTCATGGTGTCTGCCCCAGGAGCCGGCGCACGTGCTCCAGGAGCTCGTGGGTGGAGAAGGGCTTGGTCAGGTAGAGGTCGGCGCCGAGCCTGAGTCCCTTCTGGGCCTCGGTGTCCCGGCCCCGGGCGGTGAGCATCAGCACCTTGATGCCGGCGGCCGCGGGGTCGGCCCGGAGGCGACGGCACACCTCGAACCCGCTCATGGTGGGGAGCATGATGTCGAGGACCACCAGCGCCGGCGGCCGCCGGGCCACCACCTCCAGCGCCGCCTCGCCGTCGGCGGCGGTGTCCACCTCGAACCCCTCGCGCTGCAGCAGGTACTGGAGCGAGAGGACGATGCTGGGCTCGTCGTCCACCACCAGGACGCGATGTGCCATGGCGCCTCAACCTCCTCGGGCGGTGACCATCGTGGTCGCCCCGGCGCGACCCGGCGACGCGACCGGCAGCGAGAAGCAGAACGTGGCGCCCGGCCCCGCCCGCTCCTCCAGCCACAGCCGACCGCCGAAGTGCTCGACGATGCGGCGGCTGATGGGCAGGCCCAGGCCGGTGCCGCGCGGCTTGCCGGTGAGGGTCTCGCCCGCCTGGCGGAAGCGCTCGAAGATGGTCTCCCGATCCGGAGGGGCCACGCCCGGGCCGTCGTCCTGCACCTCGACCCGCAGCTCGGCGCCCCGCTCCGCGAGCCTGATCTCCACGAGCCCCCGCTCCGGTGCGCAGAACTTGACGGCGTTCGACAGCAGGTTGACGAGCACCTGCATCAGCCGGTCGCGGTCGGCCCGGACCCTGGGCAGCCCCTCCGCCAGCCGCAGCGAGAGGCGGGCCCCTCGGTCGCGGAAGAGCTGGCTGGTGGCCTCGGCGGCCTCGCGGACCACCTCGGCCACGTCGAGCTCGCTGGTGTGCCACTCGGCGCTGCCCGACTCGATCTTGGCCAGGTCCAGGGTCTGGTTGATGAGCCGGGTGAGACGCTCGGCCTCCTTGACGATCACGCCCAGGAAGCGCCGCCGATCCTCGAGCCGGGTGCGCGGGTCGTCGTGGAGGATCTCGGACAGGGCGCGGATGGCGGTGAGCGGCGTTCGCAGCTCATGGGTGACGTTGGAGATGAAGTCGTCCTTCAGCCGGTCCAGCTCCTGCAGGCGGGCGTTGGCGGCCCGCAGCTCGGCGGTGGCCTCCCGCAGCTCGCGCGACTGCTGCTCGAGCTGGCGGCTGTAGGCGCGCACCTGCGAGGCCTCGTCGAGGATGTCCATGACCTCGTCGAGGCCGGGCGGCTCCTCCTGGACCACGGAGGAGACGAGCACCCGCGCCGATGCGCCGCCGATGGCGCCGGCGAGCTGGGTCTCGGCGAAGTGGACCAGCTCCGCGTCGGGGCGCAGCTCCGCCACTGCTTCCCGGCCGCGCCGCCGGGCCAGCGCCAGGAAGGCCTCCTGGGCGCGCTCCGGCCCCAGGAACCGGCCGGTCAGGGCCAGGAGGTCCTCGACCGAGGCGCTGCCGCGCCAGTACGGAGGCCGCTCCGGGCTCTGGGTGTGGCGCAGCACGTCGACGAAGAGGCTGGCCTGGCTCGCCTCCGCCACCCCCGGGCGCCGGGCGATGGAGACGCCCACGTAGGCGGCGCAGTTGGCCAGCATGCTCCAGAAGAGCCCGTGCGAGATGTCGTCGAGACCGGTGAAGCCGAAGAGCTGGTGCGGGCGCAGCAGCCAGATCCCCAGCGGCCCCTCCTCCAGGAAGCTGTGCGGGAGCCAGCCCGACCGGGCGAAGGAGGGGAGCAGCAGCGTGTAGCACCACACCGCGAAGCCGCTCAGCAGGCCGGCCATGGCGCCGGCGCGGGTTCCGCTGCGCCAGAAGATGCCGCCGAGGATGGCCGGGGCGAACTGCGCCACCGCCGCGAAGGAGATGAGCCCGATGGCCACCAGCGCGTAGGCCTCGCCGGCGATGCGGAAGTAGGCGTACCCCAGCAGCAGGATGGCGGTGATGGCCAGGCGCCGGATGTTGACCAGCAGCCGCGACACGTCCTGGCGCTCGTTGAGCCGCAGCCAGCGGAGGCGCAGCAGCACCGGCATCACCAGGTCGTTGCAGACCATGGTGGAGAGGGCGATGGTCTCGACGATCACCATGCCGGTCCCGGCCGAGAGGCCGCCGATGAAGGCGAAGAGCGCCAGCTCCTGCCGGTGCTGGGACATGGGCACCGTGAGGACGAAGGTGTCGGCGTCGACGCCGGCCGGGAAGAGCATCAGGCCTCCCAGCGCCACCGGCAGCACGAAGACGTTGATGAGCAGGAGGTAGAGCGGGAAGAGCCAGATCGCCTTGGCCAGGTGGTTCTCGTCCACGTTCTCGACGACCGCGATCTGGAACTGGCGGGGGAGGAACATCACCGAGAGCATCGAGAGCACGGTCAGGAAGGCCCAGGTGCCGTAGCCGGCCCCGGCGCTGCCCACCTCCAGGAGGGGCCGCAGGCGCGCCACCTCCTGCGCCTTGCGGAAGATGTCGCCGAAGCCCTGGTAGATGCCGAAGGTGACGAAGGCCCCCACCACCAGGAAGGCCAGCAGCTTCACCACCGACTCGAAGGCGATGGCGGCCACCAGCCCCTCATGGCGCTCGGTGGCGTCGAGGTGGCGCGTGCCGAAGAGGATGGTGAAGGCCGCCAGGATCATGGCGATGTACAGGGCGCTGTCCTGGAAGGCGTGGTGGGCCACCGCCTGGGCCGGCATCACGATCTCCGGGTAGTGGAGCAGGATGGCGAAGCTCCCGGAGATGGCCTTGAGCTGGAGCGAGATGTAGGGGATGACGCCGAGCACCGCGATGATGGTCACCAGGCCGCCGAGCAGCTGGCTCTTGCCGTAGCGCGAGGCGACGAAGTCGGCGATGGAGGTGATGCGGTAGGCGTGGCTGATGCGGATGATCTTCCGCATGGCGTACCACCACAGCGCCGCCGCCAGGGTCGGGCCCAGGTAGACCGGCAGGAAGCCGATGCCGCTGGAGGCGGCCCGTCCCACGCTGCCGTAGAAGGTCCAGGTGGTGCAGTACACCGCCAGCGAGAGGGAGTAGATCCAGGGGTTGGCGATCACCGAGCGCCCGGCCTCGGCCCGGCGGTCGCCCCAGTGGGCGATGGCGAAGAGCACGCCCAGGTAGGCGAAGGAGACGGCGACGATCACCCAGCCGCGCAGCACGGGGTCAGCTCCGCTTGCGCTCGACGACGAGCGCCAGGATGGCGATGAGCAGCGTCCAGACGCCGAAGAGGTAGACGTAGACGAGCGGGATGCCTGCAACCGTGACCCGGCGGGCGAAGAGGAAGAGCACCGGGTAGTTGAGCAGCACGCAGCCCAGCAGGAAGGTGGCGACCAGGCGCTCCCCTGTCATGCCCGAACGCTTCATGGCGCGACCTCGCTGGTGGACCGGGCCAGCGTACACCCCGTGCCCCGCGCTTCCACGCCCCTGCCCCGGCAGGGCTCCCTCGCTCGCCCCGGGGAAGGCGGAGGGCGCTAGTCGAAGGGCAGCCGGAGCACCGACTCCGGGTCCACGTGCAGGTCGCCCACCTTGACGCCGAAGTGCAGGTGGGGACCGGTGACGCGCCCGCTCCGGCCCACGCTGCCGATGAGCTGCCCGCGGGCCACCACCGCGCCCTCCTTCACCGCCACCCTGGCGAGGTGGAAGTAGCTGGAGAACATCCCGGCGCCGTGGAAGAGCACCACCGAGAGTCCCGAGCCCCAGCAGTCGCGCACCAGCACCACCCGGCCGCCCTGGGCAGCGGCCACCGGAGCCCCCAGGTCGCCGCCGATGTCCAGGCCGTAGTGGCGCGAGGGCTTCTTGCCGTTGAAGGTGCGGCGCTCGCCGTAGCGGGCGTTGAGCTCGTCGTCGCGGGGCAGGGCGAAGCGGCCGGAGAAGAGCGGCGGCGAAGGCTCCTGGTCGTAGGCGCGCTCGAAGGCCTTCTGGTCGGCAGCGATGCGGCGCCGCACCCTGGCCGGCTGCGGGGCGACGAAGCGCGAGGCCACCCGGAGCCGCCTCTCGGGGAAGTCGGCCGCCAGCACCTCCACCGCCGCCGGCAGCGCCTGCCCTCCGGCCCCGAGCGCGAGCGGCTGGGGGCCGGGCGGAGCCTCGATGGGCAGCGCCGCCACGGCGCGCCACCCGCCCGGCACCGGGAAGAACTGGAGCGTGCGGCCGAGGAGCGTTCCCTCCACCGGCGCCGCGGCGCCGCGGACCTCCACCAGGAAGGCGTCGCCGGGGCGGGCCTGCGCCGGCGAGAGCGTCACGACGGGCTGGGCGCGGGCGGAGGCGGCGAGCAGGACGAGGGCGGCGAGGAGCAGGCGGGGCACGGCGCCATCATCGACCCGGACGCGCCCGGCCGCAAAGCGCCGGCGGGAGGTGCCGCCGCGGAGGCCGTCAGGCCTGGGCGGAGACGGTGGCCGCGTCGGGGCCGTGGCGCCGCGCCACCGCGCGCTCGTAGGCGGTGACGTGGCGGCTCCGGCTCTCGCCCGTCTCCGGCGACGAGGCGGGCGGCTCGAGGGCCTGCGACGCCTCGCGGCTCTTCTCGGCGCGGGCCTCGGCCTCCAGCGCAGCGGCGTCGGCGGCCACGGAGAGGTCCTGGGCCGAGGGGTCGGCCGGCGCCAGCGCCGCGGCCCGCATCCGCTGGGCGGCGGCCAGCTTCTCCTCGGGCGTGCGCCCGGTGTCGACTCGAATGGGCACCTCGCCGCCGGTGGCGTAGAGCTTCCCGTCGGGCCCGACGGTGTAGGTGAAGGAGGCGGCCCCGGCGGCGCCGCCGCCGGCGGCCTGGTGGGCCCGCTCGTGGGTCCGCACCCGCTGATCGGTCTCCTCCAGGCGGCGCACCTCGGCCTGCTCGGCGGCGTCGAGCTTCCGGCCGGTGGAGGAGGTGGCCTGCGCCTCGGGCGACACCGTGACCCTGTCGCGGGGCTCGCGCCGCGGCGGCGCGGGCCCGGTGCTCTCGACGCTGCGCCAGAGCACCATGGGTGCGGGTCGAACGGGGCCTACGGTCGTTTCCAAGGCGCTCCTCTCCGATCCCATTCTACGCCCGGTGCACGGGCTCCGGAATGGGTGCCACCGGACTTGTCAAGGGCTTGAAGCGCCGGGTGCGGCGTGCCATACCCCCGCGCCCGTGATCGACCTCTCGACGCTCAATCCACCCCAGCGCGAGGCGGTCACCACCACCGAGGGGCCACTGCTGGTGCTGGCGGGCGCGGGGTCGGGCAAGACCCGAGTCATCGCCCACCGCGTCGCCTGGCTGCTGCAGAAGGGTGTGGAACCCTCGGCCATCCTCTGCGTCACCTTCACCAACAAGGCGGCGCGCGAGATGCGGGAGCGGGTGGTGGCGCTGGCCGGCGCGCTGGGCGGTGACGTCTTCGTCTCCACCTTCCACGCCTTCGGCCTCTGGTTGCTGCGCCAGGAGCACAAGGCCGCCGGCCTGCCGCGCCGCTTCGCCATCTGCGACGACGGCGATCAGCTCTCGCTGGTGAAGCGCGCGCTCCGCGAGTTCGACGTCGAGGGCCGGGCCTTCGACGCCCAGAAGCTCCTGGCGATGATCTCGCGCGCCAAGGCCGCCGGGCAGGACGGGATCGCGGTGCGCCCCGAGGGGCAGGGCGACGACTACGACCTGGTGGCCGCCGAGGTGCTGCCCCGCTACCAGCAGGCGCTGCTGGCGCAGCGGGCGGTGGACTTCGACGACCTCATCTCCCGCCCGGTGGCGCTGCTCCGCGGCGACGCCGCCGTCCGCAAGCGCAGCCAGCAGCGCTTCCACTACCTGCTGGTGGACGAGTACCAGGACACCAACCTGGCCCAGCTCGAGCTGCTCAAGCTGGTGGCCGGCAAGCCCATGAACGTCTGCGCCGTGGGGGACGACGACCAGGCGATCTACGGGTGGCGCGGCGCCGAGGTGAAGAACATCCTCCGCTTCGAGCGTCACTTCCCGGGGGCGAAGGAGGTGAGGCTGGAGCAGAACTACCGCTCCACCGGCCACATCCTGGCCTGCGCCAACGGCGTCATCGCCCCCAACCCCGACCGGCGGCCCAAGAAGCTCTGGACCGCGGCCGGCGACGGCGACCCGGTGGAGGTGGCCGACCTCGCCGACGAGGAGGAGGAGGCGCGCTTCGTGGCCAGCGCCATGTCGCGGCTCCGCGGCGAGGGGCGGCCCTGGTCGCACTTCGCCGTGCTCTACCGGCTCAACGCCCAGTCGGGCCCCTTCGAGGAGGCGCTGCGCGAGGCCGGCATCCCCCACCGCGTCCATGGCGCCCCGGCCTTCTTCGATCGCGCCGAGGTCCGCGACCTCCTCGCCTACCTCAAGGTCTGCGCCGAGCCGCGCGACGACGTCTCGCTGGCCCGCATCGTCAACGTGCCGGCTCGCGGCATCGGCGACACCTCGCTCGGGCGGCTCCAGGACTTCGCCGCCAGGGAGGGGCTCCCGCTCGGCAAGGCGGTGGTGCGCGCCGCCGAGGCGCCGGGCATGCCGGCCGGTGCGGCGGCGCGGCTCGGCGAGCTCAGCGGGCTCCTCTCCCGGTACCGCGCCGCCTTCTCCGCGGGACGCCTCGCCGAGACCGCGCGCCGGCTGGTGGAGGAGGTCGACCTCTACTCCCACGCCCGGCAGGGCGCCCGCTCGCCCGAGGCCGGGAACCGCCGCGTCGAGGCAATCGACGGCCTCATCCGCTCGCTGGAGCGCTGGGAGGAGCGGACCGGCAAGAAGCCCACGCTCGGCAACTGGCTCGCCAAGCTAGCGCTCGACTCGCGCGAGGAGGAGGAGGTCGCCGACGAGGGCGTCTCGCTCATGAGCCTGCACGCCGCCAAGGGGCTCGAGTTCCCGGTGGTGTTCCTCGTCGGCCTGGAGGAGGAGCTGCTGCCGGTTGCCGGGATGAAGGGCGAGGCCCGCGACCTCGCCGAGGAGCGGCGGCTCGCCTACGTGGGCATCACCCGGGCGCGCGAGCGTCTCTTCCTCACCCGGGCCCGGGTCCGGGTGAAGCGGGGCAAGGCCATCCCCCGGACGCCCAGCCGCTTCCTGGGCGACCTCCCCGCGGGGGCCCACGCCCTCCACGACCCCGCCAAGGCCGATCGGCCCGAGGACGTGGCGTCCCGCTCCGCCGAGGTGCTGGCCGCCCTCCGGGCTCGCCTGGCGGGCCCTGGAAGGTGAGGGAACTCCTTGAAAAGCCTCGATCCGGGCACCCCCCCGGGCCAACCCTTGACTTGCAGGCCCCGATCCCTTAGAACGCGCCCTCCTAAATCGGCCAGAAGGCCAGGATTTTCCATGAGCAAGGGCACACACAGCGCGACCAGGTCCGAGGCCCTCCAGGACCGGAAGTGGTGGATCGTCGACGCCGA
Organism: Deltaproteobacteria bacterium; assembly: GCA_016214955.1. Taxonomy (GTDB): domain Bacteria; phylum Myxococcota; class Myxococcia; order Myxococcales; family Anaeromyxobacteraceae; genus JACRMN01. Next base: position 114,664 of record JACRMN010000027.1, read on the forward strand.
CGGGCTCACCGTCGGCCGGGCGGCCAGCCGCATCGCCAGCATCCTCAAGGGCAAGCACAAGCCCAGCTACACCCCGTCCATGGACGTGGGCGACTTCGTGGTGGTGGTGAACGCGGGCAAGGTCCGCTTCACGGGCAAGAAGGAAGAGGACAAGCTTTACTTCTCCCACACCATGCACCCGGGCGGCGCCAAGCTCACTCCGGCCCGCAAGGTCCGCGAGCGCCACCCCGAGGACATCTTCTTCTTCGCCGTCCAGCGCATGCTGCCCCGCAACGCGCTCGGCCGCGACATGCTGAAGAAGCTCAAGATCTACGCGGGCGACAAGCACCCGCACGCGGCCCAGAAGCCGGCGCCGCTCAAGCTCTCCGCGCAGAAGCTCTCCGCGTAAAGGGATCGCTCGATGCCCCAGCTCCAGATCTCGGTCGGCCGCCGCAAGGACGCCGTGGCCCGCGTCCGCCTCTCGCCCGGCAGCGGCAACATCACCATCAATGGCCGCACCATGGACGAGTACTTCGGGCGCGAGACCTCGAAGATGATCCTGGTCGAGCCGCTGAAGCTCGTCGACCAGATGGGCAAGCTCGACGTCTTCGTGAACGCCCGCGGCGGCGGTCTCTCCGGCCAGGCCGGTGCCATCCGCCACGGCATCACCCGCGCCCTCATGGAGATCAACCCCGAGTACCGCGCGGTGCTCAAGAAGGCCGGCTTCGTCACCCGCGACGCCCGCAAGGTCGAGCGCAAGAAGTACGGCCAGCCTGGCGCCCGCAAGCGCTTCCAGTTCTCGAAGCGCTAGCCGATCGCCAGAGGCAGCTCTCCGGGGCCGGTTGCCGTCGGGCAGCCGGCCTCGCTGCGTCTCGGGCCCGCCGCGCCGGGGCGCGCACGGGCCCGCTCGGCGCGCGGTCCTGTGGGATATCGCCCCACGCTGCGCGCGCCCGTCCCCAGGCCCGGTGAATGGCTTCGCCCCGGAGCGGGTGGTAGGCTTTTCGACGCATGGAGCTCAACGAGATCCTGCAGGTCGCTCTCCGCGCTTCGGCCTCCGACATCCACCTGAAGGCGGGTCTCCCGCCGATGTTCCGCGTCGACGGCCAGCTCGTGCCGCTGAAGGACGCACGCCGCCTCCCGCCGGAGGAGGTGGCCCGGATGGCGTTCGGCATCATGAACGACTTCCAGAAGGAGAAGTTCAAGCAGACCAACGAGGTGGACCTGGCCTACGGCGTGCCCGGCCTGGGTCGCTTCCGCGTCAACATCTTCCAGCAGCGGGGCACCATCGGCGGCGTCTTCCGCGTCATCCCCTTCAAGATCCAGTCGATCGAGCAGCTCCTGCTGCCCAAGATCCTGGAGAAGATCTCCGGGGAGCAGCGCGGCCTGGTCCTGGTCACCGGCACCACCGGCTCCGGCAAGTCCACGACGCTGGCGGCGATGATCGATCACATCAACGCCACCGAGACCTGCCACATCATGACCATCGAGGACCCGATCGAGTTCCTCATCCGCGACAAGCGCTCGATCGTGAACCAGCGCGAGGTGGGCGTCGACACCATGAGCTTCGGCCAGGCGCTGAAGAGCGCCCTGCGCCAGGACCCGGACGTCATCCTGGTGGGCGAGATGCGGGACCTCGAGACCATCGAGACCGCGCTCACCGCCGCCGAGACAGGCCACCTGGTGATGTCGACCCTCCACACCCTCGACGCCACCGAGACCATCAACCGCATCATCTCGGCCTTCCCGCCCTACCAGCAGAAGCAGGTGCGGCTGCAGCTCGGCTCGGTGCTCAAGGCGGTCATCAGCCAGCGGCTCGTGCCCCGCGCCGACGGCCGCGGCCGCGTCCCGGCCATCGAGGTCCTGCTGGCCACCACCCGGGTGCGCGAGCTCATCGAGGACAAGGACCGCACCAAGGAGATCCCGGACGCCATCGCCCAGGGCCACCTCTCCTACGGGATGCAGACCTTCGACCAGTCGCTGATGGGCCTGCTCAAGGCCGGCCTCATCACCTACGAGGAGGCGCTGCGCCAGGCCACCAACCCCGATGACTTCGCGCTGCGCGTCTCGGGCGTCTCCGGCACCAGCGACTCCAAGTGGGACAGCTTCGAGAAGAGCGAGGCCCCGGCGCCCTCCGCGTCCCGGCCGCCACCTGCGCCCGCGCCGCGGCCCGCGGCCGGTCCCGTCCCCGCGGCCGCCGCGGTGGCCCGCATCCAGCCGGCCCAGGTGCCGGCCCGGCCGGCGGCCGCCGGCCAGGACGACGACTTCCAGATCGAGCGCTTCTGAGCGCCCCCGCCCGGCGCGGAGGTGGCTCTCGAAGGCGGCCAACCCGTTCGCGGGGCGGCCGCCTCGACGTTTTCGGCATCACACCTCCTGTGCGGGCACCCTGCCGCACGACGGAGTCACATCGCTTGCTGTATGTACCCTATTCAAGGGATGACGAAGACACGCACGAGCACGCGCTACCGGCGCCGCTTCAGGGTCACCATCGGGGCCTCTCCGGTCTTCACGCTCGATCTCGGCGCAGGCGGGTTCTCCGCCGAGCTGATGCGGGTGCCGGCGGCCGGCAGCTCGGTGTCCGGCGCCATCCAGCTCAACGGCTCCGAGGTGCCCTACGCAGGCGAGGTGGCCTGGGCGAAGCCCGGCGACTCGCGCCTCGGCCTCCGCGGACGCATCGGCGTGCGCTTCACCCACCTCGCGCCCGAGGTGCGCCGCCTGTTCGACTCGCCGGCCTTCAAGCAGGTCACCTGAGCGGCGGGCGGGGGAGGGTAGACTCCCCCGGTGTCCGATCCCACTCCCGAGGAGCAGGCCCGCGCCCTGGCGCTGCGGGTCCTCGCCTTCCACGCCCGCACCGAGGCCCAGCTGCGCCGGCGGCTGCGCGGCGCCGGCTACGCCGCCGAGCAGGACGCGGTGGTGGAGTGGCTGCGGCGGCTCGGGTACCTGGACGACCGCGGCTGGGCGGAGGCCACGGCGCGGGCGCTCCTGCGGCCCGGGCGGCTCGGCCCCCGCGCCGCGGAGCGGAGGCTGCTGGCGGCCGGCATCCCGGCGGCGCAGGCGAAGGAGCAGATCGCGGCGGCGCTCGCCGAGGCCGGGGGAGCGGGCGCGGGGAGCCCGGAGGTGGTGCTGTGCCGCGCCCTGGCCGAGCGCCGGACCCGGGGCGCCGCGCCCGCAGAGCTCCCGCCGAAGGAGCGGGTCCGGCTGGCCCGATTCCTCCTCTCCCGGGGATTCGGCGGGGAGGCGGTGCACCGGGTGGTGGGGCTGCCGGAGGAGGGCGATGGGTGATCCGGCGGGGGCTTTGCGTTATCTTGCCGGCCCGCATGAACGCCCGAGCCGCCGCCCTCGCCCTGATCGCCCTCTCGCCGCTCTGCGCCTGCAGCCCGCGCGTCTCGCTCTCCGGCGAGGTGAAGTACCAGAAGTCGGCCGAGGACAACTACAAGGCCGGCTTCGAGGAGATGAGGGGCGAGTCCTGGCCCGAGGCCACCAAGTTCTTCGAGCACACCCGGACCAAGTACCCCTTCTCCAAGTACGCGGCCCTCTCCGAGCTCCGCCTGGCCGACATCAAGGAGGCCCAGGAGCGCTTCGTCGAGGCCAGCGACGCCTACGGCGCCTTCGTGCGGCTCCACCCCAACCACGAGGAGGTGGACTACGCTGCCTTCCACGAGGGGCTGGCGCTGGTGAAGGACGGGCCCAGCGACTTCTTCGCCTTCCCTCCGGCCCACGAGCGGGAGCTGAAGACGGTGCGCGACGGGGTGCAGAAGCTCGAGGCCTTCCTGGCCAAGTACCCCACCTCCAAGTACCGGGCCGAGGCCCAGAAGGCGCGCGACCGCGCCCGCGGCCTGCTCATCGAGCACGAGTGGTACGTGGCCGAGTTCTACGCCCAGCGCAACCGCTGGGCCGGCGCCGCCGGCCGCTGGCAGCGCCTGGTGGACAGCTACCCCGGCTCGCCGCGCGAAGTGGAGGCGCTCTTCGCCCTCTCCGACGCCTGGACCCGCCTCGACGACAGGTTCCGGGCGCGCCAGGCGCTGCAGGCGATCATCGCCAGACACCCCCAGGACGCGCGGCGCCCCGAGGCGGAGCGCCGGCTTGCCGAGCTCCGCTGAACGGCCGGGCATGAATCGGAAACAGCAGGCAGGAGGCCGTTCCCCCGGGGGCGGGGCCGCCGGCCCCCCCAAACATCGGAAGGGCCCGGGGCGCTGGCTGGCGCTGCTGCTGCCGGCGCTGGGCGTCGCCGGGGCCGTCACCGCGGTGGGGTTCCGCGAGCGCATCGTCCGCTTCCGGGCCGGGGGCGAGGACCAGGTGCGTGCGGCGCTGGCCGCGGTCACCTCCCTGCGCTTCGAGGCCGGCGCACCCCCCCTCTCGGTGGAGCTGCCGCGGGTGGCCTACCGCGACGTCTCGGCGGCGGTGGAGGGCGGCAAGGCGACGGCGGTGACCATGGTGGAGGCCGACGGGGCGGTGGCCTTCGACGGCCAGGCGCCGCAGCTCGGTTACCTCGGGCGCGAGGTGGTGGCGCTCGCCCCCTGCGCCGGCCCGGGCTGGTGCGCCGCCGCACCGCTGCCCAGGCTGGCCGAGGTGCTGGAGGCCCTGCGCCGGCGCCACCGGGCCCTGGCCCAGGCCGAGCCGGGGCGCCGCGTCCGCGCCTGGCAGATCCGCGTGGAGCGGGAGACCGCCGAGGTGGGGGAGGACCTGGAGACGGCAGGTCCGGGGGGGGGCCCGGCGCGCTCCCGCGTCCGGTTCACCCTGCGGCGCTCGGGCGGGGCCTGGGTGGAGGCCGGCTGAGGACCCCCCGGGCGCCACGTCGCCCTTCGACTGCCGGATCGGTCTGCTACACTCCGCCTCATGGCCGATCAACCCATGGACGAGAGCCTGAAGCAGGCGCTGGCGCTGGGGCGGGGCTACTACCTGAAGAAGGAGTACGCCCGGGCCGAACGCTACCTCTCCCAGGTGGTCGAGCAGAACCAGTCGTTCGCCGACGTCTACAACATGCTCGGCGTCATCTACCACGACCAGGGGCAGTACCAGAAAGCGCAGCGCTCCTTCGAGGCGGCGCTGCGGCTCAACCCCAGCTACACCGACGCCGCCCTCAACCTGGCCGTCATCTACAACGACACCGGGAAGTACCAGCAGGCCCAGGAGATCTACCGGCAGGCCCTCACCCGCTCCGGCGCGGCCCCGGGCCAGCTCGACCGCTACGTGAAGGGCAAGCTGGCCAACATGTACGCCGAGATCGGCGACGTCTACCAGTCGGCCGGGCTCTACGACGAGGCCATCGGCGAGTACGCGCGGGCCCTGGCCCTCGGCCCCACCTTCATCGACATCCGCCTGCGGGCCGCCAGCGCCTGCCGCGACGCCGGCCGGCGCGAGGAGGCCATCCAGCAGTACGAGGAGATCGTCCGCCAGAACCCGGGCTTCATCCCGGCGCGCCTCTCTCTCGGGCTGGCGCTGCTCGGCGCCGACCGCCGCCCCGATGCGGTGGCCCAGTGGGAGGAGGTGCTGCGCCTCGTCCCCGGCAACCGCAACGCCGAGATGTACCTGAAGCTGGCCGCGAGCGAACCGGGGTAGACGATGCCGACGGAGCTGGGCCGCGTCAGCCTGGAGAGCCTGCCGGCCCGGCGCGGCTGGGTGCTCCGCTTCCTGGCGGGCCGCTACCAGGGCGGCGCCGTGGTGCTGGTGCCCGGGGGCGAGCTGACCATCGGGCGCGTCCCCGAGGTGGACCTCTCCCTCCCCGACGAGCTGACCTCGCGCCGCCACGCCCGCATCGCCTGGGAGGGCGAGGTGCCGGTGGTCGAGGACCTGGGCAGCACCAACGGCACCTTCGTGAACGGCGAGCGGGTGAAGCGCCGGAGGCTCCAGGACGGCGACCGCATCCTCATCGGCGGCAACATCCTGCGGCTGGCCTCCGAGCTGCAGCCGTCGCCCGGCGACGCCACCACCATGCCCGGCCTGGAGCGCTCCACCGAGACGCCGGTGCCGCGCCGCCAGAGCGCCATGCAGGGGCAGCTCGAGGAGGTGGGGTTGCCCGACGTGCTCCAGCTCATCGGCACCAGCAAGAAGACCGGCCACCTGGCCATCCGCAGCGGCGACAGGCGCGGCGCCGTGCACCTCGACGGCGGGCGCATCACCCACTGCCTGCTCGAGGGGCGGCCCGAGCTCTCCCACGAGGAGGTGATGGTGGAGCTCCTGCAGTGGGTCACCGGCAGCTTCGAGCTGCGGCCCTCGGCCCAGCCGCCTCCGCCCGGCGCGCCGCTCGACCTCCCGGTCGAGGCGGTCCTCATGGATGCCATGCGCCGGCTCGACGAGGCGCGGCGGTAGGGCACGCTTGCCCCCGCCGCCGCCCGGCGATAGACAGGCGGGATGGACAAGGCCGTACCCCGCCTCACCACGCTCAGTCACGGCGCCGGTTGAGCCTGCAAGATCCGCCCGGCGGATCTCGCGCAGGTGCTGCGCGGCATCGAGAGGAGCAGCGATCCGCGTGCGCTCGTGGGCCACGAGACGCACGACGACGCCGCCGTGTACCAGCTCTCCGGGGATCAGGCCGTGGTGGAGACGGTGGACTTCTTCACCCCGGTGGTCGACGACCCGTGGACCTTCGGGCGCATCGCCGGCGCCAACGCCTTCTCCGACATCTGGGCCATGGGGGCGCGGCCGCTGTTCGCGCTCAACCTGGTCGGCTTCCCGGTGGGGAAGCTGCCCCTCGAGGTCCTGACCGCCATCCTCCGGGGCGGCGCGGACGCTGCCCGCGAGGCAGGCGCGCCCATCCTCGGCGGCCACTCCATCGACGACCCCGAGCCCAAGTACGGCATGGCGGTCACCGGCCTCGTCCACCCGGCCCGGATCCTGCGCAACGTCGGCGCCCGGCCCGGCGATGCGCTGCTGCTGACGAAGCCGCTCGGCGCCGGCATCGTCACCACCGCCATCAAGCGGGGCACGGCCCCGCCGGCGCTGGCCGAACGGGCCATCCAGGTGATGGCGGCGCTCAACAAGGTGGCCGGGGAGATCCTGGCGGCGAGCGGCGCGGTGCACGCCCTCACCGACGTCACCGGCTTCGGCCTGCTGGGCCACGCCTGGGAGATGGCCGAGGGCTCGGGACTGGTGTTGCAGCTCCGCGCCCGCGACGTGCCGGTGCAGGACGGGGTGCGGGAGCTGGCGGCCCAGGACGTGGTGCCGGGCGGCTCCAAGGCCAACCTGCGCTGGGTCGAGCCGCACGTGCGCTTCCCGGCCGACCTGCCGCTGGCCGACAGGCTGGTGCTGGCCGACGCCCAGACCAACGGCGGGCTGCTGGCGGCGGTGGAGGCGGGGACCGCCGCGGCGCTCGTCGAACGGCTCCGCGCCGCGGGCGTCGAGGCCGCCCTCATCGGCGAGGCGGTGGCCGGCCCGCCTGCCCTCGAGATCGGATGACCGCCGCCGGCCTGCTGCTGGCCCTCGCGGCCGCCGCCTCCTCCCCGCCCGCCTTCCTGGCGGTGGTGGATCCGGGTCACGGCGGCGAGCGCGAGGGGGCGAGCGGACCGGGCGGCCAGAAGGAGAAGCAGCTCACCCTGCAGATCGCCCGGCGCGTGGCGAAGCGGCTGGAGAAGGCCGGCGGGCGCGTGGTCATGACCCGGACCCGGGACGAGGACGTTCCGCTGGCGCAGCGGGCGGCGATGGCCAACGCCCGCCAGGCCGACCTGTTCCTCTCCATCCACCTCAACTCCATGCCCGGCCGGGCGCGCCAGGGCACCGCCGGCATCGAGACCTACTTCCTGAGCGCCGACGCCAGCGACGCCTCGGCCAAGGCGGTGGCCGCCCGCGAGAACGCCGACCGGCTGGCCGGCGAGGAGCGCGACCCCGAGGACCCCGTGGCCGGCATCCTCGACAGCCTGGGCGACGCCCAGGCCCTGGCCGAGAGCTCGCGCCTCGCCTACGCCATCCACGAGCGGCTCGTCGGGCGGGTGAAGGCCGACGACCGGGGCGTGAAGCAGGCCCCCTTCTACGTGCTGGCCGGCGCGCGGATGGCGGCCGTGCTCCTGGAGGTGGGCTTCATCTCCCACCCCGGGGAGGCGAAGAAGCTGGCCCAGCCCGCCTACCAGGAGGAGCTCGCCGCGGCGGTGGCCGAGGGCGTCCTCGACTGGAGGAAGGGGCAGCAGCCGTAGAGTCCGGGGTCGAGGTCGTGGTCGCGGGTCGGCCCTTCGACTCGGGCCCGCAGGGGCGGGCCCTCGCTCAGGGCAGGGGTCGCGGCTCGCGGTCGGAGTCGAGGTCGAGGTCGATTTGGCGCCCCCTCGCCACTCGGGTACATTCCGCCGCCATGCGCAACGGACGCTCCGCCCTCGACCTTCGCCCCATCTCCCTCGAGCCCGGCTTCGCCAAGCACGCCGAGGGCTCGTGCCTCGCCCGCTTCGGCGACACCCACGTGCTCTGCACCGCCTCGGTGGAGGACCGCGTCCCGCCCCACGTGGTCGGCACCGGCGCCGGCTGGGTCACCGCCGAGTACGGCATGCTCCCCCGCTCCACCCACGAGCGCATGGCCCGCGAGGCGGCCCGCGGCAAGCAGGGCGGGCGCACGCTGGAGATCCAGCGGCTGGTGGGCCGGGCCCTGCGCGCGGCGGTGGACCTGCGCGGGCTGGGGGTGCGGACCATCACGGTGGACTGCGACGTGCTGCAGGCCGACGGAGGCACCCGCACCGCCGCCATCACCGGCGGCTTCGTGGCCCTGGCGGCCGCGGTGCAGCGGCTCAAGAAGGCCGGGAAGATCCCCGGCAGCCCGGTGAAGCGCCACGTGGCCGCCGTCAGCGTGGGGGTGGTGGACGGCGAGGTCCGGCTCGACCTCGACTACGGCGAGGACTCCACCGCCGAGGTGGACATGAACGTGGTGGCCACCTCCGAGGGCCAGCTCGTCGAGGTGCAGGGCACCGCCGAGGGCAAGGCCTTCGGCCGGGGCGAGCTGGACCGGATGCTGGACGCGGCGCTGGCCGGCATCGCCCGGCTGGTGGCGGCGCAGCAGAAGGCGCTGGAGCCGCGGTAGCCGTGCGGCTGCTCTTCGCCACCGGAAACGCGGGCAAGCTCCGCGAGCTGGCCCGGCTGGTGGAGGGGCTCGACGTCCGGGTGGTCTCCCCGGCCGAGCTGCCGGCGCCGCTGCCCGAGGTGGTGGAGGACGGCGCCACCTTCGCCGAGAACGCCCGCAAGAAGGCGGTGGCCCAGGCCCGCGCCACCGGGCTCCACGCCCTGGCCGACGACTCCGGCCTGTGCGTGGACGCGCTGGGCGGGCGGCCGGGGGTGTTCTCGGCCCGCTGGTCGGAGGCCGGCGCGCCCGGCCTCTCGGGCCTGGAGCGGGACCTCGCCAACAACCGGCTGCTGCTCGCCTCCCTGGACGGCGAGCCTCCGGCGCGGCGCGGGGCCGGCTACGTGGCGGCGCTGGCGCTGGCCGACCCCGGGGGCCGCGTGCTGGCGGAGGTGGAGGGGCGCTGCCGGGGGCGCATCGGCGCGGCGCCGCGCGGGGAAGGGGGGTTCGGCTACGACCCGCTCTTCCTCCCCGAGGCCCACCCGGGCCGCACCATGGCCGAGCTCGGCCCCGCCGAGAAGGACGCCATCAGCCACCGCGGGGAGGCCTTCCGCCTGCTGCGGCCGATCCTGGCCCGCCTGGCCAGTGGTGGTTGACGAAACCCGGTGAGAAGGCTAGATGTTCGCGTTCCCAGGGGCCGGAAGGCTCACGGAACCCGGGGCGTAGCGCAGCCTGGTAGCGCGCCTGCCTTGGGCGCAGGAGGTCGCGGGTCCAAATCCCGCCGCCCCGACTCTTTGACATCGGCAGGTGGTGCAAGCAGGCCGCGCAGGGGACTTTGCGCCCGTAGCTCAGTTGGATAGAGCAGCGGCCTTCTAAGCCGCGGGTCGGGGGTTCGACTCCCTCCGGGCGCGCTTGGTCGCGTGGCAATGTTTACGGTGAGTATAGCTCAATTGGTAGAGCACTGGACTGTGGATCCGGGGGTTAAGGGTTCGAGCCCCTTTACTCACCCCAGTTTTTCCACCCGGCGGCCCCGGGTCCCCACCAGGCGGGGGCGTCGGACCGGCCGGGCGCGCTGCGCCCGTAGCTCAGATGGATAGAGCGTCGGCCTTCGAAGCCGCAGGTCGGGGGTTCGATTCCCTCCGGGCGCGCACACCACCCGTCGCCCCGTTGACACGAGGGGGACAGCGTTGTAGATCCGCGGGCCTTTTGCAGAACCGCTTCACGGGCGCATAGCTCAACTGGCAGAGCAATGGACTCTTAATCCATAGGTTGAAGGTTCGATTCCTTCTGCGCTCACCACCTGACGAAGCACCGGCGGGCCCGCTGACCAACGGCGGGCCCGTCGTCTTTCTCGCGCCGGCGGGTTTCAGTCCTTCTTGCCGCCCTCGATGACCGCGAAGCGCGGCCGGGGGCGGGGCGGCGGCACCAGCACGCCGCCGTAGACCGAGGCCCAGGGCAGGGCGCAGTCGAAGCGCTTGCCCCGGAAGGTGAGGTTGGCCCGGATGCCCCACTCGTCGAGCAGCACCTCGGGCGCGTCGCGCCCGGCCACCAGGTTGAGGCGGACCGCCTCCTCCTCCCCCAGGTAGTCGGGCAGCAGCACGCCCGGCGTCCCCGGAGTCACCACCACCGACTCGATCCGGGCGGCGGCGCGGCAGGCCGCCAGCATCTCGGCGTGGCGCTGCTGGATGGCGAGCAGCCCCAGCGCCCCTTCGCCCCAGGCCGGGCAGGAGACGGGGCAGGGCGCCTCCGGGGGGTGGTCGTGACCTGCAGGCACGGCGCCTCTGTAACAGACTCCGAGCCTCGTGGTAAGCAGGCGGGGAAGCGGGATGCGCCCGGGCGGGTGGCGGAACTGGCAGACGCGCGGGACTTAGGATCCCGTGCCGCAAGGCGTGAGGGTTCGACCCCCTCCCCGCCCATTTCCCTTGACCTTTCGCACCTTGGCGCGTACCAACCCAGACCTTTTCCCTTTGCACGGGGCTGCCGCATGAAGATCCAGGTCGAAGCCGTCTCGCCGGTCGAGAAGAAGGTGGTCGTCGAGGTCGATGCCGAGCGCGTCGCCCGCGAGCTCGACAAGGCCTACGAATCGCTGGGGCGCCGCGTGAAGCTCAAGGGCTTCCGCCCCGGCAAGGCGCCGCGCCAGGTGCTGGAGAAGAACTTCAAGGACGAGGTCGAGCGCGACGTCGTCAACCGCCTGGTGGACCTGGCCTTCGGCGAGGCGGTGCAGGACCACGGCATCGAGCCGGTGGCCCCGCCCCGCGCCGACGTGGCCGAGCCCGGCCTGCAGCCCCTCCAGCCCCTGCGCTTCTCGGTGCGGGTCGAGGTGAAGCCGGCGGTGCAGCCGAAGGACTACAAGGCGCTCGAGGTCGCCCGCCGCCCGGTGGCGGTCACCGACGAGATGGTGGAGCAGGAGCTCAAGGCGCTGCAGGACAGCCTGGCCCGCCTGCAGCCGGTGGAGGGGCGCGACGTCGCCGCCAGCGGCGACTACGCGGTCATCGACCACGTGGGCACCGTGGAGGGCGAGCCCTTCGAGGGCGGCAAGGCCGAGGGTGTCACCGTGCGGCTGGAGGAGGGCGACTTCTTCGCCGGCTTCTTCCCCCAGCTCGCCGGGCTCAAGGTGGGCGAGAGCCGCGACGTGGAGCACCTCTTCCCGGCCGACTTCCGGGTCGAGGCGCTGCGCGGCAAGACAGGCAAGTTCGCCGTGACCCTTCGCGGCCTGCAGGCGCGCCACGCCCCCGCCCTCGACGACGCCTTCGCCAAGGAGCTCGGGGCGCCGGGCGTCGAGGACCTGGCCGGCCTCAAGGCCGACCTGCGCAAGCGCATCGAGGCCCGGGAGAAGCAGCGGGAGAAGGGCGAGCTGCACGACGGCCTGGTGAAGGCGGCGCTGGCCAGGAACGACTTCGAGGTGCCCCCCTCGCTGGTGGAGCGGGCCATCGACACCATGCTGGAGGGGGCGGCCCAGCGCTTCGCGCGCCAGGGGCTCGACATGCGCCAGATGGAGCTCGACATCGCCCGGCTCCGCGGCGACCTGCGCGAGCAGGCGCTCCTCCAGGTGCGCGGGGCGCTGCTCCTCGAGGCGGTGGCCGACGCCGAGAAGATCGAGCCCACCGATGCCGACCTGGAGGCGGAGATCGGCCGCATCGCCGAGGAGAACCACATCCCCCTCGAGAAGCTGCGGCCCCAGTTGCGCGGCGCCGAATCCCGGGCGGCGCTAAGGAACAGGATCAGGGAGGACCAGGTGCTTGCGTTCCTGGCCACCCACGCCAAGATCAGCGACGCCGCCCCGGAGAAGTAGCCCGGTCGGCGAGGAGGCCGCGTGCCCTACATTCCGATGCCCTTCGTGGTGGAGCAGACCCACCGGGGCGAGCGCAGCTACGACATCTACTCGCGGCTCCTCAAGGACCGCATCGTCTTCCTGGGCACGCCCATCGACGACGACGTGGCCAACGTCATCATCGCCCAGCTCCTGTTCCTGGAGTCCGAGGACCCGGACAAGGACGTCTCGCTGTACATCAACAGCCCGGGCGGCTCGGTCACCTCCGGCCTGGCCATCTACGACACCATGCAGTACGTGAAGCCGCAGGTGTCGACCATCTGCCTGGGCCAGGCCGCCAGCATGGGCGCCTTCCTGCTGGCCGGCGGCGCCGCCGGCAAGCGCTTCGCGGTGCCCAACGCCCGCATCATGATCCACCAGCCGCTGGGCGGCGCCCAGGGCCAGGCCACCGACATCGAGATCCAGACCAAGGAGATCCTGCGCATCAAGGCGCGGCTCAACGAGCTCCTGGCCAAGCACACCAGGCAGCCGCTCGAGCGCATCGAGAAGGACACCGACCGCGACTACTTCATGGGCCCCGGGGAGGCCAAGGAGTACGGGATCATCGACGAGGTCATCGTCCACCGCCACCGGCCTGCAACCGGGGACAAGAAGCCCTAGAATGGGCTTACGGCCCCGGCGGATCGTGACGAAGACGATCCGGGGCCGGCCGAGGAGATCGCCGTGGAGAAGCGCGAGACCCTGTGCTGCAGCTTCTGCGGGAAGTCGCAGAAGGAAGTGAAGAAGCTCATCGCCGGGCCGACCGTCTACATCTGCGACGAGTGCATCGGTCTCTGCAACGACATCATCGCCGAGGAGATCGCCGGCGACGAGAAGCGGGACCAGAAGCTGCGCGTCCCCCGCCCCAGCGAGATCAAGGCGGTGCTGGACGAGTACGTGGTGGGGCAGGAGCGGGCCAAGAAGACCCTGGCCGTGGCCGTCCACAACCACTACAAGCGCATCGAGACCCGCATCAACGTGGACGACGTCGAGCTGCAGAAGTCCAACATCCTGCTGCTCGGCCCCACCGGTTCCGGCAAGACGCTGCTGGCCCAGACGCTGGCGCGGATCCTCAACGTCCCCTTCACCATCGCCGACGCCACCTGCCTCACCGAGGCCGGCTACGTGGGCGAGGACGTCGAGAACATCATCGTCAACCTGCTGCAGGCCGCCGACCACGACATCGAGCGGGCGCAGAAGGGCATCGTCTACATCGACGAGATCGACAAGATCGCCCGCAAGAGCGAGAACCCCAGCATCACCCGCGACGTCTCCGGCGAGGGCGTGCAGCAGGCGCTCCTCAAGATCATCGAGGGCACGGTGGCCAACGTGCCCCCCAAGGGCGGCCGCAAGCACCCGCAGCAGGAGTTCCTGCAGGTCGACACCACCAACATCCTCTTCATCTGCGGCGGCGCCTTCTGCGGCCTGGAGCAGGTGATCGAGCGGCGCATCGGCGGCAAGAGCCTGGGCTTCGGCTCCGACGTGAAGTCGCGCACCGAGAAGGACATCGGCGAGCTGCTGGCGATGGTGGAGCCGGACGACCTGCTCAAGTTCGGCATGATCCCCGAGTTCGTGGGCCGGCTGCCGGTGGTCACCACCCTGGGCGAGCTCGACGAGGCGGCGCTGGTGGACATCCTCACCCGCCCGCGCAACGCGCTGGTGAAGCAGTACAAGAAGCTGCTGGAGCTCGACGGCGTCAGCCTGCGCTTCACCGACGGCGCGCTGGTGGCGACGGCCCGGGCGGCGCTCAAGAACAAGGCCGGGGCGCGCGGGCTGCGGGCGGTGCTGGAGACCGCCATGCTCGACATCATGTACGACGTGCCCTCGAAGCGGAACGTCCGCGAGGTGGTCATCTCCGAGGACGTGATCGACAAGGCCGAGGCGCCGCTGGTGGTGATGCAGAAGGAGACGGGCTCGGGGTAGGCGTCAGGGCCCGTCCGTCTCGACGTACTTGAACCACACCAGGTGATCCACCTCGGGCCGCCCCAGCGGGCGGTTCCAGGCCGGCTTCTCCTCCGCCCAGCGCCGCCGCAGCCGCGCCGCCAGCTCCCGCGCCTCGCGCAGGTAGCCGGCCCGCTCCGCCGCCAGCACCTCGTCGGAGATGGTCGCCTCGGGCGCCGTCGCCGCGTCGCGCGCCGCCCACAGCGCCGCCGGGTCCACCGCCAGCGGGGCCGGGTCGGGCGGGGTGTGGCCGGTGTGGCGCCAGAGCCCGTCTCGCCAGCCGAGCCGGTAGAGCGGCACGAAGGCCTCGCCCTCGTCGGCCAGGAACTCGACGGCCGAGAGCACGAAGTCCGCGTCGGCCTCGGTGAAGTAGTAGGGGAGCGAGATCCGCACCCAGCCGGGCTTCACCCCCAGGAGGCCCAGGCCGATGAGCCTCCGGTACTCGGCCGAGCGCTCCCGGTCGATGCCCAGGAGCCGGTGGCCGTAGGGGCCGGCGCAGGAGCAGCCGGCCCGGTTCTGGATGCCGAAGAGCTGATCCAGCAGCGCCGACACCAGGTCGTGGTGCAGCCCCTCCACGTTGAAGGAGAGGATGGGCAGCCGCTCCCCGGTGCCGGGCCCGAGGAGCTGGAGGCGCGGGTGGCCCGCCAGCCGCTGCCAGGCCCGCTCCGCCAGCCGGAGCTCGTGGGCGCGGATCCGCTCCGGGCCCAGCAGCTCGCGGAGCGCGAAGGCCAGGCCGGCCCGGACGTCGCCGAGGATGCTGGGGGTGCCGCCCTCCTCGCGCTCGGCGAGGCGCGGGGCGTAGTCCACCTGCAGCTTCTCGAAGGAGGAGACGTAGTCCACCGTGCCGCCGCCGGGCCGCTCCGGCACGCGGGAGCGGAAGAGGCTGCGGTGGGCCACCAGCACGCCGGAGGCGCCCGGGCCGCCCATGCACTTGTGCACCGAGAGGAAGACCGCCTCGAGGCGCGCCGCCGGGTCGGGCGGGTGCATGTCGATGGGCACGTAGGGGCCGGCGGCGGCGTAGTCCACGCAGCACACCGCCCCCTCGGCGTGGAGGATGCGGGCCACGGCCGCCACGTCGGTGAGCACGCCGGTGACGTTGCTGGCGGCGCTGATGGCGCCGATGACCAGCGGCCTGTCCCGGTGGGCCCGGGCCTTGGCGGCCAGGTCGGCGAGGTCGATGGCGCCATCGGGGCCGAGCGCCACCTCGCAGAGCTCGGCGATGCTCTCCAGCCAGGGCAGCTCGTTGGAGTGGTGCTCGTAGGGGCCGGCCAGCACCACCGGCCGCCGCTGGCGCGGGATGGCGGCCGAGAGCCGGTGCTCGCGCTCCAGCGGCTCGGGGATGCGGAGGCCCAGCATGCCCACCAGCTTGTTCACCGCGGCGGTGGCGCCGCTGCCCACGAACAGCACCTCGTCCTCGGGGCCGGCGTGCACGCCGCGCGCGATCCGGTGCCTGGCCTGCTCGCGGAGGGAGCTGGTGACGCGGGCGGTGGTGGAGAGGGCGGTGTGGGTGTTGGCGTAGTACGGGAGCAGGGCCGAGAGCTGCCGCTCCAGGAAGCCCACCGCGCGGCCGGTGGCGGTGAGGTCGGCGTAGCAGAGCAGCCGCGGCCCGTAGGGCGTGGGCACGCGGGTGGCACGCCCCAGCTCGTCGCCGCGGACCCGGGCCGCCACCTCGTCGAAGGCAGGCATGGGCCCGGTGTACCCCCGCCTCCGCGGGCCGGCAAGCTGCCGCTCCCCGCCCGGGACGCCGCCCCGCGCGGACCGCCCGCGCCTGCGGGCGGGTGGTAGACTCGCTCGAGACAGGAGCTCCGATGTCCCTCTTCCGCGACGACCCCAAGGCGGATCCCAGCGTCCGCGCCATCCCGCTCTTGCCCCTGCGGGACATCATCGTCTTTCCCCACATGGTGGTGCCGCTCTTCGTGGGGCGGGAGCGGAGCATCGCCGCGCTGGAGCAGGCGCAGGCCGCCGACCGCACCATCCTCCTCGCGGCCCAGAAGAAGGCCAAGACCAACGAGCCCACGCCCGACGACATCTTCACCACCGGCACGCTGGGCTCGATCATCCAGCTCACCCGCCTGCCCGACGGAACCGTCAAGGTGCTCGTCGAGGGCAAGCAGCGCCACCGCATCCGCCGGTTCCTGCCCGAGGAGAAGTACTTCCGGGTGGAGGCCGAGCCGGTGCCGGAGGCCGACGAGCGCACCGTGGAGCTGGAGGCGCTGACCCGCTCGGTGCTCTCGACGTTCGAGGCCTACGTCAAGCTCAACAAGCGCATCCCGCCCGAGATGCTCATGAGCGTCTCGACGATCGACAGCCCGGGGCGGCTGGCGGACACCATCGTCGCCCACCTCTCGCTCAAGCTCGGCGACAAGCAGGAGATCCTGGAGATCGAGTCGCCCTCCAAGCGGCTGGAGCGGCTCTACGAGCTGATGCAGGGCGAGATCGAGATCCTGCAGGTGGAGAAGAAGATCCGTACCCGCGTGAAGAAGCAGATGGAGAAGACGCAGAAGGAGTACTACCTCAACGAGCAGATGCAGGCGATCCAGAAGGAGCTGGGCGAGCGCGACGAGTTCAAGAGCGAGCTGCAGGAGCTCGAGGAGAAGATCCGGACCAAGAAGATGTCGAAGGAGGCCACCCTCAAGGCGCGCAAGGAGCTGAAGAAGCTCCGGATGATGAGCCCGATGAGCGCCGAGGCCACCGTGGTCCGCAACTACATCGACTGGATCCTCTCGCTCCCCTGGTACGAGTACACGCAGGACAAGCTCGACATCGCCGAGGCCCAGAAGACGCTGGACGAGGACCACTACGGGCTCCGCAAGGCCAAGGAGCGCATCCTCGAGTACCTGGCGGTGCAGAAGCTGGTGGAGAAGATCCGCGGGCCCATCCTCTGCCTGGTGGGGCCCCCGGGCGTCGGCAAGACCTCCCTGGCCAAGAGCATCGCCCGCTGCGCCGGCCGTCGCTTCGTGCGCATCAGCCTGGGCGGCGTCCGCGACGAGGCCGAGATCCGCGGCCACCGCCGCACCTACATCGGCGCGCTGCCGGGCAAGATCGTCCAGTCGCTGAAGAAGGCCGGCAGCGGCAACCCGGTCTTCCTCCTCGACGAGGTGGACAAGATGTCCACCGACTTCCGCGGCGACCCCAGCTCCGCGCTCCTCGAGGTGCTCGACCCGGAGCAGAACCACACCTTCGTCGACCACTACCTGGACCTGGACTACGACCTCTCCAACGTCATGTTCATCTGCACGGCCAACACCATGAACGGGATCCCGCTGCCGCTGCAGGATCGCATGGAGGTCATCCGCATCGCCGGGTACACCGACCTGGAGAAGCTCTCCATCGCCAACCGGTACCTGGTGCCCAAGCAGCTGGAGCAGAACGGCCTGGCGGGCGTGAAGGTGGACTTCCGGCGCGACGCGCTGGAGCTGCTCGTCCACCGCTACACCAAGGAGGCCGGCGTCCGCTCCCTGGAGCGCGAGATCGCCGCGGTGTGCCGCAAGCTGGCCAAGGACGTGCTCAAGAAGGGCAAGGAGACCACCTTCGTGGTCGGGCCGCGCCGCATCGCCCGGCTGCTGGGGCCGCCCAAGTTCCGCTACGGCACCGCCGAGGCGCTGGACCAGGTGGGCCTGGTCACCGGGCTCGCCTGGACCGAGCTGGGCGGCGAGCTGCTCACCATCGAGTCCACGGTGCTGCCGGGCAAGGGCAAGCTCATCATCACCGGCAAGCTGGGCGAGGTGATGCAGGAGAGCGCCCAGGCCGCCATGAGCTACGTCCGCTCCCGCGCCGAGGCGCTGGGGCTGGAGAAGCGCTTCCTGGAGAGCATCGACATCCACGTGCACGTGCCCGAGGGCGCCATCCCCAAGGACGGTCCCTCGGCCGGCATCGCCATCGCCACCGCGCTCACCTCGGGCCTGGTGAAGATCCCGGTGCGCAAGGACGTGGCCATGACCGGCGAGATCACGCTGCGCGGCCGGGTGCTGCCCATCGGCGGCCTCAAGGAGAAGGTGCTGGCGGCCCACCGCGGCGGCATCCGCAAGGTGCTGCTCCCCCGGGAGAACGAGAAGGACATCCGCGAGATCCCTCGGCGCGTGCGGGACCGGCTGCACCTGGTGCTGGTGGAGCACATGGACGAGGTGCTGCGCGAGTCCCTCGCCATCCCCAACCCCGACGACTTCTTCTCGCGCCTGCCGCGGCTCCCGGCGCCGACCGAGCCGCCCACCTCGCTGCCGCCGCCGGCCGCGCCGGCCGCGCCGTAGCGGGCGCCCTAGCCGACGTCGATGCGCGCGTAGAGCCGGTGCGCCCCGCGGGCGCTGGGCAGCGGCGTGAGCCCCAGCCGCGCCAGGTCCCAGCCCGGCGTGCCGTCCTTCACCAGCACGGCGCGCCGGGCCACGCGGCGCGCCTGGCGGAGCGCCTCCGGCGGGAGCGGCCGTGCGTCGCCGAGGCGGCGCACCAGGTCGAAGCCCGGCGGCTCCTGGCGGGCGTGCCGGAACATGGGGTCGAAGGCCACCAGGTCGAAGCTCCGGTCCGGGAGCGAGGCCAGGAGCGCCAGGGCATCTCCGGCGTGGACCTGGACGCGGGCCGCGGCGGGATCGGCGACCCGGAGGAGCCCCTGCTCGGCGAGCAGGGCCAGCGCCGGCGAGGCCTCGGCCCCCACCACCAGACCCTCCGGCCCCACCGCCTCGGCGGCCACCAGGGCGTCGGCCGCGAGGCCGAGCGTGCAGTCGAGCACCCGCTCTCCGGGGCGGAGGAGGGCCGTCTCGAGGAAGGAGTCGCGCGTGGACCGCTCGCCGGCGCGAAGCCGCTTGGCCCGCAGCAGCCCCATCCCCGGATCCCAGCGCCGCTCCGCGCCCTCGGCCCAGCAGCCAACCCGGCCCGCCGAGAGCACCAGCAGGACCTCGGCGCCAGCCTCCGCCGCCACCTCGGCGAGCCGCCGCCCGCGCCGCGGGGCGAAGGGGAGGGCGTGGCGGCGGGCCGCCTCCTCGGCGCCCTGCGCCTCCGCCGGCCCGGCCGCGAGGGAGGTGGTGACGGCGACGAGCAAGGGAGGAGGATAGCGCGGGAGGGAAGGGGGGCGGGCGCCGGTCCCCATCCCGATCGGGTTGCGTCGCCCTCTCGATCGCGGTTATCTCGGAGGCAACGCCATGACTGTTCCTGCCCAGCCCATGCACGACCCCGTTGCGGCCCCGCTCGCCGGCTCTGAGCTCGACCCGGCGCAGATCCGGGACCTCACGCAGGAGATCGCCGCGCTCAAGAAGGAGAAGGACGCGGTCATCCTGGCTCACAACTACCAGGTGCCGGAGGTGCAGTCGGTCGCCGACTTCGTGGGCGATTCGCTGCAGCTCTCCATCCAGGCCCAGCGGGTGCCGGCCTCGACCATCGTCTTCTGCGGCGTCCACTTCATGGCCGAGTCGGCCAAGGTGCTGAACCCCACCAAGAAGGTGCTCCTGCCCAACCTCTCGGCCGGCTGCTCCCTCGCCGACTCCATCACCGCCGAGTCGCTGGAGGACTGGAAGGCGCGCTACCCCGACCACGCGGTGGTGACCTACGTGAACTCCAGCGCCGAGGTGAAGGCGCTCTCCGACATCTGCTGCACCAGCGCCAACGCCGCCAGCGTGGTGCGCTCGCTGCCGCAGAAGAAGATCCTCTTCACCCCCGACAAGAACCTGGCCCGCTGGGTGGCGAGCAAGGTGCCGGAGAAGGAGGTGGTGGCGTACGACGGCTGCTGCCCCGTCCACGACGTGCTGCGGGCCTCCAGCGTGGGGCGGGTGAAGCACGACAACCCGCGGGCGGTGATCATCGCCCACCCCGAGTGCCGCGAGGACGTGGTGAAGATGGCAGACGAGGTCTGCTCCACCACCGCCATGCTCGGGGCCGTGAAGCGGTTCCCCTCGGCCCACACCTTCATCGTCGCCACCGAGCACGGGATCGTGCACCAGCTGAAGCTCCGCTACCCCGACAAGGAGTTCATCATCGCCGACGGCTGCATCGGCTGTCGCATGCACTGTCCGTACATGAAGATGATCGACCTGGTGATGGTCCGCGACGCGCTGGTGCGCGGCAAGCACGAGGTGGACGTGCCGGCCGACGTGGCCGCCGGCGCTCGCCGGGCCCTGGAGCGGATGATCGCCGTCCCCCGAGACGCCTAGCGCGAGGCAGCCGGGGCGGGCCGGGGCTCCGGACCACCTGTAGACGCGGAGGGTGGCGAGCAGGGCGGCGAGGGGGAGGATGCGGAACGCGCGGCGAACCCAGCCTGCGGGTCAAGTGGCCCGCTGGGTCTCCAGGAGCCGGAGCTGCTGCACCAGCAGGTCCACGATGGCGCCGATGCTGTGGCTGCTGGTGTCGATGGTGGCGTCGGCGCGCGAGTAGAGCGGCTCGCGCTCGGCGAGGAGCCCCTTGAGGTCGGCCATGGCGTGGAGCCGCCCGGCGGTGGGCCGGGTGTCGCCCTGCTTGAGCACGCGGTCGAGGTGGTCGGCCGGCTTGGCCCGCAGCCACACGGTGGTGCAACGCTGCAGCAGCATGTCGAAGGCGTCGGAGTCGGTGACGATGCCGCCGCCCGTGGCGAAGACGGCCCTGTCGTGCTGGTCGAGGAAGCGGCGCAGCACCTGCAGCTCCAGCCGCCGGTACCAGCGCTCGCCGTGCACCGCGAAGATCTCGCCCAGCGACAGGCCGGCCTCGGCCTCGATGAGCCCGTCGAGCTCGAAGAAGGGCAGCTCCAGGCGCGACGAGAGACGCGGGCCGATGGTGGACTTGCCGGCGCCGCGGAAGCCCAGCAGGGCGATGCAGCCGCGCCGGTCGGCGGCGTCGCCGCCGGCCAGCAGCTCCGAGGCGGTGGAGCCGATGGCGTGGGCCAGCGCCTGCAGGTTGATGACCGAGATGTTGGCCTTGCCGGCCTCGACGTCCGAGAGGAAGCGCTGGGAGATGCCGCAGCGGGCCGAGAGCTCGGAGAGGGTCCAGCCCATGGCCGAGCGGCGGGCACGCACCCGGGCGCCGAGGCGCGAGAGCAGGGCCTCGGGAGGAGGGGGCGGCGGAGGCGCGGTGCTGCGGCGGGCGCGGGGCATGAGTGGGTGCACTATCCTGCATCGGGACGGGCCGGGACAAGCGAAATGCTGCATGGGCGCGGCCGGGGGCGCGGCGCCGCGCCTCCACCCGCCCGGGGGAAAGCGCGGTATAAGTCCTGGAGATGAGCCGCTTGAAGCTCTGGGCGTTCGCATTCCTGGTGCTCGTGGCCGGGGGCGCCGAGGTGTACCTGGTGACCCAGTGGCAGGCGCAGGAGGCGGCCGACGAGGCCGACCGCCAGCTCCAGGCCGCGGCCGCCCAGCTCGACGCTCGCTCGCAGCTCCTGGCGGCCCAGGCCTCGGCTCTGGCCGAGGCGGCCGCCCGCGCCCCCGCCGTGCTCACCGCCCTGGCCGACGGAGAGGGAGACGCCACCGCCGCCGCGGCGGTGGCGGTGGTGGCCGCGGCCCGGGGCATGCCCGCGGAGCAGGCCCGCGCCCTGCTGGTGGGGACCTCCGGGCCCGCCGGGACCTCGCTGCGCGCCGCCGGCAAGAAGGTGGAGCTCCAGGATCCGGCCGGCGGCCTCTTCGCCGAGCCGCTGCGGGGCGCCCGGCGCGAGGGGTACCTGCGCGCCGCCGACGCCGTCTGGTTCGCCGCCGCCATCCCCGCCGGGCGCGGCGCGGTCGCGGTGGCCCTGCCGGTGGACGAGGGGACGGTCCAGGCGCTGCGCGCCGCCGCCGGCGCCGACGTCAGCATCGCCGCCGGCCAGGCGAAGCCGGTGAGCACCCTGCCGGCCGCAGACCAGGGGCAGGTGCTGGCGGCCGCGCGGGCGCCCCTGCCGCGGCCGGTGGACGCCGGGCAGCTGCCTGCGCTGCGCACCGGCGTGCCCTACCTCCCGCCCGTGCCGCTGCTCCTCGCCCGGCTGCCCGCCTACCGGGTCCAGGCGGTGGCCCTCAAGGGCATGAAGTCGGGGCTGGCGGTCCTCTCGGTGCCGCTGGCGCGCCCGGCGGCCGCGCTCGCGACCTTCCAGGTGGCGGCCGCGGCGGTGCTGCTGCTCCTCCTGCTGGCCGCCCTGCTCATCGGGCTCCTGGCCCGCGCCAGCGCCGAGGCGGCGGGCGGCGTGCCGCGGGAGCTGGTGCTGACGGCCGACCGCATCGCCCGCGGCGACTTCTCGGCCCGGGCCCACGTCTTCCCCGGCGCCCTGGGAACGGTGGCCTCGGCCCTCAACCGCGCCGCCGAGGCGGCCGAGCTCTCGGTCTCGCGAACCAGCACCGGCGCCGACCCGTTCCTGGCCTCGGCCACCTTCGCCCCCCCGCCGCCTGCCGCGGGCCCCGATCCCTTCGCGCAGCCGCCCCCGGCCCCTCCCCCGCCGCCGGTCCCCGACCCGTTCCTGTCGCCGGCCGCGACCGAGCCGCCCGCCGCCCCGCCGCAGCGACCTGTCGCCTCGCCGCCGCCCGGGCCGCTCACCAGCCTCCACATCCCGGCCGCGACCGAGCCGCCCGCCACCCCTCCTCCGCCGCCTGCTCCGCCGGCCCCCGAGCCCACCAGCCCCGACCTGTTTGCGCCACCGCCGGCCCCCATCGCCCCGAAGGGCACCTTCGCCCCCATGGGCAACACCGTCTCCGGCGCCACCTCCCTGACCACCAGCCCGGCGGAGCTGGCTCAGGTGGCCTCCACGCCGCCGCCGGGCGAGCCGTTGCCGCGCCCCCCCACGCCGCTGCCGCTCCGCGAGCCCGACCTGGCCCACTGGACGGAGGTCTTCGAGGAGTTCGTCCGGGTGCGCGCCGCCTGCGGGGAGACGGTGCAGGGGCTCACCTACGAGCGCTTCGAGGCCAAGCTGCGCCAGAACCGCACCAGCCTGATGCACAAGCACGACTGCCGGACGGTGCGCTTCCAGGTGTACGTGAAGGACGGCCGGGCCGCGATCCGGGCCACGCCGGTGAAGTAGAGGCCCACGGCCGGTCGCGGTCGGGGTGTCCGAGCGGGCCTGGCCCTCCGGCGCCCCTCGGCGGGCCGGGTCTTTACGGCAAACACCTGCGACCGGTTCCGTGCGCAGACCCCGAGCAATGCAGCGCGCCGCGCGACTCTTGGCCCAGGAAGCCTCGACGCGCGGCGCCGGCATTGCTTCGGTCCGTGGGGGCAGCGGGCATCGAAACGCGCGCCCTTACCCCGCCTCGGGGCGCGGAGGTCCGGGCCCTGTGTTCACTGTGGGTCGCGAGCGAACGAGAGCGCCGGAGGCCGGCGCGTCCGGCGGAGCTGCCGCGCTCGCGCCTACTGCTCGATCCGCGGCAACCGCACCCGGAAGGTCGTCCCCTTGCCCGGCTCCGACTCCACCTCGATGCGCCCCGCGTGCTCGCGCACGATGCGCTCGGAGATGGCGAGCCCGAGGCCGGTGCCGGCCTCCTTGGTGGTGAAGTAGGGCTCGAAGAGGTGGGCCCGATCGGCCGGCGCGATGCCGGGCCCGTCGTCGGCCACCTCCACCCAGAGCTCCGCGGGCGTGGCGCGGGCGCGGACCGACACCGTGCCGCGCCGCCCCACCGCCTCGAAGGCGTTGCGCAGCAGGTTGTGCAGCACCTGGAGGATCTGGTCCGGGTCCACCTGCACCGCCGGCAGCGCCGGCTCCACCTCGCGCCGGAGCTCGATGCCGGGCGGCCCCTCGGGGTAGAGCGCCAGGAAGGCGGAGAGCAGGTCGCCGCCGCCCACCGGCCGCAGCTCGGGCTGGGGCAGGCGGGCGAAGCGGCCGAACTCGTCGACGATGCGGGTGAGCCGCCGCACCTCCTCGCCGATGGCGCGGGTGCCCTCGTCGAAGATGGCCGGGAACTCGGGGCTGCGGCGCGTCCAGGCCTCGCGCAGCGTCTCCACGCTCATGGCCACCGGCGTGAGCGGGTTCTTCACCTCGTGGGCCAGGCGGCGGGCCACCTCGCGCCACGCGGCCACGCGCTCGGCGGCGGCGGCGCGCGCCGTCACCCGGGCGAGCTCGCCGGTCATGGCATTGAACCCGGCCACCAGCTCGCCCACCTCGCCGCTGGCCGGGACCTCTACCCGCGCCGAGAGCTCGCCCTGGCCCACCGCCGCGGCCCCGGCCCGCAGCGCGTCGAGGGGACGGGTGATGCGCCGGGCCACCAGGTGACCCACCAGCGAGGCCGCCAGCACGCCGCCGAGGAGCGCCGCCAGGAAGGCCAGGGCCGCGGTGGAGAGGGCGCGCCCCAGGCCGCCAGAGGGGAGGGCCAGCTCGATCACCGCCACCGGTTCGCCCTGGGCCGGGAGGCGCAGCGTCCGGCCCTGCGGCGGCGGGGCGCCGAGCAGGCGGGCCAGGCGGCCGGGCGCGTCGCCGCGGGAGCCGGCCACCGCCACCTCGCGGCCCGAGCCCAGCCGCACCGCCACCTCGCCGCCGGTGAGCGCCGCCGCCCGCTCCGCCAGGCGGCTGCCCAGCGCCACGCCGGCGACGGCGCGCAGCCCGGGGCGGCCGGCCAGCGGCTCCCAGGCGGTGGCGAAGGGCAGGTCCTCGACACCCGCGGGCGTGGCCACCGCCAGGAGCCGGGTGGCGGGCCGCCCGGCGGGGCCGGAAGAGAGCAGGTCGCGGAGCCCCGGATCCACGTCGCCGGCGCGGCCGGGCAGGTGGCCCGAGGTGACCACGCGGCCCCGCGGCTCCACCAGCGCCAGCGCGTCGAGCCCGCGGGCCGCCATCCAGTCGGGGCCGCGCGCCGAGGCGTCGGCCGGCTCCAGGAGACCGTCGCTCCACTCCCGCGCCAGCTCCCCGGCCTCGGGGCTGCGGGCCAGCTCGCGAGCCGCGGCGGCGGCCTCGGCGCCCAGGCGG
Source organism: Deltaproteobacteria bacterium (assembly GCA_016214955.1). Lineage (GTDB taxonomy): Bacteria > Myxococcota > Myxococcia > Myxococcales > Anaeromyxobacteraceae > JACRMN01. The sequence continues at coordinate 139,660 of JACRMN010000027.1, forward strand.
CGCACCTCGCCCTCCACCGCCTGGGTCGCCTGCTCCAGCCGGGCGGCGTACTCCTGCGCAAGCGCCTCGGAGAGGGCGCGGGAGAGCGGGACCATGGCGGCGGCCATGGGCAGCGCCGCGAAGAGGGCGAAGAGCAGCGTCAGCCGGGTCCGCAGGCTCATGGCCCGGCGCGCCCCTCGCTCGCCGCCGGGAGCAGCCAGAGGCCGCCCGGGTCGAAGGTGCCGTCGGGTGCCGGGGCCAGCCCCTGCAGCCCGGGCGCGGCCGAGATGCGCAGCCAGGCGAGGGCCAGCGGCACCGCGCCCAGCTCGGCCTCGGCAGCCGCTGCGGCCGCCGCCGGCCCGAGCCGCGCCGCGTCCCGGAGCACCTGGTCGCCGCGCGCCGGGCCGCCCAGCGCCGTCGCCAGCTGCGCCAGCGCCAGCGCCGGGTCGTCGCTCGCCAGGGCCGCCGGCACCAGCGCCAGCTCGTGGAGGCCCGCCTCGAGCCGGGCCGCGAAGGCGGCGTCGGGCACCGCCTCCACCGCCACCCGCACGCCGCGGTCGAAGAGCTTCACCTGGATGCGGTCGGCGAGGGCCCGCAGCGAGGCGGGTGCCAGCAGGCCGAGCCGCGGCGGCAGCGGCCCGGTGGGCGGCGCTGCGGGCGCCGGAGCGGCCGGCGCCGAGGGGTCGAGCGAGGCCAGCGGGCGGGCGGGGCCCCGGAGCAGGCGGGCCAGCTCGGCTCGGTCGAGCGCCAGGAGCGCCCGCCGCACCGGCTCGGCCGAGGTGCCGAGCCGCTGGGCCCGCACCTGCACCACCACCGCGGTGGCGAGGGGCAGCTCCCGGGGCGCGTGGCCCGGGAAGGCCTCGGGCCGCACCGCCACCTCCGCCTCGCCGCGCGCGAGCCGGCGGGCGGCGGCGGCGGGCTCGGGCCAGGCGAGGGCCAGTGCCTCGCACCAGGGCCGGCCGCGGAAGTGGCCGGGGAACGCGGCGAGCCGGAGGGCATCGGCGGCCCGCGCCGCCGGGCGGTAGGGGCCGGCGCCGGCCAGCGAGCCGGCATGGACCACCGCGGCGGGCGGGGCGGCCAGGCCGCGGAGGAAGGCGGGGGCCGGCTCGGTGAGCCGGATCTCCAGCTCCAGCGGCGACGGGGCCGAGAGGCCGGAGGGCACGCGCGCCCGCCCGGCCCGGACCTCCTCGGCTCCCTCGATGGGCGCGGCGATCCAGCCGTGCGGCGAGCGGGTCTCGGGCCGCAGGAGCCGCGAGAGGCTCTCGACGGCGTCGGCGGCGGTCACCGGCGCGCCGTCGTGGAAGCGCAGGCCGGCGCGCAGCCGCAGGCGCACCAGCCGGCCGTCGGCCGAGACCTGCGGCGGCTCCTCGGCGAGGGCCGGCGCCGCGGACCCGCCGGGGCCCGGCTCCAGGATACCGGCGTGCAGCGCCCGGGCCGCGAGGAGGTCGGCGGAGCCGTGGAGGAGCGCGGGGTCGAGGGCGGCAGGGGCGGCCGGGAGCAGCAGGCGGATCTCGGCGCAGGGCCGGGCCCGCGGCGCGCCGGCGGCCGGCGCCGCGGCCAGGAGCAGGGCGAGGGGGAGCGCGCGCCTCACCGGCCGGCCTCGCGGGGGTCGGAGGTGAGCAGCCAGAGCCGCGACTCGCCCGAGGGCTGCACCGCCGCCAGCACCACGTCGTCCACGCCGTCGCCGGTGAGGTCGCCGGCGGCAGCGGCCAGCACCGCGCCCGGCACCGGCGGCGAGGCGAAGAGGGTCTCGGCAGGCCGGAGCCGCAGCGCCCGCACCCGGTCGCCCGCGCCCGGCTCGGCGGAGGAGGTGACGAGCTCCGGCTCGCCGTCTCCGTCCAGGTCGGCGAGCGCAAGCGCCGCGCCCGCGCCGTGCACCGGGGCGGCGGCCGGGGCCAGCGCCGCGTCGAGGATCTCGGCGCTGTCGTCGGCGCGCAGCAGCGCGAAGGCGGCCCGTCCGGCGCGCGGCGCCGCGGCCGCGCCCAGGAGGAAGCGGCCGGAGCGGGGGGGCGGGAGCGCGGTGGTGCCGGCACCCACCTGGTCGAGGAGCACCGGAAGGTCGGGGGCGAAGGCGCCGTAGAGCGCGCCCGCGCCGCCCGCCGCCAGGGGCACCGCCGCCAGCCGGGCGACGGCCTGGAGCCGCCCGCCCCTGGCCGTGAGCACCTCGGCCTCGGCCATGGTGGCGAGCTGCCAGGCGATGCGCCCGCCGCCGAAGTCGCCGGTGCAGAGCGCGGCCCAGGGTTCGCGCACGGGGCCGCGCCCCTCGGGCGGCGGCGGATGGGACGAGAGGAGCTGGCCGCCCAGCGTGAGCAGCGAGAGGCCGCGGGGCGTGGCCGCGAGCAGCGAGGCGCCGTCGCCCGCCTCCAGCACTGCCAGTGCCAGCACGCGGTCGGGCAGGTCGAAGAGCTGCACCAGCGAGAGCACCGAGAGGTGCGGCGCCGCTCCCTGGGCGAGGGCCCGGACCACGCCGTCCGACGGGACCAGGGCGGTGAGCAGCCGGGCCGCCGATGCCGGCGCGTGCTGCAGGAAGAAGCTCTGGCGCAGGTCGGTGACCTCGGCGGCCAGCGCCAGCTCCCGGCCGCCGCGCGCCAGCGCCAGCCGCACCCGCGCCAGCCTGTCGGCCCCGGCGGCGCGGGCCGCCTGCTCCGGCGGCTCGCGGCCGCGCAGCGGCACGGCGGCGAAGCCGCGGCGCGCGATGGCCCCGGAGAGCGCCGCCGCGAAGGGCTCGGCCAGCCCCTCGGCGCCGGGGGCGCTCACCTGGAAGGCGATGCGGTCGGGGGGCGCTGCCTCGCAGAGCGGGCCGGCGAGCTCCTCGGCGGCGAGCCCGAGGGCGCCGGCCCCGGCGGCCGCGGCGGGCGGGCCGGAGAGCACCAGGCAGGTCAGGGCGGCGAGGAGCGGGCGGAGGCGCGGCACCGGGCGATTCTACCGGTCGTCCTGGAAGAAGGTCTGCGGCGCCGAGCCCGGGGCCTGGCGCTCCGAGGCGCTCGAGGCCGGTGCGGTGCCCGCCAGGAAGGCGACGAAGGGAGCGGCGTCGGCCGGCGCCGCCTCGGCGGCCAGGAGCCCGGTGGTGCGGTCGATGCGGGCGAACTCCACCCGGGGCGGCGCAGCGAAGGGCACCGGCACCCGCTGCCCCACCGCCTCCTTCATGAAGGTCACCCAGGCCGGCAGCGCCGCGCCGCCGCCTGTCTCGCGCGGCCCCATGGGATCGTGCGAATCGAAGCCGACCCAGGCGCCGGCCACCAGCTCGGGCGTGAAGCCCACGAACCAGGCGTCGCGGTGGTCCTGGGCGGTGCCGGTCTTGGCGGCGGCGGGCTGGCCCAGGGTCTGCGCCCCCTGGCCGGTGCCGAACTCCACCACCCCGCGCATCATCGCCGAGAGCACGAAGGCCACCTCGGGCCGCATGCCGCTGGTGGGAGGCGGCTCGACGGCGTCGGCCGGCGGCGCCGCGGAGGCTGGCACCGCGCCCGAGGGCGGCTCGGTGCCGGCGGCCAGCGCCGGGGTGGGCGGCGGCGGAGGGACCGGGGCGGGCGGCGCCGGCTCGGGGATGTGCTCCTCCAGCACCTCGCCGCTGCGGTCGCGCACCCGCAGGATGGTCACCGGGGAGGCCACCGCACCGCCGGCGGCGATGGTGGCGTAGGCGTTCACCAACTCGAGCGGGGTGACCTCGCCGGTGCCCAGCGCCAGCGAGAGGCTGCGCGGAAGCTCGCTCTCGATGCCGGCCCGGCGGGCGAAGTCGATGACCGCGTCCACGCCCAGGGCGTCCACCAGCTTCGCCGAGACGGTGTTCTTGGAGTGGGCCAGGGCCTCGCCCAGCAGCATGGGCCCGTCGTACTCGTTGCGCTCGAAGTTCTGCGGCTTCCAGTCCTTGCCCGTCCAGGGGTCGCGGTAGACGTCGGGCGTGTCGTAGACCACCGTCGCCGGCGTGAAGCGGCGCGACTCGATGGCCGCGCCCCAGACGAAGGGCTTCATGGCGCTGCCGGGCTGGCGCCGCGCCTGCAGGGCGCGGTTGAACTGGGAGAGCTGGAAGTCGTAGCCGCCCACCAGGGCGCGCACGCCGCGGGTGGCCGGGTCCACCGCCACCAGCGCTCCCTGCACCCGGGGCACCTGCTCCAGCGCCAGCGCCAGCGGCTTGCCGGCCCGCGCCAGCTCCACCGGCGCCTTCCTGCCCGCCAGCACCCGCACCAGCACCACGTCGCCCGGCACCACCACGTCGCGCATCTTGCGCGGCGCCGCGGTGGCCGAGGTGGGGTTCCACTTGCGGGCCCAGGTGGTCTCGGCGAGGGAGAAGGTCCCGAGGGCGTTGCCCAGGTCGACGGTGGCCTGCCGGTCGGTGGCGTCCACCACCAGCGCCGTGTAGAGCCCCTCCGGCTCCAGCCGCCGCACCCGGGCCATGCGCCGGATGTCCGACTCGCTCTCGGCCTCGATGCCGTCGCTCGACACCCGGGCCAGGTCCCAGACCAGCACCTCGCCCGGCCGCGCCTTCACCGCCGAGAGTCGCTCGCGCCACACCGGCAGGGCCTGCTCGCGCTGCGGCTCGTCGAGGTGCTGCAGCGGCCCGCGCCAGCCGTGGCGCCGGTCCACCGCCCGGAGCTGCGCCTGGAGCGCCTGCTCGGCGGCTCGCTGCATGAGCGGGTCCATGGCCACCTCGACGGTGAGCCCGTCGGTCTCGACCCGCTCGGCGCCGTAGCGCTCGTCGAGGTGGCGGCGCACGGCGTCGGCGTACCAGGCGCCCGGCGGATCGGCGGGGGGCACGGTGACCTGGAGCGGGCGGGCCGCCTCGGCCTCGGCCTGGGCCGGCGTGAGGAAGCCCTCCTCGGCCATGCGCCGCAGCACGTACCGCTGCCGCTCCTTGGCGGCCTCGGGGTGGCGGGCCGGCGAGAGGCGCATGGGCGACTGCACCACCCCGGCCAGCATCGCCGCCTCGCCCAGGGTGACGTCGCGCACCGACTTGCCGAAGTAGAACCGGGCTGCCTCCTCGACGCCGTAGCGGCCGTGGCCGAAGTAGATCTGGCTCAGGTAGAGGAAGAGGATCTCGTCCTTGGAGAGCTTCTCCTCCAGCCGCGGCGCCAGCCACAGCTCCTTCACCTTGCGCTTCACCCGCCCCTCGGCCGGGAGCAGGAAGGTCTTCACCACCTGCTGGGTGATGGTGGAGCCGCCGCAGGCCACGCGCCCGCGCCACAGCCCCTTGGCGGCGCAGCGGGCGATGGCCAGCCAGTTGAGCCCCTGGTGCTCGTAGAACTTGGCGTCCTCCGAGGCCAGCACCGCCTTCCTCATCACCTCGGGGATCTCCGCGAAGGGCACCACCGTGCGCCGCTCGCGGGCGAAGACGAAGACCTCGGTGCCGTCGATGCCCAGCACGCGGGTGGAGATGAGCGGGCGGTAGTCCTTCAGGCCGTCGAAGGCCGGGAGCTCGCGGGTCCAGGCGAAGACCAGGGCAGGCAGCGACAGCACCAGCACCGCGGCCGCCATCGCGGCCATGCGGGCGGGCCGGCGGCGGGCCTCGCGTACCAGTCTGTCGAGCGATCGCATGCGCGGCGGGTCCGGGGCGGGCTCTAGCCCTTCCCGGCGATTGGGGCAAGGAGCATTCCCCGTGCCGGGGGGCCTCCGGGGGAAAACGCCTGCCAGCGCGGGAGATTCCCCGGGTGTGCGTCCCGGGCGACACGGTGGCGGGTGCCGCGCCCGACGCACTCGCCCCGTTCCCTGTACCCGGTGAGGTCGCCTACAATGCGCGCTCCCCGGAGGAGCCGCCTGCATGCAGATCGTCTGTCTCGACCTCGAGGGCGTGCTGGTGCCCGAGATCTGGATCGCCTTCTCGGAGCGCACCGGCATCCCCGAGCTGCGCCGCACCACCCGCGACGAGCCCGACTACGACAAGCTGATGCGGTTCCGTCTCGACCTCCTGCGGCAGCACCGGCTCGGGCTCCCCGACATTCAGAAGGTCATCGCCGGCCTGGCCCCCATGCCCGGCGCCCGCGCCTTCCTCGACGAGCTGCGCCAGCACTACCAGGTGCTCATCCTCTCCGACACCTTCTACGAGTTCGGCATGCCGCTCATGGCCCAGCTCGGCATGCCCACGCTCTTCTGCCACCGGCTCGAGGCCGACGCCCAGGGCTTCGTCGTCGCCTACCACCTGCGCCAGCCGCAGCAGAAGCGCGAGGCGGTGAAGGCCGTGAAGGGGCTCAACTTCCGGGTCATCGCCGCCGGCGACTCCTACAACGACACCGCCATGCTGGCCGAGGCCCACGCCGGCATCCTCTTCCGCCCGCCGCAGAACGTCGTCGACGAGTTCCCGCAGTACCCGGTGGTGCGCGACTACCCGGCGCTGCGCGCCGCCATCGACGAGGCCGCCAGGCGCGTCGGGGGGTAAGAAAGGAAGTCTCCCATGAAGCTCTTCGGGACCAACACCAGCCCCTACACGCGCAAGGCCCGCCTCGTCCTCCTGGAGAAGGGGCTCGCCCACACCTACGTGGTGGCGCCACCGCGGGAGCCCGGCAGCCCGGTGACGGGTGCCAACCCCCTGGGCCGCGTCCCGACGCTGCTCCTCGACGACGGGACCGCCGTCTTCGACTCGCCGGTGATCTGCGAGTACCTGGACGCGCTGGGCGACGCTCCCATCCTCATCCCCCGCGGCGACGCGGAGGCGCGGATGCGGGTGCGGCGCTGGGAGGCCCTGGCGGACGGCATCATGGACTCGGCGGTGGTGGTTCGCGTCGAGTCGCTGCGGCCGGCCGAGAAGCAGGATGCCGCCACCCTCGCCCTCCACGGTTCCGCCATCGGCCGCGCCCTGGCCCACGCGGCGAGCGCGCTCGGGGGACGGGAGTGGTGCGAGGGGTCCGCCCTCACGCTGGCGGACCTGGCGCTCGCGAGCGCGCTCTTCTACCTCGACCTCCGGCAGCCGGAGCGCGACTGGCGCGCGCAGCACCCGCCGCTTGCCGCCTGGGCCGCGCGGATGAGCGAGCGCCCCAGCGTGCGGGCCACGCCCACCACCTGAGCGCGCGGTGGTCCCGCCCGCCGGCGCGAGCCCGGCATCTCGCCCCATGGACTACCCGGCCGGGGCCAGCGCCAGCGCTTGAAGCTCGGCGGAGGTTCCACCCCTGGTGGATGAAGCGACCAGCCCGCCGCACGGCGGGGCGGGGCCGCGGAGGCGGCCCCGCGCCTGGACTCACTCTCCGCGCTTGATCCCCAGGGCGCGCATCTTCTTGTACAGGTGGCTGCGCTCCAGCCCCAGCGCCCGCGCCGTGTCGGAGACGTTGTCCTGGTGGGCCGTGAGCGCCGCCAACACGATCTCGCGCTCCGCCTCCTCCACCAGCTCGTGGAAGCCGGCTCCCTCCCGCAGCCGGTCGGTGCGGGGGGCGCGCGTGCCCGGCAGCGCCGCCGTCACCTCCGCGGCCCCCAGGCCCGGGCCGTCGGCGAGGATGGCGATGCGCTCCACCACGTTGCGCAGCTCGCGCACGTTCCCCGGCCAGTCGTGGGCCTGCAGCGCCAGCAGTGCCTCGCGGGTGAAGCTCATGGGGCGGCGCCCGTTGCGCTCGCAGGCCTCGGCGAGGAAGCGGGCGCAGAGCTCGGGCAGGTCCTCGCGCCGGTCGCGCAGCGGGGGCGCGGGCACCAGCACCACCGCCAGCCGGTAGTACAGGTCCTCGCGGAAGCGGCCCGCCGAGACCTCGGCGAGCAGGTCCTTGTTGGTGGCGGCGATCACCCGGGCGTCGGTGCGCAGCGTCACCTGCCCGCCCACCCGCTCGAACTCCCCCTCCTGGAGCACGCGGAGCACCTTGGCCTGCATGGCCGGGGGCATGTCGCCCACCTCGTCGAGGAAGAGCGTGCCGCCGTCGGCCAGCTCGAACTTGCCTCGCCTGGCCGCCACCGCGCCGGTGAAGGCGCCCCGCTCGTGCCCGAAGAGCTCGCTCTCGATGAGCTCGGCAGGAACGGCAGCGCAGTTGAGCTTCACGAATGGTCCGTCCCGCCGCCGCGAGCCGTCGTGGAGGGCGCGGGCCACCAGCTCCTTGCCCGTGCCGTTTTCGCCGGTCACGAGGACCCGCCCCTCGGAGCCGGCGGCGCGCCGCACCAGCTCGCGCAGCCGCTGCATCACCGGCGAGCTGCCCAGCATCTCGCCCGGACCGGCCACGCGCCGGAGCTCGTCGTTCTCGGCGCGGAGGTCGCGGAGGGCCAGGCCGTTGCGCACCGCAGCCAGGAGCCGCTCCCGCTCCCCGATGGGCTTCTCCAGGTAGTCGAAGGCGCCCAGCTTGAAAGCCTGTCGCACCGTTTCGATGGAGCCGTGGCCGCTCATCACCACCACCGGCAGTCCAGGGCGTGTGCGCAGGGCCCGCTCCAGCACCGACAGCCCGTCGACGTCGGGCAGCTTCACGTCCAGTAACACGAGGTCCACCGGCAGAGCGGCCAGCTTCTCCAGGGCCTCCTGGCCGCTGCCGGCCGCCTCGGTCCGGTACCCCTCCAGGGACAGGGCGCGCGCCAGCGTCACCTGGATGTTCTTCTCGTCGTCCACGATCAACACGGTCGCAGCCACGCCCCGATGGTAGCCGGGAAGGTTTTCCTTTGACACCGCTCCGACCCCGGCGGGATAAAGGGAACCCTCGGACGAATTCTCGGCCACTGCTCCCTCCAGGAGGTCACGATGCAGCGCGCACTCATTGTTCTCGCTTCACTCGCAGTCTTCGGCCTGGCCGGCTGCCCCAAGAAGTGGCAGAACGGCGAGTGCGACACCAGCGAGGCCTGCAAGGACCAGGTCGGCTACGGCAAGGTCTGCGTGCAGGGCCGCTGCCAGGAGTGTGGCCTCGACGCCGACTGCAAGGCCGGGTTCGTCTGCAAGGCCAACAAGTGCGAGCCGCGTCCCGAGTGCGAGGGCCCGGCCGACTGCGCCGCCGGCAAGCTCTGCCAGGCCGGCAAGTGCGTCGCCGATCCCGACGCCTGCGGCGCCGACGGCTCCTGCCCGGCCGACAAGCAGTGCCAGGCGGGCCGCTGCGTGACCCGCACCGCGCCGATCCCGGTCGCCGGCCCCTGCGACTCGCTCCAGAGCGTGTACTTCGGCTTCGACGAGTCCAGCCTCTCCGGCGAGGCCCGCCAGAGCCTGGAGCAGAGCGCCAAGTGCCTGAAGGACAAGGCCGGCGCCGTCCGCGTCGAGGGCTACTGCGACGAGCGCGGCACCGCCGAGTACAACATGCACCTCGGCCAGCGGCGCGCCGACGCCGTGAAGAAGTACCTCTCCGGCCTGGGCGTCCCGGCCAAGAACGTCAACACCGTCTCCTTCGGCAAGGAGAAGCCGGTCTGCACCCAGGCCTCCGAGGACTGCTGGTCGAAGAACCGGCGGGCCGATCTGAAGTAGCCGTGCGGCGCCTCGCGCTCCTCCTCCTGCCGGTAGCCGCCTGCTGGGTCCCCGTGGAGCGGGGCCGGCAGATGGAGGAGCGCATCGCCCGCGTCGAGGACGAGAACCGGCTGGCGGTGAAGCAGCTGGAGGAGCAGCGATCCGTCCTTCGCGAGCGGGTGGCCGAGGCCGACAAGAAGATCGCCGAGGTCCAGAAGAAGCTGGACGAGCTGAACCAGGCGGCGCGCCGCACCGGCGCCGATCTGGCCGTCGAGGTCGACCGGCTCCGCGAGGAGGTGGCCCGCCTCCGCGGCTCGTCCGAGGAGAGCCAGCACCGCATCGAGACGGTGGGCCTGGCGCTGGAGAAGCTGCGCTCCGATCTCGACGGCCGCTTCGCCGCGCTCAAGGGCTCTGGCGCCCTGGAGGAGTACGAAGCCAAGCGCAAGATCGAGGCGCTGCCCAGGCCGGCCGACAAGGCCGGGCTCCTCGCCCAGGCCCAGGAGCAGGAGCGGGCCGGCGAGAAGGTGGTGGCCCGCGAGCTGTACGAGGAGTACACGCGCCGCTACCCGGCCGACCCCCGCGCCGCCGACGCCTGGTTCCGCATCGGGGAGATGCACTACGGGTCCCAGCGCTACCGCGAGGCGGTGCTGGCCTACGGCAAGGTGGCCGAGGGCTTCCCCCGCTCCGACAAGGTGCCCGACGCCAAGCTGCGCGCCGGCGAGTCGATGCTGGCGCTCGGCCTGCCCGACGACGCCAGGGCAATCTTCGAGGAGGTGGCCAGGCAGTACCCGAAGACCACGGCCGCGCAGAAGGCCCGGACGCGCCTGGTCGACATGAAGAAGAAGTCCGGGAAGCCCGCTCCCAAGAAGAAGTGACCTGGCGGCCGGCGCCGCCGACCCGGCCCGCATGGGCGTCCTTCCCCTGTGGGGCAGATGCGCACATCCGGCGCTGGTATCCTTCCCGCGGGGGTAGACCGATGGCGAGGGTACGGCTCGGGCAGATGCTGCTCGACGAGGGCTGCATCAACGAGATCCAGCTGCGCAGCGCCATCGCGCACCAGGACCGCTGGAACACCCGCATCGGCGAGGCGCTGGTGGCGCTCGGGTACCTGCCGGAGCGGACCATGCTCACCGCCCTGGCGAAGCAGCTCGGCGTGCCCTACGTGGAGCTGGGCGACCGGCGTATCCCCCGCGCCATCCTCAACCTGGTGCCGGTCTCCATCATCCGGCGGCGCCACCTGGTGCCGCTGGGCCTGCTGCAGCAAGCCCACCGCCGCGGCCCGCTGCTGGTGGCGGTCTCGGACCCCGCCGACCTCGCCTCGCTCGACGAGGTGGCCTTTGCCTCCGGCTTCCCGGTGAAGGCGGTGCTGGCGAGCCAGTCCGACGTGGACCAGCTCATCCACCGCCACTTCGAAGGGCTCGACACCAACCACCCCCGCGCCCTCGACCTGCCGCCCGACCCGGGCCCGCTCACCCTCACCAGACGCGACCCGAAGAACTAGCGAGGCGAAGGACCACTGCCTGCGGGCGGCGTCAGCTCCCCTCGGCCTCGTCGTCGGGCGGCGGCGGATCGCCGGGCGGCCGCCCCTCGAGGTGCAGGCCCCACTGGCCGATGCGCTTCAGCACCGTGCTCTTGGCGATCTGCAGCTCGCGCACCACCGCGGCGCGATTGCCGCCGTTCCGTCGCAGGGAGAGGCGGATGGCCTCGCGCTCCACCTCCTCCATCGTCAGGCCGCGGGAGTAGATGGCCTCCTCTTCCTGGGCGGGGCCTCCGGCATGCCGGGTGTCCTCGAAGGTCACCGCGGAGGCCGGGACCTCCAGTCCCGGCCCGCGGAACAGGAGCGCTCGCTGCACGGCGTTGCGGAGCTGGCGCACGTTGCCGGGCCAGTCGTACCCCTCGAGGCGCGCCAGGGCCTCGTCGGCGAAGCGGAGCGGAAGCCCTTGGGGCGCGGCCCGCTGCAGGAAGGTCTCGGCCAGGGCCCGCACGTCCCCGCGCCGGGCTCGCAGCGGCGGCACCGAGAGAGGCACCACGCAGAGCCGGTAGTACAGGTCCTCGCGGAACTTGCCGGCCCGGACGCGGGCCCGCAGGTCGCGGTGGGTCGCGGCCAGGACGCGCACGTTGACCTGGAAGGGCCGGGCGGCGCCCACCCGCTTCACCTCGCCCTGCTCCAGCGCCCGCAGGAGCTTGGGCTGGAGGTCGAGGGGCAGCTCCCCGATCTCGTCGAGGAAGAGCGTGCCGCGATCGGCTTCCTCGAAGGCCCCCTTGCGAAGCCTGTCGGCCCCGGAGAAGGCCCCCTTCTCGTGGCCGAAGAGCTCGCTCTCGATGAGGCTCTCGGCGATGGCCGAGCAGTTCACCGGGATGAAGGCGCCGTCGCGGCGCTGCGAGAGCCGGTGCAGTGCCCGAGCCACCAGCTCCTTGCCCGTCCCGGTCTCGCCGAGGATGGTGACCGGGGTGTCGGAGGGGGCCACCCGCTCCAGCAGCTCGAAGAGCTGGCGCATGGCCGGGTCGGCCGAGAGCATGCCCTCGAAGGCGGCCGGCGCCTCGGGCGCCGCGCCGGCCTCCAGTACCAGCTCGGTCTCGCCCAGGGTGGCGGCGGTGCCCGGCAGCCACTCGGCGTCGGTCACCCGGGCGCCGCCCACGAAGGTGCCGTTGGTCGAGCCCAGGTCGCGCAGGTGGAAGGAGGCGCCGCGCCGCTCCAGCCGCAGGTGCCGCGCGGAGACGAAGGCGTCGTCCAGCACCACGTCGCAGCCGGGGTCCTTGCCCACGGTGAGCGCCTCGGGGACCACCACCGCCCGCTCCCGGCCCTTCTCGCGGACCCTCAGCCGGGCGGGGAGCACCGGCCCCTCGCGCCCCGGCCGCAGCCGGGTCTCGCCCAGCAAGGTGGCGTCGGCGCCCGGGCCGGAGGCCGCCCGGAAGAGGGCACGGTAGGCGCCCAGCGAGATCTCGGCGCCGTCCTCCAGCGGGGCCTCGCGGACCTCGCGCCCGCCGAGCCGGGTGCCGCGGCCCGAGGTGTCCACCAGCCAGAAGCCATCGCCGCGCCGCTCCACGCGGGCCTGGGCCCGGGAGACGGCGGGGTCGGGGAGGCTGACGTCGCAGTCGGCGGCGCGACCCAGCACGGTGCGATCGGAGAGGGCCACGCGCAGGAGCTCCTCGCCGTGGCGGAAGAAGGCGATCTCGGCCATGAGGCGGGAAAATCTAGCCGAATCCGCTCTCGGAGTGAAGCGCACACCTGGTGCTCGACGCACCTGCCGTGACACCGGGCCCGGCGCGGGCGTTCAGCCTCGCGCCAGCTCCTGGAAGTCGGACCGCTCCTGGAGCGACTCGAACATCCGGTCGCCGGCCAGCCACGCCCGCACCTTGGCCGGGTCGGAGGCCAGCGCCCGGCGCAGCGCCTCGAGGGCCTCCTCGGGCTTTCCCCACAGCGCGTACAGCGCGGCGGTGTTGTAGTTGAGCAGGAGGTCGTCGGGCTCCCGCTCGCGCGCCCGCTGGTAGGCCCGCTCGGCCTCGGCGTAGAAGCCCTTCTGCGCGTAGCAGATGCCCAGGTCGAGGTGGACCTCGAACTGCTCGGGCGACAGCCGCGCCGCCTCCTTGAGGTGGCCGATGGCGCCGCGGTAGTCCCCCTCGTCCATCAGCAGGGCCGCCAGCTCGTGCCGGGCGAAGGCGTCCTTGGGGTCCTGGCGTATGGCCAGCTCCAGCTCCTTCTTGGCCTCCTCCGCCTTGCCCTGGTCGGCGAGCGACAGGCCCAGGTCGAGGTGCACCCCCGGCGCCTCCGGGTCCAGGGAGATGGCCTCGCGGTACTCGGCCACGGCCATCTCCGCCCCGTGGCTGGCGAGGAAGGCGGCCAGGTTGTGGTGGGCAGGCGCGCTGTCGGGCTCGAGCGCCAGGGCGGCCAGGTACTCGGTGAGCGCCTGGCGCCACAGCTTCTTCTCGGCCCAGACGGTGGCCAGGTTGTCGTGGGCGTGGGACGAGCCGGGGTCGAGCTCGATGGCCTTCTGGAACTCGCGAGCGGCCTCGTCGAGCCAGCCGCGGTCGGCGAGCTCGATGCCGCGGGCGTTGTGCTCGTCGGACTGGCTGCCCTGGTCGCGATCGCTTCCCACGGCCGGTCCGCTCCTCTGCCGCAGGCCGCCCCGGCTACAGCCCGGAGACGATCTTCCAGGTGCCCTTCTCGCGGGAGAGGGCCAGGCGGGAGACGTCCTGCTGGGCCCTGGCGACCTCGCCCGACCGGGTGGTCACCCGGTAGCGGGCGTCGTAGCTGACGAACACCTGGGCCTTGTCGCCGTTCACCTTGATGTCGGAGAGCTTGAGGCTCATCCGCACGCCGCTCACCCGGGCCAGGTCGGCGGGGAGCACGCGGGAGAGGCGCTCGAAGTCGAGGTCGTCGGCAGGGTCCGGGGTCCCGGCATCGTCGAAGTACAGGGGCGAGACCAGCGCCAGCACGCCCGCCGCGTCCCGCGCCTCGGCGGCCGCCTGGTACCTCTCGACCACGGCGGCGATGGCGGTGGTGTCGTCGGTGGCGGGGATCTCCGTGCCGGGGATGCGGCGCGGCGAGCAGCCCGCGGCGAGGAGGGCGAGAGCCAGGGCGGCCAGGCGAGGGGCGGTCATGGGCTCCTGAAACCACGCCCCGGCCCCTCGCGTCAACCTTGCCGGCTGCCCGATCGGGCGGCTAGGTTGCGCGCCATGTCCGCCGCCGCCCTCGCCTCCCTGACCGCCGTGCTCGAACGCCCGGTGGCCCGCCGCGCCGCCCGCGCGCTGGCCCCCGCCACCGAGGTGGGCCTGCTGGTGGCGGGCACCGCCGCCCGCTTCACCATGGAGGGGGGGCGGCCCGTGCTGCGGGAGGGGGCGGCCGCCGATCCGGACTTCACCCTGACCCTGCCCGAGGCGGCGGTGGCGCGCCTGGCGGCGCAGCAGACCGACGACGTCGGCGAGATGGGCATCGCCTTCTTCCAGCTCCTGATGGAGCGCGACCCGTCGCTGCACGTGGGCGTGCGCATCCAGGCCTCGACGGTGCGGCTGCTCTCCCACGGCTACCTGTCGGTGCTGGCGCTGGGCGGTATGCGGGTGGGGCTGTGGCTCCTCCGGAAGGGGCTCGCCGACCCGCGCGCGGTGATCGAGCGGCTGCGCCGCCGCTCCTGAGGGGCGCGGCTTGCCCGGCGCGCCCGGGGCGTGGAGACTGCCCTGGTGCAGCGGGAGGAAGAGGAGCGCGCCGCGGCGTCGGGCGACGAGCTGGCGCCGGGGACGGCGGTGGGCCGCTACACCGTGCTCGGCCTGGTGGGCCGCGGCGGCGCAGGCGCGGTCTACGCCGCCTTCGACGCACAGCTCGACCGGCGCGTGGCCGTGAAGATCCTCCGGCCCGGCGCCACCGGGAGCTCCAGCCCCGAGGGGCGCGCCCGGCTCCAGCGAGAGGCCCAGGCCATGGCCCGGCTCTCGCATCCCAACGTCGTGCCGGTCTTCGACGCCGGCGAGAGCCAGGCCGGCCCCTTCCTGGCGATGGAGTTCGTGGCCGGGACCACGCTGCGCGGCTGGCTCGCCGAGAAGCCCCGTACCTGGCGCCAGGTCATCGCCGCCTACGTGGAGGCGGGGCGCGGGCTGGTGGCGGCCCACGCCGCAGGGCTGGTGCACCGCGACTTCAAGCCCGAGAACGTGCTCGTCGACGCCCAGGGGCGTGCCCGCGTCACCGACTTCGGCCTGGCGCGCTCCGGCGCCCTGTCGGAGTCGGCGCCGGCGGTCCCCCCGGGCGGCGCGGCAGCGGGCGGCGCCACCCTCACCGCCACCGGCGCCTTCGTCGGCACGCCGGCCTACATGTCCCCGGAGCAGCTCTACGGGAGGCCGGTGGACGCCCGCACCGATCAGTTCGCCTTCTGCGTGGCGCTTTGGGAGGCGCTCTACGGCGAGCGCCCCTTCGCCGGCGAGACCTTCGAGGCGCTGGCCTTCGCCGTCTCGCTGGGCATGGTGCGCGACCCGCCCCGGGGGACCCCGGTGCCCGACCGGATCCGCAGGGCGCTGCTGCAGGGCCTGGCGGGCGTGCCGGGCGAGCGGTGGCCCGACATGGCCGCCCTGCTCGCCGAGATCGAGCGCGACCCGCGACGCCTCGGCCGGCTCCTGGCCGCCGGTGCGGTGCTGCTCGCCGTGGCGGCGCTCTCCGCCGGCTGGGCGGGCTGGAGCGCCCGCAGGGCCCGGCTGTGCCAGGGCGGCGCCGAGCGGCTGGCAGGCACCTGGGACGTCGGCGCTCGCAGCCGCGTGGAGCGGGCGCTGGCGGGGGTGGGCACCGCCTGGGCCCCGGCGGCGGCGGCCGGCGCCGTGCGGGCCCTCGACGCCTACGCCGCCGCCTGGGCGTCGGCATGGACCGAGGCCTGCCGCGCCACCCGCGTGCGCGGCGAGCAGAGCGAGCGGCTCCTCGACCTGCGCATGGCCTGCCTCCAGCGGCGCCAGTGGGAGCTGGCGGCGGTGGTGCAGCAGCTCGCGTCCGCCGACGCCGCGCTGGCCGAGCGGGTGCTGCAGGCCGCGGGCGCGCTGCGGAGCGTGGAGGGCTGCGCCGACGGCGAGGCGCTGGCCCAGGTGATCGAGCCCGACGACCCGCGGCTCCGGGAGCCCCTGGAGGCGGCGCGGCGGCGCGTCGCCGAGGGGCGGGCCCACCTCTACGCAGGCCGCTACGCCGAGGCCCGGGACGACGCCGAGCAGGTGGCGGCCGAGGCGCGGCGCATGGGCCACGACGCGCTCCTCGCCGAGGCGCTGGCGGTCCTCGGCGACGCCCGCGGCAACACCTCCGAGCCCCAGGCTGCGGTGGCGGCGCTGCGCGAGGCGGTCCGCGCCGCCGACCGGGCCCGCGACGACGCCGCCCGCGCCGGGGCGCTGGCCTCGCTGGCCTGGTTCTACGGCGACAGGCTGGGGCGGCCCGACGAGGCGCTGGCCGCCGCCGACGAGGCCGAGGCGGTGCTGGCGCGCCTGGGCCGGGGCGGCGACGACACCCGGGCACTGGTGCTGGAGGCCCGCGGGCTCACCCACCGGCAGGCCGGCCGCTACCCGGAGGCGGAGCGCGATCTCCGGGCCGCCCTGGCGATCCGCGAGCGCCACGCCGCCGAGCGCCCGGTCAAGGTGGCCACCGTGCTCCTCAACCTGGAGTCGTCGGTGAGCCTGCAGGGCCACCCGCGCGAGGCGCTGGAGATCCTCCGGCAGGCGCTCGCCATCTACGAGGCCCAGCTCGGCCCCGACCACCCCGACACCGCCCGCTGCTACAACAACATCGGCGCGGTCCTCACCGAGCAGGGCCAGTACCGCGCCGCCCTGGTCCCGCTCGCCCGGGCGCTGGCCGCCAAGGAGAAGGCGCTGGGGCCGGACAGCCCGGAGCTCTCGGGGACCGTGCTCAACATGGGCGAGACCTACCTGGCGCTCGGCGACCCGGGGCGCGGCCTGCGGCTGGTGAGGCGGGCCGCGGCGCTCGACGCCCGGCTCCCGGAGACCATCGACGCGCTCTACGCGCTGCTGGCGCTGGCGCGGGGGGAGAGGGACGGCGGCGACCGCCGCGCCGCCCTCGCCACCCTGGACCGGGCGCTGGCGGTGGCGCGGCGCCACGGCGGGCCCGACCACCCCTTCGTCGCCGACGCGCTCGAGGAGCAGGCGACGCTGGCGCGCCAGTCCGGGCACCCGGCGCGCGCCCTGGCGCTGGCCCGCCAGGCGCTGGCGGTGGACGAGCGGGGCAAGGCGCCACCGCAGCAGCGGGCGCGCGACGAGCTGGCGGTGGCCGAGGCGCTCCTGGCCCTGGGCCGGGCCGCCGAGGCGGTGCCGCTCCTCGGTGACGCACTGGGCCGCCTGGCCGGGCTGTCCACTGCGCCGGCCCAGGAGGCGGCCACTCGCTTCGCCCTGGCGCGGGCGCGGCGCCGGACCGGCGCGCGCGAGCAGGCTCGCGCCGAGGCCGAGGCGGCCCGCGCCCTCCTCGCAGCAGCCGAGGGGCGCGACATGGCGCTGCGGCAGCGCATCGAGACCTGGCTGGCCGAGGGGCGCTGAACAGGAGGGGATCGGTCCCGAGGCCCTCAGGGGCCGCCGGCGTCGGGCGGCGGAGGTCCCGAGGTCCGGCCCTCGAAGGCGCAGCGCTCGGCGGCGTCGGCGGCCCGCTCCCGCTCCGACGCGCGGGCGGCGCCGGCGGCGAGCCGCTGCCAGGCCGCGACCCCCGCCTCGAAGTCCCCGGCGGAGCAGCGGGCCTCGGCGGCGAGCCGCGCCGCCTCCGCGGCCAGCTCCGGGCCGGGCAGCGCCGCGGGATCGAGGCTCGCCAGCGCCTCGCGGGCCGCTCGCGGGGCGCCGCGCGCCAGCTCGGCGCGGGCCAGGAGGTAGCGCGCCAGCGGCGCCCGGGAGCCCCGCAGCGCCTGCCGGGCCTCGGCGACGCCGCCCCGGCCGAGGAGCCACGGCAGCACCTCCGCCAGGCCCGGGTCGCCCGCCGCCGCCAGCCGGGCCTCGAGGGCGCGCCGCTCCGCCCCGGTGGGCGAGAGCGGTAGCGCCTCGCCGTAGTGCGCCGCCGCCGCGGGGGCGTCGCCCCCTGCCAGGGCGAGATCGCCGAGCACCGTCAGGAGCCCGGCCCGCAGGGCCGGCTGCCCGCCCGCCGCCCCGGCGCGGGCCAGCGCCTCCTCGGCGAGAGCCCGGGCCCGCTCCGGCCGCCGGTCGCGCCAGAGGTCGGCCGCCAGGCGCAGGGGGTCGGGGTCGCCCCCGGAGAGCACGGCGACGCGGCGCAGCGCCGCCTCGGCCCGCTCCGGCGCCGCCCCACCCTCGGCCCGCGCCTCGGCGCGGAGCGAGGCCTGCTCCCGGGCGCAGGCGGTCTCGAAGAGGCTCCCGGCGCGGAAGCGCTGCTCGGCCGCGGCCTGCAGGTCGGGCGGCACCGGCACGCCGTCGAGAAAGGCTTCCCACTCCCGCGCCAGCGCCCCGGGCGAGAGGCCCAGGGCGTCCTGCGGCTCGCCGCTCCGGTAGAGGGCGCGCACCGCGGCCGCGCCGTGCCGCTCCAGCAGGAAGGCCACCAGGCTGCCGGCGGCGGCGTAGGCCCGCTCCGGCGCGGCGCCCAGGAAGGCGGCGTCGCCGAGCAGCGCGTCCGGCGGCGGGAGGCGGCCCAGCCGGCGCAGTGCCGCGGCCCACTCGTGGGCGGTGCCGTCTCCGCGCGGCGGCTCGAGCGCCGAGGCCAGCCCCTCCACCAGGCCGGCCCGCACCCGGACGAGGCCCCGCGCCGGGACGCGGAACGGCCCCGGGGCGAAGGAGGCGGCCAGCGCGTGCACCAGCTCGTGGCGCAGCACGGGGCGCGGCGAGGGCTCGTCGTTCACCTGGATCTGGGCGAGCCACGGCTTGGTGAAGCTGGTGCGCCCGGCTCCGGTGAGGAGCCGCTTCTCGGCCGGCGAGCGGTGCACGAAGACCTCGACGGGCGGCGGGTCGGCGATGCCGAGCCGCGCCGCCACCTGGAAGGCCGAGGCCTCGCAGTCGCGCTGCAGCCGCTCGGCGCGGGCCGGGCTCCACTCGGCCGGGAAGCGCAGGTGGCAGCGGGGGCCGTCGCGTGCGCCGCCCAGGGCCCGGGCGACGTCGGCCCGCGAGGGCTCCCAGCCTCCGCCCCGGGCCGGGAGGAGTGCCAGCAGCAGGGCGCCGGCCAGGGCGGCCAGCGCCGGGATCGCGGGGCGCCCCTGGCGCCGCCGCCAGACGAGCGCCGCACCGGCCACCAGCGCCGCGGCCCAGCCCATCGTCGAGGCGCGGAAGAGGAGCAGCGGGCGCGAGACGTCGAGGAGGTCGTCGTAGATGGGGCCGGGCCAGAAGCCGAGCAGGTGGTTCCACACGCCCGACCCCGGCCCGAGGTAGGCGCGGGCAGCGCTGGCCGCCAGCGCCGCCAGGGCGACGCCGGCCGCGAGCAGGGCCGCCCGCAGGCGCCGCCCCCGGGCTGCGACAGCGGAGGCGAGGCCCAGCGCCGCCCCGAGCGCGGCGGCGGGGAGGGCGGTGAGGGCGAAGAGGGCCGGGTCGCCGGTGGGGCGGCAGGGCGTGGCCAGGGCCGCGCGCGCCACCGAGAGGGCGAAGAGGAGCAGGAGCGCGAGGAGGAGCGGCGCCAGGGCCGCGCCCGCCGCGCGGAGGGCCGAGGGGCCGGGGAGGGCGCCCTCGCGCCGCGCCGCGCCGGCGCCGAGGGCGATGGCCGGGGCTGCGAGCAGGAGCGCCGCCGCCATGCCCAGCTCCCAGCCCGGCACCTCGAGCAGGGGCACCTGCCCGCCGACGAGGCCGAGCAGCGCCGCGAGGAGGAGCGTCGCCAGGCCGGCGGGTGATCGGAGGCCGTGCGCCGCCTGGGCGGCCGTCGCCGGGAGGGGCACCGCTACCCCCGCGCCCGGAGTGCGGGTAACATGGACCACTCATGGCCGATCACCGCGAGCATCCGCGCGCTCCCATCGAGCTCAAGGTGGACTACCGCCGGCTGAACTCCTTCTTCGCCGACTACACCAAGAACATCTCCAAGGGCGGCACCTTCATCAAGACCCGCAAGGCGCTGCCCGTCGGCACCCGCTTCCTCTTCCGGCTCTCCGTGCCCGGGCGCGAGGCCCCCTTCGAGCTCAACGGCGAGGTCATGCACGCGGCGCCGCAGGGCGAGGAGGCCGGCATGGGCATCCGCTTCGTCTGGGCCACCGCCGACGAGCGCGCCGCCTTCGAGGGGCTGGTCGAGGAGCTCATGACCCGGTCGCTGGGGCCCCTGGTGGCGCAGAACCTGCTGCGCCCCAAGCCCTGATCGCGCGGGGGCCTGGCGCCGCGCCGTGAGCGTCATCCTCCCGATCGCTCCCGGATCGCGCCCGGCCGCCTAGCGCGGCCGCGCCTGCGGGATCCCCTCGAAGCGCACCCGGTCGCCGGCGCGGACGCCGCGCTCGGCGACCATGCCGCCGGCCACCTCCAGCACATAGCGGCTCGGCTTCCCCACGCCGCGCAGGGCGGTGGTGAGCGGCTCGGCCCGCTCCACCACGCCCACCACCCGCCCGGCATCGTCGATGAAGATCATGTCGAGGGGGATGAGGGTGTTCTGCATCCAGAAGGAGCGCTCCTCGGCGACCGGAAAGAGGAAGAGCATCCCGGTCCCGGGGGCCAGCCGCTCGCGGAACATGAGCCCGCGGGCCTGCTCGTCGGCGGTGCGCGCCAGCTCCACCGTCACCTCGGTGCTGCGCCCCGAGGGCGAGTCGATGATCACCCGAGGAACGGCGCTGGCCGGAGCCGCGGTGGGAGGAGGGGGAGAGGGCGCGGGTCGGCAGGCGGCGAGTCCGGCCCCGAGCGCCAGGGCTGCGAGCCGCTTCACGGCAGCGGGATGGCGCAGTAGTTGGAGATCTGGATGTCGCCCAGGTACCTCGCCCGGGTGGCCGGGTCGAGCGCGGCCAGGAACTCCTGGTCGAGCACCACGGCGCGGCACACCAGGCCGGTCTCGCTCGAGTAGCAGTCGCGGTCGGAGACGCAGGCCTTGGAGCAGTAGGGGTTGTGCTTCACCTTGCTGCCCGCCGGCGGCAGCGGAGACTGCATGCACACCAGGTTGTCGCAGGCGGTGTTGCCGGTCTCGAACCAGTCGCTGGTGGGGGCCTGGATGTCGACGCTGAGCGTGCAGCTCTGGCCGACGTCGGGGTCCTGGCAACCGGCCATCAGGCCGAGGGCGGCTGCGAGCAGCGCGAGGCGCATGCAGCGACGGTTAGCACCACCGGAGGGCGGGTTCAAGGAAAGCGGGCGCGCGGGGTGTGCGATGGCGTCCCACGCCGCTGCGGTCGCCACGTTGCCGGGCCCCGGCCCAAGGGCTAGGATGCGCGCACGGTGAGAAGGCGCGACGAGCCATCGTCTCCCTGGAGACGCGCGATCTTCCTCCTGCTGCTGGCGCCCGCCGCTGCAGCCGGGCAGATGCCGGGCATCGATCTGAGCGAGCCCTCGCCGAAGCAAGAGGCCGAGAAGAAGTCCGCCGAGCGGCGGCCGGCCGGCGAGCAGGGCGTGCTGGGCACGGCGCTGGGCGCTCCCGGCGAGCGCGACGCGGCGCTGGCCGACCGGGTGAAGGCCGTCCAGCGCAAGGGCTTCCTCAAGCGCAACCGCCTCGAGCTCACGCTCTCCCTGCCGGCCTCGATGAACGACGCCTTCTACCAGAAGGTCGGCGCCGGCGGCCGGCTGGCCTGGAATTTCCAGGACAGCTTCGCGCTCGCGGTCCGCGGCGCCTACTGGTGGACGCTGCGCACCGACGACGTGAAGCGCGGCCAGGCCGCCTTCCAGAGCCAGCTCCTCTCCTCCAAGCCCTTCGCCCAGGTGATGCTCGACGGCATCTGGGCCCCGGTCTACGGCAAGGCCAGCATCCTCGGCCGCCGCATCGTGCACTTCGACCTCTTCCTCCTCGGCGGCGTGGGCGCGGTATGGAGCGACACGAGCGTGGCGCCGCGCAGCGAGGGGCCGCACCCGGCCGCCGACCTCGGCGGCGGCATCCGCTTCTACCCGGCCGACTGGCTGGCATTCGAGATGGGCTTCGTCGCCACCCTCTACCCCGACCGGCCCACCCGCACCGCCCCCTCGACCACCAGCCGCATCCTGGCCGCCAGCATCGGGGTGTCGGTGTTCTACCCGTTCCACTTCGAGTACGTGTACCCGTGACCCGGGCCGCCCCGCTCGCGCTCCTCTGCGCCCTCCTCGCCCCCGCGCTGGCCCGCGGCAGCGAGGCCGACGCCTTCGAGAACCGGGTACGGCCCATCTCCGGGCAGCTCTACCGAAAGGCCGGCCGCCTGGAGATCACGCCGGGCGCCGAGCTCTCGGTGAAGGACGCCTTCTTCCAGAAGTACCTGTTCGGCGGGAAGCTCACCTACCACCTCTCCGAGTGGCTCTCGATCGGGGCCTCGGGCGCTGTGGGCCCGTCGCGCGTCACCGGATCGACGCTCGTCTGCCCGCCCAACGATGCCTGCCGCCCGGCCACCGACGCCCAGCTGGCGGCGGTGCCCGGCGAGATCTCGATGAAGGCCGGCGGCGAGATCGGCTTCTCGCCCGTCTACGCCAAGCTCAACTTCCTGGCCGAGAAGGCGGTCCACTTCGACCTCTCGCTCCTGGCGGGCGCCGACTGGATCTCCTACCGCGAGGTGCTGCCCCCGCCCTCCAGCCCGGCGGTGGCGGTGAACCCGGGCAAGGTCTCCACGGTCGGCGGCCACCTGGGCATCGGCACTCGCGTCTTCCTCGCCGAGTGGGGCGCGCTGCGCATCGAGTTCAAGGACTACATCTACCGGGCCGACGTGGCCGGGACCACCCGCTGGCAGCAGCAGCTCTTCCTGGAGGCGGGGATCTCGATCTTCGTGCCCTTCCGCAACCGGGGGGCGCCATGACCGCGCGCGCGCTCCGCCTGGCCGTGCTCCTGCTGGCCGCGGCCGCGCCGCCGGCCCGGGCGCAGCTCGGCATCGACCTCACCGACGACGATCCCAAGAAGCCGGCCGACAAGAAGTCCCGGCCGGCCGACAAGAAGGCCCCGCCCAAGGCGGCGCCCCGGCCCGCCGAGAAGCCGCCCGCTCCTCTGGTGGCCGCGCCCGCACCCGTGCCGGTTCCGCCTCCCCCGCCCGCTGCCCGGCCGCGCCCGCCGGCCTCCACCTTCGAGGCGGTGGACCTGGCGGCCAGGGGGCAGGGCAAGGCACGGCTGGACGCCGCCAAGAAGCTGCTGGCGGAGAAGGAGACCGAGACCGCGGCGCTGGCCCTCGACGCCATCCTCCGCGACCAGTCCCTGGCCGAGGTCCACGACGAGGCCCGCTTCCGCCTGGCCATCGCCCTCTCCCGCGCCGGCCTGTACCACTCGGCGCTGGGACGCTTCGACGAGGTGCTGGCGCGCGGGGCGCAGGGCTCGCGCTTCTTCCACAACTCGCTGGAGTGGATCTTCTACCTGGGCCGGCGCACCGCCAACGAGTCGGTGATCCTCTCCCGGGTCGCCCGCTTCGCCGGCGAGCCCTTCCCGCCGGGCGCCCAGGACAAGTTCCACACGCTCCTGGCCCGCTACAGCTACGAGCGCGGCCTGGCCCTCTCCGAGGCCGGCCAGCAGGGCGAGGCGCGCAAGGCCTGGGAGGAGGCCCGCAAGCTGGCCTCGCGGGTGCGCGGCGAGCCCGCGGCCCCGATGCCCGGCGCCGAGGTCGAGACCTCGAGCCCGGCCGACGGAAACCTCCCGGCGCGGGCCCGGTTCATCGAGGGGCTGGTGCGCTATGCCGAGGGAGATTCGCAGGGCGCGGTGGAGGCCTTCAAGGAGGTGGTGCGCCTCACCAACCCGCGGCGCGCGCGCGTGCCCGACCCCGCCATCCGCGACCTGGCCTTCGCGCAGCTGGGCCGCATCCACTACGAGTACAAGCAGAACCGGTACGCCATCTTCTACTACCAGCGCATGACCTGGGGCGGCTCGGGCTGGCTCGAGGGGCTCTGGGAGTCGAGCTACGCCTGGTACCGCATCGGCGACTACGAGAAGGCCCTCGGCAACCTCATCACCCTGCACTCGCCCTACTTCGAGGACGAGTACTTTCCCGAGTCGCACCTCCTCAAGGCCATCATCTACTACGAGAACTGCCGCTACCCGGAGGCCCGCTCCATCCTCGAGGACTTCAGCGCCTCCTACGAGCCGGTCTTCGCCGAGCTCGACCGGCTCACCGGCCGCGGCGCCCCGGCGGAGCTCTACGAGCTCATCGAGCGGGTGCAGAAGGGGCAGGTCCCGGCCGGCCCGGCCATGCGCAAGGTCCTCAAGGCGGCCTTCACCGACCGCAACATCGAGCGGCTCGACGTCTCCGTCCGGGAGGTCGAGGCCGAGATCGAGCAGAAGCTGCCGCGGACCCGCGAGGCCTTCCGCGGCTCGCCGCTGGCCCAGGAGCTTCGCCGGCAGCTGGAGGCCGAGCGCAGGCGGCTGGTGACCGAGGCCAGTGCCCGGGCCCGGCAGAAGCTGGAGTACGAGCGCGACGGGCTGCGGGAGCTGCTGCAGCAGGCGCTGCGCATCAAGATCGAGGTGTCGCGGCAGGAGCGCGAGACCCTGGAGGCCTCGCTGGGGAGCGGCGGCAAGGACGTGGCGCTGCGCCCCTACCGCTTCTCGGCGGCGGTCTCCGACGAGCACCTGTACTGGCCGTACCAGGGCGAGTTCTGGCGAGACGAGCTCGGCACCTACGCCTACACCCTGACCAGGGGTTGCCGCGAGCGTTCGCCCGCCGGCGGCTCCAGGTAGGGGCGCGGGGAGGCAGGCACGTGAGGTCTCCGACGATCGCTGCGGCGGCGCTGGCCGCCCTCCTGGCCATGGCACCGGGGCGGGCGCCGGCCGCCGAGGCCAAGGCACCTCCTCCCCAGGCCGACCTGGGCAAGAAGCGCCAGAGCGCGCCAGACGCCTCGCTGGCTGGCACCCTCGAGACCCGCAAGGCGGTCCGCGAGAGCGGCCCGCGCCTGGAGTTCGAGCAGTTCCGCTTCGCGGTGGAGCTGCAGGTCTCGGGCAAGCGGCGCGAGGAGATGCGCGACCTGGGCAAGCTCATCCGGCTGGGCGGCAACGCCCAGGAGATGCCGGGCTGGCTCTTCCGGCTGGCCGAGCTCCACTGGGAGGAGGCGCAGTACTTCTTCTTCGAGGCCAACAGGCGCGACGACCAGATCGCGGCGCTGGGCGCCCGGCCCGACCCGCGGGTTGTGGAGGGGCTGCGCGCCGAGAAGCGCGACCTGGAGGCCCAGTCGCAGCAGCAGCAGGACGAGGCCATCGGCCTCTACCGCGACATCCTCAAGCGCTGGCCCGGCTACCCGCGCCTCGACGAGGTGGTCTTCTTCCTGGGCGAGAACCTGTGGAAGCGGCAGCAGCGCGAGGACGCCCTCAAGGCCTACAAGCTGCTCATCACCCGCTTCGAGAAGTCTCGCTACGTCCCCGACGCCTGGATGGCCTTCGGCGAGTTCTACTTCGACTCGGCCGAGAAGGGGGCCCGCAACGAGAACCTGAAGAAGGCGCTGGAGAGCTACAAGCGGGCGGCGGCCCACGCCGAGAGCTCCATCTACGGCTACGCCCTCTACAAGCAGGGCTGGGTCCACTACAACCTCGGCGAGTGGACCGCGGCGCTGGACCTGTTCCGCGGCGTCATCCTCTTCGGCGAGCTGCCCACCAGCACCATCGCGCCGGAGAAGAAGATCGCCCTGGTGCGCGAGGCCAAGAGGGACTACGTCCGCACCTACAGCCACGTCGGCGCCGCCGAGGCCGCCCAGGAGGACTTCAAGCGGGTGGGCGGCGACGGCTGGCGCGAGATGCTGCGCAGCCTGGCCGGCCTCTACTACGAGGAGGGCAAGGACCGGGAGGCCATCCTGGTCTACCACCAGCTCATCCAGCTCGACCCGGTCGGCGCCGAGGCGCCGCTCTTCCAGTCGCGCATCGTCACCAGCGCCGGCCGCATGGGGCGCAAGGACCTGGCGGTGCAGCAGGCCCATCGCTTCGTGAAGATGGTGCGGGAGATCGAGGCCTCGGGGGCCGCCCGCGACGAGAAGGGCAAGAAGGCGCTGGCCGACGCCCGGGCCGACGCCGAGAACACCCTGCGAACCCTGGCGGTCAGCTACCACAACGAGTACCGCAAGACGCGCGACGAGCCGGTGGCCCGGCTGGCGGCCGAGGTCTACGGCGCCTACCTCGACGTCTTCCCCCAGACGCCGCAGCTCTACACCATGCGGTTCTTCCACGCCGAGCTGCTCTTCGCCCTGGAGCGCTACCAGGAGGCCGGCGACGAGTACGCGCGGGTGGCGCGCATGGACGCCGAGCGCATGGCCCAGCGCCCGCCCCAGCCCGGGAAGTACTTCGCCGAGTCGCTGGAGGGCGCCGTTCACTCCTACGACTTCGTCTCCAGGAAGTCGGAGGGGCAGGCCCGGGCGCGCAGCGGCGACGCCCGCCAGCGCCAGCCCATCGCCAAGGTGAGGCAGCAGCTCCTCGACGCCTGCGAGGCCTACCTCAAGTGGCAGCCGGCGGGACAGAAGCGGGTGGAGATCGCCTACAAGGCCGCCGACGTCTACTACCGCCACAACCACTTCCCCGAGGCGGTGCGGCTCTTCGCCGACATCGCCCAGAACCACCCGCGCCACGAGGTGGCCGCCTACGCCGCCAACCTGGTGCTCGACAGCCACAACCTCCAGGGCGACTGGCGCGGCATGTCGAGCTGGGCGCAGCGGTTCTACCGGGAGGACGAGCTGCTCCGGGCCCACCCCGCGCTGCGCGAGGACCTGGCCCGGGTCATCGAGCAGAGCGGCTTCAAGGTGGTGGAGGAGCTGGAGCGCGAGAAGCGCTACGGCGCCGCCGCCGACGCCTACCTGGGCTTCGTGCGCGAGTGGCCGGCCTCCAAGCTGGCGCCCACCGCCCTCTTCAACGCCTCGGTGGATCTCTCGAAGGCCGGCCAGCCCGAGCGGGCTCTCGAGGTCCGCGACCGGCTCATGAAGGCCTACCCCAACGACCCGCTGGCGGCCAAGGTGGTCTTCGCCAACGCCCAGGACTACGAGGCCGCCGGCGACTTCGAGAAGGCTGCCGACGCCTCGGAGCGCTACTTCGCCGAGTGGCGCCGGCAGCAGGCCCCGGCGGCACCGCCGCCTCGCAAGGGCAAGGCGGCCCGGGCGCCGCCGCCGCGCCGCGAGGCGGCCGGCCCCTACGAGGAGCAGAAGGCCCAGGACGCCCTCTACAACGCCGGGGTCTTCCGCGAGGGGCTCTCCCAGTACAAGAAGGCCGAGGCCGACCGGACCCTCTTCGTCGAGACATGGCCCCGGGCCCCGGAGACGCCCAGAGTGTTCCTCTCGGTGGCCGACCTGCACGCCAAGTCGGGCAACCGCACCGCCGAGGTGAAGCAGCTCGAGGAGTACCAGCGGCGCTGGGCCGGGACGCCGGAGGAGTGGCTCGGCATCCAGGCCCGCATCGCCAGGGCCTGGGAGAAGGCGGGCAACCGCGACGCGGCCCGCAAGGCGCGCAGCCAGGCGCTGGCCTACTACCGGCAGAAGGGGCTCACGCCCGGAGGCGCCGGCGACCGCGGCCTCACCGCCGTGGCCGAGGGCATGCTCATCGAGCTGGAGCCGGCCTTCGCCTCCTGGGACCGGATCACGCTGGACGTGAAGCCCAAGCACCTCAAGGCGCAGCTGGAGGTGAAGGGCAAGAAGCTGCTGGAGCTGGAGCGGCAGTACGGGGCGGTGGTGCAGCTCAAGCAGGCCGAGCCGGCCGTCTGCGCCCTGACCCGCATCGGCACGCTCTACGAGCGCATGGCCCGCACCCTCGTCGAGGCTCCGGTGCCCAAGGAGCTGCGCGGCCAGAAGGAGTTCGTCCAGGAGTACAAGGCCCAGCTCGCCGCCTTTGCAGAGGCACCGCAGCAGAAGGCGGTGGAGGGGATGGAGATCGCCGTCGCCAAGTCGCGCGAGCTCGGCGTGCGCAACGAGTGCTCCCGCGAGGCCGAGGCAGCGCTGGCGCGCGCCAAGCCCGACAAGTACGGCCCGGTGCTGGAGAAGGTTCCGGAGCCGGCGGGGCCCGCGCCTCGCGAGCGCGTCCTGGGCTACGGACTGCTGGGCTCGCTGAAGAGCTGGGATGCGGCGCGCCGCCCCGCGGAGGGCACGGTGCCGTCGCGAGCCGCGCCCGCCGCCGCCCGGCCCGACCTGCCGCCCGTGGCCCAGCCCGGCGAGCCCGACGACGAGGATCTGCCCAAATGAGCCCCCCCCGCTCCGCGGCCTTGCTCCTCGCGGCCCTGGCCGGCTGCGCCAGCGGCGGCGCCGCCGCTCCTCCGGCCACCGCGGCCCGCAGCGCCTCCGGCACCGCCGTCCCGCTGCCGCCGCCGCCCCGCGCCGCGACGGCCCCTGCCGCAGGCCCCTCCGAGCGCGGCCGCCGCCTCTTCGACGAGGCCCTGGCCGCCGCCGAGGAGCAGAAGAAGCTCCGCATCCCCACCGACTGGGACCTCCTGGCCAAGCGCTGGCGCGCCGCCGCCGAGGAGGGCGACCTGCCCGAGTCCTGGTTCAACCTGGGCGTGTGCCTCGACAGGCTGGGCCGGCGCGCCGAGGCCGCCGCCGCTTACCGGCGGGCGCTGGCGCTGCAGCCGGCCTTCGGCGAGGCGGCTGGCAACCTGGCGCTCACCGCCGAGCCGGACGAGCCGCGCGCCGCCACCGCCTACTGGACCGACCACCTGCGCCGCTTCCCCGACGACGCCGTGGGGCGCGCCCGCCTGGCGCAGCTGGCGGAGCGCGCCGGCCGGGCCGACGAGGCCTGGCGCCTGGCACGCGAGGCGCTGCAGCGCGACCCCACCTCCACGGCGGCCCTCAAGGCCATGGTGCGGGTGGCCCTGGCGCGCAAGAACCACGACCTGGCCCACCTGCTGGCGCTGCGGGCCCAGAAGCTGGAGCCGGGCGACCCGGAGATCGCCACCGCCATCGGCCGCATCCTGCTGGCCCAGGGTGACGAGGCCGCCGCCGCCGCCCAGTGGCAGCGGGCGGTGGAGCTGCGCCCCGACTACGGCCCGGCGCGCGCCGAGCTCCTGAAGCTGGCGCTCTCGAAGCAGCACTGGGCCGGCGTCGCCGAACAGGCCCGGGCGCTCCTCAAGCTCGACCCCGGCCAGGCCCGCGCCGAGCTGGCCCTGGGCGTGGCCCAGCGCTACCTGGGCGAGCCGCAGAAGGCCGCCGCCTCCTACGACGCGGCCGAGCGCAGCGCCGGCGGGCGCCTCCCCGAGGTGCACCTGGCGCGCGGCGTGCTGCTGGCGCGGGTGGAGGAGAAGTGCGAGCCGGCGCTGGCGGAGCTCCGGCGCTACGCGGCCGCGGCCGGTCCGGCGGCCCTGGCCGACGGCGGCGTGGCCAGGCTGGAGCGGGAGTGCGTGCAGATGCTGGCGGCCGGTCGGGCCGCCGAGGAGGAGGCGCGGCGCATGAAGCAGGAGGCGGCGCGCCCGGGCGCCGACACCGGTGCCAAGAAGCCCACACCCTGAGACCGCGAAGCTGCCGCGCCCGTGGCGCGGTGGTACACTCGCAAGACGACGGGAGGAATCGGGAATGGCGCTCCGAAAGACATGGCTGCTGGCCGCCCTGCTCCTCCCCCTCGCCGCGGGGGCCCAGGAGAAGAAGGGCGAGGCGCGCGAGCGGATCGAGTACGAGAAGAAGACCGTCATCAACTTCGACGACGACACCATCCAGGGCGACCTGACCCGGCCCGACGGCGAGTACGTCGAGGCCCGCAAGAAGGTCAACCACTCCAACCTCATCAAGATCCGCGAGGAGTGGAAGGACAAGGTCAAGCAGGCCGCCGCGGAGATGTGACGGATGGCCGCTCCCTTCACGCTCCGGGTCTTCCGCGGCGACCGCCTGCTGCGGGCCGAGGAGTTCACCCGCGACCTGGTGAAGATCGGCAAGCTGGCCTCGGCCCACCTGGTGCTCGACGACGAGCAGGTGGCCCGCATCCACGCCGTCATCGAGGTGGCCCAGGACGGCCGCATGTCGATCATCGACATGGGCAGCACCTGGGGCACGCTGGTGAACGGCAGGCGCATCACCAAGGGGCCGCTGCAGGGCGGCGACCAGATCGCCATCGGCGGCCTGCGCATCGAGGTGGTGGCCGAGGCCCCCGCGGCCGCGCCGCGCCCGGAGATGCGCACCGCCCCTGCGCCGGAGGCCGTGCGGCCCGCCGCTCAGGCCCCGTTGGCCGCGGCCCCTGCCGCCGTGCCCGCGCCCGAGCTGGAGCTGGAGGAGACCACCGGCGCCGAGCAGCTGCGCGCCGCGCCGACCCCCGAGGCCGCCCAGGCGCCGGAGCCCGATCTCCCGCCCGCTCCCCGGGCCGAGCCGCCTCCGGAGGAGGAGCCCGCGCCGGCCCCCGCGCCCCGGCCTGCCGCGGCGCCCCGGCCGGTGGCCATCGCCAGCGTCGCCGACCCGGATGGCACCGGCGTCGAGCTGCGGCTCCTCTGGGGCGACGTGCTCCTCGAGGCCTCCACCTTCGTGAAGCCGGCCAGGCCGGTGACCGTGGGCGAGGCGGCCGGCAGCGACTTCCAGGTGGAGGGCGTGGAGCTCCCGCGCCAGCCTTATCCCATCCTCCGCTTCCAGGACGGCGAGTACCGCTTCCTCTTCGCCAAGGGGATGCACGGCGGCGTGGAGCGCGCCGGCAGGGTGACCGCGATCGGGCAGCTGGTGAAGGAGCGCCAGGCGCTGCCGGACGACGGCGGCGACGGCGCCTACGCGGTGGTCGTGCCCACCGACGGCGCGGTGCGGGCCGAGATCGGCTCCTCGCTGCGCTTCGAGGCCCGCTACCGCACGCCGCCCAAGCCGGCGGTGGTGCCCTGGTGGGAGCGGCTCGACTACCGTTACCTCAACCTCTTCCTCATCCTCTTCTTCCTCCAGTCCGGCTTCATGGTGGCCGCCGCCAACTGGCCCCAGAACGTGGACACCGTCGCCGACGACCTCTTCAAGAACCCGTCGCGGATGGCCAAGTTCATCATCCAGCCGCCCGAGCCGCAGAAGAAGCAGAACCCGGCCCTCGACAAGCTGGCCCAGGAGCTCAAGGGACAGGAGCCGGGCGAGATGGCCGAGAAGCACAAGGGAACCGAGGGGCAGATGGGAAAGAAGGACGCCCCCAAGACCACCGGCCGCTCCGCCCCCAAGGCCATCGACCCCAACGCCAAGGAGCTGGTGAAGAACTCCGGGCTGCTGGCGGTGCTGGGGCGCGGCAAGGGCGCCTCCGGCGGGCTCTCCACCATCTTCGGGCAGGGCGGCCTGGGCGGCGATCTCAAGGGCGCCGTGGGCAACATGTTCGGCCCGGTGGTGGGCGACAGCCAGGGCATCGGCGGCCTGGGCATCAAGGGCACCGGCACCGGTGGCGGCGGCCAGGGCGAGACCATCGGCATCGGCGCGGTGGGCACCAAGGGGCGAGGCGGCGGGCTCGGCGGCTACGGCTCGGGGGTGGGCGGCCTGGGTCGCAAGTCGGACCGCGACGTGGCCATCGACACCACCAACGTGAAGATCCTGGGGGCCATCGACCCCGAGCTCATCCGCAAGGTCATCCGCGAGAACGCCAGCCAGGTCCGCTACTGCTACGAGCAGGAGCTGACCCTCAACCCCAAGCTGGAGGGCAAGGTCGCCGTCCAGTGGCAGATCGACGCCGACGGCCGGGCCTCGGGCTGCGTGGTGCACAGCGACACCACGCTCCTCAACGACAAGGTGCAGCGCTGCATCATGTCGCGCATCGTGACCTGGCAGTTCCCCAAGCCCAAGGGCGGGGGCATTGCCATCGTGAAGTACCCCTGGATCCTCCGCACCTCGGGTGGGTGATGCACCCCTCTCGCCTCGCCGCCGCGCTCGCCGCGGCCCTCGTCTCGACCGCGGCCGCCGCCCAGGAGGCCGCTCCGGCCCTCCCCGAGGATCCGCGCGCCCCGCGGTTCCAGGAGATCGAGCGCGGCTTCTTCACCGGCCTGGAGGCCGGCTGGATGGGCTTCTTCCAGACGCCCACCGCCGAGCCGGCCCGCTACCCGGCGGCCGGGAAGGGAGGCGGCTTCTCCAGCGGCCTGCACCTGGCCTTCTCGGTGGGCGCCGACCTCGGCAACCGGCTCTCGCTGGCGCTGCTGGTGGTGGGCGTCAACCAGGAGGCCGGCGTCTCCTACGGCGCCTTCAGCCTGGTGGGGGGCGGGGCCGACGTGCGCTTCAACCTGGCCGGCTTCGCCGACTCGCAGCAGGTGACCCGCACCTTCCTGTACGTCCACGCCCGCGGCGCCTACTTCGTCACCGAGCCGCACGGCCTCTTCGGCAAGACCGACGTGCTGGCCGGCGGCGGCCTCGGAATCGAGTACTTCACCCGCCTGCGGCACTTCTCGGTGGGACTGGCGGTGGACGGGATCTATGCGGTGCAGGCGAAATCGGCCGGCATCGCCGTCGCGCCCACCCTTCGCTACACCTTCTAGGCGCGTTTCTTCCGCGCCACCGGTGCCCGATCTATCCTTTCGTGCCGGCTTTCCGGGCGCTTGAGGCGCTGTGACCGCAGACCAGGACGAGCAAGTTCGCGCGCACCTCGCGGTGCTGGAGCGGGCCCCGGGAAACGCCGAGGCCCTCTCGGCGCTGGAGGCGATCTACCGGCGGGAGTCCCGCTGGGAGGAGCTCGTTCGCCTGCTCGAGGAGCAGGCGCGGCGCGCCGCCGGGCCCGACGTCGCTGCCGAGCGGCTGACCCGCGCGGCCCGCGTCGCCCAGGAGGAGCAGAAGAACGCCGGCCGCGCCGAGGAGCTGTACCGGCAGGCGCTGCACGCCGACCCCGAGCACCGGCCCGCCCTGGAGGGGCTGGTGGCGGTGGCCGAGGCGCGCGGCGACGGCGCCGCGCTGGCCGAGGCGCTGGAGCGGCTGGCCTTCCGCGAGGTGGAGCCCCAGGCCGCGGCCCTGGTGTGGCTGCGGGCCGGGCGCACCTGGGAGGAGCGGGTGCTGCGGCGCGACCGGGCCGGCCTGCTCTACGTGCGGGCCATGCGGCTCGACCCGGCGCTGGCCGAGGCCCGCGACCGGGCCCTGGCCTGCCAGCTGGCGCTGCGCCGCTACGGGCCCGCCAAGGCGCTGCTCGACCTCGCCCGCGACGCCGGCGGCGAGCGGCGGACGCTGGCCGCCGAGTACGCGCGGCTGGGTGCGCTCCTCCTCGACCAGCCCCTCGACCACGGCCTGGCCATGGAGGCGCTCATCGAGGCGCTGGCCCTCGACCGCGGGGCGCCCGGGGCCGCCGGGGCGCTGGAGCGGGTCAAGGCCACACCCCGCGCCTGGCGCGACCTGGCCAGGCAGCTCCTCTCCGACGCCGAGCGGGCCCGCGAGCGGCGCACCGCCGCCCAGCTGACGCTGCGAGCCGCCGAGCTGCACGCGGCGTACGACGCCGACGGCGCCGCCCGGGCCGGCGAGCTCCTCGACAGGGCGCTGGGGCTGTGGCCGGGCATGGGCGACGGCCTCGACTTCCTGGAGCGCTGGCTGGGCGAGAAGGAGGACTGGACGGCGCTGGCCGCCTCCCTCACCCGCATCGCCGGCGCCACCCGCGACAGGGCGGCGCTGGCGGCCATCCAGATCCGCCTGGCCCACGTGCGCCTGGTGCGCTTCGGCGACCTGGAGGCGGCGGCGGTGGCGCTGGAGGCGGCGCTGGAGCAGGACCCGCAGTCGGAGACCGCCGCCCACCAGCTCCTCGAGCTGCACCTCGACGCCGGCCGGCGCGCCGACGCGCTGCAGGTGCTGGAGCGCCACCTGGCGGCAGCGCCGCAGAAGCCGCAGCACGCCCAGCTGCGGCTGAGGGCCGCCGAGCTGGCCCGGGCCCTGGGCGATCCCGGCCGGGCCCGCGTGCACCTGGAGGCGGCGCGGCGGGCCGATCCGCGCTCGCCGGCGGTGGCCGCGGCGCTGGCGCCGCTCCTGGCCGAGAGCGGCGAGTGGCGCGCGCTGGCCGACGCCCTGGAGGCCCAGATCGCCGCTGCCCGCGCACCCGCCGAGCGAGCCCGCCTGCTGGAGCAGCTCGCCGAGGTGGAGGCCGACAGGCTCGGCGCTCCCGCCGACGGGCTGCGCACGCTGGCGCGCGCCCTGGCCGCCGATCCGGGCCGGGCCGCGACCCGCCGGGCCATGGAGGAGATCGCCGCTCGCCACGGCGCGTCGGCCGAGCTGCCGCGCCTGTTCCGCGCCGCCGCCGACGAGCCCGGCGTGGACCCCAGGGCGCGCCGCACGCTGCTGCGGCGGAGCGCCGAGCTGCTAGAGCCCCAGCCCGAGGAGGCGGCCCGCGTCTGGAAGCTGCTGGCCGAGGCCGACCCCGACGACGCCGCGGCGGTGACCTCGCTGGAGCAGGCGCTGGTCCGCGCCGGGCGCCACGCCGAGGTGTCGGCCCAGCTCGAGTCGCGGCTGGCGGGCGCCACCGGCCGCGAGCGGCACGAGCTGCTGCTGCGGCTGGCCCGCGTGCGACACGAGGCCGGCGACCACGCCGCCGCCGCCCAGGCCTGGCGCGAGCTGCTGGCGCTCGGGCAGGAGGACGCCGGCGCACTCCGCGGCCTGGCCGATGCTCTCGAGCCCCAGGGGGCCGCCGCCAGCGAGGAGCTCCTGACCGCGCTCCTGCGCCTCTCCGGCCGGCTCTCCGGCGCCGAGCGGGCCGAGGTGGACCTGCGCCGCGCCCGCATCCTCGACGGCCTGGCGCGACCGGGCGAGGCGGGTGCGGTGCTGCTCTCCACGCTGCGGGCCGGCGGCCTGACCCCTGCCCAGACGGGCGAGGCCACCCGAGCGCTGGAGTCGCTGCAGGAGCGGGGCGTGGACCCGGTGCGCATCGCCCAGGCGCTGCTCCCCGTCTACGCCGCCGCCCGCGACACCACCCGCCACGTCGCCATGCTGGAGCTGCTGGCCGAGCGGCTGCCGCCCGACGCCGACGGCCGCGAGCGGGCCCGGCTGCTGCTCGACGCCGCCGCGCTCCGCGCCGAGAGGCTCCAGGACGCCCGCGGCGCGCTCTCGGCGGCGGCGGCAGCGCTCCGCGCCAGCCCG
Source organism: Deltaproteobacteria bacterium (assembly GCA_016214955.1). Lineage (GTDB taxonomy): Bacteria > Myxococcota > Myxococcia > Myxococcales > Anaeromyxobacteraceae > JACRMN01. Next base: position 174,362 of record JACRMN010000027.1, read on the forward strand.
GCCCACGCCGAGGCCCGGCTGCGCTGCGAGCGGCTGGCCCAGGAGGTGGGGGCCTTCGGCGAGCTCTACGGCCTGCTGGACGAGGCCGCCGGACGGCTGGCCGGGCAGGTGGACGAGGAGCGGGCCCTGCGGCTGCGGGCGGCGCAGATCGCCGAGGCCGACCTGGGAGACTCGGAGGCGGCCACCCGCCAGCTGCGCCGCGCGCTCGAGCTCGCCCCGGGCGATGCGCAGATCCTGGCGGCCCTGACCCGGATCGCGCTGGCCGGCGAGCGCTGGGAGGCGGCCTGCGACCTCCTGGTGGAAAGGGCGGGCTCGGCCCAGGGCGTGGAGCGCACCGCGCTCCTGGCCCAGCTCGGCGACACGCTCTTCGAGCGGCTGCGCAGCCCGGCCGCCGCCGCCGACGTCTTCCGCCAGGCGCTGCTGGCCGCCGGGTCCGACCAGCGGCCGCGGCTCCTGGCGCGCCTCGCCGACGCCCTGGCGGCAGCCGACGATCCCGCCGGGCAGGCCGAGGCCCTTGCCGAGCTGGCGCGCGCCTCCGCCGATCCGGCCGAGGCCCAGCGGGCCGCGCTGGAGCAGGCGCGGCTGCGGGCCGAGCGGCTGGGCGACCCCATGGGCGCGGTGCAGATCTACCGCGAGGCGCTGGGGCGCGACCCGGGCGACGCGGTCGCCCGCGCCGGCCTGGCGCGGTTGCTGGCGGCGGAGCAGCCCGAGGCGGCGGTGGCCGCGGCGTCGAGCCTGGCCTCGGCCGCCGAGGGCGCCGGAGACCGGCAGGGAGCGCTGGAGGCGCTGGACTCGCTCTCGACGCGCGCTCCCTCCGCAGCCGAGCGGGCCGGCGCCGCACGCCGGCTGGCGGGGCTGCACCGCGAGGCGGGCCGGCGCGAGGCCGCCTTCGAGGCGCTGCTGCGAGCGGTGCGCAACGCCCCCGAGGACGAGCCGCTGCGCCGCGAGGCCCTGGAGGCCGCGGTGGGCGACGAGGAGCGGGCCCGGGCCGCGGCGGCGCTGGCCGAGGCGGCGCGGAGCCTCCCGGGCCCGTCCGCGGCCGGCGCCTGGCGCGAGCTGGCCGCGCTCCAGGAGGGGCCGCTGGGCGATCGGGAGGCGGCGCTGGCCTCGCAGGAGGCCGCCCTGGCGGCTGCCCCGGGCCACCCGGAGACGCTGGCGGCGCTGCGCCGGCTGGCCCGGAGCCTGGGCCGCCCCGAGAGGCTGCTGCAGGCCTGCCTGGGCCTCGCCGAGGTCGCCGCCACCAGCGCAGACCGGGCCGAGGCGCTGCGCGAGGCGGCGGTGCAGGCCGAGGGGCCGCTCGCCGACATGGGGCAGGCGGCCGGGCTCTGGCACGGCGTGCTCGAGGCGCTGCCGGGCGACGCCGAGGCGCAGGAGGCCCTGGAGCGCATCGCCACCGCCCGCGACGACGCCGCCGCTCTGGCCGAGGCGCTGGAGCGCCGCCGCCGCCGGCCCGGCGGCGAGCGGGACGTCGAGCTGGCCTTCCGCCTGGGCGAGCTGAAGCGCACCCGGCTGGCCGCGCCGGCCGAGGCGCTGGAGCTCCACGCCGGCGTGCTCCGCGCCGACCCTTCCCACGCCGGCGCGCGCGCCGCCCTGGTGCAGCTCGCCGGGACCGCGGGGCCGGTGGGGCGCGAGGCGCTGGCGCTGGCCGACGCCCTGCTGCGCGCCCTCGGCGACCACCCCGCCCGCGCCCAGGCGCGCCGGCTGCGGCTCGGCGCCTCCGAGGATCCGCACGAGCGGGCCCGGCTCCACGCCGAGACCCGCTCCATCGAGGAGCGGGAGCTCTCGGACCCCGAGGCCGCCTTCCAGAGCGCGGGCCGGGCCTTCGCCGAGGGCGGCGAGGCGCGGGCCGAGGCCATCGAGGACCTGGGAAGGCTAGCGGCCCTGGCCCACGCGGAGGAGCGGCTGGCCCGCCTGCTGGAGGAGGCCGCGGCCCAGGGTGGCGACGACGCCCCGGGGCTGTGGCGCCGCGCCGCCCGGCTGCGCGAGCAGGCCCTCTCCGACCCGCCCGGCGCCATCGAGGCGTGGAAGAAGCTGCGGGTGGTGCGCCCCGACGACCCCGAGGCGCTGGAGGCCCTGGAGCGGCTCTACGCCGGTGCGCGCTCGGCGGCCGAGGAGGCCGAGGTGGTGCGGCGGCGGGCCGACCTGGCGCAGGGCGCTGCGCGGGCCGCGCACCTGGCCCACCTGGGCAGGCTGCTGGCGGAGGCCGGCGACGACGGGCCGGCCACCGCGGCGCTCGAGGAGTCGGCGCGGCTCGACGCGACGCAGCCCGAGCCGCTGGCGCTCCTCGACGCGCTCTACGAACGGGCCGGACAGGCCGAGGGCCGGGCCCGCGTGCTGCGCGACCTGGCGCGGCTCCGGTTCGACGACCCGGTGGAGCGCACCGCGCTCCTGCTGCGGCGCGCCGAGGTGCTGGAGCCCATCGACCCGGCGCGGGCCGTCGAGGCTCACGCCGAGATCCTGGCGGAGGACCGGCGCGAGGCCGGCGCCCTGGCGGGCCTGGAGCGGCTGCTCCTCCGGCCCGAGGCGCGCCCGGCGGCGGCCCGTGCGCTGGAGGAGGCCTGGCGCGCCGCCGGCGACGCCCGCGGCCTCTTCCGCGTGCTCCCGGTGCTCCTCGAGGAGGCGCCGCCGGCGCGGGCCGCGGGGCTGCTCTCGGAGATGGCCCAGCTCGCCGAGAAGCTGGGCGACCGGCGCGCCGCCTTCGACGCCCGGGCGCGGCAGCTCGCGCTGGCGGCCGCGGCCGGCCAGGACGACGCCGTGGCGCGGGCCGAGCTGGAGCGCCACGCCCAGGAGGGCGGGCTCCACGCCGAGCTGGCGAAGGTCTACGAGGAGGTGGCGGGCTCGCTGCCGGTGCCGGTGCGCGCCGAGGTGTGCCGGCGGCTCTCCGGCCTGCTGGCCGACAGGCTGGGACGGCTCGACGACGCCGCCCGCTGGCTCGACCAGGCCGCGGCCCTGGCCCCGGGCGCCGACGTGCTGGCGGAGCTGGCCCGGCTGCACCGGCGCCGCGGCGCGCTGGCCGAGCTGGCCGGGGTGCGCCGCCTGCAGGCCGAGCTGGCGCCCGACGTGGCCGGCAAGGTGGAGCTGCTCCGCGAGGCGGCCCAGATCCTCGAGGCCCAGCTCTCCAACCGGGAGGAAGCCGTGGAAGCCTACCGCCAGATCCTCTCGGTGGACCCCGAAGACCCGTCCGCCCTGCGGGAGCTGGGCCGGCTGCTGGGCGCCGCCGAGCGCTGGGACGAGGTCGTGAAGCTCCTGGCCCGCGAGGTGGCGGTGGCCGAGCGCACCCCGGCCCAGGCCGCCGAGGCGGTCGAGCTGCGCTTCCGCCTGGGCCGGCTGCAGCAACAGCGGCTCGCCGACCTGCCGGCGGCGCTGGAGAGCTACCGCGCCGTGCTGGAGCGGGCCCCGCGCCACCCCGCCACCCTCGGGGCGCTGGAGGAGCTGGCCCGCGGCACCGGCCCGGCCGCCAACGGCGCCAGCGCCCTGCTGGAGCCGGTCTACGCCCGCGAGGGCGAGCACGAGAAGCTCTGCCTGGCGCTCGAGGCCCGCGCCCTCTCGGCCCCCGACGGCGCCGAGCGCGCCGCCATCCTGCGCCAGGTGGCCGCCCTCCAGGCGGGCCCGCTGCGCAGCCCGCAGGCGGCCTTCGTCTCGGCGGCCCGGGCGCTGCGCGAGGACCCCGACGACCCGGCCGGCCTCGAGCTGGCCGCCGGCCTGGCCGAGCAGGCCGGCTCCGAGGACGAGCTGGCCCAGCTCCTCGGCGAGAACGCCGACCGGGCCCGCGATCCGGGGCTGCGCATCGAGTTCCGCCGCCGCCTGGCGCGGCTCACCTCGCGCCGCGGGGGCGACCGGCAGCGGGCGGCCGACGAGTGGTCGCGGGTGCTGGAGCTGGCCCCGGACGACACCGAGGCCCTGGCCGGCCTGGCCGCCATCCACCGCGCCGGCGGCGAGGCCGAGCCGCTGGTCCAGGTGCTGCGCCGCTACGCCTCTGCCGCAGAGGACCCGGTGCGGCGCGGCGCGCTGCTGGCCGAGCTGGCCCAGGTGCAGGAGGAGCGGCAGCGCGACCTGCCCGGCGCCATGCTGACGCTGCGCCGCCTGCTGGAGGCCGAGCCCGGCCGCCGCGACGCCCTCTCCCGCCTCGACAGGCTCTGCGTCCAGACCGAAAAGTGGGTGGAGCTGGCCGACGTGCTGGCCCGGGAGATCGCCGCCGCCGCCACCGCCGCCGACACCGCCGCGGTCGCCGCCCTGCGCTACCGGCTGGCGGAGCTGCGCGAGGGGCGGCTGCTGGACCGCGAGGGAGCCGTGGCCCTCTACGAGGAGATCCTGGCCGCCCAGCCCGACCACGCCGAGGCCCGCTCCCGCCTCGAGGGGATGCTGCAGCGCGACCCGGGCAACGACCGGGCCGCCGCGGCGCTGCAGGCGGCCTGCGCCGCCACCGGCTCCTGGGACCGGTACGCCGCCGCGCTGGAGCTCCGCGCCAGTGCCCGGCCCGACCCACTGGAGCGAAAGGCCCTCTGGAACGAGCTGGCCCAGGTGCGCGAGGAGCGGCTCGCCGACCCGGAGATGGCCTTCCTGGCGCTGTGCCGCGCCTTCCGCGACGACCCGGGCGACGGCGCCCTGCGCGCCCGGCTCTCGCGCCTGGCCGCCGCCTCGGGCCACGAGGAGGAGCTCTGCGGCCTCTACGAGGAGGAGTTCTCCCGGCTGCCGGCCGGCGCCGACGTCGAGGTGGCGCTGGAGCTCGGGACCCTCTCCGAGACCAGGCTGTCCGACGCCATGCGGGCCGTGGCCTGGCTGGAGAAGGCCCGGGCCCTCGACGCCGCCGGTGCGCCCCAGGCGCTGCCCGCCCTGGAGCGGCTCTACCGCGCCACCGGCCGCTTCCCCGAGCTGGCGGGGGCGCTCGCCGCCCTGGCCGAGCAGGCCGAGGGCGAGGAGCAGACCGGCCTCCTCTTCCGGCTGGGGCAGCTCTGCGAGGAGAAGCTCTCCGATCCGTCGCGCGCCGCCGAGGCCTACGCCCGGGTGCTGGTGGCCGACCCGCGCCACCTCCCGGCGCTCCGCGCCGCCGAGCGGCTCCACGAGTCCGCCGGCCGCCTCGGCTCGCTGGCCGAGAACCTGGCGGCCCAGCGCGGCCTGGCCCAGGACGCGCCGGGGCGGCTGCGGCTCACCGCCCGGCTTGCCGAGGTGACGCAGCAGCTCTCGCGCGACGAGGAGGCGACCTCGCTGTGGCAGGAGGTGCTGCAGCTCGACCCGCGGCACGACGCCGCGCACCAGGCGCTGGAGGGGCTGCTGGAGAAGCGGGAGCGCTGGACCGACCTGGCCGAGCTGCTGCGCGGCCGCCTGGCCCAGCCCATCGACAGGCGCGAGGCGGCCCGGCTCAACGACAGGCTGGGCTGGCTGCTGGGCGCCAAGCTCGGCGACGCCGCCCAGGCCATCCGCAGCTTCCAGGCGGTGCTGGAGGCCGACCCGCGCAACCGCCGCGCCCTGGAGGCGCTGCGCGACATCCACGCCGCCCAGGGCGACCTGGAGGGGCTGGCCGGCGCCTACCGGCGGCTCATCCCGCTGCAAGAGGACGCCGCCGGCGTGAAGGCGGTGCGCCTCAAGCTCGCCGAGGTGCTGCTGCAGGCCGGCAAGCGGCAGGAGGCGGTGGAGCAGGGGAAGCGGGCCTTCGACCTCGAGCCCCATGCCGAGGAGGAGCTGAACCGCATCGCCGCGGTCTTCGACGCCGCCGGCTCGGCCGCCGATCGGGTGCGGGCCATCGAGGCGCGGGCCCAGCTCCTCGCCGCCGCGGGCCGGGCCTCCGAGGCCCAGGCCGCGTGGCTGCAGGCCGCCGAGCTGTGGGAGCGGCCGCTGGCGCGACCCGACGGTGCCGCCGCCGCCCTGGAGAAGGTGCTGGCCCTCGACCCGGGGAGCCGCGATGCCTTCCAGCGGCTGCGCGAGCTGCACGCCCGCAACGGCGCCTGGCGCGACTACGTCCGGGTGGTGGACCAGTATGCGCCCCAGCTCGCCGACAGGGCCGATCGGGTAGCGCTGCTGCGGGACGTCGCCGAGGTGCAGGAGAAGCGGCTGGGTCAGAAGGAGATGGCCTTCCTGGCCTGCTGCCGCGCCTTCCAGGAGGACCCCACCGACGCGGTCACCGTGCGCGAGGCCCAGCGGCTGGCCGGCGAGACCGAGGCCTGGGAGGAGCTGACGGCGGTCTACGAGGAGGTGGCCGACGAGGCCCGCGGCAGCCTGCGCGGCAAGCTGCTCATCGAGCTGGGGCGCATCCGCGATGGCCGGCTCGACGACGCCGACGGCGCCGAGGCCGCTTTCAGGCGGGCGCTGGAGGCCGACCCGGCCAGCCCCGAGGTGCTCGACGCCCTCACCGGCCTCTTCACCCGCCGCAACCGGGTCCGCGACCTGGTCATCACCCTGGAGCAGAAGCTGGAGGCGGCGGCCGGCCTCGACGAGAAGAAGGCCATCCTCCTGGAGATCGCCAAGCTTTCCGACGGGCCTCTCCACGACCCGCAGGAGGCGGTGGCCGCGCTGCGGCGGGTGCTGGAGCTGGACGGCGGCGACGCCGCCGGCATCGAGCTGCTCTCGGCCATCTACCGGCGCGAGCGGCGCTTCGAGGAGCTGGCCCAGCTCCTGGCGCGGGCCCGCGACCTGGCGCCCGACGAGGCGGCCCGGGTGGCCTGGCAGCTGCAGCTGGCCCAGCTCTTCGAGAACGAGCTCGCCGACGAGGAGGGCGCGGTCGAGGCCTACCGGGCGGTGCTGGGGCTCGACGACCAGCGGCCCGAGGCCCTCTCCGGCCTGGAGCGGCTCTACACCAAGCTCGATCGTTTCGCCGAGCTGAACCGCATCTACGAGCGGCAGGCCGAGCTGGCGGAGGATCCGCGCGAGCGCTGCCGCATCCTGGCCAAGAGCGCCTCCATCTGGGAGGAGAAGCTCCACAACCCGCGCAAGGCGGTGGAGCGTCACGAGCAGATCCTGGGCCTCGACGGCGGCAACCTCCCGGCCGTGAAGGCGCTGGAGGGGCTGTACCGGCGCGAGGGGCTGTGGGAGCGGCTCATCGCGGTGATGCAGCACCACCTGACCCTGACCTCCGACAGGCGAGAGCAGGTGCAGCTGGAGGTGGCCGCCGGCGAGGTGTGGTGGAAGGAGCTGGCGCGCGTCGATCGCGCCGAGGCCCTCTTCTCGCACGCCCTGCAGGTGGACCCCGACGCCCGCGAGGCGGTCTCGGCCCTGGCGCGGCTCTACGAGCGCAGCGGCAACTGGAACCTGGCGCTGGAGATGCTGCAGCGCGAGGTCCGGCTGGCCGGCGCCGGCGCCGGCGCGGTGGACGTCTACGCCCGCATCGGGCGCATCCAGGAGGACATGCTCCAGGACCGGCCGGCCGCCAAGCAGGCCTACGCCCGGGCGCTGGACCTCGACCCCGGCCACCTGCCGTCGCTGCGGGCCTCGCGCGCCATCGCCGAGGCGGAGCGCGACCGCGAGAGCTACCTCTCGCTGCTGGTCGCCGAGGCCCGCTACACCGAGGACGACGCCCAGCGCGCCGACCTGCTCCACGAGGCCGGCCGCATCCATCAGCAGGAGCGGGACGATCCCGACGGTGCCATCCGCTACTACGAGGACGCGCTGCGCCGCGTCTCCGACCACCTGGAGGCCGCCCGGCCGCTCTCCGAGCTCTACCAGTCGCGTGGCGCCTGGGCCGACGCCGAGCGGGTGCTGGACGTGATCGTGCGGCGACTGGACGCCGCCGGCGAGACCAAGGAGCTGTGCCGCCAGTCGTACCGGCTGGGCTACGTCTGCGAGAAGCTGGGCAAGAAGGCGAAAGCGCTGCAGAGCTACCGCCGGGCCTACGAGCTCGACGCCACCTACCTGCCGGCGCTGGAGGGGCTGGGCAACCTGCTGGTGCAGGAGCAGGGCTGGGAAGAGGCGCTGCGCATCTTCCAGACCATCCTCATCCACCACCGCGATGGGCTCACCGACCTCGAGGTGGTGGAGACCTACTGGCAGATCGGCGAGGTCCAGACGCGGCTCGGCCAGCAGGACCGGGCCGCCAAGAGCTTCGAGAAGGCGCTGGAGATCGACCAGAACCACGAGCCCTCGCGGCGCAGCCTCACCGCGGTGCTCGAGGCCCAGGGCGAGTGGGAGGCGGCGGTGGAGCAGCGGCAGCGGCTCCTGCCGCTCCTCGACGGCCAGGCCAAGCTCGACCAGTACGTGGCCATCGGCGAGATCTGCCGCGACAGGCTCAAGGATCCGTACCAGGCCATCGACGCCTTCGCCGGCGCCTCGCGGCTGGCGCCGGGCTCGCTGCCCATCACCGACGCGCTGCTGGCCCTCTACCGCGAGACGCGGCAGGGGCAGAAGGCGGCCGACGCCCTGCAGCGGCTGCTGGACCAGCCCGAGGTCCAGGGCGAGCCGGAGCGGGCGGCGCGGCTCCACCTGCTGCGCGGCCAGATCCTCCGCGACGAGGCCCGGGACGACGTCGCCGCTGCCGCCGAGCTCGGGAAGGCGCTCGACCGCAACCCCAATCTGGTGCAGGCCTTCGCCGAGCTGGAGGAGCTCCTCACCCGCGGGCGGCGCTGGGGCGAGCTGGAGCAGGCCTACCTGCAGATGATGCGCCGGCTCCCCAAGGGGCCGGAGGCGGCCTCGGCGCGCCTCACGCTGTGGAAGACGCTGGGCGAGCTCTACCGGCGCGCCCTGGGCGACACCGAGCGGGCCCGCACCGCCTACGAGGTGGTGGTCAAGGCCGACCCCGACGACGCCGCGGCGCTGGAGGCCTGGGCCGAGCTCTCGGGCCGGTCGCCGGGACACGAGGCCGAGGCGGTGGAGGGCTGGCGCCGGCTGGTGCGCGGCGGGGGGGCTGCGGCCAAGGCCGCCAGCGCCCTCACCTCGCTGCACGCCGCCCGCAAGGAGTTCGACCAGGCCTACTCCGCCGCCCAGGTGGTGCTGCACCTCACCGGCGGCGCCACCTCCGAGGAGAAGCAGGTGGCCGAGCGGCTGCGCCGCTTCGCCCGCGAGGCGGCGGGTCAGGCGCTCGACGAGGCCGGCTGGAAGCGGCTGCTCCACGAGCGGCTGCGCGGCCCGCTGCCGGAGATCATGGCGCTCCTGGCGCGCGAGGCGGGCGCGGTCTTCGCCCAGTCGCCCAAGGACCTGGGGCTCGACAAGAAGCGGGAGCTGGACGTCGCCACCTCCATGCTCTTCTTCGCGAACATGATGAAGTACGTGGTGCGGACGCTGGGCCAGAAGCCCGTCCGGCTCTTCCGGGTGGACGCGCCTCCCGGCAAGCTGGCGCTGCTCCCCACCGATCCGCTGGCCCTGGCCGCCGGCGAGGACTACTTCAAGGAGCGGCCCAAGAAGGAGCTGTGGTTCGCCATCGGCAAGGCCCTGGCCTTCGCCCGCCCGGAGCTGACCCTGGCGCGCCTCATGCCCCACGACCAGCTGGAGGTGGTCTTCCAGGCGGCCTGCAGCCTGGGCACCTCCCGGTTCGTCGTCACCGCCGACGCCGCCCAGGTGGAGAAGGTGAAGCGCCAGCTCGCCAGGGCGCTGCCGCCGGTCACCCAGTCGCAGCTGCTCAAGGTGCTGGCGCGCAAGTACACCGAGGTGCAGCATCCCGGCGACGTGCGGGCCTACATGGACGGCTGCGAGCTGACCTCCAACCGCGTCGGCGCGCTGCTGGCCGGCGACCTGGAGGTGGCGCGCAAGGGGGCGGTGGGCGAGAAGGCCCAGGTGTCGAAGCTCCGCGAGGAGACGCGCCTGCGCGATCTGGTGCAGTTCTGCCTTTCCGAGGACTGGAGCGCCCTGCGCGCCCACCTCGGGCTGTCGGTGGTGGTTCAGGGCTAGGGGACACGCATGCGATTCACCTGCGACGGCTGCGGTGCGCAGTACATGATCTCCGACGACAAGGTCGGTCCCGGCGGCGTCAAGGTGCGCTGCAAGCGCTGCAGCCACGTCATCCTGGTGCGGCCGGCGCCCGCCGCCGCCCCGGTGATGGAGCCGGCCCCGGCGCCGCCGGCCGGGACGCCGCCGCCCGCGCCCGCCCGCGCCCCGGGCGCCGAGTCGGGGCTCGACGACGAGCTAGGCCAGGCCTTCGACAACGCCTTCGGCGACAGCGAGAAGGCGGCGCCGTCCGAGGAGCAGGTCCCGCCCCCGGAGGAGCCCGACCTGCCGGCGGGTCCGCCCGAGCCCCCGGCACCCGCCGCGCCGGCGCAGGCCGAGGTGGAGTGGTACGTGGCGGTCTCCGACGCCCAGGTGGGCCCGCTGCTCCCCGCGGGCGTGAAGCAGCGCTGGGAGACCGGCGAGATCGGCCCCGACTCGCTGGTGTGGCGCCCGGGGATGGCCGACTGGTCGCCGCTCTCCAGCGTCCAGGAGCTGGCCCAGTACCTGGCCCCCTTCCCGCGCGTGGTCCCGCGCCCCGCGGCCCGCGCCGCCGAGGCGGCCCCGGCCGCGGAGCCGGCCGGCGCCTCGGGCGCGGAGCCGGCCCGCGAGGGCGCCCCCGAGTGGAAGCCCGCCGCCGCCAGCGCGCTGGCGGCGCTCGCCAGCGAGGAGCTGGCG
>JACRMN010000028.1 GCA_016214955.1 Deltaproteobacteria bacterium
TAAAGGGTCCCTCCAGGCGAAAGGAGAGCTCCGAGACCGACAAGTGAACCAGCCAGCGTCGCTTCGCTCCGATCACCATGCCCGATCGCGGTGATCACGATGCAGCGATCTCGGCGTTCACGATGGCCGGAATGCGCACTGGGCCGCGCCTTCGCACGCTTCGCGACGCCCTCCCGTGACCTGCCCTGCGGCAGGCTTCCCGAATCGTTCCGAACTCTTGTGCGGCAAGCGCGCGTTCCGGCTCAGGATCTAGTTGACTGTCAGTGACCTTTCAAATCCCGCTTCCTCCTCCATCTTGCCCCCGACAAGTCTCGGGCTTGTCGGGGTTTCCATTTTGGCCTCCTCCGAGGCGCGCGGTTATGCCGTCAGTTTGCCGTTGGACTGCTCTGCGACGGCGTCGAGCAACTTCACCGCGTCCTGCTTCAAGTCCAGCGACAGGGGGCTGCATCGGAGCGTCACCACGATGCCCTCGTGTCCCGGGAACTTGCCTACTACTCGCCCACCTCATAAGCGGCTGAACTAGGCCCTAAGCCATCAGCGCCGCCTCTCTCGCCAGACTTCAAGACTGCCCTGGCGCCCGAGCATGCCGGGAGACCGGAGACGGAACCGCTCAGCCGATCAGGGACGCCCGAGGTCGCGCTCCAAGGAAGCCATGGCCCGATAGAGAAGGCCCTTAAGTCGGCGGAGCCGGTCCTCGGTCGTCTCGTCATCTTGCGCGAGGACCTGGAACGCGGCACGGAGGAAGGCGACGCCAATTCCGTTCCCCACGGGTTCCCCACGGTCCGTGACGCCTGATACGCGAAGTGCGTCCAGTGCGGCAAGCGCCGATTCCGCGCCCCCAGGAGTTCCGAGCCCTTGCGCCTCGGTGAGCGTGGTGACGGTGGGTGCGCTCACGGAGGGTGGAAATTCGGGACCAAGGGGTCGCAGGTTCAAATCCTGTCTCCCCGACTGAGGCCCTGGAACGATTGGAGAAATTGGTCGTTCCAGGGCCTCCCACCCACGCCCCCTTGGCTGCTGCACCACCGGCGCACCAAGGCTCACCACAGACGGCGCCTTGTGTAGGAGTTCACGCGCGGGCCTGCCGGTGAGCCCGTAGGCGTGGACGAGCGCGCGGTGAGGCAGGTGGCTGGCCAGCGCTGCAGCGCCCTCGGTGGACGAAGCTGGCAACTGTGAACCATGGTTGACACGCGTGGCGCTCGCGCCTACCATCCCTCCCGTGCCGGCGATCTACACGACCCCGGTGTTCGACAGGTGGTTCGAGCGGCTTCGCGACCGAATGGCAGCCGCTCGGATCCAGGCGCGCATCGACCGTGCCGAATCCGGCAACCTGGGGGACTGGAAGGCAGTGGGCGGCGGTGTATCGGAGATGCGTATCGACTACGGCCCTGGCTACCGCGTCTACTTCGTCCAACGGGGTGCCGAGGCCATCATCCTCCTCGTCGGAGGCGGCAAGGCTTCACAGGCGAGCGACATCGAGAGGGCGAAGGAGCTGGCGAGGCGACTGTAGGAGCGCGCGATGGCAGGCAAGATCAAGCTCAGGAAGTGGGACTCGGCGGCGCACCTCGAGACCGAGGCGGACATCGCCCGGTACTGGGAGGCCTGTCTCGAGGAAGGTCGCGATGATCCCTCCTTCATCACCATGGCGCTCGGGAACATCGCTCGCGCGCGTGGGATGTCCCAACTCGCTCGCAAGACCGGGCTCACCAGGGAGGGGCTGTACAAGGCGCTCTCGCCCGGTGGCAACCCCGAGTTCGGAACCGTGATGAAGGTCATCCGCGCCCTCGGGCTCGAGGTGCATGGGGCAGCGGCGAAGGGTTGACAGCGGCGAGGGATCACCCAGGCCCGCGGGATCGCACGAAACTGCTCTTGGCAACCCGGCGGACTCCCGCCCCCTTGGCGATGAGACAAGCGGGCTCTAGTACACAGGACTGGTGGGCTCTCGCTCCGAGGCGCAGGAGTGGAGGGAGTTCAGCCCTCTGACTCCTCTGACTGCGTCACGGCGCGGCCGAGGTCTTGTTCGGACCCGCCTCCGGATCCCAGAACGGCATCTCAAGAGACAGGTACAGGAGGATCGACACGTCACCTGCACTGGGGCCCAACCCCAGGGGCAGCGCAAGGCCGACGACGACCTGCTTCCTCTCCGGAAGATCGATGCCCCATCGAACACCCGGGCTCAGCAGCAAAGAGTGCGTCGAGGAAGTCGAGCCGCGCTCGAGGCGACTCGTGGACGTCCAGAGGAACTCGCCCAGGAAATTGAGTCGCGGGATGACGAGCCAGACGAGGCTCTGTCCCAGAGCAAGCGACCGCCATTGACCATGGTATGGGCCTGAGAGGCCATCCGGAACCCAGGCCCCCCCCAGGTTTGTATGCGCCGCAAGGGCCTGGGTGAGCTGCACGGAAACGGGAAGCATGACCTGCAAGCCGAACCCACGGTAGCCAACCTTGGCGCCGCCGGGGAACACGGCGCTCAGCCGTGGGGCCACGGCCCAGACATCCATCAGCACGGCCTGGTAGCGGTAGTTAAGGAGGATGTCTCCCAGGCCGCTCGGGGACCCAGCGGCTCCGCGGGAGTAGGCCAGAGAGTAGCTCAGCTGGTGGCGTTGCTCCGGCGCAGGCCACTCCTGGGTGAAGGACGCGACCCAGCCCCTGGACGACACGTCGTGAGAGAACGCACCAATTTGCTGCACCACACCAGCGTCTTGGTTGTACGCCTCTTCGAGGAGAAAGCTGTTGTCGGCCAAGGGCGCGACACCTCCGGGTTCCGCTGCGCCGGCGAGTGAATGAGCCAGCGCGGTGAAGATGAGGAGCGCAGGCCGGCCGCCGTTGACAATAAGGCCATGCGTGAGCGGTCGGCTCCGCATGGCGGAGGCAGCAGCACCTACGCCGCCGCGAGCGGTACGTACCATAGTCAGAACCCGCGGGACTCGAGGAGGCGCAGTAGGTCGATCACGGTCGTACGCCCAGCAGCGTCGGCCCTTATTGCCATTCGCAGCGGAACCTCGTCGGCGTTCAGTCGAAAGTCACCCCCGCCAACCCAGTGCTCGCCGACGACGCTAAGAGCTTCAAGGTGTGGCAGCTTCGACTCGGCCACGCGCCGCAGTCGCGAGTACCACTCCCCCTGTGGATCTGCCGGACTCCCAACGAGCACAAGCCATCGTAGTCGCCTGGCGCTTTGGAGCATCTCCGGATCTAGCCCAGCGGCCGGCAGCATCAGTCGCTCGATCCGGTCGAGCGCCGAGGCTTCGACGGTTGGCGGCTTACGGAGGCGGAGAACACATTTCCTGTGGCTCTCGCCCAGCCATTCGAGGGTTGGCCCTGCCGCGGAGTAGACATCCAGGACTGTGTTTCCGGAGCATCCCGGGAATCGACTACCCAGTTGGCGAACAGTCTCCTCATCGATACCAATCCACGTGAGCCCAGGGAAGGAGCGCATTTGCTCGCCGAGAGCCGAGCAGGCGTCGTCCACCACTGCTCTCGTAGGGGTTCTGTAGGGACCATTCTTCACGGCGAGTGCCGCTTCGGACCCGCACAGGTGTACCTCGGATGCAGCATAGGTGTTGGGTGTCCGATAAGCGGCGGGGATGAGTTCCTGGTCCGGAAAGCGCAACGACAGAAGGAGGACACACACAGCCAGGATGACCTGTGAGACCACGACTCGCCCAACCATCGAGGAGAACGATCGGATGCGGCCGGCCCCGGAGAGCACCCGTGCGGCCAGTTGGCTGGCTCTGGACTCCGACCAGTCCGCGGCAATGGTAAAAAGGGCGATCAACGCTGCCAGCCCGATGGAGGCTATGAGGGCGGCTTCCTTGGGGAATGCAAAGGCGCCCCCGAGAGCCCAGACCTCGATTGTCCGATGGGCGTCTACGAGTTCACGCGCAGAGTAGACAGGTGAAGAGGCGGGGGTGTAGCGCGAAGCGTACCAATAGGTGGCCACGCCGGCGCACGCGAACGGGATGCCGCGCGCCAGTGCCAGTAGTCGGCGCGAACTGGCCCTACGAGCAGACGCTGGCGAGGAGAACCACTCCGCTCGCCTGCGCATCGATGCGCGGACGAGGGATCGAGGAGCATGCTGAAGGAACGACAGAAGGAGCGGAGCCGAGACGCAAGGCGTCATGGCCGCAGCGAGGGGAAGGGCGATGGCGCAGAGAAATGGAAGCGCCCAGCCGTCAGCTCCAGGTAGGTCGAGAGCCAAGCGGGTACCCCAGAGCAAAACCAGCGCAATGGACCCACCGAGAGTCGCTGTCAGGAACCGCGGGTAGTGTGCGCGGTAGCCCTCGCTAACCACAGAAAACGGAACCAAGCCGATGTCGTGCAAATCCACGGCTGGGCGAAGGTCCAGCAGTGCTGCGATCAGGAGGGTAACAAGGTAAGCCACGAGGAAGACTATCAGGCCCACGAATGCAACGCGGAAGACGTTCCACGGGCTCACGAAGAGGGAAAGGATTTTATGCGTGGTGCTCTGAAGGACCATCGCTAGAGCTCCCACCAGAACGATCGACGCAGTCGAGAAGAAGAGCAGGCTCTCCGCTAGCTTCTTCCGGAAGTCCCTCCGTCTCGCAAGGCCCGCGATAGCCGCTGTCATGATCTCCGCGACGAAGGAGACGCGCCTGTCGTGGATAATGGAGTCGGCTTGGTGTTCCTCGATCTTCTCCTCGATGAGGACGCCGGCGTCCTTGAGAGCGGCGAAAGGGGAATCGCCGGGTTCTGCGAGTGCGGCGAGGAGGCGGCGGTCGTGCTTCATCCTGGGCGGGGAGAGCTGGCTGTGGAGGAAGGCGGCGCCGCCGCGTTCCATGGTCTTGGCGACGACGTCGGCGAGGACGTTCTCGCGAGGGGTGATGAGGCCGTTGCGCAGGAAGCCCAGGACCTTCCTCCACCACGGCCACTGCCGCACCAGGTCGGCGCCGGTCACCTTGTCGGCGTAGCGAAGGAAGAGCTTCTCGCGGTCGGAGGTGAGGACCCGGGTCTCGCGGTGGTGGCACCGCAGGAAGATCATGAAGAGGAGAGGGTTGGAGGTGAGCTCTGACGCCTTGTCGCCGAGCCCTCGCAGGACCTCCTCCCAGACCATGGTGGGGGCCATGCCGTGCTGCGGCTGTCCCTGCAGCTTCTCGTAGAGCGCCTGCGCCTGGCTCTCGTCGAACGGCTCCACCTCGGTGATCCAGGCGTGCTTCGGATGGTTGCCCGGGAAGGCGAGCCCGGGGATGGAGGCCGGGACGCAGTCCCCCTCCAGCTGGTCGTAATCGTCGTAGGAGTCGGCCCGGAAGGAGAGGACTACCTTGAGGCCGGGCTGGGCGATGGAGGAGATCCACTCCAGCATCAGCTCCATGGCCCGGAAGCGGTTCCACTTGGCCGCGAGGCCATCGACCTCGTTGAGAGCGTCGACGAAGAGGAGCACCTGCTTGCCCGGAGGCAAGGAGCGTAGCAGCCCGGCGAAGCCCTCCTTGTCGAAGGGGCGCTGGTAGTGGAGCGTCCTGGCGAAGTAGTCGGGGTAGGGGTTTCCTGACCAGGCCACCTTGGCGAAGGTGAATCGCTGCGCGTTCACGAAGAGGACCGCGTGCCCGGCCTCGCGGGCTTCCTGGGCCAGATGGGCTGCCAGGGCCGACTTGCCGGTGCCCTGGACGCCCGAGATGGCGAGCAGGGGCCGCTCCGAGTCGAGGAAGCGGCGCAGGATGCCCGCGTTTCCATGCCAGGCGGGCCGGGGGATGTACCACTCGGGGCGGTATTTCCCCATCTCGCGGTATAGAGCCAGGGTCCGGTCGGTCAGCACCGCGGCGCGCTCGGAGAAGCTCGACCAGTCGGCGTTCTCCAACTCCACGTCGATGGCGCGGACCTTCTCGAGCAGCTTCTGGAGCTCACCGAGGAGCCTGGCCCCCTCCTCGCGGGCCAGGTCCTTCTTGGCGAGCTTGGTGAAGCTGGAGGCGCCGCGGTAGACGAGGCGGCGTCCCTCGAGGTCGGCATCCTCGAGGAGGCTCACGTCCTTGCCCTTGAGCTTGAGGAGCAGGGGACGGACGACCAGCTCCGACTGCGCCACGACCGTCAGGGAGCGGGGCTCGGCAGAGAGGCCCGGGGGTGCGGCGCCCATGAGCGGGGTGCCGTCCTCGAGGCGGAGGGGATAGCGGGAGAGGAAGGCGATGGAATCGAGGAGGGTGGCGCTGAGGTCGCGGACGATGGCGACGGTCTCGTCGAGGGCAGCGGGGTTGTCGAAGCGACCGTGGGCTCGGAGGTTCCGGTAGTCGACGAGGAGGCCGAGGAGAGGCTTGCCGTCGGGCGCGAGGGTGAAGTCGACGTCGGCGGCGAGGAGGAAGGAGAGGAGCTCGGGCAGGGCGCAGGGAAGGACCTCGTCGCGGTAGTAGCGAGCGGTGTCCCGGAGAAAGCCGACGTAGTGGCCGGCCAGAGGCCGGCCGAGGACGGCCTGGATGCGATGAAAGAGCTGGGGCGGCTGGCGGCCGGTGGAGACGAAGTCGGAGAGGAGCAGGTGGGCCAGGTACCGAACCACGGGGCCGAGCAGGTCCCGGGAAAGCCGCTCCCACTCCTCCCACCCATCCCGCGGCGGAGCATCGAGCAACTTCCGGCACGCAGACGCCAGCGGGTATGGCAGTCGGTCCGAGCCATCTGCCAGGCGATCCGTCAGCGATCTCCCAGGGGCCATGCTTCCTCCGCAAGAAGCGGTTCGGACAAGGCCACGGCCAGTCGTTCCCGCTCGAGTGTGATCCGCCTCGTTGGCCGGGCCTCACGGCAAGACCCTCACTTCCTCCACGGCCAGCGGAAGCCCGTCGGCTTGTGTGGCCAGATCAGACCGCCCAGCGACCCGCCCCGTGAGCGTGGTGGTCGGCGCAGGAGGCCCTCGAGCGGCTCAGGAAACCTGTCCCGGTTCGCGCGCTCGTCCTCTTCGAGTTGCTCAACAGTGCGCTGCACCAAGATCGCGAAGGCGTGGTGGAGCTTCGCGTCGCGCAGGTCGGCGAGCCAGTAGAGTAGCGATAGAAAGTCGCGCGAACCGATTGCTGTTGCGTCGAGCGCGATGTTCCAGAGGTGCCCAGCGGAGATGCTCGCCCCGATCAGCGGCGTGTCCGGGGTCGTGGCGACGCCCAGATGTCGCCCGAGAGCCTGCAAGGGGCTTTCCCCTGCCTGAAGCCGGAGGTGAACAGAGATCGCCCCCGCCTTGTTGCGCGCCAAAGCAGCCAGGGCATCGCTGAGCGACCCGGGTTCGAGCAGCAGCGCGGGCGCGCCCGGCTCGAGCGCCTTCGAGATCCACCAAGGGTCTGCCCCGGATGGGGCGGCCGGCTGCAGGCGCTCTGCCTTACGGCGAAGGTCGTCCGGCGTCGGGTCCTCGAGCGCCGGGTCGAGTGCCCGAACGCGAGGCCACAGCGCTGCGAAGGCCCTCGTCGCGGCAGGCTCCGACGGCCGGAAGCACAGTCCCTCCGCGGGATCGAGGTGGCTGGCGTTGCGGACCTCGCCCGCGGAGCCGCACACGAGCGGGAAGAGGGGCGTGCATCCACCCTCCTCCAACCAGGCAACATGCGGCTCTTCCACGCTCAGCCGTAGCGCGTCAAACGTGTCGGGAGCCTGAACGAGGAGTTCGCGCGCACGCTCGATCGCCGCCTCCGGGCTCTCCTCCTTGGGGTGGAGCCAGGCATTGCGCAGGCGAACCAGGTCGGCCAGCCACGACCTGCCTCCCTTGGCTCCGGAGGCCAGGAAGGCCCCGAGGTTCGGGCGCCCTTGAACCAGCCCAGCGCCCGCGCCCCAGAGGATGAATTCGTGGAGTCCACCCAGGGTGGGTTTGGCCAGGGCCTCCTGGAAACGTCGAGAGAAGCCTCCGGGAACCCGGTCACCGGCGAGCGCGGGGGCAGCAACCGCAGCCAGCAACACCTTCAGGAAGGACTCGAGGCCGACCTCGAGGAACCTGGCAGCCTCCTGGGCGGACAGGGGACTGCCCCGGGGCAAGCTGCCCGGGCCGACTGCCGCGGGGTGGACGAGCGGCAAAGCGGATGCCCGCGGCTAGACGTCGGCCTTGACGAAGTCCTTCGACCCGCAGCGGGGGCACTTGCTCTTCTGCGCGCGCTTGCAGTTGTCGCAGTAGTGGTACCCGCAACCGGCGCACTTCCAGGCGCCCGAGCCGGGGCGGAACGTGAAACCGCGGGACAACGTCGTATCGCAGGCTGAGCACTTGGCCATGGGCCCCCCCAAGCAGCGCACCGGATCGACTTTGCGAAAACCCTAGCAGAGTTGAGTCGCCGGCTCTTGACGGCCGTCAACACAAACGCAACTCCTCGTGAACACAGGCCCACGTGACCCGTCAATTGCGCCTCGGTCGCGCCAGGAGCAGGCGCCTGGGTTCCCGTTGACAGCACTTTCCTCGTCTGCCTGACTTGCGCAATGGCCTGGGGGGACCCGAGGCCCCGTGGCCTTGGACTGGGAGGATCATGCGATGGCCCAGGAGAGACTCTGCAACTGCCCGCACTGCTCCACCGGGCACCAGTATCAGCCTGTTCCAGGTTATCGCCTCGCACGCACTACGGCCGACAAGCCTGACTCGTGGTACGCCCACGACAACCCGTCGCTGCTCTTCCAGGAGGCTCGTTGTGAAGACACGGGGCGCAGGTTCTGGATCGAGTTCCGGCCCACACCGCGCGACCCCTGAGCCGTGGCAGTGACCGGTGCCTCATGCTGCCAGGTGGCCTGATGACACCCCTGGATGTCCAGGCGAGGTTTGTCTACACCTTTGCCTTCCGAAGGTCGGCCGCCAAAGCGGCAGAGGCGGCACTCTGCGCGGCGGAGGTGGCAGGATTCGCCCAGGCCTGGGAGCGTGCAGGACCGCTGGCGCAGTACCGAGATGAGCTGGTGGACCATGTTGCAGCCTACCTGTTCAGCGACAAGACGCGTGGGCCGCGCGTGCGGACGCTGCGCCTCGGCGAGCGGGCGACGAACCGGATCTTCAGGGGGCTTGTAGCGCACGTCAAAGGCAAGGACGAGTTGCCGGTCGAGCTGGTTCGCCCCGCGGGATGCGAGCTCTTCCTCAGCAGCCAGGGTGTGGGCGTCCTCTCGATCTCGCTGAGCCTCGAAGGAGGATCCAGCCTCGAGCGCGCGCTGGAATTCAACTACCTGGCCATCCGGCAGCACGGTGACGGTGAGCTGATGTTCCAGATCCCCCATCCGGCATCAGACGCCGAGCGGTGGCGCCAGATCCCGGAGGCGAATCGCCGGGAGATCGCGCCGGCGCCGGCGGCGGATGCCCCGGCTGCATCCCGGATCGGGGCCGCGGGGGGATCCTTCTCGCTCTCCGAGCTGGCGGATCTGCTGCTCAAGCCTCTGGCCGCGCACGGTCTTCGAGTCGCGGAGGGCGCCCGGAGCACCTGTGGCGCGCCGATGGTGTTTGCAGTCGCCCGCTTCGGCGCGGATGTCGACTTCGACGGCCCCGATTCCGTCCGCGCGATGTCACCCCTGATCGGCGCCATGGCTCAGGTCGAGGAGCCCCTCCACGCGGGCGCGCCCACCGGGAATCCAGGCGTGCCCTCCGAGATCCTCAATCGCAAGCACTGGGCCGGCGTCGGGATGCTCGGGTGTGCGCACCTGGTGGCCGACCAGGTGGCCGACGCCCAAGGCACAGCTCCGGAGTTCAACAACCAGCGCGTCTCACGCGTCTTCCACAAGTACTTCGTCCCATACCTGCTGGCGGTGCTGCAGCGTACGACGCTCCAGCGGGCCCTGGACGATGCCGGGGCCGTTCTCGCGGCCGTGCGCCCAGCCGCACGGGAACGCCGACTGCGCCGCCTGCGGGCCGCTCTACTCGAGTTCGGTGTGCGCGGCAACTTCACGCAGGTCAGCACGCGGCACGCGCTCCACCGCTACTACGACCTGGCACGCAGGGGGCTCGGGGTCCCTACGCTCTGGAGCGAGGTCCGCCAGGCAGTTGCCGACCTCGATGCCCAGCAGACGGCGATCAGCCAGAAGACCCTGACGCAGGGAATGAGCCAGGGCCTGGCGCGCAGCAACAGGATGCAGGAAGCACTGCACGTCATCGAGGTCTTCCTGGTTGCGGTCTACTCCGCCCACCTGGTGCTCATGTTGCTCGAGACGGTTCATCCGATCCTCGAGCACCACCATGAGCTCAAGCGGTGGGTGGAGTGGTCTGGCCCCGCCCTCGTCGGCGGTGCGGCGCTGATCGGCTACTTGCTGACGCGACGGATGCTGAGGGCGGGGGGGCACTGAGCGCCTGGAGGAGGGGGAACCGATGGGGAGGTGCCTGGGGGCAAGAGACCTCGGTCTATCGATCGACTGGCGTTACCGGTTCATCGGGCATGGCGAGCGCGCCAGCACGACGCCCGGCGTCGTCTACGTGGACGTCGGAGGAGCACTGGCCCCGGGAGTGCTGGATCACCACGGGCTGGAGGGGGGAAGCTGTGCCGCCGAGGTGGTGCTGCAGAACCGCGAGCTCGCCTACAACCACCTCCTGGGACCGTGGCTCGAGCGGCACGCGACTCAGGGCATCCCGGAGGGGACGCGCTGGCAGGCCACCATCGTCACCCACGTGAGCCCGGACTGGGACGGCGTCGTGGCCGCCTATCTCGTCCGCCGGCTCATCGAGGAGGGGGACTTCCCGGCCGGCGCTCACGAGGCGGTCGCCTTCACCCGACAGGTCGACCAGGGCCGGTACGCGATCGACGTGGGGCCAGGGCAGACGCGATGGGCAGTGCACCTCGCGTACCTGGCGCTGCAGAGCCTGAAGAGCCAGGGGTCATTGCCCCCAAGTCAGGCGCACCTTCTCCGTGGATTCGAGCTGATCGACCACTGGATCGCCCGCGCCGCCGGCCCTTCACTGCTCTCCGTCCCGAGCCTGACGTCCTGGGCAGAAGAGCCGCCGTTCGCCGATCTGCGGGACATGCTGGAGGCCGACAGGCGAGCCTTCGAGCGAGACCGTGCACAAGCACGGCTCCTGGAGAAGGTGAAGCTCCCGGCTGCAGATGGCGGCGAACCGATCGAGGTCCCGGCATGGGTCGCGCCCCAGCCCACGGAGAGCCTGCTCAACAAGTACTGGGTTCGCGCGGCGGGATATCCACTATTTGTGTGCCCTTACGGCGAGAGCGAGATCGGGGGATCCGACCACTTCCCGCGCGTCATCGTGTCCGTCGATCCGGTCTTCCGTGTCGCCGGGAGGGCGCCGACCCTTCGGGGACTCGGGTTCGCGCTCGAGCAGGCCGAGGAGGCAGAGAGGGCCCTGCGCAACGGGGGCGTGGACGACCGGGGCGGTCCACCGCGCTTCGACGACGGATCATGCAAGAACGCCGACCCCTGGTACGACGGTCGCGGCCACGAGTGGACGATCGTCGACGCCCCGCGGAACGGCACCGCTCTCGATTATGCCTCAGTCGTTCGGATCGCTACCGAGGGGCACTTCTGGGAGGTGCCCCTCGTTCGTGCATCGGTGACGCTCGTCTGGGACCTCGGCCAGCCAGGCGAACATGCGCCGGGGGCGTCGTCGGCGCTACGGCCCTTTCCCGGAATGGCGCCGACCCTGGCGCCCCTCTACGCTGACTCCACGGAAGCCACAGCGCGGCACGCGGACGCGTCAGCGAGAGAAGATGATCGCCTGCTCACTGCCGAGAGGCTTCGCTTCTACCCCATCCATTGTTCAAGCGCCCCGATGCGAGTCGTCCGGATCGATGCACAGCCTGGCGCGACCCTCGAGTCCCTGGTGGAATGCTGCCGCGAGCTGGAAGCGGACTGCGCCGCCGACTACCGCTTGGTGAAGGTGCAGCCAGGTGTGCACTTCGCACCGGCGGCGAGGGTGTCCGGGCTGCTCCGTGCCGTGGCCGGCGGCGACCTCGCGACGCTGGACGCGCTATCGAGCGAGCAAGAGACACTGCTGTTCAGCGGTCGAGCCGTCCTCAGTCGCCTGATGCCGAGCCCTGATGCGGTACACCCGCTGGGCCCTGACGCGGACGAAGAAGTCCTACTCTACGTGGCCTACCTGTGGCAGACCCTCCTGGCGTTCTCGCGTCGGATCAGCGATCTCGTTCCCTCGGGTCGTGCGGGTCTGGACGGCATCCGTGTGCACCAGGTACGAACGGACTTCCTTCGCTTCCAGACTCGCTACTACCAACTGGAGGTGAGCCGACTCGACCGGGGCAGGATGCTCTTCGGCGCGTTGACGCAGGCGCTGGGCATGTTTGCGCTCTACGGTGAGGTCCAGAGCGAGCTGGATCGGCTCGCCGAGCTCGAGGAGGGCTTCGCCGTGGAGCGACGAACTCGGGCCGACGAGGTGATCCAGGCGACGCTCTACTTCCTGTCGGTGGCCGGCATCTTCCAGACGATCCTGGCCTTCCTCACGTGGCAGGAGCGTGGTCCCCAGATGTGGTGGTGGGTGACACCGATCCTGGTCGGCGCGGTTGGCCTCTACTCATGGGTGAGGTGGAAGGCGAGGGCGAGGTGATTGCCTCTTGAGAAAGGGTCCGGCATCGCCCGCTGCTTGACTGCGCAGGTGATACGGGGCCGCCACCGAGCCACCGGGAGTCGTCCTTCTACAATGGGTCGACCGTGCGGCCTCCTATTGTCTTCACGGTGCCGAATGCCCCAGGCGCTCGAGCTCGCGGAGTAGTAGACCACGAGGCTGCAGGGTTACCATCTCCTCGCCAATCTGAAGCGACAGGGACTCGAGGTGAGGCATCGATGACTCGATGACCGCCCGCATTGCTTGGTACCGGGGTGACGACCTCGTAGTCGCACCGTCGCACCAGAAAACGTCCACCTGTAGACGGGCGCGTTAGGGAGCGGCGTTCGAGGGAGGAGCCACAGCCAGCGCAGGTGGTTGGCGCGAACCAGATGATGGAATGTCTCTTCTTCCTCGACGACGATGAGGCGGTCCAGTCTGTCAAGGTTGGCCGTGGTGTCGGCTAGCTTTCCCAACAACAACACGTAGCGGGTCGCGCGGGTCAAGTCCCGACTGATGTGTAAATCGGACGCGCGGTGAAGCTCCTCGGGGGCTACCTCTGCAACCACCTTTCGAATCGCTGCTTCCACTCGTCTAGCGGGACGAGCGTTTCTTCCTCAACGTCGTCGAACACGATCCAGCCCTTGGCCGCCTCGGAGAGCTCGCTGAGGCGCGCCAACTGCTCGTCGGTGATTTCGAGCCGACCGTAGGTCCGCGGCCCGCCAATCAACGCCTTCCAGAGATCGAACTCGAGGCCATCCATCCACCCCGCGCTGTACGCCTCTTCAGAGAGTTCGCTCATGAAGTCAGCAAGCGTTCGAGCATCGGGATTCAGTTGTTGAAGCACCAGGGCCTCCACAGGGTCGACGTGCGTCAGGCAGCCTTGCCGATCTGCTGCTTGGGCTCCAGCAGGTTCATGTCGAGATAGCGGCGGTCGGACCAGATGGCGGTGATCTGGAGGGCGACGGCGGTGACGAGGCGAAGCGCGCTGGCGCGGTCCGGGAAGGCGCCCACGGCGCGGGTGCGGCGCTTGATCTCGCCGTGGAGCCGCTCGAGGCCGTTGGTGGACCGGATTCGGTGCCAGTGCTCCTTGGGGAAGGCGTAGAAGTGGGTCGCCGCTTCGAAACCGCCCTCCAGGCAGGCCATGGACTCGGGGACCTGGCGGCCGAGGCCGGCCCGGAGCGCCTCCATGCGCTTCCTTGCTTCGGCCTTGGTCGGCGCCTGAAAGACCCGCCAGACCTCGCGCGCCAGCCGCGCCCGGAGGCGCTGGGGGGCTTTCCCGACGACGTTCCGCTGGAGGTGAACGACGCACCGCTGCTGCGGCGCCTCAGGGAGGTGGTGGCGCACCGCCTTGGCAATGCCAGCGTGAGCGTCGGCGACGACGAACTGGACGCCCGAGAGGCCGCGCTCGTTAAGCTGGGCGAGGATCTCGCTCCAGGACTCCTCCGACTCCTCGGCGCCGACGGTCACCGCCAGGAGCTGTCGCTTGCCGTCCAGGCCGACGCCGTAGGCGACCAGCGCCGAGACGTTCTCGACCTTCCGCGCCCAGCGGGCGTCCAGGAAGGTGGCGTCGAGGAAGAGGCACGGGATCGGTCCGTCGATGGGCGCCCTCCGCAGCTCCTCGACCTTCTCGCCCAGCGACTTCGTCACCCGGCTCACCGTCGAGCGGCCGACGTGTTCGCCCATGAGCGTCTCGGTGAGCTGGCCGATGTCGCGGGTCGAGGCGCCGTGGACGTAGGCGCTCACGATGGTGTTGTCGATCTCCTGGGTGCGCCGCTTGTACCGACCGAACACGGTGGCCCCGGCCGACCCGCCCTCGCGAGCGCGGGGGACCTCGAGATCGACGGCCCCCATCGACGTGATGAGCCGGCGCAGGTAGGTGCCGTTGCGGCTGTCCACCCGCTGGCCGAACCGCTCCCAGCGCCCCGCCCCGACCATCTCCCGCAGTTCCTCCTCCAGGATCACTTCCAGGACGACGCGGATGGCGCCCTGGAAGACCGACTTCAAGTCGGTGCGGACGTTCTCTTGCGTCGGCAGCTCGACCTCGGCAACCTCGTCCATCGGAAGCTCCTCGGCCTCGCCGGCAAGCGAGGCTTTCTTGGTTTGGTTACCGAGGAGCTTCCGTTTCCTTTTCAGCCTCCGCGACTTTCCGATTCACACAATCTTAGGGACACGAACGGTCGCGCGTTCGTCGAGCCAGTCGAGCCGCGGCGTACCCGACGCTCGCACGACGATCACGGCGTTCAGAGGAAGGTCGAGCTGGCCGAGAGGTATGAAAGCGGGCTCACCGATGTGCAACTCATCGGGTCCGGTACATGTCTGATGACTACAGGAAGGACCTGCTATTGCCTCGCCGACGGTACTGTCGTGTGGCTTGACCGAGACGTTCGGCGGCTGCGTACTGTGAGGGTCGTCGAGGTAGGAGACGCGGACATACAGCAGCCGCTGGGCCCGCGCCAGGTGGTCGCGCGTGAGCCCGCTTGCGGCAGCAAAGGCGCGTCGATCGTCGCCGTGCCAAGCGGAGAGCCGCTCGCCCCAACTCGGGAACGCCGCGATCCAGGCGTCGATCGCGGCATCGAGGGCACGAGGCAGCCTGCGGCCCTTGCGGAGGTCTCCGAGGAGCCGGACGCCGCCCTCGACCGTCTCGCCGCGGTCGGCCAGGGCGAGGCCGAAGAGGAGCGCGCCCGGGCAGGCGCGCACAGCCTGACGAAGCCACCCCCGCTCGTCGTCCTGAGAGAAGGAGAGAAGCCGGACCCGAAGGTCCGGGCGGAACGCCAGAACCTCGCGCCGCAGACCCGGATCGATTCCGCTCGCGAGGATCGCGCCGCCCTCCCCGAGGACCGGGCGCAGCGCCGTGGCGACGGCGCGCTGGGCAGGAGGCCTGCGGTGGCCGGCGAGCTTGCGCACTCCCCACTCCAGGGCGTACCCGAAGAAGTCGGCCGGATCGCGCGGAGGCCCGCCGCGGTGAAGGCCCCAGTGGATCGGCGCGCGGCGGTCGCTCTCGATGGCGGCGAGGAAGAAGGGCGTCGTCCGGGTGCGGATCCGGATGGAACCGAAGGCCTGGCCGGAAGCGGCGAGCCCGAGCTCCGCGCGGTCCCGTCCGCGCAGGCAGGCTACGAGGAGGATGCGGCCGTCCAGCGACATGCGGACCTTGAGCCCATCGCTCTGCGTCTGGAAGCGCAGGATCTCTGCGGGGCACCAGGCTGGTAACGCCGGTATAGGCAAGGTCAGTTGCACGGGACCCTTCGGGCGAGCGGGGATGCTATCAAGGACGCCAGACATCGCCGGCGGGGTTCCGCGAGGAGGGCTTCGTGACGCTGCCGACCAGGGAGTGGTTCGAAAAGGAAGCGCTTGGAAGGCTCCGGAGCGGCGACCTGTTCGACCATCCGGTTCCCGTCATCCCCGTCATGACCCGCGGCAGGGCCTATGGCAGCATCTCGCGGCGCGCTGTCGCGGCGGGGGCCAAGATCCCGAACCTGTCGCTGGCGCAGGCTTCCCATGACGACCGCTTCATCTACGTCGCACTGTGGGACGACGATAGCGCCTACAGCGACCTCTCCATCGCCTCGTGCGCGGTAGCGGCGCTCCGTGAGGCGTGTGCGCTCGGCCTGGAGCACCTCTTCCTCCCCGTCCTGGGCGGCAGGGAAGGGATGCGTTACCTTTGGGCAGCGGAGAAGGGCATCTTCGAGTACGCGGACGATCTGGAGGAGGCGGGTAAGGCCTACCCCGAGCACCACTACGTGATCACCGGCGAAGTGAGCTAGGGGCCACGTTCCCGGGGCTAGAGCAACGCCGGCCCACTCTTCAGTGGCCATCGTTGAAGACGCATCCGCCAAGGAGCCACCGGCCGTCGACACGGCTCGCCTGACAGCAGAACATCCCCTCCTTCGCGTCACAGAGGGCGAAGGTGCCCGGCGTCGATCCGAGAAAGGCCCGAAGGTTGATCTCCCCGCGCGCGGCGTAGCTCCCCCAGAAGAGCGCCAGATCCTCCGATCCGCCGGACAGCGCGGAGAGCCTGCCGTCGTCGCCGCAGTTGAGAATGTCCGCAATCGCCTCCGCCACTACCCGCTGCGGGAAGTCGCCGTCGGCGACCAGGCGCGGCCGCCTGCAGCCGGAGAGCGGAGGGATCCCGACTTCGCCATGGCGCGCACAGGCAAGCCCGTCCAGCGCGAGCGTCGCCAAGACGATGGCGATGATTGGCCTTGCGGGCGCTCTCGCTCGAAGCCCCTCCAAGGCAAGGGCCGCCGAGGGCTCACCGTTCTCTGGCATTCGGCCTCCGTCGCGGTCGCGGCGAGTCGTCTTGGTCGCGCAATCGAGAGCGCCCCCTGCACCTTGAATACCGGCGCGAGAGTTGTCGGTCCGGCGCGTCGAGGCACCTGGCCGGGTGCGTGGCGATCCCCATCACCGAGAGCGCCAGGGCGGAGAGCGCATCGCGATCCACCCCGCCGCCCGCCATCAGCGCTCTCGCGCCGGCCGGCAGGCGGTACCCGAGGTGAGCCAGGCGTGCAGTGATACCCGAGGGCAGTGTGGTGGCCGAGTCGAACGCGGCCCGGGCAGCCGGATCCGGGAGCACCGCCGGCTTGGACGGAAACAGGATGCTGGGTCGATCCCCTGGTGCGAGAACAACGTTCACGAGTACGGTCGCGCCGCTCTGGGTGCGGACTCCCCGCAATGCTGCGGCCGCGCGACGCGGATCCCCGTCGGTAGCCAGCCCATCGGTCACGTGGACCACGACCGGCGCCTCGCCTGAAGGATGCGCCCTGGCCCACGCTCTTGTGAGGGTGATCGCTCGCCGAAGAGCAGCGCAGGTGCTGGTAGAACCCATCCTGGCCTTCGAGAAGGGCACGGGTCTCGGCCCTTGAGCCCCGGTCTTCCCTGGCCCCCGGAACGTGAAGGTCTCCGAGACCTCTGTGCCATATGCCAACACGCCTAGCCATGTGCGCCGGCGGCGTGACGCGGCGCGCGCGCCATCAAGCACCGACGTGACCGCCTTCTCGACGGCTTCTGCCGCGACCTTGGCGCTGGAAGGGCGGACTGACGACGCACTCAGGTGCATCGAATCGGATTGATCCAGGACAAAAAGCAAGAAGAGCGGGCGCATACAGGGACGCGTCAATCGGCCGCTACGTCCCAAACGGTCGAGTGCTGTGGGCGAGTCGCGGGCGTCCCGCGTTCGTGTGCTCGCCGACCGTGCGTCGATGTGAGCAGGTCATACACACACCGTAAAGCCAGGTGCGTTGCAGGGCCAGCAGGCATCACGCAACGTCGTCCGTGGAGGGGTCGTGGCGCTCTTGTTGGAGCTCCGCTGGCCGTTGATCGACGCTCGGATCAGGGCCTGCGGAGGGATGATGGCCGTTACGCGGCGAGCGGGGTTGAACCGCTCGACACTCGCACGCTGGAAGCAGGGGACCCTGCCAAACGATCCCCTCCGCTTCCTGCGTCTGGCCGAAGTTCTGGACATCGACCCGCTGCTTCTCTTCTCACTGGAGACGGAACGCTTCAGCCAGACATGCCTGTGGCTGGGGAGGCTTCTCCTCGCTCACCGGGTCGGTGCCGGCCTAGGCTCACTGAAGTTCCTGCAGGCGTTTTGGACGGCAGCGGGCTCCGAGTGGCCGCCCCCGCGGGTATCTGGATCACGGGGGAAGGTGAGCTACCGCTGGAACCTGCGGTCGTTCGTGAACGAAGGGCAGTTCGGCCCCGAGGGGGGCAACCGCAACTTCTACGCGTCCGTGGCGATACGCAGCCTCCGCGTCGCCGGGGGCGACGGACCGCAGGTCTGGCACTTCGCCTATCGGGACCGCGTGGGGTGGTCCGCCCTCTGGCACCCGTACGGCTCTGTTGCCCTCGTCGGCGAGACGCTCGAGTTGTACTCCTACGCCGGCCAGAAGAAGGCCGTCCCCGCCCCAGGGCCCATCGCCGTCGAGACCTGGTTTGGCGAAGGCGACGCCGAGTTCCGCGTGGCCTCGCTTCATCCCTTCGAGCTCGACCTCACCCGGGCTCCACCACCTGGGCACGCCACCGTCCGCTTTGAGATGCCGCGGGTGGTCTGGTCTTGAGGAGGTGTTGCGCCAGGGCGGATGGCGGTGCAACGGCGCCTCTGACCAGATCGAGGCGAAGGAAGTGACGGTGCAGTGGACGGCAAGTCAACGCGGGGGAACGACATGGCGGACTATCGGAGCTGTCCGAACTGTGGGCACCAGCCAGGTGGCATCAGCGTCTCGCACATGGAGGTGTTCCAGTGCGACGACTGCGGAAAGAAGTACTGCTGGAAGTGCCCCGGCTCGGATCAGGGGCACAGATGCCCGAAGTGCTCGTCGAAGGCCTACAGAGTGGTGGGGACCTGCTACGCGCGATAGGCGGCAAGGAGTCTGAGGGGCATCGGTCCAGGAGGTCGAACGCTGTCGGCAAAGCGAAGGCTTCCGGGGGGAATCGCATGGGAACGGTCATCACGATCGTCGTTCTGCTGGTAGTCGTCAGTGCCATTGTCAAGTGGGTCGTGGGACTCGGAGGTGGCCTGGATGTCGAGGCGCGCCTGGCCGACTCAGAGGCGAGGCTTGGGGCGCTCCGAGAGCGCAATAGGAAGGTAGAGGCGGTGGCGCGGCGCAGCATCGAGCTGAAGCACGCGCGAGAAGGCGACCCCAGCGCTCTCTGGGCGGCTGCCGCAGGGGGCGATCTCGAGTGCGTCAAGCTCGGGCTCGACTCCGGTTTCGAGATCGACCAAGCGGACGACGACGGTTGGACCATGCTGCACTACGCTTCTTCGGGCGGCCATTCGCAGGTCGTGCGAGAGCTTCTCGGGCGCGGGGCAAAGGCACGCCGCCGCTGCGACTCCGGCCTCCCCATCGAGATGGCAGAGCGGAGGGGCCACGACGAGGTGGTCGCGCTCCTGCGCGCGGCGGGATGAGACCGAGAGCACGCGAACGCATGCCGGATGGAGCGGGAGGGAGCCGCCGCAGCTCGCCCAGCCTGGCCGCCCCTGCCCAGGAGGACCCGGCCGGGGTGCGGCGTCATGAAGCAGGCAGCCGCCGCCGAGAAGATCACGGCATTTCGGCCGTGCACGGTGAGTGTCCTGCAGGTAGGGGGCGGACCAGCTTGCCCAGCATCAACGACAGGGTTCGCATGCAACTCGTAGTCTTCCTGAACCCGTCGCCAGCCAAGCGGGACTGGCCTCGGTTGCGCTCGCCGGCACAAGTCACCGGTAGGCCGACCGGGCTCGAGCCCGCTGCCCGCGAATGTCGGGCCGGCACAATGGGTCGCTCGGAGCTTGCCGCACTGTCGCAAACACGTGAGGGGGGCGGACAATGCCGTGGAACGCAGGATTGCTCGTCGTTGTCGGGGCGCTGGTCCTGGGGTTGCCATCTCTCGCCGAGGCCGACGCGGGCTGTGAGACCCGCTGCCGGAACTTGCACGGCATGGACCAGTCGGGGCTGGATCTCTGCAGGGCGAGCTGTCAAACGACCGAGCTCAAGAAGAAGGTCGGCCAGGGGGTGAAGAAGAACGCCCGGGCCTTGAAGGAGAACGCCAAGTCCGCAAGGTCTGACATGAGAGAGGGTGCGGCCTACGGTGCGGGGAGAACGAGCCCGTCAGCCGAGGCCAAGCAGAACGCGGCGGCGAGGCAACACGCCATCGCGAAGCAGCAGCCGCCGTCGAGACAGCCCGCGATCACCAGGAAGGCGGCGGCTCCCAGCAGGGCGGTCGCGCCGAAGCAGGCCCCCCAGACCCCCTCGCTCTTCAAGAAGAGGCGGTAGTGGCGCGCGGCAGGCGCGCGCGCGAAACCGCATCGGGGACAAGGCAATGGGTACCATCATCACACTCGCAGTCCTGCTGGCGGTTGGCATCGCCATTCTCAAGTTGGTGGTTGGCATTAGGGGGGGACTGAAGGTCGCGAGGGGGGGGCTGAAGGTCGCGGAGCGGCTAGCGGACTCGGCTGAGCGCCTCGCCGAGGTCCGGGAGAGGAGCCGACGCCAGGAAGCCGATGCGCGTCGCAGCATCGAGCTGAAACAGACACGGGAGGAGGAGGATAAGTCGAGGTCGAGGTGAAGGCAGGATTGGGGGACCGGCATCGAGCAGGAGCGATGGGGCAAGGAAACGAGGATCTCACCTGGGGGGCAACATGAAGTCGTTCCAGTACTACAAGCTGCGGGCAGGCGGGTTGGGCATCGTCGTGGCGCTGGCGGGGGCCTGGGGGGCCTTGCTGGGGGTGATGATGGCGCTCTCCAACAAGGACTGGGCGGCCGTGCCGGCGATGGCCCTGTGGGGCGCGGCCGTCGCGTTCATCTACGGCATCCCCCTCGGCAGGTGGATCTCCCGGGAGGTCGAGTCCCTGCCTGCCACGATCTTCCTGTTCATCCTGCTAGTCATTCCCTTCTTCGTTCTCGTGTGGCCGGTCCGCATGCTTGCGCTGAGACTCGGATGGATCGAGACGCTGAGCGAGGACTGAGCGACCGATCACACCATCGGGGACAGAGCACATGCCCAGGCCACTCATCCCAGGCGTGAGGCAGCCCCTGAAGGTAAACGCTCTCGGGTCCAGGACCACCGCTGCACCGGCGACCACGGCGCGTACGGCCCTGCGCCGCCGGCGCTCGCCGGCCTACGTCGCCGCGATCGCCAAGCTCGATGCCGGGACCATGGAGACCAGCCGCGGGGCGATCGACGCACTGGTCGAGGCCGTCGCCGCGGAGTTCCCGGAACTCGGCACGCCGGACTACCCCCTCGGATTCCTGGCTCGCTGCTACCTCGGTGCGCCATACGAGGTGCACACCCTGGATTTCGCTGGCGGGATCATCTGCCACTACCGGCGGGGCGAACCGCTGCCGCCGGAGTTCGAGAAGGCTCGCGGTCTGGCCCAGCACCAAGCCTATGCGTTCATCGAGGTCTACAGGGACTCCATCCACTGCGTCGCCGCGGACGGGGCGACGACCCGTGTCGAGCCGACGCCCACCTAACCTGACGAGGATCGACCATGTCCACCCAATTGACGATTTCCCCGGCAGATCTCAGGGCCATCGAGCGAGCGCTCACGCAGATCGGGTCGCTGACCCATGAGATGAACCAGCGCGTCGACACCCTGCAGGACCACCAGGTCCAGACATTCAATCGCGTCGAGGCCCTCGCGGCCGCGTTCGCGAAGTTCGTCCGCGACGATGCCAAGCACAAGCAGGTCCAGCTCGCCGAGACCCGGCTGGTCAAGGTGAACCAGGAGCTGGAGACCAGGTTCGGCCACTACGCGGAGGTGAGGCGCAGGGCCACGGGCATCCTGCAGGCCGTGGACAGCCGCCTGGTGGGGGCCGACACCATCCGCAGCACCACCGAGGACGTGATGATGAAGACGCCCGGCTACTGGCTGGCGCCCACGCTGGTTGCGCTGGCCTCCTGGATCCGGGACGACCGCCCGACCGCCGATCGAGCCCTATCCGAGGCCCTGCGGCGGGACGACTACAAGGCGTCGCTGTTCTTCTCGCTGGTCTTGCGCAGGCTCGATCGGCGGGGGGCCGCGCGCACCTGGCTGGGGCGGTATCTCATGCACCAGAATCCCCAGGCGCTGGACCGGGAGTTCGTCGTCCTCCTCGACGCGGTGGCGAACGGGATGTTCGGACCGGAGGCGCGGGAGGTCGCGGCCAAGACCATCGAGACCTGGCTGAAGGAGCTCGGCGACCGGGCGGGGTTCCTCGAGGCCCAGGAGAAGCGCTGGAAGACGGCACTGGAGGCACTCACGCCGACCGTTCCCGAGACGGAGTACCGCGTCCTGCGCAAGTTCAGCGCGACCTGGCCCGCGCTCGAGTCCACCCTGCGGACCTCGCGGCTCCACGCCCGGGTGGTCGACTACTTCCGGGCCATCTTCGAGGGCGAGATCGTCGTGTCTCCTCAGGTGAGCTCCGAGATCGACGCCATCCTCGACCGCCTGGTCACGCACTTCGACGACGAGGAGCTCCCGCTGCGCTCCGAGGCGCGTCGCCTCCAGCTCATCAGCGACGCGGGCGGAGACGTTGACGTGGCCCAACAGCGCTTCGACGCGGAGCAGAAGGCCTTCGAGGAGAAGGTCACGTTCACAGAGCTCCTCACCAACGCCTCGATGACTCCAGAGCTGGCGAAGGCCTCGCGGGCGACGCAGCGGTTCGCCCTGGCGCTCTCGCGCGACTGGGTCGCCTCGGCGCACGGCAGCATCGCAGCCTCGGCGCGCGCCGCCGTTCCCCAGGAAATCGCCCTCCAGACGGATGATTGGTCGGGCCAGACGACCGACGGCTCGAACGAGGAAGCGCTGCTGGCGGACCAGGGGGCCTTCTTCGGGAAGAAGGAGGCCGAGGCCGTGGCCCAGGTGAAGCTGCCGACCTTCGCGTACATCGCGCCGGTCCTCGGCCTGCTGACGTTCGCGTTCCTCCCCGCCATCGGGGCGGCCATCGCAGTGGCGGCCGGCGCCTTCTATACGTTCATCGAGGCCAAGGGCCTTGCGGGAAAGCGTGCCAAGATCAGGGCGCGGGTCGGAGAGGAGAAGGCGAAGGCCGCAGAGGTTCTGCGCGCGGCGCTCGCGGAAGTGGTCGACTACCGCGCCGACGTGAACCGGGAGGACAGGCGGGCGGAAGACGTTCGGACGCTCCTCGCCAACATCTCGCCGCGCGAGTGCACCCTGGTGCAGCAGGGTGATGCCCGCGCCGTGCTGGCCTGACAGCGATGTGAACCTGGACCCAGGAGGAACGCCATGACCGAGATCCCGCCCGGAGGACCGAAGCCCGTTCCCACCACGTCGCCCACTCCGAGGGGTGTCGCCACGCCGCCCGGAGCCCAGAGAGTTCCGGGGGCACCAGCCGCGGCGCCGCCGACCGCCGCGCCGCCTGGCGCCCCTAGGGTTGCCGGCGCAGTACCGGCCGCTCCCGGTACCAGTCCCGCTGCGCCGGGAGCGCAGCGCACTCCGATGCCCACGCCTGCCTCGCCGGTCAGCCCCACTCCCCCGCCCGGCGCGGCGCGTTCCGCTGGCCAGGAGGTACCCGCCCCGGCCCAGTTCCCTGCATGGGACCTCCTGCCGGCGAGCCAGCCCATCAGCTTCCGGAGGCGCGGAGGATGAGTCCCCCAGCCTCTCCCCGGACCTACGCGGACTGGTGCGCGGTCCTCGACCGGTTCCAGTCCGGGGACTGCCAGGCCGTCGCCGAGATGGAGTCGGGCTCCCTGGAGTGGACAAGCGGAGTGGCGGAGCGTTTCACGAGGCGGATTGACGAGGCCTTCGTCCAGCGGCTCAAGTTCCTCCAGAAGGAACTGCAGCGAACGCTGGAGGTGACCCGCTCCCGGCAGGAGCTCCACCACCTGGCGACGGCCATGGTGGGGTTCAGGCGCGCCCTGGATCCGCTTCTGCGCGCGGCGGCGATCCCGGCGCTCCCGGAGGAGGTGCGCGCGCACCTGCGCGGTCGGGTCGAGAAGCTCGCGGCGGGAGTGCAGTCCTCCCTGGAGGGCTCCGCCCGCGAGTTCCGGTCCGGTGGTGAGCATGTGCTCGCCATCGTGCGGCAGAACCGCGTCGACGTGCGCCCGCCCGTCGCGCAGCCCGCCCCTTCCAGCGGAACGGACCCGCTCCCACCAGCCGGTGTCGCCCAGCGGCGCCGCATCCTGATCTGATCGACAATGCCCGACGCCCTGAAATGCCGCGAGACGCTGAGCCGGTTCCTCAAGGCCCGCGTCCCCTTCATCTCCGTCCGCACACCCGAGCGCGGGCGCGCCATCGAGTTGCTCCGGCAACTCGCGACGGAGATCGGGATCGCCATCTACGTGCACACCCTGTCGCAGGGGATGCGCGACATCGGGAACAACCGCGTCGTCAGCGAGGATCGCTCGGTTGTGGGAGCGCTGGACTTCTCGGCGCAGCAGATGGCGCAGCGACAGAACCTCACCTTCGTCTTCACGGAGGTCTCGGATCTCGAGGACGACACCCCGACGGCGCGGCAGTTCTACGACCTGGTCATGCTCGCCAGCGAGCGAGGGGGTGCGCTGGCGGTGATCACCACCAAGCCGGTCTGGGGGCAGCTCCAGCGGCTCGGGATGACGGTCACCCTCGATCCTCCCACCGAGGACGAGATGCTGACCATCCTGCACGAGAGCATCGACCCGTACCGGCCATCCATGCCCATCGAGTGGACCGACGCCCAGTTCCGGGAGGCGGCCTCGATCCTGGCGGGCATCACCCGCATCGAGGCGGAGAACGTCGTCGCCACCCTCCTCGCGAACGGCGCCATCAGCGCCGCGGACCTGGTCGAGCTGAGCCACGTGAAGGACCGGATCTTCAGCGACATCTCCGGGATCGAACGCGTCACCATCCGCAGCGAGGAGCTCGCCGTGGGAGGGTTGAACGGTCTCAGGACCTGGCTCGAGCGCGAGCGGCCGCTCCTCACGGCCGACCTCCGAGATCGCCATCTCCGGCCGCCCCGCGGTGTCCTCCTCGTCGGTGTCCCGGGGTGCGGGAAGTCCCTCTCGGCGAAGTCCATCGCGGCAACGTGGAACCTGCCGCTCTACCGCCTCGACCTGGCGACGATCCACGGTCAGTACCTGGGACAGTCGGAGCACCGGCTGAAGGAGGCGCTGGCGACCGCCGACCACGTGGCGCCCTGCGTCCTCTGGATCGACGAGATCGAGAAGGGCCTGGCGGGGGCCACCGGTGGCGGAGACGGGGGAACGTCCACCCGCCTGGTCGGGCAGTTCCTCTTCTGGCTGCAGGAGGCGCGGGCGCGAACGTTCGTGGTGGCCACCGCAAACGACGTGAGCCGCCTCCCCCCCGAGCTGCTTCGCCGCGGGCGGTTCGACGAGCTGTTCTTCGTGGACCTGCCGAGCGCGGAGGAGCGAAGGGACATCATCGACATCTACATCCGTCGCAACCTGCGCTATCAGGCGTCGGATGTACTGGTGGGGGAGCTCATGGAGTCCTCCGAGGGGTTCGCGGGCGCCGACATCGAGGCAGCGGTACGCGAGGTCGCCAAGGAGGCTGTGCGCCGCGGCGACGGTGCCATCAACGACGAGATCTTCCGCCGGAGCTTCGCGAACATCGTTCCCCTGAGCAAGACCAGCCCCGAGCAGATCGAGCAGATCAGGGCGTGGGGTCGCGAGCGTGCCGTGCCGGCGTCCGGGACGATGGGGGCGGCGCCCACGGAAGCGAAGGGTCCGAGGCGGGCCGTGCTGGTGTGAGACCTTCGTTATGGCCTGGGTCTGCGGGAGTTGTGGCTACGCGGGCAACGCCCACGACGGCGGGCCGTGCGCCATCTGCGGTGCCCGCCGTGCGCGGGCGATCCTAATCGCACCTGCAGCCGGGGCCCCGCACGGCGGTCCGGTTCCGGCGGCATCTCCGCCGCCCCAGGCCAGCCCCGGGCAATCCGCGCCTCCAGCCTCGCCGGTCGCCGGGACGCCTCCGCGCGCCGTCACGGGCCCGCCGATCCACCAGGGCGGATCGGCGACCGGAGCCTCCCAGGCAGGTGCGGCCGGGACGTGGCGCGGGACCGTTCTGTCGGTCGATCCGCCCCTCCTCGTTCCCGCTCCCGGGAACCCCTGGCGGGCTGCCACGGTGGCCCTGGGCCTGATGGTCACCTTGCCGCTGCTGATCGGCCTGGTGGCCTCCATGCTGGCACTGACGCTCCTCTTCCGGCTCGTCCGTCTTTCCACGCTGGCTGCCGTGGTGAGCCCGATCGCCTACTTGACGGTGTGGCGCAAGGTATTCCCGCAGCGCATCGGCGGCGGGCGGTCGACCCTCCAGGTGCCGCAACGAGTGGCGCGCCTCCGCACCACGGATGGAGCCACACTCCCGGTGCGATTCGTGGGAGAGCTCGTGAGCGGGGAGGCGACCCCAGGCGACGACCTCAGCCTGCTGGGTGCGAGCCACGGCGGAACCCTCTACGTCACCGGGGGGATGAACCACACCAGCGGCGCCCGGATCCTCTTCTCGCGGAACCCGTGGAAGGTCGCCTTCCCGGCACTCCTGTTGGCCCTCCTAACCGGGGGGCTCCTACTCCTGCGAGCGTCCCAGCTCCGGTGAGCCATGGACGGAACGCCCCCTCCTCACATCCTCGCCGGCACTGGCCCGATCGAGGAGAAGCTCGCGGCCATCCGCAGGGAGACCCTTTCCGGCGCGACCCTGGCGGCGCCGGACCTGAGCTTCCTGCGGCCCTTCCAGTTCCACGCCGTCCGCGGGCGGCTGGCCCGCGAGTCGGCCGGAGGGGGCCCACCCGCATTCGGGACGCGGGGCGCCGGCCTCTTCGCCGGCCTCCATGCCACCGAGAGCCCATGGGTGCTGTGCGCCGACCATCGCCCGCCCTTCACCTTCCTCTCCTGCGGGTCCCCGGCCCGGAGCGGGGGATCGATCGCGCCCCACCTGTCGGCCGACGTGGGTCGGCAGCACGTCGAGGAGGCCACGAGTGGCGAAGCGATCGTCACTGGACTGGCTGGCCTGGCCGCCACGTTCGCACTGACAGGCATCCCCCCGGTCTTGCCAGGCGAGCGGCCGTCCGCCGTGGAGGCCCTCGCGGGAGGGCTCACCGGGCTTCGCTGGGCGCTCCTGGTGATCGGGTTTCCGCTGCGCGGGGAGGTGGCGCTGAACGCCATGAGCGACCTGGCGCGCGAGCTGCGCCTCACCGACGAGACCTACCTCACTCCGGGAACCCTGAAGGAGAAGGACCGGCTGGCCCTGCGCTACCGGGAGCTCCTGGAGGGGCATCACGGCCGGTTCGCACTCGCCCAATCCTCCGGCCTGTGGCAGGCGGGAGCCTACGTGTTCGGGGAGAGCCAGGAGACCGCACGGCGCGGCGCGGCCTTGCTTGTGGCCGCGCTCCTCGGAGACCGGGGCCTGGTCCCCGGTGCCCCTGACGCCGCGCTGCCGGTGCCGCTCCGCACCCATCGCTGCGAGCCATCCGGCCAGCACGTCGACGCTCGTGTGAACGTCCTCACCTCGCCCGAGCTGGCCGAGCTCTGCGCGCTTCCGGTTCGAACGATTCCCGGGTTCCGGGTGGATCGCGATCCTGGCCTCCGTGTCGAGCGCAGAGCCAGGGATCCTGCCGACATCTCCATCGGGCACCTCGTGCACGAGGGTGCCACGACCGCCGAGGCCTTCGCCCTCCCCACCGCAGCCCTGACGCGGCACGCGCTGGTGTGCGGGACGACCGGGTCCGGCAAGACGCGAACCTGCCAGAGGCTGCTCCACGAGGCATGGATGTCACCGGCGACGCTGGGTCGGGGCCGAAGGGTACCCTTTCTTGTCATCGAGCCGGCGAAGGCCGAGTACCGAACTCTCCTCCGGGTACCGGGCTTGGAGTCGCTCGCCGTCTACACGGCCGGTGACGAGACCCCAGGTCGCTCGGCCCCGCTGCGCTTCAACCCGTTCTGGTTCCCACCGTCGGTACCCGTCCAGACGCACATCGACCTCCTGAAGGCCGCATTCAACGCCTCGTTCGTTCTCTACGCGCCCATGCCCTACCTCCTGGAGCTGGCGCTCCACGAGGCCTACGAGCGAAAGGGCTGGGACCTGGCGTCGAGCGAGAACCACCGCGGTCGCGGACCGGCCGCCTACCCGACTCTTTCCGGCCTGGCCGCTGTGGTCGATGACGTCTCGAGCCGGGCTGGGTACAGCGACCGGGTGGGCGCTGACGTCCGTGCCGGACTGCGCACGCGGCTGGCGACGCTCTGTGCAGGCGCCAAGGGAGGGATGTTCGACGTCCCCGGCGCTTCGACCCTCGGTGCGCTGTTCGACCGGCCGACGGTCGTCGAGTTGCAGGCGCTGGGGAGCGCCGAGGACAGGGTGTTCGTCATGGCACTCCTGCTCCAGGGCCTCTACGAGCACTGTCTCGCTACCCGGCCACGCAGCGCCACCCAGCTCGAGCACGTCACCCTCATCGAGGAGGCCCATCGGCTCCTGCGCGCCAGCTCCGAGGAGGTGAACCCGGAGGCCGGTGCCAACCCTCGGGGCCTCGCGGTGGAGACCTTCTCCAACCTGCTCGCGGAGCTGCGCTCGTACGGAGAGGGGTTCGTCATCGCCGAGCAGGTCCCGACCAAGCTGGCCCGCGACGTGGTGAAGAACACTGCTACCAAGATCATGCACCGACTCGTGGCCACGGACGATCGCGCCACGGTGGGAGCCGCCATGACGCTCGAGGGCGACCAGGATCGTGAAGCGGCGCTCCTCTCCCCGGGCGAGGCCATCGTGTTCACGGAGGGGATGCATGGCGCTGCGCGAGCTCGCGTCGACGCCCTCGCGCCCGCTCGGTCGGTGGATGACGTGGAACTCTTCGGGCTCCAGGCGAGGCGGATCCCGGAGGCGTCCATGGATCCGTTCGCCCCGTGGTGGGCTACGGGCCTTCCGGGAATCCCCTCGACCGTTGCCGGTCACTTCCGCGGCGCAAGGCGTTTCCTGTCCCCTGATCTGGACGAGTCGATCGACGTCTACGTCTCGACCGTTCTGGCAGCGGGTGATGGGGCCGGGCCGGCGAGGGGTGTCGGCGCCGCGCTTCGGGCCCTCCTTCCGCCCCGGGCGCCAGCGGAAGCCAGGACGGCGACTCTGCTCGCGACCCTCGACCGCGCCTTCGACGAACGGGCCACCGCCTACAGCCTTCCCTTCGCGGTCGCGGGAGAGCTGGCGCGCGCCTGCTTCACGTCGATGGACGAGGCAGGAGGCGCGGCCGCATTCGCCGATGCGTACCGGCAGGCGATGCGCCTCCCGGACGGCGGGCCTCTTGCCGGGTGCGAAGCGTGCCGCTCCGCCTGCCTTCATCGGTTCGAGGTCCGGAGGCTTGCCGAGGTCCTGGGGCTCTCCCGGACCGTGTCGGAGGTGCTCACGGGTCACCGGGCAGACACCTCCTTCGCGCCCATTGCGGAAGAGGCCCTGCGGTGCTCCCGGCGGCTCGTGCCCCCGGGAGGTGCACCGGACGTCGCGCTCTGCTGGACCGTGCACGAGGTCCACGGACGGCGGCTCCGACACGATCTCCAGGCAGCGGTGGTACGCGGCGTGGCCTCGTACCTCTGGCGGTGATCCCGACGGAAGGAGGCATCGCATGGCAGAGAGCGAAGTAGAGGAGGCGGAGCGGTCCAGTGACCTCACGGAGAAGCACTCTGGTGAGCGCGCGCGCCTGGAGGCCGACCGAGCGGCAGAGCGAATCGCCGACCTGGAGGCGAGCCGGACGATGCGGGCCGGCCTGGCGGCCGAAATGGCCGGAGGCCAAGCCGGGAGCATCTCCGCCGGGAGCCGCCTGCGGCCCATAGAGCTTCTGGGGGGCGAGGCGTTCGATCGGGAAGTGAAGGCGCGGGGCATCGGCGTGCCGGAACGCGGCGAAGTGCTCGGGATCACCGAACGTGACACGGGGAGGGCTCTGGTCCGGGACGCGGGTGACACCGCCGTGACCGCCGTCCACGAGCGGTATCACCAGTTCTCGGCCGACGCGGTTCGCGAGCTCGAGGAGGGAATCGCCGAGCATCTGGCGCGCGAGCGGACCGGATGGCTCTCGGAACTTGCCTCCCCTGGGCCTCACGGCGGCGGAACCGGTTCCCCGGAGGTCTATGAGGTCGAGAGGCGAGTTGCCGCGAAGTTGGAGGCAGCAGCGGGACGCGAGCGGATCGAGGCTGCACTTCTCGACGGTGACCGAGGCGGACTTCGCGCGGCCACCGACGCCTACTTCGGCCCGGGGACCTTCGACGAGGTGATCGAGCGCATGGCCAAGGGGCGACCAGACGAGGCAGATGGGCTGCTCGTGCCCGGCGCACCGAAGAAGGGTGTGCTTCGGTGAAGTTGGGTGCCTAGTGGACCGAACTCGCGACAGTGGGACCGTCTTCGTGCCATCAGTTCCCCTCGCTAGAGCGCCGAGATTGGCTGACCACACCTGGGCAAGCGCGTGCACGGACCAGGCAACGGCATTCCTGGTCGGCACGTTCGGATCGCAAGGTCTGCGTCGCTTAGGCGGGGTGGACCTACCAGCTGAGGTGCTCGGGGGGGCTGCGCGCGGCCGTGATGCGGTAGTGAAAGTGGTTGGAGAGAGGGCGACTCAACTCAAGCGTAGTAGGGGGACGATCGATGCCGGAAATGAAGCCGGGAGCCGAGTCAAAGCGAGCCTACAAGGACGCCTCGCCGGACGAACTTGTCGCGTGGGCGAATGAGGGCGACAAGGAGGCGCTCAACATGGTGGTAACCGACGTCATTGTTCGGGCGGAAAAGCCGCTTGAGGCGAAGACAATTGTCGACGCCCTTTCGTCGACGACACTGGGCCAGGCAGAGGGGAGCGCTCTTTACAGGTTTGGCAAGGTCTACCAACGCGTCGGCCAGTTGGACAAGGCGCTCACACTGCTCAAGGCCGCATCCGAGAAGGGCGATAAGGACGCGCCTTTGACGATCGGGTCCGAATGCGAGAGGGGAGGGGACCTCACGGAGGCACTCCGGTGGTACCGGCTTGGGGCCGACCGAGGCGACGCTTTCGCACAGTTCATGGCTGCCAACTTTCTGTACTTCGGCAAGGGGTGCAATCCAGACAAGTTGGAGGCGCTTCGGTATGCGTCACTGTCCGCAGATCAAGGGTACGAAAATGGTCGAGGCTTCCGCGACCTAATCCAGAGCGACTTGGCCAAGCCTTCCGGACCGTGCATCATCGCTACAGCATGTATCGGCGACGCTCGAGTGATGCCGCTTCGGCGCCTGCGCGACGAGGCCATCCTTGGCGATCCGGTCCTTCGAGACTTCTTCCATGTCTTCTGGAGTCGCTACTACGAATGGTCACCTGGCGTGGCGAGGCTGGCCGCCCAAGATCGCCATGTGGCAGAGCATATCCGCTGGGCCTTTCTGAGCCCTTGGCTCTCATGGTTGGAGATTGCTTCGATCGTGGGACGCAGGGCTCCGAGCGCCATGCCCGAAGCGGACAAGGAGAGGGTGTTGCACTGCATTGCCACGAGGATGGAGGAATGGCTTCACGAGCTGCCCGCGATGATGGAGGGGAAGTGTCCGGCGGACACCAGCGAGGTCTTCGAATCCTTTGAGCGCCTGGGCGAAGCCACTCGCAGACTGTTCGAGAGCGGAGGCCTCACCACGGCGAAGCGGTAAGCGGCGCTTCCAGGTACAACCCCGGCTCAGGGCGCGGCCTGTACCAACACTTACACACGGTGAACTTCCGTCTCCCGTA
The DNA here is from genome assembly GCA_016214955.1 of Deltaproteobacteria bacterium. Taxonomy (GTDB): domain Bacteria; phylum Myxococcota; class Myxococcia; order Myxococcales; family Anaeromyxobacteraceae; genus JACRMN01. The sequence goes on from JACRMN010000028.1 coordinate 31,540, forward strand.
TGTCTCCCGGAATTCCGGTTCCAGGCGGGCTCCGGTGGGGAAGCTTGGGGAAGAGCGAAGCGGCCTCAAGTGCGCGCTAGAACGGGTGAAACGGCAGAAGGGCGTGGACTGCCGCGCAGTTAGCGAATCCCCGTTCTAAAGGTTCAAATCCTGTCTCCCCGACTACAAGTACCTGACGGCCCAGGAGTTCCTCATGAGCTCCTGGGCCATCTCCCGAAAATCTCGCGGTTGTGCGCGGCAGCGCTCGCCAAGTCGTGGATATTTCGCGAGGCATCGCCGCTCCACGCCGGCGCAGATTGTCTCCCTCCCGTTGTAGGGCGCCCACCGGCGGCTCCCAGGGCTGCTCGGAAGTTCCAGGGGTTGCGGCGAAGCGCGAGCGCTGCCGCGGTGAGAGGCCGCAGAGCCCGTGCTGCTGCGTCGGCGGAGATGGGCGGGTGCTTCGCTGAGTTGGCCCTCGGTGGACGGACAGAACCGGCCAGTGATGGACGGCTGAAAACTGGCCAACGGAGTTGAGGACTCGGGACGTTGACGACGGCGAGTGGGCCATGGCCAGCCGCCCGAATGGGCACCGTCTCGAGCGACGAGAAGAAGCAGCAGGTGGTGGCGCTGGGTCAGCAGGGCTGGCCCTGCGGCGCATCGAGGAGGTTACGGGCGTGCGCCGGGAGACGGCGAGCGCCTACCTCAAGGCCGCCGGTGTCCCGGTGCGCCCGCCGCGAGGCTGGGCCGGAAGCCGCCGGCAGGTCGACCACGGCGAGGGGCCGATGGTGCGTCACCCGGAGACGGGCAAGTACAGGCGCACGCGGCTCTTGGTGATTACCTGGATCGCTGGGAGGAGCGCTGGGCCGCCACCCGCATCCACGGCACGACCAAGCGCCAGGTCGCCGCGATGTTCGCAGAGGAGAAGCCGGCGCTCCGGCCACTCCCGGTCGCGCCGTTTCGTTACTACGCCTTCGGCGTCCGCCAGGTGCACCTCGACAGCTGCGTGGAGGTGGAGGGCGCCTGCCACGCTCCGCCGCCCGGCTGGACCGGCCGCGAGGTCACCGCGCCCTCGAGCGCGCCTCCCGGCGCGCCTCGGCCTCAAGCGAGTCGATCCCCTCATCCGCAAGCTCACGGAGTGCCGCGACCTCATCGACCGCATGACCAGGAGCCCAGAATGGCCCTCGCCGAAGCCACCCGCGCCCTCCGCCAAGTCTCGGGCATGGCCGCCACCCTCGAAGCTCGCATCGTCGAGGCCCAGTGCTCCTCGAGGAGCTGGCCGAAGCCAGCCTCGACGGAACCCGCAAGGAGCACCTCGCCGAGCTTGCCACCGTGCCGTTGCTCATCATCGACGACCTCGGCACGCGCAAGCTCCCCGCCACCACGGCCGAGGACCTGCTGGAGCTCATCAACGCCCTACCTGACCCCTTTACCCGACTACGGCTTCACAGTTTACGGTCGCCTCCAATGAGCCGTGGGCCGGCCGGCTTCCTGCCGGCGGCTGCCCGGCCGGAGGTGACCTGCAATGCCCATCGCCAGGCGAGTTGCCCACTCCAAGGCCTTCCCCGTGAGTGCCGCCCCGGAGCGGGTCTTCCCACTCCTCTGCCCCGTCCGCGAGTACGATTGGATCGACGGGTGGAAATGTCAGCTCGTGCACTCGGTGTCCGGCGTGGTGGAGGAGGGCTGCATCTTCGTGACCGACGGCCCTCCCGAGGGCAGGACAATCTGGACCACCGTCGTTCACGACCCGGCGGCGCACCGGGTCGAGTTCCTCCGCGTCACGCCCGACAGCCACGTGTCGCGGATGGTCCTGTCGGTGAGGCGCGACGGCGCCGGGTCCACGCTCGAGATCGGATACACCTTCACCGCCATCGACGCGCGCGGGGAGGCTCTCGTGGCGCTTCTCGACGACGGTCGGGCGCTCGACGCGCGCTCGGAGCGGCTGGTCCGATCGCTCGACCACTATCTGCGTACGGGCGCGATGCTGAAGCCGTACGGCGGGGCCGCTGCGGGATGACCAGCTCCATCCTCACGGTCGGCAGGCTCGCCCGGAGGTTCGGCCTCTCGAGGAGCACACTCCTCTACTATGACTCCATCGGGCTCCTGCGGCCCTCCTCGCGGAGCCGGTCGAACTACCGCCACTACTCGGAGGAGGACGGCGAGCGGCTCGCGCAGGTGTGCCGGCTCCGCTCCGCCGGCGTGCCGCTCGCCGACATCCGCCGCATCCTGGAGAGCCGCGGCGGTGGGGTGGCGGCGGTCCTGGAGCGGCGCCTCGCCGAGCTCAACCGCGAGATGTCCCGCCTGCGCGGTCAGCAGGAAGTGATCGTCCGGCTCCTGAAGCGCCCTTCGCTGCGTCGCAGGGTGCGAGCGCTCGACCGGCAGCAGTGGGTCGCTCTTCTGCGCGCTGCCGGGCTCGACGAGGATGGCATGCAGGCGTGGCACCGCGAGTTCGAGCGCCTGTCGCCCGAGGCCCACCAGGACTTCCTCGAATCCCTGGGCATCCCCGCGGCGGAGATCGGACGGATCCGCACCTGGTCGCGCCGCCGGGCCACCGGAGGAGGAGCGACGGGGCCGCCGCGCTTGCCGGCGCGCTCCTGACCTCCCCGAGGTGCGAGGCGATGGGCGAGAGCAACGCAACCCCTGCAGGTGAGCGGCCGGCCATCCCCGGCGCGCTCCGCGTCGTCGGGTACGGCCGCGCCGCATTTGGCCTCGCGACGATCCTCGCCGGCGGGGTAGACTCCGCATGTGCGGCAGAAGAAGTGGTTCACCATGCGGCTGCCGAAGCGGTAGACCGAGAGCGCCTCGCGGCCCTGGAGCGTGAAGTCGACTGGGGGGAAGTAGACGGTGGACATCGCCGCGCCGCGGACCGGGGTGAGGGCCGAGGCGCTGGCGGCTGGCCGTTCGTACGGACCAGATATACAGTACGAACAATGCGCAAGAAGCTCACCAGGACGGGTAACAGCCTGGCCCTGGTGCTCGACCGCGACCTGCTCGAGGCCACGGGAATAGAAGCCAGCACTCCTCTCGAGGTCTCCACCGACGGAGAGGTCATCGTCATCTCGCCGGTCCGGAAGGGCAGGCGTACCGAGCGCCTGCGAGCCGTGATGGATCGGGCACACGCCAGGTACGCCGGTGCCTTCAAGCGGCTGGCCGAGTGAAGCCGCGCCTTCGCCCGGTCTTCCTGACGCTGGACGAGGTGCTGGCACTCCATGCCGACCAGCTCGAGCGCTACGGGGGCGATCCGGGCCTCCGGGACGTTGGGCTCCTGGAGTCGGCCCTCGCCACGCCGCGCACCACGTTCGGCAGGGCGTACCTGCATGGCAGCCTTCCCGAGATGGCTGCTGCCTACCTGTTCCACCTGGTGGGCAACCACTCCTTCGTGGACGGCAACAAGCGGGTGGGGCTGGCGGCAGCCATCGCCTTCCTCGGGCTCAACGGGCTCTGGGTCGAGGCGGAGCCCGATGAGCTCACCGAGCTCGTGCTCCGCTTGGCCCGGGGTGATGCCACCAAGGCGGAGGCAGCGGAGTTCCTCCGAGGCCACATCGTGGGGTACGGCAGCTAGAGGGGGCGGCGGCGAGGAGTTCTGCCACTCGGTTCTCGGCGCCTGCAAGTGAGCGGAGGGAGGTCAACGTGCTGTTCCCCTACGACCGCTCTCGGGCCCCGCGGGACTCGTGCGTCATCGATCGCTGGGCCGGGCAGGGCTGGCGGCTCCTGGAGCGCCACGAGCTACAGGTCCGGGCTCCGGCGGCCGTCGCCGTCGAGGCCGTGGCCAGCACGACGCTCGCCGAGCTTCCCGCCGTGAGGGCGCTGTTCGCCGTGCGGGGCCTCCGGTTCTCGAAGGAGATGACCCTCCGTGCGTTCTTCTCCACGCCGCCCTTCGTGTGGCTCGAGGAGGAGGTGGGGCGCGAGGCGGTCTTCGGCGTGCTCATCCCGCCCGCGGGGCCCGGCGGCCGGAAGCGTCCCAGGTCGCCGGCCGAGTTTCGCGAAGCGCTGGGCGCCGCGCCGTTTGCTGCCCTCGGGACCTTCCGGGCGGAGCCGGAAGGGGACGGGGTCAGGCTGTGGACCGAGACGTGGTCGCGGACGAGGGGCGTCGTGCCCTCGCTCACCTTCGGCGCCTACTGGCTGGCGATCGGGCCGTGGAGCGCGTGGATCCGGAGGATGTTCCTGAGGGCCGCGCGGACGCGGGCCGAGGCTCCTGTGTGAAGGCAGGCCGGGGCGGGATCGCTCCCCACCGGGTCGGGACGGGTCCGGCCCGGAAGCGAAGTGCTCCGCCTCGCGGCCCGAGCTGCCTCGTCGAACTGCTGCTCGGTGGCGCCCGGCCTAGGGGCCCGAGGACAAGGCCTTCACCAGCCGGTACAGGTACTCGTGCCCCTCGTCGAAGGACTTGGCGAGGATGCGCTCGTCCTTGCCGTGGGCTCGGATGTCGTCGATCTCGCCAGCGAGCCCCGAGTGGCCGTACGTGGGAATGCCGGCGTTGCGCAGGTGGGACCCGTCTGTCGCCGCGGCGAGCATCGTCGGGATGACCGGGATCCCCGGCCAGAACTCCTCGGTGAGGCGCTCGGCAGCCCCGAGGATCTCGGGGTTCAGCGGTGACGGGGGGCTGAGCGTTGGCTTGCCCAGGGGCTCGACCAGGATCTGCTTGTCGGCCAGGACGCGCTCCAGCGTTCGCAGGACCTCTTCCACGGGCTCACCGGGGAGGATGCGGCAGTTGACGGTGGCGCGAGCGGTCTGTGGCAGGGCGTTGGGGGCGTGGCCGCCCTCCAGCTGGGTGGCGACGCAGGTCGTGCGCAGCTGGGCGTTGTAGATGGGGATGGCCGACAGGCGGGCCACCGCGTCTGCATCCGGCTGCGGGGAGGCAATCGACCGCATGTCGGACGCCAGCTGCCCGGACTCCAGGCGGGCGGAGCGCTCGAAGAACGCGCGGGTGGTCTCGTTGAGCTTCAGAGGGAAGTCGAACCGGGCGAGTCGCGCCAGGCCTTCGGCGAGGTGGTAGATGGCGTTGTCCCGCGTGGGGATCGAACTGTGCCCACCCCTGTTCTTCACCTCCAGGCGATAGCTGAGATTCACCTTCTCGCTCGTCTGGAGGCCGCTTCTCAACGGCTTGCCATTCTTCAGGCCGACGCTGGCGCCCTCGTTGAGGGCGAACTCGGCGTCGATGAGGTCGCGGTGGTGCAGGAGGAGCCACTGGATGCCCATGACGTTGCGGTCGAGGATCTCCTCGTCCGTTTCCAGCGCCACGATGATGTCCCGGGCGGGCCGGAAGCCTTCCTGCCGGTAGCGGATCAGGTTGGCGACGAACGCCGCCGCCATGTACTTGTCGTCCGACACGCCGCGCCCGTAGAGGTAGCCCTCCTGCTCCACCAGCTTGAACGGATCGAACGACCAGTCCTCTCGCCGGGCCTCCACGACATCGAGGTGCGCCAGCAGGAGGATTGGCCTCCGGGCACCGGTGCCGCGCAGCCGGGCGACCAGGTTGCCCTTGCGCGGCGCGGGCGAGAGCACCTGCACGTCCTCCGCGGCGAAGCCGGCGGCTCGGAGCCGCGCCGCCATGGCGTTGGCCGCCTGAAAGGTATCTCCGGTCGCGGTGACCGTGTTGATCTCGACGAGCTCCCGGTGGATCTCCCTCGCGAGCTTCTGGTGCGGCGTGAGCGGCTGCGCGGTTGCCAGCTGGCATGCTGCAATGGCGAGGATGAAGAGAAGCGCCCGAGGTGGACGACGACTGGGAGGTGGCGCGGCGACGACCGTGGCCATGGGACCTCCACCCGACTGGTTTCGCTGGAGAGTCGACCCGAAGACGCGCTGTGAGCAAACTACGCGCCCTGCTTCACGACTGGCAAACGAGCCGGCAGGCCCCGCTGGGTTGCCCCGATGGGCGCGCCTGCGGGGAGGGAGGCGGGCCTCACCTTCGACGGCACCACCAACCTTCCCCTTGGCTACCGAGCCAGGAGCTCGGCGGATTGGAGCCTCAGCCGCGACCGCGCGTCGCCCCGCCTCGCGGCCCCCGCGCGGTCGCCAGCGAGACCGTCGCGAAGCCGAAGCGGGCGCGGATGCTGTCGACGGCCGCGCCGACCCGCTCGTTGCGATCGAAGAGCGGGAGCTGCTCGAACATGCCCAGGTTGGAGAGCTGCACGCCGAGCAGGCGGATCGGCAGCGGCCGCGTCCGCGCCGCCACCAGCATCTCCTTGACGATGGGGTAGAGCTCGAGCTCCGAGCTGGTGGCCGCGGTGGTGTGCGAGCGCGTCAGCGTGTGGAAGTCGGCGTAGCGCAGCTTGAGGGTCACCGTGCGCGCCTTGACGTGGCGCTTGCGCGCGCGCCAGCAGACCCGCTCGCACAGGCCGCACAGGACCGCCTCGACGGTGGCCGGGTCGGTCACGTCCTCGCGGAAGGTGCGCTCGTTGGAGATGCTGCCGACGGTCTCGCCCTCGGGATCGTGCTCGGCGAACGCCGGGCGCTCGCGGCCGAGGTCGCCCGAGCCCAGCCCCTGCAAGCCGCGCCAGATGGATGGCGCCCAGGCGCCGAAGATCCCCTGCAGGTCCGCGACGGAGGCCTCGGCGACCGCGCCCAGCGTCCGGTAGCCGGCGGCGTGCAACCGGGCCTCGGCGGCGGGACCGATGCCGGGAAACGCCCGCACCGGCAGCGGCGCCAGCACGGCGCGCTCCACGCCCGCGGGCACGAGCATCACGCCGCGGGGCTTGGCCAGTGCCGACGCCACCTTGGCCACGACCTTGCTGGTTGCGACCCCGGCGCTCGACGGCAGGCCCACCTCGTCGAAGATCGCCGTCGTCAGCTGCAGCACCGCGCCCTCGATGACCGCGTCGCCGGTGCGGTCCTCGCCGCCGCTCCCGCCGGCGGCGGCGCCGGACCCGTAGAGCCGCTCGCAGCCGGAGAAGTCGAGGTACATCTCGTCGATGCTGGCGACCAGCACCCGGGGCGCGAAGCGACGCGCGATGGCGCGCACGCGCTCGGCGTAGGTGCCGTAGACCTCGTGCCGGGTGGGCAGGTAGATGGCATGCGGCGCGCGCTTGCCGGCCTCGGTGAGCGACATGCCCGACTTCACGCCGAGGCGGCGCACCTCGTAGCTGCAGGCGGTGACCACGCCGCGGCTGCCCGGCTTGCCGCCGACGATCACCGGCTTGCCTTCCAGCGTGGGATCCAGCAGCCGCTCGACCGACACGAAGAAGGTGTCGAGATCGAGGCAGCAGATGCGCGGCGCCGCCAGCGGCTGCGCGCGCGCGAGCTCCGACGCCGTCCCCATGCTCCGGACGATAGCTGATCAAACGTTCAGGTTCAAGCCGGGAGCTGGGCGAGCGCCGGGACGGCCTCGCCGGGCGGCGCCCCGATGGGCCGCGGACTATCCTCGAGGCGTGGCCCTGCTCGCCCATCGCGTCCCCGAGGACGCCCCCGGCGACCTCTTCGTCGACACCTCCTGCATCGGCTGCGACACTTGCCGGCGCCTCGCCCCGGGGATCTTCGGCGGCGGAGCGAGCGGCCGGTCGTTCGTGGCTCGCCAGCCCCAGGGCGAGGAGGAGCGCCGGCGCGCGCTCCTGGCGCTGGTCTCCTGCCCGACCGCCTCCATCGGCAGCGCCTCGCACCAGGGCGTGGCCGAGGCCTCCCGGGCCCTGCCCGAGGAGGTGGCCCCGGGCGTGCTCGACTGCGGCTACGCGGCCGAGTCCTCCTACGGGGCCTCGGCCTGGCTGCTGCGCCGCCCGGAGGGGAACGTCCTCGTCGACTCGCCGCGGGCGGCTCGCCCGCTCCTCGAGCGGCTCCGGGCCATGGGCGGGGTCCGGACGATGTTCCTCACCCACCGCGACGACGTCGCCGATCACGAGCGGTTCCGCGAGGCCCTCGGCTGCGAGCGGGTGCTCCACGAGGCCGATCTCGCCCGGGGCACCGCCGACGTCGAGTGGGTGCTCGAGGGCGGCGAGCCGGTGGCCCTGGACCACGACCTGCTCGCCATCCCGGTGCCTGGCCACACCCGCGGCTCGGCGGCGCTCCTCTGGAAGCACACCTACCTCTTCACCGGCGACCACCTCTGGGCCGACCCGGAGGGCCGGCTGGAGGCCTCGCGCTCGGTGTGCTGGTGGAGCTGGGAGGCCCAGCTCCGCTCGCTGGAGCGGCTCCTCTCCTTCGAGTTCAGCTGGGTGCTGCCGGGCCACGGGCGGCCCACCCGCCGCGAGTCGCCCGAGGCGATGCGGCGCGACCTGGCCGACCTGGTGGAGCGGCTGGGCGGCCGGTAGGGTGCCGCCGAGCGCGGATGGAGCGGTCACCAAACGTGAAGCTCGTCTCCTGCGCCTGGAGGCTGGTGGGCGTGCCCGAGGGGTGCGCGCCCGCCGGGGGAATCGCCCGGTGCCGTCACGGTCCCTCGGGAATGTCACCCGAGTAGAGCCGGGTCAGCAGCCAGGGCTTGCGCTTCAGGAGGTCGGCGATGGGCGGGCTCACGTCGGAGCCTCGCCGTGCCTGGGCGGGGGTCTCGGGCCAGGCAAAGGGGAGCTCCAGGTAAGCATCGGGCGTGCGCGCCGCGTCGAGCAGGCCGAGGAGCGCCCGGAGGACGGCGCGCTGCCCATCGGCATCGCCGGGGCGACCCATGGGGCGCGACATGGGGTGGGCGATGCCGGCGAGGCGGGGCACGCCGACGGCCCGGGTGAAGTCGGGAATCATGGACAGGGAGACGGTGGAGATCCCCTCGGCTTCGAGCACCCGCTGGACCAGTCCCACGGACCGGCAGCAGAAGGGTCAGGCAGGAACGAGCGCCGCGGCGTCCACGCCGCGCGCCCGCATCTCCCGGGCGATGGCCGGGGCGGTCTCGCGCTCCAGCACCTCTGGGCGGAGCTGGTAGCCCATGAGCGAGTAGTGGGTGTCCGCGGCCCGGCCGACGACCCCCTCGCCGGCGAGCTCCCGCAGCCGCCGCATGGGCAGCACCACGTCGAGGTCCGTGGCGCCGAAGCGCCGGTCGATGTGCAGGTGGTGGAGCCCCACCTCGCGCTCGGTGGTCTGCTGCGGGATGAGCCGGAAGGTGGGATCGCCCCACCAGGGGTTGCGGCGCTCGCCCTCCTCGTCGAAGGGCGCGTCGTCGAGGCGGGCAACCCCCGCCGTGGAGACGAGAGCCACCGTGGCCTGGGCCAGGGGCCTGGCCATGGGCGTCCAGGGGATGGCGCGATGGCCTCGTGCCTCGCGCTCCACCCAGGCCTTGATGATCTGGCGGCTCGCGAAGTCGAGGTAGCGGTAGGAGTCGATGGGCATGGCCGCGCCTCCTGCAGCAAGCGGGCCGCCTCGGCCGGGCCCGCCGTTCGCCGGAAGCCTGCCGGAACGGACGACAGCGCTGCCCGCCCATCCGGCAGTTGCATCGAACGAAGCCCCTGGGCGCATACTCCACCGATGTCGGACGCGCGAACGGGCGCCGGCCCGGAACTTGCGGGCGACGCAGGCATGTCCCTTGCCTTGCCTCCGCCTCGTCCCGAAGCCGGGCCGGCCTCGGTCCACGCCCTGCCGGCCGTGGTGCTGGCCGTCTCGGCGCTCTTCACGGGCGGACTCTGGCTCGCCCACTACCCCACCTGGCGGACCCTGGCCGCCGGCCTCCTCCTCCTCTCGATGACGCCCCGGTCGCGCCGGGCCACGCTGCCGGCACACCCGGGGACGGCGCGCCCCTCGCTCGCCCCGGCCCTCTCCACCGCGACGCACCTGGGCGTGGTGGCGCTCACCGGCGGGCTGCGCAGCCCGTTCCTCCTGGCGGTGGTCGGCCCGTTCACCGGCACGCTCCAGAACTACGGCTGGTCGAGGGCCTCGCAGGTGGCGCTGGGGCTCATCGCGGCCTCGGCACTGGCGATGGGCCTCCTCCCCGCGAGCTGGTTCGGCCCGGAAGTGGCCGAGCCGGTGTGGTCGCTGCTCACCGCGCTGACCCTGGTTGCCGTGGCGGTCACCAACGTCTGGCTCTTCGTGGTGATGACGCGGGCCCTGGCGGCAGTGCAGGTCGAGGTCGACCGCGGCCGCCTCCAGATGGCCGAGCAGGCGCTGGCCCGGGCGCGGGAGCTGGAGCAGCTCTCGGCCCAGCTCTCCCACGAGCTCAAGAACCCGCTCGGCGCCATCAAGGCCCTGGTCCAGCTCTCGGCGCGCGATGCGGCCGAGGGGCGGAGCCGCGAGCGGCTGCAGGTGGCCGAGGGCGAGATCGAGCGGATGGACCAGATCCTGCGCGAGTACCTCACCTTCTCTCGCCCCTTCGGCAAGCTGCAGCCCGAGCCGGCATCCCTGGGTGCGCTGGCGGACGAGGTGCTCTTGCTCCTCGGAACCCAGGCCGCCGGCGCCGGCGTGGCGCTGCGCCGGCAGGGCGAGGCGCACCTCGAGGTCGACCCGCGGTGCCTGCGGGAGGCGCTCTTCAACCTGGTGGCCAACGGGCTCGTCGCCACGCCGCCTGGCGGCTGCGTCCAGGTGGAGATCGAGGAGCTCGACGGGGTGGCGCGCATCTCCGTGCGCGACACCGGGCGCGGCATGGCTCCGGAGGTGCTGGAGCGGGTGGGGACGCCGTTCTTCACCACCCGCGAGGAGGGCAGCGGCCTGGGCGTGGCGCTGGCCCGCGCCGCCTTCGTGCAGCACGGCGGGTCGCTCGAGTACCGGAGCGCCGAGGGGAAGGGGACCACCGCCACGGGCACGCTGCCGCGGCGCTTCCGGAGCGGGAGGGGCGATGGCGCGGCTGCTGCTCGCTGACGACGAGCCCGGGATGCTCTTCGCGCTCAAGGAGCTGGTCGAGTCCCGCGGCCACGAGGCGGTGCTGGCGCGCAACGGGCGCGAGGCGCTGGAGCGGCTCGAGGGCGTGGACGCGGTGGTCACCGACCATGCCATGCCCGAGCTGGACGGCTCCGCGCTCCTCCGCGCCGTCCGGGAGCGCGACCCGGCGCTGCCGGTGATCCTCCTCACCGCCCACGGCTCCGAGAAGCTGGCGGTGCAGGCCATGAAGGCCGGGGCCTACGACTACGTGGCCAAGCCCTTCGACATCGACGAGATGGGCGCGGTGCTGGACCGGGCCCTGGAGGCCCGGGCGCTGCGGGTGCAGAACCGCCGCCTGGCGGCCGAGAAGGCGCTGGGCAAGGGGGTGGTGGCAGAGTCTGCGGCCATGCGCCGCCTGCTGGAGGCGGCGGGTCGGGTGGCGCCCCGCGACATCACGGTGCTGGTCCGCGGCCCCACCGGAACGGGCAAGGAGCTGGTGGCGGCGCTGGTGCACGCCGAGAGCCGGCGGGCCACCGGCCCGCTGGTGCGCTTCAACTGCGCCGCCATCCCCGGCGAGCTCGCCGAGGCCGAGCTCTTCGGCCACTCGCGCGGGGCCTTCACCGGCGCCACCCAGGCGCGGCGCGGCTTCTTCGCCGAGGCCCACCTGGGCACGCTGGTGCTCGACGAGGTGGGCGAGCTGCCGGCGCCGGTGCAGGCCAAGCTCCTGCGGGCCCTGCAGGAAGGGGAGATCCAGCCGGTGGGGGCGGGCCGGGTGGAGAAGGTGGACGTGCGCGTCATCGCCTGCACCAACCGCGATCTGCTCGCCGCGGCACGCGCCGGCCGGTTCCGCGAGGACCTCTACTACCGCCTGGCGGTGGTGGAGCTGGTCGTGCCCACGCTCGCCGAGCGCCGCGAGGAGATCCCGGCGCTGGCCGCGGAGTTCGTGCGCCGCTACGCGGACCGTTTCGGCATGGAGGGCGTGCGCCTCGCGCCGGCGCTGGTCGAAGCGCTGTGCCGGGCCGAGTGGCCGGGCAACGTGCGCGAGCTGGAGAACGCGGTGGCCCGCATGGTCGCGCTGAGTGCCGGCGGCGAGATCGGGCCCGAGGCCTTCGACGGCCTGAACGCCGCTCCTCCGGGGAGCGAGGGCGAGGCGCCCGTGCCGGAGGGAGGAGCGTCGCTGCGGGAGCAGCTCGACCGCTTCGAGCGAGGTCTCATCTCCCGGATGCTGGAGGCGACCGACGGCAACCAGTCGGAGGCGGCGCGGCGCCTGGGGGTCTCGCGCAGCGCGCTCATCGACCGGCTGAAGAAGTACGGGCTGGGCGGAGCGTAGGCAGCACCGGCTGCCCGCTGTCGCGCGCTCCGGCAGGCCTGCCGGAACGCCGCGCAGCCGGGGCTCCCGCCCCCGCCCATTCCGCGGCTCCCGCGCTCGGCACGGCGCGTGAATTGGCGGTCGGGCATGAACGGCTCGATCCACCCACCGCCCCCGACCCCCGGCCCCGGCCGCCTCGCCGGGCTGGCGCTGCGCATGCTGCTCGACACGCCGATGAAGAGTCTGGGGACGCTCATCGGCGTCGTGGTCTCGGTCTTCCTCATGGCCCAGCAGGCCTCGCTGCTCGGCGGGATCCTGGGGCGCGTGACCTCGCTCGTGGGCAAGTCGGGGGTCGACATCTGGATCGCCTCCGCGGCCACGGAGAGCACCGACGCCACCGACACCATCCCGGCCAGCAAGGTGGGCGCGGCCGCGGGCACACCGGGCGTGGCCTGGGCGGCTCCCGTGGTGCAGGGGTTCGGCAAGGTGACCCGACCCGACGGCGTCCGCGAGCTGGTGAAGGTGCTGGGCGTCGAGGCGCCGCGCTACGCAGGCCTGCCCCGCACCCTCGCGCCCGGGACCAGCCTCGCCTCGCTGCGCGGGTCCGGCAGGATCCTCCTCAACCTGAAGGACAGACCGGCCTTCGCCATGGCCCGGCCCGGCGACCGGGTGGAGGTCGAGGGCCGGGCGACGTTCGTGGCCGGATTCTACGAGGGCGTCGACCCACACAGTCCGTACTACTACGTCTTCGCCAACCTCGACGACGCCCGGGCGCTCACCGCGTTCCCGCCGGACCGCATCACCTACGCCGCCGTCGGCGTCGCAGCAGGGGAGGACCCGCGCGCGGTCCGCGCCCGCCTGCAGGCGCGGTTCCCGGACGCGCTGGTGCGCACCCGGGAGGAGCTCTCGGCCATGGAGGAGCGTTACTTCCTGGTTCGCACGCCGGTGGGGCTGGTGTTCGGGCTGGGCTCGGTGGTGGCCGCCCTCGTGGGCGCCGCCATCGTGGCGGTGACCCTCTACTCGACGGCCATCGACCGCGCCCGCGACTACGGCACGCTGAAGGCCATCGGCGCGAGCCGGCGCGACCTGCTCTCGCTGCTGCTCGCCCAGGCCTGGATCTTCGCGGCCGCGGGCTACGCGGCAGGCATGGCGGCCTTCCTGGTGGTGCGGGCGCACCTGCCCCAGCTCCCCATGGTGGTCTCGCCGCACCTCGTCGCGGGTGTGGCGCTCGCGGCCACCCTCTCCTGCACGCTGGCCTCGCTGGCCGCCATCCGCCGGGTGCTGAAGCTCGACCCGGCCGTCGTCTTCCGGAGCTGACGATGACCTCGTACTCCCAGCCCCCCGAGGTGGTCCTGGCCGGCCGGGGCATCGGCAAGTGCTACGGCGAGGGGCCACTGGCCTCGCGGGCCCTCCACCCCACCGACATCGAGATCCGGCGCGGCGAGGTCCTGGTGCTGATGGGCCCCTCGGGCAGCGGCAAGACCACGCTCCTCAGCCTGCTGGGGCTGGTGCTCACGCCCACGGAGGGGGAGGTGCTGGTCGGGGGCTGGAGCGCGGCCCGGGCCTCGGCCGACGAGCTGGCCCGGCTCCGGCAACGGCGGCTGGGCTTCGTGTTCCAGCAGTTCAACCTCCTGCCCAGCCTGACCGCGGTGGAGAACGTGGCGGTTCCCCTCCTGCTCGGCGGCGTGGCCTGGCCGGAGCGGGAGGCGCGCGCCGCGCGGGCCCTGGAGCTGGTGGGCATGGGCGACCGCCGCCAGGCCCGGCCGCGCCAGCTCTCGGGCGGGCAGCAGCAGCGCGTCGCCATCGCCCGCGCCCTGGTCAACGACGCCCCGGTGCTGCTGTGCGACGAGCCCACCGCCTCGCTCGACGGGGAGACCGGCCGCGGAGTGCTCGACACCCTGGGGCGCCTGGCGCGCGCCGGCCGCGCGGTGGTGGTGGTCACCCACGACGAGCGGGTGCGGGCCATCGCCGATCGGCTGCTGCAGGTGGTCGACGGGCGGGTGGTGCCCGCCGAGGTCCCCGGTGTCGCCCACTCCGCGAACGCGGCCCCGCCGCTCGCCCCAACCCACAGGAGGATGACATGACGGATTCGACGGCGTATCGAGCCCTGGCCGCGGCGGCGCTGGCCGCGCTGCTCCCGGCCTGCGGGCTGCACGGCCCGCCCGCTGTGGAGCGCAGGGGCGGGAGCGACCGCGCGCCCCCGGAGTCCCGGGCAGTGCCGCAGGAAGCGGCCGCGCCCGCGGCCGTCCAGGTGGTGGCGCCCGGCATGGTGGAGCCCTGGGGTGGCGAGGTCGAGCTCTCGGCCCAGGAGGCCGGGCCCATCGCGCGCCTGCTGGTGCGGGAGGGGGAGCGGGTGGAGGCGGGGCGCGTCCTGGCGGTCCTCGAGGACGGCGCCCAGAGGGAGGCCGTGGCGCTCGCCGAGGCGGAGCGGGACGAGGCAGAGGCGGCCCTGCAGCGCGCCGTGCGGGGCAGCACGCCGGAGGAGCTGCGACAGGCCGAGGCCGAGGAATCTGCGGCCCTGGCCCGGGCGCGGCTGGCGAGGAGCGCCGACGAGCGCGCCCAGAGGCTGCGGCGGGGCGGGGCCGGGGCCGAGGGCGAGGCCGAGGGCGCGGCCGCCGAGGCGCAGGCGCTCGCGGCCCTCGCCGAGCGGGCCCGGGCGCGGCTCGAGGAGGTGCGCCGCGGCCCCCGGCTGGAGGACCTGCGCGCAGCGCGCGCCCGCGCCGCCTCGGCCCGGGCTCGCCTGCGCCTCGCCCAGGCGGCGCTCCAGCGGAGGCAGGTGGTGGCCCCCTCCGGCGGCGTGGTGCTGCGGAGCCGGTTCCACGCCGGCGAGTGGCACGCGCCGGGCGGCGAGCCGCTCCTCTCGCTCGGCGACCTCGGCCGGCTGCAGGTGCGGCTGGAGGTGGACGAGATCGATGCCGGCGAGGTGCGGCCCGACACCGCTTGCGCCATCCGCTCCGACGACGGCCTGCGCCTCGCAGAGGGGATCGTGTCGCGCCTGGCCCCCCGGATGGGAAGGCGCGCGCTCCAGACCGAGTTGCCCACCGCGCGCTCCGACGTCCGGGTGCGCGAGGTCTTCGTGGAGATCCCGGCCGCTGCCGGGCTGGTCCCTGGACAGCGGGTCTGGGGCCACCTCCCGCGGGCCGGCGCTGCACAGGCCGCGGCCGGCAAGCCGACGCCAAGGGGTGGCTGAGGCGCCGGTGGACCCCTTCCCCCGTTCGCCCAGGAGATCCGGATGACCACCATCGCCATCGCCGCCGCCATCGCCCTCGGGGCCGGGTCGGGAGACCCGGCGCTGCTCCGCTACGACGACGCCCTCGCCGAGGCGCTGGCCCGCAACGCGGACCTGCGGGCCGCCCGGGCGAGGCTCGACCAGGCCCGGACCATCGGCTGGAAGGCCTGGGCGGCACACCTGCCCCAGGTCACGGCGGCCGCCTCCTGGACGCGCAACGATCGCGGAGTGGAGCTGCCGGCCCTGGCTCCCCTCCTACCGCAGCCCATCGTGCTCCAGCCGCTGGTCGGCAGGTCGGCCCAGCTGCAGGCGGCGCTCCCGCTCCTCGCGCCCCAGCTCTGGCTGGACATCGGCGCGGCCCAGGCGGGCCAGCGCCAGGCCGAGTGGAGCGCCGAGCAGGCGCGCCGGGAGGTCCTCTTCGGTGTGGCCGGCCTGTACCACGGTGCGGTGGCCGCCAGGCTGGCGGCGCAGGTCGCGGGCCGGCAGCTCGAGATCGCCACCTCCCATGAGGCCGACGCCGAGATCCGCCACCAGGCGGGCGCGGCGCCCGAGGCGGCACGGCTGCGGGCCCGCATCGACCGCACCCGCGCCGAGCAGGTGCTGGAGGCCGCGCGCGCGGGCTACGAGGCGGCGCGCCTCGCGCTGGCCGCCGCGCTGGACCGCTCCGACGCCCGCTTCGAGGTCGAGCTCCCCGACGAGCCGGCGGGGCCGGCCCGGGACGCGGCGCAGGCGGCCCTGTCCGGCCGCGCCGACCTGCGCGCGGCCGAGGCCGGGCAGGAGGTCGCCCGTCGGGCGCGGGCCGGGCTCTGGGCCTCCTATCTGCCTTCGCTGGCGGCCTTCGCGCGGAGCGAGTGGCAGGACCCGGCGGGCCCATCCGGCGAGCGGAGGAGCTGGAGCGCGGGCCTCGCCCTGTCCTGGACCCTCTTCGACGGGACGCTGCGCGAGGCCCGGCTCCGGGAGAGCGCCGCCCGGGTGGAGGAGACCGAGGCGCAGCTTCGCGCGGCAGAGCTGCGCGCTCGCGAGCAGCTCGAACGGGCATGGCTCGACCTCCGGGTAGCCCGGGCCAACCGGGCACGGGCGCTGGCGCAGGTGGAGCTGGCTCGCGAGAACCAGCGCCTGGTGGAGGTGAGCTTCCGGGAGGGCGCTGCCACCTACCTGGAAGCCTCCGACGCCGCGCAGCAGCTGGGGACGGCCGAGCTGGCGGCGGTGTCCGAGCAGCTCCAGGTGCGGCTGGCGATGCTGCGCCTGCTCCAGGCGATGGGCGCCCGCCAGCCCGCGTAGCTCGCGGGCCCGGCGCTGCCTCGAGGCGCCCGCCGGGCGCACGTTGGAACGGCGTACGGTCTGGTCCGTCCTCTCCCGCCGACTGGCCGAGGCTGGTCTCGCTCACCCCCACCGCCCGCCGTACCGGTCGATGAGCCGCTGCACGGCCGGGCGCATCATCCGCTCCCCGAGCTGCCAGCGGAGCACCGCGGCCGGCACGTACCACCTGGGCCGGAAGTGCTGGCGCCAGGTCACGAGGGTCTGGTTGCCTGCCGGTGCCAGCTCGAACGTGCCGAGGTGATCCCTCATGGGCATCTTCAGCTCGGAGCGCGCCGTGTCGACGCGGTAGGCGTAGCTCCTGCCTGGCCGGTACTCGGCGATCACCTCGCGCAGCGCCTTGCCGCCCAGCGCGCAGACCCGCTCCGAGCAGGCACCCGGCGTATCGCGCCCGGCCGTGGAGCGGGAGTGATCCCAGTGGACGGCATGGATGAGGGTGAACCACTCGGGCAAGCGGGTGGCGACCAGGTCGAAGGCCTCGGCGGCCGGCAGGTCCAGGTAGAAGCGCAGCTCGATCTGCAGCGGGCTGTCGGGGACGGCGACGGGGGCTGCGGCCTGGGCGGTGTGGGTCAGCGACGTCATGGGTGGTGCTCCGGGAAGGGGCCGGTCATTCGGCCCCCGAGAGATGGCTGGCGCCGCTCCCGAGAGAAAGGGGATAAACAGAGAAGAACTCTTCCCGATACTGGAACAATCGTTCATGCTCGAGAACCTCTCCGACGTGCGGACCTTCGTGCAGGTGATGGAGTCCGGCGGCCTGACCGCCGCGGGCCGGGTGATGCGCATGCCCACCAACCAGGTGAGCCGCCGGCTGGCGCGGCTCGAAGAGGCCCTCGGGGCCCGGCTCCTCCACCGGACCACCCGCAGGGTCACGCCCACGGACGACGGGAGGGCGTTCTACGCGCGGGCGCTGCGGCTGCTGGACCAGGCGCGCGAGGCGGAGGAGGGGGTGGGGCGGGCGTCGGCGCTGGAGGGTGCCCTGCGCGTGGCGGTGCGGACCACCTCGGTGGAGATCGGGTTCGTCGAGGAGGTCACCCGGCTCCTGCTCGCCAACCCGGGCCTGTCGCTGCAGCTGATGGTGATGGACGACCAGGTGGACCCGGTGGCCGCAGGCCTCGACATGGTGGTCCAGGTGGGCTCGCTCCCCGACTCCTCCGCCGTCGCGCGCCCGGTGGGCCACGCCACCTACGTCATGGCCGCCTCCCCGGGCTACGTGGAGCGCAGCGGCGCTCCGGACGCGCCGGCCGACCTGGTGCGGCACCAGGTGATCCGTCGCCACGGCTCGACGCCCGAGACCGAGTGGACGCTGGTCGGGCGGCGCGGCGAGCTCCTGAGCGTGCCCATCGCCGGACGCTTCGAGTGCAGCGACTCGCGCGCCCAGGCCATCGCGCTGCGAGAGGGCCTGGGGATCGCGCTGCGGCCGGCCGGCGAGGTGCGAGCGGCAGCGAAGGAGGGCCGCCTGGTCCGCATCCTCCCGGCCTGGAGGCTGCCGCCCATCCCGGTCTGGGCCCTCCTCTCCCCCGGGCGAACACGCCTGGCGCGCGTGTCGCTGCTCGTCGAGGCCCTGCGCAGGGTGATCCAGCGGCTGGCGTGACGGCCGCCGCCCCGAGCTCGCCACGCGCCCGCCCCGCGAGCAGAAGCCCCCTGGCCGGGCGGGAGGTGGTTCTCCCCGCCTCGGCGCCTCCGACCCCTCACCTCCGTCCCCCTCCCTGCCTCCCCGACATCGCCAGCGCGCTCGCCGCGGTCCGGTGCACGTTGGGCCCGTCCTGGTAGCGGTTGAGCTTCACCGGCGGGTAGGCCTGCATGCGCGCGACGAGCTCGTCCGCGGCGCCGGCGAGGAGGGCGTCGCAGGTCTCGTAGAGCCCGCCGGGCTCCTCCTCGACGGCGTTGTGGGGCCCGAGGATGGAGCGCAGCTCGGCGGCGAGGGCGTGGCTGGGCGTGGGCACGAGCAGCGAGGTGATGGCGCCGTGGTCGATGCGCAGCCGCCGCGCCACGGGCAGGGGCTCGCCGCCGCGGGCCGCGCGGGCGGCGGGCAGCAGGATCTTCTCCTCGATGGCGATGTGGCGGAGGAGCCCGCCGCGGAAGGCTCCGTAGGCCTCCAGCTCCACCACCTCGGGCCGCTCGAGCGCGCGGCGGAGGAGGCCGTCGAGCCGGTCGTGGTCCTGGGCGAGGAAGCGGGAGATGGGCCCTGTCATGCACGCCTCCGGAGCCGGGCTGGCCGGCCGTCGCGGCCGGGAACGGCGCGGGGCCGCGGCCGGCGGGGTTCCAGGGAGGTCTAGCGCTCCGGGCGGCGGTGCGCCCGCAGCCTCCCGCCGGCGCCCTGTCCCACATTGGCCCCGCCCCCCCCCTTTGGTACGGCCGACGAAGCTTGGTATACGGGCGACGGGATGACCATCGAGGCCCTCTACCAGCTCGACTCCACGCAGGCCGTCCAGCGGCTGCTCTGCCGGCCTGCGCTCGACCTGCTGATGCAGGCGCTCTCGACGGCGGGCGAGGGCTGGGCGCTGGTGCTCATCGCGCTGGGCCTGGCCCTGAAGGTCAGCCGCGACAGGCGCCAGGCACTCCGCAGCGGCCTCCGGGGCGTCGCCATCCTGGCCGCGACAGGCGCCATCGTGGTGGTGACGAAGCGCCTCGTCCAGGCGCCCCGGCCGCTCCAGCTCCTCGGGGCGGAGCATGTGCGCGTGCTGCTCGAGCCGCTGCGCCTGATGTCCTTCCCGAGCGGGCACTCGGCCGCGGCCGCTGCGCTGGCGGCGTGGGCCTGGCGCGAGCCCTCGGCGGGGCCGCGCCTTTGGCCCTGGCTCTTCGCTTTCCTGGTGGGCGTGTCGCGCGTCTACGTCGGGGCCCACTGGGTGACCGACGTCGTCGCCGGCTGGCTCATGGGAATCGCCGTGGCGGCGGTGGTGTGCCGCGCCTGGCCGCGGCCGGTGGCCGCCGGCGCCGCGCCTGCCGCCGCACCCGCGGGGCCGGCCGGGGCGCTGGCCAGGGCCGAAGGGGGCGAGGGAGACTCGTGGCGCTGAAGACGACCCCGCTGCCCTACGCGCTCGTCATGGCGCTGTTCTTCCTGGTGGCGCCCAACTTCCCCTTCGCGCAGGCGCTCCTCGCCAGCATGGGCGGCCTCGGGCTCGGGAGCCTGCGCGACGGGCTCCTGGTCTTCGCGGCCCTGTACGCGCTGCTCTTCCTGGTCTTCTTCCTCACCGCCTGGAGGTGGGTGACGAAGCCCGTCGGCTTCTTCCTGCTGCTCACGGCGGCGCCGGCCTCGAGCGCCGTGCTGAGCCTCAACACCGAGTTCAGCCCGCTCATCATCCGCAGCGTCTTCCGCACCGACCTGGTCGAGGCGCGGGGCGTCCTCTCGCTGGGCTGGCTGGCGCACTTCGTCCTGCTCGGCGTCCTCCCCTGCCTGCTCCTCCGCAAGGTCGAGATCCGCTATCCGCCCCTGGGGCGCCACCTGACCCACAAGGCGCTGGCCGTCGGGGCCACCCTGGTGGCGGCGGTGGCGCTCTACTTCCCCAACCAGCTGTTCTTCAACTCCTTCGCCGACAACGCCACCAACCACCGCCTCAAGAACATGGTCGTGCCCTTCAACTACCTGGGCGCGCTGGGCGGCCTGGTGGGGGAGGAGTGGGACGCGCTGCGGTCGCGCGGCGGCGGGACGCCGGGCGCGCCGGGGGCGGGCAGGGTCCGCTTCGAGGCCAGCCGCGGCCCGCTGCTCGCCGGCTCCGGCAAGCGGACGCTGGTGATCTTCGTCCTGGGCGAGTCGGCGCGGGGCCGGAGCTTCTCGCTCAACGGCTACGAGCGCGACACCAACCCGCGGCTGCGCCGCCAGGGGGTGGTGAGCTTCACCCGCTTCTCGGCCTGCGCCACCGCCACGGCGCAGGCCGTGCCCTGCATCTTCGCGAGCTTCGGCGAGAAGGGCTTCGGCTACCGGCGCGCCGAGGAGACCGACAACCTCCTCGACGTTGCCAGCACGGCCGGCTACCAGGTCACCTGGTACGAGAACGGGATGGGCACGCAGGCGGTCACCCGCCGCGTGAAGGAGGTGAACCTGGGCTCCTACTACAAGGCCGAGCGCGATCGCATCCTCATCGACCGCCTCCCCACCCGCGAGGAGCTCCTGGGCACGGGCAAGGACCACCTCATCGTCCTCCACCAGCGCGGGAGCCACGGCCCCGACTACGCCGCCCGGTACACCCCCGAGTTCCGCGCCTTCACGCCCGACTGCGACAGCTCGGTCCTGAAGTCCTGCTCCCACGAGGCCGTGGTCAACGCCTACGACAACAGCATCCTCTACACCGACGGCAACCTGGACGACGCCATCGAGTACCTGAAGCGCCTCGAGGCCGACTTCAACACCGCGCTGCTCTACACCTCGGACCACGGCGAATCCACCGGCGAGGACGGCTGGTACATGCACGGCCTGCCCAAGGCCCTCGCCCCGGAGGACCAGGTCCGCGTGCCCTTCATCGCCTGGTTCTCGCCGGGGCTGCAGGCGGCGGGGAGGCTCGACGTGGAGTGCGTGCGGAAGCTCAGGGACGGCACCTACTCCCACGACAACCTCTTCCACTCCACCGTGGGCCTCCTCGACATCCAGACCCCGGCCTACGACGGCGCCCAGGACATCTTCCGCTCCTGCCGGTCGGCCGGGCCGGCGCCGCGCCCCTGAGTCTCTCCCGGGCCCGGGCAGCCACCCGCCGGCCGCAGGCGCAGGCCCGTCGCCTCCGCGCTTCTCCCGCGGCGCGCACGAAGGGGTTCATCGGGTCCCGCGATGTCTGCTATCTCCTGGGACATGGTGGACATGTCGGACATGCAGGTGGTCCGGGAGGCGGCGACGCTGCGCCTCCGGGTGGAGGAGAAGCTGCGCGAGGCCATCGCCAGCGGGCGCTTCCGGCCCGGCACGCGGCTCATCGAGCGCGAGCTGTGCACGCTGCTGGGCGTGGGGCGCACCTCGGTGCGCGAGGCGCTGCGCCAGCTCGAGGCCGAGGGGCTCATCGTCACCGTGCCGCACCGCGGCCCCACGGTGGCCTCGATCACGGTGGAGGAGGCACGGCAGCTCTACGAGGTGCGCGCGGCGCTGGAGGGCTTCGCGGGCCGCGGCTGCGCCGAGCACGCCACGCCGGAGCAGGTGACCCGGCTCGCCCGGGCGGTGGACGCGGTGGAGGTGGCCGCCAGGAAGGGGCGGGGTCTGGTGGAGTCCAAGACCGCCTTCTACGACGCGCTCCTCGAGGCCTGCGGCAACGGCGTGGTGCGCCAGCTCCTCCGGGTGATCCACAACCGCGTCACGCTCCTGCGCGCCACCTCGATGGCGCAGGCCGGCCGGCTCCCCGAGAGCCTGGCCGAGCTGCGCGCCATCCAGCAGCGCATCGCCGCGCGCGACCCCGCCGGCGCCGAGGCGGCCTGCGTGAAGCACATCCGCAACGCCGCCAGGGTGGCCCTGGAGGTGCTCGCGAAGGGCTCGCCGGCGAGCGAGGCGGCGACGCCGCCGAGGAAGCGGCGCTAGGTGCCAGGTCCGGGCGCCCGGCTCCGACGAGGCCCGTGCCGGGCCACTCGCGCTGCCTGACACCTCTCGCACCGGTGGGCCGATCGCTCGCGCCGCCCCGGTACCGGCTCCGGGACGCCTCGCGTCGGCCGGCGCCTCGCCATCCTTCTGTCCGGGTGCGCTAGTGCTTCGCGTGGCCCCGGGGCTCGGCGTGTCCGGCGGCAGGAGCCTCGCCGTGGCCGTGGGAGTCGGCCCCGCCGTGCGGGTGCTTCGCGGGGGCCGGGCCGGAGTGGGCAACAGGGCCCGCGGCGGCCCCGTACACGCCCTCGACCCAGTGAACGTAGGGAACGTAGGCCTCCACCCACTCGCGCCCCGCGGCCACGTCCTCGCCGGGCGCGGCGCGGGCGTTCACCTGCGCCAGGCGCCGGTGGAGCCCCTTCTTGACCGTCTCGACGAGGAGCTGCTCCACCTCGGCCGGGGAGCGCGAGGCGATGGCCCTGTCGGCGGCCGGCACGGCGGGACCGAGGTCCTGCCCGGCGGCCTTGAGGCCGGTGTAGGGCGCCCCCTCGCCGGCGCGGTGGACGCGGACCAGGGTCTCGAAGAAGGAGGTGTCGGCCAGCTCGCGGGCCTCGGGGCCGAGCCTGCGCACGGACCGGGCGCGCGTGAACGCCGCCTTGATCTCGGGCTCGTCGCCCGGGCGCACCCAGGCGAGGACGGGGTTGAGCTTCCCCGACTCGAGGGCCTTGCGGGCCGAGACCACCACCGGACCGTCGAGGGTGTCGCAGTGGGCGCGGGCGCTCGCGGGGAGGAAGGCAGCGAGGGAGAGGACGGCGACGGCGAGGGATCGGAACAAGCGGTGCTCCTTTGCGTGGGGGACGGCGGACTACGACCGGGGACCTGGGCGCGGCCGGGTGGGCCGGGAGGTGGCGGGCCGGCGGCCCCCGCGGCGCAGCACCCGCTCGAGCGCTCGCCAGACGCGCTCCGGCAGCTGGGCCCGCGGGCGGCCGGCGGCCGGCCCGTGGGCCAGGGCCAGGAGGGCGCCGAGGACCAGCACCGCCGCCTCCTCCGGGCCGACGTCGTCGGCCAGGAGCCCGCGGCTGTGGGCCTCGTCGAGGCACTCGCGGACGAAGGCCTGCGAGCGCCGCCGGAACCCGGCCACGCGGGCCACGCCCTCGGGCGGTGCGGCCTGGGCGAGCTGCTCCGAGCCCACCAGGCGCGCCACGCCGGGGTTCTCGCGGATGACGGCGATGCGCCGCCGGAAGAAGGTCCCCAGCCGCTCGACGGGGTCGTCCACCCGGGGCGGGAAGCCGGTGAAGAGGATCTCCTCCACCCGGTCGATGGCGGCCAGGACGATGGCCTCCTTGGTGGGGAAGTGGCGGAAGAGGGCGGCGTCGCTCACCCCCACCTCGCGGGCGATGGCCAGGGAGGTGAAGCGGGCCAGCCCCTGCTCGGCGATGACCTTGAGGGCGGCCCCGGCGATCTCGCGCCGCCGGGACCCGGCCGGCTTTCGCTCGTTCATGGGGATCGTCTAAGTGAGTGAGCACTCACTAGCAAGCGAGCGGCCTGCGGCGCGTTGCCTCGCCTCCGTTCCGGGTGCTCCCGCCCGGCGTCGCCGCTAGAACAGGAGGACATGCTCACCGGCATCGGAAGACCGGCTGCCCCCACCAGCGCCGTGGACCTGCTCCTCGAGTGCCACGGCCGGATCCGCACATTCCTGGCCCTGGCGCGCAGGCTGGGCGAGGCCGAGACCCCCGATCCGGCCGAGGCGGCCGATGCCGCGCGCCAGGTCATCCGCTACTTCACCCAGGCCCTGCCGCTCCACGCCCGCGACGAGGAGGACTCGATCGCTCCGCGCCTCCGGGGCCGGGACGCCGGGCTCGACGCCGCGCTCGCGGCCATGGCGCGAGAGCACGAGGAGCACCAGCGCCCGGTGGAGGAGCTCATCGGCGCCTGCTCGGCCCTCGTCCTCGACCCCGGGCGCCACGCCGCGCTCGCCCCCGCCATCGCGCAGGCCGCCGCGGAGCTGGAGCGCCACTTCGCCCTCCACCTGGCGCGCGAGGAGGAGGAGGTCTTCCCGGCGCTGCGGCGGCACCTCGACCCTGCGGCCGATGCCGCCCTCGCCGGTGAGATCCGGCGCAGGCGGCAGGGAACGGGTGGGTCCGCGCCCTGACGGCGGGGCGCGGAGGCGGAACCTCAGCTGTTCCGCTGGAGTCGCGCCATGAGAGAGTCGACCCCGACCTCGACCTCGATCCCAACCTTGACCTCGACCGCGAGAGCGACCATCAACGCGAAGGCGACCATGAAGGCAGCCGTCTACCGGCAGTACGGCCCCCCGGAGGTGGTCCGGCTGGAGGAGGTGGAGAAGCCCGTCCCCGGCCCCGGCGAGATCCTCATCCGCGTCCGCGCCACCACCGTCAGCTCGGGCGATCACCGGGCGCGGGGACTCGACCTCCCCGCCGGGTTCGGGCCGGCGGGCCGCCTCATGTTCGGCCTGCGCGGCCCGCGCCAGCCCATCCTGGGCTCCGTGGCCGCCGGCGACGTGGAGGCGGTGGGGCAGGGCGTACAGGGCTTCGGGGCCGGCGACGCGGTGCTCGCCTTCCCCGACGTGAAGCTGGGCTGCCATGCGGAGTACCGCTGCATGCCCGCCGGCGGCGCGGTGGTGCCGAGGCCGCCGGGCTTCGGCCACGAGGAGGCGGCGGCGCTGCCGTTCGGCGGCATGGCGGCCCTCCAGTTCCTGCGGAGGGCCCGGCTGGTGCGCGGGGAGAAGGTGCTCGTCAACGGCGCCTCGGGCGAGGTGGGCGTCGCCTGCGTGCAGCTCGCCCGCCACCTTGACGCCGAGGTGACGGCGGTGTGCAGCGGCGCCAACGCCGAGCTGGTGCGGTCGCTGGGCGCGGCCCAGGTGGTGGACTACACCCGCGACGACTTCACCGCGGGCGGGCGGACCTGGGACGTCATCGTGGACACCGCCGGCACCTCCCCGCTCTCGCGCTGCCGCGGCGCGCTCGCCTCCGGAGGGCGGCTGGTCCTGGTGCTGGCGTCGGCCGGGGCCATGCTGCGGAGCCCGTGGGACTCGCTGGTGAGCGGCAGGAAGGTGATCGTCGGGGTGTCGAGCGGAAACCGGGAGGACCTCGAGGCGCTGGCGCGGCTCGCGGAGGCCGGCGACCTCGCGCCGGTCATCGGCCGCCGCTTCACGCTCGAGCAGATCGTCCAGGCCCACCGCCACGTGGCCTCGGGCCACAAGCGGGGCAGCGCGGTGGTGACGGTGCCCTGAGGAAGGGGCGGTAAGCTCTCCCGATGCAGGAGGTGCACGGGTTCATCGTCTCGGCCTGGGAGGAGAGGCGCGATCCGAGGTCGCCGGTGAGCCCCGCCGGTGCCGGCGAGCGCATCTTCCTCACCGGCCGGCTCGACGACGGCCGCAGCTTCGCCGCGGTGCTGCGCGCGCCCCGCCCCGCGCTCTACGTCCCCGCGGCGCAGGGACCGGTAGCGGCGGCGCGGCTCGCCGGGGCGGCGCTCGACCCGCAGCCCTGGACAGACCTCGCCGGCACGCCGCTGGCGAGGCTGGAGCTTCTCCACGGCGGCCTGGAGCGGGCCGAGCGCGCCCTGGCCGCCGCGCGCATCCCGGCGGTGGAGCGGGAGCGCCCCCGCGCCACCGAGGCGCTGCTGGCGCTGGGGCTCCAGGGGCCGGTGACCATCCGCGGCGAGGCGGTGCCCGGCCGGCGCGTCGGCGCGGTGTTCCGGGAGCCGGCGCTCGCGCCCTCGCGCACCGCCACGGCGCTCGCCTGGCTGGCGCTCGACATCGAGACCGACGGCGAGGGAGCGGTGGTGGCCGCGTCGCTCGCCGGGGCCGGCGGCCCGGGGGAGGTGCTGTTCCTGGGCCCGCCGCTCGACGCGCCGGGGGTCACCTCGTTTCCCACCGAGGCTGCCCTGCTGGGTGCGCTGGCGAGGCGCATCCTGGCCCGCGACCCGGACGTGATCACCGGCTGGAACGTGGTGGACTTCGACCTGCGGGTGCTGGCCAGGCGCTTCGCCGCCTGCGGCGTCCCCTTCGACGTGGGCCGGACGCCGGAGGAGGCGTCGCTGCTCGACCGGGAGGGGCGGCGGACGGCCTTCCGGGTGGCGGGCCGCGCGGTGCTCGACGCCATGCGGCTGGTGCGCGGCTCGGGCGAGCGGTTCGAGGACCTCACGCTCGAGGGGGTGGCCCGCGCGGTGCTGGGCGAGGGGAAGTCGGTGGCCACGCGGGGCCTCGGGAAGCTGGCGGAGCTCGCGCGGCTGCGGCGCGAGGAGCCGGCGGCCTTCTGCGCCTACTGCCTGCGCGACTCGGAGCTGGTGCTGCGCATCCTGGCCAGGACCGGGCTCGACGTGCTGACGTCGCGCCGCGCGGCCCTCACCGGCGTCTCGCTGGAGCTGGCCTGGACCAGCATCCCGGCCTTCGAGCGCATCTACGCCGCGGAGCTGCGGGCCCGGCGAGTGCTGCCGCCGCCGCGCGCCGAGCGGCGCGTCTCCGGCGCCGCCGGGGGCACGGTGCTGGAGGCGGTGCCGGGCATCTTCCCCGGCGTGCTGGTCTTCGACTTCCGCAGCCTGTACCCCTCCATCATCCGCACCTTCCACATCGACCCGATGGCCCACGCCCGGGCGCTGGCGCGGGAGCCCGTGCCGGAGGATCTCACGGCCCCCAACGGCGCCCGCTTCGCGCGCATCGAGGCCATCCTCCCGGCCATCATCGCCCGCTACGCCGCCGAGCGCGAGGCGGCGCTCCTGGCCGGCGACGGGACGGCGGCCTACGTCTACAAGATCCTGCAGAACAGCTTCTACGGCGTGCTCGGCTCCGACGGCTGCCGCTACGCCCGCACCGAGCTGGCGGGCGCCATCACCTCCTTCGGCAAGGTGTTCCTCACCGCCGCCCGCGACTTCTTCGAGACGCGCGGCCTGCGCACCCTCTATGGCGACACCGACTCGGTCTTCATCCTCTCGGGCCTCCCCGACGACGCCGGGTTCGAGGAGCTGACCGCCTTCGGGGCCCGGGCGGCCGCCGAGCTCAACCAGGCGCTGGCCGAGCGGGTCTGGCGCGAGCACGGCGTGGCCTCGCACCTGCGGATCCGCTGCGAGAAGGCCTACCGGCGCTTCTTCATCCCGCGGCTCAAGGGCGACACCAGCGGCGAGGGGCGCGGCCGCGCCAAGGGGTACGCCGGCCTGCGGCTCGGGCCCGGCGGCGCCGCCGAGGTGGAGGTGAGGGGCATGGAGGCGGCCCGCAGCGACTTCACCCCGCTGGCGCGCCGGTTCCAGGTGGAGCTGCTGGCGCGGGCCTTCGCCGGCGCCGGCGAGGCGGAGCTGCAGGCCTGGTGCCGCGACCTGGCCGCCCGGCTGCAGGCCGGCGAGCTCGACGCGGAGCTGGTGTACCGCAAGTCGCTGCGCCGGCCGGCGGAGGAGTACGGCTCCGAGACGCCGCAGGTGCGGGCGGCGCGGCTCCTGGGCTGGAAGGGGGAGCGCGGCCGCATCTCCTACGTCATGACTCGCGCTGGCGCCGAGCCCGTCGACGCGCGCAGCGGCGCCCCGCTCGACCACCGGCACTACCTGGAGCGGCAGCTCCTGCCCATCGCCCGCTCGGTGGCCGAGGCGCTGGGCTGGGACGCCCGAGCCTGGTTCGGCGAGGCGCCGCAGCTCGGGCTCTTCGCGCCGCGGGCCGCCGAGCGCTAGCAGGCTGCCGGGACCGCCGCCGTTCCTCGGCAGGGAGCGGCAGCGCCGCGTCAGCCGAGGCTCTCGCCCAGGAAGCGCTCGAGCCGGGACCAGTGGCGCTCCGCGGCGGCGGGCTCGTAGGCGTCGACGTTGTCGCTCACCGCGAAGCCGTGGCGGGCACCGCGGTAGAGCTCGAGGCAGTAGGGAACGCCGGCGGCCGAGAGGGCGGTGGCCAGCGCGCCCTGGTGCTCCGGTGTGCAGGCGCGGTCGCCGTCGGCCACCCCCAGGTAGAGCGGGGCCTGGATGCGGCCGGCGAGCCGGTGCGGGCTGTCGGCGGCGTCGCTGACCAGGAAGCTGCCGTGGAAGGAGGCCGCGGCCCGCACCCTGGCCGGCTGCTGTGCCGCGGTGAGGAAGGCCATGCGCCCGCCAAGGCAGTAGCCCACCACGCCGAGGCGGTCCGGGTGCACGCCGGCCTGCGCCGCCAGGGCCTCGAGGTAGGCGGCGCCGTCCACCGCCACCCGGGCGGCGCTGATGGAGCGCACCAGGGCCATGAGCCGCTCCCGCTCGGCCGGCACGCTCCAGACGGTGGCGATGTCGAACGGGGCCACGGGCCCCTCCCGGTAGAAGAGCTCGGGCAGCAGCACCGCGTACCCCAGGCCCGCGAGCCGGCTGGCCATCTGCTGCAGCGCGGCCCGGGGCCCGAAGGCGTCGCCGTAGAGGACGACGCCGGGCAGCGGCCCGGGCCCGCCGAGGAAGAGCAGGGCGCGGGCGGTGCCGTCCGCGGTGCGGACCCGGAGGGTGGTGGGGGCGGTGGGCATGGGCGCGAGGAGATAGGGCGCCACCCGGCGGCTGGCAATGCCCGCTTGGGCGCCCCTTCACCCTGCGGAACGCTCGGTGGCGTCGCAGCGAAGGCGGCTACGCGGGCAGCAGGGCCAGCCTGTGGCCGTTGGGCAGGAGGCCCGCGGGGATGGGCCTTCCGCTCTCGACCAGCTTGAAGCGCTCGCACGCCGGGAAGTCCCGCTCGTCGTCGCAGCACTTGCGCCGCCACACCAGGAGCGCCACCCGGTTGGAGATGGCGGCGGACAGGTCGCAGGAGCCAGCGTGCGGGCAGGCCATGGCGCAACTCTCCCAGGCAGGGGCCGGTCGGGAACGTGCTGTGGGTTTCGCCCTGCAAGGTGCCGCAGTCGGCGCCCGCGCGGCAGACCATGTTCCATGTCCGCGAGGCCTGGGATGCGGGAGCAGCCGCCACCGCGCCTGCCGGGAGCGGGTGGGCATGCTGCTGCCGCGCCCGGGCCGCAAGGCCAGGGACGAGACGGCGCTCAAGGAGGGGTGAGGCCCTCGGTCAGCCGCGTGAGCTGGGTCACCAGCGCCTCGGGGTCGTAGGGCTTCTCCAGCACCGGGGCGCTGGTCCGCTCCGCGAAGGCGGTGGCCTCTGGCCCGAAGGCGCCGCCGGTGAGGAAGACGAAGCGGGAGGCCAGGCCGGGCCAGCGGGCGGCCACCCGCTCCTGGAGCGCCGAGCCCGACATCTGCGGCATCATCAGGTCGCAGACCACCGCGTCGTAGGCCTCGCCGCGCCGGAGGAGATCCAGGGCCTCGTCCCCCGAGAGGCAGACCGTCACCGCGAAGGTCTCGGCCAGGCAGCGCGCGGTGGAGCGGGCCATCTGCGGCTGGTCGTCCACCACCAGGACGCGCCGGGCGCCGGGCCGGAGCACCGGGGCCGGCCCGGGTGGCACCGCATCGCCCCTGGGCGGAGGGGAGTCGCTCGCCGCCGCCGGCGGGAGGAGCACGCGGAAGGTGCTGCCCGCGCCCGGCAGGCTCACCACCTCGATCCGGCCGCCGGCCGCCGACACGATGCCGTGCGACAGGGTGAGCCCGAGCCCGGTGCCGAGCCCGAAGGGCTTGGTGGTGTAGAAGGGCTCGAAGATGTGCTCCACCACCTCCGGCGCCATCCCCACGCCGCTGTCGCTCACCTCCACCACCGCCCAGCCGGAGCCGTCGGTGTGGGCCGAGACGGTGACGGTGTGGTCGTCGGCCCGGGCCTCGGGGCAGGCGTGGGCGGCGTTGACGAGCAGGTTGAGGAACACCTGCCCGAGCTCGCGGGGCCGCGCCAGCACCGCGGGCAGCGGGTCCAGGCGGGTGACGACGCGGGCCCGGTGGCGCAGCTCGTTGCCGGCCAGGCGCAGCGCCGCCGCCAGCTCCGCGCCCACGTCCACCGGGGCCAGCCCGTCGGAGCGCGGGGTCGAGAAGGTGCGCAGCGAGCGGACCACCTCGCGGATGCGCTCCAGGCCGTCGCAGGCGTCCCGGGCCACCTCCCGCAGCGGGGAGAGGTCGGGGCCGGGCGCCTCCAGCTCGCGCTGCAGGAAGTGCATCCCCTCCAGCAGGTAGGCGAGCGGGTTGTTGATCTCGTGGGCCACGCCGGCGGCGAGGAGCGCCACCGCCTCGAGCCGCTGGGCCACGCGCAGCCGGTCCTCCAGCCGACGCATGTCGCCCACGTCCACCAGCACCAGCCGGCAGGAGCCGGCCGGCCGCGCCCCGGCGGAGATGGCCAGCGCCTCGAGGAGCACCGGCGTCGCGGCGCCGCCGGGCCCGCCCAGCCTGGCCTCGAGCGACCGGGTGGCGCCGCCGGCCCGCACCTCCTCCAGGAAGGCCGCGAAGGGCCCCCGCGAGGCGGGCTGGAGGAACGAGGCGATCGCGGCGCCGACGAGCTGGGCGCGCGGGAGGCCGAGGAGGCCGGCCGCTGCCAGGTTGACCTCCTCGATGAGCCCGCGGCCGTCGAGGGTGAGGTAGCCGACCGGCGCGTGGTCGTAGAGGTCTGCGTAGCGGACCAGGCTGGCCTCGAGCTCCTCGCGGGTGCGGCGCAGCTCCTCGTTCTGCAGCTCCAGCTCCACCTGGTGGACCCGCAGCTCGTGGACCAGCCGCAGGGAGCCCTCGAGGTCGACGGGGACGGTGGCGGCCGCGGCGCCCGATTGCACCCGCGCCTCGGCTGCACGCCGCAGCCGCTCCGGCTCTCCGGGCACCCGCCCGGTCACGACGGCTCCCCCTCGTCGGGCTCGGGACCGATGGTGAACCTCCAGGAGGACAGGTCCAGGTCCTCCGCGGACGAGATCCGCTCCGGGACCGTCTCGGCCGGCACCTGCCGGCCGGCGCCGTCCACGATGCGCACCGAGGCGGGCAGCTTCCCGAGGAGCGCGGCCAGCCTGTCCCGGCTGCGCCGCAGCGCGGCCTCCAGCGTCTTGGCCTCGGTGACGTCGACCATGGTGATGACCACGCCGTCGATGACGTTCTCCAGGGTGCGGTAGGGCAGCACGCGCACCGTGAACCAGCGGCCGTCGGCGGTGGCCAGCTGCCGCGCCCGGAACACCAGCGTCTGCAGCACCTCTTCCACGTCGGCAGCCAGGTCGGCGTAGAGCAGTTCGGAGGAGAGGTCGGTGATGGGCCGGCCGACGTCGCCGGGGAGGAGCTTGACGAGGCGGGTGGCCTGGGCGGTGAAGCGCCGGATCCGCAGGTCGCGGTCGAGGAAGACCGTGGCGATGTCGGTGGCGTTGAGCAGGTTCTTCATGTCGCTGTTGGCGCGCGACAGCTCGTCGAGCTTGGCCTGCAGCTCCGCGTTGACGGTCTGCAGCTCCTCGTTCATCGACTGCAGCTCCTCCTTGGAAGTGGTCAGCTCCTCGTTGGTGGACTGCAGCTCCTCGTTGGTGGACTGCAGCTCCTCGTTTGCCGAGCGGAGCTCCTCGTGGGAGGCCCGCATCTCCTCGCGGTTGGTCTGCAGCTCCTCGGCGGCCCGCCGCAGATCCTTCTCCAGCTCCGCCAGCCGGCGCCGCTCGGCGCGGGGCCCCGGGGGGCGGGGTCCGGGGCGGCCGGCCTGCGGCTCGCTCACCTCGGAGAAGGCCACCAGCAGCATGCCGCGGAGCGCCTCGGGCTCGTCGAGCGGGTGCACCGCCAGGCTCACGGTGCGGCCCGGCTCGTGGCCCCCGGGGCGCAGGCCGGTGACCACCACCGGCTTCCTGCGCCGCAGCGCGCTGTGCACCGCGCCCGAGAGATCCTGGCGCAGCCCCTCGCGCACCATGGCGAAGACGTTCCAGTCGGCCTTGCCGGCGGTGGGCTCCAGGTAGGGACCGGTGCGGCCGCTGAAGTACAGCACGTCGCCCGCAGGGTTGATGAGCACCGCCGGCGGGCCGAGGTGGCGCAGCAGGGCCTGCTCCGCCAGCGCCGTCAGCGTCTCCGGCGGCCGGCCGGCCGGGCCCGGGCTCGCGGTGCCGCGGGCCGCCAGGTAGGCGGGCGGGAAGTCGAGCGGATCGAGGCGGGTCGCAGAGGCCTTGCGCTTGTAGATGCGCTGGCGGGCGTCGACGGTGGAGAACAGGTCGGTCCTGGCGCCGATGGTCTCCGAGTTGCCGAGCACCAGGTAGCCGCCCGGGACCAGGCTGTGGTGGAAGAGCGGCAGGAGCCGGCGCTGGAGCTCCGCCTCCAGGTAGATGAGCACGTTCCGGCACAGCAGCAGGTCGATCTTGGTGAAGGGCGGGTCGCGGATGATGTCCTGGGGCGCCAGGATCACCATGTCCCGGATCTCCTTGGCCACCCGGAAGCGGCCGTCATCCTCCTGGACGAAGAAGCGGCGGATCAGGTCCGGCGAGACGTCGGCCTGGATGTGGGCCCCGAACAGCCCCTGGCGCGCCTGGGCGACGGCCGCCTCGCTGAGGTCGGTGGCGAAGACCTGGAGGGAGAAGGCCGCCCTGGGCCGGACCCGCTCCAGCGCCTCCTTGAAGGCGATGGCCAGCGAGTAGGGCTCCTCGCCGGTGGAGCAGCCCACCGACCAGGCCCTGAGCTGGGCGCCGGCGGGCTGGCGCGCCAGCAGCTCGGGGATGACCCGATCGCGGATCGAGGCCCAGGTGGCAGGGTCGCGGAAGAAGCTGGTGACCCCGATGAGGAACTCGTCGAAGAGGAGCCGCTGCTCCTGCGGGTTGTCCTGGAGGAGCCTCAGGTAAGCGCCGGCGCCGGGGACCTGGTGCAGCGCCATGCGCCGCTCGACGCGGCGCCGCAGGGTGCTCTTCTTGTACTGGGAGAAGTCGTGGCCGGTGCGCGTCCGCAGCAGGGCCGCGATGCGCTCCAGGGTCGACAGGCCGACGCGGCCGCCGGACTCGGCGGGCGCCGCCTTGGGCCGGGCCCGCAGGAAGGAGACCAGTCGGGCCGGCAGCGCCCCGGCCGGCGCAACCACGTCGGCGATGCCGGCCTCGATGGCGCTGCGGGGCATGGCGTCGAAGGCGGCGCTGGACGGCTCCTGCACCATGGCCAGGCCGCCCGCCTCCTGGATGGCCTGCAGTCCCTGGGTGCCGTCGCTCCCCATCCCGGAGAGCACCACCCCCACGCAGCCCGCCCCCTGGTCGGCGGCCAGCGAGCGGAAGAAGAGGTCGATGGGCAGCCGGAGCCCGCGGGGCTCGGTGGGATCCCGCAGGCGGAGGCGGCCGCCGGCGATGGTGAGGTCCTGGCTGGGCGGGATCACGTAGACGTGGTCGGCCTCGACGCGGACCCGGTCGCGGGCCTGGGCCACCACCATCCCGGTGCCGCGCTGGAGCAGCTCGGGCAGCAGGCCGGGGCGGTTCGGATCCAGGTGCTGGACCACCACGAAGGCGAGGCCGCTCCCCTGCGGGACGCCGCCCAGGAAGGCCTCGAGCGCCTCGAGCCCTCCCGCCGAGGCGCCCAGGCCCACGATCACCGGCCTGGGCGCACGGGGGGTGGGCTTCCGCCGGGCAGGCGCGCGCGCGGCGCGGCGCCGAGGTGGAGAGAGGCCAGGCTTGCCCTTCGTGCGCGGCATGGATCTGCCGGTGCCCCTCGCCGCCCTGCGGGCCGGCCTCGTCGAAGTCCGGGGCAATCATGCCTGCCGGGGCGAGGTGCGTCACGCGCCATTTGCTCCGGGTGAGCCGCCTGCGGAGCAGGGCCCCGGGCAGGGGTGCCGCGTTCTGCTCAGCGTCCGGAGGTGGGCTCGTCGGCCCCGGCCCCGGCGGCGTTCGCGGTCAAGGCCGCGCGGCAGGCCGGGCAGGTGACCTCGGCCGGCACCAGGGTCCAGTTCCAGCTGGAGCGCCAGTCCTTGCAGAGCGGCCTCGTGGTGCCTTCGCCGCGCACACCGAGGTGGGCGAGCGCGTGCCTGTCCATGATGGCCATCCGGGTCTCCTCCGGGCGCGGGCCGTGTCCGGCCGGGCCGGCGCTCGGCGGCCCGGCTGCAGCTTGGAGAGTGCGCTACTCCGCGGGTGCGGCCGCTGCGGGGATCGCGGCCAGCATGCGCCGGGCGTGCTCGAGGGCCTCCGACATGACCACCGCGGCGCCGCCCGGGTACGGCGGAGCGCACACCGCGCGGCTGCCGTCGGGGAAGAAGGCCTCGCTGGTCCAGCCGGCCGAGCTGGAGCGAACCTCGACGCGGGGCAGGGAGAAGGAGAGCGAGGCGTTGGAGCCGTCGAGGTTGACGGCCCAGCCGCCGGGGATGCGGAACCAGGGGGTCATGTCGGGTCGCCCTCCGCGCCGGGCGGCACGAGCTTGCTCCAGCAGGTCCCGCAGCGCGTCGCCTCCCGCATCCCGGTCGCGCCGCAGTTCGGGCAGGTCCGCAGGGCCGGCGCCGGGCCCAGCGCCAGCACGTCCACCAGGCGCGTCCAGGAGGTGCGGAGGCGGTCGAGCGCGTCGCCTCCCGGGGCTGCGGCCAGGGCCTGCTCGACCGACTGCATCGCCTCGCGGACCATCGGTTCGTCCCTCACGTTGCACCTCCTGCTGCCGTGCCGTGGGGCGGCGGCCGGAACCCTGGCACGCCCAGGCGCCTGCCGCGTCCGGGCCGGACTCGCGCGACCGCCGAGAGGGGAGGGGACAGCTGGATCATAGCGCGGGGCGGTGCCGGCTGCCCGCAATCCGCCGCGGCGGCGCGGCGCGCGCGCGTGCGCCCGCGGTGGTGACGGCACCGTTACCGCGAGCCCGGCCGGGCGGTATCCCCGGGGGCCGGAACGGAGTACAAGGAGAGACAAACCGCTTCCGCTCGCGCCATCCCCGACCGGTCGCCTTCACCGAAGAAAGGGCGGTCATGGCCGATCTGCGCAGTGGGACGCTGGTGGAGCACACCACGCTCGGTGTGGGGAAGATCGTGGCCGTGGAGGCCAACGCCATCCACGTCTTCTTCCCCGAGGCCGACCGCCGCTTCGCCGCCAAGCTCCGGCTGCCCACCGCCCGCCCCCTCCTGCGCACCGAGGGGGTCGCGCCCGACTCCTGGCTCGAGGGGCTCTCGGCCTTCACCCTCGATCCCAAGGTGGGCCGCTACGCGATGGCGGCGAGCTGGATCACCCACGACGAGGCGCTCGACCGGTTCCACGCCGTCTACCCGAAGGCCTTCGCCGACCCGGTCTACGCGGGGCGCAAGGACGGGCGCGGCGCCCGGTGGCGCGCGGCCCACGAGCGCTGGGTCGAGGTCTTCGGAAACGCCCATGGCGAGCGGCTGGGGAGCGCGGACACCGGCGCGACGGTGAAGCGGCTCCTCGACGTGGAGAAGCGCGTCGTCCCGCTCCACCTGCCGGCCGACGTGGAGGCGGTGAAGGCCGCCCTGTCCGGGCCGGGGGCCAAGCCCTTCTGCGTCGCCCTCGCCGAGCTGCTCTCCATGCCCTCGCCGGGCCGCGCCCGGTTCGACAGGCTCTTCGCCGCGGCGCGCTGCCTCCCCGTCGCGCCGGAGCAGCAGTGGCTGGTCGCCACCCTCTTCCCCTTCGTCGCCGCGCCGGCGCGCCACGTGCTGCTGCGCCCCCGCGAGAGCTGCGAGGCCGCGCTCCGCCTCGGGTTCGCCCTGGGCGACGCTTCCGCGCCCGCCTGGCCGGCCTACGCCGCGCTGCGCGCCACGTCGGCGCGCCTCCTCGAGCGCCTCGCGCCCCTCGGCGCGAGGGACTTCGTCGACGTCGAGGCCTTCCTCCACGTCACCGCCACCACCGCCAAGCGCCGCACGGCGCGGAGCCGATCGTGAACGACAACTACAAGGAGCTGAAGGGCCGCCTGCGGAAGCTGGACGCGCAGCTCGCCGAGGGCGGGAGCGGAGACATCCCCTTCGCCCAGGCGGTGAGCGCCCTGCACCGCGTGGTGAAGCACGGCGACCGGAGCCGCGACCCGTCGCCGGAGATGCGGGCGCTGCTGGAGCGGGCGGAGGCACTCTCCCCGAAGGCCTAGCAGGAAGCGGCCTCGCATGACCCTCCTCCTCGTCGGTCTGCTCCTCTTCCTCGGCAGCCACTCGATCCGCATCTTCGCCGACGGCTGGCGCGGCTCCCTGGTCGCGCGCCTGGGCCTGCAGCGCTGGAAGGGGCTCCACTCGCTGGTCTCCGGCGCCGGGCTCGTCCTCGTGGTCTGGGGCTGGGGCCTGGCCCGGCCGCTGGCCGTGTCGCTCTGGTTCCCGCCGGTCTGGACCGCGCACCTGGGCGCGCTGCTCACGCTCCTGGCCTTCGTGCTGCTGGCCGCGACCTACGTGCCCGGCAACCAGATCCAGGCCAGGCTCCACCACCCCATGGTGCTGGGCGTGCAGCTCTGGGCGCTGGCCCACCTCCTGGCCAACGGCACGCAGCTTCACCTCCTGCTCTTCGGCAGCTTCCTGGTGTGGGCGCTGGCGAGCTTCGTGGCGGCGCTGCTCCGCGACAGGCGCGAGGGGCGCAGCTACCCGCCGGGCCGGGCGTCGCGGACCGCCATCGCGGTGCTCGCCGGAGCCGGCAGCTGGGCCGCCTTCACCTTCTGGCTGCACGAGCGGCTCATCGGCGTGGCGCCGCTGGGGTAGGCGGGGTCGCCCTCCGCGGGAAGAGGCCTAGTGGGCCTTCCCGCTGGCGTGCCAGAGCGCGTGCAGCACCTCGCCGGCGATCTCCTCCACCCCCACGCCGTGGACCACCTGGGCGAAGAGGAACGGGCCGCTGCCGCGCATCTTCCTGGCGTCCCGCTCCATGACGCCGAGGTCGGCGCCCACCGCCGAGGCGAGGTCGGTCTTGTTGATGACCAGGAGGTCGGCCTGGGTGATGCCGGGGCCGCCCTTGCGCGGGATCTTGTCGCCCCCGGCCACGTCGATGACGTAGACGGTGAAGTCGGCCAGCTCGCGGGAGAAGTGGGCCGCCAGGTTGTCGCCGCCCGACTCGCAGAACAGCAGGTCGGGCCGGTGCAGCTCGGTGAGCTCCTCCAGCGCCAGCAGGTTGGCGGTCACGTCCTCGCGGATGGCGGCGTGGGGGCAGCCGCCGGTCTCGACCGCGCGGATGCGGTCGGCGGGGAGCGCCCGGTGGCGCACCAGGAACTCGCCGTCCTCGCGGGTGAAGATGTCGTTGGTGACCACCGCCAGGGAGAGCTGGTCGCGGAGCGCCCGGCACAGGGCCAGCACCAGGGCGGTCTTGCCGCTGCCCACCGGGCCTCCGACACCCACGGTGAACGCTCGCCGGGAGAGCTCCCGCTGCCTGCGGGGAGCGCGGCCGGCGAAGGTGCCGGGCCCCTCGCCGTGGTGGCCGACGTGGAGGGAGCGGGGGAGGTCGAGGAGGTCGGCGGGGTCGAGCACGGGAGGCTCCGGGGTTCAGCTCTGGAAGAGGCGGGAGTAGAGGCGGTCCTGGTGGGCCTGCAGGAGGTCGAGGAGCGGCGAGGTGGCGGCCGCCTCGGCCGGGTCGGCGGAGCGGTACCGCTCGCGCACCCGCTCGGCGACGGGACCGAGGCGGGAGAGGATCCCCTGGGCCTCGAGGGGCCCGGCGAGGCCGAGCCGCACGCCGGCCGAGACGATGCCGCGGCCCGCCGCGAAGAGGAAGAGGCGGGCCGCCTCCTGGGCCTCCGCTCCCAGGAGCCCGAGCACCGCGCCGAAGGCCGGCGCCAGGTGGCCGGGCAGCCGCTCGCGCCGCACCCGCTCGCCCAGCGCCTCCACCGCCGCGGAGAGCGGCCCGGTGGCCCGGAGGAAGGCCTGGCCCTGGGCGCGGCTGGCCCGGTTGGCGACCAGGCCGGGCGTGGCGGCGTCGCAGCGGGCGTCGAGAGCGGCCAGGGCCCCCGGTTCGGCGTGGGCGGCGCGCAGGAAGGGGAGCGAGAGCGCGCCGGCGGCCCACAGCGCCTCCTCGGCGAAGGCCCGGAGCCCGTCGGCGTCACCGAGGTGGCCGAGCTGGTGCGCGGCCTCCAGCCCGCCGGAATGGGCGAAGGCCCCGGCGGGGAGCGCCGAGTCGGCGAGCTGGAGGAGGCGCCAGGGCTCCACGGCGGTGCCTAGAACAGGAAGTAGCGCTGGGCCAGCGAGAGCCGCTCGGCGGGCTCGCAGCGCAGCAGGAGCCCGTCGGCGCGGACCTCGTAGGTCTCCGGGTCCACCTCGACGCGGGGCAGGGCGTCGTTGAGCCTCATGTCCCGCTTGCCCAGCCCGCGGCAGCCGCGCACCGGCTCGATGCGCTTCGCGAGCCCGAGGCCGGCGGTGGTGCCGGCCTCGAAGGCGGCGCGGGAGACGAAGGCCACCGAGGTGGCGCCCAGCGCGCGCCCCAGGCTCCCGAACATGGGTCGCATCCCCACCGGCTGCGGCGTGGGGATGGAGGCGTTGGCGTCGCCCATCTGGGCCCAGGCGATGAGGCCGCCCTTGAGCACCAGCTCCGGCTTGGCGCCGAAGAGGGCCGGCCGCCACAGCACCAGGTCGGCCAGCTTGCCCACCTCCACCGATCCCACCAGGTGGCCCATGCCGTGGGCGATGGCCGGGTTGACGGTGTACTTGGCCAGGTAGCGGCGGATGCGGAGGTTGTCCGACTCGCCCTGCTCGCCCGGGAGCCGCCCGCGCTGGCGGCGCAGCTTGTCGGCGGTCTGCCAGGTGCGGGTCACCACCTCGCCCACCCGCCCCATGGCCTGCGAGTCGCTGCTCATCATGGAGATGGCCCCCATGTCGTGGAGCAGGTCCTCGGCGGCGATGGTCTCGCCGCGGATGCGGCTCTCGGCGAAGGCCAGGTCCTCCGGCAGCGAGGGGTCGAGGTGGTGGCAGACGACGAGCATGTCGAGGTGCTCGTCGAGGGTGTTCACCGTGTAGGGCCGGGTGGGGTTGGTGGAGGAGGGCAGCACGTTGGGCTCGCCGCAGACGCGGATGATGTCGGGCGCGTGGCCGCCGCCGGCCCCCTCGGTGTGGAAGGTGTGGATGGTGCGGCCGCGGAAGGCGGCGATGGCGTGCTCGGCGCAGGAGGACTCGTTGAGGGTGTCGGTGTGGATGGCCACCTGCACGTCGTACCGCTCGGCCACCGAGAGGCAGGCGTCGATGGCCGAGGGGGTGGTGCCCCAGTCCTCGTGGAGCTTCAGACCCATGGCGCCGGCGACGAGCTGCTCCGGGAGCCCCTCGGGCCGGGCGGAGTTGCCCTTGCCCAGGAGCCCGACGTTCACCGGCAGGGCGTCGGTGGCCTGGAGCATGAGGGCCACGTTGCGGGCGCCGGGCGTGCAGGTGGTGGCGTTGGTGCCGGTGGCCGGCCCGGTGCCCCCGCCCACCATGGTGGTGACCCCGCTGGCGATGGCCTCGTGGGCCTGCTGCGGGCTGATGAAGTGGATGTGGCTGTCGATGCCGCCGGCGGTGAGGATGAGCCCCTCCCCGGCGATGCACTCCGTGCCCGGCCCCACCACCATGCCGGGCGTGACGCCGGCCATGACCCCGGGGTTGCCGGCCTTGCCGATGCCGGCGATGAGGCCGCCCTTCACGCCCAGGTCGGCCTTGTAGATGCCGGTGTGGTCGATGACCAGGGCGTTGGTGATCACGAGGTCCAGGGCCTGGGCGTCGGGGACGCCGGCCGCCTGGCCCATGCCGTCGCGCAGCACCTTGCCGCCGCCGAACTTGCACTCGTCGCCGTACACGGTGAGGTCGCGCTCCACCTCGGCCACGAGCGCGGTGTCGCCCAGCCGCACGCGGTCGCCGGTGGTGGGGCCGTAGATCTCGGCGTAGGTGCGCCGCTCCAGGGTGCGCGACATGTCAGGCCTCCTCCTCGTGGGCGAAGCCGCGGGCCAGGGCCTGGGCCACCGCCCGGGCGCGCCCCGCCTCGGTCACCGGGCCGGAGGAGAGGCCGTTGCCCCCCTCCACCACCCGGTCGCCGGCGATCTCGACGAGCTCCACCGTGCGGGTCTCGCCGGGCTCGAAGCGCACCGCCATGCCGGCGGGCACGTCGAGCCGGCGGCCGTAGGCGCGGCCGCGGTCGAAGCGCAGGTAGGGGTTGGTCTCGGCGAAGTGGTAGTGGCTGCCCACCTGGATGGGCCGGTCGGCCAGGTTGGTGACCCGGAGCCGGATGGCCTCCCGCCCGGCGTTGAGCGTGAGCGCGCCGGGGAGCGGCAGGAGCTCGCCGGGCGCGGCCTCCTCGGGCGGCGGGGCCGGTGGCTCGGGGAAGAGCGTGAGCGGCGGCACCGGCAGGAAGGAGCCGTGCAGCGCCAGGGCGAGGTCGCCGTGCTCGGCGGCGATGGGGTGGTGCACGGTGACCAGCTTGGTGCCGTCGGGGAAGGTGCCCTCCACCTGCACCTCGGCCAGCAGCTCCGGCACTCCGGCCATCACCTGGCGGCGCCCCAGCAGCCGGCGGCCCAGGTCCATGAGCTCGGCCACGCGCCTCCCGTCGCGGATGAGCTCCAGCAGCACCGTGGCCACCAGCGCCGTGGCCTCGGGCAGGTTGAGGCGGACGCCGCGCGCCAGCCGCTTCTGGGCCAGGGTGCCGGCCTGGTGCAGGGTGAGCTTGTCGAGCTCGCGTGGGGTGAGGTGCATGTGGGCTCCGTCAGGGCCTGCGGGAGAGCGGGTCCTCCCCGAGCAGCGCGGGGAGGAAGGAGAGGAGGGAGGCCAGGGCGGCCTGGCCGGGCTCCACGCCCCGGGCCGCCAGCCGGAGGTGGAGGCCGTCACCGAGCGGGCTGGCGGCGGCCAGCACCTCGTCGCCGGGCGCGGCGCGCCGCGCGGCCAGCGCGGCCAGGAGGGCGGCGGCCGGCTCGCGGAGGAGCGGCCCGAGGAGCACCACCGTGGCGAGCAGGTGCCAGCCGGCGAGGCGGCCGGGCAGCGGCGGCCCCTCGTCCGCGGCCAGGCGCACGGCGTCGGCGAGCAGCAGGCTGCCCTGGCGCGACACGTGATTGGCGCTGCCCAGCGAGCGGAAGGCCCATCGCTCGCCGCGGGCGCTGCGGCCGGCGGCCAGCGCGTCCACCAGCACCAGGCTGGCGCCTTCGCCCAGGTCCACCTCCTGGCGCTGGGAGAGGACGGAGCCGGCGAAGGCGCTCACCGGCTCCGGCAGGAGCGCCAGCAGGCCGCCCGCGCCCACCCGGGCGCGCAGCGCCTGGCGGCAGCCGGGCCCGTCGGTCCGGTAGACCTTGGTCTCGGCCTGGGTGGTGAGGAGCGCGCGCGCCTCCGGACCCACCTCGACCTCAACCGACACCTCGTCGCCGCCCACCAGGCCGCCGCCATGGCTCGCGGCCACCGCCCAGACGAGGGGACCGCGCGCGCGCGGCAGCAGCAGGCGGAGCGGGGAG
The DNA here is from genome assembly GCA_016214955.1 of Deltaproteobacteria bacterium. GTDB lineage: Bacteria > Myxococcota > Myxococcia > Myxococcales > Anaeromyxobacteraceae > JACRMN01. The sequence continues at coordinate 72,658 of JACRMN010000028.1, forward strand.
GTGGAGGCGCAGGACAGCGCGGCGCTGGCGCCGTCCACCCGGGCGACGCGCAGGAGGCCCCGCCCCGGTGCACCCACCGCCGGTGCATGCCCGGACTCCGGGCACGCGGCTGCCTGCTTGGAGTGCGGGATGTCGGTGGGTGCGGAGGCGGAGAGCATGGCGAGTGGGGCGAGGTGGCGGCGATCCGTGCAGTGCAGGTGCGGGAGATCGGGCAGCGAGCAGCTCCCTCCGCAAGTCCCGCGCCACGCCCGCGGGCCGCGCGCCAGCGTGGCACGCCCGATGCTCAGGCGCCAGGGCGAGACCCGCCGCACCTCCACCAACGGGAAAGGACGCCATGCGCACTCGCAGTCTCCTCGCCGCACTCGTCATCGCCGCCCTGCTTCCGGCCGCCCCCGCCCGGGCCGCCGACACCATCAAGGTCGGCATCCTCCACTCCCTCTCCGGGACCATGGCCATCTCCGAGACGGCGCTGAAGGACGTGGCGCTCATGACCATCGAGGAGATCAACGCCAGCGGCGGCGTCCTCGGGAAGAAGCTCGAGCCGGTGGTGGTGGACCCGGCGTCCAACTGGCCGCTCTTCGCCGAGAAGGCCCGCCAGCTCGTGGCCCAGGACAAGGTGGCCGTGGTCTTCGGCTGCTGGACCTCGGTGTCCCGCAAGTCGGTGCTCCCGGTGTTCAAGGAGCTGAACGGCATCCTCTTCTACCCGGTGCAGTACGAGGGCGAGGAGCTGGAGAAGAACGTCTTCTACACCGGCGCCGCGCCCAACCAGCAGGCCATCCCCGCGGTCGAGTACCTGATGAGCAAGGACGGCGGCGGCGCCAAGCGCTTCTTCCTGCTGGGCACCGACTACGTCTACCCGCGCACCACCAACAAGATCCTGCGCGCCTTCCTCAAGTCGAGGAAGGTGGCCGAGTCGGACATCGAGGAGGTGTACACGCCCTTCGGCCACGCCGACTACCAGACCATCGTCGCCAACATCAAGAAGTTCGCGGCCGGCGGCAAGACCGCGGTGATCTCCACCATCAACGGCGACTCCAACGTCCCCTTCTACAAGGAGCTGGGCAACGCCGGCCTCAAGGCCACCGAGGTGCCGGTGGTGGCCTTCTCGGTGGGTGAAGAGGAGCTCCGCGGCATCGACACCAGGCCGCTGGTGGGCCACCTGGCCTCCTGGAACTACTTCATGAGCCTCAAGAACAAGGAGAACGAGGCCTTCGCCAGGAAGTACCGGGAGTACGCCAAAAAGAAGGGGCTGCCCAACGCCGACAAGGTCGTGACCAACGACCCCATGGAGGCCACCTACGTGGGCATCCACATGTGGAAGCAGGCGGTGGAGAAGGCCAAGACCACCGACCCGGAGAAGGTGATCCCGGCAGTGGGCGGCCAGACCTTCCAGGCCCCCTCGGGCTTCAAGCTGACGATGGACCCGACCAACCACCACCTGCACAAGCCGGTCTACATCGGCGAGATCCGGCCCGACGGCCAGTTCAACATCGTGTGGAAGACCAAGGCGCCCATCCGCGCCCAGCCCTGGAGCCCGTTCATCCCGGGCAACGAGGGCAAGCAGAAGCTCTAGGCCGCACCGCCGGGGCCGCCCCGAGCGGCCCCGGCGCCCCACTTCCCCCTTCGCTCCCGCTGCCCGCGCCCATGGCCCTCCTCCGCACCGCACTGGCGGTCGCCGCGCTCCTGCTCGCCCCGCCGACCCGCGCCGCGCTCGACCCGGCGGCGGTGAAGGGGCTGGCGGCCGAGGAGGCCGACGACCGCATCGCCGCCATCCGGGCGCTGGCCGCCTCCGGCGAGCCGGCCGCGGTGCCGCTCCTCCAGGCCCTGGCCGACGAGGGGCTCCAGGTGGCCGGGGGCAGGCTCTTCCGCGTCGCCGGCGGGCAGGTGCTCGACGCCCTCACCGGCGCGCCGGCCGAGGCGCCGCCGGCGGAGCGCGAGACCCTCACCGTGAACAACCGCGTGCGCCGCGAGATCGGCGCCGCTCTCTCGGCCCTGCGGCTCCTCGACCCCGACCGCGCCGTGCGCCTGGCCGCCGCCCGCGACCTGGGCGCCGGCGACGACGAGGAGAACGCCGCCCTCCTGGCCACCGCCCTGGGGCGCGAGGCCGACCCCGAGGTCCGCGCCGTCCTCTCCCTCACCGTGGCCACCTCGCAGGTGCGCAGCCCCGACCCGGCGGTGCGGCTCCAGGCGGTGACCGCCCTGGGCAAGAGCGGGAACCGCACCGTGCTGCCGCTCCTGGAGAGGCTGGCCGACCCGGCCGCCGAGCCCGATGCGGAAGTGCGGCGCCAGGCCTTCGCCTCGTCGCGCCTGGTGGACTCGCGCCTCGCCGCCGGCGACCTCCTCGGCCGGATCTTCTCCGGCATCTCGCTGGCCAGCATCCTGCTGCTGGCCGCGCTGGGGCTGGCCATCACCTACGGCGTCATGGGCGTCATCAACATGGCCCACGGCGAGTTCCTGATGGTCGGTGCCTACGCCGCCTACGGCATGGAGCGCGTCTTCGCCCGCGCCTTCCCGGGCTCGGCCGGCGCCTACGTGCTGGCGGCCATCCCGGTGGCCTTCGGCGCCGCCTTCCTGGTGGGCGTGGCGGTGGAGCGCACGGTGGTGCGCTTCCTCTACGGCCGGCCGCTGGAGACGCTGCTGGCCTCCTGGGGCGTCTCGCTCTTCCTCATCCAGGCGGCGCGGGTGGTGTTCGGCGCCCAGAACGTCCAGGTGCCCAACCCCGGCTGGATGACCGGCGGCGTCGAGCCCATGACAGGCTTCGTGCTCCCCTGGAACCGGGTCCTCATCATCGCCTTCACCGTCGGCGTGCTGGCGGTCACCTGGCTGCTCCTCAACCGCACCCGGCTCGGCCTCTTCGTCCGCGCCGTCACCCAGAACCGGGCCATGGCCGGCTGCGTGGGCGTGCACACCCGCCGCGTGGACACCCTGGCCTTCGGCCTGGGCGCCGGCATCGCCGGGCTGGGCGGCGTGGCCCTCTCGCAGATCGCCAACGTCGGCCCCGACATGGGCCAGGGCTACATCATCGACTCCTTCCTGGTGGTGGTGGTGGGCGGCGTGGGCCAGCTGGCCGGGGCCGTCTGGGCCGCCGTGGGGCTGGGCATCCTCTCCAAGTTCCTGGAGGCCTCGGCCGGCGCCGTCATCGCCAAGATCCTCATCCTGGTGATCATCATCCTCGTCATCCAGAAGCGGCCCCAGGGGCTCTTCGCGCTCAAGGGGCGCACCGTGGAGGGCGGGTGAGCCCCCCGGCCCGCACGCCGCTCCTGCTGCGCGTCGCCGCCGCCACGCCGCGCCGCGGCTGGTTGGCGCTATTGGCCTTCGCGGTCCTGGCCTTCGTGCTGGTGCCGCTCCTCCACCTGCTGCCGGCGCCGGGCAGCGCGCTCCACCTCTCCAGCCACGCCGTCACCCTGGGCGGCAAGATCCTCTGCTACGCGGTGGTGGCGGTGGCGCTCGACCTGGTGTGGGGCTACGCCGGCATCCTCTCGCTGGGCCACGGCCTGTTCTTCGCGCTGGGGGGGTACGCCTTCGGGATGTACCTGATGCGCAGCATCGGGCGGGAGGGCGTCTACCAGTCCGACCTGCCCGACTTCATGGTGTTCCTCGACTGGAAGGCGCTGCCCTGGTACTGGCAGGGCACCGACAGCTTCCTCTGGGCCGCCGTGCTGGTGGTGGCCGTGCCCGGGCTGGTGGCCTGGCTCTTCGGCCACTTCGCCTTCCGTTCCCGCATCCGCGGCGTCTACCTCTCCATCATCACCCAGGCGGCCACCTACGCCGCCATGCTGCTCTTCTTCCGCAACGAGACCGGCTTCGGCGGCAACAACGGCTTCACCGACTTCAAGCGGGTGCTGGGGCAGCCCATCGCCGCCCCGGCCACGCGGGTGGTGCTCTTCGCCCTCTCGGCGGCGCTGCTGGGCGGCTCCCTGGTGCTGGGCCGCTGGCTCACCACCTCGCGCTACGGGCGGGTGCTGGCCGCCATCCGCGACGCCGAGTCCCGCGCCATGTTCCTGGGCTACGACCCGGTGCCCTGGAAGCTGCTCGTCTGGGTGGTCTCGGCGGTGCTGTGCGCCGTGGCCGGGGCGCTCTACGTCCCGCAGGTGGGGATCATCAACCCCTCGGAGATGTCGCCGGCCAGCTCCATCGAGATCGCCATCTGGGTGGCGGTGGGAGGGCGGGGCACGCTCGTGGGGCCGGTGCTGGGCGCGGCGCTGGTGAACCTGGCCAAGAGCTGGTTCACGGTGGCCTTCCCGGAGCTCTGGCTCCTCTTCCTCGGCACCCTCTTCGTGGCGGTGACGCTGCTCCTGCCCGAGGGGGTGGTGGGCCTGGGCCGCCGGGTCCTGCGGCGGGGAGAGCCGGGATGATCCCCACCCTGCTGGCCGGGAGCCGCGCCGCCGGCGCGCCGACCGGGGCCACCGCGGCGCTCGAGGCCCACGGCGTCATCCTCTACCTGGAGAAGATCACCGTCAGCTTCGACGGCTTCAGGGCGCTCGACGCGCTCTCGCTGGAGATCGAGGCCGGGGAGCTGCGCTGCATCATCGGCCCCAACGGCGCCGGCAAGACCACCATGATGGACGTGGTCACCGGCAGGACCCGGCCCGATGCCGGCACCGCCTACTTCGCTCGGCGCCACGACCTCACCGCGCTGGCGGAGCACGAGATCGCGCGCGCCGGCATCGGGCGCAAGTTCCAGAAGCCCACCATCTTCGCGCAGCACACCGTGCACGAGAACCTGGAGCTGGCGCTGGCCGGCGACCGCCGGGTGCGGCGCGGCCTGCTGGCGCTCCTCGACGGCGAGGGGCGGGACCGGATCCAGGCCACGCTGCGGCAGGTCCACCTCGAGGGCCAGGCCCACCGCGAGGCCGGGCTCCTCTCCCACGGCCAGAAGCAGTGGCTGGAGATCGGCATGCTGCTCGTGCAGGAGCCGCGGCTCCTGCTCCTCGACGAGCCGGTGGCCGGGATGACCGACGAGGAGACCGAGCGCACGGCCGAGCTCTTCCTCTCCCTCCGGGGCAAGCACTCGCTGGTGGTGGTCGAGCACGACATGTCGTTCGTGGCCCGGCTCGGGGGCAAGGTCACGGTGCTGCACGAGGGCTCGGTGCTGGCCGAGGGGCCGCTCTCGCAGGTGCAGGCCGACCCCCGCGTCATCGAGGTCTACCTGGGGCGCTGAGCCATGCTCACCGTGAACGGACTCCACCAGTACTACGGCGGCAGCCACATCCTGCGCGGCCTCACCTTCGAGGTGCCGCCGGGCAGGGTGACGGCGCTCCTGGGGCGCAACGGCGTGGGCAAGACCACGCTCCTGCGGGCGCTGCTCGGGGTGGTGCCGGTGCGCTCCGGCACCGTCACCTTCGGCGGCCGGGACCTCACCCGGGCGGCGCCCTACGAGCGGGCCCGCGCCGGCATCGGCTACGTGCCCCAGGGGCGCGAGATCTTCCCGCGGCTCACGGTGGAGGAGAACCTGCGCATGGGCCTGGCCGGCAGGCCGGCCTCGGCCCGGATCCCGGCGCGGATCTTCGAGCTCTTCCCGGTGCTGCGCCAGATGCTGGGCCGCCGCGGCGGCGACCTCTCCGGCGGGCAGCAGCAGCAGCTCGCCATCGGCCGGGCGCTGGCCATGGAGCCGAGCCTGCTGGTGCTCGACGAGCCCACCGAGGGCATCCAGCCCTCCATCATCCAGGACATCGAGCGCGCCATCCGCACCCTGGCCGGAGAGGGGCGCATGGCCATCCTGCTGGTGGAGCAGTACTACGACTTCGCCCGCTCGCTGGCCGACGCCTACCTGGTGATGGAGCGCGGGGAGATCGTGCTCCGCGGCAGCGGCGCCGACATGGAGCGCGACGGCGTGAAGGCGCGGCTGGCGGTCTAGCTCGCCCGCGCCAGCTGCCCGTCGAGCCAGCGGCGCCCGGCGCTGGCGTCCACGCCGCACTGCTCCAGCCCCGGGAACACCACCTCGCGCAGCGCCTCGGCGAAGAGCTCTCGCTGCCGGGCGTGGGGTAGCACCCCGGCCAGGAGGAGCGCGGCGTCGTCGCGCCCGGGCGGCGGCGGGCCGAAGAGGTCGCCATCCTGGCTGCCGGCCAGCATGGCCGGGAGCCAGGGTCCGAGGAAGGCCGTGGCGCCGCGCCGGTGCTCGCTCGCCAGGTGGGCCCAGCCGAGCCGCGCGTGGACCACCTCGTCCTCGGCGAGCTCCTGGAGCACGGCGCGCAGCCCCGGGTCGCGCGCCTCGGGCAGGAGCGCGGTGAGCACCGCCACGCTCACGCTCTCGGTGACGCAGCAGGCGGCAGCGAGCTCGTACGTCACCGCCTCCCGCTCCGCGAGGCCGGAGGGGGCCACCGGCGGCGCCGGAGGCGGAGGCGTGGCCGGTACCGGGCGGCCGTGGGCGGCCGCCAGCCGGGCGCAGTGGACGGCGTGGCGCCGCTCGTCGCCGGCGGAGCGGCGCGCCATGGCCACCAGCGCCGCCGGCGCGCCCAGCCGCTCCAGGGCGGCGGAGAGGCGGGTGAACCGCTCCTCCGCCTCGACCTCCACCTGCCAGCGGAAGAGCCAGGCGTCGCCGGCCAGCGCCCGGACCCGGTCCGGCGAGGTGGCGCCGCTCCCGCTCACCAGCCCTTCACCCCGCCGCCGCCGTCCTTGGCCTCCTTCTCCTTCTTCTCCTTCTCGGCCTTCTCCTTCTTCTCCTTCTCCTTGGCCTTGTCGGCGGCGGCCTTCTCGTCGGCCGCCTTCTCGGCGGCCAGCGCCGGACCGGCCGAGCCCGCCAGCGCCACGCCGCCGGCCACCAGCACGCGCAGCAGCTTGCCGACCTTGGTCCTCGTCGAATCGGACATGCGTCGTTCCTCCAGGTTGCGGAAGGTGGGTGCATAGGCGGGAGCGGCGGCGGGCCGCCACACCCTGGCGGGGGCGCCATCGGGCCGTGTTGCGCCCGGCCCGGGCAGGTGCCAAGTAAGGTGCGGCCGCGCGCTACGCGCGGCGAGGGGAGGAACGGGTGCGAACCCTGACGATCGCGCTGGCGCTGGCCGTGGCCGGCTGTGCAGCCACCACCACCGAGCGGCTCCGGCTGCCGCCGCTCGCCACCGTCGAGCAGGTGGACCTGCAGCGGTACCTCGGCACCTGGTACGAGATCGCCGCCTACCCGCAGCGCTTCCAGCGCGGCTGCACCGCCACCACCGCCAGCTACAGCCTCCGCGACGACGGCGACGTGGAAGTGGTGAACCGGTGCCGCGACGGCTCCCCGCTGGGGCCGGAGCGGATCGCCCGGGGCCGTGCCCGGGTGGTGGACCGGACCACCGGGGCCAAGCTGGAGGTGAGCTTCTTCTGGCCGTTCTGGGGCGACTACTGGATCATCGACCTCGACCCCGAGTACCACTGGGCGGTGGTCGGCCACCCCGGCCGCGACTACCTCTGGATCCTCTCCCGCACGCCGGCGCTCTCCGACGAGACCTGGGCCGAGCTGCTCGAGCGGCTCACCGCCCAGGGCTTCGAGGTCGACCGGCTCCAGCGCACCCGCCACCAGTAGCGGCGCGGTCGCCGGCCCGGCCTCACTCCATCCCGCCGGCCTGCGCCTGCTCCTCCACGGTGCGGGCGTCCTGCGCCTTCCCGAGGAGCGCCCGGGCCGCGGCCACCGCCTCGGCGGTGCCGGCGATGGCCAGCACGTCGCCGCGCTGCAGCACCTCGCGGGCGCTCGGCACCATCACCCCGCCGCCGGGCCGCCAGATGGCGAGCACGGTGGCGCCGGTGAGGCCGCGCAGGTCGATCTCCGAGAGGCTGCGTCCCACCACCGCGCAGCGCTCGTCGAGCGGAACCGCCACCGGCTCGCCCAGGCCCGGCATGAGCTCGCGGAAGTGGGCCAGCACGTCCTCGCCGCCGGGCTCCGGCCCGCGGGCGTGGCGGGCCAGCGCCTCGACCAGCACCTGCGCCCCGGCGCGGACGTGGCCCTGGAGGCCGGTGGCGCCGCGCCAGAAGGAGACGCCCAGGAAGAGGAGGATGGCGGCCACCACCGCGGCCACCGGAGCCAGCGGCAGGAAGGGCTGGGTGACGACCAGGATGGGCACCAGCGTCAGCACCACGGTGGCGAGCTGAAGCGTGGTCACCAGCGCCCGTCGCGGCGCCGCGGCCAGGTCGGCCCGCCCCTGCAGCGCGGCCGGCAGGGCGGCGGCGGCCAGCGCGAAGCCCATGCGGCGGGCGTTGCGCAGGGCCCCGGTGCAGAAGGGCAGGGAGAGGAGAGCGGCCCCCGCCACCAGCGCGGCGCGCGCCGCGGTGCGGGAGAGGCCGAGCCGCTCCCCGAGGAAGCGGCCGATGCGCTCCTCGGCCACCGCGGCGGCGATCACCAGCGCCGCGACGAAGGCCGCGTCCAGCGCCAGGGCCCGCACGATGCGGCGCACCTGGCCGGCGGTGGTGCCGCGACCGGGCGCATCGCGCAGCCGCTCCAGCCAGGTGCCGTAGAGCGCCGCCACCGTCTGCACCGGCCGGGGCAGCTTGTGATCCACCCAGGACGCCGCCGGCCCCGAGGCCCGGATGAGCCAGGGGGTGGTGAGGGTGGTGATGGCCGACACCGAGACCGCCACCGGGTAGAGGAACTCGCGGGTGGCGCCCAGGGAGAGGCCCAGCCCGGCGATGATGAAGGAGAACTCGCCGATCTGGGCCAGGCTCATGCCGGCCTCGACCGAGGTGCGGGTGCCGCGCCCGGTGAGGAAGGCGCCGAAGGAGACGCCGCCCACCTTGCCGGCGATCACCAGGGCGGTGAGCACCAGGATGGCGCCCCAGTGGGCCCGGAGCACGGACGGGTCGATGAGCATGCCCACCGAGACGAAGAAGATGGCGGCGAACATGTCGCGCACCGGCTGGATGAGGTGCTCGACGTGTCGCTCCTCGCCCGACTCGGCCACCAGCGAGCCGGCCAGGAAGGCGCCCAGGGCCACCGAGTAGCCGGCCTCGGACGCCAGCAGCGCCATGCCGAAGCAGATTCCCAGCGCCGCCACCAGCGTGGTCTCGGGCCTGTCGAGGCGGCGGATCCAGCGGATGGCGCGGGGCACCACCAGCATCCCGGCCGCCAGCAGCGCCGCCAGGAAGAGCACCAGCCGGCCGATGGTGAGGAGCAGCTCTCCCGGGGCCACGCCGCTGCCGCGCGCCAGCGCGGTGAGCACCGCCATCAGCAGGATGGCGATGAGGTCCTCGACCACCAGCACCCCCAGCACCAGCTCGCGCAGCGGGCCGCGGACGCGCAGCTCGTCGAAGGCCTTGGCGATGATGGTGGTGCTGGAGATGGAGACGATGGCCCCGGTGAAGAGGCTCTCCAGCATGGTGAGGCCGAGCAGCCGGCCGGCCACCACTCCCAGCCAGAAGAGGACCGTGCACTCGACGAGCGCGGTGATGGCCGCCATGGGCCCCACCCTCACGAGCTTGCCCAGGCTGAACTCCAGCCCCAGGGCGAACATGAGCAGGATGACGCCCAGCTCGGAGAGGGTCTGGACGATGGACAGGTCGGCCACCAGCGGGATGGGGACGTGGGGGCCGACGATGAGGCCGGCCAGGATGTAGCCCAGCACCACCGGCTGGCGGAGCCGCTGGAAGACCACGGTGGTGACGCCCGCCACCCCCAGGACGACGGCCAGCGCGATCAGGAACTGGTGGGCCCCGTGCATGCCCAAGAGTTAGCACGGGCGGGGGGCGCCACCCCATTCGCAGGTCAGGCCCCGACCCGCTCGCCTGCCGTCGAGCCGGGTGGCGGGGTGGATCGCCGAGGTGCGCCGGGTCCGGCGCCCCTAGAAGACCGCCTTGCGGCAGGTGAAGCCCTCCGCGAAGCCGCTCTCCGAGGCGCACTCCATTCCCCGGATCCGCATGGCCGCCCGGAGCAGGTCGGCGGTGAACCACTGCCTCCCCACCTGGGAGGCGAAGTGCTCGAGGACCAGCGCCGTCTTGCGCTCGACGGTGGCAGCCGGCAGCGGGGAGAAGACGTTGGGGGCCCCCGTATCGCCGTCGTACTTGGGGATCTCGTACTCGAGGATCAGGTGGTTCCGCCAGGTGTTCCAGGTGAGCTCGGAGACCAGCCGGTGGTCCTGGTGCCGGTCCTCCCGGAAGTGGGTGAAGACCACGTCCGGGGCCACCTCTCGCTTGAGCGCCTCGAACTCGTCCTTCAGGGCGGCGCCCGCGTAGGGCAGGTAGGCGTCGCGGTGCTGACCCACCAGCACTCGGGTGGTCGCGGCGCCGCGAAGGAACGCGGCGGCCGAGCCCCGCGCCTCGGCGGCGCGCTCCGGGGTGGCCGCGAAGACCACCCAGGTGACGTCGAGCGGCCCCTCCCGGGCGGCCAGCCGCAGCAGGGTCCCGCCGCAGCCGATCTCGATGTCGTCGGCGTGCGCCCCGAGCGCCAGCACCCGCAGCGGGCCCGCGCCCTCGAGGATGGAGAGTCTCCGCATGCGTCGCTCCTCCGGGCCTCAGCGCGGGTGCGCGTCGGCCTTCCAGACCTCCCAGGGGACGTGGCCCTGGGCGTACAGATCCTCGAGGAGCTGCTTGTCCTTGAACGTGTCCATGCAGCCCCAGAAGCCGTCGTGGGGATAGGCGATCAGCTTCCGCGCCGCGGCCAGGCGCTGGAAGGGCTCCTCCACCATGTCCTCGCCCGGCCGCATGTGCTCGAAGAGCTCCGGGCGGAAGACGAAGAAGCCGCCGTTGACGCGCATCCCGATGTCCCGGACGTGCTGGATGCTGGTCACCAGGCCGCCCTCCTCGATCCGGACCATGTGGAAGGTCTGGCCCGGGACCACGGCTGCGAAGCAGGCCACCGCGTCGCGCGCCCGGAAGTAGTCGATCATGGCGGGCAGCGGCAGGTCGGTCACGCCGTCCGAGTAGTTGGCCAGGAACATCTCCTCGTCCTGCACCAGCGACTGGACCATCTTGAGGCGCGTCCCCAGGTTGGAGGTCAGGCCGGTGTCGACGAAGGTGATCTTCCAGTCCTGGATGTCGCTCCCCAGGAGGTCCACCTTCTTGCCGCCCTGGGTGAGCACGAAGTCGTTCGAGACCGTCTCGTCGTACTCCAGGAAGTAGCGCTTGATGACGTCGGCCCGGTAGCCGAGGCAGAGGATGAAGTCCCGGTGGCCGTGAAAGGCGTAGTAGCGCATCAGGTGCCAGAGGATCGGCCGCGAGCCGATGGGGACCATCGGCTTCGGGATGGCCTCGGAGTACTCCCGCAGGCGCATGCCCAGACCGCCGCAGAAGAGGACCACCTTCATCGCGCGCCTTCCCTTCGGACCAGCGTTGCCCGGGCGGTGCCGACCTCGCGCAGCAGCCCCGCGCCCGCGAGCCGCTCCGCGGCGCCTCGCACCACGGGGAAGGCGAGCCCCGCCCGCTCGGCGACGTCGAGGAGGGTGTGGCTGCCGTCGGAGAGGCTGAGCGCCCAGAGCACCGCCTGCAGGTCGCGGTCGCTGTGGGAGGGCCACGCCCCCGGCGAGAAGAGGCCGCGGCGGCCGAGCATGGGCTCGCCCCGGGGCGAGGTGTTCTCGAAGGTGCCGTTCCCCTCCAGGACCTCGAACAGCTCGAGGCAGCGGCGCACCGTCCCGGCCAGCCGCTCGGGCGCGACGAGCTCGGGGGTGTCGCCGGAGGTGTGGTACTCGGGGTAGGTGCCGGCCAGGCCGCGCGAGAGCGAGCCCACCGGGAGGTCGAACCCGGGGGAGCAGTACTGCCGCTCGTCGTAGCCCGTGGGCGAGAAGGGGAGGAGCTCGTGCCGCTCCCCGGAGCTCGCCAGGACGAGCGCCATCGCCCGGTCGATCTCGGCGTCGCCGCGGCGGCTCCGCTTGTAGTGGAGCGGCTCCCGATCGCCGACGCCGGCCAGGACCAGGCCGTGCCGGACCCGCGCCGTCGCCGCAGGGTTGCGCGCCAGCCAGGCGATGGACCCGATGGTGGTGGGGACCAGGAGGAACCGGTAGGTGTAGCGGTGAGGCACGCCGGCCAGGGCGCGGGCCAGGGCCGCCGCCACCACCATCCCCGAGAGGTTGTCGTTGGCGAGCGAGGGGTGGCAGGCGTGGGCCGACACCAGCACCTCGTCGGCGGTCTCGCCGGGGAGGATCATCTCGCCCAGGGTGAGGGTGCCGGCCGTGAGCGCCGTGTCGATCGCGACCTGGTACGTGCCCGGCCGGAGCCGCAGGCGCTGCTCGTGCGCCAGGCAGAAGCCCCAGTCCTCCACGTAGAACGAGGTCCGGTACGGCACCAGGGAGGGCCGGTCGGGCAGGGAGTGGAGGTGGGGTTGCAGCTCGTCGAGCGAGAGGCGGCCGCGAAACGGGACGCTGTAGGCGACCAGGTGAAGGTTGAGCCGGTCGTAGTCGGCGATCACCTCGCCGTCGGGCGCGGTGAGCCTGGCGCCGCGCACGGTCCACTCCGGCGGGATCTCCCAGTCGAGCACGCGAGTCCCGGTGGGGATCTCCTCGAGCCGGACCGGCTCCAGGCGCCCGAGGATGCGCAGGGAGCGGCGCAGCCCCTCCCCGGTGATGCTGCGGCCGATGGGGTAGAGCTCGCGCACCAGCGCATGCAGCTCGGCGCCGAGCGCCTCCAGGTCGAGCTGCTCCACCGCGCGCCGCAGCGCTGCGGGGCCTCCGCCGAGCCTGGGGCCGCTGGGTGACGGGGCGCCGTTCATTCGAGGACCCTCACCTCTGGGATGGGGACGACGAACCTGCCGCCCCACTCCCGCACGTGGGCCATCTGCTTCACGATCTCCTCCTGGAGGTTCCAGGGGAGGATGAGGACGTAGTCCGGCTTCGCCTGGCGAATGGCCTCGGGGGCGAGGATGGGGAGGTGGGTGCCGGGCAGGTACTTCCCCTGCTTGTAGGGGCTCCGATCCACCGTGAAGTCGAGGAAGTCGCCGCGGATGCCGCAGTAGTTGAGGAGCGTGTTCCCCTTGCCCGGGGCGCCGTACCCCACCACCTTCTTCCCCGCCCGCTTCGCCCCCACCAGGAACTCGAGCAGCTTGCGCTTCGTCTCCCGGGTCTGCTCGGCGAAGCGGTCGTAGGTCTCGAGCCGGAGCAGCCCGGCGTCGACCTCCCGCTGCCGGAGCGCCCCGACCCGCTCGGTCACCGGCCGGGCGGTGTCGGCGGCGTGGCGCCCGTACACCCGGAGGGAACCCCCGTGCGTCGGGAGCTCCTCGACGTCGAAGAGCACCAGCCCGCTGGCGGCGAAGAGCCGCTCGGCCGAGAGGAAGGAGAAGTAGGAGAAGTGCTCGTGGTAGATGGTGTCGAACTGGTTCCCGGCCATGAGCTGCAGGAGGTGCGGGAACTCGAAGGTGCAGACGCCGTCGTCGGCGAGCAGGAGCGCGACCCCCGCCAGGAAGTCCCTGGGCCTGGGCACCTGCGCCAGCACGTTGGCGCCGCAGAGGAGGTCGGCCCTCCGCCCCCCCGCCACCAGCTGCCGGGCCGTCTCCTCCCCGAAGAACCGCACCAGCGTGGGGATGCCCCGCTCGACCGCCACCCGGGCGACGTTGGCCGCCGGCTCGATCCCCAGCACCGGGATCCCGCGGGCCGCGAAGTGCTGGAGGAGGTACCCGTCGTTGCTACCCACCTCGACGACCAGGCTCTCCCTCCCCAGCCCGAACCGCTCGGCGACGTCCCCGGCGTAGCGGCGCATGTGCGCCACCCAGCTCTCCGAGAAGGAGGAGAAGTAGGCGTACTCGGAGAAGATCTCCTCCGGCGTCGCGTACTCCTCCACCTGCACGAGGAAGCACTGGCCGCAGACCCAGGCGTGCAGCGGGTAGAAGCGCTCCATCTCGTTGAGCCGCTCCTCGGGGACGTAGCTCTCGCACAGGGGCGACATGCCCAGGTCCACGAAGGTGTGCCGCAGCGGGGCACCGCACGCGCTGCAGCTGCCTCGCCGGGGCGGGGTCGCCGCCGCCTGGGCCGCCTGGCCCGGCTCCTCGATCCAGCGCAGGTCGGGGCCCAGGTTGCCCGAGGCCATCAGGCTCTTCAGCTGATCGATGCGGCGGTAGCGCGGCCCCTCGAAGTCCTCGAGCCGGATGCCCACGGTGCGGTAGGCCTCGAGGAGCTGCTGCGCACCCTTGCGCGCGTCCCACTGCGGCCGGAAGGCGGGGAGCACGCGCGCGATCTTGCCGAAGTCGGCCCGGTAGTTCCGCGCGTCGGGGGAGGCGCCCTCGGCGAAGGCGATCTCGCAGCCCGGGACGGTCTCCTTCACGATCTCGGCGATCTCCCGGATCCGGTAGTTCTGGTCGCTCCGGCCGACGTTGAACGCCTCGCCGTGCACCGCCTCGCGCGGCGCCGCCAGGGCGGCGAGGAAGGCCCGCGAGATGTCCTCGATGTGGACGATGGGGCGCCACGGGGTGCCGTCGCTCTTCAGGAGGACCTTGCCCGAGGTGAAGGCCCAGGCCACCAGGTTGTTGAGGACCACGTCGAAGCGGTGCCGCGGGGAGACGCCGTAGGCGGTGGCGCAGCGGAGGAAGGTGGGGCTGAAGGAGCCGTCGGCCAGCCTCCGGATGTCCTCCTCGGCGCGGACCTTGGAGCGGCCGTAGGCGGTGACCGGGTGCAGCGCCGAGGTCTCGTCCACCGGCGCGTCGCCGGCGGCCCCGTAGTTGCTGCAGGAGGAGGCGAAGACGAAGCGCGCCACTCCCGCCTGCCGGGCGAGCTCCGCCAGGCGGACCGAGGCGAGGTGGTTGATCTCGTCGGTGAGCCTCGGGTCGAGGTCGCCGAGCGGGTCGTTGGAGAGCGCGGCCAGGTGCACGACGGCGTCCAGCCCGCGCAGGTCGGAGCGCTGCAGCGCCCGCACGTCCTTCACCTGGGTGGGGATCTCCTCCTCCCATCGGCCGAAGGTGGATTTGCGGTAGAGGTCGGTGTCGATCCCGACCACGTCGTGTCCTGCCCGGGCAAGCATCGGCGCCATGACCGTGCCGATGTACCCGCGACTGCCCGTCAGCAGGATTCTCATGGTGGGTGCTCTCCGGTCGCGCGGCGAGCCCATGGTTGAGCAAGAAGCGTACCCCCGCCCTGCCGCATGCGCCCCGGCGCACGGAGCTGCCCCCGGCTCAGGAGGGTCGTGCGCCCGGCCCCGGCATCCCGTCGCCGGAGCACGCCAGCGCGGCCAGGCGCCGGAGCTCCCGGCGCCGCCGCTCCATGGCGGCGGTCTCCGGCAGCCCCACGGCGCTGAGGATCTCGGCCCAGCGGTAGACGTGGTCGTGGTGCAGCAGCGCCCCGGCCACGTTGGCGCGGCGCGCGCGCTCGACCCGCGCCGGATCCGCCTCCAGCGGGGCCAGTGCCTCCTCGACCGCAGTGGAGCCCCAGGCCAGCGGCACGATCGCGTCCGGCCAGCCGAAGAGCCGCTCGAACCACGGGTTGGCAGGGGGCTCTCCGACGAGGAGGGCCCCGGCGGCGGCGCCCTCGAAGTAGCGGAAGCCGATCTCCGACTGGCCGCCGGTCTCGACGGCGGCGTCGGCCTTGCCGGGGTAGGCCAGGAAGTAGCGCGTGCGCCGCAGCAGGTTGCCCAGCTGCCGGCGGTGCTCCCGGTGGTTCTGCACCCGGTTCGCGGCCAGCGTGTCGTAGAGGTAGAACCAGAGCCTGCGCTCGGCGAGCTCGAGCAGCGCCCCGTGGGTCTGCGGAGAGCGGCGCCCCATGGAGTAGACGTCGATGGCGCGCGCCGGGGCGAGGGGATACGGGCAGAGGGCGGCGGCGTCCACCGAGGGGGGAAGGTAGCCGCAGGGCCGGCCCGAGAGCTCCTGCAGCTCCTCGACGCTCCCGGCGGTGCCGAGGAGCACGCGGTCGAAGGGCCGCAGCAGCCGCAGCTCGCCACCGCGGTCGCGCAGCCCCTTGCGCCAGACCTCGTCGACGAAGCAGATCGAGGCCGGCGCCAGGCGGAGCAGCCAGTCGATGGGCTGGAGCACGAGGAGATCGCTGAGCGCCTCCAGGGCCACGAAGACCAGCTCGTACCGGGCGGCCAGGGGCGGGCGATCGCGCGCCAGCAGGCTGGTCAACCCCGGGACCGCGCGGTCCGCCGCGCGAGCCGCCCGGCGCATGAGCGGGGAGGCGATGACCGGTCCGTCGGGCCCGGCCAGGTCGGCCACGTCGAGCTCCTGGACCTGGTCCTCGAACTCGAACCGGAGCCCCCGCGAGGCCGCCGGCTGGAGGCCGCGCTGGGTGACGAGCAGGACGCGCGGGGCGCCGCTCTCCGCCTTCTGGTACCTCCAGGACATGGGTCGCCGGTCTCCGCTCTCAGTGCCCGCAGGTGTGTTCTACGCGATCCGGCGAGGCGCGGGGCGAGGAACCGGCGATCCGGGACCCCCGGGGGAGGCGGGCAGGGGGAGGCGCCGGCACCGCGGTGGGACGGCCTGGGCCGTCGCGCGCGCCGCGGCGCTCAGGAGACGGGCTCGAGCGTCACCAGGCCGCGGTCCAGGAGCGAGTAGAGCGCTCGCCGGGAGCTCGACCAGCGCTGTCCGAGGCTGTCGAGAAGCTCGCCGACGCTGGGGCGGCCGGCGGCGAGGTCCAGCAACGCCGCCTCCTCGGGAGAGAGCGGCTCCCGCGTCGCCCGCGCGATGCGGAGGCGGCTGTCGGGGTGGATCCGGTCCGGCACCCGGTCGCCGTCGAGGAGGTCGAGGTGGGATTGCAGCAGGGCGTCGAACCAGCCGGCGGCGTTCGCCGTCGCGCCGGCGGTGAAGGCCAGGCCGTGGCGCCACTCCGGCTCGTCCTGGCGCCACACCACGGTGGCGTCGACGAGCGGGCTCGACGCGGCGCCGCGCCCCTCGAAGAGCAGGCGGAGGTGCGCCCCGGTGTGGAGCCGCACCGGCCCACGGAGGCGGCAGCCCCCGGCCCCGACGTCCTCGGTGTGACCCAGGTGGGCGCGCGCCGGGAGGAGGGCCTCCAGGCGCAGGTGGAGCCGCAGGTCGGACCGCGCGCTGTAGAGGAACTCGTTCATGGGGATCCCGGAGGCTCGTGCCCTGCAGAGCATGCGCCGTGCCGGGGAGCGCGGCCGATCCCGGCTGCGCGCCGCCGCGCCTGCGGCCCACCTGGACGCCTTCCGCCCTGCCGGGGCCCGTTCGCAAACGTTCTCCGAACGGATCGCCGGCCGGGGACAGGCCGGGTCCAGGGCAGGCGGAACGTGGGGTTGAAGGGTCATCGCTCCCGGGCACGGCGGGTGCTCTACCAGCGGAGACCATGCGCCCCAAGACCAGGAAGCCCCAGCGGCTGGGAGAGCTGATCGCCGCCGCCTTCGACACCGCCAGTCGACATACCTCCAATCCACGGGAGGTGACCCGGCTCGCGACCTGGGTCATCGAGCAGATGCTGTCAGGGGCCAGCGGGAATGATCGGATCCGCCTGTCGCACCAGCGGTGACCGCGTCGAACCGGCCCCTCCCCGTCAACCGAGCTCACCTGTTGAGCAGGGTCCTGCGCACGAAGGAGCGAGGGTGCCGGACCCAGTCCTGGAGCCGGTTGGCCACGTCGAAGAGGGTGGGCCACCGATCGGCGCCGTCCCAGACGGCGTCGATGGTCCGGCCGCGGTGCACCTGCGACCAGCGCCACCACCGCGCCGCCTCGTCGGGGGTCATGGCCCCGAAGAAGCGCTGGCCCGCCACCATGACCCGCAGGTCGAGCCAGTGAGCGAAGACGCGGCCGCGCGGCTCCGACGAGGCCATGGCCTCGACCGCGAGGCGGTCGAGAGCGGCCCTGTCGCCCATGGCCGCGGCCACCACGAAGAGCGGCAGCGGCAGGCCGCGGGCGATCTCGAACGCCATGTGGTGGTAGTAGCGCGGGTTGAAGTCGATGAGCAGGAGCCTCCCCTTCGAGCGGATGAGCTCGACGTGGAACACGCCGAAGTAGCCGGCGGCGCGGAAAAGGCGGCCCAGGGCCGCCGCCAGGGCCGGGTCCAGCGCCGTCTCCTCCAGGCAGAGCGCGATGCCCATGCGGCGCGGGCGCTGCAGCAGCTTGAGCCCGGCCCGGGCCCCCAGGACGGCGCCGTCCCGGTCGGCGAACCCGGCCACGATGAGGGTGCCGTCGGCGACCTCGGCCCGGTACTCCTGGATCATGGGCCGGCAGGCCTCGGGGCTCGAGCCGCCGATGGCAGCATCGTGCGGGTTCAGGCGCGCGAAGGGCTCCCACTGCGCCAGGAGCTCGTCCGGCGTCCGCGCCAGGATCCCCTTGGTGTGCGAGGCCGAGAGCACCTGGGTGCGCTGCTTGACCAGGACCGGGTAGCTGGCCTCGGCGGCGGCGCGCTCCAGGTCCGCACGCTGGCGCGGAAACCAGGCGCGGGGCGTGTCGATGCCGACCTCGGCGCAGAGGGCGTGGAGCGAGGCCTTGTCGAGGAGCCGATCCAGCACCGGCAGCGGCGGTGTCAGGAGCAGGAAGTGGGGCGAGAGCTCGGCGAGGTGAGCCGCCGTGACCCAGGCCAGATCGTCGCTGGTCGGGTAGTAGAGGTGGCCCGGGTTCTGCGTGCCGAAGTCCACCAGCCAGCGGACGAACCCCTCGGGCGGGGAGAGCGGCGGGCAGCGAACCCGGCGAGCGACCTGGCGCGACCAGGAGGCCGGCCCGGCGAGCCCGGGCGCGGCCATCGTCACCCGGAAGCCGAGGCGCCCCAGGAGACGGGCCGCGGCCAGCGTTCCGCAGTAGTCGGCGGAAGTCAGCAGGACGGGAGGTGTCTCGGTCACGATGGAGGAGGGAACTAGCCACGAGCGTGCCGCGGGGCCGTGCACCCCGGTGGGTCAAAGGGGGCGTCGGACCTGGCCGGGCGGGCCGGCGGCGTCCCCCGTACCGGGGGCGCGTGGCCTGCCCGCGGGGCGCGAGCCATGAAGACTGGCGCCCAGTTGCTGTGCGGCGCCCTCGAGGCGGCCGGCGTCCGGCACGCCTTCGGGCTGCCGGGGACCCAGGACGTGGCGCTGCACGAGGCCCTGCGCCGCAGCTCGATCCGGTTCGTGAACACCACGCACGAGCTGGCCGCGACCTTCATGGCCAACGGCTACTTCCGTGCCTCGGGGCTGCTGGCCCCCGTCTTCGCCATCCCCGGGCCGGGGTTCCTCTACGCCTTGACCGGCCTGGCGGAGGCGGCACACGACTCGGTCGCCGCGCTGCTGGTGGTCGGCGCACCGCCCCGCGCCGGGCCGGGCTTCCCCTTTCAGCGGCTCGACCAGGCGGCCCTGGCCAGGCCCATCGCCAAGGCAACCGTCGAGGCCGGCGCCGCCGCGGAGATCGAGGGCGCCACCCGCCGGGCCGTCTCGCTGGCCTTCCAGGACGAGCCCGGACCCGTGGTGCTCCAGTGGGAGCCCGAGGCGCTGGCGGGGCTGGCGACGGGCGGCGGCGCGCCGGCCGCGAGCCCGCCCGCCCCCGACGCCGGCTTCGAGGTGGCCTGCGCGCGCGCTGCCGGGCTGCTGGCCGGCGCGCGGCGCCCGGTCATCCTGGCCGGGCAGGGGGCCCTGGCGGCGGCCGGGGCCGTCGTTTCGCTGGCCGAGCGGCTGGGCGCACCGGTGGCGACCACCACCTCGGGGCGCGGCCTGCTTCCCGAGGACCACCCGCTGTCGCTCGCCTTCGAGCTGGCGCGCGGCGGGCTCGAGGGCCTCAACGCGCTCCTCGAGGCCGCCGACGCGGTGCTGGTCCTGGGCTGCAAGCTGGGCGCGGCCAGCTCCGGCAGCTCCCGGCTGGCGCTGCCCGCCGACAGGACGGTGCGGGTCGACACCAGCCGCGCCGTGCTGGACTCGGGACGGCCGGCGGCCATCCAGGTGCTGGGGACCGCGGAGGCCTTCGTCGCCAGCCTGGCCCGGCGGATCGGCGCGGGCCCGCCGCGCCCGGGCGCGGGCTGGGAGCCGGCCGAGGTGGCGGCCTGGAGGGCGCGCCTGGCGGAAGGCGCCGCCGGCCGGCTCCCCGAGCTGGCGGTCCGCGGCATCGATCCGCAGACCACCCAGGCCCTGTTCGGCGCGCTGCGCCGCGCCCTGCCGCGCGAGGCCATCGTCGTCACCGACTCCGGGCAGCACCAGGAGGCGGCGCGGCGCTGGCTCGAGATCCGGTCGCCGCGCGGGCTCATCGTGCCGAGCGACTTCCAGTCGATGGGGTTCGGCCTGCCGGCCGCCATCGGCGCGGCGCTGGCGGCGCCGGGGCGCCCGGTGGTCGCGGTCGTCGGCGACGGGGCCTTCGCCATGACCGCCATGGAGCTGCTCACGGCCGCGCGGCTGCGGCTGCAGCTCGTGGTGGTGGTGCTGGCGGACGGCTTCCTCAACCGCGTCCGCCTCCAGCAGCTCGCCTCCCTGGGCCACCCGCACGCGGTGGACCTGCAGAACCCGGACTTCGCCGCCTTCGCAGAGGCGGTGGGCGCGGCCCATGAGCTCGTCGAGGGCGACGCCGAGGCGGTGTTCCGGCGGGCGCTCCGCAGGCCCGGTGTCAGCCTGCTGGAGGTCCGGCTGGGAGACTCGGCGGCGGTGCGGGGCGCCCGGGCGCGCGGAATGGCGCGGGGTCTGCGGCAGCTGCCCCTGGCCCGGCGCCTGGCGGGCTGGCTCGCCGCGCGGCAGCGCGGCTGAGCCGCACCCGGGCTCCGCCTCCGCGTTCCCGAACGTTCGCGAACGAGCGCTACCGCCGGCCCGTGGACGGGTTCTCTGCAGAAGCGGCGCCACGGCGGGGAGCGAGGCGCGGCACGGCCGGTGCTGGGGAAGGATCCTTCGGAGGAAACGGCCATGTCACGGATCACCGTCGCCGCGCTCCTGGTGGCGCTCGGCGGGTGCAGCACCGCCCGGGTGCTCCCCGAGTACGTCTGGATCGAGGACTACGCCCAGCCGGCTGCGGCCGACGGGCCGTACCTGATCATGCCCGGCGATCTCCTCTCGGTGCGGGTCGAGGGCCAGGCGGGCATGTCGGGCCGGTCGCGGGTCCGGGACGACGGCAACATCTCCCTGCCCTTCCTGAACGACGTGCCCGCCGTCGACCTCACCCCGCTGCAGCTCGCCAACCGGATCCAGGCCCGCCTGCGCGAGTACGTGGTGAAGCCGGTGGTGGTGGTCTCGGTGGAGGACACCCGGCCCCACGAGGCGGCGGTGGTGGGCAACGTGCGCAAGGCCGGCGCCTACCCGATCGACGCCCGCAGCGGCGTGCTGCAGGTGCTGGCCGCGGCCGGCGGGCTCGCGGAGTTCGCCGACGCCGATCGCATCTTCGTGCTCCGGCGGGGGGACCGCATCCGCTTCACCTACAAGGCGCTCATCCAGGCCGAGCGCCGCGCGGCCGCCTTCCGCCTCCGCGCCGGCGACGTGGTGGTCGTCGAGTGATGCCCATGCTCCCCCTGGCCTGCGCAGGGCTGCTGGCCTCGAGCCTCGCGGCGACGCCGTCGCTCGACCTCGGCGTCGTCGCCGAGGGGCGCTACCGCACCGCGGCGGCACCCGGGGCGCCCACCGAGAGGTTCGCGGAGGCGGAGCTCGCGCCCTGGATCAAGGCCGGGGTGGCCGCGCCCGGGCTCGACTTGGCCATCGACTACCGGCCGCTCCTGACCCTGACCGACGGCGGAGGCGGCACCGTGGCGCTCCTGCACCAGGCGTCGCTGCTGGGGCGCTGGAAGCCCGGGGCGGAGTGGTCCCTCTCGGCGCAGCTGGGCGGGCGCACGGGGAAGATCAACCGCTACCAGCTCTTCACCGCCGGCGTGCCGAGCGGCGATCCGACCCAGCCCTTCCCGTCGGTGGCCACGCTCGGCTTCCGGTCGCTGGAGGGCACGCTCGGCCTGGGCGTGAACCCCGGGCTGCGGCACCGGCTCCAGATCTCGCTGACCGCCGCGGACGAGGGCGGCGCGCGGGCCGACGACAGGCGCTGGCTGCCGCGCCAGCAGCGCCTGCGCGCCATGGCGGGTCTGGAGTGGGACATGGGCCCCCACGACGTGCTGGCGTCGGTGCTGGACGCGACCGGGGCCAAGTTCTCGGACGGCCCGAGCGTCGGCATCGCCGGGCTGACCGAGACCTGGCGCCACGCGGTCTCCAGCACGCTGCGGTTCTGGGTGGGTGGCGGGCCGGCCTGGGCCGCGCAGCGCCAGGCCGGGGTCACGGCCACGCGGCTCCTGCCGGCCGCCGAGGCCGGCGCTGGCTACGACGGGGAGCTGGGCCGGCTGCCGTGGAAGGGCACCCTGGCCGCCACCCTGGCGCCCTTCGTGGACCGGATCACCGGGGCGGTACCGGAGCGGGTCGGGCTGACCGCCAACCTGGTCGCCACGCCCAGCCCTGTGTGGCGCGTGGAGGGCTACGGCGCGGTGGGACGGGTGGTGGAGGGGCTCCAGAAGGGAGACCAGGCCTGGGGAGGCAGCTTCCAGGTGGGCCGCTCGTTCGGGGACTTCGTCGACCTGGCCGTGGGCGTGCGCGGCATCATGCAGCGGCAGCCGCGCATCCACGGCATCACCCTCGACTGGAACGTCTTCCTGCTCTTCGACGCCCACCCCCGGCGTCCGGACAAGGTCCCGCCCGATCCCTCAGCAGTCCCGGACCCGCTGCGCCCGCGGGCGCAGGGCGCTCCGGAGGAGCACCAGTAGGAAGCGCGGATCCTTCGACAGGTAGCGAACGGCCAGGCGGCGCGGCTCCTGCCACAGCCGGTAGAGCCACTCCAGCCCTGCGCGCGACATCCAGCGGGGCGCGCGCCGCACGCGGCCGGCGAGGAAGTCGAAGGAGGCGCCCACCCCGACGGCCACGGCGGGGCGCAGCCGGGGAAGGGCGCGGTGGATCCAGCGCTCCTGCTTGGGGGATCCGAGGGCCACCAGCAGGAGGTCGGGGCGCGCGGCGCGCACCCGCTCCAGGGCCAGGTCGGGCGTGCCGGCCGCCTCGTCGAGGACGATGGCCGCCGCGTCGACCCCCACCATGCGCAGCCCGAGCTCCCGCTCCAGCCGGTCCGCGACCGCCTGGCCCACGCCCGGCGCGCCTCCGAGGAGGTAGACGCGCCACCCCAGCCGGGCGGCCCGGAGCAGGAGCGGCCACACCAGGTCGGAGCCGGAGATCTTCTCGGGCAGCCGGGCGCCCAGCAGCCTCGAGGTCCAGACCAGCGGCTGGCCGTCGGCCAGCGAAAGATCGACCTCGGCGTAGGCGGCGCGGAAGAGGGGGTCGTCCTCGGCCGTCACCACGTGGTCGACGTTCGGCGTGAACACGCTGCCGCCCCTGCCGGCGCGCACCAGCAGCTCGATCCGATCGAGCGCGGCGTCGAACCGCAGGGCGTCCACCCAGATGTGCCCGAAGCGGACGCGGACGCACCCTCCCGGGCTGGCAAACACCCTGTGCGGCGCGCCCGGCCCCGCCATCTCGCTCGCGGCGGGCGGCGCCACGGAAGGGTCGGTTCCGTTCAGGCGGTTCAAGGTACGTCCCATGCAGTCCCCTTTCCCGTCGTGAAGTGCACAGCGACGATCCCCTCCCCGAGGTGCAGTCCATGAGCCAGCCCAACGCCTCCCCGGATCACCCCGGGAACACGCTGCCGATGCCCCGGCCCCCGAGGCGCGAGATCCAGGAGCTCTGGCTCGCCCTCGCCCGGCGCCCCTGGCGGTCCGCGGTCCTGGTCCCCGTAGACCCGGCCGGCTCGGCGGCCATCGTCGCCGCCTCGCTGGCGGAGGTGGGTCGCCGGCTCCGGCTCGGGCAGGTGAGCGCGGTGGTGGCCAGCCGCCTCGACTACGAGGATGCGGCGCAGATGGTGCGCCGCCTGGAAGGGCTGCGCGGCGGGGTCGCGTCCGATCCGCTGGTGGTCGCGATCCCGTCGGTGGTGGCCGAGCCGCTCGGCGTGGCCGTGGCCCGGGAGGCCGACCTGGTGGTGCTCTGCATCGAGCTGGGCCAGAGCAGCCTGGCCGCGGCACGCCGGACCATCGAGCTCATCGGCTCCGACCGCATCGCCGGGTGCCTGCTGCTCGGCTGATCCACGGGCCCGATTTCGCCGGCAGGGAGCGGCCCTCACTCGCGCGGCGTGCGCACCCACCCTCCGGCGCCCGGCGCCGGAGCGCGCCAGCGCAGCGCCACCTTCCAGACGGCGTAGGCGGGAGCGTGGACGAGCAGGTCCTGCAGGCCGCGCCATCCCGTCTCCGAGAGCACCCAGCCGCGCAGGACGTAGGCGGCCAGCAGCGCGACGCAGCCGGCCCAGAGCAGCAGCGCCACCGGCACGGGGTGCCAGGCGATGCTGACGAGGGCCGAGACCCCGAGGCCGCCCGCGGCCCAGGCCGCCAGCGTGGCCAGCGGCGGCACCAGGAGGTCGAGTGCCACGTCGAGGAGGCGCAGGTCGCGGCGGGCCAGCGCCAGGGCCAGCAGGCGCCGTCCGTGGAGCCGGGCCAGCTCGCCGCGCCCCTCCTCCCAGCGGCGGCGCTGCGACCGCGCCGGCGCCTCGCCGCTCACCATGGCGGAGAGCACGTGGCCCTCCGCGGCGTAGTGGACCCGGTGGCCTGCCTCGGCGACCAGGAGGCCGTACTCGAGGTCCTCCGCGCGGGAGCTGGCGGTGTGGGGGACCGCCAGCAGGAGCCGGCGCGAGAGGCACATGCCGTTTCCGCGGAGGCCGCAGGAGAGGCCGAGCCGCTCCCGGGCGCCGAAGCGGAGCCGGTGGAAGCTGCCCAGGGCGATGGCCATGAGCCGCGTCCGCCAGGAGTCGCCGGGGTTGAGGACGCCGTTGTCGGCCTGGACGGCGGCTGCGCCCCGCTCCAGGCGCGCCGCGTAGGCGCGCAGCAGCCCGGGGCTGGCGACGGTGTCGGCGTCCACCACCACCACCGCGTCGGCGAAGCGCTCCTCCAGCACCTGCCCGAGCCCGAAGGCCAGGGCGCGCCCCTTGCCGTGGGCCGGGTCGGTGCGGACCAGCACCCGGGCGCCAGCCGCGCGCGCGCGGGCGGCGGTGGCGTCGCTGCAGTTGTCGGCCACCACCGTCACCCGGCGCAGCGGCGCCGGGTAGTCGCCGGTGAGGATGCTGGCCACGGTCCGGCCGATGCCGTCCTCCTCGTCGTGGGCCGGGACCAGCACCTCGAAGCGGCTCGTGGGAGGGGGTGCGGCTGCGGCCGGCGCGCGCCGGCCGGAGCAGAGCGTCAGGAGGCCCAGGTAGAGGCAGGCCGCCAGCAGCGGCAGGGCGGCCAGCGCCAGGCCGAGGTCCAGCGCCGAGGCCAGGCTCAAGGGCGGCCCTGGTCGGCGAGGATGGGAAGGCCGAGCTGCCGGAGGATCTGCCAGCGCTCCACGATGCGGCCCCGGCGCCGCTCCAGCATCGCGGCCACCAGCAGCATCAGCAGCACCGAGCCCGGGATGCCGAGGCCGAAGATGCGGGCGGCGCTCGGGCTGGCCGGGTTGAGGGGCATCTCGGCGGGCCAGCTGACGACGTAGCGGTACTTGAAGGCCGCACCCGCCGCGTCCCGCTCCAGGGTGGCCACGTTGAGGCGGTCGATCATCTGCTGGTACTGGAAGCGGGCCTGCCGCACGCGCTCGCTCTCCTCCGCCGGGACGGTGCCGGCCGTGGGCCGATAGGGGAGGTCCACCGCCGGGGCCGGTGCGGTCCTCGGCCGTGGGTCCTGGGCCGCGCGCGCCGCGTAGTCGCGGCGGATCTTGCGCGCCTCCTCGCGGAGCTGGGCGATCTGCGGCGAGTCCCGGGCCAGCGCCGCCAGGTCCTGGCGCAGGGTGATGATGCTGGGGTGGGCATCGGAGAGGACGGCGCGCTGGGCGTCCAGCTGGGTCTGCAGGTCGGTCTGGCGCCGCCGCCGGATCTCCTCCACGTCGCCGATGGCGCGCTCCTTGGACTCCAGCGCCACCCGGAGCTGGATCAGCTCCTCGTTGGGCTCGCCCGGCACCGCGAGGCGGCCCGGCCGCGCGGCCCGGCGGGACGCCTCGCCCTCCGCCAGCGCCCGCCGCACCTCGGCGTTGACCCGCTCCAGCTGCTCGCGCATCGCCGCCACGCGCGGCTGCAGGAGGGAGATGGCCTCGTCGGCCATGGTGATCTCCTGCACCTGCCGATCCTCCAGGAAGTTCTGCAGGGCGCCGTCGACCAGCTTGAAGGCCTGCTCGGCCGAGGGCCAGTCGATGGCGACGGTGATGGTGCCCTCCGCCGCGGTGACCGCCAGGGCCTTGTCGAGCCGCCGCACCAGGGCGTCCTCCGGGTCCTCGGGGGTGGCGCTGCCGCCCAGCATGCGCTCCAGGCCCGTCGAGAGCCGGTGGGCGATCCCGGATGCGGCCGCGGCGGACCGGGGATCGGGGCTCACGCCGGCGTGCTGGAGCAGGGCCAGCAGGTTCTGCCTGCGGTGGATGAGGTCGAAGACCGCGCGGGTCGGCGCGTCGTCCTGCGTGACCCCGCGCCCCAGGCCGGCGAAGCCCTGGTTCCTCACCATGATGCGGGTCTCGACCCGGTACATGGGCGTGCTGAGGCGATAGGTTGCCAGGGCGGCCAGCACGCCGCCCAGGAAGACGGCGGCCGAGAGGGCGCGGCGGCGCCGCGCGGCGCCCAGGGCGAAGCGCAGCCAGTCCTTCGTGGTGGGGCCGTTCGTCGCGCCGTCGGGCGCGGCGTCCGAGTCACTGCCGGGAAGCTCCAAGGGACACCTTCCTGGTGGGGAACGATCTCCCTCCACCGCATGCCAGAACCCGGCCAGGCCCGGGAGGCGGTGCGCCGTCGACGGTGGGAAAGGCCCAGGCCGGTGCCCGCGCCGGGGGCGGCGACGCGCCCCCGATGAGCCGGATGGACTGCGGCAGGCCGGGAGCGACGTCGTTACCACCGGCCCGGGGAGCACACCGCACGATGGGACAGGCCAACGGGTTCTTCGGCGTCGCGCTGATCGCCTTCTGCGCCGCGGCCGCCGGGTGCTTCCTCGCCCTCGGCCCGCGGCGCGGGATGGTGGTCGCGCTCCTGGGCGGCACGCTGTTCGTGCCGGTGTTCGAGGCCAGCGCCGGCGTGCCGCTGCTGCGGACCAAGGCCATGTTCGTGGCCGGCGTGGTGCTGATCCTCTCCCTGGTGCTCGACGCGCGGCGATGGATCCGGTTCCGGCCCTCCCTCCTCGACCTGCCG
Source organism: Deltaproteobacteria bacterium (assembly GCA_016214955.1). GTDB lineage: Bacteria > Myxococcota > Myxococcia > Myxococcales > Anaeromyxobacteraceae > JACRMN01. The sequence continues at coordinate 99,548 of JACRMN010000028.1, forward strand.
GTGCTGGTCCTGTGCGCCGCTCCCTACCTGGCGGCGACCGCCAACGACCTCGGCGCCTACGAGGCCTGGTCGGCGGTCTTCGCGGCCACCCTGGTGTTCGGCGGGCCCTACCTGCTGGGCCGCGTCTACCTGGGCCATCGCCGGGGCCTGGCCGAGCTCGCCGTGGCGCTGGTGGGGGCCGGCCTGGTGTACGTGCCGCTCTGCCTCTGGGAGATCAGGATGAGCCCGCAGCTGCACCGGCTCGCCTACGGCTACAGCCCCACGGCCATGTTCGCCCAGAACATGCGCTTCGGCGGGTTCCGCCCGGTGGTCTTCATGAACCACGGGCTCATGGTGGCGCTCTTCATGGCCTCGGCGACGCTCGTCGCCTACTGGCTGTGGCGCACCGCTGCCCGGCGCAAGGTGGCCGGCATCCCCCTCGGCGCCGCCTGGGCGGTGCTCGGCGTCACCACGCTCCTCTGCAAGTCCACCGGCGCGGCCGCCCTGCTGCTCGTCGGGATCGCGGTCCTCGAGGGGACGCGGCTGCTGCGGCTGCCGGTCCTGGTGCTCCTGCTCGCCGCCGTCCCTCCGGTCTACTGCGCGGCGCGCCTGGCGGGGTGGGCCGGCGACGGCCTGGTGGCCGCCGCCGCCAACTCGGTGGCCGCCGAGCGCGCCCAGTCGGTCGGGTACCGGTTCGTCCACGAGACGGCGCTGGTGGAGAAGGCGATGGAGCGCCCCTGGCTCGGGTGGGGACGCTGGGGACGCTCTCGCATCCACGACCCGTCGGGCCGGGACGTCTCGGTCACCGACAGCATGTGGATCATCGCCCTCGGGGAGACCGGGCTGGTGGGGCTGCTCTCGCTCGGGCTGGTGCTGGGACTGCCCGTGCTCCTGCTGCTGCGCGCCGCGCCGGCGCGACACTGGGCCGAACCCAGGGTGGCCAGCGCCGCGGCGCTGGCGGCGGTGGCGCTCATCGGGATGGTGGACGACCTCCTCAACACCATGGCCACCCCGGCCGTCCTGGTCATCGCCGGCGCGCTGATCTCGCTGTGGGTGGCCGCCCGGGCGGCCCGGGCGGTCCCGGCGCGGAGAGCGAGGCCGGGGCCGGCTGCCCCCCGGCTGCCGCTCCCCGCGGGCGTCGCCGCCGGCCCGTGGAGGGGCGATGCGCCCTAGGCTCGCCGTGGTCATCGTCAACTACCGGACCCCGGCGCTGGTGGTCGACTGCCTGCGGTCGCTCGAGGCCGAGGTGGCGGGCATCGAGGGGACGCAGGTGGTGGTCGTCGACAACCTGTCCGGCGACGGCTCGGTGGAGCAGATCGGGGGAGCCATCACCTCGGAGGGGTGGGGCGGCTGGGCCTCCGTGCAGGCCGCGCCCCGCAACGCCGGCTTCGCGGCCGGCAACAACGCCGCGCTCCGCCCGCTGCTTGCTTCGCCGGAGCCGCCCGACTGGTTCCTGCTCCTCAACCCCGACACCTACGTGCGCCCCGGTGCGCTGCTGGCCCTGCTCGAGGCCACCACGAACCGGCCCGACGCCGGCATCCTGGGGAGCCGGCTGGAGGAGCCCGACGGCACGCCTCAGCCGTCGGCCTTCCGCTTCCACGGGATCCTCGCCGAGTTCGAGCGCGAGCTGCGCCTGCGGCTGGTGGCCCGGGCGCTGTCGCCCTGGACGACGGTGCTGGCCATCCCCGCCGACGCCCGCAAGGTCGACTGGGTCTCCGGCGCCAGCATGCTGGTGCGCCGCGAGGTGTTCGAGCAGGTGGGCCTCCTCGACGAGGGCTACTTCCTCTACTACGAGGAGGTGGACCTGTGCCTGCGCGCCGCCCGCGCCGGGTGGGCCTGCTGGTACGAGCCGCGCAGCCGGGTGGTCCACCTGGTGGGGCGCTCCACCGGCGTCGATCCCAGCGACGCCTCCCGGGCCATCCCCCCCTACGTCCTCCAGTCCCGCCATCGCTACTTCGTCAAGAACTTCGGCCTGGCCCGGGCGCTGCTGGCCGATCTCGCCTGGCTCGCGGGCCACCTGCTCCGGCGCGCCCGCATGCGGCTGCTCGGCCGGCCGCGCGGCTCGGCGCCCGGCCTGCTGCGCGCCTTCCTCCGCGAGAGCACCCTCGGCCGCGGCGGCCTGCCATGAGCCGCCCCGCGGTGGTGGTCATCGGCCGCAACGAGGGCGTGCGGCTGGCCCGCTGCCTCGACGCCATCGAGGGCGCCGGCGCCGTCGTCTACGTCGACTCCGGCTCGAGCGACGGGAGCCCCGCCCTGGCGCGGCGGCGCGGCGCCAGCGTGGTGGAGCTCGACCCGGCGCAGCCCTTCACCGCGGCGCGGGCCCGCAACGCCGGGCTCGACAGGGCCCTGGAGCTGCAGCCGGGCGCGGCCCTGGTGCAGTTCCTCGACGGCGACTGCGAGCTGCTCCCGGGCTGGCTGGAGGCAGGGGCGCGCGAGCTCAAGGCCGGCAGCCGGGTGGCGGTGGCCTGCGGCGAGGTGCGGGAGCGCGAGCGGGAGCGGAGCATCTACAACCGGCTCTGCGATCTGGAGTGGCGGGCCGCGCCGGGCCCGGCGCTGGCCTGCGGCGGCAACGCCCTCGTGCGGGTGGAGGCGTTCCGCCAGGCAGGCGGGTTCGCCCCCGACCTCATCGCCGGGGAGGAGCCGGAGCTCTGCCTCAGGCTGCGGCGGCTGGGGTGGGGTGTCGTCCGCGTCGCCGTGGTCATGGTCCTCCACGACGCCGACATGACCCGCTTCGGCCAGTGGTGGCGGAGGGCGGTGCGCGCCGGGTGGGCCTATGCAGAGGGGGCGGCGCTCCACGGCGCCGGGCCCGAGCGCCACTGGGTGCGGGAGAGCCGGAGCATCCTCTTCTGGGGACTGGCGGTCCCGGGCAGCGCGCTGCTCCTCGCCTGGCCCACCGGCGGGCTGAGCCTCCTCCTGCTCGCCGGGTGGGCGGCGCTCCTCGGCCGGATCTACCTCCGGGCGGTGCGGGCCGGCGATCCGCCGCGCGACGCCGCGCTCCTGGCATGCTTCACGGTGCTCGCCAAGCTCCCCCAGGCCGTTGGCCAGCTGCGGTTCCTCCTCGCCCGGGCGCTCGGCCGCCGCCGCCGCCTCGTGGACTGGAGGGTCACCCCGTGAAGGTCGCCTACCTCGTCAACCAGTACCCGCGCACCAGCCACAGCTTCATCCGCCGCGAGATCCGGGCGCTGGAGGCGCTGGGGGTCGAGGTGCTGCGCTTCAGCGTCCGCCCGGCCGGCGAGGAGCCCGCCTCGGACGAGGACCTCGCGGAGCAGGCGCTCACCCGCGTGGTGCTGCGGGCGGGCCTCCTCGGACACCTCGGCGCCTCGGCGGCGCGGCTGGCGCGCCAGCCGCTGGCCTTCGCCCGGGCCCTGCGCCTGGCCGTCGCCCTGGGCTGGCGCTCCGACCGCGGCCTCCTGCGCCACCTCGTCTACCTGGCGGAGGCCTGCGTGCTGGCGCGCTGGCTGGAGCGGGCCGGCGCCCAGCACCTGCACGCCCACTTCGGCACCAACCCGGCGGCGCTGGCGGCCCTCTGCGGCGAGCTGGGGGCACCCCGCTTCAGCTTCACCGTCCACGGCCCCGAGGAGTTCGACAAGCCGCAGTTCATCGGGCTCCGGGAGAAGGTGCGGCGCGCCGCCTTCGTGGTGGCCGTCAGCAGCTTCGGCAAGAGCCAGCTCTTCCGCTGGGTGCGGCACGCGGACTGGCCCAAGGTCCAGGTGGTCCGCTGCGGGGTCGGCGACGAGCTGCTGCGCGCCCCGCTCACCCCCGTCCCGCAGGCGCCGCGCCTGGCCTGCGTGGCGCGCCTCTCCGAGCAGAAGGGCCACCTGCTGCTGCTGGAGGCGGCGGGCCACCTGGCGCGCGAGGGCATCCCCTTCGAGCTGGTGCTGGCCGGCGACGGGCCGCTGCGCGCGCCCATCGAGGCCCTGGTGGCGCGCCTCGGCCTGGGGGCCCAGGTTCGCCTGGCCGGGTGGATGAGCGGCGAGGAGGTGCGCCAGCTCATCCTGTCGTCGCGCGCGCTGGTGCTGCCGAGCTTCGCCGAGGGTCTGCCGGTGGTGGTGATGGAGGCGCTGGCGCTCGGGCGCCCGGTCATCACCAGCGCCGTGGCCGGGATCCCCGAGCTGGTCGAGACCGGCGTCACCGGATGGCTGGTGCCGGCCGGCTCGGTCGAGGGGCTGGTGCGTGCCCTGCGGGAGGCGGTGGCGGCCGCGCCCGGCAGGCTCGAGGAGATGGGCCGGGCCGGGGCGGCGCTGGTGGCGGCGCACCACGACGCCGGGCGGGAGGCCGGCCGGCTGAAGGCGCTCTTCGAGGCGGCGGTGGCGGGGCAGGCGGCGGGGCAGGCTGCAGCCTGACGGCCGGTCCTCAGGCGGAGCGCAGCTCCCGGAGCTCGGCCCGGAGCGCCGGGGCTGCCACCCCCAGGGCGCCGGCGAGGACCTCCAGGCGCCACCTCCAGTCGAGCCGCTCCCGGGCCAGCCGGGCGTTGCGGGCCGATTGCTCCGGGCGCCAGCACCGCACCGCCTCGCCGATGAGGCGGATCCCCTCGGCGCGCCCGACGGTGCCCAGCTCCAGCGTGGCGCCGGGCCAGAGGAGCTCCCTCACGCTCGGCGCCGCCGGCGCGATGCCGGCCACCGTCGCTCCGGCCGCCAGGGCGTCGGTCCAGCGAGCCGTCAGGTAGTCCCGGGTCGGATGGGTGTAGCCGGCAGGGCTCGCCAGGTTGGAGAAGGCCAGCGAGAACCGGGCCTGGCCGTAGTGCTCGAGGAGCCAGCGCTGGCTCTCGTCGGCGTCGTCCCGCCACGCCGGACGCCCCTGGAAGCGCAGCCCGGCGGCCCGGCAGGCGGCGCCGGTCGCCTCGTCGAGGTCCCACTCCGGCGGCTGCCGGCCGGTCCGCAGCACGTCGAAGGACCTGTCGGCCCGCGCCGAGCCCAGGCGGAGAGCGTCGGTTCCCCAGGGCAGCCACTCGACCGGTCGCCCCAGCGCCCGGCGCCAGGCCGGCGCGTCCTCGGCGGTGGTGACGAAGCAGCGGTCGACGAGGCCGGCGTATCGCGCCAGCGCCGGGATGCGCTCCGTCCAGAAGGAGTCGATGACCCAGGCCACCACCGGGCCGAGGTGGCGCCACCCTTCGACGAGGAGCAGGGAGCCCAGGTCCTCGGGGCCGGCGCAGAGCAGGAGGCAGGGCTCCGCGTCGCGCCGCCGCACCGGCAGTGCCCTCAGCTTCGCCAGGGCGGAGGGCTCGCGCGCCGTGGGGATCAGGAGAAGCTCGGCCTCCAGGAGCCTGGCCGCGAGTCGCGCCAGGGCGGTGATCGGATGCCAGCCGAGGCCGGGCGGTGGGCGGTAGACGAGGCGCAGGTCGGTGGAGTCATAGCCCGCGCCGGCGAGACTGCAACGGCCGCCTGCGGCCAGATGGGCCTGCGCGGCGCGCGAGGGCGCCTCCCGGAACGGCTCGGCCCCGGCCGCCCCGGAGCGGGGCGGCCAGGGCCGAGGCTCCCGCGCGTCGAGGCGGTCAGGGTGATGCGGCGAGCTGCGCGATGGCCTCCCACTTCGGGCCGGTCTCGGAGGTGATGTCGGGCGAAAGGCCCCAGGCGCCGTAGCGGTTCCAGCCGGAGCAGAGGTTGTAGTGGACGAAGAGGTCGCCGCCGGCCTCGACCCAGTTGGCGTAGTTGAGGAGGAGGACGTCGCGCATGCGGGGGTCGAGCTGGGCGGCGAGCTTCACGTCGGTGGAGCCGGTGCCGTAGAGGTGCTGGCCGCCCTCGTAGGCGACCATGCGGAGGCCGTTCCGGGAGGCGAGGGCGGAGAAGGA
>JACRMN010000029.1 GCA_016214955.1 Deltaproteobacteria bacterium
CTAAAGGGTCCCTCCAGGCGAAAGGAGAGCTCCGAGACCGACAAGTGAACCAGCCAGCGTCGCTTCGCTCCGATCACCATGCCCGATCGCGGTGATCACGATGCAGCGATCTCGGCGTTCACGATGGCCGGAATGCGCACTTCTTCGGCATGCGCGCTCCGGGCTGGGACGCACAGTCTACTCCGGCCGTGGCCGCCCCGGACGGCCGGCCATGGGCGCTCACATCGCCGAGTGGCGGACCCCGCACCGGCACGTCACCTCGCCTGCGACGCGGCGTGCCACCCGATCGGGCCTCCCGGCCCCTTCCCCTTGCATCGGGGCCCTCCGCTACCATACGTTAGTCATATAGATTCGTAGGGGTCGGTCATGACGCCTGTCGCTTTCGCTACGCCCTGGCCGCCTGCTCACCGGAGGACGCCATGAGCGAGGCTCGGGAGAGCAGGCGTACCCACCCGCCGCCGCTGCCCCTCACCGACGATCGCGCCTGGTCGTTCGCCGAAGTCGCCTACTTCCTCAACGTGAGCGAATCGACGGTCCGGAACCTCGAGCGAGACGGGTCACTTCCCGCGCTCCCGCGGATCGGGCGCCGCGTGATCTTCGATCCCAGGGTAATCCGGGCCTTCCGCGAAGGGTGGCGGCCTTCCAAGGGCCGCCAGCCGGAGTCGCCGCCGGCCGTGCAAGGTGGGCCCAGACGGTATTAGGGTACCGCCATGGCGAGCGCGCGCTGGAAGGTACGGAGCAACGGCCGGCGCCACCTCGTGGCCAAGTGGCGGGACGCTTCTGGCCTCTGGGTGGGCCCGCGCATCGCGAAGGGCTGCCGCACCCTCGAGCAGGCGAAGCGCTGGGCCGATGACATGGAGCGCCAGGCCGAGCGGCAGCGCCTCGGCCTCGAGCTGCCCACCACGGGCCCGGTCACGTTCGGCGACCTCTGGGACAGCTGGTGGGAGCGCGAGGGCCCGCGGCTCGGCAAGTCCGAGGTGTTCGATCTGAAGGGCTTCCTCGACCGCCACCTCGTCGATCTCCGGCGCTTCGCGCTTCTGCCCGCGACCGCGGGCGAGTTTGCGGACCGCCTCGACCGCCTCCTCTCCAGGAAGGAAGAGGCCGGCGAGCTCTCCCCCCGCAGCCTCAATCATCTGCGCGCAGCGGCGTTCCGCATTTTCGAGTTCGCCCGCGATCCCAAGCGCCGCCTCTGGACGGCCGAGAACCCGATCCGCTGGGTGAAGCGCCGCCGGGTCCCTCGCCGGCACTACGAGGTCCTGAGGCGGGACGAGGTGGCGTCGGTCCTCTCCTTCTTCTCGGCACCGAGGTTGGGGGCTCCTTGGCGCTGGGTGGCCGCCGTCTGCCTCTACGTCGGTGCGCGACCCGGCGAGGCCATGGGCCTCTGGAAGGAAGACGTCGACATCGACGAGCGCGTCCTGACGATCCGCCGCTCCTGGGCGAAGCCCTGGCCAAAGGATCACGACCCGCGCGCGGTCATCATCCCGGCCGAGCTGCGCCCGCTGCTCATCGAAGCGATGCGGTGCTCACCGAACCACCTCGTCTTCCCACGGTCGGATGGCCAGCTGTTCGAGCCCGACACCCGGAAGCTCCTCGTGGATCACCTTCGACGCGCATGCGCCAGGGCTGGCGTCGTCTCCGGGTACGAGCACACCTGCCGCCGGTGCAAGGCGAAGGCGACGCGGAAGGCCCCGGGCGCGCCGGAGGTCCACACCTGGAGCCATCCCGACGGGGAGCAGCGCCGCTGCCCGCACTGCCGGATGAAGCTCTGGGCGAAGGCCATCCCCAGGCCCGTGCGCTTCTACGACCTGCGCCACTCGAACGCGACGATCCTGCGCCGGGCGGGCATCGATCTCGGCACCGTCCAGAAGGCGCTCGGCCACTCGAGCCCGGAGATCACGGCGGCGGTCTACGACCACAGCGACCTCTCGGACTACCGCGATGCCCTCGAGCGGGCTCTCAGGTTCAACGCTCCGCTGGCGTCCTTGCCCCCGTGGGCCGCTCGTCGTGGGGAACCGGTGGGGAACAGGGCCCTCATCCCCAAAAGGGAAGGGCCCGAATCAGAGGCCGAAGCCAGTGAATTCGGGCCCTTCGATGAGTCGGGGAGACAGGATTTGAACCTGCGACCCCTTGGTCCCGAACCAAGTGCTCTACCAGGCTGAGCCACTCCCCGTTACGGCGATCCGCCGGTACTTCCCCGCGCCTCGGGAGGGCGGCGGGCCGGCGTAAGGTGGCGTTTCTACTCGTCGGGCCGGGGGGTGTCAAGGCGCGCGAGGGCGGGACGCGCTCTCCCGCGCTCCCTGCTCTGGCCTGCGCGAGCCGCCGCCCGCCTACCTCGTGCAGGCGGCCTCGACCTCGCGGACCTCCTTGGGCACGGCCGCGGTCAGCACCTCGTTCCCCTCGGCGGTGACGAGCAGGTCGTCCTCGATGCGCACCCCCACACCGCGCAGCCCCTCGGGCGCGGTGGCGTCGTCGGCGGCCACGTAGAGCCCGGGCTCCACGGTGATGACCATGCCGGGCACGAGCGCCCTCGACTTCTTCTCGGGGTAGTAGTCGCCCACGTCGTGGACGTCGAGGCCGAGCCAGTGGCTGGTCCGGTGCATGTAGTACTTGCGGAACGAGAGGTCGGCGATGCGGTCGGCAACCCCCCCCGAGAGCAGCCCGAGCGCGATCATCCCCTCGGTGAGCCGCCTCACGGTGATGTCGTGGAGCCCGTCGATGGTGGCCCCGGGCCGCACCGCCTCGATGCAGCTCTTCTGCGCGTCGAGCACCACCTCGTAGAGCGCCCGCTGCTCCTTCGAGAAGCTGCCGGACACGGGGAAGGTCCGCGTCACGTCGGCGGTATAGGAGCGGTACTCGCCGCCGGCATCCACCAGGCACACGTCGCCGTCCCTGAGCTCGGCCTCGCCGGCCCGGTAGTGCAGGATGCAGGAGTTGGCGCCGCTGGCCACGATGGTCCCGTAGCCGGGCCCGTCGCCGCCGCGCCGGCGGAAGGCGTACTCGATCTCGGCCTGCACCTGGTACTCGCGCCGCCCGTGCAGCCCGTCGCGCATGGCCGCCAGGTGGGCCTCGGCGGTGATCTCGGCCGCCCGCCGGAGCAGCGCCAGCTCCTCGGGCGACTTCACCAGCCGCTGCTCGTGCACCAGCGCCGCCGCGTCGACCACCACCGCCGGCGCCCGCGCCCCGGCCCGGGCCCGCGCCCGCAGGTCGCGCAGCGTCCGTGCCAGGCGCGCGTCCCACTCGGCGTCGTGCGCCAGCCGGAAGTAGAGCGTGCCGCAGCCGTCCACCAGGCCGGGCAGCCGCTGGTCCATCTCGGCCACCGGGAAGGCCTCGTCGGCCCCGTACACGGCCTTGGCCCCCTCGACGCCGGTGCGGAAGCCGTTCCAGATCTCCTTCTCCTTGTCCCGCGGCCGGACGAAGAGCACGAACCGCACGGGCTCGCCGGGCCTGGCGACGAGGAGCGCGCAGCCCTGGGGCTCGTCGAGGCCGGTGACGTAGTGGAAGTCCGAGTCCTGCCGGAAGATGTACTCGGAGTCGTTGCTGCGGATCTTCTCGTCGGCGGCGGGGAGGAGCAGGGTCCCTCCCCCGCGCCGCACCATCTCGGCGGCCAGGGCCTCGCGGCGGCGGGCGAACAGCGCGTTGTCGTGGCTCATGCGGCGCGGAGCTTACACCGGGTTCCGGCCCCTGGGCTCGTGCCTGGGCATGGACTCACCGGCTCCTAGGCCGGCTCGCCCGGGTGGGGCGCGCCGCACCAGGCCTTGAACGCCGCCCGCTGGGCGGGCGTGGCCTCGGGCAGGGGCTCGAGCCACACGGTGTCGTCGGGCGGCAGGCCGAGCTGCACGGCGAGCGGCAACAGCTCGTCGCGGCGGAAGACGTGCAGGTGCAGCGTCCCCCCGGACCCGCGGTCGGCCAGGCGGCGCTGCAGCTTCTTCGTGGTCATGCGCACGCCGCCCTCGGCCACGATCTCGTCGCCGGGGTAGAGGCCTGCCCGCCAGGCCGGGCTGCCCTCGCGCACGGTGGTGACCTCGAGGTCGTCGTCGAGGTCGGCGCCGAGCCAGCCGGCCCCGGGCTCGTCGGGGTCGCCGGGCTTGCCCCCCTCGTCGTCGGGCCCATCGGCGGGCCGGGTGCGCATCGCCAGCCCCACCAGCGCGAGGTCGGCGGTCCACGGGGCAGTCCCCCGCACCTGGGCGTCGAAGAAGGCCCGCGCGGCGTCGGCCCCGATCCACCAGGCCACCGCCTTCTCGACGCCGTCCTCGGGCACGCCGCCGTCGGTGTGCCGGTCGATGAGCAGCCGCAGCAGCTCGTCGAGGGAGCGGCCGTGGCGGCGCAGCAGCAGGTCGAGCGCCATCGCCACCAGCTCGCCCTTCAGGTAGTAGGAGACGGTGCTGTTGTCGGAGTTCTCGTCGGGCCGGTAGTGCTTCACCCACGAGGTGAGGCTGGCCTCCTCCAGGCTCACCTTGGCGGCGCCCGGCGTGCGCCACAGCTCGGTGAGCCCCTTGCCCAGGTGGCGGAGGTAGCCCTGCCCGTCGATCAGCCCGGCCCGCGCCAGCACCAGGTGGTCGTAGTAGCTGGTCGCTCCCTCGAACCACCACAGCAGCCTGGTGTACTGCTCGCGGGAGTAGTCGTAGGGCTTGAGGGCCGCGGGCCGCAGCTTCTTCACGTTCCAGGCGTGCAGGTGCTCGTGGGCCGCGAGCGAGAGCGTCTCGAGGTAGGTTTCGCGCGGGCTGAAGCCGCCCCGGTCCACGTGGAGCGTGGTGCTGCGGGCGTGCTCCAGGCCGCCGCGCCGCCGGTCGGAGAGGTGCACCAGGAAGAGGTAGCGGCTGTAGGGCAGCCCGCCGAGCATGTTGCCGTGGTGCTCCACCAGCCGCCGCAGGTCGGCGGCGAAGGAGCCGAGATCGAGCTCTCCCCGGCCCCACACCGCCAGGGTGTGGGGCTTCCCCAGGGCGGCGAACTCCAGCAGCGCGTGGGTGCCCACCTCCACCGGCGAGTCCACCAGCTCGTCGTAGTCACGGGCCGTGAACTCGGTGGGGCCGCCGTCGAGCGGGCAGGTGACGAGCCAGCCCGGGGGCGGCACCACCTCCAGCACGCAGGGCTCCTGGGTGCGCCCCTCGGCGTGGACCAGGACGTTGGCGCCGTTCATGTAGCCGTGGCTCCCGTCGAGGTGGGAGGTGCGCACGGTCAGGTCGTTGGCGTAGACGCGGTAGCGGATGAGGGCCCGGTTCACTCCCCCGCAGCGCACCCGGAACCGGTGCTTGTCGATGCGCTCCCAGGCCAGCGGGGCGCCGCGGGCGTCGGAGGCGGTGAAGCCCTCCAGGTGCCGGGCGAACTCCCGCACCAGGTAGCTGCCGGGGGTCCAGACCGGCAGGGCCAGCACCACCTCGGCGCCGGGCTCGTCCAGCGCCGCCTCGACGTGGAAGAGGTGCGAGTGGGGCTCGGGCATCGATAGCCGATAGCGCATGGGGCGATGCTACCACCGCCCTCCCCGCGCGTTTCTGTCCCCGCTCGGGCGCTCGATTCCGTAGACTGGGGGCTCGGATCGCGCATCGAGGGAGGGGAACCATGTCTCGCCGCCACGCCCTGCTCGGGAGCCTCGTGCTCTCCGGCCTCCTTGCCTGCGGGCAGGCCCGCCAGGTGAAGTCCGAGGGAGCCCAGGCGCTCTCCTGCACGCGCTGCCACGGCGGCCAGCTCGTCGCCTCCGACACCACCGACCCGCTCATCGCCGCGGCCCCGCCCCGCACCGTCTCCGGCGCCTCCACCGGCCCGGCCGTCGGCGCCCACGAGCTCCACCTCGCCGGGCACGTCGCCGACGGCCACGCCTTCGCGGCCGTGCCCTGCCGGACCTGCCACCAGCTGCCGACCTCCGTGAGCCACCCGCCGCAGGCCCAGGGGCGCGTCACCTTCTCCGGCCTCGCGCTCCAGGCCTCGGGCGGCTCGACCCCCTCGCCCACCTGGAACGGCACCTCCTGCTCCGCCACCTACTGCCACGGCGCCTTCCCCAGCGGCAACGCCGCCAACGCGCCGGTGTGGGGCCAGGCCCGCGCCTCGAGCTGCGGCACCTGCCACGGCGACCCGGCCACCGGCGACCCCCGCCCGGCCGCCAACCACCCGGCGCTGGCCGCCGGCGCCTCCTGCGGCGCCTGCCACCCGGAGAGCGTGGGGCAGGACGGCAAGCTCACCGCCGGCGGGAGGCACCTCGACGGCGCGGTGCAGACCGACGCCGCCGCCGTCCACCCGGCCGGCTGGAACACGCCCGGCAGCGCCGCGTTCCACGGCCCGGTGGCCGCCCAGAACGGCCGCGCCTGCCAGCGCTGCCACGCCGCCCAGCCGCCGGCCACGGTGGTGCTCACCACCTGCGCCGACTGCCACGCCGCCCAGGGCGCCAGCCTCTGCTCCGGCTGCCATGGCTCCACCGCCAACGCCGCGCCGCCTCGCGACCTCGGCGGCAACACCGGCATCTCCGCCCTCGGCGTCGGCGCCCACCAGGCCCACCTCACCGCGCCGCAGGGTCTCTCGGCGCCGCTCGACTGCACCTTCTGTCACGCGCTGCCCGCCGACCTCTTCTCCACCGGCCACCTCGACGGCCAGGTGACCGTCTCGGGCTACACCGGCGCCGACCCGGTGTGGCGCACGGCCCTCGTCGATCCGGGCTGGAGCGCCCCCAGCGCCGCCGCAGCCACCTGCGCCACCGCCTACTGCCACGGCGCCTTCCCCGGCGGCTCGGCCGCGGCCCCGCTCTGGACCCAGGCCGGCCAGGTGGCCTGCGGAAGCTGTCACGGGCTGCCGCCGCCGGCGCCGCACCCGGCGGTGCAGGCCACGCGCCTCGCCTGCTACCTCTGCCACCCCGACACCGTGGCCGACACCGGCGACCTGGTGCCGGTGGCCTCGGGCGGCAAGCACCTCGACGGCCAGGTGCAGGTCTTCGACAGGCACGCCGCCTCCTGGATGGACACCGCCAGCTCCAACTTCCACGCCCTCAGCGCCAACCGCGGCCTCGCCGACTGCACCGCCTGCCACGGCGCCGACCTCTCGGGCGGCTACTCCGGCATCTCCTGCGGGAGCTGCCACGACACCGGCCTGCCGGCCGGCGTGCCGAGCTGGCGCGTGAACTGCACCATGTGCCACGGCAGCACCGCCAACGGCACCGGCGCGCCGCCGCGGTCGACCTGGGGCACGGGCAACGAGCCGCTGCGGGTGGGGGCGCACACCAAGCACGTCACCGGCGGGGCCATCGCCGCGGCCATCCCCTGCTCCGCCTGCCACGTCCGGCCGGCCGACGCCTTCTCGGCGGGCCACATCGACCCGGGCCCGGCCGAGATCACCTGGAGCCCGCTGGTGCGCTCGAGCAACGCCTCGCCGGCCTGGGACCGGGCCACCGCCACCTGCTCCAGCACCTACTGCCACGGCGGCTACTCGGGCGTGTACACCGTCTTCTTCTTCGACGCCGACTACCAGCACCCCTACGCCGGGACCAACGCCAGCCCGAGCTGGACCTCCGGCACCCCCATGACCTGCACCTCCTGTCACCTCAACCCGCCGCCCACGGGCGCCTACCACGCCGGACACGGCGGCGGCACCAGCTGCAACCTCTGCCACCCGCACGTCAACGCCACGGGCACCGCCATCACCAACACCGCCCTCCACGTGAACGGCATCATCGAGGTCACGGCCGCCTGGGATCCGTCCTGCTTCAACTGCCACTGAGGCGGCCCCGCCGGCGGAGCGCCGCCGGAGGCGCCCTGGGCTAGACTGGGGCGCATGCGAACGACCTCCGCGTATCGGGTGCTGGTCACCGGCGGCGCCGGCTTCCTCGGCTCCCACCTCTGCGAGCGGCTCCTCGGCGACGGGCGCGAGGTGCTGTGCGCCGACAACTTCTTCACCGGGACGCGGCGCAACGTCTCGCACCTGATGGCCGACTCGCGCTTCGAGCTCCTGCGCCACGACGTGACCTTCCCGCTCTACGTGGAGGTCGACCGCATCTACAACCTGGCCTGCCCGGCGAGCCCGGTCCACTACCAGCACGACCCGGTCCAGACCACCAAGACCAGCGTCCACGGCGCCATCAACATGCTGGGGCTCGCCAAGCGGGTGGGTGCCCGCATCCTCCAGGCCTCCACCTCGGAGGTGTACGGCGACCCCGAGGTCCACCCCCAGGTCGAGAGCTACTGGGGACGGGTGAACCCCATCGGCATCCGCAGCTGCTACGACGAGGGGAAGCGCTGCGCCGAGACCCTGTTCTTCGACTACCACCGGCAGCACCGGCTGGAGATCAAGGTGGCCCGCATCTTCAACACCTACGGGCCGCGGATGCACCCCTCCGACGGGCGCGTGGTCAGCAACTTCGTCGTCCAGGCGCTCCGGGGCGAGGACATCACCATCTACGGCAGCGGCCTGCAGACCCGGAGCTTCTGCTACGTCGACGATCTCATCGACGGCCTGATGCGCCTCATGGAGTCGCCGCCCGACCTTCCGGGCCCGGTGAACCTGGGGAACCCCGTGGAGTTCACCATCCGCGAGCTCGCCGAGAAGGTGATCCGCCTCGTCGGGGGCAGGTCCCGCCTCGTCGAGAAGCCCCTCCCCGCCGACGACCCGCGGCAGCGCCAGCCCGACATCTCCCTGGCGCGCGGCCGGCTCGGCTGGGAGCCCAGGGTGGCGCTCGAGGACGGCCTCCGGGAGACCATCGCCTACTTCCGCAAGCTGCTGGCGGAGTGAGCGGGCGCCCGGCGCGCGACCGCCAGCATCCTCCGCACAGCCTTTCCCGTTGACGGTCCCCTCACCTTCCGGGAAGTTGCCGGCGAGGATCCCGGGTGCGAGATTCGTCGTCTCGGGCTCCACGGTCGCGACGGGGCGGGCCTCCCCGCCGTCCTGCGCACCTCTGGGAGGGGAAACCATGACGGTCTCGTGCTCTGGCAGACGTGTGCATTCCACCCTGCGCGCGGCGGCGCTGCTCTGGCTGGCGGCGGCCGCCTGGGCCTGCAGCGAGCGGCCCGCGGCGGCGCCCGCGGGAGCGCCGCAGACCCGCGTCGCCCGGGCGGCGGTCACCCTCTGCGGCGGTGAGCAGACCTGCGTCGCCACCGACGCCCACGCCCGCCACCAGGCCAACGGCCTCGACTGCGTCTCCTGCCACCCCTGCGGCGGCCAGTTCGGCTTCCGCACCGGCTACGCCTTCCCCGGCGGCACCACCATCCAGCCGACCGACGCCTACACGCCGCCCAGCGGCACCACGCCGGCCTCCTGCACGGTGGCCTGCCACTACCCCATGGGCTCCCCGCCCGCGCCCGTCCGCTGGAGCGCGCCCGCCCCGCTCGCCTGCGTCGGCTGCCACGACGTGCCGACGCTGCTGGCCCGCTTCCCCAACCACCCCTCGGTGCCGGCCACCGCCACCCGCGGCGACTGCGAGGCCTGCCACCAGATGACCCAGCACACCTCGGGCACGGTGCTGCTGCAGCGCCACCCGACCACCTGGATGGTCCGCACCGACCCCGGCTTCCACGCGGCCTCGGCGATCCGCGGTCTCGGCTCGTGCCAGGCCTGCCACCTCCGCGACCTCTCCGGCGGCCGCACCGGCGTGGCCTGCACCGACTGCCACCGCGCCGGCGGCTCGGCCAACGACTTCGCCACCTGCACCGCCTGCCACGGCGGCGTCCTCAACCAGACGGGGGCTCCGCCCGCCGCCATCTGGGGGTTCGCCGGCGACCCGAACCGCGGCGGCGGCACCGCCGACCCCGTCCGCGTCGGCGCCCACGCCGCCCACGTGACGGAGGGCCAGTTCGGCCCTGCCTTCCCCTGCTCCTCCTGCCACCTCACGCCGCCCAACGACGCCTACCTGTCGGCGGGCCACATCGACGACCTCGCCCCGGGCGCCATCCCGCAGGCCGAGGTGGTCTTCGGCGGGCTGTCGGTGAACGGCAGCGTCTCGCCCCAGTGGAACCGCGGCAGCGCCACCTGCAGCGCCACCTACTGCCACGGCGCCACCCTCGACCTGGGCGGCTCGACCCCGGTGTGGACCGGCGGCGCCGGCCAGGTCTTCTGCGGGAGCTGCCACGGCGTCCCGCCGGCCACGCCTCACATCCGCGTCGACACCAGCGGCGGCCTGGGCGCGTGCAGCCCCTGCCACTCCTTCACCGTCGACGGCGCCGGCCAGCTCATCCCGGCCAGCCAGGGCGGGCGCCACCTGAACGGCCTCCTCGAGGCCTCCGGCCACGACGCCGCCTGGATGGACCGCACCAGCCCCGGCTTCCACGCCTTCGCCGCCAACCGCGGCATCCAGAACTGCACCGCCTGCCACGGCACCGACCTGACCGGCGGCTCGGTGCGGGTGGGCTGCACCGACTGCCACCGCGCCGGCGGCGTGGCCAACGACTTCGCCAGCTGCACCGCCTGCCACGGCGGCGCCGCCAACCAGACCGGCGCACCGCCGGCGGCCATCTGGGGCTACGCCGGCGACCCGAACCGCGGCGGCGGCACCGCCGACCCCATCCGCGTCGGCGCCCACACCCGCCACGTCCAGGCGCAGCTCACCGCCCCCATCGACTGCGCCGCCTGCCACGTGAAGCCGACCTCGGTGCTCTCGGCGGGCCACATCGACGACCCCACGCCGGTGGCCAGCGTCTCCTTCCACGGCCTGGCGGCGCAGGTGCCGCCCGGCCCCGGCCCGAGCTGGAGCCGCGCCACGGCGGGATGCTCCGCCACGTACTGCCACGGCAACTACGCCGGCTCGTACACCTACTTCACCTACGACTGGGGCAACGACGTCTACGTGCAGCAGACGGTCGCCTACGCCGGCGCGCGGGCCACACCGACCTGGACCGACGGGCCCATGACCTGCGCTTCCTGCCACGGCAACCCGCCGCGCGGGACCGGCAACTGGCACAGCGGCTTCCACGGCTACCAGACCGGCGGCTACAACGACTGCCAGCTCTGCCACCCCGACGCCTCGGGAGCCAACGGTGTGGGCACGTCCATCACCAACCCGGCCCTGCACCTGAATGGCGTCATCGACGTGCAGCCTCAGTGGGGCAACCGCTGCTTCGGGTGCCACTGACCCGGCGAGGTTCGCCGGTGCACTGACAGGCCCCTGACGACCGCGCCCCGCTGCTCTCGAGCGGCGGGGCGCTCTGCTTTCTGCCCGCCGCTCGGTGGAAGTCCGGGCTCGCCGTCAGTGGCAGCCGAAGCAGGAGGTCTGGAAGTTGGCCTGGACGTTGACCGCGCCGTTGCCATGGAGGCTGGGGTTGGTGATGGCGGTGCCGGCGCCGCCGCTGCCGGTCGCATCCGGGTGGCAGAACTGGCACTGGTTGGTGGCGCTGGCGGCGGTGCCGGCGTGCTGGCCGCTGTGCCACACGTTGGAGCCGGAGGAGCCGTTGCGCGGCGGGTTGCCGTGGCAGGCGCCGCAGCCGGCGCCGGTGGCGTACCAGGACGGCGTGGTCTGGGCCGGGCCGCCGCCGTAGCTCACCACGTTGTAGGCCGGCTCGCCGCTGCCGTCCGGGAACCAGTAGGCGAAGGTTCCGGCGGCGATGCTGTGGCAGCCGACGTTGGAGCAGGTCTGGGTGGCGGCGTCCCAGGCCGGCGCGGGCTGCCCGGCGCGGTAGGCCGGGCCGTCCTTCTGGAAGGCGATGCGGCCGCCGGCGAAGTGGCAGTACCGGCAGCTGTAGGCGGCGTGCTCGTCGTGCGCGCCGGTGCCGGGGCAACTGTCGGCGTCGGGACAGAAGGCGCTCTGGACCATGGCGGCCTGGGTGGTGCGAGTCGCCGTGGGCTGCGCGACCTGCTCGATCTCTACGCCGCAGCCCGAGAGGGCGAGCGCGGCAGCACCGGCGGCCAGCGCTCCGACGAAGGTGAAGCTGCTCCAGGTAGTACGCATGTGGTTGCCCCTCCGCTCGCCGGCCGAATCTGCCCTCGCAGGGCCGGCTGAAATGTGGGCTCCAGGCTACCAGCCCCGATCGCGCCGGCCCATGGGGCCCGCGCGGCTCGTGTCCCACGATCGTGTCGACTTGATCGGCGCCAAGGCACGCCGGATCGATCCGAAGCTCGCGCCTCACGCAGCGTGAACGAAGCGCGCGGTGTGCACAGGTTCCCGACACGCGGGCGTGGCACCTCCTGGCCCCGACCTCACCCACCATGGCCGGGCAGCCCGGGGTGCCGCCGCGCTCGACCGGTGGTGAAGGCGGCGCTGGCGCCGGCGCGACTCAGGGGGTGAGCACCCGGCGGCGCGTGCCAGACCGGAACCCGAGTGGTCCTGGTGTCTTGGCAATTGTGGCGGCGAAGGAGGGGGACCGCCCGACCCTGTGGACGCTGCGCCCACTTCGCCAACCGCCCGCAGTCCGGGCGATCGTGGCGGCGCCTGGGTGGCGCACCGGTTGCGATTCCCGCCGGCAGGTCGAACACGCGGCGGGAGGCGGAGATGGGGCGCACGCACACATTCACCTCGGCGGCACTCGGGCTCGCGGCCCTCCTCTCCGGCACGCCGGCGCTCTCCGCGGAGCCGGCCACCCGCGCAGCGCTCGGCCGCACCGCGCTCGCCGGCATCGGCGCACGCGGTGCCGAGATCGACGCCGCCCAGCCCTGCGGCCTCGTGCGGCCCGGCTCGGAGACGGCCACCACCGCCGACTGCCTGGCCTGCCACGGTGGCTCTGGCCCCGGCGTCCAGCTCCACACCAGCCACCCCGTCGACATCGACTACGAGCGGGCCCGCTACCGCCCCAACTCCTCGCTGCGGCCGATGGCCGAGGCGGTGAAGCGCGGCGTCTTCCTGCCCGAGGGCCAGCTCCGCTGCCTCACCTGCCACGACGCCCGCTCCCCGTGGCGCTACCGGCTGGCCCTGCCCCCCGGCGCGCCGGTGAAGTCGGCGGTGCGGCCCGGCGATCCGCGGACCTACGATCCGGCCCGCGCCTCCGAGCGGCCGGTGCCCCACCCCGACGCCTCGCTGCCCGCCGCCGACCGCGACGCCAGCCCGACGCCGCTCTGCAAGCTCTGCCACACCTACGGCGAGTAGCGGTCAGCGCCCGACCAGCAGCCGCTCCAGCCGGGCCCCGCCTGCCGGGTCGAGCGACCGCACTTCCCGGAGCGTCGCCTCGGCGCGGGGCCGGTCCCCGAGGAAGAACCAGGTGACGCCCAGGCTCTCCAGGGCCACGGGGTCGCCCGGCCGCAGCCGGACTGCCTCCTGGAGCGCCGCCGCCGCCTCGGGGAGCCTGCCGGCCGCCCCGTAGGCCGTGCCCAGGTTGACCCAGGCGTCCCCGGACGCCGGCTGGAGCCGCGTGGCCCGCTGGAAGCTCGCCAGCGCCTCCTGCGGCCGCCCGAGCCGGGCCTGGGCCACGCCCATGTCGTTCCAGGCCTGGGCCAGCCCGGGGTAGAGCCGGATGGCCTCCAGGTCGCAGGCGACGGCCTCCTCGAGGCGACCCTGGCCCTGGTAGGCGTCGCCGAGGCCGACCCAGGCGTTCCAGTTCCGCTCGGTCACCGCCAGGGCCCGCTGGTGCAAGGTGACGCTGTCGCGCCAGGTGCCCACCTGCTGCCAGGAGGCGACTGCGAGGGCCAGCACCACCGCGACCGCACCAGCCGCCGCCAGGGCCCGCGGCAGGCGCAGCCGCTCGGCTGCCGCCGCCGCGCCCCAGACCAGGGCCGGGACGAGCCCGAGGTGCGGCACGTAGGTGTAGCGGTCGGCCCGGGCCTGTACGCCCACCTGCAGCAGGCCGATCACCGGCAGCAGCGTCACCAGGAACCAGACCCAGCCCCAGAGCAGCCAGGGCTGGCGGGCCCGCAGCCGCCAGGCGGCGGCGGTGAGCGCCAGGAGCAGCGCGGCCGAGAGCACCGCCTGCCAGGCAGGCGTGCCGCCGTGGGCCAGCACCGGGTGCGGGTAGAAGTAGGCGAGGCCCGAGGGCCAGAGCGTGTCGCCCAGGTAGCGGACGGTGGAGGCGAGGGCGTTGGCGACCCGCTGGCCGAGCGACACCTCGGCGAGCGCGTTCACCGCCTGGCCCCGCGCCTGGGCGTACAGGGTCACCGCCGCGGAGGCGGCGGCCAGCGCCGCGAAGGGGATCTTCTCCAGGGCGAGGCGGACCAGGGGCCGCCGGCCCCCGGCCTCGGGGGGCGCCGTGCGGCCGAGCGGCCAGGCGTCGAGGAGCAGCAGCAGCGCGGGCGCCGTGACCAGCATGGGCTTGGCCATGAGCCCCAGCGCCAGCAGGCCGAGCGCCGCCAGGTACCAGCCCCGGCGCCGCCCCTCCGCGTAGCGCACCCAGGCGACGAGGAGCAGCAGGAGCAGCAGGGTGCTGAGCACGTCCTTCCGCTCCGAGACCCAGGCCACCGACTCGGCCCGCAGCGGGTGCAGGCCGAAGAGGGCGGCCGCGAGCGCGCTCCGCCCGGCGGCGCCGGTGGTGCGGTGCAGGAGGTGGAAGAGGAGGAGCGTGCTCGCGAGGTGCAGGGCCGCGCTCACCAGGTGGTGGCCGCCGGCCCAGGCACCGAAGAGCGAGACGTCGAGGAGGTGCGAGAGCCAGGTGAGCGGGTGCCAGTTGGCGGCGTGGAGGGAGCCGAGGGCCCAGGCCACGCCGTCCCAGCCGAGGCCGCGCAGCACGTGGCGGTTCTGGGTGACGTACTGCTGGTCGTCGACGTTGACGAAGGCGAAGCCGCCCACCTGGGCGTAGACGGCCGCCAGCAGCGCCGCCAGCCCGGCGGCGATCACCAGCGGCCGGCGCCCCCAGGGCATGACCCCGCCCGTACCTGGTGGCAGCTACTTCGTGGTGAAGAGCTGGACGCGGTTGTTCCCGCGGTCGGCCAGGAAGGCGTCGCCGCCCTCGTTGAAGCAGAGCTGCGAGGGGTAGTAGACGAAGCCGTCGTTCCAGCCCAGCGCCAGCTGCCGCCCCAGGTAGGAGCCGTCGAGCCCCAGGGTGACGATGCCCATGCCGTTCTGGTCCACGAGCAGCAGCTTGCCCTGGAACGAGGTGATGTAGGCCGGGAAGCTCATCCGGTCCTTCAGGCTGGCGCCGACCTGGGCGAAGGCCTTGCCCTCCCGCTCCACCGACCAGACCGTGGCACCCACGCCGTCCACCGCGAAGACCGTCCCGCCCACCACCGTGAGGTCGGTGAAGAGCGGCCCCTTGGGCAGCTCCACCTGGCGGCTCACCGCTCCGGCCGCGTCGGCCACCAGCAGCTTCCCGCTGGCGGCGTCGAGGGCGTAGAGGCCGTCGCCGGCGTCGAGCTTGAAGGCCACCACCGCCGGCGCGGCCGGACCACCCTTGAGGTCCACGAACCCGGCGAAGGCACCGGCCGGGTTGATGCGGACGATCTTGTGCGACTTGCCGTCGAGGGCGAGCAGGTTGCCCTTGGAGTCGGCCTGGAGCCGGACCGGGACCGGCACCTGGGACAGCTTCACCTCACCGGTCTGGGCTGCGACGCCTCCGGGCTTCATGGCGAAGAGCAAGATGCGCTGCTTTCCGGTGTCGGCCACGGCGAAGGAGGAGGCGGTGCAGGCCACGCCCTCGGGCGCCGCCAGCGGCACCTCCTGGGCGTCCTGGTAGACCGACGACGACCAGGAGAGGACCAGCGCCTCCCCGCGGGCCGTCCCGGCCGCGAGCGGCAGGAGCAGCACCAGCAGCCGCAGTGCTCGGTTCGCGCTCATCGCCTCACCTCCGGAACTGCTCGTGGCACTTGGTGCAGAGCTCCGAGGTCGACGGGAACGGCATCAGCTTCTTGAACTCCGTCCCGTGGGCCCGGTGGCAGCTCAGGCACTGGATGTGCAGGTTCTTGTTGCGCGGGTCCTTGAGCTTCTCGCCCATGGGGTGGGACGAGTGCTTGAGCCAGTCGTGGCACTGGCCGCAGGACTCGACGACGTCGGGGTTCTTGAGGTTGATGGGCGCGGCCGCCGAGTGCGGGTCGTGGCAGGCGGTGCACTGGCCATCCTTCACCGGCGCGTGCTTGGTGGGCGAGATGGCCTGGCGCCGGATGGTGTCGGCGTGGCAGGAGCCGCAGACCTGGATCATGTCGCCCTTGAGGAGCCCCTTCTCCTTGGAGGCGTGGGGGCCGTGGCAGGAGAGGCAGGCGGCGCCGTCGAGCAGGGGCCGGTGGGTCCGGGCCTTCTCGCCGAACTCGTTGAGCTTCTGCGCGTGGCAGCCGCGGCACAGGGCGACGCCGGCCTGCCGGGTCCGCAGCGGCTGGGCCGAGGTGGGGGCCTCGTGGCACTGGCTGCACATCGCCTTGGCCACCGGCGGGTGCACGTTCTCGTAGAGCATGCCGCGCTTGCCCGAGCCGTGGGGGTCGTGGCAGCTGGTGCAGCGGGCCTTGGCCACCGGGTAGCCCTGGTGCTGCTTCGCGAAGATGGGCTTGTCGGTCTTGTGGCAGGCCACGCAGAGCTCGGGGACGTCGCTCTTGAGGAGCGAGGGGGCCTTGGCCGAGCCGTGCGGGTCGTGGCAGGCCACGCAGCCGCCCTGCTCGATGGGCTTGTGCTTGAACTTGGCCTTCTGGGCCTGCTCGGCGATGGGCTTGTGGCAGCCGGCGCAGAGGTCGTTGCCGCCCTTCAGCAGGTTCTTCTTGAAGGCCGAGGCGTGCGGGTCGTGGCAGCCGACGCAGCCCTTCTCGGCCACCACCTTGTGCGTGCTCCTGGCCTTGGCCGGCACCACGTCGTGGCAGGCCAGGCAGGCCTGGCTGGGCTCGGCGGAGAGCAGCTTGCCGTGGTCGGAGGCGTGCGGGTTGTGGCAGCCGGTGCAGTCCCGCGACTTCACGGGCGTGTGCACGAAGGCCTTCTTGAGGATGTCGTCGAACTGGCTGCCGTGGCAGTCGAGGCAGACCTTGCCCTCGGCGCCCGGCTTGAGCTTCAGCTTCTTGGCGTCGGCGGCGCGGGCGGGTCCGGCGGCGAGGGCCAGGGCGGTGAAGATCAGTGCGATGCGCGCGTTCATGGGTGCCCTCACTTCCCGCCCGTGACGTGGCAGGCGTCGCACTGCCGCCCGGCGAACGGGGCGTGCTGCGTGGCCTTGAAGAACTTGGGGTCCTTCGAGGCGTGCGGGTCGTGGCAGGCCACGCAGGAGGTGGCGGCCGGGTCGATGCCCAGGTGGGCCGCCGACCACTCCTTGCCCGACACGTCGTGGCACTGGCTGCAGAGCTCGGCCAGCGGCTGCGTGGCCAGGCGCGGCTGCGGCGCCGCGTGCGGCTTGTGGCAGGTGAGGCAATCGTCGACCGGCCGGTGCACCTTCTGGGTGGCGATCCGCTGGCCCAGCGCCTTGTGGCAGGTGAGGCAGAGGTCGGGGCTGCTGGCGAGCAGCAGGTTCTTCAGCTTGGCCTGGTGCGGGCTGTGGCACTTCACGCAGTCGCCCTTGTCGAAGGCGGCGTGCACGCTCTTGGCGCCGGCCAGCTCCTTGGCGGTGGCCTGGTGGCACTTCAGGCAGGTGGTCTTCTGGTCGGCGACCAGGAGCCCGGCCACGTTGGAGCCGTGGGGATCGTGGCAGCCCAGACAATCGGCCTGCTGGAAGGGCTTGTGGATGGAGCCCGAGGCCGGGTCCTTGCCACCCACGTCCTTCATCATCGCGGCGTGGCAGCCCTGGCAGAGCTTGGCGCCCTGGGCCTTGAGCAGCCCCTTGCCGTCGCTGGCGTGGCCGCTGTGGCAGGCCTCGCACTGGCCGTCGAGGACCGGCTTGTGGGTGCGGGTCTTGATGAAGCGGGTCTCGGCGTCGCGGTGGCAGGCGAAGCACACCCGGTCGGAGCGGGCCTTGAGCCCGGCGGCATGGTTGGAGCCGTGGGGCGTGTGACAGGTGCTGCACTGGCCGCCGGCGAAGGGCTTGTGCTGCACCTTCTTCTTCTGCGCCGCCTCCTTGGTCTTCTGGTGGCAGCCGGCGCAGAGCTGCTCGCCGCTGGCGTCGAGGAGCCCCTTGAACTTGGCGGCGTGGGGCTTGTGGCAGGAGAGGCAGCCGGCCGCCGAATCGACCGGCTTGTGCGGCCGGCCCACCTTCTCGGCCATGGTCTTGTGGCAGCGGAAGCAGAGCTGGTTGCCGGCCGCCAGTGCCAGCTTGGCCCCGTCGGAGGCGTGCGGGTCGTGGCAGGCGGTGCAGTCGCCCTTCTGGAAGGGGAGGTGGCTCACCTTGCCGCTCACCAGGGTGTCGGGATCGTGGCAGCTGGCGCAGAGCTTCGCAGCGGTGTCGGTGAGGGCGAAGGGCTTCGCCGACTTGGCCGGCACGTGGCAGGAGTCGCAGGAGCCGGAGGCGGTGGGGCCGTGGACCGAGGCGCGCAGCAGCTTGGGCTGCTCCGAGGAGTGCGGATCGTGGCAGACGCCGCACGACCTGGTGGCCACCGGGTAGCCGCCGTGGGCCTTCTGCATCGCCGGCTTCGAGGCGTCGTGGCACTTGGCGCAGAGCTTGTCGTGCGAGGCGACCAGGAGCCCCTTCTCGGCGGCGCCGTGGGCGGAGTGGCAGGCCCCGCAGCCCTCGGTGGCCAGGACCTTGTGGACCACCTTCTTCTCGTAGCTCTCCTTCTTGTGGCAGCCGTAGCAGGCGGCGGTGCCGGCGGCCTTGAGGAACTTGGGGTGGGCCGAGCCGTGGGCGTCGTGGCAGGCGAGGCAGCTGCCCTTCACCGCGGTGTGCACGAACTTCTTCTTCAGCCCGAGCGACTCCTCCTTGTGGCAGTCGAAGCAGAGGGCGCTGCCCATCTTCTTGAGGACCAGCTTGCCGAGGATGCCGTGGCGCAGGTGGCAGTCCTCGCACTTCTTGTCCTTCACCGCCTTGTGCTGGAACTTGGCGTCGGCGTACTTCTCGCCGAACTTCTGGTGGCAGTCGAGGCAGTCCTTGCCGCGGAAGCCGCGCTGCTGCGCCTCGGCGGCGGCCGGGAGGAGCAGCACCGCTGCCGCCAGGGCCACCGCCCACCACAGCTCGCGCCACCTTCTCGTCGTATGGGTCACGGGCACACCTCGCCGGAGCGGTCCGGCGCCGTCAGCTGCCGATGTGGGTGAGGTAGATCTTCACTTCGTGGGCGGCGCGGAGCTTCTGCGCCGCCTCCTGGATCGCCTGCGCGATGCGGTCGGCGGCGACCTGCTTGACGATGGACTCGCGCACCTCGTCGAAGGGCTGCTCCGAGGCCGGGATCTCGTCGATCACGTGGATGACGTAGTGGCCCACCCCCTCGGAGTGGAGGCGGTAGTCGCCCTTCTTGGCGCCGGCGAGGGACTTGGCCACCTCCGGCGGCATCGACTTGGCGCTCACCGTGTTCCCCTCCAGCGCGAAGGCCAGGTCGCTGGACTTGAGCTGCCCCTCGGCGTTGGTCCGCATCCACTTGTAGTCGGTGCCGGCCCGGAGCTTGTCCACCGCCGCCTGGGCCGCCTTGAGGTCGTAGAAGGCCAGGGTTTCCAGCTTGTAGAAGGCGGGGAGGGAGTACTGGGCCCGGTGCTTCTCGTAGTAGGCCTTGAGCTCCGGGTCCTGCACCTTGAGGCCGGGGGCGATGGCCTTGTCCACGTAGGTGCCGAAGAGCACCGAGTTGTCGTTGTCGGCCACCTTCTGCTTGTACTCGGCGGTCTGGTCGAGCCCGAGGCGGCGGGCCTCCTTGGGCACCACGATCTTGGAGACCTGGGCGTCGATGAAGATGCCCTTCACCTTGTTGATCTTCTTCGCCTTGGCCGCCTCGGCGTAGCCGTGGAAGAACTGCTTCTCGAGCTCGACGGCGAGCTGGCCCACGGTCACCGGCTTGTCGCCGGTGACGCGAATCAGCGTCCGCTTGTCCTTCTTGAGCGCCTCGATGCCGGGCTTGGGCGCCTCGAAGTCGATCGACTTGAGCAGCGCCTCGTCGATCTTCACCCAGCGCTTCACCATCCCGTCGTAGTAGGTCTTGAGCAGCTCGGTCTTCTTCGCGGTCAACGCCTGGGCCTCGGCGTCGGCGCGCGCCCTGGCGTTCTCGGGGTAGTTGACCCCGTCGATGCGCAGCACGGTCCAGCCGCCCTGGACCTGGAAGGGCGCGCTCACCTTGCCAACCTCCATCGCCTTCAGCATGTCGGCGACGTGGGGGAGGACCTTCGACGTGGGCAGGACCTGGGACTCCTCGCCCCCGTAGGCCTTCTTGGCGGCCACCGCGGCCCGGGTGACCTCCTCGTAGCTCTTGCCGCCGGCGATCTGCGCCGAGGCCTCCCGGGCGTCCTTCTCCTCGGGGAAGAGCACCGAGCGCACCTTCCACTCCCGCACGATGTCGCGGAAGAGCCGCTCCACCTCGGCCGGGTCGGCCTTGGCGCCGCGGGTGGTCCGGTCCTTGAGGGCGGTGAGCAGCGCTGTCTCGCGGTAGGCCTTCAGCTGGGCGGCCACCTCGGGGAGCTCGTCCATGCCGCTGTCGCGGGCCTCGATGACGATGAGCCGCGAGTCGATGAGCCGGTCGAGGGCGGCGACGTGATCGGTGCGGCCCGCCTTGTCGCTCATGGCCCGCGACTCGTGGGCGCCGGCCAGCGTCTCGGTCAGCTCGCGCAGCTCGATGACCTCGTCCTCGATCCGCGCCACCGGGAAACTGGCGAAGCGCTCGTCGAAAAGGGGCGCCTTGAGCTGGGCGTAGATGCCGGCGTCGGTCCCCTTCTCCGCGACCGGAAACGCCGCCGCGGGCGCCGCGGGCTTGGCGCCTGGAACCGGAGCGCCGGGCTTGGCAGCGTGGGGCGAGGCGGCGGGCTTGGCGGCGGAGGCCGGTGCAGCGGGCTTGGCAGCTGGGCCGTAGGCCAGGCCGGGACCGGCGGGCAGGACCGCCGCGGCGAGCGCGGCGAGCAGGAGTCGAAGGTTCACGCCATTCCTCCAGAGGTAGCCCGGCCTGCGTGCAACGGGTGTGCCCCGACGGATGACGTACACGGTACGTAACTTCCTGAAGTCATGAACGTTTCTCCGAGGTGTGGCCTGCCGTCGCGCACGGGTTGCGCTCCATACCATGGCCGGGGAGAGCTTTGCGCGGAAATCGAGACCGCCGGATCAGCGCCGTGCCTTGAAGGCGCTCTCGGTGGCCGGCGTGTCCCCGGACATCCCGTCCACCACGTTGCCCACCATCGAGCAGCCCAGCGCCAGCGCGGTGCTGACCCGCCCCACGTCGAAGAAGAAGACCCAGTCGTCCCCGCGGTTGTGGGACAGCGACTGCCAGACCACCTCGCCGCTGCCGCGGTCGAGCACCGTGGCGGTGAGGTTGACGCGCGGCGGCCCCGAGTCCTCGTACTCCAGCACCTCGCCACCGAGGACCAGGTCGGCGTCGAGGACCCCGAGGAGCAGGCGCGCCGCCTCCAGCGAGACGCCGCCCTCGAGGACGATGCGCTGCTGGAGGAGCACCCGGCGCACCTGACCCGGCTCGACAGGCGTGAAGGTCCGCGAGGCGCGGAGCTGTCGCACGAAGGCCAGCGCGGCCAGCTCGCCGGCGCCGCGCCGGCGCGTCCGGTTGAGGAAGGGGACCACGGCCACCGAGTACCGCTTCTGCGGGCTCAGGGTGGTGGAGCGGTACTGGAACACCGGCTCGAAGCGCAGGCCACGGGAGCAGGCCGGCGACGCGGGACCTTTCCGCTCGAGGTGGCGGGCCATCGAATCGGCCATGCGGGCGAAGGCCTCCGCCTCCAGCACCTTGACGTCGCTCACCAGGCCCAGGGCCAGGAGGCCGGGGGCGTCGTCGCCGGTGCGCCCGTAGCCGTCGATCCAGAGGAGCTCCGCGTCCTCGGCGGCGCGAACGAGGCGCATGGTCAGCGCGAACTGCGCCGCCGGCGAGTCGCGCCAGGTCTCGACGGAGGTCACCACCACGCCGTCCGCACCCAGCTCGTCCCGTGCGCCCGCCGCCCCCGCGCCATCCACCGAGCCGGTGGAGCGGATGCGGTGCCTGGCCAGGTACTGCTGCACGGGCTCGCCGCTCACCACCTCCAGCCCGCGCGCCGCCAGGGCCCGCTCGGCCGGCGCCAGCAGGTCGCGCACCGGCACCGGGGTCCCGCTCAGGTTCTCGAAGGGCAGGAGCACCACGCGCCGGATGGGGCCGCGGTCCGGCAGGGGGGGCGCGGGCGGAGCGGTGGCGCAGCCGGCGGCGATCGCCAGCAGGGCGGCCAGGGCCGGGAGGCCGGGCCTACTTGAAGAGCTTGGAGATGAGGTCATCGACGGCCGTTTCCGTCACCTCGTTGAGCGGCGCGCCCCCGCCGCCCAGGAGTCGGTCCCTCCAGGTGACCCCGCCGCGGGTGGTGGTGCCGGTCCAGACGATCTTGCCGGTGGCGCACTCCTGCATGGTGAGCGAGAGCGCGATGACGTTGCCCGAGGCGTTGGCCGCCCGGACCTCGCCGTACTCCTTCACCGTGCCGGTGATGACCGCGTCCACCTTGAGGATGGTGCCGAACTTCACCACGTCCTCCACCGTGGGCGTGGCCGGGTTGAGGACGCCGGCCTTGGCCACCACCCGGATGACCTCACCCTGGGGGACGACGTAGAAGGCGCCGGAAGCCAGCATCATGCTGGTGATCACGTCGCGGACCCGCTCGCCCGCCAGGTTGTCGCGGGAGAGGTTGACGATGGGCATGACCGCCACGGTGCGGACCGAGCCGAAGTCCATGTTCTTGTCGTGGTAGTTCTGCCCGCCCGAGGCGCAGGCGGCGAGCGCGAGCAGGGCGGCCGGCAGGGTGAGGCGGATGGTTCTGGTCATCGGGGCGTCCTCGCTTCGGGGTTCCTCGGTCAGAGCAGGGAGACGTTCAGGTTGACGAACAGGATCTTGGAGACCAGCTCCTGGGCCGGTGTCCGGGACTCGTTGACGGTGTAGCCGGCGTCGAGCGTCAGGCCCTGGCGCACGTTCCAGCGGGCGCCGGGTCCCCAGACCCGGGTCCGCTGGTCGGAGGCGGTGTCGATGGTCTCGGAGTAGAGGAAGCGCAGCACCAGCTGCCCGCCGGGAAACGGGGACAGGCCCAGGTTGAAGCTGGCGACCGTGCTCGGGGTCTGCCCGCTGATGTAGCGGGTGACCGCGCCGCTGACGTTGAGGGCCGGGAAGGGGCTGAAGGAGCCCGAGCCCTCCACCGTGCTCCGGTCCTCGCGGTTGGTCCCGCCGGCGGCCAGGGTGGTCGTGCTGCGGAACCGGCTGTAGGTGCCGTTGAGCGTCAGGGTGCGGTGAGGCGAGAGGCTGGCGCCGGCCGACAGGTTGAGCCCCTCCGAGTCGTCCCCCGCCTCGTTCGTGCCCCGGGAGCCGCCCGCGGTGCTGAAGATCGAGATCCCCTGGTAGAGGTCGGCGCGCCCGAAGGCGGTGAGCGAGTGGCTGCGGGCCTCTCCGGTGGTCCGCTGGCTCCACTGGCCGCTGTAGCCGAGGCCCGCACCCAGCGTGGGGAGGGGATCGACGCTCGCCGAGGCGGCCCAGCGAACGGCCGACTCGCGGCCGCGCCCGGCGTCGGAGTCGCTCCGCTCCACCCGCGCGCCGGCGTTCACCAGGTTGCCGAGCTTGCGGGAGGCCGAGAGGCCGTTGGAGACGTTCCAGGTGGATGCCCAGGGGTGGTCGGAGTGGGTCCAGGTGAGCGCGGTGTCGTAGGCCAGGTTGAGGCTGGGCAGGAGGATGGCGCGCCCGTTGGCCGAGAGCTGCCCACCGGTGACCGTGGGCGAGCCGCGGGCGGCCACCGCGCTCGCCGACTCGGAGAGGAAGAACTGGACCTCGGTGACCAGGATGCTGGCGTAGCGGGCGTCGGTGGTGGCCGACACCGCCAGCGGCCGCGCCGTCACCTTGAGGTAGCGCGCCGCCACCGGGGCCGGGGCGCCGATGGGGATCTCGAAGCGGGGCTGGAAGAGGCCGAAGGGGGCGGCGACGGCGCCGCCGAGCTGGGTCCAGGTCTGGTTGTCGTCGCTCTGCCACACCGTCCAGAGGATGGCCGCAGCCACGTCGGCGGGGAGCGGCTTGTTGACCCAGACGTGGACGGTGTTCACCGGGTGGAGGAGGTCCGCGAACTGGGCGCCCATGTCGCGCAGCGCGGTGTCGCCCCCCGCGCTCGGGCCGGTCCCCAGGTCGAGGCCCGCGCTCGAGGCGGTGCCCCCGTCGCCGGCGCCGATGTCACCGTCGACGAGCCGCGGGTTGGAGACCAGGCGGACGCGGCCGGGGAGGTCGATGGCGGCCTCCACGGCCGAGAGGCCGGCCACCGGCAGCACCTGCGTCAGCACCGCGCCGCCGGCTCCGGTGACGATGGTGCGGCTGGTCCGGCTGCCCAGGCTGTAGGCGGCGTAGGCGCTGATCCTGCCCTCGAGGAAGCTGTCGCTCCAGGAGGCGGAGGCGCCCTGGTTGACGTCGGTGCTCTGGATGCCGCGCAGCCGGTCGTCGGACTCGCCCCAGCGGACGCTGTAGCGCAGGTCGAGCTGGCGGGCCGGCCGGTAGGTGGTGGACACCTGGAGCTCGTCCCCCACGGTGTCGGAGAGCACGCGCGCCGCGTCGTGCTGCAGCGAGCGGTTGACGCGGACCTCCACCGTGGGGAGCTCCGCCGGCTTCCAGGCGACGTAGGCCCCGTACCCCTCGCGCACGAGCGTGGGCGACCGGAGCGTCGTCCCCTGGAGGTGCTGCTCGCTCCCCTCCTCCCGGTGGGAGTACGAGACCCCACCCCCCAGGACCTGGTCGCCCAGGGTGAGGCGGGTGCCGAAGCCCCAGCGCCGGGCATCGGTGTCGCTGGTGGGCGGGCCGCCTGCGCGGTTCCAGCCCAGGTTCCACTCGTACATTCCGTCGGCGTCGAGCACCAGGCGCGGGAAGAAGGCCCGGGCGAAGCCCGCGCGGGCCCGCTGCAGGAGCTGCATGCTCTCGGTGCGAGTCACCGCGCCCGACTGGTCGGTGGACCGGGAGTCCACGGTGGTGAAGGTCTCCTCGAGCCGCAAGTCGAGCCCCTCCGCGCGGGCCAGGCCACAGGCCGCGAGGGCCAGCGCCCCCGCGACCGCCCGGACTCGCAGCCCCCACGCCACCCGAGCCTCAGTTCCTCTCGCCGGCGAAGGCCACGGCGTGCGGGTCCGGCAGCACGTCGACCGCGGCGACCACGCGGCGCGCCGTCAGGTCCACGGCCACCAGCGAGCCCTCCTCGGGCAGCAGGGCCAGCAGCAGGTTCTCGGCGTCGTCGATGGCGAGCCAGCCGGGCACCCCCGGCAGCGCGATGGCGTCCACGGGGGTGAAGGCCAGCGGGTCGTAGATCTCCAGCCTCCGGTCGCGCCGGCCGACGTAGACCAGGTCGGTGCGAGGATCGACCTTGAGGGCGGTGGCCCCCAGCCCCACGTGCTGCCGGGCCACGGGCCTGAGATCCGGCAGCGACCAGACCCCGAGCTGGGCCGAGCCGGCGTGGATGGCGTAGAGCCGCGTCCCGGCCCGGTTGAGCGCCATGCGCGTCGGCTCGGGGTCGGTGGCGAGGGCCCCCACCACGGCGCGATTGGCGACGTCGATCACGGTGATGCGCGCCGAGCGGCGGTTGGCCACGTAGGCGCGCCGGCCGGAGCGGTCGAGGAGCAGGGCCTGCGGCTCCTCGCCCACCGGCACGCGGCCGCGCTCCATGCCCGAGGCCGGGTCCAGGAAGGCCAGGGTCCGGCTGCCGGCGTTGACCGCGAGCAGCGTGCGCCCGTCCTGCGTGAGCGCCAGGTCGCCCGGCCGGTCGCCCGGCTGCAGCCGCATGGGGGGCAGGTCCTCCCGCGAGGCGAGGTCGATGACCTGGATGGTGTCCTCGCCCGACAGGGCCACGTAGGCCCGCCCCTGGAGGGCGTCGACGGCGATCCCCTGCGGCGCGCGGCCGGTGGGCAGCACCGCCACCACCTGGCGCCGCCGCCGGTCGAGCACCGCCACCGCCGAGGCCGCGTCGCTGGTGCAGTAGGCCGAGAGGGCGGGCTGGGGCGCGTGAGGGACCTGCGCCGCGAAGGCCGGCGCGAAGCCGTAGCTCGCCGAGACCGACGAGGAGAACCGCAGCGCCAGGGTGAGCACGGTGGCGTGGCCGCGCGACACCGGGAGCGCGACCGGCACGCGGTCCGGCTCCCGGGAGACCAGGAGGTCGGTCCGCCCGTCCTCGGTGACCAGGGTAGCGCGCCGCACCTTCACTGCCAGGGAAGTGTAGCTGCCCGGCGGCAGCCGGCCCGAGGCCAGGAGCCGCTGCCGCGAGGCCTTCGCGCCGTCCACCTCGGCGAACCCCAGGGTGAGCGGGACCTCCAGCCCGTCGGCCCGCACCGCGGCGACCCACTCCAGGGCGAAGCTGAGCCGCTCGGCCGCTGCCGGCAGCGGATCCAGGTACAGGAAGACTTCCCCTTCTCCGGCCAGCGGCGGGAGCGACCGCGCGGCCAAACCCGGGGCCTGGCAGGCGGCGAGTGCGAGCGCAGCGGCGGCGAGTGCTCTCATGCGCGTCCACCCCGGGGAGCGGGTGAAGGAAAAAGAAGAGGGGGCCTTGGGGGCCCCCTCTCCCTACCACAACTTCTCTACAAGTGGCGCACTAGTCCTTGGCGTGGCACTTGTTGCAGTAGCTGCGCGCCCACGGGCCGAACACGGTGGCCGGCCGGTAGTTGTAGGCGGCCTGCTGCTGGGCCGGGCTGTAGCCGTAGTTGATCTTGTTCTCCGTGGTGCTGGAGTCGTAGATCGCGACGTTGCCGTTGGCGGTGTCGGCCACGGTCATGAACTCGTTCAGGTAGAAGAACCGGAGCGAGCTCTCGAAGCCCGAGGCGTGGGCGCGGTGGCAGGAGATGCAGGCCACCTGGCCGTTGGTGCTGGCGGCGGGCATGGCGGTGGCGCTGGCGGCGGCGGCCTTCAGGACGGCGTAGTCGCGGTGGCCCTGCTCGAAGGGAGCGAGGGTCGAGAAGGCGGCCGAGGCGGTGACGTTGGTCATGACGCCGGTGCGGACCCAGGCGTTGTAGTTGTTGGCGATCTCGGCGGTGAGGTTGGCGCCGTTGCCCGCCGGGTGGCGGAGGCCGGCCATGCCGGAGGTGTAGCTCTGCTGCAGCATGCCGGTGTGGCAGTTGGCGCACCACTCGGACATGTCGGCGCCGTAGGCGATCGGGGTCTGGGTGGAGGCCTCGGAGCGGTTGTAGGTGCTGTTGACGACGGCGGCCGGGACGGTGCGGGTGAAGGCGTAGGAGCCGGTCAGCGACTTCGGCTGGTAGCCGATGCCGCCGAGGATGCGGTAGGCGCCCACGGCCGAGGTGCCCGCGATGGGGTCGGCGCTGCTGTTGTAGGAGCCGGAGTTCCAGATCGGCAGGCCGGCGGTGCTGATGTTGCCGGAGGCGTCACGGCGGTACTTGCCGTGCGGGTCGTGGCAGGAGGAGCAGGCCAGGGCGCTCGCCGGGTAGACGCCGCCAGGGGCGTAGGCCAGGGTGCTGTCAGCCACGTAGCCGAAGTCGGCGGCGATGACGTTGTGGCCGTGGCGCTCGCCGGGGTTGCCGTCGAGGGCGGTGTTCTTGCGGATGACGACGTTCATCGTCTTCTTCAGCCAGGCGAAGTCGCCGCCCGGGGTGGCCTCGACCGGGGAGGTCGAGTCGTAGGGGGTGATGCCGGCGGTCGAGATGTGGTAGCTCGACGGCGCCGTGTCGGCGGCCTGGTGGCAGTTGAGGCAGGCGCCCGACTGGTCGTTGGCCTTCAGGAGGTAC
Organism: Deltaproteobacteria bacterium; assembly: GCA_016214955.1. Lineage (GTDB taxonomy): Bacteria > Myxococcota > Myxococcia > Myxococcales > Anaeromyxobacteraceae > JACRMN01. Next base: position 27,486 of record JACRMN010000029.1, read on the forward strand.
GGGCCCGTGCCATTGGCGAAGGTCCGGCCGGTCACGTTCGGCTGGCCGTCGAACGAGTTGTGCATCGAGTGGCAGCCCTCGCACTCGGCGACGCCGCCGGAGTGGAAGGCGTAAGCGTTGCCGAAGGCGAACGCGAACAGCGCGGCGACTGCGATTCTCAGGAACTTCATCTCTTCTCCCTCGCTTCGGTTGACCGGCCCCTCGGCCGGCTTGTTGGTGCTGCTTCCTCCAGCTCTGCGACTCCTCCGAAAACCGTGCTGCTAGCGGCTGCGCACTCCCGGCCCGCTCTGCGACTCCAGGGAGATCCGGTAGACGTTCACGCCGCGGCGGGCGTTCTGGGACACCCAGACCCGGCCATCGGCGGCCACCACGTCGACCGGCGCGGACAGGTTGCCGGGTCTGACGCCGCGGTAGCCGAACTCCTTCTTGAACTTGAGCGCCGGGTCGAACACCAGCACCGCCGACTTCAGGATGTCGGTGACGTAGGTGTAGCCGGCCTCGTCGCGGGCGATGCCGGCGACGATGTTGAACTTGCCGGGGGCGCTGCCCCGCTCGCCGAACTCCGTGACCTCGCCCTCGGGGGAGAGGACGAAGCCGCGGAAGAGCGGCTGGATGGTGAAGAGGATGTTGCCGTTCCTGTCGACCGAGAAGCCGCGCAGGCCCAGGTCCTCGCGCTTCTTGGCGACGTCGAGCTTCTCGGCCAGGTCGAAGCTCTTCTCGACGGCGCCGTCGAGGCCGGCGACGACCACCCGCATGCCGGGCCGGTCGGCCACGTACAGCTTGGCGCCGGCGCGGGCGATGGCGTCGGGGTGGAAGGTCTCGGCGAAGCCGGCGGGCAGGCCGGTGAGGGCCACCTTGGCGGCGGGCTCCCCGCGGAAGTTGCAGCGGACGAGCTGCACCGGGCTGCCGGCCGAGTAGGACAGGACCATCAGGTCGCCGCCCTCGAGGGCCACGGCGTCGATGGGGTGGCCGAGCTCGGCGTCGTCGCCGAAGGCGTACTCCTGCATCCCGGCCTGGTTGAAGATGCGCACCTGGCCGGCCGAGATGACCAGGACCTCCTGGTGCTCGGGATCGAACTTGAGCCGCGCCTCGGCGAGCAGCAGGACGCCGGTGAAGTCGGAGAGGCTGTGCTGGTAGGAGACGTCGAGCGCCGCGGCGTAGACGGCCAGGCCGGCGGCCACGAGGGCCACCACAACCTTTGCCAGCCTGGCGATCGCGAGACGCATCCATCCACCCCAGCCCGAAGGCCCGGAAGTTTCCGCCGACGACGTGAGCGCTACGGAGGTGGGCCCTGTGCATGACAGGTGCCAGGGTTCTGGAGGGGGTTCGGCGGAGTCGGATCGAGTGATCTCGAAGGATTGCGGCGTCAACTCCCCCTGATCACCTGGGGGATTACCCCCAGGGGTGCGGGGCCACTCGCGCCCGCTGTCCACCCGAAAATGGCGGTTTTGTGCGCAGAGCCTGCGCTCATGAAGGTGTGCGCGCACGGGTTGCTGGACCGCCACCACAGGCAATTTCGGGCGCCGTTCACTCCTCGTCCGAACGCGATCTGCTGCTCCTCCCTGAAGTCGCGGGGATGGGAGATCGGGTTCCAGCACCCACCCCTGCACACCCCGTCCGGACTGCGGCAAGACTCACGTTCGCTGGGGCATAGCGCGCAGTGTGGGAGTACGGCGGAGGTCCGCTGGGCCTGTCGCACCGGTCCCGTTTGATCGCGACATGGGGGCATATGGGTTGCAGCCCGCCCCGCTTCGTGCGAGTGGTGCTCGCCATGCGCAGAGCAGCCGGGAGGTGCCTGCCGCCGCTCGCGGCGGTGGCGCTGTGCCTCGCCGCCTCTCCGGCCCTCGCCTTCCACGGCGGCGGCGCCGGTGAGTGCGACGGCTGCCACTCGATGCACGACTCGAACGACGGAGTGTCGGGCCCCGGGCCGCGCGGCGGGTACCTGCTGAAGGCCAGCGACCCGAGCTCGGTCTGCCTCAACTGCCACCAGGCCCAGGGCGACATCGGCCCGGTCGGCTACCACATCTCCACCGCCGAGGCCGACATGCCGCCGGGCCTCCCTCCGCGGCAGATGGCGCCCGGCGGCGACTTCGGCTGGCTGAAGAAGACCTTCCAGTGGACCACGCGCCCGGGCACCCCGCTGCAGACCAGCCCTGGCGAGCGGCATGGCCACAGCATCGTCGCCCTCGACTACGGCTACTCCTCCGACTCCCGCAGCTTCACCGCACCGGGGGGCACGTACCCCTCGGCCAACCTTTCCTGCGTGAGCTGCCACGACCCCCACGGCAAGTACCGGCGCTTCGCCGACGGCTCCGTCGGGACGAGCGGGCTCACCGTGCTGGGGAGCGGCTCGCAGGCGAGCGGCACCGATCCGGTGGCCGGGGTCGGGGCGGCCGGCGTCTACCGGATGCTGGGCGGCGTGGGCTACCAGCCCAGGTCGCTGTCCGGCGCGCTCGCCTTCCAGAACCCGCCGCCGGCGGCCGTCGCCCCCAACACCTACAACCGGCGGGAGACCACCACCCAGACGCGGGTTGCCTACGGCCGCGACATGTCCGAGTGGTGCGCCAACTGCCACCCGCGCCTCCTGGTCTCGGGCGTGACGGAGCAGATGTCCGGCCTGCGCCACCCGGCCGGCAACGGCGCCATCCTGGGCGCCACCATGTCGCGCAACTACGCCTCCTACCTGCGCACCGGCAAGCTGACGGGGTTCGCCAGCCAGTCCTACCTGTCGCTCGTGCCCTTCGAGGAGGGGCACGCCGACTACACGCGCCTCAAGGCCCACGCCCGCAGCGACGACCTCTACCTGCAGGGGCCCGACGACGTCTCCACCGTGATGTGCCTGACCTGCCACCGGGCCCACGCCTCCGGCTTCGACGGCGCCCTCCGCTTCCGGGCCCGCGGCGCCGAGTTCATCACCGTGGGTGACACCGTCAGCGGCGCGCGCTACCCCGACCCGCTGGCCGAGCCGGCCGTCGCCGAGGGCCGCACCCAGGCCGAGACGCGGGCCTCCTACTACGACCGCCCGGCGACGGTCTTCTCGCCCTTCCAGCGCTCCCTCTGCAACAAGTGCCACGTGAAGGACTGAGCGAGGCGCCCGGCCTCGGCGAGGGGGAGGTGTCGCCCCGGGCGGTGCTGCGCGCAGCGGCGCCGGCGCTGCTCCTCGCCTGCCTGGTGCTGCTGCCCTTCCACGACAAGGCCTTCACCGTCGACGACACGGTCTTCGTGTCCCAGGCGCGCCACGCCCTCGCCGATCCGCTCCACCCCACCGCCTTCGAGATGGCCTGGAACGACGAGCCGGAGCGGGTCTCGCGGTTCCTCCCCACCGGGCCGGTCATCGCCTGGCTCCTCCTTCCCGCGGCCGCCGCCGGCGGCTCCGAGGCGCTGGCCCACGCCGTCCAGCTCCTGCTGCTGGCGCTGGCCATCTTCGCAACCGTCTCCCTGGCGATGCGGCTCGGCCTGCCCCGCGCCTGGGCGGGAGGGGCGGGCCTGCTGCTGGCTGCGACGCCCACGGCGCTCGCCATGGCCGGGACCGCCATGCCCGACGTGCCAGCCATGGCGCTCGGCGTGGCCGGCGTGGAGCGGCTCCTCGCCTGGCGCCAGGGCGGGCGGCCCGGGGCCGGCGCTGCGGCGGCCATCTTCCTGGCGCTCGCCGCCCTGGCGCGGACGCACCTCGTGCTGCTGCTGCCGGTGGGCGCGCTCCTGCTCGTCGAGGACCCGCTCTCTCTCCGAGCCTGGCGCGGCGTCCCGCTGCGCCGCTGGCTGCCGCTCGCGGCCGCCGGCCTGCTGGTGCCGGCGGTGCTGGCCCTCACCCGCGACCCGCAGGCCGGCGCCGGGAGCATCGCCGGCGCCGCGGTGGCCCTCTCGAGCCTCGACAAGGTCGGCCCCAACGCCGTCGCCTTCTGCGTCCACTGGGTCCTGGCCCTCCCCTTCGCCCTCCCCTGGGCGGCGCTGCGCTGGCGGTGGCTGCTCCGGCGACCCTGGGCCTTCCTGCTGGCCAGCGCGGGCGCCGCCCTCCTGCCGCAGCCGCCCCTGGGGCCGCAGTTCCCCGTGGCGCTGGCGCCGGTCGCCGGCCTGGGCGCGGCGGTGCTGGTCGACCTGGTGGGCGACGCCCTGCGCCGCCGCGACGCCATCCAGCTCTCGCTCGGCGCCTGGATGCTGCTGCCGCTCGCGGCCCTGCCCTACACCCACTTCCCGGCCAAGTACCTGCTGGCCTGCGCGCCGGCGGCGACCATCCTGGTGGCCCGGACCATGGCCGCAAGCCCGGGTCCCTCGCGCCGGCTGCTCGCGGCCACCGCCGTCGCCGGGGTGGCGCTGGGCGTCGCCATCCTCCGGGCCGACGCAGCGGTGGCCGGCCTGGCCCGCGACGCCGCCCGGGCGCTGGTGGCGCCCCAGGTGGCCGCGGGGAGGCGGGTCTGGTACGTCGGCCACTGGGGCTTCCAGTGGTACGCCGAGCAGGCCGGGGCTCGCTTCTTCCCCATGCGCCCGCCCTTCCCCGCCCCGGGCGACCTCGTCCTCTCCAGCCTGCACTGCGAGCCCCAGATCGACGTCTGGAAGATGACCGAGGACCTGGCCCACCTGGTGCGGATCGAGCACAGCGCCCCGGGCGGCCGGGTGATGGACCGGGCCAGCGGCGCCGGCTTCTACAGCAACTTCTGGGGCTACCTGCCCTGGTCCTGGGGCTCGGGCGTGGTCGAGGCCATCGAGCTCTGGCGCGTGGCCCCCGGAGCCGGATCGGGCGCGGCCAGGGCGCCGGCCGCGGCCAGGAGCAGGCCGGCGGCCAGCCAGTAGTAGTTGCAGAAGGCCTGCTTGTTGAAGAGCACGAGCAGGAGCCAGGCGAGCGCCCCGCCGGCCAGCGCCTCGCCGACGCTGCGCGCCCGGCGCACGGCCCAGGCGAGCGCCAGGGCGGCGACGACGAAGGAGGGCCAGATGGGCAGGCGCGGACCGCCCCAGGCCACCACCGCCGCGGGCCAGGAGACGGCGTCGGGCCGGAAGGGCTGCGCCACCTGGAAGGCCACCACGCCGCGCCACAGGCCGCGCGGGTGGATCGCCAGGAAGGGCAAGAGCGTTGCGGCGCCCGCCGCCGCGCCCAGCGCGGCGGTGCGCCAGCGCGTGCGGGGCGAGAGCAGCCGCCACACCGGCAGGAGGAGCAGCAGCACGTACTGCTTGGTGGCCGCCGCCAGGCCGAGCGCCAGGCCTGCGGCGACCCAGCCGCCCGGGGGCGCCTCCGCGGCCAGCCCGCTCCTCGCCTGGCGCGCGAGGAGGAGCGCCGCGCCGGCGACGGCCGCCAGCGCCACCGGCTCGGTCCAGGAGAGCTCCATCACCATCAGCGTGCGGGGCTGCAGGAGGAGCACCGTGGCCGCGAGCTCCGCGGCGCGGCTGCGCCGGCCCAGCTCCCGCACCAGCAGGGCCGCGGCCGCGGTGGCGGCGACGAAGGTCCAGCGAACGTCGCCGGCGAGGAAGCCGGGGAGGTCGAGGAGCAGCGTGAGCGGGGGGTACGGGAAGGCCAGGATGTACCGGCCGTCCGGGCTCAGCATCTCCCGGGCCAGCACGTAGGTGTCGGGGCCGTAGGGGTTGCGGTAGCCGAGCGCGTAGGGGTTGAGGCCGCGGAGCAGGGACTGGGCGCCGGCCTGCTGCAGCTCCCAGACGTCGATGCCCGGCCAGGGCGAGGCCCGGATCACCAGCGCCGCCATCACCAGCCAGCCGGCCACCAGCAGCGGGAAGCGCCAGCGGGAGAGCCAGGGCGGCGGCCGGGGCCAGAGGTGCGTGGCCGCGAGCAGCGCCACCGCCAGGAGTGCCGGCCGGAAGGGGCCCAGCAGCTCGGGCTTCACGGTGATGCCCGGCAGGAAGAGGGCGTCGAAGAGCAGGCTGCCGGCCACGCCGAGGCCGAGCACCGCGGTGGTCCAGCGGGCGGACTCCGGCGGAACCTCCTCGGGGCGGCCGGCGGCGAGCAGCCCGAGACCGGCGATGGCGGTGGCCGCTGTCACCAGCGCCAGCGCCCAGGGGTCGTAGAGCCCCTCGGAGACGCCCAGCGCCCCGGCGATCACCAGCCCGGCGAGCGCCAGGAGCGGCGGGGCGGCAGCGGAGCGGGCGGCGCTCACGGCGCCCCCCGCGGCGCCGCGGCCTGGAGCGCCTCGTCCACCGCCGGGTCGGCGGGCGCGAGGCCCAGCGCCGCGGCCACCGCGCCACGCGCCTCGGCGCCGCGACCGCTCTGCTGCAGCACCAGGGCGAGGGCTCCGCAGGCGCCGGAGCGGGCCGAGAGCCGGCAGCCGACCCGAAGCTCCTCCACCGCCTCGGGCGCCCTGCCGCTCCGCACCAGCGCCGCCGCCAGCTGGTAGCGGTTCTCGGCGCTCCGCGGCTGCCGGGCCACCACCTCGCGGAGGAGCGGAACCCCCAGCTCGGCCCGCCCCCGGCGCGTCAGGATCACGCCCAGCTCGAACTCGAACCCGAGGTCGTCGCGGAGGGGCGCCGCGGCACGCTCGGCGGCCACCGCCTCGTCGCCCCGGTCGAGCAGGGCGAGCCGGAGCGCGCGGATCCGGAGGCGCGCCGCCGGGTCCTGGAACCGCTCCTCGGCGGCGCTGAGGGCCTGGAGCGCCTCCCGGGGCCGGCCGGCGTCGGAGAGCGCCCCGCCGAGCATCCGCGCGGCGGTCAGGCTCCCGGGCGCCTCCCGCACGGCCAGCGACCAGAGGGCGACGTCGTCGCGGTAGCCAGCGGCCCGGCCCGCGGTGTGCCAGCAGAGCGCTCCGGCCGCGGCGACGGCGAGCGCCGTCCCGAGAGAGGGGCGCGCGGCCACCAGGCGGCCCAGCGCCGCGCCGGCCAGGGCGCAGGGGCCGAGGAGCGCCAGGTACTGGAGGTGGTTCCCGGCGGGCGAGAAGACCAGGAACGCCATGTCCAGGAGCCCGAGGACCGGGAGCACGGCCACCGCGTGGTAGGCGAGCGCCAGGAGTGGACCGCCGCCCAGGCGTCGGCGCAGCCCGGCTGCCGCGGCCACCGCCGCCAGGCCGGCGGCCAGGGGCAGCCAGGCCCACGGCGAGGAGGCGGGCGGGGGGTCCGGGTAGACCACCGCCGCGGCGAAGGGCTGGAACGCGGTCCACAGGTAGGTGGGCCAGGACCAGGCGGCGGCGGCGAGGCGCTCGAGGGCGCTGCGGTCGAGGTCGAGCCCGCCCAGGGCGCGGGACCGCTGGAACCAGAGCGTCACCGCCCCCAGGGCGGCCGCCAGGCCGAAGAGGGCCGCCAGCCACGGGCGCTCGCGCCGGGTCCACGGCCGTTGCTGCCAGGCGCCGGCGAGGAGGAGCGCCGGCGGCAGGATCACCGCCGAGGTCTTGGCGAGCAGCGCCGCGAGGAAGAGGGCCGCCGAGCCCGCCGCCGAGCGGGGTTGCTGGTCGTCGCGGAAGCGGAGCCAGCAGAGGGTGCTGGCGAGGAGGAGCGGGGCGGAGAGCGCGTTCTTCCGCTCCGAGATCCAGGCCACCGACTCCACGCCCACCGGGTGGACGGCGAAGAGCAGGGCGCCGAGCCAGGCGCCGGGGACCCGGAGCCGCGCCAGCACGCGCCAGAGCAGGACGGCGGCGGCGGCGTGGAGCGCCAGGCCCACCAGGCGGTAGCCGAGGGGCTGGAGCCCGAAGGCGCGCCACTCGAGCCAGAGCGAGGAGTAGGTGAGCGGCCAGTAGTCGTGGGCGTCGGCGGTCAGCCAGATGCGCCAGAGCGGACCGCGCAGGAGCGCCGAGCGCTCCACCAGCAGGTGGTCGTCGAAGACGAAGCCGCCGCCGAGCGAGCCCGCGTAGCAGGCGAACACGGCGGCCACCAGGGCTGCCGCGGCGATCCAGCGGGTCGGCCCGCCCCGCGCCCCCCGCCGTGCCAGCGGTGCCGGGGCCTCCGGCGCACCCGTCCCGCTCACGCCCCGCCCCCTGCTCCCGGAGCCTCCCGGGTGGCGTACAGGCTCAGGGAGGAGCCCCTTCCGCCGAGGGAGATCGCCAGGGAGAGCGGCACGGCCAGCGCGGCGAGGGGGATCGCCAGGAGGAGGGTGAGCGCCGCCCCCGCCGACCCCGCCGCGCCCGCCCCAAGCTTGGCACCCCGCCCGCGCAGCAGGTCGTAGAGCAGGTTGTGGCGCAGGCCGAGCCGGTTCAGCGCCGACTGCAGCAGGCTGAAGGCGTCGTACTCCGGGGCGAAGGTCGAGGTCCGGCGCACCGCCAGGCCTTCTCGCGAGAGCAGCTGCCCCAGCGAGGCCGGGGTGAGGTGCACGAGGTGCCGGGGCACGTCGAGGTGGAACCAGCCGGCGCGCGCCAGGCGCGCCTCCGGGCTTCCGAAGTCGGGGACGCCCACCAGCAGCACGCCGCCGGGACGGAGCAGGCGCGCCAGCCGCTCGATGGGGAGGCGGGGGTCGGGCCAGTGCTCCAGCACGTGCCACAGGGTCACCGCGTCGAAGTGGCCCTCGGGCCAGGGCCAGGACTCCAGCGGGCCGACGTGGACCGGGAGGCCGAGGGCGCGGGCGCGTGCGGCCGAGGCCTCGCTCAGCTCCGTGCCCACCGGCTCCCAGCCGCGGCGCCGGAAGGCGTCGAGGAGCCAGCCCGGGCCGCAGCCGACGTCGAGGACCCGCCCCGGCCGGCCGCCGGCCAGCGCCTCGACGGCGCGCGCCCTCGAGCCGTAGAGCCGCCGCTGCAGCCACTCCACCGGGCCGGGAAAGCGCCGGGCGCCGGCGCTGCCGTAGTAGGCCGGCGGGTAGTAGCGGCCCATCTCCGGCGGGGCCGGCTGCGGCAGGGTCACGGCCAGGCCGCAGGCCGCGCAGGCGCAGACCTCGAAGGCGTCGCCGCTCACGTAGTCGCGGGCCGGGAAGAGCAGCCGGGCGGTGGCGCGGGGGTGGGGGCAGGCGTCCATGGCGTCCGGGCAGCCGGCTCAGCCCAGCGGGACGGCGCCGGGGGCGGAGGGCGCGAGCCGCCGCCCCTCCCGGGAGAGGCGCGCCGGGCGCAGGAGCCCCCAGCGCGCCAGCCGGTACTCGAGCGCGGTGCCGAGCACGCCGAAGCCGTACTTCACGCTGCGGCGGAAGCTGATGGAGGAGGCCTCGGCGAAGTAGCGGGTGGGGCAGGAGACCTCGCCGATGTCGAACCCGAACCAGATGGCCTGGGCCAGCATCTGGTTGTCGAAGACGAAGTCGTCGGAGTTCTCCTCGAGCGGCAGGGTCTCGAGGAGCTTGCGGGAGAAGGCACGGTAGCCGGTGTGGTACTCGGTCAGCTTGTAGCCGAGCAGCAGGTTCTCGGCGAGGGTGAGGAGCCGGTTGGCCACGTACTTGTAGAGCGGCATGCCCCCGCGCAGCGCGCCGCGCCCGAGGATGCGCGAGCCCATGGCGCAGTCGTAGTGGCCGCTGGCCACCACCGAGGCCAGCGCCGGCAGGAGCCGGGGCGAGTACTGGTAGTCGGGGTGGAGCATCACCACGATGTCGGCGCCGCGGGAGAGGGCCTCGCGGTAGCAGGTCTTCTGGTTGCCGCCGTAGCCGCGGTTCCTGGGGTGGACGATGTGGTGGATCCCCAGCTCCTGGGCCTTGGGCACGGTGGCGTCGCGGCTGGCGTCGTCGACGAGGATGATGTCGTCCACCAGCGCGCGGTCGATCTCGGCCGCGGTGACGCCCAGCGTCTTCTCGGCGTTGTAGGCCGGCATCACCACGCACACGCGCTTCCCACCGATCATGCGCACTCCCGGAGCCCGCGCCGTTGCCTCGGCGGGCCGCCGTGGGGTACCACCGCGCGACGGCCATTTCAACCCGGACGGGGCCCGCGGTAGGGTGCAGCGTGATCGCTCGATTCCGCGCCGTGCTGGGCCGGGTCTCGCCGGGCGCCCTGGCCGCCCTCCTGGGCCTGGTCGCCCTGCTGCTCTACGCGCGGACCGCCTGGTTCCCGTTCCTCTCCTTCGACGACAACCGCTACCTCACCGAGAACCCGGTGACCCAGGCCGGCCTCAGCTGGCGCGGGGCCGCCTGGGCCTTCTCGTCGCTCCACGCCAGCAACTGGCACCCGCTCACCTGGCTCTCGCACATGCTGGACGTGCAGCTCTTCGGCATGCGGCCGGGGGCCCACCACGCCGTCAACGCGGCGCTGCACGCCGCCGACACCGCCCTCCTCTTCCTGGCGCTCCTGCGCATGACCGGGGCCCGGGGGCGCAGCGCCTTCGTGGCAGCGCTGTTCGCGCTCCACCCGCTGCACGTCGAATCGGTGGCCTGGGTGGCCGAGCGCAAGGACGTGCTCAGCACCTTCTTCGGCTTCGGGATGCTGCTCGCCTACGCGCGCCACGCCGAGCGCCCCTCGGCCGGGCGGATGGCGGGCGTGGCCGGGCTCCTCGCCCTCTCGCTGCTCTCGAAGCCGATGTGGGTCACCGCGCCCTTCCTGCTGCTCCTCCTCGACCTCTGGCCGCTGCAGCGCTGGGCGGGAAGCCCGCTGCCCGCCGACCCGGAGTGCCCGCCCTTCCAGCGGCTGCCGCTGCGGGCGCTCTTCCTCGAGAAGGCGCCGCTCTTCCTGCTCGCGGCCGCCTCCTCGGCCGTGACGGTGGTCGCCCAGGACCGCGGCGGCGCGCTCACCGGCCTGGAGCTGGGGCTGGGCCCTCGCCTCGCCAACGCCGCCGTGGCCTACCTCCGCTACCTGGGCAAGACCGCCTGGCCGGTGGACCTGGCCGTCTACTACCCGTACTCGGCGAACGAGGTGCCGGGCTGGCTGGCGGGCCTGGCGGCCCTGGCCGTGCTGGCGGTGACGGGCCTGGCCCTGGCCCGCGCCCGCCAGGCGCCCTGGCTGGCCCTGGGCTGGCTCTGGTTCCTGGGCACGCTGGTGCCGGTCATCGGCATCGTTCAGGTGGGCTCGCAGGCCATGGCCGACCGCTACACCTACCTGCCGCTGGTGGGGATCTTCGTGGCGATGGCCTGGGGCGCGCACCGGCTGGCGGCCACCTGGCGCGGAGGGCTGCCGCTCGCGGCCGGCGGCGCGGCGGTGCTGGTCCTGCTCACCGCCCTCTCCTGGCGCCAGATCGGCCACTGGTCGAGCCACGTGGCCCTCTTCGAGCACGCACTCTCGGTCACCACCGGCAACGCTTTGGCGCACGGCACCCTCTCCGAGGGGCTCCGCGCCGAGGGGCGCCACGCCGAGGCCCTGCTCCACGCGCAGGAGGCGGTGCGCATCAACCCCGCCAGCCCTCGCCACTGGAACAACCTCGCCGTCACCTTCATGGACCAGCGCCGCTGGCCCGAGGCCCGGGAGGCGCTGCGGGGCTCGCTGGCCGCGGACCCGGCCCACGCCAGCGCCTGGTCGAACCTGGGAGAGGTCCTGCAGCAGATGGGGAACGCCGGCGAGGCCCTGGCGGCGCTGGACCAGGCCGCGCGCCTGGCGCCGTCCGACGCGCGGATCCGGTTCCGGCGGGCCGAGGCCCGCATCCGCGCCGGCGACGTCGGCGGAGCCATCGAGGACTACGGCGAGGCGGTGCGGCAGAGCCCCGAGTACACCGCCGCCTGGAACGGCCTCGCCATCGCCTACCAGGCGGCGGGCCGCCCCGGGGAGGCCACCGGGGCTTTCCAGGCCGCCGTCCGCGCCCAGCCCGACAACCCGGTCCTGTGGCGCAACCTGGGCATCTCGCTGGCGCGCACCGGCGGCCACGCCGAGGCGGCCGAGGCCTTCCGCCGGGCTCTGGGAGGGAAGCCGGGCGACCCGGACATCATGTTCCGCCTCGCGCTCTCGGAGCTCGCCCAGGGCCACGGCCCGCGGGCCCGGGAGATCGCCGACCGGCTCCAGGCGCTCGATCCGGCCCGGGCCGCGGAGCTGCGGAGGCGGCTGGACGGCGCGCCGTGATCGCCCCGCGCCCGCCGCGGCTCGCCCTGGCCGCCGCGCTCGCCACCGCCAGCTTCGCCCTCTACCTCCCGGTGGCCGGCCACCGCTTCCTCTCCTTCGACGACCCGCAGTACCTGCTCGAGAACGCCATGGTGCGCCGGGGCCTCACCTGGGCCGGGGCCGCCTGGGCCTTCGGGACGCTCCACTTCAGCAACTGGCACCCGCTCACCTGGCTCTCGCACATGCTCGACGTCGAGCTCTTCGGGCTCGACGCCGGCGCCCACCACCTCGTGAGCGCCGGGCTGCACGCCGCCAACGCCGCCCTGCTCTTCCTGGTCCTGCGCGGCCTGACCGGCGCCACCTGGCGCAGCCTGGCGGTGGCCGCGCTCTTCGCTGCCCATCCGCTCCGCGTGGAGTCGGTGGCCTGGGTGGCGGAGCGGAAGGACCTGCTCTCCGCGCTCTTCGGGCTGGCCACCCTCGGCGCCTGGCGGCGTCACGCCGAGCGGCCGGGGCTGGCTCGCTACCTCCTCGCCGTCGCCGCCTTCGCCGCCAGCCTGATGGCGAAGCCGATGTGGGTCACCCTGCCCTTCGTCCTGCTGCTCCTCGACCTGTGGCCGCTGCAGCGCTGGGCCGGGAGCCCGCTCCCAGCGGACCCGGAGTGCCCGTCGCTCCCCAGGTTGCCGCTCGGCGCCCTCCTCCTCGAGAAGGTGCCCCTCCTCCTCCTCTCGGCCGCCTCGTCGGCCATCACCGTGATCGCCCAGTCGCGCGGCGGCGCGGTGGCCGGGCTCGAGGTGGGGCCGGGCACGCGCGTGGCCAACGCGCTCCTCTCCTGCGCCCGCTACCTCTCGAAGAGCTTCTGGCCCGCAGACCTGGCCGCCTTCTACCCGTTTCCCCGCGCGCTCCCGGCCTGGCAGGTGGGGCTCGCGGCCCTCCTCCTCGCGGCCCTGACCGGCCTCGCGGTGTGGCGCGCGCGCACCTCGCCGTGGCTGCTGGTGGGCTGGCTCTGGTTCCTGGGCACGCTCGTCCCGGTGCTGGGCCTGGTGCAGGTGGGCGGCCAGGCCATGGCCGACCGCTACACCTACCTGCCCGCCATCGGGCTGCTCGTCGCCCTGGCCTGGGAGCTTCCGCGCCTGGCCGGCGCGCGCCCCGCCGCGGTCGTCGCCGCCGCCGCGCTGCTGGCGCTCGGCCTGGCCACCGCGCGGCAGCTCGCCTTCTGGCGCGACGACGTGGCGCTCTTCTCCCACGCGCTCGCCGCCACCGGGCCCGAGAACGCGCGCGCCCGCGGGCTCCTGGCGGTGGGCCTGCTGCGCGCGGGGCGCCGGGCCGAGGCCCGGGCCGAGGCGCTGGTGGCTCTCCACACCGAGCCGGGGAGCGCGCGCCTCTGGCTGACGCTGGGCATGGCCTGCGCCGAGCTCGGCCAGGTCCGCGAGGCGCGCGAGGCGCTGCGCGCCGCCCTGGAGCGCGATCCGCGCCTCGCAGGCGCCTGGCTCTTGCTGGGGCGCGTGGAGCGGGCGGGGGGCGACGTCGCCGAGGTGCGCCGCATCGCCGGCCGGCTGGAGCCGCTCGATCCCGCCGGCGCGGCAGAGCTGCGGCGCGGCCTGCCCGCTCCCTGACCGCCACCGCTCTCGGGCGCGGCAGAGCTGGGCACCATGCGAGCTCCTTCGCGCGGCCCGGCGACGACCGAACCTACCGGACTCCACCTTTCGTGAACCCGAAGGTCAGCGTGGCGGAGAGGGCGGTGCCGCCCACCGGCTGGCCGAGCAGCTCCTTGCGGCGAACCAGGTCGGAGAGGCCGGTGAGCGAGAGGCCGATCTCGTCGACGAAGGAGGCGCGGGTCGCCCAGGAGACGTCCACCTGGAGGCCGGCTGCGGGCAGCACGTTGACAGGCTGGCCGCTGACGGCGTCGAAGCCGCCCACGGCCAGCGCCTCGAAGGTCCAGCGGCGGGCGAGCGGGAAGCTCCAGCCCACGCCCAGGAGGCCGAGCGTCCGCCCGGACTGGCCGCCGCACCACTCCAGGCTCTGGCGGATCCGGAGGCGGTCGTCGCGCAGCGTCACCCGGCCCACCAGCCCGAGGACCTGAGGGCGGTGCGAGGAGAGCACGGTCGAGCCTCCCACCTCGAGCAGGATGGCTCGCGGGGCATCGTCCATGGGCTCCGGGAGCGGGCCGGGCAGGCCACCGGTCCCACCCCCCGGCGCCATGGGTGCGAGACCGCCGGGCGAAGCGGGCGTCCCGTGCGCCGGGCCGGCCCGGGCCAGCACTGCCCCACCGGCCTGCGGCGCGGCGCCAGCGGCAGGCGGGCCGGCTCCTGCGGTGGGCGCCGGGGCACCGGCCTGCGGGGGACCGGCACCCGCGGTGGCCGCCATCACCGCCGCCGAGGGGGCCGCCGGGTCGGCGACCACGTGGCACTGGCGGCAGGCGGTGGGACCGCGCGCCTCGGCCTTGTGGCAGCCGATGCAGCGGTCGTGCGCCTCCTTGGGCTCGAAGCGGCCGAGCTTGGTGACCGGACCGGGCCCGTGGCAGGTGAAGCACCTCGCACGCCGACGCAGGTGGGCGGCGTGATCCACCGTCACCGTGCCGAAGCTCCGGGTCTGGAGGACGACCTTCTCCGGCGCCGGCGGCAGTGCCGACAGGGCGAGCGCGAGGAGCGGGCCGAGCGCCATGGCCGGCGACGAGCCAGGCGCCGGGAGGCCCGGCGCCCGGCGTCGCTCCTACTTCTTCCCGGACGGCTTGGCGGCCGGCTTGGCCGGGGCGGCCGCGGGCGCGGCCGGAGCCACCACGCGGCTGCCGGTCTCGTCCATGCTGGAGAAGAACGAGGCCTTCTCGGCGAGCGCCTGGTCGGCCTTCATGGCGTGGCAGGCGGCGCAGAACTTGTCCACGTTCTTGCCGTTCTGGGTGTCGACGCGCAGGTACTTGTAGAAGGGGTTGGAGGGGTGCGGGTCGTGGCAGCTGATGCACTCGAACCGGCCGTCGCGCAGCAGCTCCGGCGGGACCTTGGCCACCTTGGGGTTCACGGTGGCGATTCCGAAGGGGTGGCTCATGTGCTGCGAGACGGGGGCGAAGCCCTGGCCGCCCTTGTCGGTGTCCTGGTGGCAGGCGAGGCAGAGGCCGGTGGTGCCACCGTAGGGCTGCTTGGTCTTGGGGTTGAGGTAGGTCTTGTTGGGCGCGACCGCGAAGATGATCTCGCCCTTCGAGGCGTGCAGCGAGTGGCAGCCGGAGCAGCCGACGGCGTCGTGGCCGCCGGCGGCGAGCGCGGCGAGTGGGGTGAGAGCGAGTGCGGCGACGGCCGCGGCGAACAGCTTCCTCATGGAGGCTCCTCCAGGGCGCGCTCGTCTGGCGCGCGGTTGGGCGGGCCGGCCGGCGCGCGCCCTCAGCGCCGCCTGCACCGGTTGATGCGGAGATGTGCGCACGGTACCCCGCCGGGGGTCCCGGCGCCTTGATGCGCGACAAGCACAGGGAGCGCGGGAGCGCGCGTCGGGCGGCCTCCCCTGGCGACGGCCCCGGATCCCGGGCATTTCCCGGGCGGGGCTCCGCACATATGATGGCCGGCCCATCCCCTAGCCCCCCACCGGGAGGAAGCACGTGAGTCGCAAGGTCGTGATCCGGATCGCAGCGGCCTGCTTCTTCCTCTCGGGGGTCGCGGCGCTCCTCTACGAGGTGGTGTGGACGCGCCTCCTCGGGCTCATGTTCGGCCACACCGTTTACGCCATCACCACCGTGCTGGCGACGTACATGGGCGGGCTGGCCCTGGGCAGCGTGCTGCTGGGCCGGCGGGCCGACCGCCTGGCCCGGCCGCTGCGCGCCTACGGGTTCCTCGAGGCCGCCATCGGGCTCTACTGCCTGGCGACGCCACTCCTCTTCCGCGCGGCCGACGGCGTCTACCTCTGGGCCTACCGGGTCCTCCAGCCGTCCGCGGCGGGCGCCACGGTGCTGCACCTGCTGCTCGCGGCTGCCCTGCTGCTCCCGCCCACCGCGCTCATGGGCGCCACGCTCCCCATCCTCAGCCGGGCGGTGGTGGGCGCCGACGGCCAGGCCGGAGCGCAGGTGGGGCGGCTGTACGCGCTCAACACCTGGGGCGCGGTGGTGGGCACCTCCATCACCGGCTTCATCCTCCTCCCGCGCCTGGGGCTCGGCACCACCGTCTGGATCGGCGTGGCAATCAACCTGGCCGTCGCCGCGGTCGCCCTGCTCGCCGACCGCAGGGTCGAGGCGGCTGCGCCCGCGCCGGCGGCTGCGCCCGCGGCACCCGCCCCCGCGCCGCGCTCGCGGCTCACCGTCCTGGCCCTGGTGGCCATCGGGGTCGCCGGAGCGGCCAGCATGGCCTACGAGATCGCCTGGACGCGCGCGCTCTCGCTGGTGCTGGGCAGCTCGACCTACGCCTTCACCACCATGCTGGCCACCTTCCTGGTGGGCCTGGCGCTGGGCGCCCACCTGGCGTCGGTGCTCCTGCGGCGGTGGCCCGTGGGCCTGGCGGTCTTCGGCTTCCTGGAGCTGGCGGTGGCGGTGCTGGTGATGGCGCTCCTGCCGCTCTTCGGCCAGCTTCCGGAGATGGTGCTGGCGGTGCTGCGCCACCTCGGGGTCAGCTACGTCAGCGTCCTGGGGACGCAGGCGCTGCTGGGCTTCGCGGTGATGATCCTGCCCACCCTGCTCATCGGCGCCACCTTCCCGGTGGTGGTGGCGGCCCTGGCCCGCGAGCTCAGCCGCCTCGGGCGCGACGTCGGGACCGTCTACGGGGCCAACACCCTGGGCACCATCGCCGGCTCGGTGATCGCCGGCTTCGTCCTCGTCCGCGCCCTGGGCATGGAGCGCACCGTGCTGGTGGCCGCCGCCGCCAACCTGGCCGCCGGCCTGGCGGTGGTGCTGGCGACCCCCGGGCTGACGCACCGCGCGCGCGGCGCAGCCCTCGGCCTGGCGGCGGCCTTCGTCGCCGTGGTCGCGGTCGCTCCCCACTGGAACCCGAAGATCATGACCACCGGCGTGGGCGTCTACGCGGAGACGCTGCTGGGCGCCGGCGCCGACGCCGTGCGCCGCCTGGCCGAGGGGCGCGAGCTCCTCTTCTACGACGAGGGGATCAGCACCACCGTGGCCGTGGTCCGCGAGCCCGGAGGCACCACCCTGAGCGTCAACGGGAAGGTGGACGCCAGCAACGACACCGACATGGTCTCCCAGCTCCTGGCCGGCCACCTGGGGCCGCTCCTCCACCCGGGTGCGCGCCGGGCGCTCATCGTCGGCCTGGCCAGCGGCGTGACCGCCGGCGCGGTGGCCCAGCACCCGCTGGAGGTGATCGACGTCGCCGAGCTGGAGCCGGCCATGGTGCCCGCCTCCCGCTTCTTCCTGCGGGAGAACCGGAACGCCCTGGCCGACCCGCGGGTGCGGGTCATCGAGGGCGACGGGCGCTCCATCCTGGCCACCGCCGGCCAGCCCTACGACCTGGTGGTCTCCGAGCCCTCCAACCCCTGGATCGCCGGCGTCGCCAGCCTCTTCACCCTCGACTTCTACCGCACCGTCCGGCAGCGGCTCGCGCCCGACGGCGTGGTGGTGCAGTGGCTGCAGAACTACTCCATCTCCACCCGCGACATGCGGATGGTGGTTCGCACCATGCAGGAGGTCTTCCCGCACCTCTCGATCTGGGCGGCGAGCCCCAACGACCTGATGCTGGTGGCCACGCCCCAGCCCCTGCGCATCGACTTCGGCGCCATCGAGCGGCGCCTGGCCGCTTCGCCGGGGCTGCGCGAGGACTTCGAGCGCTACCGCTGGGGCGGCGAGAACCTGGTGTTCCGCTTCTTCCTCGGCGAGGAGGACGCGCGCCGCTACGCGTCCGGCGCGCCCTTCAACACCGACGACCACCCGCTGCTCGAGTTCTCGGCCCCGCTGGCGCTCTACGGCCACTCCCCGGTGGAGAACGAGCAGGCGATGCGGGAGTTCCGCACCCTCCAGCGCCCCGAGGTGGTGGGGCTCGATTCCTCGCGCTACCAGGGCCCGGCCGGGCACCTGCGGGCCGCGCGCGCCTGCTGGATCGCCGGCCACGGCGGCGAGGCCGCGCACCAGCTCGAGCTCGCTGGCGCTCCCGAGTCCCTGGAGCGCCCGCTGGCGGTGGAGCGGGCCCGCCTGCTCCTCGCCATGGGCCAGTTCCCGCGGGCCCTCGCGGAGCTGGAGCGGCTGGAGGCGGCCGCTCCCGGCGAGGCCCCGGTGAGGACGGCACTGGCAGCGGCGCGCGCCCTGCTGGAGCCCCCGGTGGCGGCGCGGCTCCTGCAGGCCCGGGCGCAGGCGAGCCCCACCTCGGCGCTGGCCGAGGTGCTCTTCGAGCTGGCGGAGCGGCGCGGGCAGCCCGGCTTCCTCGCCCTGGCGCTGGAGCAGCTCGACGCCGAGACCGGCCTCCACCCCGGCTCCTACGTGGCCACGAACAACAGGGCCGGCCTGCTCCGCGCGATGGGCGACATTCCCGGGGCCATCGCGGCCATGCGGCGGTCGGTGGAGCTCAACCCGGACCTCGCCGAGTCGCGCTTCAACCTGGGACTGCTGCTGGAGGAGGGCGGCCGCAGGCCGGAAGCGCTCGCCGAGCTGGAGGCCGCGGTGAGGATCGCCCCCGGCTGGCAGAAGGCCCGCCAGCGGCTCGAGGCGCTGCGCGGCGCGGCCCGGGCCGCGCCGGCGCCCGCCTCACGGCCCTGAGCCCAGCGCCCTGAGCCGCTCCTCGGCCACCGCCCGCTCGCGCGGCTGCTTGCCGTGCTCCCGGGCCAGGAACTCGCGCCAGGCGGCCCGGGCCCGGTCCCGCTCCCCGGCCCGCTCGTAGAGCCCGGCCAGCCGGTACCAGGCGCTCGCCAGCCGCGGATCGGCGGCGGCGGCCCGCTCCCAGTGGCGGCGCGCGCCCGCCTCGTCGCCGGCGGCCATGGCGGCGATGCCGAGATCGGAGAGGGCCCGGGCGTGGCTCGGGTCGGCGGCCACGGTCCGCTGCCACTCCTCCACCGCCTCGGCCTTCCGCGCCTGGCTCCAGCGCACCACGCCCAGCCGCCAGCGCGCATCGCCGTACCCCGGGTCGCTCGCCAGGATCTCCTGGTAGGTGGCGGCGGCCTCGTCCCGGCGGCCCAGCGCCTCCAGGGCCACGCCCACCTCCAGGAGGTGCCGCGAGAGCGGCGCCGGGGTGCCGCGCAGGATCTCCACCGCCGCCTGGAAGTGGGGCAGCGCCTCGGCGGGCCGCCCGCGCTCCATCAGCACCGCGCCGAGGCACTGGCGCATCTTGCTGGAGCGGGGCTGGGCCTCGACACCAGCTGTGAACAGGGTGAGCTCGTCGGCCCAGATGCGGGAGGCGGCCCAGGCGCGGCCGCCCAGGGCCAGGAGGAGGAGCGCCGCGCCCCAGCGCAGCGCCGGGCGCGGGAAGCGGGCCCAGAGCACCGCGGCGCCGGCCCCGAGCACCAGGCAGAGCGCCAGGCTGGGGAGGTACAGGAGCCGCTCGCCCAGGATGGTGCCGATGGGGACGAGCAGGTTGGAGGCGGGAAAGATGGCGCCCGCGTACCAGAGCAGGCAGAGGGCGCCGAGCGGCCAGCGGCGCAGGCCGGCGACCGCGCCGGCCACCAGGGCCGCGGCCAGGGCCAGCCCGGCCAGGAACCAGCCGTCGAGCCAGCCCGGCGACGGGGGAATGGCGGCGTAGGAGTAGTCGGGCGACAGGTGGAGTGGCGCCACCTGCAGCGAGAGGCCGCGGGCCAGCACGGCCACCGCGGTGCGGACCCGGGTGGCGACGTCGGCGTGGGCGATGGGGTTCTCGGCCCAGGGGATGTGGTCGAGGGGCACGCCGACGGTCCCGACCGCCGCCTTGCGGGCCAGCAGGTAGAGCGCGGTGGCCGCGGCGTAGAGGGCGAAGAGGCCCGCCGAGCGGCGCGGGGCGCGCCTCCAGTCCTCGCGCCCGAGGACGAGGTCGCGAGCGGCGAGGAGGCCGATGCCGACGACGCCGCTCTCCTTCGAGAACATGGCCGCGCCGAGGAGGAGCACGACGCCGGCCGCGGCGGCGAGCGACCCCCGCAGCGCGCGGGGGTGCAAGAGCAGCGCGCCGAGCAGGAATGCCGCGGCCAGCAGGTCCTTGCGCCCGGCCACGTTGGCCACCGCCTCGGCGTGCACCGGCAGCACCGCGAAAAGGAGCCCGGCCATGCCCGCCCCGGCGAGCGGCAGCCCGAGCCGCGAGGCCAGGAGGACCACCAGGGCCGCGACCAGCGCGTGGAGCAGCACGTTGCCGAGGTGGAAGCCCGCGGGCGCGAGCCCGCCGATCGCGTGGTTGAGCGCGTAGGTGGCGGTGGTGAGCGGCCGGTAGATGGGGTTGTCCTCACCGGAACCGGCCCAGGCGGCCTGGGCGAACATCCGCGGCACAGCCGCCAGGGAGCGGACGGAGTCGTTGTCCACCACCTCGGGGAGATCGTCGAAGGCGAACCCGTGCTCGACCGTCGGGGCGTAGACCGCCAGCGCCACGGCGGCCGCGAGGAGCGCGGCGCCGAGGGGGGGGCGGAGGGCGAGGCGGCCGGCGAGCACGGGGGTCAGGTGGCGGGGCGCTCGGGGGCGTCCGCCGGCACCGGCTCGAGCACCGCCAGCAGCGACAGCGGCGGCAGGAACGGGATCCGGTCGACCAGGCGAAACAGGGGCGTGAGGAGGTTGAGGAGGTGGATCTGCAGCAGGCCGAAGGTGCGCCTCCGCAGCACCTTGCCGTTGAGCCACCAGGCCAGCGTGCCGATCCGGTTGAGGGGGCGCATGAGCACGACGCGGAACCCGGCGTCCCGCGCCGCCGCGGTCAGGGAGTCGCGGGTGTAGCGGCGCTTGTGGCCGAGCACCTCGTCCAGGGTACCCATGAGGCGCGGCCCGCGGGGCACCAGGATCACCGCCCGGCCGCCGGACGTGAGCATGGCCCTGAGGTTGCGCAGGGCGCCGCGGTCGTCCTCCACGTGCTCGATGACGTTGATGCAGACCACGGTGTCGAACCCACCCTCGGCCGGGGGGAAGGTCTCCGGGCGGGTGACGTCGGTGAGGCACGTCTCCAGGTAGGGGCGGTCGGGGCGCAGCGTCCGGAGCCGCTCCAGGTACTGGGGGTTGATGTCGGTCGCCAGGTAGCGGTGGCGCGGGATGAGGCGGGTGGTGAGGCTGCCGGTGCCGCTGCCGATCTCCAGCACCGTGCGACCGCAGAGGGGCCGCACCTCGTCGGCGATCCAGTCGTTGAAGCGCGGCGCCCGGGCCAGGCGCGCCAGGGTGTGGCTCCCGAACTCGTCCTCCCGGTAGACGTGATCCGAGGCCCCGAAGCGGAGGATGGCGCCCAGCGCCTTCACTCCGTCGCGCCAGTTGATCTTCTTGCCCTCCTGGTAGGTGCGCCCCGAGTAGGAGATGGGCACCTCGAAGATGCGCGCGCCCCGCTTGGCGAGCTTGATGGTGAGCTCGGGCTCCATGCGGAAGTCGCGGGAGACCAGCGGGATCGACTTGAGGAGCGAGGTGCGGACGGCCTTGTAGCAGGTCTCCATGTCGGTGAGGTTGACGTTGGTGACCAGGTTGGTGAGGAAGGTGAGCAGCCGGTTCCCGAGCTCGTGACGGAACATGAGCGCCCGGCGGACCTCGCCGGCGAAGCGGGAGCCGAAGACCGCCTCGGCCCCCTCCTCCTCGAACACCCGAACGATGCGCAGGAGATCCCTGGGGTGGTACTCGAGATCGGCGTCGTGGATGACCGTGATCTCGCAGCGGGCATGGGCCAGGGCGGTCTGGACCGCCTGCCCCTTCCCTCCGTTCCTCTCGTGGCGCAGGAAGAGCCACTCGATCTTCCCGCCGGCGCTGACGAGCCGCTCCCCGTCCCGGGTGAGCCGCTCCTCGCGGTACCTCTGGAGCACAACCGGCGTCTCGTCGCTCGAGCAGTCGTCGACGACGACGACCTGGATGGCGGAGAGCAGCGGGGAGGTGGCGAGCACCTCGAGCCGGGCCAGCGACTCGGACACCAGGAACTGCTCGTTGTAGACCGGGACAAGGACCGAAAGTGAAGTCATCTCGTGCTCTCCCGGCATCCCGGTGCAATGCCGGTGCCCGTGGTTGGAGCGTCCCACGCTGGAGGTGGCGTCCCCCGCGAGCCGCACTTCTTGCGGCAGCCGCAGGCCTCCCGCAGGCCTTGCCGGCAGGACCACCCCCGCCCCGGTGCGCTGGCCGCGCGTCGCCTCATCCGCGCGGCGGCCCCAGGTCGTACACGTTCCAGTAGTCGTCCAGGTGGATGGTCTGGACGCCGTCCTCGAAGGCGATGCGGTCGAAGAACCGCCGGAGCCGCTGGTCCCAGAAGCAGGCGACGAACCTCGCTCCGAAGCGGCGCCGGATGACCTCCGCGACGCCTGGGGGCGCCTCGCGAGGCAGCCGGTACCAGAGGTCGCTGAGCACGGGGTCCTTCAGGTAGAAGAGCGTCGGGTCGAGCGCGACGAGGAAGCGGCGCTCCGGCAGCGCCAGCATCAGCTTGCCCGTGGCGCCCCAGTCGCAGGTGAAGACCTGGGCGCCCTCGGGGATCCGCGCCTGGAGCTTCTGCGCGAGGCCACGGGGCACCTGGTCCTCGCGGCTCCCGAGCCCGCGGATGGTCTCGAGCTGATCGCGCCCCGTGTATCCCAGGCACGCCAGCAGGACCACCGCCGGCGCGGCGCGCGCCCACCTGGCGGGCGGGTCGAGACGGGCCAGGGCCACAGCGAAGGTCGCCACCGCGAACGGCACCAGGTACTCGGCGAAGCGCGCGGTGCGCAGGGTCAGGGCCAGGAAGCCGAGCCCGGCCAGCGCCAGGGCCAGCGGTACCGGGTCCCGCTTCCGGACGCGCCAGGCGATGACGGCACCGCCGGCCAGCAGCGCTGCCACCGCCAGGAGCCACTCCAGCCATTGACGGACCGTGAACGGCTCGAACTCCAGACCCAGCTCCAGCCCCGGCCTCGCCCCCCAGGCCGCCTTCCAGAGCACGTCCACCAGGACCACCCAGCTGAACTTCACCAGGTTGACCGTGTTCGGGTGCAGGAGGAGGCCGGCGGCGAGCCCGGCAACCACCGCGGCGGCCGGCTGCCAGCGGGGGCGCTGGCCGGCGAGGAATCGCGCCGCCTCCGCCGCCGCCACCAGCGCCAGCGGGAGCCCCCAGGCCACGTAGCAGAACGGGTAAGCGACGGAGAGTGCGGCGAGGATCCCGAGGCGACCGCGTGCCGCCGCCCAGAGGACCGCCAGGGCGAGCGGGATGGAGAGCAGGTGCGGGCGAACCAGCGCGAACCGGTAGAGGAAGACGTCGGTGGCGGCCAGCGGCAGCAGCGCCCAGAGCGCTGCCAGCGCAACCCGCTCGGCGCGCAGCACCAGGTAGAGGCCGGTGAGCAGCAGGCCGCCCAGGAGCGTTCCCACGATCTTCGACGACAGCGACCAGTCCACGTCGCCGAGGGCCGCGAACATCAGGTGGAGCAGCAGCTCCTTGTCCCCGTAGTGGTCGGCCAGCCACGAGAACGGGGTCCAGGGGAACTCCTGGAGGATCCCGTGGGCGCGGATGAGCCGCCCCACCGCCACGTGGTAGGCGGTGTCACCGTCGACCGGCGCGGCGACGACGCCGAACTGCACGACGGCGGCGACGCCCAGCGCCAGCACCGCGAAGGCGATTGTCCGCCAGGGCGCCCCTGGCCGGCGTGCGACTTCACCTCCAGGGGCAGTCACGGGCGACTCCGCGGCCAGTTGCGCGTCCATGGGGCGGCAGAGGATAGCACTCCCGCGCCCCCTCACCTCCCCGCCGGCGCCCCCACCGCCTCGGGCACCCGGCCCATCTTCTCGAGCAGCGTCCCGGCGTTGAGGTGGGTGTGGGCGTCGCCGGGGTCGAGCTCCAGGGCGCGCTGCAGCGCCGCCGGCCCGGCCGCGTCGTCTGCGGGGAGCGCGGCGGCGCCGGCCCAGGTCACCTCCAGAGGGCCGAGCCGAAGCCGGAGGCGCGCCCGTTCCCCGAGCCGCGGCTGCGCCGCCGGCGGCCCGGAGCGGTCGAGCTCCAGCGCAGCGTCCTCGAGCCGCCCCTCGGCGTGGTGCGAGCGGGCCGCCTGCGCCCGCCCGGCGCAATGGCACCCCCCGGGGCTCCCGGCCACTTCGCGGGGCCTCGTCCGGGTGCGCGCGCTCGTACCCACGCAGTCCCCAGCAGCCCCGGACCCACAGGAGGCGGCGCGGGGCGGGCCGGCCCGGCAGCAGTTCACCGTGGAAATCTTCGGTGGGGCATCTGCCGCGCGCTGGGCCCCACCTGCGAGTTTTCACTGAGCGACCTATGGGGGAGCCGCCCCTGCAACTCCGCGGACCCTCGATGACGCGCGTACGCACCTGCCCTGGAATGGCTCTTGCTCGGGAGAGCCGCTTCGACTCGCGGCATCGGTGGATGACTGACGGTCAAGCACCCGTCGTTGGGCCGATGCACTGCGTTTCGTCGGCGCGTCCTGCGCCGGTCGGGGGAGGACCGGACATGCGGATCGAAAGGTGCGTCTTCGCGCTGGCGATCGGGGTGGCTGCCACTCTCGGGGGCTGCAGGGGCGGAAGGGGTGGTGAGAACACCCTCCGTCCTCCCTCCGACGAGCAGATCCTGGCGGCCAAGCCAGTCGGGACCAACGCTCTCGTCCTCCATGTGGTGGGGTACGGCACCGGCGCCCTGACCGCCACTCCGGACCTGGGCCTGCAGTGCGTGAACTGGGCCTGGGAGGACGTGCACTACTCCAAGGTTTGCTGGATGTACGTACCGACCGGAACCGACAGCGTGACGATCGACGCGCGGGTGGACGCCGGCTACGCGTTCGGCGGCTGGGGCTCGGGGCCCTGCACCGGGGCGAGCGAGCCCAGGTGCGTGGCGCCCATGGACATCGATCGCATCATCGACCTGTCCTTCGTGCCGGCGGGAACGCCGGCTCCCGTCACCCATGTCCTGAGCGTCAACGTCCTCGGGTTCGTCGACGGGGCCGTCAGCGCCTCGCCGGACGTCGGGCTCGTATGCCAGGCATCCGAACGCGTGGGGATGACCCGGACCTGCAGGGCCACGATTCCCGTCACGGTGCCGCCGGCGCAGGTGGTCCTCACCGCCACGGCCACCACTGCGGGCTCCACGTTCGCCGGGTGGGGCGGGAACTGCTCCGGGACCGGAACGTGCACCGTGACCGTGGACAGGGACGTGGGCGTGACGGCCGGGTTCGCCAGTATCCCCGGTGGCGGGGCGGGGGGGTCTCCTACCTGCGGCGACCTCGCCGAGAGCGAGGTACTGGCTCGCTGGAGCTACACGGCGGTCCTCGGTGGCTACAGCTTCGCGACCACGCTCCGTCAGCTGGACGCTCCCGACGTCCTCCGCGGCCAGCACGCCATCCGTGCCGAGACCAATGCGGCCTTCGACTTCGCACTCGTCTACACACCGGCCAGCCCCGTGGACGTCTCGGGCTTCGAGCAGCTCCGCTTCGCCCTTCGCGCGCTCAACACCAACATCCTGGTCGGGGGCTCGCCCTGGCAGGGCAACTTCCCCGTGGTCCGGCTCGGAGACGCAACAGGAGGGCTCCGGACCTACTCCCCGACGGCCCCCCTCGCGCCCTGGGACGGCGTGACCTGGGTGCCCATCGCCGTCCCGCTGCTCGGCGGGGCGGGATGGGCAGTGAGCGGCGCGGCGATCGATCTGACCGCGATCGCGCGGATCGAGATCCACCTCGACACCTGGGAATGGAACCCCCTGGTCATCGACATCGATGGCGTGAGCTTCGAGCACCCCCAGACGGTGTGCGACGCGCCGCCCACTCCTCCGACCACCACCATCACGGCAGTCGCTTACCCTGGCGGCACCGTCAACCAGGCGACCCAGACCTTCTGGTTCGCGGCCGACGTCGCCGGGGCGACGTTCTCCTGCAGCCTGGATGGCGCCCCGTACTCCCCGTGCACGTCGCCCACCACCTACTCCGCGCTCGCCGATGGTCCCCACAGCTACGCCGTGTACGCCACGGCGGGCCTGACGGAGGCGACGCCGAAGACCCACGCCTGGACCGTCGACACGGTGCGGCCGCGCGTCATCTCCTTGTCCACCACGGCCACGTCAACGACGGTTGAAATCCGGTGGACCACCAACGAGCTCGCGACGACCTCGCTCGTGTGGGGGCCAGGGAACAACCGCAACAACACCATCGCCGATGACGGGATCCTCAAGACCCAGCACTCGGTCCAGCTTGTGAACCTCATTCCGGACTCCATCTACTCCATGGTCATCGGCGGGAACGACGAGGCCGGAAACGCCATACTTCCCGTCGTTCGGGCATTCCTGACCGCGCCCTGACGCGTGCAATCAAGGCCAACCGATGCGGCAGCATCACCGCCGCCGGTGGGGTCAGGAGACGGAGGCCAGCACACGAGCACGGCGCGGGTGAGGGCCCCCGATCCATCACCTCCCCGCCGGCGCCCCCACCGCCTGCAGGCGCAGTGCCGCCGGTCCTGGACCGCCGGCGGGCCTCGCGATCCCGGTTCCGCGGCGGCGAACCCCGGCTATAGTCTCGGGCTACCACCGATCTCGCTCCCGCGCTTCGGGCTCTTCCTGGAGGCCTGGTGCTCGACAACGTTCCCGGCCGGCTGCGCCGGACCCTGCTTCTCTCCGCCCTCCTCGCCTCCGCCTGCCAGCGCGCAGCGGATCGCCCTCCCGCGCCCCCTCCGCCACCGCCACCCTCGCCGGCGCAGCAGGCTCCCGCTGCACCGGCCGGGCCGCCGGGAGGCGCGGTGCCCGAGACCGGAGCGCCGCCGCCCGCCGCGGAGGCGCCTGCCGTACCTCCCGCCGTCACGCCGCCCCCGGAACCTCCCCCCGAGCCACCGCCGCCTGCTCCCGCCGCCGAGCCGCCCGCCCCGGCCCCGAAGCGCACCGGCCCCCCGCGGCCACCCCCTCCCCCGCCTCCGCCCCCGGGCCCGGTCCGCCTCTCGGCGGTCGCCGCCTCTCCCGCCAGCGTCGGACTGGCCTGGGAACCCCCGGCCGCGGGCCCGCAGGGCGTCGCCACCTACGAGATCCTGCTCGGCGAGGAGGTCGTCGCCCGCGTGGTGGAGACCCGCGCGGAGGTGCGCGACCTGGAGCCGGCGCGGAAGTACTGCTTCGCGGTGCGCGCCGTCGACGCCGCCGGTGCCGCCACGCGCCCCTCTGCCCAGGCCTGCGCCACCACGCTCGCGGAGCCGCCCCGGCCGCCGGCGGACGTCCAGGTCTCGCTCCTGCCCGGGAACCGCGCCCAGATCCGCTGGACGCCGCCGCGCCGCAAGGTGGCGGGCTACGACCTCCTGCGCGGGGAGGATCGGGTCGACATGGTGTCCGGAACCCAGTTCACCGACGAGGGGCTCGCGCCGGCGCGCCAGCACTGCTACACGCTGCGCTCCTTCGACGAGGCCGGCAACCGCTCCGAGGCGTCGAGCCCGGCCTGCGTGACCAACCCCGACACCACCGCGCCCACCTCCCCGGAGGAGCTCACCGCCACCGCCCAGGGCGAGGGAGAGGTGCGGCTCGCCTGGCGCCGCTCCACCGACGACGTCGGCGTCGCCCGCTACGAGGTCCTGCGGCCGGGCCGGGATCACCTGCCGCCCACCACCGAGACCCGCGCCGCGGAGAAGGGGCTCCCCGCCGGCACGCGCCACTGCTACGCCGTGCGGGCCTGCGACGCCGCCGGCAACTGCTCCTCGCCCTCGGCCCTGGCCTGCGCCGTCACCGCCGACCTCACGCCCCCGTCGACGCCCGGCGGCCTCTCCGCCCAGGCCGCCGAGGGGCGCATCACCCTCCGCTGGGAGCCGTCCTCCGACAACGTCGGCGTCGCCGGCTACGAGGTGCTCCGCGGGGGCAAGGTGGAGGCCAGGATGGCGGCTCCGGGCCACCTGCTCGGCGACCTCCGCCCCGGAGTCCGATACTGCTACGCGGTTCGGGCGCTGGACGCGGCCGGGAACCGCTCCCCGTCGAGCCCCGAGGCCTGCGCCACGCTGCCGGACGTTTCGCCCCCCACCGCCCCCGGCAACCCCACCGCCCTTCCGGTGTCGGCGACCAGGCTCTACGTCGCCTGGGACCCCTCCACCGACGACGTCGGCGTCACCGCCTACGAGGTGCTGCGCGGCGAATCGACCGCGGCACGCACCGCCGAGACGCGGTCGATACTGACCGTGCTCTCGCCTGGCGCCGAGCAGTGCTTCCGCATCCGGGCGGTGGATGCGGCGGGGAATCGCTCCGAGCCCAGCGCGACGGCCTGCGCGGTTCCGGCAGCGGCGCGCTCCGACCTCGCGCCGCCCACCGACCTGCGCGTGCGGCGCCTCTCCGCGACGAGCGTGGTCCTGCAGTGGGAGCCCACCGACAGGCCGGGCGTCCTCTACCGCGTCTACGCGGGGGGCAAGGAGGTGGGCCTCACCGGGCTCGCCACCTTCACGGCGTCCGGCCGCCTGGGCGCCGGAGTGAGCTGCTTCCGGGTCGCCGTCACCGACCGGGACGGCCGCGAGACCCCGCCCTCGCGGGAGGTCTGCGCCGAGGCGCAGGCCTCCGGCAACCGCTAGCAAGGTCGGCGGAGGAGGGGCTCGCACGGGCGCGGGGCGTCGGCCGCTGGCCGTCGCTCACGCGCACCAGAACGGCGCGAGGCGCCCCGGAGGGCGCCTCGCCCGCGACGACGCTCGCTCCCCGTGCTCGCCTAGTGGCAGCTGAAGCAGGAGCCCTGCCAGGCGGCGGACACCTCGATGGTGCCGTTCACGTGGAGCGCCGGGTTGGTGAACCCGTCGCCGCCGGCGTTGACGTGCGGATGGCAGAGATTGCAGCCGTTCCCGCCGCCGTGCAGGCCGCTGTGGTAGTTGCCGGTGTCGGGCGGGTTGGCGTGGCACGAGGTGCAGGTCATCGGCCCGGCTGCCGTCCAGCTCGGGCTGGCGTTGGCGCCGGCGTACGGGTGGTCGTAGTAGGTGTCGAAGAACCAGCTCTGGTACACGCCCGAGTAGCCGCCGTGGCAGTAGGTGCTGGAGCAGGTGGCCGTGGTCCGGTTCCAGGCCGGCGTCGCGTTGCTCGAGGAGACGAGCGCGCCCCAGGTGATCTCGGCGGTCCCGCCGTCGATGTGGCCGGCGGAGAGCGCGTCGGCCGGGTTCACGTGGCAGGCCGAGCAGGCGATGGCGGCGGAGATGGCCCCGGCGGTGACGTGCCGGGTGTGGGCGCCGGTGCGGACGGCGTCGGCCGACTGGCCCCAGGTGGCCTTGGGAGGCGCGCCGGTCAGGTCGGCGGTGCCGCCGTGGCACATGGTGCAGCTCGTCCGCCAGCTGGCGCCGTGGCACGAGGCGCAGGAGGTGGTCGCCGAGCCGCCCACCCCGTCGAGGTTGGCGCCATGGCAGCCGCGGCAGGAGGCGATGCCGCGGTTGGCGGCCAGGGCGTGGAAGTTGGTGCTGGCGGTGTCGAGCCAGCCGGCGCCGTGGCCGGTGCTGGGCAGCACCCCGGTCATGTGCGTCGAGGGGCTGTGGCACACGCCGCAGTCGGCGCGGGTGGGCGACGGCGGGACCGTCGGGTGGGCGGCGGCCAGCGAGGTCAGCGCGTGGCACTCGGTGCACTCGAGCGGCCCGGGGGTGTTCCAGGTGACGGACTTCGCGGCCTGGCCCATGGGGAAGTGGCAGGCCACCGAGCAGCTCGCCGGCGTGGTCGGGGTGCTCCGGGTGAGGGTCCCGCCCGCGGTGCTGGTGCCCCGCGGGAAGGTGGTCACCTCGTCGAAGCTCACGTTGCCGCCGCAGGGGTGGCAGGTGTCGCAGCTGAACTGCCCGATGTGCTTCTCGTGGGCGGTCGCGCCTGGCGTGCAGGTCGGCCCGGCCACCAGGGCGGCCTGCGGCATGGTCCCGCCCTGAGGGCTGGCCTTCCGCTGGCAGCCGGCGCCCAGCAGGGCGGCGGCAGCCAGGAGGGCCACGGCGAGGCTGCGGCCAGGGATTCTCGAGATCGAGTGCATGGAGGTTCTCCCGATGGTCGGAGCGCGGTTCAGGGCGGTCACCACGTCTTGGAGCTGTGGCAGGAGGGCAGGCAGGAGCGCGTGGTCGGGTTCCAGGAGCGGATGCCGGTGCCCGAGGCCACGGTGACGATGGTCTTCACGCCGTCCACGTGGGTGGCCTTGTTGACCCCGTTGCCGGTCAGCGAGGAGCCGGTTCCGGTGGCCGTGTAGCCGGTGCCGTGGCAGGTGCTGCAGGCCACCTGGTGCTGCGACCGGGTGTGGCCGTTGGGCAGCGAGCTGATGCGCACCGCGTGGCAGACGGTGCAGGCGGTGATGGAGCCGGTCCAGGTGGGGACGGTGGCGGTGCCGCCGGAGGTGCCGCCCGTGCGGTTGATGACCGCGCCGTGGCACCAGGTGGCGCTGCACGAGCCGGCGGCGGTGCCGGTGCCGGCCGTCCAGGTGCCCTTGCGCAGGTTGGCGTTGGCGGCCCCGGTGAAGCCCACCTCGCGCACGCCGTTGGCGTGGCCGGTGGTGTAGGTGCCGACGCTGG
Source organism: Deltaproteobacteria bacterium (assembly GCA_016214955.1). Classification (GTDB taxonomy): domain Bacteria; phylum Myxococcota; class Myxococcia; order Myxococcales; family Anaeromyxobacteraceae; genus JACRMN01. Next base: position 57,717 of record JACRMN010000029.1, read on the forward strand.
CGTGGCAGGAGGCGCAGGAGATGCCGTTGGCGTAGTTGCCGCCCAGGAGGTGCTTCTGGTGCGCGCCCACCCGGATGCCGGTGGAGGCGCCGGCGGCGTCGACCGGCGGGGCGGAGTAGAGCGGCGCCGCGGCGGTGGCGGTCTGGGCCGAGTTGCCGTGGCAGCTGGTGCAGGTCAGGTTGGCGACGTTCAGCACGCCGTTGATGTGGGTGGCGGCGTTGACCGTGGTGGCGGTGTAGCCGGTGTGGCAGCTGCCGCAGGCGGTGCTGGTGCTGTGCGGCGCCGGAGGCGGCACGCCGTGGCAGGTGCCGCAGGCGTCCTGGGTGCCGTTCACCGTGGTCCAGCTCGGGTTCTGGTTGGTGCCGCCGGCCGCCAGGGTGGCGCCGTGGCAGTAGGTGCTGGCGCAGGTGGTGCCGTTCCACACCGGAGCGGCGCCGCCGGTGCGGGCCAAGGTGCCCCAGCTCATCTCCACCGTGCCGCTGGAGTGAGTCATCGAGGTGGGCACCGCGTGGCACTCGGCGCAGGCCACCGGGGTGGCGGACAGCGAGGTGCCGGTGAGGTGCGCCTGGTGCGCGCCGACCTGGCGCGCGGTGGTGGCGGTCTCGCCGCCGGTGCCGGTGGGCGGAGCGGCGTTGGTGGCCGAGCCGTGGCAGCTGTTGCAGGCCAGGTTGATCACGTCGAGCGCGCCGTTGATGTGGGTGGCGGCGTTGACGGTGGTGGCGGTGTAGCCGGTGTGGCAGCTGCCGCAGGCGGTGCTGGTGCTGTGCGGGGCCGGGGGCGGAACACCGTGGCAGGTGCCGCAGGCGTCCTGCGTGCCGTTCACGGTCGTCCAGGTCGGCGCCGTGTTGGTGCCGCCGGCGCCCAGGGTGGCGCCGTGGCAGTAGGTGCTGGCGCAGGTGGTGCCATTCCAGGCCGGGACGGCCCCGCCGGTGCGGGCCAGCGTGCCCCAGCTCATCTCCACCGTGCCGCTGGAGTGGGTCATCGAGGTGGGCACCGCGTGGCACTCGGCGCAGGCCACCGGGGCCGCGAGCGCGGTGCCGGTGAGGTGCGCCTGGTGCGCGCCGACGGCGCGGTCGGTGGTGGCCGTCTGGCCGCCGGTGCCGGCGGGCGGCGCGGCGTTGGTGGCCGAGCCGTGGCAGCTGTTGCAGGCCAGGGTCACCACCTCGAGCGCGCCGTTGATGTGCGTGGCGGCGTTGACCGTGGTGGCGGTGTAGCCGGTGTGGCAGCTGCCGCAGGCGGTGCTGGTGCTGTGCGGGGCCGGGGGCGGCACGCCGTGGCAGGTGCCGCAGGCGTCCTGCGTCCCGTTCACGGTGGTCCAGGTCGGCGCGGTGTTGGTGCCGCCGGCGCCGAGCGTGGCGCCGTGGCAGTAGGTGCTGGCGCAGGTGGTGCCGTTCCAGGCCGGGGCGGCGCCGCCGGTGCGGGCCAAGGTGCCCCAGGCCATCTCCACCGTGCCGTTGGCGTGGGTCTGGCTGGTGGGCACCGCGTGGCACTCGGTGCAGGCCACCGGGGCCGCGAGCGCGGTGCCGGTGAGGTGCGCCTGGTGCGCGCCGACCGCGCGGTCGGTGGTGGCAGCCTGGCCGCCGGTGCCGGCGGGCGGCGCCGCGTTGGTGGCCGAGCCGTGGCAGGTGTTGCAGGCCAGGGTCACCACCTCGAGGACGCCGTTGACGTGGGTGGCGGCGTTGACCGTGGTGGCGGTGTAGCCGGCGTGGCAGCTCCCGCAGGCGCCGTTGGCGACGTGCGGGGCGGGCGGCGGCACGCCGTGGCAGGTGCCGCAGGCGTCCTGCGTGCCGTTCACCGTGGTCCAGCTCGGGTTCTGGTTGGTGCCGCCGGCCGCCAGGGTGGCGCCGTGGCAGTAGGTGCTGGCGCAGGTGGTGCCGTTCCAGGCCGGGACGGCCCCGCCGGTGCGGGCCAGCGTGCCCCAGCTCATCTCCACCGTGCCGCTGGAGTGGGTCATCGAGGTGGGCACCGCGTGGCACTCGCTGCAGGCCACCGGGGCGGCGAGCGCCGTGCCGGTGAGGTGCGCCTGGTGCGCGCCGACCTGGCGCGCGGTGGTGGCGGTCTCGCCGCCGGTGCCGGTGGGCGGCGCGGCGTTGGTGGCCGAGCCGTGGCAGCTGTTGCAGGCCAGGTTGACGACGTCGGCAACGCCGTTGAGGTGCAGGGCGGTGTTGACGGTGGTGGCGGTGTAGCCGGTGTGGCAGGAGCCGCAGGCGGTGCTGCTGCTGTGCGGCGCCGCCGGCGGGACGGCGTGGCAGGTGCCGCAGGTCGCCTGGGTGCCGTTCACGGTGGTCCACGTCGGCGCGGTGTTGGTGCCGCCCTTGTTGAGCGTGGCGCCGTGGCAGTAGGTGCTGGCGCAGGTGGTGCCGTTCCACACCGGCGCGCCGCCGCGGGTGCGGGCCAGCGTGCCCCAGCTCATCTCCACCGTGCCGCTGGAGTGGGTCTGGCTGGTGGGCACCGCGTGGCACTCGGCGCAGGCCACCGGCGCGGAGGCGAGCCGCGTGCCGGTGAGGTGGATCTGGTGCGCGCCGACGGCGCGGTCGGTGGTGGCCGTCTGGCCGTTCGTGCCGGTGGGCGGCGCCGCGTTGGTGGCCGAGCCGTGGCAGGTGTTGCAGGAGAGGTTGGCGACGTCGACGGCGCCGTTGATGTGGGTGGCGGCGGCGACGGTGGTGGCGGTGTAGCCGGTGTGGCAGGTGCCGCAGGCGCTGCTGCTGCTGTGCGGCGCCGCCGGGGGCACGCCGTGGCAGGTGCCGCAGGCCGCCTGGCCGTTGGTGCTGGTCCAGACCGGGTTGTGGTTGGTGCCGCCCTTGGCGAGCGTCCCGCCGTGGCAGTAGGTGCTGGCACAGGTGCCGGTGGCGCGATCCCAGACCGGCGCGCCGCCGCGGGCCACGGCCAGGCCGGTGAAGGTCACGCCGGCCGTGGCGCCCCCCACGTGTCCGACGGAGAAGGCGTCGGCGGGGACGGTGTGGCAGGCGGCGCAGGCCACCGGCGTGCTCAGGGCGGTGGTCAGGTGGCGCGTGTGGGCGCCGACCCGCATCGCGTCGGCGCTCTGGCCCCAGGTCGTGCGCGGCGGGGCGCCGGAGGCGTTGTCGGTGCCTCCGTGGCACATGGTGCAGCCGCTCTGCCAGCTGGCTCCGTGACAGGTCGCACAGGCGGTGCGGGCGCTGCCGCCGACGCCGTCGAGGTTGACGCCGTGGCAGCCCTGGCACGAACCCAGACCCTGGTTGGCCGAGTAGGCGTGGAAGCCTGTGCTGGCGGGGTTCGCCCAGTCGGCGGTGTGGGGCGTGCTCGCGGGGGCACCGCAGGGGTGACAGGAGGCGCAGTTGGTGCCGTAGGCGGCGTGGCCCCCCGTGGGCGTGCAGGCCACCGCCGCCTGATCGCGGGTCGCCACGGCCTCGTTGAAGTCGGCCGTCCCGTTGCCTGTTTGCTGCGAGCAGGCGGCCGCCAGGGCCAGCGCCGCGAGCAGCGGCAAACTATGGCGGTACGCGACCGCGGTGCGGCCGGAGTGGCAGGCGGCTGGCTGGGTGTCGCTCACGGCGTGGCCTCCAGGAGGCGGCGCCCTTCGGGCGGGGCCTCGGGTGGTTCCGGGTACTGCATTCCCTGAGAGGGCGGCACCCTACCGGGCCGGAACGACCCTTTTCATTGATCCAGGTCAGAGTCCGGCCGCGAAACTGGGGTGATTCCGTGCGTTGTCACGGACGGGTAGTGAAGTGCGTCCGTGTAGTCGAGGGCTTATCCGTACCGCTCGATACCGCCCCTTCGAGGCAACTTCACCCGAAGTGCGTCACTTCGCCTCACGCCTTGACTAGGGGCGTAGGTGGTTTTGCGGCAAGGGCAGGAGCCCCCCGGAGAAGGGAGGCCCCCTTCGGCCCGGCCAGGCCGGTTCAGGGCGCGAAGGTCGCCGTGAGCGCGCCGGCCCAGGCCCCGAGCGCCGACTGGCGGAGCGGGGCGGCCGCGAAGCCGTCGCCGGCCACCGCCTGGGCGGTGACGCGGGCGTAGTAGGTCGCCCCCGCCGCGAGCAGCCCGGGCGGGAGCGCCAGGCCTGCTTCACCGGTGGTGAACGAGGCCACGGCCAGGCGGCCAGTCCCGGTGGCCCCCGCGGGCACGAGCTGGAAGAGCTCCACGCGGTAGCGGGTGGGCGCGCCGGTGGCGGGCGCCTGCCAGGTGAGCACCGGCGCCAGGCCCACGCCGGTCTGCGGCGTGGCGGCGCTGGCGCCGCCGACGGCGATGGCCTGCACGGGCGACAGCGTGGGCGCGATGGCGCCCGTCGGCAGGGCCGACATGGCGTCGCGCGATCCGGCCGACACCTGCTCGGCGAGGGGCGTGGTGGCGCCGGCCGCCAGGTAGTCGACCCGGGCCGCGAAGGTCGCGCTTCGCCACTCGAGCCAGGGCGTGCCGAGGAACTGGCCGTAGGCCAGCGCCGAGGCCGGGGTCACGCGGGCGGCGCCCGCGGAGAGGTCGATGCGCAGCAGGTCGGGGTATCCCAGGCGCGAGAGCGGCGCCGGCGCCGCCAGGGCGTGAGCGCCGGCGGCCACGCGGAGCGTGTGGCCGGTGGCGGCCGCCGACGGGCCCATGGCGGCGAGCAGCGCCTCGAAGGCCGGGGTGTCCCAGTCCACGGACAGGGAGCCGGTCTGGGCCACCGCGGCCGCGGTGAGGTCGAAGGCCACCGTCGCGGCCTGCCCGTCGGTGAGGGCCACGTCGGAGCGGGACAGCGCCTGGGTGGCCACGCGGTAGGCCACCGGCGTGGCGCCGCCGGTGCTCCGGCCGCCGAGGCGGTGGACCCACACCAGATCGCCGGTGGCCAGGAGCGGGAGCCCGCCGGGCACCGCCGTGCTCCAGTCGAGCGACGCGGTCCCGGCGGTGGCGCCGGCGGCGAGCGCGGCGCCCTGCAGCGCGGTCAGCTGCAGGTCGGCGCTGGCCGAGGTCAGCTGCACCTCGTCGCCGGCCTGGTCCCAGGCGTCGAGCCCGGTGAGCGGGAGGTCCACCGGCGTGGCCGTCGCCGCGGGCAAGGCGCTCTGCCGGCCCAGCACGTCCCAGCCCAGGTCCACCGCCGAGGACGAGGTCTGCACCGCGCGGACGGCGCCCGCGCCGTCCACCACCACCAGCAGGTAGCTCCCCACCGGGACCAGCGGGATGGCGTAGCTTCCGTCGGCCGCCAGCGTGCCGGTGATGCGGCGCAGGCCGCCCAGGCCGTCGGACACCCAGGCCTCGACGGCGGCGAGCGGCGGGACCACGGTGTCGGCCGGGATGGCAGGGGCGGCCGCGCCGGCATCGCTCCAGAAGGTGACGAGCCGCGTCCCGGTGACGGTGCGGGCGGTGCAGGCCCCGCCGGCGCAGGTGAGGCCGCCGCCGCAGTCGGTGCCGTCGGGCGCCGCCGGGCTGGAGCAGGTGCCGGTCCCCGGGTCGCAGGTGCCGGCCAGGTGGCAGGCGTCGATCGGGGTGCAGGCCACCGGCGTGCCCGGGGCGCAGCTTCCCGCCTGGCAGGTGTCGGCCAGGGTGCAGAGGTTGGCGTCGTCACAGGCGGTGCCGTCGGCCCTGGCCGGCGTGGAGCAGGTGCCGGTACCCGGGTCGCAGGTGCCGACGTCGTGGCACTGGTCGAGGGCGGTGCAGACCACGCCGCTCGAGGCGGTGCAGACGCCGCCCTGGCAGCTCTGCGCCGGGGTGCAGGCGTTGCCGTCGTCGCAGGCGGTGCCGTCGGGCGCCGCCGGGTTGGAGCAACCGGTGAGTGGGTCGCAGGTCCCGGCCACGTGGCACTGGTCGAGCGCTGCGCAGGTCACCGGGCTCGACCCGGTGCAGGTGCCGGCCTGGCAGGTGTCCACCTGCGTGCAGACGTCGCCGTCGCTGCAGGCGGTGCCGTCGGCCCGGGCCGGGTTGGAGCAGATGCCGGTGGCGGGGTCGCAGGCGCCGGCGTCGTGACACTGGTCGAGGGCGGTGCACGCCACCGGGCTCTGGCCGGTGCAAGCTCCGGCCTGGCAGGTGTCCGACAGGGTGCAGGCGTTGCCGTCGTTGCAGGAGGTGCCGTCGGGGCGCGGCGCGCCGTCGACGCAGGCGGCGGCGCCGCTGGAGCAGTCGACGACGCCCAGGTGGCACACCGGGTCGGGGTTGGCGGTGCAGGTCCCGCCGCAGGCGGTGGCGACGAAGTCCCAGGTGGCGGAGAGGCGGCCGCGGGCGCCGCAGTCGATGGCGTAGGAGCCCTGGATGCGGTCTTGCCCCAGCAGCGGCGTGCCCACGTAGCCGCGGGCGCACCCGACGTTGCTCACCCCGGCGGTGTCGAAGGCCGCCAGGATGGCGATGCGGCTCGTCCCTCCTCCTGCCGCGGAGCAGTCGAGCTCCCAGTGGCCGCTCGCCCCCCAGTCGAAGCGGGCCAGGGACGACCGGAGCTCGGCGATGTTGACGGGTGTGTCGACGGTCTGCGCCAGCGGTGCGCAGGTGGAGGCCCCCGACGCGATCGAGGCCGGCAGCGAGAGCGTGCCCCACTGCAGGTAGTAGCTCCGGTCCGGCCCGTCGCCCGCGTAGTTGAGCGTGGACTGGCCGGTGGCGACGTAGGCCGGGTACTCGACCAGGCTGGAGTCGACGGTGAACGCGCCCTGCAGGTCGCGGGCCGTGGAGGCCGTCACCAGGGCCCAGTCGCTGAAGTGGGTCGCTGGAACGGTCACTGTCGACGCCACGCCGTTCCGCACCAGGTCCGGAGGGCGGAGCCAGTAGCCGCTCTGATCCTGCGTCGCCACCGCCAGGGTCTCGATCGCCAGGCCCGTGGAGGCGGTTCCGAAGGCGAGCTGCGCCGGGGTCGCCAGCCGGGTCCCGGCCGGCCCCAGGCGGTAGGCCACCCCGAGCCCGCCGGGAGCCGTGTTGGTGATCTCGTCGATGGTGAAGAGGACCGGAGCGGCCACGGCGTTCGGCGGCACGGTCACCGTCAGCCGGCCGTCGGTGGACGAGAACGAGCCTCCCGCCGGGCCGATGGAGAGCGAGGTGGCGGCCCCCGTGCGCGTCCCGACGGTGCTCGGCCTGGGCCGGCCGTCGGAGCTCTTCGTCGGGCCGCAGGCCGCGGTGGCGAGCGCGAGCGGGGCCGCGAGCAGGGCGAGAGACGCGCGAGAGAGCATGGGCCACCTGGGGGAGCGGCGCGGACTGTAGCACGGCCCATCCGGGCCAGGCGGCGCCACCCTCGTCGAATTTCGCAAGTGCTCCAATGTGAAAGGGAATGGGGTGAATCCTGGCGGCCGGAGGCCATCGACCCCCGCGCCGCATCTGCTAAGTTGCGGCCCCATGAGGAGCGGGCTCGCGCCTGGACAGCCGACGCAGCCTGGGGACTCGTCGCAGCTGGCCGTGTACCTGCTCGGCCGCTTCGAGGTGTCGGTCGGCGCGCGCCCCCTGCCTCCCAACGCCTGGCGGCGCCGCCGTCCGGCCGACCTGCTCAAGCTCGTGGCGCTTGCCGAGGGCCGACAGGTGGCGCGGGAGCAGGTGGTCGAGGCCCTGTGGCCGGGGAAGGATCCGGCCAGCGGCGCCAACAACCTGCACCGGGCCCTCTACGACCTGCGCCAGGTGCTGGGGGCGCGGGCGGTGGAGCTGGAGCGCGGGCTGGTCCAGCTGCGCCCCGAGGTCTGGCTCGACGTCGACGCCTTCGAGGCCGCGGCCCGTCGCCAGGGCCCCGGCGCGGCCGAGGCGGCGGTGGCCCTGTACCGCGGCTGGCTCTGCCCGGAGGACGGGGACGAGCCCTGGATCGTGCCGCGGCGCGCGGCGCTCGCGGCCCTGTTCGCCGGCGTTGCCGGGCCGGCGGCACGGGCCGCCGCCGAGCGCGGCGAGGCCGGCAAGGCCATCGCGCTCCTGCGGCGCGCCGCCGACGCGGCGCCGCTCGACGAGGGGCTGCACCGCGAGCTGACCCGCCTCCTGGCCGCGGCCGGGCGCCGGGTCGAGGCCGCGCGCCAGCTGGAGCGCTGCCGCACCCTGCTGCTCGGGGCCGGGCGCACGCCGGACCCCGCCACCGCCGACCTGGAGTCCCTCCTGGCGGCCGGAGGCACCGCCCTGCCCGCGGGCGGGAGCTACGACGGGGCCCGGCGCGTGGCTCGCCGGCTGCTCGGCTCGGCCGATCCGCCTCCGCTGCGCGGCCGCGGCGACGTGCTCGGCGCGGTGGGCGCGCTGGTGGAGGCCGGCCGCGGCGGGCTCGTGCTCCTGGGCGAGCCGGGCGTGGGCAAGACGCGCCTGGCGGTCGAGGCGGCGCGGCTGGCCCAGGCCCGCGGCGCCCTGGTGCTGGGCGGCGTGCCGCGCGACGGCGGCCCGGTGCCCTACGGCCCCTTCCTCGACGCCTTCGCCGACCTGGAGCGCTCCGGGGGCGCCGCCAGCTCCGACCCCTTCGCCGACCGCGGCGCCGGCCTGGGCCTCGAGGCCGAGAAGCTCCGGCTCTTCGGCCAGGTGCGCGCGGCCCTGCAGGGCGCGTCCGGCGGCCGCCGGGTCTTCCTCCTCCTCGACGACCTGGCCCTGGTGGACGAGTCCTCCGCCAACCTCCTCCACTTCCTGCTCCGCGAGCAGGGGGAGCTGGCGCTCACGGTCGTGGGCACCTGCCGCGAGGGGGCGGTGCGCTCGGGACAGCCGGTCCACACCCTCCTCGCCCACCTGGACGCCGAGCGGCTGGCGCGCGGCGTCCGCGTCCAGCGCCTCGACCTGGCCGCCACCCGCGACCAGGCGGCCGACCTCCTCGGCCTCTCGCCGGGCGAACCGGTGGTGGAGCGCATCTACCGCATCTCGGACGGCAACCCCTTCCACACCGAGGAGCTGGTGCGGGCCTGGCGCGCCGCCGGCCGGCTGCCCGCGGCCCTCGACGTCGGCGCCGTGATCCGCGAGCGGGCCGAGGCGCTCGGCCCCGACTGCGGCGACGTCCTGGCCGCGGCCGCCGCCTCCGGGCGCCGCTTCGAGGTGGCGCTGGCGCAGGCGGTCTCGGGCCTCCCCGAGCCGCGCTTCCGGGCCGCGCTCGACCGCTGCCTGGAGGCCCAGCTCCTCGACGAGGACAACGCCGGCTGCCAGTTCCGCCACCAGCTGGTGCGCGAGGCCCTGCACGCGCTCCTGCCCCTGCCCCGGCGCGCCGCCCTGCACCGCGCGGTCGCCGACGTCCTCGAGGCTAGGGCCGCCTCGGACCCGGCGCTGCTGGAGAGACTGGCGCAGGAGCTCGCCGCCCACCGGCGCGCCGGCGAGCAGCCGGGCCGCGCGGCGCGGCTGCTCATCGCCAGCGGCCACCGGGCGGCGGCGCGCGCCGGGCTGGCCGAGGCCCTCTCCTGCTACCAGCAGGCGGTGGAGATGGCCGACGCCGCCGGGCTGTCGGGCGAGGAACGGCTGGAGCTGCGCGAGGCGCAGGCGGCGGTGCAGCTCGCCGACGCTGACCTCCCCGGCCTGGCCCGCACCGCCGAGGCCCTGGGCTCGATGGCCGTCGGGCCGTGGCGGCCGCCCCCGGAACGGCGCGTCCGGGCCCGCCGGCTGGCGGCGCTGGGCCTGGTCTCGGCCGGGCGCCTCGCCGAGGCACGGGCGCAGCTCGAGGCCGGCCTGGCCGAGGGCGCCGCGCAGGCCAGCGAGGAGCGGCCCGAGCTCCTGCACCTGCTGGCCCAGGTGGAGTGGCACCTGCTGCGCTTTCCCGAGGCAGCGGCCGCCGCCGAGCGCTGCGCCGCCGAGGCCCAGGCCAGCGGGGACCCGGCGCTGTCGGGGCGCGGGCTCGACGTCGCCGCCCTGGCGCGAGCCGCCATGGGCGAGCTGGCGCAACCGGGCGAGCCGCCCGAGCCCTCCGAGGGCGGCCCCGACCAGCCCTTCGAGAGCCAGCTCCTCCTGTTCCAGCGCGACCTCATCGGCGACGGCCCGCTCGGCGAGGTGGAGCGGCTGGCGGCCCTGTTCTCGGGCCGCGCCGCCCTGCGCCGCTCGGCCAACTCCCAGGCGCTGGGCCGCGCGGTGCAGGGGGTGCTCTCCTTCCTGGGCGGCGCGCTCCTGCCCGCCGAGACGGCGCTGCGCGAGGCTGCGGCGCGGCACGCCTCGGCCGGCTCGGCGCTGGGCGAGTCCTTCGCGCGCGAGCAGCTCGGCCTCCTGCTCTCGGCGGCCGGCCGGCACGCCGAGGCCCGGGTGGCCCTCGCCGACGCGGTGGTGGCGGCCGAGCGGGCGGCGCTGCGGCGCCACGCGCTCCTGCGGGCCCATGCCTCGCTGGGCGCGGCGCTGCTGGCCGCCGGCGCCCGGGGCGAGGCGGGCCACGCGCTGCACGAGGCCGAGGATCTGGCAACGCGCCACGGCGAGTGCGTGCTCTGCGACGCCGCCTACCGGCCGGCGGCGGCGGCGCTGGCCCTGGCCCTGGGCCGGCTGGAGGAGGCGGGGGCCGAGGCCGCGCGCCTCGACGTGGTGGCCGGCAACCACGGCGGCCTGGGGCTGCTGGCGGCGGCGCGGCGCACCCGCGGCCGGGTGCTGGCGGCGCAGGGGCGCCTCGCCGAGGCCCGCAGCGCCATCGGCGAGGCGGCGCGCGCGCTGGAGCAGCTGGGGGCCCACCTGCCGGCGGCCCAGGCGCGCCTGGAGGAGGCCCAGGTGCTGGCGCGCCAGGGCGGGGCCGCCGAGGCCGACCGGCTCGGTGGCCTGGCGCGCTCCCGGCTGCGCGCCATGGGCATCGACGCCGATCCGGAGCCCGCCCTCCCCGGCCCAGACGCCGGATGGCGCTGAGGCAGGCAGGCCGGGACGCGCTCCGAAGGCCGAGCGCGAACCGGAGACGACGGAGAAGAGGCCGTCCCGATCGCGAACCCTGGTGTAGTCTCGCCGCCAACGGAGAACCGCATGGCCGCCGAGTCACCCCTCGCTGACATCGCCCACCTCATCCAGCTCTCGGTGGCGCCGGTGTTCCTGCTCACCGCCGTGGGCACCAGCCTGGGCGTGTTCTCCACCCGGCTCGGGCGCATCGTCGACCGCGCCCGGGTCCTGGGTGACCGGGCCAAGGGGCTCTCGCCGGCCGAGGCCGAGGCCGCCCGCGCCGAGATCCAGGTCCTCTTCCGCCGCCGCCGCCTGGTGAACCTGGCCATCACCTGCGGGACCGTTGCTGCCCTCATGGTGGCCGGCGTCATCGGCTCGGCCTTCCTGGGCTTTCTGCTGGGGTGGAAGGTCTCCTGGGCGGTGGCCACGCTCTTCCTGGCAGCGGTGGCCTTCCTCATGGCGGCCCTGCTGCTCTTCCTGCGCGAGGTGCTCCTCGCCGCCGCCAACGTCCGTTCCGAGCACCGGTAGGCCCTGCGCCCACACCCGCCAACGCGGGATTCGCTTGCCGGCAGCGCAGGATGCGATACTGCGCGCGTGAGCGCAGGGGGCGATGGCGCGGGCAAACCGCTCTTCGTGGAGCAGGCGGCCGAGCGCTGGCTGGCGCGGTGGTCGGACCGAGGCGCCTTCCTCGTCGCCCTGGCGGCGGTCCTCGCCGCCGGCGTGCTCGACCACCTGGCCGGCGAGGTGCTCGGCTACGACTTCGAGGCCACCGCCGTCTACATCCTGCCCATCGCCTTCGCCGCCTGGGCGGCCGGCACCGGCGCCAGCGTGATCTGCGCCCTCCTGGCCACCGGGGTCGAGGGGTACATCTCCTGGCTCGGTGGCCCGCAGGTCTCTTCCTGGGTGGGCGTGGTGAGCGTGGTCTCGGAGCTGCTCCTCTTCCTGGGCGCGGCCTACACCTTCTCGCGCCTGCGCTGGCACCTCGACTTCGAGCGCCACATCTCGCGAACCGATCCGCTCACCGGCATCGGGAACCCGCGGGCCTTCGAGGAGGTGGCCACGCGGGAGCTCAACCGGCTGCAGCGCCGTCCGGCGCCGGTCTCGGTGGCCTTCTTCGACCTCGACGACTTCAAGTCGGTGAACGACGCCCGCGGCCACGCCGCCGGCAACCGGCTGCTGCGCGCCGTGGGAGACACCCTGCGCACGGCGGTGCGCGGCTCCGACTTCGCGGCCCGGGTCGGCGGCGACGAGTTCGCGCTCCTGCTCCCCGACACCGACGCCGAGACCTGCCGGGCGGTGGTGGAGCGGCTGCGGGTGCGGCTGCGCGAGGCGGTGATCGCCGAGGGCTTCGGCACCACCTTCAGCATCGGCGCCGTCACCTTCGCCGACCCGCCGGCCGGCAGCGACCAGCTCCTGGCCGCGGCCGACAGGGCCATGTACGTGGTGAAGCACGGCGCCAAGGACGGCGTCCGCTACGAGGAGGCGCCGGCCTCCGCCCCTGCGGCCGCAGGCCCCTCCGACCTGCGCTCCTCCGGCTAGGCCAGCTTCACGGGCAGCCGGCGCAGCCGCTTGCCGGTGACGGCGTGCAGCGCGTTGGCCACCGCCGGCGCCAGCGGCGGCAGGCCGGGCTCGCCGATGCCGCCCGGCGGCTCCTTGCTGGGCACGATGTGCACCTCGACCGCCGGCATCTCGTGCATCCGCAGCGGCTCCTGGTCGTCGAAGTTGCCCTGCACCACGGCGCCGCCCGCCACGGTGATCTCCCCGCGCAGCACCGCCGAGAGCCCGTAGACGATGGCGCCCTCCACCTGGTGCTCGACGCTGTCGGGGTTGAGGGCCGTGCCGCAGTCCACCGCCGCCACCACCCGGTGCACCCGGACCTTGCCCTCCTGGACCGAGACCTCGGCCACCTCGGCCACATGGCTGCCGAAGGAGGTGTGGCAAGCGATGCCGCGCCCGCGCCCGGGCGGGAGCGGAGTGCCCCAGCCGGCCTTGGCGGCCGCCAGCTCCAGCGCGGCGCGGAGCCGGTTGCCGGCCGGAAGGTGCGCCAGCCGGTAGGCGAGCGGGTCCTGGCCCGCGGCCTCGGCCACCTCGTCGAGGAAGCACTCCTCGGCGAAGGCGTTCTGCGAGGAGTAGACCGAGCGCCACCAGCCCAGGGTGACGCCGATCTCGGGCATGGCCGCCTGGATGCGCAGCGCCGGCGAGGCGTAGGGCACCGAGACCGCCCCCTCGACCACGTCGGGGTGGCCGCGGCGGCTGGCGGTGCCGAAGAGCTGCAGCGCGATGGAGGGGGTGCGCACCAGGTGGTCCCAGGCGACCAGCTTGCCGGCGCCGTCGAGGCCGGCGCGCAGCTCGTTGCGCGCGCAGGGCCGGTAGTAGTCGTGGCGCGTGTCGTCCTCCCGCGTCCACACCACCTGGACCGGCCCGCCACCGGCGGCGCGGGCCACCTGGGCCGCCTCGACCACGAAGTCGGTCATGGCCCGGCGGCCGAAGCCGCCGCCCAGGAAGGTGACGTGCAGCTTCACCTTCTCCTCGCCGATGCCCAGGGCCTTGGCCACCGCCTCGCGCGCCCAGGTGGCCGCCTGGGTCGGCGCCCAGACCTCCACGGCGCCGTCCTTCCAGGTGGCGGTGCAGTTGAGGGGCTCCATGGCGGCGTGGGCCAGGAAGGGCAGCTCGTAGGTGGCCTCGACGCGCCTCGCCGCGCCCGCCAGCCCCTTCGCCAGATCGCCCTCGCTGCGCACCGTCTCGGGGCTGGCCTCGGCGAGCAGGCGGGCGATGGCGGCCATGTCGAGGCCGCCGTTGGGGCCGCCGTCGAAGCGGGCCGCCAGCGCCTCGCGCCCGCGGATGGCGCTCCAGGTGGTGTCGGCCACCACCGCCACGCCGCTCGGGACCTCCACCACCGCCTTCACGCCCGCCACCTTGCGGGCGGCGGCGGCATCGAAGCCGGCCACCTTGCCGCCGCGCACCGGCGGGCGCGCCACCACCGCGTACCGCTGGCCGGCGATCCGAACGTCGAGGCCGAAGCGGGCCTTTCCCCGCGTCTTGTCGGGCCCGTCGAGGCGCGGGACGCGCCTGCCGATGAGCCGGAAGTCCTTCGGGTCCTTGAGCGGCGGATCCTTCGGAACCGCCTGGCTGGCGGCGGCCGCCGCCAGCTTGCCGTAGGGGAGCACCTTGCCGCCCGGGCCGTGCACCTTGCCGGCCTCGGCGCGGCAGGCACCCGGCGCCACCTTCCACTCCGCGGCGGCGGCGGCGATCAGCATCTCGCGGGCCTGGGCCCCCGCCTGGCGCAGCGGCTTCCAGCTGCTGCGGACGCTGGAGGAGCCGCCGGTCATCATGTTGCCGAAGCGGGCGTCGGCGTCGGCCTGGACGATCCGGACCCGCTTCCAGTCGGCCTCCAGCTCCTCGGCCACCAGCACCGCCATGCCGGTGTAGCTCCCCTGCCCCATCTCCGCCTCGGCGAGGAAGACCGTCACCTCGCCGCTCGGCGCCACGCGCAGCCAGGCGCTGGGCTCGAGGGCCTTGCCCTCGGCCGCCTCGGCGCGGGCCGGCAGGTGGACGGCGAGCCACAGGCCGGCGCCGGCGCCTGTCGAGGCCCGGAGGAAGGCGCGGCGGCCGAGCTGGCCGGGGGCGGGGCTCTTCACGGGGGCGCTCACGGCGTGCCTCCCTTCGCGGCGCGGTGGATGGCGCGGCGGATCCGGTTGTAGGTGCCGCAGCGGCAGAGGATGCCGGTCATCGCCTCGTCGATGTCGGCGTCGGTGGGGTGCGGCTTCTTCCGGAGGAGCGCGGCGGCGGCCAGGATCTGGCCCGACTGGCAGTAGCCGCACTGCGGGACCTCGTCGGCCACCCAGGCCCGCTGCACCGGGTGCTCGCACCCCGGGGCGCCCAGCCCCTCGATGGTGGTGATGGCGCCGCCGGCCGCTGCCTTCACCGCCAGCTGGCAGGAGCGCACCGGCTCGCCGTCGAGCAGCACGGTGCAGGCGCCGCACTGGGCGATGCCGCAGCCGAACTTGGTGCCGGTGAGGTCGAGGGTGTCGCGGAGCACCCAGAGCAGCGGCGTCTCGGGGTCGACGTCGACGACCTTCTTCTGGCCGTTGACCTGGAGCGTGAGTCGGGCCATGCGCGCCTCCCGGGCAGGTGCCGAAGGTAGCGCCGCCGGCGCCTCCCGGGGTGGCTCGGAAGGGGCGCCCTTGAGGTAGGCTGCCGGCGGGGCCGTGGCGGAACAGGCAGACGCCGGGGACTTAAAATCCCCTGCCGCTCGCGCGGCGTCCCGGTTCGACCCCGGGCGGCCCTACTCTCCGGGAAGGCCGGGGCCAGAGGCGACGAGGAACGGCCCGACCCTGGTGCCGCTCGTGGCGCGATCCCCGGCCGCGGGCATCGGGACCTGGCATCGGGGTTCAAGTGCGATGACGGCATCGGGACCCTTGGGCGCGAAGAGCCGACTCCCGCCTCTGCCGTCTACTTCCGCGCGGCCTCGGCACCCGCCGCCACCCGCGCGGCGCGCACCAGCTCCCGCAGGACGACGGACGCCGTCACGCCCCGGCGCTTCGCCAGTGCCTGCAGCTTCGACATCTCCTGGTCGTCGAGACGCACGCGGTAGACGTGCGTGCGGGGGCGCCGGGTCGCCTGGGGCTCGTAGACGACCTCCTCGCCCCCGGCCTCCATCGCGTCGTCGAAGTCGTGCGACAGCCAGAACTGCTCCTCTTCCGATGGCGTCGCGAACCTCGGGAGGGGCTTGCCGGGAGCCCAGGCCTTCTTGGTCTGCTTCTTCTTCATCGCTTCACCGTCTTTCGCCAGTCTTCGTAGCCTTTGGCCGACTTCTCCGACAGCGGCCAGCAGGTGATCGGCCGCATCACCCCACCCGGCCGCGGCGCTGCGACGACGGCCAGGTGCCTGCCCGCGCAGGTTCGGCCGTAGAAGAGCCGCCGCGGCTCGTGCCCCGGCTCCCGCTCCAACTCGGCCGCACGGGTGGGGTAGCAGCGGCGGGCCAAGAGGACGTCTTCCACCTCGCGCTGCCTGCAGCGCCGGTGCTCGTCGAAGTGCTCGAGGTTCGAGCGGTCCCACTCGACCCCGGTCACCTTCATGGAGGAAACCATGGTCCTGTCAGGGTGCGTAGTCAAGTGGACTACGAGAACGTCCCGCCGCGCTTGCACGGTCGAAGGGTGGCCCCTCAGTCATGTGTCTTCGTCCCCGTCGAGCCACAGAGCACCCCCGCCTGCCCTGCCGCACGCCGCAGGATCGGCTCGACCTGCTCCCTGGCACTCCGCTCGCGCCCGGCGCTAGGCTGACGCCATGAGCGTTCCCGCCCCGCCGGTCTACGTCCATCGCGCGTCGGCTGCCGACGCCGGACGGCTCGCGGCCATCCACCGCGAGTCGATAGAGACGCTTGGCGCCCAGGCCTACGCGCCCGAGCTGGTAGCGGTGTGGGCACGGCCCTGTGTACCTCGGCGCTACCTCGATCAGATGGAGCGCGGGGAGCGCTACTTCCTGGCCCTGGCCGGGGCCACCGGCGAGGAGGTCCTCGGCTTCTCCAGCTACCGACTGGAGGAGGGCAGGCACCGCACCGCCGTCTTCGTGGCGGCGCGCGCCGCCCGCCGAGGCGTGGGGAGCACCCTGTTCCGCGCCGCCGAGGCCGAGGCTCGGGCCGCCGGCGCCACCGAGGTCCACGTGGACGCCTCCGTGGGGGCCGTGGGCTTCTACCGCGCCGTCGGCTTCGAGGAGCTGGGCCGAGGGGAGCACCGGCTGCGGGACGGCCGGGGCGCGATGGCCTGCGTCTTCATGCGGAAGCGGCTGTAGGCGCGGACGGCTACAACCTCACCCGGATCTCGTACCGCCGGTTCCTGGCCTTCTTGGCCGGCGTGTCGTCCGGCTTCACCAGCGGCTCGTCGGAGCCCTTGCCCACCGCGACGACCTCCTCGGCGGGCACCCCCTTGCGGAGGAGCTCGCGCCGGATCACCTGGGCGCGCCGCTCCGAGAGCTCGCGGTTGTGGGCCGGGTTCCCCGAGGAGTCGGTGTGGCCCGAGACCTCGAACTTCACTCCCTGGAGGCCGACCTTGGCCAGCTTCTGCTTCGCCTGGGCGATGGCGTCGCGGAGCCGGGCCGCCTTGGCGTCGCAGCCGGGCTGGAGCACGTCGGAGTCCACCAGGAAGGCGCACTGGTGCTTGCGGCTCTCGGCGAGGAGCTGCTTGTTCACCTCGGCCTCGACCCTGGCGCCGGCGCTCTTGCCCGCCGCCTTCTTCGCCTTGTCGAGCAGGCTCGCCCCCAGCGCGGGCGAGGCGGCGAGCAGGGCGGCGAGGGCGAGGGCGGTCTTCATGTGCACTCCGGGAGACGGGGGAGTGCGCAGGATATCCCCCCGGTCGCGCGGAGCGGAAGCGGCTTCGCCGGCCCCCCGCCCGCGGCCGCGGCGGCGCGCGGTCCGCGGGTGAGGCCTGCCCATCCTAGAACGCGTGCTGGGCGCGGACGTAGAAGAAGCGGCCCATGGGGTTGTAGGCCGTCCAGTCCGAGGTCCCGAGCGTGAAGGCGTTGTAGACGATGGGCGGCGCGGCGTCGAAGACGTTCTGCATGCCCACCGCCACCGTCGTCTTGCCGGCCCGCGAGCCGAGCGCGTAGGAGGCGAAGGCGTCGAAGGTGGTGAAGGCCCCGACCGTGTGGGTCGGGTACTTGTTCTCGTTCTTGTAGCACGCGCCGTCGGAGCCGTTGACGCCTGCGTCGTTGGCGCACTCCTTGAACGAGCCGGTGTAGCGCACGTTGACTCCGGCGCCGACCGGCCCGCGGTCGTAGTGGACGCCGCCCGTGAGCTTGGTCCGGGCGAAGACGCCGAAGCCGCCCGAGAGCGCGGCCAGGTCGTAGGTGCCGGCGCCCTTGATGACGGTGCCGTCGCCGAGGGTGCGGTCGTACTTGTGGAGGTAGACGCCGTCGAACAGCAGGCGGAAGCGGCCGATGGGGCTCGGGTAGGCGTAGCGGATCGACAGGTCGACGCCGTCCACCTTGTCGCTGCCGACGTTGGTGTTGAAGTCGTCGATGAAGCTGATGAGCCCGGTGGCGTTGCGGTGGACGAGGCTGCAGAAGCCGGGAGAGGTGCCGGTGTAGCAGCCGTTGAGGATGACCCCGCCGCCGATGTTGGAGATCGACTGCCGGATGTCGAGGTTGTAGTAGTCGAGCGTGACCGAGAGGTTCTTCACCGCGCGGGGCTCGAACACCAGGCCCACCGTGAAGATGTCGGCCTTCTCGGGCCGGAGGGTGGGCAGGCCCCCGTTCCTGGTGCGGATCTGGCTGCGCACGTCGTGGTTGTTGGCCGCCCCGCCGCAGCGCGCGGCCAGGTCGGCCGGCAGCGGGGAGAAGACGGGATTGCCGGTGGCGTCGAAGCCCGTGAGGCCGGAGCAGGGGTCGCTGATCGACGGGAAGTTGTCGGAGGCGCCCAGGTAGAGCTCGCCGATGGAGGGGGCGCGGAAGGCCGTGGAGTAGGTGCCGCGCACGGTCACGTCGCGGATCGGGCTCCAGCGGGCGCCGACCTTGTAGGTGGTGTTGCTGCCGAAGTTGCTGAAGTCGGCCACCCGCAGCGCCGCCGTCACCTCCAGGCTCTCCGCCAGCGGCTGGCCGCTCACCACCGGGATGGAGAGCTCGGCGTACCCCTCGTTGGAGTAGTAGCCGCCCTTGGTCTCCTTGAAGTTGAGGTCGATGGAGTCGCCGGCGGCCGCCACCGGATCGGGCACGTTGGCCCCGTAGTTGCGCCGGTACTCGTAGCCCGCCGCCAGCGCCACCGGGCGATCGGCCATGAGGGTGAAGAGCTCCCCGCTGACGTTGAGCTGCACGCCGGCCATCTGCAGGAACTGGCGCGTGGTGCCGGTGTAGCCGAGCGCGCTCATCTGGTCCGGGGTGATGGTGCCCGGCCCACCGAAGAGGTTGAGCGGAACGCAGCCGGCGATGGGGTTGGTGTAGAGGTACTGGCCCGGGTTGGCCGGATCGGGCGTCGCGTTCTGGTAGCAGACGCCGCCCTGGCTGGGCCCCACCGCCGCGGCGATCTGCGAGCCGCGCTGCGAGCCGACGAAGCTCTGCACGCCCTGGCTGCGGCTGTAGTTGAAGGAGGCGTCCCAGAACCAGCCCGAGAGCGGGCCCAGCCCCGTCGGCGCGGTGCCGTCGACGCCGGTGACGAGGTGGATGGTGTCGATGTCCTGGCTGTAGTGCCGGTTGCCGAACTCCACCAGCCGGCGCCGGACGTCGTCGAGCGGCAGGCCGAACGGGTTGTACTGGCTGCTCGGAGCCACCGTCACCACCACCGGGTCGAACGAGAAGAAGGGCTCGGGCGCCAGCTTCTGGTCCGACTGCCGGTTGACGTAGGAGGCCTCGAAGTAGCCGCGGGCGACGCTGCCCAGCTGCGCGCTGCCGTTGGAGTAGAACGAGAGGCGCTGGCTGGGCGTGACCAGGTAGTTGGAGGCCTGGAAGTTGTAGGAGTCGCTGGCGCCATAGGGGTGGTAGCCGGCGGCGCCCAGCGCCGGGTTGTCGATGACGAAGAAGTTGTTGTTGGCAGTGACCGCGGTGGCGCAGAGGGCGTCGTACACCGCCGTCCCGCCGGGGAGGCAGCCGGTGACGTTCCCGTCGGCGTCGAAGACCACCGGCAGCGAGAAGTCGCCCTGGGGGATGGCGCTCGAGCCGGAGCGGGTCAGCTTCTTGGTCGTGTAGTTGTAGGACTGCTGGTAGCCGGAGATGGTCCGGGCGTAGGCCCACACCGGGTCGGCCTTCTGGAACCCGACGTTGAAGAGGATGCTGCCGGAGTCGCCGCCCACCCCGGTGGTGACCGCCATGTCGTAGACGCCACCGTCACTGCGGGTGGAGCTGCCCGCGTAGGCGGTGGCCTCGGTGCCGCGGAAGCTCCTGCGGGTGATGATGTTGACCACGCCGCCGACGGCGTCGGCGCCGTAGAGGGCCGAGGCTCCGTCCTTCAGCACCTCGATGCGCTCCACCGCCGCGCTGGGGATGGAGTTGAGGTCCACCGAGGTGTCGCCGAACTGGGGCGAGCCCACGCCCACCATGCGGCGGCCGTTGACGAGGACCAGGGTCCGGGGCGTCCCCAGGCCGCGCAGGTTGACGCGCGTCGAGCCGTCGCCGCCGTTGTTGACGTTGGCGTTGACGGCCGTTCCCGAGTGCTCGGGGAGGCCCTGCAGGAAGTCGCCGATGGACACGGTGCCGCTCGACAGCACCTGCTCGCGGCTGATCACCGTGACCGGGGCCGGGGTGTTGAGATCCTTTCGCCGGATGCGCGAGCCGGTGACGGTGATCTCCTCCTCGAGGGCCCTGCGGGGCGCGGCCTCGGGCGCGGGGGCGGGGGCGGGGGCGGCCGGCGGTTCCTGGGCGCGGACCGCGGCCGGGAACCACAGGGTGGAAGCGAGGACGAGGGTCCATCTCCAAGCCGAGCCAGTCGATGGCATGTGGTGCTTCTCCTCTGGTGTTCCCCTCCCCGGGCGGTCGGGCACGCACCCGTGGAGATGCGCACCCGGCCGCGGCGATTCTCGGAAGTGTAGGGAGGCGCCTCACGGGGTATCAAACGCTTCGGGGCACGCAATCGGGTAGGGACCCACCCGCGCTCCCTCGCGCCGCCGGCGCCGCGCCACCCGGGGGCGTCAGGCGCGTGCGCGCTCCCCGCCCCCGTCCGTGGCCAGGCAGGCCCGCGTCAGTTGAGGAACTCGGGGGGCGCCACCTCGACCCCCTCGATGGGCTTCCGCCCGGAGAAGCCCTCGTCCACGTCGTGCCAGTGGGCGATCTGCCGCTCGCCGAACTGCCAGCAGAGCAGCACCGGCCGGTTCTCCATCATGGCGTAGAAGTCCACCAGGCCGAGGTCCAGGTCCTTCACCAGGCAGCCCAGCTCGCTGACCCGCTGCACCGCGGCGCCGATCTCGTCGGCCACGGCGCGCAGCCGCGCGGCCTCGACCTCCTGCCCGGGCGGCGGCGCGGCGCCGTTCTGGAGGATGTCCACCGAGGCGTCGGCCCCGCCCAGCGCCTCGACGAGCCCCTTGAGCTCGTCGCGCAGGCGCGCCACCCGGCCGAACTCCAGCTCCAGCGTCGGAACGAGCTCGTTGGCCTCCTCGAGGGTGAAGATGCGGGTGGGCTCTCCCATGACCTCGGAAACGGTAGCACACCCGCGCCGGGGCGGACCGAAGAACCCGCGGGCTCCGGCGGCCGGCGCACCCGTGCTATAAGCGGGCGCTCTTTCCGAACCGGCAGGAACATCCCGCATGCTCGAGACCGTCGCCAAGGGCTTCAAGGCCGCCCGCGCCCGCTTCAAGGGACGCACCGAGATCACCGCCGAGGTGGTGGACGAGGCGCTGCGCGACATCCGCGTCTCCCTCCTCGAGGCCGACGTGGCCTTCGACGTGGTGAAGCGCTTCGTGGCCCGGGTGCGCGAGAAGGCGGTGGGCGCCGAGGTCGAGACCAGGGTCCAGACGGCGCGGGGCAAGGTGCAGGTCACGGCCCAGGACCACTTCGTCAAGATCTGCCACGACGAGCTCGAGGCCCTGATGGGCCCGGTGGACACCTCGCTCAAGGTGCACGCCAGGGGTCCGACGGGGATCATGATGGTGGGGCTCCAGGGCTCCGGCAAGACGACCACCGTGGGCAAGCTGGCCCGTCGCTTCCAGGGCGAGGGCAAGAAGCCGCTGCTGGTGGCGGCCGACATCCAGCGTCCCGCCGCCGTGGAGCAGCTCCGGGTGCTTGGCGGCCAGCTCGGCGTGCCGGTCTTCCACGAGCCCGGCCTCACCCCGCCGCAGCTCTGCAAGAAGGCGCTGGAGAAGGCGGCCAGCGAGAAGCTCGACGTCGTCCTCTACGACACCGCCGGCCGGCTCGCCATCGACGAGACCCTGATGGCCGAGCTGGAGGAGATCCAGCGCGAGACCCGGCCCGACAACGTGCTCCTGGTCTGCGACGCCATGATCGGCCAGGACGCGGTCAAGACCGCGGCCGAGTTCGACCGCCGCCTCTCGCTCGACGGCTTCATCCTCACCAAGCTCGACGGCGACGCCCGCGGCGGCGCCGCCCTCTCCATCAAGGAGGTCACCGGCAAGCCCATTAAGTTCCTGGGCATGGGCGAGTCGCTGGACCGCCTCGAGGAGTTCCGGCCCGAGGGGCTCGCCAGCCGCATCCTGGGCTTCGGCGACGTCGTCGGGCTGATGAAGGACTTCGAGCAGCACGTCGACCAGGAGACGGCCGAGGCCGAGGCCAAGAAGATCCTCTCCGGCGACTTCACGCTCGACGACTTCGTCTCCCAGATCCAGATGGTGCGGAAGATGGGGCCGCTGGGCGAGCTGATGGAGAAGTTCCCCATCTTCGGGGATCTGCCCGAGGGCTTCCAGTTCGACGACGCCCAGCTGGGCCGCATCGTGGCGATGGTGGGATCGATGACCCCGGCCGAGAAGGTCCGGCCCGACACCCTCACCGACTCGCGCATCAAGCGCGTGGCCCGCGGCTCGGGCCGCACCGAGAAGGAGGTCCGCGACCTCCTCAAGCACTACCAGACGATGCGGGCGGTGATGCGGACCGTGGGCGACGCCCCGGGCCTGCTCTCGCGCCTGCCGGGCATCAAGCAGCTCGCCCAGCTCCGCAAGCTGCAGGGCAAGGGGCTCGGCGACGTGCTCGGCGACGACGCCGCCGGCGTCGAGGCGGCCCTGGGCGGGATGGATCCCGCGGCACTGGCCGGGCAGATGCAGGGCCTCCCCAAGGGCTTCCAGCCGCGCCTCCCGGCCGGCGCCATGGCCCGGGCCCGGCTCATGGGCTACGCGCCCGAGCCGGTGTCGGTGGAGACCGCCGAGGACCGCGACCGGCGCAAGAAGAAGCGCAAGCAGGAGCGGCAGGCGCGCAAGGCGGCGCGCAAGCGGAACAAGAAGCGGTAGGCGGCTCCCCGGTGGCGCGCCTTCCCGAGGCGGGCCGGACTGCCTAGCCGGGCTCCCCCGGCGACCGCTTCCTCTTCTTGGGCACCACCAGGCCGCGGGAGAGGCGCCGCAGCACGTTCTTGAGCTGGCGCCGCTTGTAGCGGTCGTGCGCCGATTCCCCCTGCTCGTTGCGGGCGTGGGTGTCGGCGTCGACGATCTGGAACTCCACCAGGCTGAAGACCACCCGGCCCAGGTCCTCGGTGAGCTCCTCCTCCTCGGGCATGAGCTCGTCCACCCGCACCGGCAGGTCGACGACGAAGTTGAGCACCCGGTAGTCCTTGGCGCTGAACTCGTTGAAGGGCAGGGTCTCGCCCGCCTCCAGCTCCAGCGGCGCCTGCAGCGCGGCGATGAGCTCCTCGGCCTTGGGGTGGGCGCCGACCACGCGGCGAAAGCGCACCAGCGTGTTCTGGGTCTGGCCCGGGACGCCGTAGTTGAAGGGGAAGAGGTGGTGGGCCAGGTAGCAGAGCACCGGCGCCACCTGGTCGCGCCGCTCGGTGACGATGCGGTAGCGCACCCGGTCGAAGATCTGGGCGGCCACCGTCTCCCGCTTGGCGAGCAGCTTGGTGACCAGCGAGGCCCGGGTCTTGTGGTTGCCGACGAACTCCACCACCGGCAGCCCCTGGTCGTGCATGCGGCGGGCGACCTCCATGATGTTCCGGTCGGCCCGCTCGGCCAGGTCGGCCTCGCGGACGGCGGTGCGGAAGAGCAGCTCCCGCGCCTCCAGGTGGTGGATGACGTGCATCACCTTGAGCACCACGCAGGCGATGCGGCGGTAGCGGCGCGGCTCGGCGGCGTCGGAGGCGATGAGGAAGAGGTCCCGCAGGTCGGCAGGCTCGGAGACCGCCGCCGCCACCTGGTAGCCGAACGCCTTGCGCAGGTACTCGACCGACTGCTGGAGGATGCCGCGGAGCCGCCGCTCGTCGCGCGGGTCGTGGAGGTCGAAGAGGTTGAGCCGCAGGAAGTGGTCGACCTCGCGGGCCTCGCGGAAGTAGAGGCGGCGCCAGTCCACCACCGAGCCGCCGCGCAGCAGCAGCCGGATGGTCTCCATGTCGCCGAGGTCCATCTCCTCGACGGGAACCAGCCGGTGGGCTGCCGGGATCCTCTTCGGCTCGGGCGTCAGGGAATGCTCCGGGGGTGGGCCGGACCCTTCCGGCGGTCGCAAATTGCCAGCGCCGACCGGCGGGGTCAAGCGACCTCGCCGGCCGACCTAGAACTTGAACGGGAAGCCGTCCACCTCGCGCCCCAGGCGGCTGCGCGGGAAACGGGTTCCCTTCACCACACCGGAGATGCAGCCGACGATGGGCTGCCGCGCCAGGCCCTCGGAGAGGTTGCGGACGTCGCGCACCGCGCCGTCGGGGGCGATGGACCAGCGCAGCATCAGCGGCCCCTTGGCTTCGGCGCCGGCGGCGCGCTGCTCCTCGACGCAGGACGAGAGGGCCGCCTTCTTGCCGACGATGGCCTCGATGATCTGCGAGTCGGTGACCCGCTCCGGCAGGTCGGCGCCCGGGGCCGGCGGCACGTAGACGCTGCGCCGCTTGCCGGTGTCCCTGGTGATGTCGTCGTCGCCGGCCACGTCGAGCAGCGGATCCCCGGCCGGCTTCCGCGCCGGCGCCGGCTCGGCGGCGGCCACCCGGCGCGCCGGCCTGGGCTCGGGCCGGGCCGGCTTCTTGGCGGGAGTCGCCTTCTTCGGCGCCTCGGCGCGCCTGGGCGCCGGCGCCTTCTCGACGGGCTTCTCGGCCGGCGGTGCCGGCGCGGCCTGGGGCTCGGGGGCCGGCGGCGGCGCCGCCTGGGCCACCGCGGCCGGAGCGGCGACAGCAGGGGCACCGGCCTGCGGGGCGGGCGCGGCGGCTGCCGGGGCCGGGGTCGCCGGCGCGGCGGGCGCCGCAGCGGCGGGAGCCGGAGCGGCCGCGGGCGGCGGCACGGGCGCGGTCAGGGGCGGAGGGGTCTGCGGGGCCGGGGCGATCGCCACGGGCGCCGGGGTCGGGGCGCCCGCCCCGAGGCCGCCGCGGTAGTAGAGAACGCCCGCCAGCACGCCGCCGAACACCAGCGCGGTCAGGAGCACGGCGACGACGGCCCTGCGGTTCCCCTTCTTCCGGATCTCCCGCACCTCGGTGGTCTCGCGGCGCGGCTCTGCCTTGGCGCTGAGCAGCGTCTCGCCGGTGGTGTCCACGCCCTTGAGGTGCAGCGGGATCATGCCGGTGGGATCGACGCCGCCCTCCGGCAGGTCCAGCTGGTCCACCAGCGAGCCGCGCGGGGCCGGCGCGGCGCGGGC
>JACRMN010000005.1 GCA_016214955.1 Deltaproteobacteria bacterium
CCGGGCGCGAGGCGCGGCTCCGCGCGGCGCGCGACCAGGTGGCCCGGCGGCTGGCGGCGCTGGGCGCCCTGCCCCGGCCGCGCGGCGCGGCGGCCAGCGACGAGCAGATCCTGGCGGAGATCGCCGCGGCGCCGGTGCCGCCGGGCCCGCGCCCCTTTCCCCGCGAGGCGCCTCACGCCGCCTCCTGGCTGCGGGCCCGCGAGCCGGGCCAGGCGCGGCTGCGCACCACCCTCGACGCCGGGACCCAGCGACTGGCGGAGCGGGTTGCCTCCGGCGCCGCGCCGGACCTCCGCCGCCAGGGGATCCACAACGGCGCCGTGGTGGTGCTGGAGAGCAGGAGCGGCGAGGTCCGCGCCCTGGCCGGCAACCTCGACTTCTGGGACGGCGCGCACGGCGGCCAGATCGCCGCCTTCGCCGAGCCGCGCTCGCCGGGCTCGGCGCTGAAGCCGGTGCTCTACGCCATGGCCCTGGAGCGAGGCCTGGCGGGGCCGCGGACGCTGGTGCCGGACGTGCCGCTGCTCTTCGGCAGCTACGCGCCCCGCAACTTCGAGGCCCGCTTCGACGGCCTGGTGCCGCTGGAGGAGGCGCTGGCCCGCTCCCTCAACGTGCCCTTCGTGTCGCTGCTCCGCGACCTGGGCGTGGAGCCGTTCCTGGGGCGGCTGCGCGCCCTGGGGGTGCGCTCCCTCGACCCGCGCCCCGGCCACTACGGCCTGTCGGCGGCGGTGGGCGGCCTCGAGCTCACGCCGCTGGAGCTGGCAGGCGTCTACGCCGCGCTGGCGTGGGGCGGCGAGTGGGTGGAGCCGCGGGTGCGGCCCGGGCCGGCGCAGAAGGGGCGCGGATTCGCGCCCGGCGCCGCCTGGCTCACCGGGCAGGCGCTGGCGCTGCGCGACCGGCCCGACTTCCCCTCGCGCCGCCAGCTCACCGGGGCGCCGGCCCACGTCCGCTGGAAGACCGGCACCTCCTTCGGCCACCGGGACGCCTGGGCCGCGGGCTGGGGGCCGGGCCACACCGCGGTGGTCTGGCTCGGCAACCTCGACGGCTCGCCCAGCCGCCAGCTCGTCGGCGGCGAGGTGGCGGCGCCGATGCTCTTCGACCTCCTGGAGGCGCTGGCCGACAGGTCGGGCGCTCCGGCGGCGCTGCCCGCCCCGTCCGAGCTCGCCGAGGTGGAGGTGTGCGCCCTCTCGGGCCGTGCCCCCACGCCGGCCTGCCCGGAGCGGCGCAGCACCCTGGCCCTGCGCAGCGCCGTGCCCACCGAGCCCTGCCCCTTCCACCGGCGCGTGGAGGTGGAGGTGGCCAGCGGCAAGGCCCTGGCGCCCGGCTGCCGCGAGGGGCGCCGCGCCGAGGCGCGGACCTTCGTCGTCTGGCCGGCCAGCGTGCGCCGCTGGCTCCGCGATCAGGACCGGGCGCTGCCGGAGCCGCCGGAGCTGGCGCCGGGCTGCGCGCGCGGCGGCCCGCGCCGCGCCCCGGTCATCGTCTCGCCCCCGCCGGGCCAGGTGGCGCTGCTGGCGCCGGGCGTCGCCGCCGAGCGGCAGGAGGTGGTGCTGGAGGCCGAGTCCAGCGCGGAGGGGGCGCTCGCCTGGTTCGTGGACGGGGAGTACCTGGGCAGCGCCCGGGCCGACGAGCGGCTCTGGTGGCGGCCCCGCCCCGGGGCCCATGAGGTGGTGGTGACCGACGAGGCGGGCCTCTCGGCGCGCCGCAGGCTCGTCGTCCGCGAGCGCGGGCGGTAGCGCTGCGCGACACCGGCCGCCTGGCCGCCCCCGGGGCGTGGTGGCGGTCGGGCCCGGGTGCTAGAACCCTCCCTCCTTCCGGGAGCCCGCATGCCGCTCGAGGTCACCCTCATCGACTACGCCCGCGATCCGCTGGAGAAGCTCTACGGCGCCTATCGCACCTGCTACACGCCCAAGACCCCGGCCGAGGTGTGGCGCGAGATCGGCGACGGCACCATCCCGCGCGAGAAGATCCGCGAGTTCATCCAGGAGCGGCTCAAGACCGGCCACGCCTCGCCGCTCGAGCAGGTGGTCTTCTGGTTCGGGATCAGCGGCGTCTCCCGCGCCCTCTCCCACCAGTTCGTGCGCCACCGCATCGGCATCAGCTTCGAGCAGCAGTCGCAGCGCTACGTGAAGTACCGGGAGGAGCGGCTCGAGTACGTCACCCCGAAGAGCTGGGAGAAGACGCCGGGGATGCGGGACGAGTACGACCGGCTCATGGCCGAGATCACCCGCGTCTACCAGCTCGCCATGCAGAAGGGCATCCCGGCCGAGGACGCCCGCTTCGTGCTCCCCAACGCCACCCCCACCAACTTCCAGGTGATGGTGAACTTCCAGGAGCTGCTCCACATCGCCGACCTGCGGCTCTGCTGGCGCGCCCAGTGGGAGATCCGCCACATGGTGGCCCAGATGCGCCGCGAGGTGCTGCGGGTGGTGCCGGAGCTGGGAGCGCAGATCCAGCCCAAGTGCGGCGAGAAGCGCATGGGCTACTGCGACGAGCCGGTGAAAGACTGGGAGGCCTGCCCCATCGGCAAGGTGCGGCCCCACAAGGAGCAGCTCTTCGCCCTCTTCGCCCAGCACAAGGCCGGGAACCTGGCGCCGCTCCAGGAGGGAGAGCTGCGCAAGGTGGAGGACGCGGGGAACGAGTAGGGACCCGGCACAGATCCTTTCCCGCCCCGGTGCGTTCCCCCTGCATGGAGGCTTCCATGCACGCACTCGTCCTCGCCGCCCTGCTCGCCGTCCCCCAACCGCTTTCTCCCTCCGTCCGCCGGGCCGACTCCCGCATCGACGCCGTGACCGCCCACCGCGGCTCGGCCCGGGTGACACGCGTCGCCCGGCTGGAGCTGCCCGCCGGCCCGAGCCGGGTGCTGCTCGACGGCCTGCCGGCCGAGCTCGCCGACGACTCGCTGCGCGTCGAGGGGCGCGGCGCCGGCAAGGCCCGCATCCACGGCATCTCGGTGGAGCGGGTCACCGCCGAGCAGGCCCTGGCGGCCGAGGCGCGGGCCGCCGAGGAGGCGCTCCTCGCGCTGCAGGACGAGGACCGGGCCCTCGAGGACCGGGTGCGGGTGGCCGAGGGTCGGCGCAAGTTCGTCGAGTCGCTGCGCTCCACCTACGCCGACGAGCGGGCCCGCAACCTGGCGGTGCGCGGCGTCTCGGCGCGGGAGTGGGCCGACCTGACCCGCTTCGTCGACGGGGAGCTCTCCGGCGCCTCGGCCGAGGTGCGCCGCGCCGAGGTGGCGCGCCGCACCCTGGCCCGCCGCATCCAGGCGGCCAGCGAGGCCCGGGAGAGGGTGCGCGCCAAGCTCGGCGCCGACTCCAAGGCGGTGGCGGTGGAGGTCGAGGCCGAGGAGGCCGGCGCGCTGGAGCTGGCGGTGAGCTACACCGTCCCCAGCGCCGGCTGGCAGCCGATCTGGGACGCGCGGCTCTCGCCGGAGAAGGGCTCGCTCGAGCTCTCGCTGCTGGCCGCGGTGGTGAACCGCAGCGGCGAGGACTGGCGCCAGGTGAAGCTCTCGGTCTCCACCGCCCAGCCCGGCCGCGGCCTCTTCGTCCCGGTGCTCGAGCCCCGCTGGCTGGCCCGCCGCGAGCTCCTGCCCATGGCCTCCGACGCCCTGCGCCGCGCGGTGCCGGCCTCGGCCCCGGCTCCAGCCAAGCTGGCCTTCGCCCGGGAGAAGGCGGCCGGCGCGATGGAGGAGCAGAAGGTCGAGGCGGTGGCCGAGCTGGTCCAGGCCGACGTGGCCGAGGGAATGCTGGCCGCCACCTTCACCGCCCCGCGCCGCGAGACCGTGGACGGCGCCGGCCAGGCCCGCCGCATCGCCCTGCGCCGCTTCTCCCTCCCGGCCGAGGTGGGCCGCACCGCGGCCCCGCGCCTCGATCCGGCCGCCTTCCTGACCGCCGCGGCGCTGAACGAGACCGGCGTGCCGCTGCTCGCCGGGGAGGCCAGCGTCTACCTGGGCGACGAGTTCGTGGGCCGGGCGCCGCTGGCCTTCACCCCGCCCGGCGGCAAGCTGACGCTGGCCTTCGGCGCCGACCCGCGCGTCGAGGTGGAGCGGCGCGTGCTGGAGCGGCGCCACGAGACCGCCGGCCTCGTCTCCAAGGACGACGTCTGGGTGTACCGCACCCGCATCGCCGTGAAGAACCGCTGGGGCACGCCGGTGGCCCTGAAGCTGCTCGACCTCGTCCCGGTGAGCCGCGAGAAGGAGATCGAGGTGACGGTGCTCGAGGGCACCAGCCCGGCCCGCGAGGACCCGGAGCGGCCCGGCGTCCGCGTCCACGAGCTCGCGCTCGCGCCGCGGCAGGAGCAGGTGGTCGAGATCCGCTACCGGGTGCGCTTCCCGCGCGGGACGCAGGTGGCCGGGCTGGAGTAGCGGCCCCTTTTCACTGGCCGGCGCGGGGCCTGGGCCGCATGATGGCGAGCCATGCCCCGCGCCCTTCCTGCCCTCGCCGCCCTGCTGCTCGCCCTCCCGTTCGCCGCACGCGGCCAGGCCTGGAGCCTGGCCGCCCGCGCCGACGGCCATCCCTCGGGCCTGGCGCTGCCCGGGGCCAGCGTGGCCGGCGGCGAGGAGCCGGCGGCGGTGGCCACCAACCCGGCGGCCGCCGGCTTCAACGAGGGCTTCACCCTCCAGTACTTCCACGAGCGCCAGCGGGGCGCCCGCGGCGCCGACGGCCTGTACCTCGGCGCCGGCCCGGTCTCCGTTTCGAGCGAGTGGGTGCACCCCAGCGGCGGCACCTCCTTCCGACGGCTCTCCCTGGGCCTGGGGTTCGGCGGCCCGGGCGGCGCCCTGGGGTTCACCTGGAACGACTGGACCTCGGCCGACCGCGGCGTGAGCCAGCTCCGCACCTGGGACGTGGGCCTCGCCGTGCGGCCGCTGCGCTGGCTCTCCCTCGGCGCAGCGGTGCTCGACCTCGACGGCCGGCTCCGCGACGCCTGGATCCCGGTCCGCTACCAGGCCGGCGCCGCCGTCCGGCTCCTCGACGACTCCCTCACCTTCTCGGCCGACTGGATGGCCGACGACCGCGCCCGCCGCTCCTTCCGCAGCCGGGCGCTGGCGTTCGGAGCCGCCTGGGAGAGCCGCTTCGGCCTCTTCCTCGGCGGCCAGCTCCAGGTGCCCACCCGCGCCCAGACCCCCGGCCTCGACGCCACCACCTTCCTGCTCACCGTGGGCCTGAACGGCGGCCGGGCCGGGACCAGCCTGACCGCGGGCGGCACCACCCGCGGCGATCGCGAGACCACCACCTACGGGGCGCGGATCTCGAGCCGCGACTACCGCGGGCTGCGGGCCCAGCCGGCGGTGGTGATCCTCGACCTGGCCACCGAGCTCGATCCTCCTGCGCGCTTCCCCTTCCGCAGCGCCCGCGATCCCTACGGGGCGCTCCTGCTGAAGCTGCGCCTGCTCCGCGAGGACCCGGAGGTGAAGTCGGTGCTGCTCCGGGTGGCCGGCCTGCCGCTGGGCGCCGGCCGCGCCGAGGAGCTGCGGCGCGCGGTGGAGGAGCTCGGACAGCGCAAGCGCGTGGTCGCCTACCTGGAGGACTGTGGCCTCGAGGAGTACACCGTGGCCAGCGCCGCCTCGCGCATCGAGATGGCACCGCTCGCCACCCTGCGGATCACCGGCTACGCCTCCGGCGGGCTCTACCTGCGCGAGACCTTGGCCCGGCTGGGCATCGCCGTGGAGGTCATCGCCATCGGCAAGTACAAGTCGGCCGGCGCGACGGTGGGCGAGCCCGGCATGAGCGAGGCCGATCGGGAGCAGCGCGAGGCGCTGCTGGAGGACCTCTTCTCGCGCCGGGTGAACACCCTGGCCGAGGCTCGCCGCCTGTCGCCGGAGAAGGTGCGCGAGCTGGTGGACCAGGGGCTCTTCGACGCCCAGAGCGCCAAGAGCGCCGGGCTGGTGGACGAGATCGCCTTCCCCGACGAGCTGGAGTCGCGGCTGGGCGCCAAGCAGTGGATGCCCGGCTGGCGGCCGCCCAGCCCGCGCCTGGCACAGCGCTGGGGCACGCGGCCGGCGGTGGCGGTGGTGCAGGTGAGCGGGATGATCGTGCCCGGCCGCTCCCGGTCGTTCCTGGTGCCGGGCGGGCTGGCCGGCGCCGACACCGTGGCCGAGTTGGTGCGGCGGGCCGCGGCCGACCGCGCGGTGCAGGCCATCGTGGTCCGCATCGACTCCCCTGGCGGCGACGCCCTGGCCTCGGACCTCATCCGTCGGTCGCTGGTGGCGGCGCGCCAGAAGGGCAAGCCGGTGGTGGTCTCCATGGGCGACGTGGCCGCCAGCGGCGGCTACTGGATCGCCTCCGGGGCCGACCAGATCGTGGCCGAGCCCGGCACCATCACCGGGTCCATCGGCGTGGTCGGCATGAAGCCCGACCTCTCGGGGCTGCTGGGCAAGGTGGGCGCGAAGCAGGAGACGCTGCGGCGCGGCGCCCGGGCCGACCTCTGGTCCATCGCCCGGCCCTGGACGCCCGAGGAGCGGGCTGCGGTGGAGCGGCACATGACCACCGCGTACCAGCTCTTCCTCTCGCGGGTGGCCGAGGGGCGGAAGCTCCCTGTCGAGCAGGTCGAGGCGCTGGCGCAGGGGCGCGTCTGGTCGGGCGCCCAGGCGGTGGAGAAGAAGCTGGTGGACCGGCTCGGCTCGCTGCGCGACGCGGTGGCCCTGGCCCGGCAGCGGGCCGGCATCCCGCCGGGCGAGGAGGTGGAGGTGCGCCGCATGGAGGCGCCGCGCGGCCTGCTCGAGGAGCTGGACCTGGGCGTGGTGCAGGAGCCCCAGGCCTGGCTCGCCAGCCTGGCGGCGCGCTCGCCGGAGCTGCGCACCGCCGCGGCGCTCGCCGAGCTGGGGCCGGTGGCGGCCCTCCCGGCCGAGTGGCTGGAGCCGCTGGCGTCGCCCCCCTCGGGGTCGTCCCCCTGACCACGATACTTCCGCGGAGCTCTGCTTTCTGTTAGATTCCAGTTGTCTCCAGGCCGCCTCGACCCTAGTGTTCATCGGGCGGCGGGGAGATGGATCCCCGGATTCCTCGTCGACTGAGCGGCGCGCTTCGGGCGCGCGGCGAGAGCGAAGAGCCGGACCGGGGGGGCGAGCGTCGTCCGCGGTTGCAGCCATGCCGCACGAGAGCGAGCCCGCGTCCTGACCAGCAGAAGGGCGTGCCGCGGAGAGGCGAGGTGTTTGCCTACCCGGCCGGAGCAGACGACAGCATGACCGAGAACCACGAGTCCCCCGTGCCGGGCGGCGACGCGCCGCCCCCGCAGTCCGACGCCGACGGGCCCGATACCGACGGGCCTGCCGACAACCAGGGGGGCGCCGCCGCCAGCGGCGGTCAGCCTGGCCAGCCCGGCGCCCCCGGCTCGGGCCGCCGGCGCCGCCGCCGGCGCGGTCGCCGCGGGCGCGGTGGCCAGCCCGGCCCGCAGCCCGGGCAGCCGGGCCAGCCTCCCAACGGCGCGCCGCCCGCCGCCCAGGCCGCGCCTGGCGCTCCGGCCCCCGCCGCCCAGCCCGAGGTGACCGAGGAGGTCGAGGGCGTGCTGCAGTTCGAGGGCAAGGGCCAGGGCTGGCTCCGCGACCCGAAGCGCAGCTACCTGCCCCAGCCCTTCGACGTCGAGGTGCCGCGCTGGCTGGTGGACCGGATGCACCTGCAGCCGGGCACGCTGGTGAAGGGCGCCGCCGCCGTCCGCAACATGAAGCGGGTGCTCACCCGGGTGGACCAGCTCGAGGGCACCGATCCGATGGCGGTGCTGCGCCGGACCCACTTCCAGAACCTCACCGCCACCGACCCCACCGAGAAGCTGCGGATGGAGACCCGCGCCGAGGAGCTGGTGGGCCGGGTGCTCGACCTCATCTGCCCCATCGGCCTGGGCGCCCGCGGCCTCATCACCTCGCCCCCCAAGGCCGGCAAGACCATCATGCTCCAGCGGATCGCCCAGGCGATCCACGCCAACCGCCCCGACGTGCACCTCATGGTGCTGCTGGTGGACGAGCGGCCCGAGGAGCTCACCGACATGCGCCGCAACGTGCAGGGCGAGGTGGTGGGCTCGTCCAACGACCGCCCGGCCGAGGAGCACATCCACGCCGCCGAGATGGCCATGGAGCGGGCCAAGCGGCTGGTGGAGGGCGGCAAGGACGTGGTGATCCTGCTCGACTCCATCACCCGGCTGGCGCGGGCCTACAACCGCGAGATCGAGTCCTCGGGCCGCACCCTCACCGGCGGCGTGGACTCCCGGGCGCTGGAGCGGCCCAAGCGGCTCTTCGGCGCCGCCCGCAAGGCCGAGGAGGGCGGCTCGCTGACCATCATCGCCACCGCCCTCATCGACACCGGCAGCCGCATGGACGAGGTGATCTTCGAGGAGTTCAAGGGCACCGGCAACATGGAGGTGGTGCTCTCGCGGCAGCTCGCCGAGCGGCGCATCTTCCCGGCCATCGACATCGCCGCCTCCGGCACCCGCAAGGAGGAGAAGCTCTACTCCCAGAAGGACGTGGCCAAGATCCACAAGCTGCGCGCGGCCCTTGCCTCGCTGAAGCCGGTGGAGGCCATGGAGCGGCTGCTCAAGAAGCTCTCGGAGTTCGAGGCCAACGACGAGTTCCTGTCGAGCTTCTGACGCCGGGCCCCTGACGATCCTGCCGGGGGCGCCTCGCCCCCGCCCCGTCGAGCCAGCTCGCCGGGGCCCCACCCCGGGAGAAGAGGCCCTGGCTCGCTCGCGCCGCGGGCGCTGGGGTATCATGGTTCTCCGTGCCGGAACGCGTCCTCATCGTCGACGATGACGAGCTCATCCTCCGGGCCCTGGCCCGCATCCTGGAGGCGTCGGGCTACGTCACCCGCTGCTACCTGACGCCCGAGGAGGCCCTGGGCGCCATCGCCGACGAGAACCCGGTCGTCATCATCTCCGACTACATGATGCCGGGGATGGACGGTGTGGAGTTCCTGAAGCGGGCCCGCGAGCGCTCGCCCGGCTCGGTCCGCATCCTCTGCACCGCCGCCGAGGACTTCAAGATCGCGCTCCAGGCGGTGAACGCCGGCGAGGTCTTCCGCATCATCTCCAAGCCCTGGCACCAGCAGGAGCTGCTGGCCACGCTGGCCCAGGCCGTCGAGTCCTCCCGCCTGCGCCGCGAGAACGAGCGGCTGACCGGCGAGGTGCAGCGGCAGAACGGGCAGCTGCGCGAGATCAACCTGCGGCTCGAGGAGATGGTCCGCCAGCGCACCCAGGCACTCCTCGAGGGGCTCATCGCCGCCCTCGACTACCGCGACAGCGAGACCCAGTGGCACTCGCGGCGCGTCTCCCTCTACGCCCGCCGCCTGGCCCAGCAGCTGGGCATCGTCGAGCCGGAGCTGACGGTCATCGAGCACGGGGCCCTGCTCCACGACATCGGCAAGATCGGCATCAAGGACGAGGTGCTGCTCAAGCCCGGCCCGCTCGACCAGAGCGAATGGGCCACCATGAAGAAGCACCCGGAGCTGGGCTGGAAGCTCCTGCAGCGGGTGGACTACCTGCGCCCCGCCGCTGAGATCGTCATGCAGCACCAGGAGAAGTGGGACGGCACCGGCTACCCGGCCGGCCTGGCGGGCGAGCGCATCGTCATCGGGGCCCGCGTCTTCCACGTGGTCGACACCGTCGACGCCATCACCAGCGACCGGCCCTACCGCAAGGCCCGGCCCTTCGCCGCGGCCCGCGAGGAGCTCATCCGCTGCAAGGGCACCCAGTTCGACCCGCGGGTGGTGGACGCCTTCCTGGAGGTGGCGGCCGAGGAATGGGAGCGCATCCGGCTCGACGTCGAGACCGTGGCCGTGCTCTCCGCCGACCTGGCCGAGCGCCCGCCCATCCCCGACCACGAGGACCGGGCCCTGGAGCCGGCCACCCGGCTCGCGCCCGCGTCCGGCGCCTAGCCTCTCCGCCGGCCGCTCCCCACCCGGGAGGCTGGCGGCGTCCCCGGAGGCCTGGCCTATGATGCCGCCATGCCCGCGACAAGCTGCTACGCCTGCGGAGCGGCACTGCGGATCGACGGCCCGGTGGGCCGGCGCCGCACCTGCCCCGAGTGCGACGCCGACCTGCACTCCTGCATGAACTGCCGGCACCACGACGAGTCCTCGCCCCACGCCTGCCGGGAGCCGCACGCCGACAACGTGGTGGACAAGGAGGCCGGGAACTCCTGCGAGCTCTTCCAGATGGGCGATGGCGCCTCGCGGCGCCGGGGCAGCCAGGGGGCCGCGGCCCGGGCCCAGCTGGCGGCGCTCTTCGGCGAGGCCGCGCCGCGGGCCGAGGCTCCGCGCGACGCCCTCGAGGCGCTCTTCCAGAAGAAGGGGAAGTAGCGCGCCGTGCGCATCGCCACCTGGAACGTCAACGGCATCCGGGCGCGGGAGGCCCAGCTCGCCGAGTGGCTTGCCGCCGTGCAGCCCGACCTGGCGCTCCTGCAGGAGCTGAAGGCCCGGCCCGACCAGGTGCCGGCGCTGCTGGCGGCGCCCGCCGACTACTGGGCCTGCTGGCACGGCGGCGGCCCCTACTCCGGCGTGGCCCTGCTGGTGCGCCGCTCCCTGTCCGCCGGGCCGCCGGCCTTCTTCCACCCGCCCTTCGACTTCGAGAACCGCATCGTGGCCGCCGAGGTGGACGGGGCCACCGTGGCCTCGGTCTACGTGCCCAACGGCGGCAAGGACTACGCCGCCAAGCTCCGCTTCCTGGAGGCGCTGGCCGGCTGGGGCGCGGAGCTCCAGGCCGCCGGCAGGCCGCTGCTCCTCGGCGGCGACCTCAACGTGGCCCGCACCGACCTCGACGTCTTCGAGAAGGAGCGCGACCCGGAGGCCATCGGCCAGCGGCCCGACGAGCGGGCGCTGCTCGAGCGGCTCCTCGGCACCGGCCTCGCCGACCTGCACCGCGGCCTCCACCCCGGCGAGGCGGGCCTGTTCACCTGGTGGCCACCGTGGCGCAACATGAAGCAGCGCAACCTGGGGTGGCGCATCGACTACCTGCTGGCGGCCAGCCCCTACCGCGCCACCGCCTGCCAGGCGGCGCGCGAATTCGGCACCAGCGACCACGCGCCGCTGGTGGCGGAGATCACGCGCTAGGCGGAAAAGCTGGCGCGATACCCCACCCCGATCCGACAATCGCGGGGTGAAACCACCGACTCGCGCCCCTCGCGGCGCGCCCGGAGGCACCGTGAAGCGCTTCCTCCTCGCCGTCCCGCTGCTCGCCGCCGCGCTGCTGGCCCTCGCCGGGCCGGCCCAGGCACAGGCGCCGTCGCCCTACCCGCAGCCGCCCCCGCCGCCGCCGGGCACCTACCCGCCGCCCCCGCCTCCTGGTGCCTACCCGCCGCCCGGCTACTACCCGCCGCAGGGCTACGCGCCTCCCGCGGACCCCACCTTCCACCGCCACCTGGGCTTCTTCCTGCAGCTCGACCTGGGGATCGGCGGCCAGAAGGCCACCTGGACCGACACCTTCGACGGCGCCCAGAAGCTCTCGGGCGACGGAGGTACCTTCTCGGTGGCCGTCGGCGGCGCGCTGGTGGAGAACCTCATCCTCGCCGGCCACCTCTGGGCCTTCGCGGCCCCCGAACCCGACTACACCATCGCCGGCCAGCGCGTCTCCACCGCCGGGCGCGAGATCACGCTCGGCCTCTCCGGCATCGGCCTCAACGTCACCTACTACGTCATGCCGGCCAACGTGTACCTCTCGGTGACGCCGTCGGCAGCCACCGCGTCGCTGCAGCAGAGCGGCACCTCGCAGCGGTCGGAGCGCGGCTTCGGCCTGCGGGCGGCCATCGGCAAGGAGTGGTGGGTGGGGTCGCACTGGGGCGTGGGCCTCAACGTCCAGGCCGCCTTCGCCCGCAACGGCAACGGCCCCTCCTCGGGCCGCATCCAGAGCTC
The DNA here is from genome assembly GCA_016214955.1 of Deltaproteobacteria bacterium. Taxonomy (GTDB): domain Bacteria; phylum Myxococcota; class Myxococcia; order Myxococcales; family Anaeromyxobacteraceae; genus JACRMN01. The sequence goes on from JACRMN010000005.1 coordinate 11,814, forward strand.
GGCAGTGGCCGTGGCCTTCTCGGCGACCTACAACTAGGGGCCGTCAGGCGGTCTCGGCGCCCACCCAGCCCAGGTACTTCTCCGCCCCGGCCTCGACCGGGAGCGCCAGCAGCTCGGGCACGGCGTAGGGGTGCAGCGCCAGGAGGCGGTCGCGCATCGCCGGGAAGCGGGCCCGGGTGGTCTTGAGCAGGAGCAGCGCCTCGGCCTCGTCCTGGATCGCGCCCTCCCAGCGGTAGATGGAGCGCAGGCCGGGCACGACGTTGCCGCAGGCCGCCAGCCGCTCCTCCACCAGGGTCCGCGCGATCCGCGCCGCCTCCTCGGGCCCGGGAGCGGTGGTGAGCACCAGCAGCACGTCGGTCACGGGCGCCTCGGCGTCAGGTGGGGTCGGGCCAGCCGATGGCGCCGACCTTGCGGGCCAGGATCTCCTGCACCAGCTCGAGCCCGGTCCTGGAGCAGGGCGGCAGCTCGGCGTCGGAGGTGCCCACCGGCGTCACCCGTGAGCCCCAGCGCACCAGGTGAGCGCACCAGGTGAGACCGGCGCCGAAGGCCGGCAGGAGCAGGGTGGCCCCGGGCTTCACGCGCCCCTCCTCCAGCGCCTCGCACAGCGCCACCACCACCGTGGCCGCCGACATGTTCCCGTACCGCTCGATGTTGACGAAGACCTTCTCCGGCGGCGCACCGGCCCGCTTGGCCACCGCGTCGATGATGCGCAGGTTGGCCTGGTGGGGCACCACCAGGTCCACGTCGGCCGGCGTGAGCCGGCGGCGCGCCAGGACGTCCTCGCAGGCCCCCGACATCGCCTTCACCGCCCGCTTGAAGATGTCCTGGCCGTCGAAGATCCAGGTGGTGTCGCCGATGCGGTGGGTCATGTCGGCGTAGCGCGTGCCCATGCCGTGGATGCGCAGCGAGTCGCGGGCCTCGGCGTCACAGCCCAGCTTCTCGGCCAGCACCCCCTCCTCGCGGTCGGTGGCCTGGAGCACCACCGCGCCGGCGCCGTCGCCGAAGAGCACGGCCACGTTGCGGTTCTTCCAGTCCATGAACGGGGAGATGAGCTCGGCGCCGATGACCAGCGCGTTCTTCACCACGCCGCTCCGGATGAGGGCGGTGGCCGAGGAGAGGCCGTAGAGGAAGCTGGTGCAGGCGGTGTTGACGTCCATGGCGCCGGCGCGCCAGGCGCCGAGGCGGCGCTGGACGCCCGAGGCCATGTTGGGCGCCTGCTCGTCGTGGGTGGTGGTGCCGAACACCACCAGCTCCAGCTCGCCGGGGTCGAGGCCGGCCGCCGCCAGCGCGCGCCGCGCGGCCACGTAGGCCAGCTCGCCCACCGGGACGTGGGAGATGCGGCGCTCGCGCATTCCGGTGCGCGAGCGGATCCACTCGTCGTCGGTGTCGAGGAAGGTGCCGAGGTCCTGGTTGGTGAGCACGGCGGGGGGCAGGCACTTGCCCCACCCGGTGATGGCGGCATACGTCACGCGAGAGGCCTCCGGTCGAGCGCTGGGTCGCGCATCCTACCCCGCCGGCACCGCCCTCTGCACCGCACGGCCGGCGGAAACCGCCCGCCGAAAGCCGCAACGCGTCACCACCCGGGGTGAAGTGCGGTGCGCGGGCCAGCCCCTCGGTGATCGGCGGCCCGAGGCTACGGCGGCGGCGGCCGCGGCGCCGAGGGAACGCGCCGCTGCCCCAGTGCCGTGCCCCAGGCCACGCCGGCCACGCCCAGCGCCACGCCGGCGAGCTGCGCCGGCGCCAGCTTCTCGCCGAGCAGCGCCGCCGCCAGCGCCACCTGGGAGATGGGCGTGAGCTGCAGCCAGATGGCCGCCTCGGCCACCGAGAGCGCCCCGTAGGCCTCGGTCATGAGCACCTGGGCCACGAAGGCCGAGAGCCCCATGCCGGCCGCCAGCAGCCACGGGCCGGGGGCGGTGGGCCAGGGGTCGAGGGCGAAGGGGGCCACCACCGGCAGGCCCGCCAGGCAGAAGAAGAAGAAGATGGTGGGGGCGTTGTCGGTGCCCCGCATCCCCTTGATGATGTTGGCGCTCGAGGCCGCGAAGATCGCCGAGGCGAAGGCCGCCACCTCGCCCGCCCCCAGCCCCGGCGAGAGCCCGCCCTGGCCCAGCACCAGGAAGACGCCGGCGGTGGCCGCCAGCAGGGAGAAGAGCAGGTGGAGCGTGGGCCGCTCGCCGAAGGTGAAGAAGGACATCCCCACGGCGATGACCGGGAAGAGGTTGTAGATCATGCCGGCCTCGCCGGCGGGGATCCGGGCCAGGGCGGTGAAGTAGAGCACCACCACCAGCCCTCCGGAGATGCCGCGCGAGACCAGCAGCCGGTAGTTGCGGGGCCGGTAGGTGCCGGGCCGGAGCGCGAACACCAGGAGCGACACCAGGGCGCCGACCACGAAGCGCACCACCGAGAGGTGACCGGCGGTGAAGCCGGCGCCACCGGCCGAGAGCTTCCGGGCCAGCACCGCCATGAGGGCGAAGGCCACTCCGGAGCCCACCAGCTCCAGCCGGGCCAGGGCCTTGGGGTGGCCGATCATGGGCGCAGGGGCGGCGCGCCCTCTCCGGCGACCTCCGCCGCCGGGGTCCGGTGGCCCAGCAGCGTGCCGTAGAGCACGCCGCCGATGCCCAGCAGCACGCCCAGGGCACCGGCTCCCGAGAGCCGCTCGCCGAGGAGCAGCATGGCCCAGACGAAGCTCATCACCGGCGTGAGCTGCTGCCACACCGCCGCCTCGGCCACCGTCAGCGGGCCGTAGGCGTGGGTCATGAGGATCTGGGCGCCGAAGGAGAGCACGCCCACCGCCAGCGCCATGAGCCAGGCCGTGCCCTCTGCCGGCCAGGCGCCGAAGAGGAAGGGCACCGAGACCACCATGCCGCCGAGCGTGAAGAAGAAGAAGATCACGAAGGTGTTGTCGGTGCTGCGCAGCGCGCGGATGCTGGTGACCGCGGCGCCGCCGGCCGCCGCCGAGACGAGCGCCACCACCTGCCCCCAGCCGAGCCGCGTGGGCAGGGAGCCGTCCCCCACCACCAGCAGCATGCCCGCCGTGGCCACCAGCAGCGCCACGGCGATGTGGAAGGTGGGCCGCTCCTCCAGGCCGAAGAAGGAGATGAGCACCGCGAACACCGGGAAGGTGTTGTTGATGAGGGTGGCCTCGCCGGCCGGCAGGAGCGCCAGGGCCACGAAGTAGAGGAGCGCCGCCAGGCCGCCGAAGAGGCCGCGGGTGAAGAGCAGCTTCCGGTTGCCCATGCGCCAGGTGCCGGGGCGGGCCCGGAAGAGGGCCACCACCATGCCGGCGCCCACCGCCATGCGCACGAAGAGCACCTGCCCGCCGGAGAAGCCGCGCAGGGTCGAGAGCCGGACGAAGACCGCCATCAGGCCGAAGAGCACCGCCGAGCCGAAGAGCTCGGCGCGGGCCCGGAGCTTCTGGCGCCTCATCGCGCCGGGACCTCGCGGGCCTCGGCCGCCAGCGCATCGGCGAAGCGCACCAGGTCGGCGCGGGTGGTGGCGTAGCGGAAGAGGCAGGCCTCGCTGCCGGCCGGGCCGGCGACCATCTCGGCGAGCCAGCGGCCCAGGTCGACGGCCACCTCCACCAGGACCGCGCCCTGCGACTCGGAGAGCTGCAGCGCCAGCGGCCCGCCCTCCCCCGCCTGCCAGGCGAAGCCCGGCGCACCGCCGGCCAGCAGCTCCCGGGCGCCGGCCCCGAGTGCCTCGAAGGCCTCCGGGGGGACGTAGAGCGCCGCCAGCCGGACGAAGGGCCACCACTCCCTGTCGCGCCTGTCGAAGTGCTCCACCGCGGCGGAGCAGAGCAGGCGGCCCGAGGGGACGCCGGCGAAGGCCGGCTGCCCCTGCGGGACGGAGGCCTCGCGATCCACCAGCGAGATGGCGAGCCGCATCGAGCCGGCGTCGTTGGGGAGGACCGCCATGGAGGGGAGGTTCTACCCCCAATCCCGGGCCGGCGGAACGACGCCGCCGCCGGGCGGGGCCGGCGCGCCCGCAGGCGTCGTCCGGGCCCCTCGCGCCCCGCCAGGCCCCATCTGAACGCCTGGTCAGCATCCGCTGGCCGTGGTAGGTCCGCCCCGTTATGAGTGGGGGTCCATGAGCGAGCCAGAGGTCATCAGCGTCAAGGGGGCGCGCGAGCACAACCTCAAGGGGATCGATCTCCAGATCCCCAAGAAGAAGCTGGTGGTGCTCACCGGCGTCTCGGGCTCGGGCAAGAGCTCGCTGGCCTTCGACACCCTCTACGCCGAGGGGCAGCGGCGCTACGTCGAGTCGCTCTCCAGCTACGCCCGGCAGTTCCTGGGGCAGATGGAGAAGCCGCGCTACGACACCATCCGCGGCCTCTCGCCCACCATCTCCATCGAGCAGAAGGCGGCCTCCAACAACCCCCGCTCCACGGTGGGCACCATCACCGAGGTCCACGACTACCTGCGCGTGCTCTACGCCTCCATCGGCGTGCAGCACTGCCCGGGCTGCGGCCGGCGGGTGGGCAAGCAGACCGCCGAGCAGATCGTGGACTCCATCCTCGAGCTGCCCCAGGGCTCGCGGGTCCTGGTGCTGGCACCGCTGGTGCAGAACCGCAAGGGCGAGTACCGGGAGCTGCTCGGCGACGCCCACAAGCGCGGGTTCGCCCGGGTGCGGGTCGACGGCCTGGTGCACGGCCTCGAGGAGCGACTGGCCCTCGACAAGAAGCTGAAGCACGACATCGAGCTGGTGGTGGACCGGCTGGTGATCAAGGACGGGGTCCGGCCGCGGCTCACCGACTCGGTGGAGACGGCCCTGCGCGAGGGCAAGGGCACGCTCATCGTCGCCGACGCCGACAAGGAGCAGAAGGTCGGGCCGGGCATCGACCCCGAGGAGTACAAGAAGCACGACCGCTTCTTCTCCGAGCAGAACGCCTGCCCCACCTGCGGCCTCTCCTTCGGCGAGCTGGTCCCGCAGGCCTTCTCCTTCAACAGTCCCATGGGCTCCTGCCCCGAGTGCCAGGGGCTCGGCACCCGGGCCGAGATGGACGCGGACCTCATCGTCCCCGATCCCACCCGCACCATCCGCGACGGCGCGGTGGAGCCCTGGGCCAGCGGCATGGAGCGGGGCGAGGGCTGGACCTTCGAGTTCGTCGAGCACCTGGCCCGGAGCCTCTCCCTGGACCTGGACGTCCCCTGGCAGAAGCTGCCCAAGCGCGATCGCGACCTGGTGCTGCTGGGCAGCGAGGCGGCCGGGGTGCGCAGCACCCGCATCGCCTGGGAGGGCGTGGTCAACCAGCTGCTGCGCCGCTTCAAGCAGACCGGCTCCGAGGCCATGCGCCGGTACTACATGCGCTACTTCTCGGACAAGCCCTGCACCGCCTGCAACGGCGAGCGGCTCAAGCCCGAGAGCCGCTCGGTGCGGGTGCGGGAGCGCGGCCTGGTCGAGCTCTCGCGCCTCACCATCGGCGAGGCCCACGACTGGCTCGGGGCCCTGGGCCTCAAGGGCAACGAGGCCCGCATCGCCGAGGAGCTGCTCAAGGAGATTCGCAACCGGCTCAAGTTCCTCCTCGACGTGGGCCTGGGCTACCTGACGCTCGACAGGCCCGGCCCCTCCCTCTCGGGCGGCGAGAGCCAGCGCATCCGCCTGGCGTCGCAGATGGGCTCGGAGCTCACCGGCGTCATCTACATCCTCGACGAGCCCTCCATCGGCCTCCACCAGCGCGACAACGGCAAGCTGCTGGCCACGCTCAAGCGCCTCCGGGACATCGGCAACTCGGTGGTGGTGGTGGAGCACGATCAGGAGACCATGGAGGAGGCCGACTGGGTCATCGACTTCGGCCCCGGGGCCGGCGAGCACGGCGGCCGCATCGTGGCCGAGGGCACGCCGGACCAGGTGCGGCAGAACGAGGCCTCGCTCACCGGCGCCTACCTCTCGGGCCGGGCCGAGATCCCCATTCCCGCCCGCCGCCGCAAGGCCCGGGGGCAGCTCACCGTGGCCGGCGCCCGGGAGAACAACCTCCGCGACCTCACCGTCTCCTTCCCGCTGGGCACGCTGGTGGCAGTGACCGGGGTCTCGGGTGCGGGCAAGTCCACGCTGGTGAACGGCATCCTGCGGCCGGCGATGATGCGGCTGCTGCACGGGACGCGCGACGTGCCGGGCAAGCACCAGGCCATCCTCGGCCACGACAAGATCGACAAGGTCATCGACATCAACCAGCAGCCCATCGGCCGCACGCCGCGCTCCAACCCGGCCACCTACACCAAGCTCTTCGACGGCATCCGCGACGTCTTCGCCCAGACCCCCGAGGCCCGCAGCTACGGCTACCAGCCGGGCCGCTTCAGCTTCAACGTCAAGGGCGGCCGCTGCGAGGCCTGCCAGGGCGACGGCATGAAGCTGGTGGAGATGCACTTCCTCGCCGACGTGCTGGTGCCCTGCGAGGTGTGCGGCGGCAAGCGCTTCAACGAGGCCACGCTGCGGGTGCGCTTCAAGGAGAAGAACATCGCCGAGGTGCTGGAGCTCTCGGTGCTGGAGGCCAGGGAGCTGTTCGCCAACCACCGCGACATCCTCCGCGTCCTGCAGACCCTCGACGACGTGGGGCTCGGGTACATCAAGCTGGGCCAGCCCTCGCCCACCCTCTCGGGCGGCGAGGCGCAGCGCATCAAGCTCTCGCGGGAGCTGGCCCGGGTGGGCACCGGCCACACCCTCTACATCCTCGACGAGCCCACCACCGGCCTGCACTTCGAGGACGTGAAGAAGCTGCTCACGGTGCTCGACCGGCTGGTGGAGGCCGGCAACAGCGTGCTGGTCATCGAGCACAACCTCGACGTCATCAAGTGCGCCGACTGGGTGGTGGACCTGGGCCCCGAGGGCGGCGACGCCGGCGGCAAGCTGGTGGCCGAGGGCACGCCCGAGGAGGTGGCCCGGGTGAAGGAGAGCTTCACCGGCCAGTACCTGGCCCAGGCGCTGGCCGTGCAGCGCAGCCGCCGCAGCGGTGCCCGGAGCGCGTAGCCCCGCTCTGTGCGCGCCTGGGAGTTGGCCGGCTCCCGGGCCCCTCGTCCGCCAGCGAACCAGCCGCGCAGCCGGCGCACCGGCCGGAGGCGCCCCCGCAGGGCGCAGAGAGAACCTGGCGTTCGCGCGGACCGCGGACCCGTCCGCGTCGAGCAACCGTTCGTGGGCGCGGCAACGGCGAGCGGCGACCCGTCCTCCGCGCCCCGACGCTTGCGAGACGCCCCGTGTCGAGGGTGTCCGCGCGGCTGCGTGCAGCGTCCGCTCGAGGACTTGGCGCCGGAGGCCGGCGCGCCCGGCGGAGCGGCGCGCGCGCGGCAGCGCGGCCTCGGTGGCGCCGCCGTTGACGGGCCCGGGACGCGCCGCCTACATTCGCCGCCCCCCATGGCGGACACCCACCCCGGCGCCGGCCGCACCACCGCGGTCTTCCAGGTGATCGCCGCCGCCACGCTCTGGGGCGTGTCGGGCGTGGTGGCCCGGGCCCTCTTCAACCGGTCGGTCGAGCCGGCGCACCTGGTCCAGGTGCGCATGACGCTGGGGGGCCTGGCTCTCCTGCCCCTCGCCTTCCGGCGCGGCCCCTGGCTGCCGCGGGCCTCGTTGCCCTACGCCGCCCTCTACGCGCTGGCGCTGGCAGCGGTGCAGCTCACCTACTTCCAGGCCATCGCCTTCGCCGGCGTGGCGGTGGCAGTGTTCCTGCAGTACACCTCGCCGCTGCTGGTGGCCGCCTGGGAGGCGGCCCGCGAGCGGCGCCTGCCCCCGCGCCCGGTGCTGCTGGCGCTCCTGGCGGCCATCTGCGGCTCGGCCCTGCTGGTGCTGCCCGGCGGCACGCTCCGCATCCCGCTCGAGGGCTTTCTCTGGGGCGCAGCCTCCTCGGTGGCCATGGCGGTGGACACCGTCTTCGCCGGTGCGGCCCAGCGGCGCGGGGCGCGCGCCATCCCCATGCTCGCCTGGAGCCTGCTCCTCGGCGCCCTGCTCTTCGTCCCCTACCGGCTGCCCTGGACCGCGCTGGCCGCCATCCCCGGCCGCGACTGGCCGTTCTTCGTCTACATCGCCATCCTCGCCACCGCGGTGCCCTTCGGCCTGTACGCCGCGGCGCTGGGCCGGCTGCGCGGCTCGGTGGTGATGCTCATCGCCATGCTGGAGCCGGTGCTGGGCGCCGCGCTCGCCTGGGTGGCGCTGGGCGAGGCGCTCTCCGGGGCGCAGCTCGCCGGCGGCGCGCTCATCCTCGGCGGCATCGCGCTGGCGGTGGTGGGCGCGCGGCGCGAGTAGCGCAGCGCCAGCCCCCTCCGGAAAGGCGAAGCCCCCGCGCCGCGAGGCGCGAGGGCTCCGGGTTGCTTCAGGCGACGGTCAGGCTAGGCGAGCTTCTTGTCCTTGCCGTGCTCGCAGTGGCACTTGCCCTTCTCGCAGCCACACTCCTTGCCGCCGTCCTTGCACTTGCACTTGTCGGCCGCGGCGAACTTCTTGTCCTTCGAGGCGACGCAGTTGCACTTGCCCTTCTCGCAGCCGCACTCCTTGGCGCCGTCCTTGCACTTGCACTTCTCGGCCGCGGCGAACTTCTTGTCCTTCGAGGCGACGCAGTTGCACTTGCCCTTCTCGCAGCCGCACTCCTTGCCGCCGTCCTTGCACTTGCACTTCTCGGCCGCGGCGGTGACCTTGCCGTCCTTCTTCTTGGGGGCGCAGGTGCACTTGCCCTTCTCGCATCCGCACTCCTTCCCGCCCTCCTGGCACTTGCACTTCTCGGCGGCGGCCAGGGTGCTGGCGGCGGTGGGGGCGGCGGCCTTCTTGTCGGCGGCCGGCTTCTCGGCCGGCGCGGACTCCTTCTTGTCGGCCTTGTCGGCCTGCTTGGCGCAGTCGCAGGCGAACGCAGGGGTGGCAATGGCGAGCGCGAAGACGGCCGCAGCGCCCAGGGCAATCGAGAGCAGGTAACGCTTCATGTGTGTTCTCCTCCGGTTGTCCATGGTCGCGCTGGGTCGACCAGGAGGCGCGTAGCCTAAAAGGGGGGTTCACCCAAGTCAAGGACGGCCGGCCCCCTGGACCGTATTCAACGGGCCCATTGAGCCGGCGATGGGTGGTGCGTATGCTGCGCCGCCATGCCCCTCGACGCCGCCGCCCTCCTCGCCCTCCTCCGCGACCCCAACGCCGAGACCCAGCAGATCGCCGAGGCCGCGGGCGTCCCGCGTGACGAGGTGGGGAAGGCGGCCCGCATGGTCCACGCCATCGCCAGGGCCAAGGCCGAGGAGGTGTCGGCCCTGCCCGGCCCCCTGGCCCTGGCGGTCCTGCGCGCCGCCGCGGCGGCGGGGCGGGCCGACGTGCTGGCGGCGGTGGCAGCCGGCGAGAACCGCGATGCGGCCAAGGAGGCCAAGCGCAGCCTGCACCTGCTGCGGGTCCGCGGCGTCGCGGTCCCGGAGCTGCCGCGGGCCGCGCCGCCGCCGGTGAACCCGCCGGTCGAGCCGGAGCTGCCCTGCTACGCTTCCTCGCTCGACGGGCAGGGGGAGCGGGCCGTCTGGCTGGCCCGCAACGTCCCGGGCAAGGGCGTGGAGGTGGGGCAGGCCGTGATCTCCGACGTGCGCGGCCTGCTCTCGCTGCAGGTGGGCATGCTCGGGCGCAAGGAGTACCGGGCCTTCGCCGGCGACCTCCTGGAGCGCGGCGGCGGCCTGCGGGTGGCCGAGATCCCGCGGGCCACAGCGCACGCGCTGGTGGCCGACGCCCGCCGTCGCGCCGAGGCCGGCGGGCAGCCGCTGCCCGAGGGCGCCTCGCTCTGGCTCTCCAGGCTGGGCGAGGCCCCGCCGCTGCCCGACCCGGCCGTCCGCTTCCCGGCGCTGCCGGCCGGCGAGGAGGAGGCCGCCGTGGCCGCCTCCGGACGGCTCCACGACCTGCCGCTGCTGCGCGGCTGGATCGCCGACGAGGAGGTGCTGCGGGCCACCTCCGCCAGGCTCGACGAGGCGGCCCGCTCGCCCCTGCTGGTGGACGACCGGCAGCGGGCCGAGCGGGTGGAGCAACTCCTCGAGGAGGCCATCACCGGCTACTTCGACGCCGCGCGCCGCGAGCGCTGGGCCCGCCGGCTGCTGCTCACCGCCGTCCACCTGGCCGACACCGGCGACGAGCCCAGCGCGCGGATCGCCGCCGCCGCCAGCCGGGCCCTGGCCGCCGGCGCCGACGCCCTCACCGTGCCCTTCGCCAGGCGGCTCTTCGAGAAGGCGCTGCCCGCCGCCGCCCCTGCTTCCCCGCTGCGCGCGCCGGTGGCCCCCTGACCATGGACCGGCCCGCCGGACCGTCGCCGACGGTGGACGTCGTGCTCCTCGTGCCCGGCGACCGGGTGGTGCTGGTGGAGCGCCGCTACCCGCCGCTGGGCTGGGCGCTGCCGGGCGGCTTCGTGGACGTGGGGGAGACGCTGGAGGCCGCCGCGGTGCGCGAGGCGCGCGAGGAGACCGGCCTCGAGGTCCGGCTCCTCGACCTGGTGGGCTGCTACTCCGACCCGCGGCGCGACGCCCGGCGCCACACCGTCACCGCCGCCTTCCTGGCGAGCGCGGTGGGCGAGCCGCGCGGCGGCGACGACGCCGCGCGGGCCCAGGCCTTCGGCTGGGACGCGCTGCCGCCGCTCTGCTTCGACCACGCCGAGATCCTGGCCGACGCCCGGCGCCTGCTCCTCACCGGCGCCCGGAGGCGCCCGTGAGCCAGCCCCACCTCGGCCCCACCGAGAAGGCAGCGCTCCTGGGCATCGCCCGGGCGGCGCTGCGCCAGAAGCTCCAGGGGGGCCCGGCCCCGGCGCTGCCGGAGGCGGGGCCGCTGGCCGAGCCGCGGGGCGCCTTCGTCACCCTGCGCCGCGGCGGCGAGCTGCGGGGCTGCATCGGCACCTTCACCCCCACCGGCCCGCTCGCCCGGGTGGTGGCCGAGATGGCGGTGGCCGCCGCCACCCAGGATCCGCGCTTCCCCGCGGTCGAGGCCGGCGAGCTCGACGACCTGGACGTGCACGTGTCCGTCCTCTCGCCGCGCAGGCCCATGACCGACCCCTCCGAGATCGTCATCGGCCGCGACGGCATCCTGGTCCGGCGCGGCTGGCACCGGGGCACGCTCCTGCCGGTGGTGGCCGTGGAGAACGGCTGGGACGCCCGCACCTTCCTGGCGCGCACCTGCCTCAAGGCGGGGCTCCCGCCCGACGCCTGGGAGGCGGCCGACGCCCAGGTGGAGCTGTTCTCGGCCGAGGAGCTGGGCAGCCCCGATGGCGAGTGATCGCCGGCCCGGCGCGTGGTAGGGAGAGCCGATGAGCGCGCTGGTCGTCGCCATCACCGTCCTCGCCTTCGCCCTGCTCATCGTGGTCCACGAGCTGGGCCACTTCCTGGCCGCGCGCGCCTGCGGCATGCGGGTGGAGCGCTTCAGCCTCGGCTTCGGGCCGGTGGTGTGGAAGCGCCAGCGCGGCGAGACCGAGTGGGCGGTGTCGGCGCTGCCCCTGGGCGGCTACGTCCGCATCGCCGGCATGGCGCCGGGCGACGAGATCAAGCCCGACGACGCCGCCGCCTACTGCAACCAGCCGGCCTGGCGTCGCCTCCTGGTGATCGTCGCCGGTCCGGGCATGAACTACGTGGCCGCGCTGGTGCTGGGCTTCGTGCTGGCCCTCAGCATCGGCTTCCCGCGCATCGTCCCCGGCCCGGTCATCGGCGACCGGGTCGAGGGCGGGGCGGCCGAGGCCGCGGGCCTGAAGTACGGCGACCGCATCGCCGCCGTCGACGGCGCGCCGGTGACCACCTGGCAGGAGCTGGTGGCCGAGGTGGTGCGGCGCCCGGGAAAGCCCATGGAGCTGACGGTGGAGCGCGACGGCGCCCGCCTCACCCTCTCCGCCACCCCGCGCGACGACGGCGGCGTGGGCCGCCTGGGCGTGGGACAGGCCGCCCGGCTCACGCAGGCCTCGGGCGTCGTCGAGGCGGCCGCCCTGTCGCTGGCGGCCACCAACGAGCGGGCGGTGCTGGTGCTGGCCGGCCTGGGCCAGGTGGCGAGTGGCCGCCAGAAGGCAGAGCTCCGCGGCCCGCTGGGCATCGCCCAGGAGATGGCCCGCAGCGCCCGCGCCGGGGCCGCCCCGTTCCTGGGGATGGTGTGGTTCATCTCCATCGTCCTGGCCCTCTTCAACCTGCTGCCCATCCCGGCCCTCGACGGCGGCCGCCTGGTCTTCCTGGTCTACGAGATCGTCACCCGCAGGCGGGTCAACGAGAAGGTGGAGAACTTCGTCCACCTGGTGGGCTTCGTGGCCCTCTTCGGGCTCATCCTCTGGGTCACCGTCACCGGCGACCTGGTGCGCATCTTCAAGAGGTAGGCGCCGGCGCGGGCTCCCCGCTAGGATGGCGGTATGGCGGTCACCGTCCTCTACTTCGCCGGCGCCCGCGACGCCGCCGGCGCCTCCCGCGAGACCCTCTCCCCCGCACCCGCCACCCTGGGCGCGCTGCGGGCGCAGCTCTCCGAGCGCCACCCGGGCCTGGCCCGCATCCTGCCCCGCTGCCGCCTGGCGGTGGACGAGGACTTCCAGGGCGACGAGGCCCCGCTGCGCGACGGCGCCGAGGTGGCGGTCATCCCGCCGGTCTCCGGCGGCGCGCCGCTCTACCAGGTGGTGGACCGGCCGCTCGACCTCGGCGAGGTGGTGCAGGCGGTCCGCGGGCCGGGGCGCGGCGCGGTGGTGACCTTCACCGGCGACGTCCGCGGTGAGACCCGCGGTCGCCGGGTGCTGCGGCTCGAGTACGAGGCCTACGTGCCCATGGCCGAGAAGAAGCTTCGCGAGATCGGCGAAGCTGTCGCCGCCGCCCATGGCGCCGCGGTGGCCATCGTCCACCGGGTGGGCAGGCTCGCCCCCGGCGAGGCGGCGGTGGTCATCGCCTGCGCCTGCCCGCACCGCACCCCGGCGTTCCGGGCCTGCGAGGCCGCCATCGAGCAGCTCAAGAAGGACGTGCCCATCTGGAAGCGCGAGGTCTTCGAGGACGGCTCGGAGTGGGTGGGGCTGGGGCCGTAGCCGCGGCTCGCCGCAGGGACCCCGGGCTCCAGACTTCGGTCCCGGGAGAAGCTTCCGGTGGGTTGCCGAGGCCTGCCGCCGGGAGCCTGCAGCCCAGCGTTCCCGGATCAGGAGTGTTATGTTCGGCCGGTGACCCCGCCGCGGCGCGCCAAGGTGCTCATCGCCGACGACGATCGGCTGGTCCGGGCGCTCCTGACCGAGATGCTGCTGGACATGGGCCACACCGTGGTCGAGGCTGAGAACGGCCAGCAGGCGGTCGAGCTCTGCGCCCGCGAGCTGCCCGACGTGGTCATCCTCGACTTCCTCATGCCCAAGCTCTCCGGGCTCGATGCCCTGCTGGCCATGCGCCAGAAGGGCCACACCATGCCGGCGGTGATGCTGACCGCCATCAGCGACTCCTCGCTGCGGGCCATGGAGGGCTTCGACGCCCCGGACATCATCCTGGGCAAGCCCTTCAAGCGCCGCCACATCGAGAAGGCGCTCGCCAAGGCGCTCGGCACGGGATGAAGCTCTTCCGCTCCACCCTGCTCCTCATGCTGGTGGCGAGCACGGTCCCGGCCGGCGTGCTGGCCATCCTCTTCCTCTGGGCGCCCCAGCACGGCGCCGGCTTCGTGCTCGTGGCCACCGGCCTCGGGCTGCTGCTGTCCCTGGGGCTCTCGGCCTGGTTCGCCCGCGGCCTGTCCCGCGACGTCTCCCGGGTGGTGGTGGGCGCCCTGGAGATCGCCCGCGGCCGCTTCGGCCGGCAGGTGCCGGTCACCGCGCGCAACGAGCTGGGCGAGCTGGCCTACACCTTCAACCACATGTCGCGCGAGCTCCTCTCCTACGATCAGGAGAACCGGCGGCTCATCGCCGCGCTGGAGGCCGGCTACCTGGCCACGATCCAGAGCCTGGCCTCGGCCATCGACGCCAAGGACCCGTACACCCGCGGCCACAGCCAGCGGGTCAGCTACTGGTCGGTGGAGATCGGCCGCGAGCTCGGGCTCCCGGACGAGGAGCTCAAGGCGCTGGAGTACGGAGGCCTGCTGCACGACATCGGCAAGATCGGCATCGCCGAGCCCATCCTTCGCAAGGCCTCGGCGCTCACCGCGGACGAGATGGCCGCCATGCGCGGCCACCCCGCCATCGGCGCCGAGATCCTGAAGGACGTGGAGTTCCTCCGGGCCGCCGCCAGGGCGGTCCGCTCCCACCACGAGCGCTGGGACGGCCAGGGCTATCCCGAGGGACTGGTGGGCGAGTCCATCCCCCTCGTGGCCCGCATCGTCAACGCCGCCGACACCTGGGACGCCTGCCGGTCGCACCGGCCCTACCAGCAGGCCATGTCGGTGGAGGAGGCGCTGGCGGTCACCGACAGGCTGCGCGGCACCCAGCTCGATCCCACGGTGCACGCCGCCCTGGTGCGGGTGATGCGCCGGCGCCACGCGATATCGGAGGAGCCGGAGGCGGGGCGCGGAATTGCCCCCCCTGCTCCGCACCCGTAGAGTCGGCCCATGCGCCCGCTGGCGATCGCCCTGCTGCTGGCCGCCGCGCTCGGCCCCGCCGGGGCGCGCGCCGACGACGCGGCGCGCCGCGGCTTCGACCCCGACCCGCCGCGCCCTGCGCTCGGGCTCGACGGCCAGCTCACCACCGAGGGCGCCGGCCGGCTCCCCGCCGGGAGCTGGGCCCTGGGCCTGCAGCTCGAGTACGTCCGCGGCCTCCTCTCGCTGAAGAGCGGCAGCGACCGCATCGGCTACGCCGTCGACGACCGCTGGGCCGCCCACCTCTCCGGCGCCTACGCGCTCCGCCGCCTCGAGCTCTCGGCCGGCCTCCCGGTGGCGCTCCACCAGGTCGACGGCCTCCGGCCGCTCCGCGAGCTGGGCGTGGGCCGCCCGCTCACCGACCCCATCTCCGCGGCCGGTCTCGGCGACCTGCGGCTGCAGGGGCGCACCACCTTCCTCTCCCAGGAAACCCACCTCGTGAACGCCGGCGCCGCGCTGGAGCTGCGCGTCCCCACCGGCGATCGCCGCGCCTTCCTCTCCGACGGCTGGGGGCTCCACCCCCGCCTCCTGGCCGGCCGTTCCCTGGGGCCGCTGCGCCTCGACGCCTCCCTCGGCTACCACGTCCGGCGCCAGGGCCAGTTCCTCCAGCTGGTGGCCCAGGACGGCGTCACCACCGGGCTGGCCGCGGCCCTGGAGCTGGCGCGCTGGTCGCGGGTGCAGGAGTGGAAGGTCATCGCCGACCTGTCGGGCCTCTTCCCCCGGGGCGCCGCCTCCCACGGAGAGCGCTACCGCATCCCCCTCTCCGGCCGCGTGGCGCTGCGGGCCCGCCTCTGGCGCTCGCTCTGGGCCGACGTGGGCGTGGGCACCGGGCTCGCCTGGTTCGGCGAGGCCGGCTACGGGCGCGAGGCGCTCCGCGTCTTCGCCGGGCTGCGCTGGCAGCACCTTTCCCTCGACCGGGACGGCGACGGCGTCCCCGACGACGACGACCGCTGCCCCGACGTCCCCGGCCCGGTGGAGTGGGGCGGCTGCCCCACCGCCCCCGATCGCGACGGCGACGGCGTCCCCGACGACAGGGACCGCTGCCCCGACGTCCCCGGCCCGAAGGAGCTGGACGGCTGCCCGGATCGGGACGGCGACGGCGTCCCCGACCACCGGGATCGCTGCCCCGACGTGCCCGGCCCCAGGGACCTGGACGGCTGCCCGGACCAGGACGGGGACGGCATCCCCGACGTCGAGGACCAGTGCCCCACCCTCCCCGGCCCGGCGCAGAACGACGGCTGCCCGCTCGCCGAGGGCGAGCCGGTGGTGGAGATCGAGACCACCCGCCTCTCGCTGCGGGACATGATCCACTTCGACACCGCCAAGGACACCATCAAGGCGGAGTCGAACCACATCCTCGACGAGATCGGCGCCATCCTCCGCTCGCACCGCGAGATCCAGAAGGTGCGGGTCGAGGGGCACACCGACAGCGTCGGCTCCCGCGCCTACAACCTGGACCTGTCGCAGCGCCGCGCCAGCTCGGTGGTGCGGGCCCTCACCGCCCGCGGCGTGGCCGCGGCCCGGCTGGAGGCGGTGGGCTACGGCTTCGACAGGCCGGTGGCCTCCAACTCCACGCCGCTGGGCCGGGCCAAGAACCGGCGCGTCGAGTTCACCCTGGTGGGCGAGAGCGATCCGCCCGAGGGCGGCGAGAAGAAGTGATCCGCGCCGTCGTCTTCGATCTGGACGGGACGCTCGTCGACTCGGCCGCCGACCTGGCCGCCGCGGTCAACCACGCGCTGCGCGGCCTGGGGCTGCCGGAGCGGCCGGTGGCGGAGATCACCACCTTCGTGGGCGAGGGGGCGTCGCGGCTGATGGAGCGGGCCGTGGCCCCGCACGCGCACCTGCTGGAGCCGGGGCTGGCGCTCTGGTGGGAGCACTACCGGGCCCACCTCCTCGACCAGACGCGCCTCTACCCCGGCACGGCCGAGCTGCTGCGCTCGGCCCGGCTTCCCATTGCGGTCCACACCAACAAGCCCGGCTCGCTGGCCCGCCAGATCCTCGACGGGCTGGGCGTGCTCGGCCACTTCACCGAGGTGGTGGGCGGCGACGAGGCCCCCCGCAAGCCGGACCCGGCCGGCACCCGCGCCATCCTCTCGCGCCTGGGGGTGCCACCGGCCGAGGCGGTCTACGTCGGCGACTCGGTGGTGGATCTGGAGCTGGCCCGGGCCGTGCCCATGCCGCTCGTCACCGTCACCTGGGGCCTGGTGCCCGAGGCGCGGCTCGTGTCGGCAGGGGCCCGCACCCTCGTCCGGACGATGGAGGAGCTTCGCCCGTGGGTGGGCGCGGCGCGCGACGGATCTTCCTGAGGGTGTATGATGGCCGCTCCATGACCCTCGAGGAGCGGATCGCGGTCGCGCTGGAGCGGGGCGATGTCGATCAGGCCATCACCGAGGTGGTGAAGGGGTACGGCCCCCAGATCCTGGGCTACCTCCGGGCGGTGGTGCGCGACCCGGAGGACGCGGAGGAGGTCTTCTCCCAGTTCGCCGAGGACCTGTGGAAGGGGCTGGCTGGCTTCCGCGGCGAGTGCTCGGTCCGCGTCTGGGCCTACAAGATCGCCTGGCACGCCGCCTCGCGCTTCGCCCGCGACCCCTACCGCCGCCGGCGCGACCGGCTGGCCACCACCATGGCCTCGCGCCTCGCCGAGGAGATCCTCTCCTCCTCCAACCGCATGCTGGAGCGGCGCTCCGCCGACGTGGAGCGGCTGCGCATGCACCTCTCGCCGGAGGAGCAGTCGCTGCTGGTGCTGCGGGTGGACCGCCAGCTCTCCTGGCGGGAGGTGGCCGAGGTGCTGGCCGCCGGGGGGGACGAGGACGGGGGCGCCTCGCCCGCGCCCACCGACGGCCGGCGCGAGGACGGCCCGGTGGACGAGCCCACGCTCCGCAAGCGCTTCGAGCGGCTGAAGCAGAAGCTGGCACGCCTGGCGCGCGAGGAGGGGCTGCTCGAGCCCGACACCGAGGGCGGCCCCGGCCGACGGAAGTAGCTCGCCCGGGACGGAGCCCCCTTCGCGGGGCGCTCCCCGGGCCGCCGTCACGAAAGCCGCCTCGTCCTCTCTGCCCTGGTGGAGCGAGCGAGGGCGATTTCCCAAGAGCCCTCGTTCCGCGGTTCATGTGGCCGCGCCGGGCATGGGGTGCCTGGGTTCCTCCGAGGGAGCGCGGGAGGCCCCCGGGCGGCCATGCCGCTCGGGGGCCTATTTCTCGTGGCCGGCCCGGGTTGGGGCGGTCACGAAAGAGAGCGTTTCGCCTCCTCATCTCATCAACGCAAGGGCGCGGGCTTCTCCTGGGGCTCGTGCCATTGCGGGGGGGTAGGGCCTCCCGGAACCTTGTCCCGGGTCCGGGAGGCCCTAGTTTTTCCGGCCATTCGCGGGAGCCTGGCCAGAAACTCGCCGCGGGTAGGATGACGTGCGACCCTCCCCGGCATGGCCAAGCTCGTCGGATTCCTCCTCGTGGTGGGCGCCCTGGCCGGCGCCGCGGCCCTGGTCCCCGTCGACGGACGCACCGTGCTCGACCGCTGGCAGGCGGCCCGCGGGCCTGGCGACTTCGTCTCCCGCTCCTGGCGCGAGATCGCGGTCGCCACCGGCCTCCAGGAGCCGCCGCGCCGCCCGGCCGCCCAGGCGCGGACCCCGGCCAGCCAGAAGGGGCAGAAGCCGGTGGAGCACCACACCGACGCCGACCGGGCCGCCCTCGACCGCCTGGTGAACGACCGGGCCGGGCGGCCCTAGCCACCCTCCCCGCTTCCGGGTTGCCATCCAGCGCCGCTTGAGGTTATCTAGGCGCCCCTTCGCGCCTTTTGCGCGATCCCCTCTTGCACGAGACGAACATGGCCGAGACGCAGAAGACCAAGAAGAAGGCCCCGGCGCCCAAGGGCGGCGGCAAGAAGAGCTGCTCGGTGA
The DNA here is from genome assembly GCA_016214955.1 of Deltaproteobacteria bacterium. Lineage (GTDB taxonomy): Bacteria > Myxococcota > Myxococcia > Myxococcales > Anaeromyxobacteraceae > JACRMN01. The sequence continues at coordinate 30,166 of JACRMN010000005.1, forward strand.
AGGACTGCAAGCGCGCCTACCGCGCCAAGGGCTTCTGCTTCTTCCACTACGCCAAGTGGCGCCGTGGCGAGGTCGAGGGCCGTCCGGCGCGCTACGACACCTGCCACAAGGAAGCCTGCAAGAAGAAGATCGTGGGCCACGGCCTGTGCCAGGAGCACTTCGACGCCTGGAAGGCCAGCCGCAAGAGCGCCAAGCGCAACACCGAGGCCGCTCCGGCCGCTGCCCCGGCCGCCTAGCGCGGCCCCGGCTCGCCGAGCCTGCGCCCCAGGGCGCGGAGCCCGGCGGTCACCAGCTCCACCTCCCGCTGCGTCGGCTCGGCTCGCGCCAGCAGCTGGCGCCACTCCGCCAGCACCGCCTCCGGGTTCTGCGGGTTCAGGTAGCCCGACTGCGCCAGCAGCCCGGCGAGCCGGGAGAAGAGCGCCTCGACGGTGGCGTGGCGCGCCGGCTCGCCCGCCGGCGGCTGCGGCGGCTCGGCGCCTCCGGCCAGCGCCAGCTCGTACGCCAGCACCGCCGCCGCCTGCGCCAGGTTCATCGAGTCGTAGGCCTCGTGGGTGGGGATGCTGCAGACCGCCTGGCAGAGCGTCAGCTCGGCGTCGGAGAGGCCCCGCCGCTCCTCCCCGAAGACCAGCGACACCGGGCCGGCCAGGCTGCGCCGCCCCGCCTCGGCCGCCAGGTCGCGCGGCGAGAGGCGCGGCCGCCCCTCGACGGCGCGGGAGCTGGTCCCGCAGGCCCAGGTGGACCCGCCCAGGGCCGCGGCCAGGTCGGGCACCACCGCGGCGCCCTCCAGCAGCACCGCGGCCTTGCGGGCGGTGCGCCGGGCCCGCAGGAGCACGTCCTCCCCGCCGGTCCGGGCCGCCCCGCTGCGCGCCGCACCACCCCAGGCGGGCGGGGCCACGATGACGAGCCGCCGCAGGCCGAAGTTACGCATCACCCGGGCCACGGCCCCGATGTTCTCGGCCGAGGAGGGGCGGTGCAGCACCAGGGTGACGTTGTCGAGGACCATCGGGCTCCATCCGAGGGCAGCGCGCGTCGGTGGGGGATGCTAGCATCCGCCCCCTATGATTCCCGAGAGCCAGATCCGAGCCCAGCTCCCGCACACGCTCCGTGAGATCGACCTGCCCGACCTGGGGCAGCTGTACCGGGGCAAGGTCCGCGACAACTACGGCCGTGGCGATCGCATCGTCATGGTCACCACCGACCGGATCTCGGCGTTCGACCACGTGCTCGGCACCATCCCGTTCAAGGGCGAGGTGCTGTCGCGGCTGACCCTCTTCTGGTTCGACAAGGTGAAGGACATCGCCCCCACCCACCTGCTCGACTCGCCGGACCCGAGCGTCATGGTGGTGAAGAAGGCCAAGGCGCTGCCGGTGGAGATCGTCATCCGCGGCTACATCACCGGCTCGCTGTGGCGCGACTACCAGGCCGAGAAGGCCGGGGCCTACGGCATCGAGTGGCCCAGGGGGCTCAGGAAGGACCAGCGCTTCGACGAGGCCATCATCACCCCCTCGACGAAGGCCGAGTACGGCAAGCACGACGAGCCCATCAGCGAGAAGGAGATCCTGGCGCAGAGGCTGGTGACGCCGGAGGTCTGGCGCGAGGCCACCCAGGTGGCCAAGCGCCTCTTCGCGCGCGGCCAGGAGTGGGCCAGCAGCCGCGGCCTCATCCTGGTGGACACCAAGTACGAGATGGGCATCGCCGACGGGAAGCTCACCGTCATCGACGAGATCCACACCCCGGACAGCTCCCGCTACTGGGTGGCCAGCGGCTACGAGGACCGCTTCGCCCGCGGCGTGGACCAGGAGATGCTGGACAAGGAGAACGTCCGGCAGTGGCTCATCAAGGAGCACGGCTTCTCGGGCCACGGCAAGCCGCCGGCGCTGACCGACGACGTCCGGGTGATGCTGGCCTCGAAGTACATCGAGGTCTTCGAGAAGCTCACCGGGCAGGCCTTCGAGTCGAAGGTGGGCGACGTCGCCGTCCGCATCCGCCAGAACCTGAAGGCCAAGGGCTACCTCTAGGTCGCGGTGGCGCCCGCGGTCGTCCTGCTCCCGGGGCTCGACGGCACCGGGAGGCTCTTCGCGCCCTTCGTGACCGAGGCGGCCCCGGCGCTCGATCTGGTCACCCTCGCCTACCCCACCGACCGCATCCTCTCCTACGAGGCGCTGGAGGAGTTCGTGCTCCCGCGCCTGCCGCGCGAGCGGCCCTATGCGCTGCTGGGCGAGTCCTTCTCGGGCCCGCTGGCGCTCAAGCTGGCGGCCCGGCGCCCCGCGGGCCTGGCGGCGGTGATCCTGGCCGCCTCCTTCCACCGCCGCCCGGCGGCCCGCGCCATGGCCGTGCTCCGGCCGCTGGCGCCGGCCTTCTTCCGGCTGCCGCTGCCGGCCCACGCCGTGCGCCTCCTGCTCGCCGGGCCGGATGCCTCCGACGCGCTGGTGGCCGAGGTCCAGGCCGGAACCGCCGCGGTGAAGCCCGCGGTGATGGCGGCCCGCGCCGCCGAGGCGCTCCGGGCCGACGCCTCGGACGAGGTGCGAAACTGCCCGGTGCCGCTGCTCTTCCTCTGGGGGCGCGACGACAGGCTCCTGCGGAGCGCCATCCCCATCGAGATCCGGGCCCTCTCCCCGCGCGCCGTGATCCGCACCCTGCCCACCCCGCACCTGGTGCTGCAGCGCGCGCCGCGAGCGGCGCTGGCCGAGATCCGGGCCTTCCTGGCAGGGGCGGGGATGGGGTAGCCGCCCTCTCGCGCCGCCGTCTCCGGTATGCACGCCGCTCCGCCGGAGGCACCGGCCTCCAGCCCTCGGTACCCGGGGCGGGCTGCCGGGCCTTCGTCCCCGGCTTTGCGCCCGCGGCGATCGCGCACAGCCGCGCAGCCGGCGCGCCGGCCGGCGGCGCCTCCGCAGGGCGCAAGCGAGCACCTGCCATCCGCGCGGCTCGCGTGCCCGCCCGCGTCGAGCAGCCGTCGTGGGCGCGGCAACGCCGAGCGGTCACCCGTCGTCCGCGCCCCGACATCTGCGGGACGCCCCGTGCCGGGGGTGTTCGCGCGGCTGCGTGCATCGCCCGCCCGAGGACTCGGCGCCGGAGGCCGGTGCGTCCGGCGGAGCGGCGCGCACCGTCCGCGTCTCCCCGTCAAGGCAGGTGAGCGGCCGCGAAGTCGGGCAGGGCTCGCAGCTCCTCGAAGAAGCGGTCCTTGGCACGGCGGTAGCCGGCCATCGGCTTGCCCTCGTGGGCGCGCTTCAGGTCGTCGTACCGGGCCCGGAGATCGGGCCGCGCCAGCAGCACCTCGCGGAACCGCCAGAAGAGGTCCCACTCGCCACCGATGGCCGTGAGCTGGAGCCCGATGGAGGGGTGCGCATCCGGTTTCTCGAACGCGGCGAAGCCCGGCAGCGAAGGGCTGCCGGCGTTGCGCGCGTAGTTCCGCGACAGGACTGCCTCGGCGTCCGCGAAGGCAGCGGCCTCGACCCGCACCTGGATGTCGAGGTCGCCCTTTGTGAGCGAGCCCGGGACGGCGGTGCTGCCGACGTGCTGCAGGTCGGCGCCGGGCAGGAGCACCGCCAGCAACGCGGTCTCGCGCTCCCAGGCATCGCGCACGGCGGCGCGCCAGTGCGCTTCAGGGTGGAAGTGGACGCAGTCGCTGTCGGCCATGGGCCTCGCCATAGCCGGACCCGGAGTGCGGTGTCCAGAGGACGATTGGCCAGCCTAAGGAAGCTCATCGGCCGCCGGGCGCGGCGGCGACCGGGCGGGGGAACTCCTTTCCGGTCGGCCGGGCCCATGCTTCGGACCGGACTCGGCGACGAAAGCAGCGGCCACGTAGAGCCGTGGTCCGGCGAGGTCGCCGTCGGCCAGCTCCTTGTTGTCGAACATGCCCGCGACCCGGAACCGGACCTCGGCGAGCAGGTGTTCCAGCTCGGCCGGGAAGAGGAGCCGGTACTCGCAGCGATCCTCGACCGGCTCCTGGCCCGGGATGCTCCAGGTGCGCGAGCGGGTGAGCGTTTGCCGGCGGCGGTCGAGCCGGTTCACCACTCGGGCCGTCGCCTGGAACCCCGGCGCGTCGACCCTCAGCTCGCTCTCGGCCGCGAACCCGCCGCCGAGCCAGCTCGAGGCGTTGTTCAGGTCGAGCACCAGCAGCGTCCCGGGGTGCGCGTGGGCCGCGAAGGTCTGCAGGGTCGCCCGGAGGTCGCGATCGGCAATCGCGTACATCAGCGCTGAGCCCATGCACAGGATGGCGTCGAAGGTGCGGCCCAGGCGTAGGGACCGCATGTCCCCGACCTCGAGCCGGAGCTGTGGCCGCGCCGCGCGGCCGAACTCGATCATGGCCGGCAGGATGTCGACTCCAGTGCAGTCGGCGCCGTCGCGCGCCAGGGATGCGAGGTCCCGGCCGGTGCCGCAGCCGACGTCCAGGATCGAGGCTGGCGGCGCGTCGAGGAAGCGGGCGAACATGCGCCGGCACATGGCGGGCGTCTCGTCGCCGGGCTCCGGGTAGACCAGCTCGTACAGCCCTGGGTTCCGGTAGAGGAGGTTGCGAACGCCAGGTTCCATCCGGGCTCCTCCGAGGCCGGTCGCCGATGGCCTCATCGAGCACGCAGAGTAACACCCGTCACCCGGACGACGCTCGCGTGCGAGCCGCGCAGCCGGCGCACCGGCCGGCGGCGCCTCCGCAGGGCGCAAGCGAGCACCTGCCATCCGCGCGGCTCGCGTGCCCGCCCGCGTCGAGCAGCCGTCGTGGGCGCGGCAACGCCGAGCGGTCACCCGTCGTCCGCGCCCCGACATCTGCGAGACGCCCCGTGCCGGGGGCGTTCGCGCGGCTGCGTGCAGCGCCCGCCCGAGGACTCGGCGCCGGAGGCCGGCGCGTCCGGCGGAGTGGCGCAGGAGAAGTGGCGCCCTTCGACTCGGGGCCTGCGGCCCCTCGCTCAGGGCGAACGGGGTTCCGGGGAGCGCCAGAACGGCCAGGCCGTGCCAACCGCGACGGGCAGGAGGTACTCCGGGAACGCGGCCAGGAGCGCGCGGCCGGCGGCCTCGGCGTCCGGGGCCGCGGCGACGAGGCGCCGGGCGGTCTCGTGGTACCGGCGCTGCTCGGCGATGCGCTCCGGCCCGCCGGCCGGGCCGTGGCCGGGGACGAGCCGCCGGGCCGGGAGCGCCTCCAGGCGGTCGAGGGCCGAGAGCAGGCCCCGATCGGCCTCCTCGTAGTTGAAGTGGTAGCCCGAGAAGAGGTGGTCGCCGGTGGCGGCGGTGCCCTCGGAGGGCAGCCAGACCACCGCGTCGCCGGGGCTGTGGCCCGGCCCGAGGTGGAGCACCTCGACCGCGGCGCCCCCCAGGTCGAGGGTCAGGCGGTCCTCGAAGGTGACGGCCGGCAGGTGGGGCTCGGCGTCGGCGAAGAGGGCCGCCAGGTCCGGCTGGCGCCGCCGCTCCCGCACCATGGCCGGGTGCTGGGCGGCCATCAGCGGCGCGCAGCGGCCGTGCGCCACCACCCGCGCGCCGCGGGAGGCGAACCAGCCGGCGCCCAGGGCGTGGTCGGTGTGGTGGTGCGTGACCACCACCTGGCGGACGGGCGGGAAGCCGCGCCGGGCCACCGCCTCCTCCACCAGGCGGGCGTGGGCCGGGGCGATGAGCGGGTCGACGAGCAGCGTGGCCTCGCCGCCGGCGAAGGCCAGGCAGTTGGCGCCGTAGCTCGTCCCCGGCGTCTCGCCGCCCAGGGTGAGCAGGAGGAGCCGCTCCGAGAGGGCCGTCTCCCGCAGGGCGACCTCGCCGGCCATGGCCGCCTAGGCGCCCTTGCCGAAGACCCGCTCGAAGATGGTGTCGACGTGCTTCAGGTGGTAGCCCACGTCGAAGCAGGCGGCGATCTCGGCCTCGGACAGCACCCGGCGCACGTCGGCGTCGCCGCGGAGCGCCGTCTGGAAGTCCACCTTCTCCTCCCAGACCTTCATGGCGTTGCGCTGGACGAAGACGTACCCCTCCTGCCGGGCCACGCCCTTGCCCACCAGCGCCAGCAGCACCCGCTGGGCCTCGAAGAGACCGCCCGTGGCCTGCAGGTTCTCCCGCATGCGGTCCGGGTAGATCCGCAGGTTCTCGATCATCCCGGCGAAGCGGTGCAGCGCGAAGTCGAAGGTGACGGTGGCGTCGGGCCCGATGACCCGCTCCACCGAGGAGTGGCTGATGTCGCGCTCGTGCCACAGCGCCACGTCCTCCAGCGCCGCCAGGGCCCAGCCGCGCATCAGCCGCGAGAGGCCGGTGAGGTTCTCCGAGAGGATGGGGTTCCGCTTGTGGGGCATGGCGGAGGAGCCCTTCTGGCCCGCGGTGAACGGCTCCTCGGCCTCGCGCACCTCGGTGCGCTGCAGGTGGCGCACCTCGGTGGCCTGCTGCTCCAGGGTGCCGGCGGCCACCGCCAGGGCGCTGAAGAGCTCGGCGTGCCGGTCGCGGTTCACCACCTGGGTGGCGGCCGCCTCGCCGCCGGAGAGGCCCAGCTTCTCCATCACGTGGGCCTCGACCCGCGGGTCGACGTTGGCGAAGGTGCCCACCGCACCCGAGATCTTGCCCACCGCCACCACCTGGGCGGCGCGGGCGATCATCTCGCGCCGCCGCGCCCAGGCGTCGTACCAGCCGGCCAGCTTGAGCCCGAAGGTCACCGGCTCGGCGTGGATGCCGTGGCTGCGGCCGATCTGGACGGTGCGCCGGTGCTCCAGCGCCCGCTTCTTCACCGCCGCCTGCACCCTGTCGATGGCGGCGAGGAGGAGCCGCGACGCCTCCTGGAGCTGCACCGCCAGGGTGGTGTCGAGCACGTCGGAGCTGGTCATGCCCTTGTGCAGGTGGCGCGCGGTGACCCCTCCCCGGCCGTCGTGCTCCTCGAGGAAGGTGAGGAAGGCGATGACGTCGTGCTTCACCACCTTCTCGATCTCGTCGATGCGGGCCACGTGGGCGGGAGTGAACTCCCAGGCGCCGAAGACCTCCTGCAGGTGGCGGAAGTCCTCGGCCGGCACCTCCCCCAGCCGAACCATGGCCTCGCAGGCGGCCAGCTCGACGTCGAGCCAGATGCGGAAGCGGCGCTCCGGGGACCAGATGCGGGCCATCTCGGGGCGGGAGTAGCGGGGGATCATGGGGTCGCTCCGGTCCAGGTCGGGGAGGTCGGGGTCGAGGTCGGGGTCGGGGTCGGGGTCGGGGTCGGGGTCGGGGTCGGGGTCGGGGTCGGGGTGAAAGCTCGCGCGCCCCGTCCGCCTCGTCAACGCCCGGTGGAGCCGAAGCCGCCCTGCCCGCGGTCGCTGGCCGCCAGCTCCTCGGCGGCCCGCACCTCCACCTGCACCACCGGGGCGATGACGAGCTGGGCGATGCGGTCGCCGCGGCGCGCCTGGAAGGGCTCCCGGCCGTGGTTCACCAGGATCACCATCACCTCGCCCCGGTAGTCGGAGTCGATGGTGCCGGGCGCATTGACGAGGCCGACGCCGTGGCGCGCCGCCAGCCCGCTGCGGGGCCGCACCTGCCCCTCGTGCCCGGCCGGGATCTCCAGGGAGAGGCCGGTGGGCACGAGGCGCCGCTCGCCGGGGGCGAGCGCGAAGTCCTCGTCGGCGCGCAGGTCCAGCCCGGCGGCGCCGGGCGTCTCGTAGCGGGGCAGGTCCAGGGGTGGGCCGCGCTGGCCCACCCTGCGGATGCGGAGAACCGGGAGCGCCGGCGTCACGGGTTACTTCTGCTCGGTCTCGGCCTTCTTGCCGGCGGCCTCGGCGAGCGCCTCCTTGCGGGAGAGGCGGATCTTGCCCTGGCGGTCCACGCTGATGACCTTGACCATGACCTCCTCGCCCTCCTGCAGCACGTCGGTGACGTTCTTGACGCGCTTGTCGGAGAGCTCGGAGACGTGGATCAGGCCGTCGGTGCCGGGGAAGATCTCCACGAAGGCGCCGAACTCGACGATCTTGCGCACCGTGCCCAGGTAGGTCTTGCCCACCTCGGCGTCCTGGGTGAGGTCCTTGATGCGCTTGATGGCCGCGGCCACCTTGGCCTGGTCCGAGCTGGCGATGGAGACCGAGCCGTCGTCCTCGACGCTGATGGAGCAGCCGGTGGTGGCGGTGATCTCCTTGATCACCTTGCCGCCGGGCCCGATGACGTCCTTGATGCGCTCCGGCCGGATCTTGATGGTGGTGATGCGCGGCGCGTAGACGGAGATGTCGGTGCGCGAGGTGGAGATGGCCTTCTTCATCTCGCCCAGGATGTGGCGGCGGCCGTCGCGGGCCTGCGTCAGCGCCCGCTCCAGGATCTCGCGGGTGACGCCGCCGATCTTGATGTCCATCTGGATCGAGGTGATGCCGGCGTCGGTGCCGCAGACCTTGAAGTCCATGTCGCCGAGGTGATCCTCGTCGCCGAGGATGTCGGAGAGGATGGCGATCTTCTCGCCCTCCTTGATGAGGCCCATGGCGATGCCGGCCACCGGGGCCTTGATGGGCACGCCGGCGTCCATCAGCGAGAGGCAGCCGCCGCACACCGAGGCCATCGAGGAGGAGCCGTTGGACTCCATGATGTCGGAGACGATGCGCACCGTGTACGGGAACTTGTCCACCGGCGGCATCACGTAGCGCAGGGCGCGCTCGGCCAGGGCGCCGTGGCCGATCTCGCGGCGGCCCGGGCCGCGGAGGAACTTGGCCTCGCCCACCGAGAAGGGCGGGAAGTTGTAGTGCAGCATGAACCGCTTGAACACCATGCCGGTGAGCTGCTCGATGCGCTGCTCGTCGTCGGCGGTGCCGAGGGTGCTGGCCACCAGGGCCTGGGTCTCGCCGCGGGTGAAGAGGGCCGAGCCGTGCACGCGGGGCAGGAGCCCCACCTCGCAGGTGATGAGGCGGATGTCGGCCGGGCCGCGGCCGCCGATGCGCCGACCCTCGTCGGTGATCATCTTCCGCATGTACTCGTACTTCACGTCCTCGTAGTACCCCTTGACCTCCTTCTCGCGGAGGGCAAGGGCGGCAAGCCTGGCGGCGTCGCCGCCGGCCTCGGCCTTGAGGGCCTCGAGGAGCTCCTTCTTGATCTCCGAGAGCCGGCCGTAGCGGTCGTGCTTCTCGTGGCGGCCGTAGGCCTCCTTCACCTTCTCCCAGGTGAGGGCCTTCACCTTGGCCTTCAGGTCGGCGTCGCTCTTGGGCGGCTCGAAGGTTCGCTTCGGCTTGGCGCCGAAGGCCTGGGCCAGGCCGGCCTGGGCGGCGAGCAGCTCCTTCACCGCGGCGTGGCCGAAGAGCAGCGCGTCCACCATCACCGCCTCGGACAGCTCGGCGGCGCCGCCCTCCACCATGACGATGGCGTCGGCGCTGGCGGCCATGACGATGTCGAGGTCGGCCTCGGCGCGCTGGGCCAGCGTGGGGTTGGCGACCAGCTGGCCGTTCACCCGGCCGACGCGGACGCCGGCGATGGGGCCGTTGAAGGGGACGTCGGAGACCTGCAGGGCCGCCGAGGCGCCGGTGAGCGCCAGGACGTCGGCGTCGTTCTCCTGGTCGAAGGAGATCACCGTGGCGATGACCTGGGTCTCGTTGGCGTAGCCCTCGGGGAACAGCGGCCGCAGCGAGCGGTCGACGATGCGCGAGGTCAGGGTCTCCTTCTCGCTGGGGCGCCCCTCGCGCCGGAAGAAGCTGCCGGGCACGCGGCCGGCGGCGAAGAGCTTCTCCTGGTAGTCGACGGTGAGGGGGAAGAAGTCGATCCCCTCCTTCCTCTCCTTGGCCGAGACCACCGTGACCAGCACGATGGTGTCGCCCATCCGCACCCAGACCGCGCCGTCGGCCTGCTTGGCCACCTTGCCGGTCTCGAGCAGGATCTCCTTGCCGCCGCAGTTGACGCGCTGCTGAACGTGAGCCATTTCGGTTCTTCTCCTCTGTGGGGCGGGACGGCGCGCGCTGCGCCGCCCTCCGCCCGGTGCCCGCGCCGGTTTCCCGGGAGCCAGAGGGTCGCTTCGGTTCCTGACTGCGTCGCCCCTGGGGGAGGGACCATCCAGTCGGAAATCGAAGCGGCCGAGAGGCCTCGGGCCGTGCGGGTGCTGCCCTGCTGCCCCGATGCGCGAGCGCCCCGGCCGCTCGGGCCGGGGCGCCGGTCGGGCCCTACTTGCGGATGCCCAGCTGGTCGATGAGCGTCCGGTAGCGGTTCAGATCGACCGTCCGGAGGTAGTCGAGCAGGCGGCGCCGCTGCCCGACCAGCTTGAGCAGGCCGCGGCGGCTGTGGTGATCCTTCTTGTGCGTCTTGAAGTGATCGGTGAGGTAGGTGATGCGCTCCGAGAGGATCGCCACCTGGACCTCGGGGGAGCCGGTGTCCTTGTCGTGCCGCTTGTACTTCTGGACGAGCTCCGTCTTCTTCTCCTGCAGAAGCGCCATATGTGCTGCTCCCTGTCGGTGAGGCCGGGAACCGTCGCGGGGGCGAAGGCGTGCGCCGCGGGCGACCGTATCCGGCGGGTCGAGGCGGTGTAGGTATCCGATTTGACGGGTGGAGTCAACGGACGGGCGGGTGCAGGACCCGCTGCGGCCGGAGCTTGCCGCCGCCCGCCTGACACACCGCCACCAGCTCCCCGGCCGGCCCCACCGCGCAGGCCAGCCCCTCCGGGGGGCCCCCGGGGAGCGCCTTCCCCTGGCGCAGGGCCAGGGCCCCCGCCTCGTCCACGGCAACGGCCGGCAGGAAGCCCAGCGCCTCCGCGGGCGGCACGACCAGCGCCCAGAGGTCCTCGCGCCGCTCCCAACCCAGGGCCTCCAGCTCGGCGAGGGGCCGGGCCCGGTCGAGGTCGAAGGGGCCGGCCGCGGTGCGCCGGAGCGCCCCCAGGTGCGCCGGCAGGGAGAGGGCCCGCCCCAGGTCTACGGCCAGCGTGCGGACGTAGGTCCCCTTGCCGCAGCGAACCGCCAGGCGCGCCCGGGCCATGGCCCCGGGCTCGAAGGAGAGGAGCCGCAGCTCGTGGACCTGCACGCGGCGCGGGGTCCGCTCCACCGCCTCGCCCCGCCGGGCGGCGCGGTGGAGCCGCTCGCCGCCCACCCGCACCGCCGAGTACATGGGGGGGAGCTGCTCGATCTCGCCCGTGAGCGGGGGCAGGGCCGCCTCCACCTGCGCGGCGGACAGCGCCGAGGCGTCGGCGGTGGCCACCACCCGTCCCTCGGCGTCCTCGGTGTCGGTGGCTGCGCCGAAGAGCACCAGGGCCTCGTAGGCCTTGTCGCCTGCCGTGAGGTAGTGCTGCAGCTTCACGCCCTCCCCCAGGCACACCGCCAGCAGGCCGGTGGCCGCCGGGTCCAGGGTGCCGGTGTGGCCGGCGCGGTCGACGCCGGCGGCGCGCCGCAGCCGCTCCACCACGTCGAAGCTGGTGAGGCCGGCGGGCTTGTCCACGAGGAGGACGCCCTGGGGTCCGCTGGCGGCAGGGGTGCTGATGGGCGGGCTCCGGTGCCGCTACTTCTTGCTCCAGCCTTCCTTCTCCCGCACCTCGCGCAGCAGCCGCTCGATCTTGTCCCCCTCGGCGACGCTGGCGTCGTAGGCGAAGACCAGGTGGGGCACGTAGCGGAGCTTCAGCGCCCGGCCCACCTCGCGCTGCAGGTAGGAGGAGGCCGCCTTGAGGCCGGCCAGGGTCTCCTGCCGGACCTTCTCCTCGCCGTGGATGGAGACGTAGGCCACGACCTCCTTCAGGTCGGGCGACATCTTGGCGCCGGTGACGGTGATGAAGCCGGTGATGCGGGGGTCCTTGAGGCCGCGGGCCAGCAGCGCGGAGAGCTCGCGCTGAAACTCGTGGGCCACGCGGGCCGGGCGGTTGGGCACGCTCATGTCGGGTCTCCCTCCTCGTCCCGCTCGGCCTCGGCCAGGGTGCGCATGCCGCCGGCGGAGAGGCCGTCCCCGTACGGCGTGATCTCCATCTGCCTGTCGGTGACGAGCAGCTGGCCCCCGTGCATGGAGGCTACGAAGCCGGCCACCTTGTCGAGCATCTCGTTGACGAAGGCGTGGTCGTTGCCCACCGCCGCCACCCCCACCACCGAGCGCTGCCAGAGGTCGTTGTCCTCCACCTCGGCGATGGAGACGTTGAAGCGCGCCTTGACCCGGTCGATGGCCGAGCGCAGCAGGTGCCGCTTCGACTTCAGCGACCCGGGCTCGGGGAGGTGCAGTGTCAGCCTGAGGACTCCGACGAACATGGCGACCTCGCCCGACCTCGCGCGAAGGGTTCCAGGCCCCTGCCTCCGGGCTTCGGGAGGTGCCAGCCGGCCTGCTTACCGAGCCTGGAGCCCGTGGCCTGCAGCCCCAGCGCTTCCGGATCGCGCCTCCCGTTCAGTCGAGGCTGGGGCGGAGCTCCTCCAGCTCGTACACGTCGAGGATGTCGCCGGCCTTCAGGTCGGTCCAGCTCTCGACGCCGATGCCGCACTCGAAGCCCTGGGCCACCTCGCGGACGTCGTCCTTGATCCGCTTCAGGGAGGAGATCCGGCCCTGGTGGATGACCTTGCGGTCGCGCATCACCCGGACGTGGCCGGTGCGCTTGATGACGCCCTCGGTCACCGCCGAGCCGGCGATGACGCCGATGCGGGTGATGTTGAAGACCTGGCGCACCTCGGCCTTGCCGAGCGGCTTCTCCTTGATGATGGGGTCGAGCAGCGCCGCCATCTCCTCGCGGACCTTCTCCACCGCCTCGTAGATGATGGAGAAGATCAGGATCTTCACGCCCTGCTGGCTGGCGATGTTCTCGATCTCGGTCTCGGGCTTGGTGTTGAACCCGACGATGATGGCGTTGCCGGCCGCGGCGGTGAGCACGTCGGACTTGGTGATGGCACCCACGGCGGAGTCGAGCACCTTGACGCCCACCTTCTTGGTGGCCGCCTTCTCCAGCGCCTGGGTGACGGCCTCGGCAGAGCCCTGGACGTCGGCCTTGACCACCAGGTTGATGACCTTGCCGCCGCCGCTCTTGGCCTTGGCGAACAGGTCCTCGAGGGTGGCCTTCTTGACGTTGGCCAGCTCCTTCTGGCGGGCCTTCTCGGCGCGGTGCTGGGCCACCTCCTTGGCGGCCTTCTCGTCCTCCACCACGTCGAACTCGTCGCCGGCCACGGGGACGCCCGAGAGGCCGAGCACCTCCACCGGGTAGCCGGGGCCGACGTCGTCCACCTGCTCGCCGCGCTCGTTCATCATGGCGCGGACGCGGCCGTAGTGCGTGCCGGTGACCAGCGCGTCCCCGACGCGGAGGGTGCCCTCCTCGACGAGCACCGTGGCCACCGGGCCGCGCCCCTTCTCCAGCTTGGCCTCGATGACCCGGCCGGCGGCCAGCTTCTCGGGGTTGGACTTGAGCTCCAGCACCTCGGACTGCAGCGAGATGTACTCGAGCAGCTCGGGGATGCCCTGCTTGGTGCGGGCCGAGACGGGCACCATGATGGTGGTGCCGCCCCACTTCTCGGCCACCAGCTCGTACTCGGTGAGCTGCTGCATGACGCGCTCCGGGGTGGCCCCGGGCTTGTCGATCTTGTTGATGGCCACCAGGATCGTGACCCCGGCCGCCTTGGCCGCCTTGATGGACTCGACGGTCTGGGGCATGACCCCGTCGTCGGCCGCCACCACCAGCACCACCAGGTCGGTGACCTGGGCGCCGCGCTCGCGCATGGCGGTGAAGGCCTCGTGGCCCGGGGTGTCGAGGAAGGTGATGGGGCCCTGGGGCGTCTGCACCGAGTAGGCGCCGATGTGCTGGGTGATGCCGCCGGCCTCGCCGCTGGCGACGTCGGCCTGGCGGATGGCGTCGAGCAGCGACGTCTTGCCGTGGTCGACGTGGCCCATCACCGTGACCACCGGCGGGCGAATGACGAGCTTGGACTCGTCCACCTCCACCTCGGGGATGTACTCCTCGACCTCGAAGCCCTTCTTCTCCACCGTGAAGCCGAAGTCGGTGGCCAGGAAGGCGGCGGTCTCGGCGTCGATCTGCTGGTTGATGGTGGCCATCTTCCCGGCCTGCATCAGCTTGCGGATCAGGTCGGAGGCCTTCACGCCCATGAGCTGGGACAGCTCGGAGACCGAGATGGACTCCTCGATGCGGATGACCTTCTTGTGCTCGGCGCGCTCGGTGATCTGCGTCTTGGCCCCCTTCTTGACGGGCTTCTTCTTCTTGCCGCGCACCGGGACGTAGGCGCGGTCGTTGATGGCGGCCTGGAGCAGCTCCTTGCCGGAGAGGGCCTTCTGGGCCTCGTTCTCGGGGCGGCCGGTGCCGCGCTTCTTCTTGTCGCGGGAGACGTCGATGAACTCGCGCTCGCGCCCCAGGCTGCCGGGCACCACCTTGAGCTCGCGGACCTCGCCCAGCGCCCGGCGGCCGGGGGCCATGGGGATGCTGCCGCGGGCCGAGGTGGGCGGCGTCACCCGGCGGACCGGGATGGTGGGGCGGGAGATGACCACCGCCTGGGTGGAGGTGGGGCGCAGGGTCTTGGGATCCACCGGCGGCGCGGCCGCCGAGGCCGCCAGCGGCATGCCGGGAGCCCCGGGGCGCGCGGCAGGGGCGGCGGGGCCGGTGGGGCGCGGGGCCGGGGTGGCGGCCGGCCCGGGCGCCGGCGCGGACGGAGGCTGGGCGGCGGGCGCGGGCGGGGCCGGCGTGGAGGTGGCGGCTTCGGCCGGGAGCCCGGCCTGGTCGAGCGCCGGCTCGGCGGCGGGCGCGGCCGCCTCGGCGGGCGAGGCCTCGGCGACGGGGGCCTCGGCGGCGAAGGGCTCGGGCTCGACGGCCGGCTCGGGCTCGGGCTCCGGGGCGGGCGGAGGGGGAGCGGGCACGGCCGGGGCCACCACGGTGGGCGGCTCGACGTGGGCCCGCTTGCGCACCACGAAGCCCGGGCCGGTCGGCTTGGCCACCACCGGCCTGGGCTTGCGCTCGGCGACGATCCGCTCGTAGGCGGACTGGGCCTGGTCGTCCTCCAGCGAGGAGGAGTGGCTCTTCACGTCGTAACCCAGGGCGTGGAGCTTCTCGACGAGCTCGCTGTTGGAGAGCTCGATCCCCTGCTCCTTGAGCTGCTTCCCGAGCTCGTGGACCCGCTTCTTCGACATGGCGGTCACTCCTAATCCCTACGGCCCAGCTCCGTCAACAGCCGCTCCAGGCCGGCGCCATCCACCGCCAGCCCTTCCATCCTCAGCGCCCGGCCGAAGGCCCGGCGCTTCTGCGCGCGGGCGAGGCAGGCGGCGCCCGGGTGCAGCCAGGCCCCGCGTCCTCCCAGCCGGCGACCGGCGTCGACGGCCAGGCGGCCGTGGGCGTCCGCCGCGAGGCGCACCAGCCCCGCCGGGTCTCCCTTGCCGCCGCAGCCCACGCAGGTCCGCTCCACGCGCTCCTCCTCACACCGGGCCGGCCTGGGCCGCCCGCGCCGCGTCCAGCTCCTTGCGCAGCCGGGCCTCCTCCTCGAGGTAGACCCCGACCGCGTGCTTGAGCTGGCGCGCCTTCTTGATGCCCAGGGCCGAGTTCTCGGCCAGCTTCATCACGTCCTGCTCGTTGTGGATGGCCTCGACCGTGCCGTAGCCGGCGCCCTTGAGCTGCTCGATGGTCTTCTCGCCCACGCCGCGCACCCGGGCCATGCGCTCTTCCTGGGTGAGCTCGTCGGGGTGGCGCCGCGCCTCGGCGATGCGGGCCTCCTCGCGCTCCTTCTCCAGGCGGTCCTCCTCCTGGGCGTCGAGGAAGGCGCGATCCCGGGCCTGCTTCTGCAGCTCCGGGATCATGTCCATGGAGAAGCCCGGGAACTGGGTCAGCACCTCGGGGGAGGCGTTGGCCAGGTCGGCCGCCTTGCGGAAGCCGTGCGAGTAGAGCAGCTCCTGCGTCTGCTCCGGGATGCCGATGGCGCCGAAGCTCAAGGTGGCGAACTCGCGCATCTCGCGGACGCGCGACTCGCTGTTGATGTCCAGCTTCCATCCGGTGAGCTGGGAGGCGAGGCGCACGTTCTGGCCCCGGCGCCCGATGGCCAGCGAGAGCTGGTCGTCGGGGACGATGATCTCCATGGCGTTGTTCTGCTCGTCGAGGAGCACGCGGGAGACCTCGGCGGGCGCCAGCGCGTTGCAGACGAAGCGGGCCTGGTCCTCGTTCCAGGGGACGATGTCGATCTTCTCGCCGCGCAGCTCCTGGACCACCGCCTGGACGCGGCTGCCCTTCATGCCCACGCAGGCGCCCACCGGGTCGACGTCGGAGTCGCGCGAGCTGACGGCGATCTTGGCGCGGCCGCCCGGCTCGCGGGCGGCGGCCTCGATGACCACCACGCCCTCGGCGATCTCCGGCACCTCCATCTCGAAGAGCTTGCGCAGCAGCTCCACCGAGGCGCGGGAGAGGATGATCTGCGGGCCCTTGGACTCGCGCAGCACGTCGAGGACGTAGGCCTGGATGCGGTCGCCGGCCCGGTAGCTCTCGCGGGGCACCTGCTCGCGCACCGGCAGCACCGCCTCGGCGCGGCCCATGTCGACGATGACGTTGCCGCGCTCGAAGCGGCGGACGATTCCGGTGATGACCTCGCCCTTGCGGTCCTTGTACTCGTTGAAGACGTTCTCGCGCTCGGCGTTGCGCGTGCCCTGGATCATCACCTGCTTGGCGGTCTGCGCGGCGATGCGGCCGAAGGAGCGGCGGAAGGTCTTGAGCTTGAGCAGGTCGCCCCACTGCTCGTCCTGGGCCTTGGCCTCGGCCTCGTCCTCGGTCCGGTAGTAGATGGGGAAGTCGAGCTCGTCGCCGACCTCGACCTCGATGCCCTTGCCGTGGGCAAGGCTCACCGGGACCATGTTCACCGGATCGGGGAGCGGCACCTCCTCGGTGGGCTCGGCCACGATGGTGAGCACCTGGAAGAGGTCGACCTGGCCCTTCTCGTCGTCGTAGTGGGCCTTGAGGTTGCGCTCCAGGCCGAAGTGCTTCTTGGCGGCGGTGGCGATGGCCTCCTCGAGGATGGCGACCAGGGTGGCCCGGTCGATGCCCTTGTCCTTGGCGACCTGATCGAGGATGAGGTTGAGGTTCACGTTGGGCTGCATGGTCACTCCTTGCGTCGGAGGTCGGCCGCGAAGTCGTACTCGACGTGGGCCTTGGCGATCTTTCCGTGCGGGATGCGGTGGAGGTGGCCGTCGGCCTCGACGAGCACCGCGCCGTCCTCGAAGCCCCTGAGGATCCCGGTCCAGCTCTTGCGGGCCCCGCGGCCCGAGTCCACCGGCCCGAAGGCCTTCACCTGTACCTTCTCACCGGCGAAGCGCTGGAAGTGCTCCGGCTTGCGCAGGGGCCGCTCCACCCCCGGCGAGCTCACCTCCAGCGAGTAGGCGGGCTCGATGAAGTCCTCGACGTCGAGGACGGTCTCCACCGTCCGGGACAGCTCCTGGCAGTGGTCGACGGTGACCCCGCCCTGCCTGTCCACGTAGAGCCGCAGCACCCAGCCCGGCCCCTCCCGCTGCCACTCGACCTCCACCAGCTCGAACCCCTCGCGTGCCACCAGCGGCTCGAGGAGGGTCGAGACGCGCTGCGCGATGGGCTGTTCGCCGATGCCGGTCATGGGCCAGAAAAACGAAAAAGTGGGCGCAACAGCGGCCCACTTTCGAGGTCCCGGTCGCCCGGGGTCCGAAAATGTGGAGTGTAGGTAACAGAAGCAAGGGAGGGGGTCAAGGCGAGCCGCCCCGCGCAGGGGCGGGGCGGCGCGCCTCCGGACGGGGCGGGATCGGCCCGCGAACCCCCGGGAACTCCGCGAGCTTCCCCTCCGCGGGGCTCGCCGGGGGGTCGAGGCCTAGGCGGGCAGCGCGGCCCCGCGGGCGGCCCCGTTCCGCCGGGCGGAACCGGGGTGCGGGCCTCCCGTCCGGGCCGCTCCGGCCGCCGTCCCCAGGGTGAAGGCGCCGACCATGGCGGCCAGCTCCTCCGACTGGCTGCTGAGCTCCTCGGCGGCCGAGGAGGACTCCTCGCTGGAGGCGGCGTTCTGCTGGGTGACCTTGTCCATCTCGCCCACGGCCTTGCTCACCTGCTCGATGCCGTGGGCCTGCTCATTCGCCGACGCCGCCATCTCGGCCACGATCTCCGAGACCTTCTGGGCGCTGCCGACGATCTCCACCAGCTTCTCGCTGGAGAGCTTGGCCACCGCCTCGCCCTCGCCGGCCTGCTTCACCGACTCCTTGATGAGCTCCTCGGTCTTGACGGCCGCTTCCTTGGCGCGCAGCGCGAGGGAGCGGACCTCCTCGGCCACCACCGCGAAGCCGCGGCCG
>JACRMN010000012.1:0-673798 GCA_016214955.1 Deltaproteobacteria bacterium
CTCTCCGAGACGGAGCTCCTGGCCTTCGTCGAGCCGCGCGCCGCGGCGCGGGCCGCCCCCGCAGCGGCCCCACAGGCCCCGGCCTCCGCGCCGGCCGCCGCGCCCCCCGCGGCCGCGCCGCCTGCTCCGGCGTCCGCAGCTGTCTCCCGGCCGCCGCCGGCCTCCGCTCCGAAGCCGGGCGCAGCCGCGCCCGGGAACCCGGCCGCTTCCGCAGCCGCCAGGGCCGCGGCGCCCGCCGGGAAGCCTGCCGCCCCTGCCGCCAGGCCGGCGACCCCAGCGGCCAGGCCCGCCGCCGTCGCCAAGCCCACCGCCGCGGTGGCGCGCGCGCCCTCCGGCCCGCCCACCGACCTGGCCTCGCTGCGAGCCGCCAAGGAGCGGCTGGCCCAGGTCGACCACTTCGCCGCCCTGGGCGTGACGCCCAAGTCCAACGGCCCGCAGATCAAGGCCGCCTACTTCGCCCTGGCCAAGGCCTACCACCCCGACGCCGCCGCGCCCGGCGATCCGCCCGAGGCGCGCCAGCTCCGCGCCGACCTCTTCGCCCGGGTGAGCGAGGCCTGGGCGGTGCTGGGGGACGAGGCCGCGCGGAAGAAGTACGCCGACGACCTGGCCACCGGCGCCGCCGCGGTGGACGTGGCGGCCATCCTGGAGGCCGAGAACGCCTTCAGCCGGGCCACGGTGCTGGTCAAGACCCGCCAGTACCCGCAGGCGCTGGAGGAGCTCGCGAAGGCCATCGCCCTCAACAAGGACGAGCCCGAGTTCCACGCCTGGCGCGCCTGGGTGCTGTTCCTCACCGCGCCCGACCAGAAGAAGCAGCACGCGGCCTCGGCCGCCGACATCGAGGCGGCGCTGAAGAAGCTACCGCGGTGCATGCCCGGCTACCTGTTCCTGGGCCTGATGGCCAAGGTCCTCGGCGACGTCGCCGGGGCCGAGCGGCACTGGAAGCGGGGCCTGCAGGTGGATCCCGCCGACCCCGAGCTCCTGAAGGAGCTCAAGTACCTGAGGAAGTGATGCCCGCTCCGGTGAACCCCAGGAAGAAGATGCTCATGCCGTCCTCCCCGCTGCGCCGTAAGCTGCGGGCCGCCGGCCACCACCTCTCGCCGGTGGTCCAGGTGGGCAAGGAGGGCGTGACCGAGGCGGTGCGCGCCCAGCTCGACCGGGCGCTCCTCGACCACGAGCTGGTGAAGGTGAAGGTCGGGACCGAGAGCCCGGAGGACCGCTTCGAGGCCGCCGCGGCCCTGGGGGAGGGGACCGGAGCGGCGGTGGCGCAGGTGCTGGGCCGGACGGTGCTGGTCTACCGCAAGCACCCGGAGAAGCCGCGCTTCGAGCCCGGGCCGGCGCTCCCGGTGGCCTCGTCTCCGAAGGCCGGCCGAGCGCGCCGCAGCAGGGATCGGGAGTAGCGGCGGGCGCCGCTAGTGCACGGTGCGCGAGCCGCGCGGCTGGGGTTCGGGCCGCTCGCTCTCGGGGGCGTCGTGCAGCCCCTCCAGCTCGCCCTCGCTGGCGATGCCCTTCTCGAGGAGCAGGTGGCTGGCGGCCTCGGCCCGCCCCGCGGCCCGCTCGGCGGCTCGCTCCGCCTCCTGGAGCCGCTGGGCAAGGGCCGCCACCTGCCTGCGCAGCACCTCGGCCTCCTGGGCCGACTCCCGGCGGGCCACCACCGAGGCCAGCGCGGCGGCCAGGGAGAGGAGGGAGGCGAGGACGGCGAGCGCCAGGATCACCCGGTCATCCTAGTGGTCCCTCCCGGGGCCGGCAAGGCGCCCCTTTTCGCAGCCGCGCCGCGCGCCGAGCCTTGTTTCCGCCCGGGCTCCGGTCCATCCTCGGCGCGATGGCGCAGCGACCCACCGTCACGAAGGCCGTGCGCCGGCTCATCCGCGACGTGGCGCGCCGCGTGCCGGAGCTGCGCCACGTCCGCGCCTCCCGGGTGCTGGTGGTGGCGGGCGAGGCGCGCCGGGCCTCGCGGGCCAGCATCCGCGGGCTGGTCCCCGGGCCGCGCCGGCCCGCCGTCAGCGTCCGCGGCCGCCGAATCTCCTACGTCATCACCCTGCGCCCGCTCTGGTTCCGGGACTCGACCCCCGAGGAGCGGGTGGCCACCGTCCTCCACGAGCTCTACCACGCCAGCACCCGCTTCGACGGCTCGCTGCACCGCGGCCGCCGCCACGCCGAGCTGGGGAGCCGCGCCTACGGCCGGCGCGTCGGGGCCATGCTCGCCCGCTACCTGGCGTCGGCACCGGAGGCGGTGCTCGAGCCCTTCACCGCGGTGGGGCCGACGCGGGCGCGGATGTGGCTGGAGCGGCCCACGGCCCGGGTGCAGAAGGGGGGGCGCATGCTCTACACCGAGAAGCAGCTCTTCATCGGGCTGGTGGTGATGCGCTAGCGCCGTGCGACGCTCCCTGACACTGCCGCCCGACGCCGGCGGCCGCCTCGATCGCGCCCTGGCCGACGCCCTGGGCGTGGGGCGTGCGGCGGTGAAGGAGGCCTTCGCCGCCGGACGGGTGCGGGTGGACGGGCGGCGCGCCCGCGGCAGCGACCCGGCGGCGCCCGGCGCGGCGGTGGAGATCGAGCTCGCCGGGCCGGCCGGCGCCCCGGCGCCCGAGCCGGGCACCCCGCTCTCGGTGCTGCGCCTCTCGCCCCGCTGGCTGGTGGTGGACAAGCCGCCCGGGGTCGCCACCCATCCGCTGCGGTCGGGCGAGGCCGGCGCGCTGGCCGCGGCGGTGCTGGGACGCCACCCCGAGTGCGCCGGTGCCTCGGACGACCCGCGCGAGGGCGGGGCCGTGCACCGGCTCGATCGCGACACCAGCGGCTGCGTGCTCTTCGCCCGGGACCCCGAGGCCTGGCGCATCCTGCGCGGGCAGTTCGCCGCCCGCACCGTCGAGAAGGTCTACCAGGCGGTGGTGCTGGGGCGGCTCGACGCCGGCGGGGTCTGCTCGGTGCCGCTGGCGCAGCGGGGCAACCGCTCGGTGCCGGTGCCCGACGCCGGGGCGGAGGAGCGGCTGCGGGAGAAGGGGCTGCCGGCGCCGCGGCCCGCCGAGACGCACTACGAGGTGGTGCGCCGGCTCGCGGCCCACACGCTGGTGGAGGTGCGGATCGTCACCGGGGCCATGCACCAGATCCGCGCCCACCTGGCCTGGCTCGGCTACCCGGTGGCCGGCGACCTGCTCTACGGCGGCGAGTGGGCGCGGCTCACCGGCCTGGAGCGCCACGCCCTCCACGCCTCCCGGCTCGGCTTCGACCCGCCAGAAGGCGGCGAGCGGGTGCGGGTGGAGAGCCCGCTCCCGCCCGACCTGGCCGCGCTCCTGGCGCGGCTGTCGTAGCTACTTCTTCTTGCCCTTCCGGGGAGCCGCCGGCGCGTCCTCCTTGCCGGCGCTCCGCTCCTGGCCCACCGCGATCACCGCGTAGACCGCGTTGCGCCCCAGCTTCTCGTTCATGCCCAGGGCCACGCCAACGCCGAACAGCTTGCCGGGAGCCGTGACCTCCGGCTCCTCGGCGAAGTCGAGGGGCTCGGGCCGGGCGCCGAAGGTGAGGCTCACCGCCTTGAAGCGCTTGTCGAGGGTCTTGGTGAGCTCTGCCTGGCGTGCCTTGGGCAGGTTGCCGGCTGCCGCGGCCAGCTCCCTGGCGAAGGTCTGGGCGAACTCGTCGAGCCCGGTGTCCTGGGCCGCGGGCGGATAGCGCCCGTCCTTGCGCTTCTGGACGACGGCGACACGGAGCTTCTCGGCGGTGGCGACGGGATCGAGGGGAGGGAGCTCCTTGATGAAGACCTGGTCCACGAAGACCACCGCCCTGCCCTCGGGCCCCTTGCCGCCGACGATCCCGATGCCGACGTTGGTGACGGACGGGTCCATGAACGAGGCCCGGTGGCCCGGGCTCTCCGAGAGCTGCTCCATGACCTCGCGGGCGCCCGAGCCCAGGGCCGGGCTCTGCAGGATGACCTGCGAGGAGATGCCCTCGCGCTTCAGGCGGGCCACGAGGTCCGCGGGGACCTCGAAGGCGCCGCGCTCCGAGGAGGTCTTGAGGGACGCCGCCACTCCGCGCGCCACGCCGGCGAGGGCATCGTCCCAGGCGAGCGGCCGGTGGCCGACCGCGGTCCGCTCGGCGTTGATGAACTCGGCCATCCGGCGGGCCTGGGCGGACTCGTCGCCGCTCCAGTCGGCGGGCCGGGCCATCGCCACCGAGTCGTCGAGCGGCCGGCCGCAGGCGATGGGGAACTGGGTCACCACCATCGGCGACCCGCCCAGCTCGGCCCGGATCTCCACCCGGATGGTGCCGGGCCTGTCGCCACAGGCCACCTGCGCCTCGAACCGGGAGCCGCTGCCCTCGGCAACCGTCAGCTTGCCGGGCACGTCGGCCACGAGGACCTTGGGCTTCTCCAGGTCCCCGAGCAGCTTGCCGGCGATGCGCCCCGCCTGGCCAGCGGCGAGCTGGCGCGGTGCCTCCAGCTCCACGGGTGACTGGTCGAGGGTGGCGATGACCACCTTGAAGGTGCCGCGGCGAACGCGATTCAGCAGCAGGCCGTAGCGCGGCAGCTTGGCGCCCCTGGCCAGGGCGGTGATCGGCTCGACCAGCTTCTCGGCGATCTCCTTGGGCTCCTCGCGGTTGTCGGTGGTGACCTGCAGGGTCACGACGCGGGCGAAGGAGCCGAGGAGCCCGAAGTGCTGGGTCACCCAGGCGGCGAGGGGCGCCGGGGGGCCGTCCTTGCCTTCCCAGGACAGGAAGGACTCGGCGACGGCGCAGAGCCGGTCGTCGGCCTGGGGCATCGGCCCGCCGCCCCCGCGGAAGGCGACGGCCAGCTCCTCCGCCAGGTACAGCGGCGCTCCGCGGGCCGGGCACACGTAGGGCGACTCGCCGCCGAAGGCGGCGACCGCCGGGCGTCCCGGAGCGTAGCGCCCGTCGGCCAGGGTTCCGGACTTGCGGTCGGCCCGCGTCAGATCGACGGGCGCCGCCCAGGTGCCGGCCGCTGGCAGCAGGGCGGCGGCGAGCGTGGCGAAGAGGAAGAGCCGAGCGACCCTCATGAGACACCCTCCAGGCTGGGAAGACCCCATCGCGCGGGCGGCAGCGCGCCCGCCTTCGTTACTGCGGCGGCGCGGGTGCAGCGCCGGCTGCGGCTGCTGCCGCCGCGGCCGCCATGGGCTCGGTGGTCATGGTCATGATCTCGGCGCCGGCCTGGCGGGCCCCGTCCAGCGCCACCACCAGGCGCGGGTACTTGGCGGCGTCGTCGGCGGTGAAGAACACCAGCCGGTCGCCGGGGGAGCGGGCCGCCAGGAAGCGCTTCAGCTTCTCCGGGAACTCGGCGTCGGCCACCTTCTCGCTGTTGATGGCGATCTGCCCCTGCGAGTCGAGGCTCACCACCAGCTGGGCGGCGGGCGGCACCTCCTGCTGCTCGCTCTGCTCGGCGTCGGGGACGCGGACGCGAAGCATCTTCTCCAGCAGCGGCGTCACCACCATGAAGATGATGAGCAGCACCAGCACCACGTCGACCAGCGGCGTGACGTTGATGTCCGAGTTCGGCCGCCCCTGGGGCTTCACCGAGAACTTCCGCATCTTGTGCATGTCGGTCTCCGGCCGAGGAGGCTACTCCTCGGCCTGGCCCTCGGTCTTGATCTGGTCCACGGCCAGCTGCACGCCGCGGACGCCGGCCTTGCGGGCGATGGCCATCACCTTGCGGGCGTCGCCCACGGTGATGGCCTGGTCGCCCTTGAGGAGCACCGGGCGGTAGGCGTTGGCGATGATCTCGTCCTTGAGCCGCTGCTCGAGCCCGGCCTCGTCGTACTTGTCCTTGTCCACCCACACCAGCTTGTCGGAGGTGATGGACACGATGAGCGGGTCGCCGCCCTTGCGGTCCTTGTCGACCGAGTGGGCGCGGGGGAGCACCACGCTCTTGCCGCGCTGGAGCATGGGCGTCACCACCATGAAGATGATGAGCAGCACCAGCACCACGTCGACGAGCGGCGTGACGTTGATGTCGCTCTTCACCCCGCCCTTGCCGCCCGCTGTCATTCCCATGGCCGTCTGCCTCTCTGCCCCGGGGGGAGGTGCGGGCTAGCCGGCCTTGGGGGCCGCGGCCTTGGCGACGGCCGCAGGGCTCTGGGCGCCGCCCAGGCGGCGGGCCACCACGTCGAGGAGCTCGTTGGAGGACTCGGACATGTCGACCTGCGTCCCGTCCACCCAGCCCTGCATGTAGTTGAAGGCCATCACGGCGGGGATGGCGACCAGCAGGCCGAAGGCGGTGGTCACGAGCGCCTCGGCGATGCCGGCCGACACGGTGCCCAGGCCGCCGGAGCCGCTGGCCGCCATCGACTGGAAGGCGTTGATGATGCCCACCACGGTGCCGAGGAGGCCGACGAACGGGGCGGTGGAGCCGACGGTGGCCAGCAGGTTGAGGCCGCGCTTGAGGTTGTCGACCTCGCGCAGCGCCTGGCGCTCCAGGGCCCGGGCGGTGGACTCCACCACCAGGTCGCTGGAGGTCTGGGCGGTCATGGTCATGCGGAAGGCGGTCAGGCCGGCGCTGAGCACGCGGCCGAGGTGGCCGACGTTCTTCTCCACCTTCTGGCGCGAGGCCTCGTCGACGCCACCCTTCTCCAGGCTCCCGGCGAGGGCGCCGGCGAACCGGGTCGAGTCGCGGCTCGACTTCCAGAAGAACAGGAGGCGCTCCGCCATGACGATGAGGGACGCCGCCGCCATGATGGCCAGGGCGTACACCACCAGGCGGGCGAACAGGCCCATGTGCGACCAGAGCTCGGTGAGAGTGAACTGCTGCATGGATTTTCCTCTGCTTGTTGTGCGCCCGTGGGCGCGTCCTGTGGGATACGGAGGCCCCCGAGGCGGCTAGTCCGGGAGACGCAGCGTGAGCTTCACGACGTAGTCGACCTCGATGGGCTTGCCGCCCTGGGTCGCGGGCGAGAACCGGGCCTTCTCGAGCGCGTCGATGGCGGCCCGGTCCATGAAGGGGAGCGACTTGATCACGCGGCAATCGTGGACCTTGCCGTCGAGGCCGATGACGCACTTCACGAGCATGACGCCCTGGACTTCCTTCTCCAGGGCCTTCTCGGTGTACTGGACGTTGGGCCGGACCATGGGCACCGGCTCCTTCATGGTCTTGGCGTCGAACTCCACCGGCCTCGAGGGCGCGACGTCGGCCGCGTCCACCACGCCGCCGACGATGCCGCCGGGGACGCCGCCCACCTCGCCGCCGGCGACGCCGTCCCCGCCCACCGCGTGCTGCATGTCGGCGGGGTCCTTCTCGGGCGGCTTCTCCTCGGGGATGACGGTCGGGGCGACGATGGCCTGCTGCAGCACCGTCACCGGCTTGTTGGGCTGGGGCTTGGGCTTGGGCCGGTTCTCCTTGGCCGCGGCCGGCGGAGGCGGCGGCGGGGGCGGAGGCGGCGGAGGCTTCACGAAGGTGACGGTGGGATCCTCGCGCGACGCGGCTGCCTGCCGAGCGGAGGCCCAGGCCGCCACCGCGATCAGGGCAGCGTAGAGCGGGATGGCGATCCCCGCGCCCGAGAGGAACCGGCGCTTGGGGAGCTGGTCGCGCTTCAGAACGGAATCGAACATTCGCGCCTTCTTCTTGGCTCTGGCCAGAAACCGCCAAGGACCGGCGGTGCTTTACCACGCTCCGAGGAAACGGGGACCTACCCGACTGGGATACAGCCCGCCGCAGGCCCGGTGACCCCGAAAGTGAGGCGGACGGGCCTGTGGCACCCGTCCGCCCCGGATCACTGGTGCTGTGTACGACCTAGTAGGTGTGGCTCACCCGGGCGAAGAAGAAGCGGCCCATGACCGGGTAGGTGGTCAGATCGGTCGTGTAGTTGCCCGTGGAGTAGATGCGGGGCGGAGCGGCGTCCGCCACGTTCTGGATTCCGACGGTGAGGCCGGTGGCGCCGAGGCTGGACCGGAACAGGTACCCGCCGCTGAGGTCGACGGTGGTGAAAGAGGCCACCTTGCGGGAGTTGGTCTTGTCCACGCTGCAGGAGGTGCTCTCGCACTCGGTCATGCCGCCGATGTAGCGGGCGAAGGCGCCGACGTTGGCGCCGCCGCGGCTCCAGCGGGCGCCCAGGTTGTACTTGACCGAGGGCAGGTTGCCGAGGTCCTGGCCGTAGTAGCCCTTGCCGGAGAGCTTGGTGCCGTCCGGGTTGGTCTGCTTGTAGGAGCCCAGGAAGGTGGCGTCGAGGCCGAAGTCGAAGGTTCCGACGCCACCGATGGGCAGGTTGTACTTGGCTGCCACGTCGATGCCGTCGGTGCTGTTCGACTGGGCGTTCGAGAGCTTGTCGTCGATGGCGCTGATCACGCCGTCGGCGTCGCGGTGGATCTTCTGGCAGTAGGCGTTCGAACCGCCGGAGTAGCAGCCCTCCAGGATCACGGGCGCGGAGAGGAAGGTGACGGCGTTGTCGAGGTCGATCTTGTAGTAGTCGGCGGTGAGCGACAGGCCGCGCACCCACTGCTGCGGCTCGAAGACCACGCCGACGGTGAAGATCTTGGCCTTCTCGGCGCTGAGGTCCGCGTTGGCGCCCCGCAGGGTGCGGAACTGGTCGGCGGTGTCGCCGCTGCCGGCGCTGCCGACCGGGAGACCGGTGGCCTCGCAGCGGGTGCGCAGCGTGGACGGGCCGGCGGGAACGTTCTGGCAGGGGTCACCGTTGGGCGTGAAGTCGAAGCTCTCGGCGACGCCGGAGGCGTACAGCTCGCCCACGTTGGGAGCGCGGAAGGCGGTGCCGTAGGTGCCGCGGAGGGTGACCTCGCGGATCGGGCTGAAGCGGGCGCCGATCTTGTAGGTGTTGTTGGTGCCGAAGGTGGAGTAGTCCACCCGGCGGGCGGCCAGCGAGAGCTCGAGCTCGCGGATGAAGGGCATGTCGCCGGCGAGCGGGATGGCGAGCTCGCCGTAGAACTCCTTCACCGTGTACTTGCCGGAGGTGGGGTCCTGGTTGTTGCCGGAGCTCATGCCGGCGGCGGCGATGGGGTCGGGGATGAACTGGCCGCTGTCGCGGCGCCACTCGGCGCCCACCGCCAGCGAGACCGGGCGGGTGGACCAGAGGCGGACGATCTCGCCGCCGACGTTGACGGCCCACTGCTCGGACTGGTCGAGGCCCTTGCTGATGCCGCGGTAGCCACCGAACTTGTACTGCTCGGGGGTGAGGTTGGCGCCGAGGACGTTCATGGGCACGCAGCCCGGGATCGACTGGTCGACGCAGACGAGCTGGCCGGTGGTGGGATCGATCTCGGTGGCGCCGAGCATCTTGCCCACGTTGTACATGTTGAGCTGGCCGCTATCGAAGACCTGGCCGGTGGTGCGGCCGAAGTTGTAGTAGACCTCCCAGCTCCAGCCGCGCAGCGGGCCGGCCCAGTCGCCCAGCGAGCCGTCCACACCCATGACGGTGCGGAAGGTGTCGACGTTCTCGAACCAGTCGCGGTTGCCGAACTGGGCGGTGCGGATGCGCCAGGAGGAGATGTCGACGCCGAAGGGGTTGTAGGCGTTGTCGCGGGAGATGACCACGCCGGTGGAGCCGGAGCTGACCGGCATCGGCGCCAGGTTGCGGGAGCTGGCGCGGTTCACGTAGGAGACCTCGGTGAAGCCGCGGGCGAAGTTGCCAAGGTTGGTGTCGGCCGTGAAGTAGACCTGGGCGCGCTGGCCGGGGGTGTGGAGGTAGTTGGTGGGGTAAGAGTTGTAGCCGCTGCCGTCCCAGATCTGGTAGCCGCCCGAGCCGTTGGGCACGAACTGGTTGCGGTTCGGGTTGGTCGGGTTGTTGTTGTAGAGGTCGCAGAGGGACTGCAGGGCCGCGTTCCGGGTCCCGGCGTAACCGGCGTCGCAGGTGCCGGTGTTGGTGGCGTTGTGCGCCGAGGGGATGGAGAAGCGCGGGATCGGGGTGGTCGGAGAGCTGGTGGTCACCTCCGGCTGCCCGGTCTCGTAGTTGAAGAGGTACGGCTCCTTGGCGTAGGAGCGGTCGCCGGCCAGCACCTTCTCGTTCTTCTGGAAGCCGACCGAGAGGACGAACGAGCCGCGGTCGTTGGAGCCGCCGGTGGAGGCCGAGAGGTCGTACTGACGGCCGTCGCTGCGGGAGGACTGGCCGATGTAGGTGGACACCTCGAACTTGTCGAGGTGGCGCTTGGTGATGATGTTCACCACGCCCGCGATGGCGTCCGAGCCGTAGATGGCCGAGGCGCCGTCCTTGAGGATCTCGATCCGCTCGACGGCGGCGGCCGGGATGGAGTTGAGGTCAACACCCGAGTCGGCGCCGGTGCCACCGGCGACGAACCGGCGGCCGTTCACCAGCACCAGGGTGCGGTTCGAGCCGAGGCTGCGCAGGTTCACGCGCACGGAGCCGTCGTTGCCGTTGTTCACCTGGGCGTTGACGGTGTTGCCCTGCTCGGGAAGGGTCTGCAGGAAGTCGCCGAGCGACACCTTGCCAGACGAGAGGATCTGCTCGCGGCTCAGGACGGCGACGGGTGCCGGGGTGGTGAGGTCCTTCCGCTTCACGCGAGTACCGGTGACGGTGATCTCCTCGACGACCGCCTTCTTCTCCTCCGCGGAGGCGTCGGTTGCCACCTGGGCAACGGCGGCGTCGATGAGGCCGAGCTGGGTTACCAACGCTGCGGCGGTCAGGCTAAGCAACCTGGGTCGATACGACATGCGCAACTCCTCTGGTTGGTGGCTACTCCTGCTCCTGGTACACGACGGCGCCCTGGGACTGCTGTGCGACGAACGTGGAGCGTTTCGCGCGGGAGTCTGCCCGGCGGTTGAGGGACCGTCAAGTGGTGTGGGAGGCCTCACCCGGTTTGGATACTCGCCTCCGTCCCAGGAAGGTATCTACCCGTACTCATGTGGGTTTCTGGGACCCGCCTCCGGGCGAGCCGGGGCGCCGAAGGGGGAGGGAGCCCGGCCCCGGGGCGCTCCGGAGAGGCCCCGGGCGATTCCAGAGTCAGCCGGGGTGCGCAACCGGCCCGGCCGGCCGTGACAGACCGGTGATGCCGGGAGACGCACCACGGGTGCGCATCGGCCCAGTGGCCGGGCTGCGCGGAAGTGCACAGGGAGTGACGGGGGGCCCGCTGCGATCGGCGGGAGGGCGCGGGCCGGACCGGCGTCCGGGCGGCCCGCGCTCCGGGTGCGCCTACTTCACCAGGCCGGCGGTCTTGGCGACCTCCTCGGCCAGGTTCTCCTGCTTCTTCTCGAGCCCCTCGCCCAGCACGAAGCGGGCGAAACGGCGCACCTGGATGTTCTCGCCGATCTTGGCGACCGACTCGGTGAGCAGGTCCTTCACCTTCTTCTTGTCGTCCTTCACGAAGGGCTGATCCAGCAGGCAGACCATCTCGTAGAACTTCTCCACCTTGCCCTGGGCGATCTTCTCGACGATGGCCTCGGGCTTCTTCTGCTCGCGGGCCTTGGCCTTCTCGATCTCGATCTCCTTCTGCAGGGTCTCGGAGGGCACCTCCTCGCGGCGCACGTAGAGCGGGGCGGCGGCGGCCACCTGCATGGCCAGGTCCTTCACCAGCGCCTGGAAGCCGTCGGTGCGGGCCACGAAGTCGGTCTCGCAGTTGACCTCGATGAGCACGCCGATCTTGCCGCCCATGTGGATGTAGCTCTGGACGGCGCCCTCGGTGGCGGCGCGGGAGGCCTTCTTGGCGGCGGAGGCCAGCCCCTTCTTGCGGAGCAGCTCTTCGGCCTTGGTGAAGTCGCCCCCGGCTTCGGTGAGCACCTTCTTGCAGTCCATCATGCCGGCCCCGGTCTTCTCGCGGAGCTCCTGCACCATCTTGGCGGTGATCTCGGCCACGGTTCGTTCCTTTCGTCTCGTCGGTTCGGAAAAAGCGCCGGGGCGGGCCGCAACCGGGCCCGCCCCGCGGAAAGAGGGTCCCCCGGGGCGGCGCTACTCCTTGGCCGCCTCGCCCTCGGGAGCCGGAGCCGCCTGCACGTCGCCCTTGCGGACCACCTCGACCCGGGCGCTGGCGGCGCCGCGGTCCTCGCGCGGGCCGCGCCGCTCGCCGCGGCCGCGCCGCTCGCGCTTCTGGCCGCGCTCGCTGGCGGCGTCGCGGTCGTCCTGGCCGCCGCTCTGCTCCGGGGCGCCGTGCTCGGCCACCCAGGCGCCGTGCCGCGCCTTGCCCTCGACGCAGGCCTCGGCCACCTTGCCGGTGAAGAGCTTGATGGAGCGGATGGCGTCGTCGTTGCCGGGGATGACGTAGTCGATCCCCTCGGGGTCGCAGTTGGTGTCGACCACCGCCACTACCGGGATGCCGAGCCGGTTGGCCTCGTGCACCGCGATGTACTCCTTCTTGGTGTCGACCACGAAGATGGCCGAGGGCAGCCGGGCCATGTCCTTGATGCCGCCGATGTTGGTCTCCAGCTTCTCGCGCTCCCGCTCGAGCTGGGCCACTTCCTTCTTGGGCAGCCGGTCGTAGGTGCCGTCGGCCTTCATCTTCTCGATGGTCTTGAGCCGATCGATGCCGGTCTTGATGGTCTTGAAGTTGGTGAGCGTGCCGCCCAGCCAGCGGTTGGTGACGTGGTACATCCCGCTGCGCGAGGCCTCCTCGCGGATCACGTCCTGGGCCTGCTTCTTGGTGCCCACGAAGAGCACCGTCCCGCCGCGGGCCACCGCGTCGGAGACGAAGCGGAAGGCGTTGCGCGCCAGCGACACCGTCTTCTGCAGGTCGATGATGTAGATGCCGTTGCGGGCGCCGAAGATGTACGGCTTCATCTTCGGGTTCCAGCGCTTGGTCTGGTGGCCGAAGTGGACGCCGGCCTCCAGCAGCTGCTTCATCGAGATGGCGGTGCCCTGGGTCTCCAGGGCCTTCTGCATCTCGCCGGCAGGCGGCGGGGCGGCGGGGGGAACGGCGGCGGGTGCGGCGGGGATCTCGGGGTTCGGCATTTCCATGGTCGGTCTCCGGTTCTGTCCTCCACCCGCCGAGGCAACCAGCGCCTTTCTCCCTCCGGATGCGTGGGAGGTACCTTCCTCCGCACGTCCGCGGGCACCGGGGCGCCGCTCGCAGGTGTGTGATTTGTGAAGCCCCTCGCTCCTCGCGAGGCCCTCTCCGGCGGGGCGCGCCCGGGAAGGGGACAGGCATCTAGCACAGGTCGCCCGCTCCCGCAAGCAGAACCGAGATCCAAGCGCCCGGAATCTATGATGCTTCCCGGGGCCCCGGCCGTTAGGCAGAGGGATCGCCGCGGCCCGGGGGCCGCGAGGAGGCCTGGCATGGGACTCGAGGTGGGAAAGAAGGCGCCCGACTTCGCCCTTCCCGACGAGGAGGGGAAGACGGTGCGGCTCAAGGACTTCCTGGGGCGGAGGGTGGTGGTCTTCTTCTACCCCAAGGCCGCCACCAGCGGCTGAACGCAGGAGGCCTGCGACTTCCGTGACGAAGTCGCCGCGTTCACGAGGAAGAGGGTGGCCGTGATCGGCATCTCCAGGGACCTGCCCGCCGCCCAGAAGAAGTGGAAGGAGAAGCACGGGCTGCCCTTCCCGCTCCTCTCCGACGCCGACACCCAGGTGCAGCAGGCATGGGGGGTCTGGCAGGAGAAGAACATGTACGGGAAGAAGGTCATGGGCACGGTGCGCACCACGGTGCTCGTCGGCGCCGACGGGAAGGTGGAGAAGGTCTTCCCCAAGGTGAAGGTCGACGGCCACGTGCAGAACGTCCTGGAGCTGCTCTAGCGATCACCGGGCAGGCCGCGGTAGCCCAGACCGCCTTCGCCGCGGTAAGCAGTCGAGATGCGCAAGATCTCCCGCCCACCCAACCGCGGCGCCCGCCTCCACGCCGACCGGGCGGGCAGCGCCGAGCGGCCGCTGCGCCACGACCTGGTGGACGCGGCGGTGCTGGAGGCCTGCGGCCTGGCCCTCTCGCAGGGCTGGCTGGCCGACCGCGCGCTGGAGCGGGTGCTGCGGCGCGAGCGCAAGCTGTGGGCCTCGGAGCGGCGCGCCGCCTCCGAGGCGACCTACGGGATCATCCGCTGGCGCGGGCAGCTCGAGTGGCTGCTGGGCGCGGGCCGGCCGGCGGAGATGCCGCTGCTCTACGCGCTCTGGCTGGTGCGCTCCACCGGCCTCGCGGCCGAGGAGGCCGGGCGGCGGCTCGGCATCCCGCCGAAGGCGCTGCAGGCGGTGGCCGGTGCCGAGGGGCGCATCGCCGCCATCGCCGACCCGGTGGAGCGGCTCTCGGTGGAGGAGTCGCTGCCCCGCTGGATCGCCGAGCGCTTCGCCGCCGAGATGGGGCTCGCCGAGGCCCGGGTGCTGGCGCGGGCCATGAACACCCGCGCCCCGCTGGCGGTGCGGGTCAACCTGCTGCGGGCCACCCGCGACGAGCTGGCGAGGCGGCTCGCCGGCGAGGGGGTGGGGGCGGCCGCCACGGCGCACTCGCCCTGGGGCCTGGTGCTCGACGGCCACCAGAACGCCTTCCAGCTCGCCTCCTTCAAGGAGGGCTGGTTCGAGATCCAGGACGAGGGCAGCCAGCTCCTGGCGCTGGCAGTGGGCGCCAGGCCCGGCAAGCGGGTGGTGGACGCCTGCGCCGGTGCCGGCGGCAAGACCCTGGCCCTCGCCATGGAGATGCGGAGCAAGGGGGAGCTGCAGGCCCTCGACAGCGACGCCGACAGGCTCTCCGAGGCCAAGCGGCGGGCGCGCCGGGCCGGCGTCTCCAACCTGCGCATCCGCGCCATCCCGGCCGGCGCCGGGGCCGAGGAGGCGCTGGCCGACCTCTGCGGCACCGCCGACCGGGTGCTGGTGGACGCGCCCTGCTCCGGCCTGGGGACGCTGCGGCGCAAGCCCGACGCCCGCTGGCGGCTGCAGCCCGGCGAGCCGGAGCGCTTCGCGGCGCTGCAGCGCGAGCTGGCGGCCCGCTTCGCGCGGCTGCTCAAGCCGGGGGCGCGGATGCTCTACGCCACCTGCGCCATCGGCCGGACCGAGAACGAGGAGGTGGCCCGCTTCGTCGAGGAGGAGCTGGGGCTCCGGCCGGCGCCGCTCGCCGAGCCGCTGGGCGCGGAGCGAGCGGCGGCGCTCGGGATCACCGGCCACCAGATGAAGCTCCTTCCCCACCTCCACTTCACCGACGGCTTCTTCGGCGCGCTGTTCGAGAAGGCGAAGTAGGTCGAGGTCGAGGAGGAGACCGCGTGCCGGAGCTGCCGGAAGTCGAGCACGCCGCCCGCTGCCTCCGCGAGTGGGTCGCGGGCCGCACCATCGTCGCGGTCGAGACCGAGCCGCGCGCGCTGCGCATCTTCCGTCCTCACTCGCGGGCCGCGCTGGCGCGCGCGCTCCGCGGCCGGCAGGTGGCCTCGGTCCGGCGCGTGGGCAAGCACCTCCTCCTGGCGCTCGGCCCCGAGCCGCTGGGCCTGCTCTCCCACCTGGGCATGACCGGCAAGTGGCTGCGGCGCGCGCCCGGCGAGCCCGCCCCCTCCCACTCGCGCGCCCGGCTCCTGCTCGACGACGGCGCCGTGCTCCACTACCGCGACCCGCGCCTCTTCGGCCGCCTGCGGCTCGTGCCGGGCGCCCGCTTCGACGAGGTGACGGAGCTTCGGGCCCTGGGGCCGGACCCGCTCGCCGAGGGGATCGACCCGCGCCGGCTGGGGCAGCTCCTGGCCCGCACCCGGCGGGCCGTGAAGGTCGCGCTCCTCGACCAGCGCATCCTGCCGGGCGTGGGCAACATCCACGCCTCCGAGGCCTGCTTCCGGGCGCGCCTCGACCCGCGCCGCCGCGGCTCGTCGCTCGCCGCCGCCGAGGTGAGGGCCCTGGCCGCCGGCGTGCGCGCCTCGCTGCGCGCCGCGGTGGACGCGCTCCAGGGGCCGGAGATCGTCTACGTGGAGGAGGGGGGCGAGAACCCCTTCCTGGTCTACGCCCGCGAGGGCGAGCGCTGCCCGCGCTGCCGGAAGGCGCCCCTGCGCCGCATCGTCCAGGCGCAGCGCAGCACCTTCTTCTGTCCCCGCTGCCAGGAGTAGGCGGGTCGAGGGGCGACCGGACCTCCCGGCCGCCGCTCACTCCGACAGCCGCCGCAGCCTGCGCAGCGCCGGCATGCGCCAGGCGACCAGCCCCACCGTCACCAGCGTCATGCAGCCGCCGAAGATCACCGACGGCACCACGCCCAGGAGCTTCGCCGCCACGCCGCTCTCGAAGGCGCCCAGCTCGTTGGAGGAGCCGATGAAGAAGCTGTTCACCGCCGCCACCCGGCCCATCTTCTCCTGCGGCGTGCGGAGCTGGGCCAGGGTCCCGCGCAGCACCACCGAGATGCTGTCGAGCCCGCCGCCCAGCGCCAGGAGGAAGAGGGAGAAGGTGTAGGAGCGGGAGAGGGCGAAGGCGATCCAGGTGGCGCCGAAGCCGGCCACCGCCCAGAGCAGCACCGGCCCGGCCCGGCCCACGCTGCCCAGGCGCGCCAGCGCCAGCGACCCCAGCACCGAGCCCACCGCCGGCGCCGCGCGAAGGAAGCCGAACCCCACCTCGCTCACCAGCAGCACGTCCCGGGCGAAGACCGGCAGCAGGGCCAGGGCGCCGCCGAAGAGCACGGCGAAGAGGTCGAGGCTCATGGCTCCGAGGAGCACCGGCTCCCGGAAGACGAAGCGCACGCCGTCGGCGAGCTGCGAGAACATCGAGCCCGACGGCGTGGCCTGCCGCGGCCGAGGCTCCAGGGCCCAGAGGGCGGCGAGCCCGCCGAGGAGCAGGGCCACCACCACCGCGTAGGCCAGGCGCGGGCCGCCCAGGGCGATGAGGCCTCCGCCCAGCGCCGGGCCGACGACGATGGCCACGTGGAAGAGGGAGGAGCGCCAGGTGGTGGCGTTCTGGTAGTGCTCGCGCGGCACCAGCTCCGAGCCCAGGGCGGCGCTGGCCGGGCGCGAGAAGGCCCGGCCCAGCCCGGCCACCGCCTGCGCCGCGTAGAAGGGGAGGGGCGAGGTGGGCGTGCCCAGCGAGACCAGCAGCAGGGAGAGGCCGGAGAGGGCCACCACCGCCGTGCTCCAGAGCGCGAGCCTGCGCCGGTCCATGCGGTCGGCGGCCCAGCCGCCCACCAGCGTGAGGCAGAGGAAGGGCAGCGCCTCGGCCAGGCCCACCAGCCCCAGCGCCAGCGGGTCGCGGGTGAGCTCGTACACCTGCCAGCCCAGCGCCGCGCTCTGCATCTGGGTGGCCACCGCCACCGCGGTGGTCAGGCCCAGGAAGGAGCGGTAGGCGGGGAAGCGGAGGGCCGCGTAGGGGTCGTGCGCCACGGGCGGCGGATGGTAGTGCCGGAGCCCCCGCGTCGCTAGGCGAAGTCCGCGTCGAGCGGCGCCAGCTCCGGCAGCACGAACTTGCCGTCCTTGCGGACCAGCCGGTCGTCGAACCAGATCTCGCCGCCGCCGTGCTCGGGCCGCTGGATGAGCACCAGGTCCCAGTGGACGCTGGACTTGTTGCCGTTGTCGCAGTCGTCGTACGAGTTGCCGGGCGTGAGGTGGATCGAGCCCTTGATCTTCTCGTCGAAGAGGGTGTCGTTCATGGGCTCGAGCACGAACGGGTTCACGCCGATGGCGAACTCGCCGAAGAAGCGGGCGCCGGCGTCGGTGTCGAGGATGCGCTCCAGGGCCGCCTGGTTCTCGGGCGCCCGGGCCGAGACGATCTTGCCCGCCTTCACCTCCAGCCGGAGGTCGCGGAAGGGCTCGCCCAGGTAGACGCTGCTGGTGTTGTAGGTGATGACGCCGTTCATCGAGTCCCTGACCGGCGCGGTGAAGACCTCGCCGTCGGGGATGTTGACGGCGCCGTCGCACTTGATGACCGGCAGCCCGCGGATGGAGAAGGCGATGTCGGTGCCCGGGCCCACGAGCCGCACCCTGTCGGTGCGCTTCATGAGCTCCACCAGGGGGTCCATGGCCCGGGACATCCGCGCGTAGTCGAGGTTGCAGACCCGGAAGTAGAAGTCCTCGAAGGCGGCCTGGCCCTGCTTGGCCAGCACCGCCATGGCGGCGTTGGGCCAGCGCAGCACGCACCAGCGCTTCTTGAGGCGGGTGCGCATGTGCACCTCCTCCATGTAGAAGCGCTGCCGGTTGCGCTTCTGCTCGGCCGGCAGGTCGCCCATCTCGAAGGGGTTGGCGGGGCCGCGCACGCCCACGTAGGCGTCCACCCGCTCCATGATGGCCTTGTGGAAGGCGGCGAAGGCCTGGTGCTGCGCCTCGCTGGCGGCCTGGAAGAAGGGCTTGGAGAGCGAGTCGTCGAAGGCGTGCCAGTAGGGAATGGCGCCGCGCTCGGTGGCCAGCCGGACGAGCTCGCGGCCCAGCGGGTGGGTGTCGGCGCCGACGAGATCGATGTACACCACCTCGCCGGGCTTCACCTTGAGGCTGTAGCCGAGCAGGTTCTGGGCCAGCTGGGTGACGCGGGCATCGACGTGCATCGGAGCGCTCCTCGGGACGCGGGGGTGGCGACGCCGGAGCGTACCCGGAGAAGGGGCGGGCGGGGCGAACTTCGGGATGGGGCGGAGCGGCGCGGGCTCCCCTTCGCCCGGGGGACGGCGGGCCGCGAGCGGATCCACACCTTGCGTGACAGGTACGGGCGGCCCGTGCTTCCATGCCCGCATGGCCCCCGGCCGCCTGCGGCGCTTCCTGCGGCTCGAGTCGCCCGCCCCGGCGGGCAACCCGGGGCCGCCGGTGCGCTCGGAGAATAGAGCCTGGCGCTTCTGGAGCATCCGCCGCCCCCGCAGCCCGTGGAGGCGCTCGGCCACGGGCGCCAGCCCGGAGCGCTTCGGGCCGGAGCACGTGCCCCCGGCCGAGGTGATCGGCAACGACGGGAGCCTGCCCGCGGTCGTTCGCTGTCGGCGCTGCGGCCGCGAGTCCGGCGTCCTCGAGCCGCGCTGCCGAGGCTGCGACGCCGACCTCGACAGCGCGGAGCAGCAGGCGTTCAACGAAGCCTGGTGGCGCGAGCGCCAGGCCGATGCCGACCGGCGGTCCGCGATGGAGCGGGAGCGGCGCGTGCTCCAGGCGCGCTCCTGGCGAGAGGCGGCGCAGGGGGGCGCGTCGAGCGCCGCACCTCGCAGGCGGGCGGGCCCGGGCCGCTGGGTGGCGGTGGCGGCCGCGGCGGCCGCGCTGCTCTGGCTCCTGGTGCGCGGGCGGGGCGGGAGGTAGCGAGGCCGCGCAGCCGGAGGTGGCCCCAACCTGCTTCGGAGCGAGCATCCGTCGCTCGCCCGAGAGCCGCGCGAGGACCAGCGGCGCAGGCGGGTGGAGTCGATGGCCGCCGGGCAGGCTAGGGTGAGTCGATCGCCCGCCGGCCCCTCACCCCCGCAGCGCCCGCGGCCCGCCGAGCAGCCGCGCCGGCAGCGTGAAGATGGCGCGCAGGAGCCCGAGCACGCCGTCGACGGCGATGCCCAGGATGCGGAAGGGCAGCAGCAGGAGCCAGACCAGCGGGTAGAGGAGCAGCGCCAGCAGCGCCAGTGGCCAGCAGAGCACGAACAGCAAGAGCCACAAGAGGAAGGTCATCATCGCTGCTCCTCCTTACGCGCGAGCCGGGGGGCGCATTTCGCACCTTCACGGCCGCTCGACCTGCACCTCTTCCACGTAGACGTTCTCGCAGGCGCCGGAGCCCACGTCGTCGCGGGTCAGGCTGGTGCGCATGGCTGCCACCTCGCGGCCGGCGGCGTCGGAGATGGCCACGTCCACCAGCCTGCCCGAGAGGGTGACGAGGTCGCCGATGCGGATGCCGTCGAGGGCCCGGCCCACCTCCTCGTCGGCGGGGATGAGGTGGTTGTTGGAGATGTGGCTCGCCAGCACCGGCGCCGGGGCGCCGGGGATGGCCCCCTGGTAGCGGTAGCTGACGTAGCGGCCCGAGAGGTGGAACTCGAGCCGCCGGAGCACCTCCGGGTCGGCCACCGGCCCCCAGACCAGCGCCAGGTCCATGGGCATGGCGAAGTCCCACTCGTCGAGCAGCCTGCGGCTCGTCTCCACCGCGTAGCCGGTGATGCGGTAGGTGGCGCGCGGCGTGAGGCGGACCTGGTGCCCCTTCCTCTCCTGCACGATGGGCTCGCCCCCGGCTGCCACCTGCTCCGGCTCGGCATCGGCCCGCGACGGCTCGACCCGCCC
The DNA here is from genome assembly GCA_016214955.1 of Deltaproteobacteria bacterium. Taxonomy (GTDB): domain Bacteria; phylum Myxococcota; class Myxococcia; order Myxococcales; family Anaeromyxobacteraceae; genus JACRMN01. Next base: position 19,970 of record JACRMN010000012.1, read on the forward strand.
GCGCCAGTCGCGGCAGGCGGAGAGGAGCAGCAGCGCGAGGAGGAGCGGGCGCACGGGCCGAGCATAGCGGAGAGGGGGCGCGGAGAGGTCGGGGTCGCAGTTGCGGTCGGGGTCGGGGTCGCGGTCGGGGTCGGGTAGTATTCCTCCCCCGTGGACCTCTCTTCCCTCTCCCTCGCCGCCCTCCGCCGCCGCTTCGTGGACGGGGGCCAGTCCCTCTCGGCCGAGGAGGAGGCGGCGCTGGAGGCCGAGCCGCGCGCCGGCGCCCGCGCGGTGCTGGCGGCGGTGCGCCGGCGGCGCCAGGAGAACCGGGCCGAGGGGCAGCGGCTGCGCCACCTCCTGCGCTTCGAGACCGACCTCTGGGAGCGGGGCGTGGTCCACGTGGCCGGGGTCGACGAGGCCGGCATGGGCACGCTGGCCGGCCCGGTGGTGGCCGCGGCCGCCATCCTTCCCCACGACTTCCGCCCCCGCGGCCTCGACGACTCCAAGAAGCTCGACGAGAAGGAGCGCGACCGGCTGGCGGCCGAGGTGAAGGCCGGCGCGGTGGCCTGGGCGCTGGGCAGCGCCAGCCCCGGGGAGATCGACAAGCTCAACATCTACCGGGCCGGCCTGCTGGCCATGCGCCGCGCCGTCGAGGCGCTCTCCTGCCGCCCCGAGCAGCTCCTGGTGGACGCGCGCCGCATCCCCGAGCTGCGCATCCCGCAGCAGGGCATCGTCAAGGGGGACGCGAAGAGCCTCTCCATCGCCGCCGCCAGCGTCCTCGCCAAGACGGCGCGCGATGCGCTCATGGTGGAGATGGACGCCGCCCACCCCGGCTACGGCTTCGCGAAGCACAAGGGCTACTCGGCGCCGGAGCACGTCGAGGCGCTGCGCCGCCTCGGCCCATGCCCCACCCACCGCCGCACCTTCGCGCCGGTGCGCGAGGCCCTGGCCGGCGGGCCGGCCCAGCGGACGCTCTGGTGAATTGACGGCGCCGGGGCCGATCGGTACAAGGGGTCCCGAGGAAGAGCCCGACGGCGTCGGTGCGACCCGCGCGGCGGAATGTCCCGCCCCCCGGTCCGCCCCCCGGTCCGGCGAACGGATGACCCACCGACATCGCAACGACGAGCACACGGCCGACCGCGGCCACCCCCACCAGCACCGCGACGCGACGCCCGCCTCCGAACGGAGGCGCGACACGCCGGTCCTCGACCCGGACCTGCCGCAGCCGTCGCACGAGCCGGAGATCCCGCTCGAGCGGCTGGACTCCGACGCGGTGAAGACCGTCTCGCGCCTGCGCCACATGGGCCACCAGGCCTACCTGGTGGGCGGCTGCGTGCGCGACCTCCTGCTGGGCCGCACCCCCAAGGACTTCGACATCGCCACCAGCGCCCACCCGGGCGAGGTGCGGGCCGTCTTCCGCAACTGCCGGCTCATCGGCCGGCGCTTCCGGCTGGCCCACGTGTACTTCCGCGGCGGCAAGGTGATGGAGGTGGCCACCTTCCGCAAGAACCCCACCGACGTGGGCGAGGACGTGCCGCAGGACGGCGACCTGCTCATCACCCGCGACAACGTCTTCGGCACCGCCGAGGAGGACGCGGTCCGGCGCGACTTCACCGTCAACGGCCTCTTCTACGACGTCTTCTCCGGCGAGGTCATCGACTACGTCGGCGGGCGCTCCGACCTGGAGGCGAACCGCATCGCCACCATCGGCGACCCCGAGATCCGCATGCGCGAGGACCCGGTGCGGGCCCTGCGCGCGGTGCGCTTCGCGGCGCGGCTGGGCTTCACCATCGAGCCCGAGTGCTTCGCCGCCATGCGCCGCCACGCCGGCGAGCTGGCGCGCTGCGCGCCGCCGCGGGTGCTGGAGGAGATCTTCAAGATCCTGCGCTGCGGCGGCTCGGCCCGGGCCTTCGAGCTCCTGCGGGCCTGCGGGGCGCTGCCGGTGGTGCTGCCGGCCATGGCCCAGCACCTCGAGGTGCACGGCGACGAGGCCCGCCGCAAGGTGCAGGCCCACCTGGCCGCGCTCGACGAGCTGGTGCGCGGCGGGGCCGATCCCTCCGAGGCGGTGCTGCTGGGCGCGCTGCTCGGCCACCTGCCCCGCGGCGCGGACGGCTCCACCCGGGCCGCCGAGGAGCTGCTGGCGCAGCTCGTCGCCACCGCCCGGCTGCCGCGGCGCGTGGCCGAGCGCACCCGGCTGGCGCTGGGGACGCAGAAGGCGCTGCGCGGCCCGCCCCGGCGGCGCCGCCGCGGCATCTCCGGCCAGGCCTACTTCGACGATGCGCTCCTGCTGCTGGAGCTCTCGGTCCGCGCCACCGGCGAGGGGGCCGAGGAGCTGGCCCGCTGGAAGGCCTCGGGGCGCCACGCGCCGCGCGGCGAGGGGCGCGAGGACGAGGTCCGCGAGGAGGAGAGGCGCGGCCCGCGGCGCGGCGAGGAGGCCGACGAGGCGCCCGAGGCCGAGGAGGCTGCGCCGGCCGACGCCGCCGCCCGCGAACCGGCCGGCGAGGCCGAGGGGCGCAAGCGCCGCCGGCGCCGCGGGGGCCGGCGCCGGCGCCGCCGCGGCGGTGGAGGGGGGGGCGGAGGCGGCAGCGAGCCGCGGACCCCGAGCGTCACCGTCCCGGCCTCCTGAGGCCGTCCTGGCGGGCCCGCGGGCGCCCAGGGCTCGCCTTGACCACCCCGCGCCCGAGGCGATAGAAGCGCCCACCATGGCGAGCGAGAAGGCCGAGAAGCCGAAGCCCCGCTACAAGCGCATCCTCCTCAAGCTCAGCGGGGAGGCGCTGATGGGCGACGGGAAGTACGGCATCTCGCCCAAGACGCTGGCCACCATCGCACAGGACGTGAAGGACGTTGCCGAGCTGGGGGTGGAGGTGGCCCTCACCATCGGCGGCGGCAACATCTTCCGCGGCGTCAGCGGCGCCACCGAGGGCATGGACCGCTCCTCGGCCGACTACATGGGCATGCTGGCCACGGTCATCAACTCCATGGCCCTGCAGGACGCCTTCGAGAAGATCGGCGTCCAGACCCGCATCCAGTCGGCCATCGAGATGCACCAGGTGGCCGAGCCCTACATCCGCCGCCGCGCCATCCGCCACCTGGAGAAGGGCCGGGTGGTGATCTTCGCCGCCGGCACCGGCAACCCCTACTTCACCACCGACACGGCGGCCAGCCTCCGGGCCATGGAGATCCACGCCGACGTGCTGCTCAAGGCCACCAAGGTGGACGGCGTCTACACCGACGACCCCAAGAAGAACCCCAGCGCCACCAAGTTCAAGACCCTGAGCTACATCGACGTCCTCAAGAAGAACCTCAAGGTGATGGACTCGACCGCCATCAGCCTGTGCATGGACAACGAGCTCCCCATCGTGGTCTTCGACCTCACCGGCCGCGGCAACATCCGGCGGGCGGTGATGGGCGAGGAGATCGGGACCACGGTGGGCAAGAGCACCCACCGCTGACCGGGAGGCGCCATGGGCTTCGCCGACGACGTCATCAAGGATCTGCACGGCCGCATCCAGAAGACCCTGGAGCACTTCCGCGCCGAGCTGCAGGGGGTCCGCACCGGCCGCGCCAGCCTGCACCTGCTCGACGCCGTGCGGGTGGACTACTACGGCACGCCCACGCCCCTCAACCAGGTGGCCACGCTGGCGGTGGCCGACGCCCGGCTCATCACCGTGAAGCCCTGGGAGAAGAACCTCATCCCGGCGATCGACAAGGCCATCCGCGACGCCAACCTGGGCCTCAACCCCCAGTCGGACAAGGACCTGGTGCGCGTGCCCATCCCCGCCCTCACCGAGGAGCGGCGCCGGGAGATCGTGAAGCAGGTGAAGCACAAGGGCGAGGAGCAGAAGCTGGCCATCCGCAACGAGCGGCGCGACGCCAAGGAGATGGTGGAGGCCGGCGAGAAGGACGGCGACATCTCGGCCGACGACGCCAAGAAGACCCTCGACAAGGTGCAGAAGGAGACCGACGAGGGCGTGAAGAAGATCGACGAGCTGGTGGCCGCCAAGGAGAAGGAAGTGATGACCGTCTGACGGTCGCTCCCTTGCGCATCACCTCGCTCTCGCAGCTCCTCTCGCTCGTCCTCCCGCTGGCGGCCCTGGCCTTCGTGGCCGGCGCCCTCCGGGCGCTGGGCCTGCGCCAGCCCGACCCGCGCCGCGCCCGCCTCCTCCAGGTGCTCTGGATCGTGCTCCTGCTGGCCGGCACCCCCGCCTGGCTGCTGCTGGCGGCGGCGCTCGGCCTGGTGTGACGGCCCCGGCCGACCCCTTCCGCTTCACCACCCTGGCGCACGCCGGCCGGGCCATCCTCGGGCCGCTCTCGCCCGGCGCCCTGGGCGAGCTGCTGGGCGGCCTCTCGCTCCCGGCGCCGCCGGCGGTGCTCGACGTCGGCTGCGGCAAGGGGGAGCTGCTGCTCCAGGCGCTGGAGCTGCTCGGCGGCACCGGCGTGGGCGTCGATCCCAACCCCGCCTTCCTGGCCGAGGCGGCGGCGCGGGCCCGCGGGCGCGTGCCGGAGGGCGCGGTCACCTGGGTCCAGGCTCGGCTCGACGAGGCCCGGCTCCCCGAGGGCGCCTTCTCGCTCCTCCTGTGCGTGGGCGCCACGCACGCCTTCGGCGGCACCGCGGAGGCGCTCGCCGGCGCGCACCGCTGGCTCGGGCCCGGCGGCCGCGCGCTCCTGGGCGTGGGCTACGCCCGCCGCCCGCCCGACCCGGCCTACCTCGCCTTCCTGGGCGCCGGGCCCGGCGCGCTGCCGCCGCTCCCGGACCTCGTGGCCCAGGCCCGCAACGCCGGCTGGCGGGTGGAGGCGGTGCGCGAGAGCAGCCTGGCCGAGTGGGACGACTACGAGGAGGGGTACGCCGCCGCGGTGGAGCGCTGGCTCGCGGCCTCGCCCGGCGACCCCGAGGCGCCGGCCTTCGCGGCCCGCATCGCCGCCTGGCGCGACGCCCACCGGCGCTGGGGGCGCGAGACGCTGGGGTTCGCGCTGGTGCTGATGGGGATCCCTGAGGATCCCTGACCGGGAGTTCCGCCATTCGTCCGCCCGTCCGCGCCGCGGGCGCTGCCTGCCGCGCAAGCCCGCGGCGAGACAGATGTGGCGAGGTGGTGGCGCTCGACTACGGCCCACGCGGGCACCTAGTGGGCGAGCACGAGGTGGGGGATGAGGGCGCAGCGGGAAGGATCTACCGAAGGGTGAAGGCCCCAGAGCCGGGCGGTCGCCGCGCGGTACTCTCGGACGGGTCCGCCCTCTCGGACGGGTCCGCGCGCGGACGGGCCCAGGCCGCGAAACGAAGTGGCCCGCCCACCCGGCGCAGTGCGGGCGAGCGGGCCTGGCACCGGCCCTGGGACCGGGTGCAGCTACCGGGAAGCGGCCTTGGGCTGCTCCTTCACCGCCTCGAGCTCGAAGGAGAGGGTCACCTCGTCGCCGAGGGCCGGGCCGGCCTCGATGAGCTTGTTCCAGGTGAGGCCGAAGTCCTTGCGGCTGATCTTGCCGGTGGCGGTGAAGCCGCGGCGGGTCTCGCCGTAGAGCCCCTTCACCTCGGGGGTGAGGGAGACGTCGAGGGTGACGGGCCGGGTGACGCCGTGCAGGGTCAGGTTGCCGGTGACCGCCAGCCTGTCGGCGCCGCGCTTCTCCACCTGGGTGGAGGCGAAGGTGATCGTCGGGTACTTCGCCACGTCGAAGAAGTCGGGGGAGCGCAGGTGGCCGTCGCGGTCGGCGTTGCGGGTGTCGACGCTGGCGGCCTCGATGCTGGCCTCCACCCGGGAGCGGGAGACGTCGGCCTCGTCGAGGGTGACGGTGCCGGTGTAGCGCGAGAACTCGCCGCGGGCCTGGGAGATGACCAGGTGCTTCACCGAGAAGCCCACGGTGGAGTGGGAGGGGTCGAGCTTCCAGGCGGTGGCGGGGGCGGAAAGGGCCAGGGTGGGGACGAGGGCGAGCAGCGAGAGCAGGGTCTTCATGGTGGTGGTGCTCCTTCGGGTGTGGGGTCGGGGGTCAGGGGTCCGGGGGATCAGGCGGCCGCGGTCTTCTGGGCCACGCGCTTCACGGCCTCGAGCTCGATGGAGATCTCCACCTTCTCGCCGACCAGCACGCCGCCGGCCTCCAGCGCGGCGTTCCAGGTGAGGCCGAACTCGCGGCGGTCGAGGGCCACCTTGGCCGAGAAGCCGGCCCGTTCGTTGCCCCAGGGATCCTTGCCGGTGCCGGCGTACTCGGCCTCGAGCACCGCCTCGCGGGTCACGCCGTGGATGGTGAGGTCGCCGGCGACGCGGTAGCCGGCCCCGGCCTTCTCCACCCGGCGCGAGCGGAAGGTGATCTCGGGGAACCTCTCCACGTCGAGGAAGTCGGCGGAGCGCAGGTGGTTGTCGCGGTCGGCCACCTGGGTGTCGATGGAGGCGGCCTCGATGCGGACCTCGACCGACGAGGCCGGCAGGTCCTGCGGGTCGAGCTGCACCGCGCCGCTCCAGCGGGCGAAGCGGCCGTGCACCTTCGAGATGATCATGTGGCGGACCCAGAAGTGGATGGCCGAGTGGCCGACGTCGATGTCCCAGGGATTGGCTGCCATGTCGTGCTCCGTTCTGCGCGGGTTGGTCTTCGCTTGCGCTGACGGGGGGAACTTGCTCTCGTTCCCCAGATGGCGCAATGCTGTCGACAGCACAGCTGTGTTCCACAGGAGGAATGATGGATCTCAACCTGCTCGCCACCTTCGAGGCCGTGGCCCGCACCGCCAGCTTCTCGGCCGCGGCCCAGGAGCTGGGCATGCCCAAGTCGTCGGTGAGCCGCGCCATCGCGCGGCTCGAGGCGGAGCTGGGCGTGCCGCTCCTCTTCCGCACCACCCGCAAGGTGTCGCCGAGCCCCGCCGGCCTGGCGCTCCACGACCGGCTGGCGCCGCTCCTGCGCTCGGTGCAGGCGGCGCTGGGCGAGATGCCGGAGCGGGAGGAGGAGCCCTCCGGCAGGCTGCGGGTCACCGCGCCGGTGGATCTCGGCATCCTCTTCCTGGCCGAGGTGGTGAGCCGCTACACCGCCCGCTACCCGGCGGTGAACGTCGAGCTCCACCTCACCGGCCGGGTGGTGGACCTGGTGGGCGAGGGGTTCGACGTGGCGCTGCGCGCCGGCTCCCGGCTCGCCGACTCCTCGCTGGTGGCCCGCAAGGTCGCGCCCATCGTCATGCAGGTGTACGGCTCGCCGATCTACCTGGCCCGGCGCGGGGTGCCGCGCAGCGAGGCCGACCTCGCGGCGCACGACTGGGTGGTCTACCGCCGCGGGCCGCAGGGGCTGCGGGTGCCCGACCGCGGCCCGAGGATGGCCGGTGGGCCGCCGGCGCGCGTGGTCTGCGACGAGCTGCTCTTCGCCCGCGACGCGGTGCGGGCCGGCGCCGGCCTGGGGCTCCTGCCCTCGGTGCTGGCGGCGCCCGAGGTGATCGCCGGGACGATGGTGCGGGTGCTGCCGCGCTACGAGCGCGAGGCGGGCTGGGTGCACCTGGTGACCCCGGCCGTGAAGAAGGCGCCGCCCAAGGTGGCCGCCTTCCGCGACCTGGTGGTGGAGCTGATGGGGGGAGGGAAGAAGAGAAGCTGAGGAGAGGATGTCGACCCCGGCCTCGACCCCGACCTCGACCGCTACTCCCTCCAGCCGTGCGCGATGGGGATGCGCCGCCCCTCGCCGAAGGCCTTGCCGGTGACCTTGAGCACCGGCGCCGCCTGGCGCCGCTTGTACTCGCTCCCCACCACCATGCGCAGCACCCGCCTCACCGTCTCGGGATCGTGGCCGCGGGCGACGATCTCCGCGGCCGCCATCCGCTCCTCGATGTAGGCGGCCAGGATGTCGTCGAGGACGTCGTAGGGGGGCAGCGAGTCCTGGTCGGTCTGGTCGGGCTTCAGCTCGGCGGACGGGGGCTTCACGAAGGTGCGCTCGGGGATGAGCTGGGCCCCGGCGCGCCGGTTGGCCTGGCGCGACACCCGGTAGACGAGGGTCTTGGGCAGGTCGCCGATCACCGCCAGGCCCCCGGCCATGTCGCCGTACAGGGTGCAGTAGCCCACCGCCAGCTCGCTCTTGTTCCCGGTGGAGAGGCAGAGCAGCCCGTGGTGGTTGGAGAGGGCCATCAGGATCTGGCCGCGGATGCGGGCCTGGACGTTCTGGGCGGCCAGGTCGGAGAGCGGCTCGCCCATGGAGCCCTCCAGCTGCGCCTGGAAGGCGGCGTGCATCGGCTCGATGGGGATCTCGTGGAAGCGGATGCCCAGGGCGCGGGCCAGGAGCGCCGCGTCCTCCCGCGAGTGGCCGGAGCTGTAGCGCGAGGGCATGGCCACGCCCAGCACGTTCTCGCGCCCCAGCGCCTCGGCGGCCAGGCAGGCGGTGAGGGCGCTGTCGATGCCGCCGGAGAGGCCGATGACCGCGCCCCGGAAGCCGCACTTGCGGGCGTAGTCCCGCAGCCCCAGCACCAGCCCCCGCAGCACCTCGTCGGCCTCCGCCTCCCCGGCCGAGGTGGCGGGGCCGGGCACCGGGACGCCCGGCGCCGTCCACAGGTCGGGCGCCGAGCCGTCGAGGTTCACGGTGAGCAGCGCGTCCTGGAAGAGCGGCATCCGCGCCAGCACCGCGCCGTCGGCTCCCAGCAGCATCGAGCCGCCGTCGAAGAGCAGGGAGTCGTTGCCGCCCACCTGGTTGCAGTAGGCCACCACGGCGCCGTGGCCGCGGGCGGTGGCGGAGAGCATCCGCTCGCGCAGCGCCGGCTTCCCCATGGCGTAGGGCGAGGCCGAGACGTTCACCACCAGCGGCGCGCCCGCGCCGGTGAGCTCGGCGATGGGGTCCCGGGCGTAGCGCGGCGACACCCAGAAGCGCTTGTCGTTCCAGATGTCCTCGCAGACCGAGAGGCCGAGCATGAGCCCGAGCCCCTCGGCAGGCGCCGCGGTGCTGCTGTCGGCCGGGAGGAAGTAGCGGGTCTCGTCGAAGACGTCGTAGGTGGGGAGCAGCGACTTGCGGCCCACGGCCACGACCCGGCCGCCCTCCACCAGCGCCACCGCGTTGTAGAGGCCGGGGGGCGGGGCGCCGGGTGCCGCCTCGGGGAAGCCGACGGCGAAGGCGATACCGCGGGACCAGTCGGCCGGCTGCGCCAGGTCGCGGAGCGTCTCCGCGGCCCGCGACACGAAGGAGGCCTGGTCGAGGAAGTCGCGGGGTGGATACCCGCACAGGGCCAGCTCCGGGAAGAGGACCAGTGTCGCGCCCCCCTGCCGGGCCCTCTGCACCCGATCGCGAACCAGGGCAGCGTTTCCGGCGAAGTCACCGACAGTGGAGTCGATCTGGGCGAGTGCGATCCGGCCGGGAGCCACGAGGCGGCCATGCTACCACCGCGAGGGCTGGGTGCACGGCTCGGCACCCCGATGCGGGCCGCGCGCACACAAGAGGTCGTTTGCCGCGCAGTCTTTGCCCGCGCCGTACCGCACGGGGGACTGAATCGCGCACGAAGTGCGGGACGACCCGGTGGAGCCTCTGTATAGCGCGCCTATAAACATACCGTTCGTAAAGATCCGTTGACGACCTTGCTCAAACGACACAAAAAGGATGTTGTACCGGGGGGTTGTGTGCAGGAGTGGGAAGGGGGTTGGCAACCGGAAGGGGCGTTGTCATCCTCGCAGTGCCGGTGAAACGGGGGTAGACGACCCGGGAAACCACCCGCGAGCGTCTTCGGGAGCCGGCGAACGTGGCCCGATCGGGCCCCATCGGAAGGAATGACATGCCTCAGATCGACATCGAGATCCTGACGCCGTTCGCTGCCAAGTTCCTCGAGGGCTCCTCGCTCACCCCTGCCGAGCGGGCCGAGGTCCTCCGGATCGCCCAGGGCTTCGCGTGCAAGGACTCGGCGGCCGCCGCCGGCGTCTCCCCCGAGACCATCCGGGCCCGCCGCAAGCGCATCTACCGGAAGCTCGACGTCCCCGGCTCGGGCGAGCTGCTCGCCAGCCTGCTGGCCCTCTCCCTCAAGATGCTGTCGCGCGGCGAGAAGCTGGAGCCGCGCCCGGTGGTGCCCGCCCAGACGATGCAGCCGGCGGCCAGCATCCCGGCGATGCGCTAGACGATCCGTTCTCGACCGCTGCACGACGGGCCCTGCCACCGCGGGGCCCGTCGTCTTCGATCCCGCCCCGCCTCAGACGAGCAGCCAGCGCTCGATGCGCTCGGCCACCTTCTGCGGCGTGAGGCCGTAGGCCTCGGCCAGCGCCTTCTCCGGCGCGCTGGCGCCGAAGCCCTCGATGCCGATCACCAGGCCGTCGCGGCCCACGTGGCGCCACCACTCGGTGCCGCGGGCCGCCTCCACCGCGCAGATGCGGTGCGACGAGGGCAGGAGCGCCTCGCGCACCTCCGCCGGCTGGGCCTCGAAGCAGGCCAGGCACGGGGCCGAGACCAGCCGCGCCGCGATGCCCTTCTGGCGCAGCAGCCCCAGCGCCGCCTGGGCGGTGGCGAGCTCCGAGCCGGTGGCGATCACTGTGAGGCTGGCCCCGGGCGCGTCCTCCACCAGGTAGGCGCCGCGCGCCGCGGCCGCCGGGTCGAAGCCGGCCGGGCGGGCGATGGGGGCGATCTTCTGGCGCGTCAGCACCAGCGCCGTGGGACCGTCGCGCCGGGTGAGGGCGTGGCTCCAGGCCATCGCCGTCTCCAGCCCGTCGGCGGGCCGGACCACGTGCAGGCCAGGGATGGCGCGCAGCGACGACAGGTGCTCGACGGGCTGGTGGGTCGGGCCGTCCTCGCCGAGGAAGATGGAGTCGTGGGTCCAGACGAAGACGGTCTGGAGCCTGGAGAGCGCGGCCAGCCGCACCGGCGGGCGCATGTAGTCGGAGAAGACCAGGAAGGTGCCGACGAAGGGCAGGAAGCTGCCCTCGTAGGCGAGGCCATTGGCGATGGCGCCCATGGCGTGCTCGCGGACGCCGAAGTGGACGTTGCGCCCCTCGAAGCCGCCGGTGCCGACGTGGCCGGCGCCCTTCACGTCGGTGAGGTTGGACTCGGCGAGGTCGGCCGAGCCGCCCACCAGCGCCGGCACCAGCGCCGCCGCCTTCTGCAGCACCGCCTGCGAGAGCTTGCGGGTGGCGTCGGCGCCCTCGGCCCCCTGCAGCAACCGGGCCTGCAGGTCGGCGGGCACGGTGCGGTCGCGGTGGGCGTCGAGGAGCGCCGCCTTCTCGGGGTTGCGCGCCCGCCACTCGCGCTCCTTGCCGCGGAGCGCGTCGGCCTCGGCCCTCTTCTCGGCGGCCAGCGCCGCGTACCAGGCGCGCACCTCGTCGGGCACCAGGAAGCGCGGGCTCTCGGGCCAGCCCAGGTTGCGCTTGGCGGCTGCCAGCTCCTCGTCGCCCAGCGGGGCGCCGTGCACGCCGCTCGTGCCCTGCTTCCTGGGCGCGCCGTAGCCGATGACGGTCTTCACCTGGATGAGGCTGGGGCGCGGGTCGGCCCGGGCGGCGCCGATTGCGCGGGAGATGCCCTCGTGGTCGCGGCCGTCCACCGCCTGCACGTGCCAGCCCAGCCCCTCGTAGACCCGGGCCATGTCGAGGCCGGTGGTGGAGATGGAGGTCTTGCCGTCGATGGTGATGCCGTTGTCGTCGTGGAGCACCACCAGCCGGCCCAGCTTGTTGTGGCCGGCGAAGGAGGCCGCCTCGTAAGAGACGCCCTCCATCAGGCAGCCGTCGCCGGCGATGGCGTAGACGGTGGCGTCGGCCGCCGGGCTGCCGGGGCCGAGCCGGGCGGCCAGCATGGCCTGCCCGAGCGCCATGCCCACCGCGTTGGCGATGCCCTGGCCCAGCGGGCCGCTCGTCACCTCGACGCCGGGCGTGTGGCCGAACTCGGGATGGCCGGGGGTGCGGGAGTGGAGCTGGCGGAAGCCCTTGAGGTCGTCGAGGGAGAGGTCGAAGCCGCAGAGGTGCAGCATCGAGTAGAGCAGCATCGAGCCGTGGCCGGCCGAGAGCACGAAGCGGTCGCGGCCCGGCCAGCGCGGCTCCTTCGGGTCGAAGCGCAGGTGGCGGCTCCAGAGCACGAAGGCCATGTCGGCCGCGCCCATGGGCATGCCGGGGTGGCCGCTGTTGGCCTGCTGCACGCCGTCGGCGGCGAGGAAGCGGATGGTGTCGACGCACTTCTGGATGAGCTCGGGGCTGGCGTGGGGCAAGGGGGCGCTCCGCTGTCGTGGAGCGCGGAAGATCGCGCACCGAGCCGGGGCGAATCAAGGGAAAGGGCGGGGTGCCCGCGCCGGAGGCGGCTCAGCCGCGCTTGACCTTGCCGGCCGCGGTCTGGGCCTGCTGGTAGTACTCGCCCGTCTTCTCGCGCCGGACCACCTTGCCGAGGGCCTTCTCCAGCCCGGTGGTCTCGGCCAGGCAGGCCTGCCCCTTGAGGCCGTGGGTCTCGAAGGACACGTTGCCGTCGGGGCCGATGACCACCTCGATCTCCAGCTTCTCGGCCATGGCTACCTCCAGCGCTGGAAGACCAGCTTCACCGAGCCGTCGCGCTGCTTCTCCTCGCGCGCCACCTGGTACCCCTTCTGCTTCAGCTCCTGCAGCACCCGCGAGTAGGCGTAGCGCTGGACCACCCGCCCGGCCAGCGCCTGCCCCGGCCCCGCCTGGCAGTCCCGGGGGACGAGCACCACCTGCTTCGAGCGGGGGTCCACCTTCACGCCCACCTCGGCACCGCCCTGGCGCAGCACCGCGTCCACCTCGTGGCTCTGGCCGTCGGTGGTGCGCAGCCGCTGCCGCTCCTCCACCACCTCGGCGCCGGCCTCGACGGCCGCCCGGAGCAGCTCGGCCAGGCTCTCGACCACCACCGCCACGTCTGCGCCCTGGGACATGGGTCACCACCAGAGCCGGCGCCGGTAGCGCCGGCGCGGGGAGAAGAGCCCGATGAGCACGAAGAGCACGACCATGAAGAGCGGAGGGAAGCGGCGGGCGAACACCAGCCCCAGCACCACCGCCAGCACCAGCCCGCCGATGGCCACCAGCCGCCAGGCCGGGCTCCTGATGGCCCGCAGGATGCGGACGCCCACCGGAGTGGGGTCGCGGGGGCCGTAGGGGTCGCCGGGGTCGTAGGGCCCCCGGCCCCAGCCGTTGCCGCCGCCCCAGGGGTCGCCCTGCTCCAGCCGCCAGCGCTCCCGCTCGCCCACCTGGCGCGCCATCTCGGCGGCGGCCTGGCGCCGCGCCTCGGCAACCTCCAGCTCGGCGCGGGCCGCGGCCTCGCGGCGGCCGGCGTTCTCGCGCTCCAGGTCGTCGCGCTCCTTCACCCGGGCGGCCCAGAGCTTCTCGTTGTAGGCGCGCTGGGCCTCGGTGTGCAGCTCCTCGCCGCAGGTGGAGCAGGTGCGGGCGTAGCGCGAGCTGTCGGTCTCGCAGCGCATGCAGCGCAGGAAGGGCTGCTCCTCCGCGTCGCGCTGCTCCAGCTCGGGGGGCCGGGGCGGCGGCGGGGCGAAGCGGTCGCCGGCGCCGGTGGTGGCGGGGGCGCCAGGGGCGGGCGGCGGCGGGGCCGTCCCCAGCCCCTCGAAGCGCTCGCCGGTGCCGGGCCGTTCGGCGCAGTCGTCGGCTCCCTCCTGGCGGGGCCGCTCGAGCCGCTCGAAGCGGCGGAAGCGATCGCGCAGGCTCATGCGGACGGGCCGAAGCGGGCGGCGATGGCCTTCGGCACCTCCTCGGAGGGCAGCGTGGAGGCCGGCCGGGTGCGGGTGCGGGACCACTCGCGCAGCCGCGCGATGTCCTCGCGCATGGTGGCCGCCAGCGGCACCGACTCGCGCAGCGCCTGCTCCAGGTGCGCCTGGCCGAGCTCCTTCTCCTCGCCGAAGGCCAGGTAGAGGGCGGCCACCACCGCCTGCTCGATCTCCGCCCCGCTGAACCCCTCGGAGGCCCGCGCCAGCCGCGCCAGGTCGTAGGCCTCGGGCTTGCGGCCGCGGCGGGCCACGTGGATGCCGAAGATCTCCTGGCGCTCGGCGGCCGCCGGCAGGTCGATGAAGAAGATCTCGTCGAAGCGCCCCTTGCGCAGCAGCTCCGGCGGCAGGAGGTCGATGCGGTTGGCGGTGGCCACCACGAACACCGGCGCCGTCTTCTCCTGCAGCCAGGTGAGCAGGGTGCCGAAGACGCGGGCGGTGACGCCGCCGTCCGACTGGCCCGAGGAGGCCACGCCCGAGAGCGCCTTCTCGATCTCGTCGATCCACAGCACCGCCGGGGCCACGCCCTCGGCCACGCGGATGGCGCGGCGCAGGTTCTCCTCCGAGGAGCCGACCAGCCCGGAGAAGATGCGCCCCATGTCGAGCCGCAGCAGCGGCAGCCGCCAGGTGGCGGCGATGGCCTTGGCGGTCAGGCTCTTGCCGCAGCCCTGCACGCCGAGGAGCAGGAGCCCCTTGGGCTCGGGGATGCCGAACTTGCGGGCCGCCTCCCCGAAGGCGGCCGAGCGCCGGGTGAGCCAGGCCTTGAGGTTCTCGAGGCCGCCGACGTTCTGGAGCTTCTCGTCGGTGGGGTAGTACTCGAGCAGGCCGCTCTTGCGGATCACCTGGCGCTTCTCGTCGAGCACCAGCTGGATGTCGTCGCCGTCGAGCCGCCCGTTGTGGGCGATGGCCTTGGCGAAGGCGTTCTCGGCCTCGGCCAGGGTGAGCCCCAGCGCCGCCTTGATCATCTGCTCCGCCTCGTCGCGGGAGAGGTTCACCTGGGCGCGGTTGTTCTTGCGCACCACGGTGACGATCTCGCGGAGCAGGTCGAGGAGCTCGCGCGAGGTGGGCAGCGGGACGTCGAGGACCGAGATCTCCTTCTCCAGCTCCGGCGGGATGGTGAGCGTGGGCGAGAGCAGGATGACGGTGGTGTAGGTGGACTTGAGGGCGTGGGCCAGCTCGCGCAGCGAGCGCACCACCGCCGGGTCGGAGAGGAAGGGGTGGAAGTCCTTCAGCACCACCAGCGAGGGATCGGTGAGCTTGCCGATGGCCTGCAGTGCCTCGACCGGATCGCGCGGCCCCTCGCTCCCCGGGCCGCGGGCGCTCTCCACCCGCCGCAGCCCCTGGGTGACCGACCAGTGGAGCAGCTCCTTGCCGTGGCCCTTCGCCAGGTCGGCGAGCACCGCGTCGAGCCGCTGCTCCTCCCAGGAGACGAGGTAGAGGAGCGGGTAGCGGGCCCGCACCATCACGTCCAGCTCCTGTACGAAGGCGGGCGCCGGGGAGCGGGGAGCGGCGGGGGGCGGTGCGGCCTCGGCCATCCCGCGAGTATAGGACCTCCGGACCAGGGGAGAAGTCCCCGGCCGCCGGGGCGTCGCCGCTAGTCCTCCCGGGGCGGCCGCCTGAGCCAGGCGAGCTTCGGGCCGTCGGGGTGGAGCTCCACGGCGGCGATGGTCCCGGGCTTCACCTCCTCGGTGTGCCCGGCGGCGATGGCGATGGCCTCGGCCACGTCGGGGTTGTGGCCCACCACCGCGGTGCCGTCGCCGGCGCCGCGCGCCAGCCGCAGGAGCTCGCGGCCGGTGGAGCGGCCCGGGGCCAGCTCCTCCACCTCCTCCACCGGCGCGTGCACGGCGGCGGCCAGGAGATCGGCCGTCTGCCGGGTGCGGGCGAAGGGGCTGGTGAGGATGCGGAGCACCTTGAGGGAAGGTCCGGCCTCGGCCAGCAGCTTCTGGAAGCGGGCCCGCCCGTCGGGCGAGAGCCGCCGGGCGGCGTCGCCGTGGGCGTGCTCGCGCTCGGCCTTGCCGTGGCGGATGAGGTAGACGCGGGGCGGGCGGACGGTGGCCATGGTCAGCCTGCCAGCCGGCGGGAGCGCTCGGCCAGCGCGCGCAGCCGCGCCGCGGCCGGGTCCTTCGCGAGCTCGGCCACCGGCGCCGGCACCCGGTAGCTCCAGTTCTGGTCGTTGACGGTGCCCGGCGTGTTGGTGCGCTCGCGCGAGCCCACCGCGTCCTGGAAGGGCACCAGGCAGAACTCCGAGCCGGAGGCGTAGACCAGCTCGAGGATGGCGTCGCGCACCCCGTCGTCGAAGGTTGCCGGTCCGCGGGCCTTGAGCGCCGCCAGGCCGGGGATCTCCAGGAAGGCCTTGCGCTCCTTCTCGTCGAGCTGGTCGTACCAGTCGGCGCTCGACTCGGTGTCGTGGGTGCCGGTGGTGGCCACCGAGACGGCGGGCCAGGCGGCCGGGTCGCGGAAGACGGTGTCGTCCTTCTCCCAGCGCAGCACCCGGTAGCCGGGGATGCCGAGGGAGGCCAGGGAGCGGCGCACGAAGCCGGGCACCACGCCCAGGTCCTCGGCGATGACCTGCGCGCCCTTGGAGAAGATGCGCATCATGGTCTCGCCGTTGCGGATCTGGGCGGGCTCCTCGGCGGGGGTGAAGGCGGCCGGCCCGCCGTCGTCGGGCCGGTAGTAGGTGCGGTAGAGCCCGACCACGTGGTCCACCCGGTAGGCGCCGTAGAGCTCGGCGGAGCGGCGGGCGCGCTCGACCATCCAGGCGAAACCGCCCTTCTCCATCACGTCCCAGCGGAAGACCGGGAGTCCCCAGTCCTGGCCGGTGGCGCTGAAGGCGTCGGGCGGCACGCCCACGCGGGCGTCGAGCCGGAACTCCCCCACCCGCGCCCAGACGTCGGCGGAGTCGGGGGCCACCATGAAGGGCAGGTCGCCCCAGAGCTCGACGCCGAGCCTGAGGGTGGCGGAGCGGGCCGCGCGCCACTGGACGTCGAGCTGCCACTGCAGCCAGGAGTAGTAGAGGATGCGCTCGGAGAGCTCCTCCCGCGCCTGGTCGAGGGCGGCCGGGTCGCGGTCGCGCAGCGGCGCCGGCCAGGTGGTCCAGGGGCGGCCGGCGAAGACGTCGTCGTGCAGCCCCACGAAGAGGGCGTAGTCGTCGAGCCAGGGCGCGACCTCCTCGCAGAAGGCCGCCAGCTCCGCGGCTCTCGGCGTGCGCGGCTGCCACTCCTTCTCCAGGAAGGAGCGGAAGGCGAGGTCG
Organism: Deltaproteobacteria bacterium; assembly: GCA_016214955.1. Lineage (GTDB taxonomy): Bacteria > Myxococcota > Myxococcia > Myxococcales > Anaeromyxobacteraceae > JACRMN01. Next base: position 36,814 of record JACRMN010000012.1, read on the forward strand.
AGGGCCCGGTCCTTCACCGCCCGCACCCGGGGCCAGGCGATGGCCCGCGCCTCGTCGAGCCGGGCGATCTCCTCCCGGTCGGACGGCTCGAGCGCGGCCAGTCCGCCGGCGGCGGCGAAGTCGGGCATGGCGGCCAGCGAGGCGTAGGCCGGGTCGATGGCGAAGGCCGACAGGGCGCCGTAGGGGCTGTTCTGGCCGCGCGAGACCTCGTTCACCGGGAGTACCTGCACCGCCGAGAAGCCGGCGGCGCGGGCGTAGGAGGCGAGCGGCACGAGATCGGGGATCTCGCCCACGCCCCAGGAGCCGGGGGCGCGCGCGGAGAAGAGCGGGAGGAGGAGTCCGGCCTGGCGCATCGACGCTCCGGAAAATGGGGCCAGAACTGGCCCCTGGCAAGTCTTTTCCCGGGCGCGTGGTACGCTCCGGCCTCCTTGGATCGACCCCGCGGCCGCTTCGCTCCCACCCCCACCGGCCCGCTCCACCTCGGCAACGCCCGCACCGCGCTCCTGGCCTGGCTCTCGGCGCGCGCCGCCGGCGGCGCGGTGGTGATGCGGGTCGAGGACGCCGACCTCCTGCGTACCCGGCCGGGCATGGAGGACCGCATCCTCGACGAGCTCGCCTGGCTCGGGCTCGACTGGGACGAGGGGCCCGACCGCGGCGGACCCCACGGCCCCTACCGGCAGTCGGAGCGCGCGCCGCGCTACCAGGCGGCCCTGGACCGGCTGCGGGAGGCGGGCCTCGCCTACCCCTGCTTCTGCTCCCGCGCCGAGATCGCCGCCGCCTCCCAGGCGCCCCACGCCGGCGACGACGGGCCCCGCTACCCCGGCAGCTGCCGCGACCTCTCCGCCGCCGAGGTCCGGGAGCGCGAGGTGCGCCGCCGTCCGGCCTGGCGGCTGCGCGTCGAGCCGGGTCCGGTGCCCTTTGCCGACGCGGTCCACGGCCCCAGCGCCCACGACGTGGCCGCCGAGGTCGGCGACTTCGTGGTGCTGCGCGCCGACGGCGTGCCCGCCTACCAGCTGGCGGTGGTTGTCGACGACGTCGAGATGGGCATCACCGAGGTGGTGCGCGGCGACGACCTCTTGCCGTCCACCTCGCGCCAGCTCCTCCTCTACCGTGCCCTCGGCGCCCCGCCGCCGCGCTTCGCCCACGTGCCGCTGGTGGTCGGGCCCGACGGCGAGCGGCTGGCAAAGCGCCATGCCGCGCTCTCCCTGGGCCAGCTCCGCGAGGGTGGCGCCGACCCGCGGGCGGTGGTGGGGCTGCTGGCGGCCCTCTCCGGCCTGGCGCCCGAGGGGGTGGACCGCAGCCCGGCGGAGCTGCTCCCCGGCTTCCGGCTCGACCGGCTGCCGCGCGCGCCGGCGGTGCTCCGGCCCGGGGCGGTGGAGCGGCTGCTCTCCCCCTGAGCCGCTCCCGGGCGGGCGCCCCTCGGCTATGCTGCCGCCGTGTCCATCCTCCGCTCCCGCACCGACCCGCGCTGGGTCGAGGCCGCGCTCTCCGACCTCGACCGCACCCTGGGCGACCACGTTCACTGCGAGAAGAAGGCGTCGGCCACGGCGCTGAAGCTCATCGCCGACCACCCGGAGCGGACGGCGCAGGTGCGGGCGCTGGCGAAGCTGGCCCAGGAGGAGAGCCAGCACTTCCTGGCGGTGCTGGTGGAGCTCCAGCGGCGCGGCGCGCCCCTGCCGCCCGACGAGGGCGACCCCTACGCCCAGCAGCTCATGAAGCTGGTGCGCAACGGGCCCGAGCGGATGCTCGACCGGCTGCTGGTGGGGGCGCTCATCGAGGCGCGGAGCTGCGAGCGGCTGGTGATGCTCGGGCCGGCGCTGCCCGACGAGCGGCTGCGCGAGCTCTTCGCGCGCCTCGCCCAGTCGGAGGAGGGGCACGAGCGGCTCTTCGTCGAGCTGGCGGCCGCCGCCTTCGGCGACGAGCGGACCCAGGCGCGCCTGGCCGAGCTGGCCGAGGAGGAGGCGCGCGTCGTGGCCGCGCTGCCGCTCCTGCCGCGGATACACTGACGGGAAACCCGGCGGCGGCCGGGCCTGCGCCCGCCTGCCGCACCAGCCGTCTGACCCGTCCAGCTTTCCCTCCCCCTCCGTCGGGTGATCCCGACAGCCCCCCGCGCAAGCTGCTGGAATCGCGAGGCTCGGAGCTGGCCTGCCGGCTGCAAATCCCTCCCTCGGGTGGCGACGGAGCGAAGGCCACCGAGCGAAGCGCAGCCCACACCGCAGCCAGAGAAAGAGGAGACGCCATGAACCGCAAGACCCCCACCCTGATCGGCGCCGGCGTCGGACTCGCAGTCTTCCTGGCCATCGGCCTCCTCCCCGCGCTGCTCTACGGGGGCTACGCGGGCGTGCTCCTGGCCGGCGGCTTCGTGGGCACGCCGGTGCAGCCGACGCTCTTCGTGCGGGCCCTCATCGTCTTCGGGATGGCCCTGGGCGTGGTGGGGGTGGGCGCCCTGTTTGCGGTGGCCGGCGCGGCGGCTGGCGCGGCCGTGTCCATCCTGACCGCCCGCGGCGAGAAGCCGGTGGCGAGCGAGACCAAGGCGTAGCGGAAGCACCAGCGCACCAGGCAGGATCTGGAGGGCGTCATGAAGAAGCGGACCTTCCCCATCGTCGGCGCGGGTTTCGGCATCGCGGCCTTCCTGGCCATCGGGCTCCTGCCCTCCCTGGTCTACGGCGGCTACGCCGGCATCGTCCTGGCGGGCGCGCTCTTCGGCACCCCGGTGGCATCCACGCTGGCCGTTCGCATCCTGGCCATCGTCGGCATGGTGATGGGCGTGGTGGGGGTGGGCGCCCTGTTCGCGGTGGGCGGAGCGGCCCTGGGCGCGGGCGTCGAGGTCCTGGTGGGCGCCGGTGGCCGCGAGCCCAGCGCCGACAGCCGCAAGCTCTAGCCGCGGCCGGCTCGCGCGGGAGGCGGCCCGAGGGGTGACCCTCGGGCCGCTCGCGTTTCCTACACCGGGCTGCCGAGGATGGCGGCCAGCGTCTCCCGCAGGTAGGCGGCGGCGGTGCGCAGCGTGGGCGCCGCGCCCTCGGGCCCGCGCCCCAGCGCCGGCGCCACCTCCACCAGGTCGGCGCCGACGAGCGGCATGCCCCCGAGCTCGCGCCCGGCACGCCGGATGAGCTCCAGCACGAAGCCGGGGAGGAGGCCGCCCGGCTCGGGCGTGCCGCAGGCATCGGCGAAGGCCACGTCCGTGCCGTCGATGTCGTTGGAGAGGTAGAGGGCCCGGGCGCCGCACTGCCGCAGCGCCGCCAGGATCTGCTCCTGGGCGCGCCCCGGATCGCGCAGCACATCCTCGGCCCAGAGCTGCCGCACCCCGGTGCGCCCCTCCCAGTGGCCCCGGTCGTGGCGGGTGGCGCGGATGCCCACCTGCACCGTGCGGCCGCCACGCCCCACCAGCTCGTTGGCGTGGAAGGCCCAGGTGGCGAAGCAGTGCCGGACGCCGAGCCGCTCCTCCAGCAGGTCGGTGTGGGCGTCGAGGTGGAGGATGGCCAGGTCGGGGTGGTGGGCCGCCAGCACCTTCACCACCGGCCAGGCCACCGAGTGGTCGCCGCCCAGCACCACCGGCACCGCGCCCGGCGCCTGGGCCAGCAGGAGGGAGAGGGCCCGCTCGGCGGCGGAGAGCGGCGAGACCGGCAGCGCCGCCCGCTCGGCTTCGGGCAGGGAGGGATAGAGGCTGCGGCGGGTGGCCGCGAGCTGGCCGGCCGAGAGCATCTCGTCCTCGAGGAGCTGGGGCACCACGAACACGTCGCCGACGTCCACGATGCCCCTGGCGGCGGCGCGCCGGAAGAACTCCGGATCCTCCTCGACCAGCTGGTTGCGGATGCCCTGGGGCCCCTCGCTCGCGCCCCGGCGGTAGCCGGCGCCCACGTCGGAGGGGATGCCCAGGAGCAGCACCCGGGCGGAGGCCGCCTCCTGGAGCGCCTGCCGCCAGCGGGCGGAGACCTCGTTCTCGCCGCGCGCGCCGTAGATCCGCTCCTGCACCGCGAGCTGCTCCGCCTTGCCGGTGGAGACCACGTACAGGCCGCCGGCGGCGGGGCGCAGCAGCAGCTCGAGCTCGGCGATGAGACGCATGGTGCGCCCAGCCTAGAGCGGCCGGCGGCCCGGCGGCAAATTGCCCTGGGCTGCATGACGGAGAGTCATACCGATCGGGTCTCCCCCGGACCAAAATCGAGCCCCGGCGTCCACTTTCTCGCTCATGCGCCATCGGCCGGAGCGGCCCCGTGCGCCGGGTACGCACAACTGCGCGGCGACATTCCGCCTCATCGGCGTGAGGAAGGAGGCCACTTCCGCACAGGCGGCCCCGTCCCCAGTCTCCGCCAGCGGTGGTCGTCGGAGGGCACCGACATCCACCACCAGGCAGACATGCGGCGGACTGTCGCAAGGGACTCCGGGGCGGGGTGCTCCGGGTCCAGGACGACGCGTGAACCAGAAGGAGAGAGGGCAACGACATGATGAAGCAGATCGCGAGAGCAGCGAGAGGCGCGGCGGCGGCAGTGGTCGCCGTCGCTGCCCTGGCTGCGGGGCAGGCACAGGCGGCCCCGAACGGCCTGGGCACCAGCTACATCCCGGGGCGCGTCGGCGTGCGCGGCACGGTGCCGAACCCCGGCACGCAGCAGCAGGAGCTGGCGAACATCACCTTCCCGGCCCCCTACAACGTCTTCGAGTTCACCGTCACCTGCGCCGGCTGCCACGGCGGCGCCGTCGACCAGCAGGTGGCGCACTTCGGCGTGCAGAGCGGCACCGCCATGGCCTCCTCGGCGCGCGACCCGGTGTTCCGCGCCAACCAGATCGCGGTCAACAACATCCTGCGCGCCCTGACCGGCGAGGACGGCGCGGGCAACATGTGCTTCCGCTGCCACAGCCCCAACGGCTGGTACTCGGGCCGCTTCGACCCGACGCTCGGCGGCGACCCCGAGGGCCGGACGATGATGCACAGCATCGTCCTCTCCACCGACGACGAGGGCATCAGCTGCGAGCAGTGCCACCGCGTCGCCGGCGCCGTCACCTTCCAGAAGCCCGGCCTGCCCGCCACCACCCAGGCCTTCAACCTGCTCGCCGGCATCGGCGGCTACCCGGCCGATCCGGGCTGGCCCCACGACGGCGGCCCCTTCGTCGACCAGGCCGGCACCCCGACCGTCCACGCGGGCGCTCCCTTCGGCGACACCAGCCTCCAGTACAACGAGGGCATGAGCTACAACGGCCCCTACTCGGGCATGGTCTCCTCGACCCACAGTGACGTCCCGCCGGCTGCCTGGGGCGCCACCGACTACACCGGCCAGATCTTCGCCGTGCACCCCGCCACCGGCCTGCCGGTCGTCAACGTCGACGGCTCGGTCGCCCCCACCTACGAGAGCCCCATCGGCGCCCCCATCACCGACTGCGTGCGCGACCCGGCCAACCCGGCCGCCTGCAAGATGCCCTTCGAGCCGGTGTACGACTACCAGGCGCAGTCGCTCTCGATCGAGCACCCCACCTACGCCAACGGCTTCCTCACCAAGTCGGAGTTCTGCGGCTCCTGCCACGACCTGACCGTGCCGGTGCTCAACCACGGCATGCCCGAGCAGCGCACCTACACCGAGTGGAAGTTCTCCGCCTACTCGCAGCCCGGAGCCTCCACCACCCTCGGCATCCCGGTGGCCACCAAGCGCACCCAGGCCGGTGAAGTCCGCTGCCAGGACTGCCACATGCCGCAGGTGAAGCACGAGTTCGCCGACGACGCGCCGTCGGGCCTCAACGCCGACCCCCTCCTCGCCGGCTGGTTCCCCTACGCCAAGGACCGCAACCTGGACGGCGGCACCTCGAGCCACAAGCACGCCGGCGCCAACCGCGACCTGGGCGCCATGATGAAGGTGCTCTACCCCGAGCCCGACATGGAGGTGCTCGGCGTCTCCACCGGCAACGATCCGCGGATCTTCCCGGGCATGAACTCCACCCGCGACGCCGCCTACGTCCGCAACGTCCGCAACACCGAGATCAGCATGGCCGACGCGGTCAAGCTGACCATCGTCTCCGGCCCGACCGAGACCGCCGCGGGCTCGGGCGTGTACCAGCTCCAGGTCCGCGTCGACAACAGGACCGGCCACCGCGTTCCCACCGGCTACCCCGACGGCCGCCGCATGTGGATCAGCCTGGGCGTGACCGACGCCGCCGGCGCCACCGTCTACCAGTCCGGCCTGTACGACGCCGCCGAGTCCCGCCTCTACACCGACGCCTCCGGGACCTTCGCCCGCGCCCAGTCGAACGTCATCGACGCCACCGTGGCCAACGCGGTCATGGTCTACGAGCGCGTCACCTGCCGCGACGGCCTGGTGCCCGGCGCCCCGCTCTTCGACGGCGCCAGGGACGGCATCTGCGAGGACCCGGGCTCGCCGTTCCTCCCCAACAACACCATCATGTTCGACAACCGGATCCCGCCGGCGGGCTTCACCTACGCCGACTACCGCACCGGCGGCATCAAGTTCTGGAACTACACCCTGGCCCCGAACCCGAACGCCGGCGGCGCCCTGCGGCCCGTTCCCTGCGAGGACGCCCCCGGCTTCCCGGCGGCCATCGGCGGCTCCTGCGCCGCGGCCACCGCCCCCCGGTACGCCGACGGCCAGGGCTACGACCTCGTCACCTACCGGTTCGCCGCCGCCCCGGGCCAGGCCCTGGTGGCCCGCGCCCAGATCCAGTGGCAGACCCACACCCGCGAGTTCATGGAGACCCTGCGCGACCAGCAGGAGAGCCTGGGCCTCGTGGACGGCGTCCGCCCCGAGGGGCCGATCAACCCGACCATGCTGGGCTACCCGCTGGCCCCGGCCTACCTCTCCGACGTGATCAACCTGGCCTCGATCCAGGACCCGTACCCGAGCGCGCTCTCCAGCGGCACCAGCCTGCGTGACAACTGGGGCGGCATCGCCTACGCCGCCTGGCTGCTCACCGGCAAGGGCGCTCCCGCCACCGTGGCCGTCGCCGACTCGTCGGTGACCGCCGCTCCGCCCGCCCCGGCCGACGTGGCCGCCGCCGCCACTCCCGGCGTTCCCTACGAGGCCACCATCTCCTGGTCGGCCGTCGCCGGCGCCGACGGGTACCTGGTGTCGATCCTCTACGGCTGCCCCACCCGCGCCCAGAACCCCGACGGCAGCTTCGTCACCACCCACTGCTACGACGCCACGCTCGACGCCGGCCTGCCCGAGGTCTCGACCGTGGGCGTGACCACCACCTGGGACCGCCTGGCCGTCGTGCCGGCGAGCGCCTGCGACGCGACCACCGGCGTGTGCGAGATCGTCAACACCGCCATGAACGTCAACAAGAGCTACGGGTTCAAGGTGCAGGCCTTCAACGCCGCCGGCCACTCCGCCGACTCGGCCACCATCACCTACAAGAGCCCGTGGGACATCCCGCTCCCCGCCGAGCTGCTGCGCCTGGTCTCGCTGACCACCACCAGCGCCACGCTGGCCTGGACCGACACCGCCGACAACGAGACCATCTTCGTGGTCCAGCTCGTGCCGGTGGCCGCCCCGCAGCCGCCCCTGTCGGCGGCGCTGACCCCGACCCCCGACGGCCTCGGCGTCGTCCCGACGCCTGCGCCCGAGGTGCTCACCGTGTTCGCCACCCAGACCCCGGGCGCCACCGGCTTCGGCGGCAACCAGCAGACCGTGGCCGGCCTCCTGCCCGACACGGCCTACAACGTCCAGGTCCAGGCCTGCAACGCCACCGCCTGCTCCGGCATGAACCTGAACGGCCCGATCCAGTTCCGCACCTCCGTGGCCCTGGCCGCCCCGATCCTCAACACGCCGGCCATCGTGCGCGGCGGCACCCTCTCGGTCGACCTCGCCTGGAACGTCGTGGCCGGAGCCACCAGCTACGTCGTCGAGCGCTCGCTCGACGGCGGCGCCACCTGGAGCCTGCTCGTCAACGTCGCCGCCACCAGCTACTCGGACGCCAGCGTCGCCTACTCGACCACCTACTCGTACCGGGTGAGCGCGACCAACGGGGCCAACACCTCGTCGGCCTCCAACGTCCGGACGGTGCTGACGCCGCCCGTCGTGGGCGCGCCGACCATCGGCACGGTGAGCGGCCCCACCAGCACCCGCAACGTCACCGTCCGCTGGTCCTACGCCAACCAGGGCCAGACCGGCTTCTCCATCCAGCGCGCCCTCGTGACCGGCGGCGCTCCCGGCGCCTTCGCCGAGGTCGCCACCGCGGGCGCGGCCGCCCGCAGCGTCGTGAACCAGCTCCCGGCCCTCCCGGCCGACGACGGCACCGCCAACGTGTACGTCTACCAGGTGCTGGCCTACGTCGACACCGCCGAGGGCCGGATCTTCTCCGACCCGAGCGCGGCCTCGCGGCTGGTGACGCTGGCCCCGCCCGCCCCCACCTCGCCGAACTGGACCAACGGCGGCGTCGTCCGCACCGCCGGGCAGGCGGGCTCGCTGACGGTCACCTTCAACGACCGCTCGCAGAACGAGCTCCGCTTCACCCTCGAGCGCCAGCTCCGCAGCGCCAACGGCACCTGGGGCCAGACGACCCAGATCGCCGTGCCGGCGGCCGCCGGCATCGGGCCCCGCACCCACGTCAGCTCGGGTCTCTTGTCGAACCGCACCTACCGGTTCCGGGTCCGGGCCAGCAACGACGGCGGGAACTCCAGCTGGAGCAGCTACCAGTCGGCCAGCACCAACTAGCGGCACCGCCGGGCCGGGGACTCCGCTCCCCGGCTCCGGCAAGAGCGCAGTGAACGAGCAGCACCTGGCGGGTCGCCAGCCTTCGGGCTGGCGGCCCGCCTCTGCTTTCTGCAGGTCGAGGAGAGGTCGCGGGCTTCGGTCCCGCAGGCCCGCGCCTCAGGGCTTCAGCTGAAACCGCATCCGGAAGCGGGCCTGGCCCTGCGAGGGCACGGCCAGCCGCGCCCCCCGCAGGACGGCCTGGGCGCACGAGAGCGTGGCGTCGCTGGCGCCGCCGCGGATCTCGACGGGGGCGTCGAGCACCTGCATGACCTGGCCGTCGCTCTCCACCTCGAGCAGCAGCATGGCGGGGCCGGAGGGCGGGGTCGCCGGCGGGGAGCCCGGGGCCCGGCTGAAGGCGGCGCCGAGCCGGGCGTAGCGGGCCTGGCTCTCGCGCCCGAAGCAGGCGGACAGCTCCGGGCGGAGGCGGCCCAGCTCCCGGGTGACCGCCGGTGCCGGCGTGCCGGCGCCGAACGGGGAGACCACCGGCACCTGGGCCCAGGCGGCGGGATCCGGGGCCGGGGGCATCTCCGGGCGCGGAGGCTCGGGCGTCGCCGGGCCCGCCGCGGCGACGGGTGTGGCGGTGGCCTGCGGGAGGCGGCGGGCGGCCGTTGCCCGGAGCCGCTGGCGGTCGGCCGGCGCGGCGGCAGGCCCGGGGTCGAGCGGCACGGCGCCGGGGACGAGGACTCCCGGGGCGGTGGCGGAGGGCGCGCCGGGCCCGGGAGGCGCCGACAGGCTGGCGGCCGGCGAGCCGCCGGTCTGCGCGCCGTTCGACGGGGCGGGCGAAAGGACCGCCGGCGGGCCGCCGGTGGCGACGGGCTCGGGATCGAGGCGGGAGATGAGCAGGATGCTCCCGGCCCCCAGGAGCAGGATTCCGCCTCCGGCCGCCAGCACCGCGGATCGCATCGGTCGTGACCTTCCCGGGCCGGCGCTACTGCTTGCCGCCTGCCTTCTCGGCCCTGGCCTTCTCCATCGCCTGCTGGAGCTCCAGCTTCTGCTCCGGCGTGAGCTTCTGCTCCTGCTGCCGCATGTGGTCGTAGGCCTCGACCGGCAGCCCCTTCCCGGCGGGCGGCGCCGCCTGCTTGTATCCCCTGGGCACGCGGAAGGCAGCCTCCGGCACCTTCTCGCGGCGCACCCGGGTCACCTCCATGGAGACGGCCGAGGCGGCGCCCGTGGCCTTGTGCACCCAGCGCAGCGGGTAGCCCCGGAGCCCGGCGTCGCCCAGCGCCCGCACCAGGCCGCCGCCGATGCCGGCGCCGCCCTGCTGGATGTGCTTCACCCAGGGGGCGTCCCCGCCCACCTCGGCCGAGAGGCACACCTCCGCCTTGTCGCCGCGCGCCGAGGTGAGCTCCGCCTTCTCGCAGGCGAGGCCGGCCACCTCGGCGGTCCCGCCCCGCTTCACCGTCCAGCCCTGGGCGGCCTGCCCCTCGGTGACGACCTCCTGGACGCGGTAGGTCTTGCGCTCGGCGTCGAGGACCAGCATCCGGCCCGGCTCGTCGCTGCGGTAGATGGTCACCACCCGCACCGTGCCCAGGCCCGACTTCCTGGCGGCCGGCGAGACCATGCCCACCTCGGCCCGCAGGCCGGCCGGAGAGACGTAGGCGCGGGTGTTCCCGCTGGCGTGGGGCCCCTCCATCTTGCCCTCGAGGACGCCCTCGAAGGGCGCGGCCGAGCCGGCGAGGGGGAGGAGGGCTGCGAGGAGGGCGAGGCGCATCGTGGTGTTCTCCGCTGGTGGGTGAGAAAGATGAGCAAGGGGGGCGCCGGCCGTCGAGGGGCTCAGCGCGGCGAAAGGGCCGCAGGCTCCCGGCCCACGGTGCGGTGGCTGCGGGTGGTGGCGTCCCACTCGTGGACGGCCACCTCGCCGCCGGGCGCGGGGGTGGCGTAGCGCACGGCGAGGGCGTCGTAGTCGTCGTTGCGGGCGGGAAGCAGCGGACCCGTGCCCTCGGGCAGCCCGAGGTCGGTGGCCTCGCCGGTGCGCGGGTCGAGCAGGGCCAGCCGGCCGCGCTCCCCCTCGCGCAGGCGCGCCACCGCGAAGCGGCGCAGGGCCACCACCTCCTCGAGGAGCACGCCGGGCCGGTGCGGGACCACCTCCACCCAGCGGCCCGGCCGCGGGTCGCCCGTCGGCGCCGCCACCAGCCGGAAGCCGGGCCCCCGGTCGTCGAGCCGCAGGAGGAAGAACTCGTTGCGGTGCTCCACGGCCGCGCGGCGCCCGGCCTGCCGCTCGATCACCACGAACGGCTCCTGGCGCGGGTGAGAGGCCGGGATGGCGCGAACCTCGTCGGCGTCCTTGCCCGACACGGCCAGCAGCACGAAGGCGCCGCTGCGGGTGCGCCGCACCGCCAGGTCGAAGGCGGCATCCTGCTCGGCGTACACCGCCGCGGCGCGCGCCGGGTCGTCGCCGAGCCGGTGGCGCCACAGCCGGTGGCCGCGGCCCGCGCCGTCGAGGGTCACGAAGAAGAGGGTCTGGCCGTCGGCCGCCCAGGCGAAGGAGCCGACGTTGGCGACCACGTCGGGCAGATCCTCGCCCCTCGCCAGGTCGCGGACCCGGAGCTCCACCGGCCCGCCGGCCGGGAGCCGCGCCAGGTAGGCCAGCCGCCGCCCGTCGTCGCTGGGCTGCCAGGCCACCACCGAGAAGCGCCCGCCCGGCTCGAGGAGCCGCTCCTCCGGGGCGCCGGCTGCGGGGCGGCGCCGGCAGATGGCAGGCTCCGTTTCCCCCGGGCCAGCCCGGAGGTAGTAGAGCCATCCGCGCCTCGGCGCCGGCACGCTGGTGGCGACGCCCTCCGGCGCGGCCGGGCCGGCGGCGAGCAGCAGGACGGCGAGTGCGGCGGCCCGGAACATGGGCCCTTTCTCTACCGCACCCCCAGGCCGGGCGGCATGCCCCGCGCTCGGCACAGCGCGAGGGGATTGCGGCAACCTGCCGCATCCCACGCGCCGCGGGAGGCGGCCTGGAGGGCTTCCGTCCGAGGATGGCCGTGGCCAGATTGGCCGCCCGCCGGCGGGACGGCGAAGGAGGACGGAGATGCGAAGGACGGCCACGAGCGCGATCTGCGCGGCGCTGCTCCTCGGCGCAGGCGCCGCAGGCGCAGCCGAGGCGGGCGCAGGACCGAAGGCCCCGGCGCGGCCGCGCAGCCAGCAGGTCGGCTGGAGCCTGGGCAAGCTGGAGGTGGTGGTGCCGGCCGAGGCCCGGGAGCAGCCGGAGGGCAGGCTCGCCGAGGGCTACACGCTCCGTGCACAGGCCCAGGCCGTGGGCGACGCGCCGGTGAAGAAGGGCAGCTTCCTCATGACCATCAGCTCCTTCTTCCCGGCCAGGGACCTGCCGCGGCAGCCCCGGGGGCTCCACTACGTCTCCGGGAAGTGGCGCCTGGTGAAGGAGGGCGTGCAGGTGACCAGCGAGACGGCGCGCGGCCCCGGCATCATCCAGGGCACGCTGGTGGGCGCGCTCTCGGAGGATCCCACCACCGGCAAGGGGAGCTGGACGCTCCGTGCCCGGCTCACTCCCTCGCAGGCCGCGGGAGCGTGGAAGCGCGGCGAGGGGATGCTGGTGGTGGACGACAAGCTCGTCGGACAGCTCGCGCTCACGCTCGACTAGACGAGCCCTGGGTGCGGTCGAGGCACCGCCGGCGATCTCGAATCGCGAGCCCGGGTCCAGATCTCGCCGGCGCGGATCAGGGAGCGGGCGGCAGCTCCAGGTGGAGCGGCATCGGGAATCCGTCCCCGGGCTGCGCCGGCGGCGCCGGGTAGGTCGTGTCGCGGAGCGCCTCCGCCACGCAGGCGGTGCGGGCGTCGCCCGGCGCGGGGCCGAGCTCCGGGACGGGGTTGGCGAGCCGGAACTCGCCGAGCAGCGGCTCGACCTGGGCCCGCAGCCGCACCGCGCCGGACACGCCCACGCCGCCGGGCTGCGAGGCGCAGGGGGCCGAGCGGCGGCGCATCTCGGGCATGGCGGCCAGGATGTGGGAGCGCAGGAGGTACATGGCCCGCACCTGGTCGCGGTTCGGGGCGCTGGGGAGGCTCGGGGGAATCCGCGACGGCGGGCCCGGCGAGGGCTGCGGGGCAGCCGCCTGCACCGGCGCCGACGCGATGGCCTGCGCCGGGCTGCGGGAGGGTGCAGCCGAGGGCCTCGGCAGCGCGGACCGCTCGCGGCGCGGCAGGGTTCCCCCGGGGGTCTGCGGCCGGCCGAGGTTCGGGGCGGGCGGAGGGGGCGGCGGCTGCGCGGCCAGGGGCGCGGGTGCCGGGGCCGCCGGAGGGGGAGCGGCGACAGGGGCCGGCGGCTCGGCCTGGCTGATCGGCGGCGCGGGCTCGGAGGCGGGGGGCGGCTCGGGACGGCGAACGGGGGCGGGGGAAGAAGAGAGGGCCCCCCGGAGGTTCCCGGCCAGCGACCCCACCGCGAAGGCGGCGGCGAGGACCGCCAGGTACTGGGCCCAAACGGGAACGCGCATGACCGAAGCAGGCAATAACCGCCCGACATGTGGCCCGTCAACGCACCGTTTTCGCTCGCGGCACATCGGGTTGAAGGGGGCCCGGGGCGCGAGTAAGTTCACCCCCTCAGGGGGCTGTCGCTGCAGGCCCGACCGCCGCTCCCGCACCGCCTCCGCACCGGAGAATCCTTGCCCAGAACGACGACCCTGCGATCCGCACCCGCCGGCGCCACCCTCGGCGCCCCGCTCCTCCTCGCCGCCGCCCTGCTGGCCGGCTGCAGCAAGGAAGAGGTGTCACACTACAAGGTCCCGCGCGAGCAGCCCGCCCCCTCGGCCGCCGCCGCCCCGGCGCCCCCGCCGGGCATGGCCGGCGACGTGGCCGCCCCGCCGCGCCCCGACCACGGCCTGCGCTGGAAGCTGCCCAAGGGCTGGACCGAGGCGCCTGCCGGCAGCATGCGCTACGCCACGCTGAAGCCGCCGGTGAAGGGGAAGATCGACGTCTCGGTGACGGTGCTGCCCGGCCCGGCCGGCGGCGAGCTCGCCAACGTCAACCGCTGGCGCAACCAGATCGGGCTCGGGCCCCTCGACGAGGCGGCGCTGGCCAAGGCCCGCAAGGTGGTGAAGTCGGCGGCGGGCGCGGTCTCGCTCTACGACTTCTCCGGCTCGGGCGACAAGGGCTCGCGGATGATCGCCGGCCTGCTCCTGGCCTCGGACGGCAACAGCTGGTTCCTCAAGATGGTCGGCGACGACGCCCCCGCGGCGGCGGCCCGGGCCGACTTCCTCGCGATGCTGGAGAGCCTCCGCCTTGAATAGCCTCGACCCGAAGAAGTGGGCCCACCAGCTCCTCGACGTGCTCACCTCGCTGAAGCTGACCATCCTCTGCCTGGCCATGCTCATCGTGCTGGTGGTCGCCTGCACGCTGGCCCAGGTGCAGCTCGGCACCTGGGGCGCGGTCGAGATCTACATGCGCAGCTGGCTGGTGTGGGTGGACCTGCCGGGCGGCGAGCGCCACGTCCCGGTGATGCCCGGCGGAGCGCTGGTGGGCCTGGTGCTGGCGGCCAACCTGCTGGTGGCCCAGCTGCGGCGGCTGGAGCTCTCCTGGAAGAAGGTGGGGCTCTGGATCACCCACGCCGGCCTCATCCTGCTGGTGGCCGGCGAGTTCGTCTCGGCCGCCTTCCAGGTGGAGCACCAGCTGGTGTTCGAGGAGGGGCAGACGGTCGGCTACGTCGAGCACCGCCAGCAGCAGGAGCTGGCCATCGTCGACGCCAGCGACCCGGCGGTGGACGATGTCCACGCCATCCCGCAGGGAGTGCTGGGGCGCCGCTCCGAGATCCCGCTCGCGGGCACGCCCATCACGCTCCGGGTGCACGGCTACTTCCGCAACGCCCAGCTCCGCAACCGCGGCCCCGCCGACCCGCCGGCCCCGGCCACCGCCGGCATCGGCCCCATGGTGACGGCCCTCGAGCTGCCGGTGGAGTCGCGCGACGACCGGATGAACACCGTGGCCGCATGGGTCGAGCCGGTGGCCGCGGGCCGGAGCCTCGGGGTCTGGATGGTCTCCAACGCGCTGTCGGCGCCCCAGGCCTTCACCTGGGAGGGGCGCAGCTACCAGCTCCTGATGCGTCCGGCGCGCGAGTACCTCGGCTACTCCATGACGCTGAAGAAGTTCAGCCACGACCGCTACCCGGGGACCGAGATCCCCAAGAACTTCTCCAGCCTGGTGCGGCTGCAGGACAAGGGGCGTGGCGAGGACCGCGACGTCCTCATCTACATGAACCAGCCGCTCCGCTACCGGGGCAAGACCTTCTACCAGGCCAGCTTCGGCAAGGGAGACACGCTCTCCATCCTCCAGGTGGTGGAGAACCCCGGCTGGCTCATGCCCTACGCCTCCACGGTGCTGGTCACCGTGGGGCTCCTGGTGCACTTCGCCATCAGCCTGCGCCGCTCGATGAAGCGTCGCGACGCGGGTGCAGCCGCGACCCCCAAGCAGCCGCAGACCCAGGGAGCCTGACATGAAGCTCGAGAAGTGGTTGCCGGCAGCGGCCGGCGCGGTGGCCATCCTGGCCGTGCTCTACGCCGTCAAGGCGCCCCCCAAGGTGCGCGGTCTCGACCTCGACGCCTTCGGCCACCTGCCGGTCCTGGAGGGCGGTCGGGTCAAGCCCATCGACAGCCTGGCGCGCAACACGCTGCTGGTGATCCGCAGCCAGCAGAGCTTCGCCTTCCAGGGCAGGACCGTGAAGGCCGACGAGTGGCTGCTCGACACGCTCTTCCGGCCCCAGGTGGCCGACGAGCAGCCCATCTTCGTCATCGACGATCCGGAGGTGCTGGCGCTCTTCGGGCTGCAGCAGAGCCGCAACCGCTACTACTCCTTCAAGGAGCTCCGGCCCCGCATCGAGGAGCTGGAGAAGCAGGCCCAGGCCGCCGGGCGCCTCGACGCCAAGCAGCGGACCCGCTTCCAGGCGGCGGCGGTGAACCTCTCCGAGCGCGTCTACCTCTACTGGCGCCTGCAGAACACCGTCCAGGTCGTGGGCAGCCCCGGGCTCATGGCGGAGCTGGCCACGGCCGGCAGCCCCGAGTCGGCGGAGCGGGCCCGCTACCTCTCGCAGATGGCCCACTTCCGTCCGCTGCCGCCGCTCTCGGGCCAGCCGGTCGAGGCCTGGAAGAGCGTGGGGGAGGCCCTTTCCCAGAAGGAGCCGCACCCCGGGCTCACCACCCTGGCTCGCCTGGCCAACGCCTACACCTTCAGCGACGCCCAGGGCTTCAACCAGGCCGTGGGCGAGCTGCGGAAGCTCGGGGCGGCCTGGCCCGACCTGGCGAGCAAGGCCAGCCAGGAGCTCTACTTCAACCGCATCCAGCCCTTCCTGGCGGGCATCGTCATCTACGTGATGGCGCTGCTCCTGGTCTTCGTCTCCTGGATCTGGAAGCCGCAGATCCTCCAGCCCACCTCCTTCGCCCTGCTCTCGGCGGGAGCGCTGGTGCACACCCTCGGGCTCGCCTACCGCATCATCCTGCAGGGCCGGCCCCCGGTGACCAACCTCTACTCCTCGGCGGTGTTCGTGGGCTGGGGCGCGGTGGTCCTGGGCGTCATCCTGGAGTGGGTCTACCGCAAGGGCTTCGGCACCGCGGTGGCCGCGGCCACCGGCATCGGCTCGCTCATCGTGGCCCACAACCTGGCCAACGACGGCGACACCATGGAGATGATGCGGGCGGTGCTCGACTCCAACTTCTGGCTGGGCACCCACGTCATCACCATCACCATCGGCTACAGCGGCACCTACCTGGCCGGCGCCATCGCCATCGCCTGGGCGCTGCGCCGCCACATCGTCAAGGACCCGGACCCGGCCACCAGCAAGGCCCTCTACGGCGCCACCTACGGCATCATCTGCTTCTCGGTGTTCTTCAGCTTCCTGGGCACGGTGCTCGGCGGCATCTGGGCCGACCAGAGCTGGGGCCGCTTCTGGGGCTGGGATCCCAAGGAGAACGGGGCGCTGCTCATCGTCCTCTGGAACGCCATCATCCTGCACGCCCGCTGGGGCGGCTTCGCCCGCGAGCGCGGGATCATGACCATGGCCATCTTCGGCAACGTCATCACCAGCCTGTCCTGGTTCGGCGTCAACATGCTGGGCGTGGGGCTCCACTCCTACGGCTTCATGGACAAGGCCTTCTGGGCGCTGGCGGGCTTCTCCGCATCGCAGATCGCGCTCATGGGCGTGGCGCTCCTGCCGCCGCGCTTCTGGCAGCCGGGCGCCTTCGCCGCCGAGCAGCAGAAGGCCGGCGCCGGGACGCGGTAGGCGCCCGCAGCTTCTCCTCGCCCCGGGCGGTGCCGCGCGCGCCGCCCGGCGGCGGGCCGCTCAGGCCTTCCAGCCGCGGACCAGCTCCACCAGCGTGCGCACCGGCACGCCGGTGCCGCCCTTCGACCAGTAGCCGCGCTCCTTCCCGGTGTGGGAGGGGCCGGCGATGTCGAGGTGGGCCCAGGGCACGCCCCCCGTGAACTCCTGCAGGAAGAGGCCGGCGGAGAGGGCGCTGCCCCAGCGCTCGCCGCTGTTCTTCATGTCGGCCACGTCCGACTTCAGGTTGTCGCGCACCGACTCGTGGAGCGGCAGCCGCCAGAGCTCCTCGCCGGAGCGGCGGGCCGCGGCCAGCACCCCGTCGATGACAGGGCCGTCGGGCCCCATGGCGCCGACGATGCCGTTTCCCAGCGCCACCACGCAGGCGCCGGTGAGCGTGGCCACGTCGACCATGCCGGCCGGGGCCAGGGTGTCGGCGGCCCAGGCGAGGACGTCGCCCAGCACCAGCCGCCCCTCGGCGTCGGTGTTGGTGACCTGCACCGTCTTGCCGTTGTAGGCGCGGAGCACGTCGGAGGGCTTGTAGGCCCGGCCCCCGGGCATGTTCTCGCAGGCGCCGAAGACGGCGTGGACCGGGAAGGCGGGCTCGAGCCGGGCCACCACCTTCATGGTGGCCATCACCGCGGCCGAGCCGGCCATGTCGCTGTTCATGGTCACCATGCTCTCGGTGGGCTTGAGCGACAGGCCGCCGGAGTCGAAGGTGATGGCCTTGCCCACCAGCACCAGCGGCGCCTTCTTGCCGGCCGCGCCCCGGGGCAGCCAGGAGAGCTTCACCAGGCGCGGCTCCTCGGCCGAGCCGCGGGTCACGCCCTGGAACATCCCCATGCGCAGCGCCGCGATCTCGCGCGGCCCGCGGACCTCCACCTTGAGCCCGGTCTCCTTGGCCACCTCCTGGGCGGCGCGGGCCAGGTGCGAGGGGGTGCAGACCATGGGCGGCTCGTTCACCAGGTCGCGCGCCCAGGCCACCGCCTGGGCCACCGCGGCGCCCAGCCCGGCCTCCTCGCGGGCGGCGGCGGTGCGCTCCTGGCCGCGCGGCACCACCACCCAGAGCTTCTCGGGCCGCGCCGGCTTCTTCGCCGAGAGGTAGCGGTCGAAGCGGTAGGCGCCGAGGAGCGCCCCCTCGGTGGCGGCCCGCACCGCCGGCCCCAGCTCCAGCGCCGGCGGGACGACGATGGCGAGCAGCTTCGCCCCGGCGCGTGCGCCGGCCCGCGCCGCAACGCCCGCGGCCACCCGCAGCGCCTCGGCGCTGCCCAGGCGGCCGGAGGAGCCGAGCCCCACCAGCAGCACCCGGCCCGCGGGCAGCTTGCCCAGGGTGGGGAGCGTGAGGGTGGTCTCGGCCTTGCCGGCGAACGCCTCGGCGCGGATGGCCGCCAGCAGGTGGCCGCCGAGGCGCGCGTCGAGCTCGCCCAGCGCGCCGCCTCCCGCCTTCACCTCCTCCTCGAAGAGGGGCAGGGCCAGGACATCGGCCGCCACCGAGGCCGGGGATGCACCGCGAACGTCCACGTGAGCCATGTCGCCTCCTGCAGGGTGAGCCGCGCGCGGTGTAGCACGCGGCCGCGCCGCCGGGGAAGCGCTCGGGGGGGGCTCGCCGCTACTGCTGCCGGCCGGCCTGCTCGATGCGCTGGGCGGCCTCGGCCGCCTCGGCGGCGCCGCACACCGGCACGCGCTGGGTGAGCCCGAAGAGCCCCTTCACCTCGCGGCGCGCCTGCGCCAGCTCGGCCAGCCTGTCGAGCGCCGCCGGGTTGCCCAGCTCGCCCAGCCGCCGGGCCGCCGAGCGGCGCACCTCGCAGTCGGGGTCGGCGAGCAGCCCGCCGTAGATGGCCACCCGGTCGAGGCGGGCCTCGACGCCCATGGTGCGGGCCAGCTCCAGGGCCCGCATGCGGGCCCAGCCCGGCCCGCCGCCGGACGCTGCCGAGAGCACCGCCGCCGAGGCGGGCGGTCCGGCGCGGGTGAGGAGCTGCGCGGCGCGGTCGGCCACCTTGCGATCCTGCGAGAGAGCGGCGGCCAGGTCGGCGTAGGCGACGGCGTCGAGGGCCTCGGGCGAGAGGGCCTGGGCGGAGGCGTAGGCGTCCACCGCGGCGGCCGACTGGCCCGGCAGCTGCGCCAGGGCCCGGCCGTGCAGCACCCGCAGCCGCACGTCGGCGGGGTGGCGCACCAGCGCCCGCGCCAGGTAGGCGCGCGCCGCCTCGGCCTGGCCGGCGGCCAGCAGCTCCTCGGCTCGCTCCTCCGGGCGGGAGCGGAGCCAGACCACGCCCACCAGCCCGGCGATGACGAGGAGCAGGACCACCAGTGAGGCCACCGTCCAGCGGCGGCGCCGCAGCAGCGTGGCCGGGTCGGCGTCCACGCCGTCGAGGGTCATCGTGGGCGTGGAGGGGGCCGGCACCTGGCCGGCGGATGCGTCGGCGGGGGCGGTGAGCAGCGAGGGAGAACCGGGGCGCGAGGGGATGCCGGGGCGCGAGGGGATGCCGGGCCGCGAGGGAGCGGGGGAGGCGCCGCCGGGCGTGAGGGCGGGCTGGCCGGCCGGGGTGGGGAGGCGGGCGCCGGGCTCGACGCAGGCCTCCAGCTCCGCCGCCAGCTGGCCGGCGCTGGCGGTCCGCTCGGCGGGATCCTTGGCGCAGGCGCGGGCCACCGCGGCCAGCAGCATGGGCCAGGCGCGCAGCTCGGGCCGGGCCTCGGCGAGCGACGGCACCGGGCGGGTGGCCTGCATCAGCACCAGGCCGCGGGCGTCGGCGGCCTGGAACGGGTGGCGCCCCACCAGCATGCGCCAGGCGATGAGCCCCACCGCGTAGACGTCGGCGCGGCCGTCCACCGCCGTGCCCATGGCCTGCTCCGGCGAGAGGTACTCGGGCGTGCCCACCACCATGCCGGCCTGGGTCTCGCTGGCCGCGCCCGGGTCGGTGATCTTGGCGATGCCGAAGTCGAGGATCTTGGTGAGCGGCGGGTCGCCGCCGAGGAGGAAGACGTTCTCGGGCTTGAGGTCGCGGTGGATGACGCCGCGCTCGTGCGCCGCCTCCAGGCCGCGGCACACCTGCACGAGGATGGGGATGGCCGCCTCGGGCCGCATGGCGCCCCCGCGCCGCAGCCGCTCGAAGAGGCTCTCTCCCTCCAGGTACTCCATGGCCAGGAAGAGCCAGCCCTCCGGGCTGCGCCCGAAGTCGGTGACCCGCACGATGTTGGGGTGGGCCAGCGTGGCGGCGATCTCGGCCTCGCGGCGGAAGCGCTCCACCAGGTCGGCCGAGGTGGTGAGGTCGGGCCTCAGCACCTTCACCGCCAGGTCCTTGCGCAGGTGGACGTGCTCGGCGCGGAAGATGGCCCCCATGCCGCCCGAGGCGATGTGCGAGACGAGCCGGTAGCGGCCGTCGAGGGTCGCGCCGACGAGGGTCTCTGGCCTGAAGGGCGGCGGGTTCGACACCGCGGTCGATTCTACCCGAAGGGAGTCAGCGATCATTTCGCGCCGATCAGGGACCTCGGCTCCGGCCCTCCGGTCACGCCGGGCGCCGGCCGTGGCGGGCGGTCACCACGGTGGTGATGCCGCCGCGCACCGAGAAGTCGCCCACCACCTCGAGCCAGCGGGGGCGGAGCGCCTTCACCAGGTCGTCGCAGATCTTGTTGGTGACCGCCTCGTGGAAGGCCCCCTCGCTGCGGTAGCTCCAGAGGTAGAGCTTGAGGCTCTTCAGCTCCACGCAGCGGGCCGCCGGGACGTAGCGCAGCCGGATGGTGGCGAAGTCGGGCTGCCCGGTCATGGGACACAGGCAGGTGAACTCCGGGCACTCCATCGCGATCTCGTAGGGGCGGCCCGGGCGCGGGTTGGGAAAGGTCTCCAGCTTCTTGGAGGGTGCGGTCGGCATGGGGCACCTTCTAGCACTCCGCGGACCGGCGTGCCCCGGGGGGCCGAGGGAAAAGCACCCGGATGAGCCGTGCCGCAACACCCACCACGGGGAGGCTGGAAAAGCGACAGCCTCCGGCCCTCCGGCCCGCGCAAGCCCCCGGGATCTGGCTCCCTGTCGTGGGCGTGCCGCTTGCTAGGGAGGAGGGGAACGTCCGAGGACGGGAAAGGCAGGCGACCTCATGAAGCGCACCAGGACCGGCAAGCGAATCGCCACCACGGTGGGTGAGCTGCTCTCGGCGGTGTGGGAGGCGGCGCCGGGCCTCGGCCTGGCGCGGGCAGAGCGCGCCGCGGTGCTCATCGCCGTCTCGCCGCTCACCCGCCGCGCCTCGCGCACCATCCAGTTCGTGCGCTAGCCGCGCGGCGGATCGCTAGACGAACGACACCCCGCAGGCGGGGCAGCGCCGCTCGCGCTCGACCCGGACCTCGCGCGGCCTCGCGGCCGTGCCGGGCCGGTCTCCGCGGACGAAGAGGCCGGCGCCGCAGGCCGGGCAGCGCGGCTGCGTCGTGGCGCGGAGGATGAGCCAGAGGAGCGCACCCGGCACCAGCATGGTGAGCCCCGCCGACGGGCTCCGCCCCGCCAGCGCCACCAGCAGCCCGGCGGCCAGGCTGGTGCCCAGGAGCCAGGGGCCGGCCCGCCCCGCCGCCCGCCCGCGCGAGAGCTCCTTCTTCACGTCGTCCCATCGCGGCTGCCGCTCCATCCGCCTCCTGCTCCTTCCTCCGTTGGGTGCGCCGCAGTCTACCGCCCGCCGCCCCCGCGCCGGTCTGGTATCGTCCGCGCCGCCTGCAGGCAAGGGAGGAGCGCATGCGCGACGAGGCGAGGCTGGCGGCGACGACGGCGACGGCCATCCTGGGCATCGACACCCTCTGGGGCGGCGACGTCATGAACCCCTCGGGCACCGGCCGCTTCATCGCCGACTCCTGGTTCTCCGACGAGAAGCTCCCCGCGGCCTACACCCACCCCACCGCGGCCAGGGTGCGGGAGAGCGGCGGCGTGGCCGCCAAGAGCCCCGACGCCGCGGCCATCGACGCCTACCTGGCGGCGGTGGACGTGCCGGCGGCGCTGGGCGAGCTGCGCGCCCGCGGCGGGAAGATGGGCGGGCTGCGCGGCGCCTACCTGCTGGGCACCGCCGACAGCCTCGACGCCATGTGGGACCTGGCGCTGGAGATGCTGGGCCGCGGGCCCAAGGTGCCCTACGAGCGCTGCGTGCACGGGTCCTGCGGGAAGGAGCCCGAGCCCTCCGACCCCACCGGGAAGCGGCGCCAGGTGGCGGAGCTGCTGGCGAAGGCCGGCTACCCCTCCTCGACGCCGGAGGAGCTCCTGGCGGCGGTGGACGCCTGGCGCGCGGCCCGCACCGTTCCGAAGAAGGCCATCAAGCAGCTCGCCGACGCCTGGATCGCCTACTTCGACGCCGGCGCGGTGCGCCACCTGGTGCCGCACCTGCCGCCGTCGCTGCGCAGGATCCCGCGGGCCAACATCCAGTTCCTGCCCATCGAGAACGCCTGGTTCTCGGGCTCCATGAACTACGTGGGACGGGCCCGCAACCGCGACCGGAGCCCGCAGTACGAGGCCACCTACGAGATCAACGCCTCCCTCGACATCTCGGTGCCGGAGTTCGCCCAGCTCGTCTCCCACGAGGTGGTGCCGGGCCACGTCACCAACTTCGCCCTGGCGCAGGGGCTCCACGTGGGCGGCAAGCTCGGCTTCGAGGGCACGGTGCTCACCATGAACACCCGCGGCGCGGCGCTCTCCGAGGGCATCGCCAACAACGCCATCCTCATCGCCCACGGCGTCACCGAGATCGCCGACCTGCCCGACCCCGACCTGCAGATCGGCACGCTGCTGGCGCTGCTCCAGGACGACGCCAAGAACCAGTCGTCGTGGCTCACCTGGCGCGAGGGTCGGCCGCAGGCCGAGGTGGCCGCGGTGCTGCGCAATGAGTACCTGTGCTCCACCGAGCGGGCCGACAAGCTCTCCGGCGCCTGGGGGCGCCACCCGCTGCTGGGCCGCATGTACCTGCCCTGCTACCGGGCCGGCACCGAGAAGGTGGCGGACCTGCGCCGCCGGCACCGGCCGGAGGTGGTGCTGCCGGCCCTCTACTTCTGCAAGGGGCTGGTGGACGTGGTCACCATCGACCAGGTGCTGGCCAGGGACGGCGCCGGGCGGGCGCCGGAGTTGCGCAAGAAGGCGAGGCGCCCGGCCCCGGGCCGCAAGGCGAAGGGGATGGCGAAGGGCAAGGCGCGGCGCAGGTAGCCGCGCGCCGTGCCAGGGGCCCGGGCCGGCTACGAGGCCACCCGCTCTCGCTTCCCCACCGCGTACACGAAGAGCGCGAGCAGCGCGAAGACCAGGAGCCCGTTCCAGTTGCCCCAGGAGGAGAGCCAGCCCCCCAGCCCGGCGACCTGGGTCAGGTCCGGCACCAGGTGCCAGGCGAAGGTGTCCTCCAGGAAGCGCAGCAGCGCCGCGAAGACGCCCACCAGCGCACCGCCGGCGATGAAGCCCGAGGCGACGAGCGTCCCCTTCTCGTGGCGCGCGGCGGCGAGGGCCCGATCCTTCGACGAGCGGCGCAGCAGCCAGGCCACCGCCGCGCCCACCACCAGCGGCGAGTTGAGGTCCATGGGCAGGTACATGCCCATGGCGAAGGCCAGGCCGGAGACGCCGCACATCTCCACGGCGATCGCCACCACCGCGCCGAGCACGTAGAGAAACCAGGGCGCGCCGGCCGGCCCCATCACCCCCCGGAGCACGGCGGCCATGGCGTTGGGCTGCGGCGCCGGCAGGGCGCCGGGGTGGGCGGCGTCGGCGGTGAAGCCGTAGACGCTGGCCATGAGGTAGATGACCGCCGTGGTGGCCGCCGAGGCCACGGCCGAGCCCAGGAGGTTGCCCACCTCGATGCGGCGCGGGGTGGAGCCCAGCCAGTAGCCGATCTTGTACTGGGTGACGAGCGAGCCGCTCATCGAGAGCGCGGTGCAGACCACGCCGCCGATGAGCAGCGTCTGCAGCATGCCGCTCTCGCCGGAGAGGCCCAGCGCCGAGAGCGCCACCGCGGTGACGATGAGGGTGGTGAGCGTCATCCCCGAGACCGGGGTGATGGCGATGGTGGCGATGGCCCAGGCCGAGACGGCCGTGAAGAGGAAGGAGGTGCCGAGCGTCAGGGCCACGGCCGCCAGGGCCTTGCCGGTGGCGCCGGGCTCGCCGGCCAGCACCGAGAGGCGGAAGTAGAGGAAGGTGGCCACGGCGGTGGCGGCGATGCCGCCCAGGGTCACCGCCATGGGCAGCCCCCGGTCGGTGCGCTCGGCCGCGGCCAGGGTGCCGCCGCCGCGGGCCAGCCGGCCCACCTCGGTGACCGCCTGGCGCGCCGCCTGGCCGATGACCGGCGACATCTTGAGGATCGAGACCACGCCGGCGGCGAAGATGCCGCCGATGCCGATGGGCCGGACGTAGTCGTGGAAGAGCTGCTCCGCGGCCATGGAGGCGAGCGGCACCGTGGCTGGCGGCACCGCCCCGGCCACGTGGGGCGCCAGCCAGCCGATCATCGGCACCAGCACCAGGAAGGAGAGCAGCGAGCCGGCCAGGATGATGGCGGCGTAGTCGAGCCCCATGATGTAGCCGAGGCCGAAGACGGCGGCCGAGGTGTTGAGCGTGAAGATCGCCTTCCAGCGGGAGGTGAAGCCGGAGAGGGCGCCGATGGCGCCGGTGGAGAAGGTGTCGGACCAGCCCTTCATCGAGGGGCCGACGAAGTCGAAGGCCGCCGCCAGCGCCGCCGACCAGGTGAGGGTGATGGCGCTCTGGCCGCCGCGGTTGCCGGCCACCAGGATCTCGGTGGTGGCCCGGGCCTCGGGGAAGGGCAGCTTGCCGTGGAGCTCGGCCACGAAGTAGCGGCGGAACGGCGCCAGCAGGAAGACGCCCAGGAAGGCGCCAAGGAGCGGGACGAAGAAGATCTGCCAGAAGCTGGAGCGGCCCTGCAGCCCGAGGATGAAGATGGCCGGCATGGTGAAGACCGAGCCGCCGGCCACGATGCCCGAGGTGGCGCCCCAGGCCAGCACGTTCACGTTCTCGAGGAGGGTCGAGGCGCGGCGCGCCAGCGTGCGCACCAGCAGCGCCGAGAAGCCCACCGCCAGGATGGAGATGGGGATGGCCGACTCGATGCCCTGTCCCAGCTTGAGCGCCAGGTAGGTGGCGGCGGCCGAGAAGACCACCGACCAGACGACGCCCTGGACCACGGAGCGGAGCGTCACCTCGGGCGGCGCCTCGCCGGCGGGCACGAGCGGCGAGTAGCGCTCGCCGGGCCGCAGCTCGCGGAAGGCGTTCTCGGGGAGGCCGGCCGCGTCCGGGCCCGGGGCGCTGCCTCCTGCGGGCGCGCTCACGGGCAGAGGAGCAGCTTGCCGAAGGTGTCGTTGCGATCCATCCGGTCGTGGGCCTCGCGGGCCCGGGCGAGCGGCAGGGCCGCGTCCACCACCGGCCGGAGCTTGCCGCCGGCGAAGAGCGGCAGCACGTCCCGGGCGAAGGCCTGGGTGGCGGCGATCTTGTCCTCGAGCGGCCGCGGGCGGAGCACGGTGCCGATGATGCGGCCCCGCGCCCGCATGAGGAGCCCCAGGTCCACGGTGGCCCTGGGGCCGCCCATGGTGCCGATGACGACGACGGTGCCGCCCGGGGCCAGCGCCGCCAGGTTCTCGGCCGCGTAGGGCGCGCCCACGAAGTCGAGGATCACGGCCGCCCCCTTGCCGCCGGACTGCTTCTTCACGTCGTCGGCGAAGCGGGGCTCCTCCTTGCCCACCAGGATGCCGTGGTCGAGCCCCAGGGCCCGGGCCTTCTCCAGCTTGTCGGCGGTGCGCGAGGTGCCGATGGCGGTGGCGCCGGCCGCCTTCACCAGCTGGATGGCGGCGGTGGCGACGCCCGAGCCGGCGGCGTGGACCAGCACCGGCCAGCCCGGGCGCAGCCCGCCCAGGGTGAAGAGGGCGTCGTGGGCGGTCATGAAGGCCTCGGGGATGGCCCCGGCCTCCTCCCACGAGAGCCCCTCGGGCACCCGCAGCAGCAGCCGCTCGTGCACCACCGCCAGCTCGGCCTGGGCCTCGCCGGCGGCGATGGCCATCACCCGGTCGCCCGGCTTCCAGGCGGTGACGCCCTCGCCCAGGGCCTCCACCTCGCCGCACAGCTCCAGGCCGGGGATGTCCTCGCGGGTGCCGCGCGGCGGCGGGTAGAGGCCGCGCCGCTGCAGGAGGTCGGCGCGGTTCATGCCGGCGGCCTTCACGCGCACCAGCACCTCTCCGCGGCTGGGCCGCGGCGCCTCCACCTCGCGTACCTCGACGACCTCGAGCCCGCCCTTGCCGGTGAACACGACCGCCTTCATGCAGCCTCCTCGCGCCGGTTGAGGCGCAGAGGATAGCCGCAGCGCGCGGCCGGGGCGAGGACCGGCCGGATGCTACACGTGGGCCGGGTGCAGCCGCTCCGGGCGCCGCCCCGGCGCCGGCGCGCGGTCCGCAGCCGGGCTGCTCACGCCGTCGGCCATCACCGCCAGCCGCAGGCCCAGGGCCGCCAGCACCGCGCCCAGCAGCAGGCCCGGCACCGTGAGCCCGAGCGCCCTGCCGACGAGCGGCGCCGCGGTCATCGCGGCCACGACCACCACCGCCCAGCCCAGGGAGACGCCGCTTCCCTTCTCTGCAGTCTCGATCTTCATGCCCATGGGTTACCGCCGGCCTGGCCATGACGGAAGTGAAGTATTTCGATAGATTCCATTCCCTGAAGGAATGCTTCGGAGGCGCCCGTGGACGTCCGCAACCTGACGTGCTTCGTGGAGGTGGTGCGGCGGGGCGGCTTCTCCCGCGCCGGCGAGGCGCTGCACCTCACCCAGCCGGCGGTGAGCAAGGCGGTGAAGGGGCTGGAGGAGGAGCTGGGCCAGCCGCTGCTGCTGCGGGCCGGCCGGCGGGTGACGCTCACCGACGCCGGCCGCGGCGTCTACGACAGGGCCCTGGCGGTGCTGGCCGGGCTGCGGGCCATCGCCGAGGAGGTGGCGGAGGTCGGTCAGGTGAAGCGCGGCACGGTGCGGGTGGGCGTGCCGCCGATGGTGGGCGCGGTCTTCTTCCCGCCGGTGCTCCACGACTTCCGCGGCCAGTACCCGGGCGTCACGCTGGAGATGCGCGAGGAGGGGGCGCGGCGCATCGAGGCGCTGCTGCTCGACGGGGAGCTGGACGCCGGCGCCACCGTGCTCCCGGCCGACGGCTCCGACTTCGAGCTCCTGCCGCTGCTGCGCGACGTGCTCTGCGCCGTGCTGCCGCCGCGGAGCCCGCTGGCGCGCCAGCGGCGCGTGGCGCTGGGGGAGCTCCGCGAGGTGCCGCTGGTGCTCTACCGGGCCGACTTCGCGCTGCACGGCCACATCCTCGACGCCTGCCGCCGCGAGGGATTCGCGCCCCGGGTGGCGGCCGAGAGCTCGCAGTGGGACTTCATGGCCGAGATGGTGGCCGCCGACGTGGGGGCGGCGCTCCTCCCGCGCACCGTCTGCCGCCGCCTCGACCCGGCGCGCGTCAAGGTGCTGCCGCTCGCCGAGCCCGCGCTGCGCTGGGACCTGGCGCTCGCCTGGCGGCGCGGCCAGCACCTCACGCCCGCGGCGCGGGCCTTCGTGGAGGTGGTGCGGGCCGAGGCGGCGCGGCGGCTCGGCCTGCGACGCTAGGCCTTCACGCGCAGGACGCCGGGCGCGCCGAAGTGGCCGGTGGGCGCGCCGAAGGGGAGCTCCACCCGGGCGCCGGCCTCGTCGGCGAGGAGCCGGGCGGCTCCCGGCCCCACCAGCGCCAGGGGCAGGGCGTCGGGGCGCGGGAGGGCGGTGCGGACCGCCTCCACCGGGCAGACGGCGGCCAGGGCGGGCGCGAGCCCGGGCAGCGCGGCGCCGGGCACCACCTCCAGCGCCAGCGCGTAGCCGTTGAAGGTGCCCTCCCACCAGACCGAGAGCCGCGCCTCGCCGCGGGCGCAGCCGGCGGCCGCCTCGAGCAGCGCGGCGCGGAAGGCGCGGAAGGGGCCGGTGTCGCTCCGCGGGTCGGTGCCGGGCGCGGCGCGATCGCCGAAGGCGCGGCGAAGCTCCTCCAGCGCCAGGAGCAGCACCTGCGCCTCGGGGGCCGCGGCCACTGGTCAGCGCCCGGAGGCGCCGCAGCGGGAGAGGGCCCGGGCCAGGCCGGGCCGCTCGCCGCGGAGCGCGGCCCGCGCCCGGATGGCGCCGCAGGACTCTGCCGGCGCCCGCTCGGCCAGCACCTCGGCGGCCACGGTGCGATCGGCGGGGCGCCGCGCCGCCAGCACCGGAGAGAGGGCCCGGTGCAGCGCCGCCGGCGCCAGGAGCCGCCCCGCCCCCTCGAGCGCCGCGGCCCGCACCGCGAAGGGGAGCCCTTCCTGCGCAGCGAAGGAGGTGAGTGCCGCCTCGGCGCGCGCGCCGCCCAGGTGCGAGAGACCGGTGAGCGCCAGCGCCCGTCGCCGGGGCAGCGCCGCGCCGTCGGCGGCGACCTTCAGGAGCGCCTCGTCGGCGCCCGGGCCGAGGGAGCGCCAGGTGGCCGGGGCGGGGGAGCCGTGGATCCGGCCCAGCGCGGCCTGGATGCGCTCGGCCTGCTCGGCGGCGGTGGCCGGCGGCGGCGGCTCGGCGGGCTCGGGGGCGGGCGGGCGCGGGGCCGCCAGCGCGGCGCAGACCAGCAGGGAGAGGGCGGTCATGCTCACCTCACGAGCGGGCTGGTGCGGGCGACCTGCCCCTGCTCCGCGGTCAGGTAGCCGCGGGAGACGAGCGGGTCGAAGGACCAGAACATCAGGTTCGGGCCGCCGCCGCAGGTGGTGCTGCGGGCGCAGGCCGCGGGAGAGACCTCGGCGCTGCTGCAGGAGGTCCTGCAGGACGGGGTGCCGGTGAGCGGGTCCCAGTGCCTGCCGTCGTGCTCCGTGAGGTGGTAGAGGCCCAGGTAGTGGCCGCTCTCGTGGGCGGCGATGTAGGCCACCTCGTCGGAGCCGCAGCGCAGGACGTCGACCGGCCCGCCGGCCGCCGGGCAGGTGCCGGCCCCCAGGTTGGCCGCCGAGACCATGGCGCCGCTGGCCACGGTGCCGTTGACGGTGGCCGGGCCGGGGATGGTGCCGTCGATGCCCAGCGTGGCGCTGCCGCTGCCGATGCGGGGCACGAGGAACAGGTCCAGCGTCCGCTGGCCGGGCACGGAGAGGGTGAGGAGCTGAGAGAACTCGCCGCAGGCGGAGCCGTCGGCGTCGGAGACGCCGGTGCCGAAGCGGCTGCGCGCCCAGTCGGGCGCGTCGAGGAAGGTGACGGTGCCGAGGCAGAGGCCGGCCTGGGAGAGGAGGACGGCGTAGGCGTCCACCATCCGCAGGGTGGCCGCGTGGGTGGGGGCCGAGGCGGCGTCCACCGGCATCAGCTGGCCGGGTGCCAGGGCGTCCACCAGGTGGAAGGCGACGTCGAGCGTGCCGGTGGCCGGGATGGCGCTGCCGGTCGGGGCCGCCGGCCGCGTCAGCACGAACACCCGGTAGCGCCCCTGGGCGAAGGGGGTCACCCCGGCGCCCGGGGGATCGCAGGAGAAGCCGGCCAGCGCCGCCGGCGGGTCCGGGCTGCCGGCCAGGGCGCACTCGTAGCCGTAGTCGCCGACCCGCACGGTCCAGTCGCCCGCGGCAACGCCGCTGGCCGCCACCTCGAGCGCAGCGCTGGTGTTGGGGTAGGAGAGCGTGCCGGTCACCGCCGCGTAGGACTCGAAGAACAGGGGCGTGGCCGAGCCGTCGGAGGGGCCGCCCAGCCGGATGTCGGTGAAGACCAGGAAGCCGGCCGGGTCGCGCAGCTCGGCGACCACGGCGGCGTTCTCCTCGATGAAGGTCTGGGTGGTGCTCCCGGAGGCGAAGTGGATGGTCATCCGGGCGGCGGCATCCACCACCTGCTCGATGACGGTGATGCTGGCGGTCCCGGGTGGGACGGGAAAGGGAACCACCTCGCCGACGGTGCGCTCGCCCAGGTCGATCCAGCCGTGCGTGGCCGAGGCCGACACCGCCGGCAGCGCGCTGTCTCGCA
Source organism: Deltaproteobacteria bacterium (assembly GCA_016214955.1). Taxonomy (GTDB): domain Bacteria; phylum Myxococcota; class Myxococcia; order Myxococcales; family Anaeromyxobacteraceae; genus JACRMN01. The sequence continues at coordinate 66,673 of JACRMN010000012.1, forward strand.
CCGCCTGCACGCAGGTGGCACCGGGGTCGGGCGCGGGGTTGGTGCCGCCGTTCACCAGCACCGGGGCGGAGGGGCAGCGCACCGCCGGGGCGCGCGGCTCCTCGTAGGGCGGGAAGGGCGGGTCGGCGCCCGGGCAGGCCGCCAGGGTGGCCAGGATCGGGAGGGCGAGGCGGCGCGGCACGGCCTCATGCATATCGCCGTGGCTGCCCGGCCTCCCAACGATCCGGCGGCCCCGGCCGGGGGGTGCGCGGCCGTGACAGCGAGGCGGGATCGCGGGAAGCTCCGGCCATGCGCCGAGCCCTCACCGCTGCAGTCCTGGCAGCCCTGTTCGCCTCCGCCCGCGCCGCGGACGAGGCGCCCTACCCCCTGCGGGTGGAGGTGGGGAAGACGGTGGCCATCTGCCCGACCAACACCATCCAGTGTCCGGCCGGCGCCGGCCGGTGCGACGACGCCAGCGTCGCGGCCCCGACGGTCACCGCCGAGGGGCTCTCGTTCGAGGGCGTGGCGCCGGGCACGACCCTTTGCTCGGCCGGCTCGGTCTCCGGCTGGGGGCCGCGCCGCGTCTACGAGGTCACGGTGGTGAAGCCGGTGCCGCCGGACGGGAAGGACGGGAAGGACGGGAAGGAAAGGTCGAGAGGGTAGGGCGCCCCACCGCTCCCCGTGGCGCGGGGAGCGGCGGAGGGCGGAGGGCTCGGCCTAGGCCGCGGCCTTCGCCAGCGCGCGGCGCGTGACCTCGCCCTCGCGGTCCTCGTGCTCGCGGAGCAGCGCCGCGAGGTGGCGCGACTCGTAGGCGGGGTCGGCCACCCCGGCCCGGAGCCGCGTGCCGAGGTTGCGGATCGACTCCAGGATCCGCTCGTGGTCCTCGGCGATCTCCCGGAAGGCGTCCCGGTACTGCGGGGCGCGGGCCGCGACCAGGCCGTGCAGCCCGTCCTCCGCCTCCTCGCGCGCGAAGTGGCCGGCCAGGTGGGCCGTGAGCTCCTCCAGCGCGCTCTCGGCGGTGTCGGGGTCCCTGGCGGCGCGGAGCCGCTGGTTGAGCCGCTCCACCAGGGCGTGGTCCTGGGCGATGGCGTGCTCGGCGACGGTGAGCCGGTCGGCGTCCTGGAACTGCGCCGACTCGGTGGAGCCCTTGAGCGCGGTGGTGCTCGAGGCGCCGCCCGAGACCACCTCGGTGACCATGTCGAAGTAGCCGGTGCCCACCTCGCGCTGGTGGCGGGTGGCGGTGTAGCCCTGCTTCTCGGCGGCGAACTCGGCGGTCTGCAGCTCGGTGTAGGCGCTCATGCCGCGGTCCTTGTACTCGACCGCCAGCTGGAACATCCCGTGGTTGAGGGCGTGGAAGCCGGCCAGGGTGACGAACTGGAACTTGTAGCCCATGGCGCCGAGCTCGCGCTGGAACCGGGCGATGGTGACGTCGTCCAGGTTCTTCTTCCAGTTGAAGGAGGGCGAGCAGTTGTAGGCCAGCATCTTGCCCGGGTGCCTGGCGTGGATGGCCTCGGCGAACTCCCTGGCCTCGTCGAGGTCGGGCGTCGAGGTCTCGCACCAGATGAGGTCGGCGTAGGGCGCGTAGGCCAGGCCGCGGGCGATGGCGGTCCGGAGCCCCTCCTGCAGGTGGAAGAAGCCCTCGGGAGTGCGCCCCTTCTCCTTCTCGATGAAGGGGGCGTCGTAGGGATCCACGTCGGAGAGCAGGAGCTTGGCCGAGTGGGCGTCGGTGCGGGCCACCAGCAGCGTGGGCACGCCCATGACGTCGGCGGCCAGGCGGGCGGCGGTGAGGGTGCGGATGAACTGGCTGGTGGGCACCAGCACCTTGCCGCCCAGGTGGCCGCACTTCTTCTCGCTGGCGAGCTGGTCCTCGAAGTGCACCGCCGCGGCGCCGGCCTCGATCATCCCCTTCATGAGCTCGAAGGCGTTGAGCGGGCCGCCGAAGCCGGCCTCGGCGTCGGCGACGATGGGGGCGAACCAGTGGCGGCCGCGCTTGCCCTCGGCGGTCTCGATCTGGTCGGCGCGCTGCAGGGCGCGGTTGATGCGCCGCACCGCCGCCGGGACCGAGTCGGCCGGGTAGAGGCTCTGGTCGGGGTAGGTCTGGGCGGCGGTGTTGGCGTCGGCGGCCACCTGCCAGCCGGAGAGGTAGATGGCTTCCAGGCCGGCCTTCACCATCTGCACCGCCTGCCCTCCGGTGAGGGCGCCGAGGGCGTGGACGTAGGGCCGCTCGTGGAGCAGCGTCCAGAGCCGCTCGGCGCCGAGGCGCGCCAGCGTGTGCTCGATGCGCACCGAGCCGCGGAGCTTCTCCACGGCGGCAGCGTCGTACGGCCGGACGATGCCGTTCCAGCGCTGCGGATCGGGGTTGGCGGGCGCGCCGTTCATGGGGCTATCTCCTCTTCTTGCGTGTGCGGCCCTTGGGGCCGGTGGGGCGGGACTGCTGCCTGGGCTTCTTCTTCGGGGCCGGCCGCGCCTTGCCCTTCGCGCCCTTCTCGAGCGCGATGAGCATGTCGTAGGCAGGCAGGGTCAGGAACTCCTCGAACTTCTCGGAGGTGGACATCTTCTCGAAGACGGCGCGGGCCTCGGCGAAGCGGCCCGGGAAGCGGGCCTCGCCCACCTCCTGGCGGATGCGGGCCATCTCCTCCTCGACGAGCCGGGCGAACAGCTCGCGGGTCACCACCGTGCCGTTGGTGAGCGTGGCCTTGTGGTGCAGCCACTGCCAGGCCTGGGCGCGGCTGATCTCGCTGGTGGCCGCGTCCTCCATCAGGTTGTAGAGCGGCACGCAGCCGGTGCCCCGCATCCAGGCCTCCAGGTACTGGATGGAGACGCGGATGGAGTGGCGCAGCCCCTCCTCGGTGCGCGTGCCCTCGGGCACCCGCAGCAGATCGGCCTCGGTGATGCGCACGTCCTCGCGCTTCACGTGGATCTGGTTGGGGGTCTTCATGTGCTCGTCGAAGATCCCCTTGGCGATGCCGACCAGGCCGGGGTGGGCCACCCAGGTGCCGTCGTGGCCGGCCTTCACCTCGCGGAGCTTGTCGGCCCGCACCTTGGCGAGCGCCGCCTCGCTGGCGGCCGGGTCGTCCTTGATCGGGATCTGGGCCGCCATGCCGCCCATGGCGAAGACGCCGCGGCGGTGGCAGGTCTGGATGAGGAGCTGGACGTAGGCGTCGAGGAAGGCCTTGTCCATGGTGACCTGGCCGCGGTCGGGCAGGAGCGCGTTGGGGTCCATGCGCTGCCGCTTGATGAAGCTGAACATGTAGTCCCAGCGGCCGCAGTTGAGCCCCGCCGAGTGCTCGCGCAGCTCCCAGAGGATCTCGTCCATCTCGAAGGAGGCCGGCAGCGTCTCCACCAGCACCGTGGCCTTGATGGTGGCCCGGGGCAGGCCGAGCTTCTCCTCGGCGCGCAGGAAGACGTCGTTCCAGAGCCGGGCCTCGAGGTGGCTCTCGGTCTTGGGCAGGTAGAAGTACGGTCCGGTGCCGCGGGCGATGAGCTCGTGGGCGTTGTGGAAGAGGAAGAGCCCGAAGTCCACCAGGCAGCCCGGGGCCACGCGGCCGTCCACCGAGAGGTGCTTCTCGGGCAGGTGCAGGCCGCGCGGGCGCACCATCAGCACCGCGGTCTTCTCGGCGAGCCTGTAGGACTTGCCGGTCTCCGGGGCCTCGTAGGTGATGGTCCGGCGGATGGCGTCCTGGAGGTTGGCCTGCCCGCCGACCACGTTCTCCCGGGTGGGCGAGTTGGAGTCCTCGAAGTCGGCCATGAAGACCGACGCCCCCGAGTTGAGGGCGTTGATGATCATCTTGCGGTCGACCGGGCCGGTGATCTCGACCCGCCGGTCCTGGAGGTCGGCCGGGAGCGGTGCCACCTCCCAGGCGGTGCCGCGGATGTGGCCGGTGTCCCTGGGGAAGGTGGGGCGCCAGCCCTCGTCCCACCGGGCCTGGCGGACGGCGCGGGCCAGGAGCAGCTCGTCGATGCGCCACTGGAAGCGGCGGACGAGGTCGGCCACGAAGGCCAGGGCCTCCGGGGTGAGGACCCGCTCGGCTTCGCGCGGGAAGGGGCCGACGAGCTCGACCCCCTTCGGGGGGCGGAGGCGGGCGGCGGTCTTGGCGGGGGCGGTCATGAAGTCCTCGGGGTTAGAGTTATCTTGATTTGTATCAAACGCAATACTCTTCGTGATTCTGAGTAGTTAAGCTGTTCTCATCCTGATCACGTGTTGCCGTCAAGTTGTAAAGCATGTAAAGTCAGCGGCGGATCCGCGCTGGATCGCGAGGAGAATCGCCATGGTAGACAGACCGGCACTGGGAGCCAAGGTGAGGACCCTTCGTCGCCGCCGTGGCGTCTCCCAGGCGGCGCTGGCCGACAAGCTCGGGGTCAGCGCCAGCTACCTCAACCTCATCGAGCACGGGAAGCGGCCGCTGCCTTCGCCGCTGCTCCTCAAGCTGGCCGAGGTGCTGGAGCTCGACCTCAAGGAGCTCTCCTCCGGCGGCGAGGCCCGCTCGGCCGCCGACCTCATGGAGCTCTTCGGCGACCCGCTCTTCGACGGCCACGAGCTCGCCGCCGCCGAGGTCCGCGACCTGGCCCACGGCAGCCCGGGCGTGGCCCGCGCGGTGGTGGCCCTCTACCACGCCTACCGCGGCGCCAAGGAGGCGGCCACCACGCTGGCGGCGCGCATCAGCGAGGGCGGCGTCTCCGAGCTCGACTCCCGGCTGCCCACCGAGGAGGTCTCGGACCTCATCCAGCGCCACATGAACTGGTTCCCGGAGCTGGAGGAGGGGGCGGAGCGGCTCTGGCGCGACGCCCGGCTCGAGGCGGCCAACCTGCAGGAGGCCCTCTCCGCCTGGCTGCTGCGCGAGCACGGCGTGCAGGTGCGGGTGGAGCACGCCCACGACATGGGCCGGGCGGTGCGCCGCTTCGACCGCGAGCGGCGCGTGCTCACCCTCTCCGAGGTGCTGCGGCGCGGCAGCCGCAACTTCCAGCTCGCATACCAGATCGGCCTCCTCACCCAGGGGGCGGCGCTCGATCGGCACGCCGCCGACCCGCACCTCACCAGCGCCGAGTCGCGGGCGCTCTCGCGGGTGGCGCTCGCCAACTACTTCGCGGCCGCGGTGCTGCTCCCCTACGGGCCCTTCCTGGAGGCGGCGCGGGAGGAGCGCAACGACGTCGAGCTGCTGGGCCACCGCTTCCGCGCCAGCTTCGAGCAGACATGCCACCGGCTCACCACGCTGCGGCGCCCCGGCGCCGAGGGCGTGCCCTTCCACATGGTGCGCATCGACATCGCCGGCAACATCTCCAAGCACTTCAGCTGCTCCGACCTGCGCTTCCCGCGCTTCGGCGGCATGTGCGCCCGAGGGGCCCTCTTCGGCTGCTTCATGACGCCGGGCATGATCCGCACCCAGCTCTCGGAGATGCCCGACGGCACCCGCACCTTCTGGGTGGCCCGCACCGTGCGCCGGGAGAGCGGCGGCTTCCACGCCCCGCGCACCGTCCACGCCCTGGCGCTGGGGTGCGAGCTCCAGGACGCGAAGCGGCTGGTCTACGCCGACGGCGTGGACCTGGAGTCGCGCGAGGCGCTGGTGCAGGTGGGGCCCACCTGCCGGCTCTGCGACCGCATGGACTGCGAGCAGCGCGCCTTCCCGCCGCTGCAGCACCGGCTGCAGATCCACGAGGACGTGCGGGGCGTCTCCTTCTACGCGCCGGTGGAGGAGTAGAGCGGCAGCGCCTGCGCTGGCCCCCCCCGCCTCGCGGCTCGCGGGATGGGCTGGGTTGCGCCTGCGCTGGCCGCGCCTCGCGCCTCGGCGGGCCGGGGCTTCGACGCGCGCTGCCGACCCCCTCGGCTACGGGCAGATCCTGTAGCAGGCGGCCGGGTCGATCGTGTCACCGCAGCTCTTGTACGGAGCAGCGCAGTGACAGTGCTTGTCCGAGCCACAGTACATGTGCGCGCCGATGGAGCATGTCCCGCAGCTGTAGGTCCCGCCACATCCGTCGGGAGCCGTTCCGCACGTCGCAGCACCGCACGCCTGGGCCTTGGGAGTGGGAACGCAGGCGGGCTCGCACCTGTTCAGGTCTCCGTTGCAGACTTGCCCGGCTGGGCACGCGTAGCAGTGACTGCCGATCCCCGTCGCGTTGCCCGCCGAGCACATCTCGCCGCAGCAGGTGAAGAGGATGGTCTTCCCAGTTTGCTGGCACCCGTCGCTCGAGCACTCGGAGGCACCAAACGTGATCGCCACGTTCATGTTCCCCCCGCAGTAGTAAGAGATCTCACCGGCCTGGTCGTCGCATGCGCAACTGCTCGTCGAGCACGACGAGGGATAGCAGGCCACCGCCGCTTGGGCCCGCGCATCGTTCGGCCGCTCTCCCGCACCGCCACAGGCGAGCAGGCCAGCAGCTGCCACCAGAAGTCCCAGCGATCGCGTCATGTGTCGGCTCCTTGTTCGTCGGGTGCACGGAGAGCGCATTCAGGACGATTCGTGAACTCCTCCGCGCGTGTACTCCTCCTCGTCACGGCGGTACAAGTGACCACCTTGGAGCCCTCCCAGGGAGGGACACCCGCTCGCAGCCCTGGCGCAGCCCGGCCACTTGCGTCGTAGCTGCCGTGCCGCTTCCCCCCTCCCCCCTACCCCCCCGGCACCGGCGTGTGGCGCGCGCCGGGCACCAGCCTCTGCTCGGCGAGGAGCAGCTGCTCCACGTCGAGGGGCTTCTCCAGCACCGGCTGCGGCTGGTTGGCGAGGAACCGCCGGGTCTCGGCGTTCACCGCGCCGCCGGTGAGGAAGATCATCCGCGCCGCCGTCGCCGGGCGCAGGCGCGTGAGCTCGGCGTGGAGCCGGGCGCCGCCGCCGCCGGGCATCACCAGGTCGCAGAGGACGAGGTCGAAGCGCTCCTCGGAGAGGCGCCGCAGCGCCTCCTCCACCGAGAAGGCCAGGGTCACCTGGTAGCGCTTCTCCAGGAGCCGCCGCAGCGAGGAGAGCACCGCCGGCTCGTCGTCCACCACCAGGAGCCGGCGCGGCCCTCCCGCCGGCGGGCCCAGGAGCCGCAGGGAGCCCGTGTCCTCGTCGGCCGCCCGCGGCGGCGGCGGCTCGCTGGCGTCGAGCTCCACCGCCGCCTGGGTGCCGTGGCCCGGCCGGCTGGTGACCCGCAGCTCGCCGCCCAGGCTGGCCACCAGGCCGCGGGAGACGGCCAGCCCCAGGCCGGCGCCGGCGCCGAAGGCCCGGGTGCTGTAGTAGGGCTCGAAGAGGTGGCGCAGCGCCTCCTCGGTGAAGCCGGCGCCGTTGTCCTCCACCCAGAGCCGCACCCGCGCCCCCTCCCGCTCGCCGCGCAGCACCACCTGCCCGTCCCGCTTGCCCGGGGGGATGGCCTGGACGCCGTTGGCCACCAGGTGGCCGACCACGTGGGAGAGGGCCCGCTCCTGGCCGAGCGCGAAGAGGGCCGAGGGCACCAGGTCCACCACCCGCACCCGGCTGCCGAAGCGGGCCACGGCCGCCCGCACCGCCGCCTCGCTCACCGCCGCCAGCGAGACCGGCACCCGCTCCTCGGGCAGGGACATCGCGGCGCGGCCGGCGTCGAGGAGCTGGCGGACGGTGCGCGCCACCCGGTCCATCGACTCGCGCGACTCGCGGGCGGCATCGCGGGTGTCGCGGGGCGCGCCGCTGGCCTCGAGGTGGCCCTGGATGAACTCCAGGTTGGCGGCCACCGCCGCGGTGGGGTTGTTGAGCTCGTGGGCGATGCCGGCGGCCAGCTGTCCCAGCGCCGCCAGCTTCTCGCTGCGGTGCAGCGCCTCCTGCGTCTTGCCGAGCTGGGCGGAGCGCTCCTCCACCTGGGCCGCCAGCGTGGCCTGCAGCGCCAGCAGCGCGGTGGCGTCGGCCGAGAAGCGGGCCACCAGCACGTAGCCGACTCCGACGATGGGCACCAGGAAGGCGAAGTCGAGCAGGTAGGGGGTGTGGAGCAGGCCGACGGTCACCAGCACGTCGTGGCTCCCCATGAGCACGATGGCGAAGAGCGCCGCCAGCGCCACGCCGGCGGTGCGGGCGCTGGTGGTGCCGCGCCGCAGCGCCAGCAGGAAGTGCCAGGCGACGTGGCCGCCGGAGAGGACGTAGAGCCCCATGACGGCCAGACCGGCGCGGGTGGGGCGCAGGTCGAGGTAGCGGGTGCCGGCCACCTCGTGCCAGTCCAGCTCGCCGGAGTAGACCAGCCCGGGCCAGAGGGCGAGCAGGGCCGCCGCCAGGGTGGCGCCGACGACGATGCGGAGCACGGGGCCGCGCCGCAGCTGGAGCGTGTGCCAGGCGTACCGGTGCCAGGCCACCACGTGGAGCCCGAGCAGCAGGATCTGGACGCGGGCCCACAGGTGGGCCGAGGCCTCGGCCACCGGCAAGGACCAGTGGACGTTGGTGGCGGCCGCCAGGCCGGCGGTGAGCGCCACGGCGGCGAAAGGGCGCTCCTCCTCGAGGCCCGGCGCGCGGGCGATGAAGTGGACGAGGAGGGCCAGGCCGATCCCGAGGGAGGCGCTGGCCACGGCGAAGCCTGCGGCGAAGTTCATCCGCCCGACAGGCTAGCACCCGCAGCGAACGTTCAGGAGGGGGTCGCTCCCGCGGCCGCCTCCAGCTCCCAGAAGGCCATGGGGGAGGAGGACGACACCCACAGCCCGGCGCCCACCTGCCGGAACCAGGGGCGCAGCCGCACCCGGTACCAGGCCCCGCTCCGGGCGTGGATGGCGACGTCGGTGCGGCCCGGATCGGCCACCTCGGCGAGGTCGCGCAGCGTCAGCGCCTCCAGGTAGAGCAGCCCGCGGCAGGCGCTGCCGAGGTGGGCGATGGCGGCCTCGGCCTCGCGGGCGTCGAGGTAGGGGAGGACGCCCTGGCACACCACCAGGTCGTAGCGGCCCGGCGGGCGCCAGCGGGCGATGTCCCGCCGCTCGTGGCCGTACCGCTCGCAGGCGTAGGGGGAGACGTCCACCGAGCGGTAGCGGGCGGCGGGCCGGTGGCGGCGGAACCAGTCGCGCCACAGGCCCGGCCCGGCGCCGACGTCGAGGATGCGGCGCAGCGGCAGGCCGAGCCAGGCGGCGTAGCCGTCCACGGCCCGGCACAGGTGGGCCACCTCGCGCGCCGAGTGGACGCGGGAGCGGCCGCGGTAGTGGCGCCGGTAGTAGGCGGCGTCGAAGCGGTGGTGGCTCATCGGCGCCGATGGTGCCGAGGCGCGGCCCGCGGGGCCAGTTTCTGGTAGATAGCGCGGATGCGAAGCGTTGCCGTCGCCTGCGCCGTCGCGCTGCTCCTGGGCTGCGGGAAGCCTGCGCCGCCGCCGCCGCCGCCGACCCCGACAGCGACCCCGACAGCGACCCCGACCCCGACCCCGACCCCGACCCCGACCCCGACCGCGACCCCGACCGCGACCCCGACCGCGACCCCGGCCGCGACCCCGGCCGCGACCCCGACCGACGTGAACGTCCTCACCCTCCGGCGCCCGCAGGGGCCGGAGTGGTTCGGCCTCTACCTCATGGGCAAGAAGGCGGGCCACACCCGCGCCGAGATCTCCCGCGAGCGGCGCGACGGCGCCGAGGTGCTGGTGGTCCGGCAGGAGACGGAGATCACCGCCACGGTGGGCGAGCGCACGGTGAAGCGGCGCCAGCGGGACGAGAAGGTGTACCCGGCCCGGCCCGGCGCCCGGCTCCTCTCCTTCCGCAGCGAGCGCAGCGGCGACGGCGGCGACCGGGTGGTGACCGGTCGCTGCCAGGAGTCGAGCTGCGCCGTGGTGGTGGAGGGGGGCGGCGGCCGCACCGAGCGGAGCATCCCGCACCCGGGCGAGACGGTGGAGCAGGCCGACGCCGCGCGGCTGGCGGCGGCGCGCCGCGCCACGGTGCAGGGGTCGCAGCTGGAGGGGGAGCAGCTCCGCGTGCGCAAGGTGGAGGATCGGTACCGCGGGCGCGGCAAGATGGGCGGGGCGGGCGTGGAGGTGGAGGTCTCGATCGTCGAGGAGCAGGAGGAGGGAGACCGGCAGGCGATGCGGGTCTCGGTGGCCGACGACGGCCGCATCCTCGAGGAGCGGCTCGGCGAGGCGGTGGTGGCCCGGGCCGAGCCCGAGGAGGTGGCGCGCCGCCTCGACCGCGTCGACCTCTTCAACCTGACGCGCGTCCCGCTGCCCGGCGCCCTGCCGCGCGACGTTCCCGGCGCCGTCGCCTACCGGCTGCGCGGGCTGCCCCCGAGCTTCCTGCGCGACGACGAGCGCCAGCGCCACGAGGCGCTGCCGGGCGGTGAGGTGCGCCTCACCGTCACCGCCCGCCGGCCGCTCGCCGCCGACCCGGCCCGGGACGCGCGCCGCGAGCGCTCGATCCCCCGGGGCCTGGAGCCGCTCCTCGGCCCCACCGCCGAGACGGTGGGGCAGATCGACTCCGACGCCCCGGCCCTGCGGTCGCTGGCGGCCAGGCTGGTGGAGGGGGAGCCGCGGGTCTACGCGGCGGCGCTGCGGATCGAGCGCTTCGTCTTCGAGACGCTGCAGAAGACCTTCGGCCAGAGCAGCGACCGGGCCAGCGAGGTGCTGGCTGCCGGGCGCGGCGACTGCACCGAGCACGCGCTGCTCTTCACGGCGCTGGCGCGGGCCGCCGGCATCCCGGCCCGCCCGGTCTTCGGCCTCGTCTACACGCGCTACGGCGACCAGGTGGACGCCCTCTACTGGCACGCCTGGGCCGAGGTGAAGAGCGGTGCCGAGTGGATCGCCGTCGACCCCACCTTCGGCCAGCCGGTGGCCGACGCCACCCACCTGGCGCTGGGGCGCGGCAACCAGGTGGACACGGTGGGGCTGCTGGGGGCGCTGCAGGTGGTGGCGGCCGAGCCGGTCCCGGTGGGGCCGGCCCCCTCGGGCGGGTCCCGGCCGGGGCGCTAGGCCGCGCGATATCGGCGATCCGCGCCCGGGCCGCTTGGAGGGCTCGCCCCCGAGGCCCTACGATGGCGGCTCGACCGGGGGGAGGAAGCAGGGAATCGTGCGGATGTCTGCGCGCCGTTTGCCAGCGCTCGTGCTGTGCCTCGCCGCCGCGGCGGCAGTCGCGCCCGGGGAGGCCCGCAGCCAGCAGCGCGCCGGCATCACCTCCGGCGAGATCGTCCTCGGCCAGGCCGCCGCCTACTCCGGCACCAACAAGGAGCTGGGGCGGCAGATGAAGATCGGCGTCGAGACCGCCTTCCTGGCGGTGAACGAGGCTGGCGGCGTCCACGGCCGCATGCTGCGCCTGCTGGCGGCCGACCACGGCAACGTCCCCCCCAAGGCCCTCGAGATCGTGAAGGGGATGGTGGAGGGGAAGAAGGTCTTCGCCTTCGTGGGCAACACCGGCTCGGCGGCGGTGGAGGCCTACCTCGACTGGCTGGTGGACCAGAAGGTGATCCTCTTCGGCTCCCTCTCCGGCGCCCCCTTCCTGCGCAACGACCCGCCCGACCGCTACATCTTCAACTTCCGCGCCTCGTACCCCGAGGAGGCGGCCGCCGCGGTGCGCTACCTGGTGGGCGTGCGCCGCATCCCGGCCACCGAGATCGCCTACTTCGCCCAGGACGACGCCTACGGCGAGGCCGGCTGGAAGGGCATGGCCTGGCAGCTGCGCCGCTACGGCATCGACCCGAGCCTGGTGATCCGCACCTCGGTGAAGCGCAACACCGTCGACGTCGCCGAGGCGGTGAAGCGCATCCAGGCGGCGGGCCCCCGGGTGAAGGCGGTGGTCTGCTTCAGCACCCACAAGCCGGTGGCCAAGTTCGTCGAGAAGCTGGGCGGGCAGGGGATGGTCTTCACCAACGCCTCGGCGGTGGAGGCCCAGGACCTGGCCGACGACCTCAAGGGGCTGGGGCCGCGCTTCATGCAGAACATGGTCCTCACCCAGGTGGTGCCGGTGCCCACCTCGCGCGCCACGGTGGTGCTGCGCTACCAGGAGCAGCTCAGGCGCTACCACCCCGCCGAGCGGCCCGACTTCCTCTCGCTGCAGGGGTGGCTCTCGGCCCAGCTCTTCATCGAGGGGCTGCGCCGGGCCGGGCCCGAGCCCGACACCGAGAAGCTGGTGGAGGCGCTGGAGACCATCCGCAACCACGACATCGGCATCGGGGTGGCCATCTCCTTCGGCCCCTCGGAGCACCAGGGCTCGCACAAGGTCTGGGGGCTCCAGCTCGAGCCCTCCGGCGCCTGGACGCCCATCGACCTGGAGTGAACCCTTGACGGGGGCGGCCCGGCCGTCCTTTCATGCGGCCCTCTCCCGCCCTGCCCCGGAGCGCCCATGACCGGACTCGACCACGTCGCCATCCTCGTCGCCGACCTCGACGAGGCGGTGAAGCTCTTCCGCGACACCTACGGCCTGGCCGAGCCGGAGATCGAGCACGTCCCCACCGAGAAGGTGAGGGTGGCCATCTTCGGCCACGGCGCCGGCCGCATCGAGCTGGTCTCGCCGGCCGGCGACGACAGCCCCATGAAGAAGGCGCTGGAGAAGCGGGGCGAGGGGCTGCACCACATCTGCATCGAGGTGCCCGACATCCTCGCCGCCATGGCCGGCCTCCGGGCCTCCGGGGCGCCGCTCCTCGACGAGAAGCCCAGGCCCGGCGCCGGCGGGGCCCAGGTGGCCTTCGTCCACCCCAAGGGCTCGAACGGCGTGCTGGTGGAGCTCCGCCAGGGCCCGAAGCACCCGTAGGCCGAGGCCGCCGCCCGCGGCCGACCGCGGACCCCGCAGGCGACTCGCTCGCCCTGCGGGGCCTCCTTGACCGCTCCCCCGGGGGCGTGCTTCAAAGGCCGGTCTTCCGACAGCGATGGCGCACCCTTGCGCCCTCGCGCCGAGGTCCGACCATGCAGAGGTTCCCGCTCGCCGCTCCCCTCCTGGCCCTGTGCCTGGCGCTCCCCGCGCCCGCCCTGGCCCAGAAGGCCGACAAGAAGGACGCCCCCGACGACGTCCAGGCGGCCATCCAGCGCGCGGTCGACAAGGCCAAGGCCGAGATCCGCGACGAGGTGCGCGCCGAGCTGCAGGGCCAGCAGTCGGCCCGCGAGTTCCTCGACGCCGGCAACGCCGCCGACAAGCCGCGCCTCGAGCTCCTCCAGCTCGACGGCTACCTGCGGGTGCGCGGCGATCTCCTCAACGACCTCTCGCTGCGCCGCCACAACGACCACTCCCTCGGCCCGGCCGCGGCGGCCCCCGCCGACCGGGGCGGCTACTACCTCTTCCCGCCGCCGCTCCACGACCCGCTCGGCCAGAGCACCCAGACCAGCGGCAACTTGCGGCTGCGGCTGGAGCCGGTGATCAACGTCTCGGAGCAGGTGCGCATCCTCGCCCAGATCGACCTCCTCGACGGCATCGTCCTGGGCTCGGGCCGCAGCGCCCAGAGCGCCAAGGACCAGCCCTGGTACGCGAGCAGCGTCCAGCCCCCGCTGGCCGGTTCCCACGGCATCGACCGCGACTCCCTCACCGTGAAGCGGGTCTGGGGCGAGGTGCAGACGCCGGTGGGCCTGCTCTCCTTCGGCCGCATGCCCTCGCAGTGGGGCATGGGCATCGTCGCCAACGCCGGCTCCGGCCTCGACGACGACCTGGGGGACAGCGTGGACCGGCTCCAGCTCGCCATCCCGCTGCGCCAGACCATGGTGGGCCCGCTGGTGCTGGTGCCCTACTACGACATCACCGGCTCGGGCCTGGTCTCGCAGAACCTGGGTGGCACCGGCCAGCCCTTCTCGGTGGACAAGGCCGACGAGTCCTGGACGATGGGGCTCAAGGCGGTGCGCATCGACACCGAGGAGGAGATGGCCCGCAAGCTGGCCCGCGGCGAGTCGAGCCTGAACTACGGCGGCCTCTACGGCTACTCGGTGCAGCACTACTCCAACTTCACGAGGACGGGCACGCCCGGCGACGGCGCCTCCACCACCGCGGTGGACACCATCAACACCGGCTACGCCGCCCACCGGCTCAGCCTCTGGGGCCGCTACCGCACCAAGCGGCTGCGCCTCGAGGCCGAGGTGGCCGGCGTCTACGGCTCCATCGCCGACCCGCGCACCAGCGCCGCGACGGCCTCCCCCGGCGCGGTGGACATCCGCTCCTTCGGCGGCGCCTTCCAGACCGACTACCGGCCCAGCGACGGCAAGTGGCTGCTGGGGCTCGACCTCGGCTTCGCCAGCGGCGACCGGGCCCCGGGCCTGGGCAACCGCCCCGAGCGCGGCACCGCGCTGCCCGGCGCCATCGACGGCGCCCAGTTCGGCAACAACGACCTGGCCATCCGCAACTTCCGCTTCAACGCCGCCTACCGGGTGGACCAGATCCTCTGGCGCGAGCTGCTCGGCAACGTGACCGACGCCTGGTACCTGAAGCCCAGCGTCCGCTGGGACGTGCTGGAGGGGCTCTCGCTGCAGCTGGCCATCGTCTACTCGCAGGCCATCTTCCGCACCTCCACCCCCTCGGGCCGGGCGCTGCCGCTGGGCCTGGAGAGCGACTTCACCATCCGCTACGCCTCGGACGACGGCTTCCACGCCTGGTTCACCTGGGCGATGCTCGAGCCGCTCGCCGGGCTCGGCTACCCAGTGGACTACGGCGTGGTCGACCTGCCGGGCCTGAAGCGGGCGCACGCATTGCGCACCGGCCTGGCCATCAAGTTCTAGCTCGGCGAAGGGTCCCTGCCTGCGGGCGGCGGCCTCGCCGCTGCGCGGCTACCCGGTGACGGTCCGCACCTGGAAGCGCGGCTGCGCCTGGATGGCCTTCTTCACCGAGCACTGATCGGCCACCCGCACCAGCGCCTCGCGGTACTTCTCCGGGAACGAGGCCGGCACCTCGATGTCCAGGTCCACGCCGGCGAGGGCGCCGTCCTCGCCGTGGTGCACCCGCTCGCGGATGCGGATGCCCTCGGTGGGCAGCCCCCGCTTGGCGCAGAAGCCCTGCACGAAGATGCCGGCGCAGGTGCCGATGGCCGCCAGGAAGAGCTCGAACGGGGAGGAGGCCGTGTCCTCGCCGCCGTTGCTCTCCGGCTGGTCGGTGCGGACCAGGTGCTTGCCCACCTGTGCGTCCACGCGGCGTCCGCCGGGAAGGGTGACCAGGATCTCGCTCGTGCCGGACATGGGCGCTCCGTGTGCTGGGGGTAGTGGGTCCGCACGGTGGGAGCCGGAAGATTCGCCACGGGTTCAGGTGGGGCGTTGAAGGACGGCCGGGGGCGGCCTACAACATGCGGCCGGAGGCCTCTCCATGAACCAAGGTTCCCGCAAGCTCGCCGCCGGCGCCCTCTCCGGCCTGTGGCGGGCCCTCGACTGGATTCGCCGCGGCGCGGCCAACCTGCTCTTCCTGGCGGCGGTGGTCGCCCTCGCCTGGGTGCTGCTGGCGGGCGGGCCCAAGGTGCCCGACGGCGCCGCCCTGGTGGTGCGGCCGGTGGGCCAGGTGGTCGAGCAGCTCACCGGCGCCTCGCCGCAGGGGACGCTGACCGCGCTGGTGACCGGGGGCGGGCCGGACGAGACGCTCCTCAAGGACCTGCTCGACGGCATCCGGCTCGCCAAGGACGACAGGCGCATCAAGGCCATCTACCTCGACCTCGGGCGCATGGAGGGGTCGGGCATGACCAAGCTCGAGGACCTGCGAGCCGCCATCTCCGACTTCCGCAAGAGCGGCAAGAAGGTGGTGGCCTACTCCGACGGCTACACCCAGGGGCCCTACGCGGTGGCCGCCGCCGCCGACGAGGTATGGGTCAATCCCTTCGCGCTGGGCGGCGTGGTCGTGGAGGGGCTGGGCCGGTGGCGCAACTACTACAAGGAGGCGCTCGACCGGCTGGGGGTGGAGGTCCACGTCTTCCGGGTGGGCGAGTACAAGTCGGCGGTCGAGCCCTACCTGCGCACCGGCCCGTCGCCCGAGGCCCGCGAGGCCGACCTGAAGTGGCTCGGCGACCTCTGGAACGGCTGGGTGAACGCCGTGGCCGAGTCGCGCAAGCTCACGCCGGCCGAGGTGCGCGCCTACGTGGACGGGATGGCGGAGCGGATGGAACGGGCCCAGGGCGACATGGCCCGCGTGGCCCTGGAGGCCCGGCTGGTGGACAAGCTCGGGACGCGGGACCAGGTGCGCGCCCGGATGATCGAGCTGGTGGGCGAGGACAAGAAGGAGAAGACCTTCCAGCAGGTGTCGCTCTCCGACTACCTGGAGGCCAAGGGCGGCGACCGGGCCGGCAAGAAGGGCGGCGACGCGGTGGCGGTGGTGGTGGCCAAGGGCGACATCCTCGACGGCAAGCAGCCGGCCGGGACCATCGGCGGCGACTCGACGGCGGCCCTCATCCGCAAGGCGAGGCAGGACGAGAAGGTGAAGGCCATCGTCCTGCGGGTGGACAGCCCCGGCGGCAGCGCCTTCGCCTCGGAGGTGATCCGCCGCGAGCTCTGGCTGGCCCGCGAGGCCGGCAAGAAGGTGGTGGTGTCGATGGGCAGCCTGGCGGCCTCGGGCGGCTACTGGATCTCCACCGCCTCCGACGAGATCTGGGCCAGCCCCAGCACCATCACCGGCTCCATCGGCATCTTCGGGATGTTCCCCACCGTGGACAAGCCGCTCGCGAAGTACCTGGGCATCCGCGTGGACGGGGTGGGCACCACCCGGCTCTCCGGGGCGTTCCGTCCCGGGCGGCCGTTCGAGCCCGAGCTGGGGCGCATCGCCCAGGCCGGCATCAACCGAGGCTACGAGGAGTTCCTGGCCCGCGTGGCCGAGGCCCGCAAGCTCACGCGCGACGAGG
The DNA here is from genome assembly GCA_016214955.1 of Deltaproteobacteria bacterium. Lineage (GTDB taxonomy): Bacteria > Myxococcota > Myxococcia > Myxococcales > Anaeromyxobacteraceae > JACRMN01. Next base: position 83,316 of record JACRMN010000012.1, read on the forward strand.
TGGACCGGATCGCCCGCGGGCGGGTGTGGAGCGGCGCCGATGCCCGGGAGCGGAAGCTGGTGGACAAGCTCGGCGGGCTCCCCGAGGCCATCGCCTCGGCGGCGGAGCTGGCCAAGCTGGGCAAGGACCACCGGACCTGGTGGGTGGAGGAGGAGCTGCCCTGGAAGCAGCGGCTGGTGCGCGGCCTCATGGGGGGCCAGGCCCGCCTGGCGCGGGCCTTCGGCCTCGGGGCCGCCGAGCCCGAGCCGCCGTTGCTGCCGCCGGTGGCGCGCGCCCTGGGCCAGGAGCTGGCCGGGACGCTGCGCCTGCTCTCGCTGCGGGATCCGGCCGGCGTCTACGCCTTCTGCCCCTGCGACGCCCGGTAGGCGGGGGCCGGGGAGGCCGCCGGTTCGCAGGGCCGCGGCCCTGTGGTAGCGTCCCCGACCCTCATGAAAGCCCAGCGAGAGAAGGCAAAGCCGGTGAGCCGCGCCGCGCTCACCAAGGAGGCCGACCCGCGCCTGGTGGCGCTGTCGGTCTCGATCCAGGACGACGGGGCCCTCTTCGACGAGGACATCCGCGGCAGCCGGGCCCACGTGGCCATGCTGGCGGCCCAGGGGATCATCCCGCGCGCCGCCGCCCGGAAGATCGACGCTGGCCTGCGCCGCGTCCGGGCCGAGTTCGCCGCCGGCAAGATCCGCTACGACGAGAAGCTCGAGGACGTGCACACCCACGTCGAGCGGCGGCTGGGCGAGATCGTCGGCAAGGAGGCCGGCTACCTGCACGCCGGCCGCAGCCGCAACGACCAGGTGGCGCTCGACGAGCGGCTCTTCATCGTCGGGGCCTGCGACCGCTGCGACGCCTCGCTGGCCGGCCTGCAGCGGGCGCTGGTGGGCCAGGCGCGGCGCCACGAGAAGACCATGCTCCCCGGCTACACCCACCTGCAGCGTGCCCAGCCGGTGACCCTGGCCCACCACCTGCTGGCCTACGTGGAGATGACGTGGCGCGACCGGCAGCGGCTCGCCGAGGTGCGGCGCCGCGCGGCGGTCTCCCCGCTCGGCTCCGGGGCGCTGGCCGGCACCACCCTGCGCATCGACCGCTACCGCACCGCCCGGGCGCTGGGCTTCGCCGACGTGACCCGCAACTCCCTCGACGCCGTCAGCGATCGCGACAGCGCCATCGAGCTCTCCTTCGCGGTGGCCGTGGCCGCCATGCACCTCTCCCGCCTGGGCGAGGAGGTGGTGCTCTGGAGCACCAGGGAGTTCGGCTTCCTGGTGCTGGACGACTCCTTCGCCACCGGCAGCTCCCTCATGCCGCAGAAGAAGAACCCGGACGTGGGCGAGCTGGCGCGCGGCCGCGCCAGCCGGGCGCTGGGCGACCTCGTCACCCTGCTCTCGCTGCCCAAGAACCTGGCGCTCAGCTACAACCGCGACCTGCAGGAGGACAAGCGGCCGCTCATCGAGGGGCCCAGGGCCCTGTGCCTCACCCTCGACGCCATGGCCGGGCTGGTGGCCACCGCGCGCTTCCAGCCGGAGCGGATGCTCGAGGCGCTGGGGGGCGGCGAGACGCTGGCCACCGACGCCGCCGAGTACCTGGTGGAGAAGGGCGTGCCCTTCCGCACCGCCCACGAGGCGGTGGGCGCGGCCGCGGCCTGGGCCACCTCCGCCGGCAAGGCGCTCCAGGCGCTCACGCCCGAGGAGTGGCGCCGCTTCCACCCCGCCTTCGGCAAGGACGTGCTGCGCTGCTTCGACGCCGCCCGCAGCCTCTCGCGCCGCGAGATCCCCGGCGGCCCCGGCCCGCGCCGCGTGCGGCGCGAGATCGAGCGCTGGGAGGCGGCGCTGGGGATGCGGAGGACGAGGTGATCGCCCGCTCCACGCCCCCCCTCACCCCGGCCCTCTTCCCCCGGGGCCGGGGGGAGAGGGGGCTCGTCGCCCTCGGGCTGCTCGCTCTCCTCGCCTGCGGCGTCAAGGGCCCGCCGCGTCCGCCCGAGCCCAGGGCCGCCGTCCCCGGTCCCGCCGTTCCCGCCGGGCCCTCCCCCGAGAAGCCCGCCGAGCCCGCCCGATGAACCACTTCCAGCGCCGCAGCGGCCGCCTCCACGCCGAGCAGGTGCCGCTCGACGAGCTGGCCCGCACCCACGGCACGCCGCTCTACGTCTACTCGACCGCCACGCTCACCCGGCACTGGAAGGTGCTGGAGCGGAGCCTGCGCGGGCTGCGCCACCTCACCTGCTACGCGGTGAAGGCCAACGGCAACCTCTCGGTGCTCTCCACGCTGGCCCGCCTCGGCGCCGGCTTCGACATCGTCTCCGGCGGCGAGCTCTACCGCGTGCTCCAGGCAGGCGGCGACCCGCGCAAGGTGGTCTTCAGCGGCGTGGGCAAGCGCGACGACGAGATCGCCTTCGCCCTCGGCGCCGGCGTGCGGGTGCTCGACGTCGAGAGCGCGAGCGAGCTCGCGCGCGTGTCGGTGGTGGCCCGGCGGCTGGGGGTGAGGGCCCCGGTGGCGCTGCGGGTCAACCCCGACGTCGACGCCCGGACCCACCCCTACATCTCCACCGGCCTGCACCGGAACAAGTTCGGCGTGCCCGCCGAGGAGGCGCTGCGGCTCTACCGGCTGGCGGCCCGCGACCCCGCGCTCCACGTCAAGGGCGCGGCCATGCACATCGGCTCCCAGATCACGGAGGTGGCCCCCTTCCTCGACGCCGTGAAGCGCATGCTCGGGCTGGTGCGCAAGCTGGAGAAGGAGGGCATCACCCTCGGCCACCTGGACATCGGCGGCGGGCTGGGCATCCCCTACGACGCCTCGGCCGAGCCGCCGCCCACCCCGGCGGTCTGGGGGGCGGCGCTCCGCAAGGCGCTGCGCGGCTTCCGCGGCGAGGTGCTGCTGGAACCGGGCCGGGTGCTGGTGGGCAACGCCGGCGTGCTCCTCACCCGGGTGCTCCACGTGAAGCGCAACGGGCGGAGGCGCTTCGTGGTGGTGGACGCGGGCATGACCGACCTGGTGCGCCCGGCCATGTACCAGGCCTTCCACGAGATCGAGCCGGTGGGGTCCCCCGCCGAGCGGCAGGTCACCTGCGACGTGGTCGGCCCCATCTGCGAGTCCAGCGACTTCCTGGCCAAGGGCCGGAGGATGCCGGAGGTGGCCCAGGGCGACCTGCTCTGCGTCCGCTCCGCCGGCGCCTACGGCTTCTCGATGTCCTCCCAGTACAACGCCCGGCCCCGGGCCGCCGAGGTGCTGGTGGACGGCGAGGAGGCCCTGCTGGCCCGCCGCCGGGAGACCTACGCGGACCTGGTCCGGGGAGAGGAGCCGGCGCGGCGGGGAGGCCGCCTCGGATCCAGGCGGGGGTTGCGGTAGAATCTCCGGCCCCGGATAGAGGCGAACCCGCGCGGCGCGCGACACGGAGGAAACATGCGGCTCCAGGGCTCGATGGTGGCCATCGTCACTCCCATGAAGGACGGGAAGGTCGACCTGAAAGCGCTCCGCGAGCTCTGCGAGTGGCAGATCATCGAGGGCACCGACGGCCTGGTCCCCTGCGGCACCACCGGCGAGGGCGTGACCCTGACCGCCGCCGAGCGGGCCGAGGTGGTGAAGGCGGTGGTGGAGCAGGCCCGCGGCCGCGTCCCGGTGATCGCCGGCGCCGGCTCCAACGCCACCCACGAGTGCATCGACGCCGTGAAGCTCGCCAAGGAGCTGCGCGCCGACGCCGCGCTGGTGGTCTCGCCCTACTACAACAAGCCCACGCAGGAAGGGCTCTACCGCCACTACATGGCCATCTGGGAGGCCGCCCGCTTCCCGGTGGTGCTCTACAACGTGCCCTCCCGCACCTCCGGAGACGTGCTGCCCGAGACGGTGGCCCGCCTCGCCAAGGCCGGCGCCATCGCCGGCATCAAGGAGGCCACCGCCAACATGGACCGCCAGGTCCAGCTCATCGAGAAGGTGGGCAGGGACGCCATCAGCTACCTCTCGGGCGACGACTTCACGGTGCTGCCCTACATGGCCTGCGGCGGCCACGGCGTCATCTCGGTGGTGGCCAACATCGCCCCCCGCGCCATGAAGGAGCTGGTGCTCCTCTGCCAGAAGGGCGACTGGGGCCGGGCGCTGGAGAAGCAGGCGGCCATGGGCGAGCTCAACCGGGCCATGTTCATCGAGACCAACCCGGGCCCGGTGAAGGCCGGGGTGGCGCTGCTGGGAAAGTGCACCGGCGAGCTGCGGCTGCCGCTGGCGCCGGTCTCCGACGCCAGCCTGGGAAAGGTGCGCGAGGCGATGGTGCGCTTCGGGCTCCTCAAGCTGGCGTAGCGTCCGCCCGCCCGATTTCCGTTTCGCCCCTGGGCCCGCCGGGCTAAGAAGCGGCCATGTCCTGCCGGCTGGCGCCGGGCGAGGAGGAGCGCATGCAGAGCGTCGTCGTCACCGGTGCCGGAGGCCGCATGGGCGGCCAGATCATCCGCATGATCCGCGCAACCCCGGGCCTGTCGGTGGCCGCGGCGGTGGAGCGGACCGGCTTCCCCGCCGGCCAGGACGCCGGCGTGGCGGCCGGGCTCGGCCCCATCGGCCTGCTCATCACCACCGACCTGCAGGCAGCGCTGGCGGGCAAGCCGGGCGCGGTCGTGGACTTCACCCACTTCGAGGCCTCGACCGCCTGCGCCGAGGCCTGCGCCGCCGCCGGCGTACCGCTGGTCATCGGCTCCACCGGCTTCACCCCGGAGGCCAGGGCCCGGGTGGCCGCGGCGGCGCGGCGCATCCCCATCGTTCTCTCGCCCAACATGAGCGTGGGCGTGAACGTCCTCTTCGACCTGGTGAAGAAGGCGGCGGCGGTGCTGGGCGAGGCCTACGACGTCGAGATCGTGGAGATGCACCACAAGCTGAAGAAGGACGCCCCCAGCGGCACCGCGGTGCGGCTCGCCGAGGTGGCGGCCGAGGCGCTGGGGCGCGATCCGCGGAAGGACCTCCGCTACGAGCGCGCCGGCATGATCGGTGAGCGGCCGGCGCGCGAGATCGGCGTGCAGACGCTCCGCGGCGGCGACGTGGTCGGCGAGCACACCGTCTTCTTCGCCGGCATGGGCGAGCGGCTGGAGCTCACCCACCGGGCCACCTCCCGGGAGCAGTTCGCCCGCGGCGCGGTGCGGGCCGCCCAGTGGATCGCCGGCAGGCCGGCGGGGCTCTACGACATGCACGACGTCCTCGGGCTGCGCTAGGAACCGGTGATGCGGAGCGTGCGCTTCGAGCGGGCGGGCCGGGAGTCGTACGGGGTCCTCGAGGGCGAGACGGTGCGGGCGCTCAGCGCCGCGCCCTGGGCCGGCGGGCTGCCGGAGGGTCCGGCGGTGGCGCTCGCCGAGGTGCGGCTGCTGGCGCCGGTGGTGCCCACCAAGATCGTGGCGGTAGGGCGCAACTACCGGGCCCACGCCGCCGAGATGGGCCAGGAGGTGCCGAAGGAGCCGCTGCTCTTCATCAAGCCCTCCTCGGCCGTCGTCGGGCCGGGCCAGCCCATCGTCATCCCCGAGGTCTCGAAGCTGGTGCACCACGAGGCCGAGCTGGCGGCGGTCATCGGCCGGACCCTCACCCGCGCCGGCACCGCCGCCGAGGCCCGCCAGGCCATCTTCGGCTGGACCTGCCTCGACGACGTCACCGCCCGCGACATCCAGCGCACCGAGGGCCACTTCACCCGCGCCAAGTCCTTCGACACCTTCTGCCCCATCGGCCCGGTGGTGGAGACGGCCGTCGATCCGCTCGACCTCACCGTCTCCTGCCGCGTGAACGGCGAGCAGCGCCAGCGCGGCTCCACCCGCGACATGGTCCACGACCCGTACCTGCTGGTGGCCTTCGTCTCGCAGGTGATGACCCTCTACCCCGGCGACGTCGTCACCACCGGCACGCCCGAGGGCGTGGGCCCGCTGCGCCGCGGCGACTGGGTCGAGGTGGAGATCTCGGGGATCGGGATCCTGAAGAACCCGGTCGCGTAGCCTCGCCGCCTGCGCCGGCTGCGCGGCTGCCTGGCAGAAGGCTCGCCGGCGGACGGGCCCCTCGTCGCCGCCCGCAGCGACCGCGCGTGCGCTTCTCGGCCCGCTGCTCCATCGGAGCGGCCTGCATCGAGCGTCGCCACGGCCGGGATAGAGAGCAGGGCGGTCGCAGTGGCGAAGCGAGATGCCCGGGTCTGCGGAAGGAACCGGTCCTCGGCCATTGCCGTGAAGTCGCGGCGGGAGGACGGCGACGAGGGGCCCGGGAGCCGGCGCTGCGCGGGCCGCGAGCGCGACCGGGACCCGATGCGGCGCGACGCCGTGGACGAGGCCCCGGGGGCTCGCCGTACGAGGGTCGCTACTTCCGGGCCGCCTTCCGGTACGCCTCGATCACCTTGCGGAGCGGCTCGGACGGCTCCCCCCGGGTCACGAAGGCCAGCGGCCGCAGCACCTTCTGGCTCTCGACGATGCGCACCCCCGGAGTGGCGAACTCGAGCCCCAGCGCGCCGATGCCGGCCTCGTTCCGCGCCACCTCGGTGGCCACCTCCTTCACCTGGGCCACCGCCCGGGCGCTGGCGGCGTACTCGGCGTTGCCCATCACCACCTGCTTCACCAGGCCGCGGGTGGCGCTGGCGGCGGCGTCGGTGAAGACGGCGACGGGCTGGTCGCGGCCGCCCACCTCCTTCCAGCTCGCGATCTTGCCGGTGTGGATGTCGCGCAGCTGGGCCCAGGTGAGCGCCTTCACCGGGTTCGACGGGTGGACGACGAACACCACCTCCGAGCTCGACACCGCGTCCATCTTCAGGTCGGCGGGCGGCGCCTGGGTGAGGCCGGCGGTGCGGGCCGCCTCCAGGCACGACTCCAGCGAGGCCGAGACCAGCGCCGCGTCGCACTTGCCCTCGATGAGGTCCTTGAGCCCGCGGCCGGCGTTGCTCTTCTCCACCACGATCTCGACGCCGGTCGCCTGCTCCACCGCCGCGCGCTGCGGGCCCACCAGAGCGTCGATGACGCTTGCCGCTCCGCAAAGCAGGATCCGCGACGGCATGGCTGCCTCCTCGTTCGTGGGGAGCCACCACTGTACCGGGCCGGGCCCGCACCGCCAGCGAGAACTGCGCGCCACGCCGGAAAGGGGCCCATCTGGTCACCGGGGCCGGGCCGCGCTAGATCGCCATGCATGCGCGCCTTCCTGGGGGTCGGGTCCAACGAGGGGGACCGCTGGGGCCACCTGGCCCGGGCGCTCCGCGCGCTCCGGGCGGTGCCGGGCGTGGCCTGGGTGCGCCCCTCGTCGGTGTGGGAGACGGCGCCTGTCGGCCCGCCCCAGCCGCCCTACCTCAACGCCGCGCTGGAGGCGGAGACCGGGCTCGAGGCGCCGGTGCTGCTGCGGGCCATGCAGGAGATCGAGGCCGCCGCCGGCCGGGTGCGGCGCGAGCGCTGGGGGCCTCGCACCCTCGACCTCGACCTGCTGCTCCTCGGCGACGAGACCGTCGACGAGCCCGGCCTCCGCGTGCCGCACCCGGAGCTGGCGCGGCGGGCCTTCGTGCTCAGGCCCCTCGCCGAGCTCTGCCCGGAGCGGATGGTGCCCGGCGCCGGGCGCAGCGTGGCCGCGCTGCTGGCCGCCTGCCCGCCGCAGGAGGTGCGGCTCGCCGGCGATTACCCGCGGTGAAGCTCAGGCGCGGAGCGACGGGCGCGCGGGCTCGCCGCCGGGCCCCGGCGGCGCGTGGGCGCCGGACGGCCCGCGCCAGGCGAAGGCCGCGGCCTGGGCCTCCAGGGCCCGGGCCCGCGAGATGCCCGCGGCGCCGAGCTGCTCGTAGGCCGCCTGCAGCTCCTGCCGCTCCATGTGCTCGGCGAGGAGCAGCAGCTCTCCCAGCGTGCCCTCGCGCTTCACCAGGGCCGCCACCGTGGCGTCGGCGAGGTGGAGCTGGGCCACCACCTCCTGCATGTCCACCGCGTAGACCGCGACCAGCAGCGAGAGGATGCCCACCAGGAAGCCCTGCTCCGGCGCGTCGGCCACGCTGCGCAGCCGCGGGTGAAGCCGGCAGAGCTCCTCGAGGAAGGTGGCCCGCACCGCCGCGGCGTCGAGCAGCGGGTCGTCGAGTCCGCGGGAGCCGTCGGCCGAGAAGAGCGCCAGCTGCACCCAGCGCTTGAGCTGCCTGCGGCCCAGGAGCGTGATGGCCTGGCGCACGGAGCGGATGCGCTCGCGCGAGCCCACCGCCACCGAGTTCACCAGCACCAGCAGCCGGTAGGTGAGCCCCGGGCTCTGGCGGAAGGCGGCCTCCACCCGGGCGGTGTCGGCGTCCTCCTGGAGGAGCCCCATGAGCCGGAGCATGGCCGAGCCGCCCTCGGGGAGCTTCTTGCGCTCCACCAGCGCCGGCCGCGCGAAGTGGTAGCCCTGGAAGTAGTCGAACCCCAGGTCGCGGCAGGCGCGGAACTGCTCGGCGGTCTCCACCTTCTCGGCCAGGAGCCGGGGCTGGAAGCCGCGCAGCCGCTTCACCTCGGCGGCCAGCTCCTCGGGCCGGAAGAAGGTGAGGTCCACCTTCACCAGGTCCACCCAGGGGTAGATGGGCTCGAAGCGGGCGTCGTACCGGTGGTCGTCGAGCGCCAGGGCGAAGCCGGCGCCGCGCAGCGCCCGGCAGCGGGCCAGCAGCGCCTCGTCCGGCTCGATCGACTCCAGGAGCTCGATCACCATCGACTGCGGCGGCAGGAGCAGGAGCGCGTCGGAGTGGAGCAGCTCCCTGCCCACGTTGACGAAGCCGCGCTTGCCGCCGAGGAGCGACTCCACCCCCATGCCCGAGAGCGTGCCCAGGATGACGTCGGCCGAGGCGCGGGTGGCGTCCGGCATGGCCGGGTCGTCGGCGCTGCGGAAGAGCAGCTCGTAGCCCCACACCCGCTCCTCGCGGTCGAGGATCGGCTGGCGGCCGATGAGCCAGGTGGTGCTCTCCATGGGTTTCCCGTCCGCGCGGCTGCGGCGCAGCACGAGGCTCTGCACGGGCCGTTCCGGCAAGGCCGCCCGGAGATCGCGCCCATCCGCCCGGGAGAAGGGGGTAGGGCGTGCGGTGGGGCTGGAGCGTCCGCGACCCGGTGGGTCGCGAGGGGCCCGTGAGATCGCCTGCGGCGCGGCCTCAGCGCAGTCCGGCGCGCGTGGCGGCGGCGATGACCTTCGCCACCGCCTCGGCACCCAGTGGCTCGCACCGGCCCAGCAGCCGCGCCAGGAGCGCCACGCGGGCCACGCGCTCCAGCGTCTCCAGCCGGTCGCAGGCCTGCCCCGGCGTGGCGCCCAGCGCCAGCGCCCCGTGCCGCTCGAGGAGCAGCACGTCGTGCGAGGCCAGGAGCGGCGCCAGCGAGGCGGCCACCTCGGGCGTGCCCGGCGTGGCGAAGGGGGCCACCGCCACCGGGCCCAGCACCACCGAGGCCTCCGGCAGCAGGTCGTTCGGGGGCGGGAGCCCCGCCACGGTGAAGGCCACCGCGGTGATGGGGTGGGCGTGGACCAGGGCGAGCGCGTCGGGCCGGGCGGCGTAGGCGCAGAGGTGCATGCCCAGCTCGCTGGTGGGCCTCCCCTTGCCGGAGAGCCGCTTCCCGGCCGCGTCCACCACCAGCAGATCTCCGGGGCGCAGCGCCGCCTTGGACACGCCCGAGGGCGTCACCAGGAAGCGGTCTCTCCCCAGCCGCGCCGACACGTTCCCCTCGCCGGCGCCGATGAGATCCCGCGCCTGGAGCCTCCGGCACACCGCGGTGAGCTCCGCACGCAGCTTCCTCTCGTCGGGCTTCCTCGGGGCCATGGTCGGGGTCGCGCTCGCCTAGAGGATCTTCGCCGCCAGCAGGTCCTGCACGTCCAGGAGCCCCACCGGCCGGTCCTGCCCGTCCACCACCGGCACCTGGTCGATGGCGGCGGCGCGCAGCACCCGCGTGGCCTCGTCCACCCGGGCCTCGGGCCGCACGGTGCGCGGGTTGCGGGTCATCACCTTCTCCACGCGGGCGCGGAAGTCCACCTGGTTGCGCTCCACCAGCCGGCGCAGGTCACCGTCGGTGAATACCCCAACCAGCTTGCCGCGCCCGTTCACCACCGTGGCGGCGCCGGGCCGGCCCGGCGTCTGGGTCATCACCGCCACGCACTGGGCCAGGGTGGCGCTGGCCTGCACCAGCGGGTTGGCGTCGCCCTGGCGCATCACCTCGGCCACCTTCATGAGGCCGCGCCCCAGCTTGCCGGCCGGGTGGTAGAGGGCGAAGTCCTCCTGGTCGAAGGGCCGGTTCTCCAGCACCGTCATGGCGATGGCGTCGCCGAGCGCCAGCAGGGCCGCCGTCGAGGCGGTGGGCGCCAGCCCCAGCGGGCAGGCCTCCTCGATGGGGCCGAGCGGCACCGTGAGGTCGGCGCCGCGGGCCAGCGGGTTGTGCTCGTCGCGGGTGAGGGCGATCACCTTGGCGCCGATGCGGCGCAGCGCCGGGAGGAGCCGCAGGATCTCCTCGGTCTCGCCGCTGTTGGAGAGGGCCAGCACCACGTCGTCCCGGGCGATGCGCCCCAGGTCGCCGTGGGCCGCCTCGCCGGGGTGGACGTAGAGCGAAGGGGTGCCAGTGGAGGCCAGGGTGGCGGAGATCTTCTGGGCCACGAAGCCCGGCTTGCCCATGCCGGTGACCACCACCCGGCCGCGGCAGGCCAGGATCCACTCCACCGCCTGGGCGAAGCCGGCGCCCAGCCTCAGGCTGCCGATCGCGCCCGACTCGGTGGCGAGCACGGTGCGCCCGTAGCGCAGCAGGCGCGCCCGATCGGGGGCGCGCGCACGGCTCCTACCCCTCTTCCGCCTGGCCATGGCCCGGGCAAATACCACGTTTCCGGGCGGGTTGCGGGGTGTCAGCCCGCCCGGCTATGACTACCCCTCCCCCGAGGGCACCTGGAGGAACACGATGCAGTTCTTCATCGATTCGGCCGACGTCGGCGAGATCAAGAAGGCCCTCGCCATGGGGCTCTGTGACGGCGTGACCACCAACCCGTCGCTGGTGGCCAAGACCGGCCGGAAGTTCAGCGAGGTCCTGAAGGAGATCACCTCGCTCGTGCCCGGGCCGGTGTCGGCCGAGGTCACGGCCGTGGACCACGAGGGGATGATGAGGGAGGCCCACGCCCTCGCCAAGGTGGCCGACAACGTGGTGGTCAAGGTGCCGCTCATCGTCGAGGGGCTGCGCGTGGTGCGCGACCTCTCCAGCGAGGGCATCCGCACCAACGTCACCCTGTGCTTCTCGCCGGTCCAGGCGCTCCTGGCCGCCAAGGCCGGCGCCACCTACATCTCGCCCTTCGTCGGCCGGCTCGACGACATCTCCGAGGACGGCATGGCGATGGTGGCCCAGATCCTCGAGATCTACCGGGCCTACGATTTCGCCACCAAGGTGCTGGTCGCCAGCGTGCGCCACCCCATCCACGTCCTCGAGGCGGCGCGCCTCGGCGCCGACGTGGCCACCATCCCCTTCAACGTCATCGACCAGCTCGCCAGGCACCCGCTCACCGACGCCGGCCTGAAGAAGTTCCTGGCCGACTGGGAGAAGGTGCCGAAGGAGAAGTAGGCCCGGGGCGCGGCCCGGCCGTCGGGCTCACCCCGGGAACAGCGCCCGCTCCACCCGCTCCACCGCGCCCACCAGGTCGGCGCGGGTGAGCCGCGCGCCCTCGGCCCACTCCTTGAGGCCCAGGCACTTCTCGGTCACGAAGCGCACCAGCAGGTGGCAGGCGGCCTCGTCGGCCGGCGAGCGCAGCGCTGCCGGCCCCTCGTGGCCCAGCAGCCGCTCCTCGGCCTCGAACCGGCGCTCGAGGTCGAGCCTGGCGAGCCGGAGCGCCAGGCGCAGCACCTCGGGGCGCGGCCGCTCGGCGAGGCCCGCCGCCCAGCGCTGGCGCAGCTCCTCGCTCACCCACTCGACGAGCGGCGGCGGCCAGGCCCCGAGCTCCCTCGCCAGCTCCTCGGCGAAGCGCCGGCAGATGACGTCGCGCACCGGCTCCTTCTGCAGGTCGTAGATCCAGTCGAAGCGGCGGTCGCGCATCGGGGCGGAGTGTAGCCGAGCGCCCGCTCCCGCGGTGCGGCGGCCCGGGCGGGTGATTGGCCCGGGACCGCCTCGCGAGGCATGAATGGGCCATGCCCCGCAGCGACCCCGCCCTCCGCCGGGCCCTGGCCGGCGCCCTGGCGCTGGCCGCGGCCATGGGCATCGGCCGCTTCGCCTACACGGCGCTCCTGCCCGCGGCGCAGCGCGCGCTCGGCATCGACGACGCCGTGGGCGGCGCCATCGCCTCGGTGAACCTCCTCGGCTACCTGGTGGGCGTGCTGGTGGCCCGCGGCCTCCCGCAGCCGGCGCGCCCCCGCGGCCTCCTCACCGGCCTGTTCCTCACCGCCCTCACCACCGCCGGGGTGGCCGCGAGCGGGGCCCCGCTCCTCTGGTTCGCGCTCCGCTTCCTCTCCGGCGTGGCCAGCGGCCTGGTCTTCGTCCTCGCCACCACCGCCGCCCTCGACGCCGGCCCCGGCTCGGTGCCGCGCCCGGGCACGCTCTACGCCGGCGTGGGCTGCGGCATGGCCTTCTCCGGCGCCCTGGCCGGCCTGGTGCCTGGATCGCTCGGCTGGCAGCTCCCCTGGCTGCTCCTCGGCGGCGTGGCCGCGGCCCTGGCCCTCGCCGCCTGGCCGGCCCTCGGCGCCCCGCTGGCCCACGGCCCAGCGGCCGGCGGCCCGGCGAGCGGCCCCCACGGCGGCCTGCGGCTCGGCTTCCGGCGGCTGGGCGCCGCCTACTTCCTCGAGGGGCTGGGCTACATCGTCAGCGGCACCTTCGCGGTGGTGGCGGTGCGGCGCACGCCCGGGCTGGAGGCGCTCGCCCCCTGGACCTGGACGCTCACCGGGCTCGCCGCCGCCCCCTCGGCGCCGCTCTGGAGCGCCCTCGGCCGGCGCATCGGGCTGCGCGGAGCGCTGGTGGTGGCCTACCTGACCCAGGCGGCCGGCATGGCGCTGCCCTCGGTGTCGAACGCCGCCGCCTCGGCCGTCGTCGGCGCGGCCCTCTTCGGCAGCACCTTCCTGGGCATCGTGGTGCTCACCATGAGCGCCGCCCGGCTGCTCGTTCCCCGGGCGCTCGGCCGCGCGGTGGGCACGCTCACCGCCCTCTACGGCGTGGGCCAGATCATCGGCCCCATCGCCGCCGGTGCCCTCTCGCAGCGCCTCGGCGACCCGCGGCCCGCGGTGCTGCTGGCCTCGCTGGCGGTGGCCGCCGGCGCGGCGCTGCTCGCCTGGCCGTCGCCTCGACCGTCACCCGCACCCTGAGGAGGCTCCATGCCGTACGTGAACATCAAGATCACCCGCGAGGGCGCCACCGCCGATCAGAAGGCGGCGCTCATCCGGGGCGTCACCGAGCTCTTGCGCACCACGCTCAACAAGAACCCGGCCACCACCGTGGTGGTCATCGACGAGGTCGAGACCGACAACTGGGGCATCGGCGGCGAGTCGGTGACGGTGCGGCGGAAGCGAGGGAGCTGACGCCGCCGCCTCCGGCGCCGTGGCTGGGAAACGGTGACCGGCGGCAGGCGCATCCCGGATGGGCTTTCCGGGGCGAGCGCCATCCGATCCTTGGCCTCCGGCCGTTTCCCGGGGCATGAGCGAGAGCGAGACGGGCACCGCTCCGGTGGTCAGGCGGATCCGCCTGCGGTCGGGCCAGCACATGGCAACGTCGGTGCAGGGCGGCACCGGTCCGGCCGTGGTGCTGCTGCACGGTATCCCGGGGTGGCGTGGAACCTTCGGCGAGGTGGCCCGGCGGCTGGCGGACGAGTGTCGGGTCTACTCGCCCGACCTGCTCGGGTTCGGAGAGTCGGATCCCGCGCCGCCGGGGGCTCACGCCGCCGAGCAGGCCGCCGCCGTGGTCGAGCTGCTCGATGCGCTGGGCCTCGCCTCGGCTCACCTGGTGGGCTTCGACTACGGGGGACCCACCGCCGTGCTCGTGGCCGCCCGGGCCCGGGAGCGGGTCTCTTCGCTCACCCTGGCGGCCACCAACCTCTTCCCGGATACCCCGGTGCCCGCGCCGCTCCGGGTCGCCTCGGTGCCGCTGCTGGGCGACCTCGCCTTCCGCCTGGCGTTCGCCCGGCCCGGCCTGGTCGCGCTGTGGCGGGCGGCGACCGCGGACCGGGCCGCTTTCCCCTGGGCGCGCTTCCGCGCCGCCCTTTCCTCCCCGCAGGGAGTGCGCTCCACGCGGGAGATCTTCCTGGCCAGCCTGCGCGACCTGCCCGGCCTCTACGGCCCGGTCGCGGACGCAGCGCGCACCCTGGGACTCCCGGCGGCCGTTCTCTGGGGGGACCGCGACCCCTTCTTCCCGCCGGCGGCGGGCCGGCGCACCGCGGAGGCCCTGGGCGGCAGCCTCCGGATCCTGGCAGGATGCGGCCACTTCGTCCCCGAGGAGCGGCCGGCGGAGATGGCCCAGGCGGTGCTCGGCCTGGTCCGCGCCGGGCGGCCCGCGGTGGCGCGGAGCGCGGGAGGCCGCGAGGCGTGAGAGGCTCGACCGAGCAGAGGGCGCGGCTGGCCGAGGGGTTCCAGGAGTGCCGGCAGGCGCTGACCGGATACCTCACCAAGCTGCTCGCCCGCGAGGACGTCGCCGAGGAGCTTGTGCAGCAGGCGGCGCTCCGCGCCTTGGAGCAGGAGGTGCTGCCCGAGGCGCCCGGCGAGCTGCGCTCCTGGCTCTTCCGCGTCGCCACCAACCTGGCCATCGACCACCTCCGCCGCCAGGCCACCTGGCGGGAGGGGGTCCTCGACGACGTGCGCAGCCGGGTCGAGCGGAGCGAGGGCTTCGTGGCCGCCTCGCGGCTGCTGGCCGGCTCGCCGGAGATGCGGGCCATCGCTCGCGACCATCTGGCGGTCTGCTTCGCCTGCACCCTGCGCAGCCTCGCCCCCCAGGAGTCGGCGGCCCTGCTGCTGCGGGAGCTCTATGGCTTCACCACCCAGGAGGTCGCCGAGGTGCTGGGGGCCCGCTTCGCCCAGGCCAAGCGCTGGATCCAGGCGGCGCGCGCCTCTCTGCAGGCGCGCTACCAGCGTACCTGCGCCCTGGTGACCCAGGAAGGAGCCTGCTTCCAGTGCGTCGAGCTGGACCGCTTCTTCGAGGCCGGCGCCGGTGACCCGCTGGCGGGCACCGATCGCTCCCTGGGCGCGCGCCTGGTGGTCATCGGCCGGCGGGGCGACGAGCCGCTCAGCCCCTGGCACCGGCAGATGATGAAGCTGGTGGGCGATGTGCTGGAGGAGGAGCCCGGAGGGCGGTGAATGGACCCGCTGGCGGGCCGTCAGCCCGCCTGCAGCACGCCGGCGCCCTGCGGCACCACCGCCGGCACCAGCCGCAGCCGGCCCAGCGACACCGGCGCCGGCTGGTCGCCGGCGCGGAGCTCGGCCAGCACGTAGGCGTAGACCCGCTTGCGGAAGAGGAAGTCGCGGTGGCCCTCGGCGGGCACCTCGACGTTCTGCACGTAGGGCAGGCCGAAGGTCTCCACCACCGCAGAGGGGTACGGGACCAGGAGGTCCCGGCGCGACCAGATCGAGGTGAGCCGCACGCCCGGCGGCCAGTTGCCCCGCGCCAGGCGGCGCAGGAAGCGGCTGCGCGGCGCCATCTGGAAGAGGGCCGGGGCCAGGAAGCCCAGCGGCAGCGCCGCCCAGGCGGCCGGGGTGCCGTGGAAGGGTGCGCCCAGGGTCACCAGCGAGCGCACGCGGCGCCAGCCGCCCAGCTTCTTCACGTAGTAGGCGCCCACCAGCCCGCCCTGGGAGTGGGCCACGATGGTGAGCGGCCCCATGGTGGGGTGGCGCTCGTAGAGCCGGTCCACCTTGGCCTTCACGTGCATGGCCAGGTCGTCGATGCCGCGCCGCAGGAGCTGCTGCACGCCGCCCAGGTTGAAGGAGAAGACCGTGTAGCCGTCGCGGCGGAGCCGGCGCTCCAGCACCTCGACGGCGCGCCGCGTTGCCAGGAAGCCGTGGAGCAGCAGCACCGGACGGTGGGCGTGGTCGAAGTCGGCGGCGCGGGGAGAAGGGCCGGGCGGCTCGAAGTCGAGGTAGCCGGCCAGGTAGCGGACCTGCCGCTCGAGCCGGCTCAGCTTCCTGATGATCGACATCCCCCGCTCCGTTCCGCCCATCCTGAGCATGTGGCGCGCCGCGCCTGCGCGCAAGACGTGGATCCCCGGGACGCGCGGTCGTGACGCTGCGTGCCGAGCCCACATCGGCCCTGCGGGCCCACCTCGGTCCGGTCCCGGAGGCCCGGTACGCTCCGTCCGTGAGACACCCTGCGCTCCGCCCGCGGGCCGCCTAGGCGGGGTGCAACCTGGCCACCTCTCACGGGGAAAGGAGTCACCGCCGGCGGCGGGGGCCGGGTGGGGTACCCCCCTTTCCCACATGGCCGAGGTGCGGGGGAGGGCGTGGGCGTGGTCTGCGGGGAGGGCGGGTGGCGAGCCGCCCTGCCGGTAGTGCCCAGCCGCCCGCCGGACGCTCGCATCCGGGCCGGTCCGGCGCTACATTCCCGCCCCCACCCGAGGAGCCTTGCATGCTGGTCGTGATGAAGCCCCATGCCACCCCCGCCGAGGTCGAGGCGGTGGTGGAGAAGATCCGCGGCATGGGCCTCACGCCGCACGCCATCCCCGGAGCCCAGCGGGTGGCCATCGGCGTCACCGGCAACAAGGGCGCCGTCGAACCCGGCCCGTTCACCGCCCTCCCCGGCGTCGCCGACTGCATCCGCGTCTCGCAGCCCTTCAAGCTGGTCTCGCGCGAGGTGAAGGAGGAGGACACGGTCATCGACGTGGGCGGCGTGAAGCTCGGCGGCCCGTCCATCGTCGTCATGGCCGGCCCCTGCTCGGTGGAGTCCAAGGAGCAGCTCCTCGAGGCGGCCCACGGCGTGAAGAAGCTCGGCGCCCGCTTCCTCCGCGGCGGCGCCTGGAAGCCCCGCACCAGCCCCTACGAGTTCCAGGGCATGGGCGAGGAGGGCCTGAAGCTCCTGGCGCTGGCCCGCGAGCAGACCGGCCTCCAGGTGGTCACCGAGGTGATGGACCCGGAGACTCTGCCGCTCTGCGTCGAGTACGCCGACGTGCTGCAGATCGGCGCCCGGAACATGCAGAACTTCTCGCTGCTGAAGCGGCTCGGCACCGTCAACAAGCCGGTGCTGCTGAAGCGCGGCCCCTCGGCCACGCTCCGCGAGTGGCTCATGGCCGCCGAGTACGTGGTGGCCCACGGCAACTACCAGGTGGCGCTCTGCGAGCGGGGCATCCGCACCTTCGAGACCATGACCCGCAACACCCTCGACCTCAACGCCGTGCCGGTGCTCAAGGCGCTCACCCACCTTCCGGTGGTGGTGGACCCCTCGCATGGCATCGGCCTGCGCCGCCACGTGCCGGCCATGGCCCGGGCCGGCATCGCCGCCGGCGCCGACGCCATCATCGTCGAGGTGCACCCCAGGCCGGAGTGCGCCCTCTCCGACGGACAGCAGTCGCTGGACCTCGCCGAGTTCGGCGCGCTGATGACCCAGGTGAAGGTCATCGCCGGCGCCATCGGCCGCCCGGTGGCCTGAGCCGCAGCCGGGCCCCGGCCGAGCCGCCCCGCCTCCCCGAAGGGGTCCCGCCGCGCGGCTGTCGATCGCGCGGTGCCCCGTTCGTCGTCCGGGTAGAAGCCAGGAGACCGCCGGATCCACCGGCCCCACCCCTGGCTCCACAGGAGACGGACATGCGCTTCATGGTGATCGTCAAGGCGGACGCGAAGTCGGAGTCGGAGAAGGGCCCCAGCGCCGGCGACGAGAAGCTCTTCGCAGAGATGGGCAAGTACAACGAGGAGCTGGTGAAGGCCGGCGTCATGCTGGCCGGCGAGGGGCTGCACCCCAGCCGCAAGGGCGCGCGGGTGCGCTTCGAGGGCGACAGGCGCACCGTAGTCGACGGCCCCTTCGCCGAGACCAAGGAGCTGGTGGCGGGCTTCTGGCTCTGGCAGGTGAAGTCGCGCGAGGAGGCCATCGCCTGGCTGAAGCGCGCCCCCTTCCGCGAGGGCGAGGTGGAGATCCGGCAGGTGTACGAGACCGAGGAGTTCGCCGCCGCCGATCCCTCGGGCGAGCTGCGCAAGCAGGAGGATCGCCTGCGCGCGGAGATGGCGGCGCGCCACTAGGCGGCCGGACGCGGAATGCACGGAGCCGGGCAGGCGACGCGCGCGGCGGTGGAGGCCGTCTACCGCATCGAGTCGCCGCGCCTCATCGCCGGCCTGGCCCGGGTGGTGCGCGACGTGGGGCTGGCGGAGGAACTGGCCCAGGAGGCGCTGGTGGCGGCGCTCACCCGGTGGCCGGAGGTGGGCGTGCCCGACAACCCCGGCGCCTGGCTCATGGCCACCGCGCGGCGCCGCGCCATCGACGAGCTGCGGCGCCGCGCGCTCCACGAGCGGAAGCAGGGGGCGCTGGCGCTGGCCGGGGAGGAGCGCGAGGCGGCCCTGTCCGGCCCCGAGGCCGCCTCCGGCGGGGAGCTGGGCGACGATCTCCTGCGGCTCATCTTCACGGCCTGTCACCCGGTGCTCTCCCCCGAGGCCCGGGTGGCGCTGACGCTGCGGCTCCTGGGCGGCCTCACCACCGAGGAGATCGCCCGGGCCTTCCTGGTGCCCGAGCCCACCGTGGCCCAGCGCATCGTCCGCGCCAAGCGGGCGCTGGCCGAGGCGCGGGTGCCGTTCGAGGTGCCGCAGGGGCCGGAGCGGGCCGCGCGGCTCTCCTCGGTGCTGGCGGTGCTGTACCTGATCTTCAACGAGGGCTACTCGGCCACCGCCGGCGGGGACTGGGTGCGGCCGGCGCTGTGCGAGGAGGCGATGCGGCTGGCCCGCGTGCTGGCGGAGCTGGCGCCCGAGGAGCCGGAGGTGCACGGCCTGGCGGCGCTGCTGGAGCTGCAGGGCTCGCGGCTGCGGGCCCGCACCGGCCCCGGCGGCGAGCCGGTGCTGCTGCTCGACCAGGACCGGAGCCGCTGGGACCGGATCCTCATCGCTCGGGGGCTGGCGGCGCTGGCGCGCCGAGGCGCTGGGCGGCGCGCTCGGCCCCTACGGCCTCCAGGCCGCCATCGCCGCCTGCCACGCCCGGGCCCGCACCGCCGCCGAGACCGACTGGGACCGCATCGCCGCCCTCTACGACGCCCTGGCGGCGCTGGCGCCGTCGCCGGTGGTGGAGCTCAACCGCGCCATGGCCGTGGCCATGGCCTTCGGGCCCGAGGTCGGGCTGGCGCTCCTCGAGCCGCTGGAAGAGGAGCCGGCCCTGCGCGGCTACCACCTCCTGCCTGCCGCCCGCGGCGATCTCCTCTCGCGCCTGGGGCGGCGCGCCGAGGCCCGGGCCGAGCTCCTGCGGGCCGCCTCGCTCACCCGCAACGAGCGGGAGCGGGCGCTGCTCCTGGCGCGGGCCGAGGCCTGCCTGGCGCCGGCCGGCGGGTAGCGGGGCTTCCACCGCGGGCCCGATCGCGTCTATCCTTCCGGCCCTTTTCCGCGGAGCCGTCCATGTTCGTCGCCATGAAGCCCCACGCCACCGAGGCCGAGTTCCAGGCGGTGGTGGAGAAGATCACCGCCCTGGGCCTCACCCCGCACCCCATCACCGGCACCGAGCGCAAGGTGGTGGCGGTGATCGGCAACGTCGCCAGCGTCGAGCCCGACGACTTCGCCTCGCTGCCGGGCGTGGCCGAGGCGCTGCGGGTCTCCCAGCCCTTCAAGCTGGTGTCGCGCGAGGTGCGGGAGGAGGACACGGTCCTCGACGTCGGCGGGGCCCAGGTGGGCGGCAAGGCCATCGCCATCATGGCCGGCCCCTGCTCGGTGGAGTCGAGGGAGCAGATCCTGGAGACGGCCCACGCCGTGAAGAAGGCCGGCGCCAGCTTCCTCCGCGGAGGCGCCTACAAGCCGCGCACCAGCCCCTACGAGTTCCAGGGGCTGCGCGAGGAGGGGCTGAAGCTCCTGGCCCTGGCGCGCGAGCAGACCGGCCTCCGGGTGGTCACCGAGGTGATGAGCACCGAGGCGGTGCCGCTGGTGGCCGACTACGCCGACGTGCTGCAGGTGGGCGCGCGCAACATGCAGAACTACGCGCTGCTGGAGCGGCTCGGGCAGATCGAGAAGCCGGTGATGCTGAAGCGCGGCCTGGCCGGCACCATCAAGGAGTGGCTCATGGCCGCCGAGTACATCGTGGCCAAGGGCAACCCGCGGGTCATCCTCTGCGAGCGCGGCATCCGCACCTTCGAGCCCATGACCCGCAACACCCTCGACATCAACGCCATCCCGGTGCTGAAGAGCCTCACCCACCTGCCGGTGATGGTCGACCCCTCGCACGGCATCGGCATCCGCAAGCACGTGCCGGCCATCGCCCGCGCCGGCATCGCCGCCGGCGCCGACGGCATCATCGTCGAGGTGCACCCGCGGCCCGAGAAGGCGCTCAGCGACGGCCACCAGTCGCTCACCCCCGCCGAGTTCGAGGGGCTGATGCGCCAGGTGCGGGTCATCGCCAGCGCGGTGGAGCGGCCGATCGCCTAGCCGGTCGCTGAAATGGTCCTCGGGAGGCGGTGCGGGTCCTGTCGGCTTCGCCACCGCCCGCGCGCCGCGGTGAGGCGCCCGCCGCTACGCGATCTCCAGCCACCCGAACCAGACCGGGTGGTTGGCCTTGTACCACTCGAGCACGCGGCGGATGGCTGCCTGCTTGTCCTTGGGCATCACCTGGTCGTCCACCCGGTCGAAGTGGACGCGGATCTTCTCGCCGTCGTACTCCAGCGCCTGCGAGAGCATGGTCTGGAGCTCGTTGCGGATGCGGCCCGAGTCGGAGATCTTCACCGCGCGCCGGGTGTGGTCCACGCCCGAGAGGAAGCGCACCAGCAGCGGGCTGAAGACGTGGCGCTGCTCCTCCAGCTTCTCCATGAGGCGGAAGGTGAAGGTGATGAAGGCGGAGGCGTTGCGGGTGGCGAGCCGCGTGGTCACCCGGTAGACGCCCTCGCTCAGCTGGGTGACGCCCTTGGCCCCGGTGTACGGGTCGTCGCACATGTAGCCGATGCTGGCGAGCACGCCCCAGTCCTTCTTGGGCAACAGGTCGTCGGCCCTGAGCACGTGGCGGCGCAGCGGCACGTTGCAGGACTCGGCGTCGCGGATGGCCTCGGCGTAGGCGGCCACGTCGTTGCCGGTGGCGGGGCGGCCGGAGATGGCCGCCACCCTCTCGGCGAAGTCGGGCGCCGCGGGATCGAGCTCCATGAGGAGCGCCTCGCGATCGCAGGGCAAGTTGAAGGTGGGCGAGAAGATCGACATGGTGGCGTCGACGTCCAGCACCTCCGAGAGGCTGGCCGCCTGCATGGCCTCGGCGCTGGCGGCGTAGCCGTCGCAGAGGAAGGCGTGGGGCGCACCCTGCTTGTCCTTCCAGCTCCCCACCAGGAAGGTCGGGGCGTAGGTGCCCGAGTCGGTGAACACCGGCATGCCCGAGGGGGCCACCCAGCCGTCGTCGATGACGTGGGCGCCGACCTTGGCCCACTCGTCCCACAGGGCGCCGAGCCGCTTCACGCGGCTCTTGCCGCGCAGGGTCCAGACGTGGACGTTCTGGCGCTGGATGCCCGGGTAGGCGGCCTCGATGACCTCCATGAGCTTCTGCCGCGGGGTGCGGTAGTCGAGCAGCACCGCCAGGCGCCGGGCCGTCCGGGCCACGTGGCCGGGGATGACCAGGTTGCCCATGTACGACTCGTAGGGCTTGGAGACGGTGAGGGGCGAGTCGAAGAGGTGGAACACCGCCATGGGTCCGGTGGGCTTGCCCTCGGCGAAGCGGGAGGTGTTCTCCAGGGTGTCGACCGCCGCGCCCCACACCTTGATGCCGCGGGCCGTCAACCAGCCGTGGAACTGCTGGAAGGTGTGGCCGGGCTCGTTGAGGAGCCGGCGCACCCGGCGGTCCACGGTGCGGGCCACCTCGGGCCGGGCGTAGACCCGGCCGAAGCCGAGCAGCGGGTTGGCGCCCATCTCCGGCGTCTCGCCGGCCTTGGGCATGAGCCCCTCGCCCAGGCTCACCATGATGGCGTGGTTCTCGGGCAGCGTGCGGGTCAGCGCCCAGAGCCCCTCGCTCATCAGGTAGGCGCTGATGGCGTCGGCCTGCTTCTTCACCTGGTTGTAGCCCTGCTTGTCCTGGCCGGCCCCCTCGCCGAAGCCGCCGAAGAGCTTGGTGCCCAGGGCGGTGGCGGCGGCCGTGGTGGCCAGGCAGCGGGCGATGCCACGCGGGGTGAAGGTGTGGGCCGAGACCGGCTCGGCCTGGGCGCGCTCCACCTGCACGTCGTCGAGCCAGAGGTGGAAGCGCAGGAGCACCGGCCGTACGTCGAAGGCCCACTGGGCGATGAGGTTGCGCTTGTCGAGTTCGGACATCGGGGTCGACATGGGGGACATGCGTGCCTCCGGCGGGGTCGGGCGGGCATTGTACCGGAGGGCGACCGGAGCCCCGAAGCGAAGTCTGGGGCCCCCGGAAGGCGAGGGACGGCGCGGCGCGTCGGGGCGGATCAGCCGAAGCGGAAGGTCCGCATCGAAAGCGACCCGAGATCGAAGCCGGAAACCGGGCAGGCCACCGGCTCGTCGGGGTGCGCGGCGCCCACCGCGTAGAGCAGCGGGAGGTAGTGGTCGGGGGTGGGGTGGCAAATCCGCCCCTCCTCGGTGTCGAGGGCCCGCACCAGGAAGGCGGTGTCCCGCTTCTCCACCGCCTTCGCCGCCTCGGCGTCGAACCCGGCGGCCCAGGACGGCGTGGCCGACTCGCCGCGCGCCATGGCCCGGAAGGCGTGGTGGAGGTTGTGCGTCAGGTTGCCGCTGCCGAGGATCAGCACCCCCTCGTCGCGCAGCGGCGCGAGCGCCTGGCCGATGGCCAGGTGGCCGGCGGGCGGCAGGCGGCCGTCGATGCTGAGCTGAACCACGGGCACGTCGGCGGCGGGGAGGAGGTGGCGGAGCACCGACCAGGTGCCGTGGTCGAGCCCCCAGTCGGCGCGCAGCGAGGCGTTGCGCGGCGCCAGGAGCGCCAGCGCCCGCCGGGCCAGCGCCGGCTCGCCCGGGGCCGGGTACTGCACCTGGTAGAGGGCCTCGGGGAAGCCGCCGAAGTCGTGGATGGTCTCGGGCCGCTCGTTGCCGGTGGCGAAGGTGCCCTCCACGTACCAGTGGGCGGAGATGGCGAGCACGGCGCGCGGCCGCGGCAGGGTCGGCCCCAGGGCCCGCAGGGCCCGGCTCCAGCGGTTGTCCTCGATGGCGTTCATGGGGGAGCCGTGGCCGGCGAAGAGCACCGGCTGGCGGGTCGAGGCGGCGGGGGCTCGGGTGCTCATGGGTCGCGATCCGGGGGCCGCCGCGGCCAGGGCGGCGCCGGCGGCGGCGTGGAGGAACTGCCTGCGGGTGGAGTCCGACATGCCCGGGGAAGGCATAGCGCCGGGCACGGTGGCGCGCCTGCGCCGCTACTCCATCACCGAGACCTCGACCCGCCGGTTGAGGGCCCGGCCCTGCGCGGTGGCGTTGTCGGCCACCGGCCGGGTGCGGCCGAAGCCCTGGGCCTGGAGGCGCCTCTCCTCCACGCCGCGCTTCACCAGCGCCGCCAGGACCTGGCGCGCGCGCCGCTGGGAGAGGTCCAGGTTGTAGGCGTCGCCGGCCACCGCGTCGGTGTGCCCCTCCACCCGCAGGCGGAGCTTCGGGTCCTGCTTCAGCGCCGAGGCGAGGTCGGCGAGCGAGCCCTCCGACTCGGGGAGCGGAACGTCGGATCCGGTGGCGAACCGGATGCCGTAGAGCACCACCCGCTTCTCGCGGCGGAGCGCCTCCGCCGTGCCGCGCCTGCGGGGCGTGCACCTCGTCCCCTCGGCGCGACCCACCCGCTTCCCGTTCCACTCGCCCGCCAGCTTGCCGTCCTCGTACCAGACGCCCCAGAGCCGGGCGCCGTCCGGGGACACCGAGAAGGTGGCCGTGCCTCGGCGCACGGCGCCCTCGGCCGGCTCGCTCCAGGTGACCCGCGCCACCCGGCCCTCGACGACGCCCTCCACGGTGGCGCCGTCCACGTGGTCGTAGCAGCCCAGCACCTGCTCCCCCTCCACCGCGAAGCGCATGGGGCCGTAGCTGGTGCCGAAGTCGCCGGCCAGGCGCGGCGGCGCCACCTTGCCGGCGCGGGTGCCGAGCAGCTCCACCTCGGCCAGCTCGGTGAAGTCGGGGTGGCCGTGGTTGGCCACCACCACCAGCTTGGCCTGCCGCGCCGTGGTGCCCTCCGGCAGCGCGAACTCCTTGCGGGTGTCGCGGGCCAGGGTGTAGCTGCCCACCTTCTGGAAGCCGCTGCCGGCGTCGAGGTGCAGCTCCACCACCCGCGCGGTGATGCCCGGGTAGCCGTCCTCCTGCAGGTTGCGGGTGCTCACCGCCAGGGCCTGCAAGCTCCAGGTGGTGTCGAGGTCCCAGACGAAGGTGGCGCCGGTGGGCCGGTGCTCGGCCGAGCACCAGCCCTGGCTCTCGTCGCCGTCGGTGAGGTTCCAGGCGCTCCAGCCGCTCACGCCGGTGCCGTAGCTACCGCCGTCCTGCAGCAGCACCGCGCCGTTGTCGAAAGCCAGGGCGTTGATCCGCTCCGGCGCCGGAGCGGCTGCCAGGAGCACCATGACCACCTCGAGTTCGTGCATGACCTAACCCCGGAGCCCGTCAGCCGCGCCAGCGTACGCCGCTGGCCCGCGCCGCGGCATGCCGGTGCGGCCTCCTGTCACGCCTTCCGAGCCCCTCCAGGAAATGCCGCGCCCCCGGGGGGAGGAGATCCCCCGGGGGCCGACCTGCCGCGTGCCGGTGCTACTCCTGGCTGACGATGGGGCAGTTGACGACGATGCCGGCGGCGGCGAAGGGAGAGCCGTCAGGGGAGGTCACCAGGCCGTGGGAGGCGAGGCCGAGGACGTCGCCGAAATCGGTCTGCCGCGTGTTGGCGCCGGAGGCGACGGCCGCGGCCGACCAGGCGGCGGCGTGCACGTCCCAGAGCGGGCTGTAGCGCCCCTGGCCCGGGTTCCAGCGCAGCACGTTGAGCGGCGAGAGGCCGTCGAGCACGGCCGAGTTGAGCCCCTGGCGCTGCGGGTTCTGGGCGCCGGTCTGGCCGTTGACGAAGGCGGCCAGGCTGGTGCGCGAGGAGTCGGTGCCGTCGTCGCCGAGCGTCGGGGCGGCGTCCAGGGCCGGGGCGAAGGTGACGTTCTCGAGCGCGGCGGCCAGCGGGTGGGAGGAGTCGGTGGAGACGTAGCGGACCGCCTTCCCGCCCTGGAACCCGGGGGTCTCCTCGAGGGTGACCGTGCCCCCGGCGAGATCGATGGACACCACCTTGGGCGAGAGGCCGGTGGAGTTGGCGACGTGGGGCGCGTTGCGGATGGTGCCGTCGGGCAGCTCGATGAGCGGGCTGTAGCCGTCCTGGCCCCGGGCCGAGTACTGGAAGGCGTCGGGCGGGAAGCCGGTGGGGCCGGGCACCACGCTGCGGGCGGCGTAGCTGAAGTTCACCGTGGCAGGGAACTCCACCTCGCCGCCGGCCATCGAGACCTTCTGCACCGCGCCCGAGCCGCGAGCGTTCTCCAGCTTCTGGGAGCGGTTCACGCCCAGGGCGTCGGCGTCGGCGCCGCTCGAGGAGTCGAAGATCACGTACCAGACGGTGTCGCCACCGCTCTGGCCGCGGTGCAGCGGCAGCGTGACGGTGAAGTCGGGGTGCTCCACGGCGCTCCGCACGAAGAGGGTACGGGAGCCGCCGGTGCGGGAAGGGGCGGAGGTGGTGCCGGAGGGCTCGACGGCGGGGGCGCCGCAGGCGACAGCGGCGAGGGAGGCGAGGGCGAGGGCGACGGTCTTCATATGGGCTCCTGGGTGCGAGAGGGATGCTTCGCCCCTGGAGTCCCACGGGTGCGTGAGGTGTTACGGCCCGGATGGGCCCGCCCTCAGACGCCGCGCTTCCAGCCGCGGAAGGCGGCGAGCAGCGCCTCGCGGGCGGCGGGAGCCACCGCCTCCTCCCGCAGCGCTCCGGCCACCCGCAGCGTCTGGCGCATCTGCTCCAGGTGGGCCTGGCACCCCCGGCAGGTGGTCACGTGCTCGTCGAAGCGGGCCCGCTCCGGCGCCGGCAGGCGCAGTTCCAGGTAGTCGGTGACCAGCTCCACCAGCTCCTGGCAGGTCAGCTCGCCGTGCTTTCCGCTCATGCGCCCACCCCCGCGGAGAGCATATGGGCTTCGAGCGCCCGGCGCACGGCGACGCGGGCGCGGTGCAGCAGGACCCGCTGGTTCGCCTCGGAGATCTGCAGGGCCCGACAGGTCTCCTCGGGGTCGAGCCCTTCCACGTCGCGCAGGGTGATGACGGCCCGCTGGCCCGGCGGCAGCTTCTCGATGGTGCGGCGCGCCTCCCGGGCCACCTCGGCAGCGGCCAGCCTCGCCTCGGGCCAGGCCGCCGGCGGCGTGACCCAGTGGCCGGGCCAGTCGGGGTCGGAGGGCGGCCGGAAGCGCTCGGCCTCCACGGAAGGCCCGCCGGCCTCGCCGCCGGCCATGCCGTCGAAGGAGACCTGGCGCCGGCTGCGCGCCGCCAGCGTCCGGGAGCGGTTGGCGACGATGGAGAGGAGCCAGGATCGCAGCGAGCCGCGACCCTGGAAGGCCGCCGCGCCCTGCAGGGCGGCGAGCCAGGCCTCCTGGACCACGTCCTCGGCCTCGTCGCGTCCGACGATGGCCCGCGCCAGCCCGACCATGGAGCGCTGGTGCTGGGTCACCAGCTCCAGGAAGGCGCGCTCGTCGCCGGCTCGTGCCGCCTCGAGGCGAAGCCCCTCCTGCGCGCTGCCCTGCCCGTCGGCCACCGCCCTGCTCCCGCCTACCCCGCGCTCATCCTGCCCCGGGAGCTCCGTGCGCGGCGGGTCCGCTTTGGGGACAGCTTCACTTGGGGGGCGCGGTCACCCTGGCGAAGAACCCCACCACCGCCTGCAGCGCCTTCTCGGGCTGGTCGCGGTGCGGGGAGTGGCCGCAGGCGTCGAGCAGCAGCGCCTCGGTGGGCCCGCCGGCGCCGCGGACGATGCGGTGCACCTGCTCCTCGGTGCCGTACTGGTCGTCCTTCCCCTGCACCACCAGCAAGGGCACGCGGATGCCGGGCAGGAACTCCTCCAGGTTCCACTCCCGGAAGCCGGGGTCGAGCCAGGCCCGGTTCCAGCCCCAGAAGGCGCAGTCCACGTTGTCGCCGTGGAGGCGCATCAGCCTCTGCCGCAGGTCGCCGTCGAGGTAGGCAAGGCGGGCCTCGGCGATGCTCTTCACCGAGAGATCCTCGCAGAGCACGTGGGCGGCGAAGGTGACGGCGCCCTTCACGCGCCCGGCCGGGTCGGCCCCGCCGGCGTGGACCAGGGCGATGGAGCCGCCGTCGCTGTGGCCCAGCAGCACCACCTCGCGGAGCCCGGCGGCGTCGAGGAGGCGCGGCAGCACCCGCCGCCCCTCGTCGTGCATGTAGGTGAGCGGCCGCGGGACCTCCACCGGCGAGGAGCGGCCGTAGCCGGCCCGGCTGTAGACCAGGACGCCGGCGCCGGTGGCCGCCGCCAGCCGGTCGGGGAAGTCCTTCCACAGCGCCACGCAGCCCAGCCCCTCGTGGAGCAGCACCAGCGCCGGCAGGCCGGGGCGGGAAGGGGCCAGCCAGCGGTACTCGAGGCGCGCGCCGTCGACGGCGAGGTGGCCCTGCGGCTCGAGGGCGCTCACCGGGCGGCGTCCGGCTGGAGCGGGAGGCGGATGCGGACGATGCCGTCCTCGTCCGGACTGTCGACGGTGAAGCCGGCGAAGCGGCGCGCCAGCTCCAGCATCGACTCGTTGTTGGCGATGACGTCGCCGCAGAGCTCGCGGGTGCCCTTCCTGCGGCAGTAGGCGATGGCCTTGCCGAGGAGCAGGGTGCCCAGGCCGCGGCGCTTCAGGTCGCTCCGCACCACGATGGAGAACTCGGCGGAGTCGTTGTCGGGGTCGGCCACGGTGCGCACCACCCCCACGGTCTCGTCGGCGCCCCCCTCCCCCTTGCGGACGGCCACGAAGGCCATCTCGCGGTCGTAGTCCACCTGGGTGAGCCGCGCCAGCTCGGACGGGGGCATGGCCCGCACGTAGTGGAAGAACCGGAAGCGGCTGTCCTCGGGCGAGAGGCGGGAGAGCAGGTCGGCGTGGGCCGCCTCGTCGTCGGGCCGGATGGGCCGGAGCAGCACGCTCCCGCCGTCGCGCAGCACCACCGTCTCCTCCAGCCCCCGGGGGTAGGGCTGGATGGCGAGCCGCTCGGCGCCGGCGCCGGCCGCCGGGGCCAGCTTCACGAAGCCCACCACCGCCACCACGCCGTCGGCGTCGGCCAGCAGCGGGTTCACGTCCAGCTCCACGATCTCGGGGTGGTCGGCGACGAGCTGGGAGATCTTCACCAGGGCCAGCGCCAGGGCCTCCCTGTCGGCGGCGGGCCGGCGCGGACTGGCGTCGAGCAGCGCCGAGACGCGGGTGCGGCCCACCAGCTTCCGGGCCAGGGGCAGGTTGAGCGGCGGCAGCGCCACCGCCAGGTCGAGGAGGCTCTCGGTGTCGCGCCCCTCGCCGAAGAGGATCACCGGGCCGAAGAGCGGATCGACGGCGGCGCCCACGAAGAGCGGCCGGGCGTCGGGCCGCTGGCGCATGCGCTGCACGCTGAAGCCGGTGATCCGGGCCTCGGGCCGCCAGGCCGCCAGCCGCTCCACCATGCGCCGCGCCGAGGCCACCACCGCCGGCGCCGACTCCAGCGCCAGCGCCAGGCCGCCCACCTCGGCCTTGCGGCGGACGTCGGGGGAGCGCAGGGTCAGCTCCACCGGGAAGCCCAGCCCCTCGGCCACCCGCCCGGCCTCCTCCGGCGTCTCGGCCAGGTGCAGCTCGGCCACCGGCACGCCGTAGGCGCCGAGCGCCGCCATGGTCTCGCTGACCCGCAGGTGGTCGCGCCCCTCGGCCAGCGCCCCGGCGATGGTGGCCCGCACCGCCTCGCGGTCGGGCGTGAACTCCGCCGGGTCGGAGGCCGGCACCTGCAGGAGCGAGGCGTGGCTCCTGCGCCGCGCCGCCATCAGCCGGAAGGCGCGGGCGGCGTCGTCGGGCGAGTCGAAGCTGGGCACGCCGGCGTCGAGCAGGAGCCGCCGCGCCGCCGGCACCGTCTCGCCGCCCACGAAGCAGGCGAGCAGGTTGCCGCCGCACTCCTGGGCGGTGCGGATGATGGCGCCGGCCGCCTCGGTGCTGGAGGCCAGGGTGCTGGGCGTGTGGATGGCCAGCACCGCGTCGAACTCCCTGCTGCGCAGCAGCAGCTCCAGCGCCGCGGCGTAGCGCGCTCCGTTGGCGTCCACCTGGATGTCCACCGGGTTGCGCCCGTCCCAGCCGGGCCGGAGCACCTCGCGCAGCCGGTTGGCGGTGCGGCTGGAGAGCGCCGGGAGTCGGATGCCGCCCAGGTAGAGCTCGTCCTCCACCATCACGCCGGCGCCGCCGCCGTTGGAGACCACCGCCAGCCGCTCGCCCTGGAGCGGCCGGGCGCGGGCCAGGGTCTCCACCGCGTCGAAGAGGGCCCCCACCTCCTCGACCCGCACGATGCCGGCGCGTCGCATGGCGGCCTCGAAGATCTCGTCGGGGGAGACGAGCGAGAGGGTGTCGGCGGCCGGCCCCAGGCGGTCGCGGGGCGGGACGCGGCCGGCCTTGATGGCCAGCACCGGCTTGTTGCGGGCGGCGCCGCGGGCCGCGGCCAGGAAGTGGCGCCGCTCCCGCAGGGACTCGACGTACAGCAGGATGGCCTTGGTGTCGGGGTCGCTGCCCAGGTAGTCGAGCGCCTCGCCGAAGCCGACGTCGGCGGCGTCGCCCAGCGAGATGAAGTGGGAGAAGCCGATGCGGCGCGGCAGCGCCCAGTCGAGCACCAGCGCGCCCACCGCGTCGGACTGGGAGACGAAGCCGATGCTCCCGGGCAGCGCCTTGGCCCGCGAGAAGCTGGCGTTGAGCCCGATGCCCGGCACCAGGATGCCCAGCGTCCCGCCGCCCAGGAGCCGCATGCGGTGGCGGCGCGCCGCCAGCAGCGCCTTCTCCTCCAGGGTGTGGCCGCCCTCGTCGCGCACCGCGGAGAGGCCGCGCGCCACCACCAGCGCCGCCTGGGTGCCGCGGCTCCCCAGCTCGTCGACCAGGTCGGGGATGGTGTGGGGCGGGGTGCAGAGGATGGCCAGGTCGGGCGTCCGCGGCAGGCTCCCCACGTCGGGGTAGGTGAGCACCCCGGCCACCGCCTCGTGGCGCGGGTTGACGGGCATGATGGGGCCGTCGAAGCCGCCCGAGAGCAGGTTGCGGAGGATGACGTTGCCCACCCTCTGGGGGCGGTTGTTGGCGCCCACCACCGCCACCGAGCGGGGCCGGAAGAGGCGCTGCAAGTACGCGCTGCTCATCGGCTCCCCACCCTTCCTCTCCCGGCGCGCGCGCCTCGCCGACTCGGCCCGGCCTTGATTCTAGGCAAAAAGGAGGTGCGCGTCCCGCTTCCGAGGTGCATAATGGCAATCGTGCACCGGAAGGCCGAAACTGTCCCGGCGGCCGAGGTCGCGGTCCGGCCGGCCGAGGCAAGCGACCTCGCCACCATCGTGGCGCTGGACACCGAGGCCACCGGGCTCTCCAAGGCCAGCTACTGGAAGGACCGGTTCGCCTGGTACGCCAGCGGCCACAAGGAGCGCTTCTTCCTCATCGCCGAGCACGGCAAGGAGCCGGTGGGCTTCATCGTCGGCGAGGTGCGGGCCTGGGAGTTCGGCTCGCCGCCGGCCGGCTGGGTCTTCGCCATCAACGTCAAGGACGACGCCCGGCTCCACGGCCTGGGCACGGTGCTCTTCGACGCCCTCTGCGCCCGCTTCCGCAAGGCGGGCGCCAAGACGGTCCGCACCATGCTGGCCAAGGATGCCCAGGTGATCATGTCCTTCTTCCGCAGCCAGGGGATGATGGCCGGCCCGTTCATCGAGCTGGAGAAGCGGCTCGCATGAGGCTGCAGACCGCCACGCGCATCGCCATCTTCGCGGTGCTGGAGCTGGCCGCCGAGCCCGAGCGCCAGCTCTCCGCCGCCGAGATCGCCTCCCGCTTCGGCATCTCGGTGAACCACCTCGCCAAGGTGCTGCGCACCCTGGGCCGCGCCGGGCTGGTGGAGGCCCTGCGCGGGGTGGGGGGCGGCTACCGCTTCCGCGGCAACGCCAAGCGGGTCACGCTCCTCGACGTCATCCTCCTCTTCGAGCCGGTGGGTCCCGCCGCCGACGGCAGCCGCGAGCCGGGCCAGGACACGCCCGACGGGCGCGCGCTGCGCCGGGTGCTGAACGAGATCGACGACATCGCCCGGGCCACGCTCTCCTCCATCTCCCTCGCCACCATGCTGAAGCTGGTGGGGCAGGAGAAGAGCCAGGAGCCGCTGCGCCGCGCCGCCCGGCGCGCCGCCGTCGACGTGGTGGGGTAGCGGAGCGCCGCTCCCGCCCCGGGCTTCAGCCGGTCAGCGCCGCCAGCAGGTCGTCCAGCGACACGCTGGCGACGGCGCTGGCCCGGTCGCTCATGGCGTAGGGCAGCACCAGCTCCCGGCCGTGGAGCAGGGCGCCGCAGCTGTAGACCACGTTGGGCACGTAGCCTTCCCGGGACGAGCCGTGCGGCGCCAGCAGCGGCTCTCGGAGGCGGCCCAGCACCCGGGACGGATCGTCCCGATCGAGGAGCGCCGCCCCGATGCAGTACTTCCGCATGGGGCCGACGCCGTGGGTGATCACCAGCCAGCCGGCCTCGGTCTCGACGGGCGAGCCGCAGTTGCCGATCTTGACCGCCTCCCAGGTCTCCCTGGGCTGGAGCAGGAGCCGGGGATCGCTCCAGTCGTGGGGATTGGCCGAGAACATGAGGAAGAGGTTCTCGTCGTCCTGGCGCGAGAGCATCGCGTACCTGCCCGCGATCCGGCGGGGGAAGAGGGCCATGCCCTTGTTCTGCACCGCCGAGCCGTTGAGGGTGAGCACGCGGAAGTGGAGGAAGTCCCGGGTCTCGATGAGCTGCGGGAGGATGGCGTGCCCGTTGTAGGCCGTGTAGGTGGCGTAGTAGGTCACGCTGCCGTCGTCGTCGACGAGGCGGACGAAGCGCGCGTCCTCGATGCCGTTGCTCTCGTTGGCCGAGACCGGGAAGATGATGCGCTCGCTGGTGGCCAGCCCGGGCGAGAAGTGCATCTCGTAGTTGGAGTCCGCCAGCCACTGGATGCCGGTGAGCGTGTTGATGAGCCCCTGGGTGACGGGCTGCGTTTCCTCCCGGACGCGGAGCACGCTCTGGCGCAGCTCGCTTCGGGTGAAGTCCTCTCCGAGCGCCGCCAGCACCGCCTGGGACGCGCCGTTCTCGAACCCCATCTCGCGCAGCTTCACGGCGAACATCGACTTCCGGTACCGGGGATTGGGGTCGAGCTCCGGCACGCTGACGTAGCGGGAGACGCCGTCCAGGTGGATGGCGCCGGCGGGATCGACGAGGCCGGTCCGGAACTCGATGGAGGAGATGTGCCCCTCGCCGGTGGCCCGCAGGCTCATGATGAACCGCAGCGCGCCCGGGGCCACCCCGCCCTGGTCCGGGTGCGCGACGATGGAGGGGTTGAAGAGCGCGGCCGATTCCAGCGCGTACTCACCCGAGAACAGGGCGCCGATGAGGAGCTTCCTGGCCTTGGAGAGGGGAGGTCGCCCCGCGAGGTGATGGGCCACCTTCTCGAAGTTGGCCAGCAGGGCCGACTCCGTGTCGAGGTGGCGCGCGGCGAAGTCCTGGAGCACCCCGGCCAGATCCCTGTCGGTCTCCGCCTCGGTCAGGGCCAGGGCGCGCTCGAGGATGGAGGTGACCCGCTGGACGACCGAGGGGATGAAGGGGCGGACGATGACCCTGGCGCTCTCCGGGGCCAGGGTCAGGTCGTGGTGGCGGATGCGGATGGGGCTCATCGGCCCAGGCCCAGGGGCGGCGCGACGAGGTGCTCCGAGCCGCTCATCTCGGCGAGGGAGAGGTGGAAGGCGAGGGTGGACTCGGCGCCCTGGTTCTCGCTGACCCGGTCCTGGTGCAGCCCGTCGCTGCAGCCGCCGCCGCCGAAGTCGTAGAGCGGCTGCCCCAGGTCGTTGCGGCCCAGGAACCACTCGAAGGCCCGCCTCGCCTCCTTGGACCAGGAGGCGTCCCGGGTGGCCCGGTAGGCCTCCAGGCAGGCGGCCACCATGGCCTGTGCCTCCACCGGCTGCTGGTCGAAGTCGGCGCGGGCGCCGCCCCGCTCGCAGAAGCCGTTGCTGCCGATGGGGCGGAAGTGGCCGGCCTGCGTGGTCTGCAGGGAGACCAGCCAGCGGAGGGACTGCAGGCCGATCTCCAGCGCCGCGGGGTGGGGCAGGCGCTGGCCGCCGAGGAGCAGTGCCTGGCAGAGCCGGGCGTTGTCGTAGGAGGCGATGGGCTCGAACCAGGGCCAGTCCTTGGTGGCGCAGGCCTGCCAGAGCGCCACCAGCTTCGCGGTCAGCGCCGCGCAGACCTCGGCGGCCCGGCGGTGGCCGGGGAAGCGGACCAGCAGCTCGTGGAGGCCGAGCAGCGTGAAGGCCCAGGCGCGCGGCGAGGAGAAGGACTCCACCAGCGCGAACCCCTGCTCGAAGAGCTGGGCCGAGAGGCGGCGGTGCCCCTCGTTGCGGGATCGCCCGGCGCAGGTGCCCAGCGCCCAGAGCGCCCGCGCGTGGCTGTCCTCGCTGCCGGCGTCCTCCAGCCAGCTGCGGCCGTGGCTCATGAAGTTGCGGAAGCGGTGGGTCTCGGGCACCAGCGCCGCGGAGAGGAAGGCCAGGTAGGTGGTGGCCTGCCTGTCGAGCAGCTCCTCCGGCGGCCTGCTCCCCAGCTCCTCCAGCAGCGTGCAGAGGATCAGGGCGCGGGCGTTGTCGTCGGTGCAGTAGCCCTCGGCGAAGTTAGGGACGTTGAAGTGCGCGTGCTGGAAGATGCCGGTGCCGTCGCTCATGCGCACCACGTGCTGCAGCCGCAGGGGAGGCAGCTCGTAGGGCCGGCTCGCCAGGGTCCACCCGGCGAAGGCCTTGCGCGGCACGGCCTTCCTGTCGGCGCCGGCGCGGCGGAAGGAGGAGAGGTAGCGCTCGGCCACCGCCGGCCAGATCATCTCGCGCCCGAGCCGGTAGGCCGTCTCGCGGGTGCGCTCCAGCCGGACCGGATCGTCCAGGAAGGCGCAGACCCCCTCGGCGATGGCCGCGGGGTTCCGGAAGGGCACCAGGATGCCGCGCCCGTCCGCCAGGAGCTCCCGGGCGTGCCAGTAGGGCGTGGAGACCACCGCCTTCCCGGCGCCGAACACGTAGGCCAGGGTGCCCGAGGTGATCTGGGCCTCGTTGAGGTAGGGGGTGAGGTAGATGTCGGTGGCGCCGATGAACTCCTTGAGGTCGTCGATCGAGACGAAGCGGTTGTAGAAGATGACGTGCTCCTTGACCCCGCAGGCCTCGGCCAGGCGCTCCAGCCCGAGCCGGTAGCTCTCGCCGTCGCGGGCCACGAGGTGGGGATGGGTGGCCCCGAGCACCAGGTAGACGGCCTCCGGGTGGCGGCGCACGATCTCGGGCAGGGCCTCGATGACGTTCTCGATGCCCTTGCCCGGGCCGAGCAGGCCGAAGGTCAGCAGCACCGGCCGCCCCTCCACGCCCAGCTTGGCCTTGAAGACGCTGGAGTCGGCGTAGGGGAGGTCCGGGATGCCGTGGGGGATGAGATCCAGCTTGGCGTCGGGGACGCCGTAGGTCTCGCGCAGGATCTCGGCGCCCTTGCGGGCCATCACCACCAGCCGGTCGCTCCGCTGGATGAGCTCCTCCATCACCCTCCGCTGGACCGGGCCCGGACCCTGCAGCACCGTGTGCAGCGTGGTCACCACCGGCATCCGGACCTCCCGCAGGAGGGCCAGCAGGTGGCTGCCGGCGGGGCCGCCGAAGATCCCGAACTCGTGCTGGACGCAGAGCACGTCGGCGTTGTCGAAGTTGAGGAGGTCGGCCGCGCGCCGGTAGGAGTCGAGGTCCTTCTCGTCCAGCTCGAAGCGCACCCGCGACGGGTAGGCGTACCGGTCGAGGCGGTCGTTCACCGCGCCCGCGAAGCAATGGGCCCCGGGCGCGGCCGCGGCAACCGCCTCGCAGAGGTCGCTCGTGAAGGTGGCGATGCCGCAGAGCCGGGGCGGGTAGCCACCCAGGAAGGCGATGCGGTCCAGCAGCGTGGGGCTCATCGGGGCTCTGTTCGCCTCTCCGGCAAAGGGCCGCTTCGCACCCGGCACCCCGGTGATAAGACATCCCGGCGGCCATCGCCGGAATAGTTCCGGTGCGCCCTGCCGCGCATGGGTCGGGGCCGAGGGTGAGGCTGGGGTCGAGGTCGCGGTCGGGGTCGAGGTCGCCTCCCGCCGCGAATGGGTTCCCCCTCCCCCGGAACCTTGTCGCCCTTCCACCCTGCGTGCGAGCCTCGCCCCATGCCCGCCCCCATGGTGAACTCACGGCGCGCCCTCGCGCTCCTCGCGCTCGCCGGCGCGCTGCTCGCCCGGCCGGCCGCCGCCGCAGACGAGTCCGTCCCGCTGCAGGCCTTCTTCGGCAAGCCCGAGATCGGCGAGGTCTCGCTCTCCCCCTCCGGCCGCTGGCTGGCCGTCACCGTGCCCGGCAAGAACGACCGCATGGAGCTTCGGGTCGCCGACCTGGACCAGCAGCCGTGGAAGTGGCGGACGGTCGCCTGGCTCAAGGACTACGACGTCGCCGGCGTGGACTGGGTCAACGACCGGCGGCTGGTGTTCCAGGCCAGGGACTCCCAGGCGGCCGACGTCTGGTCGGGGACGCGCGGCCTCTGGGCGGTGGACGCCGACGGCGAGAACGGGAAGCTCCTCGTGGACGCCGAGTACTACGGCTTCCGCCTCCGGACCACCCGGGACAAGAACGTGCTGGGAGGGGAGTGGACGCTGGCGGGGACGCTGCCGGGCGACGGCAACGAGGTCTTGGTGGCCGAGCCGCGCTGGTCGGCGGTGCGCAAGGCCTTCTGGTGGAGCCTGGCCCGCCTCGACACCCGAGCCCCGGCGCCCATTCGCCTCACCACCGGTGCGCCCGACGGCGCCCAGCGCTGGATCACCGACGAGTGGGGCCAGCCTCGCTACATGGAGGCACACCTCGACGGCCGAGCGAGGGTGTACCGAAAGACCGCCGAGGGAGAGTGGGAGTCTCTCCTCGACGTGCCGGACCTCTCGGGAAAGGGCTGGTCGCCCCGGTTCCTGCACGACGGCAAGCTCTTCGTCGCGGTGCAGCCCGAGGGGGCCACGGCGGTGCTGCTCACCACCTTCGATCCCGAGACGCGGACCCTGGCGGAGAGGCCGGTGCTGGCGGCCAAGGGGTTCGACGTGGGCGAGAGCGCCTACCCGCTCGTCGACCAGGACGGCGACCGCCTGCTCGGCTGGCGCTACCGGCTCGACACCCTCTACACACGGTGGTTCGACGAGCGCATGCAGCGCTTCCAGGCCGGGCTCGACCGGGCGCTGCCGGGCCGGGCCAACCTCATCTCCTGCAGCCGGTGCCAGAGCGCGAAGCGCTGGCTCGTCACCAGCCTCTCCGACCGCGAGCCGCCGAGCCACGGCATCTTCGAGCCCGGCACCGGCCGCTTCACGCCGGTGGGCAGCGCCCACCCCGACATCCCCGCCGAGCGCACGGGCCGGCGCACGCTGGAGCGCATCAAGGCCCGCGACGGGCTGGAGCTTCCCCTGTACGTGACCCGCCCCGCCGGCGTGCCGGCAGCGCCGGAGAAGCCGCTGCCGGCCGTGGTCTACGTGCACGGAGGGCCCTGGACGCGCGTGGGGCTGGAGTGGTCCGGGGACCCGGTCCCCCAGTTCCTGGCCTCGCGCGGCTACGTGGTGCTCGAGCCCGAGTTCCGCGGGAGCAGCGGCTACGGGCTCGCGCACGAGCGCGCCGGCCGCCAGCAGTGGGGCCTGGCGATGCAGGACGACCTCGTGGACGCCGTCCGCTGGGCCGCGGAGAAGGGGCTCGTGGACAGGGGGCGGGTCTGCATCATGGGGGCGAGCTACGGCGGCTACGCGGCACTCCTGGGCCCGGTCCGCGACCCGGCGGCCTACCGCTGCGCCGTGAGCTGGGTGGGTGTCACCGAGCTGCCGAGGCTGATCCGGGATGGGCTCGAGGAGGAGGCCGGCGCGGGATTCCTCGGCCGCCTCCTGGTGGGGCGCGTGGGCGATCCGGTGAAGGACGCCGAGCGGCTGAAGCGCACCTCTCCGGTGCACCGCGCCGCCGAGATCAGGGTCCCGGTGCTGGCCGCCTGGGGCAAGGAGGACCGGCGCGTGCCCCTGGAGCAGGGGCGGCTCTTCCGCGACGCCGCCCGGGAAGCGGGTGTGGAGCTGGAGTACGTGGAGTACGCCGACGAGGGGCACAGCTGGCTGCGCACCGAGACCTGGCTCGACTTCATGCGGCGCACCGAGAAGCTGCTGGAGCGGACCATCGGCTCAAGGCGCTGAGCGGCCAGCCAGACTCCCCTTGCGCCGGCCCGGTCCGGGCGGCACAGAAGGGGGATGGATCGCAACCGCCTCCTCGCCCCGCTCGCCGCCGCCCTCCTGTCCCTGCCCGCCGCCGCCGGCGCCGCCACCCCCTGGGTGGATCTCGAGACCGGCGGCGCCTGGAGCATCTACAACGACGTGCGCATCCCCGGGAACTCGGGCAAGGCCTTCTCGCTCACCGACGACCTAGCCACCAGCCCGGCGCCCTACACCCGGGTGCGGCTGGGCGTCACCCTGGGGCGCCACGAGGTCTCGGCGCTCTACGCGCCGCTCCGGCTCACGGCCCAGGGGGTGGCCCCGGCCGACATCACCTTCAACGGCCGGACCTTCGCCGCCGCCACGCCGCTGCGCGGGACCTACCGGTTCGACTCCTACCGCGTCGGCTGGCGCTACTTCCTCGTGCAGGGCGGGCCGGTGGACGTGGCGCTGGGCGTGACCGCCAAGATCCGCGACGCCGCCATTGCCATCTGCGACGCCACCTGCTCGGTCCGCTCCGACACCGGGTTCGTGCCGCTGGCCTCGTTCCTGGTGCACTGGCGCTTCGCCGAGCGCTTCGGCCTGCTCCTCGACGGCGACGCGCTGGCCGGCGGGCCGGGCCGGGCGGAGGACGTCACCCTGGCGCTCACCTGGGAGGCGGCTCCCCAGGTGACCGCCCGCGCCGGCTGGCGCTTCGTGGAGGGCGGCGCCGACACCGCGTCGGTCTACACCTTCGCCATGGTGTCGTACCTGGGCGGCGGGCTCACCGTCCGCTTCTAGGCGCGGGGCGTGAGCAGGCGCGCCAGCGACTCGGCGAGCCGGCCGCCGGGCGTCAGGGCTCCGGCCTCGTCGGCGAGGGCCCGGCGAGCGGCCTCCTCGAGCGCCATGGGCGGGGGCAGCCCGGCTGCGGCCCAGTACCCCGGCCGGCTGGCGACGAGGTCGCTCTTCAGCCCCTCGACGAGCTCGCGGGCGAGCCCGAAGTCGGCCCGGGTCACGAGCCGGATCCAGTGGGACGAGAGGCGCGGGGTCACGAGCGGGATGTCGAGCAGCAGCGGCCTGCGCCCCATCACCGCCGCGGCCCGCAGGAGGATCTCCTTGCCGGAGAGCGGCTCGGGCCCAGGGAGATCCCACCAGGTGCTGCCGGGGAGCTCGAGGCGCAGCCCGGCGACCAGCGCCGCCACCACGTCGTCCACCGCCACCGGCTCGCTGCGGTGCGCCAGCCACGACGGCAGGACCATAGCGGGGAGCCGGGCCGCCAGGTCGCGGACGATGGTCCAGGACGCGCTGCCGGCGCCGACGATCATCCCGGCCCGCAGCTCCAGGCACGGCACCGGCCCGGCGCGCAGCGCCTCCCCGGTCTCGAGCCGCGAGCGCAGGTGCTCGGAAGGCGGCCCGGCGGGCGCCACGCCGCCCAGGTAGACCACCCGGCGGACGCCCGCGGCACCGGCTGCCTCCGCGAAGTCCTCGGCCCAGCGCAGCTCCTCGTCGGCCCAGCCCGGTCTGGCGCCGGCCATGCCGTGGACCAGGTAGAAGGCGGCGCTGCAGCCCTCCAGGGCGCGGGGCAGGCCCGCGGGCTCGCCGACGTCGCCGCCCACCCACTCGCGATCGGGCCAGGCGCGGCGCGCCTCCTCGGGCCGGCGGGTGAGGCAGCGCACGCCCAGGCCCGCGCTCGCCAGCGGCGCGTGGAGCCGCCGGCCGATGAAGCCCGTCGCGCCGGTGAGGAGGATCGGCCCGGGCATGGCTGGCGCCCGCCTACGCCTTCGGCTCCTGCCCGGCCTCCCGCGCGACCACCGCCGGGTCGGCCTGCTCCTGCAGGCGCCCGGCGCCGCCCGCCTCCAGGTAGTGGCCGCTCTTGCGGGCCTTGGTCTCCAGGTAGAAGCGGTTGAACTCGTTGGGCTGGATGACGTGCGGGATGCGATCCGACACCACCACCCGGTGCTGGGTGAGCTGGGCCACCTTGTTGGGGTTGTTGGTGATGAGCCGGATGGAGCGGATCCCCAGGCTGTGGATCATGTGCGCCCCGACGGCGTAGTCGCGCTCGTCGTCGCGGAAGCCGAGCGCCAGGTTGGCCTCCACGGTGTCGAGGCCCGCCTCCTGGAGCGCGTAGGCGCGGATCTTGTTGATGAGCCCGATGCCGCGCCCCTCCTGGCGCAGGTACAGGAGGACGCCGCGCTCGTGGCGCCGGATGGCGGCCAGCCCCTCGGTGAGCTGGTCGCGGCAGTCGCAGCGCAGGGAGCCCATGACGTCGCCGGTCAGGCACTCGGAGTGAAGCCGGACCGGGACCTCCTCGCCCCCCACCACCTCGCCGTGGACCATGGCCACGTGCTCCTTGGCGTCGCGGTTGTTCCAGAAGCCCACCAGCCGGAAGTGGCCGAACCGGGTGGGCAGATCGGCCACGGCCACCACCCGCACGCAGGTCCGGGCGGCGCCGAAGCCCTCGCACTCGTGGTCCTGGTCGCGCTGCACCAGGGCGCGCAGCGGGTCCAGCTCGGGCTGTCTCACGGGACCTCCTGGAGGATGCGGTGGGCCAGCGCCCGGCCCGAGCGCCAGGCCGCCTCGACGCCGCCGCCCGGCGCGAAGCGATCGCCGCACAGGCCCAGGCGGGCGCCGCCGGGGAGGCCCAGCAGCAGCGGCGCGGCGAGCTCCGCCGAGCGGTCGTGGCGGGCGTGGCGCCAGCTGTGGGGCTCCTGGTGGCGGGGCCGGGCCGCCCACGGCCCGACGACGCGCCCGCCCTCTTCCAGGAGCCGCTCGGGCCAGGCCGGGTCGTCGAGGTGCTCGCGCGACCAGCGCGGGTGGGCCTGCAGGACGAGGACGGTCGCGTCGGGGGCGGCCCGCTTGGAGGAGTCGTGCACCGCGAGCTGGAGCACGCGCGAGCCGTCGGGGTAGCAGCAGTGCCATGCCGGCGGCTGCGCCTCGGGCGGGTAGACGGCGATGAGGGCCAGGCAGGCCTGGCTCCGCGCCTGGTCGAGCAGGGCCCGGGCGCTGGCGACCGCAGGCGGAGGCCCGGGGACGGTGCCGAGGAGCTCATGGGCCTGCTCGGCGGCCAGCGCCAGGACCACCACCGGTGCCTCGGCCGCCCCGCCGCCCTCCAGCCGGACGCGGAGCGCCGCGCCCTCCGGCTCGACCGCCACGGCGTTCGCGCGCAGCGTCACCGGCAGGCCGGCGGCCAGGTGCCGGGGAAAGGCGGAAATCCCCTCGGCGAAGGCCAGGCGCGACTCGCCCGGCGTGAAGGCCTCGGGCTGGCACGGGCGGCCGGCGCCCAGCATGGCCACAGGCCAGCCGTCGAGCCGCCGGGCCGGCACCTCCGCCAGGGCCGCCAGGAAGCCCGGATCGCGGCCGTGGAGGAAGGCGACGCCGAAGTCCACCG
Source organism: Deltaproteobacteria bacterium (assembly GCA_016214955.1). Lineage (GTDB taxonomy): Bacteria > Myxococcota > Myxococcia > Myxococcales > Anaeromyxobacteraceae > JACRMN01. The sequence continues at coordinate 124,013 of JACRMN010000012.1, forward strand.
GCTGCCCCTCCACGCGCCGGGTGGCGCAGCGGCCGCCCACCCCGCGGGCCCGCTCCAGCACCTCCACCGGCCGCCCGGCATCGGCCAGGGCGCGGGCACAGGAGAGCCCCGCCACGCCGGCGCCCAGAACCAGGACGCGGGATCCCTCGCGGCGGGTCATGGGGGAAGTGTAGCGCCGGACCCCCGGGAGCGCCTGCGGTCAAGGCGCCCGGCGCTCCTCGTCACCTTGTGCGCATGGCTCGATCCGGAAGGCGGCTCCGGCCGGCGCGCCCGCTGCGCGGCCTACCGCTCCGGGCGGGGCCGGTCACGAGCCAACCGCCCGTCCCGGCGCCGGAAACCCGCGCTCCTCGCCTCCGCCCGCGCCCTCCCGATCGAGGAGTTGACGCCCTTCGAAGAATTCTGGTACTGCTTTACCAGTTTCCGCCGAGACACCAACCCATGGCCCGCAGGCGACGGCGCGCGCGACGCCGCGCGGAGCGGGCAGAGGAGGTGGACGTGACGCCGCATCGCTGGGTGATGAAGGCAGTGGGCGAGCCGATGGTGCAGGAGACCCTCACCCTCGCGGCGCCCCCCGCCGGCGAGGTGATCGTCGAGGTGGCGGGCTGCGGCGTCTGCCACACCGACCTCGGCTACTACTACGACGGCGTCCGCACCAACATGGCGCTGCCGCTGGCCCTGGGCCACGAGATCAGCGGCCGGGTGGTGCAGGCCGGCGCCGGGGCCGAGGGCTGGCTGGGCAAGGCGGTGCTGGTCCCGGCGGTGATCCCCTGCGGCTCCTGCGACGCCTGCCGCCGCGGCAAGGGCACCATCTGCCCCGGCCAGAAGATGCCCGGCAACGACATCCACGGCGGCTTCGCCAGCCACGTCACCGTGCCGGCCCGCGGGCTCTGCGCGGTGGACGAGGCCCGGCTCCAGAAGGCCGGCCTGGCGCTGGCCGACGTCTCGGTGGTGGCCGACGCCGTCACCACCCCCTACCAGGCCGCGGTCCAGGCGGGCGTCTGCCCCGGCGACCTCGCCATCGTCATCGGCGTGGGCGGCGTGGGCTCCTACTGCGTGCAGGTGGCGGCGGCCATGGGCGCCAGGGTGGTGGCCATCGACGTCGACGCCGCCAAGCTGGCCGCGGTGGCCCAGAACGGCGCCGGCAAGACCCTCAACGCCCGCGAGCACGACCAGAAGGCCCTCAAGAAGGAGATCGGCGAGTTCGCCAGGCAGAACGGCCTGCGCTCCCGCGAGTGGAAGATCTTCGAGTGCTCCGGCAGCGGCGCCGGCCAGGCCACCGCCTGGGGCCTCCTGGTCCACGGCGCCACGCTGGCGGTGGTGGGCTTCACCATGGACAAGGTGGAGGTCCGCCTCTCCAACCTCATGGCCTTCCACGCCCGGGCGCTCGGCAACTGGGGCTGCCCGCCGGAGCTCTACCCCGCCGCCCTCGACCTGGTCCTCGACGGCAAGGTGAAGGTGGCCCCGTTCATCCAGCGCTTCCCGCTGGCCGAAATCAACCAGGTCCTGCACGACGTGCACGACCGGAAGATCACCCGCCGCGCCATCCTGGTTCCGGCCTAGGCCGGGAGGAGACCGACCGTGAAGCCCAAGACCGAAGCCGTCGTCGCCGCCACCGCCCCCAAGTCGCTCAAGGACCACGACCTGGCGCCGCGGATCGAGGGGCAGGGCGTCCGCTACGAGAAGAAGCCGGCCCGGGACCCCAAGGGCAACGTGGTGCCCGGCCTCTACAACGTCTGGATCACCCTCGACAACCCGTCCCAGTACAACTCCTACACCACGGCGATGGTGAAGCAGGTGATCCTCGGCTTCCGCGCCGCCGGGAACGAGCGCGACGTGGTGGCGGTGGTCTTCACGGGCTCCGGCGACAAGGCCTTCTGCACCGGCGGCAACACCAAGGAGTACGCCGAGTACTACGCCGGCAACCCGCAGGAGTACCGGCAGTACATGCGGCTCTTCAACGACATGGTCAGCGCCATCCTCGGCTGCGACAGGCCGGTGGTGTGCCGGGTCAACGGCATGCGCATCGGCGGCGGCCAGGAGATCGGCATGGCCTGCGACTTCTCGGTGGCCCAGGACCTGGCCCGGTTCGGCCAGGCCGGCCCCAAGCACGGCTCGGCGCCCATCGGCGGCGCCACCGACTTCCTGCCGCTGCTGGTGGCCTCGGAGCGGGCCATGGAGTCGGGCGTGCTCTGCGAGCCCTGGAGCGCGCACCGCGCCTACCGCGAGGGGATGATCACCGACGTGGTCCCGGCGCTGAAGGTGGACGGCAAGTGGGTGGCCAACCCCACCGTCGTCACCGACCGGATGTTCGACGAGTGGGGCCGCATCGTCCACGGCGAGCAGAAGACCGGGGCGGCGCTGGAGGAGGGCAAGGCGCTCCTCAAGAAGGGCACGGTGGACCTCTCGCTCCTCGACGAGAAGGTGGAGCAGCTCTGCGGGAAGCTCCTGCTCACCTTCCCCGACTGCACCACCAAGTCGATCCAGGAGCTGCGCAAGCCCAAGCTGGCCGCCTGGAACCTCAACAAGGAGAACAGCCGCGACTGGCTGGGCCTCAACATGATGACCGAGGCCCGCACCGGCTTCCGCGCCTTCAACGAGGGCACCCGGGAGGATCGCGAGGCCGACTTCATCGGCCTGCGCCAGGCCCTGGCCCGGGGCACGCCCTGGAGCGTCGAGCTCACCGAGAGCCTGCTGCCGGGCAAGGGGAAGTGAGATGGCCGACTCTCCCCTCCGGGTCTGGAAGGAGCGCGACGACAAGCTCCTGCGGCTGCGGCTCGCCCGCCCCAAGGCCAACATCGTCGACGCCCAGATGATCGCCGCCCTCGACGCCGCCTACGCCGCGGCCGAGGGCGACGCCAAGCTGCGCGCCGTGCTGCTCGACGCCGAGGGGAGCCACTTCTCCTTCGGCGCCAGCGTCGAGGAGCACCTGCCGGCCACGGTGGAGGCCATGCTCCGCGGCCTCCACGCCCTGGTGCTGCGGATGCTGGCCTGCCCGGTGCCCACCCTGGTGGCCATCCGCGGCCAGTGCCTGGGCGGGGGCCTGGAGGTGGCGGCCGCCGGCCACCTGCTCTTCGCCGCCCCCGAGGCCAAGCTGGGCCAGCCCGAGATCGTGCTCGGCGTCTTCCCGCCCTTCGCCTCCTGCATCCTCCCCGAGCGTTTGCCCCGCGCCGCCGCCGAGGACCTGCTCCTCTCCGGCCGCTCCATCGACGGCAAGGAGGCCCACCGGCTCGGCCTGGTGAACGCCGTGGCCGACGACCCCGAGGCCGCGGCCCTGGCCTACTTCGACGCCCACCTGGCCAGGCACTCGGCCGCCTCGCTGCGGCTCGGCACCGCCGCGGCCCGGTACGACATGGTGGAGCGCGTGCGCCACAAGCTCGGCGAGCTGGAGCGCCGCTACCTGGGCACGCTCATGAAGACCCACGACGCCCTGGAGGGGCTCGCCGCCTTCCTCGAGAAGCGCCCGCCCCGCTGGGAGGACCGCTAGCCATGACCGTGACCAACCGCGGCACCGCGCAGATCACCGCCTGGTGCCAGGAGCTGTTCGACGACCTCGACTTCACCGTGGCCCGCAAGTGGAAGGCGGCCGCCCCGGGGCGCGGCGTGGTGGCCTACATGCCGGTCTACGTGCCCCGCGAGCTCATCCACGCCGCCGGCATGCTGCCGCTCGGCATCCTCGGCGGCGGCGAGAACCTCGAGGTCATCCACGGCGACGCCTACTACCAGAGCTACATCTGCCGCATCCCGCGCTCCACGCTGGAGCTGGGCATCACCGGCAAGCTCGACTTCGTGGACGGGTTCCTCTTCCCCTCCATCTGCGACGTCATCCGCAACCTCTCCGGCATCTGGAAGCTGCTCTTCCCCAAGGTCTACGTCCGGTACTTCGACGTGCCCCAGACCTACGTGGACGACACCGGCGGCAGCTTCTACGTGCAGGAGATGCAGGAGCTGCGCGAGGGGCTGGAGCACGTCACCGGGCGCAAGATCACCGACGAGGCCCTGCGCGACTCCATCGCCGTCTACAACCAGAACCGCCGCCTGATCCGCGACCTCTACGCCCTGCGCTCCAGGGCGCCGTGGCTGGTGCCCACCAGCGAGCTCTACCTGCTGCTGCGCGCCGGGATGGTGCTGCCGGTCGAGGAGCACAGCCAGCTCGTCACCGAGTACCTGGCGGCGGCCCAGGCCGAGCAGAGGCCCATGCGCGACAACTGCCGGGTGGTGATGAACGGCCTGTTCTGCGAGCAGCCGCCGCTCAACCTCATCAAGGCCATCGAGATGTCGGGCTGCTACGTGGTGGACGACGACTTCATGCTCGTCACCCGCTGGCTCCTCGACGACGTGCCGGTGGCCGGCGACCCGCTGCAGAACCTCTCCACCGCCTTCCTGCACCGCTCGATGGAGACCTCGGCCAAGTACCAGCCCGACCTGGCCCAGAAGGGCAAGTACCTCATCGACTCGGTGCGCGAGAACGGCGCCGAGGGCGTCATCTTCGCGGCCCCCAGCTTCTGCGACCCGGCGCTGCTGGAGCGCCCCATGCTGGAGACCCGGCTCGACGCGGTGGACGTGCCGCACATCGGCTTCAAGTACGCGGAGAACTCGGGCCAGATGCAGCCGGTCCGCGAGCAGGCCGGCACCTTCGCCGACTCCATCAAGCTCTGGAGCACGCCATGACCCCGAAGACCCCCGCCGCCGCCCCTTCCCCCCGCGAGGTGGTGAAGGAGCTCTCGATGGTGAAGCAGAAGGAGATGATCGCCGCCAACTACGACGCCATCACCAGCGCGCCGGAGACCGGCAGGAAGGTGGCCTCCACCTTCGTGCCCGGCAACCTCAACGAGCTGCTGATGTGCTTCGACCTCCTCAACAACCTCCCCGAGATCAACGCCATCCAGAACGGGATGAAGAAGGTCTCGGGCGACTACATCAACGAGGCCGAGAAGCGCGGCCACTCCGAGGACGTCTGCACCTACGTGAAGGCCGACCTGGGCATGATGGCCAAGGGGAACATCGCCCCCAACGGCAAGCCGCTGCCCCGGCCCGACGTGCTGCTGCTCAGCTACACCGGCTGCTTCACCTTCATGAAGTGGTTCGAGCTGGTGCGCGACGAGTACAAGTGCCCGACGATCATGCTGCAGGTGCCCTACCAGGCCGACGGCAAGATCACGGCCAACATGCGCAGCTACATCGTCAAGCAGCTCAAGGACGACGTCATCCCCACGCTGGAGAAGGTCTCGGGGGTGAAGTTCGACATCGACCGGCTGCGCGAGTACCTGCGCGAGTCGGCCAAGGCCGAGGACGACTTCGTCTGGGTGATGCAGAGCGCCAAGAAGAAGCCCTCGCCCATCGACGCCTACTTCGGGGGCGTCTACTACATCGGCCCCATCTTCACCGCCTTCCGCGGCACCAGGGACGCCACCGAGTACTACCGGCTGCTCCGCGGCGAGATCGAGGAGCGCATCGCCAAGGGGCTCGGGCCGGTGACGCCCGAGGGCGACATGAAGAGCCAGAAGTACCGCCTGGTGGTGGAGGGCCCGCCCAACTGGACCAGCTTCCGCGAGTTCTGGAAGATGTTCTACGACGAGGGCGCGGTGGTGGTGGCCTCCTCCTACACCAAGGTGGGCGGCACCTACGACTTCGGCTTCCGCCACGACCCCGACCACCCGCTGGAGACGCTGGCCGACTACTGCCTGGGCGTCTACACCAACCGCTCGCTGCCCATGCGGGTGGACCTGCTCGAGAACTACATGCGGGAGTACGACGCCGACGGGCTGCTCATCAACTCCATCAAGAGCTGCAACAGCTTCTCGGCCGGCCAGCTGATGATCATGCGCGAGATCGAGAAGCGCACCGGCAAGCCCGGGGCCTTCATCGAGACCGACCTGGTGGACCCCCGCTACTTCTCCGCCGCCAACGTCAAGAACCGCCTGGAGAGCTACTTCCAGATGATCGACCAGAAGCGGAAGAGCGTGGCCTCGGCCGCCTAGGGGGATCGACAATGAAGTGCTTCATCGGCATCGACCTGGGCTCGACCACCACCAAGGCGGTGGTCATGGACGAGAACGCCCAGGTGCTGGGGCGCGGCATCACCAACTCCCGCTCCAACTACGACACCGCCGCCGCGGTCTCCAAGCAGGAGGCGCTCATCGACGCGCGCTTCACGCTCTTCCGCCGCGGCCTCTCCGGCGTGCCGGCGCTGGCCGGCAAGGTGGACGGCTTCCTCGGCGACCTGGAGCGCAGCTTCCGCCACGTGCAGTTCCTGGAGCAGGTGGACGACCTCGAGGCCACCTGCACCAAGAACTCCAAGGGGCTGCGCTTCGCCGGCAGCGAGGCGGCGCTGGCCCGGACGGTGGCCGAGGTCTTCCGGCAGCTCCGCGAGGAGTCGGGGGCCCTCTTCGCCCCCGGCGCCCGGCGCAAGAGCGACTTCTTCCGCGACATCGCCGGCGCCCGCTTCGTCACCCTGGCCGAGCCGGTGTGCAAGGCAGAGGGGCTCTCCTTCGAGCTGCTCCTCAACGTCTACGACAAGTCGATCATCGAGGTGGAGAACCGCCCGCCCTCGGGCGCCATGGAGGGCAAGTTCCTGCGCGCCCTCGACAGGACCCTGGCCGGCGCGTCGCTCCCCAAGGACGACGTGGCCCGGCCGGTGAAGGCCGCCCTGGAGATCCCGCTGGAGGAGACCTACGTGGTGGGCACCGGCTACGGCCGGGTGCGGCTCCCGTTCCCCAAGGAGCACATCCGCTCCGAGATCCTCTGCCACGGCCTCGGCGCCCACATCATGTACGCCGACACCCGCACCGTGCTCGACATCGGCGGCCAGGACACCAAGGCCATCCAGGTGGACAAGGACGGCATCGTCGAGAACTTCCAGATGAACGACCGCTGCGCCGCCGGCACCGGGCGCTACCTGGGCTACGTGGCCGACGAGATGAAGATGGGCCTCCACGAGCTCGGCCCCATGGCCATGAAGGCCACCAAGACCCTGCGCATCAACTCCACCTGCACCGTCTTCGCCGGCGCCGAGCTGCGCGACAGGCTGGCGCTGGGCGACAAGCGCGAGGACATCCTGGCCGGCCTGCACCGGGCCATCATCCTGCGGGCCATGTCGATCATCTCCCGCTCCGGCGGCATCCGCGACCAGTTCACCTTCACCGGCGGCGTCGCCAAGAACGAGGCCGCGGTCAAGGAGCTGCGCAAGCTCATCAAGGAGAACTACGGCGACGTCACCATCAACATCAACCCGGATTCCATCTACACCGGCGCGCTGGGTGGCGCCGCCTTCGCCCTCCGGGCGGTGGCCTAGGAGACACGCGATGAGGAAGATCACCGCGGGCATCGACGTCGGGACCGGGTGCGTCAAGGCCGTGCTCTTCGAGCACGGCGAGGGCGCGCCCCGCTGGCTGGCACGCGCCTGCGAGCGCATCCGCCAGCGCGATCCCTACCAGCTGGCCGAGGAGGCCTACCTGGGCCTCCTGGCCGAGCAGAAGCTGGAGAGGAAGGACGTGGCCTACGTGGCCACCACCGGCGACGGCGAGAACCTGACCTTCGCCACCGGCCACTTCTACTCCATGACCACCCACGCCCGCGGCGCCGTCTTCCTCGACGCCAGCACCCGGGCGGTGGTGGACGTGGGCGCCCTCCACGGCCGCGCCATGCGCACCGACGGCCGCGGCAAGGTGCTCAGCTACAAGATGACCAGCCAGTGCGCCTCGGGCTCGGGCCAGTTCCTCGAGAACATCGCCCGCTACCTGGGCATCGCCCAGGACGAGATCGGCGCGCTCTCCATCCAGGGCAAGAACCCGGAGAAGGTCTCCTCCATCTGCGCGGTGCTGGCCGAGACCGACGTCATCAACATGGTCTCCCGCGGCATCAGCGCCTCCAACATCCTCCGCGGCATCCACGTCTCCATGGCCGGCCGCCTGGCGTCGCTGGTGAAGGGGGTGGCCGCCATGGAGGGCACGGTGCTGATGACCGGCGGCCTGGCGCTGGACCAGGGGCTGGTGGCCGCCACCCAGGAGGCGCTGGCCGAGACGCGCAGCCCGCTGGTGGTGCGCACCCACCCGGACGCCATCCACGCCGGCGCCATCGGCGCCGCCCTCTGGGGCGCCTTCCGGTACGACAAGCTGCAGGCGCGCGGACAGCTGGGCGGCCAGGCCGCCGGGCGGGCGGCATGAGCGACACGAGCGCCATCCGGCCCCTGGCGGCCGCCGACCTCGCCCGCATCGTCGAGATCGACGGGGCCACCAGCGGCCGGCCCCGCCGCGCCTTCTACGAGAAGCGCTTCGCCGAGCTGGCCTCCGACGCCGGCAGCACCCTGGCCCTGGCCGCCGAGCGCGGCGGGCGGGTGATCGGCTTCGCCTTCGCGCACCTGCTCGACGGCGAGTTCGGCGGATCGGCCAAGGTGGGCGTGCTCGACGCCGTGGGCGTGGCCCAGGAGTTCCGGGGCGGCGGCGTGGCCACCGCGCTCCAGGCCCACCTGGAGCGGGAGCTGCAGCGGCGCGGGGTGCAGGAGCTCCGCACCCAGGCCGACTGGACCGAGCACGGCCTGGCCTCCTTCTTCTCCTCCTCCGGCTTCGCGCTGGCCCCGCGCCTGGTGCTGGTCCGCGACGTGGAGGAGCCCACCCTCGACGAGTTCGACTGGACCGAGCTGCCGGTGCGCTCCATGACCGAGGGCGACCTCCCGGCCCTGGTCCGCATCGACAAGAAGCACACCGGCCGCGATCGCAGCAGCTACTACCGCCGCAAGGCCCATGAGGCGCTGCGGCAGTCCGGGGTGCGGGTCTCCCTGGTGGCCGAGATCGACGCCCAGTTCGCCGGCTTCCTCATGGCGCGGGTGGACCTGGGCGACTTCGGGCGCACCGAGCCCACCGCCGTGCTCGACACCCTCGGCGTGGATCCGGCCTTCGCCGGCAAGCAGGTGGGCCGGGCGCTGCTGGAGCAGCTGCTCAACAACCTGCGGTCGCTGCGGGTGGAGCGGGTGCTCACCGAGGTGGAGTGGGACCACTTCGACCTGCTCCGCTTCCTGCGGCGCGGCGGCTTCAAGCTCTCGCAGCGGCTCACCTTCCAGAAGAAGCTCGCCTAGGAGGCCCTTTCATGGCCGGAGGCCAGGGAGCGGGGCGGTTCGCCGGGAAGTGCGCCGTGGTCACGGGCGGCGCGCGCGGCATCGGCCGCGGCATCGCCGACCGGCTGGCGGCCGAGGGGGCCGAGGTCCACGTCTTCGACCGGGAAGCCGCCCCGCCCGGGGGCGGCGTCACCTTCCACGCCGTGGACGTGACCCGCGCCGCCTCGGTGCAGGAGGCGGTGGCGCGGCTGCCGCGGCCGCCGGCGCTGCTGGTCAACAACGCCGGCATCACCCGCGACAAGAGCCTGGTCAAGATGAGCGACGAGGACTGGGACGCGGTGCTGGCGGTCAACCTCAAGGGGGCCTTCCTGGTGCTGCGGGCCCTGGCCCCGGGGATGACGGCCGCCGGCTACGGCCGGGTGGTCAACATCACCTCCATCAACGGCCAGCGGGGCAAGTTCGGCCAGGCCAACTACGCCGCCTCGAAGGCGGGCCTCATCGGCCTCACCAAGACCGCTGCCCGCGAGCTGGGCCCCAAGGGGGTGACGGTGAACGCCGTGGCCCCGGGAATGGTGCTCACCGAGATGGCGATGCAGCTCGCCCCCGAGTTCCGGCAGAAGGCGCTCGACGAGAGCCAGCTCAAGCGGCTGCCGGAGGTGGAGGACATCGCCGCTGCGGTACTCTTCCTGCTCTCCGACGGCGCCCGGATGATCACCGGCCAGGTGCTCCGCGTCGACGCCGGCCAGTACCTCTAGCTCGCGAGGCTCGCCATGCCCTTCGAGAACCTGACCGTGGACTCCTCGGCCCGACCGGCGAGGCTCCAGTTCGCCCCCGGCTTCAACGCGGCCACCGCCTTCGTCGACCGCCACCTCGGCGAGGGGCGCGGCGCCAAGGTGGCCATCCGCACCACCGGCGGCGCCGAGGTCACCTACGCCCAGCTCGCCGAGCAGGTGAACCGCGCCGGCAACGCGCTCGCCGGGCTGGGCGTGAAGCGCGGCGACCGGCTGCTGATGATGGTGAAGGACTGCCCCGAGTTCTTCTACCTGTTCTGGGGCGCCATCAAGGCGGGCATCGTCCCGGTGCCGCTCAACACCCTGCTGCGGGCCGCCGACTACCAGTACATGATCGAGGACTCGCAGTGCACGGCGGTGGCCTGGTCGCCGGAGTTCGCCGGCGAGGTGAAGCCGGCGCTGGCGGCGCTGCGCCGCCCGCCGCCGGTGCTCCTGCCCGTGCAGGGGGAGGGGCAGACGGTGCAGGCGGTCCTGGCGGCCGCCTCCCCGCAGCTCCGGGCGGTGCCGGCCGGCGCCACCTCGACCTGCTTCTGGCTCTACTCCTCCGGCTCCACCGGCCGGCCCAAGGGAGCGGTCCACCGCCACCGCGACATGGTGGCCACCAGCCAGCTCTACGGCAGCGACGTGCTGGGGGTGAAGGAGAGCGACGTCTGCTTCTCGGCCGCCAAGCTCTTCTTCGCCTACGGCCTGGGCAACGGCATGACCTTCCCGCTCTGGGCCGGGGCCACGGCGGTGCTCCTCGACGCCCGGCCCGCGCCGCCCAACACCTTCGAGACCATCGAGAAGCTCCGCCCCACCCTCTACTTCGGCGTCCCCACCCTCTACGCCGCCCAGCTCCAGGCGCTGGAGAGCGCCAGGCCCGACCTCTCCTCGGTGAGGCTCTGCGTCTCGGCAGGCGAGGCGCTCCCGGCCGACATCTTCCGCCGCTGGAAGGAGCGCACCGGCCTCACCATCCTCGACGGCATCGGCTCCACCGAGGCGCTCCACATCTTCATCTCCAACCGCGACGGCGACGTCCGGCCGGGCACCAGCGGCAAGGTGGTGCCGGGCTACGAGGCCCGGGTGGTGCTGGAGGGCGGGGCCCCGGCGCCCGCGGGCGAGGCCGGGCGGCTCCACGTCAAGGGGCCCTCCACCGCCGCCTTCTACTGGAACAACCCGGAGAAGACCGCCGCCACCATGCTGGGCGACGACTGGCTCGACACCGGCGACACCTACGTCTGCGACGCCGAGGGCTACTACCGGTACGAGGGGCGCTCCGACGACATGCTCAAGGTGGGCGGCATCTGGTGCTCGCCCATCGAGATCGAAGCCCGCCTGGTGGCCCACCCCAAGGTGCTGGAGGTGGCGGTCATCGGCGCACCCGACGCCGCCGGGTTGGTGAAGCCCGAGGCATATGTCGTCTTGCGCGAGGGGGTGCCGGCCTCTCACGCCCTGGCCGACGAGCTCATGCTCCACTGCAAGAGCCACCTGGCGCCCTACAAGTTCCCGCGCCAGATCCACTTCGTGCCCGAGCTGCCCAAGACGGCCACCGGCAAGATCCAGCGCTTCCGGCTGCGGCAGCTGGCCGAGGCGCAGAAGGCGTAGCGAGGGGCCGCCGGTGACGGCGGCTGCAAGGAGGCGGGGCCCTGCCGGGAGGCGGGGCCCCGCGCTCTTCCTCCCACTTCACCATCAGCGGAACCCGTCGACGTCGTACTCGACCGAGCGAATGCGGAAGACCCCGTAGGTGAAGGGGCCCCCGGGGCGGTGGTAGACGGCCTCGCCGCGGGAGGCCAGCCGGCGGCCGCCCATGTCCCGGTACTCCGAGAGCGGCGTGGACCAGCGCAGGCGCCGGAGGGTCCCGTCCGGCTGCAGCTCGGCCCGGTCCTCGGAGACGAAGTCCACGAGGTCGCCGGCCTCGTCGAACCGGAGCTCCGCCGAGACGCGGTGGCCGCGGCTCTCGAGGGTGACGCGGGCCGCGCGCTCGCCCTCGACCTCCCAGGAGAAGCGCCGGTCCACCAGCAGGGAAGGCGCCAGGATGCAGAGGTCGTTGAGGAAGGTGACCGTCTCGCCCCGGTCCATCTCCGCGCCGGAGACGTCGTTGACGTCGAAGAGCGACGCCACCCGCACCCGCATCCGCGCCTTGCCCTGCGCGTAGTCGTGGAAGGCCAGCACCGGGAGGCCGTACATCCGGGCGCGCATCAGGAAGAGGCGCGCCGGCTCGGCGGCGAAGCTGTACTGCACCACCGGGCCGGAGATGGGGCTGCCGCCGGGCTTGCGGTACAGGTCGGCGTCCATGGTGACGCGGAAGCGCTGCACCTGCGGGCGGCCGAAGGCCCCGGTGCGGGCCAGGTAGCGGCGCACCGGCGCCGGCAGGTGGGCGGCGTCGGCCTCGGTGACCAGGCGGGGAGGGGCGAGCGGCTGGCGCGCCAGCTCCTCCCGGGCTCGGCGCTCGAAGCCCTCGGCCAGGGAGGTGCAGCCGGTCGAGGCGCCCAGGGCCAGGGCCGTCCCGATGCGAAAGAGCTTACCTGTCTGCGCGAGCCTTGCCTGCTCCATGACTTCCTCCGGGGGTTCAGCGGGGAGTGACGGACGCCAGCCAGCGCTGGACGAGCCGCAGGAGCTGGCCGGTCTCGGCTGGCCCCAGGGCGGCGAAGGCCTCGTCGAAGAAGGCGGCCTGGCGGGCGCGCTCGGCGGGCGAGTCGAGGGCGCCGACCCTGTCGGTGAGGTGGAGCCGCAGGGCCCGCCGGTCGGCGGGGTCGGGGGTGATGCGCAGGAAACCCCTGTCCTGCAGCTGCTGGGCGATCTGCTTCACGTTCTGGCGCGAGCTGCCGTGCCACAGGGCCGCCTCGCTCAGGGTCGGGCTCTCCCCGGGGAACCTGCGGGTCAGCACCGCCAGCAGCAGCCACTGCTTGGTGGTGATACCGAGCGGCTCCAGCACCGCGTCGGCGCGCCGGGCCAGGTACTGGGTGAGCACGAAGACCGAGCCGAAGAGCTCGGCGCGGAGTGGCAGGAGGTCGGCGGACGCAGGGCGGCTCGGCATGACAGGTAATATATTACGCACTTGCGCGACGCCGTCAAGGGGAAGATGCCGGGGCCTCCGGCCCCCGGAAGCGCAACGGGGCTCCGCCGGCCGGCGGAGCCCCGCGAGGAGGGCAGGAGCGAGGGGTCTGCTCAGCGGGTACCGAGCTGGATGGTGGCCGCGCCGCATCCCGTCCAGGTGACCTTGGCCGCGGCGTCTGGCGGGCGGTTCTGCGTCGTCGGCCAGGCCGTGATCACCCGCTTGGCCTCGAGGGTGCCGCCGGTGATCCGGGTGGCACAGGTGGCGGCGTCGGCGTAGGTGACGTCGACGTCCAGGCTCTCGTCGGCGCCGATGGCAAACGATTGGCCCCCGTGGGCCAGGGTCATCGCGAGCTCTGTGCCCGAGTGGCCCTTCACGGTCGTGGCACTGGTGGCGATGGACCCGGACATGTGGACGGTGCCGCCCACGGTGGTGAGGCCGCTGGCGTCGCTGATGGCCAGGGTGATGCCGCTCGTCAGGTCCCAGGCCAGGGTTCCGGTGGCGGCAACGAAGGACACGGTGCCGTCGATGGTGACGACCGAGTGGCTGGTGGTCCCCTGGAAGGTGTCGTCCACGGTGGCGGCGCAGCGAGTGAAGGCGACGCCGGTCGGTGTCGCGGACACGCAGGCCGGGTCGTCGAACCCCGAGGCCGCCAGGGCCGCCATCTGGGGGCGCGCGGCCTGCAGGCGGTCGGTGGGCGAGGGGAGGGACGCTGCGAGGGGGCCGACGGAGCTGCCGAGGAGCCCTGCCACCAGGCCGCTGGTGTCCGCGACCAGGAGGCCGCCGCTGGCGCCCGGCGCCGCGCCGAATGTGCCGGCGGCGCCGACCATGGTGGCCCCGGAGGCCGCCTGGGCCGGGCTGGCCGCCTGGGGCGAACCGTAGGTGAACTGGGCCGCGGCGGCGGCGTTGGTCTTCTTCCGGTCGCTGCCGCCGCAGGCGGCGAGGGCCAGGGCGCAGGCGAGGGCGGTGAGGAGGCGGGTCATCGGGGTTCTCCGGGAGCGGGTGCCTGGCGGCCGGCCCCGAGGGGGCGACGCGCACGAACGGTGACAATACCCCCTGCGGCGGGCGCGGCAAGGGACCGGGGTGCGGCACGCTCCCACAGGGCGCATGGGGGCCCGCCGGCAGGGAGCGCCAGGGCCCACCCTCAGACACCCAGGTGCTTCTGGAGCAGCTCCGGATCGGCGCGCAGCGAGGACGAGTCGCCGGTGAAGACCACGCGCCCCTTCACCAGGATGACGTTGCGGTCGGTCACCGAGGTGACGGCGGCGTGGTTCTTGTCGACGATGACGGTGGCGATGCCGTGCCCCTTCACGTCGCGGATGATGCGCCAGATCTCCGCGGCGATCTGGGGTGCCAGCCCCTCGGTGGCCTCGTCGAGGATGAGGAGGTCGGGGTTGGTCATCAGCGCCCGCCCGATGGTCAGCATCTGCTGCTCGCCGCCGCTGAGCTGGGCGCCGCCGTGCTCCAGCCGCTCCCCCAGGCGCGGGAAGGTGCCCATCACCCGGTCCAGCGTCCAGGCTCGCCGGCCGTCGAGGCCGGGGCGGGCCGCCATCACCAGGTTCTCGCGCACCGTCAGGTTGGGGAAGATGCCGCGCCCCTCGGGAACGTAGGCGATGCCGCGCCGGGCCACGCGGTAGGGCTCGGCGCCGGTCATGGGAGTGCCCTGCACCCAGACCCGTCCGCCGCGCGGCTTCACCAGCCCCAGCATGGCGCGCAGCAGCGTGGTCTTGCCCATGCCGTTGCGGCCCATGAGCCCCACCGCCTCGCCCCGGGCCACGCGGAAGTCCACCCCGTGGAGCACGTGGCTGGTGCCGTAGTAGGCGTGGAGATCGCGGGCCTCGAGGAGGCTGTCGCTCACCGGTGGCCCTCCTCGTCGCCCAGGTAGGCGCGCCGCACCGCCGGGCTCTGGCGGATCTGGTCGGGCGGGCCGCTCTCCAGCACCTGGCCGTTCACCATCACGGTGATCACGTCGGCCAGGGCGAAGACCGCGTCCATGTCGTGCTCCACCAGCAGGATGGCGTGGGAGGGCGCCAGGGTGCGCAGGAGCTCGATGATGCGGATCGCCTCCTCGGAGCCCATGCCGGCCAGCGGCTCGTCGAGGAGCAGCACCTCGGGCCGGGTGGCCAGCACCATGGCGATCTCCAGCTGCCGCCGCTCGCCGTGCGAGAGCGCCGAGGCCAGCCGCAGGTCGTGGACCGGCAGGCCTGCCGCCTCCAGCGAGGCCTGGGTGGCCTCGCGGACGGAGAAGGAGGCGTAGGCGTTCTGGAGCACGTTCCAGCCGCGCGGCAGGCGCGACTGGGCCGCCAGGCGGCAGTTCTCGTGGACCGTGAGGTCGAGGAAGACGCTGGTGCGCTGGTAGCTGCGCCCCAGCCCGGCCCGCGACCGCCTGTCGGGGGTCCAGCGGGAGATCTCCTCGCCGCGCAGGGTGATGCTGCCGCCGCTGGGCTCCAGCTCGCCGGAGAGCAGGTTGATGAAGGTGCTCTTGCCGGCGCCGTTGGGGCCGAGGAGGGCGTGGAGCCTGCCCTTGTGCAGCTCCAGCGAGACATCGCCCACCGCCACCAGGCCGCCGAAGCGCCGGGTCAGGCCGCGGGTGGCGAGGATGGGCTGGCTCACGGCCTGGGCCCTCCCACCAGGGCGGCGCGGAAGCGGGCGCGCAGGCTGGCCAGCCCCCCGGGCACGAAGAGGACCAGGAGGACGATGGTGGCGCCGAGCAGCAGCTGCCAGCGGAGGGTGGCCGCCTGGAAGACCTCCTGCAGCAGCGCGAAGCCGAAGGCGCCCAGGGCGGCGCCGGTGAAGGTGCCCGGCCCGCCCAGGATCACCATCAGCAGCACGTTGCCCGACTGGTGCCAGGAGAGCAGCTCCGGGTTCACGTAGCCGTACTGCAGCGCCGAGAGGTAGCCGGCCAGCCCGGCCAGGGCGCCGGCCAGGGTGAAGCTGGCCAGCTTGTAGTGGTAGGTGCGGAAGCCGAGCGAGCGCATCCGCTGCTCGTTGGCCTTGATGCCGCGCAGCGCCCGGCCGAAGGGGGAGCCGAGCAGGAACCGCAGGAAGCCCAGCACCAGCGCCAGGGCGCCGAGGGCGACGAAGTAGGTGGTGCGCGGGTTGCCGAAGTCGAACACCTGGAGGTCGCCGATGGCCGCCGCCGGCTTGAAGTTCATGGTGATGCCGTCGGAGCCGCGCCCGAACTCGGTGTCGTGGAAGAGGAAGTAGAACATCTGGGCGAAGGCCAGCGTGGCCATGATGAAGTAGGTGCTCTTCACCCGGACGACGAAGATGCCCACCAGGAAGGCGGCCAGCGCCGACAGCCCCACCGCCAGCGGCAAGGTGGTCCAGAAGCTGGCCGGGTCGTACCGGGGGGTGCGCAGCGCCAGCACGTAGGCGCCGATGCCGAAGTAGGCGGCATGGCCCAGCGACACCAGGCCGGTGATGCCCACCAGCAGGTCCAGGCTCATCGCGAAGATGGCCAGGATCATCACCTTGGTGATGAGCTCCAGGTAGAAGGGCGAGTCGAGCAGCGGGAACAGCGCCAGCGCCAGGCCGGCGGCGAGGATGGCCCAGGGCCTGCGGGTCGCCGGTTCTCCGGGAAGGGCCACGCTAGATGCTCCGGAAGAGCCCCTCGGGGCGCCAGAGGAGGACCGCGGCCATCACCAGGTAGACCACCACGCCCGCGGCCTGCGGGAGGAAGACGCGGCCGAAGGTGTCGACGATGCCGATGAGCAGGGCGGCGAGGAGGGCGCCACGCACCGAGCCGATGCCGCCCATGACCACGACCACCAGGCAGATGATGAGCACGTGGGTGCCCATGCCCGGGTACACCGACGACACCGGCGCGGCGATCATGCCGGCGAAGGCCGCCAGGGCCACGCCCAGCGCGAAGACCAGCCGGTAGACGAGCTTGATGTTGAGGCCCAGGGACTGGACCATCTCGCGGTTGGAGGCGCCGGCCCGGATCATCATGCCCAGGCGGGTGCGCTGGATGAGCAGGTACATGAGCCCGCCGATGACCAGGCAGACCCCCGACAGGAAGAGCCGGTACACCGGGTAGCTCAGGTTGGCGGTGAGGGGGATGGAGCCGGCCAGCATGGGTGGCACCGGGACGCCGTGGACGTCGTTGTCCACCAGGATGCTGCGCAGCTCCTCCAGCACCAGGATGAGACCGTAGGTGAGGAGCACCTGGTCCAGGTGGTCGCGCTGGTAGAGCCGGGCGAAGAGCGTCCACTCCAGCAGCATGCCCAGGGCCACCGAGAGGCCGATGCCCAGCACCACCCCGGCCAGCAGGCTGCCGGTGGCCGAGGCGAAGACGAACGCCATGTAGGCGCCCACCATGTAGAAGCTGCCGTGGGCCAGGTTGATGATGCCCATGATCCCGAAGACCAGCGTCAGCCCGCTGGCCACCAGGAACAGCAGCAGCCCGTACTGCACGCCGTTCAGGAGCTGGATGAGGAGGGAAGCGAGATCCACGCCCGGTCCCGGACTCCGAGGGAGAGGGGAGCGCGGGGGCGATGGGCTCGCCCCCCGCGCCCGGGTCCGATCACATCTTGCAGCCGCGGGCCGGGTCGGCGAGCGCCGGGGCGGCCACGTTCACCATCTTGTTGAGCTTGCCTTCGACCTTGCGCAGGTAGATGTCGTTCACCGGGTTGTGGGCCTTGGAGAGGCTCATCTTGCCGCGCGGGCTCTCCAGCCTGGCGCCCTCCATGGCGGCGATCATCTCCTTGCGCTTGCTGGTGTCGCCCTTCACCGCCGCCAGGCCGGCGGCGAGGAGCTGGGCGGCGTCGTAGCCCTGCACCGAGAAGACGTCGGGCTCGGCCTTGAAGGCCTTCAGGTAGGCGGCGCGGAAGGCCTTGTCCTTGGCGTTGTCGAGGCCGTCGGCGTAGTGGAGCGTGGTCTGCACGCCCTGGGCGGCCTCGCTGCCGTCGAGCACCCCCTCGGTGAGGAAGCCGGGGCCGTAGAGCGGGATCTTGGCCTTGAGGCCCGCCGCGGCGTAGTCCGCCAGGTACTTCCTGGCGCCGCCGCCGGAGAAGAAGGAGAAGACCATGTCGGGCTTCAGGGCGGCGATCTCGGTGAGGTAGGACTGGAACTCGACCTGGGGGAAGGGCAGCGTCATCGCCTTCACCACCTTGCCGCCGGCGGCCTCGAAGCCCTCCTTGAAGGCCTCCACCGCCTCGTTCCCGGCCGCGTAACCCCAGGTGAAGGTCACCGCCGTCTTCTTGCCCTGGGCGGCCGCCACCTTGCCCATGGTGTGGCTCGACTGCCACATGGTGAAGGAGGTGCGGAAGTGGTTGGGCGAGCAGAGCGCGCCGGTGAGCTCGGCGGCGCCGGCGTTGGGGTTGATGAGCAGCGAGTTGTTGTCGCGGGCCACCTTGGCCATCGCCATGGCCACGCCCGAGTGGACGGTGCCGACGAGCACGTCGACCTTGTCGCGCTTGATGAGCTTGGAGGCGTTGTCGGGGGCCTTGGCCGGATCGGACTCGTCGTCGACGGTGAAGTACTCGACCTCGCTGCCGCCGAGCTTCCCGCCGTTCTCCTCGACGAAGAGCTTGAACCCGTTGGTGATGTTGTTGCCCAGGCCGGCGTAGGTGCCGGTGTAGGGCAGCATCAGGCCCACCCGGACCTTGGAGGCGGCCAGGGTGGCGGCGGGCAGGAGCAGGGCCGCGCCGGCGGCCAGCACTGCGAGGAGACGGCTGCTGCGGGGCATCGTCATGGTTCCTCCGGGGCGAGGGCGGGCAGGCCGGCCGTGGCGCCAGGCACGCCTGCGCGCGATAGCGGCAAAACCGGTACTGCAATGCCAGAAATACCACCCTGGCCCGGCCACCTTCAAGCCGCCGGCGTGTTCCTCCCCGCAGATCGCGTACTTGCCCCCAAGCGGGTGTTGATCTTAATCAAGTAAAGCGGTACCTGTTTGCCTGTCATGGCCGGCCACGATCTCCCCGAGACCCCCGTCCGCTTCGAGACCCACCCCGAGCGCTACCGCCACTGGCGCCTCGACCTCCCCGCGGAGCACGGCGGAAAGGTGGCCCGGCTCACGCTGGACATCGAGGAGGCCGGCGGCCTGCGGGCCCCCGACGCGCCCGGCGGCTACACGCTCAAGCTCAACTCCTACGACCTCTCGGTGGACATCGAGCTGGCGGACGCGCTGCAGCGCATCCGCTTCGAGCACCCCGAGGTGCGGGCGCTGCTGGTGACCA
The DNA here is from genome assembly GCA_016214955.1 of Deltaproteobacteria bacterium. Classification (GTDB taxonomy): domain Bacteria; phylum Myxococcota; class Myxococcia; order Myxococcales; family Anaeromyxobacteraceae; genus JACRMN01. The sequence continues at coordinate 143,069 of JACRMN010000012.1, forward strand.
GCGGCAAGGAGCGCATCTTCTGCTCCGGCGCCAACATCTACATGCTCGGCACCTCGAGCCACGGCTTCAAGGTCAACTTCTGCAAGTACACCAACGAGACGCGCATGGGGCTGGAGGAGCTCTCCGCCGAGGGCGGCGTCCCCAGCCTGGCTGCGCTCAACGGCACCGCCAGCGGCGGCGGCTACGAGCTGGCCGTGACCTGCGACGAGATCGTCCTGGCCGAGGACGGCTCCAGCGTGGTGAGCCTGCCGGAGTGTCCGCTCCTGGCGGTGCTCCCCGGCACCGGCGGCCTGACGCGGCTGGTGGACAAGCGCAAGGTGCGCCGCGACCTGGCCGACGTCTTCTCCACCGTGGCCGAGGGCATCCGCGGCAAGCGCGCGGTGGAGTGGGGCGTCATCGACGAGGCGCCGCCCCGGGCGAGGTTCGACGAGGCGGTGAAGCGCCGGCTCGAGGCCATGGTGGCCCGCAGCAGCCGCCGCCCGTTCCGCCCGGTGAAGCTCGGGCCCCTGGGGGCGGAGCGCACCGAGAAGGGCTGCCGCTACCGGTACGTCACGCTGGAGGTGGACGCCGCCGCCCGCCAGGCGACGCTGACCGTCGAGGCCCCCACCGGCGCCGAGCCCGAGACCCCGGGGGCGCTGGCCGAGGCCGGCGACGGCGCCTGGGCCATCCGCGCCTTCCGCGAGCTCGACGACGCCCTCCTGGAGCTGCGCTTCAACCACCCCACCGTGGCGGTGGTGGCCCTGCGCACCCGCGGCTCGGCCGAGGCGGTCCTGAAGGTGGACCGGATGCTGGCGGCCCACGCCCAGGACGGCCTGGTGCGCGAGGTGGTGCTGCAGATGCGCCGGGTGCTGAAGCGGCTCGACCTCACCGCCAAGAGCTTCTACGCGCTGGTGGAGCCGGGCTCCTGCTTCGCCGGCTCGCTGCTGGAGCTGGCGCTGGCCGCCGACCGCGTCTACATGAAGGACGCCGCCGGCGAGCCCGTGAGCGTGGCCCTCTCGCCCATGAACGCCGGGCCGCTCGTCATGCCCAACGGCCTGACGAGGCTCCAGTCCCGCTTCCTGGCCACGCCGGAGAAGGTGGGGCAGGTGCTGGCGCTCCCGGGGCCGCTCGACACCGCCGCGGCGGTGGAGGCGGGCCTGGTCACCTTCGCGCCCGACGACCTCGACTGGGACGACGAGGTGCGGCTGGCGTTCGAGGAGCGGGCCAGCCTCTCGCCCGACGCCATGACCGGCATGGAGGCCAGCCTGCGCTTCGGCGGCCCCGAGACCATGGAGACCAAGATCTTCGGCCGCCTGACCGCCTGGCAGAACTGGATCTTCCAGCGGCCCAACGCGGTGGGCGAGCGGGGCGCGCTCACGCTCTACGGCAAGCCCGAGCGTCCCCACTTCGACTGGAGGAGGTGCTGACATGTCCGTCATCTCGCAGGAGCGCATTCCCAACAACGTCGACCTGGCCAGCGACAAGCGGCTGCAGCGCGCCCTGGAGGCGTGGCAGCCCTCCTTCATCCAGTGGTGGAAGGACATGGGGCCCCACGGCTTCCAGGAGGACCAGGTCTACCTGCGCACCGCCATCAGCGTGGAGCCGGACGGCTGGGCCCACTTCGACTACGTGAAGATGCCCGTGTACCGCTGGGGCATCTTCCTGGCCGACCAGGTCCCCGACCGGCGCATCGGCTTCGGCGACCTCATGGGCGAGCCGGTGTGGCAGCAGGTGCCGGGCGAGCACCGCAACGCCCTGCGCCGGCTCATCGTCACCCAGGGTGACACCGAGCCGGCCAGCGTCGAGCAGCAGCGCCTGCTGGGCCGCACCTGCCCCAGCCTCTACGACCTGCGCAACCTCTTCCAGGTGAACGTGGAGGAGGGGCGGCACCTCTGGGCCATGGTCTACCTGCTCCACAGCTACTTCGGCCGCGACGGGCGCGAGGAGGCCGAGGAGATGCTCCACCGGCGCAGCGGCGACCAGAACAAGCCGCGCATCCTCGGCGCCTTCAACGAGCCCTGCACCGACTGGCTCTCCTTCTTCATGTTCACCTACTTCACCGACAGGGACGGCAAGTACCAGCTGCTGGCCCTGGCCGAGAGCGCCTTCGACCCGCTCTCGCGCACCACCCGGTTCATGCTCACCGAGGAGGCCCACCACATGTTCGTGGGCGAGACCGGGGTGATGCGGGTGGTGGAGCGCACCGCCCAGATGATGAAGGAGCAGAAGAAGGACCACCCCGACGACCTGCGCAAGCTCGGCCTCGTCGACCTGCCCACCGTCCAGCGCTACCTCAACCTCTGGTACTCGGTGAGCCTGGACCTCTTCGGCGGCGAGATCTCCTCCAACGCCGCCTCCTCCTTCGCCGCCGGCCTCAAGGGGCGCGCCCAGGAGGACCGCTACGAGGACCACAGGGCCCTCACCGGCACCTACGCCGTCCCCCGGTTCCAGAACGGCGCCCTGGTGACGGAGGACGTCCCCATGCGGAACGCCATGAACGAGGTGGTGCGCGACGCCTACATCGAGGACTGCCAGCGCGGCGTGGACAAGTGGAACCGGGCCATCGCCGCCCACGGCATCCCCTTCGAGCTCAGGCTCCCCAGCCGCCGCTTCCACCGGGCGGTGGGCGTGCACGCCGGCCAGCACTTCGACCCGGAGGGCAACCCGGTCTCGGCCGAGGCCTGGCAGGCGAGCCAGGACGCCTGGCTGCCCTCCGCCGCCGACAGGGCCCACGTGCAGGGGCTGATGCGCGAGCCGGTGATGGAGCCGGGCAAGATGGCCAGCTGGATCGCCGCCCCGAAGCAGGGCATCAAGGGCCGGCCGGTGGACTTCGAGTACGTCCGGCCGCGGCAGGCCTAGCCGGAGCGCGCCATGCTCGAGCTCGAGAGCCACCTCTGCGGCCGCTGGCAGCGCGGTGCCGGCCGCGGGGAGCCGCTCGTCAACCCCAGCACCGAGGAGCCGCTGGGCACGGCGGCGAGCGAGGGGCTGGACCTGGCGGCGGCGCTGGCCTGGGCCCGCGACCGCGGCGGCCCGGCGCTGCGGTCGCTCACCTTCGCCGAGCGCGGCGAGCTCCTGCGCGGCCTCTCCCGCGCCCTCCACGCCCACCGCGACGAGCTCATCGGGCTCGCCATCCAGAACGGCGGCAACACCCGCGGCGACGCCAAGTTCGACATCGACGGCGCCTCGGGCACGCTGGCGGCCTACGCCGACCTGGGGGCCTCGCTGGGCGCCGCCCGGGTGCTGGCCGACGGCGAGGCGCTGCAGCTCTCCCGCAGCCCGCGGCTGGCCGGGCGGCACCTGCTCACCCCGCGCCGCGGGGTGGCGGTGCACGTCAACGCCTTCAACTTCCCGGCCTGGGGCCTGGCCGAGAAGGCGGCGGTGGCCCTGCTGGCCGGGGTGCCGGTGCTGTCCAAGCCGGCCACCTCCACGGCGCTGGTGGCCTGGCGCATCGCCCGCATCTTCGCCGACGAGAAGCTGCTGCCCGAGGGGGCGCTCTCCTTCCTGGCCGGCGGGCCTGCGGGCCTGCTCGACGCCCTGGGCCCGCAGGACGCCCTGGCCTTCACCGGCGGCAGCGCCACCGCCGCGAAGATCCGCGCCCACCCGGCCTTCGTGGAGCGCGGCGCCCGGCTCAACGTCGAGGCCGACAGCCTCAACGTGGCCATCCTCGGCCCCGACGTGGAGGAGGGCTCGGAGGTGCTGGACCTCTTCCTGGCCGACGTGGCCCGCGACGTCACCCAGAAGGCGGGCCAGAAGTGCACCGCCATCCGGCGGGCTTACGTGCCGGCCGGCAAGGTGGAGGTGGTGGTGGAGCGGCTGCGCGAGCGGCTGCAGGCGGTGCGGGTCGGCGACCCGGCCGACGAGTCCACCGGCATGGGCCCGCTGGCCACGGCGCGGCAGGCCGGCGACGTGCGCGAGGGCCTCGCCGCCCTCGCGCAGGCCGCGAAGCTGGTGACCGGCGGCGGGCGGCGCGAGGGCAAGGGCTACTTCGTGGCGCCGACGCTGCTGGTCTCGGAGCGGCCGGCCCCCGGCGACGCGGTGCACACCCGCGAGGTCTTCGGACCTGCGGCCACGGTGGTGCCCTACGACGGCACCGCCGCCCAGGCCGCCGAGCGGGCCGCCTGGGGCGGCGGCGGGCTGGTGGGCAGCGTCTACTCCGACGACCGCGCCTTCCTCGCGGAGGCGGTGCTGGAGCTGGCGCCGCACCACGGCCGGCTGACGCTGGGCTCGGCCAAGGTGGCTGCGCAGGCGCTGCCGCCGGGCATGGTGCTGCCGCTCCTGGTGCACGGGGGCCCGGGGCGCGCCGGAGGCGGCGAGGAGCTGGGCGGCCTGCGCGGCCTCGCCTTCTACCAGCAGCGCACCGCGCTGCAGGGCGACCGGGCGCTGCTCGACGCCATCGTCGGCAAGGCGCGGTAGGGAAGCCGCGACCCGCAGCTGCGCCGGGTCTCAGCGGGATGGGCCCGGCCCTCCGACGCGCCTCGGCGCGCCGGGTCTTCACGTCGAGGGCCTGCGACCGGTGCCGCGCGCAGACCCCGAGCAATGCAACGCGCCGCGCGCCTCTCGCCCCAGGAAGCTTCGACGTGCGGCGCCGGCATTGCTTCGGTCCGTGGGAGCAGCGGGCATCGACCGCACGCCCTTCCCGCGCCTCGGCGCGCGGAGGGCCGGCCCTTGCTCCCTAGCCCAGCCGCCAGGCCAGCCAGAGGGCGGCGAGGAGTGCGGCGGCAAAGAGCGCCAGGGCCCAGCCGCGCCGGCGCCGCGGGAGGTGGCGCTCGATTCCGGGCCCCTGCAGCCAGCCGCCCCGCGTGCGATCCACGTAGGTGCGCCCGGTGGGGCGAAGCTCGGGGAGGTCCTTGCGGGGCACGGGAGACCGTCAACCCAGCTTCCGCTCCGCCGCGTTCCAGTTGCGGACCAGGTTGTCGATGAGGGCCGGGCTGTACATGCAGTAGGCCTGCTCGCGGCTGTAGGTGGCCATGTAGCGGCGGAAGAGATCCAGGGGCTCGGCCCCGAGCCGCAGGGCGCGCCGGTTGGCCACCAGGCTGGTGACGCCGGCCGAGAGCAGCTCGGCCGCGGAGGCGGCGATGGCCGCCTCCATCGCTGCCTCGCCCTCCACCACCTCGTCGCAGAGCAGCCGCCCCTCGGGGCTCTCGGCGGGGAACTGGCGGTTGAAGAAGATGCCCTGGCGCGTGGGCCGCTCGCCCACGAAGCGCGGCAGCCGCAGGTTGGCGAGGCCGGGGATGATGCCCTCCTTGCGCGCCGGCAGGTTGAAGTAGGCGCCGCGCTCGGCGATGACGCGGTCCATGATGAGCAGCATCTGGCAGTGGCCGCCGATGGCGAAGGAGTCCACCGCGGCGATGAAGGGCTTCTCGATGCGGTCGTCCACGTCGTGGTGGACGCTGGGGGGCGGGGCGCCGGGGCGGCACAGGCCGCGGTAGATCTTGGTGAGCGGCGCGGTCTCGCGCACCAGCATGAACTCGATGAGCGAGATCCTGCCGTGGTAGAGCTGCGTCAGGTTGATGCCCGAGCCGAAGACGCGGCGGCCGGCGTACTTCTGCTTCACCTGCGGCGCACCGCGCAGCACCACCACCCGGACGGCGTCATCGAGCAGCGCCAGGTCCACCAGCGTCTCCAGCGCCTCCTGGTACTCGTCGTCCTCGGCGTTGAGCCAGGCCTGGTGGTGGAAGGTGATGCGCCCCTCCTGCCCCAGGCGCGCCAGGGTCATCGAGGGCAGCTCGGCGCGGCCGCTGCGCCGGAAGTCGGCCAGGCGGGCCTGGGCGGCGGCGGTGGGCTGGCCCATGGCGTGGAGCAGGTGCAGCCCGCGCTCCGGGTCGGCGAAGCAGTGGGCCAGGAAGATGCCCTGGTCGATCTGCAGGCCGTCCTGGTGCATCTGCGGCTGCTCCCGCTCGCGGGCCACCTCGGCGCGGGTGGGCACCAGGCCCGGGTAGGCGGCGGCGGCGGCGTAGGCCAGCTCGGGCAGCCGCAGGAGCCGGGTGCGGTCGGCGGTGAGCCGGTCGTAGACGGCGGCGGCGTGCCGGGAGAGGAAGCCCTCGCGCGCTGCCCGGTCGCCGGTGAGCAGCAGCGCCGCGGCCGCCTGCTCGGGGTCGCTGCGCCGGGGCCGGACCGGGAGGCGGCGGCGGGCCTCGGCCCGGGCCGCGAGCCAGCCCTGCAGCGCCGGCCACTCGGCGGCCACCCCGGCGCCGGAAGGCGGCGGGGCGGCGAGCCGCTCGGCCTCGGCGCGAGGCAGGCCGGCGGCCTGCAGGATCTCGGGGGCGTTCTCCGTGGACATGCGATCTCCTCTCAGGATGCGGCGCGGGAGGCGGCGCCGCCGCGGAGCTCCCGCAGGAGCTCCTCGGCGCGGGCGCGGGCCCGCTCTGCGCTGGTGAGCTTCAGCTCCTCGTAGCCGCGGATCTCCTCGGGCAGCGAGAGCAGCTCCGCCACCCGGCCCTGGGTGGCGGGCTCGAGGTGCGGCAGCGCCCCGGCCACCAGCCCCGCGTACCAGCCCGGCAGCTCCCGCTCCAGGCGGCGGACGGCGGCGCCGCCGAAGGGGTCGAGCGCGGTGCCGCGCAGCCCGCGCAGCGCCACCAGGAGCCGCAGCAGGGGCTCGATCCAGCGCCCCAGCGAGAGCTTCCGCCTCATGCCCAGCGCCCGGAGCACCGGCGGGTGGAGCTGGTAGCGGATGCGGGTGCGTCCGGTGAAGGTCTCGCCGGCCCGCTGCGCCATGCCCGCCGCCAGGTGGAGCCGGGCCACCTCGTACTCGTCCTTGTAGGCGAGGAGCTTGTGCAGGCCGCGGATGACGGCGCGGGTGACGCGGGGCTCGGCCAGCGGCCCGAGCCGCTCCCGCTCGGCGACCGCCACCTCCAGCACCGCGGCCACGTACCGGCGCGCCAGCGCCAGGTCCTGGAAGCGGACCAGCTCGGCGGCGCGGAAGGCGAGGAGGCGTCGGCTCTCGGGGTCGAGCCCGGCGGCGCCGGCCAGCAGCGCGCGGTAGCCGTCGGCGTCGCCGCCCAGGGTGGCCGCCTCCCGCTCCACCGGATCGGCCACCGCCGGCGGCGCCGGCGCCAGCCAGGCGGCCACGCGCGCCGGGTCGTGCACGGCGACGCGCCCGAGCCGGAAGGCCCGCAGGTTCTGCTCCACGGCGGTGCCGTCGATCTGGATGGCGCCCGTGAGGGCGCGGGAGGAGAGGGGCAGGAAGCCGGCCTGGAAGGCGACCCCCACCGCGATGACGTTGGCGGCCATGGGGTCGCCGAGCAGCTCCTCGGCGAGGCGGCGGGCCTCGACGCGCACGGTGCGGGCCGGGTCGCAGACCGCGGCGATGGCCTCGTCGAGCCGGGCGGCGCCGGGGTCGAGGTGAACGTCGCGGATCATCTCGCCGCTGGGAAGCAGGGTGGAGTGGATCACCGCCGCGGTGCGGTCGGGCCGGCAGCGCGCCAGGTGCTGCCTGTCGGCGCCGGCCATGAGGTCGAGGGCCAGGAGCAGGTCGGCCTGGCCGAGGCCGATGCGGGCGGCGGGCGGCGCCTGGCCGGCAGGCGCCACCACCAGGCTGGAGAGCACCGAGCCCCACTTCTGGGCGGCGCCTGTCTGGTCGAAGGAGAGCACCTCGCGGCCGTCGAGGAAGGCGGCCCAGCAGAGCAGGGCGTTGACGGTGACCACGCCGGTGCCGCCCACTCCGGGGAGCAGCGCCCGCCAGGGGCCGGTGAGCGGCGGCAGGGCCGGCTCCGGGAGCGCCACGTCGTCGAGCGGCGGCAGCGGCGGGTGCCGGCGGGCGCCGCCCTCCACCTCCACGGTGACGAAGGCCGGGCAGTCGCCGGTGAGGCAGAGCCGGTCCTGGGTGCAGCTCGCCTGGTGGATGCGGGTCTTCTCGCCCAGCTCGGTCTCCACCTTGTGGAGCGACATGCAGTTGGAGGAGGCGCCGCAGTGGCCGCAGTTCTCGCACACCGCCTCGTTGACGACCACGAAGCTGTGCGAGGGCTCGCGCAGCGCCCGCTTCTCCTGCCGGCGCCGCTCGTTGGCGCACTCGCCGTCGTAGAGGAAGACGGTGACGCCGTCCACCGCCTCCAGCTCCCGCAGCACCGGCTCGATCTCGTCGCGGCCGTGGACCCGGGCCACCGCCGGCCACTCGACGCCGCGGTAGGCCGAGGGGTCGCGGGCCACCACCGCGATGCGCTTCACGCCCTCGAGCGCCAGCAGCTTCACCAGGGTGGGCACGTCCTTCTGCCCCACCGGCTTCTGGGCGCCGGTGTTGGCCACCGCGCCGTTGTAGAGGATGCGGAAGGTCATGCGCGCGCCGGCCGCCACCGCGAAGCGCACGTTGAGGTAGCCGGAGTGGAAGAGGCCGCCGTCGCCCTGGTTCTGGATGATGTGTTGCCTGTCGGTGAACGGGGCGAGGCCGATCCAGGCCAGCCCCTCGCCGCCCAGCGGGAAGGTGGCGTCGGCGCGCCGCTCCGGCTGCTCCATCAGCGTGGCGAAGACGTGGCAGCCGGGAGCGCTCCAGGCCACCTGGCCGGGCAGCACGCGCAGCGAGACGTTGTGGGGGCAGCCGGAGCAGTAGTTGGGGGCGCGGCGCTGCAGGGCCGCCGCCGGCCGCTCGGCCGCCTGGCGCAGCTCCGCCAGGCGCCGCTCGATCGGCTCGCGCCGCTCCGGGAGGAGCGGCAGGAGGTGCGGCGCCAGCACCTGGGCCAGCAGGTCGGCGTCCATGCCGCCGAAGTCGGGGAGCATGGGCGCCCCGCGCTCGTCCCGCTTGCCCAGCACCTCGGGCCTGGCCGGCAGGGCGTAGAGGGCGTCGCGCAGCGCCGCCTCCAGGAAGCCGCGCTTCTCCTCCACGACGATGGCGCGCGGCAGGCCGCCCAGCGCCTCGGCGGCGAAGGCCCGGTCGAGGGGGTGGATCATCCCGAAGCGCACCAGGCGGACGCCGGCCCGGCCGAGCGCCGCGTCGTCGAGCCCCAGGTCGGAGAGGGCCTGGCGCAGGTCGGTGAAGCTCTTGCCGGCGGCCACCAGCGCCAGCCGGTCGCCCGGCCCCGAGAGCTCCACCCGGTCGAGGCGGTTGTGGCGGGCGTAGGCCACCGCCGCCGGCAGCCGCTCGGCGTGCAGCAGCCGCTCGGTCTCCACCGTCTCCACCGGGAAGAAGCGGTGGTACTGGCGCTTCTCGAAGGGCCGTCCACCCACCGTGAAGTCGGGGAGGGAGATGGCCGGGCGGGCCGGGTCCACCTCCAGCGTCTGGCCGCCGTCGCAGAGCTGGTTCACCAGCTTCAACGCCACCCACAGGCCCGAGTAGCGGGACAGGGCCGCGGCGTGGAGCCCCAGCGTCAGGAACTCGGCCACCGTGCCCGGGTAGAGCACCGGCATGCCGGCGTGGACGAAGTAGCTCTCCTGGGCGAAGGGCATGGTGGAGCTCTTCGCCTCGTGGTCCTCGCCCGAGAGCACCACCACCGCGCCGTGGCGGCTCACGCCGGCGAAGTTGCCGTGGCGGATGGCGTCGCCGGCCCTGTCGAGCCCCGGCCCCTTGCCGTACCAGAAGCCCACCACCCCGTCGCAGCGCTGGTGCGGGTAGCGGTCGAGGAGCTGGGTGCCCATGAGCGCGGTGGCCGCCTGCTCCTCGTTGCCGGCGGGCCGGTGCACGATGCCGTGGGCCCCGTGGAGCGCCCGGGTGCGGGCCAGCGCCAGGTCGTAGCCGCCGAGCGGCGAGCCCGGGTAGCCGGAGATGAAGGTGCCGGTGCGCAGCCCCGCGGCCCTGTCGCGGCGAGCCTGGTCGTAGGCCAGGCGGACGAGCGCCTGCACCCCGGTCAGGTAGACCGGGCCGCGCTCCAGCAGGTACCGATCGTCGAGGCTGGGGGCCCGGGCGGGGGCTCCGGGCTGCGCCGCTGCGTCGGGCAAGGCAGCTACCTCCGTGAAGCGGAGAAGGTAATGGCCGCTGACCGGCTCGGCGACGGGGCGCCCCGGAAGGGCGCAGGGGGCGGCGGATCACTTCACGACCAGGTCGTTCCGCACGCTCGAGACGCCCTCCACCGCCGCGGCCGCCTTGCCGGCCCGCTGCTTGCTCTCCGCGCCGTCGACGAAGCCGCTGAGCTGGACCACGTCCTTGTAGGTCTCCACGCTGATCTGCGACGACTTCAACGACGGCTCGTTCAGGATGGCGGCCTTCACCCGCGTGGTGATGACCGAGCTGTCGAGGAACTGGCCCGCGCTCTCGGGGGCCTTGCTCGGCGGGCTGGGCGCGCTGGGGGTGCAGCCCACCCAGGCGGTGCCGGAGAGGCCGAGCCACGCGGCTGCGACCATCGTCGATGTGAGCCTGCTCATCTGACTCTCCTCGTGTGCCGGGCCAGTGGAGCCTGTCGCCGCGGGCCGGGCTGCTTGCAGGGCGTCGCTGCGTTTCGAGCAGCCGCGGGTCGCCTACCGGCGCCGCGACCAGAAGAAGCCGCCGCCGCCGAAGAGGAAGACGACGAGGAGGATGATGAGGATGGTGTTGGTCGACATGGATGATCTCCAGACCTTCGGACCACCGGAGCGGCGGGCCTTCACCCCTGGGACTGCACCCGGCGTGCCCGCCCACCGGCGGCCCAAGGGGCCGGGTTCATGGAGACGGGCCGGCGCCGGGGGGAGATGGGCTCGTTCGACGAACGTCCCGCGTGCGCGGGCCCGGCTCCGCTACTTCTTGGTCCGCCGCGGCCTGAGGACCACCGCCGCCGCGCGATCCAGCACCCGGAAGGCGAAGGACTCGGCCAGGAAGAGGTGGACCTCCCCCTCGGCGTGGTCCGCGTAGCCCACCGACATGTCCTGGCCCACGCAGAGCTGGAAGTCGCCGCCGCGGTGCGAGAGCAGCACCGCGCCGTCGAGGGTCGGTGCCAGCACCATGGGGCCGTCCAGGAAGTGCTCGACCCGCTCGCGGATGGGGTGGCCGTCCTCCGCGGCCTGGGCCAGGCCGGCGTACGCGTCCGGGCCCAGCGCCAGCGCGTAGGGGCCGTTGACACCGGCCTGCCGGAGGGTCTCCACGGCCCGGCCCACGACCGACGGGTAGTCGGCGTAGTCCTCGGGGATGGCGATGGGCGGGTGCGGGCAGCTGGGGATGATGCCCTCGAAGCCGCCGGCCTTGAAGCCGTCGAAGATGACCGAGTCCTCGGCGTGGGCCGCCTTCTCCGCGGCCTCGACCACCATCGGGAGATCCAGCACCGCCCCTCGCGAGGCGTTGTCGAGCTCCATCATCGGCACCCGGAAGGGCACCCGGATCTCGATGAGGGGCAGCACCCCGCGCAGACCCCACGGCACGCCGAGCCCGCCGTCGCTGCGGAGGGCCAGCTGGCCGGTGTTGACGGCGGCGTGCTCCCAGCCGTGGGGACCGTCCAGGTCCGCCAGCTTGCGCCCCGCCAGGTTGAGGCGGAGCACCCGCCGGGCCTCGTCGTCGATCTGCTTCCAGGCCTCGGGGGTGATGGGCGCGAGGTCGCGCTTCAGGAGGTCCACGGTCAGTTCCCCTTCATGCTGCCGATGCCGAGCGTGGGCACCGGGCCCGGGGGGCCGGCGGTGGCCGCCCCCTTCTCGACCTCGACGATGGGCGCCGCGGTGAAGAGGTAGGTCTTCATCATCACGTCGAAGTGGGAGCAGTGGCGGCGGAGCCACTCCATGAGCATGCTGGCGTGCTCGATCTCCTCGTCCCTGTTGTGCAGCATCACCGCCCGGAGCTGCGGATCCGAGGCAGCGTCGGCCCGCTGCCGGTAGGCGTCGATGGCCTCGAGCTCCTCCCTCAGGCTGGTGAGCGCGCGGTGCAGGTCCCTCGTGTCGCCGGACAGCGCCTGCGGCTCCTCGTGAAGCGTGTCGTTCGCCATGGCTTCCCACCCTCCGTTGGATGCCGGACCCGCGCCGTCGCCCGGGGCCCGTGCGAAGGGAACCGCGCCCGCCTCGACCCGGTGTCGCCGGGGCGGAGGGGGGCGGTCCGGACAGGGCCGACACCCGTTCGAATGACCACTGACGCACCCGCCGTACCAGGTGCCTGCCCGGACAATCACCCGGCGCGACGCGCCCATCCGGCCGGAGAGGTGCCGCCCGGAGGCGTCCGCGGGTGCGCGCGAACGTTTGAGAACGCCGGTGACACCTGCCGGGCCCTTCGGGGAGGCGGTGCGGATCCGGGGGTGCGGCCGCGGTCAGCGGGCGGGGCGCGGCCCCCGGCGGCCGCGGCGGCCGAGCCCGCGGGCCAGGTGAAGCCGCAGGCGGCGGCGGGCACGGCGGGCCCACGGGCGGCGGCGTGCCAGGACGGCGAGGCCGCCGAGCACGAAGGGGATGCCCGGCCCCGGGAGCACCAGCAGCGCCACCCCCACCGCCAGCATCCCGTAGCCCACCGGGGAGGGGAGCCTGTCGAGGATCTCGCGGGCCCGGCCGGGCTCCAGGAACGCCATCCCCGTGATCTGCTCGATCCGGCGCCGGCCGGCCACTCGAAAGACGAGGGCGGCTCCCTCATGGGCCGAAGGCGCCGGGGGAGGGGTCACCGCGCCACTCTGGCGGCCTTCCCGTCCAGGACGCCCCGGACGTGCGCGGCCAGCTCGCGCAGCGCGAAGGGCTTCTGGATGAAGGAGACGCCGTCCTCGAGGATCTGGTGGTTCCCGACGACGTGGCTCGGGTACCCCGACATGAAGAGGACCTTGAGGTCGGGGCGGATGCGGCGGAGGGCCTCGTACAGCTCCCGCCCGTTCATGCCCGGCATGACCACGTCGGAGATGAGCAGGGGAAGCGGCCCCTCGTGCGCCCGGACGAGCTCGATGCAGGCCGCCGGGCTCGAGGCCTCGAGCACCCTGTAGCCGATGCCGGCCAGCATCCGGCAGGTGACCGTCCGGACGCCGCTGTCGTCCTCGGCCACCACGATGGTCTCGGCGCCGCGCGCCACCTGCTCGCTGGGGTCCGCGGCGGGGGGCGCCGCGGTCTCCGCCTCGGCCGGAGCCAGTCGGGGCAGGAACACGCGGAAGGTGCTGCCGCGGCCAGGCTCGGAGGCGACGGAGATGGAGCCGCCGTGCTGCTTCACGATCCCGAGCACGCTGGGGAGGCCGAGCCCGGTGCCCTTGCCCAGCTCCTTGGTGGTGAAGAAGGGCTCGAACATGTGCGCCATGGTGTGGCCGTCCATTCCCTTCCCCGTGTCGCGCACCGAGAGCACCACGTGGGGCCCGGGCGCCAGCCCGTCCTGCCGGGCGGCGAGCTCCTCGTCGACCATCACCTCCTCCACGCCGATGGTGAGCCTCCCGCCGGCGGGCATGGCGTCCTGGGCGTTGACGGAGAGGTTGGCCAGCACCTGCTGCAGCTGCACGGCGTCGGCGCTGACGCGGCCCAGGCCCGGCGCGATCTCGACGGCGATGACCACGTCCTCCCGCAGCGTGCGGCGCAGCACGCCCTCGAAGCGCCGGACGAGATCGCCCAGGTCCAGCGGCTTGAGCTCGAAGCGCTGCTTGCGGCTGAAGGCCAGCAGGCGCTGGGTGAGCCCCTGCCCGCTGCGCGCCGCCTCGCGGATGCACGCCAGCATCTCGCCCCAGGGGTGGGCCCCGGGCAGCTCGCCGATCAGGAGGTCGGTGTAGGAGAGGATGGGCGTGAGCAGGTTGTTGAAGTCGTGGGCGACGCCGCCGGCCAGGAGCCCGACGGTCTCGATCTTCTGCGACTGCAGGAGCTGCTCCTGCATCCGCTTGTAGTCGGTGATGTCGCGCATGACCCCGACGAGGAAGGGCTCCCCGCGCTCGTCGCGGTACAGGGTCCTGAGCGTGAGGAAGAGCCGCACCTCGCCGCCGGCGCAGGTGAGGAGCTCCTCGTCGGTCGCCTGCCGGCCGGAGGCGAGGACCGCCTCGTCCCGCGACCGGATCCCCTCGGCCTCCGCCGCGGGGAAGGCCCCCTCCTCGCCCTGGCCCAGGAGCGAGGCCCGGGGCCGCCCGGCCAGCTTGCAGAAGGCGTGGTTCACCAGCACCAGCCGCCGCGCCCGGTCCTTCACGAACACCGGATCGGCCACCGCTCCGATCACCTCGTCGAGGAAGAGGCGGGCCGCGGACAGCGCCACCTCGGCGCGCCGCCGCTCGGCGACCTCCGCCTCCAGGTTGGCGTTGGTGTCGGCCAGCTCGGCGGTGCGGGCCCGGACCCGGTCCTCCAGCTCCCGCTGGGCGGCGGCGAGCTCGGCGTTGCGCCGCTCCAGGTCGAGCTGGGCCCGGCGCAGGGCCAGGTGGGTGTCGACGCGCGCCAGCACCTCCTCCGGGCGAAACGGCTTCTGGACGTAGTCCACTCCCCCGGCCCGGAAGCAGCCCACGCGGTCGCCCTCGCTCTCCAGGGCGCTGATGAAGATGACCGGGATGCTCCGGGTGCGCTCGTCCGCCTTGAGGCGGCGGCACACCTCCTGCCCGTCCAGGCCGGGCATCTTGATGTCGAGCAGGACGAGGTCGGGCGGGCTGGAGCGCGCGAACTCGAGCGCCAGCTCGCCATCGGAGGCCGGGTAGGCGAGGTGACCGTGCTCGCGCAGGATCCCGGTGAGGAGCTGCAGGTTGGCGCTGTTGTCGTCGACCACCAGCAGGCGGGCCGCGCCGGCGGGAGGCTCCCTCTCGCTCATGACGCCACCCCCTCCGCGCGGCGCGCGGCGCGGACCAGCCGCACCAGCCGGCCGTACTGCAGGTCCCTCGCCACCGCGGCCAGGGCGCTCGCCAGGGCGCCGTCCAGGGGCCGGACCGCCTCGATGGCCCGGAGGATGGCGTCGTGGTCCAGCCCGAGGAGCGCCTCCTCCAGCGCCCGCAGGGTGGCCTCCGGGAGGGCGGCGATCGCCGCGGCGTCCGGGAGGCCCGGGTCGGCGGCGCCGGGCTCGCGCTCGTAGAGGAACCGCGTGCCCAGGTGGGTGGCCAGCGCCTCGAAGACCTCGGCCTCCCGGTACGGCTTGCGGATGAAGGCGTCGAAGCCGGCGGCCATGATCTGGACCCGCTCCTCCTCCAGGGCGTGCGCCGTGAGGGCGATGATCCGGGTGCGGGCGCCCTCGGGGTGGGCCCGGATGCGGCGCGTCGCCTCCAGGCCGTCGAGCCGCGGCATGCGGATGTCCATCCAGACGAGGTCGGGGTGCCACTCCTCGAAGGCCTTGACGGCCTCCAGGCCGTCGCTCACCACGCGGACCTCGAAGCCCAGCGGCGCCAGCAGCCGGCGCAGCAGCAGGCGGCTCTCCGGCTGGTCCTCGGCGACGAGCAGGCGCCGGCGGGGCTGGCCCGGCGCCAGCCCGACGACGCGGGCGTGGCGCGGCGGCGGCGTGAGCTCGCGCGCCGCCAGCACCGTCACCGGGATCTCGAAGTGGAAGAGGGAGCCCCGCCCCGGCTCGCTCTCCACGCCCAGGGTGCCGCCCAGGAGCTCGACGTACTGCTTGCAGATGGCCAGGCCCAGGCCGGCGCCCTCGGCGGGCGGTCGATCGCCGGCCTGCACGAAGGGGAGGAAGATGCGCTCGCGGTCCTCGGGCCGGATGCCCGGGCCGGTGTCCTCCACCTCGAACCGCAGCCGGGCGCGCCCCGAGGCGTCCGGGCCGACGGGTGCGGCCCGGAGCACGACCCGGCCGCTGTCGGTGTACTTGACGGCGTTCCCCGCCAGGTTGACCAGCACCTGGCGCAGCTTGCGCGGGTCGGTGCACACGTGCCGGGGCAGCTCCGGCGACTGGCTGAGCTCGAAGACCAGCCCGCGCCGCTGCGCCCGCTCCAGCAGCATGGGCTGCAGGTCGCGCAGCAGCGCGTGCAGGTCGACCTCCAGCTCGTCGAGGGCCACCCGGCCCGACTCGATCTTGGAGATGTCGAGCACGCTGTTGATGAGCGTCAGGAGGTGCTCGCCGCTGCGGCTGATGATCTCCATGTTCTCCCGCTGCTCGGCGGTGAGCCCCGCCGAGTGGGCCATGAGCTGGGAGAAGCCCAGTACGGCGTTGAGCGGGCTGCGCAGCTCGTGGCTCATGTTGGCGAGGAAGGCGCTCTTGGCGCGGTTGGCGGACTCGGCCGCCTCCTTGGCGTGCGCCAGCTCCAGGGTGCGCTCCTGGACGCGAAGCTCCAGGTTGCCGATGAGCTCGCGGAGCTGCTGCGCCATGCCGGCGAAGGCCCGGGCCAGGATGCCCAGCTCGTCGGCCCGCTCGGTGCCGGTGAGCACCACGTCGAGGTTCCCGGCCCGGATCTGCGTCGCCGCGGCGGTGAGGGTCTCCACCGGGCGGAGGCTCCGGCGCAGCACCACCGCCAGGAGCGAGACGCTGGCGCCCATGACCAGGAGCAGCACCAGCCCCATGAGCGCGATCTGCTCCCGGAGGGCGCGGCGCATCTCGTCGAGCGAGAGCCCCAGGACCGCGGTGCCCACCGGGACCTCGCCGGCGAGGATGGGCGCCGAGACCTCCACCACGCGGCCGGTCTCCCGGGTGAGCCGGCGCGCCGCCAGGGCGTCCTGCGCGGCCAGGTGCTGCCGGGCCGCCTCGGGCAGGGCGGGGTCGGCCGCCTTGAAGGCGTGGGCCAGGGCGGTCCCGTGCTCGTTGAGGATGAGCGCGTAGACCACCTCCTCGTCGGTCTGCACCACCTTCCGCACGTTGTTCCGCATCTGCACGAAGTTGAGGGAGAGCACGCTCAGCGGGCTCACCTCGGCGATGAACTGCACCATGCTGGAGGCCCGGGCCTCGAGGGTGCGCGTCGAGTGGCGCCGCTGTGCCAGCAGGGCCACGCCTCCGGTCACCAGGACCGAGACGACGAGGAAGACGGTCACCAGCAGGATCACCTGGGTGATGATGCTGGCGCGGCGCTCTGGCGGGCCTGGCGCGGTGCCGGGGGTCATTGCAGGCGGGGCTTGTCCCTGTAGTAGCCGGACTCGAAGAGGACGTACCGGACCTGCGCGTCGATGGAGCGGGCTCCCGGCTCCACCTCGACCTGGCCCCGCATCATCTGGAGGCCGGTGTCGGAGATGATGCGGGAGATGGCGTGCCACTCCTCGAAGCGCGGGCGGTAGATGGCGTTCCCGTACCGCTCCCAGGACTGGGCCAGCGGCTCGAGGTACGGGTTCTGGCTGCGGAGCTTCTCGTCCCGGTAGGCGCTCCGGCGGCCCGGGAAGCCGCCCTTGCGCAGGTACTCGCCCGCCTTGGCCTTGGAGGTGACCCACTGGACGAAGAGCCAGGCGGCCGCCTTGCGCTCCGGGCTGCTGCGGGCGCTGACGCCCAGCGAGAACCCGCCCAGGGCAGGCCTGCGCCCTGCCGGCCCGGCCGGCTCCAGGGCCACCCCCAGGCAGGAGGCGATGCGGGAGGTGGCGGGGTCGGCGAGCCATTTGTGCCAGCCGTTCCACTCGGTGATCATCGCCACCTTCCCCGCGGCCAGGGCCTGCACCGTCTCCTCGTGGTCCCAGTCCAGCACCTCGGGGGGCATGTACGGCAGGAGCGACTGCCGGAAGCGGAGGCCCGCCAGCGACTCCGGGGAGGAGAGGCTGGGCTGGAAGTCCCGGGTCAGGAGGGAGCCGCCGAAGGGCCAGACGAAGCGCATGAAGGAGTCGCAGGACTGGGTCTCGCCGGCGTGGGACTGCAGGGCGAAGGCGTGGTGGCCGTCGCGCGTCAGCGCTGGGCCGTAGACGTCCCGCAGCTCCTGCCAGGTGGCCGGGGGCCTGTCGAAGCCGGCCTTCTTCAGCATGCAGCGGTTGTAGAAGAGCAGGCCCGAGTAGTTGTCGAAGGGCAGGCCGTAGAGCCGGTCGTTCCAGGTGCCGAAGGCGGTGAGCAGGATGGGGAAGAAGTCGGCGACGTCCAGGGAGGGGTCGGCCAGGGCGCGATCGCCCAGGAAGTGGTCGAGGGGCGTGACCCAGCCCGCGGTGGCGAACTCGCCGATCCAGACGACGTCGATGAGCACCACGTCGAACCGGGACGAGGCGCTGGTGAAGTCGGCCACCAGCACCTGGCGCATCTTCTCGTAGTAGACGCTCTCGAACTTCACCTTGATCCCGGTGACCCGCTCGAACTCCGGGATGAGGGCGATGGCGGCCTCGTAGCCGGGGCGCGGCAGGAACGAGGCGGTGATGGTGAGGCCGCGGTAGGGCTGGGCGGCGGCGGCCAGGCTCCAGGGGGCGGCGGGCGGCGCGGCGTCGGACGGCCGGGCAGAACCCGCACGCGCGGTGCACACGGAGAGCGCGCCCAGGATCCCGACCAGGAAACGGGTCCGGTTTCCCTTCGGCATCTCGGGCCCCTCCGGCCCGCCGGGCTTCCCCGTTGGGCCGCTCTCGCGCCGGTGCAGCCGTCCCGCCCAGCGTGGCACACGCCCTGGGCCCGGACAAGCAGGGCGTTCCGCTCCCCGGCGGCCCCCGGGGGCGTTTCCGGCAAGCCAGGCTGAGGGTCCCGGGTCGGTCCCCGGCTGCGCGCCAGGCGCGCCCGCACCTCAGTTGCAGCCCGCCAGCGCCGCGATCCAGGCGCCGAGCAGCTCCACGCCCGCCTGGTCCACCACCAGGCTCCCCACCGGCGGCATCCGCTGGCCGTCGAGCCGCTTCATGCGCTCGAGGAGCACCGACCGCTCCGGGTGGCCGGGCGAGACGACCCGGGCGCCCGCGAGCCCGAGGTCGCCGCGCTGCGGGGCCGCGTCGCAGGCGTTGGTCGCGGCGAGGGCCGCCGAGAGGCGCAGGTCCAGGTCGGTGGGCGCGGTGCCGCCCGGGCGGTGGCACTGGGAGCAGTTGGCGTGCAGGTATGCCCGCGCCCGCTCGGCGAGCGCCGCGGAGCCCAGTGGGTCGGGGTAGGAGGCCAGCGTCGCCGGCGGGCCGGGCAGGCTCACCAGCCCGACGGCCTCCAGCGTCGCCAGCTGGTTGGCGGTGCGGCCGGTGGCGGCGTAGGTGAGGTCGCCGTTGAGCTGCCCCACCTCGGGGCCCAGGCTGCGGCCGGCGGCGGCGGTGTGGCACTGCAGGCACTGCTGCTCGGTGGGGTAGAGCCAGGTCTGTGCCGCCAGCGGGCGCACCTGGCCGCCGACGACGCGGGTGGCGCCCGTCTGGGCCGCGTCCCAGCGGTAGGTGTAGCCGGCCCAGACGCCGTCGGGATGGCGCATGAGGAGGCGCGTCTCCACCAGCGCTCCGCCCACCCGGAAGCTCTTCATCAGCACCGTGCCGTTCGGGAAGAGCAGGTCGCCTCCGGCGTCGAGGGAGAGCGACTGGCCGTCGGGGATGGCCATCCACCGCTCCTTCGCCGCGCCGTCGGACCAGAAGGGCGCGTGGACTGCGTAGGGGACGAGGCCGGGGGCGGGCCGGGTGGGATCGGCCGGGTCCACGCAGCCGGTGTCCGCGAGGGAGGCCGGCACCGGGTCGGAGGGCGGGGTACCCGAGGGGTCGAGCCGGTGGAGCGTGCCGCCCAGGTCCACGAGGTAGAGCTCGCCGTCGAGCGCCTCGCCGAAGGAGGAGAGGGAGATGCCGGCGCCGAGCAGGTCGGCGCGCTGCAGGCCCGGCGCGCCCGGGTCGTGGGTCCACACCCGCCCCGAGCCGTAGTCGCCGAAGAGGTAGCGGCCGCGGAGCGCGGGGATGGCGCTGCCGCGGTAGACGTAGCCGCCGGTGACGGCGACGCCCAGCGAGTGGTCGAACTCGGTGACCGGGTCCACCACCTCGGCGCCGTTCTGCACCGTGCCCGGCGTGGGGCAGCCCGGGGACGGGTCGTAGCAGTGGGCTCCCTCGCGGATGCGCCACCCGTAGTTCTTGCCCCGCTCCACCACGTCCACCTCCTCCCAGGCGTTCTGGCCCACGTCGCCGGCCCAGAGCCGGCCGGTCTCGCGGTCGAAGCTCCAGCGCCAGGGGTTGCGGAAGCCGAAGGCCCAGATCTCGGGGCAGGGCAGGGTGGGGCTCACGCCCAGGCCGCAGCTCGGGCCGGCGGCGAAGGGGTTGTCGGAGGGGATGGCGTAGCCGGCGCCGGTGCCGTTCACGTCGAGGCGGAGGAACTTGCCGAGCAGCGTGGTGAGGGTCTGGGCGCGGTTGCCGGGATCGCCCCCGCTGCCGCCGTCGCCGAGCCCCAGGTAGAGGAAGCCGTCGGGGCCGAAGCCGAGGGCGCCGCCGTTGTGGTTGCTGAAGGGCTGCGCCACCTCGAGCACGATCTGCTCCGAGGCGGGGTCGAGGGCGTCGGTGCCGCCGGAGAGGGTGCCGAAGCGGGAGAGCACCGAGCGGAGCGGCTTCCCGCCCCCGGCGGGAGCCGTGTAGTAGAGGAAGACCTCGCGGGTGGCGGGCCAGGCGGGGTGGAAGGCCATGCTGAGCAGGCCGAGCTCGCCGCCGGCGGTCACCCGGCCGCGGATGTCCACGAAGCTGCTGCTGGCGGTGGTGGCGTCGCTGGCGAAGGTGCGCACCGTGCCGCCCTGCTCGACGACGAACCAGCGGCTGGCGTCCCCGGGCGCCTGCAGCATGGCCACCGGGCTCGAGAAGGAGAGGCCGGCGTAGACGCGCGTGAGCTGGACGCCGCCGGCGGTGGGGCGGGCCGGGGCCACGCAGGTCGGGTTCGAGGGGCGGGCGTCGAGGCCCGGCGCGCCACCGGCGGGCGGGGTGGGCCCGGCGCCCGCCTTCCGAGCCGAGGCCAGGTTGCACCCGGCCAGCGCGAGGAGGAGCAGTGCGGAGAGCCGGCGTGCGCCGGGGGGCGGGCTGGGCATCCCGCTTCCATTCCCCGGGGAGCGCTGGCGCGCAACGGGAGCCTCCCACCGGGTGCCACGGCAGGGCGGTCCCGCGGCGCCGGGTTCGTGGCCGGGGCTCACCGCCCTGAACCCTCTCGGCGTCTCCGGGCTCCCACCCTCCTCGGAGACCTTCCCGTGACCATCGACTCGACCACCATCGCCGTCGCCGCCGTCGCCGCCATCCTCCTCGTGAAGCTCGCGCTCACCCGGCGCGCGCCCGCCGCCGTGGTGTCGGCCAAGATCGCCGCCGGCGCCACCGTCCTCGACGTCCGCAGCGAGGCCGAGTTCCGCGGGGGCGCCTACCGCGGCGCCATCCACGTGCCGCTGCAGGAGCTGTCGGGCCAGCTCTCCCGGATCCCCAGGGATCGCCCGGTGGTCGTCTACTGCGCCTCGGGCACCCGCAGCGCCATGGCCGCCCGGCTGCTCCGGAAGGCCGGCTACGCCGACGTCTCCAACGCCGGCGGCCTGCACCACCTCTCCTAGCGCCGGTCCCGCTCAGGCGTCGAGCAGCTCGCGCACCTTGCGCGTCAGCTCGGCGGAGGCGAAGGGCTTGGCGAGGAAGCCGGCACGGGGGCCGAAGCGCTCCAGCTCCAGGGCCCTGTCGCTGTAGCCGGAGACGAAGAGCACCGGCAGGCCGGGCAGCAGGTCCCGCAGCGACGCCACCACCTCGGGTCCGCCCACCCCCGGCAGCACCAGGTCGGTGACCAGCAGGTCCACCCTCCGGCCCGGCGCGTCGGCCAGGGCCCGCAGCGCCTCCTCGCCATCGCCGGCCTCGAGCACCCGGTAGCCCAGGGCGCGCAGCGGCCGCCCCACGGCGGAGCGGACCAGCGGCTCGTCGTCGAGGACCAGCACCGTCTCGGTGCCCCGGGTGGCGGGCAGGCGGCCGGGCCCCTCGGCGGCCGGCTGCGTGGTGTCGCCGGCGGCGGGCAGGAAGACCTCGAACTCCGTCCCCTTGCCGGGCTCGCTCCGGACCTCGATGTCGCCGCCGCACTGCTTGACGATGCCGTGCACGGTGGAGAGGCCGAGGCCGGTGCCCTTGCCGGCCTCCTTGGTGGTGAAGAAGGGCTCGAAGAGGTGCTCCAGCACCTCGGGCACCATCCCGCAGCCGGTGTCGCGCACCGAGAGCCGCACGCGGCGCGCCGCCTGCGCGCCGCTCGCCGCCGCGGCAGGCTCG
Organism: Deltaproteobacteria bacterium; assembly: GCA_016214955.1. Classification (GTDB taxonomy): domain Bacteria; phylum Myxococcota; class Myxococcia; order Myxococcales; family Anaeromyxobacteraceae; genus JACRMN01. Next base: position 164,807 of record JACRMN010000012.1, read on the forward strand.
ACGTTGGCGGTCTCGATCGTGAGCCGCCCGCCCGAGGTCATGGCGTCGCGGGCGTTGACCGCCAGGTTGACGATCACCTGCTCCACCTGGCCCGGGTCGGCCCGCACCGGCCAGAGGCCGGTGGCCGGGTGGGTGAGGAGCTCGATCTCCTCGCCGATGAGCCGGCGCAGCATCCGCTCCATCGCCCACACCACCTCGTTGAGGTCGAGCACCCGCGGTTGGGCCGCCTGGCGGCGGCCGAAGGCCAGGAGCTGGCGGGTGAGGAGCGCGGCCCGCTGGGCGGCGGCCTGGATCTCCAGCGCGTCCTCGCGCCGCGGGTCGCCGGAGGGCAGCCCCTCCACCAGCGCCCCGGCGGCGCCGAGCATGGCGGTGAGCAGGTTGTTGAAGTCGTGGGCCACGCCCGCGGCCAGGCGCGCCACCGCCTCCAGCTTCTGCGCCTGGCGGAACTGCTCCTCCAGGCGCCGCCGCTCGGTGACGTCGGTGACCATCCCCAGCGCCCCGGCGTAGGCCCCCTGCTCGTCGAAGAACGGCGTGGTGTCGATGAGCACCCAGGCGTCGCTGCCGTCCTTGCGGGAGAAGCGGAAATCGTGCTGCTCGACGACGCCCTTGCGCCGCCGCTCGACGGCGGCGGCGGCGGCGGCCCGCGCCTCCTCGTCCATGAAGTCGAAGAGGGCCCGGCCCAGCATCTCCTCCGGCGTGTAGCCCAGCATCCGGGCCATGCGCTGGTTGACGAAGGTGGTCCGGTTCTCGGCGTCGATGAGCCACACGCCCTCGTTGGCCGTCTCCACGATGCGGCGGTAGCGGGCCTCGCTCTCCCGCAGCGCGCCCACGGCCCGGCCCAGGTCGTCGGTGGCCCGGCGCAGCGCCCACTCCACCTCCCCCAGCTCGTCGAGCTCCGGCGGCGGCGGCTCGGCGCCCGGCGCGCCCTGGGCCGGCAGCAGGCGAGGGACCAGGGCCCGCACCTGCCCCGCGAGCTGCTCCAGCCGCGAGGTCACCAGGCGGCGGATGAGGAAGACCATGAACACCGCCACCAGCGCGATGCGGAGCGCGTTGCTGAGCAGGGCCCAGGCGCCGCTCAGCACCACCTGGTCGCGCAGCGGGGCCAGGGCCGCCACCACCTCCACCCGGCCGATCTCCCGCAGCTGGCCTCCGTCGGCGTGGCGCAGGGGGTAGCCGCGGGTCAGCGTCTCGCCGGCCGGGAGCCGGCCCGCCGACCAGCGCTGCCCGGTGTCGGAGGCGGTGACCTGAACCAGGGCCACCTCGGGCACCAGCACCAGGCCGTCGAGGACCCGCTGCACCTGCCGCTCGTCGAAGTCCCAGACGCTTCCCTCCAGCGCCTGCGCGTGGAGGCCGACGTCGTCGAGCTGCTTCTCCAGGTTCCGGCGCAGGTCGCGGTAGTCGAGCAGCACCTGCAGCGCGGTGAGCAGCAGCGTGACGAGCGCGCTCACCCCCACCACCAGCACGATGAGCCGGCGGCCGATCCGGGCCTCCCCCCCGTAGAGCAGGGCTCTGAGCGCGGGGAGGCTCAGGGCTGGCCCCCGGGGTCGATGCCCGCGTCGCGCAGGTGCTTGTCCATCCGCCCCTCCGCCTTCATCTGCCGGATCACCTCGGCGAGTCGCGGCGCCAGCGCGGCGTGGCGCCGGTGGAGGTACGGGTAGGTCGGCAAGGTGGCGAAGCGGAGCACCCGGCGCACCGGGGGCGTCCCGCGGAACTCGGGCGACTCGAGCACGTCCTCCACGTAGTGGAAGTCCAGCTCGCAGAAGAGGTCGGTGCGGCCGGCCTGGAGCTTCTTCACTCCCTGCTCGGTGGTCAGCACGTCGGTGATCCGCTCCGGCGGCAGCAGCCGGCCGAGGGTGGTCTCGCAGAGCAGGATGCCGCGCCGGTAGTCCACCCGGTAGGCCTGCCGGCGCAGCGCCTCCAGGCTCTCCAGCCGCAGGTCCGGCCGCGCCGTGAAGAGCGCGAAGGGGAAGTCGAGGATCGGCTCCTCCACCCGGATGAGCTCCGGGTGGGCGTCGCCGTAGGCGCGGATGCGGGCCATCTCGCCGTCGATGGCTCCTGCGGTGACGAGCGCCGTGCGGCGCACCAGCGAGTGGAAGGAGAGCTCCACCGGGATCCCCAGGCGCCGGAAGGCCTCCTGGTAGATCTGCGTGAAGGCCTGGTTGGAGCGCGAGGGGCCGTTGTCGCCCGCCATGCGGAAGGGCGCCGGCCCGTCGCCTGCCGGCCGGGCCTCCTCGGCCCGCGCGCCGGCAGCGGAGGCCAGGAGGCAGCCGGCGAGGAGGAGGAGGGGCCGGCTCCGCGCCGGGTCGCTCCGGGCGCGGGCGGCGCGCTCCTCTCGGCGCAGTGCGACCATGGCGCCCTCCCGGTCCATGACCTCGGATGCGACTATTGGTGAAACGGCTCTCCGCTGCGCCTCCGCTCGGGGGTCGAGCTTACCTCATGGGCCCCCCAGTCCCAGCCACCTGCGGCGAAGAGGCCTCCGCACGCCCCCGGGGCGCGCTGTCGCAGCCTTCCGCCAGCCGGCGACCGGGAGGCTGCGCCGGGGATCCCCGCGCGCGGGGCCGGTCAAGGCTCGTAGCCGGGGTAGATCCGGCTGCAGCAGTCCGGGCAGACCCCGTGGGTGAAAATGGGGCCGGAGCGCCGGGCGAGGTACTCCTCGATCCGCGTCCAGTGGCCCTCGGGATCGCGGACCCGCTTGCAGGCCGAGCAGATGGGGAGGAGCCCGCGCAGCGCGCGCACGTCCTCCAGCGCCGCCCGGAGCCCCTTCTCCATCTCCTCCCGCGCGCGCCGCTGGTCCGCCTCGGCCCGGGCCGCCCGGGACAGGGCCCGCGCGCTGCCCACCGCCACCCCAGCCGCCCGGGCGAGCGTGCGCACCAGGTCGAGGTAGCGCTCCCGGTAGCGCGGGAAGGCCAGACCGTCCAGGGCCGCCAGTCCGAGCGTCTCCCGCTCGTCGGCGACGCGAAAGAGGACGCCCCGGCCCGACGCGGTGAGGGCCGCGTCGCTCCGCAGCGCCCGCATCTCCCGCTCCAGGTCCTCGCACGGCTGGGCGCGGGGAGGGTACACCCACGCCGGCGCGACCGCCTGGCCGTCGACGGCGCAGTACAGGATCCGGCTCGGGGCGAGGAGCGCCTGGGCCAGCTCCACCAGGCGGCCCACCACCTCGGACTCGTCGTGGCCGCCCGCCAGGCGAGTGACGAAGTCGAAGATGGCGGCGTTGTCGGCCACGCGCCGCCGGAGCGCCGCGAGGTCGCCGCAGCCGGGCAGCGTGGCGCGGGCCCGCCGCACCGCCACCTGGAGCTGCAGCTGGTAGTGGTCGAGCCCCACCGGCGCGATCTCCCAGGGGAGCCCCAGGTACTCGGCCATCTCCTGCAGGTGGGTGGGGGCGGCGTCGTCGACGCCAGTGTCGAGGAGCAGGAGCCGCTTCGACCCCTCGCGGAACAGCTCCGCCGCGGTCTTCCTGTCGAGGCCCCAGCCGTCGAGCGTCTGTCGCCAGCGGGCCAGCCAGCCGGGCGTGAGCAGGTGGGCGCCCTCGCGGACCCACTGCTCCACCAGCCCGCGGTTGGCGAGCAGCTCGAAGCAGGTGGCGGCGCGGACCTCGAGCAGGGTGCGATCGAGCGAGGGCGGCAGCACCACGCCGAGCAGGCAGCCGCCGCCCAGGAGGCAGCAGGCGCCGTGCTCCTCCACGCGGGCCGCCACCGCGCGGCACAGCTCGTCCCGCTGCGCTGGCGTCGGGGCGCACACGGCCCGGACGGTGGAGACGCGGACCCCCTCGAGGCCCGGCGCGGCGAGGGCCGCGTCGGTCTCGCGCCGGAGGCTCTCGCAGACGAGCATGGTCAGGTCACCCGGCATCCGCCCACCTCAGCGGGTAGGTCCCCCAGCGGCGCACCGCCTCGGCCACGGCCTGGAGCACCTCCAGGGGGACCTGGAAGGGCACCTCGCCGTGGTGCTCGGAGAGCACGAACCCGCCACCCGGCCCGCCGGCGGCGAGGGCTGCGCGCACGGCCTGCTCGGCGTCGTCCGGCGTCCAGTGGCGCATCTCCAGGCCGTTGAGGTTCCCCATCACCGCGGCGCGCCCCCGGAGGATCCGCTTCGACTGGGAGAGGTCGTCGGCCGCGGAGACGCCGACGCACGCCACACCGGCACCCGCCAGGTCGGCGGCGATGGGCAGGCACGGCGCCGAGGCGGTGGAGACGGCGACCGGGCCGCGTACGGCGGCGACGGTCCGGCGGAGCGCCGGGAGCCCCAGCTCGCGGTAGCGGTCCGCGGGAACCAGGAGCGGTGAGGCCAGCGGCTCGGCCAGGGCGACCGCGCTGGCGCCGGCGGCCAGCAGCGCGTTGGCCCACGACGCGCAGAAGGCCTCGTTGACCCGGAGCAGCCGCTCGGCCAGGGGCCGGTGCTGGTGGAGGAGCTCGAACCAGCGATCCAGGCCCACCTGGATCGCCGGCAGCGAGAAGGGCCCGATGCCGCCCGCCAGCACGGGGACCTCCGCGCCCACCGCCGCCCGCAGCGCCGCGGTCGCCTCCAGGCTGCGGCGCAGGGTCGGGGAGGTGGTGGGGTCCGGCGGGCGGAGCCTCTCGATGTCGGCCGCGGAGCGCAGCGGCGGCTCGCCGGTGTTGGGCGGGCCGTCCTCGTGGACGACCACCTCGCCGCCGAAGGGCTCCGCCTCCGCCGCGGCACAGAGGAAGCCGCTGACCGCGTCGTGGCCCAGAAGCTCCCGGAGCCGGAGCTGCCCCTGCACGACCAGCTCGGCGCTCCCGAGGTAGGCGGTGAGCGGCACGCCCAGCAGCCGCGCGCCGTGCATGTTGGCGGGGAGGAAGAAGGGGACGCGGTCGCCCTCCCGGTGGCCGAGGGCCGCCGCCACGCGGGCCGCGGGCGTGAGCGCGGCGCTCATCCGAGCTCCTCTGCCCAGGCCTCCACCAGGTCGAGCGCGTCGCCGGCGGTTGCCCCCATGGCGTCGGCGCCCACCTCCCGCCAGAGGTCGCGGTCGATGCGGAAGGGCGCCCCGCCGACCAGCACGCGCACCGGCGCCGGCGCCGCCTGGAGCAACCCGACGAGATCCTTCACCTGGAGGGCGGCCCGGAGCATCAGGGTGGAGACGAGCAGCACGCGGATGCCACCTTCGGACACCCGCGCCGCCAGGGCCCTGGCCGTCATGCCCTGGCCCAGGTCCTGGAGCGGCCAGCCGGCGGCGCGCAAGGTGGCCGAGACGATGCGCTTGCCGAGCAGGTGGTGGTCCTCGAGGGTGGCGATGGCCAGCCCGGCCCGCACCGCGCGGCGCCGGCCGGTGCCGGGGGTGAGCGCGTCGGCGAGGTCCTCGCAGATGCGCCCCGCCATGTAGACCTGCGACAGCGCCAGGAGCCCTCGCTCCCAGTCGGTCCCGATCCGCTCCAGCGCCGGAACCAGGACGCGGTCCACGACGAGGGCCCCGTCGCGGGCCCTCGCCTGCTCCAGGGCCGCCGCCGCGGCCGGGCGGTCCGCGTCGAGGAGCGCCCGCTCCAGGCGCACCGACAGGTCCTCCCGGTCTCCGTCGTCGATCACGGCGCACCCCAGGCAAGCGATTGTCGCACCGCGCCAGCGGGGCCGGACGACCCGGGCGCGGCGAGCGGCGAGGGGCTCCCCGTCGAGTCCGCCCGCATTTCCGCCGGTGTGCGAGGAGCCCCCGGAAGGCAGCGACACCTTGCCGCCGCACCCGCGGGCGAGGGGCGGGTAGCCGTGACTCCCTCCTCGTTCCCTGCTCTGCTCCACCCCCCATGTCCATCCCCCACCTCACCGAGGAGCAGGTCCGCACCTGGTCGCTCGAGCAGAAGGACCGCTGGTGGCTCGAGCAGATCTACCAGGGGGACATGCCGCAGCTGACGCTGCGCTCGGCCCTCACCGGCATGCTGCTGGGCGGGCTCCTCAGCCTCACCAACCTCTACGTCTGCATCCGCACCGGCTGGGTGCTGGGCGTGGGCCTCTCCTCCGTCATCCTCTCCTTCGCCGCCTGGAAGGCCCTCTCCCGCCTGCGACTGGGGCGCGAGATGACCATCCTCGAGAACAACGCCATGCAGTCCATCGCCACCAGCGCCGGCTACATGACCGGGCCGCTGGCCGGCTCCATCCCGGCCTACATGCTGGTGACCGGGGCGGTGGTTCCCATGGAGCGGGTCTACCTCTGGACCGCGGCGCTGGCGGTGCTGGGCGTGCTCTTCGCCTTCCCGCTCAAGAAGCGCTTCATCAACGACGAGCAGCTCCCCTTCCCCGAGGGCTACGCCGCCGGCGTCGTCATGGACGAGCTGCACCGCGGCCAGGGGGAGGAGGGCATGTGGAAGGCGCGGCTGCTCATGGCCGGGGCCGCCCTGTCGGCCGCGGTGGAGCTGCTGCGCAGCGAGCGCATCCTGGGGGCGCTGCGGCTCCGCTGGCTGGCGCTGCCCGAGCACTGGGACGACCTGGTCTACAGGGTCTTCACCCCGCGGCTCCTGGGCACGCCGCTGCGGGATCTCACCATCCACCTCGACAGCTCCATCGTGCTGCTGGGCACCGGCGGCCTCATGGGCGTGAAGACCGCCGCCTCGCTGATGGTGGGCGGCCTCCTCAACTACGCGGTGCTGGCGCCCCTCCTCATCCGCGAGGGGATCATCGCCGGCACCGGCTTCAAGGCCATCACCACCTGGGCGCTCTGGGGCGGCGTGGCGCTCATGACCACCTCCTCGCTCTACGCCTTCCTCTCCCGGCCCGGCCTGATCGCCGGGGGCCTCCGGCGGCTGCGAGGCCGCGGCGGCGGCGCCGACGTGCTCCACCGCATCGAGCTGCCGCTCTGGGTCTCGGCCCTGGGCATCCCGGTGCTGGGGGCCGGAGTGGTGGCCATGGGCCAAGCCTGGTTCGGCATCCCCTGGTGGCTGGGGGCGCTGGCCATCCCCATGGTCTTCGTCTTCACGGTCATCGCGGTGAACTCCACCGGCCTCACCGCCATCACCCCCAGCGCCTCGATGGGCAAGCTCACCCAGGTGACCTACGGCGTGCTGGCGCCCGGCAACGTGCGCGCCAACGTGATGACCGCCGCCATCACCGACGACGTGGCCCTCTCGGCCAGCAACCTGCTCATGGACATCAAGCCGGGCTACATGCTGGGCGCCAAGCCCCGCCAGCAGGCCGTGGGCCACGTGCTGGGCGTCTTCGCCGGCGGGCTGGTCGCCATCCCGGTCTTCTACGCGCTCTTCCACGGCGACCTGGGCCTGCTCACCAGCGACGCCATGCCCCTGCCCGGCGCCGTGACCTGGCGCGCGGTGGCCGAGCTGCTCACCGGCGGCCTCGGCACCCTGCACCCCACGGCGCGCCTGGCGGTGGCGGTGGGCGCGCTGCTGGGCATCGCCCTGGAGGCCCTCGACCAGCGGCTGGGGGGCAGGCTCCCCGTCTCCGGGGTGGGGCTGGGGCTGGCCTTCGTGATCCGCTTCTCCGACGCGCTCTCGATGTCCCTGGGGACGCTGATCTTCTGGCTGGCGCGCCGGTCGCTCCGGCCCGGCACCACCGCCCACCGGGCGCTGGTGGAGAACCAGGAGACCGCCGCCGCCGGCGTCATCGCCGGCGGCTCGATCATCGGCATCGTCATCGTGCTGCTGGAGAACGCGGTGCTGGGGCCGTAGCTCCTACGCCTCCACCCCGTACCGCCTGAGCTTGCGCCAGAGCGTCGTCCGGCCGATGCCCAGGATCCGGGCCGCTTCCTGGGGCGAGCCCCCGCAGCGCTCCAGCACCCGCAGCACGTGCTCGCGCTCAGCGTCGGCCAGCGAGAGCGGCGCCGGCCCGGCCGGCTCGCCGCCGCCGGTGACCTCCTCGGGCAGGTGCTCAACGCCGATGGAGGCGCCGCGGGCCAGCGCGGCGCCGTGCTTCACGGCGTTGCCCAGCTCGCGGACGTTGCCGGGCCAGGGGTAGGCGAGCAGCGCCGCCTCGGCCTCGGGCGTGAACCCGGCGGCGGGCCGCTTCTCCAGCGAGAGGAAGGAGCGGGCCAGCGGCAGCACGTCGTCAGGCCGCTCGCGCAGTGGCGGCACGCGCAGGGCGAGCACCTTGAGGCGGTAGTAGAGGTCCTCGCGGAAGAGGCCGCGGGCCACCAGCGCGCGCAGGTCGCGGTGGGTGGCGCAGACGAAGCGCACGTCCACGCCGAAGACGCGGGTGTCGCCCACGCGCCGCACCTCGCCCTCCTGCACCGCCCGCAGGAGCTTGGCCTGGAGGGGCAGGGGCATCTCGGCGATCTCGTCGAGGAAGAGCGTGCCGCCCGAGGCCGCCTCCAGCAGCCCCTCCCTGGACTGGGTGGCGCCGGTGAAGGCCCCGCGCACGTGGCCGAAGAGCTCGCTCTCGAGCAGCTCGCCGGGCACCGCCGCCACGTTGAGCGCCACGAAGGGGCCGGCGCGGCGCGGGCCGTTGGCGTGGAGGGCCCGGGCCACGATCTCCTTCCCGGTGCCGCTCTCGCCGAAGACCATCACCGGGGCCTCGGCGAGCGCGAAGTCGGCCACCCGCAGGAGCACCGTACGGAGCGCCTCGCTCTCGGCCACGATGGGCGTCTGGCTGCGGACCGAGGAGATGACCGTCTCGAGGCCGCAGACGTCGCAGCGGCAGGGGCTGCCGTCGGGCAGGGTCTCGACCACGGGTGGCTCCTCGCTCCGGGGCGCGCGGGCTCCGGCGTCACGTGTTCCGCGATGTTTCGAGTTGGAACCTGCCATGTCCGGCACCGGCGCGCAACCACCTGAAAATACGCCAGTCGGCCGCTGGTCCCGCACCTGCAAATAGGTAGGCCATGCGAACTCCCTCCCTGCCCCGACAGCCGGCGCCCGGGAAGCCCGGTGCCGGACATGAGCCCGGTGAGGCCGGTGAGGCCGGTGCCGGACATGGCGAGCCCGGTGCCGGACATGAGCCCGGTGAGGCCGGTGAGGCCGGTGCCGGACATGGCGAGCCCGGTGCCGGACACGGCCGCGCGGGACACGGCCGCGGCGAGGCCATGCCGGTGGCGGCGCTGGTCGCCCGGATCATCGACAGGCACCACGCCTACGCCCGCCGCGCCCTGCCGCCGCTCGGCCCGCTGGTGGCCAAGGTGGCGGAGGTGCACGGCGAGCACGAGCCGCGCCTCGCCGAGGTGCGACGCCTCTTCGACGAGATGGCGGCGCGGCTCCTGGCCCGGCTCGACGAGGAGGAGTCGTCCACCTTCCCGCTTCTGATGGCGCGGGGCAGCGACCCGGCCGGCGTGGCCGCCGCGGTGGCCCGCATGACGGCGGGCGAGGAGGCGCTGCGCGACGACCTCGCGCGCCTCGCCGAGCTGACCGACGGCTTCACCCCGCCCGGCTGGGCCTGCCGCAGCTACCGCCTGGCCCTGGCCCAGCTCGAGGAGCTGGCCGACGACCTGCGCCGCCACCTGGAGCTGGAGGGCGGCGACCTCCTTCCCCGCTTCGCGGGAAGGCCCTGACCCCAACCGCCGCCGCGCGCGGCCCGGAGCAGACGATGAGCGAGACCTGGCGCACCCACCTCATGACCGACCACGAGACCATCGAGCGCGTCTTCGCCGCCACCGAGAAGGCCTTCGCCACGCCCCAGCAGCTCAGCCCGGGCATGGCCGCCAACCTGCGCGCCTTCCTCTGCGAGTACGTCGACCGCTGCCACAACCAGAAGGAGGAGCGGGCCCTCTTCCCGCTGCTGGAGCGGCTCGGCATCCCGCGCCACGGCGGCCCGCTGGCGGTGATGCTCGGCGAGCACGCCCAGGCCAGGGAGCTGGTGGCCCGGATCGACGAGGAGGCGGGCCGGGTGGCCGGCGGCGACCGCAGCCGCCTGCCGGCGCTCCACGAGGTCTTCTCGGCCTACGCCGAGCTCTGCAAGGGCCACTTCTGGAAGGAGAACGACATCCTCTACCCGCTGGCCGAGCGCCTGCTCTCCCCCGAGCAGGCCGACGAGGTGCTGGCCGGCGCCCGCGCCGTCGAGGACGAGCTCGGCCCCGACACCCACGCCCGCTACCACCGGCTGGCCGAGGAGATCATCCGCGGCGCCGACCTCGAGGACCTGGCCCACGGCCTGGACCGCGAGGTGCTGGCCGCCCTCCTCAACACCCTGCCGGTCGAGCTCTCCTTCGTGGACCACGAGGACCGGGTCCGCTACTTCAGCCACGAGCACGGCGAGAAGATCTTCCCGCGCACCCGCGGCGCCATCGGCACCAACGTGCGCAACTGCCACCCGCAGAAGAGCGTGCACCTGGTGGAGCGGATCCTGGCCGAGTTCAAGGCCGGCAAGCGCGAGGTGGCCGAGTTCTGGATCGACATGGGGCCGCGCAAGGTCCACATCCGCTACTGGCCGGTGCGCGACAGGGCCGGCAGGTACCTGGGCTGCCTGGAGACGGTGCAGGACGTGGCGCCCATCCAGAAGCTCACCGGCCAGCGGCGGCTGCTCGACGTGGCGGCGTAGCCGGGCGCCCCGTCCCGGGCGGGGAGAGACCTCTACCGGGCGAGCGTGCCCTGGTGGAATCGCAGCCGCCAACGCGAGTCCGCGCAGCGCACCCAGATCGAGCTGCGGAGGGACGGGCGCGCCCCCACGATCCGGAAGGTGAGCAAGATGACGTCCGGGGCCAGGCGTACCGGGTGGAAGTCGGCCGCCGAGCCTTCGAAGACCGGGTCCGACGGCAGGCGGGCGAGCACCTCCTGGCGGGTCCACGCCCGGCCGGAAGCACCGTGCTCCACGAAGCCGGGGTGCAGGAGCTCCGACAGGTGGTCCACGCTGGCACGGCAGGAGGTCTCGAGCAGACGCCGCTCGCCCTCCACCACCGCGGCCAGATCGGCGTCGAGGTCGCCGCCCTCGGCTCCGGCCCTCGCGCGCCCCTGCCAGCGGCGCAGGGTGGCCATGGTCTCCTCCAGCCAGCGCAGGCGCTCCGCGGGAGCCATCGCCAGGCCGGCGCCGGCCTGGGCTCTGCGGTGCTCGGCGAAGCCCCTCGGCCACTGCTCGCTCATGCGCCGCTCCGCCTGGAGATGGCCTCGAGCGCCTCGACGTCGGCCCGGTCCTGGGCGCGCCCGGCCCGGCGCTTCATGGCCAGCAGGTCGGGGAGCGAGACGACGGTGGCGGTGGTGGTGTCGAGAGCCACGGTCACGGCGCGGGCGTAGGCCTCCGGGAAGTCGAACGGCTCCTCCACGAAGAGATCGACCTCCAGCCCGGCCGCTCGTTCGCTCCAGAGCGAGAAGACGGTGAGCCCCTTGTCCGCGATCCAGCTCGCTCGAGCAGCGGCGTCGGCGAACTGGGACGCCGGTACGGGGGCACGCGGCGCGAAGCCGAGCGCCACGAGCGCCTGGATGGCGCGCGCGGCGTTGGCGTCGTCGAGAGCCACGACCAGGTCCAGGTCGGCGGTGGTCCGGAGGTGCCCGTGGAGGACCACGGCCACGCCTCCCACCACCAGGTACCGGACGCCGGCGGCGTTGAGGCCGGCGAGGACCTGCTCGATGGGGTGAGGACTCATCGGCCCGATCATACCCCCGGCGGCCACTCCCGCGGAGTCGGCTGCCCTGGAGGAAACACCAGGAGCCGGCCCCGCGAGGAGCCGGCTCCCGGGAGCACGCGGCCGCGCCGCCTCAGAACTGGTAGGTGGCCCCGGCGAAGATCGTCGAGCTGCCGTAGTCCAGGTCGACGCCGTTCTTCGAGAAGGTCTGGGAGCCCTGGTACCGATACTGTGCCTGGACGGAGAAGTGCTGGTCGAAGAGGTACTTCACGCCCAGGCCGAGCTGGTAGGCGAACTCGGTGTCGCTGTCGTTGGCGGCCGGGGAATCGATCTTGCCGGTGGCGAGGCCGAGGCCCGCGACCACGAACGGCTTCACGGGCACGCCCTGGATGGCGAAGTCGTAGTAGCCGTTCAGCATGTAGCTCCACACCGTCACGTCGGTGCCGCTCACCGCCGAGGAGCCGATCTTGTCCACCTTGTTGTTGCGGTAGGCGAGCTCGAACTCGGCGCGGAAGGCCTCGTTGATCCGGTAGCCGAGCGCGCCCGCGAAGCCCAGGCCGCTCTTGTAGGAGACCGAGGCCGAGCCGCCGCCGGCGGTGATGTCGTTGCTGTGGAAGATGGCCAGGCCCAGGTTGGCGCCGACGTAGAAGTTCCTCGGGCTCACCTCGGCCGCCCGTGCGGAAGTGGTGAGTGCAGCAGCGGCGATGGCCGCGACCAGCAGACGCTTGGTGCTCATGTGGATCCCCTCCGTGGTGGAAGCCGGCGCCGCCCCCGGCGCAGCGACTGGGGTCCCATCGTACCGAGGGTGGGCCGGCTGTCACGGCCAAACGCGAGGTCACCCGGGCGGTGTCCCGCATCCGGGTGACGCCGCGGCGCCCGGGCGCAGGCCGGCCTCGCTACCCGATGTGCGCCTTGCGCTTCTCCTCGGAGCGCAGCTCGCGCCGCAGGACCTTGCCCACCTTGCTCTTGGGGAGCATGTCGCGGAACTCCACGTACTGCGGCACCTCGTAGGGCGCGAGCCGGTCCTTGCACCAGCGGATCAGGTCCTGGGCGTTCACGCCCTTCACGTCGGCCTTCACCACCACGAAGGACTTGATGCGCTCGCCGACGCTGTCGTCCGGCACGCCGATGGTGCACGAGGCCACCACCGCGAAGTGCTCCTGGAGCACGTTGTCCACCTTGGAGGCGGCGACCCGATAGCCCTTGTGCTTGATGACGTCCACCGAGCGGTCCTGGAAGTAGATCCAGCCCTGGGCGTCCTGCCTCACCATGTCGCCGGTGCGGTACCAGAGCTGCCCCTGCACGGTGACGAAGCAGCGGGCCGTCTCCTCGGGCTTGTTCCAGTACCCGCGGGTCATGTGCTCGGAGGAGACGAGCAGCTCCCCGCCCTGGCCCGGGGCCACCGGCTCGAGCGTCTCGGGGTCGGCGACGAGGATGCGCTGGTGCGCCGAGACCTTGCCCACCGTGTTCTCCGGCGCCTCGACGCCGGCGTGGTTCACCGCCACGCCGCCGCAGGTCTCGGTGGCGCCGTAGCCCTGGTAGAGCGGCTGGCCCACCCGCTCCTTCCAGCGGCGCGCCGTCTCGGCCGGCAGGGCGTCGCCGCCCGAGAAGGCGAAGCGCAGGCAGGTGAGGTCGTACTGGTCGATGCGGTCGTGCTCCAGCATCATCCGGTACATGGTGGGCGTGCCCAGGATGGTGGTCGCCCGGTAGCGCCGGATGTGGTCGAAGACGGCGTCGAGGTTGTTGCGGGGCAGGAGGATCACGGTCTCGCCGGCCACCACCGCGGCGATGCCGATCACCTGGCCGAGGATGTGGTAGAGCGGCGAGCCCTGCAGCACCACCTCCTGCCCCTCGGGGATGACCCGCAGGCTGGCGCGCCGCTGCTCGGCGAAGCTGGCGAGGAGCATGGCGTGGGAGATGGGCACGCCCTTGGGGTGGCCGGTGGTGCCGCCGGTGTAGAGCATCTCGGCGGTGTCCGACCCGCCGGCGGTGAGCGGCGGCGGCCTGCCCCCCTCGGAGAGCAGCGCCGGCAGCGAGAGCACGTCGGCCCCCGCGCGCACCTTGCCGCTGGGGAAGCGATCGAGCAGGTGGCCCAGCCCCCGCTTCCAGGCGGGCAGCAGGTCGGACACCCGCGTCACCACCACCTGGCGCAGCGGCGTCTCCTTCAGCACCCGGTCCAGGTGGCCGAAGTTGGTGTCGGTGCAGATGGCGGTCTCGGCGCCGCTGTCGCGGGCGATGTAGCGCAGGTCGTCGGCGCCGTAGAAGTGGGTCACCGGCACCGCCGCCGCGCCCAGCTTCTGGGTGGCCAGCCAGCCCAGGATCCACTGGGGACAGTGGGGCGCGTAGAGGATCACCCGGTCGCCGGCCCGGACGCCGCGGCGGTGCAGGGCGGCGGCCAGGGCGTCGGAGAGCGCGTCGAGGCGGGCGAAGGTGTAGCGCTCGCCCAGGAAGTGGATGGCGGTCTTCCCCGGGACGCGGGCGGCGGAGCGGCGGAAGGCCTCGGCGATGGATGCGGGGGACATGGGGATGGTCGCGCCTCAGACGCCGAAGTAGGCCGACTTCACCTCGGGGTTCTCGAGCAGCTCCTTGCCGGTGCCGGCGACCACCTGGGAGCCGTTCTCGATGACGTAGCCGCGGTCGATGATGGGCATCACCGGCCGCGCGTACTGCTCGGAGATGAGCACGGTCACGCCCTTCTTGCTGATCTCCCGGGCGCCGCGCACCACCTCGCTCTGCATCAGCGGCGACAGGCCCAGCAGCGGCTCGTCCATGAGGATGAGCTTGGGCCGGGCCATGAGCGCGGTGCCGATGGCCACCATCTCCTTCTCGCCGCCGGAGAGCATGCCGGCCTTGCGGCGCCGCAGCCGCAGGAGCGGCGGGAAGAGGGCGTAGGCCTCCTCCAGCCCCTGCTTCACCTCGCGGCGCGAGCGCAGGTACCCGCCCAGCCGCAGGTTCTCCTCCACGGTGTTGTCCTTCAGCACCGGGTGGCGCTCGCGGCACAGCACCACCCCGCGCTCCACCCGGGCGCGGGGGGAGAGCCCCTCGATGGGCTCGCCCTCGAAGAGGATGCGGCCGCCCAGCGTGATGCGCATCCCGCCGCGGCGCCGCTCGCGGTTCTGCAGGTGCAGCGTCAGGCCGGCGATGGTGTTGAGGAGCGTCGTCTTGCCGGCGCTGTTGGAGCCGAAGACGCCCACCACCTCGCCCTCCTCGACGGAGAGGCTGAGGTCGTTCACCGCCAGGGCGTTCTCGTAGAAGACCAGGAGGTTCTGGACCTCAAGCATCGGCGGTCACCTCCGCGCCCAGGTAGGCCTCGGCCACCTCCTTCTGCGCCATGACCTCCTGCGGCGGGCCGGCCGCGATCTTCTCGCCGAACTGGAGGCAGATGACCGAGTCCACCACCCGGAAGAGCTCGCGCAGCCGGTGCTCCACCATGACGAGCGTCTTGCCGGCGGCCTTGATCTTCTCCAGCAGCGGCAGGATCCCGGCGATCTCCGACATGCTCATCCCCGAGAAGAGCTCGTCGAGGATGATGAGGTCGGGGTCCAGCGCCAGGCAGCGAGCCAGCTCCAGCCGCTTCAGGTAGCCGTGGGGCAGCTCGCCGGCCTTCTTGAAGGGCACCGCCGAGTCGCGCTCGAAGCCCACCTCCTCCAGCAGGTGGATGGCGGCCTCGTCGCGGTCGCCGAACTCGCCGCCCATGTGCTTGCGCGAGCGGGGCGAGGAGACCGGGATGACCACGTTCTTGTAGACCGGCAGGTTGTAGAAGGGCCGGGCCATCTGGAAGCTGCGGGCCATGCCCAGGTTGACGCGCTGGTGGGGGGCGAGGCCGGCCAGGTCACGGCCCTGGAAGAACACCTTGCCGGAGGTGGGGCGCACGAAGCCGGTGATGAGGTTGATGAGGGTGCTCTTGCCCGAGCCGTTGGGCCCGATGACGCCCAGGGCGTGGCCGCGCGGCAGGTCGAAGCTGACGTCCATGACCGCCAGCACCTTGCCGAAGGCCTTGGTCAGGTTCTGCACCCGCAGGAAGGGCTCACTTCCCATGGGAGGGCTCCTCGATGGGCGCCAGCCGCTCGAACTGGCCGTACTTGCGGGCGGCGAAGCGGAAGAGCCCCTCGGGCAGGCCGATGGTGAAGCCGAGCAGCATGGCCGAGTACACCACCACCCGCAGCGAGCCGAACTCGCGCATCAGCTCCGAGAGCGGCACCAGCAGGAAGGCGCCCACCAGCGCCCCCAGGAAGCTGCCGGGCCCGCCGATGACGGCGGCGGTCAGCGGCATGGTGGAGTAGTCGAGGGCGAAGGCCGGCATGCCCACGAACTGGTAGCGGTGGGTGACGAAGGCGCCGGCGAAGGCGGCCGGCAGCGCCGCCAGGAAGACCACCTGGGCCTTGCGCCGCTGGATGTCGAACCCGGCGGCCACCACCGCGCGGTCGTTGTCGCGGATGGCCTGGTAGACGAGGCCCCAGTCGCTCGTGGAGAGGCGGCGGAAGACGAAGGCGGTGACCAGCACCGCCAGGGTGATGACGTAGAGCTCCACCGTCCGGCTGGGCAGCGGGGTCAGGCCCGAGAGCCCCTCGGTGCCGCCCAGGAGCCCGGTGGTCTCCACCACCCGCATGCAGAGGAGCGGCAGGGCGAAGGTGATCATGCCGAAGTAGATGCCGCGCAGGCGCAGGAGCGGGAAGAGCAGCAGCGTGGAGAGCGCCGCGCCGAGGAGGGTGGCCAGCGGGATGGAGAGGAAGGGCGAGAGCCCGAGGCCCGAGTTGAGGAACCCGGCGGTGTAGCCGCCCAGCCCGAAGAAGAAGGCCTGGCCCAGCGACACCAGGCCCGCCGAGGCCAGCAGGTCCCAGGAGAGCGCCAGCAGCGCGATCACCAGGGTGCTGAGCACCACCGTCTGCCAGTAGGGGCTGATCCCGCGCCCGACGATGGGGAAGAGGAGCAGCGCCGCCACCGGCAGGGCCCGGGGCAGGATCAGGTAGGAGAGGTCGCGGAGCGAGGCCAGCGCGAAGATGTCGTCGGACCGCACCTTGATGCCGCGGTCGATGCGCTCGCGCCGGAAGCCGGTGGGGGCCCTAGACACGTTCCTCGAGCTCCTTGGACTTGCCGAGCAGGCCCGACGGGCGCACCGCCAGCACGACGACGATGGCGCCCAGGTAGACCACCTCGCCCCAGCGGGGCCCGACGTAGTTGCCGGTGAGGGTGACGGCGAAGCCCAGCACCAGGCTGCCGATGATCATGCCGGCGGTGGACTCGAGGCCGCCCAGCACGGTGACCGCCAGCGCCACCAGCAGGGCGTCGTACCCGCTGTTGATGCTGATGATGCCCAGCGGGAAGAGCACCATGGCGGCCACCGCCGAGAGGCCGGCGCCCAGCGCCAGCGAGAGCATGGCGGCCCAGTCCGACTCGATGCCCACCGAGAGCGCGGTGTACTCGTCCTGGGACATGCCGCGGAGCGCCAGCCCGATCTTGGTCCAGTGGGTGAAGGCCCAGAGCGCCAGCGTCAGCACCAGGGCCACGGCCACGATGATGAGCCGCTGCCAGTCGACGGTCACGCCCAGCACGTCGATGCCGTCCTCCACCAGCACCGGCAGCACGTAGTCGTAGGTGGTGAAGCCCAGCCAGCGGAACAGCTCGATGATGGCCACCCCCACCGCGAAGGTGCTGATGACCTCGGCCAGGTGGATGCCGCGCACCGGCATCACCACCACCCGGTAGACCAGGGCGCCCACCAGGCCCACCAGCACCACCGTGGCCGCGGCCGCGGCCAGGAAGGGCAGGTGCAGGTGGGTCATGAGCAGCCAGGCGGTGAAGCCCGACAGCAGGTAGAGGCCGCCGTGGGCGAAGTTGGCGACGCCCGAGAGGCCGAAGGTGAGGCTGAACCCCAGCGCGGTGAGCAGCAGCGTGGCGCTGCTCACCAGGCCGTAGACCAGCGTGCTCGCGAGTAGGCCGCCCATGGCACGCCCCGATCACCCGCCGGCCCGGGGCGCCCGGAGGGGCGCCCCGGCGGCGGACGAGCGGCGACTACCGCGCGTGCAGCTCGATGTTGCCCTCGGCGATGGCCTCGGGGAACACCACCACCCGCTTGCCCTGCCGCCACTGGAAGGCGATGGAGGCGCCGCCGGCCTTGGGGTCGTCGCCGTAGGGCACCGAGTGGGTCTTGGTGAAGATCAGCCGGCCCACCGCGCCCTCCATGTCGGTCTTCTCGATCTCCTTCACCAGCGCGTCGGCATCGAGCGAGCCGGCGCGGGTGATGGCCCCGGCCAGCACGTAGACGGCGTCGTAGGAGGGGCCGGGGCCGTGGCCCGAGATCCTGTTCTTCAGCTCCTCGCCGTAGGCCTTGCCGTAGGCCTCGGTGAAGTGCCGGGAGCGGGCACTGGGCAGCGGGATGGCGCCGGGCTCGAAGAGGAAGTTCACCAGGCCGTCGATGTCGCCCTTGAAGGTGGCCCAGGCGGTGCCCGGGGCCGCCGGGCTGATGAAGCCCGCGACCAGGGCCGGCACCTTCATGGAGCGGGCCTGCTTCACCAGCACGCCCGACTCCGGCATGTCGAACATGGGGACCACCACCTGGGCGCCGCCGGCCTTGGCCTTGGTGAGCGAGGCCGAGAAGTCGCGGGAGCCGGTGGGGTAGGGGTCGCTGCCCAGCACCTTCCAGCCGGCTCCCTCCATCACCTTGGTGAGGCCGCCGATGGTGCCCTTGGCCCAGGCCACGTCCTGGTGGAGGAAGTAGACCTTGTCGAAGCCGTACTTGGTCTTGAGGAACGACATGGTCTTGCCCAGGTTGCCGACCAGGTAGCGGGCCGAGAGCGAGAGCCGGAAGTTGTACTTGTACTTCTCGTACTCGGCGCCGACCTTGTCGTCGAAGACCGGCGACATGCCGATGGTGCAGAGGTAGGGGATCTTCACCCTGGCGATCATGTCCATCGCCGAGACCAGCACCTCGGAGCGGAAGGCGCCGACGACGATGGCGGCCGGCTTCTTCTCGGTGATCAGCTTCTCCATGGCGGCCAGGGCGTCGGTGACCGGCACGCCGGCCTCGGCCTCGCGGGTGTCGATGGAGACGATCTCGAGCTTGCGCTTCACGGCGCCCACCTGGACGCCGCCTTGCTCGTTGATCTCCTTCACCGCCAGCTGGGCGGCGCGGAGCGAGTCCTGCCCCTCGATGGTGCCGAGGGCGGTGGGGACGCCGAGGACGATGTTGTCGGCGGCGCGGGCCGGGCCGGCGGCCAGCAGCATGCCGAGGGCCGGAAGCAGTGCGGCGAGGGAGCGGCGCATGCGAAGACCTCCTGCGGGGTGGATGCGGCGAGAGCGTCGGTCTCCGGACATAACCATATTCCGGTACCACTTTTCCAGGCCCCGTCGCCCCGGTGCCCCGACGGGGCGCACTGACGGTGCGTGGCGCGGTGCGGCAGGGGGCGCCGTCCGGGCCGCCTCCCCTGCTCGCCGGGGCGGCGGCCCGGGCCTGCGGAGCGCGTTTCCCGGCGGCGGGCGGGCGACCCGCCCCGAGGGGGCGGCGCCACCTCGATCGGGCGGTGGGAAGATGCGCCCACACCTCACCTCGCACCGCACCGGCGCCTCGCGGCGCCCGCGGAGGACCACACCATGCACCTCGCCGCCCGCACGCTCCTGGCACTCGCCGCCCTCGCCGTCGCCCCGGTGGCGGCCGCCGCCTCGCCCAGCACCAGCATCGGCATCAACGTGCTGCTGCGCACCGAACCCACGGCCGCGCTCCTCGCCGACCTCGGGGCCCACGGCAAGGTCCGCGACGTGGTCGCCGAGCTCCGCGCCGTCACCCTGCAGGCCCGGGCCGGCGAGCTCGCCGCCATCGCCGCGCTGCCCTACGTGCTCTCGGCCACCCCCGACGCCGCCCGCAACGGCGGGCCGGTGGACACCGTCGCCGCGGCCGACTTCTCCGGCGGCATCAGCACCTGGGACCAGGACGCCATCGACGCCACCGACTTCGGCGCCGGCCGGGTGGCGGCCTACGACGGCAGCGGCGTCTACGTGGCGGTGCTCGACACCGGCCTGCTCGACTCCTGGCGCCAGTACTTCCCGCAGGAGCGCATCGCCACCCAGTACGCCCTGGCGCTCGGCGGCGGCGGCGGCGAGAACGGCAACGTCTCCACCCCGACCAACAAGTGGGAGCACGACCAGAACTCGCACGGCACCCACGTCACCAGCACCATCCTCGGCTACAGCCTGCGGGGCACCCCGGTGAACGGCACCGCCCCCCTGGCCACCGTCATCCCGGTGAAGGTGCTCAACCAGAACGGCTCGGGCTGGTCGTCGGTGGTGGCCCGCGGCATCACCTACGTGGCCAACCTCAAGAAGGGGCCGCTGGCCGACTCGCCGGTGGTCATCAACATGAGCCTGGGCGGCCCTTCGCTCGACGCCATGGAGAAGGCCGCCATCGACTACGCCATCGAGGCCGGCGTGCTCATCGTGGCCTCGGCCGGCAACGAGGGGACCGCCGGCATGGGCTACCCGGGCGCCTACGCGCCGGTGATCTCGGTGGCCGCCTCGGGCTGGGTGGGCGAGTGGAGCCGCCTGGCCAGCGGGGCGGTCAACGGGGGCTGGTGGAACAACCGCGACGTCGCCGACCCGACGAGCTCCGACGACTTCTACATCGCCGACTTCTCCAGCCGGGCGCTCGCCGGGCAGGACCTGGACGTGGCCGCCCCCGGCTCCTGGGTGGTCGGGCCCTACCAGACCAACAGCGGCCAGACCTCCTACTTCTTCCTGGGCGGCACCTCGATGGCCAGCCCGCACGTGGCCGGCATCGTGGCCCTCATGGCCCAGAGGAGCCCGGGCCTCACCCAGGCCCAGGCCGAGGGCTACCTGGTCTCCGCGGCGCTGCCGCTCCCGGCGGGCTGCCGGATGGTGAACGACCCCCGCGGCGTGGCGGGCCAGGTCTGCTGGGGCGACGACGCCACCGGCGCCGGCCTGATCACCGTGGGCCGCGCGCTGGCGGCCATGCCGTAGCGGCCGCGCTTCGCCCTCTCCTCCGCGCCGGCCCGGCGGAGAGGGCGACCCGGGCGGGGGCGGTGATTGACCGGGCCACCGCCCCCGCCCATGTTCTGGCGATGTCCACCCACCGGAACTGGGCCCTCGTCCTCGGCGCCTCCTCGGGCTTCGGCGAGGCCGCCTCCCTCGCCCTGGCGCGCGCCGGGCGCAACGTCTTCGGCGTCCACCTCGACCGCAAGGCCACGCTCCCCAACGTGGAGCGCATCCGCGGCGAGATCGGCGCCGCCGGCGGGCAGTCGCTCTTCTTCAACGTCAACGCCGCCGACCCGGAGCAGCGGGCCCAGGTGGTGGCCGAGATGAAGCGCCACCTGGCCGAGGCGGGCAACCCGGCCGGCGTCGACCTCCTGCTCCACTCGCTGGCCTTCGGGACGCTGAAGCCCTTCGTGGGCGAGGCCTCCGAGGCCATCAGCCGGCCGCAGATGGACATGACCCTCGACGTCATGGCCCACTCGCTCGTGTACTGGGTGCAGGAGGTGGTGCAGGCCGGGCTCATGGGGCCGGGGGCCCACGTCTTCGCCATGACCAGCGCCGGCGGCCACCGCATCTGGCCCAGCTACGGCGCGGTCTCGGCGGCCAAGGCGGCGCTGGAGAGCCACTGCCGGCAGCTGGCGGTGGAGCTGGTGCCGCGCCGGATCGCCGTCAACGCCATCCGCGCCGGCGTCACCGACACGCCGGCGCTCCGCAAGATCCCCGGCAACGCCCAGATGATCGAGCGCTGCCTGGCCATCCACCCGGCCAGGCGGCTCACCACGCCGGCCGACGTGGCCGCGGTGATGGTGGCCGTGGCCCGGCCCGAGACCGTCTGGCTCACCGGCAACGTGCTGGGCGTGGACGGGACCGAGGATCTGGTCGGGTAGCGGCCGGTCCCCCGGGCGAGCCGGCCGTCCCGCGGCACGCCCGTCAGAGCCGCGCAGAGCGCAGCCGCAGTGCGTTGGCGATCACCGAGACCGAGGAGAGGCTCATGGCCGCGCTCGCCAGCATGGGGCTGAGCAGCAGGCCGGTGAAGGGGTAGAGCAGCCCGGCGGCCACCGGGATGCCGAGCGCGTTGTAGGCGAAGGCGAAGAAGAGGTTCTGGCGGATGTTGCGCAGCGTGGCCCGCGAGAGGCGCCGCGCCCGCACGATGCCGCGCAGGTCGCCCTTCACCAGGGTGACGCCGGCGCTCTCCATGGCCACGTCGGTGCCGGTGCCCATGGCGATGCCCACGTGGGCCGCGGCCAGCGCGGGCGCGTCGTTGACGCCGTCGCCGGCCATGGCCACCACCCGCCCCTCGGCCCGCAGGCGTTCCACCACCGCGTGCTTGCCTGCAGGCTGCACCTCGGCCTCCACCTCCGCGATGCCCAGCTCGCGGGCCACGGCCAGGGCGGTGGCCCGGCTGTCGCCGGTGAGCATCACCACCCGCAGCCCCTCGGCGCGCAGCGCCGCCAGCGCCTCGGGCGTCGAGGCCTTCACCGGGTCGGCCACCGCCAGGAGCGCCGCGGCCTGCCCGTCCACCGCCAGGAAGAGGACGGTGCGGCCTGCCGCCCGCAGCGCCGCGGCCCGCTCGGCCAGCGCGCCGGGCTCGACGCCGAGGGCGGCGAGGAGGGCCTCGTTGCCCAGCGCCACGGCACGCCCCTCGATGGCGGCGGTGAGGCCCTGGCCGGGCCGGGCCTGGAAGCCGGTGGCCTCGGGCAGGGCCAGGCCGCGGGCCCCGGCGGCGGCCAGCACCGCCCGGGCCAGGGGGTGCTCGCTGCCGCGCTCGGCGGCGGCGGCGAGCCGCAGCGCCTCCTCCTCCGGGAGGCCGGCCACCGGCTCCACCGCCACCAGCCGGGGCTTGCCCTCGGTGAGCGTCCCGGTCTTGTCGACGAGCAGCGTGTCCACCCGCTCCAGCACCTCCAGCGCCTCGGCGTCGCGCACCAGCACGCCGAGCGCCGCGCCCCGGCCGGTGCCCACCATCACGCTCATGGGCGTCGCCAGGCCGAGGGCACAGGGGCAGGCGATGATCAGCACCGCCACCGCGGCGGAGAGGGCGCCGGCGAGCCGGGGCTCGGGGCCGAGCAGCCACCAGGCGGCGAAGGTGAGCGCGCCCACCGCCAGCACCGCCAGCACGAAGCGACCGGAGACGGCGTCGGCGAGCCGCTGGATGGGGGCGCGGCTCCGCTGCGCCTGGCCCACCAGCCGGACGATCTGGCCGAGCAGCGACGCCGCCCCGACCCGCTCGGCGCGCATCAGCAGCCCGCCGCTGCCGTTGAGGGTGGCGCCGGTCACCCGGCTGCCCGGCTCCTTCTCCACCGGCACCGGCTCGCCGGTGACCATCGACTCGTCCACGTGGGACCGGCCCTCGAGCACCACGCCGTCCACCGGCACCTTCTCCCCGGGGCGCACCCGGAGCAGGTCGCCGGGGACCACCTGGGCGAGGGGCACGTCGGTCTCGCCGCCGCCGGCGTCGAGGCGCCGCGCGGTGCGGGGCGCGAGGTCGAGGAGGGCGCGCAGCGCGCCGCGGGTGCTGGCCCGGGCGCGGAGCTCCAGCACCTGGCCGAGCAGCACCAGCGCGGTGATGACCGCCGCCGCCTCGTAGTAGACGGGAGGGGAGCCGGCGTGGCCCTGCTGCGTCGCCGGCAGCAGGCCCGGGGCCAGGGTGGCCACCAGCGAGAAGAGGAAGGCGGCGCCGGTGCCCACCGAGATGAGCGTGAACATGTTGGGGCTGCGGTTCACCACCGAGGCCCAGCCGCGCTGGAAGAAGGGCGCGCCGGCCCAGAGCACCACCGGCGCCGCCAGGAGCAGCTGGCCCCAGGCCAGCCAGGCCGCCGGCACGGCGTGCTGCAGCGGCTGGCCGGGGACGAGGTCGGACATCCCCACCAGGAAGAGCGGCAGCGACAGGGCCGCGGCCACCCAGAAGCGCCGGGTCATGTCGCGGAGCTCCGGGTTCTCCTCCTCGGCGGCCACGCTCCGCGCCTCCAGCGCCATGCCGCAGATGGGGCAGCTCCCCGGGGCGTCGCGGACGATCTCCGGGTGCATGGGGCAGGTGTACTCGACGCGCGCCGCCGCGACCGGCTCGGCCGGCTCCAGCGCCATGCCGCACCTCGGGCAGGGGCCGGGGTGATCCGAGGTCACCTCGGGATCCATCGGGCAGATCCAGCTGGCGCCCGGCGCGGCGCCGGCCGGCTCCGGCGGCGGGGCGAGGTAGCGGGCCGGGTCGGCCGCGAACTTCTCGCGGCAGCGGGCGCTGCAGAAGCCGTGGGTGCGACCCTCGTGGACGTGCTTCCCGCCGCGAGGCTCCCGGGGATCGACCGCCATCCCGCAGACCGGGTCGCGCGCCGGGGCGGCCCCCTGCTCGCCGGCGAGGTGGGCCCGGGCGTGCGGACCCGGACTGTAGTGGACATGGACGTGGGCGTGGCTGGCCATCGGGACTTCCTCCTTGCCCGGGGAGACGCTGCCGCCCACCGGCTCTTACACGCCGGCCCTCGCGGCCTGGGTCCGGCAGTGGCAGTCGAGGCAGGCGTGCCGGGCGCAGGCGCCGCAGGCCCGGCGCAGCCGCTCGCGGAGCGCCGCCCGGGCCCGGTGGAGCCGGACCGCGGCGTTGTTGGGCGTGATGCCCTCCTCGGCGGCGACCGCCGGGACCGGGGCCCCTTCCAGGTCCACCCGGCGCACCAGCCGGGCGTGGGCCGGCGACAGGGTCTCGACCACCTGGCCGACGCAGGCGCAGGCCGCCTCGCGGAGCTGCTCGGGCGGCAGGCCCAGCTCCTCCAGCGCCTCGTCCAGCTCCACCTCCTGCGGGCCCCGGTGCCGGCGGCGGTGCAGGTCGGCGGCGGCGTTGCGGAGCACCTGGTAGAACCAGGCCTCGGCGCTCTCGCCGCTGCGCAGCGCCGCCGAGGGCTCGGAGGCGCGGGCGTAGGCGGCCTGGAGCAGCTCCTCGGCCTGGGCCTCGTCGCCGAGGCGGGAGCGGGCGAAGCGCAGGAAGGCCTCGCGCTTCCCGGCGAGCCGGGCCAGGGCCTCGCCGGTCACGTCAGCCGGCCCTCCCCAGCGCGCCGGCCACCGCGGCAGCGGCCAGCAGGACCAGGAGCACGATCCAGCGCGCCCGCCGCGGCGCTCCCTTGCAGCAGTCGTCCATGCTCACCTCCTAGCGGCCGGCGAGGCCGTCCGCACGCCCGCGGGCGAGGCCCGGCGGGCGTCCGGGACGCCGGCGCGCGGGTCGCCGGGCCGGTCAGTCGACGGCGATCTCCCCGGCGATCATGTCCATGGCGCAGGCGAAGCGGAGCTTGCCGGACTGCTTCGGCGTCAGCTCCACCACCACGGGCTTGTCGAGCGGCAGCTTCTGGTTCACCCCGGCCTCCCGGATGACGATCTCGGTGGCGCAGGTCCGCTCGGTCTTCCGCGTCACCACCAGGCGGAGCTTCTGCCCCTTCCTGGCGCGGATGCGGGAGGGGACGAACCCCTCGCCGGTCACCGCGATCTCCACGGTGGTGGGCGGCGCCTCCGGGGCCGCGAGCGCGGGCGTGGAGAAGAGGAGGAGGGCGGCGGCTGCGACGAGGCTCCTGGGCATGTTGGTGTTCTCCGGCATGGGGCCTCCCGCGGGAGACCGTGGAGGTCGCGTGCAAAGCAGGAGTCGTGCCGCTGCCGAGAGCCGCCGCCTTCCCGCGCCGGGACTGGCGATTCCCGCGGCCGGCCGGCGCGGGGCAGCCGCGCCGTGACCGGATCGGTTACGCGAAGCGGCCTCTAGCGGTTGCCGGGGCAGTGACAGGCCAGCCGGGCCTGCCGCGGTGCCGCTCCGTCCGGCGGATGCGCGGGCGCAGGGCGTTCGGCAGGCACCTGCGTGCCTCCCGGTGCACCGGCCACGGGGTGGCGGGCTGCGGCCGGCCGGCTGCGAGCCCGATCGAAGCGAGAGTCCACGTCGCCCGCCCGGGCTCGAACGGCAAGGCCCGAAGCAGCGAGCGCGAAGGCAGCGAAGAGCGGCAAGGACCGAGCGGTCACGGGACTTCTCCTGCAGCCCGAGGGCTGCGTGGGGGGTCGAGTGCAGGTGGAGCAGGGCGCGTGCCAGCCGCCGCCGCCGTGGATCCCGCCGTGCAGGGCCCCTCGACGCGCGCTGGCGGTCGCCGGCGCGGTTCCACCGTGACCACGCCGGCCACGGTCCGGCGCGTCTCCCGGTGCGCGCCGCGCGCAAGCCCGCGCCGCCACGGCCTGACGCCGCCGCTGCGCCGCGCGGCACCGGCGTTGCACACTCCGCGGGCAGCCGGCGAGAAGAGCCGGCCGCCGGCGCGAGGGATCGCGCACCGGCACCCACCGAAAGGAAGCCACCATGTGGAAGACCGCCCTCGCCGCCACGCTGCTCGCCCTGTCCGCCGGAGCCGCCCTCGCAGGCGACGTCACCCCTTACGACAAGGAGCTGGCAGCGCAGATGTCGTCCCCGAAGAAGGCGGCGCAGGATGCCGACCCGGCCCGGCCCGCCGCCGGGAAGGCCGGCGACTGCGCCTGCAAGCGCTGAACGGGGCCAGTCGCACCGGCGGCGCCGAAGACGGGCGGGCCCGACGGCCCCGCGCACGCGGATCACGCCGGCTGCGTCTGCGCCGGCCTCCAGGCGCCGCAGGTCCCGGACTTCGGCGGGTGAGTGCCCGCTGGCGCGGCGCCGGGCCGGGGTTTCCATCGCCCGGTGGCGCAGGATGCCGCGGCCCTACTTGCCCGACTCCCGCCGCGCCGGAGCCGGCGCCGCGGCCTGGACGGTGACGGCCTCCACCTGGCCGCCGACCTTCCGGGCATGCACCACGACACGGAGGCCCGGCTTCAGGTCCGCCGCCCTGGCTGCCTGCCCGGCCACGAAGATACGTGTGGCATGGGTCAGGGCGGCGCGGTGCTCCTTCCCTTGGACCCCGCGCACGGTGAGCTGACCGCCCTCGGCAGACATGACCACGCCGCGGAAGTCGGCCCCGCCCTCATGGGCGACCGCGATCGCGCTCCCCAGCAGCAGAGCGACTGCAGAGACGAGAGCTGCTGACCTCATGGCGACACTTCCTTCCCCTTCCCGTGGTGCTCGTGGCCGCTCCGCGGCGCTGGCGTCGGGTCGTCGCCCTGGAGAAACTGCTCGTCCTCCTGCAGCTCCCGCCACTCGGCGGGGCTCCTGGGGTTGAGCTTCTCCATCTCCAGGATCTCCTCGGGCCCGAGCCTGGGCAGGTGGCGGATGAAGTGCACGAGGCCCCAGCTGGCCTCGGGAGGCCCGCCGCCCCAGCCCGGCATTCCGGTGAGCCGTACGCCGTTCTCGATGATGAAGAAGAGCTCCCCGTCGCTCAGCTCCTGGGTCGCGGGCAGCCGCATGTCCGGGGCGCGCGGATAGAGGCGTCTGCCCAGCGCGGTCGCGCCGCTCCCGTCGTTGGCGTGACAGCTGGCGCAGTGGTCGGCGTAGTGGGCCCGGGCCTCGGCGAGCACCCGCGGCGTCGGTGGAACGGGGTTGGACCGCAGCCGCTCCTCCGGGTCCATGGCGAAGCCGCGGACCATGCGCGCCAACCGGGCCTCGGTCGGCCCGGGGTCCGGGCGGGCGCTGAGCCCGCTGCGCCGGACGGCAAGGGCGCCGGCCAGGAGCCCCGCACCGAGAAGCAGCACGATGAGAGCGGTTCCAGCGCAGCAGGCGCGCCTCGCGGTCATGGTCTCACTCCCGTCGCCTGAAGTCCTCGGCGCGGATGCCGTACTGCTTCAGCAGCCGGTGCAGGCTCTCGCGCTTCACCCCGGCGCGCACCGCGGCCTGGGTGACGTTGCCCTCGAGCTCGCGCAGCAGCGCCACCAGGTAGTCGCGGGAGATGCGGTCGCGGGCCAGCTCGACGGCGTCGCGGAAGGGCATCTTGGCCAGCTCCTCGGCGGGCAAGGAGCCCTCCTGCTGCCCCCGGACGTCGTCCGGCAGGTCCTTCACCCCGACCCGCCCGCCGTGCGCCACCGCCACGGCCCGCTCCACCGCGTTCTCCAGCTCGCGGACGTTGCCGGGCCAGGGATAGCCGGTGAGGGCGCGCAGCGCGTCGGGCTCGAAGGCCTCGACCTGCCGGCGGAAGGCGCGGGCGTGCTTCTCCAGGAAGTGGGCCGCCAGCAGCGGGATGTCCTCGCGCCGCTCGCGCAGCGGCGGCAGGCGGATGGGGAAGACGTGCAGGCGGTAGAACAGGTCCTCGCGGAAGCGGCCGGCGCGCGCCTCCTCCTTGAGGTCGCGGTGCGTGGCGGCGATGACGCGGACGTCGATCTTGGCCGCCCGGTTGTCGCCGACGCGCCGGATCTCGCGCTCCTGCAGGGCGCGGTTGAGCTTCACCTGCACCGGGAGCGGCAGCTCCCCGATCTCGTCGAGGAACAGGGTGCCGCCGTCGGCCTCGGCGAAGAGGCCGGCCTTGTCGCCGGCGGCGCCGGTGAAGCTCCCGCGCACGTGCCCGAAGAGCTCGCTCTCCACCAGGTCGGGCGGCAGCGCCCCGCAGTTGACCGGGACGAACCGCCTCTCCTTGCGCGCGCTGTGGTAGTGGACCGCGCGGGCGGCCAGCTCCTTGCCCGTCCCTGTCTCTCCGCCGAGCAGCACGGTGATGTCGAGCTTGGCGGCCTGCTCCAGGAGCGCGAAGACCTCGCGCATCCGCGGGCTCTTCCCGATGATGTTGTGGAAGGAGTAGACGCCCTCCAGCTCCCGCCGCAGCGACTCGGCCTGGCGCTTGAGCCGCCGCCGCTCCAGGGCCCGCGCCACCGCCAGCGCCGCGGCGTCCGGGTCGAAGGGCTTCTGCAGGTAGTCGTAGGCCCCCTTCTTCATGGCCTCGACAGCGTCCTGCACCGAGGCGTGGCCGGTCATGAGGATGACCTCGGTGTCCGGCGAGCGGCTCTTCACCGCCGCCAGGACCTCGAAGCCGCCCGCCGCCGGCATCTTGATGTCGGTGACCACCACGTCGAACTCCTGCGTGGCCACCAGCGACAGGGCCCGCCCGCCGTCGGCGGCGGTGACCAGCTCGTACTCCTCGCCCAGGATCCGGGCGAAGAGGCCGAGCATGTTCTCCTTGTCGTCGACGACGAGGACGCGGGCGCGGGGCTCCGTCACGTGATGCCTCCCGGGAGGCCCGGCAACCGCAGGGTGAAGCAGGCGCCGCCCGCGGGTGCCGCCCCGGCCTCGATCGATCCGCCGTGGGCGCGGGCGATGGCCAGGGAGACCGCCAGGCCGAGCCCGGTGCCGTGGTCCTTGGTGGTGAAGAAGGGCTCGAAGAGCCGGCCGGCGGCCTCCTGGCTGATGCCGCGGCCGGAGTCGGCCACCGCGACCTCCGCGGCGCCGGAGGCGCTCCCCAGGCGGACGTCGACGCGCCCGCCGGTGCCGGCGGCCTCGGCGCCGTTCCGCACCAGGTTGAAGAGCACCTGGCGCAGCTTCTGGGCGTGGCCCCGGGCGACGGCGCTGCCCTCCACGGTCACGGTCACCCCGTCGAGCAGCTTCGCCTCCCGCAGGCGGGCCAGGACCTCGTCGGTGAGCTCGCGGAGGTCCACCGGCTGCGGGTGCGCCGGCAGGGGCCGCGAGAGGTCCAGCAGCCCCTCGACGATCTCGCGGCAGCGGAGCGTCTCCTCCTCGATGATGCGCAGGTCGCCGGCGGTGCCGTCGTCGGCCCGCTTCCGGAGCAGCTTGGCGTAGCCCAGGATGACGCCCAGCGGGTTGTTGATCTCGTGGGCCACTCCCGCCGCCAGCCGCCCGATGCCGGCCAGCTTCTCGCTCTGCAGGAGCTTCTCCTGGTGCTCGCGGAGCGAGCGGGTCATGGCGTTGAACTGCTGGGCCAGGGCCCCGAACTCGTCGGGCGAGTCGACGGCGATGTGGGCGTCGAGGTCGCCGCCCGCCAGCCGGGCCGCGCCGGCCCGCAGCCTGGCGATGGGCCGGGCCACCGAGCGGAGCACCCACAGCCCCAGGCCCAGGGCCAGCAGCGCCGAGGCCAGCTGCAGCGCCAGCACCCCGCGCACCGTCCCCCGCTCCGAGGCCTCGACCCGGGCCTGGACCCGGGCGATGGCGGCCTCGAAGCCGTCGACAAGCTGCTCGGTCCGGTCCTGGATCCGGGTCACCAGCAGCTGCGCCCTGTCGTGCTCCAGCTTGACGTCGGCCCGCTCGCCGCGCAGCACCGCCGGCACGATGCGCTCGCGGAACACCCGGTCCAGCTCTCCGGTGGCGCCGGCGATCTCGTCCACCCAGGCCAGCTCCTCGGGGGTTGCGGCGCGGGACCGCACCTGCGGCAGGAGGTCCAGCACACGCTTCTGGGCCGCCTCGTAGAAGCCCAGGTGGCTCTCGTCGCCGATGATGATGGTGTGCGCCTGGTGGGCGTACTGATCGCGCACCGCGCTCGCCAGCTCCAGCGCCAGCCGGACGCTCTCCGCTCCCTCGCGCGCCGTGTCGAGCCCGTCGTGGACCCGCTGGAAGCCGCGCAGCGTCAGCAGCGCAGCCAGCGCGAAGACGGCGAGCAGCGCCCCGAAGGCGAGCAGCAGGCGGCGGGCGGTTCCGGACCAGCGCGGCAAGGGGTCTCCCGCAGGAGCCGGAAGCACCTGGCGTGCCGGCCCTGCAGGGTCCGATATCGCCGGAGCCATGCGCGCTTCCTCCCAGCGCCGCCGCCCCGGCAATCCGAGGCGTGACCGCGCCGGTCACAGTGTAAGCGCTCCGGAGGCACCGCGCCGCCAATCGCGCGGAGTTCCGCGGCCCGTCCTGGCATGGACCGTGCTCTCTGCGAGGCCATGATCCGCCCCTCTCCGCTGTGGCTGCTCCTCTGGGCCGCGCTTCCCATGGCCGCCCGCGCCGGTCCCGCCCCGGACCTGGCCGCCGATCCGCTGCTGGCCTCGCTCGTCGAGGAGGCGCTCCTCCGAAGGCCCGAGGTCCTGCAGGCGCGGGCCGCGGCGCGGGCCGAGCGGGAGCGGATCCCGCAGGCGGGGGCGCTGCCCGATCCGATGCTGTCGCTCGGGATCCAGAACGACGGCTTCCGCGCCATCGAGGTCGGCAAGATGGAGAGCAGCTACTACCAGGCGATGGTCACCCAGCCGCTCTTCTGGCCGGGCAAGCGCGGCCTGCGCACCGAGGTGGCGGAGCGCCAGGCCGGGCTGGTCGAGGCCCAGCTCGCCCGGGCCGAGCTCGGCGCCGAGGCCGACGTGCGCCGCGCCTACCTGGACCTGCTCCTGGTCCGCGACCAGCTGGCGCTGCTCGCCCGGCAGGAGGCGCTCTGGGAGCAGTCGGAGGGGCTCGCCCGGGCGCGCTACCAGGTGGGCGCCGGGCCCCAGTCCGACCTCCTGCGGGCCCAGCTGGAGCGCACCCGCCTCAGCCAGCAGCGGCTCGGGCTCGAGGCCCAGGAGCGGACGCGGCTGCAGTCGCTCAACCGCCTGCGCGGCCACCCGCTCGACGAGCCCATCGCCACCGGCTGGCACCTCGCCGACCTGCCGGATCCGGTGCTGCCCGCTGCCGGCGAGGCGCTGGCCGACGCCGAGGTGCGGAGCCCGGAGCTCCGCCAGGCGCGGCTCTCGGTGCAGCAGGCGCAGAAGCGTGTCGAGCTGGCGGGCCGCGAGCGCTACCCCGACCTGGCGGTCGGCGCCGGCGTGATGTACCGCGGCGCGCTCGACCCCATGTGGACGCTCTCCGTGAGCGTGGGCCTGCCGCTGTGGAGCGGCCGCAAGCAGGGCCGGGCGGTGGCCGAGGGCGAGGCGCGCCGCGAGGCCGAGGAGGGCGGCGCCGAGGCGGTTCGCCAGGTGGTGCGGCTGCGCACCGAGGAGCGGCTGGCCCTGCTCGACGGCCTGCTGCGCACCAACCAGCTCTACCGCGGCGGCCTGCTGGTGCAGTCGGAGGCGGCGGCGGAGAGCACCATGGGCCAGTACCGGGTCGGGCGCGTGACCTTCGCCTCGGTGCTCGAGGCGCTCAACGGGCTGGTGGCCGACCGCGCCAGCTTCCTCGACTCGATCGCCCAGGCGCACCGCCTGGCCATCGCCCAGTGGGAGCTGTCGCTCGACGCGCCGGCCGGCGGGGCGGCCCCGATGAGCGCGGGCCCGGTGCCCGGCGCCAAGGCCATGGGCGGCTCCCCGGCCCGGGCCGGGGGAGCCGGCGGCGGCGAGATGGCGGCGCCCGCAGCCTCGAGCGGTGGGATGTGAACGGCGCAGCACGGAGACGCGACATGACCGACGGAACCTCGAAGAGCTCCTCCCCGCGCCGCTTCGGAACCCTGGCGCTCCTGGCGACGCTGGTGGTGGGCCTCGCCGCAGGCGCCGGCGCCTTCCGGCTCCTGGCCGCGCGCCACGACCACGGCGGCGGCGCCGAGTCCCCGTCGAAGAAGCCGCTCTACCAGTGCCCGATGCACCCGACCATCACCGCCGATCACCCGAGCGACTGCCCGATCTGCGGCATGAAGCTCGTCGAGGTGAAGACCGGCGGCGGGGCCGCGGCCGCCGATGCCGCGGCGTCGAAGAAGCCGCTCTACCAGTGCCCGATGCACCCGACCATCACCGCCGACCACCCCAGCGATTGCCCGATCTGCGGGATGAAGCTCGTCGAGGTGAAGGGCGGCGGGAGCGGCGAGCGGAAGATCTCCTTCTACCGCTCCCCCATGGACCCGAAGCAGACCTCGCACACGCCCCGCAAGGACGAGATGGGGATGGACTACCTCCCCGTGTACGAGGACGAGGCGCTCGGCGGCGGCTCCGCCGTGGAGGGGCTGGCCACGGTCCAGATCGACCCGGCGCGCCAGCAGCTCATCGGGCTGCGGACCGCGCCGGTGACCGCCGGCCCGGTGGGCGGGGCCTGGCGCACCACCGGCAAGGTGGCGGTGGACGAGACCCGGGTCCACCACGTCAACGTCAAGGTGGAGGGCTTCGTCGAGCACATCTACGTCGACTTCGTGGGCAGGCCGGTGCGCCGCGGCGAGCGGCTCTTCTCCATCTACAGCCCCGAGCTGCTCTCCCTGCAGAACGAGTACCTGCTGGCCGTGAGGATGCGGAAGGACCTCGCCGGCGGCTCGCTGGCCGCCAGCGGCGACGAGCTGGTGGCGTCGGCGAGGGAGCGGCTCAAGCTCTGGGACGTGCCCGACTCGGTGATCGAGGAGCTGGCGCGCACCGGGAAGGTCCAGAAGTCGCTCACGCTGGTCTCGCCCATGTCGGGCGTGGTCACCAAGAAGGACGTGGTGCACGGCCACAAGCTCTCGGCCGGCGACATGCCCTACGAGATCACCGACCTCTCCCAGCTCTGGGTGCTGGCCGACATCTACGAGTCGGACCTGGCGCGCACCAGGGTGGGCATGCCCGCCACCTTCACGGCGCAGGGCATCCCCGGCAAGGAGTTCACGGGCCGGGTGGCCTTCATCGACCCGGTGCTCGACCCCAAGACCCGCACCGTGAAGGTGCGGCTCGCCTTCGCCAACCCGCGCGGCGAGCTCAAGCCGGAGATGTTCGGCGACGTGGTGCTCCGGGCCGCGGCGCGCGAGGGGCTGCGCATCCCGGCCGACGCCGTCATCGACTCCGGCACGCAGAAGGTGGTCTTCGTGAGCCTGGGGGAGGGCAAGTTCGAGCCCCGGGTGGTCCAGGTGGGCGCCGCCGACGGCGACCACGTCGAGGTCAAGGCCGGCCTGGCCGACGCGGAGCAGGTGGTGGTGCGCGCCAACTTCCTCGTCGACTCCGAGTCGCGCCTCAAGGCGTCGCTGGCGGCCATCGGCGGGAAGTGAGCCATGATCAAGCGAATCATCCGCTTCTCGGCCGAGAACAAGTACCTGGTCATCGCCGCCACCCTGGTGGCGCTGGCCGGCGCCTACTGGACGATGCGGAACATCCCGCTCGACGCCCTGCCCGACCTCTCGGACACGCAGGTCATCGTCTACTCCCGGTGGGATCGCAGCCCCGACATCATCGAGGACCAGGTCACCTACCCCATCACCACCGCGCTCCTGGGGGCGCCGCGGGTCAAGGCCATCCGGGGCTTCTCCGACTTCGGCTTCAGCTACGTGTACGTGATCTTCGAGGACGGCACCGACATCTACTGGGCCCGGACGCGGGTCCTCGAGTACCTCTCCAAGATCATCCCCCAGCTCCCGCAGGGGGTGACGACCGAGCTCGGCCCCGACGCCACCAGCGTCGGCTGGGTGTTCCAGTACGCGCTGGTGGACCGCACCGGCAAGCACACCACCGACGAGCTGCGCAGCTACCAGGACTGGTTCCTGCGCTACGCGGTGCAGTCGGTGCCGGGCGTGGCCGAGGTGGCCACCGTCGGCGGACAGGTGAAGCAGTACCAGATCACCGTGAACCCGTCGGCGCTGGCGGCCTACAAGCTTCCGCTCGACGCCGTCATCCAGGCGGTGCGCAAGGGGAACAACGACGTCGGCGGCCGGCTGGTGGAGTTCTCGGGCCGCGAGTACATGGTCCGCGGCCGCGGCTACGTGAAGAAGGTGGAGGACCTGGAGCAGCTGGTCCTCAAGGCCGAGGGCGGCACCCCCATCACCGTGAAGGACGTGGCCAAGGTCACCATCGGCCCGGAGATCCGGCGCGGGGTGGCCGACCTCGACGGCCAGGGCGACGTGGTGGGCGGCATCGTGGTGATGCGCTACGGCGAGAACGCCCTCAACCTCATCGAGCGGCTCAAGGCCAGGTTCGAGGAGCTCAGGCCCTCCCTGCCTCCCGGGGTGGAGGTGGTCACCACCTACGACCGCTCCGAGCTCATCGGCGAGGCCATCCACACGGTGAAGGGGAAGCTCATCGAGGAGATGATCGTGGTCTCGATCATCATCCTCCTGTTTCTCTGGCACATCCCCTCGGCCATCGTCCCCATCCTCACCATCCCCATCAGCGTCGCGCTGGCCTTCATCCCCATGTACCTCATGGGCCTGAACGCCAACCTGATGTCGCTGGCCGGCATCGCCATCTCCATCGGCGTCCTGGTGGACGGGGCCATCGTCGAGGTCGAGAACGCCTACAACAAGATCCACCTCTGGGACGCCGGGGGGAGGAAGGAGGATTTCCACCACGTGCGCCTCGAGGCGCTGATGGAGGTGGGTCCCTCGGTCTTCTTCTCGCTGCTGGTCATCGCCGTGGCCTTCATGCCGGTGTTCACGCTGGTGGACCAGGAGGGCCGGCTCTTCAAGCCGCTGGCCTATTCCAAGAACCTGGCCATGGCCATCGCTGCCTTCCTGGCCATCACGCTGGATCCGGCGATGCGCATGCTCTTCGCCCGCATCGAGCCGTTCTCCTTCAAGCCCCGTCCGCTGGCGTGGCTCGCGACCCAGGCCCTCGTCGGCAAGTACTACTCGGAGGAGAAGCACCCCATCAGCCACCTGCTCCACCGGCTCTATGAGAAGCCCTGCCGCTTCGTGGTGAAGCATGCCAAGGCCACCATCGCGGTGAGCGTGCTGCTGGTGCTCTCCACGGTCCCCGTCTACCTGAAGCTGGGCTCCGAGTTCATGCCGCCGCTCTACGAGGGGAGCATCCTCTACATGCCCTCGGCGGTGCAGCCGGGGATGTCGGTGGCCGAGGCGCAGCGGGCGCTCCAGCTCCAGGACAAGATCCTGCGGACCTTCCCGGAGGTGGAGCGGGTCTTCGGCAAGGCGGGGCGGGCTGGCACCTCCACCGACCCCGCGCCGTTCACGATGATGGAGACCACCATCATCCTCAGGCCGGAGCTGGAGTGGCGCGAGGTGCCGCGCTGGTACTCCTCCTGGGCGCCGGGCTGGCTCAAGAGCGTGCTCCGCTCCTTCTGGTGGGACCGCATCACCGTGGAGGACCTCAAGACCGAGATGGACGCGGCGCTCCAGCTCCCCGGCATCTCCAACGCCTGGACCATGCCCATCAAGGGCCGGCTCGACATGCTCTCCACCGGCATCCGCACGCCGGTGGGCATCAAGATCAGCGGCGCCGACCTGGGCGTCATCGAGAAGACGGCGCTGGAGGCCGAGGCCATCCTCAAGAACGTGCCCGGGACCCGCAGCGTCTACGCCGAGCGGGTGGCCGGCGGGTACTTCCTGGACTTCAAGCTCCGCCGCGACCGCCTGGCGCGCTACGGCCTGACCATCGACGACGCCAACATGATGGTGATGACCGCGGTGGGCGGCGACAACCAGGGCACCACCATCGAGGGGCGGCAGCGCATCCCCATCAACGTCCGCTACGCCCGCGACTACCGCGAGGACTTCACGGCCCTGAAGCGGGTGCTCCTGCCCATCCCCGGGGGCGGCCAGATCCCCATGGAGGAGATCGCCGACGTGGAGATGGTGAATGGCCCCTCGATGATCCGCGACGAGAACGGGCTCCTGGCCGGCTACATCTACGTCGACTTCGACACCTCCAAGATCGACGTCGGCAGCTACGTGGACCAGGCCAAGCTGGCGCTCGCCTCCGCCCTGAAGGTGCCCACCGGCTACGCGCTCGCCTGGAGCGGCCAGTACGAGAACATGCTGCGGGTGAAGGAGCGGCTCAAGGTCATCCTGCCGCTGACGCTGGTGCTGATCTTCGGCCTGCTCTACATGAACACCAGGTCGAGCTTCAAGGCGGCCATCGTGATGCTGGCGGTGCCCTTCTCGGCCATCGGGGCGGTGTGGCTCCTCTGGCTCCTCGGCTACAACGTCTCCATCGCCGTCTGGGTGGGCATGATCGCGCTCATGGGGCTCGACGCCGAGACCGGCGTCTTCATGCTCCTCTTCCTCGACCTCTCCCACGACGAGGCCAGGAAGGCCGGCCGCCTGCGCACCACCGGCGACCTGGTCGAGGCCATCATCCACGGCGCCGTGAAGCGGGTGCGGCCCAAGGCCATGACGGTCTTCGCCGCCTTCATCGGCCTGTTGCCCATCATGTGGTCCACCGGCATCGGGGCCGACCTGATGAAGCGCATCGCCGCACCCATGGTGGGCGGGTTGGTGACCTCGTTCGCGCTGGAGCTGCTCGTCTACCCGGCGGTGTACTACCTGTGGAAGAAGAAGGGGCTGGCCGAGGGGCCGCCCGGCGCACCCGAGGTCGAGGTCCCCGCCGCCGGGGAGGCGCTGCCCGCGCACGGGTAGGGCGAGGTGCTCCGGGTCGGCGGGGCCCCGGTGCCCGAAGCGGCCGCGGTGCCGCTTCTGCGTCACCGCCGTGCTCTCACTCGCGGTATCATCCGCGGGCCGCGGGGGAGGCGGAGCCACCGGTCGGTCCCCCGGAGAGGCACCGAGCTTCCCGTGAGCACGCCCGAGACCGTCCAGCAGCCGCACGCCCGGCGCCTCCGCCTGGTGCCCTACCTGCTGCTCGTCGCCTCGGGCTGGACGGCGGTGACGCTCGCATCCCACCGGCGCCAGCTCGCGCTCCACCAGGAGCAGACGGTGGGCGTGGCCCACGACGTGGCCCGCGCCGCCTTCGCGAAGGACCTCTCCTACCGCCGCTGGGCCGCCCGGCAGGGCGGCGTCTACGTCCCCATCTCCGACCACACCCCGCCCAATCCCCACCTGGCCCACCTCCCGCACCGCGACGTGGTCACCACCGGGGGCGCGCGGCTCACGCTCGTCAACCCGGCCTACATGACGCGGCAGGTGTTCGAGCTCTCGCGGGCGCAGTACGGCCTGCGCGGCCACATCACCAGCCTCAACCCCCTCGCCGAGGGGAACCGGCCCGACGCCTGGGAGGAGGCCGCGCTGCGGCGGCTCGACGCCGGCGAGCCGGAGGTGGCGTCGGTGGAGCAGCTCGACGGCGAGCCCTACCTCCGCTTCCTGGGGGCCATGGTGGCCGAGAGGGCCTGCCTCAAGTGCCACGCCGACCAGGGCTACCGGGAGGGGGACGTCCGCGGCGGAATCGCCATCTCGGTGCCGCTGGCGCCGCTCCTCCGGCTCGAGGAGCAGGAGGCCCGCGAGGTGGGCCTGCGCCACCTGGCCATGTGGCTCGCCGGCATGGCGGTGCTGGGCTACGTGGCCTGGGGCCTGCGCGGGCGGATGCGGGAGCGCGAGGGTGCCCAGGCCGAGCAGCACCGGCTGGAGCAGGAGCTGATGCGCGCCCAGAAGCTGGAGGCGCTGGGCCGGCTCTCGGGGGGCATCGCCCACGACTTCAACAACCTGCTCACGCCCATCCTCGGCCACGCGCAGCTCCTGGCCGCCGACCTCCCCGAGGGGAGCCCGCAGCGCCAGGACGCGGAGGAGATCCGGGCCGCCGCGCAGCGCGCCGCGGCGCTGACGCGGCGCCTGCTGGCCTTCGGGCGGCAGGAGGGGCTGCGGCCCGAGCCGGTGGACCTGGGCGAGGTGGTGGCCGGGATGGCCGGGATGCTGCAGCGGCTGCTGGGCGAGAACGTCACCCTGGCGGTGCGGAGCGACCCGCGGGCGCCCCGCGCCCGCTGCGACCGCGCCCAGGCGGAGATGGCGCTCGTCAACCTGGCGCTCAACGCCCGGGACGCCATGCCCGGCGGAGGGAGTCTCGCCATCGCCACCGGGCTGCGGAGCCTGACGGGCCACGAGGCCCGCGGTCTCGGCGTGGCGCCCGGCGACTACGCCACGCTGGAGGTGCGCGACACCGGCCACGGGATGGCGCCGCAGGTCCAGGCCCGCCTCTTCGAGCCCTTCTTCACCACCAAGGCCCCGGGGCGCGGCACCGGCCTCGGGCTGGCCACGGTCCGCGCCGCCGCCCGCCACGTCGGAGGAGCGGTGGAGGTGGAGAGCGCGCCCGGGCGTGGCACGCTCTTCCGGGTGCTGCTGCCGGCCACCGAGGCCCGGCCGGAGGGGCAGCCGGGAATCGAGGCGGCGCCGCGGGGGAGCGAGGCGGTGCTGGTGGTGGAGGACGACGCCGGCGTCCGGCACCTGGCGGTGGCGGCGCTCTCCGGGCTCGGCTACCGGGTGCGGGAGGCGGACTCGCCCGCGGCGGCGCTGGCCCTCTCCGACGAGGAGGCGCGGGTGGACCTCCTGCTCTCCGACGTGGTGATGCCGGGGATGAGCGGGCCCGAGCTGTGGCAGCGCCTGCGGTCGCGAGCGCCGGGCGCCGCGGTGCTCTTCATGTCCGGCTACCCGGGCCAGGGCTCGCTGGGCGACGCCCCCCTGCTCCAGAAGCCCTTCGCGCCGGGCGAGCTGGCGCGGGCCGTCCGCCAGGCGATCGACGCCGGCAAGAAGGCCCGCCGGGGCGAGGCGGCGTAGCCGCCGGGCGCCGCCCGAAGGAGGCGTGCTACCCTGGCCGCCTCCTGCAGGGGGCCACACCATGCGATCCCGGATGCCGCTCGCCGCGAGGCTCCCCGGCGCCGCCGCCTCCGGCGAGGCGGCGCGGGCGTGACGGCGTCCGGCGCGCCAGGGGTGGAGTGGATCGTCGAGGCCTCGGGGTGCCTGCCCGAGGCGCTGCGCTCCGAGGAGACCCTCCGGGCCCTCTTCGACAGGGTGGTGGCCGAGCTCGCCCTGAGGCCGGTGGCGCCGCCCGTCTTCCACCGCTTCCCGCCCCCCGGCGGCATCACCGGCGTGCTGCTGCTCTCGGAGTCGCACCTCACCTGCCACACCTTCCCGGAGTCGGGCTACGCCGCCCTCAACCTCTACTGCTGCCGCCCGCGGCCGCGCTGGGACTTCGCCGCCGGCTGCCGGGAGCTGCTGGGCGCCGCGCAGACCCGCGTGCTCGAGGTGGCCCGCGGCGGCCTCCCGGAGGCGCCGTGAGCACCGGCGTCGCCTCGGCCTGCCCGCAGTGCGGCGCCCCGCTCCGCTTCGGCGGGGGCGCCAGCCTGGCGGCGGTCTGCTCCCACTGCCGCTCCTCGGTGCTGCGCAGCGGCGCCCGGCTCGAGCTGGCGGGCCGGGTCCCCGACCTGGTGGCCACCGACACCCGCCTCGCCCTCGGCGCCACCGGCCGGCTGCAGGGCCGCTCCTTCGTGGTGCTGGGCCGGCTCCAGCTCTCGCAGGGTGCCGCCCCGTGGAACGAGTGGTACCTCGGGCTCGACGACGGGAGCTGGGCCTGGCTGGCCGAGGCGCAGGGACGGCTCTACCTCACCCGGCGCGTGGACGGGGCCGGCGCGCTGCCGCGCCTGGACGAGCTGCGCCCCGGGCTCGGGCTGGAGCTGCCGGGGGCTGGGCCGGCCACCGTCGAGGAGGTGGGCGAGGCGCGCCTGCTCTCCTTCGAGGGCGAGCTGCCGGTGGCGCCGCGGCCGGGCGAGGCCTGGGGCTTCGCCGACTGCTCCACCGGCGGCGAGGGCTTCGCCACCATCGACTACGGCGGCGACGAGCCGGTGCTCTACGCCGGCCGGGAGATCGGCTACGCCGACGCCGGCCTCGAGGGCCTGGCCCCGCCTCCCCAGGTCGGCGACGAGCCGGCCCGGGCCCTGGCCTGCCCGGGCTGCGGCGCGGCCGTGCT
This sequence comes from Deltaproteobacteria bacterium, assembly GCA_016214955.1. Classification (GTDB taxonomy): domain Bacteria; phylum Myxococcota; class Myxococcia; order Myxococcales; family Anaeromyxobacteraceae; genus JACRMN01. Next base: position 204,465 of record JACRMN010000012.1, read on the forward strand.
CCTCCGCCAGGCCGACGCCCGCTCCTTCGGCTGCCCCTCCTGCCGCTCGCTGCTCGACGTGAGCGCCGGGGACCTGCGGGTGCTGCAGGTGATGGAGGCCCGCTCCGATCCGCCCCTCCCGCTGGGCAGCAGGGGCACGCTGCGCGGCGAGCCGCTCACGGTGCTGGGCTTCCTGGTCCGCAGCATCGACGTGGACGGCGAGCGCTACCCCTGGCAGGAGCTGCTCCTCCACGGCCCTGGCGGCTACCGCTGGCTCTCGGTCTACGGCGGCCACTGGCTGCTGCTCCGGCCGGTGGCCGGCGCGAAGCTGAGAGAGGTGGCCGGCCGGATCCGGTTCGAGGGGCGCACCTTCAAGCACTTCCAGGGCGGCAAGGCGCGCTACGACGAGATCCAGGGGGAGCTGCCGTGGGAGGTGCGCGCCGGCGAGGAGGTCGAGACCGCCGACTTCGTGGCCCCGCCCTTCCTGCTCTCGGCCGAGACCACCGGCCAGGAGAGGTCCTGGAGCCACGGCGAGCACCTGTCCGGCGCGGAGCTCTGGAAGGCCTTCGGCCTCCCCGGCGGGCCGCCGCGGGAGGTGGGGGTGGGGGCCGCCCAGCCCAACCCCCACGCCGCGGTGCTGGGCCGGACCTGGGCCGCGTCGGGCCTGGCGGCGGCCGCCCTGCTGGCCCTGGCGCTGGCGACCTGGCTCCTGCTCCCGCGCCAGCCCGTGCTGGCGGTGCAGGTGCCGCTCGACGAGGGCCAGGTGACGCTCTCCCCGCCCTTCGAGCTCACCGGCGGGCCGCAGGCGGTGGAGATCGAGGCCCGGGCCGACGTCTCGCAGGCCTGGATCGGCCTCGACGTGGCCCTGATCCACGACGAGAGCGGCGAGAGCGAGGCGGTGGCCTTCGAGCTCTCCCACTTCTCGGGCGTGGACGGCGGCGAGAGCTGGAGCGAGGGCTCGCGCGAGGGCAGCGCGGTGGTGGGCCAGGTGGCCGACGGCCGCTACCTCCTGCGCGTCGAGCCCCACGCCGAGCGCGGGCGCGGCACCCTTCCGCCGGCGGCGCAGGTGCGGGTGGTGCGCGGCCCCTTCCTGCTGGCGCCGCTGCTGCTGGCCCTGCTGCTGCTCTCGATCCTCCCGGTGTGGCGCAGCGTCCGCGCCGTGGGGTTCGAGAAGCGGCGCTGGGCGGAGAGCGACCACCCCTGGAGCGGTGAATGAGACCCTACGCCATCTTCTGCGCGGCGGTGGTGGCCGCCTTCGCGGCCGCGGAGTACCGCGGCGTGAACCTGATCCCGCAGACGCAGCACGTCAGCGTCCCGTCGTCGGTGCGCGCCGCGCCCGGCGGCTACCGCACCTTCCGCACCTGGGGAGGCGGCGGATTCCGAGGAGGAAAGTGATGAGCTACCTGAACGTGCAGAACATCCTGGGGAGCGTTGTCTACTCGGCCATCGGGGTGGTGATCTTCGCCGTCGCCTACAAGCTCATGGCGCTGGTGTTCCCCTTCGACATCGCCAAGGAGCTCTCCGAGGACCACAACACCGCGGTGGGCGTCCTGCTCGGCTCGGTGATGATCGGCCTGGCCATCATCATCGCCGCCGCCATCCACTGAGCCGCGGTGACCTCGCCATCCCCTCCCGCGGCCCGCCCCGCCGCGGCGCGCACCACCGCGCTCTTCACGGCGGTGCTCCTGGTCTCGACCTGCGGCCTCGTCTACGAGCTCGCGGCCGGGGCCCTGGCCTCCTACGTTCTCGGCGACTCGGTGACCCAGTTCTCGCTGGTCATCGGCCTCTACCTGTCGGCCATGGGGCTGGGCGCCTGGCTCTCCCGCTGGATCGACGGGCAGCTGGCCCGGCGCTTCGTGGACCTGGAGCTGGCGGTGGCGCTGGTGGGCGGCTTCTCGGCGCCGCTCCTGTTCCTCACCTTCGGCCGGGTGGCCCACTTCCGCCCGGTGCTCTTCGCCCTGGTGGTGCTGGTGGGCACGCTGGTGGGGCTGGAGATCCCGCTCTTCCTCCGCATCCTGCGGCAGCGGCTGGAGTTCAAGGAGCTGGTGGCCAAGGTGCTGTCGGTGGACTACCTGGGCGCGCTGGTGGGCTCGCTGCTGTTCCCGCTGCTGCTGGTGCCGCGCCTGGGCCTGGTGCGGACCTCGCTCGCCATCGGCCTCGTGAACGCGCTGGTGGGGCTGTGGACCACCTGGCTGCTGGCCGAGGAGATCCGCGGCCTCCCCTGGGTGCGGGCCCGCTGCGGCGCGGTGGTGGTGCTCCTGCTCCTGGGGCTGGCCGGCGCCGACCGGCTCACCAGCCTGGGGGAGGAGGCGCTCTTCTCCGACCCGATCATCTACTCGCGCCAGTCGGCCTACCAGCGCATCGTGGTGACCGCCGGGCGCGGCAGCTTCCAGCTCTTCCTCGACGGCAACCTGCAGTTCTCCTCCCTGGACGAGTACCGCTACCACGAGGCCCTCGTGCACCCGGCCTTCGCCGCCGCCGGCCGGCGCGAGGAGGTGCTGGTCCTCGGGGGCGGCGACGGCCTGGCGGTCCGCGAGGTGCTGCGCCACCCCGAGGTCCGCCGGGTCACGCTGGTGGACATCGACCCGGCCATGACCGCGCTGGCGGTGGACGTGCCCATGGTGCGCCAGCTCAACGGTGGCGCCCTCCTCGACCCGCGGGTCCAGGTGGTCAACGAGGACGCCATGGCCTGGCTTGCGGCGCTGCCGCCCGGGCGCCGCTTCGACGTGGTGGTGGTGGACTTCCCCGACCCCAACACCTTCTCGGTCGGCAAGCTCTACACCACCCGCTTCTACCGGCTGCTGCACGACCACCTGGCGCCCGAGGGGGCGGCCGCCATCCAGAGCACCTCGCCGCTCCTGGCCCGCACCTCCTTCTGGTGCATCGCCACCACGCTGGAGCGGGCCGGCCTCTTCGTGCGCCCCTACCACGCCGCGGTCCCCTCCTTCGGCGAGTGGGGCTTCTCGCTGGTGCGCCGGGTGCCCTTCGCCGTGCCCTCGGGCCTGCTGCCGGGCCTGCGCTACCTCTCCGACGCCGTCCTGCCCGGCCTCTTCGAGTTCGGGCCCGATCTCTCGCGGGTGCCGGCCGAGGTCAACCGGCTCGACAACCAGATCCTGGTCCACTACTACGAGGCCGAGTGGAGGCGGCTCGAGTGACGCGCCTCTCGCGGCGCGAGCTGCTCCTCACCTTCCTGGGCCCGCTGGTCGCGGCCGGCTGCCGGAGCGGCCGCGCCCCCGCCCTGCCCTTCGAGGGGACCGTCGCCGGGGCCGACGATGGGCTCGGCCACCGGCTTCGCCAGGCCGCGGGCCCCGAGCCGGCGCGGAGCTCGCGGGCCGAGGTGGTGGTGGTGGGCGGCGGGCTGGCCGGCCTCTCCGCCGCCTGGCGCCTCTCGCGAGCCGGGCTCGAGGACTACCGCGTGCTGGAGCTCGGCGCCGCTCCCGGCGGCACCTCGGTGGGCGGCACCGGGCCGGTCACCGCCTTTCCCTGGGGAGCCCACTACCTGCCCTGCCCGCAGCCCCACGCCCGCGCCGTGGAGCTGCTCGCCGAGGAGCTGGGCGCCGCGCGGCGCGGGAGCGACGGCCGCCTGGTCTTCGACGAGGCCCAGCTCTGCCGCGCGCCGCAGGAGCGGGTCTTCGTGGGGGACCGCTGGTACGAGGGGCTCTATCCCCGCGCCGGGGCCACGGCCCGCGACCGCGAGGAGCTGGAGCTCTTCCAGGCCGAGGTGCGGCGGCTCTGTGCGCTGCGCGACGCCCGCGGGCGGCGCGCCTTCGCCGTGCCCATGGCGCACGGGTCGGACGACGCCGACCTCACCGCCCTCGACCGCATCTCCATGGCCGAGTGGCTGGAAACCCGCGGGCTGCGCGGGGAGCGCATCCGCTGGTTCGTGGAGTACGGCTGCCGCGACGACTACGGGCTCGGGCTCGCCGACACCAGCGCCTGGGCGGCGCTCCACTACCACGCCTCGCGCACCGACGACGGTGGCCCCGACGACCTGCTCACCTGGCCGGAGGGCAACGCGCGCATCGTCGCCCACCTGGCTCGCCGGGCCGGGCCGCGCCTCGCCACCGGGGCGCTGGTGACCTCGGTGCGGCCCCTGGCTCGCGGCGCCGAGGTGGTGGTGGCGCCGGCCGGGGGCGGCCCGGCGGAGCGCATCACCGCCGGCCAGGTGGTGCTGGCGGTGCCGCGCACGGTGGCGGCGCGGCTCCTGCCCCACCCGCGGCTCCAGGCCGAGGCCCGGGCGTTCGAGGCGGGCGCCTGGCTGGTGGCCAACCTCGGGCTCCGCCGCCGGCCACGCTCCCGCGGCTTCCCCGAGGCCTGGGACAACGTGCTCCACGGCAGCCGCAGCCTGGGCTACGTGGTGGCCACCCACCAGGTCGACCGGCACGGCGGCCCGCCCGGCGCCACGGTCTGGACCTGGTACCTCTCGCTCACCGCGCGCGACGCCGGAGAGGCCCACCGCTGGCTGCTGGGCCTCTCCTGGCGCGAGGCGGCGGAGCTGGTGGTGGCCGACCTGCGCCGCGCCCACCCCGACATCGAGCAGTGCATCGAGCGGCTCGACGTCTGGCGCTGGGGCCACGCCATGATCCGGCCGCGGCCCGGCTTCGTCTTCGGGCCGCTGCGCCGCGGCGCCGCCGAGCCGCTGGGCGACGTCCACTTCGCCCACACCGACCTCTCGGGCCTGCCGCTGGCCGAGGAGGCGCAGTGGCACGGCATCCGCGCCGCCGAGGAGATCCTGGCGCGGCGCCGGGTGAGGACCGACAGCCTCCTCTGAGGCCGGAAGCGCCGGACCCCGCGGTGCGGGATCCGGCGCGGCGCCTCCCCGGAGAGGGAAGGGCGGGTGGCCTACATGCCGTGGGCCGAGCCCGCGTGGTAGCCCTCCTCGCCGTGCTCGGCGAGGTCGAGGCCGACGGTCTCCACGTCCTCGCTGGCGCGCAGGCCCACCAGCGCGCCCACCACCTTGGCGATGACGAAGGTCATCACCACCGAGAGCACGACGGTGAAGGCCATGGCGGCGAGCTGGTGGAGCCACAGCGACTTGCCCACCACGTCCTTCAGGTTGGTGGCCAGGTTGGCGTTGACGTCGGCGGTGGCCAGGAAGCCGGTGACGAGCGCGCCCAGCGTGCCGCCCACGGCGTGGACGCCGAAGGTGTCGAGGGCGTCGTCGTAGCCGACGATGCCCTTCAGCTTGGTCACCGCCAGGAAGGGGATGATGCCGGCCAGGATGCCGATGACCACCGCGCCTCCGGTGGTGATGAAGCCGGTGGCCGGGGTGACGACCACCAGGCCGGCCACGGCGCCGGAGCAGAAGCCCAGCACGCTGGGCTTGCCGCGGAGCACGTACTCGGCCAGCGCCCACACGAAGGAGGCCACGGCCGCGCCGATGGTGGTGGTCATGAAGGCGTTGGCGGCCACGCCGTCGGCGGCCACGGCACTGCCGGCGTTGAAGCCGTACCAGCCCACCCAGAGCATGCCGGTGCCCACCATGCAGAGCACCATGCTGTGCGGCGGCATGGGCTGCGAGGGGTAGCCGAGCCGCTTGCCGAGCAGCAGGGCCAGCACCAGGGCCGACCAGCCCGAGGACATGTGCACCACGGTGCCGCCGGCGAAGTCGATGGCCTTGATGGTGGCGCCGGCATTCCAGACGCCGTTCATGAAGCCGTTGATGCCCCAGACCATGTGGGCGAGCGGGAAGTAGACCAGGAACATCCACAGCAGCACGAAGAGCATCACCGCCGCGAACTTCATGCGCTCGGCGATGGCGCCGATGATCAGGCCCGGCGTGATGATGGCGAACATCATCTGGTACATCGCGAAGACGTTGTGCGAGACCCAGTAGGCGTAGTTGGTGTTGGGCCTGGAGTCGACGCCGCGGAGGAAGGCGTGCTTCAGGCTGCCGATGAAGGCGTTTCCGTCGTCGGCGAACACCAGGCTGTAGCCCACCGCCCACCAGAGGATGGTGACCAGGCCGGCGATGCCCATGCACTGGGCCAGCACCGAGAGCACGTTCTTGCGCCGCACCAGGCCGCCGTAGAAGAGGGCCAGGCCGGGCAGGGTCATGAAGAGCACCAGCGCGGCGCTGGTCAGCATCCAGCCGTTGTGGCCGGGGCCGGGCAGGTCGGCGAGCCTGGAGCCCACGGTGGCGTTGGGGGCGTCGGAGCCGCGGGCGGCGTTGCCGATGTAGGCCTCGAGGTCGGCCACCCGCTGCGCCAGGTCGGGCTCCGCCCTGGCGCCCGGGGCCGGCGCGGCGGGGGAGGGCGCTGCGGCCTGGGCCGGGGCGGGGGCGGCCGCCGGGGCGGGGGCGGGCGCGTCGGCGGCGCGTGCCAGGGGGGCGTGCAGCGCGAGGATGACGGTGAGTGCGGCGGCGCTCGTGAGCTTCCTCAGCATCGCGGGTGTCCTCCGAGGGGATGGCGCGGGTGGGGCACGGGTGAGGCTGCGTTCACTGCAGGTGATCAGCGGTCCGTGGGGAGCCGCCGGCACCGGGTTCGGCCCAGCCCGATCTGCAAGCCATGCGCCGTCCCGGCGAGGGCTCCTGACACCCGTCGCGGCGGGGGTGTAGGGGCGGCGCTGCTCGCGGCGGGCGCAGCCCGTGCCCGCAGGGCGGGCAGGGGATGCTCGCGATCCAGGCTAGAGGGCGCCCTCGCCGCGCTCCCCGGTGCGGATGCGAATGACCTCGTCCACAGGGGTGACGAAGAGCTTGCCGTCGCCGATCTCGCCCCTGCGCAGGTAGCGGCAGAGATCCTCCACGAGGCGCGGGACGAGGGGCGTGGGGACGATGATCTCCACCTTGAGCTTGGGCCGCATCTCCGCGGCATACTCGCCGCCGCGGTAGACCAGCCCGTGGCCGCGCTGCCGGCCGTGGCCCTTCACCTCCACCACGGTCATGCCGGCGACCCACTCGTGCGTGAGGATCCGCTTCACCTCCTCGAGCGCCCAGGGCTGGATGATGGCCTCGATGCGGGTCACGCGGAGCCTCCTCTCCCGGGCCTCTTGCACGGCCTGCGCCCGCCGGGCGCGCTCGTGCGGGACCCGGCTGCCGGGGCGGCTCCGCCCGCGTGTGCCCTTGCTGCACGGGGCGTCTTCGGCCCCCGGGTATCTATTCGGCTCGAATGGGTCCAGGGTGGAGGGAACGGCCATCCATCCATGCCGGAAGGAGCACCATGTCTGCAGTTCGGAGCACGAGTTCCTGGAGCAGCATATCCTCGGGCACCAAGGTCGCGGTGATCCTGGGCGGCGCCGTCGCCGCGGCCGTGATCGTCTGGCTCAACTTCTTCTCCTGACGAACCGCACCACCCGGGCGCCAGCCGCCCATGTGAGAGGGGCCCCCTTGCCGGGGGCCTCGGCGCTTCCGGTTCGAGGGCGCGGCGAGGCCGCGGCGGTGTCAGGCCTCCGGCGGGTCCTCGGCCAGCGGCCGGAGGTCGAGCGACGGGCAGCCCACCACCGCGCCGTACCGCAGCGCCCAGGGGCGGGCCTCGGCCAGCGACGGCAGCTCGAGGACGACGTAGCCGCCGAGCAGCTCCTTCGACTCGGCGAATCGGGGCTCGGGTCGCGGTTTCGGTCGCGGTTGTGGTGGCTGCGGCCCGGTCGCAGTCGAGGCCGGGCCGCTCCTCCGCGCCCCTCGGCGGGCCGGGTCTTCACGGCGATGATCGGCGACCGGTTCCGTCCGCAGACCCCGTGCAACGCAACGCGCCGCGCGCCGTCCCGGCGCTCTCGCCTTCAACGCGCGTCGCCGGCGTTGCATCGGCTCATGGGAGCAGCGGCCTTCGTCCGCACGCCCTTACCCCGCCTCGGGGTGCGGAGGAGCGGCCCTTGCTTCAGAGGTGAACGAACTCCGCGCGCCGAGGCGCGTCGGAGGTCCCGTCCCGCTCGTCTGCGCCTCGCCCCCCGCTACCTCGCCGCCGCGAACCTCTCCCGCAGCACCCGGTGCAGGATCTTCCCGGTGGCGGTCCGCGGCATCTCCTCGTCGCGGATCACCTTCACCTGGCGCGGGCACTTGTAGCCGGCGAGCGAGCGGCGGGCGTGCTCCAGGAGCGCCTCGGCGGAGGGCTCGCGGCCCGGCGCCGGCACCACCACCGCCGTCACCGCCTCGCCCCACTTGGCGTCCGGCAGCCCGATGACCGCCACCTCGCGCACGTCCGGGTGGGCGCCCAGCACCTGCTCCACCTCCGAGGGGTACACCTTCTCGCCGCCGGTGATGATCATGTTGCTCTTGCGATCCACCAGGCTGTAGAAGCCGTCGCCGTCGCGCCGGGCCATGTCACCCGCGGTGCAGTAGCCGTCGCGGAAGGCGCGGGCGCTCTGGTCGGGCAGCCGCCAGTAGCCGTCGAAGGCGGTGGGGGTGCGGGCCCAGAGCTCGCCCACCTCGCCGTCCGGCACCTCGCGCCCGTCGGGATCGAGCAGCCGCAGCCGCCCGGTGCCCACGATCTCGCGGCCGATCGAGCCCAGCTTCTCGAACTGCTGCTCCGGCCGGAGCAGCGTGACCAGCCCCGCCTCGGTGGAGCCGTAGGCCTCGAAGAGGCGCGAGCTGGGGAAGGCCTCCATGATGGCCAGCTTGGTCTCGCGCCGCGCCGGCGCCGAGGAGACGAGCAGCTTCTGCACCCGCCCGAGGTCGCGCCGGGCCCGCGCCTCGGCGGGGAGGCCCAGCATCATGGTGTAGTGCGTGGGCACGAGCGACGTGAAGGTGATGCGCTCCTCGGCCAGCACGCCCAGCAGGTGGTCCGGGTCGAAGCTCCTGCGGTCGTAGACCACCGTCGAGGCGCCCAGGTAGGTGAAGACGAAGCCGTAGAACACCGAGTTCACGTGGCAGAGCGGCATCACCGAGAGGCCGACGTCGTCGCGGCCGAAGCCGAACTCGATGGCGTTGAAGAGGTAGAAGAGCGCGTAGCTCCGGTGGCTGCGGATGGCCCCCTTGGGACGGCCGGTGGTGCCGGAGGTGTACATGATGGTCCAGGGGTCCTCCGGCCGGACGTGCACCGGGGGTGGCCGCGCCGCGCCGGTGGCCAGGAGCTCCTCGTAGCCGCGGAAGCCCGGCGCCAGCGCCTGCCCGCCGATCTGCACCCAGGCCCGGGCCGGGATGGGCAGCGCCTGCTGCAGCGGCGCGATCACCTCGGCGAGGTCGTGGCCCACGAAGACCGCTGCCGCGCCCGAGTCCTCGAGCTGGTAGCGGACCTCCGGCGCGGTGAGCCGGAAGTTCACCGGCACCGCCACCGTGCCGCTCTTGGCGCAGGCCGCGTAGAGCTCCATCCACTCCAGGCAGTTGTAGGCGTAGATGGCGACCCGGTCGCCCTTCGAGAGCCCCAGGCCGGCGAAGGCGTTGGCGAGCCGGTTGGCCCGCTCCTCCCACCGGGCGTAGGTGAGGGCGCGCGAGAGGTCCCTGGCAGCCGGGCGATCCGGGTAGAGCTGGGCGTTGACCGACAGGATCTGGCCGACGTTCAGGATCTCGCTCACGGCGTCCTCCCGGCCGGCGCCTCCGCGGAAGGCGCGCCCGCCTCGCGCGCCGCCACCGCCACGCCCACCGCGCCGATCTCCTGCGGGTTCCGGGGAACGATCACCTCGCGCCCGATGGCCTTCGTGAGCAGCTCCACCACCATGGGGTGGTGGGCCACCACGCCGCCGGTGGCCACCACCTTTCCCTCCACCCGCTCCATCTCCAGCACCCGCTTCACCACAGAGCGGTAGGCGGCCCGCGCCAGGTCGGCGGGCCGCTTGCCCTGGCGGATGAGCCCCAGCACCTCGGTGCCGGTGAAGACGGTGCAGAAGGAGCCGAGCTCGATCTCCTCCTTCGCGTCCCGGGCCAGGGCCGGGAGCTGGCCGATGGGCACGTCGAGGCGCAGCGCCATCTCCTCCAGGAAGGAGCCGGTGCCGGCGGCGCACTTCCGGTTCATCTTGTGGGAGATGCGGCGTCCCTCGGCGTCCACCAGGATGATCTTGGCGTCCTGGCCGCCGATGTCGATGACGGTGAGCGGCCCGCTCACGTACTGCAGCGCCCCGCGGGCGTGGCTGTCGAGCTCGGTGCGCGAGGCCCCGGCCAGCGGGATGGCGTGGCGGCCGAAGCCGGTGGACCAGATGGCGCCCACCTGGTCGCGGGCGGCGCCGGCGCGGGAGAGCAGCTCGGCGAAGGCCCGCTCCGAGGCGCCGGCCACGTCGGCGCCGGTGCGCACCACCGCCGTGGCCAGGAGCGCCCCGTCGGCGTCCACCAGCGCGGCCTTGGTGTTCCAGGAGCCGCAGTCGATGCCGGCGTAGAGCGGGGCCCTCATGCGTGCGCCGCGGGGCTGCGGGGCGCCTGGCCCTCGAGCTGCTCCACGAACCCCTCGATGTTGGTGCGCGCCTGCTCGTCGGAGAAGCAGCGCAGGTCGTTGAGGTCGCCGTCGATGGTGAGCACCGGGAGGCCCAGCGTGCGGCGCAGCCGCTGCGGCATGCCGAAGCGGGCGTTGGAGTTGTTGGGGCAGGTGCGGGAGTCGTGGAAGATGACGCCGTCCACCGAGAACTGCCGGACCATCCGCTCCAGGTAGCGCTGCTTCGGCTCCTCGGAGCGGGCGATGAACAGCTCCAGCGAGGCCCGGGCCATGGAGGGGAGGGGATCGCGGGGGTCGAGCGCCTCGAAGACCCAGCTGTTGCAGTAGGTGCTGGCCACCACGCTGGTGTCGAGCCCGGCGAAGAGGGTGGCGAGGTCGCGGAGCTTGCCCCACACCGGCATGCCGTCCCAGTAGATGCGGAAGCGCTCGCGCGGCAGCGCCCCCTTGCCGCCCTTCACCCGCTCCTGGAGCTCCGCCAGCAAGAGCCGGTAGAAGTCGCAGGCCTCCACCGTGCCGCGCAGGATCACCGCCGGGCCCATCTGGATGGTGCCGTCGAAGAAGGTGAGCGCCGCCGGCCGCGCCGCGGCGGTGGCCAGCACCTCGCGCCACAGGTCGCTGCACTCCTTGGAGCGGGCCACCGACTCCTCGAGCCGGGCGGCGTCGAGCTTCCGGCCGGCCACCGCCTCCAGGGTGGGCACCAGGTCCTCCATCTGGCGCACGATGGCGTCCACGTGGGAGCGCTGCACCTCGCCGATCTCGCGGAAGCTGGTGACGCCCACCACCGGCACGTTCCACTCCCGCCCGTAGAACTCGAACCAGTCCTTCACCTCGCGGCACTGGTTGGTGTTGTAGAGGAGCAGGTCGGCCCGAGGCGCGGTGCTCATGCCGTAGCGCGAGAGCGGCGTCCTCTTCTGCAGGTAGGAGCCGATGTCGCTCGTCAGGTAGGAGCAGATGTCGGGCGAGTAGCCGAGGGCGTGGGCGCTGCCCATGGTCTCGTTGGCCACGCGGCTGGCGCCCAGCAGGGCGCCGTGGTTCTCGGGGAAGAAGACCTGGTAGCCCAGCGCCCGGAGGAGCTCCACCGGGCCCACGCTGGTGCACCAGGCCACCGGCGCGGTGTGCTCCCGCGAGGCCCGGTCCACGCCCACGAAGTGGGCGGCCATGATCTCCTTCAGGCGTGCGGAGGAGGCGAGGGGCGCCTCGGAGGTGCGGGGGCTGGCCATCCGGTTCTCCTAGCCGCGGGCGGCGTCGAGGGCGTAGAGGGTGGCCCCCAGCGCGCCCGCCATGATGGGCTCGGGCACGATCTCCACCGGGCAGCCGGAGCGCTCGGCCAGCGCCCGCACCACGCCGGGGAAGTATTCGCAGACGCCGCCCGAGACGAGCACCTGCCCCTGCAGCCTGTCCATCTCCATGATGCGGTCGGCCACCGAGTACATGGCGCCGAGCGCGATCTCGCCGGCGCTGGCGCCGGCCCGCAGCAGCTCGATGACCTCCACCTCGGCGAACACCGAGCAGTAGCTCCCCACCGGCGCCGGCTTGCCGGCGTTGGTGGCGATGTCCATGAGCCGGGTGGGGTGTACGTCGAGGTGGCGCGAGGTGAACATCAGGAAGGTGCCGATGCCCACGGCGCACTTGCGCACGCTCTTCACCGAGGTGACGGCGCCGCGCTCGTCGATGCGCACCACCTTGGGGTCGCGGCCGCCGATGTCCACCAGCGTCATGGGCTTCTGGAGCTGGTGGAAGGCGCCGCGGGCGTGGCACACCGTCTCGGTGAGCGTCTGGGTGGCGATGGATGCGCAGCTGGCGCCGAAGCCGGTGACGGCCACCTGCCCGAGGTCGGCCACCCTGGTCTGGGCCTCCTGGGTGGCGTTGTGGAGCGCCTCCTGGAAGCAGTCCTGGAAGTAGCCGCGGGTGGGCACAGTGGCCCGGCCCACGATCTTCCCCTCGCCGTTGGCCACCATGGCCTTCACGCACTCGGTGCCGACGTCTGCGCCTGCCACGAACATGGTGTCGACCTCGGGCTAGTGGGTGAGCGCGTCGCGGAGGCCGTTGTGCCGGCCCGCCTGGCTGCGGCGCACCTCCAGGAACTCCTGGAGCTGGCCGCGGATGTGGTCCACCGAGACCAGCCGCAGGTCGTGGGTGTCGCCCTCGAAGACGATGGCCGGGATGCCGGTGTCGCGCTGCAGCCGCATGTGCACGCCGTGGCGCACGCCGCTGTGCTCCGGCGAGGTGCGGGCGTCGTGGAACACCGCCGCCTCGACGCCGAAGCGCTCGAACTCGCGGGCCAGGTAGCGCACCTTGTACTCGCGGGAGCGGTTCTCGTAGATGGAGGTGTAGACCTCGGCCATGCTCTCGATGGGGTTCTGGGGCTGCAGCCCCTCGAAGGCGTAGTTGTGGCCGTAGGTGCTGGCCACCACCGCGATGCCCTGGTCCAGGAAGAGGCTGGCCAGCGGCCGCAGCGCGCACCAGACCGGGGGCCCCTCCCAGTAGACCCGCATCCGCTCGCCGGGCACCGCCGCCACCTTGGCGGCCACCCGCTGCTTCAGCTCCGAGAGCAGGATCTCGTAGTACTGCACCGCCTCCTCGGTGCCGCGCATGAGGAGGATGGGCGCCACGTGGATGAGGGTGTCGAAGTAGGTGAGCGGGCTGGGCACCTGGCAGGCGAGATCGAGGATCTCGCTCCAGAGCCGCGCCGCCCGGGCCGAGCGCTCCACCACCTCGGCGAGCCGGTCCTGGGAGAGCTGCCGGCCGGAGAGCTTCTCCAGCCGCTGCACCATCCGCAGCATCTGCTGCACGCCGCAGTCGATCTCGGCCTTCTCCACCGCGTCGAGGTCGGTGGGGGGGTTGAGCCCGAGCAGCGGGGCCTTCATGCGGTTGGCGTAGAACTGGAACCAGCGGCCGATGTAACGGCCCAGGTTGGTGGAGTAGACGAGCACCTCGGGGCGGGGGATGGCCTCGAGCCCGTGGAGGCTGGCGAGCGGGCTCTCACCGGCCATGGTGGCGCCGATGTCGCTGGTCATCTCGCTGTTGGCGAAGGGCGAGAAGCCGTCGGCCAGCGCCTTGGTGATGTAGCGGCCGGTGAGGCGGCTGGCGCCGATGAGGGCGGCGTTGTTCTCGGGGAAGTAGGGCGTGTAGCCCATGGCCCGGACGATCTCCACCGGCCCCAGCGCCGAGCACCAGGCCACGTGGCGGTCGGGGTCGCGGCCGGCGGCGGCCAGGTCGGTGTAGTAGCCGTGGACGATCTCCTTGAGCCGCGGCGCGCTCTCCAGCGGCACCCGGCCGCTGGGCATGCCGCCGAAGCGGGAGCGGCCCAGCGGCTTCACCGGCGTCTCGCCCTGGCTGGCCTTCACCTGGGCCAGGGTCTCGGCCCCCTTCTCCTGCTTCCTGCGGGCCTGGCGCTCGCGGGAGTGGATCAGCTGGACGATGGCCCAGTTGAGCGGGGCCTTCATCCCCAGCCGCTCGGCCTCGTCCACCACGCCGCCGTTCATGGCGTCGATCTCGGTGCGGAAGCCGCGCACCAGGTCCTGCCACATCGAGGGGCGGTTCTTGGCCAGCGCCTTCTGGCTGCGGACGATGGGGACGTAGGGGTCCTGCGGGTCCTCCAGCGGCGTTCCCCGCGCCTGCATCACCCCGGCGATCTCCAGGCAGAGGCCGCGCATCAGCGTCTGCATGTCCTCGTCCTCGAGGAGCTCGGAGCAGCTCATCCCGGTGAGGGCCGAGACGGGGTTGACCACCGCGTTGTGCACCAGCTTCTGCCAGACCACGTCGTCGACCCGCTCCACCACCTCGCACTTCAGGCCGGCGGCGTTGAACATGGCGCCGATGGCCCGCACCTCGTCGTCGATGGGGAGGCCGGCCGGCGACATCTGGATCGGCTTCACCCCGGTGCGGTAGCGCATCCGGTTGGGGCCGGTGTGCTGGATGGAGTGGTAGGTGATGCCGGTGAGGACGCGGGCCCGGGGCGCCACCTTGCGGATGCGCTCCACGTTGCCGATGCCGTTCTGCGTCGAGAGGATCCAGGTGCGCGGCCCCATGGCCGGCAGGCCGGCGCGCACCGCGTCCTCGGTCTGGTAGCTCTTCACGGCCACGAAGAGCAGGTCCACCGGCTCCATGCCCTCGCAGCTGGTGACCACCTTCAGGCGGACCTGGCGCTCGCCCTTGTCGGCCTCGGAGAGGAACAGCCCCTCCTCCGCCAGCAGGCGGGCCCGCGCCACGTTGACCTCGAGCAGGGTGACGTCCTGCCCGGCCTCGGCCAGGCGGGCGCCGAACAGGCCGCCGAGGGCGCCAGCGCCCAGCACCAGGATGCGCATGCTCTCCGGCTCCTCTCCCCCTCCGGGGCACCGCGCGGTCGCGGTGCGGGCCGCTTCCTGCAGCGCTTGGATCCTTTGGAGACATTCTGGTACGCTTTGGCGGAATTGTCCATCCGCGATCGGAGAACCGCCCCAAGGCGGCTTTCCCCCGGCCCGCGCCGCCCGCCCGGCGGCCTGGCGATCGGGGGATCCGGCCGCGACAGCCGCCACCCGGAGAGGCCATGAACGTCGCCGTCATCGGATCGGGCTCCATCGGGCCGGACCTCGCCTACGGCTTCCTCAGCGCCGGAGCACGGTCGGGCACCACCGTGTTCCTCCACGACATCAAGCAGGAGGCGCTCGACGCCGGCGTGGCCCGCATCGAGGGCTACATCGGCAAGGCCCGCAAGAAGGGCAAGGTGTCGGCCAAGGAGGCCGAGGCGCTCCGGGCGCGGCTGGTGCCCACGCTCGAGATCCAGAAGCTGGCCGCCTGCGACTACGTGCTCGAGGCGGCCACGGAGGACCTGCGCACCAAGCAGGCCATCCTGGCCAGGCTCGAGGAGGTGGTGAGCCCCACCTGTCTGGTGGGCTTCGCCACCTCGGGCCTGCCGCGGGCGCGCATCGCCGAGCGGGCCAGGCACCCGGCCCGCTGCTTCGTGAACCACCCCTTCTTCCCCGCCTGGAAGGCGCTGCCGATGGAGATCGTGCTCTCCGGCGACGAGGCCCAGGGCGCGAAGATGGTGGCGCTCATGAAGCAGCTCGGCAAGGTGCCCATCGTCACCGCCGACGTGCCCTGCTTCGCCGCCGACGACATCTTCGTGAACTACTGCGCCGAGGCGGTGCGGCTCCACGCCGAGGGCCTGGGCAGCCCGGCCCAGATCGACGAGGTGGTGGACCGGGCGGTGGGCGGAGGCGGGCCGTTCTGGGTGATGGACCTGACCCGCGGCAACCCGCTCAACGTCCACTGCCTGGAGCTGATGCGCCACGCCCCCACCGGCAGCCCCTGGTTCGACCCGCCGCCGCTCCTGGTCTCCCAGGGCGTGAAGCCCTGGCACCCGGGCGGCAAGCCGGCCCGCGAGCCGGCGCCGGCCGCCGCGGCGAAGCAGATCCGCGACCGCATCCTGGCGGTGCTCCTGGCCCGCACCTACTTCGTGGCCGACCAGGGCATCTGCGATCCCTCCGACCTCGACTGGCTCACCCGCAACGCCCTCGGCTTCTCCACCGGCCTCCTCTCCCTCGCCGAGCAGCTCGGCGCCGACGAGGTCCACCGGGTCTGCACCGCGTACGCCGCCGCCCACCCCGGCTTCGAGGTGCCGAGGAGCATCCGCGAGAAGAAGCTCCTCCGCTTCCACCGCAACGTCACCGTGGAGAGGGACGGCGAGCTGGCGGTGGTGGCGGTGCGCCGCCCCGAGGTGAAGAACGCCCTCTCGGAGCGCACCGTCCGCGAGCTCTCCGAGGTCTTCGCCGCCCTCGAGGCCGACGCCGCCGTGAAGGGCGTGGTGCTCACCAGCTACGACGGCGCCCTCGCCGGCGCCGACATCACCGAGCTGGCGGTGCTCGCCGACGTGGCCGCCTGCGAGGCCTCCTCCTCCGGCGGGCAGCGGGCGCTGGACCGCATCGCCGCCTGCAAGAAGCCGGTGGTGGCGGCGGTGGACGGGCCGGTGATGGGCGGCGGGGCCGAGCTCTCCATGGCCTGCCACGCCCGCGTCGTCGGGCCCGGCCTGGCGCTGGGCCAGCCCGAGGTGAACCTGGGCATCATCCCCGGCTACGGCGGGACGCAGCGGCTGCCGCGCCTCATCGGCTTCGAGCGGGCGGCCGACCTGCTCCGCACCGGCCGGCCGGTGGGGGCCCGGGAGGCCTGCGCCTGGGGCTGGGCCACCGGCGAGCCGGCTGCCGACTTCGTGGGCGCCGCCAAGGCGCTGGTGCGCCGCCACCTCCGCGGCGAGGTGAAGCTCCAGCCGGTGGACCCGGCGCCCATGGCGGTCCCGGCCGCCTTCCCGCCGGTGGACCTGGGCCACCGCTCGCTGGCCATCGACGCCATCCTGGTGGAGGTGATCCGCGAGGGGCTCCAGAGGCCGCTGCCCGAGGGGCTGGCGGTGGAGACCCGCGGCTTCGGCCGCTGCAAGGCCACCGTGGACATGGACATCGGCATGAAGAACTTCATCCAGAACGGCCCGCGGGTTCCCGCGGTGTTCCTCAACGAGTAGCCGGAGGGAGACGGGACCATGGGACGCCCCAGCATCGTCATCGCCGACGGCGGCAAGCGGCTTCCGCGCGCCGACATCCTCGTCGCCAACAAGGAGCCGGGCCTCTACTCGCGCTTCTCCACCACCCAGCTCGGCGGCCTGGCCATCCGGGCCGCCCTCGAGGCCTCGAAGGTGCCGCGGGAGAAGATCGGCCACGTGGTCATGGGCATGGCCCAGCACAGCCACCGCGACTCCATCTACGCCGCCCAGGGCATGCGCTGGCGCGGCGGCCTGCCCCACGACGTGCCGGCGCTGACGGTGGCCCGCATCTGCGGCAGCGGCGCCGAGGCGGTGGCGGTGGGAGCCGAGATCATCCTGGCGGGGCTGCGCCACGACGCCGAGCGGCCGCTGGTGGTGGTGGGCGGGGCCGAGAGCATGCAGTACCCCTTCACCCTCTACAACGTGCGCGGCAAGAAGCTGGGCGACGGCGTGCAGAAGTACGGCCCGGTGGACGGGAAGTCGCTGCCGCCCGGCACCCACCTGGCCGACGTGATGCTGGCCGGCCTCTACGATCCCAGCGCCCGGCTCTCCATGGCCAACACCGCCGAGGAGCTGGGGCGGCGCTACCAGATCACGCGCGAGGAGGCCGACGCCTTCGGCCTGCGCTCCCACCAGAACGCCAAGCGGGCGCGCGACGCCGGCTGGTTCGCCGAGGAGATCGCGCCTGTCGAGGTCCGCCGCGACGGCGCCGCCGCCCCGGTCACCGTGAAGCACGACACCCACATCCTCGAGGAGCCGAGCATGGCCTCGATGGCCCGGCTGCCGCCGGCCTTCGAGCCCGGCGGCATCGTCACCGCCGGCAACGCCAGCGCGGTGGTGGACGGCGCCGCCGCCATGGTCATCGGCAAGGAGGAGGACGTGGTGAAGGCCGGCATGAAGCCGCTGGCCCGGCTGGCCGGGCTGGGCGTGGCCGGCTGCGCCCCGGAGATCATGGGCTGGGGCCCGGTGCCGGCCACCAGGAGGGCGCTCGCCCAGGCCGGGCTCCAGGGCAAGGACCTCGACCTCGTCGAGCTCAACGAGGCCTTCGCCCCGCAGGCCCTGGCCTGCATCCGCGACTTCGCCGCCATGGGCATCGACCCGGAGAAGGTGAACCCGATGGGGAACGCCATCGCCCTGGGACACCCGCTCGGAGCCACCGGGGCCAACCTGACCCTCACGGCGGCTTACGCACTGCGGCGGACCCGCAAGCGCCACGGCCTGGTCACCATGTGCATCGGCGGCGGCCAGGGGATCTCGGTGGTGCTAGAGTCGCTGGCCTGATCCCAGCCACCGCACCGGAGGGCCGTCTTGTTCGGCCCCCGGCTCCAAGGGTATATTGGTACCACTTGGCGTATTGAGCGCAGCAAAGCGCCTTCCCGAGGGGGGAGGTGCCCTCGGGGCGCGCCCCGGGGGCTAAGGAGTCGGCCGCATGGAACGCAAGCTCCTCTCCGGCGACGAGGCCGTGGCACTGGCGGCGCTCGACGCCGGCGTGGCCCTCGGCACCGGCTACCCCGGCACCCCCTCCACCGAGATCCTGGAGACCCTCGCCGAGCTCGGCGGCCGCGCCCAGTGGGCCCCCAACGAGAAGGTGGCGCTCGAGGTCGGCATCGGCGCCGCCTTCGCCGGCGCCCGGGTCCTCGTCACCATGAAGCACGTGGGCGTGAACGTGGCCGCCGATCCGCTCTTCACCGCCGCCTACACCGGCGTCTCCGGGGCGCTGGTGCTGGTCTCGGCCGACGACCCGGGCATGGCCTCGTCGCAGAACGAGCAGGACAACCGGCGCTACTCGGTGGCGGCCGGCGTGCCCATGCTCGAGCCCTCCGACTCGCAGGAGGCCTACGACTTCCTGCTGGCGGCCATGTCGCTCTCCGAGCGGCACAAGATGCCGGTGATGCTCCGCATGACCACCCGGGTCTGCCACTCCAAGACGCTGGTGGAGCGGCGCGGCGGCTTCCCGGCCGCCCGGGCCCCGAGCTTCGAGCGCGACATCGCCGGCCGGGTGATGGTCCCCGGCTACGCCCGCCCGGCCCACAAGAAGCTGCGCGCCCGGCTCGACGAGATCCAGAAGGAGAACGAGAAGAGCCCGCTCAACCTCTGGAAGAAGGGCGACCCCAGGCTCGGCATCATCACCCACGGCATCACCTGGGAGCACGTGCAGGAGGCGGCGCCCGGCGCCTCGGCCTTCCGCATCGGCACCGTCTACCCGCTGCCGCTGGAGCAGCTCCGCGCCTTCGCCCGGAGCGTGGAGCGCTGCCTGGTGATCGAGGAGGGCGACCCCTTCTTCGTGGAGCAGCTGCGGTCGGCCGGCATCGCCGTCGAGGGCAAGCCGGAGATGTACCGCTTCGGCGAGCTGAACGTGGAGCGGGTGCGGCGCATCGTGGCCGGCGACGTCTCGCCCGAGCCGCCGCCGCTCAAGGCGACGCCGCCGCGCCTCTGCGACGCCTGCCCCTACCACCCGGTGTACGGCACCCTGGCCCGCCTCGACTGCATCGTGGCCGGAGACATCGGCTGCTACACCCTGGGCGTGATGGAGCCCTACCGCGCCATGGACTCCTGCGTGGCCATGGGCGCCTCCATGGGCGTGGGGCTCGGCCTGCGCCACGTGCTCCCCGAGCAGCAGGCCCGCCGGGTGGTCTCGATCATCGGCGACTCCACCTTCGTCCACTCGGGCATCAACGGCCTGGTGGAGATGGTCTACAACCCGCCCGCGACCGGCCACGTGGTCATCGTCCTCGACAACGGCACCACCGCCATGACCGGGCAACAGGAGCACCCCGGCACCGGCCGCACCATCGAGCACGACGCCACCAACAAGTTCTCCATCGAGGGCTTCGCCCGCGCCAGCGGCGTGAAGCACGTGGACACCGTCGATCCGGTGGCCGACCCCGGCGGCTTCGAGCGGCTGCTCAAGGAGCGGCTGGCCGGCAACGACATCTCGATGATCGTGGCGCGCCGCGCCTGCATCCTGGCGGCCGCCGACATCCGCAAGTGGGACAAGCAGAACGCCGAGAAGGCCGAGGCCGGCGGCTGCGGGGGAGCCTGCTGATGGGCCGGGTGACCAACGTGGTGGTGGCGGGGCTGGGCGGGCAGGGGGCCATCAAGGCCTCCGACATCCTGGCCGACGCCGCCTGCCGCGCCGGGTTCGACGTCAAGAAGGCCGAGATCCACGGCATGAGCCAGCGCGGCGGCTCGGTGACGAGCGACGTGCGCTTCGGCGACGAGGTGCTCTCGCCCATGGTGCCGCGCGGCGAGGCCGACTTCGCCGTGGTGCTGGAGGCGACGCAGGTGGAGGTGGTGCGCCCGGTGCTGCGGCAGGGCGGGCTCTGCTTCGGGCCCGACTTCCTCGACGAGAAGGCCCTGCCCAACCGGAAGAGCCTCAACGTGGCGCTGCTGGGAGCCCTGTCGCACCACCTCGACATCCCCGAGCCCTGCTGGCTCGAGGCGGTCAAGGCGGCGCTGCCGGAGCGGTTGCACGAGCTCAACGAGAAGGCCTTCGCCGCGGGCCGAGAGGCGGCCGCGCGCCAGGGCCGCTGACCTCGCCCGCGCCCGGCCGTCCCGCGCCCGGGCGCGCGGAGGGGGAGGAGGCAACGTGAGGTCGAACTGGAACGACGCACCGGGCGGCTTCCATCCGGCCAGCGCCCCGGACTACCTCCCGCGCGAGCAGCTGCGCGCCGTGCAGCTGCAGCGGCTCCAGGCCACGGTGAAGCGGGCCTACGAGGGGCAGAAGCTCTTCCGGCAGCGCATGGACGAGCGCAAGCTGACCCCGGCCCACGTCAAGCGGCTCGAGGACGTGGCCCAGCTCCCCTTCATGGTGAAGACCGACCTGCGGGACACCTACCCGTTCGGCCTCTTCGCCAGCCCCATGGAGGAGGTCGTCCGCCTCCACGCCTCCTCCGGCACCACCGGCAAGCCCATCGTGGTGGCCTACACCGCGGCCGACGTCGAGGTCTGGAAGGAGGTCATGATCCGGGCCTTCGCCGCCTGCGGCGTCTCCCGCGCCGACGTCATCCAGAACGCCTACGGCTACGGTCTCTTCACCGGTGGCCTGGGCGCCCACTACGGCGCCGAGGCCCTGGGCGCCACCGTCATCCCCATCTCCGGCGGCAACACCGAGCGGCAGCTCATGGTGATGGCCGACTTCGGCGTCACCGTCATCTGCTCCACGCCCTCCTACTTCCTCCACCTGCTGGAGCGGGCCAAGGAGGCCAAGCTCGACTTCGGCCGGCTGCGGGTGGGCATCTTCGGGGCCGAGCCCTGGAGCGACGCCATGCGCCTGCGCATCCAGCAGGAGAGCGGCATCCGGGCCCACGACATCTACGGCCTCTCGGAGATCATCGGCCCCGGGGTGGGCAGCGAGTGCCACCGGCAGGACGGCCTGCACCTCTTCGAGGACCACTTCCTCCCCGAGATCGTCGATCCGCAGACCGGCCAGGTGCTGCCCGACGGCACCGAGGGCGAGCTGGTGCTGACCACGCTCTCCAAGCAGGCGATGCCGATGATCCGCTACCGGACCCGCGACGTCACCTCGCTCAACCCCGAGCCCTGCGCCTGCGGCCGCACCATCCGCCGCATCCGCCGCATCTCGCGCCGCTCCGACGACATGTTCATCATCCGCGGCGTCAACGTCTTCCCCTCGCAGGTGGAGACCGCGCTGCTGCAGGTCGAGGGGACGCTGCCGCACTACCAGATCGTCCTCACCCGCGAGAAGGGGCTCGACAACATGGAGGTGCAGGTCGAGGTCACGCCCGAGATCTTCTCCGACAAGGTGCGGGCGCTGGAGGCGCTGCACGCCCGGCTGGAGGACGCCCTGGAGCAGGTGCTGGGCATCCGGGTGATGGCCACGCTGGTGGAGCCGCGCTCCCTGGCCCGCAGCGAGGGCAAGGCCAAGCGCGTCATCGACAACCGCAAGATGTGAGGAGGCAGGATGCGCCTGCACCAGCTTTCGCTCTTCCTCGAGAACCGGCCCGGGCAGCTCCGGGCGCCGTGCCAGGTGCTGGCCCAGGCCGGCGTCGACATCCTCACCACCTCGCTGGCCGACACCGCCCAGTTCGGCATCCTGCGGCTGGTGGTGAGGGACTGGCAGAAGGCCAAGGCGGCGCTGGAGGCCGCCGGCATGGTGGTCAACGTCACCGAGGTGGTGCCGGTGGAGGTGGAGGACCGGCCCGGCGGGCTGCTGGCGGCCCTCTCGGCCATCGATCAGGCCGGCCTGGGCATCGAGTACATGTACGCCTTCGCCGCCGGAACCAAGGCCGGCAAGGCCGCCGTGGTGCTGCGCTTCCAGGACGTGGGCAAGGCCGAGAAGGCCCTCCTGGAGGCCGGCATCCGCGTGCTGGCCGAGGAGGAGCTCCTGGGCCGGATGTAGCGCCCCCGGGGGGCCGGGTCTACAGGGCCCGGCGTTCCCTTTGTTATCGTGACCGCAACCCCGCGCAGTCGGCTTCCCCACAGAAATCCAGGAGTGGACATGCGAAATCCGATCCTCCCGCTGGTGACGTGCCTCCTCGCGCTCGTCTCGACCCCGGCCCGCGCCGCCGATCCCATCAAGGTGGGCGCCATCCTCTCGGTGACCGGCCCGGCGTCGTTCCTCGGCGCCCCCGAGTCCAAGACCATCCAGATGTTCGCCGAGGACCTCAACGCCAAGGGCGGCCTCCTCGGGCGCAAGGTCGAGGTCATCGTCAAGGACTCGGGCGGCTCGCCCGAGAAGGCCCTCTCCTTCGCCAAGCAGCTCATCGAGGAGGACAAGGTGCTGGCCATCCTCGGCCCCTCGACCTCGGGCGAGACCATGCAGATCAAGGGGCTCTGCGAGGAGCAGAAGACCCTGCTCATCTCCTGCGCCGCCGCCGAGGTCATCGTCAACCCGGTGGCCAAGTGGGTCTTCAAGACGCCGCAGAAGGACAGCGACGCGGTGGTGAAGATCTTCCAGCACATGAAGTCGAAGGGGCTCACCAAGGTCGGCGTGCTCTCCTCCAACACCGGCTTCGGCAAGGCGGGCAAGGAGCAGCTCGAGAAGCTGGCCCCGAACTTCGGCGTGCAGATCGCCGCCAGCGAGGTCTACGACAAGGCCGCCACCGACCTGACCGCCGAGGTCACCAAGATGAAGGGGGCCGGCGTCCAGGCCATCGTGAACTGGTCCATCGAGCCGGCCCAGGCGCTGGTGATCAAGAACGCCCGCCAGATCGGCCTCACCATCCCCATCTACCAGTCCCATGGCTTCGGCAACATCAACTACGTGAAGGCCGCCGGCGCCGCCGCCGAGGGCGTCATCTTCCCGGCCGGCCGCCTGCTGGTGGCCGACGTGCTCTCCGACAAGCACCCGCAGAAGCAGGTGCTCGTCGCCTACAAGAAGGGGTACGAGGCCCGGTTCAAGGAGGACGTCTCCACCTTCGGCGGCCACGGCTACGACGCCATGCTGCTGCTCGCCGAGGCGGTGAAGAAGGCCGGCAGCACCGACAAGGAAAAGGTGCGCGCTGCGCTCGAGGGCCTCACCGGCCTGGTGGGCACCGCCGGCGTGTTCAAGATGTCGGCCACCGACCACAACGGCCTCGACGTGGAGGCCTTCGAGCTCTTGACCGTGAAGGACGGGCGCTTCGTCACGCTGGCGCAGTAGCGCGCCGCCCGCGGACGTGAGCCTGCCGAGGACGCTCGCCGGACCGGAGCCCTGACCGTGGCCGGCGAGCTCTTCTTCCAGTACCTCATCGCCGGCCTGACCTACGGCACCATCTACGCCGTGGTCGGGATGGGCTTCAACATCATCTACAACGCCACCGGCATCATCAACTTCGCCCAGGGCGAGTTCGTGATGCTGGGCGGCATGACGGCGGTGAGCCTGCACGCCTTCCTGCCGCTGCCGCTGGCCATCGTGGTGGCGGTGCTGGTCACCATGGTGGTGGGGGCGCTCATCGAGGTCACCTTCATCCGCTGGCTCTCGCGCCCCTCGGTGCTGCGGATGATCATCATCACCATCGGCATCTCCATCCTCATCCGCGAGGCGGCCCTGCTCCTCTGGGGCCAGGACGTGCGGGCGCTGCCCTACTTCACCGGCAACGAGATCACCTCCATCGCCGTGGGCGGGGCCCGGATCTCCCCGCAGGTGCTCTGGACGCTGGGCGCCTGCGCCGGGCTGGTGGTGCTGGTGACCGCCTTCTTCCGCTTCACCATGCTGGGCCGGCAGATGCGGGCCTGCGCCGCCAACCGGGTGGCGGCCTCGCTCTGCGGCCTGCCCACCCGGAACCTCATCACCCTCTCCTTCGTGCTCAGCGCCGGCATGGGGGCGCTGGCCGGCTGCGTGGTCAGCCCCATCACCCAGACCCAGTACGGCATCGGCACCGGCCTGGCCATCAAGGGCTTCACCGTCGCCATCCTCGGCGGGCTGGGCAACAGCCTGGCGGCGGTGGCGGCCGGCCTGCTCCTCGGGATCATCGAGAGCTTCTCGGTCTCGCTGCTGCCCACCGCCTTCAAGGACGCGGTCTCCATCGCCGTCCTCCTCGCCATCCTCTTCGCCCGGCCCAGCGGCCTCTTCGGCGCCAGGGCCGCCACGCGCCCCTAGAGAGATGCGCTCCGTCCGCTTGCGCCAGGTGGCCGTCTTCCTCGTCCTGGCGGGCGCGCTGCAGCTCGGTGCCATCGCCGTCGGCAAGCCCTTCTGGCAGACGCAGCTCACCATGTCGGCCTACTACGCGCTGGTGGCGGTGGGCCTGTCGCTGCTCATGGGCTACGCCGGCCAGATCTCGCTGGGCCACGCCGGTTTCTTCGCCGTCGGCGGCTACGGCTCGGCGCTCCTGACCACCTGGGACCTCTCGGCCCACAAGGCCGCCGGCGTGCTCCAGGCGCTGCAGGCCATGGGAGCGGTGGTCGCCCGGCCCGATCCCTTCGGCGGCACCGTGCTCACCGTGCACCCCTGGCCGGCGGCGGTGGTGGCGGTGCTGCTGGCGATGGCGGCCGCCTGGCTGGTGGGCATCCCGGTGCTGAAGCTCAGCGGCCACTACCTGGCCATGGCCACCCTGGGCGTGGGCACCATCATCGCCGCCATCGCCGTGGGCACGCAGGCCCTGGGCGCCGCCGACGGCATCTCCGGCGTGCCCCCGCTGCCGCTCCTGCTGGGCGTGGGGGTGGGCGGCGCCACCAGCCAGCGGGTGGCCAACTACTGGGTGGCCATCGGGCTGCTGGCGGTCTGCATGATCCTGCTGCTCAACCTGGTGGACTCGCGGGTGGGCCGGGCCCTGCGCGCCATCCACGGGGCCGAGGACGCCGCCGACGCCATGGGCGTCGACACCGCCCGCTACAAGCTCCACACCTTCGTGGTCTCGGCCGGCCTGGCGGCGCTGGCCGGCGTCTTCCTCACCCACTTCAACGGCGGCATCGGACCCTCCGAGGCCTCGATCATGAAGTCGGTGAAGTACGTGGCCATGGTGGCCGTGGGCGGCATGGGGAGCCTGTGGGGCACGCTGGGCGTGAGCCTGCTGCTCAACTTCCTCTCGCTGCGCGGCTACTTCGGCACCCTCGACGACGCCGTCTTCGGCGCCATCCTCATCGGCATCATGCTCTTCTCGCCCGACGGCATCATGTCGCCCGACCTGCGCCGCATCCTGGTGGCCGGCTGGCGGAGGCTGCGCCCGGCGCCGGCCTCGGTGGAGAAGGGCGCCAGCGAGGAGGGCCGCTGATGGCGCTCCTCGAGGTCAGCGGCGTCTCCAAGCGCTTCGGCGGCGTCCAGGCCGTCGACGGCGTGGGCTTCCGGGTGGAGCAGGGGATGGTGAAGGCGGTCATCGGCCCCAACGGCGCCGGCAAGACCACCCTCTTCAACCTGGTCTCCGGCTTCTTCGCCCCCGACCGGGGGGAGATCCGCTTCGCCGGTGATCCCATCCAGGGCCGCCGGCCCTACCAGGTGGCGCAGAAGGGCATCTCCCGCACCTTCCAGAACATCAAGCTCTTCTCGGGCATGACGGCGCTGGAGAACGTGATGGTGGGCCGCCACCTGCGCAGCCGCTCCGGCTTCGTCTCCGGGATGCTGCGGCTCCCCTGGACCAGGCGCGAGGAGGCCGAGGTCCGGGAGAAGTCGCGGGAGCTGATGGCCTTCCTGGGCGTCGAGCAGCTGGCCGACGCCGAGGCCACCAGCCTGGCCTACGGGCAGCAGCGGGCGGTGGAGCTGGCCCGGGCGCTCTGCAGCGACCCGCGCATGGTGCTCCTCGACGAGCCGGCCGCCGGCCTCAACATGCGGGAGACCGCCGAGCTGGCCAAGCTCATCCTCCGGATCCGCGACCGCGGCATCACCGTGCTCCTGGTGGAGCACGACATGTCGCTGGTGATGGGCATCTCCGACGAGGTGGCGGTGCTCTCCTACGGGCAGAAGATCGCCGACTCCGACCCGCGCTCGGTGCAGCGGGATCCCCAGGTGGTGAAGGTGTACCTCGGGGAGGAGGAATGCTGAGGATCCGCAACCTCGACGTGGCCTACGGCCCGGTCACGGTGCTGCGCCGCGTGTCGCTGCACGTCAACAAGGGCGAGGTGGTGGCCATCGTAGGCGCCAACGGAGCCGGCAAGACCACGCTCCTCAAGACCATCACCGGCCTGGTGCGACCGCGCGCCGGCGAGATCGCCCTCGAGGGCCAGGACGTGGTGCGCACCTCGACCGAGCAGACGGTGGCCATGGGCTGCTCGCTGGTGCCCGAGGGGCGGCAGGTGTTCGCCTCCATGTCGGTGCGGGACAACCTCCTCATGGGGGCCCACGTCCAGTACCGCCGCGGCAAGAAGGACGAGGTGGCCGCCGACCTGCAGCGGGTCTACGGCCTCTTCCCGGTGCTGGAGAAGCGCCGCGATCAGTTCGCCGGGACGCTCTCCGGCGGCGAGCAGCAGATGCTGGCCATGGGCCGGGCGCTGATGGCCCGCCCCTCGCTGCTGATGCTGGACGAGCCCTCGATGGGCCTGGCGCCGCTGGTGATGAGGGACATCTTCGCCACCGTGTCGCGGGTGGCCTCCGAGGGGTGCACGGTGCTGCTGGTGGAGCAGAATGCCCGCAGCGCCCTCAAGATCGCGGACCGCGGCTACGTGCTCGAGACCGGGCGCATCGTGCTCCAGGGCACGGCGGAAGAGCTGCTCGCCAACCAGGACGTGCAGCGGGCCTACCTGGGGCGGGACGTCAACGAGGAGCAGGAGGGGCGGCCATGACGACCAAGGAGCTCCCGGCCTACTGGCAGCCGGACGCCGAGTGCCTGGACAGGGAGGAGCTGGCCCAGCTGCAGCTGGAGCGGCTCGAGGCCACGCTCTCGCGCGTCTACCGGAACGTGCCCTTCTACCGGAAGTACTTCGACGACGTGAACTTCGACACCGACGCGGTCCGCTCCACCGACGACCTGCGCCGGCTGCCCTTCACCGCCAAGCGCGACCTGGCCGCCAGCTACCCCTACGGCCTCTTCGCGGTGCCGCTGCGCGAGGTGGTGCGGCTCCACGCCTCCGGCGGCAGCGCCGGCCACGCGCTGGTGATGGGTTACACCCGCAACGACCTGAAGACCTGGGCCAACCTCATGGCCCGGGTGCTGGTGGCCGGCGGCGTGACCAAGGACGACGTCGTCCAGATCACCTTCGACTACGGCCTCTTCACCGGCGCCTTCGGCGTCCACCAGGGGGCCGAGCGGCTCGGGGCCTCGGTGATCCCGGCCTCCAGCGGCAACAGCAAGCGCCAGCTCAAGATCATGCGCGACTACCGCACCACGGTGCTGGTGGCCACCCCCAGCTACGCCCTCCACCTCATCGACGCCATGGCCGAGGCCGGGGTGGTGGCCAACCAGCTCTCGCTGCGGCGGGCGCTGCTGGGCGGCGAGAACTGGACCGAGGAGCAGCGGCAGCGCATCGAGCAGGAGCTGCACGTCACCGCCACCGACAACTACGCCCTCTCCGAGGTGATGGGGCCCGGCATCGCCGGCGAGTGCCTGGAGCGCAACGGCCTGCACGTCTTCGAGGACCACTTCCTCGTGGAGGTGGTGGACCCGCTGACCATGGAGCGCGTCCGGCCCGGCGACCGCGGCGAGCTGGTGCTCACCACCCTCACCAAGGAGGCCTTCCCGCTGGTGCGCTACCGCACCGGCGAGCTCACCAGCCTCATCCCCGAGCCCTGCCCCTGCGGCCGCACCTCGGTGCGCATGCGGCCGGTGCGGGCCCGCTCCGACGACATGCTCACGGTGAAGGGCGTCAACGTCTACCCCTCGCAGGTGGAGGAGGTGCTGGAGGGGATCCAGGGCCCGGAGCCGCGCTTCCAGCTGGTCGTCGATCGGCCGCAAACGCTCGACGAGGCCACGGTGCTGGTGGAGGTCTCGGAGGACGTCTTCTTCGACGAGATGAAGAAGCAGTCGGAGTTCCGCGAGAGGATCGTGCGCCGCCTGGCCTCGGAGCTGGGCGTGGGCTTCGAGGTGAAGCTGGTGACGCGCAAGACGCTCGACGACGCCGTGGCCCAGGGCGGCAGGGTGGTGGACCGGCGGCGGAAGTAGCCGCCGCCCCGGCGCCGGAGGCGGGTGGCCCCGTCCGGGGGCGGGAGGGACTCGCCACCACCCTCGTCCGCATCGAGCTCACGCCAGAGGGCGCCGGCGCGCGGCTGCGGCTGCGGCTGCACCACACCGGGTTCGCCTCGGCCGAGCCTTGCCAGGGCCATGCCCAGGGGTGGGAGCGGGTGCTGGGCTGGCTGGCGCGGCAGGGGCTGGGCTGAGGATGGCTCCGCCGGGCCCACTCGTCAGGGGGCCACGCCCGGGGCGCAGCCGGCGCGGTCCGGGCCGGCTAAGCAACCCTGCGTGAACGGCCTCGACCCCGCCCCGGTGGCGGCCGCCATCGCCGCGCGCCGCCGTGCCCTCGGCGACCCGCGGCCCCTGGTCGCCGCCATCGACGGGCACAGCGGGGCGGGCAAGTCCACCCTGGCGCACCGCCTCGCGGCGCTGCTCCCGGCCGCGGTGATCGACGGCGACGACTTCTTCGCCGGCGGCGTCCTCCTGCGGAGCGACTCGCCCGCCGAGCGCGCCGCGGCCTGCGTCGACTGGCAGGCGCAGCGGTCGGTCCTGGCGACGCTGCGGGCAGGACGGCGAGCCACCTGGCACGCCTTCGACTGGGAGGCCTTCGACGGCCGCCGGGAGGCGGAGGCGTCGGCCTGCGAGCCGGTGCCGGTGATCCTGCTCGAGGGGGCCTACAGCGGGCGCCCGGAGCTCGCCGACCTCCTGGACCTGCGCATCCTCCTGCGGGCGCCCGACGCGGTCCGGCTCGCCCGGCTGCACCGCCGCGAGGGAGGGCTCGGCCCCTGGGATCTGCAGTGGCACGAGGCCGAGGAGCACTACTTCGGGAGCGTGGTCTCACCCGCAGGCTTCGACCTGGTGCTCGAGACGGGCTGAGCGCGCCTTCCACGCGGGCCGTCTCTGGCCGCCCCGGCGCCGGGTGCTAGACTCGGGCCGGAGGTGCGTCCTGGGCGCCGACGACCGCCGATCCAGGGGAGAGCCGGGGCCGGATCCGCCGGCCGCCGCGCCGGCTGCGCCTCCGCGCGGCGAGGCCTTCTTCCGCAAGGTGCTCGAGGACGCCGCCGACATCACCAGCGTGCTGGCCCGCGACGGCCGCCGCATCTTCATCTCCAGCGGGATCGCCCGGGTGCTGGGCTTCACCGAGGAGGAGGCCCTGGCCGTGAAGATGGGCGAGTCCACCCATCCGGACGACCGGGCGCGGGTGGCCGCCTCCTTCCGGGCGCTGCTGGCGACGCCGGGCGCGGGCACGCGGGTGCGCTTCCGGCAGCTGCACAAGGACGGCAGCTACCGCGTGGTGGACGCCGTCGTGCGCAACGCCTGCGACGACCCCGACGTGGGCGGTGTGGTGGTCAACACCCGCGACGTCACCGAGCAGCTCAAGCTCGAGGAGCAGTTCCTGCAGGCGCAGAAGCTGGAGACCGTGGGGCGCCTGGCCGGCGGCGTGGCCCACGACTTCAACAACCTCCTCACGGTGATCCTCTCCTGCGCCGAGCTGCTCGGCGAGCTGCCCGGGGTGGCCGCCGGGGGCGGGTCGGAGTACGTGGAGGAGATCGTCACCGCCGGTGAGCGGGCCCGCGACCTCACCGGGCAGCTGCTGGCCTTCGCCCGCAAGCAGGTGGCGGCCCCGGTGGCGCTCGACGTGGGCGCCCAGGTGCGCGCCACCGAGAAGATCCTCCGCCGGCTGGTGGGCGAGGACGTGGCCATCGAGGTGAGGGTGGAGCAGGGGCTGTGGCCCGTCCTCCTGGACCCGGCGCAGCTCGACCAGGTGCTCTTCAACCTGGTGGTGAACGCCCGCGATGCCATGCCCGGCGGCGGCCACATCGTCATCGAGGCCGCCAACGTGCCCGGGCCGGAGGCCGCGGCCGACGCGGTGCGGCTGGCGGTGCGCGACACCGGCAGCGGCATGAGCCCCGAGGTGCAGCGGCACCTCTTCGAGCCCTTCTTCACCACCAAGGCGGCCGGGAAGGGCACCGGCCTGGGGCTGGCCACGGTGCACGGCATCGTCCAGCAGCACGGGGGCCGGGTGCGGGTGGAGACCGCGCCCGGCGCAGGCGCCACCTTCGAGCTCGTCTTCCCCCGCTGCGCGCCCGGCGCGCCGCCCGAGGAGCGGCGGCGGGAACGCAGCGCCCACGCCGGCGCCGAGACCGTCCTGCTGGTGGAGGACGACCCGGCGGTCCGCCACCTGGCGGCCCGCGCCCTGCGGGGGGCCGGCTATCGCGTGACCACCGCGGCCGACGGCGCGGAGGCCATCCGCCTGCTCGGCCAGGCCGCCGCACCACCCGACCTGGTGGTCACCGACGTGGTGATGCCCAACCTCGACGGCCGCAAGCTCGCCGAGCACCTGCGCAACCACTTCCCGGCGACGCCGGTGCTGTTCACCTCCGGTTACAGCGCCGATCGGCTCGCCTCCGGGGGCCTGCTCCAGGCCGACATCGACCTCCTGCCCAAGCCCTTCACCCCGTCGCTGCTCCTCCAGCGCGTCCGCGCCGCGCTCGATCGCTCGATGCCGGCGCCGCCGGGCGGGGCTCGGTAGCCGCACCGCCGGAGGGTCGGTGGCCCTGCCACATCGGCCCACGTGGCCGCCGATCCGCACCGCTGGTACCTTCGGGTCGCCATGCGCCTCGCCCACCTGGCCGCGCTCCTGCTGCCGCTCCTGGCGGCCGGCTGCAACCTCGAGAGGACCTGCCGCACCACGCAGCGCTGCGACACGCAAGGCTTCCAGTGCGGGGCCTTCGTGGACGGCTGCGGCGTGCGCCACGACTGCGGGAGCTGCGGCGCGGGCCGGAGCTGCAGCCGCTCCGACGGCACGGCCGGCTTCTGCGCCCTCGCCGGCCCGCTGCCGCGCGCCGGCAACCCCGACGGCCACTGCCTCTCCACCCTGCCGCCGGAGGCCATGCCGGCCGACGCCTCCCACCCCACCGCGGTGGTGGGCACCGGCACCGCCGCGAGCTGCACCCACGACGCCCTGGCGGCGGCGGTGGCCGCGGGCGGCGTCATCACCTTCGACTGCGGCGCCGACCCGGTGACCATCCCGGTGACGGCCACGATCCGGCTCCGCACCGATCGCGACACCGTCATCGACGGCGGCAACCGGGTCACCCTCGACGGCGGCTTCGCGGTGCAGATCCTCCGCTGGGAGGACGGCAACTGGCTCACCAGCGACCGCGTCCTCACGCTCCAGCACCTGGTGCTCCAGAACGGCAAGGCCACCGGCACGCGGCTCCTGGCCCCGCTGCCCGCGCCCTGCTCGCAGGGGTGGGTGGACGGCCAGGGCGGCGCGCTCTTCATGCGCAACGGAATCCTCCGCGCCGTGGACGTGACCTTCGCCGGCAACCAGGCCGCGCTCGTCGGCCCCGACACCGGCGGCGGCGCCGTCTACCTCCTGGGCGCCAGGCCGGCCACCTTCTCGAGCTGCAGCTTCCTCGCCAACCGGGCCAGCAACGCGGGCGCGCTGGGCGGCCTCTTCGCCACCCTCTCCGTCTACGACAGCCTGTTCGACGGCAACGACGCCACCGGGAGCGGCGCCAACTCCGACGACGCCGCCCGCTGCCCCTACGTCAACGAGAACGGCCAGCACCAGGTGGGCTCGGGCGGCAACGGCGGCGCCATCTACAGCGACGGCGTGGCCATGGACGTGACCGTCTGCGGCACCCAGGTGCGGAACAACCACGCCGGCGCCTTCGGGGCCGCCATCTTCTTCACCAGCAACGACCAGAGCCGCCGCGGCACCCTCGCCATCCGCGACGCGCTGATGTTCCA
The DNA here is from genome assembly GCA_016214955.1 of Deltaproteobacteria bacterium. Taxonomy (GTDB): domain Bacteria; phylum Myxococcota; class Myxococcia; order Myxococcales; family Anaeromyxobacteraceae; genus JACRMN01. The sequence continues at coordinate 236,486 of JACRMN010000012.1, forward strand.
GAACGTCCAGGACGAGGCGGCCTGGCAGTGGCGGCCCGGCATCTCCACCAACGCCGCCACCGTGGAGCCGGTGAACTCCGACATCCGCTGACGCGCCGGCCGCACCGGTGGGACGAGCCCCGCGCCTCGAGCCCACGCCTAGAGCAGGTACGGCGCCCCGCAGCGGCCGCAGATGGCCCGGATCTGCTCGGCCAGCGGCGCCGGGACGGCGAGGGTGCCCGCGGTCCGCGCGGCGCGCGCCGCCTCCTCCGGATCGCCCGCCACCAGCACCGGGAGCGACGGCTCGGCCGGCGGCGTGGCCCGCAGCGCGTCGAGCACCAGGTCGGCGTCGGCCTCGAAGGCCCCCTCCTCGCGGAAGGCCCGCGGATCCAGGGCCAGGAAGAAGTGGCCGATGTCGTCGGGGCTGCCCGCGGGGCGGGTGCGGTTGCGGACCGGCGAGAAGGAGGCGCCGGAGAGGGTGGAGGAGAGGAGCTGCACCATCACCCCGAGCCCGTACCCCTTGTGGCTCGCCATCTCGGCGGTGCCGCCCAGCGGCGTGAGGCCGCCCCCGCCGGCGCTGCGGCGCCGCCACACCAGGTCCATGGCCTGCCCCGGGTCGGTCACCGGCCGGCCCCGCTCGTCCACCACCCAGCCGCCCGGCACCGGCCAGCCGTTGAGCTCGTGCACCTTCACCTTGTTGGCGGCGGCGGTGCTGGTGGACATGTCGAGCAGGAAGGGCCGGTTGCGCCCGGCCGGCGCCGCGAAGGCCAGCGGATTCGTGCCCAGCACCGGGGCCGTGCCGCGGGTGGGGACCACGGTGACGTCGCGGGTGGAGCTGGTCACCAGGCCCAGGAGGCCGCGCGGCGGCGCCAGGGCCGCGTAGTAGCCGAGTGCGCCGAAGTGGTGCGAGTTGCGCACCGCCACCGCCCCCACGCCCACTGCCAGCGCCTTCTCCATGGCGAGCCGCATGCCGGCCACGCCGGCCGGGTGGCCCAGCCCGGCGCCGGCGTCGACGAGCGCGGTGGCCGGCCCCTCCCGCACCACCCGCGGCCGGGCCCGGAGGTCGAGCTTGCCGGCGCGCCAGCCGCCCTCGTACATCATCAGCATCGAGAGGCCGTGGGAGTCGATGCCGGCCAGGTCGGCGTAGACCATGGCCTCCACGGTGGTCTCCAGGAGATCCGGCGCCAGGCCCCAGGCGCCGAGCACCGCTCCGATCTGTGCCCGCACCCGCTCCAGCGGGACGTCGGTGCTCACCCCACCACCCCGATCTGCCAGGGCAGGAACTCGTGGTCGCCCATGCCCAGCGCCTCGCTCTTGGTCCGCTCCCCAGAGGCGGTGGCCAGCAGGCGGGCGAAGATCCGCTGGCCCATCTCCGGGATGGAGCAGGTGCCCTCCAGGATCTCGCCGCAGTCGAGGTCCATGTCCTCCTCCAGCCGCCGGTACATGGGGGTGTTGGTGGCCAGCTTCAGCGTGGGCGCCGGCTTGGAGCCGAAGGCCGAGCCGCGGCCGGTGGTGAAGGCGATGAGGTTGGCGCCGCCGGCGATCTGGCCGGTGGAGGAGACCGGGTCGTAGCCGGGCGTGTCCATGAAGACCAGGCCTCGGGACGTCACCGGCTCGGCGTACCGGTACACCGCCATGAGCGGGCCGGTTCCGCCCTTCATCGCCGAGCCCAGCGACTTCTCGAAGATGTTGGCCAGGCCGCCCTTGTCGTTGCCCGGGCTGACGCGGCCGTTGATCTGCACGTCGCGGCCGGCGGCGTACTCGTGCTTCCACCACCGCACCCGCTCCAGCAGCGCCTCGCCCACCGCCCGGCTGGCGGCGCGGCGGGTGAGGGTGTGCTCGACGCCGTAGATCTCCGGCGTCTCGGAGAGGATGGCGGTCCCGCCGTGCCGGACCAGCAGATCCACCGCCGCGCCCAGCGCCGGGTTGGCGGTGACCGAGGAGAAGGCGTCGGAGCCGCCGCACTGGAGCCCCACCGTGAGGTGGCTGGCCGGCACCGTCCGCCGCGCCACCCGGCTGGCCGCGGGCAGCATCTCCTGCACCGCGGCGATGCCGGCCTCGATGGTCCGGCGCGTGCCGCCCGACTCCTGCATGGTGAAGGTGCGCACCGTGGGCCCGGTGACGAGCCGCCCGGCGGCACAGAAGCCGGCCAGGTCGTTGCGCTCGCACCCCAGCGACACCACCAGCACCGCCGCCAGGTTGGGGTGCCGGGCCACGCCCCCCAGGGTGCGCCGCAGCAGCGCCATGGGCTCGCCGGTCATCTCCATGGCGCAGCCCAGCGGGTGGGAGAAGGCGGCCACGCCGTCCACGCCGGGGTAGGCGGCGAGCCGCTCGGGCGTGAACCAGTCGGCGATGCGCCGCACCACCGTGGCCGAGCAGTTCACCGTGGAGACGATGCCCACGTAGTTGCGGGTGCCCACGCGCCCGTCGGGCCGGACGATGCCCTGGAAGGTGGCTCGCTCCGCCTCGGGGAGCAGCGCCACCGGGGCGAAGTCGCGCCCGATGGCCGGGTCGCGCTCGAACTCCTCGAAGGCAACGTTGTGGCTGTGCACCCAGGTGCCAGGCGCGAGGTCGGCGCCTGCGAAGCCGATCACCTCGGCGTACTTGCGGATGGGCTCGCCGCGCCGGATGGCGGCGGCCGCCACCTTGTGGCCGGCGGCCACGTCGCTCGAGGTGACGAGGCGCTCCTCCGGGACCGCGGTGCCGGCCGGGACGTCGGTGCGGGCCACCAGCACGTTGTCGGCGGGGTGGAGCCGGAGGAAGGGGCGGTGGAGGGGCTGGGACATGGCGGGCTCCCGCCGGGCCCGTGGACGGGCGGGCCCGTAGATGGTAACGCTATCATACCGGGCGCCGAGGCGCCCGTCCCCGAGGAGGCCCCCATGGAGATGCCCCGGAACGCCCTCAAGGCCGCCCTGCGGGAGGGGCGGCGGCAGGTCGGCCTGTGGAGCAGCCTGGCCACGCCCCACACCGTGGCGGTGGTGGCCGGCGCCGGCTTCGACTGGATCCTCCTCGACGCCGAGCACGCCCCCGCCGACCTGGCCGCCACCCATGCCCAGCTCCAGGCGATGGCCGGGGGCACGGCCACCCCGGTGGTGCGCCCGCCCTGGAACGACGCCGTGCTGCTGAAGCGCTACCTCGACCTCGGGGCCCAGAGCTTCCTGGTGCCCATGGTGCAGGACGCCGACGAGGCGCGCCGGGCGGTGGCCGCCACCCGCTACCCGCCCCAGGGCGTGCGCGGCGTCTCGGTGGCCATGCGCGCCAACGCCTGGGGCCGCGTGAAGGACTACCACCACCGCGCCAACGCCGAGATCTGTCTGCACGTGCAGCTCGAGACCCGGCGCTCGCTCGAGAACCTGGAGGCCATCGCCGCGGTGGAGGGCGTGGACGGCCTCTTCATCGGGCCGAGCGACCTGGCCGCCGACCTGGGCCACCTGGCCGACGGCGCCCACCCCGAGGTGCGCGCCGCCATCGACGGCGCCATCCGGCGCATCGCCGCCACCGGCAAGGCGGCCGGGATCCTGGCGCCGGTGGAGGCCGACGCGCGCCACTGGATGGACCTGGGCGCCACCTTCGTGGCGGTGGGCAGCGACCTGGGGATCCTGGCGCGCCAGAGCGAGGCGCTGGCCCGGAAGTTCCAGCCCGGCGCCTAGGAGGCCGCGCCGGGCCGGCGCCGGTCAGGTGGTCTCGCGCTCGATGATCTGGAAGCCCACGTCCACCACCTTGGGGCCGGCCGGCTTGCCCTCGATGCGGGCCAGCAGCGCCTCGGCCGCCAGCCGCCCGATGCCGTGCCTGTCGATGCGCACCGAGGAGAGCGCCGGCACCGTCTCCGCCGCGAATTCCAGGTCGCCGAAGCCCAGCACCGCCAGCCGGGAAGGGATGGCGATGCCCCGCACCTGGGCCTCGGCAAGCACGCCGTGGGCGAAGGCGTCGGAGGAGCAGACCACGGCGTCGGCGTCGGTGCCCCGATCGAGCAGCGCAGCGAAGGCCTGGCGGCCGCCGCGCAGGGTGGAGGGGGCCGGAACCAGGCTGGCCCCGGCCTCGCCGAGCCCGTGGCGGGCCAGCGACTCGAGCAGCCCCTTGCGCCGGCGCAAGGCGCGCTCGTCGTCGGCCCAGACGCTGGCGATGCGCCGGTAGCCCTTGCCCACCAGGTAGTCGCCCACCGCCGCGCCCACCTGCTCGTGCGAGAAGCCGATGACCATGTCGATGGGGCTGGTGGTCAGGTCCCAGACCTCGACCACCGGGACGTGGGCGGTGAGCAGGCGCCGGCGGCTGTCGCGAGAGTGGTTCACGCCCACCACGAAGACGGCGTCCGGGCGCCGGCTGAGGATGGCGCTCACCAGCGCCTCCTCGCGCGAGCCGTGGCTGGCGTAGCCGGTCATCCCCAGCACCACCTGGTAGCGCGCCTCCCAGAGCGTGTCGGTCAGCGACTGGATGGTGTCGACGAAGATGGAGTTCACTACCGTGGGCACGAGCGCCGCCACCAGCCGGCTGCGCCGCGAGGCCAGCCCGCCGGCCAGCATGTTGGGCACGTAGCCGGTGCGGGCGATGACGCGCTGCACCTGGGCCACGGTGTCGGCGTGCACCAGCTCGGGCCGGTTCACCACCCGGGAGACGGTGATGGGGGAAACGCCCGCGATCTTGGCCACGTCGGCCAGCGTCACCGCGTTGGTGGAGCGGCTGGCGCGCCGCCGGCCGCGGCCCCTCGGGGCGCGGCGCTCCGGCCGGGGGTGCGGCGCGGTGACTGGGGGCTTCCGTCTCATGGCTGCAGTGTGCCCTTGACAAGCCCGGCGGGAAACCGTCACAGTGTGCCACGGAATGATAGCGTTGTCATTCCGCGCAGCCCACGGCAATCGAGCGCGGTTCCCTGGTCCCCCCGCAGCGCATCGAGGAGGCCGACGTGAACGCCTGGTACCGGACCACCGCGGTCCTGCTGCTCCTGGTCTCGGGCCTGGTGCTGCAGCAGTCGGTGCAGGTGCTGCGCATCCACGAGGACGGGCAGCCCGGGTCGGGCTTCATGCCCTTCGGGCTGGGGCTGGCGCTGGCCGCGCTCTCCCTGGCGCTCCTCGTCAAGCACCGGCGCCGCGACGCCGAGCGCCGCCCGTTCTGGGAGAGGCGCGCCTGGCTGCACCCGCTCCTGGCCGTCGCCCTCACCGCCGGGTTCATCGTGGTGTTCGACGACGTGGGCGCCATCACCAGCGTGGCCGTGCTGGTGACCTGCTGGCTCTGGCTGGTGTCCCGGAAGTCGCTCCCGATCTCGGCCCTCACCGGCGTCCTCACCGCCGCCGCGGTGCACGTGATCTTCGAGCGCTTCCTCCAGACCCCCTTCCCCCGCGGCTTGCTGTTCTAGCGCCGGGAGACCGCCCCCATGTTCGACCTCGCTGGGCTGGCGCAGGGCTTCGGGATCGCCTTCACCTCCGTCAACCTGCTCTGGGCCTTCATCGGCGCGCTGCTGGGCACGGCGGTGGGCGTGCTCCCCGGCCTGGGGCCGGCGGCCACCATCGCGCTGCTGCTCCCGGTGAGCATGAAGATGGGCTCGCCGGTCACGGCCATCATCCTGATGTCGGGCATCTTCTACGGCGCCATGTACGGCGGCTCGACCACCTCCATCCTGCTCAACATCCCGGGCGAGGCCGCCTCGGTGGTCACCTGCATGGACGGCCACCAGATGGCCAGGAAGGGGAGGGCGGGCGCGGCGCTGGGCATCGCCGCCATCGGCTCCTTCGTCGCCGGCACCGTCGGCGTCATCGGCCTCTCGGCGGTGGCCCCGCCGCTGGCCTCCTTCGCGCTGCGCTTCGGGCCGCCGGAGTACTTCTCGCTCACCGTGGTGGGCCTCTTGCTGGCCACCTACCTGGCCGGCGACCAGCCCCTGCGCGGCTTCATCATGGCGGTGCTGGGGCTGATCCTGGGCTGCATCGGCCTCGATCCGCTCTCGGGCGCCGTGCGCTTCGCCTTCGGCGTGCCCGACCTGATGAGCAACCTCGACTTCGTCACCCTGGCCATGGGGCTCTTCGGCGTCGGCGAGATCCTCGTCAGCCTGGAGGAGGGCAGCGCCGCCTCGATCCTCACCACCACCGTGAAGAACGTCTTCCCCACCCTCGCCGATCTGGCCCGCAGCGGCTGGGCCATGGTGCGGGGCTCGGTGATCGGCTTCTTCGTCGGCATCCTGCCCGGCGGGGGCGCGGTGCTCTCCTCGCTGGTCTCCTACGCCGTCGAGAAGCGGGTCTCGAAGCACCCCGAGGAGTTCGGGCAGGGGGCCATCGAGGGCGTGGCCGGGCCCGAGGCGGCCAACAACTCCGCCGCCTCCGCCTCCTTCATCCCGCTCCTCACCCTGGGCATCCCGGGCAACGCCTCCACCGCCATGATCTTCGCGGCGCTGCTCATCCACGGCGTCACGCCCGGGCCGTTCCTGATCAAGGAGCACCCGGACGTCTTCTGGGGCGTGGTGGCCTCCATGTACATCGGCAACGTGATGCTGCTGGTGCTCAACCTCCCGCTGGTGGGGATGTGGGCCAAGCTGCTCAAGGTGCCCTACGCCTTCCTGGCGCCGATGATCATGGTGCTCACGCTGGTGGGCGTCTTCAGCGTGGGCAACAGCGTCTTCGACATCTGGGTGATGCTGGCGCTGGGCGTGCTCGGCTACCTGGCCCGCAAGCTCGCGTTCGACCTCGGGCCGCTGCTCCTGGCCTTCGTGCTCGGGCCCATCATGGAGCGCTCGCTGCGCCAGTCGCTGCTCATGAGCGGCGGCCGGCCGGGGATCTTCCTGGCCCGCCCCATCAGCGCCACGCTGCTGGCCGCCGCCGCGCTCTTCCTGGCCTTCGGCGCCTGGTCGGGGCGGCGCCGGCGGCGGCAGGCCGCTCCGGCCTGAGGGCCGGGAGCTCTGGATTCACCGAAGGTGCATCAACCCCAAGGAGGAGGCAGGACATGCGAAGGCTCGTGTGGAGGCTCGGAGCGGTGGTGGCGGCCCTGGCGGCCGCGGGCGCGGTGGCGGCAGCGGAGTTCCCGGACAAGCCGGTGCAGCTCATCGTGCCTTACGGGGCCGGCGGCTCCACCGACCTCCTGGCGCGGGCGGTGGCCCAGGTGGCGCCCAGGTACTTCTCCCAGCCGCTGGTGGTGGTGAACAAGCCCGGCGGCGGGGCCATCCCCGGGCGGCTCGACGTCACCCGCGCCAAGGCCGACGGCTACACCCTGCTCTTCGGCTACGGCTCGGGAGAGGACCTGGTGGTGCCGCACCAGCGCCAGATCCCCTACGACGTCTTCAAGGACTTCGAGACCGTGGCCCGCATCTCCATCCACTCCATCGTCATCGCCGTCCCGGCCGAGTCGCCCTACAAGTCGCTCGCCGACCTGGCCAAGGCCGGCAAGGAGAAGGGCTCCCTCACCGCCGCCGTCTCCACCAAGGGCGCCGCGGTGGACATCACCTTCCTGCTCTTCGGAAAGGCCGCCGGCATCAAGGTGGTCACCATCCCGGGCTCGGGCGGCGCCGACGCCGTCACCCGGCTCATCGGCGGCCACGCCGACTTCGGCGGCGGCCACCCCAGCGAAGTCATCCCCCACATCAAGGCCGGCCGGCTCCGTGCGCTGGGCGTGGCCCTGGAGAAGCGCGACGGCACGCTCCCCAACGTGCCCACCTGCAAGGAGCAGGGCTACGACGTGGTCACCGCCGGCTCGGTGAAGGGCATCGCCGCGCCCAAGGGGACGCCCAGGGAGGTCGTGGCCGCGCTGGAGAGCCGCTTCCAGAAGATCGCCGCCGACCCCGAGTTCCACCGGATCATGGCCGACCTCTCCCAGCCGGTGGACTTCATGACCGCGGCCCAGTACCGCCCCTGGCTCGAGGCGGCCTCGGCGCAGTACGCCGGCCTCATCAAGACCCTCGGCGTGGAGACCAAGTAAGGAGGCGCGGCCCGCGCGCCGGCCCCGGCCGGCGTGCGGGGCCCCCCGGGACCGCCCATGGGCGTCATCCAGGATCTGCTCGCCGGCGTGCCGCTGCCGCGCCTCGTGCCGGTGCGCCAGCGCTTCCCGGCCACCGAGGTGCCCGACCTCGAGCGCGCGGTGCGCGACGAGCTCGGGCGACCCGGCGTCGGCGACACCGTCCGGCCCGGCGCCTCCATCGCCGTGGCGGTGGGAAGCCGGGGCATCGCCGAGCTGCCGCGCGTCGTGGCCGCCCTGGTGGCCGGGCTGCGGGCCCGGGGCGCCGTGCCGTTCCTGGTCCCGGCCATGGGCAGCCACGGCGGGGCCACCGCCGAGGGGCAGGTGGCGGTGCTCGCCAGGCTCGGCGTCACCGAGGCCAGCGCCGGCTGCCCCATCCGCGCCACCATGGAGGTGGTGGAGGTGGGCCGGCTCGACAACGGCCTGCCGGTGCTGGTGGACCGCCTCGCCCACGAGGCCGACGGCATCGTGGTGGTCAACCGGGTGAAGCCCCACAACGCCTTCCGCGGGCCCAACGAGAGCGGGCTCGCCAAGATGATCGCCATCGGCCTGGGCAAGCAGCGGGGCGCCGACGAGTACCACGTGCTCGGCTTCGGCCCCATGCCAGGGCACATCGCCGCCGCCGCGGCGGTGAGCGTGGCCCGCACCCGCATCCTCTTCGGCCTGGCGCTGGTGGAGAACGCCTACGACAGGCCGGCGCTGGTGGAGGCGGTGCCCGCCGCGGCCATCGTGGCCCGCGACCGGGAGCTCCTGGCCATCGCCCGGGCCAGCATGCCGCGCCTGCTCCTCGACCCCCTCGACGTCCTGGTGGTGGACCGGGTGGGGAAGGAGTTCTCCGGCGGCGGCATGGACGGCAACGTCACCGGCCGCTTCTCCACGCCCTTCGCCTCCGGGGGCGCGCGGGTGGGGAAGCTGGTGGCGCTCGACCTCTCCGAGGCCACCGCCGGCAACGGCAACGGAGTGGGGCTCGCCGACTTCACCACCCGCCGCCTGGTCTCGCGCCTCGACTACGTGGCCATGTACGCCAACGCCCTCACCTCGCGGGTCACCACCTCGGTGCGGATCCCCGCGGCGCTCGACACCGACCGCGAGGCCATCCAGGCGGCGGTGAAGACCTGCGGGGTGCGCGACCTCCCGCGGGTGCGGCTGGTGCGCATCCCCGACACCCTGCACCTCGGGCAGGTGCGCATCTCCGAGGCCCTGCTCGACGAGGCCCGGGCCCACCCGGCGCTGGAGATCGCCGGGCCGGCGGCGGAGATGGCCTTCGGGCCCGACGGCAGGCTCCTCGACTGAAGCGGGAAAGGAAGCACCATGAGCGCAGGCGCGGCAGGCGGCGGCACCCCCAGGGTGAAGGACATGCGGGTGGTCCCGGTGGCGGGGTGCGACTCCATGCTCCTCAACCTCTCCGGCGCCCACGCCCCCTTCTTCACCCGCAACGTGGTGACGCTGCGCGACGACGCCGGCCACACCGGCCTCGGCGAGGTGCCGGGCGGCGAGGCCATCCGCAAGACGCTGGAGGAGGCCCGGCCCCTGGTGGAGGGGTGCTCCATCGGCGCCTGGCAGGCGGTGCTCAACGCCACGCGCGCCCGCTTCGCCGACCGCGACGCCGGCGGGCGCGGGGCACAGACCTTCGACCAGCGCGTGGCCATCCACGCGGTCACCGCGCTGGAGTCGGCGCTCCTCGACCTGCTGGGCCAGCACCTGGGCGTCCCGGTGGCGGCGCTGCTCGGCGAGGGGCAGCAGCGCAGCGCCGTGCCCATGCTCGGCTACCTCTTCTACGTGGGCGACCGGCGGCGCTCGACGCTCCCCTACGCCGGCGAGCCCGGGGCCCAGGACGACTGGCTCCGGCTGCGCCGCGAGGAGGCGCTCACCCCGGCGGCAGTGGTGCGCCTGGCCGAGGCGGCGCAGGCCCGCTACGGCTTCCAGGACTTCAAGCTCAAGGGCGGCGTGCTCCGCGGCGAGGAGGAGATGGAGGCGGTGACCGCCCTGGCCCGCCGCTTCCCCACGGCCCGCATCACCCTCGACCCCAACGGCGCCTGGTCGCTCGCCGAGGCCGTCCGCCTGTGCCGGGGCAAGGCCGACGTCCTGGCCTACGCCGAGGATCCCTGCGGCGCCGAGCAGGGCTACTCGGGGCGCGAGGTGATGGCCGAGTTCCGCCGCGCCACCGGCCTCCCCACGGCCACCAACATGATCGCCACCGACTGGCGCCAGCTGGGCCACGCCCTCCAGCTCGGCTCCGTGGACATCCCTCTGGCCGACCCGCACTTCTGGACCATGCAGGGCTCGGTGCGGGTGGCGCAGCTCTGCGACGTCTGGGGGCGCACCTGGGGCTCCCATTCCAACAACCACTTCGACATCTCGCTTGCCATGATCACGCAGGTGGGCGCGGCGGCCCCGGGCGAGATCACCGCCCTCGACACCCACTGGATCTGGCAGGACGGGCAGCGGCTCACCCGCGAGCCGCTCCGCATCGCCGGCGGCCGGATCGAGGTTCCTGACCGCCCCGGCCTGGGCGTCGAGGTCGACCCGGAGGCGCTGGAGCAGGCCCACCGGCTATACCTGGAGCACGGGCTCGGGGCCCGCGACGACGCCCTGGCCATGCAGGCCCTGATCCCCGGATGGAAGTTCGACCCCAAGCGCCCCTGCCTCGTCCGCTGAGGGGCCCACCGCAGGACAAGGAGAGCGTCATGAACGTCGGATTCATCGGCCTCGGCATCATGGGCCGGCCCATGGCCGGCCACCTGGCAAAGGGCGGCCACAAGGTCCACGGCTACGACCTCAAGCCCGTGCCCCCGGACCTGGTGGCCGCCGGCGTGGTGGCCTGCGGCTCCTCCCGGGAGGTGGCCGAGCGCTCGGAGGTGATCATCACCATGGTGCAGGACACCCCGCACGTGGCCGCGGCCCTCTTCGGCCCCGGCGGCGTGGCCGAGGGGCTCGCGCCCGGCAAGCTGGTGGTGGACATGAGCTCCATCTCGCCCATGGACACCAAGAGCTTCGCCCAGCGCATCGGGGAGAAGGGCTGCCTGTACCTCGACGCCCCGGTCTCCGGCGGCGAGGTGGGCGCCAAGAACGCCACCCTGACCATCATGGTGGGCGGGCCCCAGGCCGCCTTCGACCGGGTGAAGCCGCTCTTCGACCTCATGGGGAAGAACATCACCCTGGTGGGCGGCAACGGCGACGGCCAGACCTGCAAGGTGGCCAACCAGATCATCGTGGCCCTCAACATCGAGGCGGTGGCCGAGGCGCTGCTCTTCGCCTCCAAGATGGGCGCCGACCCGGCCAAGGTGCGCCAGGCGCTCATGGGCGGCTTCGCCTCGTCCAAGGTGCTGGAGGTCCACGGCGAGCGGATGATCAAGCGCACCTTCGACCCGGGCTTCCGCATCGAGCTGCACCAGAAGGACCTGAACCTGGCTCTCGGGAACGCCCGCCAGGTGGGCCTCTCCTTGCCCAACACCGCCACCGCCCAGGAGCTCTTCAACGCCTGCGCCGCCCACGGCGGCAAGGGGTGGGACCACTCGGCCATGCTGAAGGCGCTCGAGCTCCTCGCCGCCCACGAGGTCGGGGGCAAGACCGGCGGGTAGCGCCCTCAGCGCCAGGCCACCGCGCCCGCGCTCACCTCGCCGGGCGCGGGCGGCCGCGGCCCCTTCATCCCGGCGAAGGCCCGCTCCAGCTCCTGGACCCGAGAGAGGTAGCGGGCCAGCTCGTGGTCGCCGCAGCGCTCGCCGGGCCGGAGCCTGAAGCCACGCCCGGCGAAGGAGGAGCCCCGCTCGCGGCCGCAGAGGTGGATCACCGCGGCCAGCCGCGATCGATCCTCGGGGCGCGCCCGCCCGCCGCGCCGCGCCGCCAGCGCCTCCTCGACCGCCAGGTGGAGGCGCGCCGAGGTCATCTCGATGGCGTCGCCGGGCAGGAGGCGGAAGTAGAGGGCGTTGAGCCAGCAGGAGTCCGGGTCGTACCAGGGGCCGTCGCGCGCCACGGCGTGGTCGTGGATGCAGAGCCGCCGCGCCTCGGCGAAGGTGCCGTCGGTGATCTGCAGGAGCCCCACCGCGCTGGAGGCGGGCCGGTAGAGCTGCAGCGGGTTCCAGCTCCACTGCCAGCGCCAGTAGGTGCGGGCCAGGGGATCGCCGGAGCTCTCCACCTGGGCCAGCGCCGCCAGCAGCTCCGCCGGGATGGTGCCGGTGGCGTGGGACTCGAAGTGGTGGCGGTAGGCCTCCCAGGTGGCGGCCGGCGCGCGGGGGTGGGCCGGCAGCACCGCGCCGGCGAGCTCGGTGGGCTTCCTGGCCACCTGCCAGGCGACGTCGGCCACCGCCCAGAGGGCCACGAGGAGAAGCACCAGCGCGGCCGGCGGCAGGGACCGAACCCCGCCGGCAAGGCGGCGGAGCCGGGGGAGGAGCGCGGGCTTTCGGCGGCGGGGCATGGGAGGCCCCATGGTACCAGGGCGCTCCGGCGGCGCTTTCTCCCGGCCCCTCCTGGCCCGCCCCGCTACACCCCACGCGGGCTTGCACCCCCGAAGGCTATTCTGGTACGCAATTACCAGTTAAGCCCCAACCCCGAGGCCGACAATGGGCGGTTCCCTCGTCACCCTGCCCGCCGGAGCGCGCGACAAGATCCGGCTCGCCGTCACCGTCAACGGCGAGGCGCGCGACCTGCTCGCCGATCCCTACAAGACGCTGCTCGAGGTGCTGCGCGAGGACCTGGGGCTCACCGGCACCAAGCACGGCTGCGAGCTGGGCGAGTGCGGCGCCTGCGCGGTGCTCCTGGACGGCGAGCTGCAGCTCTCCTGCCTGGTGCCGGCGGTGGAGTGCGAGGGGCGCCAGGTCACCACCGTCGAGGGGCTCAAGATCGGCCCCGAGCTCTCCCCTCTGCAGGAGGCCTTCGCCGACCACGGCGGCTCCCAGTGCGGCTACTGCACCTCGGGCATGCTGATGGCCGCCACCTGGCTGCTGGGGCGCAAGCCCGACCCCACCCGCCAGGAGATCCAGGAGGCGCTCGCCGGCCAGCTCTGCCGCTGCACCGGCTACCAGCAGATCTACGAGGCCGTCGAGTCGGGCGCCCGGGTGCTGCGCGGCGAGAAGCCGCTGCCGCCCACGCTCTCCACGGTGGTGGAGGGAGGCGGCCATGGCTAGCGAGAAGGAGGGCGGCACCACCACCGTCCCGGCCCGCCCCGGCGACGAGGCGCAGGACCGGAGCTTCCACTCCGTCGGCAAGCCCATCCGCCGCGTGGACGCCCGCGGCAAGGTCACCGGCGAGACCCGCTTCGCCGACGACCTCTCCCTGCCCGGCATGCTGCACATGAAGCTCAAGCGCTCCACGGTGCCCCACGCCCGCATCCTGGCCGTGGACGCCACCCGGGCGCTGGCGCTCCCCGGCGTGCGGGCGGTGCTCACCGGCAAGGAGTTCCCGGTCCCCTACGGCATCCTGCCGGTGTCGCAGGACGAGAACGCCCTCTGCACCGACAAGGTGCGCTTCGTCGGCGACCCGGTGGCCGCGGTGGTGGCGGTGGACGAGCTCACCGCCGAGGAAGGGGCCCGCCTCGTCGAGGTGAAGTACGAGCCGCTCACCACCATCGGCTCTCCCGAGGAGGCGCTCCGCAACCCGGAGCCGCAGATCCACGCCTACGGCAAGGGGAACATCCACCGCAGCGTGGCCTTCGACTTCGGCGACGTGCCCGGCGCCATTGCCGGCGCGGCCCACGTCTTCGAGGACAGCTTCTTCTACCAGGGCAACACCCACCTGCCGCTGGAGCAGCACGCCACCCTGGCCTACCTGGACCAGAACGGCCTGCTCACCATCTCCTCCAGCACCCAGGTGCCCCACTACCTGCACCGGGCGGCCAGCAAGGTGCTGGGGCTGCCGCCGGCGCGGGTGCGCATCATCGCCCCGCCCCAGGGCGGCGGCTTCGGCGGCAAGACCGACCCCTTCAACCACGAGATCGTGGCCGGCAAGGCGGCGCTGCTCACCGGCAGGCCGGTGAAGATCGCGCTGACGCGCGAGGAGGTCTTCTTCTGCCACCGCGGCCGCCACCCGGTGCAGATGCGGATGAAGACCGGCGTCGACGCCGAGGGGCGCATCCTGGGCCACTCGGTGGAGACGCTGCTCGACGGCGGCGCCTACGGCTCCTACGGAATGGCCTCGATGCACTACACCGGGGCCCTCGAGACCGTCACCTACCGGATGGACCGGTACCGCTTCCGCGGCTGCCGCACCTTCACCAACAAGCCGCCCTGTGGCCCCAAGCGCGGCCACGGCACGCCCCAGCCCCGCTTCGGCCTCGAGGTCCAGATCGACAAGATCTGCGAGAAGCTGGGGATCGACCCGGCCGAGTGGCGCATCCGGAACGCGGTGCCGCCCGACAGCGTCACCGCCAACTGGATGAAGGTGGGGACCATCGGCCTGGTGGCCTGCCTAGAGGCGGTGGTGAAGGCCTCGGGCTGGAAGGAGCGGCGCGGCAAGCTGGGGCGGGGCCGCGGCCTGGGCATCGCCGCCTCCTCGTACATGTGCGGCGCCGGCCACCCCATCTACTTCAACGACATGCCCCACAGCGGCGTGCAGCTCCTGCTCGATCGCGGCGGCGGCGTCACCGCGTACTGCGGCTCCACCGAGGTGGGGCAGGGCTCCGACAACGTGCTGGCGCTGCTCATCGCCGAGGTGCTGGGCGTCGAGCCCGCCGACGTCAAGCTGGTCACCGGCGACACCTCCCTCACCCCCATCGACCTGGGGAGCTACAGCTCGCGCGTCACGCTGATGATGGGCAACGCCGCCATCGACGCCGCCGAGCGGGCCCGCGACCGGCTGGCCATCGCCGCCGCCCAGAAGCTCGGCATCCCGCCGGAGCGGGTGGGCTTCGGCGGCGGGCGGGTCTTCGACGTCAGCGACCCGGGCACCGGCATGACCTTCGCCGAGGCGGTGGTCCGCGCCGAGTCCGCGGGCGGCACCGTGGGCGTTGTGGGCAGCTACCGGCCCCCGCCGCCGCCCGCCCGCTACAAGGGCGGTGGCGTCGGCCCCTCGCCGGCCTACTCCTACTCGGCGGCGGTGGTGGAGGTGGAGGCAGACGAGACCACCGGCATCGTGCGGCCGGTGAAGATCTGGGTGGCCCACGACATCGGCCGCAGCCTCAACCCGGTGGCGGTGCGCGGCCAGGTGGTGGGCTCGGTCTACATGGGGCTGGGCGAGGCGCTCATGGAGGAGCAGGCCTTCAAGCGGTTGCCGCCCAAGCTCTCCTCGGCCCTGGTGCACGTGGGCCCGTCGATGCTCGACTACAAGAGCCCGCTCACCCTCGACATGCCCGAGGTGGAGTGCTTCCTGGTCGAGGACCCGGAGCCCAGCGGCCCCTTCGGCGCCAAGGAGGTGGGCCAGGGGCCGCTCCTGCCCATCCCGCCGGCGCTCGCCAACGCGGTCCACGACGCCCTGGGCGTGCGGGTGGACGAGGTGCCGGTCACGCCCGAGAAGGTGATGGCGGCGCTGCGCTCGCCGTCGCGCCGCTGCGGCCCCGAGGGCTTCCCGGTGGTGCCCTGGCCCGAGGCCCTCGACGTGCCCCCGCCCTGGGAGGGCGGCGACGGCAACGCCCGCAACGAGCCGCCCAGGCCGCCGAAGAAGAAGGAGGGGGTGCGGCCATGATGCGCCTGCCGCGCTTCCGCTACCACGCGCCCCGGCTGCTCTCCGAGGCGGCCGCGCTCCTCGCCGACCTCGGCCCCGAGGCCATGCCGCTGGCCGGGGGCACCGACCTCCTCCCCAACATGAAGCGGCGCCAGCAGACCCCGGCCCACGTGGTCGGCCTCCGCGGCGTCGAGGCCCTCTCGGCCCGCAGCGGCGACCCCGCCCGCGGCCTGACCCTGGGGGCCATGACCCGCCTCGCCTCGCTGGAGCAGGACGGCCAGGTGCTGGCCGCCTGGCCGGCGCTGGCCCGGGCCGCCGGGCTGGTGGCCTCGCCCCCGCTCCGCAACATGGCCACGCTGGGCGGCAACCTCTGCCTCGACACCCGCTGCACCTACTACGACCAGAGCGAGCCCTGGCGGGCCAGCATCGGCTACTGCATGAAGCGCGAGGGCGAGGTGTGCTGGGTGGCGCCGGGCTCGGAGCGCTGCTGGGCCGTCTCCTCCAGCGACACCGCCCCGGTGCTCTGCGCGCTGGGCGCCGAGGTGACGCTCACCTCGAAGGCCGGCGACCGGCGCATCCCGGCCCAGGCGCTCTTCGCCGACGACGGCATGCAGTACCTGACCCGCAGGCCCGGCGAGATCCTCTCCGCCATCCACCTGCCGCCGCCGCGACCCGGCGAGAAGGCCACCTACCTGAAGCTGCGCCGGCGCGGTTCCATCGACTTCCCGGTGCTGGGGGTGGCGGCGCGGGTGAAGCTCGGCGCCGGCGGCGCGGTGGAGGAGGCCCACCTCGTGCTCGGCGCCGTGGGCTCGCGCCCGCAGGCGGCAGAGGAGGCCTCGAAGTTCCTGGTGGGCAAGCGGCTCGGCGACGCCGAGGTGGTCGCCGAGGCCTCGCGCCTGGCCTCGCAGGTGGCGAAGCCCATGCAGAACACCGACTTCGGCCTCGCCTGGAGGAAGCAGGCGGCCCGGGAGTGGGTGGCCCGGGCGCTGAGGGAGCTGGCGGGGTAGGCGTTCCGCCGTCGACAGCCCGCGCCCAGCGTGCGACGCTGCGCGCCCATGGTCCGGCTCGGCCTTCGGGCGCGCCTCGCCGAGGTCTCCTGGCGCGACCTCCTCGCCACCCTGCTCCTCTTCGCGCTGCTCCTCGGCGGCCTGGCCTGGGCCGCGGTCCGGCTGGTGCGGCCGGCGGCGCCGCGGGCCATCACCCTCTCCACCGGCCCGGAGGGCTCGGCCTTCCAGCGCGCCGCCGAGCGGTACGCCAAGGCCTTCGCGGCCCACGGGGTGACGCTCCGGCTCCGCCCCTCCAACGGCTCGCTGGAGAACCTGCAGCGGCTCGCCGACCCCGGGTCCGACGTCGAGCTGGGCTTCGTGCAGGTGGGCGTGAAGCTGCCGGAGGCGAAGCCGGACGATCCCGGGCGCCGCGAGCTGGTCTCGCTGGGCACCATCTTCCGCCAGCCGCTCTACGTCCTGACGCGCGGGAAGGCGCCGCCCGATCGGCTCTCGGCGCTGGCCGGCAAGCGCATCGTCGTCGGGCCGGAGGGGAGCGGCACGCGGGTGCTGGCGGCCCGGCTCCTCAAGGCCAACGGCATCGAGCCCGGCGGCGCCACCTCCTTCCTCGACCTCGACGACGAGGAGGTGGGCCCGGCCCTGCAGCAGGGGCGCATCGACGCCGCCTTCCTGATGAGCGACTCGGCCTCGCCGCGCGTCATCCGGGCGCTCCTCCAGCTCCCCGAGGTGCAGGTGCTGCGGCTGGCGCAGCTCGACGCCTACCTGCGCCGCTTCCAGGACCTCGACCGCGTGGTCATCCCCATGGGCGCCTTCGACCTGGCGAAGAACCTGCCCCCCGCCGACCTGGACCTCGTCGGCGCCACGGTGGAGATGGTGTCCCACGCCAACCTCCACCCGGCCATCTCCGACCTCCTCATCGAGACCATGCGCCAGGTGCACGCCCGGCCCACCCTGCTGCAGCGCAGCGGCGAGTTCCCGGCGGCACGCGAGCACGAGCTGCCGCTCTCCGACGACGCCCGCCGCTACTACGACTCCGGCAAGCGCTGGCTCTACCGGCTCCTGCCCTTCTGGGCGGCCAGCCTCGCCGACCGGTTCCTGGTGGCGCTGGTGCCGCTGGCGCTGCTCACCATCCCGGTGCTGCGCACGCTCCCCGGCTTCTACCGCTGGCGCATCCGGCAGCGGCTCTACCGGATCTACGGCTCGCTGCTGGAGCTGGAGCGGGACGTGCGCACCCACGGCCCGGACGAGCGGGCGGGGCTGCTCGAGCGCCTCGACGCCATCGAGGAGCGGGCCGACCAGCTCCGGCTGCCGGTCTCCTTCGCCGACCAGCTCTACGTGCTCCGCGAGCACGTGCAGCTCGTCCGCCGCCGGCTCTCCGCGCACGCCGCCGAGGCGCGCACCGCCTGAACGGGCGGGCCGCGATCACCGCGGGGGGGCAGAGGGAGGCAGAGCGGGCGGAGTGCCGCGGGCAGAGGGGGCAGAGGAGGGCGGGCAGAGTGCCGGACAGAGGAGGGGGGCAGAGGGGGGCAGAGTGCCGGACAGAGGCAGAGTGCCGGACATGAACCACAGCGAAGACGGAGGGCAGAGGAGGGCAGAGTGCCGGACATGAACCACAGCGAAGACGGGGAGCTTCGCGGGGCTGGTTGATGTTGTTCGTCCCTGGATGTTGCCAGAGACGGCACGAAGAGGGCTCGAAACGCCGGCAGAACTCAGGCGCGAAGCGAAAGGGCCGACCCTTGGGGCCGGGCGCGTCGCGGTGGCCAGCCGGGTCGGTCGAAGAACGCTCCCCGGCAGCGCCCTGCGGATCGCGAGATGGCTCGCGGCTGGCCGAGGTCAGGCTCTTGCGACGGTTGCTCGTCTGGGCGGCGAGAGGCCGCAGAACCGGAGACGCAGGGCGACCCAGCGCTCTTCGCCAATGAACGGCGCCTCGACGAGGTCCCACCGGCGTGTCATCAGGGACTCCACCAGTGGTACCGCGAACAGGTGCAGGTAGGCCTTGCGCCGCTCGGCCCAGGTCCGACCGAGCGCCAGGTACTCCGGTGCATCGGTGACGAGGTCGTCCGGCTTCCCGTAGGCGTAGTGGCAGTGGCTCGACCACTTCCAGTCGCTGGCTCTTGAGACGACTCCGGCCCGGACGGGGTTCAGGTCGCCGTATCGCATGACGGCGAGCTGGTGCCGGCCGTCCTGGATGCGGGGGGAGCGCAGGCGCTCCATGACGACCTGTCCGCGGCCGCTGGTCCGCCGGTTGTACCAATGGGCGAAGCCCCAGTTGACGACCTTCCAGAAGGAGCTGAAGGCAGCCTGGCCCTGGATGGAGCGGCAGACGAGGTGCGGGTGGGAGCCCATGAGGCAGTAGGACGAGACGTTGACAATATACCTACGCCGGGACACCATCCGGGCCATGACGCCCGCCAAGACCCCGGCCGCCCCCCGCTACGTCGAGCTCGTCCGCGTCTCCGGCGCCTCCCAGGCTGCCAAGGACACCCCCGCCGACCAACGGGCCGCCCTCGAGCGGCTGCGTGAGGCACGGCCGGGGGTTCTCGTCGAGCGGATCGAGGAGGGCGCGGGTGGCCTCTCCGGCGCGCTCCCCCTGGAGCAGCGCCCCGACCTGAAGCGGCTCCTGCGGCTGGCGAAGGACCGCGCCTTCGATGAGGTGCGGGTCCGGCACCTCGACAGGCTCACCCGCCACCCCGACATCCGGGAGCGCGCGGCCATCTTCGGCGCCATCGCCGAGGCTGGCGCCTGCATCGTGGACGGGGCGGGCCACGCCATCGACCCGCTCTCCGAGGTGGGCGAGCTGGAGTGGACCTTCGGCTCCCTCATGGCGGCCCGGGAGCGCAAGCGCATCACCGAGCGCACCCTGGCGGCCCGCCGCCGCCTGGCCGGGCAGGGCAAGCTACAGGGGCGCCGCCCCTGGGCGCGGACCTGGGACGGCGAGCGCTGGGGCGTCGTCGAGGAGCAGGTGAAGACGTACAAGAGACTCTTCGCCGAGGTGCTCGCTGGTCGGTCCCTCCACGCCATTGCCAGCGGTCTCAACGCGGACGGCATCAGGCCGCCGGAGGCGAAGCAGTGGTCCGCCGGTGGGGTGGCGCGCCTGGTACACGCCCGGTCGGCCATCGGCGAGGTGTCCTGCTACGGGAACACGCTGCGCTGCCCCCCTATCGTGGACGCACCGACCTTCGAGAAGGCCAACAAGGCGATCACATGGAGCCGCGCCGGCCGGCCGCCGCTCGACGACTCGATCGCGCTCCTCCGCAAGGTCGCGGTCTGCGGCGCTTGCGGCGAGATCATGTACGTGGACACGGTGTCGAAGCGCAGCGGCCGGCGCGTCTACTACCGCTGCAAGCACAGCAAGACCGCCCGCTCCCAGGAGTGCCGGCGCTACTTCGCCGTCGGCGAGGTGGACGCCCTGGTCCGGGCCGAGCTTCTCCGGTGGCTTGCGGCCGACGTCGCGCCGAAGGCGGGGAAGAAGGCGAACCCGAAGGCGGCCCTGGCCCGCGCCAAGGCGCGGATCAAGGAGCTCGACGCGGAGGAGCGCCGGCTGCTGCGGGTGGGCCGGCGCGCCAGCGCGGCGAACCTGGCGGCGGTGCTCGCCGAGCTCTCCCAGGAGCGCGAGGAGGCGCAGCGCGACCTAGAGGCCGCGCGGCTGGCGGCGCGGCCCGGCCCGGCGCCCCTCGACGCTGCCAGGCGGGAGGCCCTGGTCCGGCGGGCCCGGAGCGCCTCGGGCGCGGAGCTGCGGGCCCTGGTGTGTGCCATCCTGCGGCCGGGCGAGGTTAGGATCTCCCCGGGGCCGCGGGTCCAGATCCGAGCCCTCGGGCCGCGCTAGTGAGGGGGCGAGCCATGGAATCCTCATCGCTGGACGATCGGGTTCGCTTTCTCAGGGCGATCGAGCGAGCGGCCCCCCAGGTGTTCGCCGAGCTTCGGGCCCTCGGCGCCGGCGCCACACACGCGGGGGTGGCCAGGTGGGCGGCCCGCTGGAACCTCGATGGGCCAGGCCTCGAATGGCTCCGCGCCGAGGCGTTGCAGGCGGCGCGAAAGGGCTTCGTCGGTGCACCGGCGATCGCTGACTTCGTGCTCACCCACGACCTGGAGCTCAGCCTCTCCTGGGAGCCGGCCGAGTCCGGGGAGACGCGGGCCCAGTTCCTGGCGCGAGCACGACGCGAGCTTGAGGCCTACGCCGACGAGGTACAGGACTGGGCTCGCGAGAACGCGCCGAGCGCACGGCGGGCGGAGCGGACGACCGGACAGGCCGAGGCCGGCGCCGCGCGCTGGGACCTCCTGGTGAGCCGGCTGGTGCTGGGCAGCACCTTCCAGGCCATCGGCGAGGAGATCGGGATCTCCTGGCAGGGGGCACGCGAGCACGTCCGCCGCCTGGCAGCCCGCCTCGGCGTGGCGCTTCCCTAACCGCACGGGCACAACCTAGGTCGGCGGACGTAGCTTGTCGCGCGGCCGGCGCCATGCCGGCGATCTTGCGTGGCATGACGCTGCCAGACAGCACATCCCCACCCCTCGACGCCGCCACCCTCCGGCGCCTCTCCGTCGAGGCCGAAGTCGATCCCAGGACCATCCTCCGCGTCCTCAAGGGCCTGCCAGTCCGTGGCCTGCCCCGCTACAGGGCCCGCCGGGTCTTGCTAGGCGCCGGCTTCCTCCAGCCCGAGGCCAAGCCGTGAGCCGCCTCGCCGCGAAGGTGGTGGTGGCGGTGGACGCGACATTCGGCCCCGAGGCGGCTGCCGCCGCGCTCCGATGGCTCGAGGGACTGCCGGCGGAGCAGCAGCGGCCGCGCCGCCGCCCACAGCTTCGGAACGTGTCCCCTCCCGAGCCGAAGCCGTGAGCGTCCTGCTGATGGTGCTGGTGGCGGTTCTCTCCACGGCGGCGCTGGTGGCGCCGGCGCTCCTCTCGCGGAGGCAGTGACCATGAGCGACAACGACACCCCGGTCGCGATTTTGGCGGCGACCGCTTTCACCTTCAGCGGGACGGAGACCCCGGTCCCCGTCATCGCCGTCGCCGACGTGCTGCTGGCGGCCGCTCGCCCCCACCTGTCGGAGCGCGACGTGGCCGTTGTGCTGGCCGTGGAGCTGGCGGGCGCCGAGTGCAAGCCCTGGCCCGGCGTGGAGCAGATCGACGGCAGCACCTGTCGGGTCACCAGCGCCCGGCTGGGCGAGCTGGTGGTGCAGGTGGTGGATCTCAAGTTCAGCGGCAGGCCGCTGCGCGTGCTGGCGGTGCTGCCCGCGGTGGCGTGGGCCGCCTACGAGGGCACCGGGTTCGCCCTGCGGCGCCTGGTGCGGATCGACGTGGCCGCCTGGAACCAGGCGCGGCTCGCCCGGCGGGCCCGAGCATGAAGCACTCCACGACAGGGAGGGCGACATCATGAGCAGCGAGCCGCAGCCGGGCATCTACCGCAAGGTCGCGACCCGGGTCTGGCAGGACGCGAAGTTCAGGGCGCTGACGCCGCTGGCGCCGAGCGGCGCGGCGCTGTGGCTGTACCTGCTGACCGGCGAGGTGACGACGCAGCTTCCCGGCCTGGTGCGAGCCGGGGAGGCGGCGCTGGCCGAGGCGCTGGGCTGGCCCCTGGAGGAGCTGCGGCGCTGTTGGGCGGAGATCGAGGCGCAGAGCATGGCGACGGCCGACTGGCCGGCCCGCCTGGTGTGGATCCCGAACGCCATCCGCTACAACCAGCCCCAGAGCCCGAACGTGGTGCGCTCCTGGGGCCGGCCCTGGGCCGAGATCCCGGAGTGCACCCTCAAGGACGCCGCCCGCCGCGTGCTGGCGCAGCAG
Organism: Deltaproteobacteria bacterium; assembly: GCA_016214955.1. Lineage (GTDB taxonomy): Bacteria > Myxococcota > Myxococcia > Myxococcales > Anaeromyxobacteraceae > JACRMN01. Next base: position 258,763 of record JACRMN010000012.1, read on the forward strand.
ATGGCGGAGCGCGGCGGTGCCTTCCTGGCAGCCTTCAAGGAGGCCTGTCCACCTGCTTCCCGAAAGCCTTCCGGAAAGGCTTCCCGAAAGCCTTCGGGCAAGCCTTTCGGGAAGCCATCGCCGAATCAGGATCAGGAGCAGGAACAGGAGCAGGAGCAGGAAGAAACCTTTGGCGCGGAGCTGCCGCCTGCCGGCGGCACTGCCGCGCCGGCCCCCCAGCCGGCTTCGCCGGTGGTGGTCACCATCCCCTGCGTCGGCAACGGGCCCAAGACCTACGACGTCACCGAGGAGTTGGTGTCCAAGTGGAAGCCGGTCTTCCCAGGTGTCGACGTGCGCGGCGAGGTGCTGCGGGCAGCCGCGTGGGCGGACGCCAACCCGGCGCGCCGCAAGACGGCGCGAGGCTGCCCAGCGTTCTTGACCCGATGGCTCGCGAAGGCCCAGGACAGCGGGCGCGGCAACGGCAGCCTGGCGCCGGCGCGCTACGAGAGAGTCCTCACCAGGGACGGCGGCGTCCGGCTGGAGCCGGTCGGCCGGGGCTTCCTGGAGCCCGCCGCGATGAAGATCATCCGCAAGGAGGACTTGTGACGCCGGCCGGCACCCCGCGCACGGCGCAGGCCCACCCGCAGGCGCTCGCCTCCGCCATCGAGGTGGGGTGGCCTCCCCGCCCCGTGCGCGGCCAGGCGGCCAAGGACGGCGGCGTGGGGGTGGGCGCCGGTGGTGGAGGCATCACCGAGGGTGAGGGGGGCCGCCGGTATCATGTTCACGTCGAGTGCGACCACCGCAGCCCTCCCCGTCCATTGTCGCGGGCACCGAAGCAAAACCGGCATGGCCGGGCCAAGGCGGGCCGGTCCTGCACCTGCCGGCCACCTGCGCCGGCGCGGCCGGGCGCCCGGCACGACCTGCGTCGGCCGGGCGGGCACCGGGCGCGACCTGAGACCACGCGGCCGGTAGCGGCCGGCACCTGCACGGAGGGCTGACGACATGGGCGGGCCAGGATCGGGCGGGCACAACCGGAAGTCGGACGCGGCGAAGCGGCTGGCGGGCACCTACCGCGCGTCGAGAGCGCGCCCCACCGCCAGCGCGCTGCCGGGGCTCCCGGTGGTGGCCGTCCCGCCGCCGCCGGCCGGGCTGCCGGCCTGGGAGGCGGAGGAGTGGGAGACGTTGGCGGCGGAGGTGGACGATGCCGGCACCTTCACCGCCGCCGACCTGGGGGCGTTCCAGGCTCTGCACCGGGCCGTGGTGATGCTGCGCTGCGGGCTGCGCCGGGTGAAGGGGCGGGCGGCGTTCGACTTCCGCGAGTTGGTGGCGGCGCGCCGCCTGGTCGAGCAGCTACGCGGCGACCTGCTCCTCCCCGGGCCGATGGAGCGGCTCGCGCGGCGGCTGGCGCAGGAGCCGGCCCCGGGGACTGAGGCGCCCGGCGACCCGCTGGCCGGGTTCGGGCCGGCCAAGAAGCTGCATTGAACACTGTCGGGGCGCTCGTGGACTCCACGCACGAACCCGCTACGCTGGAACCCCGGCGGCCGCGCTGCCCTGGCGCCGCCCTCTCGGCTAGCCCGAGAGACCTCAACCCACCGGGCGAGCCCCGGGTTGCCCGCAGGGATGCGCCGCCTAGCGCGCGCGTGTGCCGCGGCTCCACTGCCAGGACTCCACCACCGTGAGCACGGGCGTCTGAGCCCTGGCGCGACACGTTGCACCTGAGGAAAGCCATGATCGACACGCAGCAGATGAGGGACCGGATGCTGGCGCTGAACGAGGAGGGCGGGCAGATCCTGGCCGCCGCAGAGGCCGCGGGCAACTCGCTGAGCAGCCAGCAGCGCCAGCGCCTGGACGCCATCCACGACGAGTTCAACACCCTGGAGCAGCAGGTGGCCGCGGCCGACAGGAGCCGGATCCTGGCCACGCCCCAGCCGCTGCCGCCCGGCGTGCGGGACGGGCAGGTGCCGCCCAGCCGCCGCGCCAGCGCCGGCCACAGCGGCAGCGCCATCCTGGCCGGCGGTGCCATCGGGCAGGACCAGCGAGCCGTGAAGGCCCTCGCCGACTTCGCCCGCCGCGGGATCCCCTTCCAGAGCAGCATGTCGATCGGGAGCGACCCGGACGGCGGCTACTTGGTCCCGGTGGAGATCGACCGCGACATGCAGACCGTGGCCGCCGGCTTCTCGCCGCTGCTCCCACTCGCCAAGAACTACTTCGGGGTGACCGACGGCTTCCGGCCGGTCGTGGTCTCCACTCTCCCGGGCAGCACCTGGAAGGCGGAGGGTGACACGCGCTCCGTGACCGCCTCGCCGGGGCTGACGCAGATCGTGCCCCAGCGCGGTGGCGTGGCCGCGGTGGTGCAGGCGTCGCAGTGGGTGTTGCAGGACTCCGATCCAGTGGCCTACGACGTCATCGTCAGGGGCCTGGGCATGCAGAACGGCGCGGCCATCGGCGCGGCGATCATCAGCGGTGCCGCCGGCCAGCCCGCGCCCAAGGGCCTCACCGCCCAGACCACCGCTGCCACGGCAGACGGCTCGCGCGCCTTCGGGACCGTGGAGCACATCGCGACCGGCGGCGCCACCACCGCGCCCAGCCTCGACAACTGCCTGACTGCCCTCAGCCGGTTGCACCCGTTCTACCAGGCGGGCGCTGCGTGGCTCATGTCCCCCAGCGCGTGGGCCGCGCTCCAGGGGCAGAAGTCGAGCGGGGGTGGCGACTTCATGTGGCAGCCGGACCTCAACGCCAAGGAGCCGCCGCGGCTGTTCGGGAAGCCCGTGCACATCGACCCCAACCTCCCGGCGGCCACGACCGCCGGCGCGCTCAGCGTGTGGCTGGGCGACTGGCAGCGAGCTTACGCGGTGTGCCACTACGGCTCTCCGATCCTGATCCGCGACGACGTGACCGTGAAGGGCCAGGTGCTGATCTACTCGGAGCGGCGCGTGGGCGGAAACCTGGTCGACTCCGCCGCCTGCAAGGCGATCAAGACCGCCACCTCGTAGCAGGTCAGGGGAGGCTGCACTGGTGGTGGAGGAGGCTAACCGGGGACTGTCTTGGGCCCGGGAATGGCTGCGCACCGCGAGGACGCCAGCCCAGAGCGCGGGCTCTCTGCCCCGCCCCTCGGGCGCTGATGCGGGACCTCCTCCCGCCGCCACCACCAGTGCAGTACCCCACCGGCGCGCAGCAGCACCCGGGTGACGCTAGGGCCGCTTGAGCAACGGCGGTGGCTCGGCCGCCGCCGGCGCATTCTCGTGAACCGGTGCAGGTGGCGGCAGCGGAGCAACGATCTGCACTTGGTTCAGGTAGATGTTGAAGTTGTTGACCGCCTTCTCGCTTTCCCGATCTTTCAGGCGGGTGGCGCAGGTGTTTGCCAGTACCAGGACCGCGGTGAGCAGCGCGATGTTCTCCTTGGTGAAGGCGACCCGTAGGAGATCCCATATCGCGCGTGTCTCGGGCCTAACCACGACAGCATCGAAGGTGACGCTGAGGTTCAGGGTTTCCACCAACGACGCGTGGAACACCGCTGGGGGCGTCGCGGTGATCCCGATCTCCCCGGCCGACGCGATTCCGGTGGCAGACTCCAGGCGCAGCGTTGCCGCCCTGAACACCTCACGGACCTCCTGCGGCGGGAGTTTGTCCAATTCGGCGAGCGCGGCGGCCAGGAGCGCCTTGAGGTCGCCGCCGCACCCTGGGCACTTGTCGGCGTCGAACTCCCTACCGCAAGCCGGGCAGGTCACTGTGGGCATGGGCGTGGATGGTACTCGCATCCCACGCGCGGTGGAACCCGCGCAGGCTACTCGCGCCGCAGCGCCGCCGCGGCCACCGCCCGGTGCAGGTCGGCGGTCAGCGACAGCAGCGCCCGCACCTCGCGGCGGTACTCCGTGCCGTGCCCGCTGTGCAGCAGGATCCGCCGCACGGTGGCCAGCCGCTCCTCCAGCGCCATGAGCCGCACCTGGCCGGGCGTGGGCTCCACCTCCGCGTCGGAGCGCCAGGGGTGCCGCAGCTTCTCCACCAGCGGGGGCCAGGCGCTACCGTCGAGGCAGTGGGCGGGGCCAAGGCCGTTGTCCATGAGGTGCAACGGTAGCGGAGCGGGTCGCGGGCGGTGATGGCTCGCACCCATGGTGACAGGCGCCTCGCGCCCCACTACGCTGGTGATGCCGGCGGCGGGGCTGTCCCGATGTCGCCTCGCTGCCGGTGCCGCACCCCGGACCAGCGGTCAGATCCCCCGCCTACACTGGCAGGCATGGACCTACTTGCTTGGTGGAAGACGCTCAAAGAAGTGGTCGTAGTCGCTGGGGTAGTCCTCGGCGCCGGGTCGCTCTACTTCGCCGCCAGAACCTACTGGCGCAACGGCCTCATCGAAGAGGACAGGTGGCGCTCGCACCTCGCGTTGCAGGCCGTCGCCATGGACTCCAGCGTCGCCATCAGCGAGGCCGTTCACGCCGGAGACTCAATGACCGTCGAGGTTCTCCGCCCCCGGCCTCCCGCAACGACTGGGCAGCGTGCCCCGTCCCGGCCCCCTGCCAAGACCCCGGCCACGAGCAAGAAGGAGCCTTCGGGGAATGCAACGGTCGCTCTCACGCCGATCGCAGCGGCAGGGAGCGTGGGCAGAGAGGCCGCGCCTCAAGAGAAGCACCGGCCCAGCGGTTCGGCCGCGGCCCGAGAAGCGCCGCCCGCGGGCACAACCTTCGCGATCGAGTCGGTCACCGCGACGGGAAGCGTGGCGGGTGTTGCTTCGTCCAGAGAGACCATCCACGTGATTGTTCGCAACGCGAGCTTCCGCCCGGCGGCGATCGTCTGTGTCTTCCTACGTGACCACGCCGGGCGCCCGGTAGGTCCCGACTGGTGGAAGAACGTGGGCCGGCTGCACCTGCCGCTCCCGATCCCGCCTTGGCAGATCGCAACCCTTGCCATCGATGTTGACGGAACCGACTTCGAGCAGGCGGTCGAGCTTGTGGTGGGCGACGGGGACGACGGGGAGGTGGCCATCCCCTTGCGTGAGAGGGCCCGCTGGCGTGAGTGGATCGACTTCCAGCGCCCGCCCTCCGCGAGCAAGTGCATGCACCAGTAGTCGCCCCTGGCTGCACTGGGGATGCCCTTCTTCAGTTCTGTCACCGTCGGTAGAACCGTAGGATTCTAGGGAGGAGCCATGAACGCATTCGGGATCGCCTTTGTGGTCGTAGCGGTCGCTGCCAGCATCTTCTACGGCGCCTTCGCGCACGACATCCACGTGTGGCCCAACAAAGCAGACCAGCCGCGGCCCATGCGGCTTGCGTATCGGGTTCACCAGTTCTGGTTCAACTTCGTGGGCTCGGTTTCTGGCTGGCTGGCACTCTTGAAGGTCGGGGACCTGGTCGATCGAGGCGAGTTCGCCACCCGCTGGGGCGACCTGGGCCTGTCTCTGGTTGCGCTGCTGGGCATCACCGGCTACCTGCCCCTCACGCTCTACACGTTCGCCGCCTATGGCGGGGAGAAGCTGCGCCAGAAGGCAAATGAAGCTGCGGCTGGCGGGGGCAAGTAGGCAGCCGCCTGGCGCCGCGCCGGCGCAGCCGCTTGCCCACCGCTGCGCGATCGCCAACCGACGGGGCCGAAGGGCGGGTTCGGGCTGGATCATGGCCCTGGCGCGCCTGGTGCGTGGTGTTTCTCATAGGTATATTGTCTAGTAATATGAGTGGACCTCGATTCCGAACTTCTCCTTGTACTTCCGGACCAGTGAGAGGAAGTGGCGGCGGGCCTCATCGGAGTCGAGGACGAAGGCGAAGCCGTGGCTGCGCCAGGTGCAGTGGTTCGTGGAGCCTTCCTCGATGAGGAGGGAGCGACGGACGCGGGCCATCGGACTGGCAGTGAGCAAGCCTCAGGCCAACGCGCGCGCAGCTCCCTGCGAGACTTGATGTCCGGCACCCGATTCCCGCGCGCTCATGTCCGGCACGCCGCCCCCCGACACGCGCGCTCATGTCCGGCACGCCGCCCCCCGCTCATGTCCGGCACGCCGCCCGCCGCCCCCGCCGCCCCCGCTGCCCCCCCCCCCCCGGCTGCCCCCGCCGGCCGGCTCACGGTGCCCGCACGAAGACCGCCTCTGGCGCGAAGACCGAGTCGGACCAGAACACGCGCCCGCTGGGCTCGAGGGCCGGGCTGGTCTTGGGCGAGACGTAGCCGGTGACCAGCGTCGGCGAGCCGTCGAAGCCCGCCACCAGCCAGATCTGCGCGCCCATGGGGCTCCCCTCGGCCACATAGGCGACGTTCCGCCCGGCCAGGGCGATGTCGTAGGGCGAGAAGTAGCCATCGGCGAGCTTGCGCCCGCGGTCGTCGCCGCTGCCGAAGCGGCCGTCGGGGCCGGCGTGGACGAGGTAGAGCGCCGGCGGGGAGAACTCGGCGAGGAGCATCAGGCTCCCCGACACCCGGAAGGCCCGGGCGTCGTGCACCGCCAGCCCGGCGCGCGGCGAGCCCGCGGGGTGGAGCAGGGTGGTGGTGGTGTCGTCGGCGGTGCCGAACTGGCCGTCGCTTCCGGCGTCGCGGACGCAGATGTCGAGGGTGATGCCGTGGCAGGAGTAGAAGGCCTGCGCGGCGGTGATGCCGGCGGCGTAGGCCCAGCCCTGGTCGATGCCCAGGGCGTCGACCACGCCGTCAGCGGGGAGCGTCGCCAGGGTTCCGCCACGCGGCTCGAGGATGCGGTAGCGGTAGGCGTTGCCCCCCATGTTCTCGACGGCGATGCCCTTCCCGCCGCCGAGCGCCAGGGAGGTGAAGCCGGTCCCCGTGCCGGTGAAGAGGGTCACCGGCGCCGGTGCACCAGCGGTGAACCAGGTGCCCGAGGTGCCGGGCTGGCGCAGCACCAGCCGGTTGCCCTCGGCGGTGAGCAGGTTCTGGCCCAGGGCGTCGAAGAGGCCGGTGTGGCTGAACCCGGGGAGGTCGCCGCCGGCCAGGGTGCGGGCCCGGATCTGGTTGCCGCTGGTGCGGTAGAGGAGCTGTCCGGTCCCGTCGGCGGCCAGCGACATCCCGGACGACAGGCCCGCGGCCGGGGTCACCTCCCAGCGCAGGTAGGAGAGGTCGACCGCCCGGATGTTGCTCGCCTCCCCGAAGACCGCGTACCCGGCGGAGAGCGAGGCGGTGCCCCAGCTTCCGGCGGTGGGGTGGACGCGCTCCAGGGTGTCGTCGCCGGTTCCCCAGCTGCCGTCGGGGCCCGCCCACCAGTGAGCGATGGTGTTGAGCGAGGTGGTCCGGAGCAGGGCGATGACGTGGGTCCCGTCCACGGCCACCGACGACTCGGCGGTGGTGGTGTGGGCGGGCACGCCCCAGTCGGCCGGGACGTCGACGAACGCGGCGCCATCGTCGCCGGCGGCCTCGAAGGCGTCGTTGGCGCCCGAGCTCCGCAGCCAGAGCCGCTGGGGGTCGGCTCCGGCAGGCTCCCACCAGGCCACCTGGCGGCCGTCGGGCGAGAGGGCGGCGGTGGTGGCCGCGGCCGGCAGGTTCCAGGTGGTCACGCCGCTGGCGTAGCCGCCCCCGGCGTTGGCGTTGTAGATGCGCCAGCCGAAGGTGGAGTTGCAGCCGGCGCCGCAATCTGCGTACTTCACCAACGTGCCGCGCTCGCCGCTGGTGATGGTCTCGATGTAGTTGAGCCGGGCGACGCGGGTGACCACGTCGTCGCCGCTGCCGAAGGTGCGGTCCGCGCCGGCCTCCCGGGCGTAGAGGTCGGCGACGGCGTTGCCGTAGTCGTCCTCCCACCAGGTGGCGAGCTCGCCCACGCCCGAGACGCCACGCACGAAGAAGCCGGCCGCGGCCGTACGGAAGGTGGTGGCGGTACCCTGCCAGGCGCCGGCGGCGCTGCAGAAGTGGCCGTCGGCCACCGCCGGCCGGAGCATCACGCCGCTGCCATCGGCCACCAGGACGAGGCCGGGGCCGGCGGGGACGATGCCGCGGCCGTAGCCGGAGGCGACCGAGCCGGGGACGTCGCAGCGCAGGTCGGCGGCCTGGGCGCGCCGGTCCGAGCCGAGCTCGAGGATGACGCCGTGCGGGTTGCCGGCGCCGGGGATCCAGGAGTCGAAGGTGACCAGGCTGCCGCGCACCACCGGGCTGCCGTCGAGGGCGACGCTCCCGGCGATGACGTCGCCCGAGGAGTCGGCCCGCACCTGCTGGCTCACGCCGGAGCCGACGTTGCCGGCCAGGTCCACGGCCCGGAAGGCCACGTCGTTGGAGGAGCCCTCGCGCAGCGGCACCCGCACGCCGGTGAAGCGCGTGCCGTCGCAGAGCAGCCGGCGGTCGGTGAGGGCGCAGCCGCAGCCGGCGGCGCAGGGCGAGTAGACGCCGTCGGGGCGGCAGGCGGCCGCCGGGCAGAGGGGCTCGAAGCCGGCGCCGCCGTCGACCTCGATCCAGGCCACGCCCTCCCAGTCGACGACGCCGGACGGCCGGTCGGTGGAGGCGGTGTCGAGGAAGAAGTCCACCCAGGGGGCGCGCACCGTGACAAGCGTGGGGTCGAAGGAGGGCACGAAGCCGGGCGGGGTGGGGGCCACGAGGTCGCTGACGACGCCGCCCACGCCCAGCGAGGTCTCGGCACTGCGCGTCCCGGCGCGGTCCCAGCCGCGGGCGTAGAGGCAGGTGCGCTGGCCGGCGGCCAGGGAGAGGGCGAAGTTGGGCGAGGTGCCGGCCCAGGCGCAGCCGCCCGGCGCCGAGGGGTCGCAGGCCACCGTGGCCGCCTGGGAGACGGTGCAGATCTCGTAGCCGCCGAAGCCGGCGTCGGCGTCGGACCCGGAGAGGGTCACCGAGGTGGTGGTGGCGTCCACCACCGGGCGCGGGGTGCTGATGGTCGGCACCGGCGGCGCCACGCCGTCCTGGACCACCTGCGCCGAGGCCACCGGCCCGGCGTTGCCGGCCCAGTCGACGGCCCGCACCCAGAGCAGGTTGGTGGCGTTGGAGGCGAGTCCGGTGAAGGTGAGGCTGGCCTGCGGGGCGGCCACCAGGGTGGCGGCGCTCCAGTCGGCGGCGCTCCCCACCACCAGCTGATAGCCGCGCAGGTTGCCGCTGGCGTCGCCGGGCTCGACGATGGGGACGGTCACCGAGCCGGTGGCGGTGTAGCCGGAGAGGCCGCCGGCGGGCGCCACCGGTGCGCCGAGCGAGACCGCGCCCGGCGCCACCGCGTCCACGCAGAGCACCGACCCGGCCGCGGCCGAGGTGCCGGCCGGCACGGTGGCGCGCGCGAAGGCGGCGCAGGTGCGGCCGGCGCTGGTGGCGGTGACGTCGTAGCTTCCGGGAGGCAGGCCGGCGGCGCTGAAGGTGCCGCCGGCGGCGGTGGTGGTGGAGGCCGACCAGGCGGCGCCGTTGAAGGCGGTGCCCACCAGGCTCACGGTGGCCCCGGCGCTGCTGGCGTTGGCGCCGCCGCCGCCGGCGTTGTCCCAGAGGGTGACGGTGCCGGCCAGGCTGCCGACGTCGAGCGCGAGGGTGAGGAGCGCGGCGCCGGTGCTGGCGTGGGCCGCCACCGTCACCGTGCCGCTGGCCGGCCGGTAGGAGGCCCGTCGCGCGTCCACGACGTGCGCCGCACCGGTGAGGGAGACGGGCACGGCGTCGAAGCTCCAGGCGCCGGAGACGTCGGTCACGGTCGAGCGGACGGTGCCGTCGGGGGCGGTCAGGGTCACCACCGCGCCGGAGCGGTCGCTTCCCACCGGGAAGCCGGCCGCTGCGCCGGCCGAGAGGGCCACGGTGCCGGTCACCGCGCCGGTGGAGACCGGCAGGGTGGCGGTGCCGAGGGAGAGGGCCTGGCCCGTGGAGAGCGAGGCGCCGGTGGGCGCCGGGGCGTCGTAGCGGGCCTGCGCGTAAAGCACCTGGTAGCTGCCGGCCGCCAGCGCCGCGAACGACCAGGTGCCCGAGGGGGCGGTGGTGGTGGTGAGGGGGCCCACCACCGCGCCCCGGAAGTCGGTGCCCGTGATCGTCACCGTGGTGCCGGTGTGGGTGGCGGCGCCCTCGAGCAGCACCGTGCCGCTGACGGAGGCGGTGGTCGCGGGCTGCAGCGAGACCGGCGAGCCGGGGAGGGCGGTGGTGGCCGCGGCTGCCACCACGACGCCGGCCACCGACTGCGGCTGCCAGTCCGGGTCCATGCGGCCGGTCACCGTGTAGGTGCCCACCGGCAGCCCGGTGAGCTGGAAGGCACCGGTGGAGTCGGCGACGGTGCTGGCGGTGAAGGTGCCGCCCGAGAGGGCCGCGGTCACCACCACGCCGGCCGAGGAGATCCCGGCCGGCCCGGAGAGCCGGAAGGTGCCGGAGACGGCGCCGCGCGAGACGGCCAGGGTGACGTCGGCCAGCGTCAGGATCACGCCAGGGCTCACCGCCACCTGCACCCGCTGGGTGTCGTGGCCGGTGCGGTCGAAGACGATGGTCCGGGCGCCGGAGCTGACCTGCAGCGTGAAGCTTCCGTCGGCCGCCGTGAGCACCGGCGACCCGGACTGCTCGTGGACGCTGGTGCCGCCGAGGGCTCCGGAGGCCAGCCCCTCGAGCAGCACCCTGCCCTGGACCTGCCCGGGGATATCGGCGAGCTCGACCTGCGTCGCCGTGGTCACGGCGTGCGAGACCACGGTGACCAGCCCGCTCGCCGGCTGGTAGCCGGGCTGCTTGGAGTAGGCGACGTCGTAGTCGCCCACCGCGAGCCCGTCCACGCGCCAACTCCCGCTGCTCGCGGTCACCGCCGCCGCGGCCGCCGACGGGGTGGGATCGGCGGCGGTGGGGCGCGGCGTCAGCGTCACCTGGATGCCGGTGTGGTCGGTGGAGAGGTGCAGGGTGGCCACGCCGGTCACCGAGCCGGTGTCGCGCACCAGGGAGACCGGCGCCAGGGCGGTGGTGGCGTGGGGCGCCACCGTCCCCGACATCGAGACCGCGGCGTAGTTGGCGAGCTCGAAGGCGACGTTGTAGGTGCCGGCCGGGAGGCCGGAGAAGAGGTAGGTCCCGTCGGCCCGGTTCACCGTGGTGGCCTCGTAGGGAGACCCGTTGAGCGTGGTGCCCGAGGCGCGCACCGTGACGCCGCCGGAGCTGGCGGCGCCCTGCACCGAGACGGTGCCGGAGAAGGCGCCCGGGTCGTAGGAGAGGGCCACCGGGGCCAGCTCCGTCACCATGTCCTTCTGGACCGCCACCGAGGTCACCGAGGTCTCGACGAAGCCGACCTTGGAGGCGGTGAGCGTGTAGGTGCCCACCGGTACGCCGACGAGGAGGAAGGAGCCGGCGGCGTCGGTGGTCACCGAGCCGGGGATGCCGGAGAGCGAGATGCCGACCCCGCCGCTGGTGAGCTCGTGCTCCAGCGCGACGCTGCCGGAGAGCTGGCCGCGGGAGAGGGGCAGGCGGAGGAGGGGCACAGCCACGTCCTTGCCGCCGTCGTCGAGCAGCACCACCACCCCGGACACCAGGGTGTCGTCCCAGCCGCTGCGCACCGCCTGCACCGCGTAGGAGCCGGGCGGAACGTCGGCGATCGAGTAGGCGCCGGTGGCGTCGGTGTCGGCGGAGAGCGAGGTGCCAGGGATGGAGACGTGCACGCCCGAGAGGGTCGGCGCCGTGGTCCCGGGCTCCAGCGCCACCCGGCCGGTGAGCCGGGCCCGCCCCTGCAGCGCCGGCGGCGTCGAGGGGTCGTAGGGATTGCTGTGGTCGAGGGAGCCGCAGGCCGCGGCAGCCAGAGCGGCGAGAGCGAGCAGCGTTCGGTTCATCAGACCCCGCCTCCTGGAATCGACCGGGTCACGATATGCTGGTTTTGCACAGGGTGTCATCCGCAGGAGCGTCCCGCGAACCGTGGAGGGGATTCCGTGGCGAAGACCAGGCTGCTCCTGCTCGCGGCCGCCGCGCTGGCGGCCGGCACCGCGCGCGCCGAGGACCTGCCGGCGGCCGCCCGCCGCGTCGCCGACTCGCTGGGGACGGCGCTGACCGCCAGCCCGGAGCGCAGCAGCGTCAAGACGGTGGGCGTGCTCCGCTTCGGCGAGAGCGGCGTGCCCGCCGGGCTGGGCCTCCAGGCGGCGGAGCAGCTCGGCGCCCGCCTCTCGCTCGTGGCGCGGGTGAAGGTGCTCGACCCGGGCGCGCTCCAGGCGGTGCTCGGGGAGCAGCGGCTCCGGGCCCTGCTCGACGGGGCGCGCCCCGAGGATTCCGACCTGGCGCGCGCCGGCGCGCAGGCGCTGGTGGCCGGCGAGGTGGCGGCCGAGGGCGACCGGCTGCGGCTCAAGGCCCGGCTCCTGCTGGTGGGCGGGCGGCTGCTCGGCACGGGCCAGGCCGCCGCCGATCGGCCCCGCGCCGCCGCTCCCGCTCCGGCGGCCGCGGCGCCGCTCGCCGCCTCCGAGTCGGCCTCGGTGGAGGTGGCGGTGCGCCGCCTGGCCGATGGCCTGGCCGGCGGCTTCGCCCGGCTCCCGGGGAGCGCCCGCTACCGCCGGCTGGCGGTGCTCACCTTCGCCGAGGTCGGCGACGGCGCCCAGCAGCGGAAGCTGGGCACCATCGTGGCCGCCGAGGTGGCCACGGTGCTGCGCCGCGACCACGGCCTGCTGCTGGTCGAGCGCGAGCGGCTGGGCCAGGTGCTGGGCGAACTGCGGCTGCAGCAGATGGTGAGCCCCGACGCCGGCCAAGCCGGCAAGATCGGCCAGCTCGCCGACGCCCAGGCGCTGGTCATCGGCTCGGTGGCCGAGGCCGGCGACCGCTACCTCATCACCTCCCGCATCGTGGCCACGCAGTCGGGCGAGGCCCTGGCCGCGGAGTCGGCCTCGGTGCCGGCCGCCGGGCTGGTGGCGGTGGCCAGCGAGGCGGTGGTGCTGCGCTCGCGGGGGGACGCCGCCTTCCGCTCGCTGCTCGTCCCCGGCCTGGGCCAGTTCTACAACCGGCAGCCGGCCAAGGGCTGGCTCTTCGCCGGCAGCGCCCTGGGCCTGGGTGGCGCGGCGCTGGGCTACCACCTGGCCAGCACCAGCAGCTACGACGGCTACAAGAAGGCCGGCTCCTCGGCCGAGGCGGCGCGGCTCTACGACGAGTCCCAGAGCCGGGCCACCACCCGCAACTGGCTGCTGGTGGGGCTGGGGGCGGTGTGGCTGGTCAACGTGGTGGACGCCTACGCCTCGGGCGTGGACGGGCAGGCGATGCTGGGCGGCAAGGTGGCCGCCGCCCCGGTCCCGCTGGCCGGCGGGGGCGGGCTGGCCCTGGCGGGCAGCTTCTAGGCGGGTTCGCTCAGCCCTCCGGGCCGAACTTCCGCTCCGCCTGCCTCCTCAGGTCGAGCGTGGCCACCGCCGCCTCCAGCCGGCTGCCGACCGCCGGCTCGAGCGCGCCGAAGGCCAGGTGGGCGTGGCACCCGCCCGAGGGCAGCGGCTCCACCCACAGGAGGTCGGCCCGCACCTTCTCGAAGCGCGCGCCGCCGGCGCTGAAGGAGAGGAAGAAGTGCTCCCCCGGGGACACCCGGGCGCGCGTCGCCACCAGCGCCCCGCCGTTCGAGAGATCGACGAGCTCGCCGAGCAGCGCCGCCTCCTCCTCGCCGGCGCCGCCGGGCGCGAGGCGGGTGAGCCCCACGCCGGTGTGCACCGGCACCCGCACCGCCGCCCGGGCCTGGATGCGCTCCGGCGCCTCGTCGTGCTGCAGCTGCACGATGAAGCCGTCGGGCGAGGCCTGCTCCACCGAGCGGACCTGGCAGCGGAGCTGGTAGCGCGCCTCGCGTCCGCGCGAGAGGGCCACGCTGGCGGTGTCGCCGGGGGCGAGGTGCGGGTCGCCCTGCAGGGCCACCGCCAGCACCTCCTCGGTGACCGCCGTCACCCGCGCCGGCAGCGCGCCCACCGCCAGGAGCGCGCCCGGGTGCAGCTCGCGGCTGGAGAGGAGCGGGGCGCTCTGCGGCACCAGGTCGAAGAAGGCGTGGCGCAGCCGGTGGACGAGCGGCGGCGTCCCGGCCTGCCCGGGCCGCTGCAGCGCCCGCGCGGTGGCCCGCTCGAACTCCTCGCGCCGCTCCACCACCGAGAGCGGATCGGTGCCGGCCTCGTCCGCGATCTCCTCCACCTGCCGCCGGTCCGCCCGGCCGAGGCCCCGCTCGTCGAGCAGCGCCCGGAAGCGGCGGGCCCGCGCGATGCGGCGGCGCAGCGGGCGGGAGAAGAAGAGGAGCAGGAGGAAGAGGACGAGCGCCAGCAGGCCGAGCTCGACGTCGCGGGCCAGCTCCACCTTGGGGCGGAACGCCCTTCCCAGCGACTCGAAGAACCTCAGCACGGGGTCGGCATCGGCCATGCGCACCCCTCCCCCCCATCGTACCCTCGGCACCCCGGCGCGTCCGGGCCTGCGGTCCCGCGCCTCGGGTGCGGCGCGACCCCGCCAGGAGCCGCTCATGCGCCTCGCTCGCGACTCGGGACTCGGTGCCGGACGGACTCGGGCGGACTCGGTGCCGGACGGTGAGGGGACTCGGTGCCGGACGGTGAGGGGACTCGGTGCCGGACGGTGAGGGGACTCGGTGCCGGACGGTGAGGGGACTCAGTGCCGGATGGTGCAGGCGCCCCCCCCCATCGGAACCATAGTTCCTGGCCCATCGCGTCATAATTCCTGAGGAAACGGCCCTTGCCGGGTTCCTCCGTCCTTGTCAGAATCGCGCCCCTTTTCAGGCCCATCACCCCGGACGGCCGATCGCCACCCAAGGCGGACCGGGGGCAACAGAGCACGCTTCGAGCGCGGCCCCCAGCGAGCCGCGGAGGAACGAGCCCATGTCGACGAAGGCGCTGAAGCCCATTCTCCAGAACCCCCTCGATCCGCCGGAGAAGGTGGAGTTCAACATCCCCGGTGAGATCCAGCGCGCCACCGGCGGCTACGAGGAGGCGATGAAGGAGGGCTGGGACCTCATCCAGCGCCCCATCCGCTCCATCCCCGTCGACCAGATCGAGAAGCAGCACGCCAAGAAGCGCATGACCGTGTGGGAGCGCATGCGGGTGCTCTCCTCGAAGGACCCCATCGTCCTCTACCAGAACTGGGGCAAGAACCTGGACGGCGCCTCGCTGGTGACGGCGGTGCTCAACATCGGCGGCCGCGACGTGGCCTGCTACGGCCACGACTTCACGGTGCGCGCCGGCTCGATGGACGCCACCAACGGCTCGAAGCTGGCGCGCCTCTTCCGCCTCGCCGGCGAGAAGGGCATCCCGCTCATCGGCATGAACGACTCGGCCGGCGCCTTCGTGCCCGCCGGCGTCGGCGGCCTCGACGGCTACGCCGAGGCCTTCACCGCGCTCCGAAAGATCAGCGGCGTGGTGCCCTCCATCATGTGCATGTTCGGCTTCAACGCCGGCGGCGGCTCCTACCTGCCGCGCCAGGGCTCGTTCGTCATCCAGCCCAACGACACCTTCTTCGGCCTCACCGGCCCGGGCGTGGTGAAGTCGGTGCTGGGCGAGGACATCACCCCCGAGGAGCTGGGCGGCCCCAAGGTGCACGGGGCCTCGGGCGTGGCCGACCTCACGGTGCAGGACGAGCTGGCGGCGCTGCGCCAGGCGGTGCGGCTCCTCGGCTACATCCCCAACAACAACTCCGAGCTCGCGCCCTACCAGGAGACCAGCGACCCGCTGGACCGCAAGACCTGGGAGATCAACACCCTGCTGAAGAAGGCCTTCAACTCCCCGACGGGCTTCAACACCCCGTTCGACGTCTCCATCATCATCCAGCAGGTCTGCGACTACGGCGACTACTTCGAGCTGCAGCCCGAGCGCGCCCGCGAGGTGCTCACCGCCTTCGGCCGGGTCGGCGGCCACGTGGTCGGCTTCGTCGCCAACAACAGCGCCGTGGCCTCCGGCCAGATCGACTGCGACTCGGCCCTGAAGATCGCCAGGTTCGTGCGCTTCTGCAACGTCTACAACATCCCCATCATCTTCATGGAGGACACCACCGGCTTCCTGCCCGGCCGGGAGCAGGAGGCGCGCGGCATCGTGCAGGCGGGCCGCTCGATGCTCGACGCCATCGTCGACGTCCGCACCCCGCGCATCCTGCTCATCCTCCGCAACGCCTTCGGCGGCGCCTACGCCTCGTACAACAACTACCCCACCGGCGCCGACCTGGTGCTGGCGCTGCCCACCACCCGCCTGGCGGTGATGGGCCCGGCCGGCAAGGAGTTCATCTACAAGGACGAGCTCCGCAAGGCCCGCGCCACCGCCGCCGAGATGGTGAAGAAGGGCACCGCCGACCGCACCGCCGCCGGGGCCGGCGCCGACGCCGCCCGCAAGGACGCGGAGAAGGAGGCCGCCGAGTGGCTCAAGGGCCAGGAGGCAGCCCTCAACCGCCGCTACGAGAAGGAGCTCATGAACCCGAAGGAGGGCCTGGCCCTCGGCTCCATCTCCTCCATCGTCATGCCCACCGACCTGCGCGAGGTGCTGGGCAAGAACCTCCACTTCCTGCTCCGCCACTACAAGCCGGCCCCCATGACCGGCCCGCAGCGCGAGTTCCACTAGGCCACCGGACCCACCTCGGCCCCCAAGAACCGGAGAACGACACCGATGGCTTCCACCACCGACTGGTACCAGGGCAACCCGCTGACCCACCGCGATCGCCGGCTCTCGAAGTCGGCGTCCGAGTGGGTGCGGTCCTTCGCCTGCGAGGACCTGAAGCCGCTCATCGTCTGCCGCGGCCCCATCCGCAAGGAGGCCATGGACGTCTTCGAGGAGATGGGCATCGCCCACTACGGCATCCTGCTCTCCGAGAAGGACTCCATCACCTACGCCAACGCCCTGGCCCCCGAGCTGCGCCAGCTCACCGACACCAGCCGGGTCCACCGCGTGCCCGACTACACCGGCGCCTCCAAGGAGGAGCGCGTCGAGCGGATGAACCAGATCGTCCAGATCGCCAGGGACAACGGCTACGACTCGGTCTTCGCCGGCTACGGCTTCATGGCCGAGGACGAGGAGTTCGTGGCCACCGTCGAGCGGGCCGGCCTCAAGTTCATCGGCCCCAACTCGGTGACCCAGGCCCGCGCCGGCAAGAAGGACGAGGCCAAGCGCACCGCCCTGGAGGTGAAGGTCTCCACCACCCCCGGCATCAACAACGTCACCGCCCGCACGCTGGTGGCCAAGCACGGGACCCGCGAGGCGCTGCTGGCGCTGGCCAGGGCCGAGGGGCTGACGCTCGACGCCAAGGTGTCCGGCGACCCGAAGCTCTCCCTCGAGGACCTGGCCGACCAGATCCTCATGGCCTCCTACGCCAGGGGCAAGGACCTCTACACCATCGAGGAGCTCGGGGCCCAGGTGCAGAAGGAGGTCACCGAGATGTTCCGGCAGCACCCGCAGAGCCGGGTGCGCCTCAAGGCCATCGGCGGCGGCGGCGGCAAGGGCCAGCGCATCCTCGGCCAGGCCCTGCTCACCGGCAAGAAGGGGGACGAGAAGCTCATCCAGGAGGCGGCCGCCGAGGCCCCGGCCCTGACCCGCGAGGTGCTCAACGAGGTCAAGGCCACCGGCGTCGGCGACAACAAGAACGTCCTCATCGAGCTCAACATCGAGCAGACCCGCCACAACGAGATCCAGCTCCTCGGCAATGGCGAGTGGTGCGTCTCGCTGGGCGGCCGCGACTGCTCGCTGCAGATGCACGAGCAGAAGCTGCTGGAGATCTCGGTCACGGTGGAGGGGCTGGCCGCCGCCATCGCCCGGGCCGAGAAGGCCGGCAAGGCCGACGAGGCCGCCGCCCTCCGGGTGGACCTGGAGATCCTGAAGCGCATGGAGGACGACGCCGCCCGCTTCGGCCAGGCGGTGGGCCTCGACTCGGCCTCCACCTTCGAGTGCATCGTCGACAGGGACCGCTACTACTTCATGGAGGTGAACACCCGCATCCAGGTGGAGCACCGGGTCACCGAGCTCTGCTACTCGCTCGAGTTCACCAACCCCAAGGACCCGGGCGACTCCTTCGTCGTCGAGTCGCTCGTCGAGGCCATGGCCCTCCTGGCCCGGCACAAGAAGCGGCTCCCCAGGCCCAGCCGCATCCCCCGCTTCGGCGCCTCGGCCGAGGCCCGGCTCAACGCCACCGACGCCTCGCTCTCGCCCCACGCCGGCGGCCTGATCCGCTTCTGGTCCCGGCCCATCGAGGGCGAGATCCGCGACGACCAGGGCATCAGCCTGCCCAACCCCGACACCGGCATGTTCATGCGGTACCACGTGGCCGGCGCCTACGACTCCAACATCGCCCTCCTGCTCACCAAGGGCGACGACCGGCTGGCCAGCTACCACCACCTCTCGCGGGTGCTGACCAAGACCAGCCTGCGCGGCGTGAACCTGGCCACCAACCTGGAGTTTCACTACGGCCTGGTGAACTGGTTCATCGGCCAGAACGTGATGGCCAAGCCCACCACCCGCTTCGTGGTCCCCTACCTGACGCTGGTGGGCATGCTCAAGGACGAGGCCAACAAGTTCGACTCGGCCTGGGCCTTCGCCGAGCTCAAGAAAAACTACGTCGCCCAGATCACCGCCGACTCGGGCGGCGACCCGGCGGTGGCCAAGGCCATGGGCGAGGTCATCGACCGCAAGGCCACGCTGCTGCTCCGCGTGGTGGATCGCCTCCTCGAGGACCCGCACCTGCTGGCCGGCTGGCTCTCCCTCAACCGGAAGAACTACCGGATCGAGAACGGCCACGTGGTCTGGCTGCGCAACCCGCTGGGCGTGCTCAACGACACCTACGAGTACCTCAACATGGCCTACGACCCGCAGGCGCCCGCGGCCGAGGTCATCTGGCAGCACGACGCCGAGCTGCTGGCCCGCTCCATCCGCTTCTACGTGGGGCTGCGCAAGACCTTCGGGCTGGAGCGCTGGGAGTTCCACAAGCTCGACCGGATCCTGAAGAACGAGGCGCCGCAGGGCGGCTACGACGCCGCCACCTGGGAGAAGATCCGCGCCGCCCACCTCGGCTACGAGGCCGGCAACGAGCTCATCGGCGTGCTCTACATGATCGCCGACAAGGTGAAGTTCTTCGACTTCAAGGTGGAGCCCAACCTCGAGGTCACCATCCCGGCGCACCTCCACGACCCGGAGCTGCAGGCCCGCATGAAGAAGGTGCTGGTCCCGCCGCCCTCCACCAAGGCCGACGAGCTGGTGACTCCGTTCGGCGGCATGTTCTACAGGCAGGAGGCGCCGGGCCGGCCGCCCTTCATCTCCGAGGGGCAGCACTTCGACAAGGGGCAGCCGCTCTACATCATCGAGGTCATGAAGATGTTCAACACCGTCCGGGCGCCCTTCGCCGGAACGGTGGACAAGGTCCTCATGACCGGTGGCGACGGCACCGTGGTGCAGAAGGGCCAGCCGCTCTTCAAGATCACGCCCGACGAGAAGTTCGTGCCCGTCGACCCCAAGGAGATCCAGAAGGAGAAGCGCGCCCGCACCACCGAGCACCTGAAGGCGGTGGTCATGGGGCCGTACACCAAGCGGTACGACCCGGTGGCGCCGCAACCGTCGGACCGGTACGGCTTCGGCACCGCCGGCGACTACGTCGCCGCGGTGTAGCGGGGCGGTCCCCGCCCGGGCCGCTGGCTCCGGGCGGACGGCGTTGTAGGCTCGCCGGCCTCGAATGCGCGAGCCCGAGGACCTGGAGATGGCGGCGGCCGGCGGTGTGACCCTCGCCGGCCGCCTCTTCTCGCCCGCCGGCCCGGCCCGCGGGGCGGTGCTGCTGGCTCCCGCCATGGGCGTGGCCCAGACCTGGTACGAGCCGCTGGGAAGCTGGCTGGCGGGGAAGGGCTTCCTGGCCCTCACCTTCGACCTGCGGGGCATCGGCCGCTCGCGCCGCCGCCCGCTCAAGGAGGAGCGGGCCGACCTCCTCACCTGGGCCGGCGACATGGGGACGGCCTTCGCGGCCCTCGCCGAGCGGGCCCGGGGCCTGCCCCTCACCTGGGTGGGCCACAGCCTCGGCGGCCAGCTCCTGCCCTTCGCGGCCGGGTCGGAGCGGGCCGCCCGGGTGGTGACGGTGGCCTCCGGCAGCGGCTACTGGCGGGAGAACGCGCCGGAGCTCCGCCGCAAGGTCTGGCTCCTCTGGTGGGTGGCGGTGCCGGTCAGCACCGCGCTCCTCGGCTGGTACCCGGGCCGGGCGCTGCGCATGGTCGGCGACCTTCCAGCCGGCGCCATGCGGCAGTGGCGCCGCTGGTGCCTCCACCCGGAGTACGCGGTGGGCGCCGAGGGCGAGCGGGCGCGCGCCGCCTACGCCGCCGTCCGCACCCCCATCACCTCGATCTCCTTCGCCGACGACGAGTACATGTCGGCCCGCAACATCGGGGCGCTGCACGAGCAGTACACAGGCGCCCCGCGCCGCATGCTGCGCTTCGCCCCCGCCGACCTGAAGGTGAAGCGGGTGGGCCACTTCGGCTTCTTCCTGCCCCGCCACGCACCGCTCTGGGAGGAGCTCCTGCTGCCGGAGCTCGCCCACGTGGGGTAGCCGCTTTCCGCCGCCGGCCGGATGCGGTGGAATGGGCCTTCACGGGGAGGAGGGGCGGTGAGCGACCTCGACGGGCTGGGCCTGCGCTTCTCCGAGGCCATGTCGGGCCACCTGGCGCTCGGCGAGACCGACCCGCTCCGCGGCGAGGCCGCCGGCAAGGCGGCCGGGAGCGCCATCCGCTTCGACGTCCGCATCGAGATCGAGGGGCTGGGCCGCTTCCTCCGGGTGCCGGAGCACGCCGCCTCCCTGGCCGGCACCGTGAGCCTCGGGCCGCTGGGCGAGGGGCTGCCCATCGAGGGCGGCACCTTCCACCTCTTCACCGCCGACCCGGCCGGCGGCCGGACGATGCGCTACGCCTTCCGCTTCGCCTCGTCCGATGGGAGGCGCTGGTACCTGCAGGGCCGCAAGGACGTACGCGACGACCCAGGCGCGCTCGACGTCGTCGGCGACATGACCACGCTCTTCACCACGCTCCACCAGGGCGACGGGCCCGAGGCGCCGGTGGCCGGCGCCGGGGTGCTGCGGTTCGCGCTCGGCGACGCGCCGGCGCTCCTGGCCTCGATGGAGGTCACCGGCGCGAGCGGCCCCTGGCAGAAGGTGGAGGCGCTCACCGCCTTCGCCTCATTCGCCTGGGGAGCGCTGCGCGACGAGTACCTGAGGAGCCCGCGCCTCTTCTACGACACCCGGCTCGAGAACCTGGTGCTCTCCGGCGCCCTGCGGCGGGCAACGGGCGGGGAGGTGCCCTTCTTCCTGGTGAGCGGCGTCCACGACCGCGGCTTCCCCTGGGGCGACGGCGAGCTGTTCTGGGACCTGCTCCTGCTGGTGGGCGACGGGCAGGGCGGCTGGCGCCGCTTCGCCAACTCGGACCGGGTGCTGCCCGGGCTGCGGCTCGACGTGGCCGGCGGCCTCCACCGCTACCAGGGGCCGGCCTTCGCCCTGGCCGGGCCCTCGGCCGCCTTCTCGGAGCTGCGCCGCGGCGCCCCCGGCCTCTCGCCCTGTGGGCTCACGGTGGCGCTCGACTTCGAGGCCCGGGCCCACGAGGCCGTGGGCGTCCACTTCCCCCTGGTCCCGCGGCTGGTCCGCCGCCTCTCCGCGGCGCTGGCGAAGGAGCTGCGCGACCACCTGCCCGGCACCGACCCGCTCGGCATCTTCATCACCCCGCACACGGTGACGCCGCGCTCCGGCACCATCCGCATCGATCGGCCCGGCCATCCCGCCGAGGAGTACGCACTGGTGGCCGACCGCAGCTTCGGCGAGGCCGAGCGCACCACCTTCCGCAACCTCAAGGAGCCGACGACGCTCTACGGCTACCTGTGCGCGCTGCGGCCCGCGTCTCGCGCCGCCAGGGTGCAGATCCACGCCCGGGCGCTGCGCGACGAGAAGGAGCGCTGGGCCAGGGACCGGCTCGACGCCTACCTGGGCTCGGTGGTGTCGCGGGTGGCCTGCTCCGAGCTTCGCCTGGAGGGCGGGACCCTCACGGTGCACCCCATGGCGCCCGCCGGCGCGCCCGCGCTGCAGGCCCCGCCGATCCGCAGGCTGGGCGAGCCGCTCCTCGAGATCCGCAACGACCACTTCCCCACCGCGGTGTTCCTGCGCCGCATCCGCGAGGTGAAGGATCCGGGCGGCGAGCGCTGCCTGGCGCTGGAGGAGGACATGGACCTCCTGCGGCTCGAGGCGCGCAACAGCGACCGCAGCGCGCCGGTGGCCGCCTTCCACGACCCCGATGCGCACCGGGCCCTCGACCGGGTCCTCCTGGAGACCGGCTTCGACGAGCTCCTGCGCGAGAGGCACCGCGCCTCGGGAAAGGACCGGGCCGCCTTCTCGGTGGTGGTGAAGCCCAACTTCATGTTCGCCTACGACCGGCGCGACCGCTCCACCTACACCGATCCGGCGCTGGTGGCCCACCTGGCGGCCCGCATCCGGGCGCTGGGCTTTCCCCGGGTGCGCATCGTCGAGGCCCAGTCCACCTACGGCGAGTACTTCGACAGGCGCAGCGTCCGGGAGATGGCCGACTACCTGGGCTACGGCGTGGCCGGCTGCGAGGTGGTGGACATGACCCTCGACGCCGACGAGGTCCGCGACCTCGGGCCCGCCCTGGGGCGCCACCCGGTCTCGGCGGCCTGGCGCGACGCCGACTTCCGCATCTCGTTCGCCAAGAACAAGACCCACGCCTACGCCTTCTACACGCTCACCTTGAAGAACGTGTACGGGGCCCTGCCGCTGGCCGACAAGTTCAAGGAGTACCACTGCAAGCGCGGCATCTACGCCACCACCATCGAGTACCTGCGCGCCTTCCCGGTGCACTTCGGGCTGGTGGACGCCGCCCTTTCGGCCGACGGCCCCTTCGGCATCTTCGCCGACCCGCGCCCCAACCCCACCGAGACGGTGCTGGGCGGCCCCGACCTGGTGGCGGTGGACTGGGTGGGCGCCACCAAGATGGGCATCGACCCGATGATCAGCCCCTACATGAGGCTGGCGGTCGAGGCCTTCGGCAAGCCGGCAATCCGCTTCACCGGCGACCCCACGCCCTACCGCCCCTGGCTCAACGTGCCGGTGGCCCTGACCCTCTTCACCAACGAGGGCGTCGACGCCAGCCACTACTTCGGCAACCTGATGTACTCGGCGCTGGCGCAGATGGACGAGACCCACTTCACCCACCGCAACCGCTCCCTCTTCATGCGGCTCCTGCGCGCCGCCACCAACCCGCTGCGGCGCACCTTCTTCCTGCGCACCGGCGAGGACCCGAGCGCCGCCAACCGCCTGGTGAGCTGGCTCTTCTACCGGATGGGGTTCTGAGCGCGGTGCGCCACTCCGCCCTTCTCGGCCACGGCGCGGTCTGCTACTCCTCGCGACGGCTGGTGATCGCCCCGACCCGGAGGATGCCCATGCTGCCCCGCCTCGCCCTCGCCGCCTGCGCCCTGCTCCTCGGCGCGCCGGCCCACGCCGGACCGCCCCCGGGGAGGGCGGCCCCGGCCGCGAATGGCACCGGCCGGGCCACCTTCCGCCTGGGCGCCCACCTCCACTCCCTGCCGCTCACGCACCAGGAGGTGAAGGCCGGCGCCGGCGGGATGACGCGGGTGACGGTGGAGTACGCCGACGACCAGGGCAACCAGCTCCAGCTCACCTTCGGCGCCCGGGCCAAGGGCGTGGTGCCCGACACCCAGATCACCGGCGTGGTGGCCAGGAGCCGGGCCGCGGGCGCGGCGCGCGCCGCGGTGGGCCAGACCCGCTGCGGGCTCACGCTCGAGGCGCTCTCGGACCAGCAGGTGAGCGGCAGGGCGACCTGCCGGCCCATGTTCGCGCTCGACGGCCGCACGCCCGCCCACGACCTGGCCGACCTCGAGTTCAGCGTCCGGCCCAGGCGGAACTAGGCCCACCGGCCGGGGGCGGGCCGGGCCCCGGAGCGATCCAGGATCCCCGCCACACCTTGCGCCCACCTGTCGCCGCTCCGGGTTTCACGCCGAGGGCGGCCAATGGCCGCACGGCGTCGCCGCCCTGCGTTTGCCAGGTGCGCCGGGCGCGGCGGTGGTCTATTCCGGACCGCGCGGAGGGAGGGGACCATGCACGACCACCTCGAGGAGCTTCGCCGGAAGCGGGAGCTGGCGGTCCAGGGCGGCGGACCGGAGCGCATCGCCCAGCAGCACCAGCGTGGCAAGCTCACCGCCCGCGAGCGGCTGGCGCTGCTGCTCGACGAGGGCTCGTTCCAGGAGCTGGGGGCGCTGGCCACCCACAACGTCTCCGACTTCGGCCTGGGCGAGCAGCGCTACCCCGGCGACGGCGTGGTGAGTGGCTTCGGAAAGATCCGGGGCCGGCGGGTCGCCGTCTACGCCCAGGACTTCACCGTACTGGGCGGGTCCTTCGGCGCGGTTCAGTCCAACAAGATCTGCCGCGTGCAGGACCTGGCGCTGGAGAGCGGCATCCCCGTCATCGGGCTCAACGACTCGGGCGGGGCCCGCATCCAGGAGGGCGTCCGCAGCCTGGCCGCCTACGGAGAGGTCTTCGTGCGGAACGTCGCCGCCTCGGGCGTCATCCCGCAGATCTCGGTGATCCTCGGTCCGTGCGCGGGCGGCGCGGTCTACTCGCCGGCCCTCACCGACTTCGTCATCATGGCCCGCGACACCAGCTTCATGTTCCTCACCGGGCCCGAGGTCATCAAGGCGGTCACCGGCCGCGAGGTCTCGGTGCAGGAGCTGGGCGGCGCCGAGGCCCACAGCACGCTCTCGGGCGTCACCCACCTGGTGGCCGACGACGAGCGCGCCGCGCTCAACCTGGTGAAGCAGCTCCTCGGCTACCTGCCCCAGAACAACAACGACGACCCGCCCCAGGTGGTGCCGCACGACGCGCCCGACAGGATGGACCCCGAGCTCGACACGCTGGTCCCGCGCGACGACCGCAGCCCCTACGACGTCCGCCAGCTCATCGAGCGGATCTGCGACCGCGACGGCTTCCTCGAGATCCAGCCCTACTGGGCGCAGAACGCGGTGGTGGGCTTCGGCCGCCTGGACGGGCACTCGGTGGGCATCGTGGCCAACCAGCCCGCCCACCTCGCCGGCGCCCTCGACATCGACGCCAGCGACAAGATCAGCCGCTTCACCCGCATCTGCGACACCTACAACGTCCCCATCGTCACCTTCGTGGACACGCCCGGGTTCCTCCCCGGCGTGGAGCAGGAGTACGGCGGCGTCATCCGCCACGGGGCCAAGATCATCTACGGCTACGCCGCCGCCACCGTCCCCAAGATCGCGGTGGTGGTGCGCAAGGCCATCGGCGGGGCCTACGTGGCCATGAGCTCGAAGCAGCTCCGCTGCGACCTCAACTTCGCCTGGCCCACCGCGCAGATCGCGGTCATGGGCCCAGACGCCGCCGTCCGCATCCTGCGCCGCGCCGAGATCAAGGCGGCCGCCGATCCGGCGGCGGTGGAGCGGGACTTCGCGGGCGAGTACCGGGAGGCGTTCTTCAACCCGTACCGCGCCGCCGACCTCGGGCAGGTGGACGAGGTGATCCTGCCCAGCGAGACGCGGCCTCGCCTGATCCGCGCGCTCGAGATCCTCCGCACCAAGGTGCAGCTCAACCCCGCTCGCAAGCACGGGCTCATCCCGTCCTAGGAGCCGCCATGCACGACCTCGCGTTCGGGCTCCGGATCGCCGCCCTGGGGATGGGGATCATCTTCGGGCTGCTGGCGCTCCTCTGGGCCGGCCTGGTCCTCATCGGCCGCCTCGACGCCGCCCTGGTCGCGCGGGAGGAGGCGGGAGGCGGCGCGCCGGGGCCGGCGGCGCGGGACGCCGGCGAGGAGCAGCTGCCCCCCGAGGCCCTCGCCGCGGTGGCCATCGCGGTGGCCACCCACGCTGCGCTGGTCCGCCGCGAGGCGGCCCCTTCCCAGCGCGCCCACCAGCCCGGGAGCCAGCTCTTCGCCAGCCGCTGGCTCGCCGCGGGCCGGACCCGCCAGACGAGGGCCTACGGCAGCCACGGGAGGACGTGAGCATGCGCCGCTACACCATCGCGGTCGACGGGAAGAGCTTCACCCTGGACGTGCGGGGGCTCTCGCAGGACACCTTCGAGGTGACCATCGGCAACCGCAAGATGGCGGTCCAGCTCGCCGAGGGCGTCGACCTGCCCAGGTCGTCCATCACGCCGGACCTGGCGGCCAGCCTCTCCTCCTCGCCGCCCGGGCCGCCGCCTCCCGGCCCGACCCAGTCCGGCGCAGCCGTGGCCCCTCTCGTCGTGCCGCTGGCCCGGCCCGGGGTGGCCACCGCCGGCGCCGGCATCGGGGCGGTGACCGCGCCCATGCCGGGCGTCATCGCCGCCATCGAGGCCGCGCCGGGTGCGCGGGTGAAGCGGGGCCAGCCGCTCTTCTCCCTGGAGGCCATGAAGATGCTGAACGCCATTCGCTCGCCGCGGGACGGCGTGGTCGCCGAGGTGCTCGTCGCCCGGGGCCAGACGGTGGCCTTCGGCGACCCGCTGCTGCGGTTCGAGAGGTGATCCGATGGACCAGAACCTCCTGGTGCGCCTGCTGGTCGGGCTGAACGCCGTCTCCTGGCAGTCGCTGGTCATGCTGGCCATCGCCGGGGCGCTGCTCTGGCTGGCCATCGCCAAGGACTACGAGCCGCTCCTGCTCCTGCCCATCGGCGCCGGGTGCCTGCTCGCCAACCTGCCGCTCTCGCCGCTGCTGGGCAAGGAGGGGATGCTCGGCATCCTCTACGAGGCCGGGGTGGCCAACGAGCTCTTCCCCCTCCTGGTCTTCATCGGGATCGGGGCCCTCACGGACTTCGGGCCGCTGCTCGAGAACCCGCGCATGGTGCTCATCGGCGCGGCGGGGCAGTTCGGGATCTTCGCCACCCTGCTCCTGGCCCTGGTGCTGGGCTTCACCCGCGACGAGGCCGCCTCCATCGGCATCATCGGCGCCATCGACGGGCCCACCTCGATCTACGTCTCCGGCAAGCTCGCGCCCCACCTCCTCGGCCCCATCACCGTGGCGGCCTACAGCTACATGTCGCTGGTGCCCATCATCATGCCGCCGGTCATGCGGCTCCTCACCACCAGGAAGGAGCGCGCCATCCGCATGGTCTACAGCAGCCGGAGGATCTCGAGGTCCACGCGGATCCTGTTCCCCATCTCCGTGACCGTCATCGTCGGCACGCTGGTGCCCTTCGCCACCCCGCTCATCGGCACCCTGATGCTGGGCAACCTGATGAAGGAGTCGGGGGTCGTCGAGCGCCTGACCCGGGCCTCGTCGCAGGAGATCGCCAACGCGGTCACGCTCTTCCTGGGCCTGGCCATCGGGTCGACGATGGTCGGCGCCCAGTTCCTGAAGGCCAGCACCCTGGCCATCCTCGTCCTCGGCATCCTCGCCTTCGGCGTCGACACGGCCGCCGGGCTGCTCTTCGGCAAGGCGCTGAACGCCCTCTCGGGCGGCAAGTTCAACCCGCTCATCGGGGCGGCTGGCATCAGCGCCTTCCCCATGGCGGCCCGCGTGGTGCAGCGGGTGGCGCAGGAGGAGGACTTCGAGAACTTCCTCCTCATGCACGCCATGGGGGCCAACGCCGCCGGACAGGTGGCCAGCGTGGTGGCGGGCGGCGTGCTCCTGGCGCTGCTGGGGGGCTAGGTGGTGGCGCCGGCGGCGTCGCGCCGGAGGTACTCGGCCCAGCGCCCGTCGACCCACCGCTGGATCTCGGTGGCCGCCTCCGGGGACATGCCCTTGAAGCGCCCCTGCGTGGCCAGGTAGTCGGCCACCGGCGGCCGCTTGCCCCGCTTGGCCAGCGTCTTCGAGCGGCCGGTGAGCCGGAAGACGCCGCCCTCGACCTCGAAGAGCACCACCAGGCCGGTGTCCACCGCGAGCTGGCCCACCGTCACCGAGTCCCTGGGCTCGAAGCTCCAGCCCGAGGGGCAGGGGGTGTTCATGTGCACGTAGCGCAGCCCCCGGAGTGTGCGGGCCCGGGCCAGCTTGTCGTAGACGTCGTCGGGGAACACCGCCGAGGTGGAGGCCACGTAGGGGATGCCGTGGGCCTCCATGATGCGGCACATGTCCTTGGGGTTCTCGCGCTTGCCCAGCATCGTGGTGGTGGTGCGCGCGCCCGCCGGCGTGAGGCCGGAGCGCTGCGTCCCGGTGTTCATGTACGCCTCGTTGTCGTAGCAGACGTAGATGAAGTCGTCGTTGCGCTCGGCGGCGCCGGAGAGGGCCTGGATGCCGATGTCGGCGGTGCCGCCGTCGCCGGCCATGGCCAGCACCGTCATCTCCCGGTCCCTGCCGGTGGCCCGCAGGCCGGCGGCCAGGCCGGCCGCGGCGGCGGCGCAGCCCGGGAAGGCGACGTTGAGCCAGGGCACGGTCACCGAGGAGGTGGGGTACATGCCGCCGATGACGGTGAGGCAGGAGGCCGGCACCGTCATCACGGCCTTGCCGTCGAGCGCCTTCAGGATGGAGCGGAGCCCGATGCCCAGCGAGCAGCCGGCGCAGGCCCGGTTGCCGGGCAGCATGTGCTCCTGGGTGGGGAGGTCCACGAGGCGGGTCATGCGCGCTCCTCGAGCTGGAGGTTCACCCACTCGGCGGGGCGCTGGCGGACGCCGCGGTCGAGGTCGGCGAGGGCCCGGCGAGCCACCTCGGCGAGCTCGCGGGCGGCGGCGTCGCGGCCGCCCAGGCCGGCCACCGCGCCGAAGACCGGCGGCGCGCCCGGGGCGCCGAAGAGGGCCGAGCGCACGTCGGAGCAGATGGGCCCCTCGTGGCCGTAGCTCATGGCCTTGTCGAAGACGAGCGCCAGCCTGCGCCCCTGGAGCGCCTGGCGCAGCGCCTCGGCCGGGAAGGGCCGGTAGGCGCGGATGCCGAGCACGCCGGCCTTCACCCCCTCGGCCCGCAGCGCCTCGGCGGCCACCGTGAGCTCCACGCCGATGCTGCCGGCGGCCACCAGCACCACCTCGGCGTCGTCGAGCAGGTGGCCCCAGGTGAGCGCCCCGCGGCTGCGGCCGAAGAGCGCCGCGAAGCTCCGCTCCACCCGGGGGATCACCTGCAGCGCCCGGGTGAGCGCCTCCTGGTGCAGCGCCCGCAGCTCCATGTAGCCGTGGCAGATCACCCCGTCGGCGTTGGCGCGTGGATCGGCGAAGGTCACCGGGCCGACGTTGCGAGGCCGGGCGAGATCGATGACCGGGATGGGCTCGTGGCGCGGCAGGAAGGCGTCGACGGCGGACGCCTCGGGCACGTCCACCGGCATCACCGTGTGGGAGAGCAGGAAGCCGTCGTAGCAGACCATCACCGGCAGGCCGAGCTCCTCGGCGATGCGCCAGGCCTGCAGCGTGGTGTCCAGCACCTCCTGGTTGTCGCGGCAGTAGAGCTGGACCCAGCCGGCGTCGCGCACCGACATCGAGTCCTGCTGGTCGTTGAGCACGTTCCAGGGCGCGGCCAGGGCCCGGTTCACGCAGCACATCACCACCGGCAGGCGCGCCCCGGCCGCCCACCAGATCTGCTCGTTCATGTAGGCGAGGCCGTTGGCGCTGGTGGCGGTGAAGACCCGCGCCCCCACCGTGGCGGCGGCGATGCACACCGTCAGCGCGCTGTGCTCGCTCTCCACCCGCACCAGCTCGGCCTGGAGATCGCCCTGGTCGGACCACTTGGAGAGCATCTCCACCACCGGCGACTGCGGGGTGATGGGGTAGGCGGCCACCACCTGGACCCGGGCGAGGCGCGCCGCGTGGGCGGCGGCGTCGTTGCCGGTGAGGATCGAGATGCTCACCGGGCACCTCCGGCCGCGGCGGCGGCGCTCTCGCGCTCCGGCACCATGGCGATGGCGTCGGTGGGGCAGACCTCGGCGCAGATGCCGCAGCCCTTGCAGTAGGTGAGGAGCACCGCGGGCGGGACGCCGCGGGCGATGCACAGGTCGGGGCAGTAGACCCAGCAGAGCTGACAGGCTTCCTTCTCCTGCTTCTGGGCCAGGCACAGCGCCGGGTCGAGCACCGGCCGCTCGGTGCGCCAGTCGCCGGTGGCGCCGGCCTCGCCGGCGGCCGGCGACGACATGGCGATCTGGTGCTGGCAGTCGCGGGTTCCCACGGTCTCCGTCCTCTCAGCCGCGCGTGGCTGCATGGGCGATCTGCGCCGCCCGGAAGTTCTTCTCGGCCGCCGCCGGCGAGAAGCTCCCCTCGATGGCGGCCCGCAGGTGATCGAGGTCCACCAGGCCGGTGGCGGCGGCGAAGGCGCCCAGGATGGCGGTGTTGACCATCGGCGAGCCAGCGACGATGAGGCCGGCCTCGGTGGCCGCTGCCGAGACGTCGGCGGTGACCACCCGGGCGCCGGCAGGTGCCGGGACGGCCGAGGGAGGGCGGGCGGTGTTGACGAGCAGCGTGCCGCCGGGCTTGAGGCCGGCGGTGGCGTTGCCCACCGCCAGCAGCGTCTCGTCGAGCACCACCACGATGTCGGGCTCGGTGACCTGGGCGTGGAGCCGGATGGGCTCGGAGGAGAGCCGGGTGGACGCGGTCACCGGGGCGCCGCGCCGCTCCGAGCCGAAGGAAGGCGAGGAGGCGACACCCTTGAAGCCGCCGTGGAAGGCGGCCTCGGCCAGGATCTTGGCGGCGGTGACCGCCCCCTGGCCGCCGCGGCCGTGCCAGCGGATCTCGTGCATGTCGCGCCGCGCGCCGGGCGCGGTGGGGTTGCCGCTCTGCTCTGCCATGTCTCCACCTGCCGGGCGGCGCCGCGCCGGGCCCGGGGACCGTCCAGCCGAAGAGGGAAGTAGACATCATACCCGCGGCGGGGGTCCCGCGTCACCCGCGCGGGGCTACGCGAGGAGGGCCGGGGGCTGTGCCCGAAGGGGCGGGGACGTGGACCGGCGGCGCGCACTCGCGGTGGCTATGTCCAGCTCCGGAGGCAACATGGCAAAGGTCACGTCGCGCGCAAGGGCGCGCAAGCCGGCGGCCAGGTCCCGCAGGTCCCCGCCGAAGGTCCGCGCAAGGGCCAGGCCCGCCGTGGAGGGAGAGGCGCAGCCGGCCTCCCGGCTCATCGACGAGCGCATCCGCGAGCTGGGCGGGTGGCGCGGCGAGACGCTGGCCCGCATGCGGGCGCTCATCCTGGAGGCCGACTCCGGGGTGACCGAGGAGTGGAAGTGGGCCACCCCGGTCTGGTCGCACGGCGGGATCGTCTGCACGGGCGAGGCGTACCAGAAGGTGGTGAAGCTCACGTTCGCCCGGGGGGCCAGCCTCCCGGACCCGTCGCGCCTCTTCAACTCGAGCCTGGCGGGCAACACGCGGCGGGCGATCGACATCCACGAGGGGGAGGTGGTGGACGCGGGCGCGTTCCAGGCGCTCGTGAAGGAGGCGGTGGCCAGGAACGGCCCGGGCGCGGCGGCGAAGGCGCCTGCGGGTGCGGCCAGGGAGGTGAGGCTGCTCTCGGGCGGCAACCCGCAGATTCCGAAGGGCGACGGGGACGCCCCGGTGCGGGCCTACCACGCGGCCATGCCGGGCTGGAAGCGCGGCGTCGGGGAGCGGCTCGACGCGCTGGTGGCGCGGAGCGTGCCCGGGGTGCGCAAGGCGGTGAAGTGGAACTCGCCCTTCTACGGCGTGGAGGGCCGGGGCTGGTTCCTCAGCGTCCACTGCTTCGAGAGGTTCGTGAGGGTGGGGTTCTTCCGAGGCGCGTCGCTGCGCCCGCTTCCTCCCGGCCCCAGCAAGCAGAAGGAGGTGCGCTACCTGGACGTCCACGAGGGCGACGCGCTCGACGAGGCGCAGGTGACTGCGTGGGTGAAGCAGGCGGCGGCGCTGCCGGGGTGGCTGGCGTAGCGGGCGCGCTCGCTTCCCGCGCTTCCCGACCGAGCGGGCGCGCTCGCTTCCCGCGCTTCCCGACCGAGAGTAGTTCATCTATGGTTACGCGCCGGGTGACGGGAATGGGGCTGCGTGCGCGGTCGAGTGCGCCCCGAGGGCGAGTCGAGCCCACCCGAGCCAGGGGTCTGAGCCCGGATGCCGGCGTTCAACGCCTCTCGAAACGCGCAGGGCAAGGCGAAGGCAAGATCGGGCGGACGAGCGTTGCGCCCGGGCCCCGAGTCATTGCCTGGGCGCCGCGCGAGGCGCCCTATCCGAACGCCGCGCAGGGTGCTCCGTGGAGCACGCGCATCTGGTACGTCCCCGCCGGGAACACGACCGCGGGGTCGTTCCGCGTCCAGGCGGCCAGAGCCTCTCGATACGCCCTGAGGAAGTCCGAGAGTCGCCGGAGCACTTCGATCCGCTTCCACTTGTCCCGCGCCGCAACACGCGGGTTGAGCCCACCGCGCGTTTGCGCCAGCGCTGGCCGTGACGTGAAGCGCTGGGCGAGCACCCGGGCCGCGCCAAGGAAGCTCTTCCCCTGCTGCTCGACGACCTCTCGCTCTTCCAGCGCGCCGCGGAGGGCCCTCGCGAAGTCCTCTGCCGAGGCGAAGCCGGGAGGCGCGGCGAGCTCGAGAGCGACAGACTCTGGAAGCTGGCCCTTGGGATTGAAGAACTGCCCGGGCTTGCGAGCGACGATGGTGGTCCCGATCCGCTCGGGGCTCGACCAGAGACCGGGCCATTCCCGGCCGGTGCGAACGAGCCCGGCGGCGACGGGGTTGGCGAGCACGTAGGCCGCCTTGGCGAGTATGTCCTCGGGCGTGGCCAGAGCAACGGCGCTGTAGCTGTTGGGGGCCCAGAAGGACTCGCTGCGGCCGAGGCTGGTGTTGAGAGCCCGCGCCACCAGCGCATCGAGGAGCTGGCCGAAGGCGGGCAGGCGCGCGTGGGGATCGGTGAGGATGAGGTGGTAGTGGTTGCTGAGGACGCAGAAGGCGTGGACGCGGACGCCGTAGCGCTGCGCCGCGAGGGCGAGGAGGTAGAGGAAGGCCTGGTTGACCAGGCGCCCGGGCCGCAGGAGAAACTGCCTCTGGGTGCAGCGGCGGGAGACGAGGTAGCAGGTGCCTGGGAGAACCTGGCGCGGAGCGGTCACGCGCGGTTGCATCGCAGGAGGCGTGCCGCGGGGGATGACCGGAAGACGCGGGGTTGGGTGAGGGGTGGCGTCCGCCCTTAGGCCGGGGGCGGACGCCGCGCGGAACTCTCGGTCGGGAGCGGCTACCCCATCCGCCCGATCGCCGTCGCCAGGTCCTCCGGCAGCGGCGCCCGCACCTCCACCCGCGCCCCGTCCGCAGGGCGCGGAAAGGCGAGCCGCGCGGCGTGGAGCGCCTGCCGGGCGATGGCCTCCGAGGCGACGCCGTAGACCCCGTCGCCCAGCACCGGGAAGCCGGCCTCGGCGAGCTGGACGCGGATCTGGTGGGTGCGGCCGGTGTCGAGCACCACCCGCAGGAGCGTCGCACCCCTGAGCCGGCGCTCCACCGCAAAGGTGAGCCGCGCCCGCCGGGCCGAGGCCACGCGGGTGGTGAAGCGGCGCGGATCGGCCGGGCTGCGGCCGTAGGGCGTGTCGAGCGCGCCGGCGTCGGGCGGCGCGCCGGCCACCAGCGCCAGGTACTCCTTCTCCACCTGCCCCTGCTCGAAGGCCTGTCGCAGCGCCGCCAGCCCGCGGTCGCTCCGCGCCAAGAGCAGGCAGCCGCTCGTCTCCCTGTCGAGCCGGTGCGGCAGCCCCGGGAGCGCCCGCCCGCCCACGTCGAAGGCGCCGAGCCGCGAGGCGGCGCTCACCGCCGACGGCGCGCCCGGGCCCGACCCCTCCACCGCCAGGCCGGCCGGCTTCACCACCACCAGGCAGTCGGCGTCGTCGTGGAGCACCAGGAGCGCCGGGCCCGATGCGACGCCCGCCCGCGGCGCCTCGCGCCGCACCAGCAACTCCTCGCCGCCGAAGAGCTTGCGGTGCGGGGAGCAGGTCTTCCCGCGGATGCGGACGCGGCCGGCATCGACGAGGGCGCGGGCGCGCTCGACGGGAACCGCCAGCGCCGAGGCCACGAAGCGATCGAGCCGCTCGCCGGCGCGCTCGCGCGGCACCAGGAGCCGCTCCTCGGGCGGCGGGCTCCTGCGTGGGCCGGGCATGGGACGCATCTTGCCCGACCGAGGGAAGGAGGGAAGGGGTGGCGTGGTCGTGCCGCGCCGCCGCGCGGTACCATCCCCCGCGTGAGGACCTTCATGCGCCGCTTCGCCATGGGAGTGAACGCTGCCGCCATGGCCGCCGCCGCCGTCTCCCACGCCCTCTGGCGCAGCGACCTCCCCGCGGCCGCCCTCGCCGCTGCCCTGGTCCTCTGGGCCGCCGTCGAGCTCGCCATCGGCCTCTTGCGCAACTACGAGGGCGTGGTCCTCCGCGACACGGCCGTGGCCATCGCCCGCCTGCTCTGGCTCGCCTCGGCCGTCTACACCTGGCTCGACGCCCGCGCCGGCTGGACGGCGGTGGCGATCCCCGACGCGGCGGTGCTGCTGCTCGCCGCCCTGGTGGCCGCCGGCGCGGGGCTGCGGCTCTGGGCGGTCACGGCCCTCGGCGCCTCCTTCAGCTACGACGTGAAGCGGCCCGCCGGCGGCGCCCTGGTGGGCACCGGCCCCTACCGGCTCCTCCGCCACCCTGCCTACCTGGGCCTCACCCTGGCGAGCGTGCCCTGGGGAGTGGCGGCCGGCAGCCTGCTGGGCTTCGCCGGCCTCCT
Source organism: Deltaproteobacteria bacterium (assembly GCA_016214955.1). GTDB lineage: Bacteria > Myxococcota > Myxococcia > Myxococcales > Anaeromyxobacteraceae > JACRMN01. Next base: position 293,112 of record JACRMN010000012.1, read on the forward strand.
CCTCTCCACCCTGGTGGCCACGGTGCGGCGCATCCAGGCAGAGGAGCGCCTGCTCCAGGCCGAGCTGGGCCAGGCCTGGGCCGAGCACGCCCGCGGCCGCTGGCGGATGGTCCCGTACCTCTACTGACAGCGCCGCAGCCTCCCGCCTTGGTCTCCCAGGGCCTCAACCCCGGGCGCGCGGCACGCCGCCGCCTCCCGCGCTATGGTCCCTCCCCATGATCGACCCCACCCGCGCCGCCGCCTGGAAGCTGCTCTGCGAGTTCACCCAGACCGCCGCCCTGCGCCGCCACGCCCTCGCGGTGGAGGCCAGCATGCGGGCCCTGGCGCGCCGCGCCGGCGCCGCCGGCGAGCAGGAGCTCTGGGGCGTGGTGGGGATGCTCCACGACTTCGACTACGAGCGCTTCTCCACGCCCCAGGACCACGTCTGGAAGGGCATGGCGATCCTGCGGGAGCGGGGCTGGCCCGAGGTGGTGGTCCGCGGCGTCGGCGCCCACGCCAGCTACTCCGACGTGAAGCCCGAGAGCCCGCTGGAGCGGGCCATCGTCGCCGCCGACGAGCTCTCCGGCTTCGTGGGCGCCTGCGCCCTGGTGCGCCCCTCGAAGAGCGTGCGCGACCTGCCGCCGGAGTCGGTGGTGAAGAAGATGAAGGACAAGACCTTCGCCCGGGCGGTGGACCGGGACGAGATCCGCCGCGGCGCCGAGCTCACCGGGATGCCGCTCCCCGAGCTCATCGCCCTGGTGATCGCGGCCCAGATCCCCATCGCCGACAGGCTGGGCATCGGGGGCGCGCCGGCCGGCGAGCTCCCCGACGAGCCCGTTCCCCCGGTCCCGGATCCAATCTGAGAGACGGCGAACGGGGCAAGCCGTCCGACCGGCCGCGTGAACCCCGCGTGCTCGCGACCACCGCTGGAGCACTTCCGAGCATTCCTGCGGCTGGCCTGCGCGCTCATCGCGCTGAATAGGCTGGCGTCAGGCCCCGCCGAAGCCGCACGTCTTGAAATGACTTCTAGGGAGGCGGCCGGCAGCCGGTCGCCACGGCGGCCAGTACCCTCGCCGCGATCAGCTCCATCTGTCTTTCGTCCAGCTCCCGCGCCACGATCTCCCCACTGGCGCCGCAGCCGAACTCGACGTCGCTGCGAATCACCGCGCGCAGGGGCGCGCGCCTCTCCGCGCCCCTGCGGCAGGTGAGCTCGACGTCGTGCAGCTCGGAGACGCTGGGGCCGAGGACCGGGCTCAAGGTGAAGAGAGAGAATCCCACCGCGAAAGTCTTGAAGGTGTTGGCGATGCGGGGAACCTCGGTGCTCTGCCGCAGGCGGAGCTCGATGACCAGGTCGACGGGGTCCCCCTCCCGGTAGGGGAACTGGACCTTGCGGAACGAGCCCCAGCGCGTCCAGATTCGGGACAGCGACCGGAGATCCTGCAGCGACGTGTCCTCGTCGGCCCCCGCGAGGCCGACGACCTCGTCGAGCCGCGGCTGCCCGGCCGGCTCCGGGGACGCCGGCTCCACCCGGCGCCACGCACACGAGGAGGCCGCCGCGGCCAGAGCCAGAAGCGCGGCCATCGATGGGATCGTGCGAGCGCTTCTCATCCGTCCTCTCCCGGCCGCAGGGCGGGCAGCCCGCGGGGTGAGTCCACCGCGAGTCTACCCGCCGGCCGCTGCCGCGCAAGCGCGACCCCGCCCCGGGCGGCTCCACCCGCCAGGGAAAGGCAGGGCCCTGGCGCCGCGCCCGCGACTCGGCCACCGGGCCGTCCGGGCGCCGGTACCTGTGCTAGTGCGGTACATTGCCGGCGGGGAGGGCCGACCATGGCCACCGACGACGAGCTGAAGGCGGAGCTGGAGCGGCTCAAGGCCGAGAACGCGGCGCTCAAGGCCCGCAGCGGCAAGGGCATCTCCATGAAGGTCAGCGAGAAGGGGGCGGTCTCGGTCTACGGGCTGGGGCGCTTCCCGGTGACGCTCTACCAGGAGCAGTGGGTGAAGCTCCTCGACATCGCCGACGACATCCGGGCCTTCATCCGGGAGAACGAGGGCAGGCTCAAGAAGAAGGAGTAGCGCCCCGCCCCCCGGGGCCGCCCCGCCCCCGGCGCGCGCCGGGGCCATTCACCTCGGCCGGCCGCTTCGGGTAGATTCTCCGGCCCCTCGAACCCCGAGCGCCCGAGAACCATGCCTCCGTACGTGATGTCGATGCTGCGCGTGTCCAAGATGGTCCCGCCCAAGCGGCAGATCATCAAGGACATCTCCCTCTCCTTCTTCCACGGCGCCAAGATCGGCCTGCTGGGCCTGAACGGCGCCGGCAAGTCCACGGTGCTGCGGATCATGGCCGGCGTCGACGAGGAGTACGAGGGCGAGGTCACCCGGCAGTCGGGAATTCGCATCGGCTACCTGCCGCAGGAGCCCCGGCTCGACTCCTCGAAGACGGTGCGCGAGGAGGTGGAGTCGGCCCAGGGCGACGTGGCCGCGGCCCAGAAGCGGCTGGAGGAGGTGTACGCCGCCTACAGCGAGCCCGACGCCGACATGGAGAAGCTGGCCGAGGAGCAGGCCCGCCTCGAGGCCACCATCGCCAACGCCGGCGCCGACACCGGCAACGCCCTGGAGATCGCCGCCGACGCCCTGCGGCTGCCGCCCTGGGAGGCGCAGGTGGCCCACCTCTCCGGCGGCGAGAAGCGCCGGGTGGCGCTCTGCAAGCTCCTGCTGGGCAAGCCCGACATGCTGCTCCTCGACGAGCCCACCAACCACCTCGACGCCGAGAGCGTCGAGTGGCTGGAGCAGTTCCTGACCCGCTTCCCGGGCACGGTGGTGGCGGTCACCCACGACCGCTACTTCCTCGACAACGCCGCCGAGTGGATCCTGGAGCTCGATCGCGGCCGCGGCATCCCCTGGAAGGGCAACTACTCCAGCTGGCTCGACCAGAAGGAGCAGCGGCTCGAGGTGGAGGCCAAGCAGGAGAGCGCCCGCATCAAGGCCATGAAGATGGAGCTGGCGTGGGTGCGCCAGAACCCCAAGGCGCGCCAGGCCAAGTCCAAGGCCCGCCTGGCCCGCTTCGAGGAGCTCTCCAGCGTCGAGTACCAGAAGCGCAACGAGACCCAGGAGATCTTCATCCCTGTGGCCGAGCGGCTCGGCGACCAGGTGATCGAGTTCCACGGCGTGCAGAAGGGCTTCGGCGACAAGCTGCTGATGGACGACCTCTCCTTCATCGTCCCGCCCGGCGCCATCGTCGGCATCATCGGCCCCAACGGCGCCGGCAAGTCCACCCTCTTCAAGCTCATCACCGGCGCCGAGACGCCCGACGCCGGCAAGGTGGTGGTGGGCAAGTCGGTGAAGCTGGCCTTCGTGGACCAGAGCCGCGAGAACCTCCGTAGCGAGAAGACCGTCTTCGACGAGCTCTCCGGCGGCCGCGACCAGATCACCGTGGGCCGCTTCGAGATGCCGAGCCGCAGCTACATCGGCCGCTTCAACTTCAAGGGGGCCGACCAGCAGAAGATCGTCGGCACCCTCTCCGGCGGCGAGCGCGGCCGGCTCCACCTGGCCAAGACGCTCATGACCGGCGGCAACGTGCTGCTCCTCGACGAGCCCTCCAACGACCTCGACGTCGAGACGCTGCGGGCGCTGGAGGACGCGCTGCTGGAGTACGCGGGCAGCGTGCTCGTCATCTCCCACGACCGCTGGTTCCTCGACCGCATCGCCACCCACATCCTGGCCTGCGAGGGCGACTCCCGCTGGAGCTTCTTCACCGGCAACTACCAGGAGTACGAGGCCGACAAGCGGAGGCGGCTGGGCGAGGAGGGCGCGAAGCCGCGCCGCATCCGCTACAAGCCCATGGCCCGGTAGCTGGACGTCCCGCCTGCTAGGCGGCCTCCACCACCTGCTCCGGGTCCAGCTCCTCGAGCGACCAGCTCTCGGTCTCCTCGTCGCGGCGGCGGAGCTCGGCCTCCATCTGCAGCACCGAGCGGGCCAGGAAGCGCGCCAGCGCCCGGACCTCGCGGCCCTGCTCCGCCTCGGGCAGCTCCGCGAGCCGCGCCTGCACCGAGGCGGTGCGCAGCAGCAGGCCCTGGAGCGCCTCCCGGGAGAGGGAGCAGAGCTTCTCGGGGCTGAGGGACGCCGGCGTCATCCAGCAAGGGGAGACCCGGACCGGTCGCCTGTGACCGGCCTGGGGCCCAGCTACGCCCCGTCCGTGCCGCGGCGCCCATCGGGGCCAGGAGATCCCGTTGCCCTGCGCCGGCGCGCGCAGCACACCCCGGTGGGGGAAGGAGCGGAGATCCGGATGGACCATCCCAGGCTGGCGGCCCAGTACGGCATGGTGCTGGCGGCGGTGCCCGACGCCACCCTGGTGGCCGACCGCAGCGGCCGGCTGGTGCTGGTGAACGCGCTGGCGGAGGCGCTCTTCGGCTACGCGCCGGGCGAGCTGCTCGACCAGCCGGTGGAGCGGCTCATCCCGCAGCGCTTCCAGCACGCCCACCCCGGCCACCGCGAGGGCTACTTCGCCGACCAGCGCGTGCGGCCGATGGGCGCGGGCAAGCTCGAGCTGTGGGGCCTGCGCAAGGACGGCACCGAGTTCCCGGCCGAGATCAGCCTGAGCCCGCTCCACCACGAGGGGACGGCCTTCGCGGTGGTGGCGGTGCGCGACGTGAGCGAGCGGCGCCGGCAGGAGGAGGAGAAGGCGCGCCTGCACGCCGAGCTGGCGCGGGCCAGCGACCTCATGCGCCAGGAGCTGCACACCCAGTCGCGCGACCTCGGCACCCTGGCCCGCGAGCTGGCGGGCCGCAAGCGCGACCTGGAGGCGGCCCTCGAGGCCGCGCGCGCCGCCCACGCCCAGGCCGAGCGGGCCAGCCGGGTGAAGACCGACTTCCTGGCGCTGGTGTCGCACGAGCTGCGCACCCCGCTGGCCCTCCTCCACCTGCAGGTGGAGATCCTGACGCGGCAGCCGCCCGGCGGCGGGCTGGATCAGAAGGCGGTCCGGCGCCTCCGCACCGCCAGCCGGCGGCTGCGCGACCTGGTGGAGGCGCTGCTGCAGCACTCCCGCTTCGCCGGCGGACACGTGGGGCTGCGCCAGGAGCCGGTGGAGCTGCGGCGGCTGGTGGAGGAGGCGGTGGCGGAGCACGAGCCGCTGGCCGAGGAGAAGGGGCTGTCGCTGCGCCTGCGCGCCGAGGGGACGCTGCCGCCGCTGCCCACCGACCCGGTGCTGGCCCGGGTGGTGGTCTCCAACCTGCTGGGGAACGCCCTCAAGTTCACCACCGCCGGGCACGTGGAGGTGGCGCTCCTGCAGGACGGGCGCGACCAGCTCGTCCGCGTGTCCGACTCCGGCCCCGGCATCGCCGAGGCCGACAGGGAGCGGGTCTTCCAGCCCTTCGAGCAGCTCGACCCGGTGGCCGTGAAGCACCTGCCCGGCGTGGGGCTGGGGCTGGCGCTGGTGCGCCAGATCTGCGCCGTGCTCGGCGCCCGCCTGGAGCTGGAGTCGACGCCGGGCGTGGGCAGTACCTTCACCGTCCGGATCCCGGGCCCGCCCCCGGCCGACAGGCCGGTGGCGCCGCCGCCCAGCGCCTGAGGCTACCCGCCGGCGTGCAGCCGGATCCCGGCCAGCAGCTCGCCGATGTCGAACGGCTTGGCGAAGAGCGCCGCCACGTCGCCGAGCGAGGGCTCGCCCTCCATGTCGGAGCAGGCCGAGACCACGATCACCGGCACCTGGGCCAGCGTCGGGCGCTGGCGCTGGGCGGCCCGGAACTGCCAGCCGTTCATGGTCGGCATCATCAGGTCGAGGAGGATGACGTCGGGCCGCTCGACGTCGGCGCTGGCCAGCGCCTCCTTGCCGTTGCCGGCGCTGGAGACCGCGTAGCCCGCATCCGCCAGGATCTCCGCCACCGTCTCGCGCAGCGCCGCGTCGTCCTCGACCACCAGCACCCTCTTCATGCCCCGATTCATAGGTCGCGGTCCCCCGTCCGGCAGGGCCCGGTGGGAGCGCGCCGTGGCGCGCCGGGGTGCCCAAGCGTTCTCTTTCCGCACACAGACCCGCGCGGGCGGGGCGGGGGAGCGGCGCCGGCGGCAGACCTGGCTTCGGGGAGGCTGCCACGGAGCACCCATGAGAACCCATCGCTACCTCATCGTCGGCGGCGGCATGACCGGCCACGCGGCCGCGGCCGCCATCCGCGAGCGCGACCCCCTGGGCCCGCTCGCCCTGCTCGCCGGCGAGCCCGACCGGCCCTACGCCCGGCCGCCGCTCTCCAAGGGGCTGTGGCTCGGCAAGGAGGAGGCCTCGATCTGGCTGCCCGAGGTGCCGGGCCTGGACCTGCTGCTCGGGTGCCGCGCCGTGGCGCTCGACACCCGGCGCCGCGAGGTGCAGACGCAGGACGGCGAGACCCACGGCTACGAGAAGCTGCTGCTGGCCACCGGCGGCCGGCCGCGGCGGCTGGCCACCGGCGGCGACCGGGTGGTGTACCTGCGCACGCTGGCGGACTACCGGCGGCTCCGGGCCGAGCCCGGCAGGCGGGTGGTGGTGGTGGGCGGCGGCTTCATCGGCTCGGAGATCGCCGCGGCGCTGGCGCAGGCCGGCAAGCAGGTGTCGCTCGTCTTCCCGGAGAGCACCCTCGGCGCCCGCGTCTACCCCGCCGACCTCTCCGCCTTCGTGACCCGCACCTTCGAGGAGCGGGGCGTGCGGCTCTACCCGCGCGACGCGGTGCTGGCGGTGGAGCAGCGCGGCCCGGTCGCGGCGGTGCGCCTGGGCAGCGGCCAGGAGCTGGAGGCCGACGTGGTGGTGGCCGGCCTGGGCATCGAGGCCGAGGACCGGCTGGCGGCCGCGGCCGGGATCCGCTGCGCCGACGGCATCGTGGTGGACGAGACGCTGCGCACCAGCGCCCCCGGCGTCTGGGCCGCCGGCGACGTGGCCCGCTTCCCCAGCGAGCCGCTGGGCGGGTCGGTGCGGGTGGAGCACGAGGACAACGCCCTCTCGCAGGGCCGGGCTGCCGGGCTGGCGATGGCGGGGAGCGAGGCTCCCTACCGGCACCTGCCCTTCTTCTACTCGGACCTCTTCGACCTGGGCTACGAGGCGGTGGGCCGGCTCGACGCCCGGCTGGAGACGGTGGTCTCCTGGACGCGCCCCTTCCGCGAGGGGGTGGTCTACTACCTGGACGAGGGCGTGGTGCGGGGCGTGCTGCTGTGGGGCGTGTTCGGCCAGGTGGAGGCGGCGCGGGCGCTCGTCGAGGGGCACCGGCCGGTGGCGCGCGAGCAGCTGCTCGACGCCATCCACCCACAGTGACCTAGCGGCCGGCCGCGCCCTTCTTCCTGGCCGCCTTCCTCGGGGGCTTCGCCGCCGGGGCGCGGGCTTCCTTGGCGGCGGCGCGCTGCGGGGCGCGGGCCTTCTTCTGGCCCTTCCCGGCTGCGGGCGCGGCGGCCTCGGACGGTTTGGCGGCCTTCTTCCTCGCCGCCCCGCGGGCCGGCCGCTGCCCCTTGCGCGCCGCGCGCAGCGCCGCCTTGGCCTGCCCCTCGGGCGAGGCCAGGTACTCGCGCCGCTCGGCCATGAGCTCCACCACCCGCTCCGGCGTGAGCTCCGAGGGGTCGTCGCCGCGCTTCAGCGAGGCGTTGGTCTCGCCGTCGGTGAGGTAGAGGCCGAACTTGCCCTCCTTGAGCACCACCTTCTTGCCGCTGACCGGATCCTCCGGGAAGGTGGCCAGCGGGGGCTTGGGCTGGCCGCGGCCGCGGAACTGCTTGGGCTGGGCGAAGATGGCGAGCGCCTCGGGCAGGGTGATGCGCAGCACGATGCCGTCGTCGTCGGTGCCGAGGTTGCGGCTCTCCTTGCCCATGGTGAGGTAGGGGCCGAACTTGCCGTGGCAGGCCAGCACCTCGTCGCCGGTGGGCCCCTGGCCCAGGCTGCGGGGCAGGGAGAGGAGCTGGAGCGCCTGGTCGAGCGTGACGGTCTCCGGCTGCATGCCGCGCAGGAGCGACTGGGTCTTCTGCGGCTTCTCGCCGTCCTTGGCCTCGCCCAGCTGAACGTAGGGGCCGAAGCGGCCCGCCTTCACGTACACCGGGTTGCCGGTGGCCGGGTCGTTGCCGAGGAGCTTGCCGCCGCGCGGGGTGGAGAGGATCTGCAGCGCCTTCTCGGCGGTGAGCTCGTCGGGGGCCAGCCGGTCGGGGATGGGCGCGGTGTTCTCGCCCCACTTGAGGTAGGGACCGTAGCGCCCGACCCGCGCCAGGATCTCCACCCCGTCCGGCCCCTTGCCGACGGGGATGGCGTTCATGGCCGCCGGGTCGATCTCCTCCAGCCCCTTGCTCACCAGCGCCTTCAGGCCCGGGCGCTTCTCGTCGCCGAAGTAGAAGGCCTTGAGGAAGTCGAGCTTCTTCCGCTCGCGGCCGGCGATGCCGTCGAGGTCGTCCTCCATCTCGGCGGTGAAGGCGTAGTCGGCGAGCTGCGCGAAGTGGCTCTCCAGCAGCCGGGTGACCACGAAGGCCACCCAGTCGGGCACCAGCGCCTGCCCCTTCTTCCAGACGTAGCGGGCCGCCAGCGCTCCCATGATGCTGGCGTAGGTGGAGGGGCGGCCGATGCCCAGCTCCTCGAGCCGCTTCACCAGCGAGGCCTCGGTGAAGCGGGCCGGCGGCGAGGTGACGTGGCCCTGGGGCTCCACCGCCGAGACAGGGACCGCGGCGCCCTGGGAGAGCTGGGGCAGCGGCGACTCCTGGTCGTCGAGGGCCGCCTCGGGGTCGTCGGAGCCCTCGACGTAGGCGCGCAGGAAGCCGGGGAAGAGGATGGTGCGGCCGGTGGCGGCGAACTCGCAGCGCTCGCCGCCTGCAGCCACGGCCTCGAGCCGCAGGCTCACCGACTCGCCCTCGGCGTCGGCCATCTGCGAGGCCACGGTGCGCTTCCAGATGAGCTCGTAGAGCTTCCACTCCATGCCGGAGAGCTCGCCCTGGAGCGACTCCGGGGTGCGGAAGGCGTCGCCGGCCGGGCGGACGGCCTCGTGGGCCTCCTGGGCGTTCTTCGACTTCCTGGCGTGGGTGCGGGGCCCTTCGGGGAGGAAGCGATCGCCGAAGAGCTCGCGGATCTGGGTGCGGGCGGCGGCCAGCGCCGTCGCCGACAGCGTGGTGCTGTCGGTTCGCATGTAGGTGATGTAGCCGCGCTCGTAGAGCCCCTGCGCCACCCGCATCACCTGCTGCGCCGAGAGCCTGAGCTTGCGCCCCCCCTCCTGCTGCAGCGTGGAGGTGATGAACGGGGCGCGCGGCGAGCTGCGGTAGGGGCGGCGGTCGAGGGACTTCACCGCGAAGGGCCGGCCCGCGAGGCCGGCTGCCAGCGCCCGGGCGCCGGCCTCGTCGAGGAGCCGGCCGTCGGAGACGATCTTCCCCTGCTCGTTGAAGTCCTTGCCGGCGGCGATGCGGCGGCCGTTGACGCTGGCCAGGGTGGACGAGAAGGCGGGCGTCGTCGGGTGGCTGGCCTTCAGGTCCCAGTAGGCGGCCGAGCGGAAGCGCATGCGCTCCAGCTCCCGCTCCACCACCAGCCGCACCGCCGGGCTCTGCACCCGGCCGGCCGAGAGGCCCGGCCCCACCTTGCGCCACAGCACCGGCGAGACCTCGAAGCCGTAGAGCCGGTCGAGCGCCCGGCGCGCCTCCTGCGCGTCCACCAGCCCCAGGTCGAGGTCGCGGGTCTGCTCCACCGCCTCGGTGATGGCCTTCTTGGTGATCTCGTTGAAGACCATGCGCCGCACCGGCACCTTGGGCTTGAGCTGCTGGCGCAGGTGCCAGGCGATGGCCTCTCCCTCCCGGTCCTCGTCGGTGGCGAGGTAGAGGGTGGCGGCGCCCTTCAGCGCCTCCCTGAGGTCCCGCACCACGTCCTTGCGGGTGACCTCGTAGGTGAGCGCGAAGTCCTTCTCGACGTCGACGCACAGCCCCTTCGGCGGCAGGTCGACGATGTGGCCCACCGAGGCCATGACCTTGTACCCGGGCCCCAGGTACTTCTCGATGGTCTTGGCCTTGGCCGGCGACTCGACGATGACGAGGGCCTTCGCGCTCATTGCAGGGGACCGATACGGTCATGAGGGGGGCGCTGTCAAATCTCTCGGATCTCCCACCTCCCACCCTGCACCCCGCGGGGGAGGGCGTTTCCCGGCGCCCGGACGCGCGGAAACCGGCTCTGCCGGCCCCATTTCTCGGGGTCGGGGTCGGGGTCGAGGTCGGAGTGGTCGAACCGCCCCGCGGTCGCGGGGTCTAGGCGCTCCGCCGCAGCTCCGTCGAGGTGGCAGCCGGGCGCGGGCGCGCAGGCGGGGCGCCGCTGTCGCCGCCGACCGCCGCGGGCGCCACCGGGATGCGGACGGTGAAGCGGGCCCCGGCGCCAGGCGCGCGGCAGGCCTCGACGGTGGCGCCAAAGCGCAGCAGGAACTCGCGGGTCAGCGACAGGCCGAGGCCGGTGCCGGCGCTCTTGGTGGTGACGAAGGGCTCGAAGAGGCGCGCCTTCACCGCCTCGGAGAGGCCCGGCCCGCCGTCGTCCACGTCGATGCGGATCGCCGCTCCCTCGCGGCGCGCTTCCACCCGGATCCACCGCGCCTCGGCCGGGAGGTGCTCCACCGCGTCACCGGCGTTGGCCAGCAGGTTGACGAGCGCCTGGACGGCGCGGCCGTGGGCCGCGAGCACGGGTGGGAGGTCCGCCGCCACGACCCGCTCCACGCGCACGGCCCTGAGGCGGAGCGAGGCGAGGCGGAGCGCCTCCTCCAGGATGCCGGCGGGGCTGCAGGGAGTCACGGTGTCGCTGCCGTTGCGGCCGAAGACGCGCAGGTCGGAGACGATCTGCGCCATGCGGTCGATCCCGGCCATCGTCTCGTCGAAGACGCCGCTCAGCTCCGGGTCGGCCAGGCCGGCCTGGGCATGGCGGTCGCGGATCCAGCAGAGGTTCGAGCGGACGAAGGCCAGCGGGTTGTTCATCTCGTGCGCCACGCCCGTGGTGAGCCAGCCGGCGATGGCGAGCTTGTCCGACTGGCCCCGGCGCCGCTCGCTCTCGGCGAGCCCCTCGACGGCACGGGCATGCTCCCGCTCGGCGGCGATGACGCGCTCGGCCTCGCGCCGGTTGGCGCGGGTGCAGTAGGCGGCCGCGATGGCGGAGATCGCCGCCAGGCTGATCCACTCGGCCACCACGACGGGCGACGAGCCCATGTCGACGAGGATGGCGGCGCCCCCGGAGACGGTAATGGTGGAGGCGATCACCGGCGTGGAGATCACGCGGGGGGTGACGGCCAGGCCGATGAGCGGCATGGCCAGGAGGAAGCACAGGCCGACCAGGTGCCCGTCCTCCCGGCCGGCCACCACCGCGACCGAGGCCAGGGCGGTGCCGACGGTGGCCGCGGCGGTGGAAAGGGCGGCGAGGCGCGGGCGCTCCGGCCTCTGGAGCAGGCTCGCGCAGAGGAGGCAGCCGCTCCACAGGAAGCGGACTGCCAGCACCACCCGGTTCGCTCCGGGCGAGAGCGCGTCGAACACCAGCCAGAGCGCCACCAGGGCCGCGGAGATGCGCAGCGCCCAGCGCCGGTACCGGATCTCCCAGGCGACGAGGCTCTGAACGTCACACGTCATGCTGTCCACGGTCCTTCACGGTCCGGATGCCCTGCACCACGGGTGCCACCTCCCGCCAGCACGGAAGCCACCGTCCCCGCATTGGATTCATGGGGCGAGCCGGGTCGGGGGTGGACGAGGCATGGGTCTTTCGCCGCCGTGGGGTAGGAAAGCACTCCATGGGCCGGGTCCCCGCCGGTCGCGCGCGAGCATCAGGGCACCGGCTGCCCGCCCGAGGCTGACGAGGCCATCCGCGCCGGCCTCCCTGGGTAGCGGCGTCTCCCGGCCTGGCTCACGCCGTGCAGTGCCATGGCCCCAGGCGGAATGCCGGGCACCGCGGCGAGCGGCGACGGCCGTCCGGGCCAGCCATGCTCGTCGCCCAGCTCGACTACATCTACTTCTCCTTCGGGCTGGTGCTCTTCCTGCTCGCGGCCGTGTGCCTGTCGAGGTCGCGGCTCGAGCCACTCCCCACGCCGTGGTGGCTCCTCGGCGCCTTCGCGCTCGTGCAGGGCTGCGCCGAATGGCTCAACCTGGCCGCCATCACCAGGGGTGATGGGCCCGCCTTCGGCAGCTTCCGCGCGGTGGTCACCGCGGCGAGCTTCGTGCTCCTGCTCGAGTTCGCCCGGCGCACGAACCGGATCCTCCTCGGCGCGACGCCCGGCCCCTGGCTCCACCTTCTCCTGGGTGCCGCGGTGCTGGGCCTCGTGCTCGCCTTCGGCCCGGCGCACCTCGACCCCGCTGCCCGGCTGCTCATCGCAACTCCGGCCGCCTCCTGGACCGCGGCCCTCTTCCTCGTCGCGGCTCGCAGGGAGGGGGGAGGTGAGCCTGCGACCCGGCGCGCTCGCAGGTGGGGCGGGTTCTACTTCGGCGGCTTCGGCCTGGCGGCGGGGCTCGTCGTCCCCGGAGCCCCGTTCCTCCCCGGGCGCTGGCCGAGCCCCGCGGCGCTTCTCCACTCGACGGGGGTTCCCGTCCAGCTCGCCCGGGCGCTCCTCGTCTGCGGGATGGCCGTCTCGGTGTGGGCGCTGGCGGTCTCCTCCGCCTCGCGGGACGGCGTCCTGCGGAAGCGGTGGACGCTGTTCCAGGTGATGGCCGCGTCCATCGTGGCCCTCCTCGCCGGAGGCTGGCTCTTCACCGAGAGGCTGGGGCGGCTGCACGAGCAGGACGCCATCGACGGCGCCGAGTCGTCGGCTTCCCAGGCCTACGACGACCTGGCGGAGGAGATGGCGATCGCGGAACGGGGCGCACGGTCCCTGGCGGCGCTGCTCGGCCGCCTCCGCGCGGCCGAGGCCCCCGTCGATTCCACCAGGCTCGCCGAGCTGGTGGACTCCGTGGGCCTCGCCACGGGCGAGCGGGACTCGGTCGCCTACGTGCTCGACCCCACGGGCAGGACCGCGTCCGCGTCGAATCGAGGCCGCCCGGAAAGCTTCGAGGGGAGGAGCTTCGCCGCACGCCCCTACTTCGAGGCGGCGCTCCAGGGCCGGCCCGGACGGTTCCTCGGGCTGGGCCTGGTCAGCAGGATCCCGGGCTTCTTCGCCAGCGAGCCGGTGAGGGATGGCGCCGGCCGGCTGGTGGCGGTGGCGGTCGTGAAGCGCAACCTCGGGGCGGCGCCGACCGGACCGCCCGGGCTCGACGGCTCCTACCTGGTCTCGGCCGAGGGCGGCATCCTGGTCGCGAGCCAGCCGGGCAACGGGGGGCGGTCCCTCTGGAGCGCGGCCTCGCCGGACGCGAAATCGCCGGGGGCCAGGCCGAGCGCGCCCGCGCTCCTCGACCACGCGATCCGGGGCACCGAGTGGGTGTCGCTCGGGGGACGCCGATACGTCGCCGTCCGCCGGCCCATTCCCGGATCGGACTGGTCGCTGGTCTTCCTCCGGGCCGAGAAGACCCAGGTCGCGAACCGGCTCCTCGGGATCCTCATCACGCTGCTCCTCTCCTCCCTGGTGCTCACCAACTTCGTGGCGATGGAGCGCCAGTACGGCACGGAAGCGCGCGTCACCGGCGAGCGGCGAGAAGCCGAGGGTCGCGCCCGGGAGTCCGCCCGGCAGGCGAGCAGGGATCCCCTGACAGGGGTCCTCAACCGGCTCGGGTTCAATCACGTGATCGCCCGCGAATTCGCGGGTGCCCGGCGCCACGGCCGGTCCCTGTCGGTGGTGATGCTGGACCTCGACCACTTCAAGCGAGTGAACGACGAGCACGGCCACGCCGCCGGCGACGAGGTCCTGGTGAAGGCGGCGCGGCTCCTCCAGGCCAACGTCCGCGAGTCGGACCTCGTCGCCCGGTGGGGCGGCGAGGAGTTCATCGTCGTCGCCTCGGGAACCCCGGCCGCCGGCGCCGTGCGGCTGGCGGAGAAGGTGCGGGCGCTGCTCGAGGCCACCTCGCTCGGCCCCTGCGGCGCCGTCACCGGGAGCCTCGGGGTGGCGGAGATGCAGGCCGGCGACACGATCGAGGGGCTCCTCCACCGGGCAGACCAGGCGCTCTACCGCGCCAAGGGCGACGGCAGGAACCGGGTCGCCTGCGCCGGGACGGCGAGCGGCTCCGGCGAAGCCGGCCGGGTACCCGCAACGCAAACGACGCAGGAGGACGCGATGATGCCAGCCACCCGGCCGTATCCGGACACCGGCTTCGCCCCGATGGACAGCGATCATCGCGCGCTGAGCGGGGCCCTCGGGGACCTGCTCCACAAGATCAACGGGGGCGAAAGCGCGGAGGTCCGCCTCGCCCTCGAGTCGGTCATCGCCGACGTGGTGGCCCACTTCGCTCGCGAGGAGGCGCTGATGGCGCTGCACGCCTATCCGGGCCAGCACCGGCACGCGGAGGCGCACGCCCTCTTCGTCGGCGATGCACGGAGCTACCAGGCGGAGCTCCAGAGGAGCGGCGTCACCGCCGACTTCCGCCGCTGGGCGATGGGCCGCCTGATGGAGTGGTTCCGCTTCCACATCCTCGCGCACGACGTCGGCCTGGGGCTGTTCCTCCGCAAGGCGGGTGCCGCGGACGGCCTGCCGCAGGTGCCCCCGCCGGCAGGCGAGTGGCCACCCCGGCCGGAGGGGCCGGAGGAGATCCCGGCATGAGCGGCTCGCCCGCTCCGCGGGCCGGCTGCTAGCGCCGCTCGGTGGCGGCCGGGGCCGCGCCGGCCGGGTGGGAGTTGCCGGCGTCCAGGACCATCCGGACCTTCGCCGCCAGGTCGACCGCGGTGAAGGGCTTGCCGAGGAAGTGGGTCCCCGGGGTGATCACCCCGTGCCGGCCGAGGGCACTGTCGGTGTAGCCGGACATGTAGAGGACCTTCATGTCCGGCCGCGTCCGGGACAGCTCCCGCGCGACCGCCCGTCCGTTCATCACAGGCAGGACCACGTCGGTCAGCAGGAGGTGGAGCTCGCCCGCGTGCTGCGCGGCGATCCGGAACGCCTCCTCGCCCCCCGAGGCCACCAGCACCGTGTAGCCCGCCGCCTCGAGCGCCCTCCTGGCGACCGTGCGCAGCGTCTCCTCGTCCTCGATCACCAGGACGGTCTCCGTTCCCGTGGACGGCCTCGCGATCACCGGAGTCCTCGGGAGCGCCACCGCGGCGGCAGCGACCTCGCGGGGCAGGTAGACCTTGAAGGTGCTTCCCTGGCCCGGCTCGCTGTAGACCCAGATGTTGCCGCCGCTCTGCCGGACGATGCCGTAGGCCGTGGAGAGGCCCAGGCCGGTGCCCTTGCCCCTCTCCTTGGTGGTGAAGAACGGCTCGAAGAGCCTGGCCCTGGTCGCCGCGTCCATCCCGCACCCGGTGTCGGTCACCGCGAGCATGACGTAGGAGCCGGGTGCCACGGCCAGGTGGCGCGCCGCGTACTCCTCGTCGAGCTCCACGTTGGCGGTCTCGATGGTGAGCCGGCCGCCCTCGGGCATGGCGTCGCGGGCGTTGACCACCAGGTTCATGATCACCTGCTCGAGCTGGCCCGGGTCGGCGAGCGTCGGCCAGAGGTCCGGCGCGAGCACCTGGACGAGGTCGATGTCCTCGCCGAGGATCCTGCGGAGCATCTTCTCGACCCCCGCCGCGACCTGGTTGAGGCTCAGCGGCACGGGCTGGAGCACCTGCTTGCGGCCGAACGCCAGGAGCTGGCGGGTCAGCGCCGCGGCGCGCTCGGCCGCCTTCTTCACCTCGAGCAGGTCGCCCCTCACCGGGTCGTCCGTGCGCAGGCGCTCCAGCACGAACCCGGTGTAGGAGAGGATCACGGAGAGCAGGTTGTTGAAGTCGTGCGCGATGCCCCCCGCCAGGCTCCCGATCGCCTCCAGCTTCTGGGAGGTGCGGAGCTGATCCTGGAGGTGGGCCCGCTCCGCCTCGGCCGCCTTGGCCGCCGAGAGGTCGCGGAAGTACCAGACCCGCCCGTGGTGGCGCCCGTCGGCACCGGTCATCGGCGCCGAGTAGCGGTCGAAGGTCCTGCCGTCCTTCAGGGTGATCTCGGCGTGGTCGGTCTCGTGGAGGGCGTAGGGAGCCGTCGTCCCGCCGAGGAGATCGCCGGGCTGGACCACCTTTTCCATCAGTGCGCGCAGCACGCCCTCGCCGGAGGCGCCGTCGACGGCGCCGGCGGGCAGCAGCCACATCTCGGACAGGCGCCGGTTGGAGGACACGATCTCGCCCTCGACGTCGAGCACCAGGATCCCGTCCAGGGACGCCTCCTGCTGGGTCGAGAGGATGAGATTGCGGAAGAGCAGCTCCGACTCCGCGCGCTTGCGCTCGGAGATGTCGCGGATGTTGCACTGGATCTCGTCGCGGCCCTCGACGCGATAGACGTTGCTGACGAACTCGACGTCGACCTTGCGCCCGTCGCAGGCCTCCAGGGGAAGATCGTCGTAGCGGATGTACCGCATGGCCTTCAGGTCCCTGAACGAGGCCTTGGAGGCGGCGACGTCCCTGAACGGGCCGATCTCCCAGAGGTACTTGCCGATGAAGCTCTCGCGCGGGCAGCCCGTCAGCGCCATCAGGTACGGGTTGACGTCGACGATGGTCCCCGTGGATGCATCCAGGATCAGGATCCCGTCCTGCGCGGCCTCGAAGAGGCGGCGGTAGCGCGTCTCGGACTGCTCCAGGACCCGCTTCGTCCGCACGCGCTCCGTCCGCGCGCGTTGCCGGCCGAGCGCGACCCGGATCGCCGGCCCGAGCCGCCGGGGATGCTCCCTGAGGACGTAGTCCGAGGCCCCGGCCTCCATGCACTCGACGGCTGCGTCCTCGTTGGCCGAGGCCGTCAGGACGATGAAGGGCACGCCCGGACAGCGCTCCTGCGCGAGGCGGAGCGGGCCGTGGCCGTCGAGGCCGGGCAGCCCGAGCTCGGAGACGATGAGGGCGGGCTGGAACTGCTCCAGGGCCGCGACGTACTCGTCGCGGGTCGTAGCTGGCTGGACCGGGCACGGACCCAAGGCCCGCCGGACCTCCTGCTCGGCAGCAGCGACCTCGGCGGGCGCACCCTGGAGGATCAAGATGCGGTTCGTGGCTCTGCCCATCTGTCCCCCCTTCCACGGAGGAGAGCCCCGCCCCCCCGGGGGGAGAGGCAGCCGCCCTACTCCTGGAATGCGATAGCGAGGTCTTGCCGTCCCTGCACAGGATCCTCCATGGGTGCGGCAGGACTCCCAGTGGCGCCGACGCCCGCCTGAGCCAAAGCGGCACGGTCGAAGGTGAAGCGGAGGCGGGAAGCGGAACTGAGTCGGCACGTGGTGAGCCGCGCCCCTCCTCGCGGGCTATGGAGTACGGGTGCGCTCGCCCACGCGGAGTGCGTCCCGCTCCGGGTCGATCGCCGCGAGGCGATCTGCGTGAAGCGTCCGGGAGTCCCCATGGCAGCCGAGCTGCAGGCCGGAGGTGCCGAGACCCAGGCGGCCGGAACGGTGGAGGGTGTCTCCGCTCCGCTCGCCCCGCCGATCCGGGTCCTCGTCATCGAGGACGACCAGGAGTTCCTCCAGATCGTCTCCCGGCTCCTCACCCGAGCAGGCTGCGAGGTGGTCTCGGTCGCGGATTCCGTCGGTGGCCTGGCGGCGGCCGCCGATCCCGGGCTCGACGTGGTCGTCTCCGACATCGAGATGCCGAACCTCTCCGGGCTCGACCTGCTCCGGGAGATCCGGGTCAGGCACCCGGGCCTCGAGGTGGTCCTGATGACCGGCGGCGCCACCGTGGACGCGGCGGTCGAGGCCATGAAGATGGGCGCGTACGACTACCTCACGAAGCCCTTCGACCACATGGACCGGCTGGGGCTGATCGTCACCAAGGCGGCCGAGAAGAAGCGCCTGGCGGATCGCGGCCGGGCGCTCGAGACCATGCTCGACGCCAAGCAGAGCTTCGAGGACCTGATCGGCCAGGGCCAGAAGATGGCGGAGGTGTTCCGCCTCATCGAGTCGGTCGCTCCGACGTCGGTCACCGTCCTCATCCAGGGCGAGAGCGGCACGGGCAAGGAGCTGGTGGCCCGCGCCATTCACCGCCGCAGCCCGAGGAAGGACCGGCCGTTCCTGGCCCTCAACTGCTCGGCCCTCACCGAGACGCTGCTCGAGAGCGAGCTCTTCGGCTACGTGAAGGGCGCCTTCACGGGCGCGGTCGCGGATCGGAAGGGCTTCTTCGAGGCCGCCGCCGGGGGAACGGTCTTCCTCGACGAGATCGGCGACGTGCCCCCCGCGACCCAGGTTCGCCTCCTGCGGGTGCTCCAGGAGGGCGAGATCCGGCGCGTGGGCGCCACGGCGCCGACGCGCGTCGACGTCCGGGTCATCGCCGCGACCAACGCCGACCTGGAGCGGGCCCGCGCGCGCGGCACCCTGCGCGAGGATCTCTTCTACCGGCTGAACGTCATCGCCATCCACCTGCCGGCGCTGCGGGAGCGGCCGGAGGACGTCCCCCCGCTCGTCCACCACTTCCTCCGCAAGTACGCGCCGCGGGTGGGCAAGCAGCTGACCGGCGTCTCCGCCGGGGCCATGCGGGCGCTGACCATCCACCCCTGGCCGGGAAACGTGCGCGAGCTCGAGAACGCCATCGAGCGCGCCGCCGTGCTCACCCGGGGCCCCGAGGTGACGGCTGGCGACCTGCCACCCGGCATCGGGACCGGGAGGCGCGCGTCGGAGGCCGACCCGGCGAGCCTCTCCCACCTCCCGCTGTCCCAGGCGAAGAAGCTGGCCGTCGGCGCGTTCGAGCGCCAGTACCTCGTGAACCTGCTCCGCCGGATGGAGGGCAGCGTCTCGCGAGCGGCCGCCGCCGCAGGCGTCGAGCGCTCGAACTTCCGCAAGCTGCTGAAGGCCTACGGCGTCGGCGCCCGCAAGGAGGCCGCCGGCGAGGCCGCCAGCGGGCCCGGTGACGAGCCCGGCGCCTAGGCGGCACGGCCGGGGCGTGGCCCCGGCGTCAGGCCGACCGCTGCAGGCCCGCCCCCGGCAGTCCATCCGCTCGGGCCCGGCGCAGGACCACCCCGACGGCGGCATCGGCGACGGCGTCGACCCCCTCGCCCTTCGCCAGGACCGCATCGGCGCCGGCTGCCAGGAGCCGCTTGGTCACCGATGCGTCCACGTGGCCGCTGACCACCACCACCGCGAGGTCCTTCTCGCCGCCGAGCCCCCGGATCAGGTCGAGGAGCATCTCGCCGTCGACCGCGGGCATGCGGAGGTCGGTGACCAGGAGGTCCAGGTCGAGAAGCTCGTCGGTGAGCACGCGGAGACCGTCCTTGCCGTCCGCGGCCGCGAACACCTCGAAGCCGTGTCCCGCCAGGGCGTCGCCGAGCATCCGGCGGGCGAGCAGGTCGTCGTCGACGATGAGCGCGCGCCGCCGCCGGGTGGTGACGCGCACCAGGGCGTCGGCGATGGCGGCCTCGCCCGCGTCGTCGAGCTCGAACCGGACGCCGACGCCGCGGGGCGTGCGATAGGCCACCACGCCCGGCACCGCGACGGTGGCCCCTCCGGGCAGCTCCAGGTCGAGGCGGACCGGCGTTCCGGGCGGCAGGTTCTCGGTGGTGCGGACGAAGGCGCCGCCCTGCGAGAGGTTCTCGACGTAGTCGTCGACGAAGTCGGCCGGCCGGGCGTAGGTGAGCCGGGCGACGGTCGTCGGGGCCTCCTCCAGCATGTCGGTCCGGGCCCGAACGGAGACCCGGGCGCGGGCGCGGACGGTGTAGCGCGGCGCGGACCGCCGGCTCGCTGCCGAGAGAGGCCCGGCGCACCTGTCGAGCGCCTCCAGGACCGCCTCCGTGGGATCGATGAGGCCCAGGACGTACCCGGCCGGCGAGCCCGGACCCTCCTCACCGGCAGCGCGGAGCGCCGCGACGACGCCCTCCGTCCGCAGGACCTCCCCGTCCTGCTGCCCCAGGGCCAGCACCACCTCGTCGCCCGCCGGCGGCGAGAGCGGGCTCGGGACGAAGAGCGCCGCCTTCCGGCGGTCGAAGGCGAGGCCAGCCGCGCCGTCGGGCCCGAGCGCCACGCGCAGCGCGAGCGGCTCCGGCCGAGGAAGGGCACCTCCGAGCTCGCCCAGGAGGCGAGGCGCCGCGGCGGCGAGGGCCTCGGGGGCGACGTGCTGGAGGACCGTGTCGCAGCACCGGAGGACGGCCTCCGCCGTGTCCGCCCGGAGCCCCGGGGGCGATCCGTCCGCCGGAAGTGTCAGGGAACCACCGGTGCGCCACGCCCAGAAGGCGAGCCGGGCGAGCACCGCGGCGGGCACGGGCTCTCGCAGGTGCACGACGCAAGCGCAGAGATCGCCCGACGAGCGAACGCCGAGGTCGCATTCGGCCAGGGAGCCCTGGCACAGGTGAGGAAGCGCCGCGAGGAACGCGGCGACGTCGCCCGCCCGCTCGTCGCCAACGGCACCAAAGAGGAAGCGCAGCTCGGTCATGGGATCTCCTCGGCCGAAGCCGTGCAAGGCACGCGCCGCGCCGGACCACGAAGGGAGGGCCGGTGTGCGCACCTCGCGGGTGGAGCGTTTCCGGCCGGAGAGCGGCGAGCGCGCCGGTCCGCAGCAGCGCCAATCGCACGGCGGGCCCCGGCCACCGCCACTTCCGGGAAGGCCCGGCGCGGGGACGCGGCGCTCGGCGGCGATGCCATGGGTCCCGTCAACAGGGTGACGCCTGCGCTCGAGGTGAAACGGTACCCCGCCCGTAGAGAGCGCCCGCGCCAGTCGTCTCCGCGGAAGCGACCGCTTACCCGCGTGGCTTCCCGGTTGCACCGGGAGGCGATCGGGAGAACCGGCACGATGAGCGCGAGCGCGATCGACGAGGTGTCCTGCTTCACGTACGCCGAGGGCTCGGCGATGCGGCGCGTCCTGGAGATCGCCGACCGGATCGCGCCGAGCGACGCGGGCGTCCTCCTGCTCGGCGAGCCCGGCACGGGCAGGGAGGCCCTGGCCCGCCGCATCCACGCGCTCAGCGGGAGAGGCGGCCGCTTCGTCGTCGTGCCCTGCGGGTCGCTCGACTCGACGAGGGCACCGGGGGAGCTCTTCGGCACCGGCGGTGGCCACGACGAGGAAGGGGCCGGAGGCCTCCACGGAGCGGCGCGCGACGGGACCCTGTTCCTGGAGGACCTCGCCCAGCTTCCGGCACCGGCGCAGGCGGTGCTCGCGGTTCACCTGAGGAGAGGGAGCGGCGGCCGGCGGCCGGTGCGGGTGGTCGCGTCGGGCCCGCTGCACGTCGGCGCCGACCTCCGGGAGGGGCGCCTGCGCCGCGACCTCTACGACTCGCTGGCCTGCTCGATCGAGCTGCCGCCGCTGCGGTCCCGGCCCGATGACGTCGTCGCCATCTTCCAGCGGCTTTGGGCCGGGCGCGGGCGCGCGCCGGACGTGGCGCAGGACGCGCTGCAGCTCATCCGGGACCACGACTGGCCGGGCAACGTCCGGGAGCTCACCTCCTTTGCCACCCGGCTGGCGCTGATGACGGGCGCCGGCGAGCCGTGCCGGGCGGAGGTCGCGGCACAGCTCACCCGGGAGGGCGAGGCGGGCGGCGGCCTGGCCGTCCTTCCGGTGGAGGCCGACCCGGTGCTGCGAGCCGCCGCGGTGGCCGGGCAGGCCCGGCGCGAGCTCCCGCCGGGGCTCGCGCTCCCCGCCATGATGGAGCGCCTCGAGTACGCCGTCATCGACTGGGCGCTGGAGGTCTCGGCCGGCAACCGGAAGGTCGCCGGCGACCTCATCGGCCTGCAGCGCACGACGCTCGTCGAGAAGCTGCGCCGGCGACAGAAGGCGGCGCCTGCGGGCGGCTCCGCGCCCAAGGGCGCGGGCTCGCCCCGCTCGCTGCGGCCGACGGGGACCGCCTCCCGAGCCGGGTAGCGTCGCGCGCCGGGGAGCGGGACCCGGCCGCCCGCCAGCTCGCCTCCCTTCACCGGCGGGAGCTGCCGGACCGAGGCGGCATCGCCCCCGCCAGGCGCCGCACCGCCTCCCGGATCTCGCGCTCGTCGTGCCGGCCGAAGCCGAGCCGGAGCCAGGGCCGGGCGCGACCGTCGAAGGCGAAGAGGCGCCCCGGCTGCACGGCGACGCCGGCGGCCAGCGCCCGCCCCGCCCACAGGTCGGCGGAGAGGCTCCCCTCCACCCGGCACCACAGGGCCATGCCGCCCGGCGGCTCCCGGAAGGAGAGCGCGCCCTCGAGCGCGCCCCGCAGCGCCGCCGCCAGCGCCTGCCGCCGTCCCAGGTAGACCCGGCGCGTGCGCCAGACGTGGCGCTGCGCCTCCCCCTCCTCGAGCAGCTCGGCCACCGCCGCCTCCAGCGCCAGGTCGCCCTGCCGGTCGAGGAAGTAGCGGTGGGCCGTGGCGCGGGCGATGGCGTCGGGGGCCCCGGCCAGGAAGCCGATGCGCAGGCCCGGAGCCAGCACCTTGGAGAGCGTCCCCACGTACAGCACCGAGGCGCCGGCGTCGGAGCTGGCGAGCGGGGCGAGGGGCCGGCCCTGGTAGTGGAACTCGTTGTCGTAGTCGTCCTCCAGCACCAGGAGCCGCTCCCGCCGCGCCAGCTCCAGGAGCGCCAGCCGCCGCCCGGGAGCCAGCGCCACCGTGGTCGGGTACTGGTGGTGGGGCGTGAGGTAGACGGCGCGGATCCGCTCCGCCCGCACCCGCCGCGCCAGCTCCTCCACGTCGAGGCCCCGCTCGTCGAGCGGCACCGGCACCAGGCGCGCGCCGGCGAGCCGCAGCGCCTCCCAGGCGGCGCGGTAGCCGAGCGCCTCCACGGCCACGGCGGCGCCCGGCGGCAGGAGCGCCCGCGCCGCCAGCGCCAGCGCCATCTGCGCCCCCCGCGTCACCAGGATGCCCTCCGGCGCCACTGCCAGGCCGCGGGCCTCGCCCAGCAGCGCCGAGAGGGCGGCCCGCAGCCGCGGGTGGCCCTGGGGGTCGCCGTAGGAGAGGTGCTCGGCGCGGCGCAGGGCCCGCCGGTAGGCGCGCGCCAGGGCCGCCACCGGCACCAGCCGCGGGTCGGGGACGCCGCCCAGGAGCTGCAGCGTCCCCGGCGGCGGGAGCGCGGCGCGCGGGTCGGGCGCGGGCGGCAGCTCGAAGTGGGCGCGGGGTGCCGGCGGCCGCGGGCCGGGCGCGAGCCGCCGGGTGGCGACCACCGGGAGCTCGCGCGAGACGAAGGTGCCGCGAGCCCGGTGGGTGGTGATCCAGCCCTCGGCCGCGAGCTCGGCGTAGGCGGCCAGCGCGGTGTTGCGGTGCACCTCCAGCATGCGCGCCAGCAGCCGCGAGGAGGGGAGGCGGGCCCCGGGCCGCAGCGCCCCGGAGCGGATGCGGCCGGCGAGCCCGCGAGCGATCTGCGCCGCCAGCGGCGCGGGGCCGCCGCGCTCCAGCGGCAGGGTGAGGTGCCAGGCGCGCACTGGTCCAAGGAATATCTCGGAACTGGACCTTTTGCACGGGCCACCAAGGCGCCATCCTTCCACCATGAGACGCCCCATCTTCCGCGGCACCCAGGCCTCCGCCCTGGCCCTCCTGCACCGGGCCGAGGTGCTCCACCTCGCCACCACCACGCCCGGGGGAGCGCCGGTGCTGCGGGCCCTCGACGGCGCCGTGCTCCCCGACGGCGTCTACTTCCACGGGGCCCGCACCGGCGAGAAGGCGCTCTGCATGGGCCGGGCGGCGGTGGTCTCGGCGGTGGAGCTGGTGGCCCACCTCCCCAGCTGGATGAGCCACCCGACGCGGGCCTGCCCGGCCTCCACCCTCTACCGCAGCGTCCAGGTGCACGGGACCCTCCGGGAGGTGGAGGCGCCGGCCGAGAAGGCGCGGGCCCTGGAGGCGCTCATGCAGCGCTGGCAGCCGGAGGGCCGGTACGACCCCGTCGACCCCGCCGACCCGCAGTACCAGGGGGAGCTCTCCGGGACGCTGGTCTTCGCCGTGCCCTTCGAGTCGGTGGACTGCAAGGAGAAGCTGCTCCAGAACAAGGAGCCGGAGCAGATCCTGGCCATCCTGGCGGGGCTGTGGCGGCGCGGGCAGCCCGGAGACGTCGAGGCCATCGAGGCCGTGCGCGCCGCCAACCCCTCCGTGCCCGCCCCTCCCTTCCTCGCCGCCGACGGGGTCCGGCTCCACGCCGCGCTCCCCGAGGAGGAGATCCCGGCGGTGGAAGCGCTGCTTCGCGACGAGTACTGGTGGGGGCCGGAGACGGCGCCGCTCATCGCCGGGGCCCACCGGGCCGCGACCGCCTGGGTGGGGGCGCGGGAGCCGGGAGGAGCCCTGGTGGCCTCGGCCCGGGCCATGTCGGACGGCAAGACCGCCTGGATCTACGACGTGGTGGTGGCCTCCTCGCACCGTGGCCGCGGGCTGGGGAAGCGGCTCATGACCCTCCTCCTCGACCACCCCGCGGTGCGCCACGCGCCGGCGGTGATGCTCGCCACGCGCGACGCCCAGGGGCTCTACGCCCGCTTCGGCTTCGCGGACAAGGCGCAGGAGCCGAAGCGCTGGCCCACGATGACCGACATGGTGCTGCGGAGGGGGCGGGGCTGAGATCGGGATCGGGGTCGGGGTCGGGGTCGGCCCTTCGACTCGGGCCCGCAGGGGGCGGGCCCTCGCTCAGGGCAGGGGGCGGGGTCCCCTCCCGGACACTCCCCCTCCCGGACGTTGCACCGGCGCCGCCTCCCGTGCCAGCCTCCCTTTCCACGGTCCGTGCACCCCGACCGGCAGGGAGACCCTCCATGCCCTCCATCCGCCCCGGCGCGCTGCTCCTGGCGCTGGCCCTCGCCCCCCCGGCCGCCGCCCAGAGCGAGCCCCAGGGCAACCGGCTCCACCCCGCCTTCGCGGCCCGCATGGCGGCGGTGCGGACCGTGGGCATCGTGGCCCCGGACATCAAGCTCTACGAGCTCAGCGCCAGCAACGACCGGGTCTTCCAGCCGGAGTGGAGCACGGCGGCCCGCGGCCTGGTGCTGGCCAGCGCCGAGGCGGCGGTGAAGCGGCGCGGCCTCGAGCCCATCCGCTTCGAGGCGCCCGACGGGCGGCAGGTGGAGCTCCGCGAGGTGACGCTCCTCGAGCAGGCGGTCGCCACCGCCATCCTCCAGGCCACCTACTTCGCCCGCTTCCCCGCCAAGGTGGCCTCCTTCGAGTACGGCCTGGGCGACCTGAACTGGCTCCTGGGCCCGCAGGGCCCGGACGCCCTGCTCTTCGTCCAGGGGCACGGGCACGTCTCCTCGGGCGGCCGCAAGGCGGTCCAGACGCTGGGCGCGGTGCTGGGCGGCGGCATGAGCCGCGGCATCGACAGGCTCTTCATGGCGCTGGTGGACCGCACCGGCGAGCTGCTCTGGTTCGACTGGAGCGCCTCGTCGAGCTACGACCTGCGTGACCCGGAGAGCGCCGACGCGTTCGTGCGCGCCCTCCTCGACAGGATCCCGGGGAGCCCTTGAGGGCGGCCGCCATCGGCGCCGCGGCCCTCCTGCTGGGCGGCTGTGCGGCCGGCGCCCTCGCGCCGCGCAAGGCGCCGGACGTTGCGCTGGAGGAGGAGGAGAAGGGGATGTGGCACGTGGCCGCCGAGGCCCAGGTGGAGATCGACCGCGGCGGCCGGGTGGCGGCCGATCCGGCGCTGGAGGCCTACCTGGCCTCGGTGGGCCGCCGCCTGGTGCCCCCGGCCCAGGGCGGTGAGGCCATCCCCTTCCGCTTCCGGGCGCTCCGCGATCCCCGCCCCAACGCCTTCTGCCTCCCCAACGGCGCCATCTACGTGGCCAGCGGGATGCTGGCGCGCATGGAGAGCGAGGCGGAGCTGGCGGCCCTGCTGGGCCACGAGATGGCCCACGCCATCCACCGCCACGCCCTGCGCGAGCTGCGCACCTCGCAGAACACCGGCGCCGTCATGGCCACGCTGGGTGCGATGGTGGGGGCGGGAGCCCAGCCGGGCGGGCTCATCTACATGGCCTCGGTGAGCGGCTACAGCCGCGACATGGAGCGGGAGGCCGACAGGGAGGGGCTGGCCCTGGCCACGGCCGCCGGATACGACGCCACGCTGGCGCCGCACCTCTTCGAGCGGCTCCGGGACTTCGCGGTCGCCGAGAAGCTGCCCGAGGGCTCGGCCTACTTCGCCAGCCACCCGCGCCTGGAGGAGCGCATCGCCAGCATGCGCGAGGCCCTGGCCGGCGCGCCGTCACGGGGGGAGGCCGGCGCCGAGCGCTACCGCCAGCAGACGGCGCGGCTCCTGCTCGAGAACGCCCGCATCGAGCTGGGGCGGGGCCGGCTGGCCAACGCCCGCGAGCAGCTCGGCCGCTTCCAGAAGGAGCGGCCCGGGGACGCCGCCGGCCACCTGGCGCTCGGCGAGCTGGAGCGGCGCGAGGGGGGTGAGGGCTCCGCCGCCCGGGCCGCCGCCGCCTACCGCAAGGCGCTGGAGATCGAGCCGAGGTCCGCCGAGGCCTGGCGCGGGCTGGGCCTGGTGCTGCAGCGCAGCGGGCAGGCGGAGGAGTCGAGGCGGGCGCTGCGCCGCTACCTGGAGCTGGCGCCCGCGGCCCCCGACCGCGCCCACGTCGAGGCCGCCCTGCAGGATTCACCCGGAGGAAAGCCATGAGGCTCGCCATCGCCGCCGCCGCCCTCGCCCTGGCCGCCTGCCCGCCGCCGCCGGCCTGGATGCCGGGCGGCCAGCCCTACCTGGCCTCGCAGAGCGGCTACGAGGCGCTGGTGCCGGCCGACTGGATGCGCCGCAACGTCAAGGACCGCGAGCTGTACCTCGTCACCCGCGACGGCCTGCCCCTGCAGCGCATCGAGGTGGCGATCACGCCGGTGGGCAAGCCCGTCTACAGGGGCAGCAAGCGGGTGGTGGCCGAGGGGATGTCGCCGCAGGAGCTGGGCGAGCTCCTGGCGGACGCCCTGGTCTCCGGCGAGGCGCTGGCCGAGGCCCGCGTGCTGGAGAACGCGCCGGCCACCGTGTCGGGCAGGCCGGGCTTCCGGCTGCTGCTGGCCTTCCGCGACGGCGACGGGCTTCCGCGGCGGCTGGCCATCCACGGCGTCATGGCCAGCGGGCGGCTCTACGGCATCGTCTACGGGGCGCCGGAGCGCCACTACTTCAACCGCGACCTGGCCGCCTACGAGGAGGTGGTGAGGAGCTTCCGCCTCACCACCCCCATCGCGCCGCCTCCTCCTCCGCCCGAGGCGCCGGCGACGGGTGCAGCTGGCAGCTAGCGACGGTCGAGTGAGGCTCAGCGGTCCGCGGGGAACGCCTCGCCGACCAGCGCTTCCACCTCGCGCAGCCAGGCGGCCCGCTCGGCGGGTGTGCTCGTCACCACCACGCAGAAGGTCCGCCGCCGGACGTCGCGCACGCCGCAGAGGTCGAAGACGCACCGCTTCCAGATGTCCTCGAGGGGGTCGCCGAACGCCATCCGCTCGCGCTCCGGCGGCGTGTTCGAGGTGTTCACGACCACCGCGCGGCGCGCACGCAGGAGGCCGACGGGGACGCCCTCGCCAGCGTCGCCCTCGGCGAAGCGGTAGGCCACGTCCGGCCGGACCACCCGGTCGATCCAGCCCGTGAGGAGGGCCGGCGGCTGGCCCCACCAGTTCGGATGGACCACCACGATCCCGTCGGCGCGGGCAAGGTCGTCGCAGTGGGCGCGGATCTCCGGCGGCAGCGCAGCGTCCCGGGCGATCTCCGCGGCGGGGAGAACCGGGTCGAACCGCTCGGCGTGGAGGTCGTGGAACCTGACCGCGTGGCCGCGGGCTTCCAGGGCGCCGCGCGCTGCAGACGCGATGGCGTGGTTGAAGCTGCCGGGGTCGGGGTGGGCGAGGAGGAGGAGGACGTTCACGGGCCCGACCCTACCGCGCAGCGACCCCCGGTGAACAGCGGCGGCGGGCAGCCGCTCCGCCAGGCCGAGGAAGGCGGGCCTGCTGGCGCGGCGCCGATCGGAGGGCTCGGCGCCGGCGACGGGTGCGCCCGGGAGCTGAAGCGGTCGAGGTCGCGGTCCTCGCCTGTCTCACGGACCCGCCGCGGGGAAGTTCACGCGCGCCACCAGGCCGGGCGGCCCGCTCCCGTCGCCGCGCGCCTCCCGCAGCTCCACCCCCGCGCCGTGCTGGCGGGCGATCTCCCGGACGATGGCCAGCCCCAGCCCGGTGCCAGGCGCGAGCTGGCCCGGCACCCGGTAGAAGCGCTCGAAGACGCGCGCGCGCAGCTCCGGCGGGATGCCGGGCCCGCGGTCCTCCACCTCCAGCCAGGGGCGCTCGCCGCCGCCGACCCGGACCGTCACCGCCCCGCCCCGGCCGCCGTAGCGCAGGGCGTTGTCCACCAGGTTGGCCAGGAGCTCGCGCAGCATCACCGCGTCGCCGCGCAGCCGCGCCGGCGCCTCCTCGAAGGCCAGGTCCACCTTCTGGCCCAGGGCCTCGGGCGACCAGTCGAGGCAGACCTGCCGGGCCAGCGCCGCCAGGTCCACGTCGGCCAGGCTCCCGGTCCCGGTTCCCGGCTCGGCCCGGGCCAGCGCCAGGAGCTGGTTGGCGAGCCGCACCATCTCGTCGGTGGTTCCGTGGATGGCCTGCACCGCCTCCCGCACCTGCCCGGCCGACTGCCCCCGCAGGGCCATCTGCGCCTGGGTCTTCAGCGCTGCCAGCGGCGTGCGCAGCTGGTGCGAGGCGTCGGTGATGAAGCGGCGCCGGCTGTCGAGGAGCCGCCCCAGCCTGTCGGTGTGGAGGTTGAGCGCGGCCACCATGGGGCGCAGCTCGCGGTGGACGCGGCCCTCCTCGAAGGGGCGCAGGTCGTCGGGCTCGCGTCCGGCCACCTCCTCGCGCAGGCGCAGCAGGGGCGCGAGCGCGCGGTGCACCGCCAGCAGGGTCAGCACCGCCACCAGCAGCACCAGCAGCCCCTGGCGCAGCAGGGTGTCGAGCAGCACGCTGCGCGCGAAGGCCCGGCGCGACTCCAGGGTCTCGCCCACGTGGATGCGGACCATGCCGCTCGCGCCCTCGCCGGCGACCGGCTGGAAGAGGAGCGCGGCGCGGATGGGCTCGCCCCGGTACCGGCCGTCGTAGAAGTGCACCAGGGCCGGGTAGACCTCGGAGCGGGGCGTGCGCGGCGGCATGGCCGGGAAGTCGTCGTAGCCGGAGGCCAGCTCCCCCGCCAGGCCCGTCACCTTGTAGTAGATGCGCCCCAGGTTGTCGGCCTCGAAGGGATCGATGGCGGCGAAGGGGAGGTCCACCACCAGCCGCTCGCCCTCCAGGGTGACGCGCTCGGCGATGGACCGGGCCGAGGCCAGGAGCGTGCGGTCGTAGGCCAGGTTGGCGGCGCCGATGGCGCCGCGGTAGGCGGCGACCGCGCTCACCGCCACGGCCACGCCCAGCGGCAGGAGGAGCCAGAGCAGGAGGCTCCAGCGCAGGGTGGTGACGCGGAAGGTCACGCGGGCTCGAGGAGATACCCGAGGCCGCGCAGGGTGCGGATGGCCACGCCGCCGCCCTCCAGCTTCTTGCGCACCCGGTGGACGTAGATCTCCAGCGCCTCGGGGTTGGCCTCGTCGTCCATCCCGAAGACCTGGGCGAAGAGGTGGTCGCGGGACACCGCCCGCCCCGCGCGGGTCACCAGCACCTCCAGCACCGCGGTCTCGCGCCGGGTGAGGTGCAGCGCCTTGCCGCGCAGCTTGAAGGCGCGGTCGCCGGCGTCGAACGCCAGCTCGCCGCAGGTGAGGAGCGGGAGCCCCCCGGCCTGCCCGCGGCGCAGGAGCGCCTTGGCCCGCGCCTCCAGCTCCTCCAGCGCGAAGGGCTTGGTGAGGTAGTCGTCGGCCCCCAGGTCGAGCCCGCGCACCCGCTCGGAGACGTCGCCTCGCGCGGTGAGCAGCAGCACCGGCATGGTCTGCTTGCGGGCGCGCAGCCGGCGCAGTACCTCCAGGCCGTCCATTCCCGGCAGCGACAGGTCGAGGATCGCCAGGGCGTAGCCTTCCAGCTGCAGGGCGTGGTCGGCGTCGCCGCCGTCCCCGAGCACGTCGACGGCGTAGCCGGCGCCGCGGAACGCCTCGGCGATCCAGCGGGCCAGCTCGGCGTGGTCTTCGACGAGGAGGATGCGCATGCGGCTCCGGGCGCGAACGCGGGGAGTGTAGCAGGCGCGTCCGGGGCCGGCCGAAAGGGAATCGAAAGGGTGGAGGCCTACGCTGCAGGCACGAGGATCCGCATGCTCCGTCTCGTCACCCGAGCCCTGGTGGCTGCCGCGCTGGCCGCGGGACCGCGCGCCGGGACGGCGTCGCCGCCGGCCCAGTGCGTGGCGCCGGCTCGCCCCGGGGGCGGCTTCGAGCTGACCTGCGCGCTCCTGCGCGCCGCGCTGGTGCGCGCGGGGGTGGTCCCGGGGCTGCGCACCACCTACCTGCCCGGCGGCGTGGGCGCGGTGGCCTTCGAGACCTTCGTCACCCAGCGTCCCGCCGAGGCCGACACCCTGGTGGCCTTCTCCAGCGGCTCGCTCCTCAACATCGCCCAGGGCAAGTTCGGGAAGTACGGGGTCGACGACGTGCGCTGGGTGGCGGCGGTCGGTGTGGACTACGGTGCGGTGACCGTCGGAGCCGCGTCGCCGCACCGCTCCCTGGCGAGCCTGATGGCGGCGCTCCGGGCCGACCCGCAGAAGGTGACCTTCGGCATCGGCGGCACGGTGGGCGGCCAGGACTGGATGAAGGCCGCGCTCCTGGCCCGCGCCGCCGGCGTGGAGCCGCGGGCCCTGCGCTACGTCTCCTTCGAGGGCGGCGGTGACGCGCAGGTGGCCCTGCAGGCCGGCCACGTGGACGTGGTGCCCGGCGACCTGGCCGAGTCGGAGCGGGGGGCGCGCGACGGCCGGGTGCGGATCCTGGCGGTGCTGGCCGACCACCGGCTCGGCGGCCGCTACGCCGCGGTGCCCACCGCCGCCGAGCAGGGCTACCCGGTCGCCTGGCCCACCATCCGCGGCGTCTACCTGGGGCGCAAGGTCTCCGACCGCGACCACGCCCGCTGGGTGGCCACCTTCGACAGGCTCCTGGCCTCGGAGGAGTTCGCCCGGCTCCGGGAGGAGCACGGCCTGCTGCCCTTCGCCTCGACCGGCGCCGCCCTCGAGTCCCACGTCGAGAACACGGTCCGCGACCACGCCGCGCTGGCGCGGTCGCTGGGCCTGCCGATGCGATGAAGCCCCCACCCGTCGTCTGGAGGTTCCCCATGGTCCACCGCCTGGCGCTTTCCCTCGCGCTCCTGCTCGCCGCGCTGCCGGCTCCGTCGCCGGCCGCGTACCCCACGCAGCCCATCGAGCTCATCCCGGCGGGCGATCCCGGCGGCGGCCTCGACCTCCACGCCCGCATGGTGGAGATGGTCTTCCAGCAGGAGAAGCTGGCCGACAAGCCCTTCACCGTCATCAACAAGGGGGCCGGCGGCGGCAACGCCGCCACCGCCTACATGGTGACCAAGAAGGGCGAGGGCTACCAGCTGCAGATCAACACCAACCGCGTGCTCCTCAACGCGCTCAAGGGCACCACCAAGCACACCCTCAAGGACATGACCCCCATCGCCCGGCTGACGGCCGAGTACGAGATCTGGGTGGTCCGCGCCGACTCGCCCTTCAAGTCGGCCAGGGACGTGATCGCCAGGCTCAAGGAGAACCCGGCCTCCATCGCCTTCGGCATCGGCACCGCCCCGCCGGCCACCGACCACCTCAACGTGATCATGCCCGCCAAGGCCTCGGGCATCGACGTCACCCGGCTCAAGGTGGTGGCCTTCCGCGGCGCCGGCGACCTCGCCACCCAGATCCTGGGCGGCCACGTGGCCGTGGGCAGCACCAGCATCTCCGAGCTCATCGCCAACATCGACGCCGGCAAGCTGCGGCCGCTGGCGGTCTCGGCGCCGCACCGGCTGGAGCGCATGAAGGAGGTGCCCACCTGGAAGGAGCTGGGCGTGGACGTCGAGCTGGCCCACTGGCGCGGCGTGTTCGGCCCGCCCGAGATGCCGCGCGAGGCCCAGGAGTACTGGCAGAAGAAGTTCGCGCAGATGGCAGGCACCCGGAGCTGGAAGGAGGCCCTGGCCAAGAACGAGCTCATGGACGCCTTCGCCCCGGCGGAGCAGTTCCAGAAGGAGCTGGAGCGGGACAACGTCCAGTTCCGGGAGCTGCTCGGCACCCTCGGCATGCTGGCCCCGGCGCCGTGAGCCAGGCCGCCACCAGGGTCCGCGACCGCATCGTCGGCGCGGCGCTGCTGCTGGTCTCCGCGCTGGTGGTGGCCGCCTCCTGGCGGCTCCCCGAGACCGCCGCCGCCGACGCCATGGGGCCCAAGGCCTACCCCATGGCGCTGGCGCTGGTGCTGGCCCTGCTCTCGCTGGCGCTGATGCGCGGCGGGGGCAAGGGCGCGGGCGCCACCCTGACGCGCGACATGGTGGTCTTCGGCTTCCTGCCCATCCTGGCCATGCTGGCCCTCTACGTGCTGCTGGTCCCGGTGCTGGGGTTCGTGATCTGCACGGTGGCCCTGCTGCTGGCCTGCTTCCGCCTGAAGGGCGAGCGCAACTGGAAGGTCAACGTGGCGGTGGCGGTGGGCTCCTCGCTCGCCATCTGGGCCCTCTTCGCCTGGCTGCTCAACGTGCAGCTCAGGCTGCTCCCCTCGTTGGCCTGACCCTGGAGAGGAACGCCCCATGGAGATCCTGACCCAGCTGCTGGCGGGCCTCGGCGGCGCCATGACGGGCGCCAACCTGCTGGCCTGCCTGGTGGGGTGCCTGCTCGGGACCATCGTCGGGGTGCTCCCCGGCATCGGCCCCTCGGCCACCGTCGCCCTGCTCATCCCGGTGGCCTACGTCATCACCCCCACCTCCTCGCTGATCATGATGCTGGGCGTCTACGCCGGCGCCATGTACGGCGGCGCGCTCACCTCCATCCTGGTCAACATCCCCGGCGAGGCCTCGTCGGTGATGACGGCGGTGGACGGCTACCAGATGGCCAAGCAGGGCAAGGGCGGCGTGGCCCTGGTGGTCTCGCAGGTGGGCTCCTTCATCGGGGGCACCCTCTCCATCGTCGGGCTCATGCTCATCGCCCGCCCGCTCGCCGACTTCGCGCTGCGCTTCGGCCCGGCCGAGTACTTCTCGCTCATGGCCTTCGCGCTGGTGCTGGCCTCCACGCTGGTGAGCGACTCGCCGCTGCGCGGCATCATCGGCGTGGTGGTGGGCCTGCTCGTCGCCACCGTGGGCACCGACCTGCAGACCGGGGTACCCCGCTTCGCCTTCGACATCCCCGAGCTGCTCGACGGCATCGAGGACGTCATCGTCATCATCGGCGTCTTCGGCGTCAGCGAGGTGCTCTGGTACCTGGCCACCTCCAGGGGCCGGGAGGGGACCGAGAAGATGGACGCGGGGCGCTGGAAGCCCACCGCCGCGGAGTGGCGCCAGTCGGGCTGGCCCATGGTGCGCGGCACGCTGGTGGGCTTCTTCACCGGGGTGCTGGCGGCCGGCGCCTCGCTGGGCTCGTTCCTGGCCTACGGGCTGGAGCGGCGCCTCTCCAGGACCCCGGAGCGGTTCGGCAAGGGGGCCATCGAGGGCGTGGCCTCCTGCGAGACCGCCAACAACGCCTCCACCGGCGGCGCCCTGATCCCGCTCCTGACCCTGGGCATCCCGCTCTCCGGCACCACCGCGGTGCTCCTCAGCGTGCTGCTCATGTACGGCCTGCGCCCGGGTCCCAACCTGATGGTCGAGCAGGCGGGCCTGATGTGGACGGTCATCGCCTCCATGTACGTGGCCAACGTCCTGCTGCTCATCCTCAACCTCCCGGCGGTGGGGCTCTTCGTCCAGATCCTGAAGATCCCGCTCACCTTCCTCATGCCCATCGTGCTGGTCTTCGCCAGCGTCGGCGCCCTGGCCCTCAACAACAACCTCTTCGACATCGGGCTGGTCTTCGCCTTCGGCGTCCTGGGCTTCGGGATGCGCTGGCTGGGCTTCCCCACCGTCTCGGTGGTGCTGGGCGTGGTGCTGGGCGAGCGGCTGGAGCAGTCCCTGCGCCAGGCCCTGATGATGTCCGACAACGGCCCGCTCACCTTCGTGACCAAGCCCATCAGCCTCTTCTTCCTGCTGCTCACCGCCGCGCTCGTCGGCCTCGACCTCCTGGCGCGCCGGCGCGGGCACCAGGCGGGCGAGGCGGCCTGAGGAACCCACATGAGCCCCACCACCTGCGATCTCTTCGACGCCCATCCCGAGGCCCAGTCCTGCGACCTGCAGTTCCGCTCCCTCGGGCGCCGCCGCGCCTTCTCCGGCCGCATCCGCACCGTTCGCTGTCGCGAGGACAACGCCCTCCTCAAGAAGGTCCTCTCCGGGCCGGGGGAGGGGCAGGTGCTGGTGATCGACGGCGGCGGCTCGCTCCACTGCGCCCTGGTGGGCGACGTCATCGCCGGGCTCGGCGCCGCCGGAGGCTGGGCCGGCGCGGTGGTGCACGGTGCGGTGCGCGACGCGGTGGCCCTCGAGGCCCTCGACTTCGGCATCAAGGCGCTGGGCACCAACCCGCGCAAGAGCGCCAAGACCGGGGCGGGCGAGGCCGACGTGCCCGTGACCTTCGGCGGCGTGACCTTCGCGCCCGGCGCCTGGCTCTACAGCGACGAGGACGGCATCCTGGTCTCGGAGGGGCCGCTCGGGGGCTAGACGAGCGCGCCCCCCTCATCTCGCCGGGAGGGGGTCGAACGTGTAGCGCGGGTAGGTGGCCTTGGCGGCCTCCGCCATCGACAGATCGACGTCCACGGTGGCGAAGGGCGCGTCCGGCCCGGTGACGGCCAGCACGGCGCCGTCGGGATCGACGACCCAGCCCATCCCGCCGTGCGTGGCGGAGGAGCGGTTGGAGGAGAGGGAGTAGGCGCCGGCGTAGATGGCCGCGGCGCGGCCGCCGGCCAGCCAGCGATCGCCGCCGCGGTCGGTGAGGCGCGGCGTGGCCAGCAGGTGCACGCCGGCGGCGCCGTAGGCGCGGGCCCGGTCCAGGCTCCAGAGCTCGGTGCAGACGCAGAAGCCGATGCGCGCCGGCCCGGCCTCGGCCGGCTCGAAGCGGCCGTCGCCGCGCCCGTACCAGCGCGCCTCGAAGTAGCCGGCCTCGTCGGGCAGGTGGTGCTTCTGGTGGGCGGGGCGGTAGCCGCTCCCCGCCTCCCAGACGAAGGCCTCGTTCACCCGCTGGCCGCCGCGCACCGCCGGGGCGGTGGCCAGCACCGCCGCCGGTGCCAGCTCGACGAGCCGCTCGATCCAGCGGGCGTGGGCCTCCACCGCCGCCTCCCACACCGCCGGGTCGAAGGCCGGCGCGCCGCCGAACCAGGGGTGAAACGGCAGCTCCGGCAGGAGCACCAGCTCGGAGCGGGCGGAGCGGCAGTGGGCCACCAGGGCCCGCCAGGCCTCCTCCAGCTCGCCCGGCGCGTCGGGCAGCTCGCAGACGGTGGCCCGCATCAGGCGCTCCGGGCCGCGCGCGGCCGCCTCCCCGGAGGCGCGGCCCGCAGCTCGGAGGGCAGCGCCGACTCGAAGCGCCGGAAGGCGCGCCGGAGCTGGTCGGCCGACTGGAAGCCCACCGTCTCCGCCACCTGCTCCACGCTGGTGGAGGGATCGCGCAGCAGCTCGCGGGCCGAGGCGCTGCGGATCTTGCGCAGGTAGGCGAGGGGCGAGATGCCGGCGTAGGCCTGGAAGAGCCGGCCCAGGTGGCGCGTGCTGGTGTGCACGCGCGCGGCCAGCTCCTCCGCCGTCCAGGCGTGGGTGGGGTCGCGGGCCACCAGGTCCTGGGCGCCGTGGACGCGCGGGTCGATGTGGTTGCGGTGCAGCAGCCAGGGGGAGAGCTGCGGGTCGTCGCCGCCGCGCCGGAAGTAGAGGACCAGCAGCCGCGCCACCTCCACCGCCACCCGCGGCCCGGCCAGCTCCGAGACCAGGTGGAGCGCCAGGTCCACGCCGGCGGTCACCCCGGCGCTGGTGAGCACGTTGCCGTCGCGGACGAAGACGCGGTTCTCGAGCACCCGCAGCCGCGGGTGCTCGCGCTGCAGCCGGTCGGTGAGCGAGTGGTGGGTGGTGCAGGCGCGGCCGTCGAGCAGCCCGGCCTCGGCCGCCAGGAAGGCGCCCGAGCAGACGGTGCAGAGCAGGTGGCCGGGACCGACGGCGCGGCGCAGCCAGCCGGCCGCGGCGCGGGCCTCGGGCAGCAGGTAGTCGCGGGCGCAGCGGTCCACGCCGGGGATGACGAGCGCCGCCCCCTCCGGCAGCCGCTCCGGCAGCGGCTCCACGCCGCCGAGCCGCAGCCCCAGGGAGGAGACGGGGAGGTCGGCCGGCCCCACGTAGTGGAGCCGCAGCGGCGCGCCGCGCTGGGCGGCGGCCCGCAGCGTCTCGGCGAAGCCGGAGAGGTCGAGCAGGCCGGTGCCGGGCAGCACCAGGAAGTAGACGTCAGGGCCGAAGCGCGTCGATGCGGAGCTGGTAGTTCCGGACATGGGGCTCCCTGTCCACCAGGTACTCGCCGTCCTGCGGGAGGTCGCGGGTGCGCCGGACGTCGTCGCCGGCGTAGCCCCGGATGGCCTCGAGCGAGTCCCAGTAGGAGATCACCTGGAACTCGACGTAGGCCTCGCCATCGGGGCCTCCGTCGAGCCGCATCAATTGATAGCCGCGGTTCCCGGGAATGCCCGGGAACCTGGCGATGGCGGCCGCCAGGATCTTCTCGTAGGCGTCCGCCCGGTCCCGCGTGGTCTTGCCGTGCCAGCAGCGGGCGATGGCCGGCGCCCCGGGGCGCGACGCGGCGCCCCGCGCAGGGCTCCCGTCGGCCACCAGCGCGAGGAGCGAGAGGCCGGCGACCGCGGGGAGCAGCACCCTCTCGAAGGTCCGTCTCATGGAAACCTCCTGCGCGGCGCGCCCCTCCGCGCCGCCGGCCGGATCCTGTGGAGCGGCCCGGCGCCGGGCAACGGCAGCGCCGGACGTCCTTGCCGCGGAAACGGCCATGGCCGCGGCCGGCGCGCCGCGGGGTCGCCGGGCGGGACCGCCGGGCCGGGCCGGGGCCGCCTGCGCGAGGCCCAACACCGGGCTTCCGCGGCGGGCTACGATGCGCGCCACCCCCGGGGAGGAGCCATGGACCAGCCGAGCGGCGCGCGGATCTTCTGCATCGGACGCAACTACGCCGAGCACATCCAGGAGCTGCAGAACCCGGTGCCGGCGAAGCCGCTCTTCTTCCTGAAGCCCATGAGCTGCATCGTCCCCCCGGGCGAGCCCATCCCCTTCCCGAAGCACGGGAGCGTCCTCCACCACGAGGTGGAGGTGGTGGTGCGGCTCGGCCGCGACGGCCGCCCGGCCAGCGCCGCCGAGGCCCGCGGCTTCGTGGACGGCATCACCCTGGGGCTCGACCTGACGCTCCGCGACGTGCAGGACGAGCAGAAGAAGAAGGGGCTGCCGTGGGAGGTGGCCAAGGCCTTCGACGGCGCCGCCCCGCTGGGCGCCCTCGCGCCCTGCGGCCCCTCCCTCGACCTCGGCCACCTCACCTTCACCGGGGCGGTGAACGGCCAGGTGCGGCAGCGGGGCGACACCGCCCAGATGCTGCTCGACATCCCGGGCCAGATCCTGGCCCTTGCCAGGGTGTGGAAGCTGCGGAAGGGCGACCTCGTCTACACCGGCACGCCGGCCGGCGTCGGTCCGCTCGTGCCGGGCGACACCATCGAGGTGAGCGGCGAGCTGCTCGGCACCTTCTCGTGGAAGGTGGTGGCTGGCTAGGGACGTTCCGGGACGGCCGGCTTCGGCGCCCGCCAGGCGGCAAGGGGCGGTCGTCCGCGCGCCGAGGCGCGCCGGCTCATTCCCGCAGCGCAGCAGAGCGCATCATGCGCTCCACCCGCTCCTTGCCCCGGGCCCGCGCCTTCTCCCGCTCCCCCTCGCGCGTCCTCACCGCCGTCTCGGCGGTGAGGGCATCCAGGAGGCGCTCCGTGGCCGCGGCCACCGCGGCCACCGCCCGCTCGAAGGCGGCGGCGTCGGCGCGCGAGGGCTCGCGCAGGCCGCTCACCTTGCGCACGTACTGCAGGGCGGCGGCGCGGACCTCCTCGCCGGTGGTGGGCGGCTCGAAGTGGTAGAGGACGCGGATGTTGCGGCACATGGGCTCCTTCTAACGAGCCCTGGCGGCGCGGCAAGGGGTCGGCGGGCCCGGTACGCGCCGCCGCTGTCCGGCCAGCACTGTACGCTCGTTCCGTGCGCCTGCTCTTTCTCTCCGACACCCACCTGGGCATCGACATGCCGGCGCGGCCGCGGGTGGCGCGCCCGCGGCGCGGCGAGGACTTCTTCCGCTGCTTCGCGGCGGCGCTGGCGCCCGCGCTCGCCGGCGAGGTGGACGCGGTGCTGCACGGCGGAGACCTCCTCTACCGCAGCCGCGTGCCGGCCTGGCTGGCGGAGGCGGCCCTGGCGCCGCTCCGGCGCGTGGCCGAGGCCGGCGTGCCGGTGCTGCTCCTGCCCGGCAACCACGAGCGCGGCCGCCTGCCCTTTCCGCTCCTGGCCCTGCACCCGCGCCTGCACCTCCTCGACAGGCCTCGCACCGTGCTCCTCGAGAAGGGCGGCCTGCGGGTGGCCTTCTCCGGCTTCCCCCACGCCCACGGGGTGCGGTCCCGCTTCGGCGCGCTGCTCGCCGAGGCGCGCCGGGGCGAGCCCGACGCCGACGTGCGGGTGCTGTGCCTGCACCAGTGCGTCGAGGGGGCCACCTGCGGGCCGGGCGACCACACCTTCACGAATGGTGACGACGTGATCCGCCGCGCCGACCTGCCCCGCGACTTCGCCCTGGCGCTCTCCGGGCACGTCCACCGCCACCAGCGCCTCGAGGGCCCGCCGGGGCCTCCGGTCGTCTACGCCGGGTCCACCGAGCGCACCTCCTTCGCCGAGGCCGGCGAACGGAAGGGGGTGGTCCACCTGCGGCTCGGCCCGGGCGGGCTCCTGGGGCTCGACTTCCGCCCGCTGCCGGCGCGGCCCATGCTCCTGCGGCCGCTCTCGCTCGCCGGGCTCGACGCGGAGTCGGCGCGGCGGCGCATCGCCTCCCTCGCCGCCGGCACGCCGCCCGGCGCGCTCGTCGGCCTCCGGCTCGCCGGCCCGCTCCCAGAGGCGCTCCTCCCCATCCTCTCGGCCGCCTCGCTGCGCGCCCTCGGCGGCGGGCGCGAGCTGCGGGTGTCGGGCCCCGCGCTCCGCGCGCTGCGCGACGGGGCCGGGCGGCGCGCCCCGCCGGGCCGCTCGATCCGGCCGCCGGACGACGGGCAGCTCTTCGCCGCGAGTGGCGCGGCAGATCGCCTCGGCCGACCGGCCGCCCCGAAAGGCACCTAACCCATCGCCGATCGGGCCTTCTCCCCGATCGCTCGCACCCGCCCTCGCCGGGTCTGTGGTGCTGCCCAACCCGGCGAAAAAAGAATACGTCTTGACAGGGTACTCCAGTCCTGATTTCTACGGTGTTCCCCGCGAGTTACCTGGGCCGGCACGCCATCGGAAGCAGCTGCCCAGGACAGGAACCTGGAGTCTCATCCCCGCGCGGAAGAGCCCCCTTCGGGACGGAGAGAGCCATCCCGCACGACCGCGCGACAGCTTCCGAACGGCACCCATGTAGGACCAAGGAGACCGAATGACGACCAAGACGTCGAAGATCATCTGGACCCAGATCGACGAGGCTCCGGCTCTCGCCACCTACTCCCTCCTCCCCATCGTCCAGGCCTTCGTGAAGGGCACCGGCGTCGAGGTCGAGACCCGCGACATCTCCGTGGCCGGGCGCATCCTCGCCAGCTTCCCCGAGCGGCTGAAGCCGGAGCAGAAGGTGGCCGACTACCTGGCCCAGCTCGGCGAGCTCGCCAAGACGCCCGAGGCCAACATCATCAAGCTCCCCAACGTCTCGGCCTCGATCCCGCAGCTCAAGGAGGCCATCGCGGAGCTCCAGGCGCACGGATACGCCGTTCCGGACTACCCGGAGGTCCCGAAGGACGAGGCCGAGAAGGCCATCCAGGCCCGCTACGCCAGGTGCCTGGGCAGCGCCGTGAACCCGGTGCTGCGCGAGGGCAACTCCGATCGGCGCTCCCCGCCGGCGGTGAAGGCCTTCTCCCGGAAGAACCCGCACAAGCTCGGCGCCTGGAAGAAGGACTCCAAGGCCCACGTCGCCCACATGAGCGAGGGCGACTTCTACGGCAACGAGAACGCGCTGACGCTGGAGAAGCCCACCGACTACCGCATCGAGTTCGTGGACGCCGGCGGCAAGGTCACCGTCCTCAAGAAGAAGGCCTCGCTGCTCGCCGGCGAGATCATCGACACCACCAAGATGAGCGTGAAGGCCCTGCGCAAGTTCTACGACGAGCAGATCGACGACGCCCAGAAGCAGGGCGTCCTCTTCTCGCTCCACCTCAAGGCCACCATGATGAAGGTCTCCGACCCCATCATGTTCGGCCACGCGGTGACCGTGTACTTCAAGGACGTCTTCCAGAAGCACGGCGAGGTCCTGAAGCAGGCGGGCGTCAACCCCAACCTCGGCCTCGGCGACCTCTACAAGAAGATCGAGTCGCTGCCGGCCGCCAAGAAGGCGGAGATCGACGCCGACATCAAGGCGGTCATGGCCCGGCGCGCCGCGCTGGCGATGGTCGACTCCGACAAGGGCATCACCAACCTCCACGTCCCCAACGACGTCATCGTCGACGCCTCGATGCCGGTGGTGGTGCGCGAGTCGGGCCAGATGTGGAACGCCGCCGGCAAGCTGCAGGAGTGCAAGGCGACCATCCCGGACCGCTGCTACGCCACGATGTACCGGGAGATCATCGAGAACTGCAAGCAGTTCGGGGCGCTCGATCCCGCCACCATGGGCAGCGTGCCCAACGTCGGCCTCATGGCCCAGCAGGCCGAGGAGTACGGCTCGCACGACAAGACCTTCCAGGCGGCCGGCGCCGGTACCATCCGCGTGGTGGACGACCAGAGCGGCGCCACCCTGCTCGAGCAGAAGGTGGAGGAGGGCGACATCTTCCGCATGTGCCAGGCCAAGGACATCCCGATCAAGGACTGGGTGAAGCTGGCCGTGACGCGCGCCCGGGCCACCGGGGCGCCGGCCGTCTTCTGGCTCGACCGCAACCGGGCCCACGATCGCCAGGTGATCGCCAAGGTGGAGAAGTACCTGCCCCAGCACGACACCAAGGGGCTGGAGATCAAGATCCTGGCCCCGGTGGAGGCGATGCGCTTCTCGCTGGAGCGCATCCGCAAGGGGCAGGACACCATCTCCTGCACCGGCAACGTGCTCCGCGACTACCTGACCGACCTCTTCCCCATCCTGGAGATCGGCACCTCGGCCAAGATGCTCTCGGTGGTCCCGCTGCTGGCGGGCGGCGGCCTCTTCGAGACCGGCGCCGGCGGCTCGGCCCCCAAGCACGTGCAGCAGTTCGTGAAGGAGGGCTACCTGCGCTGGGACTCGCTGGGCGAGTTCTCGGCCCTGGGCGCCTCGCTGGAGCACATCGGCGCCACCGCCGGCAACCCCAAGGCCAAGGTGCTGGCCGACACCCTCGACAAGGCCATCGGCAAGTTCCTCGACAACAACAAGTCGCCGGCCCGCAAGGTGGGCCAGATCGACAACCGCGGCAGCCACTTCTACCTGGCCCTCTACTGGGCCGAGGCGCTGGCGGCCCAGTCGGCCGACAAGGAGCTGCAGGCCAGGTTCCAGAAGGTGGCCAGGCAGCTGGCCGAGAACGCCGCCAAGATCGACGCGGAGCTCATCGCCGCCCAGGGGAAGCCGCAGGATCTGGGCGGGTACTACCAGCCGGACCCGGGGAAGACGTCCAAGGCGATGCGTCCCAGCCCCACGCTGAACGCCATCATCGACGCCATCGCGTAACGCAGCAGCCAACCACGAACCAGAGACGGAGACGAAAATGGCCAGACCGAAGATTGCTTTGATTGGCGGTGGGCAGATCGGCGGCGTGCTCGCTCAGCTGGCGGCGCTGCGCGAGCTGGGCGACGTGGTGCTCTTCGACATCGTCGAGGGCCTGCCCCAGGGCAAGATGCTCGACATCGCCGAGGCGGCCCCGGTGGACCGCTTCGACGTGGCCCTCAAGGGCACCAACAGCTACGCCGACATCGCCGGCGCCGACGTGTGCATCGTCACCGCCGGCCTGCCCCGCAAGCCGGGCATGAGCCGCGACGACCTGATCTCGGTGAACTCCAAGATCATGCAGAGCGTGGCCGAGGGCATCAAGCAGTACGCCCCCAACTCCTTCGTCATCGTCATCTCCAACCCGCTCGACGCGATGGTGACGCTCTGCCAGCGCATCACCGGCTTCCCCTTCAACCGGGTGGTCGGCCAGGCCGGCGTGCTCGACTCCGCGCGCTTCCAGGCCTTCATCGCCTGGGAGCTGGGGGTCTCGGTGAAGGACGTCACCGCCGTCACCCTCGGCGGCCACGGCGACGACATGGTGCCGCTGGTGCGCTACACCGCGGTGTGCGGCATCCCGGTGATGGAGCTGCTCGAGAAGAAGTACGGCAACGCGGCCAAGGCCAAGGAGGTCATGGACGCGATGGTGAAGCGGACCCGCGGCGCCGGCGGTGAGGTGGTTGCCCTGCTGAAGACCGGCTCGGCATTCTACTCCCCGGCCTCGTCGGCCATCGCCATGGCCGAGTCGTTCCTCAAGGACCAGAAGCGCGTCCTGCCCACCTGCGTGCACCTCAACGGCGAGTTCGGCGTGAAGGGGCTCTATGTGGGCGTGCCGGTGGTCATCGGCGCCGGCGGCGCCGAGCGCATCCTCGAGCTCAAGCTCAACGCCGAGGAGCAGGCCATGATGGACAAGTCGGTGAAGGCGGTGACCGACCTCGTCGCCACCCTGAAGTAGCCGCGCCCCACCCCTGGAGCACCGAGGCCCCGGCCGCGCCAGCGACCGGGGCCTCGCCGTACCCTGGCACCGGGGCGGCGGCCCGCACCTCAGGGCTCTGGACTCGGAGCGCGGGAGGCGAGACGCTCTCTCGGTGAGCGCGCCGACCGACGCCGGCCCCCCACCCCGGGCGCCCGGATCGACCGACCCCGCCAGAGCCGCGCCCTTCCGGGAGCTGGTGGAGTGCTGCCCCGACTTCATCACCCTCCACGACCTCGACGGGGCACTGCTCTACGCCAACCCGGCAGTCGCCCGCATCATGGGGCTCCCCATGGAAGATCGGCTGGGCATCCGGCCGCTGGAGCGGCCGGAGGAGGCCGGGCCGGTGATGACGCCGGCGTTCGCCGCCATGTTCCAGTCCCGGCTGGCGCGGGTGGCGGAGACCGGCGAGCCGGCGGCCGGCGAGGCCGAGTGGCCGGAGCTGGGCGGCAGGGGGCCGGTCCACCACCACATCCGCTTCATCCCGGTGCTGGGCGCCGACGGGCGCCCCCGCGCGGTGGTCGCCTACGGCCGGGACATCTCCGACGTCCGCGCCGCCGAGCACGAGCGCACCCGGGCGCTGGAGCTGCTCCACCAGCGCGACGAGGAGTTCCGGGCACTGGTGGAGCACGCCCCCGACCCGGTGCTGCGCTACGACAGGCAGGCGCGCCGCATCTACGTCAACCCGGCTTTCGAGCGGGTGGCGGGCGCGCCGGCCGCCGCGCTGCTGGGGCGGATGCCGGCCGAGGCTCCGGTGGGGAACGAGATCGCGGGCGCCGAGGCGCAGGCGGCCGTGGAGGCCGTGCTGCGCGACGGGGCCCCCCGCATGGTCGATCTGAGCTGGTGCGAGGCCGACGGGACGCGGCGCTCCTTCCAGGTGACCTACGTGGCGGAGCGGGACCGGAGCGGCGCCGTGGCCACCGTGCTGGCGGTGGCTCGCGACATCAGCGCCCTGAAGCGCTCCGAGGAGGAGCTGCGCAAGCTCTCGCGCGCCCTGGAGCAGAGCCCGGCCGCCATCCTCATCAGCGACGTCCGGGGGATCGTCGAGTACGCCAACCCGCGGTTCCAGCAGATCACCGGCTGGACGAAGGAGGAGGCGGTGGGGCAGAAGCTGCGCCTGCTCGACGGGGGGGAGGTGCCGGCCGCCGAGCGGCAGCGCATCTGGGAGGCGCTGCGCGCCGGCCGCGAGTGGCGCGGCGAGCTCCGGAGCCGCAAGAAGGGCGGGGAGCCGTTCTGGGAGGCGGTCTCGCTCTCCCCCATCTACGGCGCCGAGGGCCGCATCACCCACTACCTGGCGGTGCAGGAGGACGTGACCGAGCGCCGGCGCATGGAGGAGGAGTACCGGCGGTCGCAGAAGATGGAGGCCTTCGGCCAGCTGGCCGGGGGCGTGGCCCACGACTTCAACAACCTGCTGACCGTCATCCAGGGCAATGCCTCGCTGCTGCGCGAGGGCGCCGCCGCGGAGCAGGAGCGCCAGGCCTGCCTCGCCCAGATCGCCGAGGCGGCCGAGCGCGCCTCGCGGCTGACGCGCCAGCTCCTCCTCTTCAGCCGCCGCCAGGCAGCCCAGCTCCGGGACCTGGACCTCAACGAGGTGGTGGCCGAGATGGCCAAGATGCTGCGCCGCCTCATCGGCGAGCACATCCATCTGGAGGCCCGCCTGGCGCCGACCGGGGCGCCGGTGCACGCCGACCTCTCGATGATGGAGCAGGTGCTGATGAACCTGGCGGTCAACGCCCGGGACGCCATGCCCCAGGGCGGGCGGCTCACGCTGGAGACCTCGCTGGTCGAGGGGGGCCAGGGGTCGGCCCACCCCGGGAGCTGGGTCCGGCTCAGCGTCTCCG
This sequence comes from Deltaproteobacteria bacterium, assembly GCA_016214955.1. Taxonomy (GTDB): domain Bacteria; phylum Myxococcota; class Myxococcia; order Myxococcales; family Anaeromyxobacteraceae; genus JACRMN01. The sequence goes on from JACRMN010000012.1 coordinate 337,558, forward strand.
ACACCGGCCAGGGAATCGCCCCGGAGCACCTGGCGCAGGTGTTCGAGCCCTTCTTCACCACCAAGGAGGTGGGCAAGGGCACCGGGCTCGGGCTCGCCACCGTGTACGGCATCGCGGAGCAGCACGGCGGCTTCGTCGAGGTGAGGAGCCAGCCCGGCGAGGGGGCCACGTTCGAGGTCCACCTCCCCCGCCTCCCGCACCCGGCGCTCACGGCCGCCTCCCTCGCGCCGGAGGTGCGCGGCGGGGACGAGGTGGTCCTGCTCGTCGAGGACGACCCCGGGGTGCGCCGGCTGGCTTGCAACGTGCTGCGCCGCCTCGGCTACCGGGTGCTGCAGGCCGCCAACGGCATCGAGGCCCTGGAGGTCTGGGCGCGGCACGGCCCCGAGGTGGCGCTGCTGCTCACCGACATGGTGATGCCGGGCGGGATCACCGGCCGCGAGCTGGCGGAGCGGCTCCACGCAGAGCGGCCCGCCCTCAAGGTCATCTACTCCACCGGCTACACCGACGACATGCTGGGCCAGGCCTCGGCGCTCCTGGGGACGCCCCACGTCCTGGAGAAGCCCTACGGCCCGGGCGAGCTGGGGCGCCGGGTCCGGGCCTGCCTCGACGAGGCCTGAAGAGGTGCGCCACCGCGGGGAGCGGCGGCCGCCCCCGGCCCCGCCTATGGACAGCCCGTGACCCTGCACCTCGTGGACGGCACCTTCGAGCTCTTCCGGGCCCACTTCTCCCCGCGGCCCGGCCACCGCGCGCCTGGCGGCCAGGAGGTGAAGGCCACCGTGGGCCTGGTGGAGAGCCTGATCGCCCTGCTCCACGATCCGGCCGAGGCCGTGACCCACGTGGCGGTGGCCTTCGACAACCCCATCCGCTCGTTCCGCAACCGGCTCTACGCGGGCTACAAGACCGAGGAGGGCGTGGAGCCGGAGCTGCTGGCGCAGCTCGAACTGGCCGAGGAGGCGGCCCGCGCCCTCGGCCTCACCGTCTGGCCGATGGAGGAGCACGAGGCCGACGACGCGCTGGCCACCGCCGCCGCCCGCTTCGCCCCCGCGGTGGACCAGGTGCGCATCCTCACGCCCGACAAGGACCTCTCCCAGTGCCTGCGCGGCACGCGGGTGGTGCAGGTGGACCGGGTGCGCGGCAAGGTGATCGACCAGGCGGCGCTGCGGGAGCGGCGCGGGGTCGAGCCGGAGAGCGTCCCCGACCTCCTGGCCCTCACCGGCGACGACGCCGACGGCATCCCCGGGCTCCCCGGCTTCGGCGAGAAGACGGCGGCGGCGCTCCTGGCCGGCGGGCGCCGGCTGGAGCAGATCCCGCGGAACCCCGGGGAGTGGCCGGCCGGCGTGCGCGGCGCCGCCCGGCTCGCTTCCACGCTGGCGGAGCGCTGGGAGGAGGCGCTGCTGTTCCGGCGGCTGGCGACGCTGGTCACCGACGTCCCGCTGCCGCAGGCGCTCGGCGACCTGCGCTGGCCGGGCGTTCCGCGCGGATCGCTCGAGGCGCTCTGCGCGCGGCTCGGAGCGGGCCGGATCCTGGCGGCCGCCGGGCGCCGGCAGGGGGCCCGCTGGGCCTGACGGCCTGGGCCCGGGGCGCGCGCCGCGGGGTGTGGGGCGGTGGGGCCCCTGTACCCGTCTGGTCGGGGATGGCGGCTGGCGGGGATGCCGTATGCCCATGGGAAGCTCTGCCCTGCACGCGCGAGCCATGGAGCACCTCCTCCCACCTCGCCCCACCAGCGGACCGGCCGCGGCCCCATGAACGAAACCACCGTCGCCGGCATCGTGATGGGCTCGGGCGTCTCGGCGCTGGTGCTGACCCAGCTCGCCCTGCGCCGCCGGCGCGAGCAGCGCGACGAGCGGACGCTGGCCGAGAACGAGGCCCGCGGGCTGCACCTGCCGCCGTCGCTCCACCCGGTCATCGACGCCGACCGCTGCATCGGCAGCCTGGCCTGCATCAAGGCCTGCCCCGAGGGGGACATCCTCGGCGTGGTGGACGGGGCGGCGCGGCTGGTCCACGCCACCCACTGCGTGGGCCACGGGCGCTGCGCCGCCTCTTGCCCGGTGCAGGCCATCACCCTGGTCTTCGGCACCGCCACCCGCGGCGTGGACCTGCCGGAGGTGGACGGGCGCTTCGAGTCGAGCCGCCCCGGCGTCCACGTGGTGGGCGAGCTCTCCGGCATGGGGCTCATCCGCAACGCGGTGGAGCAGGCCGCCCAGTGCGCCGGCTACCTGGCCGAGGCGCTCGGCAGGCCGGCGCGCGACCCTGCGGTGGCCGACGCGGTGGTCGTCGGGGCCGGGCCGGCGGGGGTGAGCTGCGCGCTGGCGCTGCGGGCCCGCGGCTTCTCGGTGCGGCTGCTGGAGCGGGGACGGCTGGGCGGGGCCATGGCCCACTACCCGCGCCACGGCCTGGTGATGAACGGCCCGCTGCAGCTCCCCGGGGCGGCGCGGCTCAAGGAGGCGCTCATCACCAAGCTGCAGCTCCTCGAGTACTTCGAGAAGGCGCTGGCGGCGGCGCGGGTGAAGGTCGAGCAGGGGGTGGAGGTGACCGGCCTCTCCGGCAAGGACGGGGAGTTCGTCGTCGAGACCGGCCGCGGCCTCATCGCCGCGCGCAAGGTGGTGCTGGCCGCCGGGCGGCGCGGCACGCCCCGCACCCTGGGCGTGCCCGGCGAGGAATTGGCCAAGGTCACCTACGCGCTGGTGGACGCGGAGCAGTACGCCGGCAAGCGGGTGCTGGTGGTGGGGGGCGGCGACGCCGCGGTGGAGGCGGCCTGCGCCGTGGCCGAGAAGGGGGCCGAGGGGGCGCTCTCCTACCGCCAGGCGGCGCTGCAGCGCTGCCGCCCCGCCAACCGCCAGCGGGCCGAGGCGCTGGCCGCCCGCGGCAAGCTGCTCCTGCTGATGGGCACCGAGGTGGCGCGCATCGAGGAGCAGGCGGTGGTGCTGCGGCGCGGCGGCCAGGAGCAGGCCGTCCCCAACGACTTCGTCATCGCCTGCCTCGGCGGCGAGCTTCCGCTCGACTTCCTCCGCAGGATGGGCGTGCAGGTGCGGCGGCTCTTCGGCGAGCAGCGCGGCGCCCGGCCGGCGGGGGAGCGGGAGGGGCCCTGGACCGCCTCGCCCGAGGAGCGGGCCCGGCGCCGCTGGTGGCGCGTGCTGGCGGTGGCCGGCCTGGCCGCGGCGGTGCTGGTGGTGCTGCTCTCGCTCACCGGGGCCGGCTACTACCCGCTGCGCGGACCGGAGCGGCTGCGCTCGCCGCTCCACGCCACCCTGAAGCCCGCCGGCTCGCTGGGCATCACCATCGGCATCGCCGCCAGCGCGGTGATGCTCACCAACTTCCTCTACGCCCTGCGCAAGCGCTGGAGCGCGCTCTCCGGGCTGGGGAACCTCTCCTCCTGGCTCGACGTCCACGTCTTCGTGGGGGTGATGAGCCCGGTGGTGATCGCCTTCCACGCCGCCTTCCAGTCCAACAACGTCATGGCCTCCTCCACCTACGCCTCGCTGGGCATCGTGGTGGCCACCGGTCTGGTGGGCCGGTGGTTCTACGGGCTCCTGCCGCGGGCCCACGGCCGCCAGGTCGAGCTCGCCGAGCTGCTCGGCGAGCTGACGCGCACCCGGGCCCGGCTCGAGCCCTTGCTGGCCGGCGGCCGGGATCACGCCGCCGTGGCCGCGCTCCTGGAGGAGGCAGGGGCACCGCCGTCGCGCGCCCCCTTCGCGCTCCAGCTCCTCGGCTCGCTCCCGGCGGCCGTCGCCTTCCGGGCGCGGCTGGCCGCGGCGCTGCACCTCGTGCCGGCGGAGGACCGCCCCGCGCTGCGCCGCAACCTCACCCAGCTCCGCCGCCTGCGGGCCCAGGCCGGCCTCTTCGGCGGCATCCAGCGGCTGATGCGCGTCTGGCGCAGCCTGCACGTGGCGCTGGCGGCGCTGCTGGTGGTGGCGCTCACCAGCCACATCCTGCTGGCGCTCTACCTGGGGTACGGGCCGGGCGGGCGCTGAGGCGGGGGTCCGGGGGGCCGCCGGGCGGCCGGAGGCCTCGGTTTCGGACCGCCGGCCCGCACCCGGCGCCACGGAAGTGGCCCATGACCCCCGAGCGAGCCGAGCAAATCCCCTCCACCGGCGGCAAAAACGAAGGCTTCACACGCCTTCGCGGAGCCGCACATGCAGAAGAAGACCAACGTTCGCCTCTGGGTTGCCACCATCGCCGGCCTCCTGGCCATCGTCGCCGCGCTCGGCGGCATCAAGGCCGGCCAGATCGGCGCCATGATCGCCATGGGCAAGAGCTTCACGCCCCCGCCCGAGTCGGTGACCTCGGCCCGGGTGCAGTCCACGCAGTGGCAGCCCTCCCGGGCCGCGGTGGGCTCGCTGGTGGCGGTGCGCGGCGTCACCGTGAGCGCCGAGGTGGTGGGCACCATCCGCGCCATCGGCTTCGACTCGGGCGCGCCGGTGAAGAAGGGCGAGATCCTGGTCCAGCTCGACACCTCGGTGGAGCAGGCGCAGCTCGCCTCGGCCGAGGCCGACGCGGCGCTGGCGCGCCTCAACCTGGCCCGGGCCCGCGAGCTGCACCGGGCCGAGGCCGCGCCGCAGGCGGAGCTGGACGTCTCCGAGGCGCGCGCCAAGCAGGCCGAGGCGGTGGTGGCCGGGCTCCAGGCGGCCATCGCCCGCAAGACCATCCGCGCCCCCTTCGACGGCCGGGTGGCCATCCGCCAGGTGGAGCTGGGCCAGGTGGTCTCGCCGGGCACGCCCATCGCCAGCATCCAGTCGGTGGACCCCATGTACGCCGACTTCTGGCTGCCGCAGCAGGCGCTGGCCGAGGTCAAGGTGGGCCAGCAGGTGAAGGTCCGCACCGACACCTTCCCGGGCGCCACCTGGGAGGGGAGCATCGCCGCCGTGAACTCGGAGGTGGACCCCACCTCCCGCAACGTCCGCATCCGCGCCCGGCTCGCCAACCCCGAGGGGCGGCTGCGCCCGGGCATGTTCGTCCAGGTGGAGGCGCTCTCGGCCGGGCCGCACCCGGTGCTGGCCATCCCGGCCACCGCGGTGCTCTTCGCGCCCTACGGCGACTCGGTCTACGCGCTGGAGGAGAAGAAGGACCCGGGCGGCCGGGTGGCGCTGGTGGCCAAGCAGAAGTTCGTGCGGCTGGGCGAGCGGCGCGGCGACCTGGTGGCGGTGGCCCAGGGGCTGGCCGAGGGGGACACCATCGTCTCCAGCGGCGCCTTCAAGCTGCGCAACGGCGCCGAGGTGGTGGTCCACAACGACCTGGCCCCCGACGCCCGCGCCGACCCCCGGCCGGTCGATCCCTAGGGCGAGGGCGCCATGAAGCTCACCGACCTCTTCGTCCGCCGGCCGGTCCTGGCCATCGTCGTCAACGTGGTCATCATCATCGCCGGCCTGCAGGCCATCCGCTCGCTCAACGTCCGCCAGTTCCCCCGCAGCGAGAACGCCGCGGTGCTGGTGACCACCGCCTACGTGGGGGCCTCGGCCGACCTGGTCCGCGGCTTCGTGACCGCGCCGCTGGAGCGGGTCATCGCCGCCGCCGACGGCATCGACTACATCGAGTCGGACAGCCGGCCCGGCATCTCCATCATCCGCGCCCGGCTCCGGCTCAACCACGACGCCAACCGGGCCCTGGCCGAGATCGCCTCCAAGGTGGACTCGGTGCGCCGCGACCTGCCGCCCGAGGCCGAGGTGCCCATCCTCAACATCGAGTCGGTGGACAGCCAGTTCGCCTCGGCCTACCTGAGCTTCTCCTCCGAGCTGCTCAAGCAGAACGAGATCACCGACTACCTGGTGCGGGTGGTGCAGCCGCGCCTCTCGGCCATCGAGGGCGTGCAGCGCGCCGACATCCTCGGGGCCCGCACCTTCGCCATGCGCATCTGGCTCAAGGCCGACCGCATGGCGGCCCTCAACGTCAGCCCGGCCCAGGTGCGCCAGGCGCTGGCGTCCAACAACTACCTGGCGGCGGTGGGCCAGACCAAGGGCTCGCTGGTCCAGGTGAACCTCACCGCCAACACCGACCTGCGCTCGCCCGAGGAGTTCCGGCGCATGGTGATCCGCGAGAGCGGCGGGGCGCTGGTGCGCCTGGGCGACGTGGCCGAGGTGGTGCTGGGGGCCGAGGACTACGAGACCGCGGTGAACTTCTCCGGCGCCACCGCCGTCTTCATCGGCGTCTGGCCGCTTCCCAACGCCAACTCCCTCGACGTCATCTCCCGGGTTCGCACCGAGATGACGGCGCTGCAGAAGGAGATCCCCGAGCAGATCCAGGGGCGCATCGCCTACGACGGCACCTCCTACATCCGCAGCGCCATCCGCGAGGTGGAGTCCACCCTGGGCGATACCCTGCTCATCGTGGTGGTGGTGATCTTCCTCTTCCTGGGCTCGCTGCGCTCGGTGCTGGTGCCGGTGGTGGCCATCCCGGTGTCGCTGGTGGGCGCGGTGTTCCTGATGCAGGTGTTCGGCTTCACCGTGAACCTGCTCACGCTCCTGGCCATCGTGCTCTCGGTGGGGCTGGTGGTGGACGACGCCATCGTGGTTGTCGAGAACGTCGAGCGCCACATGCGGCAGGGCAAGCGGCCGGTGGACGCGGCGCTGGCCGGGGCCCGAGAGCTCGTCGGGCCCATCATCTCCATGACCATCACCCTGGCGGCGGTCTACACCCCCATCGCCTTCCAGGGCGGCCTGACCGGCTCCCTCTTCCGCGAGTTCGCGCTGACGCTGGCCGGGGCGGTGCTCATCTCCGGCGTGGTGGCCCTCACCCTCTCGCCGGTGATGTCGGCCTACCTGCTGAAGGCCGGCCACGAGGATCGCGGCCTCTCCGGCGTCGTCAACCGGGCCTTCGAGCGGGTCAAGGCCACCTACGCCCGCCACCTCGACACCGCGCTGGAGTCGCGCCGGGTCATCTACGTGGCCTGGGCGGTGGTGAGCGTGCTGGCGCTCCTCATGTTCACCCAGGCGCCGCGCGAGCTGGCGCCGCCCGAGGACCAGGGCGTCATCTTCGGGGTGGTGAACACCCCGGCCAACTCCACCCTCGACCAGGTGATGCAGTCCACCCGGGCGGTGAACAAGGCGCTGATGTCGGTGCCCGAGGGCGGCTTCACCTTCCAGATCACCCAGCCCAGCGGCGGCTTCTGGGGCCTGGGGCTCAAGCCCTGGGACGAGAGGAAGCGCACCGCCGCCCAGGTGCTGCCCGAGGTGCAGGCCAAGGTCGGGGTCATCCCCGGCATCCAGACCTTCCCCATCCTCCCGCCGGCGCTGCCCGGCGGCGGCAGCTTCCCGGTGGAGGTGGTCATCGCCTCCACCGCCGAGAGCACCGAGATCCTCAAGTTCGCCACCGCGCTGCAGCAGAAGGCGGCGGCGAGCGGGATGTTCGCCTTCCCGCCGCTCATCGACGTCAAGGTGGACCAGCCCGAGTCGGCCATCGAGATCGACAGGGACAAGGTGGCGGAGCTGGGGCTCAACCTGCAGTCGGTGGGGCAGGACCTCTCCGCCGCGGTGGGGGGCAACTTCGTCAACCGCTTCAGCGTCGCCGGCCGCAGCTACAAGGTCATCCCCCAGCTGCTGCGCACCGAGCGGCTCAACCCCGAGCAGCTCCGCGACGTCTACGTCACCGGCCCCAACGGCCAGCTCGTGGCGCTGGGCTCCATCGCCCACCTGCGCGACTCGGTGGTGCCGCGGGCCCTGCCGCGCTTCCAGCAGCTCAACGCCGTGAAGATCTCGGGCGTTGCCATCCGGCCGCTGGACCAGGCGCTGCGCTTCCTGGAGGACGAGGGGGCGAAGATCCTGCCCCGCGGCTACACCATCGACTACACCGGCGAGTCGCGGCAGCTCCGCACCGAGGGCAACCGCTTCCTGCCCGCGTTCCTGCTGGCCATCGTCCTCATCTTCCTCGTGCTCTCGGCCCAGTTCGACAGCTTCCGCGACCCCTTCGTGATCCTCGCCGGCTCGGTGCCGCTGGGCATGTTCGGGGCGCTGGCGCTGGTCTTCCTGAAGATGCCCAACCCCAACATCCCCTTCTTCACCAGCGGCTGGACCACCACCCTCAACGTCTACTCGCAGGTGGGGCTGGTGACGCTGGTGGGGCTGGTGGCCAAGAACGGCATCCTCATCGTCGAGTTCGCCAACCAGCTCCAGCGGGAGGGGCAGTCGAAGCTCGACGCGGTGAAGAACGCCGCCGTCACCCGGCTGCGGCCGGTGCTGATGACCAGCGTGGCCACGGTGTGTGGCCACTTCCCGCTCACCCTGGTCACCGGCCCCGGCGCCGCCGCCCGCAACAGCATCGGCCTGGTGCTGGTGGCGGGGATGGCGGTGGGCACGGCCTTCACCCTCTTCTTCGTGCCGGCCATCTACCTGCTCATCGCCCGCGACCGCTCGCGCACCGCCGAGTCGGAGCCGGCGCCGGAGTCTGCGGAGGGGGCGCTGCCGGGCCGCGCCGCCGCGGCGCCGCACCCGTAGGACGGTGCCGCCGCGCGCCGGCGCCCGCAACCGGGGCGCGGCGGACGGCGGCGCCCTTCTGCTACCGTGGGGCCATGGACGGGACCAGGCGCCTCCTGGCGTACAACCAGCAGTGGGTGGCCGAGCGGCTCGCCGAGCGGCCGGACTACTTCACCCGGCTCGGCGGCCAGCAGGATCCGCAGTTCGTGTGGATCGGCTGCTCCGACAGCCGCGTGCCCGCGGAGATGCTCACCGGCTGCCAGCCCGGCGAGCTCTTCGTGCACCGCAACGTCGCCAACCAGGTCATCCACACCGACCTCAACATGCTCACCGTGGTCTTCTACGCGGTGGAGCGACTGCGGGTGAAACACATCATCGTCTGCGGCCACACCGGCTGCGGCGGCGTGAAGGCCGCCATGTCGCGCCAGGACTTCGGCCTCATCAACCGCTGGCTGCAGAACATCAAGGACTGCGCCGAGCGCCACCAGGCCGAGCTGGAGGCGCTGCCCGACGAGGAGGCCCGCACCGGGCGGCTGGTGGAGATCAACGTGGTGGAGCAGGTGGACCACCTGGCCAAGACCTCGGTGATCCAGCGCTGCTGGAAGCGGGAGCAGCGCCCCTGGCTCCACGGCTGGGTCTACGACACCGACGGCGGCACCCTGCGGGAGCTGGTGCGGCGCACGCCGGGCGACCTGCCGCACGCGGCCCACCAGTACGACATCGAGGACTGAGGAAGGCGCCGCCCCGCGGCGCGATCGACGCAGGCCCGGAGGAATCCTCCCTCCCGGGGAGCCGGGGTGGCAAAGTGGGGGGGTCTTCCGGGCCGGGCGAAACACCGGCCACCGGGGCGGGTTGTCGGTGTGCGTCGGCCGGCGGACGCGAGGGCAGGAAGATGCGAATTCAGATCGTCGCCCTGGCGGGGGCGGTCGCGGTCGCAGCTGCGTGCGGCGAGCGGAAGAGCTCCGCGCCCTGGCTCACCTACCCCGGCGTCGCCGGCCACTCGACCTACCTCCGCCTCTCCGGGACCCCGCACGACCCCTCGGCGCCGGGCAGCACCGTGGACTGCCAGGGCTGCCACTCCGGCTCGACCTTCACCCAGTTCTCCTGCACCGGCTGCCACGACCAGGCCGAGTGCGACCCCATCCACCAGGGCACCGTGCCCGGCTACGCCTGGCAGAGCGCCTCCTGCTACCAGTGCCACCCCGACGGCCTCGGGGTGATGTCCGATCACGGGCCCCGCTTCTTCCCCATCGGCACGGCCTCCCACCCGGCGGTCTGCACCAGCTGCCACACCGACCTCGGGAACCGCACGCCGGCGACGCTGGCCTGCGCCACCTGCCACCTGGGCCAGCCCACCTTCGCCGGCAAGCACGCCGCCGTGGACGACTTCCCCGCCGCACCCACCGGCGCCGACTGCGTCCGCTGCCACGCCGACGACCAGGTGACCCGCCTCGCCGACCACGCCGGCAGCGGCTCGGGCACGCCGGTCACCACCTTCCCGATCTCCTCCGGCAGCGCCAGCCACGGCACCACCTGCCTGCAGTGCCACACGGCGCTCCGCGGCGACAAGGCGTGGGCCACCGACTTCTCCGCCTTCGACTGCCTCGGCTGCCACGCCCACTCCGACGCGGTGGCCGTCGCCGCCAGCCACACCGGCGTGAGCGGCTTCGCCTACCAGAGCAGCGCCTGCCTGGGCTGCCACCCCGACGGGCAGGGCGCGCCCGCCAACCACACCCCCGACTTCTTCCCGGTCGGCGCGGGCACGAAGCACGCCGGCATCACCTGCCGCCAGTGCCACCTCGACCTCGCCCGGCCGCACGACACCACCCAGTTCGCCTGCGACGCCTGCCACCTCTCCCGCGCCGCCGATCCGGGCTTCACCACCACGCACACCAGCAACCCCAGCGGCGTCGCCATCCTCACCGTCCACACCGGCGAGAACACCACCGGGCCGTCGCTCACCCTCACCAGCCCCAACTGCCTGCGCTGCCACGCCGACGGCCAGGTGGACCCCATCGCCTCGCACCCCACCGGCGACCGGGGCTTCGGCCAGGGCGATCACCGGCGCGCCGGCTGCGTCACCTGCCACACCGCCATGCGCACCGGCACCAAGGCCTTCGGCGCCGACTGGGGCAGCGCCACCGGCTGCACCACCTGCCACCGCAACGGCATCCCCAACTAGCTCCGGCGGGCCCGGCGGCCAGCGCCCCCGAATGGCGTGGCAACGGCTTCACCATCCGCGTAGATCACCGGGGCCCGCAGCCTGCACGCGCCGCAAGTCCGGTGCGCAGGCGCTCCTCTCCGGTTGCCGAGCGGGCTCGAGAACCCATCACGTCTGAACGAGAGCATTCCCATGAGGAAGATCCTGAGCACGTTCGCCGCGGTCGCCCTGGCCGTCCCCGCTTCGCTGGCCCTGGCCGGCGACAAGGCCGCCGAGGCCGGAGTCAAGGCCGAGAAGGCGGGCGCGGCGGCCGGCGGCATGGACCAGCAGCACAAGGAGGCCATGCACCAGAAGCGCACGGACCACGGCGCTCACATGAAGCACGCCAGCCAGGCCATCGGCGAGCTGGAGCGGGCCGACCCCGGCCTCACCAAGCTCTTCGCGAGCGCGCCCGGCTACGCCGTCTTCGCCACGGTGGGCAAGGGCGCCGTCGGCGTCGGCGGCGCGCACGGCGATGGCGTCCTGTACGAGAAGGGCCAGGCCATCGGCCACACCACCCTCACCCAGGTGACCGTGGGCCTGCAGCTCGGCGGGCAAGCCTACACCGAGGTGATCTTCTTCGAGACCGACAAGGCGCTGGCCGACTTCAAGAAGGGCGAGTTCGCCATGGCCGCGCAGGTGAGCGCGGTGGCGGCGGCCGCCGGAGCTTCGGCCAACGCCAGGTACGTCGACGGCGTCAGCGTCTTCACCCTCGCCAAGGGCGGCCTCATGGCCGAGGCCAGCGTGGGCGGGCAGAAGTTCAGCTACCAGGCCTACCCGAAGGCCACGACCAGCTCGCTGTAGCCCTCCCCACCGCAGGACTCATCCGGGCCCGGCGCCTCACGGCGCCGGGCTCATCGCTTGCACAGGCCTTGCAGTGCTGCGGATCCGTGACCCGGGACCTCCACCGCGCCACCTGCCGCGCGGCCGCGCTGGCGACGCTGCTCGCCGGGATGGCCGTGGCCCGGGAGCCGGAAACGCCCGGCATTCCGCTGGCGGTGGAGCCCTCGCCGCTGCAGGCTCCGGCGCCCGAAGCCCCGCCGGCGGCGCCCGCCGAGGCTCCTCCGGCGCCGCCTGCCGGGGCGAAGCCGCTGGGGCCCCCCACCGCGGCCGAGGCCGAGTCGGCGGAGGCGAAGCCGCTGGGCCCTCCCACCGCGGCCGAGGCGGCTTCGGCCGAGGGCCAGACCTGGGCCGACGACTCGCACCGGGCCCTGGAGCGAAAGCTCACCGACCTCACCGAGGACCTCGACCGCATCTTCGGCGAGGACCGCCGCCTCGACCTGGAGCAGCCCGGCTCCTACCTCCGCTGGCGCGGCGAGGTGCGCCTCGACGACCGGCGGACCTGGAGCCTGCGGAGCTCGGCCCGGGCCAACGTGCAGCTCCCGGCCCTGATGCGCTGGCTCAAGGGGCTGCAGCTCTCCTTCAGCGGCGAGAGCAAGGGAGACCCGGTGGTCCGGCGCCTGGAGGAGCCGGGCAACCCCGGCTTCTCGCCCTCGATCCGGGCGGAGCAGGCGCACCTGGAGCTGCGCCTCGACCTGCTGCGGACTCCGTCGCCCACGGTGCTCCAGGCCGCCAGCGGCGTCCGCCTGCGCTGGCCCTTCGAGTACTTCGGCGCGCTGCGCTTCCGCCACCGGCAGGCGCTGGGCTGGAAGATCACCGCGCGCTTCACCCAGGAGGGAACCTGGACCAACAGGGAACGGTTCGGCGAGCTGACCCAGGTGGACCTCGACCGGCCGCTGAGCGCCCAAACGCAGCTGCGCTGGAACAACGCCGGCTTCATCACCGGTGTGAGCCGGGGGTACGAGTGGGCCACCGAGGTGGGCCTGGCCCACGCCTTCCAGCGCCTGCGGCTGGCGAGCTACCTGGGCTTCGCCGTCTCCGGCTTCGGGCTGCCCAAGGCCGAGGTCGAGCTCTACCGGCTCTTCACGCGCGTGCGGCGCGACGTCTGGCGCCGCTGGCTCTTCCTGGAGCTGGAGCCGGAGGTCGCCTGGCCCACCACGCCGGGGCTGGGGAGGCACCATGTCCTGGCGCTGACCCTGCGCGTCGACATCATCCTCGATGGCCGGGCTCCGCACGGCGAGCCGTCGGCAGTGGTCCCGCCGCCGGCGCCGCCGGGCAGCTGAGCCGTCGCCGCCTCCCGGGCGCCCGCCTCAGCGGAGCCGGGCCTCGCCCTCGCCGTGGGCCGCCGGCGCCTGCTCGGCGAGCCTGGCCACCACCCGGTCGGCGATGCGCGCCACCCCGGCCCGCAGCGCCTCGGAGAGCGCTTCGATCACCGCCGGGACCGGGTCGGCGCCGGTGCTCTTCTCGATGGGGTGCTCCACGGCGATGGTCTCCTCCAGCAGGCTGACGCGATCGTTGCGCAGCACCAGGCGCGCCTCCAGGCGGCCCCGGTGCGGCTCCTCGACCTCCTCGAAGGCCAGCAGCTCGACCTCGAGCGTGATTGCGCGCCCGGAGACCGCCTGCACCAGGCCTCGCTCCTCGAAGAGCGCGCGCGCCAGGGCGCGGCGCAGGTAGACCTCCGGCCGCTCGGTCCAGCGCAGGTCGTCGGAGAAGACGAACTCCCGGCCGGGCCCGCGGACCGCCAGGCGCTCGCGCAGGTGCGAACCCCCCTCCACCCGGCCCAGCCGGAGCTGCAGGTCCGGCCGCGGGGGCGACGCCGGCGGGCCCGCGGCGAAGTCGGGCGCGAAGTAGCGGGGCACGACCGGATCGCCCTGGCCGAGCAGGGCGCAGCCCGCGGCCCCCCAGGCCAGCAGCAGGAGCGCGGCCCTCACCGGCGCACCTGGGCCTTGGCCCGGCCTTTGAGCAGCATCTCCGGATCGCGCTCCAGCGCCTCGACAAGCCGGCGCACCGCCACCGCCACCTCGCGCAGGTCGCGCCCGGTCTCGTCGAGGTTGGCCGCCAGCCGCGGCCCGCCCAGGTCGCCCAGCGAGTCGGAGGTCTGCTGCACGCTCTCCAGCAGGCCGCCGTCGGCGTCGACCCGGGCCAGCACGTGATCCAGCTGCGCCAGGGTCCGGGTGGCGCCGTCGAGGGTCGCCGCCGCCTTGGGGGCCAGCCCGCGCCGGTCCACCTCGTCGAGGAGCGCGCCCGCCCGGGTGACGACCACCCCCAGGTCGCGCACCAGGCCGGGGAGCTGATCGATGGCGCGCACCACCGCCTCCTCCAGGTTCTTCATCGTCGAGGGGATGGCCGGGATGTAGTTGCGCGGCTCGGGGAACGGCAGCGCCGGCGGCGGCTCGCCCCGGGTGTCGAAGAAGTCGATCTGCAGGTACTTGGTCCCGGTGAGCCCGGTCGAGGCGATCTGCACCCGCAGGTCGGGCGGCACCGAGAGCCGGGTCGCCTTGCCCTTGCTGGTGCCGACCAGGCCCAGCCGCTGCAGCACCGAGACCCCGAGGTCGTAGGAGAGCTCCACGTGGCGCCGATCCGGCGCCACCTCGATGGCCGAGACGCTGCCGATCTTCACCCCGCGAAAGCTCACCGGGGAGCCGACCTCGAGGCCGGTGACCGCCTCGTCGAAGTAGGACTGGTAGGTGACGGTGACGGTCTGCAGCGACCGGGAGGTGAGCGCGGTGCCCACGGCCACTCCGGCAAGCAGCGTCACCACCACGAAGGCGCCCAGCTTCCAGTGGTTGGTGGGTGCGCTCACGGGGTCACCTCCTGCCGCGCGCGGTGGAAGAAGGCGCGCACGCGCGGGTCCTGGCTGGTGTCGCGCAAGAGGCGCGGGTCACCGCGCGCCACGATGCTGCGGGTGGCGCGGTCGAGCATGATGCAGCTCCCGGCGATCTTGAAGATGCTCTCGAGGTCGTGGGTGACCACCACGAAGGTGAGGCCCAGCTCCCTGTTGAGCTCCAGGATGAGCTCGTCGAGCTCGGCCGCGGAGACCGGGTCGAGCCCGGCGGAGGGCTCGTCGAGGAAGAGCAGGTCCGGCTCCAGCGCCATGGCCCGCGCGATGGCCACCCGCTTGCGCATCCCCCCCGACAGCTCCGCGGGCATCTGCTCCTCGGTGCGCTGCAGCCCGACCAGGCGCAGCTTGGCGGCGACGATGCCGCCGATGGCGTCGAGCGGCAGGTCGGTCCACTCCTGCAGCGGCAGGGCCACGTTCTCCTCCACCGTCAGCGAGCCGAGCAGGGCGCCCGACTGGAAGGTCACGCCGAAGCGCGGCCGGCCGGACCGGGTCGGCCCCGGCTCCACGCCGCCGATGGCCACGGTCCCGCTCCGCGGCTCGTCGAGCCCCACCAGGCAGCGGAGGAGCGTGGACTTGCCGCAGCCGCTGGGCCCGAGGATGGCGAAGATCGTGCCCTGCTCGACCTCGAAGGTCGCGTCCTCCTGCAGCACCGTCTCGCCGAAGCCGATGGCGAGGTGGGCCACGCGGACGAGGGCGGTGCTCACATGCCCCCCAGGCGGAACAGCGCCGTCAGGGCCGCGTCGGCGAGGATGAGGGTGAAGAGGGTGGTGACCACCGCCGCCGTCGTGCGCCGGCCCACCCCCTCGGCGCCGCCGGTGGTGGCCAGCCCCTGCTGGCAGCCGATGAGGGCGATGGCCAGCGCGAAGACCACGCTCTTCACGAGCCCCGAGGCGACGTCCCAGACGCTGACGGCGCGGATGGTCTCGTTGAGGTAGCCGCGCGGCGTCAGGTCCAGGTTCCAGACGCCGACCACCAGCCCGCCCAGCACCCCCGCCACGTCGGCCAGCAGCACGAGCAGCGGCAGCACCAGGACCAGCGCCAGGGTCCGCGGCAGCACCAGGTAGCGCATCGGCCCCAGGCCCATGGTGCGGAGCGCGTCGATCTCCTCGTTCACCCGCATGAAGCCCAGCTCGGCGGTGAAGGCGGCGCCGGAGCGGCCGCAGAGGACGATGGCCGTCATGAGCGGGCCCAGCTCGCGGCTCACCGAGATGCCGATCAGGTCGGCCACGTAGATGTTGGCGCCGTAGCGCCGGAACTGGGCCGAGGCCTGGAACGCCATCGCCAGGCCGACGAGGAAGTTGATGAGGACCACGATGGGCACCGCGTCGGCGCCCGAGCGCTCCATGGTGGCCGGCAGCTCGCGCCAGTTGGCCGAGCGAGGCGAGCGCAGCAGCGCCACCCCCGAGGCGGTCATCTGCCCCAGGAAGGCCAGCGCCAGCTGCACCTCGCGCAGGACCGCCAGGGTGGCGCGCCCCAGCTGGTCGAAGGTGCCCAGCGGACGCCGCGAGCGGAGCCGCGCCACCCGGGCGTCGCCGCCGTAGAGGTGGACGACCCGCTGGACGCGCTCGCCCGCGGCAACGAACTCGGACCGGACTCCGCGCCGCTGCAGCTCCGCGCGCAGGCAGGCGAGCAGCGCCATGGCGCCGCCGTCGATGCGCTCCACGGCCGAGAGCTCGAAGTCGAGGCTCTGGCCGCGCGCCGCGCTGGACTCCAGCCGGCGGAGCTCCTCCCAGAGCGGGCCGGCCTCGGCAAGCGTCAGGCTGCCGCCGAGGCGGAGCTCGCCCCGGTCGGCGCCGGTCTCGATGCGCTGGATGGTGAACGAAGGCGTCAACGGAGCTCCGACTCCGGTGAGAACCGGCGCTCCCGGGCCCTCACCGGAACCCGGGGCGGCGCCACGCTAGCGGCGGTCGACCGGGCCTTCCCGGCCGTCGTGCTGGTGCTCGTGCTCGCGCTCGCCGTGCCGGACTTCCTCGCCGCGGTAGTGCCGGTAGCGGCCCGGGGGAGACTGCGCGATGGCAACCGGAACGCTGCGGTGCTCGACCCGCGACCAGCGGCCGCGGTGGTCGTTGGTGCGGTACCAGTAGCGGTCGTTGCGGGTCCAGTAGTAGCCGTTGGAGTAGAAGACCTCGCCGTCCCAGTCGCGGACGACGCTGACGCCCGGCTGGATCGTCACCAGCGGAGGCGCTGCGGGGAGGTTCAGCGTGAAGGCCGCCTCTCCGCCCACCATCTGGCCATCCTCTCCAACCGTGGCGAAGCAGCCGCCGAGGGCAATCGCCGCGATCATGCTCGTCAGTTTCATCATGAAGCACATCCTTTCACCCGGAGGGCTGCACGGCCCGCGCCAACCCCTGGTCGGAGGAGAGGCCCGTCGCCTGCAGGAGCTGGGGTGCGGCGAGCGGGGAAGCAGAGGAGGTACGCCCATGCGGAAGCTGCTCGGTGCCATCGTCGCGGTGGGCTTCGCCGCCAGTGCCGGATGCCTGGCGACGCTGGGAGGCCCGGAGGGCCGGCAGGAGTCCGGGTGGCGCGGGGAGCCGCTGGAGGACGAGCAGGGTCTGGAGCACGATCCGGGGCGGCGCCGCGACGGAGGCGACGAGGAGCGCGAGCGCGGCAGGGAGCGCGACAACGGGCACGGCGCCGGCGCAGGCGAGGGCGGCGACCCGGATCTCGGGTAGCGAAGGGGGCGTTCGCGGAACGTTCGCGAACGGCGCGGGGGCAGCGCCCGCTCGCCGCGCGCCGGGAAGTCCGCGCGCTTGGGCCCGGGTGCCCCGGAGCGTGGCAGGCCCGGGGCGTGCTTGAGCGTTGGCCCGTGACGCCCCGGAACCCGATCGCGGCGCCGGCCGCCTCCGCGGGACTCGCGCCCGCGCGGCGGGGGCGGAGCGTGCGCCTCGTGCTCCTCTCTTCCCGGGAAGGCGCCACGACGCTGCTCGCGCCGGGCCGCGGGAAGCCGCCGGGCGCGCGGCTTGCACTGGAGGCTGCCACGGGGCTGCTGACCGAGGGCCCAGGGAGACCGCTGATGAGCCCCATGAAGATCGCCGCCATTGCGCTGATCGTCGCCGGTGTGCTGGGCCTGCTGTACGGATCGTTCAGCTATACCAAGGAGACCCACACCGCCAACGTGGGCTCCCTCACGCTCTCGGTGAAGGACAAGGAGCGGGTCAACATTCCGGCCTGGGCGGGGGTCGCGGCGATCGTGGCCGGCGGCCTGCTGCTGGTGGTGCCGAGGCGGCGGAGCTGACCCGCCCGGCGGCCGTGCGCGGCCGCAGCGTGTCGGCGGAGGAGCCCCGATGACGACCGAGAGCTGGGGAGTGGCGCTGGTGGTCCTCGCGGCCGTCCTGGTGGGCGCTGCCATCCCGGCGCTGGTTCAGCTGCGCGCGACCCTGCGGGCCGTCGAGCGGACGCTGCAGCGCTCCGGGGCCCGGCTCGACGAGGCGCTCGCCGCCACCCTGGCAGCCGCGGGCCGGATCGACGCCGTGGTCGTCCGGCTGGAGAAGGGCGGGAGGGTGGAGGAGCTCGTCGACGGCCTCGCCGCCGCCAGCCGGCTGGTGGTCCAGCTGCGGGACACGGTGCGAGTGGCCTCCGCCGTGGGCGCGGCAGTGGCACCGGCGGTGGCGGCGGCGGTCCGCGCCCTCCGGCAGGAGCCCGAGGCGGCGGCCACGCCGCTGCGATCCGCCGGAGCCGATTCCGCTGTCCCACACGAACCGAGAAGGCAGGCAAGTCCATGACACAGCACGAGCAGTCCAGCGGCAGTGGAGTTCTCACCCTGTTCCTCACCTTCCTGGGAGGCGCGCTCCTCGGCGGGGTGGCGGCGGCCCTGTTCACCCCCCGCTCCGGAGCCGAGATGCGGCGCCGCATCGCCGGCGTCGCGGGCGAGACCCAGGAGGTGGCGTCCCGCGTGCCGAAGGCGATGCGAGAGGCCTCCAGCGCCGCGCAGGACGCCTTCGTCGCAGCGCTCAAGTGAGGCACCCCCGGGCGCCGCCGGCCATGCCCGGGGCGGGCCTGCCCCGAGGCGGGCTCGCGGCCGCCCGGGCCCAGCAGGCGCTCGCCAGCGCGCCCGCGCGCCGCAGCGTGCAGGTGGGGCTGGGCACGATCTTCAAGGTCTGCTTCGGCGCGGCGGCGGTGCTGGCCCTCGTCACCTTCCTGCTCTCCACCCGCGTCGCCCTGACGCTGGCGCTGTGCGCCGCCATGGTGGCCATCCTGCTCGACCACGCCGTCGAGGCCCTGGTGCACCGGGGGCTCCGGCGCTCCTGGTCCATCGTGCTGGTGATGGTCGCGGCCAGCGCGCTGCTGGCCGGGCTGGGCCTGCTGCTCATCCCGCCCGTCGTCGAGCAGGCCGTGGAGCTGGTCGCGGCGGCGCCGGCGCTGTGGGACAGGCTGCAGCACACCCGCTGGTTCCTCCGCCTCGACGCCTGGCTCCACATCCAGCAGCAGCTGCGCGCCTCGGGCGCCGCCGCGGTGGGGGCGGTCAACCCGGTGCTGGCGGCCATCGGCGGCGCCATCACCGCGCTGGCGGGGCTCCTCGGTTCCCTCTTCCTGGCCCTGTCGATGCTGGTGTTCGGCCGCGGCCTGGTGGCGGGGGCCCTGGCGGAGCTGGAGCCGGCCGGGCGCGAGCGCGCCCTGCGGGTGGCCGGCAGGATCTACCGCTCGGTGGGCGGCTACCTGGCCGGCCTGCTGGGCATCTGCACCGTCAACGCCATCCTCACCACCGCCTTCCTGGCCATCATCCAGGTCCCCTTCTACCTCCCCCTCGGCGTGCTGAGCGGCGCCTCGAGCCTGGTCCCCTACGTCGGACCGCTGGTGGTGGGCGTGGCCGTCACCCTCTTCGCGGCCGCCACCGGGGGAGCGTGGATCGGGCTGGCGGCGGCCATCTACTTCGCCGTGTACGGCCAGCTGGAGGGCAACGTGCTCGCGCCCTTCGTGTACCGGCGCACCGCGCACGTGAACCAGCTCGTGACCCTGCTCGCCATGCTCTTCCTGGTGGAGCTCATGGGCACCGTCGGCGCGGTGGTGGCGGTGCCGGTGGCCGCGGCGGCCCAGGTCGTCGTCGCCGAGCTCGTGGCCATGCGCCGCGAGCGGGTCCGCCCCGGTGGCGATGCCCCGACCCCGGGCTGAAGCAGAACGCGGCCGGATCCCGCGCCAGTCCCGGTTGGCACCGGTGCACGGGATCCGACCGCCGACCGATCGTGCGGAGGGCGCTACTTCACGACCAGGTCGTTCCTGACGCTCCCCACCCCGTGCACGCCCGCCGCCACCTTGCCGGCCAGGCGCACGCTCGCGGACGAATCCACGAAGCCGCTGAGCTGGACCACGTCCTTGTAGGTCTTGACGCTGATCTGGAGCGAGTGGAGCGAGGGCTCGTTGAGGATCGCGGCCTTCACCTTGGTGGTGATGACCGAGTCGTCGACGTACTCGCCCGCGCTCTCCGTCGTCCTGGTGGAGGCGCACCCCACCATGGTCGGTCCCGCCAGGGCCAGCCCCGCGGCGGCGAGGAGCGTGAGCTTGAATCGGGTCATTGTCGGTCTCCCTTCCCGCCGAGCCGGTGCACCCACCGTGCCCGCGGTCGCGAACCCGGAAGGGCCCCGGCCCTGCGGCCACCTTGCCGCCTCGGCCGGCCGCGCCGGGTCGTTCGCGAACGTCCCGCCGGCGTCCGCGCCCATCACAGCGCCACGCCGAGGCGGAGCGAGCCGCCGAACTGAGAGCCGCCCAGCTTGTAGGTGGCGTTTCCGGAGGCCAGGGTCACCTGCACGTTCTCGCTGGTCACGTCCCAGCGCGCGAAGGCCCAGACGCCAACGATCAGCATGCCGTCGGGCCCGAACCGCATCGAGAGGCCGGGGCGCAGGCCGGCCGAGACCAGCCAGACCTCGCTCTTGCTGCGGGTCAGCACCCTCGCGTCCTTGAGCAGGTCGCCGTACCGGTGCGCGCCCAGCTCGCCCAGCAGCTCCAGCCGCAGCCCGGTGCCGAAGCCCACGCCGGCGAGCGCGCCCAGCAGCGTCGTGCTCCCGTCCTGCCCCGGGCGGCCGATCTCCCCGATGACTCCGAGCTCCAGGAGGCCTCCCCGGTAGATGGCGGTGGCGCCCACGTGCGTCGAGGTGCCCTCGAGGAGGGCCGAGCCCTTCAGGCCGCCGATGCCGCTCTTCAGGCCCAGCGAGTCGTACTTGTCGGCCCCGTAGTGGACCGAGAGGTCGAAGCCGGTCTCCTCGTAGGCCAGGGCCGGCGAGGCGAGAAGGGCGCAGGAGAGCGCCAGAAAGGTCTGCAGGGTCCGCATGTAAGGCTCCAGCCCGCCGTGCCGCCGTTGGCGCTCCCCGGCGCTCGGCGGCGTCGTGCCATGGGGCGCTGCGATGTGCAGGCGCTCCCTGGAGCACGGGCCGTGCCGGATGGGCTGGCTCGGAAGGAGCGCCGCCGCCGGTCCAGGCGGCCGGCGCCCGGGGACGTTCGCGGACGACCGCGGCGGGGCCCGGCCCGCCGCGAAGGCGGGCCGACGGGCGGGCCCAGTACGCTCACCGCTGCCGGAACGGGGCCGGGTCCAGCTCGGCGGCCCAGAGCATCCGGTACAGCTTGGGCCGCGACACGCCGACGTGCCGTGCCATCTCGGCGACCCGCCCGCCGAAGCGCCGGAGCAGCTCCTCCAGGGCGGCGCGGTCGAGCACCACCGGCGCCACATCCGGCACCGGCGCGAGCTGCTCGATGCGGTTGTCCTCCATCGCCGACAGCACCTCGTCGCCGAGCTGGAGCGGCTGGCCGGCCGGCGTGGCGATGGTGGCGATGGAGAGCACGTTGGAGAGGCCCCGGACGTTCAGCGGCCAGGGGTGGAGCAGCAGCGCCTCGGCGAAGTCCGGCGCCAGGGACCGCCCCCGCTCCTCGAGCCGCTCGAGCAGCGCCATCACCAGCGCCGGGATGTCCTCGCGGCGATCGCGCAGCGGCGGCAGCCGGATGACCCACTGCGCCAGCCGGGCATAGAGGTCGGCGCGGAAGCGCCCCTGCTGCACCAGGCCCACCAGCTCGCGGTTGCTGGCGGCGATCACCCGGACGTCGAGCGGCACGTCGCGGGTGCTCCCCACCGGGCGGACCTGCCAGGTCTCGAGCGCCCGAAGCAGCGTCGGCTGCAGCGCCAGCGGGATCTCGCCGGCCTCGTCGAGGAGCAGGGTGCCGCCGCGCGCCGCGCGGAAGAGCCCCTGCTGCTCCGCCACCGCGCCGGTGAAGGCGCCGCGGACGTGGCCGAAGAGCTCGCTGGCCAGCAGCCCCTCGCTGAACCCGCCGCAGTTGACGGCCAGGAAGGGCCCGGTGCGGCCTGCACGGCGGTGCAGCTGCCGGGCCACGATCTCCTTGCCGGTGCCGGTCTCGCCGAGCACCACCACGGTGCGCGGGTGCGGCGCGACCGCCTCGACGCTGCGCCGGACCGCCTCGATGGAGGGGGTGAAGCCCGTCAGCTCCGGCTCGTCGCCGATCGCGTCGCGCCGGGAGCCCGGGCTGCGCGCCTGCGTGGTGAACATCAGCGGGGTGTCGCCGAGGCGAATCACGTCGCCTTCCCGCAGCTCGCTCGGCTCCGCCAACGGGGTGCCGTTCAGCCTGGTCTCCCCACCGCTGGCCAGGTCGTGGACGAAGGCGCGGGAGCCCTGGAAGCGCAGCTCGGCATGGGCCGGGGCCATGAGCGGGTCGTCGAACGGCTCGTCGAACACCGGCGCGCCGCGCCCGAGGAGCAGCCCGTCGCGGGGGACGGCGCGGCACTGCGCCGGACGGGTGCCGTGGTTCGGAAACGGGAACAGCAGGGTGGGTGGCGAGGCCGACTGGAGCGCGTGCGGCATGACATGGCCTTCTCTCCGCGACGTGGGAAGAGCGAAGGTCAGGACTGGCCACGCGGCAGATGAAGTTTAGCACTCGCCAGGAGTGAACGCTCATCCATCTCGCCGAACGTTCACGATGTCGCGGCCCGGCCGGTGGATTCCTTGCCGGATCGGCATCGGTCAGGGCGCCGCAGTCAGGCCGCTTCGGGGGATCTCGACCGTGAAGGTGGCCCCCAGGTCGCGGCCCGGGCTCTCGGCCTGCACCCTGCCGCCGTGCAGCGCCACCAGGTCGTGCACGATCGAGAGGCCGAGCCCGATCCCCGGGTCCTGGCGCGCACCGGGGTGTTCCTGCGCGAACTTCTCGAAGACGTGGGGCAGGAACGACGGGTCGATCCCCCTTCCCGTGTCGGCCACGGTCACCCGGGCGACGCCGTCGACGGCGCCGACGCGCACGTTCACCCGGCCGCCCCCCGGCGTGAACTTGACCGCATTGGCGACCAGGTTGCCCACCACCTGCTGCAGGCGCACCGCGTCGCCCCAGCACGAGACCGGCCCCGACTCGTCGACTTCGAGCCGCACGCCCTTGGCCTCGGCCTCGGGCCGCGCGGCCGCGACCACCTCCTCCACCAGGACCTTCCAGTCCACCTCGGCGGCGGAGAGGGTCAGCTTCCCGGTGGTGATCCGGGACAGGTCGAGGAGCTCGTCGACGAGCCTCGCCTGCCGCCGGGCGTTGGCCTCGATGGTGGCGGCGGAGCGCGCCACGGCGGCTGCCTCGAGGGGCGCGCGCTGGAGGAGCTGCGACTGCAGGAGGATGACCGAGAGCGGCGTGCGCAGCTCGTGCGACAGGCCGGCCAGGAACAGGTCCTTGGCCGCGTCGGCCTCCTGGGCCCGGCGCCGGGCCGCCTCTGCCAGGGCCAGCATGTCGACGCCGTGGCGCTCCCCCTCGCGGGCGCTGCGGACCTCCTGGTGCAGCCGGTCGATGTCCACCAGCGAGAGCACGGCGCCGTCGGTGAGGCCGCTGGCCCCGCGGTGGGGCCGGATCTGCAGCCGGTGCCAGCGGTCGGAGTGGTCCTGGACCTCCCCCTCCACCAGGATGCCGTCCTCCATCGCCCGCGCGATCCAGCGCTCCAGGTCGGGCGCCCGGATGGGCAGCGGGACGCGGCCGATGTGCCGGCCGGCGTCGGCGGGCCCGAGGCCGAGGAAGGTGGCGGCGTGCCGGGTGAAGCGGCGGATGCGCCGCTCGGCGTCGAGGATCAGGATGGGCATCTCGATGGCGTCCAGGAGGTTGAGGACGTCGGCGTTGACGAGCTGCAGCTCCAGGTTGCGGCCGTGGAGCTCGTCGTTCACGGTGGTGAGCTCCTCGTTGGTGGCCTGCAGCTCCTCCTTGGCCGTCTCCAGCTCCTCGTTGAGGCTCTGCAGCTCCTCGTTGCTGGAGACCAGCTCCTCGTTGGCGGTGGCGAGCGCGTCGGTGCCGCGGCCGTGCTCGTCCAGCAGCGCCGCTACCTGGTCCCGGGCGGCCGCCAGCTCCTCCTCGAGGGCCCGGTGGACCGCCCCGGCCCGGCCGGCCGCCGCCTTCCGCGGCCTGGCGAGGCGCGCCGGGAGCGCGCGCTCCTCGAAGAGCACCACGAAGGCCGGCTCCCCGGCGCTGCCGCCGGCCTTCACCGGGAGCACCACCAGGTCGAAGCTCCGGCCCGTGCCCTCCAGCTGCACGCCCTCCTTGCGCACCGGGGCCGCGCTCTTGCGCGCCTGTGCCAGCGCGATGCGCAGCGGCGCCTGCAGCCCGGGCGGAGCCATCCGGAGGAGCTGGCCCTGGGGCTCGCCCGCGGGCGGCTCGAGGTACCGGCCGGTCCGTCCCCGGAACTCGAGCACCTGGAGGTTCTCGTCCACCACCACGCCCGGCGGGCCGTACCGCGCCAGCACCAGGGCGTCGGCCAGCCGGGTCCGATCGCCTTCGGCCGCCGGGAACGTGGGCTGCGGGGACGCCGCCGGCTCGCCGGCCGGGAGCGCTCCGGCGCGCAGAGCCAGGTGCAGCCGGCTGGCGCCGGGCCGGCGCCGGAAGAGGCGGCTCCCGGTGCGGGCCGGGGTGAACCACCGGCCGCCCGCGGCGCTCTCGGAACTGCCCAGGAGCAGGAAGCCGGGCTGGAGGAGGGCGTAGTGGGCGGTGGCCAGGACGCGCCGCTGCAGGGCCTGGCCGAAGTAGATGAGGACGTTGCGGCAGGAGACCAGGTCCAGCCGGGCGAAGGGCGGATCGCGCGCCACGTCGTGGCGGACGAAGACGCACATCTCGCGGAGGGACTGCTGCACCCGCCAGCCCCGGTCGGTCCGGACGAAGAAGCGCTTGCGGCGCTCCTCCCCCATCCCGCGCACCGCGGCGTCCGGGTACACACCGGCCCGCGCCACCTCGATGGCCTGATCGCTCAGGTCGGAGCCGAAGACCAGGAGCGGGTGGGTGGGTCCGCCCTCGCCGGCCTGCTCCAGGTAGGCGATGGCCAGGGAGTAGACCTCCTCGCCGGTGGCGCAGCCCACCACCCAGGCGCGGACCGGCGCTCCCGGCCCCTTGTGGCGGACGATCTCCGGGAAGGCGATGGCCCGCAGCGCCTCGAAGGCCTCCTCGTCGCGGAAGAACGAGGTGACCTTGATGAGCAGGTCGTCGAACAGCGCCTGGACCTCGGCGGGATCGCGCCGCAGCAGCGCCAGGTAGGCGGCCAGGTCCGGCGCGTTGCGCACCGTCATGCGGCGGGCCAGTCGCCGCCTGAAGGTGGCCGGCTTGTGCTCGCCGAAGTCGACGCCGGTGGTCGACCGCAAGACCGCCAGCACCTGCGAGAGGACCGCCGCGCCGGCCAGCGCGGGAGCGGCCGCCTCCCCGTTCGCCACGTAGGGATGGCGCGCCAGCCGGCAGAGCTCGGCGCCGATCCCGGGCAGGGGCAGGCAGAAGTCGACCACGCCGGCGTTGACCGCGCTCTGCGGCATGGCGCTGAAGCGCGCCGAGCCCGGCTCCTGGGCGAAGGTGATCCCGCCCTGCGCCCGGATGGCGGCGAGCCCGGCGGTGCCGTCGGAGGCGTTCCCGGAGAGGACCACGCCGATGGACTGCCGGCCGCGGTCCTCGGCCAGGGACTGGAGGAAGAAGTCGATGGGGAGGTGGGGCCGGCGCTCGTCCTCCTGCAGCGCAGACAGCCTCAGCACGCCCCGCTCGATGGCCATCTGCGTGCCCGGCGGGATCACGTAGACCCGGTTCGGCTCGACGCGGACGCCGTCCTCCGCCTGCGCCACCTTCATGGCCGTGGCCAGGGCCAGGGCGTCGGAGAGCAGGCTGGCCCGCGTGGCCTCGAGGTGCTGCACCAGCACCAGCGCCATGCCGGCGTCGGCCGGGACGTGGGACAGCAGCTGGCGGAAGGCGTCCAGGCCGCCCGCCGAGGCCCCCACCCCGACGATGGGGAAGGCGCCGGCCGCGGCCGCCTGCCTGCCGGGAGCGCGAACCACCCGGAGTGGCCTGCGGGGCCGGGCGGATGTCGTGGGGCGTGCGGGCATGCGGTGGACCCTCTCGAACGGAGGCACGGGTCCTGAACGGCGGCCCAGACAGCGTCGAACGTGCCTTGATCGTACTCCGATCGACTTCGCTTCGCCTGGGCGGCGAAGAACCGCGCCTGGGCGCTCCCTCTCCCGGGGTGCCAGGGACGTGCCGCATCGGGCCGGGATGCGGTCTCGGCAAGGGTCGCCGGCCAGGGGCGAAGGGTCCGCTCCGCTCACCGATGCGGGCCGTAGTCCGGTACTTGCAGCACACGCCGAGCGCCGCAGCAGCAGGGCGGGGGGGGGAAGGGGTTGCGGGGCCCTTCCTCCCCTCTTCGGACGTCCGGAACCCCGGCAGGAGATGCCGCGGGCAAGGAGAGCGACATGAGCCGATCCCCCTGGATGGCCTGGCTGGGCATCGTGGTCCTTGCCCTCACCGCCACGGCTGCGGTGTTCCTCCTCACGATGCCCCTTGCCCGATCCCTCGCGCCGCTGGTGGGCCTGGCCGACGAGGGCCCGCGATCGCTCCAGCCGCCCGCTGCCGTCGAGCCCATCCGGGCGCTGGCCAGGCCCGGCGCCGAGCCGCCCGAATGGCCGGCAGCGGCGCTCGAGAGCCCCGTGGACAGGACGGCCGCGGCAGCGGCGCTGCAGCTGCGGACCCGCCCCACCCCACCGCCGCCCGCGCCGCCTGCCCCCTGATGGCCGAGGCAGGCCACCCCGAAGCGCCCGCCGCGAACGTTCGGCGCCGTCCGCACCAGCAGCTCCCGACTCCCATGGGCGCAAGGGCCAAGGGATCGCGCGCCTGGCTCGGCGGATGCTTCCAGATCAGACGGATCGGAAGCTCGCCATGCTCTGGACCCTCGCGCTCATCATCTTCTTCGCGGCAGTGACCGCAGCTCTGGCCCGCACCTTCCGGGAGCGCCGCCACGTGCCAGACCGGACCCCCTCGGCTGCTTTTCACGAGGCGCTGCGCCGGCTGGCGGCCCTCTCCTCCGGCCCAGTGCCGACGGGCCCGATTGCCCGCCGGGAGCCACGCGCCTGTGCCAGCTGCGGGTCGCTCATCCCGTTCGAGCACGACGACGACTGCGTCGTCTGCGCCATGGGGGGATCTCCGGCCCGCGACCGCCTCGTGCCGCTGGCGGTCGAGCGCGGTGCCAGCCGCGGAGTCTCCGGGCGGCGATGACGCGCGTCCAGAAGCTCGTGGGCCTCTCGCTGGCTTACGCCTTCGCCTTCTGGGTCGTCCTCGGGTTCCTGCTCGCCTCCTGACGGCTGGGGCTCGTCCCTCACCACCTGCGCGAGGGAAGCACCGCGAGCTGTCGGGCGGGCGCCTCCAGGTTGGCGGGCAGCAGGTGGCGGCTCAGGAAGCGCTTGGTGCGCACCTCGACCTGGCGCACGCGCTCGCGCGAGACGCTCCAGCGGCGGCCGATGTCCTCCAGGGTCCGGGGGACCTCCTGCGCCAGCCGGGTGTGCACGATGTCCCAGCCCAGCTCGCCGACACGGGAGCGCGCCTTGGCGAGGGCCCGGCGCACCGCGCGGTCGCGCTCGGAGGCGAGATAGCGGTCCTCGGCGCCGGCCTCCGGGGCCTCGAGCAGATCGATCGGGCTCCCGTCGCCGGGATCGCCCACCGGCGTGTCGAGGGAGACGTCGGACCGCGCCGCCAGGCCGCTGCGGGGGCGGACCGCGGAGCGCGCCTCCTTGAGGAACTTGCCCACGTAGGCGCGGATCCACCAGATGGCGTAGGTGGAGAACCGCGTACCCATGTGCGGGTCGTACTTGCTGGCGGCGCGCAGGAGGCCGAGGTTGCCCTCCTGGACGAGGTCGTCGAGGCGCACCGTGCCGCGCCGCTGGCTGCGCACCACCGCCACCACCAGCGCCAGGCTGTGGCGGACCAGCTCCTGGAGGGCCGCGGCGTCGCCCTGCCCGGCGAGCACCGCCAGCCGGTGCTCCTCGGCGCGTGTCAGCGGCGGGTACTGTCGCAGGGCCCGGAGGTAAGGGGAGAGCTCATCGAGCTCGCGCCCGGCCCCCGGAGTGCTCCGTATCCTCATGCCGCCTTCCCTCCCGCCCACCTTGTTCCGGCGCGACGTGGAAGCCACCGGACCGCGCCCGTCGTTCGGGGATGTTCGCGGACGTCCGCGGACGTCCGCGGGGGTCCTCGCGCGCTGCCGCGCCTTGCCCTGGCCCCTTCCCGATCGCGGCTCCTCGCCGCGTCGCCTGCGATCACCCAAAGCAACGGGCATGCCGCCGCGACTGCCCGGGAAGAGCGGCCTGCGAGGGATCGGCGCCGCGCTCCGTCGCCGCGCCGCCGCCGCGCGGCGCCGGGCACGGCCCTGGCTCGCCGCATGCTCCGCTGGCGGAAGGGGCCGATGGACAAGAACAAGCGGCTGAAGATTCTCTACGCGATGATCGCCGTCTCCGGGGTGCTCCTGGCCCAGGAGTACTGGGTTCGTTCCCAGGGGCAGGCGCCAATCCCGTACAGCCGGTTCCAGCAGCTGCTGGCGCAGGGCAAGGTGCAGGAGGTGGTCGTCGACGCCGACACCATCCAGGGCGTGCTCAAGGCGCCGCTGGAGACCGAGCCGTACCAGGGCCGCAACCGCTTCGTCACCACCCAGGTCCGGCCCGAGCTGGCGGCCACGCTGGAGAAGGCCGGCGTGACCTTCACCGGGCGCGTCGACAGCAACTGGTTCCACACCATCCTCTCCTGGGTGATCCCGGTGGCCCTCTTCGGCGCCATGTGGGTCTGGCTGGCCCGGCGGGCGGGTGGCGCCGGCGGACCCGGTGCCGGCCTCATGTCGATCGGGAAGAGCAAGGCCAAGGTCTACGTCGAGACCGGGGTCGCGGTGCGCTTCGCCGACGTGGCCGGCGTGGACGAGGCCAAGGCCGAGCTCGAGGAGGTGGTCTCGTTCCTCAAGGACCCCAAGTCCTACGGCCGCCTGGGCGCGCGCATGCCCAAGGGCGTGCTGCTCGTCGGCCCGCCCGGCACCGGCAAGACCCTGCTGGCGCGGGCGGTGGCGGGCGAGGCGGCGGTCCCCTTCTTCTCCATCAGCGGCTCCGAGTTCGTGGAGATGTTCGTGGGCGTGGGCGCGGCCCGGGTGCGCGACCTCTTCCAGCAGGCGCGGCTGAAGGCCCCCTGCGTCATCTTCATCGACGAGCTCGACGCGCTGGGGCGCGCCCGCGGCGCCTATCCGGGCATGGGCGGGCACGACGAGAAGGAGCAGACCCTGAACCAGCTCCTGGCCGAGCTGGACGGCTTCGATCCCACCACCGGGATCGTGCTCCTGGGCGCCACCAACAGGCCCGAGGTCCTCGATCCGGCCCTGCTCCGCGCCGGGCGCTTCGACCGCCAGGTGCTCGTCGATCGCCCCGACAAGCTCGGGCGGGCCCAGATCCTCGCCATCCACCTGCGGAAGGTGGTCGTCGCCCCGGGCCTGAGGGTCGAGGAGGTGGCGGCCCTGACCCCGGGCTTCACCGGCGCCGACCTCGCCAACCTGGTCAACGAGGCGGCCCTGGTGGCCACGCGCCGGAGCGCCGAGCACGTCTCCACCGAGGACTTCACCGCCGCCATCGAGCGCATCGTCGCCGGACTGGAGAAGAGGAACCGGCTGCTCAATCCGATGGAGCGCAGGGTCGTGGCCCACCACGAGATGGGCCACGCCATCGTCGCGGCGGCGCTGTCCGGAAGCGATCCGGTCCACAAGATCTCCATCATCCCCCGCGGCATCGGCGCGCTCGGCTACACCATCCAGCGACCCACCGAGGACCGCTACCTCATGACCCGCCGGGAGCTCGAGGCCAAGATGGCGGTGCTCCTCGGGGGGCGGGCCGCCGAGGAGATGATCTTCGGCCACCTCTCCACAGGCGCCTCCGACGACATCTCCAAGGTCACCGACATCGCCCGCAGCATGGTGGCGCGCTACGGCATGTTCCCCAGGCTCGGGCCGCTGGCCTACGAGACCGAGCCCAACGGGTTCCTGGGCGGCATGCCCCAGCCACAGCGCCGGCTCTACAGCGAGCAGACGGCGCACGACATCGACGTGGCCATCCGCGAGCTGGTCGAGGCGGCCCAGGCGAAGGCGCGCCTCGTCCTGGAGGGCAGCCGCGGGCTCCTCGAGGAGGGGGCCAGGGAGCTGCTCGCCCGGGAGACGCTGGCGGGCGACGAGCTCCAGGCGCTGCTGCGCCGGGTGCCGCCGGCAGGCGAGCCGCCTCGCGCGCCGGCCTCGGCGGCCTGAGGGAACGTTCGGCCAAACGCCCGCGGACGGCCCGGCGCGGGCGGCGGCCGGGGGGAGGGCGAGCCAGCTGCGGGCCGGGAGGGGGGGCTCGCGAACTTGGTACGGCGCGTGCCTGTCAGTACCGAGGAAAGGGATCGGACCATGAAGAAGGCAATCCAGCTGCTCGCGGCATTCCTGGCGCTCGTCATCGCCCTCCCCGTGGAGGCGCAGGTGCAGATGCAGCTGCGCATGGGCTTCCCGGCCGTGCTGCCGCCGCTGGTGGTGGTCCAGCCCGGCCTCCGCGTCGTCCAGGACTTCGACGAGGAGATCTTCTTCAGCCGCGGCTACTACTGGGTGCGGCGCGACGCCCACTGGTACCGCACCCGGGACCACCGCGGCACCTGGCGCTACGTGAGGGACGACCGCGTCCCCGCGCCCCTCCGCCGCCACGAGCCGGGCAGGTACCGGCACTGGCAGCACGACGAGCGGCGGGCCTGGCCCGAGGCGCACCAGGGCCGCAGCGTCGGGCGCCACTGGAAGCAGACCGACCGGCGGGAGTTGCAGCCGCAGCCCGGGGATCGGCATCCCGGCCGCGGGGACCGGGGCCGCGATGGCGACGGCCACCGGCGCGGCCGCGATGGCGACGGCGACCGGCGCGGGCGCGACGGCGACGGTGACTGGCGCGGGCGCGATGGCGACGGTGACTGGCGCGGGCGCGATGGCGACGGCGACCGGCGCGGGCGCGAGGGAAGGTGATCCCGGCAGCGCAGCGGGGTGTCACCCTGGGCTGAGGGCGGAAGCCGCCGAATCCAGACCTTCAGAAAACGTCAGGCGCGAATTGTCGCGAAAGGGCGAGCCGGGTCCGTTCGGGGGCGTATGCTGACCGCCGGGCGCGCGCCGGCGGGGGGCGAGCCCCGTCGAGGTGAGCGTGTACGAGGGGTCCGTCGTCGGCGAGCGAGCGAGCGCACCGCTTCCGCCTTACAGGAGGCCGACCGCCGAGGTGCTGGCGGCCCTGGGCTGTGACGCCCGGCGCGGGCTGGCGGCCGCCGAGGTCCCGGCGCTGCTGGCGCGGCACGGGCGAAACGAGCTGCCGGCCGAGCCGCCGGTCCCGGCCTGGCGCCGCTTCCTGGCCCAGTTCCGCGACACGCTCACCGTCCTCCTGCTGGTGGCCACCGCGGTGTCCTTCGTCACCTGGTGGATCGAGCGCGAGTCGCCCGTCCCCTACGAGGCCATCACCATCCTGGCCATCGTGCTGCTCAACGGCACCCTGGGCTACCTCCAGGAGGCGCGGGCCGAGCAGGCCGTGGCGGCGCTGCGGGCCATGACCGCCCCCAGCGCCCGGGTGCTGCGCGACGGCGAGCCCTGCCAGGTGGCCACCGCCGAGCTGGTGCCCGGCGACATCCTGCTGGTGGAGGAGGGGGACACCATCCCCGCCGACGCCCGGATGCTGGAGTCGGTCTCGCTGCGGGTGGCAGAGGCGGCGCTCACCGGCGAGAGCAGCCCGGTCTCGAAGGACGCGGCCCCGCTCGCCGAGGAGGCCGGCATCGCCGACAGGCGCAACATGCTCTTCAGCGGCACGGCGGCCGCCGCCGGCCGGGGCCGGGCGGTGGTGGTGTCCACCGGCGCGGCCACCGAGATCGGCCGCATCGCCGGCTCGCTCCAGGCCACCGTCGAGGAGCCCACCCCGCTGCAGAAGGAGCTGGACAAGGTGGGCAAGATGCTGGGCGTGGCGGTGATCGCCATCGCGCTGGCCATCGGCGGCACCGTCCTCTGGCTCACGCCCCGCCTCTCCATGGGCGTGCTCGTCGACGTGCTCCTGCTGGCGGTCTCGCTGGCGGTGGCGGCCGTGCCCGAGGGGCTCACCGCCATCACCACCATCGTGCTCTCGCTCGGGACCCAGCGCATGGCCCGGCGCCACGTCATCGTGCGCCGCCTCTCCTCGGTGGAGACCCTGGGCTCGACGACGACCATCTGCTCCGACAAGACCGGAACCCTGACCCGCAACGAGATGACCGTGCGCACGGTGGTGACGGCCGGCGGCGCGGTGGACCTCACCGGCATCGGCTACGCCCCCGAGGGCCGGGCGGAGCAGGATGGGAAGCCGGTCGCCGACCCGGCGCTCCTCGGCGAGGTGGCGCGGGCGCTGGCGGCGGCGAGCCTGGCCAACAACGCCACGCTGGTGCAGCGCGGCGGCCAGTGGGCCATCCAGGGAGACCCCACCGAGGGGGCGCTGGTGGTGGCGGCCCGCAAGGTGGGCCACGCCGCCGGGGCGCTGGAGCAGCGCTTCCCGCGGGTGGGCGAGGTGCCCTTCTCCTCGGAGCGGAAGCTCATGAGCACCGGCCACGCCGATGCCGAGGACGAGGGGCGGCGGGTGGTCTTCGCCAAGGGGGCGCCGGACGTCCTGCTGGCCCGCTGCAGCGCCGAGGCGGTCGGGAGCACGGTGCGGCCGCTCACCCCGGCCCGGCGCGAGGCCATCCTGCGAGAGGTGGAGCGGCTGGCCTCCTCGGCGCTGCGCACCCTGGGGATCGCCAGCCGCGACGGCCGCCACGACCTCTTCGGCCCGGCCCTGGGCGAGGAGGCCGAGCAGGAGCTGACCTGGCTCGGGCTGGTGGGGCTCATCGACCCGCCGCGCCCCGAGGCCAGGGCGGCGGTGGCAGAGGCCCGCCGCGCCGGGGTGCGCCCGGTGATGATCACCGGCGACCACCCGGTGACGGCGTCGGCCATCGCCACCGAGCTGGGCATCGCCGAGGCGGGATCGCCGGCGATGGTGGGGGCGCAGCTGGAGAAGACCGACGAGGCGGGCCTGCGGGAGGCGGTGCGCCGGGTCTCGGTCTACGCGCGGGTGGCGCCGGAGCACAAGCTGCGGATCGTCCAGGCCCTCCACCAGGAGGGCGAGATCGTGGCCATGACCGGCGACGGCGTGAACGACGCCCCGGCGCTCAAGGCCGCCGACATCGGCGTGGCCATGGGAATCACCGGCACCGACGTGGCCAAGGGTGCCGCCGACATGGTGCTCACCGACGACAACTTCGCCTCCATCGTGGCGGCGGTGGAGGAGGGGCGCTCCATCTTCGCCAACATCCAGAAGTTCCTCCGCTACCTGCTCTCGTCCAACATCGGCGAGGTGCTGGTGATGTTCCTCGGCGTGGTGCTGGCCGGGGCGCTGGGGATCGTGCCCGGCGAGGGTGCGGTGCTGGTGGTGCCGCTGCTCGCCACCCAGATCCTCTGGATCAACCTGCTCACCGACTCCGGCCCGGCGCTGGCGCTGGGGGTGGAGCCGGCCGACCACGGGGTGATGGAGCGGCCGCCCCGCGACCCGCGCAGCGGCGTCCTCGGCAGCGCCATGTGGATCGACATCGTCTTCGTCGGGGTGGTGATGGCGGTGGGCACGCTGCTGGTGATGGACTGGGAACTGCCCGGAGGCATCTTCCCGGCCGCGGCCAAGGAGAGCGGCTTCCGCCATGCCCGCACCATGGCCTTCACCACGCTGGTCTTCTTCCAGCTCTTCAACGCCTGGAACTCGCGCTCCGAGTACCGGAGCGCCTTCCACGCCTTCTTCGCCAACCGCTGGCTCTGGATCGCGACCCTGGCCTCGGCGCTCCTGCAGGTGGCGGTGGTCCACGCGCCCTTCCTGCAGCGGGCCTTCGACACCGTGCCGCTCACGGCCCAGGACTGGCTGGAGTGCGTGACGGTGGCCAGCGCCGTGCTCTGGCTGGCGGAGGCGAAGAAGCTGGTGGTGTACCTGCGCCGCCGGGCCTGAGCGGCGCGCGCCGCGCCTCCGCGCGAACGGGAATGGCGCGGCGCCGGGCCCGGTTGAAGACGACATGCCCCCGGTCTCCAGTCCGCGCCGCCTGGTCATCGTGGTGCGCCCCGGCGAGCGGGCGCGCACCGCGCTCGCCTGGCTGCGCCAGCTCTTCCCGGCCGCGCTGCTGCTGCTGGCCACGCCCTCCTTCCCCGACGCCCTGCGGGACGCGGAGGTGGTCACCTTGGACGCCGACGCGGTGGAGGCCGGGCCACTGGCGCTGGCCGACGCGGTGCTCAAGGGGCGGGCCTCGCAGGAGTAGCTCCGCCGGACGCGCCGGACGCGCCGGACGCGCCAGCCTCCGGCGCCAGGTCCTCGGGCGGACGCTGCACGCAGCCGCGCGAACGCCCTCGACACGGGGCGTCTCGCAAGCTTCGCCGGCTGCGCGGCTCGCGACCCACAGTGAACACAGGGCCCGGTCCTCCGCGCCGCGAGGCGGGGTAAGCGCGTGCGGGCGATGCCCGCTGCTCCCACGGACCGAAGCAATGCCGGCGCCGCGCGTCGAGGCTTCCTCGGGCGAGGGACGCGCGGCGCGTTGCATTGCTCGGGGTCTGCGCACGGAACCGGCTGCAGGTCGTTGCCGTGAAGACGCGGCCCGCCGAGGGGCGCGGAGGACCGAGGCCCGGCCGAAGGACGCGGCCCGCCGAGGGGCGCGGAGGACCGAGGCCCGGCCGAAGGACGCGGCCCGCCGAGGGGCGCGGAGGACCGGGCCCGGCCGAGAGGGGCGCGGAGGACCGAGGCCCGGCCGAAGGACGCGGCCCGCCGAGGGGCGCGGAGGACCGAGGCCCGGCCGAAGGACGCGGCCCGCCGAGGGGCGCGGAGGACCGGGCCCGGCCGAAGGACGCGGCCCGCCGAGGGGCGCGGAGGACCGGGCCCGGCCGAAGGACCCGGCCCGCCGAGGGGCGCGGAGGACCGAGGCCCGGCCGAGGACGGGCGCGGAGGACCGGGCCCGGCCGACGATGGTCGCGCCCTCGCGGACGGGGCCGACTCCACCCATCGTGGGGTACCGGATGGGTATGCTGATGACCCATGAGAGCGAGTCCCGTATGACTCAACCGCGCAGAATGACGCAGCGCATACAGGGCGGCACATGTGCCTAAATGTCCGTTAGAACGGCACTTTCAGGCACAGGTCGGGTGGACGCCTCCCTCCGTGACGCGATAGGTCAGGCGCGCGGCGGATGTCCCCGGTTTCGGTGACAGCCGCCGGCGGCCGGCAGCGCGGCGGGAGCGGGGATTCGGTACCCGCCGCGCGTCCGGCCGCTCACCCGAGAAGCAGCAGCGGAGGAAGCATGAAGCCCAAGCACAGCACCGTCCGGACCGCCCTGGCCGTCACTGCGGTCGCGCTGGCCCTGTTCGCCGCCGCCTGCGGCGGCACGCAGGCCCCCAGCAACACCGTCCGCGGCGCCGTCGTCGCCGCCGCTCCCGTCGCAGCCGAGGTCACCCTGAAGGACTCCTCGAGCCCGCCGCGCACCGTCGCCACCACCGCCGACGCCTCCGGCCAGTTCTCCCTCGACGTCACCGGCCTGACCCCGCCCTACGTGCTCCGGGCCCGGTCGCCCGACGGGTCCGGCCAGGTCCAGATGCACACCGTGTCCGGTGGCGGCAGCGCCGACATCAACCCGCTGACCGACACCGCCGTGGCCGGGGCCTCCCGCCACGAGGATGCCGGCCAGAGCTACGACGACGACGACGCCGCGGAGCACCAGCGCACCGGGGACCGGTTCCTCTCGGTGCTCACCCAGCTTCGCACCGTGCTGGCGCCGCTCTTCGACCTGTACGGCATCGGCGCCGACCCCCTGGCCGACAGGCAGAAGCTCGCGGCCCTGCTGCACGACGTGCGCTTCACCGTGCGACGCGGCACGGTGACGGTCACCAACCGTGCCACCGGCGGGGTCATCTTCACCGGCCCGCTCTCCGACCTGGCCTCGGGGACCTTCTACCCCGAGAACCTGCCCGGCGGCCCCGGCACGCCGCCCCCGACCCTCGACGGCGCCGCCCTCTACGCCGACAACTGCATGAGCTGCCACGGCCCGCTGGCCACCAGCCAGGTGAGAGGCGCCAGCGCCTCCTCCATCCAGGCCGCCATCGACGCCAACCGCGGCGGCATGGGCTCCACCACCCTGCGGGCCCTCACGCCGGAGCAGGTGGCGGCAATCGCCGCGGCCCTCTCCACCAGCACCACCGCCTGCACCTACACCTACGGTGACTGGTCGGCCTGCGGCGCGGACGGCACCCAGAGCCGCACCGTCGTCTCGGCCACGCCCGCGGGCTGCACCGGCACCCCGGTGCTGACCCAGTCGTGCACGCCCCCGGTCACCGCCTGCACCTACACCTACAGTGACTGGTCCGCCTGCGGCGCGGACGGCACCCAGAGCCGCACCGTGGTCTCGGCCACGCCCGCGGGCTGCACCGGCACCCCGGTGCTGACCCAGTCGTGCACGCCCCCGGTCACCGCCTGCACCTACACCTACAGTGACTGGTCGGCCTGCAGCTCGGCCGGCACCCAGACCCGCACCGTCGTCTCCGCCACGCCCGCGGGCTGCGCCGGCACCCCGGTGCTGACCCAGGCCTGCACCCCGCCCATCGACGGGGCGGCGCTCTACACCACCTACTGCGCCGGCTGCCACGGCAACTCCAAGAAGGGCAGCTCGGCCTCGTCCATCCAGGCCGCCATCGACAGCAACCGCGGCGGCATGGGCACGACGGCGCTGCGCGCGCTCACGCCCGAGCAGATCGCCGCCATCGCCGCGGCGCCGTAACCCCTGCCGGGAGGGGAGCCCCGCGCCGCACCGCCGGCGCGGGGCCACCCGCAATCCCGCGCGCTACCCGGTGTACCGGGCGATGAGCGCGTTGGCCTCGGCCGGGTGGGCCTTGCACTCCAGCAGGGCCGAGAGCACGAGCGGCACCACGATGGTGGCGTCCGACTCGACGACGAACATGGGCGTGGCCTCGGTGAGCTTGTCCCAGGTGATCTTCTCGTTGGGGGTGGCGCCCGAGTAGGAGCCGTACGAGGTGGTGGAGTCGGAGATCTGGCAGAAGTAGGCCCAGGGCTTCACCGGCTGCTGCAGGTCGTACTTGATCGACGGCACCACGCAGATGGGGAAGTCGCCGGCGATGCCGCCGCCGATCTGGAAGAAGCCCACCCCGGGGCCGCGGGAGAGCTTGCGGTACTGGTCGTAGAGCTCGGCCATGTACTCGATGCCCGACTTCACGATCAGGGCCGAGCACTCCCCGGTCTTCACGTGCGAGGCGAAGATGTTCCCGAAGGTGGAGTCCTCGTGGCCCGGGACCACGATGGGCAGGTTCTTCCGGGCCGCGGCCAGGAGCCAGCACTCGGCGGCCTTGCCCTGGTGCAGCTCCCTGGGCAGCGCCTGGATGAGCTCGTAGAAGTACTCGTGCCAGAAGCGCCGCTCCTTCCTCTTGGTGGCGCGGGTCCACATGGGCACGATGAACTTCTCGACCGCCCGGAAGGCCTCGTCCTCGGGGATGGAGGTGTCGGTCACCCGGCGCATCCGCTCCTCGAGGATGCGGGTGTCGTCCGACTTCCTGAAGTAGCGGTAGTCGGGGAAGTCCTTGTAGTGGTCGTGGGCCACCAGGCGGAAGAGCGACTCCTCCAGGTTGGCGCCGGTGACCGAGAGGCCGTGGATCAGGCCGGCGCGGATGGCCGGGGCCATGGTGATGCCGAGCTGGGCCGACGACATGGCGCCGGCCACCGCCCAGAACATCCGGCCGCCGCCCTCGACGTGGCGCCAGTAGGCGACCAGCGCGTCGCGCGTGGCGCGGGCGTTGAAGTTCTTGTAGTTCCGGAGGACGAGCTCGAGGACCGGCAGCGAGGGCGTGGGCTTGGCCATGGCGCCGTTCTCTAGCACGGGCCGGGCCCGCCTTGGAACGCCGCCGCGGCCGCGGCCCCCCGCTCAGGCCCCCGAGGCCACCGCGCCCGGCGCCGCCGGGGCGGCTCGCGCCGGCCGGTGGGTGGCCAGGTAGGAGCCGAGGAGGATGAGCGGGAAGCCCACCGCCATGCCCAGGGTGAAGGGCTCGGCGAGGAGCGCCACCCCGGCGGCCACGGCCACGGCGGGGTTGAGGTAGGCCACCACCGTGGCCCGCACCGGACCCACCTCGGCGATGAGCCGGAAGAAGAGCAGGAAGGCGATGGCGGTGCAGAAGACCCCGAGCCCGAGCACCGCGCCCATCGCCGCCGGCGAGGGCAGGTGCGAGGGGAGCTGGGCGATGCCCACGGGCGCGTAGGCGAGGGCCGCCAGCGCCAGGGAGCCGGCCACGACGTCGAGCGTGGGAAGGTCGGAGAGGCGCCGGGCGATCACCATGGGGCCCACCGCGTACCCCACCACCACCAGCACCATCTCGCCCACGGAGAAGAGGTCTCCGCCGGTGAGGTCGATCCCCAGGAGCGCCACCAGCCCGCCCAGCCCCAGCGCCAGGCCCGCCAGGCCGCGGCCGCCCATGGGCTCGTGGCCGCCGGCCAGCCGGGCCAGCAGCGCGCCCACCCAGGGCACCGAGGCCACCAGCAGGCCGGCCAGCGAGCTGGAGAGCCGGCGCTCGGCGTCGGAGAGCAGCAGCCACGGCACCGCCAGCTCCAGCACGGTGAAGAGGACCAGGGGCCGCCAGCGGGCCAGGAGCGCCCGCGGCCGGCCGCGGGCCAGGGCCACCGGCACGAGCAGCGCGGCGCCGACGGTGGTGCGCAGGAAGACGACGCTGGCCGGAGAGAGCTCCTGCACCGCCACCTTGATGAGCAGGTAGGGCAGGCCCCAGATCACCGCCAGCCCGCCGAACAGGAACCACGCGCGCCTCGTCACCCGGGACACCCTCCTCGCCGGCCGGCTGCGCGGCGGCGAGCCCTCTGTACACCCGCGGCCATCGCCGGGGCGAGTCTCATCGGTGCGCGGGGGAGGCGCATCGATGCGGCACCCGCCCGGAGGCCCGCGCCGGGCGGCCGGCCCGGGCGAGGAGGGGGAGCGCGGGCGGATCCTCGATTTCACGGTTCGGCCGTGCTCTGCTCGGGCGGGAGGAGAGGAGAGGGAGCCCGGACGTGACTCTCGGCAACGCAGCCCCGGCGCCCGGCGCCGCCCGCGGCGGCATCGCCGGCGAGGTGCTGGCCGAGCAGCTCGCCGGTCTGGCCCGCCGCCTGCCGGTGGCGCTGGCCACCGTGGTGGTGAACAGCGCCGCGGTGGCGGCGGTGCTGCACCACAGCCTGCGTGGCGGGCTCTGGCCCTGGGCCGGTGCGCTCTGGCTGCTCTCGTCGCTCCGGCTCTGGGTCGCCTGGAGCTACCGGCCGCGCCCCGGCGAGCCGGCGGCCCAGGCGAGGCAGCGGCTCTGGTTCGTGGGCGGCAGCCTCGCCAACGGCCTGGCCTGGGGCGCGCTGCCACTCCTCTTCTCCGAGCTCGCCGCGTCGGAGCGAGCCTTCGTGGCGGTGGTGCTGGTGGGCATGTCGGCGGGCGCCGCCGGGAGCAACTCCACCTACCTGCCCGCCTTCCTCGCCTTCCTGGTGCCGGCGCTGCTCCCGCTGGAGGTGCAGCTCCTCCGCTCCCGGGTCGCGCTGGAGCTGGCCACCGGGGTGATGGGGCTGGTGTTCACCGGAGCCATGGTGGCCATCGTCCGCCAGGGCTCGCGGTCGCTGGTGGAGATCCTGGGGAGCCGGGACCGGAACCGGGCCCTGGCCGAGGAGCTGGGCGCGGCCCGGGAGCAGCTCGCGGAGGTGAACGCCGGCCTGGAGGAGCGGGTGCGGGGGCAGACCCGCCGGCTCATGGAGGTGGAGCGGGAGCTGGCGCAGGCGGCGCTCCTGGCCAGCGTGGGCAGCCTCTCGGCCAGCGTGGCCCACGAGATCAACAGCCCGCTCTCGGGCGTGATGGCCAACCTCGCCTGGCTGGAGCGGGAGCTGGCCACGGTGGCGGGCGAGGGCGGCGCCGCGCTGCTCGAGGCCGTCACCGAGTCGCGCCAGGGGGCGGCGCGGGTGCGGGACATCGTGCGCAACCTGGGGGCGCTGGCGGCGCCGGCCTCCGGTCCCGCAGCCGCCGACGTGCGCGAGACGCTGGAGGCCTGCGCCGCGGTGGTGGGCTCGGAGCTGCGCGGCCGGGCCAGGCTGGTGCGCGAGTACGGGGACGTGCCGCGGGTGGGCGCCGACCGCGCCCGGCTGTCCCAGCTCCTCCTCAGCCTGGTGCTCCACGCGGTGCGCTCGGTGCCGCCCGGCGCACCGGAGCACCACGAGATCCGGCTGCGCACCGGCTGGGATCCGGTGCGGCGCCAGGTGCAGGTGGAGGTCTCCGACACCGGCCCGGCGCTCTCGCCCGACGACCGGGCGCGGCTCTTCGACCTGGCTGCGGCGCCGGCGGTGCGCGGCGCCCAGGCGCTCGGCCTCTCGCTCTGCCACCAGCTGGTGTCGGGCGTGGGCGGCAGCATCCGGGCCCGGGGCGCCGAGGGGCTGCCCAACGTGGTCGAGGTGCTCCTGCCGGTGGCTGCCGAGGCCGAGGGGCGCGGCTCCTAGGCGGACCGGAGCGCG
This sequence comes from Deltaproteobacteria bacterium, assembly GCA_016214955.1. Classification (GTDB taxonomy): domain Bacteria; phylum Myxococcota; class Myxococcia; order Myxococcales; family Anaeromyxobacteraceae; genus JACRMN01. The sequence goes on from JACRMN010000012.1 coordinate 377,647, forward strand.
GGCGAAGCCGGCGTGTTCCACCGGCCGCGCGCGTCCCGGTGGGAGCCAGGCGGCGCGGAAGGGATTCGCCGCGCGCCGCGCCCTCGGTCCAGCGCTCGCCAGATTCACCCAGCGTCAAGCAAGTGCGCCATGCGTCAACCGACCGCGGCCCTCCGCCCGCAACCGGCACCCCGCCGGGGGGTTCGAGGTCCCGACAGCGGCGCGGAGGCAACGTGGACCCCCTGCAGCGATTGCGCGACCTGGCAGTGAGCGAGAGCGGCTTCGTCTTCGACCCCTACAGCGGGCAGACCTACAGCCTCAACCCCAGCGGGCAGGTGGCCCTGGAGGCGGTGCGGCGCGGCGAGGGGCCCGAGGCGGTGGCCGAGGCGCTGCGCCTGCGCTTCGAGGTGGATCCGGGCCAGGATCTGGCGCGCGACGTGGCCGAGTTCCTGCGTGCGCTGCGCGAGCAGGGCTGGCCCGCTCCGGGCGCGGAGGGGCCGTGAGCACACGCCCCCTCACCGTGGCCGTCACCGGGCTCAACGCCACCGACAACCCGGCCCCCGGGGTGGGGGTGATCCGCTCGCTGCGCGACGCGCCCGGCTTCCGCGGCCGCATCGTGGGGCTGGCCTACGACGCGCTCGACTCCGGTCTCTACGCCCGCGACATCGGCCTCGACGCCGGCTGGCTCATCCCCTACCCGAGCCAGGGGGTGGAGGCGCTGCGGGAGCGGCTGCGCTTCATCCACGCCGCCCGGCCCATCGACGTGCTGGTGCCGACGCTCGACTCGGAGCTCCCCGGCTTCATCGAGCTGGAGCCGGAGCTGCGCGAATGGGGCATCCGCATGTTCCTGCCCACCCGCGAGCAGCTGGAGCTGCGCCAGAAGTCGCGGCTCGCCGACCTGGGCGCCCGCGCCGGCCTCGAGGTCCCGGCCAGCAAGGCGCTCTCCGACGTGAGCGAGCTCTACCGCATCCAGGCCGAGATCCCGTATCCGCTCATGGTGAAGGGTGTCTTCTACGGCGCCGTGCTGGCCCGCTCGCCCGACGAGGCGGCGGCCGCCTTCCACGCCACCGCCGCCCGCTGGGGGCTGCCGGTCATCGCCCAGCGCTGGCACGCCGGCGAGGAGTACGACGTGGTGGCGGTGGGCGACGGCCGCGGCGGCATGGTGGGCGCGGTGCCCATGAAGAAGCTCTTGCTCTCCGACAAGGGCAAGGGCTGGGCCGGGGTGGCGGTGCGGGACCCCAACCTCCTGGAGGCGGCCCGCCGCTTCTTCGCCGCCACCTCCTGGCGCGGCCCCTGCGAGCTGGAGATCCTGCGGACCGCCGAGGGGCGCTACCTGCTCATCGAGGTGAATCCGCGCTTCCCGGCCTGGAGCTATCTGGCAGCGGGCGCCGGCCAGAACCTGCCCTGGGCGGTGGTGCAGCTCGCCCTGGGCGACTCGCTGGCGCCGCTCCCCGACTTCCGCGCCGGCACCCTCTTCGTCCGCATCTCCCTCGACCAGATCGCGACGCTGGCGGAGCTGCAGGCCCTGACCACCGGAGGCCTGTCGCGCCTCGAGGAGCACCTTCCGTGAAGCAGGCCTACGAGCGGCCGGCGCTGGTGAAGCACCAGCCCGGCCTGATGAACAAGCTGTCGGGCGTGCAGGCCATGCGCCCCATGGAGCGCATCGACGGCGTGCCGGTGAAGGAGCTGACCGCGCGCTTCGGCTCCCCGCTCTTCGTCTTCTCGGAGCGCACCCTGGTGTCGCGAGCCCGCGAGCTGCGCGAGGCCTTCGCCCTGCGCCTCCCCCGGACGCAGCTCGCCTGGTCCTACAAGACCAACTACCTCGACGCCGTCTGCAAGGTGTTCCACCGCGAGGGCTCCTGGGCCGAGGTGGTCTCGGAGATGGAGCTCGACAAGGCCCTGCGCCACGTGCCCGGGAGCCAGGTGATCTTCAACGGCCCCTACAAGCCGGAGGGGGCGCTGGAGAAGGCCTTCCGTGCCGGCGTCCGCGTGCACCTGGACCACTTCGACGAGCTGGCGCGGGCCGAGGCGGTGGCGCGCCGGCTGGGGCTGCGGCCCCAGGTGGCCATCCGGGTCAACATGGCGCTGCCGGGCACGCCGCCCTGGTCCCGCTTCGGCTTCAACCTGGAGAACGGGCAGGCCATGGACGCCGTGCGCCGGCTGCGCGCCGGCGGCGTGCTGGAGCTGCGCGGCCTGCACAGCCACATCGGCACCTTCGTGCAGGAGGTGGACGCCTACCGGCAGGAGGCGCGCCAGCTCGCCGGGCTCGCCAACCGCATCGCCGCCGAGCAGGGCGTGGCGGTGGACTGGATCGACCTCGGCGGCGGCTTCGCCTCGCGCAACACCCTGCACGGCCAGTACCTCCCCGGCAGCCAGGCCAGCCCCTCCTTCGCCCAGTACGCCGAGGCGGTGGCCGACGGCCTCTCGGCGCTCCAGCTCCCCGGCGGTCGCGAGCCCACCATCCTGCTGGAGACCGGGCGGGCGCTGGTGGACGAGGCCGGCCACCTCCTCACCACGGTGCACGCCAGCAAGCGGCTCCCCGACGGCCGCCGCGCGCTCATCGTCGACGCCGGCGTCAACGTGCTCTTCACCGCGTTCTGGTACCGGCACGAGCTGGCGCCGGCCCAAGAGCTCACCGGGACGCCGGAGCCCACCGTGGTCTTCGGCCCGCTCTGCATGGCCATCGACGTGGTGCGCGATCAGCTCCTCTTCCCGCCCATGGCGGCCGGCGACCAGCTCGTCGTCAAGGGCGTCGGCGCCTACAACGTCACCCAGTGGATGCAGTTCATCACCGAGCGGCCGGCGGTGGTGATGATCTCCCGCGACGGGGAGGCGAGCCTGATCCGCCGGCGCGAGACGGTGGAAACGCTGCTCGGGCAGGAGGAGCTCCCGGCGTGGCTCCGGTGAGCGCCCTCGCCGCTCGCGCCGGATCGGCCGCCGAGGCGGCCGCCCCGCGCCGCCTGGCGCCGCCGGCCTTCGTCTCGGCTGCGCTCCGCGCCTACGCCCAGGTGCTCTTCCTGGGGCGGCGCCGGCACGGGCTGCTCCTGCTCGCCGCCACCCTGCTCGAGCCCCGCGTCGGGCTCCACGGGCTGGCGGCGGTGCTGGCGGCCCAGGTGCTGGCCCGGGCGCTGCAGCTCGGCGAGGAGGCCACCGCCGGCGGCCTGCACGGCTACAACCCGCTGCTGGTGGGGCTGGCGGTGGGCGCCTCGTTCGAGCCGGGCCCGGCCACCGCCGCGCTCCTCCTCCTGGCGGTGGGTGCCACCGTGTTCCTGGAGGCGGCGCTGCAGGCCTCGCTGGGCGCCTGGCTCGGGCTGCCGGTGCTCTCGCTCCCCTTCCTCGGGGTCACCTGGCTGGCCCTGGCGGCCGCCCCCTCGCTCGGGCCGGTGGCGCGCGCGGTGCCGGCGCTGGTGCCGCCGGCGCCGCCCGCCTGGCTCCCCGAGGCGGCCTGGCTCTACCTGCGCAGCATGGGCGCGATGCTCTTCTCGCCTGGCGCCGCCACCGGTGCGCTGGTGGCGCTGGCGCTGCTCCTGCACAGCCGCATCGCCCTCCTCCTCTCCCTGGCCGGCTTCGGCATCGCCTGGGTCCTGGCCGCGCACGTCTTCACCTTCGCCAGCGATCCCAGCCTGCTCCTGCTCCACGCCAACGCGGCGCTGGTGGCGGTGGCCCTGGGCGGCGTCTGGTTCGTGCCCCAGGCCTCCTCCTTCCTCCTGGCGGCGGCGGCGGTGCTGGTGACGGCCCTGTTCACCGCCGGCAGCCTGCCCATCTTCCGCGCCGCGGGCCTGCCGGTCCTGTTCCTCCCCTTCGACCTGGCGGTGCTGGTGGTGCTGGCGGCCATGCGCCAGCGCACCCGCGACGGCTCGCCCAAGTCGGTGGACTTCGCCGCCGGTGCGCCCGAGGCCAACCTGGCCCACTACCGGACCCGGCTGGCGCGCTTCGGCCCCGGCCCCGCGATCCGGATGGCGCCGCCCTTCTCCGGCCGCTGGACCGTGACCCAGGGCGTGGACGGCCCGCACACCCACCGCGGCGCCTGGCGCCACGCCCTCGACTTCGAGGTGCTCGACGCCGCCGGGCGCAGGCACACCGGCACCGGAACCCAGCTCCGCGACCACCTCTGCTACCGGCTCCCGGTGCTGGCGCCGGCCGACGGGACCGTGGTCAAGGTGGTGACCGACCGGCCTGACAACCCGCCGGGCGAGCTCGCGACCCGCGATCCCTGGGGCAACCTGGTGCTGCTCCACCACGGCCCAGGCCTCTACTCGCTGGTGGCCCACCTGGCGCCGGCCTCCTCCGACCTGCGCGAGGGGCAGACGGTGCGCCAGGGGGCCCGGCTCGGCCTGTGCGGCAACAGCGGCCGCTCCTTCGTCCCGCACCTCCATTTCCAGCTGCAGGCCACGGCGCGGCTGGGGGCGCCGACGCTGGAGCTGGCGCTGGCCGACGCCGTGGTGGAGGAGGAGGGCGTGCCGCGCCTCCACCGCTCGCTGCTGCCCTCCGAGGGCCAGGCGCTGCGCGGCCTGACGCGCCAGGACGACCTCGCCGAGCTGCTCGCCTTCCCGCTGGGCCGGCGCTGGACCTGGCTCTGCCGGGAGCCGGGCGGGCGCGAGCTGCGCGAGGCGATCACCTCGGAGATCAGCCTCACCGGCGAGCTGTACCTGGCCTCGGCGGACGGCGGCGGCCGGCTCTGGTTCGAGACCCTGGGGCGCCAGCTGCTGGTCTACGACCACCTGGGGCCGCGCCGGAGCGTGCTCCACCTGCTGGCCGCGGCGCTGCCGCGGGTGCCCTACGAGCTGCCGGCAGGGCTGCGCTGGGACGACGTGCTGCCGCGGCGCCGCTTCCGGCCAGCCTGGGCGCGCTGGGCCGCCGACCTGGCCGACCCGTTCCTGGCGCAGGACGGCCTGGTGATGCGCTACCGCGCGGAGCGGAACGGAGTCCTGCAGGTGCGGGGCGAGGGACGGCTCGGCGGCCGCACGGTCGAGACGGGCGCGGTGGTGCTCCCCGGGCGCGGTCCGGTGGAGCTGTGGCTGCAGGTCGGGCGCGAGCGCTGGAGCGCCTGCGCCGTCGAGGAGGAGGAGCCGTGACCCGGATCTGCCTGCTGGCCCTGTCGCTCCTGGCCGCCGCACCGGCCGGGGCCGACGGCTACGACGAGGCCCTGGCCGAGGCGCGGCGCGAGGCGGCGGCGGGACGGTTCGCCAGCGCCGCCCGGCTCCTCGAGGCGCCGGCCCGGCGCTGGCCGCAGGACTACCCGGTGCAGCTCGAGCGGGCCTGGTTCCTCTTCCAGGCCGGCGCCTACGGCGAGGCCGCGGCCGGCTACCGCCAGGCGCGGGCGCTGGCGCCCGAGGCGGTGGAACCGGTCCTGGGGCTCGGCTGGACGGCGCTGCGGGAAGAGGACGCCGCCTCGGCGCGCGGGCTCCTCGAGGAGGCGCTGCGCCGCAGCCCGGAGAGCGGACCGGCGAGGGAGGGGCTGGCGCTCCTGGGGCCGGAGAACCGGCTCACGCTGGCGCTGGGCGGCGGCTACACCGGCTACGAGGCCGCTTCGCGCCCCTGGCTGGCCACCGGCACGGTGTCGCTCGACGGCCTGCTCCTCGACCGGCTGGCCGTCGGCGCCCTCTACCGGCTGCTGGGCACGCAGAGCAGCCTGGTGGGTGGGCGGGGGCGCAGCGCCGCCTCGGCGCCGCTGCAGCACGAGCTCCACGGCTCCCTGGGCTGGTCGTCGGCTCGCTGGAGCGCGATGCTTCACGGTGGGTGGATCGGCGGGGCGGCGGCGGGCACCGGAGCCACCGGGGCCACCCTGGCCGGCGCCGGCACCCTGGCTGGCGCCTCGGGCTGGGGCCGGCCGCTTCCGTGGCTGGAGCTCGACGGCGCCCTGCTCCGTACCTTCCGCGGCGGCGGGGAGGTCACCCAGTGGCAGGCGGCCGCCGGCGTCAGGCTTTCCACCCGGCTGCTCCTGCGCGCCGGCGCCCGCGGTCAGGACGCTCCGGAGGGCGCGGGCCTGGCCGGGCTCGTCAGCCTGGAGCTTCGCGGGCGCACCTGGGGCTGGCTGGCGGGCGAGATGGGCACCCAGCGGCAGCCGGTGGACCTGGCCGCCCGCGTCATCCACGCCACGCCGGCGCCGCTGCGCTGGGCCGCGCGCACCGGCGTGGGCTTCCCGCTCGGCGGCTCGCTCTCCGGCGTCGCCGCGCTCGACCTGGAGGCGTGGGGCGCGAGCGCCGCCGGTGCCACCGACGCCGGCCTGGCGTGGCGCGGCAGCGCAGGTCTGCGCCTGACGTTCTGACCTTCACCCGAGGTGACCATCGTGCGCTCCACCGCCCTCTTCCTGCTCCTCCTCGCCGCACCCGCGGCCGCCCCCGCCGAGCCCGGCGACGCCTGGCGCCTCTCCTACGCCGCCGAGGCCCGGGGCGACAACGCCGCCGCGCTGGTGGCCCTGGAGAGCGCCGGCGGCGGCCCGGTGACCTACGTGCTGGCGCTGCGGCGCGGCTGGCTGCTGCACCTCGCCGGGCGGCACGCCGACGCGGCCGAGGCCTACCAGCAGGCCCTGGCCCTCGAGCCCCGGGCCGTGGAGGCGCGAGTGGGCGCGATGCTGCCGCTCATGGCGCTGCGCCGCTGGAAGGAGGCCGAGCGGCTCGGCGAGGAGGCGCTGGCCATCGCCCCCGGTGACCTCACCGCCCGCTCCCGCCTCGCCTGGATCGACTACAGCCAGGCCCAGTGGCAGAAGGCCGAGCAGCACTACCGCGAGGCCCTGGCCGCCTGGCCCGCCAGCGCCGAGCTGCGCACCGGGCTGGGCTGGAGCCTGCTGAAGCAAGGGCGCCACCGCGAGGCCCGCGCCGAGCTGGAGCGCGTGCTCGCCTGCGCGCCCGACCACGCACCGGCGCGCGAGGGGCTGGCGCTGATCCCCTGACGCGCTCCCTCTCCGGGAGCGCTCGCGACCGTTGAACGGCGCGGTGCCGCTGCCTAGAACCGGGGCCTGCCGGCGCAGCGCGCGGCGGCAGACCGGCAGCACTGGCCACCCTGGAGGGGGAGTCAGGGTATGCGATGGTTTGCACCCGCAGCGCACTCGTCCTGTCGCTCGCCGTTTTCGCTGCACCCGCCCTCGCCGCGCCGCCGAGGCCGCCGGCCCGGTCCGCCACCCGCACCGCCGCCAGGCTCTCGGCCGGCTCGCGGGCCTGCGTCGAGTGCCACACGGGCCTGACGGCCGGAATCGTCGAGCACTGGCGCGGGAGCAGGCACGCCGAGAAGGGCGTGGGCTGCCTGGAGTGCCACCAGGCCAGCAAGGCGGCGGCCGACGCCTGGGAGCACGGCGGCGCCTGGGTGCACACGGTGGTGACGCCGCGCGACTGCGCCCGCTGCCACGCGACGGAGGCGAAGGAGTTCGGCGCCAGCCACCACGCCAAGGCCGGCAACATCCTGGCCTCGCTCGACAACTACCTGGCCGAGACGGTGGAGGGGGCGCGCGAGCCCTTCGACCCGCACGCCCGCACGCCGGGGCGCGACCTGCCGGCCAGGGTGAACGGCCTCGCCTCGGCGCAGCAGGGCTGCCAGCAGTGCCACGGCGGGCGGGTGGCGCTGCAGGCGCGGAGCGGCGGCCCGGTGACGGTGGAGGACCTCAGGCCGGGCGCCGACGGCCTGCCCGGCGACGCGGGGGCAGCGGCGCGCGTGGCCCGCAACGCCGACGGCCGCCCGCTGCTGGTGGACGCCACCTGGCCCAACACCGGCATCGGCCGGCTCAACCTCGACGGCTCGCTGGGCTCCTGCGCCGCTTGCCACAGCCGGCACGACTTCTCGGCGCGGCGGGCCCGGCAGCCGGAGAACTGCGGCAAGTGCCACCTCGGCCCCGACCACCCGCAGAAGGAGATCTACGAGGAGTCGAAGCACGGCGTGGCCTACCGCGACCTCAAGGACCAGCTCGCCCTCGACGGCCGCACCTGGGTGCTGGGCAAGGACTACTCGGCGGCGCCCACCTGCGCCACCTGCCACATGTCGGCCAACGCCAACGGCGGCAAGGTCACGCATGATCCCGGCGAGCGCATCTCCTGGACCAACCGGCCGCCGGTCTCGCTCCCCATGGACACCGACGCCGCCCACCGCGTGGTCACCGAGGCCGACCCGGAGAGGCGCAGGGCGCTGGTGGCCGACACCGCCCTCGCCAAGCGGGCGCGGATGCAGCAGGTGTGCACCACCTGCCACGCGCCCAGCTACGTGGACGGCTTCTACCGGCAGTACGACGACTTCGTCCAGCTCTACAACGAGAAGTTCGCCCGGCCCGGCCTGCAGATCATGAACGTGCTCCACGAGCAGGGGCTGGTGGACAAGGGCAAGTTCCGCGACGAGATCGAGTGGACCTGGTTCTACCTCTGGCACCACGAGGGGCGCCGCGCCCGCCACGGCGCCGCCATGATGGCGCCCGACTACGCCCACTGGCACGGCATGTACGAGGTGGCCGAGGACTTCTACATGAAGCTCGTGCCCCAGGCCCGGGAGCTGGCCCACGCCGCCGAGGTGCGGGGCGAGAAGGCCAAGGCCGAGGCGGTGCGCGCGGTGGTGGACCGGATCCTGGCCCGGCCCGAGCACGCCTGGCAGGCGAAGGAGCGGCCGGCGGGGCGCTAGCGCACCAGCCCGCGGACGAGCCCGTCCAGCTCCCTGGGGGTGAGGCCGCAATCGCGCAGCACCTGACCCCAGGTGGCCTTGCCGGCGCGGACCTGTGCCACCAGCGGCGCGGTGGGGACCGAGAGGCGGGCGGCCAGCGCCGAGGCCAGGATGCGCTCCTCGGGCGAGGCGCCGGCGTCGTGCAGCGTCCGCAGCGCCGCGGGCGCCACGCCCATGCGCGTCGCCAGCACCTCGTCCACCGCCAGCGAGGCCAGCGCCCTGCCGTCGGCGCCGCGGGCCAGCGCCGCGGCGAAGGGGCCGTCGAGCTCCTTCTGCCCGGCCAGCGCCGCCGGCCAGCCCTTGCGCTCCTCGCGGAGCGAGAGCAGGTGCGGGGCGCCGAGGCCGGTGCGGCTGCCGGCGTAGTAGGCCACCCAGAGATCCTCGGCGGCGGTGCCTGTCATCGCCGTGCTCACCAGCGTGCGCTTGTCCACTCGGTAGGCGGCCGAGAGCAGGGAGCTCCGCGTGGTGGCCAGGATGTACGGGTCGGCGGCTCCGGGACGCTCCGGATCGAAGGTGCGGTCCCGGTAGCAGTGGCAGGCAGCGGCGCTCTCGCCAGGAGCCGCTGCGGCCGGGAGGAGGAGCGCGGCGCCCAGGGCCGCCAGGGGCAACAGGCGCGCCATCAGCCCTCCCGCTCGAAGGTGGTGACGAACTCCTCGGGCCCGGTCTCCACGGTGGAGGCGCGGACGCCGAGCGGCGCCGCCAGTTCGAGGATCTTCCCCGGCAGGTGCGGGGTGACGAGCTCGTAGCGCTCGCCCGGGGCGAGGGCAGCGAGGTCGCGCAGCACCTGGTCCACCGGGTGGATGCCGGCGGCCCGCAGCGGGCGGGCGTCGAGCCGCTTCACCAGGCGCCCGCTCACGCCGGCCTCGCCGGGCGCACCATGGTGAGCGGCCGGGCGGGCGGCAGCGCCGCGGGGTCGATCGCTTTCACGCTGGCTCGGGTCATCTCGGCTCCTCGGGCGCGACCGCGGCGGTGGAAGGCCGGCGCAGGCGCCCGGGCCAGGGCAATAGCAAGGAGCCGGCCAGCGGCCCCGCGACGGGATTCCGCGCCCTTGGCTCCGCCGGCCAGGCGCGCCGCACCGAAATCTGGGTGGGGACCACGGCCGGAGGGTGGCCGGGCGGATGCGCCCATCAGGCCACGATGCGCTGGACGAACCAGATGGCACCGGTGAGGGCCACCGCCAGCGACGCGCCGCGCACCACCCAGCGCTCCCAGGCGGCCCGGCGCAGCCAGAGGAAGAGGGGCAGGGCGGCGGCGATGACCAGCGCCTGGCCGGCCTCGATGCCCAGGTTGAAGAGGGCCAGGGCGCCGGCGAGCCGCCACGGCGGCAGCGCCAGCCCTTCCAGCGCCGAGGCGAAGCCGAAGCCGTGGACGAGGCCGAAGGCGAAGGTGAGGAGCCAGCGGTGATCGGGGGCGCCGTCGCCGCGCAGGTTCTCGACCGCCACCCAGACGATGGAGGCGGCGATGGCGGGCTCGACGATCCGCGCCGGCACCACCACCAGGCCCAGCACCGCCGCGGCCAGCGTGAGGCTGTGGGCCAGGGTGAAGGCGGTGATGACGCCCAGCAGGCCGCGGAGACGCCTGCCGCGCAGGAGGAGCGCGCCGAGGAAGAGCAGGTGGTCGAGGCCGGAGAGGATGTGCTCGAGCCCCAGCGTGAAGAAGCCGGCCGGCGTGCGGGAGCCGCTGCCGCCGCCCACCTCCAGCGTCGCCTCGGGCGCCTCCTGCGAGAGGGCCGCCTCGCGCGGGCCGCCGGGCCCGTCGAGCCGCAGCAGCGTGCGGTGGTGCTCGCCGAGCAGGCCGGGCCAGCCGTCGCGCAGCACCAGCCGGTCGGGCGTCGACGGGCAGCGCAGCGCCACCTCGACGTCGAGCCGTCCGCTCCCCACGCCGGTGCCCTGCACCGTCACCCGGCCCGGGCGGCAGGGCACGGCGCCGACGAGGGCCACCGCCCGCAGCCGCGCCTCCTCGGCCACCCGCTCGGCGGCCGCGGCGTCGCCGCCTGCGGCGGCGGCCAGGAGCCGGCGCGGCTCCTCCGGGAGCTCGTCGAGCACCAGCGTGAGCCGGTAGCGCAGGCGCTCGCCCTCCACCGTCACCCGGGCCAGGCCGGTGCTGGTGGCGTGGGCCCGGGCCGCCGCCGGGAGGAGGAGGACCAGGGCCGCCGAGAGCAGCGCCCGCCTGCTCACCTCTCCTCCGTGAGCGCCTGGAACGGATCGGCGACGAAGGCGTTGAGCAGCAGCACCTCGGCGCTCCCGGCCCGGCGCGCGTAGCGGGCCTGGCCCTGGGGGTTGCGGCTGCCGAGCTCGAGCGCGAAGGAGGGCTCTCCCGGGAACTCCACCCGCACCACCAGCGCCGGCGGCAGGAGCCCCACCTCGGCGAGGCTCATGGCCCGGACCTCCTCGGCCGCCATGACCCGCTGCGGGATCGAGCCGTGCAGCAGGCGCAGCCCCAGCTCCGCCGTGGGGCCGGGCTGGCGCGGGCCGGCGGGGCTGCCGGGCGCCGCCGCCCAGCCCGAGGGGCCGCGCTGGTAGCGCCAGCGCCGGCCGTCGCGCAGCACCTCGATGGCCGAGGCCCGGGAGGTGTCGCGGTCCACCATCACCCCGGCCGCCTGGAAGCGGGCCAGGCCGGCCTCGGGCCGCTCGCCGTGGAGGGCCAGCGCCGCCAGGGCGCCCGCGGCCGCCAGCGCGGCCAGGGCCCAGGCCACGGTCCTCAGCGACGGCGCCGCCACCAGAGGATCCCTCCCGCCAGCGCCGCCAGGCCCGGCAGCACGATCACCAGCGTCACGAAGATGCCGGTCACCTGCCGGCTGGTGAGCACCACCCGCGGCAGCACCTCCACCGGCGGCTTCATGGTGGGCGCCAGCTCCTCCCGCGCCAGCCAGGCGACGGCGGCCAGCGCCAGGTCGGAGTTGGCCAGGTAGGGGAAGAAGGAGTTGGAGGCGAAGTCGGCGTCGCCGATGAGCACCAGCCGGAAGGGCGCGGCCCCGGCGGCGGCGCCCGGCCAGGTCCCCTCGGCGGCGGCGCCGAAGGTGCGCGAGCCGCGCTCCCCCACCACCCGGGTGTCGCGCGGGCTGGCGGCGAGGGGGCGCAGGTGGCTCTCGGGGCTGGTGGCGAGGAGCGGCGTCACGGTGACGCCGGCCGGCGGCCGGCCCACCACCACCGGGCGCGCGCCGGGGAAGAAGGAGAGGGCCAGGCCGCGGGTGATGGCATGCGGGCCGTAGTCGGTGACCGTCACCATCTGCTCGTCGGTGAAGTAGTGCTCGCGGGGATCGAGGAGCACGCCGTCGCCCGGCGAGAGGCCCACCTGGCCCAGCGCCGCCGCCAGCTCCGCCTCGACGGGCGCGTCGAGATCGAAGAGCAGGAGCGCCGCGCCGCCCGAGGCCAGGTAGCGGACCAGGGCCTCGATCTCCTGGGGTGTGTGGCGGGTGCGCGGGCCCGGCATCACCACCACGCTGCAGCGGGAGGGCACGCCCCCCTCGGCCGAGAGCGCGAACCGGGAGGAGGCGAAGCCCAGGCTCTCGAGCGCGCGGCGAACCCGGCCGAAGCCGTGCTGCTGCATCAGCACCACCCGGGCGCCGTGGGAGTCGTGGCTGTGGGACTGCGATCCCTCGAAGTGGGTGTGGTACTCGAAGTTGTCGATGTCGTACTCGGCGTGACCTGTGGTGAAGCAGACGGTGCGCACCACGCTGCGGGACACGCGGATGATGGCCAGGGCGATCTCCACCTCGCTGGTGGTGGCGACCTGCAACCGCCGCCCCTCCGACTCGATGACCGCCACGTTGTAGCCGCGCACGCCGTAGCGGCTGGCGACGCCGGGGTGCTGGTCCGGGTCCACCGAGCGGACGTGGAGGCGGGGGCTCTGGCGAGCCACGACCTCGAGCACCGTGCGCAGCGCCTTGGCCCCCGGATCCTGCTTCTGGAAGAAGTAGGTGAGGTCCACGTCGCGCTGCAGCCCCCTGGCCAGCCGCTGCAGCTCCGGCGAGGCGGTGAAGGCCCGGGAGGCGGTGAGGTCGAAGTGCAGGTCGTGGCGGAAGAGGGCCAGGTTGGCGGCCACCGCCGCCAGGAGGGCCACCGCCGGGAGCAGGAGCCGCCCGGCCCAGCGCGGCCAGCCCGGCCGCCCCACGGGCAGGCGCACGCCGGCCGCGAAGAGCAGCAAGGAGGCCGCCAGCACAACGGCGAACACCAGGCCGTTCATGGCGCGCGGCTCCTCACCGGTCGGCCAGTGCCCGGGTGGTGAGGAAGAGGGCCAGCAGCGTGCCGGTCAGGTAGTAGCCGGCGTCGGAGAGGAAGACCGAGCCGCTGACGAAGGGGGCGAAGTGGCCCAGCAGCGAGAGGTTGACGAAGAACAGGTCGATGGGCTCCGGCAGGATGTAGGCCACCGAGTCGGCGAACCAGAGCATGAGGAAGGTGCCGAGCGAGGCCGAGGCCGCCACCACCTGGTTCTCGGTGATGCTGGACCAGAGGGTGCCCACGCCCACCAGCAGGCTGGCCAGCAGGAGCAGCGCCAGGTAGCCGCCGGCGATGGGCCCGAGGTCGGGATCGCCGTGGAGGGCCAGCACCGCCGCGTAGGAGGTGCTGGCCACCAGCAGCACCAGCACCAGCGCCAGGCTGGAGAGGTACTTGGCCAGCACCACCGAGATCTCCCGCACCGGCGCGGTGAGGAGCAGCTCCAGCGTGCCCGCCTTCCGCTCCTCCGCGAAGGAGCGCATGGTGATGACCGGCACCAGCAGCACCAGCAGGATGTAGAGCTGGTGGAAGACGTAGGTGAGGTTGGCCACCTTGGTCATGAAGAGGGAGAGGCTGAAGGTGTAGCCGGCCACCAGCAAGAAGACGCCGCCCACCGCCCAGGCCACCGGCGAGGTGAAGGTGGCGTGCAGCTCCTTCTTCAGCAGGACGCCGAGGGCGCTCATGCCAGCGAGAGGAACAGCGCCTCGAGGTCGGGCGTCTCGGCCATGGAGCGCACCGTCAGGAGCCCGCCGCGGAGCAGGATGGCCACCCGGTCCACGGTGCGGGCGATCTCCGAGAGGATGTGGGAGCTCATGATCACGGTGCAGCGCCCGGCCAGCCCGCGGATGAGGTTGCGGGTCTCGATGATCTGGCGCGGGTCCAGGCCGTTGGTGGGCTCGTCGAGCACCAGCACGCTGGGCCGGTGCACCAGCGCCTGGGCGATGGCCACCCGCTGCCGGTAGCCGCGGGAGAGGTGGCGGACGGGCGTCTCCAGCACGTCGTCCACCGAGAGCGACTCGGCCACCTCGCCCACCGCCCCGCGGATGGCGCCGCGCTCGACGCCGCGGAGCGCGGCCATGAAGGAGAGCATCTCCCGCACCCGCATGTGGTCGTAGAGCGGGTGGGACTCGGGGACGTAGCCCACCCGCCGCCGGGCCTCGAGCGGCTGGCGCACGCTGTCGAAGCCGGCCACGGTGAGCTGGCCGCTGGTGGGGGTGTGGGCCCCGGTGAGCATGCGCAGCAGCGTGGTCTTGCCCGATCCGTTGGGGCCGAGGAGCCCGAGCACCTCGCCCTCGGCCACCGAGAGCGTCACGTCGCGCACGGCCAGGTGCGCGCCGTAACGCTTGGTGACGTTCCTGAGCTCGACCACGCCGCCCCCTCCTGCCGCGCCGCCGCTACTCGTAGTACTCGGGCGCCTTCTTGGTGGCCTTGAAGACCTCGGGATCGTGCGCGAAGAAGATCGAGGCCCCCTCGGCGTCGCGGAGGAAGCGCAGCTTGTCGTAGCCCTCGTAGAGGCCGGCCGGGCTCCAGGAGGCGCCGGTACCGGGGATGATGTTCTTGTCCAGGTTCTCCTTCAGGTAGCAGGCATCGCTGGTGAGCACCACGGTGCCGGTCTTGGCCAGCCGCACGATGGCGAACTGGCTGCCCGGGGTGTGGCCCGGGGAGCGGATCACCTCGAGGCTGCCGTCGCCGAAGACGTCCAGGTTCCCGGCGAGGCGGCGGATGTTGTAGTTGCGCGCCTCCGAGAAGTCGCCGGGGATGTAGAAGATCTTGTAGCCGGGCTCGGGCCAGCCGGCGGCGTGCAGCTCGTCGGTCTGGACGATGAAGGTTGCGTTGGGGAACTTCTGCATGTTGCCGGCGTGATCCAGGTGCATGTGGCCCAGGATCACGAACCTCACGTCGGAGGGCTTCACGCCCACCTTGGCGAGCTGGGTGTCGATGGCGTCGTCGGCGGTCATCTTCAGGCCGAAGGCCTTGGCCAGCGGGCCCCAGTAGCCGGCGGCGTCGGAGATGGTCCTGTCGTTGTTGCCGGTGTCGAAGAGCACCGTGCCCCTCGGGTGCTTGAGGAGGTAGAAGCCGACGGGGACGGTGAAGTTGTCCTGGGTGGCGCCCTGCTGGAACGCGCCCTTGTTGGCGGTCAGCGAGCCGGAGGTGAACACGTACAGCTTGGAGCCGGCCGGCGCAGCGGCGGCGGCGCTCCCGGCGGTGAGCAGCAGCGCGGCGACCAGCAGCGTTCCGAGAACGCGAACGGAGCGAAGCATGTGGCGACCTCCTGGGCGAAGCGATGGGGGTGCGAAGCCCTCGACGAAATCATCGCCAGGGCGTCGAGGCCCTGCTGACTGCGGTAGCCTGAAGCAGGCAGGTCGTCATGATATCCGTACAACTAGTTCAGTCCATGTGCTCGTTGGGGCAGAACCTAAGTGGGACAAATGCGCTTAGCGCAGTGATGACGAGGTGTTGCCGTTCGGCGCCTCCGGGCCTCCGGGGTGCCGGACACGCGGCTTCCGCGGCTTCGGTGCCGGCTTCGGTGCGGGCTTCGGTACGCGCGTGCGGGCCTTCGGGGGCTTCGGTGCCGGACGCGGGCGGAGCGGGGCGCCCGAGGTGGAGGATGACTCTCGGTCAACCACGGAGGCCAGTCACTTCATGGATTCCGGGTCCCCTGGTCCGGGTCCACCGGATTCACTACTGGTCCCGGGTCGACGGCTTCCGCCGCGGCGGGATGCGCTCCTCGCAGGGCACCTTGGTCTGGCACAGGCCGCAGCCCGGCACTGGCGTGCCCCACGGCCCGGCCAGCGACGCCTTGAGCGTCCCGTCCACGTACTCGGCGCACTTCACCTTGTCGTGGCCGGCGGTGGTGATGGCGCCCACCGGGCAGCGGGCGATGCAGGCGGTACAGGCCTCGCCATCGTAGAAGCCGCAGTGGCCGCGCGGCCCGGCCCTGTCGGTGGCGCTGGAGGTGGGGCGCAGCGGTGCCGTGGTCACCACGCTGCCGAGGCGGTGGGCGATTCCCAGCGGCGTGATGAGCCCGTCGGAGAGGCCGAAGGTGCCCAGGCCGGCGGCGTAGGCCGCGTGGCGCTCCGACCAGGTGGAAGCGATGCCCACCGGCGTCGCCTCGAGCCGCCGCCAGTCGGAGGCGACGTGCGGCGCCACCGCGCCGAAGCCGCGCGCCCGCAGCCACTCCTCCACGCGGCGCCGCAAGGCCACGTTGAACTCCTCGCCGAAGCTGCGGGTCTCGGCCCAGGAGCGGGCCGGCAGCAGCTTCTCGCGCCGGTTGTCGATGCGGGTGTCTCGCCGGATGGGCAGCACCCAGACGACCACCGCCGCGGCGCCGGGGACGATCTCCTCCGGCGTGCGGTGGAAGTCGCCGATGATCGTCTTGTAGCGCCGGAAGAGCTCGTCGCCGGCGGCGGCCACGCCCACCAGCGGGGCGTCGAAGAAGGGCTGGTCGCGGGAGCGGAAGCGGTTGGCCTCGCCCTCGCGCACGTGGCGGGCGATCTCGTCACGCAGCGATGCATCCAGGTCCACGGAACCCCGCGTCGCCTCGGCTGTCACAGCCATCCCAGCATCCTCCACCACAGGTAGTCGAGCGGCAGCACCACCGCCGCGGTGAGGCCGAACAGCAGCACCGACACGCGCGAGGTGGCGCCGACGGGCAGTCCGCCGAGCTGCGCGGCCACCACCAGCGGCGGCGACTGGTAGGGCAGGAGGTTGTTGCCGTAGCCGAGCGTCTCGGCCATGAGCACGGTCTTGGCCGGCAGGCCGGTGACGCCGCTGAGCCAGCCGGCCATGGCGGTCATCACCGCCGGCAGGCCGGGCGCGGTGGTGAAGAGGGCGAGCGCCGCGCCCAGCGCCGCCAGCGAGGCGAAGTTGAGGGCCGGGCTCCCGGGCGCGAAGGGGAGGGCGCCGCCCAGCGCCCGGCCCAGCGCCACCGCGGCGCCGGAGTGGCCCAGCACCGCGCCCACGCCGATGACGCCGGCCACGAAGAAGAGCGAGGCGTAGCTCACCTGCTCCTGGAAGGCGCGCGGCGGCACCAGTCCCGCCTGCGGCACCAGCACCAGGAGCCCCACCGCCAGGCTCACCCAGGCGGCGGGGATGCCGTGGAGCGCGTCGGTGGCCCAGAGGAGGAGGGCCAG
Source organism: Deltaproteobacteria bacterium (assembly GCA_016214955.1). Taxonomy (GTDB): domain Bacteria; phylum Myxococcota; class Myxococcia; order Myxococcales; family Anaeromyxobacteraceae; genus JACRMN01. Next base: position 394,613 of record JACRMN010000012.1, read on the forward strand.
GCCCACCAGGGCCGACACCGCCACCTCGCGCCGCGACCAGGGCGCGGCGGCCTTCCCGGCGCCGTTGCCGCCGGCGATGGCGGCCGGGAAGAGGCGCGGGAGGAGGGCCGCGAGCAGCAGCGCGCGGAGGAGCCCGAGTACCGGGAAGTGGAGCGCCAGGTACTCGAGGTAGCCGATGGTGACGCCCAGCGCCTCGGCCCCGCCGAGGAGCACGGCGTTGGGCACGTTGGACGGCAGGATGGAGAAGGCCGGCACCGTGGTGCCGAAGGCGGCGGCCAGCAGGATGCCGGTGCGGCCGCGGTCGCGGGCGCCGAGGCCGCAGCGCTCCGCCACCGCGGCGGCGATGGGCACGAGCAGCACCACCCGGCCCATGGCCGAGGGCATGACGAAGGAGAGGCCGGTGCCCAGCGCCACCATGCCGGCCACCACCCTGCCGTAGCTCTCGCCCCCCAGGGTGCGCAGCGCGCCCCCGGCGAGCCGCTCGGCCAGGCCGGTGTGCTTGATGGCCGCGCCCATGAGCTGGCCACCGAAGATGAGCCACAGTGCACCCGAGGTGAACCCCGAGAGCACCACCGCCGGCGGCGCCACCTGGAGCAGGATGGCGGCGGCGAAGAAGTAGAGCGCCACCAGGTGCTCGGGCACGCGGCCCGAGGCCCAGGCGGCGACGGCCAGGGCGGTGAGGACCCCGGCGAGGATCATGGCCCGGGCGGCGCCTTCCCTGCCTGGGCCAGGATGCTGCGGGCGCGCTCCAGCACCGGGCGGTCCACCAGCGTGCCGCGGTAGGAGAAGACGGCCCGCTCCGCCACCGGCCGGGCGGCCCACTCGGAGAGCAGCCCCTCGGCCCAGGCCACCTCGGCGTCGGCGGGGTGGAAGCCCTGGTGGATGGGCGCGAGCTGGCGCGGGTGGATGCAGAGCTTGCCGGCGAAGCCGAAGCGGCGACCGCGGACGGCGTCGGCGAGGATGCCGGGCTCGTCGTCGATGGAGAGGGGCACCGAGTCCACCGGCGGGGCCACCCCCGCCACCCGCGAGGCAACGGCGATGCGGGCCCGCACCCAGGCGAAGGTCTCGCCCTCGTCGTGCATCCCGGTGTCGAGCTGGAAGTCGAGGGCGCCGAAGGCGAGCCGCTCCACCCGCGGGTGGCGCGCCACCGGCTCGGCGTTCCAGAGGCCGGCGGCGGTCTCGACGATGGGCACCACCCGCTGGCCGGCAGGCAGCGCCGCCGCGGCCCGGGCCACCGCCTCGGCCGAGTCGGTCTTGGGGAGCAGCAGGCCGGCGAGGGGCAGCGCCGCGGCCACCGCCAGATCGCCCTCGAACCACTCGGTGCCGAACCCGTTCACCCGCAGGTACACCGGCGGGCCGGCCGGCAGCGCCGCGCCGCGCAGGGCCTCCCGCGCCGCCACCTTCTCGGCCGGCGCCACCGCGTCCTCGAGGTCGAGGATCACGCGATCGGCGCCGCTGCGCGCCGCCTTCTCGAAGCGCTCTCGCCGGGTCGCCGGCACGAAGAGCCAGGACCGGGCCGGCCCGGTCAGCGGATCCATGCCTCGGCCTCCAGCCCCACCTGGCCCAGGTTCTCGGTGGTCCAGAGCCTGATCTGCCCCGGGTCGGCGCCGGGCTCGCCCTCGACGGTGAACGGGGTCGTGTCCACGGTGGGGCGCAGCCCGCGGAAGCGGAAGCGCTCCACCGCCGCGCCCGGCCGCTGGCGGCGGACCAGGTCGACGAGCAGCGTGGCCAGCAGCGGGCCGTGGACGACCAGGCCGGCGTACCCCTCCTCGCCGGTGACGTAGCGCCTGTCGTAGTGGATGCGGTGGCCGTTGAAGGTCAGGGCCGAGTAGCGGAAGAGCAGCACCTCGTCGGGGACGATCTTCCGGCTCCAGGCGCTGCGCGGCGCGGGCTCGAGGGGCGGCGCGGCGGCGCCGGCCCGGGGGGCCTCGCGGTAGACGATGTCCTGCTCCTCGACGATGGCCGGTCCCCCGGCGCCCGACACGGTGTGACGCACGGTGACGAAGACGAGCGACCCGGCCCGGCCGCTCTTCGCCTCCACCTTCTCGATCAGCGAGACCAGCTCCACCTTCTCGCCCACGTGGATGCGCCCCGGGAACCGGAGGCGGCTGCCGGCCCACATGCGCCGCGGCAGGGGCACCGGCGGGAGGAAGCCGCCGCGTCTGGCGTGGCCGTCGGGCCCCAGCTCAGACTGCCGGGCCAGCGGCGGGAAGAGGCACCAGTGGAAGGTCTCGGGCGCCGGGTCGCCCTCGCGCGGGAAGGGGTCGTCGCGATCGAGGGTGGCGTTCCAGGCGGCCAGGTGGTTGGGGTTCACCCAGTCCACCCGCTGCTGGCTCCGTCCCACCCACTTCGAGAAGTCGAGCGGCTCGGTCATCGAGGGCTCCGCCGTGTGAGGTCTGGGTTGACGTCCTGATGTCAGGATGTCATGATGTCCGTACGCTAGGCGGTTGTCAACCCGAGGAGACCGAGGAGAGAGGTCCGTGTCGAGCGAACGGTATCCCGAGATCCGCGAGGGAGTCAGGGCGCTTTGCCGCGATTTCCCGGCACCCTACTGGCGGGCGGTGGACGAGAAGCAAGGCTACCCGGACGAGTTCTTGAAGGCCCTGACCCACGCCGGCTGGCTGGCGGCGCTGATCCCGGCCGAGTACGGCGGGGCCGGTCTGGGGCTGGCCGAGGCCTCCGTGATCATGGAGGAGATCAACCGCTCGGGCGGCAACTCCGGCGCCTGCCACGGCCAGATGTACAACATGGGCACCGTGCTGCGGCACGGCTCGGAGGTGCAGAAGAGGAGGTACCTCCCGGCCATCGCCTCGGGCGAGCTCAGGCTGCAGTCGATGGGCGTCACCGAGCCCACCACCGGCACCGACACCACGCGGCTCAAGACGACCGCGGTGAGGCGGGGCGACCGGTACGTGGTGAACGGCCAGAAGGTGTGGCTCTCCCGCGTCCAGCACTCCGACCTCATGATCCTGCTGGCGCGGACCACGCCGCTCGCCGACGTGAAGAAGAAGACCGACGGCATGTCGGTGTTCCTCGTGGACGTGCGGGCCGCGGTGGGCCATGGCCTCACGCTCCGGCCCATCCGCAACATGGTCAACCACGAGACCAACGAGGCCTTCTTCGAGGACCTGGAGATCCCGGCCGAGAACCTCATCGGCGAGGAGGGGAGGGGCTTCAAGTACATCCTCGACGGCCTCAACGCCGAGCGCACCCTCATCGCCGCCGAGTGCATCGGCGACGGCCGCTGGTTCGTGGAGAAGGCCAGCGCCTACGCCAACGAGCGCGTGGTCTTCGACAGGCCCATCGGCCAGAACCAGGGCGTGCAGTTCCCCATCGCCCAGTGCCACATCGAGATCGAGGCCGCCGACCTGATGCGCTGGCGCGCCTGCGAGCTCTTCGACGGGCACCAGCCCTGCGGGGCCGAGGCCAACATGGCCAAGTACCTGGCCGCCAAGGCGAGCTGGGAGGCGGCCGACGTCTGCCTGCAGACCCACGGCGGCTTCGGCTTCGCGGCCGAGTACGACGTGGAGCGGAAGTTCCGCGAGACCCGGCTCTACACCGTGGCGCCCATCTCCACCAACCTCATCCTCTCCTACGTGGGGGAGCACGTGCTCGGGCTCCCGCGCTCCTTCTGACGCCGAGCATGCGACCGCTCGCCGATCTCACGGTCGTCACCCTGGAGCACGCGGTCGCGGGCCCCTTCTGCACGCGCCAGCTCGCCGACTACGGGGCGCGGGTCATCAAGGTGGAGCGGCCCGGCACCGGCGACCTGGCCCGGGGCTACGACAGGAGCGTCAACGGCCTGGCTTCCTACTTCGTGTGGCTCAACCGCGGGAAGGAGAGCGTCACCCTCGACGTGAAGCAGGCCGGCGGGCGCGCGGCGCTGGATCGGCTGGTGGCCCGCGCCGACGTGGTGGTGCAGAACCTGGCGCCGGGCGCGGCCGCCCGGCTCGGGCTCGGCTGGGAGGCGCTCGCGGCCCGGAACCCAGGGGTCATCGTCGCCGACATCTCCGGCTACGGCGACGGCGGCCCCTACGAGCACAAGAAGGCCTACGACCTCCTCATCCAGGGCGAGGCCGGCCTGGTGGGCGTCACCGGCACCGCCGGGGAGCCATCGCGCTGCGGCGTCTCCATCGCCGACATCGCCTCGGGCATGTACGCCTACTCGGGCATCCTCACCGCGCTCCTCACCAGGGAGCGGACCGGCCGCGGCACGCGGGTGGAGATCTCGATGCTGGAGGCGCTGGCCGAGTGGACCAGCCAGCCGGTCTACTACGGCCACCACGGCGGAACGTCCCCGCGCCGCACCGGCGCCACCCACCCCACCATCGCCCCCTACGGCCCGCACCGCTGCGGCGACGGGCGCGAGGTGCTCTTCGGCCTGCAGAACTGGAGCGAGTGGCCCACCTTCTGCCGCGAGGTGCTGAAGCGGCCCGAGCTCGCCACGGACCCGCGCTTCGCCGGCAACACCGAGCGGGTGGCGAACCGCGCCGAGCTCACGCCCATCATCGAGCAGGCCTTCTCCACCCTGACCGCCGACGAGGTGGTGGCCCTCCTCGACCGGCACGGCATCGCCAACGGCCGCATCAACGGAGTCGGCGACGTGGCCCGCCACCCGCAGCTTCGAGCCCGGGGCCGCTGGCGCAGCGTGGGCACGAGCGCCGGCCCGATGGAGGCGCTCCTCCCGCCCGCCAACCTCGGCGGCGTCGAGCCGGCCATGGGCGACGTGCCGGCGCTGGGCCAGCACACCGACGAGGTGCTCCGCTGGCTGGGCTACGGGCCGGCCGAGGTGGCGGCGCTGCGGGCGCAGGGCGCGATCTAGGAGGACCCATGGCCGACCCCACACCGACGCGCACGCTGGCCGAGTTCCTCGCCTCCCTCCGCTACCAGGACCTGCCGCCGGCGGTGGTCGCCGAGACCAAGCGGCTGATGGTGGACTGGCTGGGCTCGGCGCTGGCCGGCCGGGGCGCGCGGCCGGTGAAGGCGCTGGAGGCCTTCTCCCGTCAGATGGGGCCGCCCCGCGGGCCCAGCGAGGTGCTGGTGAGCCGCGAGGGCACCAGCCCCTGGTTCGCGGCGCTGGTGAACGCCGCCTCCTCCCATGTGGCGGAGCAGGACGACGTCCACAACGGCTCGGTCTTCCACCCGGCCACGGTGATCTTCCCGGCGGTGCTGGCGGTGGCGCAGGCGCAGGGCTCCTCCGGAAAGCAGCTGCTCCTCGCCTCGGTGGCCGGCTACGAGGCCGGCATCCGCATCGGCGAGTTCCTGGGGCGCTCCCACTACCGGGTCTTCCACACCACCGGCACCGCCGGCACGCTGGCGGCGGCCGCCGCGGTGGGCAAGCTCCTCGGCCTCGACGCCGAGAAGATGCTGATGGCGCTGGGCTCGGCCGGCACCCAGGCCGCCGGCCTGTGGGAGTTCCTCCGCGACGCCGCCGACTCGAAGCAGGTCCACACCGCCAAGGCGGCCGGCGACGGGCTGCTGGCCGCGTTCCTGGCGCAGGAGGGCGTCACCGGCGCCCGCCGCATCCTGGAGGGGCCGCAGGGCATGGGGGCCGGCATGTCCACCGACGCCGACCCGGCGCGGCTCACCGACAGGCTGGGCCTGCGCTGGGCGACGGCCGAGACCTCCTACAAGTGGCACGCCTCCTGCCGCCACACCCACCCGGCCGCCGACGCGCTGCAGGCGCTGATGGCCCGCGAGCGGCTCGGCGCCGGCGACGTCGCCCAGGTGGTGGCCCGGGTGCACCAGGGGGCCATCGACGTGCTGGGACCGGTGGTGAACCCCACCACCGTCCACCAGGCCAAGTTCTCGATGGGCACGGTGCTGGGGCTGGTGGCGGTGCGGGGCAGCGCCAGCCTGGCCGACTTCGAGACCGCCCTGGCCGACCGGGCCGTGGCCGCCTTCCGCGAGCGGGTCCGGATGGAGCTCGACGACGAGGTGAACGGCGCCTACCCGGAGCGCTGGATCGGGAAGGTGGAGGTGCGCACCACCGGCGGCCGGACGCTCTCGGCGCGGGTGGACGTGCCCAAGGGCGACCCGGGCAACACGCTCGGCACCCCGGAGCTGGAGGAGAAGGCGGTGCGGGTGGGGACCTTCCGCGGCGCGGCCACCGAGGCCGAGCTGCGGGCGGCCATCGGGCGGCTGCAGGCGCTGGAGACGGTGGAGCGGGTGGGGAGGCTGCTGCCGGGGTAGGGCTCCTGCTCATCCCTTCCGCGCGTCCGGCGCCGGCTCGGGCGCCTGGGTCCCGGCGTACGCCAGGTCGAGTTGCATCGTGTACTGGTACCGGTCGGCCGGGTGAAGCGAGAGCGAGACCTCGAACACCTCGTCCTGCGTCGAGCGGTACTGGCGCAGCACCGAGAGGCCGGGGCTGCCCGCCGGGACGCGTAGGTGTGTGGCCACCCGCGCGGCGATGGCCACCGCGCTGATCTCCTGGCGCACGCTGCGCGTCTTGATGCCGAAGCGCGACTCGATGAGCGAGTAGATGGGGACGGCGTCCCGCTCCTTGGCCTCGGTCACCGCTGCGTAAGCCGGCCGCACGTAGATCTGGGTCCAGGCGATGGGGCGGGCCTGGTCCTCGAGGAACCGGAGCCCCTCCATGAGCCGCCAGCGCACCTTGGGGTCGCCGGGCAGCGCCACCTCGGCGTCGGCCGCGGCCACGTCGGTGAGCTTGAGGAGCGTGCGCTTCGTCTCCTTCACGTACTGCCAGATGTCGGGGAGGCTGCCGAGCCGCTGCTCGTAGTGCTCGGCCACGCTCTGCCGCTCGACGCGCGTGCCCACGCCCTGGTGGCGCGACACCAGCCCGAGCTGGAGCAGGAGCCGGGTGGCCTCGCGCACCGTCTGCCGGCTGACGTTGAACTGCTGGCACAGCTCCGCCTCGGGCGGCAGCATGCTGCCCACCGGGTAGGTGCCGGCCTGGATGGCGGCGGTGAGCTGCTCCGCCACCGTCTGGTACAGCGGCCGCTTGGCCTCGAAGACTCTCACCGGTCCCGCTCCTTCACGCCCAGCATGCCCCGACGCTCCGCCGCCGAGCCGCTCCACGCTCACGCCTCCTCGGCCTCGACGCGCATCGGCTTCTTCAGCCGACGATAGTAGTGGCCTCCGTAGAGGGGTGCAGCCGGATTGTGGCCGGTGACCCGGTCCTTCACCACCAGGGTGGTCACCGGCGCGTCGGAGTGCTTGTTGAAGAGGGTGTCGTGCCCGACGCACAGCCCCATGATGATGTTGAGGTCGGTGCCGAGGGCGTTGCAGATGCCGGCCTGGGCGATGGGGTTGCAGGCCGCCTCGAAGCCGCCGGGCCGGATCTTGGCGCCGTCCTCCACGCCCACCTCGGTCTTGTCGGTGCTCCCGGCCTTGCAGCAGACGCTGTGGGTCTCGAAGCCCTGGGCCTCCAGCACCGCCACCAGACGGGCGGTCTCCTCGAGCAGGCCCAGGCAGGTGGCGATCCCGATCTTCCGGTAGCCCATGAGCCTGGCGAAGGCGATGGTGTCCTCGACCCGCGTCCAGCGCGCCTGCGGCCCCTCCTCGGTCTGCCGGTAGGCCAGCCCCTCGACCCGCGCCGCCACCCGCGCCAGCCGCGCGTCCTCCGAATCGCCGCGAAGCTCTTCGAGCGCCGATCCGATGACCTCACCCTGGGTGCTTGTCGGGCAGGACCCCGGCCGCGGGGGGCCGGCGGCGTCGCCGGCGCTGCAGTTGGTCTTCCCGAGCTTGGTGTTGACCACCCCACAGTTGCTGCAGGTGAGGGCGGCGGCTTCGGCAGGGGACATGGCTGGCTCCGGGGAAACTTCGACTGATCAAAGGGTTGGGGCCTCTCAGCCCCGCCATTCTAGCAGAGTTTGACATCCGGACGTCAAGATGTCATGTTGTCCGCACAACTCGCTCGGCGGCACCTTGTTCCTGCTCACTCAGCGAAGGGGGCGCGGTGGCTCTCGCGGTCCGGGACGTATCCATCAGCTTCGGCGGGGTCGTCGCCGTGAAGGGGATGGGCCTCGACATCTCCGAGGGCGAGATCGTCGGGCTCATCGGACCGAACGGCGCCGGCAAGACCACCTTCATCAACTGCATCGCCGGCACCTACCAGCCGAGCTCCGGCACCGTCGCCTGGCAGGGGCGGGAGCTCCGCGGCCTCGCCCCCCACGCCGTCATCCGCCAGGGCGTGGCCCGCACCTTCCAGAACGTGGCTTCGCTCCACGACCTCACGGTGCTCGACATCGTGAAGCTCGGCGCCGGGGCTCGCGGTGGCGCCAGCCCGCGCGACGCCGCCCGCGCCTTCGTCCGCGGCGAGGCGGAGCTGGAGGCCGAGCTGCACGAGGCCGTGCTCGGGCCTCTCCGGCTCTCTCCCATCGCCGCCCAGCCCATCCAGACCCTCTCCTACGGGCTGCGCAAGGCCGTGGACCTGGCCCGCGCGCTCGCCAGCCGCCCCCGGCTCCTGCTCCTCGACGAGCCGGTGGCCGGGCTCACCGCACAGGAGGGGCGGCAGATGGCGGGGGTGATCCGCGAGGTGCGCGACCGCACCCGCTGCGCCGTTCTCATGGTGGAGCACAAGATGGACGTGGTCATGAGCACCTGCGACCGCATCGCGGTGATGGCGGCCGGGGCCAAGATCTTCGAGGGGACCGGTGCCGAGGTGCAGGCCGACCCCGAGGTCCGGCGCGTCTACCTGGGGGAGCCCTAGATGCTCCTGCTCCAGATCGCCACCGCCGGCATCGCCACCGGGAGCGTCTACGCGCTCATCGCCATCGGCATCGTCCTCATCTACAAGTGCTCCGGCGTCGTGAACTTCGGGCAGGGCGGCTACGTCATGCTCGGCGCCTACGCGGCCTACGCCCTCACCCGCCTCGGCCTCTCGCCGCAGCTGGCCGCCGCCGGCGCGGTGCTGATCCTGGCGGCGGTGGGCGCCCTCACCGAGCTCCTGGTGCTGCGCCGCATGCTCAAGGCCCCGGTGGTGGCGGTGATGATGGTCACCCTGGGCCTCCTCATCCTCTTCCGGGCGGTGTGCCTGGCCATCTTCGGCCCCGACCAGATCGCCTTCCCGCAGATCTTCCCGCAGGGCGCCGTCGACATCGCCGGCATCTTCATCACCTACAACTACGTGGCGGCGGCGGTGCTGTCGCTGGTGCTCTCGCTCGCCTTCCTGGCCTTCTACCGCTACACGCCCATGGGGCTCATGCAGCGGGCGGCCGCCGACAACTCCCGCGCCGCCCTGGCGGTGGGCATCCACGTCTCCAACCAGGTGAGCGTGGCCTGGGCGGTCTCCTCGGCCCTGGCCGGCCTGGGCGGCGTGCTGCTCGCCACCCTCAACAGCCTCTCCCTCACCCTCTCCTCCATCGGCCTGGTGGCCTTCCCGGTCATCGTCCTCGGCGGCCTCACCAGCCTCATGGGATCGCTGGTGGCCGGCCTGCTCCTGGGCATGCTCGAGGCCTTCACCGACGGCCTGCTCACCCCGGCCCTCGAGTCCTTCCTGCGGGCCCACACCTCGGTCTACTCGGTGGGGGCGCTGCAGCAGGTGGTCCCCTACATGCTCGTCGGCGCCATGCTGCTGGTGCGGCCGCAGGGGATCTTCGGCCAGCGCGGCACGGAGCGGGTCTAGCCCATGTCGCGCCGCCGGCAGATCGCCGCCGCCGCCGCCGTGGTGCTGGCGGTGGCCGGCTGCTTCGCGCTGGGCCGCTACGGCGCCTACCTGGTGCACGCCGTGGCCATCTCGGCCATCGCCGCGCTCGGGCTCAACCTGCTCACCGGCTTCGCCGGCCAGATCAGCTTCGCCCAGGGGGCGCTGGTGGGCATCGGCGCCTACACCGCCGGCAACCTCGGCAACGCCGGCTGGGGCGCGGGCGCGGTGCTGGCGGGCGGCGTGGCGGGCGGCGTGGCCAGCGTGGTCATCGGCCTGCCGGCGCTGCGGCTCCGCGGCCTCTACTACGCCATCGCCACCCTGGCCGCACAGTTCGTGCTCGAGTACCTCTTCAAGATCGTCGAGCCGCTCACCAGGGGCATCTCGGGGATGAACGTCTCCCCGCTGGTGCTGCTGGGCCGCACCGTGGCCAGCGACCAGGCCTACGCCGCCCTCTCGCTGGCGCTCCTGGCGATCACCTGGGCCGGCCTGCAGCGGCTCATGCACACCAACGTGGGCCGCTCCTTCCTGGTGGTCCGGGAGAACGAGCTGGTCGCCAGGGGCATGGGCATCGACGTGGTGCGGGTGAAGCTCTGGGCCTTCCTGGTGAGCGGCTTCGTCACCGGCGTCTCCGGGGCGCTGGTGGCCTTCACCACCCGGCTCGCCACCCCCGAGGCCTTCAGCCTGCAGCTCTCGGTGGACCAGGTGGCCATGCTCATCGTCGGCGGCCAGGGCGTCTGGGCCGGCTCGCTGCTGGGCGCCACCTTCGTGGTGCTGGTGCCCGAGGCCATCCAGCGCGCCGGCGAGGCCTTCAAGGCCGCCAACCTGCTCTCGGCCAGCCGCGAGATGGCCTTCGGCCTGCTCATCATCCTCTTCCTGGTCTTCGAGCCCCGCGGCCTGGCGGCCCTGCTCCGCCGCCTGGGGCGCGCCCTCTCCCGCCTGGTCGCTTCCCGCGCTTCCCGCGCTTCCCCGACGCCCGCAGCCCTCGCCACGTCCCGCTACCCCGCAACCGGAGGCTCCCGTGAGAAAGCCCATTAGCCGCCTGTCCGCGATTCTCGCCGCACTGGCCCTCGCCGCACCGCTCGCCGCCCTCGCCGACGTCAGCGTCTGCGTCTGGGGCACCATCACCGGCCCCGACGCCGGCGTGAACGGCATGAGCTACGGCACGGTGGCCTACCTCGAGCACCTCAACCAGACCCAGGGTGGAATCGCCGGCCAGAAGGTGAAGGTCCTGCTTCTCGACGGCCGCTACAAGCTCGACGAGGAGCTCAAGATCTACCGCCGCTGCGTGGACCAGGAGAACGCGGTGCTGGTGAAGGGCTGGTCCACCGGCTCGGCCAAGGCGCTCCGCGAGCAGGTGCAGCAGGACGGCGTGCCCTTCGTCTCCGAGACCTTCTCCAGCGAGGTGCTCGACCCCGCCAAGTATCCGTTCCTCTTCATCCAGGGCGCCACCTACGAGCAGCAGATGCTCATCGGCCTGCGCGCCGCCAAGGCCCAGGGCGCCAGGAAGGTCATGCTCATGCACGGCGACGTCGAGTACGGCCGCGCCCCGGTGGCGGTGGTCCGCAAGTCCGGCGACATCGAGAAGATGGGGCTCGAGCTCGTGGACACCATCGAGTTCCGCTACGACGCCCAGGACCTCACCGCCCAGCTCCTCCGGGTGAAGTCCAAGAGCCCCGACGTGGTCTACATCCAGGCCTCCACCCCCCAGGCCCTCGTCATCCTCCGCGACGCCGCCAAGGTCGGCCTCTCGGCCAAGCTCTTCATCGGCAACATGTACAACATCCACCCCAGCATCCCGGAGCAGCTGGGGGCCGCCGCCGAGGGCTTCCGCGCCATCCAGCTCTACTCCAACTACGGCGACGCCATCCCGGCGATGAAGGAGATCGAGGCCTTCAAGGCCAGGAACACCGTCGAGAAGCAGGACCTGTACTTCATGAAGGGCTGGTTCGGCGGCAAGTTCATCGCCGCCGGCATCGCCAGCGCCATCCAGAAGAACGGCGGCAAGCCGCCCGCCGACATCAAGGCCTTCCGCAGGGCGGTCCGCGACGCGCTGGAGGCCCTGAAGGACCTCGACTCCGGCGGCATCGCCCCGCCCTCCACCTGGGCCAACCACCAGGGGCCCACCCAGGCCCGCATGGCCGAGGTGAAGGGCGGCAAGTACGTCTCCGCCGGCGAGTGGGTCAACGCGCAGTAGCGCGGAGCCGGTCCATGCTCGAAGCCCGCCAGGTCTCCCTCCGCTACGACGGCGTCATCCAGGCCGTCGACGGCGTCGACTTCACCGTCGCACCGGGAGGCCTGGTGGCGCTGCTCGGTCCCAACGGGGCCGGCAAGAGCACGCTGCTCAAGGCGGTGGCCGGCATGCTGCCCTTCGAGCAGGGTGAGGTGGCGGCGGGGAGCATCTCCTTCGACGGCCGGTCGCTCCTGGGGATGCACCCGGCCTCCATCGCCCGCCTCGGCATCGCGCTGGTGCAGGAGGGGCGCCAGTGCTTCCGCGGCCTCTCCATCGCCGAGAACCTGAAGGCCGCCTCCCTGGCCCGGCCGCGGGGCGCGGCGACCCGCCTCGACATGGTGTTCGACTACTTCCCCTTCCTGCGGGAGATGCGGCAGCGGCCCGCCGGCCACCTCTCTGGCGGCCAGCTGCAGATGCTGGTCATCGGCATGGCGATGATGGGCCAGCCGCGCCTGCTGCTGCTCGACGAGCCCAGCCTCGGGCTCTCGCCCACCATGGTGCAGACCGTCTTCGACGTGGTGGAGCGGATGCACCACGAGCTCTCGGTGACGGTGGTGGTCGCCGAGCAGACCGTCCCGCGGCTCCTCAAGATGGCCACCGACGTCTACGTGCTCTCGCGCGGACGGGTGGTGATGCACACCCCGCCGGCCCAGGCCGACGAGGAGACCTTGCAGCGCGTGTACCTCAGCTGACACGGAGGACGAGGCGATGACCGACCAGATCTACGTCGATGGTGCCTGGCGCAGGCCGGCCAGCGGGGAGACCCTCCCGGTGGTCTGCCCCAGCGACGGCAAGGAGTTCGCCCGCATCGCGCGCGGAGGGGCGAAGGACATCGACGCCGCGGTGGCCGCGGCGCGCCGGGCCTACGAGGGACCCTGGGGCAAGCTCACCGCCCTGGAGCGCGGCCGGCTGCTCATGAAGGTGGGGGTGAAGATCGCCGAGCACGCCGAGGAGCTGGCCCAGCTCGAGGCCCGCGACACCGGCAAGCCGCTCAAGCAGGCCCGGGCCGACATGGTGGCCGCCGCCCGCTACTTCGAGTTCTACGGCGCCGCGGCCGACAAGGTGCACGGCGAGGTCATCCCCTTCCTGGCCGGCTACACGGTGCTGGTGAAGCACGAGGCCCGGGGCGTGACCGGCAACATCATCCCCTGGAACTACCCGGCCCAGATGTTCGGCCGCACCCTGGCCCCGTCGCTGGCGGTGGGCAACGCCGCGGTGCTGAAGCCGGCCGAAGAGGCCTGCCTCACCTCGCTGCGCATCGCCCAGCTCTGCCACGAGGTGGGCTTCCCGCCCGGCACCATCAACGTCGTCACCGGCCTCGGCGAGGAGGCCGGCGCCGCCCTCGCCGGCCACCCCGGCGTCGACTTCGTGGCCTTCACCGGCTCACCGCAGGTGGGCACGCTCATCCAGAAGGCCTGTGCCGACCACCACCGCGCCTGCGTGCTGGAGCTGGGCGGGAAGTCGCCGCAGATCGTCTTCGAGGACGCGAAGTTCGAGAGCGTGCTGCCGGTGGTGGTGAACGCCATCGTCCAGAACGGCGGGCAGACCTGCTCCGCCGGCAGCCGCGTCCTGATCCAGCGCTCCATCTACGAGAGGTTCACCGCCCAGCTCGCCGAGCGCTTCGCCAGGCTGCGCGTCGGCAGCCACGAGATGGACCTCGACTGCGGCCCGCTCATCAGCGCGGTGCAGCGCGACCGGGTGGCCCGCTTCGTGCGCGACGCCAGGGCCGCCCGGATCCCGGTGCTGGCCGAGGCGCAGCTCGCCCCCGGCGTCCCGGCGGGCGGCTACTACGCGGCGCCCGTGCTCTTCGGCAACGTGCCCCTCGATCACGAGCTGGCCTGCGAGGAGGTTTTCGGCCCGGTGCTCTCGGCCATCCCCTTCGAGGACGAGGCCGACGCCATCCGCATCGCCAACGGTACGCCCTACGGCCTGGCGGCGGGCATCTGGACCACCGATGGCACGCGGCAGATGCGGGTGGCCCACGCCATGCGTTGCGGGCAGGTGTTCGTCAACGGGTACGGGGCGGGCGGCGGCATCGAGCTGCCGTTCGGCGGCATCAAGAAGAGCGGCCACGGGCGCGAGAAGGGGCTGGAGGCCATGCGCGAGTTCTCCGTGGTCAAGACCATCGTCATCAACCACGGCTGAGGGAGAGGACCCATGCGTCTCGCGAAGAAGAAGATCATCGTCACCGGCGGCGGCTCGGGCTTCGGCGCGGCCATGTCGCGTCTCTTCGTCAAGGAGGGGGCCCAGGTGCTGGTCGCCGACCTCAACGGCGCCGCCGCCGAGAAGGTGGCCAGGGAGATCGGGCCCGGCGCCCTGCCCTTCACCGCAGACGTGGCCGACGGCAAGCAGGTGAAGGCCATGGTGGAGAAGGCGGTCTCGGCCTTCGGCGACCTCGACGGCGTGGTCAACAACGCCGGCTACACCCACAAGAACATGCCCATGCTCGACGTGGACGAAGCCAGCTTCGACCGCGTCTACGACGTCAACGTGAAGTCCATCTACTGGGCGGCGCAGGCGGCGGTGCCGGTGTTCCGCAAGCGCGGCGGCGGCGTCTTCCTCAACATCGCCTCCACCGCCGGCATCCGGCCGCGCCCGGGCCTCTCCTGGTACAACGGCTCCAAGGCCGCCGCCATCATCCTCACCCGCTCCATGGCGGTGGAGCTGGCGCCCGACAAGATCCGCGTCAACGCCCTCTGTCCGGTGATGGGCGCCACCGGAATGCTCGAGTCCTTCATGGGCATGCCCGACACCCCGCAGAATCGGGCCAAGTTCGTGGGCACCATCCCGCTCGGCCGCCTGGCCGAGGCAGAGGACATCGCCAAGGCCGCCATCTACTTCCTGGCCGACGAGTCCGACTTCATCACCGGCGTCTGCATGCCGGTCGACGGCGGCCGCACCATCTAGCGTCCCGGGCCATGGGCGAGCGCGCCGCGATGAAGGTCCTCTCGCCCACGGCCATCCTGGGTTACGGCTTCCCGGCGGCCTCCTTCGAGCGGGGGCTCTCGCTCCGGCCCGACGTCATCGCCGTCGACGCAGGCAGCACCGACCCCGGCCCCCACTACCTGGGGGCCGGGAAGTCCTTCACCAGCCGCAAGGCGGTGAAGCGCGACCTCGCCCACATGCTGCGCGCGGGCCGCGCCCTGGGCATCCCGGTGCTGGTCGGCTCGGCCGGCGGCGCCGGGGCGGCGCCCCACCTGGCCTGGAGCGAGGAGATCGTCCTCGAGATCGCCCGCGAGGAGGGGCTGCGCTTCCGGATGGCGGTCATCCCCGCCGACGTGCCGGCGGCCCGGGTGGTGGAGGGGCTGCGCCGGGGGCGGGTGACGCCCATGGCCTGCGCCCCGCCCCTCACCGAGGCCGACGTCACCGGCAGCGCCCACCTCGTGGCGCAGATGGGCCACGAGCCCATCCTCGAGGCCCTGGCGGGCGGCGCCGAGGTGGTGCTCTGCGGCCGGGCCTACGACCCCGCGCCCTTCGCCGCGCCGGCGCTGCGGGCCGGCTTCGACCCGGGGCTGGCGCTCCACATGGGCAAGATCCTGGAGTGCGCCGCCATCGCCGCCACGCCCGGCAGCGGCAGCGACTGCGTGCTGGCCACGCTCCGGGAGGACTGCTTCGAGCTGCAGGCCCTCTCCGACGTCCGGCGCTTCACGGCGCTCTCGGCGGCGGCCCACTCCCTCTACGAGAAGTCCGACCCCTACGAGCTGCCCGGGCCCGGCGGCACCCTCGACCTGCGCGCCACCCGCTACCAGGAGCTCCCCGGCGGCCGGGTGCGGGTCTCGGGCACGCGCCTCGCGCCCACGCCCTACGCGGTGAAGCTGGAGGGGGCGCGGCGCATCGGCTGCCGGGCCATCAGCATCGCCGGGGTCCGCGACCCCATCCTCATCGGGCAGGTGGAGCAGGTGCTGGAGACCGTGCGGGCCCAGGTGGTGGAGTCCACCGGCACCAGCGCCCGGGTGCTGTTCCACGTCTACGGCAAGAACGGCGTGATGGGGCCGCTCGAGCCGCGGCAGGAGCCGGCCCACGAGCTCGGCATCGTCATCGAGGCGGTGCACCCGGAGCAGGCCGAGGCCGACACCGTCTGCTCGCTGGTGCGCAGCACACTGCTCCACTTCGGCTACCCGGGGCGCATCTCCACCGCCGGCAACCTGGCGCTGCTCTACAGCCCCTCCGACATCAGCTGCGGCGAGGTGTACGAGTTCTCCGTCTACCACCTGCTGCGCGTGGACGATCCCGTCGAGCTCTTCCCGGTGCGCTACCTGGAGGTGGGGCGATGAGCACGGTGCGGCTCCGCGAGGTGGCCCAGGTCATCCGCTCCAAGAACGCCGGCCCCTACGAGCTGACCCTCGACGTCATGTTCCCCACCGAGCAGCTCTACGCCCGCATCCGCGACGCCGGGGTGTTCAGCGCTCGGGCCATGGCCGCGCTCTACCGCGTGCCCGAGGCCTCCATCCTCAAGGTGGTCCACTACGACCCGGCCCGGGCGGTGAAGGTGACCATGGTCCGGCCACTGGTCTCGGGCGCGGTGGGGGAGACCGACGTCTACGGCGCCCAGCAGCACGCCCCGCTCCTCGACCTGGAGATCCCGGCGGCGCTGGTGGCGGGGGAGGGCAGGGGACGGTGAGTGGCTTCCGTTCCGCGCCCGGCCCGGGTACACCAGCCGGTGGTCCGCCCGCGAACCCACGCGCCCGGGCCGCACCCGGGCCGCCCCGGGGAGCGGCCGCCGGCGCGCCAACCGAGAAGGAGGAGGCCCCGTGAAGACCCTGGCTACGGTGCTCCGCGCCGTCACCGACAAGCGCCCCTACGTGGATTCCCGCCCCCTGGCCGTCGAGGAGGTGACGCTGGGCGCGCCCCGCGCCGGCGAGCTGCTGGTACGCATGGAGGCCGCCGGCGTCTGCCACTCCGATCTCTCGGTGGTGGACGGCTCCCGGGTGCGGCCGCTCCCCATGGCGCTGGGCCACGAGGCGGCCGGCGTGGTGGAGGCGGTGGGTCCCGGCGTGCGCGACGTGAAGGCCGGCGACCACGTGGTGCTCACCTTCGTGCCCAGCTGCGGCGTCTGCGCCGAGTGCTCCTCGGGCCGGCCGGCCCTCTGCACCCCGGGAGCCGCGGCCAACGGCGCCGGGGCGCTGCTCCACGGCCCCTCGCTGCTCTCCGACGCCTCCGGCGCCCCCATCCACCACCACATGGGCATCAGCGGCTTCGCCCGCCACGCCGTGGTGGCCCGCGAGTCGGCGGTGGTGGTGCCCTCCGACGTGCCCCTGGTCACCGCCGCCCTCTTCGGCTGCGCGGTGCTCACCGGGGCAGGGGCGGTGATGAACACCGCCCCGGTGCGGCCGGGCCAGGCGGTGGCGGTCTTCGGCCTCGGCGGCGTGGGCCAGGCGGCGGTGATGGGCGCGGCCGCGGCAGGCGCCGCCATGGTCATCGCCGTGGACCCGGTGGAGGCGAAGCGCAAGCTGGCGCTGCAGGTGGGCGCCACCCACGCGCTGGCGCCCGAGGGGGCGGAGCAGCGCATCAAGGAGCTCACCGGCGGCGGCGCCGAGCTGGCCTACGAGGCCGCCGGGGTGCCGGCGGTGCTGGAGGCCACCTTCCGCTCGCTGCGGCGCGGCGGCACCGCGGTGGCCATGGGCCTGCCCCACCCCTCGCGCACCCTGACCCTGCCGGCCCTGGCCTTCGCCGGCGAGGGGAAGAACCTGGTGGGCTCGTACATGGGCTCCTCCTCGCCCCAGCGCGACATCCCGCGCTACCTGGCGCTGTGGAAGGCGGGCAAGATGCCGGTGGACAGGCTGCTCACCGACACGCTGCCGCTCTCCCGCGTCAACGAGGCCATGGAGGCGCTGGCCAGCGGGCAGGCGGTGCGGCAGGTGCTGCTGCCGCAGGCGCCCTGAGCGGCATGGCGGGCGGAGGGAGTCACCCATGGTGAAGCATCTCCTGGTTCACGTCGACTCGACGCCGCGCAGCGAGGAGCGGCTGGGCCTGGCGCTGGCGGTGGCCCGGCGCCACGGCGCCCGGGTCACCGGCCTCTTCGCCGAGCTGGAGACCATGGGCGGCAGCCTGGTGGCCCGGCGCACGCCCGACCAGGTGCACGAGGCGGCCCGCGCCGCGCAGGCACGGTTCGGCGCGGCTGTGGCCGCGGCCGGCGCCCCCTCGGCCTGGTGGACGCTGGCCGGCGCCGAGCCCTCCGACCTGGTGGGCCGCTTCGTCACCTGTGCCCGCTACGCCGACCTCGCCGTCCTCGGCCAGCCCGAGGAGCACGGCCGCATGCCGCACTACCTGGTGGACCAGGTGGTGCTGGAGAGCGGCCGGCCGGCGCTGGTGGTCCCGTCGAGCGGCCGCCACCCCGACGCCGGCCACCGGGTGGCGGTGGGCTGGAACGCCAGCCGCGAGTCGGCCCGCGCCCTTCACGACGCCATGCCCTTCCTCCGCGCCGCCGAGCAGGTGGGGCTCCTCGCCTTCCAGCGGGCGGCCGGCGAGGGCGAGGAGCCGGGCGGCCCGCACCCCGACGTGATGGAGCTGCTGGCGCTGCACGGCGTCCGCGCCCGCTACGAGCGGGCCATGGCCGACCCGCACGGCATTGGCCTGGCCGGCGTGCTCATGAACCACGCCTTCGACACCCAGGCCGACCTGGTGGTGCTGGGGGCGCGGGCCGAGGGCTTCCCGGTGAAGCACCTCGGCGAGGTGGCCCGGGAATACCTGCGCTCCATGGCCACGCCGGTGCTGTTCGCCGCCTGACGGATCGGGCGTGGCCGAGCCGACCGTCCGGCCGGAGGGCCCGGGGAGCCTCCTGGCGCTGACGGTGGTCGGGGCCTCGGCCACCCTCAACCTGTACAGCACCCAGCCGCTCCTGCCGCTGCTGGGACGCACCCTGGGTGTGCCCCCGGTGGCGGCGGCGCTCACGGTGAGCGCCACCACCGTCGCGGTGGCGCTGGGCTCGCCGCTGGCCGGCTGGCTGGCGGGCAGGTACGGCCGGCGCCGCACCATCGTGGCGGCGCTGTTCGCGCTGGTGGTGCCGACGCTGCTGGCCGCCACCTCGCGCGGCATCGCCGACCTCTGGGCCTGGCGCTTCCTGCAGGGGCTGGCGGTGCCGGGCATCTACGCGGTGGGCATCGCCTACGCCACGGTGGAGTGGCAGGCGCACGGCGTCGGGCGGGCCATGGCGTCGCTCATGACGGGCAACGTGCTCGGCGGCTTCCTGGGGCGACTGGTCGCGGCCACCGCCGCCGCCCGGGCCTCGTGGCGCGCCGCCTTCCTGGCGCTGGGCGCCGTGACCCTGGCCGCAGCGCTGGCGGTGCGCCACTGGCTCCCGCCCGGCTCCGACAGGCCCGGGCCGGCGCGCAGCGGGCCCCGCGCCGGCCCCGCCGGCTGGGGCTGGCTGCTCGAGCCGCCGCTCCTCGCCACCCTGGCGGTGGGCATGGGCACCTTGTTCACCAACGGTGCCATGTTCACCTACGTCACCTTCCACCTCTCGGCGCCGCCCTTCTCCCTCTCGGTGGCCGCCATCGGCTGGCTCTTCGCCGTCTACCTGGTGGGCGCGGCGGTGCTCCCCTTCCTGGGCCGCTGGCTCGACGAGCTGGGCTCGCGGCGGGCCGTGGCCGCCTCCACGCTGGTGACGCTCCTGGGGATGGGGCTCACGCTGCTGCCCAGCCTGGCCGCGGTGGCGGCGGGTCTGGTGCTGGTGAGCACCGCGGCCTTCGTGGCCAACGCCGCCGCCACCGCCCACCTCGCGGTGGCCGCCCCGCCGGCGGTGCGCTCGGCCGCCGCCGGCGCCTACGTCTCCTCCTACTACCTGGGCGGCGCGCTGGGGGCGGTGCTGCCCGGCGCCGCCTGGCACCGCGGCGGCTGGCCGGCCACCGTGGCCTTCAACGCGGCGGTGCTGGTGCTGGCCACGGCGGGTGCGCTCATCCACTGGCGGCGGCCGCGGGTGCCGTAGCCGAGCCGCGCCGCCACGGCCGGACGGTGCGCGCCACCCTCGGTCTGCGCTATGGATCGGCCTCCACCGGAGGTGACGGCCATGGCCGGACGGCAACGGGCGGTGCTGCTGAGCGACCTGCACCTCTGCTCCAACCCGCGCATCGACGACTTCCTCTGGGACGCCGAGCTCGCGGCCCTGCTCGAGGCACCGGAGCTCGCCCCCCGGGGCCAGGACCAGGTGGACCTGGTGCTGCTGGGCGACGTCTTCGATCTGTGGCAGTCGGTGCCGGAGGCCGAGTGCCGGGCCCGGCGGTCGGCCGACATCGAGCTGGCCTTCGGCGCCGGCAGCGAGATCGGCCGGATCGGCGCGGTGCTGGCGCGCCACGGCCCCGCCCTCGCGGCGCTGGGCGCGTTCGCCCGCCGCCCCGGCTGCCGCCTGGTCGTCGTCCCCGGCAACCACGACCACGTGCTGGTGGACCCGGCGGTGCAGGCGGCGGTGGCGGCGCGCCTCGGGCTTTCGCCGGGCGCGCCGTCCCTCTCCTTCGCCCCCTCCTACGAGAGCCCGCCGCTCTCCCTCTACGCCGATCACGGCTGCCAGTACGACGCCAACAACGCCTACGGCGACTTCGGCTCCATCCGGCTGCGCGACGAGGCCGCCGGCTACTTCTTCGTGAAGCTCTTCTTCAACCGCGTCGAGTACCGCGACCCCCGCATCGAGAACTCGCCCGGCGGCTGGGGCGCGGTGTGGCACTGGCTGCGGCGGGTGCTCGACCTCTCGCTGCTGGCCTCGGCCATCCGCTGGTTCTGGCAGTACTGGAACGACGGCCGGGTGGCGCGCCGGCTGGCGCTCCTCCCCGGCGCCGGTCCGGCCCGGGCTGGCGCGGCGGCGCTGGCCATGCCCCTGTCCCCGGCGCTCCTGCTCGGCGGCAGGCGCGGCCGCTCCGCCGATCGCTTCTTCGCGGTCGACCCGGGCATGGAGGAGTTCTACCGGGCCGCCTACCAGGAATCGGCCGAGGTGCGGCGGGCGGTGAACGAGATCCTGGAGGCGCAGGCGCGCGCTCCCCGCGGCGGGAAGCCCCGCGCCAGGCCGGCGCGCCCCGGGCCCCGGCGGCGTGCGGCGGGCCGGCCCTCGTCGGCCCCGCGCCCCGAGGTCCCCGCGCCGCGCGACCGCGCCCGGGCGCTTTGCCCGCCGGTGGCGGCGGCGCCGGCCGGCCCCCTCGGCCCGCCCGAGGACGTGGTCTGGGCCGAGCGGCTCTACACCCGCGGGCCCTGGTTCCGCGGCCCGCTCGACGTCGCCCACACCCGCTTCGCAGTATTCGGACACACCCACGGCGAGCGGACGCAGCCGCTCGGCAACGGCGCCACCTATCTCAACACCGGAAGCTGGACCGGCAGCGACTCGCGCCTGCCGGCGGTGGTCGCCGAGCAGGGGGCCGGCGGCGAGCCGGTGGCGACGCTGGTCCACTTCCAGGGCGGGAAGCTGGGGTAGCGGCGGGTGACGCAGGTCAACGCCGGGCCCTTCCGGCAGGCCTAGACTGCCGGGTGGAGGTGGTGGCATGGCCCGAGTCGATCTCTCCCGCATCTGCGCCGAGCTCGCCGAGCTTCCCCCCGAGAGCCGCGTGGCCGCCTGCCTGGGGCTGGCCGCGGCCGCGCAGCAGGCGGTCCGGAGCGGGCCCGACGCCCGCTCGCTCCGCGTCTTCGACCCGCTCGAGTGCCACCCGGACGACGCCGAGCGCTGCGCCTTCTACGGCCGGCCGGTGGAGCACGACCAGCGCATCTGCCTGGTGGCCATCGATGGCGAGGTGAGCTGCGGGCAGTCGTAGGCCGTCGCTAGCGTCCGCGCCCCGCCGGCCGGTAGGGCTGCGCGTCGGAGGTCACCAGCCGAAGCTCCGCCCGAGCCCAGCGCCGCCGCTCGGCGCGCTGGTGGATGGCCCAGGTGAGGGCGCCGAGCCAGGCCTGCAGGCCGCAGAGGGCGAGCTGCGCGCCCCGTCCGTCGTCCAGCCACGAGGCCAGCAGGAAGACGGCGGTGAGCCCCTCGGCGGTGAGGAGCAGCACCACGCCGTGGCTGCGCCGGAACTCGAGCAGGTACCCGACCGCCAGCACCATCAGCAGCACGCCCGACTGGCGCACCAGGTAGCTCGAGCCACCGGGCAGCCCCGAGAGCGCGATGACGCGCGCCGGCGCCACCGCCGCCAGCAGGCCGGCCAGCATCGTGCCGCCCACCGCCGCCCCGACGAGGGCGAGCTCGGCGATCTCCCAGCCGCTCCGGCCTCGCGGCGCCGCGGTGGCCTCCCCGCTCACGCCGCACCTCCGGCCGAGGCCTCCCACCACAGGTCGGGCTCCAGCGCAGGCTCCCGCGGGGCCGGCTCCACGCCCAGCGAGGCGAGCTGGCGCAGCACCTCGGCCACCGCCGGCGCCACCGCCGCCTTCACGGGGGCGGAGAGGCCGACGCCCAGCTCCACCCGGGCCGGCACCACCCCGACGAGTCGCACCTCCGGCGGCGCCGTCCCCTCGAACTCCATGGCGAACAGGGCCTCGCGCAGCCCGGGCTCGTGGGGGCTCATGGGCAGGAGCGGCTTCCTCGCGAGCAGCGCCGGCTTGTCGAGCACGCGGATCTCCCCCGGCTGGCCGCTGAGCTTCACGGTATCCACGACAACCACCGCATCCAGTCCCTCGAGATGGGTGGTCAGGGCGGCGCCGGGGGTGCCGGCCTCGACGAGGGCCACCCCGGCAGGGAAGCGCCAGCCAGCCTCCAGTCGCTTCAGCACGTGGGCGCCCAGGGCGTCGTCGCCCATGAGCACGTTTCCGATGCCGAGCACGCCGATGCGGGCCATCCCTTCGAGAGCTAGCACCAATCCCGCTGCGGCGCATCCCGGGCGACCCGCTCGCGCCCGAGCCCGGCGGCGAGGCGCTGCCGGAAGCTGGACGGGAGGCGGATCCGGGGTTCAGATATCGCCGTGGACGGGACTGCGGCGGTGGGTGGAGCGGTGGAGCGGGCGGCGCGCCTGGTGCTGGGGCGCGAGCTGGGCGCGGGCGTGGGGCGCGACGAGCTGCGCACCGCCTTCCGCCGGCGGGCCCTGGAGCTGCACCCCGACCGCGCCGCCGCGCTGGGGCGCGACGCCGCAGCGCTCTCCGAGGAGTTCCGGGCGCTCTGCGAGGCCTTCGAGGCCCTCGAGCCGGTGGCCTGCGACGAGGAGCGAGCCGCACCGGCCGAGCGCCCCCGGCGCCGCGCCGCGGGAACGCTGCCGCCCCGGCCGCTGCGCTTCGCGGAGTACCTCTACTACGCGGGCCGGATCAGCTGGGCCGACCTCGCCGAGGCCATCGCCTGGCAGCGCCACGCCGGCCGCCGCATCGGCCAGTGGTTCGTGGAGCGGGGTCTCATCGGACCCGGAGAAGTGCGCGGAGTCCGCGAGGCGCTGGCGCGCCACAACTCCGCGGGCGGGCGCCAGATTCCGAGCATGTAGCCAGCGCTCCCACCGGGTCGAGCGCCCGGTCCGAGCTGCCCCATGTGAAACGCCCGGCGAACGCGGTATGGACCCAGCGTGTTGGTCGCACGTTTGCGCGCGGCCGCCGCCGAGGAGGGCAGCTTGGTCCGACACCAGCGCCGCAGCACCTGGCTCGTTCCCCTGGCGGTGTTCGCCGGCGGTGTGACAGGGCTCGGCCTGCTGGCAGCGGAGGGGCTCGGCGCGGTGCGGCGGCTCGTGGCCGCGGGCGCGGACGAGGCCCTGGCGGCCACCGCGGCGCGCCACCTGCTGCTTTCCGCCGCGGCCATCGCCGCGCTGGGCGCGGCCGCCGTCTGGCTCTGGGCCCGGCGCCGGCTCCGGGCGGCTGCAGAGCGCGCCCTGGAGTCCAGGCTCAGCGCGCTCCAGGCCCGCTTCTCCATGCTGCAGCGGCACGGCAACGACATCGTCATGCTCCTCGACGAGAGCGGCACCATCGTCGAGGCCAACGACCGCGCCAGCGAGGCCTATGGCCTCCCCCCGGAGCGGCTCCGCGGCATGTCGGTGGCGGCGCTCCGCGCCCCCGAGAGCGGCCCGAGCCCGGCCGAGCGGCTCGCCGAGATCCGGCGGCGCGGCGGGCTGGTCTTCGAGACCCGCCAGCTCCGGGCCAGCGGCGAGGAGTTCCCGGTGGAGATCTCCACCCGCTGCTTCGAGGCCGAGGGGCGCCTCTACTTCTACTCGGTGGGGCGCGACATCACCGAGCGGCGCCGCATCCAGCGGCGCCTGCGCGAGAGCGAGGACCGGCTCCGCGCCATCCTCCGCGACCTGCCGGTGTTGCTGGTGGCCCTCGACCGCGAGGGCACGGTGACGCTGGGCGAGGGGCAACAGCTCCTCGCCGGGCTTCCGCCGGCGCAGGCGGTGGGGCAGTCGGCCTTCGTGCTCCTGGCCCACCTGCCCGGCGCCGAGCAGGTGCTGCGCCGCGCCCTGGCCGGCGAGACGCTGGTGCAGAAGGCCCGCGTCGACGGCCGGCGGCTCGACTGCCACTTCACGCCGCTGCGCGATGCCGGCGGGCACCTGGCCGGCACCGTCTGCGTGGCCGCCGACGTCTCCGAGCGCCACCGGCTGCGGCGCGCGCTGCGGGAGAGCGAGGAGCGGCTGCGGCTGGCGCTCGACGGGACCCAGGCCGCGGCGGTGGACTGGGACTTCGAGGCCGGGCTCGTCCACGTCGGGCACTACTGGGCAGAGCGGCTCGGACTCCCCGGCGGCGAGCTCCGCGGCACCGTGGACGAGATCGTGCCCCGGCTGGTGCGGCCCGAGGACCAGGGGCGGGTGCGGGCCGCGATGCGGGAGCACCTGGCGGGCCAGGTCGAGACCTACGACGCCGAGCACCAGGTGGCGCTGACCGCCGGTGACCTGCGCTGGGTCCACCTGCGCGGCCGGGTGGTGGCACGCGGCGCCGACGGGGCGCCGCGCCGCTGGGTGGGCATCGCCACCGACGTCACCGCCCAGCGCCAGCTCGAGGCCCGGCTCCAGATCGGCGAGCGCATGGCCAGCCTGGGCCGCCTGGCCGGCGGAGTGGCCCACGAGATCAACAACCCGCTCTCCTACGTGGTCTCCAACCTGGCCTTCGCCGCCGACCAGCTCCGGGGGCGGCCGCTGGCGGAGACCGAGGAGGTGCTCCAGGCGCTGGAGGACGCCCGCGTTGGCGCCCAGCGGGCCCGCGACATCGTCCGCGACCTGCGCACCTTCTCCCAGCCGGGCGAGGATCGCACCGAGCCGGTGGACGTGCGCCACGCCGTCACCACCGCCCTGGCGCTGGCTGCCGGTGAGCTCAAGCACCGCGGGCGGCTGCTGACCCGCTTCGACGAGGTGCCGCGGGTGATGGCCGCCGAGCGGCGCCTGGGCCAGGTGTTCCTCAACCTGGTGGTCAACGCCGCCCAGGCCCTCGACCCCAGGCGCAGCGCGCAGAACGAGGTCCGGGTCGAGGTGACGCGCGCCGGCGACGGCCGCGTGGTGGTGGAGGTGAGCGACAACGGCTGCGGGATGTCCTCGCAGGTGCAGGCGCGCCTCTTCGAGCCCTTCTTCACCACACGCCCCATCGGCGCCGGGACCGGCCTCGGCCTCTCGGTGTGCCACGGCATCGTCAAGGCGCTGGGCGGCGAGATCGAGGTCGAGAGCCAGGAGGGGCGGGGCAGCGTCTTCCGCGTCCTCCTCCCCGCCCTCGAGAGCGGTCCGGCCGAGCGAGGTTTCCCGCTGCCGGCCGCCGAGGTCGCGCCCGCGCCCCTGGCGCGGGCCTGAGCCGCCTCCGCTCATCCCTGGCGCGGCCCCGGACCGGGCGCTAGACCCTCGGCGGACGTGACCAGGCTCGGGTGCGAGGCCCCCATGACCGTGAATCGGCAGGTTCTGTTCATCCAGGGCGGCGGCGCGGGCACGCACGACGAGTGGGATGACGAACTGGTCGCCAGCCTGGGGCGACATCTCGGGCCAGGTCGCGAGGTCCGGTACCCGCGCATGCCCCACGAGGACGACCCGAGCCATGCCCGGTGGGGCGCGGCAATCCGGCGGGAGCTGGCGGCCCTCGGCGACGGCGCCACCGTCGCCGCCCACTCGGTGGGCGGGACGCTCCTCCTCCATGCGCTTGCCGAGCGGATGCCGCGCCGGACGCCGGCGACGGTCGTGCTGATCGCCGCCCCGTTCGTGGGCGCTGGCGGCTGGGCCGGTGACGAGTTCGAGCTGCCGAGCGATCTCGGAGCGAGGCTGCCGCAGGGCGTGCAGGTGCATGTGTTCCATGGGCTCGAGGACGAGACGGTCCCGCCCTCGCATGCCGACCTGTACGCCCGCGCGATCCCGCAGGCGCAGCTTCACCTCCTGCCCCGGCGCGATCACCAGCTGAACGGCGACCTCCGCGAGGTGGCGCGCGCGATTCGCGCCGACGAGCGCGGGCGGAGTGCCTCGGCGTCCCCGCGTCCCCGCGCTTCGCGACTGCGACGCTGAGCGAATCGTCGAGCTCCCGCTCGCCCAGGCACCGACCGCCCGTCCGGGCCCTTGGCCCCGGCGCCCGCCGCAGGGCAAGCTAGGCCCACCCACCTTCCCGAGGTCCCCCATGCGCCTGCTCGCCGCCCTGCTCGCCGTCGCCGTCCTCGCCCCATCCGCACTCGCCCTGGAGGTGGCCGGCGTCCAGGTGGACGGGGCCGCCGAGCTCGACGGCAAGAAGCTGGTCCTCAACGGCGCCGGCCTGCGCAAGAAGCTCTTCTTCAAGGTCTACGTCGGCGCCCTGTACGTCGAGCAGCGCAGCGGCGACCCGGCCGCGATCCTCTCCGCCGACGCCCCGCGGCTGGTGCGGCTCCACATGCTGCGCGAGCTGGATCGCGAGTCCATCCTCAAGGCCTTTCGCGAGGGCATCGAGAAGAACTCCGGGGCCCAGGCCGCAGCCGCGCTCGCCAAGCTGGCGCAGGTGGAGAAGGCCATCCCCGCCGAGCTCAAGCCCGGCCAGGTGGTGACGGTCGCCTACCAGCCCGGCGCCGGCACCTCCCTCGGCATCCAGGGCGGCACCGCGGCGTCGGTGGAGGGCAAGGACTTCGCCGACGCCATCCTGCGGGTGTGGCTCGGCGACGAGCCGGTGGACGCCGACCTCAAGGCGGGGATGCTGGGCAGGTAGGCCCCGGCGCGCGACGGGCGCCGGGGCGCGACCTCACGGGCGCGGCGGCTCCTCGGAGCGGCGCAGCGTCTGCGAGGGCGACTCGCCGAAGAGGCGGCGGTAGTCGCCGGCGAAGCGGCCCAGGTCCCAGAAGCCGTGGCGGGTGGCCACCTCGGACACCAGCGTGCCGGAGCCGGCCCGCTGCAGCACGCGCCGCACCTGGTTGAGGCGGCGGAGCTTGAGGAAGCGGTTGGGGCCGACGCCGTACACGTTGCGGAAGGCGCTGCGCAGCGTGCGCTCCGAGACGCTGGTGGCCTGGCACAGGTCGGCGACGTACAGCGGCAGCGCCAGCCGGGCCCGCATGAACTCCTCGGCCTTGGCGACGATGCGGCTGTGGGAGAGCAGCGTGCGCTCCCGCTCGGCCGGCCGGTCCGGCAGCCCCTCGAGCATCTGCACCGTGAGCCCGAGCAGCTGCTCGGTGAGGGCGCGGCGGGCCTCGGGGCTGGCCAGCGAGCCCGGGTCCTCGCGGGCCACGCGCTGCACCCGGTCGATGGTGTCGGTGAGCTGCGCGCCTGCGGCAGGTGCCGGTCGCGCCACCCGGCAGTTCTCCGGGAAGCGGGGCAGCTCGGTTCCCCACAGCGTCACCATGGTCCGCTGGAAGCGGGCCAGGGGCACGGTGAACATGGCGCAGCGGTCGGGCCCGGGGACGGTGGCCTGCATCTCGCTGCCGGGCCGGTAGAGCAGCGCCTGGCCGCGCTCCACGGAGTGGCCGTTCCACACCAGCGGCGCCGTCGAGGCCAGCGGCAGGCCGAGCTGGTAGACGCCGGTGTGGCTGACGGCGTGGGCCAGGTGCGGTACGTCGATCTCGCCGAGCTGGAGGGAGGCGCTCTCGTCCAGGTCGATCCGCATGAGCCGCGAGTTCATCTGCGCCGGTGTGGCCAGGGGTACGAACTCGACGTCTGCGTGGAGGATGGCTGCGGCCATCTCGTCCAGATCGTGGAACTGCCGCTCGACGATACCGGTATCTTGCCGAATCTCCATGGTGCCTCGCTCCCGCCATCCCATGCTTACCGAAACCACGCGGGCGGTCCACTGCAGTCGGCCGCTCGCCTGGGTTCCTAACCCTTTTCAGCGAGGGTAGAGGAGCGACAAACCGGCGCGGAGGCTCCAGTCGGCATGCGGCGTGCTGCTTCTGGGTGCGACGTTCGCGTAGGCCTCCAGCGACACCGCCAGGCGCTGGGAGGACACGCCGAAGATGCGTCCCACGCCGCCGCCCAGCGGCACGGTGAAGCGGTCGCTCGTGGCCGCGTCCCAGTCGGCCTGGAGCCGGGGGGCCGTCACCAGGTACCAGCCGGACCGGAAGGTCCAGGTGAGGACCGGCTGGACCACCAGGCGGTTCACGTCCGGAGCGGTGTGCACGCTGCCCATGGTGAAGAGCTGCCGGGCCGTCACCGAGAGCGAAGCCGCACCCCAGGCGCCGCCCAGCGCCAGGGCCGGCCCGATCTGCCACTTGCTCTCCGAGGTGCGGCGGTCGCTGCCGGTGGGGAGCACCAGCGCCAGGCCGCCGCCGGCGGCGAGGCCCGTGCCCGCCAGCCAGGTGCCGTAGAGCTCGTAGCCCAGGTCGCCGAGGCCGTAGATGCCGCCATACCGCGCCACCACCTCGGGCTGCCAGACCAGGGGCAGCTGGATGTGGTGCGCCAGCCCCCAGCGCTCGCCGACGAGCGTGAGGAAGCTGGTCTCCGGGACGGTGACGTTGCCGACGCGGTCGCGGCGGCCGATGCCGAAGGAGGTCTCGTTGCGCAGGGTCACCTGCACGGTGTCGGACAGCACGTCGTACCGTCCCCGCACCAGGGCGCGGTCGGCTCCCTCGTCGGCGCGGGCGGCCGGCGCGAGGGCGAGGGCGAAGGCGAGGGCGAGGCTGGCGGCGCGGGACGGCAGGGTCATCGTCGGGGTCTCCGGGAGGCGCTTCCGTAGCATACCCCCGTGGCCGCGACCACCCGGCCGGCGGGGGCCTGGCCGGTGCCGCGCCACCCGCTTCCTTCGACGGGGAGCGCGTCATAGAGTGCCGCCGTGGCGCAGCTGCCCATCCGCATCGCCGGCCCCGGCGATCTCGAGGCCCCGGGCCGCCTCCTCGCCATCCTGGGCGTGGGGCTCACCCTGGTGGACCGCAACATGCGGGTCCAGTGGGCCAACGAGTTCGTCCGCAACTACGCCGAGGAGCTCTCCTGCGGGAGCGACCACTGCTTCTCGGCCCTGTGGCACAAGGAGAGCCGCTGCTCCGACTGCCTGCCGGTGCTCGTCTTCCGCACCGGCGAGCCGCGCGAGGGGCTCCGCGAGCGCGGCCGGCCCGGCGAGCCGCCCGAGACCTGGCGGGTGCGGGCCGTGCCCGTCCTCGACCAGGGCGGGGCGGTGGCCTGGGTGGCGGAGAGCCTGGTGCGGCTCTCGGGCGTGGTGCCGGAGCTGGCGGGTCGGGCGCCGGCGCTGTCGAGCGGCGCCGCCTTCGTCGTCATCGACCGCTCGGAGCGCATCGTCTCCTGGAGCCCGGCCGCGGCCCAGGTGTTCGGCCACTCGGTGGAGCAGGCGCTGGGCCGCCGCATCGACCTCATCGTCCCGCCGGAGCGCGTCGAGGAGGAGCGCTCGCTGGCGGCGCGCGTCGAGGCACAGGGGCGGGTGGGCCGATTCGAGACGGTGCGCCGCGCCCGCGACGGCCGCGACGTACCGGTGGCGCTGGAGGCGGTGGCGCTGCGCGACGAGGCCGGGGCGCTGGTGGGCCGCACCTGCGTCATCGAGGACCTCTCCACCCTGCACCAGCTCCGCGGCCGCGTGGCCGAGCAGGAGCAGCTCCTGGCCCACATCACCCGCGAATCGGCCGACGCCATCATCGGGGTGGACGCCGGCGGCCGGGTCACCAGCTGGAACCGCGGCGCCGAGCAGCTCCTGGGCCTGCCCCAGGAGGAGATGCTGGGTCGCTCGCTGGAGGGCATCCTGGCCCGCCCGCGCAGCGCCGAGATGCTGGTGCAGCTGGGCCAGCGCCGGCCGGTCCGGCCGCAGCGCATGGAGTGGCGCGACGCCCGCGGCGAGACGGTGCCGGTGGACGTCTCGGTGGCGCTGCTCCCCGGCCCGGGCGGCGGGGCGGCGCTGGTGGCCCGCGACCTCTCGGCCCAGCAGCGGCTCGACAGGCAGCTGGTCCGCTCCGAGAAGCTGGCGGTGGTCGGCAGCCTGGCCGCCGGCCTGGCCCACGAGATCGGCACGCCGCTCAACGTCATCAGCGCCACGGCCGAGTACCTCATGCCCGAGGCCGGGCGCGAGGGGCAGGAGCGCCTCAGGGAGATCGTCGCCGAAACCGAGCGCATCAGCCGGCTGGTGCGCGAGCTCCTCTCCTTCGCCCGCGGCACGCCGCCGGGCCGCGTCCAGCTCCGGCTCTCCGAGGCGGTGGAGCGGGTGCTGCGCCTGCTGCGCTACGCGCTGGAGAAGGAGCAGATCGCGCTCACCTGCGACGTGCCCGAGGGCCTGCCGGCCCTGCAGGCCGACCCCGACGGCGTCCACCAGGTGCTGCTCAACCTGCTCATGAACGCCGTCAGCGCCGTGGGCCGCGGCGGCCAGGTCGGCATCCGGGCCCGCCTCGCCGAGGCGGCCCGCGGCGATCGCGTCGTGGTGGTGGAGGTGCACGACGACGGGCCTGGTGTTCCCGTCGAGGTGCGGGAGCGCATCTTCGACCCCTTCTACACCACGCGGCCCGAGGGCACCGGCCTGGGCCTGGCGGTCTGCTCGCGCATCGTGGCCGAGCACGGCGGCGACATCCAGGTGGGGGAGGGGCCGCTCGGAGGGGCCAGCTTCGTCGTCCAGTTCCCGGTCCGGGAGGAGGAGCGGTGAGCGAGGCGGCGGGGGCTGTGGCCGGACGGCCGCTGCAGGTGCTGGTCGTCGAGGACGACGCCCGGATGCTCGACATCCTGGTGCGTCACCTCGAGCGCATGGGCTACGCGGTCCGCGCCGCGCCGTCGGGAGGGCGGGCGCTGCAGCTCCTCGAGGCCGAGCCGGCCGACGTGGTGCTCTCCGACATCCGCATGCCCGGGATGGACGGGCGCACCCTGCTGCAGGAGGTGAAGGTCCGGCACCCGGCCACCAAGGTGGTGCTGATGACCGCCTTCGGCACCGTGGCGGACGCCGTCGAGGCCATGCAGGCCGGCGCCTACACCTACGTCACCAAGCCCTTCAAGGTGGAGGAGGTGGCGGCGGTCCTGCGCAACGCCGCGCGCGAGGCGGCGCTCACCCACGAGGTCACCAGCCTGCGCAAGGTGGTCCGCGGGCGCTGGTCGCCCGACAGGCTCATCGGCAACTCGCCGCAGATGCAGGAGGTGCGGCGGCTCATCCGCGAGGCCGCCGAGGTGGCGGCCACGGTGCTCATCACCGGCCGCAGCGGCACCGGCAAGGAGATGGCGGCACGGGCCATCCACTTCGGCAGCGCCGAGCGCGGGGCCGGCCCCTTCGTGCCGGTGAACTGCGCCGCCATCCCCGAGTCGCTCTTCGAGAGCGCCATGTTCGGCCACCGGCGCGGCGCCTTCACCGGCGCCGTGGAGAGCCAGGTGGGCTTCGTCGAGCAGTCGAGCGGCGGCACCCTCTTCCTCGACGAGGTGGGCGAGATCCCGGTGGGCCAGCAGGCCAAGCTGCTGCGGGTGCTGCAGGAGCAGGAGCTGACGCCGGTGGGCTCGCCGCGCCCGGTGAAGGTGGACCTGCGCGTCATCGCCGCCACCAACCGCAACCTCGAGGGCATGGTCCGCCAGGGCGAGTTCCGCGAGGACCTCTACTACCGGCTCCACGTGCTCCGCATCCACCTGCCGGAGCTGGCCGAGCGGGCCGGCGACGTCCCCTCGCTGGCCGAGCACCTGCTCCTCGACATCGCCCAGGAGCACGGTGTGCCGGCCCTGGGATTCACCGAGGCGGCGCTGGCGGCGCTCACCCGCCACCGCTGGCCCGGCAACGTCCGCGAGCTGCGCAACGTGCTGGAGCGGGCCATCCTCGCGGCCCGGGGCCGGCGCATCGACGCCGCCGACCTCCCCATCATCGCCCTCGACGTGGCCGGGCGCACCGACGGGCCGCTCCCCAACGCCCGCACCCTGGCCGAGGTGGAGAAGGAGCACGTCGGCAAGGTGCTGGCGCTGTGCGGCTGGAACCGGTCGGCCGCCGCCAAGGTGCTGGGCATCGACCGGCGCACCCTGTTCAGCAAGATCCAGCGCTACGGCCTCATCGGCCCGCTGCGGCACGGCCCCGAGGCCGACGACGAAGCCGAGTGAGGCCGCTGGCGGGCCGCATAGACATAGATAAGGTCTCGCCGCTCCCGCTCCCGCTCCCGCTCCCCTCGTCCCCGTCCGGGAGCGGGCAACGTACAAATCGATCCCAGAGCCCCTCCGACATTCCCGCCCCAGGGGCCGGACGAGTGCCCCGATTCCTCAGGAGTTCCGGGGGCCCAGCACGCATTCCCGACCGGCACCGCGCTTGCTCTAGGCGGCCCCATGGCTCGTTTCCCGATCGAAGTTCCCGAGGGGCGCTACTTCGACCGCCTGATCGCCTGTCGCGAGGGGTGCCCGGTGCACACCGACTCCCGCGGCTACGTCCAGGCTGCCGCCGCCGGCGACTGGGCGCAGTCCTACCGGATCGCGCGCGGCCCCAACCCGTTCGCCTCCATCTGCGGCCGGGTCTGCGGGGCTCCCTGCGAGAAGGCCTGCCGCCGCGGCGCCATCGACGAGCCGGTCTCGATCCGCGCCCTGAAGCGCGCCGCCACCGAGCGCCACGGCCCCGAGGCCGTCGGCGACCTCGCGGCCACCCTGGCCCTGTCCACCGCCCCCGGCTCCCTCCATCCGGCGCCGCGCACGGAGAAGGTCGCCGTGGTGGGCGCGGGCGTGGCCGGGCTCACCGCCGCCCACGACCTGGCGCGCCTCGGCTACAAGGTCACCGTCTTCGAGGAGAGCGGGGCGCCGGGCGGCATGCTCCGCACCGGCGTGCCGCTCTTCCGCCTGCCCCGCCAGGTGGTGCAGCGAGAGATCGACGCCATCCTGGCGCTGGGCGTGGAGCTCCGCTGCGGCGTCCGCGTGGGCTCGCAGGTGACGCTGCCCGAGCTGCGCGCCCAGGGCTACGCCGCGGTGCTCATCGCGGTGGGCCTGCAGAAGGCCCGCATGCTGGAGCTGCCCGGCGCCAAGCTGGCCGGCGTGGTCGGCGGCCTCGACTACCTCCGCGACTTCAACGACAAGAAGTCCATCGCGCCCATGGGCCGCGTGCTGGTCATCGGGGGCGGCAACGTCGCCTACGACTGCGCCCGCAGCGCCGTGCGCACCGCCGGCACCACGGGCGTGACCCTTGCCTGCCTCGAGGCGCTCCACGAGATGCCGGCCGACCAGGTCGAGATCGACGAGGGCGACGAGGAGGGGATCGCGCGGCGCAACCGGGTGGGCCCGGTGCGCTTCGTCGAGGGGCCGGACGGCAAGCTGGCGGGCGTCGAGGTCCGCAAGGTCTCGCGGGTCTTCGACGAGAACCGGCGCTTCGCCCCCGAGCTCGTTGCCGGCACCGAGGAGATCATCCCCTGCGACACCGTGCTGGTGGCGGTGGGCCAGGCGGGCGACACCACCTTCGTCGCCGGGCTGCCCGAGGCGCAGCTCGGCCGCGCCGGCACCATCATCGCCGACAAGCAGACCGGCAAGACCTCCATCCCCTGGCTCTTCGGCGCCGGCGACGCCGCCATGGGCCCCGGCCTCTTCATCGACGCCATCGCCCAGGCGAGCCGGGCGGTCCGCTCCATCGACGCCTTCCTGCAGAAGAGGCCGGTCGCCGAGGCCGAGGCGGTCCGCGGCTTCGCGGTGGAGGGCTCGCGCCAGGGGATGTGGTCCAACTGGCTCGAGCTCGACCGCAAGGCGCCGCCGGTGGCCCCGGTCCAGAGCCGGGTGAAGTCGCTCGAGGAGCAGGTCGAGCTCTCGTACCCGGAGGAGGAGGCCCGCCGCCAGGGCGCCCGCTGCCTCCGCTGCGAGGTCGAGACCGTCTTCGACGGCAGCCTCTGCATCCAGTGCGGCGGCTGCTCCGACGTCTGCCCCACCTGGTGCCTGCGCCTGGTCTCCCTGGACGAGATCGGCATGCCGCAGCCCGCGGGCCAGCAACTGAGCGCCATCATCAAGGACGAGGAGCGCTGCATCCGCTGCGCCGCCTGCGCCGACCGCTGCCCCACCGACGCCATCACCATGGAGCGGCTCTGCGGCTTCGAGCCCTGGGCGCCCATCGTGACCGGAGAGGCGGCGTGACCGCCCTCACCCTCTGCCTGATCGTGGGCGGCCTGGTACTGGCGGCGAGCGCCGCCATCGCCTTCGCCGGCGCGGTCCGCGGGGGCCACCTCGACGACCTCGAAGAGACGAAGTTCCAGATGATCCGCGAGAAGGAGACCCGATGAGCGACCACGATTCCAAGGCGGCACCGAAGGGCCGCCGCGAGTTCCTGACCCTGCTGTCGGGCTCGGCCTTGACGGTGGCCGGCCTGGCCACCGCCGGCGCCAGCCTGGTCTACCTGCGCCCCCGCGTGACCTACGGGCCGCCCTCGCGCCTGTCGGTGGGCAAGCCCGAGCTCTACGGCTCCGGCTCCCAGGTGGCGCTGCCCGAGGCCAAGATGGTGATCCGGCGCCAGGGCAACAAGGTCGCCGCCATCAGCACGGTGTGCACGCACCTGGGCTGCACCGTGAACCCCAGCGAGACCGGCTTTGACTGCCCCTGCCACGGCAGCACCTACGACGAGCGGGGCGAGGTCACCGGCGGCCCGGCTCCCAAGGCGCTGGCCTGGTACCGCTGCACGCTCGCGCCCAACGGCGAGATCGTGGTCGACAAGCACCAGGTGGTCGCGGCCGACACCTTCCTGGAGATCCAGTCATGAGCATCCGCGAGGTCGCGGTCGCCGACGAGGCCGGCCTGCTGGGCCGCATCTACCGCTCCATCTTCCGCGTCCGCCCCGTCCCCCAGACCGAGCTGGAGCGGTCGCAGGCGGTGGCCTCGAACTTCTTCTTCCACATCCACTCGGCCAAGGTCTACGAGGAGACCCTGAAGTTCAAGAAGACGCTGGGGCTCGGCCTCTTCTCCCTCTTCACCTTCGTGGTGCTGGTCATCACCGGCATCCTGCTGATGTTCTATTACGTGCCGGCGCCGGAGCAGGCCTACCAGCGCATGCTCGACCTGCGCGGCGTGGTGAGCTTCGGCACCTTCCTGCGCAACATGCACCGCTGGGGCGCCCACGCCATGGTGGGCCTGGTGATCCTGCACATGATGCGGGTCTACCTCACCGGCGCCCACAAGGCTCCCCGCGAGCTGAACTGGGTCATCGGCGTGGTGCTGCTGCTCCTGACCCTGTTCCTCTCCTTCACCGGCTACCTGCTTCCCTGGGACCAGCTGGCCTACTGGGCCATCATGGTCGGCACCTCGATCGCCAGCTACGCGCCGGTGGTCGGCGACCAGATCCGCTTCTTCCTGCTGGGCGACGACGACGTGGGCCGCGAGGCGCTGCTGCGCTTCTACGTGCTGCACGTGGTCGTGCTGCCGGCAGTGCTCTCCGCCCTGATCGGCCTCCACTTCTGGCGCATCCGCAAGGACGGCGGCCTGGCCCGTCCCTCCACCGACGAGTAGCCCACGGAGCCCCCGAGATGAACGCACGACCCCAGAACGCAGAGGCGCCGGCGCACGAGCGCTTCCCGCTGAAGCCCGGCAAGACCTACGGCCTCATGTGCGTGGTCCCCACCCGCACCGAGAACACCGGGTCCGCCGCCGAGAAGCAGGTCCAGAGCTGGCCGGCCGCGCTGTCGCGCGAGCTGCTGCTCTTCCTGGTGACGGTGGTGGCCCTGGGCCTGGTCTCCTACTTCTTCAACGCCCCGCTGGAGGAGCCTGCCAGCGCGCTGCACCCGCCCAACCCGGCCAAGGCGCCCTGGTACTTCCTGGGCCTGCAGGAGATGGTCTCCTACTCGGCCTTCTGGGGCGGCATCGGCATCCCCGGCATCCTGGTGGGCCTGGCCATGGCGGCGCCGTACCTCGAGCGGAAGAGGGGCGGCGAGGGAGTGTGGTTCCACCACTCCCGCAGCGGCGCCAACTGGACCTTCCTCACGCTGATGACGACGCTCGGCATCCTCACCCTCATCGGCACCCTGTTCCGCGGCGAGAACTGGGCGCTCATCGTCCCCTGGTAGGAGCGCGAGATGAAGAAGATCGGCATCGCCACCCTCGTCGCCGCCGTCCTGGTCCTCGGGCTGCTGGGGGCCACCGTGGCCCGCTCCGGCACCGAGGACTGGCGCGGCTGGCAGACCCGGTACCTGGAGCAGTGGAAGGCAAAGGGCGGGACCGGCGCCCCTCCGCCCGTCGAGGTGAAGCAGGACCGCCTCCTCGGCTTCGGTGAGGAGCGCATCGATCGCTGCCGCAGCTGCCACGTCGCGGTCGACGACCCGCTCTTCAAGGACGGCAAGGAGCCGCTCCGCACCCACGTCTCCATCGCGCCGCACAGCTTCGGCGAGATGGGCTGCAGCATCTGCCACGAGGGCGACGGGCGCGCGCTCGACGCCGACCTGGCCCACGGCAAGGACCACTTCTGGCCCGAGCCGCTGCTCCAGGGCGCCTTCATCGAGTCGGCCTGTGCCCGCTGCCACGTGGCGCCCTACCCGGCGGAGGCCAAGCACCTGCGCCGCGGCCGCGAGCTGTTCGAGAAGTACGCCTGCGTCGGCTGCCACACGGTGCAGGGCCTCTCCCGCGGCAACATCGGCATCGAGCTGACCGACATCGGCAACAAGCGCAAGCACGACTTCCTGCTGCAGAAGGTGGAGAAGCCGCGCTTCAACGTGCCGCTGACGCTGATGCCGCCCTTCCACATCCCCGAGGCCGACCGCATCGACCTGGTGGTGTTCCTGAAGAGCCTGCGCGGCCCGACGCCCATCGCCGAGGATCCGATGGAGCGGCGCGCCCGCCTCAAGAGGTTCAAGAACGAGAGCCCGGCGGAGGTCGAGGTCTCGGTGGAGGCCGGCAAGAAGGCCTTCGAGGCCCGCGGCTGCATCTCCTGCCACAAGCTCGGCACCGCCGACGGCAAGCTGGCGCCCGACCTCGGCTACCTGGGCCTGGTGCGCAGCGCCGACTGGGTCGAGGCCCACCTCGCCGACCCGCGGCAGCACGTGCCCGGCTCCTCGATGCCCACCTTCTTCACCTCCAGGTCGGAGCGGAAGGCGCTGGCCACGTACCTGACGTCGCTCAACGGCCTCACCGCCCCGGCGGCGCCCGCCGAGCAGTACGCGCAGCTCTGCGCCCGGTGCCACGGCGAGAAGGGCGGCGGCGACGGCCCGGTGGCCGAGACCCTCGTTCCCCGGCCCCGCATCTTCACCAACGCCAAGTTCTTCAACTGGCTCCCCGAGGAGCGCGCCTACAAGGCCATCCGCGAGGGCGTGCCCGGCACCGCCATGCCACCCTTCGGCAAGATCCTCGACGAGAAGCAGGCGCAGGCCCTGTTCGGCTGGGTCCGCACCAACTTCCTCGGCGAGCAGCGCACGCAGCCGCCGGTGCCGCGCAAGGTGCCGGAGAAGAACCCGGTCGCCTACTCGGCGGAGAGCGTCAAGCGGGGCAAGGCCGCCTTCCTGGAGCGCTGCTACGGCTGTCACGGCCGCATCGGCGACGGCAAGGGCCCCAACGCCCCCGACATGCTGCCGCGCCCGCGCAACCTGACCACGAAGTTGTTCTTCAAGGACGTACCGGACTCGCGTCTCTTCGAGTCGATCACCTACGGCGTCGTCGGTACCGGGATGCCGCCGTGGGACATGCTGTCCGAGGACCAGCGGTGGGACCTCGTCAACTACGTCCGGTTCCTGTCGACCACGGGGCCGGCCGCAACCGGAAGGGGGCAGTGATGAGCAGCGGACTGAGTAGGGCCTGGAGGGAGGAGCCGTCCTCGACGCTCTTCCTCCTCAGCTCGGTGGTGTTCTTCGCCATCACCACGCTGGTAGGTCTCCTAGTGGCGACCAAGTTCGTCTTCCCGGAGTTCATGGGCAACATCTCCTTCCTGACCTACGGAAGGCTGCGCCCGCTGCACATCAACGGGGTGCTCTTCGGCTGGCTGCTGGCCGCCGACATGGGGCTGTGCTTCTACCTGGTGCCCCGCCTGTGCGGCAACAAGCTCTGGAGCGAGAAGCTGGGCATCGCCAACGCGATCCTCTTCGACCTCATCATCCTGGGGGCGGTGTTCACCACCACCGCCGGCATCACCCAGGGCATGGAGTACGCCGAGCTGCCCTTCGTCCTCGACGTCGGCGTGGTGGTGGCCTGGCTGATGTTCGGCGCCAACGTCTTCGGCACCGTGGCCACCCGCAAGCACGAGAAGATGTACGCCTCCACCTGGTACATCATGGGCGCGGTGATCTGGACGGCCTTCGTCTACCTGGCCGGCAACTTCGCCACCATCTTCTTCTCCGGCACCAACCAGGCGAACCTGAACTGGTTCTACGTGCACAACGCCGTGGGCCTGATCTTCACCCCCCTGGGCGTCGGCATCGCCTACTACTTCATCCCCAAGGCCTCCCAGTCGCCCCTCTACAGCCACCGGCTGTCGATGATCGGCTTCTGGACCATCGCCTTCATCTACGTGTGGACCGGCGCCCACCACATGATCCATGGGCCCATCAGCCAGTGGCTGCAGACGGTCTCCATCCTCTTCAGCGCCATGCTCATCATCCCGGTGTGGACGGTGATCGTGAACTTCTTCGGCACCGTCTCCGGCAAGTGGGACAAGGTTCGCCAGGACCCGATCCTCAAGTTCCTCATGGCCGGGACCACCTTCTACCTCCTCACCTGCTTCCAGGGCCCCATGCACTCCCTGCGCACGGTGAACGCCATCGTCTCCAAGACCGACTGGATCGTGGGCCACGCCCACATGGCCGTGCTCGGTGCCTTCAGCTTCTTCGCCATCGCCGGCAGCCTGTTCGCCGTCCCGGTGCTGGCCGGCCGCCAGCTCCACTCGCTGAAGCTCGCCAACCAGGCCTTCTGGCTCATCTTCACCGGCGGCATCGTCTTCTTCGCCGGCCTGTGGGTGGGCGGCTTCATGCAGGGGCTGCAGTGGAACAACCCGGCCATCCCCTTCATCGACACCGTCAAGTTCATGCGGCCCTTCTGGATCGTCCGCCTCCTCTCCGGCGCGCTGGTCTACGTGGGCATCTTCCTCATCTTCTACAACCTGATCCGCACCCTGACCGGCAGCGCGGTCGAGCGCGCAGCCACCTCGCCGGCGGTCTAGGGAGAACGACATGCTCAAGAGCACGGAACGGAACGCGGGCAGCTTCTTCATCATCGCCACCGTCTTCTTCTTCATCGGCGGCATCCTGACCACCGCGCTGCCGGCGGTGATCGAGAAGAGCTGGAACAAGCCCAGCGCGGGCATGAAGCCGTACACGGAGTCGGAGGCGCGCGGGAAGGCCATCTACGTGCGCGAGGGCTGCTGGTACTGCCACACCCAGCAGATCCGCACGCTCGAGGCCGATGTGAAGCGGTACGGCTGGCGCGGGGTGGACGCTCCCATCAGCACGCCGAGCGAGTTCACCCGCGACGCGCCGCACATGTTCGGCACCAAGCGCACCGGCCCCGACCTGGCGCGCGTGGGCGGCAAGTACGACAAGAGCTGGCACAAGACCCACTTCAAGAACCCGCGGGATCTCGTGCCGGGCTCGATCATGCCTCCCTTCCCCTGGATCCTGACCGGCAACAACGGCCAGGACTTCGAGGACCTGGTGGCCTACATCCAGTCGATGGGCCGCACCATCCCCTGGCGCCCCAACAACGACTATGAGCGGTGACGTCGTCGCGAGCGAGGTGGTCGTCTACGGCTTCATGTTCCTGAACATGGCCACCGTCGTCGTGGGGCTGCTGTGGGCCTGGCGGCGGAGGGCGATGTTCGCCAAGCAGGACGGGGAGATCCCGGGGCTCGGCCCCGAGATCCCCGCCCAGGAGACCCGCAATGTCTGAGCCCAACGAGATCCACGAGTATCCCAGCGAGCTGAAGGAGCGGGGCGGTGGACCGATCCCGCTGTTCCTGAAGCTCACCTACATCGGCTTCACCGTGTTCGGCCTCTCCTACTGGTTCCTGTATCGGGCCGGCGACGGTGCACCGTTGGTGAAGCTGTTCAACGCGGCAACCGGCAACGGTCCGTAGCAGGTTCGATGCGGCAACGGGCCACGGCCCGCGGCAGAATCCCACCACGCATCAAATGGCTCATGAGGCGTTAGAGGACTATTCCAGATGATCCCTAACGCAACATGGGTCCGGCCTCCCGCGCGCGCCGGGCTTCACAAGGCCCGGCGCGCGTTCCAGATCGTCACCTCCTTCCTCTTCATCATCGCCCCGTTCGTCGACCTGCTCCGGTTCGACCTCAAGAACGGGCGGCTGATCCTCTTCGGCGTGCACCTGGGGCTGGGCGAGCTGGGCGTCGCCTACGCCATCATCCTCGCCTCCTTCATCCTGGTCTTCGCCGGCGCCCTGCTCTACGGCCGCATCTACTGCGGCTGGATGTGCCCGCAGACCACCCTCTCCGAGCTGGTGGCCACCCTGGAGCGGTGGGTGTGCCCCAAGCGCGGCGAGCGCACCACCAAGTGCAAGGTGATGTCGGTGGCGGCCGCGCTGGTGGTGGCGCTCTTCGTGTCCTGGAGCCTGGTGGCCTACTTCCTGGACCGCTCCGAGTGGTTCTGGCCCAGCGCCACCGTGTGGATCGTCTGGCTCATCACCGCCGGCGTCCTGGCCGCCGACTTCCTCTGGCTGCGCCACCGGTTCTGCGTCGGCGTCTGCCCCTACGGCCTCCTGCAGAACATCATCCAGGACAACCGCACCCTGGGGGTCGAGCTCGATCCTGCCCGGGCGTCGGAGTGCACCAACTGCCTCCTCTGCGTCCGGGCCTGCTTCATGGGCGTCGACATCCGCAAGCAGGCCTTCGACCCCATGTGCCTCAACTGCGGCGACTGCATCGCAGCCACCCGCCTGGCCAAGACCTGCCCCGAGGAGCCGCTCATCCGCTTCCGCTACGGCACCCAGCCCTCGCGCTGGCCGGCGTGGCTGCGCAAGGCCGGCGTGCTCGACGGGCGCCGGGCGGTGGTGGCGGGCCTCTTCTTCCTCTCGGTGGCGGCCACCGCCATGGCCACCGGCTCGCGCGCCGACCTCGACCTGCAGATCGCCGGGCAGTTCGACCGGACCCGCGTCGACGCCCAGGGCACGGTACACAACGAGTACAAGCTCACCCTCGGCAACCGGCTCCACGAGCCCGTGAAGCTGACGCTGCAGGTGGAGGGCGTGCAAGGGCTCACGGTGCTCGAGCCCACCGGCGAGCTGGCGCTCGACGCCGGCGAGCGGAGCCTGCGGCCGGTGGTCCTGGCTGCACCTTCCGCGGGCAACCCGGCCGGTGCCCATCCCATCAAGGTGCGTACCCTCGACGGACCGAAGGTCGTCGGGGAGCTGTCGGCCATCTTCTTCGTCCCGGAAAAGGGGTAGCCCATGCGCAAGATCATCGCCGCCACCATCGTGCTCTTCTGCGGGATCCTCGTCGCCTCCTGGTGCGTGGCCGAGAAGGCGAACCCCAGGATGATCGACGTGGACCCGGCCAAGGTCGCCCACCCGCAGCACCACTAGAGGGCCTGCCATGAGCGCCCCGCCCGCCGTCACCGGTTGCCAGCTCTGCGGCGGGGCGCTCCCCGAGCCCCCTCCCGCCCCGGGCTTCTGCTGCGAGGGGTGCGTCCGGGTCTCGGAGATCCTCGACGCCTCCGGCTTCCGCGGCGACCGGCGCCAGAGCGCCGCCTGGCTCCAGGCGGCGCGCGCGGGCCTGGTGCCGGCGGAGGGCGCCCCGGCGCCCGCGGCCCAGGCGGCGCGGGCCGGCTCGGGCGACGTCCGGGAGCTGTGCCTGGGGCTCGACGGGCTCTGGTGCCCGTCGTGCGGCTGGCTGGTGGAGGAGGTCCTGGCCCGCACCCCCGGCGTGCGCTCGGCGCGGGTGGCCTTCTTCGCCGACCTCGCCGAGGTGAAGTTCGACCCGGCACGCGTGGGCGAGAAGGAGCTGGAGAAGGCCATCGAGGAGCTGGGCTACAGGGTCCGGCGCGAGGGCGAGGCCGCCGATCGCGGGCCGCTCATCCGCTTCGGCTACGCCGCCTTCCTGCAGATGAACATCATGTGGATGACGCTGGCCCTCTACACCTACGCCGAGGGCCAGGCGCTCGAGGGCGTGGCCCGGGCGCTGCCCTGGCTGCTCGCCATCCTCTCGGTGCCGGTGATCTTCCTCGCCGGCGCGCCCACCCTGATCCGCGCCTGGAAGGCGCTGCGCAGCGGTGCGCTGGTGATGGACTCCCTCATCTCCTTCGGCTCTCTGGCCGCCTTCGGCTACAGCCTGGTGATGGCCTACCGCGGCAGCACCTCGCTCTACTTCGACGGCGCCTGCGGCCTCATCACCTTCCGGCTCCTGGGGAGGCTGCTGGAGCAGGCCGCCTTCCGCAGCGCCACCCGCGCCGGCGAGGTGGTGCGCCGCCTGCTACCGCGCAAGGCCCGCAAGCTCGACGAGCGCGGCCCGAGCTGGGTCCCGGCCGACGCGCTGCTGCCCGGCGATCGCATCCGGGTGGCCCCCGGCGAGCGGGTGCCGCTCGACGGCAGGGTGGTGGTGGGCACCGGGCGGGTGAGCACCGCGGTGGTGGACGGCGAGCCGCGGCCGCGCCAGGTGCAGATCGGCGACGAGATCCCGGGCGGCTCGGTCTGCGGCGAGGCGGCGCTCGACCTGGAGGTCACCGCGCCCGCCGGCCGCTCGCTGCTGGCCCGGGTGGCCGAGCACGTGGCCCGGGCCTCGGGCCGCCGCGGCGCCGCGCCCGACATGGCCGACACCCTGGCGCGCCTCTTCATCCCCGGCGTGCTGGTCCTCTCCTTCCTGGTCTTCGCCGGCTGGATCGCCGCCGGGCTGCCCTTCGGCACCGCCTTCGAGCGCGGCCTGGCGGTGCTGGTGGTCTCCTGCCCCTGCGCCCTGGGCCTGGCAGCCCCGCTCTGCCGCGTGGTGGCCGCCGGCTCGCTGGCCCGCCGCGGGATCGTGGCGCGCGGTGAGGGAGCGCTCGACCAGGTGGCCGCGGCCTCGCTGGTGGCCTTCGACAAGACCGGCACCCTCACCGCCGGCCGCCCGGTGCTGGGCGCTCTGCAGGCCTGGGGCTCGAGCCCGGGAGAGGCGCTGGCGGCGCTGGCGGGCCTGGAGGAGCGGGCCGGCCACCCCATCGCCGCCGCGGTGCGCGAGGCGCTGCCGGCGGGGGTGAGCCCGCTGGCCGCCGCCGACCAGAAGGTGGTGCCCGGTTGCGGCGTCACCGGCACGGTGCAGGGCCGGCCCGCCTTCGCCGGCCGGCCGGAGTGGGTCGAGTCCCGGAGGGGAGAAGCCTGCCCGGCCGCGCTGCGGGAGCTGGCCGAGGCCGAGGAGCAGAAGGGGCGCACCGCCATCCTCCTCGCCTGGGGCGAGGGGCGCTGGGCGGCGCTCTCCTTCGGCGACACGCTGCGGGCCGACGCCCCGGCGACCATGGCCGAGCTCGAGGGGCTGGGGCTGCGCACGGTGGTGCTCTCCGGCGACGCCCCACAGGCCGCCGCCAAGGTGGCGCGCCAGGCAGGGGCCGGCAGCGCCGTGGGCGGCTGCCTCCCCGAGGGCAAGGCGGCGTGGCTGGAGAAGGCCCACGCCGACGGCGGCCAGCGCCCGCTCTTCGTCGGCGACGGCATCAACGACGCGCCGGGCATGGCCGCCTCGGTGGGCATCGCGGTGGCGAGCGGCACCGACTTCGCGCGCGAGACCGCCGACGTGCTGCTGCTCGAGCCGGGCGTGCGACCCATCCCCGAGCTGGTGCGGACCGCCCGGCGGATGCGCCGCACCATCCGCCAGAACCTGGCCTGGGCGGCGCTCTACAACGCCTTCCTCATCCCGCTGGCCGCCACCGGCCACCTCTCGCCGGTGTGGGCCGCCGCCGCCATGGTGGCGAGCGGCCTTCTGGTGGTGGGCAAC
The DNA here is from genome assembly GCA_016214955.1 of Deltaproteobacteria bacterium. Lineage (GTDB taxonomy): Bacteria > Myxococcota > Myxococcia > Myxococcales > Anaeromyxobacteraceae > JACRMN01. Next base: position 438,455 of record JACRMN010000012.1, read on the forward strand.
GCGCTCCGGCTCCAGGGCAGGGGTGAGCCGCGGCTGGCCGGGCAGCACGGCGCCGCGCCCGCTGCCGGGCCGGCGATCGCGTAGCCGGCGGCGTCGCAAGCGTTCGCTGACGAGGCCACCCGCGCCGAAGATGCGCAGGGGCGGCTATCCGGGATTCGCCCGGGCCCTCGCCCACATGGCGCTGCGGATTTCACCCGCAGAGCACCCGGCCGCACGCTAGACCTCAGGTCGGGCTTGCCTCCAACACCCCATGGGGTACACATCGTCGCCCCGTTGCCGCGCACCGGGACCCGTGCGTCCTGCGCCCGGTGGCGCGCGGGGTCGAAGAGGCGCGAATCGCCTCGCCGCCGGATGGGCCGGAGGCCCGAGGGTGCGATGAACGAATACCGGTACGACAACCAGACGGTCCAGGGCTTCATCCTCTCGTCCATCTTCTGGGGCGTGGTGGGGATCCTGGTAGGCCTCCTCATCTCCATGCAGCTCTGGGCGCCGGCCCTCAACTTCACGCCCTGGCTCTCCTACGGGCGGCTGCGCCCGGTGCACACCAACGGCCTGGCCCTGGGCCTGGGCGTGGGCGCGATCTTCGGGCTCACCTACTACGTGGTGATGCGGCTCTGCCGCCGGCCGCTGGTCTTCCCGCGGCTGGCCCGGGCCCAGCTCTGGATCTTCAACCTGGCCATCGCCGCCGCGGCCGTGACCCTGATGATGGGGAAGACCCAGAGCCTGGAGTACGCCGAGCTGGAGTGGCCCCTCGACATCGGCGTGGTGGTGCTGTGGGTGATGTTCGCGGTCAACGTCTTCGCGACCATCGTCAAGCGCCGCGAGGAGCAGATGTACGTGTCGCTCTGGTACGTCATCGCCACGGTGGTGGCGGTGGCCATCCTCTACCTGGTGAACAACGCCTTCATCCCCGCCGGCCTGTGGAAGAGCTACCACGCCTACGCCGGGCTCAACTCGGCCAACGTGCAGTGGTGGTACGGCCACAACGCCGTGGGCTTCATCTTCACCACGCCCATCCTGGCCTTCTTCTACTACTTCCTCCCCAAGACCACCGGCCTTCCCATCTTCAGCCACCGGCTCTCCATCGTCAGCTTCTGGTCGCTGGTGTTCGCCTACCTCTGGACCGGTGCCCACCACCTGGTCTACACGCCGCTCCCCGACTGGATCCAGACGCTGGCCATCGTCTTCACCATGTTCCTCATCGCGCCGTCGTGGGGCTCGGTGGTGAACGGCTACTACACGGTGGGGGCCGACTGGTCGAAGATGCGCTCGCAGTACCTCACCAAGTTCTTCGTGGTGGGCATCACCTTCTACGGCCTGCAGACCGTCCAGGGGCCGACGCAGGCGCTGCGGGTGGTCTCGCAGCTCATCCACTACACCGACTGGGTCCCGGGCCACGTGCACATGGGCACCATGGGCTGGGTGACGATGACCATCTGCGGCTCGATCTACTACGTCATCCCCCGCATCTACGGGACCGAGATCCACTCCGAGAAGGTCGCCAACCTGCACTTCTGGCTGGTGCTGGTGGGCCAGCTCATCTTCTCCATCACCATGTGGATCACCGGCATCCAGCAGGGCGCCATGTGGAAGGTGATGAACGCCGACGGGACGCTCAAGTACACCTTCATGGACGGCCTGGTGCGCAACTACCCCTACTGGCACACGCGCACGCTGGGCGGGATCATCTTCACCGCCGGCATGGTGCTGTTCGTCTACAACGTGCTCAAGACCATCCAGAAGGGGAAGGCGCTGCAGGCCTCCCAGGACCCCTCGCCGGCTCCGGCCGCGGCCTAGGAAAGGAGGACGTACGATGGCAGGCGCGATCTACAGGAAGCCGGTCTCCTTCGCCCTCATGGCCACGGTGGCCGTGCTGGTCGGCAGCGTGGTGACGATGGCCTACCCCATGCTGCGGCCGGAGATGCACCCCAGGCTCGACTCCCTGAAGGCCTTCACCGCCCTGCAGCTCGCCGGGCGCGACGTGTACCAGCGCGAGGGGTGCGTCAACTGCCACACGCAGACGGTGCGGCCGCTCCGGAGCGAGGTGGTGCGCTACGGCGACTACTCCAAGGCCGGCGAGTTCTACTACGACCGCCCCTTCCTCTGGGGCTCCAAGCGCACCGGGCCCGACCTGGCGCGCGAGGGAGGCAAGCGGCCCGACGCCTGGCACTACAAGCACTACGCCAATCCCCAGTCGATCGAGAAGAAGTCCAACATGCCGAAGTACGCCTTCCTGGCCGAGGCCAGGCTCGATCCCGCCGAGGTGGCGAGCCACATGAGGGCGCTCGGCCTGGCCGCCGCGCCGGAGGAGCTGGCGGCGCTGGCCCAGAAGACCGAGATGGATGCGCTGGTGGCCTACACCCAGTGGCTGGGCCACGCCGTGCAGCGCAAGGCCGGCGGCGGCGCGCTGGACCTGGCGGCGGTGAACCCGCTGGGCGACTCGCCCCACGCCATCGCCCGCGGCCAGAAGGTGTTCGCCGACAACTGCACCGCCTGTCACGGCGACGAGGGGCACGGCGTCCCCGAGGTGGCGCCCGACCTCCTCGACGACAGCTTCCTGGGCGAGAAGCCCGACATGCCCGACGGCGCCTGGTTCGCGCTCATCCACGACGGCTCCGACGCCAAGGGCGCGCTGGGGCGCAAGGGCATGGAGAACGGCGGCATGACCGCCTTCGGCGGCCAGATCCCCGACGACGACATCTGGGCCGTCATCTCCTACCTCCGGGCCCAGATGGCCCACGAGAAGAAGGAGGCGCCGACGATGGAGAAGGTCGAGCACAAGGGGCAGGAGCGGAAGCCATGAGCGACATCCCGGATACCGCCGAGGCCATGGAGGCCAAGGAGACGTCGCGCACCCTGCCGCTGGGCTGGCGGCTGCTCTTCTGGGGGCTCATCGCCTGGGGCGCCGCCTACCTCTGGCTGTACACCCCGGCCACCAGCGGCTGGTCGCAGGCCGGCGAGTACGAGAAGGCCACCGCCGCGCCGGCCGCCGCCAGGCCGGCCAAGTGAGGGAACCGATGGAAGACACCGTCGCCGTCACCATCGCCGCCACCGTCTTCTTCACCGCCGCGCCGGCCGCCGCGGCCCTCTACCTCTGGGTCCGCAACCGCAAGAGGGGCTAGCCGTGCCCGGTCCCGAGCTCGCCTACCTGGTCTTCGGGCTCGTCCTGTGCGCGCTGCTGGCGGGCGCCATCGCCTACTACTTCTCCGCAAAGCGCAAGGCGAAGGTGGAGGAGGCCAAGTACAAGATGCTGCAGGATGACGACGAGCCCTAGCCGCTGGGTCTCTCGCCGCCGCGCCGCCGGGCTGGCGCAGGCGGCGCTCTGGCTGGGCATCCCCTTCCTGGAGGTGGGCGGCGAGAGCGCGCTGCGCTTCGACGTCCCCACGCTGAGGCTCCACGTCCTCGGCGCCTCGCTGGCGCTCGACGAGCTGTACCCGGTGCTGGCGGTGACGCTGCTGGCCACCTTCGCCTTCCTGCTCGCCACCCTGGTGCTGGGGCGGGCCTGGTGCGGCTGGGCCTGCCCGCAGACGGTGCTCGCCGACCTCACCGCGCCGTTCGATCGCTGGCGCCACCGGGGCGGCGCCCGGGCCGCGGCCGCCTGGCTCGGCCTGGCGCTGGGCTCGGCCGTGGTGGGCGCCAGCCTGGTCTGGTACTTCGTGGCGCCGGGCCCCTTCGCGCGCGGCCTCCTCGCCGGCACGCTCCACCCCTGGGCTTGGGGCTCCTGGGCGGTGCTTTCGCTGGTGCTGTTCCTCGACCTCGCCTTCCTGCGGGCCCGCTTCTGCGCCACTGCCTGCCCCTACGCCAGGCTGCAGGGCGTGCTCTTCGACCGCCACTCCCTGGTGGTGGCCTACGACGCCGGCCGCGCCGCCGACTGCATCGACTGCGGCGCCTGCGTGCGCTGCTGCCCCACCGGCATCGACATCCGCCGCGGGCTGCAGATGGAATGCATCGCCTGCGCCGCCTGCATCGACGCCTGCCAGCCCATCATGCGGAAGCTGCGGCGGCCGCCCGACCTGGTGGGCTACTTCTTCGGCCAGCCCGGCGGGCGGGCGCGGCTCCGCCGGCCGGCGGTGCTGGCGCTCTCGGCGCTCACCGCCGCCGCCCTGGTGCTGCTGGCCGCCAGCGCCGCCGCCCGCACGCCCCTCGACCTGCGGGTCGAGCCGGCCGCCGGCTTCGCCCCGCGGCGCGGGGCCGACGGCGCCGCCGTCAACGCCTTCGAGGTGACGCTGGAGAACCGCGACCGCGCCCCGGCGACGCTGCGCCTCTGGCTGGAATCGCCCGGAGTCGAGGTATCGTTGCGGCCCCAGGAGGTGACGCTGGCCCCCGGCGAGCTGCGCAGGCTGCGGGTGCTGGCGCTGGTGGCCTCCCCGGGGCCGGAGGCGCGGGTCGTCGCCGGCGCGCTGCGGGCTGTGTCCCCGGCCGGGCGCGGCCCGGCGCCGCGGCCGGTGGAGCTGCGGGTGCCGGCGGAGAAGGGAAGGGGAGAGGAGCAGGCCAGGTGAGGACCGGGACCTTCATCGCGGTGGCGGCGGTGGCCACGCTGGGCGCCGTGGGTGCCGTGGTCGCCAACTTCGTGGTCGGCGGCCGGCTCTTCGAGGAGACGGTGGTGAAGGACCCGTACGAGGCCGGGCTCCGCTACCAGAAGCTGCGGGAGCCGGAGCGGAAGCGGGCCCCGGGGGTGGACTGCGACATCGACCGCGGCCCCTGCGAGAAGCAGGGGCCGGGGGACCTCAGGCTGGCGCTGGAGATCGGGCCGCGTCCGGTGAAGGCCATGGTCGACCTTCAGTTCACGGTCCGTGCATGGCGCGGCGGCCGGCCGCTGGCCGGGCAGGCCGGGGAGATCTCGCTCCAGATGCCCGGGATGTACATGGGGGAGAACCGGGTGAAGCTCGCGGCGCAGGCCGACGGGAGCCTGCAGGGCAAGGGGTTGCTGGTGCGCTGCCCCACCGGCCGGCGGGTCTGGGCCGCCGAGGTGGCGCTGCCGGGCGGCGACCCGGCGGCGGCGCCCCTGAAGGACACCTTCACCTTCGAGCTGGCCGAGTGAACCGCCTGTACGAGCTGCTCGTCTCGCTGGGCCCCATCGGCACCGGCCTGCTCGGCGGCTTCGGCCACTGCGCCGGGATGTGCGGCCCCATCGTCGGCGCGGTGAGCCTGGCGGCCGGGCCGCGGCTCGGCTGGAAGAAGACGCTGCCGCTCCACCTGGCCTACAACGCCGGCCGGGTGCTCACCTACACGGCGGCCGGCGCCGCCATGGGCCTGGTGGGCTCGGTGGTGAACATCGCCGGCCGCGCCGCCGGCCTGCAGCAGGTGGTGGCGGTGCTGGCCGGGGCGCTGATGATGGTGATGGGGCTGGGCGCCGCCGGGGTGCTGCCCGTCGCCCGGCGGCTGGAGCAGGGGGTGTCGAGCCGGCTCTTCTCCGGCGCCGGCGGGCTGCTCCGGGCCGGCGGCCTGCCGCGGACCTTCGCGCTGGGCCTGTTCCTGGGGCTGCTCCCCTGCGGCCTCTCCTGGTCCGCCTTCGTGGGCGCGGCCGCCACCGGCGGCACGCTCCCGGGGGCGCTCTTCGCCCTCTCCTTCGCCCTCGGCACCGTGCCGGCGCTCCTGCTGGTGGGCAGCGCCGCCACCCTCCTCTCGGTCAGGCTGCGCGGGGTCCTGCTCCGCGTGGGCGGCGTGGCGGTGGCGCTGCTGGGGCTGCTCTTCCTGCTCCGGGGCCTGGGCCTTGCGGTGTGACCACTGCCTGCTGGAGATCCCCGAGCGCGAGGCGGTGCGCGAGGAGATCGGCGGCGCGCCGCGCGCCTTCTGCTGCAGCGGCTGCGCCGGTGTCTACCGGCTGATCGTCGGCGAGGGGCTGGACCGCTTCTACGAGGGGCGGCGCTGGGAGGAGCCGGGCCTGGCGGCAACGCCGGGCGGCGCCGACCCCGAGGCCTTCGCGCCGCTGGTGCGCGAGGTGAGCGGCGGCGAGCGGGAGCTCGACCTGTGCATCGACGGCATCCGCTGCGCCTCCTGCGTCTGGCTCGCCGAGCGGGTGCTCGGGCGCACGCCGGGCGTGGCGGCGGCGCGGGTCAATTACGCCACCCACCGGGCCCGCGTCCGCTTCCGGCCCGCCGAGGTCGACCTCGCCGCGGTGCTGCGGCGCATCGAGTCCATCGGCTACGCGCCACGCCCCTGGAGCGAGAGCGAGCAGGGCAGGGCCCGCGAGGCGGAGCGGCGCGACCTCCTCCTGCGCCTGGGCACCGCGGGCTTCCTGGCCTCGCAGCTCATGATCTACTCGGCGGCCCTCTACGCCGGCTACTTCCAGGGCATCGAGCCCTCGCTGCAGCGGCTCCTGGAGTGGATCGCCCTGGGGCTCACCCTGCCGGTGGTCTTCTACGCCGGGGCGCCCTTCCTGCGCGCCGCCTGGGCCGGCCTGCGCCACGGCCGCTTCAACATGGACTCGCTCATCGCCCTGGGGGCGCTCGCCTCGCTGGCGCTTTCGCTGGCCCAGATGGCCCGCGGCGGCGAGGTCTACTTCGACACCGCCGCCATGATCGTGGCCCTGATCCTCACCGGCCGCTACCTGGAGGCTTCCGCCAAGGGGCGGGCCTCCGAGGCGGTGGCCCGGCTCCACCGGCTGGCGCCGCGCCAGGCCCGGCGGGTGTCGGTGGGGGAGGGCGGGCTGCGGCGGCGCGAGCAGGTGCCGGTGGAGGCGGTGCGGCCCGGCGACCTGCTCGAGGTGGCGCCGGGCGAGCGCATCGCCCTCGACGGTGAGGTGCAGGAGGGGACGAGCGAGGTGGACGAGTCGCTCCTCACCGGCGAGGCCCGGCCGGTGGCGAAGGGGCCGGGCGCCGCCGTCATCGGCGGCACGGTGAACCAGCAGGGCAGCCTGCTCCTGCGCGTCACCCGCGTGGGCGAGGAGACGGTGCTGGCCGGCATCGCCCGCGCCGTGGAGGAGGCCCAGGCGCGCAAGCCCCGGCTCCAGGCGGTGGCCGACCGGGTGGTGGGAGTCTTCGTCCCGCTGGTGCTGCTGCTCGCGGTCGCCACCGTGGCCGGCTGGCTCTGGGCCGGCGCCAGCCCGGCGCGGGCGCTGATGCACGGCGTGGCGGTGGTGGTCATCGCCTGCCCCTGCGCCCTGGGCCTGGCCACGCCGCTGGCGGTGCTGGTGGCCACCGGCCGGGCCACCGCCCGCGGCCTCCTGCTCCGCGGTGGCGACGTGCTGGAGCGGCTGGCGGCGGTGGACGAGATGTGGCTCGACAAGACCGGCACCCTCACCCGCGGGCGGCCGGCGCTGCGCCAGGTCTGGGCGCTCGACGGCGGGCCGACGGAGCCGCACCTGCGCCTGGCGGCGGCGGTGGAGCGGCGCAGCGAGCACCACGTGGGCCGGGCCATCGCCGCGGCGGAGCGGGCGCTGCCGGAGGTGCCGGAGCCGGCGCTGGAGGGGTTCCGGGCGCTGCCCGGGCGCGGCGTCGAGGCCCGGGTGGAGGGCCGGCCGGTGCGGCTCGGCAACCGGGCGCTGCTGGCCGAGGCGGGCCTCTCGCTCCCGCCCGAGGCCGACGCCCGGGCGCGCGCGCTGGAAGGGCGGGGTGAGACGGTGGTCTTCCTGGCCGACGGGGCGCGGGTGGCGGCGCTCCTCTCGGTGACCGACCCGGTGCGCGAGGAGGCTGGCGAGGCGCTGGCGCGGCTGCGGGCGCAGGGCCTGGCGCTGGGGCTGGTCACCGGCGACAACCGGGCCACCGCAGCGGCGGTGGCTGGAGGCCTGGGCCTCGAGCGCGTCGCCGCCGAGACCTCGCCGGCCGGGAAGCGGGCGCTGGTGGAGGAGCGGCAGCGCGCCGGCGCCCGGGTGGCGGCAGTGGGCGACGGCATCAACGACGCGCCGCTGCTCTCCCAGGCGCACGTGGGGCTGGCGATGGGGCGAGGCACCGACGTGGCGCTGGAGAGCGCCGACGCGGTGCTCGTCCGCGAGGACCTGCGCCTGCTGCCCGAGGCGGTGGCCCTCTCGCGGCGCGCCACCCGCGTCATCCGGCAGAACGTCTTCTGGGCCTTCTTCTACAACGCGGTGGCCATCCCGCTGGCGGTGGCCGGCCTGCTCCACCCCATCGTCGCCGCGGCCGCCATGGCCGCCTCCAGCCTCTTCGTGGTCGGGAACTCCATGCGGATCCGCTCGGGCGGCTGAGCGGGGCGGCGCCGCGACCTCGGCGCTAGACTGTGGCGTCGTGTGGACCCTGGGCTTCCTCATCCTCCTCTCCCTCTCGCTGGGCGTCGGCACCTGGCTGCTCTTCGTCTGGTCGGTGAAGAGCGGCCAGTACGAGGATCCCGAGGGACCGAAGTACCGGATGCTGGAGGAGGACGAGCCCGCGCCCGCGGAGCGGGGCAAGGAACCGCGCGCGCCCGGCGCGGGTCGGCCCGGCCGCTGAGCGCCTCGCCCTCCGCGGTCCCGAACGGCCGCTGACAGGTCTCGCCCCCTGCGGGCGCTTGCCCGTGGCGGGGATGCCCGCTATCCTGCGCATCCGTTCAGCAGGCACGGGAGGTGAAACCATGGCGGAACCGAAGCGCGAGTCCGAGGGCGGTGGCGTGGCGGTGGTCCGGACCTCCACCCAGCCGTGGGCCGAGGTGCCTCACCAGGGCAGGTTCCAGCAGCGGCGCAAGCACCTGGGAGGCGAGCGGCTCTCCTGCGGCCTGTGGGAGCTCCCGCCGGGAAAGAAGTCCTTCCCGCTCCACGTGCACCACTGCACCGAGGAGGCGCTGTTCGTGATCTCCGGCTGCGGGCAGGTGCGCACGCCCGGCGGGCTCACCGCCGTCGGGCCGGGAGACTTCGTCTCCTTCCCGGCCGGCGGCCCCGCCCACCAGCTCGTCAACGACGGCACCGAGCCGCTCGTCTACGTGGCCATGGCCGCCGTGGGCGAGGCCGACGTGGTCGAGTACCCGGACGGCGACAAGGTCGGCGTCCTCGTCCGCAAGGGCGCCCAGGCCGGGAAGCGCTTCCTCTTCAGGCCCGGGGCGCAGGTGGGGTACTACGACGGGGAGCCCGACGCCTGAGGGGGCGCGAGGGCAAGGGGGGCGAGCGATGGCACCGAGGGCCTCTTCCGCGAAGGGCGAGAGCGCGGTCCGCTTCCAGGGGTTCGCCGACAAGGGCGGCCGCTTCTTCGAGGAGCTCACGCTCCACAACCACCGGGACTGGTTCGAGGCGCACCGCGACCAGTACCAGGAGGGCTGGCTCCAGCCGATGCAGACGCTCTTCGCCGAGGTCCGGGGCCGGCTCGCCCGCGTCTACCCCGGCGACGCGATCGAGAAGCCCAAGGTGTTCCGCATCCACAGGGACATCCGCTTCTCGAAGGACAAGACGCCCTACAAGACCCACATCGGCGGGCTCCTGACGCTGGCCGCGGCCACCGGCGGCCGCTCGCAGGTGGAGGTGCCGGCGGCCCTCTACTTCCACGTGAGCCACACGGAGATCTTCGCCGCCGCCGGGCTCTACGGCATGGACCCGGGAACGCTCGCCAGCCACCGCAGGGCCCTCCTCGACCCGCGGCGCGGCAGGGAGCTGGACCGGATCCTGGCGGCGCTGCGCAAGAAGGGGTTCGCCATCGAGGCGCGCGAGAGCCTGAAGCGGCCGCCGCCAGGCGTCGATCCGGAGCACCCGCGGGTGGAGCTGCTCCGCATGAAGGGGCTCATCGCCGTGTCGCCGGAGCTGCCGCGCAAGCTGCTCGCCAGCGCCCGGCTGGTGGACCGGCTCGCCGAGATCGCCACCGCCTGCGCGCCGCTGAACCGCTGGCTGCTCCGGGTCTGCGGGTAGGCCGGAGCGGCGCCGCCCGCCGGAGCGGCGGGCGGCAGGCTGGCTACCGGTGCGGTCGCGAGCCGCCTCCGCGCAGGCGCGGCGGCGAGGGCGCCGCCTGGGCCGGGCGCGGAGGGCCGGGGCGCCACGGCGCGGGCCTCACGCCGGGCCCCCAGGGGCGATGGCCCGGGCCCCAGTAGTTGCCGTGGCCGTAGCCGCGCCACCAGCCGCCGTACCAGGGGCGGTAGAACGAGTAGTACGGCCAGCCGCCCCAGGCCCAGCCGAAGTCCCAGAACCAGGGTGCCGCGGCCCAGCGCCAGCCGTAGGCCGGGTAGTAGACGTAGGCGTAGGGGTCGCCGCCGGGCGGCGCGTGCAGGTACCGGTCGCCGTACGGCAGCCACACCCAGCCCTCGGCGGTCCACACCCACTGGCCCGACGGCGCGGCCTGCGCCGGCGGCTGGGTCTGCACCTGCGGCGGCTGGGGCGCCGGTGCCACCGGGCCCGGCTCGGGAGGGAAGGTCGTCTTCGGCTCGGGCGCGGCGGCAGCCTTCTGGTCGGAGGCCGCGGGAGCCTGGGGCTCGGGGGGTGGGGCCGGTGCCACCGCCGATTCGGGCGACGGGGGCGCGCCGGGGCTCGGCGCCTGGGCACCCGCGAGCGCAGGCGCCAGGACCAGGGAGAGGAGCAGCGATGGGACGAAGCGGCGAAGTGCGGTCATGGCATCACCTGGCATCCGTTCAAACACCCAGCGGGGCCGTCTGGTTGCAGGAAGCCCCGCGCCCGGGCGGGGGTCTGCGGCCGCTGACGCCGGGAGCGGAATTCACAGTGTCCCGGCCGCGCCACGCAGGCTCCTGCCAGCCGGTGCGGAAGGGCTCGCTTTCAGCGGCCCGGCCGTCCGGCCTCGATGAGGTGAAGCAGATCCCGGGCCAGCGGACGCAGCGCCGAGGGCGCGGCGCCGGAGTCGAGGGCGCGGCGCAGCGAGCCTGCCTGCGCCAGCACCTGGCGCCGCACCTCGGCCCAGTTGCGCAGGCCGCCGGTGCCGGTCTCGTAGACCGCCTCGATGGCGTCGAGCGCCTCGCCCAGCCCTGCGGCGGCCGCGCCCGCGCCCCGGCGCGCGCCGCGCCCGTCCTCGTGCCGCGGCCGCTCGCCGGCCACCTCGCCGAGAAGGGCCACGGCGGCGGCGAAGCGGTTGACGAACTGGTTGGTCTCGTCGCCCAAGGTCCCTCCTCGCCGGATTCACCAGAGCAGCGCCAGCACCACCAGCCCCACCAGCACCATGCCCAGCGTCACCTTGACGGCCGTGCCGAGCAGGAAGCCCACCAGCACGCCGGTGCCGGCCTTGGCGGCCCGCGGCAGGTCGGGGTCCTTCCAGAGCTCGAAGGCCACGGCGCCGATGGCAGGGCCGAAGACGATGCCGGGGATGCCGAAGAAGAGCCCCACCAGCGCCCCCGCGAGCGCGCCCCACATCGCCCAGCGCGAGGCGCCGAAGGCCTTGGCGCCGAGCACCCCCGCCACCCAGTCCACCGCCAGCATGAGGCCGGTGATCACCGCCGCCGCGGCGATGGTGCCCCAGCCGATGGCGGTGAAGTGGCCGCCCCAGGCGACGAGCACCACGCCGACGAGCAGGAGCGGTGCGCCGGGCAGCACCGGGAGCACCAGGCCCGCCAGGCCCGCGGCCAGCGCCAGGACGCCGAGGACGTAGAGCGCGATCTCCATCGACCGGGAGGCTAGCACGCGTTGACGGGCCGAGGCCTGCGCGGTAGACGGGGCCATGCCGAGCACCTCGCTCACCTTCGCCGGCCGCGAAGCCCACCGGGCCTGGCTCGCCACCCAGGCGCCGCTGCCCGAGGGCTTCCGGGTGGGGACCGCCGCCTTCGAGTTCCTGCCGGCCGAGGCGCCGAAGCCGGGCCGCATGCGGCTCACGCTGCTGGCCCTCGACCGGCCCACCGACGCCTTCGCGCTCCAGTTCACCCGCAATGCCTTCCCCGGCGCACCGGTGCTGGTGGGGCGGCAGCGGCTCCAGGCGCCGCGCCTGGGCGCGGTGATCGTCAACAACAAGATCTCCAACGTGGCAGCGCCCGGCGGCGTCGAGGCGGCCGAGCGGGTCTGCGCCGAGGTGGCCCGCCTCCTCGGCATCCAGGCCGGCGAGGTGCTGCCCTCGTCCACCGGCGTCATCGGCTGGCGGCTGCCGGTGCCCGAGATGCTGGCGGCGCTGCCGGCGGCGGCGGAGGCGCTGCAGTCCACCTCGGTGATGCCCGCGGCCGAGGCCATCATGACCACCGATCTCTACCCCAAGGTGCGGCGGGCCACGGCCGGCGCCGCCACGCTGGTGGGCATCGCCAAGGGCGCGGGCATGGTCGAGCCCAACCTGGCGACCATGCTCTCCTACCTGCTCACCGACGCCGACCTGCCGCGCCAGGCGCTGCGGGAGGCGCTCTCCGAGGCGGTGGAGGCGAGCTTCAACCTGGTCTCGGTGGACGGCGACACCTCCACCAGCGACACGGTGGCGCTCCTCTCCTCGCGCCGCCGCCCCGTGGAGCCGTCCGCCTTCCGGGCGGCGCTGCGCCAGGTGTGCCGCGACCTCGCCGAGGACCTGGTCCGCAACGGCGAGGGGGTGCACCACGTGATGCGGGTGCGGGTCTCGGGTGCGCCCGAGGAGGCGCTGGCCCGCGCCGTCGGCAAGGCGGTGGTCAACTCACCGCTGGTGAAGTGCGCCGTGGCCGGCAACGACCCCAACGTCGGGCGCCTGGTGGCCGCGGTGGGCAAGCTCTGCGGCGAGCGGGGCCTGGCCCTCGACGCCGGGCGGGTACGGCTGGCGATGGGCGGCGAGGTGCTCTTCGAGGGCGGGGCCATGCGCCTCGACCCCGCCAGGGAGAAGCGGCTGGTGGCCCACCTGGCCGGGGCCGAGCTCTACCGGAGCGCCGCCGCTCCCGACGGCAACTTCAGGCCCCCGGTGGACTACCCGCCCCACGAGCGCTGCGTGGAGATCGAGGTCGGCCTGGGGCTGGGCCAGGCGTCGGCCGAGGTGCTGGGCGCCGACCTGACCCACGAGTACGTCACCGAGAACGCGGACTACCGCAGCTAGCACCGGGTCTGCGCGCCGGGCCACGCGCCCGGTGCGTCCCGCGGTAGACTCGGGGGCGTGGACCGCCGGGAGTCCGATTCCGAGGTGGCGGAGGCGGCGGGAGCCGGGGCGGCGCCCGCGCTCCTCGGCCTCGCCGTGGCGCTGGGGGCGGCCGGGCTGCTGGCGCGCGCCGGTGCCGGCCCCGAGGTGCACGGCGCGCTGGTGCTGGCGGCGGCGCTGGTGGCCCGCTCGCTCGGCCCCGCGGGCGCCGCGGCGGCCCTGGCGCTGGTGGCCGCGGCGGCGCCGGCGCTGGCCGCGGCCGGGCTCGCCCCCGGGCTGGTCCTCTCGCGCCACCTCACCGCGGTGCTCCCCGCCTGGGCCTTCGCCGCCGGGGCGCTGGCCCTCCTGGAGATGCGGCGGGTGGAGACGGCCCGGCTGCGCGCCGAGCTGCGGGAGCGGGCCGAGGCCGACGGGCTCACCGGCGTGGGCAGCCGCCGCGAGCTCCTGCGCCGCGGCGAGATGCTCATGGCGCTGGCGCGGCGCAGCGGGCGGCCGCTCTCGCTCCTGGCCCTCGACGTCGACGGGCTCGCCGACCTCAACGGCCGCCACGGCAGCGAGCTGGGCGACGAGGTGCTGCGGCTGGTGGCGACCCGGCTCAGGGACGCGCTCCGCACCACCGACGCCGTGGGCCGGGTGGACGGCGGGCGCTTCGCGGTGGTGATGCCCGACACGGCGCTCGCCGGGGCGCGGGCCGCCGCCGAGCGGGCCCGCATCGCCGTGGCCGAGGAGGCGCTCTTCGCGCCCGGCGGCGGGGAGCGCATCCGCTTCACGGTCAGTGCCGGCGTGGTGGAGCTGGGGAGCGCCGACGCCGCCGCCGAGGCGCTGCTGGGCCGGGCCGACCGGGCGCTGGCCGCGGCCAAGCAGGCCGGGCGGGACCGCGTGGAGGTCGCCTGAGCAAGCCGCTCCGCCCCGCGGTGCGCCCCGGCCACGAAGCGCAGACATATCCATGGCTTGGGCCCCATCATCTCCCTCGCCAGGGGGGCTGGCCGGTGCGAGAATACGTGCCGCTGCTGGTCGGGGGAGGGGGTCCACCATGCCGAGCATCGAGGCCCGTCCGAAGCCGGAACTTCACCCGGAGTTCTGCAAGGGGTGCGGCCGCTGCATCGAGGCCTGCTCCGTCCACCACTGCATCGCCGAGGGGCGCGACATCCACGCCCAGAGCGGCCTGGTGCCGGTGGCCTTCCACCCCGACGGCTGCAACGGCTGCAACCTGTGCGTCGAGGCCTGCCCCGAGCCCTACGCGCTCATGGCCGGCGATGCGGCCGGGCCGGAGGAGCACCCGGTGGTCTCGCGCCACCGCGCCCCGGCGCCCCAGACCGTGCCCGACGAGCGCGTGGCGTTCGCCGAGGGGAAGACGCTGGTGGTGAAGGGCGCCCATGCCGCCGCCATCGGCGCGCTGCTGGCCGGCTGCCGCCACTTCTTCGGCTACCCCATCACCCCCTCCACCGAAGGCGCCGAGCTGATGGCCAAGCTCCTGCCCAGGCTGGGCGGGACCTTCCTGCAGGCGGTGAGCGAGGTCGCGGCCGTCAACATGATGTACGGCTGCGGCGGCGGCGGGAAGCCGTGCATGACCTTCACCTCCTCGCCCGGCTTCAGCCTCATGCTCGAGGGGGTCTCGTACCTGATCGGCTCGGAGATCCCGGGCGTGATCGTCAACGTGATGCGCGCCGGCCCCGGCCTCGGCAACATCGGCCCGGCCCAGGCCGACATCAAGCTCACCTGCCGCGGGCTCGGCCACGGCGCCACCCACGCCGTCGCGCTGGCGCCCTCGACCCCGCAGGAGATGCTCGACCACGCCATGCTGGCCTTCGAGCTCTCCTTCAAGTACCGCAACCCGGTCGTCATCCTCGCCGACGGCTACCTGGGCCAGATGACCGGGCGGGTGCGGCTGCCCGGAGCGCTGGTGAAACCGGGCCTGCCGGCCTGGGCGGTGTCGGGCGACGCCGCCCACCGCAAGAACGTCCACACCTCCATCTACCTCAACGAGGCCGACCAGGAGGCCCACGACGAGCACATCCTCGCCAAGTACGCCGCCATGACCGAGGCCGAGCAGCGGGCCGACCTGTACCGCTGCGAGGACGCCGAGGTGCTGCTGGTGGCCTGCAACACGCCGGCGCGCATGGCCAAGGGCGCGGTGCGGGCGCTGCGCGACGAGGGAGTGGCCGCCGGCCTCTTCCGGCCGCAGACCATCTGGCCCTTCCCGGCGAAGGTGCTGGTGCCGCTCCTGCCGCGGGTGCGCCGCCTGGTGGTGGTCGAGGCCAGCGAGGGGCAGCTCGAGGACGAGCTGCGGCTGGCGCTCTCCCACGCCGGCGCCGGCCAGGCCATCCCCATCGACCACGTGCGCCGCCAGGGCGGCAACCTGCCCTCGCAGCGCGAGATCCTGGAGGGCGTGCGCGGCCCGCGGGCGCCCCGCGCCACCGCACGGAAGGTGGTGACGGCATGAGCACCTTCTACGAGCGCTTCGAGCGCCACGACCACGCCGCCGGCCTCAAGGGCCACACCACCCACTACTGCGCCGGCTGCGGCCACGGCCTGGCCCACAAGTACCTGGCCGAGGCCATCGAGGAGCTGGGGATCCAGGACCGCACCATCGCCATCTCGCCGGTGGGCTGCAGCGTCTTCCTCTACTACTACCTCGACGTCGGCAACACCCAGGCGGCCCACGGCCGGGCGGCAGCGGTGGCGCTGGGCCACAAGGTGGCCAACCCCGAGGCGGTGGTGGTGAGCTACCAGGGCGACGGCGACCTGGCCTCCATCGGCCTCGCCGAGATCATGCAGGCGGCCGAGCTGGCGCTGCCGATCAGCGTGGTCTTCGTCAACAACGCCATCTACGGCATGACGGGCGGGCAGCTGGCCCCCACCTCGCTCATGGGCCAGGTCACCAGCACCTCGCCCGGCGGCCGGGACCACTTCATGGGCCAGCCCGCGCGCATGGCCGAGATCATCGCCGGCCTCGACGGCCCCATCTACGTGGAGCGGGTGGCGCTCTTCGACGCCAAGCAGCGCGTGCGGGCGCGGAAGGCCATCCAGAAGGCACTCCGCAACCAGGCCGAGAACCGCGGCTTCTCCTTCGTGGAGGTGCTGGCCGAGTGCCCCACCCACCTGAAGCTCACGCCCACCGAGGCCGAGGCCTGGGTGAAGGAGAGGATGCTCCCGGTCTTCCCGCTGGGCGTGAAGAAGGACATCTCGCCGGAGAGCTGGGGCACCTGGCCCAGGCCCACCTTCGAGCCCGAGGCGGTCCTGCGGGCCGTGGGCGCGCTGGCCGAGCCGGCGCAGCGCTTCGCCCGCGGCTTCCCCCGCACCCCGTTCGGCGACGACATCGCGCTCAAGCTGGCCGGCGCCGGGGGCGACGGCGCCCAGACGGCCGCCATGCTCATCGCCCGCGCCGCCATCAACGAGGGCTTCGACGCCACCCACATCCCCAGCTACGGCCCCGAGTCGCGGGGCGGCACCTCCTACGCCGACGTCCGCGTCGCCAGGGAGGAGGTGCTCTCGCCGGCCGCGCCCCACCCGCACGTGCTGCTGGCCTTCAACGCCCCCAGCCTGGCCAAGTTCGGCCCCACGGTGGAGGCGGGCGGGGTGGTGGTCTACGACAGCTCGGTGATCACCGAGCCGCCGCAGGTCGACCCGTCGGTGCGGCTGCTGGGCGTGCCCTGCGCCGCCATCGCCCAGGAGCTGGGCAAGTCGATGGTGAAGAACGTCGTCGCCCTGGGCGCGCTGCACGGGGCCACCGGATTCTTCCCCGACGAGACCTACCTGGCGGCGCTGCACCAGGCGCTGGGCGGCAAGACCGAGCTCTGGGCGGTGAACGAGGAGGCCTTCAAGCGAGGCATGGCGGCGGCCTCGTCGCCGGCCGGCAGCGGCTTCTTCGGCTGGTGGAGCTGACGCCGCACTAGGCGGCGGCGGAGACCGCGCCGGCCCGGACCCGCTCGGCAGGGCCCAGCGCCGCCGAGGCCAGGAGCACCAGCGCGATCCAGGTGAGGTCGGCCACCAGCAGGTGGGCGAGCTGCAGCGCCACCGGCGCCAGCAGCGCCACGTTCACGGCGCCGAGCACGAGCTGCCCGGCCACCAGGGTGAGGACCGCCGTCGCCAGGCCAGGGACGCGCCCGCGGGGGCGGGCGTGGAGCGCGCCGCGGGCCGCCAGCGCCGTGGCCACGGCCGCGGCCACCGCCACGAAGGGGTGGAGGAGCCGCAGCCGCAGGAGCAGCGTCGCGCCCGGCGCCAGCTCCTGCTCGAGGCCGTGGGCCAGGCTGCGCGCCGGGTAGAGGGTGTCGCCCAGCGCGGCGATGGCGCCGGTGATGCCGGTGACGAGGACGGCCAGCAGCGCCACGCCGAGGAGCGTGCGCAGCCGGCCCGGGGGCGCCGCCAGCCCGCCGGGGCGGCGGCTCCACTCGGCGCAGAGGGCCAGCGCCGCCAGCAGGAGGAAGGTGTTGGTGAGGTGGATGGCCATCACCCACCCGCGGGCCGCCGAGGTGTCCCGGGCCACCCAGCCGTAGAGCACCAGCCCTGCGCCCACCAGCGCCTCGGAGATCATGAAGGCCAGCGCCGCGACCGCCGCCTTCCGGGCCGCGTGGCCGCGGGGGAAGGCGCGGAAGGCCCAGACGAGGAGCACGACCACCAGCACGAGCGCGATGCCGCTGGTGGCCCGGTGGGTGAACTCGATGACCGTCTCCAGGCGCGGGGCCCGCGGCAGCACCTGGCCGTTGCAGGTGGGCCAGTGCTGGCCGCACCCGGCGCCGGAGCCGGTGGCCCGCACGAAGGCGCCCCAGGCGACCACCAGCAGGTTGTAGCCGAGCACGGCCCAGGCGAAGCGGGTGAAGGCGGGCATGCGGAAGTGAAAGCACCCCGGCCCCGGCGGCGCAACAGCCGAGGCGGGGGGCGGCGCCCTACGGCCTCGCCTCCCCGGCGCCCGCCGGGAAGCTGCCGGCGCAGTCGCGCAGCCCGGCCAGGCGGGCGGTCTTGCCGGGGAGGCGGCGGGCGACGCCGGCGGCGGGCTGGGTCACGGGGTGCTCCTAGAGGCTGCCCACGAGGGCCTTGAGGCGCCGCATGGCGCGGGGCTCGACGCAGTAGCACACGCGCGGCCCGTCGATGTCGCCGCGGACGAGCCCCGCCCCCCTGAGCACCTCGAGGTGCTGGGAGACGGTGGACTGGGCCAGCGGCAGCTCGTCGACGATGTCGCCGCAGACGCAGGACTCGCGCCGGGCCAGCAGGCGCAGGATCTGGACGCGGGCCGGGTGGCCCACCGCCTTGGCGAGGAGCGCCAGCTCCTCGTCGGCGGCCTTGCCCTCGACGGGGCGGAGGTCGGGAGCCTCCCGGGGGGCCGTCACCGGCTCACACGGGCTCTTCCTGAGGGCGCTGGGCATGGACGAGGTTCTACGATGAGCGAGGGAGTCTGCGTAACGCGACCGGAGGACCTTGTCGGGCCTTCGCGGTGCGGTGGATGAGGCATCCAGCCCCTTCTCCCGTCCTTGCCGTCAAATCGTCAACATGCGATAAGCGACCCCCGGGAGGTCGCGGGATGATCTGGAGGACAGCCGGGGTGGTGGCCGTGGTCGCCGCGAGCCTGGCATGGGTCGCGCTGAGGCGGCCGGCCGCACCGCCGGCGCCCGCCGCGCGGGTGGCAACCGCCCAGGCGGTTCCGCGCCTGGTGGACCTCGGCGCCGGCAAGTGCATCCCCTGCAAGGCCATGGCGCCCATCCTGGAGGGCCTGCGGGTCGAGTACGCCGGCCGGATGGAGGTGCAGTTCATCGACGTCTGGCAGGACCCCGATGCGGCCAGGCCCTACGGCATCCGCATGATCCCCACGCAGATCTTCTACGGCGCCGACGGCAAGGAGCTGGCCCGCCACCAGGGGTTCATGTCGCGCGAGGATATCCTCGCCCAGTGGCGGGCGGTCGGGGTGAGCCTCTAGGGCCGGCGATGGTCGAGCTGCTCACATCCTTCGGGCGGGCCTTCGAGGCCCCCGCGGCCCTGGCCCTGCCGGCCGCTCTCCTCTGGGGCGTCCTCTCGGTGGTGCTCTCGCCCTGCCACCTCTCGAGCATCCCGCTCGTCGTGGCCTACATGAGCGGCGGCACGGAGCTCCCCTCGGGGCGCCGCGCCGTCCTCCTGTCGGGGAGCTTCGCGCTCGGCATCCTCGGGAGCATCGCCGCCGTAGGCGCCATCACGCTCGCCGCGGGCCGCATGGCGGGCGACGTGGGCCGCGTCGGGAGCTTCCTGCTCGCGGCCGTGTTCTTCGCGGTGGGCTTGAACCTCCTGGGCCTGCTGCCGCTGCCCAGCTGGTCGGCCGGCCCCACGTCGCCGGGCCGCCGAGGGCCGGCGGGCGCGCTGCTCCTGGGTCTGGTGTTCGGGGCCGCCCTCGGCCCCTGTACCTTCGCCTTCATGGCGCCGCTGCTCGGGCTGGCCTTCCGGGCCGGGGACGCTAACCTGGCTTTCGGCGCCCTGCTGGTGGCGATGTACGGCCTCGGCCACTCGCTGGCCATCGTGGCCGCGGGTGCCTCGGCCCAGGGCGTCCAGCGGTGGCTCTCCTGGAGGGCAGGCGCGCGGGCCGCCGTGCTGGTGCGAGGCGGCGCGGGAATCGCCGTCATCTTCGGCGGTCTCTACTTCCTCTACACGGCCACCTGAGCCAGGAGCGCCACGACGCGATGAGCCGGCCCACCATCGAGAGCGGTACCCCGCCGGCCCCCTGCTGCGGCGACGCCTGGTCCGGCGTGACGCCCGGCGCGCCGCCCGCGTCCCGCCTGCCCGGGACCCTGGCACTCCTGGCGCTGGCGCTCGCCGCCTGGGCCGCCGCCTACGCCGCCATCCTCCCGCTGTCGGAGTGGATCACCTTCCGGCTCCTGGGGCTCTCGCCCGGCTCGCGCCTCGGCCAGAGCGTGGCCTTCTTCCTGTACGACGCCCCCAAGGTGCTGCTGCTCCTCACCCTGGTGGTCTTCCTGGTGGGGATCGTCCGCTCCTTCTTCACCCCGGAGCGGACCCGGGCGCTCCTGGCGGGCCGCCGCGAGTCGGTGGGCAACGTGCTGGCGGCCGCCCTGGGCATCGTCACCCCCTTCTGCTCCTGCTCGGCGGTGCCCCTCTTCATCGGCTTCGTCGAGGTGGGCATCCCGCTGGGCGTCACGCTCTCCTTCCTGATCTCGGCGCCCATGGTGAACGAGGTGGCGCTGGTGCTGCTCTTCGGGCTCTTCGGCTGGAAGGTTGCCGCCCTCTACCTCGCCACCGGCCTCACCATCGCCATCCTGGCCGGCTTCGTGCTGGGGAGGCTGAAGCTGGAGCGGTTCGTGGAGCCGTGGGTCCACGAGTCGATGCAGGCCGCCGGGGCCACCTACCAGGCCGAGCGGCTCGGCTTCGCCGGGCGGGTGGAGAAGGGGACCGAGGCGGTGCGCGACGTGGTGGGCAAGGTCTGGCCCTGGGTCCTCCTCGGCATCGCGGTGGGAGCCGGGATCCACGGCTACGTGCCCGAGGGGCTCCTGGCCGGGGTGATGGGCAAGGCGGCCTGGTGGTCGGTGCCGGTGGCGGTGCTCATCGGCGTGCCCATGTACTCGAACGCCGCCGGCATCATCCCGGTGGTGGAGGCGCTGCTCGGCAAGGGCGCGGCCCTGGGCACCGTGCTGGCGTTCATGATGTCGGTCATCGCCCTCTCGCTGCCGGAGATGATCATCCTGCGCAAGGTGCTGCGCCCGCCGCTCATCGCCGCCTTTGCCGGCGTGGTGGCGGTGGGGATCCTGCTGGTGGGCTGGCTGTTCAACGCGCTGCTCTGAGGAGGACAGGGAGATGAGGATCCAGGTGCTGGGAACCGGTTGCCAGAAGTGCAAGCAGCTCACCGCCAACGCCGAGCAGGCGGTGGCCGAGCTGGCCCTGGGCGCGACGGTCGAGAAGGTGGAGGACCTCCGCGAGATCATGAAGTTCAGGGTGATGGCCACGCCGGCGCTGGTGGTGGACGGCCAGGTGCGCTCCGCCGGCAAGGTGCTGTCGCCGTCCGAGGTGAAGAAGGTCCTGGCCGGCTGACGGTCGCCCCCGTGGCGGGGGGGCGCTATACACTCCCCACCCATGAAGCTCCTCCTCGCCGAGGACGACCGCATCGTCCGCATCCCCGTGCGCGACGCGCTGCGGGCCGCCGGCTTCGCGGTGACCGACTGCGGCGACGGAGCGGCGGCCCTGCGGGCCGCCGAGGCCGAGGCCCATGACATCGTGCTCTCCGACGTGCGGCTCCCGGGGCTGGACGGCATCTCCCTCTTCCGCAAGCTTCGCCAGGTGCAGCCCGACGTGGCGGTGCTGCTCATGACCGCCCACGCCGACGCCGCCGACGCCGTGGCGGTGATGCGCGAGGGAGCCCGCGACTACATCGTCAAGCCGTTCGAGATCGAGGAGCTGGTGCTGCGCATCGGCCGGGTGCGGCAGGAGCTGGAGTTCCGGCGCCGGCTGGAGGCGGGCGGCCCCACGTCCGAGGCGACCCGCCACCCCATCCGCGGCGTCTCCTCGGCGGTCCGCCGGCTCCTCGACGGCGTCGAGGCCGCCGCCGCCAGCGACGTGAGCGTGCTCATCACCGGCGAGACCGGCACCGGCAAGGACCTGTGCGCCCGGGTGATCCATGAGCGCAGCCGGCGGGCCGGCAAGCCCTTCGTGGCCGTCAACTGCGCCGCCATCCCCGAGTCGCTCTTCGAGGCCGAGCTGTTCGGGCACGAGAAGGGGGCGTTCACCGGCGCCGAGCGGCGCCGCCTGGGGCGCTTCGAGGTGGCCGACGGCGGGACGCTGTTCCTCGACGAGGTGGCGGAGCTGGCGCCCACCGCCCAGGTGAAACTGCTGCGGGTCCTGGAGGCGGGCGCCTTCGAGCCGGTGGGCTCGAGCCACCCGGTCAAGGTGGACGTGCGGGTCATCGCCGCCACCAACCGGGACCTGCAGGAGCAGATCGCCCGGGGCGCCTTCCGCAGCGACCTGTTCTACCGGCTCAACGTCATCGACATCGCCACCCCCCCGCTGCGGGAGCGGCGGGCCGACATCCCGCTCCTGGTCCGGGACTTCCTCGACGAGATCGCGGCGCGGCTGGGCCGCCCGGTGCCGGCCCTCGACCCCGGGGCGGTGGCCGCCCTCTCCACCTACGACTTCCCCGGCAACGTCCGCGAGCTGCTCCACGCCCTCGAGCGGGCCGTGGCCATGTCGCGCGGCGACGTGATCCGCCTGGCCCACCTCCCGCCCGCGCTCGGGGGAGGCGGGGGAGCCGGCGGAGACGCGGCCGGCGGGGCCACGGGCATCCAGCCGCTGGCGCGCGCCGTCGAGGAGTTCGAGCTGCAGTACATCCGCCACGTCCTCGCCAAGGTGGGCGGGCACCGGGGCCGCGCGGCCGAGCTCCTGGGCATATCCCGCAAGAGCCTGTGGCAACGGCTCCGCGAGGAGCCGCCCGCCGGCGAGGAGTAGCTCAGCGCGGCGGCGGCGTCTCGGCCGGCGGCGCGGCGAGCCCGGGCGGAGCCTCGGGCAGCCAGAGGGTCGCCACGGTGCCGCGCCCGGGGAACTCGAAGGAGAGCTCCCCGCCGTTGGCCTCGGCGATGGTGCGGGTGACCGAGAGCCCGAGCCCGGTGCCCTCGCCCTCGGGCTTGGTGCTGAAGAAGGGGTCGGTCACCCGCTCCCGGATCTCCGGCGGGATGCCGGGCCCGTCGTCCTCCACCGAGACGCCGCAGCGGCCCGGGCGGAGGCGGAGCCGGAGGCGGATCTCGCCGCCGTCGTGGGTCACGTAGCCGGCGTTGAGGAGCAGGTTGAGCAGCGCCTGGCCCACCTGCTTGCGGTCGGCCAGGGCCCGGGCGTCGCCGATGCCCTGGGAGACGAGCTGCACGGCGATGCGGCGCTTGCGGAGGATGGGCTCCACGAAGGACATGCCCTCGCGCGCCAGCTCGGCGAGCCGGACCGCCTCCAGGCGCGCCGGCATCGGGCGGGCGAAGTCCAGCAGCCGCGCCATGACGTGCTCGACCCGCTCCACCCCCTCCTCCATGAGCTCCAGGTACTCGTCGGCCGTCTCGGGAGGCAGGCGCTCGTGCCGCAGGCGGCGCAGGCAGCTCTTCACCCCCGCGAGCGGGTTGTTGACCTCGTGGGCCACGCCCGCCACCAGGGAGCCCAGGGCCGCCATCCGCTCGGTGGCCACCGCCTTCTGCCGCGCCCGCTCCTGCTCCTCGTGGGCGGTCCGCAGGCGGAGCATCATCTGGTTGAACCGCTCGGCCAATCCGGCGATCTCCAGGCTGCCGCGGGGCCGGACCGGGGCCGGCGCCGCGGCGGGATCGAAGCGGTCGGCGGCCCGCAGCAGCTCTCCCAGCGGGCTGGCGATGCCCCGCCCCACCACCAGCGCCGCCACCAGGCCTCCGAGGATGACCACCACCGCCAGCAGGCCGAGGAGCGTGGCCAGGTTGCGCCGGGTGGCGGCCAGGATGGCCATGTCCATCCCCAGCCGCACCTCGCCCGCGGCTCCCCCCAGGATGGGCACGCGAAGGTCGAGGTAGCGCGCAGCCCCGTCCACCACCACCACCGGACCGTCGTCGGGGCGGGAGAGAGCGGCGAGTGCGGGCGGCGTGCCGTCGGCGAAGGAGGTGGCCACCACCCGCCCCTCGCGGAGGACGAAGCAGTAGGCCACGCCCTCGCCCGCGGTGGCGCCGGCCACGAGCTCGTTGAGGCTCACGAGGTCCTCCACCAGCAGCGGCTCCGTGGCCTGGAGCGCGATCTGGCGGGCGATGATGCGCCCCAGGGCGTCCTGCTCGCGCGCCAGGGCGCGGCTGGCGATCCGGTTGGCGAAGACCAGGTGGGCGGCATGGGTGAGCACCACGCCCAGCGCGGCGAAGGCCGCCAGTTGCGTCCAGAGCCGCAGGCGCGGCCAGCGCGGCCAGCGGCTCACCGCCGCTGCCCCACCACGGCGGCGGCGCTGTCGAAGAGGCCCGGCTCCGGCGGGCCAAAGCGATCGATGCCCACGGCGCGGAGCTGGGCCGCGGCCTCCGGGTCGCGGTGCAGCCCGAGCAGCACGGCGCGGAGGCGGGCGCGGGTCTCGGCCGGGAGGCGGGTGGCGGCCACCACCGGCATGAGGCCGTAGGCCGGCGAGCGGTGGATGACCCGCACCCGCGAGGAGAGCTGCGGGTCGCGGGCCAGCAGCGACTCGTACACCAGGCTGTCCACCGCGGCCCCGTCGGCCAGCCCCCGGGCGACGGCATCGATGGAGCGATCGTGACTGCGCGTGAATGAGGTGGAGGCGAAATGGTGGCGGGGGTCGAGGCCGAGGCCGCGGAAGAGGCTGCTGGGGTAGAGGTGGCCGGAGAAGGAGAGCTCGTCGGTGAAGGCGAAGCGCTTGCCGGCCAGATCGGCCGGGGCGGTCGCCGGGCTGGTGGCCGGCACGATGAGGAGCGAGTGGTAGGTGCTCCGTCCGCCGATGACGGGGACGGCCAGCACCTCGACCGCCCCGGGGTCCCGCGCCAGCAGGTCGAGGTAGCCCCCGGTGCAGACCAGGGCGGCGTCGAGCTGGCCGGTGAGGAGCAGGTCGTCCACCTCGGCGTAGGTGCGCCGCTGCAGGAAGCGGATCTCGGCGCCGAGGAGGGTGCCCATGCGGTCGAAGAAGCGGGAGTAGGCGGCGAAGGTGTCCTGCGGCGACTGGATGGCCGCCACCGAGAAGCGAAGCACCGGGCGGGAGGGGCGCTCGGGCCGGCTCTCCGTCCGCGCCGGCCGGGCGCTCATGTCCACCTCCACCTCGGGATAGGGGCTCTGCGAGCAGGCCAGCGCGGCGCAGAGCGCGCAGGGGGCGGCGAGCCGGGTGGCGGAGCGGAGGCGCATGGCGCCCCATGCTACCCACCGGGCCGGCTCCCGGGCAGGCCCGGTCGGTGTTTCCAGAACGAAACATCCGCGCGCACCCGCCCCTGCCGCGCCGTTTCCCTCTGGGAACGGTACCGCGTCCCGCCGTCCCTCACCGGCCGAGCCTCGGGTGGGCGCGCGGCGCCAAGCGGGCGCCGCGCCGCGCGAATCCCATCGTCGACCTCGGCGGTCGGCTTCCCTGGACCCCGGCTTGCTAAGGGCCGGGCAGTCCGGGAGCGAGCCGGGCGGAACGACGAACGAGAGGACGTGCATGGACACCCTGATCAGGATGCAGGAAGACCTGGAGCGGGCCCTCGAGAAGCCGCCCGAGAAGCGGCGCTGGGCGATGCTGCTCGACGTGCGCAAGTGCGTGGGCTGCCACGCCTGCACGGTGGCCTGCGCCTCCGAGAACAAGCTCCCGCCCGGCCAGGTGTACCGGCCGGTCTTCGAGTACGAGCGGGGCCAGTACCCCGCCGTCACCCGCACCTTCCTGCCGCGCCCCTGCATGCAGTGCGACAAGCCTCCGTGCGTGAAGCCGTGCCCCGTGCCCAAGGGCCAGGCCACCCGCAAGGAGAAGAGGGGTGCCTCGGCGGGGCTGGTGGTCATCGACTACGCCGAGTGCATCGGCTGCGGCCAGTGCGTGGACGCCTGCCCCTACGGCGCACGCGCGGTCGACGAGGGGAGGAACCACTCCGACGGCACCCCCGCCCCCCAGCCCTACGAGGTGGCGGCCTCCTTCGAGTACGGCCGCAAGCGGCAGCGGAATGCCAAGGCCGACCCCGTCGGCAAGGCCCGCAAGTGCCACTTCTGCGTCCACCGGCTGCAGGAGGGGATGCTGCCGCAGTGCATCTCCAGCTGCATCGGCCGCGCCGGCTACTTCGGCGACGAGAGCGATCCGAAGAGCCTCATCGCCGAGGTGAAGAAGGCGAGCAAGGTCCAGGTGCTCAAGGCCAGGAAGGGCACGGCGCCGCGCGTCTACTACGTCGCCAGCGAGAAGCTGGAGGTGATCTATGGCTAAGAAGAACGGTACCTCGCGCCGCGACTTCCTGAAGACCGGTGCCATCGGCTGTGGCGCGCTCGCCATCTCCCAGCTCGACTTCGCCCGGGGCATCCTGGCCCGGGCCGAGGCCGGGGAGCTCACCGCCAAGGAGCTCTACGAGCTCGCCCAGGTCGAGAACCAGCTCTTCACCGTCTGCCTGAACTGCAACACCGGGTGCGGCATCAAGGTGAAGATCCTCGACGGCGTCGCCGCCAAGATCGACGGCAGCCCCTACAGCCCCTGGACGCTCACGCCGCACCTTCCCATGAGCGAGCCCCTGTCCCGGGCCGCCAAGGTCGACGGCGCCATCTGCCCCAAGGGACAGGCTGGCCACCAGGGAGCCTACGACCCCTACCGCATCCGCAAGGTGCTGAAGCGGGCCGGCAAGCGCGGCGAGGGGAAGTGGCAGAGCATTCCCTTCGACCAGGCCATCGGCGAGATCGTGAACGGCGGCAAGCTCTTCGCCCAGGTGCCCGGCGAGGAGACGCGCGAGGTGGCGGGCCTGAAGGCCCTCTACGCGCTCAAGGACCCCAAGGCCTTCGCCGACATGGGCGCCGACGTGGCCGCCCTCCGCAAGAAGAAGATGACCGTGGCCGAGTTCAAGGCCAAGCACGCCGCCCACCTCGACAAGCTCATCGATCCCGACCACCCCGACTTCGGCCCCAGGAACAACCAGTTCGTCTACATGTGGGGCCGCAAGAAGGGCGGCCGGTCCGACTTCTCCAAGCGCTTCTACGAGGCCTTCGGCACCGCCAACTTCCACGGCCACACCACGGTGTGCCAGGGCTCGCTCTACTTCGCCTGCAAGGCCATGAGCGAGCAGTACGTGGGCGACACCTTCAAGGACGGCCAGAAGTTCTACTGGCAGGCCGACCTGGAGAACTCCGAGTACGTGGTCTTCGTGGGCTCGAACCTGTTCGACGCCAACTACGGCCCGCCCAACCGCACCCCGCGCATCACCCAGCGGCTGGTGGACGGCAAGCTCAAGATCGCGGTGCTCGATCCGCGCTTCTCCAAGCTCGCCTCGCGCGCCCCCGGGAGCTGGATCCCGGTGAAGCCCGGGACCGACGCCGCCTTCGCCATGGGCATGACCCGCTGGATCCTCGAGAACCAGCGCTTCGACGCCAAGTTCCTGGCCAACGCCAACAAGGCCGCGGCCGCCGCCGACAAGGAGAGCACCTGGTCGAACGGCGCCTGGCTGGTGAAGCTGGGCAAGGACGGGACCCCGGGCGGCTTCCTGCGGGCCTCGGAGATCGGGCTCAAGGCCAAGGAGGTCCGCAAGGACAAGGAGGGCAAGGAGTACGACTTCGAGTGGCTGGTGGTCCTCAAGGACGGCAAGCCGGTCGCCTTCGACCCCAACGACGAGAAGGAAGCGGTGGAGGGCGACCTCTTCGTCGACGCCGAGCTCCCGGCAGACAAGGCCGGAAGCATCCGGGTGAAGAGCGGCCTTCAGCTCATGAAGGAGGCCGCGCTGGAGAAGACCATCGCGGGGTACGCCGACCTCTGTGGCATCGAGGCCAAGGTGATCGAGGAGGTGGCCCGCGAGTTCACCTCCCACGGCAAGAAGGCGGCGGTGGACATGCACCGCGGGCCGGCCCAGCACACCAACGGCTTCTACAACATCTCGGCGCTGATGAGCCTCAACCTCCTGGTCGGGAACTTCGACTGGACTGGCGGGATGATTGCGGCCTCCACCTGGAACACCGACGGCTCCAAGACCGAGAAGCAGCCCTTCCCCCTGAAGAAGCTCTCGCCCAAGGTCGGGAAGGCCTTCGGCCTCTCCATCATCCGCCACGACGCCAAGTACGAGGAGTCCACCCTCTTCGAGGCGGCCAGGTACCCGGCCAAGCGCAACTGGTGGCCGCTCTCCTCCGACGTCTACGAGGAGATCCTGCCCTCCATCGCCGACGCCTACCCGTACCCGGCCAAGGCCCTGTTCTCGTACATGGCGGCTCCGACCTACGCGCTGCCGGCGGGCCACACCAACATCGAGGCGCTCACCGACCTGGAGCGGCTGCCGCTCTACTTCGCGAGCGACATCACCATCGGCGTGACCTCCATGTACGCCGACTACCTCTTCCCCGACCTGCACTACCTCGAGCGCTGGGAGTTCCACGGCTCGCACCCCAACATGCCGGTCAAGGTGCAGCCGGTGCGGCAGCCCGTCATCGCCTCGCCCAACGAGGTGGTGAAGGTCTTCGGCGAGGAGCAGCCCATCTCCTACGAGACCGTCTGGCTGGCGCTGGCGGAGAAGCTCGGCCTGCCGGGCTTCGGCAAGGATGGCTTCGGGCCCGGCCAGGACTTCTGCCGGCCCGACGATCTCTACGTCCGCATGGTGGCCAACATCGCCTTCGACGGGAAGGAGCCTGTCGCCGACGCCGGCGCCGAGGACCTGCGCGTCTTCCAGGCGAGCCGCCGCCACCTGCCGAAGAACGTCTTCGACCAGGGCCGCTGGGAGAAGATCTGCGGCGCTGCCTGGGCCAAGGTGGTGACGGTGCTCTCGCGCGGGGGCCGGTTCGACACCCAGGAGGCCGCCTACAAGGGCGACCACGTCGCCAACAAGTACGGGAAGCTCATCAACCTGTACCAGGAGAAGACCGCCAAGGCGAAGGACGCCTTCACCGGCAAGCCCTACTTCGGGGCGGCGCGCTACGTGCCGGTGGTCGACACCCTGGGGCGCGAGCCCACCGCGCTGGCGGAGGGGTTCGACCTGCACCTCATCACGCAGCGCGACGTGCGCATGACCAAGTCGCGGACCATCACCCACAGCTACCTGACGTCGAGCCTCCCCGAGAACGCCATCCTGGTGAACGGGGCCGACGCCCGACGCCTCGGTCTCAAGACGGGCTCGAAGGTGAAGGTGGTCTCGGCCACCAACCCGGAGGGCGTCTACGACCTGAAGAACGGGGTGAAGAAGCCGATGGTGGGCGTGGTCCAGGTCACCGAGACCATCCGGCCCGGGATCGTCACCTTCACGGTGGGTCACGGCCACTGGGCCACCGGCGCCGCCGACGTCACCATCGACGGCAAGGTGGTGAGGGGCGACCCGCGGAGGGCGTCCGGCATCCACGCCAATGCTGCCATGTGGATCGACCCGCACCTCAAGAACACCTGCTTCATCGACAAGGTGGGCGGCAGCGTCTCGTTCTACGACACCCGGGTGAGGCTGGTCCCGGCCTAGCGCAGGACGGGGCCGCGCTGCGCTTCGCCGGCGGGCCGGGGGAGAGGTCTCCTCCGGCCCGCCCTGCTACCCTGGGGCATGCCCTTCCAGGTCCAGAAGCAGGTCCGCTTCGCCCACTGCGATCCGGCCGGCATCGTCTTCTACCCGCGCTACACCGCGCTCGTGAACGAGGTGGTGGAGGACTGGTTCGCCGCCGGGCTGGGGGTGGGCTTCCCGGAGCTCCACGAGCAGCGGAGGCTCGGCATCCCGGTGGTGCGCCTGGAGATGGACTTCCTCGCCACCAGCCGCTACGGCGAGCGGCTCGACTTCACCCTGCGTGTGCGAGAGCTGGGCCGGAGCTCGGCGCTCCTGGAGATCGCCGCCGCCTGCGGGGCCGAGCAGCGCGTCCGGGCCCGGCTGAAGGTGGTGCTCATGTCGCTCGCCACCCACAAGGCCGTGCCCTTCGACGACGACTGGCGGGCGCGGCTGCAGCCCTTCGTCGAGCCGGCCGGCGACTGACCGGGAACCCCCGCGCCCGCCGGAACCCGAAAGGGCCCGGGGCCGTGACCGCGGCCGGAGGTCTGTGCTCTGCTGCGGCCCCTGGCTCCCGTCCTTCCCGCGCCGAGGCCGTCCCCCCGGCCCGCGCCCCTCCGGAGGTGCACCCCATGAGGAAGCTCTTCGCCGTCGCCCTGGCCCTGGCCGTCTCGCCGGCGTTCGCCCAGCAGACGCCGGTCCGCCTCTCGATCGCCACCGGCGGCACCGGC
This sequence comes from Deltaproteobacteria bacterium, assembly GCA_016214955.1. Lineage (GTDB taxonomy): Bacteria > Myxococcota > Myxococcia > Myxococcales > Anaeromyxobacteraceae > JACRMN01. The sequence goes on from JACRMN010000012.1 coordinate 468,089, forward strand.
GGCGTCTACTACCCCCTCGGCGGCGGCATGGCCGCAATGCTCTCCAGGACCATCCCGGGCGTCGAGGCCACCGCCGAGGTGACGAGCGCCTCGGTGGACAACGTCAAGCTGGTGGCTGCGGGCAAGGCCGACATCGCCTTCGTCCTCGGAGACACCGCCGCCGAGGGCTTCGCCGGCACCGGCAAGTTCAAGGAGAAGGCGCCCATCCGCGCCATCGCCGTGCTCTACGCCAACAAGGGGCAGTGGGTCACGGTGGAGGGCACCGGCGTGGAGAAGATGCAGGACCTGAAGGGCCGGCGCATCGCCACCGGCGCGCCCGGCTCCGGCACCGAGATCATCGCCATCCGCACCCTGGAGGCCTACGGCCTCGACCCCGACAAGGACGTGAAGCGCGAGAAGCTCTCGGTGGCCGAGTCGGTCAACGCCCTCAAGGACCGCAAGATCGACGCCTTCTTCTGGTCGGGCGGCGTGCCCACCGCCGCCGTCACCGACCTGGGCGCCACCCCGGGCGTGAAGATCAAGCTCATCGACCACGCCGACGGCGTGCCCGCCATGGTGAAGAAGTACGGCCCGCTCTACGTGAAGGGCACCATTCCCGCCAGGTCCTACCCGGGCCAGACCAGGGAAGCGGCCGTGGCCGACGTGTGGAACGTGCTCCTGGTCCACGAGAAGATGGACGAGAAGCTGGTCCACGACGTGGTGAAGGCCGTCTTCGAGAAGAAGGCCGACCTGGTGGCGGTGCACGCGGAGGCCCAGAACCTGGACCTGGCGGTCCAGCTCCAGGGCGGCTCGCCCATCCCCTTCCACCCCGGGGCACTGCGCTACTTCGCCGAGAAGGGCGTGAAGGGCAAGTAGTGGTGGGCCGGGCCCTGCGCCTCCCCGCCCTGGCCGGCATCGTCGCACTGCTGGCTGGCCTGTGGCCGGTGGAGGGGCTGGAGATCGAGAACGCCGCCCGCAAGGGGCGCTGGCGCCTGGCGCTGCCCTCGGGCGGCGCCTTCGCCATCACCTCGCACCACTCCATGTACGAGCAGCCCTACACCGAGCGCTTCGCCGTGGACGGCGAGGGGCACATTTTGCTGCGCGAGGTCTCGAGCCCCAGCGCCGCCGTGCGCGAGTACCTGGGCATCACCGGGCCGGGCGAGCGCCACCCGGCCTCGCGGGTGCTGCCGGAGCTGGTGCTGCGGGTGGCCGCCGGCGAGGCGCAGGAGCTGACCATCGGCGACAGGGCGCGCTCGCTGCTGGGCTACGGGGCTCACGGCGACCGGCTGGTGCTGCGCGCCGTCCGCCGGCCCATGCTGGCCCGTCTCCTCCCCGGCGGTCCCTGAATCGCGAAAGGAAGCCATGGCCGAGACCGAGCAGCAGCCCGCCCCCGCCGAGGTGGTCGTCGACGAGGAGGCCCGCCGCAAGGCCGAGGAGTTCGTCGAGGAGGAGGAGGGGGCCACCAGCCACCACCAGGGCTGGCTCGCCCGGTTCCTCACCGTGACCGCGGTGGTGATGACGGCGTTCCACCTCTACGCCGCCTACGCCATCGTCCCGCAGCAGATCCTCCGGGCCATCCACCTGGGGTTCGTGCTCTTCCTCAGCTACCTGCTCTTCCCGGCGCTCAAGCGGCTGCGCCACAAGCTCCAGTGGTGGGACGTGGGGCTGGCGCTGCTCTCGCTGGCGGTCATCGGCTGGATGCTCGTCGACTTCGACGACTTCATCGAGCGGGCCGTCACCCCCAACCGCTGGGACATGTTCTTCGGCGTGGCCCTCGTCCTGCTGGTGCTGGAGGCCACCCGGCGCACCTCGGGCCTGGTCCTCACCCTGGTGGTGACGCTGTTCCTGGTCTACGCCTTCGTCGGCCCCTGGCTGCCGGCCCCCTGGACCCACCGCGGCTACGACCTGGAGCGGCTGGTGGGCCACATGTACATGACGCTGGAGGGGATCTTCGGCTCGGCCATCGACGTCTCGGCCACCTTCATCATCCTCTTCACCATCTACGGCGCGGTGCTGCAGCACTCCGGCGCCGGCGAGTTCTTCATCGACTTCTCCTTCGCCGCCACCGGCGGCAAGCGGGCCGCCGCCGGCCGCACCATCGTGCTCTCCTCGTTCCTGCTGGGCGGCCCCTCGGGCAGCGGCGTGGCCACCACCGTCACGCTGGGCTCGGTGGCCTGGCCCATGCTGGCGCGCGCCGGCTACGGGAAGGAGCAGGCCGGCGGCCTGCTGGCCGCGGGCGGCCTCGGCGCCATCATCTCGCCCCCGGTGCTGGGGGCGGCGGCCTTCCTCATCGCCGAGTTCCTGAAGATCTCCTACATGGACGTGATCTGGATGGCGACCATCCCGACCGTCCTCTACTACCTGGCCCTCTTCCTGATGGTGGAGCTGGACGCCGCCAAGCTGGGCATGAAGGAGGTGGCCGTCGAGCGCCGGGAGAGCCTGTGGCAGATGGCCAAGGGGCGCGGCTTCCACTTCCTCTCGCTGGTGGCCATCGTCCTCTTCATGGTGGCCGGCTTCAGCCCCATCATCGCCGTCTTCTGGGCCATCGTGCTGGCGGCGGCGCTCTCCTTCCTGCGCAGGGACACGGCGCTCACCTTCTGGCCCACGCCCGGCACGCCCTTGCTGCAGACCAAGATGGTGAAGGCCCTGGCCGGTGGCTCGCTGGGGGTGCTCAACGTGGCCGCCACCTGCGCCTCGGCCGGCATCATCGTGGGCGTGGTGACGCTCACCGGCCTGGGGCTCAAGTTCAGCTCCATCGTCATCGACCTGGCCGGCAGCAACCTGGCGCTCACCGCCATCTACACCGGGCTGGTGGTCTGGGTGGTGGGCCTGGCCGTGCCGGTGACCGCCAGCTACATCATCTGCGCCGTCATCGCCGCGCCGGCCCTCACCAAGCTGGGCGTGCCAGACTACGCCGCCCACATGTTCATCTTCTACTACGCGGTGCTCTCCGAGGTGTCGCCGCCCACCGCGCTCTCGCCGTTCGCCGCCGCCGCCATCACCGGCGGCGATCCCTACCGGACGACGCTGCAGTCCTGGAAGTACACGCTGCCCGCGTTCCTGGTGCCCTTCGCCTTCGTGCTCGAGAAGGACGGCGCCGGCCTGCTCCTCAAGGGCAGCGCCTGGGGAGTGGTCCACACCGCCGCCACCGCGGTGGTGGGCATCGCCGCCCTGGCCTTCGGCGTCCAGGGCTGGATGTTTCGCCGCACCACCGCCCTGGAGCGAGTAGCGCTCATCGCCGCCGGCCTGCTGCTGGTATACCCGTCCACGGTCGCCGACGTCGCCGGCGTGGGGCTGGTGGCGGCGGTGGCGCTGTGGCAGTGGAGCGGCAAGCGGCGGGCCCTGCCCGCCTGACGAGGAGGACCCATGTCTCCCGCGGAACGCGCACCCCGGCCCGCCGGCGTGCTGGCGCCGGTGCTCACCCCCTTCGGCGCCGATCTGGCGCCCGACGCCGGCCGCCTGCTGCGCCACTGCCGCTGGCTCCTGGCCCAGGGCTGCGCCGGCCTGGCGGTGTTCGGCACCACCAGCGAGGCCAACTCGCTCTCGGTGGAGGAGAAGGAGGCGCTGCTCGACGCGCTCGTCGAGGGCGGGATCGATCCCTCCCGGCTCCTGCCCGGCACCGGGGCCTGCGCCCTCACCGACGCGGTGCGGCTCACCCGGCGCGCGGTGCAGCGCGGCTGCGCCGGGGTGCTGATGCTGCCGCCCTTCTACTACAAGGCGGTGAGCGAGGACGGCCTCTTCCGCAGCTTCGCCGAGGTCATCGAGCGGGTGGGGGACGATCGACTGCGAGTGTACCTGTACCACATCCCCCCGGTGGCCCAGGTGCCCATCGGGCCGGGCCTCATCGAGCGGCTGCTGCGGGCCTACCCGAAGGCCGTGGCCGGCATCAAGGACTCGAGCGGCGACTGGAACAACACCCGCATGCTCCTCGACGGGTTCGCCGCCCGGGGCTTCGACGTCTTCGCCGGCAGCGAGCGCTTCCTGCTCGACAACCTGCGCGGCGGCGGCGCGGGCTGCATCACCGCCACTGCCAACGTGAACCCGGGGGCCATCGCCCGGCTGGCGCGGGAGTGGCGCGGCCCCGAGGCCGACGCCCAGCAGGCCGGGCTCAACGCGGTGCGCGGTGCGGTGGAGAAGGTGCCGGTCATCGCCGGGCTCAAGGAGATCGTGGCCCACCACGCCGCCGACCCGGCCTGGCGCACGGTGCGGCCGCCGCTCTCCGGCCTCGCGCCGGCCCAGGCCGAGGGGCTGCTGTCCTCCCTGGCGGCGCTGGGCTTTTCCATGCCGGGGCTCCGGTAACCTCCGGGGGAGCGGCTCGTCCATACTGGGGTGGTGCCCACCCCGCGTCCCCCCTGGCTCCGGCCGGTCCCCGCCCCCGCGGGCGGGAGCGGAGAGGCGCGCGCCGCCGAGGAGGCCGGCGACGCGGCCGACCGGGACGCGGTGGAGCGGGTGCTCGACGGCGACTCGCGGGCCTTCGACCCGGTGGTGCGCCGCCACGGCGCCCGGCTGGTGGCTCTGTGCTCCCGGGTCACGGGCACGCGCGACGTGGGCGAGGAGCTGGCGCAGGAGACGCTGGCGCGGGCCTACGCCAGCCTGGGCAGCTACCGGGGCGACTGCCAGGTGCGCCACTGGCTGATGCGCATCGCGCTCAACGGCTGCCGCGACTGGCTCAAGGCCGGGGCCCGCGCCGAGCGGCCCGCGGAGATCGCCGAGGAGGCGCTCTCGACGGCCCTGGCGCCCGACGAGGAGCTGGCGGGGCGGCAGGCGCTCTCGGCGCTGGAGAAGGCGCTGCGCTCGCTGCCCGACGTCTACCGCGAGGCCTTCGTGCTCTTCCACGTGGAGAACCTGAGCTACCTGGAGATGAGCCGGGTCACCGGGGCGCGGGTCGGCGCCCTCAAGGTGCGGGTGCACCGGGCCCGGGAGATGTTGCGCGACCAGCTCGGCGAGCGGCTGGAGCTGGTATGGGGGTGAGATCGTGGACCCGAGAGTGAAGAGGCTGCTCGACCGGGAGCTGGGGGCGCGCGAGGCGCTCGAGCTGGTGGCCGCGCTGCCCGAAGGCGAGCGCAAGGAGGTCCTGGCCTACCTGCGCCTCTCGTCGCTGGCGTCGGCGCTGCCGGCGGTGGAGCCCTCCGAGGGCTTCGAGGAGCGGGTGCGGGCCCGGATCCGGGCCCGCCCGGCGCCGCGCCGAGGCCTGTGGACCTGGCTGCGCACGCCGCGCCTCTCGCCCCTCGGGGCCCTGGGCGCGGTGGCGGCGGCGGTGGCCCTGGTGCTCGTGCCCGGCCTGCGGGAGCGGCCGCAGCCGCCCCAGGACCGGCTGGTGGCGCGGCTGGCGCTGCGGGCCCCGGAGGCGCGGCGGGTGTCGGTGGCCGGCGACTTCAACGGCTGGAGCACCGAGGCCACGCCGCTCCGGCGCGGCCCCGGCGGCGCCTGGACCGTCGAGCTGCCGCTCGGTCCCGGCCGCCACCAGTACCAGTTCGTGGTCGACGGCACCTTCGTCCCCGACCCGGCGGCCCCCACCGTGGACGACGGCTTCGGCGGCCGGAACGCCATCCTCGACCTTTGATGGCGACCGGTAACCTTCCTCCGCCAGCGTCGTCCGTACGGGGGAAAGGAGCCACCATGAACCGCAACCTCGCGGCTTCGCTGGCCGCCCTGGGCCTCGCGGCCTGCGGCACCGGCAGCTCGACCCTCAACCTGGGGCTCACCAGCAACGACGCCACGGCTGCCTCGGCCGCCCAGGCCGCCAGGCCCACCGGCGACCTCATCGGCGTGAAGTCCATCGTGGTGACCGTGGCCAGCGTCTCGGTCCACGTCGCCGGCGGCGCCAGCGCCGACCCGGCGGTCCCGCCCACGGCCGACGACGGCCCGGGCTGGGTGGTGCTCACCGACGTGCCCAAGGTCTACGACCTCGTGGCCCTGAGGGACGACTTCACCGCCCCGCTGGCGAGCGGGACCGTGCCCGAGGGCAAGATCACCCAGATCCGCCTGGCGCTCTCCACCTCCGCCCCCGAGACCGGCGAGGGCGCGGACGCGACCGCCGCCGCCGGCGGCCCGCCCCACGACGTCATCCCCGGCGCGGTGACCGAGCTCGACGACACCGTCTGCGACCTGCTCGTGCCCCGCTCGGCCTTCCGGCCCGGCATCAAGATCGTCCACCCCTTCCAGGCGCTCCCCGTCCCCGCGGGCGGCACCGTCGATGCGGTGGTGAACCTGCGCGTCAGGGACTCGGCGCGCGAGACCACCCCCGCGGGCTGCGCCTATCGCCTCAACCCGGTCATCCAGGTGACCGGTCGCTGAACCGGCGTGTCGCCGGGACACGGCGGCGGCGAGGCCCCCCGCAACCTCGCCGCCGCCGGCAGCACTCCGGGTGGCCGTCTCGCGGCCGTCCGCTAGAATGGCGCGGTGCTCCGCCCGGCCGCGCTCCTCGTCCTCCTGGTGCCGGCCGCAGCGGGAGCTACGCACGGCCGGCTCCAGCTCTCCCTCTACGCAGGCGGCGGGCTGGCGAGCGACCTCTTCGTCGGCGCCGGCCTGGGGCGCGACGGGATCCTGGAGCTGCAGCCCGAGGCGCGGCTCGACCTCTCCCTGTCGCCGCGGTGGAAGCTGGCGACGCGCCTCTCGGGCGGCTACGCCTCCTTCACCCGCTCCGGCTTCTCGGCAGGCAGCGGCGCCGCCGAGTCGCAGCTCCGCTGGCTCGGAGAGGAGCGCGAGGGGGGCCTGGCCCTCGCCGCCGAGCAGGTCGCCTACTCCACCGGCGCGCCGCTCGACCCCACGCTGCCCTCGTCTCCGACCGTCACCCGCAGCCGCGCCCTGCGGCTCACGCCGCTGGTCCGCTGGCAGGGCTGGGGCGCCCAGTGGCGGCTGGCGGCGCCGCTCGCCTACCAGTCCTCCTCCGCCGCAGGCCAGGACGTGGCCGAGCGGGACGGGGCGCTGCTCGCCGGCGCGGCGCTGCAGCTCGGCCCCTGGGCGCTGGCCGGCAGCTACCGGCTGCAGCGGGCCGAGAGCGACAGGCCCGACTTCACCGCCACCTCCCACGGCCTCTTCGCCACCGCCGGGAGGCCGGCCGGCCCGGTGGAGCTCGAGGGGCAGCTCCAGGGGCTCTGGCTCCACACCGGCGCCGGCACCCGCGAGCAGCTCCTGCGCGCCGGCCTGTCGGCGGCCTGGCCCTTCGCCCGGGGGCTGTGGCTCGAGGCGGTCTACGGCTTCGCCGGTGCCTGGACCGACGCGCCCGGCGAGGGCTTCTCCTCCCGCCACCAGGTGACGCTGGGGCTGCGCGGCAAGGTGGAGGCGGTGTCGTGGTGAGGGGGATGGCCCTGGCACTCGCGCTCCTCGCCGCGGCCTGCGCCGCGCCGGGGTCGTCGCTGCGGCCCGGGACCGGCGGTGGCGAGACCACCTTCCGGGTCCACGGGCCGGCGGACGAGGTCTGGCTGGTCGGCAGCATGACCGGCTGGCGGCCCGTCCCGCTGGCGAGGGACGGCGACCAGTGGGTGCTCCGGCTCCCCCTCGAGCCGGGCAGGTACGAGTACCGGCTGGAGGTGCGCGAGCACGGCGTCACCCGGGTGGAGTGGCTGCCGGGGGCGGAGCGGGCCGACGACGGCTTCGGGGGGGAGAATGGCATCCTGCGCGTCGAGCGGTAACCTCGAACGGGGCCTGTCGTCTGGAAGGGGAGAGCCGTGAGAACCATCGCCGCCATCGCCGCCGCCCTCCTCCTCCCCCTGGGAGCGCACGCCGAGCCCGTGGCCGACGCGGTCGCGGCCGGCGTCCCCGCCGCCGTGGCCCGCCAGGTGGCCGAGCGGGCCGAGGGGCGCGGGGTGCCCGCGGCGCTGGTGCTGGCCCCGGTGGCCGACGCCGCCCGGCTCGGCGTGCCCGGCGAGCTGGTGGCCGACAAGGTGCTCGAGGGGCTGGCCAAGGGTGTCCCCGGGGAGCGCATCGCCGCAGTGGCCCGCGGGCTGGGCGAGCGGCTGGCGGAGGCCGAGCGGATCCTGCGCGCCGCGCGCCAGGCCGGGTTGCCGGCGCCGGCGGAGCGACGCGCCGCCCTCACCGACCTGGCCCAGTCGCTCCAGGCCGGGGCGCCGCGTCCGGCGCTCGACGATCTCCTCTCCGCGGCGCGCGCCGCCCGCACCGGCTCCGACGCGGTGGTGGCCGCCGCCCATTCCCTGGGCGAGCTGGCCCGGCGCGGCGTCCCCCCGGCGGACGCCCTGCCGCTGGCCCGCGCCCTGGCCGGCAGCCGGGGCCCGGCCGGCGACCCGGTGGCGGTGTTCGACGCCTGGCGCGCCGAGGGCGGGCGCGACGTGGCCGGGTTCCTCTCCGAGGCCACCCGCCGCGTCGAGTCGGGCAGGAAGCTCGACGGCATGGTGGACTACTTCGGCGAGAGCGCCGACAAGCTGCAGCGCTCCCGCTCCGAGGAGCGCGGCGAGCGAGGAGCCGACCCCGAGAAGGGCAAGGGGCTCTCGCCGGCCGAACGGCCCGACGCCGCCCGCGGGGCGGTGCCGGGTCTCGACGACGCTGCGCGCGGCCGCAAGGGTGGCAAGCCCCCCCGGGGCAGGCCCTAGCGCCGCGCATCGCCCCTCTCCCCGACCCGAAGGCTCTCCCTCCCGAGGAGGACTCTGCCGTGCGCCTCGAACGACTCGCCGCGCCGCTGCTCGCCACCCTGCTCTGGGCCTGCAGCAGCAGCAGCCACCCCACCTGCGATCCCGCCAGCCCCACCTCCTGCCCGGCCGGCCGGGTCTGCGAGACGGTGAGCGGCGCGCCGCCCGCCTGCGTGCCTCCGCTGGTGATCCGCGGGACGGTGCGCGACCTCGCCTCCGGCGCCGCGGTGGCCGGGGCCCGGGTGGTGGCGCTCGACCAGAACCGGGCGCCGGCCAGCGCCGTGGCCACCACCGCCGCCGACGGCACCTACGCGCTCGAGGTACCGGCGGCGCGCGACGGCTCCGGCGCCCCGGCCGCGGCCGGGGTGACGCTGCGGGCCGACGCCGACGGCTACCAGAGCTTCCCCGGCGGCGTGCGCACGGCGCTGCCCATCGACCTGGCCACCGCCGCCTACGCCTCCGGCGCCGGGCGGTGGGAGCTGTCCGGCTCGCTCACCCAGGTCGGGCTCATCGCCTTGCCCGCCGACGCCACCCGCGCCCGCATCCACGGCACCGTGGCGGTGCCCCCCTCGCGCGTGGGCGTGCTGGTGGTGGCCGAGCAGGGCGGGGTGGGCCGCGCCGTCATCGCCGACCGCAACGGCGGCTACGTGATCTTCAACCTGCCGGTGCCGGCCGATCCCACCCCCTACCGGGTGGAGGCCTACGCCCAGGGCGTGCAGTTCGCACCGGTGAACGTCGACCTCTCGCCCGGCGGCGACGGCCAGGCCAACCTCGCCATCTCCGGCGCGGCCGCCATCGGCTTCGGCGGCAACCTCATCTACAACAACGGCGTGGGCCCGCCGACGCAGGTGGCGCTGGCGGTGGCCTCCACCTACCTGGCCTCGCTCGACCGGGGCGAGACGCCGCCCGGGCTGGTGGCCCGCGTGGCCACGGGCAGCACCTACGCCTTCCAGGGCGTGCCCGACGGCACCTACCGGGTGCTGGCCTCCTTCGACGTGGACGGGGCGGTGCGCGACGTCTCCGGCGGTGGCAACACCGATTCGCCGACGGTGACGGTGAGCGGCGGGGCGGTGCAGGGGGCGGTGCCGGGCTTCAAGCTCTGCGGGGCGGTGGACCTCACCTCCATCGACGGCCAGACCAGCCTGGGCACGGCGCCGGTGGCGCTCACCCACGCCGCTCCGGCCTTCGTCTGGCAGAGGCAGTCCACCTATGCCAGCGCCGCGTACTACCGCATCCAGGTGATCGACGCCCTGGGCCAGCCGACCTGGGAGGTGGAGCAGGCGGCGACCGCCGGCACCAACCAGGTCACCTACGCCGGCCCGGCGCTGGCGCCGGGCATGTACTACCAGCTCCGCATCCAGGCCCTCGACGGCGCCTCGAGCGATCCGCTCACGGTGCAGCTCTCGCAGACCGAGGACCTGAAGGGCGTGTTCACGCTGCCGTAGCCAGCTCGGCCGGGGGCTTGCGCGCCGAGCCGCGGCGAAGGTCCAGGCTCGCCGATCCGGACGGATCCCGGAAGGGCCGCGCCGGCGCGCCCACCCGGACGTGGACGCGCCCGAGGCGCCCGTGCTCTCCTGCCTCCCCGTGGAACGGCTCACCGAGAGCATCACCGTTCGCGTCCTCGACGCCGACGCCTTCGGCCTCCTGACCCCCGTGGCCCTGGCGGGCTACCTCTCCGAGGTGGCCGGCCGCCACGCCCAGGCGCTCGACGCCGGCATGGACCTGCTGGCCTCTCGGGGCCAGGCCTGGGTGCTGGCCCGGAGCCGGATGGAGATCGCCGGCGAGGCCCGCGCGGGCGACCTGCTCGAGGTGGAGACCTGGCCCTCGGGCGCGAGCCGGCTCTGGGCGCTGCGCGACTTCCGGGTGCGGAGCGGGCGCGGAGAGGTAGCCCGGGCCATCACCGCCTGGCTGGTGATCGACCTGGCCACGCGCCGGCCGGTCCGGCCCGACAAGGTGCTCGACCCGCGCCTCCACCCGGAGCGCGAGCACGCGCTGCCGCCGCCGGAGGAGAAGCTGCCGCCGCTCGAGGCGGCCGCCTGGGAGCGCCGCTTCTCCATCCGCTGGCTCGACATCGACCGGAACCGGCACGCCACCAACACCGCCTACCTGGGCTGGGCGCTGGAGGCGGTGCCGGAGGAGACCTGGGGCGGCGGGCGCGTGACCGGCCTGGAGGTGCACTACCTGGCCGAGTGCACCTACGGCAGCAAGGTGCTGTCGCGAGCCGCTCCCGGAGCGCCGGGCGAGCTCCGACACGCCGTGGTGCGCGAGGAGGACGGCAAGGAGCTGGCGCGGCTGTCGACGCGCTGGGCGCCGCGGTAGCGCGCTACGGCATCCGGCCCGGTGGGACCTTCGCCAGGAACTCCAGCTCGGCGCGGGCCTCGGTGGCCGACTGCAGCACCGCTGGCGGCAAGCTGACGAGCGCGTGCTGGGCGAAGTCGCCGATGCCCTCGAGATCGACGGGCACCCAGAGCCAGGCGCCGGCGGCGACGATGAAGAACCAGCGCGAGCCGGGGTTCCAGGTGATGCGCTCCACCTCGCTCCACCTCACCCGCAGCCTGGTGATGGCGAAGACGCGCTCGATGGTCCGCCCGTCCACCCGCAGACACTGGCGGAACTCGGCTGCCGCCAGCCACACCACCAGCCAGCCGCCCAGCGCCAGCAGCCCCGCCGCCAGCACCAGGCCGAACTGGCCGTTCTGGCCCTCGCGCCCCACCTTGGCGAGCACCGCCACCAGCAGCATGGTGGGCCCGAGCGCCAGCCCGGCGAACATCAGGTTGCGGCCGCGCGGCGGGCGGAGCACCGCGACCCCGTTTTGCAGCGGGACGCGGGAGCGGAGGCCGGTGGGGCGGAGCAGGAGGAACCGCCAGCCGAGCATGAGGGCGGTCATCACCAGCAGGCTGACGATCTGCAGCTTCATCCTGCCTTGTACATTTGCAAGGTGAGGGCCGCGCGCAAGGGGTTTGATGCGGGTAGCGACTGGTCCTTCCGGGGGCGGTTCGGCGCCGCGGACGGCGCCGGACGCGCCGGAGTGGCGCGGTTCCTTGCACTGCGCACGCAGGGAATGCCGGAAGTACGGGCAGATCGGGGGGGTCCAGGCGGCGGGTCTCCCGTGCCGGTGGCGGAGAGGTGACCCCTCCTTCCGCGGGTGGTGGAGCCGGTGTGGTCCGGGCTGGGAGATATGCCCCAGGGGCGCGTGATCCTTCCCAGCTCCGGGCGGCGCCGCGCGGCTGCCGCGGCGGGATTCCCTCACGGCAGGACGGCGCCGGTGGCGGCGACGTGCGGTGCCCAGAAGCGGAGGTGGGCGCCCTTGTACCAGCCGTGCGCGGCCATCGGCAGCCGCCGGCCCGCCAGCCGGTAGAGCCGGCCGGGGTTGATGTCGAAGGAGAAGGAGAGGGCCTCCTCCACGCTGGGCGTGTGGTGGGGGAAGCCCTTCTTCCGGGGCTCGATGCTCCAGAAGATGTCCTCGTGGAAGTGGTGCGTCCCCTGGTTGCGCAGGTAGTGGTCGATGGCGCCCTTCATCTCCACCGTGAGCCGGTGGTGGGTGGACACCTTGCGCAGCGAGAAGCCGCCGTTGCCGACGCGGTTGCGGGTCTCGTAGCGGTAGACCTTGTCCTGCGGCCCGAGCACCAGCTTCGAGACCTCCATCTTGATCCGGTGGAGGCCGGCCGAGACGGGTGACTTGGAGAGCCAGGGCGCTCCGACGTAGTCGTAGCCCCGCTCCACCCAGCTCGCCAGCTCGTCGCGGAAGACGAAGACGTCGAGCTGGCAGATGAGCAGGTACTCGCTCCGCTGGAATCGCTGGTAGAAGCCGGTGGAGAGCAGCAGCCGGTTGTAGCCCTGGATGGAGCGGAAGTAGTCGGGGTCGAAGGTCTCGACCGCGCGGAAGGGCCAGCGCCGCTCGAGGGCCGAGGTGTCGAGCCCCTCCGGCTTCACCATCACCAGGTGCTGCCCGCCCAGCACCTGGAAGCAGCGGTCCAGCGACAGCGTCTCGTAGGGGTCGAGGTCGGTGCGGTACACCGGCACCGCCACCGAGAGCCGGTCGGCACCGAGCTTCTCGCCGGTGGGGCCCGGGGGCCCGGGCTGGTTCCCGGTGGTGCGCATGGAGGGGCCGAAGGCCGGGCCAATCTGGCACGGGCGCCGGGGAGCGGCAAGCGGCCGGGCAGGAGGTCTGCGGAGCACCAGCCGTCCGGCCCAGGAGCAGTCCGCCCCTCGCGGTCCCCGGTAGGCGCAGGGGTCGGTGCGGTGCGAGAATCCCGCAGGTGAGGACCGTGGTCGCCACTCGCTACGTCACCCCGCTGCGCGAGGGCGGCTCCCTGCCGGCCATCGTCGAGGGCGACGACCAGGGGCTCTACGTCGTCAAGTTCCGCGGCGCCGGCCAGGGTCCCAAGGCGCTGGTGGCCGAGTGGGTGGCCGGCGAGCTGGCCCGGGCCGCCGGGCTCCAGGTGCCGGAGCTGGTGCGGGTGGAGGTGAGCCCGGCGCTGGGCCGCAACGAGCCCGACGGCGAGATCCGCGACCTGCTCAGGGCCAGCGCCGGCGAGAACCTCGGCCTCGACTACCTGCCCGGCAGCGTCACCTTCGACCCGGCCGTGGAGCCGGCGCCCGGCGGCGGAGAGGCCTCGGAGGTGGTCTGGTTCGACGCCCTGGTCCAGAACGTGGACCGCACCCCCCGCAACCCCAACCTGCTCCTCTGGCACCGGCGGCTCTGGCTCATCGACCACGGCGCCGCGCTCTACTTCCATCACGACTGGGCCCGCGCGGCGGCGGCCGCCGCCTCGCCCTTCCCGCAGGTGAAGGAGCACGTGCTGCTCCGCTGGGCCGACGACCTGCCCGGCGCCGGCGCCCGCCTCGTCAAGCGCCTCGGCCCCGAGGTGGTGGGCCGGATCCTGGCCGCCCTCCCGGACGCCTGGCTCCCGGCCGAGCCCCTGCTCCGAGATCCCGCTGCCCACCGGGCCGCCTACGCCGCCCAGCTGGCGCGGCGGCTCGCGGCGGCCCCCACCTTCGTCGAGGAGGCGGTGCGTGCCCGCGCAGCGATCGTTTGACTACGCCGTCGTCCGGGTGGTCCCGCGCGTCGAGCGCGAGGAGTTCCTCAACGCCGGGGTGATCCTCTGGTGCGCCGAGGCCGACTGGCTGGGGGCCCGGGTCGAGCTCTCGCCGGAGCGTCTCCGGGCGCTGGCGCCAGAGGTGGATGCGGCGCTGGTGGCGGCGCACCTCGAGGCCATCCCGCGCATCGCCGCGGGCGACCCCGGCGCCGGCCCCATCGCCCGGCTCTCGCGCCGCGAGCGCTGGCACTGGCTGGTGGCGCCGCGCAGCACCATCCTGCAGGTGTCGCCGGTGCACGCCGGCCTCTGCCAGGAGCCTGCCCGCGCGCTGGAGCACCTCCTCGACCGGATGGTGCGCCTGCCGCCTACCGGAAGGTGACGTCGCGGTCCACCTCGGGCGGTGGATCCTCCGCCTCGAGCACCAGGTACTTGGCCTCCTCGGAGAAGGACCCGGTCCGCCAGGCGGCCCAGCCGGAGCCCAGCACCGCAAGCCCGCCCGCCGCCAGCAGGACGTGGGTGAGCAGCGTGCCGTGGCGCACGTCCATGACGATGCCCGCCGTGGCGCCGGCGATCCCGACGGCCAGGTTGGCGAGGGTCATCGCGGTGACGAGCGGGCCCCGCGTCTCGCCCTGGTGGTGGTCGCAGGGCGCGTCCTGCACCCGCACCCAGCCCGGGCGGTGGGGGCACTTGCCGTAGGTGGCGAGGCCCGGCGTCGAGGAGCGCGCCAGCAGCTCGCAGGTCCCGCAGCGCCTGGTCGAGGGCCCGGCCACGAGTCGATCATGGCGATGGCGCGGCGGGAGCGCCAGTGCACCTGGAGCGCAGCCCGCCGGGGGGCCAGCGGTCACTCACCGCTGGGGTCGCAGCCACCGGTCGCGAGCTCGACCTCGAGCTCCGGGTGGCGCTCCCGGAGCATGGCGGCGTGGGCCTCGAGGCGGTGGCGGTCGCGGCTCCGGCAGAAGGGCGGGTCGAGCCGCTCGCTCTCCGGCAGGAGCCAGCAGGCGCACGCGGGCATGCCGTTCACGCGGATGTGCCAGACCGAGGACACGGCCGGTCTTCTACACCGGATCCCTTCCCCTGTCGCACCCGGGCGGCATGATGGCGCCGTGCCCGGCACCCTCGATCTCGCGCGCCTGCGCCGCCACGCCGTGGCCCGCAGCCTCCTCGCGCCCACCTCGCTCCCGCGGGCCATCGAGCGGCTGGGCTTCGTCCAGGCCGATCCCATCCGCGCGCCGGCGCGGGCCCAGGATCTGATCCTCCGGCACCGGGTGGAGGGGTACCGGGCCGACGAGGTGGAGCGCCGCTACCCGCGCCTGGCGCTGGAGGAGGACTGGCTGGTGAACTACGGCCTGCTCCCGCGCCGCCACCTGGCGCTCCTCCACCCCCGCACCCCGCGCCGGCGCTGGAGCGCGCTGGAGCGGCGCCGGGCCGCGGCCCTCCTGGCCTTCGTCCGCGAGCGGGGCCCCTGCTCCTGGCGCGAGGTGGAGGAGGCCTTCGACCACGGCCGCACCCGCAACGACTGGGGCGGGACCTCGCGCGCCACCACCCGGCTGCTCGACGGCCTGCACTACCGCGGGCTCCTGCGGGTGGCGCGCCGCGAGCAGGGGCTGCGGGTCTTCGAGGCCGCGCCCCCTCGCCTCGAGGACGGGCTCGGCCCGGCCGGTCGGGCCGACGCCCTCCTCGGCCTGGCCCTCGCCGCCTACGCCCCGCTGCCGGAGGCCAGCCTGGGCACGCTGGCCCGCTTCCTCCGGGCGGGCGCGCCCCACCTCGCCGCCGAGCTGCTGCGGGCCCGGGACCGGGCGCTGGGCCGGCTGCCGCGGGCCGAGGTGGGCGGGGAGCGCTGGTGCTGGCCCGAGGGCGAGGACCCGCGCGACCCGCGCTGGGAGGAGGCGGAGGGGGAGCGGGTGCGGCTGCTCGCGCCCTTCGACCCGGTGGTGTGGGACCGGCGGCGCTTCGAGGTGCTCTGGGGCTGGTCCTACCGCTTCGAGGCCTACCTCCCGGAGCCGCGGCGCCGCCGGGGCTACTACGCGCTGCCGCTCCTCTGGCGCGACCGGGTGGTGGGCTGGGCCAACCTCTCGGTGGAGGGCGGGCGGCTCCGCTGCGCCACCGGCTTCGAGGGGGCGCCGCCGCGCGGGCGCGCCTTCCGCCGGGGGCTGGAGGAGGAGCTGGCCGGCATGGGCCGCTTCCTCGGGCTCACCGGGGAAGCGGCCGCCGCCGGGTGCTAGCGGCTGGAGCCCTTCCCGGCCAGCAGCCGCTCCATCTCGGACACGGTCCGGTCGAGGAGCCGGGCGGCCGCCTCGACCGCCTCCGGCCGCGTCAGGTCCACGCCGGCGCCGCGGAGCAGGTC
The DNA here is from genome assembly GCA_016214955.1 of Deltaproteobacteria bacterium. GTDB lineage: Bacteria > Myxococcota > Myxococcia > Myxococcales > Anaeromyxobacteraceae > JACRMN01. The sequence goes on from JACRMN010000012.1 coordinate 484,036, forward strand.
GAGGGGAGGCCTGGAGGAGCCGCCGCGCAGCATCCCCAGGTAGGCGTCGCGGGCCGGTGCCCCCTGCTTCTCGATGCGCTCCGCCAGGGCGATGCCCGCCGAGAGGCCCGTGGCGTACGAGAACATGTAGTACTTGTAGTAAAAGTGCGGAACCATGGCCCACTCCACCTCGTCGTCCGGGCCGACCTCGAAGTCGGGGCCGTACCAGGCGCGCACCAGCTCCCCGTAGGTGCGGTTGAGCCAGCCGGCGTTGAGCGGCGTTCCCTTCTCGGCCGCCTCGTGGGCCCGCAGCTCGAACTCGGCGAACAGGGTCTGGCGGTAGATGGTGGTGCGGATCTTGTCGGCCAGCTCCGACAGCAGGACCAGCCGCTCGCCGTCGCTCCTGGCGTGGCGCATCAGGTGGTCGGAGAGCAGCTTCTCGTTCACCGTCGAGGCGATCTCGGCCACGAAGGGCACGTAGCCCGAGGTGACGTAGGGCTGGGCCTGGCCGGCCAGCCAGCTGTGCAGGGCGTGGCCGAACTCGTGGGCCAGCGTGGAGAGGTCGTCCACGTCGTCCTGGTAGTTCATGAAGACGAAGGGGTGGACGCCGTGCACGAAGCTGCAGGAGGCGCCGCTGTCCTTGTCCTGGTGCGGGTAGAGGTCGAGCCAGCCGGAGCGCGGGTCCAGCCCCTGCCGCAGCACCCTGCCGTACTCGGGCCCCAGCGGTGCCAGGGCCTCGGGCAGGATGCGCTGGGCCTCGGCGTAGGGCACCTTCTGCGAGGCGCCCGGGGTGATGGGCGGGTACAGGTCGAAGTAGCGGACCTTGTCGAGCTTCATCACCTTCTTGCGCAGGGAGACGTACCGGTGCAGGGGCGCCAGGTTGCTACGCACCGCCGAGACCAGGTTGCGGTAGACGGCCGGGTCGATCTCGTCCTTGTCGAGGTAGGCCTCGAGCGCGGTGGGATAGTGGCGGGCGCGGGCCAGCATCACGTCGAGGTTCATCTGGCCGGCGAAGGTGGCGGCGAAGGCGTCCTGGTAGCGGCGCAGCGTGCCCAGGACCGCGTCGGTGGCCTCCTGGCGCACCTTGCGGTCGGGCGAGGCGCGCAGCGCGCCGAAGCGGGAGAAGCTGAGCGCCACCTGCTTGCCGGTCTCGTCGTGCACCGGGGGCAGCGCCAGGTCGGCCCGCAGCGCCTTGAAGGCCTTCTCGTGGTCGGAGGGAAGCTCGTTGAGGTCGATCTCGGCCCAGAGGTTGTCGCCGGCAAGCGACAGGACGCGCTCGGCCTCGGGGGGCAGCACCCGGGCCCGGCGGCGGCGCAGGCCGTCGAGGTAGGGCCGGTAGCCTGCCAGGCGCGGCTCGGCGACGTTTGCCCGGGCCAGGGCCGCGTCGTCGAGCGCCAGCACCTCGTCGCGCAGGTTCGCCGAGAGGGTCATGAGCTTCGACATGGCGTCGAGCGCCCGGTCGTTGCGGTCCTGGGCAGCCGCGTCGCGCAGGGCCGTGTGCTGCCGGAGGTTGGCCCAGAGGGTGAGCTTGTTGGTGAGCAGCCGGGCCTCGAAGTAGACGGCCAGGGCGTCGGCCAGCGCCCGGGGCTCGGCCAGCTTGCCGCGCGCCGCCAGCCGCTCGCGCAGGCGGGCGGCCTGCGCCAGCCCTTCCTCGAAGGCCTTCTCGCCGTCGACGAGCGGCGAGAGGTTCCACTTGTAGACGTCCGGGATCCGGGCCCTGTCGGCGGCGGCGTCGGGAGCGTGGTTCGGCAGCGGCGCGGCGGCGGCCAGGGTGGCGGCGAGGAGGGGAGCGAGCATGCGGGCGATCTCCGGGTTGGCGGCGGCGCGGGCGGGCGGGCCGCCCGCGGGGCAGCGCAGGATAGCGCCGCGCCAGGCGGAGTCGAGGGGCCGGCGGACGCTGGCCCACCCATCGGGGTTCGCCCTCCCGCCCCCTTCTCACCCGAAGCACTGGACACGGGCCGTGCTTTCCCCGGACGATCGCCGGACAGCGGGGCGGGATCTCGAGGCAGCGGCGCGGGGCCCCCGTCTCCCCGCGCCGGCGGAGGCAGTCCATGGCGACCTTGCTCAGCGTGATCAGCCTGAAGGGCGGCGTGGGCAAGACCACGGTGAGCCTCAACCTGGCAGTGGCCCTGGCGCAGCGCGGGCGCAGCACCCTCCTCGCCGACCTCGATCCCCAGGGCGGCATCGGCCACGCCCTGGCCCGCCCCGACACCGAGCTGCGCGGGCTGGCCGAGCTGCTCATGCACGAGGCCACGCCGGCGCAGGCCGTGCTCCGCACCACCATCCCCAACCTGTCGCTCCTGCCGCGCGGGCGCCTCGACCCGGTGCAGATCCCGGCCTACGAGGAGGCGATGGCGCGGGGCGCGCTGCCGGCGCCGATGCGGCAGGTGGAGCAGGGCTTCGACCTGGTGCTGCTCGACACCCCGGCCGGCCTCGGGCCGGTGACGCGGGCGGCGCTGGCCCTGTCTCGCTACGTGCTGGTGGCCACCCAGGCCGAGCCGCTGGCGCTGCGCTCGGTGGGCCAGGTGCTGCGGGTGGTGGAGCACGTGCGCACCCATGAGAACCCGGGGCTGCGGCTGCTCGGGATCTTGCCCACCATGGTGGACGGGAGCGGCGGCACGGGCCTGGCGGAGCTGCCGGGCGACCTCACCAGCGTGCTCTCGGCGGTGATCCCCCGCTCCGAGGCCATCTCCGAGGCCAGCCGGCGCGGCCTCCCGCTGGCCATGCTGGAGCAGCCGCTCCGGGCCGAGGCCAACCACTTCGCGGTGCTGGCCGCCGAGGTGGAGGCGCTGGTGGAGCGGCATGCACGGGGCGAGGCGCCACCCGAGGGGCACGCCCTCGGCGCCGGGCGCTAGCCGGAGCCGCGGGCGGAGGCGGCACTTCGCGCCGCGTACCCAGATGGGTTCGGGTCGGTCCTCACCGCCGGCGCTAAGTTGCGGGCCTCCCGGTGAAGGTGGAGCCGCGCAGCGCCCGGGAGGACGCGTCCCGGAGGTGCACCATGGCAGACGAGCCCAAGGCGCCGCCCGACAACGAGTTCACCCAGTGGCACGTGGTGGTGAAGGGCGACACGCTCGGCAAGATCTCCGCGAAGTACTACGGGGATCCCTCGCTGTACCGCAAGATCTTCGAGGCCAACCGCGACCTCATCAAGAACCCCGACCTCATCCAGGTCGGGTGGAAGATCCGCATCCCCTGAGCGGCATTCACGGAGGGAGGACCAGATGACGACCGCACGGAAGCTCCTGGCCACGATCGGAATGGCAACACTCCTGGTGGCGTGCACCGACGCCGCCAAGGCGCCGGCCGAGGCGGCCATGAAGGCTGCCGAGACGGCCATGGGCGACCTCAAGGGCGAGGTGCTCAAGCTGGCCCCGGCCGAGGTGAAGGCGGCGCAGGACGCGTTCGCCGGCGCCAAGGCGCTCATCGCCAAGGAGGACTACAAGGGCGCGCTGGCAGCGGCCGGGGAGATCCCGGCCAAGGTGAAGGCGGCCCTGGCGGCCGCTGCCGCCAAGAAGGACGCGCTGCTGAAGACCTTCAACGAGGCGATCGGGAGCCTCCCCAACATGGCGTCGGCCATCAAGAGCCGGCTCGACATCCTCTCCCAGGCCAAGAAGCTCCCCGCCGGCCTCGACAAGGCCGGGCTGGACAAGGCCAAGGAGGGGCTGGCCGGCCTGGAGGCGGGGATCGCCAAGGCCACCGATCAGTTCAAGGGCGGCGCCATGGACGAGGCCATCGCCCAGGCCCAGGCGCTGAAGGCCAAGGGCACCGAGATCATGAAGTCCATCGGGCTGAGCCAGTAGTCCAGCCGGGCAGACGATCGAGAGGGCGTCCGGGCGCTGCCCGGGCGCCCTCCTCGCTCGTGGGCCCGGCACGGAGGGCTGGCCCCTCGCGGCGCCCGCGCGCCGCGGAGGAGGGGCGGAGCCGGTGCGCCAGATCGGCCCTGCGCCACGGCGCCGCGCCGCGGTGAGCGGCCGCCGGCCGTGTCCGTCGCCGCGCGATACTAGGCTGCATGGAGGACGCCAGCGCGCGGCACACGACCGGAGCCCCTGGCGAGCCCGCACCCGACGTGCGGCTGGGCCGCTACCGGGGCTGCCTGCTGGGCGGCGCCGTCGGCGACGCCCTCGGGGCCGCGGTCGAGTTCTCCACCCTCGACGAGATCCGGCGCGCCTTCGGCCCCAGGGGCATCCGCGAGCCGGCGCCGGCCCACGGCCGCACCGGCGCCATCACCGACGACACCCAGATGCTGCTCTTCACCGCCGAGGCGCTGATCCGCGCGCGCCACCGGCAGGCGGGCCAGGGCGTGGCCTCGCTGGAGCACGTCTGCCTCCAGGCCTACTGGCGCTGGCTGCGCACCCAGGGCGAGCGGCCGGCGACGCGCATCGGCGGCGCGGGCGAGGAGGGCTGGCTCTTCGGGCTGCGCAGCCTGCACGCCCGCCGCGCTCCGGGCAACACCTGCCTGGCGGCGCTGCGCTCCGGGCTGCTGGGGAGCCCCCGCGAGCCCCTCAACGACAGCAAGGGCTGCGGCGGTGTCATGCGCATCGCGCCGGTGGGGCTGGCGGCGGACGATCCCTTCGAGACGGGCCAGCGGCTGGCGGCGCTGACGCACGGCCACCCCACCGGCTACCTGGCCGCCGGCTTCTTCGCCGAGGTGATCGCCGTCCTGGCGCGGGGCCAGGGGCTGGGGCCGGCCATCGAGCAGGCACTGGAGCTGGCGCGGCGGACGCCCGGCGCGGCGGAGGTGGTGGCGGCGGTGGAGCGCGCCGTGCGGCTGGCGCGCTGCAGCGACGGGACCTTCCAGGACGTGGAGAGCCTGGGGGCGGGATGGGTGGCCGAGGAGGCCCTGGCCATCGCCCTCTACAGCGCGCTCCAGGCCCGGGACTTCGCCCACGGCGTGCGCATGGCGGTGAACCACTCCGGCGACAGCGACTCCACCGGCAGCATGGCCGGCAACCTCCTCGGCCTCCTGCACGGCGAGGAGGGCATCCCGGCGGGCTGGCTCGCCTGCCTGGAGCTGCGCGCCGAGATCGCCGAGGTGGCGCACGACCTGTGGTGGCACTTCGCGGCCGAGCCGCCGGCGCCCTGCGCGGAGCGGCCCGGCTGCGGCCAGTGGGAGAAGTACCCGGGCCTGTGACGGCGCCGCCGCTCACTCCCGGTACAGCCCGGCCAGCTCCTCCACCCGCTCCCGCAGCCCCTCGCGGGCCTCGGGCGGCGCCTCGATCTCCGCCTGGCCGCCCCAGCCCAGCACCCAGCCGTAGAGGTAGTTGCCGGGGGCGACCCGGGTGGTGACGGCCACGCTGCCGCCGGGCCGCTCCTCGGCCTCGGGCCAGCGCTCCCTCGCCAGCGGCGCCGCGGCGCCGTCGAAGCGGACCTTCACCTCGCGCTCGTTGCCCGACTGGAAGTAGAGGTGGCGCGCCCGGTAGCGCGCCGGGTCGGGCCCGCGGTGCTCGGCGAAGGTGCGGGTGCCCAGCACCACCGAGACGATGCGGTCCAGCCGGTAGAGGTGCTCCTCGCCCTTCTCCACGTTCCAGGCCGCCAGGTACCAGTGGCCGTCCTGCGGGAACAGGAGGCGCGGCTCGAGGCGGCGGCGCGCCGAGGCGCCGACGTTCTCGGCCCGGTACTCCACCTCTGCCTCCAGCCTCCTCTCGATGGCCTCCTCCAGCGCGCTGGCCCACTCCCCCGGCGGCGCCACCAGGAAGTCGGTGCCGCGGGCCAGCCGCTCCGCCTCCTCGCGGAGCGACTCGGGAACGGCGCGGCGCAGCCGCTTCACCGCCGAGGAGACGGCCGCTCCGGCGTGGCCGTCGAGCGGCCGCAGCGCGGCCAGGAGCGCCGCCCCCTCGCGGAGCGAGAGCGGCGGCGGCGCCACGAAGCGGGACACGGCGTCGACGATCACCCGGCCGTCCTCCACCGAGACGACGACGAAGTCCTCGGGCATGGAGGGGCCGATGTCGAGCGAGCCCACGGCGGTGACGTCGTCGAGCAGCTCGCGCTCGCTGCGGGCGCCGGTGAGCTTCACGGCCGCGGCGAGCGACAGGCCGCGGGGGCCGGCCTCGAAGCCGGCGGGGAGCAGGAGCAGCACGCGCCGCAGGCGGGCCAGGAAGGGCTTCACCGGGCGGCCTCCAGGCGGGAGCGCAGCCCGGCGAGGATCTGGCGGGCCAGGGCCCGCCCTTCGGCCGGCTCGATCAGCTCGGCCTCGGGCCCCCAGGCGAGCGCCTGGCGCACCAGCCCGGGCAGGTTGCGGACGGTGAGGCGGGCGGTGCGGGAGCCGTCCGGCTCGGTGGTGAGCTTCGCCCCGGGCAGGAGCCTCGCGGCCACGGCGGCCAGCGAGCCGCGGAAGCGGACCGCCGCCTCCCGCGGGCCGTGCGCCAGGTAGTCCCAGGGCTGCTGGCGCGACCAGGTGCGGATGTCGAAGCTGGCGGGGATCCGGTAGTCGGGCTTGCGCGGGTCCCGCGGCACGAGCTTCAGGGAGCGGACGCGGCGCAGGAAGAACACCCGCGGCGCCTGCCGCAGGTGGCAGTGGCCGGCGAAGATCCACTCGCCGCGGCGCCAGGCGTAGCCGTGGAGGTCGAGCCGCCGCTCGGTGGGCTCCTCGCCCGGCCGCGCGTAGCGCAGGAGCAGGGTGTGGCGCCTCTCCAGCGCCTCGGCCAGCCGGGCGAGGTGCCTGCGCAGCGCCGCAGGCTCGGGGGAGACGCCGTCGGTCTCCAGCGTGGCGGCCCGTGGCGGCAGGCCCCCGGTGCCCACAACCAGCTTGCGCAGCGCCAGCTCGAGCTCGTCGCGCAGCGGGTGGTCGTGGTTGCGCAGCGCCGACTGGCCGGCGAGCCACACCGCGGCCGCCTCCTGCGGCGGGAACTCCAGGCGGGGGAGGAAGGCGGCCCCGGTGTCCACCACGTAGGCGCCCGCCTCGCCCAGCTCGGCGACGTGGCGCACCGGCACGCCCAGCGACTCGAGGTCGCCCTTGTCGCGGGTGAACTTCTTCTCCCGCGCCGCGTCCGAGCCCACGTAGTCGTCGGGGAAGGCCTCGTAGATCTGCTCGCGGGTGACCGGCTCGCCCTGCGCCGCGAACCAGGCGGCCAGGCGGAGGAGACGCGTCTCGGCGGAGGGAGCCCGGGCCATCGAGGACCCCGAGTGTATCCGAAGCGCCGGGGGGCGCGGGCCGCTCATCGGCGCTCGTCCCCCGGTCTGGTGACGGCCGGCGGCGGGCCGAGCAGCTCCGCCCCCGGCCCCAGGGACGCGACAAGCTGCGTCAAGGCGAGGAGGTCGGTGACCCGCAGGTGGCAGAGGAGCAGCGCGGGACCGGCGCGCTCCTGGAGGGCGGCGGGGAAGAGCGCGCCGGCGAGGTCGAGGAGCGGCGGCGCCAGGCGCACCGTCGCCAGCACCGGCGCCGGGTCGCCGGGCCGGAGGTAGCCGACGAGCGAGAAGAAGGCGGCGTCGAGGCCGGAGGGCAGGAGCCGCTCGTCGGCCCGGCCCCGGGCCAGCCGGGCGTGGAGGATGCGGTCGGCGCGGAAGTGGCGCAGCGCCCGGCGCAGGTGGCAGTGGGCGGCGAGCAGCCAGTGGTCGCCGCGCCAGCCGAGCGCGAGAGGGGTGACGGTGCGCGCCGTCTCGGTGCCGCCGGCGTCGAGGGTGCCGAGCCGCAGGCGGCGCCCCGACGACACGGCGCGGGCAACGGCGAGGAGCCGGGAGAGGCGCCCAGGCCCCGTCGCCGCGCCCACGCCGCCCCCCGCGTCAGGCCCGCGCCAGCGGGGCGTCGGCCCGCAGCTTCTCCGCGAAGCGGGCCGCCGCCCAGCGCAGCGCGCCCAGGCAGCGCTCCAGGTGGTGGGCGTTGAGCGGCTGGCCTCCCAGGAAGAGCTCGGCCTGCAGCTCGTAGAACTCGCCGGCCGGGTCGAGGAAGAACTTCACCACCTTGGCGTCGGCCTGCGCGTCGTGCCCGGCGCGCAGCAGCGTCTCCGGCGGGAGGGTGGGCTCCTCGTCGAGCCGGTAGCCGAGGCAGATGCCGACGAAGTCGGGGTCCTCCTCGTTGATCCGCAGGTTGAAGCGGCGGCCCTCGGCCTTGAAGTCGATGGAGTGGAAGGGACCGTCGGGGTCTCGCGGGTGGGGGCGGTAGCCCTCCTCGGCGAGCAGGTCGAGGAGCCGGGCTGCGGGGGAGGTGGTGTTCCGGGCCTTGGCGGGAACCTCGCTGGGAGTGATGGTTGCCATGCCTGAAGCGTAGCCGGGGGACGGACACGGCCCCGGCTCACCCCAGGGCCACCTCGGCTACCTCACCGCGGATGGGCAGGTGGATGAAGGAGGCGCGGAGCGGCTTGCCGAGGGCGCCGGCCAGCGACAGCGCGTACCAGCCGAGCTGCGGCGCCCACTCCCCGACGAGCCTCCGGTCCCGCTCCGCCTCGCCGCCCGGAAAGGACTTGTGGTCCACCAGCACGAAGCCGTCCGGGAGCTCCAGCACCAGGTCGGCCTCGCCGACCAGCAGCCGGGGCGGCGGCCCCGGGAGGCGCGCCCGTACCGGCCACTCCCGGAGCCAGCGGGCGCCGGGGTAGCGGGCCCCGGCCCAGGCGGTGAGCGCCCCCGAGACCTCGAGGAGCGTGCGCGGGTCGATGGCTCCGGCCACGCCGTGGGCCGACAGGAGCCGCGCGGCCATCGCGAGCCGCCCCGGCTCGGCGCCGGGCGCATCGGCGGCCAGGAAGCCGTGGATGGCGTCGCCCACCTTGTTCATCTGGTCGGCGCGGGCGGCGAGCGGCCGCCGGCCGGCGAGCGGCGTGACCGCCACCAGGCGGGCGGCCAGCGAGGGCAGCGGCTCCGAGGAGGGGTTGACCCGCTCGGGCGGCCGGCTGGCCGGCGCCCCCGGCGCGTACCAGCGGACGGCGGCCGGCTCCGGCGCCTCGGCCGCGGGGGGCAGGCCGGAGAGCGCCCGCACCCGGCAGGGCCAGCGCTCCTCGCCCACGGTCACCTCGGCCAGGCCCGGAGGAGCGTCGAAGGGGAAGGCGGCCAGCGGTTGCCCGTCGCCGCCGGCGAACGGCGCCAGCGAGGCGGCGCCCAGCCCCTTCTTCGCGTCCAGGGCGGCCACCAGCACGATCAGGTCGCGCGCCCGCGTGAAGCCCACGTACAGCAGCCGGAGCTGCTCGGCGGCGTGGCGCGCCCGCGCCCGCCGGGCGGCGGGCGAGGCCGAGGCGGCATCGAGGTAGGAGAGGCCGGTGGACATGTCTCCGTAGGGCCAGGGCCAGAAGCGCAGCCAGCGGCCGGCGAGCGGCGCCGCGAAGTCGAAGCGCCCCGCCGGCTCCACCGCCACCGCGAAGGGATCGGGCGCGCGGGCGAAGTCGAGATCGGCGAGCACCACCACCGGCCACTCCAGCCCCTTGGCGGCGTGCCAGGTGGTGACCTGCACCGCGTCCTCGGCGGTGGGGGTGGCCTGCGGTGCCTCGCCGTCGAGGCCCGAGAGGTGGGCGACCAGCCCGAGCACCGTGGCCGCGGCGCGGCGCGCGCGGCAGAGCTCCTCGTAGGCGCGGGCCTCGGCCCGCAGCGCCTCCAGGTTGGCGAGCCGGCGGCCCGGCTCGGGCCAGCCCCGCAGGAGCTCCGGCAGGCCGGCCACGCGCAGCGCCAGGTCGAGCGCCTCGGCCGGGGAGAGGTGGGCGGAGGTGGCGGCCCGGAGCGCGGCCACGCGCGGGTCGTCGGCGAAGGGCGCGGGCATGCGCGGCCCCGGCGCGCCCGCCTTCTCGGCCTGGTCGCGCGCATCGCGCCAGGCCGCCATCTCCAGGAGCCGCCGCGAGAGCCAGGCGTCGGGGTCGGCCGCGCCGCGCCCGCCGAGCCAGCTCACCTCCAGGGCGGCGATCCCGTCCTCGGCGTCGGCCAGCAGCGCCAGCGCCGCGCGCGCCAGCAGGCACTCCGGCTCGGCGGCCAGGCCGGGGAGCGAGACCGTGGCCGGGATGCCCCGGGCCCGCAGCGCCTCGGCCACCTCGCGGCAGCGCTCGTTGCGCCGGGCGAGCACGGCCACGTCCCTCCGCCCCGCCGGCCTCAGCCGGTCCACGCCGCCGGCCACCCGCTCCCGCACCTGCGGCGGCGCCGCCAGCAGCGCCTCGACGCCGGCCGCCACCGCGTGGGCCTCGCTGGCCTTCACCACGGCGCCGTCCTGCTCCGCCTTCTCGGGCTGCCAGCGCCAGGTCTCGAGGGGCGGCTGCGCGTCGAGCGCCGCCGGGTCGGGCTTCTCCGGCGCCAGCCGCACCTGCTCCGCCGGGAAGCCGAGCGGCTCCAGGGCCCGGGAGAAGAGCCCGGAGCAGAGCGCCACCAGCGGCGGGCGCGAGCGGTAGGAGGTGCGGAGGAGGTCGGGGGGCCGGCCCTCGAGCGCGGCCTCCACCGCGGCGGTCATGAGGTCGGGATCGGAGCCCTGGAAGCCGAAGATGGCCTGCTTGCGATCGCCCACCCAGATGCTCCGCCGCGCCAGGGCGCCCAGCGAGGCCGCCACCGCGAGCTGGATGGGCGAGGTGTCCTGGAACTCGTCCACCAGCACCAGGTCGAGCCGGGCCCGGAGCGCCTCGGCCACGCCCGGCCGGCCCAGGAGCCGGCTGGCGAGGGCCAGCATGTCGCCGAAGTCCACCACCCGGGAGCGGGCCTTCTCGGCGGCGAAGGCCGCCACCGCCTCGCCCGCCAGGCCGAAGAGCTCGGCCTGCAGCGCCCGCAGGTCGGACTGGAAGGGCTCGCTGCCGGTGTGGCCGTCCACCAGCGCGAGGAAGGGGCCGGCCGCCGGCGCCAGCTTCTTGACCCGGAGCTTGCCGGCCAGCTGCACCTGATCCTTCCAGGGCGCCAGCCCCCGCCGCATCAGCCGCTCGAGCCGATCGGCCGCGGCGGCGCGGCCCCGGGCGGCGCCGGTGCCCTCGGCGTCGGCCGCCTGGCGCAGCACCGGGAGGAGCGCGCCCAGGGAGCGCGCCAGCGCCCGCCGGTAGTCGGCTTCACGGGTCGTGACCGGCGGCAGGAGGGCATCGAGGGTGCGCCGGCTCTCGGCCGCCGAGGCGGCCAGCTCGGCGGCCTCCATGCCGTTCTCGCGGGCGCGCTCCACCAGGTCGCGCAACGGCACCTGCCAGTCCGGCAGCGAGAGGCGCCAGGCCAGCTCGTTGAGGGCCGACTCGCGGCCGGCGATCACCCGGGCGAGGGCGCGGGAGAAGAGGTGGCGGCGCTCCGAGTCCGGGATGGGCTCGAGGTAGGGGGAGAGGCCCGCCTCCAGCGCGAACTCCCGCAGCAGCCGCTGGCAGACGGCGTGGATGGTGCCGAGGTAGCCGTCGCGCACCCGGGCGGCGAGGTCGGGGCGGCGGTTCTCCAGCAGCTCGGCGCGGATGCGACTCTCCAGCTCCCCGGCCGCCTTCTTGGTGTAGGTGATGGCGACCACGCCCTCGGGCCGCGCGCTGCCCTCCAGCAGGGCGGCGGTGAGGTCGCGGGAGAGGCGCCAGGTCTTCCCGGTGCCGGCGCTGGCGCTAACGATCTCGACCTTCACGGCGGCGCCCCCTCGCCCACGCGGGTCCGGCACAGGGTCTCGACGCGGCAGAAGCGGCACGCCGCCTGGCGCAGCGCCTCGCCGGGTCCGTCCAGCTCCGGCCCGCCGGCCTCGGCCACCGGCCCCTGCCACGGCAGGTCGTCTGCGCAGACCGGCAGCGCCCCCTTGCGCAGCACCCCCTGCCAGGCCCGGAAGCGCTCCTCGGCGTCCCGCAGCGTCTCGTCGGAGGAGGGGCCGTCCACCACCGTGGCCCCGGGGAAGGCCCGCGGGCTCACCGTCAGGAGCTCGCCGTCGGCCAGGATGAAGAAGCCCGCCGGAGGCACGTCGCCGCCGCGCCGGAGGAGCGAGGCGTAGAGCGCGATCTGCAGGCCGTGCCCCTCCTCCAGCTCGGCGCGCCGGTGGCCGCCGTGCGCCAGCTTGAGGTCGAGGAGCGCGGGCTGGCCCCGCTTCTCCAGCACCAGGTCGACGTAGCCGTGCACCGGCAGCCCCGCGAAGCGCCCCTTCACCTCCAGCTCGGCGGCGGAGGGCCGCCAGCCGCCCTTCTGCAGGAGCGCCACCAGCGCGCCGGCCGCCCGGCCCACCAGCGCGCGGGCGCCGTCCCGCTCTGCCTCGCGCCCCAGCGCGGCGAGCGGCGCCGCCTCGGTGCCCACCCGGGCGTCGAAGGCGGCCAGGGCCCAGGCGCTCGCCTGGTCCGGCGTGCAGGTGGCGAGGTCGAGCCGCTGCGGGCCGAGCAGCATGTCCTGCAGGAGCGCGTGGGCGAAGGTGCCGAGCAGCCGGCTGCCGTCGGGCAGGTCGAGCGCGCGGCCGGGCTGGAGGCGCGCCTGGTGTTCCAGCGCCCAGCGGAAGGGGCAGCCGAGCAGCGCCTGGATGGTGGTGGCCGAGAGCTGGCCGCGCACCCCGAGCGCCGCGGGCGGGACGGTCCACACCGCGCGCGGGCCGATGGGCGCGGCCGGCGGGACGGGGACGGTGGCCAGCGCCGGGGCCGCGCCCGCGAGGAGCCGCTCCGAGCTGCGGATGCAGGCGGCGAGCGCGCCCGGCGCGGTGCGGACGCGCAGCTCGTCCTGCAGCGCGTGGGGCGCGACCGGATCGGCGCCATCGAGCCGCCAGCGCACCAGCGCTACCCGCTCGCGCGCCAGGAGGAGCGGCCGGCGCCAGCCGCCGGCCTCGACGCCGCGGGCCTCGCCGGGGGCCGCCAGCGACAGCCCCGCCTCCAGGAGGGTCCGGCGCTCCGCCTCGGTGAAGGGCTCGGGCGCGGCGGCGCCCTCGCCGTCCACGAAGCCGAACCAGAGGACGCTCGAGGCGCCGGGCTGCACCGCGCCCGGACCCGTGCACACGGCCGGACGGCCCGCCTCGGCCGCGAAGGGCGAGGCCTCGGCGCCGCTCCCCGCGGCGAGGTCGTGGAGCTGACCCAGCCCCAGCGGCGAGAGCCGCTCGCCCTGCGGCAGCGCGGTCAGGTTGCGGGCGAGCGTGTGGGCGGTGATCGACGCCTGGGACCAGAGCGCGGCGTCGAGCAGATGGCCCTCCTCCTCGGCGCCGGCGGCCCGGGACCCGGCCCAGCTCCCCACCTGGCTCGCCAGCGCCGCCGCCTCCGGCGCGGGGATGCCGGCGGCCGGGTCGTGCGCCTCGCCGCCGAACCACTGCTCGACGCTGCGGCGCAGCGCGGCCCCCTCCTCGCCCGCCTCCGCGGCGAGTGCTTCCACCGCCTCCCTCCAGGCCGGGCTGCCCAGCCCGGGCTGCTCGGCGAGCGCGGAGAGCAGGGCGCGGCGCACCTTGCCGGGCAGCGGGCCGCCCGGCAGGAGGAGCAGCTCGGCGGCGCGGAGCGGATCGCGCGGGCGGAAGGCGAGCGCCAGGCGCAGCGGCAACACCTGGGCGTGGGGCCGCTGGGTGGAGGCGGTGGAGAGGCCGAGCGTGGGAAGCCCCTGCCGCGAGAGGGCGGCGTCGAGCGGCTCGGCGCCGGCGGTGACCACCGCGGTCGTCGAGGCCAGCGGCCAGGTGCGCAGCAGGGCCGCCGCCAGCTCGGCCGACTCGATGGGCGTGTCGGCCTCGAGCAGCAGGAACGAGCCGTCTCCCGCGAGCGCGGCCGGCGGCGCTCGCGGGTCGAGGAGGGCGCGCTGCACGCGGCCCAGGTCGGTGCCGGCGGGCGCCAGCGGCGCGGCGGTCGCGGCCTCGCGCACCGTGGCGCCGGCCCGGGCGAGCGCCGCCAGGAGGTCCCGGACCAGCGGGGCGTAGGCCTCGCGCTCGGCGGTGAGCTCGATCGCGAGCGGGCAGGGCAGCGGCGCGGCGCCGGCCGCGGCGACCAGGTCGCCGAGCAGGTCGGGCGCGCCCGGCGGAAGCGGCGGGGTGTCGAGCGCCTCCAGCCCCGAGAGGTCGAGGAGCCGCGGGCTGCCGGAGAGCGGGTCCCCGCGCCAGCCCGCCAGCCGGAGCCGGTCGCGCAGCGAGAGCAGGTGCGCCGCGACGCCGTAGGGGTCGGCGGCCCGCGAGGCGGAGTAGGAGCGTCGGCCGTCCTCGTGGACGGCGAGCCGGGCGGAGTAGGCGGCGATGCGATCCGGTGCGGGGGCGGGCTCGAAGGCCAGGCCCAGGAGGCGCGCCGCGCGGCGCGCCAGGCCGAGCGGGCCCACAGGCTCCCAGCCGGCGCGGGCCTCGCCCTCCGCCAGCAGCTGGCGCCAGGCCGTGCCGCCGTCCGCGGGGCTGAGCAGGAGCGTGAGCATCGAGGTGCGGATTGTACGGGGCCGGGCGGACATGGGGTGCCACCACCGGCGTGGACCACGTCCCCGTGCAGGTGGAGGTCTGCGGGGCCCCGCGGCTGCACGGCAACCCTGCGCGGTCACTCCCGGATTCCCGCCCGGCGCCGGTTCCGTGCGAATCTCTGTCACCAGGCGCCGGCGCCCCGCGTTGTCCCCTCGAAGGCCACGAAGGCCGAGGGAGGTTCCACCATCATGACGACCGCGCTTGCCCACCAGACGACGACGCCCCACCACCCGAGCAGCGGAGGCCGCCTGGTTGCCACCGACGGCCGGGCGCTGCCGCTCCTCTCCACCCGCCTCGCGGCCGACGCCCAGGGCGGCCTCATCCGCGTGCGGCTCGAGCAGCGCTTCGCCAACCGCCACCAGGAGGCGCTGGAGGTCACCTACCTCTTCCCGCTGCCGCACGACGCCGCGGTGAGCGGCTTCGCCATCCACGCGGGCGGCCGGCGCATCGCCGGCCTGGTCGAGCCGGTGCAGGCGGCCCGCGAGCGGTACGAGGAGGCGCTGGTGGAGGGGCGCACCGCGGCGCTGCTGGAGCAGGAGCGCGGCAGCCTCTTCACCCAGTCGGTGGGCAACGTGCCGCCCGGCGAGGAAGTGCGCGTCGAGATCGACCTCGACCAGCGGCTCGCCTGGGCCGAGGGTGCCTGGGAGTGGCGCTTCCCCACCGCCGTGGCGCCCCGCTACCTGGGCGCGCCCGGCCGCGTGGCCGACGCCGGCCGCGTGACGGTGGACGTGGCCGAGGGCGACATCGCCCCTCGCCTGCACCTCCAGTTCACCGCGCGCGACGCGCTGGCGCCCGGGCGCGACCCGGAGAGCCCTTCCCACGCGGTGACCTTCGCCCGCGGCGCCGGGGCGCTCACCGCCGCGCTGCCGGCCGAGGGCGCGCCGCTCGACCGCGACCTGGTGGTGCGCTGGCCGGTGGCCCTGCCCGCGCCCGGCCTCTCCCTCGGCACCTGCCGCGTGCCGGGGCGGGGTATCGAGGGCCAGGCCTACGGCCTCCTCACCCTGGTGCCGCCCGCGCCCGGCGCCGTCGCCGAGCCGCTGCCGCGCGACCTGGTGGTGCTCATCGACGCCAGCGGCTCGATGGGCGGGCGGCCCATGGAGCAGGCCCGGGCGGTGGTCCGGGCGCTGGTGCAGACCCTCGGCGAGCGCGACACGCTCGAGCTCATCTCCTTCGCCAGCGCCCCGCAGCGCTGGAAGCGCAGGCCGGCCCGCGTGGATGCGTACGCGCGCAGGAGCGCGCTCGCCTGGCTCGATGGCCTCGAGGCCGGGGGCGCCACCGAGATGAAGGCCGGCATCCGGGAGGCGCTGCGCCCGGTTCGCGACGGCGCCCAGCGCCAGGTGCTGCTGGTCACCGACGGGCAGATCGGCTTCGAGCAGGAGATCGTGGCCGCGGTGCTGGAGCGCCTGCCGGCCGGCACGCGGCTCCACGCGCTGGGCGTGGGCGATGCGGTGAACCGCTCGCTCACCGGGCCGGTGGCCCGGGCCGGGCGCGGCGTCGAGCAGGTGCTGGGCATCGACGAGGACCCGGCGCGCGCCGCCGAGGGGCTCCTGGCCCGGACCGACAGGCCGCTCCTCACCGGCCTCACGGTCGAGGGGAGCGCGCTCGCCGGCGGCGAGCCGCTCGCCCTGCCGGACCTCCTGGCCGGTGGCCCGGCGCTCCTGCCGCTGGCGCTGCGCCCCGAGGGCGGCGCCCTCACCGTGCGGGGCACCGCCGCCGGCGGCGCCTTCGAGCGCACGCTGCAGGTCGAGCCCTGTGCCGAGGCGAGCGGCAACCCCGCCTTCGCCGCGCTCCACGCCCGCGAGCGGGTGGAGGAGGCGGAGATGCGCATCGCCGCCGGGGAGGAAGGGCGGGAGCGGGAGCGGGAGATCGAGCGGCTCGGCGTGGCCTTCCAGATCGCCACGCGGCTCACCTCCTGGGTGGCCGTGGCCGAGGAGCCCACCGTCGACGGCAAGGCGCCGCTGCGGCGCGAGCGCATGCCGCAGATGCTGCCGCACGGCATGTCGGCCGAGGGGCTGGGTCTGCGCGCGCCGATGATGGCCTTCGCCGCCGGAGGCCCGCCGCCGATCTCCTTGGACTCGGCTGCCCCGTTCGAGAAGCGCCGGATGTCGAGGCTCGCGTCCCCGCCCGCCAACGAGGCGTCGTTCGAGGTGCCGGCCCCAGCGCCGCTCCGCGAGGACGACGGGATCACTCTGAAGCAACACTCCGCCATCTTCTCGCCCGCCGCCTCGCGGCCCGGGTACCGCGCCACGCACCGCTGGGTGCGCGGGCGGCTGGTGATCGAGCTGGAGCTGGCCGCGCCCCTCGCCTGGACCCTGCCCGCCGAGGTGGTGGTGCACCTGGGCGCCGAGCGGGTCACCTGCGCCGCGGTGGCCGAGCGGAGCACCGGCTCCGGAGCGATCGCCGCCGGCCTCACCGTCCGGCTGGTGCTCGAGTGGCCCGACGCGCGCAAGGCCGCCGGGCCGGCGCCCGACGCCGTGGAGCTCCGGCTCGGCGGCCAGACGCTGGTGGTGCCGGTGGCCGCGCCCTAGCATTGCCCAGGCATCGCCCCGTGGCCGACCTCGACCGCCACCTCCCGCAGATCGCCGCCGGCGACCCGGACGCCTTCGCGCGCTGGGTCGCCGGCGCCGAGCCGCGCGTGCGGGACGGGCTGCGGAGCTTCGCAGTGGCGGTGGACGTGGAGGCGGTGCTGCAGGAGGCGCTGCTGCGGGTGTGGCAGGTGGCGCCGCGCTTCCGGCCCGACGGGCGCGAGAACGGCCTCCTGCGCCTCGCCATCCGCATCGCCCGCAACGCCGCCGTGAGCGACCTGCGGGCCCGCGGCCGCGAGGTCAGCGAGGAGGAGGAGCACCTCACCCGGCGGCTCGAGGAGGCGGCGGCCGGCCACGCGGCCGAGGCGCCCGATCCGCTGCTCCGGCGGCTCATCGCCCGCTGCCGCGAGATCCTGCCGGCGAAGCCGCGCGCCGCCCTCGACGCGCGGCTCCGCTCGGCCGGTGGCGACGCCGACGCCGTGCTGGCCGAGGGGCTGCGGATGAGGCTCAACACCTTCCTGCAGAACGTCACCCGCGCCCGGCGCGCGCTGGCCGACTGCCTGCGGCGCGGCGGGGTGGAGCTGGAGGTGGAGCCGTGATCGATCCCCGCGAGCGCGAGGCCCTGGTGGAGGCGGCGGCGAGCGCCTGGCGCCCGCGCCGTCCCGGCGGCTCCCTCGGCCCCCACCCGGCCTGGGCCGACCTCGACGAGGCCGGCAGGCGCGAGGCCTACGAGGCAGGCCGCCTGGCGCGGCGCCTCGAGGCGGCGCTCGACCGCGAGGGGCTCTCGGCGGCGGGCCGCGCCGTGCTGGCGCGGGTGAGGGCGGCCGCGGACGGCTAGCAACCGAGGAGGAGGACGCATGGCACCGACGCTGGAGGACGCGCTGGCCTGGGCCCTGGAGCTGTACCGGCCGCACGAGCCCGACAAGGGCGGCAACCCGTACATCCTCCATCCGCTGGCGGTGATGATGGCGATGGACACCGACGAGGAGCGGCGGGTGGCGCTGCTCCACGACGCCATCGAGGACTGCGGGGTGGAGCCCGAGCACCTCCGGGCCCGCGGCTACCCCGAGCGCGAGATCGAGGCGGTGGTGGCGCTCTCGCGGAACGAGGAGCAGGGCGAGACGTACGAGGCCTTCATCGAGCGGCTCCGGCCCAATCCGCTGGCCCGCAAGGTGAAGCTCGCCGACCTGGCGCACAACATGGACGTGCGCCGGCTCGCCTCCGTGGACGAGAAGGCCCGGGAGCGGCTGGAGCGGTACCGGAGGGCGTGGGCGAGGCTGAAGGAGGAGGGCTGAGCGCCTCCCCACCTCTCGCTCTGCTGCGCGCGCCGCCCTCCGCCGCGCCACGAGGAGAGGCCCCGCGGGTTCCCCCGGGGGCCTCTCGGTGTCTCCAGGGCCGCAGCGGGCCGCTACATCCCCATCCCGCCCATGCCGCCCATCCCGCCGAGGTCGGCGCCGGGGCCCTCCGCCCTGGCCTTCGGCCGATCGGCGATCATGGCCATGGTGGTGAGCATGAGCGACGCCACCGAGGCGGCGTTCTGCAGCGCGGTGCGGGCCACCTTGGTGGGGTCGATGACGCCGGCCTTCACCAGGTCCTCGTACTCGCCGGTCTGGGCGTTGAAGCCGAAGTTGACCTCCTTCGACTCCTTCACCCTGTCGACGATGATCGAGCCCTCCCAGCCGCCGTTCTGCACGATCTGGCGCAGCGGCTCCTCGAGCGCGCGCTTCACCAGGGTGACGCCGAACCGCTCCTCCTCCGGGACGCTGGCCCTGTCGAGGGCCTTGAGGCACCGCAGGTAGGCGACGCCGCCGCCGGGGATGATGCCTTCCTCCACCGCCGCCCGGGTGGCGTGCAGCGCGTCCTCGACCCGGGCCTTCTTCTCCTTCATCTCGGTCTCGGTGGCGGCGCCGATGTGGACCACGGCCACCCCGCCCACGATCTTGGCGAGCCGCTCCTGGAGCTTCTCCTTGTCGTAGTCGCTGGTGCTCTCCTCGATCTGCGCGCGGATGGCCTTCACCCGGGCCTCGATGTCGGCCTTCTTGCCGGCCCCGTCGATGAGGGTGGTGTTGTCCTTGTCCACGGTGATGCGCTTGGCGCGGCCCAGGTCCGCGAGCGTGACCTGCTCGAGCTTCAGCCCCAGCTCCTCGGCGATGAGCTTGCCGCCGGTGAGGATGGCGATGTCCTCCAGCATGGCCTTGCGGCGATCGCCGAAGCCCGGCGCCTTGACGGCGCAGACGTGCAGCGTACCGCGCAGCTTGTTCACCACCAGGGTGGCGAGCGCCTCGCCCTCCAGCTCCTCGGCGACGATGAGCAGCGGCTTGCCGTCCTTGGCCACCAGCTCCAGCAGCGGCAGCAGGTCCTTCATGCCCGAGATCTTCTTCTCGTGGATGAGGACGCGGCAGTCCTCGAGCGTGGCCTCCATGCGCTCCGCGTCGGTGATGAAGTAGGGCGAGAGGTAGCCGCGGTCGAACTGCATGCCCTCCACCACCTCCAGCGTGGTCTCGAGCCCCTTGGCCTCCTCGACGGTGATGACGCCCTCCTTGCCGACCTTGGACATGGCCTCGGCGATGATGTTGCCGATGGTCTCGTCGCCGTTGGCGGAGATGACGCCCACCTGGGCGATCTCCTTGTGGTCCTTGGTGGGTTTGGAGAGCTTCGCGAGCTCGGCGGTGACCAGGAGCACCGCCTTCTCGATGCCGCGCTTCAGCTCCATGGGGTTGTGGCCGGCGGCCACGAGCTTCGAGCCCTCGCGGTAGATGGCCTGGGCGAGCACGGTGGCGGTGGTGGTGCCGTCGCCGGCCACGTCGGAGGTCTTGCTGGCCACCTCCTTCACCATCTGCGCGCCCATGTTCTCGAACTTGTTCTCGAGCTCGATCTCCTTGGCCACGCTAACGCCGTCCTTGGTGATGGTCGGGGAGCCGTAGCTCCTGTCGATGACCACGTTGCGGCCCCTGGGCCCGAGGGTCACCTTGACGGCCTCGGCGAGGGTGTTGACGCCGCGGAGGATGGCGTCGCGGGCGGGCTGGTCGAACAGGATTTCCTTGGAAGGCATCGGATGGTTCCTCTCGGTGAAGTGTGACTACCGCGCCTCGACGACGCCGAGGATGTCCTCTTCGCGGATGATGAGGTGCTCTTCGCCGTCGAGCTTGACCTCGGTGCCGGAGTACTTGGTGAAGAGGACGCGGTCGCCGGCCTTGACGTCGAGCGCGCGGACCTTGCCGTCCTCCTGCACCTTGCCGTTCCCCACCGCCAGCACCTTGCCCTCGATGGGCTTCTCCTTGGCGGTGTCGGGGATGATGATGCCGCCCCTGGTCTTCTCCTCCTCGGGGACCCGCTTGACGATGACGCGGTCCTGCAGCGGACGGAGCTTCATGGATGCTCTCCTGGTGCTCCCGCCGGCGCAGGCGCGCGTGCCGGGGTCTGGTTGTGGGGGGTCCCGCGTTCCGGGAGCGCGCTGGCACTCGGCAGCGACGACTGCCAGCGAAGGGATCCATACCGCGGGCCGAGGGCCGTCGCCCTCCATTCGCCTGCGCCGGCGGGAAAGGCCCGGAGCGCGGCGCTCGGCCCCGTCGCCTGGGCGCTTCCGGCGCGCGGCAGGTGAGCCGCGGCGGCCCGCGGCGGGGCGGCCTTGCGTTCCCCGCCCCGTCGTCCCTACGCTCCCGGGAGGAGCAAGGACGCCATGGCCGAGCCGCTCGTCGTCGATCAGAGCCCCCGCGAGTTCTTCCGGGAGGCGGTCTCCTCGGCGCTCTCCACCCGGCGGCTGCGGATCGAGGGAGAGACCGAGTTCTACCTGGTGAACCTCCTGGCCACGCGGCTCGACCTGCGCCAGGCAGAAGGCGCCGGGGGCCTGGACGAGCCGCTGGCGCTCATCCTGGCCCGCGCCCTGGAGGGAGACCGGGAGCGGCGCTTCCGGGAGCTGCGGAGGCTCGGCGACACGGCGCTGTTCCTCGCCGGGTTCTTCTCCGACCGCCTGGCCCGCTCGCCGGTCGGCGAGCGGTACTACGTGGCCATGGGGCAGCGGGCCTACGGGGCGCTCGCCGGCGGAGGGCTGGCGTCGCGCGGCACCGAGGCGCTCTACGACGAGCTGGCGCGGCGCTTCCAGGACTTCGCCGACCTCTTCGCGGAGATCTCCGAGCTGGCGGAGCTCCGGTCGAACCGCGGGCTGGTGAAGCTCTACGAGCGCTTCCTCCTGACCGGCTCCCGGCGGCTGGCCGAGCGGCTGCGCGCGCGCGGCGTGGCACTCTTCGCGCCCGGGCGGAAGCCCGGCGACCTGGCCAGCTGACGGCGCCGGCCCGGCGCGCCCCTACGCCCGCCCCGGCCTGGTGAGGCGCAGCGGGTCGAGGATCCGGCGCGCCTCCTCCGGCGACAGCCCGGCCATCTCCGCCGCCAGGTCGGCGATGGAGCGGCCGGTGCGCAGCGAGGCCTTCACGATCTCGGCCGCCCGCGCGTAGCCGATGCGCGGCGCCAGCGCGGTGGCCAGGCTCACCGTCCGCTCGGCGTGGGCGCGGGCCCGCTCGGCGTCGGGCTCGAGGCCGCGGGCGCAGCGCTCGTCGAAGGCCCGCACGCCGTTCGCCAGGATCTGGAGCGCGTGGCACAGGTCCCAGGCAACGAGCGGCATCATCACGTTGAGCTCGAGCTGGCCCGCCGCCGTGGCCGAGCCGATGGCGGCGTCGAGCCCCACCAGCTGGTGGCACACCATGGCCAGCATCTCGGCCATGGAGGGGTTCACCTTGCCGGGCATGATCGACGAGCCGGGCTGCACCGCCGGGAGGCGCAGCTCCCCCAGGCCGGTGGCCGGCCCCGAGCCCAGGAGCCGGATGTCGCCGCCGATGCGCAGGAGCTCCAGCGCCGTCACCCGCAGGCTGGCCGAGAGCGCTGCGAAGGGGGCCAGGGACTGCATGGCGTAGAAGCCGTTGGGCGCCAGGCGCAGCGGCGCGCCGGTGAGGAGCCGCAGCTCGGCAAGGGCCAGGCGGGCGAAGCGCGGGTGGGCGTTGAGGCCGGTGCCCACCGCCGTGCCGCCGAGCCCGATCTCGCGCAGCTCGCGCAGCGAGCCCTCCACCCGCGCCGCCGCGGCGCGCAGGGCCGCGGCCCAGCCCGACACCTCCTGGCCGAGCCGGATGGGCGTGGCGTCCATGAGGTGGGTGCGCCCCGCCTTGACGATGCCGTCCCAGTCCCGCGCCTTGCGCTCGAAGGTGGCGGCCAGCCCCGCGACCGCCCCGGTGGCCGCGGGCCCGAGCGCCAGCGCGGCGAGCCGCATGGCCGTGGGCACCACGTCGTTGGTGGACTGCGCCATGTTGACGTCGTCGTTGGGGTCGACGAGCGCCCGGTCGCCGCGCCGTCCGCCGAGCAGCTCGCAGGCCCGGTTGGCCAGCACCTCGTTGACGTTCATGTGGTGCGAGGTCCCGGCGCCGGCCTGGTACACGTCCACCGCGAACTCGCCGCGCCACCGCCCGGCCAGCACCTCGCGGGCCGCCCCCTCGATGGCCCGCGCCTTCCTGCGCGGCAGGAGGCCGAGCCGCGCGCTGGCGCGGGCGGCGGCGATCTTGATCCGCACCGTGGCCTCGACGAAGGCCGGGTGGGGCGCGAGGCCGGAGATGGGGAAGTTGGCGAGCGCCCGCGCGGTCTGGGCCCCGTACATCGCCCGGGCCGGCACGCGCAGGGTGCCGAGGGTGTCCCGCTCGACGCGGGTGCGGACGCGGGAAGTGGCCATGTGGCGCCTCCGGTGGCCCCCATCCCATAGCCTGGCGATGGCGCCCCTTCATGCGGCGAAGGGCCCGAAACCCGGGCGCCCGCGCCCGCCGGAGCGTAAGGGAAGGGCATTGCCTTCTCCTCTCCCGCCCGCGTGGGCCCGACCGGGGCGGTGCGGTGGAGGGCCCGGCGGCGCAGCCGGGCTCCCTGGTCGAGGGAACGACGGAGGTGAACGATGCGCCCCTACCACTTCGTGCGGCCGACGACGGCCCCGCTCCTCGAGCCGCTCTGCGGCGACTGGGGCTACATGGACACCCACTGGACCGAGGACGCGGGCGCCGTGACCTGCC
The DNA here is from genome assembly GCA_016214955.1 of Deltaproteobacteria bacterium. Lineage (GTDB taxonomy): Bacteria > Myxococcota > Myxococcia > Myxococcales > Anaeromyxobacteraceae > JACRMN01. The sequence goes on from JACRMN010000012.1 coordinate 506,796, forward strand.
CGGCCTGCCTCCAGGCCCTGGGCCGCCCCGGAGCGCGGGCCGCGGCCGGGGCTCCGGCGAGCGCGGCCGCCCGGGCCTGACCCCGACACCGCGCCCGCCTTCCCAGGTGGGCCGCCCCGCCGCGCTCGGCGCGCGGCGGCGGTATACGCTTCCGGTCCCCTCCGGAGGCGACATGTCCATCCTCTCCTCGCTCCTGATGCTGGCCCTCTCCGCCGGGCCCGCGGCCGCGGCGAAGCCGGCGGCCGGTCCGAAGCTGGGACCCGCGGTGAAGGCCGTGCTCCGGCACGAGGCGCGGCGCTTCGTCATCGCCCGCGTTCGCGTCCTCGACGGCACCGGGCGGCCGGCGCTGGAGGACCGCAATGTCACGCTGGAGGGCGGGCGCATCGCCGCCATCGGCCCGGGCGCCGAGGTGGCGCCGGCCGAGGGCACGGTGGTGATCGACGGGCGCGGGCGGACGCTGCTCCCCGGCCTCGTCGGCATGCACAACCACATGTATTACATCGCGCGCCCCAACCTCGACGCGCACGGCCACTCCGACCCGCCGCTGGTGGTGCCGCAGATGACCTTCTCGTCGCCGCGCCTCTACCTGGCGGCCGGGGTCACCACCGTCCGCACCACCGGCAGCGTCGAGGGGTACGCCGACCTCAACCTGCGCGCCCTCATCGACGCGGGCCAGGTGCCGGGGCCGCACCTCGAGGTGACCGCGCCCTACCTGCAGGGCAAGAGCGATCTCTTCCTGCAGATGTACCAGCTCCGCGGCCCGGAGGACGCGCGCCGCTTCGTCGCCTACTGGGCCGACGCCGGCGCCACCTCGTTCAAGGCCTACATGCACATCACCCGCGCCGAGCTGGGCGCGGCCATCGAGGAGGCCCACCGGCGCGGCCTCAAGGTGACCGGCCACCTCTGCTCCGTCACCTACCCCGAGGCCATCGCCCTCGGCATCGACGACCTGGAGCACGGCTTCATGGTCAACACCCAGGGGGCGCCGGGGAAGCAGCCGGACGTCTGCCCCATGGAGCAGTCGAGCGCCTTCGTCGAGCGGGTGGAGCCCGGCAGCGCCGAGGCCACCGCGCTCATCCGGAGCCTGGTGGAGCACCGCGTGGCCGTCACCTCCACGCTTCCCGTCTTCGAGCACTCGATCCCCAACCGGCCGCCCCTCGACCCGCGGGCAATGGAGGTGCTCACCGCCGAGGCGCGCGAGGCCTACCTCTACGCGCGCAGCCTGCGCGCGGCGCTGCCGCCCGCGGAGGCGGCCCGCAAGCGGGCGCTCTTCGAGAAGGAGCTGGCGCTGGAGCGGGAGCTCGTCCGCGCCGGCGGCCTGCTCCTCGCCGGGCCCGACCCCACCGGCAACGGCGGCACCATCCCGGGGTTCGCCGACCACCGCGGCGTGGAGCTGCTGGTGGAGGCCGGCTTCACGCCAGCCGAGGCCGTTCGCATCGCCACCCTCAACGGCGCCATCTTCCTGGGGCGCGAGCGCGACATCGGCTCGGTCGAGCCCGGGAAGGTGGCCGACCTCCTGCTGGTCCGAGGCGACCCCTCGACCAGGATCTCCGACCTGCGCCAGGTGGAGCTGGTGTGGAAGGACGGCGCCGCCTACGACCCCCAGAAGCTGCTCGACAGCGTGCGCGGGCGGTACGGGCAGTACTGAGGCGGCGGGCGCCCTCGGCGCGGCAGCGCCTGGCGACGGCGCCCCAGTCCCTTCAGTTGTTGGTGCCGCAGGTGCCCGCGCTCCCGGCGAAGGTGGTCACCTCGCCGGCCGGGGTGATCTTCCGGATGGCGGCCGCGTCGGTCACGTAGAGGTTGTCGGCGCTGTCGATGGCGATGCCCGAGGGGTAGTAGAAGCTGGCGGCGGTGCCGGTCGCGTCGGTGTTCCCGTGGGCGCCGCTCCCGGCGAAGGTGGTGACGGCGCCGTCCGGCGTGATCTTGCGGATCTTCTTGTTGTCCTTGTCGGTGACGAACAGGTTGCCCTGGCTGTCCACGGCGATGGCGAACGGGTGGAAGAAGCTGGCCGCCGGGCCGGTGCCATCGGCCGCACCCTGCACGCCCGCCGTCCCCGCGAAGGTCGTGACCACTCCGCCGGGCGCGATCCTGCGGATGGTGTGGTTGCCCTGGTCGGCGACGTAGATGTCGCCGGAGGGCAGGACGACGAGGCCGCTCGGCCCCAGGAACCTGGCGTCCGCGCCGGTCCCGTCGGCGGAGCCGGGCGAGCGCGCCAGGCCGGCGATGGTGGTGACGACGCCCGCGGGCGTGACCCTGCGGATCGAGCCGTAGCCGTAGTCCGCGACGTAGAGGTTGCCGTCCGCTCCCGGGGCGGCGGCGTAGGGGCGGTAGAAGCTGGCGAGCGGTCCGGTGCCGTCGGTGTCGGTGCCGTTGCCCAGGTAGCCCGGGGCACCGGCCAGGGTGGTCACGTTGCCGTCCGGCGCGATGAGCCGGATGGTGGAGTTGTTCGCGTCGGCCACGGAGATGGTGCCGCCGGCGTCGACGCCCACGCCGGCCGGGCCGTAGAACCGCGCCGAGGCGCCGGGCCCGTCGGCCGAGCCGGTGTAGCCGGCCAGCCCGGCAACCGTGCTGACGACGCCGGCCTGGGTGATCTTGCGGATGGTCGAGTTGTTGGTGTCGGCGACGTACAGGGCATCCGAGGCGTCGACGGCCAGCCCCAGGGGCATGCAGAAGCGCGCCGCCAGCGGGGCGGTGCCCGGCGCCGTCTGCACGCTCAGGGTCACCGTGGCCGAGGCGCCGCCCTGGTAGCCCTGGCAGAAGAGCGAGTAGTTGAAGGTGCCGGCGCTCGGCGGCGTCACGGTGCTCGTGCCGCTGAGGCTCTGCAGGCCGGTCCAGGCGTCGCTGGCGGTGCAGGCGCTGGCGTAGCGGGATGACCATTCCAGGGTGGCCGACTCACCGAGCGCGATGCTGGCCGGCGTCACCGCCAGGTCGAGCGCGGGCTGCGGCGGAGGCTGCCAGCCGTTGGAGGGCACGGCGCAGACCGCCGCCGACGCGCTCGCCGTGCCGCCGGCCCCGGTGCAGCTCAGCGCGTACTCGAGCGTCAGGTAGGCCGCGCTGCTGGCGGCCGCGGGGTAGATCACCTGGCTCCCGCTCGGCGCCACCGTCCCGCTCCACGAGCCGCTGGCCGTGCAGGAGGTCGCGCCGGTGGAGCTCCAGGTCAACGTCGTCTGCTGGCCGGTGTCGACGCAGGACGGGTACTCCGTGGCCGCCGAGATGGCGACTGTCGGGGCCGGCGCCGGCGCGGGGCCGCTCGCCGGCAGGACGGTGAGCGTGGCCGAGCCGCTGCCCGATCCCTTCAGGGCGCTCAGGCAGCTCAGGGTGTAGGTGTAGGTTCCGGCGGCGGGCGGCGACACGGACTGGCTGCCGTTCAGGGCCACCGGCCCGCTCCAGGGACCGCTGCCAGCGCAGGAGGTGTACTGCCAGGTCGTCCAGGCGAGGGTCGCCTGCTGGCCCACCGTGATGGTCGCGGGCGAGACGGCGAGCTGCACCGAGGGCGGCGGGAGCCTGACGGTGAGCGTGGCGGAGCCGGAGGCCGAGCCGCCGGGGCCCGTGCAGCTGAGCGCGTAGGTGTAGCTGCCCGGGGTGGCCGGCGCGACCTGCTCGCTGCCGCTCGTGCCCTTGGCGCCGCTCCAGCTCCTGCCGGCCGTGCAGGAGGTCACCAGCGTCGACGACCAGGTGAGCGTCGCCGTCTGGCCCGCGTCGATCGCCGAGGGTGTCAGCGTCAGCGTCACCGCGGGCGTGGGCGGCGGGTTCAGGCCCGGGGAGTTGTCGCACCACTGCTGCGCCGGCGGGATGCTCCAGACGTTGGCGCCGAAGTGGAGCAGGCTGTTGCAGCCGGCGCGCCCACCCTGTCCCGGCCCCTGGTTCGAGGTGCCCGAGGAGGCGCCCGCGAAGTTGGTGGACAGGCACTCCGGGTCGCCGTTGCAGACGAAGTGGTAATACCACTCCGGGTCCCCACCCCCCGCCCCGCCACAGCCACCGAGTGCGATCACTCCGAGTGACGCCAGGCGAAGCAGGCTCCGTGCGCTCATGGGCCACCGTACCACCAGGACCCTGGATCCGCGGCACGGCGCCCCGTCGCTCGATCACGCTACGCTGGGCGTTTACCAGCCGGTGTGCTCCGCGCCCCCACTCCTGCCCACTCGATGACGCCTCACTGTCAGTGGTTGGTGTGGCAGCCGAAGCAGGTGGAGTAGGAGCCGATGTTGGCGCCGCCCCACTGGACGGAGGTCTGCCGGAGGTGGCACGCCACGCTGCTGCAGGACTTGGTGGCGGGCGCGTAGCCGGCCCCGTCGAGCCGGAAGGAGAGCGTGCCGGCAGCGGCGCCGGTCGGTGGCGGCGGGGGATTCCAGGCGGCGCCGGGCGGCAGCACGCTGGCGTCCTTGAAGATGAGCACGCTCACCCAGTAGGGGAAGTCGGGCGTGAAGGGCGCCGCGGGCAGGCCGTCGAAGCTCGGCGCGGCGGTGCGTCCGTCGAACACCACGTCGCGCGAGCCATTCACGTGGAGCAGGGGCAGGACTCGCCCGACTCCCTGCGGCGCCCCGCCGGGCGCGCCGGTGTGGCAGCCCGAGGTCCGGCAGCCGTACGTCAGCGCCGCACCTGCCAGGTCGTACTCGCCGGTGGTGTCGAGCCAGTAGAACCCGGAGCGACCGGTGGCGGTGGGATCGACGGTGGCCGCGTGACAGGTCTGGCAGGTCATGGGCGCCGCGCCCTCGCCGGGCACGCCGTGCTTGCCGATGACCTCGGTGGTCGCCCCGGCGTAGCGGTTGTGCCAGGTGAAGTGGCCGTAGAGCTGGGGGCTGGAGCCGGCCATGGGCACGCGCAGGAGCAGGTGGCTGTTGGCGGTGGCGGAGCCGGCCGCGCCGGTCGGGTAGGCGGGCGGGTTGCCGTGGCAGCCGCTGCAGCCCAGGTGCGTGCCCGACGTCCAGGCCGGCGTGCCCGCGTAGGCCGGGCTCTCCTGGCCGCTGGAGTGGCAGTAGACCCCGCTGCAGGTCCCGCCGGCGGCGTCGAAGGCGGCGGTGGGGGCGTTGCGGGCCTTGAGGCTTCCGGCCGGCGCGTCCGCCTCGTGGAGCACGACGTCGATCGTGCCGTTCATGTGCCTGCGGGAGTCGACCGAGTGGCAGCTGGCGCAGCCGAACGCGTAAACCGCCGGCGCGCTGGTGGGCGTCTCGGCCGGGTAGCGGTCCCGCAGCGTGCCGACGTCCGCATAGCTGGCCGCGGTGATGCCCGGGAGCCCGAAGTGGGCGACGTGTGCCCCCGTGGCCGGCGGGAAGGGATGGCAGGAGGCGCAGCCGCTTCCTCCGGCGCCCCCGGAGAAGTCCAGCACCCCGTTGACGTGCCTTCCGCCGGCGATGTCGATGGTGCCGTCCGGCTTCACCGTGCCGGAGTGGCAGGCGTTGCAGGAGGTGGCCGAGGCGGCGTGCGACGTCGGCGGGTAGCCGTGGCACGCGGCGCACTCGACGGAGGGAGCCGGGGGGACGGGCGAGTAGACATAGGCCCAGGCCACGGGCGGGGAGCCGGAGCCGTGGCAGTAGACGCCGGAGCAGGTCCGGGAGGCGGGGTCCCAGGAAGGCACCGCCCCTCCGGCCGCCGCCAGCTCGCCGAAGGCGACGTTCTTGCTGCCGGTCGGGCCGCACACCGGCGCGTGGCACTCCGCGCAGGAGAGCTTGCCGCGCACCCGATGGTCCTGCGTGTGGCTGGCGTGAGCCGCACCCTGGGAGATCGTCATGTCCGCCGCCAGCGCCCGTCCCGCCGCCAGCCCACAGGCGAGCACCAGCAACGCCGCGCAGCCCCGGTTCCGCATTGCCGGCTTCATCAGTGACACCCGAAGCACTTCGAGGTGAACCTGGCCTGCACGTCCGCGATCCCGTTGCCGTGCAGCGCCGCGTACGTCGCGTTGATTGCGACGCCGACGGTCGACCCGCCGACGACGGCGCTGATGGCGTCGGGGTGGCAGGTCTCGCACTTCCTTCCGGTTGCCAGGGAGGACGCGTGGATGGGCGAATGCCAGGCGGTGGTGGGCGAGGGGGGGTTCCCGTGGCACGACGTGCAGGTCGAGCCAGGCGTGTACCAGTTGCCCGCAGCGCCGCCGGAGCCCGCGTACGGGACCGTCACGTACTCGACCTCCTCGAGGCCGTAGTCCCAGCGGGTGTACGTGAAGGTGCCGGAGTAGGCCCCGTGGCACGAGACGTTGGAGCAGGTCTTGGCGGCCGGGTCGAAGGCCGGGGAGGGCTTGCCGGAGGCCGCCGCCGGGCCCGTCGGGTCGAGGCAGGGGCTTCCTCCGACGAGATGGCAGGCAGCGCAGTCGTAGGCGCGGTGCCTGGCGTGGGCGCCGCTCGGGGAGAACGGCACGGCGAGCGCGGCCTGCACGCTGCGCCCGATGCCCTCGGCGCCCCGGTCCACCAGCGCGTCCCCGCGGCCGTCGACGCCCTCGTCGCGGGGTACCCACCGCGCGCCGTCGTAGATCCACTCCCGGCCGTCCACGGTGTTGAAGTAGGCCTGCATCAGCCGAGGAGCCGTGGGCGCCGACGCCAGCCTGGGAAGGCGCCGGGTCGAGACGGACTTGCCGGCGGGAACGGTGGAGCCGGGGGGAGCGGGCGGTCCGTCCTGGCGGGAGCAGCCGGAGATTCCGAGCAGCCCGATCCCCACCAGCAGCACGGTGGCTGGAGCCCAACCCATGCCGCGCCGGATGCGGCCCTTCGCCACAGCGCCCCGCTGCTTGTCCATGAAGCCCCTCCCGAGGGCACGGCAGGTCGCGGCGTGGCGACGATGAGCTGGCCCTGAAGCCGGCGGGGGTAAGCAGGTATTGAGCCACCATCACGGTGAGGCAAACCTCGGTGATCCCGAGACGCGCCCTCGACGATGGCCCGGGACCCTGGGGGCTTCACCCATTCCCGTGAGTGAATGGGGGAAAAGACCCTCCGAGGCCATGAACCGCGGCCGCGGTGGTGAGCCTGCTCCTCTTCGACCTCGACCGGCTCGCGTCCCGGGAGCCGGGTACACCCGCACGGCCGCGCGTTGCCTCGGCAGCTCGGCGACGAGGGCCTCGGCGCCGGTTGGGGTGATGCAGCGGATCCGCTTGCACACCCCGGCACCGGTTCCTACCCACAGCACCTGGCCCGGCCCGGGGAGCCGCCCGCGCCGGCGCCAACACCCCGCCCGCCAGGAGCGGCGAACGACGACGACGCAGGGTCGAAAGGGGTCACGCTCATGTCGAGGCTTCGGGTCAACGCGTTCAGCATCTCGATCGACGGCTACGGCGCCGGTCCCGACCAGGCTCTGGAGAATCCCATGGGCGTTGGAGGGATGGCGCTGCACCAGTGGGTGCTCGGCACGAAGACGTTCCAGAAGGTGGCCGGCGGCTTCGCCGGGTCGCTGATCGGGGACAAGGTCGCCCGGCAGGACATCGACGACCACTTCGCCGCGCGGAGCTTCGACAACCTCGGTGCCTGGATCATGGGCCGCAACATGTTCGCGCCGTCGCGCGGTCCCTGGCCCGACGACGGATGGAAGGGATGGTGGGGCAACGTCCCGCCCTACCACGTGCCCGTCTTCGTGCTCACCCACCATGCCCGGGCACCGCTCACGATGGAGGGCGGAACCACGTTCCACTTCGTGACCGATGGCATCCATGCCGCGCTGGAGCGCGCGAAGGAGGCGGCTCGAGGCAAGGACGTCCGGCTCGGCGGGGGCACTGCCACCATCCGCCAGTACCTCGCCGCCGGCCTCATCGACGAGATCCACCTCGCGATCTCCCCCGTCCTCCTCGGCCGGGGCGAGCACCTCCTCGCCGGGATCGACACGGTGGGGCTCGGCTACAGGTGCACGGAGGACGCGTCCACGAGCCAGGCCACCCACGTGGTGCTGGCGAGGTAGCCCAGGGGCAGCGTCCGGGAGCGCGGCCGGGCCCGGTGGCTCGGGTGCGAGGACGCCACCGGCAAGAGGACGCCCGAGGCGACGAGGGCGCTCACCAGGGCCGAGGTGCGCGCCCGCACGGGAACCCAAGATCGAGGCCGGGACCCCTGCGTTTCCGCTGGGAGTCCCGGCCTCTGTACTGGCGGGGTGTAGGGGACTCGAACCCCTGGCCTCCGGCGTGACAGTCAGTGAAATCACGCTGAGTGGAGGTGGTCAGGGGTCGCAAGCCGGCGGAAACACTGGCAGCGGGTCCGGCGAGGAGTCCAGCGGCTCGCCGGGTTTCGCAGGCGTTCTCCGGCCGCTTGGTATCCCCTTGGTATCCGGGTCGCGAGGCGCTGCGGCGGGGCTGGAGCGGCTGCTGACGGTGCGGGAGGTGGCGGCGGTGCTCGGAACGGCGACGTCGACCGCTTATCAACTCTGCGCGACGGGGAAACTCCGGCACTGCCGCGTCTCGAACGCGATCAGGTTTGCTCCGATGGAAATCGCGGAGTTCGTTCGGCGAAGACGTAGCGGCGCAGGGACCTGAACCTGATCCAACCGGCTCGCTAGTACGCTGACGGCGGCACCAATCGCTCGAACTCAACCCGAGCGGCACTGGCGATGTGTGCTCGGCCCGTGGTGTACACTGTACGTCGTCGTCTTTACCTATGGATCCGACGCCGATCCGGCACGAGTGGAAGAGTCGGGCAGAGCCTGGCGGGCTCCACCTGTTCGACCGCGTCACCGGACTGAACGTGTTGCTCGACGAAATCCGCGTCGCGCCGCAACACTGGTCAACCGCGCCTAGGCAGGTGTCAGTTGCCCTTACGAACGCTTGCGACCTCTCGTGCTCGTTCTGCTTCGCGCCCAAGCGCCGAGCGGAGCTTCCGTTTGAAACGCTGATACAGTGGCTGGTGGAGCTCGACGAAGACGGATGCCTCGGCGTCGGCTTCGGAGGTGGCGAGCCGACGAAGTACCCGCGCTTCGTCGATCTGTGTCGACTCACCGCACGTCGAACGCAGCTTGCTGTTACGTTTACGACGCACGGGCACTCCTTCGACCGTTCGCTTGCGGCGAAACTGAAGGGAAGCGTTCACTTCATCCGCGTTAGCATGGACGGAGTGGGGACGACGTACGAGGCGCTCCGGGGCCGACCGTTCTCTGAGTTCTTGGTGCGGCTGGACGTGATCAAGAGCGTTGCGCCGTTCGGCATCAACTTCTTAGTCAACGCGCAGACGATTCCGTGCCTGGACACGGCGGCAAGAATCGCCGGCGACTTTGGTGCGGCCGAGTTCCTCCTGCTCCCTGAGCGCGAAGCCGGCTCGGCGCGGTCGGGCGACACGGCCACCGCCCTGCAACTTCGGAGCTGGGTGGAGCGGTATCGTGGCTCGGTACCCCTTTCCGTAAGCGAGACGGACAGTGATGGGTTGCCGACCTGCTCCCCGTTCCGGCCTGATGACGACAGGTTGGGAGCCTACGCGCACGTCGATGCGCAGGGCGTCCTCAAGCCAACGTCTTTCGACGAGAAGGGAATTGCGATCGGTGAAGGCGGGATTCGACGCGCCCTGCGAGTGCTCAGGGACAACGAAAGGCAAGGACCGACATGAAGATCTGGCAGGCGTATGGGTCGGAGCACTCCGCGAACTTGGTGATGATAGGTCGGTTCAAGACGGAGGATGACGCTGCGAAGGCGAAGCACATCATCGAGATGATCTCGGAGGGCGTCCAAGCTGACGTCGACGCCGGACGAATCAAGCTCGGTGAGCCGCCTGAGCGGTACACGGATGAAGCACAGCGGCAGCTTCGGCAGGTGAAGGTTCACAGCCTCGCGCCGGGCGAGCTAGAGCAATTCGTCTACGATATCTCCGTCGAATTAAAGGGAACCGAAATCGTCATCACAACCGATGAGATCGACGTATCAGCTTTCATGAAAGTGCTGTTCGACGGTGGCGCTCGGATTGAGGTCTATTCGGCGCACGAATATCCGCGTCCGGGCGAGGTCGAGCCCGGCGATCGGTGACGCCATGCCGCAGGTTAATTGGGATGCGTTCGCGGCACTCTCCGGCGCTGCGACGTCGAACTTCGAGTTGCTGTGCCGAGCGCTCATCCGGAGGCACTACGGTCGCTTCGGGCGCTTTGCGGCGCTCGCGTCGCAGCCCGGAGTGGAGTTCCACCTCCGGATAGACCGGGCCTGTACGCTTGGTGATCCGGGCCGGTGGTTCGGATGGCAGTGTCGCTGGTACGACCTCGCGGCCGGCAAGGCTCTCGGCAAGACGCGTCGCGACAAGATCGCCAAGGCGTTGAAGACGACGGAACGCGAGCTTCCTGGCCTAACCGACTGGGTTCTGTGGACGCGGCGGCCGCTCACCGAGGGTGACCAGAAGTGGTTTTTTGGGCTGGAGTCTCCGTTCAAGCTCCATCTCTGGACGGCGTCGGAGGTCGAGGAACACCTCAGTGGGGACGCCGAGATCCTGAGGGCGACGTACTTCGGCGAGCTGGTGTTTTCGCCGGAAGACCTCAAGGCGCTGCACGGCTCGGCAGCGGCTACCGTCCGCCCGAGGTGGCTGCCGGAGGTGCACCAGTCAGTAGAAGCCGAACGTGAGCTCCGGCGGTTCTTGGGAGAGGTGGCAAGCTGGGGAGATCTCCGTGAGACTGAGAAGAGTCTGTTGACGCACGCGAGCACCGTCGAAGGCGCAGCAGGCGTTGCTCCATCGGTCCTGCGACCAGAGATCGCGCGCATGCCTGGGGCGCTGCGTGGTTGCGCCAGTGCTCTTGCGACCGCTGCATCAGCGCTCGACACCGGGGACTTCGATCTGCTCCGGCAGGTGACGCAGTCACGACCTGCCGTCATCAGTGGGGAGTTCGTGGGCCTCCCCCGCCAACTGCGGGCCGCACGATCCGCGGCCGTATTCGCAGTCACGGACGCGCTAGCGACGCTCAAGGCAGCAGCTGTGCTTCTGGACGAAGTTGGCCAGGCGGTTGGGGTTCGCTCCGTCGCGGTTGTCGCAGACGCAGGAGGTGGAAAGACGCAGCTTAGCGCACAGCTTACTGCGTCGGTGGAGGGCCGCCCGGCAGGGGTGCTGCTGTTCGGGCGAGACCTCCATTCCCGAGACAATCTCACAGATCTGGTGCGCCGCTCGATCTCGATCCGCGGCACCCCGGTACCCAGCATCGAAGCGCTCGTGGCCGCGATCGATGCAGCGGGCCAGCGGGCGCACCGGCGGCTCCCGCTTGTCATCGATGGCCTCAATGAGGCTGAAGACGCGCGGGACTGGAAGGCCCCGCTCGCGGCGCTGAACGAGCTACTCGAAAGCTACCCTTACGTCGTCGCGGTCTGCACGGTGCGTGGTGCTTTCGCGGAAGAGGCGTTGCCTTCCGCCATAGTCCGCCTGGAGATGACCGGATTCGATGAAGACCTGCGAGACGCGGCCGTTCGGTACTTCACGTATTTCAGGATCGACTGGCGCGATGCTGAACTGCCGTTCGAACTCCTGCGTCACCCGCTGACACTGCGCTTGTTCTGCGAGGTCACGAACCCCAGAAGAGACAAGCCGGTCAGTATCGACAAAGGCCCAGGTTCGCTGGCGGCCCTGTTCGACCGATACCTTGAGATCGCCGCGGGACAGATTGCGAGCCTTGCCCCTGCGTCGCACAGATACTACGACCACGACGCCCGAAACGCTGTCGACGAGATTGGAAAAGAACTCTGGCGACGACGTGGGCGTTCCATACCGAGAAGTGCTTTGCGCGTGATGCTCGGGGAACAGGGTCGCTCCTGGCAAGAGAGTATCGTTCGCGCGCTCGAACACGAAGGCGTGCTCCTTGCGGTACCGGGTGATGCGCCAGGGGATCCCCACGAAGCGGTCGTGTATGACGCACTCGCGGGACACATGATCGCAAGCCACGTCATCGGAGCACGAGGGAGCGACCACCTCGAGGAATGGCTGAATGCGAGCGAAGTGGTAACGGCCCTTTCGGCTCCGCATGACGGGCGGCACCCGCTGGCCGCGGACATCGTCACCAGCCTTGTAGCATTGGTGCCACGGCGCGGCGGGCATAAGCAGGCATGGCAAATCGCTCCAGCTCCACTGCGACTCACCGCGCTACGACAGGCCGCAGAGTTGGAAGGCGCCTACCTAGACGCCGCTACGGTTCGGGAACTCGCAGATCTCATCACGACGCATCGAGATGGGGTGCCAGACATACTCGATCGGCTGGTCCGTACGCGTGGGCTGATAGGTCACCCACTCAATGCTGAGTTCCTCGACGGCGCACTCCGCGCGATGCCGGTGGCCCAGCGGGACCTCCGGTGGACGGAGTGGCTTCGCAGAAACGCAGACGCCATCCAGAAGGGACTGGAGTCGCTGGAGTCGTACTGGCGGAGAAGGGATCAGAGGGGGCCCGCGGACGTTCTGCGTGCAAAGTGGGTGATGTGGACTCTCACGAGCACCGTTCGGCGCCTGCGTGATCAGGCGACGAGAACATTGTACTGGTTCGGCCGTGCCGACCTCGGCGCGCTCCTGACGCTCGTCGCTGACGCGCTCTCGATCGATGACGCCTACGTTCCAGAGCGTGCTGCTGCTGCCGGGTACGGAGTAGTCATGGCACAGCAACCGTCCGCTGAGGCGTCCGAGCCGGTCCTGGCCCGATTCCTGGCGAGAATCGGCGACGAACTTGTCGGAGCGGCGTCCGCGCATCCCACGAGTCACTACCTGATCCGCCTATTTGTGGACGGCATCTTCTCGTTTGCAACGAAGTTCTGTCCGAATGCTATCCCGCAGGCTTGGCGTGGGCGGGATGGCGTGCCGTTTGTGCGCGGGCCTGTCGTCGAGGCCATCCCAGACAATGACGTTCGAGCAAAGGAGGTTGATCGGACTCTCGGGATGGACTTCTCAAACTACACGATCGGTGGTCTCATCGAAGGCCGCGGCAACTACCAGATGGAACACGCCGGCTACCGCGCGGCCCTCGCACACGTGCGTGGGGTCGTGTGGAGTATCGGTTGGCGAAAGGCGTTGTTCGACGAGATCGACAACGAACTCGGCGGGCAAGTACACAGGGGTGTTCGAGCCGACATCGAACGTTACGGGAAGAAGTATGGGTGGAGCGGCTACTATACGTTGGCGGGAGAACTTGATGAGGAGGGCCGCCTTCCCGACCGGGAGGAACGCCTAGCGGATGTTGATATCGATCCGTCGTTTCCCGAGGATCCTCCACCGGATGTAGTGAAGATCGAAGGCTTGACTGCCCAATTCCCCGGGGATGACAAACGCTGGCTCGTCGAAGGGGAGGTCCGCGTTCCAGATGAACTGCTCTATCGAGATTCGATCCGGGGCAGGCCCGGTCCTTGGGTCGCGGTATATGCATTCCTGAACAGTCGCGAGGAGCTGGAGCGGAGGCGGGTGTTCGCGTTTGTCTCGGGGCTGTTTGTCGCTAAGCGAGATGTCCCTCGAGTTGTGAAGGCGCTTAGGGAACGGGAGTACCCAGGCAATCACTGGCTCCCGGAACCACGAACGGCGTACTACTCGTTCGCCGGCGAGATCCCCTGGCACCCCGACTTCGTGCGTCACTGGGGCGAAGTCGCGGACTACACGCACGAACTCGAACTCGGGAACGCGGCTTCGGTCAAGATCGAGGCACTCGCTCACGAGTACGGATGGGAGACGTACCATAGCCAGTTGAACAGGGCTGGTGGCGCGATGGTGCCGTCAGCTTGGTTCTCGCGACAGTTCGACCTCCGCCCGGTGCCGAACGGTTTTGACCAGATGCTGCCGGACGGTTCTTTCGCGGCCATTTCGCTACGTGCGCCCGAAGCGTTCTCCGGTCATATCGTGTATCTGCGCGAAGATCTTCTTGAGCGGTACGCGAACGGGCGTCGACTCGTCTGGTTCGCTTGGGGGGAAAGAGAGATCAGGCGGCGCAACTATGCTGACCCGCCCTCGTGGGTGATGGAGGCGATCCAGAAACATCAGAACGTATGGCGGTGGATCCGGCTACGCAATGACCTTTCATCGCGCGGCGCCACATCTGCACGCGCTCGGCCTTCTCGCTCGCGGAGAGGGCAAACGCGACGGCCCCGTTCGAAGAAGAATCCGGGAAAGTAGCGTGCCATGCGTTGAAGTGGACAACCCCTGCTGGCGGCCCCAAACCACTTAGGGCCGCCGATAGGGAACGGCGGATCGATAATGGGAGCTGCGTCGAGAGCCGCTCGATCACGTTCGACTGAACGCCCTTCAGGTGTTCGCGAAGAAATCGATCCAGCGTTCAGCACGAGGTATGTCCGGGATCTCACTCCACCCCGCCGCTGTGGCTTCTGGGCAGGTATCGAGAAGCCACGCGGCCATGTGCCGAGGAAGCCTAATGGCGTGCTGAAGCGGGACTGGGACGTCTCGAGTCCGCACGAGCTTCGACTCGGAATACGAGGACCAGCGACCATCTGACCCTGCGTAGGAAGCCTCGAATGTGAACTGCGCTTCCATTGCGACCCCGTTCTCGCGGTCTGCGATAGGCCTGTAGAGGGTGAGGGCCGCCTCCTGAAGGGCTTCTTCGGAAAGCCATCCATCCGTGAAGTGCTCGCTCGAGCGATGGAGAGCTATCGCTTCTTTACGCAGTGGCTCGAACGTCTCCGCGAACTCGGCAGCAGAAAAAGCCTCGACGGGCAGCCCGGTACGGCTGTCGACGACCTTGAATTGGGCGGAGGTATTCCCGTGAGCGCCGCCTGTGAATGTCCAGACATGGATGGTTACGAACAGCAGCGTAACCGTCCGAGATAGGCCGGCTGGCGACGTCGGTGGCTGAAGGCGATCCTTCGCGCTTTCGCGAAGGAGGCAGCCATGGACGACGGGAAGAGAGCGCTCTGGACGAAGGCTGTGTCCGAGTTCGAGCAGAGCAAGCTCAGCCAGCGCGAGTTCGCCGAGCAGAGGAAGGTCGAGCTGAGCAACCTGCGGTACTGGATCTACCGGCTGCGGAACGACTCGCGGCCGCTGGCGACAGAGAAGAAGGATCCGCCGCCGGCTCCTGAGCAGCGGCCCGCGAAGGCCCCCGATGTGGGCTCGCGGTTGGTACCGGTCCGCGTGGTAGCCTCGGCCGCGCCGAAGGCGCGGCAGGGGGAAGAGGGCGGTGGCCTCCTGGAGCTGGCTCTCCCCTCCGGCGCCCGCCTCCGCTTCCCAATCGGCACGGACCCTCGGTACCTGCGCGAGCTTGCAGCGGCGCTGTAGCCGTGCTGACCATCCCGCGGGCGGTCCGGATCTTCCTCTCGTCCGGGGCCCAGGACATGAGGAAGAGCATCGACGGGCTCAAGGCCATCGTCGAGGCGGAGATGCAGGAGGACGCCCACTCGGGCCACCTCTTCGTCTTCGTCTCGCGGCGAGGGGACCGGGTGAAGGTGCTCACCTGGGACAAGGGCGGCTTCGTCCTCTACTACAAGCGGCTCGAGCGTGGGCTGTTCCGGCTCCCGCACATGGATCCCAGCGCCATGGCGGTGGAGATCGACGCGACGCAGCTCTCGATGCTGCTCGACGGGATCGACTACAGCCGGGTGCGCCGGCCGACGCCGTGGATGCCGGAGAGGGGCGAGGGAAAGATCGACAGATCCCCCGGAACATGATCTGACACTGGTGATGGGCGGCGACGATCACCGTTGCGAGTGGCGCGAGAGGGCCGAGGCCCTCGAGACGCGCCTCGCCCAGCTCGAATCCTCCCTGGCCAAGCTGCAGCGCCACACCTTCGGCAAGCGCTCCGAGAAGATGCCGCCGGTGAGCGAGGAGCTGCGCCGGGCCGGCGTGACGTCCTCGGACCCCGAGGCGGCGCTGGCGAAGCGCCGGGCCAACGCCGAGAAGAAGAAGGGGCTCCCGGCCCGGGAGATCGTCCACAAGGTCCCCGAGGAGAAGAAGCACTGCCCAAGGTGCGGCGGCCACGACTTCACCTCGCTCGGCGCCGGCAAGGTGACCACGGTCTACGACTACATCCCCGCTCGCTTCGAGCAGCAGATCCACATCCAGGAGAAGCTCCGCTGCAAGTGCGGCGAGACCATCCTCACCGCCGAGAAGCCGGCCGGCGCGTACGACAAGGCCGGGTACGGCTCGGGCGTCCTCGCTCACCTGGCGGTGGCGAAGTGTGCCGACGCCATCCCCATCTACCGGCTCGCCAAGCAGTACCGGCGCAGCGGCGTGCCGGTGAGCCGCTCATCGCTCAACGACCTCTTCCACCGGACCGCGGAGGAGACCGCTCCGCTCGCGCAGCGGCTCCTGGCCCTCACGGCGCAGCAGCTCGTCGTCCAGGCCGACGAGACGACGGTGCGCGTGCTGGCCGAGGGGAAGACGAGAACGGCCTGGCTCTGGACCTTCCTCGCCCAGGCCGAGGACAAGCACCTCATCGCCTACTGCTACAGCCCCAGCCGCTCGGGCGAGACGCCGGTGAGCGTGCTCGGCGGGACCAAGGGCTTCCTCGTCTCCGATGGCTACACCGGCTACAACAAGGTGACGACGCCGGAGGGCCGTGAGCGCGTCGGTTGCATCGCCCACCTTCGCCGGCGCTTCTTCGACGCGCTCCCGAGCGCTCCGCAGGCCCGGCAGGCTCTCGATCTCATCCTCGAGCTGTACAAGGTCGAGCGGGCCGCGGCCGAGCTGAACGTCTTCGGCACGCCCCAGCACCTGGCGCTCCGCCGCGAGAAGAGCCGCCAGGCCATGGACGACCTCCACGCCTGGCTCGTGGCCGAGCAGCCGAAGCACCTGCCCAAGGGCCCCCTCGGCGAGGCCATCGGCTACGCCCTCAACCAGTGGAAGCCGCTCACCCGTTTCCTCGACGACGCCCGACTCCCCGTCGACAACAACGCGTCGGAGAGAGCGCTCCGCCCGGCTGCGCTCGGGCGCAAGAACTACCTCTTCGTCGGAAACGACCACGCCGGCCAGAACATCGCCGGCCTCTATGCCCTCATCGCCACCTGCGAAGTGAACGGGGTCAATCCCTTCGAGTACCTCGCCGACGTCCTCCTGACCTGCCCCCCGGAAACTAGTCCAGTCGAGCTGCAACCTCTACGCTGCAAGTGGGGGTCGCATGAAGCCGAAGACGTACTCCGAGGAGCAGATCATCGGCGCGCTGCAGGAGGCCGACAACGGCGCGCCGGTCCAGGACGTGTGCCGGCGGCTTGGCATCAGCAAGGTCACCTTCTATCGCTGGAAGGCCAAGTTCTCGGGCATGCAGGTGAGCGACGCGAAGCGCCTGCGGCAGCTCGAGGATGAGAACCGCCGGCTCAAAGCAGATGGTGGCGGACCAGGCCCTCGACATCCAGGCGCTGAAGGCGGTCACCCGGCGAAAGTGGTGAAGCCCACGGTCCTGCGGCAGGCCGTGGGCTACCTCCAGAGCGAGTTCCAGATGAGCGAGCGGCGAGCCTGCCGGCTGCTCGACTTCTGTCGGGCGAGCGCCCGCTACAGGTCGCTGCGCGAGGAGCCCGCTGGCCTGGTCGGCAGGCTCCGCGAGCTGGCCTCCCAGCGGCCGCGCTGGGGCTACCGCCGGCTCCACGTCCTGCTTCGACGTGAGGGCGTGGAGGTGAACCACAAGCGCGTGTACCGCCTCTATCGCGCCGAAGGGCTCGCCGTGCGTCGCAAGCTGCGCAAGCGCCTCGCGTCGGGGTTGCGGACCGTCCTGCCGCCGCCGACGGCACCGAACGAGCGGTGGTCGATGGACTTCGTCTCCGACGCACTCATCGGCGGGACCAGGATCCGCGCCTTCGTGGTCGTGGACGACTTCACCCGCGAGTGCCTGGCCATCGAGGTCGACACCTCGATCCCCGGCCTCCGCGCCACGCGCGTGCTGGAGAGGGTCGCCGAGAGCCGGCCGTTGCCGAAGTACCTCATCTGCGACAACGGCCCCGAGTTCAGCGGCAGGGTCTTCGAAGCTCGCGCCGGAGCAGCGGCCGGTGTTCGCGGCGGCCATCTTCACGGGGTTCCGCAAGGGCGAGCTGTGCGGGCTCCGGAAGGACGACGTGGACCTGGTGCGCCGGCTCCTGGTCGCGCGGCGCTCCTACGAGCGGCCATTCCCGAAGAGCAAGAAGCAGCGGGTGGTGGCGATCCCGGAGGAGTTCGTTCCGTTCATCACGTACGCGCTCCGGGCGACGAAGGGGCCGTGGCTCTTCCCCGACGAGACCGGCGCGATGCGGAACAAGACCTGGCAGCCGGAGGACGTGCTGCGGCGCGCGCTCAAGCGGGCGGGGATCGTCACCGGGTACACGCACGTGTGCCGCCGGAAGACGTGCCGCTTCAGCGAGGAGCGGGAGGACGCGGAGATCCGGCCGTGCCCGCGCTGTGGGTTCAAGCTCTGGCCGAAGGGGAAGGTCCGGGAGATCCGCTTCCACGACCTCCGGCACACCTACGCGAGCGTGCTCCTCATGCTCGGCGCGCGGCTCGTCTCCGTGCAGAAGCTGCTCGGCCACTCGGATCCGAAGATCACCGAACGGCGGTACGGCCACCTGCTCCCGGACTTCATGAAGTCGGAGGTGGACCGGCTGCGGTTCGGGATCGACCAGCTCGCGCCGACCGCAGGGGCGCCCCTCGACTCCGCCGCGCTTCGCGCGGCTACGCTCGGGGCGAGCGGGGCGAGCGGGGATGGGGGGAGCTCGCGGTTCGACAGGCTCACCGCGAGCGGGAGAACAGGCAGCGATTCGCCAGACTTCGCGGCCGCTGGGAGCAGCCTTGGTATCCCCTTGGTATCCGCCCCCGCCGCCCAAAAAGCTGAGGCCGGGACTCCACCGGTTTCCCGTGAAGTCCCGGCCTCTGTACTGGCGGGGTGTAGGGGACTCGAACCCCTGGCCTCCGGCGTGACAGGCCGGCGTTATAACCGACTTAACTAACACCCCAAGTCGGAGCTTGGGCGGAGCAGGTTTCGAACCTGCGACCCTCGCCTTGTAAGGGCGATGCTCTACCGCTGAGCTATCCGCCCAGATGGCCGAGAGCAGGCGCGTTCTAGCCGCTCGCCGCTCCCCTGTCAACGGATCGGGGTTGCGGGCGCCAGTGGCCGGCCGGCCCGCGCCGGAGTCTCCTCCGCCCCCCGCGCCCGGTGCCTTGTCGGCGGGCCGGAGCGGGTGTTAGGGAGGCGGTCCGCATGGTCTGGAAGCCGGGCATGAAGCTGGTCCACCGCGCCCAGCGCGAGTGGGGCGTGGGCGTCATCCTGGCGGTCCAGGACGACGGCCGGCGCCTCCAGGTCCGCTTCGCCGGCCGCCCGGGCACCACCATCGTCTCGGGCCGCGACCCGGCGCTGGCCGCGGTCTCGGCCTCGGCGCCGCTCGAGGTCCCCCCGGCCGCCGGCCCGCTGGGCCAGCTCCTCCACGGCCGCGTCGGCCAGGCCTCGGCCTTCCGCCTGCGCGCCCGCGTTGCCCGCCTGGAGGCGCTGCGCCGCGCCGACTCGCTGGGGGCGCTCCTCTCCTCCCGCGTCCACGTCCTCCCGCACCAGGTGGGCGCCGCCGGCCGCATCCTCGCCGACCGCACCCCGCGCTTCGTCCTCGCCGACGAGGTGGGCCTGGGCAAGACCATCGAGGCCGGCCTGGTCTTCGCCGGACTGCGCCAGATCGGCCTGGCCGAGCGGGTGCTGGTGGTGGCCCCGGAGCACCTCTGCTTCCAGTGGATGGCCGAGCTCTTCCACAAGTTCAACGCCCTCTTCACGCTGCTCACCCGCGAGCGCATCGCCGAGCTGGGCGGCCCGGAGACGGCCCTGGCCCGCAGTCCGCTGGCCATCCTCTCCTTCGAGCAGCTCCGCGGCGACGAGGAGCTGGCCGACGCCTGCTGGGAGGCGGAGACCGATCTCCTCGTCGTGGACGAGGCCCACCACCTCGCCGACGACGCCCTCTTCGAGGCCGTGGCCCCGGTGGCGCTGGAGAGCTTCGGCCTGCTCCTGCTCACCGCCACGCCGGTGCGGCTCGATCCGCGCGAGTACTGGCGGCTGCTGGGGCTGGTGGAGCAGGTGCCCACCACCTCGCTCTCCGCCTTCAAGGCGCGCCTGGCCCGCCACGAGGCGGTGGCCGAGGTGGCCCGCGGCCTCCTCGCCGGCGGCGACGCCGAGGCGGCCCGCGCCCGGCTGGCCGGGCTGGCGCCCGGCGACGCCTTCTTCTCCGCGCCCCGCAGCGGCGAGGCCCTCCTCGCCCACCTGGCCGAGCACCACAGCCTCTCGGCCCGCCTCGTCCGCAACCGCCGCGCCCAGGTGGGCGCCTTCACGCGGCGCGTGCTGCGGCGCGAGGCGGTGCCGGCCGGCGGCAAGGAGGCGGCGGCCGCCGGGGTCTGCGCGCGCCTGGCCCGCTCCGGCGAGAAGGTGCTCTGCTTCGGCGCCGACGTGGCGGCCCTGGCCGGCCTGCGGACCGCCATCGCCGGCCTGGGGCTCGAGGCGCTGCTCTACGACGAGGCCGAGACCATCGAGCAGCGCGATCGGCTGGTGGCCCGCTTCCGCGACCCCGAGGGGCCGCGCATCCTGCTCTCGGGCGAGTCGGGCGGCGAGGGGCGCAACTTCCAGTTCGCCTGCCACCTGGTCTGCTACGACCTGCCGCCCTCGCCGCTCACCCTGGAGCAGCGCATCGGCCGGCTCGACCGGCTGGGGCAGCACCGCCCGGTGGAGATCCACCTGCTGCCCGAGCCGGGCGAGGAGGCCTTCCTCGCCGACCTGTACGAGCAGGTGATCGGCATCTTCGACGAGCCGGTGGGCGGCCTCGACGCGGTGCTGGCCTCGCTGCCGGCGGAGCTCCTGGGGCTGCGCGGCGCGCCGGAGGAGAGGCGGGAGGAGTTCCGCAGGGCGCTCTCGGCCCGGGTGGCGGAGGGGCGGCGGGCGCAGATCGAGGCCTACGACCCCCTGCTCGACATCCGCTCGGCGGCGCTGCCGGAGCTCTCGGCGCTGACCGAGCGGGGGCTGGCGAGGGTGGGGGAGGGTGGAGCAGCGACCTCGGCTCCGACCGCGACCGCGAGCCAGATCCGCGAGCGGCTGTCCCGCCTCTCCCAGTGGCTGGAGGAGGAGCTGGAGGAGGTGGTCACGGAGGTGGGGCGGCGCGCCGGCCTCGACGTGGACACCGACCAGAACGTGAACGCCTTCGAGGTGGCATTCACGCTGGGTGCGCACATGCGCATCGACGCCCTGCCGGGCATGACCATCCCGGAGGATCCGGAGACGCACCTGGGCAGCTTCTGGCGCGAGACGGCGGTGGTGCGCGAGGAGCTGGAGTGGTTCGCCACCGGTCACCGGCTGGTGGAGGCCCTGGTGGGCCTCGCCCGCGACGGCGACGCCGGCCGCACCGCGGTGGTGCGCGCCGCCGGTGCCCCGCGCGGCGGCGCGCTCCTGGCCCGCTTCCACGTGGCCCTGCCGCAGCCGGCCGACGTCGACCCGGGCGCCCGCGTGCCCTCGCGACAGGCGGCCCGCTACCTGGATCAGTCGCCGCTCGCGGCCTGCGCCTCCCTGGAGCCGAGGCACCCCCTCCGGCCCGACCTCGTGGGCGCGCTCGACGCCGGCGAGCTCACCGACGCCCGGCTCGCCGGTCCCCTCGACCCCGCCGCCGCGAGCGGCGCCTTCGCCGCCCTGTCGCGCGAGGTCCAGGAGGAGCTGGGCCGGCGGCGCGAGGCGGCGCTGGCGCTCCTCTCCCGCCACGCCGAGGCCGAGGAGGAGCGGCTCCAGGCGGCCGCCGCCGGCGGCGCCGACCCCGAGGTGGTGGAGGAGTCGCGGGAGGAGCTGCAGCAGCACCTGAGTGCCACCGCCGGCGCCCTGCGCCGCGCCCGGCTGGAGGCCGACGCCATCGCCGTGCTGGTCCCGTAGCCGCCGGTGCGGCAGGCGCCGTCCGGAGCGGTAGGCGCTCGACGGGCGCGCGCCGGCCGGTTAGCCTCGGGCCGTGCTCCCCATCGTCTACCTCCCCGGCGCAGGTGGCCGCTCCATCTTCTGGCGGCCGGTGGCCACGCGGCTCGCCGACCTGGGCAGGGCCTGCCTCCTGGGCTGGCCCGGCTTCGGCGACGAGCCGCCCGACCCCGCCATCGGCTCCCTCGACGACCTCTATTCCTGGATGCTGCCGCGCCTCCCGGCCGGCCGGCTCCACCTCGTGGCCCAGTCCATGGGCGGCGTGCTGGCGGCGCGGCTGGCGCTGGAGCAGCCGGGGCGGGTGGGGCGGCTGGTGCTGGCCGCCACCTCGGGCGGCCTCGACGTGCGGGCGCTCGGCGCTTCCGACTGGCGCCCCGACTTCCTCTCCCGCCTTCCGCACCTGCCGCGCTGGTTCGCCGAGGACCGCACCGACCTCTCCGCCCGCCTCGGCGCCATCCGCGCCCCCACGCTGCTCCTCTGGAGCGATGCCGATCCGGTGAGCCCGCTGGCGGTGGGCCAGCACCTGCAGAAGGTCATCCCCGGCGCGCGGCTGCAGGTCTTCGCGGGTGGCACCCACACCTTCGCCGAGGACCGGGCGGAGGAGGTGGCGGCGGCGGTGCGGGCGCACCTGGGCAGTCACGTGGAGTGATTGGCGGCGCGCGCGCGGCCCGTCGCGTGAATCCGCTCGACCTGGCCGGTGGGCATCCTGGCCGGGGCCAACCCCATCGACACCAGGGCTCCGGGGCACAGGCCGGGTGCCCGCCCGGGGGTCGCGGCGGGCTCCTGGTTGGGGGCCCGCACCGTCCGAGAGCAAAAGTTTGTCACGCGCCCGGGGGGCGAGGTGTTTCACCCGCCGAAACAGCGACAGATCACCAGCTCACCCCGTTGGCTCGTGCAGCGAGCGCAGGCGACGCCCCGACGCGTCCGCGGCGCCCGTCCTGCGCTCGAAAGGATCTGGAACTTGTCCCCGCCCGCCCCCCCTCGCCGGCTCGTCGCCGGCTCCGCAGCGCTCGCGGCTCTGCTGCTCCCCCTCGTGGCCGCGCCCCAGGCTCCCCTCCCCGAGACCTTCCAGCAGATCAAGGTCGAGCTCATCGAAGGCGCTGCGCCCGGGCTCGACCGCGCCGAGATCGAGCGCCGCCTCGGGCTCTACTTCGCCGACGTCTCGGCCATCTTCGCCCAGCAGACCCGCCGCAGGTTCGTCTTCGACCCGCGCATCGACCTCACCATCTACCCCACCGTGGCGGACCTGCCCCCGTTCTCCTTCAGCGGGACCGACTCGACGATCCGCGTCATCCTCAACCCGTCGGGCCCCGGCGGTATCTCGGGCTCCGCCGCGAGCGGAGCGCGCCAGATCGGCGGGGCCGTGTCGGTGCACGGCGTCACCACGCTCTTCGACCCGGAGAACCTGGCCACCCAGCAGGAGGTCGGCCAGTACCTCGGCAACCACCTCCACACCCTGGTGCACGAGCTCGAGCACATCTACGGGGCCGGCGGCGGCGAGTACTACGAGAACCGGCACGTCGTCGACAGGACGGGCGTGGCCCCGCGGGTCGACCTCGATCACGACGAAGGCTACCCGCAGTCGACCGACCCCTACTGGTCGCAGCACCGGGAGTACGACGGCGACCCGCTCTTCACCCAGCAGTACATGAACGCGAGCCTCGGGTCCCCGAGCGACCGCCAGGCGGTCATCGCGGCCACGCGCTTCACGCGGGGCACCCGCGCCCTCGTCGACGGCGAGTGGGCCGT
The DNA here is from genome assembly GCA_016214955.1 of Deltaproteobacteria bacterium. Classification (GTDB taxonomy): domain Bacteria; phylum Myxococcota; class Myxococcia; order Myxococcales; family Anaeromyxobacteraceae; genus JACRMN01. The sequence continues at coordinate 530,253 of JACRMN010000012.1, forward strand.
GAAGCCCACCGCGAGCCTCACCTCGCCCGAGCTCGCCGGCAGGCAGGCGATCGAGCTGCGCCTCTTCGACAAGCTCACCGGGCAGCCCATCGCCGCCTCCGGCGGCAGCGTCAAGATCTGGGCCTTCACGCAGTCGCTCTTCGGGACCGCCTCGCCCTACCTCACCCGCAGCGGCGCCTACGACCCCGCGGCCGGCTACGTCTTCTCCTGGCCCGGGAACCAGGGCGGATTCACCTGGGGAGAGAACCGGCTGCTCATCAAGGCCTTCGTCCCCGGCTACGTGTCCGCCGGGGCCTGGCACACCTCCTACGATCTCGTCGACCAGCTCATCGTGGAGGGGCGGCCCTCGGCCCGGTTCGACCTCTTCCTCACGCCCGTCGGCGCGCCGGGCCCGGAGCTCGCGCTCGCCGCCCCCGCGAACGGCAAGGCGGACGCGGGCCAGGCGCTCCCGGTCACCTTCCGCGCCAGCGCCGGGCAAGGAGTCCGCAAGTTCCAGCTCGCGTACGAGAGCGGCCTGCCCGCCTGCACCCGGCTCTTCGCCCCGGACACGGGCCGGGCGGCGCCGGTCGACGTGACCTGCCCGGTGCCCGTCACGGGCGCCGTGGGCAGCACCATGCAGGTCACCGCCACCGTCACCGACGAGGCCGGCCGCTCCGCGTCGCAGGGCGCCTCGTTCGCCGTCGTGGACGAGAGCGGCCCCTTCCTCTCCCTCTGGCCCGCATCGGGGAGGAGCGCGGTGCACCCGGGCGAGAAGCTGAACGCCGTCCTCGACTTCTACGACCCCTCCGGCGTCGCGCGGGCCGAGCTCTTCGTCGGCGGCTCGCGCGTGTGCGCGCGGTCCTTGAAGCCCGGGGAGGCGCTCACGCACCTCGAGTGCGCCTGGTCGGCGCCGGAAGTCGCGGGCGGCATGGGCCAGGTCCCGGTGCGGCTCGTCGGCTGGGACGCCCGCGGCCAGGCCTCCGAGGTGACGGAGACCGTGAACGTGGACGGCATCGCGCCGACGCTCGCGGTCCTGTCCCCCGCGGACGGAGCGGTGGTCCGGGCGGGCGACGAGCTGCGCGTCGAGCTCCGGGCCGCCGACGCCTCGGGCATCGACCACGTGGAGGTCGCCTCCAGCGGCCAGACGCTCTGCTACGAATTCTCCCGGCCACAGGCCTGCTCGTTCACCGTCCCGGCGGACTTCTCCGGGCCCAAGGAGCTCTCGGTGGAGGTGCACGACCTCGCAGGAAACCGGTCCCGCCAGGTGGTCTGGATCCAGGTCGTGAGGCCCTGACGGGGAGCGACGCCCGGGGAGACGGGCGGCTTCCTCCACGCGCCGGAGGCGGCCGCCCGCGTCACCGGCGGCGGTGGCGCCTCACGATCCGCTCGGGATCCTCGAAGTCGACTTCGTGGACGGGACCCAGTACTGGATCCAGTGAGCGAGCGCCGGTCGCCGCCCCAGCCCCCCCCCCGCTCGCCCTCGACCCGCGGCGGGCCCACGGCTACGCTGCCCTTCCATGGAGCCCGTCCCCCTCCTGCAGCGGCTCGTCGCCATCGACAGCACCTCGTCCCGGTCCAACCTGCCGGTGCTCGACCTGCTCGAGGAGGCGGTGCGGCCGCTGGGCTTCGCCACCCGCCGCATGACCTGGCGCGACGAGGCCGGCGTGGAGAAGGGCAACCTGCTCTGCCGCCGCGGGCCGGAGGCTCCGGGCGGCCTGGCGCTCCTGGGCCACACCGACTGCGTGCCCTTCGATCCGGCCTGGCCGGAGGCGCTCTCGGGAGCCATCCACGACGGCAGCCTCCACGGCCGCGGCTCCGCCGACACCAAGGCCTTCATCGCCTGCGCCCTTGCCGCCGCCGCCCACACCGGCCCCACGGCGCGGCCGCTCCACCTCCTCTTCACCGCCGACGAGGAGGTGGGCTGCTGGGGGGCGAAGAAGCTCGTCGAGGAGGGGCTGCTGCGGCCGCGGGTGGCCATCGACGGCGAGCCGACCTCGCTGGTGCCCATCCGCGCCCACAAGGGCTACGCCGCGGTGGACGTGGAGGTGCTCGGCCTCGAGGGCCACTCCTCCTACCCCGACCTCGGCGCCTCGGCGGTCCACGCCGGCGCGCGGCTCATCACCGAGGTGGTGGGGCGCGTCCAGGCCGAGCTGGCCCGCAGCCAGGACCCGCTCTTCGCCCCGCCCCACACCACCTACAACATCGGCGTGGTGGAGGGCGGCAAGGCCCGCAACGTCATCGCCGGCCGCTGCCGCTTCACGCTGGAGTGGCGCCCCATTCCCGGGCAGGAGCCGCAGCTCGGCCTGCGGCTCTTCGAGGAGGCCGCGGCGCTCGTCGAGGCGGAGAGCGGCGGCCGCATCCGGGTGGCCCACACCCCCATGCGGCTCGACCAGGCGGCGGTGACGCCGGCCGAGGCCGAGGTGGTGCGCTTCCTCGAGGCCGAGAGCGGCAACGCCGCCCGCTGCGTGCCCTACGGCACCGAGATGCCGGAGCTGCTGGCGCTGGGGGCCGAGGCCTGCGTCTTCGGCCCCGGCGACATCCGCGTGGCCCACCGCACCGGCGAGCACGTGCCGCTCGCCGAGGTGGAGCGCTGCACCGCCATCCTCGAGGCCGCCGTCCGCCGCTTCTGCGGCTGAGCCCGCCCGCCGGGGGGCGGAGGCGTGCCGGCGGTCGGTCTGTGACGCGCCGCGGCTCCCGGGCTATATTCCGCCCGTGCCCCTCCGCTTCGCCAAGTACCACGGCCTCGGCAACGACTTCGTGGTCGTGGAGGGGCCGCTCATGGACGCCGGGCGCGCCCGACGGCTCTGCGACAGGCGCCGCGGCATCGGCGCCGACGGCGTGCTGACGGTGCTGCCGCCCCGCGCCGGCGGCGCCGCCTACATGCACATCTACAACTCCGACGGCTCGGTGGCCGCCATGTGCGGCAACGGCGTCCGCTGCGTGGCCCGCTGGCTGGCCGAGCGGCGCGGCCTTTGGGGCGAGCTCACCATCGAGACCGACGCCGGCCCGCGGCGCTGCACCGTGCACCGCGACGCCGACGGCTCCTTCGAGTCGGTGTCGGTGGAGATGGGGCCGGCCCGCCTCGAGGGGCCGCAGGACTTCACCGTGGGGGAGGAGCTGCTCCATTCTCTCCGGGTGAACATGGGCAACCCCCACGCGGTCTTCTTCGACGCCGCCACCCGCCAGCGGGCCGAGAGCGTCGGCCCCACCGTCGAGGCCTCGGTGCCTGGCGGCGTCAACGCCGGCTTCGCCAGCCCCCGCGACGGCGGCCTGGATCTCGTGGTCTGGGAGCGGGGCGCCGGCCTCACCGACGCCTGCGGCACCGGCGCCTGCGCCGCCGCGGTGGCCGCCGTCTCCACCGGCCAGCTCCCCGCCGGGCGGCCGCTGGAGGTGCGCCTGCCCGGCGGGCCGCTCTCCATCACCGTCAGCCCCGATCTCGCCCGCGTGGCGATGCGAGGCCCCGCCGCCCGGGTCTTCGAGGGCGAGACCGACCTCTAGCCGCCGACCGAGGGAGCATGGCACCCGGCCGCATCCTGGTGGTCGACGACGAGCGGCTCTTCCGGGAGATGTACCGGGACACCCTGGTGCGCCACGGCTACGAGGTGGCCACCGCCTCCTCGGCGCAGGAGGCGCTGGCCACCCTGGCCGCCGACCGCACCGATCTCCTCCTCACCGACGTGCGCATGCCCGGCATGGACGGCATCGGGCTCTGCGCCGAGGCGCTGCGGCGCGACCCGGCCCTGGAGGCCGTGGCGGTCACCGCCGCCGGCGACCTCGACACCGCGGTGCGGGCCATGCAGGCCGGTGCCGGCGACTTCCTGGTGAAGCCGGTGCAGGAGGAGCGGCTGGTGCAGGCGGCCGCCCGCGCGCTGGCCCGGGCGCGGCTGCGGCGCGAGCACGGGCGGCTCCTCGACGAGAACCTGGAGTTCGTCCGCTCCCAGTCGCTCCTGCAGCAGAGCCTGGCCATCCTCTCCACCCTCGACCTGGAGCTGCTCCAGGACCAGCTCCTCCAGGTGCTGGCCTCGGCCACCGACGCCCAGGGCGGCGCCCTGTGGGTGGCCGACGACCGCGGCCAGCTCACGCTGCGCGCCTACCGGGGGCTGGTGGACCGCTCGGCGCTGCCGGTGCGGCTCGAGCTCCGCGACGCCGAGCGCGGCCTCCTGGCGGACGGCCAGCCCCGGCGCGGCGACGCCTTCGAGCTGCCGCTGCGCGCCGACGACGAGCTGGTGGGGCTGTGCCTGCTCACCGACAGGGCCCGCGGCCGCTTCGGCGAGGAGGAGCGGGCCGCGGCGGCGGCGGTGGGCCGCTTCGCCGCCATCGCCCTGCGCAACGCCCGGCGCCACCAGGCGCTGGAGCGGGTGGGGCTCAAGGACCGCGAGACCAGCGCCTACAACCTGGCCTACTTCGTGGACTACGCCGGCAAGGAGTTCTACAAGGCCCGCCGCTACGGCCGCTCCTTCTCCCTGGCGGTGCTGACGGTGGACGGCGCCGAGCGGCTGCGGCGCGAGGGCGGCCGCGAGGCCTGGAGGGCCGCCACCCGCGGCCTGGTGGCGGCGGTGGGCCGGGCGGTGCGCGACGCCGACATCCTGGCCCGCATGGCCGACACCGAGTACTACGTGCTCCTCCCCGAGACCGACCACTTCGGCGCGCGCATGTTCGCCCGGCGGGCCGCCGACGAGGTGCGCAAGGAGCCCTCGCTGCGCGCTCCGTCCGAGCGCGCCGCGCCGCTCCTCTCGCTGGGCGTGGCCACCTTCCCGCGCGACGGCGAGGACTTCGACGAGCTGGTGCACCACGCCCGCCTGCGCCAGGAGGAGCAGCGCCGCTCGCTGGCGCGCCGCCTCCCCCTCGACGGCCTCTCGCGCACCGCCTTCTGGGAGCTGTGCGATCTCCTGCTCGCCGACGGCCAGCCGCTCGCCGACGCCACCTCGGCACGCCGCCCCGCCGACGCCGAGCTCTTCGGTGCCGCGCTGCGCGAGGCGGCCCGCGAGCTGGGGCGCGACCCGCGGGCCCGCGGCCTCCTCTACCTGGGCTCGGGCGACCGGGCGGCGGTGGCGGCGCTGGTGCAGGCGCTGCCGGCCCCCGGCGGCAACGCCCGCTCCGGCGACGGCGCGCCGCGGGTGGTGCTCCTCGGCCCGCAGCCGCCCGCGCCGGGCCACCCGCTGGTGGCGGTGGTGCCGGCGGTGGGGGAGCGGCGCTTCGAGACCCACCAGTTCCTGATCTTCCTCTCCGAGCAGAGCGCCTACGCGCTCCTGCAGGACAGCGAGGGGCGCGCCTTCCACACCGCCGACGGCCCGCTCGTCGACGCCCTCGCCAGCCGCCTCCAGGCCCTCCACGACCTCGAGCCGGCCTAGCGGAGCCCGCGCCCCATGCCCACGCCCCGCAAGATCCTCATCGCCGACGCCGACGCCGAGACCGCCCGGCGGCTGGCGCCGGCGCTGCGCCGCCAGGGCTGGCAGGTGCACGCCGCCCGCGACGGCTCGCGGGCGCTGCAGCTCGCGGTGCTGCGGCTGCCCGACCTCATCCTGGTGGACGAGGGCTGCCCGCTCCTGGATCCGCGCACCTTCGCCCGCATCCTCCGCACCAACCCGCGCACCGAGCGCATCCCGGTGCTGGTCATGGGCGCGGCGCCCGACCCCGACCGGGCCCGCCTCGGCGCCTTCCTGCAGAAGCCGGTGCACGAGGACGAGGTCCTGGCCCGCGCCGAGCAGGCCTGGCGCCGCGGCGAGGCCTCGCGGGCCGTGGCCGGCGAGAACCGGCAGCTGGAGGGGAACCTGGCGCAGATCCCGCTGCCGGACCTGCTCCAGGTGCTGGGCCAGAACCGGAAGAGCGGCCTGCTCGAGCTGGGGCGCGACGGCGGCGAGGCCACGGTGCGCCTGGTGGAGGGGCGGGTGGTGGACGCGGCCGCCGGCCCGGCGCGCGGCGAGAAGGCGCTCTTCCGGCTCCTGGGGCGGCGCGAGGGGGCCTTCGCCTTCGTCCCCGGCCCCGCCGGCGAGCCCGGCCCCATCGACAGGCGGCTCGACGCGCTGGTGCTCGAGGGGCTGCGCCACGCCGACGAGACCGCTGCCCTCTGGCCCTCGCTCCCGCTGCCGGCAGAGCGCATCGAGCTCACCGCCGACGAGGGGGCCCTGGGCCCCGGGCTCCACCCGGTCACCGCCGAGGTGGTGAAGCTCCTCGCCCGGCCGCTGCCACTCTCCGACCTGCTCGACAGGGCCCAGGCCACCGACCTGGAGGCGCTGCGGGCGGTGCAGGCGCTCCTGGAGCGCGGCTGGGCGGTGCGGCGCGAGGCCCCGCCGCCCCCGCCGCCGGCCGAGCCGCTGCTGGGGCCGGCCGAGATGCACGCCCTCCGCGGTCGCATCGCCCGCGGCCGGCAGAGCGGCGCCCGCGCCGTGGGCAAGGTGCTGCTGGCCGGCGGTGGGCCGCTGGCGCGCAAGGCGGCCCTGGCCCGCTTCGCCGCCGTGCCCGGCTTCGGCGCCGAGCCGGAGCCGCCGGCCGGGCTCGGCCCGCTGGGCCGCCTCGACCTCGGTGACGGCCTGCGGCTCGACCTCACCGGCCTGCCGCTCGACCCCGACCTCCTGCCGCTGTGGCGGGCCTTCGCGCCCGGCGCCCTGGGGGCGCTCCTGCTCCTGCCGGCCGACGGCATGACCGAGGCCCACGTCGCGCTGCTCCGCGACCTGCGGGTGCCGGTGGTGGTGACGGGACCCTCCCGCGAGGCGGTGCCGCCGCCGCTCTCCGGGGGGCCGCTGCCGGCCGCCTTCGGGGGCAGCGACGCGGCCGAGGCGCTGCGGGCCCTGCTGGCCGGCGCCGGCCGCCCTGCCGGCGGGCCGCGCCTGGCACCGCCGTAGCGCTCCTCCGCTACGGGCTGGCGGCGCCCTGCTGCACGGCCGCGGCGCGCGCCAGGTGCCGGCCCAGCGCCTGATCGGTCTGGCCCACGTGGCGGCGCAGCCAGGAGCAGAGCCAGACGTTGAGCCGCACCACCACCGCCGGCCGCGGGCCCTGCGCCAGGTAGCTGCGGCACACCTCCTGGAAGGCCTGCACGAAGTCCACGTGCTCGCGCCGGTGTGGCTCCTGCTCGGGATACCGGGTGTCGCGCATCAGCCGCTCCTCGGCGGCGAAGTGCTCGACGGCGTAGCGGCCCAGGTACTCGAGGAGCCGTCCCACCTCGGCGGCCCCGCGCTCGTCGCCCAGGGCGGCGAGCACCAGGTTCACCTGGCGGAAGAGCTCCCGGTGCTGCTCGTCGATGGTGGGCACGCCGACGGCGAGGCCCGGTTGCCAGCGCAGCATCTCGCTCCCCTTCCCCTGCCCACCCATGCTAGCCGGCCGGGAAGGGCGAGGGGAGGGAGCGATCCACCTACAGTGTATCCAGGGCGGCGGTGAACCGCGCCTGCGCGCCTACAGCGCCACCTGCGCCTGGCCCTTGGAGACCAGGAAGGTGCCGAAGGCCTTGTCGGTGGCGCCGATGTGCTGCCGCAGCCAGCCGCAGACGGTGCGGTTGAGCTTGACCGCCAGGCCGTTGGTCGGGCCCGCCTTGTCGTACTCGGCCTTCAGCTCCAGGAAGGTGCGGACGAAGGCCTCGTGCTGGCCCTTGTGGGCGACGGCGTCCGGGTACTTGTACTGCTGCATCAGCCGCTCCTCGGCGCCGAAGTGGTCCTTCACGTACTGGGCGAGGAAGCCCAGGGTCTTGTCCACCGCCTCCTTGCCGTGGTTCTGCTCCATCGCCGCCAGGAGCGAGTTCACGCGGCGGAACAGCTCCTGGTGCTGCTCGTCGATCAGCTTCACGCCCACGGACAGCTTCGGATCCCACTGGATGGCCATGACGTTTCTCCCCTTGTGTTGCGAATGCGCCGACTAGCGGACTGCGGCTGGCGCGAGCCGCTCGGTGACTCCGGACTCGGCGAGGAAGCTGCCCAGGGCGCGATCGGCGGTGCCGATGTGCTCGCGCAGCCAGGCCAGGAGGAAGGAGGCCAGCTTCTCGGTGACGGCCTCGCTGGCGCCCTCGCGGTCGAGGCGACCCCTGAGCTCCACGAAGACCTCCACGAAGGAGCGGTGCTGGGCGCGGTGGGGGCCGATGAGCGGGTAGTGGAACATCAGCATCAGGCCCTCCTCGGCGCCGAAGTGCTGTTGCACGTAGTCGCCCAGGAAGGAGAGCAGCTTCTCCAGCTCCTCCTTCGACTGGCCGCGCCGCAGGTTCCCCACCAGCACGTCGACGCGCCGGAAGATCTCCTGGTGCTGCTCGTCGATCTCGCGGAAGCCGACGCTCAGCTGCGCGTCCCAGGTGATGCCCATGGCGGTGCCCTCCGAGGCAGGCCCCTCTGTTTGCAAGGGGGCTGCCGCAGGGGGCCGCCGCACGGCCTCCGCCGATCGGGGTTGGATTCCGGAGCGTTCCAGCCCGGGTCGCGACCCGCCGGGGACCGCGGTGCGGGCCGCCCGGACGGGAGTCGGCCAGCACCCGGGGTCGGTCTTGCCGAATTGGCGGGGTAGTAGCCGGGCCCTGCCTACCAGCCCCCGGGCAGCGGCAGCGCGGCCCGCGCCTCGGGATTGCGGCAGAGGATGCGGAGCTCCGCCTGCGTGAGGAAGGCCACGCGGCGGTAGCGGGCGCCGGTCAGCGTCAAGCGCAGGCGCTCGCCCTCCTGCTCCAGCGTCGCCCGTGCGCCGGCGGCCAGCGCCTGCTCCAGCGATCGCAGGTGCCGGTGGATGCGGAGCGCCCGCTTCCCCTCGGGCGAGGAGAAGGCCTGGTAGTGGCGGTTGCGGCTGAAGCCGGGCTGCTCCCGGAGCCGCAGGATGACGCGCTCGACGAAGTCCACGCGCCGAGCGTAGCAGGCGATCCGGCGCGGGCGAAAGCGGCCGGGGCCGTCCGGCACCTTACAAGTCCCCGGCGCCCGCCGCCCGGCGAGGGCCGGAGGCTGCCGTCAGCTCCGGGGCAGGGCCTGCAGGAAGGTCACCAGCGCCCGGTCGGTGCGGTAGATGTGGCTCCGCAGCCAGCCCGTGAGCTGGGTGTTGACGCGGATGATGAGGCTGGCGGTGGCGCCGTCGCGCTGCCGCTCGGCGTCGAGCGTCACCAGCTCGGCCGCGAAGGCCTCGTGCTCGGCCCGGTGGTCGGCCAGGCCGGGGTAGCCCCTGGCCGCCATCAGCGCCTCCTCGGCGGCGAAGTGGCTCCGGGCGTACTCGCGGAGGAAGGCGAGGGTGTGGGCCACCTCGTCGCGGCTGCGGCCGCCGCGGATCGACTCCAGCAGCGCGTCGAGCCGCCGGAAAAGCTCCTGGTGCTGCTCGTCGATCTCGGGGATGCCGACGACCAGCGTGGGGTCCCAGGCGATGGTCATCCGCGCACCGCCGCCCCGGCCAGCGCCCAGGCCGGGAGCTTCGCGGTCAGGTAGCGGCGGAGCTGGGCCCTGTCGGAGAAGCGGGAGCCGCAGTCGAGGCAGAGCCGCAGCGTCACCACCTGCGGCGCGCCGGTGAAGTCGCGCGACTCGAAGGTCTCGGTGAAGCCGGAGGTGAACCGCGGCGTCCGGCAATCCACGCAGGCGTCGGCCATCGCGGCCACCTCCCCTTTGCGGCTGGAAGCGGCAGTGTAGCGGACCGATCCGACAGGGGAAGCGTCATTCCGGCGCGGGGGGGCGGGCGACGCGGCGCGCCATGCGATGGCACGCCCGGCCCTGCGCATCTCCGGAAGCCGGCTCGCCCGGACCATGCGCCGCGGTTCGCTCGACCCGGCGGCGGGAAGGGACGCCCTCACCGGCGCTCAGCCGAGGTCCGAGGCCAGCACCGCCCGCTCCACGCGCCGGCGGGCCGCCTCGCCGCCCGGTCCCACCACCACCGCCAGCAGGTTGCGGCGGGTGAAGGTCTGGCGCGCGACGCGCTGCACGTCGGCGGCGGTCACCGCCTCGACCCGCCGGCAGCGCCCCTCGAAGCTCTCGGGCGCTCCCAGGAGCTCGCCCGAGCCGTGCCAGCCGACGAGCTCGGCCGGGCTGTCGAGGGAGAAGGCCAGGGTGGTGCGGTGGCGCCGCAGCACCCGCGACAGCTCCTCCTCGCCCACCGGCCGCACGGCCAGATCGGCCAGCACCTCCAGCACCGCCTCGACCACGCGGGTCAGCTTGCGGGGGTTGCAGGCGCCGTCGACGACGAACATGCCGGCGTCGCTGAAGGTGTCGATGCCGGCGTGGAGCGAGTAGGCGAGGCCGCGCTTCTCCACCACCTCGAAGGGCAGGCGGGAGGAGAGGCCGTCGTCGAGGATGCGCCGGATGACCATGTGGACCGGGTAGTCGGGGTGAGGCTCGGGCGGACAGGGGAAGCCGATGCTGAGCTCGGCCTGGGCGTCGTCGTGGGGCGTGAGCTGCACCCGCGGCCCGCGGGGCCAGGCCGGAGGCGGCAGGTCCACCGAGCGGCGGCCGCGGGGCAGGGCGCCCAGGTGGCGCCGTGCCGCCTCGAGCACGTGGGCCTCCCGGAGCGGCCCGGCCACCGCCAGCACCAGGTTCTCGCCCACGTAGAAGCGGCGCAGGTGGGCCCTCACCTCGGGGAGGCCGAGCCGCTTCAGGATGCGCGGGGTGCCGCCGATCTTGAAGGAGAGCGGGTGGCCGGCGAAGGCCATCCGCTTCAGCAGGTTGTCGGCGTCGATGTCGCGGCCCTCGGCGTCCACCTCGTCGAGGATCTCCTCGAGGATGACCTCGCGCTCCACGTCGAGGTCGCGCAGCAGCGGGCGGCGGATGAGGTCGCCGACGACCGAGAGCACCGTGTCGAGCTCGCCGGGGTGGAGCGGGGTGTAGTAGCAGCCGTGGTCGCGGGCGGTGATGCCGTTGAGGCTGCCGCCGGCCGCCTCCACCAGCGCGTTCATGGCCACGCTGTCGGGGAAGCCGGCCGAGCCGCGGAAGAAGAGGTGCTCGAGGAAGTGGGAGACCCCGTTCACCGCCGCCGACTCGTGGCGCGAGCCGGCGCGGACGTACAGCGCCACCATGGCCGAGTGCAGGCCGGGCGTGGGCACGGTCACCACCCGCAGGCCGTTGTCGAGCACCTGGCGGCGGGCATCGCCCCACCCGCGCCCGGGCGAGCCGCTCCCGCCCCGCCCCGCCGCGGAGGTGGCGCTCCAGCGGGCGCGCGGACGGCGGCTCATGCGCTGGCCGCCTCCGCGGGCGACGGCGCCCGCTCCTCTGCGGCCGCCGGCAGCCGCACGGTGAAGGTCGTGCCCCGCCCGGGCTGGCTCTGGCAGGCGATGGTGCCGCCGTGCTCCCGGATCACCTGCTGCGTGTAGGCCAGCCCCAGCCCCGTGCCCCGCTCCCGGGTGGAGAAGAAGGGGTCGAAGATGCGCGGCAGCGCCTCGGCCGGGATGCCGCTGCCCGTGTCGGCCACCTCGGCCTCCACGCCGCCGGGCGCGGCGCGGGTGCGGAGCCACACGGTGCCGCCGCCGGGCATGGCCTCGCGGCTGTTGCGCAGGAGGTTGAGGAAGGCGGCCCGGAGCTGCCCCTCGTCGGCCCGCACCGCCGGCAGGCCGGGCGCCAGCTCCAGCCTCACCTCGACCCCGGCCCCCGAGAGCTCCGGCCGCAGGAAGTCGGCCAGCACCGCCAGGATCTCGTTCAGGTCCTCGCGGCCCAGCACCGGCCGGGGCAGGCGCGCGAAGCGCAGGTACTCCTCGGTGACGGCGTGGAGCCGGTCCACCTCGCGGCCGATGGCGGCCACGAGCTGCCGCTGCTCCCCGGAGACGCCTGGCGCCTCGGCCAGCTCCTCGGCCAGGAGCTCGGCGTTGAGGCCAATGGCGTTGAGGGGGTTGCGGATCTCGTGGGTGATCTGCGCCGAGATCCGGCCCACCGCCGCCAGCCGCTCGGCCCGGAGCAGCTCGCGCCGCTGCTGGTCCAGGGAGGCGGCCATGGCGTTGAACTCGCGCGCCAGCATGCCGATCTCGTCGTTGGAGCGGACCTCGACCTCGCGGGAGAGATCGCCGGCAGCCACCGCCTTCACCCCCTCGGTGAGGGTGCGGATGGGCAGGAGCAGCCGCTGGGCCACCACCGCCGCGCCCACGCCCACCGCCGCCGCCAGCAGGGCGTAGATGACGATCAGGGCCACGGTGCGCGACTCGGCCCGCCGCGCCGCGTGCACCCTGTCGGCCACCTGGCCGTCGAGCGCCACCTGCAGGAGCTTCACCTCCAGCGAGAGCCCCTTCTCCAGCTGGCGCAGCCCCTGGGTACCCTGCTCCAGCGAGGCCGGCGAGGTCTCGCCCCGCTCCAGCGCGTCGAAGAGCGCCTGGGCCGCGGTGTCGTAGTCGGCCCAGCGCCTGTCGATGCCCTCGAGCCGCCCCGCCACCTCGGCCAGGAAGCGCTGGTCCCGCTCGCCGGCGAAGGCCTGGGCCCGCGCCGCCACGGCGCGCCCCTCGCCCACCTTCTCCCGGATCACCGAGGGGAAGTGGGCCCGGGCCAGCGGCAGCCAGGCGCGGCGCGCCGGGGCGTCGAGGGCGCCGGCCTCCAGCACCCGGCTCGTGACCCAGTCCTTCACGTCGATCTGGGCGGCGATGCGGGTGAGGGGCAGGTAGCCCTCGCTGAGGAGCTGCAGGTCCTTGCCCGAGGCGTGGATGCGGCTGGCGCCGAAGCCGGCGGCCAAGGCGAAGGCGGCCAGGGCGACGGCGAAGGTGAGGAAGATCTTGAAGGCGACGCTGCGCATCGGGGCGGCGGGGATCCTAACAGGAGCGGGGGGCCGGGGCTCGGGCGCGCGCCGGCGCCGTCCGGGGAGGGCGCGGCGCCGCGGATGGGGCGCGACCTGGCCTCGCCGGGGCCGCTGCGGCAGCATCGCGCCATGGACCGCGCCACCCCGCCGCTCGCCGCCCTCTTCCTCGCGCTCCTCCTCCCCGGTTGCGCCGGGATCGGCGCGGCCGCGGTCCGGGACGACGCCGCCCTGGTGGCGCAGCTCACCGCCCAGGCGGACCGCTGGGACAGGGCCATCGTCCGCAAGGACCGCGCCGCCATCGAGGCCAACATGGCCGAGGACTTCCGCCAGATCGACGGCGCCGCCGGAGTGGAGACCGGGCGCTCCTTCGTGGACGGCCTGATGGATCCGGCGCTGCGGATCGACCCGTACCAGGTGGAGGAGCTGGAGGTCCGGCTCTACGGCGACGTCGCCCTGCTGAGCGGGCGCACCCGGATGACCGGCAGCTACCAGGGCAAGCCCTTCGAGAGCCACTACCGGTACATCGACGTCTACGTCCGGCGCGGTGGCGCGTGGAAGATCGTCAGCGTCCAGATCACCCGGGTGCCGGAGCCGCGGCCGGGCTAGCCGCGCGCGCCTCCCCGTCCGCGCCCGTCGCCCGGCGCGTCTCCATCGTGGATGCCAGCCACGTCGCACTTCACATACGCCGGCTGATCTCGCGGAGTCGGGGGTGCGCGAGGCGCGCGGTGACCTGCGTCGCGTCTGGGCCGGGCGGCGACGACAGGGGCCGCCGGCGCTCTCAGGCGAGATCCGGGCGATGCGCCGCAATCGCCCCCCGGAGCGCGCCAGGGTCGTCCACTCGCAGGCCGAGGGACTGGCCGCGCCGGCGGAGGCCGAGGGGACCCGCGAGCTCGGCGGGCCCGTCGAGGTGCAGGTAGAGATTTGGGGAGCCGAGCACGGAAGCGACCGCGCAGCTGCGGTGGCGCACCGGGTCGGGTCCCGGACAGATGGTCCGGATCGATTTCAGGGGAACCCCGGCGCGCCAGCGGAGCCCGATGCGGACACGCAGAACGTCGCCCTCAAGCAAGACGGGGCGGAGCTTCAGGCCGCGAAGGTCGCCGACGAGCCAGATGACGAGCCACAGGGACAGCGCGGTGGCGGTCCAGGCCGCGGTCACACTCCACCGCGAAAGCAGGACATGGGCGGCGAGCGTCTCGCTGGCGCCTGCGAGGAGGAGGGCACCGGCCACCGCGCCGGCGCCGCTCGTCCGGTGGACGGTAAACGCCTGGGCTCCAGGCGGAACGTGCGGCGCGCTGCGCCACGAGAAGAAGGCCATGCCCACGAACGACAGCTCCGTGATGAGGGCGTCGAGCCCCCGGTGCTGGCCGACTCGCTGCCGCACCGCCTCGCGCGCCAGATCCTCCCACGGGAGGTCGCTGCCTCTCGCGCGGAGCGCGCTGCGGGCACGGAGCACCACGTGACCGATCCAGACGAGGAGGCCCAGCTCTGCGAGCGGCACGACCACTCGCGCGGGGCGCGCGAATCCCGCGGCTTCCCCTGGGGGCAGGAGTCGCGCGGCGATGAAGAGTCCCGCCGAGACGATTGCGAGGAGCGACCCCGACGCAATCCGTCGGGTGCGAACGAGCGTCACCCATGCGAGGGCCGCGCCGGTGAGCGTGAGGTCGAGCACTACGGCGGTCGAGAAGAGCGAGGGACGCGTACGAAAGGCTGCCGACGCCACCACCGCACGAGACGTGAGCAGGATGGCAGCAGCCCCCAGCGCGAAGGCGATCCAGGGGTGCTCACGACGGTTAGCGGTGACGGTGGTTCGCACTTGGAGAGCATAGCGCTGTCAGGGGGACAAGGCTTCCAACCCGCCCTTCAAGTCCGATGAGGTCTCCTGGGTCAAACTCCACCGTCACTGATTCAGCCCGCCCGCTCCCAAGTCAGGATGTAGACCGAGCTCTTCCCCGTGGTCGCGCTCTTCATCGGTGCCGAGCGGAGCACCAATCGGTTCCCGTCGACCGAGCCTCATGACGGCAGCCTTAACGCACGAGGCCAGTGAGCAGCGCCACCAGCCTGTCGGCGAGGAGCGCGTTGTTGGCCATGGCCGGCGCGTGTGCCCCATCGTGAACTCCCCGACCCCGACCCCGACCCCGACCCCGCCCCCGACCCCGGCCTCGACCTCGACCCCGACCTCGACCCGACCCCGCCCCCGACCTCGACCCGACCCCGCCCCCGACCTCGACCCCGACCTCGACCCCGACCTCGACCTCGACCCCGACCAGTTCGGCTGTCCGACCACTTCGGCTTGCCACGGGGAATGGGCAGGTCTAGCCTCTCGGTTTCGCTCTTCGACCCGCAGCCCCTCCACCCCGACCCTTCATTCCACCCGGAGCCCATCCATGACCGGCCTCGCCGTCGTCGTCGCAGTCGCCGCCATCCTGGCGGCCATCGCCATGTGGAGCGCCTCGCGCAAGGCGAGCGCCGCCGCGGCCGCGGCCCAGGCCGAGAAGGGGCGCCTGGAGCAGGCGGCCGAGGAGGCCACCCGCGCCGCCAACGAGTCGCGCACCGAGGCCAAGGCGCGGCGCGAGGAGGCGCAGGCGGCCCGGTCCGAGCTGGCCGTGGCCAAGAAGAAGGCCTTCGAGCAGCTGGAGGCGCAGAAGCGGGCCGGTGGCGCCACGGCGCTGCGCGAGGAGGTGGACAAGCTCAGCACCCGCCTCGCCGAGTCGCGGGCCGAGGCCCAGGCGGCCGCCGACCGTGCCCGGTCGCTGGAGGCGCAGCTGGAGAAGCAGGCCAGGGAGCTGGAGCGGCTCAGGGCCGCCGCCGAGCGCCAGGCCGCCGCCCCACCCCCGCCCCCTGCCCCGGTGGCCGCCGCGCCGGCCGCCCCCGCCGCCGCCGGCGACGACAGGTTGGCAGCCGAGAAGGACCGTGCCGACAAGGCCGAGCAGAAGCTCACCGAGGTGCGCAAGAAGGCGGCCGAGATGGAGCGCGACCTGAAGGCGGTGCGCGGCCGGCTCGAGACCGAGAAGCGGGTCTACACGGTGCAGAAGGGGGAGCTGGAGCTGGCGCAGGACCGGTACGCCGAGCTCAAGCGGCGCAACGACGCCCTCCGCAAGGAGCACGAGGAGCTGATCGAGGCGGTGCGCCAGGCGGCGCGCGAGGAGGCGGCCCGCTCCCAGCCCAGGCCCGACGCCCCCGCCCCCGGCGGCGAGACGCCGGCCTAGCCGTTCCGGGCGGGGCGGCACGCCTACCGGGCGTTGAGCAGCAGCTTGAAGAGCGAGGCCAGGTCGCGGAAGGCGCCCAGCACGTCGCCGGCCGCGAGGCTGCGGGCCTCGGCGGCCGGCCAGGCCACGCCCAGGTCCACGCCGGCGGTGGCCATCTGCTCGGCCTGCTCGGTCCAGAAGGCGGCCGAGTGGGCCGGCGCGATCTCCGGGAGCTCGTCGTGGTTCCAGCCCTCGTAGCTGCGCAGCTTGCGGAAGGGCTTGCCCTTGCGGGAGAGGTTGAGCGCCTCCCGCTGCAGCGCGCGCTGCAGGGCACCGCCGCGGTCGGCCGAGGCCCGCGCCGCCACCCGGGCGTGCAGGTCGCGGGCGGTGACGGCCAGGAGGAGGTGGGGGACGGTCTTGTAGGCCTTCTCGCTCGCCGAGAAGGCAACGTGGAGCTCGCCCGGCGGGACGCCCTTGCGCCGCTGCACCTTGCCCAGGTGGACGTGGAGGGGAACGCCGGCGACGCGGGAGAGGCCGCCCACCAGGGCCGCGCCCAGCACCTGCAGGCGCGGCGCCAGCCGGGCCTCCAGCGCCGCGGAGCGCGCCTCGGCGTCCTCGACCGCGAAGACCTCGAACTCGTCGGGACCGATGCCGAGCCCCGCCATGGGCACCCCTCGCGAACGCGATCGGGGAATCCTAGCACGGGGCCGGATGGCCTGATATTCCATCCGCAGCGGGGGTAGTGGACCATGCAGAAGGCGCAGCGCCTCCTCGATCTGGCGGCCCTCTTGCTGCGGGCGCCCGAGCCGGTGTCCTGGCGCGAGATCCAGGAGCAGTTCCGGGAGGACTACGGCGGCTCCGAGGAGGCCGCCATCCGCAAGTTCGAGCGGGACAAGGCCGAGCTCCTCGAGCTCGGCATCCCGGTGCGCTACCTGGCCGGCGACGAGGACCTGGCCGCCGGGTACCTCGTCGACAAGGACGACTTCTACCTCCCCGACCTGCGGCTCCCCCCGGAGGACCTGGCCCTGCTCTACCTGGCCGGCTCGGCGGCCCTGGCCGGCGGCGCCTTCCCCTACGCGCGCGACCTGATGCACGCCATGAGCAAGCTCTCCTTCGCCGCCCGCGCCGCCGGCGCCTCCGAGGTGGCCGCCGCCACCGCCCAGCGCCTCTCCCGCGGCCCGGAGGAGCAGGAGGCCCGGCCGGCGGTGGCCGGATGGCTGGAGCAGCTCTCCCACGCGGTGGCCGCCAGGAAGCGGGTGCAGCTCACCTACGCCGGCGCCGAGCGGCGCGAGGTCACCACCCGCGAGGTGGAGCCCTACGGCCTCTACCAGAAGGGCGGGGCCTGGTTCCTGGTGGGCCACTGCCTGCTGCGCAAGGCGCTTCGCACCTTCCACCTGGGCCGGGTCCGTTCGCTCACCGTGAACGGGGCGGCGCCGCGCACGCCCGACTTCCCGTCCCGGAAGGACTTCAGCCTCGCCGAGCACGCCACCCGCGAGCCCTGGGAGTACCGCAACCACGCCCCGCTCACCTGCAAGGTGCGGCTCGATCCGCCGGTGCCGCCCGAGACCGTGGCCTCCTTCGGCCCGCGGGCCCGCGTCCGCGAGCAGGACGGCTCCACGCTGGTGGAGCTCACCGCCACCAACGGCGCGGCGCTGGTGCGCCACGTGCTCTCGCTGGACCGGGCCGAGATCCTGGCCCCGCGGCCGCTGCGCGACGAGGCCCGCTCGGTGCTGGCGCGCCTGGCGCGGAAGGTCTCGGCGTGACCCGCGCCCGCAGGCCCCGCCCCGCCGCCGAGGGGCCGCCGCCGGCCAAGGCCGAGTCCCGCGACCGGCTGCGACGGGTGCTCTTCCTCGTGCCCTACGCCGTGCGCCACCCCGGCATCCCGGTGAAGGAGCTGGCGCGGCGCTGCGGCGTCACCGAGAAGGAGCTGCTCGACGACCTCGACTTCCTGCTGGGCGTGGGCTGCCCGCCCTTCGCCCCCGACGACTTCCTCGACCTCTACGTCGAGGGGGACCGGGTGTTCGTGGCCCTGCACCAGAGCTTCTCCCGCCCGCCGCGCTTCACCGAGGGTGAGGCAGCGGCGCTGGCGGCCGCGGCCCGGGCCCTGGGCGGCGAGGGGGTGGAGCGGGCGGTCCAGGCGCTGCGCGAGTCGGTGCCGCGCGACCGCCGCGACTCCTTCGACGAGCTCGCCGGCCGGATCTACGCCGGGTCCCCGCCGGCCCGCGGCTCGGTGCTGGGCCGCATCCAGCGGGCCATCGCCGAGCGGCGCGCGCTGCGGCTCGTCTACTACACGGCCTCGCGCCAGGCCGAGGGCGAGCGCGTGGTGCGGCCCTACACCCTCGCCAGCCGGCTGGGTCACTGGTACCTGTGGGGCCACGATCACAAGCGCGGTCAGGCGGTGGCCTTCCGCGTGGACCGCATCCGCGAGTGCGCCCTCACCGACGAGCGCTTCGATCCGCCGGCCGACCCCGACCTGCCCTCGCGCCTCTTCTCCGAGCCCTCGGGGGAGCCGGTGCGCGTCCGGCTCGGGCCGGGCGCCCTGGCCTGGGCCCGGGAGCGCCCCGGCGTGCGCATCCTGCAGGAGGGGCCCAGGGGCGGTGTGGTGGAGGTGGCCGGCGTGGACGACGCCTGGGCCACGCGCTTCGCGCTCTCCTTCTCCGGGGACGCCGAGGTGGTGGCGCCGGCCTCGGCGCGGCGCCACTTCGCCGAGGCGGTGCGCCGGGCGCTGGAGCGATACTGACCGCGCGCGCCCGGCGGTGCGTTTCCGGATGGGTCTGCGCCAATCGGCGGATGGCGGGTCCGCGGCATCTCCGCCAGAGTCCAGAAGACGTTCCCGTGCGGGCGGGCGCGAGAGGGCAGGGGATGGACGCACGGCTCCGGAACAGCATCGTGTTGCGCCTGGCGCTGCTGGCGCTCGGTCTCGCCACCCTGGCGGGCCTGGGCGTGTTCGCCTACCAGAAGGGCCAGACCGACGACCAGGTGGTGTCGCTGGCCCTGGCCGAGTCGGAGGGGCTGGTGAGCCACGTCGGCACCCTGGCGACGGCCGGCCCCACCGACTACGCGCGCCGGGCGGTGGCCGACCACCTGCTGGCCGAGCACGTGGCCAAGGGCCACTTCGTGGTCATCGA
Source organism: Deltaproteobacteria bacterium (assembly GCA_016214955.1). GTDB lineage: Bacteria > Myxococcota > Myxococcia > Myxococcales > Anaeromyxobacteraceae > JACRMN01. Next base: position 549,187 of record JACRMN010000012.1, read on the forward strand.
GCTCTACGACCTCCAGCGCCGCAAGATGGTGGAGGCGCAGCACCCCGAGTTCCTGGAGCTCAAGCGGGTGGTGGACCGCCACCCCCACCTCTCCCTGCTGGGCGAGGAGCTGGCCCACCTGCGGCTCTCGGTGGCCGGCGAGGAGTTCGTGCAGGTGTTCGCGCCGCTGCGCGACGACGGCAAGGTCATCGCCTGGTTCGAGGGGGTCTACCGCATCGAGCCGGCGGCGCTGCGCTCGATGCGCCTGGGGATGGCGCTCTCGGTGGGGCTGGTGGCCCTCGCCATCCTGGCCGCCGCCGTGGCGCTCTACCCGCTCATCCTGCGGCTCAACCGGCACGCCCTGCAGGCCACCGACGACCTGGCGGTGGCCAACCTGGGCATGCTCGCGGCGCTGGGCAGCGCCGTGGCCATGCGCGACCGCGGCACCAACAGCCACAACTTCCGGGTCACCCTCTACGCCATCCGGCTGGCCGAGGCGGTGGGGCTGCCGGCCTGGCGCATCCAGGGGCTGGTGAAGGGCGCCTTCCTCCACGACGTGGGCAAGATCGGCATCGCCGACGCCATCCTCCACAAGGCCGGCCCGCTGACCGACGGCGAGGTGGCCCGGATGCGCAGCCACGTCCACCACGGCGTGGAGATCGTGCGGCCCTACGAGTGGCTGCAGGACGCGCTCCCGGTGGTGCGCAGCCACCACGAGAGGTACGACGGCACCGGTTATCCCGAGGGGCTGCGCGGCGGCGACATCCCGGTGGAGGCACGGATCTTCACGCTGGTGGACGTCTTCGACGCCCTCACCAGCCGCCGCGCCTACAAGGAGCCGGCCTCGCTGGAGGAGGCGCTGCGCCTGCTGGCCGAGGGGCGCGGCAGCCACTTCGATCCCCGCCTCCACGACACCTTCCGCTCCATCGCGCCCGGGCTCTACCAGACGGTGTACCTGGTCGACGAGCGCACGCTGGTGCGGACCCTGGACGCCGAGCTGGCCCGCTACTTCCGCACCCAGACCCACCGCCGCCCTCCTCCGCCGCCGCCCGGCGAGCCCCGGTCGGGCGAGCCGCTCGAGCAGCTCGACTACCTCAGCGGCTCCTGGCCCCTGGCGGGCGACTCGCGCTGATCCGGGCTCTGCCGATTCCGCCGCAGCACCTCGCGGAGCGGGTTGCCCGCGCCCCGGGGTCCCCGATCCCGGGGGCGCTTCTCCTGGGAATTCTGGCGGAACCCGGGGCCTCCTCCACCCGCTTCGGAGTCGGAAGAACTTGCCCGAATATCGGCCCCCCGCCCCCGGCACGCGCGACGCAATGGACCGTCGCGGGGGAACCGAGGGGAAAGATGGCTCGCGTACTCATCGTGGACGACACCGACATTGTGCGTAAGGCCCTGGAGCTTGCGGTCCGCAAGATGGGGCACGACGCCGAGAGCACATCCGACGCCAAGGTAGCCCTGGAGCTGGCGCGGCTGCACCTCCCGGATCTGGCGCTGCTCGACTACCGGATGCCGGGCATGGACGGCGCCACCCTGCTGGGCGAGATGCGGAAGGAGCTGGGCAGCCGCTGTCCCAAGGTGCTCTTCGTCTCCGCCACGCCGCCCGACGAGGTGCGGGCCAAGGCCGAGAGCGCCGGCGCCCGGCCGGTGGGCTACGTGAAGAAGCCCTTCCACCTGGACGACCTCTCGAAGCTGGTGGCCGAGGCGCTGGCGGCGTAGCCCGCGCGGTCACCGCTCCGCCGCCTGACGGTCCTGGGACCGCAGGTACGCGAGCACCGCGTCGAGCTCGGAGGCCGAGAGGTCGGAGGGGGGCATGGCGATGCCACCGTGCCGCTCCAGGAGCTCGAGCGCCAGCGGGTCGCCCCCGTCGATGAGCGTGCCGGGCGACCGGATCCAGCGCGCCAGCCACGCCGGATCGCGCCGCCTCGTCACCCCGGCGAGGTCCGGCCCGACGCTGTCGCCCCCGGGCACGTGGCAGGCGGCGCAGCGCTGGCGGAAGAGCGCCTGACCCTTGCCGGCCGCCACCGGCGGGGCAGCCCGGTAGCCGCGGGCCGCCACCTGGCTCCGGCCGTCCCAGGCCGGATCCATGAACCCGGCGATGACCGTGGCCAGGTACCTGGGGTTGTCGAGGGCGCTGGTGCGCCACCACTGGCCGGTGACGTCGTTGCCGATCTCGATCACCGGGGCGTGCTCCTCGATGGGCGCGAGGTCACCGAACTTCTTCCGCAGCAGCGCCACGTCCTCCGCCCGGCCGGTGAGGAAGGTCCAGCCGGGCCGGGCGCGGAAGGCGGCGGCGAAGGCCCGCAGCCGCTCCGGGGTGTCGTGCTCCGGCTCCAGGCTCACCGAGTAGAGGTGGATGTCCTTGCCGACCCGCTCGCCCAGCTCGCGCTGCACCCGCGCCAGGTTGGCGGTGGCCAGCCCGCAGATCTGGGTGCAGCGGGTGTAGATGAAGCTCACCACCACGCGCCTGTCGCGGACCAGGTCGGCGTAGAACCGCACCCTCCGTCCTTCGTGGGTGGTGAGCTCCACGTCCGGGAAGTAGGCGGCGCCCCAGGGTGAGCCGGGCGGGGCGCCGCCGGCCGGGAGGGCCGCCAGCGCGAGGGCCAGGCCGGCGAGCGCGCGCCGAGGGGAGTGGGCGGGCATGGCGGTCCTCAGGCGCCCTCGGGGAGGAGCTCGGAGGGGACGAAGGTGCAGCCGGCCGGCGTGGAGACCGGGTTGGGAAGCGGGGTGGGGCCCCCGTTCACGTCCCAGCGCAGCAGCATGGCGTGGTCCTCGTGGACCGTGTTGTGGCAGTGCTCCACGAAGGTCCCGGAGAACTCCCGGAACTGGAGGTAGACGGAGACCGTGCCCGAGGGGCGCAGCCGCCAGACGTCCTTGCGGGCGAAGCGCTCCCAGGGCGGTGGCGTGGCGCCGTTGCGCGCCAGCGTCTGCCCCTCCTCGAAGTGGATGTGGATGGGGTGGTCCCAGCCGCCTCCGCCGTTGACCAGGTGCCAGATCTCCGCCGTGCCGGGGACCGGCGCCGCCGAGATGCGGCCGGTGTCGGCGGCCAGGCCGCGCCCGTCGTTGACCTTGATGGTCCAGGGGTTCTCCTCGGTGCCGCTGCTGCGCCCGAACTCGAAGACCCGCTCGCGCACCGCCGGGCGGCGCTCGGGGAGGGGGATGAGCCGGGAGGGGACGCGCGAGGCGTCGGGGCGCGGCGGGTCGCGGGCGATGCGGAGCTCCAGGACCCGGCCGACGCAGGGATCCGGAGAGCGGCCCGCCAGGGCCTCGGGCAGCGAGCGATTGCGCTTGGGCCCGCGGCCGTCGTCGTGCTCGCAGAGGTTGACGAGCCAGATCCGGTCGCCGGCCCGGTAGCGCGCGAAGTCGATCACCACGTCGAAGCGCTCCGCCACCCCCAGCTCGTCGGTGACGCTCATCGACAGCGGGTGATCGAGCAGGTTCCCGTCGTTGCCGATGAGCTGGAAGCGGGAGCCGTCGGAGAGGGCCAGCTTGTAGAAGCGGGCCACGCTGCCGTTGAGGATGCGGAACCGGTACCTGCGCCGCTCCACCTCCAGGTAGGGCAGGTAGGCGGCGTTGACGGTCATCACGTCGCCGAGGAAGCCGTCGCGGTCGAAGACGTCGAAGAAGAGCTGCCCCGAGGCGTCGAGCGCCTTGTCGGCCAGCATCAGGTTCACGTCGTAGTCGGTGTTTCCCCAGGGCTGGGCGGTGCCGCTGGGGAGCCGCAGGTTGACGCCGTCCTCGATCTCCTCGTTGCCGCGATCGACCGAGGAGTAGAGGTTGAGCGTGGCGGCGCAGCCCTTGTAGACGTTCTGCGAGGTGAAATCGACCATGTGGTCGTGAAACCAGAGGCTGCTCTGGATCTCGCGCCAGTCGCCGGGGACCCGGACGATCCCGCCGTCGTCGCCGGGCATGCCGGCCCGGGAATCCTCCGCGTCTCGGTTGACGGTGTCGTGGCCCGCGAGCGCCATGGGCCACCGGTAGTCGTAGAACTGGCCCGGCCAGAAGAAGGCGCTGGTGTAGCCGTCGCTCTCGGCCGGGGTGTGGCCGTTGTGCAGGTGGGTGGTGAGGGTGTTGCGGCCGAAGCCGCCGTTCTCGGCGGGGCTCGTCGGCAGCCGGTTGTGGTGGCGGAAGAGCATCGGCTCGCCGTAGCGGGCCTTGAGCAGCCTGAGCGGCAGCGTCCCGTCGAAGGTCCACATCCGCTCGGGGCGGATCTCGGGCAGCGCCGGGTGGAAGCGGTAGCCGGGAAGGAGGGGCCGCTGGCTCGCCTCCACCGCCACCCGGGGGAAGAACTCGCCCCAGCGCTGGTGGGCCCAGAGCGGGCCGGGCGGCCGGCCCTCGATCGGGCCGAGGCCCTTGGCGGCGTTGAAGGTCTGGTTCGACTCGCGGGTGGGCCCCGGGTCGAGGGCGGAGAGGGCCGTGCGCTGGAACTCCTCGAGCCTCGGCATCGGCTGGGTGAAGGCCAGGCCGGGCGGCACCGGCGAGGGCGGCGTCCCGGTGGGCACGTCGGCGCGGGCCGGCCGGGCCAGGGGCGAGAGCCCCTGGAGGAGCAGGCCGCCGGCGGAGAGCAGGCCCCACCGCACCAGGTCGCGCCGCGAGACCCGCCCGCTCGACCAGGCGGCCAGGATCTCCTGCCTGTCGCGCCGCACCGCCTCGGCCTCCAGCCGCCTCCGCCTGCTGCCCTTGCCCGCGATGAACATGACCGCCTCCAACTCCCCTCCGGTGCCCAAGGTGGGCGCGGGGTCGCGAGGGCGCATCTCCATGACGCGGTGACCGTGGATCGATGGTCGCGCTCCGGGAGCCAGCGCACGCTTTCGCGACGTACACCGGCGGTAACCACGTGTCCGCCGCGGACACGCCTCAGGCGGACCCGCGGCGGCCCGGCGCCGGCGGAGCGCCCCGGGGCCCGGCGGGTGGGGCCCCGGGCGCCGCGTCGCGGTGGCTGTCGGGCGAGACCTGGTACCTGCGCAGCACGCGGTGCAGGCTCTCCCGCGTCATGCGGGCACGCAGGGCCGCCTGGGTGACGTTGCCGCGGTAGAGGCGCATCAGCGCCTGGAGGTAGTCGCGGGAGACCCGGTGCCGGGCCTCTTCCACCGTGCCGTGGAAGCTCAGCCCCAGCGGCGCCCCGGCGTCGGTCGGCGCGCCCCCCGGCGCGCCGCCGTTGGCCCGGGCGAGGGCTCGGGCCACCACCAGCGAGATCTCGTCAGCGTCCACGGGCTTGGCCAGGTAGTCGTAGGCGCCCGCCTTGATGGCAGCGACCGCGTCGGGAATGCTGGCGTACGCGGTCATCAGCACCACCTGGGCGCGGGGGCGCAGCACCCGGGCCCGCTCCAGGACCTCGAAGCCGCCGGCGCCCGGCAGGCGCACGTCGGTGAGGACCACGTCCAGGTCCTGCGCCTCGAGGAGGGCCAGCGCGCCCCTCCCGTCCTCGGCGGTCAGCACCTCGTGCGAGCCGCCCAGGATGGCCCGCATGAGCTGCAGCACGCTGCGACGGTCCTCGGCCACCAGCACGCGGGATCGCTCCATGTCACGCCCTCCGCTCCGGCGCGGGCAGCCACAGCCGGAACACGGTGCTGCACCCTTCCTCGCCCGCCAGGTCCACGTCGCCGCCGTGGGCACGCGCGATGGCGCGGGAGACGGCCAGGCCCATCCCGGTCCCGCCCGCCTTGGTGGTGAAGAAGGGCTCGAAGAGCTGGGCGCGCGCCTCGGGGGCCACGCCCGGGCCGGTGTCGCCGACCGCCACTTCCACGCCGTCCGCGCAGCGGCCGACCCGGACGCGCACGCCCCCCTGCGGGCCGGCGGCCTCCATCGCGTTCTTCACCAGGTTGTGGACCACCTGGCGGACGCGGGGAGGATCGCCCACCGCCACCCCGGCGCCCTCGACCGAGAGGGCGGTGCCCTGGCTCCAGCGCGGGGCGCGCAGGCGCTCGACGACCTCGTCGCAGAGGAGCCGCAGGTCCACCGGCTCGCTGGAGGCCACCGGGCGGGACAGCTCCAGCAGGTCGTCGACGATGGCCTTGCAGCGCAGGGCCTCGTCCTCCACCGCGGCCAGCTGCGCCACCAGGGTCCGGTCCGGGTGGTCCCGGTGGAGCGACAGGTAGCCCAGCATCACCTGCAGGGGGTTGTTGATCTCGTGGGCCACGCCCGCCGCCAGGCGGCCGATCCCCGCCAGCTTCTCGGACGCCACCAGCCGCTCCTGGTGCTGCCCGAGCGCCGCGGTCATGGCGTTGAACTCCGCCGCCAGGTGGCCGAACTCGTCCGCGCTCTCCATGGCGATGCGGGCGGAGAGATCGCCGGCGGCGACCCGGGCCGCGCCCTCGGAGAGGCGCGCCAGCGGCCGGGCGATGGAGCGCCACAGGTAAAGCGCGGCGCCGGCGACCAGGAAGGGCAGCGCGGCCAGGAGCCCCTGCGTCCAGCCCGCGGTGCGATCGTGGATCCGGTCCAGCTCCCGGCGCGAGTCGGAGATGGTCACCTGCAGCTGCCGCAGGACGCCGTCGAGGTCGTCGCCGGTGCGCGCCGCCAGGGCGCCGCGGGTGGCCAGGCTCGCCGAGGCACCGCGGTGCTCGCCGCGCTGCGCGGCGGGGAGCACCTCCTCCCGGAAGTGCCGGTCCAGCTCGGCGGCGTCCTGGCGCACCCGCCGCAGGAGCGGGGCCGCCGCCGGTGAGGGGGGAGCCTGCTCCAGCGCCAGCAGGAGCTCCGCCGCCCGGTCGTGCGAGGCCCGGTAGCCGGCATCCTGGTCCGGCTCGCCGCGGGCCAGGCGGGCGGCGCGGGCCTGGCGCTCGCGCAGCGCCTCGCCGAGCTCGAGCACGCCCAGCACGTGGCGCTCGTGCTCGTGCATGGCGTCGAGGATCGCGTCCATCCCCCGCAGCGCGGAGAGCTGGAGCGCCACCGCCGACCCCAGCGCTTGGAGCACGGCGGCGAAGGCGACGACCAGCCGCCACCGCGTGCGGCTCCCGGCCCGGCGCGGCGCGGGGCCCGGGACCGCAGCGCCGGAAATGCCCGGCCCTCCCATCGCTCGTTCGCTCGCTGCCACCACCGTGCCCCCACCCGCTCCTAACCGCGGGCCGGGCCCCGGTGGTGGACCGGGTGGGGCACCATGGTCGAGCGACAGCCGCGCGGGCCCCGCGGGCCCCGTTCTCCGGCGGGAGCGTATCGGCTGCCGCCACGGGTGGCGGTCGCCCCGCGCGCCCCGGGCCCGTCACTCACCGTCAACTCGAGCGGCGAGGCCCGCGCGCGGTTCGCCCGGGAGTGGAAGGGATAAGCGAGGCGTACGCGTCGTTCGAGGCGTGTCCGCTCCGGCCACAGGCAGCTTCGGCTTGCGCCCCGGCACGTGACCGGCGACGGCGCGACTGCCGCGCCACGCGCCGCCGACGCATCTTCCTGCGGTGGAGAAGCGCCCTCGCCGCACCGACGTGCGGCAACCCGGAGGAACCCATGAGCACAGCCCACTCGCATCGCCGCGAACCCGCACCGCGCGCGCCCCGACTCCGCGCGCTGCCGCCGCTGGCCGCCCTGGTCGCCATCGCCCTGGGGGGCGTGGCGGCCTGCGCCCGCAACGAACGTGCCGCGCCCGCAGGGGCGGAGACGCGCGCGCAGGCGGTGGCCCCGGTGGGGCAGGGCTTCCACCTCAACGCCTCCGACCTGCGCTTCATCCTGCAGCAGATCAAGATCGCCGAGAACCACGCGGCCGGCGGCCAGCTCCTCGGCCCCGGCCCCGACCAGGTGGGCCACCCGGTGCTGCCCTTCGGCCTGCGGACGGTCGACGGCACCTTCAACAACCTCCAGCCGGGCCAGTCGGGCTACGGCGCCGCCGACCAGGTCTTCCCCCGGGTCCTGCCGCCCAGCTTCCGGCCGGCGGAGGGCGGCACCTCCTACGCGCAGAAGGGCGGCGTGGTCGTCGACTCCCACCCGCGCCTGGTCAGCAACCTCATCGTCGACCAGACGGTCAACAACCCGGCGGCGGTGGTGGCCGCCGGGCCGGTCCCGGACATCGATCCCACCGGCATCATCTTCATCCCCAACGTCGCCCCCGACGTCGGGCTTTCGGCGCCCTACAACTCGATCTTCACCCTCTTCGGCCAGTTCTTCGACCACGGCCTCGACCTGGTCACCAAGGGCGGGGGCACGGTCTTCGTGCCGCTCCGGGCGGACGACCCGCTGTTCGCGCCCGGCGGGCCGAATTTCATGATGCTGACGCGGGCCACCAACCAGCCCGGGCCCGACGGGGTGGTGGGCGACGACCCGGCCACGCCGCAGGACGAGAGCGCCGACGACGTCCAGGAGGCCACCAACACCACCACGCCCTTCGTGGACCAGAACCAGACGTACACCTCCCACCCCTCGCACCAGGTGTTCCTCCGCGCCTACAGGCTCGACGCCGCCGGCCGGCCGGTGGCCACCGGCAAGCTCATCGACGGCGCCATCCGCGGCAACATCGGCAACTGGGCCGAGGTGAAGGCGCAGGCGCGAGACCTGCTGGGCATCGCCCTGGCCGACGCCGACGTCCTCGACGTCCCGCTGCTGGCCACCGACCCCTACGGCCGCTTCCTGCGCGGGCCCAACGGCTTCCCGCAGGTGGTGTTCCCCGGCGGCGTGCTGGAGGGCAACCCGGCGGCCCCGGTGGCCGTCGCCGGCGCGGTCAGGACCGGCCACGCCTTCCTCGACGACATCGCCCACCACGCCGCCCCGGTCGGCGACCACGACCGCAACCCGGCGACGCCCCCGCGCCCCCTGCTCCCCGACGCCGATCCGGGCACCGCCGACGACGGCGACCCGGCCACCTACGACGACGAGCTCCTCGGCGCCCACTTCGTCACCGGCGACGGCCGCGGCAACGAGAACATCGGCCTGACCATGATCCACACCGTCTTCCACTCCGAGCACAACCGGCTGGCCGACGACATCCACGGGCTCATCCAGACCACGCTGACGCCGGTGGAGATCCTGGAGTGGGACGCGGTCGGCCCGGCCTCGGGCTGGGACTACGGCGAGCGGCTCTTCCAGGCGGCCCGCTTCGTCACCGAGATGGAGTACCAGCACCTGGTGTTCGAGGAGTTCGCGCGCAAGGTGCAGCCGCAGGTGAACGTCTTCGCCGGCTACCACACCGAGATCGATCCAGCCATCGTGGCCGAGTTCGCGCACACCGTGTACCGCTTCGGCCACTCGATGCTCACCGAGACCGTGGCCCGCATCAACGCCGACGGGCGCGGCAACGACCTGCCGCTGCTGGCCGCCTTCCTCAACCCGCTGGCCTTCAACGACGACGGGGCCGGCGGCACCCTGACCGCCGACCTGGCGGCCGGCTCCATCGCCCGCGGCATGGCGCTGCAGGTCGGCAACGAGCTCGACGAGTTCGTCACCGAGGCGCTGCGCAACCGGCTCCTGGGCCTGCCGCTCGACCTGGCCACCATCAACCTGGCCCGCGGACGCAGCGAGGGCATCCCCACCCTCAACGCCGCCCGGCGCGGCTTCCACGGCATGACCGGCAACTCGGCGCTGGCGCCCTACCTCTCCTGGGCCGACTTCGCCCTGGGCATCCGGCACGCCGAGTCGCTCGTCAACTTCGTGGCCGCCTACGGCACCCACCCCAGCATCGCCGCCGCCGGCGACGTGGCCGCGCGGCGCGCCGCCGCCGAGCGCATCGTCCGCGGCGACCTGGCCGACCCGGCCACCCCGGCCGACTCGCTCGACTTCCTCCTGGGGACCGGCGTCTGGTTCGACCCCGGCGACCGGACCATCACCGGCGTCGACGACGTCGACTTCTGGGTGGGCGGCCTGGCCGAGAAGCAGGCGCCCTTCGGCGGCCTGCTGGGCTCCACCTTCAACTTCATCTTCGAGACCCAGCTGGAGCGGCTGCAGGACGGCGATCGCTTCTACTACCTGACCCGCACCGCCGGCCTCAACCTGCTGGTGCAGCTCGAGGGCAACTCGCTGGCCGAGCTGATCATGCGCAACACCGACGCCGAGAACCTGCCGGCCGACGTCTTCTCGCGCCCCGACTTCACCTTCAACCTGGCCTTCCTGGGCACCAGCGGCCCCATCGCCGACGACCCCGGGACCCCGGTCGACGAGTCGGCCATGCCCGACCTCATCCGCATGCCCAACGGGACGGTCCGCTACACCGGCCCGGCCCACGTCATCTGGGGCGGCACCGACGACCCAGCCGTGGTCGATCGCATCTGGTCGAGCGAGGGCGACGACACCCTGCGCGGAAACGGCGGGCGCGACTTCCTCGAGGGCGGCGCCGGCAACGACAACCTCATCGGCGGGGAGGGGAACGACATCCTCACCGACTCCTTCGGCGACGACGTCCTCAAGGGCGGGGACGGCAACGACGTCCTCAGCTCCGGCCCCGGGTTCGACCTCAACCAGGGCGGGCGCGGGAGCGACTTCATCATCGGCGGCTCCGATCCCACCGAGACCTTCGGCGGCCCCGGCAACGACTTCATCTTCGCCGGCGACTCGGCCGACACCGTCTTCGGCGACGACGGCGACGACTGGATCGAGGGTGGCGGCCAGGCCGACCTGCTGCAGGGCGACAACGGCGCGCCGTTCCAGAACGACCCGAACCAGCCGGGCCACGACGTCATCATCGGCGGCGGCGGCGACGACGACTACGACGCCGAGGGCGGCGACGACATCATGGTGGCCGGGCCGGGCATCGAGCGCAACGAGGGCATGCTCGGCTTCGACTGGGTCACCCACCGGGGCGATCCGCAGGCGGCCAACGACGACATGCGCTTCACCGGCCTGCTGCCGCCCGACGTGGAGAACGTCCGCGATCGCTTCGACCTGGTCGAGGGGCTCTCGGGCTGGAACCTGGGCGACGTCCTGCGCGGCGACGACCGCCTCGACGTGGACATGGTCGGCCACGAGCTGACCGCGGAGGGTGTGGCCCGCATCGCCGGGCTGGGCGCCCTCCTCGGCGGGGCCTCCTCCTTCACCGGCGGCAACATCATCCTCGGCGGCGGCGGCAGCGACGTCCTCGAGGGGCGCGGCGGCAACGACCTCATCGACGGCGACGCCTGGCTCGACGTCAAGCTCCGCGCGCCCGACCCGGCCAGCCCGGGCAGCTTCCGGCTGGTCGACAGCATGCTGGCCCTCCGCGCCGACATGCTGGCCGGGCGGATCGACCCCGGCGACGTCACCATCGTCCGCAGCATCGTCACCACCGGCGCCTCGCCCTCCGACGTGGACACCGCGGTGTTCACCGGCCTCCTGGCCGAGTACACCATCACCCCCAACGCCGACGGCACCCTGACCGTCGACCACAACGGCGGCGTCGACGGCGTCGACACGCTGCGAAACGTCGAGGTGCTGCTCTTCGCCGACGGCCCGGTCTCGGCCGCCTTCCCGGTGGCCGGCCTCTCCACCGCGGCGCTGACCTTCGCCACCCAGGTGGTCGGCACCAGCAGCGCGCCGCAGCCGGTCATCGTCAGCAACACCGGGGTCGGCGCCCTGGCGCTCACCGGCATCGTGCTCGCCGGCGCCAGCCCGGCCGACTTCACCCTGTCGAGCGGCTGCGGCGCGACGCTGGCGCCCGGGGCCTCCTGCACCGTCACCGTCGCCTTCGCCCCCACGGCGCCCGGCGCGCGCACCGCCGCGCTCCTCGTCGCCAGCGACGACCCGCGCAACCCGGAACTCGGCGTGGCCCTCGCCGGCTCGTCCACCGCCGTCCTGGCCACCCCGGCGGCGCTGTCCTTCGCCTCGGCGCTGGCCGTCACCAGCCCGGCACAGGTGGTGGTGATCGCCAACGCCAGCGCCACCAACCTGCGCATCAACGGCGTGGCCCGCGCCGGGGCCAACCCCGGGCAGTTCGCGCACACCACCACCTGCGGGCCGTTCCCGGCCAACCTGGCGCCGGGTGCGAGCTGCACCGTGAGCGTGACCTTCACGCCCACCACCGTGGGTGACAAGAGCGCCGTGCTCAACGTGAACGTCCCGGCCCCCGGCGTGTCCCAGTCGGTGCCGCTCGCCGGCTCCATCATCGCGCCGGTCTTCACGCTGGCCCCGGCCGCCCTGGCGTTCGACACGCCGCTCGGCATCACCAGCGCCGCGCAGGCGGTGACGGTGGCCAACACCGGCCTGGCCCCGCTCCGCATCACCGGCGTGGCGCGCGGCGGGACCAACCCCGGGCAGTTCGCCCACGTCACCACCTGCGGGCCGTTCCCGGCCAACCTGGCGCCGGGCGCGAGCTGCACCGTGAGCGTGACCTTCACGCCCACCACCGCGGGCACGAAGAGCGCCCTGCTCACCGTCAGCGTGGCGGCTCCCGGGGTGTCGCAGTCGGTGCCGCTCACCGGCACCATCACCGTCCCGACCTTCACGGTGTCGCCTACGGCGCTGGCGTTCGGCAGCCAGCTCCGCGGGACCGTGAGCGCCCCCCAGGTGATCGACGTGGTCAACACCGGCACCGCCCCGCTCCGCATCACCGGCGTCACCCGGAGCGGCCCCAACGCCGGGCAGTTCGCCCACACCACCACCTGCGGGCCGTTCCCGGCCACGCTGGCGGCCGGGGCGAGCTGCACGGTCTCGGTGACCTTCCGCCCGGCGGGGGCGGGGGCGCGCACGGCCCAGCTCAACGTGAGCGTGGCGGCACCCGCCACCTCGCGCTCGGTGGGCCTCAGCGGGACCAGCCTGTAGCGGCGGCCGCGGGGACGGGGCAGCCCTCCCCCCGTCCCCGGGCCGGATCGCGAACGCCCGCGCAGCGCTGCGCGGGCGTTCCTCTTCCAGCCGGTCGGGGGCGGGCCCGGTGCTACTTCTTCGAGGCCAGCTCCATCGTCAGCTCCGCCACCGCGGAGATGTCCTTGGCGCCGCGGCCGCTCTCGACGGCGTCGCGGAGGAGCTGCCGCACCGCCGCGTTGACGGGCATCCGGGCGCCCAGCGCCGCCGCGGCCTCCTGCGCCAGCCGCTGGTCCTTCTCGGCCAGGGAGAGCGCGAAGCGGGGCTCGTGGTCGCGGTTGACGATCTGCTCGCCCTTCATCAGGTAGACGGGCGAATGGAAGCTGGAGGCCTGCACCACCTCCACCACCCGCGACGGCTCGATGCCCCCGGCCGAGCAGAGGGCCACCGCCTCGGCGAAGGCCGACATCATGGCGCCGCCGACGGCGTTGACGGCCACCTTGAGGAGCGCCGCCTGCTCGGCGCCGTCCATCTCGATGCAGCGGGCGGAGAAGGCCACCACCGCCTTGTGGGCCTTCTCGCGGGCCGCGGCCGGGCCGCCCATCAGCACCACCAGCTGGGCCTTCTCCGCGAAGGCCTTGGAGCCGAGGAGCGGCGCCGCCACGAAGGAGACGCCCCGGGCCTTGCAGCGCTCCTCCACCGAGCGCGCCGCCCTGGGGCCGGCGGTGGAGCAGTCCACCAGCACGTCACCGGCCTTCAGGGCCGAGAGCACGCCGGTGGGCCCCTCGAGCACGGCCTCCAGGGCCGACTCGTCGGTGAGGCAGGTGAAGACCAGATCCTGGCCGGCCGCGCACTCGGCGGGACTCGCCGCCGGGCGGGCGCCCTTCTTCACCAGAGGCTCGGCGCGCGCCGCGGTCCGGTTCCAGACCGTGACCACGTGGCCGGCGCGGCGCAGGTTGTTGGCCATGGGCGCGCCCATGGTCCCGAGACCGAGGAATCCGATTCGCATTCCCAGGATCTAGCGCGGAGCGAGGCTCCGAGGAAAGCGGCAAACGGCGGCGCCCGGGGTCCCCCGGAGGGAAGGGCCCCCGACGCACTTGGCGCCAGCCCAAACCCGTGAGAACTTCCGCGGACATGGCCACCCACGACGCCATCGTCATCGGAGGGGGAGTGAGCGGGGCGACCCTGGCCTGGCACGCCGCCCGGGCCGGCCGGAAGGTGCTCTGGGCCGAGAAGTCGGAGCGGCTGGGGGGCTGCATGCGGACCGTCCGCACCCCCGAGGGCTTCTGGTTCGAGCTGGGTGCCCACACCTGCTACAACTCCTACGGCGCGCTGCTCGAGGTGCTGGAGGGGCTGGGGCTCCTCGGGGAGCTGCAGGCCCGGGGCAAGCCCTACATGCGCTTCCTCGACGCCGGCGGGCTGGTGCCCGGCGCCAACATGGGCGCCCTCTTCCGGCTCCTCGACAAGTGGGAGCTCCTCCGCTCGCTGCCGCGCCTCGTCGGCGCCAGGCAGGAGGGCGAGACGGTCTACTCCCACTACTCGCGCCTGGTGGGGCGCGGGAACTACGGCCGCGTGCTCGGCCCCATCCTCTCGGCGGTGCCCTCGCAGAACGCCGACGCCTTCCCGGCCGACATGCTGTTCAAGAAGCGGGCGCGCCGGAAGGACGTGATGCGCAGCTTCACGCTCAAGCGCGGCCTGGCCACCATCGCCGAGGCGGTGGGGGCCGCGCCCGGCGTCGAGGTGCGGCTCGGCGCCGAGGCGCTCCGCCTGCGCCAGGTGGCCGGCGGCTTCCGGGTGGAGCTCTCCTCCGGCGAGGCGCTGGAGGCGCCTGTGGTGGGCCTGGCGGTGACCCCGGCGGCGGCGTCGTCGCTGCTGCGCGAGGTGGCGCCGGAGGCGGCCGGCCTGGCGGCCCGGGTGCGCGAGGCGGTGGTGGAGACGGTGGGCTTCGCGGTGCCGGTCGCCAGGGTGAGCCACCTGCCGCCGGCCACCTTCCTCATCCCCCTCGACGACGTCTTCCACTCGGTGGTGACCCGCGACCCGGTGCCCGACCCGGCCTGGCGCGGCTTCGCCTTCCACTTCCGCCCGGGCCTCCCGTTCGAGGAGCGGCTGCAGCGCGCGGCGGCGGTGCTGGGGCTCGCCCCCGGCGACCTCACCGCGGTGACCGAGCGGCGCACGGTGCTGCCCTCGCCGGTGCTGGGTCACCAGCGGCTGGTGGCGGACCTCGACAGGGCGCTGGTGGGCAGCCGGGTGGCGCTCACCGGCAACTGGTTCGCGGGGCTGTCGCTCGAGGACTGCGCCCAGCGCTCGCGCGCCGAGTGGGCCCGCGTGGCGGGCTAGCCCGGGCCCCGGGGGGCGCCGCCCGGGTGGGTGGAGAGCCAGGTGCCCAGCGCGGTGTCGGTGGTGGCGATGTGCTCCTTAAGCCAGTCCACCAGCGCCGCGCCCAGCGTGGCCGCGAACTCCGGCGTGGGGCCGGTCTTGCCGAGCTGCTTCTTCAGCGCCACGAAGGAGCGGATCAGCTCCAGGTGCTCGGCCACGTGGGCGGGGCGGTCCGGGTAGCCGGTCCGCTGCATCAGCGCCTCTTCCTGGCGGAAGTGCAGGTGGACGTACTCGCCCACGAAGGCCATGACCCGCTCCACCTCGGCGGCGACGGAGCCCAGCTGCAGGGCCAGGAGGAGCTGGTCCACGCGGCGGAACAGCTCCTGGTGCTGGCCGTCGATCTCGGGGTTGCCGACTAGGAGCTTGGGGTCCCAGGTGACGATCACGGGGTCTCTCTTAAGCCCGGGCGAAGTGCCGGTTCAAGCCATCCTGGCACCCCTCCGCGGGCGTTCCCACCCCGTCACCCTGGGACTCCACCCGGAAGCTCCCCACCAGCTCCTCCAGGGTCCGGGCCTCTCCGGCCAGGCGCTCGGCGGTGGTGGTGGACTCCTCCGAGACCGAGCTGTTGGAGATGGCCACGCGCGAGACCTCCTCGAGCGAGCCGGCCAGCTCGGCGAACCGGGACGAATGGCCGCCGGTGTCGGAGGCGATCTGGGAGACGATCTCCGAGACCTCGGCGATGCCGTGGGCGATCTCCTGGAGCTGCACCGCCACCGACTGGGCGGTGCCGGCGCCGGCCTCGGCCTGCTTCACCGACTCGCGGATGAGCTGCTCGGTCTTCTGGGCCGCCCCCTTGGAGCGCAGCGCCAGGGACCGCACCTCCTCGGCGACCACCGCGAACCCGCGCCCCGCCTCGCCGGCCCGCGCCGCCTCCACCGCGGCGTTGAGGGCCAGGAGGTTGGTCTGGAAGGCGATCTCGTTGATGTCGCGGATGATCTGGGAGGTGCCCTCCGCCGAGGCGCGGATCTGGGCCATGGCCCCCTGCATCTGCGCCATGGCCTTCTCGCCCAGGGCGGCGCGCCCGCGGGCCGCCTGTGCCAGCCTGTCGGCTCGCTGGGCCTCGTCGCTGGCCTTCTTGGAGCCGGCGGCGAGCGCATCGGCCGAGGCGGTGGCGCGGTCGATGGCGCTGGCCTGGGCGTCGGCGCCGCTGGAGAGCTTCTGGCTGGTGGAGGAGATCTGCGCGGCTGCCTCGCTGAGCTGCCGGACGGCGCTGGCCAGCGGGCCGATGGCCTCGGACAGCGCCTCGGCGGTGCCGTTGACCGCCTGCTGGAGCGCGGCGTGGTCGCCGCGGAAGTCGCCCTCGACGCGGGCGGTGAGGTCATGGGCCGCCAGCCGCGCCAGCTCGCGCGACGAGGCGGCGACCGGGGCCAGCACCGCGTCGAGGGTGTGGTTCACGCCCTCGACGATGCGGCGGTACTCGCCCTGGTGGGCGGACGGCTCGGCCCGGGCCGAGAGGCGCCCCTCGACGGCCGCGGCGGCCAGGGCCCTGGCGTCGGAGGCCAGGTGGCGCACCGCCTCGACGCACCGGTTCAGCGACTGGCGGATGGTGTCCAGCTCGCCGCGGAAGGCCTCGGCCAGCGGCGCGGGCAGGTCGCCGCGGGAGACCCTGTCCAGGGCCTCGCGGATGAGCTGCAGCGGCCCGATGAAGGTGTCGAGGGTGTGGTTCAGGCTCTCGAGCACCGGGCGAAACTCGGGCACCACCCGCGTCGGGTCGCCGCGGACATCGAGCCGGCCCTCGCGGGCCACCGCCTCGGTGACCCGGCTGGTCTCCTCCGAGACCGCGCGCAGGCTGGAGGAGATGCGGCGGGCCACCAGCAGCGAGACCGTCGCCGACACCGCCACCAGCGCCAGCACCAGCAGCACCACCACCACCGAGAGCCATCGCACCCGGGCGGTGGCCCCGTCCTCCTCGGCGGCGATGCGGGCGCGGACCGCCTGGATCACCGCCGCGTTGGCCTGCCTGTGGCGGGCGAAGGCGGCCTTGGCGGAGTCGAGCGCCTTGAGCGCCGCCATGGCGTCGCCGTCGGACATGGCCTTCGGCAGCGCCGTGCCGGCGGCCTCGAAGAACTCCAGCGCCGGCCCGGCCGCCGCCTCGATGAGCCCCCGCTCCGGGTCGCCGGCGGTGAGCGAGGCGCGGCGCGCCGCCAGCCGCTCCTCGAAGGCCTTGCGCTCCGCCTGCAGCTCCGCCACCAGCGGGGCCCGCTTGGCCTCGTCGTACTCCTGGGCCAGCCGCTGCAGGACGGTGTAGGCCTCGACGGCGTAGAGCGCCGGGGGCGCCACGTCGGCCACCAGGTCCTTGCCGGCGGCGATGCGCTCGTAGAGCGCGCCGCGGATGCGCACCGTCGAGATGGGCAGGAAGGAGACGAGGAACACGGTGACCAGCCCGCCGACGTAGACGGCGGTGAGCAGCTGCAGCGTGCGGGCGAAGGTCAGGCGATCGAGGCGAAGCATTGGAAATCCCCATTTCGAGAGACGCCGGCGGCGCCGCCGGCCCTGGCTCCCTGCGCAAGGGTCGTGCCCCGGAAGGCGGGGCGGGTGCGCGGCGAAAGGGGCGGTTGACGCGGACATCCGGCGCGCGGTGCGCGGCGGCGGCGGGGTGCGGGGCGCCCCGGGGCCGGGCGGCCCCGGGCGAGCGACCTGCCACCGTCAGGGGGCGGCGGCGCCGAAGAGCCCCTCGATGGCGCGGGCCAGGGCCGGCGCCTGGCGCTCGCGGGCCGGGGCCACGAACACGGTGTCGTCGCCGGCGATGGTGCCGAGGGTCTCCGGCAGCCGTGCCAGGTCGATGGCCCGGGCCACCGCCGGCGCGCTGCCGGGGTGCGTGCGCACCACCACCAGCGAGCCGTTGCAGGACACCTGCGAGACGAGGCCGCGGAGCACCGGCACGCCGTCGCGCCGCTCCTCCTCGGGGAGCTCGTAGCGGCCGCCGCCCGGCGCCGCGGCCCGCCGGGCGCCGAGCCGGGCCAGGTCGCGCGACAGCGTGGCCTGGGTGGCGGCGAAGCCGGCGCGGCGCAGGAGCAGGAGCAGCTCCTCCTGCGTGGCCACCGGCTGCTCCCGGAGGATGCGGGCCACGGCCTCGCGGCGCCGATGCGGCGGCTGGCGGCCCCGCTCCCTCACGCGCCGGCCCCCGCGGTGCTGCCCACCGGCAGGCGGGTGACCAGCGTGCCCACGCCACGGTCGGTGAAGAGCTCGGCGATCACCGTGTGGGGCGTGCGGCCGTCGAGGACGTGCACCCGCTCCACGCCTCCCTCCAGCGCCGCCAGGATGGCGCGGGCCTTGTGCTTCATGCCGCCGGTGAGCGAGCCGGCCTCCATGCGCCGCACCAGGTCGGGGGCGGTGACCTGGCGGACCAGCTCGCCGTCGGGCGCCGACTCGAGGATGCCGGGCACGTCGGTGAGGTAGATGAGCTTCTTGGCACCGAGTGCCGTGGCCACCGCCGCGGCCACGTCGTCGGCGTTGATGGAGAGGCTGCCGCCGTCCTCACCGAGGGCGATGGGCGAGATCACCGGGACGTAGCCGCCCTGCAGCAGCATGCGCAGGAACTCCTGGTTCACCTCGGTGATCTCGCCGACGTGGCCCAGGTCGCGCCCGCTCTCGTGGGACTTCTTGCGGGCCCGCAGGAGCTGGCCGTCCTTGCCCGAGACACCCACGGCGCCGGCGTTGCGGGCGTTGAGCAGCGCCACCAGCTCCTGGTTCACCTTGCCGGAGAGCACCATCTCCACCACCGGCAGGCTCTCGTCGTCGGTGACCCGCAGGCCGTCGACGAACTCGGAGCGCTCGCCCATGCGCTCCAGGGTGCGGGTGATCTCCTGGGCGCCCCCGTGGACCACCACCGGCTTCAGCCCCACGCGCTTCAGCAGCGTCACGTCCTCGGCGAAGGCGGCCTTGAGGCTGTCCTTCACCATGGCGGCGCCGCCGTACTTGATGACCGCGATCTGGCCGGAGAAGGCGGAGATGTACTTCAGGGCCTCGACGATCAGGGTGCGCTTGAAGGCCGGGCTGTAGTTGGCGACCCGGTCCTCCTTGGTGACCATCCCGTCCTTCTGCTGCACGATCATCGAGGTGTAGTCGGCGTTGATCTTCACGTAGTCGTAGCTGAGGTCGCAGCCCCAGGCCACGGCGCGGGCGGCGCCGTCGGCGAGTTGCACCAGCACGTCCACCCGCGGCTCGCGCATCTTGGCCTTGAGCGCCTCGCGGTCGATGTCGAGGGGCGCGCCGTTGCCGAAGACCGCCACGCCCTGGAGCGCCACCCGGGCGCGGAACGGGTCCACCGGCCAGCCCTGCGAGCCGGCGCGGGCGCCCACCGTGGAAAGCACCCGGCCCCAGTTCGGGTCGGCGCCGAAGAGGGCGGCCTTCACCAGCGGCGAATGGGCGATGGAGCGGGCCAGGTCGCGGGCCGCGGCCTCGGAGGGCGCGCCCTCCACCACCACCTCCACCGAGCGCGTGGCCCCCTCGCCGTCGGCCGCCACCGCCCGGGCCATCTCGCCGAAGAGGTCGGTGAGGGCGTTCACCAGCACCTCGAGGTCGGGACCGGGCTCGGCGATGCGGGGGTTGCCGCAGAGGCCGTTGGCCAGCACCAGCACGCAGTCGTTGGTGGACATGTCGCCGTCCACCGTCACCATGTTGAAGGTGGAGGCCACCGACCGGACCACCGCCTCCTGCAGCAGCCTGGGCGTGACCGCGGCGTCGGTGGCCACCAGGCAGATCACCGTGGCCAGCTGCGGGGCGATCATCCCCGAGCCCTTGCAGATGGCCGAGATGGTGGCCGCCTTGCCGCCCAGCACCACCTCCCGGGCCGAGAGCTTGGTCCGGGTGTCGGTGGTCATGATGGCCTCGGCGGCCTGGTCGGCCCGGTCGCCGAGCTGCTCCACGAGCTGAGGCACCGCCGCCACCACCTTCTGCACCGGGAGCCGGGCGCCGATGACGCCGGTGGAGGCGGTGAGCACCGCCCGCTTCTGGATGCCCAGCGCCCCGGCCACCGTCCCGCGGATCACCTGGACGTCGGCCAG
Organism: Deltaproteobacteria bacterium; assembly: GCA_016214955.1. Lineage (GTDB taxonomy): Bacteria > Myxococcota > Myxococcia > Myxococcales > Anaeromyxobacteraceae > JACRMN01. The sequence continues at coordinate 569,163 of JACRMN010000012.1, forward strand.
TCCCTCGGGGCCGGTGAGGGCGTTGGCGTTGCCGGAGTTGGCGACGATGGCCCGCATCCCCTCGGCGGGCACCCGCGGGCGCGCGTCCTGCACCGGCGCGGCGCTGGCGGTGTTGGCGGTGAAGACGCCGGCGGCGGCGGCCGGCACGTCGGAGACGATGAGCGCCAGGTCGCGGCGCGCCGGCTTGAGGCCGCTTGCCACGCCGGAGAAGCGGAAGCCCCGGGGAATCTTCATCTAGCCCCCCAGGAGATCGAGCCCGAGGGTCTCGTCCCAGCCCATGGCGCAGTTGAGGGCCTGGACCGCCTGGCCGGCGGCGCCCTTCGTGAGGTTGTCGATGGCCGAGACCGCCACCGCGGCGCCGGCCCGCTCGTCCACCGCCAGCCCCAGGTGGGCGCGGTTGGTGCGGACCACGTCCTTGACCGCCACCTTGTCGGCGGCCAGCAGGCGCACGAAGGGCTCGCCGGCGTAGGCGCCGTTCCAGGCGGACTGGAGCGCCGCGGCGCTGGCGCCGGGCAGGAGCCGCAGGGCGCAGGTGGCCAGGATGCCGCGCCGGATCGGCACCAGGTGGGGCGTGAAGGAGATGGGGCCGCAGCGCCCGGCGAAGCGGCGCACCGTCTGCTCGATCTCGGGCACGTGCTGGTGGCGGGCCAGCCGGTAGGCGCGCAGGTCCTCGTCGACCTCGCAGAAGCTGTAGTCCTCGCTGGCCTTGCGGCCCGCGCCGGAGACGCCGCTCATGGCGGAAACGGCGATGCCTTCGGCGGCCACCAGCCCGCTCTTCACGAGCGGCGCCAGCGCCAGCGCCGTGGCGGTGGCGTAGCAGCCGGGGTTGGAGACCAGGCGCGCGCCCCGGAGCCTCTCCCGCTCCAGCTCCGGCAGGCCGTAGCGGGCCTCGGCCAGGGCCGCCGCCTGGCCGTGGGTGAAGCCGTACCAGGCCGGGTAGAGGGAGGCGTCCTCGAGCCGGAAGGCGCCGGAGAGGTCGACCACCCGCAGGCCGCGGGCCAGGAGCTTCGGGCCCAGCTCCAGGCTCACCTCGGCCGGCGTGGCCAGGAAGGCGATCTCGGCCTGGGTCGAGGCGGCGTCGGCCAGGGCCGAGTACCGCAGCGCCGCGGCCGGGCCGCCGAGGGGCAGCCGGTCGCCGGCCGCCTCCTGGGCCCAGCGGTCGGAGTACAGCGAGACCAGGCGCAGCCGGGGGTGGCGGGCGGCGTAGCGGGTCAGCTCCAGGCCGGAGTAGCCCGAGGCGCCCACGATCGCGATGGAATGTTCATGCATACCGGTGCATGAGAATGCACGCGGCGGCGATTGTCAACGATCGAGGGTGTGGAGAAAGGCAGAGGGGCCGGCGGGAACCGGCCCCTCTCACCAGCCTTGCTGCTGGAGCTGCCAGAGTGCCCAGGAGAGGACTCGAACCTCCACGGCCTTGCGACCGCTAGACCCTGAATCTAGTGCGTCTACCAATTCCGCCACCTGGGCGAAGCGGGGGCTTTATCGGATCGGAGGAGGGGGGCTGTCAAGGTGAAGGGGGTGGGCGGGGCGGGCCCGGGCCGCGCACCGGGCCTGCCGCCCGGACCGGGGAGCGCCGGCGGCCGCGCTTGCGCCCCCCGGACGCGGCACCTACGCTCCCGGTCATGCGCCCGCCCGGCAGGCTGCTCCTCCTCGCGCTGGCCGCGGCCGCCCCCGCCTGCAGGTCCTCGGCGCCGTACACCGTGCCCTCGGCCCTCCTCAACAGCGCCATCGCCGTCGGGGCCGCCGCCCACCAGCGCGCCGAGGGCGGCTGCTACGCCACCTGCACCGCCGGCATGGCCTGCAACCCGAAGAACGGCTACTGCGAGCCGGTGCCGCTCTGCGGCACCTGCCGGCCGGGCGAGGCCTGCACCCAGACCGAGGCCGGCTGGCGCTGCGCGTCCCCGGGGACGCCGGTCATCGACCTGGAGCGCGGTCCGCCGCCCGCCGCGCCGGGCAGCGCGCTCCCCGGCGTCTCGCCGGCCACCGGGAAGCCGCCGCCCCCTCCGGCGGAGCAGAGGCCGGGGACGCCCTGACCGGACGAGCGCGCCGCGCCCTCGCTACTTCTTCCCCGCCGCCGGCGAGATGCCGAGCGCCTCCGAGACCTCGCGGGCCTTCGCCTGGACGGCCGCGGTGTTCTTCGGCCCCATCCGCAGGAGCTGCTTCTCCACGTCGCCGAGCACCTCCAGCTTCTGGTCGGCGTACGCGAACATGGTGCCGCCCGCCTCCACCACCTCCACCTCGCCCCTGGGCACCGGCGTGCGCAGCACGCGCGCCAGCAGCCGGGCGGTGGCCTGGTCGAGCGAGCCCTGCGGGTAGCCGAGCGCCCGGTAGGCCCCCTCCACCAGCGGGTGGAGCGCCTGGTAGGCGCGGGCCAGGGCCTTCGCGTCCACCGAGGCCACCGCCTCGGCGAAGCGGTCGTAGCGGGCGTAGCTCTGCGCGCTGGGGTAGAGCTTCCGGCCGCGGCGCTCGACCTGGAAGGCGCCCTCGGGCTTCGCGCAGGAGAGCAGCTTCGCCGGGACGACGCCCTCGGAGAGCCCCTCGGTGAGCTGGGCCCAGCGGCGGGCCGGCTCGTCGCCCGAGAGGCAGGCGCGGTAGAGCGGGTGGGCCGAGATGGCCTGCAGGAGCGCCGGCACGGCCGAGGCGTCGGGTGCCGGGGTCGCGCCCGGCGCCGGCGCCGCGGGCCCGGCCGGCGTCGCCGGGGCGGCCGGCGCGGCGGGCGGAGGCGCCGGCTTCTGCAGCAGGCGCCAGGCGAGGAATCCGCCGAGCCCCAGCACCACCACCGCGGCGGCGACGAGGTAGGGGGCGCGGCTCGGTGGCGGGCGGGAGAAGGGTGCGGGGGTCTCGGACATGAAGGCCTCGTGGGGCGCCGGCGCGGGAAGGGACCGCGCCCATGATGCACCAACCGAGCGGGCAGCGGCGCACTTCCCCCCGCCCGGGACCCGCCGGCACCGGCCCACGCGGGGTTCGACGGGCAGTGCACGCCGGATTCGCGGCGCGACACCCCGTCTCACCCGGCGGCGCCCGGCCCCGCGGTGGAGCGGTGGCGGCGGCGTCCCTCGGCTATCATCCGCGGATGCTCGCGCAACTCGCTGCGCTCCTGCTCGCCCAGGCCGACCCCGTCTCGCCGCTGCCGCTCGCTCCGCGCCCGGTGCTCTCGCTCCTCGGCGGGGAGCAGCTCGGCGTCGGCGACTCGCTGGCGGCCGGCCAGGCCGGCTACGCCACCGTGAGCGCCGCCTACGCCCAGGGACTGGGCCAGGCCGACGTGGGGGCCGAGCTCTCCCTCGCCTGGACCACCGGCGAGGTGACGGCGGCCGGCCTCGGCAGGCGCACCCTCTGGCGCAGCGGGACCTGGTCGCTGGGGCTGCGCGCCCGCGCCGGCCTCTACCTCGCCCTCGGCCCCTCCTTCGGCCGCTACGCTCACCGCGGCGACACCGGTCTCCTGCTCGCCCCGGGGCTGGCCCTCTCCACCGCGGCGGGCGCTGCGCAGGTGGGCTTCGGGCTCGACCTGCCCATGGCCGTCACCTTCCGCCGCGGCGGCGGCACCTGGATCTCGCCGGTGCTCTCGGCGACGGTCGAGGTGCCGCTGGCCGGCGACCTCTCGGCCGGCGCGCGCCTCTCGGTGGCCCGGCGCTGGGACTCGGGCGGCGCCCCCGGCGCGCTGCGCTCGGCCGACAACCTGGGCGAGCTGCTGCTGCTGGTCGCATACCGCATCCTCTGAGCTGCGGGACCTGGCGCCGGGGTGTCGCGACCCGGGGTCCCGGCGGACCCCGATCCAAACCCAGTCACCCCGCTCGCCGGGGAGGCGCGACCCTTGCTTGGGAAGGTGCCGTGCATTCCGCTCCCGTCGCCCCGCGCCCGCAGCCGCCCCAGCCCCTCGACCTCGACGCCGCCATCGTCGACGTCGTCGGGCGCGGCGCCGTCAAGGTCCCGCCGTACCCGGCCGTGGCCATGAAGGTGGACAAGCTGGTGAAGCGCGAGGACTACGGCCTCGACGAGCTCACCAAGCTGGTGGCCTCCGACCAGGCGCTCGCCGCCGACGCCCTGCGCTGCGCCAACTCGGCCTTCTTCTCCCGGGGCATGCCGGTGACCTCGCTGGTTCAGGCCATCACCCGCATCGGGGGGAAAGAAATGGCGCGGCTGGCCATCGCCTCCGGCCTGGGCGCCCACGCCCGCGCCCCCGGCCCGCTGGCCTCGCTGAAGCGGCGCATCTGGCTCGACGGCCTGGCCGGTGCGGCGCTGTGCCAGGAGCTGGCGCGCAAGCGGCTGCTCGACGTCGAGGAGGCCTTCGTCTGCGGCCTGCTCCACGACTTCGGACGGATGATCGCCGTGGCCTGCGTGGAGGAGATCCTGGCCGCCCACCCCGGCCAGCGGGCCATGCCCCTCGAGTACTGGCTCGGCGTGGTGGACAGGTACCACGTGGAGCTGGGCCTGGTGCTGGCGGCCAAGTGGGACCTGCCGCAGATGGTCTCCGACGTGATCTCGCTGCACCACACCGATCCGCAGGGGGCCGAGGAGCCGCGGATGGTGGAGCTGGTGATGGCCGCCGACGAGGTGGTGCGGATGCTCGGCGAGAGCATCTCCCTCACCGCCGAGGACCTGGGCGCCATCTCGCTCCTCAGCGGCCCGGAGTGCGAGCTGGTCTCGCGGGTCCTCGACAGGCTGCCGGCCTTCATCGCCTCCTTCGAGGGCGACGCGCCGGCCGCGGCCCCGGGCCAGAGCCTGGTGGAGGCCGAGCTTCCGCAGGAGGAGGGGATGGCCGGTCCCCGGCCCGTGGACTTCCCGGTGGAGATCGTCGCCGGCCGCGACAGGCGGGTCTACCGGGCCATGGGCATCGCCACCAACAACCTCATGGTCAACGGCCCGACGCCGCTGCCCGAGAACGTGCTCCTCCAGGTGGAGCTGCGCTCCGACCCGCCCATCAGCTGCTGGGCCAGCGCCAAGGTCTCGTGGCCGGAGAACGGTGGCCACACCGTCCTGCTCCAGCCCTTCGCCCTCAACGGCAAGGCGCACGAGTCCTGGAAGGAGATCCTGCGCAAGACCGTGGAGCCGGCCGGCTAGCCGTCGCGCTACCAGCGGGCCAGGCAGGCCACCGCCGCCGTGCAGGTCTGATCCACCGACCGCATGCGCCGCAGCATCTCCACGCCGTCGACCACCGCCGTCACCCGGGCCTGGGCCGGAAGCTCCCGGCCCTGCCTGTCGATGAAGAGCACGGTGGGCTGGCCGACGATGCCGTACTTCTCGTGGATGGCGTCGACGGCGGCGGCCACCCGGGCGTCGTCCATCACCTGGGTGGAGTTGTCGATCTTGAGGAGCACGAACTTCTTCGCCTCCTCGCGCACCGCCGGGTCGGCCCAGGCGGTGTGGTCGAGCTCGATGCAGGCGGCGCACCAGTCGGCCCAGAAGTCCACCAGCACCGGCTTGCCCTCGGCGCGCGCCAGGGCCAGGGCCCGCGCCTCGTCGTTGACGATCCAGGGCAGCCCGTCCTCCCTGGCCAGCGCCTCGCGCCGGGCCGCGCCCGAGCCGACGGCGTAGACCACGGCCAGCACCGCCAGCGCCACGCCCAGCCCCTTGGCCAGCCGGTGGCGCGCCGGGCCGCCGAAGCTGAGGTCGAGGGCGCCGAGGAGGAGGCCCAGGGCGGCGGCGGCGGCGGCCCAGAGCACCGCCTGCGGTGCCGGGGAGAAGACCGCGCGCAGCGCCGGGAAGGCGTCCTTGGCGAAGAGGCCGGCGGCGGCCAGCAGCGCCACGCCGAAGAAGCTCTTCACCGTCTCCATCCAGGGGCCGCTCTTGGGCAGCGCCACCGAGAAGGCGCCGATGAGGAAGAAGAGGAGGCCGATGCCCAGGGCGTAGACGAACATGATGCCGGCCCCGAAGGTCACCGAGCCCTTGGCGGCCACGAAGGCCAGCGCCGCGGCCAGCACCGGGCCGGTGCAGGGGGCGGCGATGATGCCGGCCACCAGCCCCATGCCCAGCGCCCCGGCGTAGCCGGTGCCGCCCACGCTGCTGAGCCGCGCCTGCCAGGAGGCGGGGAGGGCGAGCTCGAAGGCGCCGAACATCGAGGCGGCCATGGCGGCCAGGACCAGCGCCACGAACCCCACCGCCCAGGGGTTGGTCATCACCGTGCCGAACGCCTTGCCGCCGAGGGCCGCGGCCACGCCCAGCGCCGTGTAGGTGGCGGCGATGCCGAGGACGTAGAGGAGCGAGAGGGCCACCGCCTGGCGGCGGGTGCGGGCGCTCCTGGCGCCGAAGATGGAGACGGTGATGGGGATGAGCGGGTAGACGCAGGGCGTGAGGCTGGTGAGGACGCCGCCGGCGAAGGCGGCGCCGAAGGCGAGGGCCGAGCCCTCGGCGAGGTAGCGGCCGAGCCCGAGGTCGGTGGCCGCGCCGGTGGAGCCGGTGAGCGAGAGGGCGGGGAGCCAGGCCACCAGCGCGAAGGCGGCGGCGGCGAGGGGGAGTCGGGTGAGCAGCTTCTTCATGTCCGGCACCACGTCCTTCGGACCACTCTCGAGATCGTACCAAGAAAAAGTCCTGCCGGCGCGCCCGGTTGGAGCTGCGGCGCCCCGCGCCCCTCCCTTGTCCGGCACCGGCCCCGCGGGATATATCGATCCCCCGCCTCCCCCGCATCGACGCCGCCCGGGGCCGGGCGTTACATCCTCGAGGCCCGCCCCGTTGGAGACCCCGGAGGCCATGAAGGTTCCGATCTACATGGACAACGCCGCCACCACGCCCGTGGATCCCCGGGTGCTGGAGGCGATGCTTCCCTACTTCACCACCGAGTTCGGCAACGCCGCCTCCAAGAGCCACGTCTTCGGCTGGCGCGCCGAGGAGGCGGTGGAGGCGGCCCGGGCCGAGGTGGCGGCGCTCATCGGCGCCACCGCCCGCGAGATGGTCTTCACCTCCGGCGCCACCGAGTCGAACAACCTGGCGCTGAAGGGGGCCGCCCAGTTCCTGGCGCCGCGGGGCAAGCACCTCGTCACCTGCCAGACCGAGCACAAGGCGGTGCTCGACTCGATGCACGCGCTGGAGCGGCAGGGCTTCGAGGTCACCTACCTGCCGGTGGCGCGGGACGGGCGGCTCGACCCCGGCGACGTCGCCCGGGCGCTGCGCCCCGACACCACGCTGGTGTCGGTGATGCACGCCAACAACGAGGTGGGGGTGCTCCACCCGGTCGAGGAGATCGGCCGCATCACCCGCGAGCGCGGCGTCCTCTTCCACACCGACGCGGTGCAGTCGGCCGGCAAGGTGCCCTTCGACGTCGAGAAGGTGGGCGCCGACCTGGTCTCGCTCTCGGCCCACAAGCTCTACGGCCCCAAGGGAGTGGGTGCCCTCTACGTGCGGCGCAAGCCCCGGGCCCGCCTCATCGCGCAGATGGACGGCGGGGGCCACGAGCGCGGCCACCGCTCCGGCACCCTCAACGTGCCCGGCATCGTGGGCATGGGCAAGGCCTGCGCCATCGCCCAGGCCGAGCTCCCGGCCGAGTCGGCGCGGCTCCTGGCGCTGCGGGAGCGGCTCCGCGCCGGCATCGAGCGGCGGGTGGAGCGGGCCACGGTGAACGGCAGCCTCACGCACCGGCTCCCCGGCAACCTCAACGTCAGCTTCGCCTGCGTGGAGGGCGAGGCGCTGATGCTGGCCATGAAGGACGTGGCCGTCTCCTCCGGCTCCGCCTGCACCTCCGCCTCCCTGGAGCCCTCCTACGTGCTGCGGGCCCTGGGCGTACCCGACGAGCTGGCCCACGCCTCGCTGCGCTTCGGGCTGGGCCGCTTCAACACCGAGGAGGAGGTGGACCACGTGGTGGAGCTGCTCGCCCAGAAGGTGCAGAAGCTCCGCGACATGTCCCCGCTCTGGGACATGGTGAAGGCCGGCATCGACCCCTCCACCGTGCAGTGGGCCGACAACGCCTAGCGCCATGAACTACTCGGACAAGGTGGTGGACCACTACGAGAACCCGCGCAACGTGGGCACCCTCGACCAGGCCTCGCCCGACGTGGGCACGGGCCTGGTGGGCGCGCCGGCCTGCGGCGACGTCATGCGGCTCCAGATCCAGGTGGACGGCGCCGGCGTCATCCGGGAGGCGCGCTTCAAGACCTTCGGCTGCGGCTCGGCCATCGCCTCCTCGTCGCTGGTGACCGAGTGGGTGAAGGGGCGGACGGTGGAGGATGCGCTCCGCATCCGCAACACCGACGTGGCCAGGGAGCTGGCGCTCCCGCCGGTGAAGATCCACTGCTCGGTCCTGGCCGAGGACGCCATCCGGGCGGCGGTGGCCGACTGGAAGAAGAAGCGCGGCCTGCCGCCGGCGCCGTGAGCTGCTGGAGCTGCCAGGCCGAGGTGGCGCCCGGGGGGCCCTTCTGCGGCTGCGGGCGCGTCCAGCCGCCGCCGGGCGCCTTCGATCCCTTCGAGGCGCTGGGCCTGCCGCGGGCCCTGGAGCCGGGGCCGGTGGAGGAGGCCCACCGCCGGCGGGCCCGACTGCTCCACCCCGATCGCTTCGCCCGCAGGAGCCCGCAGGAGCAGCGGCTGGCGCTCGCCTGGGCCACGCGGCTCAACGACGCCCGGCGGGCGCTCCAGCGGCGGCGAGACCGTGCCGCCTGGCTGCTGCGGCTCCGCGGGCGCGATCCGCTGGCGCCCGGCGCCGCCCGCGACGGCGCCTTCCTGGCGGAGCAGCTGGCGCTGCGGGAGCGGCTCGCCGAGGGGCGGGCCGCCGGCGACGGGCGGGCGCCCGGCGAGATCGCGGCCCAGGCGCTGGCGCGGCTCGCGGCGATCGACGAGGAGCTGCTCGGGCTCCTCGGCCCCGCCGAGCCGGGCGAGGAGGCGCTGCGGGCGGCGGCGGCCTGCCTGGTGCGGGCCCGCTTCCTCGAGGCCCTGGCGGCCGAGGCGGGGCGCTAGCGTGGCGCGCGCGCTGGGCATCGACCTCGGCACCACCCACTCGCTCGCCGCCTGGGTGGACGAGCGGGGCCGGGCGCGGCTGGTGGAGATGGACCGCGGCCCGCTGCTGCCCAGCGCGGTGGACTACGGCGCCGGCCCGGAGCCGCGGGTGGGCGCGGCGGCGCTGGCGGCCGCGGCCGAGCGGCCGGGGCAGGTGGTGCTCTCGGTGAAGCGGCTCATGGGGCGCGGGCCGGGCGAGGCGGAGGGGCGCGCCGCGGCGGGCGGCGAGGCGGGCGCCCTCCGGCTCGACGTCGGCGGCCGGACGGTGACCCCGGTGGAGGTCTCGGCCGAGATCCTCCGCGCCCTCCGGCGGCGCGCGGCGGCGGCGCTGGGCGAGCCGCCCGGCGCCTGCGTCATCACCGTGCCCGCCTACTTCGACGACGCCCAGCGGCAGGCCACGCGCGACGCCGGCCGGCTGGCCGGGCTGGAGGTGCTGCGGCTCCTCCCCGAGCCCACCGCCGCGGCGCTGGCCTACGGGCTCGACCGGCGGGTGCGCGGCACCTTCGCCGTCTACGACCTGGGCGGCGGCACCTTCGACCTCTCGGTGCTCCGCCTCGAGGAGGGCCTGTTCGAGGTGCTCTCCACCGCCGGCGACACGCGGCTCGGCGGCGACGACCTGGACCGCGCCCTCGCCGAGGCCCTGCTCGGCGACGCCGGGCTGCCGCCGCCGGCGCCGGCCGGCTGGCGCGCGCTCCTCCTCGCCGCCCGCCAGGCGCGGGAGCGGCTCTCCGCCGAGCCGGAGGTGGCCCTCGACCTCGTGCTGCCCGGCGGCGGCCGGCTCGCGCGCCGGCTCTCGCGCGGGGAGCTGGAGCGCCTCCTCGCCCCGGTGGTGGAGCGCACCGGGCCGCCCTGCCGGCAGGCGCTCCGCGACGCCGGCCTGGCCCCCGGGGCCCTCGACGGCGTGGTGCTGGTGGGCGGCGCCACCCGCACGCCGCTGGTGCGCCGCCTGGTGCGCGAGCTCTTCGGCCAGGAGCCGCTCACCGACGCCGACCCCGACACCGCGGTGGCCCAGGGGGCGGCGCTGCAGGCCGACGCGCTCTCCCGCGGCGGGCGGCCCGATCTCCTGCTCCTCGACGTCATCCCGCTCTCGCTGGGCGTGGAGATGATGGGCGGCGTGGTGGAGCGGCTCGTCCCCCGCAACGCCACCATCCCGGCCAGCGCCTCCGCCGAGCTCACCACCCACGCCGACGGTCAGACCGGCCTCGTGGTCCACGTGGTCCAGGGCGAGCGGGAGCTGGCCCGCGACTGCCGCAGCCTGGCCCGCTTCACGCTCCGCGGCATCCCCCCGCTGCCGGCGGGCGCGGCCCGGGTGCGAATCACCTTCGCGGTGGACGCCGACGGCATCCTCTCGGTCTCGGCCCGCGAGGCGCTCACCGGTCTCGCCCAGGAGATCCAGGTGAGGCCCACCACCGGCCTCTCCGAGGAGGAGGTGGGGCGGCTCCTCGCCGAGGCGCTGGAGCGCGAGGGCGAGGACCTCCGGGCCCGCTTCCTGGCGGAGCTGCGGGTGCAGGCCGACAGGAGCCTGGCAGCGCTGGCGGCGGCGCTCGCCGAGGACGGTGACCTGCTTGCCCGCGAGGAGCGCGAGGAGCTGGACCTGCGGGTGCGCGGCCTCGCCGAGGCCATGGCCGGCGACGATGCCGGCGCGCTCCAGGCCTGGCTCTCGTCGCTCGAGGGCGCGGCCGAACCCTTCGCCGAGCGGCGGGTGGCTCGCCACCTGGACCGGGCGCTGCGCGGGCGCCACGTGGAGGAGGTGGCGGGGGAGCGGCCGCCCGCGGTCCCGCCGGGGCCTTGCCCGGGCGGGCCGCGCCGTCGCGCGCCCGAGGATTAGGAAGAGGGGAGACCCGCGCCGGAGCCGAGGCAGCCATGACGCCTGACAGCTGGGAAGACCGCTACAGGGTTGGCGACACGCCCTGGGACGTGGGCGCGCCCGACAAGCACCTCACCGGCTTCGTGGAGGCGCGGGGCACGGGGAAGGGCAGGGTGCTCGAGGTGGGCTGCGGCACCGGCACCAACGCCCTCTGGCTCGCCGGGCGCGGCTACCAGGTGACGGCGGTGGACCTCTCACAGCTCGCCGTGGAGAAGGCCCGGGCCAAGGCGCCCTCCGGCGCGACCTGCACCTTCGCGCGGCTCGACTTCCTGGCCGAGGAGCCGCCCGGCGGGCCGTTCGACCTGGTGTTCGACAGGGGCTGCTTCCACGTCTTCGACGAGCCGGCCGACAGGAGGCGCTTCGCGGAGCGCGTCGCCTCCCTGCTGGCGCCGGGTGGCCACTGGCTGAGCCTCATCGGCAGCACCGACGGCCCGGAGCGCGACTCGGGGCCGCCGCGGCGCTCGGCCCGCGACGTGACCGACGCCGTCGAGCCGGTGCTGGAGCTGGTGGAGCTGAGGCGCGTCTCCTTCCAGGATGCGCGGGCCGCGCCCCACGCTCCCCTCGCCTGGTTTGCGCTCGCGAGGCGCAGGGAGCTGCCGGCGCAGCCGTCGACGCGGTTGACGTAGGGCGCCGTCGGCAGCCTGCGGCGCCTCCCGCAGGTTCCGCATGTGCGGCCTTCGGACGCATCGGCTTGGCCGCCCCGCGGGGGGACGCTGGGCGCAGGGCCCGATCGCGGGCAGGCGGCCCTGGAGGGGAGGGAGCATGCCGGGCGCCGCCGCGCACTTCGCGGAGATCCTTCACGAGGAACAGCTGGCGGCCCTCCTGCGGCGCTGGCGCACCGAGCACCCGCGCATGGCAGTCCTGGCGCTGCTCCCCGAGGGGGAGCGCGGCGGCATCGAGCGGCTGCAGGCCGCCTGCCGGCGCGAGGCGGTGCCCCTGGCGGGCGCCGTCTTCCCCGCCCTGCTGGCGCGCGGCGGCTTCGCCACGAGCGGGGCCTGGCTCCTGCGGCTCGACGAGGCACCGCCCACGGCGCTGCTCGCCGACCTGCCCCGCGAGGAGCGGGATCTCCGGGCCATCGCCGGGAGCCTGGTGGACCGCCTGGAGCCCGGCCTCTCCGGCTCCACCGACCTCACCCTGCTGCTCATCCCCGACGCCACCTTTCCGAGGGTGGGCTCGCTGCTCGACGAGCTGTACCTGCGCCTCGGGAACCGCGTCCACTACATGGGCGCGAGCGCCGGCAGCGAGACCTTCCAGCCCATCCCCTGCCTCTTCGACGGCACCCGCGCCGTCCAGGGCGGGGTGCTGGCGGTGCTCCTCCCCGGCGACCGGCGGGCGGTCCTCGACCACGGCTACCCCACGCCGTCCCGCCTCATCACCGCCACCACCACGGTGGGCAACCGCATCATCCAGATCGACTGGCGGCCGGCCTTCGAGGTCTACCGCACGATGAGCCGGCTGCTCCACGGGGTCGACGTCACGCCCGAGACCTTCTACCGCTTCGCCGTCCACTTCCCCTTCGGGATCCTGCTCGCCAACAACTCCATGCTGATCCGCATCCCGGTGGAGCTGGAGGCGGGCGGAGCCCTGCGCTGCGCCGGGGAGGTGCCGGCCAACTCGGTGCTGGCGCTCCTGGCAGCGCCCACGCACGGCTCGGCCGAAACCGTGGAGCGGCTGGCCGGCGGGCTCGCCGAGCCGGGCGGCTCCGTGGAAGGGAAGGAGCTCCTCTTCTTCTACTGCGCCGGCCGGCGGCTCACCTTCGGCGAGGCGGAGGCGGTGCGGGAGACCGAGGCGCTGCGCCGCCTCACCGCCGCGGGCGCGATCGCCGGGGCGCTCTCGCTCGGCGAGATCGGCGGGACCGCCGAGTCGAGCTACCCGCTCTTCCACAACGCCACGCTCCTCGCCAGCGTCTGGAAGGCGCGATGAACCGCGACCGGGTCCTGGCGGTCCTCTACGACATGGCCATGGTGATCGGGGCCGAGGTCGAGGTCAGGCCCCTCCTGGTCCGCACCGTCCAGCGGCTCCTGCACCACACCGCCTTCCCCGTGGGACTGGTCCTGCTCGCGCCCGGTCCGCCGGATGGCCAGGAGGCCGAGGCCCGGCTGGAGGTGGCCATCGGCGACTACCAGCTCGGGGGCCGCGTGGGCTCGCGGCTGCGTCTCCCGGTGGAGCTCTTCACCGGCGAGGCGGCGCTGCGGGAGGCGCCAGCCCTCCTGGAGTCGCTCTCCGGACCCCGCTGCCGCTACACCAGCTTCCTGCGCCTGCCGGTGGAGGGGGAGGGCGTGATCCTGCTGCTCACCACCCGGGGGCCGGGCCTGGACCCGCTGCTGGCGCCGGTGTTCCAGCCGGTGATGGCCAACCTGGCCCGGGCCATCGGGCTGTGCCGCGACCACGAGGCCCACGAGGCCCGCCTCCTGGCGGAGCGCGACGCCGCCCGGGACGGCCTGGCCGAGAGCGCCGAGGTGCTGCGGGCCATGAACCAGGCGGCGCTCGACGCCATCATCGTCTGCGACGGGGAGGGCCGGATCGCCGCCTGGAACCCGGCGGCCACCGCCATCTTCGGCTACCGGGCCGACGAGGTCCTGGGCCGGCCGCTGCACGACCTGCTGGCACCGGAGCGCTACCGCGGCCGGGCGGCGGCGGGGCTGCGCCGCTTCGCCGACGCCGGCGAGGCGCCGGTGATGGGCCGCCTCCAGGAGACCGAGGCGCTGCGCAAGGACGGCTCCGAGTTCCCCGTGGAGATCTCGCTCTCGCCGATGATGCTGCAGGGCCAGCGGGCCACGGTGGGGATCGTGCGCGACGCCAGCGAGCGCAAGGCGGTGGAGGAGAAGCTCCGCCGCTCGCAGCGACTCGACGCCCTGGGGCAGCTGGCCAGTGGCGTGGCCCACGACTTCAACAACCTGCTGGCGGTCATCAACGGCTCCGCGGAGCTGGCCGCCAGCAGCCTCCCGGCCGACGCGCCGCAGCGCGCCGACCTCGAGGACATCCTCGAGGCCGGAGGGCGCGCGGCAGCCCTTACGCGCCAGCTCCTCGCCGTCGGCCGCCGGCAGACCCTGAACCCCGTCCTCCTCTCCCTCAACCAGGTCGTGACGGATCTCGGCAAGCTGCTGCGGCGGGCGCTCGGCGAGGACGTGCGGCTCGAGACGCGGCTGGCGCCGGACCTCGGCTACGTGCGTGCCGACGCCACCCAGATGGAGCAAGTCCTGATGAACCTGGCGCTGAACGCCCGCGATGCCATGGCGGCCGGCGGGCGGCTCACCATCGAGACGGCCAACGCCGAGCCGCACGTCGGCGGGCCGGCCCCCGGCGTCTCCGAGCGCCTGACCGGGCCCTCGGTGGTGCTGACCGTCGCCGACACCGGCAGCGGCATGGACCAGGGCACCATGGATCGGATGTTCGAGCCCTTCTTCACCACCAAGGCCGCGGGCCGGGGCACCGGGCTCGGGCTGGCGACGGTGTACGGCATCGTCAAGCAGAGCGGCGGGCACATCGAGGTCGAGAGCCGGGTGGGGGTGGGGACGACCTTCCGGGTCTTCCTGCCGCGGATCACCGGCGAGACCAGCGCCCTCGAGACAGGGAGCGCTGCGGCCATGCCCGGCGGCAGCGAGACCATCCTGGTGGTCGAGGACGATCCCGGGGTGCGCCGGCTCGCCGAGCGAGTCCTCGCGTCACTGGGATACCGGGTGCTCTCGGCCGAGGAGGCTCCCGAGGCGCTGCGGCTGAGCGAGGCGCTGGGCGAGCCGATGCACCTGCTGCTCACCGACATGGTCATGCCCGGCATCGACGGCGTGAGCCTGGCGCAGCGCATGGCGAAGCGCCACCCCGGCCTGGCGGTGGTCTACATGTCCGGCCACCCGGCTCGAACGCTGGAGCAGCGCGGGGGCTTGCCCGCCGGCGCGCCCTTCCTCCAGAAGCCGTTCACGGCGAGCGAGCTGGCGCGCCAGGTGCGCCGCGCGCTGGACGCCGCCCGCCCGCGCCCCTGAGCGAGGCCGCCGGCGCTTCCCGCGGGCCTGCCGGCGGCTGCTCCGGGCCGAGGCCGGCGATCCAGGCGGTGATGGCCTCGACCCCCGCAGGGAGGAACGCCGCCTTGTGCCCGCCGGGGAGCAGCCCGATCCGCCGCCCATCCCGCGCCGTTCCAGACGGTGCCCCGAATGGATCGCATCGAGGCGCGGCACTGCGGGTCGACGTGGTGTGTGCTATCGGATCGACCAGCATGGAGAAGAAGCCGCGGATCTTCACGATGTCGTTCGGGAGCGTGTACCCGCTCTACGTGCAGAAGGCACGGAAGAAGGGCCGGACGCAGGCAGAGGTCGACGAGATCATCACCTGGCTCACGGGCTACGGCGGGGCGCAGCTCCGGCGCGCCATCGAGGCCAAGGTCGACCTCGAGGCGTTCTTCGCCAAGGCGCCCCGGATGAATCCGAACGCGGGCCTCATCAAGGGCGTGGTGTGCGGCGTGCGCGTGGAGGAGGTCGCCGACCCGCTGATGCGGAAGATCCGCTACCTCGACAAGCTCATCGACGAGCTCGCCAGGGGGAGGGACATGGCGAGCATCCTCCGACGGTAGCCCTCGCGTCCCCCCGTCCCTTCCGCGACCCCTCCCCATCGCCCAACACCCCGTCCCCCCTCGCCCCGGCGCGGCCCGCCGCCTGCAGCCTCGCGGCGCGCATGCTCCTCCTCCTCTCCGCCCTCCTCGCCGCTCCTCCCTCCGTCGCCGCCGCCGACGTCCCCCGCCTCCTGGCCCGCCTCGCCGCCACCGATCCCCCCGTCGAGGAGGTGCAGCGCGCGGCGGCCCTGCGCGCCGCGCCCACGCCGTCCGAGGCCGCCTCCTGGACCTCGCGCGCCCGCTGGTCCTCCTGGCTCCCGCGCCTCACCACCTCCTTCCGCCACGACGAGCGGGCCCAGCACACGCTCGGCCTCACCTCCACCGCCGAGGTGGACTACGTGCGGCTGGCGCCGGGCAACGAGGTGCGGGTGCAGCTCACCTGGAACCTCGCCGAAGTCGCCTTCTCCGACGCCGAGGTCCGCACCGCGGAGGCGGCAGCGCGCGCGGCCAGGCTGCGTGCCGAGGCGGCCGAGCGGGTCACGCGGCTCTACTTCCGGCGGCGCTCGCTCCTGGCCACCCTCTGGCTGGCGCCGCCCGACGACCCCGCGGCGCGCCTCGCGGCCGAGCTGGCGCTCGACGAGGCCACCGCCGAGCTCGACTTCCTCACCGGCGGCCTCTTCACCCGCGAGCGGGCCGGCGTGGCGGTGCGGCCGTGAGGCGCCTCCTGATCGTCGCGCTGGCAGCGGCCTGCCAGGCGCTGCCCGAGCCGCTCACCCGCGTCGAGCGCATCGCCCCGGCGGGCACCGTCGCGCCCGGCGAGGTGGTCGTCGAGGTCCGCTTCACCGCGCCGGTGTCGCCCGACGGGCTCGCCGACGGCCGCCGCGCGGCCCTGTGCCGGTCGACCGACGCCCCGGCGGTGGCCGCCGCCGCCAGCGCCGAGGCCGGCATCCCCGCCGGCGCGCAGGTGGTGCCGGCCGCCATCGAGCTCACCGACGGCGGGCTGCGCCTGGTGCTCCGGCCCGAGCGGCCGCTCTGGCCCATGGCCTCCTGGGCGCTGGTGCTGGGAAAGGGGATCCGCGACGCCGAGGGGCGGCCCGTGCTCGATCCCGCCGGCCGGCAGCGGGCCGTGGTCCACCCCTTCGAG
The DNA here is from genome assembly GCA_016214955.1 of Deltaproteobacteria bacterium. Lineage (GTDB taxonomy): Bacteria > Myxococcota > Myxococcia > Myxococcales > Anaeromyxobacteraceae > JACRMN01. The sequence goes on from JACRMN010000012.1 coordinate 585,636, forward strand.
ACCGGCGACCTGCCCGCCGGGGCGCTCCCCGCTCTCGCCCTCGTCGAGGCGCTGGCCCAGGCCGCCGCCCCGGCGGCCGGGGGCGAATACGCCGAGGTCGAGAACCTGGGCAGCGCGCCCGCCGACCTGGCCGGCTTCCGGCTGGCGAAGCGCACCGCCAGCGGCGCGGAGGTGCGCTGCACCCTCGAGCCCATGGCCGGCGCGGCCGTGGCCGCCGGCGGGCGCGGCCTGCTGGTGGGCGGCGCCTGGGACGGCCGCCACGCCGTGCCGGCCGGCACGCCGCACTACCGCTGCGGGGCGAGCGCCTTCCTCGGCGGGCTGGCCGACGACCGGCCCGTGTCGCTGCGGCTCGAGTCGCCGGGCGGTGCGCCGCTCTCCGGCCTGGGCTGGGATGCGGCGGCGCCGCGCTGCGCCGCGGCGGCCCTGGTGAGGCTCGATCCCGGCGGCCCCGACCAGGCCGCCAACCTCGCCTGTGGCGCGCCGAGCCCCGGGAGCTAGGCGAGGAGCCGGGTCGCCGGCCGCGCCGCCGCCCGCCTCGGCACCTTGCCGTCTCCGGATCGCGCCCGGCCGCTCAGGTGTTCTCGACGATCCACTTGCCCAGGAACTGATCCTTGAGCACGTAGCCGTCGGCGCCGCACTCCTCGGCGAGCTGCGCCACCTTCTCGCGGCTGTCGCCGGAGCAGAAGATCACCTTGATGGACCGGAACATGTCGTTCTTCTTGATGAAGCGGCAGAACTGGGCGCCGCTCACCTTGGGCATGTGGATGTCGAGCAGCACCAGGTCCGGCCGGGTGGCGCGCTTCAGGATGAGCGAGGTGGCGCTCTCGGCGTCGCTGGCGGTGAGCACGTCGAAGCCGGCGCTCCGCAGCTCCTCGGCGAGCAGCCGGGCGGTGATCTCGCTGTCGTCCACCACCAGCACCCGCCGCCGGCCGCCCACCGCCAGCGCGAAGCGGCGCGGCAGGTCGTCGGCGGGGCCCAGCGCCAGCACCCCGTCGGCCCCGGCCTCCGCGGCCGCCGCCTGGAGCAGCTCGACGGGCTGATCGCCCATGACCAGCGCGCGCCCGGCGAATCCGCGGTCGCGCAGCACGGCGATGACCTGGCGCGCCCTGTCGGGCTCGGCGAGCAGCGCACCGGCGTCGCGCACCCCGGCGGCCAGCGCTGCCGGATCGGCGTGGCCCTCCAGGCGGTGGCCGGAAGGCTCCAGGGCGAGCCGGAGGAGCTCGGTGACGACCGCGCTGTCGGTGCAGACCAGGATCTTCACGCCGCTGCGCCTCGTACCCCCGGATGTCCAGCCTACCACCGATCTTGCCCGGCCAGGCGGGGGGGCCGAAGATGCACCGATGCCCGAGCCCCGCGAAGCCCAGAGCGCGGCGCCCGACCCCGCGCCGGGCGAGGGCTGGCTCTTCTGCGTCCGCGCCGGGGCGGGACGCTACGGCTTCGACGCCGCCCTGGTTTCCGAGGTGGTGCGGCTCGGCCCGCTCACCCGCCTGCCGGGCGCGCCCGCGGCGCTCCCGGGCGTGTTCACCCACCGTGGAGAGGTGCTGGCGGTCCTCGACCTCTGCCGGGTACTGGGGCTGCCGGCCGCGCCCATGGGCCTCGGGGCCCGGGCGGCCGTGCTCCGCATCGGCGCCTGGCGGCTGGCGCTCCTGGCCGACGCCGTGCTCGGGCTCGTCCAGGTGCCGGCCGCGGCGCAGGAGCCGGCGCCGGCCCAGGGTGGGCCGGCGGCGCGCTGGCTGCGGGGGGTGGGGCGCGCCGGCGCCGAGCCGGTCGCGATCCTCGACCTGCCGGCGCTGGTGCAGGACGCGCGGCAGCGGAGCTTCGCGCCGTGAGCGCCGGCGCGGCGGTGCTGCTCTTCCAGGTCGGGCCGCGGCTCTACGCCACGCCGGTCGCCGCGGTGGCCCGCATCGACGGGGCCGGCGCCGCCGGCGAGGCGCCAGGCCCGCTGGGCTCGCCGTACGCGCCGGCCCGGCGGCTGATGGTGGACGACGGCCGCGGTGCCCTGGCGCCCTTCGCCGTGGACGCGGTGCTGGGGATCCAGCGGATCCCGGCCGACGACCTCCGGCCCCTGCCGCCGCTCTGCGAGGGGCTGGTGGCGCCGGGTGTGACCGGGCTGGTGCTGTGGCAGGGGGCGCCCACCCCGCTCGTCGACCTTTCCACCCTGGTGCACCGGCCGGCGGCTCCGCCCCCGGCCGGGAGGAGGCGCGATGGCTGAGCGAGCGAAGCGCAGGAAGGCCGCCCCGCGGGGCGGCGGACGGGGGGCCGGCGGCACCGGCCCCATCCTCGAGGTGCTCCGGGCCCTCGCCGAGGGGCGCGGGGAGGTGCCGCGGCTCGAGCCGGAGCGCCTCCCGTCCTCGCTGCGCCCCATCGCCGCCGCGCTCAACCAGGCGGTGGAGCGGGTCCAGGGCGACGCCAACGAGGCAGGGCTGCGCATCGCGGCGGTGAGCCAGGGCGTGGACGAGGCCATCGACTCGCTGGTGAAGATGATGGTGAAGGGAGACCTCTCCGGCGGGCTGCGGCTCGGGGTCTCCGACGCTGCCCTGGCCCCGCTCATCGCCGGCCTGGGCCAGGTGATGGAGACGCTGAAGCGCTTCGTGCTCGAGACCCGCGACGCCGCGCTCCACCTCTCCACCAGCGCCGCCGAGGTGCTCTCGGCCGCGACCCAGAACGAGTCCTCGACCAGCCAGCAGGCCAGCGCCGTCCACGAGACCACCGCCACCATGGAGGAGCTCAAGGGGGCGTCGCAGCAGATCGCCGACAACGCCCAGACGGTGGCCGCCATCGCCGAGCAGACCCTCACCGCCACCCGCCAGGGCGAGGGGGCCATCAAGGCCTTCCTCGAGGCCATGGAGAAGGTGCGCCACAACGCCGGCGAGGTGGACCAGGCCATCGCCAAGCTCTCCCGCCGGGTGGAGCGCATCGGCACGGTGGTGGAGGTGATCGACGAGATCGCCGACCGCTCCGACCTGCTGGCGCTCAACGCGGCGCTGGAGGGGGCCAAGGCCGGCGACGCCGGGCGCGGCTTCTCCATCGTGGCCGCCGAGATGCGGCGGCTGGCCGAGAACGTCCTGGAGAGCACCCGCGAGATCAAGAACCTCATCACCGAGATCCGCGAGGCCACCCAGGCGGCCAAGGAGGCCTCCGACGGCAACCAGCGCATGGCCGGGGAGGGCGAGAAGCTGGGCGGGGCGGCCATGGCCAGCGTCTCCTCCATCCTCCACGGCGCCGAGGAGACGGTGAGCGCCTCGCGGGTCATCCACCTGGCCACCCAGCAGCAGCGCAGCGCCACCGAGCAGGTGGTGATGTCGATGGGCGAGGTGGAGTCGGTCACCCGCCAGGCCCAGGCCGGCTCGCGCCAGGCCACCGGCGCGGCGGCCGAGCTCTCCCGGCTGGCTGCGCGGCTGGCCGAGCTGGTGAAGCGCTTCCGCGTCGAGTAGCGGGCCGGGTCGATGGACCAGCGCACCCGCGAGAGGCTGCTGCCCAAGTTCCGCGAGAGCGCCGCGGAGCGGGTGGAGCAGATCGCCGCCGGGCTCCTGCGCTGGGAGCAGGGCGGCGGGACGGCGGTGCGCGACGAGCTCTTCCGCGAGCTGCACACGCTCAAGGGCGAGGCGCGGCTCCTGGGCTTCACCGGCCTCTCCCAGGTGCTCCACGCCGCCGAGGATCTGGTGAAGGCGCTGCCCGAGGGGGCCGCGGCGCGCCCGCTGGTGGACGCGCTGCTGCGGGCCTGCGACGCCGTGCCGGGGCTGGTGGACGGCCCGCCGGCCGGCGGCGACGCCACGGCGCTCCTCGCCGAGGGGCTCCGCGCCCTGGCCGGCCCCGCCGCCCACCTCCCGCCCCGCGAGGCCCGGCCGCCCGGCGGGGAGCCTCCCCCGCCGCGGGCCGCGACCACCGTGCGGGTGGGCGTGGAGGAGCTGGACGAGATCGCCGCCCTGGCCGGGGACCTGCTGGTGGACGGTGCCAGGGCCCGGGGGCGCACCCGCGAGCTGCAGGAGCTGCTCTCCCGCTGGAGCCGGCTCGGCGACCTGGCCCTGGCCGCCGCCGACGAGCTCCGCCACCGCGGCGACGGGCAGCGCGCCGACCGCATGGCCCGCGACGTCCACCTGCTGCGCACCGACGCCTTCCGCTTCCTGCGCCGCCACGCCGACGCGGTCGGGGCGGTGGAGGGCCAGTTCGCGCTCCTCGCCGACCGGGTGAGCCAGGCGCGGCTCGTGCCCCTCTCCACGCTGCTGGCCGGCCTGCCGCGCGCCGCCCGCGACCTGGCGCAGGAGCAGGGCAAGGAGGTGGCCTGCGCCATCGAGGGAGCCGACCTGGGCGTGGACCGCGCCATCCTGCTGGCGCTGGGCGACCCCCTCGTCCACCTGCTGCGCAACGCCGTGGACCACGGCCTGGAGCCGCCGGCGGAGCGGATCCGCGCCGGCAAGCCGCCCGCCGGGCGCATCGCCATCACCGCCCGGCTCGACGGGGAGCAGCTCGAGCTCACGGTGGAGGACGACGGGCGCGGGCTCGATGCCGAGGCCATCCGAGCAGCGGCGCAGCGGCTGGGCCTGGCCCAGGAGGAGCGGCTCCGCGCCCTCGACGGACCGGCGCTCCACGACCTGCTCTTCCTGCCCGGCTTCACCACCCGGGCCGAGCCGGGAGAGGTCTCGGGGCGCGGCGTGGGACTGGAGGTGGTGCGCCGCCGGGTGACCGAGGTGGGCGGGTCGGCGGTGGTGGAGCCCGCCCCGGGGGGCGGCACGCGCTTCGTGCTGCGCATGCCCCAGTCGCTGGCCCTCCTCGAGGTGCTGCTGGTGCGGGTGGAGGAGGACGTCTACGCCATCCCCGCCGCCGACGTGGAGGGCGTGGGGCGCATCGACCCGGTGGACCTGACCGAGGTGGCCGGCCTCCGCGCGCTCCGGCAGGGCGAGCGGCTGGTGCCGGTGGCGGCACTGGGGCCGCTGCTCTCGCTGGGGCCGGCGCCGCGGGCTCGCCGCCCTGCGGCCGCGTTCCTGCGCCACGGCCAGGACCGGGCCGCCATCGTCGTCGACGGGCTCGCCGGCGAGCGGGAGGTGGCGGTGAAGAGCCCGGGCGCGTTCCTGGCGGGCGCGCCCTACCTCACCGGCGCCGCGGTGCTGCCCGACGGGAGGGCGGCGCTGCTCCTCTCCACCCCGGGTCTGGTGGCCGCGGCCCGGCGGCAGACCGGCCCGGTGCCGGCGCCCCCGGCGCGGCGCCGGCTGCGGGTGCTGCTGGTGGACGACAGTGCCATCGCCCGCGACACCCAGGCCGCGCTGCTCCGCGGCCTGGGGCACGAGGTGGAGGAGGCGGTGGACGGCGAGGACGCCTGGCGCCGCCTCGCGGCCGGCGCCTTCCAGGCGCTGCTCACCGACGTGCAGATGCCGGTGCTCGACGGCATCGACCTGGCGCGCCGCGTCCGCGGCAGCGCCCGCCACGCCCGCCTGCCGGTGGTGATCCTCTCCTCGCTCTCGGCCCCGGAGGAGCGGCGCCGTGGGCTCGACGCCGGCGCCGACGCCTACCTGGTGAAGGGCGAGCTCAGCGCCGAGGCGCTGGGGGCCACGCTGGAGCGGCTCTGCGGGGGCGGGAGGTGAGCGGCCCGGTGCGCGTGCTGGTGGCCGACGACTCGGCCGAGTTCCGCGACCTGCTCTGCCGGCTGCTGCGGGAGGATCCCGCCTTCGAGGTGGTGGCCGTCGCCTCCGAGGGGGACGCCGCAGCCACGGCGGCCCGGACCCACTGGCCCGACGTGGTCACCATCGACCTGCACCTGCCCGACGCCGAGGGCTACTCCGGCATCGCCCGCATCATGGCCGAGACCCCGCGGCCCATCCTGGTGCTGGCCAGCAACCCCAGCGAGAGCGCCACCTTCAAGGCCCTGTCGCTGGGGGCGCTCGACGTCATGGGCAAGCCCGGGCCGCAGGAGGACCTGGCCGCCTACGGCCAGCTCCTGCGCAGCCGGCTGCGGCTCCTCTCCGGCGTCAAGGTGATCCGCCACCTCCGCGGCCTCCGGCAGCCGCCGCGGGCCGCCGCCCGGCCGGGCCTGGGCAAGCGCGAGCTGGTGGTCATCGGCGCCTCGCTGGGCGGGCCGCGGGCCCTCGCCCAGATCCTGCGCGGCCTGCCCGCCGAGCTGCCGGTGCCGGTGGCGGTGGTGCAGCACATCGCCGACGGCTTCGCCGAGGGGCTGGCCACCTGGCTCGACCAGGAGTCGCCGCTGGAGGTGCGCGCCGCGGCGGACCGCGACGTGCTCAAGCCGGGCCGGGTGCTGCTGGCGCCCAGCGGCCGCCACCTGGTGGTGGCCGACGGCTACGTGCGGCTCACGGACGACCCGCCGGTGGACACCTTCCGGCCCGCGGTGAACGTGCTCTTCCGGTCGGCCGCCCAGGTCTACGGACCGCGCTGCTGCGGCGTGCTGCTCACCGGCATGGGGCGCGACGGTGCCGACGGGCTCTCGGCGCTGAAGCGGGGCGGGGCCGTCACCTTCGCGCAGGACGAGGCATCGAGCGCCGTCTTCGGCATGGCCCGGGCCGCCATCGAGGCCGGGGCGGTGGACCGGGTGCTGCCGCTCGACGAGATCGCCCGGGCGGTGGTCGAGGCGGTGCGGTGACGATGCCCTCCGACGACCTGCTGGCCGGCCTCGCGGCCCTGCTCCAGGAGCGGGTGGGGCTGCAGGTGCGACCCGAAGGGCAGGGGGCGCTGCGCCTGGCGGTGATGGCCCGCTTCGAGGACCCGCGGCCGCCGCCGGTGTCGCTGGCCGGCTACCTGGCGCACCTGCGCTCCGCGGAGGGCGACGAGGAGCTGCGCAGGCTGCTCCCGCTCGTCACCGTGGGCAAGACCCACTTCTTCCGCGACCAGCGCCAGTTCCAGGCGCTGGCGGAGCTCCTGCCCGGGCTGCTGGCGGCCCGCCGCGCCGAGGGGCGGCCGCTCTCCATCTGGTCGGCGGGCTGCGCCACCGGCGAGGAGCCCTACACCATCGCCATGGTGGCCGCCGAGGCGGGCGCCGAGGCCGGCGACCTGGAGTTGCTGGCCACCGACGTGAACCCCGAGGCCGCCGCCTTCGCCATGGCCGGCCGCTTCCCCGAGAAGCGCACCCGCGACGTCCCCGCGCCGCTGCGGGAGCGGTACTTCGAGGCCGCCGCCGAGGGGCTGGTGGTGGGGTCGCGGCTGCGCAGCCTGCTCTCGGGCGTGCGGGTCCACAACCTGGTGAGCCAGCCCTCTCCGCGGCCGCTCTCCGGGAGCTGGGACCTGATCTTCTGCCGCAACGTCATCATCTACTTCGACACCCCCACCGCCCAGGCGGTGCTGGGCCGCTTCCTGGCCAGCCTGGCGCCCGGCGGCTGGCTCTTCCTCGGCTACTCCGAGTCGCTCTTCCGCATGTTCGAGGGCTTCGAGCTCTGCGAGGTGGGCGGGGCCTTCCTCTACCGCCGGCCCGAGGGCGTCCCGCCGGCGGCGCCGCCGCCGCGCGAGCCCCGCACCCCGCGGGCGCTGGGACAGGTGCCCCGCTACGCCCCGCAGGCGGTTCGCCACGCCGCGCCGCCGCCCGCGCCCCCCGCGGCTCCGCCGGCGCGCCCGCGCCCCGCCTTCTCGGCCCAGGAGATCCTCGACGCCGCCGTGCAGCTCTGCGCCGCCGGCCGCTTCGCCGAGGCCCGCGCCCGCCTCGAGGCCCACCTGGCCCAGGGAGGCGAGGAGCTGGCGGTGCGGCTCACGCTCGCCAACCTCCTCGGCGTCCTGCAGGAGCCGGACGCGGCCGGCGCCGGCTACCAGGCGGCGCTGCGGCAGGAGCCGCTCAGCGCCGAGGCCCACCTGCTCCACGGCGTCCACCTCTTCGGCCGCGGCGAGCCCGACCGGGCCGCCGAGGAGCTCTCGCGGGCCCTCTTCCTCGACCCCGAGCTGGCCATGGCCCACTACTACCTGGGCCGCTGCCGCGAGGCCCAGGCCGACCCGCTGCGCGCCCGGCTCTGCTACCGCAACGCGGTGGACGCCCACCGGCGCCAGCCGGCGGGACGCAGCCATCCCTTCGTGGGCCACTACCCCGACCTGCCCGAGGACGGCGCCCCGTTCGCCCGCGCCGCCGAGTACGCCCTGGTCGCCCTGGGCGAGCGGGCGCCCGTGTAGAGTGGGTGCATGCGGGCATCCGAGATCATCCGGGCGAAGCGGGACGGCGGCCGGCTCCGGCCCGAGGAGATCCGCTTCCTGGTGGACGGCTACGCCGGCGGCGCCATCCCCGACTACCAGCTGGCCGCCTTCTGCATGGCGGTCTTCTTCCGCGGCATGGACGGGGAGGAGACGGCGGCGCTGACCGAGGCGATGCTGCGCTCCGGCCAGGTGCTCGACCTCTCCGACGTGCCCGGGGTCAAGGTCGACAAGCACTCGACCGGCGGCGTGGGCGACAAGGTCTCCCTGGCGCTCGCCCCCATCGCCGCCGCCTGCGGGGTGGTGGTGCCCATGGTGAGCGGCCGCGGGCTGGGCCACACCGGCGGCACCCTCGACAAGCTCGAGGCCATCCCCGGCTTCCGCGTCGACCTGCCGGTGTCGCGCTTCCGCGAGCTGCTCCGCCGCAACGGCGCCTGCCTCATCGGGCAGACGGCCGAGATCGCCCCGGCCGACAAGAAGCTCTACGCGCTGCGCGACGTCACCGCCACCGTCGAGTCCATCCCCCTCATCGCCGGCTCGATCATGTCGAAGAAGCTGGCCGAGGGGATCGACGGCCTGGTGCTGGACGTGAAGGTGGGGCGCGGCGCCTTCATGAAGCGGCGCGAGGAGGCCGGGCTCCTGGCCCGGACCCTGGCGGGCATCGGGCGGGCCATGGGCAAGCGGGTCACGGTGCTCCTCACCGACATGGAGCAGCCCCTGGGGCTGGCGGTGGGCAACGCGCTCGAGGCCGCCGAGGCCGTCGAGCTGCTCCGCGGCGGCGGGCCGCCCGACCTGCGGGAGGTGACGCTGGCGCTCTGCGCCGAGATGCTGCTGCTCGCCGGCGTGGAGACCGGTGGCGCCGCGGCCCGGCGGCGCGTCGAGCGGGCGGTTGCCGACGGCAGCGCCCTCGAGCGCTTCCGGCGCATCGTCGAGGACCAGGGAGGCGACCCGCGCGCCGTCGACGACCTCGCCCGCCTCCCCCGCGCGCCGGTGCAGCGCGACGTCCCGGCGACGGCCGCCGGCGTGGTCCAGGCCATCGACGCCGAGGCCATCGGCCTCGCCGCCATGTCCCTGGGCGCCGGCCGCGTCCGCGTCGAGGATCGGGTCGACCCGGCGGTGGGCGTCGTGCTGCGGCACAAGGTGGGCGAGGCGGTGGAGCGCGGAGCGCCCCTCGCCACCCTCCACGCCGCCCGGCAGGGAGGCGAGCCCGTCGAGGCAGTCGCCGCCCGGGTGGCGGCCGCCTACCGCCTCGGCCCCGATCCCGCCTCCCCCGGCCCCCTCGTGCTGGAGCGGATCGGGTAACCTCTGGTCGCGGTCGCGGTCGCGGTCGCGGTCGGGGTCGCGGTCGGGGTCGAGGTCGAGGTCGAGGTCGAGGTTCGCAGGAGCGCCCATGAAGAAAGCCAGCCTCGCCGATCGCCTCGCCTACGCCGTCGCCTGGATCCACGGAAGGAGCGACCTGCGCCCGGTGGCCGGCGTCGTGCTCGGCTCCGGACTGGGCCGCTTCGCCGAGTCGCTGGAGAAGGCAACCCTCATCCCCTACGGCGAGATCCCCGAGTTCCCCACCTCCTCGGTGCCGGGCCACGCCGGCCGCATGGTGGTGGGCGAGCTTCCGTCCGCGGGCGGGCCGGTCCCGGTGGCGGTGCTGCAGGGGAGGGTGCACGGCTACGAGGGCTTCGCGCCCGACGAGGTCGCCTTCGGCGTCCGCGTGCTGGGCCGCCTCGGCATCTCCAGCCTCTGGCTCACCAACGCCGCCGGCGGTGTCAACCCCGCATACCAGCCCGGCGACCTGGTCCGCATCACCGACCACCTCAACCTCACCGGCCAGAGCCCGCTCACCGGCCCCAACCCCGACCTCCTCGGCCCCCGCTTCCCCGACATGAACGCGGCCTACGATCCGGCCCTGGGCGCGCTGCTGGAGGAGGAGGCGCGCCGGCTCGGCATGCCGCTCGCCGCCGGCGTCTACGCCGGGCTCTCCGGCCCCAGCTACGAGACCCCGGCCGAGATCCGCATGCTGGCGCGGCTCGGCGCCGACCTGGTGGGCATGTCCACGGTCCACGAGGTGATCGCCGCGCGCCACATGGGGCTGCGCACCGCCGCCCTCTCGCTGGTCACCAACCGGGCGGCCGGCCTCTCGCCCACGCCGCTGACCCACGACGAGGTGCAGCGGGTGGGCGCCGAGCGCGGCGAGCAGGTGGCCCGCCTCCTGGCCGCGGCCATCCCGCGCGCCCGGTAGGCGCGCCACCCTGCTACCATCGCGGGGCGGGAGGAGGCGGCCATGAGCGACGGCAAGGGCACCGACAGGTGGGAAGACCGGCGCGACAGCGCCCGCGTGGCCATCCGGCTCATGGTCCGGGACCTGGAGCTGGGCGGCTCCTTCGAGGAGCGCTCCGGCAACCTGGCGCTGGGCGGGGTCTACTTCACCGAAGGTCATCCTCCGGTGGGCAACCGGGTGGAGCTGCGCTTCTTCGTCCCCGGGAGCAACGACGAGGTGCGGGCCACCGGGGAGGTGCTGCGGGTCACTCGCGACGGGTCGGCCTTCGGCGCCCACGTGCGCTTCGAGGACCTGCCGGTCGAGACCGAACTGGCCATCGCCCGCTTCCTGGAGAGCCGCTAGCCGTGGGCGTGCCTGCCCGGCTCCTGGGCGCTGCCCGCTCGGTGCGCCGCCGCGCCTACGCGCCCTACTCCGGCTTCCGGGTGGGGGCGGCGGTGCGGGCCGGCGGCCGGGTCTTCGCCGCGCCCAACGTGGAGAACGCCAGCTACGGGCTCACCGTCTGCGCCGAGCGCAACGCCGTGGCCGCGGCCGTCGCCGCCGGCGCGCGCCGCCTCACCGCCCTGGCGGTGGCCAGCGCCACCCGGCCGCCCACGCCTCCCTGCGGCGCCTGCCTGCAGGTGCTGGCCGAGTTCGCCGGCCCCGACCTGCCGGTGCTGCTCGGCGGCTCCGGTGGCAGCCGGGTCGAGACCACGCTGGGCGCGCTCCTGCCGCGCGGCTTCTCGAAGCGCTTCCTGTAGCGCTCCCGGCCGGGCAGCCGGCCAATCCTTCGCCTCGCGGACACCCCTCGGGTACCATCCCCGGCGATGACGGCTCCGCCCGAGGGCACCTCCGCCACCGGTGCGCCGGTCCCGGCCCTGGCCGGGGCCATGCTCCGCGCGCTGCGCCCGCACCAGTGGGCCAAGAACGCGCTGGTGCTGGTGCCGCTGCTGGGCGCCCACCTGGCCGGCGACCTGACGCGCCTCCGCGGCGCGCTCCTCGGGCTCGCCGCCTTCTGCCTCACCGCCTCGGCCGTCTACCTCACCAACGACCTCGCCGACCTGGCCGCCGACCGGCTCCACCCGCGCAAGCGGATGCGGCCCCTGGCCTCGGGCGCGCTGCCGGCGGGGGTGGCGCGGGGGATGGTCCCGGTGCTGCTCGCCGGCGCGGTGGGGCTGGCGCTGCTCCTGCCGCCGTCGTTCGGCCTGATCCTCGGCGTCTACTGGCTGGCCACCATCGCCTACTCGCTGGGGCTGAAGCGGCGGCCGGTGCTCGACGTGCTCGTCCTCGCCGGGCTCTACACCGCGCGGCTCTACGCCGGCGGCGCCGCTGCGCGGGTCCCGGTGTCGGAGTGGCTGGCCACCTTCTCGATGTTCCTCTTCCTCTCGCTGGCCTTCCTGAAGCGGGCGGTGGAGCTGGCCGGGGCGCAGTCGCAGGGGCGCGGCTACCGGGTCGAGGACCGGGAGCCGGTCTTCGCCATGGGCATCGCCAGCGGCTACCTCTCGGTGCTGGTGCTGGCGCTCTACGTCTCGGCCCAGGACACCGCCCGGCTCTACGCCCACCCGGAACGGCTCTGGCTGCTGTGCCCGCTCTTCCTCTACTGGGTGAGCCGCGTCTGGCTGCTGGCCCGCCGCGGTGAGCTGGACGACGACCCGGTGATCTTCGCCCTGCGCGACCCGGCCAGCTGGTCGGTGGCGGCGCTGTGCGCGCTCGTCGTCTGGCTGGGCAGGTGAGGCCCGGATGACGCCCGAGTCCTGGGGCCGCATCCCCCGCCTCCGCCCCGCCGCGGTGGTCCCGCTCCACTGGGCCGAGCCCGCGGCCCTCGCCGGCCGGGCGGCGCCGATCCTGGCCCACGGCCTGGGGCGCAGCTACGGCGACGCCTGCCTCAACGAGGGCGGCACCCTGCTCCTCACCCGCGGGCTCGATCGCTTCCTGGCCCTCGACGAGGCGGCCGGCACCCTCACCTGCGAGGCCGGCGTCTCGCTCGCCGAGATCCTCACGCTGGTGGTGCCCCGCGGCTGGTTCCTGCCGGTGGTGCCGGGCACCCAGCACGTCACCGTGGGCGGTGCCATCGCCAACGACGTCCACGGCAAGAACCACCACCGCGCCGGCACCTTCGGTGGCCAGGTCCGCTGGCTGGAGCTCCTGCGCTCCACCGGCGAGGTGCTGCGCTGCTCGCCGGACGGGAACCGCGAGCTCTTCGCCGCCACCGTGGGCGGGCTGGGGCTCACCGGGCTGGTGCTGCGCGCCGGGCTCTCGCTGCGCCGCATCGCCACCACCCGCGTGGCGGCCGAGAGCCTGCCGCTGCGCGACCTCTCCGAGTTCTTCGCCGGCTCGGCCGAGTCCGACCAGCGCTTCGAGTACACCGTCGCCTGGATCGACTGCCTGGCCTCGGGGGCGCGGCTGGGGCGGGGCATCCTCCACCGCGGCAACCACGCGGCCGGGCCCGGCCCGCTCGCCTGGCGCTCCGGCAGCCGCCTCTCGGTTCCTTTCGAGCTGCCGTTCTCGCCGCTCGGCCGGCTCACCCTCGGCGCCTTCAACGCCCTCTACCACGCCGCCCACCGCGGCGCTGGCGCCCGCGCGGTCGAGGCCCGCGGCTTCTTCTTCCCCCTCGACGGCGTGGCCCGCTGGAACCGCATCTACGGCCGCGCCGGCTTCTTCCAGTTCCAGTGCCAGGTCCCGCCGCCGGCCGCCCCCGAGGCCCTGCGGGCGCTGCTGGCCACCATCGCCCGCTCCGGCCAGGGCTCCTTCCTGGCGGTGCTCAAGAACTTCGGCGCCGCGCCCTCGCCCGGCCTCCTCTCCTTCCCTCGCGAGGGCACCACGCTGGCCCTCGACTTCCCCGACCGCGGAGAGCGCACCGCCCGCCTCTTCCGCGAGCTCCACGCCGTCGTCGCCGATCACCGGGGGCGCATCTACTCCGCCAAGGACGCCCACATGAGCCCGGCCCAGTTCGCCGCCCAGCACCGCGAGGCGCTGCCCGCCTTCCGCGCCCAGGTCGACCCCGCCTTCTCCTCCTCGCTGTGGCGCCGGGTGACCGGTGGCTGAGCCCGGACGCGTCCTGGTGCTGGGCGCCACCTCGGCCATGGCCCAGGCCTGCGCCCGCCTCTGGGCGGGGCGCGGCGCCTCGCTCCTCCTGGTGGGGCGCAACCCGGATCGGCTCGAGGCGGTGGCCGCCGACCTGCGCGTGCGCGGCGCGGCGCGGGTGGAGACGCTGGCCGCCGACCTGGCGCCGCTCGAGGGGCAGGGCGCGCTCCTCGACCAGGCCTGGGCCCGGCTCGGGGCGCCGGACGTGGTGCTCCTGGCCCAGGGGCTGCTCGCCGACTCCGACGCCTGCGAGGCCAGCGCCGAGCTCACCGCCCGGGTGCTGCAGCTCGACTTCACCGCCACCGCGCTCCTGGCGCAGGAGGCGGCCCTGCGGCTGGCCCGGCGTGGCGCCGGCACGGTGGTGGCCATCTCCTCGGTGGCGGGCGACCGCGGCCGCCAGTCCAACTACGCCTACGGCGCCGCCAAGGGCGGGCTCTCCCTCTTCCTGGAGGGGCTGCGCAACCGGATGTTCCGGCAGGGGGTGCGGATCCTCACGGTCAAGCCGGGCTTCGTCGATTCCCCCATGACCGCCCACCTCCGCAGGAACGCCCTCTTCGCCTCGCCGGAGACGGTGGGCCGGGCGGTGGTCCGCGCCGTGGACCGCGGCCGCGACCGGATCTACGTGCCCGGCTTCTGGCTGCCGGTGATGCTCGTCGTCCGGCACGTGCCCGGGTGGATCTGGAAGCGGCTCAGGCTGTGACTCCGCCGCCGGTTTGACGGCCGCCCGGCGCCGGCCTATTTCTCTCCGGGCATGGAAGTCTTCGGCTCCGCGGCCGAGGCGGGCGCGCTGCGCGGCTGCGCCGTGGCCATCGGCAACTTCGACGGCGTCCACCTGGGCCACCGGGCCCTCTTCGACCTGGCGCTGCGCCAGGCCCGCGCCCGCGGTGCGCGCGCCGTGGCCCTGACCTTCCACCCCCACCCGGTGCGGGTGCTGCGGCCCGGGCTCTTGCCGCCCTGCCTCACGCCGCTGCCCCGCAAGCTGGAGCTCTTCGCCGCCTGCGGGCTCGACGCCGCGGTCGTCCAGCCCTTCGACCTCTCCTACGCTGCCTCCACCGCCGCCGAGTTCGTGGAGCGGGACCTCCACGGCGCCCTGGGCGCCGCCGAGGTGGTGGTGGGGCACGACTTCACCGCTGGTCACTCCCGCACCCGGGTGGACGGGCTGCGCGCCCTCCTGGCCGGGCGCGGCGCCCGGCTCTACGTGGTGGATCCGGTCACCAGCGACGGCCTGACCGTCAGCTCCACCAAGATCCGCGAGTTCCTGCTGGAGGGGAACGTCACCGCCGCCGCCGAGCTCCTCGGCCGGCCCCACGACCTCGACGGCACCGTGGTTCGCGGCGACGGGCGCGGCCGCTCCATCGGCTTCGCCACCGCCAACGTGGCCACCGACGCCATGCTCCCCGGCAACGGCGTCTACGCCGTGCGGGCGCTGCGGGGCGGGCGGCGGGAGCGGGGCCGGCCGCTCCTCGGGGCGCGGGCGCTGGGCGGCGTCTGCAACGTGGGGGTGAAGCCCACCGTGCACGAGGGCGGGGCCCCGGGGGCCGAGGTCCACCTCTTCGACCACGACGGCAGCGACCTCTACGGCGAGGTGCTGCGGGTCTGCTTCGTGGAGCGGCTCCGCGAGGAGCGGCGCTTCTCCTCCCTCGACGCCCTGCGAGCCCAGATCTCCCGCGACGCCGAGCAGGCGCGCGGGCGCCTCTCGCAGCCGGGCTGAGAGGGGCCGGCACGTGATCGAGCCGGTCTCTCCCACGCGAGCCCCCCGGGCCGGCCTGCTCCTGGCGGTGGCCCTGGCCCTGACCGCCGCCGCCTACGCCGAGGCGCCGCGGGGCCCCTTCGTCTGGGACGACTGGTCCCTCATCCACGCCAGCCCGGCCATCCGCGAGGGCGGCCCGCTGCGCACCATCCTGCTGGGCCCGTTCTGGACGCGGAGCGCCACGGCACCGGCGGTGTTCAGCTACTACCGGCCGCTGGTGAGCGCCTCCTACGCCGTCGACTGGTGGATCTCGGGCGGGGCGCCCGGCTGGTTCCACGTCGTCAACGTGCTGCTCCACCTCGGCTGCGTGGCCCTGGTCTTCGCGCTCGGCCGCCGCGCCGGCGCCGGGCCCGCCGGGGCCGCGCTGGCGGCCACGCTCTTCGGCCTGGCGCCCCGGCTGGCGGAGAGCGCCGCCTGGATCTCGGGTCGCACCGACCTCTGGGCCTCGCTCTTCGCGCTCCTGGCCCTGCTCCTCCACGACCCCGGGCCCGGCGGGGGCCGGCGGCGGGCGCTGGCCGCGGTGGCGCTGTTCCTCGGCCTCTGCGGCAAGGAGGTGGCGGTGGCGGCGCTCGCGGGCCTCGTGGCGATGGAGGCCGAGTCGGTCCGCCGCGAGGGGCGGAGCCGGTCGGCGGCGGCGCGCGGGCTCGTCCCCGGAGGCCTGGCGCTGGGCGCCTACCTGGTGCTCCGCGCCGGGGCGCTGGAGCGCGCGGTGCCCGCGGGGACTCCCCTGTCGCTGCCTGGGCGGCTCTCGGCCGCCCTCCAGGCGCTGGGCACCTACCTCACCATGCTGCTCGACCCGCTCCGGCCCGAGCTGCTCGTCGGCAACCTCGCGCGGCGCGAGCCGGCGCTGATCGCCCTCGGGGTCGCCGCGGCCCTGGGCCTGGCGGCCGGCGCCGTCCTGGCCGTGCGGCGGGGGCTGTCGCCGCCGCGGGCCGCGCTCCTCGTCACCTCGCTGTGCGCCCTCGGCCTGGTGCTCCACCTCGTCCCGCTGGCGGTCACCGTGGTGGCCGCCGACCGCTTCCTCTACCTGCCGCTCGCGGCCCTGGCCCCGGCCGCGGCGGGCGCGGCCTCGGGCCTGCGCCCCGGGGCGCGCCGGATGCTGGCCGCGCTGGCCCTGGCTTCGGTGCCACTCTTCGGGCTGGCGCTGCGCCAGCGCGTGGCCGAGTGGGCGGACCCCGAGGCCCTCTGGCGCGCCGGCCTGGCCCGCTCCGGCGGCGAACCCCTGGCGCACCTGGAGCTCGGCAACGTGCTCTTCCGGGCCCGCCGCCACGCCGAGGCGCTGCCGCACTACCGGGCCGCGGCGCAGGGGACCGTGGGGCAGCTTCACGCCGCCGCCCTCGGCAACCTGGCCAGCACCGCCTCCGAGCTCGGTCGCTACGACGAGGCGCGCGAGACCACGCTGGGCCTGGTGGCGCTGGAGCCGGACCTGGCGCTCCACCGCTACAACCTGGCCGTCATCGAGGCGCGGCGGCTCGATCTCGCGGCCGCCGCGGCCCGGCTGGCCGAGGCCCTGCGCCTCCAGCCCGACTACCCCGAGGCCCTCGCGGCGCGGGACAAGCTGGCCGCCCTGGGCGCGGAGCTGGCGCGGCTCGGCCCCGAGGCCGCCGGCGAGCCGACGGCGGTCCGGGCGGCACGCGCCTCGCTGTGGGCGCGGCTGGGACGCGACCGGGAGGCGGTGGCGCTCCACGGCGCCGTCGCCCGGGCGCCCGACGCCTCGCCCCGCGCGCTCCTGGACGCGGCGGCGTACCTGGCGCGCCTGGGCGATCCGGCAGAGGGCCGCGCTGCCCTGGAGCGCGCGGAGGCCGCCGGGGCCTCCGGGCCTGAGCTGGCGGCCGCGCGCCGGGCCCTCGAGGCGCGCCGGGCAGGGTCCGACCTTTCGGGCCCGAGGACGACATCAACCCCTGAGATTCCGGGTAGATAGCCTCGGCCGATTCCTTGACCCTCGCGGGAGCCGCCTGCTACAACTTTTTGGCTGGGCGGCACCCCTTCGCCCCCTCTGCGGGCGGGAAAGCGCGATATGTCCGGAAGGCTCGGTGAGCTCCTCGTCCGGGAGAACCTCATCTCCCTGCAGCAGCTGCAGAAGGCCCAGGACGAGCAGCGCAAGACCGGCGGCCGCATCGGCTCGCTGCTGGTGAAGCAGGGGTCGATCGCCGAGGGCGACCTCACCAACTTCCTCTCCAAGCAGTACGGCGTCCCCGCCATCAGCCTCGCCGACTTCGACATCGACGACGAGGTCATCAAGCTCATCCCCAAGGCCACCGCCGAGAAGCACCAGATCGTCCCGGTGAACCGGGCCGGCTCCTCGCTCATCGTGGCCATGAGCGACCCCTCCAACATCTTCGCCATCGACGACATCAAGTTCCTCACCGGCTACAACGTCGAGGTGGTGGTGGCCTCGGAGCAGGCCATCCGGGAGGCCATCGAGAAGTACTACTCGGAGCGCGGGCCCAGCTACGAGGACCTGATCTCGGGCTTCGACGACAGCGACGTCGCCCTCATCGAGGACGGCGACGGCGAGGGCGACGTCGTCGACCTGGAGCGCAGCGCCGGCGAGGCGCCGGTCGTCAAGCTGGTGAACCTGATCCTGCTCGACGCCATCAAGAAGGGCGCCTCCGACATCCACGTCGAGCCCTACGAGAAGGACTTCCGGGTCCGCTTCCGCATCGACGGCGTGCTCTACGAGGTGATGAAGCCACCCATGAAGCTCCGGGCGGCCATCATCTCGCGCCTCAAGATCATGGCCTCGCTCGACATCTCCGAGCGGCGCCTGCCGCAGGACGGCCGCATCAAGCTCAAGCTGGGCAAGGGCAAGGAGATGGACTTCCGCGTCTCGGTCTGCCCGACGCTCTTCGGCGAGAAGGTGGTGCTCCGCCTCCTCGACAAGTCCAACCTCCAGCTCGACATGACCAAGCTGGGCTTCGAGGAGCAGCAGCTCAAGGACTTCCTCGAGGCCATCGACAGGCCCTACGGCATGGTGCTCGTCACCGGCCCCACCGGCTCGGGGAAGACCACCACCCTCTACTCGGCGCTCCAGAAGCTCAACGAGATCTCCTGGAACATCAGCACCGCCGAGGACCCGGTGGAGTTCAACTTCTTCGGCATCAACCAGGTGCAGATGCACGAGGAGATCGGCCTCAACTTCGCGGCCGCCCTCCGCAGCTTCCTGCGCCAGGACCCCGACATCATCATGGTCGGCGAGATCCGCGACTTCGAGACCGCCGAGATCGGCGTCAAGGCCGCCCTCACCGGCCACCTGGTGCTCTCCACCCTCCACACCAACGACGCCCCGGGCACCGTCTCGCGCCTGCTCAACATGGGCATCGAGCCCTTCCTGGTGACCGCCTCGCTCAACGCCATCGTGGCCCAGCGGCTCTGCCGCCGCCTGTGCCCGGAGTGCAAGCGCCCCGCGGCCCCCGACGAGCAGGCGCTGCTCGATGCCGGCTTCGCCGCCGAGGAGATCGGCACCTTCCAGGTGATGGAGCCGGCCGGCTGCAAGAACTGCAACGACCGCGGCTACCGCGGCCGCGTCGCCGTCTACGAGGTGATGCCGCTCTGGGACGGCCTCAAGGAGCTGGTCATCAACGGTAGCTCCACCGCCGAGCTCAAGCAGGAGGCCATCCGGCTGGGCTTCCGCACGCTGCGCATGAGCGCCCTCTCCAAGGTCAAGGGCGGCATGACCAGCCTGGCCGAGGCCATCGGCAACACCGCCCCCGACAAGTTCTAGCCCACCCCGCACCGCCCCGCGCCGTGTGGCGGGGCAGCGAAGGCGCTGACCATGGCGAACCTGCACCAGCTGCTCAAGGCGATGGTCGAGAAGGGTGCCAGCGACCTCCACATCACCACCGGCTCCCCGCCGCAGCTGCGCATCGACGGCAAGCTGGTGCCGCTCAAGACCGGTCCGCTGACCCCGGTGGAGACCAAGCAGCTCTGCTACTCCATCCTCACCGACGCCCAGAAGCACAAGTTCGAGGAGGAGAGCGAGCTCGACCTGTCCTTCGGCGTGAAGGGGCTCTCCCGCTTCCGCGCCAACGTCTACATGCAGCGCGGCGCCGTGGCCGGTGCCTTCCGCACCATCCCCTTCAAGATCCTCACCTTCGGCGAGCTGGGCCTGCCGCCCATCATCGCCGAGCTGGCCAAGAAGCCCCGCGGCCTGGTGCTGGTCACCGGCCCCACCGGCTCGGGCAAGTCGACGACGCTGGCCTCCATCATCGACAAGATCAACACCGACAGGCACGAGCACATCCTCACCATCGAGGACCCCATCGAGTACCTGCACCCCCACAAGAACTGCCTGGTGAACCAGCGCGAGGTGGGGGCCGACACCCAGAGCTTCAAGAAGGCGCTCAAGTACATCCTGCGCCAGGATCCCGACGTGGTGCTGGTGGGCGAGATGCGCGACCTCGAGACCATCGAGTCGGCGCTGGTGATCTCCGAGACCGGCCACCTGGCGTTCGCCACCCTGCACACCAACAGCTGCGTGCAGACCATCAACCGCATCCTCGACGTCTTCCCGCCCTACCAGCAGCCGCAGGTGCGGGCCCAGCTCTCCTTCGTGCTCGAGGGTGTGCTCACCCAGAACCTGCTGCCGAAGGCCACCGGGCCGGGCCGGGTGCTGGCGGTGGAGGTGATGGTTCCCAACCCCGCCATCCGCAACCTCATCCGCGAGGACAAGGTGCACCAGGTCTACTCGCAGATGCAGGTGGGCCAGGCCAAGTTCGGCATGCAGACCTTCAACCAGTCGCTGGCGGCGCTCTACGGCCGCCGGCTCATCACCCTCGACGAGGCCGTCGGCCGCTCCTCGGATCCCGACGAGCTCCGCAACATGCTCGCCAACAACCCTGCGGCCGGCGGCCCCCGGGCCGGCCCGCCGCCGGCTGGCCGCTGATTCGACCAGCGCCCGGGATTCCCCTACACTCGTCGCGATAGCGGAGGACGGACGACATGGCCCAGGCTGCCGCCAGCACGCAGAAGACCGCCCCGGCGAAGGCCGTGAAGCTCCCGGTCTACGTCTGGAAGGGCAAGACCCGGCAGGGCGACAACCGCACCGGCGAGATGGAGGCCGCCGACAAGGAGGCGGTCAAGGCGCGCCTCGCGCAGATGGGGGTCGAGGTCAAGAGCGTCAGCCGGAAGCTGGAGATCAACTTCCGCCTCCCCGGCGTCGGCGGCGTCGGCACCAAGGACCTGCTGGTCTTCACCCGCCAGTTCGCGGTGATGATCGACGCCGGCCTCCCGCTGGTGCAGGCCCTCGACATCATCGGCACCCAGGCCGACAACGCCGCCTTCCGCACCGTGCTGATGGCGGTGAAGGGCAAGGTCGAGGCCGGCTCCACCTTCGCCGACGCCCTCGCCGACCACCCCAAGGTCTTCGACGAGCTCTTCGTCCAGCTGGTGCGAGCCGGCGAGATCGGCGGCATCCTCGACACCATCCTCAACCGGCTCGGCGCCTACCTGGAGAAGAACGACAAGCTGAAGCGCCGGCTCAAGGGGGCGATGGTCTACCCCTCCATCGTGCTCACCGTGGCGGTCGGCGTCACCGTGGTGCTGCTGGCCTACGTCACGCCCACCTTCGAGAAGATGTTCAAGGACTTCGGCGGCGCCATGCCCGGGCCGACGCAGTTCCTCATCGACCTCTCCCACGGCCTGCGCGACAACTGGTACCTGTTCGTGGGCATCCCCGTCGCGCTGGTGGTGGCCTTCCGGATGACCGTCCGCTCCGCCAAGGGCCGGCGCCTCTGGGACACCTTCGTGCTCAAGACGCCGATCTTCGGCCCCCTGGTGCGCAAGGTGGCGGTGGCCCGCTTCACCCGGACCCTGGGCACGCTGCTCTCCTCCGGCGTGCCCATCCTCGACGGCCTGGAGATCGTGGCCAAGTCTGCCGGCAACCGGGTCATCGAGAGCGCCATCATGTTCGTCCGGGCCCGCATCTCCGAGGGCAAGAACATCGCCGGCCCCCTGGCCGACACCGGCGTCTTCCCGCCCATGGTGGTGCAGATGATCGGCGTCGGCGAGGCCACCGGCGCCATGGACGCCATGCTCAACAAGATCGCCGACTTCTACGACGACGAGGTGGACGTGGCCATCTCGGCGCTCACCAGCATGATCGAGCCGCTCCTCATGGTCTTCCTGGGCGGCGTGGTCGGCGGCTTCCTGGTGGCCATGTACCTCCCCATCTTCAGCATCGCCGGCAACATCAAGTAGAGGCCGGGCGTTGGCGCCCGCGCTCCCGACGTCCCAGGTCCAGCCGGACGCTGGCGCCCTGCGCCGCCAGGTCTGGCTCACCCTCTTCCGGCTGGTGCTGGTCACCGTCCTCCTGGGCGGCACCGCCTTCTGGCAGTGGCGCGAGGGGCTGGCCCGGGGCGGGGAGGTGGCCGTCGGGCCCCTCTACTCCGTGGTGCTCGTCACCTACGCGGTGTCGCTGGGCCTGGCGGTCGCGCTCCGGCTCCGCTGGGCGCCGGCCGGCGTGGCCGCCGCCCAGGTGGCGCTCGACGTCGGCCTGGCCACGGCGGTGGTGGCGCTCACCGGCTGGGCCGACAGCGTCTTCGTCTTCCTCTTCGTCATCGCCATCGTCAACGGCAGCCTGCTGCTCTTCCGCCGCGGGGCGCTGCTGGCCGCGGCCCTGTCGCTGCTGGTCTACGTGCCGCTGGCGCTGCTGGTGCCGCCCGTGGCCCCGCCGCCGCTCACCCTCTTCGCCCACGCCGGGGCGCTCCTGGCCACCGCGGCGCTGGCCGCCTACCTCTCCGAGCAGCTGCGCAGCACCGGCGAGCGGCTGGCGGCCCGCGAGGTGGACCTGGCGGAGATCACCGCCCTCCACGAGGCCATCGTCCAGTCGGTGCAGAGCGGCCTGCTCACCCTCGACGGCGAGGGGCGGGTCACCTTCCTCAACCGCGCCGGCGAGCAGCTCACCGGCTACCGCCGCGAGGAGGTGGTGGGCCAGGCGCCCGCCTGGCTGACGCCGCTCACCCAGGGAGGCGAGCGCGCCGAGACCGACTTCCAGAACGGCCGCGGCGAGCGGCTGCGGCTGGGCTACGCCGCCTTCCCGCTGCGCTCCGAGGGGGGCGCCCAGCTCGGCCAGGCGGTCATCTTCCAGGACCTCACCCAGCTGCGGGCCATGGAGGAGCGGGTGCAGCGCAACGAGCGGCTCGCCGGCCTGGGGCGGGTGGCCGCCGGCCTGGCCCACGAGCTCCGCAACCCGCTGGCCTCGATGAGCGGCTCGCTGGAGCTGTTGCGCGACGGCGCGGTCCGCCCCGAGGATCGCCGGCTCATGGAGATCGTGCTGCGGGAGGCCAACCGGCTGGAGCAGCTGGTGGGCCGCTTCCTGGAGTACTCGCGCCCGGCGCCGCCCCGCCGCGCCGCCGTCGACCTGGCGCGCGTGGCCCAGGAGACCCTGGAGGTCTTCTCCCACGACCCGGCCTCGGCCCGCACCACCGTCCGCACCGAGCTGGCCGAGGCCCGCGCCAGCTGCGACCCCGACCAGATCCGCCAGGTGCTCTGGAACCTGCTCGTCAACGCCTGCCAGGCCAGCGCCACCGCCACGGTGACGGTGCGCTCCCGACCGGAGCCGGGCGGCGGGGCGATCCTGGAGGTCGAGGACGACGGCCCGGGCATCGCCCCCGAGGACCTGTCCCAGATCTTCACCCCCTTCTTCACCACCAAGCCCAGCGGCACCGGGCTGGGGCTGGCCACCGTGCAGCGGCTGGTGGACGCCCACGGCGGCACCGTCTCGGTGCGCTCCGGGCCGGGGCAGGGCGCCTGCTTCACCGTGCACCTTCCGACCGAGGGCTGAATCTCGCGGTAGGATGCGGCCATGGCTTCGATCCTCGTCGTCGACGACGAGCAGTCCATGCGCGAGTTCCTGGAGATCCTGCTCCAGAAGGAGGGGCACGACGTCGTAACGGCCGCCGACCTGCGGGGTGCGCGGGAGCGGGTGGCGCTGGGGCCGCTCGACCTGGTGATCTCCGATCTGCGGCTGGGGCGCGAGTCGGGCATGGACATCCTCGCCGAGGTGAAGGGCAGCTCGCCCTCCACCGAGGTGGTGATGATCACCGCCTTCGCCACCGCCGAGAACGCCATCCAGGCCATGAAGCTCGGGGCCTACGACTACGTGCTGAAGCCCTTCAAGGTGGAGGAGCTGAAGCTGGTGGTGCAGAAGGCGCTCGAGCACCGGGCGCTGCTGGCCGAGAACCGGGTCCTGCGCCACCGCGTCGGAGAGCGCAAGCGCGGCGAGGAGATCCTGGGGTCGGCCCCCTCCATCGAGGAGGTGCGGCAGCTGGTGGACAAGGTGGCCTCCACCAAGACCACCGTGCTGCTCACCGGCGAGAGCGGCACCGGCAAGGAGGTGGTGGCCCGCTCCATCCACGCCCGCGGCGACAGGCGCGACCAGCCCTTCGTGGCAGTGAACTGCGGCGCCATCCCCGAGGGGCTCATCGAGAGCGAGCTCTTCGGCCACGAGAAGGGGAGCTTCACGGGCGCGGTGGACCAGAAGCCGGGCATCTTCGAGGTGGCCGGCACCGGCACCCTGTTCCTCGACGAGGTGGGCGAGCTGCCGCCGCAGGTGCAGGTGAAGCTCCTGCGGGCGCTGCAGGAGCGGAAGATCCGCCGGGTCGGCGGGCAGCGGGACATCCCGCTGCAGGCCCGGGTGCTGGCGGCCACCAACCGCGACCTGGAGGCCGAGGTGAAGGGCGGCCGCTTCCGCGAGGACCTGTACTACCGGCTCAACGTCATCCAGATCCGCATGCCACCGCTGCGGGAGCGGCGCAGCGACATCCCGGTGTTCGTGGACGCCTTCCTGGATCGCTTCGCCCAGGAGGTGGGCCGGGCGCGCCCGCGCCTGGCGCCCGAGGCCGAGAGGCTGCTGCTCGCCTGGGACTACCCCGGCAACCTCCGCGAGCTCGCCAACGTGGTGGAGCGGGCGGTCACGCTCTGCGAGGGCGAGGTCATCGGCCCCTCGGTGCTGCCGCCGGCCATGCAGGGGGCCACGTCCGCCGAGGCGCCGGCGGGCGCCGTGCTGCCGGCCGCCGGCCTCGACCTGCAGGGCCACCTCGACGAGATCGAGCGGCGGGTGCTGCTGCAGGCCCTGGAGCGCACCGGGGGCGTCCGCACCGAGGCGGCCCGGCTGCTCGGCCTCACCTTCCGATCCCTGCGCTACCGGCTGGCCAAGTTCGGCATCGACAGGGCCTGAAGCGCGCGGCGCCGGGATCCTGCAAACATTTCACAGCGCCTGCACCCGCCTGCATGTGGGCGCCCGGACTCCTCCTCCCACCCGGCCGAGATCAGGGCGCTTTTTGCGCCAGTGGGCCGGATCGCGGCTTGCTGGAAGGGGGCCCAGGCACCTGCCCGCCCGGAGACCGCGATGACCCGAACGACCCATGTCCCTCTCGCCGCCCTGCTGGCGATGGCGCTGGCCCTGCCCGGAGCCGCGGCCGCCTACGAGAAGACCTTCTCCCAGGGGTCGCTCATCATCCCCACCCAGGCCGAGTACCAGACCGACTGCGGCACCATCTCGGCCTACGGCCTCATGTACATGCTGCTGCTGCGCAACGAGGTGCGCGCCGCGGCCACCCCCGCCAAGCCGCCCATCACCATCTACTGGATCATCGAGCCCCGGAAGCTCTCCCACCACCGGTGCAACACCGGCCGGATGAGCGGCACCACCTTCGTCCCCAACAGCGGCCGGCCCGACTACACCGGCTTCAACGAGAACGACGGCTGCGACTTCGTCGTCGAGGCCACCGACGGGCGGCCGGTGGGCCTCCTGCAGAACGACGGCAGCGTGCGGAACGACTTCAAGGTCACCACCACCACCTACTCCACCGCCACCGGCCAGGTGACCCGGGACAACATCGGCTGCCTGGCGAACTCGCCCACCGGCACCTGCGCCACCATCGGCCACACGGCCACCAGCGACACCAACCTGGTGAAGTACTCCGGCGGCCTCTGGGTCATCGACGCTGCCGACCGCCCGGCGGTGCTGGAGGAGCTGAACCTGGCGCTCGCCAACGCCACCAACCCGATGTGGAAGTTCCGCGACAACGGCACCTGCACCACCATCCCGGTCCCGCTCACCACCGCCTCGCACCACGTCAACATCCACGTGGCCAACTCCAGCTTCCGCGCCCCGGTGGCCCGGATGATGAACGACAAGCCGGCCCGCATCGCCCTGATGGGCGCGCGGTACGTCTGGATCCTCGAGAACTACCTGGAGAACGCCGGCCTGGCCGGCCTGGCGAACGCCGCCGGCACGCCGCTCGCCCACGGCGTCATCTACGACGTGCTCGACCCCCTCACCGACTTCCTCAGCACCGGCACCTATCCCTACGGCGCCATCAACATGACGGAGACGGTGGGCACGGAGACCAAGAAGGTCTACCAGGTGATGTGGGCCCCGCACTGGGAAGAGGACTCCGACGTCGTCGCCACCCCCTCGGGCTACACCGCCACCACCTACCGGCAGCAGGCCTTCCAGAACATCGCCCGCTTCGCCGACGACGGCTACGGGGTGTTCCTGGAGTGCGCCTCCATCGCCTCGCACGAGGGCTCCTTCGCGGTGGGCTCCAACGTCTGCAGCGGCACCGACCGGACCTGCCGCTGCAACGACGACACCCAGTGCACGATCAACAGCACCATGGCGCCCACCTGTACCGCCGGCACCACCTGCGGCACCTTCTGCCTGGCCTGCCCCGCCGGCACGGTGATGAGCACGCCCTGCGACCGCGCCCGCTGCATCCCCATCGGCAGCGAGTGCCCCGCCGGCTCCACCTACCGCGCCAACGACTTCACCTGCTGGGCCTGCACCGACGCCACCCGCCCGCGGATCGACAGCCCGCTGCCGGCGACCGGCACGCCGCAGTGCCGCCGCAACGACGGCACCAGTCCCCGGAACGCCACCGCCCGCACGCCCAACGGCAGCCTGGCCACGGCCGGCACCAGCGCCTGCACCAGCCCGGGGTACGCGCTGTCCTGCGTCACCACCGTCACCCCCGAGCTCACCGGCTGGGACCCGGTCCGCTTCCAGACCAACGCCCGCATCGTGAAGAACGGCATCACCGGCGACGCCCAGTACGGCGGCAACCACGAGATCCCCGACTGCACCGACCGCGAGGTGCCCGGGGGCCAGAAGTACGCCAACAGCTTCTCGGCCAGCGCGCTGTGCATGAACTACCACCCCACCGAGGGCGGCCCGGGCAACATGTTCTCGCAGAAGGGCAACTCCCGGTACCGCGGCGAC
Organism: Deltaproteobacteria bacterium; assembly: GCA_016214955.1. Taxonomy (GTDB): domain Bacteria; phylum Myxococcota; class Myxococcia; order Myxococcales; family Anaeromyxobacteraceae; genus JACRMN01. Next base: position 612,057 of record JACRMN010000012.1, read on the forward strand.
ATGGGCCACACCTCCTACTGGAAGCCGGCAGCGGCCGCCGGCTCCGCCTACGGCGGCTCCACCTTCCACTTCGCCACCAGCCGCAGCGGGACCGCCCAGGACGACGGCTGGGACTTCGTGACCGCGCGCCACAAGGACGGCGACCCGACCAAGGGCATGGTGGTGTACCTCGGCGGCCACGACCTCTCCAACGACCCCGCCGGCAACCGGGTGGTGCTCAACACCATGCTCAACCTGGGCTTCTCCGACGCCGGCCCCGAGCTCTCGCGCTCCGAGCCGGTGGGCTACGTCTCCTGGTCGGGCACCGCCGACAACCTCACCAAGACCGAGACCGTCTTCCAGGGCACCTACGTGCAGCGGCCTCCGCCCGGGCCCTACCAGGACTGGATCAACTACAACCCCTCGGCCCCCCACTCCTGGCGCTTCCCGTACATCAACGGCCACCTGCGGGCCTATCCGCTGAGCTCCGTCAGCACCACGCTGCAGAGCTTCGCCGACAACGCCACCTGGGACGCCGCCTCCCGCATCCCCGCGCCGGGCAACCGCACCATCTTCTCGGTGATGAACGGCAGCGGCAACAGCGGGTGGAAGAGGATCAACTTCCGCTACACCGAGACCGACCCCGCCACCTGCACCGCCTTCTACATGGCCGGCAGCAACAAGGTCTGCTCCCTCTCGGCCAAGCTCGCCGAGGGGAACACCGCTGGCGTGACCCTCAGCACCCTGGAGGCGGGCAGCCCCAACGCCACGCGGCTCGGCACCTTCGTCCAGCAGGTGCGCGGGTTCTGCGCCCCCCGGGTGGCGGGCGCCTTCGAGCCCTCCAGCGACGCAGACTGCGCCAACACCGGCACCATCTGGCAGCGCAACACCCCGCTCCTCGGCGGCGTCGACCACTCCAGCCCCGCCATCGTGGGCCAGAGCCCCTACCCGGTGGTCTCGGGCTCGACCTCGGTGGTCTACTCCCACCGGCCGACGGTGGCCTACTTCGGCGCCCGGGACGGCATGCTCCACGCCGTCTTCGTGTCCGGCACCCTCCCGTGGGTCGGCAACACCCGCACGCTCGCCGCCGGCACGGCGGCGGGCACCGAGCTGTGGGCCTTCGTGCCGCCCGGCCAGATCCGCAGCCTCTCCACCAACAACGCCATGGTGGACGCCAACGTCAGCGTCATGGACGTGTTCGGCGACTTCCCCCGCGACGCCAACAACGACGGCGTCTTCGACCTCTCCTCCGACGCCGAGAAGCCGTCGGGCCAGCGGGAGTGGCGCACCATCCTGGTGTCCACGGCCGGCGAGGGCGCCTCCGAGATCTTCGCCCTCGACGTCACCGACCCGCTGCGGCCGGTGCTGCTCTGGCGGGTGAGCGGCCCCGACAACCGCACCAGCAGCTTCACCGCCAGCAACCAGGCCACCTACGCGCTGCGCTGGGCCAACACCGCCACCACCAACTACGACTACACCCCGGCCACGGCGCCCGACGGCATCAAGACCGGGCTCTACGACTACAAGAACCTGGGCTACGCCTTCGGCACCGCCATGGGCACGCTCTGGAGCGGCAACGCCTTCCGCTGGGTGGTCTACGCGGCCACCAACAGCGCCGACTGGACCGACGCGGTGGCGCCCACCGGCTACCGCGGCATCGAGGTCTTCGCCATCGACGTCATCACCGGCAAGAAGCTCTGGCAGTGGCAGAACCGCTACACCATCCGCAACGACGCCGGGACCGTCATCGCCGACAACCTCACCATCCCCGGCCGCCCGGCCCTGGTGGACGTGAACGGCGACGGCTCGGTGGACCGGCTCTACGTGGGCGACCTGGAGGGCCACCTCTGGGAGCTCTCCGCCGAGACCGGCCGCAACCTGAACTACCTCGACACCGCGCTGCCCGGGAAGCGCTCCTTCCCGCTCTACGCCACCCCGGCGATGACCACCAGCGGCGTCACCACCGCGGTGCAGGACGAGTACCGGCCCCAGGGCCAGAGCGCGCTGGCGCGCCAGCCGCTCACCAGCCCGGTGGGCATCGGCCGGTTCTCGGTGGTCCCCACCGCCCTCGAGCCCTACCTCAAGGAGCGCATCGCCGTGGCCGAGGGAACCATGGGCGTGGACTGGTCCATCTCGCCGACGCAGCGCGGCCACGTCTACGTGATGCCTGTCTTCCCCGAGGGCGGCTCCGGCGCCGTCTCGCTGCTGGGCGGCAGCCAGGCCAACACCCGGCTCACCGCCCCGCTCTCCGTCTCCGACGCCGCCGCCGCCGTCGACGGCGGCCTGCTCCTCTCCGCCGCGGTCTGGGACACCCAGCTCTCGGTGGGCGAGCGGGTCTACGGCATGCCCAAGATCCTCAACAACCAGATGTTCGTGAACACCTCCTACGGCACCTTCACCGGCGACCTCACCTCGTCGATCAACGACGCCGGCCGCACCGTCCGCGTCGACACCAACAGCGGCGCCGCGCGGGTAACCGATCTCGACACCGGGCAGAAGCGCTTCGGCGGCGTGCTCATCTTCGGCACCGAGATCGTCGTCACCTCCGACAAGGGGATGACCCGCCTGCACAACCAGGTGGACTCCTCGGTCACCGGCGCCCGGGTGCGCTCGCGCACCTCGCCCACCTCGCCCAAGAGCTGGGAGCAGCGGCTCGACGGCAACCCGCCGTTCGTCCAGTGAGGAGGCAGGGAATGGCGCGCAGGCCGAGGGCACGCGGGGCGGCGCTCATCGAGGTCATGATCTCGGCGCTGATCCTGCTGGTGGTGACGGTGGGGTTCGTGGGGGCGGTGAAGGAGGCCATGAGCGCCACCGCGGTGGCCCACCGCCGCACCGAGGCGACGCTGCTGCGCACCGGCCTGCTGGAGAAGCTGGCGGTGGCTCCCAAGGCGGCCATCGCCCGGCTGGAGGACCAGGTCTGGCGGGTGGAGAGCTGCTACGACAAGGACGCCATCCCCACCGGCGAGAACACCGCCTGGACCACCGACTACGCCTGCCCCGCCGGCACCACCTACCGCCGCCTCCTGGCGGTGGTGCCGGTGCCGGCCATCTCCGGCATCGACCAGCGCACCTGGACGGTGCGGGTGCTGGTGGACAGGGCCGACGCCACCTGCGACGCCGCCACCCGCTACTCCTCCATCAGCTGCGTGGGGGCCGACTTCTTCGTCACGGACTAGACCATGACCCGGACCCGGACGCGCAAGGCCTCGCAGGGCATGACCATCCTGGAGCTGCTGTTCGTGGTGGCCATCGCCTCGGTGGTCATCGCCGGCATCACCAAGGTGGTGGCCGACATGATGAAGACCAACCAGGCCCGCCTGCTCGGCGCCCAGGTGCAGGGCGAGGGGCGCACCTCGCTGACCCGGATCGAGGGCGACCTCCGACTGGCGTCGCTCGGCTCCACCTACGGCATGATCTTCACCCAGGACACGGCCGGAAACGTGGCCATCCGCCCGGCGGTGCAGGTCTACGACAACGTCACCGCCCGGAACGCCAACGCCATCGGCGGACGGCTGGTGAAGGCCGGCACCGACGCGCTGCTGGTGGTGGCCGCCCGGCCCGAGGGGGCCCGCGCCCAGGCCTGGGTGACCGGCAAGGGCACCAACTTCGACTCCACCGCGCCGCTCTACCTGACCACGCGCACCGGCTTCGCGGTGAACCAGCACGTGCTCGTCGGCCCCTACCTCTACTCCACCTGGGGCAAGATCACCGGCCTCATCGACGCCAGCGCCGGCGGCCTGCCGGCGGGCATCAACTTCACCAGCGGCGCCGTCAACGTCAACGCCTACCCGCAGGGCAAGCTGGACAACGGCTCGGCGGTGCGCGAGGCCGAGGCGCGCCTCTACTTCGTCAACGACCGGGACGAGCTGGTCTCGGTGCTGGTCGACCAGCCGCGGGCCCCGCAGGCGCTCGCCGAGGTGCTCTCCTACGAGGTGCACGCCACCGGCGTCGAGAACCTCCAGGTGGACTGCGAGATCGACACCGGCACGGCCTTCGCGGCCTGCCCGGCCGCCGCGGCCGACGCCGAGGCCAGCTGGGCCCTGGGCGCCGGGACCACCAGCCGGTTCGGCGTGGGCGACACCAGCCGCTACGGCGTGGCCTTCGCCGGCGACACCCGCCAGGACGTGGCCTTCGTGCGGACGCTGATCCTCTCGGTGGTGGTCCGCAGCCCGCGGCCGGTGCGCGACCAGCGCGGCGACCCGACCATCGCCATCGGCAACAACCCCGCCCTGGGGCCGCTGGCCTACAACCCCGAGACCAACCAGCCGTACCAGCTCGCCGACGGCGACGCCTTCCTTCGCCGCGCCTACCGGGTGCCGGTGGCCATCCGCAACGTCAGCCTGGGGGTCTACTGATGCGCGCCAGCCGTAGCAGCCAGCGGGGCGTCACGCTCCTCTTCGCCATCCTCATCATGCTCATGGTCACGGTGCTCTCGGTGGCCATCATCAACTACGCCGGGCGGGACCGGATCGCCGCGGCGCGGATGTCGGTGCAGGAGCGCGGGCTGGCCTGCGCCGAGGCCGGCCTCCAGTACGGGCGCCGCTACTTCGGCTGCAACTACAAGACCACCTCCGGCTGGAACGCGATCCTCAACGGGACGGTGCCCGGGCGCTACGACCCGGCGCTGGGCGACGCCTACCCCGCCAGCCTCGCCGCCATCGACCGGCGGCTCCGCGGCGACCGGAACAACGACGGCACCCTCGACCCCGGCACCGACCTGAACGGCGACGGCCAGGCGGACTTCTGGGTGAGCATCCGCGACGACGACGACGAGCGCGACGGCGTCGCCGATCCGAGCGCAGTCGGCGCCGACGTCCGGACCCGCGACAACAACCTCACCGTGGTCCTCCGCTCCGAGTGCATCAACCCGGCCTGGACGGTGGAGGCCGGCGGGCAGCGCCGCACCGTGGTGCTCGAGACGCTGCTGGTCTACATGCCCAACACCAACACCCCGTACGGCAAGGCCACCTCCTCGTCCGACTTCCCCGAGGCCAGCGCCACCGGTCCCACGGTGGTCTCCCGCGACGCGGCCGCCATGGAGAGCCTGGCCATCTGCGACGAGACGCCCATCGGGTCGGGCATCTAGCCCTGGCCCCGCCCGTGCGCGCCCGGCCCGGAGGCGAGAGCGAGGCCGACGGAGGGGCGCCTGCCAGCGGGTCCCTGGCCGCGCTGGCGCGCAGGGGCGCCTGGGCGGTGGCCGACCAGGCGGTCTTCGCCGGGACCCAGTTCGTCGTCACTGCCCTGGCGGCGCGCTGGATGGCGGCGGAGGCCTTCGGGGCCTTCGCCACCACCTACGCCGTCTTCCTGCTGGCGGCCACCTTCCACACCGCGCTGCTCAGCGAGCCGGCCCTGGTGGTGGGCGCGGCGGGCGCGGCCGCCGACCGGCCGCGCTACCTCACCGTCCTCGCCTGGCTCCACCTGCGGATCTCGGTGGCGCTGGTGGCCGCCCTGGCGCTCGCCGCCCTGGCGCTCGCCGCGCTGGGCGTGACCGCGCTGGCCGGGCCCCTGGCGATGCTGGCCCTCTCCGCCCCGGCGATGCTGCTCCTCTGGCTGATGCGCCGCGCCTGCCTGCTGGAGGCGACCTCGCGCCTGGCGGTGGCGGGCGGCCTGCTCTACCTGGTGGTGCTCGTCGGCCTGGTCGCCGCCCTGAGGGTCGGTGGGCGGCTCGGGGCCGCCACCCTGGTGGCCGCCCACGGCGTCGCCGGGCTGGCCGTCGGCCTGGCCATGGCGCGGGCGCTGGGGATCCGGCGGCCGGCGTCGGCCAGCGAGGCCGAGCGCCGGCGGGTCCTCGCCGAGCACTGGGCCTACGCCCGCTGGTCGTTGCCCACCAGCGCGCTCACCTGGGTTCCCGCCAACGTCCCCTACGTGGTGCTCCCCATCGCCGCCGGGTGGGACGCGTCCGGGGCCCTGCGCGCGGTGACCACGGTGTTCATGCCCTTCGTGCTCGCCAACCAGGCCCTCGGCCAGATGCTGGTCCCGGTGCTGGCCCGCGCCACGCCCGAGGCGGCGGCGCGGCTCTCCCGCCGGACCGCAGCGCTGCTCACCCTGGTGTCGACGGCCGGCTGGCTCGCCTGCGCGCTCGGCGGCGAGGCGGTGATCGCCGCCCTCTTCGGTGCCCGCTACGCCGGGCAGGGCCGGCTCCTCTGGATCCTCGGGCTCCTCCCGGTGCTCAACGGGCCGACGGGCGTGATGCTCAGCCACCTGCGGGCGCGCGGCCGCGCGGAGGCGGTCTTCTGGGCCTACCTGGCCGGAGCCGCCTGCGCCGTCACCGCCGGGGTCGCGGCCACCGCCCGCTGGCTGCTCGACGGCGCGGCGCTGGCCATCATCGGAGCCTACCTGGTGCTGCTGGCGGCCACGGCCTTGCAGGTGCGCCGCGGAGTGGGTAATCGGTCCCCGGGGCCGGCGTGAGCGCCGGGTTCGCGGCGCCCACCACGGAAGGTCCGATGGAACCAGCCTACGCAGAGCGCTTCGCCACCATCGCCGATGCCGAGACCTACGACCGCGTCGAGTACGCCGCGGGGAGCTACGCCAGCAGCATCTGGGCGCTGCAGCGTCCCTTCCTGGCGCGGCTGGTGGAGGGGGCCGGGGCGCCGGGCGGTGAGCGGGCGCTCCTCGACTTCGCGTGCGGGACGGGGAGGGTGCTGGCCAGCGTCGAGGGGCTGGCCACCCACGCCGCCGGCATCGACATCTCGCCCGCCATGGTCGAGCTCGCCCGCCGGCGGTGCACCCGGGCGCGCCTGCACGTCGGCGACCTGGTGGCCGACCCGGGCCTCCTGCCCGGCCCCTTCGACGTCATCACCGCCTTCCGCTTCCTCCTCAACGTCGACCCCGAGGTGCGCCTCCCGGTCCTGGCGGCACTCCGGGGCCGGCTGCGCCGCCCCGGCGGGATCCTGATCGTCAACGCCCACGGCAACTCCCGGTCGATGCGCCACCCGGCCATCGCCTGGAAGCGGCTGCGGCGAAGGCTCTCGCCGGCCCCTCCCCCGCCGGGCGAGATGCTGGCCGAGATGGGCCCGGCCGAGACCCGGGACCTGCTGGCCCGCGCCGGGCTGGCGGTGGAGGCCCAGCACGGCTTCGGCGTCGTTCCGCCCACGCTCTACCGCACGCCGCTCCGCGGGCTGGCGAGGGCCATCGACGGCCTGGCCGCGGCGCGCCCCCTCGCCCGGAGCGTCAGCGTGGACCTCCTCTTCGTGTGCCGGGCCGCCTGAGGTGGCGCCGCGATGAGCCCAGCGCGCCCCGCGCCTCCCGGCTGGACCTCCCTCTTCGCGCCCGGCGGCGCGGGCCCGGCGCTCGCCCTGCGCGAGGTGGGCCTGCCGCGCGGCGCGATCCTGGTCCTGCCCGCCGGGAGCGCCGCGGCCCGGGCCACCCTGCGGCTCTACCCGGCGCAGCGGCCGCTGGCGCGGCTGGCGCAGGCGCTGCTGGCGGTGGCCGCCCCGCTGGGCCTCGGGCCCGGGACGCGGCGCGCGCTCCGGCTCTCCCCCGCGGACCCGTTCGTCGACTTCCTGTGCGCCGCCGGGGCCGACCTGGCCTCGCGAAGCCCGCTGGGGATCTTCGCCGGCCGCGGCGACCTGCAGCGCTTCGTCCTCGTCCTCCTCGACGCCGAGGGACGTGCGCGGGGCGTGGTCAAGGCCGGGCTGGAGGAGCGGGCCCGCGCGCAGGTGCGCCGCGAGCGCGACCTCCTCGCCGCCCTGGCGGGTGAGCCGGGGGTACCGGCGCTCCGCGGCTCCTTCGAGTCGGAGCAGGTGAGCGCCCTGGCCCTCGACCACCTGGAGGGGGAGACGCTCCGCGCCTGTGCCCCGGCAGAGCTGCGCGCCCTGCTCCTGCCCTGGCTCCGCGCCGGCGAGTGGGCCCGCCTCGAGGAGCTGCCGCAGGGCCAGGCGCTGCGCACCGTGGTCGCGGGCAGCGCGGCGGGGCGGAGCGCGCTCGCCACCCTCTCCGGCGGCCGCTTCCACCCCGCCCTCCGCCACGGCGACCTGGCCCCCTGGAACCTGCGCCGCGCCGGCGGCGCCGGCCCCCTGGTGGCCCTCGACTGGGAGCAGGGAGAGCTGCGCGGCCTGCCCGGCTGGGACTGGCTCCACTGCGTGGTGCAGACGGAGCTGCTGGTGGTCCGCGCCGGTGCCGGCAGGCTGGCCCGCGCCGTCCGCGGCCTGCTGGCCGCACCGGACTTCGCCGCCTACTGCGAACGGGCGGGGCTGGCAGGCCGCGAGCGCGCCCTCGCCACCCTCTTCCTCCTCGCACTCGCAGCGCAGGCTCCCGAGGGCGGGGCGCGGGAGGCCCTCCTGGGCGCGGTCGGACAACTGGGATAGTGTCGCCGCCCGGGAACTCCCATGGTCAAGCACTTCCCCCTCCCCCGGCGCCTCGTCGATCGCGTGGAGTACGTGCTGGCCGCCTGCGCCGGCAAGCGGGTGCTGCACGTGGGCTGCGCCGCCTACGCCAGCGAGGGGGACTGGGAGGCGACGGTGCGCTCGGGCCGGTGGCTCCACGGCCGGATCGCCGCCGTGGCCCGCTCGCTGGCCGGCATCGACAGCTCCGAGCCGGCCGTGAAGCTGCTGCGCGAGCGCCACGGCCGCACCGAGATCCAGCTCGGCTCGGCCGAGGCGCTCGACGGGTTCGACCTCTCCGGCTTCGACACCATCGTGGCCGGGGAGCTCATCGAGCACCTCCCCAGCCCGGGCCTCTTCCTCTCCGCGGTCGCCGCCGGGATGGGCCCCCAGGCCACCCTGGTGGTCACCACCTCCAACGCCTTCTGCGTCCGGCGGCTGCTGCGCGTGGCCACCGGTGCCGAGAGCGTGCACCTCGACCACACCGCCTACTACTCGCACCGCACGCTGGCGCGCCTCGGCGAGGTGTGCGGCCTCCGCGTGGTCGACCAGGCCGGCTACATCCTGCCGCGCGGGAGCCCGCTCCTGCCGCGGGCCATCGAGCGCTGCGCCGCCCTGGTCTCGCCCAACCTGGGCGAGGGGATCGTGGCCACCTTCTCCCGCTGAAGGTCACGCGCTGCTGCGCGCGAAGGCCTCCCGCGCCCGGCGGTAGATGGCCAGGAGCCGCTCCAGGCCGATCTCGGGCGAGAGCTCCCGCTCCCAGGTCCGCCGCGCCTCCTGCCCGCGCCCGAGGGCCAGCCCCGGGTCGGCCAGCGCCTCGCGCAGCGCCTCGGCCAGCGCCTCCGGCCGGCCCGGCTCCACCGTCCAGCCGCGCCCGCCCTCCACCCACTCGCCCATCGCCCCGAGCCGGCTCGCCACCACCGGCAGGCCGGCGGCGAAGGCCTCGCCCAGCACCAGCGGGAACCCCTCGTAGCATCGCGAGGGGATCACCAGCACCGCCGCCTGGCGCATCGCCGCCGCCACCTCGGCCGCGGGGACCGGGCCCATCCACCGCGCCCCCAGCTTCTCGGCGCGCTGCCGCAGCGCCGGCGCGTCGGGCCCGTCTCCGGCCAGGGTCAGCCCGCCGGTGCGCCCCAGCAGCGACCAGGCGTCGAGCAGCAGATCGGCCCCCTTCTCCGGCGACATCCGGCCGACGAACAGGGCCCCGGCGCGCGGCGCACGCGGATCGGGAGCCGATCCACCAGGGGTGAAGTTCGGGCGGACGGCGATCCGCTCCGCGGGCAGGCCGCCCTCCACGAAGAGGTCGCGGGCGAAGCGGGTCAGCGCCACGTAGACGTCCACCTCGCGCCCCCAGGTCCCGAGGAGCCGGTGGGCCGCCAGCATGGCGGCCACCACCCCGGAGGCGGCGCGGCTCTCCCGGTAGCAGGCGTGGAGCACGCCCGGCCAGGGGACGGCCCGGCCCACGCAGTCGCGGCAGGGGGCGCCGTCGCGCAGCAGCAGGGCGCCGGGGCAGATGAGCCGGTAGTTGTGCAGCGTCTGCACCACCGGGACCCCGCGGCGGCGCAGCGCCGCGTAGGCGGCCGGCGAGACCAGCGGCAGGGTGTTGTGGAAGTGGGCCACCTCGGGCCTCTCGCGCTCGGCCAGGGCCGCCAGCTCGGCCCGCGCCCGCCGCGACCAGACGGTGGTCAGCGCCAGGGCGATCCGGCCGCGGCCCGCCACCTCGCGGTTGTCGAGCAGGTACTCGACCACCTGGTGTCCCGCCGCGCGCAGCAGGTCGCGCTCGGCGTCGTAGGCCGCGTCCTCGCCGCCGCGCTGCAGGTAGCGGTTGTGGACCAGGAGGATCCTCATCCCGGGGCCGCTCCGCTCCCCCGCGAGAGCGCGCCGCGGGCCCACTGCAGGGCGAGCAGGGCCACGAAGCGCGGGTTGTTCCAGAGGTAGCGGCGCCAGAGGCGGCGCGGCTCGTGGGCCAGGCGGTGCAGCCAGCCGAGCCCGGCCCGGTGCATCCACTCCGGCGGCCGGCGGGTGACCCCGGCCAGCAGGTCGAAGGCCTGGCCGACGCCGACCATCAGGCAGGGGAGGCGGGGCGCGTGCTCGGCCATCCAGCGCTCCTGCTTGGGGCAGCCCAGCCCCACGAAGAGCAGGCGGGCGCCCGAGGCCGCGATCCGGGCCACCACCTCGGCGTCCTCCTCGGGGCCGAGCGGCCGGAAGGGCGGCGCGATGGCCACCGCCACCCGCAGCCCGGGCCAGCGCCGGGCGGCCGCGGCCGTGAAGGTGGCGAGCGATCCGTCGGTGCCGCCGTAGAGCCCCACCGGCACGCCGCGCAGCGCCGCGCGGTGGAGGAGCGCCTCCATCAGGTCCGGGCCGAAGACGCGGGTGGCCCGCCGGTGGCCCAGGAGCCGGAGCGCCCAGACGATGGGAGCGCCGTCCGGGACCGCGAGGGCGGACCCGGCCACGACCTGGCGGAAGTCCGCCGAGTCGTGGGCCTCCATGGTCATGTGGACGTTGACGGCGCAGACGTAGCGGCCCCGCGCCTCCGCCGACCAGGCCAGGAGCAGGTCGGCGGAGCTCTCGAGGTCGGTGACGGCGACGTCGATGCTGACGACGCGCCCCAGGGCCGTGGGCACGGGGCGACGATACCGCAGACCGGCGCGCGCCGCGCCGTCGCCGCCGCGGCCGGGAACTCGCGCCCCCGGTTCCGGTCGTGGCATGCTCTCCGCGTCCGCGTCTCCGGGAGACGCGCGGCGCGCCGGCGCCGCGGCGGCCGGGCGCAAGGAGCGAGCGGCGTGCCCGACGGAGCCCCAGCGTGAGTCCGGGAGGTCGGCGGTGGCGGGGCGCGGCCTACCTCGCCGGCGCGGCGCTGTGCGCGGCGGCCTACGCCCAGGCCTCCCACCACTACGACGGCTACCCGCAGCCGGCCTACGACGTCATGGGCATCCCGGTGGAGGAGCTCGCCTGGCAGGCGATCTACCTGGCCTACGGGATCCCCTTCGTGCTCCTGGCCGCGGCTGGGCTGGCCGCCCTCGGCGCCGGCGAGGCCGTCGCCCGCCAGCTCGCCCGGCTGCGCCGGGTGCCGCGGCTGGCGCTGCTCTTGGTGCTGCTGGTCCCGCTGGGTGCCGCGCTGGCCCGGCTGCTGGTGCTCCAGGGGCAGAGCGTCACCGACGACGAGGAGACCTACCTCTTCATCGCCCGCACGTTGCTGGCCGGGCGGGTGGTGAACCCACTGCCCGAGGACCCCGAGTTCTTCCGGAACCAGTTCGTGGTGCTCGGGCCCCGGGGCTGGTTCGGCAAGTACCCCATCGGCCAGGGGCTGGTGCTGGCGCTCGGCCTCTCCAGCGGGACCCTCGACGTGCTCCAGGGGCTCCTGGGCGGCGCCACCGCCTGGCTCACCTGGCTCGTGGGCCGGCGCACGCTCGGACCGCGCCGCGCCCTCCTGGGCCTCGCGCTCCTCGCCCTCTCGCCCCACTTCCTGCTCACCCACGCCACGCTGCTCTCCCAGCCGGCGGTGGCCCTCTCGCTCATGGGGGCCACGCTGGCCGCGCTCCACTGGGAGCGCACCGGGCGGGCGCGCCACGCCGCCGCCTGCGGCCTGCTGGTGGCCTTCGGCGTCCTGGTGCGCCCCATGCCCGGCGTGCTCCTGGCCCTCGGGCCGCTCGGGCTCCTGGCTCGCGCCGCCCTGCGCCAGCCGCGGGCGCGGGTGGCGCTCCTGGCCTTCGGCGCCGCGGCCAGCCTCGGCGTGGGGGCGGTGGCGCTCGTCAACCTCCTCCAGTCCGGCTCGCCGCTGCGGAGCGGCTACCAGGAGATCCACCGCACCTCGGGCCTGCTGGGCGGCTCCCGCGGTGCCACCGGCCTCTCCGTCTTCGGCAACCTGTGGCGCGAGAACTTCTGGCTCTTCGGCTGGCCGGCCTCGCTCCTGGCCCTGCTGGCCGCCCGCGGCGGGCGGGGCCGCTGGCTCCTCTGGAGCCCCGTGGTCGCCGAGCTGATCTACCGCGTGCTGGTGCCCAAGACCGTGGTCTCCTCCACCGGCCCCACCTACTTCCTGGAGATGGTGCCGGTCCTGGCGCTGCTGGCGGCCGACGGCCTGGTGCGGCTCTGGACGATGGCCCGCCGGCTCGGCGAAGGGGCGGCCCGCGGGGTGGCGCTGGGGGCGGTCTCGGCCGCGGCCGCCGCCTGGATCTTCTTCTGGCCGGTGCAGGTGCGGGCCCTGGCCCGCGGCGCCAGCGCCCGCGCCCAGGTCTGGCAGCAGCTGCCGCGCCAGCCCGGCCAGCGGGTGCTGGTCTTCTCCGACGCCCTGGTGCCCTCGCGGTCGGGCCTGACCTGGGCCTACTACCCGCCCAACCCGTCGCCCGACCTCTCCGACGAGGTGCTCTTCGTCCGCTGGCCGCGCACCGCCGACGCCGAGGCCCGCGCCCGGGACTTCGCCCGCCGCCGCTTTCCCGACCGGGCGGCCTGGCGCTGGGTGACGAGCCCCGAGCCGCGGCTGGTCCCCGTCTTCCGCGAGCAGGGCGCATCGCCCTAGACTGCGCACCCCCGCCGCCCCGCCCCCGACCAAAAGTGGAATCCCACCGCCAGCGCGCCCTCGCCCGTGTCGTCCTCGCCGGCGACGCGCTGCTCGTGGTGCTGGCCATGGCCCTGGCCACCGGCCTCCACGCCCTGGCCCGCCGCACCCTGCCCGGCTTCCGGGTGCCGCCGAGCTTCGACCAGTACGCGCTGCTCCCCTTCCTCACCCTGCCGCTCTTCCTGGCCTGGATCGCCGGCTTCCGGATGCACCGGCTCCACGACCGGGCCTGGACCCTGGCGCAGCTGGCCCTCGGGCTCGCGCGGGTCCACGTCGCCGTCTTCCTCTCCCTGGCGGTGGTCATCTTCCTCACCCGCAGCATCCTCAACCGCAGCCTCATCGCCGCCTTCCTGGCCTGCACCTACGGCCTGATGCTCGCCGAGCGGGCGCTCCTCCTCTCCTGGCGGCGCTACCAGCACGTCCACGGCCCGGGGAGGGAGCGGCTCCTCCTGGTGGGCGACGACGGCGAGGCGCTGCGCGCCTTCCTCGACCTGCTGGGCGCCGAGCCCTTCCGGCCCGCGGTGGTCGGGCTCCTGCGGCCCGAGGGGGCCGCCGCGGCCGGGGAGGCGCCGGAGGGGCTGCGCACCCTCGGCCGGGTGGCCGACCTGGCGCGCGTGCTCCACGCCGAGGCGGTGGATCAGGTCCTCTTCTTCCCGCCGCTGCACCGGCCCGCCGAGGCGGTGCAGGCGCTCGACCAGTGCGAGCTCCTGGGCGTTCCGGCCAGCTTCTACGTGGAGCTGCCGCGGACCTCCACCGCGGCGCCGCGGGTGGTCACCCGCGGCTCCTTTCCCTTCGTCACCTTCGACGTGGCGCCCAAGTCGGCGGCGGCGCTGGCGGTGAAGCACGGCATCGACGCGGTGGCCGCCGGCCTGGGGCTCCTGCTCCTCTCGCCGCTGCTGATCGCGGCGGCCCTGGCCATCTGGGCCACCATGGGGCGGCCGGTGCTCTTCGTGCAGGAGCGGGCGGGGCTCTACGGCCGGCGCTTCCGCATGTACAAGTTCCGCACCATGCGCCGCGACGCCGAGCGGGAGCAGCAGGCGCTCCGCGGCCAGAACGAGATGAGCGGGCCGGTCTTCAAGATCGCGCGCGACCCGCGCATCACCCGCCTCGGCCACCTGCTGCGCCGCACCAGCATCGACGAGCTGCCCCAGCTGTTCAACGTGCTGCTGGGGCAGATGAGCCTGGTGGGACCGCGGCCGCTGCCGCTGCAGGAGCAGCAGGCCATCGTCGGCTGGCAGCGCCGGCGCCTGTCGATGAAGCCGGGCCTCACCGGCCTGTGGCAGGTGAGCGGCCGGAGCGGCATCGACTTCGAGCACTGGATGCGCCTCGACCTCGAGTACATCGACCGCTGGAGCCTGGCGCTCGACCTGCAGCTCCTCCTGCGCACCATCCCGGCCGTCTTCCTGGCCCGCGGCGCGCGCTGAGCGCACGGGCCGGGGGGGGAAGGCCCCGCGGGGTCACCCGGAGCGGCGGGGCGCGCTCGCGCCTCGCGCCGCCTGCTGCAGGGCGCGATCCAGCGGCTCGACGAGCGAGGGGCCGGCGCCCGCGGCCACCGCCCGGTCCCGCGCGGCGCGGGCCTCCGCGGTGCGCCCGCCGGCGAGCAGGCGGGCCGCCGCCTCCACCAGGTCCGCGGGCCCGGCGTCGAGCCCGGCCACCTCCGCCCAGCGGGGCAGGGCCACGCGCGGCAGGCCCACCGCGTCCAGGAACCGGGCGCGCCGGGCGCGGAGCGCCGGGGGCTCGGCCGGCCCCTCGGGCCCCAGGTCGCCGAACTCGCGGGCCACCGCCTCGAGGCGGGCGCGGACCGCCCGGGCCCCGAGGTGGCCGCGCTGGACCGCCTCCAGCCGGTCGAGCGCGGCGCGCGCCGCCGCCGGGCGCAGGTCGCGCATCTCCACCACCGCCAGGTTGTAGAGCAGGCCCGGGCCCGCGGGCCGCGCCTCCAGCGCCCGCAGGAGCCGCTCCCGGGCCTCGCCCGCCCGCCCCAGGTCGGAGAGCACCGCCGCCTCGTCGGACAGCGCCTCGGGCCGCATGCCCTCCGGCAGGAGCGGCGTGGTGCGCTCGAGGAGCGGCAGCGCCGCCTCCGGCCGGTCGCCGCGGACGTGCACCATGGCCAGCTCGTGGAGCGGCACCGGGTCGGCGGGCGCGGCCCCGGCGAGCGCCTTCTCCCACAGGCGCACCTCGTCGGCCCAGTCGAGGGACCGGGCGTAGGTCCCGGCGGCCAGGAGGCCCACGAGGAGGAGCGCGCCGGCGGCGAGGGCCCGGGGCCACCCGCGCGCCGCCCGGTCGAGCGCCGGCGCCGCCAGGAGCGCCAGCCCCGCGGCCGGCAGGTAGAGGAAGCGGTCGGCGGCCACGGCGGTGAGCACCAGCGGCACGGCGTGGAGCACCGGGGCCAGGCCGCCGATGCAGAGCGCCAGCGCCATGGCGCCGCCGGGCTCGCGGCTCCGGGCGGCGCGAACCGCGCCCCAGGCGAGGAGCGCCAGGGCCACGAGGCCCAGCGCCAGCGGCAGGAGCTCCACCTGGTCGACGAGTCCGATGCGGAGCCGCGGCCGGAGCGGGTCGAGCAGCATCCGCAGGTACTCGCCCAGCGCCTGGAGCACCAGGCGCGGGCGGCCACCGGGGCCGGGCGCCACCGCCGGGCTCGCCCCCGCCGTCGCGCCCAGCGCGCCGAGCCGCAGGAGCAGGTAGAGCGCCGTGGCCGCCGCGGCCGGAGCCAGGCCGGCGGCTGCCGCGCGCAGGCCCCGCCCCTCGCGGCGCGCCTCGATCCACTCGACCGCCGCCAGGGCCAGGAGCCCAGCCAGGGCCACCTCCTTGGCGAGCAGCCCGAGGAGGAGCGCCGCCGCGGCGGCCAGGCGCCGGGTCCCGCCGCCCGGTCCGGAGCGGTGGAGCCGCAGGGCGGCGAGGACCAGCAGCGCCGCCAGCACGTCGGTCCGGCCGGCGATCCAGTCGACCGACTCGGTGAGGCGCGGGAGGAGCCCGAAGGCGGCAGCGGCGGCGATGGCGGGGCCCGCGGCGGCACCCCGGCGCCGCGCCAGGGCGTAGAGGAGCAGCACCACCCCGAGGTGCAGGGCGAGGTTGGTGGCGTGGAAGGCGACCGTGGAGCCGCCTCCCCAGGCCCGGTCGGCCGCGTAGGAGAGGGTGGTGAGCGGCCGGTAGTAGGCGACGCCGCCGCCCTGGTGCGGCATGTAGGGCCGGAGGAGGTGGTGCGAGAGGTCGAAGCCCCGCGGTGCGCCGGGGCCCAGGACGAGCTGGTGGTCGTCCCAGATGGCCGGCCCGCCGGCGGCGGGCGAGTGGGCCGCCGCGACCACCACCAGGGCCGCAGCCACCAGGAGCCAGGGGCGCGGGCCGGAGGCGGTCGCCCCGGGCGCAGGCTCGGTCACCGGAGGTCTCGCCGCTCGAAGGCCGCGGAGGCCAGCGCCAGGGCGGTGGCGGCGTACAGCAGCCCGTAGAGGGCCGCCAGCCAGGCCGAGGCCGGCGGCGGCGTGCGGTAGATCACCGCCTCGTTGGCCGTGAGCGATCCCAGGTTGGGCAAGAGGTACCAGAGCAGCTGGGGCACCCAGGTGGCCGGGCCCTGCCAGAGGGCGCGCATCTCGTTGGTGAGCTGGCCGGCGATGGCGATGGCCAGGGTGAAGATGGCGGCCAGCGTCGAGCTGGAGAGGGAGGAGAAGAGGATGGCCACCGCCCCCACCACCACGAACTGCACCCCCTGGAAGGCGACGGCCGTGGCCAGCGCCCCGTCGAGCGGCGCCAGCGAGCCGGCCTCGTAGACCAGCACCAGCGAGAGCACAGCGGCCATGACCGCCAGGTTGACCAGCAGCGCCGCGGCCAGGCCCAGGTAGCGGCCCAGCAGGTACTGGGTGCGCGACACGGGCTTGGCGATCACCGGGTAGAGCACCCGCCGCTCCACGTCGCCGGCCACCAGCGTGGCGCCGACGAAGACGGCGATGAGGGTGCCGATGATCTGCATCGCCGAGAGGCCCAGGTCGGAGAGGATGCGGTGCATCTCGCCCAGGGTCAGCTCCGAGACCAGGAAGCTCCCGACGATGAGCACCGCGCCAAAGAGGAGCAGGTTCACCTGCACCTTGCGGCGCACCACCTCGCGGAAGGTGACGGAGGCCAGGGAGAGGACGGGGCTCATGGGCGGCTCACCTCGCGAGGCCGGGCTCGGGGCCCAGCTCCAGGCGTGTCGGGCGGCGGTAGCGGCTGCGCTGGGCGCTGGAGCGGGCGCGGCCGTCGTCGCCGATCTCCCAGCGCCCGCCGAAGGGATCGCGCGGCAGGCCGGGCAGGTAGCCGTCGGTCACCAGCCGCTCCACCCAGAGCGGCCCGAGCGGGCGGTGCGCCCGGTAGCGCTCCAGCGCCTCGTCGATGGTGGCGGCCGCCGCCTCGTAGCGGGCGATCTTGAGCTGCCCCTCGATGGCCTTCTTCGACTCGGGGTCGGCGGCGGTGCGCAGCGCCTCCTCCAGGAAGGCGATGGCGGCATCGGCCCGGTTGCCCTTCACGTAGTAGGCGAGCACCGTCTGGCGCAGGTGCGCCGGCGCCCCGGGGGCGCGCGCCGCCGCCTCGGCCCAGCGGCCGGCGGTGGCCCAGTCGTCCTGGTAGTAGAAGGCGTTGAAGGCGCGCAGCACCGCCAGCGAGTAGCGGCCCGGCAGGGCGGCGAAGCCCTTCTCCAGGATGGCGTTCGACTCCGGGACCCGGCTCACGCTCCCCAGGATCACCCCGGCCACCTGGTAGGCGTAGCCGTGGCGCGGGTCGAGGTCGGTGACCAGGTCCACCGCCGGGTGCAGCTTCTCCCAGCCCCGCTGCTCGGCGCGAGGCTCGCCGATGTACTGCACCACCCGCAGCCACATCAGGTTGGCGGCCAAGGTCTCGTGCCCCAGCGAGAGCCAGCGCATGGCCGCGGCGCGCGGGAGGATGGCGAGGTCGTAGGGCCGCTCGCGGGACGCGCCCAGGGCGTGCGCCGCCAGGGCGGTGGCGCCGCACAGGAGCAGGGTGAGGCCGAGGCGCAGGGCGCGGGGCATGGTCGGAAAAGGCGAGAGCCGCCCGGTTCCCCGGGCGGCTCCCATCCTAGCTCAGCTCTTCCGGACCGCTAGAAGGTGTTGTCGTCCGGGAAGCGGCGCGCCACGCCCCACGGGGCTCCCACCGTCGGCGAGGTGGCGCAGGTCGGGGTCCCGGCGGCGGGCGGCGTGCCGGCAGTGGTCGGGGCGCCGTCGGCGCCCAGCACCGGCTTGAAGAGCACCACGCAGGCGCTGGTGGTGTCACCGTCGATGTCGGAGGCGGCGCCCAGCGTCATGGCGATGCCGTAGCGGCCGCCGGCGCCGCCGGCGCGAGTGGCGTTGTAGCAGCCGTAGGTCTGGCCCTCGATCACCCAGTCGACGGCGCCGGCGTAGGCGAGGTCGGAGGCGGCCCAGGTGTGCTTGGAGGTGCCGACGGTGCAGCCGGCGGGGAGTGCCGCGGCCGGGACGAAGTACTGGCCGGTGGTGACGCCGTCGCCGCCGATACCGGTGCCGATGGTGCGCTCGCCCTGGCGCAGCGACTCCTCGGCCTTGAACCAGCCGTTGATGTTGGTGGGCAGCTCGCCGAACTTGGCGCGGAGCTGGTACTTGAGGAAGTTGGGGATGGCGATGGCCGCCAGGATGCCGATGATCGCGACGACGATCATGAGCTCGATGAGGGTGAAGCCCTTCTTGGCCTTCTTCAGCATTGTTGCCTCCGGCTGGGGGACGACACGTGCACTTCGCGGGCAGAGCCCTTCGTGCCGAGGCTTTCTAGCATGCGGGGTGCCAGGGGAAAGTTCCTGGCAAGCCCCCGGATCCACGGCCCTTCACCCGTTCACGGGACAGACCAACTCGGGCACCGGGTCGGCGCCGCGGTGACGAAATTCGTCACCCGGGACCGGGTGACGCGGCTTTGACACATCGCCCCACCCGCCCGATCATCCCTCCGCGATGGCCATCCTGCGCACCGAGCGGCTCACCAAGGTCTTCGAGGTCGGGGTCCGGCTGAAGAAGGTGACCGCGGTCCGCGATGTCACCCTCTCGGTCGACGAGGGGGAGATCTTCGGCTTCGTGGGGCCCAACGGCGCCGGCAAGACCACCACCATCAAGATGCTCATGGGGCTCATCTTCCCCACCAGCGGCCAGGCCTTCATCTTCGACGCCCCCATCCCCAGCCGGGCCTCCAAGGCCCGCATCGGCTACCTGCCCGAGCACCCGGCCTGGTACGAGTTCCTCACCGGCGCGGAGGCCATGGACCTGTTCGCGAAGCTCTCCGGCGTCCCCTCGGCCGAGCGCCGCCGCCGCTGCGACGACCTCCTCGGCCTGGTGGGCCTCTCCGACGCCGCCGGCCGCCAGATCCGCAAGTACTCGAAGGGCATGCAGCAGCGCCTGGGCATCGCCCAGGCCCTGGCCGGCGACCCGGCCTTCGTGATCCTCGACGAGCCCATGAGCGGGCTCGACCCGGTGGGGCGCAAGGAGGTCCGCGACCTCATCCACGAGCTCAAGCGGCGCGGCAAGACGGTGTTCTTCTCCACCCACATCCTCCCCGACGTGGAGAGCCTCTGCGACCGGGTGGGCGTCATCGTCGGCGGCACGCTCCGCGACGTGGGCCGCATCGGCGACCTCCTGTCACCCGAGGTGAAGAGCGTGGAGGTCACCGCCGCGGCGCGCGACGGCGCCCGGCAGGCGCTGGCCGGCGGCCGGGTGCTGGCGGAGGAGGGCGAGCGGGTGACCGTCTCCTTCGCCGACGCCGCCGAGGCCGACCGCGCCGTCCGCGCGCTGGTGGCGGCCGGGGGCGAGCTCGTGGCCCTGACGCGCCACCGCGAGACGCTCGAGGACTTCTTCGTGCGCCGCCTCGGCGAGGCGGCGGTGCCGGAGCCGCGCGCCGGGTGAACGCCTTCCTCGACGCCTGGATCGCCGCCTGGGTGCTCTTCGTCGGCGCCGCGGTGGGCAGCTTCGCGAACGTGGTCATCGCGCGCGTGCCCGAGGGGCTGTCGGTGGTGCGGCCGCGCTCCCGCTGCCCGCGCTGCCAGGCGCAGATCGCCTGGTACGACAACCTCCCCGTCCTCTCCTGGCTCCTCCTGCGGGCCCGCTGCCGCAGCTGCGCCGCCCCCATCTCGGCCCGCTACCCGCTGGTGGAGCTGCTCGGCGCCGGCGCCGCATGGCTGGCGCTCCGCCGCCACGGCCTCTCGGGCGCGGGCGCCGCCGAGCTGGCCTTCGCGGCCACCCTGCTGGCGCTGGCCTTCATCGACCTCGACACCTGGCTCCTGCCCAACGAGCTCACCTGGCCCCTCCTGGCCGGGAGCCTGGCCTGCGCCGCGCTCGGCCTGGCGCCGGCGGGCGGCATCGTCTCGTCCCTCTCCGGCGCAGCGGCCGGCTTCCTGGCCTTCGCCGCGGTGTCGGTGGTGGGCGCGCGGGTCTTCGGCCGCGATGCGCTCGGCTTCGGCGACGTCTGGCTGCTGGCCGGCATCGGCGCCTGGCTGGGCCTGGCCGCGCTGCTGCCGGTGGTGCTGCTGGCCTCGCTGCAGGGAACGGCGGTGGGGCTGGTGCTGGCGGCGATGGGGAAGCTGCCGAAGGGGGAGGAGGGGGCTGAGAACGCGACCCCGACCCCGACCCCGACCTCGACCCCGACCTCGACCCCGACCTCGACCCCGACCTCGACCTCGACCTCGACCCCGATCTCGACCCCGACCACGACCCCGACCACGACCCCGACCACGACCCCGACCACGACCCCGACCACGACCCCAGACGAGGAGGAGAACTGGGTCCCGCCGAAGAACGCGGTCCCGTTCGGCCCGTTCCTGGTGCTGGGCGCGCTCGAGTGGCTCTACCTGGGCGGTGAGATCGTCCGGCTCCTGCCCTCGCTGCGGGTGTTCCGCTGATGCGCCCCGGGCCGCGCCACCTGCTCCTCGCCACCGCCGCCGCCATCGCGGCCGCCTCCACCGCGGTCCTGCTCCTGCTCGGCCTCCCGCTGCTGGCGGCCCACCGGCTCGACGCCGAGCGGTACGCGCTGGTGGTGGCGCTGGCGGCCCTCGCCGGCCTGGGGGTGGGCGCGGTCCTCCTCGTGCGGCTCGTGGCCCGGCCCATCGACAGGCTCCTGGCGGCGGCGGCGCGCATCGGGGGAGGGGAGGGGAGCCTGCCGCCCCTCGGCGAGGGGGAGCTGACCCTGGCGCGAGCCGCGGTGGCCTTCGAGCGGGTCGCTGGCGCGCTGGACGAGGAGCGGGCCCGGCTGGCGGCCAAGGTGGCGGAGCTCACCGCCAGCAACCGGGCGCTCGCCGAGGCGCGCGAGTCGCTCCTGCGCTCGGAGAAGCTGGCCACGGTGGGCCGCCTGGCCGCCGGCCTGGCCCACGAGGTGGGCAACCCGCTGGGCGCGGTGGCGGGCTACGCCGAGCTGGCCAGGAAGCGGGTGCCGCCCGGTGCCGACCCGGAGCTGGGCGACGCCCTGGAGCGCATCGCGGCCGCCGCCGCGCGCATCGACAGGACGGTGCGCGACCTCCTCGACTTCGCCCGGCCGGCGGTGCCGGCCATCCTGCCGATCGACCTCGCCCCCGCGCTCGAGGCCGCCCTGCGGCTGGCGCGGGTCCAGGCGCGCATGAAGCGGGTGGAGGTGGCGCAGGCGCTCGCGCCCGGCCTGCCGCGCGTGCTGGCCGACGAGCACCAGCTCGCCCAGGTGTTCCTCAACCTGCTGCTCAACGCCGGCGACGCCATGGGAGGCGAGGGGCAGGTGCGGATCGCGGCCCGGGCCGAGGGCGGGCAGGTGGTGGTGGAGCTCGCCGACACCGGGCCCGGCATCGCCGCCGAGGACCTGCCGCGCATCTTCGACCCCTTCTTCACCACCAAGGACCCGGGCAAGGGCACCGGGCTGGGCCTGGCCATCAGCCACCGCATCCTGGAGGCGCTGGGAGGCGAGATCGCCGCCTGCAACCGGCCCGGCGGCGGCGCCCTCTTCACGGTCCGCCTGCGCGCGGCTCCCTGAGCACCGGCCGGGAAGCCCCCGGCAGGATCGGCTAGAGTCCTCCCGTGTCGTTCCGCCACGTCCTCATCGTCGACGACGAAGAGTCGATGCGCCACCTGCTCTCCCTGATCCTCCGGGATCACGGCTGGGAGGCGCGGGCGGTCTCCGGCGGCGACGAGGCGCTGCGCGAGCTCGCGGCGCGCGACTACGACCTGGTGCTCTCCGACGTGCGCATGCCGGGGATGGACGGCATCAC
Organism: Deltaproteobacteria bacterium; assembly: GCA_016214955.1. Taxonomy (GTDB): domain Bacteria; phylum Myxococcota; class Myxococcia; order Myxococcales; family Anaeromyxobacteraceae; genus JACRMN01. Next base: position 634,114 of record JACRMN010000012.1, read on the forward strand.
GCTCCTCGGCAAGGCCCGCGAGCTGCGCCCCGACCTCACCTTCATCGCCATGAGCGCCTACGGCAGCCACGACGCCGCCCTCGAGGCCGTGAAGGCCGGGGCCTACGACTACGTGGTGAAGCCCTTCCGGCCCGACGAGGTGGTGCTGGTCATCCGCAAGGCCGAGGAGCGGGAGCGGCTCTGGCGCGAGAACCGGCGGCTCCGCGGCGAGCTCAACCGCGAGTACCGGGTGGAGAACCTGGTGGGCCAGTCGGAGGCCATGGCCGAGCTGCTGCGCCAGGTGCGGCGGGTGGCGCCGGCCAAGACCACCGTGCTCCTCGAGGGCGAGTCGGGCACCGGCAAGGAGCTGGTGGCCCGGGCGCTCCACGACCTCTCGCCGCGCGCCGGCCTGCCCTTCGTGGCCGTCAACTGCGGCGCCATGCCCGCCGAGCTGATGGAGTCGGAGCTCTTCGGCCACGTGAAGGGGGCCTTCACCGACGCCTCGCGCGACAAGCGCGGCCTGGCCGTCGAGGCCGACGGCGGCACCCTCTTCCTCGACGAGATCGGCGAGCTGCCGCTGCTGCTGCAGGTGAAGCTGCTCCGCTTCCTCCAGGACGAGGAGATCCGCCGGGTGGGCGACACCCGCTCCCAGAGGGTGGACGTGCGGGTGGTGGCCGCCAGCGCCCGCGACCTCTCGGCGGCGGTGGCCCGCGGCGAGTTCCGCCAGGACCTGCTCTACCGGCTCGACGTGGTGAAGCTCCGCCTGCCGCCGCTGCGCGAGCGGCAGGGGGACATCCCCCTCCTGGCCCGCCACTTCCTGGTCCGCTTCGCCCGGACCCGGCCCGGGCCGCCGCTGCGGGGGCTCTCCGCCGAGGCGCTGGAGGCGCTCTCTGCCTACCGCTGGCCCGGCAACGTGCGGGAGCTGGAGCACGCCATCGAGCGGGCCGTGATCCTGGCCGAGGGGCCGGAGCTGCGCGAGGAGGACCTGCCCGAGGCGGTCCGGGCGCCGCCGCCGGCGCCCGATCCGGCGGCCCTGCCCGACGGCCAGGATCTGTCGGTGAAGCGCCAGGGTCGGGCGCTGGAGGAGGCGCTGATCCGGAGGGCGCTGGAGCGGACCGGCGGCAACCGCACCCGCGCCGCCGAGCTCCTGGAGCTCTCGTACCGGGCCCTGCTCTACAAGATCAAGGAGTACGGGCTCGAGGGGTAGCAGTGCTTCGCCGACGCATATTGATGCATCACTTTGCCTCGTGAAGGCTCACGTGGCGCTCGTTGTCCCACAGGACCCGATATCGGCGCGCCGGACGGTTTCTTGATCGTCCCCGGAGGGATGGCGTAGCGTGAACCTCGCATGACGTCTCGACGCAGCCCGGCCAACGGAGCCGGCACCACCATGAATCCTGCGCCGAACCGGGTGCGGCAGCTGCGCGAGGACCAGCTGCTCACCAAGGCCGAGCTGGCCCGCAAGGCGGGCATCTCGGCGCTGACGCTCTCGCGCATCGAGAGCGGTCTCGAGTGTCGCGTGGACACGAAGCGAAAGATCATCCTCGCGCTGGGGCTCACGCCTTCCGACCGGGCCAAGGTGTTCGGCGGCAGGCGGAGCAAGGCCTAAGGGAGCGGCGGAGGGCGCCGCAGGAGAAGAAGGGAGCGCCATGGCGAAGAGCAAGCTCGCCGTCGGCCTGGACATCGGCTCCAGCAGCGTGAAGCTCGTCCACCTCAAGGAGAGGAAGGGCGGCCACTCGCTGCTGGCCTGGGGTCAGGCGCAGCTGCCCCCGGAGGCCATCGTCGACGGCGCGCTCATGAACTCGTCCGCCATCGTCGACGCCATCCGGGGCCTGGTCGCGGAGCAGAAGGTGAAGGCCAAGGAGGTGGCCATCGGCGTCCGCGGCCACTCGGTCATCATCAAGAAGATCCAGCTCCCGCGGATGACGCAGGAGGAGCTGGACGACTCCATCCAGTGGGAGGCGGAGCAGTACATCCCCTTCGACGTCAAGGACGTGAACATCGACACCCAGATCCTGACGCCGGGCGGCGACGCCGCCGGGCAGATGGACGTCCTCCTGGTGGCGGCCAAGAAGGACATGATCAACGACTACACCTCGGTGTGCGCCGAGGCGGGCCTGACGGTCTCGGTGGTCGACGTGGACGCCTTCGCGGTGCAGAACGCCTACGAGGCCAACTACGAGGCGGCGGCCAGCGAGACGGTGGTGATCATCAACGTCGGCGCGGCGGTCTCCAACATCAACATCATCGCCAACGGCGTCACCACCTTCACCCGCGACATCACCATGGGCGGCAACGCCTTCACCGAGGAGATCCAGAAGCAGCTCAACATCTCCTACGACGAGGCCGAGGCCCTCAAGATCGGCGGCCAGGGCGAGACCGACGCGGTGGTGCCGCAGGAGGTGGAGCGGGTGATCTCCGGCGTGGCCGACCAGATGGCCGGCGAGATCCAGCGCTCCCTCGACTTCTACGCCGCCACGGCGGCCGACAACCGCATCGCCCGGGTGCTGCTCTCGGGCGGGACGGCGCGCATCCCCGCCCTCTTCAAGGTCATCGAGGCCCGGGCCGGCGTGCCGGTGGATCTGCTCAACCCCTTCAAGGCCATCGACATCGACCACAAGCGGTTCGACGCCACGGTGGTGCAGAACGCCTCCGCGGCGGCCTCGGTGGCCGTGGGGCTGGCCCTTCGCCGGGCGGGGGACAAGTAGCCATGATCCGCATCAACCTCCTCCCGGTACGGGTCTCCAAGAAGAAGGTCGCGGGGCGGCAGCAGCTCTACCTGCTGGCCCTGGCCATCGTCCTCGTCCTGGTCGGCAACTACGTCTGGTCCAGCACCCGCGCCGAGGCCCTGACCTCCCGCGAGCAGAAGCTGCGCCGCACCAGGGACGAGATCGCCCAGCTCGAGCGCATCATCGGCGAGGTCAAGAACATCAAGGCCCAGCAACAGGAGCTGAAGGACAAGCTGGCGGTGCTGGAGAAGCTGCGCGCCGGCCGCCAGGGGCCGGTGAAGGTGCTCGACGAGCTGGCCACCATCATCCCCAAGAAGCTCTGGCTCCGGAAGATGGAGGAGAAGGGCGGGCGCACGGCCTTCGACGGCACGGCGTTCACCATCGACGACGTCTCCCAGTTCATGAGCGCGCTGCGCCGCTCTCCCTACTTCCGCGAGGTGGAGCTCAAGAAGACCACGGCCCGGGCCGACAAGCGCTACCGGGTGGTCGACTTCACCATCACCGCCAACACCGACTACACGCCGGTCGCACCCGCGACGGCGGCGGCCCCCGGCGCTCCAGCCGCGCCCGCTCCGGCCCCTGCCAGGTGACGCCATGGAACAGCTGATCGAGCGCATCGCCAAGGCACCGCTGGGACTCCGCATCGGGGTCGTCGCCGCCATCGCGGTGGCGGTGACCGCACTCAACTACTTCGTCGTCGGCGTCCCGACCTTCGGCAGGGCCATCTCCGAGATCGAGCAGCGCATCGCCCGCGCCGACGTCGAGCAGAAGAAGCTCAACGACGACCTCATCGACAAGACCTCCATCGCCAACAACCTGAACCAGTTCCGGCGCGAGAAGGAGCTCCTGGAGCAGCGGCTGGCAGAGGCCCTCTCGGAGCTGCCCGAGGAGAAGAAGGTCGACGAGCTGTTGCAGCTCTTCCAGGACCGGGCGGTGAAGGCCGGCCTCGACATCGCCACCATCGAGCCCCAGGCCCCGCAGAGCGAGGGCTTCTACGCCCGGGTGCCCATTCCCATGACCGTGTCGGGTGGCTTCCACGAGATCGCCACCTTCTACGACTCGCTCTCGCGCCTCCGGCGCATCGTCAACGTCACCAACATCACCCTGGAACAGCCGAAGGAGGTCTCGGGCAAGGTCACGCTCCAGGCCAAGTTCCTGGTCACCGCCTTCATGTTCGTCGACCCCAAGCAGCAGAAGGCCGCCAAGCCCGGAGGGAAGCCATGAGCCGCACCCTCCTCCTGCTTTCCGCACTGGCGCTCGCTGCCGCCTGCGGCGGGCCGTCGAAGCCGCCGCCCCGCGCGCCCGAGGCGCCCAAGACCGCGCCCGCCGCCGCGGCGGCCGCCTCCGACAAGCCGGTGGCCCCGGAGTGGACCTACACCTCGGTGGGCAAGCGCGATCCCTTCCGCAGCTTCCTGGCCGAGATCGAGGTCACCGGCCAGGGCGGGCCCAACCGCTGCCCCACGGCGCTGGGCCGCTTCGAGATCGAGCAGCTCCGCCTGGTGGCGGTCATCACCGGCCTCGACGACCCGGTGGCCATGGTCCAGGCCCCCACCGGCGTGGGGTACTCGATCCGGCGCGGCGCCTGCATCGGCAAGAACGGCGGGACCGTGGCGGCGGTGCGCTCCGGAGAGGTGGTGGTCTCCGAGTGGGCCGTCCGCGCCGACGGTTCGCGGGACCGCACCCAGACCATCATGAAGCTGCCCAAGCAGGCGTCGATCACCCAGGAGTAGCCGATGAAGACCGATCGCAAGCGACTTGCCGGACTCGTGCTCGCGGGTTTGCTCGCGTCCACCGCGGGAGCCGCCGAGCCTGGGCGGGGCGAGCCCAACCAGATCCGCGCCATCGACGTGAGCGACCAGGCGGGCGGCCTGGAGCTGGCCATCCGCGGCTCGCGGCCGCCCAGCTACACCGTCTTCAAGCTCCAGGACCCGCCGCGGCTGGTGCTCGACCTGGCCGGCGCCGACGTCTCCGGGGTCACCTCGCCGCTGAAGGTGAACCGCGCCGGCGTCCGCGAGGTCACCACCGCCCAGTACAAGGACGAGCGCAGCGCCGTGGGCCGCGTCATCATCGCTCTCGACGCCGCGGCCCGCTACGAGGTGGCGCCGCGCGGCGAGGCGGTGGTGGTGAAGGTGAGCGGGGCGACCCCGGCCGCGACGCCGACCGCGACCCCGACCCCGACCGCGACGCCGACCGCAACCCCGGCCCCGACCGCGACCCCGCAGCCGGCCCGGGCCGAGCCGCGCACGGTCCTCGCCAGCGAGAAGGTGATCGGCGCCGCGCCCGCCCCGGCCGCGGCCGACAACGTGCTCTCCCGGCGCGTCGACGAGGCGGTGGTGAAGCACCCGGCCAAGGCGCTGCAGGCCGTCCGCTCCGAAGGCGACAAGGTGACCCTGGCCCTCGACGGCCAGGTGGCCCGCATCGAGATCCTGGAGCTGGCCAACCCGCCGCGGCTGGCGATCGACCTGCACGGCGTGGTGCGCGCGCCCCGGGCGGCCGTTCCTCTCCACGGCAGCTTCACCCAGGCCCGGTTCGGCAAGGACGCCGGCAAGGTGCGGGTGGTGCTCGACGCCGCCGGCGACCTCCCCTCGGTCCAGGTGAAGCGCGTGGCATCCGGCCTGGCCATCGCCCCGCGCGCCGCCCGCCCGCGTGACGCGGCGCCGAAGGCCACCGCCTCGGCGCCGGCCCCGGTCCGCGACCCCGCGGCCGCTCGCCTGGCCGTCGCCGCTGCGGCGGCACCCGTGGTCGTCGCGCCGCCGGCCGCCGCGGCCCCGGCCGCCGCCGAGCCGGCCGCGGTCGTGGAGCAGTCGGAGCCGGCCGCCGCCGGCTTCTCCGGCACCGCCCCCGCCTACGCCGCCTCCGGGGCCCCGCAGCGGCGCGAGTACAGCGGCCGCCGCATCACCCTCGAGTTCCACGACATCGAGATCCGCAACCTGCTGCGGCTCATCGCCGACGTCTCCAAGAAGAACATCGTCGTCGCCGACGACGTCCAGGGCCGGGTCACCGTCTCGCTGAAGAACGTGCCCTGGGACCAGGCGCTCGACCTGGTGCTCAAGACCAAGGGGCTCGACAAGGAGGAGCTCGGCAACGTCATCCGCATCGCCAAGTTCGAGGAGATCGCCAAGGAGCAGGAGGCCCGCGCCAAGGCGGCCGCCGCCCGCGCCCCGCTGGTCCCCCTGAAGGTGCGCCTCATCCCGGTGAACTTCGCCCCGGCCAAGGAGATCGCGGCCCGGGTGAAGGAGGTGCTCACCGAGCGCGGCACCGTCTCCACCGACGACCGCACCAACGTGCTCATCGTCAAGGACGTCCAGGAGGCGCTGGCCCGCGCCGAGGGGCTGGTGCGCAACCTCGACACCGAGATCCCCCAGGTGCGCATCGAGAGCCGCATCGTCGAGGCCTCCTCCAACTTCGCCAAGCAGATCGGCGTGCAGTGGGGCGGCAACGCCGGCTTCTCGCAGACCACCGGCAACCCCACCGGCCTGGTGTTCCCCAACGTCGCCACCGCCACCGGCGGCTCGGGCGGCGGTCCCACCACCGGCACGGCGGGCACGCCCAACTACGCCGTCAACCTCCCCGCGGCCGTGGGCCAGGGCTCCGGCGGCGCGCTGGGCTTCGTCTTCGGCTCGGCGGGCGGCGCCTTCAACCTCAACCTGCGCATCAGCGCCCTCGAGAACGCCGGCGTGGTGAAGACCATCTCGGCGCCGAGCGTGGCCACGGTGGACAACCGGGAGGCCACCATCGGCCAGGGCATCTCCATCCCGTTCTCGCAGACCTCGGCCTCCGGCGTCAGCACCGCCTTCGTCGAGGCCAAGCTGGAGCTCAAGGTCACGCCCCACGTCTCGGCCGACGGCTCCATCCTCATGAAGATCAAGGTCACCAACAACCAGCCCAACCCGCAGCTCACCGGCGCCAACGGCCAGCCCTCCATCTCCAAGCGCGAGGCCGACACCGAGGCGCTGGTGAAGGACGGCGAGACCACGGTCATCGGCGGCATCTACACCCGCCAGACCGCCAACCGCATCAACGAGGTCCCGCTGCTCGGGAAGATCCCGATCCTGGGCTGGTTCTTCCGGTCCAAGACCGACAGCGACGACCACACCGAGCTCCTCATCTTCATCACTCCGCGTATCCTGAACCGCGCGGCGACCACCGTCGCCGGCGGCCAGTAGGGGGTTGCCGTGGACCGCCGAGCCCTTCTCCTCGCCCTGCCCCTCGCCCTGGGCTGTACCGTCCAGGCCCCCTCCGTGGCCCTCACCAAGGTGTGCAGCCCGCCCGACGCCGCGTCCTGCACCTTCTCCGCCACCTGTGACGCCCAGTTCATCGGCACCATCGCGGTGGACGCCGCCCAGTCCGTCCAGCTCTTCCTGGCGATCGAGGCCGCCAACCAGGCGCCCAAGAACGGGGACACCAGCGGCGGCCGCGTCAACACCGCCGACGCCTGGCTGCAGGAGATCCGCATCAGCTACGCCGGCCCGCTGGCGATCCCCCCCGCCGCGCACCGCATCATCCAGCAGGTGCCGGCCAACGGCACCGCGGTGGTGGCGTTCCCGGTGATGGACGTCACCGCCACCACCCTGGGAGGGGCCACCGAGGCCATCGTCGTCGCCAAGGTGAAGGGCAAGGGGGTCTTCGGCGACGGCAGCGAGTTCGAGACCGCCGAGTACGAGATCCCGGTGAAGGTGTGCAGCGGGTGCGCCGGTGCGCCGCCGACCTGCCCGGCGGGAGAGGTCCTGGCCACCTGTCCGGGCGCCTGGGGCCAGGCGCCCCTCTCCTTCGCCTGTACCGGCAACTGAGTGACGCAGCGCGTCCGGGCCCATCCTTGACGCCCGCCAGAGGCGCGGGCTAGAACGCACCCGGCCCGCACCCGCGGCGACCGACCACGGACCACTCGCGGGAGCGGGACCACCACCATGGGCTTTCGCGAGCACCTCCAGGACGTTTGCCAGGGCGTCGACGGGGCGCTCGCCTGCTCGCTCATGGGGGTCGACGGCATCGAGGTGGACACCCACATCGCGGCCGAGGCCGAGGTCGACGTCAAGTCGCTGCTGGTGGAGTTCTCCAACCTCTTCCGCGGAGCGGGCGAGGCGGCGACGGCCAACCAGGCCGGAGGCGTGTCCGAGCTGTCTCTGAACACCGAGAAGCTGTGGACGGTGGCCCGGCTGGTCTCGCCCGAGTACTTCATGGCGGTCGCGCTCCGCCCCCAGGGCAACATCGGGAAGGCGCGCTTCCTCCTGCGGATCACGGCCCCCAAGGTGAGGGCCGAGCTCTAGGCGAGAGCCGGCCGGCCCGCGGCGGCGCGGAAGCGCCGCCGGACCCCAGGCATTCCCTGGCAACGGAATAGAAGGAGCACGCGAAGATGGCCGACACCCTCGACACATCCGCCTTCCGGCGGGGGCTCAAGATCGAGATCGACAAGGAGCCCTGGGAGATCGTCGAGTTCCAGCACGTGAAGCCGGGCAAGGGCTCGGCCTTCGTGCGGACCCGGATCAAGAACCTCCTCACCGGACGCACCATCGACAAGACGTTCAAGTCCGGTGACGTGGTGGGCAAGCCCGACCTGGACGAGAGGGAGATGCAGTACCTCTACAAGGAGGGCGAGCACTACAACTTCATGGACAACAAGTCCTTCGAGCAGACCTTCCTCACCCACGAGCAGATGGGCGAGGCCGCCCACTTCATCAAGGACAACACCACCACCCACATCCTCTTCTACAACGGGAAGGCGATCGGGGTGACCATCCCCAACGCCATGGACCTGCGGGTGATGAAGTGCGACCCGGGCGTCCGCGGGGACACGGTGTCGGGGGCCACCAAGCCGGCGACGCTGGAGACCGGCTACGTGGTCAACGTGCCGCTGTTCATCAACGAGGGCGACGTGCTGCGCATCGACACCCGGACGGGCGAGTACCTGACCCGGGTGGCTGGCTAGAGTCGGGACCGGCGGGGGCCGAACCAAAGGAGAACGCATGGCGACCAAGAAGGCGGCGAGCGGGAGCGAGGGTGGTTCCTTCACCATGCAGGAGGTGAAGGCGCTGGTGCAGGCCATCGAGGGCACCGACGTGACCAGCCTGGTCTGGGCGCGCGGCGATCAGAAGGTGGTCATCCGCCGGGGCCAGCAGGTCCTGCCCGTCACCCCGTTCGTCGCCCACGCCGCGCCGGTGACCGCGCCCATCCCGGCGCCGGCCGCAGCCCATGCGCCGCCGGCCGCGCCCGCCTCTCCCAAGGCCGAGAAGCCGGCGGAGAAGCCCGGCGCGCTCGTCACCTCGCCCTTCGTCGGCACCTTCTACCGCGCCCCCTCGCCCGACTCCCAGCCCTACGTGGACGTGGGCAGCAAGGTGAAGAAGGGCCAGGTGCTCTGCATCGTCGAGGCCATGAAGCTCATGAACGAGATCGAGGCCGAGGTGGAGGGCAAGGTCGCCGAGATCCTGGTGCAGAACGCCACGCCGGTGGAGTTCGGGCAGCCGCTCTTCCGCATCGAGCCCGCCTAGCCGTCCGGAGGGCGCGCCATGTTCAAGAAGGTCCTCATCGCCAACCGGGGCGAGATCGCCCTCCGGGTCATCCGCGCCTGCCGCGAGCTGGGCATCCGCACGGTGGCCATCCACTCCACCGCCGACGCCGAGTCGCTGCACGTGCGCTTCGCGGACGAGGCGGTGTGCGTGGGCCCGCCCGCCTCCAAGGACAGCTATCTCAACATCCGCTCCATCCTCTCGGCCGCCGAGATCACCGGCGCCGACGCCATCCACCCCGGCTACGGCTTCCTCTCCGAGAACGCCCAGTTCGCCGAGGTGGTGGAGCAGGTGGGCCTCAAGTTCATCGGGCCGCGCTCGGCGATGCTGAAGCTCATGGGCAACAAGGTGCAGGCGCGCGAGGCGGCCGAGAAGGCCGGCCTGCCGCTGCTGCCCGGCGCCCGCGGGGTCCTCGAGGACGCCGACGACGCCGACAAGGTGGCCCGCGAGATCGGCTTCCCCATCATCCTCAAGGCGGCCGCCGGCGGCGGCGGCCGCGGCATGAAGATCGTTCGCGAGGGCGGCGACGTCCGCAAGGCCTTCGAGACCGCCAGCAACGAGGCGCTCTCGGCTTTCGGCAACGGCGACATGTACCTGGAGCGGTACGTGGAGGAGCCGCGCCACATCGAGCTGCAGATCGTGGCCGACGAGCGCGGCAACGTCATCCACCTGGGCGAGCGCGAGTGCTCGGTCCAGCGGCGCCACCAGAAGCTGCTGGAGGAGGCCCCCAGCCCGGCGGTGACGCCGGAGCTGCGCCGCGAGATGGGCGAGGTGGCCCTCGAGGCCATGCGCGGCATCGGCTACAACAACGTCGGGACCATCGAGTTCCTGATGGACGAGAAGGGCCGCTACTACTTCATGGAGATGAACACCCGCATCCAGGTGGAGCACCCGGTCACCGAGCAGGTGTACGGCCTCGACCTCCTGCGGCTCCAGATCAAGCTCTCCGCCGGCCACGACCTGCCCCGCACCCAGGACCAGGTGGTCCCCCGCTTCCACGCCATCGAGTGCCGCATCAACGCCGAGGACCCGGAGACCTTCGCCCCCTCGCCCGGCCGCATCACCGGCTACCACCAGCCCGGCGGCTACGGCGTGCGCGTCGACACCCTGGCCTACGAGCAGTACAAGGTGCAGCCCTACTACGACTCGCTGGTGGCGAAGCTCATCTGCTGGGGCGACTCGCGCGAGGTGGCCATGGACCGCATGCGCCGCGCGCTTTCCGAGTACGTCGTCGAGGGCATCAAGACCAACCTGGCCTTCCACCGCCGGGTCATGGCCCACAAGGGCTTCGCCGCGGGCAAGTACGACACGCGCATCGTCGAGCAGATCCTGGCCGAGAAGAAGACGGCCGGGTAGTCGCGTAACCCCGCGAAATTCGTAGGCCAGCGGGGCGGGGCTGCCTTGACCGACCCCGCTCCATCCACTACCTTCTTTCCGACAACGCGGGCGCCCGCCGCCGCGCGGCGCCATCCTGCCGCGCGGGGAACGGCTCCAACCCAGACACCTCGAGATCCGCCCCGGCACGATGGCTGTCGACAAGAACAAGGTCACGGCCGAGGCCACCAGGTACGCGCAGCGCGGGCAGTGGGACCGGGCCATCAAGTCCTACGAGCGGATCCTGGCCGAGGATCCCAAGGACGTCCGCGCGCTCCTCAAGGTCGGCGAGCTCCACCAGAAGCGCGGCGACGAGGCCGCGGCAGCCGCCACCTTCGGCCGCGTGGCCGAGGCCTACTCGGAGCAGGGCTTCTTCCTCAAGGCCATCGCCGTCTACAAGCAGATGATGAAGCTCGCCCCGGAGGACGTCCGGGTCAACGAGCGGCTGGCGGCCCTGTACCAGCAGCTCGGCATCATGAGCGACGCCATGGCCCAGCTGCAGCTGGTGGCGGCGGCGGCCGAGAAGCAGGGCGACCAGACCAAGCTCTTCGACGTGCTGGGGCGCATGGCCGAGATCGAGCCCGACAACGTGGGCTCGGCGGTCAAGCTGGGCGAGATCCACGCCCGCGCCGGGCGCACCGCCGAGGCGCTCGACCAGTTCCGCCGGGCCGCCGACCTGCTGCGCAAGGCCAACCGGGCCGACGAGTACCTGCGGGTCGCCGAGCGCATCGCCTTCCTGGCCCCCGACGACATGGGGCTCACCCGGGAGCTGGCCAACATCTACCTGGCCAAGGGCGACACCAAGCGCGCGCTCGCCAAGCTGCAGCTCTGCTTCAAGGCCGACCCCAAGGACATCGACACCCTCAACCTGCTGGCGCAGGCCTTCCGCGACCTGGGGCAGACCACCAAGACGCTCTCGGTCTACAAGGAGCTGGCCCACGTCTACACGGAGAAGGGGCGGGGCGACGAGGCCCGGGCCACCTGGCGCAAGGTGCTGGAGCTCGCGCCCGACGACCCGGACGCGGCCGCCGGCCTTGCAGGTCCCGCGGTCGCCCCGCCGCCCCGCGCGCCGCCGCCGCCGGCCGGCCGCGGCGCGGTGATCGCGCCACCTCCTCCTCCCGCGGCCCCTGCCGCCCGCGTCGCCGCCGCGCCGCCCCAGGCCCCCACGCCCGCGCCGGCCCGCCCGTCCGCCGCTCCGGGGCGCGCCCTCGGCCCCGAGGCCATCCCCAAGCTCCTCACCGAGACCGACGTCTACGTGAAGTACGGCCTGCACCAGAAGGCCCTCGACCACCTGCGCAAGGTCTTCGACATCGACGCCGATCACCTGGACGCGCGCGAGAAGGCGCGCGACATCCGGGCCATGGCCGGCGACGCCACCGGCGCCGCCGAGGAGGCGGCCCGGGCGCTGCGGATCTGCGTGGAGCGCGGGCTCGCCGACCGGGCAACCGCGGCCCGCGCGCGGCTCCGCGAGATCGCGCCCGCCCACCCCGACCTGGGCGGCGCCGGCGAGCCTGGCCCGGCCCCCGTCGAGGAGGAGCTGCTCATCGAGCCGGAGGTGACGCCGGCGGAGGTGCCGGCCCAGGAGGTCCAGGAGGACTTCCTCGTCGAGGCCACGCCGGTCGAGGGGGACGAGCTGGCCCTCACCGGCGCCGAGGTGGGCGTCGAGGAGGTGGTCGACGACGACGAGGCGGCCCTGGCCGCCGCGCGCACCGACGACGAGCAGGTCGTCGAGGACGAGGTGATCGTCGACGACGAGGGGCCGGTGGTCGACGACGAGCCGCTCGGCCCGCCCCCGGCGGCCGCGGCCCCCATGCCCTTCCCTGCGCCGCCGCGGCTCACGCCGCCCCCGGCCCCGCCGTCCGACCGGCTGACGCCCACGCCCGGTCCCCCGCCGCTCCTCCCCACGCCGCCGCCGGTGGCGTCTCCGCCGCGGCTGACGCCGTCGCCCGCGCACCCCAGGCTCACGCCGCAGCCGGTGCGGCCGACGCCGCCGCCGGTCACGCCTCCGCCGCGGCTGACGCCGTCGCCCGCGCACCCCAGGCTCACGCCGCCGCCGGTGCGGCCGACACCGCCGCCAGGGCCGCACCCGGTGCCGGGACATCCGCAGCCGGTGGCGCGCGTCCACCCGATCCAGGTCGCGGTCCCGGCGCAGCCGGCCGAGCCCTTCGCCATGCCGCCGCCGGCGCCGATGCCGGTGCCCGTCCCGGCGATGCCGACCGCCGCGCCGCTCCCGCCGCCCCCCGGCCGCTCGGTGCTGCCGGCGCCCCCCCTGCCGTCGGTCGCGCCCGCGGCGCCGCCGCCTGGCGCCCAGGTCCCCCCGGCTCCGCCGTCCCCCGGGCCGGAGGCGGCCGAGGAGGAGCTGGACCTCACCGACGAGATCGAGGAGGCCGACTTCTTCATGCAGCAGGGGCTCTTCGCCGAGGCCCGCGAGGCCCTCTCCAACCTGGCCTCGTTCTACCCCGGTCACTCCCAGGTGGGCGCCAAGCTGGCGGAGCTGGAGCGGCGCGAGGCAAGCGCCCGCCGGCCCCGGACGGCGACACCGCCTCCGGTGGCGCCCCCCCGGCAAGCCACCCCGCCGCCTGCGCCCCCGCCCTCCGGCGTCTTCGACATCGGCAAGGAGCTGGCCGACGAGCTGGCCCTGGAGCAGGTGCCGCCGGCGGAGGAGTTCCAGTACACGGTCGAGGAGGTCTTCAGCCAGTTCAAGAAGGGCGTCTCCCAGGTGGTGAAGGCCGAGGACACCGACACCCACTACGACCTGGGCATCGCCTACAAGGAGATGGGGCTCACCGACGACGCCCTCAGCGAGTTCGAGACGGCGCTCAAGGGCGCCGGCCCGGCCAAGCAGGTGGACTGCCTCTCGATGATCGGCCTCTGCCGCATGGTCCGCGGCGACGCCGGCGGGGCCGCCGACGCCTTCCGCCGCGCGCTGCGGCTCGAGGCGGTCCGGCCCGAGGCGGCCCGCGCCCTGCAGTACGAGCTCGCCGCCGCCTACCAGACCCAGGGGGACACCGAGTCCGCGCTCTGGTACCTGCACAAGGTGGTGCGGGCCGAGCCCGGGTTCCGCGATGCCGCGGCGCGGCTCGCGACCCTGGGCGGCGGGCCGGGGCGGGCCCCCCCGGAGGCGTCGTCGCCGGCGCCGTCGACGGCGGGCGGTCCCAAGAAGAACATCGGGTACGTGTGAGCCTGGGCCGACCGTGAACTACCTCGAATTCTACGAGCTGGCCCAGGAGCCCTTCTCCAACGCCCCGGTCTCGCGCTTCTACTACGGCTCGGCGCAGCACGCGCAGGCGCTGATGCGGCTCATGCACTGCGTCTCGGGCATGAAGGGCCTGGCGGTGCTGGTGGGCGACATCGGCGCCGGCAAGACCACGCTGGCGCGCCGGCTGCTCGACAGCCTCCCCGAGGCCGAGTACGAGGCGGCGCTGCTGGTCATCATCCACTCCGGCATCGACGCCGGCTGGCTCCTGCGGCGCATCGCGCTGCAGCTGGGCGTGGAGAGCCCGGCCGAGGAGAAGCTGGCGCTGCTCTCCCAGCTCTACCAGCGGCTGGTCCGCATCCACGAGCAGGGCAAGAAGGCCGTGGTCCTCATCGACGAGGCCCAGATGCTGGCCACGCGGGAGATCATGGAGGAGTTCCGCGGGCTGCTGAACCTCGAGGTGCCGGAGCGAAAGCTCCTGTCCTTCGTCTTCTTCGGCCTCCCGGAGCTGGAGGACAACCTCAGGCTGGATCCACCGCTGGCGCAGCGGGTGGCCCTGCGCTACCGGCTCGAGCCCTTCAGCGAGGACGCCACCGAGGCCTACGTCCGCCACCGCCTGCGCCTGGCGGGCGGCCCGCGCGTGCCCTTCACCGCCGCCGCCATCTCCGCCATCCACCGCTTCGCCCGCGGCACGCCGCGGCTCATCAACACCATCTGCGACAACGCCCTCTTCGAGGGGTTCCTGGCCCGCGCCCGAGACGTCGACGGCCCGCTGGTGGAGCGCATCGCCCGCGACCTGGGGCTGGAGCCCGTGAAGCCCCCGGGGCCGCCGCTGGCCGGGCGTGACGGCGCGCCGGTGGACCTCGACGAGATCGACGCCTACCTGGACGCCCTCGCCAAGTAGCCCGCCCCGCGGGGTGGCCCTCCGGAGCCCGGGAGAATCGACACGTGAAGCGCCGGGTGGCCCTCCTCTTCATCGGTGCCGTGCTGCTGCTGGCGGTGGCCTCGCTGCTGCTGGCGCGCACCGCCTGGGTGGGCGACGCGCTCTGCCGCGAGCTGGCGTCGCGGGTCCGGTCCGCCACCGGGCAGCCCTTCGAGATCGAGGCCTGCCGGGTGGAGCCGCTCCAGCTGGCGGTGATGGCCCGCGGGCTGCGCGTCGGACCCGCCGAGGCGCCCATCTTCCAGGCCGAGGAGGTGCGGCTGCGGCTGGCCCCGCTCCAGGCGCTGGAGGGGGCGCTGGAGGTGGCGGAGCTGTCGGTGGAGCGGCCCCGCGTGTCGGCGCGGATCCCGCCGCGGGAAGGGCCGGCGCCTGCCTGCCCGCCGCCGCTGCTGGCGCGGATCCGGGTGGAGGCGCTGCGGGTCAGCGAGGGGTCGCTCGACCTGACGCTGCCCGGGGGCGAGGCCATCCGCGTCCGGCGCTTCGACGTTGCCACCACCCGCCCCGGCGGCATGCGCGGGCTCAAGGCCCTGACCTCGCGGGCCCGCAACACCTCGCTCGTCCTCGAGGCCGAGGGGGCCGAGGTGGAGGTGGGCGGGCGCCGCCAGGCCGTGGACGCGGCGCACGTGGACGCCACCGTGGCGCTCGACCTCTCCTCGCTGGAGGTGGCCGAGGCCTGGGCCCAGAGCGGCACGGCGCGGGTGGAGGTGAAGGGGAGCGTCGAGCGGCTCTGCGACCCCACCCTGGCGCTGCAGGTGGTGCTGAGCGCGCCCATCCCGCTCCTCGTCCAGGCGGCCGGCCGCGATCCCGCCGGGACCGCCGGCCTCCTCGCCGCCGAGGTGCGGGTGAGCGGCCGGCCCGCCGCGCCGGTGCTCGAGGGCCAGGTGAAGCTCTCCGGCTCGCGGCTGGGCGGCTATGCCCCCGGGGACGTCAGCGCCCGGTTCCGGCTGGCGGGCACGGAGCTGGAGCTCCCGCGGGTGGAGGTGGCCGCCGCCGGCGGCAACGTGGTGGCCCGGGGCAAGGTGAAGCTCGCGCCGGTGCCCAGCCTGGAGGCGGAGGCCCGGCTCGAGGGCACCGAGCTGGGCGACGCGCTGGCGCGCTTCGGTCTCGGGGGCGCCTGGGTGTCGACGCGCGTGAAGGGGGAGGTGCGGGCCAGCGGCACGCTCTCGCCCCTGGCGCTCAAGGGCACGGCCGCCCTGGACCTGGCCGACTTCCGGGTGCTCGACGGGCACGCCTGGGACCAGCCGCGGCCCGGCGAGCGGACGGTGCTCTCCTTCCGCCGCGGCGCGCTGGAGTCCCGCGTCGTCGTCGGTCCGGAGGTCATCCGGCTGGAGGACGCCCGCATCCGCGTGGGCGGCGAGGTGCTCACGGCGCAGGCCGACCTCCACCTCGCCAACGCCCAGGGCTTCGCGGTCGAGCTCGCCGGCGGCATCGACCTCTCGGAGCTGGGCCACGTGGCCTCGGTGCCCATCGCCGGGCGCGCCAGCGTGGGCGGCCGGCTGCGGGCCGCTCCCTACGGCAACCCGCGTGTCGAGGCCGCGGTCCGGGTCCGCGACTTCCACTTCCTCGACCTCGACCTGGGCGAGATCGCCGCCAGCGTGCTCTACGGCGGCGGCAGCAGCTACCTGCTGGTGGCCTCGGACATCGATGGCCGCAAGGGCGAGACCCGCTACAGCGGCGGGATCGGCGTGGACCTGGGCCGGTCGCCGCCGCGCCTCACCGGCGGCAGCTTCCACGCCAGCGGGCGGCTGCGCGACCTCTTCGAGGCCGCCATGCCCTGGTTGCCCACTGCCCAGGTGGCCCGCGACGCCATCGATGCCGCGGTGCAGGCCGACGCCACGCTCTCCGGCCCCAGCGACGCCGTGGACGCCCGCTTCACCGTCCGGCTCGGGCCGGGGACGCTCCTCGGCCGATCCTTCGACTCCGGCCAGGCCAGCGGCCGCATCGAGGCCAGCAAGCGGGCGGCCTTCGACCAGGTCGAGCTGCTCCGCGGCAGCGGCGTGGCCCGCTGCAGCGGCTGGGTGGGGCTGGCGGCCCCCTTCCCCTGGGAGCTGGAGGGCTCGGCGGCGGGGATGGCGCTCGCCGACCTGGGGCTGCCGGGCGCCCGCTGGGAGGGCACGGCCACCGGGCAGGTGCAGGTGGCCGGCTCCTACGAGCGTCCGCGGCTGCGCTTCGCCGGCACCGGCGACGGCGTCCAGGCGCTGGGCGTCCCGGTGGGCTCGGTGCAGGTCGGCGGGACGCTGCAGGAGGAGGCGCTGGCGGTGACCGGCTCGGCCGAGGGGGTGCGCTTCACCGCCGAGGCCCGGACCTCCGGCGCCATGCCGTTCCGCGCCCGCGCCGAGCTGGACGTGGACGACGTCACCCGCTTCCTGCCCGGTGGGCCGCCCGCCGGTCTGCGGGCCCGCGTCCGCGGCGAGGCGCGCGCCGAGGGCTCGCTCCGCGACCTGGGCGGCGCCCGGTCGTGGCTCGACCTCGGCGAGCTGCAGGGCGGCTACGGCGACTTCCGGGTCCAGAACCAGGGGCCGGTGCAGATCGTGACCAGCGGCGGCCGCGTCGAGGTGAGCACCCTCACGCTGGTGGGGGTGAACACCGAGCTGACGGTGAGCGGCGCCCGGGAGGTCGACGGCAAGCTCTCGCTCGGGGCCGACGGCACGCTCGACCTGCGGCTGCTGGGCGGGCTCCTGCCCGGCATCGTGCGACCCCACGGTCGGCTGCAGGTGGAGGGGCACGTCTCCGGCACCGTCGCCGAGCCGCTGCTGGTGGGCACCGGGCGGCTCCGCGACGCCGGCTTCCAGATCCGCGAGCTGCCGGTGACCTTCTCGGCGATGAACGGCGACCTGGCCTTCTCGCAGAACCGGGTCTTCTTCGACCACCTGCCGGCGCTGGTCAACGGCGGGCGGGCCGAGCTCTCGGGCGAGGCCGAGCTGGTGCGCTTCGTGCCCTCCAAGGTGCGGGCCAGCGCACGGCTCGACGAGGTGAACCTGCGCGTCCCGGCCCAGCTCTCGCCCACCGTGAGCGGCCAGCTGTCGGTGACCGGCTCCTGGGACTCGATGCTGCTCTCGGGGCGCCTCGACGTGCTGCGGGCCCAGTACACCGAGCGGGTGGACCTGGAGAAGAGCCTCCTGGAGTTCCGGCGCCGGACCGCGGCGCCGCGGAGCTTCGACCGCAAGGGCGAGTGGCTGCGCTTCGACGTCGCCCTGGTGCTGGGCGGCGACATCCGCATCGAGAACGACCTGGTCCGCGGCGGGGTGCGCGGCGAGCTCACCCTGACGGGAACCCTGGGCTCGCCGGGCCTGGTGGGATCGGTGGCGATGACGCCGGGCTCGCTGGCCACCTTCCGCGGCCACGACTTCGTCCTCACCCACGCGGTGGCCGACCTCACCGAGCGCCGCCGCATCCGCGCCAAGCTCGACGTCCACGGCGAGGCCCAGGTTCGCGACTACCAGATCCTGATGCACACCTTCGGGACCATCGAGGACCCGCAGGTGCAGCTCTCCAGCATGCCCGCGCTCACCCAGGAGGACATCATCACCCTCCTCTCGGTGGGGGTGACGAGCCGCGACACCGCCATCACCAGCGGCGTGGGCGGCGCGGCCACCGCGGCGGCGGCCCAGGCCCTCTTCAGCGCCGCCGGGCTCGACGAGCAGGTGAAGCGCTTCCTGCCCCGCGGCGGCGCGGTGCGCGACTTCTCGCTGCGCATCACCAGCGCCTACTCCGAGAGCTCGTCGCGGGTGGTGCCCAAGGCCGAGTTCGAGACCAAGGTGCTGGAGTGGCTCCGGCTGCGCTACCAGGCGCCCATCGCCGAGGCCAACCAGGGCCGGGGCCAGCAGGCCCAGCTCGAGGTCCGGCTGGGCCAGGGCACCGGCAAGAAGCTCGCCTGGGGCATGTCGCTCCAGTTCCAGTGGGACAACGACAGCTCGGTGGTCTCCGACGACCTGGGCGGCGACCTGCGGCTGCGGCTGGAGTGGAACGATTGAGCGCGCTCCTCGCCGCTGCCCTGCTGCTGGCCGCACCGGCGCCGGCGCCGGAGGCGGCGCCCATCGTGGCCGGGGTGCTGCTCAAGCTCCCGCCCGGCGAGGACGCCGCGGTGCTGGAGGGGCTGGTGGCGGCCCGCGCCGGCCAGCCGCTCTCCAGCCGGGCGCTGCGCCGCACGGTGACGCTGCTCTACCAGCTGGGCCGCTTCTCCGACGTGGTGGTGCGCGCCCTGCCGGCCGAGCCCGGCCAGGTGGTGCTGGTGGTGGAGTGCCTCAAGAAGCGGCTGGTGCGCGGCCTCGAGCTCCAGCGGCCCGCCGGCCCCGAGGTGCTGGACGCCTCGCAGCTCCGCGTGCTGCTCGGCCTCGCTCCCGGCGACGAGTTCTGGCAGGGCCGGCTCGACCAGGGGCTGGCGCGCCTCCGGGCCGCCCTCGAGCGGCGCGGCTACCGGCAGGCCCGGCTCCAGGGTCGGTCGACGGGCGAGGACCAGGTGGACGTGGTGGTGCAGGTGGACGAGGGGCCGCCCACGCGGGTGTCTGAGGTGGAGCTCACGCCCGGCGCCGGGCCGGACCCCGAGGCGCTGCGCCGGGGGATGGCGACGGCGCCCGGCGCCGTGCTGGACCTCGACGCCCTGGAGGCCGACGTCCGGGCCCTGCGGCTGCGGCTGCGGCGCGAGGGCTGGCTGCGCTCCCGCGTCTCCGACGCCACCGTGGACGTCCGGGGGGAGGAGGCCCGGGTCCGGATCGAGATCGAGCCGGGGCCGCGGGTCTCCTTCCGCTTCGCCGGCAACGACAGCCTGGGCGAGGCCGAGCTCCGGGGACAGCTCGGCATCGACCCCGAGCAGCCCCTCGACGAGGCCTCGCTGGAGGCCGCCGCCGCCCGCATCCGCAACCACTACCAGGAGCGGGGCTGGGCCACGGCGCGCGTGGATCTGCGCTCCATCCGCGCCGCCGAGCTGGAGGTTGCCCTGTTCGAGGTGGACGAGGGTCGCCGCTACGCCGTCGCCGCCATCCGCTTCCCCGGCGCCCAGGCGCGCGGCACGGCCTGGCTCCACGACCGGCTGCGCGAGGCCTTCGACGAGCAGGATCCGGCCCAGGTGGCCGGCGGCGAGGCGGAGCGGCTGGCCCGGGCCGCCGGCTCCACCTCGCGGGTCCACTCCCTGGCCAGCGGCGAGGCGGGCCGGGTGTGGCATGAGCCCACCTTCCGCCAGGCGGCGGAGCGGCTCGTCGAGGCCTACCGCGCCGACGGCCACCTCGACGCCGCCCACGAGGGGACGCGGGTGACGCTGGACGCGGCCCGGGGCACCGCCGAGGTGGAGCTGATGCTGCGCGAGGGGGTGCAGACCCGCATCGACTCGGTGGCCTTCGAGGGCAACGCCGAGGTGCCGCTGCCCCGCCTGCTGGAGGCCGTGAAGCTCAAGCCCGGCGATCCGCTCTCCTTCGGCGCGGTGGAGCACACCCGGGCGGCGCTCCTCGCCACCTACGCGGCACGCGGCTTCCTCTACGCCCGCATCCAGGACACCGAGGAGTTCAGCGCCGACAGGCGGGCGGCGGCCCTCCGCTTCCACATCGAGGAGGGGCCGCGGGTCCAGGTGGCCAGCGTCGCGGTCACCGGCAACCACCGCACCCGCGACGGCGTGGTCCGCTCCACGGTGGAGCTTCGGCCCGGCGACGTCTTCGACCCCGGCGCCGTCGCCCGCAGCCAGACGGCCCTCCTGCGCCTGGGCGTCTTCCGCTCGGTGGGGCTGCGCCTCAACGACCCCGAGGTCCCCGAGTCGCAGAAGGACCTGACGGTGGAGCTGGTGGAGCGGCCCTGGCGCACGCTGGCGCCGGGCGTGGGCTTCTCCCTCGCCAACGGCCCCCGGGCCTTCGTCGAGTACAGCCAGCCCAACCTGCTGGGCCAGGCCCTGGAGCTCGCCGGCCGGGCCAAGGTGAACTACCCCATCAACGTCTTCAAGCTGCGCCCCGAGCTGGACCAGCAGAAGCCGGCCGAGCGCGTCGAGGGGTATGCCAACGTCGGCCTCCACTACCCGCGCCTCTTCTTCCTGCCGGTGCCGGTGGCGGCCCACCTCGACGCCATCGCCGAGCAGGCGCACCGCAAGGCCTACGACCTGACGCGGGTCTCGACCATCCTGGGCTTCGACGCGGCGGTGCTGTCGCGCGCCACCCTCTCCATCCAGTACGAGTTCGAGGTCGACGACATCCGCAAGAAGGCGCTGGACCTGGCCTCTGCCACCAGCGCCGACCTGCAGGCGCGGCGCCTCCCCGAGGGCATCACCACCCTCTTCTCGGTGCGCCCCTCGCTGGCCCTCGACTACCGGGACAACTCGCTCCACCCGCGCTCCGGCTGGCAGGCCTCCTTCTCGGCCGACTGGTCCCACTCGCTGGCGCTGCGCCCGGCCAGCGGCACCCGCCCGTACCTGCTCTTCGGGCTCATCCCGGGAAGCGACGTGGCCACCAACATGCTCAAGGTGCAGGCCTCGGCCACCGGCTACCTGCCGGTGGGCCGCTCGGTGGTGCTGGCCCTCAGCCTGCGCGGGGGCCGGGTCTACTCCCTGGACTCCACCTCGCAGACCATCGGCCCCAAGCGCTTCTTCCTGGGCGGGGCCACCACCATGCGCGGCGCCGCCGACGACGAGGTCATCCCCGAGGACCTCCGGGCCGTGTACCTGGACCAGGTGCGCGCCTGCAACGGCTCGCTCTCCGGGCTGGGCTGCAGCGACGTGGGCCGCTCCGTCGTCTCGGGCAACCCGCCCATCAGCGACGGCGGCGAGGCCTTCGTGCTCGCCAAGGCCGAGCTGCGGGTGGTGCTCCGCGGCAGCGTCGAGGCGGGCTTCTTCCTCGACGCCGGCAACCTCTGGCTCTCGCCGGGCAACGCCAGCCTGGCCGGCCTGCGGCTCCACGCCGGCTTCGGCCTGCGCTTCGTGACCCCCATCGGGCCGGCCGCGCTCGACGTGGGCTTCAACACCGCGGCCGATCGCCGCCTGGCCGAGCGGGTCTACGCCCCGCACTTCAGCATCGGCCTCTTCTAGCGGGCCGCCGGCGGCGGCAGCACCACCTCGTCGAAGCTCTCGAAGGGGCAAAAGGGGATGCCGCGCTCGGCGCACCAGCGCGAGAGGCCCCGGCGGGCGAAGACGGCGTCGGCGGCCTCGGCGGCGCAGCGGTCGGCCGTGCCGTCGCCGACCACCGCCACCCGGTGGCCTGCCGCCTGGAGCTGGCGCACCACCTTGCCCTTGCAGAAGCCGCAGCGGCCGCAGTCGAGCTCGCCGCCGCCGTGGAAGCGGACGTCGAGGCCCGCCGACGAGCAGCGGGCGGCGTTGGCGCGCACCGTGAGGCCGTCGCGCAGCGGCGGCGGGAGGCGCGCCAGCACCGGCTCGATGTAGACGTCGAGCCCGGCCGAGCAGATGACCACCGGCCAGCCGGCCTCCCGGCAGCCCAGCAGGAAGCGCTCGAACCCGTGCCGCAGCACCGCCCGCTCCCGGGCGAAGGCCGCGATCTCCTCGCGGGTGGCGGTGATGGGCCGGAAGATGCGGCGCAGCAGCTCAGAGAAGACGAAGGCACCCTCGCGGTAGCGGTCCTCCTCGGCCAGGTAGTGGGCCTCCCCGGCGAAGTGGACGGCCACCTGGTCGCCGACGTCCTCGGTGGTGGCGGTGCCGTCGAAGTCGCAGACCACCGCCCAGCGGCCCGGCCCGGTCATGCGCCGAACCGGTCCCAGAGCAGGCCCCAGCGCACCCCTCGATCGGAGACGGTGAGGGCGGAGAACCCGGTGCGCCGCATGGCCTCGGCCACGATGGCGCCGCCGGCGAGGATGACGTCGGCCCGCTTGGGCTCCATGCCCGGGAGCCGCTTGCGCCGCTCCAGCGGCAGGGCCGCCATGCGCTCCAGCAGCGCGTCCACCTCGTCGAGGCCGAGGGTGGAGCCGTGGACCCGCTCGGCGTCGTAGGCCGGGAGCGCCTGCCCCACCGCCGCCAGCGTGGTCACGGTCCCGGCCACGCCCACCAGCCGCGCGCCCGCCAGCTCGGCGATGCCCTGGAGCTTGCCCAGCCCGGCCAGCGCCGTGGCCGCGGCCCGCTTCAGCGCCTGCAGGCCGGCGGTGCCCGGGGGATCCGCGGCCGGGTGGCGCTCGGTGAGCCGCACCGCCCCGAGCTGCAGGCTGAGCCTGCCGCGGGGCTCGGGGTCGTCACCCCAGGTGAACTCCGTCGAGCCGCCGCCCACGTCCAGCACCGCCAGCGGCAGCCCGGCCGGCAGCCCGGCCCCGCCGCCCAGCCCGAAGTCGCGCCAGGCGCTGCCGTAGACGAGCCGGGCCTCCTCCTCGCCGCTGATGACCTCGGGCACCAGCCCGGCCGCGGCGCGCGAGGCGGCGAAGAAGTCGGCGCCGTTGGCGGCGTCGCGGGCGGCGCTGGTGGCGACGCAGGCGATGCCACCTGCGCCCAGGGCGCGGGCCTCGCCGGCGAACTCGGCCAGGGTGGCCACCGTCTCGGCGATGGCGGCCGGGTCGAGGCGCCCGCTGCGGTCCACGCCCCGCCCCAGCCGCGTGATGCGGGCCCGCTCCACCACCGGGACGAAGCCGGGGCCGCGCCGCTCGGCCACCAGCAGCAGCACCGTGTTGGTGCCCACGTCCAGGGCGGCGAAGCGCGCGCTCAAGGCAGCGGGCCCCACACCGGGGTCTCGAGGTCGGCGCTGTCGGGCAGCACCGTCTGCTTGTCCCCGTGCACGTTGGAGATGACGAGCTGGGTCCGGCCGGCGCGGTCGCTGCTGAAGATCAGCAGCCGGCCGTTGGGGGCCCAGGAGGGCTCCTGGTTGGTGATGCCCTGGTCCTGGGTGACGCGGGCGATGCGCCCGTTCTCCACCGAGACGGTGAAGACGTCGAAGGCCCGCCGCTCGTCGCGGGCGGTGAAGGCGATGAGGTCGCCGCGCGGGCTCCAGCGCGGCGTCTGGTTGTACTTCCCCTCGAAGGTGAGCCGGCGCTGGTCGGTGCCGTCGGCGCTCATCACGTAGATGTGCGGATGGCCCGAGCGGGTGGAGACGAAGGCGATGCGCTTGCCGTCGGGCGACCAGGCGGGCGAGCCGTCGGTGGCCGTGTCGGTGGTGAGGCGGCGCGGGTCGGAGCCGTCGGCGTTGCAGACGTAGATGTCGGAGTTGCCGCCCACCGAGGCGGCGAAGGCGATGCGCTTGCCGTCGGGGGCGTAGCTGCCGGCGGTCGCCAGCTCGCCGATGCCCACCACCCGGCGCACCCGCCTGCTGCGGACGTCCACCTCGAAGAGCTCGGGCCGGCCGCCGCGGTAGCTGGTGAAGAGGATGGCCTGGCCGTCGGGCCGCCAGCTGGGCAGGAGCGCCACCGGCTCGCGGTAGACGACCTCCTGCCCCTTGCCGTCCACGTCCATGACCACCAGCTCGCGCCCCTCGCGGCCGTGGCGGAAGGCGGCCAGGCGGGTGCGGAACACGCCCGGCTCGCGGGTGTAGTAGCGGACCACCTCGTCGGCGATGCGGTGGGCCAGGGCCCGGCCGCCGCCGGGCGCCCCGCGGTGGGTCGAGGCCAGGACCTCGCGGGCGGCGCGCACCTCGAAGAGGTGGAAGTCGACGACCAGCTCGGCCCCCTTGCGGACCTGGGCCTTCACCAGCCCCTCGGCGCCGACGTCGGCCCAGCGGCCGAACTTGATGAAGGGTGCGGCCAGCCCCTCGTCGGGCGAGGCCAGGAAGGAGCGGGGATCGAGCAGGTCGAAGATGCCGGTGAGCAGGAGGTCGCGCCGCAGCACCTCGGCGATCTCGCGGGCCTCGTCGGCCGCCGCCGGCTCGGCGCGGAAGGGGGCGATGGCGATGGGCAGTGGACGGAGGTCGGGCGAGCCGACGTCGATGTACTGGCGCTGCTGGGCCAGGGCGGCGCCGGGCAGCGAGGCGAGGAGCAGCAGGGCGAGGGTCTTCACGAAGGCCTCGGCGGAGCGGGTGGGAGATCAGGGGACGAAGCGCACGCCCAGCCCCTGGCTGCGGTAGCGCTCCCGCAGCTCGGCGGGAGGTGGGGGCAGGCGCGCCTGGCGGATGGCCCGCTCCAGCGCGTCGTCGAAGGCGCCGTTGCCGCTGCGGCTCTCGAAGGACCAGCGGGTCACGGTCCCGTCGGGGAGCAAGTAGAGGATCACGGTGGCCCGGAGGTGCAGGAGGTCCCGCTCGTTGATGGTCGAGGGGATGCGGTAGGTCTCGTGAAGGGCGCGCTGGGCCAGCGCCAGGTAGCGGTCGCCGGCCTCGCCGTCGGAGCTGTCGCCCAGCGGGTCGCCCGAGGGATCGCCGCCGGCCGAGCCGCGCACCGGCTCGCGCTTGAGGCGCGAGAGCGCCGAGGCCAGGGCGTCGGTCCTGGCGCCGCGGGGCGGCGCGGTGGCGGGCCGGGGGGGCGAGGGGCGCGCCGGGGCGGCGGGGGCCGGGGTGGGCGCGGGGCCCGGCGGGGCCGGCACCGGCGCGGCCTCCGGCTGGCCGGACGAGGGGGGCGGCTCCTCCTTGCGCGGCAGCAGGTGCTCGGGCCGCTTCTCGCCCAGCCGCACCAGCTTGGCGACGATGGGCTTCTGCTCCAGGTCGATGAGCGGCGCGGGCCGCAGCGCCAGGCCGGCAGCCCCCAGCGCCAGGTGGAGGAAGGCCGAGAGGCCGACGAGGAGCCAGAAGCGGTCCTGGCGCGGCAGGAGCGGGCTGTGGAGCGCGGCGCTCACGCCGCCCTCAGGGCGCCTTCTTCTCGCGCTCCGGGCGCGAGGGCGAGGGGTTGGTGATCATGCCCAGGTTCTGCACCCCGGCGCGCTGCACCGCCGCCATCACCTCGACGACGAACCCGTAGGGGAGGGTGCGGTCGGCCATCAGGTAGAGCTCGCGCTCCTGCCGCACCCGGGCGTTGGCCCGCAGCCTCTCCTCCAGGTCCTCGAGGGTGAGGCGCGCTGGCTCCTCCCCGCCGCCCAGCCAGATGCTCTTGTCGGCCTTGAGCGAGAGCACCAGCTTCTCCTCCTCGGCCTTCACCGGCTGGGCCCGGGCCTCGGGCAGCTTCACCTCCACTCCCTGCTGGATGAGCGGCGCGGTCACCATGAAGATGATGAGCAGCACCAGCATCACGTCGACGAGCGGCGTGACGTTGATCTCGGCGAGGGTCTGGCGGCCGGAGCCGCCGCTGGAGGCGGCCATGGCTAGCTGAAGAAGTGGCGCTTCACGATGTTGAGGAAGTCGCTGGAGAAGTTGGTCATCTCGCTGTCGAGGACGCGGATGCGGGCGATGAAGGAGTTGTAGGCCACCACCGCCGGGATGGCCGCTGCCAGCCCAACCGCGGTGGCGATGAGGGCCTCGCTGATGGGCTTGGCCACCGTGGCCAGGTTGGCGTTGCCCATCTGGTAGATCTCGTGGAAGGCACGCATGATGCCCCACACCGTGCCGAAGAGCCCCACGAACGGCGCGGCGCTGGCGGTGGTGCCGAGGAACGAGACCCGCGCCTCGAGGTGGGTCACCTCGGAGGCGGCGGCGCGCTTCAGCGAGCGCTCCACGTTCTCCAGGCCGCCCAGCGCCTCGCTCATGGCGGTCTCGCCCTCCTTCTTCTGGGCGGTCACCTTGGAGAGCTCGACGTAGCCGGCGCGGAAGACCTGCGAGATGGGGCTGGCCGAGAGCGCCTCGGCCGCCTGGTAGATGGCGTCGAGCCGCTTCGACTGCCAGAAGGTCTCGAGGAAGCGCACCGACTCCTCCTGGGCGCGGCGCAGCTGCCTCCACTTCCAGAAGATGATGGCCCAGGAGACGGCCGAGGCGCCCACCAGGAGCAGGAGCACGCCCATCACCACCGGGCCGCCGTTGGTGACCACTTCCAGGTAGTCGAGCTCGGCGCCCCGGGGTGCGGCGGAGAGCGCGACGCGCAGGCTCTGCGAGGGGAGGCCCAGGTCGATCATGTCGTGCAAGTCTCGGAAAGAGTGGGATTTTCTAGCATGCGGTGCCGGTATCGTCCAATGCGGGCGTCCCGGCGGGGCCCACCTCGGCCCACACGGAGAACGTGCGCGCAGGCAACGCGCGTGACCTCACGGACACAGCGGCAATGACTAAAACCTGGCAGAACCGCGTCGGATCCTGTGGCATCGACCTTGCTCCCCTCCGCGATGGGACATTCACCGGAGAAACACATGAACCGCGCCCTTCTACTCCTGCCGATGGCCGCCCTGGCTTCCGGCTGCTACGTCGCCCCCCCGTGTGACCCCGTGGCCAACGTCTACTGGGCGTTCACCGTCCCGGGCCTGAACGGGGTGATGAGCTGCGCCGAGGCCGGCGTCGACAGCGTGGACGTCTTCGTGGACAACGCGCTGGTGGAGACCGTCCCCTGCCAGGGGCCCTCCGCCGACGGCATCCAGCTCGTCGGCTTCGGCCATGGCACGCGGCTCCTGTCGCTCGACGTCTACGCCGGCAACACCCGGCGCTACCAGTACGACGGCAACATCGCCTTCAACGGCTGCACCAGCAGCTTCGACGCGGTGGCCAGTGGCATCGCCGGGCGCCTGCAGTTCCAGTACGCTTTCGGCGACGGCGGGAACCTCTGCGCCGGGCCGAGCTACCTCTGGTTCCAGGTGACGAGCGGCGGCGCGGTCTACGACGCCGTCGACGACGCCAGCACCAACCCGCTGGCCCTGGCCTGCACCAACACCGCCCCCTCCCGCAACGTCGACGTGCTGAACGCCAGCGGGGGGACCAGCATCCCGGCCGGCGTCTACACCCGCACGCGCTTCGAGGAGGTCGTCCCCGCGGGGGCCACCTACACGCCCCAGCGCGCCAACTGTGCCCAGGAGACCTTCGTGCACGCTGGCGACGACGCCCGGCCGGTGACCCTGGTCGCCTCCAGCACCCTCTGCCCGTGAGGCCCGGCGCGCTCTCCACCACGCTCTTCCCGGCGGCGGCCGGCCGCTGGCCGTAGCAGGGGCCGCGGGCGCGGGGCACCGTCCCCGCGCCCGTTTCCATTTTTCCGGCGGCCGGGCTAAGAAGCCGCGCATGGCGCGCATCGGCATCTTCGACTCGGGCGTCGGCGGCCTCACCGTGCAGCGGGCCATCATCGACCGGCTGCCGGCCCTCGACACCGTCTACCTGGGCGACAAGGCGAGGCTGCCCTACGGCACCAAGTCGCCCGAGGTGGTGACCCAGTACTCGCTGCGGGCCGCCGCCTTCCTGGCCGAGCAGGACATCGACCTCCTGGTGGTGGCCTGCAACACCGCCTCCTCGGTGGCCCTCCCGGCGCTGCGCCGCGCCCACGCCATCCCGGTGCTGGGCGTGGTCGAGCCCGGCGCCCGGGCCGCAGCCCGCGCCAGCAGGAGCGGCCGCATCGGCGTCATCGGCACCCAGGCCACGGTGGAGTCGGGAAGCTACCAGGCGGCGCTCCGGGGGCTGCGCCCCGAGGTGGAGGTCACCGCGCGCGCCTGCCCGCTCTTCGTGCCGCTGGCCGAGGAGGGCTGGACCGACCCCGAGGACGAGGTGGTGCGCCTGGTGGCCCGCCGGTATCTGGCCGGGCTCCAGGCAGCCAGCGTGGACACCGTGGTGCTGGGCTGCACCCACTACCCGCTGCTGTCCGGGGCCATCGCCGGCGCCCTGCCCGGGGTGGCGCTGGTGGACAGCGCCGCGGCCATCGCCGCCGAGGTGGCCGAGAGGCTGGGCAGCGCCCCCGGCGCCCCGGGCACGCACCGCTTCTACTTCACCGACGTCCCCGGCCGGTTCCTGCACGTGGCCGAGCGGTTCCTGGGGCTGCCGATCGCGACCGCGGAGCAGGTCGACATCTAGAGGCTGCGGCGCTCCCTGCCTGCCCGCGCCCGGGGCCCCTGCCAGGTCGGCAGGAACCCCGTGGATCGGCACGTTCCGCCCTGCCCGGAACTTGAATACCGGGCACCCCGACCGATACGATCCCCCGGATGGCCGAAGCCAAGAAGATGGTCACGGGGTTCAACCACAACGTGAAGCACCTGGGACGGGTGTATCACGTGCAGACCGAGGACTCCGGCCTCTCCAACCCGCACATCATCACCCACCTGTTCGTGGGCGGGAACATCCTCGCCTCCAAGAAGACCAGCTACGCCGACATCACCGGCGCCGAGAACCTCACCCAGGTGGTGCGGGAGCTGATGGAGGAGCAGCACAAGGAGATGCTGCGCAACCTGGTGAACGGCGTCTACGACGACCCCGGGCAGTCCCACGGGGCCCGCGGCGCCCAGCACTACCAGCCCGGGCAGCTGGGCGTGGAGGCGCCCACCGGCCACCCGCCGCCGCTCTCCATCACCGTTCCGGTGGGCGGGCCGCCCCCCACCCTCACGCCCAGCCCGCCGCTGCCGGCCGCGGCCGCCCCGCCGGCGGTGGAGTGGAAGGGCGACGCCGGAGCGACGCTCATCGGAGAGGAGCTCATCAGCGAGAAGACCCTCGACGAGGTCATCCTCTCCTACCTGGCCGAGGACGCCGGCGAGCGGAAGTGAAGGGCGGAGGCTCCTTGGCCAGCGAGGCGCTCGTCCAGCTCTTCCACGTCTACAAGCAGTACGCCGGCGAGGGGCCGGCGCTGACCGACGTGACCCTGCAGGTGGGCAAGGGGGAGTTCGTCTTCCTCACCGGCCCCTCCGGCGCCGGCAAGTCCACCCTCCTCAAGCTCATCTTCGCCGCCGAGCCGGCCACCAGCGGCCAGCTCCTGGTGTTCGGCCGCAACGTCGCCAAGATCAAGGCCTCGCAGGTCCCTGCCCTGCGCCGGGCCATCGGCGTCATCTTCCAGGACTTCAAGCTCCTCCCCCACCGCACCGTCTTCGAGAACGTGGCCTTCCCGCTGGAGGTGCGCGGCCTGGGCCCCAGGGATGTTTCACGAAAGGTGAACGCCATGCTCCGCTCGGTGGGGCTGGAGCTCAAGGCGGCCCGCTTCCCGCTCTCCCTCTCCGGCGGCGAGCAGCAGCGGGTGGCGGTGGCCCGGGCGCTGGTGGGGGATCCGGCGCTGCTCCTCGCCGACGAGCCCACCGGGAACCTGGACCCCGACCGCACCCTGGAGGTGATGGACCTCATCGAGGGGGCGGCTGCCCGCGGCACCACCGTGGTGGTGGCCACCCACGACCGCTCGCTGCTGGAGCGCCACCAGCGCCGGGTGATCGCCCTCGAGGCCGGTCGCGTGGCCAGCGACGGCGACGCCTTCCGCCGCATCTCCGGGAGCTAGCCGATCGTGGCCCTGCGCCCCCTCTCCTTCGTGCGGCGCGCTCTCGAGGCCATGGTGCGCGGCCCCTTCATGACCGCGGTGGCGGTGGGCACCATCTTCGTGGCCACCTTCGTCACCGGCCTCTTCGCGGCCTCGCTCTCCGGGGCCGAGCGGCTCCTGGGGGCCTGGGCCGGCGACGTGCAAATCGCCGTCTACCTGGCCCCCGGGGCCGACCTGGGCGCGGCCGCCCGGGCCGCCGAGGCCCTGGCCGGCGGCCGCGAGGTGGAGGTGGTGACGCCCTCGGAGGCGCTGCGTCGCCTCAAGGCCTCGCTGGGACCGGAGGCGGCGGCGCTGGAGGGGGTGGGGGCCGAGGTGTTGCCGGCCTCGGTGGAGGTGAGGGCGCCGGGCATCTCGCTGCAGGAGGCCCGGGCGCTGGCCGGCAAGCTCGCGGCGGTGCCGGGGGCCCGGGACGTCGACTTCGGCAATGCCTGGCTGGAGAAGGTGGAGCTCCTGCTCTCGCGGCTCCGCTGGGCGGGGCTGGTGCTCTTCGCGGCGCTGGCGCTGGGCACGGCGGTGCTGGTCTCCAACACCCTGCGGCTCGGGGTCTTCGCCCGGCGCGACGAGATCGAGATCATGAAGCTGGTGGGGGCCACGGACGCCTACGTCGAGGCCCCGTTCCTCATCGAGGGGGTGCTGCAGGGGCTGGCCGGCTCGGGGCTGGCGGTCGTGGCGCTCTACGCCCTCCACGCCATCCTGGCCCCGCGGCTGGTGTCGGCGGTGGGGCTGGCGGCGCCGCTCCTGCGGGCGCAGGTGCTGCCGCCGGCACTGGTGCTGGGGCTGCTGGGCGGTGGGGCGGCGCTGGGGCTGGTGGCCAGCGCCCTGGCGGTGGGCCGCTACCTGAGGAAGCCGTGACCGCGGCCGGCCTGGTGGCGCTCCTCCTGGCGGCCGCAGACCCCAAGGCCCAGCTCGAGCTGCTCCAGGGCCGCCGCGCGGCCGAGGAGGCGGCCGCCCGGGCCCTCTCGCGCCGCGAGGTCTCGGTGCTCGACACCCTGGAGCACGCCCAGCGCGCCGCGCTCCAGGCGGAGATGGAGGCGCGGCGGGTCGAGTCGGAGCGGGACCAGGCCGACGAGCGGCTTCGCCGGGCCCGCGAGGAGGAGGCCCGGAGCGCGGCGCGCCTGAAGCGACTGCAGGACGAGCTGCGGCCGCGGCTGGCGGCCCGGGCCCGCATGGGCCGCGCCGGCGAGCTGCGCATCCTGGCCGCCAGCCCCTCCTTCGCGGAGCTGGTGCGGCGCCGCTACCTGCTCCAGCGGATCCTGGAGCACGACGGCGCCATCACCCGCGACGCGGTGGCGGCGCGGGACACCCGGGCCCGGGCCCGCGAGACCCGCGAGGAGGAGGCGCGGCGGCTCACCGCCCTCTCGGCCGAGGCCGCCGAGCGGCGGGCCGAGGCGCGGCGCCGGGTGGAGCAGCGGCGGGCGGTGCTGGTGAACCTGCGCGGCCAGAAGGCGCTGCACGAGAAGGCGGCGCTGGAGGTGGCGGGCCAGGAGCGCCGCCTGGCCGAGTTCATCGCCGCGCTGCCGCCGCCCCGCAAGGGCGACGTGGGGTTGCGCGGCTTCGGGGCGCTGAAGGGGCACCTGCCCCGCCCGGCCCAGGGCACCGTCGAGGTGCCCTTCGGCAGGGTGGTCCACCCGCGCTTCAAGACGGTGACGGTGCAGAACGGCGTGGAGCTCGGGGCGCCGTCGGGGGCCGAGGTCCGGGCGGTGGCGCCGGGCCGGGTGGTGCACGCCGGCTGGTTCCGCGGCTACGGCAACCTGGTCATCGTGGACCACGGCGAGGGCTTTCACACGCTGGTGGGCCACCTGGCCTCGATGACCACCGCCATGGGCGAGGAGGTGGGGCTGGGCACGCTGCTGGGCACGGTGGGCGACACCGGCTCGCTCCGCGGCCCCTCGCTCTATTTCGAGGTGCGCGAGCACGGGCGCCCGGTGGACCCCGCCGCGTGGCTCGCCCCCAGGGCCGGTGATACCCTGCAGCGATGAGTCGCACCTCCCGCGTGGCGCTGGTGGCCGCCGTCGCTTTCCTCGCCGGTCTCTCCCTCGGGCAGGTCGCCCGCGCCGCCAAGCGCGAGGGCACCAGCTACCGCCCGCTCGACGTCTTCGCCGAGGTCCTGGCGCACGTCGAGAACAACTACGTCGAGGAGGTGCCCGAGAAGGAGCTCGTCTACGGCGCCATCGAAGGGCTGGTGGGTAAGCTCGACCCCCACAGCACCTTCATGCGGCCCGAGGTCTACCGGCAGCTCAAGGAGGAGACCAGCGGCGAGTTCGACGGGGTGGGGCTGGAGCTGACGGTACGCGCCGACCAGATCACCGTGGTCTCCCCGATCCCCGACTCGCCGGGCGAGCGGGCCGGCATCCTCCCCGGCGACCGCCTGCTGCAGATCGACGGTACCTCGACCCGCGACTTCACCCTCCTCGACGCCATCCGCAAGCTCAAGGGGGCTCCCGGCACCAGGGTCACCCTCCAGATCATGCGCGAAGGCTTCCAGGCACCGCAGGACCTGACCCTGCTCCGCGACCACATCCGCACCCAGAGCGTCGAGTGGCGGGTGCTCGACCGCGACGCCGGCCTGCTCTACGTGCGGGTGAAGAGCTTCACCGACCGCACCGACCGCTCGCTGAAGCGGGCCCTCGAGGAGGGGCGGACCCAGCTCGGCCACGAGCTCGGCGGGCTGGCCCTGGATCTGCGGAACAACCCGGGCGGCCTCCTCGACCAGGCGGTGCGGGTCTCGGACCGCTTCCTGCGCGAGGGCATCATCGTCACCACCGAGGGGCGCGGCCGCGGCAACCGCGAGGTGGAGATGGCCCACGGCAAGGAGACCGAGCCCGACTACCCGGTGGTGGTGCTGGTGAACCGCGGCTCGGCCAGCGCCAGCGAGATCGTGGCCGGTGCCCTGCAGGACCACAAGCGTGCCACCATCCTCGGCACCCAGAGCTTCGGCAAGGGGTCGGTGCAGACGGTCATCGACCTGTCCGACGGCTCGGGCCTGAAGCTCACCCAGGCCCGCTACTACACGCCCAAGCACCGCTCCATCCACGAGCTGGGCATCACGCCCGACGTGGTGGTGGCCGAGTCGCCGCCCGCCGCGCCCCCGGCCGGCGCCGCCCCGGCCGACGCCCAGCTCGCCCGGGCCGCCGAGGTGCTCCGCCAGTCGCCGCGCAAGGCGGCGGCCGGCGGCGCGAGAAAGTAGCCCGCAGCCGGGCGCTACCCGAGCTTCGCCAGGAGCGCCGCGGCGGCCGCGGGGTCCTCGAACAGGCTGGAGAAGTCCTTGCCGGCAGCGCCGCCGTCGGCGTGGGCCTGGTAGAGGTCGCGCGCCATGCGCCCCAGAGGCGTGGCGGTGCCGGTGGCGGTGGCTCCCTCGGCGGCCAGCTTCAGGTCCTTGAGCATGAGCGCCGTGGAGAAGCCGCCCGAGTAGCCGCGCGAGGCCGGCACGCCAGGCATGACGCCTGGACAGGGGTTGTACACCTCCAGCGCCCAGTTGCGGCCCGAGCTCTTGCCCATGATCTCCGAGAGGCGCGCCGGATCGAGGCCGTAGGCGATGCCCAGCCGCAGTGCCTCGCAGGTGCCGGCCATCTGGATGCCGAGCAGCATGTTGTTGCACATCTTCACCACCTGGCCGGCGCCGGGGGCGCCGGCGTGGAAGACGTTCTTCCCCATCTTCTCGAGGAGCGGCCGGGCGCGCGCCAGGTCGGCCTCCGCGCCGCCCACCATGAAGGTGAGGGTGCCGCCCTCGGCTCCGCCGACGCCGCCGGAGACCGGGGCGTCGAGCATGGCCACGCCCCTGGCCCTGGCCGCCGCCGCCACCTCGCGGGCGGTGGCCGGGGCGATGGTGCTGCAGTCCACCAGCAGGGCGTCGGGGCGGCAGCGGGCCAGGATGCCGCCCGGCCCGGCGTAGGCCTCCAGCACGTGCTGCCCGGCGGGCAGCATGGTGAAGACCACCTCGGCGCCGGCCACCGCGTCGCCGGCCGCCGCCGCCGTCTTCCCGCCCGCCTCGGCGAGGCGGGTCGCCTGTGCCGCCACCACGTCGAACCCGACCACCTCGTGGCCGGCCTTCAGCAGGTTGCGGGCCATGGGCAGGCCCATGTTCCCGAGGCCGAGGAACGCGATCTTCATGGCTGTCTCCCTCTGCGCGCCGCGCTAGCGGGCGGCGAAGTTCGGGGCGATGGGCGCCGCCGCCGCCGTGGGCCTGGGCCACCGGGCCATGACCGTCTTGGTCTGGGTCCAGAAGTGGACCGCCTGCTTGCCGTTGGGACCCAGGTCGCCGAGCTTGGAGCCGCGCGAGCCGGTGAAGGAGAAGTAGGCCACCGGCACCGGGATGGGCAGGTTGATGCCCACCTGGCCGACGTCGATCTCCTGCTGGAACTTGCGGGCCGAGTAGCCGTCCTGGGTGAAGAGGCCGGTGCCGTTGCCGTTGGGGTTGGCGTTGACGAAGCGGATGGCGCCGTCGAGGTCGTCGGCCTCCACCACGCACAGCACCGGGCCGAAGATCTCCTCCCGGTAGATGTCCATCTCCGGCCTCACGCCGGCGAAGACGGTCGGGCCCACGAAGTTGCCGTCGGGGCTTCCCGGCACCTTGGCGTTGCGGCCGTCGAGGAGGAGCCTGGCCCCCTGGTCCACGCCCGACTGGATGAGCTTCTCCACCCGCGCCCGGGCGCTCTTCGAGACGAGCGGCCCGAGGTCGGCGGTCTTGTCGGTGCCCGGCCCGACCTTGAGGGCGCGGGCCTTCTCAACGAACTCCGGGATCCACTCGCGGGCCGCGCCCACGAACACCGCCACCGGGGTGGCCATGCAGCGCTGGCCGGCGGCACCGAAGGCCGCGCCCGCCAGGGCGTTGAGCGCCGCCTCCTTCTGGGCGTCGCCGAGGATGACGCAGTGGTTCTTGGCGCCCATCATCGCCTGGCAGCGCTTTCCGGCCTGGCTGGCGCGCCGGTACACCTGGGTGCCCACGCCGGTGGAGCCGATGAAGGAGACCGCCTTGATGGCCGGGTGGTCGCAGATGGCCGTGGCCACCTGCGCCCCGCCGTGGACCACGTTGAGGACCCCGGGGGGCAGCCCGGCCTCGAGAACCAGCTGGGCCAGGGCGAGCGCCGAGCTCGGGTCCTGCTCCGAGGGCTTGAGGATGAAGGTGTTCCCGCAGGAGACGGCGATCGGGAACATGAAGCAGGGCAGCATCACCGGGAAGTTGAAGGCGGTCAGGCCGGCCACCACGCCCAGCGGCTGGACGAGGGTGTAGACGTCCACGTCGCTGGCGGCCTGGGCGCCGAACTCGCCGAGCTGCAGGCTGGTGATGCTGCAGGCGTGCTCCACCACCTCCAGGCCGCGCCCCACCTCGCCCACCGCATCCGGCAGGGTCTTGCCGTGCTCGGCGGTGATGAGGGCCGCCAGCCGGTCGGTGTTGTCGCGGAGCAACTGCTGGAAGCGCAGCATGATGCGCATCCGGGCCGGCACCGAGGTGTTGCGCCAGGTGGCGAAGGCCTCCTGGGCGCTCTTCACCGCCAGCTCCAGCTCCTCGGGGGTCGCGAACGGCACCCGGGCCACGACCTGCTGGGTGGCCGGGTTCACGACGTCGCGCCACTCGGCGCTCTTCGACTCGACGAGCTGGCCGCCGATGAGGTGCTTCAGGGTCGGGACGGACATGACGGACTCCTCCGGTGCGGGGGGCTACTTCTTCACCAGCGCGCACACCGAGCGCGACAGCGGGCTGAAGGCGTCGGCGGCGGGGATCACCGAGCTGATCTTGTAGTAGTCCCAGGCGCCCTTCGACTCGGCCGGCTTCTTCACGGTCACCAGGTACATGTCGTGGATGACGCGGCCGTCGGCGCGGATGGTGGCGTTGCGCATCACCGGGTCCTTGATGGGGAGCTCGCGCATGGCCTGGGCAACGGCCTTGCCGTCGTCGCTGCCGGTCCTGGCCACCGCCTTCAGGTAGTGGCGCACGCTGGAGTAGACGCCGGCGTGGGTCATGGAGGGCATGGCCTTGCCGGCGTCGCGGGCCTGGAAGGCCCTGGCGAAGGCGCGGGTCTCGTCGTCCACGTCCCAGTAGAAGCCGTCCACGAAGGAGAGGCCCTGGGTGACGCCGAGGCCCAGCGCGTGGACGTCGTTGACGAAGAGGAGCAGCGGGATCACCTGCTGGCCGGCCTCGATGAGGCCGAACTCGCGCGACTGCTTGATGGCGTTGACGGCGTCGGCCGAGCCGTTGGCGAAGCCCACCACCTGGGCCTTGGAGGCCTGGGCCTGCAGCAGGAAGGAGGCCATGTCGGAGGAGTTGAGCGGGTGGCGGGCCGAGCCCACCACCGTGCCGCCGCTCTGCTTCACCATCTCCGACGCGTCCTTCTCCAGCGAGTGGCCGAAGGCGTAGTCCACGGTGACGAAGAACCAGCTCTTCCCACCGCGCTGGGTGACGGCGCGGGCCGGGCCGGCCGCCAGCGCGTAGGTGTCGAACATCCAGTGGAAGCCGGTGGGCGAGCACTCCTCGTTGTGCAGCTTGGTGGTGGCCGGGCCGCTGAAGAGGGCGATGCGCCCCTTCTCGCGGGCCAGCTGCTGCACGGCCAGCGCCACCGCCGAGTTGGTCAGGTCGGCGATGGCGTCCACGCCCTCCTCCTCGAACCACTTGCGCGCGGTGGAGGAGCCGATGTCGGCCTTGTTCTGGTGGTCGGCGGAGACGAGGTCGATCTTCATCCCCTTGCACTCGGCCCGGAGGCAGTCCTCGATGGCCATCTTCGCGGCCACCACCGAGCCGGCGCCGCCCATGCCCGAGTAGGGGCCGGTCACGTCGCCGAGGACGCCGATCTTCACGGCGCCGCCGGAGAGCGCGGCGAGGGCGGCCTGGGGCGCGAGCCAGGCGGCGAGGGCGAGGCCGAGGAGGCGTCGAACGTTCATGGCGTGTTCTCCGGCGCGCCCGGGAGGCGGGCGGTGGGGGTGGGGAGGTGGCCAGGGTTATCCGATGTGCAAGAATGCCACCGCAATGGCACCGAGAGCCCATCCAATGGGCAGGAACGCACATCGTGCCGGAGGGGCCAGCTGGGCCGACCTGCGCGTCTTCCTGGAGGTAGCCCGCTCCGGCAAGGCCATGGCGGCGGCCCAGGCGCTGGGGCTCGACCACACCACCGTGGGCCGGCGGGTCCGGGCCCTGGAGCAGGCCCTGGGGGTGGTGCTCTTCGACAAGTCGCGCGCCCGCGGCTACGAGCTCACCGCCGACGGCGAGCGGCTCCTGGGCCACGCCGAGTCGATGGCCAGCGCCGCCGACGCCCTGCGCGAGGAGGCGCTGGCCGGCACCCGCGGCCTGCGCGGCCAGGTGCGCATCGGCACCACCGAGGGCTTCGGCAACTTCTTCCTGGCGCCGCAGCTCGCCGGCTTCCAGCGCCGCTACCCCGAGCTGCGCATCGACCTCCTGCCGGTGCCGCGCTTCGTCTCTCTCTCCAAGCGCGAGGCCGATCTGGCGGTGACCATCGAGCACCCGAAGGGCGGCCCCTACGTGAAGGCCAAGCTCTCCGACTACCAGCTCCGGCTCTTCGCCACCCGCGAGTACCTCGACGCCCACCCGCCCATCGAAGGCGTGGAGGACCTGCGCCGCCACGCCTTCGTGGGCTACGTGGACGAGCTGCTCTTCTCCACCGAGCTGCTCTACATGTCGCGCATCGCCCCGGCCGAGCGGGTGGTGTTCCGCAGCACCAGCATCATCGCCCAGTTCACGGCGGCGCTGCAGGGCTGCGCCCTGGCGGTGCTGCCCTGCTTCCTGGCGGCGCAGGACCCGCGGCTCCTCCCGGTGCTGGAGCGGGAGGTGGTGGTCCAGAAGACCTTCTGGATCTACTGCCACGAGGATCAGCGCCGCGTGCGGCGGGTCCAGGCCATCTGGGACCACCTGCGCCACGCCGCGGCCCAGAACCAGGCCTTCCTGCGCGGCGAGACGCGGCGCATGACGCTCGTCTAGGGCGAATCCCCGGTCTCCCGCGGGGAGTGCCCGCGCCGCGGGCAGACAGCCAGGAATGCGTGCAACCCCGGCCGTGTCCCGCGCGACACGCCTCGGCCCAGGTGCGGCGGGGCAATCGGGAGGAGCGCCCTGCGGCAGACGGGGCCTGGACAGGTGTTTTCCTCTTTTGAGACGCACACTTCCGTTGACTTCCGGGACCGGATCGTTAGACTCCGCGCGCCCTGAGCAGAGGAGTGGGTCGTCCCCGGCACGGCGGACGCATAGCCGGCGCGGGCCAGCGTTCAACGCACCGCGCCAGCCAGAGGTTCCGGTACACATGCCCTTCGCAGACATCGCCGTCATCGCAGCCTACGCCGTGGTCCTGGCCGTGCTGTCCCTGTACGGCTCGCACCGCTACTGGATGGCGTACCTGTACTACCGGCACAAGTACAAGCTGCCGACGCCGCTGCGCCGCTTCCAGACGCTGCCCCGGGTGACGGTCCAGCTCCCGGTCTTCAACGAGATGTACGTGGTGCGCCGCCTGGTGGACGCGGTGGCCCGCCTCGACTACCCGCGCGACAGGCTGCAGATCCAGGTGCTCGACGACTCCACCGACGAGACCTGCTCCATCGCCTCGGCCTGCGTGGACCGCTGGCGCGCCGAGGGGCTCGACATCACCTACATCCACCGGCAGGACCGCCAGGGCTTCAAGGCCGGTGCGCTGGAGAACGGCCTGCAGACCGCCAGCGGCGAGCTGGTGGCCATCTTCGACGCCGACTTCGTCCCCGAGCCCGACTTCCTGCGCCGCACCGTGGACTTCTTCACCGACGACGGCATCGGCATGGTGCAGGTCCGCTGGGAGCACCTGAACCGCGACTACAACCTGCTCACCCAGGCCCAAGGCATCATGCTCGACGGCCACTTCGTGGTGGAGCACACCGCCCGCAACCGCTCCGGCTCCTTCTTCAACTTCAACGGCACCGCCGGCGTGTGGCGCCGCCGGGCCATCGAGTCGGGCGGCGGCTGGCAGCACGACACCCTGACCGAGGACCTGGACCTCTCCTACCGCGCCCAGCTCCAGGGCTGGCGCTTCGTGTTCCTGCCCCAGGTGGTGGCCCCGGCCGAGATCCCGGTGGAGATGAACGCCTTCAAGAGCCAGCAGCACCGCTGGGCCAAGGGCTCCATCCAGACGGCCCTCAAGCTCATGCCGCGCATCCTGCGGGCCGACCTGCCCTGGCACGTGAAGCGCGAGGCCTTCTTCCACCTCACCGCCAACTTCGCCTACCTGCTGATGATCCCGCTGGCGCTCCTCATGCCGCTCTCGGTGATGGTGCGCATCGGCCACGGGGCCGTCGAGGTGCTGCTCCTCGACCTGCCCATCTTCGCGGCCGCCACCTTCTCGGTGGCGGTGTTCTACGCCACCAGCCAGCGCGAGGTGGGGGCGAGCTGGTGGGAGCGCATCAAGCACCTGCCCTTCCTCATGGCGCTGGGCATCGGCCTCTCGGTGAACAACGCCCGCGCCGTGGTCGAGGCGCTGGCCGGCCACCAGTCGAGCTTCGTGCGCACGCCCAAGCACGGCGTCAAGCTGGCCAGCGAGTCGGTGGCCCGCCGCCGCTACCGCGCGGCGCTCACCTTCCAGCCGCTCGTCGAGCTGGGCCTGGCCGCCTACATGACCTACGGCATCCTGTTCGTCATCGAGCGCGGCGTGTACTACTCGCTCCCCTTCCTGATGATCTTCCAGCTCGGCTTCGGATACGTCGGCGCCATGAGCGTCATCGAGGGCGCGCGCGAGGCCATCGCCAAGATCCGGATCAAGGTGGATCGCGAGGCCGACGTCGACGCGTGACCGGCGGCGCGCGCTGGCTGCCTGCGGCGGGCGGACCCGTCGCT
>JACRMN010000012.1:673900-963043 GCA_016214955.1 Deltaproteobacteria bacterium
GGCTGCCTGCGGCGGGCGGACCCGTCGCTACAGGACCTTCTCGTAGACGGTGACGCCTCGCTCCAGCCGCCCCACCGCGGCGAAGCCCACCCGCTCCCAGAAGGCGTGGGCGCCGGTGTTCTCGTCCACCACCGAGAGGCGCAGCGCCCGCACCCCGCGCGCCGCCAGCGCCGCCTCCAGCGCGGCGGTGGTCTCGCGCCCGTAGCCCTGCCCCTGGCAGCGCTCGCGGAAGAGCAGGAGCACGATCTGGGCGGTGTCCGGCTCCGGGTACTCGAGCTGCAGGTCGAGGAGCCCCACCGGCGCGCCGCCGGCCCGCGGCGCCAGCAGGAAGAGCAGGCGCTGGGCGTCGGCCTCGGCGTCGGAGAGCAGGCGCTCGGCGGCGTCGGGGCCGGGCAGGGTACCCTCGGTGGCCAGGAAGTAGCCGGGGGCGCCGTCGAGGCAGGCCTGGAGGTGGCGGGCGTGGGCGGCGCTGGCCGGCAGCGCCCGGAGCCGCGGGCCGTCGAGGGCCAGGGGCGCGAGGGCGCTGGCGCGAAGGTCGGCCGGCAGCCTCACGGTGCCACCTCGCCGAGCATGGCCGCCAGCGCGCCCGGCGCCTCCAGCGAGGGGAAGGCCCAGTGGGCCCCGGCGGCGCGAAGCTCCTCGGCGGTGAAGCGGCCGGTGGCCACCGCCAGCACCGGCACCCCCACCGCCTGGGCCCCGGCCACGTCGCGCGGGGTGTCGCCGATGACCAGCGCCTGGCCGGGCTCCACGGCTCGGCCCAGGGCCCGGGCCGCTCGCCGGAGCGCCGCGGCCACGATGCGCTCCCGCTCCTCGCCGTCGTGGGCGAAGCCCCAGATGCCCTCCTCGCCGAAGTCGAAGTAGCCGTCGAGCTTGCCGCGCCGCAGCTTGATGCGGGCCCCGCGGGCCACGTTCCCGGTGCAGAGCCCCAGCGGCACGCCGCGCTCCGCCAGCAGGGCCAGCATCCGCTCCACGCCCGGCATCACCCGGAACCCGGGGCCGTCGATCTCCTCCTCGAGGAAGCCGACGTAGCTCTCCAGCACCGCGTCGCAGGTGGGGTCGTCGAAGGGCAGGTCCAGCGCCTCCATCACCAGCCGGATGATGCGCCTGTCGGTCATGCCGTCGAGCCGCATGGCGCCCAGCGTCGCCGGCCGCGGGTGCACCTGCGAGCCGAAGTGGTGGTGCAGCGCCCGGTCCACGGCGCGGCGCCCGGCGCCGCCGGCGTGCAGGAGCGTGCCGTCGATGTCGAAGAGCAGGACCGGCGGGCGGGCGGGCGCGGTCATGGCGGGCTACTCGAAGAGGGCGGCCACGAACTCGTGCGGGTCGAAGGGGCGCAGGTCGGCCACCTTCTCGCCCACCCCGGCGAAGCGCACCGGCAGCTGGAGCTCGTCGCAGATGCCGATGATCACGCCACCCTTGGCGGTGCCGTCGAGCTTGGTGAGCACCAGGCCCGTCACCCCCAGCGCCTCGTGGAACTGGCGCGCCTGGGCGATGGCGTTCTGGCCGTTGGTGGAGTCGAGCACCAGCAGCACCTCGTGGGGCGCCCCCTCGGCGGCCTTGGCCATGACCCGCTTCACCTTCTTCAGCTCCTCCATCAGCGGCGCCTTGGTGTGCAGCCGGCCGGCGGTGTCGCAGAGCACCACCTCGACGCCGCGGGCCACGCCCTCCTTCACCGCCTCGAAGCACACCGAGGCCGGGTCGGCCCCGTCCTTGCCGCGGACGCACGGGGCGCCCACCCGCTCGGCCCAGATCTCGAGCTGCTCCCCGGCGGCGGCGCGGAAGGTGTCGCCGGCGCCCAGCAGCACGCTGCGGCCGCCGGCCTGGACGCGGGCCGCCAGCTTGCCGATGGTGGTGGTCTTCCCCGACCCGTTGACGCCGGCCACCATCACCACCCAGGGACGGGCGGCGCCGATGGCCAGGCCGTCGGGGCCGGCCGAGGTGGGCACCGAGACGATGCGCTCGATCTCGGCCCGCAGCGCCGCCTTGAGCTTCACCGGGTCGGTGAGCTCCTTGCGGCGCACCTTCTCGCGCACCGCCTCCAGCAGCCGGGTGGCGGTCT
This sequence comes from Deltaproteobacteria bacterium, assembly GCA_016214955.1. GTDB lineage: Bacteria > Myxococcota > Myxococcia > Myxococcales > Anaeromyxobacteraceae > JACRMN01. Next base: position 675,957 of record JACRMN010000012.1, read on the forward strand.
TGACGCCGATGTCGGCGGTGAAGAGCACCTCCTCCAGCTCGGCCAGGGTGCGGTCGTCCACCGCCGGGCCGGCGAAGAGCGAGCCCAGCCGGGCCATGAAGCCACCGCGGGTTCGGGCCAGGCCGGCCGCCAGCGTCTGGCCAGCCTCCGCCTCCGCCTTCTTCCGCTGCTCCTCCAGCGCCCGCTGCCGCGCCTCCTCCGCCTGCCGCGCCCGCAGCTCCTCGGCCTCGCGGGCCCGCCTCGCCTCCTCCTCCCGCTCCTGCGCCCGGCGCTCCTTCTCGGCGCGCTCCGCCTCCTTCTTGCGGCGGTACTCCTCCTTCTTGCGCGCCTCCTCCTCTTCCCGCGCCTGACGCGCCGCCGAAGGTTCGGTCGCGGTCGGTATCGAGATCGGGGTCGGGATCGAGGTCGGCTTCCCGGTCGGCTTCACCGGCTGCGCCTCTGCCTCCTCTTCCTCCGCCTCCGGCAGCTGCGCCCCGGCCAGCTCCTTCTCGATCTCCGCCTGCGGCGCGGGCGCGGCCGGCGGCTTCTGGTGGCCGCGGGCCAGGCGGAGGGCGACGAGCACCAGCAGGACGGCCAGCGCCGCCAGGACGGCGAGACCGCCGGCGTCGCTCCAGGCGAGGGCCAGGGGCAGGGCAGGGGAGGAAAAAGCCATAGGGCGCCCCGGTATAGGGGGCCCCCACCACCGTGTCAACGAGCGCGGCGCCCGGCTAGGCGGCGGCCGGCTGGGTCCGCCCGGAGAGCCGCACCGACACCAGCTTGGAGACGCCCGGCTCCTCCATCGTCACCCCGTAGAGCGTGTCCACCATCTCCATGGTGCGCTTGTTGTGGGTGATGAGGATGAACTGGCTCTGGTGGGACATCTCCTTCACCAGTTCGTTGTAGCGGCCGACGTTGGCGTCGTCGAGCGGCGCGTCCACCTCGTCGAGGAGGCAGAACGGGGTGGGCTTGATGAGGAAGATGGCGAAGATGAGGGAAACCGCGGTGAGGGCCTTCTCCCCGCCGGAGAGCAGGTTGACGCTCTGCAGCTTCTTGCCCGGGGGCTGGGCGAAGATCTCCACGCCGGCGTCCAGCTCCGAGCCGGCGGTGTCCTGGGTGAGCGCCAGCCCGGCCCGGCCGCCGTTGAAGAGGCGCGGGAACACCTGCTGGAACTTCTCGTTGACCCTGTCGAAGGTCTCGCGAAAGCGCTCCCGCGAGGCCCGGTTGATCTTGACGATGGCGGCCTGCAGGTCGGCGAGCGAGGCCTCCAGGTCGGCTTTCTGGCGCCCCATGAACTCGTGGCGGGTGGCCAGCTCGTCGTACTCCTCGATGGCGGTGAGGTTGATGGCCCCCATCCGCTCGGCCTGGGCCTTCAGCTCCTCGAGCCGCTGGCGGTCGGCCTCGCCGGGAGGCGGCGCCAGGTGGAACCGGGCCACCTCCCACTTGAGCTCGGCCTGGCACCGCTCGCGCACCTGCTCCTCCAGGTGCACCAGCTCCAGCGCCTGCTCGCGAGCGGTGAGGGCCGCCTCGGAGAGGGCCTGGCCCACCGACTCGGCCCGCTTGCGCAGCTCGCGGGTCTCGGCGTCGCGGACCCGGACCACCTCGGCGGCCTGCTCGTGGGCCTGGCGCGCGCCCACCAGCGCCTGGCGCGCCTCCTCCAGCTCGGCGGCGAGGCGCGACAGGTCCCCGTGGGTGCCCTCGATGCGGCCGGTGAGCTCGGCGGCCCGGGCGTTGCCCTCGGAGAGGGCGGCGAAGAGCCGGGCGCGCCGCTCCTCGAGCTCCAGGCGAGAGCTCTCGATGCGGCGCAGGGCCGCCGCCAGCGACTCGCGCCGCTCGGCGTCGGCCGCCGCCTTGACCTTGAGGGCCATGAGCTGGGCGGTGGCGCCGTCGGCCTCGCTCTTGAGCGCCTCGGCGCGCGTGCCGGCCTCGCGGGCCCGCTCCTCGGCGCGCGACTGCTCGGCCTCGGCGGCGGCGGCGGAGAGCCGGTGCTCCTCCTCCTCGCGGGCCAGCATCGCCAGCGCCTCCTCCAGCTGCCCGCGCTCGGCGCCCAGCTGGGCCTCGCGGGCCGCCAGCCGCTCCAGCTCCTCGCCCACCCGGGCCAGGTCCTTCTCCTGCTCCAGCACCGCCAGGTCCTTCTCCCGGCCGTCGCGGTCCAGCCCCTTGAGCGCCGCCTCGAGCTGCAGCACCCGAGCCTGCAGGGCGCGGTGGCGCTCCTGGGCCAGCTGGAACTCGGCCTCGAAGGAGCGGACCGTCTCCTCCAGCTCCTGGACCTCGCGGCGGCGCTGCAGGGCGCCGTGCCCTTCGCCCTCCAGCGGGCCGCCGGTGACCACGCCCGAGGGGTCGAGCACCTCGCCGTCGAGGGTCACCAGCGTGCGGCCGGACGCCCCCTGCTGCCACAGCTCCAGCGCCGAGGGCAGGTCGCGCACCAGCAGGGCGTCGCCCAGCAGCCAGCGCACCAGCTTCTCGAAGGAGGGCTCGAAGCGCACCACCTCCAGCACCGGCGCCACCACGCCCGGCGGCCGCTCCCCCTCGCCGCCGGCGGCGTCCGGCTCGCGCAGGCGGGCCAGCGGAACCAGCGAGGCGCGCCCCTCGGCGGCGCTCTTCAGCCAGTCGATGGCCTCCACGCCCTGGGCGTGGCTCTCGACGATGACGTACTGGAGCCGCTCGCCCAGCACCGCCTCCACCGCGGTCTCGTACTCGGGCGGCGCCGAGACCACGTCGGCCACCAGGCCGAAGACGCCGCGGTCGCGGGCCTCGCCCTGGCCGGCCCGGGTCATCAGGCTGCGGACGCCGCGGCCGTACCCCTCGTAGTTGCGCATCACCTCGCGCAGCGAGTGGAGCCGGGCCTTCTTGTCCTGCAGCTCCTCGCGCAGGGTGATGAGCTTGGCCTCGTTCTGGATGAACTCGGAGCGGGTGCGCTCCAGCAGCTCCTCCTGGGCCCCGCGCTGCTCCTCGAGGCGGAGCTTGAGCTGGCGGGTCTTGCCCAGCTGCTCCAGGTGCCGGGAGCGGGTGCCGTCGAGCTCGGCGGCCCGGGCGGCCAGCTCCTCGGCCTCGGCCCGGGCCCGGGCCAGGCGCCCGGTCAGGTCGGCGTGCTGGCGGGTGAGCTGCGCCAGCTGGCTGCGGTGCGAGGAGGCGCGGGAGAGGGCGGTGGCCGACTCGGCCCGCGAGCCCTCCACCTGCCCGAGCAGCGCCCCCTGCTCGCGCGCCAGCTCGCGGAGCCGCACCTCGGCCTCGCCCAGGCGTGCCTCGTCGGCGCCCGAGAGGGCGGTGAGGCTGTCGCGCTGGGCCTCGAGGCCGTCCCGCTCGGAGGCCAGCGCCTCGGCCTGGGCCTTCAGCGCCTCGACCTCGGCGGCCTGCAGCCGGGTGCGCTCGCCGATCTGCTCCCGCTCGCGCTGCGCCGCTTCCACCGAGACCTGCGAGACCCTGAGGCCGCTCTCCAGCTCGTGCTGCCGGGCCGCCAGCTCCGCCAGCCGCCGCTCCCCCTCGGCCAGCGCCGTCCGCTCCGACTCGATGGCCTGCTCCAGCTCGGCGAGGCGCCCCTGCTGCTCGCCCTGCTCGGCCTCGCACTGGGCCCGCCGCTCCTCGGCGGCGCGCCGGGTGGCGCTGAGCTCCAGGAAGCGGGCTGCGGCCTGGGAGAGCTCCAGCTCGCGGATCTGGGCGCGCAGCGCCTTGTACTTCTCGGCCTTGCGGGCCTGGCGGTTGAGGCTCTCGAGCTGCTTGCCCAGCTCCTGGACGATGTCCGCCACCCGGGTGAGGTTCTGCTGGGTGGCCTCCATCTTCCGCTCGGCGGCCTCGCGGCGCTTCTTGTACTTGGTGATGCCGGCCGCCTCCTCGATGATGGCGCGCCGGTCCTCGGGGCGGGCGGAGACGATCTGGCCGATGCGCCCCTGCTCGATGATGGAGTAGGCGGTGCGCCCCACGCCCGAGCCCAGGAAGATGTCCTGCACGTCGAGGAGCCGGGCCGGGGCCTTGTTGACCAGGTACTCCGACTCGCCGGTTCGGAAGAGGCGGCGGCCCACCGTGATCTCGGCGAAGCCCTGGAACTGCGGCGGCAGCTCCGAGGGGCGGTCGTTCTCGAAGGTGAGCATGACCTCGGCCATCGAGAGCGGCGGCTTCGACTCGGAGCCGTTGAAGATCACGTCCTCCATCGACCGCCCGCGGAGCTGCCGGGCCGACTGCTCGCCCAGCACCCATCGGATGGCGTCGGCGACGTTCGACTTGCCGCAGCCGTTGGGGCCGACGACGCCCGTGACCCCGTCGTCGAAGCAGACGACGGTCCTGTCCATGAAGGACTTGAAGCCCACGACGTCGAGACGGCGGATCCTCATCGATCCGAGGCGATAGCACCTCCCCGTCAAGTTTTCAAGGAAGCCCTGGAAAGTCCTGAGGAAAAGAGCGATCTGCCGGGACGGAAACTGCCCTCGGAATGCGACCTTGCATGACCTGCCATGTATCGTCGTTTCCGGGCCAAAAACGGGGCCCCTCGGCCCACCCGGGATAGACTCGCGCCGGATGGCTCCCGCGCGTCCTCCCCTCCTCCAGCTCACCGCGGCTTTCGCCCTCCCGGTGGTCGCGGAGGTGCTCTTCATTCGGGTGGCGCTCTCGCGCCTGCCCGCGGCGCGCGACGCCGCCACCCTGCGGACGGTGCTGGCCGCCCTGGTGGCCGCGCTCTCCCTCGGGGCCTCGCGCGCGCTCCTCTCCTCGCTGCAGCGCGGGCGGCGCGCCAGCGCCGAGCCCAGCGAGCGGGCGGCGGCGGCTGCGGCGGCGGTGCGGCTCCCGGAGCGGGTGGCGGTGCTGGTGATCCTGCTGGCGCTGGCGGCCGTGGGCGCGGGCACCGCGGTGCAGCTGGCCGGGCGCGCGCCCCCGGCCACGGTGCTGGCCCATGCCTCGGCGGCGCTGGCCTTCGCGCTGCTGGGCGCGCTGCTGGGCGCCGGAGTGCTGGGAAGCCACACGCTGAAGGTGCTGCGGGAGCTGGGGCCGGTGGAGCTCCCCTGCCCGGCGAGCTACCGCGCCCGCGCCTTCCTGCTCTTCGCGGCCATCGCCGCCTTCGCCCTGCTGCTGGCCGGCCCCGCGGCCTACGCCCGCTTCGGCGCGGTGCCGGGCGAGCCGGCGCTGCTGGTGCTCGCCGCCGGCGGGCTGCTCACCTGGATGGTCGCCGGGTGGCTCGCCGAGCCGGTGCGGCAGCTGCAGCAGCAGGCGGCGCGGCTGGCCGCCGGCGACCTGCGGGAGCCGCCGCCGAGCCTCACCGACGACGAGCTGGGGCAGCTGGCCGGCGACGTGCGCCGCGGCGCGCTGGTCCAGCGCGACCTGGCCCGCGACCTCCGCCAGGGCGGTCGCGGCGTGGGCGAGGCGGCGAGCGAGGTCGCCGCGCTGAGCGCCCAGCTCCGGGAGGGGGCCGGCGAGGCGCGCGCCCAGCTGGGCGCGGTCCAGTCGGCCACCGACGCCATGCACGGGGAGGTGACCCAGGTGAACCGCGGCGTGGAGGGGCTCTCGGAGCAGCTCACCTCCACCGCCGGCGCCGCCGCCCAGGTGACCCGCGCCCTGGCCGAGGTGCAGCGGCAGGCGGGCGAGCTGGGGCGGCTGGGGGAGGCCGCGGGCCGGGACATCGAGAGGCTCACCGAGGTGGGGCAGCGGGCCCAGCGGCAACTCCAGGCGCTGGAGGCTCTGGCCGGCAGCTCGGGCAAGAGCCTGGCGGCGGTGTCGGGCTCGCTGGAGAGCCTGGAGCGCAGCACGGTGGCCTCCCAGCTGGCCGCGGCCCAGGCGGCGGAGCTGGCGGACCACGCCGGCGAGGTGGTGCGCGAGGCGGCGGCCGGCATGGACGGCGTGCGGGCCGCGGTGGGCGACGCCCAGCGCAGGGTGGTGGCGCTGGGCCACCGCTCCGACGACATCGACCAGATCCTCACCTTCATCAACGACGTGGCCGGGCGCACCAACCTGCTCTCGCTCAACGCCTCGATCATCGCCACCCAGGCGGGCGAGCACGGCAAGGCCTTCGCGGTGGTGGCCGAGCAGATCCGCGACCTGGCCGCCCAGATCTCCAGCTCCACCCGGTCCATCGGCGAGATCATCGGCGCGGTGCGCGACGACGTGCAGGGCACCGCGGCCCTCATCGACCGCGGCGACGCCCTGGCGGCCGGCGGCGTGGCCATGGCCCAGAAGTCGCTGGGGGCGCTCGAGGAGATCCGCACCGCCACCGGCAAGGGGCACGAGACCGCCGCCGCCATCCAGGAGAGTCTGGCGGCCCACGGTGCCGCCACCCGCGAGGTGGGGGAGCTGGTGGCCTCGGTGGCCCACAACTCCCGGGCCCTCTCCGAGGCGGTGCAGGTGGTGGGCCGCAGCGTCGACAGCGTGCGCACCATCACCGGCGGCGTCCACCAGCTCGCCGGCCGCGTGGTCTCGGCGCTGGAGGAGCACGCCGAGCTGGGGCGGCAGCAGCTCGGGGCGCTCGACGGCGTGGACGGCACGCTGCGGGCACTGGCCGGGGCCATGGCCCGCCATGCCCAGGCCGAGCAGGACGTGCGCCTGGCCCTGCAGCGCCTGGAGGGGGCGGTGGCGCGCCGCGAGGCGGCGGCCCAGGCGCTGGAGAGCTTCTCCGACGGGCTGGCGCGGCGCGCCCGGGCGCTCGTCGAGCGCTCCGAGCGCTTCCGCCTGGAGTAACGCTACTGCCCGGGCCGCGCCTGCGGCTGGGCCAGCGTGCCGAACACCTGGAAGTGGTAGGCGCCGTCGCGCCCGCGCGAGGGGGCCAGCGCCGCCTCGGCCACCGACCTGAGGCCGGCGGTGCCGCTCTTCTGCCAGAAGCCGTCCTGGAGCTTGAGCTGCGCCTTGCCGAACACCGGCGAGTAGGCGAGGCGCGCCTGCAGGGTGACGGCGATGCCCTCGCCCCGGGCCTCGACGTCGGCCCCCTTGGCCTCGAGCTTGTCGAAGGCGGCCTTCCCGTCCTGGATGGTGGCGTGGGCCACCACCTGGCCCAGATCGGCCCGGGGCACCGTCAGCGCCCCGCCCAGCGAGGCCAGCTGCAGCTGGCCGCCGAGCAGCACCGCCTTCTCCACCCGCAGGTCGACCTGCCCCTGCGAGCGGGCCGGCTCGCGGGCGTCGAGCAGCACGTCCAGCTCGCCGGCCAGGGTGCCGCCCAGCTCCAGCCCGGTGGCCTTGCGCACCGCCGTGGCCCGGGCCAGCTCGACGCCGCTGGCCCTGGCCGTCAGCCAGCGGCGGCCGCCGCTGCGCTCCTCGAAGGCGCCCTTCACCTTCCCCTCGTAGAGACTGGCGTCGAAGTCGAAGCCGCGCCGCCCCAGGAAGAGCGGCAGGATACGGGCCGAGGCCTTGAGCTCCTCGATGGCGATGCGGGTGCCGTCGCGCGACTCCAGCGACATGGCGCTGAAGCGCACGCCCAGCAGGCCGGCCGGCCCGGTGTCGGCCACCCTCATCTGCCAGCCCTGGGCGGCGGCCTCCAGCACCAGCCGCTCCCGCACCGCCTCGGCCGGGAAGGTCTGGCGCAGCGCCACCAGGAAGGCCACCACGAAGAGCGCGGTGTAGGCGGCGTACTTCCTCGATCCCTTGAGCTCGATCATGCGCGCCCTCAGCGCTTCATCTGCCAGGTGGAGACCACCAGGGTGACGTCCACGGCGGCGGGGTCGTCGCTGCGGCCGCGCACCGCCAGCCGGCGCACCTTGACGATGCCGGGGCCGCGCTCCAGCTCGCCGAGGAGCGAGGCCAGGCGGGGCAGGTCGAGCTTGGCCAGGCTCACCTCGACGCTGTCCTCGGTCACCTTGTCGGAGCTGGGGGTCCCGGGCTGGCCCGGGCGCAGGTCGTTGACCGGGACGCCGAGCCGGGTGCCGGCCTGGGAGACGAAGCTCATGAGCTGCACCGGCGGGCCACCGAGCTTGCCCTCGAGCACGGCGCGCTCGGCCTGGGCCCGGCGGTAGCCCTGGGCCAGCTGGCCGACCTGGGAGAGCACCAGCGTCTTCTGCTCGATGCGCGCCTCGCGGGCCGAGACCGACCGCGAGACCCCGAGCGAGACCAGGAAGAGCACGAAGGCCACGGTGGCGGCGGCCGCCGCCGAGACCAGCACCTTCTCGCGCGGCGAGAGGCCGGCGAAGAGGGCCTCGAGGTCGGCGCGCAGCCTCTGGAGCCGTTCCATGGCTAGCCCCTCCCCCCGGCGGCGCCGAGGTCGCAGGAGAGCTCGGCGTCCACCGTGAACTCGAACTTCTGGTCCGACCCGCGGCGGCGGGCGCCGCCGCTGCGGGCGTCGGCGAAGCAGCGCGAGCCCCGCAGGGCGGCGACGATGCGGTCGACGTTCTCGGCGGCGTCGGTGGTGCCCTGCAGGTGCAGCTTGTCGCGCGTGATCTCGATGCGGTCGTAGCGCAGCTCCACCTCCTTGGGCTGGTGGAGCGAGATCTCGTTGAACACGTCCACCGCCGAGACCCGCGGGACGGCGGCGGCGGCGGTGCCCTTGCCCTTCAGCACCGAGACCGCCACGTCGAAGTCCTCGTAGCACTTGCCCACCAGCTTCTGGGTGGTGTCGCACAGCGCCCGGTCGAGCAGTGCCTCCTGCCGGGAGAGGGCGAAGATCCGCACCCCCGAGGAGACAGCCGCCAGGAGCAGCACCAGGCCGGCGTAGACGGCGAGCCGGACCACCTTGCCGCGCACGTGCTCGAAGTCGCGGGTGTAGGCCATGTCGCCGCGCCGCAGGTTCATGCGCGGGGCGCGCGAGCCCTGGTGGCCGCGCAGCGCCAGCGCCAGCGCCAGTGCCATGCCCGGGGCCACGGGTGCCGGCAGCTTGCCGGTGACCTCGGCCGAGAGCGCCAGCGGCTCGACGGGCCCGTCGCACAGGCCGCGGAACAGCTCCGGCAGGCCGGGCAGCGCCGCCAGCTCGCCGGCCAGCAGCAGCCGGCCCGGGGCCCCGCTGGCGTGGCGGGAGCGCCAGGCGCCCAGCGTGGCCCGCAGCTCGCGCACCACCGGCTGCAGCCCCTTGCGCACCGCCGCCTCGGCCCGCGGGTCGGAGGCCAGCGCCGCCAGCTCGGCGGGGGGTGCGGCCCCGGCGGCCGCGGCGCCCAGCAGCCGCTCGGCGTCGGCCTCGGAGATGCCGAGGTCGCGGGAGAGGGCGCGGACCACCTCGCCGGTGCCCAGCGCCACGGTGCGGGCCGCCTCGCAGAGGCCGGCGCGCACCACGCAGAACGAGGTGCGGGCGTGGCCCAGGTCGAGGAGCACCTCGGCGGGGGCTGGGGCGGGCGCGGAGGCGGCGGGTGCAGCGGCGGGCACCGCCGGGGTGGGCGTGCCCTCGGCAGGCGGGGGCTCCGGCTCGGCCGGCGCCGCGGCGCTGGCGAGTGGCGCGATCGCCGCGGTTGCCCAGAGCGAGGCGTAGGCCGGCCCCGCCGGCACCACCGCCCGCGGATCGATGCCGGCCCCCGCCAGGTCCGCCAGCAGCCCGGAGAGCTCCTCCTTCTTCACCACCCCCACCAGGAGCTCGCTCTGCTCGGCGGTGCTGGAGAGCGGCTGCCAGTCCCACGCCACCTCGGCGAGATCGAAGGGGATCTGGGCCTCGACCTCGAAGCCGATGGTCTGCTCGATGCGGCGCGGGTCGGAGAAGGGCAGGGTGACGACCTGGGCCGCGGCCACGCCCGGGAAGGCGGCGATGGCCGTCTCCACGTGCCAGCCGCGGGCCGCCAGCAGCCGCTGCAGCGCCTGGACCTGCCGCTGCCGCAGCGGCTCCTCGGCGCCGGCCGCCGCCGGGGCCACCGGCTCGGCGGCGGCGTCCACCACGGTGAAGCCGCGGTAGCTGCTCTCCAGCAGCACCCCCTTCACGCGACTCGCTCCGATGTCCAGCCCCAGGATGTGCTGAGCCATGCCTACTCCTCGTGGAAGTGGAGGACGCGCCCCAGGTCCTGCTGCAGCCCGAGCGCGCGCCGATCGAAGGTGACCACCTGGTCCACCGTGCGCTTCACGTCGCCGACGGTGCCGGTGGCCCGGATGCGGAAGGTGCTGGAGCGCTGCCCGAAGGCGCTGGAGACGCCGGTGTTGGCGGCGGCCGCGTACTCGGGCGCCACCTTCACGCCCAGCCCCTGGAGCACCTGGGCGAACTGCACGGGGGTGACGGCCAGGAAGGGGAAGGGGCGGGCCAGCACCAGCGCCTGGCGCAGCTTGTCGACGAAGGCCGGGTCGGCCATCACCGGCTGCACCACGCCGCCGCCCATGACCACGGCGTTGAGCAGGAGCTCGCGCGAGTCGTCGGTGTTGACGTTGATGGTGGCCGAGAGGTCCGGGTAGACGGTGAGCCGCTCGCCGAAGGCGGCCATGAAGGGGTCGGAGATCCCGGCCACCAGGTAGAGCTCGTCGACGGAGTCGAAGGGGGCGTTCTTGGCCTTGTAGCGCTCCGGCAGCCGATCGTAGAGGCCGTTCTCGTCGCCGTAGTTGGGCTCGAAGGGCTGGTAGGGACTGGCGGTGAAGGTCGAGCCGGTCTCGTCCTCGTCGATCCAGTCCTTGAGGTAGGCGAACAGCTCCTTGCGCGCCACCCGCAGGCCGTTGGCGTCGTCCCTGTCGAAGAGGAAGTCCCAGCGCGGGTCCTGGATGAGCTCTGCCAGGCGCGCCGCCTGGGCCCAGTGGAAGGGGCGGATGCCGTCGAGCTGGCGAACGTTGATCTTGCGGTCCTCGTCCTCCACCTTGGCCGAGAAGTTGCCGTCGAAGGCGCCGAAGGAGGCGAACTCGGAGTCGGCCTGTGCCCCCGGGGCGGCCCCACCCAGGAAGGAGAGGGTGGAGGCGTCGAGGGGCACCAGCTCCCAGAGCCGGATGCCGAGGTTGAGCCCGGGGATGGCGCCACCGCCGGCGCGCCCGGGCGTGCTGCCGCCGTCGAGCTGCTGCTGGAAGTGGAGCACCAGCCGCGAGAGGTTGGCGCCGCTCCGCGCCAGGTACTCGGCCCTCAGCTCGTCGCGGGCGTTGGCCGCCAGCTGCACCGAGACCCGGGTGTTGTAGGCCAGGTCGAGGGTCAGGGCGGTGATGACCGCGATCGAGGCCACCACCAGCAGGAGGGCGGCGCCCGGCTGGCGGGAGGCGGAGCGAGGGCGGGCGGGGCGGCGGGCCATGGTCAGAAGTCCAGCGGGCGGATGATGGCGATGCGGGCCTGGGTCTCGAAGCTGCGGTCCTTGCCGTCGGGCATGGAGAGCTTCACCCTCAGGCGAACGCGCGTGGGCAGCATGCCCTGGCGCTCCACCCGCGAGCTGTCCCACTCCCGCACCCACTCCTGCTTCTTCCAGTCCCAGTACTCGGCGTCGAAGCCCTTGACGTGCTCCAGCACCAGGGCGCGGGCGCCGCCGCGGTCGGGCTCGTCGTCGATCTTGGCCTTCTCGCGGCGGAAGAGGGCCTGCTCGCCGGGGCGCTGCGGGTCGGCGTCGAGCCGGTACTCGACCACCGCCTGGTCCGACTCCTTGGCGTCGCGCCGCAGCCGGGCGTGGGTGAAGGTGGCGAAGAGCAGCTCGTCGCGATCGCCCGAGTCCTTGCCCCGGAAGACGGTGAGTCGCTCGCGGAAGCGCTTGCGGTCGTAGTGCTCGGAGAGGAAGGCCTCGGAGACCTCGCGGGCCATGCGGGAGAGGGCCAGCCGGGCTCCGGTGAAGCGCTCGTCCTGCGCCTCGGCCAGCTCGCGGGCGTCGGCGGCGCGCCGGAAGGCGCCGGCCACCGTGACGGCGATGACCGCGGTGATGGCCACCGCGATGGTCACCTCCACCAGCGTGAAGCCGCGGGCCCGGGTCACCTGGTGACTCCCCCGCGGGGAAAGGCGGTCGGCGGCGGAACCCCCACCGTCGAGCCGGGCCGGAAGCCGGGCGGCGCCACCGGCAGGCCCGGCACCCCGGTGCTGCCCGCCGGCGGCACCACCGCCACCGGCGCTGCCAGCGCGGCCGGCACGTCCGGCGAGTCGCCGCGGGCGCCGCCGGGCGCGCGCGGGTTGAGGACCACCAGGTGGGTGACGATGGTGAAGGAGCTGGCCTTCTTGCCCGAGCTCCAGCTCACGGTGAGCCGCATCTCGCGCAGCGAGCGCTTCACCTTCTCGGCGAAGCCGGTGACCTGCGCCTGCAGTGCGGTGGAGAGCAGGGCCAGGGCCTGACCGCCGCCGGCCGGCGAGAGGCCGGCGCCGCCGGCGCCCGCGGCGCCGCCCATGAGCTTCTTGGCCAGCTCGTCGGCGCTGCCGCTGCCGGTGGCGCCGGTGAGCAGGCCCACCACCTGGTCCGCGGTGAGGCTGGGCGCGGGGCGCAGCACCTCCAGCTTCCAGCGGAACCCGGGCCAGCCCTCGGCCGAGAAGTCTCCCTGGTCCGACTCGTCGGAGTCCTTGAAGCCCTGGTCCTCGTACTGCTCCTCGACCTGGGCCATGCGGCCGCGGGCCAGCAGCACGGCGGCGTTGAGGTCCCGGGCCATCTCGTGGTTGCGCAGCGCCGCGCCGGCGAGATCGGTGGCGGCCATGAGGGCGGCGGCCAGCAGCACCAGGGCCACCATCACCTCCAGCAGCGTGAAGCCGCCGCGCTGGCGACCGCCGGTGCTCACGGGCGCGGCACCTCGGGCAGCCCGGTGACCACCCGGGCCCTGCCGGTGAACGGCTGGAGCACCGCCGAGTAGACGGTGTCGCCGTCGCGCACCGGCACCCGCGCCTCCTCGGTGCGCCCCTGGGGGAAGAAGTAGACGTAGGCCATGCCCTTGTCGAAGGGCTCGCGCTGGTGCTCGGTCCAGACCTCGGAGAAGCGCACCGCGCCGGGCAGGGTCCGCTTCCTGGCCAGCCGGTCGCTGAACTGCCCGAACTTGGCCCGGGCCAGGAGGCGCCGCCGCTCGGCGTCGCGCTCGTCGGGGAAGCGGTCGGCGAGCTCGTCCTCCTCCTCGCGCCAGCCGGCCGCCTGCTTCTCGGCGGAGACGGTGTAGCGGTCCTTGGTGCACTCGGCCCACCAGCTGCCGCCGTCGATGTCGATGGCCAGCCGGCAGGTCTCGCGGCGCAGGGCGGCGGTCTCGAAGAGGTAGCGCATGGCGCCGGCCAGCTCGCCGGCCGCGGCCCGGGCGTTGGCGCCGGTCACCGAGTTGAGGGTGGGCAAGGCCGCCGCCGCCAGGAGCCCGATCACCGCGACGACGATGACCAGCTCGATGAGCGTGTAGCCCCGCGGGGCGGAGCGCGATGTGCGGCGTGCGGCCATCCATTCCCTATGGGTTGACGATGTCAGCGTTCATCCCGTCGCCGCCGGGCTTGCCGTCGGCGCCGTAGCTCTTGATGTCGAAGGAGTCGGCGTGGGCCTGCCCGGGGTACAGGTAGACGTAGTCGTTCTTCCAGGGGTCCTTCACGTTCTTGCACTTGCCGGCGGCCACCACCGCGCCCAGCCCCTCCTCGGTGGTGGGGTAGCGCCCCTTGTCCAGCTTGTAGAGGTCGAGGCAGTTCTCGATGGTGTGCAGGTCGGTCTTGGCCTGGGTGACCTTGGCCTCGTCGAGCCGGCCCATGACGTTGACGGCCACGGCGCCGGCGATGAGGCCGATGATCACCAGGACCACCATGATCTCGATGAGGGTCATGCCGCGCTCCAGGGCGCGGCGGGTCTTGCGGTGAACGGACATGAGCTAGCCTCCCGCCAGCGTGTTGATCTGCAGAATGGGCATGAGGATGGAGAACACCATGAAGGCCACCACCACACCCATGAAGACGATCATCAGCGGCTCGAGCAGCGAGGTGAGCGCGCCCACCTTGGTCTCGACCTGGGCCTCGTAGGCGTTGGCCACGTTGTTGAGCATCTCCTCGAGCTGGCCCGATTTCTCGCCGATGGCCACCATGTGGTAGACGAGCGGCGGGAACTCGCCGGAGCGCTTGAGCGGCGCGGCGATGCTCTCTCCCTCCTGGATCGAGGTCCGGGCCTCGTCGATCACCGTGGCCAGGCGAACGTTTCCCACGATGTTCTTCACGATCTCCATCGAGGTGAGGAGCGGCACGCCGCTCTTCAGCAGCGTGGCCAGGGTGCGCGAGAAGCGGGCCAGGGCGATCTGGCGGATGAGCGACCCGAAGATGGGGAGCCTGAGGAGCCGCTGGTCGTAGACGGCGCGCCCCGCGGGCGTGGCCCGCCAGCGCACGAAGAGCCAGGCGCCCAGCGCCGCCGCCAGGATGGCCGCCCACCAGTAGCCCTGCACCAGGGTGGTGAAGCCGATGAGGGCCTTGGTGGTCCAGGGGAGGGTGATCTTGGTCTCCTCGAAGATGCGGATGATCTTGGGGATGACCACGGTGAAGAGGATGCCCAGCACCACGCCGGAGAGGATCAGCATCAGCATCGGGTAGGTGAGCGCACCCATGACCCGCGAGCGCAGGCGCGCCTGGCTCTCGGTGAAGTCGGCGAGGCGCACCAGCACCACGTCGAGGGCGCCCGACGACTCGCCGGCCCGGATCATGTTGACGTAGAGGGTGCCGAAGGCCTTGGGGTGGGCCGCCATGGCGTCGGCCAGCGAGGCGCCCTCGTTGACCCGCTGCTTCACCTCCGAGACCACCCGCTTCATGCGCTCGTGGTCCACCTGGTCCACCAGAGCCGTCAGCGCCTCCACCAGCGGGATGCCGGCGCCCACCAGCACCGCCAGCTGGCGGGTGGTGATGGATACGTCCTCCACCGAGATGCGCCCGCCCACGAAGCGCTTCACCGAGACGTCGCGCTTCTGGGCGGCGGCCGCCTCCTTCTGGCCCAGCACCTCGGTGAGGAAGACGCCGTCGCGGCGCAGCGCCGCGCGCAGCCCCTTGGGCGAGTCGGCCTCGCGCAGGCCGGCCACCTGCCGCCCGCGCTGGTCCAGCGCCTTGTACTCGAAGACCGGCATGGCCTAGTGGATGTCCTCGGCGGTCACCGAGAGCACCTCGGCGGCGGTCGTCAGCCCCAGGGCCACCTTGTAGGCGCCGTGGTCGAGCAGCGTGCGCATGCCCGACTTCACCGCCCGGCTCTTGATGGTGTTGGAGTCCACGTTCTTGAGGATGAGCTGGCGGACGTCGTCGTCCACCATCATCATCTCGTAGATGCCGGTCCGCCCCTGGTACCCGGTGTGCTGGCAGGCGGCGCAGCCCACCGAGCGGTAGAGCGTCGCGGGGTTCCCGGCCTCGGCCAGGATCTGGGGCGTGATGCTGGCCTGGGAGAGCTCCTCGGCGGTGGGCCGGTAGGCCTGCTTGCAGGCCGGGCACAGCACCCGCACCAGGCGCTGGGCCAGCACGCCCACCAGCGAGCTGGCCACCAGGAAGGGCTGGACCCCCATGTCGACGAGGCGGGTGATGGCGCCGGCGGCGTCGTTGGTGTGGACGGTGGAGAACACCAGGTGGCCCGTGAGCGAGGCCTGGATGGCGATCTCGGCCGTCTCCAGGTCGCGGATCTCGCCCACCATGATGACGTCCGGGTCCTGGCGCAGGAACGAGCGCAGCCCGTTGGCGAAGGTGAGCTCGATCTTGGGGTTGATCTGCACCTGCCCCACGCCCTTCAGCGGGATCTCGACCGGGTCCTCGATGGTGAGGATGTTGAGGTCGGGCGAGTTGATCTTGGAGAGCGCGGCGTAGAGCGTGGTGGTCTTGCCGCTGCCGGTGGGGCCGGTGACCAGGATGATGCCGTGGGAGCGGGTGATGAGCCCGTCCATGACCTTGAGCTGCCAGGGCTCGAAACCGATGTCCTCGAGGGAGAGCAGGACGTTCGACTTGTCGAGGAGCCGCATGACGATGCGCTCGCCGTGGGCGGTGGGGACGGTGGAGAGGCGGATGTCCACGTCCTTGCCGGCGATCTTGATGCGGATGCGCCCGTCCTGGGGCAGCCGCTTCTCGGCGATGTTGAGCCCACCCATGATCTTGATGCGGGAGGCCAGCGCCGCCTGGATGCGCTTCGGAGGGCGGATGATTTCCCGAAGCACGCCGTCGATGCGGTAGCGCACCGAGAGGTCGCGCTCCTCGGGGTTGATGTGGACGTCGCTGGCTCGCTCCTTCACCGCCCGGAAGAGCAGGGAGTTCACCAGCCGGATGATGGGGGCCTCGTCGTCGGCCTCCAGGAGGTCGGTGGGCTCCTCCAGCTCGTGGGCCACGCTCTCGAGGTCCTCGGTCTCGAGGCCCTCCATGATCTTCTCGTGCTCGTCGGCGGCGCGGTCGTAGAGGCCGTTGATGGCGTCGAGGATGGCCTGGGGCGGGGCCACGAGCGGCTCGGGCCGCGTGCCCAGCAGCATCGCCAGGCTGTCGAGGGCGGCGGTGTCGAGCGGGTCGGCCACCGCCACGCGCACCGTGCCGCCGGCCTCGTCGAGGGGCAGCACCCGGGCCTGCTTGGCGAAGTTGATGGGGACCTTCTTGGCCAGCTCCTGCGAGCAGCTCTCGGGGTCGATGGTGGCCTGGAAGGGCAGCTCCAGCTGCCGGGCCAGGGCCCGCAGCGTCTGCTCCTCGGTGCAGGCCTTCTGCCGCACCAGCACCTCGCCGATGCGCTGCCCGGCCATCTCGCCGGCCTGGGCCGCCAGCGCCTCGGCGAGCCGCGCGGGGTCGAGCCCCTCGGTGAGCACCAGGATCTCCCCGAGTGGCCTGCCGCCGAGATTGGCGGGTGCGGGGGCGCCGGCCGACGGGCGGGCCGGGGCGGAGACGTCGATGGCCATGGCGCTCCTCGGTCCTAGCGGGCCGGCTCGCCGGATGCGGGAGCCGGCGCCGGCGCCGGCGCGTCGGCCGGAGAGGCCCCCTCCGGCGCCTGCGGCGCGACCGGAGCGGGGATCTGGGGGGCGGGCGCCGGGGCCGGCATCGGGGTCCGTGCCGGATCGCGCCGCGGGATGGGGATGCCCCAGCGCGGCGTCGCCGGCGGGCTGCCGGTGGCGGGTGCCGGGGTCGGCCCGGTGGGCGGCGCGCTCGCCGGGGCGGGCGCCGGAGCCGGGGCGGCGCCGCGCCGGCCGTCGGGGCCGACGACCCCCTCGCCGGGAGCGCCGGGGCCGCCGTTCTCCAGCTTGAGGGCCTCGTTCTCCACGTCGCGGTGCATGCGGGAGTACGGGCCGGGCTTGCGCTCGTAGTCCACGTTGACGCGGTACTCGGGCTGGTCGCCGTAGAACTCGCGGATGAACTCCTGCTGCTCCTTGCGCTTTCGCTCCAGGATGCGCCGGTAGTCGGACTGGTCCCGGATGATGTAGGGCGTGAGGAAGAGGAGCAGGTTGGTCTTGGTCTTGGTGGCGGTCTGGTCGCGGAAGAGCCAGCCCAGCACCGGGATGTCGCCCAGCAGCGGGGTCTTGCGGACGCCGGTGACCACGCGGTCCTGGATGAGGCCGCCGATGACGATGGTGGACTGATCCTTGACGGTGATCTTGGTCTTCACCGAGCGCTTGGCGGTGGTGGGCCCGAGCTGCGGGTCCTTGGAGGCGATCTCCTCGGTCTGCTCGTCGAGCTGCAGGGTGACGGTGTCGCCCTCGTTGATCTGGGGCTTCACCTTGAGCCGCAGCTCCACGTTCTGCCGCTGGATGGGGGCGAAGAGGCCGGAGGTCAGGCCGCCGGAGAGCAGGCCGCTCGCCAGGCCGGCGGTGGCGGCGCTGTTCGCGCCGGTGGTGGTGGCCTGCGAGAGCAGATTCTGGATGCCAGGCTGGGCCACCGCCGCCTGGAAGGGCACGTTCTGGCCCACGGTGATCTCGGCGTCCTCGTTGTCCGAGGCCAGCAGGTGCGGGGTGGAGATGACGTTGACGTCGGAGGAGGTCTGCAGCGCCTGGAGCAGGACGGTGAAGCTGGAGACGCCCGGCAGCAGGTCCTTGAGCTCGGCCGAGGCCGGGCCGGAGAGGCCGGTGAGGAAGCCGCCCAGCGACAGCAGGCTGGCGGGGTTGAAGGAGTTGATGCGGCCGGTCTCGGAGGCCAGGGGCAGGTAGCCCTTGCCCGAGGGGGTGTTCACCGGCACCACGCCGTGCATCGAGACGCCGAACTGGTTCTCGTTGTTGAGGTTGACCTCGAGGATCACCGCCTCGACGAAGACCTGGCGCCGCGGCCGGTCGAGCTTGTCGATGAGCCGCTGCATGGTGGCGAAGTCGGAGCCGCTGGCCATGATGATGAGCGAGTTGGAGACCTTGTCGGCGGTGACCTTGACGTCGCCGGAGAAGAGGGCGGCGCTCGTGGCCCCGGCCGCGCCCGCCGGCTGGGCCCCCGGCTGCGGCGGGATGTTGCCGGGGACGCCGCCGGGGCGCCGCGTCGACGACTGGCCCGAGGCCAGCGACGAGAGCGTCTGGGCCAGGTCCTCGGCGTTGGCGTTCTTCATGTAGACGACGTGGATCTGTCCCTCGCCGGCGGTGGGCTGGTCGAGCTGGGCCACCAGCTCCTGGATGCGCTGGAAGCTCTTCTCGTCGGCGATGACCACCAGCTTGTTGGTGCGCTCGTCGGCCAGCACCTTGGAGATGGAGAGCTCGGTGGGGCCCTCGGCCGAGGGGGCGGGCGCCGGCTGGCCCGGGGCCCCGCCGACGCCGCCGATGATCGGCCGCCGCGCCGGCTTGCCCGGGCTGCCCGGGCTCGACTGGAAGATCTGGTTGATCTTCTCGGCCAGGTCGCGGGCCGGCGCGTGCTTCACCTGGATGAAGCGCACCAGGTCGCCGCCGCCGGGCCGGTCGATGGTCTCCAGCAGCTTCTCGATGCGGAGCAGGTTGAGGCCGATGTCGGTGATGATGAGCAGGTCGGGCGGCACCGACTGGATGTCGGCCCCCTGCGGCGAGGTGTAGTTGCCGAGCAGGCCGCGCAGCATGTCGGGGTCGGCGTGGCGCAGCCGGATGAGCCGGGTGACCGGCTGCTCCTGGGCCGGCGGCTCGCCGTCGGGGGAGATCACCGGGATGGGCGTCTTCTTGGCGTCGGCGATGCGGGTCAGCCTCCAGTAGCGGCCCGACTGGAAGATGGCGATGTTGTTGGCGGTCAGGGCCGAGAGGAAGGCGGCGTAGGCCTCCTCGGCGGTGACCGGCGCCTTGGAGAGCAGGGTGATCTTCCCGCGGGCGATGTCCTCGGTGTAGGCGAAGTTGCGGCAGGTCCAGCGGCTGGCCTGCTCCAGCACGTCGACGATGTCGGCCTTGTTGAAGGCCAGCAGGAACTTCCCCTGCAGCGGCTGGCAGCGGCCCTCGCCGCCGGTGGGCACCGACTCGGCGCTGGAGACGCCGGGGCGCGGGGCCGAGGGAGGGGCGCCGGGCGTGCCAGGCGGGGGCGCTCCCGGCACGCCGGCGGGAGCGGGCGCCGGGGCCACCTGGCCGGGCGGCGGCACCGCCGGGGCCACGCGCCCGGGCGAGCGCGGGCTGAGCGGCACGCTCGGAGTCCCGGGCACGGGCGACCGGGAGGGGGCCTGCGCGAGGGCCATCGCAGGGGCGAGCAGCAGGACGGCGAAGAGGAGGCGCATAGGGCGGGGTTCTCAGGACGGGTCAGGGCCCGGTGATGTTGTAGTCCATCTTCTTGGGCTGGCCGTTGCGCTCGACCTCGATGGTGATGTGCGAGGCCTCCCGCAGCTTCTGGTAGATCTCGAGCGCCTTGTCGGGGGAGTTGATCTCGTAGCCGTTGATGCGCTGGATGACGTCGCCGTTCTCGATGCCGATGGCCGAGTAGAGCGAGCCGGGCTGGATGGAGAAGAGCTTGAAGCCGTTGGCCACGCCGTTCTTGAAGCTGGGGACGATGCGCGCCTGGGTGGCGATGTTGTTGAGGTTGGAGAGGCTCTGGTCCACCACCCGCTTCTGCAGCTCGTACCGATTCTCGGTGATCTTCTTCACGCCCGAGAGGTCCAGCGCCCCGGACGGATCCGCGGGGACGGCGGCCCCGGGGGCGGCGGCGAAGGCGGTGGCCGTCGCGCCGGGCTCGGCGCCGAAGTCGACGTACTCCTTGGTTCCGCCGTTGCAGATCACCGCCACCACCTGGTAGCCGGCGCCGGTGGCGTCGCGCGGATCGCGCACCCGGTCCACGCGCAGCAGGGTGGCGCCCTGGACGCTGTCGCCCACGCCGTAGACGCGGGTCTCGCGGGTGGTGAGGTCGGTGAGCGAGGCGATGGACCACTCGGGCCGCTCGGCGATCACCCCGGCCACGAGCTGGAGCCGCAGCGTGGTGCGGCTGGGTACCGACCGGGTGTCGAAGCAGTTCTGGGGAGTGGTCGGGGCAGGGGCGGACGCCGCGGCCACCTCCTGCGGCCTGGGCGGCGTGAGCCCGAAGAGCCGGTACAGCCGCTCGGCCTCGAGCGGCGGCGTGGGCGGCCCGGCGGGCGCCGCGGCCGGCAGCGCCGTCAGGTCCACTTGCGGCCGAGGCCGGATCACGGTGGCCACCACCGTGTTCACGGTTCGTGCAGTGAGCCAGGCCGCCGCCGCCAGCAGCAGGGCGTTGGCGATCCAGGCGTACTTGCGAAAGTAGACGTCGAGCATGAGGTGCCGGTTCCCCGGCGGCTGCGAAAAGCAACGCACGTGCCAGGGGGCGGCTCGATGCTACCAGCCATCCGGCTGGAACCACGGGAGAAAGTGGAGGCGGGCGGCCCGCCGGCCGGGTGCCGCGCTCCGCCGGTGCCAATTTGGCAAACCGGCCGGTCACCGGTCCGGGGCGCTGCCAGTTTGGCAGCCGGATCGCGGGTCCGGGAACCGGAGCCCTCAGGGCTCGTCGGAGCCGGGCTCCACGAGCTTGCCCTCCGGGTCGCGGTCGAGCTTCCGGTAGATGGTGCGGGCGGCGATCCCGAGGATCTGCGCCGCCAGCCCCTTGTCACCGCGGGTGTGGCGCAGGGTTTCGCGGATCACGAGCCGCTCCACCTCCTCCATGGGCGTGCCCAGCGGGATGGAGATCGCGCCCGCGGCCCCCGCCGCCGCGGCGGCCGGGGAGGCGCCGCGCACCGCCTCGGGCAGGTCGCCCAGCTCCACCGCCGAGCCCCGCGAGAGCACCACCGCCCGCTCGAGGGCGTGCTCCAGCTCGCGGACGTTGCCGGGCCAGTCGTAGCGCTCCAGGGCGGCGAGCGCCGCCGGGGCCAGGCCGGAGAGCGGCTTCTGGTGCTTCTCGGCCAGCCGCTTCAGGAAGGCGCTGGCCAGCAGCGGCACGTCCTCGCGCCGCTCGCGCAGCGGCGGCAGCCGCACCGCCACCACGTCGAGCCGGTAGTACAGGTCCTCGCGGAAGCGCCCGGCCTTCACCTCGGCGGCCAGGTCCTTGTTGGTGGCCGCCACCAGCCGCACGTCCACCTGGACCGGCTGCGTGCCGCCGAGCCGCTCCACCACCCCGTCCTGCAGCACGCGGAGCAGCTTCACTTGCACCGCCGGCGCCATCTCGCCCACCTCGTCGAGGAAGAGGGTGCCGCCGTGGGCTCGCTCGAAGCGCCCCTCCTTGCGGCCGGTGGCGCCGGTGAAGGCTCCCTTCTCGTAGCCGAAGAGCTCCGACTCCAGGATCGACTCGGGGATGGCGGCGCAGTGGACCGGCACGAAGGGCGCCGAGGCGCGCGGCGAGAGGTCGTGGAGCAGCCGCGCCGCCAGCTCCTTGCCGGTGCCGCTCTCGCCGGTGAGCAGCACCGTGGCCGAGGTCGGCGACGCCTGGCGCAGGGCATCCACCGCGGCGCGGAACGTCGGGGCCCCGCCCACCAGCCCGCCCTGGCCCAGGTTGGCGAGCTGGGCCCTGAGGGCCCGGTTCTCGGCCACCAGGTTGCCGCGCTCCAGCGCCTGGCGGACCGACTTGACGATGGCGTGGCGCTTCACCGGCTTGGTGATGAAGTCGTAGGCCCCCTCCTTCATGGCCGAGACCGCGGTCTCCACGGTGCCGTAGGCGGTCATGAGGATGACCTCGGTCTCGGGCGAGACCGCCCGCGCCGCCCGGAGCAGCTCCTCGCCGCTCATCTCCGGCATCATCAGATCGGTGACCAGCACCTGCACCCGGTGGCGGCGCAGCAGGTCGAGCCCGTCGCGCGCCGAGGCCGCCTGGAGCACCTCCCAGCCCTCCTTGCGGAAGGTGCGGGCCAGCGAGTCCAGGTTCGAGGGCTCGTCGTCGACGATGAGGACCAGGGAGGCCACGGGGCCATGATAGCGCGAGACGGCAGCATGGACGGCCCCGGAGCCGGATGGTAGAAGCGGCCACCCGACTTCGCAGAGGAGACGCGAGAATGATGCGCCCGGCCGTACTCTCCGCCCTGGTCGCCCTGGCCGCCTGTGGCCCCGCCGTGAAGCAGGTGGACGTCGTGCCCGCAGAGATCACGCTGGAGGCCGTCGGGGCCACCGCCCGGGTCGAGGCCGTGCCCCGCGACTTCGGCGGCGGCGCCGTGCCGCTGCCGGTCCGCTGGCAGAGCTCCCGGCCCGAGGTGGCCGAGGTCGACGCCGCCGGCCGCGTCACCGCCCGCAAGAGCGGCGAGGCCGAGTTGCGGGCCGTCGTCGGCTCGCTCTCGGCGGTGGTGGCGGTGCGGGTCTCCATCCCTTCGCGGGCCGTCATCGAGCCGGCCTCGGTGCTGCTCACCGGCGTGCCCTCGAACCAGCAGCTCAGGCTCAGGCTCCTCGACGACGCCGGGCGCGAGATCGCCGCCCGCGACCCGAGCTGGTCGAGCGCCGACGTGGGCGTGGCCCGCGTGGTGGCCGGCGTGGTCTCCGCCTTCGGCCCGGGCCAGACGCAGGTGACCGCCAGCGCCGCCGGCCTCACCGCCACCGCGGCGGTCGAGGTGAGGCTCCCGCCCTTCGCCGCGCTCCGGGCCGAGCCGGCCCGGCTGCAGCTCGCCCCCGGGGCCACCGCCAAGGTGACCGCCCGGGCGGTGGACGCCGCCGGCAGGCCGGTGGCCGGCGTGCCGGTTCGCTACGCCTCCTCGGACGAGCGCGTCGTCCGGGTCACGGGGGACGGCACCGTCACCGCGGGCCCCAAGGGCAAGGCGCGCATCCTCGCCACCGGTGGCGGGCGCAGCGTCGCCGTCGAGGTCAGCGTCCGGAAGTAGTCGGCGCCCCGGGCGGCGGATCCTCGGGGGCCGCCGGTGGGAGCGGCATCGGCGGCAGGGTGGGCTCGACGGCCATCGCCGCCGGCACCCGCGCCGCCGGCACCCGCTGGCGGCCGTGGCCACGATCCTCGGGGCAGCCGGCCAGCGCCGCGGCCGCCGCCAGCGCCAGCGCCGCGCGCCTCACCGCGACCCCTCCGCGCCGGCGATCGGAGCCTCGCTCCCGAAGAGCGCCACCGCGCCGCCCGCGGCCAGCAGCAGGAAGGCCGCCGCCAGCACCGCCTCGGTCCAGCCTCCCGGCGTCCGCGACATGGGCAGTGGGTACACCGGCGCGGCCCGTCGGGCAACCGCCTCGCGCCGCCTCCCGGAAACGGGACGCGGCGGCGGCCGGAGGGCCGTCGCCGCGCGGGAGAGGCCAGCGGGTGGGCTACTCGGCCTTGGGTTCGGCGGCCTCGGCCGGCTTGGCCTCGGGCTCCGGCTTGGGCTCGGGCTTCGGCTTGCCGGCGTTGGCCTTGGCGCGCTTCGCGGCCCGGTTCTCCTGCTTGGCCTCGGCCTTCCTGGGTGCCGGAGCCGGCTCGGCCTTCTTGGGAGCCGGGGCAGCGGCGGCCGGGGTCGCCGAGTAGCGGGTCTTGAAGCGCTCGATGCGGCCGGCGGTGTCCATCAGCTTCTGCTTCCCGGTGAAGAACGGGTGGCAGGCAGCGCAGATCTCGATGTGGAAGTCGCCGCGCGTCGAGCGGGTCTCGATGACGTTCCCGCAGGCGCAGACGACCTTGGCCGGCTTGTAGTCGGGGTGGATGGCTTCCTTCATGACGTCCTTCCAGTCGCCACTTGCACGGCGTCAGGTGCCGTGGTCCGGGCGAGCCGCGGGATCTAGTCGTTCTGGGCCCTTGGGTCAAGCTCCGGCTACTTGCCGCCGCCGACCATCATCTTGAAGAACTCGGCGTGGTCCTTCACCTGGCGGAACTTGTCGAGCATGAACTTCATGGCCTCGACGTTGTCGAGCCCGTTCAGGATGGTCTGCCGCAGGATGTAGATCTTGGAGAGCCAGTCGGGGGGCAGCAGCAGCTCCTCCTTCCGGGTTCCGCTCTTGCCGATGTCCATGCAGGGGAAGATGCGCTTCTCCATCAGCTTGCGGTCGAGGACGATCTCGGAGTTGCCGGTGCCCTTGAACTCCTCGAAGATCACCTCGTCCATGCGGCTGCCGGTGTCGACGAGGGCGGTGCCGATGATGGTGAGCGAGCCTCCCTCCTCGATGTTGCGGGCGGCGCCGAAGAAGCGCTTGGGCTTGTGGAGGGCGTTGGAGTCCACGCCGCCGGAGAGGATCTTGCCGGAGGGCGGCACCACCGAGTTGTAGGCGCGGGCCAGGCGGGTGATGGAGTCGAGGAGGATCACCACGTCGCGCTTGTGCTCCACCAGGCGCCGCGCCTTCTCGATGACCATCTCGGCCACCTGCACGTGGCGCGTGGCCGGCTCGTCGAAGGTCGAGGCCACCACCTCGCCCTTCACCGTCCGCTCCATGTCGGTCACCTCCTCGGGCCGCTCGTCGATGAGCAGCACGATGAGGGTGACCTCGGGATGGTTGGCGGTGATGGCGTGGGCGATGTTCTGCAGCAGCACCGTCTTGCCGGCGCGGGGCGGCGAGACGATGAGGCAGCGCTGCCCCTTGCCGATGGGCGAGAAGAGATCCACCACCCGGGTGGTCATCTCGTTGGAGTCGTGCTCCAGGCGCAGGCGCGAGGTGGGGTAGAGCGGGGTGAGGTTGTCGAAGAGGACCTTGCTCTGGTTCTCCTCCGGCGGGCCGCCGTTGATCTCGTCCACCTTGAGGAGGGCGAAGTAGCGCTCGCCGTCCTTGGGCTGCCGCACCGTGCCGCGGACGGTGTCGCCGGTGCGCAGGTTGAAGCGGCGGATCTGCGAGGGCGACACGTAGATGTCGTCGGGGCCGGGCAGGTAGCTGAAGTCGGGGCTGCGCAGGAAGCCGAAGCCGTCGGGCAGCACCTCGAGCGTGCCCTCGCCCCCGACCTCCATCTCCTCCTTCTTCTCCTCGGCCACCTTCGACTGGGCCTGGAGGATGGCGAAGATCAGGTCCTGCTTCTTCATGGCCCCGGCGGCCTCCACCTGGAGGCTGCGCGCCAGCTCGGCGAGCTCGGCCACCTTCTTGTGCTTCAGATCGGTGATGCTCGACGGGGCGGCGGGAGCGGACGGGGCGGCGGGAGTGGCTGCGGGCATGTCGCGTCTCGGGGAGTAGCGCGCCGGTGCCGAAAAATGCTCGCGGATTCGACTCGGGGGGTCCGGCGGGACTCTACGGGGTGTGCGGAGGGCTGCGGAGGAACGACTGGTACGGGGGGTGACGCCCGGGGGAAGGAACCCCATTCGTAGGTCACGTCCGGTCGAGATGTCAACCACTTGCGCCGCGGGGTGCGACCTTCTGGCGCGTGTAGGTGCGCTCCACCCATGGGCCCTTCGCGTGCCATGAACGCGGTGCAGGGGCTCAGGTCGTGGCACACACGGCGCATGGGGTAGCGTTCCGGAGGAGGTCGGGGTCCAGTGATCGAATCGGTGGTGGCAGGCAGGCCGGAGTTCGTCGCCCAGGTGTGTCCCACGGTGAAGACGCACGCCGGGGCCGAACCGCGAGTGACGAGCGACCCGCGCCAGGCGTTCAACCTCTGCGCACAGACGGGCGGGCTCCTGGTGGTGCAGTACGACAGCCCGGAGTGGCTGCCGGTGGTGCGGGACCTGCGGAGCCTCTGCGGCGACGCCATCTCGCTGGTTGTGACGGTGCCCCCGGAGCGGCTCGCCGAGGTGCGGCAGCTGCAGCACGCCGGCGCCGACGAGGTGGTTCCCTGGGAGGGCAAGTCCGAGTCGGTGGGCTGGGCCGTCCAGCGGGCGCTCGCGGCCCGCGGCCAGGGCACCTCCCGCACCACCCCCACCCCGGCACCGCCGGTGGTCACCTACGTCGCGCCCGCCGGCTCCCCGCCCCCGATCCTCCAGCGCGGCGCGGTGGCATCGGCGGCACCGCCGCCCGGCGGCTCCGCCCCGCCGGCCGCGCCCCCCGCGCCCGGCGGCCAGGCCGCGACGCCCCCGCTGCCGCCGCGAGCACAGGCCGCGCCCCCGGCCTGGCCCGCCCACCTGCCCGGCGCCGAGGAGGCCGCGCGCCTGCTCGCCGCGGCCGTGACCGGCGAGGCCGGCAGCGGCCCGCGGGCCGAGGCTGCACTGAAGGCCGTCCAGAGGCTCTCCCAGCAGGAGCGCGACGCCATCGCCGGCGCCAGCCTCCCGGTGGACGCGTCGGCCGTGCACCGCGCTGCGGTGCTGCGGTTCCGGGTGGCGCTGGGGCTCGCCACCGCGCCCCAGCAGCCCGGCGAAGGGGCGGACGGCGCGGCCGTCCAGGCCCTCCTCGCCGAGATCGACGGGGTGCTGGCGGAGCTCAAGGCGCTGGAGGAAGGGGCCCCGGAGGCGGCGCGCGCCGGGCTCGACGCCATCCGCTCCGGCCTGGTGAGCGAGGCCATCGACCTCACCGAGGCGGTGCAGCGGCTGGCGCCGGCCAGGGTGCCCGAGGCCGCCCCCGCGCCGGTGGCGCGGAAACCGGCCGAGAAGAAGGGGGAGCGGGCGCCGAACGCGGAGCTGGCGCAGTTCGATGGGCTGAAGTCGCAGAGGAGCGCCCGCACCAAGCTGCTGGGGGTCATGGTCGTTGCCGCGCTGGCGGCCGCCGGGTACCACCTGAAGGAGCGGCTGACGGCGAAGGCGCCGGCGGAGCGGCCCACCATGGCCGGAGCGCCATCCGGATCGGTGGCGCCCACCAACAGCCGCTCGGGCACACGCGTCGTCACCTCGCTGGACGGCAAGCCCTTCGAGCGCGAGCAGGTGGAGCGCTTCCGCAAGGAGCAGGCAGAGCGCGGCAACGACGTTGTCCAGGTCTCGCCCACCACGCTGGTCGTCAAGCCAGCGAGCGGGAAGTAGGGAGGAGCACATGCGGACGGAACGGCAACGGGGCTTCACGCTCATCGAGCTGATGATCGTGGTCGCCATCATCGGCATCCTCTCCACCGTGGCCCTGCCGGTCTTCCAGAAGGCCACCCTGCGCACCCGCGCCAGCGAGCGCGGTTACATCATGAAGACCATCCACACCGTCCTCGAGGACATGTACCGCCAGAAGGACCGCTTCCCGCCCGACCCGGCCGTCGAGCGGCTCGCCGGCGAATGGAATCCGGTCCCGCCGGAGACCAGCAACAAGCGCCCCTTCGTGCACACCATGGCGGGCTGGGCAGTGCTCACCGGCAAGGGGCTTGCGGCGGGAGACACCGTCAACACCGGCGGGTCGCTCCTCATCGAGGGCGAGACCTACTACAGCTACCGCTACGAGGGCTGGGAGACCGGGGTGCCGGGCGCCAGCATCTTGGCGCGCGGCGACCTCGACGCGGACGGGGCCCCCAGCACCAAGGTCATCACCCTGGTGCGCGACCGCGGGACCTACATGCCGGCCGGCGAGGAGCCGCTGCCCGGCAACGAGGACGCCACCACCTACTAGGCCCCGGCGCGGCAGTTGCCCGGCGCGCGCCCTCCGTCGTACTCCTTCGGGCGCGATGGCTGGGCCCCGCCAGAAGGTGGAAGAGCTCCGCGCGCGGCTGCGCGCCGCCGACCACGCCTACTACGTCCTCGACCGGCCGCTCCTCGCCGACGCCGAGTACGACCGGCTGATGCGGGAGCTGGCGGAGGTGGAGGCGGCCCACCCCGAGCTCCAGAGCCCCGACTCGCCCACCCAGCGCGTCGGCGGCACGCCCTCCGAGGAGTTCGCCAAGGTGGCGCACCGGGAGCCGATGCTCTCGATCCAGAACGCCATGTCGGACGAGGAGCTCGAAGAGTTCGACGCCCGCGTCCGCCGGCTGCTGGGGATCGCCGAGGCCGAGCCCGTGGGCTACGTCTGCGAGCCCAAGCTCGACGGCCTGGCGGTGGAGCTGGTGTACGAGGACGGGCGCTTCGTCCAGGGCTCGACCCGCGGCGACGGCGTGCACGGCGAGGACGTGACCCCCAACCTGCGCACCGTGGGGCGCACCGGCGCCAACCCCGGCGTCCCCCTCCGGCTCGCGGGCGAGGTGCCGCCGCGGCTGGAGGTCCGCGGCGAGGTGCTGCTGCAGAAGGCCCACTTCCAGGCCATGAACCGCCTGCTGGCCCGGCGCGCCGACGAGGCGCGCCAGGCCGGGCGCCGCCCCACCGAGGAGCCCAAGGCCAACCCGCGCAACGCCGCGGCCGGCTCGCTGCGGCAGAAGGACTGGCGCGTCACCGCCACCCGGCCGCTCTCCTTCATCGCCTACGAGGCCGCCATCCCCGGCGAGGCCCTGCCCTGGGCCACCCACTGGGAGAAGCTGCAGGCCATCGCCGGCTGGGGCTTCGAGGTGAACCCGGAGAACCGGCGCTGCCGGGGCCTGGCCGAGGTGAAGGCCTTCCGCGACCGCATGGCCGTGGGGCGCTTCGCCCTGCCGTACGACACCGACGGCCTGGTGGTGAAGGTGGACGACCTCGACCAGCGCCGCCGGCTGGGCGCCGCCTCCAAGACGCCGCGCTGGGCGGTGGCCTGGAAGTACCCCCCGCAGGAGGAGGCCACCCAGGTGGTGGAGATCGTGGCCTCGGTGGGGCGCACCGGGGTGCTGACGCCGGTGGCTGTCGTGAAGCCCGTGGTGCTCTCGGGCGCCACGGTCACCAACGCCACGCTGCACAACGAGGACGAGCTGCGCCGCAAGGACGTGCGCATCGGCGACTGGGTGCTGATGCGGCGGGCCGGCGAGGTCATCCCCGAGATCGTCATGGCGCTGCCGGAGCGGCGCACCGGCGCCGAGAAGGTCTTCGAGTTCCCGCGCCAGTGTCCGGTCTGCGGCGCCCGGGTGGTGCGCGAGGAGGGGGAGAAGGTGTGGCGCTGCACCGGCGCCGCCTGCCCGGCCCAGCTCGTGGGGCGGCTGTGCCACTTCGCCCAGCGGCGGGCCCTCGACATCGAGGGGCTGGGCGAGATGGTGGCGGCCCAGCTGGTGGAGCGGTCGCTGGTGAAGGACTTCGCCGACCTCTACCGCGTGCCGTTCGAGGCCTGGCAGCAGATCTTCAGCCGGCCGCAGAAGGCCGAGGCCAGGGAGGGGAAGAGGAAGGAGCCGCCGACGAAGGCCGCGCAGAACCTGGTCGAGGCCCTGGAGCAATCCAAGCGCACCACGCTGCGGCGCCTCCTCTTCGGCCTCGGGATCCCGCAGGTGGGCGAGGCCACCGCCGCAGCGCTGGCCCGCCACTTCGGCACGCTCGAGGCGCTGCTCGAGGCCGGCGAGGAGCAGCTCACCGCGGTGCGCGACGTGGGGCCGGCGGTGGCCGGAGAGATCCGCGCCTGGACCGGCGAGCCCCAGAACCGCGAGGTGGTGCGGCGCCTGCTCGAGGCCGGGCTGGTGCCGGCGCCCGAGGAGGCGCCCACCGGCGGCGCCTTCGCCGGCAGGACGGTGGTGCTCACCGGCACGCTGGCCAGGCTGTCGCGCGACGAGGCCAAGGCCGAGATCGAGCGGCGCGGCGGCAAGGTCTCGGGCTCGGTCTCGCGGAAGACCGACCTGGTGGTGGCGGGCGAGGAGGCCGGGTCGAAGCGGAAGAAGGCCGAGGAGCTGGGCGTGAAGGTGATCGGCGAGGAGGAGTTCCTGGCCCTGCTGGAGGGTGGAGCATGAGCGGGCCGGCGCGGGCGCGCATCGTGGTGACCGGGATCGTGCAGGGCGTGGCCTACCGCGCCTCGGCCCAGGCCGAGGCGGTGCGGCTGGGCCTGGCCGGCTGGGTGCGCAACAGGCCCGACGGGAGGGTGGAGGCGCTGGCCGAGGGGCCGCGGGCCCGGGTCGAGTCGCTGGTGGCCTGGTGCTGGCGCGGCCCGCCGCTGGCGCGGGTGTCGGACGTGGAGGTGGCGTGGGAGGAGCCGCGGGGCGAGCCGGAGGGGTTCCGGATCGCGGGGTGGTGAGGCCGGTCCGGTCGCGGTCGGTCTCACGGTCGTGGTCGTGGTCGTGGTCGAGATCGCCCCCGCTCGCTTGAACGGCCCGATCGGGCCGTGGTACGTGTGCCGCCCCTGGCCGCCCTCGGGCGGCCCCGACGTGCACCCTCGCGGCGGGCAACAGGCGGTTCCAACCCGCCGCCCGGCGAACCATGCAGACCTCTCCCCTCCTCGACGAGCTGATCCTCCGTGCGCAGAAGCCGTCCCGCTACGTGGGCGGCGAGTTCGGCGCCATCCACAAGGACCTCTCGGCGGTGCGCTGCCGCTTCGCGCTCGCCTTCCCGGACACCTACGAGGTGGGGATGTCGAACCTCGGGTTCCGGCTCCTCTACCACGCGCTCAACGACGTGCCCGGCATCGCCTGCGAGCGCGTCTTCCTGCCCTGGCCCGACATGGAGGGCATGCTGCGCGAGCGCGGCATGCCGCTCTTCTCGCTGGAGTCGCGCGCCGCGCTCCGCGACTTCGACGTGCTGGGCGTGAGCCTGCAGTTCGAGCTGGCCTACACCAGCGCGCTGGCGCTCATCGACCTCGGCGGCATCCCGCTGCTGGCGCGCCAGCGCGGCCCGCGCGACCCGGTGGTGGTGGGCGGCGGCCCCTGCGCCCTCAACCCCGAGCCCATCGCCGACTTCTTCGACTGCTTCGCGGTGGGCGACGGCGAGGAGGTGGCGGTGGAGATCGCCGAGGCCGTCGCCACCTGGCGCGCCGCCGGCGGCAGCCGCGCCGAGGTGCTGGAGGCGCTGGCCCGCATCCCCGGCGTCTACGTGCCCTCCTTCTTCGCGCCCCGCTACGACCCGGCGACGCGGCTGCTGGTGGCCATGGAGCCGCTGCGGCCCGGCTACGAGAAGGTGGGGCGGCGGGTGATGCCCGACCTCGACGCCCTCTCGGTGAGCGCCTACGAGCGGCCGGTGGTGCCGTTCATGCAGACGGTGCACGACCGGCTGCCCATCGAGCTGCAGCGCGGCTGCACCCGCGGCTGCCGCTTCTGCCAGGTGGGCATGATCACGCGCCCGACGCGGCAGCGCAGCCCGGCCGAGGTGCTGCGGGTGGCCGAGGTGGGGCTCAAGGCCTCGGGCTACGAGGAGGTGGGGCTGCTCTCGCTCTCCTCCGGCGACTACGACTGCCTCAACCCGCTGCTGGACGACTTCCTGGCCCGCTGGGAGGGCGAGCGCATCTCCATGTCGCTGCCGTCGCTCCGCACCGAGACCATGAGCGACTCGCTGGCGGAGCGCATCGGCCGGGTGCGCCGCACCGGCTTCACCCTGGCGCCCGAGGCGGCCACCGAGCGGATGCGCGCGGTCATCAACAAGGGCAACCGCGAGGAGGACCTGCTCCGCGCGGTGGAGTCGATCTTCAAGAACGGCTGGTCGCTCCTCAAGCTCTACTTCATGATCGGCCTGCCCGAGGAGCGGGACGAGGACGTGGCCGCCATCGCCCAGCTGGCGCGCAGGTCGCTCGCGGCCGCGCGCCGCGCGCTCCCCAAGGGGCAGGGCTCGGCCCAGATCAACCTGGCGGCCAGCACCTTCGTGCCCAAGCCCTTCACGCCCTTCCAGTGGGAGCCGATGATCTCGGCCGACGAGACCCGCCGGCGGCAGCAGATCATCCACGCCGAGCTGGGCGGCCGCCACGGCGCCATCCACTTCAAGCCGCACGACTCGCGCCAGAGCTGGGTCGAGGGGGCCCTGGCGCTGGGCGACAGGCGCGTGGGCACCGCGGTGCTGGCCGCCTTCCGCGCCGGCCAGCGGCTCGACGGCTGGACCGAGTGGTTCGACGAGAAGCGCTGGCTCGAGGCCTTCGCCGCCTGCGAGCGGGAGCACGGCGTGGGCATGGACTTCTTCGCCCGGCGCCGCCGCCGGCTCGACGAGGTGCTGCCCTGGGACCGCATCGACTGCGGCGTGGAGAAGAGCTACCTGCAGAAGCAGGCGGCCGCGGCGCGCAACCTGGCCGAGGTGGTGGACTGCGTCCTCGCGCCCTGCACCGTCTGCGGCGCCTGCGACTACGACGAGGTGAAGAACCGCGTGCACCTCGCCAGGGACTACACGCCGGCGCCGCCCCCGCCGCCGCGCCCCCCGCCGCCGGTGGAGCGCACCCACGTGCGGGTGCGCTACGCCAAGCTCGGGCGCCTGGTGGCCCTCTCGCACCTCGAGACCATGCACACCGTGCTGCGCGCCATCCGGCGCGCCGGGCTGCCGGTGGCCTTCTCGCAGGGCTACCACCCCAAGCCGCGCGTCTCCTTCGGGCCGGCGCTGCCGGTGGGGCTGGAGAGCCACTGCGAGCACATGGACCTCGAGCTCGTCGGCCTCCACGACGCCGCGGCGGTCGCCGGGCGACTCGGCCCCCAGCTTCCCGAGGGGATGCCGATCCACGAGGCCCGGGTCATCGACCCCCGCAGCCCCTCGATCAGCGAGGCGCTCCGGGCGGTTCACTATCTTGCCGAATTCCCAGAGGATTGGAGCGCCGCCCGGCTCGGGGAGCAGGTCCAGGCCTTCCTCGCGGCGGAGCGCTCCACGGTCCGCCGGCAGGCCCCCCCCAAGGAGAGCGGGCGGCGCCGGGGAGAGAAGATTGCGCCGGGGAAGCAAAGAGAGATAAACCTGAAGGAAATCGTGACCCATCTGGCCGTGGAGGTCGATGGACGGGTCGCGTTCAGCTTGAAGGCGGATCCCTCGGGGAGCGCCAAGCCAGCCGAGGTGCTGGCGGCCATCTTCGGAGAAGGGACGCCGCCCAGGGGAGTCAGGGTCTTGAAGGAAGGCGTCAGCTTCGCGAGAGCGCCAGCGGCCCGGGAGCCCGGGTCCCCTCGCGCTCCTCGGTACATCGACGCCTAGGGAATTTCGAAACGCCCCAGGCCTGCCGCCACAGCGCGGCTGCCGGGCGCACAGGGATGCGATGCTGAGCACCACAGGCTCACCAGCCGAGGGGCAGAGACCGGATCCACCCGGTCCGCTCCCCTCGCGGTCCTTCGCGGACCTCGCTCCTCGTGCGACCGGCGAAGGTCCGCCGGGCAAGCGAGGTCCGACATGGCTGGGACGAGCATCCTGGTGATCAACGCCGCCGGCGCGGAGACCCGCGTCGCGCTGGTGGAGAGCGGCAACATCCACGAGTTCTATCTCGAGCGGAAGCGCGAGAAGGGAATCGTCGGCAACATCTACAAGGGGCGCGTGGTCCGGGTGCTCCCGGGCATGCAGGCCGCCTTCGTGGACATCGGCCTGGAGAAGGCCGCCTTCCTCTACGTGGGCGACGTCTACGGCGACCCGGACTTCTCCGAGGAGTTCGAGCTCACCGAGGGCGAGCACGCGCCGCACCCGCACGAGGTGCCCACCGAGCAGGAGGCCGAGGAGCAGGAGGCCCGCGCCCTCGAGAGCCCGCCCCCGGCCGCCGAGGCCGCGCCCGCGGGCGACGCGCTCACGCCGTCGCCGGCCGCGGAGGCCGCTCCGGTCGAGGCGGCGCCCGCCGTCGCTCCGGCTGCCGAGGCCGCTCCTGCCGAGCCGCCGCCGGCTCCCGCGCCCACGCTCGTCCCGGCGCCCACGCCGGTGCCCGCCGCCGACACGGCGCCCCAGCCGGCCCCGGTGCAAGTCGATCCCTTCGCCGCCCTGGCCGCCGCCCCTGTGCCGGCCGCCGAGCCGGTGGCGCAGGCGGCGCCCGAGCCCGCCGCGGCCGCTCCCACGCCGGCGCCCGCCAACGAGCCGTCGCCCGCTGCCGCCGCGGGCGGGCCCGCCGAGGCTGGCGCTGCCGAGGCTGGCGCTGCCGGCGCCATCGCCGCCCGGCCCACCGAGGCGGCGCGCGAGGCCCGCGAGCCGCGCGAGCGAGATCGGGATCGCGGCGGCCGCCGCGAGCGCAACCGGGGCGAGCGAGGCGATCGGGACCGGGGCGATCGCGGCGACCGCGACCGGGACAGAGGCGAGCGGGGCGACCGCGACCGCGGCGACAAGGAGCGCGGAGAGAAGGAGCGCGGGGACAAGGAGCGCGGCGAGCGCGGTGAGCGCGACCACCGGCGCAACGGCGGGCGGCGCGACGACGAGGGGCGCAAGGCCCGCGAGCCCAAGAGCATCCAGGACCTGCTCAAGGAAGGACAGGAGGTCATCGTCCAGGTCGCCAAGGATCCCATCGGCACCAAGGGCGCCCGCATCACCAGCCACATCTCGCTGCCCGGCCGCCACCTGGTGTTCATGCCCACGGTGGACCACATCGGCATCTCGCGGCGCATCGAGAAGGAGGGCGAGCGCCGCCGGCTCCGCGAGATCGTGGACCGGATGCGCCCCGACGGCACCGGCTTCATCGTCCGCACCGTGGCCGAGAACGTGGAGGCGCAGAAGCTCGAGGCCGACATCCGCTTCCTCATCCAGGTGTGGAACGAGATCATCCGCCAGAAGGACAAGGTGGGCGCGCCGGCGCTGCTCCACCCGGACCTGGACCTCATCCTCCGCGCCACCCGCGACCTCTTCACCGCCGACGTCAACAAGCTGGTGATCGACGACCGCGACGAGTACGAGCGCATCCTGCGCTTCGTGCACGAGCAGGCGCCGCACCTGGAGAGCAGCATCGAGCTCTACCAGGGCGACGAGCCCATCTTCGACGCCTACGGCATCGAGCAGGAGCTGAAGCGGGCCAGCCAGCGCAAGGTGTGGCTCAAGAGCGGCGGCTACATCATCATCGACCAGGCCGAGGCGCTCACCGCGGTGGACGTCAACTCGGGCCGCTACGTCGGCAAGAAGAATCTCGAGGAGACGATCACCAAGATCAACACCGAGGCGGCCAAGGAGATCGTCTACCAGCTCAGGCTCCGCAACATCGGCGGCATCATCATCATCGACTTCATCGACATGGACAAACCCGGGAACCGCGACAAGGTCTTCCGGGCGCTGCAGGACGCCCTGGGGCGCGACAAGGCCAAGACCAACGTCCTCAAGATCTCCGAGCTGGGCCTGGTGGAGATGACGCGCAAGCGCGTGCGCGAGTCGGTCACCCGGGTGATGAACGAGCCCTGCGGCTACTGCGACGGCAAGGGCCACATCAAGTCGAAGACCACGGTGGCCTACGAGATCCTCCGCGACATCCGCCGAGAGGCGGCCCACTTCGGCGAGCCGGCCCTGGTGGTGAACTGCCACCCGGAGGTGGCCCGCGTGCTCCAGGGCACCGAGCGCGACGAGGTCCGCTACCTGATGGACCGCTTCAACAAGACCATCCAGGTGAAGCCGCAGCAGCACTACCACCAGGAGCAGTTCGACCTCTACGGCCGCCAGGAGCGGTCGGAGAAGGAACAGCGCCGCGGAGGCGGGCAGGGCGGGCGCCGCGACCCCGGCGGCGAGGGCGAGCCGGCGGCCGGGAAGGGCTAGCGCGCCGTGGGGGGCCGGCTCCCGCAGATCGCTCGGCTCGCCTGGGACGGCGCCAGGAACGTGCTGCGGGCGCTCTCCGCCGAGGACCTGCGGCTGCGGGCGCTGGCGCTCACCACCATCACCCTCTTCGCGGTGGTGCCGGCGCTGGTGGTGGCCTTCAGCTTCCTGCAGGCCTTCGCCGGCATGGACGCCATGTGGCAGCGGGCCCGGGACTTCCTGCTGGCCAACCTGGCGGTGGGCGCGCGCGCCAGCGTCGAGCCCTACCTGGAGCGCACCATCGCCAACGCCCACGCCACCAGCGCCGGGCTGGTGGGCGCCGCGCTGCTGGTGGGCTCGGCGGTGAGCCTGCTGGGCTACGTGGAGCGGGCGCTCAACGAGCTCTGGGCGGTGCGCAAGAAGCGGCCGCTGGTGCAGAAGATCCTCATCTACTGGGCGGCGCTGACGCTGGGCCCGCTGCTGCTGGCCGGCTCCCTCACCCTGGCCCACCAGGTGGAGGGGCAGGTGGGCAAGGCGGTGGCGCGGCTCCTGGGGAGGGGCGCCTCGGTGGCGCTCACCTGCGCCTTCTTCGCCGTGCTCTACGCCATCGTCCCGGCCACCAAGGTGCGGCTCAAGGCGGCGGTGGCCGGCGGGGTGGTGGCCGGCATCTCCTGGGAGCTGGCCAAGGGGCTCTACACCTGGGTCGTCTCCCGCTTCTTCCAGTACGACGCCATCTACGGCTCCGTGGCGGCGGTGCCGATCTTCCTCCTCTGGCTCTACATCTCCTGGACGCTGCTGCTCTTCGGCGCCCGGGTGGCCTTCGTGGTCCAGCACGCGCGGCAGCTGGTGCGGGGCCGCGAGCCCGAGGAGACGCCGCTCGGCCGCGAGCTGCTCGGGGCGAGGGCGCTCCTGGAGGTGGCCCGCGCCTTCCGGCGCGGCGCGCCGCCCCCCGAACCGGGCGAGGTGGCAACGGCGCTCCTGAGCCCGGCCGAGCCGGTGCGCGAGGTGCTCTCTCGCATGCGCGCGGCCGGGCTGCTGCACGAGGCCGGGAGCGGCGGGCTCGTCCCGGCGCGCCCCCTCGACCAGCTCTCCCTGGCCGACGTGCGGCGGGCGCTCTCGGGCGGTGGACCGGGCGCCGGCCCCGGCCCGGCGGAGGCGCTGGTGACGGCCGTCCTCCTCGACGCAGAGGGGGCCGCGGCCCGCGCGCTGGCCTCGGTGAGCTACGAGGAGCTGTGCCGCCGGCTCGACGGGGCAGGGTCGCCCGCCCCCTAGTGGCGAACCCGGTGGAACCCTTGCTGATTTCGGAATCCTGCGCTAGGCTTCGAACGTTTCGTTCGCCTCCCGTACGGCCCGGAACCCGGAGACGCGGCTCCATGCTCAAGTCGGACCTCATCAACATTCTCGTGGTGAAGCGCGGTGTTACACAGAAGCAGGCCGAGGCCACCATCGAGAACATCTTCGAGTCGATGAAGACCGCCCTGTGCAAGGGGGAAAACATCGAGATCCGCGGGCTTGGCGCCTTCCACGTGAAGCACTACGAGGGCTACCAGGGGCGGAATCCCAAGACCGGCGAGGTCATCCCGGTGAAGCCGAAGCGCGGCATCCTGTTCCGCACCGGCAAGGAGCTGCGCGACCGCGTGAACCGCCCCGAAGACGACCAGGGCGGCGGGTCCGGCACCGGCTCGGGCACTCCGCCTGCCGCGTCCGGCACGTAGCCGATCGCTCACGAATCCGTCC
Organism: Deltaproteobacteria bacterium; assembly: GCA_016214955.1. Classification (GTDB taxonomy): domain Bacteria; phylum Myxococcota; class Myxococcia; order Myxococcales; family Anaeromyxobacteraceae; genus JACRMN01. The sequence goes on from JACRMN010000012.1 coordinate 712,805, forward strand.
GTTCCGGGCGCCCCTCGCGACTGCGGGGGGCGCTCTGCGCTTGCGGGCGGCCCGATTCCCGGATCGCTCGCCCTGACGCGCTGGCCGCGAAGCGGAAGCACCGGTGGGCGGCAGGCGCGCACCACGTCAGGCGGCGAGCCCGATGCGCGCGCGGGGGACCACGGGCCAGTCGGCCGGCAGCTCGCCATAGGCCAGCACCGGCAGGCGCGGCAGCCGAGGGGCCACGAGCTCGCGGACGGCGCGGCGAACGTCGGGGACGGTGAGCAGCGCGGGCGGCCGCTCGGCGGCGGCCACCTCGCCGGCGAGTCGCTCCACCAGGTCGCGGACCGCGGCCGGATCGAGGGGCGGCCCCCCGGGCGCGAGCGAGCCGCGGACCAGGGCCTCGGCCTCGGGGTCGAGCAGCAGCACCTCGAGGGGCCCGCCGGCCGAGAGCCGGTGAGCGATCTGCCGACCCACGGCGCGGCGGCAGCTCTCGGCGAGTGCCGCGGCCGGCCGGGCTGCGCCCCCGGCCTCGAGCATCGCCTGCACCACGGCGCGGAGCGCGCGAACCGGGACGCCCTCCTCGAGCAGGCGGCGCACCACCTCGGCGAGCAGCGCGGGCGGAAGCTGCCGGGCCGCCTCGCGGGCCAGCGCCGGGGCCTGCCCCTCCAGCGCGCCGAGGAGCGCCTGGGCCTCCTCCACGCCCACCAGCAGGTGAGCCGAGCGGCAGAGGCCGGCGGCGGCGCCGGCCAGCACCCGCTCCAGCGGTCCGAGCACCGGACCCAGCGCCTCGGCCCGCGCGGACAGCGTGGCGTCGATGACCGCGGCCCGGCTCCCGGTGACCGGGTGGGCCGAGGGCAGCGCCTCGATGCCGGCGAGCCGGAGCTCCTCCTCGCCGGCGAGCACCAGGGCGCGGTCGGCCTCGGCGCGGCCGGCGGCAGCGGGGGCCTCCTCGAGGAGGAGGCGCCAGGAGCCGGGCGGGAGCGGCGCTTCGCGCACCGCCACCGGCGGCACCGCCACGCCCAGCTCGCGCCACAGCGCCTGGCGCAGCGCCGGGCCCGCCTCCTCGCGGAAACCGGCCGCGGCCGCCAGGCCGTGGAGGTCGGTCGCCAGCTCCAGAACCACCGGCGGCGCGGGCGGGAGGGCCTCGGGGCCCTCCTCCTCCGGAGGCAGGGCCGGCTGGTCACCGGCGGTGAATGCCCGGCGCGCCGCCAGGCCGGCCCCCGCTCCGAGGAGCAGGAAGGGGAGGGCCGGCAGACCGGGCAGCACCGCCAGCCCGCCGCAAAGGCCGGCCACCGCGGCCAGGGCCCGCGGCTCGCTCCGCACCAGGCCCACCAGGTCGCCGGCCAGCGAGCCGCCCTCCTCCTCCGGGGCGACGCGGGTCACCGCCACGCCCGCCGCCACCGCGGCCAGCAGCCCGGGCACCTGCGAGGCCAGTCCGTCGCCCACCGCCAGCAGGAGGTACCTCCGCGCCGCCACCGCCGGTTCCATGCCGCGCCACAGGCCGGAGGCGACCCCGCCGGCCAGGTTGACGAGGGCGATGGCCACGCCGGCCACCGCGTCGCCCTTCACGAACTTGAGTGCGCCGTCCATGGCCCCGTGGAGCTGGCCCTCGCGCTCCAGCGCCCGCCGGCGCCGGCGGGCCTCGGCGCCGTCGATGGCGCCGTTGCGCAGGTCGGCGTCGATGGCCATCTGCTTGCCCGGCAGCGCGTCGAGGGCGAAGCGGGCGGCCACCTCGGCCACGCGCTCGGCACCCTTGGCCACCACCAGGAGCTGCACCAGCGTCACCACCGCGAAGACCACCGCGCCGGCCACCGGGCTCCCGCGCACCAGCACCTCGCCCAGCGCCTGGACCACGCGGCCCGCCTCGCCGCGGGAGAGGACCAGGCGCGTCGAGGCCACCGAGAGGGAGAGCCGCAGCAGGGTGCCGAGCAGCAGCAGCGCCGGAAGTGCCGCCAGCCGGAGCGGGTCGCGCGCCAGCAGCGCGGTCACCAGTACGCCGGCCGAGAGCGCCATGGAGAGGGCCACCCCCAGGTCGACGAGCCAGGGCGGCGCCGGGGTCACGAGCAGGGCCACCGCGCCCAGCGCCAGGGCGGCCACCGCCAGCTCGCCGGCGCTCCGGGGGCGCGCCAGCAGCGCCAGGAGGCGGCTCACGGCGCCCCCTCCGGCGCGCGGCGGTGGAGCTGCACCAGCACCTCGGCAGCCGCCTGGTACAGCTCCTCGGGGACGGCGTCGCCCACCTCGGCCAGCCGGTAGAGGGAGCGGGCCAGCCCGACGTTGCGGACCACCGGCACCCCCAGCCGGCGAGCCTCGGCCCGCAGCCGGGCCGCCGCCGCTCCCGCCCCCTTGGCGACCACGGTTGGCGCGGACTCGCTCCGGCCGTCGTGAGCCATGGCCACCGCCAGGTGCGTCGGGTTGACCACCAGAACGGCGGCCCGGGCGAGCGGCGGCGCCAGGGCCAGGGCGCGCTGCGCCCGGCGCCGCTCCTGGCGGAGCAGGGGCTCGCCCTCGTCGTCCCGCTGCTCCCGCATCACCTCCTGGCGCGTCATGCGGAGCCGCGCCTGCAGGCGGTGGCGCGCCAGAAGCAGGTCGGCGAGTCCGAGGAAGAGGAGGAGGCCCGCCAGCCCGAGCACCGCGGGCCAGAGGCGGAGGGACCAGGCGGACGGGAGCGCGCCGGCGGAGCCGCGCGGCAGGGAGGCCAGGGCCGGCAGGGCGCGGAGCGCGAGCCACCCGCCAGCGGCCAGCACGCCGAGCGCGCGGGCGAGGCCCAGGAGCGCCGTGCCCCAGGCCTGGGCAGAGGCCACCCTCCCCAGCCCCGCGGCGAGATCGAGCCGCTCCAGCCGGGGGGCTGCGAGGGCCGGCGCCAGGAGGAAGCGGGTCTGCAGGAGGCCCGCCAGCGCGCCGGCAGCCACGGCCGCCGCCATGGCCGGAGCTGCCGCGCGCAGCGCTGCGCCGGCGGCGCGGGTCAGGGCCGGGAGGGCGGCGGGCTCGCCGGATGCGGCCTCGGCGAGCGAGGTGCGGAGCAGCCGTGCCAGGTCCCCTGCGGTCGCGGCGCCGGTCCCGCCCAGGGCCGCGAGCCCGCCGGCCAGGGCCGCGGCCCCGGTGAGCTCGCGGCTCACCGCCACCTCCCCGCGCCGCCGCGCCTCGCGGAGCCGGCGCGGCGTGGGCCGCTCGGTGCGGGCGCTCACGGCCCACCCCGGGCCAGCGCCGAGACGAGGCGGGCGCCCACGGCCACCTCCTCCACCAGCCGGCCGCCCAGCGCCGAGGCGGCGAGCGCCAGCGGCAGGAGGCCCAGCCCCGCGCGCCCGGGCTGGAGGGCGGCGGCAGCGCCGGAGCCCGATGCGGCCCGGGCCGCCAGGGCCAGCGCCAGGTCGGCGCAGAGCACGCCGGCCGCGGCAGGCGCGCCGAGCAGGAGGCCGGCGGAGAGGATCTCCGACGAGGCCGCGAGCCCGGCCTCCAGGATGCGCGGGCCGGAGGCGCCCGCCCCGACCGGCAGCGGGGCGAAGGTGCCGAGGAGGGCGGCGAGGAGGAGCCTGTCGGCCCCGGCGGCGGCGGCGAGCGGCAGCGCCCACTGCACCAGGAGATCCCCGCTGGCGCTCTCCCGCTGCCGGACCGGCGCGGCGTGGAGCTCGCCCAGCGTGGCGCCGCGCAGCTGGTCGGCCAGCCGCCCGCCGGTGCGGGCCGCCTCGGTGGGCAACGCCGCGCACAGGCCGAGGGCGAGGCCCAGGGCGAGCTCGCGCACCGCTGCGGCGAGCAGCACCGGGCCGGAGGGAGCACTCCAGCCGGCGGCTGAGGCCCCGGCCGCGCCCAACCCGAAGGCGAGCGCCAGCCGTGCCGGGGCGGGGACGCCCGGGCCGCCGAGGAACGGCGAGAGGAGCGCTGCGGGGAGCAGCCGGAGGCCGCCGAGGAAGGCGGCCGCGGCGAGCGGCTCGACCTGCCGCAGCAGCGCCGACGCCGGGCTCAGGGCAGCCCCCGCTGCGAGATCTCGAAGGACGCCGCCGCGAAGCGCAGCAGGCGGGCCCCGATCCACGGGGCGGTGACGAGGAGCGCCCCCAGCGCGGCCGCGGTTCGCGGCAGCACGCCGAGCGCCGGCTCCTGCACCTGAGTGGCGGCCTGGAGGACGCCGACGAGCAGCCCCACCAGCAGCGCGGCGAGGAGGGGCGGGACCGAGAGGAGGAGCGAGAGCAGGAGCGCTTCGCGGCCGAGGGCGAGGAGGGCGGCGTCCACCGGTGCGCCTCAGGGCAGGTAGCCGAGGACCAGGCCGCGCGCCAGGAGGCGCCAGCCGTCCACCGCCACGAAGAGCAGCAGCTTGAAGGGGAGCGAGACGCTGGTGGGGGAGAGCTGGGTGAGGCCCAGCGCCAGGAGGACGTTGGCCACCACCAGGTCCACCACCAGGAAGGGGAGGAAGACGAGGAAGCCGATGGTGAAGGCGCGCCGGAGCTCCGAGACCACGAAGGCCGGGGCCACCACCGAGAGGTCCGCATCGCCGGCCGGGGCGGAGGGCCTGGCCCTGCGGGCCAGGTCGAGGAAGGTGGCGCGGTCGTCCGGGCGGGCGTGCCGCAGCAGGAATGCCCGGAGCGGCTCGACCGCCCGCCCGGCGGCGGCCAGGGCGGCCTCGGCGCCGCGCGGCTCCGGGGCCGCCTGCAGCGCGCGCCAGGTGTCCTCGGCCACCGGACCCATGGCCACGGCGGTGAGGAGCAGCGCCAGGCCGGTCACCGCCGTGGAGGGCGGCACCTGCGGCGCACCCAGCGCCGACCGGGCCACCGAGAGGACCACGGCCATCTTCAAGAAGGAGGTGAGGGTGACGAGGAGGAGCGGCGCCACCGCCACCGCGCCGAGGAGCAGCAGCAGCTCGGCGGGGCGATCGCTCCAGGGGCTCGCCGACGGGAGGAGGAGCGGGGAGGTCACGGCCGCGTCCCCGGCGTGAGGTCCGCCACCAGCGTGGTGCCGGCGGGCGCCCAGCCGAGCAGGAGGCGGCGCCCGTCCACCTCCACGAGCGCCAGCCCGCCGCCGCGCCCCAGCGGCTCGCGCTCCAGGACCGCCAGGGCCCGGCCGGTGGCCGCCTCGGGCCGCAGGGCCCGTCCGGCCGCGGCCAGCGCCGCCAGGAGGCCGCAGGCGCGGAGCGCGGAGCCTCCCAGGCCCTCGGCCGGGACGATGAAGGCGGCAGCGCAGAGGAGCGCAGCCGCGGCCAGCAGCCGGTTGCGCCGCCCCGCCAGCCAGGCGGGCGCGGTCACGGCTGCCCCTCCAGCGCCTCGATGCGGACGCCCAGCGCTCCCTCGATGTCCACGAGCTGGCCGCGGGCCACCGGCCGCCCGTCGAGCCGGAGCACCACGCTGCCGTCCCGCGGTGCCGGCAGGGGCAGGGCGCTCCCGGGCTCGAGCCGCCAGAGCTCGCCCAGCGTGAGCGAGAGCCGGGCGACCTCCACGGCGAGGGTGACAGGCAACGAGGCGGCTGAGCGTTCCATGGCGAGGTCCTCCACGACGAAGTGGCCTTCCTCCTCGCGGCCCGGGAGGGCGAAGCCGGGGAAGGCCAGGGTGGTGCGCGGGCCCGGGGGCTCGTCGAGGAGCACGACGTCGCCGGGGGCGAGGGTGGCCAGGTCATCGACGGGCAGCGCGGCCGACCCGCTCTCCAGCCAGCCGTCGAGCAGCCAGCCCTCGGCCGGGGCCGGCGGGGGCGCGGGGGCCGCGAGGCGGCGGAGAACCGGGGCAGCGAGCAGCAGCCGGGCGCGTCCGCGCAGCCCCGCGGCCGAGAGGGCCAGGTCGACGGCGAGCGGCTCCTCGAGCGGCTCCTCGTCGCCCCGGAGGCGCGGCGCCAGCGCAGCGACCGCCGGGACCTCGGCAGCGCCGTCGATGGCGACGAGCGCGAGCAGCTCGACGGCGGCCCACTCCAGCGGGGTGAGGTCGAGCGCGGGAGGGAGCTGGCCGTCGCCGCCGGCGACCCTGTCCACGAGCCGGACGGCGAAGGCGGCGTCGACCTCCAGCGAGAGGCGCGCCGGCAAGGCCTCCAGCTCCAGCGGGAGCCGGACCAGGCCCGCGGGCGCGGACCCGGCGGCCGGGAGGGGCCGCCCCTCGACGGTCACGGCCTCGCCCAGGAGCCGGGAGAGCGCGCCGGCGGCGCCGGCGGCCGCCTCGCGCCCCAGCAGGCGGGCGGCCGGGGAGAGGGTGGCGAAGCCGCTCGCGATCCGGGGAAGCGGGAAGGGGAAGGCGCTCACGCAGGCCGGACACTTCACCGATCGTGCCGCCGGGAGGGCTCCTGGCCTCGCGGACATGCGCGCGGCGCGCCGTCCGCGGCGCGGGCCCGCGTCCGCTCCGCGGGCGTCAGGTGGCGGGGCGCGTCGGTGGCGAGCCGCTCGCGAAGGAGGCGGAGGAGGAAGGGAGCGACGTCCGGCGGTGGCGCTGCGCCGTCCGCCAGCCGCTGGATGAGCGCCGCCAGCCGCGCCCGCTCCTGGGCCGCGGCGTCGGCGGCGCGCCGGCGCTGGTCGGGCCAGGGCGGAGTGCTGGCGTGGCTCAGGCGGCGGAGCAGTGCCACCCGCCCCTCGGACCGAAGGGCGGCGCCGTCGTCCGGCCCCGCGGGGCCGGGCGGTCCCAGGGCCAGGAGCCGCTCCGCCGCCGCCGGCAGGAGCAGCGTGGCCAGGAGCGGGAGGAGCTCCGCGTCGCGGATCACGGTGCGCGGCGCACGAGCATGCGCGGCAGGCGCCAGCCGAGCCGGCGGGCCGCGGCCGCGAGGAGCGCCAGGCCCAGGGTGGCCGCGACGGCGGAGGAGGCCAGCGCGGCGGTGCTCCTGGCGGGGGGCGGCGCAGGTGGGGCCGGCGGCGCGGACTCGGCGATCACCACCGCCACCTGGCCGGGCTCGAGCCCGGGGACGGCGCCCGCCACCAGCGCCTGCAGGCCGGCCACGAGCGGCTCCACCCGGGCGCGGTGCCCGGCCCGGACCCGCGCCAGCAGCGCGGCCCGCGCCGCTGGCGCCGCGCCCGTGCGCAGCGGGTCCTCGGGCGCGGGGGCGAGGTGCACCCGCGCCTCCACCACGCCGTCGACCGCCTCGACCGAGCGCGCCAGCTCGCCCGACAGGGCGTGGAGGATCCGGGCCCGCTCCTCGGCCGGCGTGGGCACGAGCCCTCCCTGCCCCAGCACCGCGGCGAAGCCAGTGGCCTCCTGGCGCGGCAGGGCGCGCTCGGCCAGCAGCCGCCGCGCCGCGGCCGTGGCGCCGGCAGGGACCTCGACCCGCCACGCGCCCTCGCTCGCCTCGTCGCGGCGCACGGCGGCCCGGATGCCCGCCTCGTCGAGGGCCACCGCCACCTGGTTGGCCTGCCGCTCGGCGAGGCCGTGGGCCACAGGCTCTCCGCCGCAGCCGCCGGCGAGGAGGAAGGCGAGGGCCGCCGGGCGGGGGAGCAGGGCGCGCACCGATCACACCTGGGTGTTCACGGCCTGCCGCACCGACTGGGCACCCTGCTCCACCAGCCGGGAGGCGAGCTCGAGCGTCTGGCCGGCCCGGTAGGCGTCGCCCTGCAGGGAGAGCAGCTCGCCGGCCGTGAAGCTCCGGCCGCGGCGCGCCTCGGCCAGGGCGGCGTCGAGCCGCGCCCGCGCCTGCTCCACCTTCTCGAGCAGGCGGACTCCTGCGGGGCGGACCTCCGGCGCTGCCGGGAGCCGCACCCGCAGGAGCTCGCCGAAGGAGGCCCGGGACGGGGAGACGGCGCCGGGCGGCGCCACGGGCGCGGCAGCGCCCACCGGGAGGACGGTCACGGGGCGCTCCGCCTAGTGGATGTTGCCGATGGCCGCCTTGGCCGCGTCGTGCTTCACCTTCATCACGTTGGAGAGCGCCTGGAACTCCCGGCTCTCGCGCTGCATGTTCTCCTGCAGCTCCAGGTACTGGAGGTTGAAGCTCTGCGACTGCAGCTGCAGGGCCCGGCTGGCTTCCAGGAGGTCCTGGCCGCCGCCAGGCGCCGGCACCGGCGCGGTGGCGCCGGCCACCGCCCCGCGAACGGCGCCGGCCAGCACCGGCCCCCCGGGCAGGTGAGGGGCGGCGAAGGCCACGGTGGCGGCGAAGCCCTGGGCGGCGCCGCGCGAGGCGGCCTGGAGCACGGTGTCGAAGCGCGAGGGCTCGGCGGTGCGGTGGGCGGTGGGGGCGACGGAGACGGGGGTGAGGGTGCTCATGGCTGCTCCTTTCGGACCGCGGCCATCGCAACCGGCGTGCCTGTGGCAGCACCCGTGATCTCGCCCCGTTTGGCGCGAAGGGCGGCCGCCTGCCGGCCCCTTGGTCCGCGCCCTGGCCTGTCAGCGAGCGGCAGCCCGGAGCGCGCCCTTCTCCACCAGCACCTTGCCGTCCACCTCCACGGTGGCTCCCGGCAGGAAGGCCCAGGTACCGAAGGTGCTCGAGCTGGAGCCGCCGAGGGAGGTGTCGTCGCCCAGGGCCAGCGTCACCATGCCTGCCGGAATGAAGTTGAGGAGGACCTTCTTGCCCGGGGCCCTGGCGTTGGGGTGGAGCCCGAAGTCGATACCAGCGAAGAGGTCCTTGCCGTCGCCCGCCGCCTCGTACAGCTCCTTCCACCGCGTGTAGGCAGCACCGGGCGCCGCCTGGTGGGCGGTGAGACGGCCCTTCTGGAAGGTCCAGCGCAGCTTCTCGATGGCGCCCGGGCCAAATGGCACCCTGTCGAACACCACCGTGCCCTCGGCGGTTCCGGCCACCGGGGCGATCATCGCCTCCCCGGCCGGCAGGTACACGACAGCCGCCGCGCCACCCCTGGCGGCTCGCTCCGGCGTGATCGCGCCGTCGCTCAGCACCACGGGGCGGCCCTCGATGCCGAAGCGGAGGTCGGTCCCGCTGGGATGGGTGACGCGCACCTGGCGAGCGCCGGCCAGCGCTGCCAACACTGCGGCCCCGTTGGCCTGGATCTGGGCCGGGGGTGTGGCGAGCGCGGTCCAGAACAGCCTGGAGAGCTCGGCGCGCGTGAGCCCCAGGAGCTTGGCCGCGCCCTCGGTCGGGTAGAGGCCGTTGCCGACGTAGATCTGCTTCAGCCCCTTCTGCAGGGCGCGCTGGTTCCAGGCCACGAAGCCCTTGCCGACGGTGGCGATCCGCGATGCGGGCACGTCCCGGTACAGGCCGGGGTCCTCCAGCCCCTGCACCGAGACATAGGCGTCCAGCGACTCCACGAGCTTGAGAGCGAAGCTGGCGCGGGCGGCGTCGTACTTCTCCGGCACCTCGGTGTAGTAGCGCTTGCCGGTCCGCTCGCGCCCCAGCGTCTGCAGCGGGTGGGCGCCGCGGCGGGCCACGGCCAGGGAGAGCTCCTCGACCAGATCCAGGTCACGGACCTGGCCCTCGACCAGCACGAGATCGCCCTCCTTGATGCCGGAGGCCTCGCCGACGATCCGCTCGGCGATTCCCCTGGCGTCGACCTTGGCATCGGCGGCAGCGCGCGGCGCGAGGCCGAGCGCGAACAGGGCCACCAGGGTGGCCCGCGCGGCGTGACGGTTCATGACGCTCCCCCGGCGCGCGCCCGCCTGCGGCGCGCGCGGCACGTGACGACGGGTGAGATGCTACGCCTCGCCTGCGAGAGGAGTCCGGGCCGCCGTCCGCTCATTCGGGTTCCCGCCGAGGGACCGCCGCAGTGGTATGGTCTGCCGGCGTGGCCGCCGCCGAACACCTGCGCCGCCTCTCCGACGCCGTCGTCGCCGCGCAGCGTCCCATCCGCATCCTCAAGGCCATCAACTGGGGGCAGCGGGTCCACGAGCAGTTCTTCAAGGCCGGCGCCTGCGAGCTGCCCCGCCCCGAGTACCCGCCGCTGGGCTTCGACCCCGGCGAGAAGGCGCGGGAGCTGCGCGCCCTCTCGCGCAGGATGCGGGGCCACAACCCGGTGGAGAAGCTGCTCCGCGACAAGTGCGCCGAGTACCTCACCATCGTGCGGATGCTGGAGGCCCGCGCCACCCGCCGCTTCTACGAGCTCTCGCGCCAGATCTACGGCGAGCCGCGCCAGCGCTTCCCCGACCACGCGGTGGACAACCTGGCCATCGCCCGGCTCTGGGCCGCCCGGCCGCGGGCCCGCGCCGAGGAGCCCTGCATCCCGGCCGAGGAGGCCGCCGAGCAGGTGGCCCGCATCTGCGCCCCCTACCTGGGCGGCAAGGTGACGGTGGCGGTGCGCAGCCGGCTCACCGCCAACGCCGCCTCGGGCGCCACCAAGATCTCGCTCAAGAAGGGGGTGCTCTTCACGCCCCGGCAGGTGAAGGCCCTGGCCCACCACGAGGGGCTCTGGCACGTGCTCACCAGCAAGAACGGCTTCGCCCAGCCGGTGCTCACGGTGCTGGGCGTGGGGCTGCCGCGCCACGTGGAGAGCCAGGAGGGCGGCGGCGTGGTGGCCGAGTTCCTCTCCGGCAACATCACCGACGAGCGGTACATCGAGCTGGGCGAGCGGACCATCTGCGTGGACATGGCCGCCCGCGGCGCCGACTACCTGGAGGTGTACCGCTACCTCCAGAGCCGCTTCGCCCCGCAGCGGGCGGCGCAGCTCTGCGAGCGGGTGTTCCGCGGCGGCGTGCTCACCGGCGGCGCGCCGTTCACCAAGGACGCCGCCTACCAGCGCGGCTACTGCCGGACCTTCAACTTCCTGCGGGCGGCGCTGGAGCAGCGCGACGTGGACCTGGTGCGCGCCTTCCTCTGCGGCAAGATGAGCGTGGACCAGGCGGAGCAGGTGCGCGACCTCACCGAGGAGGGCATCGTCGCCGGGCCGGTGCACCTGCCGGCCTGGTTCGACGACCTCGACCGGCTCCACGCCATGGTCACCCACTCGGTGACCATGAACCGCTTCTCGCTGCCGGTCATCCACCGCTACTACGCCCGCCGCAAGGTGGGCCGCGCCGACCCGCAGGATCCGGGCGGCTGGCCCGGGGGCTAGCCCATGTCCGGCGGGCGCATCCCGTTCCTCACGGCCGAGGAGGTCCACGCGGCGCTGCCGCTCGGGGCGCTGGTGGGGGCGCTGTGGGAGGCCTTCCGGCGCGGGGCCGAGGTGCCGCTGCGCCACGTCCACGCCCTCGACGGCGGGCGGCTCCTGCTCATGCCGGCCTGGGAGCGGGGTGGCCCGGCGGGCGTGAAGCTGGCGACGGTGTTCCCGGAGAACGGGGCCCGCGGACTGCCCACGGTGTCGGCGCTCTACGTGCTGCTCGACGAGCGCGGCCAGCCGCGGGCGGTCCTCGACGGCGAGGCGCTGACGCTGCGCCGGACCGGGGCGGCCTCGGCGCTGGCGGCCGGCTACCTGGCGCGCCCGGAGAGCAAGGTGCTGCTGGTGGTGGGCACGGGGCGGCTCGCCCCCTGGATGGCCCGGGCCCATGCGGCGGTGTGCAGCTTCGAGAAGGTGCTGGTGTGGGGGAGGGCCTGGGAGAAGGCGGTGCTCACCGCGGCGGAGCTGGCGCGGGACGGCCTGCCGGCCCGGGCCGCGCCCGACCTCGCCGAGGCCCTCTCCGAGGCCGACGTGGTCACCGCCGCCACCACCTCGCGGGAGCCGCTCCTCCTCGCCTCGCAGGTGCGCCCCGGCACCCACCTCGACCTGGTGGGCGGGTTCACGCCGGAGATGCGCGAGGCGGACGACGCGCTCGTGGCCCGGGCCTCGCTGTTCGTGGACACGCGGGAGGGCGCGCTCGCCGAGGCCGGCGACCTGGTCCAGCCGATCTCCCGCGGTCTCCTGCAGCCCGCGGCGGTGCGGGCCGACCTGGCCGATCTCTGCGCCGAGCGCCACCCCGGGCGGCGTTCGCTCGGCGAGATCACCCTCTTCAAGTCGGTGGGCACCGGGCTCGAGGACCTGGCCGCGGCGCGGCTGGCGGTGGGAGGGTAGGGGCCCGCCAGGGGCCCCGCCCGGCACGGCCCGGAGAGACAGCGCCGGCGCACCTGTGGTCTGCTCCCCGTGAACCCGCACCCGGAGCCCGCATGCGCCTCCTCGCCCTTCTCGCCGTCCTCTCCTCCTCGGGCTGCGTTGCCCATGCCGTCAGCCCCCTGTTCGCCCTCCCCAAGGAACGGGCCACCGAGTGCGCTGCCCACTGCGCCGCGCTCGACATGCGCCTCGCGGCGGTGGTCCTGGTCATGAACGCCGCCGGCTGCGTCTGCGAGCCCCGTACGGCCGCCGCCTCCCTGAGCGGGGGAGCGGCCGCCGCCGCCGGGGGCGCGACCATCGCCGCGCTCCAGCAGCAACAACAGCAACAGCAGTCGCAGCGGCCGGGCCAGCCGCCCGGGACGCCGCCCTACACCGCGCCCCCGCACGCGCCTCCATACACGCCGCCGTACACGCCGCCCGCGCACCGCTGAGCGCGCCGCCCGCGCGGGCCGTGTCCGCGCCCACAGCGCCGCCGTGTCCGGCGGTACACCGGCGGCGCGAGCGGGCCGTGACGACGCCACTTCGCGCGCGGCACGCCCGCTGCAGTCACCAGGGAGGACGGCCGGAGCAAGGTCGCCCCGGCCGCAACTCCCTGGAGCCTCCCATGGCCGCACCTCGCAAGACGCTGGTCCTCTTCCTCCTCGCCATCGCCGTCGCCATCAGCCTCGCCGTGGCCGTGCTCACCGAGCCGGAGCGGGAGCGCAGCGCCGCGGTCCAGGCGGTGATCCCCACCGCCGCCGCGGCGACGCCCGCGCCCTCGAAGCCGCCGCCCCCTCCGGCCGAGCCCGCCCCCGAGCCCACGGCCGAGGAGGTCGCCGCCTTCGAGAAGCCGGCGCCGAAGTAGCCCGGCAGCCGGGCGGTCCGCCGGCCCTCGCCTGTGGTGCGGGGGGAGGGCCGGCGGCCGCGCTTTCCGCGGCCCGCAGCCTGCGTGCTAGTCTGCCGCCGCCATGGACGCCTGGAAGCCCCACCTGTCGCAGCTCGCGCCCTACCCGTACAAGCGGGTCGACGCGCGGGTGAAGCTGGATCAGAACGAGAGCCCGGAGGAGTTGCCGGCTGCCGTGAAGGAGCGGGCGCTGGCCCGCCTGGCCGCCCTGCCCTGGAACCGCTACCCGGACCTGCACGGCGAGGAGGTGCGCGAGGCCGTGGCCCGCTTCGCCGGCTGGCCGGCCGAGGGCGTGGCCGTGGCCCCGGGCTCCAACTTCCTGGTGCTGGCGCTGGGCCAGGCCGCGCGGCGCGTGCTCGATACCTCCCCCTCGTTCGCCTACTACGAGGGGGCGGCCAGGCTCTCCGGCGTGGAGTACCGGGCGGTGAAGCTGGGCCAGGACTTCGGCCTCCCGGTCGGCGGCCTGCTCGCGGCCCTCTCCGGCGACCCGGGCGTCCTCTTCCTCTCCCAGCCCCACGCGCCCACCGGCAGGCTCTTCCCCCGCGCCGAGGTGGAGTCGCTGGTGAAGGCTGCCACCGAGCGCGGCTGGATGGTGGTGCTCGACGAGGCCTACCACCAGTTCGCGAGGAGCGACCTGCGCGACCTCGCCCGCCAGAACCCGCGCGTGGTCCTGCTCCGCACCTTCTCCAAGGCCTGGTGCCTGGGCGGCATCCGCGGCGGCTACCTGCTCGGCGCCCCCGAGGTGGCGGGCAAGATCCAGTCGATGCTGCCGCCGTTCCTCATCCCGGCCCACACCGGCGCCATCCTGCTCTCCGCGCTGGAGTCGCCCGGCTACGTGGAGGCGCTCGCCGGCCGCATCGCTGCCGAGCGGGAGCGGCTGCAGGCGGGCCTGGCGCGCCACCCCACCTGGAAGGCGAGCCCCAGCGCCACCAACTTCGTGCTCATCCGCACGCCCGACGCCAGGGCCGCCTACGAGGGGCTGCTCTCGAGGAGCGTGCTGGTGCGCCGGCAGGACCACTACCCGGGCCTCCAGGGCTGCATCCGGGTGACGGTGGGCTCGCCGGCCGAGAACGACGCCTTCCTGGCGGCCGCCCTGGCGCTGCCGTAGGGGGCAAGGAGGCTTTCGTGAAGCCTGTCTCGCCCGGCAATCCCTGCCCCTTCCTGCGCGCGCTGGTGGCGGTGGGGCTGCTCTCCGACGAGGTGGAGCCGCTCGGCCGGCTGTCCGCCACCGTGGCCCGGGTCGCGGCCGCCGGCGACGGCCGGCCACGGCTGCCGGCCCTGGCCATCCGGGCCATCGCCCTCGTCGCCGCCGGGCTCGGCCCGGCGCAGCTCGCCCGGACCGGGCTGGGCGGGCTCCGGCTCGGGGCCCTGCGCGGGGGGCCGCTCGACAAGCGGGGCGCAGGCTCCGGCATCCTCGACGCGCGCGGCGAGGTGGTCGAGGCGGAGCTGGCGCGGCTCGACACCTTCGCCAGCGACAAGGAGTCGCCCGACGGGACCACCGAGCGCGGCCTCTCGCTCGCCGAGCTCACCCGCTTCATGGACGCCAACTTCGCGCGGGCCGCCGGACGCCGCCGCATCGTGGACCGCAAGCTGATGGACGGCGAGTGGCCGGTGCTCCTCCAGGTGCTGGGCCGCGACGGGGCCGAGGGGCGCTACCTCCCGGTGGCCGACGTCGGGAGGCTGTTCGCCGAGCGCAAGCTGCCACGGCGGATGCTCGACCGCCTGGCGCTGCCGTAGCCGCAGCCGGCCGGCGGCCGCGCCTTCTCGGGGCTCGGAGAAGATGCAGAATGGCCGGATGCGAACCGCCCCCTCCGGCTGGAAGGCGCTGCTCCTCACCCCGGTGCAGGTGCTGCTCACCCTCGGCCTCTTCGCCGAGGTGTCCCTCCTCCTCGGCCTGGCCGCCTGGCCCGCAACGGCCGCCTGGCTCTGGGTGGCGGGGCGCCTCCCGGCCGAGGGGCCGCTCCGGCTTCTGGGCCTGTGCGTGGCCTCGGCCGGGGCCTACTTCGTCTTCGGGCTCGCGCTCCTCGCGGTGCTGCCGCTCGCCCGCTGGGCCACGCTGGCGCCGGGAACGCCGGTGGGCCGCTACGACTACTTCTCCCTGCGCGCCTGGCGCTGGGCCAGCTTCAACGCCCTCACGCTGGCGCTCCGCTTCTCGTTCGTGAACTGGGTGCGGCTCACGCCCTTCCTGCCGCTCTACCACCGGCTCATGGGGGCGCGCATCGGCCGGCGGGTGCAGATCAACACCGCGGTGATGGCCGACCAGAACCTCATCACCATCGGCGACGACACCGTCATCGGAGGCGACGTCACCCTGGTGGCCCACTCGGCCGAGCGCGGCCGAATCGTCGCCGCCCCGGTGCACATCGGCAGCCGGGTGACGGTGGGGCTCATGGCCGTCATCCTCCCGGGCTGCCACATCGGCGACGGCGCGGTCATCGCCGCCGGCGCGGTGCTCTCCAAGGGGGCGCGGGTGGGTCCGGGCGAGGTCTGGGCCGGCGTGCCGGCGCGCCGGGTGGGGCGCCGCCGCGCGGTCCGCACCCCGGCGGGATCCCCGCCGCCGGCGACCTGACCCGGACGGGAGCCAGGGAAGGTTTCCTGGCAGGTCTCCGTAGGCTCGGGTGTAGCCCCACCGACCACGGAGATCGACATGAAGCGCCTCGCCCCGCTGCTCCTCCTCGCGCTCGCCACCCCCGCCTTCGCGGGCCCCGCCGACGACGCCCACAAGCACTTCCAGGCCATCGCCGCCGGAGACCTCGCCGCCCTGTCCTCGGCCTACGCCGAGAACGCCCGGCTGGAGTGGGTGGGCGGGCCGCTCGACGGCGCCTACGCGGGCTCGGCCGCCATCCAGGGGGTCTGGGAGAAGTTCGCCAGGGCCCAGGGCCCGCTCACCGTCGCCGTGGCCAGGGTGGAGGAGTCGGCCAACCCCAAGGGAAGCACCGTCTCCGCCCACGTGATGTTCACCGGCAAGGCGCCGATCAAGGTCCGCTACGTCCTCACCTACCGCGACGGGAAGATCGCCAGCGAGACCTGGCAGATCGACCCGAAGCTGGCGATCCAGTAGGGCCGCGGGAAGCGCCGGGGCGCCATGAGCGACCGCGACCGCATCGTCGAGCTGATCCCCCGCCTGCGCCGCTATGCCCGGGCGCTCTCGGGGGGCCGCGGCGAGGCGGACGACCTGGTCCAGGACACCCTGGCCCGCGCCTTCGACAAGCTGCACCTCTGGCGGCCCGAGCGCGACCTGCGGGTGTGGCTCTTCTCGGTGATGCACAACCTGCACGTGGACCAGGGCAGGGCGCGGCGCGCCCGCCCCGAGGTGCCCATGGGCGGCGAGGCGCTCCTCGCGCCCGCGTCCGGCGGCCCCGGCGACGTGCTGGAGCGGCAGCGCCTCATCCGGGCGCTGGAGTGGCTGCCCGCCCCACAGAAGCAGGTGCTCCTGCTGGTGGCGCTCGAGCAGCTGAGCTACGACGAGGTGGCCCGCGCCCTGGGGATCCCGGTCGGGACGGTGATGTCCCGCCTCTCCCGTGCGCGCGCCACGCTGCGGGCGCTCCTGGCCGGTGACGGGCGCGCCCCGACGCTCGAGGTGGTCAGATGACCTCAGGGGACGAAAGCCGGCCCGTGACCGAGGAGGAGCTGCACGCGCACGCGGACGGCCTCCTGCCCGACGGGCGCCGCGCGGCGGTGGAGCAGTACCTGGCCGCGCATCCGGAGGAGGCGGCGCGGGTCGAGGGGTGGATGAGGATCACCGCCTCGCTCCACGACACCTTCGACGAGGTGCTGGACGAGCCGGTGCCGGCCCGCCTGTCGGGCCTGCGCCCGCCCTCGCGCCTCTGGCCGCGCCTGGCGGCGGCCGCCGCCCTGCTGCTCGCCGGGCTGGCGGGCTGGTGGCTGCGCGGCGCCCTCCCCGGCGGCGACGCCTACCGCGAGGCGATGCTTCCGCACCGCGCGGCGGTGGCCCACGCCGTCTACTCCCCGGAGGTGCGCCACCCGGTGGAGGTGGGCTCCGACCAGGAGGCCCACCTGGTGGCCTGGCTCTCCAAGCGGCTCGGCACCACGCTGCGCGTGCCGCGGCTCGGCCCGCTGGGCTACGACCTGCTGGGCGGCCGCCTGCTCCCGGGCGACCGCGGGCCGGTGGCGCAGTTCATGTACGCCGACCCCGCCGGCAAGCGGCTCACGCTCTACGTGGCCCGCGCCGAGAGCGGCGAGACCGGCACCGCCTTCCGCTTCTCGCAGGAGGGGGCGGTGGGCGTCTTCTACTGGGTGGACCGCAGCATGGGGTACGCGCTCTCGGCCGAGCTGCCGCGGGCGGAGCTGCTGCGGGTGGCCGATGCCGTCTACGCCCAGATCGAGAAGGTGCCGGGCTAGCTGACGGCCACGCCCAGCAGCCGGCCCACGCCGTAGGTGATGCCGGCGGCCAGCGCTGCCAGCCCCACCATGCGCAGGGCGGAGCGCAGCGGCGAGACGCCGGAGAGGAAGCCCACCAGCCCGCCGACGCAGGCCAGCACCGCGAAGGCCAGGCCCGTCGCCAGGCCCACCGCCGCGCGCCCCTGCAGGAAGAGGAAGGGGACCACCGGGACGGTGGCACCGACCGCGAAGGTGAAGAAGGAGGAGACGGCGGCGCCCATGGGCGAGCCCAGGTCGTCGGGGTCGAGCCCCAGCTCCTCGCGGACCAGGGTGTCGACGGCCTGCTCCGGGTTCTTCAGGATCTCGGCGGCGGTGCGGGAGGCCTGCTCGGTGGAGAGCCCCTTCTGCTTGAAGATGAGCGCCAGCTCCGCCGCCTCCTCCTCCGGCGCCTCCATGACCTCGCGCCGCTCCAGCTCCACCTGGCGCGCCAGCAGGTCCCGCTGGCCGGCCACCGAGCTGTACTCGCCCACCGCCATCGAGGAGGCTCCGGCCAGCAGGCCGGCCAGGCCGGTGACCAGGATGCTGTCGCCCGAGACGCCGGCGCCGGCCACGCCCAGCACCAGCGAGAGGTTGGAGATGAGGCCGTCGTTGATGCCGAAGATGGCGGCGCGGATGGACCCGGCCCGGCCGGACCGGTGCCAGCGCTCGCGCTCGGCGATGAGCCCGCGGGCCTCGGTGGTGGTGCCCTTGCCCATGCCCTGGAGCACGGCGCGGTGCTCGTGCTCCTCGGCGGCGATGGCCTCGGCGTCCTTGTCGCCGCCCATGGAGAGGTACTTGTCGGCGTCCTTGGTCTCGGCGTCGACCACCATGGGCAGCACCGACGCCGTGCCCAGGCGGCGCGCCAGCCAGAGCAGCGCCCGCACCCGGGAGCTGGGCCTGTCGGGCGGCAGGGCCACCCCCTCCTTCTGCAGGCGGCGCACCCAGATGTCGGCGTGGCGGCGCTCGGCGTCGGCGATCTCGCGGAAGCTCCTCGCCTTGGCGGCGTCGCGTTCCAGCGTGGCCAGCCCCTCGTAGAGGGCGGCGCCGTCGCGCTCGTCGAGGAGGTTCTGGAGCCAGAGGTCGGTGCGGGGTGCCATGGGAGCGGCAGCCTAGCACCCCGCGCGGGCCGCCGCCGCCGTCAGTCGGCGCCGCCGGGCCGCCTGATCTCCAGCCAGGCGAGGCAGCCGGTGGCGTCGCGCCAGGCGCGGGCGCCCATGCGGGCCCGCTGCGAGACCTCGCCGGCCAGGCCGAGGAGCTGGGTCTCGTCGCGGCAGGCCAGCTTCCAGTCCATGAAGGCCTGCATCAGCTCGTGGGCCAGGAAGCCGTCCACGAAGTTGGAGATCAGGAGGCGGCCGCCGGGCCGCAGGGTGTGGAGCAGCGCGGCGGTCACGGCGCGGGCCTCGCCGTCGTCGAGCCGCTCGAAGAGACCGGCGGAGTAGACGAGGTCGAAGCCGCCGAGCTGGAGCTTCCCGGCGGCCACCTCGGCCACGCCGGCGAAGACGGTCTTCACCTTGGTGGCCGGGCCGAACTCGCGGCTCACCACCCGCAGGTGCTCGCGGTCGCCGTCGAGCGCCACCAGCTCGCCCAGGGTGCCGGAGGTGACGGCGCGGGAGAGGCGGGCCTCGCGCAGGTGGCCGCAGCCGGCGGCCATGACCCGCGCGCCGCTCACGCTGGAGGCCACCTCGTCGATGGCCAGGGAGAGGGTGTTGCGCCGCTGGCGCACCGCCACCGCCGCCGCCGAGCAGCCGGCCGTGTAGGCGAAGACCGCGCGGCCGAGCCGCGAGGTGGTCTGGCGGATGGCCGAGGGCATCCCGGCGTACATGAAGTCCATCGCCACGGCGTCGCCTGGGTAGCCGCGGGGCCGGGCCCGGGCGCGGTCGGTGAGCGGGTCCTCGCGCAGCAGGGCGGCGAGCGGGTGCTCCCGGGCGTCGCGCATGAGCTCGTCCCACTCGGCCTCGCCGAGCGAGGTGCGCCTGTCGCGCAGCGCCTGGGAGAGGGCGTGCATCGCCTGGATGGCGTTGTCGGGAGCCAGGCTGGCGTGGGCCTGGTCGAGGATGTCTCTGAGGTCGGGAGGCATGGTGCCCTGTCTGATGGACAGAGCCGCTCCTTCGGGCGATGTGACGATCTGCACACCGCGCGGCCAAGGGGCTGATATTGCTGTTGTTTGAGTGGTGCCGGACACGGGGCTCCCGCCGGCCTCCAAAGGGGGCCGGTGGCCGCGCTGCGCCGGAGTTACCTAGCCCCCATGACCCGAGCGACCGCCGCCCTCGCCGCCCTGCTCCTCGCCACCGCCGCTCGCGCCGAGGAGCCCAAGAAGGCCACCGCCGCCAGGGCGCAGCTCGAGAAGCTGAAGGCGCTCGCCGGCACCTGGAAGGGCAAGGCCGGCGAGCCGGGCAGCGACAAGACCTTCGACGCCGTGGTCACCTACCGCGTCACCGGCGCCGGGAGCGCGGTGGTCGAGATCATCGGCCCGGGCACGCCGCACGAGATGGTCACCGTCTACCACCTCGACGGCGACGACCTCCTGCTCACGCACTACTGCGCCGCCGGCAACCAGCCCACCATGCGCGCCGTGAAGAGCGACGCCCCGGACGTCCTGGCGTTCGACTTCCTGCGCGGCAGCAACATGAAGCCCACCGACGTGCACATGCACTCGGCCCGCATCCAGCTCCCCGGGCCCGACAAGGTGATCGGCGACTGGGTGAGCTGGCAGGACGGCAAGCCCGCCAGCACCATGCGCTTCGACCTGGCGCGCCAGAAGTAGGGGCCCGGCCGTCGCCCTCGCCCCGGGAGGGGCCGCCTGCTATACACTCCGGCCTTCCCCGAGGAGCCGGAGCGCCGTGAAAGTCCTCAGCACCAAGGATTCCCTGTTCGAGCCGGAGTGGAAGAAGCTCTGCGCCCGCGGTTCGCGCGACGACGAGGGCCCCATCCTGCTGGTGGTGGGCCGCACGGTGGGCGACGTCCGCGCCCGCGGCGACGCCGCGCTCTTCGAGCTCACCGAGCGCTTCGACGGCTGGCGCCCGAGGGACGGCGCCGCCATCACCGCCGGCGCGCCCGAGTTCGAGGCCGCCTTCGCCTCGCTGCCGAGGGAGGGCCAGGCGGCGCTGCGCCTGGCCGCGAAGCGCATCGCCGACTTCCACGAGCGGGAGCGGGACGCCGAGGTGCCGCCGCGCCGCGACCGCCAGGGCTCGACGCTGGGCCAGGTGACGCGGCCGCTCGGGCGCGTGGGCCTCTACGTCCCCGGCGGCACGGCCCGCTACCCCTCCACCGTGCTCATGACCGCCATCCCGGCCCGCATCGCCGGAGTGGCCGAGGTCTTCGCCTGCTCGCCGGCCATGAAGCCGGCCGAGGCCGGCGGGGCCGAGGGCGTGGTGGACGCCTGGACCCTGGCGGCCTGCCACGTGGCCGGCGTGGCCCGTCTCTTCAAGGTGGGCGGGGCGCAGGCGGTGGCTGCGCTCGCCTACGGGACCGCCACCATCCCGGCGGTGGACAAGATCTGCGGCCCGGGCAACGCCTACGTCACCGCCGCCAAGCGGCTGGTCTTCGGCACCGTGGACATCGACATGCTGGCCGGCCCCACCGAGATCGCCGTGGTGGCGGCTCCGGAGGCCGATCCGGCCGAGTGCGCCGCCGACCTGCTGGCCCAGGCGGAGCACGACGTGCGGGCGGTGGCGGTGCTCTTCACCCCCTCGGCCCAGCTCGCCGCGGCGGTGGAGGCCGAGGTGAAGCGGCAGCTCGAGACCCTGCCGCGCCGGGCCATCGCCGAGCGCTCGGTGGAGGACCGCGGCGCGCTCATCGTCACCCGCGACCTCGCCGAGGCCGTCCGGCTCGCGGACGAGTTCGCCCCCGAGCACCTGGCGCTGCTGGTGCCCGACGCCCAGCGCTGGGTGCCGCGCATCGCCCGCGCCGGCGCCGTCTTCGCCGGCAGCCACACCCCCGAGGCGGTGGGCGACTACGTCGCCGGCCCCTCCCACGTGCTCCCCACCGCCGGCACGGCCCGCTTCGCCTCTCCGCTCTCGGTGGCCACCTTCCGGCGCCGCATGAGCGTGGTGGACTTCTCGCCCCGGGCGCTGGCCCAGGTGGCGCCCGCCGTCGAGGCGCTGGCGGCGGCCGAGGGGCTGGAGGGGCACGCCCGCGCGGTGCGGATGCGCGTGGCCGCGGCCGGCGCGGTGCCGGCGCGGCGCCGGCCGGCGGCGCGGCGGGTGAAGGCGGCGAAGCCGAAGGCGCGGGCCCGGGCCCGCACCGGGGGGAAGCGGCGATGAAGGCGAAGGTCGCGAGGCGGCAGGGGCGCATCGCCCGGAAGACGAAGGAGACCGACGTCGCGGTGGCGCTCTCGCTGGGCCCCGGCCCGGCGGCCATCGGTACCGGAGTCCCCTTCTTCGACCACATGCTGGAGCAGCTCTCGAAGCACGGCGGCATGGCGCTGCGCGTGAGGGCCCGGGGCGACCTCCCGGTCGACGCGCACCACACCGTCGAGGACGTGGGCATCGCCATCGGCGAGGCGCTGCGCCAGGCGGTGGCCGACAAGACGGGCCTGGCCCGCTACGGCAACGCGGTGGTGCCGCTCGACGAGGCGCTGGTGGAGGCCGTGGTGGACCTCTCGGGCCGCCCGCACCTCACCTGGAACGCCAGCCTGCCCAGCGGCAAGCGCTTCATCGGCAGCTTCGACGTGGACCTGACCCAGGACTTCTTCCAGGCGCTGGTGAACCACGCCCGCCTCACGCTCCACGTCAACGTCCGCTACGGCCGCAACCTGCACCACGTGGTCGAGGCCATCTTCAAGGCGGTGGCCCGGGCGCTGCGCGCCGCCACCGCCGTGGAGGGGACGGCGCTCCCCTCGACGAAGGGCATGCTGTGACCGGTCTCGTCGCCCTGGTGGACTACGGCGCCGGCAACCTGCGCTCGGTGGAGAACGCCCTGCGCGAGGTCGGGGCCGAGGTCGCCGTCACCCGCGACCCGGCGGTGGTGCGCTCCGCCGCCCGGGTGGTGGTGCCGGGGCAGGGCTCGATGCCGGAGTGCGCCGAGGCGATGCGGAAGAGCGGCGTCGCCGACGCGGTGGTCGAGGCCATCCGCGGCGGCAAGCCGGTGCTGGGCATCTGCGTCGGGCTGCAGATCCTCTTCGAGCGCGGGGTGGAGGCCGGCGGCGCCCGCGGCCTCGGGGTCCTGCCCGGGACCATCGAGCGGCTGCCCGACACCGTGAAGCTACCCCACATCGGCTGGAGCCGGGTGCGGGCCACGCCGAGCTGCCCGCCGCTCCTCCGGCCGCTCGACGGCCAGTACCTCTACTTCGCCCACAGCTACGCGGCCCCCGCCGACGCCCAGGGCGCGGCGCTGCTCTGCGACCACGGCCGCCCCTACTGCGCCGGGCTCTCGGTGGGTAACCTCACCGGCGTGCAGTTCCACCCGGAGAAGAGCCAGGCGGTCGGGCTGGCGCTCCTCTCGAGGTTCCTGGCCTCGTGATCCTGCTCCCCGCCATCGACCTCATGGGCGGCCGCGTGGTGCGGCTCGCCAAGGGGGATTTCGAGAGCCAGACGGTCTACTCGTCCGACCCGGCGGCGGTGGCCGCCCGCTTCCGCGACGCCGGCGCCCAGCGGATCCACGTGGTGGACCTGGACGGCGCCCGCGCCGGCCGGCCGGTGAACGGCGAGGCCATCCGCGCCATCGCCGCCACCGGCGTGCCCTTCGAGGTGGGCGGCGGCCTGCGGAAGGTCGAGGACGTGGCCGAGGTGCTCTCCTGGGGCGCCGGCTGGGCGGTGCTGGGCACGGCGGCGGTGGAGCGGCTGGAGCTGGTGGCCCAGGCCTGCAGCCTCTTCCCCGGGCGCGTGGTCTGCGGCATCGACGCCAAGGGGGGCGAGGTGGCGGTGAAGGGCTGGGAGCAGGGCTCGGGCCTCCAGGTGGCCGAGGTGGCGCGCCGGGTGAAGCGGGTGGGGGTGTCGCTGGTCGAGTACACCGACGTGGCCCGCGACGGCATGTTCACCGGCGTCGACGTCGCCGGGGCCGCCCGGCTCCAGGCCGACGCCGGGGTGGAGGTGGTGGCCTCGGGCGGCGTGGCCACGCTCGACGACATCCGCGCCTGCCGGCAAGCCGGCCTCCACGGCGTCATCGTGGGCAAGGCCCTCTACGAGGGGCGCATCGAGATCGGCGCGGCGCTGGCGGCGGCGCGGGGGGAGTAGGTGCGGGAGGCTCGGGCGAGCTCCTCGCCCTCACGGCTCCGGCTTGGGCGGCGCCTCCGGCTCGACGAAGTCGGGGTAGAGCTTCCTCGCGCACTCGAGGCACAGGCCGTGGCTGAACCGGGCCTCGCTGTGCCGGCTCACGTAAGCCTCCACCTGCTCCCAGAACCCGGCGTCGTCCCGGACGCGCTTGCAGGCCGCGCAGATGGGGATGATGCCGCTCAGCGTCTTCACCTCGTCGAGCGCCTTGCGGAGCGACTCGATGAGCTTCGCGCGCTCCCGCTCAGCCGCTTCCAGCTCCGCGACGTGGCGGGTGGCGGCCTCGTGCTCGCGCCGGAGGGCGACCTCGGCGACGCGGCGCTGCCAGGTGCGGGCCACGAGCCCGGCGGCGAGCGCCAGGAGCCCGACGAGCACCAGGAAGATCCACAGGAGGCCGGTGAGCGGCGCGTAGACCTCGGCCCGATCGACCTTGGAGATCAGCACCCACGGCGTTCCCTCCACCTGGCCGGCGTGGCCGAGCGAGGGGACGCCCCGGTAGTCCACGCCTTCCAGGATGCCAGCTGCGCCGCGCAGCGCCTGGGCGGCGAGCAGCCGGGGCGCGGCGAGCTCGACCGTCATGCGGAGGGCGGTGTCCGAGCGGTGGCGGAGGTCGTTGAGGTACCGGATCTGGTCGCCGTCCCGCATGACCAGGAGCGCCTCCGCGCTCGGGCTGTCGGTGGGCCAGGACTGGATGAGCGGGAAGAGGGCCTTGCGGGCGTCGACGCGATGCACCAGCGCTCCCACCGTGCGACTGCCGCGGCCGTCCACGGCCGTGAGCGGCGCGACCACGTCGAGGACGATGGCCGGGTCGGTCGGGCCGGCGGGGCGCTGGAGCGGCGCGACGACGGCGCCGCCGCCGTCGAGGGCCCGGCGGACGCCGCCCAGGTCGAGCGAGCGCAGGGGCCCGGCTGCGCCGGAGGCCGCGACCAGCACCCTGCCGTCGCGGTCGACGATGGCCACGTCCACGAGGTCGCCGATGAGCCGCAGGTTCTCGAGCCGGCCCCCGATCCAGGCCAGCTCGGCCGGGTCGGTCCTGCCGCGCTCCCTCCACCCATCCACGAGGAGGGCGATCCGGGGGCCCGACGCGGAGGCCAGGAGGCTCTCCCTGCGGCCGGCGAGCCAGCCGGCGATCTCCCGGGCCTTGAGCCTTCCCACCGCCTCGAGCTGGCGCTGCAGGTGGCGGCGCCCGCTCGCGACCTCCATCCGGTAACCGGCGTAGCCGAACGACGCACCTCCTCCCAGGAGCGTCGCGAACAGGAGCACGGCGAACCGCGACGTCCGAGGTCCGGAGAGCGCGGCACCCGGGCCGTCGGCCCCGGGGGCACCCTCCTTGCCGGATTTCCACGGGGTGACCTGCACGATCGGATCATCGCTCGGTGGCCGCTGCCTGGGAACGGCCCGGTGGTCGCGGGACGGCGGAGCCGTTCCCCCCGGGACCGGTCCGTGCTTTCCTCTCCCCCCCGGAGACCGGATGAACGACACCCATAGTGAACGTCGCAGCGCCGAGGAGCTGGAGCGGGAGTGGTTCCGGACCACCTACGCCGGCGACGCCGAGCCGCAGCTCACCCTGCGCGCGGTGCTGATGGGAAGCCTGCTGGGCGGCATCATGGCCCTCTCCAACCTGTACGTGGGCTTCAAGACGGGCTGGGCGCTGGGGGTGGCGGTCACCGCCTGCATCCTCTCCTACGCCGCCTTCCGGGTGGTGCCCATGAACGGGCTGCAGGCGCCGCGCTGGCTGCCGCTCTTCGACAGGCACCGCGACGGCCGGGTCTCCATCCTGGAGAACAACTGCATGCAGTCGACCGCCTCGGCGGCCGGCTACGGCACCGGCGCCACGCTGGTCACCGCCTACCCGGCCATGCTGGTGCTCACCGGCCACCGGCCGCCCTTCTGGGAGATGGTGGTCGAGGTCTTCTTCCTGGGGATGATGGGCGTCTTCATGGCCATCCCCATGAAGCGCTCGCTCATCAACGTGGACCGGCTGCCGTTCCCCACCGGCACCGCCGCCGCCGAGACGCTGCGCTCGCTCCACGCCCACGGGGCCGAGGCCGCCCGCAAGGCGCGCGCCCTCTTCACCGCGCTGGGCGTGGGAGGGGCGGTCGCCTGGTTCCGCGACGGGAAGCCGGCCCTCCTCCCTGCCTACTTCCCGCTGAAACCGCTCTTCGAGCGGCTGGGCATGCCGGGCATGGCCCGCATCGTCGATCCGGCCGGCTACACGCTGGCCCTGGAGTTCTCGACGATCATGATGGCGGCAGGCGCCATCATGGGGGTGCGGGC
This sequence comes from Deltaproteobacteria bacterium, assembly GCA_016214955.1. Lineage (GTDB taxonomy): Bacteria > Myxococcota > Myxococcia > Myxococcales > Anaeromyxobacteraceae > JACRMN01. The sequence goes on from JACRMN010000012.1 coordinate 738,384, forward strand.
CGCGGCCTCGATGTTCGCCGGGGCGGTGATCAACTTCGGCCTGCTCGCCCCCTGGCTCCACGGCCAGGGGATCATCCGGGAGCTGGGGTTCCGCGGCATCGTCGCCTGGTCGGTGTGGGGCGGAGCCGCCTGCCTCACCGCCGCCGGCCTGCTCTCCTTCTTCTGGGACTGGCGCACGGTGGCCCGCGCCTTCTCCGGCTTCCGGCGCGGCGGGGCCGCCCCGGGCGACGAGGCCATGGCCCGCATCGAGGTGCCGGGGAGCTGGTTCGTGGCCGGCGTGGGCCTCTCCGGGGCGGCGCTCGTCTTCCTGGGCCACCGCAACTACGGCATCCCGGTGCTCTTCGGCCTGCTGGCGGTGGCGCTCTCCTTCGGCCTCTCCATCGTCGCGGCGCGGGCCACCGGCGAGACCGACACCACGCCCATGGGCGCGCTCGGCAAGGTGACCCAGCTCACCTACGGCGTGCTCATCCCGCAGAACGTGGTGGCCAACCTCATGACCGCCAACATCACCGCCTCGGCGGTCAGCTCCTCCTCCGACCTGCTCACCGACCTGAAGAGCGGCTACCTGCTGGGCGCCAACCCGCGCAAGCAGTTCCTGGCCCAGTTCTTCGGGGTCTTCGGCGGCGCCCTGGCCGCCACCGCCGGCTACTACCTGCTCATCCGCTCGCCGGCCGACCTGGGCGGCGACCAGTGGCCCGCCCCCTCGATGCAGATCTGGAAGGCGGTGGCGGAGCTCCTGGCCGGCGGCGCCCACATGCTGCCGCGCTACGCGCCCGAGGCCATCGGCGTGGGGCTGCTGGTGGGCACCGGGCTCACCGCGGCCGAGAAGCTCCTCCCGCGGGCGCGCCCCTACCTGCCCTCGCCCACCGGCTTCGGCATGGGCTTCGTCTTCCAGGGCTACAGCTCGATGGCCTTCTTCGCCGGCGCCCTGCTGCTGGCGCTCTACCGCCGGCTGGCGCCGGCCGACGCCGAGGAGCGCGGCATCGCCATCGCCTCCGGGCTCATCGCCGGCGAGTCGCTGGTGGGCATCGCGGTGGCGCTGCTCGCCGCCGCCGGGATCCTCGGCTAGGCCGCCTCGGCCGCCGGGGCGTGGGCCCGGAGGCGCTTGCGGAGCAGCAGCCGGAAGAGCAGGAAGGCCACGCCGGCGCCGGCGGCGAAGCCGGCGTGGAGCCACCAGAAGCGGGCCGCCGGCATGCGTTCCAGGTAGCCGCCCACCCAGCCCACCATCGAGTTGCCGAGGAAGAAGGCCAGGTAGTAGACGCCGAGCACGGTGGCGTGGAGCGCCGGCGGCGCCACCTTGGCGAACAGCGCCAGGCTCACCGGCAGCATGTGGGCGAAGGCGATGGAGTTCACCACGTGGAACATGACCGGCCAGAAGAGGCCGATCTTGCCGCCGCCGGCGGCGCTGCCCGCCGCGGCCACCAGGCACAGCGTCCCCAGGACCGAGAAGCCGGAGCCGACGACGATCTTGGTGATCTCGTCCGGCTCCTTCCAGCGCCTGCCGTACCAGCGGTAGAAGACGACCACCAGCGCCAGGAAGGTCACGCTGACGATGGCGTCGAGGGCGATGAGCCAGGTGGTGGGGAACGTCCGGCCGATCACGGTGAGGTCGAAGGCCTGGTCGCCCCACACCAGGTAGGCGTTGAAGATCTGGTTGTTGGGCACGATGGCCACCGCCAGCACCGGCACCATCGCCAGGAGCGCCGCCACCGCCCACCAGTCGTCGCGGGTCATGGGTGGGCGCGCCGCCCTGCCCGCCGCTGCCGCCGCCGGCCCGACCTCCGGCGCCAGGTGGCGCTGGCCGGCGAGGTAGATGGCCAGCGCCAGCAGCATGCCCACGCCGGCGGCGCCGAAGCCCCAGTGCCAGCCCACCCGCTCGCCCAACGTGCCCACCACGAAGGGCGAGGCGATCACCCCGGCGTTGATGCCCAGGTAGAAGATCTGGAAGGCGTCGGCGCGGCGCAGGTCGTCGGGGGCGTAGAGCGCCCCCACCTGGCTGGCGATGTTGCCCTTGAACATCCCGCAGCCCAGCACCAGGGCGAGGAGCGCGAAGAGGAAGGTGGACTCGAAGGCCATGAGGAAGTGGCCGAGCGCCATGGTGACGGCGCCGAGCAGCACCGTGCGCCGCTTGCCCAGCAGCCTGTCGGCGAGGAGGCCGCCGAGGATGGGCGTGAGGTACACGCCGGCGGCGTAGGTGCCGAAGATGGCCGAGGCCAGCGGCTGCCCGTCGGCGCTGCCGAAGAGCCGGCGGAAGGGCTCGAAGAGCAGCACCTTCTCGCGGGCGCCGGGGAGGAGGAGCGCCTTGGTCATGTAGAGCACCAGCAAGGACTGCATCCCGTAGAAGCTGAAGCGCTCCCAGGCCTCGGTGAAGGCCAGGTAGCCCAGCCCGCGCGGGTGGCCGACGAAGCTCCGGTCGTCCGCCTTCGCCGCCTGCTCTCCGTCCGCCACGGTCCGCTCCTTCCTCAGCCGAGTGGCCGCATCCTCGGGGGAGGAGGGCCGGGGCCGCAAGGGCGTGCGGCGAGGGAATCGGGGTGTGGCCCCAGCCCCGGGGTCGGGGTCTCGGTCGGGCTCAACCCAGGCCGCCGACCATCGGAAGCCGCAGCCCGTTGCGCCGCGCGCAGGCGACCGCGGCCTCGTAGCCGGCGTCGGCGTGGCGCATCACGCCCGAGCCGCAGTCGTTGACCAGCACCCGCGAGAGGCGGCGCGCCGCGGCCTCGGAGCCGTCGGCGACGATGACCATGCCGGCGTGCTGCGAGTAGCCCATGCCCACGCCGCCGCCGTGGTGCAGCGACACCCAGGTGGCGCCGCCGGCGGTGTTGAGCAGGGCGTTGAGGAGGGGCCAGTCGCTCACGGCGTCGGTGCCGTCGCGCATGGCCTCGGTCTCGCGGTTGGGGCTGGCCACCGAGCCGGTGTCGAGGTGGTCGCGGCCGATGACGATGGGCGCCTCCACCTCGCCCTTGCGGACCATCTCGTTGAAGGCCAGGCCGGCCTTCTCCCGCTCGCCCAGCCCCAGCCAGCAGATGCGGGCCGGCAGCCCCTGGAAGGCGATGCGCTCTCGCGCCATGTCGAGCCAGCGGTGCACGTGAGCATTCTCGGGGAAGAGCTCCTTCAGCCGGGCGTCGGTCCGGTGGATGTCCTCGGGGTTGCCCGAGAGCGCCACCCAGCGGAACGGCCCCTTGCCCTCGCAGAAGAGCGGGCGGATGTAGGCCGGGACGAAGCCGGGGAAGGAGAAGGCCTCCTTCACGCCCTGGTCGAGGGCCACCTGGCGGATGTTGTTGCCGTAGTCCACCACCGGGACGCCGAGCGCCTGGAACCCCAGCATGGCGCGCACGTGGACGGCGCAGGAGCGGGCCGCCTCGCGGGCGAGCGTCGCGTGCTGCGCCGGATCGGCTCGGGCCGCCTGCCACCGCTCCACCGTCCAGCCGATGGGCAGGTAGCCGTTCACCAGGTCGTGGGCCGAGGTCTGGTCGGTGACCAGGTCGGGCCGCAGGCCGTCGGCGACGGCTCCCTGGAGGATGACCGGCAGCACCTCGGCGGCGTTGCCCAGCAGCCCCACCGAGACGGCGCGCTTCTCGGCGGTGTAGCGGGCGATGCGTGCCAGTGCGTCCTCGAGGTCGCGGGCCTGCTCGTCGAGGTAGCGGGAGCGCAGGCGGAAGTCGATGCGGCTCTGCTGGCACTCCACGGTGAGCGAGGCCGCGCCGGCGAAGGTGGCGGCCAGCGGCTGGGCCCCGCCCATGCCGCCCAGGCCCGCGGTGAGGATCCAGCGGCCGGCCAGGCTGCCGCCGTAGTGCTGGCGCCCGGCCTCGGCGAAGGTCTCGTAGGTGCCCTGCACGATCCCCTGCGACCCGATGTAGATCCAGGAGCCGGCCGTCATCTGGCCGTACATGAAGAGCCCCTTGCGATCGAGCTCGTGGAAGTGCTCCCAGGTGGCCCAGCGCGGCACCAGGTTGGAGTTGGCGAGCAGCACCCGCGGCGCGTCGGCGTGGGTCCGGAAGACGCCCACCGGCTTCCCCGACTGCACCAGCAACGACTCGTCGTCGCCCAGGGTGCGGAGCACCTCGAGGATGCGGTCGAAGCACTCCCAGTTGCGTGCGGCCCGGCCGATGCCGCCGTAGACCACGAGCTGCTTCGGGTCCTCGGCCACCTCGGGGTCGAGGTTGTTCTGGAGCATCCGGTATGCGGCCTCGGTGAGCCAGCTCCGGCAGGAGAGCTGCTTCCCGCGCGGGGCGCGGACGACGCGGCTGGGGTCGAGGCGGGAGTCGGCTGGCATCGGGCGCCCCTCCTTGGGAGTGACATGGTGAGCGAGGGCGGGGAGAGGAGGCAAGCGGCGGGCTGTGGTGCCGGGGAACCCGCCGCCGCCCGCTGGCGGCTCGCGCCTGCCGCGGCGCGGCGTGGTAGCGTCTCTCGACCCGCGCGGAGGGGACCGCATGGCGATGATCCAGTTCACCAAGAACTACTCGGACCGCTCCAACGACACCGGCTTCCAGTTCGAGTTCTACTGCGACAAGTGCGGCAACGGCTTCATCTCCCGCTTCCAGGCCAACACCCTCGGCGTCGCCTCCAAGCTGCTCCGCGCCGCCGGCAGCCTCTTCGGCGGCAAGCTCGGCGACGCCGCCTACGCCGGCGACCACCTCAAGGACGCGCTCCGGGGCAAGGCCTGGGACGACGCCTTCGCCACTGCGGTGGACGAGGGGCGCGCCCACTTCCACCAGTGCACCCGCTGCGGCCACTGGGTGTGCCCCGAGGTCTGCTGGAACGAGAAGCGGACGCTCTGCGAGGCCTGCGCCCCCGACCTGCAGCAGGAGGCGGCCGCCATCCAGGCCGAGGTGGCGGTGCAACAGCTCCGGGAGAAGGCCGGCAAGGCGGACCTGACCGCCGACGTGGACATGGCCGCCGAGCAGGTTGCCGCCTGCCCGCACTGCAACGCCCGGGTCGAGGGCGGCAAGTTCTGCCCCGAGTGCGGGAAGCCCCTCGTCACCAGGGCCGCCTGCGGGAAGTGCGGCACCGCCTTCACCGGCAAGTTCTGCCCGGAGTGCGGCACGCCCCGGGGCAAGTAGGTGACCGGCGCCCCGGTCCGCTACCGGCTCTGCCCGGCGCACGGCGCCGAGGAGCGCGGCGAGGGGGTTCTGGCGCTGGGCAGCGCCGAGCTCACCGTCACCGCGCCTGCGAGCGCCCCCCTCCGCTTCCCCTACCGCGACCTCACCGCGGTCGAGGAGGGGGACCACCTCCTGCGGCTCCGCTTCGCCGGCGGCGACCTCCTCGAGCTCTCCCACCTGGGCAAGCGCTTCGAGGAGGTGGCGCGGGCGCTCACCGCGCTGCGGCGCACCCACCTCGACGGCGCGCTGCTGCTCGAGGAGGGCGGCCAGGGCGAGGAGGATCGCGGTGTGGTCCGCCGCCGCGCGCCCGGCGGAGCCCTCGGGCCGGAGCGCACCGCGGCGCTGCGCCCGCAGCGCACCTCGCTGGCGGTGCTCTGCGAGGGCGAGCAGCCGTTCCTGGTGCCCTACGGCACCGTCCGCGATGTGACCTTCGACGCCCAGGCCCACGCGGTGGTGCTCTCGCTCTGGGACGGCGGAGCCGTCGAGCTCGCGAAGCTGGGCAAGCGCACCGACGCCGTGAGGCGCGCGCTCCTCGACCGGCTCGGCGCCCTGGCCGGCCGCTCGGCGGCGGCGCTGGCCTCGCTCGTGCCCTCGGCCACGCCGCTGCAGGTGCGCGCGCTGGCGGCCGCGGTCCGCGACGGCGTGCCGGCCTCGCGCCAGGCCGTCGAGGCGGCGGTGCCCGGCGCCTGGGAAGCCATCTGGGGGCGGAGCTTCGCCGGCGGCCGGCAGCCGTACGCCGAGGCGCTGGCGGCGCGGGCCAGCGGCCGCTGGCTCTGCGTGAAGGAGCTGGCCGGTGAGCCCGGCGCGGCCGAGGCCGCCGGCGGCGAGGAGCCCGGCGCCACCCTGCCCCCCGAGTGCCGGGGGCGTCGCCTGCTCTACCTCCTCGACCTCGGCGCCGCCATCGCCGCCGAGGCGCCGGGCTCGGAGGACGTGGCCACCTACCTCTTCCGCGCCGGTGCCGATCCGCGGGGGCGGGTAGAGGCAGTGTGCCGCGCCTTCGCCGCCGTCCAGTTCCGCCGGGAGCCCATCCACCTGGCCGAGACCGCGCTCCAGGCCGGCGAGCACGCCCGCTACCGCGAGGTGGTGGCGCTCGTCCCGGAGCTGCGCGAGGCGCGGGCGGCCTTCCTGGGCCGCGCGCTCCACACCTCGCTCGAGGCCTGGGCGGCCGGCCTGGACGAGGCGCTGGCGAGGTGAGCGGCACCCGGACCGGCCGATCGCTGGCCCTGGCCCGGTCACGAACGACCCTCCTGAGGCGCGCGACGCGCCCGCGAGTCCAGCGCCAGGGCGATGGATCGGCCGAGCTGGGGTGCCATGCGTTCCCCGACGCTCGCGGGGCGGACCACGCGCGTCGAATACCCGTTGCACCCGCCGGGCTGCCTCACTATCACGCCCATGGTACGCGAGGATCTTCCAGGAGTTGCCGTGTCGGACGACGTCAGGTGGAAGAGGGGAGGCGTGAGCGGCCGCGACGCGTCCGCGACCCTCTCCGGCGTCGCCCTCTTCCAGGCGCTCTGGAACGCCCTCGCCGAGCTGCTCGGCACCGCGGCCACCGCGGTCCTGGTGGAGCGGGCCGCGCGCCGGGCGCTCTCCCGCAGCCAGGAGCTCGCCGACCTGGCCATCGAGCGGGTGGACGGCAACTACGAGTACATGCTGCCGCGGTCCTTCGAGTTGACGAAGGGTCCGCCGGCCGCGCTGCGCGATCTCGCCGCCGAGCTCCGGGTGCTGCTCGCGGAGATGACAGGTGACGTCGGTGCACGACACCTGGGGCAGCACCCCGCGCTCCGGACCTGGGCGGCCGGAATGCCGGCTCCCTGACGAGCAGCACCGGCGTGGCCCGGAGACCGCCGGGGCCTCGTCGAGGACCCGGCCACACCGCTCCAGCGCCTCGCAAGACCGAGCGCCGTGGCGCGCTCGCTTCGCAGGAGGGAGTCCGATGGCCCAGAAGGCCCTGCAGCGCCTGTCGACCGGGAGCGCCGCGCTCGACCGCATCCTCGGCGGCGGACTGCCGGCCCGGTCGCTGGTCGTGCTGGCGGGGGCTCCGGGAGCCGGGAAGACGCTGTTCGCGCTGCAGGCCCTCTTCCACTCCGCCAGGACCGGCGGGAGGGGCCTCTACTTCACCACCCTCTCCGAGCCGTCGCTGAAGCTCCTCCAGTACATGCAGCAGTTCTCCTTCTTCGACGCGGAGGCCATCGGCAAGCAGGTCAACTTCGTCGACCTCGGCTCGGTGGTCCGGAGCCGCAACGCCCAGGACGTGCTCCGGGCAATCACCGAGCGCGTCGAGCGGGAGGAGCCAGCCCTCGTCGTGGTGGACAGCTTCAAGGCGATCCGGGACATCTTCGGCGACGCTCCCTCGTTCCGGACGTTCGTGTACGACCTGGCGGTCCACATGGCGGGATGGGGAGCGGCCGCCTTCCTCGTCGGCGAGTACACGGACGAAGAGGTCGCCCAGTGCACCGAGTTCGCCATCGCCGACGGCATCGTCCGGCTGGGCAGTCATCGGGAAGGGCTGACGGCCACACGCGTGATCGACGTCCTCAAGCTCCGCGGCTCCGACGTCGTCGCCGGCCGTCACTTCTTCGAGATCGGCCCCGAGGGGCTGGTCTTCTACCCCCGGGTGCGCAGCCCCGATGTCGCGGACCAGGGGACGGCGCTGTCCTGCGCCGAGCGGGCCCCCACGGGGACCGCGGGGCTCGACGAGATGCTCGGCGGCGGGCTGCCCCGGTCGAGCGCCACCGTCGTCCAGGGGGCCACGGGAACCGGCAAGACCCTGCTCGGGCTGCAGTTCTTGCTGGACGGCGCGCGGCGAGGGGAGCCCGGCATCCTCTTCACGCAGGAGGAGACCCCGGATCAGCTGCGCGGGATCGCCCAGGGGTTCGGGTGGAACCTCCTCGAGCTGGAGAAGCGCGGCCTGCTCTCCCTCGCCTACGTCTCGCCCGTGGAGCTCTCCACCGACGCCTTCCTCGATCGCGCGCGCCAGCGGATCGAGCGGCTGGGGGCGAAGCGCATCGTGCTCGACAGCCTGACCAGCCTGGAGCTGGGCGTGTCGTCGCCGCGGCGCTTCAAGGAGCTGGTCTACGCGGCCACCAAGCACTTCCGCGCCCTCGGCGTCACCTGCTGCCTCAACATGGAGGTGGCCGAGCTGCTCGGCACCGCCCAGCTCTCGGGGCGCGGCCTGTCGTTCGCGGCCGACAACGTCGTCCAGCTCAAGTACGTGGAGCAGGGCGGCCGCCTCGATCGCGGCATCTCGGTGCTCAAGGCGCGCGGGGTGCGCCACGCCACCGAGGTGCACAAGCTCGCCATCGGGGATGGCGGCGTCGAGGTGGGCGAGCCGTACCAGGGGCTGCGGGGCGTCCTGACCGGGCTGCCCACTCCGCTGGCGGGCGCCTAGGCCGGCGCCGCTGCCGCCGGCGCGGCCGTCCGCGCTGGTTCCGGCGCGCGCCACTGCGCTAGGATGCGCCCCCCATGCCCGCCAAGCGCATCATCCCCTGCCTCGACGTGAAGAACGGGCGCGTGGTGAAGGGGGTCAAGTTCCAGAACCTGCGCGACGCAGGCGATCCGGTCGAGGCCGCGGCCCGCTACGACGCCCAGGGGGCCGACGAGGTGACCTACCTCGACATCGCCGCCACCCAGGAGAACCGCGGCACGCTGCTGGACCTGGTGACCCGCACCGCCGCCCGCGTCTTCGCCCCGCTCACCGTCGGCGGCGGGGTGCGCAGCGAGAAGGACTTCGTGGAGCTGCTCCGCGCCGGCGCCGACAAGGTGAGCGTCAACTCGTCGGCGGTGAAGGAGCCGGGCCTCGTCGATCGGCTCTCGCGCCTGGCCGGCTGCCAGGCGCTGGTGGTGGCGGTGGACGTGAAGCGGCGCCCCGGCACGAGCCCCACCGAGTGGGAGGTCCACGTGGCCGGCGGCTCCCGTCCCACCGGCGTCGAGGGCGTGGCCTGGTGCCGCGAGGTGGCCGACCGCGGGGCCGGCGAGCTGCTCCTCACCTCCATGGACCGCGACGGCACCCGGGCCGGCTACGACCTCGAGCTCCTGGAGAAGGTCTGCGGCTCGGTCCGCGTGCCGGTCATCGCCTCGGGCGGCGTGGGCACGCTCGAGCACCTGGCCGAGGGGCTGCGCTTCGCCGACGCGGCGCTGGCGGCCAGCATCTTCCACGACGGCCAGTTCACCGTGCCCGAGGCCAAGGCCTTCCTCCGCGAGCGGGGCTTCGAGGTGCGGCCGTGATCCTCTCCGCCGAGACGCTGCCGGCCGTGAAGTTCGACGAGCGCGGCCTGGTGCCGGTGGTGGCCCAGGGCGAGGATGGCACCGTGCTCATGCTGGCCTGGGCCAACCGCGAGGCGCTGCTGGCCTCGCTCCAGGGCGGCCGCGCCACCTACTGGTCGCGCAGCCGCAAGCAGCTCTGGCGCAAGGGCGACACCAGCGGCAACACCCAGGTGCTGCTCGAGGCCCGCTACGACTGCGACGGCGACGCGGTGCTCTACCGCGTGCGCCAGGCGGGCCCGGCCTGCCACGAGGGCAAGCGAAGCTGCTTCGACTAGGGCACCGGGCGGCGCGCTAGTCGGGCCAGTCGAGGTCCGCGGCCAGGGAGAGCAGGACGAAGGGCTGCCCGCGCCGGTTCCGGTCGGCAAGCAGGATGCCGCCGAAGGCGCCGAGCCGCGGCCGGTCGAGCCCCCAGCGCCGGGGCCACGGGGAGAGGAGCAGCACCGCGCCCAGCCGGTGGCGGCTCACGCCGGTGCGCGCCGCCGCGGCGTACTCGTGGGCCGGGCCGAGGAGCAGCCGCTCCACGTCGCCCTCGCGCCACAGCGCCACCGGGGCGATGGTCCGCAGCCGGAGCACCAGGTCGCGCTCGCGCACCAGCAGGTCGTGGTCCGACTCGTAGTAGGTTCCGGCCCGCCCGGCGAGCCGGTAGGCCGAGAGCTCCAGCGCGCTGCGGAGGAGCAGCCGCCCGAGGCGGGCCCGCAGGGCCGGCTCGACGAAGAGCCGGTGGGCCAGGCCCGATCGCTCGGCGCTGCGCAGTGCCCGCAGCTCGCCGGCGCCGTAGCGCGCCCGGTCCGAGTCCAGGCGCAGGAGCGAGCCGTTGGCGCCGTAGAAGGCGATGAGGTCGTAGCCGGCGGCGAGCTGCACCGGCGCCCAGGGCACCCACTCCAGCCGCGGCCCGAGCTGGGCCCAGGCCGGGTTCACGTCCGCCAGCGCCCCCAGGGCCAGGTACCGGCCCCGCCGCAGCGGGCTCTCCTCGTCCGGCACCGGGAGGCGGCGCATGACGCTCGCTTCCACCGCCAGGCCGCGGGGGTTGAGCCGCCCCAGGAGCTCGGCGCCGAGCACCGTGGAGTCCGCGGCCGCGAGGGCAGGGGCGAGGAGGCAGAGGGCGACGAGCGGCCGGCGCACGCCGCCATGTTGGCAGGCGCGCGGGTGGCGGCGCCAGCACGCCCTGGCGCCGCGCGTGGCTCGACGCCGCACGCAGCGCTCTGTGACTCGATCAGGGCAGTCCCCGGCGCGGGTTGCCGCCGTGACGCGCAGTGTGGCAGCATGGCGCACTCATCGTGCGGCCCCGGGGTCGAGAGCGGTTCGCGGTCAGCGCGCCAGGTGCGCGGAGGGTGTCTCCTTGAGCACGACCTTCCAGGGTGGAGAGCGGCCCGGGCCGCAGGGCAGGCGCTTCGCGACGCCGGAGGCGGCGGCCGCGCAAGAGAGGCCGCCGCGTCGAACGCTCCTGCTCGCAGCGGCCCTGGCCCTCGTCGGCCTGGGCTCGGCAGGGGCATCGGTGTACCTGTTCATCCTCCCGGCGGCCCTTCCTCCTCCGCGCCTGCCCGCTGCCCCACCGCTGCCGGCGGTCCCCGCGCCGGCGGCTCCCGTCCTGGCGCCCCAGGCCCCGGCGCCGCGACCGACCGCAGCGCCCCCGCCAGCGGCTCTGTCGCCCCGCCCCGACGAGCTCTTCGCCGGCCGGACCGCGGCCTGGTGGCGGCAGCGGCTCGCATCCCTGGAGGAAGGCTCGGCTCCCGGCGCGCTGGAGCTGCGGGCGGTCACCCGCCAGCGCGCCGTGGCCAGCGGCCTCCTGGTGACGGGGGAGGGGAGCTCGCTGCAGGTGGCACCCCGCGGCGACGCGGGAGCGAGCCGATGACCCTGCGCCCCGCGATCGCCGCCGCGCTCTCCCTGGTGACGGGGTTGGCCCGCGCCGAGCCCTTCGACGTCGAGCACTTCCCGGGCGGCCCGGATCGCCCCGCCATCGTCCTGGCCAGGCGGCCGGGGCAGCAGGCCACGCTCCGGATCTCCTTCGCCGCGGGTGCGGTCGAGGACGGCAGCCGGCGCGGGCTCACGCGGCTCACCCAGCAGGCGCTCCTGGCCGCCAACCGCCGCGTCGACTACCAGGCCCTCCATCTGGAGATCCACGGGGCCGCCGCCTCGCTCTCGGTCGAGACCGAGCTCCGCGAGTCGGCCTTCACCCTCACGGCCGACTGGCGGGACTTCCCAGGGCTGGCGCGATCCCTCGCCGAGGCCGTCCTGGCCCCCAGGGTCGACGTTAAGGCGATGAGCCGGGCCCGGGCGCGTGCGGTCCTCGACGGCAAGCTTCCGGGGCGCGGAAGCGGCCTCCCTCACCTGCTCGCCTCCTTGATGGTGGAAGACGGGCGCTACCTCAACGAGCCGTACGGCGATGGTGACACCCCGGGGACCATCTCCTCCCGCGACGTGCAGGCCCACCGGGAGCGCTACCTGGCGCCCGGCAATGCCACCGTGGTGGTGACCGGGCGCTTCGACCGGGACGAGATGCTGCGATTCCTCCGGACCTTCCGGGGCGGGCGCCGCTCCGAGAGCGGGCGCCCCGTGGTGCAGTTGCCCGTCCGCGCGCGCCGGAGATCCTCCGCCGAGACCTACCTCCTCGCCTACCCGCTGGCCCTCCAGTCGGCCCGCGGTGCCGCCACGGCCCGGATGGCGTGCGCCGTCCTCCACGCGGAGCTCTGGAAGCGCTTCCGGGAGGTGGGGATCGGGTACACCTTCGAGGTCTTCGCGCTCCGCGACCGCTGGGCCGACCTCCTGGTGCTGGTCGTCCCCGCCCACGATCCCTCCTCGGTCGACCTCGGATCGCACCTGCTGGAGGCCATCGAGGCGGTCAAGGCCGGCCGGTTCGCCGACGACGCCTTCGAGCGGGCGCGGAGCACGGCGCTCGCCGAGATGCTCGAGCTCGACCGGAACCCCGAGGCGCTGGCCCGGGAGCTCGATGCGGGCAGCGCCTGGCACGCCCGGGCCACGGCCGAGGCCATCCGCAACGTCGCACGCGCCGACTTCGTGGCCGACGTCTCCGCCGCGCTCGCCGGCGACCGCGCCCTCGTCGCCTACTTCGGACCGAGGCCATGAGCCCGCTCGTCGCGCTCCTCTCCCTGTGCGCCGGGGCCCCGGCGGCCGCGGCGCCGCAGGTCGAGCTCCTCGCCGGCCAGATGGAGCTCATCGTCCTGCCCGTCGCCGGGGCCACGAGCGCGTCGCTGCGCTACGTGGTCCGCTCGGGCGCCGCGCACGATCCTCCCGCCAAGGGCGGGCTGGCCCACCTGGTCGAGCACATGCTCATCCGCGACGCCAAGGGGGCGGTCGGGCTGATCGAGGTGGCAAGGGCCGCCGGAGCCCGGGTCGACGCCTACACCTCCCGCGACGCGACGGTGTTCGAGCTCGACGCGCCCGCGAAGGAGTTCGAGGCGCTCGCCAGGGCGCTGATCCGCGCCGTCAACGACCCGGCCTTCCGCTCGCGCGACATCGATCGGGAGCTGGGCGTGATACAGAACGAGGCCGAGCTGCCGGCCCGCGGAGGCCAGGCGCTCCGCTACATCGACAAGGCCCTCTTCCGGGGGCAGGGCGGAGGGACGGTCATCGGGAGCTCGGCGGCGCGGGCGACCATCGAGCGATCGGACCTGGTGGCGTTCTACCAGCGTCACTACGTGACCTCGAACACCACGGCGGTGCTGACCGGGGCCGTCACCCCTGCCTCGGCGCGTGCGCTCCTCGACGAGTCGCTCCTCCTCCCTCCTGCCCTGCCGGGGGAGCGGCCCGAGCCAATCCTGGCCATCCCCGAGCTGCCCTTCACCGAGTCGGTGCGCGCGCCCTTCCTGGGCGCGGTGATGGGGTACCGCGTGGAGACCGCCGACCACGAGGCCTGCCTGGCGCTCGCCGCCCTGGTCGAGCTGCGCCTGTACGTCGCGCTGCAGCTGCGCGAGCCACTGGTCTCGTCGGTGTCGGTCGAGTGCGCGGACATCCGCGGCTCCCGCTTCGTGCTGGCTGTCGCCTACTCGCCGGGCGTGGACGCCTCGGACCTCTCCGAGACCATGACCCAGGCCTTCCGGGACGCCGGGCGCATGGCCCCGACGTCGCAGGAGCGCAAGGTGCTGGAGCAGCGGCTCCGGAGGATCGCCGAGCGGGTGCAGAGCGATCCGGCGGCGCTGGCAGACGACGTGGCCTGGAACGCGTCGCAGCCTCGCGAGGGCACGCGGACGGTGCTGCCGCGGGCCAGGGTCGGGCCCTTCCCGGCGGTGCAGGAGCTGGCCCGGCGCGCCTTCACCCCCGAGCGGCGAGTCCTTCTCCAGCTCTCCCCGTTCTCCGGCTGACGCGGCGGGCGTCGGCGCGAGGTGGGCGGGAGCGGCCCAGGTCGGCTACACTCCCGCCCCCGCGCAGCCGCTGCCCGGCGCCGCACCTCCAGGAGTCCGGCCATGGCCGACGAACGCTTCCTCGCCCAGCTCTGGGCCACCATCGAGGCCCGCAAGGCCGACGAGACGGCCACCGAGAGCTACACCCGCAAGCTCCTCGCCAACCCCTCCAAGGCCCGCAAGAAGGTGGCCGAGGAGGCCTACGAGGTGAACGAGGCCCACCAGGCGCTGCTCGCCGGCAGGGACACCAAGGACCACCTCGCCAACGAGGCCGCCGATCTCGTGTACCACCTGTTCGTGGTGCTGGCCTCGGCCGACGTCACCCCCAGCGAGGTGTACACGGTGCTGGAGCGGCGCCACGGGACCACCGGTGGGCGCGAAGGCAAAACCTCTTGACGAAGCGAAGGATTTTCATTAAAGCCTCCCCCTCATCCAACGGGCAGGCCGGGCGGGAGACCCCGTCCGGCTTGTCTGCGTTTATGGACCAACCGCTCGACAACCAGAGGTGCGAATGACCGGTGTGCGCGTGAAGGATGGCGAGTCCTTCGAGAACGCCATGAAGCGCTTCAAGAAGCAGTGCGAGAAGGCGGGCATCCTCTCGGAGATCCGCAAGCGCGAGCACTACGAGAAGCCCAGCGTGAAGCGGAAGAAGAAGGCGCTCGCGGCCAAGAAGCGCGCCATGAAGAAGGCCCGCAAGACCTTCTAGCCTCGGGGAGCCCATGACCCTTCGCGAGCGGCTCGATGCGGACCTGAAGGACGCCATGCGGGCCAAGGATCAGCTCCGGCTCGACGTGGTGCGCGCCGTCAAGAGCGCCATCAAGTACCGCGAGGTGGAGGGCGACAAGGCGGTGGTGCTCGACGAGGCCACCATCCTCCAGGTGGTGGGCACCGAGATCAAGAAGCGGCGGGACGCGGCCGAGCAGTTCCGCGCCGCCGCCCGCGAGGAGCTGGCCAGGAAGGAGGAGGCGGAGCTGGTCATCCTCCAGGCCTACCTGCCGGCCCAGCTCTCTCCCGAGGAGCTGGCCCGCAAGGTGGACGAGGCCATCGCCAGGACCGGGGCCAAGGGGCCGAAGGACATGGGGGCGGTGATGAAGGCCCTCATGCCCGAGGTGCAGGGCAAGGCCGACGGCAAGGCCGTGAGCGAGCTGGTGAAGCAGAAGCTCGCCCCCAGGTAGGGGCGGGAGGAGTGACTCTTCGGTGATCCCCGACGCGGTCATCGAGGAGATCCGGAGCCGGATCGACATCGTGGCGGTACTGGGCCGCCACATGGAGCTGAAGAAGGCGGGCCGCACCTGGAAGGGCTGCTGCGTCTTCCATGGAGAGCGGACGCCGAGCTTTCACGTCTACCCCGAGGACAAGCACTGGAAGTGCTACGGCTGCGGGGAGTACGGCGACGTGTTCAAGTTCCTGCAGAAGCTGCAGGGCAAGGAGTTTCCCGAGGTGGTGCGGGCGCTGGCGGCCGACGTCGGGGTGGAGATCCCGGAGCGCGAGGAGGACTCCGCCGAGCAGCGGCAGCGTCGCAAGGAGCGGACCGAGGTCCTGGCCGCCTGCGACGCCGCGGCGCGCTACTACGCCGCCCGCCTGTGGAGCCGCTACGGCGAGCCGGCGCGCGCCTACCTCGACGGCCGCGGCATCGCCGAGGAGACCTCGCGCCGCTTCCGGCTGGGCGTGGCCGCCGACGCCTGGAACGACCTGCCGCCGCGCATGAAGGAGAAGGGCGTCGGCGAGGCGGCCCTGCTCAAGGCCGGCCTGCTGGTGCCGCGCGAGGGCAAGCGCCCCTACGACCGCTTCCGCGGCCGGCTGCTCTTCCCCATCGCCGGGCTCGACGGCGAGGTCATCGGCTTCGGCGCCCGGGTGCTGCCCGGCGGCGACGAGAAGGGGGCCAAGTACGTCAACAGCCCCGAGTCGCCGGTCTACAAGAAGAGCAAGGTGCTCTACGGGCTCGACCTGGCCCGCGAGGCCATCCGGCGGACCCGCAGCGCGGTGCTGGTGGAGGGCTACTTCGACGTCATCGGCCTCCACCAGGTGGGCGTGAAGAACGCGGTGGCGGTCTGCGGCACCGCCCTCACCCCCGAGCACCTGGAGCTGCTCTCGCGCTGCGACTGCCGCGAGGTGACGCTCATCTTCGACGGCGACGTGGCGGGCCTGGCGGCCCCGGCCCGCGCCGCCCAGGCGCTCCTGCCCTCCGGCATCGCCGGCAAGGTGGCGGTGCTGCCCAGCGAGAAGGGCAAGACCGACCCCGACGAGTTCGCCCGGCAGAACGGCCTCTCGGCGGTGGAGGCGCTGGTGGCCGCGGCGCCCCCGCTCACCGAGTTCCTCATCGACCGCGCGGTGGAGAAGCACTGCGGCGGCGACGGCCCCGGCGCCCCGGTGGAGCGCAAGGTGGCCGCCTTCCGCGAGCTGCGCCCCTTCCTGGCGCTGGCCCAGGCCGGCATCGCCCGGGCTGCCTTCGAGGAGCGGGTGGCCCGGCGCCTGGGCGTGGATCTGGCGGCGCTGCAGGCCGAGCTCTCGGCCCCCGAGGCCCGGCAGCGCGGCCGGCCCTCGCCCGCACCTGCGCAGCCGCAGGCGCAGAGGCCGGCGGTTCGCCTCAGGCTCCAGGGCATGGGGGGGCCCGCCATCGATGCGCTGGGCCTGCTGGCCGTCTGGCCGACCGAGCTCGGGCCGATCGCGGAGGAGGAGGGCCTGGTGAACGTGCTGCCGCCCGGGCCGGTCGCCGACGCCGCACGGATGTTCCTGCGCGGAGAGCTGGATCCGGCGGGGCTCGTGGCGCGACTCGAGACCGCTCTGGACAGCGCGTCCCTCGGACGCCTGAAGCAGCTCGCCCTCGGCCCGGCGGCGCCCCGCAAGGAGCTGGCGGTGCGGGAGATGCGCCGCGCCATCCTCATGGCGAAGAAGGAAGACCTCGAAGCGCAGATGGACAGGGTCCTCAAGGCGACCACCCGCGCCGGGAGCCCCGCCCCCGAGGAACTGGCAACGGAGCAGGGCGTCCTGGCCGCACGCATGAGTGACCTGCAGAAGCGACTCAGGGCGCTGGAGCGCACCTGATCCACGAGACTCGACCGTGCGGCGGGGCCCCCGTCGCAGGAAGCGAAGAGCGAGGAGCACGAGAATGAGCACCAAGAAGAAGGCCGCGAAGAAGAAGGCCGCCCGCGCCGCCAAGCCGAAGCAGTCGGCGGCTGCGCGGAAGCCGGCCCGGCCGGTCGAGCGCGCCCGCGAGAAGGAGGCGCCCCGGGAGGCCGCCAAGGCCGCCAGGCCCGGCAAGAAGGGCGGCAAGCGCGACGGCTCCGAGCGCTCCACGGCCGAGGCCGAGGAGACGCTGAAGAAGAAGAAGGGCGCCGCCGGCGACGACGAGGAAGGCGAGGAGGGCGAGGAGGCCGAGGGCGCCGAGGCCGAGAGCGAGGAGGCCGAGGAGGAATCGTCGTCGGCAGACGGCTTCGGCGACATCACCGAGCGCTCCGAGGTCAAGGCGCTGATGCAGCGCGGCCGGGAGAAGGGCTTCGTCACCTTCGACGAGCTCAACGACGCCCTGCCCAACGACGTCGTCTCCTCGGAGCAGATCGACGACGTGATGTCGATGTTCGGCGAGCACGACATCGAGGTGGTCGACGACTCCAAGAAGATGAAGCTCCCGGACAAGCCGCCGGAGCCGGAGCCCAAGAGCGCCGAGGAGGAGAAGGACGAGGACGAGGAGGACGACGCCGGCTACGGCAAGTCCAACGACCCGGTGCGCATGTACCTGCGCAAGATGGGCTCGGTCTCGCTCCTCACCCGCGAAGGCGAGGTGGAGATCGCCAAGCGCATCGAGGAGGGCGAGAAGGAGGTGCTGCACGCAGTGCTCAGCTCCTCCATCGCCATCAAGGAGATCCTCGACCTGGGCGAGCGCCTGCGGAAGGGCAAGATCCGCATCCGCGAGGTGATCAAGGACGCCGGCGAGGAGCAGAGCGCCGAGCGCGAGGAGGAGGAGGTCGAGGAGGTCGAGACCGAGGTCGAGGTCGAGGCCGAGCCGGCCGAGGGCGGGGCGGCTCCGGCCGAGGGCGAGGCCCCGGCGGCGCCGCCCATCCCCCGCGAGGAGGAGAAGAAGGTCGAGCACGTGCTCAAGCACATCGACCGCATCCGCAAGCTGGAGCGGGACGTGGCCCGCATCAAGGAGGCCCTGGCCTCCGGCAAGCGGATGAGCGAGGTGCGGCGCAAGGAGCAGCGCACCGAGATCTCCGGCATCGAGGAGCAGATGGTGGAGCACCTCGAGGCCATCCAGATCAACAAGAAGCAGATCGACCGCATCGTCCAGAAGCTCAAGGGGCTCATCCGCCGGGTGGAGGAGGCCGAGAGGGAGCTGCTGGAGTGCGAGCGCCGCGCCGACGTGCCGGCCCGCGAGCTCAAGCGGCTGCTCCGCGACGCCCGCACCGACGAGGGCACCCGCAAGAAGGTGGCCCGCAAGCTGGGCGTCTCCAGCGAGGACGTCTTCGAGCTCGACCGCATCATGCGCACCGCGGTGCGCAAGATCCTCCGCGTGCAGGAGGAGGGCGAGGTGCCCATCGACGAGCTGCGCCGCACCTTCCGGGCCATCATGGACGGCGAGCGCAAGGCGGAGCGGGCCAAGACGGAGCTGGTGGAGGCCAACCTCCGCCTGGTGGTCTCGATCGCCAAGAAGTACACCAACCGCGGCCTGCAGTTCCTGGACCTGATCCAGGAGGGCAACATCGGCCTGATGAAGGCGGTGGACAAGTTCGAGTACAAGCGCGGCTACAAGTTCTCGACGTACGCCACCTGGTGGATCCGGCAGGCCATCACCCGCGCCATCGCCGACCAGGCCCGCACCATCCGCATCCCGGTGCACATGATCGAGACCATCAACAAGCTCATCCGCACCAGCCGCTACCTGGTGCAGGAGCTGGGCCGCGAGCCCACCCCGGAGGAGATCGCCGAGAAGATGGAGCTCCCGCTCGACAAGGTCCGCAAGGTCCTCAAGATCGCCAAGGAGCCCATCAGCCTGGAGACGCCCATCGGCGAGGAGGAGGACAGCCACCTCGGCGACTTCATCGAGGACAAGGCCATCGTCAGCCCGTCCGACGCCGTCATCAACATGAACCTGGCCGAGCAGACGCGGAAGGTGCTGGCCACGCTCACCCCGCGCGAGGAGAAGGTGCTCCGCATGCGCTTCGGCATCGGGGAAAAGAGCGACCACACCCTCGAGGAGGTGGGCCAGGACTTCGAGGTCACCCGCGAGCGCATCCGGCAGATCGAGGCCAAGGCGCTGCGGAAGCTGCGACACCCGAGCCGCTCCAAGCGGCTCAAGAGCTTCGTGGAGAGCTAGCCCGTGGAGGGGCGGCCGGAGGCGATGGCAGACGGGCCCATAGCTCAACGGCCAGAGCAGTCGGCTCATAACCGATCCGATCCAGGTTCGAATCCTGGTGGGCCCACAGCAGAGCATCGAACGGCGCGCGAGCGCCCCTGAGGAGGTCGTCCTTTGTCGCTGCGTGACAAGCTGAAGGCGCTGGAGGAGCTGCAGCAGATCGATCTCGAGGCCGGTGGGCTGGCGGCGGAGGCCGCTGCCCTGCCCGAGAAGCGGGCCCGGCTCGAGGCCGGGGTGGTCGCCGCCCGGAAGGCCTACGAGGGGCACAAGGCCCGCCTGGACGGCAACGAGCGCGAGAAGCGCGGCGCCGAGCAGATGCTGGCGCTGGAGCGGGACAAGGTGAAGAAGTGGGAGGGTCGGCTCGGCGAGATCAAGACGCCGCGGGAGTACGCCGCCCTCTCCCGCGAGATCGACATCGCCAAGAAGACCAACGACACCCAGAACGAGACCCTGAAGGCGCTGGCCCTCCAGGCGCTGGAGATCCGCCAGGCGCTCGACGCAGCGGCCGACGCCCTCTCCGAGCAGGAGATGGCGGTCGAGACCGAGCTCAAGGCGCTCACCGCCAAGGAGCAGGAGTGCCAGAAGCGCCAGGCGGAGCTGGCGGCGCGACGGGCCGACGCCGCCAGGCGCGTGGACCCGGGGCTGCTCGCCCGCTACGAGGGGATCAAGAAGCGCCGCGCCGGGGTGGCGGTGGCGGCGGTGGTGGGCCAGACCTGCCGCGGATGCAACCGCAACATCCCGCCCCAGCTCTTCATCGTCCTGCAGCGGGCCGAGAGCATCGAGACCTGCCCCAACTGCAACCGCATCATCTACTCCTCCGACGCGGTCAATCCCCCCGCGCCGAGCCCGGCCTGACCGTGAGCCGCACCGTCCTCGCCGACCTGCTGCGCTTCATCGCCGCCAACGAGCGGCTGCCCAGCACGCTGGAGCGCTACAAGGGGTACGACCGCGACACCCTGGGGAAGCTCATCAACGCCGCCGCCGACCGGGTGGAGGAGCTGGAGAAGGCGGCCGCCGAGGCCGCCGCCCCCAAGGGCAAGTCGAGCCTCAAGGTGCGCAAGGCCAGCCACGTGGAGCAGGCGGCGCGCCAGTCGGCCGAGGAGCTGGAGTCGGCCATGAACGACTCCAAGGCCGAGCGCGAGCGCAAGAAGGCCGAGCGCAGCGCCACCGCCGCCCGCGAGGCCGAGAAGGCCCGCGAGGAGGCGGCCCGGCCCCCGCCCCGCTACCAGCTGTTCACCGACGGTGCCTCCCGCGGAAACCCCGGCCCGTCCGGCGCCGGCGCCGTGATCCTGAGCCCCGAGGGGCAGATCGTCGCCAAGCTGGGCAAGTTCCTCGACGAGAACACCAACAACTTCGCCGAGTACATGGGGCTCATCCTGGGCCTGAAACGGGCCCGGGCCATGGGCATCAAGGAGCTGGACGTCTTCAGCGACTCGGAGCTCCTGGTGAAGCAGCTCTCCGGCGAGTACCAGGTGAAGGCCGAGAACCTCCGGCCGCTCCACGACGAGGCCCAACAGCTCCTCTCCACCTTCCCGGAGATCGCCGTCCGCCACGTGCCGCGCGAGCAGAACACCCTCGCCGACGAGATGTCGAACCGCGCCATCGACCAGCGGCTGTAGCCGGGCATGCCCTCTGCGGCCGCCTTCGCCATCGGGCTCGCGGCGGGCGCCTTCGGCGGGCTGATGGGGGTGGGCGGCGGGCTGATCACCATCCCGCTGCTGGTGCGGTTCTTCGGCCTGAGGCAGCAGGCGGCCCACGGCACCAGCCTGGTGGCGCTGGTCTTCACCGGCGCCGGCGGCGCGCTGGCCTACGCGGTCCGCGGCACGGTGGACCCGCTGGCCGCGGCCCTGATGGCCTCCACCGCGGTGTGGACCGCGCCGGTGGGCGCGCGACACGCCCACGCCCTGCCGGAGCGATCGCTGCGCCGCTGGTTCGCCCTCTTCGTGCTGGTGGTGGTGGCGGCGCTGCTGCTCCGGCCGCTGCTGGCGGGCGAGCCCCACCCGGTGTCGCTGGCGGTGAAGGTGCCGGTGCTCCTCGCCACCGGCCTCTTCACCGGGTACCTGGTGGGCATGATGGGCGTGGGGGGCGGGGTGGTGATGGTGCCGGCCATGGTGCTGCTCGTGGGCTTCACCCAGGTGCAGGCGCAGGGGAGCTCGCTGCTCGCCATGGTGCCGGCCGGCGCTGCCGGCGCCGCCACCCACTGGCGGCTCGGCAACGTGGCGCGGCCGGTGCTGCCCGGCCTGGTGCTGGGCATCCTCTGCGGTGCGCTGGCCGGCGGATCGCTGGCCCAGGTGCTCCCGCAGGTCTGGCTCCGCCACGCCTTCGCTGCCATGCTGCTCTGGACCGGGATCCGCGGCTGGCGCAAGGGCCCGCCGGACGCGCCGGAGGAGGGGACATGATCGGCAAGGGGCTCGTCATCGGGCTGGTGGGGGGCGCCTTCGGCGGCCTGGTGGGGCTGGGCGGGGGCGTGGTCATGGTGCCGATGCTGGTCGGGCTGGCGAAGCTCCGGCAGCAGCAGGCCCATGGCACCAGCCTGGTGGCCCTGGTCTTCACCGGCCTGGTCGGCGCCGCCACCTACTTCACGCGCGGCAAGGTGGACGTGGTGGGCGCGCTCCTGCTGGCGGCGCCCGCGGTCTTCACCGCGCGGCTCGGGGCCCGCTACGCCCACGCGCTGCCGGAGTGGAAGCTGAAGCGGGCCTTCGGCGGCTTCCTGGTCTTGGTGTCGATCCTGCTCCTCTCCAAGACCTGGATAGCGGGCGGGTCGGTGCCGGCCACCGGCTGGGCGCTGGCGGCGGTGCTGGTACCGGTGGGCCTGCTGGTGGGCTTCCTCTCCGGGATGATGGGCGTGGGCGGCGGCAACATGATGGTGCCGGCCATGGTGCTGCTGGCGGGATTCCCTCAGGTGCTGGCCCAGGGCACCTCGCTCCTCGCCATGGTGCCGGCCGGCGCGGTGGGCGCGCACGCGCACTGGCAGCTCGGCAACGTGGTCCGGCCGCTCCTGCCCGGCATCGTCCTCGGGATCCTGCTGGGCACGCTGGCCGGCAGCGCCATGGCGCTCCAGCTCCCCGAGCTGGCGCTGCGCCTGGCCTTCGCCGCCATCCTGGTCTACACCGGCGTGAAGTTCCTGCGGACGAGGCGGCCCGAGGCCCAGGGCGGCTGAGCGCCGTCACCGGATTCCCAGTCGCTCCAGGACCACTGCGGCCGCCGGGCCGCGGGCGACGGCTTCGGAGAGGAGCAGGATCTCGCCGCCGGTATCGCGATGGACGAGGCGCGCGGCGCAGGGGGTGCGCTGGCAGCCGTCGGGGACGAGAAGGCCGCGCCGCGTCTCCGACCGGCCGCGCCCGACCGGGCCGCGCCTGACCGAGAGTAGATCGGAGGGAGAGGGCGCGGCTGCCGTGGCGAGGGCGCTTGCGAATGCCTGGGAGGTACAAACGGAGTGCGTCGGGAAGCGAGTTTCGGTCTCCCGACGCGCGGGCCTATTGCACGGTGGCCCTGGAATGTCGTCAGTCGAGTCGCACCAACGGGCCCGGAGACGGCGTAGGACAAGCAGGCGCCGTGGTCCAACCTGGCCAGGCTCTTGGTGCGAGAGGCGGGGCGCGGGTCCCGTCAGCCGAACGTTGCGCAGGGTGCTCCGTGCAGGACGCGCATCAGGTACGTCCCAGCAGGGAACACGACCGCACGGTCGTCGCGTATCCAGGCATCCAACGCCTCCCGGTACTGGGCGAGGAATTCAGAGAGCTGGCCGAGCAACTCGATCCGCTTCCACTTGTCCCGCGCAGCGACCCGCGGGTGGAGGGCACCGCGCGGCTCCCCCGATGCCGGGCGAGCAGTGGGACGTTGGGCGAGCACGCGGGCCACGCCGAGGAAGGCCTTCCCCTGTCGCTCGATGACTTCCCGCTCCTCCAGAGCGCCGCGGAGGGCCACGGCGAAGTCCTCCGCCGATGCGAAGCCGGGAGGTGCGGTGATTTCGAGAGAGACGGACTCCGGCAGGAGCCCCCTGGGGCTGAAAAAGTGTTTGGGCCGACAGGCGACGATGGTGGCTCCGACGCGGTCAGGGCCCGACCAAAGGCCGGGCCACTCGCGGCCAGCGCGAACGAGCCCGGCGGCGACGGGATTGGCGAGTGCGTAGGCCGCCTTGGCAAGCACGTCCTCGGGGGTAGCGAGAGCAACGGCGCTGTAGCTGTTGGGGCCCCAGAAGGACTCGCTGCGGCCGAGACCGGTGTTCAGAGCCCGCGCAACGAGGGCATCGAGGAGCTGGCCGAAGGCGGGGAGCCGGGCGTGGGGGTCGGTGAGGACCAGATGGTAGTGGTTGCTGAGGACGCAGAAGGCGTGGATGCGGATGTCGAAGCGCTGCGCGGCGAGGGCCAGGAGGTAGAGGAAGACCTCGTTGACCAGGCGCCCGGGGCGGAGGAGGAACTGCCTCTGGGTGCAGCGGCGGGAGACGAGGTAGCAGGTGCCTGGGAGGACTTGGCGCGGAGCGGTCACGAGTGGCGGCAAGGCAGGAGGCGTGCCGCGGGAGCAGGCCGGAAGACGAGGGGTTGGCAGGGGGCCGGGGCCGTGGCGGAGCCGGGGCGGATGCCGCACGGTACTCTCGGTTGGGTCAGCCGCTGGGTCAGCCGGTTGGGTCAGCCCCGCGCCGAGCGCGGCCCGCCTCGATCACCGCCCCCTCTCCTCGATCTCCCGCCGCACCCACTCTGCCGCCCCGGCCAGCGAGCGGAAGTCGGCCACCGAGCGGGCGGCGGCGCCGGGCAAGAGCTCTCCGGCCATGCGCGCCAGGGCGGCGCCGGGCCCGAGCTCCAGGAACACGGTGCAGCCCAGCTCGGCCGCCGCCGCCAGGCAGTCGGCCCAGGCGATGCGCCGAGAGAGCTGCCGCGAGAGCGCCGAGACCGCCTCGGGCCGCCCGCGCACCGGCGCCGCGCCAACGCCCGACAGGACGGGCACCTCCGGCGCCGCCAGGTCCGAGCCGGTGAGGGCCGCCGCGAAGGGGATGACCGCCGCGGCCAGGAGCGAGGTGTGGGCGGCGACGCCGACGGGGAGCCGCAGCGCGGTGCGAGCGCCGGCGGCCAGCGCCGCCTCGGCGAGGCCGGGGAGCACCGCGGCCGGACCGCCCAGCACCAGATGGTCGGGACCGTTGTCGATGGCCACCTCCGCCCCGGCCGCCGCCGCCAGCGCCTCGATGCGGGCCCGCGGCAGGCCGCGCACGCCCAGCAGCCCGGAGGGCACCGCCGCCGCTCCGTCCATGTGGGCCGCCCGCTCGGCGGCGAGCCGCACCGCCTCCTCGGCGGCGAGCGCGCCGGCGCAGCCGTAGGCGGTGAGCTCGCCCAGGCTGTAGCCGGCAACCAGGAGCGGCGCCGGCAGCGCCTCGCGGAGCGCCGCCCAGGCCGCCAGGGTCACCGCGCACACCAGCGGCTGCGCCACCCGGTTCTCGAAGACGCGGTCGCCGCCCTGCTCGGCGGTGGCCCGCAGCCCGCCGGGCACGAGCCGCTCGGCGTCGGCGAGGAGCGCCTCGGCGGCGGCGTGGCCGCGGAGCGGCTCCAGCATGCCGGCGTGCTGGCCGCCCTGGCCGGGGCAGAGGAGCGCCAGGCCGCTCACCGGCTCCTCCCCGGGTTGCCCTGCTCGCCGAGCCGCTCCACGAACAGCGCTCCGGCCAGCATGTCGGCGCTGCCGCCGGGGGAGAGGCCGCGGTCCACGAAGGCGCGGTGAACCGCCCGGGCGCGCAGCTGCCACCCGGGCGAGAGGACGCCGCCCGCGTCGAGGAAGCGGCGCGCCGCCGCCTGAGCGAAGGCGAGCCCGCCGGCTCCGCCCCGGTGGAGCAGGTTGGTGTCGGGGAGCGCGGCCACGAGCGCGTACAGCGCCTGCAGGGCGGCCCGCCGGCGCCCGGCCCCGCGCGCCAGGCAGGAGCGCAGCGCCGGCAGCGCCACGCCGAAGAGGTGCGGGAAGCCGGCCAGCGCCTCGTCGCGGGCTCCGGGGAGGCCGTGGTGGCGAGCGGCCCGCGAGCCGTGGCTCCGCGGGTCCGGCGGGAGGTCCCGCAGCGCGGCGCCGAAGTGGCGACGCACCGCCGCGCCCAGGTCATCGCCCGGCGTCCGGCCCGCTGCGCCCTCGCGCCCGGCGGCGGCCGAGAGCAGTCCCAGGGCGAAGAGGGCGCCGCGGTGTGTGTTGACGCCGCCGGTGGCCCGCAGCATCCGGGCCTCGGCAGCCACGGCCAGGTCGCGCAGCGCCGCGAAGGGCGCGCCCTCGGCGCCGGCCCGGGCCAGGGACGCGAAGGCGCCGCGGAGCGCCAGCAGGCTCCGGAAGAAGGTGCCGGCGTCCATGTCGCCGTGGGCGCCCGCGTCGCCGGGGCTCACCAGCCCCGGCTTGCCCGGGAGCACCAGCTCCTCGTGGAGCGCAGCCAGCGCGGCCCGGCCGACGTCGCCGGGGAGGGGCGCCAGGGCGGCGCGCGCCAGGGCCGGGGCGGGCGGCGTCACGCGGCCTCCGCGCCGAGGCGCGCCAGGAAGGCGGCCCGCGGCAGGAGCGCGGCCCGGCCGTCCTGCCGGGCGAGGAGCGCCGGCCGCCCGGCGTGGAGCTCGCGCCAGGAGACGGCGGCGTCGCCGGCCAGCACCTCGCCGTCGAGCCGAGGCGGACCGTCGCCGCGGGCCCCGAGCAGCGCCAGGGCTCGATCGAGCGCCGCGGCGTCGGCGGGTCGGACGAGCAGGTCCACGTCGGAGGCCGGGTGCAGGTAGCGCTCGCCGGCGAGGTGCTGCCAGGCGAGGGAGCCGTGAACCGCGAGCTCCAGGCCGGCGGCGCTGGCCTCGGCGAGGAGCGAGGCGAGCGTAGGGCGCCACGCGGGCGGCGCGCTGGGAAGTGCCTCGGCGAGCGGGAGCGGAGGGGCGAGGCGGGCGACGGCGTCGGGCGCGACCAGCAGCGCGGCGCGGCGGCCGGCGCCCCCCGGCGGAAGGGCGATGCCCAGCGGCACGCCTTCCTCGCCAGGCAGCCGCCGCCGGACCACCGCCGGCCGGCCGGCGTCGAGCCAGTCCGCGAGCTCCGAGGCCAGCAGCGGCGGGAGCGGGGCGCGCAGCCCGCTGCGCCAGCCGGGCGCGAGCCAGGCGAGGCCGTAGCGCAGGGGCGCGGCGCTCACCGCGCCACCCCAGGGCCGGCGCCTCGCCGGTGAGCTGCGGCGGCGTGACGGCATCTCACGTCCCCTCCTCCTCCACCCGCGCAGCCACCCGCTGCGCCAGGGTCCTTCCGCCGCGGGCCGCGCCCAGGGCCATGCGCCTGTCGGGCCCGCCGGGGCGCGCCAGGGCCGCTGCCAGCGCGGCGTCGAGCGGCGCCTGCCACACCGAGGCGATGGCGCCGGTGGCGACGAAGCTCTCGAGCCCCGGCGTCAGCACCGCCGAGGCCCGCGAGAGCTCCTCGAGCCGCGGGAGCGGGATCTTGGTCACCCGGGCCATGGCCCGCAGGTTCATCACCGCCGGGCGGGCGCCGGGCACGGCGTGCACCTCGTCGGCCATGAAGCCGAGGGGGAGCACGCCGCCGCTCACCGCCTCGCCGTGGACCAGGCCGAGCGTGCGGTGGCCGCGCTGACGCGCCAGCTCCACGCATTCGGCCAGATGGGCCAGCGCCCCGTTGAGCCCCAGCATCTCCTCGCGGCGGGCCATGCGCTGGCCGCGGGTGTCCACCGGGAAGAGGAGCGGGCGTCCCGGGTGGTCGCGCACCACCCGCAGGACGCCGGCCGCGAGCCGCAGCGCCTCGGCCACACCCACCTCGGCGCCGCCCACGGCGCCCAGCACCGCCACCTCGAGGCCCGGGAGCCGGCCGGTGCCCGAGGCGATGGCACCCTCGACCCGCACGTCGTGGCCGGAGGGGAAGAGCCCCTGCAGCAGCTCGTCGAGGTTCATGGCACCGGCCTCCGGGCCCTGGCCACCGCCGCCAGGAAGGGCTCGGGCTCGAGGAGCGGCAGCTCCGCGGGCGCTACCACGCCGGCCGCGGCCCACAGGTCGACGGGATCGGCGCAGCTGCCGAAGTCCGCGAGCCGCCCCTCCAGCGCCTCCTGCGCCTGGCAGAGCCGCTCCAGCGTCAGGACCCGGCGCCGGGTGAGCAGCGACGCGGCCGCCGCGCGGAAGGCCGCGAGGTCGTCCTCCACCAGCAGGTCGGCCTCGCCGAGGACGATGCGGTGCTTGCCGCCGTAGAGCCGCCACACCAGCGCCCGATCCCGCGTGTCCAGCTCCTCGACCCCGCAGGTGGTCTCGATGACCTCCGGCCCGGAGAGGCCGAGCCGCCCCTCCTCGCTCATCGCCAGCCCGTCGCAGCAGCGGCCGACGATGCCCATGCCGCCGAAGCAGCCCCAGCCCCCGCCGATGAGCCCCACCACCGGCACCCCGGCGGCCCGGGCAGCGAGGAGGGCCCGCAGGATCTCCGAGACCGCCAGCAGCCCGGCGTTGGCCTCCTGCAGGCGGACGCCGCCCGAGTCGAGGAGGAGGACCACGCCCGCCGGCTGCTCGCGCGCGGCGAGGCGCAGGAGGCCGGTGAGCTTGGCCCCGTGGACCTCGCCCACGGCGCCGCCGAGGAAGGCCCCCTCCTGCGAGGCCGCCAGCACCGGCCGCCCCTGCAGCGTCCCGCGCCCCACCGCCACGCCGTCGTCGAATGCGGCGGGGAGGTCGAGCGCCGCCAGGTGCGGGCTCTGCACCCGCTCGGCGGGGCCGACGAGCTCGCGGAAGCTGCCGGGGTCGAGCACCGCCAGGAGCCGGCGGCGGGCGCCGGCCTCGCGGTAGCTGCGGCGCGGAGCGGGGGGCGCGCTCACCGGGTCGCCCCCAGGTACTCCTCGACCGCCTGGCCGAGCCGCAGCGTCACCACCGCCGGCGTGGCGCCGGCGTCGTTCACCGAGAAGCGCAGCCCGGCCACCGGGTGGCGGGCGGCGAAGTCGCGCACCACTGCCTCCCAGATCTCGCCGAAGCCCCGGGCCGAGGTGGCGATCTCCACGCGGCAGCGGCCCGCGTCACCCGGCTCCACCAGCACCTCCAGGTTGCCCGAGGCCACCACGCCCACCAGCGCCGGCGGGGCCCGCGGCGCCGCCGGGCCCTCCACCTCCACCTCGTAGCTCAGCCGCTCCATGTCAGCTCCAGGGAATGTCGGCTCCAGGGACCCGTCCGTTCCAGGGATGGAGGCTCCTCTTCACCAGCTCCGGAAGCGGGCCGGCGGCCGGTAGAGGCCGCCTGACCAGCGCACCAGCTCCTTCACCGATCGCGCCGCCAGGAGGTCGCGGCTCGCCTCCCGCACCTCGATGCCCAGGTCCTCGGGCCGCCGGACGATGCCCCGGTCGCGCAGGTTCTCCACGGCGCGCCGGTCGCGGCCTCGCCCCACCGGCGTGTACCCGGCCACGCCGCGGATGGCCTGGGCCCGCTCCTCGGCACCGCGGCAGAGCAGGAGGTTGGCGATGCCCTCCTCGGTGACCACGTGGCTGACGTCGTCGCCGTAGATCATCACCGGGGGCAGGGCCCAGCCCATGGCCTCGGCGAGGGCGTGGGCGTCGAGCCGCTCCACGAAGGCCGGCTCCATGTGCTCGCGGAAGGTCTCGAGCAGCTGGACCACGAGCTTGCGCCCCCGGGGCGCGCCCGGCCCGTCGCCGCGGGCCTCGCGCCCGGCCCGCAGCCAGGCCGGCGAGGCGTGGCGCCGGCCGCGGGCGTCGGCGCCCATGTTGGGCGCCCCGCCGAAGCCGGTGATGCGGCTGCGGGTGGCGGTGGAGCTGTCGCCCGCCAGGTCCATCTGCAGGGTGGAGCCGATGAAGAGGTCGCAGGCGTAGTGGCCGGCGGTCTGGGAGAAGGCGCGGTTGGAGCGCAGCGAGCCGTCGCGGCCGGTGAAGAAGACGTCGGGCCGCGCCGCCACGTAGCCCTCCATGCCCAGCTCCGAGCCGAAGGCGTGCACCGAGCGCACGAAGCCGGCCTCGATGGCGGGGATGAGCGTGGGGTGGGGGTTGAGGGCCCAGTGGCCGCACACCTTGCCCCTGAGCCCGAGCCGCTCGCCGTAGGTGGGGAGGATGAGCTCGATGGCCGCCGAGTCGAAGCCGATGCCGTGGTTGAGCCGGTCGACGCCGTACTCGGCGTAGATGCCCTTCACCACCATCATGGCCATCAGCACCTGCACGTCGGAGATCTGGGCCGGGTCGCGGGTGAAGAGCGGCTCCACCGCCGCCGGCGTCGGCGCCCGGACCACGAAGTCCACCCAGCCGGAGGGGATGTCCACCCGCGGCAGCCGCTGCAGCTGCTCGTCCACCTGGGCGATCACCAGCCCGTCGCGGAAGGCGGTGGCCTCGGCGATGGCCGGCGACTCCTCGGTGTTGGGGCCGGTGTAGAGGTTGCCCTCCTCGTCGGCGGCGGCCGCCGCCAGGAGCGCCACCCGCGGCGTCAGGTCCACGAAGTAGCGGCCGTAGAGCTCGAGGTAGGTGTGGATGGCGCCGATCTCGATGCGCCCCTCGGAGACCAGCCGCGCCAGCCGCACCGCCTGCGGCCCGGAGAAGGAGAAGTCCACCTTGCGGGCGATGCCGCGCTCGAAGAGCTCGAGGTGCTCGGGCAGTGCCAGCACCGACATCACCAGGTGGAGGTCGCGCACCCGGGCCGCGTCCACCCTGCAGAGCGCCCGGGCCAGGAAGTCGGCCTGCTTCTGGTTGTTGCCCTCCAGGCAGAGCCGGTCGCCCGGCTCGACGAGGGCCTCGAGGAGCCGCGGCACCTCCGCGGCCTCCACCCACTTGCCTCGCGCCAGCGGCGCCGCCCGCTGCAGGCGCGCCTCGCGGTTCCGGCGGGCGGTGTCCCAGGTGCGGCTCACGAGCCCCGCCTCCGGCGCCGCTTCCGGGGCGCCCGCGCGGCCTCCTGCACCGCCAGCGCCGCCCGCTGCGAGAGCAGGTGGGCCCGCATCACCTTCTCGGCTGCCCCGGCGTCGCCGCGCCGCAGGGCCCGCATCACCCTGCGGTGCTCGGCCAGCGAGGCCTGGAGCCGCCCGGGCACGCGGAGCTGGCGGCCGCGCAGCAGCCGCAGGAAGCGGCGCAGCTCGGAGACGATGCGCGAGAGCCAGGGGTTGCGCGCCAGCTCCTGGATGGTCTCGTGGAAGACGTAGTTGCTCTCGTAGTAGCCGTCGACGTCGCCGGCGGCGGCCAGCTCCTCGAGCCGGGCGTGGATGGCCTCGAGCCGGGCCACGTCGGCGGGCGAGGCCTTGCGCACCGCCTCGTACGCGCAGCGCCCCTCGAGCAGCGCCATCACCGGGAAGAGGTCGTCGAGGTCGCCGGAGGTGAGCTCACCGGCCACGAAGGAGCCGCGCCGCGGATCGAGCCGCACCAGCCCCTCGGCGTGCAGCACCTTGAGCGCCTCGCGCAGCGGCGTGCGGCTGGTGCCGAAGCGGGTGGCCAGCGCCTGCTCGTCCACCCAGGCGCCGGCGGGCAGGTCGCCCCGGTAGATGAGCCGGCGCAGCCGCTCGGCCACCTCCTGGTAGAGCGCCTGGCGCGCGATGGGCTGCTCGGGCGACACGGCTCACAGCCCCAGGTAGGCGGCGCGGATCTCGGGGTTGCCGGAGAGCTCGACGGCGCTCCCCGTGAGGCGTACCCGGCCGGTCTCGATGACCGTGCCCCGTTGCGCCACCTCCAGCGCCTTCTGCAGGTTCTGCTCCACCAGCAGGATGGTCATCCCGGAGGCGTGGAGCTCGGCCACGGTGCGCATCACCTGGTCCACCAGCAGCGGCGAGAGGCCCAGGCTGGGCTCGTCGAGCATGAGCAGGGTGGGCTCGCTCATCAGCGCCCGGCCGATGGCGCACATCTGCTGCTCGCCGCCCGAGAGGCTTCCGGCGAGCTGCCGCTGCCGCTCTGCCAGGCGCGGGAAGAGGGCGAAGACCCGCTCCAGGTTGCGGGGGGCGGAGGGCCGGGCCCGCTTGCCGTAGGCCCCCAGCTCCAGGTTCTCGCGCACCGTGAGCATGGGCCACAGCTCCCGCCCCTCGGGAACCAGCGCGATGCCCAGATCGCAGCGGGCCGCGGCCGGCACGTCGCGCAGGCTCTGGCCGCGGAAGCGGATGTCGCCGGCCCTGGGTGGGCGCAGGCCGCTCACCGCCCGCAGGGTGGTGGTCTTGCCGGCGCCGTTGGAGCCGAGCAGCGTGACGATCTCCCCCTCGCGCACCTCGAGCGAGAGGCCGTAGAGCACCTGGATGTCCCCGTAGAAGACGTCGATGGCGTCGACCTGCAGCATGGGCGTCATGCCTGCGCTCCGGCGTGGCCCTTGCCCAGGTAGGCCTCGATCACCTGCGGGTGCTTCACCACCTCCGCCGGCGTGCCCTCGGCGATCTTCTTGCCGTGGTCCAGCACCACCACCCGGTCGGAGAGGCTCATCACCGCCGGCATGACGTGCTCGATCATGATGACCGCGACGTGGCGTCGGTCGCGGATGGCGCGGATCAGGGCCGCCAGGGTCATGGCCTCGGCGGGGTTGACGCCGGCGACCACCTCGTCGAGGAGCAGCACCCGCGGCGCCGTGGCCAGGGCCCGGGCGAGCTCCAGGCGCTTGCGCCCCGCCAGGGTCAGCGCCCCCGGCACGGCGTGCGTCCGGTCGCCGAGCCCCACGAACTCCAGCACCTCGCGGGCCCGCTCCCGCGGCGGCCCCTCCGCCCGGCCGCCGGCGTGGAGCGCGGCAACGGTGACGTTCTCCAGCACCGAGAGGTTGGGGAAGGGGCGGACGATCTGGTGGGTGCGGACCACGCCGCGGCGCACCAGCCGGTGGGCGGGCTGTCCGGAGATGCGCTGTCCCTCGAGCAGCACCTCGCCGTCGGAGGGGGGGAGGGAGCCGGCCATGAGGCTGAAGAGGGTGGTCTTGCCGGCGCCGTTGGGGCCGATGACGCCGAGGATCTCGCCGGGGTGGAGCGCCAGGTCCACGGCGTCCACGGCGCGGAGGCCGCCGAAGTGCTTCGAGAGGGCGCGGGTCTCGAGCAGGCTCATGGCGACGGGGCGGCGGCGGGCCTGTCGGCCCAGCGGCGCAGCGGGCGGGAGAGGCGGAGCAGGAGGCCGGTGAGCCCCAGCGGCTCGAAGAGGATGATGAAGATCAGCAGGAGGCCGTAGAGGCCGAGGTAGAGCTGCGGGTAGCTGGCCAGCAGGAACTGGCGCAGGAGCACGAAGACGATCGCCCCCAGCACCGGGCCGAAGACCGTGCCCACGCCGCCGATGACCGTCATGAGCACGAAGCCGATGGAGCGGTCGAAGCCGAACATGTCGTTGGGCTCGATGAAGCTGAAGTAGGAGGCCCAGAGGCCGCCGGAGACGCCCACCACCGCCCCCGAGAGGCAGAAGACCAGGTCCTGGTAGAAGGTGGCCGAGACGCCGACGTCGGCGGCGGCGTCCACGTCGGCCTTGATGGCGAGGAGCTGGAGCCCGAGCGTGGAGCGGCGGATGAGGAAGGAGGCGGCGGCGACCAGCGCCATCAGCCCCAGCCCCCACCAGTAGAGCCGGTACTTCATGTCGGAGTCGATGGGGAGCGAGAGGCCCGAGGAGCCGCCGGTGAAGTCCTCCCAGTAGGTGAAGACCAGGCGCGCCGCCTCGCCCACGCCGATGGTGGCGATGGAGAAGTAGGGGCCGCGCAGCCGCAGGGTGGGGTGGGCGCCCAGCGCGAAGAGGCCGGCCACCAGGCCGCCTGCGATCCAGGCGAGCGGGGCGGGCAGCTCGGGCGCGGCCAGCAGCACCCGCGCTGCCACGAAGCCGCCCAGCCCGAACATGGCGGCGTGGCCGAAGCTCACCTGGCCCACGAAGCCGCCCATCCAGTTCCAGGCCAGTGCCCCGCTCACCATCAGGAAGGCCAGGGTGACGAGGTTGTGGCTGTAGGGAGAGAGGCCGAGGACCCAGGGGGCCACCGCCAGCGCCACCACCCCGGCGGCGAAGGCCAGCGCCGCCCGGGGCGGGACGATCTCCGGCCAGCGCAGGCTCATCCCAGCACCCGGTGCCCGAAGAGGCCGCCGGGCCGGAAGACCAGCACCAGCACCAGCATGACGAAGCCAACCGCCGAGGTGAGGTAGGAGGGCAACACCAGGATGGCGAAGACCTCCACCACCGCCAGCACCAGCGCCGCCACCCCGGTGCCGAGGACGCTGCCGAGCCCGCCCAGCACCACCACCACGAAGGACTTGAGCAGCTCACCGGAGCCGAAGCCGGGGTTGAAGGAGAAGATGGTGGCCGAGAGCAGGCCGGCCAGCCCGGCCAGCGCCGTGCCGATGCCGAAGGTGAGGGTGTAGATGCGCTCCACGTCCACGCCCACGAGCGTGCAGCTGTCGGCGTTCTGGGCCACGGCGCGGATGGCGCGGCCCACGTGGCTGTGGCGCAGGAGGAGCTGGAGCAGCGCCGGCGTGACGAGGGCGATGACCAGCACCGCCAGCCGGTTCACCGAGACGTGGGTGCCGAGGACGAGGAGGGAGCGGGTGGAGTAGGAGGTGCGGATGGCCTGGTCGTTGCCGGTGAAGAGCAGGTAGGCGACGTTGCGCAGCACCAGCCAGACGCCGAAGAGCAGCAGCAGCGACGCCGGCCCGCCGGCCGCGCCCCGCGGCAGGTGGCGGACCAGCACCCGGTACATCGCCATCCCCAGCCCGAAGGAGAGCAGCACCACCAGCGGGATGGAGAGGTACGGGTCGATGCCCAGGCTGCCGTGGAGCACCCAGCCCAGGTAGGCGCCGGCCATGATCACGCCGCCGTGCGCCAGGTTGACCACCCGGAGCACGCCGTAGATGAGCCCCAGGCCGTAGGCCATGGTGGCGTAGAGCCCCGCCAGCAGGATGGCGGAGACCGCCAGGTCGACGAAGCGCTCCACGGGCTACTTGGCGCAGCGCGGGTTGGCGGCCACCGCGGTGCCGGTGGCGGCGTCGGGCGGGAAGACGATGGGCGAGGTGCGGTCGGGGAGGTTCTGCTGCACCACGAAGGCGTTCTGCGCCTGGTTGCCGAGGTTGGCCGGGAACCGCAGCGTCCCGCCGGGCAGGAGCGAGCGCATCTCGAGCCCGGAGAGGCGCTGGCGCACCGCCTCGCGATCGAGCGAGCCGGCCTGGGAGATGGCGGCGAAGAGCGCCCTGGCCGACTCGTAGGCCAGGGCCTGGAACCACTCCGGCTGGCGGCCCGGGTACTTGCCCTGGAAGAGCTTCACGAAGTCCTGGGCCGGGCCGGGCTTCTGGCCCAGCTGCGGGCTCCACCACACGCCCGAGAGCACGTAGTTCACGTTCTCCTGGCCCAGCGCCTCGATGGCGGCCTTCTCCGAGCCGCGGGCGCCGTAGCTCACCACCTTGTGGCACAGGCCGGCCGCCACGTACTGGCGGTGCATGGTGATGTAGTCGGGCAGGTGGGCGTCGGCGAGGAACAGGTCCACCCCGGCGGCCTTCACCTTGCCCAGCAGGGCGCCGAAGTCCTTGCCGTCGAGGGCGAAGGACTCGTCGACGGCGATGGTGTAGGCGCCGCCGCTCTGGGCCACGAAGTCGGAGATGCCCTTCTTGAAGTCCTTGCCGTGGGCGGTGTTCTCCCAGACCAGCGCGATCTTGGCCGGCCTGGGCAGCCTGCCGGCCTTCTGCTGCACGTCGATCCACTGCATCAGCGTGGTGCCCAGGAGCTCCACCGGGGCGATGGTGCCGAAGAGGTACTTGAACCCGCGCTTGTAGATCTTGGTCGCGCCGCCGCCGCCGTTGACGTACGGCACCTTGTTCTGCTCGCCCACGGTGCTCTGGGCCTCGATCAGGTGGCTGGCGTAGGTGCCGAGCAGGAAGTCCACCTTGTCGCTGTTCACCAGCCTGTCGGCCAGGCTCACCGCGGTGGCCTGGGTGGAGGTGTCGTCGAGCAGCGTGAGGGCCACCGGCAGCTTCCTGGCGCCCACCTGCAGGCCGCCGGCCTTGTTCACCTCCTCGACCGCCAGCTCGTAGCCCTCCTTGAAGAAGCCGCCGACGCGGGCCTCGGCCCCGGTGAGCGGCAGGGTGGCGCCCAGGTGGACGCGGGTGGGCTCGGCGGCGCGGGCCGCGGGAGCGGAGAGGAGCGCCAGCCCGGCGAGGGCGGCGAGGGCGCGGCGGAGCGGGGCGGGGCGGCGGGCCATGGCGGCCTCCTGGGAGCGTGGGGCTCCGTAATTATGAGTTACGACGGGAACGCTAGCGCCGCGCGATCGCGGGCCGCAAGGGCGCGCCCCAAGGCGGGGCCCCCGGAGGACGCAGCGCCCCCGGTGCGCCGGAGCGGCTATCCTCGCGCCATGCACCCGCTCCTCGGGGACCTCGCCGCCCACGGCGGCAAGCTGGCGCTGCGCCACGGCGCCGGCGCCGTCGAATACCGGCAGCTCGACCGCATGGCCCGCGCCCACGCCGGGCGGCTCCTCGCCGAGGGGGTGCGGCCCGGCGACCGGGTGGCGGTGTGGGCCGAGCCGGAGCCGGCCACGGCCGTGGCGCTGGTGGGCAACGCGCTCCTCGGCGCCGCCACCGTGCCGCTCAACCCCGCCCTCGGCGACCGGGACCTGGCCCACGTGCTCCGCGACGCCGGGCCCAGGCTGGTGCTCTCCGCCGAGCCGGCGCGACACCTGCAGAAGACGCCCGGCGTCCTGCCGGTGCGCCACGACGGCCCGCCCGCGGCGCTGGAGCCGGTGGCCGCCGGCGCCGTGGGGCTGGTGCTGTACACCTCCGGTACCACCGGCCCGCCCAAGGGGGCGGCCATCACCTTCGGCGCCTGCGCCTTCGACCTGGACGCCCTGGCCGACGCCTGGGGCTGGACCGCCGCCGACCAGCTCGTCCACGCGCTCCCGCTCTTCCACGTGCACGGCCTGGTGCTGGGGCTCTTCGGCACGCTGCGCCGCGGGGCCTCGCTGCAGCTGCTGCCGCGCTTCACGCCCGAGGCGGTCTGCGCCGCCATGGGCGACGGGGGCACGCTGCTCTTCGCGGTGCCGACCATGTACCACCGGCTCGCCGAGCACGCCGAGGCCCACGCCGCCGACGCGGCCCGGCTGGCCCGGGCGCGGCTGCTGGTCTCGGGCTCGGCCGGCCTGCCGGTGCGCGAGAACGAGCGGCTCTGGAAGCTCTTCGGCCAGCGGGTGGTGGAGCGGTACGGGCTCACCGAGACGCTCATCATCACCGCCGCGCGCCACGACGGCCCGCGCACGCCGGGCACGGTGGGGCCGCCGCTCCCCGGGCTGGAGCTGCGCCTCCTCGACGAGGCCGGTCACCCGGTGGCGCCCGGGAGCGAGGCGCTCGGCGAGGTGGTGGTCCGCGGCCCCAGCGTCTTCCCCGGCTACCTCAACCGGCCCGACGCCACCGCCGCCGCCATCGACGCCCAGGGCTGGTTCCACACCGGCGACATCGCCACGCTCACCGCCGCCGGCGAGGTGCGCATCGTCGGGCGCAAGGCCACCGACCTCATCAAGACCGCCGGCTACAAGGTGGGGGCCGGCGAGGTGGAGGCGGCGCTGCTGGAGCACCCGGCGGTGCGCGAGGCGGCGGTGGTGGGGCTGCCCGACGAGGACCTGGGCGAGCGCATCGCCGCTTTCGTCGTGCCCTACGAGGGCAAGTCGCCCTCGCCGCAGGAGCTGGCCGACCACGTGGCCGCGCTGCTCGCGCCCCACAAGCGGCCGCGCCTGGTGCGGCTGGTGCCGGCGCTGCCGCGCAACGCCATGGGCAAGGTGCTGAAGGCCGAGCTGGCCCGGCAGGCCTAGGCGCGACCTCAGCGCCCCGGGCCGGCGCCGATGCGCTCCAGGTAGTCGCGCTTGCTGGGCTGGAGGTGCTCGACGCACAGCTGGGCCAGCGCCCAGCGGTCGCCGCCCTCGAGCAGCTCGATCATGGTGCGGTGCTGCGAGCGCGACAGCTCCAGCTTGGCGCGATCGGCGTGGGCGCCCGCCTCCCCGCCCACCACCTGCTGGCTGATGTGCAGGGCGGCGCGGACCGGGAAGCTCTTGCGCATGTACAGGGCGATGGTCTCGACCAGGTAGCGGTTGCCGCAGCCGCCGAACAGGGTGAGGTGGAAGCGGTCGTTGAGCTCGTGCACGCCGGGCAGGCGGCCGCCCTCGACGTGGGCGCTGTACTCCTCGTGGAGCTGCCGGAGCCGCGCCACCAGCCCTTCCGGCGCCGGCACCGGGATGGCGAGCGCGGCCTGCCGCTGGAGCATCTCCCGGAGCGCGTAGAGCTCCAGCACCTCGTCCGGAGCCAGCGACCGCACCGCCGCGCCCCTGTTGCGCTCGTGGACCACGATGCCCATGCGCTCGAGCTGGAAGAGGGCCTGGCGCACCAGGTGGCGGGTGGCGGGGAAGCGGGCCAGCAGCGCGTCCTCGGTGATGCGCGCGCCGGGGGCGATGCGCCCGAAGATGACGTCCTCCTGCACCGCCTTCACGATCTCCGCCTCGCGCGCCGGGAGCGGCGCCGGCTCGGGCGGCACGGACCGGAGGTGTCTCGTCGACATGCTGCGCAAGATTATCGGTAATGCGCCGCGGATCGCCAGGCCCCGGAGCGGGCGCAGCCGCGGAATATGGCTGCCAAACGGCGGTGGCGGCTCCTGCCTGGTCCGGAGTCCAGGGGTGCGGCGTCCGGGATTATTGACACTCCGAGCCACGCCCCGTTACTGTCCCCGCTCCTCCACGGCGGCTCGGCGCGAGCGAGGGCGAGTTGGACAGGGTCCCGATCCTCAGCATGGGCGAGATGATGCCGGCGGTGGATCGCCGCCTGGAGGAGCGCTTCCTCGTGCACCGCTCCTCGGCGCGGCCCATCCCCGAGATCCTCGCCGAGCACGGCCAGGCCATCCGGGCCATCGCCACGCGCGGCCGGGAGCGCACCGACGCCGCGGTCATCGCCGCCCTGCCCCGGCTGGAGATCATCGCCAACTTCGGCGTGGGGTACGACTCCATCGACGTCGCCGCCGCCCGGGCGCGGGGCATCCTGGTCACCAACACGCCCCGCGTGCTCGACGACGAGGTGGCCGACTTCACCGTGGGTCTCCTCCTGGCCACCATCCGCCAGCTTCCCCAGGCCGACCGCTACCTGCGCGCTGGGCGCTGGCCCGGGGAGGGCCCGTTCCCGCTCACCGCCACCCTGCGCGACCGCACCGTGGGCCTGCTGGGGATGGGGCGCATCGGCGAGCGCATCGCCCGGCGCATCGCCGCCTTCGACGTGCCGGTGCTCTACCACGCGCGCCGTCCCCGGCCCGACGTGCCCTACCGCCACTGCCCCGACCTCCTGGCCCTGGCGCGCGAGGTCGATACCCTGGTGGCCATCGTCCCCGGCGGCGCGGCCACGCGCCACCTGGTGAACGCCGAGGTGCTCTCGGCGCTCGGCCCCCGCGGCATCCTGGTCAACGTGGCGCGCGGCTCGGTGGTTGACGAGGCGGCGCTGGTGGCCGCGCTGCAGGCCGGGACCATCCTGGCCGCGGGCCTCGACGTCTTCGCCGACGAGCCCCGCGTGCCGCAGGCGCTCCTCGACCTCGAGAACGCCGTGCTCATCCCGCACGCCGGCTCGGGCACCCACCACACCCGGACCATCATGGGCAACCTGGTGGTCGAGAACCTGGTCTCCTGGTTCGAGGGGCGGGGGCCGGTCACGCCCGTGCCCGAGACGCCGTGGACCGGGCGAGGCGAGGGGAGCTGACGGGGGCCGCTGCACGGACCCGGCACGGGTCCGGTCTCGACGACACGACACCGGAGGGGACACCGTGGCGCGCGGACTGAAGAAGGACCTGACCAGCTACGGCGACCCCGGCTTCTCGCTCTTCCTGCGCCGGGCCTTCATCAAGGCCATGGGCTTCTCCGACGACGCCCTGGAGCGCCCCATCGTCGGCATCACCGACACCTACAGCGACTACAACCCCTGCCACGGCAACGTCCCCGACCTCATCGAGGCCCTGAAGCGCGGGGTGCTCCTGGCCGGCGCCCTGCCCATGGTGTTCCCCACCATCTCCATCCACGAGAGCTTCGCGCACCCCACCTCGATGTTCCTGCGCAACCTCCTGGCCATGGAGACCGAGGAGATGATCCGCGCCCAGCCCATGGACGCGGTGGTGCTCATCGGCGGCTGCGACAAGACCCTGCCGGCCCAGATCATGGCCGCGGCCAGCGTCGACCTCCCGGCCATCCTGCTCCCGGTCGGCCCCATGGTCACCGGCCACCACCGCGGCGAGGTGCTGGGCGCCTGCACCGACTGCCGCCGCCTCTGGGGCAAGCACCGCGCCGGCCAGATGGACGAGGCGGAGCTGGAGCAGGTGAACGCCCGGCTGGTGCCCTCGGTGGGCACCTGCGCGGTGATGGGCACGGCCAGCACCATGGCCTGCCTCACCGAGGCCATGGGCCTCTCGCTCCCCCTCACCGCCGCGGTTCCGGCCACCCACGCCGAGCGGCGGCGCCTGGCCGAGGCCACCGGGAGGCGCGCCGCTGCCCTGGCGGTCGCCGGCGGCCCGCGCCCCAGCCAGATCCTCGGCCCCGGGGCGCTCCACAACGCCGCCGCGGTGCTGCACGCCATCGGCGGCTCCACCAACGGGCTCATCCACCTGGCCGCCATCGCCGGCCGCCTGGGCCGGCCCCTCGACTACCAGGCTTTCGACGATCTGGGCCGCCGCGTGCCGGTGCTGGTGAACCTCAAGCCCTCGGGCCAGCACTACATGCAGCACTTCCACGACGCCGGCGGCGTGCCCCGCCTGCTGCGCGAGCTCGCCGACCTCCTGGTCACCGACGCGCCCACGGTGGCCGGGGGCACCATCGCCGACGCCATCGCCGCGGCCGAGGAGGTGCCGGGGCAGGACGTCATCCGCCCGCGCGCCAGCCCCATCAGCGCCGAGGGGGCCCTGGCGGTGCTGCGCGGCAACCTGGCCCCGCTGGGCGCGGTCATCAAGCAGTCGGCGGCCACCGCCCGGCTCATGCAGCACACCGGCCGCGCCGTGGTCTTCGAGGACGTCGAGGACATGGGCCGGCGCATCGACGATCCGGCCCTCGACGTCGGCCCCGACGACGTGCTCGTGCTCCGCAACACCGGGCCCCGCGGCGCGCCGGGCATGCCCGAGGCCGGCTACCTGCCCATCCCCCGGAAGCTCCTCCAGCAGGGCGTGAAGGACATGGTGCGCATCTCCGACGCCCGCATGAGCGGGACGGCCTTCGGCACCATCGTGCTCCACGTCGCGCCCGAGTCGGCGGTGGGCGGGCCGCTGGCGCTGGTGCGGAACGGCGACCCGA
The DNA here is from genome assembly GCA_016214955.1 of Deltaproteobacteria bacterium. Taxonomy (GTDB): domain Bacteria; phylum Myxococcota; class Myxococcia; order Myxococcales; family Anaeromyxobacteraceae; genus JACRMN01. The sequence goes on from JACRMN010000012.1 coordinate 778,591, forward strand.
TCCGCCTGGACGTCCCGGGGCGGCGCATCGACCTGGTGGTGCCCGAGGCCGAGCTCGCCGCGCGGGCGGCGGCGGCGCCGGCCCGCCCCCCGCCCCTCCCGGCCCGCGGCTACGCCCGGCTCTTCCAGGAGCACGTCACCCAGGCCGACAGGGGGTGCGACTTCGACTTCCTCGTCTAGGCGCGCAGCCCGGCGCCCGTCCCAGGCAGCAAGCGTTTCCGTCGCTCTCACGCAGGCAATGAGGAGGATCGTCCATGCCGAGAAGGACCGGAGTCGCGGTGGCCGTGTTGCTGGGCCTTGGCCTCGCCAGCGCCGCAGATGCGCAGGGTGCCTCAGACTATCCCCGCAAGCCCATCACCACGCTGATGGGCTTCTCTCCCGGCGGCGGGAGCGACGTGATGCTCTCCATGGTCCGGCCCCAGCTGGAGAAGCTGCTCAAGACGACGATGGTCCCGGTCTACAAGCCCGGGTCGGGCAGCGACATCGCCGCCACCGAGCTCGCCACCTCCAGGCCCGACGGCTACACCGTCTTCATCTCCTGCACCCCGATGATTCCGATCAACGCCTACGTCCGGGAGACCGCCTACAAGGTGTCCGACATGGTGTTCGTCGCCAACGTGGTGACCGACCCCGGCATCCTCGTGGTGCGGGCCGAGAGCCCCTACAAGACCATTGCCGACGTGGTGAAGGCCTCCCGGGAGAAGCCGGGCAGCATCAGCGTGGGCGTGGCCTCGGCGCCCGGCGACGACTGGTTCGCCATGCACCAGTTCGAGCAGGTGGCCAAGCTCAAGGTGAACATCGTCCCCTTCTCGGGAGACGGCCCCTCCTGGCAGGCGGCCCTGGCCGGACACGTCGAGGCCAGCTCCAACAACCTGGGCATCGTCTACCCGCAGCTGCGGGCCGGGAAGCTCCGCGCCCTGGCCATCATGTCCGACAAGCGCTCGCCCGTGCTCCCCGACGTCCCCACCTTCAAGGAGCTGGGCTACGACTTCACCAGCGGCTCCTCGCGCGGCTTCGCCATGCCCAAGGGCACGCCCAGGGCGGTGGTCGAGACCTTCGCCAGGGCGGTGAAGCAGGTGATGAGCACCGAGGAGTTCAAGGCCAGCGCGCTCGCCACCGCGTTCCCGCACGACTACCAGGGGCCGGAGGAGTACGCGGCCTACATCCAGAAGCTGGACGGCGCCTACCGGCCGCTCTGGGACACCTACGGCAAGGCGCCCGACGCCGCCGCCGCCAAGTAGCTCCTCCCGCGGGCGGGAGGAGAGCACTCCCCCCGCTCGCGAGCGCAGGGCACGCGGCCTCCGCCGGCCGCGTCCCCCGGGCAAGTGAGGTGCACGTGAACCTGGGACCGGCCGTCTTCTCCGGAGTCGTCCTGCTGGTGGGCCTGGTCTACGGGGGCATGGCCCTGCGCATGCCGCGCGGCAGCCTCGCCTACCCCGGCCCGGGACTCTTCCCCCTGGCCGTCGGCGCCCTCCTGGTCGCCACCTCGCTGGGCTGCCTGGCCCAGGAGCTGCGAGCGTGGCGGAGGGGCCGGAGCGCAGCGCCCGCGCCCCCGTCGGCCGCGCCCGAGGCTGCGCCGGAGCGCGACCGCGCCAGGACGGTCGCGCTGACGGCGCTGCTGGCGGGGTACGTGCTGCTGCTGAAGACCCTCGGCTTCCCGCTGGCCATCTGCGCCTTCCTGGCCGCCGCCATCCGCATCTTCGGGTACCGCCGCTGGGCGGTCACCCTGGCGGTGGCGCTCCTGGTCACGGCCTGCTCCTACGTCGCGTTCGTCCACTGGCTCAAGGTTCCCCTGCCGATGGGGCTCCTCGAGGACATCCTCGGGTAGGGGGAGGGCGGCATGGACCTGGCGAGCGGGCTCCTCCACGGCTTCTCGGTGGCACTGACCCCGATGAACCTGCTGTTCGGGTTCATGGGGGCGGTGATCGGGACCATCGTCGGCATCCTCCCGGGCCTGGGGCCGCTCGGGACCATGGCGCTGCTCCTCTCCCTCACCTACGGTTTCGACCCCACCGCCGGGATGATCCTCTTCGCCGGCATCTACTTCGGAGCCATGTACGGCGGCTCCACCACCTCGATCCTGCTCAACATCCCCGGCGAGGCCGCCTCGGTGGTCACGGTGATCGAGGGGTACCAGATGGCCCGGCGCGGGAGGGCCGGGGCCGCGCTGGCCGTGGCCGCCGTCGGCTCCTTCGTCGCCGGTACCATCAGCCTGGTGGGGCTGAGCTTCCTGGCCCCCACCCTGGCCGGCGCCGCCCTCCGGTTCGGCCCCGCCGAGTACCTGGCCGTCGCCCTGGTGGGCCTGGTGATCATGTCGCGGCTCACCGGCGGCAGCCTGATGCGCTCCCTGATGATGATCTCCATCGGCCTGGCCCTGGGCACGGTGGGCATGGAGACCGTGGCCGGCTACATGCGCTACACCTTCAAGCAGCCGCTGCTGGCGCAGGGCATCGACTTCCTGCCGGTGGCCATGGGGCTCTTCGGCATCTCCGAGGTGCTGATCACCGCCGAGGAGCCGGTGGGCAAGGCGCAGCTCCAGAAGGTCCGCTTCCGGGAGCTCTGGCCCACGGCGGTGGAGTGGCACCGCTCGTTCTGGCCGATGCTGCGCGGCTCGGTCATCGGCTTCTTCGTCGGGCTCATCCCCGGCCCCTCGCCGGTCATCTCCACCATGGTCTCCTACTCGGTGGAGAAGCGGCTCGACAAGCACGGGGAGTTCGGCAGGGGGGCCATCGAGGGCGTGGCCGGACCCGAGGCCGCCAACAACGCCTCGGTCGGCGCCGCCTACATCCCGCTGATGGCGCTGGGCATCCCCTTCACGCCCGCCATGGCGGTGGTGATGGCGGTGCTCCTCATCCACGGCATCAACCCCGGCCCGCTGCTCATGACCGAGAAGCCCGACCTCTTCTGGGGCGTCATCGCCAGCATGTACATCGGCAACTTCATGCTGGTGGTCTTCAACCTGCCGCTGGTGGGCGTCTTCGCCAACATCATCCGCACGCCGCTCTGGCTGCTCATGCCCATCGTGCTGCTGCTGTGCCTGGTGGGCGTGTACTCGGTCAACAACTCGATGCTCGACCTCTGGCTGATGGTGGGCTTCGGCCTGCTCGGCTACCTGCTGCGCCGGCTCCGGTACGACCTCGCGCCCCTGGTGCTGGCGCTGGTGCTGGGGCCGATGATGGAGCGCAGCTTCCGCGAGGCCATGATGATCGGCCGCGGCGACCTGACGGTCTTCGTCCGCCGCCCCATCTCCGCGGCCATCCTGGCCGTCGGCCTGGCCGTGCTGGTCCTCCCCACCCTCATCGCCCGCGCCCGGCGGCTGCTCCGGCGCGCCCCGGCAACCTAGACGGAGGTTCCCATGGACGACGCCCGCCGCTCCGAGATCACCCGCGTGGAGGCCCGCACCATCCGCATCCCGCTCGAGCACCCCACCTCCTTCGCCACCCGGCAGGTGCTCTCGCGCGACTACGGGGTGGTCCGCCTCCGGACCGGCGACGGGACCGAGGGGATCGGGTTCTGCTACGGCGGCAACCGCGGCGGCGAGCTGGTGGCCGCGGCGGTGCGCCTGCTCCTGGCGCCGCTCCTCCTGGGGAAGAGCGCGCTCGACACCGAGGGGCTGTGGAGCCAGCTCTACCAGGACACCCTCCTGCACGGCCGGGCCGGCTCGGTGATGCGGGCGCTCTCCATCGTCGACATCGCGCTCTGGGACCGGAACGCGCGCGCCGCCGGGCTGCCGCTCAGTCGCTACCTGGGGGCCACCGGGCAGGCGACGGTGCCGGCCTACGCCAGCGGCGGGTACTACCTGGCCGGCAAGGGGCCCGAGCAGCTGGCCGAGGAGCTGGCCGGCTACGTCCGCGCCGGCTTCCGGGCCGTGAAGATCAAGGTCGGCCGCCTCGAGCCCAGGGCCGAGGAGGTCCGCATCCGGGCGGCGCGGGAGGCCATCGGCGACGACGTCCTCCTGATGCTCGACGCCAACAACGCCTGGAGCGACCTGCCGACGGCGCTCGAGCTCATGAAGCGCTACGAGCCCAGCAACCCCTACTGGATCGAGGAGCCCTTCAGCCCCGACGACATCGAGAACCACGCAGCGCTCGCCCGGCGCACCCCGGTGGCCGTGGCCACCGGCGAGATCGAGGCCGGCCGGTGGCGCCACCAGGAGCTTCTCACCCGGCGCGCCGCTGCCATCCTCCAGACCGACGCCGCGGTCTGCGGCGGCATCAGCGAGTGGCGCCGCATCGCCGCGGCGGCGGCTGGCTTCGGGGTCACCCTGGCGCCCCACTGGTTCCACGACCTGCACGTGCACCTGGTGGCGGCGACCCCCAACGCCCGCTGGGTCGAGTACTTCCCCGACGACCAGGTGCTGAACTTCCGGCGGCTCGCCGATCGGCAGCTCGAGCTCCGCGACGGCGCGCTGGTGGTGCCACAGACGCCCGGGCTCGGGTTCCGCTTCGACGAGGCCGCCCTGGAGCGGTACGCGGTCGACGCCTGGAGCTGAGCGGCCCCGGGGCCGCCGACACGGAGCCGGCCAGGCGGGGGGAAGCGCGCCGGCTTCGCCGCGGCGGAAACCGGCTGTGCGGCGGGGCGCGCGTCAGCGTGGCGATGGACGCACCGGCCCCGGGTGGGATCAAGTGGTGAGCGCGGGGGCGCACGCGGGAGGGAAGCCATGGCGACGTCGCGGTGGACCCGGGCGCTCGGCGCCGGGGGATGGCTCCTCGCCATCGTTGCGCTCCTGGGTGCACCACCAGCCGGTGCCGCCGTCCCTGCGAGGTCGAAGGTGCTCACGGCCGCCCCGGCGCCGGCCTGCGCACCCCCCTGTCGCGAGGGCTTCACCTGCGTCCAGGGGCGCTGCCTCTCGGCCTGCAACCCACCCTGCGACGCCAGGGAGCGCTGCACCGCGGACGGCCGCTGCCTCGCGGCAGAGCCGGCGGCGGCACCGGCGCCGATCGCGCCGGCGGTGCCCGCGCCACCGGCTCCCCCTCCATCCGAGCAGGCGCCGGCGAGCGCTCCGTCCTGGGAGCTCGGGGTCGCCGCCGGCGTCCTCTTGCCGGGCGAGATCTCCACCGACAGCGCCACCCTGGAGACCAGCGCCGGCCTCCTGCTCAGGGCCTCGGCCGACTTCCATCTGGGCCCGCGCTTCAGCCTCGGGCCCTACGCGCTCTACGCCTCGACCACCGTGGGCGCCTCGGACGGCCACGTCATCGCCCTGGGCGCCGCGCTCAAGGGCATCTTCGCGCTGGGCCAGAGCGCGTCCCTGCGGCCCGGCGTCGCGCTCGCCTACCAGCTGTCCAGGGTCCAGAGCGGCTCGGACTCCGCCGCCGGGCTGGGGGTGGCAGCGCTGCTGGAGCTGGCCGTGCCGTTCTCCCGCGGAGCCAACGGGTTCCTCCACCTCAGCTTCCTCTCGCAGCCCGCGGGAGGCATCAGTGGCGTGACCGACGTCACCTGGGCGCCGATCATCTACCTGGCGCTGGGGGTCGAGCTGGTGCGGTGAGGCGCAGGGCGCGGAGCGGGCGCGCGCTGCGCGGTGACCCGGGGAGCGCAGGTCAAGGAGGAGCCATGAAGCGCGACGCAGCGTTCTCTGCCCTGGTGCTCCTCCTGGCTACCGGCGGCTCCGCCTGCGGGGGCGGGGGCAGTGGAGGAGACCAGGCGCCGAGCGACGGGGCCTGCGCCATCCAGTGGGCCTCGGGCGACTTCTGCACCGTCGTCACCGAGTCCCACTGTGCCAGCTGGGCGGCCGGCCTCTCCGGTGGCACGGCCACCTGGCGCGGGGGCGGGACCTGCCAGCAGCTCGGCTATGACGTCGCCTGCGCAGACGGCTACCTGCACCGGACGGCGTGCACCTCGGGCGGCTGCAGCGGCCAGGCGACCTGCACCACCTGCGCCGCCGTGAGCAGCTGCGGCTGGTGTGCCACCACCGGCCAGTGCCTGAGCGGTACCAGCGCCGGGCCGAGCAGCGGCTCCTGCGCCAACTGGGACTGGGTCTCGAGCGCCTGCGGCGGCTCCAGCGATCCGTGCTCGACCAGCACCGCCTGCAGCGGGTGCACCGCCCGCTCGACCTGCGGCTGGTGCGCCACCACCAGCCAGTGCCTGACGGGCACCACCAGCGGGCCATACGCCGGCGCTTGCGCCAACTGGGACTGGGTCTCGAGCGCCTGCGGCGGGGGCGGCGGGGGCGGCGACGCCTGCTCCGCCTGCCTGTCCGCCTGCCGCGGCCTGCCCGGCTGCTGCACCGGGACCGGGTGCATGTGTGACTCGGAGTGTCCGTAGCGAGAAGAGGGCTACGGCTAGAGATCGAGCCTGCCCCGGAGGCCGATGACGAGCCACTGGTGGAGCTTGCGATCGCTCGAGGGGATGTCCTCGGTGGTGCTCCCCGCCATGCCGAGCTGATCCGCGAGCGGGCCGGTGAGCGAGACGGTGGCCTCGGTGTACTGGGCCAGGCTGAGCAGGAGGAAGGGGCCGACCCACACGCCCGGCGACGCCGCCCACTCCACGCCGAGCTGGAGGTTCAGGTACTCGATGCCGCTGGCCTTCTGGGCGATGTCCATCCGCTCGCCCTGCACCGAGGCGGCGTAGGCGACCCGGGACTGCTCGAGGCCGACTCCGAGGCCCAGCCACGGAACCACGGTCCGGCCGGGCGAGGCGAGGCGGTAGGTTCCCTCGATCCCGTACCGCAGGACGTAGCCGGCGGAGGTGGAGCAGGTGACACCGGGGACGCCCACCGCCGCCAGCTGGGCGCGAAACTCCCGGCACGGCCCCTCGGCGCTGCTGGCATAGGCGTACTGGAGGTAGGCGCCCACGGTGAACCGGCCGGCGAAGCGGTAGCCGGCCTCGAGCACCACCGGGACCGACCCCGAGGTGAAGTCGCCCATCGGCATGTCCAGCGCGGCGTCGCCGAACGCAACGCCGTAGCCGAGGCCGAGCCCCAGGGTCACGCCGCTGGCTGCGGCTGCCGGCGGAGCAGCGGGCGGAGCGGCGGGCGGAGCGGCGGCCGGGACGGGAGCCGGGGCAGCGCGTGCCGCGGGCTCGCCGGGCACGGGGGAAGGGGAGCTCCCGACGGCCAGCAGCGAGGACTGCTGCCCGGAGACCAAGAAGGCGGCGAGCGCTGTCAGGCCGCCCGCGGGCGCCACCCCGCTGGCGAGGCGGAGCCGCGCCTCGCGCAGGAGCTGACCCCTTCGCACGTCGAGGAGCGTGGCCTGCAGGTAGGCGATGTCCCGCTCCAGCAGGAGCGAGGTGGTCACCGCCTGGTCGAGGCCGAGCCAGGCGGCCACTGCGATGACCTTGCCGGTGCGGTCGGCCTGCCGCAGCGCCAGGCCGGGCCCCGATGCCGGCCGCAGCGCGTCGGCCAGCGTGAAGTCGAGCGCCACGAGCTGGTCGGTTGCCGACAGGTCGGCCCAGATGGCCGGCGCGGCCAGCCCGTTGACGCGGCCCGAGACCCGGTAGCGCCCGGGCGGGAGCGACAGCGTCGCCGGCGCCACGCCGATCTCGCGCCCCTCGACGAAGACCCGGGCGCCGCGCCGCTCCGCGTGGACGGTCAGCCTGCGCCGCGGCTGGGCCGCGAGCCGGTCCCGAACCTCCTCCACCTGCGCCAGGTAGCTGGGCGGGTACTGCTGGGGGTCCGGCACCAGGTCGGGCGCGGCACGGAGGAGCCGCTCCAGGAGCGCCGTGGCCTCGGCGCGGTGGCCCACCGTCTGCTCGGCCCGCGCCAGGCGCATGCCGGCCCGGGTCCACTGGGCGAAGGCCTCGGGGCTGTCGGGCAGGTGCTCCAGGTCGTCCATCACGGCGCGCAGCGTGCGGATGGAGACCTCGTGGTCGCCGGCGTGGAAGGTGGCCACCGCCCCCGCGTAGGCTCGGTCCAGCTCGAGCAGCGAGGCGCTGGAGGCCTGGCCGCCCATGCGGGCGCGGATCTCGGAGGACTCGAGCACGCCGCCGGTGCGCTCGGCGAGCGCGCCGCGGAGCTGGAAGGTCAGCTCGGCAAGCTCGGTGGAGGGACCGGGAGGTTCGGCGACCGCCAGCACCCCGAGCGAGCGGTCATCAGCCCGGCCGCGGGAGGTGAGCATCAGGGCTGCGGCGACGAGGGCAGCGGGCCAGCGGGGCATGCGGGGTCCCCCTTCCCTGCGAGAGTCCATGGTAGCCGAGGGGGGTCACACGGCGCGTCGGCGTGGCGCTGCGCCGCGCGCGGAAGCGGCGCGGGGGGGGGGGGGGAGGGAGCCGGACCGCCTCCGGGACCGGGACGACAGGCGCCGGAGGCCTGGCCGGCATGGGGCGGAGCGCCTCTTGCGCGGCGCCGGCGATGCGCCGCGGCCGCTACTTGCGCAGGAGCTTCAGGGCGTGGTTCCCGCTCTTGGTCCGGAAGTAGTGGACGATCCACACCATGGCGAGCGGCTCCAGGTAGCGGCTCATCTCGATGCCGCCCAGGTCCACGGTGGGCCAGCCCAGCTCGCCGCAGAGCGCCGAGACGGCGGCCTTGGCCGGCTCGTCGTTGCCGCAGAGGAACATGTCGGGCGGCCCGCCGGGGAACTGCGGCTTCACCATGTGGGCGTTGCCCACGGTGTTGAAGGCCTTGACCACGCGGGCCTGCGGGGCCCAGCGCTGCACCTGCTCGCCGGCCGAGTCGGTGTGGCCCAGCGAGAGGCGCGGCGCGCCGGAGGAGAAGTCGAGCGGGTTGGTGGTGTCGATGAGCGGCTTGCCCGCCAGCGCCCCGGCGCCGGCGAGCCGCAGCGCATTCTCGGTGCCGGTCCAGAGCGTCGCCAGGACGAGCAGGTCGCCGGAGGCGGCCGCCTCGGCGAAGGTGCCGGTGGAGGCGAGCGGGCCGGCCCGGGCCTTCCACTCGCGGAGCTTCTCGCTCGCCGGCTCGCGCGAGCCGATCTTCACCTCGTGCCCCAGGGCGCACAGCCCCGCGCCCAGCGTCCGGCCGACGTCGCCGGTGCCCAGGATGCCGATCTTGGTCTTGGCCATGGCCACCTGTTGGCGCGCGCCGCGACGGCTGGCAGGGGACAAATGGGGACCGACCGCTGCGGGGCGCCGCGGTTTGCCAGGCCGGGGGCCGGGCGTTATGTTGCCCCCGCCGGAGCCGTCTGGACGAACGCGTCGGAACTCGTGTCCGCCGAGGAAAGTCCGGGCACCACAGGGCAGGGTGCCGGTCAACGACCGGCCGGGGCGACCCGCGGGAAAGTGCCACAGAGAACAGACCGCCGAACGGCGCCGAGAGGCGCGCGTGGCAAGGGTGAAACGGTGCGGTAAGAGCGCACCGCACTCCTGGTGACAGGAGTGGCACGGCAAACCCCACCCGGTGCAAGAGCAAATAGGGAGGCGAGCGGCCCGCTCCAAGCCTCCGGGTACGGCTCGCTGGAGGCGCGCGGCAACGCGCGTCCGAGAGGAATGTTCGTCGCCGGGGGATTTCCCCCGGAACAGAACCCGGCTTACAGGGCGGCTCCGGCATTTGTACTGATGTGGCAGCTACTTGGACCCCTGGGCTGCTGGGGCCCTGCCCAAAGACTGCCCAAGGGGCACCGGAACAGCGTCGCCGGCGGCCAGGTCGAGGTCGAGGACGGCCATGTCCTTTGGGGTGAAGAGCTCTGGCTTCAGGTGGGCGTACCGCTCGGTCATGACTACCGAGTAGTGGCCGAGGATCTCCTTCAGCTTCTCGATGCTGCCGCCGGCCATGACCCATTGGCTGGCGAAGCTGTGCCTCGTGGCCTCGTACCAGCCGAGGCCGGGGCGGGCGAGGCCGAGCGCCTTCAGGACGGGGCGCAGGAAGCTGCCCGGCGTCGCCTTATCGATCTTCTTGCCGTCGCTGCGGAGCGGCGGGATGACGAGCCCCTCGCCGCCGGACTTCAGCTTCCACCCCGCCAGGATGGGGAGCAGCGGATCGAGGATCGGGACGACCCTGCTGTCCTTGTCCTTGAGCGGCCCTTTCACCGACTCGCGGACGTGGATGCGGCGGGCCGCGAGGTCCACGTGGAGCCACTTCAGGGCGAAGATCTCGCCCGTCCGCAGCCCGGCCAGCACGCCGAGCGCGTAGGCGATGCTGATGGGCAGGGGCAACAGCAGGAAGATGCGTCTGATGTCGGCCAACTTCTCGATGAAGGGCGTGGTGCGGGGGTCGTGCGTCGGCTTCATGAGCCGCCTGGTCGAGCGAGGCAGCCCGTGACACGGGTTGGCGGTCGCGACCCCGTCCTCCACCAGGTTGGCGAAGAGCGCCGAGAGCAGCGCCACGAGGATGCGGATGGTGGCCGGGTTGAGCCCCTCGGACAGTTTGACCTCGACGAAGTGGCGGACGAGCGAGGCGTTCACCTCGTGCGGCTTCTTGGCGCCGAACCAGGGGGCGAGGTGCTTCTTCCACCGGCCCCTGTCGGTGTCGGCGGCCCGATGGGTGAGGTCGCGTGCGTCCAGGAACGGGCCGGCGAGCACGTGGAGCTGCGGCATACCCCTCGGGTCGGGGGGCAGCCCTGCGCGGCCGGTGGCAACGTCGCCGGCGATCCTGGCGAGCACCCGCTGGGCCAGCTCCCGGGTGGCGAAGCCGCCCTGGTAGCGGCGCTGACCCGCCTCCCGCCACCGGATAGCCCAGGTGCCACCGGGGAGCTCCGGCGCCACGAGCTGCCCGCCGCCGTGAGGGCGGCGCCTTCTGCGTCTTGCCATGATGCACTCCTCCTGCCGCCGTGGCGGCGTTGTGGTGGTTGGACATCTCGTTGGTGGAGACGAGCTCGGCGGCGGTCACCGAGGCCGACGAGCAGCCTCGGCCAGGCGCACCACGTCGGCGGCGTCGGCGTGGCGGAGGACGGCCAGGTCGATCCGGACGGCGCGCCCGACCCGGACGACTGGGAGGTCCCCCGCGCGGATGCGGCGGCGCAGGGTGGAGACGCTCACCCCGAGCCGCCTGGCGGCCTCAGGGAGGGTGACCGCTGTCGGCGGGGACGACCGGCGGAGCGCGGTGACCTCCTCGTGCAGCGAGCGGACCTCGGCCTCCAGCGAGGCCAGCCGCGACGGCACCTCCAGGAGCGCGGCGAGCGCCCCAGCGATGCCGTCGATGAGCTGGCCCGGCCGCTCAGCCATCCTCGCCCTCGGCGACGGGCATCGTGGCGAGGATCTGCTCCACGGTGGAGATCGAGACGCCGGTCTCGTGGGCGACCTCTTCGACGGTGCGACCATCGGCGAGCAGCCGCGTGACGATGCGGAACAGGCTCGCCTGCCGCTGGGCGTCGCGGCGCTCGGCCTTGCGGCGGGCCTTGAGCGCCTGCCGCTCGCCGCTCTCCATCGCCCCGATGGTGTCGTAGGGCACGGTGCCGGTGGACCCGGTGAAGAGGTTCACGTCGCGGTCGAGCAACCGCCGCTTCGAGTCCCAGTTGAAGGTGGTGCGGTGCGGCTCGGCGACTTCCTCGTTGATGGCGCGGCCGAGACGCACGGCCTCGTGAGCGCCGAGGCGACGGGTCCGGACCCGCTCCGGGGCCGCGTCGGCCTCGCTGGCAAGGGAGGTGAGGATCGTCCCGGCGAACTCCTCCGTCGTCTCCGACGAGCCGTGGCGCGCCGTCTTGATGACCGCCCAGGTGCCGTCGGCCGCGATGACCTGCTGCCCCGTCTTGACGTTCTGCGGCCGCCGCAGCAAGGCGTAGCAGCGATTCCGCACGATGAAGACGCCGTCGGCGGCGTGCTCCAGGCGCATGTCGGAACCGGCGGCGCGGAGCTCGGCGAGGCCGGGGCACATGATGTCCGCGTCCGGCGCGACCAGCACCGCGTCGGTGCTCACCAGCACCGCCCGGCCGGCGGCGCAGATGTCGCCCATGATCGCCCTGCCGCGCCCGATGATGAGGGCGGCCCACTCGGGCGCGAAGAGCGAGCCAGCGTCGGTCGTGCGCTGGAGCGCCTGGTGCAGCGCACTCGAACCCGCCACGGCAGCGCCAAGGCCGGCCGAGAAGCCCTGGAGCTGGGCGGCGCGCTCGAAGTCGAGCAGCGAGGAGCCGCCGAACCGCTCAGCCAGCTTGCCGATGAGCGCGTTCGCGAGGAGCTTGGCCGTCTCGTAGGGGATGGACCCCTTCGCGGCGGCCGCCTTGTCGGCGAGCAGCTCGCGCATGTAGCGGGCGAGGTCGTGCTGGCGCTCGCTCGCACCCGGCTCGAAGACGTGGCTGTCGAGGATGCGGATCGTGGCCCCGAACCGCAGGGCCACGCGGAGCTCAGCGACGGTGCAGGTCGAGACGCCGCGCCGGGTGAAGAGCATGCGGTTCACGCCGTCCCGAACGGTCGGCAGGTTGGGGTAGTCGAAGCCCGGCGGGAACTCGAACTCGATGTGGACGAAGCCCTCGACCCGGTCCACCTCGGCGACGTCGCGGAGTGGGCGCCACCGCGTGCGGTGGTGCGGGAGCGGCTGGATGATGGCCGCGTGCGGGTAGAGCGAGACGGCGTCGAGCTCCACCAGCGGCTCGACGAGAAGGCCGCGCCGGAAGGCGATCATCATGCCGCCCCAGAGCGCCCGCGCCGCCGCGACGCGGACGTCGGGATTGCCGGCGAAGACCCTCTCGTTGCGCCGCTCGTCGCGGAAGCCCGTCGACGAGCGCCGCTTCTTGACCGTCTTGCGCTGCCTCCAGGGCGCGGGCCCCGTCTTGGCGAAGCGCGTGATGAAGATCCGGCCGGCAAGCGACGCGAGCGTGCGGTTGCGGAGCGGGTCGACGTCCCAGCGTGAGAGGAGCCGGACCCGGAACTGGTGGAAGGCGAGGGCCACGACCGCTACCGTGCGTCCCTCGCGGGCGAGCCGGGTGGCCGCCGGCGCGTCCACCATGGTGGAGAGGTGCTGGATGACCTCCTCGACGGACGGGAAGTTGATGAAGCTGCCGACCTCCTCGGTGTCGTAGTCCAGGAAGAAGGCCGAGAAGTCGATGAGCGACAGCGCGAGGCGGACTTCGCCGACGCCGACCGGGGCGAAGTCGGCATGGTGGATGTCGGCGCCCACCTGGCGGATGCGGGCCGCGCGGGTGGGCCGGTCGATACGGGCCAGGACGGCCTTACCGTTCATCGCGACGAGGAAGACGCGACCCACGCGCCTCTTGGTCGGCACCGCTATCCCGACCTTGAAGAGCAACTGGCTGATGGTGGCGGCGAGGGTGTCGGTGGAGATCGTGGCGCCGGGCACGGTCACCGTCTCGACCATCGCGGTGCCGTTCACGACGACAGCCATGCGGATGTCGGTGCCGGCGGCGGCGCCATCCACGCGGGCGACGAGCTCGACGCCGACGACGGGCGCGTTGATCGGCGGCATCGCGGGCGGTCGACGGGGCACCAGGGTCCGGACGAGGAGCAGGGCCATCAGCGCCATCACGGCGGCCTCATGCATGGCGGGCCCCCGAGCCGTTGGTGGCGAAGGCGTCCGAAGCGCCGAGAGACGCATCCCCATACAACACCAGGGGATTCCCCAATCCACCCCCAACGGAACGCGCATTAGGGGGCGACAACCGCCCCCTCATCGAGTTCCCGAAGGTGAAGGTGCTGGTGGTGGTGTTCTTGTTGTTGGTGCTGGCGGTGTTGGTCTTCGCGAGCTGCATGCGCGGCCTCCTCATGGTGAGGAGGCCGTTCTCGCCGATGGGCTTGATGTGCCAAGCCCGGCGGTGATCCGTGATGGTGTGCGGGGGCTGGGCAGCCCGGAACGGCGATTCGCGATCCGGGCTGGGCTTCGCCTATGAGGCGTCTTCCGGGTCGTCCAGGGGCTCGTCCAGCAGCTTCTCAACGAAGGGGACGAGACCCCTTTGGACGTCGCGCTTGAGCTGGTCCCAGGCGCGCTGCCGGGCATGAGTTCCGTCGGCGGTCGTCACCTGGTCCCGCTCGAACTCCTCGTGATCGAGATGGAGGGCGAGGGCCGCAAGCTCCCCGGAGGTCGGGGCGGGGAGCTTCTTCCGCTTCGCCCAGATCAGCACGCAGGCGCAGAACATCTGGCGCGGGGATCGCATGGTGGCGAGCCGCTTCTTCGCCCGCGCGTCCACACCGAGCACACGACGCAGTCGTGTCACGAGTTCGAGAAGCGGGCCAAGGTCCGCCGTGAACTGGAGCATCTCGGCGCCGACGGCGGAGAGCGGCGCGAGCACGTCCGTGGCGCGCGTCCGTGAGCGCCCGTGGGCGAGGCGCACGCCGTGGGGGTTGACCCGATCATGCAGCCTCTCGGCGTAGGTGATCTCGGTCTCCTGCTCGCGGTCCGAGCTGAAGGCGATCCAGGAATCCTTCGGGACCTTCGCCTCGGGTGCCTTCAGCAGACCGTGCTTCCCGGTGATGTAGTTGCGGTACGGGTAGAAGTAGCCCACGACCTCGGCGAGGTTGACCCCGAGCTCGCCGGCGCGGACGAGCGCGTCGATCTGGGCGTCGCTGCGGTCCTTCTTGAGGAACGACCTGGCGGAGGTCTTGTCCGACAGCCACTTCGAGTCCAGCGACGGCCCCTTGGGCTGCCTCGGTGCACGAGCCACGGTTCCGCCTCCTCGTGCGCCAGCGGGCGCGGCGGTCCTCGTAGGTAAGAACTTGGGGCAGGCCGCCGAGGAGACGGCCGTTCGGGCCGCGAACCCTAGCCCCGCGCCGATGCTGGCACGGGCGGGGCCCGGTGCTCAACGGCGTCCAGCATGAACTGCACGGGGCACCCGCCGTTCGGGCCGGGTGCCCCGCTCCGTCTACCGCCCCGTCCGTCTCCGCTTTGTCTGCGACGCGACTACCGTGAGCACGGCGAGCGCGATCTCGACGAGGATCGGTAGGCGAACGGCACGCCACCACTTCATGGACGTCCTCCGGCTCCCGCTGGCGCCAGCGGAAGAGGGTGGTGAAGCCGGAGGGCGGCGACTTAGACGGTGAAGGTCAGGTCGCGACGGCAACCGCCATCGGCATCGAGGAGCACCGCCGACAACGGCGCCGGCCCGGGATGGTCATGCCGGCCCGGCGGGCCAGCTCCTGTCCGAGCCGCTTGAGTCGGGAGAACACGGCGGAGATGGACATGCCGGTCGCCGCCGCCACCTCCGCGAGCGTGGCCCCCGAGAACCGGGTCGTGACGAGCTCGCGGTCCCGCGCCGAGAGGGCCGCGACCCAGTCGCGCAGATCGACGGCCGAGGCGAGCGTGTCGGCGGGATCCGCCGACGTGGCGGCGAGCCACGCCGACTGGAGGTCGGTGTCGCCCTCGCCGTTGAAGTCGCCGTCGTCGTCGAGCAGGCCGTCGAGCCTGTGGACGACGACCTTGCCGTCGACAAAGTTCGCGAAGTGCAGCGCGTCCCGTCGCGGTTGACCGCCGCGCGGGAGCTGACGCCGGTGGTCGATGGCCCGGAGCTTCACCGCGTGGACGAGCAGGGCGTTGTCCAGCTTGATGCCCAGCTCGGCCTTCCGGGCCGCCATGGCCCAGACCTGGCCGATGGCCTCGGCCATGCGGTCGTCCTGGTCGGTGGGGGTGAGGTGGCGGCGCACGGACTCGAACGCGCCGCGCTCTACGAGCGTGGAGAACTGCTGCTGCAACGCCTGCATCATGGTGGGCCTCCGGCCGCACCAGGGCAGACGGAGGCCTCGCCGGTCGGCGCGGGCATCCGCGCCATGGCCGGCGAGGTGAGGGTGGAGCGCGGCCCCTCATGGCCAACGGGGAGGTCCCGAGGCTGAAGGTCCGGCAGGGCCTGGTGCCCGAGAGCACCTGGTCCTATGTCCTTATCCCTAGAAGTTGCGGGGACTTGGCCGCCATCGGGGCCGAATCCCCTGGGGGCCCCGGATCACCACCGGGCCAAGAAACTTCGATGTAGGGGGTGGCGGTGGGGGTCGACTCGGCGAGCCGGAGGTGGAGTCCCGGCGCTGGTGGACCAGAAGAAGGACTCGAACGGTTGGCGGACCCCCTCGCGCGAGGCCCCGGCACAGGGAACCCTGTCCCCCCTGCGCCGGGCCGGATTCGCGTCGAAGGTAGCCCTCGGGCCAGGCGAGGCGCGGGCGGCCTCGCCGAGCGAACCCGACGACGTGGGTGCCGGCCCCCTACGACACGATGCGAAGGCGCACGGCGTAGTCGCGGGCACGGCCCGGCTCGGCGGCCCCGGCGACCGCCGACAACGCCTTCAACTTCTCGAACGCCGCGAGCAGCCGGGCGAGGCTCTCCTCCAGCTGCTTGCGGTAGCGGCCCAGCCTCGTGAGCTCGCCGCCGTCCGGGAGCGCGAGGCGGGCGAGGACGTCCCTCCGCATCTGCGCGAGTGCGTCCTCCTGCCTCCCCGCAAGCTCCCCGACCTGCTCCCGCAGCGCCTCGGCGGCGCGGCGAAGCGCGTGGTAGGGCTCCTGCGGCACGGGGTCGAGCCCGACGTCGGCGAGGAGCTCCAGGGCCCGCTGCATGTCGACGAGCGGCGCGAGCGGGACCCCGTCGAGGCCGTCCAGGTGCTCCGCCAGCGCCCGCGCCCCGGCGAGCAGGCCAGCGAAGGCGTCCGTGCGCGGGCCGGCGACGGGACAATCCCGGAGGGCAGCGACGAGGGCGCCGAGCGCGGCGACCGCGTCCCGCGTCCTCGACGCGAGCCGGTGGAGGTCGCTCTGCTCCACGAGCTCCTCCACGCGCGCCCCGAGGAGCCCGTCCTCGATTCGCTGGAGCCGCTGGAGCCTCCAGACAACGTCGCCGGCGAGCGCGGCGACCTCGGCCTGGGCGTCGTTCTCCGGCCCGAGCGCCACGAACCAGGACTCGACGTGGGCCTCGTACCGGGCCTGGTCCTCGCCGCCGAGGAGCAGGTGCTTCGCCGCGAGGCCGTGCCGGATGCTGTTCAGGGCGGCGCGCGCCCGGCCCTCGGGGCTCGTGGGACCCCTTGATGTCGCGCCGTTGCGCCGCGATGCAGCCTGCTGTGCGGGTGAGCGGGAGCCCTCAATCATGGGTTCAGTGTCCCCAGGCGGGTGCCCGGTGGGAAGGACAGGTTGTCCGCCCCGTAGGGTGGGCCCCGGAGGCCCAATCCCCCCCCCCATCGCCACGGCTCACACTAGCAGCTAGCGAAGGAGAACGACGGGGGCTTCACGGGCGGGTCGGTGGCGCGACTCCGCCCGCGTGTCGCACGGTCCGCCTCGTGGCGACGACCGACGCTCGAAGGGGGAAACATGACAACGGCCAGGACCCGGATCGCGCTCGCGGCGGCCATGATTCTTGCGGCTGGGCTTGGGTGCAGCAGCAAGTCCAGTGAAACCTACTCGATCGGCGGAACGATCACGGGGCTCACCACGGCGGGCCTCGTGCTCGGATCCACCGGGCAACCCGACCTGACGATTCCGGCAGGGCAGACAAGCTTCGCGTTCGCGAACAAGGTCGCCAGCGGGACGCGCTACGACGTGATCGTGGTGGCTCAAGCGTCGCAGGGGTCCTGCTCCGTGACGAGGGGAGCGGGTGTCGTGGCCGGAGCGGACGTCACCAGCGTCGTCGTCACGTGCGACGGGAGTCTCTCAAGTGACTTCAGCGGCCCCCTCAACGTCGCTCGCGCGTTCTACTTCACCGCGATTGTACTTCCTGGCCGTTCCCCCTCCTGGCCGAACGACGACAAGGTGCTCGTGGCGGGCGGGCATACTGGCAGCGACGCGGTGACCGCCAGCGCGGAGGTCTTCAACCCCCGTACCGGCAAGTGGACCATGGCCGCCTCGATGACGGTGCCACGCGCCTCGGCGTGCTCCGCGCTGCTCCCCTCTGGAAAGGTCCTCGTCGCCGGTGGGGCTGGTGCCGTCGGGAACACGGCGGAGGTCTATGACCCCGCCACCGACACCTGGACGCCCACCGATCACCCGATGGCCGCCGGGCATGATCTCCCAGGGTGCGTGGTGCTTGCGTCTGGCAAGGTGCTCATCGCCGGTGGCCTGAATCAGGTGAACACGGGGAGCAACGCCGTGTCCGAGCTCTACGACCCCGAGACGGGCACGTTCACGACGACCGGTCCAATGGTGACGGCTCGATACTGGCACACCGCTACCGAGCTTCCGAGCGGCAAGGTCCTGGTTACCGGGGGATGCACCGGCGGGTACCCGTGCACGGCAACGACCGCCACGGCGGAGCTCTATGACCCCGTGAGCGGGACGTGGTCGGCGACCGGTGACCTGCCGGCCGGGGTCTTCGGGCACACCGCCACGAGCGTTCCCGACGGCGTACTCGTGGTCGGAGGCTGCAAGAGCGACGATGCGTGCGGTCCCACGGGAGCGCACACGGGGAACGCCGAGAAGGCCGCGAGCCTCTACCACCCCACGACCGGGGCATTCGAGGCTGCAGGCGAGATGACCACGGGGCGCGTGGGCCACGCCGTCGCATTTGTCGACCAGGGCTTCCGGTTCTTCGGCGGAACGTACGGTGCCGAAGGCAGCCGGACCACGGACGTCTACGGGTGGGACGGGGCTACCTGGGCGTGGACGGCGGCAGGACCCCTGACGATCGCCGACCACGGGAGCTACCTCCAAGCTGTAAGGGGATACATGTACGAGGGTGAGTGGGGGCAGAACGGCCCTTACTGGCTCGTGATCGGGGGGCTCGTGTCATCGGCGGGAACGTATTCGCCCACAGCGGCCGTCGAGGGGGCCTTTGAATGCTGCTCGAACTGATGACGGCCTCTCCTTTCGCCATCGCCCCCGCCGCCTGTGCGTGGTTGTCACTCTGGGTGGCCGCGAACGACGGTGCGAGACTTCGATGACCCGACCGCTCGGCCCACGGGCCCAGGGGAGCGCGCGGGAGCACCGGCGACCCGCGCCGTGTCGGGGGCCCCGCTCTCAACGGAGGAGAGCGGGGCTTCCCGCGCCTGCCCAAACACTGCCCAACGGTTGGCCGGAGCCGCCCACCGGGGCGTCCCAGGGGTGGCCACGCCCCGCCGCCAGGTGCCCGAGATAGCTACGCCTGACCACCGGGAGCGGTCAGGCGTGTTCACCCACGGGCGACCCCGGCTTACAGGGCGGCTCCGGCATTTGTTCACCGCTCACGCCGCTCACGCGCCATCCGCCGACGCGTCCCTTGGCGATGGCGCGCCGCCGCTCCGCCTACCACCCCACCAGCTCCTCGAAGCCCCCCATGGCGAAGCGCTTCGGGTCGAAGGGCATGGCGCCCGTCATCGCCGGGTCCTGCATGGCCGGGTCCTTCATCACCGCGGCGTTGACCCGGTCGCGGTGGGCCCGCGACCGGTAGACGATGAAGGCGAAGACCATCGTCTCGCCGGGCCGGAGCCGCGCCATCTTCGCGAAGCCCATGCCGAACGGCACCTTCAGGTCCTCGGCGACGCACTCCATGTATGCGAGCGCCCCGTGCTTCCTCCAGATCTGGGCGCCGAGCTTCGCCATGCGCAGGTAGGCCTTCACCTTGCGCCTCGGCATGGGGATCACGAAACCGTCTACGTAGCGGGCCATGGTCGTTCCTCGCGAGGCGGGCTCGAGGGGTTCGCGCAGCGTGAGCACGGGATCTGCCCGCCGGCGGGTGGCACCGCAACGGCTCGACCCACCGGGGGGCGGCGCGGGCAGACGCGGATGGCGGAGGCGGTGTGTCGCCCGGGCCCGGGGATCCAGGCTCGGGGCGACGGAGGACCTTCTCGGGCGCGCCCCGGCGCCCTCCGTCGCCCCGCTTACCGGGGACTGCGTGCCGGCCAGGGACGCCGGCGGCGGGTAGCTGTCCCTAGGAGATTGCGCCGGCCGCGGCGTGACGCACGTCGAAACGTGTCGCGTGACCATGTGAAGCAGGTCCCTTGCGGTACCATGCCGCGAAATGCCCGGCCCCGCCCCCCGCGAGGAAAGCCCCGCCCCGGGGCGCTGGCGCGTCCTGGCGCTGGCCTCGGCCCTCTTCGTCATCTCCCAGTTCCACCGCGTGGCGAGCGCGGTGGTGGCCGCCGACCTGCAGCGCGATCTGGGCCTCTCCTCCGAGGCCCTGGGCGGGGTGAGCGCCGCCTTCTTCTACGCCTTCGCCGTGGCCCAGGTGCCGCTGGCCCTCTTCCTCGATCGGGTGGGCGCCCACCGCAGCATGACGCTCCTCTCGCTGGTCGGCGCCGCCGGCGCCGCGGTCTTCTCCGCGGCCGAGGGCTGGGCCGGTGCCACCGCCGGCCGGGTGCTCCTCGGCGTCGGAATGGCCGGCAACCTCATGGGCACCCTCAAGCTCCTGGGTCACTGGTTCACGGCCCGGGAGTTCGGCACCGTCGCCGGCCTGGTGGCCGGCCTGGGCACGCTGGGCAACATCGCCGCCACCACGCCCCTCGCGCTCCTCGCCGGCGCTCTCGGCTGGCGCCGCGCCTTCCTGCTCTCGGCCGTCGTCACCGGGGTGCTGGCGCTTGCCTTCTGGCTGCTGGTGAGGGAGCGGCCCGGCGGCGCCGGCCCGCCGCAGGACGAGGAGCGGCTCCCCCTCGGCAGGATGGCGGCCACGCTCCTCGGCAGCCGCGACTACTGGCTCATCTCCTTCGGCGCCTTCTGCCGCTACGGCAGCTTCGTGGCCATCCAGGGGCTCTGGGCCGGCCCCTGGCTCGTCGAGGTGGCCGGGGTGACGCCCCTCGCCGCCGCCAACCTGCTCCTGCTCCTCAACCTCGCCACCGCGGCCGGCGCGCCGCTGGGAGGCTGGCTCTCCGACCGCGTGCTCGACTCGCGGCGGCGGGTGGTGCTGCTGGCGCTGGCCGGCACCGCGATCGCCGAGGCGCTGATGGCCCTCTCGGGCGAGGGCAGGAGCCTCCCGGCGCTGGCGCTGCTGCTCGCCGTCTTCGGCGCCACCGCCTCCTTCGGCCAGGTGGTCTACGTCCACGTCCGCGAGGTCATGCCGCCCGGCATGCCGGGCATGGCGATGACGGGGGTGAACTTCTTCGTGATGCTCGGGGCCGCCGCCTTCCTCCACGGCATGGGCTGGGTGCTCGATCGCGGTGGCGCCGCCACTCGCAGCCCGGCCGGCTTCCGCGCCGCCTTCCTGGCGGCAGCCGTCGCCGTGGCGCTCTCGTTCCTCGGTTACCTGGCCACCCGCGAGCGGCGGGCCGATCCGGCCGGCCGCTGACCCGGCGCGCAGGACGCGGCCGGCGGCCGATCCGGCGTGCGGCTCGCCGGCGCCGGGGCTATGGTCGCCGGCATGTCGCTGCGGCCCGGGACCGACGAGGCGCTGGAGCGCGGGCGCGCGCTCTGGAACGCCGGCCGGTTCTACGAGGCCCACGAGGCCTGGGAGGAGGCCTGGCTCCGCGAGGAGGGCGAGGTGCGCGCGCTGCTCCAGGGGCTCATCCAGGCGGCCGCGGCCTACGTGAAGGCCCTCGACCACCTCCGCCCCGGCGGCGCCGTGAAGCTGTTCGGCTCGGCGCTCGCTCGGCTCGCCCCCCTGGGCGAGGCTCCGGCCGGCCTGGCGCTGGCGCCGTTCCGCGTCGCCCTGCAGGCGAGCCTGGCGGAGGCGCAGCGCTGGCTGGCCGGTGAACGGGCGGGGTTCGACCGGGCGCTGGCACCGCGGCTCGAGCGGGGTGTCGGGCCCGGCGGCGCGTGAGGCGAGCGGGCTCCCACCCCCCTCTGGGCGGTTGCCTGCCTGTCACCACGGGCCCCTTGCGGACTCTGCCAGCCGCCGGCGCCCCGTCCCTGGAACGGGAGAATGACAGGGGCGAGCCGGCCTGCGCTAGGATGAACCACCCTCGAGGGCGGCGAGGGCCGCCCCAGACCTCCGGAGAGATCATGTCCTTGACGAAGCTCGTCGCGCGCGCCGCGCTGCTCATCCTCCTCGCCGCAGCGGTGCCAGGCCATGCCGCCGAGGACAAGGCTTCGAAGTCCAAGAAGCCCCGGCTCGCCATCCTCAACTTCCCGGCGGCCTCGGGTGCCTGGGCGTGCCACGGCTGGGCCGGCAGCGAGGGGCGCACGTCCGACGTGCTCCGCGAGCTCTTCACCACCGAGATCATGGACAAGGCCCGCGGCAAGCTCCGGCTGGTGGAGCGGCAGCGGCTGCAGGACCTCCGCGGCGAGCTCGCCTTCCAGCAGTCGGGCGAGGTCGATCCGGCCACCGTGCAGAAGGCCGGCAAGATGCTGGGCGCCAAGTACGTGCTCACCGGCAAGATCACCCGCTTCGCCTGCAAGATCACCGAGGCCAACACCGGCTGGGGCGTGGGCGCGCTGGTGGGCAAGGTGACCGGCAGCGGCCTGGCCGGCTCGGTGGCCGGCAGCGTGGACATCAAGAAGGTCAACTTCTCCGGCCGCCTCGACGCCCGCCTCATCGAGGTGGAGACCGGCGAGATCCTGGTCACCTTCAAGGACGAGAACGAGACCGGCGACACCTCGGCCAAGGTGGCCGGCGGCGGCACCTCGGTGAACTACGACGACGAGCTTGCCAGCAAGGTCTTCGAGCCCATGGTCGAGAAGATGGCCTCCAAGATCGTGAAGAAGACGGTGGCCGCCGCCGAGGAGGAGGAGGACTAGGCGGTCTCGCCGCCCCGCGGTCCCCGCCATGGCCACAGCCGCCCTGCTCGCCGCGCTGGCGCTCGCCGCCGCGGCCGAGCCCTTCAAGATCGCCACCCTGCAGCTCGAAGGCTCGGGCGTCTCGGCGGAGATGGTGGAGACCGCGACCATCCTGGTGCCCACCGAGGTGCGCCGGGCGCGGCCCGACGCCCAGGTGATGTCGGCCGACGACGTCCGCTCCCTGCTCCTCCACCAGAAGAGCAAGGTGGTGGCCGGGGCCTGCGGCAACGAGAGCTGCATGTTCGACCTGGGCGGCGCCCTGGGCGCCGACGAGATCGTCGCCGGCCGGCTGGGCAAGCTGGGCGACACCTGGGTGCTGGAGCTGCGGCGGGTGGACGTCAAGAAGGTGAGGAGCCTCGGCTCCGCCACCCGCGCGGTGCGCAGCGCCGAGGGGCTGGTGGAGGCGGTCCGCTCCGCCGCCGGCGAGCTCTACGCCCCGCCGCCGGGGCAGGCGGCGGCGGGGGCCCCGGGGGGCGGCGGCGGCCACGGCATCGAGGTGAAGGCCGCCGACCCCTCCGACGCCTCGCTGCCCAGGCCCAGCCTCGTCGACGGAGACCTCGAGTTCCACGCCATCCGCTACCGCGGCACCCGCCACCGGGCGGTCTACGACCTGGTGAAGAAGCTCCTGGTCGAGGCGCGGGTGCCCATCGAGCAGGAGCGGCTCGGCGACGACAGCTCGCTGCGGCTGCGCAGCGGCTGGGTGAGCATCGAGCGGGGGCGGCGGCTGCGCTTCCGGGTGCGGGTGGACGGCTCGGTGGGGTTCGACGTGGACCGCGAGCAGTGCGACGACACCGGCTGCGCCGAGGCCGGCAACGCCTCCAAGGGCGAGCGCAAGCTGGCGGCCGACCTGTACGGCGTGCTGCGCACCGAGGTCGAGAAGGGGTTCTAGCCGCACCCGTCGCCCCGCCTCGCTGCCGCCGGCGGTTCTGCGCTACGCTCCGCGGTCCACGTCGGGCGCTCGGGCGCCGCGGGAGGATCGCATGGCCATCACGCAGGTTGGCGTCGTCGGCTGCGGGCTCATGGGGAGCGGCATCGCCGAGGTGGCGGCCAGGTCGGGTTACGCCACGGTGGTGCGAGAGGTCAGCGCCGAGCTGGTGACCAAGGGGCGCGGGCGCATCGAGAAGAGCACCGCCACCGCGGTGGAGAAGGGCAAGCTCACCGCCGCGCAGCGCCAGGAGATCCTGGGGCGGATGCGGTTCACCACCGCGGTGGAGGACCTGGCCGGCTGCGACGTCGTCGTCGAGGCGGCCACCGAGAACCCGGCGCTCAAGAAGGAGCTCTTCGCCGCCCTCGACAGGGCCTGCAAGCCGGAGACGATCCTGGCGAGCAACACCTCCTCCATCCCCATCATCGAGCTGGCGGCGGTGACCCGCCGGCCGGAGCAGGTGGTGGGGCTCCACTTCTTCAACCCGGTGCCGGTGATGAAGCTGGTGGAGGTGGTGAAGACCATCCGGGTGGGCGAGGCGGCCATCGCCACCGCCCGCGCCTTCGCCGAGTCGCTGGGCAAGCGGCCCATCCTGGCCAAGGACCGGGCGGGCTTCGTGGTCAACGTGCTCCTGGTGCCCTACCTGCTCGAGGCGGTGCGGCTGGTGGAGCAGGGGGTGGCCTCGCCCGAGGACATCGACGAGGGCATGCGGCTCGGCTGCGGCTACCCCATGGGCCCGCTCCAGCTCCTCGACTTCGTGGGCATCGACACCACCTTCTACATCGCCGAGATCCTCTTCGAGGAGTTCAAGAACCCCCACTACGCGCCACCCACGCTCCTGCGGCAGATGACCATCGCCGGGCTCCACGGGCGCAAGTCGGGGAAGGGCTTCTACAGCTACTGAGCCCCTCGTCCCAGGAAAAGGCTCCTGATGTCGGGATGTTGCCGCATCGTCAACCGCGTGTCCGGCACCGGGTTGACGAGTCCCTCCTCCCGCCTGTAGCTTCCGGCCGCCCCTCGCCGCCGGCGCCTGATGCGCCCGCTCCCGGGGCGAGAGGCCCGCCATGCGCCGCGCCACCGCCGCCCTCCTCCTCCTCGCCGCCGCCGGGGTCCGCGCCGCCTCGCCGCCGGTGCCGGGCGTGAGCGACACCGAGGTGACGTTCTGCATGACGGTGCCGCTCTCCGGCCCGGCTGCGGCCTGGGGCGCGCTGGCGGTGGCCGCCGAGACCTGGGCCCGCCACGTCAACGAGCAGGGCGGCGTCCACGGCCGCAAGCTCCGGGTCCAGGTGCGCGACGACGGCTACAACCCGGGCCGCGCCATCGCCAACCTCCACGAGATGAAGGACTCCTGCTTCGCGGTGCTCGGCACCATGGGCACCGCGGTGCTGGGCGCCGCCAAGGATCAGGTGGCCGAGTCCGGCGTCCCCTGGATCTACCCGCTCGGCAACCCGCGCATCTTCGCCGGCATGCCTCGCGAGAAGCTCCACGCCATCTTCGTCGAGTACCCGGACTACGCCGACGAGGGCGAATTCCTGGCGCAGCAGGCGGCCGCGCTCGAGGGGGCGAAGCGCATCGCCTTCTTCGGCCAGAACGACGACTACGGCAAGACGGGCCTGGAGGGCGTGAAGCGCGGCGTGGCAGGCCTCCCCGGGGTGACGCTGGCGGGCGCGGCGCTCTACGAGGTCACCGATCGCGAGATGGGCACCCACGCCCTGCGGCTCAAGGAGACCGGGGCCGACGCCGTCGTGCTCTACGCCACCTCGGCCCACGCCGCCGGCCTGGTGAAGGAGATGGCCAAGCTCGCCTACCGGCCCAGGCTCTTCGCCTCCTTCACCCTCTCCGACCGCGACCGGATGTTCGGGCTGCTGGCCGACCTCTGGGAGGGGGCCTACTACGACACCCACCTGGCGCAGCGCGGGGAGCCGGCCGCCGACCGGGTGCTGGAGACGCTCCTGCGCCTGGAGCCCTCGCTGCAGGGGCGCGAGGGCACCGCCATCCACGGCGCCATGGTGATGATGGTGGCGGTGGAGGGGCTGCGGCGCGCCGGCCGCGACCTCGACCGGGAGCGGCTGGTCCAGGCGCTCGAGTCGCTCCGGGCCTGGTCGCCGGCCGGGCTCACCGCCCCGGTCACCTTCGGCCCCGGGCGCCGGCACGGGCTGAACGGGGTGCGGCTGCTGCGCGCCGGCAAGGCCGCCGACCGCTCCTTCACCCGCGTCGGCGCAGACCTGCTCTTCCCGCCGCTCTTCTAGCGCGGCGCGCGCGCCCCGAGCCGCGCCGACTCCAGGGGCCGCGAGAGGATCAGGGCCTGGGGAAAGGCCTTCTTCACCCGCTCTCTCGCCGCCGCCAGCGAGGCCACCGGCAGGCGCATGGCCACGATCTTGCGCGACCCCACCAGCCGCGACATGCGCTCCGGCGCACCCTCCCGCACCAGCGCCCAGTAGGGGAGCACCGCCACGTCGATGTTCCGGCTGCGCAGCTCGAGCCCGGCCAGGTGGTCGTCGGCGAGCTCGGCGTCGCCGACGTGCAGGATGCGCAGCCCGCCCACCTCCAGCAGGTGGGCCAGCACCGGCTCGGGGAAGAGGTGCGAGCCGACGTGGGGCAGCGGGAAGGCGGTGACGCGGACGTCGCCGCCGGACCAGGTGGCCGGAGCCGCCGGGAGCTCGCGCAGGCGGTCGCGGAAGGACGGGTGGTGCGGGCTGCGGCGCAGGCGTTCCAGCACCTCGCGCGACGAGGCCAGCACCGACTCGGGGTGCCGCTTCAGGAAGGCAGCGGCCACCTCCGGATCGAGGTGGTCCGCGTGCGGGTGGCTCACCAGCACCAGCCGCACCCGGCGGAAGGGCGGCCGGCCCTCGAGCATCCTGCGGTGAAGCTCCGGCGGGAGCTCGCCGCGCTCCGGGCGCCCCACGGTGTGCAGCGCGTCCACGAGCACCGTCTGCCCGCCGGCCTCGATGGCGTACCCCTCGTTGGCCAGGAAGTGCAGGACCACCTCGTCCCTGGGAGGCGCCGCCGCCGCCGTGCCCAGGAGCCCCACCAGCGCCGCGAGCGCGCCCCGCGCGCCGGCGCCAAGCGGCAGCCACGCCGCCGCCCATCGAGAAGTCATCGCCATCCTCCGCCACGCGCCGCGCCGCGCCGGGTGGCGCCGCGCGCGGCCGTCGTCCGCTGGGGTTCGGATGGGCGACCCGCTGCGCGGCCGCGCGGTCACATGAATCCGGGTCACCCGGACGGGCACTACCAGTGAAGGGTGGCTGCGCTGGCCGGGCGCACCCGGAGGCGGCAGCTCGCTCGGGGTCAGACCACTCCGGCCCTGTGCAGCCGCTCGATCTCGTCGTCGGGCAGCCCCAGCAGACCCGAGAGCACCTCGCGCGTGTGCTGCCCGAGGAGCGGCGGCGCGGTCGGCTCGCCCAGCGGCGTGCCGGAGAGCTGGATGGGCGAGGCGGTGACGGCGGTGCGGCCGGCCAGCGGGTGCTCCACCTCGCGCCGCATGCGCCGGTGGGCCACCTGCGGATCGGCGAACACCTGGCCGAGGTCGTTGATGGGGCCGCAGGGCACGCCCGCCTCCTCGAGCCGGGCGATCCAGGTGGCGCTGGTGCGGCCGCGCAGCGCCGCCTCGAGCTCGGGCACCAGCAGCGCGCGGTGGGCCACGCGCCCGGCGTTCTGCGCGAAGCGCGGATCGGCCGCCAGGTCGGGGCGCCCCGCCACCTCGCAGAGCCGGGCGAACTGCCCGTCGTTGCCCACCGCCACCACGATGTGCCCGTCGGCGGTGGCGAAGGCCTGGTAGGGCACGATGCTGGGGTGGGCGTTGCCGAGCCGCAGCGGCGGCACGCCGGTGGCGAGGTAGCTCTGCGCCTGGTTGGCGAGCATGGCCACCTGCACGTCGAGCAGCGCCAGGTCCACGTGCTGCCCCTCGCCGGTGCGCTCCCGGTGGGCCAGCGCCGCCAGCACCGCGGTGGCGGCGTACATGCCGGTGAGCAGGTCGACGATGGCCACGCCCACCTTCATGGGCTGGCCGCCGGCCTCGCCGGTGATGCTCATCAGGCCGCCCATGCCCTGGAGCAGGAAGTCGTAGCCGGCCCGGTGGCGGTACGGCCCGGTCTGGCCGAAGCCGGTGATGGAGCAGTAGACCAGCCGCGGGTTCACCTCCCGCAGCCTGGTGTAGGAGAGGCCGTAGCGCTCCAGCCCGCCCACCTTGTAGTTCTCCAGCAGGATGTCCGACTGGCGCGCCAGCCGCCGCACCAGCTCCTGCCCCTCGGGGTGGGCGAGGTCGATGGTGACCGAGCGCTTCGAGCGGTTGGCCGAGGCGAAGTAGGCCGACTCGGAGGTGACCTGGCCGCCGGCGTCGCGGAGGAAGGGCGGCCCCCAGCCGCGGGTGTCGTCGCCCGCGCCGGGCCGCTCCACCTTCACCACCTCGGCGCCGAGGTCGGCCAGCACCTGGCTGGCCCAGGGGCCAGCCAGCACGCGCGAGAGGTCGAGGACGCGGACGTGGACCAGCGGCCCGGAACGGTTCATGCCCCACACCATACCCGCTCGGCGGGGGGCCCATACCAGGCGGGTGCGCCCAGCGCCCGGGCGAGGCCGGGAGGCCCCGGCCCGTCCCGGGGCAGGCGCTGGAGGGCGACGACGCGGCGCGGCGCGAGTCCCTGCGACCACCGGACGGGTATGCCGCTATGCCTTGTCGATGCAGCACCGCATAATCCCCGGATGCCGTCGCCGGAGCCGCAGGACTTGCCGCTCGAGGAGCTGCGCCAGAAGGTTCGCGCCTACGAGGAGCTGGCGCGCGAGCAGGAGGCGATCATCAACTCCTCCAGCGACGGGCTCTGGATCTGCGACGGCGACGCCAAGGTGCTGCGCATCAACCCGGCGTCGGAGCGGCTCAACGCCATCCAGGCCGCCGAGGTGGTGGGGCGCAACATGCGGGAGCTGGTGGCCGAGGGGTTCATCGACAAGTCGGCCACGCTGGAGGTCATCCGCACGCGCGGCAAGGTGAACCTGCTGCAGACGCGTCAGGGGCGGAAGCTGGTGCTCACCGGCGTGCCGGTCTTCGACGAGGCAGGGGCGCTGATCCGCGTGGTGGTGAGCGAAAAGGACATCACCGAGGTGGACGCCCTCAACCGCCAGCTCGAGGAGCAGGAGGCGCTGCAGGAGCGGTACCGCAACCAGATGCTGGAGATGCAGCTCCTGGAGAGCGAGCAGCGCCGCTTCATCGCCAAGAGCCCCTGCATGCAGAAGGTGCTGCGGCAGGCGATCAAGGTGAGCGCGGTGGACTCCACGGTGCTGCTGCTGGGCGAGTCGGGGGTGGGGAAGGGGCTCTTCGCCGACCTCATCCACAAGAACTCCAGCCGTGCCCAGAAGCCGCTCGTCAAGATCAACTGCGGCGCCATCCCCGAGTCGCTCATCGAGGCCGAGCTCTTCGGCTACGAGAAGGGGGCCTTCACCGGCGCCCAGCAGGGCGGCAAGGCCGGCTACTTCGAGCTCGCCGACGGCGGCATCCTCTTCCTCGACGAGGTCGCCGAGCTGCCGCTCTCCTCGCAGGTGAAGCTGCTGCGCTTCCTCGAGGACGGCCGCGTCACCCGGGTGGGCGGCACCAGCGCCCGGGAGCTGGACGTGCGCATCCTGGCCGCCACCCACCGCGACCTGCAGGCCATGGTGGAGGCCGGCGGCTTCCGCCTGGACCTCTTCTACCGGCTCAACGTCATCCCGCTCCACGTGCCGCCGCTGCGGGAGCGGCGCGACTGCATCCTCCCGGCGCTGCGCCACTACGTGGAGCTCTTCGGCGGCAAGCTGGGGGTGGCCCGGCGCTTCTCCCACGCCGCCCAGGAGGCGCTCCTCGCCTGGCACTGGCCCGGCAACATGCGGGAGCTCATGAACCTGTGCGAGCGGCTGGTGGTGATGACCGACGCCCCCGTCATCGACCTCGCCGACCTGCCGGCCGACATCGCCCGCCGCGCCCAGGAGACCCGGACGGCCTCGCTGCCCTGGCCCGAGGGCGCGACGCTGGCGCAAGTGGTCGAGGGAGCGGAGAAGGCGGTGCTGGAGCGGGCCCGCGAGCGCTACCAGAGCCAGTCGCGCATGGCGGTGGCGCTGGGCGTGGACCAGTCCACGGTGGCCCGCAAGCTCAAGAAGTACGGGCTGGAGTGACGGCCCGGGCCCCCGTCCATGCAGGGTTGCATGGCCGGCGTGCCTGGAACGGGAGCCGGCCCACCGCTCCGGGGGAGGCGGGCGGCCGCGGGGGCGCGGAAGGAAGGGGTTTTCGCAGGGCGCCGGAGGTCGCCGCCGGTCTGGCACGGGACTCGCTGGAGCAGAACGTCGCCCAGGCCATGAAGGTGGCAGACTACTGTTGCGGCATCGAGGACGGCCGGCTCGTCCGGGAGGGCACCGGCCCGAAGCTGGAGGCGGACCCCAGGGTGCGAGAGGCCTGCCTGGGGTTCCGAGGCACCAACCGCGCGCCAGGCGCGCCGAGGCGAAAATGGAAGCCACCGTTCCCCTGAAGGACCCGACCCTGCTCCGCCAGAAGTGCTACGTCGACGGCGCCTGGGTGGACGCCGACGACGGCCAGACCATCGCCGTCACCAACCCGGCCACCGGGGCCCAGCTCGGCACCGTGCCCAGGATGGGCGCCGCCGAGACCCGGCGGGCCATCCAGGCCGCGGCAGCCGCCTGGCCGGCCTGGCGCGCCCGCACCGGCAAGGAGCGGGCCGCGGTGCTGCGCAAGTGGTTCGAGCTGATGATGGCCAACCAGGAGGACCTGGCCGTCCTCATGACCGCCGAGCAGGGGAAGCCCCTCTCCGAGTCGCGCGGCGAGATCGCCTACGCCGCCTCCTTCATCGAGTGGTTCGCCGAGGAGGGGAAGCGGGTCTACGGCGACACCATCCCTGGCTACACCGCCGACAAGCGCATCGTGGTGCTGAAGGAGCCGGTGGGCGTGGTGGCCGCCATCACCCCGTGGAACTTCCCCTCGGCCATGATCACCCGCAAGGCCGGGCCGGCCCTGGCGGCCGGCTGCCCGGTGGTGCTCAAGCCGGCCAGCGCCACGCCCTACTCGGCCCTGGCCATGGCCGAGCTGGGCGAGCGGGCCGGCATCCCCCGCGGCATCTTCAACGTGGTCACCGGCTCGGCCGGCGCCATCGGCAAGGAGCTCTCCACCAACCCCACGGTGCGCAAGCTCACCTTCACCGGCTCCACCGAGATCGGCAAGCAGCTCATGGCCCAGTGCGCCTCGACGGTGAAGAAGGTGTCGATGGAGCTGGGCGGCAACGCCCCCTTCATCGTCTTCGACGACGCCGACCTCGACGCCGCCGTGGTAGGCGCCATCGCCTCCAAGTACCGCAACACCGGCCAGACCTGCGTCTGCACCAACCGCTTCCTGGTGCAGGCCGGGGTGTATGCGGCCTTCGCCGACAAGCTGGCCACCGCCGTGAGCCAGCTCAAGGTGGGCGACGGCCTCAAGGGCGACGTGCAGCAGGGGCCGCTCATCGACATGGCGGCGGTGCAGAAGGTGGAGGAGCACATCGCCGACGCGCTGGCCAAGGGCGCCCGGGTGGTGACCGGCGGCAAGCGCCACGCGCTGGGCGGCACCTTCTTCCAGCCCACGGTGATCACCGAAGCCCAGCCGGGCATGGCGATGGCGCGGGAGGAGACCTTCGGCCCGGTGGCGCCGCTCTTCAAGTTCCAGACCGAGGCCGAGGCGCTGAAGATGGCCAACGACACCGAGTTCGGCCTGGCCGCCTACTTCTACACCCGCGACCTGGCCCGCACCTGGCGGGTCTCCGAGGGGCTGGAGTACGGCATCGTCGGCGTCAACACCGGCCTCATCTCCACCGAGGTGGCCCCCTTCGGCGGCGTGAAGGAGTCCGGCGTCGGCCGCGAGGGCTCGAAGTACGGAATCGAGGACTTCCTGGTCGTCAAGTACACCTGCATCGGCGGAATCGCGCCCGCCTAGGGACGGCGACCGGGCCGGTTCCGTTCGCCCTTCGACTCCGGGCCCGGAGCCGGCCCCTTCGCGGGGGGCGGAAGAAGATCCGCACCGGGAGCGGAATTTTGCAGGATGGAACTAGATTCCGTAATGGTGGCATTGGAGGGTTGACAGCGGAACTCGGTTTCTGAGACCGTGACGCCGTGCCCCTGGCCCTGGAGCAGCCGAGCAGGTCCGCGTCCCCCCGTCGCGGGCCGCAGTTCGTCACCGCGCTGGCCCGCGGGCTCGAGGTGCTGCGCTGCTTCGGCGCCGGCGACCGCACGCTGGGCAACCAGGAGCTGGCGCGGCGCACCGGCCTCCCCAAGCCCACCATCTCGCGCCTGACCCACACCCTCTGCGAGCTCGGCTACCTGCGGTCGGCCGGGGCCGGCGGCTACGCGCTCGGCAACGGGGTGCTGTCGCTCGGCTACTCGCTGGTGGCGCAGATGGACGTGCGCCGGGTGGCGCGCCCGCTGATGCAGGCCCTGGCCGAGCACACCGGCGCCTCGGTGAACCTGGGCGTGCGCGACCGGCTCAGCATGATCTACATCGACACCTACCGCAGCGCCGCCACCTTCACGGTGCAGCTCGAGGCCGGCTCCCGGATCCCGCTGCCGGTCACCTCCATGGGCCGCGCCTACCTGGCCGGGCTGCCCGAGGCCGAGCGCCGGGCGCTCCTCGACGAGATCCGCAAGGCCGAGGGGCGCGAGTGGCCCCAGGTGAAGAAGGGGATCGAGCGGGCGCTCCGGGACCACGCCGAGCACGGCCTCTGCTTCTCGCTGGGGGACTGGCGCCAGGAGATCCACGCGGTGGCGGCACCGCTGGTCCCGGCCGACGGCTCGCCCCCCACCGTCTTCAGCTGCAGCGGCGCGGCCTTCCAGATGGGGCGCGAGAAGCTGGAGCAGGAGATCGGCCCACGCCTCCTCAACCTGGTGGGCAACGTCCGCTCGGCGATGACCTACGCCTGACAAGGGAGAACGACCATGGCGACCCAGGGGATGACCGACTACATGCTGTTCCAGGAGCTCCTCACCGAGGAGGAGCGCATGGTGCAGGCCCAGGCCCGGCAGTTCGTGAACGAGAAGGTGCTGCCGGTCATCGAGCACCACGCCCAGGCCCAGACCTTTCCCCGGGAGCTGATCCGCTCCATGGGCGAGCTCGGCTTCTACGGGCCGACGCTGCCGCAGAAGTACGGCTGCGCCGGCCTCTCCGGGGTGGCCTACGGGCTGCTGATGTACGAGCTGGAGCGCGGCGACTCGGGCGTGCGCAGCTTCGCCTCGGTGCAGGGATCGCTGGTGATGTACCCGATCTACGCCTACGGCAGCGAGGCGCAGAAGGAGCACTGGCTGCCCCGGCTGGCGCGCGGCGAGGCCATCGGCTGCTTCGGCCTCACCGAGCCCGACTTCGGCTCCAACCCGGCCGGCATGCGCACCCGGGCGGTGAAGGAGCCGGGCGGCAAGTGGCGCATCAACGGCGCCAAGATGTGGATCACCAACGGCTCCATGGCCGACGTGGCGGTGGTCTGGGCCAAGACCGACGAGGGCATCCGCGGCTTCCTGGTGGAGAAGGGGACCCCGGGCTTCAGCGCCCCGGAGATGAAGGGCAAGTGGTCGCTGCGCGCCTCGGTGACCTCGGAGCTCATCCTCGAGGACGTCATCGTCGACGAGGAGAAGAGCCTGCTCCCGGGCGTGAAGGGCATCAAGGGGCCGCTCGGCTGCCTCACCCAGGCCCGCTTCGGCATCGCCTGGGGCGTGCTGGGCGCC
Source organism: Deltaproteobacteria bacterium (assembly GCA_016214955.1). Lineage (GTDB taxonomy): Bacteria > Myxococcota > Myxococcia > Myxococcales > Anaeromyxobacteraceae > JACRMN01. The sequence goes on from JACRMN010000012.1 coordinate 811,576, forward strand.
GCCGAGGCCTGCTACCAGTGCGCCCTCGACTACGCGATGGAGCGCGTCCAGTTCGACAAGCCCATCGCCTCCTACCAGCTGCAGCAGGAGAAGCTGGCCTACATGGTCACCGAGCTCACCAAGGGCCAGCTCCTGGCGCTGCAGCTGGGCCGGCTCAAGGACCAGGGCAAGGCCACGCCGGCCCGGGTCTCGATGGCCAAGATGAACAACGTCAACGTGGCCCGCGACATCGCCAGCAAGGCGCGCACCGTGCTGGGCGCCAACGGCATCGTGGACGAGTACCCGATCATGCGCCACATGGCGAACCTCGAGTCGGTCTACACCTACGAGGGCACCCACGACATGCACCTGCTGATCATCGGCCAGGAGGTCACCGGGATCGCCGCCTACCGCTGAGCGCCCTGGCGCCCGACCGGTGCCGACGGCTACCATCGCCAGCGCATGTGGTCGCTCGAGCAGCAGAGCGGTCTCGGCCGCACCGCAGCCGGGGCCGCCCACCTCGCAGCCATGGCGCTCCTGGTGTGGTTCCAGGAGCTGGGGTCGCGCCTGCGCCGCGAGGAGCACCGGGCCTGGTGGCCGGGCACCGGGCGCGATCTGCTCAACGCCGCCGGCCTCGCCGCCATCGCCGCCTCGCTGCGCCTGGCCGGCTACCCGGGCGCCGCGGCGCTGCTGGCCGCCACCGCCGAGACGCTGCTGGTGTTCGGCATCTACACCTTCGCCTCGACCCGCATCGCCCTGCGCCACCCGCGCGCCTGGGCCATCGGAGCCGGGGTGCTCGTCTGCGCGCCCGCCATCCTCTGGCCCGGCGAGAGCGTGCGGTGGCTCGGAGCGCTGGCGGCGGCGCTCTTCCCGGGCGCGGGTTAGGGGCGGGCCGGGTCCGCGGCCCGGCCGCCGCGCCGGGTTCAGCTCCAGCCGTGCGTGACCCGGACGTACAGCTTGGGGAGCTGCTCGGGCAGCCGGCTGATGTGGTCCACCACCATGTAGTTGCGGGGACCGAAGATCCGCTCGACGTAGTCGTCGGCCCGGCGGTCCAACGACATGCAGAAGGTGTGGATGCCGTCCCGGGCGTTGGCCTCGACCGCCTTCTTGGCGTCGGCGCGCAGGTAGTGCGGATCCTGGACGTCGACGTCCGACGGCTCCCCGTCGGTGAGCAGCAGCACCAGCTTGCGTGCCGAGCGGCGGTGCCGGAGGAGCTGGCCGGCGTGGCGCAGGGCGGGCCCGATGCGCGTCGAGAGCTGGCCGCCGATCCCGGCCAGGTGCTGGCGGGCGGCGCTGTCGTAGGGCCGATCGAAGTCCTTGAGCCTGTAGTACTCCACCTCGTGCCGGCCGTTGGAGGCGAAGGCGTGGATGGCGAAGGCGTCGCCGATCTGGTTCATGGCGTCGGCCAGGAGGGCCGTGGCCTCGCGCGACAGGTCGAGGACCGACTGGAAGGTTCCACCGACCCGGTCGTTGGTGGACTCCGACACGTCGAGCAGCACCAGCACGGCCAGGTCCCGGCTGCGCCGGCCGACCTTGACGTGGACCCGCGGGTCCGGGGCCTGGGCGGTGCGCAGGCTGACGATGGCGCTGACGGCGGCGTCGAGGTCGAGGAGGTCCCCTTCCTGCTGCCGCCTCAGGCGGAGCGGCTTGTTCACCTGGACGCCGCGCACCAGGGAGCGGATCTGCCCGACCAGGACCCGGTGGCGCTGCAGGATGCCGTCGACCACCGCCTCCGGGGCGCACGGTGCCCGCTTCTCGATGACGGTGCACCAGGCCGGCCGCTCGGCCGAGATCAGGTAGTCCCACTCCGGGTACTTCACCGGAGGTGCGATCGACTCCGTCACCGGGGCCACGGCCAGCAGCGCCGCCTCGCTGCCGCGCTCCTCCTCCTCGGCAGGCGGCACCCCGACCTGCCGCTCCAGCGGCGATCCGCCCGGGTCCAGCTCCGGGTGGATCGCCTCGGTGAGGTCTCCCTCTGCCGGTTCCTCCTCGGCCGAGGGATCGGGGAAGGCCCAGAGGTAGCGGTTGTCGTCGCGGTAAGCCGGCTCGACGACGTGGGTGCGCTCGTTGAAGCGCACCCGCATCTGGCCCAGGTCGTTGGCCAGGACCGAGGCGATCTGGCGGAAGGCCCCGTAGTCGCCGAGGCTGGCCTGCCGGGCGAACAGGGTCCGCCCCTTGTTGACCCAGTAGTTGCCGTCCTGGTAGCCCGGGTCGAGGAGGGCACGCGCCAGCCGGCGCGTCAGCGCGTCGAAGGTCCGGTCGCCGTCGGGGACGGCGGTGTGGAACGGCCCCCAGAGCCGCCGCAGCCCCGGGTACTCCTGGAGCAGGAGCTGCTCGACGCGCGCGTCCTCGACGAGCGAGGCCACCGCGATGGCCATGGGCCGGAGCCGGCCCACCGGCTGGCGGGCCGGCGAGAAGCGCAGGTGGGCGAGGGCGTGGGCCACGGCGGCGCGGTACATGTCGCTCCCCGGCACCCGCCCCACCGCCGGGAAGGCGTCCGGGAGCCGCAGCAGCGTCGCCTCCAGCGACGGGCGGGGATCGCCGTCGAGCGGGTGGCTCCCCAGCGCGGCGCGCAGGCGCGGCGGCTGCCGGGAGAGGGCGCGGAGCAGGAGCTCCAGCTGGCGCTGCACCAGCACGAAGAGCGTTCCCTCGCCCTCGGCCGCCAGCGCCTCGGCGGCCTCCTGGCTCTTGAGCCCGAAGTAGGCGTGGCGCCGCTCCAGGTCGTGCGGGTTCGCCCGCAGGCCCCGGATCACCCAGCGCCTCAGCCCCGTCACCGTCAGGCGGGAGAGCAGGAAGTCGAGGCGGTCGAGGACCATCGCCAGGACGGTGGGGTCGAGCGCGGCGCACTCGCGGAGCAGCTCCAGGTAGGCGGCGAAGCGCTGCGGGTCCCCGAGGCGGCGCGCCGCCACCGCGCTGGCCGAGAGCACGCGCTCCAGCCGCTCCGGAGGCAGCTGCCCGCCGAGCGCGGACACCAGGGCGGCGAGCCGCTCCACCGCCCGAGGCCCCACTGCCTCGGCGATGTCCGGAGCCGCTCGCACGTAGGCGGCCAGCGGGCCGAAGGGGGTGCCCGGCGGAGCGGCGGCCCGGAGGCCCGCCAGGTAGGCCTCGAGGCCCGCGGCCCCGAAGGCCTGGCAGGCCTGCGGCCAGGAGGCGCGCACCAGCTCGAGGGCCTCCGGGCCCAGCCAGGCCAGGGCTGCCGCGTGCCGTTCGAGGTCGAGGCTCACTGCCGGCCCGAGAGGTCAGAAGAAGGCGCGCACCACCCCGTCCAGCGCCTCGCGGAGGTCGGGATCGTCGGTGAGCGGTCGCACCAGGGCGAGCCGGCAGGCCGCGCCCGGGTCCACCCCCTGGCCGATGAGCGAGCCGGCGTAGATCAGCATGCGGGTGGAGATGCCCTCGTCGAGCCCGTGGCCCTTGAGCCGCCGCGAGCCGGTGGCGATGCCCACCAGCTTCTGCGCCACCTCCCTCGAGACCGAGCCCTCGTGCATGACGACCTCGGCCTCGATGGCGGCCTCCGGGTAGTCGAAGTCGATGGCGCCGAAGCGCTGCTTGGTGGACTGCTTCAGGTCCTTGAGCGCGCTCTGGTAGCCGGGGTTGTAGGAGATGACCAGCTGGAAGTCGGCGTGGGCGTGCACCAGCTCGGCCCGCTTCTCGAGGGGCAGGACGCGGCGCGCGTCGGTGAGCGGGTGGATGACGACGGTGGTGTCCTGGCGCGCCTCGACGATCTCGTCGAGGTAGCAGATGGCCCCGTAGCGCGCCGCCAGGGTGAGCGGGCCGTCCTGCCAGCGCGTCCCGTTGACGTCGAGCAGGTACCTGCCCACCAGGTCCGAGCCGGTCATGTCCTCGTTGCAGGCCAGGGTGATGAGCGGCCGCCCCAGCTTCCAGGCCATGTACTCGACGAACCGGGTCTTGCCGCAGCCCGTCGGCCCCTTGAGCATCAGGGGCATCCGCACCGCGTAGGCGGCCTGGTACAGCTCCACCTCGCCGGCGATGGGCCGGTAGTAGGGCTGTCGCCGGATCAGGTACTGCTCGATGACCAGCTCCATGTCGAGGGCTCCCGGCCGGGCCCCCTCCCGAGGCCCGGCCGCGCGTTGAGAATGGGGCCTCCCATCCGGCGCCAGGCGCCGGATGGCCCCGCCGAGGCCCTGGCCGCCGCCGCCGGGGGCGGTGCGGCGCGGAGGCTAGCGGTGCTTGGGCCCGCCGCTGGGGATCCCCTCGATGGGACACTCCTCGGTGCCCACCGTGGCGCGGGTCAGCCCCTCGACCATCTTGCGCGTGCCCTCCGGATCGGTGATCCACTTCCGGTAGAAGTCGTACGGGCAGGCCGCCTCGCCGCTCGCGCCCTCGCCGGAGTTGATCTTGCCGGTGTAGCCGCGGTGGAGCAGCTTGAAGAGGTGGTTGTTGGACTGCTGGTTCTTGCGGGCGTCGCGGACCAGCGACTTGGAGAGCTCGGCATACTGGATGCCCATGTCCTCCTCTCCGCACTCGCCCAGGGTGCGCCCGTCGAAGCCCACGATGGCCGAGTGGCCGAAGTAGGAGTAGACGCCGTCGAACCCGGACGCGTTGGCCACGGCCACGTAGACGTTGTTCATCCAGGCCATGGCCTTGGCCACCAGCACCTGCTGGTCCTTGGCGGGATACATGTACCCCTGGCAGCGGACGATGAGCTCGGCGCCTCGCATGGCGCAGTCGCGCCAGATCTCCGGGTAGTTGCCGTCATCGCAGATGATGAGGCTCACCTTGAGGCCCTTGGGGCCGTCGGAGACGTAGGTGCAGTTGCCGGGATACCAGCCCTCGATGGGGACCCAGGGCATGATCTTCCGGTACTTCTGGACGATGTCGCCCTTGTCGTTCATCAGGATGAGGGTGTTGTAGGGCGCCTTCTTGGGGTGCTCCTCGTGGCGCTCGCCGGTGAGCGAGAACACGCCCCACACCTTGGCCTTGCGGCAGGCCTGGGCGAAGATCTCGGTCTCCTCGCCGGGCACCGCCGAGGCCGTCGCGTACATCTCCGACGAGTCGTACATGATGCCGTGGGTGCTGTACTCGGGGAACACCACCAGATCCATCCCCGGGAGCCCGGACTTCATGCCCACCACCATGTCCGCGATCCTGCGCGCGTTCTCGAGCACCTCTTGCCGGGTGTGCAGCCGCGGCATCTTGTAGTTGACGACCGCCACTCCGACGCAATCGTTGCTGCTGCCGATGTCGCCATGCCTCATAAGGCCTCCTTCTGGTTCGGGAAACGGTCACACCGCGAGGTACGCGTGGACCCGCTCGCGGTCGACGTGCTGCCGGTCCTCCTCGTGCACGAACTCTCCTCTCTCGATGATCAGGAAACGGTCCGCGAGCTCCATCGCGAAGCTCAGGACCTGCTCGGACAACAGGATGGTCAGGCCGCGATCGGCCTTGAGCCGGTTCAAGGTGGCGGCGATCTCCTTGATGACCGAGGGCTGGATCCCCTCGGTGGGCTCGTCGAGGAGGAGCACCTTGGGCCGGGCGACGAGCGCCCGCGCCAGGGCCAGCTGCTGCTGCTGTCCCCCGGAGAGGTTGCCGCCTCGCCGCTTGCCCATCGTCCGCAGCTCGGGGAAGTAGCCGTAGACGTCCTCGGGGATCTCCTCCTGCCCGCTGGCCTCCAGCCCGGTGCGGAGGTTCTCCTCCACCGTCAGGTAGGGGAAGATCATCCGGCCCTGGGGGACGTAGCCCATCCCGCGCCGCACCCGCTGGTGGCTGGGCGCGTGGGTCAGGTCGTCGCCCTCGAGCGCCACCGAGCCGGCGTGCGCCGGGAGCAGGCCGATGAGCGCCTTGAGCAGGGTGGTCTTGCCCATCCCGTTGCGCCCCATGACCGCCACGGTCTCGCCGCGGCGCACCTGGAAGGAGACGCCGCGGATGGCCGGGCTCTGGCGATAGGAGACGTGGAGATCCTGGACGGTGAGCATGGCGTCGATCAGTGCCCCAGGTAGACCTCGATGACCCGCTCGTCGCACTGCACCTGCTCCAGCGGTCCCTCGCTGAGCAGCTTCCCCTGGTGCAGCACGGTCACCTTGCTGGCGATGGACTTCACGAAGTCCATGTCGTGCTCGATGACCACCACCGAGCGGTTTCGCGAGATGCGCAGCAGCAGCTCGCCGGTGCGCTGGCGCTCGCGCGAGGTCATGCCCGCCACCGGCTCGTCGAGGAGGAGCAGCTCCGGGTCCTGCATGAGCAGCATGCCGATCTCCAGCCACTGCCGCTGGCCGTGACTCAGCGTGCCGGCGGTCACCTCCAGCTGCTCGGAGAGGAACACCTCCCCAGCCACCTCCCGGATGCGCTCGGTGACCTCGGGCCCGCGGCGGAAGAAGAGCGACCCGAGCACGCCCCGGTGGCGCGGGTAGGAGATCTCCAGGTTCTCGAAGACCGACAGGTGCTCGTAGGTGGAGGGCGTCTGGAACTTGCGCCCCACCCCGGCCCGCACGATCTCGTGCTCGCTCAGGGAGGTGAGGTCGCGCCCCTTGAAGCGGATGCTCCCCGCCAGCGGGCGCGTCTTCCCGCAGATCATGTCGAGCAGGGTGGTCTTGCCGGCTCCGTTGGGTCCGATGACGACGCGGAGCTCGTTCTGCTCGACGGAGAAGTCGAGCTCGTCGACGGCGCGGAAACCGTCGAAGGAGACGCTGAGCTTCTCCACGGCCAGGATGGCGCTCATGCGTCCACCGGGAGCCGGGTGGGGGCCTCGGCCCGCCTGCGCCGGGAGGCGAGCTGGGCCGGGAGCCCCGCCAGGCCGTTGGGCATCACCAGGACCACGAACATGAAGAGTCCGCCCACGAAGAACAGCCACAGCGTCGCCAGGTTCTCGGAGATGACCGAGCGGGCGAAGCCGACGAGCAGCGCGCCGTAGACCGCCCCGACCACCGAGGTCCGGCCGCCCACGGCGGCGTAGATGACCATCTCCACCGAGGCCACCACGCCCACCAGCGTCGGGGTGATGAGCCCGACCTGCACCGAGTAGAGCGCGCCGCCGAGCGAGGCGAACACGGCGCCGGTGGTGAAGGCGAACGCCTTGAAGAGCGCGGTGTCGTACCCGGAGAAGCGGACCCGGTCCTCGCTGTCGCGGATGGCGACCAGGATCTTCCCGAGGCGGCTGCGGAGGACGAAGGTGGCCGCTCCCATGACGGCGAAGAGCAGCACCACCTCGCCCAGGTAGAGGAAGAGCTTGGCCCTGTCGGTGGTGATGTCCCAGCCGAGCAGGCTGCGGAAGTCGGTGATGCCGTTGGCGCCGCCGGTGTACCCCTGCTGGCCGACGAGCATCACCATCGCCGTCAGGGCGAGCGCCAGGGTGACGATGGCGAAGTAGACCCCGCCGAGCCTCTTCTTGAAGGGCGCGTAGGCCAGCGGGAAGGCCACGGCGCAGGGCACCAGCACGACCGAGAGCAGCGTGAACCAGAGGTGGTGGTAGGGCTCCCACCACCATGGCAGCACCTCGGTGCTGCTCCAGACCATGAAGTCCGGGAGCTCGGGCGCCGAGGCCTCGAGCTTGAGGAACATGGCCATGAAGTAGCCGCCCAGCCCGAAGAAGATCCCCTGGCCCAGGCTCAGGATCCCGCCGTAGCCCCAGGAGAGGACCACGCCCACCGCCACGAAGGCGAAGGCCAGGTACTTGCTCACCAGGTTGAGGCGGAACGGATCCAGGCCGAGGGGAAAGGCGACCAGCAGGATCACCGCCAGCACCACGTACCCGACCGCCTCGGCGTTCCTGGCGAGGAGGCGAGGCATCACTGGCGCACCTTGGAGGTGAAGAGGCCGGTGGGCCGGAAGTAGAGCACGGTGATCACCGCCAGGAGGATCGAGACCTTGGCCATCGAGCCCGAGAGCAGGAACTCCAGGAACGACTGGGACGAGGCGATGACGAACCCGGAGGCGAAGGTCCCCAGCAGGCTCTGCACGCCGCCGAAGACGACGACGATGAAGGCGTCGACGATGTAGAGCTGGCCCGTCAGCGGATTGGTCGAGCCGATCATGGTGAAGGCGCTGCCGGCGATCCCGGCGAGCCCGCAGCCGAGGGCGAAGCTCATGGCGTCGACGCGCCCGGTGTCGATCCCGACGGCGCCGCTCATGGCGCGGTTCTGGGTGACCGCCCGGATCCGCAGCCCCCAGCGGGTGCGGTAGAGGATCAGGTAGACGCCCCCGGAGACCAGCAGGGTCAGCCAGATGATGAAGAGGCGGTTGAGCGGGAGCTGGATCCCGGCGATCGGCTCCCAGGCCCCGGTGAGCCAGGAGGTCATGGGGACGCTGACCTCCTGGGCGCCGAAGCCGGAGCGGTAGGCCTGCTGCAGCACCAGGCTGAGGCCCCAGGTGGCCAGCAGGGTGTCGAGGGGCCGCGCGTAGAGGAAGCGGATGAAGCTCCGCTCCAGCAGGTACCCGAACGCGAAGGTCACCAGGAACGCCAGCGCGATCCCGAAGAACACGTACGCGCCCATCAGCGAGGGGAGGTAGGCGCCGAAGAAGCGCGCCGTGTAGTAGGTGACGTAGGCACCGAGCGCCATCACCTCCCCGTGCGCCATGTTGATGACCCCCATCAGCCCGAAGACGATGGAGAGGCCGAGCGCCATCAGCACCAGGATGGTGAACAGGCTGATCCCGGAGAACACCTGCATGGCGGCGATTTCGACGTTCATCCCTGGAGTCCTCGCGGTCCGGCGGGGCGGGTGCGGGCCGGCGCCGGTCGCCCGGCGCGGCTCGCCTTCCCGCTCCCCTCTCGCCTAGAGCTTCGGGTAGGGATTGGGCTCGATGAGCGGCGACTCGTGGACGATGTCGAACTGGCCGTCGGCCCGCGCCACGCCGATGCGGGCGTGCTTCCAGGTGTGGTGGTTGGAGGCGTGGAGCTTGATCTTCCCCTCGGGCGCGTCCAGCTCGAGGTTGGAGGAGGCGGCAACCACCTTCTCCACCGCGAAGCTCTTGGCCTTCTCGGCGGCCAGGCGCCAGAAGTGCACGCCGGTGTAGCCGCACTCCATCGGGTCGCCGACCACGCGCTCCTGCCCGTACTTGGCCTTGATGGCCTTCACGAACCGGTCGTTGGTGGCGCTCTTCTGGCTCTGGAAGTAGCCCATGCAGGCGTAGTAGCCGACGGCGTTGTCGCGCCCGATGCCGTCGATCTCGTTCTCGGAGACCACGGTGGAGAGCAAGGTCTGCTTGGCCCCGGAGAGCCCGGCGGCGTTGAGCTGCTTGTAGAAGGCGACGTTGCTGCCGCCGACGACGGTGCTGTAGATGCAGTCGGGCTTGGCGGCCTTGATCTTGTTGATGATCGAGGAGAACTCGGTGTGTCCGAGCGGCGCGTACTCCTCGCCCAGGGTCCTGCCGCCCACCCGGGCGATCGTCGGCTTCGCGATCTTGTTGCAGGTGCGCGGGTAGATGTAGTCGGAGCCCACCAGGAAGAAGCTCTTGCCCTTGTTGGCGGCGAGCCACTCGATGGCGGCGATCACCGACTGGGTCGCCTCCTGCGCCGTGTAGATGCAGTTCTTCGAGATCTCCTGCCCCTCGTAGTAGGTGGGGTAGTAGAGCAGCCCCTTGTTCTGCTCGAAGACCGGCAGCACCGACTTGCGTGAAGCAGATGTGTAGCAGCCGAACACCACCGCCACCTTGTCGCGGACCAGGAGCTTGCGCGCCTTCTCGGCGAAGGTGGGCCAGTCGCTGGCGCCGTCCTCGATGATGGGCTCGATGCGCCGGCCCAGCACGCCGCCCTGGGCGTTGATCTCGTCGATGGCCAGCCTCTCGGCGTCGACGATGGCCGCCTCGGCGATGGCGATGGTCCCGGAGAGCGAGTGCAGGATGCCGACCTTCACCGTGTCGGCGGCGCGGCCGATCCGCGGGGAGAGGCCCGAGTAGGTGAGGGCACCTGCCGCGGCCAGCTTGCCTCCGGTGATCAGAAAGCGACGGCGATTCATCCTTGCCATGGTTCGTCTCCTTGCTTGGGTTGCCTCGTTCGGCGCGTAGGCCCGGTCCGAGGCGTGTGCCTGCAGACCGAGCACACGCAGCGGAAGCGACCACCGGGCCCAGTGCAAGGTGAAGGCCGACGCCCGGAGGCAAGTTGACGACAGGTGAATGTCGGCGCGACGGCCCGGGGCGCACGCCATCCGGGGGTCAGCGGAAACGCCTGCCTGGAGCGATCTTCCGCGCGGCTCGCCGCCGGAGGTGCTCTCGTGGGGCGTGGACCGGAGCGGACCCGGCGCGCCCGGCCGGAGGTGCTGCGCAGCAGCGGGCCCGCCCGGACGGAGCGGGCCGCCACGTGACTGACACAGTTCTGTATCGCCCCCCGGGCGGGGAGGCTTGACGGGTGTCAACGCGAGTAACACCCTGGCAATCGCTTCCCAGCAGCGTGGCAATCGATGGACCGTGCGCAGGCCGGGCACGGCATGGTGTTCACATGCAGGAAAGGTGTTCGGTCCTCGCGACAGGAGCGTCCCGGTGAGCGGCACGACGCGGGTAGGGCTCCTGTTCTCGTCCAGCGGCGCCACCGCCATCCCGGAGTCGGGGCTGCTGGAGGCCTCGATGCTGGCGATCGAGCGGTGCAACAAGGACGCCGGCTGCGGCTTCGCGCCGGTGGTGGTCGACATCTGCTCCGACCCGGGGACCGCGGCGCGCGCTGCCTACGACCTGGTCAAGGCGCAGAAGGCCGAGATCCTCATCGGCTGCTACACCTCGGCCTGCCGCAAGGCGATCCTCCCGGTGCTGGAGGAGACGCAGGGAACGCTCGTCTACCCCACCATCTACGAGGGCGAGGAGGCGCACCCTCGCGTCTTCTACTTCGGGGCCGTCCCCAACCAGCAGGTGGACCCGCTCCTCTCCTGGACGCTCTCGCACCTCTCCCGCGACTTCGTCCTGGTGGGCTCGGACTACATCTATCCACGATCCGTGAACAGGCAGGCGCGCCGGTTCATCGAGGCGACGGGCGGGCGCGTCCTGCACGACCTGTACTTCCCGCTCGGCTGCGAGGACTTCGCCGCCTTCTTCCAGGGCATGCGGTCGCTCCGGGGGCGGGCGCCGCCGGTGGTCTTCTCCACGCTGGTCGGCAGCAGCATCCCCGCCTTCTACCAGCAGCACCGCGCCTCCGGATCGCGCAGCGCCATCGTCAGCCCCATCACCTCGGAGGTCGAGCTGGAGCGCATGGGGCCCGAGGCGAGCGCGGGCCACTACTTCGCCGACGGCCACCTGGAGAACCCCGAGGTCGCCCAGGCCGACGGCTTCGCCGTCGAGTACCGGCGCCGCTACGGCGACAGGCCCATCAACGGGATGATGTCGGCCGTCTACGACGCCATCATGCTGGTGGGGCGCTACTTCCGGAAGGCGCGCGCCGGCGGCGCCAGCGGGATGCGGGCGCAGCGCAAGGTCGGCGGCTACCTGAGGGCCCCGGTGCACGAGAGCACGCACGGGCGCATCGTCGTCGATCCCCGGACCCAGCACGCCTGGCTGTGGAGCCGCGTGGCGCGGGTGGGGAGCGCGGGCGCGGTGGAGCCGCTCTGGACGTCGCCGGGGCCCATGCCGCCGCGGCCGCTCGGGCAGCTGCCCTGGGAGGTGGAGGCGTCGACGGTCAGCCCCGGCGGCGAGGACGCGTTCGGCGAGCTGGTGGGGCGCAGCGAGGGCTTCACCAAGTGCCTGGAGATGGCGCGGATCGCAGCGCGCACCGCCGCACCGGTGCTGCTCACCGGCGAGACCGGCACCGGCAAGGAGCTGTTCGCCCGGGCCATCCACCGCGCCAGCGACAGGCGCGAGGCCCCCTTCGTGGCCGTCAACTGCGCGGCCATCCCCCGGGACCTCATCGGCAGCGAGCTCTTCGGCTACGCGCCCGGGGCGTTCACCGGGGCGCAGCGGGAGGGCAAGAAGGGGCGGTTCGAGCTGGCGGACCGCGGGACGCTCTTCCTCGACGAGGTCACCGAGATGCCGCCCGAGCTGCAGGCGGTGCTGCTGCGGGCGCTCCAGGAGAAGAAGATCGCGCCCGTCGGGAGCAGCCGCGACATCGACATCGACGTGCGCATCGTGGCGGCCACCAACCGCCTCCTCTCGCCCGAGCTCGAGCCCTCGCCCGGCTTCCGCTCCGACCTCTACTTCCGCCTCAACGTCTTCCGCATCGACGTGCCAGCGCTGCGAGAGCGCCCCGAGGACGTCCCCCTGCTGGCGGAGGGCGTGCTGGCGCGGCTCAACCGGCAGAACGGCCGCCACCTCTCCATGACCCGCGACGCCACGGCGGCGCTCTGCCGCTACGGCTGGCCGGGGAACGTACGCGAGCTCGAGAACGCCATCGAGCGCGCCTTCCACGTGGCCATCGACGGCCCGCGGATCGACGTGGCACACCTGCCCGCCGTGGTCTCCGGCGCGGGAGCGGCCGGGCCCCGGTCCGTCCCGGCGCCGGCGGCCGTCCCGGAACCCTGCCCCGGCGCGGCGGACGGGCCTGGCTCCTGGGCGCCGGACGGCTCGGCGCAGGAGCGGGCCGTCATCTGCCGCGCCATCGAGAGCTCCGGCCACAACATGAGCCGGGCGTCGCGCGTTCTGGGCATCTCGCGCAGCACGCTGTACCGCCGCATGAAAGCGCTCGAGATCGTGGTGCCCAACCCGTACCCGCCCTCCAGGGCCGGCCCCGGCGCCCCCTCCCGCTGAGCGATTTCGGCCCTTCCCGTGACGCTCGCGCCCCTTGAAACGGCGCGGGGTTATGGCACTCTAAGGCTGCCAGGAACCGCCGCGCGAAGCCACGTTGCCCCCCCGCGCGTAGCCTCGGCCGTCGGCGGCTCCTGGTTTTTTTTGCTCCCCGCCATCGCGCCGCCCGAAAAGGCGAAGGGCCGCCCGGAGGCGGCCCTTCCCGTGCATCGCAGGCTCGAGGCCTGGACTACATGTCCATGCCGCCCATGCCGCCCATGCCGCCCATCCCGGCCGCGCCGGCGCCCGCCTTCTCCTCCTTGGGCTTCTCGGCGATCATCGCCATGGTGGTGAGCATCAGCGAGGCCACCGAGGCCGCGTTCTGCAGCGCGGTGCGGGAGACCTTGGTCGGGTCGATGACGCCGGCCTTCACCAGGTCCTCGTACTCGCCGGTGGCGGCGTTGAAGCCGAAGTTCTGCTCCTTCGACTCCTTCACCTTGTCGATGACGATCGAGCCCTCCCAGCCGCCGTTGCCGACGATCTGGCGCAGGGGCTCCTCGATGGCGCGCTTGACGAGCTGGAGGCCGAACTTCTCCTCCTGGGTGACGTCGAGCTTGTCGAGCGCCTTGAGGCAGCGCAGGTAGGCGACGCCGCCGCCGGGGACGATGCCCTCCTCGACCGCGGCGCGGGTGGCGTGGAGCGCGTCCTCGACCCGGGCCTTCTTCTCCTTCATCTCGGTCTCGGTGGCGGCACCCACGTTGATGACCGCCACGCCGCCCACGATCTTGGCGAGCCGCTCCTGCAGCTTCTCCTTGTCGTAGTCGCTGGTGGTCTCCTCGATCTGGGCGCGGATGACCTTCACCCGGGCCTCGATGTCGGCCTTCTTGCCGGCGCCGTCGACGATGGTGGTGTTGTCCTTGTCGATGCTGATGCGCTTGGCGCGGCCCAGGTCCTTGAGGGTGACCTGCTCGAGCTTCAGGCCCAGCTCCTCGGCGATCATCTTGCCGCCGGTGAGGATGGCGATGTCCTCGAGCATCGCCTTGCGGCGGTCGCCGAAGCCCGGGGCCTTGACGGCGCAGATGTGCAGCGTGCCGCGCAGCTTGTTGACCACCAGCGTGGCCAGCGCCTCGCCCTCGACCTCCTCGGCCACGATGAGCAGCGGCTTGCCGCCGCGCGCCACCTGCTCCAGCACCGGCAGCAGGTCCTTCATGTTGGAGATCTTCTTCTCGTGGATGAGGATGTAGGCGTCCTCGAGGACCGCCTCCATGCGCTCGGCGTCGGTGACGAAGTAGGGCGAGAGGTAGCCGCGGTCGAACTGCATGCCCTCGACGACGTCGAGGGTGGTGTTGAGGCCCTTGGCCTCCTCGACCGTGATGACGCCCTCCTTGCCCACCTTGTCCATGGCGTCGGCGATGATGCCGCCGATGGTCTCGTCGCCGTTGGCGGAGATGGTGCCCACCTGGGCGATGTCCTTCTTGCCCTGGGTCGGCTTGGAGAGCTTCTTGAGCTCGCCCACCACCGTCTCGACGGCCTTCTCGATGCCGCGCTTCAGCTCCATGGGGTTGTGGCCGGCGGCCACGAGCTTGGAGCCCTCGCGGTAGATGGCCTGGGCGAGCACGGTGGCGGTGGTGGTGCCGTCGCCGGCGACGTCGGAGGTCTTGGAGGCCACCTCCTTCACCATCTGGGCCCCCATGTTCTCGAACTTGTTCTCGAGCTCGATCTCCTTGGCGACGGTGACGCCGTCCTTGGTGATGGTGGGGGAGCCGAAGCTCTTCTCGATGACCACGTTCCGGCCCTTGGGACCGAGGGTGGCCTTCACGGCGTCGGCGAGGGTGTTGACGCCCTTGAGGATGGCATCGCGGGCGCGCTGGTCGAACAGGATTTCCTTGGCAGCCATGTGGTTGTCGTCCTTCCGGATGGTGAGAGGGGACTACTTGTCCTCGATGACGCCGAGGATGTCCTCCTCGCGCATGATCAGGTGCTCCTCGCCGTCGAGCTTCACCTCGGTGCCGGCGTACTTCGAGAAGAGGACCTTGTCGCCGGCCTTGACGTCGAGCGGGCGGACCTTGCCGTCCTCGAGCACCTTGCCGTTGCCGACGGCCAGCACCTTGCCCTCGATCGGCTTCTCCTTGGCCGTGTCGGGGATGATGATGCCGCCCTTGGTCTTCTCCTCCTCCGCGACCCGCTTGACGATGATGCGGTCCTGCAGAGGACGGATCTTCATGGACATGGACTGCCTCCTTGGGAAAGACCCCGGCGCCGCGGAGCGCCGGGCTGACCTGCTTCGTTCGAGGAATCTGGTCTGGCAGTCCCGCACCGGGACTGCCAGCGAGCGGGCGTACTCTAATCAGCGGCCCGGGGGTGTCAAGCGGGCGCCTCGATCTCGCAGGGGTACGTGACGACGAGGCTTTTTGGCCGCAGCTGGCACTCGTCGGCGCGGAGTGCTGGCCCCCGGAAAAGGCATGGAGAGGCGCCAGCTTGGGGGCCCGGGAGCGCGGAGGAGCGGGGGCTCCGCGGACCCGGCCGGCGATCCGAGGATTCTTTCGCCAGGACATTTCGGCCGGACGCCGCTGGCCTTATCCTCTGGGCGTGACGCCGGAACTCGAGACCCAGATCCTCACCTGCCGCAGCCTCCCCAGCCTCCCGCTCGCAGCCCTCGAGGTGCTGGCCGCGAGCCGCCAGGAGCAGGCGGACCTGCGGGCGCTCGCCGAGATCATCGCCCGTGACCCGGCGATGGCGGCGCGGGTGGTGGCCGCCTCCAACGCCGCCGCCTTCGGCTGGGGCGAGGTGACCACGCTGCCGCGGGCCGTGACCCTGCTCGGCGCCAACCGCGTCCTCTGCGTGGTCCTGACCTTCTCGCTGCTCTCCATCCGCCGGCAGGGCGAGGCCCACGGCTTCGACCACGGCGCCTTCTGGCGCCGCTCCATCTTCGCCGGCATCGCCGCGCGGGCCCTGTCCGAGGTGGCCGGGGTCGACGCCGACGAGGCGCTGCTCGCCGGCCTGCTCCAGGACTTCGGCTGCCTGGCGCTCTCCGAGGCGCTGCGCGGCGCCTACGGGCAGATCGTCCGGGACGCCCGGGGCAACCACTGGCGCCTCTACGACCTGGAGCAGGAGAGGCTCGGGGCCACCCACGTCGAGGTCACCGGCATGCTGGCCGAGCGCTGGCGCATCCCCGAGCGGCTGCGCCTCGCCGCCGCCGTCAGCCACATCGTGCCCCGCGTGCCGCCCGGCCGCCTCGACCTCGGCGCCTGCGTGGCCCTCTCCGGCCCGTTCGCCGAGGTGTGGACCGCCCCCAGCCCGGCCGACGCCGTGGCCGACGCCCTGGCCTCGGGCCGCGCCTTCGGCCAGACCCGCGAGACCATCGGCGGGGTGCTGGCGCGCATCGGTGCGCTGGTGCCGGAGGTCGCCGCCGAGTTGCAGGTGACCATCACGCCCGATGAGGAGCGGAAGCGGGTGCTGGCCGAGGCCCAGGCGGCGCTCGAGCGGATGCGCGAGCGCCCGGGCACGCAGATGCCGGTGGAGGTGTCGGGGCTGGCGGGCAAGCCCGACCCCGAGGAGCCGGACGCCGCCTGAGGAGGCGCTGCCGGCCTACTTCAGGGTGCGGGTCTGGCCCGCGGGCAGCGTCGCCTTCTCCTTGTCGAACTTGCCCTGCAGGGCGTCGCGGACCGAGCGGTCGAAGCGCACCTTGCCGGTGGCGACCTCGCGGAGCGCCAGCACCGGCGGCTTGTTCTTGGAGTTGGGCTGCAGGGGCCGCGCCCCGGCCATGAGCTGGCGGGTGCGCTTGGTCGCCAGGAGAACCAGCGCGAAGCGGTTCTCGACGAGCGGCAGGCAATCCTCGACGGTGACGCGGGCCATGGAGCTCTCCGTGCTGCAGTTGCAGTGCTGGAACGGTCGCTGTGCTGGAAAGCGAGCGGCCCAGCCGTGGAGCCGGGCCGCATGAGTGGGGGAGAATAAGCGGAGGCGTCGGTCCGGTCAACCCCTCATTGCCCTTCGGCTTTCGGCCCGGCCGGCGGGGGCTTGGGCCGCTCGACGAGCTCCTCCACCGAGGGGGCGACGGCGGCGGCCGCCCCCCGGTCCACCTCCAGGATGCGGGGGCCGGCCGAAGATCGGGCGAACCGGCTGTCGTTGGCCTCCTTGCCGAGCTCCACCCGCCCCAGCTCGGAGCCCCCCTCGCCGAGGAGCACCAGCGTCCGCGCGGGCGGCTCCAGGCCCGCCTCCCGAGCCCGTCCGGCCCCGTCCGCGAAGCGCAGGGCGCGCAGCGCCGAGGCGGCCCTCAGCGTCGACTCCACCCTCCCGGCGTCGGCCGGTGCGGCGCGGGGCGCCGTGAGGTCCCAGCCCGCGGCCTCACCCTCCACGCCCGGCCGCCGCGCCGCCTCCCAGGCCACCCGGCCGCCGGCCAGGAGGCGGACCCGCTGCACCTTGCCCGGCTCGAAGCGCAGCAGCGCCCGGTCGCGCAGGTCGTCGGTCTTCCGGAGGAGCGCCCACTCGGCGCCGGCGTCCACCAGCAGCACCGGGCCCTCTCCGGCCCGCACCGGCAGCGAGCCGTCGAAGCCGCTGGGCTCGCCCAGGGACACGGCCAGCCGCCTGCCGTCCTCGAGGTCGAGCTCGATGCGGCCGCGCGGCGGGGCGAGCCCGCTCGAGGCCAGGGCGGCGGCGTCGGGCCGCGCCGCCACCTCGGCCTTGCGGCGCAGCCCGGCGAGGCGCGAGAGCAGCCCCTCCACCGCGCCGCCGTCGGCCGCCTCGCCCAGCCCCTCGATGCGCCAGCCCGCGCCCCCGGCGCCGGCGCGCGTGAGGGAGGTGACGGCGCCCCCGGCCTCGATCCGCAGCGCCTTCACCTGCCCGGTGTCGAAGGCCAGCACCTTCTCCTCCGCCTCCTTGCGCTTGCCCTCCTCCTCGCCGCGCCGGTCCACGCCGTACCAGGCGTAGAGCAGGGCCGCCGCGGCGGCCGCGAGGAGCGCCAGGGTGCCTGCCGCGGTGCGGGAGCGCGCCTTCACGCCGGGCTCCTAGCGCGAGCGGCGCACCAGCCAGGCGGCCAGGCCCAGCCCCAGCAGCGCCACCGGCAGCGCGTCGATGGTGAGGAACTTGATGGTCGAGACCTGGGCCGCCGAGAGGAAGAGGCGGGTGCCCTCGCGGCTCCGGGGGCGGATGGTCAGCCGGTCTTCCTGCTCGGCGAGCCAGGAGACGCCGTTCAGGAAGAAGTCGTAGTTGCCGAGGAGCTGGAGGTACTGGTTGGAGAAGAACTCGCCGTCGCCGGCCACCAGCAGCCGCGCCTCGGAGGAGCGCCGCTCGCCCTCGCCGCTCACCGGCCGCGTGGCCACCATGGCCACCGGCAGCGGCCCGACCTTCTCGCCCTGGTCGTAGCGGGCCCCCTTGCTGAAGAGGTCGGCGATGTTGGTCTCGCCCCAGGCGTCCTTGCCCGAGAGGGCGATGGGCACCGGCGTCACCGGCTTGCCGGCCAGGGCCGAGAGGGAACGGGCCGTGGGGAAGGCGAGGCCCGTCTGGGCCAGCTCCCGGGTGATGGGGTGGGCCGCCGAGGCCTGGAGGATGGGCGTCACCGGCGAGCCGCCGAAGAGCTGGGCCACCGGGCTCGGGTCCACCACCATGTCGTCGTCGAGCTCGACGCCGAAGGCGGCCAGCAGCGGCTCGAGGCCGGTCCTGGCCTCCGGCTCCAGGAAGAGCCCCAGGTGGCCGCCGCGGTCGGCGTAGGCGGTCAGCGCCGCGATCTCCGGGGCCAGGAAGGCCTTTCGCGGCGCGGCCACCAGCACCGCGGCGGCGTCGGCCGGGACCTCGGGCCTCGCGAGGAGCGAGAGCGGCGCCACCTCGTACCCCTCGCCCTCCAGCCCCCGCACCGCCAGGGCCTGGCCGCGCTCGGCAGCGTCGCGCGGGTCGGGCTCGCCGTGACCGGTGGTGAAGTAGATCTTGCGAGTACCAGTGCGGGTGACCCGCAGCAGGGCGTTGGTGAGCCCCTCCTCGTCGGGCTGCTTGGCCTTGGCCTCCTCGGTGCCGGAGAGCAGCACCAGCCGCGGGCCGCCCTCGACGATGGCGTGCTTCTTCACCAGCTCCGGGCTCCGGTAGGGATCGACGAGCTGCCAGGTGAGGCGGGGCGACTCGGCGGCGTAGCGGCGCAGGAGGTCGGCCACCCGCGGCTGGGCCTCGTCGCCGGCGCCGTAGAAGGCCAGCACCTTCACCTCGCGGGGCAGGGCCCGCAGGGTCTTCACGGTGTCGGGCGAGAGGGTGAAGACCCTGTCGCGGGTGAGGTCCCAGGTGCGGGGCCGCTTCACCGCCGCGTAGTTGGCCACGCCCAGCACCACCGCGAGGAGCGCCCCCGAGAGCGCGGTGAAGAAGCCGAAGTGGGCGGCTCGCCCGGAGAAGAAGCGGCGCACGCCGCCCGGCTCCGAGAGGGCCAGGCTCCCGGCCAGGCCGGCGGCCCCGAGCAGCAGCTTGCCGAGGACGAAGGTGGTCTGCCCGAAGAGCAGCGTGACGGCGGTGGAGAGGATGAGGACCAGGCCGAGCAGGCCGAGGACGCGGGAGGCGACGTTCTTCTTCATGGCGCGCGCTCCTCAGCCCCAGCGGTGGCCTTCGACGGCCCGGTCGGTGAGGTAGAGGCCCAGGGCCACGAAGGAGAGGTAGTAGACGACGTCCTTGGCCTCGATGCGGCCGGAGAGGAAGGCGGAGAGGTGCTCGGAGGCGCTGAGCGCGCCGGTCAGCTCCCGCACCGGGCCCTCGACGCCGATGGTGAAGATGGTCACCACCCACAGGCCCAGGAGGAAGAGCAGCGAGACGAGCGCCGCGACGATCACCGACTCGGTGAGGGCCGAGACGAACATGCCCACCGCCAGCGCCATGGCCCCCAGGAGGAACAGCCCCAGGAGCGCGGTGCCCACCGTCTGCCACTCCACCCCGGCGCCGCCCGAGAGGCCGCCGCTGTAGAAGGAGAGGAGGAGCGGGAAGAGGGCCACGAGCAGCAGCGCCACCAGCAGGAGCGCCAGCGCCGCCAGGTACTTGCCCAGCACGATCTCGAAGGGGCGCACCGGCGCGGTGAGCAGGAGCTCGAAGGTGCGGGTCCGCTTCTCCTCGGCGAAGAGCCGCATGGAGAGGAAGGGGGCCACCAGGATGACGAAGACGCCCATGGAGCCGAAGAGGGGCGAGAGCACCCGCTCGGTGACGTTGAGGTGGGCGAGGAGCTCCGGGCTCTGGAGCTGGCTGGCCCGCAGCGAGAGGAAGCGGTAGGCGTCGAGGCCGCCGTTGAAGAACTGGGCGGCGAAGAAGGCCATCACCATGAAGAGCACCCAGGCCACCGGGGTGGCGAAGGCCACGGTCAGCTCCTTCCTGGCGATGGCGAGGAGCGCTCTCACGCGGCACCTCCGGCGGAGAGGGCCGCCTGGGCGGCCGCCGGCCCCTGGACCAGCTTGGCGTAGATCTCCTCGAGGAAGGCGATGTCGTCGAGCGTCACCTTGCGGCCCGGCAGGTGCTTCTGGATCAGGCCGTCGAGGGTGTCGTAGTCCACCAGGCGGCCCTGGTGGATGACCAGCACCTTCTGGCAGGTCATGGCCACCTCCGGGAGGATGTGGGTCGAGAGCACGACGGTGTGGCGCCCGGCGAGGGACTTCACCAGCTCGCGCACCTCGCGGATCTGCAGCGGGTCGAGTCCCACGGTGGGCTCGTCGAGGATCAGCACCTCCGGGTCGCCGAGCAGCGCCTGGGCCAGGCCCACCCGCTGCCGGTAACCCTTGGAGAGGCCGCCGATGACCCGATCCATCACCCCCTCGACGCGGGCCTGCTGTGCCACCCTGTCGATCTCGTCGGCCACGCGCTTGCGCGGCAGGCGCTTCAGGCCGGCGCAGTACCGGAGGTACTCGGCCGGCGTCAGGTCGGGGTGCACGGGCGGGTTCTCGGGCAGGTAGCCGATGCGCCGCTTCACCTCCATCGGCTCCTCGAAGACGTCGAAGCCGGCCACCCGGGCGGTGCCGCTCGTGGCCGGCAGGAAGCCGGTGAGGATGCGCATGGTGGTGGACTTGCCGGCGCCGTTGGGGCCGAGCAGGCCCACCACCTCGCCCTTCGCGACCTGGAAGGTGAGGCCGTCGACGGCCACCAGGTCCCGGTACCGCTTGGTCAGGTTCTCGACCTCGATCACGTGGAAAGCCCCTTCCTCGAAGCAGTGAGAAGGTGGACCCGGCGAGAGATCCCCGCGGCCAGGCGTCGGCCGGGCGCGCGGAAAATAGCCCCTGCCCCGGGGGTGTCAAGCAGGGGAAGGCGGGCCGGCCCCGGCCCGCTGGGGTGTCTGCCGACACCCGGGAGTCGATGCCGCCCCCGGCGGCGCGCGCCGCAATCGACGCCGGGAGGTCCCTGCCGCCCCGTCGCGCGCTGGCCTGCCCCTTGCTGAGGGGAGGGCGGACGGGCCGATCGCGCGGCCGAGGAGGTGCCCATGCTTCGCCTGACGATCGGACTGGCCGCGTGCCTGCTGCTGCCGGTCCCGGGGCGGGCGGCCCCGCCGGCACCCCGCAAGACCCGCGTGGCGGTGATGGAGATCAGGGCGCTGGGCACCGAGGCCCACAAGGCGGAGCTGCTCTCGGAGGTGGCTCTCACCGAGGCCTCGGGCCTGGAGAGGTTCGAGATCATCGGTCGCTCCGACATCGCCTCGATGATCGGCTTCGAGCAGCAGAAGAAGGTGCTGGGCTGCGCCGACGACTCCTCGTGCCTCGCCGAGATCGGCGGGGCGCTGGGCGTGGACCAGGTGCTGGTGGGCTCGCTGGGCCGGCTCGGCGCGCTCTACCGCGTGGACCTGAAGCTGGTGGACGCCAAGAAGGCGCGGGTGCTGGCCCGCTTCGGCGAGTCGGTGGAGGGCAACGAGGAGAAGCTGGTGGCCACGGTGCAGCGCGGCGTCCGGGCGCTGCTGGCGCCGCTCCTGGGCGGCGACCCGCCGCCCCCGGTGGCGGCGAGGCCCAGGCCGGGCGCCGTCCCGCTGCCTCCGCCTCCCGCGGGCGCCGCGCCGGCCCCGGCCGCCGGCACCACCGCCCCCGCGGCGGCGGGAGGCGGCTGGACGCGGCGCACCTGGGGCTGGACGCTGCTCGGCACCGGCGTCGGCCTGGCCGCCGTGGGCGCCGTCTTCGGGATCCAGGCCCAGTCGGCCTACGACGCGGAGAAGAAGGCCTCGGCTGCCGGCGATCTCGACACCTACAGGCAGAAGAGGGACGCCGCCAAGAGCAACGCCCTCATGGCCGACGTGGGCTTCGCGGCCGGCGGCCTCAGCGCCGGGATCGGCGCCTACCTGCTCCTCACCGGGTCGCCCGCCAGGGTGGCGGTGGGTCCCACCGACGGCGGCCTGGTGGCCGTCTACGCCGGGAGGTTCTAGATGCGCGTCCAGGCGCTGGCCGCGGCCCTGCTCCTCGGGCTCGGCGGCTGTTCCCTCTCCATCGACCCCGACAAGGTCCCGGAGCCGCTGGCGCAGAGCTGCACGCCCACCGGCTGCGCCGGGAAGAGCTGCGGCTACAACGACTGCGGCAACGTCTGCCAGCCCGGCTCGGGCTGCACCGGCACCTGCGCCCCCTTCTGCTCGGGCGTGGCCTGTGGCGCCGGCGACGGCTGCGGCGCCACCTGCTCGGTGGGCTCGGGCTGCGTCCCCGGGGGCACCACCAGCGGCACCACCGTCGGCGCCGGCGGCATCCGCCCCGGTGCCGCCCGCATGTACGGGGCCAGCTTCCAGGTGGAGGGGAGCCTGGGCAAGGGCTCCGCGCCCCAGACCTTGCAGTCCGGCAACTACCGCATCGAGCAGGGCACGCTCCGCTGACCCGAGAGGAAACGCCATGAGCCGAATCCCTTCCATCCTCCGCGCCGCGCTCGCCGCCGCCCTCCTCGCCGGCCTGCCTGCCCGGGCCGCGCCTCCGCAGGTGATGACCTACTCCGGCTACCTGAAGAACGCCTCGGGCGGGCCGGTGACCACCGCCACCAGCATCACCTTCCGGCTCTACACCGCCCAGAGCGGCGGGGCGTCGGTCTGGAGCGAGACGGTGAGCGTCACGCCGTCTGCCGACGGCTGGTTCAGCGCGGTCATCGGCACCATGTCCAGCCTGCCCTTCTCCATCCTCAACCAGGACCTCTACCTGTCGCTGCAGGTGGGGGCCGATCCCGAGTTCAACCTCAGGGCCCGGGTGACGCCCAGCCACGCGGCGCTGACCGTGGACTGGGGCGGGGTCCAGGGGAAGCCGACCTGCGCCCCCGGCGCCTACCTGACGCTCGACGGCATCGGCAACCTCGCCTGCACCACTCCCTCCACCGGCACCGGCGGCATCACCAGCGTGAGCGGCAGCCGCGGCATCACCGCCACCACCACCGGCAGCTCGGTCAGCCTGACGCTCCCGCTCTGCGCCACCACCGGCGACATCATGCGGTGGGACGGCACCAGCTGGGGCTGCTCCGCGCCGGCCTCCAGCGGGGTGACCAGCGTCTCGGCGGCGGCCTCCACGCCCATCTCGGTCGTGAACACCGGCGGCGCGGTGCAGCTCTCCATGAACGCCGCCAGCGGCAGCGCCCCGGGCTACCTGGCGGCGGCCGACTACTCCCGCTTCGACGGCAAGCTGACCGCGCCGAGCGGCTGCACCACCGGCCAGGCCATCGTCAACCAGGCCGGCGCCTGGAGCTGCACCTCGGTCAGCGGCCCTGTCGGCATCGCCTCACCGCTGGTGAACTCTGGCACCACCGCGGCGCCGGTCGTGGCCCTCCCCTCCTGCGCCACCGGCGAGGTCCTGAAGTACACCGGGCCGGCGCCCACCACTTGGACCTGCCAGCCCGACTCGGTGGGGGCGGGGACGGTGACCGCGGTGACGGCGACGGCGCCGCTCACCGCCACCACCGGCCCCACCCCGAACGTCGCCCTGCCCACCTGCGCGACCGGCAGTATCCTGCTCTCGACCGCCAGCGGCTGGGAGTGCCACCCGGCCTCCCTGGTGGGGGCCGGCGCCTCCGCCACCGTGACCACCGGCACCTCCGGGTCGACGCTCCTCCTCTTCGGCCCGAGCGTCACCCCTCCGTGGCGAGGCTCCTGCACCTTCACCTCCCGGCTCTTCGTCCTCGCAGTGGGTTCTCTGACCGCCTACGTGCAGACGTTCGGCACCTGGCGGGTCGGCACGACCACCTATGACTCGGGTTACGTCACGCCGCTCCAGGTGGAGCCTGCCCTCGGAGCTGGCATGGCGACGGAGACCTGGAGCTTCCCCGTGACCGCCGGGACCACCTACGAGATCGGCTGCCGGATCATCCTCAACTCGGATACGGCGGGGAAGACCGCCTACTGCCGGGCGACCTACCACTGCACGCCGAACTGATCGCCGGGGGGCTACCGGTAGAACGGGTTCCCGCTCCGGCGGTCCTTGCGGAGGTCCATGCCGGGGTCGAGCACCTGGAAGTCGCACATCTCGTGGAGCCGGGAGTAGATGCGGTCGCCCACCCGCTGGCCGAGCGTCATCGACTCGGCCTCGCGCTGGAAGTCGGGCGACTTGGTGTTCCAGCGCTTCGGCCCCGGCTGCTCCGGCAGCGCCTGCGGCTCCAGGAAGTAGTTGGTGGCGAAGAGGGTGGTGAGGCCGGAGTTGAAGCGCCGGCTGATGAGCTCGTCGAGCATCGAGCGCTCCCAGTCGGTGCCGCGCTCCTTGCCCAGCTCGTCGATGGCCAGGACCGGCACTGCCAGCAGCGGCTTGAGGATGTCCATGTGGCTCTGGCCCGCCGAGAAGCCGGCCTTCATGTCGCTGAGCAACAGCATGAACTCCACGTAGCGGCTGCCCACGCCCTTCTCCAGCGCCAGGTACCGGAGCGCCGCCACCAGCAGGTGCGTCTTCCCGGCACCCGGCTTGCCGTAGAGCAGGAAGCCCTTGGTGGGCGCGTCGCCGCGGAACTTGCGGGCGAAGTCCTGCGCCAGCGCCTTGGCCCGCTCCTGGTCGGGCGAGTAGGACTTGAAGGTCTCGAACGAGGCGTGGGCCACCGCCGCCGGGATGCCGATGCGGTTGAAGAGCCGGATGCGCTCGTCCAGGTGGCGGCAGGCGCACACCTGGGCCACGCTCTCGTTGCCCTGCTGCACCAGGACGTAGCCGCTCTCCCGGCAGCGGGGGCAGGCGCTCTGGCAGGTGCAGCGGCGGGCCCGGGCCGGCTGGCCCAGCACCTGCTCCACCGCGTAGCCGGCGCCCGTGCAGGTGGGACAGGGAGAGGCGTCGGCCGGGGCTGCCATGGGGGGGCGGAGTCTACACCGATCCACGGAGGCCCAGGTACCCGGCCTCGCGGGCGGCGTCGGCGACGAAGGCCTGCAGCGCCTCGCGGTAGGCGCGCGGCGAGGAGGAGCGGGGCCGGTCGCCGGCGCGGAGCCGGATGCGCGGCCCCAGCGCCGCCCGCTCGGCGCGGGGCAGCGCCTCGACGAAGGCGCGGAGCAGCGCCCGGTCGGCGGCGGCGATGGCCCCGGCTGCGCCGTCGAGCCCGGGGTGGGATCCCATGCCGCGCTCGGCCTCGGCCAGCGCCCGCCAGGCCTCGCGGTAGGCCTCGCGCCGGGGGCCGCTGCTGGCCCGCCCCAGGTCGAGGAGCAGGGCCCGCGCCGCCTCCAGCCGCCGCGCGGCGGCCTGCTCCTCCGGCGGAGGCGGGGGCGCCTCGCCCACCCGGCCGGAGCGGTAGGCGTTCCACTCCTGCTCGACGCCGAACCGGTAGGCCCGCAGCGCGCGCGGCGCGGGCGCACCGGGCGCGCGGCCGGCCAGCAGCGCCGCGTGTGCGGCGCGCAGCCCGCGGCACACCACCGCCACCGGCAGGCCGCGCCGCTCCCAGTCGGCCACCTGCTCCTGGTCGAGGGGCGAGAGCATCAGCCCCGAGCCCCGCAGCCCCAGGAAGTACTCCGCCACCACGGCCTGGTAGGAGAGGGTGTCCGAGGGCAGGTCCGACATTCGGCGCCATTCTCGCCCCCAGGCCTGACGCGGGCTCCCGCCGGACGCCTACCCCAGCGCGCCGATGACCTCCTCGGCGCGCTGGAAGCGCTTGCCGGGGTCGCGCATCAGGAGCCGCTCGGTCACCGCCGCCAGCCGCGGGTCGGCCCCGGGGTTGGCCGAGAGCAGCGACGGGGCCGGGGTGGCACCCAGGTGGCGCATGCGCAGGCCGGCGGCCGGGAAGGGCGGCCGCCCCGCCAGCATCTCCCAGAGGATCACGCCCACGGAGTAGAGGTCGGCGCGGCCGTCCACCGCCTCGCCCCGCGCCTGCTCGGGAGCCATGTAGCGGTAGGTCCCCACCACCCGCGCCGCCGGCCGCGCCTCGCCCATCCGGCTCACCAGGCCGAAGTCCATGAGGCGGACGCGCCTGGTGTCGTCCACCATGATGTTGGAGGGCTTGAGGTCGCGGTGCACCAGGCCGCGGGCGTGCACGTGAGCCAGCCCGTCGCACACCTGCCGGACGGCGTGGACGAGGCGGCCCAGGCGCGCCGGCCGGTTGAGCGCCGCCAGCCACTCGGCGCTGGGCGGGCCGGGCTCGCGAGCGACCGCGCCGCCGGGCGGGCCCACCGGGCGCCGGGGCAGCGCCGCGGCGTCGCCGGGGTCGGTCTCCGGCTCGTCGAGCAGGCGGGCGAAGTCGCGGATCGCCTCGGGGCCGGGCGCGCCCTCCGAGCCGGAGAAGAAGCTGTCGGTGTCGGCCTCGCGCCCCAGCGCCTCGACGTCGAAGTAGGGGGAAGGGGAGGGCGGCGTCGGCTCCGGGACGCCGTCCAGCGCCGGCGAGAGCCAGGCGCGCAGGTCGAGCCCCTCCACCAGCTCCATGGCCAGGAAGGAGTAACCCTCGGCCACGCCTGCCTCGAAGACGCGGACCACGTTGGGGTGGTCGAGGGAGGAGAGGGCCTCGAACTCCCGCGCCAGGCGCCGGACGTTCCGGGCGTCGGCGGCGGGGGAGGGCGGGAGCAGCTTCACCGCCGCCGGCTTGCCGGTGGCGCGGTGGTGGGCGCGGTAGACGGTCCCGATGCCGCCGCGGCCGAGGACCGAGACGATGTCGTAGGGACCTACTGCCCGCGGAGGCACTCATCGAGCATAGGGCGGCGCCCAGGGGGGGTCAAACCGCTCCCCCGGGAGGACGGGTGCGTCGGAGCGCGCCGGGCGGCGTGCTATAAGCCCACCCCGTGGCCGAAATCGCCGACATCGAGGCGCTGCGGCAGCGCGTGCGGGAGCGACCGCTCCCCCGCCACGTGGCCATCATCATGGACGGAAACGGCCGCTGGGCCGAGGCCCGCGGCCTCCCCCGCGTGGCCGGCCACCGGGAGGGCTCCCTCTCGGTGCGGGCCGTGACCCGGGAGGCCCGCAAGCTGGGCCTCGACGCCCTCACCCTCTATGCCCTCAGCGTCCAGAACCTGGCCCGCCCCCCCGAGGAGGTGAAGGCGCTCATGGAGCTCCTCGCCGAGTTCCTCGACTCGGAGCGGGCCGAGATCCTCGACAACGACATCCGGCTCGAGGCCATCGGCGACCTCGACCGGCTCCCCGGCTTCGTGCGCCAGCGGCTCGACGCGGTGCGGGCCGCCTCGGCCGGCAACCGCGGCATGGTGCTGACCCTGGCCCTCTCCTACGACGGCCGCGAGGAGCTGGTGCAGGCCGCGCGCCGCGCCGCCGGCAAGCACGGTCCCGCGGGCATCGACGCCGCGGCGCTGGCGGGCGAGCTCTGGACCGCGGGGCTGCCGGAGCTGGACCTGCTGGTGCGCACCAGCGGCGAGCGCCGCATCTCCAACTTCCTGCTCTGGCAGTGCGCCTACGCCGAGCTCTGCTTCGTGGACACCCTCTGGCCCGACTTCCGCGAGCGGGAGCTGCTCCTCGCCCTCTGCGACTACCAGGGCCGCGAGCGCCGCTTCGGCCTCACCGGCGCCCAGGTGCAGAGGGCGCCCCGGGAATGACCGAGGCCAACAAGAACCTGCTGCTGCGGGTCGCCTCGGCGGCGGTGCTGGCGCCGGTGGCCGTCTACGCCACCTGGCGCGGCGAGCTCGTGTTCGCCGGCCTGTGCGCCGCCGCCGCCGCCCTGGCCGCCGCCGAGCTGGTGCGGATGCTGGTGCCGCTCGGCCTGCCCGAGCTCTACGGCGTGGCCGTGGCCGGCCTCTTCCCCCTCGCCCCCTGGGCGGCGGGCGGCGACTACCCGGTCTGGGCGCCGGTGGGGCTGGCCTTCGCGGCCATCGGCCTGCTGGTGCTCCACGTCTTCCGCACCGACATCGCCGAGGTGCCGCGCCGCGCCTCGGCGGTGGCCCTGGCCTGGATCTACGTCGGGCCCATCGTGGCCACGGTGGTGAGCCTGCGGCTCCGCTTCGGCACCGGCTGGGTGATCCTGGCGCTGGCCATGGCCTTCGTGAACGACACGCTGGCCTACTTCGCCGGCCGCTTCCTGGGGCGCCACAAGATGTTCGCGCGCATCTCGCCCAAGAAGACATGGGAGGGCTTCGCCGGCGGCGTCGCCGGCAGCGTGCTCGCGGCGCTGGTGGTGCGGTTGCTCGACTTCACCGGCGACCTCGGCACCCTCACCATGGCGGGCACGGTGGCGCTGGCGCTGGGCGCGGCGGTGCTCGGCCCCCTCGGCGACCTGGCGGAGTCGATGCTGAAGCGGGCCGCCGGCGTGAAGGACTCGGGCCGCACCATCCCCGGGCACGGAGGGCTCCTCGACCGCATCGACGCCCTGATGTTCGTCGCTCCCTGGGTGTGGGTGTACGCCGCCTACCTTCGCTGAGGGGCAAGGCGAACCCTCGACATCGGCCCGCACGGAGTGTTTCAATTCGCTCCCGGGGGATCCGATGCGCGTCCACCAACTTCTCGGCGTTGCCCTGCTGTGCGCGGCTCGGGCCGGCGCGCAGCAGCCCGACCCGCGGCTCTTCGCGCCGCCGAGCGCCGATGCCACCCCCACCGCCTTCGCCTGCACGGTCGAGACGCTGGCCGCCGGCAAGGACTGCGTCTTCGAGGGGCAGGCGCTGGCGGCGGCCGACCCGGTCCGCCAGGCCCAGGAGAACGGGAAGACGGCCGCGGCCCTCGGCAACCAGCTCTGCGGCCGCGCCTCCCGGCTCGCCACCCAGGCCCGGGCCGACGCCGCGGTGCTGGCCGCCTGCCAGCGCTCCTTCGTGGAGAAGGCGGGCGGCTGCGCCGCCGATGGATCGGCCCCGCTCCTCGACGCCGAGGGACGCTTCGGCGCCGGGGCCCGCGCCTGCTACGCGGCCATGTCGGAGGTGCTGGCCCGCGCCCGCTTCATGGCCGCGGCCACCGGCGGCTGCTGCCGCTGCCTGACGTCGGCCGGCTGCGTGAAGAGCGGCGAGCAGTGCAACCGCAGCCTCTCGGCAGGCGCCACCGGCGGCGCCTGCCTGGAGCAGAGGTGCGGCGAGGCCTGCCGCGCCTTCCTCCCCGAGCCCTCCGCGCCGCCGCCCGCGCCCCGCGCATCGCCCGCAGCCCTCCCGCCCCTCGACCGCTCCGGCGAGCCGAGGAATCTGTGAGGAACCCCAGGATGCGATCGCTCACGCCCCTCTGGCTGCTGCTGGCCGGCTGCGCCACCTCGGCCCCGTCCGGCAAGGAGCCGTTCCCCGCCGCGCCGCCGGCCCGCCCCGCCACCTCGGCCGCGCCGGCCCCCGGGTCCGGCCTGGCCGCCGCGCCCGCCTCCTACGCCGGCGACCAGGGCGCCCTGGCTGCGCCGGCGCCGGCCGCCAGCGAGGTGGCCAACCCCCGCGCCTTCGCGGCCCGATACCCGCGCCCCGACCTGTGCGAGGGCGCCGCCCGCAGCGTGCAGGGGCTCTCGCGGGACAAGGCCTGGGAGGTGCTGCGCGCCTGCGTGGACCGCGGCGGGTTCACGCACATCAAGCGGCTCCTCGACGGCACCTGGGACAAGGAGCTCACCACCAAGCCCGACGCCGCGCAGCTCATCGCCAAGGTGGTGGCCCAGCGCGGCGGCGACGTCTATGGCGACCTCAACCGGCTGCGGCAGCGCCGCATCCCCCTCTTCGGGCTCGGCCCGGCGGTGACCCACCCCGAGCTCTACAGGGGGCGGCTCCTGCTGGTGCGGGCCATGGTGGAGCGCATCAGCCAGGACAAGGGCAAGGTGTCGGCGCGGCTCATGGAGTACGCGCTCTCGGGCTCGCTCAAGGACGTTCCCGGCTCGGAGAAGTGGGTGCGGTCCCACCGCTCGGGCTCGGCGGGCTCGGTCAACCGGTCGCCAAGTGGCTCCACCACCTGGTCGAGCGGCCACGCCTCCGAGACCTCGTGGGGGACCGAGCGCACCCAGCGGACCGAGAACACGCCGACCGAGACCGGGCTCGAGGCCATCGGCAAGCTGCAGTCGGTGGACCCCTTCTTCGAGCCCGGCCGGCAGTTCGTGATCCTGGCCCGCTTCGACGGCGTCCGCGACGTGCCGACCGAGACCGAGGAGGGGGAGGGCGAGTCCCAGCGCACCGCCATCCTCAGCCTCGTCGCCTACGTCGAGCCCAGCCCGGTCATCGTCGAGTAGCTCCCGGGCCCTGGCAATCGCCCGGGGGCCGGGAGTAGGCTCCCGCCGCCCCAATGGCCAAGCGCATCGCCATCCTCGGCTCGACCGGCTCCATCGGCGTGCAGGCCCTCGACGTGGTCTCGCGCCACCCGGGCCGCTTCGAGGTGGTCGGGCTGGCCGCGGGCAAGAACGCCGCCCGCCTCGCCGAGCAGGTGGCCCGGCACCGGCCGCGCTTCGTGGCCATGGCCGACCCGGCCGCCGCCCGCGAGCTCCAGGGGCTGCTCGGGCCCGGCGGGCCGGAGCTGCTGCCGGCCCCGGAGGGCGTGGCCCTCATGGCCTCGCTGCCCGAGGTGGAGTTCGTGCTGGCGGCCATCGCCGGCGGCGCCGGCCTGCGCTCCACCGCCGCCGCGGTGGAGGCCGGCAAGACGGTGGGCCTCGCCAACAAGGAGTCGCTGGTGCTGGCCGGCGAGTTGCTCATGCGCCGCGCCGCCGAGCGCCACTCCCAGATCCTGCCGGTGGACAGCGAGCACAGCGCCATCTTCCAGTCGCTCCTGGGCCACAACCGCGCCGAGGTGCGGCGCCTGCTGCTCACCGCCTCGGGCGGGCCGCTCCGCGCCGTGCCCGCCGAGCAGCTCCCGGCGGTGACCCCGGCCCAGGCGCTCAAGCACCCCAACTGGTCGATGGGCGACAAGATCACCATCGACTCGGCCACGCTGATGAACAAGGGGCTGGAGGTGATCGAGGCCCGCTGGCTCTTCGACATCGAGCCGCGCCGCATCGACATCATCGTCCACCCGGAGTCGGTGGTGCACTCGATGGTCGAGTACCTCGACGGCTCGGTGGTGGCCCAGCTCGGTGTCAGCGACATGCGCGGCCCCATCAGCTACGCCATGGCCTGGCCGGAGCGCCTGGCCCTCGACTTGCCGCCCCTCGACCTCTCCCGGCTCGGGGCCCTCACCTTCCAGCCGCCCGACCCGGTTCGCTTCCCGGCCTTCACCCTCGCCTACCGGGCGCTGGAGATGGGCGGCACCGCCCCGGCGGCGCTCTCCGGGGCCGACGAGGCCGCCGTCGAGGCCTTCCTGGCGGGCCGCTGCCCCTTCCCCCGCATCGCCTCGCTCTGCGAGGAGGTGCTGGAGGCCCACGTGGCCGAGCCGCTTCGCTCCGTGGGGCAGGCCCTCGAGGCCAGCGACTGGGGGAAGCAGCAGGCCGCCCGCCGCGTTATGGGATGACAGGGGATCCCCGTGACCCAGGACCTGCTCGTCAAGTTCGGCTCCGTCGTCCTCCTGCTCGGAGGGCTCATCTTCGTCCACGAGCTGGGCCACTTCCTGGTGGCCAAGGCGCTCCGGGTCAAGGTGGTGCGCTTCTCCATCGGCTTCGGGCCGCGGCTCCTCGGCTTCACCCGCGGGGAGACCGAGTACCGGATCGCGGCGCTGCCCCTGGGCGGCTACGTGAAGATGGCCGGCGACGATCCCACCGAGGCCCCCCGGCCGGAGGACGCCGGGCGCGGCTTCCTGGAGCAGTCCCCCTTCCGCCGCTTCCTCATCGCCGTCGCCGGCCCGGCCGCCAACCTCCTCTTCCCCCTCGCCGTCTACCTGGCCATCGGGCTCATCCAGAACGGCACCCCCGTTCCCGGCCCGGTGGTGGGCATGGTCTCGCCCGGCTCCCCGGCCGCCGAGGCCGGCCTGCAGGCCGGCGATCGCATCGTGGCGGTGGCGCCGCCTGGCGAGAAGGAGCGGACCATCCGCTGGTTCTCCGACCTGCGCGAGGTGGTCTCGCCCCACCCCGGGGAGAAGCTGACGGTGCGCGTCGAGCGGGCTGGCCAGCCGCTGCCGCCGCTCACCCTGGTGCCGGCCTCGGAGAAGGACCAGAACCCGGTGGAGACCACCTACCGGGGCATCATCGGCGTGACCGCCGCCTTCGCCCCGCCCTGGGTGTCGCCGGTGCGGCCCGGCGCGGCCGGTCCGCTGCAGCCCTTCGACCTGGTGGTGCAGGTGTCCGGGAAGCCAGTGCGCCACTGGGGCGACCTCACCCGCGCCCTCGAGGCGGCGGCCTGCGCTCCGGTGGACCTCGAGGTGATGCGGGAGCAGCCGGCGGCCCCGCCCGAGAAGGGCGAGAAGCCGGTGGCGCCGCGCTGGACGCCGGTGAAGCTGGCGGCCGTGCCCACCTGCGCCGACGGCAAGCTGCCGGTGGTGGCAGCCGACCCGACGCTGGCCACCCTGGTGGGCCGGGTGGCGGCCGGCAGCCCCGCCGAGGAGGCCGGGCTGCGGCGCGGCGACGCCATCGCCGCCGTCAACGGCAAGCCGGTGCGCTCCTTCCGCGAGGTGAACGGCCTGGCCGGCGAGTTCAAGGCCGGCAAGGCGGTGGCGCTGACCCTGGCCGACGGCCGCGCGCTGACGCTCACGCCACGCGAGCGCGAGGAGAAGGACGGGCTCACCGGCGAGAGCACCCGCCGCCTGGTGCTGGGCTTCCAGCCGCCGTCCCGGCCCCCGGTGCAGGCCGCCGACCTCTACGCCGAGCTGGTGCCGCTCCGCCTGTCGGTGGTCGAGATCACCCGCCACGCCGCCGACCGGCTCTGGGAGGTGGTGCGGCTCACGGTGCTGGGCATCGGCCGCATCGTCACCGGCCAGATCAGCTTCAAGAGCGTGGGCGGCCCCATCATGCTGTTCTCCATCGCCGCCCAGGCCGCCGACGAGGGCTGGGAGGCCTACCTCTTCACCATGGCGCTCATCAGCGTCAACCTCGGCCTCATGAACCTCCTGCCCATCCCGGTGCTCGACGGCGGCCACATCGCCGCCTGCACCCTGGAGGCGGTGACGCGCCGGCGCCCCTCGCTGCGCGCGCGGGAGATCGCCAACCTCATCGGCCTGGCGCTGCTGGCGCTGCTGATGATCGCCGTCTTCAAGAACGACATCGCCCGGCTCATGGGGTAGAAGCCGCTCGATGCTCGTCGCCGCGCTCGACACCGCCACCCTGACCCTCTCCTGCGCCCTCTGCGAGCTGCGCGGCGCCGAGGTCGAGCTGATCTGCGAGCGCACCGAGCACGGCTCGGCCAAGGCCGGACCCGGGGCCACCGGCGGCCACGGCGGCCGGCTCCCGGGGGCGCTGCGCGACCTGCTGGTGGCCGTGGACCGCAAGCTCGGCGAGGTGGAGGGGTACGCCGTGGGGCTCGGCCCCGGCTCCTTCACCGGGCTCAGGGTGGGCCTGGCCACGTGGAAGGGGCTGGCCTACGCCAACCAGCGGCCCATCGCCGGGGTCTCCAGCCTGGCGGCGCTGGCGCTGGCGGCCGTTCCCGCGGCGCCGGAGGGGGCGCTGCTCCTGCCGCTCCTCGACGCCCGCAAGGGCGAGGTGTACGCCGGCTTCTACCGGCGGAGCGGCGCGGGCGTGGAGGCGGAGCAGCCCGACGCCGCCCTCGGCCCGCAGGCGCTCCTCGAGCGCGCCGCCTCCCTCTCCCTCGGCGGGCGAACCCTGGTGGCCTTCGGCGAGGGGTACGAGGCCTACCGCTCGCTCCTGGGCGGAAAGCTGCCCGCGCTGCCCGGCGTCCCGGCCACGCCCCCGGCGCACGCCGTGGCGCGGCTGGCGGCGGCGCGGCTGGGGAATGCCGCCTTCGACCCCGCGGCGGTGTTCGCCCTCGAGCCTCACTACGTCCGCAAGAGCGAGGCCGAGGTGAAGTTCCCCGACGGCTTCGGCCCCGGGGCCGGGAAGGGCGTGAAGTCATGAGCCTCGCCACCGCATCCTTCCGGCCGGCCCAGGGGTCGGTGGCCCGCCCGATGCTCCTCGGCGGAGGCGCGGGCCTCTTCCTGGCGCTCGTCTGGGGCCTGCTCGACGCCAGCGGCGGCGGGTCGGGCCAGTTCCCCGTGCTGCTCGGCGCCCTGTTCGGCGCGCTGGCCGCCTGGGTCGCCGTGGCCGCCCGGCACGCCCGCGGCCTGCGGGTGGTGGCCGACGAGGAGGGGCTGAGGGTGCTGGGGCCGGACGAGCGGCTCGCAGCCCGCTGGGACGGGCTGCGGCTGGGCTTCGGCTTCGCCGCCGGCGGCCGCGGGAACGTGCAGCGCTACGCCATCGTCGCCGATCCGCGCGGGCGCAGCTTCGCCTTCGCGGACCTGGCCGGGCAGGGGCCCTGCCAGCCGGTGGCCGGGGCCGACGGCGGGCCGGTCGAGGTGGTGGACCTGCCGGAGGCGCCGCTCCTGCTCGGCCTGCTGGTGCAGCGCTGCCCCGCCTGGCAGGTGCTGCCGCCGGAGCTGGCGACGCCGCCGGCGGCCGTGATCCCGGCGCCGGGGGCGGAGGCCGGCGCCGCGACCGCGCCGGCCGCGGGGATGCGGCTCGCCGCGCCGCGCGCCGCGGGCGCCGGCGTGGGGCTCCTGGCGCTCGCGGTGAAGCTGGGCGGCAAGCTGCTGGGGGCGCTCGGCAAGGTGGGCGCGACCGCGGTCAAGGCCGCGAAGGGCACGCACCTGGGCTGGGCAGCGGCCTCGGCCGCCACCTACTCGGTGCTCTTCAGCTGGAAGTTCGCCGTGGCCATCATGCTGCAGCTCTTCGTCCACGAGTACGGCCACGTCCACGCCATGCGCCGCACCGGCATGAAGGTGCGGGGCATGTACTTCATCCCGCTGCTCGGGGCGGCCGCGGTCACCGAGGACCAGTTCACCTCGCGCCGCCAGCAGGCCTACGTGGCCCTCAACGGTCCGGTGTGGGGCTCGCTGCTGGCGCTCCTGCCGCTCTCGCTGTGGCTGATCACAGGCGAGCCGGCCTTCGCCGCGGTGGCCGCCTGGTACGCGCTCATCAACCTCTTCAACCTGCTCCCCATCCTGCCCCTCGACGGCGGCCGGGTGATGCAGGCCTTCGCCTTCTCCTACTCCTCGGGCCTGGGCCTGGCGGTCTCGGTGCTCGGGCTCTTCGGCGCGGTGCTGCTGGGCTCGCAGCTCGGCTTCTCGCTCATCTGGATCCTGGCGGCGCTGGGGGCGATGGAGCTGCTCTCCGAGGCGCGGGCCTGGGCCGGGGCGCGGGCCCTGCGGCTCCTGCCCGAGCCGTCCCGCTTCGGCCCGACCCACTGGGTCTACCTGCGGGCGGTCCTGGGCCCGCCGCCCGGCCACCCCAGCGAGCGCCAGTTCCTGGGCGCCCTGGCACGCTCCGAGCGGGCCGGGCGCGCCGAGCCGCTCACCAGCAGGCAGATGCTCCTGTGGGGCCTCGCCTACGCGGGCCTGGCGCTGGCCCTGGTGCTGCTCGTATGGGCCATGCGCCACGTCCCCGGCGCCGACGTGGCGGCGGGGATGCTGGAGTAGGGGAGGTTCGGCACATGCGCGTCTTCCTCACCGGTGCCACCGGGCTCATCGGCAGGGCGCTCAGCGTCTCGCTGCTCCACGATGGCCACCAGGTGGTGGCCCTCTCCCGCGGCGCCTCGCCCGAGCTGCTGCCCGGGGGCGTGGAGCGCCTGCAGGGCGACCCGGCGAAGCCCGGCCCCTGGCAGGAGGTGCTGGCCGGCTGCCAGGCCTGCGTGAACCTGGCGGGGGAGCCGGTGGCCGGCGGCCGCTGGAACGCGGTGCGCAAGGAGGCCATCCGCCAGAGCCGCGTCGAGGCGACGCGCAACGTGGCCGCGGTGATCGCCGAGTGCGGCCCCACCGTGCTGGTGCAGGGGAGCGCGGTGGGCTTCTACGGCTCGCGCGGCGACGAGGAGCTCACCGAGGGCTCGGCGGCCGGCACCGGCTTCCTCGCCGAGGTGTGCCAGGCCTGGGAGGAGGCGGCGCGGCCGGCGGCGCGCCGGGCGCGGCTGGTGCTGCTGCGCACCGGCATCGTGCTGGCGCGCGAGGGCGGGGCGCTGCCGCAGATGGCGCTCCCCTTCCGGCTCTTCGCCGGCGGCCCCATCGGCGACGGCGCCTTCTGGCAGCCCTGGATCCACCTCGACGACCAGGTGTCGCTCGTCCGCTGGGCGCTGGCGGAGCCGCGGGCCGAGGGGCCCGTGAACGCCGCCGCGCCGGCGCCGGCCCGCAACCGCGACCTGGCCCGGGCCATCGGCGCCGCCCTCTCGCGCCCCTCCTTCCTCCCCACGCCGGCGCTCGTCGTCCGGCTGGCGGTGGGCGAGATGGCCGAGGTGGTCACCTCCAGCCAGCGGGTGCTGCCGCGCAAGGCCGAGTCGCTCGGCTTCCGCTTCACCCACGCCGACCTGGGCGCGGCCCTGCGCGACCTTCTGGAGTAGCGGCGGCCCGCGAGGGCCGTCAGATCCGTCCGGTCCAGCCGTCGTCCGAGGCGAGGAACGCCTGCTCCACCGCGCGGCGGGCCTCCTCGGGGAGCGGGCCCCGGGCCAGGGCGCGCGCCGCCTCCTCGAGGTGATCGAGGCTGCGCGTGCCCAGGAGGGCCCCGGATACGCCGGGGGCGAAAGCCGCGAAGCGCAGCGCCCACTCGGCCCAGGGCAGCTCGCCCGGGTCGGCGCGCATGGCGCGCAGCCGGAGCCAGTAGGGCTCGCACTCGTCTCCGGCCGGCCGCTCCGCGAAGCGCCAGGGCGCGTCGGCGAGCGGGCGCTTGGCGAGGAAGCCCATCCCGGCGCTCCGGGCCGCCGGCAGGCCGCCGCGGAGGACGCGCTGGTCGCACACGCTGAGCGAGGCCTGCACCGCCCCGAAGGCGCCCGAGCCGGTGGCCCAGGCGAGCGCCTCCTCCTCGCCGGAGTAGGCGGCGCAGCGCACCTTGCCGGCGCGCACCGCCTCGAGGAGCGCCTGCACCACCTCCCCGCGCTCCAGCACCTCGCGCGGGCAGGAGTGGAGGTGCACCAGGTCGATCCAGCTCGTGCGCAGCCGCACCAGCGCCTCGTCGATGCCGCGCGCCACCGCCTCGAAGGTCCAGTCGGGGACGCCGGCCACGCCGTACCCGACCTTGGTGGAGAGCACCACCTCGCCGCGCCGGTGGGCCAGGTGGCGTCCCAGCCGCTCCTCGGCGCCCCCGTAGCTCCTGGCGGCGTCGAAGAGGTTGACTCCCAGGTCCAGGGCCCGGCCCAGCAGCCGCTCCACTCCCGCCTCGTCGATCTCCGGGCCGCCGATGCGGCCCGCGCCCAGCCCCAGCGCGGGGACGACGATGCCGGTGGATCCGAGGGCGCGCCGCTCCATGGCCGCGGAGGAGGATACGCCACCCGGCCCGCGCGCCCACACAGGCTGCCGGCGCGCGGTACACTTCCCGGGGCCGGCAGCCGCCGGCGCGGAGGAGCCCGATGGACGCGACGCGCGTCGAGATCCTGTACCACCTGGGAGGAGCGCTGGCGGCCGGCAGCCTGGTGGGAATCGAGCGGTCCTGGCACGGCCGGCCGGCGGGCTTCCGCACCCACGCGCTGGTGTGCACCGCCTCGGCCATGCTCATGACGCTCTCCGTGTACGAGAGCCTCTGGTTCCCCCGCGCCCTGGCCGACGCCGCTCGCCTCGACCCGACGCGCATGGCCCAGGGCATCGTCACCGGCATCGGCTTCCTGGGGGCGGGCGCCATCTTCAAGGAGGGGCTCACGGTCCGCGGCCTCACCACCGCCGCCTCCATCTGGATCACCGCCGCCATCGGCATCCTCATGGGCGTGGGCCTCTTCTTCGCCGGCGCCGTCAGCACCGGCATCACGCTGGGCGTGCTGGTGGCCTTCCGCTGGCTGGAGCGGCTGGTGCCGGTGGAGCAGTACATCCACCACGCCGTCCGCTTCCTCCGCGAGGAGGCACCGCCCGAGGCGCGGCTCCGGGCGCTGCTCGCCGAGCAGGAGTGCAAGATCAGCGACCTCTCCCAGCACCTCGTCGACGACGGCCGGATCCTGGAGTATCGGATGGTCCTCAAGGCGCGTCGGGCCGGCGCCCTGAGCGGGGTCGCGGGCGTGTGGCTCGCCGACCGGACCGTGCGCGGCTTCAGCCTCACCCCCTCGGCGACGTAGCCTCCCCCCGCCATGTCGAAGCTCCCCTCCACCGCCGCCACCCGCCTCCTCAGGGAGAAGGGCATCCCCTACACCGAGCACCCCTACCGCTACGAGGAGAAGGGCGGCACCGCCGTCTCCGCCCGCGAGCTCTCGGTGGACGAGCACGCGGTGGTGAAGACGCTCATCATGGAGGACGAGGCCGGCGCCCCCATGGTGGTGCTGATGCACGGCGACCGGGAGGTCTCGGTGAAGGCGCTGGCCCGCCAGGCCGGGCGCAAGACCATCCAGATCTGCCGGCCCGAGGTGGCCAACCGCCACAGCGGCTACCAGGTGGGCGGCACCAGCCCCTTCGGCACGCGCAAGCAGATGCCGGTCTTCGTGGAGCGCTCGATCCTGGCGCTGCCGCGCATCTACATCAACGGCGGCTCGCGAGGCTTCCTGGTGGCCATCGACCCCCGGGACATGGAGAAGGCCGTCGCCATCACGCCGGTGGACGTGGCCATCGAGGGGTAGAAACGGGGCAACCCAATTGTGTATCCTGTTCGGCCCCACTACCCCCGTGGGAACCGGAGAGAAGAGCACATGAGCCAGAAGAAGCTGAAGGTCGGCGTGCTGGGCGCGACCGGCATGGTGGGGCAGCGTTTCGTCGCGCTGCTCGAGAACCACCCCTGGTACGAGGTGACGCTGGTGGCCGCCAGCGCCAACTCCGCCGGCAAGTCCTACGCCGAGGCCGTCGGCGGCCGCTGGGCGCTGAAGTCGGCGATGCCCGCCGCCACCGCCAGGCTCACCGTCCAGAACGCCTCCGACGTGGCGAAGATCGCCCCGCAGGTGGACTTCGTCTTCTGCGCCGTGGACATGAGCAAGGAGGAGACGGCCAAGCTCGAGGAGGACTACGCCCGCGCCGAGACGCCGGTGGTCTCCAACAACTCGGCCCACCGCGGCACCGCCGACGTGCCGATGATGATCCCCGAGGTCAACCCGCAGCACGCCGCCATCGTCGAGGCCCAGAAGCGCCGCCTCGGCACCAGGAAGGGCTTCATCGCCGTGAAGCCCAACTGCTCGCTGCAGAGCTACGTGCCCGCCCTCCACCCGCTGGCCGAGTTCGGCCTGCGCACGGTGGTGGTCTGCACCTACCAGGCCATCAGCGGCGCCGGGAAGACCTTCGAGAGCTGGCCCGAGATGGTCGACAACGTCATCCCCTTCATCAAGGGCGAGGAGGAGAAGAGCGAGAAGGAGCCCATGAAGATCTGGGGCGAGATGAAGGACGGCAAGATCGTCCCGGCCACCTCGCCGCTCATCACCGCCCAGTGCCTGCGCGTGCCGGCCACCGACGGCCACATGGCGGCGGTCTTCGTGAAGTTCGACCGGAAGCCCTCGAAGGACGAGATCCTGGCCCGCTGGAAGGCCTTCCAGGGACGCCCCCAGCAGCTCGCCCTGCCGAGCGCCCCGACCCCGTTCCTCACCTACTTCGAGGACGAGTCGCGGCCCCAGACGAGGCTCGACCGCGACGCCGGCAACGGCATGGCGGTGACCATCGGCCGGCTGCGCCCCGACACCCACCTCGACTGGCGCTTCGTGGCCCTCTCGCACAACACCGTGCGCGGCGCCGCCGGCGGCGCGGTGCTGACCGCCGAGCTGCTCACCAAGGACGGCTTCATCGCCGCCAAGTAGATGAGCCCACGCCCGCTCCGCCTCGCCCTGGCCGGCGCCACCGGTGCGGTGGGGCGGGCGGTGCTCGAGGTCCTCGAGGACCAGGAGCCCTCCTTCGCCTCGCTGAAGGCCCTCTCCTCCGGCCGCTCGGCCGGAGGGACGGTCTCCTTCCGCGGCGACGACCTCCGGGTGGAGGAGGCCCGGGCCGGCTCCTTCCGCGGCTGCGACCTGGCGCTCCTGGCGGTGCCGGCCGAGGCGGCGCGCCAGCTCGGGCCACTGGCCCGCGCCGAGGGGTGCCTGGTGGTCGACGCCAGCGCCGCCTGGCGCGACGACCCGGAGGTGCCGCTCTGCCTGCCGGAGGTGAACCCCGACGCCGTGGCCGGCCTCGGGCGCGGCATCGCCGCCGTGCCCTGCGGCCTGGCCGCGGCGCTGGCGCTGGTGCTCCGGCCCATCCGCGACGCCGCCGGGCTGGCCGCCGTCTCGGCGGTGGCGCTGGAGTCGGTCTCCGGCGCGGGCCGGCGCGGCATCGAGCAGCTGGAGGCCGAGGCGCTGGCGCTCATGAACGGCCAGGAGCCGGCGCCGCCGACCGCCATCCCCTACCGCATCGCCTTCAACGTGGTGCCCGACGGCGGGGCCCGCGGCGCCGCCGGCGGGGCCGGCGACGCCGAGCAGCGGCTCTGCGCCGACCTGGCGGCGCTGCTGGGCGCCGGCCCGAGGGTCTCGGCCACGGTGGCGCGGGTGCCGGTCTTCTATGGCCACGCCGCTGCCGTCAGCCTCTCCACGGCGCGGCCGCTGCCGGCCGCCGAGGCGCGGGAGCTGCTGCGCCACGCCGAGGGGGTCAAGGTGGTGGACCAGCCGGCCGAGCGGCTCTACCCCATGCCCATGCTCAGCGTGAACGACGACGCCGTCCACGCCGGCCGCATCCGCGAGGACCCCACGCGCGCGAACGGCCTCGAGCTCTTCCTCTCGGTGGACAACCTGCGCCGCGGTGGCGCCACCAGCCTGGTGGGGCTCGCGCGCCTCCTCGCACGGCGCCACCTGACGAAGTGACAAATTGGCAGGCCCTCGGTTCTCCGAGGGCCGCCCTTGACAATCTGGCAGGCGGGCGGTGCCGGACGTGGCCTCCCGGGCGGAAAACCGGCCTTGGCCCGGGCGCTTGCGCGCTTGCTCCTCTGGCCTCCCCGTTGCAGAATCGCCGCCGCCATGCGCACCCGCGTAGCGCTCCTCGCCTGCCTGCTCAGCCTCGCCCCGGTCGCGGCCCTCGCCCAGGCGATGACGGTCTCGCTCTCCAGGGGGAGCGACAGCGTCATCAACATCGCCGAGTGCAACGACTCCACGCTCACGTTCACCGTCTCGTCGTGGACGCTCGCCGCGCAGCCCGCCGCAGGGACCTTCTACAAGGTCTTCGCCACCTCGGCGACGACCTGCCACACCACGCTGGCGCTGCCCGCCAACACGGTCGAGCTCACCGGCGGCTTCCGGGACACTGGCGGCAGCCTGACCGGCCCCGGCCTCTCCGCGCAGAACGCAGGCTCGGTGCTCACCTCCATCGGGACCTCGTGCACCGTCGGCTCGACCCCCAACCCCCTGCGGCTCTGCGTGCTGGTCTACGACAGCACGCAGCAGAACGTGGTCGCGGGCGCCCAGGCTTCGGGAAGCATCGCCCTGGACCTCGCGCGGCCCGGGACGCCGGTGAACGTCAGCGCCGCCTCCGGAGATGGTGCCCTGAACGTCGCCTGGGCCGAGCCTACCTCTGGCACGATGCCGGCCCGGTGGACCGCCGACGCAACTGGAGTGACCTCGATCGCGGGCCAGTCGTGCCAGGACGCGACGGGGAGCAGTGGGTCCTGCTCGGTGAGCGGGACCACCCAGCGCAGCTGCAGGATACGCGGTCTCGCCAACGACGGCTGCTACCAGGTGGTGGTCACTGGCTTCTCCACCACCGACAACGCCTCCGTGGCCTCTGCCGTCGCGTACGGCGTGCCCAAGGCCGTCCAGGACTTCTGGGAGCGTTACCAGGCCGAGGGAGGCCGGGAGGCGGGCGGCTGCGGCGCCGGCGGCGCCTCGCTCCTCTCGCTCCTCGCCCTGGCCTTCGTGGCCCCGCGGCTCCTCCGGAGGCGCCCGTGAAGAAGGCCCTCGCCCTCGCCCTGCTCCTCGCCGCCCCGGCCGCCCAGGCCGAGTCGCCGCGCTGGGGCTCTTTCCACTTCAAGCTGGGCAG
Source organism: Deltaproteobacteria bacterium (assembly GCA_016214955.1). Taxonomy (GTDB): domain Bacteria; phylum Myxococcota; class Myxococcia; order Myxococcales; family Anaeromyxobacteraceae; genus JACRMN01. Next base: position 853,311 of record JACRMN010000012.1, read on the forward strand.
CTACCGGCCCAACATCGACGCCGAGTTCGAGGGGAAGGCCGGCTGCACCGGCGGCGCCGACTGCACGCCCTACGCCGACCTCTTCGGGAAGGGCGGCTCGATGCTCTACCAGGTCGAGTTCGCCCGCACGCTCCTCAGCGGTGCGGGCACGCTCGACCTGGGCTTCGGCGTGGGCTGGAGCAGCAAGTCCGCCAAGGGCTTCATCGAGGGCGGCACCACCCGCTCCAGCGACGACACCTCCTTCCGCGTCCTGCCGCTCACCCTCTCGCTCACCTACCGCCTCGACCTGTACGCCCGCACCGTGCCGCTCGTGCCCTACGCCCGGCTGGCGCTGGAGCGGTACCAGTGGTGGGCGACGAGCGGCGGAGGCGGCACGGCCTCTGCCAATGGCCTCTCGGGCAGCGGCGCCACCAACGGCTGGAGCGGGGCGCTGGGCCTGGCCTTCCTGCTCGACTTCCTCGACCCCACGCTGGCGCGGGAGATGGACCGCGACATCGGCATCAACGGCACCTACCTCTTCGTCGAGGCCGGCAAGGCCAAGGTGAACGACTTCGGCTCCAGGAAGAGCTGGGACCTCTCGCCCGACAAGAGCGTCACCTGGTCGGGCGGCCTGCTCTTCGTCTTCTGACGGGCGCGCCGGGCCGCCGCGATGCTCCTGCTGGCCCTGCTCCTCTCCGCCGCGCCGGCCCCCGCGCCGGCGCTCCCCTCCGCCCCGCTGCCGCTCCAGGCCGAGGCCGAGCGCGCCATCCCGGCGCCGGCCGCCGGTGCGCTCATGGAGGTCTCCACCGGCCGGCTGCTGGCCCTGGTGCGGCCCGAGGAGCTCGTCACCCACGCCCACGCGCCCGGCTCGCTCATGAAGCTGGTGGCCGCCTGGGCGGCGCTGCGGGCCGACCAGGGCGCGCGCAGCTTCGAGTGCACCGGCAAGGACGTGCACCGGGGCAAGGTGCGCACCTGCTGGCGCCGCGACGGCCACGGCCGCATCGGCCTGCGCCAGGCCCTGGCCGACAGCTGCGACATCTGGTTCTACAAGGTGGCCCGGCTCCTGGGCCCGCGGCGGCTGCTGCAGGCGGCGCGGGAGATGGGGCTCGGCAGCGCCACCGGCTCCGACGTGCCCGGCGAGGTGGCCGGGGCGCTCCCCGAGCCGCTCCCCGAGCTCTCCTCGCCCGAGTTCGCGGTGGGGCGCATGGACGGGCTGGCGCTCACCGGCCTGCAGGCCCTCTCGCTCATGGGGGCGCTGGCCAACGGCGGCACGCTCTGGTCGCCGCGGCTGGCGGGGCCGCCGGCCCAGCGCGGCAAGGTGGGCACCCGCGACGAGCTGGAGGACCTGTCGCGGGCGCTGCGCGACGCGGTGCAGAGCGGCACCGGCGCCGCCGCCAGCGACCTGCCCATCGCCGGCAAGACCGGCACCGCCCCGGTGCCGGGGCAGGAGGAGCCGCTCGCCTGGTTCGCGGGCTTCGCGCCCGACGACGCGCCCCAGGTGGCGGTGGTGGCCTTCGTGCCCGAGGGTCTGGGGGCGCGCGACGCGGCCGCGGCCGCGAGCGACCTCACCCGCGTCTACTTCCAGTGGCGCGACCGGGGCGGCCCGTCCGCCCGCTGAGGCTCAGAGCCGCCGGTGCTTCAGCGCCGGCAGCTCGCGGCGGCACTGCTCCAGCCGGTCGCGGCGCACCGGGGCCACGCACACGCCCTCGCCGTCGGGGCAGCGGGCCAGCACCACGCCCCAGGGATCGACGATCATGGCGTTGCCGAAGGTGATCCGGTTGGCCGAGTGGCGGCCCACCTGCGCCGGGGCCACCACGTAGCAGAGGTTCTCGATGGCCCGGGCGCGGATCAGCACCTCCCAGTGGTCCTTGCCGGTGTAGAGCGTGAAGGCCGCCGGGATGGTCACCAGCTCGGCCCCGAGCGCGCCCAGCTGCCGGTAGAGCTCGGGGAAGCGCAGGTCGTAGCAGACGGTGAGCCCGATGCGGCCCAGCGCCGTGGGCGCCACCACCGCGCGGTCGCCCGGCTCCACGGTCTCCGACTCGGCGTAGCGGGCGCCGTCGGGGATGTTGACGTCGAAGAGGTGGATCTTCCGGTAGGCGGCGACGATGGCGCCGTCGTCGCCGATGAGCACGCTGGTGTTGGCGGTCTTGCCCGGGGCCGCGACCTTCTCGGCGATGGAGCCGGCCAGCACGTGGATGCCGCGGGCGCGGGCCACCTCCTGCAGCGCCGCCACGGTGGGTCCGTCCACCGGCTCGGCGCCGGCGATGCGCTCCTCCTCGCGGCCCATGAAGGAGAAGTTCTCCGGCAGGCAGGCGAGCCTGGCGCCCAGGCCGGCGGCCTCCTCGACGAGGCGCACCGCGGTGGCCAGGTTCCTCGCCCGGTCGCCGGTGGAGGTCATCTGCACGGCGGCGGCCAGGAAGGCGGTGTGGGACATGTCGCCATTCTACTGCGGCCGGCGCCCACCGGGGCCCTGCCGCGGGGGCGGGGATTGCGGTATGGACAGCCCCTGCGATGCGCGGCTTCTACACCACCCACGAGGCGGCCACCCTGCTCCAGGTCTCGCTCCCCACGGTGGTCAACTGGATCAAGGCGCGGCGGCTCAAGGCCCACCGCACCCCCGGCGGCCACCGGCGCATCGCCCGGGCCGAGCTGGCGGCCTTCATGCTGCGCCACGGCATGCCCCTTCCAGACGAGCTCTCCGACGCCGCCCAGGAGCGGCGCAAGGCGCTGGTGCTGGGGCACGAGGGGCCGCAGCGCGAGGGGCTGGTGCGGCTCCTGGCGGCCGCCGGCTACGCGGTGGAGCAGGCCTCGCCCGGCTTCGGCGGCGGGCTGGCCCTGGCCCGCTTCGAGCCCGACGTGGTGGTGCTCGAGGCCCGCGCCCCCGATGGCGGGGAGCCGCTGCGCGACCTGCTGGGCGAGCGCGAGTCGGGCGGGATCCCGGTGGTGGCCGTCGGGCCGCCGGCCTGGCTGCCGGACCTGCTTCGGGCCGGTTGCGCCGCCGCGGTGCCGCATCCGCTCAGCGACGGCCTCCTGCAGTCGGCGGTGGACCAGGCGCTGGCGCGGGTCACCGAGCGGCGGCGTGGGGCGCCGGGCCGGGTGCGAGATTGAAAGCGGGCACCGCGCACCCGTAGAATCGGCGCAGGACGCCGCACCGTGAAGCGCCTTCTCCTCGCCCTGCTGCTCGCCGGCGCCCTCCCGGCGCCCGCCGCGGCGCCCTTGCCCGCGGCGCAGGTGCCCGCCGCGCCGGCGCGCCGCGCCTCGGCCCGAGCCATCGCCCACTACCTCTCGGCTCGCCGCGCCGAAGGCCAGGGCGACCTGCCCCAGGCGCTGCAGGAGATCCGGCTGGCCCTGGTGTTCGACGAGGGCTCGGCGCAGATCCGCTCGCTACACGCCGAGATGCTGGCGCGCCTCGACAGGCTGCCCGAGGCCGAGGCAGAGGCCCGCCGGGCGGTGTCGCTGGAGCCGGACGGCGAGCCGGCCGCCGACGCCTGGCTGCTCCTGGGACGCATCGCCGCCCACCGCAACGACCTGCCGGCGGCACGCCACACGCTGCGCGAGGCCCGGCGGCTGGAGCTGGAGCTGGCCGCCGCGCGCGGCCCCGACGAGGACCGGCTCCCGGACGCCGAGCCCTGGCGCGCGCTGGCCCGGGCCGAGCTGGCGGGCGGCGACGAGAACGGCGCCGCCGCCACCTGGGCCGACCTGGGTCGCTGGCTCCCCGCCGAGGCCGCCCGCGGCTACCGGGAGATGGCCCGCGCCGCCCTGGAGGCGCGCCAGCCGGCGCGGGCGGAGCGCTGGCTCCGGGCCGCGACCGACGTCAACCCCGGCGAGAGCGAGGCCTGGCGCCGCCTGGCCCAGCTCGCCGAGCGTCGCAAGGCGCCTGCCGAGGCCCGGGCCGGCTGGGAGAAGGCGCTGCGCGCCGACCCCGAGGACCTGGAGGCGCTCACGGCGCTGGGCCGGCTCTCGCTCAAGGCCGGCGACGCCGCCGCGGCCGCCGCCTACTTCCGCCAGTTCCGCCTCCTCGATCCCGACGAGGCCGGCGCCGTGGCCGGCGTGGCCTCCGCCTACCTGGAGGCCCGGCGGCCCGACGAGGCGCTCGCCTACCTCGACGCCTGGAAGGGCGCGCCCGATCCGCGGCTGCCCTTCGTCCGCGGCATGGCGCTCGAGGCGCTGCGCCGCTGGGCCGACGCGGCCGAGGCCTTCGGCGGGGTGGGGCGCGAGGATCCGGAGCTCTGGAAGAACGCCCGCCTGAGCCGCGTCTACACGCTGGCCCAGGCCGGCAAGAACGCCCAGGCGCTGCGCGAGCTCGACGAGCAGGCCCCGACCCGTGCCGGCGACGCCCGCACCGCCGCCACCCGCGCCTGGCTGCTGGAGCGGCTGGGGCGCACCGAGGAGGCGCTGGCGGTGCTGCGCGGCGCCGTGGCCGAGCGGGAGAAGACGGGGGAGGAGGAGGGCACCGGCGACCTGTACGACGCGCTGGCCCAGACGCTGTCGCGCGCCGGACGCAACCGCGAGGCGGTGGCGCTCCTCCAGGGCGCGGTGGCGCGCCGGCCGCGCGACGAGTCGCTGCTCTACGCGCTGGCGGTGGCGCAGGGGCGGGCCAGCGACGCCGAGGCGGCGCTGGCGCAGATGAAGGCGCTCCTGGTGCTCAACCCCGAGCACGCCGAGGCCATGAACTTCGTGGGCTACTCCTACGCCGAGCGGGGGGTGAAGCTCGACGAGGCCGAGCGGCTCCTCCTTCGCGCCCTGGAGATCCGCCCCGACAACGGCTTCTTCCTGGACTCCCTCGGCTGGGTCTACTTCCAGAAGGGGGACCTCGCCCGGGCCATCTCCACCCTGGAGAGCGCCGACCGGCTGGCGGGCCCCGAGCCCACCATCCTGGAGCACCTGGGCGACGCCTACCGGCGCGGCTCGCGGCCCGTCGACGCCGAGCGGACCTACCGGCGCGCGCTGCGCTCCCTCGACGCCGGGGAGTCGCAGGACCCGCCCGACAGGGCCCGGGCGCTGCGTCACGGCCTGGAGAAGAAGGTGCGCGACCTGTCTCCGCGCGAGGCGAGGCCGGCAGGCCCCGCCGGGCAGGTTGACATGCGGTGACCGGGGGACGTAGCGATCCCCACCCATGCCCGTACCCACCTTCCCGACAGCAGCCGAGGCGCAGCACGAGGTGGGTCAGCTCTTCTCGCGCGACGGCACCCGACTTCACTGGGAGCGATACCTGCCGCAGAAGCCGCGCGCCGCGGTGGCGGTGCTCCCGGGCGGCGGTGACCACCTGGGCCGCTACCCGGCGCTGACCCGCGGCCTGGTGGAGGCCGGCCTGGAGGTGGCGCTCCTCGACTTCCGCGGCCACGGCCGCTCCGCCGGGCGCCGCTGGCACGTCGACGCCTTCTCGCGCTACCACGAGGACCTGGACGCCTTCCTGGTGGCGGTGCGGGAGCGCATCGGCGGCCGCAAGCTCTTCGTGGCGGCTCACAGCATGGGCGGCCTCATCGCCGCCACCTGGGCGCTGGCACCGGGCCATGCCGCCGACGGCTTCGTGCTCTCCTCGCCCTGGTTCCGGCCGGCCGTCGAGCCGCCGCGCCTCAAGGTGGCGGTGGGGATGCTGGTGGGCCGGGTGGTGCCCTGGCTGCCCATCGCCACCGGACTGCGCCTCGAGGACCTGACGAGCGACGAGGAGATGCAGGCCTGGACCGACGAGGACGCGCTCTACGGCCGCAAGACCACGCCCCGCTGGTTCTCCGAGGCCTCCGAGGCCCAGGTGGGCCTCTTCCCGCGAATGCGGGAGTTCCGCCACCCGCTGCTGGTGCTCGCGGGCAGCGCCGACCGCATCGCCGACCCCAGCGCCGGGGAGGCCTTCGCCGACCAGGCCGGCTCCGCCGACAAGGAATTCAAGCTGTACGACGGCCTCCGACACGAGCTCTGGAACGAGCGCGACCGCGCGAGGACCGTGGGCGACGCCGTGCGGTGGATCTCGGCGCGCATCTGACACCGGTCGGCGCATCCGGGACGTTGACGGGCCCGCGGGCGGGCCTCTACGATGCCGCCACACCCCAGCGGACCGCGCATCGGCGCACCGGCGGGCAACTCACCCAGTAGCCCGCGTCCGCAGACCCTTGGAGGCAGAATGGCCGCCATCGACAAGCCCCCCGCGCCGCGCACCGGCGCCCACACCGTCATCGGAAGCTCCATCGTCATCGACGGGGAGATCTCCGGCGACGAGGATCTGGTGATCCTCGGAACGGTCAAGGGGCGGATCGGGCTCAAGGAGAGCCTGTTCGTGGAGAGCTCCGGCGTCATCGAGGCCGACATCGAGACCGCCAACGTGGAGGTCTCGGGCCAGGTGACCGGCAACATCAGCGCCTCCGAGAAGGTCGAGCTCAAGGCCGACTGCAAGGTCACCGGCGACATCCGCGCGCCGCGCATCCTCATCGCCGACGGCGCCATCTTCAAGGGCAACGTCGACATGGACGTGAAGGGAGCGAAGTAGCCCCATGGCCACCATGGACGGCAGCACCATCATCGGCGAGTCGATCCTCATCAACGGCAACCTCAACGGCGACGAGGACCTCACGGTCCGCGGGCGCGTCGAGGGCACCGTCACCCTGACCAAGACCCTGGTGGTCGAGCCCACCGGCGTGGTCAAGGCCGAGGTGCAGGTCAAGAACTGCGTCATCGCCGGCGCGGTGGTGGGGAACGTCACCGCCAGCGAGAGCGTGGAGATCACCAAGGAGGGGCGCATGATCGGCGACATCAGCGCGCCCCGGGTGATCATCGTCGACGGCGCCAGCTTCCGCGGCCGCATCGACATGGGCGAGTTCGAGGTCCGCGAGGGCGAGCGCCCGGAGCGCACGCTCTCCGCACGGGCCGCGCCGCGCCCGGCGCTGACCACGCGCCGGCCGTCGCCGGCTCCCGCCCCCAAGGCCGAGGCAGCGGAGAAGGCCTCCGCGCCCAGGCCGCCCGAGCCGCCGGTGCCGGCCGCGCTGGGCGGGGCGAAGAAGAAGGTCATCGTCCGGCGGAAGTAGCCGCCGGTCGGGGGCGGCGCCGTGGGTTCCGAGATCCGAACGTCGGCCCCGGCGCACGCCACCGGCGCGGTGGTCTTCGTCTCCCTCGACGAGATCGCCGAGGACCAGGCCTTCCGGCTGCGCCCCGAGGGCGACACCGCGCTGCTCGCCGCCTCCATGGGGCGGCTCGGGCAGCTCACGCCGGTGGAGCTCCGCCCCTGGCCGGGCGCCGCCTCCGAGGGCCCCCGCTACCAGGTGGTGGCCGGCTTTCGCCGCCTGGCGGGGCTGAAGCTGCTCCTGCGCGACCGGGTGCTGGCCAGGGTCCACGCCAGCCTCTCCGACGAGGACGCCTGGGGGCTGGCGCTGGTGCACGCCCTCACCGGCGAGCCGCTCTCCGAGGAGGATCTCCAGGCGCTGCGCCACCGGCTCCTCGCCGGCGGCCAGGCGCCGTGGGCGCAGGAGCTCATCGACGAGGCGCGGGTGCGCGCGCCGCTGCCGCCCGAGCAGCGGGAGCGGTTCTACGAGTTCCTGGACGGGCCGTTGCCGGCGCGGGCGGAGGAGGAGGGAGGAGGGGAGGAGGCTCCGACCGCGGCCCCGACCCCGACCGATGCGTCGGCCGACCAGGTGGAGGAGGTGGCGGCCGACGACTTCGCCGAGGACCTGGCCATCCGGATGTCGGAGCTGAACCAGGATCTGGCCACCGCTTACGCGGCATGGTCGGACTTGCCCCCGTCGGGCCGAAGGCTGATCCTCTCCCAGGCCCGCTACGTGGCCGAGCTTCTGCCCTACCTGGAGGACGCCGAACGATGAGCCTCGCCGAGGATCGCGCCCGCCTCCTGGAGCTGCTGCGCCAGCTCTCGTTCGAGCGCCGCAAGGTGGTTCTCGCCTCCGGCAAGGAGAGCGACTTCTACATCGACTGCAAGCGCACGGCGCTCACCGCCGAGGGGCACCTGCTCATCGGCCGGCTGATGTTCGACCGGGTGCGGCGCCTGCGGCCGCTGGTGCGCGGCGTGGGTGGGCTCACCCTGGGCGCCGACCCGCTGGCGAGCGCCATCTCGCTCGTGAGCTTCCTGGAGAAGGAGCCGGTGGACGCCTTCATCGTCCGCAAGGAGCCCAAGGGGCACGGCACCGGCCAGTGGATCGAGGGGCGCAAGACCATCCCCGACGGCAGCCGGGTGGCGGTGCTGGAGGACGTGGTCACCACCGGCGGCTCGGCGCTCAAGGCCGTCGAGCGCTGCCGCGAGGAGAAGCTCCAGGTGGTGGGCTGCTTCGCCCTGGTGGACCGGATGGAGGGCGGGCGCGAGGCCATCGAGGCCACCGGCGTGCCCCTCGACTCCCTGTTCACGCGCAAGGACTTCCTGGGATGAGGCCGGCCCTGGCGCTCCTCGGCGTGGCCCTGGCCCTCGGCGGCTGCGGCGTCCTGCGGGCGGCGCGGGCCGGCCCGGAGACCGAGGCATGGGAGGCGGCGCGGCAGCGCCACAGCCGCAGCGCCCAGCTCTACGACCGGCTCGAGACCTACGCCATCGCCACCGCCGTCTGGCAGGCGCCCGACGTGCGGGCCCGGCGCGCGGCGCAGGTGGCCACCTGGCGGGTGATGACCGCCGAGGAGCGGAAGGCGCTGGAGGCGGCCGAGGCCACGGAGCAGGCCCGCTGGGACGAGGCACTGGTGTTCCTCTTCACCACCGACCCCCGGGCCAACGACCTCGACGCCAGGAAGAGCATCTGGCGAGTGGCGCTGGTGGGGACGGCGGGCGAGCGGCTGCCCGCCGAGGTGCGGACCGTGCCCGTGGACGCCGAGCTCAGGGCCCTCTACCCGGCCATCCACGAGTACGACGTCGTCTACCGGGTGCGCTTCGCCCGCGGCCAGGGAGAGGGGCCGGGCCCCTTCACCCTGCGCATCGCCGGCGCCCAGGGGCGGATGGACTTCGCCTTCGGCGCCGAGGACTAGCCGGGCTACACCTCGCCCCGCTCCAGCACCGTGTCGCGAAGCTGCCCGTCGTCGCTCTTGGGGTAGTCGAGGGTGTAGTGCAGGCCGCGGGACTCCTTGCGGCGCCGGGCGCACTCGACGATGAGCGCGGCCACGTCGGCCAGGTTGCGCAGCTCCACCAGGTCGGGTGTCACCTTGTACTGCCAGTAGTAGTCCCGGATCTCGCCGCGCAGCAACGCCAGCCGGGTGCGGGCCCGCTCGAGCCGCTTGGAGGTCCGGACGATGCCCACGTAGTTCCACATCAGGCGGCGCACCTCGTCCCAGTTGTGCGTCACCACCACGCCCTCGTCGGGGTCGAGGGCGTTGCCCGGGTTCCAGGGCGGGACCGGCGGCCGGTCGCCGCGCCCCTCGGCCAGGAGCTCGCGGGCGGCCAGGGCGGCGCGCCGCCCGAAGACCAGCCCCTCCAGCAGCGAGTTGGAGGCCAGGCGGTTGGCGCCGTGGAGGCCGGTGCAGGACACCTCGCCGGCGGCGAAGAGGCGGGTCACCGCGGTGCGGCCGTGCAGGTCGGTGACCACGCCGCCGCACTGATAGTGAACGGCGGGGACCACCGGGATGGGCTGCACCGCCATGTCGATGCCGAACTCCTTGCAGGTGGCGTAGATGTGCGGGAAGTGGTCGAGGAGGAAGGCCTTGGGCAGGTGCGTCATGTCGAGGAAGGCGCAGTCGTCGCCGCGCCGCTTCACCTCGGCGTCGATGGAGCGGGCCACCACGTCGCGCGGCGCCAGCTCCTTGCGCGGGTCGTAGCGGACCATGAAGGCCTCGCCGGCCCCGTTGCGCAGGATGCCGCCCTCGCCGCGCAGCGCCTCGGAGATGAGGAACTGCTTGGCGGCCGGGTGGTAGAGGCAGGTGGGGTGGAACTGGGAGAACTCCATGTTGGCCACCGGCACGCCGGCCCGGTAGGCCATGGCCACGCCGTCGCCGGTGGCGACGTCGGGGTTCGAGGTGTACAGGTACACCTTGCCCGACCCGCCGGTGGCCAGCACCGTGACCGCGGCCGAGACGGTGGAGACCTCGCCGCTCTCCCGGTCGAGCACGTAGGCCCCCAGGCAGCGCGACGGCCCCGGCAGCGCCAGCTTGCCGCTGGTGACGAGGTCGATGGCGATCTGGTCCTCGACGATGCGGATGCCGCGGGCCTCGCAGGTGGCGAGCAGCGCCCGCTCCACCTCGCGGCCGGTGGTGTCCTTGGCGTGGGCCACGCGGCGCCGGGAGTGGCCGCCCTCGCGGGTGAGGTGCAGCCGCCCCTCCGCCTTGTCGAACTCCACCCCCAGCTCGATGAGCCAGCGGATGCGGTCCGGCCCCTCGCGGACCGTGACCTCGACCGCGTCCCGGTGGCAGAGGCCGGCGCCGGCCACCAGGGTGTCCTCGATGTGGTGGCCGAAGTCGTCGTCGGGCCCCAGCACCGAGGCGATGCCGCCCTGGGCGTACTGGGTGTTGCCCTCGGCCTTGCCCTTCTTGGTGAGGACCAGGACCGAACCGAAAGGGGCCGCCTCGAGGGCGAAGGTCAGGCCGGCGATGCCGCCGCCCAGGACCAGGAAATCCACCTGCTCACGCGGTGCGAGGCGCATGCCGGGGAGCCTACAACTACCCAGGCGGCGCCTGCGGTACTAAAATCGGGTGTCCGGCTGGCGGTTGGTTTCCGGCGCCGGTCCCGAGCCCATGAGACTCACCGCTGCAGCCCTGGCCATCGCCGGAGCCCTCGCCGGGCCCTCGCCGGCCCATGCGCGCAGCGTGTACTCCTACGTGGACCAGGACGGCGTGATCCGGGTCTTCGACGACGCCTCCGAGGAGTACCAGCGGCTCCACCACAAGCCCTCCCGGGGTCGCGGGCGCATCATCTCCTCGCCCCAGGTGCACCGCATCGAGATCGGCGAGCGCGTGGCCCCCGCCCAGGCCCAGTACCGCTGGAACACCTCGGGCAAGGACTACGACCCGCACGTGCAGGAGGCGGCCCGAAAGTACGAGCTGCCCGCGGCGCTCATCAAGGCGGTGATCGCGGCCGAGTCGGCCTTCAACCCCCGCGCCGTTTCCCGCAAGGGCGCGCAGGGGCTGATGCAGCTCATGCCCCACACCGCGCGCGAGCTCTCGGTGCAGGACGTCTGGGACCCGGCCCAGAACATCGACGGCGGGGCCCGCTACCTGCGCAAGCTCTGGACCCAGTACGACGGCGACCTCTTCCGGACCCTCTCGGCCTACAACGCCGGCCCGGAGGCGGTGAAGAAGGCGCGCGGCTCCATCCCCAACATCGCCGAGACCCAGGACTACGTGCGCCGGGTCCTGGCCCTCTACCAGGCCTACATCGGGAGCTCCTAGACGTGAGCGCGCCCCACGTCGACGAGGTGGAAGGGCTGGACGACGAGTTCCTCTTCCACCTGAACCGCGGCGCCGAGCTCCTGGCGCGCGGCGAGGCCCCCGCCGCCCGGGCCTCGCTGGGTCGGGCGCTGGAGCTGCGCCCGCGCGACTCGCAGGCGCTGGGGCTGCTGGGCCAGGCCGAGTACAAGATGGGCCGGTTCGAGGACGCCGCCCACGCCTACTCGCGGCTGGTGGACGAGAACCCGGTCGAGCCCTCGGCTCGGGTGAACCTGGGCCTCGCCAACCTCAAGGCCAAGCGGTACGTCGAGGCGGTGAAGCAGCTCTCGGTGGCGCTCGACCTCCAGCCCACCCACAGGAAGGCCATGGGCTACCTGGGGCTCGCCCACCTCGAGGCCGGCGAGTTCGAGAAGGCGCGCGACTGGTTCGCCCAGGCCGGCAGCGAGCAGATGGTGGCCCGCTGCAAGGAGCTGCTGGCGCTCTCGCAGGCAGCCGCGGCCAAGGCGGCCGAGGCGCCGCTGCGCGCCACGCCGCCGCCCGGGTCCCTGCCGCTCCTCCCCACGCCGCCGCCCGGCCCCAACCCGCTCCACGCCACGCCGGCGCTCGGCTACCCGCCGCAGGCGGCCGAGCCGCCGCTGGGCGCCTCGACCCTCTCCCAGCTCGCCGAGTCGCGGCTGCTGGTGCCGGCGGCGGTGGAGGTCTTCGCCGCCGGGCGCGGGCTGCTCACCGTGGCGGTGCACGGCGACGTGCTGGTGCGCGGCAAGGGGCTGGTGGCGGTGCGCGGCAGCGTGCGCCTCTCGCCGGAGATGAAGCGCTTCCGCGGCAAGGCCACCGACAAGCCCTTCGGTGACGGCGCCGAGCGGATGATGCGGGCCGCCGGCGAGGGGGCGCTGCTCTTCCGCACCGGTGAGCTGCGGCTCACCGCCGTGGACCTGGCAGGCGAGTCGGGCTACTTCCGCGAGGAGGCCATCTTCGGCTTCGAGGACGCGCTGGCCTACGAGAACGGGCGCGTGGCCTCGCGGCTCGGCATCGACCTGAACCTGGTGCACCTGCGCGGGCGGGGCCGGTTCCTGCTGGCCACCACCGGCGAGCTGGCGGCGCTGCCGGTCTCGGCCGACGCGCCGCTGCGGGTGCCGCTGCCGGTGCTGGCCGGCTGGATGGGCACCGTCACCCCGCGGGTGGCGCCGCTGGCCGAGGGGGCCGACCCGGCCGACCCGTCGGCGTCGCTGGTGGTGGAGCTCTCCGGCGACGGGCGCGTGTTCCTCGACCCCGAGGCCGCCCCCGGGACGCGGGCCCGCACCGAGAGGGCCTGAGGCCGCGTGCGATCCTTCCGCGACGAGCTCTGGAGCGTCCCCAACCTGGTGACGGTGGTGCGCATCGCCTTCATCCCGGCGTTCCTCGTCTACGCCTACTACGAGTCGCGCTTCCACAGCTTCCTGGCGGCGCTGATCTACGCAGCGGTGGCGGCCACCGACTTCCTCGACGGCTGGCTGGCGCGCCGGCTCGACATGGTCACGGTGATCGGGAAGTTCCTCGATCCGCTGGCCGACAAGCTCATCGCCATGTCGGCGCTGGTGATGCTCGTGCACCTCGGCCGCGTGGGCGCCTGGGTGGTGATCCTCATCCTGGCCCGGGAGTTCGCGGTCACCGGCCTGCGCACCATCGCCATGAGCGAGGGGATCGTCATCGCCGCCGGGCAGGAGGGGAAGTACAAGACCGCCATCCAGCTCGCGGGCATCGTCTTCCTGCTGCTGCACTACCGGTACCCGGTGGACTTCCTGGCCTTCGTGGTGGAGGTGGACGCCAACAAGGTGGGCCTGGCGCTCGTGTACCTGTCGCTGTTCTTCTCGGTCTGGTCGGCGGTGAAGTACTTCTACGGCTTCCTGGAGGCGGTCTACCGCAAGCCCAGGTGAGGACCCTTGACACCCCCCGCCGCTAGCCCCTATAAACCGTCCCCTTCGCAGAGGTTTTGCGGGAATAGCTCAGTGGTAGAGCATCGCCTTGCCAAGGCGAGGGTCGAGGGTTCAAATCCCTTTTCCCGCTCCATCAACCGGCCGGCATTTCAGGAGAACTTCCTGGGGTGCCGGCCGGTGCCATTCTGGCGCCATTTTTCGACGCCTTCTTGTCCAGCTCCCGCCTCGACAGCAGCGCCACCGCCTGCTCCTTGTGCGCCGTCGTGAGGTGGATGTAGCGCATCGTCATGTTGAGCGTGGTGTGCCCGAGCAGCTCCTGGATGTCCTTCGGCCCCGCGCCCTTCATCGCCAGGTGGCTTCCGAAGGTGTGGCGGAGCACGTAGAGGTTACCCGTCACCTCGAGGCCGGCGCGCCGCTGCACCTTCTGGAACCACTTGCGGAGCACCTTCTGGTTCGCCGGGCGGCCGTCGTCGCGGAGGAGGACGTGTGGGTCGCCGAGGTGGCGGATCGCCTGCAGTGAGCCGGCGAGCTCCGGTGTCATGGGCAGGCGCCGGACCACGTTCGTCTTGGTGGAGTCGGTGACCTCACGCCAGGTCTGCTTGTCGACCAGGATCTCCCCGTGTGCCCCTGTGCTCCAGTAGATGTCGGTCTGGAGCAGGGCGGCGACCTCGCCGGGGCGGAGCCCAGCGTGGGCCACGAGGTAGACCATCGCCAGGCAGCGCGGGTCGACCTTGGCGGCAGCCTCCTCGACGCGGGCGAACTCCTCGAAGTCGTAGAAGGCCGGAGCCTTGGACTTCGGCGCAAGCAACTCCACCGAGTCGATCGGGATCGCCCGGATGCGCTTCAGCCTCTTCGCCACCTTGAGCATCTTCGAGAGCGTGCAGAGCACGTTGTTCACGGACTTGGGGGCGTACTCGCTCATCCGGGTCTTGATGCCCTGGACGTCCACCTCGTCGATCTCGTCGAGCTTCTTCTTGCCGAGGTGCGGGAGGAGGTGAACGCGGAGGTTGACCTCCCAGCCTGCCGCCGTCGAGGCCTTCTGGCGGTTGGCCGTCCCGTAGTCGAGGAACTCCTGCTTGAACTGCTCCATCGTGGGCACCACCTGCTTCGGCAGCGGATTCGCCGCCAGGTCCTTCAGAATTCCCTGCTGGATCTTGTCGGCCCACGCCTCCCGCTCCGAGCGCGTCCCCGAGAACTCCTTCGGGATCCGGTAGCGGTACCTGGCGGGCTTGGCGCCCGCCTGGTGGACGATGATGTGGGCCTCGAACACTCCCTTCGCTCTGCGGCGTTTGCAGTCGGGGCCGCAGCCCTTGTTTCGTTTGCAGCCGGGGACGTGGTCGACCTCGACTGCCTCCTTCACCTTGATGCTCATCGCTCGATCTCCTCGAGCGACGACACGCTGCTTTCCCGCACGTAGCCTAACAGGCGCCGCCGGCTGACGCGCCACCGGCCGCCCAGGCGGAAGGCGCCGGGCAGTCGGTGCTCCAGGGCCCACTGGTAAGCGGTCTTTACGTGGATGCGGAGGAGGGCGGCCGCTTCCGGGATGGTGAGGATGGGCGCCGAGGGGTCCTCTGCCGGGGCGGCCGGTTCGGCGGCAACAGCTGCTCCGGGAGGGGGTACAGGGTCAGGCTGGGCTCCAGGGGCGACGGGTGCTGCCATGAGGCACGCTCAGGAGCAGTGACGGGAATTCTCTAGTCAGGTGTATAGCGAACAGCAGCCGCTCGTTTCCAGGTCGGGATGGCCGGGCACCCAACCGGCACGACCGCGCGCGGCCGTCCCACCGCCTCATTCGGCGCGATGGTAAGAGGGGGGCCATGGGCACCTTCGTCTGGTGGTTCCTTCGGGAGGCCGAGGGCCAGATCAGTCCGCTGTCGGTGAGGAAGGCTGACGAGTTTCTGCATGGCAAGCTCGCGATCCCGAGCGCCGATGGCGTGGTGCGGCTCGCCCTGGTCATGGGGCCGACCGAGGACCGCCGGGCGCTCGCGGTACGGACACTGGAACTCACGAAGTACAAGGTGGATGCGCGAGGGTTCCACGACAGTTGGCCTGCGATGGTGGAGGCGATGGAACACATGAGCGTGCTCGACGGCCTAGCCGAGCAACCAGACCGCGGGCACAACGTCATCCCCGCCGAGAAGAAATTCCAGATGGCGCGGTACCGGGCCAAGGCCTACTGGAAGCCCACGCCCGCCGACACCGCTGCGCTCAAGGCCGCCATCAACACGAAGGCGAAATGCAGGATCGTCTAGGCTGGCCGGGGCCCAGGCGCGGAAGTGGACCCCTGAAGACCGCCGATCCCCGGGAGCCAGCGTCCCGCAGCCCCTTTGAGCAGTCTGGCCACAGGCCGCCCTACACCGAATCCCACCTGACGGAGATCTCCTCGCACGCAGCGCGGATGTCCTCGAGGCGCTTCACCCTGGCCTTCGGTGCGCAGAACACCTTCCCACCGAAGACGTCCACGGTGAGTAGGAGCTCGTCGTCGGCGGTGCCGGAGACATGCTCCTGGGCAAACAGGGCCAGGAGAGTCGAGACGTACGCGCCAGCCTTCTCGTCGAGTGGGTGGTTCTTCGAGAAGTAGAGCTTGATGCACCCGACGCGGGCGCCGCCCCTTCCCGATCGCGCAACCGTGAGCTCGGGCCGCACCGAGACGTCAACACCGGCCACCACCAGATAGGGGGCGGAGGTTGGCGCCTCGGTTGCCCTGGCCTCGTCCAAGGGGAGGACTTCGAGAACGTCTTGGAACGCCTCGATGGCCTCGACGCAGAGCTGGCGCCGCTCGGCGTCAAACTCGCTCCGTGCGGGAAGACGGGAAAGCCGGAGGCTGCTCGCCTCCAGTGCTGCGAGGTCGCGATCGACGAGGAAGCTGACGATTGCGCGCTCCGCTTCGGTGTAGCGCGCTATTTGGAACGTTGGGGGGTGCTTCTGGTCCTCCACGATCTTCCTGCGCCGCCCAGCCGAAGCCGTGAGGTACTCGCCCAACTTGGTCACCGAGATCCGAGGGAACTCTCGAACAGCAATGCGCGCCGCGCTGCCTTCCATGTGGACTACCGACCTTTCCGGAACGGCTCATCCGTTCACGGAACAACCGTTTAGCATGGGGGTCTGTCAGCGCAGCCGGGGTTTCTACGGGTTGGTGTGGGCCGCCTTCCTGTACGCGTAAACGAAGTCAGCCGAGTCGTCGCCGCCGCCTGGGCCTCCATCCGCTCCCAGTACCTTCAGGAAGTACTCCTCGACCTCCCTGGCAGCCTCGGAGGAATCGGCTTGGCGGAGGATCCACGAGTCCCTCGCCTCGGAAACACCATGGCCGTTGAACAGGCGAATCCGCGCATCCTTGCTGATGCCGACGTAGACCTCGTCCCACGTCTTGGCGCCGCTGTTGCCGACGTACGCCTTGATCTCCTCGATGATCTCCGCCTTTGTCATTTGCGCTCCCGCCGCTACTCCACCCTGCGCCCGCCGCCGACCAGGCCGCCGACGATCGCACCAAGCAGCGCACCGGGAGGACCTCCGACAACGGCCCCGGCGGCCGCTCCAAGAACAGCACCGCTGGCCGTGTTGCTGGCGCGCTTCCGACCCTGTTCGGCCGGGGACATGGGTGACCTGCGCAGGCCGTTCGACCTACGGACCGCACGCGACCCTGTGGTCTGCTTCGATCGATTTGCGGCGACCAGTGCCGGCTTCAAGTTGTTGCCGTGATCCGAGCCGCCCTTGGCGCGCGGCATCGAGTGATCGACCTCCCAGGTCTTCCCGTAGTCCTTGAGCAGCACTCGGCGACCGGTCAGGTGGCAGCGGCCATCCGTGGATTTCCAGATGCGGCGGAGTTGCTCGTTCGTGTAGGCCATATCCGCGTCCTCCAAGTGCTAGGACGAGTAGTCTATCGCGAGCCCCCGACACCGTACGACGCCCAACCAGAGACTTGGGAACCGTTGGTGGGAGCCTCAGCCCCGAGTGTAAGCCGCGGTCGCGCCCAGGGATCTCCTTGGAGAGCCACGCACGGGGTCATCGCTGGGGAGCCCCGGACCCCGCGACACGCGCCTTTGCCGCCGCCGCGGCGCGCGCCTGCTTCTTCGCGATCTCCGCTTCCCCGCGCTCGATAGGCCCCTTGAGGAAGAGCGCCAGGAGCGCGAAGGCCGCGCAGTACTTGAGCCATGTGCGGATGCACCGGCCGAAACCCTCGAACCAGCCGGGTAGCCAGGAGTGCATGAAGGCCCGGTAGAGCTCCGCCTCGCGGACGACGGCGGCCGGGTCGCCGTCGAGCGCGCGGGTCTCACCGACGGCGTTCTCGTAGGCGCGCCGGAGCGAGCGGTACCGGTTGCGCTCCTGGGACCGGACGAAGAAGTGCAGGCCGACGCCGGTGGCGAAGAGCCCGCCGACGATGCTTCCGAGGTTCTCGTAGAACCACATGGCACGAACCTCCTGCCTCCCGGCGCCAGCGTGGCATCGGGCGCTGACATTCTGTGCGGTAAGTGGCAGCAGACACCCGAATAAGACGATCGCCGCCGATGGAATGCCGCACGACATACATCTAACTTTAGACCATCGACGCCGCCACCGTGCGTGAGAGGTCGGAGATGAAGGCATGCCGCATCATCGTCGCCATGCCCAAGGGCGGTTCCGGCAAGACCGCGACCGCCGTCGCGCTGGCCTGGGGGTTCGAGCGGCGCGGTCGGCGCGTGCTCCTCGTGGACCTCGACCCGCAGGGGAACGCCACCTGCGCGCTCGGCGCCTCGCAGGAGGGCGGCTACGGAACGCTCGAGCTGCTGCTCCGGCCGGAGCGGCCGTTTACGCCCCGCCCGATCACCGGCGGGCTTCACGTCGTCCCGGCGAGCAGTTGGCGCGCAGGGGCCGACCTGGAGGTGCAGGCCGCGAACCAGGTGACGGGCCCGGTAGCAGTGCGCGAGGCGCTTGCCAGGGTGGAGGGCGCCTACGACTACGTCATCTGTGACTGCGCGCCATCGCTCGGGCCCGTGACCTACAACGCACTCGCGGCCGGGCCGGTCCTGGTGCCCGTGGAGATGACGCGGCTCGCGGTCTCGGTCGTACCCGAACTCGACCGCGTCCTCGCCACCATTCGCAGGGGCGTGGCGCCGAAGGCCGGGGTCCTCGGCTACCTGCCGATACGACACGTCGAGCACCAGGAGGAGTCGCGCGACGCGTTGCGCTCCCTGGCTGCTCTGGAGGGCCACCGCGTCCTGAAGACGCGCGTGCCTGCCGCGACCGCCATTGCCCGCAGCCTGGCCGAGGGCATCTCGCTCTTCAGCCCGCGGTACCGCCGCTCGAGGGGACCCACCGCCTACCTCGCCGTGGTCGACGAGGTGGCCCAACTCCTGGAGGACCGCCATGAGTGAGACCAGCAAGACCTCGATCGCAGAGCAGCTCGCGCTCGAGGGCGCGCGCCGGGCGGCGCCGGCCGATGCTCCACCGGCGCCGAGCGGGGCGGAGGACGACAACGTCCTCCGCCACATTCTTCCCGGCCAGCAGCTCCTACGCATCTCCGTCGACCGGCTCGCGCCGGCGCCGGAGGGCCAAGCGCGACAGGACTTCGACGAGGAGCGGCTCAGGGCCCTGGCCGAGAGCCTGCGCCGGTCCGGAGTGCGCGAGCCCATCATCGTGACGCCGCACGGGGCCGAGGCGGGTCAGTTCCAGATCGTCGCCGGCGAGCGGCGCTGGCGGGCGGCGCAGCTGGCAGGGCTCGCGGAGATCCCCTGCATCGTCGATCCGGGGCTCGTCGAGCGGAAGGACAAGTTGCTCGCCCAGGCCGAGGAGAACCTCCACCGGGAGAACCTGAACGCCGTCGAGGAGGCGGCCGTCCTCGTGCAGCTCATGGAGGAGCGAGGCCTCGACGTGAAGGAGGCGGGCGAGCTCATGGGGAAGAGCGCACGCCAGGCACGCCGCATGCTGCAGCTCAACGCCGCGGCTGCGCCGATCAAGAGAGCCGTGGCACGCGGCCAGCTCGATGGCAGGGTGGCGCTCGAGATGGTGCGCATCCACAACAGGTTCGCGCGGGAGGACGAGTCGCCCTCCGGCGCGAGGGCCCTCAAGCGGATCGAGCGCCTCATCGAGAGGTTCGTCGGCGAAGGCTGGTCGATGCGCCGGCTCGAAACCCTAGCAGCGAAGCTCGAGGCCGGGAAAGCAGACGCCGATGAGAGCGACGTCGCCGAGCCGCGTCCAAGCGACTCCGCGCCGCGCCACCGGCGGGTGACCGGTGCCACGGGGGGCGGAGTCGGCTCGTCGCCAGTCCCGGTGACGGAAAGAACGGGCGATCGGCTGGTACTCGACGCTGGACGCATCGAGCGCCACGAGCTCACGCCCGAGGAGCGGGAGCGGCTCATCGCGCTCCTCGAGGGGCTGCTGTTCCAGGCTCGCCGTTCGTAGGTGCTCGGCCCCGCGCTCCTCGCCGCGCCGCGGGCCAGCTGGCCCGGCCCTCAGGGGTACATGGTGTGTCGAAGTTCCACCGTGGTATGCGCGCCCCATGGCCGTCATGCGTATGGACAACGTCGGCATCGTCGTCGAGGACCTCCCCGCTGCCATCGCCTTCTTCGCGGAGCTTGGGCTGGAGCTGGAGGGGAAGACGGCGGTCAAGGGGCGCTGGGCGGACCGCGTCTGCGGACTCGACGGCATGCGGGTCGACATCGCGATGATGCGGACCCCGGACGGCCACGGGCGGCTCGAGCTGACGAAGTTCCGGACGCCCGCAGCCGTGAGCACCAGGCCGAAGGACGCGCCGGCCAACGCACTGGGCATCCGTCGGGTCATGTTCGCCGTCGATGACGTCGACGAGGTCCTCACCCGCCTGCGAACCCACGGCGCCGAGCTCCTTGGCGAGGTGGCCCAGTACAGGGACCTGTACCGGCTCTGCTACGTCCGCGGCCCCGAGGGCATCCTCATCGCGCTCGCCGAGCAGCTCCGTGGAGGGTAGGCCGGCGTCGAGGGAACGCAGTTGGTCCGCGCGGACCAACTCGAGGTCACGCGAGGTACCTGCAACGCGACCCGGTCACTGCGCCGCTCCGCTGAGGGCGGTCCAGCGTCGAGACGTGCCGTTGGTCCGCGCGGACCAACTCGATGTCGCGCGAAGTACCTGCGACGCAACCCCTGTCACTGGAGGTGTCCTGTCACAAGGTCAGGATTGGGAACGACCCGGCTGACAGGATTGAGCACGGGCACCGGCGCGCAACTCCGCAAGACGACGGCCCCGGCCCCGCCACCCGCCTCTTGGCGTCCATACCGATGAGCGGGGTGCCATCTGCCCGACCCCTTCTCCCCCTACCACCGGGGAGAAGGGGTCGGGCAGTTGTCACTCAAGGAAGAGCACATGGCGGGTGGCGGGGCCGGGTAGAGGTTCAAAGGCAATGGGCCCATGTAGAAATCCATCCTGAAGAAGAAGAGCAGTGGAGATCAGAACCCCCTGGGGGTGGCGGCAATCCCGTGGACGGACGGTCGTAGGCGCTCGGAGTCGAGTACGATGCGGCGGCAAGATACCGGTGGCGAGTCACAGAAAGGAACATCGATGGCGCTCGGCGAGATCGTTTCGGCGAACCTG
Source organism: Deltaproteobacteria bacterium (assembly GCA_016214955.1). Classification (GTDB taxonomy): domain Bacteria; phylum Myxococcota; class Myxococcia; order Myxococcales; family Anaeromyxobacteraceae; genus JACRMN01. The sequence goes on from JACRMN010000012.1 coordinate 874,032, forward strand.
AGGTCGGTGCGGCAGAACCAGGGCCTGTCTCAGGAGACCGTGGCGCGGAAGGCCGGGATCTCGGTGAGCTACATCTCGATGCTAGAGCGCGGCGAGCGCACAACCCCGCTAGACACTCTGGAGGCGCTCGCGAAGGCACTCGGTGTCTCGCCGCTGTACCTCCTGCAGGAGCTCGAGGGCAACCCGAAGTCGCGTCGGCGCCGTTAGGGCGGCGCCCGGCGGCTTCGCCGCGGAAGAGGAGCGGCGGCGGCCGGCGCCGCCGCACCATCAGAGCGCGCTTCGCGCGCGGGGTGCGAGGGTCGCGCCAGCCGCGGGTCGCCTCGAAGCGTGGCCGCCTGGCCGCATGTACTCGTGGGCGCCCCGCTGCTGTCACGTCCCTCGCCCGGTCGCACGCCTCGATCGGTCGGGACCGCTGTCTCCGTCCCAGTAGCTTGGCGCGCCGTGTCGCCGCTCGGCGCCACCCCTGGCGTGCGCCCTGGCCAGGGGGAGGTGAGCGGGCGGGGTGGTGAGGGGCCCGGCCCGGCGGGAGCACGCGATGGTCAGGAACGAGGTGCGAGAGCGGATGCTGCTGGACGGCCCCCGGGCGCTGTCGGACGGGGACCTGCTGTCGATGCTGGGGGCGGACACGGCCGCCGACCGGCCCCTGTCGGAACTGGCATGGCTGAACGTCGGGGAGCTTCGGCTCCTGGGGCTCGGCCAGGTGCGCGCGGCCCTCGTCGCCGCGGCCTTCGAGCTCGGCCGGCGCGGGGCGTGGTCGCCGCCCAAGCGCGGGGAGAGGTGCCTCGACCCGAGCAGGGTGTTCGAGCTCATGCGCCCACTCGCCCACGCCCCGGTAGAGGAGTTCCACGTGGTCCTGCTCGATGTTCGCGGCCGCATCCTCCGGACCGAGCGCGTGGCCCAGGGCTCGGTGAGCCAGTGCCCGGTAGCGCCGCGCGACGTGTTCCGGCCGCCCGTGCGCGAGGGGGCGCACGGGGTCGTGTTCGTCCATAACCATCCATCAGGCGGATCTCCGGAGCCGAGCGTCGAGGATGTGGCGCTGACAGACCGGCTCCGCGAGGCGGCCGAGCTGGTCGGGGTGGTGGCAAGGGACCACGTCATCGTTGCGACCGGCGGGTACTTCTCCTTCGTCGAGGCGGGGCGCTGGCGGCGGTGACCTCGAGGGGGGGCGGCCCGGCGACGGGCCGCCCTCCCGGAGACGCGACAATGACGATCATCAACGTTGCGGATGTGGACGTGAGGTACCGGACCGTCGAGGTCCCCGACACCTGCCCGGCGTGCGGCAGCTGCCTCGCCAGCGAGGGAAGGCGGTGCAGGCCGGCCGTGCGAGAGCTGAACCTCGCCTCGGCCAACTTCTTCGGCACCTTCGGGCGGAACGGAGGCGATGGGTTCCAGGTCGACACCGAGGGCGGGGAGGAGCACCCCTCCGACGCGGTCTGGATCGTCTTCGGCTATGAGTGCGTCGCGTGCGGGGAGCTCCTCGCCACGGGAAGCTTGGGCGTGAGCCAGGAGGGAGAGCCATGAACGAGACCGCCACCATCCTGAACACCATCGCGGAGCAGCAGCAGGACCGGGACACTGCCGCCAACAAGGGCATCCGCGAGGTGGCGACGACGCCGAGCCCGGAGCACATCATCCCTGCCGAAGTCGTGGCGTTCCTCTATCGGCACGTCGACCTCATGCGGGCCGAGTTCTTCGGTGGCGACCTGCCCGAGATCGTCCTTTCGTTCGACGTCACCGATCGTCGCCAGCTTGGCCACTACGTGATCCGTCGAAATGGCGTCGGAATCCGCTGGGCCGTAAACCTGAACCCGATTCACCTGGCGAGGCCGGTCTTCGAGGTGCTTTCAACTCTGCTCCATGAAGCGACGCATAGCTGGCAGCATCTGCACGGCTCGCCTTCTTCGCCCCCGTACCACAACAAGGAGTTCCGCGATCGCTGCGCCGCGTTCGGCATCCCGACCGACGAGGGTGGGCACGACCTCGGCGTTCGGCACGGTTCGCCCTTCGAGGAGTACTGCCGCCGGCACGGCGTCGCGTTCCCGCCGGTGCCCTCTGCCGAGCCGGGCGGGGCGCCTGGCCCGAGCACTGCACCGACTCCCCTCCTGCCAGCGCCCCCGGTGAGACCCAGCGGCTCGCGTCTTCGGAAATGGCAATGCCCCTGCGGCGTAAACGCGAGGGTGGCGATCTCCGGGTTTGACGCGACGTGCAACTTGTGCGGCGGGCGGTTCCGGTTGATGGGGTAGAGTCCGAGTTTAGACTTTAGTGCCTGCGGATGGTCGGCGGGAGGTGTCGAGGCGAGGCCAGTGAGAGCGCCTCAGTGCCCGGGTCTGCGGGTTGCGAAGTGACGAACCAGCGCGGAGGTAAGCCGGCTCACCCCCTGGCGGGCGAGCCACGGTTCGCAGCGCGCCGCGACACGAGTCGCGATCTGCGGCCACTCCTCGAAGAAGCGTCCGGCCGCAGCGAGGCCGGCGTAGATGCGGTCGATGTGCGCGAACATCTCCTCGCGAACGGCCTCGGCGAGACGCTCCCGCTCCTGAGCGGTGAGGCCGGCCTCGGAAGCAACCGCGGTCGCAACGCGGATGCCGACCATCCGGCCCTCGACGTAGGAGAGGGCGCGCGCCTCCTCCGCTGTCACCCACGGCTCGCCGCGCCGACGGGTCCCGTTCTGCAACTCGGCCTCTTCAGGTGACAAGAGCCGCGCGCCACGACCCAGGATCTCGAGCGCCCGTGCGCCGATTCCCTCGGCGGCACCGTCGGCCAGCTCGACGAGGAAGTAGTGGCCGGAGTAGTCGGCCAGGCTTCGGCTGACGCCTGGGATCCCGTCGAGGCGCGCCAGCACGGGCGCGAGTTCGGCGCCTCAAGCGAGGCCCGGGACCGGGCCTCAGCCGAAGCCCGTCGTCCGGATGACAATGGCGCTCATCGCGGTTCGAGTGTACCGGGCGGCGTCCCGGGCGGTCGAGGGCGAGCGCGCTCGTCGTCGCCGATGACGCCGTAAGCCCGGAGCTTCCGCCACAGGGTGTTCGAACCGATCCCGAGCGTCTTCGCGGTGTGCTTCCGGCTGCCGCTGTGGTGCGCCAGGACCCGCAGGACGTGGCGCCGCTCGACCTCCGCGAGCGGGAGGAGGCCCTCGTCCGCGGGCGGAACCTCGTCGCCGGCCAGTACCTCGGGAGGAAGATCGCCCTCCTCGATGCGCGGCTTTCCCTCGGCGAGCACCACCGCCCGCTCCATGGCGTGCTCGAGCTCGCGCACGTTGCCGGGCCAGGGGTAGGCGAGGAGCCGGTCGAGCGCCGTGGCCGAGAGCGAGCACGGGCCGCAGTGGTAGCGGGAGCAGTTCCGGCGCACGAAGGCGTGCGCCAGGGGCAGCACGTCCTCGCGCCTCTCGCGGAGCGGGGGCACCTCGATGCTCACGACCTTGAGGCGGTAGTAGAGGTCCTTGCGGAACTCGCGCGCCCGGACCATCTCGCCGAGGTCGCGGTTGGTGGCGGCCACGATGCGGACGTCGACCTTCCGGCTCCGCGGCGAGCCCACGGGACGGACCTCGCGGTCCTGGAGGACACGCAGGAGCTTCACCTGGACCGGAACCGGGATCTCGCCGACCTCGTCGAGGAGCAGCGTGCCGGTTGCCGCTGCCTCGAAGAGCCCCTGGCGGTCGCGGTCGGCTCCCGTGAAGGCGCCCCTCACGTGCCCGAAGAGCTCGCTCTCGAAGAGGTTCTCCGGGATGGCACCACAGTTCACGGGGACGAAGGGCCCGGCGGCACGCCTCGAGAGGGCGTGGATGTGGCGGGCGACGCGCTCCTTGCCGGAGCCGCTCTCGCCGGTGAGGAGCACCGGGGCGTCCACCGCCGCGACGCGCTCGGCGAGGTCGAGGGCGCGCCGCATGGTCGCGCTCCTCACCACGGGGCGCGCCGCATGGTCGCGCTCCTCACCACGATGTCGTCCGCCCCTTTGCGGGCTTCGTGAGCCATGCCTCCTCCTACTCCAGAATGGGGTATGCCATTCCATTCTGGTATCCGGCAGGCCTTCGCGTCCAGTCCTTCCGATCCGCACCTGCCCGTCGCGACGGGGGAATCCGGCGGGCAGGCAGCTGGCCCGGTCCTTGGATGGAGGCGGAGAAGCATCGGCGCGCAGGGCGTCGCGAAAGGGTCTCATGGAGAGCACGGCATCAGGAACCGGGGGGTCCCCGAGGAAGCTCGCCGCGGCATCGGTCGGAGCAGCGATCGCGGCGGCATTCGCGTCATCGCTCTGCTGTCTTGGCCCCCTCGTCCTGGCGGCGCTCGGCCTCGGTGGCGCCGGGCTCCTCGTAGGGATGGAGGCCTACCGGCCGCAGCTCGCGGTTCTCACCATCGTCCTGCTGGGCGTGGGGTTCTACCTCACCTATCGGCGGCCCCGCCTGGTGCAGGTTGCGGTGGAGGGCCCCTCGTGCGACTGCCCGGTACCGGCGGCGAGCCGCCTAGGGCGGGTGGCACTGTGGGTCGCGACGCTGGTGATCGCCGCCTTCCTGGCCTTCCCGTACATCGCTGCGATCGTCTTTGGGTGATCGCGAATGGAGCACGTCATGAAGCGCTTCGGAACGCTCGGTGCTGCTGTGATGCTCGCGGCCGCCTTCCCCATCGGCCGCGCGGACGCCGAGCAGGGGGCGGTCGCGAACCTCGCCGCGGTGTCGCTTCACGTCGAGGGCATGACCTGCCCGTCCTGCAAGGTGGCCGTGCGGGTCGCGCTCTCCAGGCTCGACGGCGTGAAGGACATGCAGATCGACCTGGCCAACAAGAGCGCCTCCGTAGCGTATGACTCCACCAAGGTGACGCCACAGCAGCTCGCCGATGCCCTGAACCGACTGGGCTACCCGACGAGCCCGCCCGCGAAGAGCGGTCCCCAGGGGGGGCCATGAGCTCGTGCTGCGATGGTGGGAGCTGCGAGAAGCCCGGCACTTCGGGGGGCCAGGGCGCCTGCCCACGTTGCGGGGCGGTGGGAAGAGTCGTGGGGGACGAGACCGTCCGGTCGATCGTGAAGCCGGGGCGAGCGGAAGGGCTGCTCGCGGTCGAGCGGCGCTTCTGCAGGACGCCCACGTGCGCAGTGCTCTACTACGGCGCCGACGGCCTGGTCGTCGAGAAGAGCGCCGCAGCGGTGCGCGTCGGGGTGAAGGAGACCGAGGATCCCGTTCCGCTCTGCTACTGTTTCGGCTTTACCCACGCCGATGTGCGGCGCCAGGTGGCCGAGCGCGGCGACTCGGACATCCCCGCCCGGATCACCGCGGAAGTGCGCGCCGGGCGCTGCGCCTGCGAGGTGAAGAACCCCTCGGGCGCCTGCTGCCTGGGCGAGGTGAACGCGGCGGTCAAGCAGGCGCGGGAGGATCTCGCGCGGCGGCTCTCAGCCGTTTGACGGCAGCCGGTCGACCGCTGGACCCTCGGCGCGTGGACTGCAGCGGTCCGGAGATTCGCAGGCGCCTGCAGGGCACGCATCGTCGCCGCTCCCGGGGCGGGCGAGCGCCCGCTGGAGCAGGCCGTCGAGGCAGTCGGGCCCGCGTTCGGCGTCGCCACGGTCGCGCCGGCGGACTGGTCCTGTTCGGGCCCCAGGCGGCCCGAACGGCGGCAGGGCGCGCTGTTGCCCTCGTCGTCTGAGCAAACCCCCCGGCGGGGTTCGCCTGCGTCGCCGCCGGGCTCGGGCTCGCTGGGGCGCGGCGCTGGGCGGCCGGTGCCGCCGCGGGCATCGCCCTGGTCCACCGGCCTTGTGGCTCTGGTCTTCGCGGCTCACGCGTTCTGCGGCGGCGCCTTTGGGCCGCGGACCGCGGGGGCGCTCGTCGCGCGGACCGGCCTGTGGGTGGGGGTTGCGATCTGGGCACGTCGTCGGCTCGGGGCGGCTGGCCACGGAGCTTAGTCTCGACCGGGAGTGCCGGTAGCACCACCCGCGGGCAAGAGTCCGCGGATGGTGGCGATGGCGCCTCGGAACTCGGCGTCGTGGCAGGTCCGGCAGCCGCCGGCGCCGTAGGTGACGACGGCGTCGAGTCGCTCGTTGAGCAGGCGCACGACGTGGTCGAGAGTGAGCGGGTCCAGCGGCGGAGGGGGCGGCTTGGGACGGGGGAACATCCCTGCCACATAGCATGGGAGCCTGGACGTATGTTCAGGTTTCGCGAAATCCATCTCGCCCTGCGGATGCCGCATCGGATAATTGCGGAACCCGCAGAGACCGGCGACGAGGCGAGCAGGGAGGTACCAGGTGCTCTACCCCTACGGCAGGCCGCCCTCCCGGCGGGAGCCGTGCGTGATCGATCGCTGGGCACGCCCTGGCTGGCGGCTACTGGAGCGCCACGAACTGCACGTCCGGGCTACCGCCGCGGCGGCGGTAGAGGCCGTGGCCAGCACGACGCTCGCCGAGCTCCCCGCGGTGAGGGCGCTGTTCGCCTTGCGGGGCCTCCGGTTCTCGAAGGAGATGACCCTCCGCACGTTCTTCTCCACGCCGCCCTTCGTGTGGCTCGAGGAGGAGGTGGACCGGGAGGCGGTCTTCGGTGTGCTTATCCCGCCCGCTGGCCCCGGTGGCCGGAAGCGCCCGGCGTCGCCGGTGGAGTTCCGGGAGGCCCTGGGCGCCGCGCCGTTCGCCGCCCTCGGGACGTTCCGGGCGGAGCCGGAAGGCCAAGGCGTCAGGCTGTGGACCGAGACGTGGTCGCGGACGAGGGGCGGCGTACCCTCGCTGGTCTTCGGCGCGTACTGGCTTGCCGTCGGGCCGTGGAGCGCGTGGATCCGGAGGATGTTCCTGCGCGCCGCGCGGGCCAGGGCGGAGCGTAATAGGCCGACTGACTGAGCCCCCGTAATCTCGAAGCCGCTGCACCGCAGGTGACCAGGTCTTGAAGGCTGTCTCGGGGCGCGCGCCAAGGCGGCTGGTGCGCTGTCTCTTGTTCGGAGTGGGGTTGGTCCGGATCGCGTCGCCCCATCAGGGCCTTCCCGCCGCGCAAGCTGGTGATCACGCGGCTGGTTTGGCAGACTGCCCATGCTAGTCGTTCGTCAGTCTGAGCAAGACCAGTTGACAGGCGAAGTGCAACGCAGCATCTTCGACATACAGAGGACAGTCTGATGCCTCCCAAGTCCAAGGGCGACGACCCGTTCAGCTCGACCGAGAAGCTCATGCAGACGTTCCGCATGCCTCGGGAGCTGGTCACCTTCCTCCGCGGGGAGGCCGACGCGAGCGGGCGCGACCTCACCGCCTTCGTGAATCGGCACCTCGACGGGCTCCGCACCTGGTTCGGCCTCCCCGAGGCGGCGTCGCTGCTCCTCGAGGAGGACCGGAAGGCGCTGAAGATGCACCGGTACGAGTACCTGCTCCACCTGCTCTTCCAGCGGAGCCTGGCGCTCCGCGAGCAGGGCCCGGGCTTCGATGCGCCGGGCGCGGAGCGCAAGAAGAAGTGAGGCGGTCATGCGCGTGGAGCCGGGACAGCGTGCCACGGACGGCAGGGCGGCGTCGGGGTGGGCGCGCATCCGGCTCCTCCCGCGCCCTGTCCTCCTCCTGGCGGTCGCCTTCCTCCTCTCGGCTCTCGGCCAGGCAGTCGCGGGCCTGATCGCGGCCCTGGAACCGCACCCCGGTGCGAGCGTGCTCGCCCGGCTGGCGCGCAGCCCGGTGCTGGTTGCCGCGTTGTCGCTCGCCGCGGCGCTCGGCGCGCTGCTCCTCGCGGAGCGGCCGCGAAGCCGCTCACCGGTGGCCTATGCCCGTCAGCTCCGGGCTCGCTGGGCAGAGATCGAGGCCGACTTCGACGGCGCCCTTCGCCGCCGATCGGGAGGGGAAGGGGAGAATCGCCATGCACCGGAGGCTCATCCGTCGGAACCCTGATCCCGCCGCCCTGGCCGTCGCCGTCGCGCTCACCGCCCTCGTGGCGCTCTCGCCGCTCCCGGCCCTCGCCCAGAGCAGCATGCCTGGCCAGCAGCTCCTGCTCTTCGCCCGCAACTACATCATCGCTCCCATCGCGCTCTTCGCGATCGTCATCACCGCCGTCGCCGCCTTTATCCGGCCGGAGATGATCAGGGCATCCGGGTACATCGCCATCATCGCGGTGGTCCTGTTCTTCCTCCTCGCCAACGCCGATCGCCTCCTCCAGGTGATGCGCGCCGGCTGACGCTCGCTCGAGCTCGAACCGGGGAGCGGCCATGATCGCGCCCGTCTACCGGAACCTCGACGCCCCGAGCACGTTCCTCGGGCTCGCCTTCCCCGTGGAGTGGCTCGCCGTGCTCGCCGCCGGCTGGGCCGGCACCGCGGTAGGCACCCCGAACGTCGGAGGCGGCGCCGCGCTCGCCATCTACCTCGTGCTTCGCGTCGCCGGGCATGGCCGGCCGGAGGGCCACCTGCAGCACTGGCTCCTCTGGCGGGTGCGCCAGGTCCAGACGGGCGGGCGCCTCTCGGCGGCGGCGCGGGCGCGGACGCCGCGCTTCCCGTTCGGCCCCTACGAGTGGCGCGACCCGCCCAGGGAGGGCCGGCCGTGATGCGGGAGTCTGCGCTCGCCGACCTCCTGCCCCTCTGGCGGACGCTGCGGGAGGGCGGCGTCACTGCCATCGTCACGCCAGCGCTGGACTACGTGGGCGGCCTCGAGCTCGGGAGCCTCGACGTCCGCTACGCCGGCGAGGATCAACTCGCCTCCATCGGCGAGGCGCTCCGGAGCTTCGTGGGGTCCCTCGACGACGACACCACCCTCCACTTCCTCTTCGCGGTGCGACGGGGCGCCGAGGAGGAGGTGCGGGAGTACGAGGCCTCCTGCGCCGGGGCGGAGAGCCTCGCGCTCCGGGCCTACGTCTCGGGCAGGGCGGCCTGGCTCCGGGAGCAGCGGCTCCGCCGGACGCGGGTGTTCCTCTTCTTCGGCGGGCAGGGCGGCCTCCGGCTCGGCCTCTCCCGGGGTCTCCTCGGGGGGCGCCTCCTCTTCGCGAGCCTCGCGAAGCTCACGCAGGTCGAGCACCAGCGGCGGCTCGTGCGGCTCGCCCAGCTTCGCGACCGGATCGCGACGCGCCTCGGCGCGGCCGGCATTCCCGCCCGCGAGCTCGACCTCGACGACGTGTGGCGCGTGCACCACGATCTCCTCAACCCCAGCCGGGCGCGGCACGGGCTGCCGCCCCCTCGCGTGCGGCTCCGCGACACGCTCTGGTCGGAGGAGACGCTGAAGCGGGAGGGGCGCTGGCTCGCCGAGTACACGGAAGCAGAGCAGCTCGCCCACGAGGACATCGAGGAAAGCCGAGGCTACTTCCGGCAGGGCGACACCTACCGGAGGGTCTGCACCCTCAAGGTGCTGCCCGAGGGCGGCACCTCCTGCTTCGCGCTGGAGCCGCTCCTCGGCCTCGCGACCGCGGCGGGGCCGCTACCGTACACGCTGGCCGTCACGGTGCACGTCCGGTCCCAGCGGCCGGCCCGCTGGCTCCTCAACAACCAGCACGCTCTCGTCCAGAGCCTGCGCCAGGTGATGCCGTTGCTGGAGCGCCACACCGTCGAGCAGGAAGAGGCAGACCGCTCGAAGCGCGAGGCCATCCGCGGCCTCTTCGAGGAGCTGTCCGCGATGAGCAGCAAGATCGCCTCCCTCTCGGCCTCGCTGCTCCTCGAGGCCGGCTCGCTCGACGAGCTCGACGCCGCCACCGAGGCGGCCCGGAGCGCCTTCTCGGCCGCCGGCAACTCGGAGCTCCTCGCCGAGGAGGTCACGCAGGTCCCGGCCTTCCTCTCGATGGTCCCCGGCGCCGGCCGATACCAGCTCCGCCGAAAGGGCTGCACCAGCCGGAACGCGGCTGACTTCCTGCCGGTGTACGCGCCCTGGCGCGGGACGGCCCGGGCCGCGAGCCTCCTCCTGACGCCGACGGGCGATGCCTTCCGCTTCGACCTCTTCGACAAGTCGAGCGGCGTGAACGCCCACCACGGCATCGTCGTCGCCGACACAGGGTCCGGGAAGAGCGTGACCCTGGGCGCGCTCACCCTCGACGCCCGCGCCGCCGGCATCGAAGCCATCCTCATCGACAACGGGCGCTCGTGGGCGCCGCTCACGGAGCTCCTCGGGGGAGTCCACATCTCGGTGGATCTCTCCACGTCCATCTCACCGTTCCTCAGCTACGCCCAGCTCGCCGGCCCGGACGGGACCATCTCCAACGAGGAGATCGAGCACGCGGTCCAGTTCATCGAGGTGTGCGTCGCCGACCGGACGCGGCCTCCCTTCGACAACGTGGAGCGCGAAGTGGTCTCCCGCGCCGTGCGCTGGCTCTACGAGACGCGGTTCCGGCCACACCCGGAGGAGCCGGTGCTCATCGGGAACGTCTCCGAGGCGCTCGCCACGCATCCCTGGACCCACCCGAACGATCGCTCCATCGCCGAGGAGCTGGTCCGGCGGCTCGGCATCTACTGCACCGGCCTCTACGCGGACCTCCTGAACCGCCCCTCCAAGCTCCGCTTCGACGCCCCGCTCCTCACCTTCGACCTCGCGCGCATCTCGGAGAGCGCCGGGACGCGCGCGGTCGCCATGGCCACCATCATCCAGGCCATCACCAACCGGGCGATGGCGCGGCGGACCCGCACGCTCGTCGAGGTGGACGAGGGGCACGAGTACCTCGGCCAGGACGACGCGACCGAGCGGTTCCTCGGCGGCTGCTACCGGAAGATGCGGAAGTACGACACCGCAATGTGGATGATCTCGCAGAACCTAGCCGACTTCCTCGGGTCGCGGGTGGGGCGCGAGGCCATCGTCGGGAACAGCACCATCCGCATCTTCCTGCGCCACCTCGCCGGGAAGCATCAGGCGGTCATCGGGCACTTCGGCCTCTCGCCCCGCGCGGCCGCGGCCTTCGCCGGCCTCGAGATGAAGCCCGGCTGGTACAGCGACTTCCTCCTCATGTACGGGGCGCGGACGGCGGTGGTGCGCCTCGCGCTCCACCCGCTCGCCTACTGGCTCCTCACCACCGACAGGGAAGACCAGGACTTCCTCACCCGCGCCGCGGCGAGGAACCCGCGCCTCGACCGGCTCACGCTGCTGCGGGAGCTGGCGGCGCGATACCCCCACGGCGTCGTCGGGCGGGCTCCCGCGACCGGCGCCACGGCGGCGTGAAGGAGACGGCGATGCGTTGGCCAAGGGTGCAGACGGTTGTGGGCGTGGTCCTCTCGGCGGCGGTGACCCTCTACGGGGCGAAGGCGGCCGCGTTCCTGGACATCGGCGGCAACGCGCTGCTCGCCGACCTCCTCGCGAACGCGACGAAGCAGCTCGCGGTGGCGACCCAGAGCCTCGCGCTACTGCGCCGGAGCTACGCCGAGGCGCGCAAGGTCGCGGACTACGCCGAGGAGGCCGCGGAAGCCGCCCGCTCCTTCCAGCGGGTTGCGAGCACGCGGCTCGGCGATCGCTTCCTCGCCGACCTCGATGCCGCCGGGCCGGACCTCGCTCGCTACCGGCGCGACGCCCTCGGCGCCGCTGGCATGTCGGGGAGCGACTGGGCGAGCGGAACGGGAACGCTGCGGGGCCTCTCGACCTACTGCCTCGGCGGCGCAGGCCAAGGGCGCACGGGCTGCGTGAAGCTCGGGAACGAGCTCGCCGCGGAGAAGGTGCTGGCGGCGCTCGGAAGCACGTTCGGTCGCCCGGGGACGCTCGGAGCGCTCGAGGCGGGGGCGGTGGACGCGGAGGTGGCCGCGGCCATCCAGGGAGACGCCGCTCAGGCCCGGCTCGCCTCGCTGCAGAAGGCGCGGGTCCGCGAGCTTCTACGGCGGTGCAACAGCGCGAGCCCTGTCGCGACCGCGCGCCAGGCGAAGCGGGTCGCAGAGGAGTGCCGCGCCGCCGCCGAGCAGGCGCAGCTCCTCCACCTCGAGGAGGGGCAGGAGACGAACGCCAAGCTCTCCCAGCTCGCGCGCCTCCAGGCGGTGGGGGTCGAGCAGAAGAATGGCGACCTGAAGCGCGAGCTCACCGAGCAGGCGGCGCGGAGGGCGGGGCTCACCGCCGGCCTCGACGACCTCGCGCGGCAGCGCGTCTCCATCAAGAGCGGCGGGCTGGAATTCTAGCGATGTCCGTCATGAGGGCCCGCGCAGATGTCCTGCTCCTCCTCGCTGTCGCGGTGGCGGTCGTGCCGCTCGCCGCCCTGGCCGCCGAGGCCGCGCCCCGGGATATCGTGCTCGACTTCCAGCGGCCCGGGCCGATGCGGGACCTCCTCGGGAAGTCGATCGGCTTGGCGAAGAGCTTCCTCTTCCTCGCCGCCTTCCTCGGCTACGCGCTGGAGGCCTTCGGCCGGTCGCCCACGTCGGAGAGGGACTACGGCGCCGTGACCTGGCGGGTCGTCGCCGTCCTCTTCCTCCTCTGGAACTACCAGCCCATCTTCGGGTCGGTCATCAACCTCATGGACCGGGTCGAGCAGGAGGTCGCGCCGCCCTCCACCTGGGAAGCGCTCAAGGCGGCAGTCACGCGAAACCAGATGGCTCTCGAGGAGCTGTCGGCCCACGGCGAGGCGACGCAGCCGCACGCGGAGGGCCAGCGACCGACACCGGCCCGGAAGCCCTCGACCCTGACCTCGTGGGTGTACGAGGCGCTCGTCACCATCCTCCAGCTCCTCGGCGAGGGGCTCGTCTTCCTCATCCGCTGGATGTCCCGAGTTCTCACCGCGACGCTCTTCATCCTCGGGCCGCTCGCCCTCGTCGCCGGCATCCCGCGGGTGAGCAGCACGGGTTCGCGGTGGTTCCTCCGCTTCGTCACCATCGCGAGCTGGCCCGTCTTCGCCGGGGTCCTCCTCGCGGTCCTGGTGGCCCTCGGGGGTCAGGGCGCGCAGTACCAGAGCTATCTCCAGTGCCTGGTGGCGTCGCTCGTCATGCTGGTGACCGCGCTCGCAACCCCGGTGCTCGCTAGCCAGGTGGTGGGCGGCGCCCTGCAGAACTTCGCCGGGACGGGATTCGCCGCGGCGAAGGCGGTCCACCGCGACGCCGTCGTGCCGGCGGCTGGCCTCGTCGTGGGCGTGGCGAGGGGGACAAAGAGCCTCGCCTTGGCCGCTGCAGAGACCATTGCCGCGCGCCGCGCCAGGAAGGGCGCCGGAGGCGAGCAAGGAGGCCAGGGGCCCGGGCCGGCCGCCGGCGGCAGGGGCGGGCAGGGGAGCGTCGTTGCCAACTCACCGGAGAAGCCGGTGGGCGGCAACGGCGCGGGAGCGCCACGTGGTCCCAGGAGCGCCACGTAGCCTCGATGAGGCGCTGGCAGGCAGGCAGGAGCGACCGGAATGGAAGGGAAGACCGTCATCCGGACCGATCGAAGGGGCAGCCGGGCGCCGCCGGGCTCGCCGCCGGCGATCTGGGCGGCGTTCGCGGCCCAGGGCCGGTGGAAGAGCTGGACCATCGCCGGGCTCCTCGGGCTCGTCTCGCTCCAGTCCCTCGCGATCGCTCGGCTCGTGTCCCAACCGCCGGAGGTGGTGCTCGTGAGCGCCGCGGGAGACGCGACACCGGTCGGCCGCTCGGTGGCGACCGACGCGCTCCTCAAGTTCCTGGCCGACCGGACCCGCCCGCCGGACGTCGCTGTGGTCCGCTTCACCCGCGACTTCCTCCACCTTGCGCTCGGCGTCAACTCCAGCACGGTCGATGCCGCCTGGCCGGCCGCGCTCGCCATGATGGCACCGGAGCTCCGCGCCCGCCTCGAGCGGGAGGCGGCCGAGAAGCACCTCGTCGAGGCGTGGCGGCTGGCCCAGCGGAAGACCGAGCTCACCTTCGAGGAGATCGTTCTGGAGGAACGCCCGCCCGGCCTGGTCGCCATCCGGGCCCGACTCACCCGGCGCACCGGGCCGCTCGTGGAGGGGGCGGCGGGGAGTAGTACCGATCGGGTGCAGGTGGACCTGGTCGCCCGGACCACGGCGCCGACCATCGAGCGTCCGGACGGCCTGGAAGTGGCCGAGTGGCGCCTCACGCCCCTCCCGGTTACGGACACCCCGCCCACACCGAGGGCGAAGGCCGAAGGAGGCGCCCATGCGCCCTGATCGAGTCCGAAGCCTCGCGGCGGTGCTCGTACTGGCCGCGACGGCGGAGGCCGCCGGAGCGGCCGAGCCGAAGAGCCCGCCCCGGCGGGAGCTCCGCCGCCGGACGCTCGTCGTCGACGACCAGAGCATCGGCTCGCTCGCGGACCTTCACGTCGCCGGGGGCTCCGCCACCATCCTCAGCTTCGAGGTGCCGGTCGAGCCGAAAGGCGCGCTCATCATGGGCACGCCGGAGCTCTTCCACCCGCCGACGCAGTCCGACCGGACGGTCATCCTCGTCCCGAAGGTGGACCTCGTGCGGCCCGTCCCGCTCAGCATCGCGCTCGCCGACGGAACGGCGCTGAGCTTCAGGATGCTGACGGCACCGCTGGACGCGGACGTCCAGGTGGACGTGATGCTGAAGCTCAAGAGCCGCGCGCCGCCCGAATCTGCCGAGGCCCTGCGCACCACCATCGCACAGCTCCGGAGCGAGCTCGACGAGTGCCGAGGGTCCTCGGTGACCGCGGGAGCGGCGAGGCTGGCGGCGCTCCTACTTGCCCAGAGCCTCGACGAGCCACTGGCGTTCGAGCGCCACTCGATGCGCGGCGGCGACAGGCAGCGTCGGCTCATCGTCGAGGCGCGCTGGGTCTACAGGCTCGTCGGCCTCACCTACCTCGTCTTCAACGTGGCCAACCGCGACCCCGACCGGTCGTGGGTGTTCGACCGGGCCGAGGTGAAGCTCACCGGCGGCGCCGAGCCGGCGGACCTCCCGGTCCTCGCCTCCGCCGCGAGCGCGGACGTCCTCGCGCCGGGCCAGGAGAGCAAGGTGATCGTCGCTTTCAAGACGCCGGCGCGATCCACCTCCCACCGGTACGCCGTCGCGTTCGTCGAGCGGGACGGGGACCGGAGGGTCGTTCTCGAGGGGCTGTCGCCATGACCGCGCCGGGGATCAAGCCCAACTACCTGATACCGGGGACGGTCGTGGGTGCCTACCGCGTGGAGGAGCAGATCGGCGGGGGCGGCTTCGGCTTCGTCTACCGGGTGATGCGCGACGGCAAGACGTACGCGCTCAAGATCGGCCAGGCGCGCCTCTCGGAGCTCGGCGCCGAGGAGCGGGTCGAGACGCTGGAGCGGCTCGAGCGCGAGGTGGCGGCGCTGATGAGCCTGCGCCACCCGAACATCGTCCGCGTTCACTCCTACGAGCGATGGCCCGACCTGGAGGGCGGGTTCCCGTACCTCGTCATGGACTACGTGGAGGGGAGGCCGCTGCAGGAGTGGCGAGAGCGCGCCCGGCCCTCGCTCGCCCGCGTCGCCGCGGTCTTCGAGAGGATCGCCGACGCGCTACAGCACATGCACGCGCTCGGCATCATCCACCGCGACCTGAAGAGCGAGAACCTCATCGTGCGCCAGGTCGATGGCGTCCCCTTCATCGTCGACTTCGGCATCGCCCGCCCGGTCCTCGCCCGGAACGTAACCCAGGCCTCGGCCGTGGGCACGCTCACCCACCTCGCGCCGGAGTACGCGACGTTCCTGGACTCGGCCGAGGGGAGGCGGGGGGCGCCCTTCGACTGGCAGCCGGCGACCGACCTCTATGCCCTCGGCTACGTGCTCTACGAGGCGCTCGCTTGCGAGCCGCCCGTGCCGCGCTTTCCGGAGCGGACCGCGCGGGCGGAGTCGGAGCTGCTGAACGCCGTGAAGAGCGTGGTCCCGAGGCGGCCGAAGGAGATCGAGCCGCGCATCCCGGAGGCGCTCGACGAGCTCGTCATGCAGCTCATCGAGAAGGACCCGCGGAAGCGACCCCAGTCGGCCGAAGAGGTCGGAAGGCGGCTCCGCGACGCGCGCGAGGCGGGGGAGGCACTGGAGGCGGCGGCCTGGGCCCGGCCGCTCGATGTGCCCGGAGCAGGTTCGGAGCCAGCCGCCGGCGAAGACGCGCGACCCGAGCCCGCCGTGGGTGGCGAGGAGGAGCTGGCGCCGCTCGAAGCCGGGGACGAACCGAAGGCCGCTGCCGCGGGGAAGGACGACAAGGCGGCCGCGCCGGCAACCGGCGCGTGGCCGCGCAAGGAGCAGCGTCCTCCTGCGCCAGCACCGCGCCCTTCGCCAGCCGTCTCGGTGCCGACGGAGGGGGGATCCCCCGCGTACGTCGGGGGCCCCGAGGAGGCCGCCAGGGCGGAAGAGCGGAGGCCCGTGGAGCACTCGCAGGTGAGCCAGATCCTGAGGCGCGCCGCAGCCGAGTTCCCGACTGCGGCCCCGGGGCCCCGGCGCTGGAAGGTTGCTGGTGCGGCCGCGGCGGGTGTGCTGGTGCTCGTCAGCGTCGCCCTCGCCGCAGTTGCGATGCGGGACGCGTCGAGACAGCCAGCGGCCAGGACCCTGCTCGCGGGGACGGAGTCGCCCGGGAGCCAGGGCCCTCCCGCGCTCGCGGATCCACCTGCGGCGGCGCCCTCGCCCGCGCTGACCCTGCCGGCTGCTCCCTCGGGGCCGGCGCCCGGCGCGGACATGGATCGGTCCGCCCTCCCGTCCACCGCGGCCAGGCGGGCGCGACCGAGCGGAGATGCCCGCGCCAGAGACGAAGAACTAATGCGGGAGCCCGGGCGCCCCGCGGACCCGCCGGATGGCCGGCTTGCGGAGACGCCGCCGGCGGAGGTGGGTGAGCCGAGCGGCCTCCTGCGATCGAAGCCGCTGGGTGCCGAGCCGCCCGGCCTGCTCCGGTCGGTGACCCTGGACCGCGGGGAGGCGCGGAAGCCGGCGAGCCGCGGCGTGGTCTTCGGTTCGCACATACAGGCGCGGCTGCTCACCAACCTCGACACCCGGACCATCGGCAACGGCCCTGTCGAGGCCCTGCTCCACGTCCCCTTCATCGTCCGCGGGAAGGTACTCCTGCCGAGCCGCACCATGGTCTACGGCACGGCGGCCGAGTCCGGCGGGCGGTTCACGATCCGGTTCACGCGGATGCGGCTTCCGGACGACACGGACCTCACCTTCGAGGGCATCGCACTGGCGCGCGATGACGGCAAGCCCGGACTCGCCGCCTCGGGGCGCATCGGCCAGGAGCCGAGGCGGGGGGAGGGGCTCGGCACCAAGGTGGCGAGGGGCACCGGGAACCTCCTCCTCGACACCGTGGCCGGGGGGCTGGGGCAGGACATCGCTCGCGGCGCCGGCCAGGCCGCGCTCAACCACGAGGAGGCGCCGCCCGTGAGCAGCGAGTGGGCGCTCCTCCTCGACGCGGGCGTCGTCTTCGACGTCTTCGTCGAGAGAGCGTTCTGAGGCTCGCATGCGTCCCACGGGCCTTGCCGCTGCGCTCGCGATCGCAACCGCCGCAGTGCCAGGCGTGGCCAGGGCGGACCAGGGTGCGCTGACCCTCGAGCTCGGGCCGGCTCTCACATGGTGGCCGGGCATGGGGCCCGCGGTCGGCAGCGGGGGAGGTGTCAACGGAAGCTCCGGCGGCGGCATGATCGGCGTCCGCTACGGGCTCCGCCAGGGCCTCGACCTGACCGCGGCCGGCTTCTACGAGGCACCCGCCCGCTTCAGCAACCCCGGGACGGCCATCGACACCGGCGGTGCGCCGGCCTCCGGGACGTTCACGGCCGAGACCAGCAGGTGGGGCGTTCTCCTTGGTGCCCGGTGGATCCACGGCTTGGCGCTGCGATGGTTCGTGGGCGGCGAGGTGGGCTGGTCGCGCCAGACCTTCACCGGGCTCGACCTAGTCAACGTCTCCGACCCGACGAACCCGCACACCTTCGGCCTCGGGCTGGCGGACCGGGGCAAGAGCGCGCTCCTGCTCTCGCCGCTCGCCGGCGTCGAGTGGCAGTTCGCGGGCCGGTGGAGCATCGCGTTCACGCCGAGGGTGCAGGTGCTGGTGGGTGGCGCGGGAAAGGTGGGAGTCGTGTTGCCGGTGAGTGTGGGGTACAGTTGGTACGGCCTGTAGTCACCCTTGGCCCTTCGCCCCCCTTGGCGTTGAAGCCTGCTCAAGTACCTCAGGGAAGTTCTTTTGGAGATACTCCGAAACACTCAGCTCGCGCGACTTCTGATCCAGATGGTCACGGACCAGGCGCATTTCTGAACGAGCACGGTCGATAATCTCCCCCCACGAGAGAACCCACACGGTTGCGTTCTCGTACTCGCTCACGAGCCCAGGTTCCTTGTTCTTCTGTCTACGCTGAAGGTCTATCTCGGGCTTGATGTCAGAAGACACCAAGAAGACATCCCAGGCTGTCATGGCCTTGTCGAACTGTGGTGATGCCATCACCGTTTGCGCGTACCGCGCCGCCTGCTGCAATTCCTTCCACCCAAGCGGAACCGACGGTGCCTTGAGCTCCACGAGGAGGTGCCGATTCGACGGGACGGTCGGATACTCTCGCTTCGCCGCGAGAAACAGATCCGGGATGTCACCCAGCCCAGTCGCGGTCTTCAATTCGGCTTCCGGGATGTCCGGTAGTCCCGCCTCTTCCCGGTGTCGCCGAATCACTGTCCGGAAGTTCTTGTCGCTGGTGGCGAGATGATACGCGGGTCCAAAGATCCAACAGTTGGGCTCCAGGATCTTGTGGAGTTGGCTCCGCTCTTTGAGCGACCCTGCTGCATCCCCGTACACGAGGGAGTGCAGGATATCCAGGAACTCCAGCCTGGCCGTTACTTCGGACGAGAGTCGGATCAGTGACTGAAGGGTGGTTCGCTCAAGGACTCGGCGGAACTTCTCCATGTCCTCATCGGAGAGCTTTGCGACCTCATGTAAGATGTCGAGCAGATCCTCGTTGTCGAGTGACCGGTTAAGCAGGCTGAAGATCACTGCCTGCTGCTTCATAGTCATGCCCTCGACATTCGCATGCTCATTCATGCGTTCAAGCACGACGTCGAAGATTGCCTTCTTCGCCTCCACAACCGCGTTGGCGGAAGGCACGCGAAACGGGTAGAACGCTTGCTCGCGCGCCCTTTCCAGGAATGTGGACTTCCTCCCTTCGCGAACTCGCTCCGCAAAGTGTGCGACCTCTGCCAAAGCAGCGTCCTTGAGCTGCGCAAAGCCCGTGTCCAACTCAACGACGCCCTCGCGATTCGCTGAGACAATAGAGTCGAGGTAAGTCGACTCGACGATGCCAAGGTAGTTGGACGAGGCGACATCATCGGCAAGGCAACGATGGACCGTCCGGCCCTTGCCTGTGAAGAGAACTCGTCCGGCAACGCGGCTTTCGTCGAGCGGTCGGTGCAAGAGAAGATGGTGCAGGCGCACAGGGACATCGACCCGCGAGATCCCTTGAAGCTCTTGGAGTTCGCGCGACTCGACAATTGAGGCCACGTCCAGAGGCTCGCCATGTACCGCTATCACGTGGCGAGGATTCCCAAGCAGGTACGAGCAGAACTGAGACAACAGGTCTGACCGCAACCGCGCGACGAAAGCTGCCTCGAACTCCTGGTCGAGGGCGTTGAAGATCTTGATCGTGGTGCCAGTCGGTGTCGCAGGTGCAACGCTGCGCACTTCAACTCTGGGAGAGCTTCGATCATCGGACCGCAGCGTGAAGGTGCTCTGGACGCGAGTCCCATGAGCGCCCTCGGCCACAGTAGTCCATTCACTTATCGTCCCCAGCCTATGAACCGCGAAGCGGCCGACCCCAAATCGGCCGAGGCGTGCGCTCGCGCCGGCCGCGTTTGGCGACACTCCAATCACCGCGAATCGTTGCTTAAGGTCCTCTCTAGACATGCCGCGCCCGTTGTCGGACACCTCGATTCCCGCGAGCCCGCCAAGCGGGTTCGCTGAGGTTTCGATCTCCACACGCGTCGCGCCAGCATCCAGAGCGTTCGCGATCAGTTCACCGACCGCGGTCGATGCCGCGGCATACTTGGCGCGGCCGAGGTGCTCCGCGACGAGGCGTGGCTCGTAGACCCAGTTCAGGTCATACGAGCTCACAGGCGGGTTCCCGCGGTTCCTGGGGGTCAAGGTGCGCTGGCGGCGCGACATGGTCAGGCAGTGTAGCCTTCAGTACTGACGGGGCAAGGAAGGTCCGGCGGGCGCCTCTGGGCTGCTCCACGAGGCGTGTCGTGGCCGCAGAAGCTCGCAAGCCCTCTTCCCCGCTCCTGACCCGCCTGCTGGTGGGATCTGCGGGGTTGGGGCTTATCACCCTCGCCTTTCTCTACCGCTGGCAGGTGCAGCGCTGGGCGAGCCGTTCCCTCTGCCTGCGGCCGTCTGCGAAGAGGCCTCCACCGCGGTCGGGCGCTACCTGCCCGCCCCCGTCAGGTGACGATTCACCCCTGCTGGCGCTCGTGCTCGGGCTGTTGACGCGGCCCACCAACCTTTACCAGAAGTGAGTGGGCCCGGTGGCCCGCAGGCAAGAACCCTTGTCGGCCTGCCCCCGCGCCGCCGGCTCCGGGGCTGGGGCTGGTGGCCCGTCTACTTGGGATGAGGTTTGGGTCGTAGCGCTCCGCCTAGGTCCCAGCCAGGCCGCCGATGCCGCCTTCTCACGCCGAACTACGCGCCGCCAGTGCCTGTTGAATCGTGAGGCGGGCGAGCGTACCATAAACGCTACGGAGCCCGCCCAATGCCCCCCCGCCCCAAGACCGCCTTCGACCGCTACTTCGACGCGCAGATGAAGGATCCGGCGTTCGCCCGAGAGTACCGGGCCGCGCGCGCCGAGATCGACGCCATCGACAAGCTCGTTCGCGCCCTCGACGCCGCGAGGGTCATCGCGGGTCTCTCCAAGGCGGACCTGGCGCGGAAGGTCGGGTCCCAGCCGGAGATGGTGCGGCGCCTCCTCACCGCGACCCGGGGGAATCCGACCATGGGAACCGTGCTCAAGGTCGCGTCGGCCCTCGGGTATCACCTCGAGCTGGTCCCGAACCGGGCTGCGAGGGCGGCGCGCCGCTCGGCGCCGGGCAGGCACGCCGCCCGCGTGGCGCGGGCCCGCGGCTAACTTGCCACGCTGCGTGGGGACCGGGACCGATACTCGGCGCCGAGCTGCCGGACCTTCTCGTAGTCCCGCGACGAGAAGGTGGTGCGGAACTCCTTCGCCATCCCGGTGATGAGCACGAGGCTCGGCCCACGCAGGCCAAGCGCCATGCCATCGCGCTCCAGGATGCAGAAGAGGCGGTAGTGGCGTCTGCCGGGTCCATCGACCCGGACCTCGTAGAAGCCGGCCATGTCGCCGTGCATGGCCTCCCACTTCCCGCCACCGGCGAACGCGGGGGGAGGGGTCTCTGCCACGGCCCTCACGACCGCGAGCAGCTTCGGCGCGATGGACCTGTGCGCGTCGAGGAACGCCCGCGCGGGAACCGACCGGTGGGGATCGTCGGCCGGATGGCGCTGGAAGAAGTGAACCAGCCACGGCCCGCTCCAGACCTCCTCGGTCGAGGGCCGCCCTCTGGCTGGCGTCTTCGCCATGGAGTACCTCGCATACCACTCGGTTCCGACGGCCAGGCCCCTTTCGGTCGCCGCCAGGCCGGTTGACATACGATCATCAGCGCACTAGACTCCTCTCGTCAACCCAGGTGACTCGCAGGAGGGGCGGGCCGCCGCGAGGCAAGTCGTGGCATCCGATGCTCGTAGCCCCTCCTTCCCGATCCTGAGCCGCCTGGCGGCAGGCTCCGCGGGCATCCTTCTTTCCCTCGAGCTCCTCTACCGCTGGCAGACGCTGCTCGGCCGCGAGCCGCTCCCACTGCCGGGCTACCTCCGGGAGCAGGCCTACGCGGCGCTCTCCCGCTATTTGCCGGCCCGCGCCTGGGCTTCCACCCACCCCGGCCTGGCGCTCGCCCTCGGGCTACTCATCCTGGGCCTCGCGCTCGTCGCCTTCCGCTACTGGCTCATCTTCTGGCGGAATCAGGTCGGCGCCCGGCTGTCCGGCACTTACTTCAAACAGGACGACGGCCGGTTCCCGGTCCGGCCGGTGAACCTCCTCCGGGAGCTCGCGCGCCGGCCGCAGGGGCTCACCCTCGTGGGCCTCACGCCGCAGCGGGGCCTGCTCGGCTGGCGCTGGAAGCCGGTCTACCTGGACGAGCGGCAGCGAACCACGCACCGCCACGTTCTCGGCAAGACCGGCTCCGGCAAGACGCTCTCCGTCCTCTGGCCGCAGGTCCTGCAGGACGTGCTCGACGGCAAGGGGTGCGTCGTCGTCTCGGGAAAGGGGAGCGACGAGGAGATCGGCATCGTCAAGGCCATCGCCCAGATCGCGAGACGGGAGCAGGACCTCCGGGTGTTCGCCCTGCCGGCCTGGAACCAGTCGGCCATCCCGAGCCACACCTACAACATGGTGTGGGTCGATCCGCGGACGCCCGACGGCGCCGGAGGCGACCCGACCGCGGTGGCCGAGCGGGTCTTCTCGGTGCTGCCCATCGGCGACCACAGCTACTACAACACGCAGGCCCAGCTCATGTTCACGAACCTCTGCCGCCTGCTGCACGGCATAGTGGACGAGGAGGGGCGCGGCCTGCCGTTCACGATGCGGGACGTGGCCCTCTGCCTCAAGGCCATCGGCAACCGCAACGAGGCCTGGGCGCGCGCGCTCGAGCACTGCCTCACGGCGTCGCTCGACCAGGAGGCCGCTCGCGAGATCGTCTCGCAGGTCGACCGGCTCGGCCACGAGATCCACAAGGTGCTCTCGGGCCTCGTGGGCGCGGTGGACAAGTTCCAGGCGCCGCTCGTCAACGCCTACGCGCCCGACATCGTGATGCGCGAGGTGCTGGAGCGGAACCTCATTCTCTACGTCCAGCTCCCCTCGAACCTCTTCAAGATCCAGGCGCCCTCGCTCGGCAAGGTCTTCCTCATGGACATCCAGCAAGAGGGGAGCCTGCGCCAGGTGTTCCGGTCGGTGCGGAACCAGAGGCCCTTCAGCGTGGTGGTGGACGAGTTCGGGCGCTTTGCCGACCTCACCTTCGTGGATTCCATCAACCAGCTCCGCGACGCCAACCTCCAGTTCACCGTCGCCCACCAGTCGCTCGCCGACCTGGAGCTCGTGAGCCGCGAGTTCGCCAACGCCGTCTGGGACAACACCCGCATCAAGGACGTGCTCTCCCAGGACAACCCGGCGCTCTGCGAGATGCTGGCGAAGAGCATCGGCACCCGGCAGGAGATCGTGAGGACCGTCCGAGCCGAGCCCGGTCCGCTCTTCACCTCGCTCGCCACGCGCGAGTCCTCGACGCGGTCGGTGGAATCCTACCGGCTCCATCCGAACCGCATCCGGAACCTGGCGCGCTGCGGGCAGGGCTACCTCTACACCGACTCGACGCTCCACCCCATCTGCTACGGGCAGCTCCCGCCGATGAAGGCGAGCTACCCGCTGCCGAGCCGCGGGTCCTCCGGCCGCGGACTGCGCCTCTACGAGACCTTCGTGGAGCGCTCGCCGCTGAAGGCCTTCGCGCACGTGAGGAGGCTGTCATGAGGCCGAAGAAGGCGGCGCCCGCCCCGAGGCGCATCATCAAGGTGGGCGGCCTGTACCGCGACAGAGCGCGGGGCGTGACGGTCACCGCCGAGGACCACGAGATCCGCGATGCCCACCGGACCGGCCGCATCCTCGTCCGCGCCGCCGACGGCATGGCCCGGTTCCCGCGGCGCTGGTACTCCCGGGACGTGGACCTCACGGAGGTCCAGGGTGACCTCGCGAACTTCATCGACGCGGACAGCGGGGTGCGGCCGTGATCCCCGAGGCGGTCATCGAGGAGATCCGCTCGCGGGTGGATTCCGTCCAGGTCATCGGGCGGCGCGTCGAGCTCCGGAAGAGCGGGAGCTCCTTCTCGGCCTCCTGCCCCTTCCACCCTGACCGCACGCCCAGCTTCCACGTCTTCCCCGACTCGAAGCGCTTCAAGTGCTTCGGGTGCGGCGCGCGCGGCGACGTGTTCGAGTTCCTGCGCCGCTTCGAGGGAAAGGACTTCAGGACGGCGGTGCGCGACCTGGCCGCTGAGGTCGGGGTGGTCATCCCCGGCACCGGGCAGGAGGGGGCGGGGCCGGCAGCCACTTCCGCAGCCGACCCCGGCCGCGCGGTGCTCGAGCGCGCCTGCGAGGCGGCCGCGGCACACTGGACGGAGCGGCTTTGGAGCGACGCGGGCGCGGCGGCGCGGCGTTACCTCGCCGCGCGCGGCATCCAGGAGTCGACGGCCCGCCAGTTCCGGCTCGGCTTGGCCCCGCGGGAGTGGCACGACCTCGAGGAGGCGCTCGTCGCCCGGGGCTTCTCGCGCGAAGACCTCCTGCGGGCTGGCCTCCTCCGCAAGAGCGACAAGGGCGAGCCTCCTGCGCACGACCGCTTCCGGGGCCGGCTCATATTCCCCCTCGCCGCCGGCGATCGCAGCGTGGTCGGCTTCGCGGGGCGCGCGGTGGCGGACAGGGAGGGGAGCGGCGAGCCGAAGTACCTGAACAGCCCCGAGACCCCCATCTTCAGGAAGGGGCACCTCCTCTTCGGGCTGCCCGAGGCGCAGGCGGGCATCCGCTCGGCGCGGCGTGCCGTGCTGGTCGAGGGCTACTTCGACGCCGTCGCGGTTCATCAGGCGGGTGCGCGAGACGTGGTCGCCTGCGGCGGGACGGCGCTCACGGAGCACCAGATCGGTCTCCTGCAGCGTGCCGGCTGCACGGACCTGGTCCTGCTCTTCGACACCGACCCGCCGGGCCTCGACGCACCGGCCGTGGCGGCGCCCGCGCTCCTCCGGTCCGGCCTCACGGTTCGCGTGGCGCGCCTACCCGGTCCCGCCTCGACGGACCCCGCGGCCCACCTGCACGCGGCAGGCCCCGGGAGCCTGCCCGGCGTGCTCGACGCGGCCATGCCGCTCACCGAGTGGCTCATCGAGCGTGCGATCGCGGGGAGGACGCGGCCAACCGGGATCCGCGGCCTCTCCGTGGAGCAGAAGCTCCTGGTGGTGCGGGACCTGCGCCCCTTCGTGGCGGCGGCGCGCCCGGGGCTCCCGCGCGCCCTCTTCGAGCAGCGCCTCGCGCGGCGGCTCGAGCTCTACATCGTGGCCCTGCGGGCCGAGCTCGGTCGCGGCGACGGGCGCGAGGTGCAGGCAACCCGGGCAGGAGGCGCGCCATGGCACGCGTGAAGGGGGCGGTCCTCACGGCGAGGGACCGGGTCCTCCTCTCGTACCTCGCGATCGCCCGCTACGCCTCGACCCTGCAGCTCCACCGGCTCCTCGCCGACGGCCACGACATCTCGCTCGTATACCGGCGGCTCCGGCGGCTCAGCGCCGACATGAACCGGCCCGGCGAGTCGCCGCCGGTGAGGCGGCTCGCGTACCGCCGCGCGGAGGGCACCGCGGTCGCCGTCTGGGCGCTCACGCAGTACGGCCGGGCGGTGGCTGAGGACGCGGTGCCGTACCTCCGGCCGCCCGGGAAGGCCGACGTGAGCGCTCGGTTCCTCCTCCACACCCTCATGCTGAACGACGTGCTGGTGGAGCTGGTGCTCGCGCTGCGCCAGTCGCCGGAGGCGCCGCTCGCGGAGCTGCCGTTCCGATGGCTCTGCGAGAACGACGAGCAGCTCGGGTTCAGCGTCTTCCGCCAGGACCTCGGCCAGACGCGCGCGTCGATCCTGAAGCCGGACGCGATCCTGGAGCTGCCCGGGCCGCGGCGGCGCCTCTTCGTCGAGGCCGAGACCGGCGCCCACAGCATCGCGACCGCGGACCCCCTGAGCCACGGGGCGGTCCTGAAGAAGCTCGAGCGCTACGCCCGCTTCATCACCGGGCTGGTGCCCGGCTCGGGCCCCACCACCTTCTACGAGGCGGCCTTCTCCGACGGCCTCGCCCCGGAGCTCGTCCTCCTCGTCCACTCGGAGGGGAGGAAGGCCAAGGTCGAGGCGGCCATCCGGGAGTGGAGCCGCGGGCGCGGGGTCGAGGAGCTCGCCGTCCGCGTCCTCACGTTCCGGGGTGCGGCCGCGGAGATCGTCTCGCTGCTGGGCGGCCAGGCCGCCCTGAGCCGGGGACCTCGCCTCGTAACTATCGATGATCACAGGGCTCGCAGGCTCCGCGAGGGCTTCAACGCAGTCGCCGAGGCGCTGAACGCCGCGCGGAGGGCCGTCGCC
The DNA here is from genome assembly GCA_016214955.1 of Deltaproteobacteria bacterium. Lineage (GTDB taxonomy): Bacteria > Myxococcota > Myxococcia > Myxococcales > Anaeromyxobacteraceae > JACRMN01. Next base: position 899,908 of record JACRMN010000012.1, read on the forward strand.
GAGCACAACGGCCGCTGCGGCGACCGCCTGGTCCTGCCGCCGGCGCCGATGGCAGAGCTCAAGGATCTCCGCGATCTCATCAAGCACGACCTGCTTGGGGAGCCCCGGTCGCCGAGGGGAGAAACCGGCGTGGTCGCTCGCTAAGTGAAAGGTCGACGTCCGGGGGAGGAGCGGGCGATCGACCGGGAGTGGTCCGATGCGCACCTGGTCCCGAAAGATCCTCGCGGCAGCTACGGCTGCCGCCGTCCTTGTGACCGCCGGCTGCGGAGGGGGTCCCACGGCCCCGACGGCGCCGAGCCCCGGGTCCTTCGACGTTCGCGTCAGCGCCGGATCGCCGGTGGCCGGCGCCATCGTCACCGTCTACGCCATCAGCGACTCCACGGGCGCCATCGACGGCACGGCGGGGGCGGGCGGGGTACTCGGCTCGGCCGGACCGACCGACTCGACGGGCCGCGTCAGTGTCCCGACGAGGCCCTACGCCGGGCCGGTCCAGGTGGTTGCGAGCGGCCTCGCGCTCTACTACGCCGACCCCGCCTCGCCGCCGGATTCCAGCGGCGCCCCCGTCTACGTGCAGATGCCCGCCGCGTTCACCCTGTCGTCCTACGTGACGAGGTTCACCGCCGGCGAGACCATGGTCGTGCCTGTCACCCTCTACACCACGCTCGCCGACCACGCCGCGCTGGCATACGCGAGGGGTCTCAGCCCGACCCATCCCGCGAAGGCGAACCTCACCGACGCCATCCGGGCGCGAGACCCGCTCTTCGTTCAGCACATCACCACCCTGGCGGCGGGCTGGGACCCGGCGGCGCTGCGAACCACGGTTCCGGCCGACCTCGCCCGGGCCCCGCACAGCCTCGTGAACTCCGCCTTTGCGGCCATCTTCGACGTGGCGCTGAACGGGCTCGCACGCGACCGGACCGTCCTCGCCACCTACGGGAGCAGCGGCCTCGGGATCACCGCGCCCGTCCTCCTGCAGATCCTCGAGGCGGACATCGACGCCGACGGCGTGCTCGACGGGAAGGGGGAGGCCGGCAAGCCCCTCGCGCTCCCCGGCTCCGCAGGGCGGGCCCTCGACGGCCAGTTCCTGCGGATGCCGATGGCGATGGCGCTCGACGGCTGGGCGCGGCGCGCGGACCTCAACAAGAGCGGGATCGGCCCGGGCGACCTGCTCGCCGGCAACGTCTACGAGGCGATCGTCCGCGACAGCTCGGCGCTCTTCGCCGACCCGCCGGCCGGCAGCGTCGACGCGCTCATCGACCACGCTCCTCCGATCGTGACCTGGGAGGTGGAGCCGGTGGTGGCGGTCACGACGCCAGAAGTGACCCTCACCGTCAGGGCGACCGACGACCGGAGCGGTGTGTCCCGAGTCCTGGGTCAGGCGGGCACAAACTCGCCGGTCGAGGGCACGCCCCAGGGAGCGGACACCTGGACGCTGACGCTCGGACTCCTGCCTGGGCCCAATCGGATCTCCGTCTGGGCGGAGGATGCGGCCGCGCTTCCCAACTCGGGCCGGTTCATGTCCGGACCGCATGAGCTCGCGACGACGGTCTTCTGGGATTTCAGCGACCCCTCCATCGCCTACAACACGGCCTTTGCCTCCTACCGCGACGAGCGCGGGATGACCGTCGCCAAGGATGCTGCCGGCCTCGCCCTCGTCCCCGCGGTCCACGAGTACGCCGACCCGACCCCGCTGACGATCCCCTCGGCCGGTGGCCACGTCCACAAGGCGGCGACGCGGCTCGGCTGGGTCGACCCGCCGACCGCGGCGGTGCTCGAGGACCCCGTCTCCGGGAACCCGGACAACATCCCGGTCCTCCAGTTCTGGGTTCCCTACGTGGAGGGGGTCGACGCGCCGATCGTCTCCGCGACCTACGCCGTCTCGATCGCCTGCGCCGGCTGCAGTTACGCCGACGCCACGGGGTCCCTCTGGCCGAGCCCTACCCAGGCGCCGGGGGTGCTCCTCTTCGACCTGCCGCTCTCCTCGAACCTCGTCCCGGCGCTGCCGTACCTCCCCAGCCCAGCAACGCTCGCCGTGACGGTCAGGGTCAGCGACGCGGCCGGGAACCAGTCGTCGGTGACACCGGTGTCGCTGACCTTCCACACCATCGGTGGACCGCTCGCGATCTCCGAGGACCTCTCCTACCCGGGCCAGCGCGAGCCGCGGAGCACGTACCCGTACACGATCGCCACCGGCCTCTACTCGGATCTCTTCGCCCTGAGCCCCGCGGCCTTCCTTCCCGAGCAGCAGGTGCGGCTCATCCGCTACCTGGTCTCCAACCCTGCTCCCTCGAGCGTGGCGCTCGCCCTCCCGCGGATCGCGGGCGGCTGGAGGATGGTCGAGACGTGGCCAGGCAGCCCGGGTACGTCGCTCGGAACGGTGACGTACCCCGTCGCCAACATCGTCTGCAGCAGGGCGCCCACCTGCGGAGGCACGACGCCCATCGCCTACGGGGGAGGATCCGCCGGCGGCGGTTGCGGAACGTCACCGCCCCACAACATGACGCCCGCCACCGACAACCCCGTCGTCGTTAGCGGAGACCTCGCGACCTTCGCCTACGTGCAGAACCAGGGCGTGGACCTCGCGCCCGCGGTGAAGACGCCGGCGGGGCAGGTCGTCGTCCCGCCGGCCGAGGGCGGCGCCCCGGGAGTCGTCGCCCTGTACGTCGGGCGCCCCGCCGGCGCGCCAGCGCGGAGCTACGTGCTGCCGTGGACTGGGTCGGGCTACCAGTACGTCGTCGAGGATGCGTGGACCAAGATCTGGCAGGGGACGACGGTGTGCTGCGACTACGATGCCGAGTCTCGCCGTTGCTTCCAGTTCGCGGCGCCCACGACCTGGGCCGGGACGCGTTTCGTCCGGACCCTCGCCGCGGGGGTGGATTCGCTCGAGGGGTCCTTCGAGATCGTGACGAACGGCATGGCGGGAGCCGTGGTTGTGGGCGAGGCCAACACCGTGGGTGGCGTTGTGAGCGTCACGCGGGCCATTCCACACTGAGGAGCCGTATGGCGAACCTGATGCGAGCCTGCCTGGTGGCCACGCTGACGATGCTCGCGGCCTGCGAAGGCAAGAGGGGTCCGCAGGGGCCGGTCGGGCCTCCCGGCGCCGACGGCACCCCGGGGACGCCGGGAGTTCCGGGCGCGCCCGGGGCCCAGGGCGATCCGGGACCCCAGGGCATCCAAGGGATACAGGGCCCCCCAGGGCCCGCAAACGGCGGGCTTTACGCCTCCCGGGCCGACATCTACTACCGCTCCAGCGCGGTGGGGACCACCACCGGCTCCGTCAGCGTTAGCTGCGACGCCAACGCCGACCTGCCCCTCGCCGGTTCGTGCACCGAGTCGGAGACGACCGCGCTGCACCTGTGCCTGGAGCCCGGCATCAGCGCCTGGTCCAGCGCAAGCCCATCGGTGCCGGCGCTCTATCGGTGCGTCTGGTGTTCGGGCGGGACCGTTGTGAACACGGTGGCGACGGCGCAGGCGCACATCGTGTGTGTGAAGCACCCGTGACCTTGGACGACTGGCCCAGATCCGCCCGCTGATGTCGAGGCGCCCATCCTGTCGGCCCAAGCCATGACCGGAAGGAGCCACGGCGACCGGGCCCGCGAGGCGGCGAGGCGCGAAGCCCGGCGACAGGTGACGAACTCGCAGGGTCGGGGATGTCGGCAGTATCCAAGCCGAAACTGCGGTAGGGTCGCCCGACCGGGGCGTCGGAAGCGGTCCTGCTAGATCCCGTTGGTGCGAACGCCGCGGCCTAGACTCGGCAGCTTGAAAACCGGAGGTCGGCATGGCGCGGGGCGGGAGGAAGCAGGAGGGTGAGGGAGCAGGCAAGTACCGCAAGCAGCGCCGCAAGATCGAGCCTTCCGGGGCGGACCGCACAGCGAGTGATGCGCGTGTAGCGCCAGCCGAGCCAGTGCCGAGCTTCGACGAGGCGGAACCGGGCGAAGACGCGGCCGCCGACGCTCCAGAGCAGGGGAAGCTTGTCTGCTCCGTCACGGGAGAGCACCGCGAGGCTACACCTCAGGAGGAGCTCCTGCAGTCGTTTGCCGAGCAACTCCATCGCGAGTACGGCTTCGCGTTCGGCGATATGGGACGCGACGTGCCAGTGCGTTGCGAGGTCCAGGACGGCGAGGGCAGAGTGCGTAGGAAGACGCGCACCGTCCAGCTCGCCGTCTTCTCGCCGGACACGCCCCACACGGCTGAGCACCTCGTTCGAGCGGTGATGCTCTCTCGCCCGGAGGCGAAGGCCGACGCTGCCGTCGAGGCGCTCGACCAGGTTCTGAGCAACGTGGCGCCGGCCGAGGACCGCGTATTCGGGCTTTGGAGCGATGGGGTGCGGCTGGCTTTCCGCATGCGCACCTATGACCCGGGCGGTGGCGAGCCGGTGTGTAGCGACCTCACCGATTTTCCCGGTGCCGGTGAGACGCTGGAGGACCTAGAGGTTGCCGACCGGCGGCCCCTGCGTGTGGCCAGCCGCGACTCGCTCGTGCGCACCTTCAAGCGGTGCCACGACTACTTGTACGGCAACCAGGCGATGGCGCCGAGCAAAGCGTTCTGGCAGTTGCTCTACCTTATCTTTGCCAAGATCCTCGACGAGCAAGGCAGCCGACGGCTCTTCTTCGTCGGGGCAAGTGAAGGGAACACCGAGGCGGGCCGGAAGGCTGTGGCAAAGCGCATGCGCCTGCTGTTCGACAATGCCAAAGCCAAGTTCAAGGACGTATTCGAGCCGAGCGACGAGCTCATCCTCAACGAAGGCGCGCTGACGTTCATCGCCGGGGAGCTCGGCAGGTACAGCCTCCTCACGACGGACGCGGACGCGAAGGGCACGGCGTACGAGTCGATCACGTCAACGACACTGAAGCGCGAGCGGGGGCAGTTCTTCACGCCGAGGAACGTCATCCGCATGATGGTCGAGCTCGCCGACCCGGCGCCGGGGCAGCGCGTGCTCGATCCGGCGTGCGGTTCGGGCGGGTTCCTGGTGGTAGCGCTCACGCACGTGCGCCGCCGGTTCCTCGCCGACATCGGGTGTCCCGACCTCGAGAATCCGATGCCGTCGGAGCTGCGCCGCGTCGACCCGAAGGTCAGCAAATACGCGTCCAGCTGCCTCTGGGGCATCGATGTAGACCCCGATCTGCGCAAGGCGGCGCGGATGAACATGGTCATGAACAACGACGGGCACGGCAACATCTTCTGCCTGAACAGCCTGGCATATGGGGTCGAGGAGTACCGGTCCGCCGAGTCGCGCGCGCTGGAGGCGCGCCTGGGAAGGTCCGCCGAGGGCGAGTTCGACTTCGTGTTCACGAACCCGCCGTTCGGGTCAAAGATCCCGGTCTCCGACCCGCGCGTGCTGGATCGGTACGACCTAGGCCACGCGTGGACACCTTCGGCGCACGGCTTCGTGCGCGCACCAACGGTGCACAAGAAGGTCCCGCCCGAGGTGCTCTTCCTGGAGCGCTGCGCGCGGTTCCTCAAGCCCGGCACCGGCGTCATGGCGATGATCGTGCCCAACGGTATCCTGGGAAACCCGGGCGGCCAGATGGAGTTCGTGCGCTGGTGGCTCCTGCGCGAGCTCGAGCTCGTCGCCAGTGTCGATCTGCCGGCTGAGACCTTCCTCCCGCAGGTTTCGGTGCAGGCGAGCGCGGTCCTGTTCCGCCGGCGCCATCCAGACGAGCTCCGGCGCGTGGGCCCGGAAGGCCCCAAACAGGGCCCGGTGTTCATGGCCATCGCCGAGCGGTGCGGCCACGGTCGGCGCGGTGAGACGACCTGGGAACGCGAGCCGGACGGCTCGGAGCGGTTCCTCGAAGTTTCGGTACTAGAGCGGCGCGAGCGCGACGGCAAGGTGCAGGACACACGCCGGACCAAGCTCACCAGGGTGCTCGCTGACGACATGCCCTGGGTAGTCGAGCAGTACCGCCGTTTCAAGCGCGGCGAGCCGCTGGAGGACGCGTAGGTGGGCCGCGCGTTCGCGGCGACGGTCGATCGCGCGGCGCTGCGGGCGTTGAACTACGCCCCGGAGCTGCGGGGGTCGGCTGGAAGGCGAGGGCCTGGGCTCGGTGAGCTATTGGCCGAACTTGCTCCCGCCTACGGGCAGGTCTTTACCCGCATCGACTGCGAGCCGGAACACGGGGTGGAGTTGCTCTCGCAGTCGGACATGTTCGCGGCCGAGCCACAGGGCCGGGTCATTCGTCGGGACTCCATGCCGGTCCCGGAACGGCACCTCGTTAGCCGGTGGCAGGTACTTATCGCGGGGGCGGGAACGCTTGGCGAAACCGAGCTTTATGGTAGGTCGATCGTGGCGGACGCCCGGCTCGCGGGGAAGTACGTCGGCCCGCACGCGGTCGTGCTCACTTTCACGGAGCCGGAATCAGACCAAACCCTGTTCGCCTACGCGTACCTGCTGAGCAGGAACGGTATCGCTGCCGTACGGGCCACGAGCTACGGAACGAAGGTGCTTGGCGTTCGCTTCGACCTGCTTCGGAGCCTGCGGCTGCCGGAAGCCAGTACCGCTGTGCAGCGGCGCGTCGCTCATCTCGTGCGGCAGGCCGTTGAGGGCAGGGAAGCGCACCTGGAGCGCGTGCAGCACGCCCGCGGCACCCTCCTTTCTGCTGAACCGATGGCCGAAGCCGCGCGGCTATGTGCGAAGCGGTCGCGCAAGGCAGTGGCGTGGCGGGAGCCCTTGCCCACTATGGTTGCCTGGAACTGCGCTTCGGCGGGCGAGGCGCTGCCCCTGCTGCGACGAGCGTCGAAGACGCGGCTCAGGGACGTGCTCGCGGACGGCGGCGTGTTCCGGGGCGACCGCGCTGCTCGCGTAACGTGCGAGTCGCCGCACGGCATCGACTTCTACTCGCAGCGCGACGTCTTCCTTGCTCGCCCGGTGCCCCGGCGGGTCGTTCAGCCGGACATTGACGCGGACCGACTCTTCGCTCGGCCCGGTACGCTCCTGGCGGGTGGCCACGGCACGCTCGGCGAGGGCGAGATCTTTGGACGTGTCGTGATGGTGACGAGGAGCATGGAACGCGTGGGGATGAGTGAAGACCTCCTTCGCATCCGCACTCGGTCAGAACACGCTGCAGTCGTGTACACATTCCTTTCGTCGGTCGTTGGTCTCCGGCTTCTGCGGTCTACCGCGGTCGGAACGAAGCTCCTTAGCATGCGTCCCGACCTCGTCGCGGAGCTGCCGTTCCCGGAGGTTTCGTCCGAAGCCCGGGCCACCATCGACGATGACGTGACGCGCGCGATGGCCGCCCGCGAGGCGGCCGACGCGGCCGAGACCGAAGCCATTCGCATCATGGAGGAGGAGGTCGTCCCCTCATGGCTCGCATAGTCCTCCCGGCTGGTGGCAGCGGCCCCGAAGACCCCTTCGAGCAGAAGGTACTCTTCGCGCTGGAGAAGGGCCTGCCCGACACCTACGTTGTCGTGCCCAACATCCAACTCGTCTCCGTGCTCAAGAATGGCAAGGAGATGCTCGAGTATGACGACGTCGTGCTCACGCCGCACGGCCTGTGCGTCGTCGAGGCGAAGGAGTGGTACGGCAAGCTCGCTGGCGATCAGCATGAGTGGAGCATCAACGGCAAGCCCAAGAAGAATCCTCTCAGGCTCCTCAACCGCAAGTGCCAGGTGCTGAAGAGTGACTTGGGTGGCTTCGGAGCGCTGACCTGCGTGGAGCCGCTCCTCGTTGTGCCGGACGGCACGCAAGTCTTCCTTGGCCAGATCGGTGCCAACGTTCGCAACCTGGGTTCGCTGACCGCGTGGCTTTCGGATAGGGCGCGCTTCCGCAAGAGCGACGCCATCGGCACCTACCACGCCGGCATGCTCCAGGCGCTCGTCGGCAAGGCGCACACCCGCCACGCGCATAAGCCGGCCACCATCGGCGGCTACGCCATCCTGGAGACCGTGAGCTCCTCGGCCGAGCAGAGCACCTACATCGGGCGGCGCGCGCTGGTGAACGACGGGACGCGCTACCGCATCCGCGTCTTTCGCCCGCCCTACAGCGCCGACCCAGCCGAGCGCGAGCGGCAGCAGGCCATCGTTAAGCGGCCTTCCGAGGCCGTCGCACAGGCCGGCAAGCACCCGAACCTGCTGCCGGTGATCCAGTTCGAGTTCCTCGAGGACACGAACGAGTTCATCGAGGTCACCGAGTGGTCGGACTACGGCACGCTCCGCGGGTTCCTCGCCCGGCCGGAGACTCAGCTCACGGTTCGCGAGAAGCTCGAGATCGCTGACGGCATTCTTGCGGGGCTGGAGGCAGTGCACGCCCGCGGGGTCGTCCACCGCGCAGTCTCGCCCGACACCGTGCTCATCGGCTTCGACCGCCGTCCGCTCCTGACCGACTTCGACCGGGCGTTTCTCGAGTCCGCCACCCAGACCGTGTGGGCCGCCACGGTGCGCGATGAGGACCCCGCCTACCTCGCGCCGGAGCTGCGCGACCGGTTCGACTACGACTTCGACGCGTCGGCCGACCTCTACTCGCTAGGCGCCATCCTCTACCGGCTCTTCGTCGGCGAGCCGCCGTTCCCCAAGCCCGACGCCGCCATCGCCGCCGCGGGCAAGCCCCCGAAGCCGCCGAGCGCGTCCTTGCCCGAGCCGCTGCCCGCCCTCGACGCGCTGGTCGAGCGCATGCTGCAGGTCGACGACTTCAAGGGCAGGCCCACGGCGAACGCGGCGCGCGCCGTGCTCCGCACGCTCCTCGACGAGGAGTCCAAGAAGAGCGATCGTCCCACGGAGGCGCCGTCTCCGTCTGCACCTTCCGCGCTTGAGCCGCCGTCCTTCGGTGTAGGGCAGGTGGTGGAACCGTGGCGCATCGACGCGGAACTAGGCGGGGGCTCGTTCTCGAAGGTATACCGCGCGTTCCACCTCACGCAGGTGAAGTCGTACGCCCTCAAGGTGTTTGCGGAACCCGACCAGCTCGCCTTCACTCAGCAGGAGTTCGGCGAAATCTCGGCTCGCATCCCGGCGCACCCCAACCTCGTCAAGCCGGTGTGGCTCGACAGGCTCCCGGATGGCCGCCCGTACCTCGTGAGCGAGCTCGTCGAGGGGGAGACGCTGGAAGCATACTGCGACGGCCGCAAGACCTTGCCCTGGAGCGAGGTGAAGCGGGTTGGTAGCGCCCTCCTGTCGGCGCTCGCAGTGGTGCATCCCGACGTCCTCCACCGCGACGTGAAGCCCGCGAACATCATGCTCGCACTCCCGTCGGGGGAGCCCCGGCTCATCGATTTCAACATCGCAGCGCTGGCGCGCGATGCGGCCGGCCGCAGCGGTACGCCGCGCTACGGCGCGCCAGATCGAGGCCGTCCGGGGTGGCGGCCGGACATGGACCTGTTCTCGCTCGGTGTCGTCTTGTACGAGCTGGTCACGCAGCGGCACCCGTACGCGGAAGGCAATCCGGAGAAGGGTGCTCCGCTCGACCCGCGGGAGGTGCGGCCGGATCTCCGACTGTCCACCGCGCTCGCCGAGTTCCTGCTCACCGCCGTGGCGCCGGACGGTGCCAGGCGATTCCAGACCGCGACGGCCATGCGCGCGGCGCTCGAGTTACTGGCGCACGTATACGACACGGCTGCGCCCACCAAGGTGCAGGCCACGCCATCGCCGCTCGCGTTGGAGCCCTGGGAGGTGGGCAAGCAGAACTACAACCCGTACGTTACGCGTCTGCTCACACTCTACAGCCAGGCGAGGCGAACCAATTCCGGGACCCGGGGACTCGACGAGATCGGTCGGCTCACCTACGTGCCCACGCGCCTCGACGAGGTGTTGGCGTCGCACGTGGCGGAGGGGCGCTACCGGCTGGTCGTCGTGACCGGCAATGCCGGAGATGGAAAGACAGCCTTTCTCCAGCAGACCGAGGCGTTCTTTCAGCGAAAGGACACCGTTGTCGAGCGGATGTCCTCCGGCAACGGCAGCCGCTGGAGTTCCGAGGGGCTGCGATTTGAGACAAACTACGACGGATCTCAGGATGAGGGAGACCGCGCGAACGAGGACGTGCTGCGCGAGTTTCTGGCTCCTTTCGCGGGTGACACGTTCACCGCTGGGGGTGGGGACGAGGTGCGCCTCATCGCCATCAACGAAGGGCGTCTCATCGACTTCCTGCACGGAGAGCATCGCGAGCAGTTCTCAGGCCTGCGGCGCTGGGCGACTGCCGCACTGGCCGGCAAAGGGGGCGCGCCCGGGGCCTTGCTCGTAAACCTCAATCTGCGCGCGGTGACGTCGGGTGGACCGCGATCGCTGGTCGAACGCCAGCTTCTGGAGCTGCTGCGCGACGACCTCTGGTCGCCCTGCGAAGGCTGCAAGTACCTGGGTCGGTGCCCGCTGCGCCACAACGCCGACACGCTCCGCGACCCGGCGAGCGGGGCGGAGGTCCGGGCCCGCGTCCGCCGGCTCCTCGAAATCGTCCACCTCCGCCGCCGTATGCACGTGACCATGCGCGACCTCCGGTCGGCGCTTTCTTGGCTCGTCCTGCGCGACACGAGCTGTGACGACGTGGGGCGCCTGCTGGAACGGCACGACGATCGAGTGCAGGGGGATCTCGCGATCCTCTACTACCACCAGGCGTACGGGTCTGACGACGTCCTCGCGACACCAGCTGACCGGCTCGTCCGGCTCCTCCGCGAGGTCGACGTGGGCGCCGTCGAGGATCCCGAGCTCGACCGGCGTCTCCACAACCACGCCGAGCGAGCCGTACCATGGATGCGCTTCGATAGCCGGGCGACGCATGGTGACCACGTGGAGGCGTCGCTCCATCGGCGCGTCACGCGCACCGAAGACCCCGAGTCGCTCGTGGCAGCACTCGTGCGTCACCGCGCGCTGCTGCGCCGTACCCGCCGGCGGGCCTACTTTGAGCGGCTGGACGCGGGGTGGCAGGCCATGCTGCCGTACCGCTCCCTGCCGCTGCTTGAAGACGCGGTCCGGCCCGATCGCGCCGATGCGCGCGCTGAACTGCGCAACCGCGTTCTCGATGCCATCTCGATGAGCGAGGGTCTACGCAGCGAGTCCGAGCGCCGCGATCACCTTGCACTTCGCGTGTCGCGCGTGACGGGCGCGCCGGTGCGGAGCTATCGCCTGTTCAGGAAGGATGCTTTCAAGGCGCAGGTCGCCGTCCAGGACTGCGTCTCGGAGTACCTGGAGGTGGAGCCCGACGCGATCCGGATTGCGGGCGCGAACGCAGCCTCTCTCGTCCTCTCGCTCGATCTCCTTGAGATGCTGGAACTGGTCCGGGCCGGCTACCGGCCCACCGTGTCGGAGCTGCAGGGTCTCTTCGTCAACCTGTCCATCTTCCGGAACGAGCTCCTGAGCGAGCCGTTCAGCGAGGTGCTGGTGACGCCGGACGACCGCGAGTTCTACCGCGTGACGGCGGTGGGCGAGGCGGACGGCGTGCACCTCACGCTGGAGCGTCGCCCGACGGCCGAGGAGTCCTCCCCGTGAAGCTGCACAAGAGCTACCAGGAATTCCGCAACACGCGGGTGTTCTATCCCGACCCCAAGAACGTCGATCTCGACCGCGTGCTGGTGAACCTATTCTTGCTCTTCCGCTGCCAGGGGACGCGGCCCGTGGCGCCAGGACCGGCCCGCCCCGATCTCGAGCGGGCCGAGTTCCATCGCAAGAAGCTTGCAGGCCGACCTCACGTCAAAGGATTCGACGAGCACGCCGAGGTGGCCCGTAGCTGGCTCGAAACCGACATTCTCGACCTCGTTAACCGTGGCCGGTCCAACGAGGCGGTTGCCTCTCTCCGGCCACTTCACCTCGAGGCGCACAAGGTTCGCGTCGCTAAGTACTGCCGAGACTACAACCACGCGGACGCGCTTTACGCCATGCTCGCGCACGCCGAACGGCAGGCGCTGCACGATCTCGAAGCGTACCTCGACCGAGGTCGGAGCCCGGCAACCCGCCAATACGACGGGAGCACGAAACTCGACCTTGAGACCCTCACCGTTCTCAAGCTCGTCGAGGACATCTCTGATCGCCACCCATCGACGGAGCTCGTTGCGCCGCACCCGCCAGTGTGCATAGGCCAGTCGCGCGTGCTCTGTGACGATGTGCAGCGGCTTCTCGCCTACGCCGACGTGGTGCCGCGGCCGGTGATGATCGAGTACCTGAAGGCGCTATTCGGGCTGCATCTCGGACTGTTCACCCTTCGCGTCGCCCGCCAGCTTCCGTCCTGGATCCGCGAAGGGGCTCCTTCGCCCGAGTGCGTGGACTGCCCGGTTTCGGGTGGGGCGGAGACTCCGTTCTCCGGTTGCCCGCACGTCGTGCGGTTCACCGTTGACATGGGCGGAGACTGGCGGAGCCGAATGGCGCGCATGGCGCAGGCCGACGCCGTGCGGGAGTTCGGGCGCACGGCCGAGCTCGTGCGCGCCATCTTCACGGTGAACCAACTCCTTCGTTACGCCCGGGAGAACGGGGCTACCCACGTGACCGGGCCAGCGGAGGCGGTGACCCTGCTGCGCGACCGGCCGCCCGACCTCGACGCGGTATTCAAGGTGACGCTCGCGAACGTCGTGCGCGACAGCACGGAGGGTGCCGACGGCGGCGATGCACAGCTTCCGCCGGAGATCGAGGCAATCCGCTCGGCCGGGCTCCCGCCCTTCGAGACCTTCGTCGAACTTGTGACGCACATTCGCCAGGCGCACCATCTGCGCTACCTGACGCAAATGTTGGACAAGCTCTTTCAGAAGAACGCACCATTCGGCGCGCTAGTGCAGGGGAGGTCGCGAGCGAACCCGCGCCGCTGGCAACTCGGGGGAAGGCTCCTTGAGCTGTTCGTGCAGCTCGCGGTGCTGCGTTTCGACGAGGTGGATGGGCGGAAGCGCTACTACACGGACACGTTGCTCGTCGACGATCTTGTCGCCTGGATCGAGGCAAGGTACGGCTTCGTGGTCGCGCCACGGCGCGAGGCCCTGCGCACGGCTTCAGCCGAGGAGCATCGCGCATTCCAGGGGAACGTTCGTGCATTCAGGGACCGCCTCCGGGAGATAGGCTTCTACGTCGACTTGAGCGATGCGTATATCGCGCAGACGGTGCGCCCACGGTACACGCTCGCCCGGGCGGAGGTCGCACCGTGAAGACTATCGCCCCGCTCCGAGAGGAGGCTGTTCACGCCGCATTGGCCCACTCGGCGCTGCCCCGCCTTCGGAATATCCTGGCCCGCGCCGGCGCTCACGCCTGTCTTCGCGTCACCGCGCTTCCAGAACCGGTGATGGAGCTTCTCGCCGAGGAGCTAGCAGGCGATCCCCGTTATGTGGTTCGCGTGCTCGCGTCGTCGGTGAAGCCAGGGGATCCGCCCTGGCGGGCGACGCCAAGCAAAGTTGTCGAGCTCCGTAACGGTTCCGCGGCCCCCCTGCTCGTGCTGAAACCGCAAGGCCTGCGCTTCGCCGCGGAGGACTCGATCGACGTCGCGACGTTCGCTGAAGTGTCCCTCGAGGAAGAGGCCGCGACGCTCCGGGAAAGGCTCCTCGAGGCGCTGCCGGACGAGCTTCGTTCCCGGATCGTGACCGGTCTGGGGCGACTGCGCGAGCAGAGTAGGGCGCGCGACCTCGACGAGGAGCTGCGATACCTCCTCCTGGTTCGGGAGAACGGCAACACGCCCGAGGCCGCCGGCGGTGGGCTGTTTGCCCTCGGCCTCGTCCCCGACTTCGAGGCCTTCTCGAGGACGGGTATCGAGTCACGGCTGTTGCAGAACGCCGCCTGCGCGGCAGTGCTCGAAGACGCGACTCGACCGCTCCAGAAGAGGCTCGCAGACTTGCGGCTCGCGCCCGGCGATCTCCCCCGTGAGCTGTTCCTCTTCCTGCGCGACCGCCGGGAGCTCCCGGTTCGTGCGTGGGGTGAGCACGTGGCCAGTGAGGCACGGTGGCGCCCGCTCGCCTTCGAGCAGTGGAAGTTCAGCGGCGACCAAACCGGGCAGGAGCTCCACCTCCTCATTGAGCCGCTTGGTCTTCCGTTGCAGGCGCGTGATGAGGTGGGCGGCACGGCTCAAGTAAAGGTGCTCCGCGCGAACGCGCCGCTCCCGGTCGCCTTCCGATCCGACCCTCGACCATCAGAACACGCCGCTTGGGCCACGTACCGGTTCCAGGTGGTCTCGCTGGCAGGTGGGGAGCCGACAGTGGTGTGGGAGAGCAGCGCCTTCAAGAAGCCCACCGGTGGCGGGCGGGTAATGCGCCGGAGACTCAGGCCTACCGGTCTCGAGGTTGGCACGTACTTCGTGCGGGTCGATGCCTACACCACCGACGGCGTGCTGCTCACCACGGCTCTGGAGCGGACCGAAGGGAGCGCGGCGAGCGCCAGAGAAAACGAGTCGGAGGTGTTCCTCTACGTCGAAGACGAGCAACCCGTCGTCGAGGACACAGCGCGGGCGAGACCAGTACGCTCGTTGCTCGAAGGATGGGCGGAGATCGCGAGGCGGCACCTCAAGGAGAAGCGCAGGGCCGAGTTGCCGGATCGCTCGCGCGTCACGGGCGGTTGGACCGAGCCAGCGGGTATGACCGCTCGCGGCCAGGTGCACTTCGAGCTCGCGGGCGAGGGCACCGAGGGCTTCACCGTCGTGATGCCGGCGATCCTGAGGCGGCTCGAGCTCGAGATCCTGGCCCAACCCGACAGGCTCGGGATCTGCCGGCTAAACGTTCGGCGCGCACCCCGGCCTTGGGACGTGGCGCCCGAGGCTACTATGGACGGCGTCGCCGCTCTCGACGCCTGGGCGGAAGGACGCGAGTTCCTGTCGCAGCGCCGAGGTCTCTTCAGGCGGCTCCGGGACCAGCACACGGAACGCTCGAGCGGCGCTGATGCCGAAGGCCGGCGATCTCCAGACGAGATCCGCGGTAAGCGAGCGACGGTCGTTGAAACGGCTGACTTGCTCTCGCTTGCGGCGGACATCGAAGCCTACGCGTCTGCGTACGCGCGCCTGGTGGAGGTCACCCTCGGCGCGAGCTCCGAGCCGGGATGGGGGGCCGCGGTTGCGGCGCTCGCGCGGCTCGACACGGTGGAGCTGCGGTGGTCGTCCACGGAGCTCGATCCCGGTCGCGCGCTCTTGGCCGCGCCGACACATCCGCTTCGGTTGCTCTGGCACCTGCACCACGCCACCGCGGTAACCACCGCCGTCGAGGCGTGGTCCGCCGGTTCGGCGCGCGTTCCGGACTGGCCGTCACACCTTCAGACGCTTCTGCGCGGCATCCTTCCGCTGAATCTGCCCTCCGTCCTCTTCGGCACGGGTGAGCGCGCCTACGTCGAGCACGGCCCGCTGACGAATTGCTGGGCACTCTACCTTCCCGATGGGCACGAGGCCGGAACCGTCGATCCGGCGGTCTGCCGCGATCGCGTGTGCCAGATCCTCGCGGTGCAGGACCGCGACATCGCTCCGACGCTCGTGGGTGCGGACGAGGTGGGCCGCCGCCTCGTCGAGTACCTCGGCGCGCACCCCTACGTCGAGCAGCTCACGGTTAACGTGTTCAACCCTGGGGATGCTGGGCTCGTCGCCGATACGCTGCGAGACGTCGAGCGACGGAGGCGCGAGATCAGCCCAGGGGAACCACCGCCGCTCCGGTACGCGGTGCGTCTGTTCTCGGACGGGGAAAGGCCCGAGGCGATCGGCTCCGAGATCGACTCACTCATCGATCCCGAGCGACAGGTGGGAGAGGATGACGAGTTCACACTCGCTAACGGTCAGTACGTCCGGCCCAAGCTCGTCTTCGCAAAGAACAGGATCGCAGATTTTGTGCGCGATCCCGCTGCTTACCGCGCTCACGTCTCAATCGTTCTCGAGGGTTTCTCCGCTCGAGGTCGCGTCGCGGACCTGGGCGCTTTTCGGCGCGGATCCTTCTTCGGCGGACTGATTCAGGAACCGGAAAGCCTGTATCAGGCCGAGAGCCCAGTCTTCGGATGGGTGAAAGGTCTGCGCCCGGGCCACGGAGCCTCTGCCGCGCCGCGTGAGGCGCTCATGGCGCGTGCCTTGAGCGCTGTCCAACGCCTGCAGGCATCGGCGGCGCTCGGAGGTCCCGCTCGGTCCGGCACCGGTCCGGTAGTGGCGCTTGAGCTCGGGGTGGATGCCCAGCTGCTTCTCAGGCTCGTACACGAGGCGAGCGATTGGGTGTTGACCATCGACCGCAATCTCGGCTTGGACTTCTTCGACAGCCCGTCCTCGGCGGAGGACATGGGCTACCTGCTCGACTTCGCTCCGGAGTATCTCCAGGAGGATCGACAGCGCATCCTACTCACGACGCGTTCCAGCCAGGAGCTGTACGCCACGATCGCGCCTATGCTCGGACGCATGGGGCTCGACATCCGCGAGGGGGAGGAGCGCGCCGTGTTGGAAGCGGTTCGCACGCTCTCCGGACGGCTCGCCCTGCGCTTCGCGGCATCGAACAACGAGGCAACCGAAGTATCGGGGCTGCTTCTCGCGCGCTGGAAGCTCGAGCAGGCCAACCTCCTGTCGCGGGTGGTTGTGATCCCGCTTGATGCACACCAGGGATGGTTCGCAACGCCCGAGCCTCCAGAGAACGACGGTGAGGCTGCTGTCTCGGCGCGCCGAGCCGATCTGCTCCTCGTCGCCTTCGATCCGAGTCGGCGGCGACTCCTGTTCCGAATCGTGGAGGTGAAGGCTCGGGCCGACATCGCCTCCTCCGGGCTGGCTCAGCTCTATGCCGAAATGAAGGAGCAGACCGATCGTACGGCGCAACGTCTTCGCGGACTCTTTGATCCAGAGAGCTTCGCGGGCGCCGACGGTGCGCCTCGCTTCGACCTGCCGCTCCGAGCGAAGGAACTCGCGACCGTGCTCGCCTTCTACGTGCGCCGCGCGAGGCGCTACGGACTCATGTCGGAGGCGGACGCGGAGGGCGCACTTCAGTTCTTGGCCACACTCGAAGAGGGCTATCGGATCGACCTGGCGGCGCTCGGGGTAGTGTACCAACGCAGCGCGCAGGGAAGCCGAGTGGACGAGCTCGAGCCGGGCTTCCCGGTGTATCGCTTCGGTCACGACGACGCGAAGGCGCTCCTCGCAGCCGCTCTGCGTCGCCCACTCGAGCGCGACGCCTCGGGCACCGACCGTGGCGACGGCGGACCCGGAACTGGTGGCGGCGGCCTAGCGGGTGGCACGCCTGGCGGGCCGGCGGGCGCCGCTCCGGGCGGCTCAGCGGGTGCGCCTGCCGCCATGCCGAGCCCCGCGGCCGCGAGCGCACGTGAGCTGCTGCGCATCGTGGATATGGCAGTGCCGCCGGGACCGGGCGGCGTGGCCGACGTGAGTTCACCCGCGACCCTAGACACTCCGGCCGTGGTCCGTCCGAACGCTCCAGAGGCGCCATCGCCCGAGTCCGCTACACCCACACCGGCTCATCTCCCTGCGCACTCCACTGCGTTGGGAGCGGAGTCTTCGTTGCCGAGGAGCGAGCGTGACGTTGTCGCGGGCCTCGATGCGGCTCACGAGGCAGGGAGAGGTGCCAGCGGTCGCGCTGCAGGGCCGATGCGCTCGGAGGTCACGGCTCCGGCGTCCTCCGAGATCGTGTTCGTCGGCGCCTCCGAGCCGACGGCCCAGTACGGCATCCTCGGCAGGCTGCGAGATCGCCCATTCGCACTCGACCTCAACGGCTGCAACACCATCAGCCTGTTCGGAGTTCAAGGGTTCGGGAAGTCGTACACGCTCGGTGCGATCGCAGAGATGGCCTCGATGCCGGCGCCGGGCATCAACCACCTGCCCGCGCCCCTCGCCACGGTCATCTTCCACTACCACAAGTCCGACGCCTACCCGCCCGAGTACGCCAGCGCGAGATTCCCGAACAGCAAAGAGCGGGAGGTCGGCCGTCTTGCGGAGGACTACGGTGCCAAGCCGCAGGGACTCACGGACGTCGTGCTCCTCTCGCCTGAGGCGAAGCTCGAGGCGCGCCGCCGAGAGTTCCCAGGCGTCGACGTGCGTCCCATCAAGTTCGCATCGAGCGAGCTTGGGGCGGAGAGCTGGAAGTTCCTCCTGGGCGCGTCGGATAACCAGTCGCTCTACATGCGGCAGCTCGTTGCGCTCATGCGCGAGCTCCGCGGCCGGCTGACGGTACCCGCATTGCGCGAAGCGCTCAACGCGGCGGACATGCAGCCTGCCGGGAGGCAGCTCGCGCAGGAACGGCTTAGGATTGCGGAGCCGTACATCGATGACACCGCCACTCTCGCGACCCTGCTGCGACCCGGCCGGACGGTCATCGTCGACCTCCGGGACGAGTGGGTCGAGAAGGAGGACGCGCTCGGGCTGTTCGTGGTCATGCTCCGGATCTTCGCGGCTGCGAAGGTCGGCGGTCAGGACTTCAACAAGCTCGTGGTGTTCGACGAGGCGCACAAGTACATCACCGAGTCCGACCTCATCGGGCAGGTGGTGGAGACGATTCGCGAGATGCGCCACCAGGCCACGTCCGTCGTGATCGCGAGCCAAGACCCGCTGTCCGTGCCGAGAGCCGTCGTGGAGCTCACGTCGGTGCTCCTCCTTCACCGCATGACCTCCCCTCAGTGGCTCAAGCATCTCAAGTCGGCGATCCACGCGCTGGATCCGGTATCGAACGACTTGGTAGCGTCCCTGCCGCCGGGGGAGGCCCTGCTCTGGGCGCAGCGGGCGTCCGACCGACTGCTCACCCAGCGACCACAGCGCGTGCAGATCCGGCCGCGCGTGACTCAGCACGGCGGCGGCACACGAACGGCGGTCGAGGGCGCGTCGGTACGCTGACGCGGGGTGCCGTACGCGCGCGGGGCGAAAGGCGCACTGGGAGGGAAAGCGGAAGTCACCACCGGGGAACCACAAGCTATTGGTTAATGGCGGCAGGGGAACCTCCTGGGATGACAGCGCCTGTCGCCGGGCGCGGACAGCCATAAACACTATCAGTAGATCCCGGCGACCAGGGGCGCCAACCGGGGGAGGCTGCGGACGCTTGCGCGGGTCCTAGCCACCAGCCTGCTTGCCCGCATGCGGCGGGGACGGTAGGGTAACAGCCCGTGAGCGATCCTGCCGAACTGGCCGACAAGGTTCGCTACACAGGCAGTGGAGAACACAAGAGGTACCCGAGTCCGCTTGCGGATCCTGCGCTGCGCTCGGACGCTACGGACTGCGACGCAGTGGACCCGACGCTGAGCCAAGACCCTGGTCGCTTGCAGCGGTTGCTTCAGGAGGTCATCCGTCGCGGACAAGTAGATCCTCGAAAGGAGGGCGCGTTTCCGAGGCGTGCCTGGGGCAGGTTACGAGTCGCGGACGGAAGCGTTCAGTTGTTCGAGGCTCGTCTGACGAACTCCGCACAGGGCCTCTACAAGGGGTACTTCATCGAAGCGGGTGACCTCATCGGAAAGAGGGCTTGGCTGCGTCGCCAGTTCGCTGAAGGCGGTCCATGGACCGAAGTGTTGCCATGAGCCTGAAGTTCGACATCGAGTGGTTACCGGCACCAGGAGTCCGTGACCCCGCCGAGGCGGCGACTTGGGCTGAGATGTCGCTGGTGCTCAACGGCGACAAGGTATCGCGGGTCTTGGACGAGCGCCTGAATTCGGGCCGCAACAGCTACTTCGGGAGCGCACTTCCGCTTGCGGAGTGGCTTGTTGATGCCTGGCCAAGGCTGGTCCACGAACGCCGCGCTCCTGTCCCCCTGCGGGAAGCGCTCACAACCAGGACGGGGGCAGCCGAACCTTCGATCGGAGTCACACGCAGTGACTTCTACGAGTGGGTGGGATACCACTCGCTTCGTGCTGCACGGGATGGCGGAGTCGTCCCAGACATTCGTATCGTCAGGTTCGACAGTTCCTCGTTCGCCGTTCGAGTGAACTCCGATGTCGGAGCTCTTGCGCCGGGTGTGACTGTTCGATTCATCGCCGAGGCCGACGCCCGTGTGCCGGCGGTAGAACTCCAGGCAGAACTGCATAGGGTCATCGAGTCTGCCGTCGCGCGGCTCAAGGGCGTTAGCACAGAACGGGTTCAGCGCTTGCGTGAGCGCTGGTGCGCCGCCCATAGCGAGGCTGCCACGGTTGCCGGTCGGCTAGGCGTGGACGACGAGACCCTGTCGCCTGATGAGCGAGAGGCTATCGACGAAGTTGTAGGCGATCCGGAACGCGAGATCCTACTTGGCATCGCGGAGGGTTCAGCCGCGGCGTCAGTCGCTCGTCGACTGAGCGAGGCCCGAACTGTAAGAAATGATGAACCCGACGCGGCTCCTGCCGGCAAGGCGTGGGTGCATCTTGAGGAAACGCTGCATCGGTTGCGTCTGGGCCGGCCGTGGCTCACGGGGTGGGCTGCTGCGTCGCAGTTTCGGACGGCGGTCGGCCTGAGCGCGATGGATGCCCCGGCCAAGGTGTTTCCGATGTTCTTAGAGGAACGATGTGGATGGCCGCAGGAGCGCCAGCTGTTTGCCCTGACCGCTCCCCCGACGGGTGTCGAAACAGTACACGTGAAGCACTCGGATCGAACGCCCGTCGTAATGACGGCCACGACAACTCCACAGGCACATCGGTTCCGGCTGGCGCGATCGCTGTACTACTTCTTGTTCCTCAACGGTCCTGGAGATCGAGCTGTCTCTGACTCGCATCTCATTCAGGGTCGCCTGAGTGAAGCAAATGCATTTGCTGCGGAACTGCTCGCACCAGCTGAGCTGATCCGCGCACACGCCCCTCCGGGCTCTATTTGGACGCGAGAGCAACGCAAGCTCGTTGCAAAGGAGCTCGGTGTCGATCAACGCGTCGTGGCTCACCAGATCGAGAACCGTGACCTTGGTTACGCTGCCTGAACGGTGTTGGTTCCGGGTACGGTGGAGTGCTGCCATTCTGGCGCCATTTCTTGGCCGGAAGCGGCCGGACCGAGGCGGAAGGAGACGGACGCGGACGGACACCCGAAACGGCTGAAGCTGCGGTCGACATTGGGAAAACAGCGTGTCGGCGCGCGGTTAGCGTTCACGGCTCACAAAGTTCAAATCCCTTTTCCCGCTCCATCTAAGGCCCCGGTTCGCCGGGGCCTTTTTCATTCCACCCCCTCCATGTGCCCCACCTGTGCCCCTACGGCGCCGGAGCCGGCGTGATCGCGGGGGTTTCGGCCCGGGCCACCTGTGGCGGAGGCTTGTCGAGCAGCTGGACCGCGTCCCGCTTCACGTCCGGCGAGAGGTGCGCGTAGCGCATCGTCATGTCGATGGTGGCGTGGCCGAGGAGCTCCTGCACCGCCTTGAGCGCCACGCCCCGCATCACCAGGTGTGAAGCGAAGGTGTGCCGGAGGTCGTGCGTCGTGAGCCGCTTCGCGAGGCCGGCCCTGGCGCAAGTCCGGGGGACCACCTGCTTCACCCGGTTGTGGTTGAGCCGCTTCCCGGTGGCCTCGCAGAACACGTACGGCCCCCGCAGGTGACGGTGCGCCTGCAGCGTTGCCACCCTTCGAGGGTGCGCTCGCGAATGCCATCGCCCCATGCGGCCCGAGCGCCCCCGACGCGGCGGTCGACCTTCGTACGCGAGATGAGCGGTCGAGACCTTTCGTGACGGCCGCGCGAGACGCCTGGCTGAGGGGACTCCTCGCGAACGGGTGGACCCAGGCGGAGTGGCAGCAGATCGCCGAGGCATGGCGATAGCAGGAGAGCAGCGCCAGCGCTCTTGCACAGGACCCGTGCAAGCATTAAACTGGCTCCCGTGATCCTCGACTTCGCCGACCAGGCCACCGAGGACATCTTCCATGGGGTGACGAGCAAGGCCGCACGCCGCAGCCTGCCGCAGGAGCTGTGGGGCGCGGCTCGGCGCAAGCTCGACCGGCTCAACGCGGCGCGAGAGCCCCGAGACCTCGCCGACCCGCCCGGCAACCGCCTGGAGGCCCTCAAGGGAGACTACGCGGGCTTCTTCAGCATCCGGGTGAACGACCAATACCGCATCGTCTTCCGGTTCGAGCACGGCGACGCCCGCGCGGTCCAGATCGTCGACTATCACTGAGGAGAGCCGTCATGCTGCCCAAGAACAGGCCCCCGACCCCGCCCGGCGAGATGCTTCTCGAGGAGTACCTCCGGCCCCGCGGCATCACCCAGGTCGACCTGGCGGCGCGCATGGGCGTGCCGATCCAGCGGGTGAACACCATCGTCAACGGGAAGCGCGGCATCACCGCCGAGACGGCCATCCTGCTCTCGGAGGCGCTGAACACCAGCCCGGAGCTCTGGATGGGGCTGCAGGCGAACCACGACCTCTGGCAGGCGCTGCGGAAGCGGGGAAGCAGGCGCGTCGGATCCGGGGGGGCACGAGGGGTGGGCAAGCATCGAGCGGCTTGACTCAGGCGAGGGTTGGGCATTGGCCATGTCTGCCCCAGCTCCTGGCCCAGCTGGCGCTCCCCGGGAATGAGCGGGAGCTGCGGTAGATCCTCGCGGAGCTGGCCATGCTCTCGGCGTGGAAGCCCATCACCGCCGGCCTGGCCAGGGCACCCCCGCCTCGAGCCGACTGCGGTGTCAGGCGGGGTCGACGACATGCAGGGGCAGGGATCGGGTCCCTTGCCCGGGAAGTCGAAACCGGATATGATGCTCGTCATATTTGTGAGCCCGCGATGAAACGACCCGCCCAGAGCCGCAAGGAAGCCACGCACGAGCGCATCGTCGACGTCGCGTCGCGCGCCATCCGGCGCAGCGGATATCAAGGCATCGGCGTCGCCGACCTCATGAAGGAGGCCGGCCTGACGCACGGAGGCTTCTACGCCCACTTCGAGTCGCGTGACGCGCTGCTCGCCGAGGTGGCCGACCGGGCCGGAGCCGAGAGCGTGGCCACGCTGGAGCGCATCGCGGCCGGCGCGCCGCGGGGGAGGGGGCTCGAGGCCCTGCTCCGGGCGTACCTCTCGAAGCCGCACGAGAAGGCCGTCGAGACGGGGTGCCCGGTCGCCGCCCTCGGCTCGGAGATGCCGCGTCAGGCGCCCGAGGTCAGGCGGGCCGCCACCCGGCGCATCAAGGAGCTGATCGACCTCGTCGGCCGCCAGTCGCCGGACTGGGGTGAGCCGGGCGCGCACGAGCGCGCACTCGTCACCGTCGCGACCATGCTGGGCGCCCTGGTGCTCTCGCGCGCGGTCGACGACCCGCGACTCTCGGACTCCCTGCGCGAAGCCGCGCTGAAGTCTCTCTCTCCCGCGCGCGGCTGACGCGGGCCGATCTCGATCGAACGGAGCCTTTGCGGTTGCGTCCGAATATGATGACCATCATACAGCAGCGATCCACCCACCGGCGGCCTCCGGCCGCCGCTCCCACTACCCAGCACGCCTCACACGCATCCACCGAAAGGAAGTTCCGATGAAGATCCAGAACTCCGTCGCGCTCGTCACCGGCGCCAACCGCGGCCTCGGCGCCGCATTCGCCCGCGGCCTGCTTGCGGCCGGCGCGGCCAAGGTCTACGCGGCGGCGCGCGATCCCTCCACCGTCCAGCTGCCCGGCGTCGCACCGGTGCGCCTCGACGTGACGCACCCGGAGCACGCGGCCGCGCTCGCGCGCGAGCTCGGTGACGTGACGCTGCTCGTGAACAACGCGGGCATCTTCGAGCCCGGACCGCTGCTCGAGGCGGGCAGCGTCGACGCGCTGCGCCGGCTGGTCGAGACCAACGCCGTCGGTCCGCTCCGCCTGGTCCAGGCGTTCGCGCCGGTGCTCGCTCGAAACGGCGGCGGCGCCGTCGTCCACGTGCTCTCGGCCCTGAGCTGGCTGACGCTGCCCGGCACCGGCGCCTACAGCGCCTCGAAAGCTGCCGGCTGGGCGCTCGGCAACGCGCTCAGGCAGGAGCTGAAGGCGCAGCGCACTGAGCTCCTGGCGATCCACGCTGCATTCATCGACACGGACATGGCCCGTGGCGCGCCCGGGCCGAAGATCGCCCCCGAGGACGTCGTGCGGCAGGCGCTCGCCACGCTCGAGGCCAGTCGGTTCGAGCTGCTGGCCGACGACGTCACCCGCGGCGTCAAGCAGGGGTTCGTCGCCGAGCCCCCCGTGTACGTGACGGGGCCGAAGGCGTGAGCGCAAACGTCATGGACCTCCTCATCACGTCGCACCACGTTCCTCGATGGTATCCGCTGCCCCCAGGAGCCTCGCCATGAAGCTGTCCGGACACACCATCCTAGTCACCGGCGGCAGCGCCGGCATCGGGCTCGCCTTCGCCACCAAGTTCCTCGAGCTCGGCAATGAGGTCATCATCACCGGCCGCCGCAAGTCGAGGCTCGACCAGATCAAGAAGAACCATCCCGGGCTCCACACGATCGCGAGCGACGTCTCGGATGCGGCCAGCGTTGCGTCCCTTGCTGCGGAGGTGAGGGAGCACTTCCCGAGGCTCGACGTCTTGATGAACAACGCCGGGGTCATGGTGAGCCGGAACCTCGCTGTCCCGGCGGCAGACCTCGGGGCGCTCACCTCGGAGATCGACATCAACGTGAACGGAACCATTCGCACCACGTCGGCGCTCATCGACGTGATCCGTGCCAACAGGGGCACGATCATCAACGTCTCGAGCGCGCTTGCGTTCGTTCCGCTGACCAGCGCCCCCATCTACTGCGCCACGAAGGCGGCGATCCACTCCTACACCAGCTCCTTGCGCTTCCAGCTGCAAGACGCCGGCGTGCAGGTCGTGGAGCTCATGCCCCCGGCCGTGAAGACCGAGCTGACGGAGGGCCTGTCCGAGGCCAGCGGCATCAAGCTCATCACCACGGACGAGCTCGTCGCCGCCACGATCAAGGCCCTGGAGGCGGGAAAGGTCGAGATCCGGCCTGGCCAGGCCAACCAGCTGCACTGGATGTCGCGACTCGCGCCGGGGGTCATCAACGGCATGCTCCACAAGGCATCGAAGCCGCTCATCCCGGGCGAGGGTGAGAGCGGCGGCGGCGGGTCGAGCGCTTGGGGGCACCGGGGCGGCCTGGCATGAGCGACGCGATCGTGCTGCTGCATGGCTCGGCAAACGGGTCCTACTCCTGGGGCCAGGTCCGGCGCGCGCTCGCGTCGCACCGCGCGAAAGTCCTCGCACCCGACATGCTCGGCTACGGAGGCGCGCCGCCGCCCAGCGAGACATGGACCCTGCTCGAGGAGGTGGAGCACCTGCGGCGCTCGATCGACCAGTTGCACGACGGCAAGATTCACCTGGTGGCGCATTCGCTCGGTTCGCTCTTCGCGCTCCACCTGCGGCTCACGCTCGGCGAACGGGTCACCCGGATGACGCTCCTCGACCCGGTGGTCGTGAGCGTGCTGCGGGAGGCCGGCGAGGTCGACGGCTACGCCGAGATGGAGGCGCAGTACCAGCGCTTCATGAGCCTGGTGGGCGACCCGACGGCGGCCGCGCGGGCGTTCGTGGACCACTGGAGCGGTGCGGGAGCCTGGGAACGGATCGGGGACAAGGCGCGGGCGACCATCACCGCGCTCGTGCCGAAGCTGCGCCTCGAGATGATCGCCACGCGCTCCGACACGACGGCGCTGAACTCCCTGGCCGCCTCGCCGCCGCCGACCATCCTCGTCGTCGGTGAGCGCACGAGGGTTGCGCCGAGAGCCGTGGCTCGCCAGCTGGCCCAGTCCCTCCGCGCCGCTGCGACCGTCGTCGTTCCCGGGGCAGGCCACATGCTCCCGCTCACACACGCAGCCGCCGTCGCAGAGGCGGTCTGTTGCGTTCTGGACCGCCCCGCCTGGGACTCCGCGCCGTGAGGACCTCGTTCGCGCCCATACGCGCGTCGCGACGCTACGACGATGCCATGAGGCCACTCATCACCGCTGGGTGAAGCGCGTCGACGCGCGCCCGGTGCTCACGGCGTCGCCGGGCTCTCGTAGCGCGCCAACTCGAGTGCGAAGGTGGCGGGAGGCTCCATCTTGCCGAGCAGAGAACCACGAGCGGTGAGCCGCCTCATGGCAGCTGCCGCCCGAGCGCCCGTTCGAGCTGCGCCACGGCTCGGTTCAGCGCTTCCAGCGCGTCGATCCGGTCCCGCCGCCCGTCGACGGCATCCCGGCGGACGAGCTGGTACCTGAGGGAGTCGATCTGCCCGGCCTCGTAGGCCCTGGCGGCCAGGGCGAGGTCATCGGCCAGGGCCGCGGTTGCCGCCGCGTCGAACGCCGCCAGCACCCGCCGCGCCGCGCCGAGGCGCCCGGCCGCCAGGCGCACCTCCTGGGCTGCGCGCCGCTCGAGCGCGGCCAGGGCCACCTGCGCCTGCTGGACGCGGGCCGCCGTGACGCCTCGCTCCCCCTGGTTTCGAGCGAAGAGCGGCAGCTCCACAGAGAGCGTTCCGAGGACGATGCTGGCCTTCTCCTCGCGGCCGACCGTCACGCCGAGGGTCGGAGTGGGTACGGCCGATCGGTTCGCGAGGCTGGCCTCGGCCTCGGCGGCAGCCACGTCGAGGCGCGCAGCCGCGATGTCGCCGCGGCGGGCCAGCGCTTCCCGTACGAGCTCCTCCACGCTTCCCGAGAAGCCACGCCCCCAGGCCTCGAAGTCCGGAACGACATGGTCCGCGGTGACCTCCGACACCGTGCCCGGCTCTGCGCCCATGAGGAGCTCGAGCTCGGCGGCGGCGGCCAGGCGGTCCTGCTCGGCCTCTTCCGCCGCGCGCGCGGCGCGACCCCGCTCCACCCGGGTGCTGTTCACGTCGATGCGGGCAACGTCGCCCGCCTGGAAGCGCCGCTCGGCGGCGGTGGCCGCCTGCTCTGCGAACCGCAGCGCGTCCCCGGCTACCTCGGACCGGAGGCGTGCCGCGGAGGCGCGCCCCAGCAGCTCGCGGACCGCGGCGGACACTCGCACCCGGGTTGCCGAGAGCCGGGCCTCGGCCGCGCCCACCGCGGCGCGCGCCGCGGCCACGCGGGCTCCCCGCTGGCCTCCCAGCTCGATCCGCTGTGACAGCGCCACCTCGCGATCGACGGTGCGCCGTCCCTCCGCCTCCCGGGGACCCACCCCAACCGACAGCTCCGGGTTCGACGCCAAGAAGAATGAGGCTCCCTCGAGGCGGGCCCGGGCAGCGCCGACCTCAGCCTCCGCAGCGCGCACCTCGCCGTTCCGGGCGAGGGCCCACTCCGTGGCCACGGCCAGCGTCAGCGGGTCGGCGGCCCCGGCCTCGCCGGCGGCAGCGGCGACCAGCAGCGCCACCAGCCCTTCACGGAGCGACATGTGCGGCCTCCTTTTCCTGCTCCTCGGCCGGTCCAGGCACGGCCGCCAGCCCAGCACGGCCGCTCCCGAAGGCCGCGTAGAGCACGGGGAGCACGAGCAACGTGAGCAGCGTCGACGAGACGATGCCGCCGATCACGACCGTCGCGAGGGGCCGCTGCACCTCCGCGCCGACCCCGGTGTTGAGCGCCATGGGCAGGAACCCCAGCGCGGCCACCGCCGCGGTCATCAGCACGGGTCGCAGGCGCGTGATGGCGGCTTCCCGGAGGGCGTCGCCCAGCGGAAGGCCGCCGGCGAGGAGCTGTCGGACGCGGGAGACCAGGACCATGTCGCCCAGGACCGAGACGCCGGACAGGGCGATGAACCCCACCGCCGCGGAGATCGAGAAGGGAAGGCCGCGCGCCAAGAGCGCGACGACGCCGCCGACCATGGCGAAGGGCACACCGGCGAAGATGCGAAGGCTGTCGAGCACCCTGCGGTAGGTCAGGTACAGGAGCCCGAAGATGAGGGCCAGGGCGAGCGGCACCACCACCATCAGGCGGCGCTGGGCGCGCTCCAGGTTCTCGAACTGGCCGCCGAAGCGGACGAAGTAGCCCGAGGGCAGCTCGACGTCCCGCGCGATGCGCCGGCGGACCTCGTCCACGAAGCCGCCCAGGTCGCGGCCGCGGACGTTGGCCTGGACCACGAGGCGGCGCTTCGCCCACTCCCGCTGGATGGTGGTCGGGCCGGAGACCTCACGGATGGTGGCCACCCGGCCCAGCGCCACGCGGTCGCCGCTCGGGGCGCGCACCGGGATGGCTGCGAGCTTGGCAGGGTCCTCCCGGTACTCGTCGCCGAGGCGCACCGCCAGGTCGAAGCGGCGCTCCCCCTCCCGGACCTGGCCGGTGACCCTGGTGCCGAGCGCCTCGACGACGTCGAGGACGTCGCGGGCGGCGAGGCCATGGCGGCCGATGGCCGCCCGATCGACGGTGAGCTGGAGGACCGGCTGCCCGGTGACCTGCTCCACCGTCACGTCGGCCGCACCGGGGATCTGGCGCACCACCGCCTCGATCTCCCGCGCCGTGGCCTTGAGCACGTCGAGGTCGTCCCCGAACACCTTGATGCCGACGTCGCTTCGCACGCCGGCGATCATCTCGTTGACGCGCATCTCGATGGGCTGCAGGAAGGACATCCGCATGCCCGGCATGCCCGCCAGCTCCGCCTTCATGGCGGCCGCGAGCTCGTCCTGGGTGGCGGCCCGCTTCCAGCGGTCGCGCGGCTGGAGGGTCACGAAGATGTCGGTGAGCTCGAGCCCCATGGGGTCGGTCGCCACCTCGGCGGTCCCGGTCCGGGACCAGACCCGCCGCACCTCGTCCGGGAACTTCGCCAGGAGCACCTTCTCCAGGCGATCCCCGTAGCGGAGGGACTCCGAGAGCGACACCTCCGCGAGCCGGATCGTGTTGATGACGATGGTCCCCTCGTTGAGGCGCGGGATGAACTCGCTCCCCAGCCGGGAGGCGAGCACCGCGCCGGCGACGACGACCATCGCCGCGAGGCCGATCACCAGCTTGGCGTGCCCGAGCGCCCACTCCAGCACCGGTTGGTAGCGGGCCTTGAGCCAGCGCACCACCAGGGGCTCCCGGTGGGGGCGGCCGGTGCCGGGGCGCCTCAGGGCCATCGAGGCCAGGACCGGCATGACCGTCATCGACACGATCATCGAGCCGACCAGGGCGAAGACGACGGTGAGCGCCATGGGGCGGAACATCTTGCCCTCGACTCCCTCCAGCGCCAGGACGGGGAGGTAGACGATCATGATGATGAGCTCGCCGAAGAGGGTCGGCTTTCGCACCTCCACGGCGGCGTCGCGGACCACCTCGACCAGCGAGCGCTCACCCTTGGCCTCGAGGAGCCGCCTCTCCGCGTTCTCCACCAGGATCACCGAGCTGTCGACCACCAGGCCGAAGTCGATGGCGCCGAGCGACATGAGCGTGCCGGCCACCCCGAAGCGGATCATCGCGTCGAAGGCGAAGAGCATGGAGAGCGGGATGGCGGCGGCGACGACGAGCCCGGCGCGCAGGTTCCCGAGGAAGAGGAAGAGGATGGCGACGACCAGGAGCGCGCCCTCCAGGAGGTTGGTCTTCACGGTGCGCAGGACGAGGTCCACGAGCTCGGTGCGCTCGTAGACCGCATCGACCTGCACGTCGGCGGGGAGGCGCGCCTTCACCTCCTGGAGCCGCTTCGCCAGGGCGGCCGTCACCGTGTGGCTGTTCTCGCCGACGAGCATGAAGCCGAGCCCCAGCACGGCCTCGCCTTCCCCGTCGGCGGTGGTGGCCCCGCGCCGGATCTCGTGACCCACCGCCACCCGGCCGAGGTCGCTGACCCGAACCGGCACCCCGTGGCGCGTGGCCACCACGACGGCCTCGACGGCGGGCCCGCCGTCCAGGGCCCCGACGCCGAGGACCAGCGTCGCGGCTCCACCCCGCTCGATGACCCCTCCGCCGACGTTGGCGTTGTTGGCCTCGAGCGCGCGATAGAGGTCGCCCAGGGAGAGGTCGAACTGCTGCAGCCGCCGCGGGTCCACCACCACGTGCCACTGCTTCTCCTTCCCTCCCCAGGTGTTCACCTCGGCGACGCCCGGGACGCTGCGGAGCTGGGGAGCGATGACCCAGTCGTGCAGCGTCCGGAGCTCCTCCAGGCTGCGCGTCCTGCTCTTCACGAGATAGTGGAAGACCTCGCCGAGCCCGGTCGCGACCGGCCCGAGCGAGGGCCGCTCCAGGCCGGGGGGCAGCTCCACGCGCCCGACCCGCTCCGCGACCTGCTGGCGCGCGAACCACAGGTCCGTCCCGTCCGCGAAGCGGAGGGTCACCTGCGCCAGCCCGAACTTGGAGATCGAGCGCAGCTCCTCCACCTTGGGGAGGCCCGACAGCGCCTGCTCGATGGGGATGGTGAGCTGCCGCTCCACCTCCTCCGGCGTCAGGGAGGGTGCGACGGCGTTGACCTGCACCTGGGTGGGCGTCGTGTCGGGGAAGGCGTCGATGGGCAGGTCGCGGAAGGCGAGTACCCCGGCGACGACGACGGCGGCGGCCGCGCCGAGCACGATCCAGCGGTGCCGCAGCGACCACTCGATGGTCCGGGTCAGCATGTCACTTCTTCTCCCCGACCTCGCAGCAGCCGGCGCCGATCGAGGCCTTCATGATCTCGGTCTTGAGGAGGAACGCGCCGGTGGTGACCACGTCGGTGCCCGGCTCGAGGCCGGAGACCACCTCGACGAGGTCGCCGACGGCCTCTCCGGTGCGCACCGCGACGGGCTCGAAGAGGCGGGCGCCCCGCTTCACGAAGACGAGCGTCTTGCTCTCGGCCGTCTGGACGGCTTCCCGCGGCACCAGCAGCGCTCCGCGGGGCGCGGTCACCCGGATGCGCGCCCGCACGAAGGCCCCGGCCTTGAGCGAGCGGTCCCGGTTGGGCAGCTCCACCCGGGCGCGGACCGTGCGCGACGCCGGGTCGATGGCCGGCGAGACCCGAGCGACCTTGGCGTCGCGCGGCGGGGTGCTTGCCCCCTCGAAGGTGATCCGCGCCTGCTGGCCCGGCCGGACCAGCGACGCATCGGCTTCCGGGATCTCGAGCTGTGCCCAGATGGTCGAGAGGTCCGCCACCTGGACGAGCACCTGTCCCGCGCCAGCGAATCGCCCGGCCACCGCGTCGCGCGCGACCACCGTCCCAGCGAAGGGCGCGCGCAGGACCGAGCGCCCGCCGCCGGGTTCGGGTGCCGCGCCGGCCGCGCCCAGCGCCGAACGGGCGGCGTCCAGCTCCGCCTGGGCAGCCGCGAGCTCGCGGCGGGCCTCCTCCAGGTTCTTGCGGGGGCTGAGGCCGCTCTCGCCGAGCTGCCTCTCCCGGGCTTCGGCCGCCCGGGCCGACTCGAGCCGCGCTTGCGCGGCCGCAAGGCGGGCCTGGTCGGCGCCGACGGCGGCGGAGGTGAGGACCACGAGCGGCTGGCCCTCCCGCACCTCGTCCCCGACGTCGACCCTGACCTCCACCACGAGTGCCTCGCCCCGGGCCGAGAGCTGGGCCAGGCGGTTCTGGTCGAAGGCGAGCTGCCCGACGACCTCCAGCTCCCTGGCCACCTCGCCGGCCTCGACGGTCCGGGTCTGAATGCCGGCATCTCGCACCGTCTCGACGGAGGCGAGCCGCACCCTGGTCCCCGGCTCCGGGAAGACGGGGGGCTTCTCCCCGGCCTCCTCGACCAGCTCGGGGTGGCACAGCGGGCAGACGGATGCGGGGTACCCGTGCTCCCGGCAGTAGTCCCCGGCCTCGACGAACCGGGCTACGAGGCGCGGGTTGCACCTCGTGCACTTCGACTCGGGAACCGCATGCTCCTTGCACCAGTCCCTGGGGGTCGCCCTGGCGGCGAAGGTGAGCCCGGGGTTGCACTTCAGGCACTGCGACTCCGGGACGCCGTGCTCCTGGCACCAGTCGCCCTGCGCCTGGAATACCGCCGCGAGCTCCGGATTGCACTGCGCGCAGAGCTCCGCGGGGACGCCGTGAGCGCAGAGCTGCACGGGGGCCGGGGCCTGCGCCGCGGCGGCGGTCGGAGGAGGCGACTTCGCGGGCGCCGCGGCCGGCGCCGTCCTGGAGCACGCCATGACCACGACGGCGAGCCCAGCCGCTGCGATGGAGCGGCCGGTCACTTGATGCCCTTCTTCGCGAGCTCAGGATGGCAGGGCACGCACTGGGACTCCGGGCGCTCGTGTTCCTTGCACCAGTCGCCCTTGGCCCTGTAGACGGCGGCGAGCTTCGGGTTGCAGCGGGCACAGAGGGCCTTCTGGACCCCGTGCTCGCACTTCTCCTGCTGGGCGGCCCCCGCGGAGGGGGCTCCCTGCTTCGGGGGCTCCCCGGCGAGGGCGGAGGGTGCAGCGAACAGGACGACGGCGAGCGCGATGGCGATGCGGGTGGTTGCGGGCATGTGATCTCCGTGCGCCGGAACGAGCCGGCGCGATGGCGAAATGGTGGAATGGACGGAACGAGGCCTGGCGCCCGCCAGCGGCGGACGCACCTCGGGCGCGAAGGTCGCGCTCAGGCTCTCGGCGGATGGAAGATGTCCGCGGCAGCAGCGCGGATGTTCGGCTCGGGAGAGGCGACGGCGACTGCCGAGCCAGGCGAGGCCGCTGGGGCCACTTCAGGGGTCGCGACGCGTTCGGCGCCCTGGTGCGGGCAGCAGGCGCAGGCGACTCCGGGCGGGAGGTTCGGGCAGGTGGAGCCCCCTTCGCCGGCGCAGCACGCGTCCTCGCCGAACGCGGCGGCGGCCTGGAGCGCGCCGCTCGAGAGCAGCGCGGTCGCGACCAGGAGCATGCGGATGAAGGAGGTCATTCGAGTGGCTCTGTCCACCGGTCGCCTCGACCGAGGTGAACGCTCGGCGACTCTACCACGGGCGGCGCTCAACATGCTGGCCGTTCCGGCCCTCTACCTCCGCTTCGGGGGCGCGGTGAGCGCCGTCCCGGTGGACCGATACATGACGTAGTCCTTCGACACCGGGACGAGGTCCGCGAGCTTGGGGTTCGCCACCTGCCGGATGTTGAAGACGAGCCAGGCGTCGAGCTCGGGGCGCTCGGTCCAGATGCGCTTCGCCTCACCAGTGTTCGGCGCGTGAGCGGCGATGTTCCTGCGGAGCGCCTGCACCTTTGCGACGTCGCCCGTGCGCCCGATCATGTCCTCCCACATCCCGGTCTGCCCGGCGCCCTGGACGACGATCACCCGCATGCCGGGCTTCAGCAGGTCGGGCAGGTCCTTCACGCTCTTCGGGTTCCCGGGCCGGACGAGGATCGCCGACGGGCGCAGGTAGAGCGTCGCGACGTCGGCCTCGGCGATGCGGCCCTCCATGAGCCGGACGAGGTCCGTCATCATGTACTCGGCGCCGCTGTAGAGCGTGTCGGCGTCCTCGCGGGCCTTGATCGTTGGGGATCACGCTTGGGTCCGGAGTGGCGAGTGCGTGCAGTTGCCACAGCCCCGCGAGGGCGAGCACCCGAGGGTCCGAGCCATCCGGAGATGGAGTGCGTCGGCGCCACCATGGCACCTCGCCTTCGCGACACCGCCGGTCGAACGCCGCCACGCCCGCTTGCCCTCGGCTGCAGGGCGATGAGCCTCGCCTACGTCCTCACACGCAACCCGCTGCCCGCCGGCCTCAGACACGTAGCCATGCTCCTTGCAGCGGTGCTGCGGCATCGACTCGGCCGTGCAGCTGCCACAGCACGGCGAGGGCGAGTGCGACCTCGGGCAAGTGGCGCGGCCAAACGGCGAACGGAAGGGAAGCCGCGAACGCCCCGGTCCGGCTCGCGCTCGCCTTGCCCTACTGGCAGCCGCTTCCGCCTCCGGCTCTCTGGATGCACTCTCCGTCCGCTCCGTCGTGAGCCGTGGTGCACCGGTGGTGCGCGCGGATTCAGTCCTTCGCCGGGGGGCTCACGCCTCCTGCTGTGGCGGGATCGGGGCATCGATCCGCTACAGCCGGATGAGCCCGATGGCGTATCCGAGGTACCCGACCACGAGCAGTGCTCCCTTCCACCTGCGAAGCGGCCCGCGGGCCGGCATGGAGTACAGCACCAGCAGCGCCAGCACGACCACGGCCACGAGGTGAGGCAGGAGCGCGTCGGGATCTGCGGACGTCCTCCCGGTGAGTCCGGCGGTTCCCAGGCCAATGAGGGATGTGGCGGTGGCCGAGGCCAGGGCGACCTCGAGCGCCGCTGCGGTGCTTCCACGCGAGGCCAGGCGCGCGGCGATCACCAGCACCGGGAGCGCCGCGGCGGCCGCCGCAACGGTGAGCCCGATACCCACGCCGCTGGCGTGCCGTTCATCCATCAGGTCCGCCGCGCCGGTGAGGAGCGCCGCGCCGCCCAGGATCACGGCACCGAGGCCGATGCTCGCCGTTGCGATGGCATATCCGCGCCCGAGACCCAGCCGCCCGGAGCCCAGCTCCGCGGCGCTCCCCGTTGCCTCGATCGCGACCGCCCTCTCGAGGAGGACCCCGCGACCGCCCCACCGGGGCGTCCACGCTGCCGAGACCACGGCCCCCGCCAGGAGCAGCGCTGCCTCGAGGGCCGAGACCTTGCCGTCGACCAGGATCCCCAGCAGAGCGTAGATCGCCACCACGAGGATCGGGACACCGATCTTCCCGAGCGTCGAGTCCGTCCGCGTCTGCCCGATGAGGATGGCCATCCCGACGACCAGGCCGAGGTTCGCGGAGATCGCCCCGATCAGCGTGCCGAGGGCGATCTCACCACGCCCTCCCAGTGCCGCCTCGAGCGAGATGGAGACGGCCGCAACGGAGCCCCCGCCAGCAACCACGGCGGACAGGGACGTCATCCGCAGGGCCCGGAGGGCGAGGGCCACCCGGGACAGCCCGGCGACGAACCACAGCGTCCCCAGGCAGACGGTCCCGGCACCGCCCAGGAGGAGGAGCCAGGTCATGAGTCTCGCCGTCCAGGCACGGAGCCCTCTTCAGCCACTCTCCTGCCCTGGGTCTCGCTCACTTGGCGGACCCCGGGCCCCGCTGCCTCGCCAGGAACCCGGCGAACCCACTCAGGCCTACACCGAGCTCATGGACGGTGCTCCTCGCTCCTCTACTTCTACTGATTGCAGGTGCAATGGATGAGCTGGCGGCGAAAGTGATCCAGGTGATCGGCGCCGCCTCCGCAGCCAGTCCCGCCCTGGCGCCGGCGACGCTTGCCGTCCGGCCTGGCTGGCCAGCCCGCACCGCCTCTCCCCGTTCTCGCATGGCCTCCACCTCCTCGTCCGTCACGCCGAGAGGCGTTTCGCGAGTGCCCGGACCAGGCGCTCGGTCGCCAGGAGGTCCGCTCGCGACGCCTGGTCCATCGTGGCCCGGACCGCGCTCTCGACGGTTCCCCCCCTCGACCGCGCCACCTTGCGTCCGCGGGGCGCGAGCTCCAGCAGGACCTGCCGTCCATCGGTGGGGTGCGGCCGCCTGCGGAGCAATCCCCGCCGCTCCAGCGTCCTGGCAAGCCGGGTCACGGAGGCGGGATGAACCCTCAGGACCTGCGCCAGCCTGCCGGGGGCGATCGGGCCCGTCTTCGCGGTCACCAGGAGGACCAGCCTCTGGGGACCGGTGACGCCGTGCTCGCGCAGCATCGCCTTGGAGCGCTGGTTGAGCCCGTGCTCGAGCGCCCAGAGCGCCTGCATGAACCGGAGGACGGGGCCGAGGTCCGTGGCGTCGGTGCTCATCGGAATGCCCTTCTGCGGCGAGATGCGGGATCTCGCAGGGAGGCGAGGTTGTCGAGGAGCCGGTCCACTCCGGCCCTGCTGCCCACGTGGTAGGCCGCTGCGCTCCTCGCATCGTAGCCCACGCGGACGGTCACCGCCGGGACGGGGAGCCGGGCCCGGAAGGCCACCTCGTCCGTGTCGTCATCCCCCACGAACAGCACCCGCCCCGCGCCCGTGTCCACGGCCAGCCTCCACAGCGCGCTCCCCTTGTCGGGGGCGTTCTCGGGAACGACGTTCGCCACGCGCTTTCCGGGGATGACCCTGGCACCGGGCAGCCGCGCGACGAGCTCCCCGATGGCGACCGCCGCGGCGTCGGGCCTCTTCGCGGACCGGTAGTGGATGCTGAGAGAAAGCCCCTTGTCCTCGAGCTCCGCGCCGGCGATCCTCTGGACGAACGGCGTGATGCGGCGCTTCCAGCCGAGGACCATGACGCGCCAGGTGCGCTGGTCCACCCGATCGCCGGGCCACTCGGCGCCG
The DNA here is from genome assembly GCA_016214955.1 of Deltaproteobacteria bacterium. Lineage (GTDB taxonomy): Bacteria > Myxococcota > Myxococcia > Myxococcales > Anaeromyxobacteraceae > JACRMN01. The sequence continues at coordinate 935,644 of JACRMN010000012.1, forward strand.
TGGCTTCCGATCACCCACCGGACGGGCACCCCTTCGACGCGGGCTGCCGCATCCGAGAGTCGCCTTCCGGTGAGAATGGCGACCGGGTACCGCTCCGCCACGGATGTCAGAGCCGCCCTGGATCGCGGGGACAGCTTCGCGTCCCGGTGGTCACGGGTGATCCGGGCAAGCGTCCCGTCGAAGTCGAGGACCACGAGCGTCCCGGGAAACGCCAGGTCCAGGAACTGCGGGGTACGCCCGGTGAGCAGTGCACTCATGAAGGGAGGGCCCCGGGGCTCGAGAGACGCGAGGCCAGGCGATCGCGGCGGCGCGTGCGGGTGGCGTCCCGGAGCATCTTTCCGGCCCAGCGGTAGACGTTGAGCTCTCCCACGAGGACGCGCATGGAGCGCATCCGCTCCTCTTGTTCGTCGGGAGGCATCGAGAGCGCCGTCGCGAGCGCCGTGGAGGCACCCTCGATGTCGTACGGGTTCACGATCAGCGCCTCGGAGAGCTCCCGGGCCGCACCGGTGAAGCGGGAGAGCACCAGCACGCCCCGGAGGTCGTCGCGGGCGGCCACGAACTCCTTGGCAACCAGGTTCATGCCGTCGTGGAGGCTGGAGACGTAGCAGAGGTCGGCGGCCCGGTAGAGCTCGAAGATGGCCGCGGGCTCGTGGTGGCGCCGGAGCATGACCACGGGGCGCCAGGAGCCGCGCGCGAAGCGATCGTTGATTCGCGTCGCGAGGGCCTCCACCTGCTCGTTGAGCGCACGATACGACTCGATGATCGTCCGGCTGGGGGCGGCGATCTGCACGAAGGAGAAGCGACCCTGGTAGTCCGGGTGGCGCTCGAGCAGCCGCTCGACAGCGAGGAGGCGCTTGTCGATGCCCTTGGTGTAGTCGAGCCGATCGACCCCGACACCCAGGAGCGCATCCGGCGCAAGGCCGAGGCGCCGCCGCACCTCCGCCCGACACTCGGCGACTGGCGCCGCCCGCGACGTCCAGCGGCTGGGCCAGTCGATCGAGATGGGATACGGGCGCACCAGGGTCTCGCGACCGGCGACGACCACGGAGTGACGCTCCCGGTCGATGCGCGACTCCAGGTATCGATCCACCGAGTCCAGGAAGTTGTTGCAGTGCGCCTGGGTGTGGAACCCCACGATCGAGCTCCCGAGCAGGCCGTCCAGCACTTCCCGCTCCCAGGGACAGATCCCGAAGCGCTCGGCGTTGGGCCAGGGGATGTGCCAGAAGGTCAGGATCGTCGCCCGGGGCAGCAGGTCCCGCAGCATCCGGGGCAGGAGTGCGAAGTGGTAGTCCTGGACCAGGACGATGGGATCCGGGGTCTTGGCCTCCTCTGCCACGGCGCTGGCGAAGCGGGAGTTCACCCTGCGGTACTGCTCCCAGTCGCTGGCCCGGAACTCCGGCGGCGCGTGCGCGATGTGGCAGAGCGGCCAGAGCCCCTCGTTGGCGAGGCCGTAGTAGTAGCCTTGCTCCTCCTCGCGACTCAGCCAGACCCGCCGGATGTCGTAGGCCTCCTCGCCCGGCGGGACGCGGACGTGATCGCGGCCGTCGACCGTGTCGCGGTCCGCCGAGCCGCTGCCATGCGCGATCCAGGTGCCCGAGCAGGCCCGCATGACCGGCTCGAGGGCCGTCACCAGACCTGAGGCCGGGTGCACCACCTTCACCTGGCCGTCGTCACCTCGCTCGTGGATGTACGGCTCGCGATTGGCCACGACGATGACGCTCTCTCCGCCCAGGTCGCGCCGGAGGACGTGTCGAAGTCGCTGGGGCGTCCAGGACGACCCGGCCCGCGCCTCCTCCGCTGCCAGGCTGGAGACGAGGTCGCGGACGTCGCCCAGCAGCGGCTGGAAGTGGCGGGGAGCGGCGATGGCCTCGACCGCCCGGAACGGGGCCGTGAGGACGCGCCGGAGCTGGACCGTCCAGGAGATCCAGGTGAGCCGCGCGGCAACCGCGGCGGCGACCGCACCCACCAGGCCGACCAGGGCGAAGGCGAAGAAGGTGTACCTGCGAGTCGTCTCGGCGCGCCGGTCCACGAAGCTCATGTCGTGGACGAGCATCAGGGCGGGACCACCGGCCTCCTCGGTGACGGGCAGGACCGTGAGGTGAACCGCTCCCGCCGGACCGTCGGCGGACTGGTCCCAGCCCGCCGGGCCGGGCCGCCGGGCCTCGCCGGGGAGGGCGTGGCAGGACACCCCGGCCGGGAGGCTTCCGGCTGCCACGACCTGCGCACCGTCGCCAGTGCATACCGCGGCTGCCATGAGCCTCTCGTCCCGGACGATGGCCTCCAGGACGCGTCGGGCGGCATTGGTTCCCGCCTCGACCAGGGCCGGGCGGGCGCCCTCGAGCGCCAGGCGCGACCTCATCGACAGGTCCCTCTCCGCCCACCCGCGCGCCTGCCTGTTGAAGAGGGAGGAGGCCCCCCAGGCGACGGCGCCCAGCACGACCGAGAGCAGCAGAACGAATCGCCCCAGAGAGCGCATGCTTCTCCTTGCACCTGCAAGTACTCCGTGTAGAACATGGCTTCAACGCGGTCAAGCGAGACGCGCCACCCCGGCAGCTCTCGCCCGGCCGCGCGAGCGGGCCAGCTGTCAGGACGGCGCGCCCGCCGCGACCTTGCCGCAGGCGTGGGCGATGGAGCGCTCGTCCACGAAGCCCAGGAGGCGCTCCTCCTCGTCGGTCACGGGAAGCTCGCGCACCCCGTTCTCCAGCATGGCCTCGAATGCGGTCCGCAGGCCGTCTTCCCGGCGCAGCTGGACGGGTGCCCGCATCACGTCGGCTGCGTTCACGAGGCCTCCGAGATGCGGCTCCGAGGAGAGGGCCACGAGATCCGCCAGGGTGACCATCCCCACCAGGCGCACACCGGTCACCACCGGGAAGAGCTCCTGCCGATCCGACCTGGAGAGGCTTGCCAGCATGGCGGGCAGGTCCGTGGTCGGCGCGAAGGTGGTGCACGGCCGCGTGTCGAGAGGGACGTCGCCTACTCGCACCCCAGCCAGCGTGTCGGCGAGGGTGCGCGGGCGAAGGTCGATCCCGTCCTGGGCCAGGAGCGCCTCGTAGATCGGAGCCGGCCGGTAGTGGCGCGCGATGCCATAGGCCAGCATGTTGGCGATCATGAGTGGCAGGATGAGCGCATAGCCGTCGGTCATCTCGATGATGATGAGCACCGAGGTGATGGGCGCTCGGATGATGCCGGCAAAGACCGCGCCCATCCCCACCAGGGCGAAGGCCCCGAGCGACGCGCTCGAGTGCCCCAGCACCTGGACGTCGAGCGCCCCCACGGCGCCACCCAGCATGCCGCCGATGAAGAGCGCCGGCGCGAAGATGCCCCCGGCACCGCCGCTCGAGTACGAGAGCACCGTTGCCGCCAGCTTCATCAGGCAGAGCGGCACGAGCACGCTCACGGCCAGCTTGCCGGTGAGCGCCGCACCGAGCGTCGCGTACCCTCCACCCGTCACTCCACCGGTCTCCAGCCAGCCGCGCGCCACCAGGGCGAGGGCACCTGTGGCCACCGCGCCCAGGGCGGGTTGGACCCACGGGGGTACCCGCCTCATGTCCCGGAAGCGGCGCCGCAGGCCGAGGAGCGAGTCGGTGAAGGCGATGGAGACCGCTGCGGCCGCAACGCCCAGCAGGCCGTAGATCAGGAGGGACGTGACGCCCTCCAGCTGCATGCCGTGGGGCACATCGAAGACCGGGTGGGATCCGAGCACGCTCCGCTCGACCACGGCGGCCACGGCGGCCGCGACGATCACGCCGGACAGCACGGTCTGGTCCAGGACGCCGACGACCTCCTCGATGGTGAAGGTCACCGCGGCGATGGGTGCGTTGAACGCGGCCGCGATCCCTGCAGCGGCGCCCACCGGCAGGAGCCTGCGGAGCACCGCCGGGGAGACGCGCACCAGGCGGCCCATCCACACCGCCAGCCCTGCGCAGATGTGGACGGTCGGACCCTCGCGGCCGAGCGAGGATCCCGTGCCGATCTGCAGCGCCGAGACGAAGAACTTGCCCACCGAGTCCCGCAGCCGGAGGCGGCCGACGCGGGTGGCATACGCAGCCTTCACCTGGGGGATGCCGGATCCCCTGGCATTGGGGAAGAGGTACTGGAGCAGCACGCCCGAGACGAGCCCGCCCCCCGCGGGAACGGCCAGGGTCCACCCGATCCAGGAGCGCCCCGGGGCGGCCAGCGCCCGGTCGATGGCGAGCCGGCTCACGACCTCGATGGCGAGGTGGAAGGCAACCGCCGCCAGGCCACACATGACTCCGAGAACCACGGTGAGCGCGAAGACCCGCTGTGACTCGAGGGGAAGCACGCGACCGAGGAGCCCCGCGGCGCGACGCCACCCGCCGACCAGCTTGCGCGTAAGCGGCGACGGGCCGGTACCCTGCTTTGTCGGGAGATCGGTCACGGACAGTCGAGCAGTATAGCCGGACCTGGGCCTTGCGCGCTGGCACCCTGCCGTCTAGAGTCCCGTCGTTGCAGCTGCAAGTAGATGCCTGAACGGACCGATCGCCCCCGCGGAGCCGCCATGAACCGACCGTCACTCGTCCTTGCAGCGATGCTCCTCGCCGCCGGCCTGGGCGGGTGTCCCAAGAAGTGGCAGAACGGCGAGTGCGAGACGAGCGAGAACTGCAGGGAGCAGGCCGGGTTCGGCAAGGTGTGCGTGCAGGGGCGCTGCCAGGAGTGCGGACAGGACGGTGACTGCCGGGGCGGGTTCGTCTGCAAGGCGAACCGGTGCGAGCCGAGGCCGGAGTGCGAGGCCCCGTCGGACTGCGCGTCAGGCAAGACGTGCCTGGCCGGCCGCTGCGTGGCCGCGGCGCCCACGGCGGAGTGCGGCCCCGATGCCGGCGGCAGGTCCTGCGCGCCTGGCCAGGCGTGCGAGTCCGGCCGCTGCGTGGCGTCCACGCCGGCTCCCGGGCCGTGCGATCACCTCGGCAGCGTCTCCTTCGCCTTCGATAGCGCGGCCCTCTCGCCCGAGGCCCGGGCCACCCTGGAGGCGAGTGCGAGGTGCTTCGCGGAGAAGGGCATGAAGGCGCTCCGGCTCGAGGGCAACTGCGACGAGCGCGGCACCACCGAGTACAACATGCACCTCGGCCAGCGCCGGGCGGACGCGGTCAAGAAGTTCCTGAGCGGCGTCGGCGTGCCCGCCCGGAGCATCTCCACGGTCAGCTTCGGGAAGGAGCGGCCCGTGTGCAGCGAGCACGACGAGACGTGCTGGCGGAAGAACCGGCGGGTCGACACCCGCTCACCCTGACGCCGCCGGGCCAAGGAGGAAGCGAGGACCAGGGGCAACCCGCGCTAGCCCGGACTTCCGCTTTGCACCTGGACGCTCCGGGGTGCATAGATCGATCCTCCCGAGAGGGGGAGCAGGCCCATGCCGGAGCCTTCGGTGCGCCCCGAGGATCGAGAGGCCGGCCACGAGGCCGCTGCCGGCTCCTCCCTTGCCCCGGGGCCGCTCCTGGTCGCCGTGCAGGGGCGCGCAGCGGCCGCCCTGGCAGCCGCACCGCCGCTGGCGGAAGGGCTCCGGTCACGCTTCGCTCCGCGGGAGATAGAGGTCTTCATCGCCGACGTCGGGCCCGAGGGGGTGGCAATCGTTCCCTGGGAGGACGCAGGCCCGGGTCCGGAGGGGCGCTCCCCGCCGCTCACGCCCCCGCCGGCGAGCCAGGGCGCCGTTGCCGGCTCCGCGAGCCCGCTCGGCCCCCTCCTGCGCCTGGGAGCGGCGCGGGGGGCCGCAGGGATGGCGATCGTGGCCGCCGAGGCTCACGACCCGTCCATCGACTGGCTCGACCTGCTGCTGTCGCCGGTCGTCGAGGGCGGCTACGACCTCGTCTGCCCGGCTTACCGGAGGAACCGGACCGCCGGAGCCATCAACTCGGGCATCGTCGCGCCCCTGGTCCGGACCCTCTGGGGCCTTGCCCTCCGTCAGCCCCTGGGAACGGAGATGGCCATCTCGGGGAGCCTGGCGCTCCGACTGCTGGAGGACGACGACTGGCGGCGCAGGCCCGCCGAGGCAGGCTCGGACGCCTGGCTGCTCGCCAAGGCGCTCGGCGGCGAAGCCCGCGTCGCCCAGGCCTGGCTCGGAGCCTGGCCTCGCCCTGCCGGCGAGCCCGAGGAGCTCAGTCAGACGCTGGCGCGGGCTCTCGGTCTGGTCTTCACCGAGATGGAGCGGAGCGCGGATCGCTGGCAGCGAATGGGCGGTGGACTCCGCCCCCTGGCGTCCTTCGGCTCGGGCGGATTCGAGCCGGGGGGCGAGGAACTGGACCCCGGCCGGTTGCACGCCGCGTTCTCGCTCGGGCTGCGGGAGCTCGAGCCCATCTGGAGCCTGGTGCTGCCGCCGGCCACACTGCTGGCTCTGCAGCGGGCCGAGCGCGGCGCAGCGCGCGGCTTCGACCCGGGACTGTGGGCGCGCATCGTCTACGACTTCGCGGTGGCCCACATGGCTCGCACCGTGGAGCGGCGCCAGCTGCTGCGCTCGCTCACGCCGCTCTACCTGGGCTGGCTCGCGGGGCTCGCCCGGTCCGCCGCCACCCTGGACGACCCCGGCTTCGAGGCGCAGCTGGAGGCCGTTGCCGCGGCCTTCGAGCGGGAGCGGCGCTATCTCATCGGCCGGTGGCGCTGGCCCGACGACTTCAATCCCTGAGGAGGCTGGAGCCATGTGGGAACAGACCAAGAGCACCTTCCTCGCGGCCGTCGCGTCCATCGTCCAGACCTTCGCCCGGCTCCTGCCCGGCATCCTGGCGATGCTCCTCCTGGTCCTCGTCTCGGTCCTCGTGGCCCTGGTGGCGCGCGGCCTCCTGCGGCGCGTCTGCGCCAGGCTCGACGTCGACCGGCGCCTGCGCGAGTGGGGGATGGCCGCACCCGCGGTAGCCGGGCGCGCCGGCCCCTCCCAGCTCATCGCGCGGCTCGGAGCCTGGACAGTCGTCGCCACCGGGTTCCTGGTCGGCCTGAGCGTCCTCGAGAGCACGGCAGCGAGCAGCCTGGCGCTCCGGCTCCTCGACTACGTCCCTCACGCCGTGGTCGGACTGGTGATCGTGGTGGCCGGCCTGGCCGGGTCTCGCGCGGTGGAGCGCAGCGTGCTCATCGGCGCGGTCAACATGGGCCTCCACTCGGCTCGCCTGCTGGGCCTCGGGGCGCGCTGGCTCGTCCAGGTCCTGGCCGGTGCCATGGCCCTGGAGCAGCTGGGCATCGGAGGAACCATCCTCACTGCCGCCTTCGCGGTCCTCTTCGGCGGGATCGTCCTCTCGCTGTCGCTGGCCGTCGGACTCGGGTCGCGGGACATCGTGGCCCGCTCGCTGGAGAAGCGCCTGGAGCAGGGCGACAAGGCCGATACGCCGGCGGGCGGCCAGACGCACCACCTCTAGGCGGGGGCGTGACCATGCTGGAAGCCGGCGGCAAGAGCCCGCGGAGAAGTGGCCTCCTCCTCCACCCGACCTCGCTCGCCGGCCCGTACGGCGTCGGCGACATCGGGCCGAGCGCGCGCGCCTTCGCGGACTTCCTCGCCGCCGCGGGCCAGCGCCTGTGGCAGGTGCTGCCGCTCGGCCCGACGGGCTTCGGGGACTCGCCCTACCAGGCGCTGGGCGCCTTCGCCGGGAACCCGCTCCTCATCAGCCCGGAGCTGCTCCAGGACGACGGGCTCCTGACGGCGGCCGAGGTCGCGGCGCTGGAGGGGGAGGAGTGGGGCGCCGGCATCGTCGAGTACGGTCGCCTGATCCCACGCCGGGCCCGGCTCCTCGCCCATGTGTCCGAGCGCTTCGAGGCGCGCGCCAGCCGGGTGCTGCGCCACGAGCTCACGGCGTTCCGCGCGGCGCGCCAGGACTGGCTGCCCGACCAGGCGCTCTTCCTGGCGCTGAAGGACGTCCACGGCGGCGCACCCTGGCACGCCTGGGCAGACGAGCTCGCCACCCGACGCCCGGAGGCCCTGGCACGCGCCGGACGGCAGCTCTCGGCCGAGATCGAGGCCCAGACCGTCGCCCAGTTCCTCTTCGACAGGCAGTGGCGCGCACTGCGCGAGCACTGCCGCGAGCGGGGGATCGCCCTCCTCGGCGATCTTCCCATCTACCTGGCCCACGACAGCGCCGAGGTCTGGGCCCGGCGGGAGCTGTTCCAGCTCGACGCCCGAGGGGCCCCGCTGGCGGTCGCGGGCGTGCCGCCGGACTACTTCTCCGCGACGGGCCAGCTCTGGGGGAACCCGCTCTACAGGTGGGACGACAGCTTCGAGGGTTGCGCTCGCCTCTTCGCCGACCGGGCCCGCGCCGCCCTCGCCTGGGTGGACGAGGTCCGCCTCGACCACTTCCGCGGCTTCGAGGCCTACTGGGCCATTCCCGCCGGGGCGGCCACGGCCGCCGGAGGCGAGTGGCGGCCTGGTCCGGGGGCGGCGCTGCTCGATCGGCTGCGCGGCGAGCTCGGCCCCCTCCCCTTCGTCGCCGAGAACCTCGGCGTGATCACGCCGGAGGTCGAGGCGCTGCGGCACCGGTACGGGCTTCCGGGGATGGCCATCCTCCAGTTCGCCTTCGGCACGGATCCGCAGGCACCGGGGTTCCGGCCGCACCGCTACCGGCCCGACCTCGTCGCCTACACGGGCACGCACGACAACGACACGGCGGCAGGGTGGTGGGCCAGCGAGGGTGGCGACTCGACGCGGACCTCCAACGAGGTCATCGCCGAGAGGGAGCTGGCGGCCCGCTATCTCGGCACCGACGGCCGCGACATCCACTGGGTGATGGTGCGCGCGCTGCTGGCGTCGGTGGCGAACACGGTGGTGGCCCCGGTTCAGGACGTGCTGGGGCTGGGGAGCGAGGCGCGCATGAACCGGCCGGGTACCACCTCGGGGAACTGGCGCTGGCGGCTCCGGGAGGGGCAGCTCAGCGGCGAGCACGCGGCCCGGCTCGGCGAGCTGGCGAGGCTATTCGACAGAGCCTGACCGGGCGCTCCTCACGGGTCCCGCCGAAGCTCGAACCAGTAGAACCCGTACCCGCCGAGCGCCAGCATGTAGGGCAGGCCGCCGATGGCCGGGAACGGCGTGTAGCCCAGCATCTCCACGGGCGTCAGCCCGGCAAAGGCGGCCAGGTCGATCGCAGCCGGCTGTGCGTGACGGGAGAGGTTGGCGACGCAGAGGATGGTGTCGCCCTCCCATCTGCGCACGAAGGCCAGGATCTTCGCGTTGGTCACCGGCAGGAACTCGATGCTGCCCCGCCCGAAGACGCGGAACTGCTTGCGCAGCCGGATCATGTTGCGCATCCAGTGCAGCAACGACGACCGATCGCGGAGCTGCGCCTCGACGTTGACCGCGGCGGCTCCGTACACGGGGTCGGACACCGGTGGCGAGTAGAGGTTCTCGGGCGGCTGGCGGGAGAAGCCGGCCGAGGCGTCGCCGGTCCACTGCATGGGCGTCCGCACGCCGTCGCGGTCGGAGCGGCGCACGTCGTCGCCCATGCCGATCTCGTCGCCGTAGTAGACGACGGGCGTGCCGGGCAGCGAGAAGAGGAGGCCGTTGAGGAGCTCGATGCGCCGCAGGCCGTTCTCCACCAGCGGCGCCAGCCGGCGGCGGATGCCCACGTTGACCCGCGCCTGGGGGTCCCGGGCGTAGGCCAGGTTCATGTAGGCCCGCTCCTCCTCGCTCACCATCTCCAGGGTGAGCTCGTCGTGGTTTCGCAGGAACAGGGCCCACTGGCACGAGGGTGGTATGGCGGGCGTTCGCTTCATGATGTCGATGATGGGCTCGGCGCTCTCCATCCGCAGCGCCATGAAGATGCGAGGCATGACCGGGAAGTGGAACGCCATGTGGCACTCGTCGCCCTCGCCGAAGTAGGGGCGCACGTCCTCCGGCCACTGGTTGGCCTCCGCCAGCAGCACGCAGCCGGGTGCGTGCCTGTCCAGCGAGGCGCGGAGCCGGCGGACGACCGCGTGGGTCTCCGGGAGGTTCTCGCAGGAGGTGCCGTCGCGCTCCACCAGGTACGGGATGGCGTCGAGCCGGAAGCCGTCCACGCCCAGGTCGAGCCAGAAGCCCATCGCCGCCTCGATCTCCTCGACGACGCGCGGGTTGTCGAAGTTGAGGTCGGGCTGGTGGCTGAAGAAGCGGTGCCAGTAGAAGGCCCCGGCCACGGGGTCCCAGGTCCAGTTGGAGCGCTCCGTGTCTGTGAAGATGATGCGGGTGCCGGCATACTTCTGGTCCGTGTCGCTCCAGACGTAGAAGTCGCGCTCCGGGGAGCCTCGAGGGGCCCGCCTGGCCCGCTGGAACCACGGGTGCTGGTCCGAGGTGTGGTTGACGACCAGCTCGACGAGCACCGCGATGTCGCGCCGGTGGGCTTCCTCCAGGAAGAGCTGGAAGTCGTGGAGCGTCCCGTAGCTGGGGTGAACACCGCAGTAGTCGGCGATGTCGTAGCCATCGTCGCGCAGCGGAGACGGGAAGAAGGGGAGCAGCCAGAGGCAGTTGACGCCCAGGGTCTCCAGGTAGTCGAGCTTTTCGGTCAGCCCCGCGAAGTCGCCGATACCATCGCCGTTCCCGTCGAAGAATGCCTTGACGTGCGTCTCGTAGATGACGGCGTCCTTGTACCAGCAAGGATCGGCGGTGGTCCGGGTGGTCACGGGCAGACCTGCTCGGGTGGCGGGTACTTGCAGCCGCATCGTATCGCAGGCACCTGCCCGGCCAGCTCATGGTCTGACGGGGCCTGCGTTGACAGCGGACGGGGGCTTCGATAGGGCATGGGTGGGTGCGTCGCCAGCCCACTGGCGCCGCAGGCTCAAAGGGGCAGTCGGGCCGCTGCTCCACGAACCGGAAGGGTCGCCGAGGCGACTCACCGCTCGTGGGAGCCACCGCACTCCGAAGTTCCCGCGACTGGTTTCGTCGTCGACCCCCGACGGTCGGAGCACGTCTCCGCCCGGCGCGCTGGAGAGAAGCGCACATGCTCCCATCCATCGCAGGTCCCGCGGCGATGCCGCAGGCGGCTGTCGCACCCTTGCGCCGGAGCGCCGCCCGGCAAGGGGCCCTGTCGGGCCTTGCAGGCGGGCTGCTGATGCTCGTGTCCCTGTCCATCACTGCTGCCGCCACCGGGCTTGGCTGGCTCCAGCCGCTCGAGGCCATCGGGGGCACCTTCGCCGGCGGCGCGCTGCCCGGCGGGGCCGCTGCGGTCGCCGGGGGCCTGGTGCTCCACGCGCTCGTCGCTGCGCTGCTCGGAATCCTCTTCGCCTCCGCCCTCCCGGACGACTTCCCCCTCACCTCGTCCGTCACCGTCGGCGCTGGATACGGGCTCTTCGTTGCCGGCTTCATGATGTCGGTGGTGGTGCCCACGGTGGCTGCGGAGTTTCGCAGCCTGGCACAGTCCACGGGCGGCGCGTGGGTTCTCGCTCACGGCCTGTTTGGCGGAGCCCTGGCCTATGCCCTGACCCGGCTCCGCCGGGGGACGGCACCCCGGCCGCTGGCGGGCCAGGCCCCGCCCATCCCCTAGCCGTGCACGCCGACCCCATCGCCCAGGTGGCCCTCCACCTGGCCGCGCGGGGCGGCTGATCGCGGCGGGGCGCTCTCGACGGCGGCCCTCGCCGCCATCATGGGCAAGGCGCTCGGATTCCTGGTGGGCGCGCTGGTCATCGGCGCCGCCCTCTCGAGAACGGTCTTCCGGGTGCCCGCACCTCGGGCGGTAGCCGGCGGGCGGCATCGGCCGCGTCGTCCCGTTCGTCGCTCGTCCCCGAGCCTTCCCTTCCGGCCGACGGCGCGGGCACAGCGTAACCGCCGCAGTCACGCGACCGGAGCCTGGCCGGACCCTTGTCCGACGCGGCCGCCTCCGGGCCGCACGCGAAGAAGCCTGATCCGTCCATCATCGGGGCCACTTGGCCAGGGCACCGATCCCGGTCCCCCCGGTGTCGCCGCATGGCGCGACAGATGCACTACGTCCTGATGCCCCCGCGGATCGGTGACGGTTCGCTGCAACGGGCCAAACGAGGAACACCACATGACGACGACTCTCTCGATCCGCTCCATTGCACTGGCGCTCGCGTTCATTGCGGCTCCGGCCCTCGCCATCGCCGCCGAGGCGGCGCAGTCCGCCGGTCACGAGCACCAGCACATGGCCCCCGCCTCCTGCGGTTGTGCTCCCCAGGCGGCCGTCACGGCCTCCAAGAGCGAAAGCCCGAAGTGGAATCCGATGGTCGACTCCGTCAGGCCCTGATGACGACCGGGTCGCCGGAAGCTGCCGCGGGCTGCGGCCGCTCCCGGCGCGGCCCTTGCCACCTCAGCGCGCGTCGCCTCCCTGCGGGCCCATGTGCTCTGGATCCACCAGACGCAGGCGCGGGAGGTGGCGGCCATCGTCGAGGCGCTGGAGAAACTGCACGAGGTCCTCGCGCAGCGCGCACCGCAGGTCCCACGCCTTGCCTGCGTCGGGCGCGGAGACCAGTGCGCGCAGCTCGATGGTCCGGGGCGTGGCGTCGGTGACCTGCAGCTCGGCGACCCTCCCGTCCCACTCCGGGCGCGACCGGGCGAAGCGCTGCACCTCCTCACGGACTGCCCCGACGGGCACGCCGTAGTCGGCGTGCAGCATCACCGTCCCCAGGATCTCGGTGCCCGCGCGGCTCCAGTTCTGGAAGGGCGTGTCGAGCACGCGCCCGATCGGGATCACGATGCGGCGCAGGTCCCAGGCCTTGAGCACGACGTAGGTGAGCGTGATCTCCTCCACGGTTCCCCACTCGCCCTCCATGACGACCACGTCGCCCACCCGGAACGGCTCGGCGATGGAGATCTGCAGGCCGGCAAGGAGCGTCCCGATGGAACGCTGGGCCGCCAGGCCGACGACGATGCCCGCCACGCCCGCCGACGCCAGGAGCGAGGTCCCCAGGGTGCGAAGCGCCTCGAACTGGAGGAGGACCAGCGCGCCGCCCACGATGCCGACGGCGACGCCGGCCACCCGCCGGAGGACCATCACCCGCGTGGCGGTCCCGCGCGCGGCTCCGCCCTTCAGGGCCGCCAACCTCGTCGTCGCCAGATCGGCGAGGAGCCCCACTCCGCGCAGCCCGGCCCAGGTGAACGCCAGGAGAGCGGTGGTGCGAAGCACATGGCCAGCGACCGCCTCGGCCGGGAGGGAGAGCCGGAGCTCGGGCAGGACGAGCGCCAGGGCACCGATCGCCACCAGGAGCCGCCCGGGGCCGGACGCCGCCGTCACCAGCCTGTCATCCCAGTCGGACCGTGTCCGCCGGGCGAGCCGGAGGGCGACCGCCCGGGCGACACCGCCCAGGACCAGGGCCGCGAACGAGGCCAGCGCCAGGCCCGCGGCAATCCCGAGCCACTGCCAGGCCTCCACCTCCAGGAGCCGCGCCTCGAAGAAGAAGGGGGGCAGGAGCTCGGCGATGCGGCCCGGACCGAGCCGCTGGTAGAGCCTCGGTATCGCGTTGACGGTGCTCTTGCCGACGAGCCACCTTCCGTCGGGCTGGCGGACGAGCCGGACGGGGACGGGAGGCCCGCCGTCGCGCACCTCGCCGACGACGTCGCTTCCGGCTCCGTCGGCGGGGTCACCCTCGGGCTCGTCCGAGACGAGGTCCCAGTCGAACCACACCTGGCGATCGAGAACGAACTTGAGCTGCCGCGCGAGACGCGGCCCCTCCCCGGTCCGCGGCGGGGGCAGGTCGAGGATGGACGCAGCCCCTGCGTAGTCACCCTCCCTGCAGGCGTCGATGAAGTGGCGGAGGGCCCTGCGCGGAGTCGGGTCGGCGCCCGGGTCCGGCGCCGGCACGGCCGCCCCCGCGCCGCCAAGGGCGAGGAGGAGGGCTGCCAGGAGCGCGCGCCGCTGCAGGGCCGGCACCGGGAGGGGCCCGCGCTTCCGGCTCGCGATCAGACGAGCACCTCGCTCACCAGCTTGCGAAGCTCCCTGCCGTACTCCTCCGAGGGCACGACGGTCACCTGCTGTCTCGCGAGCGTGAGGAGGTGCCGGGGCTCGGCGGCGTGCGCCTCGTGGCAGGCCCGGACTCGCTCCTCGAGCGCCCGCGCAACTCCCCCGGGGAGGCCCTGGACCCGGACGATGTCGCGCAGGTGGTACCGTCCGGTCGTGGCCAGCCAGTAGAGCTCGAGCCCTCGCTCGGGTTCGCCGACAACCACGAAGGCCACGCCGGCCGAGGGAACGACCTCCACGCGCTCCTGCCGCAGCGCGCGAACGAAGGCCGCCACCCGTCGCCCCAGCTTCGCCGAGAAGTCCAGCCGCGGGCCATCTTGGCCCGAGCCGGCATGATCGATGATGGAGGCCATCGCTCGCCTCTCCGGGTCCGGGCGTCCGCCGAACGTCCCGGCTCCCATCCTGGAGCAGCGGCCCGACTGCTCCCTTGACCTGCGGCGACAGCCACCTGCCGCCGCACCCGAGATCGGCGCGTCCGTGGATAACCCCGGCCTGCCTCGCTGCATTCCTCCCCACGCCAGGGCATCGCCCGGGAAAGTCCAGTCCAGCTCCCCCCTGGTGGCCCGGGGAGGATCATGTTCGCCCTTCTTCATACTTGCACCTGCAAGCATATACCACCTCGATGCGACCCCGTCGGCGTCCCCGAAACGAGTCCGGCCGCGCGCATCATGGGGTGAGGGCGGGGCCGGCGCGGGGACGAGAGGATGGAGGCCATCGGCAGCGACGCACCCGGGTGGCCCGGGATCCCGGCCCGCTGGACCTCGAGCGCCAAGAGCGGTGTCGGCACGAGCCGGGGCCCCGCGAGCCGGGTCTGGTTCACCATCGGCCATGGCATCCTGAACGAGGTCTACTACCCGGACGTCGACACCGCCTGCACCCGGGACCTGGGGCGCAGGCGGACACCATTGGAGCTCCGGTGAACGTTCCCTCCGGCGCGAACGGGTGCCCGGACGAGGTGGCGGGGCCCAATGTCAGCACGTTGCACGGAGCGATCGCTCGGGCGCGACGCTTGCAGCTCGATCTTCCTCGTGGGAATCCAGCCCCACTTCTCGAACCCGGCCTGCCGACTACCCGGCCGGATCACTGCCTCACTGGCTTCAAAGGAGCCTCATGACTCGATTCCTTCTCGTCGGAGCAGCGGCCTTCACGATGCTTTCCGGGTACGCGCGCGCAGAGGCGCCTGCCGTCGTCGCCAAGGCGGATGCCGCGCCCAGCAAGGCAACGGCGGACTGTCCGATGGGCGTCGCCGGCTCCAAGGTGTCGACCGTCGACACGGCTGACGGCACCGCGCTGACCTTCTCCACGACCGCGCCCGACAAGGTCGCCGAGCTCAGGCGCCGGGTGCACGCTGCGGCGGAGATGCACAACAAGAACCACGCTGCCGGCGGCAGGCGCGGATTCATGATGGGCGACGACATGATGGGCGGGGTGACGGAGAGTGGCCACATGATGGGCGGGACGACGGGCGGGGGCCACATGGCAGGCGGGACGATGATGCCGCAGTCGCACGCCACGGTCGCCGACGTCGACGGGGGCGCGTGCCTGACGGTGAAGCCGGGCGCCTCGGCCGACCTCAAGGAACTGCAGCTTGCCATGCACGCGCGCGCGGAGCGGATGCAGCAGCACGGGTGCGGAGCCACGACGCAGAAGTGACACGACCCCGGCGAGAAGGGCGGACCTCATGATGAACGACGTGGGTGGGTGGATGGGTGGATGGGGAGGCGGCGGGATGTGGGTGATCGGCGTCGGGGTGCTGGTCTTGCTGGCTGTCGTCGTCGGCAAGATGTCCCGGAAATAGCCTGGAGAAGCCATGAGGGGGCCACCCTCGGACGTGCGTGGAGTCGGTCCAGATCACCATGGCCGAGACGTTCGGGGTCGAGGGCCGCGGCGCCTTCCACGAGGAAGCCGGAGCGGTTCGCGAGGTGATCCAGGGAAACACCTGGGACGACCTCATGGAATGGGACTACGGCGCTTGCGAGGCGCGCACGGGAGCGGAGATCCGGATCGAGCGTCCCGGGTGGGAACTCTGGGATGACGGCGTGCCTGGCGGGGAGACGGTCGAGGAGGTTGGCGTGCGCGCGCGACGGGTCATCGACGTGGTGACCCGCTCGTCGGGGGTGGTGGCCCTCTTCGCCCACGGCCACGTGCTTTCAGGGCGACTGGATCTCGATCACCTCGACGCCCGAGCCCGGCCGGACCAGCCCCGGGCAGGCGCGGGCGACCTGGATGGCCTCGTCCAGGCTGGCCGCCGAGACGATCATGTAGCCGCCCACGAGCTCCTTCACCTCGGTGAAGGGGCCGTCGGTCGCGGGCATCTCCGCGACAAGGCGGCCCGCCCCGAGCCTGCCTCCCAGATCGACAAGGTTGCGCTGGAACCTCTCCCTCCACTCGCCAAACTTCCCGTACATGGCCTTCATCTCGGCAGGCGAGGGCTTCGAGCCGGCGGGGCCGGGCAGGGTGCGCTGCAGGCAAAGGTACTTGGGCATGGGCTCTCCTCCAGGGGCTGTATCTGCCCAGGCGACGAATCAACGCCCTGCCTTTCGACAGCACGGGCTGTCCCGGATGGGCGCGAGGCCCTTCCGGGGCGCGGAGAGGGCGCGGCGCGGATGGCGTCGGTCGCCCTACGGAACCGCCTCCAGGGAGAGCTCGGTGGTGATGGCGATCTGCGGGTGCAGCGACCGGTAGACGGGGCAGCTGGCCGCGAAGAACCCGTGTACCCGGGCGGCCGCCTCGTGGTGCTCCGGGGCCGCCTGCAGGCGCAGCTTGACGTGGATCCGCCGGATGACGAGCACCTTCCCGTCGAGTTCCACCTCGCCCACGGCCTCGGCGACAAGGCGACCCGCCGAGGCGGGAACCTGGCGCGCCTCCAGCGCGCCTCCGAAGGTTCCCGCCAGTCAACCCGCGGCCGCGGCCACCACGTAGTCGAGGGTGGTCGCGTGCGGCTCCACCGTGCCCGGCGCGACGCCGTAGTGCGCCGCGACCGCCCCGTGGGTGCCGAAGGTCACGGGCTTCTCCTCGGCGGGCAGCCAGGCGTGGCGGATGGGACCCTTCACCCGCTCCAGCCTCACCAGCGATCGATAGGCGACCTCGGCCATGCCGTTCCTCCTGCTCTTCCCCGTCTGCCACCAGGGGCGTGCGACGCTACCGCGCCAGCCGGATCCCGGTCATCTGCCAGCGGGCCGCCGGGGGGAAGAAGTTCCGGTAGCTGGCGCGCAGGTGGCTGCGCGGCGAGAGGCAGGAGCCGCCGCGGAGCACGAGCTGGTTCACCATGAACTTGCCGTTGTACTCTCCGATCGCCCCCGCGGCCGGGCGGAACCCGGGGTAGGGCACGTAGGGGCTGGCGGTCCAGGCCCAGGCACCGCCGAAGAGCGAGCCCTGCTCCACGCCCGGCGGCGCGAGCGCGCCATCCTCCACGAACGGCCCGGCCACGGGCTGCCCGGAGGCCACCGCCTCCCACTCGGCCTCGGTGGGGAGCCGGGCCCCGGCCCACCGGGCGTAGGCGTCGGCCTCGTAGTAGCTGACGTGCGTCACCGGGGCGCTCGGGTCGACGGGCCACTCCCCGTGGAGGGTGAAGCGACGGAGCTCGCCTCGACTCGCCTCCCAGTGAAGGGGCGCCTCCCAGCCCTGCGCCTGGACCGCGCCGAAGCCGTCGGAGAGCCAGAGCTCGGGCCTCCGGTAGCCGCCGTCGTCGATGAAGGCCTGGAACTCGCCGGCGGTGACCAGCCTCGTGGCCAGCGCGAAGGGATGCAGGAAGACCTGGTGGGCCGGCCCCTCGTTGTCGAAGGCGAAGCCCTCGCCGCCGTGGCCGATCCGCACCAGCCCGCCCCCGTGCTCGCGCCAGGCGAGCGGCGGCGTCGGGCCGGCGGTGGGCGCCGGGCGCGGTGCATAGGCAGGGCGCAGCGGGTTCCGCGAGAAGGCGTGGAGGATGTCGGTGAGGAGCAGCTCCTGGTGCTGCTGCTCGTGGTGGAGGCCAAGCTCCAGCAGCGCCAGCACCTCGGGGCGCTGCCCGGTCGGGGTGCGCAGCAGTGCCTGCACCTGCTCGTCAACTGCCGCCCGGTAGGCCCGGACCTCGGCGACGGTGGGGCGGGTCAGCAGCCCGCGCTCCGGCCGCGGGTGACGCGGGCCCGCCGCCACGTAGTAGGAGTTGAAGAGGACGCTCCAGCCCTCGCGGTAGGGCCGGTGCCCGGCGGCGTGCGGCCCGAGGACGAAGGTCTCGAAGAACCAGGTGGTGTGGGCCAGGTGCCACTTGGCCGGGCTGGCGTCGGGCATGGACTGGACGACCATGTCCTCGGGGCCGAGCGGGGCGCAGAGCCGCGCCGTCGCGGCGCGCACCTCGACCAGCCGCGCGGCCAGCGCCGCCGCACGCGCGGCGCTCAACGGGCCTCCGGGCCAACGCGCCAGAGCGCGTCGCAGAACCAGCGCCGCCCGTCGTGCCAGCGGGCCACCTCCTCGAAGCCTGCGGCCCGCGCCAGGGCACCGAGCTGCGCCTCGGTGTACTTCCAGGAGATCTCGGTGTGGATGGCCTCGCCGCTGGCGAAGCGGAAGCGCCTCCCGGCGATGGTGGCCACTGTCGCCCGGCGGGCCACCAGCCAGCTCTCCATGGCGGGCCGCGCCAGGTCGAAGGTGGCCCGGTGCGAGAAGGCCGAGAGGTCGAGGTCTCCGCCCAGCTCCCGGTTGATGCGGGCCAGCAGGTTGAGGTTGAAGGCCGCGGTGACCCCCTCGGGATCGTCGTAGGCGGCGCGAAGGACCCGCTCGTCCTTGAGCAGGTCGAAGCCCACCAGCAGGTGGTCGCCACCCGCCAGGGAGCCACGCAGGGATCGCAGCAGGGAGACGGCCTCGGCCCACTCCAGGTTGCCGACGTTGCTGCCGAGGAGCAGCCCCAGCACCGGCGTCTCCCCGGACGCCCGGCGCGCCCGCAGCAGCCCCTCCACGTAGTCGGCCTGCTCGGCGCGCACCGCCAGGTCGGGCCAGACGGCCCGCATGCGCCCGGTCGCCGACCGCAGGGCCTCGCCTGCCACGTCGACGGGCGCGTAGGTCACCGCCGGGGAGATGCGCCGCGCCGCGGCCAGCAGGAGCCGGGTCTTGGCGCCATCCCCCGCGCCGAGGTCGACGATGGCGCCGGGAGCGACAGGGAGGCAGCCGAGGATCTCTCCCGACGAGGCCTCGAGGATCTCGGTCTCCACCCGCGTCGGGTAGTAGCCGGGGAGCCGCATGATGCGCTGGAAGAGGAGGCTCCCCATGGCGTCGTAGAACCAGACCGAAGACAGGGCCCGCGGGCGCGCATCCAGCCCTGCGATCACGGCGCTGCGGAAGGCCGCGCGCGAGGTCGGGTCGACCGACCCCTCGGGGTTGGGCTGCTCGCCCGCGCGTGCTACCGAAAGGCTCGCCATGTCCGTCTCCTCCGGGCCGCACCCCGGGCCCTATCGCCGGGGACCTCCGTGAGCGCGAATCGTTGCTCCGGCAACCCAAGCGGGCGGCCCCGCTGGGAGGCGCTTCCCGGCCCCATTCGAGACCGTCACTCCCCGCGGCGTTCCGAGACAGGAGCAGGTGAACCGGCGGGGCCGAGGAGCGCCACCCGCTCGCCGGCAGTCACCCGCAGCGAGATGGGCCCGAGGGCGGCGGCATCGCCGTGGCGCTTCACCGCGCCGCTCAGCTCCAGGGCAGGCGTCACCGCAGCATGCTGTCACTGCGGCGGGGCGAGGCCCAGCCACCCGGAGGGAGCCTCGCGGCCGGTGGAGCGCTCTCCGGGGGCAGGCCAGCGCGTCGGCCTGATGCGCGCGCTGATGCTCGAGCCCCAGGTTCTCCTGCTCGACGAGCCGCTCGGGGCCCTCGACCCCATCACCCGGGCCGAGCTGCAAGGCGACCTCCGATCGAGCGCCGCCGCGCCCGGCACGGCAGTGCTCCTCGTGATCGCCTACCGGGCTCTGGCCCGTGGGGAGATCGACGTCACCGACCTCTACCCCACCGACGCCGAGATCCTGCAGCACGACCTCCTCGTGCTGGAGGACGACCGCCATGCCCTTCCCGAGTACCAGGCCCTCTTCCTCTACCGGGCAGGTGCAGGCGGGCTTCGACGCCGTCGAGCGCGCCCTGACGTCGCCTGGCGAGCAGGGCCCCACATGACCGCACCTCGCCTCCCGCCGTGGCGGGCCTGGGCGAGCCCCACGCGCGCCCGGTGTGTGGTCTCGGGAGAGGGACATCCGTCACGCCCGCCCCCGCGCCGGGGCGACACGCCCGCCCCACCTTGCGCGCGATGCGTGGGTACTTCACCAGAGGTCTGGCCGGACGATTCGGTTGCCGGCGCGGCCAAGCACTCCTATTGTACCGATCGTTCGGATGAACCGAACCCATCACCGGAGACCGAGCATGAAGACCGCGATCGTCGTCCTGTCCGACCCCAAGAACGGGGAAGAGGCCCTGGGGCGCGTGTTCAACGCCCTCGCCGCCGCCTACGACTTCAAGTCGAGAGAGGAGGAGGTGAGCCTCCTGTTCCAGGGGACCGGCACACGCTGGGCCGCCCTCCTCACCGCCCCTGACCACCCGGCCCACGGCCTCTACAAGGCGGTGGAGGACAAGGTCGCGGGGGTGTCCTGCGGCTGCGCCGACGTCTTCGGCGCCAGAAGCGACGCCGAGCGAAGCGGCTTCAGCCTCATCCATACCAACGCCGTCCCCGGCACGACCGGCCTTGCGAGCCTGGCGAAGTACGTGGCCGAGGGCTACACGGTCCTGACCTTCTGAACCAGCCCCGGCCCGCGTCGGGCGGATCTGCCCGGCGCGGGGGTGGGGGGGGGATGGGAGGCGCCCATGACCAGACAAGACGTGTTCCATGAAGGGGAGGTCTCGCTGCAGGAGCGCAGCGGCTCTCGGTCGGAGGCCCGCCGCAACGGTGCGATGATCGCGGCGACCCTCCATCCCGCCATGCGCTCCTTCCTCGCCGAGCAGCGAATGCTCGCCCTCGCCGCGCCCGACGCCCAGGGCGGACTCTCGGCGCATGTCCTCTTCGGGGTGCCCGGGATGGCCACGGCCGAGGAGGGTCAGGTCGTGACCCTGGGTCGCTCACGGCTCCTGGGGTCGCAACTGGAGCCACCCTGGGCGGACCTCGTCCCCGGTACGCGTCTCGGGCTCCTGGCGATCGACCTCGCCACACGGCGCCGTCTACGGGTGAATGGCACCGTGAGCTCGACCTCCGACGAGGCCGTACGGGTGACCGTAACCGAAGTCTTCCCGAACTGCCCGAAGTACATCCAGCGCCGCCGCCTCGTGGAGTCGTCCGGCCCCCCGGCCGGCGCGTCCCTCACCCGCGGAACGCGCCTCGACGAGGCGCGCAGGGATACCATCCAGCGTTCCGACACGCTGTTCGTGGCCAGCCATCACCCGCGCCGCGGCGCCGATGTCTCCCACCGCGGAGGAGCCCCCGGCTTCGTGCAGATCCTGGACGACCAGACCCTGAGAATCCCGGACTACCCGGGCAACGGCATGTTCCAGACGCTCGGCAACCTGGCCGTGTCGCGGGACGCCGGGCTGGCCTTCGTCGACTTCGCTCGCGGCCGGATCCTGCAGCTCTCGGGCAGGACCTCGCTGCGCTTCGACGTCGCGGAGGACTCGCGCCATCCGACCGGCGGAACGGGCCGCTCCTGGGACTTCCAGGTCGAAGGCTGGATCGAGTCTCTCGCGCCGGCCGCGTCTCGCTGGGAGCTCCTCGAGCGATCGCCGTTCAACCCCGTCGCCGGTGGCGCACCTCAGGCAGGTTGACGCCCCACTCGAGCAGCGAAGGAGAACTCGCCGATGCCCGCACCGCTGATGACCAGGGAGGAGGTCCTCGACCGGCTCATGGCCGCCTTCCGGAAGCACGGCTACGACGGCGCCTCGCTCGCCGAGCTCTCGAAGCGCACCGGGCTCGGGAAGTCGAGCCTCTACCACCACTTCCCAGGCGGCAAGGAGCAGATGGCCGTGGAGGTCCTGGCCCACCTCGACCGCACGCTGCGACCGGTGTTCGCGTCGCTGTCCGACGGGCGGCCGCCCGATGCCAAGCTGGCCGGGCTCCTCGATGCGGTCAGCGCCTTCTACGGCGACGGCAAGGTCGCCTGCCTGCTCGAGCGGCTCTGCGCCAGCGCCGACCGCAGCCGGTTCGCGCGGCCCCTGCGCGCCTCGTTCGCCTCGTTCATGGGAGCCTTCGAGCAGCTCTGCCGCGAGGCGGGCCTGCCGCTCGCTGCGGCGCGCGCGCGCGCCGAGAGCGCGGTCGTCCGTATCGAAGGAGGGCTCGTCGTCTCGGCCGGGACTGGCGACACCGGCGTGTTCCAGCGGACCCTGCGCGACCTTCGGGAGAGGCTGCTCCGGCGCGACGGCTGAATCGACTCCTCCACCCCGTACCGCTCGTGGAGGAGCAGCGCGACCTGGGCGGCGCTCGCGTAGCCTCGCGGGGCATCGTCGGCGCGGGCGCCGTCCGCGGCTCCATCAACTGGTCGACGGTGCGCCACATGGGGACTGCCTGGGTGGTGACGCTGCCCGCCGGCGCCGCTCTCGCCGCCCTCGCGCAGGTGCTGGCCAACGCGCTCGGTGCCTGGGCGGGGGGCGCCCGTCGGGCCCTCGCGCCGGGCTGGGGCGGCGTCAGCGCCTGGCGACGCGCCGGTCCAGCGCCGCCAGCACGTCCCTGGGCTGGGCGACCGCGGTGATCCATCCCTCGGCGAGCCAGCTCCCGAGCGCCGCGTGCGCCGC
The DNA here is from genome assembly GCA_016214955.1 of Deltaproteobacteria bacterium. Taxonomy (GTDB): domain Bacteria; phylum Myxococcota; class Myxococcia; order Myxococcales; family Anaeromyxobacteraceae; genus JACRMN01. Next base: position 958,221 of record JACRMN010000012.1, read on the forward strand.
TGCTGCCGGGTCCTCCCGGCCGGTGAAGGCCGCGCAGATCGTCGCCAGGGAGTCGCCCGAGGCGGCTCCCTCGAGGGCGATCGCCTCGTCGAGCGCCAGGGGGGTGTGGAAGACGTCGAAGCCGCCCCGCCAGACGGCCACGGCCGAGGCCCCGGGTGATGGCGCGTCGGGGGGCTCGCCGTCCTCCAGGCTGCGCCACAGCGGTGCCGCCGCGTGGTCCAGCACGAGTACCCGCAGCGCCGGCGAGAGCACCAGGCCGGTGCGGGAGAAGGACGCCGGGTCCAGCCCGGCGAAGGCGTCCGGGCCGACCGGCTCCGCAGGCGGCGCGAAGAAGACCTGGTGCCGCGCCCACTCCAGCTCGGCGAGATCGGCCAGGTCCGGCCGCTCCGGGTCGGGATGCTCGCGGAGGAATGCGGCGAGCCGCCGCCCCACCTGACCCACGTCGTGGTGGTCGGAGGGGTTGCGGCGCAGGTAGTCCTCGGCCAGCGCCGCGAAGCGCTCGTCGCCGAGGTAGCGGACGAGCTGCGGAAACGTCTCGCGCAGCGCATCGACGAGCCGCCAGAGGTACATGTTCGCGTAGATGGCGACGCGCTCGCTGGCCGGGTGGTCGGGCGTGCCGGCGAAGCAGGCCTCGATCCGCTCCGCCGCCACCGGCTCGGCGCTCGTGAGGATCTCGTGGAAGAGGGCCTGGGTCTCGGCGAGCGTCACGACGCCAGCCTCCGCTCCGCAGGAGCCAGGACCTCGGTCTCGATGGCAGCGGCGCGTCGGCTCTCGGCCACCACCTCGTCGAGCGGCGGGATGGCCTCGTCCCATTCCACCAGCGACGGCACCCGGCCGAAGCGGTGCAAGGCCGCGCGGTACAGCTCCCACACCGCGGCGGGCACCGAATGGTCGTGGCTGTCGAGGAGGTACTTCCCCTTGTCGCTGTGGCCCGCCAGGTGGAAGTAGCCGACCCGATCGACGGGGATGCCGCGCAGGTACTCCTGCGGGTCGAAGCCGTGATTGTGGGCGCTCACGTGGACGTTGTTGACGTCGAGGAGGATGCCGCAGCCGGAGCGGCGGGTCAGCTCCGCCAGGAACTCCCACTCGGTCATGCTCGAGTCCCTGTACGCCACGTAGGAGGATGGGTTCTCGAGGAGGAGCTGGCGCCCGAGGCGCTCCTGGACCTCGTGGACCCGCGAGGCCACGTGCGCCAGCGACTCCTCGGTGTAGGGGAGCGGAAGGAGGTCGTGGACGTACTGGCCGCGGTGCGCGCCCCAGCAGAGATGGTCGGATACCAGCGCCGGCTCGATGCGCTTCACGACGGCCTGGAGCGCGGCGAGGTACCGCTCCGGGATGGGATCGACCGAGCCGATGGCGAGGGAGACGCCGTGGAGCACCACCGGCACCTCGGCGCGCACCTTCTCGAGCACCGAGATGGGCCGGCCGCCCGGGGCCATGAAGTTCTCGGTCACCGCCTCCACCCAGTCCACCGGCGGGCGGCCGGCCATGAACTGCGCGAAGTGCCTGGTGCGCAGGCCAATGCCGTGTCCGAGGTCGAGGCGCGAGGTGGTCATGGGTAGGTCCCGGAGCCGGCCCGAGGGCCGGCCCCGGGCTCCGGTGAGGGGCACGAGCTACATCTTGGCGACGACGACCTTGCCGCCCTTGTCGGTGCACTCCTTGGCGCTCTTGGTCTCGACCCAGCCCTTGCCCTTGCAGCTGTTCTGGGCCTTGCAGGAGTTGTCGGCGCCGGCGCAGCTCCCGTGCCCCTTGCAGGAGTTGATGCCGGCGCACTGGGTGACCTTGGGCATCTCCTTGGTCTTCTCGGCGGCCTGGGCGGCACCGGCGGCGAACATCGAGAAGACGGCGGCGGCGACGAAGGCGCCCTTCATGGTTTCACGGATCATGGTGTTTCCCTTTCGGTGGACGACGTTGAGCTGCGTGGTGCGGCGGTTCGGTACGACGCTTCGATGCGACTGCGAGTGCGGAGGTGCGGCTGCGGTCACTTCGCCTTGGCGAAGAGGGAGAGCTCGACCGTCCCCTTCTCGGCGACGACCTTGGCGAGCTTCTGGACGCGGGCGAGCCAGCCGTCCGTGTACCTGGGACCGATGTGGTAGGCGTCGCGGTCGAACCCGGCGACGCTGGCGCGGATGCGAATGGTCTTCCTGTCGCCGTAGGTGCCGGGCGGGAAGAGCACGGCGGTGCCGGTGACCTTCTCCTTGCCTCCGTCGACCCTGGCGCGGCCGCAGACGGTGAAGGGGATCTCGGCCGAGAACGGCACCGCCTTCTCCGGGGCCAGGGCGCCCAGCTTCACGGAGCTGAAGACCGCCTCGAGCTTGCAGTCCTTGGCCTCCGACTTCTTGTTGGTGGCCCAGTCGTGGAAGTGCTCGCTCTTGGTGGCGTCGCTGTCGACCTGGATGGAGGTGAGCGGCACGGAGCAACGGCCGGAGGCGAGGCCGGTCTTCTCGTCGAAGGAGACCTCGCAGCCGACGGCGGAGCTGACGGCGTTGATCCGCTCGCCCAGCACGGCGTCGAAGACGGCCGAGAAGCCGCTGTTCCCGGCCTCGGGGTTGACGGTGAAGGCCTCCGCATGCGCGAGGGCGGGGACGGCGAGGGACAGGGTCAGCGCGGCGAGCCGGTTCATGTGGGCTGCTCCTTCGGGAGTCGGGCGGCCTCTTCTGGCCACGGGAAGGGGACTCCGCGTCCGCGGGGGCATTACACGGGCGGCGGTGCCGCCCCACGTGGGCCGCCCGACCGGCGCAGCGCCGTCGCTCGCACCCGACGGGGACGAGTGGCAAACGCCCGCCCGTGAGCCCGGCCGCTCGGCATCGTGCGGCGAGTACTTGCGCACCATCCCCGCCGGGCGAAGATGATCGCCACCCATGGGCCCGCCCGCCTACCAGGGAGCCGCGGCCGACGAGCGCGCGCTCGTGGCGCGCCTGCGCGCCGGCGATCGCCAGGCCTTCGCCGACCTCATCGCCCGCCATGGCGGATCCCTCCTGCGCCTGGCGACGGCGATCGTCCGGAACCGCTCCTCCGCCGAGGAGGTGGTGCAGGAGGCATGGCTCGCCGCCCTCGAGGGCATCGATGGCTTCGAGGGCCGCGCTGCGCTTCGCACCTGGCTCTTCCAGATCGTGGCCAACAAGGCCCGGACCCGGCTCCGTCGCGATGGGCGGAGCGTTCCCTTCTCGGCGCTCTCCAGCCCGGACGACGGGGAGGACCACGCGCCGGATTCCGACCGCTTCGACGGGAACGGCGCCTGGAAGGATCCACCCGGGCGCTGGTCGGAGGAGGATCCGGAGCGGCTGGCCCAGGGCGTCGAGACGCGCGCAGCGATCGAGCGTGCCATCGCGGACCTTCCGGCAGCGCAGCGCGCCGTGATCACCCTGCGCGACGTCGAGGGGCTCGAGGCCGAGGAGATCTGCTCGCTCCTGGACCTGACGGTCGCGAACCAGCGCGTCCTGCTCCACCGGGCCCGGGCCCGGGTCCGCCTGGCGCTGGAGAAGCATCTGGCGGGAGGCCGCTGATGCCGAGCTGCCGGGAGATCACCGAGCTGTTGACCGACTACGCCGAGGGCCGGCTCGGCCTCGTGCACTGGCTACGCCTCCAGCTCCACCTCGGGATGTGCTCCCCCTGCCGGGCCTATCTGCGCCAGCTCCGTGCGACTGCAGGTGCGCTCGGGAAGCTCCCCTCGCCCGAGGTCCCGGCCGACCTGCAGGCGGAGCTGATGCGCCGCTTCGAGGGGTGGAAGGACCGCCGCTAGCCAGCGCGACCTGAATGGGGGCGTGGCGCCGCGCCAGGGGCTCGCCGCGAGGTCGCTTCACCAGGTCGCGGCCGGTACAGGGCGAGACCGTATCCAGCCCGCCGCGATCACGGCCAGCACTCCTCCTGCGTGGAAGACCAGGAGGTGAGGCAGGGAAGCGTTGTCGGCGCAGGCGATCTGCAGCGCTGCGTCTCCGACCAGCACGCCGGCGACCGCCCATGCAGCCAGCGCCGGACGGAGGGAACCGCTCGCTCCCTTGCGCAGCGTGAGCCAGGCAGCTCCCATCGCGCCCAGCGCCATGCCGGCCTCGGTGAGGATGCAGTCCAGGCCGCCCAGCGCAGAGAGCGGGCCGGACCTCCCGCGGGCCAGGGCCGCCAGGAGAGCGGTCGCCGCCGCAGCCAGGACGAACCCGGGGGTGAGGCGGCGCAACCAGGCCGCCAGTGCCAGGCCCACGCCGGCGAGCCCCAGGCCGATCGCCCAGTCCTGAACGGCATGGGAGCGGTGCCGTGCCAGGGCCAGCACCGCGGCGGCCGCGAGGAGGAGCAGCGCGGCGGGCAGGCTCGACCGGGCGCGTGCGGCGAGGCTGCCTGGCTCGGGTGCCGGCGTGGCGCGTTGCGCCTGCCAGCCGTCGAAGCGGCGCAGCAGCTCGGCCCGGAGCGCGGCCGGGAGCTCAGGGGGCGGTAGCGCGCTCGCGGCCCTCACCGCGATCTGCATCTGGCGCACCCAGGCCTCGCAGGCCGGGCAGCCCGATAGGTGCGCCTCGAATCTCCTTCGCGTATCCGCATCGAGCGCACCCTCGGCGTACTCGGTGGTCAGATCGCTGATTTCCCTGCAAGTGAGCACGGATCGCCTGCCTTCTCGGGCTCTCACCCATGCGTCTCCCAGACGCGGCCATGATTACACGGCTGCCAGCGAAATCCCCAGAGGGGCCTGTGGCCGAGGTCACGTCCGTCAAGGTGGTGTACGTCGCGTCATCCGGGTTGATTGATTACGCGGCGTGCTTCTTCGTGGCGAGGGCCTTCTGCTCGCCAGGGTCCTCCTCTCGGCTCTCGATGGTCATGTAGCGGCGGACGACGGCCCA
>JACRMN010000015.1 GCA_016214955.1 Deltaproteobacteria bacterium
CGCATCGAGATCCTGGGGCGGCTCACCGGGTTCCTGGCCGCCTACCGAGAGGCCTGGGAGGATAGGCGCGCCGGCCGGCGGAGCGTGCTGTTCCCTTACGGCACCTACCTCCTGCGCGTCCTTCACGGCGTGCCCTGCGCGGCCTGCGGGTAGCGCACCCTTCCGACCAGCACGGAGACGCGGTAGCCAGGGCGCAGGCCCCGGCGGAGGACTGCCTCCAGCCGCGGCCTGCTCGCTTCCAGCGTCGTCCCCCCGGCTCGGGAAAGTCTCACCCCGGCGGAGAGCCGCTTACCACTGCTCCAACCCGAAGGATTCCTCGGTTGCCCAGCCGCGGGCAGGCCGCGGCTCGCGACAACTACTCTCGGACGGGTTTCCCCGACCCCGGTTGCCCAGCCGCGGGCGGGCCGCGGCTCGCGACAACTACTCTCGGACGGGTTTCCCTACTCTCGGACGGGTTTCCCGGGTTTCCCGCCCGGTTTCCCCCCGGTTCCCCCGGCTACCGCACCAGCAGCCCCAGCCCCTTCATCTCCTTGGGCTTCACGAGCCCCATGACCTGGATGGCGGTGGGGGCGACGTCGGCGAGCACGCCCTCGCTGCGCAGCTTGGCACCGCGGGAGTCGGGGTCGGCGAGGATGAAGGGAACGGGGCCGAGGGTGTGGGCGGTGTGCGGCTGCCCGGTGACCGGGTCCACCATCATCTCGCAGTTGCCGTGGTCGGCGGTGATGAGGAGCGCCATCCCCGCCTGCTTGCAGGCCGCCCAGAGGCGGCCGATGCACTCGTCCACCACCCGCACCGCCTTCACCGCGGCGTCGAGGATGCCGGTGTGGCCCACCATGTCGGCGTTGGCGTAGTTCACCAGGATGAAGCCGTACTTGCCCGACTGCACCGCGGCCACCACCTTGTCGGTGATCTCGCGGGCGCTCATCTCCGGCTTCTCGTCGTAGGTCTTCACGTCGCGCGGCGAGGGCACCAGGATGCGCTCCTCGCCCTCGAACACCTGCTCCTGGCCGCCGTTGAAGAAGAAGGTGACGTGGGCGTACTTCTCGGTCTCGGCGCAGCGGAGCTGCCGCAGCCCGGCCTGGGCCACCAGCTCGGGGAAGATGTGGGTCGGCTGGTCGGGCTCGAAGGCCACCGGAAGCTTCAGCTTCTCGTCGTACTGGGTCAGGCACACGTAGGCCGAGAGGCGGGGCCGTGGGTCGCGGGCGAAGTCCTGGAAGGCGTCGTCGGTGAAGGCGCGGCTGATCTCGCGCGCCCTGTCGGCGCGGAAGTTGCCGAAGACCACGGCGTCGCCGTCGCCCATGCGGGCCCGCGGGGCGCCGCCACCGTTCACCACCACCGTGGGCTTCACGAACTCGTCGTTCTCGCCGCGGGCGTAGCCCTCCTCCACCGCCTGCACCCCGCTGGCGGCCTTGTACCCCTCGCCCCTCACCATCGCCTTCCAGGCCTGCTCCACCCGGTCCCAACGCTTGTCGCGGTCCATGGCCCAGTAGCGGCCGCAGACGGTGGCCACCTTGCCGTACCCCTTGTCGGCGAGCCGCTTCTCGAAGTCGCGCAGGTATCCCAGGCCGCTCCGGGGCGGGGTGTCGCGGCCATCGAGGAAGGCGTGGACGAACGCGCGGGGTACCCCTTCGCGCCGCGCCAGCTCCAGGCAGGCGTGCAGGTGCTCGACGTGGCTGTGGACGCCGCCATCGGAGAGCAGGCCCATGAGGTGGAGCGTGCCAGAGCCCTGGCGCGCCCGGGTGCAGGCCGAGCGCAGCGCCTCGTTCTGGAAGAAGGAGCCGTCCTCGACGGAGCGGTTGATGCGCACCAGGTCCTGATAGACGATCCGGCCGGCGCCCATGTTGGTGTGGCCCACCTCGCTGTTGCCCATCTGGCCGTCGGGGAGGCCGACGGACAGGCCGCTGGTCTTCACCGCCGTCCACGGGAACTCGCTCATCAGGGCGTCCATGCTGGGCGTGCCGGCGATGGCGATGGCGTTGGCCTCGCGCTCGGCGCGGATGCCCCAGCCGTCGAGGACCACGAGCAGGATGGGCTTGTTCTTGGGCACGCAGGACCTCGGGACGGCGGGGTGAGGCATGTTAGGCGCCGGTCTCCGGCGCCTCAAGGGGCTCGCGGCGCCGCCAGGGAGGGCAACGGCGGCGCCGATCCAGGGGGAGCGTCGCCTCGGCCCCGGACGCGGTGGTAGAACGTGCACCTTCGTGCCCCGGAGCAGCGCAGCGTGAACGACCAGCCTGGCGAGAACGCGCCCGAGCGGAACGAGCCTGCGGCGGGCGAGACCCATAGCCGGGCGCAGGACGTCTCGGCGCAGCTCTCGGCCCTGCTCGAGGAGCTGGCGCGTGCGCCCGACGCCGACCTGGCCAGCGCGTGGCAGAAGGGGCTCTCGGCCGGGGACGAGGTGGGCCGCTTCCGGCTGATGCGGGAGCTGGGGCGCGGCGGCTTCGGCGTGGTCTACGAGGCGGTGGACCGGGAGCTGGAGCGGGCGGTGGCCTTCAAGGCGGTGCGGGCCGGCTCGCGCTTCGCCCACCTCTCGGAGGACTTCCTGCGCCGCGAGGCGGCGGCCGTGGGCCGGCTCAACCACCCCGGCATCGTCACCCTCCACGACATCGGCCAGGGGCCCACCGGCCCGTACCTCATCTTCGAGCTCCTGCGCGGCCAGACGCTCACCGAGCGGCTCAAGCAGGGGGTGCTGCCGGCGCGGGAGGCCCTGCGGATCGCCACCGAGATCAGCCGCGCGCTGGTCCACGCCCACCGGCTCGGCGTGGTGCACCGCGACCTCAAGCCCTCCAACGTGTTCCTGGCCGAGGACGGCGCGGTCAAGGTGCTCGACTTCGGCCTGGCCTTCCTCTTCGGCAGGGGCGGTCCGGCCAGCGCCGGCACCCCGGCCTACATGGCGCCGGAGCAGTGGCGCAGCGAGCCGGGCGACGAGCGGGTCGATCTCTTCGCCCTCGGCTGCCTGCTCTACCAGATGATCTGCGGCAAGCTCCCCTACCAGGTGACGCTGCGGGGCAGCGAGGCGCTCTCGGCCGGCGCGCCGCCGGCCCTGGCGGCGCCGGCGGTGCCCTCGGCGCTGCGCAGGCTGGTGACTCGCTGCCTCGAACCCGATGCCGCCAGCCGCCCCGCCAACTCCGCCACGGTGCTGCGCGAGCTCGAGGCCATCGCCGCCCGCATCGACGGCCGCAAGCGGCGGGGGCTCCTCCTCGGCGGCGTGGCGGCCACGGCGCTGCTCTCCGCCGGCGCGGTCTGGCTCCACGACCAGCTGGCCACCAGCGAGGGGCCGCGGGTGACGGTGGCGGTGGCCGACGTGGCCAACCAGACGGGGGAGCCGGCCCTCGACGGCCTCTCCGGCCTGCTCATCACCTCGCTCGAGCAATCGCGCCGGCTCCATGTGCTCTCGCGCCTGCGGATGATGGACCTGGCGCGCCAGGCCGGGCGGCGCGACCCCTCGCGCATCGACGAGGTGGTGGGCCAGGAGATCGCCCGGCAGGCGCAGGCCCGGGCGCTGCTGCTCGCCTCGGTGCACAAGTTCGAGAGCGTCTTCGCGCTGGAGCTGCGGGCCATCGCCCCCGGGGCCCAGGACTACCTCTTCACGCTGCAGGAGAAGGCCCGCGGCCTGGCGGAGATCCCGGCGGCCATCGACAGGCTTTCCGAGGGGGCGCGGCGGGCGCTGGCCGAGCGGCGCGGCGACGTGCGGCTCGCCTCGGTGAAGGTGGCCGACGCGGTGACCGGCAGCCTCGACGCCTACGGCCTCTACCACCAGGGCGTCGCCTGCGTGGAGCACTTCGACCTCGCGGGCGGCTGGTTCGCGGGCAGCAACTGCGTGCGCCACTTCCGCGCCGCGGTGGAGAGGGACCCGGGCTTCGCGCTCGCCTGGTACGAGCTGGCGGTGGCCTACGAGGACGGCGCCCCCGACGCGGAGGCGCGGCAGGCCATCGAGCGGGCGCTGGCCGCGCAGGACCGCGCCCCGCCGCGCGAGCAGGCGCTCATCCGCGCCCGCAAGGCCGAGATCGACGGCCACGCCGATCAGGCGCTGGCCATCTACCGCGAGGTCCTGGAGAGCTTCCCCGACGACAAGCGCACCCTGTTTCGTGCCGCGGCGCTGGAGATCCGCCGCGCCCGGTTCGCCGAGGCCGTTCCCTGGCTGGAGCGGGCCCTGTTCCTCGACCCCACCCACGAGCAGGCGCTCGACCAGCTGGTGCTCGCGCTGGGCGTGCTGGGGCGCAAGGAGGATCTGGCGGCGCGCGTGCGGCAGTGGGAGGCGGTGCCGCCGGTGCCGGCCGTCCGCCACGCCCTGGTGCGGGCCCGCTTCTGGCTCGGCGACCGGGAGGGTGCCATCCAGGCCGCGCGGGCCGCGGTGGAGGCGGGCAGCGGCCCCACCGCCGAGGACGACCTGGTGGGCGCGCTGCAGGGTGTGGGCGCTTACCGCGAGGTGGAGACCAACCTGCTGCGGCGGCGCGGCGAAGGGCCGCTCACCTTCTACCAGTCGCTCCAGCTCCTGGGCGCGGTGCTGGCCCAGGGGCGCGTCCGCGAGGCTCGCCGGCTGGAGGCCGACCTGGCGGCGGGGACCGAACGCATGGTCGTGGAGGGCATGCGGACCATGGTCCGGGCCTGGCTCGGCAGCCCGGGGGAGGCGCTCGCCGCCGCGGAGCGGATCGCCGACCTCCAGAGCACGGGCGCCACCTACGCTGCCTTCGCGGCATGGGCGGGCGAGCTCGACGGTGCGGAGCGGCTGGCCCAGCGGCTGCCGTCGGGCTCCGATACCCGCCTCAAGGTGGACGCCATCGTGGCCCTCCGGCGCGGGCGGCTGGCCGAGGCGCGCGCGCTGCTCGAAGGGCTGGAAGAGCGCGACCCCTACGGCCACGTCTCGCACCTCCTGCCCTCCTTCCTCCTGGCCGAGGTTGCCGCCGCGTCCGGCGACGCCGCGGCAACGAAGCGGTGGGTGGTGCGCTACCACGCAACCTGGCCGCGTGGCCTGTGGCGGAGCTGGGCGTGGCCGCGGAGCCTCTACCTCCTCGCCGAGGCGCACGAGCGGCTGGGGGAGCGGGCCGAGGCGCTCGCGACTGTCGACCGGCTGCTCGATCTCTGGAAGGATGCCGATGGGGGCGCGCCGCTGCTGGCCGAGTCACGGAAGCTGCGCGCGCGCCTCTTGCTTGGCCTGCCCGCAGGGAGGGACCGGAGACCATGACCGAGAACACGATGAAGAACCCCGACGCGGACGACCCCAGGGTGCTCGACGGCCCCTCGCTGTTCACGCCCGCCGCCCAGCCGGCCCCGAAGAGGGCGGCCCCGCGGAAGAAACCGGTCAAGAAGGCCGGCAAGAAGGTGGGGAAAAAGAAGGCAGCCGCGAGGAAGGCCGGCAAGAAGGCGGCCGCGAAGAAGACCGCGCGGCGGCCGGCGAAGAAGAAGCCGGCGCGGCTGCGCCGGTAGCCGCCATGGCCCGCGGGCGCTCCGGCCCGGTTCGCCGGCCTCGCCGGGGGGCGCTCCCGCCCGTTCCCTTCCTGCTGGCCACCGCCAGGCCGGCCGCCCCGGAAGCGCGCCAGGCCCTGGCCCGCCAGGCGCGGCTCCTGCGGCTGGCCGCAACCTGGCAGGCGCTGGCGCCGCTCGAGGAGGCGGCCTGGCGCGGTGGGCTCTCGGCCCGCGGCCTGGCGCGGCTGCAGCGGGCCAGGGTGGCCTACGCCCGGCTCGTCGCCGAGGTCGGCCGGTGATCCTGCTGGTCTCGCACCGCGGCGACCCCCACCTCGGGCCCGTGCTGGCGGGGCTGCTGCGGCGCAGGCAGCGCACGGCGATCCTCGACACCGGCCGCTTCCCCACGCTGGGCCGCCTCGACCTCAGGCTTGGAGGCGCGGGGCTGGAGCGGCTCCGGGTGGCGGCGGGGCCGGGCACCTTCGAGGCCCGCGAGATCGCGGCGGTCTGGTGGTGGCGGCCCCTGCCCTGCGAGCCCGACCGCCGCATGCCCCTCGCCAGCCACCGCGAGGTGGCGAGGCTGGAAACGGCGGCGGCCCTGGGCGGCCTGCTGCGCTGCACCCGGGCACTGTGGGTGAACGAGCCGGCGGCGGCGCGCGAGGCCGAGCACAAGGTCTGGCAGCTCCGCCTGGCCCGGGAGTGCGGCCTGGCGGTGCCTCGCACCTGCGTCACCGGCCTCCCGGCCCAGGCGCGGGCCTTCCTGCGCGAGGTGGCGCCGGGGCGGGCGGTCTTCAAGGCGCTCGACGTCCGGCCCGAGACCTGGCGCGAGACCCGGCTGGTGGGCCCCGAGGAGCGCAGCCTCCTGCCGCTGCTCCGCCACGCGCCCGTGCTCTTCCAGGAGCACGTGCCCGGCGTCGACCTGCGGGTCACCTGCGTGGGCCGGCGGCTCTTCGCGGCCGAGATCGACGCGCGCCACACCTCCTCTCCGCACGACTACCGGCTGGCGCTGGGCCAGGCTCGGGTCCGGCCGGCCCGGCTACCGGCCGAGGTGCGGCGGGGGCTGCGAACGCTGCTCTCGCGGCTCGGGCTCCGCTACGGCGCGGTGGACCTGCGGCGCTCGGCGGACGGGGAGCACCTCTTCCTGGAGGTGAACCCCGCCGGCCAGTTCCACTTCGTGGAGCAGCGCACCGGCCAGCCCATCGGCGAGGCGCTCTGCGACCTCCTGGCGAGCGGCTAGCCCACCGCCCAGCTCACCAGCCGCGAGAGGACGCGCGGGTGGCGCCCGGCCGCCTCCAGCACCCGGCGCCGCGCCTCGGGTCGGCGCGCCAGGCCGAGCACGAAGCGGGCGGCGGCGGCGTACTTGCGCCAGCGCCGCCCCTGGGCCCTGTCGAAGGGCAGGAGCGCCTTCCTCGTCGCGCCCTGGGCCAGCGCCTCGGGGAGGATGGCGCCGAGGTCGAGGGCCGACTCCAGCGCCATGGAGATGCCTTCGCCGGTGATGGCGTCCACGTAGCCGGCAGCGTCCCCCACCAGCACCAGGCGGTCGCGGGTGCGGGCGGTGGATTCGCGGCCGAAGGGGCCGGCGCCGGCCGGCGCCGAGTCGAAGGCCGCGCCCCCGAGCCGCGCCCGCACCGCCGGGAACAGCGAGAGGAGCTGGCCGAAGGGGGCGCGGCAGGCCTCCTCGCAGAGGAAGGCCACGCCGACTCGCTGGCGGCCGGCCGGCGTCACGTAGGCCTCGACCCCGTCGGCGAAGTGGACCTCGACGGCGTCGGTCCAGGGGCGCAGGGCGTAGTGGCGCCGCAGACCGAAGCGCTCCTCGCCGGAGAGCGGCCGGTCGAGCCCCTCTCGCACGCGGATGGGCGAGAGGAGGCCGTCGGCGGCCACCAGGAGCCGGGCGCGCTCGATGGCGGAGGGCGTGCCCACCTCCACGCCCTTCGGTCCCCGGCGGTGCGAGACCACCGGCGTGCGCTCTCGCACCTCGGCGCCCGCCGCGCGAGCCCGGCCGAGCAGCGCCTGCGAGAGCGCGGTGCGGCGCACGCCCAGCCCGCCCTCCCCGGCGAAGCGGGCCTCGGCGGTGGTGCCCTCCTCGTCGATCCAGCGGATGGCGCGGATGGGCGCCTGGTCGTCGGCCGGCACCAGCCGCAGGGCGCCGAGCGCCTCCAGCGCCCGCACGCCGCCGGGCAGGAGCCCCTCGCCGCAGGCCTTGTCGGCGGGGAGCGTGCCCCGCTCCAGCACCAGCACGTCGAGGCCGCGGGAGGCTGCGGCGATGGCCACGGCCAGGCCGGCCGGGCCACCGCCGGCGACCACCAGGTCGCGGATGCGCGGCTCGAGGGCGACCCTAGCCATGCGGCTCCCCGGTGCGGAGCCGCCGCAGCACCAGGGCCGAGCGGGCGGCACGGCCGAGGAGCGCCAGCGCCCCGGGGCGCGACGGCGGCAGGAGCGCTCCGGCCTCGAGCCGGCGGCGGGCCTCGCCGCGGCGAAGCTTGCCGCTGGAGGTGCGCGGCAGGGTGCCGGGCGCCAGGATGCGCACCTCGGCCGGCGCCACGCCGGTGCGCTCGGTCACCGCGCGGCGCACCTCCTCGGCGAGGTCGGCCTCCTCCTCGCCCCCGGCGCCGGCGGCCCGCTCCGCCAGGATCCAGAGCCCCTCCTCGCCGCTCGGACCAGGCTGCCCGATGGCCACGGCGCAGCCCGGCCGCAGCCCGGCGACGCCGGCCAGGCAGCCCTCGAACTCCTCGGGGGCGTGGTTGGCGCCGCGCACCACCACCAGGTCCTTGGCCCGGCCGTGGACGTAGAGCTCGCCGTCCTGCTCGAAGCCCAGGTCACCGGTGTCGAGCCAGCCGCCCCGAAGGGCGGCGGCGGTGGCCGCCTGCTGCCCCAGGTACTCGCGCATGAGCGACGGGGAGCGCACGTGGATGCGCCCCACCCGCCCCGGCGGCAACGGTTCGCCCCGCGCTCCCCGCACCTCGACCTCCACGCCCGGCACCGGCACACCCACCGAGGCGATCTCGCGCTCGCCGGGCGCGAGCAGCCCCTCGGCCGCGAGCCGCCGGGCGTCGGCCCGGACGGTGCGCAGCGGCCAGCGCGGCGGGCAGAAGCTGACTGCCAGCGCCGCCTCGGAGAGACCGTACACCGGGAGCAGGCCTCGCGGATCGAGGCCGTGGGGGGCGAGCCGATCGGCGAAGCGGCGCAGCACCAGCGGCGAGACCGGCTCGGCGCCGTCGAGGGCGATGCGCCAGGAGGAGAGGTCGAGCCCATCGAGGTCGGCGGCCGGCGCCCGCTCGGCCGCGTAGGAGTAGCCGAAGCTGGGGGCGGCCGAGATGGTGCCGCGGTGGCGGGAGATGGCGCGGAGCCAGAGAGAGGGGCGCGCCAGGAAGTGCTCGGGCGGCAGGAGCACCAGCGGGCCGGGGTAGGAGAGCGCGCCCAGCAGGCAGCCGATGAGCCCCATGTCGTGGTAGAGCGGCAGCCAAGAGACCAGCACGTCGGCGGAGGTGGGGCGCACCAGCGCCACCAGCGACGCGATCTGCGCGGTGAGGGCCCGGTGGGTGAGGGCCACGGGCTTCGGGTCGACGGTGGAGCCCGAGGAGAACTGCACCAGGGCGAGGTCCTCGGGGCGCACGGCCCGTGGCGGCGCCGGCGGACCGCCGAGGAGGCGCTCGGCGGCGAGCCAGCCCAGGGGCGGCCGGGCCCGGGCCACGGCCTCGCCGAGCAGGCGGGCCGAGGCGCCGCCCGAGACCACGAGCCGAGCCCCCGAGACCTCGATCATGCGGGCGGTGGCCGCGGTCCACTCCTCCAGCCGGCCGAGCCGCACGGGCGGGTAGAGCGGCACCGGTACCGCGCCAAGGACGGCGGCGCCGAGGAAGGCGTCGAGGAAGGCGGGCTCGGTGCGGAGGACGATGGCCACCTGGTCGCCGGGCCGGACTCCGGCGCGAGAGAGGGCGCCGGCCGCCTCGCCGGCGCGGCGGGCCACCTCGGCCCAGCCCAGCGCCGTCTCGCGCTCGCGCAGGTCCACGAAGGTGACGCCCGAGCCGTGGCCCGCGGCGGCGCGGAGCGCGTCGGCCACGGTGGCGTGGAGCGGCGGGGGTGCAGGGGGGCCTCTCATGGTGCGCTCGCGCCCCGCCGGCACCCTACCCAGAGTAATCTTGACGCGCCTGGCGCGTCCGGCGGGTGCGTCATGGGCCTGATTCCGGCACGTTGGGACCTCATTACTCTCGGTCGGGATGACGCGCTCCCGGTCACGTCCCCTCCCCCCGCCCCTCCGCCTCCACCCGCCGGACGACGAGCCGCGCCAGGTCGGCCAGGCTCCTGGTGCCGGCGGCGTCGTCGGGCGTGAGCACGATCCGGTACCGGTCCTCCACCGCCGTCACCAGCGCCAGGAGCTGCAGCGAGTCGAGCTGCGCCGCCAGCTCCTCCTCGTCGCCGAAGGGCGCCTGCCGGGAGCCCTGCTCCCGCGCCAGCCGCCGGATCTCGGCCGCCACCTCCGCCTCGTGCCCGTTCACGCGCGCCCTCCCGGCAAGAGCCTCGGCCGGCCGGCGAAGGCCGCCTCCCAGGCCGGCCCCAGCGCCCGCTCCTCGGCCCGGATCCGCACCCGGAGGAGCGCGGCGTTGGCCAGGGAGAAGAGCAGCGCCGTCCTCCACGAGCCCCAGGCGAGCGGCAGGCAGGCCACCTCCAGCACCACCGCCAGGTAGTTGGGGTGGCGCAGCCAGCGGTAGGGACCCCCGGTGACCGGGGCGGCCCCCGGCACCACCACCACCCGCGTGCTCCAGCGCTCGCCCAGCGCCGCCACCGCCCACCAGCGAAGCCCCTGCGCCGCTGCCGCGCCGGCCAGCGCCGCCAGCGCTGCCGCCGGCGGCACCGCAGGGAAGGCCAGGGCCTCGGCGGCGCAGCAGAGGAGGAAGGTCGTGTGCATCACCACCATCACCGGGTAGTGGCCGCGCCCGTGCTCCACCCCGCCCCGGGCCAGCGCCCGCCGGGCGTTGCGCTCCGAGAGCCGGAGCTCCAGCCCCCGCTCCAGGGCCACGGCGGCGAGCAAGGCCAGGTACGGGTGCAGCAGGGTCATGGCCGGTCACCAGCGCAGCAGCAGGAGCTCCGCGCCGAAGCCCGGCCCCATGGCGGCGAGGAGCCCGTAGTCCCCCTCGCGGGCTTCGCCCGAATCGAGCAGGTCGCCGAGGACGAAGAGCACCGAGGCCGAGGAGAGGTTGCCGACCTCGGCGAGCGAGCGGCGCGAGCGGGCCAGCGCCTCCTCGGGGAGCGCCAGCGCCTCCCCGAAGGCGGAGAGCACCTTGGGGCCGCCGGTGTGGGCCACCCAGTGGCGCACGTCGCGCCGCGCCAGGCCGTGGGCGCCGAGGAAGGCGTCCACGTCGGCGGCCACGTTGCCGCGGATCACCTCCGGCACCCGGCCCGAGAGCACCACCCTGAACCCGGTGTCGACGAAGTCCCAGCCCATGACCCACTCGGTGTCGCGCCACAGCACCGAGCGCGTGGCCAGCACGCGCGGCCCCGGGCCGGGCCGGCCGGCGCCGCAGAGCACCACCGCCGCGGCGCCGTCGCCGAAGAGACCCGAGGCGACCGCGTTGGCGATCGAGCCGTCGTCCCGCTGCAGCGTCAGCGAGCAGAGCTCGACCGAGAGCATCACCGCGGCGTCGCCCGGGAAGGCCCGCAGCGCGTCGGCGGCCCGCGCCGTGCCGCCCGCCCCGGCGGCGCAGCCGAGCCCGAAGATGGGCGTTCGCCGGAGCTCGTGGGGCATGCCGAGCCGGTTGGCGATGCGGGCCTCCAGCGAGGGCACCGAGAGCCCCGTGCTGGTGACGGAGTAGAAGTGGCCCACGTCGGCCGGGGCCAGGCCCGCCTGCCCGAGCGCCTTGCGCACCGCCGCCTCTCCCAGGCTCGTCGCGGCGCCGATCCAGGCGTCGTTGCTCTTCTGCAGGCCGTCGAGCCCGGGGTAGGCCTCGAGCGGCAAGGCCAGGTTTCGCCCCTTCACTCCGACCGCGCGGTGCAGCTCGGCCAGCCGCTCGGGGTTGTGGTGCTTCCGGGCCCAGTAGGAGGTGAGGGCCGCCAGCAGGGTCTCCTGGTCGTACCAGTGCTCCGGGAGCACCCGGACGACGGCGGCGATGCGTGGATCGTGCGCCACGGCCCCGACTCCTCCTCCGGCCCGCAGGGGCCGCCCCGTCTTCGATGACCTGGCCGGGCGGCGGTCGCAAGGACCTGGGGGGGGCGCCCGCGGCGAAGGCGACTCAGGCGCGCGCCGCCGGCAAGGGCTGGGCCTGTGGGAGCGAGAAGGTGAAGGCCGACCCCTGGCCCGGGATCGACTCGGCCCAGATGCGGCCGCCGTGGGCCTCCACCAGCAGCCGGGCGATGAAGAGACCGAGGCCCAGGCCGTCGCCGCTGCGCGTCGAGTGGCCGCGGTAGAAGCGCTCGAAGATGTGAGGCAGGTCCTCGGCGGCCACGCCGGTCCCCTGGTCGCGGACCGTCAGCAGCACCTCGCCGCCGATCGACGAGGCCCGCACCCGAACGTCGGCGCCCGCCGGCGAGTGGGAGAGGGCGTTGGCCAGCAGGTTGAGGAGCACGCGGTCGAGCCGCGTGGGGTCGGCCCAGCAGAGCGGCAGGTCGGCGGGAAGCTCCAGCTTCACGCGCGCCGGATCGACGGCGCCGCCCGCCACCGAGAGCAGGTTGGGCAGCCAGGCCCCGAGGTCGAGGGGCTGGCAGGAGAGCCGCAGCCGGCCGCTCTCCATGCGCACCGCGTCCACCAGGTCGCGGATCATCACGCTCATCTGGCGCGCCGCCGCCACCACCGCCGCCGAGGCGCGCTGCTCCTTCTCGCGCCCCTCGGCGCCGTCGGCCAGGCGCTGCAGCCGTTCGCCCTGCAGCAGGATGATCTGCAGCGGGTTGCGCAGGTCGTGGGAGACGGCGCGGAGCAGGTCCTCGAGCTGCGACTGCAGCTCCTGCAGCGCCGAGACGTCGGCCGCCGCCGCCACCGCCCCCGTGAGCTCCCCGTCGGCGCGGATGGGGGCGGCCGCCACCGAGATCCAGGTGGCCTTCTTCCCCGGCGGCTGGATCTCCACCACCTGGCCGCGCACCGTCTCGCCACGCAGGGCTCGCAGGACCGGGTGCTCCTCCTGCGCCAGCGGCTTCCCCTCGGTGGTGCGCGGCTTCAGCGTCCGCCAGCGCTCCAGCACCGAGCCGCCCTGCGGGTCGGCCCCGACGGCGAAGAGCTGCTGCGCCATGGCGTTCTGGCGGGTCACCTCGCCCTCGGCCGAGAGCACCACGATGGCCTCGGGCACGGCGGCGATGGCCGCCTCCAGCTCGGCCCGGCTCTTGGCCTCGCGCTCGGTGGTCTCGGCCAGCCGCCCGATGGTCTCGGCCAGCTCCCCCTCGATGCGTCCGCGGAGCTGCTCCAGGTAGGCGTTGGCGGCGGCCAGCTCCCGCGAGCTCTGGGCCACCTTGCGGTAGGGGTCGAGGATGGCGGCGGCGAAGAGGGTGTCGAAGATGAGGTAGCCGGAGACCGCGGCGTAGAGGTGGGCGGCGAGGCCCAGGAGATCGGCCTGGCCCTGCGAGAGACCGTAGGCCACCTGGCCGATGGCCACCATGCCCAGCGCCTGGGCGGTGCGCAGGTAGAGCGGCTCGCCGGTCTGGCGGAAGCGCTGGGTGTGGACGGCGATGCCGGCCACGCTGAGGAGCGCCAGGAACACCTCCAGCGCCGCCCGGCCGCGGGTGCCGCCGCCGTCGGGTCCGATGAAGGAGCCGGGGGTGACGAGGTGCGGCTCGGCCGCCAGCAGGATGCCCACCATCAGCACGCTCACGGCCGCCAGCGGCCCGCGGGACAGGAGCGGGTGGCTGGACGAGCGCGGCAGGAAGGCGGCGAGCAGGAGCGTCGCCGCCATCCAGCCCCGGGCCATGTGCCACCAGAAGACGCCGTGCTCCCAGCTCGTGGCGCCAACGATCCCGGGCATGCCCGGCACGGCCAGCAGGTGCAGCGCCTCCAGCGCCGCCAGGCCCAGGCACGAGGCGCCGACGAAGCGGCCGCGCGGCTCCTCCAGGCCGCGCGAGGCGGCGTACCACTGGACGGCGAAGGTGGCGCCGCCCATCACCACCAGGAAGAGGAGTAGGAGCTCGTGCAGGGCCCAGAACAGCGCGTTGCCCAGCAGGCTCGGCGGCAGGAGCGCGACGAACAGGACCGGCAGCGACGCCATCGCCAGCCCCGCCAGGGCGTGACGGGCCTTCAGACGGCCGCGCGGACCGAGTCCGGCCGGGCCGGGTGCGCTCTCGTTCTCCGAAGCCATCCCCGCGGCTCCCCCTCGGCTGCGCAGGTGCCCCCAAGGAGTAGCACGCCGCCCCGGATGGGAGCGCGCCGGTTTGCCGCTGGGACAGGCGTGCAGGCGGAGGTCGGCACGGGCCCCGGCACCCCGCTTGCCAGGTCGGAACGCGGCCTTACGTTGTGTCCATGCGCACCGAAAAGCTCACCGTGAAGGCCCAGGAGGCGCTCGCGGGCGCCCAGGCCCAGGCTCGCCGACGGGATCACCAGGCGCTCGAGGCCGAGCACCTGCTCCTGGCGTTGCTCGAGCCGGCCGACGGGGTGACAGCGGCCATCCTGGCGAAGATCGGCGCCGATCCAGCGCAGGTCGCTGCGCTGGCCGAGGACGAGCTCCGCTCGCTGCCGCGGGTCTCGGGCGGCGAGCCCTACCCGTCGCAGCGGCTCCTCAAGCTCTTCGACAGGGCCGAGGACGAGGCCCGGCGCACCAAGGACGAGTACCTTTCCAGCGAGCACCTGCTCGTGACCCTGAGCGAGGACAAGGGGGGGGCCGGCGAGGCGCTGCGCCGCGCCGGAGCCACGCCGGAGCGGGTGCGCGACGCCGTCAAGGCGGTGCGCGGCGGGGCCCGGGTGCAGAGCCCGGACGCCGAGGGCCAGTACCGGGCGCTGGAGAAGTACGCCAAGGACCTGAACGAGCTGGCGCGGCTCGGCAAGCTCGACCCGGTGGTGGGCCGCGACGAGGAGATCCGGCGCGTGGTGCAGATCCTCTCGCGCCGCACCAAGAACAACCCGGTGCTGGTGGGCGACCCGGGCGTGGGCAAGACCGCCATCGCCGAGGGGCTGGCCCGCCGCATCGTGGACGGCGACGTGCCCGAGGGGCTGAAGACCAAGCGCATCCTGGCACTCGACATGGGCGCGCTGGTGGCCGGCACCAAGTACCGGGGCGAGTTCGAGGAGCGGCTGAAGGCGGTGCTGAAGGAGGTGGCGGCCGCCGAGGGGCAGATCATCCTCTTCATCGACGAGCTGCACACCATCGTCGGCGCCGGGGCCGCCGAGGGCGCCATGGACGCCGGCAACATGCTGAAGCCCGCGCTGGCCCGGGGGGAGCTGCACGCCATCGGCGCCACCACCGTCGACGAGTACCGCAAGCACGTGGAGAAGGACCCGGCGCTGGAGCGGCGCTTCCAGCCGGTGTTCGTGGGCGAGCCCAGCGTGGCCGACACCATCTCCATCCTGCGCGGCCTGAAGGACCGGTACGAGCTGCACCACAAGGTCCGCATCCAGGACGCCGCGCTGGTGGACGCCGCCCGGCTCTCGCACCGCTACATCGCCGACCGCTTCCTGCCCGACAAGGCCATCGACCTGGTGGACGAGGCCGCGAGCCGCCTGCGCATCGAGATCGACTCCATGCCCGCCGAGGTGGACGAGGTGCGCCGCCGGGTGGGGCAGCTGGAGATCGAGAAGCAGGGGCTCCTGCAGGAGAAGGACGCGGCCAGCGTGGCCCGCCTCGCCCAGCTCGAGAAGGAGCTGGCGGCGCTCCACGAGGAGTTCTCGCGGCTCAAGGCGCGCTGGGAGGCGGAGAAGGCGGTCATCCAGGAGATCTCCGCCGCCAAGGGCGAGCTGGAGAAGCTCCGGAACGAGGAGGCGGCCGCCGAGCGCAGCGCCGCCTTCGACAGGGCGGCCGAGATCAAGTTCGGCAAGGCCCCGGCGGCGCAGCGCAAGGTGGAGGCGGCCCAGACGCGCCTCGCCGAGCTGCAGCGCGGCGGCGCCATGCTCAAGGAGGAGGTCACCCCCGAGGAGATCGCCGAGGTGGTCTCGAAGTGGACCGGCATCCCGCTCTCGCGGCTGCTGGAGGGCGAGGTGCAGAAGCTGCTCCACATGGAGGAGCGGCTGGGCCGGCGGGTGGTGGGCCAGGCCGAGGCGCTCGCCGCGGTGTCGGCCTCGGTGCGGCGCGCCCGCTCCGGGCTGCAGGACCCCAACCGCCCCGTCGGCTCCTTCCTCTTCCTGGGCCCCACCGGCGTGGGCAAGACCGAGACCGCCCGGGCGCTCGCCGAGCTGCTCTTCGACGACGAGCAGGCCATGGTTCGCCTCGACATGAGCGAGTACATGGAGAAGCACGCCGTGGCCCGGCTCATCGGCGCCCCTCCCGGCTACGTCGGCTACGAGGAGGGTGGGCAGCTCACCGAGGCGCTGCGGCGTCGCCCCTACGCCGTCATCCTCTTCGACGAGATCGAGAAGGCGCACCGCGACGTATTCAACGTGCTTCTGCAGGTGCTCGACGACGGCCGCCTCACCGACGGCCAGGGGCGCACCGTGGACTTCCGCAACGCCGTGGTCATCATGACGAGCAACATCGGCTCCGAGCAGATCCAGCGGCTGGCCTCGCGGCCCAGCGCCAACCTGCAGGAGATCCGCGACGCGGCGCTGGAGCTCCTGCGCGGGGAGTTCCGCCCCGAGTTCCTCAACCGGGTGGACGAGATCGTCGTCTTCCGGCCGCTGTCGCGCGAGGACATCTCCCGCATCGTCGAGATCCAGCTCGGCCGGCTCCGCAAGCTGCTCGCCGACAGGGACGTCACCCTCGAGCTCACCGACGCGGCGCGGGAGACGGTGGCCGACGCCGGCTACGACCCGGTGTACGGCGCGCGCCCGCTGAAGCGGGCCATCCAGCGGCTGGTGCAGGACGCCCTGGCCGGCCGGTTGCTGCGCGGCGAGGTGAAGCCCGGCGACCACGTGGTGGTGGACGAGGGGCCCGGCGACACGCTCGACTTCAAGCGCACCGCGCGGCCGCCCGAGGCCGAGCGGACGGTGCACTGAGGCGGGGAGCTCCCGCCGGCCCTAGTTGCCCGCCCCCGCCGGCTCCACCGGCACCGGGCCCGCCTGCGGGGCCGGCAGCCGCTCGGCCGGGTGGCGCCACACGCCGGCGACCACCACGCAGGGCTCCTCGCCCGCCGAGCCGTAGCCCACGCGGCCGGAGAGCGCCGCCTGCACCGGCTCCATCTGCATCCAGCGCGGGTCGGTGTGGTAGCGGTCGCCGATCACCGCGTGGGCAACCTCGTGCACCAGCACCGTGGCCTCGACGCACGAGAAGGTGCCCGCGCCCGGGTCGCGGGTGGTGATGCGCAGGTCGCCGTCCCAGCAGCCGAGGGAGCTCTGCCCGGCGCAGGGCACCGCGTCGGCACCCGAGAGCGTGAGCGTGGCGCCGGCGAGCTGCTCCCAGCCACCGCCCCAGTAGTCGAGAGAGGCCTGCACGGTGCTCTCGATCCGCGCCGCCAGGTCGGGCCGCCGGGCGAAGGGCGCGTCGGTGGCCACCACCACGTCGAGACCCCTCACCTGGAAGTCCGGCGCCGGCGCCGTGCCGTCGCAGGCCGCCAGCGCCGCGGCGACGAGCGGCAAAAGGGCGCTTCGGAGAGGCAGGGGCGGCACGGGATCGGACTCCGCCGTTGATCCTAATGCCGATCTTCACGGGTAGGGAGACGTGGGATGAAGTGACGCGGAGGAGCGGTATGCTCATTGGGGGTCACCCATTAGGACTCCATCCAGGCAGTGGGTCCCGGGATGCCTACAGTCGACTTTTTCCGAGTGAATGTAGGCGTATGACGCATCAAGACTCAGCCTCCTTGGCGGGTTACGCGGCTTAATCCTTTCGTGGCACATTCGTCCCCGGATCAGGTGACAGTGCCTGGTCGCTGCCGAACTTCACCAGCAGAAAAGGTCGTGCCCCATGTCGTCCACGCTCCGCTCCTTCGCCGCCGCCCTCGCCCTCCCCGCCCTCCTCGCCTGCTCCGCCGCCAGCACGGACCCAGCAGCCCCCCAGGGCGCGCCCCAGGGCGTGGCCGTCGAGGTGCAGCCTCCCTCGGCGACGCTCGGCTTCGGCGGCACCACCCAGTTCGCGGCGGTGGTCACCGGGACCATCAACACCTCCGTCACCTGGTCGGTGCAGGAGGCGAGCGGCGGGTCGGTGAGCGCGAGCGGCCTCTACACCGCGCCCACCTCCGCGGGCACCTACCACGTGGTGGCGACCAGCGCCGCCGACGGCACCAAGGCCGCGCAGGCGGTGATCACGGTGCAGCCCGTCGCGCCGATCGCCGTGACCGTCGCGCCGGCCACCGCCACGGTGGCCGCCGGCGCCACCCGGACCTTCACCGCCACGGTCACCGGCACCACCAACGCCGCGGTCACCTGGTCGGTGCAGGAGGCCTCGGGCTGCGGCTCGATCACCTCGGGCGGCGTCTACACCGCCCCCGGCGCCGCCGCCACCTGCCACGTGGTTGCGCTCAGCCAGGCCAACGGCACCAGCGCAGGCACCGCCACCGTCACGGTCACGGCGCCGGCCCAGGTGACCGTGAGCGTGAGCCCGGCCGCCCCCAGCCTGGACGCGTGCCGGACCCAGACGTTCACGGCCACCGTCACCGGCACCACCACCACGGCGGTGGACTGGGCCGTAACCGAGGGCGTCGCCGGCGGCACCGTCACCGCGGCGGGCGTCTACACCTCGCCGGACACCGCTGGCACCTACCACGTGACCGCCACCACTCGCACCACGCCGCCGGTGACCGCCTCCGTCGCCGTCGTGGTGAGCGAGCGGGTGCTCTCGGTGGCGGTGAACCCGCCCACCGTCACGGTGCTGCCCAACGGCACCGCCCAGTTCACGGCCACGGTCACCACCACCTGCGGCGCCGTCACCGCCGTGCAGAAGGTGGCGGTGGCGCGCTGACCGCTGCTCCCGCGGCCGCCCCTACGGGGCGGCCGTCCCAGCCGCCTTCGCCCCGACCGGCGCGGAGCCGATGTGCTTCGCGAGGAAGGCGAGGAGGCGGGTGTAGAGCCTCACCCGCGCCTCGGGGTCCAGGAAGCCGTGCCCCTCGGCGGGCTCGACCACCCATTCCGGCGGATTGCCCGCCTCCTCGAGCGCGTCGCGCAGGGCCTTGGCGTGTCCGATGGGGGTCCGCGTGTCCATGCCGCCGTGGAAGAGCAGGATCGGCAGCTTGAGCCTGGCCGCGTTGTAGACGGGGGACATGGCCCTGAGCTCGGCCTCGTCGGTCCCCACGGCGCGGCGCAGGAAGCCCTGGACGCGCCGCGAGAGGACGGCGTCGTCGTCGCTCATCATGCGGGTGAGGTCGTACACGCCGGAGTAGCCGACGGCGCAGCGGAAGAGCTCGGGCGCCAGCGTTGCGGCCTGCATCGAGGCATAGGCGCCGTAGCTGGCGCCGTAGGCGCAGACTCGCCTCCCGTCCACCTGCCCCTTCTTCACGGCCCAGCGGACGGCGTCGAGCACGTCCTCGGTCATCCGCCCCCCCCACTTGCCGTACCCCGCGACCTCGTAGGCCTCGCCGTAGCCTCCCGACCCCCCGGTAGTTCACCTGCAGCACCGCGTAGCCCTCGCTGGCGAGGAGCTGCACCCGGCCGTCGAAGCCCCAGTGGTCCCGGATGCCATGCGGCCCGCCGTGGGAGAGGACCACGAGCGGCGGCGGGCTGCCGAGCGGCTGGCGCCTCGGCAGGGTGAGGTAGCCGTGGATGAGAAGGCCATCGCTCGCCCGGACGTGGAAGGCGGTCTGCTCCGACATCTCCTTGGGATCGAGCCAGGGGCGGACCTCGGCGATCTGCTCGACCGCCAGCTTCTCGACGTCGACGAGGAGGAGCTGGCCCGTGGAGCAGCGCTGCGCAGAGGCGTGGAAGCGGGCGTCGGACGTCCATGGGTGCTCCGCGGGTGAGGGGATGCGGAGATCCTACTGAACGTGAAGGACGGCCGGGAAGCCCCGCGGACGGGGCTCACCCGCCCTGGGCGTGGAGCTCGTCGCCGTAGAACACGCACTCCAGCGCCAGCCCCTGCGGCGGCGCCGTGGGACCGGCTCGTTTCCTGTCCCGCGAGGCCAGCACCTCGGCCACCCAGGCCGGCGGCCGCTTGCCGAGCCCCACCTCCACCAGCGTGCCCACCAGGTTGCGCACCATGTGCTTCACGAAGGCGGTGGCCTCGGCCACCACCACCAGGGCCTCGCCCTCGGGCCGCACCTCGAGCCGGCCGAGGTCGCGCACCGCGTGGCGGGCCTCGCAGTCGGAGGCCTGGAAGGCGGCGAAGTCGTGGCGCCCGGTGAGCAGCGCCGCCGCCTCGCCCATGGCGCCGGCGTCGAGAGGCCGGAAGAGCTGCCAGGCGTAGGCGCGCCCGATGGGGAAGCGGGTGGGCCGGTTCTCGATGCGGTAGCAGTAGCGCTTGCCGCGGGCGCTGCGCCGGGCGTCGAAGCCCTCCGGCAGGAGCGCCGCCGCCGAGATGGCGATGTCGGGCGGCAGGAGGGCGTTCATCCCCATCACGTAGGCCTTCTCCGGCAGGGGCCGCTCCTCGGGGAAGGAACAGACCTGGGCCCGGGCGTGGACCCCGGCGTCGGTGCGGCCGGCGGCGGTCACCCGCCGCGGGGCCTTGTGCAGCGCCGAGAGCGCCCGCTCCACCTCGGCCTGGATGGAAGGGCCGTTGGGCTGCACCTGCCAGCCGGCGTAGCGGGTGCCGTCGTAGGCGAGGGTGAGCTTCACGACCGGCATCGGGGCGGAGCCTAGTCGATCCGCCCGGCCGGTTCACCGGCCGGGGGCGCGTTGACCCGCCGCTTTGCGGCGCGCTATACCGCTTCGTCCTTCACGGTTTCTTGAAGGCTCTTCCCCGGGCGGGCGATGGCGAACGACGAGGCGATCCTGGCGCAGCTCGGGGAGGCGGCGGTCCGCGGCGTCCGGCCCGAGAAGGCCCAGGCGGCGCTGGCCCAGGTGCCGCGCCTGCCGGAGCAGCTCCTGGCGCTGGAGGGCGAGCTCACCCGGGCCACCGGCGACGCCGAGGCCACCCTGCAGGCCGCCGCCCGGCACCTGGTGGCCGCCGGCGGCAAGCGCATCCGCCCGCTGGTCACGCTGCTGGGCTGCGGGGCCTGCGGCGGCGACATGGCCCGGGCCGTCCCCTTCGGCGTGGCCGCCGAGCTCACCCACTCGGCCACCCTCCTGCACGACGACGTGCTCGACGGCGGCGAGATGCGCCGCGGCCAGCCGGCCTCGCGGGTCATCTGGGGCAACAACGTCTCGGTGCTGGCCGGCGACTGGCTCCTCACCCGGGCCCTGGAGATCGTGGCCGGGCACGAGGCCCGCGCCGACGCGCTGGCGCCGCTCCTCGCCACCATGCGGCGGCTCGTCGAGGGCGAGGTGAAGCAGCTCTCGCTCCGCGGCGGCTTCCACGCCACCGAGGAGGACTACTTCGCCGTCATCCGCGGCAAGACCGCCTCGCTCTTCGGCTGGGCGGCGGCGGCCGGCGCCTGGGCCGCCGGCGTGCGCGGCGAGGTGCCGGCGGCGCTCTCCGCCTTCGGCGAGGGCGTGGGCACCGCCTTCCAGCTGGTGGACGACGCCCTCGACTACGCCGCCGACCCGGGGCTGCTCGGCAAGCGGCTCGGCACCGACCTCCTCGAGGGCAAGGCCACCCTGCCGCTCATCCGCGCGCTCCGGAGCGAACCCGGCCTGCGCGACCGGCTCGCCGCGCTGGTGGAGGGCCGGGCCGAGGCCGAGGCGGTGGCCCCGGCGGTGCTGGAGGCAGTGCAGCGGAGCGGCGGCGTCGAGGCGGCGCGGGCCCTGGCCCGCGAGCACACCCGGGCCGCCATGGCCGCGCTGCAGCGCGTGCCCGACGGCCCGCACCGCAAGGCGCTGGCCGAGGCGGCGGTGAGCCTCACCGAGCGGGCGTTCTAGCCCGCCCTCCCCCTACGCGTCCTGGTACTGCGCCTTCACCGGCGGGATGAGCTTGCGCTCCACCGACTCGGCCAGGAACAGGTCCACCGCCTGGCGGCCGCGGGGGCCGAGGTCGCGGGTCCACTCGTTGACGTACATGCCCACGAAGGTGTCGGCCCGCTTGCGGTCGAGGCCCCGGGCGTAGGTCATGGCGTGGTCGAGCGCCTGCTCGCGGTGGTCGAGCCCGTAGACGATGCTCTCCTTCAGCACCCGGGCCAGCGTGCGGCGCAGCGCGTCGGGCAGCTCCTTCTTCACGGCGTTCATGCCCAGCGGCAGCGGCAGGCCGGTGCGGGCCTTCCAGGTCTTGCCCAGGTCCTCCACCACCGTGAGCCCCTCCTCGGCGGCGGTGAGCTGGCCCTCGTGGATCACCAGGCCCGCCGCAACCTCGCCGCGCTTGGCGGCCTCGCCCACCTGCTTGAAGTCCATGATCACCGGCTGGTGATCGGGAAGCCGCAGCGAGAGGGCCAGGGCGGCGCTGGTCCACTTGCCGGGGATGGCGATGCGCTTGCCGGCCAGGTCCGCGACCTTGCGCACCGGCGAGCCCTGCGGCACCACGATGGTGGGGCCGTAGCCGTCGCCGAACGAGGCGCCGGAGTCGAGGAGCAGGTATTTGTCGTGGAGGTAGGCGTAGGCGTGCACCGAGAGGGCGGTGATCTCGTAGCGACCCTCCAGGGCGGCCCGGTTGAGGGTCTCGATGTCGGAGAGCTCGTGGACGAAGGTGAGCCCCTCGGCGCGCACGGCGCCGGAGGCCAGGCCGTAGAACATGAAGGCGTCGTCGGAGTCGGGGCTGTGGGCCACGCGGATGGTGGTCGGCATGGGGGGTACTCATATCCCTTCAACGAACGTTGAAACAAGCGGGGCGAAGGAGTAGAGATCCGGCCCTCTCGCCATGGCCTACCGATCGCTCCGGCAGTTCCTCGACCGCCTCGAGCAGGCCGGCGAGCTCGTGCGGGTGAAGGAGCCCGTCGACACCCACCTGGAGATGGCGGCCCTCGCCGACCGCGCCGCCAAGCAGGGCGGCCCGGCCCTGCTGTTCGAGCAGCCCAGCTCCGGCCGCCTCCCGGTGGCCATGAACCTCTTCGGCACCCGGCGCCGCACCAGCTGGGCCCTCTCCTGCGACGACTTCGAGGAGCACGCCGCCGAGCTGCGCTCGCTCCTCAGGATGGCCCCGCCGCAGGGGCTCTGGGAGAAGCTGAAGATGCTCCCGCGGCTCGGCAAGCTCGCCACGCTGACGCCGAAGCACGTCTCCGGCGGCCCGGTGCACGAGATCGTGGACCGCGAGCCCGATCTCTCGGCCCTCCCGGTGCTCACCACCTGGCCCCACGACGCCGGCCCCTTCATCACCCTGCCGCAGGTGGTGACCCGCGACCCGGAGAGCGGGCTGCGCAACGTGGGCATGTACCGGATCCAGGTGCTGGGCCCGCGCCGCCTGGCCATGCACTGGCAGCTCCACAAGACCGCCACCGCCCACTTCCGCGGCTACCAGAAGCGCGGCGAGAAGATGCCGGTGGCCATCGCCCTGGGCGGCGACCCGGCGCTCACCTGGAGCGCCTCGGCGCCGCTGCCGCCGGGCGTGGACGAGTACCTCTTCGCCGGCTTCCTGCGGAAGGAAGGGGTGCCGCTGACGAAGGGCCTCACCGTGGATCTCGAGTACCCGGCCGAGGCCGACCTGGTCATCGAGGGGTGGGTGGACCCGGCCGCCGCGCTGGTGCGCGAGGGGCCCTTCGGCGACCACACCGGCTACTACTCGCTGGCCGACATGTACCCGGCGCTCGAGGTCACCGCGGTGTGCCGGCGCGCCGACGCCATCTACCCGGCCACGGTGGTGGGCCCGCCGCCCGTCGAGGACCAGTGGATGGGCAAGGCCACCGAGCGGCTCTTCCTGCCCATGCTGCAGATGGTCTTCCCCGAGGTGGTGGACATGTCCTTCCCGGTGGAGGGCGTCTTCCACAACCTCTGCTTCCTCTCCATCAAGAAGGAGTTCCCCGGCCACGCCAAGAAGCTCATGCACGGCATGTGGGGCTCGGGGCAGATGAGCAACACCAAGACGCTGGTGGTCTTCGACGACGACGTGGACGTGCAGGACCACGCCCAGTGCGCCTGGCGCGCCTTCGCCAACGTGGACGTGAAGCGCGACCTGGTCATCGTGGACGGCCCGGTGGACGTGCTCGACCACGCCTCCACCGCCTTCGCCCTGGGCGGCAAGATCGGCGTGGACGCCACCCGCAAGCTGCCCGAGGAGGGCGGCCGCGAGTGGCCCGAGCCCTGCGTCCACCCGGCCGGCGTGGTGGCCCGCATGGACGCGCTCTACCAGCGGCTCGTGCCCGGCGCGCCCCCGCCGCGCCGCATGAAGCTCGCCGAGCCGCCGGCCGCCGCCTGGAGCCCGAGGAAGGGAGCGCACTAGATGGGCCCGGTGCCGCTGCCCGGCGAGGGAGGACGCGCGCCCGCGGTGCGGGCCATGTTCGACCGCATCGCTCCCACCTACGACCTGCTCAACCGGGTGATGACCCTGCGGGTCGATCAGCTCTGGCGCCGCAAGATGATCCGCGCGCTGGAGCTCCGCTCCGGCCAGGTGCTGCTCGACCTCTGCGCCGGCACCATGGACGTGGCCGCCGAGGCGCGGCGGCGCGTGCCCGGGCTCCGGGTGATCGGCGCCGACTTCTCGCTCCCCATGCTGGCCCGCGGCGCTGGCAAGACAGGGCTCCCCGCCGCCCAGGCCGACGCCCTGGCCCTGCCCTTCGGCGGCGCCCGCTTCGACGCCGCCACCGTGGCCTTCGGGATGCGCAACCTCGACTCGCTGGCGCGGGGGCTCTCGGAGCTCGCCCGGGTGATCCGGCCCGGCGGCAAGCTCGGGGTGCTGGAGTTCTTCCGCTCCGAGTCGGCCGGCTCCCGCCTGGTCCACGGCGCCTACAACCGGCTGGCGCTGCCGGTGCTGGGCCGGGTGCTCTCGCCCGACCCCGAGGCCTACCGGTACCTGGTGGAGTCGATGGAGCGCTTCGCCTCGCGCCCCGAGTTCGAGGAGGCCTGCCGCCAGGCCGGCTTCTCCGCGGTGCGGGGCCAGACCCTCTTCCCCGGCGTCTGCGGGCTGGTGCTGGCGACGAGGCAGGCATGAAGCTGGTCGTCGGCGTCAGCGGCGCCTCGGGCGCCCCCTACGCGGCCCGGCTGCTCGGCTACCTGGCCGAGCACGGACAGCGGCTGGGCGTGCAGGTGGACGTGGTCTTCTCCGACACCGGGCTGCAGGTGTGGCGCCAGGAGATCGGCGGGCCGCCCAGGCTGCCCTTCCCCATCTGGAAGAACCGCGACTTCTCCGCCCCCTTCGCCTCGGGCAGCGCCCGGGGCTACGAGGCCATGGCGGTGGTGCCCTGCTCGGCCGGCTGCATGTCGCGCATCGCCCACGGCCTCTCCCAGGACCTCATCGGCCGGGCCGCCGACGTGATGCTGAAGGAGCGGCGCAAGCTCCTGCTGTGCCTGCGCGAGACCCCCATCTCGCTGCCCCACGCCCGGGCCATGGTGCAGGCCATCGAGGCCGGGGCCTTCGTGATGCCGGCCTCGCCCTCCTTCTACTCGCGGCCCACCACCATGGACGAGCTCGTCGACACGGTGGTGTCGCGGATCCTCGACCGACTGGGGATCGACAACGAGCTCATGCGGCGCTGGGAGGGACACCCGCCGCCCGGCGCAGCGCCGGTGGAGGACTGAAGCATGCTGACCTCTCTCGCACACCGAGCCCTGGAGCGCGCCGGCCTCGCCGACCTGCGCGACAAGGTCCTGGCCGGCACCCGCATCGACGAGGCCGAGGCCCTGCGCCTCTTCCGCTGCCCCGACCTGGCGGCCCTCGGCGCCCTGGCCAACCACGTGCGCGAGGCCCGCCACGGCGACCGGGCCTTCTACAACAGGAACGTCCACCTCAACTTCACCAACGTCTGCGTGGCGAGCTGCAAGTTCTGCTCCTTCGCCCGGCCCGACGACAGGACGGCCAGCGAGGGCTACACCATGCCGCTCGGCGAGTCGGTGGAGAGCATCCTCCGGCGCAAGGGCAGCGGCATCACCGAGGTGCACATCGTCAACGGCCTTCACCCCGACCTGCCCTGGAGCCACTACGTCGAGGTGGTGCGCCGCATCCGCCAGGGCTGGCCGGAGCTGCACATCAAGGCCTACACCGCGGTGGAGATCCACTTCTTCGCCCAGCACTTCGGCATGAGCTACGAGCAGGTGCTGCGGGAGCTCGTCGAGGCCGGCCTCACCACGCTCCCCGGCGGCGGCGCCGAGATCTTCGCCCCGCGGGTGCGCCGCAAGATCTGCGACGACAAGGCCACCGCCGACGAGTGGCTCGAGGTCCACCGGGTTGCCCATCGCCTGGGGGTGAAGTCGAACGCCACCATGCTCTACGGCACCATCGAGACGCCGGAGGAGCGCATCGACCACATGGCCCGGCTGCGGAGGCTGCAGGACGAGACCGGCGGCTTCCAGGTCTTCATCCCGCTGGCCTTCCACCCCGAGCACAACATGATCGGCAAGGCCTTTCCCAAGCCCACCGGCATCGACGGGCTGCGGACCTACGCCGTCTCGCGCCTGTTCCTCGACAACTTCGACCACGTCAAGGCGTACTGGATCATGATCGGCGAGCGGCTGGCCCAGACCGCGCTCTCCTTCGGCGTCGACGACCTCGACGGCACGGTGCAGGAGGAGCGCATCTACCACATGGCCGGCGCCCAGACGCCCCAGGGGCTCACCGAGGCCGGGCTGCACCGGCTCATCCGCCAGGCCGGGCGGGTGCCGGTGGAGCGCGACAGCCTCTACCACGTGCTTCGAGATCACGGCGCCCCGGGCCCCCAGGCCCGGGCCACCGCCTGAGGAGCACGCCATGGCCCGCATCCGCGCCGCTGCCGTCTCCTTCCTCAACGCCCGGCCCCTCACCGCCGCCCTGGAGGGTTCGAAGCGCATCGAGCTGGTCCTGGCCGAGCCCTCCGCCTGCGCCGCCATGCTGGAGCGCGGTGAGGTGGAGGCGGCCCTGCTCCCGGTGGGCGCCCTCCCCGGCCACGACTACGAGGTGGTGCCGGGCCTCGCCATCGGCGCCGACGGGCCGGTGCAGACGGTGATCCTGGCCGGCGAGCAGTCGCCGGCGGTGTGGGACGAGGTCTACCTCGACACCGCCTCGCGGACCTCGCAGGTGCTCTCCCGCATCCTGCTCCACGAGAGGGGGCTGCACCCGAAGTTCACGCCCATGCCGGCCGTCGAGGGCGTGGCCCGGGCGCGCGGCACCAAGGGGGCGCTGGTCATCGGCGACCGGGCCTTCGGCGTGAAGGCCAACCACATCCTCGACCTGGGGCGCGAGTGGAACGCCCTCACCGGCCTGCCCATGGTCTTCGCCGTCTGGGCCGGCAGGCCCGGGGCGCTGGCCCCCGAGGACGTGGCCGAGCTCACCCGCGCCGCGCGCGAGGGCATGGGCATCCGCACCGAGCTGGCCCAGGCCTTCGCCCGGGAGGCCGGCGGCGACGCCGAGAAGTACCGCCGCTACCTCACCCACCGGCTCCGCTACAGCCTGGGGCCCCACGAGCTCGAGGGGCTCGAGACCTACCTCGCCAAGGGCGCCGCGCTGGGCGCGTTCCCGGCCCACACCCTGCGCTTCGCCGACGACGTGGTCCGGAGCCGCCGCGCCCGCCGCGCCGTCTCCCTCGACACCGCCCTGCAGAAGGGGGCCGACGGCGAGCGGCTCGACGCCGACGAGGCCGAGCTGCTCGACGAGAAGGCGCCCCTCCTGGAGCTGGGGCTGGCGGCCGACGCCCGTCGCCGCGCCCTGCACCCCGAGGGTGTGGTGACCTACATCGTCTCGCGCAACGTCAACTACACCAACGTCTGCTCCACCGCCTGTCACTTCTGCGCCTTCTACCGGCCCCGCGGCCACAAGGAGGCCTACGTCCTCGACCGCGAGGTGCTGGGCAAGAAGATCCAGGAGACCCTCGACCTGGGCGGCATCGAGATCCTGCTGCAGGGCGGCCTCCACCCGGACCTCGGCATCGAGTGGTACGAGGAGCTCTTCCGCTGGGTGAAGCGCGACTACCCGGCCATCAACCTCCACGCCCTCTCCCCCGAGGAGATCTGGCACATCGCCCGCACCAGCCAGCTCCCCCTCCCGGAGACCATCGCCCGGCTGGTGGCGGCGGGGCTCGACTCCATCCCCGGCGGCGGCGCCGAGGTGCTCGACGACGAGGTGCGCCGGCGCATCGCCCCGCTGAAGTGCTCCACCGACGAGTGGCTCACGGTGATGAAGGCCGCCCACCGGCAGGGGCTCCGCAGCACCGCCACCATGATGTTCGGCGTGGGCGAGGAGAGCCGCCACCGGGTGACGCACCTCGTGCGCCTGCGCGAGCTGCAGGACGAGACCCGGGGCTTCACGGCCTTCATCTGCTGGACCTTCCAGCCGGAGCACACCCGCCTGGCCCCCGGCGACAACGGCGCCCACGCCTACCTGCGGGTCAACGCCCTCTCGCGGCTGGTGCTCGACAACGTCCCCAACCTGCAGGCCTCCTGGGTGACCATGGGCGGGGGCGTGGCCCAGGCCTCGCTGCACATGGGCTGCAACGACTTCGGCTCGGTGATGATCGAGGAGAACGTGGTCAGCGCCGCCGGCACCACCTTCCAGATGGACGCCGAGGAGATCGAGCGGCACATCCGCGACGCCGGCTTCACCGCCGCGCGCCGCAACATGCGCTACCAGCGGGTGGGGAGCTGACCGGTGCGGGTGCTGGGGGCGCCCTTCCTCTTCACCGGCGCGGAGCCGGCACCCGGCGCCGGGCACGCGCCGCCCACCGCGCGGCTGGTGGCCGACGGCGCCCTGGCGCTCGACGGCGACACGGTGGTGGCGGCGGGGCCGCGCGCCGAGGTGGAGGCCGCCCACGGCAAGGCCGAGCCCCTCGACGCCGTCGTCCTCCCGGCGCTGGTCAACGCCCACACCCACCTCGAGCTCTCCCACCTGGCCGGCCAGGTGCCCGGTGGCGGCGGGCTGCCGGGCTGGATCGGCCGCTTCCTGCCGGCGCGGGCCGCCGCACCGGAGAACCCGGCGCTGGTGGAGCGGGCCGTCACGGCGCTGAGGGCCCACGGCGTGGCCGCCGTCGGCGAGGTGACCAACACGCTGGCGGCGCTCCCGGCGATGTCGCGCGCCGGCATGGCCGGCAGGCTCTACCTGGAGATCTTCGGCCTCTCGGCGAGCCGCATCGCCGCCGCGCGGCGGGCGGCGCTGGAGATGCTCGACGCCTCGCCGCAGCCGGCGCCCGGCCTGGAGGTGGTGCTCTCACCCCACGCCGTCTACTCCACGCGGCCGGCGGTGGTGGCGGAGCTGCTGCAGGCGGGGCCCGCCTCCATCCACCTGGCCGAGGATCCGGCCGAGCGCACCTTCGTCGCCAGCGGGGCCGGCCCCTTCGGGCCGCTGCTGGGCGCGCTGGGCGGCGAGGGCGACCGGCCCCAGGGCCGCTCGCCGGTGGCCTGCGTGGCCGGGTCGCTGCACGCCGGCAACCTGGCGGTCCACGCCGTGGACCTCGACGACGAGGACGTGGAGGTGCTGCGCCGCTCCGGCGCCACCGCGGTGCTCTGCCCGCGCTCCAACTTCCACATCGGCGGGAAGCTCCCGGACCTGCCCCGGCTGCTCGCCGCCGGCGTGCGGCTGGCGGTGGGCACCGACTCCCTGGCCTCGAGCCCCTCGCTCTCGCCCCTGGCCGAGCTGCTGGCCCTCTCTCGCGGCTACCCGCAGGTCCCGGCGGCGCGCCTGCTCCCGCTGGCCTGGAACGGGGGCGCGGTGGGGGCCCACCGCGTCGGGCGGCTCGCGCCCGGCACCGCGCCCGGCGTGCTGGCCCTGCCGCTCGAGGGCGCCCGCCCCGCCGACCCGGCCGCCTGGCTCCTCGCGGCCGGCGCCGAGGGATCCTTCCGCTGGCTCGCCCGCCACCGCCCGGAGGCCTCCGCATGAGCGTCGCCGCCATCGGACGCATGGTGAAGTTTTCCCACTCGCTCTTCGCCCTGCCCTTCGCCGCCAGCGCCGTGGTGCTGGTCTCGGGCGAGGCCCGCCTCGACGCCTGGCGCCTCGGCCTGGTGGCGCTGGCGGTGGTGGCGGCCCGCACCGCCGCCATGGCCATGAACCGCATCGCCGACCGGGAGTTCGACGCCTCGAACCCGCGCACCATGAGGCGGGAGCTGGTCACCGGCGAGGTGACGCCGGCCGCCGCCTGGGCGCTGCTCCTCGGCTCCTCCGGCGCCTTCGTGGCCGCGGCGGCGCTGCTCTCGCCGCTCACCGGCTGGCTCTCGCTGCCGGTGCTGGCCATCCTCCTCGGCTACTCCTTCGCCAAGCGCTTCACCTGGGCCTCGCAGCTCTGGCTGGGCGTGGCCCAGGCGCTCGGGCCCATGGGGGTGGCCATCGCCCTCACCGGCCGCGCGCCGCTGGCGGCGGTGGTGCTGGGGCTCGGCGTCGGCGCCTGGATCGCCGGCTTCGACGTGTTCTACGCGCTGCAGGACGCCGACTTCGACCGCGGCGCCGGCCTCCGCTCCATCCCGGCCCGCTTCGGCGTCGCCGGCTCGCTGCGCTGGGCGCGGGGGCTCCACCTCCTGGCGGCCGCGGCGGTGGCCGCCGCCGGGCCCCTGGCCGGGCGCGGCACCGGCTGGTGGATCGGGTCTGCCTTGCTGGCGGCGGTGCTGCTCCTCGAGCACCGGCACGTGGCGCCGGGCGGCAGGCTCCTCCCCGAGCGCATCAACGTGGCCTTCTTCAACTACAACGCCTTCGCCTCGGTGGGCTTCGCGCTCTGCGCCCTCGCCGACATGGCGCTGCGGAGGGGGCCGTGAGCCCGGGCGCCGAGGCCGCCCGCCGCGGCAGCCGCCCGGCCGCCTCGCTCTCCCGGGCCGAGCTCCAGGCCGCCGAGGCGGTGGGCTCGCTCATGGAGCTGTGGGGCTTCCGCCGCCAGCTCGGGCGGATCTGGACGGTGCTCTTCCTCTCCGAGCGGCCGCTGGCGGCGCCGGAGCTTTGCGAGCGGCTCCAGATCTCCACCGGCCTCCTCTCCATGAGCCTCGCCGAGCTGCGGCGCTGGGGCGTGGTGAAGGGCGCCACGGTGCCCGGCGATCGCAAGGAGCACTTCGAGGCCGAGACCCACGTCTGGCGGCTGGTGCGCCGCGTCCTGGCCGAGCGGGAGCGCCGCGCCGTGGAGGGCGCGCTGGCGGTGGTGGAGTCGGCGCTGGCCGAGCTGCGCGGCGCCATCGCCGAGAGCGCCGGCGATCCGCGGGTGCGGGCCATGGCCCGCTTCCGGATGGAGCGGCTCGAGGAGCTGGCCAACCTGTGCCGCGTGGGGCTCTCGCTCCTCAAGGCGCTCATCGACGGCTCGCGCGCCGACGTCAGCCCGCTGCGGGCCCTCTCCGAGGCGCTCTCGCGCAGGTCGTGAGCGGCGCCTCCCCCGCGGGTGGCCCGAAGGGAGGGGGCTGCCTCGTTACGGGGCGGTCAGCGCAGGGTCCACTCGACCCCGGGGTGGATAGACACCCGTTCCGTTGAACTGCTCGCTCCAGGCCACCAGTGCCTCGACGAGCCGCGCCGAGGTGCTGGCGTACTCGCTCTCGGGCGCGACGCGCGCCCTGGCCTCCTCCGCCTTGCCGGAGAGCGCCAGGTCGAGCACCCGCGCCGCCTCCTCGTGGAAGCGGGCGTGGAGGGCGCGTACCTCCTCGAACTGCGGCGCGTTCTTCTCGCTCCGCAGGCCGTGGAGCCACTGGCCGAACTTGCACCGGTCGTCGCGGCCCACGTCCTCGACCCGGAACGGCGCGGAGCCGAGCGTGATGGCGGTGCCCAGGTGCGCCTTCCAGAGGGCGTGGGCGTTGATGGCGGCGTTCACCTGGGCTCGAAAGGCGTCGGCGGTCATCGATGCATCCTCTCGGGGGAACTGCCGCAGAAATCTGCCCCGCGTGCGTCGTCCGTGCCAGCCCGTGTCCCCCTGACAGGGCACCGGGGGGCCCGCCGGGCTATACACACTCCCTTTCTCGTGCGCGGGGTGCGGGTTTGAGCGAGGCGCTGTCGCCGGCGGGCCGGGCCATCGTGGAGGAGGAGGAAGCGCTCCTCCGCCGCGTGCGCCAGGCGCTCGACCGGGTGGAGCCGGCGCGGCCGCCCTCGCAGGCGGCGGCTCGCGAGCTGGTGTCGCTGCGCGACCAGGCGGTGTCGGCCTCGGAGCGGGACCTGCCGGCGCTGCTGCAGGGGCTCACCATCGCCCAGGCCCTCGCCGGGCGGGAGCGGCAGCAGGTGCTGCCGCAGCGCGACGCGCCCTACTTCGCCCACCTGGCGCTGCAGCACCCCGACGGCCCGCGCGACTACCTGCTGGGCCGGGCCACCTGGGTGGACCTCGAGGCCGGGGTGCGCATCGTGGACTGGCGCCTCTCGCCCATCGCCGCCGTCTTCTACCAGCACGAGGAGGGGGCCGACATCGAGGAGGAGCTCCCCGGCGGGAAGCTCCTGGCGCGGGTGCTGGCCCGCCGCATCCTGGTCATCGAGGGCGGAGTGCTCACCGGCATCATCGCCGGCCGCCGCTCCCTCTCGCGCCACGGGGGGCGCTGGACCGAGGAGGGCACGGGCGCGCTCCACGGTGGCGGCGCCGGCAGCGCTGCCCGCCCCGGCGTGCTGGGCACCGGCGCCGGCGCGCGCGGCGGCCGCGCCCGGCCCGAGGTCACCGCGCTGCTCGATCCGCAGCAGTACGCGGCGGTGAGCGCCGACCCGCGGGAGCACCTCCTGGTCACCGGCAGCGCCGGCAGCGGCAAGACAACGGTGGCGCTGCACCGGCTGGCCCGCATCGCCGCGGCCCGCGGGCAGCCCGGGCGGGTGGCGGTGGTGGTCCCGGAGGAGGGGCTGGCCCGCCTCTCGCGCCGGCTGCTGGAGCCGCTGGGCCTCTCGGCGGTGCGGGTGGAGACCCTCGACGCCTGGCTGCGCCGCAGCGCCGCCGCCGTCTTCGGCCACAAGGCCGTGCGCCTCGCGCCCGAGACGCCGGCGCTGGTCCAGTCGCTGAAGCGCCACCCCTCGCTGGCGGCGCCGCTCCTCGCCCGCATCGGCCCGCAGCGCGGCAAGCGGCTCCGGCCGCTGCGGGCCCACCTCGCCGATGCCTTCACCGACAGTGCCTTCCTCGCCGGCGTGGTCGAGGCGGCCGCCGGCACGCTGCCCGGCACCGCCGTCGAGGAGACGGTGCGCCACACGCTCCGCCAGATCGCCACGCCGCTCGGGAAGGAGCACCGCGGCATCGACCCGGAGCGGCTCGTCACCCTGGACGGACGGCCCATCGAGGAGGGCACCCCCGACGAGCTGGCCGGCACCCTCGACGTGGAGGACCTGGCGCTGCTCCTCTGGCTGCGGGCCCAGGGCGGCGACCGGCCCGGCGACGGCCTCCTGCACCTGGTGGTGGACGAGGCCGAGGACGTCTCGGTGTTCGAGCTCTTCCTCCTGGGCCGCCTGCTGGCGCGCGACGGCAGCCTGACGCTGGCCGGCGACGAGGCCCAGCGCACGCTGCAGGGGGCGGGCGGCTGGGAAGCGGCGCTCGAGGCGGCCGGGGCCGCCGGCGCCGAGGAGTGCCGCCTGGCCCTCTCCTACCGCTGCCCGCAGCCGGTGGCCGACCTGGCCCACCGCATCCTCGGCGAGCAGGGGCCCGCCGAGGCGCCGCGGAGCGCCCGCGCCGGCGCCCCGGTGGGCCTGCACCACTTCCCGGCCGTGCCCCAGGCCCACCTCTTCCTGGCCGGCGCGCTGCGCGATCTCCTGGAGCGCGAGCCCGGCGCCTCGGTGGGCGTGGTGGCCGCCGACGCCTCGGCGGCCCACGCCTTCCACGCCTCGCTCTCGGCGCTGCCCGAGACGCGGCTGGTGCTCGACGGCCGCTTCTCGTTCGCCCCCGGCATCGACGTCACCGACGTGGCCGGCGCCAAGGGGCTGGAGTTCGACTACGTGGTGGTGCCCGACGCCACCGCCGCCGCCTACCCGGCCACCGACGAGGCCCGCCGCCGCCTGCACGTGGCCGCCACCCGCGCCGCCCACCAGCTCTGGCTGCTCTCGGCGGGGCGCCGCTCGCCGCTGCTCCCGGCGCTGGATGCCGGCGCCGACGAGGCCGCGGAGCGCTTGCCCTCCTCCGCCCGGCAGGGTTAAGGATCCGCTCCCATGCTCTCCCCCGAGGTCCTGAGGAAGCTCGAGGCCAGCGAGGCCCGCTTCGAGGAGCTCACCGCCCTGCTCTCCGATCCGGCGGTGGCCTCCTCCGGCGAGCGCTTCAAGAAGGTCTCGAAGGAGCGGGCCGGGCTCGAGGCCACGGTGCTGGCGCTGCGCGCCTGGCGGAAGCTCAGCCGGGACATCGAGGACAACCGGGCGCTCCTGGCCGACGCCGAGCTCCGCGAGATGGCCAAGGAGGAGCTCGCGGCGCTGGAGCCCCGGCTCGCCCCGGCCGAGGAGCAGCTCAAGATCCTCCTCGTCCCCCGCGACCCCAACGACGACAAGGACGTGATCGTCGAGGTGCGGGCCGGCGCCGGCGGCGACGAGGCCGGCCTCTTCGCCGCCGAGCTCCTGCGCACCTACCTGCGCTACGCCGAGCGGCGCGGCTGGCGGGCCGAGGTCATGGACAGCTCGCCGGGCGCCCTGGGAGGCATCAAGGAGGCCACGGTCACCATCAGCGGCGACGCGGTCTACAGCTGGCTCAAGTACGAGTCGGGCGTGCACCGGGTGCAGCGGGTGCCGGCCACCGAGGCCCAGGGGCGCATCCACACCTCCACGGTGACGGTGGCGGTGATGCCCGAGGCCGAGGACGTCGACGTGCAGATCAACCCCTCCGACCTGGAGGTGGACACCATGCGGTCCACCGGCTCGGGCGGGCAGAGCGTCAACACCACCGACTCGGCGGTGCGCATCACCCACAAGCCCTCGGGCGTGGTGGTGAAGTGCCAGCAGGAGAAGAGCCAGCTCAAGAACCGCTCCATGGCCATGAAGATGCTGCGGGCCAAGCTCTACGAGATGGAGATGGAGAAGCAGCGCAGCGCCCGCGACGCCGCCCGCAAGAGCCAGGTGGGCACCGGCGACCGCTCGGAGAAGATCCGCACCTACAACTTCCCGCAGGATCGGCTCACCGACCACCGCATCGGCTACACCCGCCACAACCTCCCCTCGGTCATGGACGGCGACGTCCAGGACGTGGTGGACGCCTGCCGCACCTACTTCGCGGCCGAGGCGCTCAAGGAGGCCTCGCGCTCGGAGCCGGAGAAGCGCGCGTGACCCGCCCCCTCACCCCGGCCTCCTCCCCCGCCGGGGAGGAGGAGAGGGGGAGCCCGTGAGCGAGGTCTGGACCCCGCTCCGGCTCATCGCCTGGACGCAGGGCTATTTCGCTCGCGCCGGGGTGGACGCGCCGCGGCTCACCGCCGAGCTGCTGCTGGCCCACGCGCTCCGCTGCGACCGCGTGCGGCTCTACCTCGACTTCGACAAGCCGCTCGGCGCCCCGGAGCTGGCCGCCTTCC
This sequence comes from Deltaproteobacteria bacterium, assembly GCA_016214955.1. Taxonomy (GTDB): domain Bacteria; phylum Myxococcota; class Myxococcia; order Myxococcales; family Anaeromyxobacteraceae; genus JACRMN01. The sequence goes on from JACRMN010000015.1 coordinate 34,862, forward strand.
GCGAGCTGGTGCGGCGGCGCGCCGAGGGGGAGCCCACCGCCTGGCTCACCGGCAAGCGGGAGTTCCTGCGCCACGCCTTCCGCTGCGACGCCCGGGCGCTGGTGCCGCGGCCCGAGACCGAGCTCGTGGCCGAGGCGGCCATCGAGGCGCTGCCCGAGGGCGGCCGCCTCCTCGACCTCTGCACCGGCACCGGCTGCATCGCCATCTCGGCGGCGCTGGCCCGGCCCGGCGCCACGGTGGTGGCCACCGACCTCTCGCCCGAGGCCCTGGCCCTGGCCGCCGAGAACGCCGCCGCGCTCCAGGCCCGGGTGGAGCTACTCCCGGGCGACCTCTTCGCGCCGCTGCCGGCCGGGGCCCGTTTCGACGTCGTCGTCTCCAACCCGCCCTACGTGCCGGCCGGCGAGATCGACGGGCTCTCGCGCGAGGTGCGGCGCGAGCCGCGGCTGGCGCTCGACGGGGGGCCCGACGGCCTCTCGCTCCTGCGCCGCATCGCGGCCGGGGCGCGCGAGCGGCTGGTCCCCGGCGGCCTGCTCCTGCTGGAGATGCACGAGAGCCACGCCGGCCCGCTGCCGGCACTCTGCCGCGAGGCCGGGCTGGCCGGTCCCACGGTGAAGCGGGATCTGGCCGGGCTGCCGCGCTGGGTCGAGGCGCGCGCCCCACGGGAGGCGGAACCGGGCTAGAATCCGCGCCCTCGGCCAGGAGGCCGTCCCGCCGGAAAGCAATGGACAAGATCGTCATCGAAGGCGGCGTGCCGCTGCGCGGAGAGGTCGTGGTGTCGGGCGCCAAGAACGCGGCGCTGCCGGCGCTGGCAGCGGCGCTGCTGGCCGAGGGAGACCACCGGGTCCGCAACGTCCCCGACCTCGCCGACGTGCGCACCATGGGCCGGCTGCTCGGCCACATGGGCTGCGCCTTCGAGCGCGCCGACAGGCACGAGGTGGCCATCCGGGTCCCGGCGAGCACGCTCCCCGAGGCGCCGTACGAGCTGGTGAAGACCATGCGCGCCAGCGTGGTGGTGCTGGGGCCGCTGCTGGCGCGGCTCGGCAAGGCCCGGGTCTCCCTGCCCGGCGGCTGCGCCATCGGCGCCCGGCCCATCGACCAGCACCTGAAGGGCCTGGCTGCGCTGGGGGCCGAGATCGAGCTCGAGCACGGCTACGTGGAGGCCACCGCCCGCGGCGGCCGGCTGCGCGGCGCCCACTTCACCTTCGACGGCGTCACCGTCACCGGCACCGAGAACGTGATGATGGCCGCGGCCCTGGCCGAGGGCGCGACGGTGCTCCGCAACTGCGCCCGCGAGCCCGAGGTGGTGGACCTGGCGGTGGCGCTCCGTTCGATGGGGGCGCGCATCGAGGGGGACGGCACCGACGAGATCCGCATCCAGGGGGTGGAGCGGCTGCGGCCGCTCTCCCACCTGGTCATCCCCGACCGCATCGAGGCCGGAACGCTGCTGGTGGCCGGCGCCCTGCCCGGCAACGACGTGACGGTGCGCGGCTGCGTGCCCGAGCACCTGGAGGCGCTGGTGGAGAAGCTGCGCCAGGTGGGCGCCACGGTGACGCCGGTGCCGAGCGGCCTGCGGGTGGTGGGCGACGGCCGCCCCCGCCCGCTCGACGTGCGCACCGCGCCCTTCCCCGGCTTCCCCACCGACATGCAGGCCCAGATGATGGTGCTCCTCACGGTGGCCGACGGCTCCTCGGTGGTGGCCGAGACGGTCTTCGAGAACCGGTACATGCACGTGCAGGAGCTGGTCCGGCTCGGGGCCGACATCTCGGTGGAGGGCAAGCGGGCGGTGGTGAAGGGCGTGCCCTCGCTCTCCGGCGCCCCGGTGATGGCGAGCGATCTGCGGGCCAGCGCGGCGCTGGTGCTGGCCGGGCTGCTCGCCCACGGCACCACCGAGGTGCTGCGCGTCTACCACCTGGACCGCGGTTACGAGCGGCTGGAGGAGCGGCTCCTGCCGCTCGGGGCCCGCATCCGGAGGACCAAGGCGTGAGCGAGATCATCACCGTGGCCGTGCCCAAGGGCCGGCTGCTCACCGAGTCGTCGGCGCTCTTCGAGAAGGCGCTGGGGGTGTCGCCGGCCCGGCTCCTCTCCGGCACCCGCAAGCTGGCCGCCACCGACAGGGCCTCGGGCCTGCGCTTCCTCTCCATCCGCGCCGCCGACGTGGCCAGCTACGTCGAGCACGGCGCCGCCGACGTGGGGGTCTGCGGCCTCGACGTGCTGCGGGAGGAGCCGCGCGACCTGTACGAGCCCCTCGACCTCGGCATCGGCCGCTGCAGGATGATCGTGGCCCGCCCGCGGCGCGCCCGGCCGCTGCCCCGCGGCGTCGCCCCCCGCATCGCCACCAAGTACACCCGCATCGCCACCGAGCACTACGCCCGCAAGTCCCTGCCCGCCGAGGTCATCCACCTCCACGGCTCCATCGAGGTGGCCCCGTCGCTGGGCCTCTCCGACGCCATCGTGGACATCACCGAGACCGGGGCCACGCTCGAGGCCAACGGCCTGGTGATCGAGGAGACGGTGCTCGAGATCTCGGCCCGGCTGGTGGTCAACCGGGTGGCCCTCAAGCTGCACCCGGAGCGGCTCCGGAGATTGGTGGCGGCGATGCGGGCGGCCGTCGCCGCGCATCGAGGTTGATCCCGCACCGGCCTTTTGCCTATCCTCGCGTCCGAGAGACTTCCCCCGCCCACCCCCTCGCAGACCCAGGTCCTGAAGGAGGACCCCTTTTCATGGATTGCCCGCGGTGCACCGTCGAGATGGCCGAGATCCCTGGCGACGAAGGCACCATGCACCGATGCGGCGACTGCGGGGGCCTCTGGGTCGACGTCTCCGACCTGAACCGGATCCTGCTGCACGCCAACCTGCCGGCGCTCTCGGGCCTGGGCGGGTACGTCAACGCCGAGGAGATGGCGGGGCAGTGCCCGGCCTGCAACGTGGACCTGGTGGTGGTGGAGGGCGGCGAGAAGCGCTCGCTCAGCTACGACACCTGCGAGTCCTGCGGCGGCATCTGGCTCGAGGGGCCCGACGACGACGTCGAGGTGGCCGAGAGCTCCGACTGGAAGACCTCGGTCGGCGAGATCGTCGCCTTCTACAAGCGCTTCCGGAAGAAGTAGCCGGGCGCCGGGCGGCGGCCGGCCCCGCTCACCACATCCGGTCGTCGCGCCAGGGATACCCGGTGTTGGAGTAGCCGCGGATCTCCCAGTAGCCGCGCCTGTCGTGGGGCATGAGCTCGATGCGGTTCACCCACTTGGCGCCCTTCCAGGCGTAGAGCTGCGGCGTCACCACCCGCACCGGCGCGCCGCGCTCGCGGGTGAGCGGCTTGCCGCCGATGGCGTGGCAGAGCAGGACGTCGGGCTTCAGCGCCTCCTCCAGCGGCAGGTTGGTGCTGTAGCCGTCGTAGGCGTGGAACATGACGTGGGTGGCCTCGGCGGCGGGCCGGCAGAGGGCCAGCACGTCCTCCACCCGCACGCCGCCGAAGGCGACGTCGAGGATCGACCAGCCGGTGACGCAGTGGAAGTCGGCGTCGAGGTCCACCTGCGGCAGCGCCTGCAGCGCCTTCCAGTCCACCGTCAGGGGCTGCTCGCAGCACCCGTCCACCGTGAGCTTCCAGCGCTCGGCGGTGATCACCGGCTGCTCGCCCCACTCCAGCACCGGCCACTCCTTCTGCGTGAACACGTTCTGGCCCGGCGGCTCCTTCGGCATGCCGTGGCGGTTCCGGGGGCCGTCGCCCTGCGGGCTCGGGTCGGCGAGCGACGGGGTGCGGGCCATGGCCTCGCCGAAGCGGGCCCGGAGCGCGGCGCGACCCTCCGCGAGCCGTCTCTGGATGTCGTCCATGCGCCCCGACTGTAGCGCGGCGGCCTGCCCGGCGCTCGCCTAGGATGGCGGGCATGCCTGCGCGTGAACGCTGCCCCTGGGCCGGAACCGATCCGCTCTACGTGGCCTACCACGACGAGGAGTGGGGGCTCCCCAGCGCCGACGAGCGCCACCTCTTCGAGATGATCGTCCTCGAGGGGTTCCAGTCGGGCCTGTCGTGGCGGACCATCCTCATGAAGCGGCAGAACTTCCGGCGGGCCTTCGCCGGCTTCGACTGGAAGAAGGTGGCCCGCTTCGGCGCCGCCGACGTGAGGCGCCTGCTCGGCGACGCCGGCATCGTCCGCCACCGCGGGAAGATCGAGGCCACCATCCAGAACGCCCGGGCGCTGGTGGCGCTCCACGCCGCCGGCGGCAGCCTCTGCGCACTGGCCTGGGAGGCGGTGGGTGGGTCACCCATCGTGAACAAGCCGCGGAGGCTCGGCGACGTGCCCCCGGTGACCGAGGAGAGCAAGGCGCTCTCGAAGACGCTCAAGAAGCGGGGTTTCGCCTTCGTGGGCCCCACCACCGTCTACGCCTTCCTGCAGGCCTGCGGGCTGGTGAACGATCACCTCGTCGGCTGCCCGCGCCACGCCGCCTGCGAGCGCGCCGGGAAGCGCTTCCGGGCGCCCGCGTAGCCGCTTGACTCCCGCCCGGAGATCCGGGAAGAAGGTCGGCACAGGTTTCGCGGGAATAGCTCAGTTGGTAGAGCATCAGCTTCCCAAGCTGAGGGTCGCGGGTTCGAATCCCGTTTCCCGCTCCAATCTCCGATGCACCCAACGCCCGGTGACCCCGGGCGTTTTCATTTCCGGGGCGCCGGTCGGCGCGGCGGCGGCGGCAGGGGCCTCACCCTCGCGCCCTACCAGCGCCCCATCGCCGCCCGCGATCAGGCGCAGGGCGTTGACCTCCCGAGCGTCAACCGGGGCGGTCGCCTGGGGCGGCATCAGCCGCAGCTTGTCCATCTCGGCGCGCATGAAGTCGGGGGCCAGGTGGCCATAGCGGTCCAGGGTGATCCGCACGTCGGCGTGGCCCAGGATGGTGCTCACGGCGACGATGGAGGCGCCCGCCTGCAGCAGCAGGCTGGCCGTCGTGTGACGCAGGTCGTGGAACCGGATGGGCCTGACCTGGGCCACCGGCCAGAGCTTGTCGCCGTGGACCGGGCAGCGGCGGAGCGCCCGGTCGGGGGCCTCCTCGACGTGGCCGCAGCGCGCCGCCGTCCGGTCCCGCCCGCCCGCCGGGTTGACCCGTGCCCGGCAGACGTGTCGGTAGCCCAGGACGATGCCCGCTCGCCCCAGGGCGCGTCGCAGGACGCCCGAGAAGTCGGTCTCCTGGCTCAGCATCCTCCCGTCTGGCCGGGGGAAGACAAGGGGTGACGGCGAGGCTCTACTGCGCTCGGTTCGCCCCTGGTGGCGCGGGGCGGGAGGCGGCCCCCGACCAGGAGGCGAACGCCTCTGATGATCGGCGGCAGGCCACCCGGGTTGCCCGACTGGCCGGGCTGCCATCGAGTGGCCTGCCCTGCGGTGTTGCCCTTCTGGAACCTTGGCATCGCCTGCTCCTCGCCTGCTCTCAGGCGCGCTGGATGAGCCTCTGGTAGGTTGGCCTTGTGAAGCCGACCGGCCGTGACGCGGCGTGGAGACCCCGCCACCTTCTGCCCGGCAGCGCTTGGCTCGGCGCTGCCGCGGCCGGGGCCCTGGTCTTCTGGCTCTCCAGGAAGTTCGGAGCCGACCCCATCTGGCCGACAGCCGCCTCCTTCACTGCCACTGTCGTCCTCGTCCCGCTCGTCGGCATGTGGAGGCTGCTGGGGCCAGGCGCGCGGTTGGCAGTCGGGGCCGGGTGCGTGGCGGCGCTGTCGGGACTCGTCACCTGGATCCTCCTTCTGGCGGGGCGAGTGGCATCACTCTGATCGCGTTGCCCACGCGCAGATGCGGCAGGCGCCCCTCCTCGCAGAGCCTGTAGACGGTCGCGGTGGAGACACCCAGGAGCTCCGCGACGGCGCGAACGCTGAGTAGCCGACCCCTCTCCCCTCCTACTGCGCGCAGCCGCCCCACGGCCGCCCTATGGCCCTTGGCAGCCGCTGCGCTGTCTGCGAACGGCTGGACGCACTGGCGGGAGAGCGGGCCGCTGGCACCCTCGACGTCGCGGCTGCTTGCGAGGGCCTGGGGACCGTTGCCAACCCCTGGATCGGACTCGGGGCCGCTTCCCAAGCTGAGGGTCGCGGGTTCGAATCCCGTTTCCCGCTCCAGACTCTCCGAGGGGTTCCGTCATCCGCCGGGACCCCTCGGGCGTTTCTGGGGGTGCAAAGTGTTGTCCGTAATCGTTGGCCGTGGTCGCCCGGCGCGGAGAATCACCCGTCCCGCCTCGGGTTTCGCCTCGCAGACCATCAGCCTTCCCGCCTGATGCTCTCCAAGCCCGCGCCGTGAACCATGGTTGACACCCTCGGCGCGCCGCCCTAGGTTCAGCTCATGTGGACGGTCCTCACCACCGAGGCCTTCGACACCTGGTTCTCCGCGCTGCGGGACCGGAGGGCCGCCCGCCGCATCCAGGCGCGCATCGACCGCGCCGAGGCCGGGAACTTGGGCGACTGCGCCCCGGTCGGCGAGGGCGTCTCGGAGATGCGGATCCACCACGGGCCCGGCTACCGGGTCTACTTCATCCAGCGCGGCCTGGAGGTCATCGTCCTGCTCGGCGGCGGTGACAAGGCCACGCAGGCCAAGGACATCGCGAGTGCGCTCGCGCTGGCGAGGCAGCTGTAGGAGGCACCATGGCGTCAAAGGGAAAGACGAAGCTGAAGCTCAAGAGGTGGGACTCCGCGGAGCACCTCGAGACCGAGGAGGACATCGCCCTCTACTGGGAGGCCTGCCTCGAGGAGGCGGCCGAGGATCCGGCCTTCATCACCGCCGCCCTCGCCACCATCGCCAAGGCCCGCGGCATGACGGCCCTGGCCCGCGAGACCGGCCTCACGCGCGAGGGGCTCTACAAGGCCCTCTCGCCCGACGGGAACCCGGAGTTCGCAACAGTGATGAAGGTCATCCGCGCGCTCGGGCTTCACCTCCACGGCTCTGCGGCGCAGGGCTGACCCATTCCATGGCCCACCATCACCCCAAGGGTCTCGCGGCCATCGACCCCCTGGCGGCCCCGCTACCCCACGGGACGGAGGTCACGACACGCGTGGAGCGCCAGCTCGGTGACCGGCGCATCCCGCAGGGCGTGGTGGGCCGCGTGGTCACCATCCGGGACGACGGCTTCGACGTCCTCGTGACCGGAGTCGGGGTCGTGCCCTATTCGCGCGAAGAACTCCTCCCCCGACGTCCGGGCCAGGTTCGCTTCGCCGAGCAGCGGGCCTCGAACTGGGAGGCGCTGCGGCCCTGCGTCGTGCTGGAGGCCACCGTCGGCTCGCGCGCCTGGGGACTCGCCGACGAGGGCTCCGACACCGACCTGCGCGGCGTCTTCGTCCTACCCTTCCCCTGGACCGTCGGCCTGCTCGAGCAGGCGCAGACACTAACAAGCGCCTCGAGCGGGTCCTGTCGCGCTTCATCATGCGCACCTCGCCAGACCACGCCGCCCTCCGCGAGCTCGTCGGCCACAGCCTGTCGCGCAAGCTGCACCGCCACTACCGCGGCTTCGCCACGGGCCAGCTCCGGGAGTGGGAGAAGGACGGATTCCGCTCAGCGAAGAAGCTCCTCTACGTGCTTCGCACGACGCTCACGGGTACGCACGCCCTCCTCACCGGGGCCCTCGAGACCGACGTCACCCTCCTGCTCGACGAGCATGGTTTCTCGGCGGCGCGCGAGTTGGTAGAGGCCAAGCGCCGAGGCGAGCGCTCCGAGCTGCCCGCGGAGGTCGCCGAACGCTGGCGGAAGGAAGTGGGCCGCGCCTTCGACGTCCTGGATGGTGCGCTGGCCCGCTCCACGCTCCCCGAGGTACCTCCTAACGTCCGCGAGATCGAGGCTTGGCTCCTCGAGCTCAGACGGCGGTCGTTCTCGAGGTGAGAGGGCCGGGCCAGACAACAATCAGACAATGATCTGCTGCTGGAACGCCCCTCGACGACCCTGAACCGCTGCAACGCCCCGCGTGATTCCGCGGATCTGGCCTGATCCCGCGGCGGGGGCACCTTTTCCCAAGCTGAGGGTCGCCGGTTCGAATCCGGTTTCCCGCTCCAGATTCGGCAGGATTGGCGAGGCCTTCCAGGGCGACCTGGGGGGCCTTCGTCGTTTCTGTGGAACGCCAGACGTTGTCAGAGGTGGTTGTCCGGACTTCGTCGGCCCTCCGAATCGACGGAGGTGCCACTGGATTCTCCCTGCCGACCATCAGCTTTCTACGCTGGGGCCTCAACACTCAGGTCGCCTTGATGAGCCATACCGAGCGTGACGGTGTTTGCTCCGATCGCGCCACCTACAGCATCGCCTGTCCCCGTAAGTCACCTGTACTGGACTCGAAATCGGGATCGGTCTTCCCATCCCCCATTGCGCGGTCGGAAGGCGACCACCTCGCGGCTAGACTCTGGCGCTCCACCTCCGGCCCAGGAGCCCTACGTGTCCCGTCTCCCCTTCGCGCCCTGCGCCCTCGCCGCGCTCCTGGCCTGCGCCCCCTCGCGCCCTGCCCTCCGGCCCGCCGCCCCCGGCCCGGAGCTCTCCCGCGGGCAGCGGCTGGCCGCTGCCGCCGAGGCCCTGACCCCCGAGCTGACCGCCCTGGTGGAGAAGACCCGCGCCCCCGGCGTGGTGCTGGGCCTGGTGGTCGACGGTGAGCTCGTGTGGGTGAAGGGCTGGGGCGCGCGGGAGGTAGCCTCGGGCGCGCCGGTGACCCCGGACACCGTCTTCCGCATCGCCTCCATGACGAAGGCCTTCACCGCCGACGCGGTGCTCAAGCTCCGGGACGAGGGGAGGCTGGCCCTCGACGCCCCGTTGGAGACCTACCTGCCGGAGCTGACCGGCATGAGCGGGCCCACCCGCGACGCGCCGCGCCCTACGCTCCGGCTGCTCCTCTCCCACTCCGCCGGCCTACCCGAGGACAACGCCTGCGGGGATCTGCGCCTCCCGATGCCCGAGGCCGAGCTCGACGCGGTGCTGCGTCGGGGGCTGAGCTTCTCCACCACACCTGGCACCGAGTTCGAGTATGCCAACCTCGGCTTCGCTCTGGCCGGGCGGGTTGTGAGCCGGGTCACCGGACAGAGCGCCCAGCAGTACATCTCCCGGCAGCTCCTCCAGCCGCTGGGGATGAGCTCCACCGTCTGGGACGTGGGCCAGGTCCCGTCGGAGCGGCGGGCCCACGGGTACGGCCGGCGCGACTCCCCCATGCCCTCCTCCGGCCTGGCCCACTTCGAGGACGACCTCCCCCACGAGGAGCTGACCCTGGAAGACGGCAGCTGGGCCCCCATGGGCGGCCTGTGGACGTCGCCCCGGGACTACGCTCGCTGGGTCGCCTATCAGCTCGACGCCTGGCCCCCGCGCGACGACCCCGAGGCCGGCCCGGTACGCCGGGCCTCGGTGCGCGAGGCCCAGCAGGTGCAGCGCTTCATCGGCTTCACCGCCTCCACCAGGGAGGGCGCGCTGAAAGCCCAGTCCGTCGGCTACGGCTTTGGCTGGGCGGCGAGCCAGAGTTGCACCTTCGGCCAGGTGGTCACCCACACCGGTGGGCTCCCCGGCTACGGCTCCCACGTCCGGCTGCTGCCCAACGCGCGGGTGGGCGCCTTCGCGATGACCAACCTCACCTACCAGGGCGCCAATGGGGTGGTGGTGGCGCTCCTCGAAGGACTGGCCCGCCAGGCGCTACTCGACCCGCCGCGGCTCCCGCCCACGCCGGCCCTGACCGACTCCGCGCAGCGCGTCCTCGAACTCCTCTCCAGGTGGGACCCGGCGGCCCTGGAGGCCGCGGTGGACCACACCTACCTCGTGTACCAGCCCCTGGATCGGGTCCAGGCGCGCCTGGCCAGCCTCAGCGCTCAGCTTGGCCAGTGCGGGGCGCCCCGGCGCTGGACGGTCGAGAACCGGCTCCGCGGAGACGCCGTCGTCCACTGCGAGCGCGGGACCCTGGCCATGCACCTCGAGCTGACCCATGAAGTGCCCACCCGCCTCCAGGCCCTGGACCTCGTGGTCCGGCCCACGCTGGTGCCGGCGACGCGCACCATGGTCGAGGCCCTGCTGTCCGGCGCGAAGGAAGGGACGGCGGTTGGGCGGCTCCAGGCTCGGCGCGGCCCGTGTCGGGTGGAGGAGGCCTGGGCCTCGGAGGACGGGAAGGCGCTCTCCGCTCACCTGGCCTGCGCCCGGGGCACCGCCGAGCTCACGGTGGGTCTGGAAGGCGCTGGGGGGACGCCGAAGCGCGTGGAGGTGGAGGAACCCGACGGTGGCCGCTGCCTGGAGGGACGCTAGAAGGCATCCAGAGCCCTCGCGTTGCCGCGTCGCCCCTCACGGTGCCGGCAGGTCGAAGTGAGCATGATCCGGCTCGGTAGCCAGCAAGTGAAGGCTCGTTGGACCGCGTCCTGAGCGCGCTCCGCGGACAACAATCGGACAATGATCTGCCGTCGGAACGCCCTTCAACGTCCCTGATCCATCTCAACGCTCCTCGTGATTCCGCTTATCTGGCCTGATCTCGGGGCCGGGGCACCGTTTCCCAAGCTGAGGGTCGCGGGTTCGAATCCCGTTTCCCGCTCCAGACTCTCCGAGGGGTTCCGTCATCCGGCGGGACCCCTCGGGCGTTTCTGGGGCCGGCAAGAGGTTGTCCGCAGGCCGCGGCCTCCATCTCCCCCACCTGACCCTGCTCGCCTCGCCCGCCCTGGCCTCGCCTGACCGGCCCGGGCGCGCGGCGCGGCCTTGCGGGCTCCTCACCGCCGGCGCAGACTCGGCGCTCGTCCATGCCGGATTCCACCGATCTCTACCGACGCCTCCGGGCCCACCTCGACGAGATGCCGGTGCCCTTCCCGGCCACCGAATCCGGGGTTGAGCTCCGGCTCCTCGCCCGGCTCTACTCGCCGGAGGAGGCGGAGGCGGCCCTCCTCCTGAGCGCGGTCCCCGAGCCGGCGGCCCGCATCGCCGCCCGGGCCCCCGGCGCTGATCCCGCGGCGCTCGCGGTGCGGCTCGACGCCATGGCGGAGAAGGGGCTCCTCCTGCGCTCCGGCCGGCCCGACCGCCGCCGCTACGGCAAGGCGCCACTCGCGGTCGGCATCTACGAGATGCAGGTCGACCGGCTCACCCGCGAGGTCCAGGACGACTTCGAGGCCTACGGGCAGGAGGCCTTCAAGGGCGCCTTCCTCGGCGGGCGCACCGGCCAGATGCGCACGGTGCCGGTGAACGCCACCTTCGTGCCCGAGCGGGCGGTGGGGCGCTACGACGACGCCCGTGCCCTCCTCGCCGCGAGCCCGGGACCGTTCGCCATCCAGAACTGCGTCTGCCGGCAGGGGCGCGACCTGCAGGCCCACCCCTGCTCCGTCACCAGCGAGCGGCGGGTCTGCCTCGGCATCGGGCACGTGGCGAAGTCGCTCGTCCGGAGCGGCCACGGACAGCCGGTGGAGCGCGACGAGGTCATGCGGCTCCTCGACACCGCCGAGCAGGACGGGCTCGTGCTGCAGCCCTCCAACACCCGCGACCCGGTCTTCATGTGCTTCTGCTGCGGCTGCTGCTGCGGCGTGCTCCGGATGGCCAAGGCGCTGCCGCGACCGGCCGAGGCGGTCACCACCAACTACCGGGCTGCGGTGGACGGCTCCAGCTGCGCCGGCTGCGGCGCCTGCGTGCCGCGCTGCCCGATGGACGCCCTCGACGACTCGGGCGACGCCACGGCGGTGCTCGCCGATCGCTGCATCGGCTGCGGCGTCTGCGTCCCGGCTTGCCCCACCGGAGCGCTCTCGCTCGCGGTGAAGCCGCGGCCGGCGGTCCCGCCCCGCTCTCTCGGCACCCTGTACGGCCGGCTCACGGTGGAGCGGTTCGGCTGGCTCGGGACGGCCAGGCGGCTCGGCAAGGCCCTGCTCGGCCGACGGGTGTAGCGAGGCGCCGTTCACGTTCTCCATGCGCGCCAGCTCCTCGGCGCGGGACGCACGGCGGCCCGGATCGCGCGCGGGTGACCGCGCCCGGGCCTCCGGCGTATCGTCGGCGCATCGTGAGCATCCGCCCCGAGGATCCCTGCCCCTGTGGCGGCGCCACCTACGGCGTCTGCTGCGGCCCGCGCCACGACGGCTCCCGCCCCGCCGAGACCGCGGAGGCGCTCATGCGCTCGCGCTACTCGGCCTTCGCGCTCTGCCTCCCCGACTACCTGCAGGCCACGCACGACGCCCCGGCCACCGAGCAGGGCCGGCGCGAGCTCGCCGCTGCCGCGACGGCCGTCACCTGGCTGGGCCTCACGGTGCACGGCACCGAGCGCGGCGGCCCGGACGACGAGGAGGGCTTCGTGGAGTTCACCGCCCGCTCCCGGGACGGGCGGCATGCCTACGCGCTCCACGAGCGGTCCCGCTTCCGGCGCGTGTCGGGCCGGTGGCTCTACGTCGACGGGGAGTGCCGCCTGGAGCGCACCCTTGCCGGCGGCCGCGCCCGCTGAGGCTACCGGGCGCGCGCCGCGCGAGCGCGGCCAGGCGGCTTGGACAGGCCCGTCCGGCCCACCTATCCTCGCGACGTGCTTCCCTCCCTCCAGGGACTCCCCGAGCTCTGGCAGACCCTCTACCGGGGCCGCGGCTTCATGCTCCGCGCCGTGGCCCGCGAGCCGCGAGCAGCCGCCACCTCCCGCGCCGAGGCGGCGGTGCAGGCCCGGCGCGGAGACATCCTGGACTTCAAGGCGTTCAGCAACCTGGCCCTCAACCTCCTCGTCGAGATCGAGGCGGCCGCGGTGGTTGGGCTCGCCGACGAGCTCGAGGGGCTCGGCTGGCCCGTCGAGCTCGAGCCGCCGCGCCAGGCGCTGCTGGCCCGCGCGGGCGAGCGACTCGAGGGGACGGTGCGGCTCGACTTCCCGGACGGCGACGGCGAGCTCGTCATCCCGCTGCCCAGGGTGCCGGGGTAGGCAGGGAGCTCGCGAAGGGAGCACCGCGGCCGCTGGCGTGCATCGTGCAGTAGCTGGTGGATGCGACCGCGGCACGAGCGCCTGCCGCGCCGTCGCGGAGCACTCCACCCCTGGCGATCGGAAGACGGAGAGAGCCATGGGCAGGATACCTGGACGAACGGCGCTGAGCCTACTCGGCATCATCGCGGTCATGACCGCGGTCGGCTGCACGGTCGTCACCGACCCGGGCAGCAACAACTCCGACGGGACGATCACCATCCAGAACAGCTCCACCCACGTTCTCACCGGGGTCTACGTCGCTGCGGCGACCCAGAGCGGCTGGGGACCGAACCTCCTTCCCGACGTGCTCTTCACCAGCGAGCAGATCACCGTCCAGGTGGCCTGCAGCACCTACGACGTGATGGTCACCGACGATCGGCAGCGCGGCTGCGTGCTGGGCAGCCTCGACCTCTGCTTCTCCGACCACCTGTGGGTGATCGACAACAGCACGCTGCGGAACTGCGGCTACTGACCGCGGCCCTGCCGGCGGGCCTCGGGGGCGCGCGACGCGCCTCTCGAGGCCGTCCGCGGTGGCGCGGCCGCGCGGCACCTGGAGCGAGTTGGTGGCGGGCCGTCTGGACGTTCGGGAACGTATTTCCCGCCGAGTGCGCGGCCGCCGCCCCGGTCCTGCGAGCCACGGCGGGCTCACCCCGGGGGCGTTTCGCTCCCCGCCTGGCCCCGCTACGCTCCCGGCGATGTCCCGCTACGCCGCCACGGTGGGCCGCACCCGCTTCGCCTTCCGCGACCTCCGCGAGGTGATGGCCAGGGCCTCGGCGCCGAAGTCGGGCGACGAGCTGGCCGGCCTCGCCGCCGGCTCCGCCCGGGAGCGGGTGGCTGCGCGCGCGGTGCTGGCCGACGTGCCGCTGGTCCGCTTCCTGGAGGAGCCGCTCGTCCCCTACGAGACCGACGAGGTGACGCGGCTCATCCTGGACGGCCACGACGCCGCCGCCTTCGCGCCGGTAAAGGAGCTCACCGTGGGGGCGCTGCGCGAGTGGCTCCTCGCCTACGAGACCGACGCGCCGCTGCTCGCTGCGCTGGCCCCGGGCCTCACCCCCGAGATGGCCGCCGCGGTGGTGAAGCTGATGCGCAACCAGGATCTCGTGCTGGTGGCGCGGAAGTGCCGGGTGGTGACCCGCTTCCGCAACACCCTGGGCCTGCCGGGCCGCCTGGCGGTGCGGCTGCAGCCCAACCACCCCACCGACGATCCGGCCGGCATCGCCGCCAGCGTGGTGGACGGCCTCCTCTACGGCTGCGGCGACGCGGTCATCGGCGTGAACCCGGCCACCGACTCGGTGGCCGGGGTGGAGGGCCTCACCCGGCAGCTCGCCGAGCTGGTCGAGCGCTTCCGCATCCCCACCCAGGCCTGCGTGCTGTCCCACGTGACCACCGCGCTGCAGGTGATGGCCCGCGGCGCGCCGGTGGACCTGGTCTTCCAGTCGGTGGCCGGCACCGAGGCCGCCAACCGCGCCTTCGGCGTCTCGCTCCCGCTCCTCGCCGAGGCGCGCGACGCGGCCCTGGCGCTCCGGCGCGGCTCGCTCGGCGACAACGTCATGTACTTCGAGACCGGCCAGGGCTCGGCGCTCTCGGCCGAGGCCCACCACGGCGTGGACCAGCAGACCTGCGAGGCCCGCGCCTACGCGGTCTGTCGCCGCTTCGCGCCGCTGCTCGTCAACTCGGTGGTGGGCTTCATCGGCCCCGAGTACCTCTACGACGGCAAGCAGATCACCCGCGCCGGCCTGGAGGACCACTGCACCGGCAAGCTCCTCGGCCTGCCCATGGGCGTCGACGTCTGCTACACGAACCACGCTGAGGCCGACCAGGACGACATGGACGTGCTGCTGACGGCGCTCGGCGCCGCCGGCGTGAGCTACGTGATGGGCGTGCCCGGGGCCGACGACGTGATGCTGGGTTACCAGTCCACGAGCTTCTACGACAGCCACTACCTCCGGCAGGTGCTGGGGCTGCGGCCGGCCCCCGAGTTCGAGGCCTGGCTCCAGGAGATGGGCATCCTCGACGAGGACCTGCGGCTCCGGCCGCTGGCGCGCGGCCACCGGCTCCTCGAGGCGGCCTCGCCCCGGGCGCGGGAGGGCGCGCGGTGACCGCCCGCCCCGACCCCTGGGCCGACCTGCGGTCGCTCACGCGGGCGCGCATCGCCCTCGGCCGGGCCGGCGGCTCCCTGCCCACCGCCGAGTGGCTCGGCTTCTCGGCGGCCCACGCGGCGGCGCGCGACGCGGTCTGGGCCGAGCTGGATCTCGACCGGCTCGACGCCGACCTCGGAGCCCGCGGCCTCGGCCCGTCGCTGCGGCTCGCCTCGCAGGCGCCCGACCGCGCCACCTACCTGAGGCGCCCCGACCTGGGCCGGCGCCTCGACGCGGCCAGCGCCGCGCGCCTCGCGGCAGCCGCACCCGCGGGAGGCTGCGACGTCGCGCTCCTCGTGGGCGACGGCCTCTCCGCCGGCGCCGCCCAGGGGCACGCCCCGGCCCTGGCCGCGGCGCTCGCCGCGCGGCTGCGGGCGCGGGGGCTCGCGCTCGGACCGGTGGCCGCGGTGCGGCAGGCGCGCGTCGCCGTGCAGGACCCGGTGGGCCAGGCCCTCGGCGCCCGAGCCGCCGTCGTGCTGCTCGGCGAGAGGCCCGGCCTGGGTGCGCCCGAGAGCCTGGGCGCCTACCTGGTGCTCGGCCCGCGCCCGGGCCGCACCGACGCCGAGCGCAACTGCGTCTCCAACGTGCGGCCCGAGGGCATGCCGGTGGAGGGCGCGGCGGACCTGCTGGCCTGGCTCACCGGCGAGGCGCTGTGGCGCGGTCTCTCGGGCGTGGGGCTGAAGGACGAGCGCGGGCTGCTGGGGCCGTAGTCCCGCCTACCCGCTGAGGATGGGCCGGAGCGCGTCGAGCTCCTCGACGACGAAGTCGAAGAAGGCGGCCACCCGCGGCGTGCGCCGGAGCTCGGGGGTGGTGAGCAGGCGCCAGGCGCGCGTCAGCTCCTCGATGGGCCCGAGCACCCGGACGAGGTCGGGCTCGGCGTCGCCGAGGGCGGTGGGCAGCGGCGCCAGGCCGACCCCCGACCTCGCCGCCGACACCAGCCCCAGCACGCCGTCGGCGCGCGCCACCGGTGGGGTCCCGGGCGCCACCTGCCGCAGCCAGGCGGCGGCCCGGTGGCCGGCCATCGACTCGTCGAGCCCCACCAGCGCGTGGCGCGCCAGCTCGGCGACCGAGCCCGGCCGGCCCGCGCGCTCCAGGTAGCCTCGGCTGCCGTAGACCGCCCAGAGGGAGTCGGCGACCTTGCGGCCCACGAGGTCGGAGTCCTCGGCGTCGCCCGAGCGCAGCGCCACGTCGGCCTCGCCCTTCTGGAGATCGAGCACCCGGTCGCTCATCACGAACTCGACTCGCAGGCCGGGGTGGCGCGCGTGGAAGCGGTCGAGCAGCCCGGACCGGGTCAGCCGGTACACCAGCGGCTCCGGGCAGGTCACCCGGATGAGCCCGACGAGGTCTCGGCGATTCCCCTCGACCTGCTGCTGGAGCGCCTGCGCCGCCTGCTCCATGCGCTCGGCGTGGGGGAGCAGCTCCTGGCCGAGCTCGGTGAGCTGGTAGCCGGTGGGGTAGCGCTCCACCAGCTGCCGCCCCAGCTGCCGCTCCAGCTCCTTGAGCCGGCGCTGCACGGTGGACTGATCGACGCCGAGCGCGCGGCCGGCGGCCAGCGTGCTGTGGTGGCGCGCCACGGCCAGGAGGTACTTCAGGTCGTCCCAGTCGAGCACCGGGAGGTTATGCGCTCCTGCGGCCCCCCGCTGCAATCCTGCGCCTCCTCCGGGACCGGGGCCGCGCCTAGCTTCCAGGGACGGGCGGCGCAAGGGGCGACGCCAGCGATCAAGGACCCGAGGAGGGTCACGACCATGATGCGAGAGCTCGGTGTGGCAGCGGTGATGTCCCTCGCGCAGGCGGCTTCGGCCCCGGACCCGACGGTCACCGACGGCGACAAGTACAAGGTCCTGCTCGAGAACGAGCACGTCCGGGTGCTCTCCTACACCGACGCGCCCGGCGACCGGACGCAGCCGCACCGGCACCCGGCCTTCGTGCTCCACGCGCTCGGGCCCTTCAAGCGGAAGCTCACCTTCCCCGACGGCCGCACCGCCATCCGCGAGTTCCAGGGCGGCGAGGTCTTCTACTCGGCCGGCGAGGTCCACGTGGGCGAGAACGTGGGGGAGACGCCGACGCGGGTGCTGATCGTGGAGCTGAAGGGGGCGGCGATGCCTCGCCCCTAGCACTCCTCCCGCACGCACTGCTCCAGGATGTCCATGCCGGTGTCGACGTCGTACTCGTCGAGCACCAGCGGCGGCGAGAGGCGGAAGGTGCTGCGGCCGCAGCCCAGCAGCAGCAGGCCGCGCTCGAAGGCCCTGTGGGTGATGCGGCCGATGGCCTCGTCGAACGGCTCCTTCGAGGCCCGGTCCTTCACCAGCTCGACGCCGATCATGAGCCCGCGGCCGCGCACGTCGCCGACGATGCGGCAGCGCTCCTGCATCGCCCGGGCGCGCGCCAGCATCCGCTCGCCCAGGGCGCGCACGCGGGGCAGCGCCGCCTCGACCACGTCGAGCGTGGCCAGCGCCGCGGCGCAGGCCACCGGGTTGCCGCCGAAGGTGGAGCCGTGGGAGCCGGCCTTCCAGGTCATCACCGAGGCCCGGGCCACCAGCGCGCCGATGGGCAGGCCCGAGCCCAGCCCCTTGGCGGTCACCAGGACGTCGGGCTCGACGCCGGCCCACTCGCAGGCCCACATCTTCCCGGTGCGGCCCACGCCGCACTGCACCTCGTCGGCCACCAGCAGGATGCCGTACCTGTCGCAGAGGGCGCGCAGCGCCTGCAGGAAGCCGTCGGGCGGGAGCACGTAGCCGCCCTCGCCGAGGATGGGCTCCACGAAGATGGCCGCCACGTCGTCGGGGGCCACGTGGCGCTGGAAGAGGTCGGCCTCGATGGCCCGCATGGTCTCGGCCACCGCGCCGGCCGGGTCGGCGGCGGCGCTGCGGTAGGGGTTGCAGTAGGGCACGTGGTGCACGTCGGGCAGGAAGGGGCCGAAGTGCTGGTGCTGCTTCACCTTGGAGGAGGTGAGGCTCATGGCGCCGTACGAGCGGCCGTGGAAGGCGCCGTGGAAGGCGATGAGCGCCGGCCGCCGGGTGTGGTAGCGGGCCAGCTTGATGGCGCCCTCGATGGCCTCGGTGCCGGAGTTGGTGAGGAGCACCCGCTTCTCGCTCGTCCCCGGGCCGAGCCGCGCCAGGCGCTCGGCCAGCGCCGCGAAGCCCTGATAGTAGAAGTCGGTGCCGCAGATGTGCAGGAAGCGGCCGGCCTGCTCCCGCACCGCCGCCACCACCGCCGGGTGGTTGTAGCCGGTGGAGGAGACGGCGATGCCGGCCATGAAGTCGATGAACCGGTTGCCGTCCACGTCCTCGACCATGGCCCCCTGGCCGCCGCCGATGACCAGCGGGTACTCCTTGATGTACGAGGGCGAGGTGAAGCGCGCGTCCTGCGCCAGGATGGCCTGGCCCTTCGGCCCCGGCAGCGGCAGCGAGACCCGCGGGTAGCCGCGCGCGCTCACGGGCGGACTCCGCTGCGAGCCGGGGCGTTGACGGTGGCGGTGGCGCTCTGCATGGCGATCTCCGCGGCATTCCATTTCGGGTCGCCGGGACGGCTGATTTCCCGAGGTATCAGAGCAGCTTGACCACGATGATATATAATATATCATACCCGGCCTGACAAGCTCCCGGAGGCCGCGATGACCGCCCCGCCCGCAGCGCCGCAGAAGATCACCTACACCTCGGCCAACGTGGACCTGGAGGCCTTCCACCGGGCCTTCGACGCGGCCCTCGCCGACGTGCGGGCGCGGATGGGCCAGCGCCACCCGCTCCACATCGGCGGCAAGGCGGTGGAGACCGGCGCCTCGCCGGTGGTGGATCGCTCGCCCATCGACACCGAGCAGGTGCTCGGCCACTTCACCGCCGCCGGGCCGGCCGAGGTGGACCAGGCGATGCGCGCCGCTCACTCGGCGCAGCGGGCCTGGGCGGCCCGTCCCTGGCAGGAGCGGGTGGCCATCCTGCGCAGGGCCGCCGCCCTCATCCGCGAGCGCAAGTACACCCTCGCCGCGGTGATGTCGGTCGAGGTCGGCAAGAACCGGATGGAGTCCATGGGCGACGCCGAGGAGTCGGCCGACCTCGTCGACTACTACTGCGGCCAGGTCGAGGAGCAGAACGGCTTCACCCGCGACATGAAGCGGATGACCCCCATCGAGAAGAACACCGAGCTCCTGCGCCCCTTCGGCGTCTTCGCCTGCGTGGCCCCCTTCAACTTCCCGCTGGCGCTCTCCACCGGCATGTCGTCGGCGGCGCTCGTGACCGGCAACGCCGTGGTCTACAAGCCGGCCGAGGACACGCCCTGGACCGGCATGGAGCTCCACGACGTCTACCGCGACGCCGGCGTGCCGGCGGGCGTCTTCAACTACCTCTCCGGCCGCGGCCGCGAGATGGGCGACGCGCTCTGGTCCCACCCGCTCTGCGACGGCGTGGTCTTCACCGGCTCGCGCGAGGTGGGGATGCGCATCTTCCACGGCCTCTCGCAGCGCTGGGTGAAGCCCTGCCTGATGGAGCTGGGCGGCAAGAACGCCGTCACCGTCACCCGCACGGCCGACCTCGACATGGCCGCCGAGGGGGTGATGCGCTCCACCTTCGGGCTCCAGGGGCAGAAGTGCAGCGCCACCAGCCGCGTCTACGTGGACCGGACCGTGGCCGCGCCCTTCCTGGAGAAGCTGCTGGCCCGCACCCGCGCCATCGCCATCGGCGACGTCACCCGGAAGGACTCCTGGTTCGGACCGGTCATCAACCAGAAGGCGGTGGACCGCTACGGCAAGGCGGTGGAGCGGGCCCGGCGCGAGGGCAAGGTGCTGCTGGGCGGCGAGCGGCTCCACGGCCCCGGGCTGGAGCGCGGCTTCTTCGTGGCCCCCACGGTCGCCGAGCTGCCGCTCACGAGCGAGCTCTTCCTGGAGGAGCTGTTCCTGCCCTTCCTCTCCCTGGGCGTGGTGGACTCCTTCGACCAGGCAATCGCCGAGAGCAACCGGGCCGACTACGGGCTCACCGCCGGCCTCTACACCGCCGACCGCGGCGAGATCGCCCGCTGGTTCGACGAGATCGAGGCCGGGGTCTGCTACGTGAACAAGCGCAGCGGCGCCACCACCGGCGCCTGGCCCGGCGCCCAGCCCTTCTGCGGCTGGAAGGGCAGCGGCGCCACCGGCAAGGGCGGCTGCGGCCCCTGGTACGTGCAGCAGTTCGCGCGCGAGCAGAGCCGCACCCTGGTGGAGGAGTGATGACCGGCCGCGCCTCGCCGGCGCCGCGCGCGCCCGCGCCGGGCGCGGGGCACGGCCTGCACCTCGAGCGGCTGGGCCGCCAGCGCCCGGCGGTGCCGCGGCAGGCCTCGCACGAGTGGGTGGCCGACGTGCTGCGCCAGGCCATCACCAGCGGCCAGCTCCGGGCCAACGACCCGCTGCCGCAGCAGGAGATCGCCGCCCGGCTGCACGTGAGCCACATCCCGGTGCGGGAGGCGCTGCGGCAGCTGCAGTCGGAGGGGCTGGTCACCTACCAGCCCAACCGCGGCGCCGCGGTCACCGCCCACACGCCCGGGGAGATCCGGGAGATCTACGAGATCCGGGTGATCCTCGAGACCGCCGCCATCCGCGACGCCGCCGCCCGGCTGCCGGCCGGGGCGCTGGGCCGGGCCGAGCGGCTGCTCGACGAGGCCGAGCGCACCCGGGACCCCATCGCCTGGGGCGCGCACGACCTCGACTTCCACCGCCTCCTCTACGGCCTGGAGGAGCGGCCGCGGCTGCGCGAGCTCATCGACGGGCTCCTGGCCCGGGTGGACCGGTACTGGCTGGTGCACGGCCTCTCGCCGCGCGACCGCAAGGCCTTCGAGGCCGACCACCGCCAGCTCCTGGCGGCGGTGCGGGCGCGGGACGGCGAGCGGGCCGCGAGGCTCCTGGCGCAGCACCTCGGCGGCGCCGCGGAGAAGCTCTGCCTGGCGCTGGGGCGGCAGGCCTGACGGCGGTCCCGCGGCAGCGGGCCCCAGGGGGATCGATGGACTCCAAGGTCGTGTCCATGAAGGAGGCCATCGCGGCCCACGTCCGCGACGGCGACACCGTGGTCATCGAGGGCTTCACCCACCTCATCTGCTTCGCCGCCGGCCACGAGATCATCCGCCAGCGGCGGCGCGATCTCACGCTGGCGCGCCTCACGCCCGACCTGGTCTTCGACCAGATGATCGGCGCCGGCTGCGCCCGGAAGCTGGTGTTCTCCTGGGCCGGCAACCCGGGGGCAGGCTCGCTCCACGCCTTCCGGCGCGCGGTGGAGTCGGGGGCGCTGGAGATCGAGGAGTACAGCCACTTCGGCATGGTGGCCCGGCTCGCCGCCGGCGCCGCCCGGCTGCCCTTCGGCGTGCTGCGCAACTACATGGGCAGCGACCTCCCGGCCGCCAACCCCCGCATCCGCACCGTCGCCTGCCCCTACACCGGCGAGACCCTGGCCACGGTGCCGGCGCTCGAGCCCGACGTCACCATCGTCCACGCCCAGCGGGCCGACAGGCAGGGCAACACCCAGGTGTGGGGCCTCATGGGCGTGCAGAAGGAGGCGGCCTTCGCCTCGAAGAGGGTGGTGGTGGTGGTCGAGGAGCTGGTGGACGAGGCGGTGATCCGCGCCGACCCCAACCGCACGCTCATCCCCGGCCTCGTCGTCGACGCGGTGGTGGTGGAGCCCTGGGGCTGCCACCCCTCCTACGCGCAGGGCCACTACGACAGGGACAACGACTTCTACGTGGACTGGGAGGCCATCTCCAAGGACCCGGGGAAGCTGCAGGGCTATCTCGACGAGTTCGTGTACGGCTGCGCCGACAGGGCCGCCTACCTGGCCCGCATGCCCGGCCTGCAGGACCGGCTGCGCGCCAGGGAGCGGACCTGCGCGGGGGTGAACTATGGCTTCTGAGTACAGGCCCTCGGAGATGATGGCGGCGGTGGCGGCCCGCGAGCTGCGCGACGGCGAGGTGACCTTCGTCGGCATCGGCCTGCCCAACCTGGCCTGCAACCTGGCGCGGGCGCTCCACGCGCCCAACCTGGTGCTCATCTACGAGTCGGGCGCGGTGGGCGCGGTGCCGGAGCGGCTGCCGGTCTCCATCGGCGATCCCTCGCTCGTCACCGGGAGCCTGATGGTCTGCTCCATGGCCGACGTCTTCCAGCTCTTCCTCCAGGGCGGGCGCATCGGCGTGGGCTTCCTGGGCGGCGCCCAGATCGACCGCTGGGGCAACATCAACACCACCGTGGTCGGCCCCTACGCCCATCCCAAGGTGCGGCTCCCGGGCTCGGGCGGCGCCGCCGAGATCGCCGTCCACGCCAGGCGGGTGCTGATCATCAGCCGCCTCAACCCCCGCGCCTTCCCGGCCGAGGTGGACTTCGTCACCAGCCCGGGCCACCGCTTCCACGGCCGGCCGCGGCGCGAGCTCTCCATGCCCGGCGCCGGGCCGGTGAAGGTGGTCACCGACAAGGCGGTGCTGGAGACCGACCCGGAGAGCGGCGAGCTGGTGCTGGCCGGCCTCTGCCCGGGCGTCACCGTCGCCGAGGTGCAGGCCGGGGTGGGCTGGCCGCTCCGCGTCCGCCCCGCGCTGGACGCCCCGGCGGCGCCCAGCGCCGAGGAGCTCCGGCTGCTGCGCGAGGTGCTCGATCCCAGGGGGCTCTACCTGTGAGCGCGAACCGCTACCCCGAGTCGAACGTCTTCTACCGCAAGCTCACCCGCACCTTCCCCAGGGTGGTGCGCGGCGAGGGGGTGTGGCTGGTGGACGCCGACGGGCGGCGGTACCTCGACGGCTCCGGCGGCGCCTTCGTCGCCAACCTGGGCCACGGCGTCGAGGAGATCGGCGAGGCCATGGCGCGGCAGGCGGGCCGCATCGCCTACGTGAACGGCACCGCCTTCACCACCGACCCGGTGGAGGAGCTGGCAAGCGAGCTGGCGCGGCTGCTGCCGCCGCCGCTCGACAAGCTCTACTTCCTGTGCAGCGGCTCGGAGGCGGTGGAGGCGGCGCTCAAGCTGGCGCGCCAGCACTGGGTGGAGCGCGGGCGGCTCCACAAGCACAAGGTCATCGCCCTCACCCCCGCCTACCACGGCAACACGCTGCTGGCCCTCTCGGCGTCGGCGCGCGAGCACTACAAGACCTACTACCGCGAGTGGCTGGTGGACGTGCACCGCATCCCGGCGCCCTACGCCTACCGCTGCGGCTGCGGCGGGCTCCCCGACGCCGCCTGCGCCCGCTGCGACGGCTCGGCGCTGGAGGCGGCCATCGACGCGCTGGGCGCCGACAGCGTGGCGGCCTTCATCGTCGAGCCGGTGGGCGGCAGCTCCACCGGCCACTCGGTGCCGCGGCCCGGCTACCTGCGGCGCATCCGCGAGATCTGCGACCGGCGCGAGGTGCTGCTGGTGGCCGACGAGGTGCTGGTGGGCGCAGGCCGCACCGGGAGCTGGTGGGCGGTGGAGCAGGCCGGGGTGGTGCCCGACGTCATGGTGCTGGGCAAGGGGATCACCGGCGGCTACGCCCCGCTCTCGGCCGTGGCCACCTCGCAGGCGGTCATCGACCCCATCGCCCGCGGCTCGGGCGCGCTGCTCCACGCCCAGACCTTCAGCCACCACCCGGTGCTGGCGGCCGCGGGCCTGGCGGCCGTCCGGTACGTCGAGAAGCACGGCCTGGTGGAGCGCTGCCGGGTCATGGGCCTGAAGCTCCACCAGCGGCTCGAGGCGCTGCGGTCCCACCCGCACGTCGGCGACGTGCGCGGGCGCGGCCTGCTCGCCGGGGTGGAGCTGGTGCAGGACAGGGCCAGCCGCGCTCCCTTCCCGCGCAAGCTCAAGGTCGCCGAGACGCTGGCCGAGGCGGCGCTGGAGGTGGGGCTCATGACCTGGCCCAACGTGGGCCAGGCCGACGGCGTGGACGGAGACCTCTGCTGCCTGGCGCCGCCCTTCTGCGTCTCGGAGGCGGAGCTGGAGGAGCTGGTGGCGCGCCTCTCGCGGGCGCTGGAGCTCACCTTCCAGCGGGTGAAGGCGGGCTAGGAAAGGCCCGGCTCGCGGGTAGACTGTCGGCCTGCTCGCCGCCTACGTCACCGGACACGGCTTCGGCCACCTGACCCGCCTCTGCGAGGTGCTGGCGGCGGTGCGAGCCCGCGCGCCCGGGCTGCCCATCGCCTTCGTCGGCGAGGTGCCGGAGGAGCTGGCCCGCGCCGCGCTGGGCCCGCCCCTCGCCTTCCGGAGGGCGGCCTGCGACGTGGGACTGCGCCAGCTCGACGCCCTGCGCATCGACGAGCCCGGCTCGGCCGCCGCCTGCGCCGCCTTCGACGCCGGCTGGGAGGCGCGCGTGGCGGAGGAGGAGACCTGGCTCCGCTCCTCCGGCGCGCGGCTCGCCGTCTGCGACGTGCCGGCACTGCCCTTCGAGGCCGCGGCCCGGGCCGGCGTCCCGGCGGTGGGGCTGGCCAACTTCTCGTGGGACTGGATCTACCGGCACCTGGCGGTGCGCCAGCCGGCGCTGCTCGCCTCGGCGGAGCGCGCCGCCCGCGCCTATCGCCAGGCGCCGCTGCTCCTCTCCCTCCCCTTCGCCGGCGATCTCTCCGCCTTCCCGCGGCGCGAGGAGGTGGGGCTCGTGGTCCGGCGTCCGCGCACACCGCGCGCCGAGGGCCGGCGGCGGCTCGGGCTCGACGGCCGGCCAGCGGCGCTCCTCTCCTTCGGCGGCATCGGGCTGCCGTCGCTGCGCCGCGAGGCGCTGGGCGGCGAGGGGGAGATCTCCTGGCTGCTGCCGGAGGAGCTGCCGCCGGCGCGGCTGGCGGCGCTCGGGCTCACCTACCCGGACGTCGTCGGCGCCGTGGACGCGGTGGTCACCAAGCCCGGCTACGGCATCGCCGCCGACTGCATCGGCGCCGGCACCCGCATGCTCTACACCGGCCGCGGCGACTTCCCCGAGTACCCGGTGATGGTGCGCGAGCTCCCGCGCTGGCTGGCGGTGCGCCACCTCCCCGGCGAGGAGCTCCTCTCCGGGCGGCTCGCGGAGCCGGTGCGGCGGCTGCTGGAGCAGCCGGTCCCGGTGCCACCCGGCCCGCTCGACGGGGCGCAGCGGGCGGCGGAGCGGCTCCTCGGAATCCTCGGCTAGCCCGCCAGCAGCTCCTCCCGGAAGAGCCTGTCGGCGGCGGCCAGCGCCGCCGCGTCGCGCAGCACCTCGCCGGGCCGGTTGCCGTGGCCCACCAGCGCGCCCGGCGCCCGCATGCCCAGGTAGCGGGCGCTGCGGCGCAGGGTCTCGACGAGCAGCGCGCTGCCGCTGTCGTCGCCCGGGTCGTCGGCGTTGACGGTGATGGTCCAGAGCGCCTTGCCGGCCATGCGGGCCTCGAAGTCGACGCCCGGCACCCGCAGCCAGCCGCTCCAGTGGTCGAGGTAGAGCTTGGCTGGGGCCGGCAGCCCGTACCAGTAGGTGGGGGCGGCCATCACCAGATCGGTGGCCCAGAGCGTGGCGTCGAGCAGCGTGCGCCCGTGACCGGTGGGCATGGCGTAGCCGCCTCCACCGTGGCGCAGGTCGGCGAAGGGCTCGAGCGGCACGTCTGCGAGCCGCAGCCAGCGCTGCTCCGCGGAGGGCGGGAGCGCGGCGGCGGCGCGCCGGGCGAGGAGCTCGGTGTTGCCACCCTGGCGCGCGCTGGCGAGCAGGAAGAGGAAGCGGGAGGGCATGGCTGGGCCGAAGGTAGCGCGCGGTGGGCGGGCGAGGAACCCCTGCGCATCGGGGGAGACTCCCCATCCGGCGAGACCGCTGCGCCCGCCCTTGTCCTATCCTCCGCACCGGCCCGTCCCGGCCGAGCCGAAAGGATCACCGATGCCCAGCACCCCCGCCTACGCCGCGCCCGCCGCTGGCAAGCCCCTCGCCCCGTTCTCCGTCGAGCGCCGCGACCCCGGCCCGCGCGACGTGGAGATCGACATCCTCTTCTGCGGCATCTGCCACACCGACATCCACCAGGTGCGAGACGAGTGGGGCGGCTCCACGTTCCCCATGGTGCCCGGCCACGAGATCGTCGGCCGCGTCCGCCAGGTGGGCAAGGAAGTCACGCGTCTCGACATCGGCGACCTGGTGGGCGTGGGCTGCATGGTCGACTCCTGCCGCGCCTGCGAGCCCTGCCGGCACGGCACCGAGCAGTTCTGCGAGCAGGGCGTGGCCTGGACCTACGGCAGCACGCTCATGGACAGGAAGACCGTCACCCAGGGCGGCTACTCCTCCCGCATCGTGGTGGACCAGAAGTTCGTGCTCCAGGTGCCGGCCGGCCTCGACCCGGCCGGCGCCGCGCCGCTGCTCTGCGCCGGCATCACCACCTACTCGCCGCTGCGCCAGTGGGGAGCCAAGCGCGGCGACCGGGTGGGCGTCGTCGGCCTCGGCGGCCTGGGCCACATGGCCCTCAAGCTGGCCGCGGCCATGGGGGCCGAGGTGACCGTGCTCTCCACCTCGCGCGCCAAGGAGGCCGACGCCCGCCGCCTCGGCGCCGCCGGCTTCGAGGTCACCGGCGACGACGCCGCCTTCCGGAAGATGGCCGGCAGGCTCGACCTGATGATCGACACCGTCTCGGCACCCCACGACTACAACCGCTACCTCGGGCTGCTGCGGCCCCACGGCACCATGGTGCTGGTCGGCGTGCCGCCGGAGCCGGCGCCGGTGGCGGCGGGCGCCCTCATCGGCGGCAACCGGCGGCTGGCCGGCTCGCTCATCGGCGGCATCGCCGAGACCCAGGCCATGCTCGACTTCTGCGCCCAGCACCGCATCGTCGCCGACGTGGAGGTCATCCCCATCCAGCAGGTGAACCAGGCCTACGAGCGCATGCTGAAGGGCGACGTGCGCTTCCGCTTCGCCATCGACATGGCGAGCCTGAAGCAGGGGTAGCGGCCCGGTCAGCGCCCGCGCCGGTACCCGGCCACGGTGAGCGGCACCGGCGTGCCCGGCCGGAGCCTCGGATCGGGCACCGGCGTCCCGGTGCTGAGCGAGAGCGGCAGCACTCCGGCCCAGCACGGCAGGGCGTGGTCCTCCTCGTCGTCCTTCGGCGGCCCGGCCCGCACCTTGGCCGACGCCTCCTCGATGGGCACCGCCAGCACCAGGGTGGCCCCGAGCTCCGCCTCGCTGGGCGGCCGCGCCTCGGCGGAGCGGCCCGGCACCACGTGCTCCACGATGGCCCGGAGCGCGGCCCTCTTCTCGGCCTCGTCCTGCACGGCGGAGGCGCGCCCCAGCAGCACCACCGAGCGGTAGTTCACCGAGTGGTGCATCGCCGAGCGGGCCAGCACCAGCCCGTCGAGGAGCGTGACGGTCACGCAGACCGGGGCCCCGGCGCCCAGCTCCTGGAGCAGCCGGCTCCCGGGGGCTCCGTGCAGCACCAGCCGGTCGCCCATGCGCGCGTACGACATGGGGATGACGTAGGGCTGCCCCTCGTGGGCGAAGCCCACGTGGCAGACCAGGCCCTCGTCGAGGATGGCCTCGATGACGTCCCGCTCGTGGCTGCCTCGGTCGGGCAGGCGGCGGTGGGTGGTGCGCAGCGTGGGGACGATCGGCTTCATGGCGGGCACCTCGGGGCCAGGCGGCAACATGCCACTCGGCTCGCGGCCGGAGAAGGCGTGGGCGCCCCGAATCCCTCCGCGCCCGGCCGGCTCCCACCGCCGAGCCGCACGGCCGGATGCCCCACCCCCGCCACCACCGGGAGATCTCTCATGAAGCGCGCCTGGTTGCCCCTCTTCCTGCTCCTCGCCCTCCCCGCGCCCGCCGCCCGCGCGGCGCCGCAGGCCCCGGCGGCCAGGGCGAAGCCGCGCCTGGTCTTCTTCATGAACCCGCACGGCCGGCCCTGCCAGATGCAGGACCAGATCCTGCGCGACATGGGCGCGGAACTGGGACCGCGCGTCGAGGTGGTGTACCTCAAGACCACCGAGCCGCGGGACATCGACCTCTTCCGCCAGTACGGCATCCGCTCGCTGCCCATGCTGCTCGTCACCGACGCCGCCGGGAAGGAGCTGCGGCGCGCGACGCCGGGCATCCAGTCGCCCGCGCAGGTGCGACAGCTGGTCGGCGGCTGAGCCATGGCCGTCGGTCTCGCAGACGTCGCCCTCTCCTTCGGCGCCGGCCTCGCCAGCGTGGCCAGCCCCTGCGTGCTGCCGGTGGTGCCCATCATCGTGGCCGGGCGCGCCGAGGAGCACCGCGCCCGGCCGGCACTGGTGGTGGCGGGCATCGCCGTGTCCTTCGTGGCCATGGGCGTGCTGGTGAGCCTGTTCGGCGCCACGGTGGGGCCGGCGGTGCCGCAGCTGGAGAAGCTGGTGGGCGGGCTGGTGCTGCTCTTCGGTGCGCTGCTGCTGCTCGACGTGAATCCGTTCAAGCGCTTCACCCTGTTCCAGCGGCTCGGCCCCTCGGGCGACGGCCGCTGGTCGGGCCTGCTCCTCGGCCTCTCGCTGGGTCTGGTCTGGATCCCCTGCGTCGGCCCCATGCTCTCCTCGGTGCTGGCCATGGTGGCCACCAGGGGGACGCTGTCCGCGGGAGTGGGGCTCTTGCTGGCGTACGCAGCCGGATTCGCCGTGCCGATGCTCGCGGTGGGCTACGGCTCGCAGGCGCTCCGGCAGCGGGTGCGGGCCGTGGCGGCGCGGCCGGCGCTGGTGCGCTGGGGCTCGGGCCTGCTGCTGGTGGCCTTCGGCCTCGTCATCCTCACCCAGGGCATGCTCTTCGCGGGGATGTAGCGGCCTGCGCCGCGCGGAGAGCCGGAAGGCACCGGCCCCCGCGGGGCCCCTCTGCACGCATCCGTGCATCCTCGGCACGGGTCGAGCATCATTCCCTGCTCGAACCCCATCCCCAAGGGAGCACCTCGATGAAGCTCTACTACGGCACCGGCGCCTGCTCGCTCTCCCCCCACATCGCCCTGCGCGAGCTCGGGCTCCCCTTCGAGCTCGTGAAGGTGGACACCAAGGCGGGCAGGACGGAGACGGGCACCGACTACCGGACCGTGAACCCCAAGGGCGCCGTCCCCACGCTGGAGCTGGACGACGGGCAGCGGCTCACCGAGGGGCCGGCCATCGTGCAGTACCTGGCCGACCGCAAGCCCGGGGCGGGGCTGGCCCCGCCGGCCGGCACCATGGAGCGGTACCGGCTGCAGGAGTGGCTCAACTACGTCACCTCCGAGCTGCACAAGCGCTTCGGCTCGCTCTTCAGCCCCAGGCTCCAGCCCGAGTGGAAGGCGGTGGTCCGCGAGCAGCTCGCCGAGCAGCTCGCCTTCGTGGCCGGCTCGCTGGAGGGCAAGCAGTACCTGCTGGGCGGCAGCCAGCCCACCGTGGCCGACTTCTACCTCTGGGTGGTGCTCTCCTGGGGCCGCTTCGTCGAGGTGGACATCGGCCGCTGGCCCGTGCTCAAGGAGTACTTCAAGCGCATCCTGGCCCGGCCGGCAGTCCAGGAGGCCCTGCGCGCCGAGGGGCTGGCGAAGTAGCGGCCCTCAGAAGCCCTTCACCGCCACCTGCTGGTGATCGACGATCGGCGGCCCGCCCTGGAAGAAGGGGCCGACGAGCTTGCGCCACTCCTGGAACTCGGGGGCGCCGCGGAAGTGGACCATGTGGTCCTCCAGCGCCTCCCAGCCGACCACCAGCCGGTACTTGGTGGGCGTCTCGACGGTGCGGTGCAGCTCCATCGAGCGGCAGCCCCTGGAGCGCTGGAAGAGCGGCACCGCCTGCCGCACCGCCGCCTCGAACTCCTTCTCCGCGCCGGGCCGCACGTGGATCTCGGCGATCTCGTAGACCATGGTTCCGTCCTTTCGGTTGCGGGTCACTTCACCAGCAGGGCCACCTTGCCGGTGACCTTGCGGTCGAGGATGGCCCGCAGCGCCTCGCCGGCGCGGGCCAGGGGATAGCGGGCCGAGATCAGGGGACGGAGCTCGCCGCGCGCCAGCCTGCCGAAGAGCGCGGCCATGTTGGCCTGGTGCTCCCGCGGCTGGCGGGCCGCCATCTCCCCCCAGTAGACGCCGACGATGCTGTAGCCCTTGAGCAGCGGGAGGTTGAGCGGGACGCGCGGGATCTCGCCGCCGGCGAAGCCGACGACCAGGTAGCGCCCGTTCCAGGCCATGAGCCGCAGCGCCGGCTCGGCCCAGGCGCCGCCCACGGCGTCGTAGACCACGTCCACGCCCCGCTGCCCCACCAGCGCCTTGACCGCGTCGCGCCAGCCGGCCTGGCCGTAGTCCACCAGCTCGTCCGCGCCCTGCCTGCGGCAGACGGCGAGCTTCTCCGCCGAGGAGGCCGCGGCGATGACGCGGGCGCCGAGCTGCTTCCCCAGCTCCACCGCCGCCAGCCCCACCCCGCCCGCGGCGCCGAGCACCAGCAGCGTCTCGCCCGGCTGCAGGTGGGCTCGGTCCTGCAGCGCGTGCCAGGAGGTGCCGTAGGCCATGGCGAAGCAGGCGGCCACCACCGGGTCCAGGCCCGGGGGCAGCCGGAGCACGTGGGTGCCCTCGGCCACCGCCTCCTCGGCGAAGGCACCCCAGCCGGCGAATCCCACCACCGGGTCGCCGGGCGCCAGGTGCCGGACCTCGGACCCCACCTCCTGCACCACGCCGGCGAACTCCGCACCCGGGGTGAACGGCAGCGCGGGCTTGAGCTGGTACTTGCCCTGGATGACGAGCGTGTCGGGGAAGTTCACGCCGGCCGCAGCCACCGCCACCCGCACCTGGGCCGGACCGGGGCGCGGCGAGGGCACCTCCTCGACCGACAGCCCTTCCGGAGGCCCGAGCGCCTTGCAGACGACCGCCTTCATGCGCGCTCCTTCCCGGCCGGGCCGGCCGCGGGGTCGGGCCAGGCGCCGGCGGCCAGCACCTCGGCGTTGCGCTGCTCGATGGCCAGGCGGATCTTGGCGTGGGTGAAGACGTGGAGGGCGTCCCGCTCGAC
This sequence comes from Deltaproteobacteria bacterium, assembly GCA_016214955.1. Taxonomy (GTDB): domain Bacteria; phylum Myxococcota; class Myxococcia; order Myxococcales; family Anaeromyxobacteraceae; genus JACRMN01. Next base: position 65,676 of record JACRMN010000015.1, read on the forward strand.
GCCGCGCAGCGCCGCCGCCGCGATCTGGTCGGGCCCGAGCCGGCCCGAGCGGACCGCGTGGCTGAGCCTCTCCTGGGCGGCGCGGGCGGCCGCCGAGGGTGGCGCGCCGCTCGCCAGCTCCGGCGGGCGCACCCGCTCCGAGGCGTCGATTCCGGTGGGGAAGAAGGCCGGGCAGAGCACCGTGATGCCTACGCGGCTGCGGGCGGCGGCGAGCTCGCGGGCCAGGGTCTCGGAGAGCACCACCACCCCGTGCTTGGAGACGGCGTAGGCGCCCAGGCCCGGCTCGCTGAGGAAGCCGGCCGCCGAGGCGGTGTTGACGATGCGGCTCGGCCCCGGCTGCGCCTCGAGGCGCGGCAGGAAGGCGGCCACGCCGTGGACCACACCCCAGAGGTTGACCCCCAGCACCCACTGCCAGTCGCCGGCGGTGGTCTCGGCGAGGGGCCTGGCCACGCCCACGCCGGCGTTGTTGAAGAGGAGGCGCACCGGGCCCGGGCCGGCGAAGGCGCGCCCGGCCAGCGCCTCCACGTCGGCGGCCCGCGAGACGTCGGCGCGCTGCAGCGCCACCTCGCCGGCCGGGAGCGACGCCGCCGCCGCGCGGAGCGCCGCCTCGTCCACGTCGGCGAGGAGGAGCCGCATGCCCCGCGCCAGGCACTGCCGCGCCAGGGCCAGGCCCAGGCCGCCGCCCGCGCCGGTGATCACCGCCACGTCACCCCGGGCGATCTCCATGGTGGCGGCCATGATAGCGGGATGGCCGGCCCGGCGCCGAGGGCAGGCACCCGCCCGGGCCCGGCCCAGCCGTGCGCACCGGCCGGTCCGCGGCTAGAGTACGCCCCCCGTGCGCGCCCGCGACCTCCTCCTCGCCCTGCTGGTGGTCGCGCTCTGGGGCGTGAACTTCGTGGTCATCAAGGTCGGGCTGCGCGGCGTCTCGCCGTTCGTCCTCGGCGGCCTGCGCTTCCTGCTCGCCTCCTTCCCCGCCGTCCTCCTCCTGCCGCGCCCCCGCGTGCCCTGGCGCATCACCCTGGGCTTCGCGGCTGCCAGCTTCCTGGGCCAGTTCTCGCTCCTCTTCTGGGCCATGAAGGTCGGCATGCCGTCGGGGCTGGCCTCGCTGGTGCTGCAGTCGCAGGTGTTCTTCACCGCCATCCTGGCCGCGCTCTTCCTCGGCGAGAGGCCGCGCCGGGTGCAGATCGCCGGCACGGTGCTGGCCGCTTGCGGCCTGGGCTACATCGGCCTTCGCAGCGCCGGCGCCTTTCCCCTGGCCGGCTTCGCGCTCACCCTGGCGGCGGCCCTCGCCTGGGCGGCCGGCAACCTGGCGAGCCGCGCCCTCTCGCGCCACGGGCCGGTGAACGGCCTGGCCTTCGTGGTCTGGGCGGGGCTGTGGCCCATCGTCCCCTTCTTCGCCCTGGCCTGGGCCTTCGAGGGGGGCGAGGCGGTGACCGCGAGCCTCCGCGCCCTGGGTCCCTCCTCCTGGGCGGCGGTGGCCTACCTGGCCTGGGCGGCGACGCTCACCGGCTACGGCCTGTGGAACCGGCTGCTGGCCCGCTACCCGGCGGCGCAGGTGACGCGCTTCACGCTGCTGGTGCCGGTGGTGGGCCTGTTCTCGGGCGCCATCTTCCTCGGCGAGCGGCTCACCGGCGACCAGCTGCTCGGCAGCGGACTGGTGGTGGCGGGGCTGGCGCTGCCGATCCTGGCCGGGCAGGTGGCGCGGCCGACCGGGGCGGCGAGGTAGGCTGCACGGGTGCACGACCCTCACGCCGAGCTGCAGCGCCGCCTGGCGGCGCGCCAGGCCGCCGTCGCCGACCGCGATCGGGCCGACGCGCGCATCGGCACCCTGCGGCTCGCGGTCTTCGCCGCCGCGGTGGGAACCGGCTGGCTCTCGCTGGCGCAGCGGCAGCTCGCGGCCTGGTGGCTCCTGGCGCCGCTCCTGGCCTTCGTCGCGCTGGTGTTCTGGCACGACCGCGTCATCGCCGCCCGCGCGCTCGCCCGGCGCGCCGCCGCGTTCCACGAGCGGGCGCTGGCCCGGCTCGACGGGCGCATCGCCGGCACCGGCACCCCCGGCGACGGCCTGGCCCCGCCGGAGCACCCCTGCGCCGCCGACCTGGATCTCTTCGGCCCGGGCTCGGTGTTCGAGCTGCTCTGCGCCGCGCGCACCAGGCCCGGCGAGGAGCGGCTCGCCGCCTGGCTGCTGCAACCTGCGGCGCCCGACGCGCTCCGGGCCCGGCAGCGGGCGGTCGCCGCGCTGGCGCCGCGGCTCGACCTGCGGGAGGAGCTGGATATCCTGGGCGACGAGGTGCGCGCGGCGGTGGACGCCCGCGCCCTGGCAGGCTGGGGCGCGGCCGCTCCGCTCGCGCCCGCCGGGCTGCTCCCGGGTGCGCTGGCGATGGCCGCGGCCACGGTGGCGGCCGCCGCCGGCTGGGCCGCCGGGCTCTTCGGCGGGCTGCCCCTGGCGGCGGCGCTCCTCGCCCAGTGGGCGCTCTCCCGCTCGGTGCGCGAGCCGGTGGCCCGGACGCTCGCCGCCCTCGACAGGCCCGCCGCCGAGCTTCGGGTGCTGGCGCTGCTGCTGGCGCGCCTGGAGCGCGAGCCCTTCGACGACGAGCGGCTCCGCGCGCTGCAGGCGACGCTGCGCGGCGGCCGGCGCCCCGCCTCGGCGCGGATCGCGGCGCTGGTGGCCGCGTCCGCCCGCATCGAGTGGGCCCACAACCAGTTCTTCGCCCCCATCGCCTTCGGCCTCTCCTGGCGCCCGCTGCACGCGGCACTCGTGGAGCGCTGGCGGCTGGCGCACGGCCGCGAGATCGGCGCCTGGCTCGACGCCATGGCCGAGCTGGAGGCGCTTTCCTCGCTGGCGGGGCGAGCCTACGAGCACCCGGCCGATCCCTTCCCGGAGATCGTGGAGCCGGGGCCTGACCGGCACGCGCTGCTGGAGGGCGAGGCGCTGCGCCACCCGCTGCTCCCGCAGGCGGTGCCCAACGACGTGCGGCTCGGCGGCGACGGCCCGCGGGTGCTCCTGGTCTCGGGCTCCAACATGTCGGGGAAGTCGACCTACCTGCGGACCGTGGGCGTGAACGTGGTGCTGGCGCTGGCCGGGGCGCCGGTGCCGGCCGCGCGCCTGCGGCTCACGCCGCTGGCGGTCGGCGCCACGCTCCGCATCCAGGACTCGCTCCAGGCCGGCCGCTCCCGCTTCTACGCCGAGATCACCCGGCTGCGGCAGATCTCCGACCTGGCCGCGGGCGAGGTCCCGCTCCTCTTCCTCCTCGACGAGATCCTGCACGGCACCAACTCCCACGACCGGCGCATCGGGGCCGAGGCGGTCATCCGGGCGCTTGCAGCGCGCGGGGCGGCCGGCATCGTCACCACCCATGACCTGGCGCTCACCGCGCTCGCCGGGGCCGACGGGTCGCTCGCCAACGCTCACTTCGAGGACCAGGTGCGCGACGGCCAGATCGCCTTCGACTTCCGCCTCCGGCCCGGAGTGGTCACCCACTCCAACGCGCTGGCGCTGATGCGCGGGGTGGGGCTGGAGGTGTAGGGCGCGTCATCGCGCGTGTGGCGATGGCGCCGCCATGCGCCGCTACAGCGAGATCACCAGGCAGGTCTCGGTGCCGTGCGCGTAGAGCTTGCCGTCCTCGCCCAACAGCCTCCCCTCGGCGGTGGCGATGGTCCGCCCGACGTTGACCACCTTGCCCTCGGCCCGCACCGCGCCGGTGGCGGGGAGCACGGGGCGCACCAGGTTGAGCTTGAACTCCACGGTGGTGTAGCCCTGCCCCGCCTGCAGCGCCGTCTGCACCGCGCAGGCCATGGCGGCGTCGAGGAGCGTCGCCATCCAGCCTCCGTGAACGGTGCCCGCCGGGTTCAGGTACTCCCACCGCGGCGTCCCCTGGAACACCGCCCGGCCCGGGTCGGCTTCCACCAGGTAGCAGGAGAGCGTGTCGGCGATGGGCGGCCGCGGCAACCGCCCGTCGATGATGCGGCGCAGGTACTCGAGGCCGCTCACCGCCTTCACCTGCTCCAGGGTGGTCACGCCCGGCCCGGTGGTGCGGGCCATCTTGCGCTCCAGCTCCTCGGTCCATGGGCTCGCCGCCATGCCGCACCTCCGGGTGAGCGGCGACCATGCCAGAGTCTCCGCCGCCCGGTCGAGCGGGGCTCCTCCGGGGGCCGCCCCCTTGATCCCCCTTCCCCCCTCGGGCCACACTCCGCCTCCCTCGCCCCGCAGGCCCCGCGCCACCGTCACCGGAGACCCCCGGGACATGAACTTCGTCTTCCTCTCTCCCCACTTCCCGCCCAACTTCTACCGCTTCTGCGTCGAGCTCCGCCGCGCCGGTGCCACCGTCCTCGGCATCGCCGACGCCCCCTTCGACGACCTGCGCCCCGAGCTGCGCGGCGCCCTCCACGAGTACTACCGGGTGGGCGACATGAACGACTACGGCCAGCTGGTCCGGGCGCTGGGCCACTTCACGAACCGTCACGGCAAGCTCGACCGCATCGACTCGCTCAACGAGCACTGGCTCGAGACCGAGGCCCGCCTGCGCACCGACTTCAACCTCGACGGGGTGCGCGTCGAGCGCATCCTCGACTGGAAGAAGAAGTCTCGGATGAAGGCCACCTACCGGGCCGCCGGCATCCGGGTGGCGCGCGGGGCCGTGCCCCACTCGCTGGCCGAGGCCCAGGTGCTGGTGGGCGAGACCGGCTTCCCGGTGGTGGCCAAGCCCGACATCGGCGTCGGGGCCATGGCCACCTGGAAGCTCCACGACCAGGCGGAGCTGGCCAGCTTCTTCGCCGGAAAGCCGCCGGTGGACTACATCATCGAGGAGTTCATCCGCGGGCGCATCTTCTCCTTCGACGGCCTCACCGACAGGGACGGCGAGCTGGTCTTCTGCACCGGCCACGTCTACAGCCAGGGCATCATGGAGACCGTCAACGAGGACCGCGACGTCTTCTACCACTCGTTCCGCGAGGTGCCGGCCGACCTGGAGGAGGCGGGCCGCAGGACCGCCCGCGCCTTCGGCGTGAGGGAGCGCTTCTTCCACTTCGAGTTCTTCCGCTCCGACGACGACGGCAAGCTCACGGCGCTGGAGGTGAACATGCGTCCTCCCGGCGGGCTGACCATGGACATGTTCAACTACGCCAACGACTTCGACCTCTACCGCGGCTGGGCCGAGCTGCAGGTGAACGGCCGCTTCTCCGAGAGGTGGTCGCGCCCGTACCACTGCGGCTACGTGGGGCGGAAGGACGGCAAGCCCTACGTCCATTCCCACGAGGAGATCGTGGCCCACCTGGGAACGAAGCTGGTGCACCAGGAGCGCATCCAGTCGGTCTTCCGGCCGGCCATCGGCGACCAGGGCTACCTGGTCCGCTCCACGCGCGAGGAGGACATCCTCGAGGCGGCCCGCTACATCCACCTGAAGCGCTGAGGAAGGACCGCCAGTGAACTTCGAGCACCACCGCTGGTGGAGCCCCAGCCTCGGCCACGACATGGAGCTGCGGCTCTACGGCCGCTCCGGGAAGCCCGTCGTCGTCTTCCCCAGCTCGGGCGGGCGCTACTTCGAGTACCACGACTTCGGCATGGTGGAGTCGGTGCGTCCCTTCCTCGAGGCCGGCAAGATCTCGCTCTGCTGCATCGACAGCGTCGACGCCCAGTCGTGGATGAACGGCGGCCTCCACCCCGCAGACCGGGCCCGGCGCCACCAGGACTACGACCGCTACGTCATCGAGGAGCTGGCGCCGTTCCTGCGCGGCATCTTCCCCGGGCGCGGCGCGCTGGCCACCGGCTGCAGCATGGGAGCCTTCCACGCCGCCAACTTCTTCTTCCGCCACCCGGATCTCTTCGACGCGGTGATCGCCCTCTCCGGCCTGTACCAGATGCGGAGCTTCCTGGGCGACTACATGGACGAGAACGTCTACTTCAACACCCCGCTCGCCTACCTGCCCCACCTCGAGGACCCCTGGTACCTGAACCGCTACCGGCGGAGCCAGATCGTGATCTGCGTGGGCCAGGGCGCCTGGGAGGAGGACATGGTGGCCGACACCCGGGCCCTGGAGGGCATCCTGCGCCACAAGGAGGTGCCGGCCTTCGTCGACTACTGGGGCCACGACGTGAACCACGACTGGCCCTGGTGGCGGAAGCAGATGCCCTACTTCCTCTCCCGGCTCTCTCTCTGATCCGGCGCGGCCAGGCGCCGCCCCACCGCCGGCTCGACCTTGTCTATGCTGCCGCCCATGCGCCTGGCCCTGGCCCTCTCCTGTCTGCTGCTCGCCGCCTGCGAGCCCACCATGCCCGCCGACACCACGCCGGCGCGGATGAAGGTGCCCGTCGGATCCGCGCCGGTCCTGGGGCCGGCCGACGCCTGGGTGACGGTGGTGGTCTTCGCCGACCTGGAGTGCCCGCACTGCGCCGCCGAGCACCCGGTGCTGCTGGAGCTGGCGCGCCTCCAGCCCGCCGACGTCCGGCTGGTGTGGAAGCACTTCCCGCTCCCGGCCGGTCCCCACTCTCGCAGCGCCGCCATCGCCACCGAGTGCGCCAGGGCCCAGGGCCGGTTCTGGGAGATGGCCGACCTCGTCTTCCAGCACCGCAGCGCGCTCCTGCCGGCCAACCTGGCCTCCTACGCGCTTCAGGCCGGGTGCAGCGAGGCCGACTACTCGGCCTGCATCGCCGGGACGGCGGCTGCGGCGGCGGTGAACGCCGACCGGGCGCAGGGCCTGGTGCTGGGCGTCCAGGGCACCCCCACGGTGGTGGTGAACGGCCAGGTCTTCGTCGGCGCCCATGACCTCGCCACGCTCCGGGCGGCCGTCGAGGCGGCCCGCGCCGCCGCCATCGCCAGCGGCGTCCCCCGCGCCGACTACTACGACCGGGTCGTCCTGGGGCCGTGACGGGGCGAGCCGCCGAGGCCTCCTTGATGCGCCCTTGATGCGGCCCCGCCGCTTCTTGACCCCGGGGTGATCCGGGGGCGACGAGGATCGGAGCAGGCGTCCGGAGCCGCCTGCCATGACCCTCGCCACCGCACCCGACCCCGCGCCGTCCCCGCCTCCCGCCCCCGGCTCGCCGCCCGCCGCCGCGCCGGAGCCCCGCCTCGGCCTGCGGCGGCTGCGACGCGCGCTCTTCGGCGCGCCGCGCGACCTCGCCAGCCCCGCCACCTACCGCCACGTCTCGCTGGTGGCGCTCCTCGCCTGGGTGGGGCTCGGCGCCGACGGCCTCTCCTCCTCCGCCTACGGCCCGGAGGAGGCCTTCCGCGCCATCGGCGCCCACCACTACCTGGCGGTGGCCCTGGCGCTGGCCACCGCCGGCACGGTGCTGGTGATCTCGCTGGCCTACGCCAGCATCATCCAGCACTTCCCCTTCGGCGGCGGCGGCTACGTGGTGGCCACCCGGCTCCTGGGCCCGGCGCCGGGCGTGGTCTCGGGCGCGGCGCTGCTGGTGGACTACGTGCTCACCATCTCGGTCTCCATCGCCGCCGGCGGCGACGCGGTGTGGAGCTTCCTGCCGCCCGGCTGGGCCGCCTGGAAGCTGCCGGCGGAGATCGCCGTCATCGCGCTCCTGGTGCTTCTCAACCTCCGCGGCGTCCGCGAGTCGGTGGCAACGCTGGCGCCGATCTTCGCCCTCTTCCTGCTCACCCACCTGGTTCTCCTCGTCGGTGCGGTGGGCAGCCACCTGGGCGACGTGCCCCGCCTCGCCGCCGAGGTGCGCAGCGAGGCCCTCGCGGCGGTGCGCAGCCAGGGGGGCGCCGCCGTCTTCGGCCTCTTCCTCTTCGCCTACTCCATGGGCGCCGGCACCTACACCGGCATCGAGGCGGTCTCCAACGGCCTGGCCATCATGCGCGAGCCCAAGGTGGCCACTGCCCGCCGGACCATGGCCTACATGGCCGTTTCGCTGGCGCTCACGGCCGGCGGCATCCTGGTGGCCTACCTGCTCTTCCGCGTGGTGCCCGCCGAGGGCAAGACCATGAACGCCGTGCTCCTCGAGGCCTTCGCCGGAAGCTGGACCGCGGGCGGGATCCCGGTGGGGCGCGGCTTCGTGATGGTGTCGCTGGCGGCCGAGGCGGCGCTGCTCTTCGTGGCCGCCCAGGCCGGCTTCCTCGACGGGCCCCGGGTGATGGCCAACATGGCCTCCGACTCCTGGCTGCCGCACCGCTTCGCCCAGCTCTCCGAGCGGCTGGTGGTGCGCGACGGCGTGCTGCTCATGGGGGCCGCCTCGCTCCTCACCCTGGTTGTCACGCGCGGTGACGTCACCCACCTGGTGACCATGTACTCCATCAACGTCTTCCTGACCTTCTCGCTCTCCCAGGCCGGGATGGTGCGCTTCTTCTGGCGCCGCCGGACCGGCGGCCGGGGCCGCGGCCTGTGGCTGCACGGGGTCGCCTTCACCCTCTGCGCCGGCATCCTCACCGGCATCGTCTACGAGAAGTTCGGCACCGGCGGCTGGATCACGCTGCTCGTCACCTGGGTGGTGGTGGGGGTCTGCTGGCTGGTGCGGCGCCACTACCGCGACGTCCAGGCCGGGCTGCGCCGGCTCGACACGGTGCTCACGGCGGTGGCCCAGAGCACCCCGGCCCCGCCCCGCGAGCTCGTGCCGTCGGCGCCCACGGCGGTGCTGCTGGTCGGCTCCTACGCCGGCCTGGGCGTGCACTCGCTGCTCTCGCTGCACCGCACCTTCCCCGGCACCTTCAAGAACGTGATCTTCGTCTCGGTGGGCGTGGTGGACGCTGCCGCCATGCGGGGCATCGAGGAGGTGGAGCGGGTGCGGGAGCGGACCGAGGAGTCGCTGCGCCGCTACGCCGAGCTGGCGAGGCGCCTGGGCTTCGCCTCCGGGTGGCGCGCCGGGGTGGCCACCGAGGCGCTGGGCGAGGCCGAGAAGCTGTGCCTGGCCCTGGCCCGGGAGTACCCGCGAACGGTGGTGTTCGCCGGCAAGCTGGTCTTCCGGGAGGAGCGCTGGTTCCAGCGGCTCCTGCACAACGAGACCGCCTACGCGCTGCAGCGCCGGCTCCAGTTCGCCGGCCTCCACGCCATGGTGCTCCCGGTGCGGGTGCTGGAGCAGGGGTAGCCGGGCCGTATTCGCCCACCCCGGGGGGAGACTCGGCGCGCTGCCCGGCGTAGGATGGTGCATGAGCCGCGAACTCCCGCAGCCGCGCCCCGTTGCTCCGCCGATCACCTTCGAGGTCGGCAAGCACCGCGTCCGCGTGGGAGGGCAGCCCGGCACCTGGCAGGTGAGCGTGGACGAGCGCTCCCTCGATCGCACCTACGCCACCGCCGCCGACGCCTGGGAGGCCGGCGTCCGCGAGGCCGACAGGCAGGACCGCGCCGTCTGAGCATGGTTCGCCGCTCGAGCGGCTCGTCTCCTGGTCGCGCCCGATCCTCTCAGCCGCCCTGGCTCTCGCCGGGCGGCCGATCGGCCATCCGGTAGCCGACGCCGGGCTCGGTGAGCAGGAGGCGCGGCCGGGCCGGGTCCTCCTCCAGCTTGCGCCGCAGCTCGGCCATGTAGACCCGCACGTAGTGGGTCTGGCTCGCCTGGCCCGGCCCCCACACCTCCACCAGGATCTGCCTGTGGGTCAGCACCTTGCCGGCGTTGCGGGCCAGGAGCAGCAAGAGCTTGAACTCGATGGGCGTCACCTTCACGTCGCGCCCGCCGAGCTGCACCTCGTGCCGGGCCTGGTCGATGCGCAGCTGCCCCACCTCCAGCACCGGCCCGGGCTGCTCCCCCGGCGCCCGCGCGGCCCGCCGCAGCGCCGCGCGGATGCGGGCCAGCAGCTCCTCGGCGCCGAAGGGCTTGGTCAGGTAGTCGTCGGCGCCGGCGTCGAGGGCCCTCACCTTGTCCTCCTCCCGGCCGCGGGCCGAGAGGACCAGCACCGGCCGGGCCGACCAGGCGCGCAGCCGCGTGAGCAGCTCCACCCCGTCGCCGTCGGGGAGCTGCAGGTCGAGGACCACCAGGTCCGGGTTGTGGCTGGTGGCGAGCTGCTCGGCCTCGCGCAGCGTCCCCGCCTCCACCAGCCGGTAGCCGCGCGAGCCCAGCGCGGCGCGCAGGAAGCGGCGCACCGGCAGCTCGTCCTCCACCAGCAGCAGCAGGGGCTCGGCGGTCACCGCGGCGATCCTCTCACACCGCCTCCCGCTCCGGGGGCACCTCGGGCGGCGCGCCGGCGCCGGGGAGGGTGAGCCGGAAGACGGCCCCCGGGTCGCCGCGCTGGGCGGTGAGCGTCCCGCCGTGGACCTCGGCGATGGCCCGGGCGATGGCCAGCCCCAGGCCGGCGCCGCCGACGCCCGGGTGGCTGCCGCGGCTGAAGCGCTCGAAGAGCCGCTCCGGCTCCGCCTGCCCGAAGCCCGGCCCGCGGTCGGCCACCTCCACCTCGGTGGCCTCGTCCGCCTGCCGGCAGCGGATGGTCAGCGGCGTGCCCGGCGGTGTGTACTTGGCCGCGTTCTCCAGCAGGTTGAGGAAGAGCTGGCCGAGAAGCACCGGGTCGGCGTGCACCAGCGCGGCCGCACCCTCCACCTTCACCGGCCTGTCGCCGAGGAGCCGCTCCACCCGTGCCAGCGCTGCGCCCAGCACCTCCTCGAGCGGCACCCACTCGCGCCGCGGCGCGGCCCCGCCCTGCAGCCGGGTCATGTCGAGCAGGTTGGCCACCAGCCGCTCCATCCGCTCGGCCTCCTCGCAGACGGTCTCGAGCAGCTCGGCCCGCTGCGCCGGCGGCAGCGCCGGATCGCCGCGCAGCGCGGTGGCGGCACCGGTGATGGCGGCCAGCGGCGTGCGCAGGTCGTGGGAGACGCTGGAGAGGAGGGCGCTGCGCTGCTCCTCTGCGCTGGCGCGCCGCTCCGCCTGGCGCGCCTCCTCCCCGAGCCGCACCCGCAGGAGCGCCGAGGCCACTTGCTGCGCCAGCGCCTCGACGAGCGGCGTGCGCTCGGCGTCACTCCCGTCCTCGGCCCAGGGGGCTACGCCCAGCACGCCCACCGGCTCCAGGCCGGCGAGGAGCGGCAGGCAGAGCAGCCCGTCGGCCGCGCCGGCAGGGCGGCCCGAGGCCAGCGCCGAGCGGGCCCAGGACGTGAGCTCCGGCGAGGGAGCGCCGCCCTCCGCGGCCGCGAGCTCGAGGGTGCCGGCCTCGCCGCGGAGCAGCACGGCCGCCGAGCCGCCGAAGGCGCTGGCGGCGAAGCGGGCCGCCGCCTGGCAGACCGCCGCGGCGCTCGACGCCGACGCCAGGGCGCTGGCGAGGCCGTACTGGGCCAGCGCCCGCTCCTCGCGACGCAGCGCCGCCTGGCGCTCCTGGCGGAGCCCGGAGGTGAGCGAGCTCACCACCACCCCGGCCGCGAAGAGCATGGCGAAGGTGAGGAGGTAGCGAGCGTCGCCGATGTCGAAGGTGAAGGGGGGCGGGACGAAGAAGAAGTCGTAGCAGCCCACCCCCAGCGCCGCGGCCAGCAGCGACGGCCGCTTCCCGAGGAAGGCCGCCGCCACGCTGACGGCCAGCAGGAACAGCATCTCCACGTCCGGCACCGAGAACCGGTACCGGGCCACCCAGGCCACGCCGGTGGTGGCGGCCACGAGGAGCGCCGCCCAGCCGTAGCCGGCCGCGCCGCGCGGAGCCCCCGGAGGCGGGGTCAGGGGCCGGGGAGGTGCTCCGGGCTCTCGGGGCGCGCCGGGCAAGGCAGGTGCATTGGAGCACGACGGCCCCGGGGCGGTCGAGGCCGGCCGGGGGGCGTCGATTCCCTGGGCCCGGTGGCGCCCCGGGGCGGCGCGGGTCGCGGCCAGGCCGACAGGTCCCGCACCGCCACCTGGGACTGCTCCGGCGGCCCGCTAGCGCTTCGCGGCCGGGCAGGTGCTGAGACCCAGCACCTTGTAGATCGGGCAGAAGCCGATGGCGCCGGTGACGAGGGGGACGATGCCGATGAGCCCGAGCATGCTCTTCGGGCCCACCACGGTGAGCGAGAGCAGGGCGAGGCCAAGGGCGATGCGGATGGCGCGATCCAGGGTGCCTTCGTTGGTCATGGGGTGCTTCCTCCTTGCTCCCGGAGAGTCGCGGGGGGCGCCCGGGGATTCGCGGACACCCGCCGGGAGCCCCGGCGGCGCGGCCCGAATCCTCCGGCCGCGGCGCGACTCTCATGGGCGTGGAGCCCGGAACGAGTGACGAGGAGCTGATCCGCCTCGCGGCCGAGGGCGATCGCCGCGCCTTCGAGGCGCTGGCCATCCGCCACGAGCTGGCACTCCACCGCTACGCCACCCGCTGCTGCGGCTCGCGCCGCGAGGCCGAGGACGCCCTCCAGGACGGGCTCCTGGCCGCCTGGCGCGGGGCACGCACCTTCCGCGGCGAGGCCTCGGCCCGCACCTGGTTGTTCCAGGTGCTGGTGCACGCCTGCCGCCGGCGCCTGCGGCGCCGCGCCGGGGAGCCGGATCGGCACGACGACCTGACCGCCGCCGACCCGCTGCCGTCGGGCGAGCGCGCGCCCGACGAGCAGGTGGCCGATGCCCAGCTCTCCGCGGCGCTGGAGCGGGCGCTCGCCGAGCTTCCGGACGAGGCGCGCGAGGTGCTGCTCCTGCGCGACGTGGAGGGGCTCCCGGGCGACGAGGCCGCCGCGGCGCTGGGGATCGGGCTCGCGGCCATGAAGAGCAGGCTCCACCGCGCTCGGCTGGAGCTGAAGGAGCGGGTCGAGGCGCGCCTGCGCCCGCGCCTGCACCCGGAGGTGTCGCCATGAAGCTCGAGAACGAGATCACCGTCGCCGGCCTCTCCTGCGGCCAGGTCCTGGATCGGCTCTCCGACTACCAGGACGGCGACCTCTCCCCGGCGGAGCGCACGCAGGTGGAGGCCCACCTGCGCGGCTGCGATCGCTGCGCCCGGTTCGGCGGCGAGTTCCGGGTGGTGGTGGACGCGCTCCGCTCGCGCCTGGCGCGTACGCCCCCGGTGCCCCGCGACTTCCGCGAACGGCTGCGGCGGGCCCTGGACTCGGAGCGGCCCTAGCAGGCTGCTGAAATGGTCCTCCGTGAGGCGGTGCGGGTCCTGTCGGCCTCGCCGCCACCCGCACCGCCGCAAGTGCGACGGCGCCGCTTGTCCAGGTAGGAGGCTGCACAGCAGCGGGCAACCCTCCAGGGCCTCCGGGACCAGTTCTCGGCAGTTCCAGCTGCCAGCGTGGGGCCACCTATGGCTCCCCCCCCCGTGCGCGCTCATCGCGCTGAGGAGGCTGACGTAGGCGGGGCCTGGCGCCGAAGCGCCAGCGGTCCGACCTCGATCTGCGCCGCCCCATCGGACCGCGGACCGGCGACGTTTGTGCCCTCACCAGGGGCAGGAACGTCGCCGGAGGGCGGTGCCGACCCCCTGCCTGCGCCACAAACGGTTCACGAGCACGGGGCGGCGCTGCCCCTTCGACACCGACGCTGGCGTCGGCCGCCAGCGAGGCGCCAGGCCCCGCCGAAGCCGCACGTGTTGAAATGGCTCCTAGGACTCGCGGCCCGCCACCGCCGGGCAGCCGCCGCCCAGCGGGTCGCACTCCGGCCCCGGCTCGCAGGCGGGCGCGGACGGCGGCGCCTCCGGCAGGCGCGCCGCCAGGGCGCCGGCGGCGCGGGCCAGGTAGGAGGGCGCGTCCTCGGGGAGCTTCCGCGCGAGCCGGGCGCCGGCGATGGCCACGTGCTCCACCAGGAAGCGGGCCCGGGCCTCGCGCGTCACCTCGGCCGCCTCGGCCTGGCCGCCGGCGCGGGCGTAGGCCTCCTTGAGGAAGAGGAAGGCGACGAAGTCGCACTCCACCGCCAGGTGGTCGGCGGGCTCCTCGGCCCTGGGCGCGAAGCCGAAGGCGGCGTAGCGGCTCGCCAGGTCGGCGAGGATGCGGCCCGGGTCCTGGAAGCCGGCGTGGGCGGCGGCGCGCGGCGAGGCCCGGCCGCCGGCGCCGAGCAGCGCGTGATAGGCCCCCTCGCTGGCCTCGGCCGCCTCGCCGGCCGCGGTGCGGAGCTGCCGGTCGGGCGCCTCCGGGGCCAGCGCGGCCAGCTCCTCCCGCCAGCCCGGCCGCGGGCGCGAGAGCAGGAGCGCCAGCAGCCGCCACTCGGTCGCGGCCGCCAGCTCCGGCGTCAGGTCGGCGCCGGGGGCGCTCACTTGCCGCCCTCCAGCGCCAGCGGGATCCAGCCGGTGCGCATCTTGCGGGCGCCCACCTCGCCCTGCCCCCCCTGCCACACCGCGAAGGCCACCTGGCTGCGCTTCCCCGGCTCGAGGCCGGCCGGGAGCGGCCGCACCAGGACCACCGCCCAGCCGCCGGGCGTCGCCTTGCCGGCGCCGCTCGACACCTGCTGCTCCGACGGCGAGAGCGTGCCCGGGCCGGTGGCCCGGAGGTCCTGCACCGGCCGCGGGCGCGGGCCGGCCATGGGGTTGCCCAGGGCGCGGGCCGGCGCGAAGCGCCTGGCCATCGCCGCCTGCTCCGGGGAGCCGGCCGCCAGCGAGGCCGCCTCGAACGGATAGTGATCGACCCTGGCGTTGGGGTAGAGGGCGGCGAGCGTGTCGGGCCGCCCGTCGACCATCGCCTGCCAGGCGGCGCGCCAGTAGGTGATCTCCACCGGCAGTCCGGCCTCGCCCATCATGGGGTTGGGCGCCTCGGGCGCGGCGCGGGCCGGAAGCTGCACCGCCACGGCGTCGCTGAAGCGGGCCGGGATGACGGTGTCGGCGTGGCCCGGGGAGGACCATGCCAGGCGGAAGGCCACCCGCTTGCCGTCGGTGAGGGACTGGGCCTCCAGCGAGACGGTGCTGGGGGCGAGGAGGCGCGGCTCGACCACGTCCTGCGGCAGGAGCGCCGCGGCGTGGACCGGCGCGGCGCGCCAGGCCGGGTCGTCGGGCCCCTCGGGGAGCGCCGCCACCCGGAGCGCCCTCACCTCGGCCGGCGAGACCGGCCGCTGCGGGGCCTGGCTGCAGGCCAGCGCCAGGGCGAGGAGGGGAGCGAGGCTGCGGAGCGTCGGGGCCATGGCCGCCTCCCCTCAGGTCACGTTGGCCGGCGCCACGCCGCGCCGCGGGTCGAAGGAGGTGAGCACCTGCACCGGCTCCCGGATCGGCACCTTCACCACCTCGTGCCCCCTGTCGTCGTAGCCGTACATGGTCTCGCCGCGCCGCTTGAACCTGTGGACGATCTGCTCGGTGGAGCCGAAGAGCGCCA
Organism: Deltaproteobacteria bacterium; assembly: GCA_016214955.1. Classification (GTDB taxonomy): domain Bacteria; phylum Myxococcota; class Myxococcia; order Myxococcales; family Anaeromyxobacteraceae; genus JACRMN01. The sequence goes on from JACRMN010000015.1 coordinate 80,763, forward strand.
GCAGGCCGGCCAGGTCGGGGTCGGTGGCCGCCTTCCTGTAGGTGGCCAGCGCCTCGTGCACGCCCGGGCCGAACATCTGCTCCAGGAAGGGCAGCGGGGCGTGGAGCGGCGGCACGTAGTAGACGTTGGGCTCGAGCCCCAGCTGCGGGAAGAGCGGCAGCGCCACCTTGCGCACGTGCACCAGGTAGTCGATGGGGTTCTCGGGGTCGGCCTTCTCCGGCAGGTGCACGAAGCCGGCGCAGCGGATCTTGCCGATGCAGTTCAGGAAGCACTGCGGCGCCAGGTTCTGCTCGATCTTGGGGAAGCAGGCCAGGCACTTCTCCGAGGTGCCGGTCATGGGGTTGAAGAAGACCTTCTTGTAGGGGCAGGCCTTGACGCACTCCTGGTAGCCGCGGCAACGCCCCTGGTCCACCAGCACGATGCCGTCCTCGGGCCGCTTGTAGATGGAGCCGCGCGGGCAGGAGGCCAGGCAGGCCGGGTAGGTGCAGTGGTTGCAGATGCGGGCCAGGTAGAAGAACCAGGAGAGGTGCGGGACCTGGTACCAGGCGCCGTCGACGATCTGCTGGCCGGCGCAGTCGTCCTCGCCCACGTTGGGGTGGGCGTAGTCGATCTCCGCCGGGCGCCAGCCCAGCGCTCGCTCGCCGGCCTCGGCCGCCTCGAAGATGGTCCGGCCCTTGTACTGCTTGCCCTCCCAGGGCTGGGGCCCGAGCTTCTCGAGGAGCTTCACGTCCCAGCCCAGCGGGTAGTAGCCGTAGGGCTTCGACTCGACGTTGTTCCAGAGCATGTACTCCTGCCCCTTGCCGCTGGTCCAGGTGGTCTTGCAGGCGAGCGTGCAGGTCTGGCAGGCGATGCACTTGTTGACGTCGAAGACCGCCGCGAACTGCCGCCGGGGCCGCGACTCCGGGTACCAGTAGGACATCGAGCGGCCGATCTGCCAGTTGCGCACCAGCGACATGGTCAGGCTCCCTTCTTCTTCGAGGTGACGAACGAGCCGGCCAGGTAGCTCTTGAGGCCGGGGCTCTCGTAGCGCGGGCGCAGCCCCTCGGCGGCCGGGCGCCACAGCCCCTGGCCGCCCATGCCGCCGGGCTCGGCCTTGCTGATCTTCACGATGGCCTCGCGCGGCGCGCCGGTGGGGCAGTGGACGTCGGGCAGGAAGCCCTTGCCGATCTCCTGGCCGAAGAGGGCCTTGCGCACCAGCGAGTCGGTCATCCAGGTGGGCTTCAGCCAGCCGCGGGTGGCCGACTGGTGCGAGCCGGAGCGGAACATCGCCTGGTAGCCGGTGCGCGGGTTCCTGGCCAGGCCGTCGGCGCGGGTCTGCGCGCCCTCGTAGGAGCCCGGGGTCCCCCCGTACATGTTGAACCACATGCGGGTGATGCCGCGCGGCGTGCCCGGGTAGTAGCGGGCGCGGCACATGAGCCGGGCCCACTGGTGATCCTTGTCGCCGGGCTTGTAGCCGCGGAAGGGGCGGTCGGAGGGATCGGAGTCCACCCAGACGTAGTCGCCGTCCTCGACCCCCAGCTCCCTGGCGTCCTCCGGGTTCACGTCCACGTACCCCTCGGTCACGAAGGGCATGCGCTTGTCGTGCCGGTGGATGTCGCCGAAAGGCCCGAAGAGGATGGCGATCATGTCCGAGTCGACCGGCATGGTGTGGGCGCCGTGCCGGTACTTGGGCGTGTGGAAGATCCAGCGGTAGCCGTCCTTGAAGAGCGGGTGGGGCGAGCGCTTGAGGTCCGGCCAGGCCTTCACCACGTTGCGCCCCTGGCGCACCTCGTTGGAGAGGTCGTCCCTGGCCACCCCGTAGGCCTCCGGCCCCTTGGGGCGCAGGAAGGGGTGCGGCGCCGAGACGATGACGTTGGGCTCGTAGAAGGTGGAGTCGATGGGCTCGCGGTGCACCGGCAGGTTCTCGCCGGCGTCGATGAACTCGCCCTCGTCGCGGTAGAACTCGAGCCTTCCGCTCTTGGTGTACCAGGGGCGCGACTCGTGCACCTGCTCCCAGCCCACCGCCTTGGGGTAGGTGCGGTTCATCATCATCACCGGCACGCCGCTCCGGGCCTTCCGGTGCAGGTCGCCGAAGTCGTAGCCGCGGGTCAGCGAGGAGTGGTCCAGCACCCGCTGCAGGTAGACGTCGGTCTTGCCCTCGTCGACGAAACGGAAGAGGTCGTCGAAGCGCCGGTCGCCGGTGGCCTTCGCCATCTCGTGGGCCACCAGCGAGAGCACCTCGATGTCGCCCCTGGTCTCGAAGGGCCGCGGGTGGGGCGTGGCCGGGAACACTGTCAGGAACGGGTTGGTCACCGAGGCGCACATGTCGGGGTGCTTGAGCTCGGCCCAGGAGTCCACCGCGAAGACCACGTCGGCCCATTCACAGGAGGTGGACCACCACCACTCCTGCACCGCGATCATCTCCATCTTGGGGAGCTGGTTGACCACGGTGTTGTAGTGCCACTTGACGTTGCCGAGGATGGAGTTGGCGTTGGCGAACCACATCGACTTGGTGGGCGTGGGCATGTGCGTCTTGCCCGTCACCATGGTCTTCCCCATCTTCAGGGGGTGGTCCTCGTGGTTGTAGTAGTGGGCCGACTCGGCCCTCCAGTACTGCTTCGGGCGGGCGGGCTTCTTCGGGTCGAGCTCCAGGTCGAAGGGGTTCTCGTTGATGTACTGGGGCACGCCGTTGAAGAGGGCGGTGCGGTAGTTGCCGGCGTAGCTGCCGACGTTGCCGCCGATGCGGCCCACGTTGCCGGTGAGCGCCGCCAGCAGGAACAGGGCCCGGTCCTTGTTGTCGTTGTTGAAGAACTGGTTGGGCCCCATGCCCACCGCGAAGAGCGTGGTCCCGGGCTGCCTGGCGATGTCGCGCGCCAGCGACTCCACCGCCGCCGCCGGCGTCCAGGTGATCTCCTCGGTGGTCCTGGGGTCGAAGTGGGCCAGGTACTCGCGGATGACGTCGAAGACCGGGCGGCAGGAGACCTTGCTGCCGTCCCGCAGCGTCACCTCCACCGCGCCCTCCAGCAGCGGCTCCTGCACGCGGCTCCGGGCCCCCACCTCGTCGCGGCTGATGGCCCGCGGGGCCTTGCCCTTCTGGTCCCACCAGACGTAGTCGCCCCAGTCGTTGCGGAGCTTCTCGGGGATGACCATGTCGCGCTGGAAGCCGGGCGCGGGGACGGACTCTCCCGCCTTCGGCACCTGGGTCTGGTTGCCGAGCCGGGCCGGGGCGCCGCCGAAGACCTCCTCGGCCTTCAGCAGCTTCAGGTTGTCGGCCCGCACCAGGAGCGGCAGGTCGGTGAAGCGGCGCACGTAGTCGGCGTCGAAGAGCTTCTCCTTCACCACCACCGCCGCCATCCCCAGCGCCAGCGCCGGGGTCACGCCCGGCCGGCACACCACCACGTCGTCGGCCTTGGTGGCGGTGGCCGAGTACTCGCAGGCGATGACCACCACCCGCGTGCCCTTCATCCGCGCCTCGGTGAGCCAGTGGGCGTCGGGCATCTTGGTGGCGATCCAGTTCATGCCCCAGACGACCACCGTCCGGGCGTGCTCGACGGCGTGCAGGTCGAACTCCACCGTCTGCTGGCCGGTGACCATGGGGTGGCCGGGCGGCAGGTCGGTGTGCCAGGAATAGTTGTCGAAGCCGCGGCCGCCGATGGCCTGGTCGGGCCCGAGGTTGCGGAGCTTGGCGTCGAGGAGCGCCATGGCGTTGGCGAGCCGGTAGAGGCCGAAGACGCGGGTGATGCCGAGGAGCGGCATGCCCCCGCGGAACTTCATCACCTGGGTGCCGGCCCCCTTCATGGCCTCGACCATCTCGGGCTCGTAGTGCTGCTCCAGGAGCCTCCGCTTCCCCTCCTCGCCCGAGTAGGTGGTGGCGATGTTCACCAGCGACGCGGCCACCAGGCTGGCCGCCTCCTGGTGCGTGACCCGCACCCACTCGTCGCGCCCGCGGTTGAAGTACTCCACCGGCGGGCGCCCGTCGGCGCCGCGGGGGAAGCCCTTCTGCACCCAGGCCTGGAATCCCTTGCGCACCATGGGGTGCCGCACCCGGCGGTCGCCGTAGAAGCGGCGGGTCAGCGCCAGCCCCTTCTGGCAGACGCGCGGGTCCCAGCGGGCCGAGGACCTGGTGCCGTAGAGGTCGGTGGCCTCGCCGTACCTCATCGTCGGGCCGATGCGCAGCACCGAGCCGGAGCGCACGTAGGCGTTGAGGATGCAGTTGTGGGTGTCGTTGGGGGCGCAGAGGAAGGTGAAGGTGGAGTCGTACTTCCACAGGTCGCGGTAGGTGCTCTCCCAGCCGCGGTCCGGGTAGCGGGCCAGCGGGTTCTCCACCGCCTCGAGGCCGAAGGCCCGGGTGGCCGAGGCCGCCAGGGCGCCGAAACCGGCGGCCCGCAGCGCCTCGAGGAATTCGCGCCTGGTGAAGTCGCTCATGGCCTCTTCTCCCGGTCCTTCGGCTCGAAGCTGCGCAGGAAGGTGACGACGTCCTCGATCTCGGAGGGGGCGAGCGCCCGGCGCGCCGGCGTGGGCCGCTCGAAGCCGAGCATGGCGGTGCCGCGGCGCCCGGCGCGGATGGTCTCGGCGAGGTAGCGGTCGCTGGCGGAGCGGAGCAGCACCGGGTTGGCGAGCATGGGCCCCTCGCCGCCCTGCCCCCGGGCGCCGTGGCAGCCGGCGCAGGCCGAGGCGTAGAGCCGCTCGCCCCGCGCCGCGTCGCCGCGCGCCCAGCGGGCCGGGCGCGGGTCGGGCTGGTAGGCCGGGCCCAGGCTGCGCAGGTAGCGCACCAGGGTGGCGATCTCGGCCGGGCGCAGCCCGCCCTCGGCCTCGCCCCAGGCCGGCATGCGGCGCCCGGGCCGGCCCGAGCGCACCGTCTCGGCGATGAAGTCGTCGGAGGCGATGGCCAGGAAGTCGGGGTTGCCGATGGCCGGGAAGGGCGCCATCCCCGGGTAGCGCATCCCCTCCCCTCCCTGGCCGTGGCAGGCAGCGCAGAAGGTGCCGTAGAGGGTGGCGCCGTCGGTGGCGAACTCCCTCTCGCCCAGCTTCTCGGCCCGCACCCGGTCGCGCGGGTGGAAGCTGTTGGAGAGCGAGGAGCGGCGCAGGGAGAGCAGGTAGAGCGTGAGCTGGTCGATCTGCGGCTCGGAGAGCCCCAGCTCCGGCATCAGCGAGCCGGGCGTGACCCGGGCCGGCGCCCGGAAGTGCTCCTGGAACCAGCTGGCCAGGGTGCGCTCGCCGCGGACGCCGCCCCAGGCCCGCTGGCCGGGGTCGCGCTGGCCCACGCGGGTGAGGTCGGGGCCGTCGGCGCCGCCCACCCCGCCCACGGCGTGGCAGCCGCGGCAGCCCAGCGAGTGGAAGAGGGCCTTGGCCTCGGTGAGGCCCGGGGCGCCGACCCGCGAGGCCAGGTAGACGTCGAGCGCGGCGCGCTCCTCCTCGGGCACGCCGGCGAAGGCGCTGCGCCACGGGCCGGCGGGGGCCTCGTCCCGCTCGCGCAGGTGGTGGGCGTGCCAGTCGGCGCGCCAGCCGCGGGCGCCGGCGCGCGACAGGTCCGGCCCCTCGAGCCCGCCCTGGCCGCCGGGGCGCAGGGTGCCGCCGCGCCCGTCGAGCCGGTGGCAGGACAGGCAGTCGTGCCGCTCGAAGGCGTCGCGCCCGCGCGCCAGGAGGGCGGCGCTGGGGACCGCGAGGTGGGTGTGGCAGGTGCCGCAGGCGGCGTAGAAGTAGCGGCGCGGCAGCATGGGCTCCGGCCAGTGCTCCACCTGGCCGTGGGCGTCGGCGGCCGTGGTGGCCCGCCCCTGCCCGCCGTGGCAGGTGGTGCAGCCGAAGGCGGCCGGGTCGTGGACCACCGGCGGGTGGGGCGCGAGCGCCTTGTCGCCGGGCAGCCCCCTCTCGCCGGGCGCCATGCCCAGGTGGCAGCTGACGCAGCGGTCGGCCACCGCCAGCTCCGGCAGCACCACCTGGCGGAGCTCGACGCCGAAGCCCTCGGCCTCGGCGGGCGGGAGCCGGGACCGGGCGGCGCGCTGCACCCGGCGCCACTCGGCGAGGAAGTTCTCGGCCACCGCCGCCCAGCCCAGCACCAGGAGCGTGCCCAGGGACGACCAGAGGAGCAGGTGCTTGTAGAAGCGCATGGCGAAGGCGCTCCTAGTGGCCGGGCCACTGGCTGGGCCACCAGTAGAAGTCCCAGTTCGGGCCGCGGAAGTGGACGCCGATGACGGTGAGCACCAGGAAGCCCACCGCGAAGCAGGTGAAGAGGCCGAGGGCCCCGGCCCGGGTCGAGTCGTGGCGGCGCACCAGCCACACCGACCAGGCGGCGTAGGCGGCGGTGAGCACCGTGCCGGGGTTGACCAGCGTGATGAGGAGCTGGGGGGCCTTGGGCCACCACTCCCGGATCCACCCGTAGTGGATGGCGAAGGCCTCGATGCCCACCACCGCCAGGAGACCGTAGACGGCCGAGAGGGCCACCAGGCGCCCGCCACCCGGCCCGCCGAACCAGAGCCCGGTGCCCTCGCTCTCGCGGTCCAGGAAGGGGATGAGCCCCAGCCCCACCAGCACCACGGTGGGGATGCCGATGCCGCCCATGAAGGCCGAGTGGGCCACCAGCTCCTGCAGCCCGAGGAAGTACCAGGGGGCCTTGGCCGGGTTCTCGGGCACGGCCGGGTTGGCGAGCTCCTTGAGCGGCGCGTCGGCCAGCACCGAGAGGAGCACGCACAGCAGCACCGAGAGCATCAGCGCCGCCGACTCGGCCAGCAGCAGGTGGGGCATGGCGGGCACGGTGCCCTCGGGGCCGCGCCCCACCGCCGCCGTCTTCCCCTTCACCAGCGCCGCCAGCGAGTAGGTCTTCTGCGGCGCCTCGGTGAACACCGGCCAGGTGCCCTGGGGCGCCGGGCCGAGCCGGGCCTCGGCGTCGGCCGGCCGCACCAGGCCGCCGTCCTTTCGCACCCGCCAGAAGTGGACCGCCAGCAGGGTGCAGAGCGCCAGCGGCAGCACCATGACGTGGAGCAGGTAGAAGCGGATGAGCGCCTCCTCCCCCACGGTGTCGGAGCCGAGCAGGAGCTCCTTCTGCAGCCCGCCGGCGTCGAGCCAGGCGGTGATGCCCAGCGCGTCGGTCACCTCGCGCGGCGACTGGGCGATGTTGGCGCCGATGGTCACCGCCCAGTAGGCGAGCTGGTCCCAGGGCAGGAGGTAGCCGGTGAAGCTGAGCCCCAGGGTGATGGCCAGCAGCAGCATGCCCACCACCCAGTTCAGCTCCCGCGGGGCCCGGTAGGCGCCGGTGTAGAAGGCGCGGGCCATGTGCAGGAGCACGCCCACCACCATGAGGTTGGCGGCCCAGCGGTGGATGTTGCGGATGAAGCGGCCGGTGGGGACGACGAAGTGCAGGTCCTTGATGCTGTCGTAGGCCAGCGCCGTCGAGGGCTTGTAGTACACCATCAGCAGGATCCCGGTGACCAGCGCCACCAGGAAGGTCGAGAGGGTCATCACCCCGAGCCCCAGGGTGAAGGTGGGGCGCAGGCTCCAGCGGTGCACGCGGGCCGGGTGCAGGTGCAGGAAGACGTTGCCGAAGACGAAGCTCGCGCGGGTGCGATCGCTCACCGGCCTGCCGCTGCGGAAGAGCGAGTCGCGCAGCCGGCGGGGTGCGGCCCGCAGGTTGTCGCCGAAGCGGCGCAGCGCCGGCGCGGGCGCGGTCACGCCTTCACCCTGGTGCCCGGCGGGACGGCGGCGCCCTCGTCCACCACGTAGCTGCCGGCGCCCAGGGAGGAGACCGCCAGCCACTGGAGCGGCTTGGGGGCCGGGCCCTTCAGCACCGCGCCGTCGGGGGCGAAGCGCGAGCCGTGGCAGGGGCAGTCGAAGCCCGCGGGCGAGGGCTGGACGATGCAGCCGAGGTGGGTGCAGACCCGGGAGACGGCGTAGACGCCCAGGCCGTCGCGCACCAGCACCACCGGCCGCCCCGGCGCCAGGAAGGGCTCGCCGGGCGCCAGCGACTCGGGCAGCGACACCCGGAACTTCTTGGAGGGCGAGGGCAGCACCGCCGCCTTGGGCAGCCTCAGCATCCCCAGGGCGGCGAAGGCCAGGGTGGCCAGGGCCGACCAGGTGGCGGCCAGGCCCAGGAAGTCGCGGCGCGGGATGGGCTCGGGGTCGAGGCGCGAGCGTTCCACGGCCTCGGCCGGGGCGGCCTTGCTCATGACGGGCTCCAGGTGGCGGTGAAGGTGATCCGCTCCATGGTGATGGCGTCCACCGGGCAGCGCATCTCGCAGAGCGCGCAGCGGATGCAGCGGTCCTCGTCCTTGAGGATGGCCGAGTGGGCCCCGCGGTCGAGGCCGGCGGCCTCCAGGGCGGCGTCCAGCTCGGGCGCGGGCGCCAGGTCGGAGAGGGGCACGAGCTTGAGGCACAGCGTGGGGCAGACGTCGGCGCAGCCGCCGCAGAGCACGCAGCGCGTGCCGTCGAACACCGGGGTGACGCCGCAGTCGAGGCAGCGCGAGGCCTCGCGCCGCGCCTCGCCCTCGCCGTACCCGCGCTCCACCAGCCGCTCGGGGTGGTGGAGCCGCTCCTCCGGCTCCAGCACCGGCACCGGCACGCGCCGGATGCGCTCGTAGCCCTGCTCGCGCCGGTAGCGCTCCAGGGTCTGGTGGGCCCCCAGCATCCCGGGGGCGAGGCGCCGGCCGGTGACGTGCTCGTAGACCGATCGGGCGGCCCGCTTGCCCGAGGCCACCGCGTCGATGACCAGCCGCGTGCCGTGGGCCAGGTCGCCGGCCACGAAGACGCCGGGGGCGGTGGAGGCCAGCGTGGCCGGGTCCACCTGCGGCCAGCCGGGCCGGTGCTGCACCACGTCCTCGCCGCCCTGGGCCAGGAAGGAGAGGTCGGTGGCCTGCCCCGCCGCCACCAGCACCGTGTCGCAGGGCAGCTCTCGCTGGTCGGCCTCGTCGAAGACGGGGGCGAAGCGGCGGGCCGGGTCGTACACCCGCAGGCAGCGCTTCACCCGCAGGGCGCGGACCGCGCCGCCGGCGTCGCGCTCGATGGCCACGGGCCCGAGCCCGCCCAGCCGCTCCACCCCCTCCTCGTCCCCCTCCCGGATCTCGACGGTGTCCGCCGGCATCTCCTCCAGCGTCTCCAGCGACACCAGCCGGACCCGCCGCTCGCCCGGCTGGCGCGCCGCGGTGCGCGCGGCGTCGTAGGCCATCTGCCGGAGCACGGTGCGGGCCACGTCGTAGGCCACGTTGCCGCCGCCGATGACGACCACCTCGCGCCCCAGCGGCACCTGCTGGCCCAGCGACACGGCCCGCAGGAAGTCGACGCCGCCGTACACCCCCGGTCCCTGCTCGCCGGGCAGCCCCAGGCTCCGGGGCCGCTTGGCGCCCACGGCCACCACCACCGCCCGGAAGTCGCGGCGCAGCTCGGCGAAGGAGACGTCCTTGCCCACCGCGGTGCTGCAGCGGATCTCCACCCCCAGCGCCTCGATGACCGCCACCTCGCGGCGGATGAGCTCGCGCGGCAGCCGGTAGGCGGGGATGCCCAGCGCCAGCATGCCGGCCGGCACCGGCTCGCTCTCGAAGACCACCGGACGGAAGCCGAGCAGCGCCAGGTCGTGGGCGCAGGCCAACCCGGCGCAGCCGGCGCCGACGACGGCGATGCGCTCGCCCGCGGCCCGCTGCACCCCGGCGGTGAAGCCGCGGAGCAGGGCCGCCATCTCGTCGGCGTCGGCGCCCACCTCGGGGAGGTGGGCCCGGACCGCCGCCAGGGCCTCGGCCGGCTCGCGGGCCTCGACGCCGTGCCGCTCGCAGGCGAAGCGCTTCAGCGCCCGGATGGAGATGGGCTGGTCGGCGCCGATCCAGGAGCCATCCTCGCCGGTGCGGGGGATCTTGCCGCGGCGGCAGGCGGCCTCACAGGGGGCGGCGCAGATGCGGCCGCAGATGGAGGCGAAGGGGTTGGGGCCGCGGGCGATGAGGTAGGCAGCCTCGTCGTCACCGGCGGCGATGGCCCGCACGTAGCCGCGGGCGTCGGTGTGGACCGGGCAGGCCACCTGGCAGGACACCAGCCCCCGGTGGTGCTGGGGCCCGGGCACCTCCACTCGCAGTGTCCCTGCTTCCGCCATGCACTCTCCCGCCGTGCCGCGCCGCGCTCGCGCCTGCGCTAGGACCCGCCCTGGATGTCCTCCACCGTCGTCCGCTCCAGGAAGTCCAGGTAGGGCTCCTTGACCTTTCGCCAGGCCTGGTGGGCCGAGCAGGCGCCCGAGCTGCGGCAGGCCTTGCCGGGCCGCAGGAGGCAGCCGGGCCGGGCGCGCGCTCCCTCGAAGGGCCCGACCACCTCGATGAGCCTGATGCGCGAGGCCGGGCGCGCCAGGCGGTAGCCGCCCCTGGCGCCGCGGCTGGCGGTGAGCACGCCGGCGCGCGCCAGGGTGGCCAGCACCTTGGAGAGGTAGTGGGAGGGGATGCGGATCTTGCGCGCCATGTCGCGGCCCAGCACCGCCTGCTCGCGGGGCCGGCCGGCGAGGAAGGCGATGGCGCGCAGCGCGTGGGTGGCCGAGGCGCCGAACATCAGCCTCCTCCACTCCGGCAATAATGGATATCGATGTCCACAATGGAACGGTTGCCGATCGCGGCCGCGGCTGTCAAGGCGCCGGCCCGGCGGCGGCCTCTCCGGGGCGCGGCGGCCCTGCGGATCCGGCAGCGCCGCGCGCGGAGGCGCACCCATCGTGGGGAGAGGCTCGCTCCTCGGCACTCTCCGGAGGGGCTTTCCGGCAACCCGGCATATGATCCGGCCTGCCCCGAGGGGCTCCCGCATGCGGCGACTGGCGACGCTCGGCACCCGGACACAGCTCCTCCTCCTGGCGGCGCTGGTGGCCCTGCCCACGCTGGGCATCCTGCTGGGCTCCAGCCTGCGCCTGCGCCAGGAGGCGCTGGCCCGCGCCCGGGTCCAGGCCCAGCGGCTCGCCGACACGCTGGCCGCCGAGCACGAGACGGTGGCGGCCGCGGCGCAGCAGCTCACGCTGGTGCTGGCCCAGGTGGACGGCATCCGCGCCGGCGACCCCTCGATCCGGCTCATGCTGGCCGAGCTGGTCCGCCTCAACCGCGCCTTCCTCGACGTCCTGGTGGCCGACCGCGGCGGCCTCGTCTGGGCACAGGCAGCGGGCATCGAGGGGCAGCCGGTGGGCGAGACCCGCTGGTTCCGCAGGGCGCTGGCGGGCGGGCGCTTCGCCGCCGGCGAGTACGCGGTGAGCCGCGCCACCGGCCGGCCCACCATCCACTTCGCCGCCCCGTACCACGACGCCGACGGTGGGGTGGCCGGGGTGCTGGCGGTGGCGCTGGCGCTCGACGCCTACCGCTCCATCCTGGAGCGGACCCCGCTGCCGGCGCAGTCGAGCTACCTGCTGGTGGACCACCGGGGCACCATCGTGGCCCGCTCCGCCGACGCCGACCGCTGGGTGGGCCGGCCCTTCACGCCCCGGACCTTCACGGGCATGGTGGCCGGGCCGGACAGCGGCACCAGCATCGGCATGACGATGGTGGGCGACGAGCGGGTGGTCGCGTGGCGGAAGCTGCGCCTCCCGGGCGAGGAGGTGCCCTACCTGTACGTGCGCGTCGGCATCCCGGTGGCGGCGGTGCTGGCCGACGCCAACCGGGAGCTCGTCCGCAACCTGGCGCTATGGGCCGCCCTCCTGGCGCTGGCCCTCTCGCTGGTGGTGTGGGCCGGGAAGCGCTGGATCGTGGACCGGCTGGCGCTGCTGGAGGCGGCCTCGGCCCGCATGGCCGCGGGCGATCTCGCCTCTCGCGTCGGCGAGCAGGTGCAGGGCGGCGAGCTGGGGCGCCTGGCCACCTCCTTCGACCGCATGGCGGCCGAGCTCCAGGCCCGCGAGCAGGCGCTGGCCCAGAGCGAGCGCGGCTACCGCGACGTGCTCGACGGCACGGTGGACGCCATCTTCGTGCACGACGCCGTCACCGGCCGGATCCTCGACGTCAACCGCGGCGTGGAGCGGCTCTTCGGCCACACCCGCGAGGCGCTGCTGCAGGGCACGGTGGAGTCGCTCTCCACCGGCGAGCCGGGCTTCGGGCAGGAGGAGGCGCTCGCCAACATCCGCCGGGCGGCCGCCGGGGAGGCGCAGCTCGTCGAGTGGCGCTCGCGGCGCAAGGGGGGCGAGCCCTTCTGGTCGGAGGTCCGGCTCTCCGCGGCCACCATCGGCGGCACCCTGCGGGTGCTGGCCACGGTCCACGACATCACGGCGCGCAAGGCGGCCGAGGCCGAGGCCCGGGGGCTCCAGGCCCAGCTGCTCCAGGCGCAGAAGATGGAGCTCGTCGGGCGGCTGGCGGGCGGCGTGGCCCACGACATCAACAACATGCTCTCGGTGGTGCTGGGCGAGGCCGAGCTCCTGCGCGCCGAGCTGCCGCCGGGCCACCCGGGCCAGGCGGCGCTCGCGCAGATCGCCGCCGCAGGCACCCGGAGCCGCGACATCACCCGGCAGCTCCTGGCCTTCTCGCGCAGGCAGGTGGTGGCGCCGCGCCGGCTCTCGCCCGCCGAGCACCTGGCCGGCTCCCGCAGCACCCTGGTGCGGCTCATCGGCAGCGACGTGCGGCTCACCTTCGCCGTGCCCGCCGACACCTGGCCGGTGGTGGTGGATCCGTCGCAGCTCGACCAGGTGCTCATGAACCTGGTGGTCAACGCCCGCGACGCCATGCCCCGCGGCGGCAACCTCCGCATCGAGACCGGCAACGTGGTGGTCGAGCCCGGGCCGGCCCTGCGGCCCGACAGGCAGGCGGGCGAGTACGTGCGCATCTCGGTGATCGACGACGGCGCCGGCATGGACGCCGAGACGCTGGCCCACGTCTTCGAGCCCTTCTTCACCACCAAGGGCGAGGGGCGCGGCACCGGCCTCGGGCTGGCGACGGTGTACGGCATCGTCTCCCAGGCCGGCGGCTTCCTCGACGTCGAGAGCGCCCCGGACCGCGGCTCGGCCTTCCACGTCCACCTGCCGCGCTCGGCGGGGCCGGTGGAGCCACCCGCGGAGGAGGGCGCGCGGGCCCGGCCTGGCACCGGCACGGTGCTGCTGGTGGAGGACGACCCGGCGGTGCGCCAGACGGCGACGCGGATGCTGGCGGTGCTGGGCTACGAGGTGCTGGCGGCGAGCACGCCGGAGGAGGCGCTGGCCCTGTGCCGCGAGCCGTCGCGGCGCATCGACCTCCTGCTCAGCGACGTGGTCATGCCCGGCATGCGGGGACCCGAGCTCCGCGAGCGCGTCGAGCTGCTCCGGCCCGGCCTCCCCACCGTCTTCATGTCGGGCCACGCCGCCGACGGGGTGCTGCCGCCGGGCCCGGGCTCCGGCCGCGTCTGCTTCCTGCAGAAGCCCTTCACCGGCAGCGACCTCTCGGCCCGCCTGCGCGAGGCGCTGGGCTAGGCTAGCGGCTCCCCGTTCCGGCGCCCTGCAGCGAGCGCTGGCGGGCGGCCTCGAACTCGTCGCCGGGATTCCAGCGCGGCATCTCCTCGGCCTCGGCCACGCGGCGGCCCACCAGGAAGACGGCCCGGGCGTCCTCGGCGATGCCCGAGAAGTCCCAGTCGTCGTCGTACTCGTCGCTCGTCTGGTGGTAGTGGTGCGCCAGCCACTCGTCGCCCACCTTGCGGCCCCAGCCCTCGGGCCTGCCCACGAAGTCGATGCCGCCGCGCAGGTCGATGGCCGGCACGCCCTGCTTGGCGAAGCTGAACTGGTCGGAGCGGTAGTAGCTGCCGCGGTCGGGGAAGAGGTCGCCCACCATGGTGCGCCCCTGGACGCGCGCCACCTCGGCCACCATCGCGTCGAGCGAGGACTTGCCCAGCCCGCCCACCACCAGGTCGCGCACCCGGCCGAAGGGCAGGAGGCCGTCGACGTTGAGCACCGCGGCGATGCGGCTCACCGGCACCGGCGGGTGGGCGGCCAGCCACTCCGAGCCCAGCAGCCCCTGCTCCTCGCCGGCCACCAGCGCGAAGATCACCGAGCGGCGCGGCGGCTCGGGCAGCGCCCGGTAGGCGCGGGCCATGGCCAGCACCGCGGCGCAGCCGGTGGCGTTGTCGAGGGCGCCGTTGTAGACGGCGTCCTCGCCGGGCCGGGCGCCGCGGCGCATGCCCAGGTGGTCGTGGTGGGCGGTGTGCACCACCACCTCCTGCGCCAGGGCCGGGTCGCGCCCCGGGAGCCGGGCCAGCACGTTGGCGCTCTCGGTGGTGCGCAGCGTGCTCTCGATGCGGGCCGAGAGCCGGACCCCCAGCGGCACCGGCCGGAAGTCCCGCCGCTGGGCCGCGGCCCGCAGCGCGTCGAGGTCGTGGCCGCCGAGGGCGGCGAGGCGGCGCGAGGCCTCCTCGGTGGCCCAGGCGCGGAGCTGCACCCGGGGCTCGCCTGCGGCCGGCAGCTCGAAGGAGTCCTTGGTCCAGGAGGTCTGCACCACCTTCCACGGGTAGGCGGCCGAGGGGGTGGTGTGGATGATGACCACGCCGGCGGCGCCGTGGCGCGCCGCCTCCTCGTACTTGTAGCTCCAGCGGCCGCGGTAGGTGCGCCGCTTCCCCTCGAAGAGCGCCGGGTCGTCCTCGGGGTCGCTGTTCATCACCAGCAGCACCTTGCCGCGGACGTCGATCTTGAAGTCGTCCCAGCCGTATTCGGGCGCGGTGATGCCGTAGCCGGCGAAGACCAGCTCGGCGTCCTTCACCTCGGCCACGCTCGCCTGCACGCCGGGCACCGCCACCACGTCGTCCCAGCCGCGCAGGTCGAGCCGCCGCTTCCCGGAGCGGAAGGTGAAGCGCGCCGGCGGCCGCGCCTCGATGGCCACCAGCGGCACCTTCTGGAGGAAGCCGCCGCCGGGGGCGGCCGGCTCGAGCCCCATGCCGGCGAGCTGGGTGGCCAGGAACTCCTGCGCCAGCCGGTCGCCGCGGGTGCCGGGGCCGCGCCCCTCCAGGAGGTCGCTCGCCAGGAAGCGGGTGTCGGCGCGCAGCGAGGCCTCGGTGACGGCCGCCTGGGCCGCTGCCTCGGCGGGCGTGAGCGCCGGCTGGGCGAGGAGCAGGGCGAGCGCGAGGGCGGCGGTCATGGTTCCTCCGTTGCGGGGGACCGGCGATGCTTAGCGCGATCGGACGCGCCGTGCGAGCCCTCGCCCATGCTCCCTCCGCCCCGAAAACTCGCCAGGCCCGGGAAGGGCGAGGAGAATCGCTCGCCATGAGCCTCGTGTGGGTGCTGCTGGTGGCCGTCTCGGTGGCCTTCGCCGCTGCCACCGGCCGGATGGACGCGCTCACCGCCGCGGCGGTGGAGTCGGCCGGCCGCGGCGTGACCCTGGCGCTCGGGCTCGTCGGCGTGATGTCGCTCTGGCTGGGGCTGATGCGCATCGCCGAGGAGGCGGGGCTGGTGGCGATGGTGGGGCGGGCCGCGCGACCGGTGCTGGCGCGCCTCTTCCGCGACGTGCCGGCGGACCACCCGGCCCACGGCGCCATCGTCATGAACGTGGCCGCCAACGTGCTGGGCCTGGGGAACGCGGCCACGCCCTTCGGGCTCAAGGCCATGGCGGCGCTGGAGGAGCTCAACCCGCACAAGGGCACCGCCACCGACGCCCAGGCCCTCTTCTGCGCCCTCAACAGCGCCTCGGTCCAGATCGTCCCGGCCACGGTCATCGCCCTGCGGGCCTCGGCCGGCGCCCGCCAGCCGGCCGACATCCTCGGGGCCACGCTGGTGGCCTCGGCCTGTGCCACCGCGGTGGCGCTCCTGGCTGCGCGGCTGCTGCGGCGGCTGTACCCGGTGCCTCCCTCCCCGGCGCCCGGTACGGAGGCCGGGTGATCACCGCCGCCCTCGAGACCGTCTCGCGCTGGGCGGTGCCGCTGCTCCTGGCCGGGATCCCGCTCTACGCCATCGCGCGCGGGGTGAAGGTGTACCCGGCCTTCCTGGAGGGCGCCAAGGAGGGCTTCCAGGTGGCGGTGCGCATCATCCCGGCCCTGGTGGCGGTGCTGGTGGCGCTGGGCATGCTGCGGGCCTCGGGCGCCCTCGACGGGATCGCCCGGCTGGTGGGCCCGGCGGCCGAGGCGCTCGGCATCCCGGCGAGCGCGCTGCCCATGGTGCTGGTGCGGCCGCTCTCCGGCGGCGCGGCGCTGGGCGTGGTGGGCGACGTGCTGCGCGCCGAGGGGCCCGACAGCCACGCCGGCCGGCTGGTCTCGGTGATGGCCGGCTCCACCGAGACCACCTTCTACGTGCTGGCGGTCTACATGGGCTCGGTGGGGATCTCGCGCTACCGGCAGGCGCTGCCCGCCGGCCTGCTGGCCGACGCCGCCGGCTTCGCCGCCTCGGTGCTGGTGGTAAGGGCCCTGTTCGGCTGACGCCCCTCGACGGGCGTGCACCACCGCCGTGGCCTCGGCCCGGCGCCGTGGTATGGGAACCGCCACGAGGCCCCCATGCACCGGACCGCCCGCGCCCTCCTCCTCCTCTTCCCCCTCCTGGCCCTCTCCTGCAGCACCGCCGCCGGCCTGCGGCGCGCCGAGCTGCGCCGCAACCTCGACCAGGCCCGGCTCTCGCGCACCCCCGCCGAGATCTGGCCAGAGCTGCTCCGCTTCCTCCACGAGCGCGGCTACCCGCTGGTGGGCGAGGACCCGGCGGTGCTGGGGCTGCCCACCCAGGGCACGCTGGGCAAGCTCTTCTCGCCCGGCCACGAGACCCGCGTGCGCACCGACGGCAGCCGCATCCTGGAGACCAACGTGGAGCTGCGCAGCCGCACCCGCGTGCGGGCCGAGGCGCTGGCCGTGCCGGGCGGGGGCAGCTCGCTGCGCATCGTGGTGCTGCAGCAGGCGGACATGAGCCCCTCCGAGTTCACCGAGGGCAGGGACGAGGAGCTGGAGGTCGCCATCCTGGAGCGGCTCGACCCGGTGATCGCCGCCCAGGTGCAGGGCATCGCCGCGCCCCAGGCGGCCGCGGCCACCGCCGGCCGCGACGGCTGGGCGGCGGTGCGCCACCTGGTGGGCACCTGGACCGGCACCGGCCCGGGCGGCGCCGCCGTGCGCTGGCGTTTCGACTTCGCCAGCGACGCCCAGTACCTGGAGGTGAGGGGCACGCCGCTGCTCTTCGCCGGTCCGGTGGCCCGCCCCGGCCAGCACGAGGAGCTGGGGCGCATCTCGCGAGACGGCACCGGGAAGCTCACCTGGCGCCAGTTCACCGCGGGTGGACGGGTGGATCAGTACCAGCCGGACCCGGGGCGGCCCGAGGCGCTGGTCTTCGTGGCCACCGCGCCCGAGAGCCTGCCCGGCGGCCGCATCCGGCTGACGCTGGGCAGGGACGGCGACGAGGAGATCCTCGCCATCCTGGAGCTGGCCGAGCCGGGCAAGGACTTCGCCGTGGCCGGGGAGGTCCGGCTGAAGCGGTCGAAGTAGCGCTCCTCTTCCCGGCCCCGCCCCCCGCTCCGGCTCCGGAGGGTTTCTGGGGTACCCTTCGCCCCGGGACGCACGCGCGAATGGCCCACCAGGCAGACCCCTTCCCGGAGATCGAGGCGGAGGCGGAGCGGCAGAAGACCGCCCTGCTCTACCGGAGCGCGGGCATCGCCCAGTCGGTGACCGTGGTCAACGCGACGTTGCTCGCCGCGGTCAACGCCTCCCTGCACGCCTCGCCGAGCGCGGCGCTCGCCTGGTGGTCCCTGGCCGTCGCCATCGCCGCGGCGCGCTGGGTGCTGGCGCGCCGCTTCCGGGCGGCCCGCCCGGACGCGGTCGCCGCCGCGGCCTGGCGGCGGAGCTACGTCCGCGTCACGGCGCTCAGCGCCGTCACCTGGGGGACGGGCGGCGTCCTCTTCATGTGGAACGCGCCCGACGGCGCGCGCCTGTTCTCGGGGCTGGTGCTCTCCGGGATGGTGGCCGGGGCCGTCCCGCTGCTGGCGCCGGTGCCGGCGGCCTTCCGGGCGTTCGCGCTGCTCGTCGGCGTCCCGATGTCCACCGTGGTCCTGCTGCAGGCCCGGTCGCCGCTGCACTGGTCGTTCGGCGCCATGGGCTTCATCTTCCTGGCCGCCGTGCTGGCCAGCGCCCGCTACCTGCACGAGACCCTCGACACCGCCATCCGCCTCGGGCTGGAGGAAGGGCGCTTGGAGGAGGCCGCGCGCCGCGAGCGCGACTTCGCGGAGAGCCTCATCGACACGGCCCAGGCCGTCGTGCTGGTCCTCGACACCGAGGGGCGGGTGGTCCGCTTCAACCGCTTCTTCGAGGAGCTCTCCGGCCGCCGGCTGGAGGAGGTGAAGGGAGCGGCCTGGCTCGCGACCTTCGTCCCGGAGCGCGAGCGGGCCGAGGTGCAGGAGCTCATCCGCGAGGTGGTCGCCGGCGCCCAGGTGGCGCCCGGCGTTCGCGCCGTGGTGGCCCGGGACGGCCGGGAGATCCTGGTGGAGTGGTCGAGCCGCAGCCTCAGGGACGCCGCGGGGCGGGTCACCGGCGTGCTCGCCATCGGGCAGGACGTCACCCGGCGTGAGGAGCTGGCGGCGTCGCAGCGCCTGCTCACGGCGGCGATCGAGCAGAGCAGCTCCTCCATCATGGTGACCGACACTGCCGGCCGGATCACCTTCGTCAACGCCGCCTTCACCCGGACCACCGGCTACTCCTCCGCGGAGGTGCTCGGCGAGAACCCGCGCATCCTGAAGTCCGGCGAGACCCCGCGCGAGGTCTACCGCGACCTCTGGGCGGCTCTGGCGGCCGGGCGCGCCTGGCGCGGCGAGCTGCGCAACCGGAAGAAGAGCGGGGAGAGTTACTGGGAGGAGGCCAGCATCTCGCCCGTCGCCGACGCCAGGGGCCGCATCTCCCACTACCTGGCCGTCAAGGACGACATCACGGCGAGGAAGGCCGCCGAGGAGGAGGTCGCGCGCCTCGCCACCACCGATCCGCTCACCGGAGTGGCGAACCGGCGGCGCTTCCTCGAGTTGCTGGGGATGGAGCTGGATCGCGCCAGGCGCTTCGGCGATCGGGCCGCGCTGCTCATGCTGGACGTGGACCACTTCAAGAGCGTCAACGACACCCACGGCCACGCCGCGGGCGACGCCGTGCTCCAGCACCTCGCCGACCTCTCCCGCCGCTCGCTGCGCCGCATCGACCTCTTCGGGCGCCTGGGCGGGGAGGAGTTCGCCATCCTCCTGCCCGGGACGGACGGCGCGGGGGCGCGGCTGCTCGCCGAGCGCTTCCGGCACGCGGTGGCGGACGCCCCGGCGCAGACCGGCCGGGGAGCGATCGCGGTGACGGTCAGCATCGGCATCGCCGAGCTCGACCCGGGCGACCCGGATCCCGACGGCGTCCTGGCCCGCGCGGACGCGGCCCTCTACCGGGCCAAGCAGGCGGGGAGGAACCGGGTGGAGATCGGGTAGCGCGCCCGTCGCCCTCGCGGCCGGGTTCCTCCCGGAGCGGACCCCGGTGGGCCGTCAGCCTTCCGCGCCGGCGATGGCCCGGTAGGCAGCCGCTCCCAGCAGGCCGCCGACGATCGGGGCAATCCAGAAGAGCCACAGCTGGCCCACCGCCCAGCCGCCGACGAAGAGGGCAACGCCGGTGCTGCGCGCCGGGTTGACGGAGGTGTTGGTCACCGGGATGCTGATGAGGTGGATGAGCGTGAGGGCGAGGCCGATGGCGATGGGGGCGAAGCCAGCCGGTGCCCGCTTGTCCGTGGCCCCGAGGATCACCAGCAGGAAGAACATGGTCATCACCACCTCGGTCACCAGCGCCGCCAGCAGCGTGTAGCCTCCCGGCGAGTGCGCTCCGTAGCCGTTCGAGGCGAAGCCCTTCGACACGTCGAACCCCGGCGCACCGCTGGCGACGACGTAGAGGACTCCGGCCGCCGCCACCGCCCCGGCCACCTGCGCCACGACGTAGGGGGCGAGCTGGGACCCAGGGAAGCGACCTCCGGCCCAGAGGCCCACGGACACCGCGGGATTCAGGTGGCAGCCCGAGACGTGCCCGATGGCATAGGCCATGGTGAGGACCGTCAGCCCGAAGGCCACCGCAACTCCGTGCAGGCCGATTCCCACGGCGGGAAACGCGGCCGCCAGCACCGCGCTGCCGCAGCCACCGAGCACGAGCCAGAACGTCCCCAGGAACTCCGCTCCGTATCGCTTCATGTCTCGCTCCTCCGGCATCGGCCCGCCAGCGGACGAGGAGGGCCCGGGGACGCCGAGCTCCGGGCCTCCTCCCCCTTTTCCCAGGTCGCGGCGAAGCTCCGGATAGCACCCGCCGTGCCGGGGCGCCCGCCAGGGAAGCCTCGGCGCGGCCACGGGCATCGCCTGCGCCGCGCGGCGAGCCTCGGGATCGGGCCGTTCGCGAACGTTCGCGCACGCTGGCGGGGCCGGCCGGAGCCCCTCGATCTCAGATCGGGGCCCCGGGCGGGCCCTGGTTCGCCGGCGTCGCCGGGCCCCCGTCCCCCTCGGAGGCGATCGGCCGGCGTACCTGCCACGCCTTCCAGGCCGCCGCGGCAAGGACCAGCACGTTGGCCACCACCACCGGCGGGGCGCGCATCAGCGCCCCGTAGCCGACCCACATGATCGCGCCCAGCATCTGCACCCGCACCAGCACCTCGGCCCGCGAGGAGAAGTACGAGCCCACGAAGACAGCGGTCGCGGCCCACCCCAGGGCCTCGATGAGGAACGGGGTCACGCGGCGTCCGCGGTGGGAGTGGCGGGCGACTGCCGGATGGTGACGCGGTCGGTCCGGGCCTTCTCCCAGCCGCGCAGCGTGAGGCCGTGGGACTCGAAGAGCTCCCGGATCTGCGGCGAGGTCCAGCCCGCCAGCTGCTCCAGGACCGGCACGACGATGCTGAAGGCGCTGTCGCTCAGCACGGTCGTCTTGGCGATCCGGGCCAGCAGCCGGTTCTCGGAGACGGCGATGGTGAATCCCCCGCGGTTGTTCACGTGCAGCATCACGTGCACGTCGGAGCTCCCGTCGCCGACGTAGATGGTCCTCTCCGGCTTGCTGTCGAGCCGGCGCTCCAGCTCCTCGACGACCGACACCTTCCCGTAGCCCGCGGAGGTGCGGAGGATCGACCGGACCTCGCCGGAACCGGGGTCGTAGTCGAGCTCGGTGCCGAAGATGTTCTCCGGCGCGACCAGGCCCGCCAGGGCAGACTGGATGACCTCCTTGGGCGCCGCCGAGACCACGTAGAAGGAGAAGGAGACCCCGTCGACGCCGCGCGCCAGCAGGTCCACCAGGGCGGGGAGGTCGTGACGGAGGCGGACGCGACGGCCCGCCTCCACCAGGTGCTCCCGGCGGACGCCGCGGAACTCGGGGTCGTGGCGCACGAGGTACGCGAGCTCGGCGCCCTGCTGGACGAGGTTGGTGCGCGCCAGGCCGTCGACCTTCTCCTGGAAGCGGGTGGCGCCGATGATGCCGCTGAGGACCTGGCCGGAGTCGTTGAAGCTGAGCGTCTGGTCGAAGTCGGAGACCAGGAGGAAGTGCTGGGCGGATGTGGTGGACACGGGCTTCTCCTTTTCTCTGAGCGTGCGTATATAACAGCTTAACGCGACGCAGCACGATGGATCCGCAGGCGACGTCGCAGAAAATGCCAATAAGTGAGCGAAGTACCGGAGACACCTTGCACCTTTCGGCAAGCTGATATAGCAATCATTCGTGCCTACTTCGAAGGGGCAGACGCCGCGCCACCGCCAGGTCTACGGCGCCCTGGAGCGAGGGATCCGCTCCGGGCGCTGGCAGCGCGGCGACCGGATGCCCAGCGAGGCCCAGCTCGTCCGCGACTTCGGAGCATCCCGGATCACCGTCGGGCGCGCCGTGCGAGACCTGCAGCTGGCCGGGCTCGTCGAGCGGCGCGCGGGCTCGGGCACGTTCGTGCGCGGCACCCGGGAGCCCACCGCCCTCTCCTTCGGGCTCCTCATCCCGGACCTCGGCGAGACCGAGATCTTCGAGCCCATCTGCCGGGGCATGATGGCCTCGCCGCTGGCCCAAGCCCACGCCCTGCTGTGGGGCAGCGCCACCGCCACCGGGGCCTCGAAGGAGGAGGAGGCCTGGCGCCTCTGCCGCCAGTACATCGACAGGAAGGTGGCGGGCGTGTTCTTCGCGCCGCTCGAGTTCGCGTCGGCCCGGGACGACGTCAACGCCCGGATCGTCCAGGCCCTGGACGAGGCGGGCATCCCCGTCGTCCTCCTCGACCGCCCCGCCACGCCGTTCCCGCGGCGCGACGGCCACGACCTCGTCGGGCTCGACAACCGCCACGCCGGGTTCGTGGTCACCGAGCACCTCCTCGGCCTGGGTGCCCGCCGGATCGCCTTCGCGGCCGTCGCCCATGCGGCGGCCACCGTGGACGCCCGCGAGTCGGGCTACCGGGAGGCGCTTCGCTCGCGGGGCCTGGAAGCGGAGCCGTCGCTGGTGCGCCGCCTCGACCCGGACGACGACGACGCGGTGGTGGCACTCCTCGCGCAGGGCCGTCCCGACGCGCTGGTCTGCGCCAACGATCGGACCGCGGCCCGCGTCATGCGCACCCTGCACCGGCTCGGGCGCTCGGTTCCCGGAGACCTGCGGCTCACCGGGATCGACGACGCGGACTACGCCGCGTTCCTGCCGACGCCGCTCACCACCCTGCGCCAGCCCACCCGCCAGATCGGGACCGCCGCCCTCGCGGCCATGCTCGACCGGGTCGCAGGCGCCGATCTGCCGACCCGCGACATCCTCCTGCACGGCGAGCTCGTCGTGCGCAGGTCGTGCGGCTCGCCCGCACGCTGACGGGGCGGCCCCGGGCTCAGTACTTCGCCACCTTCTGGTCCACCCGGTCGGCCCAGGCCAGGATCCCCCCGGTCAGGTTGACCGCCCTCGCGAAGCCGCGCTGCCGCAGGAAGGCCACCACCTGCCCGCTGCGGGCGCCGGACCGGCAGTAGACGACCAGCTCGCGCGAGGGGTCGAGCTCGCCGAGCCGCGCCGGCACCTCGTTCATGGGGATGTGCAGGCCACCGATGCTGCAGATGCGCAGCTCGTGCGGCTCGCGCACGTCGAGCAGCAGCGGCTCGTCGCCCGCCTGCCGCCGCGCCGCCAGCTCCTCCACCGTCATCTCCGCTCCCATGCCTCGCGCCTCCAGAGGCCCTCCGCGCGTGCCGCAGAAGGCCTCGTAGTCGATGAGGCCGGTGACCGTCGGGCGCTCGCCACAGACGGGGCAGGCGGGGTCCTTTCGGATCTTCACCTCCCGGAAGCGCATGGCCAGGGCGTCCACCAGCAGCAGCCGGCCCACCAGCGGGTCGCCCTTGCCCAGCAGCAGCTTCAGCGTCTCGGTGGCCTGGATGAGCCCCACCAGGCCCGGGAGGATGCCCAGCACCCCGCCCTCGGCGCAGGAGGGCACCGTGCCGGGCGGCGGCGGCTCCGGGTAGAGGCAGCGGTAGCAGGGGCCGCCGGGCGCGGAGAAGACGCTGGCCTGGCCCTCGAAGCGGAAGACGGCCCCGTGGACGTTGGGCTTGCCGCTGAGGACGCAGGCGTCGTTCACCAGGTAGCGGGTGGCGAAGTTGTCGGTGCCGTCCACCACCACGTCGAAGTCCTGGAGGATCTCCATGGCGTTCTGGCTGGTGAGGCGGGTCTCGAAGGGGCGGACCTGCACGTGGGGGTTCACCGCCCGCAGCCGCTCGGCCGCCGAGGCCAGCTTCTTGCGCCCCACGTCGGGCGTGCCGTGGATCACCTGGCGCTGGAGGTTGGAGACGTCCACCACGTCGAAGTCCACGATGCCCAGGGTGCCGACGCCGGCCGCGCCCAGGTAGAGCAGGAGAGGCGATCCCAGCCCGCCGGCGCCGACGCACAGCACCCGCGCCGCCTTGATGCGCTCCTGGCCGTCGCGCCCCACCTCGGGCATCACCAGGTGGCGGGCGTAGCGCTGGACCTCGTCGTCGGCGAGCGCGGAGGGCGTTGGCGTGGCCATGGCGGTCCTCGGGTCAGCCCGCGGCAGGCGCGCCGCCCGGCGTCAGGCCGGCCCCCCCGGCCTCCACCGGCAGTCCCCGCTCCACCGGCTCCTCGGCGAAGCGGCGCTCCTCCTCGCTCCCGGCGAGCACGAAGCTGCGGGTCTCGCCGGCGCAGCCGCCCTCGACGGCGGTGACCACGTAGGCGCAGCCGGGCCAGTGGGCCTCGGCCAGGTCGGCGGCCGAGGGGCGGGCCGGCCCACCGGGGTGGGAGTGGTAGAACCCCACCACCTCCTCGCCGCGCCCCCGCGCCAGCTTCAGCGCCGCGAGGAGCTCGCGCGGGTCGAGCGCGTAGCGCCGCCGCGGCGCGGGGTCGGCGTTGCGGCAGCGGAGCGCCAGCGTCACCCGGC
This sequence comes from Deltaproteobacteria bacterium, assembly GCA_016214955.1. Classification (GTDB taxonomy): domain Bacteria; phylum Myxococcota; class Myxococcia; order Myxococcales; family Anaeromyxobacteraceae; genus JACRMN01. Next base: position 104,938 of record JACRMN010000015.1, read on the forward strand.
GCTCCCCGCCCTCCGCCCGGCCCAGGAGCACGCCACAGCTCTCCTCCGGCCAGCAGTCCTCGCCGTGCCGGCGCAGCTCTTCGAGGGGCGCGGGCGCGAAGCGGATCACGGGTGCACCCCGGGGCGGCGCATGGCCCCGTTCCATAGCGCGCCGCCCCGCCGGGCGCAAACGGGGCCCCGGGGCGGCGCCGTGCCGCTTGCGGCGCGGGGCGGGCGCGGTTAACGAGCGCGCCGTGACCGACCTCGACGCAGCGCGCTGGCTCTTCGGCAGCTCCCTCGCCTTCCACATCGTCTTCGCGGCCGTGGGCGTGGCCATGCCGCTCCTCATGGTGCTGGCCGAGTGGCGCTGGCAGCGCACCGGGTCGGCGGTCCACCTGGAGCTGGCCCGCCGCTGGGCCAAGGGCACGGCGCTGCTCTTCGCCGTCGGCGCCGTCTCGGGCACGGTCATCTCCTTCGAGCTCGGGCTCCTCTGGCCGCGCTTCATGGCCTTCGCCGGACCCATCATCGGCATGCCCTTCTCGCTGGAGGGCTTCGCCTTCTTCGCCGAGGCCATCTTCCTCGGCATCTACCTCTACGGCCGCGATCGCGTCTCGCCTCGGCTGCACCTGCTCTCCGGGGCGCTGGTGGCGGTGAGCGGCGCCCTCTCCGCCTTCTTCGTCACCCTGGCCAACGCCTGGATGAACCACCCCGCCGGCTTCGCGCTGCTCTCCGGCAAGGCCACCGGCGTGGACCCGGTGGCCGCCATGTTTCCTCCCGGCTGGGGCAACCAGGTGCTGCACGTGCTGCTCTCCTGCTACGCCGCCACCGGCTTCGCCGTGGCCGGCATCCACGCCTGGTTCCTGCGGCGCGAGCCGGGCCACCCCTTCCACCGCGCGGCGCTGGGCATCGCGCTCTCGGTGGGCGGCGCGGCGGCGCTGCTCCAGCCCCTCTCCGGCGACCTCTCGGCCCAGGGGGTGGCCCGGAACCAGCCGGTGAAGCTCGCCGCCATGGAGGGCCACTTCCACACCCGTCGCGGGGCGCCGCTGCACCTCGGCGGCCTCCCCGACTCCGACGCCGCCGTCACCCGCTGGTCGCTGGAGGTCCCCCGCGGCCTCTCGCTCCTCGCCTTCCACGACCCCGGCGCCGAGGTGAAGGGGCTCCTCGACTTCCCGCGCGACCGCTGGCCCAACGTGCGCAACGTCCACCTGGCCTTCCAGGTGATGGTGGGGCTCGGCACCGCCCTGGCCGCCCTCTCGCTGCTGGGGGCCCTGCTCTGGTGGCGGGGCCGGAGGGTCCCCACGCAGCGCTGGTACATGACCGCGCTCTCGGCCGCGGCGCCGGCCGGCTTCCTGGCGCTCGAGGCCGGCTGGCTGGTGACCGAGTGGGGGCGGCAGCCCTTCGCCATCCGCGAGGTGATGCGCACCGCCGACGCGGTGACCCCCATGGCCCACCTCTCGCTCCCCTTCTGGCTCTTCCTGGCGCTCTACCTCTTCCTCGGCGCGGTGACGGGGGCGCTGCTCTGGCGCCAGATCCTGCACGCCCCGCCCGCCGCCCCGGAGGCGCCGTGACCCCCGCCGACCTGCTGGGCGCGGCGCTGCTCGTCTCGCTCGTGGCCTACGCCCTGCTCGGCGGCGCCGACTACGGCGGCGGCATCTGGGACCTGCTGGCCTCCGGCCCGCGCAAGCAGGAGCAGCGGGCGCTGGTGGAGCAGGCCATCGGGCCGATCTGGGAGGCCAACCACGTCTGGCTCATCCTGGTCATCGTGGTGCTCTTCACCGGCTTCCCGGTTGCCTTCGCCGCCGTCTCCACCACGCTCTTCGTGCCGCTGACGCTCCTGCTCTTCGGCATCGTGCTGCGCGGCGCGGCATTCACCTTCCGCGCCTACCACGCCGGCGACCGGGTGCAGGCCCGCTGGGGCCTCCTCTTCTCGGCGGCGAGCGTGGTGGCGCCGCTGCTCCTGGGCGCCTCGGTGGGCGGGCTGGCCTCCGGACGGCTGCGCGTCTCCCCCGACGGCATGCCGCTCGGCCGGCCCGGCGACTGGCTCTCCCCCTTCCCCGTGGCCACCGGCCTGCTGGCGGGCGCCCTCTTCGCCTTCCTGGCCGCCGTCTACCTGACGGTCGAGGCGCGCGGCCCGCTGCAGGAGGACTTCCGCCGGCGCGCCCTGGCCTCGGGCCTGGCCGTGTTCCTCGGCGCGCTCGGGGCGGCGCTGCTCTCGGCCCGGGAGGCGCCGCTGGTCTTCGCCGGCCTCACCGCCCGGCGCTGGTCGCTCCTCCTCCACCTCGCCACCGGGGCCGCGGCGGTCGCCGCCCTCTGGGCCCTGTGGCGCCGCCACTTCGCCCTGGCCCGCCTGGCCGCCGCCGGCCAGGTGGCGCTCATCGTCGCCGGCTGGGGCGCCTCCCAGTACCCGTACCTGGTGGTGCCGGACATGACCCTGGCCTCGGCGAGCGCGCCGGCCGCCACCCAGCGGCTCCTCCTCGCGGCCCTGGGGCTCGGGGCCCTCACCCTCTTCCCCAGCCTCTGGCTGCTGTTCCGGGTCTTCAAGGGGCGCCGGCGGCCGGCCCCGCGATCCGGGTAGATCCTTCCGCCCGTCCGCGCCGGTGCGCCCGGCCGGCGCGCTACTTCCTCGGGCGGCCGGCGGCGGTCTCGAAGAAGCCCTCCCAGGTGAGGAACGGGGCGTAGTCGGTGTAGTCGGGGAAGGCGGCGCGGTCGAAGGTGCGGGCCAGCTCGGCGCCGCGCTGCCCGGGGTTGGCCTTCACGTGGGCCTCGCAGGCGCGGAGGAAGTCGCGGAAGCGGGCCAGGTCCTTCCTGGTGCCCACCGGGCCGTGGCCGGCCACCAGCCTCACGTCGTCGGGCACCTGCGAGAGCACCTTCTCCACGTTGGCGATCATCCCGCCGATGCTGCCGCCCGACTCCACGTCGATGACCGGCGTGCGGCCGTGGAAGAAGAGGTCGCCGAGGTGCAGCACCTTCTGCGCCGGCAGCCCCACCATCACGTCGCCGTCGGTGTGGCCCGAGGCGTAGTGGTGGAGCTGGACCTCGGTGCCCTCGAGGTGGAGCGTCATCCGGGCCCGCTCCATCCCGTCCTCCTCGCCGAAGGTGATGGTGGGGAGGCCGCCGCGCCGCTGCGGGTCGAGCTTGGCCTGCTGGGTCAGGAGCCGCCTGCGGGTGTTGGCGTGGGCCACGATGGCGTGGACGTGCTTCTCCAGGGTGGCGTTCCCGCCGGTGTGGTCGGCGTGGTGGTGGGTGTTGATCACGTAGCGCAGCGGCCTGTCGGTGACGCCGCGGATGGCCTCGAGGAGCGCCGGGGCGATGCGCTCGAACTGGTCGTCCACCAGCACCGCCGAGCGCTCGGTGACGAAGAGCGCCATGTTGCCGCCCTGGCCGGTGATGACCCAGGCCCCCTCGGCGAGCTTCTCCACCTTGTGGATCCTGTCGGCGCCGCCGCCCTCGCCGCCCGGGCCTCGCGAGCCCGAGTGGGCCCGGGCCGCGGCCGGCAGGCCGAGGAGCAGCGCGAGGACGAGGGGCGAGAAGCGCATGGAGACCTCCGGCGGGGAGGGCGCAGCCTACCCTCGCGCCCCGGGGCGGTTCCAGCCCGCCTCCGGGTTGCGGCGCGGCGGCGCGGCCCTACAATGCCGCGCCATGACCCGCACCGCCCCCCGCCGCCACTTCGCCAGCGACAACTACGCCGGGATCTGCCCCGCCGCCTGGGAGGCCATGGCGCGCGCCAACGCCGGCCACGAGCCCGGCTACGGCGACGACGCCCACACCGCCCGCGCCGCCGACCTCATCCGGCAGCTCTTCGAGACCGACTGCGAGGTCTTCTTCGTCTTCAACGGCACCAGCGCCAACAGCCTCTCGCTGGCCTCGATGGGCCAGTCCTACCACTCGGTGATCTGCCACGAGGTGGCCCACGTCGAGACCGACGAGTGCGGTGCGCCCGAGTTCTTCTCCAACGGGATGAAGGTGCTCACCGTCGCCGGGGGCGACGGCAAGGTGACGCCGGCGGCGGTGGAGAAGGTGGTGCGCCGCCGCACCGACATCCACTTCCCCAAGCCCCGCGCCGTGAGCCTGACCCAGGCCACCGAGCTCGGCACCGTCTACACGCCCGACGAGGTGAAGGCCGTCTGGGCCACCGCCCGCTCGCTGGGGCTGCGCATCCACATGGACGGCGCCCGCTTCGCCAACGCGGTGGCCGAGCTCGGCGTCGCGCCCAAGGAGATCACCTGGCAGGCCGGCGTGGACGTGCTCTGCTTCGGCGGCACCAAGAACGGCATGGCGGTGGGCGAGGCGGTGGTCTTCTTCGACAAGGAGCTGGCCCGGGAGTTCGACTACCGCTGCAAGCAGGCCGGGCAGCTGGCCTCGAAGATGCGGTTCCTGGCGGCGCCGTGGGTGGGGATGCTGGAGTCCGGGGCGTGGCTCGCCAACGCGCGCCACGCCAACGCCATGGCCGAGCTGCTGCGCGGCGAGCTGGCGGCCATCCCCGGCGTGAAGCTCCTGCAGCCCCGGCAGGCCAACGCCGTCTTCGCCGAGCTGCCGAAGCCGGTTGTCGGTGCGCTGCACCAGCGCGGCTGGCGCTTCTACGACTTCATCGCCTGGGGCGGCTCGCGCCTCATGTGCGCCTGGGACACCACCGAGGCCGACGTGCGGGCCTTCGCCGCCGACGTGCGCGATCTCCTGGTGGTGCGGTAGCGCTGCGCCATTCGACGCACCCCATTCCTGGCGTTCCGGTCGGGGGTCAGCGGACCTAGACTCCCGGCCCACGACGGAAACCGCATGGCGCCGCCCCCCGAGCGGCCCCGAGGAGACACGCAAATGGCCAACATCACGCTGGGCGGCAACCCCATCCACACCTCCGGCGAGCTGCCCAGGGTCGGGACCAAGGCGCCGGACTTCAAGCTCACCGCCAACGACCTGAAGGACCTCTCCCTCGCCGACTTCAAGGGCAAGAAGAAGGTCCTCAACATCGTCCCCTCGCTCGACACGCCGGTCTGCGCCACCTCGACCCGCCGGTTCAACGAGTCGGCCGGCAAGCTGCCCAACACCGTGGTGCTGGTGGTCTCGGCCGACCTGCCCTTCGCCTCGAAGCGCTTCTGCACCACCGAGGGGCTCGCCAACGTCACCGCCCTCTCGACCCTGCGCTCCAGCTTCGCCAAGGACTACGGCATCGCCCTGGTGGACGGCCCGCTCGCCGGCGTCACCGGCCGCGCCGTGGTGGTGCTCGACGAGAACGACAAGGTCATCCACAGCCAGCTCGTGCCGGAGATCAAGCAGGAGCCGGACTACGACTCCGCCCTGGCCGCGCTGAAGTAGCCCTCCCGGCCGCCGCCGACTTCCTGGAAGGGCCCTGCCGCGGCGGGGCCCTTCTTTTCTTTCCTCCGGGCGCCGCGCCGCGGAAGAGAATGCGGCATCGTTCCGGAGGGAACCATGCGCCTCGCCACAGCGCTCCTCGTGCTCCTCGCCTCCCCGGCCGCCGCCGCCGACAAGGTGGCGGTGCTCCGCGTCTACGGCCCCGGCGGTCCGCTCACGCCCATCCTGGCGTGCGGCAAGGCCTTCGCCGCCGAGAGGGGCGTGCAGGTGCGGGTCGACGGAGGGCCCGAGGCCCGCTGGCTGGAGATGGCGCAGGCCGACGGCGACCTGGTGTTCGAGGCCTCCGAGTACCAGCTCACCGACTTCATGCGGCGCCGCCCAGGCCTGCTCGACGCCGCGACCCGCCAGAGCCTCCACGACCGCCCGGCAGCCATCCTGGTGCGGCCCGGCAACCCGCGGCGCATCCAGGGGCTGGAGGACCTGGCGAAGCCGGGCGTGAAGCTCCTCGACGTGAACGGGGCCGGGCAGCAGGGGCTGTGGGAGGACCTGGCGGGGCGGCGCGGCCTCATCCCGGCGCTGCAGCGCAACATCGCCCTGAGCTTCGCCAACACCGCCGAGGCCATGAACGCCTGGAGGGACCGGCCGGAGCTGGACGCCTGGATCACCTTCGAGAGCTGGCACCACCGCATGGCGGGCCAGACCGAGCTGGTGCGGCTGCCGGCGGCCGACCAGCTGTGGCGGGGCACGCCCATCGCGCTCACGGCGCGGACCGAGCAGCGGGAGCTGGCGCTGGCCTTCGTGGCCTTCCTGAAGGGCCCGGCCTGTCACGCCACGTTCCAGAAGGCAGGGTGGCGGTGAGCGGCGCGGGGCGGCTCGGGGATCGCTCCCTCTTCCCGGACCTCGCGGCCCGCGCCTACCTCAACCACGCCGGCGCCTCGCCGCCGTCGCTGCCGGTGCTGGCGGCGGTGCGCGACTACCTGGCCGCCACCGCCCGCGGCGGCATGGAGGGCCACCGGGCCGCGCTCCAGCTCTCCACGCGGCTGCGGGAGCGCGCGGCGGAGCTCGTCGGCGGCGCGCCGGCCGACGTGGCCCTCACCCCGGGCCTCTCCTCCGGCGTCCAGGCGGTGGCCATCGAGTACCCCTGGCGGCCGGGCGACCGGGTGGTGCTCTTCGAGGGAGAGTTCCCGGCCAACGTCACCCCCTGGCAGCAGGCGGCGGCGCTCCACGGCCTGCAGCCGACGATGCTGCCCCTCGCCGAGTGGGAGGACGGCAGCGGCCTGGGGCTGGCGCGGCTCGAGGAGACGCTGCGGAGGGGCGCGCGGCTGGTGGCGGTGTCGGCGGTGCAGTTCCGCACCGGGTACTCCATGCCGCTCGCCGAGATGGCGGCGCTCTGCGACCGCCACGGCGCCGAGCTCTTCGTGGACGCCATCCAGGCCTGCGGCGCCGTCCCCATCGACGCCCCGGCGCTGGGCATCGACTACCTGGCCACCGGCGCCCACAAGTGGCTCATGGGAATCCACGGGGCCGGATTCCTCTGGGTGAAGCCCGGCCGGGCCGAGGCGCTCCGCCCCTGGCTGGCCGGCTGGCTGGCCCACGAGGATCCGGTGGGCTTCCTCACCCGCGGCCCGGGCCACCTGCGCTACGACAGGCCCATCCGCCGCGAGGCCGCGGCACTGGAGGGGAGCTCCAGCTCCACCTCCAGCCAGGCGGCGCTCCTGGCCTCGCTGGAGCTGCTGCTCGGGCTCGGGGTCCCGGCCATCCGCGCCCACCTCGGCGGCTGGCTCGACGGGGCCGCCGCGGCGCTCGCCGCCCGCGGCTTCGAGGTGCTCCGCTCCCCCGACCCGGCCCGCCGCTCGGGCTTCTTCTCCGCGCGGCCGCCCCCCGGCGTGGCGGCCACCCGCCTGCGCGACGGCCTCGCCGCCCGCGGCGTGGCGGTGGCCATTCCCGACGGCCTGCTCCGCATCGCCCCCCACTGGCCCAACGCCCCGGCCGAGGTGCCGGTGCTGGCGGCGGCCCTCGACGAGGTGCTGGCGGAGCGCCCCTGAGCCTGCCCGGCTGGCCGCGAGTTGCCCTGTCCGGCCGCCGGCGCGCTACGATGCGGCGCACGGAGGTGAACCAATGGCGGCTGGCGATCATCTGCGCGTGAACAGGAACGGCGAGGTGGATCACGCCATCGACGTGGGCGACCGGACCGTGATCCGCTGGCGCGCCGGCGTTGGCCTGGAGCGGGTGGAGCGGGCGGCGTTCGCGCCCGACGGCGCGCCCGTCGAGGTGGTGCTCCACCGCGAGCGGGTCTTCCGGCCGGCGCTGGTCGTGGCCCGCGCCTTCAGCCGCTTCTCCGAGGCGGCCTACCGCGCCATGTTCCAGAGCGCCGAGCAGTTCGCCGCCTGGTGCAAGAGCGCCCAGCTCCCGCCGGCGGCCGCCCCCGCGGCGAAGCCTGCGCGCAAGGCCGCGCCCGCCCGCAAGGCGGCCCCGGCCGCGAAGCCGAAGCCGGCCCGGGTGGCGCGCGCCAAGGCGGCGAAGAAGCCCGCCAGGCCCTCCCGGAAGGCGGCGCCCCGGAAGGCCGCCAGGGCCGCGCCGGCCCGGAAAGCCGTGCCCAAGAAGGCCGCCGTGCGCAAGGTTGCGAGGGCGAAGCCGGCCAGGAAGGGCTCGCGCAGGCGATAGCTGCGCCGGACACACCGGCCTCCGCCGCTGGTCCTCGGGCGGGCGCTGCGCGCGGCCGCGCGAACGTCCTCGTGACGGGGCGCCTCGCAAACGTCGGGGCGCGGACGACGGGCTGCCGCTCGCCGTTGCCGCGCCCACGACGGCTTGCTCGACGCGGACGGGCTCGCGAGCCGCGCGGACGGCAGGCGCTCCCTTGCGCCCTGCGGATGCGGCTGCGGCCGGTGTGCCGGCTGCGCGGCAGGAAGCTCGCCGGCGGACGGGCCCCTCGTCGCCGCCCGCAGCGACCGCGCGTGCGCTTCTCGGCCCGCTGCTCCCTCGGAGCGGCCTGCATCGAGCGTCGCCACGGCCGGGACAGTGAGCAGGGCGGTGGCAGTGGCAGTGGCGAAGCGAGATGCCCGGGGCTGCGGACGGAACCGGTCCTCGGCCATTGCCGTGAGGTCGCGGCGCGAGGACGGAGACGAGGGGTCCGGGAGCCGGCCGCGCCGAAGGGGCCGAGGCCCCGCCACTCCTGCCGAGCGGCGCGGAGGACCGAAGCCCGGCCGTCTCGGGCCGTCGGCCCGCCGCCTACGGAGCCCGCCGCCGGAGCAGAGCCGTCAGCACCGCCCAGGTGAGCAGTGCGACGAGGGAGCCCCAGAGCGCGCCGCCCACCACGTCGCTCGGCCAGTGCACGCCGCCGTACACGCGGGAGAGGGAGACGAGGAGCGCCACCGGGTAGGCGAACCAGGCCAGCCGCCGGTCGGCGAGGGTGGCCACCGTGGCCAGCGCGAAGAGGTTGGCGGCGTGCAGGCTGGGCATGGAGGGCACGTCGGCCGCCGGCAGCGACCAATGCACCTCGCCCATCGGCAGCGCGTAGCAGGGCCGGTGGCGGCCGAAGAGCGGGCGGATGAGCTGCGAGCCCACCGCGTCGGCGATGCCCACCGAGAGCCCCAGCGCCGCGATGGCCCGCAGCGCGCCGCGCCCCTGCGCCCGCCAGAGCAGCCCCGCCAGCAGCACCCCCACCGCCACGCCGAAGGCGTGGGACGAGAGGATCCGGGCCGCGGCGTCGAGCCAGGGGCCGCCGTCCCGCGAGATCAGGGCCAGCAGCGCGCGGTCGTAGGGCAGGGACAGGTCGGGGACGAGGACCGGCACGGACGGCGGGAGTCTACCCCGGAGCCGCGCGGCCCGCGCCGCCGCCCGCCGCTAGCCCTCCAGGGTGGCGCGCAGGAACCAGCCCTGCTTCTCCATCTCCGTGGCCACGCCGGTGAGCAGGTCCACGGTGTCGTCGTCGCCCGCCTCCTCGGCGGTGCGCCGCGCGGCGCGCAGGCCCTCGAGGTAGCCGTCCACGCGGTCGGCCAGGTGGCGCGCCAGCTCCAGGTCGCGCACCGAGTCGGTCAGCTCCGGGATGCGCGAGCCCTTGGCCGCCTGGCGCAGGGTGCCCGTGGCGCGGCCGCCCAGCGCCACAGCCCGCTCGGCGATCTCGTCGTTGAACCCCAGCACCGCGGAGGCCACGCCGTCGAAGAGGGAGTGGAGCGAGGCGAAGTGCGGGCCCTTCAGGTTCCAGTGGGCCGCCTTGGCCTGGGTGTAGAGGTCGGTGCCGTCGGCGAGGGAGAGGTTGAGGACCTCGACGATGCGGGTGCGGTTGGGGAGAGGGAGCCGGCTCGGGGTCGCGTACATGTGGGTGCTTCTCCTTTCGTGGGCGCCGGGCGGCGCAGCGCCGCTTTCGCCTTGGTCTAGAGTTAGACGTCGTCTAAACTCCCCGCCATGGAAAAGGCGGCGAGCCCCATCGGGGCAGGCCGCCTGGCAACACCAGCTCAGGCCTTCTCGGCCTTGCCCTTCCTTCGCCCGCGCATCACCACCTGGTACTCGCGGACGTCGAGCCCGCGCAGCTCGGCGACGCGGCGCACGTCCACCGCGTCCCAGGGCACGTCGTGGATGGCGCCGGTGGTCTCGTCGATGAAGTGGTGGTGGGGCTCGGTGTTGGGGTCGAACACCACGCGCCCCTCGGAGAGCGCGTGCTGCCGCAGGAGCCCCCTCGCCACGAAGAGGTTGAGCGTGTTGTAGACGGTGGCGCGAGAGATCATCGGGAAGCGCTCGCGCACCTTGCCCCAGACCTGGTCGGCCGAAGGATGGGCGGTGGTGTCGAGGACGTACTCGGCCACCGCCAGGCGCTGGGCGGAGGGCTGGATGCCATGGCTCCGCAGGGTCTCGGGGATGCTGGTGCTCACCCCCTTGGACTAAGTCTAGACCTCGACCGCGTCAAGCTGGTCCCCCATCGGAGGGACCCGGGGGCGCGATCAGGCGACGACGCCGCCCTCGATGCCCACGGTGATCTCCCGGTAGGGGATGACCTTGCCCGAGGCGGCCAGCGCCGTCCGCACCGCCGCGGCGATGCCGCCGCAGCAGGGCACCACCATCTTCACCACGGTGACGCTGCGGATGGTGCCGCGGCGCAGGATGTCGGTGAGCTTGCCCACGTAGGCCTGCACGTCGTCGAGCTTGGGGCAGCCCACCACCAGGCGCTTCCCCGCCAGGAAGTCGTCGTGGAAGCGGGCGTAGGCGAAGGGCACGCAGTCGGCGGCCACCAGCAGTTCGGCGTCCTGGAAGTAGGGCGCGCCCGGCGCGACCAGGTGGAGCTGCACAGGCCACTGCGAGAGGCGCGAGCCGTTCACCGCGGTGCGCGCCGGCGGGGCCGGCGCCTCGCCGGCCAGCACCGAGAGGCCGCGGCGCCGGGGAGCCATCTCCACCGGACGTGAACCCGGGCAGGCGGCCGCCGCGGCCGGCGGCCCGTGGCGCTCCCGCGTGGCCAGGTGGGCGTGCACCGCCACCTCGTCGAAGGCCTCGGCCTCGCGCTCCACCACCCGCAGCGCCCCCTTCTCGCAGGTGCCCAGGCAGGCGCCCAGGCCGTCGCAGAGCAGGTCGCGCACCAGCCGCACCTTGCCGTTCACCACCGCCAGCGCCCCCTCGGCGCAGGAGGGGATGCAGTCGCCGCAGCCGTCGCACTTCGCGTCGTCGATCTCGATGATCTTCCGGAGCACGCCCCCTTCTGCCACGAAGGGCGGCGCCGGATCCACCGGCGGCGCCTCGAATCCCGCGCCCGGCGGTCCGGATTCAGTGCGGCGTGCCGGCGACGCCGCTCATCCGCTGCTCGCGCAGGATCCGCTCCAGGTCCTCGACGAGCAGCCGGATGCGCTCGGCGCCTTCGCGGGCGCCGGCCAGCGCCTCCTGGCACTCGGCCCGCTCCGCCGGCGTCATTCGCTCCAGGATCGACTGCTGGTCGGTCTCCAGCAGCTCGAGGTTGGCGACCACGCAGGCCAGCGGGTTGTTGAGCTCGTGGGCCAGGTCGCGGGCCAGCTCCGGCGTGAGGGCCAGCCGCTGCAGCACCTGGACCCGCTCCTCCAGCGCGGCGCGCTCGGTGGCGTCCTCGAGGAGGAGCAGCGCGCCGGCGCACGTGCCGGAGACGTCGAGCACGCGGCTCCCGCTGATGCGCACCCGGCGCAGGCCGCGAGCGGTGCGGGCGTCCACCTCGCGCACCACCTTGCCGGGCGCCGAGGCCATCAGCTCCCCCACCACGCCGGTGAGCCAGCTGAACTGATCTCCGAGCACCTCGCCGTAGTAGCCGGCGCCGGGGTTGCGCTCGCCCAGCAGCAGCTCTCCGGCGGCGCAGTTCATGTTCTCCAGCGTGCCGTCCGGCCCCACGTACAGCGCCGGCCCCGGCAGCGACTCGAAGATGGTGAGGGTTCGGCTCTTCTCTCCGGCGAGGCGCCGGTCGGCGTCGCGGAGCCCGGCATCGCCGCTCAGCCGGCCCCACTCGCCGCAGAAGGCCACCTCCACCTGGTCGAAGAAGGCGGCGGCGAAGGCGGCTGCCTCGGGCTGGTCCGGCGCGCGCACGGCCAGGAGCTCGAGGTAGGTGTCGCGGTAGTGCTTGAAGAGGCCGAGGAACATGCCCAGCGGCACGCCCCGCTCCCGGTGGCGCCGGGCCTCCAGCACCGCGAAGGCCTCCTCGCAGCCGCCGAGGCCCGGCTCGCCCCGCGGCCGGCGCGGGCGCGGGTCCCGGGTCCAGGCGTCGCGCAGGGCGCAGGAGAGCCCCTCGATCGAGATGCGCCAGGCCTCCTCCAGCGTGGAGGTGAAGGGCGTGTAGCCGTACTCGGCCGCGCGGGCCCGGACCCGCCGCATCAGCCAGCGCTCGTGATCCTGCAGCCGCTCGAGGATGGAACCGTCCATCGACCCCTGCCTTCGCACGGGCCGTGCCCGATCCCGCAGGCGCGCAGGGGCGGAACGGCCCCGCGCCACGGGGGGTTGGCCGGCGGGGGCACGAGCGCATCCACGGGGAGTCGCGGGTGCTGCACCACCCGGGGCCGCCGTCCCCCAGCGCCTGGCTCAGGCCCGCGCGCGGCGGACCGCCTCCTCCTGGGGAAGGAGCGCGGCCCAGAGGAAGGCGTGGACCGGCGCCGGCAGCGAGGCCTGGCGCGCCAGGCGCACCACCGCACCCGTCTGCTCGCGCAGCTCGGACGGGCGTCCGGCCACGATGTCGCGCTGCATCGAGGCGGTGGCGTCGGGAGGGAGCCGGTCCACCACCTCCACCGCGCGGGCCACGGCACCGTCGGGCAGCCTCACCCCGCGGGCCCGCGCCAGCGCCGCCACCTCCTCCATCGCCGCCACCAGCAGCTCGCGCGCCTCGCGGAGCTGGCGCAGGGCGGCGGCGGGGGCCCGGGTGACCGCGCCCACCGCGCCGAAGGGCTCGATGAAGAGGAACTTCTCCCAGACCGCGGCCTCGACGTCCGGCGCCACCACCGCGTCCACCCTGGCGGCCCGCAGCGCCGCGGCCAGCGCCTCGACCCGCGGGCTCGACGGCGCACCGCGCCGCTCACCCAGCGTCACCTTCAGCATCTCGCCCACGTGGCGCACCTGGCCCGGACCCTCCAGCCAGGCGAGCATGTGGCACAGGCCGCCCACCACCCGCTCCTCGCCGAGCGCCGCCGCCAGGTGTCCGGCCGCCTCCACGCCGTTCTCCAGCGGCACCGCGAAGCCGCCGGCGCGCAGCAGCGGCGCCAGGCGAGTCGCCACCTCGGGCACCTGCCAGCTCTTCACTGCCACCAGCACGGCGTCGGCCGGCGCGAGCTCGGCCGGGTCCTCGGCCGCCACCACCCGCGGCAGGTGCACGGTGGCGCGCGGGCTCTGCAGCCGCAGCCCCTCGGCCTGCAGGGCGCGGAGCTGCGCGCCGCGGGCCACGAAGGCCACCTCCTGGCCCGCGTGCTGCAGCAGGCCGCCCACCAGACCACCGACGCCGCCGGCGCCGACGATGACGAAGCGCATGGAGCCTCCCGGACGAGCCGCGATCATCACGGCCGCGGGCGGCCCGCGCAAGCGCGGAGAGCCGCCCGCGTGAGGGGTGCGCGAGGGGATGACCGCTCACCCGCTCGGGTCTGCGCCATTGCACGTCGGCGGCGCGGGCGCTAACGGAGAAGGGCAGCCGCGCCGACGCGGCCTCTCCATGGCACCTCCCCCCGAGCCGGCGAGCCCGCAGCCGCGGACCGAGCAGCAGCCCCTCGCCTCCTCCCTGGCGCTGCGCGCCGCCGGCCGCGCCTTCGGCGCCTTCGAGGCGCTCGCCGACGTGACGTTCACGGTGGCGCCGGGCGAGCGGGTGGCGCTCGTGGGTCCCTCCGGCGCCGGCAAGTCCACGCTCCTCGGCCTCTGCGGCGCCGCCCTCTTCGCCAGCCGCGGCGAGGTCCGGGTGCTGGGCCAGGACCCGGCGACGCTGTCGCCCGGCGGGCTGCGGGCGCTGCGGGCGCGGGTGGGCACGGTGCACCAGCAGCTCCACCTCGTGCCCCAGGCCAGCGTGCTGGAGAACGTGCTCATGGGGGCGCTGGGCCGGCGCTCCTGGATCTCGCTGGCGACGGCTCCGTTCCGGCGGAGCGAGCGGGAGGCGGTGGCTGCGGTCCTGGCGCAGGTGGGGCTGGCCGACCGGATCCACCAGCGGCTCGACAGGCTCTCCGGCGGCGAGCAGCAGCGGGTGGCGGTGGCACGGGTGCTGTGGCAGGACCCGGAGCTGGTGCTGGCCGACGAGCCCTTCGCCTCGGTCGACCCCGAGCGCTCGGCCCAGGTGGTGCGGCTCCTCACCGAGGCCGCCCGCGGCCGCACCTTGGTCCTCTCCACCCACCAGCTCGAGCCGGTGCTGCCCCACTTCCCGCGCATCGTCGGGCTGCGGGGCGGGCGGCTGCTCTTCGACAAGCCGCGGGAGCAGGTCTCGCCCGACGACCTGGCCCGCCTCTACCAGCCCGAGGAGGCCACCGCATCGCCCGAGCCGCGCCAGCTCCTCCGCGCCGAGGCGCCTGCCCGGGGCGAGCTGCTCGTCGGCGCCTCGACGGCCCCGGGCGAGTACCTCTTGCCGCGGGCCGTGCCGGCCTTCGCCGTGGCCTCGCCCGAGGTGCGGGTCAGGCTGGTGGTGCGCGACACGGCGCTGGTGCTCGCCGACCTGGGCGCTGGGCGGGTGGAGCTGGCATTCACCGGCAGTCGCAGCACCGACCCGGCGCTCCACTTCGAGGACTTCGCCGAGGACGAGATCGTGCTGGTGGCCTCGCCTCACCTGGCCGGCCTGCCCTCCGACCCGCTCTCGCCCACCCTCGCCGGCCGCCTGCCGCGGGTGGACCGGGAGGCCGGCTCGGCCACCCGCGACGTCGTCGAGAAGCAGTTCGCCGCGCTGGGCGCGCCGCTCGACCCGAGGGCGGTGGTGTTCGAGGCCGGCAGCGTCGAGGCGCTCAAGGCAGCGGTGGCCGGCGGCGCCGGCGTGGGCTTCGCCTCGCGCCTCTCGGTGGCCGAGGAGCTGCGCACCGGCCGGCTGGTGGAGCTGCACGTCACCTCGGTGCGCATCCCGCGCCGCTTCTTCGCCGCCTGGCGGCGCGACCGGCCCCTCTCGCCCGCCGCCTGCGCCTTCCTCTCGGCCGCCCGGCGCGCAGCCGGGGGCCGGCCGTGATCGCCGCGGCCCGGGCCGCGCCACCCCCGCCCCGCCCCTGGCTCCTCTCCTGGCCCGGGCTGGCGCTGGCCGCCGCGCTGGCCCTCTCCTGGCGCCTCTCCGGCGGAAGCCTGACGCTGCTCCTCGGGCCCGACGCCCGCCGGGCCTTCGCCGACTTCGCCCGCGGCTTCTGGCCCCCGGCCCACGGCGCGGAGCTGGTCTCGGGCCTGTGGCGACCGCTCCTCGAGACAGCCGCCATCGCCGGCCTGGGCATGGCGCTCGCCCTGGCCCTGGCGGTGCCGCTCTCGCTCCTGGCGCTGGACCCGGCGGTGTGGGTGGCCTGCGGCGCCCGGCCCGGGCCCGCCTGGCGCGCCGCGCGCCGCACCTCCCGGCTGGCGCTGGCGGTACTGCGCTCGGTGCCGGAGCTGCTCTGGGCGCTCCTCTTCGTGCGGGCGGTGGGGCTCGGGCCCACCGCCGGCGTCCTGGCCATCGGCCTCGGCTACGCCGGCGTGGTGGGCAAGGTGTACGCCGAGATCCTGGAGAGCACGCCGCGAGCCTCGGCCGCCGCGCTGGCGGGCGCGGGCGCCGGCCCGCTCCCGGCGCTGGCCCTGGGGCTCGCCCCCGCGGCGCGCCCGGTGCTCCTCTCCTACGCCCTCTACCGGCTCGACTGCGCCATGCGGGCCTCGGCGGTGCTGGGGCTGGTGGGCGCCGGCGGCGTCGGGCAGCAGCTGGAGCTGTCGCTGCGGATGCTGGCCTACGACGAGCTGGCCACCTGGGTGCTGGCCCTGTTCGCGCTCGTCTTCGCGGTGGACCTGCTCTCGCGGCTCCTGCGGCGGCGGCTCGCCGCCCGCGGCGCGCTCTTCGCCGGCAGCCCCGCGGGGCTGGCCCGCGACCTCGCCGGCGCGGCGCTGCTCGGCGGCCTGCTGGCCGGCGCTGCCCGCCTCCTGGAGCTGCGCGCCGACCTGCTCTTCTCGCGCCGGGCCCTCTCGCAGATGGGCCGCTTCCTGGCCTCGCTGGTCCCGCCGGAGCTCTCGGCGCGCCTCCTGCGCGAGCTGTTGCCGGCGGCGGCCGAGACCCTCGCCATCTCGGTGCTGGGCACGGCGCTGGCCGCGCTCCTCGGGTTCGCGCTGGCGGCCCTGGCGACGCGCCCCCCGGCGGGGCGGCTCGACGAGGCCGGGGGCCTGCCCGGGCGCGCCGGGCGCGAGGCGGTTCGGCTCGCTGCTCGCGCCGTCCAGAACCTCTTCCGCACCCTGCCGGAGCTGCTCTGGGCGCTGGCGCTGGTCTTCGCGGTGGGGCTCGGCCCCTTCGCCGGCGCGCTGGCGCTGGGGCTCCACACCGCCGGGGTGCTGGGAAGGCTCTACGCCGAGGCGCTGGAGGAGGTGCCGGCCGGCCCGGTGGCGGCGCTCCGGGCCGCCGGCGCCGGGACGGTGGGGCTGGGCCTCTTCGCGGTGCTCCCGCAGGCCTGGCCGCAGCTCGTCGCTTACACCCTCTACCGCTGGGAGGTGAACGTGCGGGCCGCCGCCATCCTGGGCGTGGTGGGGGCCGGCGGCCTGGGGCAGCGGCTGCACGTTGCCCTGTCGGTCTTCGACCACCACCGGGCGCTGACGCTGGTGCTGGCCATCCTGGGGCTGGTGCTGGCGGTGGACGCCCTCTCGGCGGCGCTCCGCCGCCGCCTGCCGGGCGCGCCGCGCCCCTTCGGCGAGTGAGGCTACTTGAGGAGGTCGGCGCTCCGGGCTGCCTGCTCGATCATGGCGTAGTTCTCGACCCGCGTCGGGATGAACCGCCGCGTGCGCTGCAGGTCGAGGATGGCCCTGTGCTCGGGGTTGGCGGCGTCGAGCGCCAGGAAGGCGGCCCGGATCTTCTCCGCCACCCTGGGGTCGAGGTCGCCGCGGACGGTCCAGTTGTAGTCGAAGAAGTCGGGCGTGGTGTGGAAGGAGATCACCTTGGCCGGGTCGATCTTCTTCTCCTCGACCAGCTTGTTCCACACCGACTCGTTGACCGCACCGGCGTCCACCTTGCCGCTCTCCACCCACTTGGCGGTGGCGTCGTGGGCGCCGGAGAAGGCCACCTTGGCGAAGTCCTTCTCCGGGTCGAGCCCGGCCTGGAGCAGGAAGTAGCGGGGCATGAGGTGGCCGGAGGTGGAGGAGGGGCTGCCGAAGGCCACTGTCTTGCCGCGGAGGTCCTGGAGCCGCTGGATGCCCGAGCCGGCCCGGGCGATGAACCGGGAGTGGAAGCGGGCGTCCTCCTCGCGCTGCACCAGCGGCACCGCGGAGCCGGTGCGGCGGCGCGCCTGCACGAAGGTGAATCCGCCGTACCAGACGAGGTCCAGGTGGCCGGCGGCCAGCCCCTCGACGGTGCCGGGGTAGTCGGTGACCGGCACGAACTTCACCTCCATGCCGAGCTGCTTCTGCAGGTACTCGCCGAGCGGCCTGAACTTGCGGATGAGCTCGGTGGGCGCCTCGTCGGGGATGGCCGAGACCCGGAGCACCGGTGCGGCGGAGGCGTGGGCGGAGGCGGCGGCGAGGAGCGCGGCCGCGAGGCGGCGGATGGCGAGCATGGGTCCCTCCCGGGGACACGACGGTGCAGCGGTCGAAGGGCGCTTCGCCCCTACCACTAGGCGAGTGCGGGCGCCGACGCCAGGGCGGGCCCCAACGGAGGCGCTCCGGGGTAGGCTGCGCCGGTGAACCCGGGCCCCCTCGAGATCGCGCTGCTGGCCGGCGTGGCGCTCTGCGCCGGCTTCGTGGACGCCATCGCCGGAGGAGGCGGCCTGCTCACCGTGCCGGCGCTCCTCGCCGCCGGGCTGCCGCCCCACCTGGCGGTGGCCAGCAACAAGGGCCAGTCCACCTTCGGCGCCTTCGCGGCGCTGCGGGCCTTCTGGCGCGCCGGGATGATCGACGGCGCCCGGGCGCGCCTCTCCTTCCCGCTCGGCTTCCTGGGCTCCCTGGTGGGCGCATGGCTGCTCTTGCTGGTGCGGCCCGAGGTGCTGCGGCCGGTGGTGCTGGTGCTGCTGGTGTCGGTGGCCCTCTTCGTGGGCCTGCGCCGCGGCCCGCCGCGCGCCGAGGCCCGGGTGCCGGCGCGCTGGCTCGTCCCGGTGACAGGCGCCATCGCCTTCCTCCTCGGCGGATACGACGGCTTCTTCGGCCCGGGCACCGGCACCTTCCTCATCGTGGCCTTCGTCGCCCTGCTCGGCGACACGCTCACCGGCGCCTCCGCCGCCTCCAAGGTGGTGAACTTCGCCTCCAACCTGGCGGCCCTGCTGCTCTTCGCCTGGCGGGGCGTGGTGGTGTGGCAGGTGGCCCTGCCCATGGCCGCGGCCAACCTGGTGGGCGGCCACCTGGGCGCCGGCCTGGCGGTGAAGAGGGGCGACGCGCTGGTGCGCAAGGTGGTGCTGCTGGTGGTGCTGGGGCTCTGCCTCAAGATCGCCCGCGACCTGTGGATCGCCCGCTAGGGGCGGCGGCCTGGGCGCGGAGGGGCACCGCCGTTATGCTGCCCCCATGACCGAGCCCGCGCCCTCTGAGCTTTCCCGGCTGATCGTCGAGGGCACGCCCGACGCCATTCTCTACGCCGACCGCGATGGGCGCATCCGCCTCTGGAACGCCGGCGCCGAGCGCATCTTCGGCTTCACCGCCGCCGAGGCGGTGGGCCAGAGCCTCGACCTCATCGTCCCGGAGCGGCTGCGCGGCCGCCACTGGGACGGCTGGGACAAGACCATGGCGAGCGGCCTCACCCGCTACGGCGCGGGCGACCTGCTGGCCGTGCCGGCGCTCCACAAGGACGGGCGGCAGCTCTCCATCGAGTTCTCGATCCAGCTCCTGAAGGCGCCCGACGGCAGCGTCACCGGCAGCGCCGCCATCCTCCGCGACGTCACCGCCCGCTTCGAGCGGGACAAGGCACTGAAGCTGAAGGTGAAGGAGCTGGAGGCGAAGGTGGGGAAGGCAGGGTAGACCCCCGGCCCCGGGACCGGCCCTGGTTCGGCGCGGATCGCGGCCGACGAGGCTTCGGGCCCCTCACCCGTCCCGCCGCCCCCACACGTAGGTGTACACCTCGACCAGGTCCGCCCTGCCCCTGGCATGCTCGGCCTCGAGCCGCGCCAGGCCAGCGCGGAACCTGTCTTCGGGAATGAGCCGCAGCGAGGAGTAGGCCTTCTGGCGGAACCTCTCGAGGCGCGCGCCGGTCATCGGGCTGCAGTGCGCGGTGTGGGTGGCGCCCGCCACCTTGAACCCGGCCCCCCGCATGGCCGCCTCGATGGCCTCGATGGACGGGTAGCGGGCCCGCTCCTGGGCCTCGGTCTCGGGGAAGTACCGGGTGAGCGAGCGGGTCCGGATGTCCTCGGGGGAGTCGGTGACCGTCACCACCGTGCCGCCGGGGCGCAGCACCCGGTGGGCCTCGGCGAAGTGCTCGGGGAGGCTGCCGCCGAGGTAGTGGATGACGTCCACCGAGAAGGCCAGGTCGAAGGAGCGGTCGTCGAAGGGGAAGCGGGCCGCGGCGTCCCCCTCCCGCAGGTCGAGCCGGGGACCCCGCGCCCGCGCCTCGGCGAGCATCGCCGGCGAGCGATCGAAGCCGGCCCCGTCGGCGCTCCAGGCGGCGCTGAGGGCGCGCAGGTGGTTCGCGGTGCCGCAGCCCATCTCCAGGATGCGCCCGGGCGGAACCGCCGTGCGCTCCACCAGGTGGGCCAGCACCCGTGGGCTGGCTTGCCGGTGCTCGGCGTAGCAGGAGGCGATGGCGTCGTAGTCGATCAAGCTGATCAGGATTGCACGATGAGTGATGGCAGGCAACCGCGCTCCCTGCAGCGGAAGGCCGCACGCGGAGCGAGGCGGCCGGGCCCGGTCCTCCGCGCCCCTCGGCGGGCCGGATCTCCGGCGCGGCCGGCTCCCGGGCCCCTCGTCGCCGTCCTCGCGCCGCGACTTCGCGGCAACGGCTGGCGAGCGGCTCCGTCCGCAAAACCCGGGCATCTCGCTTCGCCACTGCCACCGCCCTGCTCGCTGTCCCGGCCGTGGCGACGCTCGATGCAGGCCGCTCCGAGGGAGCACGGGCCGAGAAGCGCACGCGCGGTCGCTGCGGGCGGCGACGAGGGGCCCGTCCGCCCGCGAAGCAGTCGCGCAGCCGGCGCGCCGGCCGGAGGCGCCCCCGCAGGGCGCAAGGGAGTACCTGCCGTCCGCGCGGCTCGGGTGCCCGTTCGCGTCGAGCAACCGTTCGTGGGCGCGGCAACGGCGAGTGGCAACCCGTCGTCCGCGCCCCGACGCTTGCGAGACGCCCCGTGCCGAGGGTGTTCGCGCGGCTCTCGTGCAGCGCCCGCCCGAGGACCTGGCGCCGGAGGCCGGCGCGTCCGGCGGAGCGGTGAGCGAACGAGAGCGCCGGAGGCCGGCGCGTCCGGCGGAGTGTGCAGCGGCTACCGGATCCGGCTCGCCGCCTCGGGGTCGAGGAGCCAGTGGACCTCGCCCTCGGGCCGCACCCGCGACGCCGGGAGGTCGGGCCGCCGGCCGGCGAGGACCTCGGCGACGGTGCCCGCCTTCTCGGCGCCGCTCACCAGGAAGAGCACCGCGCGGGCCGCGCAGAGGGCCGGCAGGGTCAGCGTCAGGCGCCGGGGCTGCGGCTGGCCGCCGGTGGCGGCGCAGACCAACCGGGTCCGCTCCTCCAGCGCCGGGCTCCCCGGGAAGAGCGAGGCCACGTGGCCGTCGACCCCCATGCCCAGGATGGCGAGATCGAGGCGCGGCGCCGGTCCCAGCTCCTGCCGCAGGTCGGCCTCGTAGGCGGCGGCGGCCCGCTCCGGGTCGTCGAGCTCTCCGGCCATGCGGAAGACGTTGGCCGCCGGGATGGGCAGGCGCGCCAGCAGCGCCTCCCGCACCATGCGCGTGTTGGAGTCCGGGTGGTCGGGCGGCACGCAGCGCTCGTCACCGAAGAAGAAGAGCACCCTCTCCCAGGGCACGCCCTCGTGCTCCTCCGGCTCGGCCAGCCGGCGGTAGGTGCGGATCGGGGTGCTCCCGCCGGCGAGCGCGATGGCCGCCAGCCCCCTTGCCTCGGCCGCCCGGGTGGCGGTGCGCGCGATCTCCGCGGCCGCCAGGGCGGCCAAGGCCCCGGCATCGGCCGCCACGGTGATGCGGGGCTCCCGTGCCGCTTCCCTCGCCATGCTCGCCACGCTCGTCACCGCGCTCATTCGTTCACCCATCGCCGCCCGTCGCGGGCCAGGAGCTCGTCGGCCGCGGCCGGCCCCCAGCTGCCGGCGGCGTAGTTGGGGAAGTCCCGGGCCGGAAGGCTCTCCCACAGGTCCAGGATGGGCGTGGCGATCTTCCAGGCCGCCTCCACCATGTCGGCCCGGTGGTAGAGGGTGGCGTCGCCCACCATCACGTCGTAGAGCAGCCGCTCGTAGCCCGTGGCCTGCGGCAGCGGCCCGAAGTCCTGGTAGCTGAAGGCCAGCCGCACGTCCTGCAGGCGGATGGCCGGCCCCGGCACCTTGGCCTTCATCCGCACCAGGATCGACTCCTCGGGCTGGATGCGGATCTCGAGCCGGTTGGGCTCCACCGTGTCCAGGCCGGCGTCGCGGAAGAGGAGCAGCGGCGGCGCCTTGAACTGGATGACGATGCGGGTGTCGCGGCGGGCCAGCCGCTTGCCCGAGCGCACGTAGAAGGGCACGCCCGCCCAGCGCCAGTTGTCCACCTGCAGCCGCAGGGCGGCGTAGGTGTCGGTCTTGGAGCCCGGCGCCACGCTGGGCTCGGCGCGGTAGCCCGGCAGCTTCTTGCCCTTCACCATCCCCTCGCCGTACTGGCCGCGCACCGAGGCCCCGAGGATCTCCTCCGGCTGCATCGGCCGGATGGCCTCGAGCACCTTCACCTTCTCGTTGCGCACCGCCTCGCCGGCCAGGGTCGAGGGGGGCTCCATGGCCACCAGCGAGAGCAGCGCGAAGGCGTGGTTCTGGATGACGTCGCGCAGCACGCCGGCCCGGTCGTAGAAGGCGCCGCGCCCCTCGACGCCCAGCTCCTCGGCCACGGTGATCTGCACGTGGTCGATGTAGCGCCGGTTCCACACCGGCTCGAAGATGCCGTTGGCGAAGCGGAAGACCAGCAGGTTCTGCACCGTCTCCTTGCCCAGGTAGTGGTCGATGCGGAAGACCTGGTCCTCGCGCAGCACCTGCTGCACCTCGGTGTTGAGGGCCCGGGCCGAGTCGATGTCGCGGCCGAAGGGCTTCTCGATCACCACCCGGCGCCAGCGCTCCCCCTCCTGCCGCAGCAGGCCGGCGGCGCCCAGGTGGCAGACGATCTCGGCGAAGGCCTCGGGCGGCGTGGCCAGGTAGAAGAGCACGTTGCCGCCGGTGCCGTGGCGCCGATCCAGGTCGGCGAGCCGCTCGGCGAGGCCCCTGTAGGTCTCGACGTTGCCCAGGTCGCCCGAGTGCACGTGGAGCAGGGCGCGGAACCCCTCCCAGACGTCGTCGTCGTAGGGCTGGGTGGCGAAGTCGCGGAGCGCCTTGCCCATGTCGTCGCGGAAGGTGGCGTCGTCGAGGTCGCGCCGCACCGCACCCACCACCGCGAAGTGGGACGGCAAGAGGCCGTGCACCGCCAGGTTGTAGAGCGAGGGCAGGAGCTTGCGCTTGGTGAGGTCGCCGGTGGCCCCGAAGATCACGAAGAGGCAGGGGTCGCCGGGCCGCTCGGGCCGGCCGTTGCCGGGCTTGGCGATCTCGGCCATGTCAGCCCCCGCCCTTCCCGGCCTCGCCGTGGCCGCCGAACTGGCGCCGCATGGCCGAGAGGAGCCGGTCGGCGTAGCCGCCCTCACGCCGCGAGCGGAAGCGGGCGAAGAGCGCCGCGGTGATCACCGGCGCCGGCACCGCCTCCTGCACCGCGGCCTCCACCGTCCAGCGCCCCTCGCCCGAGTCCTCCACCCGGCCGGTGAAGGCGGCGAGCCCGGGGTCCGCCGCGAGCGCCCGGGCGGTGAGGTCGAGGAGCCACGAGGAGACCACGCTGCCGCGGCGCCACAGCTCGGCGATGGCCGGCAGGTCGAGCTCGAAGCGGTGCTCGGGCGGGAGCTGCTCGCCCCCCGCGCCGCGGAGGATGTCGAACCCCTCGGCGTAGGCCTGCATGAGGCCGTACTCGATGCCGTTGTGCACCATCTTCACGAAGTGGCCCGACCCGGCCGGCCCGCAGTGGAGCCAGCCCTGGGTCTCGGTGCCGGTGCGCCCCTCGGTGGGCTGCACCCCCCCGCCGCCCGGCGCCAGCGCCCGCAGCACCGGCTCCAGGATCTTCACCGCCTCGACCGGCCCGCCCACCATCAGGCAGTAGCCGCGCTCGGCGCCCCAGACGCCGCCGCTGGTGCCGGCGTCCACGTAGTGGATGCCGCGGGGCCGGAGCACGGCGGCGCGGCGGACGTCGTCGTGGAAGCGGGAGTTGCCCCCGTCCACCAGCACGTCGCCGGGCGCGAGCAGCGCCGAGAGATCCCGCACCGCCTTCTCGGTGGTCTCGCCTGCCGGCAGCATCACCCACACCGCCCGCGGCGGCCGGAGCAGCTTCACCAGCCCTGTGAGGTCCGAGGCCGCCTTCCCGCCGTGGCCCACCAGCTTCTGCACCGGCTCGGGGCTGCGGTTCCAACCCACCACCTCGTGCCCGGCGGCGCAGAGCCGCCGGGCCATGTTGCCCCCCATCCGTCCCAGACCGACCATTCCCAGCTGCATCGCGTCGCCTCCGCCGCCCCCCGGGTGTGTTCTCGCCCCGGAGTCTCTTCCTTCCCTCGGGGGGGATCGACAGGACAGTCGGGTGTGGTCGGCGCCCCTCGGACCCGGGGGGCAGCGCGGCGGTCACGCGGCCTCTCCGCCACCGCTGATCCACGGTGAGTAAACCCGATTTACTCTCAGCTATGCGGCACAATACCGCGGGGTCCTTCGCACTCAGGTGACTCGAAAGGACGCACCGGTGGTGTGGGCTGATGTCGGTGATTTCCTTTGGTGTCAGGAACTTGTTCATGATGGGTCAGCTCGAGAAAGCGAGTGATTATCGCATGTGTATACAGTCGCTTGCCGTTTTTGCGCCCCGTTTGGGGTTCTGGCCGTGGATGCCCACCGGCCTTTGGATACGGGGACGAGGCGAGGCGATTGCGGCGGGCTGACGCCTGGCTGGGCAACCCAGGAGGGTAAAACATGCGATCCATGCTGCTCCGCGCCGGCGCGGTGTGCGCCGGCGTCTATGCGTCGGTGTCCATCGCGGCCGCGCAGGCCATTCCGTTCACCAGACTCAACGTCGACCCCACGGCCGCCAACGCGGCCTTCCCGCTGCAGAACCTGAACGGCCCGTCGGGCGCGAACTACCAGGTGAGCTACCCGTACCCCGGGCAGTGCCTGGCCTCGTCCACCAACGCAGCCCTCTTTCCCACGCTGCCGCTCTGCGGCGGCGCCCACGGCCCGAGCAGCTTCGACTGCGCCGCCCCCGGCATCTCCAACCAGTCGGCCGGCTCCTGGGCCGGCTGCGGCGCGCCGGTGGCCTGGAAGCTCCTGCGGCCGCTGCTCCCCGGCCTCACCACGCCCAAGTTCGTGTGGGAGGTGCTGAACCCGCCCGACTACGTGCCCGACAAGACCCGCTACCCGGGTGCCGACTACTACGAGATCGGCCTGCACGAGGCCTGGGGCTTCCAGGCGCTGGCCGGCGCCGGCCTCTTCCCCAATCCCCCCGTCGGCTCGCCGCGCGTTCCGGGCGGCATGCAGTGGACCGGCCTCACCTGCAACATCGCTGGCGGCTGCACCTGCCCGGCCGGCCTGAGCGCCACCTTCCAGGCGCAGTACTGCCCGGGCGGCGTCATCCCGCTGGGCGCTCCGCTCTTCACGCCGATCTGGGGCGTCGGCCAGATCAACATGACCGGCGGCCCGGTCACCACGCTGCTCGGCGGCAGCGGCGCCTGCTCGGTCACCGGCACCGCCTGCAACCCCACCGTCATCCCCACCACCTGCGCTCCCATTCCCACCGGAAGCTGCTCGGTGGACCTCTCGGCCTGCGATCCCACCGTCCTGCCCACCACCTGCGCCACCGTCCCGGCGCCGGCGCCTGGCGGTTTCTGCGCCCTCACCACGGCGCAGGCCTGCGACCCGGCGGTCGCCTCCACCTGCCCGGTCGACCCCGCCACCAACCTGCCCGAGGCCTGCATCGCAGTGGCGCCCATCGCCCAGACCTGCAACGCCGGGACGCCCATCGCCCAGACCTGCAACGCCACCGCCGGCAACCCCTTCGTCGCCGGGCCGGCCGCGCCCTGGTCGAGCAACAACTACGTCGCCACCTGGCCCTCCATCAACATCCGCGCCAGCAAGGGCACTCCGGTGGTGGTGAAGTGGGTCAACGAGTTCCCCAACAACCACGTGCTCTGCACCCACCCCGACGCCGCCGACTGGCCCTGCTCCATCGACCGCACGTTCATGGGCGTGAAGGCCACCATGGACCCGGCCATCGTCACCAGCCAGCTCACCGGCGTGCCGCTCGAGGGCGTGAACCGCTTCGGCAGCCCGCAGCAGCCCGACAACTCCTGGGTGACCCACCTGCACGGTGGCGAGATCCCGCCCTCCACCGACGGCTTCGCCGAGAAGTGGTTCGGCAACGCGGTGACAGCGGCCATGTACAACGACCCGGCCAAGCCCCGCTACGTGACCCCGGCCTTCGAGAACCCGCTGGGCATCGCGCTGCAGCGCCCCGCCGGCAACGCCGACACCTACGCCTACCCCATGGTCCAGGAGGAGGCGACCATCTGGTTCCACGACCACACGCTCGGCAAGACGCACCACAACGTCATCGCCGGCCCGGCGGGCTTCTTCCCGGTGAAGGAGCCGCTGAAGCACGGCCCGCTCACCAACTGGATCCCCCCGGCGGCGCCGCCGGCCGGCTCCGAGTACACCTGGCTCGATCCGGTCACCGAGCCGCGCGACGGCCTCAACATCCCGCTCTACGACCTCTTCCTGGCCGTCCAGGACCGGGCCTTCAACGACGACGGCTCCATCAACTTCTCCAACGGCCTGGGCCAGACCATCCCGCCGCCGCCGCTGGGCCTGCCGGGGCAGACGCCGGTGACCGCCGGCGTGAACCCGCTCGTCCACCCGACCTGGGTGCCCGAGTACTTCGGCGACCACGCGCTGGTGAACGGCGTCATCTGGCCCAAGCGGACGGTGCAGCCGGGCTGGCACCGGCTCCGCATCGTCGACGGCTCCGACTCGCGCTGCTACACCTTCGGCTTCCAGCGGGCCAACCTGCCGCCGGCGCCGGGCGCGGCCGTCACCCCCAACGTCCCCATGTACGTCATCGCCAACGACCAGGGCTACCTGCGCAACCCGGTGCGCGCCATGCAGCTCACCATGTGCCCCGGCGAGCGGTACGAGCTGCTGGTGGACTTCTCCAACCTGCCCGGCGTGGCTCCGCTGGGCCAGGGTGACGTCTACATGGTGAACAGCGCCCCGGCGCCGTTCCCGGTGGGCATCAGCCCGCAGGTGGCCGGCAGCATCTTCGCCCACATGAACGTGCTCATGGCCTTCCAGGTCCGCGGCACGGTGCCGGGCGTGCAGAGCTGCGGCGAGCTGCTGGCCCGCGCCCCGGTGGCGCCGGCCGGCCTCACCTGGAACCCGGCCAACATGGCTGCCAACCTGGCCCGCGGCATCGTCTCCGGCGGCATGTCGTTCTACTCCAGCATCTGCATGCCGGTGAACCCGGCCCTGGTCACCGACACCTCCTTCGCCTCCATCCGGCCGGTGATGCCGCCTCCGCGCGGCAGCATCGTCCGGCAGGTCTACCTGAACGAGAAGGTGGACGGGGTCAGCCTCGCGCCGCTGGGCATGCAGCTCAACGGCGTGCCCTTCGAGTACAAGGTGACCGAGACGCCGAAGCTGGGCACCCGGGAGATCTGGCAGTTCGTCAACCTCACGGTCGACGCCCACCCCATGCACCCGCACCTCGTGAAGCACCAGGTCGTCCAGCGCCAGGCCTTCAACGTGAACGGCTACAAGACGGCGCTCTGCGGCGCGCCGGGCTGCATGCCGGGCCCGGCCCCGGGCAACGAGATGCAGGTGGTGCCGGACGTCACCCCGTTCCTCACCGGCGGCACCGGCAACACCGTGCCGGTCACCAACGCCAGCGTCGAGGGCGGCTGGAAGGACGCCACCCAGGCGCCTCCGGGGTTCGTCACCACCATCGTCGCCGACTGGGTCGGCCGCTGGGCCGGCGTGGCGCCGGGCGGCGCGGCGCCCACCGCCCCCGGCACCACCTGCGCCGGCGGCGTGCCCTGCGCCGTGGGCAGCGTCCCCTGGACCTACGAGCCGGTCACCTCCGGCCCGTACGTGTGGCACTGCCACATCAACTCCCACGAGGACTCGGAGATGATGCGCACCAGCCTGGTGGTCCCGTAGCCGAGGTGATCCACGCGCAGTGAACGGGGGGCGGTGCCGCGAGGTGCCGCCCCCCGGCCTTTCGGGCGGGAGGGCCAGCCGCCTTCTCGAGCTGCCCGCTACCTGGTCAGCGGCTGGAGGATCCGGTAGCGCTGCCCGGCCTGGACGCCGGGCGCGGGGACGCGGTGGCCGCGGAGCACCCGCTGGGCGCAGGCCACCACGCCGTAGCTCGCCGTCCCCTGGGCCTCGACCGGCGCGTCGACGATCTGCAGCTCGTCGGTGTGGCTCTCCACCTGCAGCACCAGGATGGTGGTGGTGGCGTCGGGCGGCGGCTCCCCCTCGCGCGTCTCGGTGTAGTTGTCGGTGGGGGCCACCGCGCCGCCGCGGGCGTCGGCCTCGGCCCAGCAAGCGGCGAGCTGCGGCTGCAGCGCGTTCACGCTCCGCCCCACCGCCGCGCCCAGGGTGCCGAGCGAGGCGGCCCGCGCCGAGACCGGCACTGCTTCCCAGGACTCGGGCGGCGGGGGGTCGGGGGCCTTGTCGTACTGCACGGGCGGGGCCGGCTCGGGCGGCGCCCGGGGGGCCAGCGCCTCGGCCGGGCTGGTGGGCACCTGCGGCGGCTGCGGCGGCGGGCCGTCCGGCGGCGGCGCGGGCTGGATGGTCTCGGGACCCTGCGCGACGCGGCGCGGCTCGTCGGTGAGCCGGACGATGGCAACCAGCGCCAGGGCGGCGAACGCGGCGATGCCGCCGGCCGCCAGGCCCAGCTTGTGGGAGCTCTTCACGTCCCCTTTCCTGGGGCCGCCGGCGCGGCGGGAGCGGGCCCGAGGAGACGCGCCGCCTCGGCAGACACGCGCGCCACGTCGGCGTTGCTGGCCTCCATCACCTCCACCGCCGGCCGGGCCCTGGCCACGCAGGCCCGGACGTCGGCGCGGCTCGGCCCCAGCAGCTCGGCCTTGCCCTCGCGCATGGCGCTGCCCAGGTGAAGCATGGCGTAGCCGCAGCCGCGGGTGGGGTCGACGGGCCAGCGGCGGGTCAGCGTCAGGTAGTTGGTGGCCAGGGCCTCGCGGTAGAGCTTCTGCAGCCCCAGGAGCTTCTCGGCCTCGCCGCCACTCGCCTGCCTGGCCCTCTCGCCCAGCCGCTCGTCGAACCGATCGGTGCGCGCGTCCCACTGGAGCCGCGTGGCCTCGGCGCGGGAGACGTGGACGCGGCGGGTGAGCTCCGCGGCGTCGCTCCACAGCGCCTGGTCCTCCGCGCTCCCGGGGGGCGGCTTCTGCTCGCCGGAGATCTCGGAGGGGAGCGGCTCGGGCTGCGGGGCGGCGGCTCGCTCGCGGCCATCGTGGCTCTCTCCGGAGCGCTTCTCCTTCTCGTCGGCGCGGACCGGGCTGGAGGCGACGAGGAGGGCGAGAAGGATGACCTGGCGCATTGCCCCATCCTAGCGCCCCGCCGGGTGGACGGGGGCCCCTTCCGGGCGGGACAGCGGGCCCCGGACCGTCACCCAGGGTGCGCGCTGGCCGGGGGTTCCGAGCGTTTCCGGCGGAGGGCAGCCAGGCGCGCCGGCCTCTGGCGCTGTCCTTCGTCCGCCGCTCCGCCGGACGCGCCGGCTGCGCGGCTGGTTCGCGGGCGGACGGGCCCCTCGTCGCCGCCCGCAGCGACCGCGCGTGCGCTTCTCGGCCCGCTGCTCCCTCGGAGCGGCCTGCATCGAGCGTCGCCACGGCCGGGACAGCGAGCAGGGCGGTGGCAGTGGCGAAGCGAGATGCCCGGGTCTGCGGACGGAACCGGTCGCCGGCCATCGCCGCGAAGTCGCGGCGCGAGGACGGCGACGAGGGGCCCGGGAGCCGGCCCCGCCGAAGACCCGGCCCGCCGAGGGGTGCCGGAGGACCGGGCCCGGCCGCTCAGGGCGAACGGACCTCGGAACCAGCTTCCCGCCCTACCCCTCCGTCGCCGGCAAGAGCTCCTCCACCGGCGAGGGCGGAGGCGGCGGCAGGGCGGTCTGGGGCTCGCGGCGCTTCTTGAAGCGCTGGTGGACCTCGAAGGCGAAGTTGTCCAGCACCTCGGGGTCGATGGGGTCGCCGTTGAGCGAGAGGGAGAGCGAGAGCAGCCCCTCCTTCTCGGCCACGTGGCAGAACTGCGCCTCGGCGATCTTGTTGGGCATGCACTCCAGCGGGCCCACGCTCACCGTTGCGTCGATCTCGCGGTTGCGCCAGGCGCGCACCGGCACGCCGATGGTGAGCGGCGTCTCCACCTCCAGCTCCTCGCGGACGTAGTCGCTGGCGGCCTGGAACACCTCGGGGATGCTGGCGTGCTCCGGCCAGCCCAGGGCGTCGGCGGCGGCGTGGTAGGTGACCGAGAGCAGGCGCTTGCGCACCCAGTGCTCGATGCGATCCGGGATGCTGCTCTTCAGGCCGCGCTTGTGGGCGATGTAGTCGGAGTACTGGAGGTACTCGGACACCGGCTCCAGCTTGGCGCGGATGCCGCGCCGCTCCAGCGCCCGGGCCACGAAGTCGTTGGCGAAGGGGTCGCTGCGCACGTAGATCTCGCCCACCACCAGCACGTTGGGGATCTCGCGCTTGCCCTTCACCGCCGCCAGCTCCCTCGCGAAGCGGCCCACCAGCTCCGGGATGCCGTAGCCTCGGCCGGTGGAGGCCTCGTAGAGCACCTTGGCGGGCGAGAGGTCGCCGCCGCCGGCCCTTTCCAGCAGCCGCTCCAGCTCGGCCGAGTAGCGGGCGTGGATCTTCTCCGCCGCTCCCTCCTCCAGCTCCACCGGGCGGACGTCGTGCAGCGCGTCCTCGAGGATGCCGAAGGCAGCCAGGCCCGTGAAGACGATGGCCGAGAAGCCCGAGGGCAGCCCCTTGAAGTAGTCGCCGAAGGGCGGCGACCAGATCTTCACCCGCTCGCCCCAGCCCAGCCGCTGCAGGATCATGTGGTGCAGATCCCGGTAGGCGCCGAAGCGGCAGGGGCCGCAGGAGCCGGGCATGAGGAAGAGGAACTGCTCGTCGGTGTGGCGCGCCTGCTCCAGCCTGTCGAGCACGCTCCCCAGCGTCACCGTCATGGGGAGGCACTCCTTGCCCGAGGTCTGGCGGCGGCCCATCCGCAGGGTCTCCTGGGTGGGCTGGGCCAGCACCTCGGCCGGCACGCCCAGGCCGCGGATGGCGGCGGCGGCGGCCTTGGCCTCCGGGCCCATGGGCGGGATGAGCACCCGGGCCTTGCGCTTCACGATCTCGGTGATGAGCTGCGGCTCGACGTGGAGCCGCTTCTCGTCCTTGGGGGCGGCCCTGACCGCGGCCCGCTGGTCCTCGCGGACGCAGTGCAGGAAGGCCTCGACGCGGGTCTTGGTGCCGGCGTCGCCCGAGTGGCCGTCGGTCTCGATGATGGCGAAGGGGCGCCCCTCCATCAGCCAGGCGAAGGTGTGGACCGTGAAGCTGTCCGGGCCGCAGGAGTAGTTGGAGCAGAAGATGCTGTAGACGTCGGGAAGCCGGCGCACGTGCCAGGCGGCGCGGAGGATGCGCTGGCTGTAGCCCCAGAAGACGTCGTCGAACACCGGCGCGTCATCGGGCACCGGCAGGCAGTCCACCGGGATGGCCACCGCGCCCTGCTCGCGGAGGATGCTGGGCACGTTGGAGTTGAGGACGTCGTTGTGGATGGTGTAGCTGCGGCCCAGCACCACCACCGGGGTCACGCCCTTCTCGGCGCAGAAGGCCAGCGCCCGGCGGCCCGAGGCCAGGAGCTCGGCGTCGAAGTCGAGCTGCACCTGGCGGGCCTCGGCCCAGGCCGCCTTCCAGGCGGTGTCCCTCTTCACGCCCAGGTCGGCGGCCAGGGCCTGGCAGGCGGCCAGCAGCTCGAGCGAGTCGAGCGCCCCCTCGCCCATGTCCACCACCGGGGAGAGGATCCGGGCGTGCAGCCCCTCGCCCAGGTCCCACCGCATCATGTCGGGCGCCGCCTGGACGATGGGGCACACCGTGCTGAAGCGCTCCTTCTTCACCCGCGGGATCTCGCGGAGCATGGGGAGGAAGAGGAAGTCGGGCTTCCGCCCCGCCATGTCGGCCACCAGCCCGTGGTACTGCTGCATCGGGGCGCAGAACGGGACGTTGGCCTCCTCGATGCCGCGCTTCAGCGCCTTGCGGTCGGCGCCGGTGGCCACCGAGACGTCGAAGCCCAGCCGGTGGAGGAAGGTGGCGAAGAAGGGGAAGAGCCCCTTCAGCTGGAACTCGTCGGTGACCGCCACCACCCGGTTGCCGCGGGGCACGGTGACCTGGTCGATGATCCGCTGCACCGCCTCGGCCCGCTCGCGGAAGGGGTCGGGCGAGAGGTCGGGCAGCTTCCTCTTGCGGGTGCCCTTGTCGTAGAGCGAGCAGTTGCCACCCCAGGTGAAGCGGCTCTTCTCGCCGGCCACCACGGTGGTGAGCCTGTCGATGCGGCACTTGTTGCCGGCGCCGCCGCAGCCCTGGGTCGACTGGCAGACGAAGTTGTCCTTCTTCTCCACCTTGGCCGAGAGGAAGCGCTGGCAGTCCACCGTGGCGGCGCCGGCCAGCGGCAGGTCGTCGAGGGCCAGCAGGCCGATGCCGATGGCGCCCATCAGGCCGGGCTTGGGCGGGACGATGACCTCGGCGCCGGTCTGGCGGGCCACCGCCGCCGCCAGGGCGTCGGAGGCGAAGGGCATGCCCTGGCAGAAGATCACCTGGCCCACCGAGCGGGAGCCCTTCACGCGGTTGAGATAGTTGGAGATCACCGAGTCGTAGATGCCGGCGATGACCCGCTCCTGCTCCACGCCGGTGGCCACCGCCTCGTCGATGATCTCGGCCATGAAGACCGAGCAGTGCTGGCCCAGGGCCACACCGCCGTCGCTCTGGAGCGCGGCGCTGCCCAGCTGGACCACGTTGTCGATGCCCGAGAAGCGGCGCCCCTGCTCCTCGATGAAGGAGCCGGTGCCGGCCGAGCAGGCCTCGTTCATGGCGGCGTCGACCACCCGGCCCTCGTTGAGCCGGATGTACTTGGCGTCCTGACCGCCGATCTCGAAGATGGTGTCCACCCGCGGCTCGAAGTGCAGCGCGCCGGTGGCGTGGGCGGCGATCTCGTTGAGGACGTAGACGGTGTCGCGGCCGAAGCAGGTGCTGAGCAGGGAGCCCACGATCTCGCGGCCGGAGCCGGTGGCGCCGAAGCCCTTGACCCGGTGGAGCGCCGCCGGGCCGTCGAGGAACTCGCGCATGAGCTGCTGCGCGGCGCCAACCGGGTCGCCGTTGGTGCGCAGGTAGCCCTCCCAGAGGGCCTCGCGGGTCTCGAGGTCCAGGGCCACCGCCTTGGAGCCGGTGGAGCCGATGTCGAAGCCGAGCAGCACGTCGCGCGGCCCCTCCACCTCGCGGGCCGGCGGCATGGGCATGCGCTTCACCCGGGAGAGCGCCGCCGCCAGCGACGGCAGCTTCTCCAGGCTGGTGTCCCGCGGCGGCTCCAGGAGCCGGTCGAGGGAGGGCACCCGCAGGCCGTGCTCCGAGGCGGTGACCGCGCAGCCCAGCGCCTCCAGGAACAGGCCGTCCTCGACGTTGGCGGGGATGAGCTCCATGCCCTGGCGCCCGGCGAAGGCGCGGAAGTGATCGCGCACGCGCGACGAGCGACAGACGCCGCCGGCCAGCACCATCCGCTTCGGGGCCACCGCCGGCTTCACCAGCACCTGGACGTTCTCGGCGATGGCGTCGAGGAGGCCGGCGAGGATGCGGTCCTTGCCCTCGCCCTTGTTGGCGAGGTGGGTCATGTCGGTCTTCAGGATCACCGGGCAGCGGCCCGAGAGCGGCGCCGGCTCGGCGACGCCGGCGGCCAGAGCGGCGGCGTCCTCGACGCCCATGTCGAAGCGCTCCACCAGCTGCCGCAGGAAGTTGCCGGTGCCCTGGGCGCAGCGGGAGTTCTCGCGGAACACCTCCACGCCGCCCTCGCGCAGCTCCAGCACCGAGAAGCCGTGGCTGCCGATGGAGACCACGGTGGCGGGCCCGTCGCCGTGGAGGAAGCGGTGGCCGGCGGCCTGCGCCTGCTTGGCGGGCACGCGCAGGAGCGCCACCTGGCGGCCGAGGCGGCCGGCCACGGCGGCGCCGTCCACGCGGTCCCAGTCCCAGCCCCGGAGGATCTCCACCAGCGTCTTGCCCGGCTCCTTGTGGTGCTCGGCGACCTGACGCCGCTCCCAGCGGAGCGTGGAGCCCTCGCGGGAGAGCTCCACCACCTTGATGGTCTCGGCGCCGACGTC
Organism: Deltaproteobacteria bacterium; assembly: GCA_016214955.1. GTDB lineage: Bacteria > Myxococcota > Myxococcia > Myxococcales > Anaeromyxobacteraceae > JACRMN01. The sequence goes on from JACRMN010000015.1 coordinate 138,370, forward strand.
GATGCCGATGTACCGGGCCATTCATCCTCCTCGGGCTGCGCTCAGCCCAGACCGGTGCTCCTGCCACGCGGGGACAGACTTGCGCGGCATCAAGTTCGAAACGCGGAATTTGCGTGCGGCCGGGTGCGGCCGGGGTGTGGGCGCGTCCCGGTGCAAGCGACCGGCCTGGACCCTGGGCCCTTGCGGGCTCTGATTCCCGCGCCGGGCAGGAGCCGCCGCTGGGCCGGCTACCTAACACATTCGGGGCAATCGATCACCGGCCTGCGCCACAGTACCGCTCCACCAGGGCCAGCAGCTCCGGGATGCGGATGGGCTTCTCCAGCCGCCCCACGAGCTCCGGCGACCGCAGCTCCGGCGCCAGGTCGAGGTCGGCGGTGATGAGGGCCACCGGGATGGCCAGCAGCGAGGGATCGGCGGCTCGCTGGCGGCACACCTCGGCGCCTCCCATGCCCGGCATGAGCAGGTCGAGGAGCACCAGGCCGGGCCGGAGCTCGCGCATCCGGGCCAGCCCCTCGCCCCCGTTCCTGGCCGTGGCCACCGGCCAGCCCTCGAGCTCGAGGAGCTCGCGCAGCGTGTCGCGGCTGTCCCGGTCGTCCTCCACCACCAGCACGGTGCGGCGCCCGCCGCCGGGGACCGGCGTGTCCCTCACGGCGCCTCGCCCCGCGGCAGCTCGAGCGTGAAGGTCGAGCCCTCGCCCTTCTTGCTCTCCACCTTGATGCAGCCGCCATGGGCCTCGGCCACCAGCCGCGCCACCCACAGCCCCACCCCGAAGCCGCCGTAGTGGTGCTCGGGCACGGCCCGCTCGAAGCGCTCGAAGATGCGGGCCTGGTCCTCGGGGGCGATGCCGATGCCGCGGTCCCGGACCCAGAGCCGGGCCACCCCGTCCCGGAGCGCCGCGCCCAGGTCCACCGGGCGCCCGGCGCCGTACTTGATGGCGTTGGAGAGCATGCTGGCGGCGATGGTCTCGACCCGGCCACGATCCCAGCGGCCGCGCACCGGAGCCGGGGCGTGGATGGCGAGGACGATGCCGGCGTCCTCCAGCGGCTCGGCGAAGCGCTCCGCCAGCCGGCGCACCAGCTCGGCGAGGTCGAAGGGCTCGGGCGACAGCTCGAGCTGGCCGGTGGTGAGGCGCGACACCTCCAGCAGCCGGTTCACCAGCTCGCCGAGCCGCTCCGCCGAGCGGGTGGCGGTGCGGACCTTCGTCACCATGCGCTCGTCGGCGGGCTGCTCGCCGGCCAGCAGCCGCTGCAGGCTCTGGAGCTGGAGCTGCAGCGCGGTGAGCGGGGTCTTGAGCTCGTGCGAGGCGATGGAGAGGAACTGGTCGCGGGCCGCCACCGCGCGCTGCAGCGCCTCCAGCGTCTCGCGCCGCTCGCGGCGGATGAGAGCGTCCCGCATCTCCCGCTCCACCGCCGGGACGAGCCGGGTCAGGTTCTGCTTCATCACGAAGTCGCCGGCGCCGGCCTTGAGCGCCTCGACCGCGCTCTCCTCGCCGATGTGGCCCGAGACCAGCACGAAGGGGATCTCCCCGCCGCCGGCGGCGCGGACCAGGCGCAGCGCCTCGCGCCCGTTGAAGCGGGGCATGCTGTAGTCGGAGATGACCACGTCCCAGGGCCCGCGCTGCAGCGCCGCCTGGAGGTCGGCTGCGCTCTGCACCCGGGTGACCGCTGCCGCGTAGCCGCCGCGGCGCAGCTCCAGGGCGACGAGCAGCGCGTCGTCCTCGCTGTCCTCGACGAGCAGCACCTGGAGCGGCCTCACCGGTCGCCCTCCCGCTCGCCGAGCGTGAAGGAGAAGGTGGCCCCCTGGCCCGGCTGCCCCTCGGCCCAGGCCCGGCCACCGTGGCGGTGGACGATGCGCTGCAGGGTGGCCAGGCCCACGCCGGTGCCCTCGAACTCCTCGGGCGTGTGCAGCCGCTGGAAGGGCTGGAAGAGGCGGCCGGCGTAGGCCATGTCGAAGCCGGCGCCGTTGTCCCGCACCAGGTAGGTCCGGCCCTCGGGCCCCTCGCGCGCCTCGAACGCGATGCGAGGCTCGGCCGCCGGGCGGGTGAACTTCATGGCGTTCTCGAGCAGGTTCACGAGCGCCACCCGCAGCAGCCGGGCGTCGGCATGGGCCTCGACCCCGGGCTGGATGCGCCACTCGACGCGGCGGCCGGGCTCGCGGTCCTGCACCTCGTCTGCCACCTCGCGCACCAGGGCGGTGAGGTCGAGCCGCTGCCGGCGCAGCTCGGCGCGGCTCACCCGCGAGAGCTGCAGGAGGTCGTCGATGAGCATCGACATGCGGCGGCTGGCGGCGCGGATGCGCGCCAGGTAGTCGAGGCCGGACCCGTCGAGCCGCTCGGCGTACTCCTCGGTGAGGGCCTGGGCGAAGCCGGCCAGGGCCCGCACCGGGGCTCGCAGGTCGTGGGAGACCGAGTAGGAGAAGGCTTCCAGCTCGCGGTTGAGGTGCAGGAGCTCGCGGGTGCGGTCGGCCACCGCACGCTCCAGCTCGGCGGCGCGGCGCCGCTCGGCGTCGGCCAGCGCCCGCCGGCTGCGCCTCCGCTCCACGAAGGCGGCGAGCTGCAGGCCGATGTCCTGCGCCGTCTCGGGCAGGCCGGCGAGGGGCGGGGCGCGGCGGGCCAGCAGCTCCACCACCGCCGCCGTCTCCTTGCCCACCCTCACCGGGAAGGCGAGCGCCGCCTCCCAGGGCGCCTCCAGCGTGCCCGGCCCGTCCACCGCCGCCTGGCCGCTGCGGTGGACGCGCCCCGCCAGCCCCTCGTCGAGGTGGCAGCGCTCGTCGCGCCAGCCCGGCGGCTCCGGGGCCGACGGGTCGGCCGACCAGGCGCCGGACGCCTGGAGCGCGCCCCCCTCCAGCGTCCAGACCCGGGCGGCGTCGAAGCCCAGCTCCACCGCCACCGCCGAGAGCAGGGCCTCGCGGGCGCCCCGCAGGCTCTCGGCCTCCGCCAGCACCCGCGCCGTCGCCAGCTGCGCGGCCCGGCGCCGCTCCACCTGGCGCCGCTCCTCGGTCAGCTGCTCGGCCCGCTCCCGGGCCTCGAGGAGCGCCAGCTCGTACATGAGGGAGAGGCGGCGCATCTGGCGCACCGCGAAGGCCGCCAGCGCGATCCCGGCCAGCAGCGCCCCCCCCACCACCACCGACACGATCCGCTCGCCGGCGTCCCCGTGGACCAGCTCCCAGACCAGGACGGTGAGCAGTGCGGCCAGCAGCAGCGCCGGGAGGGCCGCCAGCTGCCGAACCAGGCGACCCAGCTCGCGGCGCTGGCTGTCGAGCGCGATCATCGGCGGGCAAAGGAGTAGCAGGATCGGAGCCCCAGGTGGGCACTCCCTCCCGGGTGCCTCCCACATCGCCCCCCGTCGTATCCGACCCGCCTGGCGCGGCGCCGGTTCTTGATAAACTCCCGCTGGCCTTGCAGGAGAGGCAGCACACCAGGACTTGGCGTATAGGGTAGGCCTCCGTGGATCTGAGCCAGACCATCATCGCCGCCGCGTTCGTCGGCGTCGCCGTCGTGTTCGCCGGCACCTACGCGGTGAACCGGTGGATGCGCGGCCGCTCCGATTCGGCGCGGCTCGAGGAGGCGTCGGTCGACGACCGCAACCTCCCGCGGTCGCTCCACCCGGTGATCGATCCCGACATCTGCATCGGCAGCCTCGCCTGCCTGAAGAGTTGCCCCGAGGGAGACATCCTCGGGATGGTGAACGGCACCGCCGCGCTGGTGCACGGCCAGCACTGCGTGGGCCACGGCCGCTGCGCCGCCGAGTGCCCGGTCTCGGCCATCACCCTGGTGTTCGGCACCGCCAAGCGCGGCATCGACCTCCCCGACGTCAGCGAGGTCTTCGAGTCGTCGCGCCCCGGCGTCCACGTGGTGGGCGAGCTCGGCGGCATGGGGCTCATCAAGAACGCCATCCGCCAGGGGCTCCAGGCCGCCGACCACCTCGCCAGGACCCGCCAGCCCGCGCCCGCCGGGCTGGTGGACGTCTGCATCGTCGGCGCCGGCCCGTCGGGCCTGGCCACCGCGCTCGGCCTCACCCACCACAAGCTCACCTACCGGCTGGTGGAGCAGGACAGCGTCGGCGGCACCATCTTCCACTTCCCGCGCCGCAAGGTGGTGATGACCGAGACCGTGAACTTGCCCATCTGGGGCAGGTTCGGGAAGAAGCGCATCTCCAAGGAGGAGCTGCTGGAGACCCTGCAGAAGGTGATCCACAAGGCGCACATCAAGGTGGAGCAGGGGGTCAAGGTCAGCGGCATCGAGGGCGAGGACGGCAACTTCACCGTCAAGACCACCGCCGGCGAGGTCAGGGCCCGCAAGGTGGTGCTGGCCATCGGCCGGCGCGGCTCGCCGCGCAAGCTCGGGGCCCCGGGCGAGGAGCAGTCGAAGGTGGTCTACCGGCTCGACCACCCCGAGCAGTACGACAACGAGAAGGTGCTGGTGGTGGGCGCCGGCGACGCCGGCGTGGAGGCGGCCTGCCAGCTCGCCAAGGAGTCGAAGGCCAAGGTGTGGCTCTCCTTCCGCGGCGACGCTCCCAAGTGCCGGCCGCCCAACGCCGCCGACATGGAGGCCCAGGCGAGGGCCGGCCGGCTCACGCTGCTGCCCAAGTCGCAGGTGAAGAACATCGGCGAGAAGGAAGTGACCCTCGACGTCGGCGGGAAGATGGAGACGATTCCCAACGACTACGTCATCGTCAACGTCGGCGGCGAGCTGCCCACCGAGTTCCTGCAAAAGGCCGGCGTCGAGATGCGCCGCTACCACGGCGAGGCGCCGGGCCGGAAGGGCGCCAGCCACTCCGCCGCCGCCGACCGCGAGGCGGAGGCGCGGCGCAAGGAGCGCCGGCTCGAGCTCCTCTTCGCCGTGCTGGGCGTGGTCATCCTGACGTTCCTCGCCTGGCGGGGCTGGGAGTACTACCTGCTCCAGCCGCTGCAGCGGCTCAAGTCGCCCATGCACGCGCTCTTCCGGCCGGCGGGCCACTGGGGCCACGGCGTGGGCATCGCCGCCACGCTCTTCATGCTCTCCAACTTCCTCTACGCCCTGCGCAAGCGGGTGGCCTGGCTCTCGGGCGTGGGGGACATGCGCGCCTGGCTGGTGTTCCACGTCTTCGTGGGCTTCATGAGCCCGCTGGTGATCGCCTTCCACGCCGCCTTCCAGTCGCGCAACCTGCTGGCCACCGGCACCTCGCTGGCGCTGGGCGTGGTGGTGCTCACCGGCATCATCGGCCGGTACATCTTCAGCCTGGTGCCGGCCGCCGCCGGCCACGCGCTGGAGCTCGAGGACCTGCAGGCCAGCTTCGTGCGGGCCCGGGCCGAGGTGGAGCCCCTGCTGGAGATGATCCCCAACCCGGGCCCGGTGAAGCGGCTGTTCGAGTCGGTGACCGAACCGCTGCCCCCGGGGTCGCTCCTGCACTCGATGCTGACCCTGCCCCTGCAGTCGATGCGTTCCCGGGCGGCGCTGCGCCGCGTGGCGGCGCTCTTCCCCGACGACGAATCGCGCAAGGCCTTCCGGGACGACTTCCTGCAGTGCGAGCGGCTGCGCCTCCAGATCGGCTTCTACCGCTCCCTGAAGTCGCTGATGCGGATCTGGCGCATCTTCCACGCCTCGCTGGCCACCTTCCTGGTGTTCGCCATCGCCGCCCACATCGGCTTCTCGCTCTACCTGGGGTACGGCCTCAAGTGACCCGCAAGCTCCTCCTCGGTCTCGGGCTCCTGCTCGCGGCCGCGCCCGCGGCGCGGGCCGACCTCTTCTCCCCCGGCGAGCTCTCGCGCCCTCACGCCTCGGTGGAGGGCATCAGCAACTGCACCAAGTGCCACCCGCAGGGCCAGCAGCTCTCCCAGGGCGCCTGCCTCTCCTGCCACGAGGAGCTCAAGGGGCGCATCTCCGAGAGCCGCGGCTACCACGGCAGGCTCCAGGGCAAGGACCGCGACTGCTGGGCCTGCCACCACGAGCACCAGGGGCGCGACTTCGCCATGCTCGACTGGGGCCCGGGCGGTCGGAAGGGCTTCGACCACACCCGCACCGGCTGGCCGCTCAAGGGCAAGCACGCCCAGGCCGACTGCGACAAGTGCCACGACCGGCGGCTCATCGCCGACGCCGGGGTGAAGGCGCTGCTCGAGAAGCAGCCCACCCGCAAGACGCAGCTGGGCGCGCCGGCGACCTGCGCTGCCTGCCACGCCGACGAGCACCGCGGCCAGGTGGGCAACGAGTGCCAGAAGTGCCACGGCGAGGCGGCCTGGAAGCCGGCGGTCAGCTTCGACCACGCCCGCACCGCCTTCTCGCTGCTGGGCAAGCACGTCAAGGTGGCCTGCGACAAGTGCCACCCCAAGGTCGACGACCCGGTGGAGCACGTCGGGCGCCTGCAGCCCAGGAACCGCACCTACCTGAAGATGAAGCCGGTGCAGCACGCCAGCTGCCTCGACTGCCACAAGGACTACCACCAGGGGAAGCTGGGCGAGGACTGCAAGAAGTGCCACACCGAGCTCGACTGGCGGAACATCGTCACCGGCTCCACCACCGATCGCGCCTTCCACGACAAGACTCGCTACAAGCTCGAGGGGGCCCACGCCACCGTGACCTGCAAGGCCTGCCACGGGCCCAACCCCGGTGTGCCGGCGCAGTTCAAGGACCTGCCCTTCGCCCACTGCGTGGACTGCCACGTGGACGCGCACGGCGGCCAGATGAAGAAGCGGGACCCGAACGGCGGCCGCTGCGAGCGCTGCCACACCGTCCAGTCCTTCGAGCAGGCCCGCTTCGGTCCCGAGGAGCACAAGGCGTCGCGCTACCCGCTGGAGGGGGCCCACCGGCTGGTGGCCTGCTCGGCCTGCCACCAGAGCGACCCGCGGGTGGGCGAGCGCTTCCCCGCCGCCGCCCGCGAGGAGCTCCAGCGGCGCGGCCGGCCGGTGCGCCTGGCGCTGGCCATCTACAGCGTGGCCGGCGACCTCTCGCGCTGCGAGACCTGCCACGCCGACCCCCACGGCGGCCAGTTCGACAAGCGGGCAGCGGGCAAGGGCTGCACCGCGTGCCACGAGCTGGCCTCGTTCGCGAAGACCCGCTTCGACCACGACAAGGACACCAAGTTCGCGCTCGAGGGGAAGCACCGGAAGACCGCCTGCGCCTCCTGCCACCCCTCGGTGAGGGGGCCGCAGGGCGCGGTGCAGGTGAAGTACGCCGGGGTCGAGACCGCCTGCGCCGGCTGCCACGCCGACGTCCACGGCGCCCAGTTCGCGCCGCGCGCCGGGGACCCCACCGACTGCGCCCGCTGCCACGCGGCCGACGACTGGAAGAAGACGCTGCGCTTCCGCCACGAGCCGCCCTTCACCAGCTACAAGCTCCTCGGCAAGCACCAGAAGGTGGAGTGCAAGGCCTGCCACCCGGAGGTGGCGCAGGTCAGGCTCGGCGGCGACCTGAAGCTGCGCAAGTACCGCGGCGTGCCCACCGCCTGCCAGAGCTGCCACGTCGACTTCCACAAGGGCGCCTTCCGGGGGTACGAGCCGTGAGCCGCCTCGCCGCCGTTCCCGCCCTGCTGCTCCTCGCCGCCCTGGCGGCGCCGGCCCGCGGTGCCGCGCCCGCCCCCAGGGCGGTGCCCCTGCCGCCGCCGCCGGGCGCCGGCAAGCCCGACCTCCGCGCCCCGCCGCCCGCCACCATGCACGGCGAGACCCGCTGCGAGCGCTGCCACACCCCCGAGCAGTGGGGCGACGTGGCCTTCGCCCACGAGCGCACCGGCTTCCCGCTGCGCGCCGAGCACAAGAAGGTGGGCTGCAAGGCCTGCCACCCGGTGGACTTCCAGCGGCCCCTGGCCCACGACTGCGGGAGCTGCCACCGCGACGTGCACCGCGGCCAGCTCGGCATCCAGTGCCAGGGCTGCCACGACGAGAGCTCGTGGAAGAGCCGCTTCGACGCCGACGCCCACCGGCGCACCGGCTTCCCGCTCACCGGCCGCCACGCCTTCCTGGCCTGCGAGGAGTGCCACGGCAACCGGCTCAACCGCGGCTTCGCGCGCGCCGTCTCCTCCTGCGCCGACTGCCACCAGCGCGACCTGGCCCGCGGCCAGGCGGTCATCGACCACGGCGGCTTCGGCACCGACTGCCGCCGCTGCCACTCCCCGTGGCGCTTCCAGAACGCCTTCTTCCCCGACCACGAGAAGTGCTTCGCCATCGGCGGCGGCCCGCACGCCGGCATCGCCTGCCTGAAGTGCCACACCTCGCTCTCCTCCACCACCGCCACCGGCGCCTGCTTCACCGACACCGCCGCCTGCACCCGGTGTCACCTGGTGCCCGACATGCAGGCCAAGCACCTCAGCGTGCTCGGCTTCCCCGGCGGGCCGCCCTACGACCGCAAGTGCTACGAATGCCACCGGTTCAGCACCAAGACCGGCAATGCCCTGAGGGGGGCGAGGAGTCCGCGATGAGCCCATCCCTCCGCCTGCTGCCCGCCCTGGCCCTGCTCCTCGCCGCCTGCCAGAAGGAGACCGTCGAGGCCCCCTGGCTCACCTACCCGGGCCTCGACGGCCACGCGCGCTACCTGCCGCTGCTCAACACCTCCCACGACCCCAACACCCAGGCCAGCGTCACCTGCGCCTCCTGCCACCCGGGCACGACCTTCACCCAGCCGGTCTGCACCGGCTGCCACGGCCAGGCGGCCACCGCCGGCCTGCACACCAGCCTGGCCACCGGCCAGACCATCGCCGGCTACGAGTGGACGCCGCCGCCGCCGGCCCCCTGGCAGCGCCCCAGCTGCCTCACCTGCCACCCGCAGGGCGGCATCCCCGACGCCAGCCACCACAGCTTCTTCCCGGTGGACGAAGCCTCGTCCCACAGCCGCGCCAAGCTGGGCTCGGCGGCCGGCTCCTTCTGCCTGGCCTGCCACAGCGACCCGCTCGACAAGGCCAACGTCCAGAAGCTGAACTGCGTGCTCTGCCACCAGGGCGCGGGGGTGCAGGTGCCGCTCCCCGGCAGCCACGCCACGCTGCTCACCGTGGACTCGTTTCCCATCGTCCCCACGCCCCGCGACTGCCTGCGCTGCCACGACGGCGGCCAGGTGGACCGCGTCGCGGCCCACGGCTCCCTGCCGGGGCCGCCCGGCTTCGGCAGCGCCGGTCCCTGGGACAGCGACCCCATCTGCGGCACCGACCCGCTGCGGCCCACGGAGGGCTGCAAGCACGGCAGGCAGGGCTCGCCGGTGAACTGCTTCGCCTGCCACGACGCCCTGCCCCCGGCCTACGGCGGCACCGGGCCCGGCCTGCCCAGCCGCCCCTGGGCGCAGGACTGGAACCTCCCGGCCACCTCGCTCGGCCAGACCGCCGGGCCCACCAACGCGCGGGGGACGGCCCGGGTCCACGCCTGCGCCGGCTGCCACCAGCCCCAGTGACATGACCAGCCTCGCCACCATCGCCGCCGCGCTGCTGGTCGCCGCCACCCCGCAGAAGGGGAAGGCGAAGAAGAAGGTCGCGCCCGCCGCGGCCCGCCAGGCCGTCCCCGACGGCGAGAAGGCCGCCGCCGGCATGAAGCTGGAGAGGAAGCCCGGCAAGCCGCGCCCCACCCTGGGCGGCCAGCAGCCCTCCCCGGGCAACCCGCTGCCGCTGCGGCCGCGGCCCTTGCGTCCCCTCGACCAGGCGGGCACGGTGCGCAACGTCATCCTGCGCCGCGCCTACCTCGACGCCGGCACCAGGGACGGGCTGGCGGTGGGCCAGGTGCTGCAGCTTCGCCGCAAGGGCGAGGCGGCCGGCACCTGCACCATCGAGGCAGTGAGCGAGCGCAACGCCGTCTGCGCCGGCGGCGGCGTGCGGTCCGGCGATACGTTCCCGGTCAACCCGGCGGCCGCGGGCGCGCGCCCGGCCGACCTGCCTCCGCGCCCCTCGGCCGAGGAGCAGGCCCGGCGGCTCCAGGCCATCGGCCAGGTGGGCTTCGCGCTGGTGGACTTCAAGTCCACCCGGGTGGTCGAGATCCCCGACCGGCTCCGGCGCGTCGACCTGGGCTTCACCCACGTGAGCTTCCTGGGGAGCGACCGCGCCGCCGACCACCAGGAGCAGGTGTACGCGGTGGCCCGCGGCGTGCCGCTGTGGCGCGGCTCCCGGCTGGACCTCGACCTCACCGCCATCTACCGCAGGGACGCCGCCGACCCGGAGCGCTTCGAGCCGGGCAAGAAGGCGCTGGTGCTGGTGCGCGAGGCCTCGCTCTCCTGGGCCGAGCCGGCGGCCACCTGGCGCTTCGCCGCCGGCCGCGTGCTCCCCTGGTACATCCCCGGCGGCGCCACCTTCGACGGGGTGCAGGCCGGCTGGCGCCCGAGCCGCGAGGCGGAGCTGGGCCTCTTCGGCGGCGCCGTTCCCGACCTCATGACCACCGCGCCCGGCGTGGACCGGGCCACCGGCGGCGCCTACTGGCACGCCGAGCGGCAGGTGGGCGGCCACAACCTGCTCCGCACCGACGGCCGCGTCGCCTGGGTGAAGCTGCCGGCCTCGAAGAGCCGCATCGAGGCCGAGGCCAGCTTCCGCGCCTGGCTGCTGCGCCACCTCGACGTCGCCGGCCAGGTCCGCTTCGGCATGGGCGACTACACCTCCCCCAACAAGCTCGACGCCGCCCGCATCGACGTGGGCTGGGTCCAGCCGCAGGTCTGGTCGGTCTACGGCGGCTTCCGCTACGACGACACCCGGGTGCCCGACCTCGCGGCCCCGGCCCTCTACGCCGGCCGCACCCGCCACGCCTCGGGCGCCTTCTCCTTCGACAGGCTTGGCTGGCTGCAGCTCCGGGCCACCGGCGGACACGCCGAGGACCCGGTCTCGAAGGAGAAGCGGAGCTGGGTGGGGCCCGAGGTGTGGATGCCGCGGGCGCTGGGGAGGTGGGGAGGCGCCGGCGCCGGCTACTCGGAGCAGATCGGCAAGTCCTCGGGGCGGAGCGCCTGGGTGCAGGCCGATCTCGCGCCCGGCACCCGCTTCCGCATGCTGACCCGCGCCTCCTGGTTCATGGACGAGCGCCCCTCGCCGCTGCAGGCCGACCACGGCGTGGGGCTCATGGCCGCCGCCACCGCCGACCTCACCCCCTGGCTGCGCTTCCGGCTCTCCGCCATGGGCCGCTACGCCATCCCGCCCTCCGAGGCCGCACCCAGCGCCTGGGGCAGCCTGGTGTCGGCGGGGATCGAGGGAAGGTACTAGGGTCCGCCCGCGGTGGCTGCCCCTCAGGCCGCGTGCCGGAGGACCCGGCCCGCACTACTCCTTCCCCTGGCTCCGCTCCAGCAGCGGCTTGAGGTCGACGTCGGAGCGGGCGCGCCTCGCGCTGTCGAGCAGGTCCTGGCTGCGGATGGCGGGCGCACCCTCGGCCGGCCGGAGCCGCTCGTAGCTGCCGTCGGGCAGGAGCCGGGCCCCCTTGACGTTGTCGGCGAGGCCGGCGTCGAGGATCTCCTGGAGCCGGGCCCTGGACTCCGGGTCGTCGATGGGTACCAGCAGCTCCACGCGCTTGTGGAAGTTGCGCGGCATCCAGTCGGCCGAGGAGATGAAGGTGCGGGAGCGCTTGCCCTCGCCGAAGACGAAGATGCGGCTGTGCTCCAGGAAGCGGTCCACCACCCGCTGCACCCGGATGCGCTCGGAGACGCCCGGCACCCCGGGCCTGAGGCAGCAGATGCCGCGCACCAGCAGGTCCACCGTCACGCCCGCCTGGCTGGCCTCGTAGAGCGCCCGGATCACCTGCGGGTCCACCAGCGAGTTCATCTTGGCCAGGATGCGGGCCGGCTTCCCGGCGGCCGCCTGCTCGGTCTCCTCGCGCACCAGGTCGAGGATGCGCTGCTTCAGGCCGTGGGGCGCGACGCCCAGCCGCTTCCAGGGGCCGCGGCTCTCCGGCGAGAGCTGCAGCTCCGCGGCGGTGCTGTTGGCGGTGAGCATGTTGAAGAGCGCCCCCACCTCCTCGGCCACGTCGGGGCGGGCGGTGAGCAGCGACACGTCGGTGTAGATGCGGGCGGTGATGGGGTTGTAGTTGCCGGTCCCGAGGTGCACGTAGCGGCGCGGCAGCCCGTCCTCGCTGCGCACCACCAGCGCCGTCTTGCAGTGGGTCTTGCAGGCGTCGTAGCCGTAGACCACCACCGCGCCGGCGTCGCGCAGCTTCCGCACCCAGCCGATGTTGTTGTTCTCGTCGAAGCGGGCCTGGATCTCCAGGAACACCGCCACCTCCTTGCCGGCCTCGGCGGCGCGGAGCAGCGCCTTCACGAAGGGGCTGTCGGCGCCGGTGCGGTAGAGCACCTGCTTCACCGCCTTGACGTCGGGGTCGTCGGCCGCCTCCTCGATGAAGCGGATCACCGGCTCGAAGGAGTCGTAGGGGTGGTGGAGGAGGATGTCGCGCCGGGAGATGGCCTCGAACACCGAGGAGGCCTGCTCCAGGATGGAGGGCACCGGGGCGCTGCCGGCGCGCGGCTTCTGGCGCCGGTCGCCGCGGGTCAGCTCCACCAGCGCCACCATGTCCTGGAGCTGGAGCGGGCCGTCCACCTCGTAGACGTCGGGCTCGTGGAGCGCGAGCTGGGCAACCAGCGGCTGGGTGAGCTCGGCCGGCGTGCCCTGCACCAGCTCCAGCCGCACCGGCTCGCCCTTGTCGCGCTCGCGGACGCCGGCCTGGATGGCCGAGAGCAGGTCGCCCCACTCCTCCTCGTCCACCTCCAGGTCCCAGTTGCGGGTGATGCGGAAGGCGGCGCTCTTCACCTCCGGGCTGCCGGCCAGGAGGTCGCCGACGTGCTCGGCGATGAGGTCCTCGAGGAGCACGAAGGTGCGGCCGTCGCCGGCGGGCACGAGGCGCGGCAGGGCCGCGGGCACCCCCACCAGCGAGGTGGTGCCGCCCAGCCGCCGCCTCCCCTTGGCCGGCAGGTGCACCGCCAGGGTGAGCGACTTGTTGCGCAGCTGGGGAAAGGGGTGGGAGCGGTCGTTGGCCAGCGGCGTCAGCACCGGGAAGACGCGCAGCCGGAAGTAGTCGCGGGCGGTGCCCTTCTGCGCCGCGGAGAGGTCGCGGGGCTTCACCAGCTGGATGCCGTGCTCCCGGGTCAGCGCCGGCAGCACCTCCTCGCGCCAGAGCCGGTACTGGTCGAGCACCATCCGGTGGGCCCGCGCGCCCACGGCGCGGAGCTGCTCCTCGGGGAGCATCCCGTCGGCGGCCGCGTCGGTGACGCCCTCGGCGATCTGGCTCTTCAGGCCGGCCACCCGGACCATGAAGAACTCGTCCAGGTTGGAGGCGGTGATGCCCAGGAACTTGAGCCGCTCGTAGGCCGGCAGCGAGGGGTCGGCGGCCTCGTCGAGCACCCGCTGGTTGAACTCCAGCCAGGAGAGCTCGCGGTTGAGGAAGAGCTGGGCGTCGGAGAGCGCCGGCGGGCCGGCCTCTGTCGGGGGAGCGGCCTCCTCTGCGTCCTGGGTCATCTCGCCTTTCCGGGCTGCCATGGTGGACGCGGCCCGAGGCCGCAGGGTGACGATCGTGTGCCGGGCGCGCGCCGGAAGCAAACTCCTCGCGGGTCCGTGACTTCCGGCCGCGGGGACATAGACTGCGGCCGTGCGCAAGCCGTCTCGCTCCCGCCCCGCCCGCGTCCCGCGCCACCTCCCCCTCCTCGCCGCCATCGACGTGGGCACCAACGCCGTGCGGCTGGAGATCGCCCGAGCGCTCCCCGACGGCTCCCTGGAGACGCGCCACCAGGAGCGCGATCCGGTGCGGCCGGGCGAGGGGGTGTTCGAGTCGGGCGCCATGCCGGGCCCGGTGGTGGACCGGCTGGTGGCGGTGCTCCGCCGCTACGCGGCGCTCTGCCGGCGCGACGGCGCCCGGGTGCGGGCGGTGGCCACCAGCGCGCTGCGCGAGGCGCGCAACCAGGCCCAGGTGCTGCGCCGCATCCGGCGCGAGACAGGGCTCGAGCTGGAGGTGGTGTCGGGGCGCGAGGAGGCGCGGCTCATCTGCCTGGGCGTGCTGCAGGGGCGGCGGCCCGGACAGCGGGCGCTCCTGGTGGACATCGGCGGCGGCTCCACCGAGGTGGCCAGCGCCGACGGCCAGGAGCCCCGCGCGCTCCACAGCGTGGCCCTGGGCGCGGTGCGGCTCTCCGAACTCTTCGGCGGCCAGCAGCGGCTCCGGAAGGCGCGGCTGGCGGCCATGCGGGCCTTCGCCGACGAGGCCTTCCGCGAGTCGCTGCCGGCGCGGCTCTCGGGGCCCCGGGTGGCGCTGGGCAGCTCCGGCACCATCGCCGCGGTGGTGGGCTTCGCCGCCGGCAAGGGCGGCAAGCGGGCCACGGCCGAGGAGGTGCGGCGCGCCGCCTCCGCGCTGGCGCGGATGACGCCCGCGGAGCGGCGCCGCCACTTCGACCCGCGGCGGGCCGAGATCGTCACCGCCGGCGCCGTCATCCTGGAGCGGGCCATGCACCACCTGCGGCTCGAGGCGATGGTGGCGGTGGAGACCGGCCTGCGCAACGGGCTCCTGGTGGACCTGGTGCGCCGGGCCCAGGCGCGCGAGGACCACACCGCCGCCGAGGCGGCGCTGGCGCTGGGGCGGCGGCTGGGTTTCGACGAGCGGCACGCGGTGCAGGTGGGTGCACTGGCGGTGACGCTCTTCGAGGACCTGGCGCCGCTGCACCGGCTGCCGGCCGCCGCCCGCCCGGTGCTGGAGGCGGCGGCGGTGCTGCACGACGTGGGCAACGCCGTCTCCTTCCACCGCCACCACAAGCACACGGCCTACCTGGTGGCCAACGCCGACCTGCCGGGCCTGGGAGAGCGGGAGCGGCAGCTCGCGGCGCTGGTGGCCCGCTTCCACCGCCGCAGCTTCCCCGACCCCGGCCGCGAGGACCTGGCCCACCTCGGCGCCGGCGAGCTCCGGACGCTGCGCCGGCTGGCCGCGCTGCTGCGGGTGGCCAACGCGCTCGACGCATCGCACCAGGGCGCGGTGCGCTCGCTGCGGGCGGAGGTCCGCGGCCGCACGGTGCTGCTGCGGCTGCGCGCCCGCGGGCCGCTCGACCTCGAGCTCTGGGACCTGGGGCGCGAGGCCGAGCTGTTCCGGCAGGTCTTCCGCCGCCGCATCGAGCTGCATACCGACCGCTAGCCGCGGAGGAAAGGGGCGCCGGCGCGTCGCGTGGGGCGCATTTCCCCGGTCGTACTGCTTCCGATCGTCCCCAACCTGCCGGATTCCCGTGGATCGCCCCCGGGCATGACCCTTGCGATGGTCCCGTGCACCGGTCGCGGTCAGACCCCCTGCCCGCGCGCTCTCGAAAGGGGCCCCACAATGAAGAAGCTGCTCGCCATCCTCGTCGCCTTCGCCTTCGTCGCTCCCGCCTTCGCCGCCGAGGAGGCCAAGAAGGAGGCCGCTCCGGCCGCCAAGGCCGAGAAGAAGGAGAAGAAGGCCGCCAAGAAGGCCAAGAAGGCCGAGAAGAAGGCCGAGGAGAAGAAGTAACTCCTCGCTGCACCTGCAGCTGCGAACCGGCCGCGGGCGACCGCGGCCGGTTTCTTTTTGGGGCCGCGCCCTTCCCGCGCAGCGCTCAACCGCCTGGATCCACTGGTTTCCTGCACCGTCGGGAAATCCGATTGAACGTCTTCGCGCCCCGGCGTGAAATAGGCGCGCCGCGGCGACGTTCTCCGTCGCGACGGGAGATCCATGCGACTTCACCAGCTTTTCCTGGACGCCTTCGCGTCCCCGGGTCGAGCCTTCGCCGCCGCCATCGAGCGCCGCAGCATCCTGGCGCCTCTCCTGGCGGCCACGCTGGCCTCTCTCCTCCTGGCGGCCGCGCTCCTTCCCCGCCTCGACTTCGACAGGGCAGCGCTCGACCTCCTCGACCGGGCTCCCAACGCCGCCGACGTCACCCCCTTCCAGCGCGAGGAGGCGCTGGCCTCGGCCCGCAAGCTGGGCTCGGTGCTGACGGTGGCCGGCGCCGCCGCCGGGCCGGCGCTCTCGGCGGTGGGGCTGGCCTTCTTCCTTTGGATCGCCTTCCGGGTGGCAGGCACGCGCCCCGGCCTGCGCGACACGCTGGTGGTGGTCTCCTGGTCGCTATTGCCCCGGGCGCTGGAGGCGCTGCTCTCCATCCCGGCGGCCCTCACCCTGCCCTCCGTCGATCCGCAGGCGGTCTCGCGCATCGGCCCCTGGAGCGCGGGCTGGTTCCTGGGGCCGGCGATCCAGCCGCCGCTCCTGGCGCTCGCCACCTCCGTCAACCTCTTCGCGCTGTGGAGCGCGGTGCTCCTCGCCGTCGGCATGGCGCCGGTGGCCGGTGCCTCGCGGTCGCGCGCCGGAGCGGTGGTGGCCCTGGTCTGCGCCGCGCTCGTGGCGGTGGGCATGGCGGCCGCCGGCGCCGGTGCCCCCACCGCCTGATCCGACCATGCCCAACCTCCCCCTCGCCCTGCTGCTCACCCTGGCCGCGCTCCCCGCGGCCGCCGCGCCGCTCACCCTCGACGAGGCGCTCTCCACCGCCGCCCGCAACAACGCCGACCTGGCGCTGGCTCGCAGCGCCCGCGACGTCGCCGCGGTGGACACCGGCCAGAGCTACAGCGGGCTCCTGCCGCGCCTCGACCTCACCGGCGGCTTCGGCCGGCAGTACGCGGGCAGCCAGCGGGTGGTGACCTCGGCGCCGGTCTTCGACGGCGCCGGCAACCTCACCGGCTTCGAGCAGCGCACCCTGCCCATCTCGGCCGGCGAATCGGCCGCCCACCAGGCGGCGCTGACGCTGCGCTGGACGCTCTTCGACGGCCTCTCCTCCTGGCGGCGCGTGGGCGCGGCCCAGGCGGCCGAGGAGGCATCGGCCCGCCAGCTCGACGAGTCCACGCTCCAGATCGCCTTCGAGGTCACGCGGCGGTTCTACGAGCTGCTGAAGCAGGAGCGGGCCCTGCGGGTGCGGGAGGAGGCGGTGGAGCGCTCCGAGGAGCTGGTGCGCCGCGCCGACGCCCTCTACACCGCCGGGCGCGGCACCAAGGCCGACACCTTCGCCGCCCGGGTCAACCTGGGCAACGACCGCATCGCCGTCGAGTCGCAGCGGGCCGCGGTGGTGCGCGCCCGCACCGACCTGGCCATGGCGCTGGGCCTCTCCGAGGCGCCGGCCTTCGAGCTGGTGGCGCCGGCGCCGGTGGCCGGCCCGGGCCTGCCCTCCTTCGGCGAGCCGCCGCCGCTCCCCGACCTGCTGGCCCTGGCCCGGCAGCGCCGCCCGCTGCTCTCGGCGCGCGCCGCCGGCGTCTCCGCCGCCGAACAGCAGAGCTCCCAGGCCCGCGGCGCCTTCTGGCCGGTGGTCGGCCTCCAGGGCA
Source organism: Deltaproteobacteria bacterium (assembly GCA_016214955.1). Classification (GTDB taxonomy): domain Bacteria; phylum Myxococcota; class Myxococcia; order Myxococcales; family Anaeromyxobacteraceae; genus JACRMN01. The sequence goes on from JACRMN010000015.1 coordinate 155,565, forward strand.
CCTACCAGCGCGCCGGCCCGGAGCTGACCGGCTCCTACGGCGTGCTCGGCAGCCCGGCGCACCAGTACGCCGCCACCGCCCAGCTCACCCTGGCCTGGAACCTCTTCGCCGGCCGCGAGACCCTGGCCGCGGCCCGCAAGGCCGAGCTCGGTGCCGAGCGCGCCCGGGTGGAGGCCAGCCAGGCGGGCCAGCAGGTGGCCGCCGAGGTGGCGCGGGCCCGCGAGGCGGTGGTGACGCTGGCCCGCTCCTCGGCCCTGGCCCAGGACAACCTCGCCGCCGCCGATCAGGGGCTCTCGCTGGCCCGGGAGCGGCTGGAGGCCGGCGTCGCCAGCCAGCTCGAGGTACGCGACGCCACCCAGAAGCTGGCCGAGGCCAAGCTGGCCCTGGTCTCTGCCCTGGTGGACCACGCCGTCGCCCGCGCCGACCTGGCCCGGGCGGTGGGCGGGGCGCTCTAGGAGAACCCATGGAACCCGTGCGAAACGCCCCCGAGGAAGCCAAGGACCGCAGCACCGCCCCCGAGGTGCTGCCCGCCCCGATCCCGGCGCGACCGCGAATGGGCTGGGGCCGCCGTGCGGCGGCCATCCTCTTCGCGCTGGCGGTGGTGGCCCTGGTGGTCACTTCCTTGCGCCCCAAGCCGCCGCCGCCGCTGGGCGTGCTGGTGGCCCCGGTGCGCAAGGCGGCCGTCACCCGCAAGGTGGTGGGCGCCGGCAAGCTGCAGGCCGCCACCCAGGTGAGGCTCTCCTCCAACCTCTCCGGCGACCTGCTCGAGTTGGCGGTGCGCGAGGGCGACCGGGTCAAGACCGGCCAGTTCATCGGCCGCATCGACGGCCGCCGCTACACCGCCCAGGTGAAGCAGGCCGAGGCCTCGCGGGCCACCGCCGCCGCCGACCACGCCACCGCGCTGGTGAACGTCTCCCGGATCTCGGCCGACCTGGAGCGGGTGAAGCGGCTCAGCGCCGGCGGCAACGCCAGCGCCGCCGAGCTGGAGCGGGCCGGGCAGGAGCTGCAGGCGGAGCAGTCGCGGGCCCTGGCCGCCAAGGAGCGCATCGCCCAGGCCGACGCCGCCCTCTCCGAGGCCCGGCAGCTCCTCTCCTACACCACGCTCACCGCCCCCATCGACGGCGTGGTCACCTCGCGCCTCAAGCAGGTGGGCGAGCGGGTGCGCGGCTCCGATCTCTCCGAGGACCCCATCGTCATCATCGCCACCCTCTCCTCCATGGAGGTCAAGGTGGAGGTGGGCGAGCACGAGGTGGTGCACCTGCGCGAGGGGCAGACAGCCGAGGTGGAGGTGGACGCCATCGCCGACAAGCGCTGGCCGGCCCAGGTGGTGGAGATCGCCAAGAACGCCAACGTCCGCAACCCCAACACCGAGCAGGAGGTCACCACCTTCCCGGTGCGGCTGGCGCTGACGGCCCCGGTGCCCGGGGCGCTGCCGGGCATGAGCGCCCAGGCCTCCATCGCCACCGAGACCCGCGGCGACGCGGTGGTGGTGCCGCTCCAGGCGGTCACGGTGCGCACCGAGAAGGAGCTGCGCGGCGAGAAGGTCGAGAAGGGCGCGGCCGCGCCGGCGGTTCCCGGGCAGAAGCAGAAGCGCGAGCAGACGCGCCGGGTGGTCTTCGTGGTGGACGGCTCGGTGGCCAAGATCCGGCCGGTGGAGACCGGGCTGGCCGGCGAGAACGACATCGAGGTGGTGGAGGGGCTGCGCGAGGGCGAGAAGGTGGTGGAGGGGCCGTACAAGGTGCTCTCGCGCGAGCTGGCCGACGGCAAGCCCGTCCGCGAGCTCAAGCCCGGCGAGTCCCTCAAGCTCCCGTAGGACGGAAGGGCGACATGGACGCGATCCAGAGCTCCCCGCTCCTCTCCCTCGACCGCATCACCCGCGTCTACCGGGTGGGCTCGGAGGTGGTGCGCGCGCTCGACGGCGTGAGCTTCGGGGTGGCGCGGGGCGAGTGGCTGGCGGTGGTGGGGCAGTCGGGCTCGGGCAAGTCCACGCTCATGAACATCCTAGGCTGCCTCGACACGCCCTCCTCCGGCACCTACCGCATCAACGGCCGCGACGTGCAGGGGCTGCAGGACGACGAGCTCTCCGACCTGCGCAACAAGGAGATCGGCTTCGTCTTCCAGACCTTCCAGCTCCTCTCGCGTGCCACGGCGCTCGCCAACGTGGAGCTGCCGCTGGTGTACCGCGGCGTGGCCCGGCGCGAGCGGCGCCAGGCGGCCGAGGAGGCGCTGCGGGCGGTGGGGCTCGCCGACCGCATGCACCACCGGCCCAACGAGCTCTCCGGCGGGCAGCGGCAGCGCGTGGCGGTGGCCCGGGCGCTGGTGGGCGAGCCCTCGCTGCTGCTGGCCGACGAGCCCACCGGCAACCTCGACAGCAACACCGGCGAGGAGATCATCCGGCTCTTCGCCGAGCTGCACCAGCGCGGCCACACCATCGTGCTCGTCACCCACGAGCCCCGGCTGGCGGCGCGCTGCCCGCGCGCGGTGCGGCTCATGGACGGCCGGGTGGTGGCCGACGGCCCGGGCCGCGAGGTGGCCATGCTGGGCATCGCCCAGGCGGTGCCGGCATGAAGGCCGCCCGGCGCGCCGCTGCCGAGCTGGCCGAGAGCCTGCGCATCGCCCTCGGCTCCCTGGTCGCCAACCGGATGCGCAGCGGGCTCACCACCCTGGGCATCGTCATCGGCGTGACCACGGTCATCGCCATCGTCGCCATCATCCAGGGCCTCAACGCCTCCTTCGAGTCCCAGATCCAGACCCTGGGCGCCAACAGCCTCTTCGTCGACAAGTGGAAGTGGTTCAACGTCTCCGGCGACTGGTGGAAGTACCGCAACCGCAAGGAGATCGGGGTGCCGGAGCTGCAGGCCCTGGAGAGGGAGTCGGCCGAGGCCCTGGCGGTGGCCCCGCTCATCGTCGTGCCGGGCCGGGTGGGGCGCGGGACCGTCCAGCTCCAGGAGGTGCGCGTCTACGGAACCGGGGCTGGCTACCCGGTGGCAACGGGACGCCCCGTCGGCCACGGCCGGTTTCTCGTAGAGCAGGAGGTGGACCTGGCACAGCCCTCGCTGGTGCTGGGCACCGACGTGCTCGACCGGCTGTTTCCGGGGCAGCCGCCGGAGCAGGCCCTGGGCGAGCGGGTGACGGTGGTGGGCCGCACCTTCCGGGTGGTGGGGATCATGGAGCGGCGCGGGCGCATGCTGGGCACGGCCTTCGACAACACCGTGCTCATGCCCTACACCGTTCACCGGCAGATCTTCGGCTCCAGGCGCGGCTTCTCCATTGCCGTCGCCGCCGCGCCGGGCCGTGTCGCGGAGCTGGAGAACGAGCTCACCGGCATCCTGCGCCGCCTGCGCAAGGTGGCGCCGGGGCAGGAGGACAACTTCGTTCTCAACAAGCAGGAGCAGTTCCTCAAGGTCTACCAGGGGCTGACGAGCGCCCTCTTCGGCGTGGCGTTCGGGGTCGGCCTCATCACCCTGGTGGTGGGCGGCATCGGCATCATGAACATCATGCTGGTCTCGGTGCACGAGCGCACCCGCGAGATCGGCGTGCGCCGGGCGCTGGGAGCACGCCGCTCCACCATCCTGGTCCAGTTCCTCATCGAGTCGGCGGCAGTGGCCGCGGCCGGCGGCGCGCTGGGCACCGCCCTGGGGCTGGGCATCGCCCAGATCATCGCCCTCGCCACCCCGCTGGCGGCGGCGGCCACCCCCTCGGCGGTGGCGCTGGGGCTGGGCTTCAGCGCCGCCACCGGCCTGCTCTTCGGCTCCTGGCCCGCCTGGCGGGCCGCCAACCTCGATCCGGTGGAGGCACTGCGCTACGAATGACCGCACTCCTCGACACCATCTCGATGGCCCTCTCGACGCTGCGGCAGAACCCGCTGCGCTCGCTCCTCACGCTGCTCGGCATCGTCATCGGCGCCGCCACGGTGGTGGCGATGATGTCGCTCACCGAGGGGCTGCGGCTCAAGGTGACGAAGGACCTGACCTTCCTCGGCGCCGGCTCCTTCGCGGTCTCCAAGTTCCCGCCCATCCACGACGACGACAGCTGGCGCAAGTACGCGCGGCGCCGGAACATCACCCAGGAGCAGGGCGAGAGCCTGCGCGACCTGCCCCACGTGGCGGCCGTCTCGGTCGAGGCCTGGACCCAGTGGCCCGACAAGGTCTGGACCAGCGAGCGCTCCACCCAGCCCAACGTCTGGGTCATCGGCGGCCAACCCGACTACCTCAAGGCCAACGCCATCAACGTTGCCCATGGCCGCTTCCTCACCGACACCGACGTGGAGCTGGGGCTCTCGGCGACCTTCATCGGCTCCGACGTGGCCGACCTGCTCTTCCCCGGCGAGCCGGCGGTGGGCAAGCAGGTCCGCATCCGCGCCCGCCCCTACACGGTGGTGGGGGTGGCCGAGCGGCGCGGCAGCGTCTTCGGCATCGAGTCCAAGGACGGATTCGCCGTCATCTCCCTGGCCGACTTCCGGGCCAGCATGGGCAAGGCCGAGAACCTCTCCGTCTCGGTTGCCGCCTCCAGCGCCGAGGACGTGCCCCGGGCCATCGACGAGGTGGTGGCCCAGCTGCGCAAGGTGCGCGGGCTGCGCGGCGGCGAGGAGAACGACTTCGAGGTCTTCACCAACGACTCCATCTCCCAGACCTTCGAGAACATCCTCGGCATCGTGGCGGCGGCCACCTTCGGCATCTGTGCCCTGGCGCTGCTGGTGGGCGGCATCGGCATCATGAACATCATGCTGGTTTCGGTGACCGAGCGGACCCGGGAGATCGGCGTGCGCATGGCCCTGGGGGCCCGGCGCCGGCGCATCCTGGGCCAGTTCATGGTGGAGGCCACGGTGCTCTCGGCGCTGGGCGGGGTGGGAGGGGTGCTCCTGGGCGGGGCCCTGGCGGTGACGGCCCGCGAGGTCTACGGCATCCCGGCGAGCATCCCGGCCTGGGCGGTGGTACTCTCCCTCGCCTCCGCGTCGGGCTGCGGCCTGCTGTTCGGGATCTATCCGGCGGCGCGCGCCAGCAAGCTCGACCCGGTCGAAGCCATGCGAACGGAGTAGCCGGCGAGGGCCAGTGGATCGAGAGACGCTGAAGCGGGAAATCAAGGGCTGGACGCTGACCATCCTCGCGGTGCTCGCCTTCCGGACGGTGCTGTACGAGGCGGTGTACATCCCGTCGGGGTCGATGATCCCCACGCTGCAGATCGGCGACTACGTGGTGGTGGAGAAGTGGGCCTACGGCCTGCGGCTGCCCTTCACCCCGTCGGCCCAGTTCAGCTGGTCGTCGCCGAAGCGCGGCGAGATCGTGGTCTTCCTGGCGCCGCCCGGGAACCCGCGCGACGACGACCTCATCAAGCGCGTGGTGGGGGTGGCGGGCGACACGGTCGAGATCAAGGACGGCGCCCTCTGGCTCAACGGCAAGCCGGTGGAGCACCGCCGGCTCGCCGGCCCCTGCACCTACGACGAGCGGCCCGAGGGCGGAAGCTGGCGCGAGGGCTCCTGCGCCCCCTTCGAGGAGAAGCTCGACGGCCACGTGTACCAGGGCTACTGCACGCCCAACGTGCCCTGCATGGACGTGGCACCGCAGACGGTGCCGCCGGGCCACGTCTGGCTGGCGGGCGACCACCGCGACCACTCGGCCGACAGCCGCGTCTTCGGGCCGGTGCCGGTGGGCCGCGTGAAGGGACGCGCCTGGGTGGCGCTGGTCTCCTGGGGGCCGAGCGGCCCGCGCTGGAACCGGCTCTTCCACGGCGTGAAGCACTAGGAGCCATCCGAGCACCGGACGCCCGGCCTCGCACCGCGCCATGCACCGGGCGCGCGTGCGCCCTCCCGCTACGGCTTCGCGTCCTCGCGCTCCAGGAGAGCCTGGAGCGCCGCCAGGTCGGGCGCGGCCAGCGCCGCCTCGCGGAAGGCCTGGCTCTTGAACAGCCGCGAGGCGCGGGCCAGCGCCTGCAGGTGGGTGCCAGCGCTGTTCTCGGGCGCGAAGAGCGCCAGGAAGAGCCGCGCCGGCTTGCCGTCGATGGCGTGGAAGTCGATGCCGCCGCGGAGCCGCCCCAGGCAGGCGCAGAGGCTGGGCAGGCCGCGGACGCGAGCGTGGGGGATGGCGACGCCTTCGCCGACGCCGGTGGAGCCCAGCTTCTCGCGCTCGGCCAGGGAGGTGGCGAGCTGCACCGGGTCGAGCCGGGTGGCGCGAGCCACCGGCGCCGAGAGCTCGGCCAGCACCGCCGCGGGGGTGGCTCCGGAGAGCTCGACGAGGCCGTCCGGCACCAGGAGCTCGGAGATGCGCACGGCCCGGGAGGATCCCACGGGCCCGGTCCCGGGGGCAAGCCGGGGCCGGGCGCCTGGGGACGTGGGTTAGCTGGCGCGGGCCTCGATGAGGCCCAGGTTCCCGTCCTCGCGCCGGTAGACCACGTTGATGGCGTGGTCGCCGGCGTTCTGGAAGACGAAGAACTGCGACTCGAGCAGGTCGAGCTGGAGGATGGCCTCGTCCAGCGTCATGGGCTTGGCCTGGAAGGTGGTGCTCTTCACCACCCGCTCGCTGGGCTGGTTCTGGGCCAGCACGTCGTGCCGGACGTCGAGCGGCTTCCAGCCGTTGGCCGGGGCCGACACCTTGTGGTTCTTCAGCTTCTCCTTGTGCTTCTTGAGCTGCCGCTCGATGCGCTCGGCGGCGGCGTCGATGGAGGCGTACATGTCCTCGCTCTTGGCCTGTCCGCGGACCAGGAAAGGCCCGGCCTTGAGGGTGATGTCGGCGTGGTGCTTCAGGTTCTCCACGTAGAGCACCACATGGGCGCCGCTGGGTCTGTCGATGTAGCGCTGGACGTGCTCCACCTTCTCCTTGGCGTGGGACTTCAGGGCCTCGGTGGGCTCCAGATGCCGGAAGGTGATGTTCACCTGCATGTCAGCCGCCTCCTCGCTGTCGTGTGAACGTGAAGACACGTCGGCCGCGGACCTGGATTCCCGGAGCGGGAATCACGAGGTGCCGCGGCCAATGTGGCGCTGGGCTTCATGCCCTGCCTCGGATGATACCACCGACCCCGTCCCGGGGATCCCCCGGTCCGCCGGCCGATGGCTGCGGAAGCCCGCGATTTCACGGGCCTCTCGATCGGTCCTAACCGGTGCGCCGGACGGCCGCAAGGCAGCCGGTGCGCCCTGTTGGGCCTGCGCGCCACTGGGGCACCGCGCCGGCGCCGGCGATCAGAAGTACTTCTTGCGGCGCGACGAGGGCAGGATGCCCAGCACCTCGCGGTACTTGGCCACCGTGCGCCGCGCGATCTCGATGCCCTGGCCCTTCAGGATCTCGACGATGCGCTGATCGGAGTGCGGGTGCTTCGGATCCTCGGCGCCCACGATCTGCTTGATGTGGTTCTTCACCGCCTCGCTGGCGATCTCGTCGCCGCCGGTGCGGTTGATGGCCGAGTTGAAGAAGAACTTGAGCTCGTAGATGCCCTGCGGCGTGTGCACGTACTTGTTGGTGGTGACGCGCGAGACCGTCGACTCGTGCATGCCGATGTCCTCCGCCACGTCGCGGAGGATGAGGGGCTTCAGGTAGGCGATGCCCTTGTCGAGGAAGTCCCGCTGGAACTTCACGATCGACTCGGTCACCTTGTAGATGGTCCGCTGCCGCTGGTGGATGGAGCGGATGAGCCACACGGCGCTGCGCAGCTTGTCCTGGATGTACTCCTTGGCCTTGCCCGCCTCGCCGTTCTTGAGCGCCGCCCGGTACATGCCGCTGATGCGGAGCTTGGAGAGGCCGTCGTCGTTGAGGACGGTGACGTACCGGTCGCCCATCTTGTGCACGTAGACGTCCGGGGTGATGTACTGCGCCTCCTCGCCGGTGAAGCTGCGGCCCGGCTTGGGCTCGAGGCGGGAGATGACCTTCACCGCCTTCACCACCGCCTCCAGCGGCACCTTCAGGTCCTTGGCGATGGCCTGGTAGTTCTTCGACTCCAGGTGCTTGAGGTGCCGGTCGATGATGGCCACGATCTCCGGCGTGTCGGCGTTGATGTAGCGCACCTGCAGCATCAGGCACTCGCGCAGGTCGCGCGCCGCCACGCCGATGGGATCGAGCCCCTGCACCTTCTTCAGCACCTGCTCGCAGAACTCCATCCCCCGGCCCGACTCGAAGGCGATGCGCACCATGGGGTCGCGCTCGGCGCCGTCCTCGGCCTCGCCCTCGACCTGCGGCATCTTCAGGTAGCCGTCGGGGTCGAGGTTGCCGATGATCAGCATCGCCACCTGCTCCTCCTCGGGAGAGAAGTGGCTGAGCCGGAGCTGCCACACCAGGTGGTCGACGAGGTCGGCCTTCTTGGTGAGGGTGGCCTCGTAGCCGGGCAGCTCCTCGTCGGCCATGCCGCGGTTGGAGGGGGCGGTGTGGCCCTGGAGCTGGTAGTGGTCGAGGTACTGGTCCCAGTCGATCTCGTTCGACCCCTCCTCGCCCTTCACCTCCTCCGACTTGTCCGGCTCCTTGGGCTGCGGGGCGGCCTCGGCCTCCTGCTGCTCGGCGGGGCTGGCGCCCTCGGCGGGGCGGTCCTCCTCGGCCTCGCCGGCGTCCTCGAGGAGCGGGTTCTCCGTCATCTCGGTGCGGACCAGCTCCACCAGCTCCATCCGCGAGAGCTGGAGGAGCTTGATGGCCTGCTGCAGCTGGGGCGTCATCACCAGCTGCTGCGACATCTTGAGGTGCTGCTTCAGCTCCAGGCTCATGGCTGCCTCATTGCCTCGCTGCTTCCCGCGCGTCGTCCAGCCGGAACCGCTCGCCGAGGTAGACCGCCCGAGCCCTGTCGCTGGCGGCGATCTGGGCGGGGGTCCCCTCCTCGAGGATGGTCCCGGCGTTGAGGATGTAGGCGCGGTCGCAGATGCCGAGCGCCTCGCGCACGTTGTGGTCGGTGAGCAGGACCCCGATGCCCTTGTCCCTGAGGGCGCCGATGAGCCGCTGCAGCTCGCCCACGGCGATGGGGTCCACGCCGGCGAAGGGCTCGTCGAAGAGCACGTAGTGCGGGTCGGAGAGCAGGCTGCGGGCCACCTCGGCGCGGCGCCGCTCGCCGCCCGAGAGCGTCTCGCCCAGGCTCCCGGCCACCTTCTCCAGGCGGAACTCGGCCAGCAGCGCGTCGGCGCGCCGCTCCCGGTCCGCCTTGCCCACGCCCAGCGCCTCGAGCACCGCGGTGAAGTTCCGGCGCACGGTGAGCTTCCGGAAGATGGAGGCCTCCTGCGGGAGGTAGCCGACCCCGAGCCGCGCCCGCCGGTGCATCGGCAGGGGCGTGAGATCGGCGTCGCCGAGCCGCACCCGGCCGGCGTCGGCTGGCACCAGCCCCACCACCATGTTGAAGCTGGTGGTCTTGCCGGCGCCGTTGGCCCCGAGCAGCCCCACCACCTCGCCGGGCCGGACGTGGAACGAGACCCCGTCCACCACCCGGCGGCGCTTGTAGCTCTTCTGCAGGCCCTCGGCGGCCAGCAGGCCATCTCCGGACTTCCTGGCGCCGCCGCTCACGGCGAGCCCCCGCCCAGCGGCCGCGAGAGCGGCAGCTCCTTGCCCGGCTCCTCGTAGAGCTTCCCCTGGCCGCGGGTGAGGGTCACGCGCCCCTCGTCGAGGTAGTAGACCAGCACCTCGCCGCTGGCCTCGGAGCGGCCGTCCTTCAGGAGCGGGTTGCCCGTGCAGGTCACCTGGGCCGAGGCGCTCTCGTAGACCGCCGTCTCGCAGGTCACCACCCGCTCGCCCTGCGTGAGCCGCGCGTCCCCCTCGCAGGTGGCCCGCGAGAGCTTGCCGGCCTCGTCGCTCTCGGCCGTGAGCCGCTTGCAGGTGAGCACGGCGTCGCCGCGGGTCATGGTCACCAGCGGCTTGCCGGTCATGACCGCGCGGCGCTCGCGGTAGCGGTAGTCCACGTCGCCGCCGCCCCAGTCGATGTGGACCTTCGACGCCTCGCCACGCGGCGCGCCGGCGGCGCCCACGGGCGCTGCCCCGGCCCCGAGGGCCGCGGCGACGAGGAGCGCCAGCATCAGCGCGCGCCTCGGGCGTCCAGCGTTCCCCGGCCCTGGATGCGCACGCTCCCTGCCCGGGGGTCGAGCAGGAAGCCGGGGCCGGTGAGCGAGAAGCCCGGACCCCGGATCCGCACGGGCTGGTTGCCCCGCACCAGACCATCGGGGCCGTAGCGGGCCCCCTCGGTCTCGCACCGGAGCGCGCCCTGGGTGAGGACGGTGCCGCCCCGGACCTCGAGCCAGCGCTCCCGGAGGTTCCCACGCCCCGCCGGGGCCTGGAGGAGGAAGTCGGCCTCGCCCGGCCGGCCCGGCAGGCGGACCCGCAGGCCCTCCGCCTCGAGGGCGGTGGTGTCGCGGCGGAGCGACGCACGGGAGGCCTCCCCGCTCACGGGGGATCCATCGCCCCGGAACGCCCGGAAGCTCATGTCCTCGAAGGCGACGCCTGGCGGCACTTCCTGCAAGTCCGGTCCTCTCGCTCCCCCGCAGCCGGCGGCTGCCAGGAGCAGGGCTACCACTCCAGAAACCCGCACGAAGTTAGCAGAATTGCCCGATGTCATGCCAGTGGCACGCGATTTGCCTGGAGGCGATCCCCTAGCCATCGGAAAGCTCACGGGTTTTTGGCATCGAACTTGCCCTGCGGCACGGGGGCTCCGGGTTCAGAGGCTTCCGGAGGGGGAGTCTTCCAGCGTTCGTGCATCCAGACCCACTCCTCCGGCCGATCCTGGATGGCTTGCTGGAGGATGGCTGTGGCCCGGGCGGTGATGCGAATCGACTCGGCCTCGGTGTCGGCGGGCCTGGGATCGTAGGCGATCTCCTCCACGCAGACCTCGTGGCCGGCGCCCCGCCGGCGGCCCCGGCGGCGAGTCCAGCCGACGAGCACCGGGGCCTGGAAGCGGAGGGCGAGATCGCCGGCGGCGCGCGGCGTGAAGGCCGGGCGGCCGAAGAAGGGGACGAACACGCCCTGCACCTTGGTGTCCTGGTCGATGAGGATGCCGAGGAGCTTGCCCTGCCGGAAGCAGCGGATCATCGCCCGGGCGGTGCTGGGCGACTCGCGCCACAGCACCTCGACGTTGCCCTCGGTGCGCGCCCCCTCGAGCAGGGCGGTGAGCCTGGGGTCCTGGCCCGCCTTGGCGATGGTGGCGCAGGGGACGCCGGCGCGGGCCATGCGCCGGGCCATGAGCTCCCAGTTGCCGACGTGACCGGTGATGTAGACGATGCCGCGCCCGAGGGCGAGCGCCCGCTTCACCCGCTCCTCGGCGCCGGGCGCGAAGGAGACGTACTCGTCGAGGCGGGCGTCGAAGCTGCGGATGGTCACCACCTCGGCCGCGAGCCAGGCCAGGTGGACGAGGCAGGCTCGGGCGATGGCCCGGCGCTCCGCCTCGCTTCGCTCCGGCAGCGCCAGGGCCAGGTGGGCCAGCATCTGCCTGCGGTTGCCCGGGGCGAGCCAGGCGAGCCGGCCCACCAGCGAGGCGAGCACCAGCACCGGACCGGGCGGGAGCATCGAGAGCAGGCGCACCGCGCCCACCAGGATCCAGGAGCGCAGGCCGCGCCGGATGCGCTTGTGCAGCGGGACGGACACGGGCGGAAGCTAGCACGGCACGGGCGCGGCGGATCGCGCCGGTTCGCGCCGCTTACCCGTGCGAGATCCCCTTGGCGCGCAGCACCAGATCGCACAGCTCGCGGACCGCGCCGCGACCGCCCGGGGCCCGGGTGACGAGGTGGACGGCGGCCCGCACCTCGGGCCGGGCGTCGGCCGGGGCGGCCGAGAGCCCCACCCGGCGCAGCAGCGGCAGGTCGTTCACGTCGTCGCCGATGTAGGCCACCTCCTCGTCGGGGATGCCGAGGGGGGCGAGGGTGGCGTAGCCGGCGAGCTTGTCGCGCTGGCCGAAGACCAGGTGCTTCACGCCCAGCTCGCGGAGCCGCACCTCCGAGGCCCTGCCCGGGCGGCCGGAGATGACCGCCAGCTGCACGTGGTCGCGGAGCAGCACCAGGCCGTGGCCGTCCTTCACGTCGAAGGCCTTCAGCGCCTCGCCCTCGGGGCCGTACCAGATGAGGCCGTCGGTGAGGACCCCGTCCACGTCGAGGACGAGCAGCCGGACCCGGGAGGCGCGGGCGAGCAGGCTCTTCTCCCTCTCCCCCCGCCGGCCGGGGGGAGAGGGGCGGGGTGAGGGTGGCCGGCGCGACGGCTTCACCGCTGTCCCAGGGCGCGGCGGATGGAGAGGACGTCGGCGAGGACCCGGTCGGCGAGGTCGAAGTCGAGGGAGTTGGGGCCGTCGCTCCTGGCAGTGGCAGGGTCCTCGTGGATCTCGGCGAAGAGGGCGTCGATGCCCACCGCCGCCGCGGCCCGGGCCAGCGGAGCCACGTACTCGCGGTTGCCAGCGGTGGTGTCGCCGCCGGCGCCGGGGAGCTGCACCGAGTGGGTGGCGTCGAGGCACACCGGCACGCCCAGCTCGCGCATCATCACCAGCGAGCGCATGTCCACCACCAGGTTGCCGTAGCCGAAGGTGGCGCCGCGCTCGGTGAGCAGCACGTCGGCGTTGCCGGCGTCGCGGCACTTCTGCACCGCGTGGCGCATGTCCCTGGGCGCCACCATCTGCCCCTTCTTGACGTTGACGCCGCCCCGGGCGTGCCGGGCGCAGGCCATCACCAGGTCGGTCTGGCGGCAGAGGAAGGCCGGCACCTGCAGCACGTCCACCACCTTGCCCACCGGCTCGGCCTGCCAGGCCTCGTGGACGTCGGTGAGGCAGGGGAGCCCGGTCTCGCGCTTCACCTTCTCGAAGATGGCCATGCCGGCCTCGAGCCCCACGCCGCGGAAGCTCTTGCCGCTGGTGCGGTTGGCCTTGTCGAAGCTGGCCTTGAAGACCACCGGCAGGCCGTGCCGCGCGGCGAGCGCCTTCACCCGGTGGGCGTGCGCCAGGCCCTGCGCCTCCGACTCGAGGACGCAGGGGCCGGCGATGAGCAGCAGCTTCTCTCCGTCTCCGACCGGGTGGCCGGCGATGCGGGCCTGGATCATCGGGGGATTCTAGCCCGGGTGCCGCCGGGCGCATGCCGGGACGCGAGGGGCCCACCCGGGCCGGTGCCCCTCGCCATTCGGGGGCTGCCGGGCCCGGCCGGGCTCCCGGTAGCATGTCGGGATGGCCCGCACCCTTCCGCTCGCCGTCGCCCTCCTCCTCCCCCTGGTCGGCCGCGCCGGCCCGCCGGCGCCGTCCTTCCGGGGCGAGGCCCCGGTGGGCGTGTGGATGGGGTCGACGCTGGGTCGGATGCGCTCGAGCGGCCTGAAGGAGGTCATGGCCAGCTACGACGCCTCGCTGCGCAAGGTGGAGTGGCGGGTGCTCTTCGCAGGCGGGCTCTACTTCCGTGGCCTGCCGCAGGGCGGCCTCGCCGACCTCGACGTGGCCCGGAGCCAGCGCGAGGGAGCCAGCGGCCGCTTCATCGGCGGCCACTGGGGGCGCTGGAGCTTCGGAGGCGGGCGCGGCACCGGAACCGTGCCGGGGAGCCCCGACGAGGCGCTGGCGCTCCTCGGCCCCGACCGGCTCCAGGTCGACGGCCGCTTCGACTTCGTGCGGGCCGCCGACGTCGACGACCTCCTGCTGGAGGGTGGCTATACCGGCATGACCGACCCCGACGACCCCTACTTCGCCGAGCCGGGCTGCCGCCAGATGATCTGGTTCACCCCCGACGGGCGCTTCACCGACCGCGGCGCCTTCGTCTCCGACTGCCGGCGGCCGGAGGCCGACCCCGCCCTCGCCCCGGGCAGCGGGCGCTACGAGATCCGGGACTTTACGCTGCTGCTCCGCCACGCCGACGGGCGGTTGGCCCGCCACGCCCTCACCGGCGTGGTCCACGGCGACCCGCGCGCCGACGCCCGGATGCTGTTCGTGGACGGCCACCTCTGGCGGCGGCGCGCGGGGCCGGCGCCGGCGCCCCAGGCCTCCATCCCAGCGGCTCCCTCGGCCGCCGTGCCACTCGAGCCAGGGCGCACGACCTTCGGCCTCTTCTCCTTCGTCGCGCCGACCGGGTGGAAGGAGGATCGCGGGCGCGACGCGGTGGGCTACACCTCGGTGGACCAGGGGGCCCGGACCTTCTGTCAGGTGGCGGTCTACGCCGGGCGCCCCGGCAGCGGCGACGGCCTCCGGGACTTCGCCCTCGACTGGGCCGACGTGGTGGAGCAGGGCAAGCGCCCGGACGCCCGGCCGGAGCCGGAGCCGGGCCGCACCGCCGGGGGGCTGCCCTTCCACGAGGGAGGCTCGATGTTGGCCGGCCCCTCCGGCCGCTACGCGGTCGCGCTCCTGGTCTTCGGCGGGCGCGGGCAGCGCGCCAGCCTTCTCTTCTCCAGCGGCACGGAGGAGAGCCTGGCCGAGTGTCGCCAGAAGCTCGCCCCCATGCTCGCGAGCCTTCGCCTGGCCGGCGGCTAGAGGAGCGCGCGAGCCGGCGCGCCTCAGGGCGGCAGCGCCGACGGCCCGAGGTCGAGCCCCGACACCTGCACCGGCGAGGCCGAGTCGACGCTGGTGCCGTCCCCGAGCTGCCCGAAGTCGTTCTGGCCCCAGGTCCAGACGGTACCGTCGGAGCGGACCGCCACCGAGTGGCGCTCGCCGGCGGCCACGCGGGTGATGCCGGCCAGCCCGCCGATGGTCTGGACGAGGGGCGTGAAGCCGGCGGGTGCGCCGGGGCCGAGCATCACGTTCCGGCCGTTCAGGCCCCAGGCGCGGACCGTGCCGTCCGGGAGGAGCGCCAGGGTGTGGTCGAAGGCGGCGACGACCGCGGGTGCCGGGACCGGGACCTCGGTGTCGGCGAGGTCGTGAAACGCGAGCCCGGTGTCGAAGCCGAGCTGGCCGTAGTAGTTCGCTCCCCACGAGAAGGCCCGCCCGTCGACCGCGAGCGCCAGGGCATGGCGCCAGCCCGCGGCGGCACCCCGCAGCGGCGCCACCGTCCAGAGCGGCACGGGGCCCCCCGAGACCGGGTCGCTCGTCAGCGGCTCCGCAGGCCACTGGTAGGGGCCGCCTCCCTGCGCCAGCTCGCCGTCGCTGTTGGCGCCCCACAGCAGCAGCCGCTGCGACTCGTGGCGCGACAGCGCGAAGGTTCGGCCCGCCTCGACCGAGGCGGCCGGACCTGCGTCGCCCGGCAGGCACATGTTCTGGACGCCGGTCTGGGTGAGCGGGTCCCAGGTCGTCCAGAAGTCGCCCACGCCGTCGCCGACGCGCCCCCAGAAGAAGACGCTGCCGTTCCGGGCGATGGCCAGCGAGGCCTCGGGGCCGGCGCCGATGGCATGGATGGCGGGGAGGCCGTGCTGTGAGCTGGCGGTCGGGGAGAGCAGCCTCCGCGGGGTGGCGCTGGGAGCGGCCGAGCCGGTGTCGGTCTGGCCGTTCGTGTTCCGGCCCCATGCCCAGACCCCGCCCGCGGCGTCGAGCGCCAGGCCATGCGCCTGGCCCGCCGCCACCGAGGTGATGCGGGGCAGGCCGGTGACCTGCACCGGCGTCGAGGAGCCCGTTCCGATCGCCAGGCTGGGCCCGAGCTGCCCGGAGTCGTTCGCGCCCCAGGCCCAGACCGTGCCGTCCGGCTTCACCGCCAGCGTGAAGTGGCCCTTGCTCGCCACCATCGGCGGCAGGGCGGTGCCGGTGATCAGGGCGTCCACCGGCGTCGGCGAGGCCGTGAAGGTCCCGTCGCCGAGCTGGCCCGACGAGTTCCGACCCCAGCACTTCACGCCGCCGCTCGAGAAGAGGGCGCAGGTATGCGCGGCGCCGGCGGCCATGGCGGCGACGCCGGTGGGGAGGTCGGGGACCTGGACGGGAACGAGCGAGCTGGTGAAGGACCCGTCGCCGAGCTGGCCCTCGGCGTTCGAGCCCCAGGTGTAGGCGACGGTGTCGGTGGCGCTCCCCTGGACGTAGCCCACGCCGGCCGCGTGCCGTCCGTGAGAGGCGACGGCCGCGGCGACGGGCCCTCCCTGGATCGTGACCGGGACGCCGGAGGCGACGCCCGGACCGCCCGCCCCATCGCCGAGCTGGCCGGAGGAGTCGTCGCCCCAGCAGGAGGAGCCGGAGCAGGTGAACGAGCGGCCTGCCGAGATGGTCTCGCCCATGATGCCGCCCAGGACCTGGTTCGGGTACGCGCTCCAGGACGCCCAGGGCGGCGGGACCGGCGGCGTTTGCAGGTAGCCCAGCTCGCCGTAGGCGTTGCTGCCCCAGCACTCCGCCTGCGGGTAGTCGTACCCGGGGGGCATGACCAGCGCGCAGGTGTGCGTCTCGCCGGCGTCGATGGAGCGACCCGGGCCGGCGAGGCCGAAGACCTCGACCGGGACCGGCGAGGAGGCGAGGTTCCCGTCGCCGAGGGCGCCGGTGGTGCCGTCGCCCCAGCACATCACCCCGCCGCTCGCCAGCAGCGCGCAGCTGTGGACGCCTCCCGCGGACACGGCCACGGCCCCGCTCGCGAGCCCGGCCACGTCCACGGGCGTCGAAGACGCTGTCGTGGTCCCGTCGCCCAGCTTCCCGGCGGTGTTGTCGCCCCAGCACTTCACGCCCCCGGCCGCGGTGACGGCGCAGGTGTGGTTGACGCCCGCGCTCAGCGAGAGCACTCCAGGGCCGAGGCCCGGGACGTCCGCCGGCAAGCTCCGGCTCGCCAGCGTGCCGTCGCCGAGCTGACCCGAGGCGTTGTCTCCCCAGCACCTGGCGACACCGCCCGCCAGGAGGGCGCAGGTGTGGTTCGCGCCCGCGGTGAGGGCCACCGCCGCCCGCGGCGGTGGAACGCCTGCGGTCGTGAAGCTCCAGTAGCGCACCAGGGGCGCGAATTCCACGTTCCCCGGGAAGCGGTGGTTGTAGACCAGCTGGAAGACGCCCTCGTGGCGAGTGGCCGGACGCATCGGCAGGTCCGGCGTCAGAGAGACGTCCGGGCCGGCGACGGCTGGTGTCCCCCCGGGTGCGCACTCACCGGCGACGTACATCTGCACCAGGTAGCGGGCGGTGTCGAGCGGCACGGAGAGCGTGACCGTCAGCGGGCTCAGCGCGTCGACGCCAACGGCCCCGTCCGGCGGCGAGACCGAGACGATCGTGGGCACCTCGGGCGTCGCGAAGGTCCAGCTCACCGAGGCGGGCAAGGGGTTCCCGGCGAGATCCCGGATGCCGGTGGTGAGCGTCGCGACGAAGGTCTGCCCGAAGGCGAACCAGGCTCCCCGAGGCGCCTGGTAGGTGACCGTGTCGCCGGCCACGGCGATGGTCGGCGGCCCCACGAAGTTGGACGGAAACGGGGTGGTCGTCAGCTGGAAGGTGTCGGGCGTCACCGAGGCCGGGTCGACGGCCTCCGAGAAGGTGACGACCAGGGGCGAGTCGAGCAGCACCTCGGTCGCGCCCTGGCCGGGGGTGAAGGAGACGACGCTGGGCGGCGTGACGTCGGCCGGGGCGGCGGTGGTGAAGGTCCAGGTCACGTCGGCGGCGAGCGCATTCCCGGCGAGGTCGCGGATGGCGCTGGGGGCCGTCGCCGACAGCGTGGCGGTGTAGGTCGCGGAGGGCGCGAGCGGCGAGACCGGCGCGAAGGTGGCCGTGGTCCCCGAGGCCGAGAGCGTGACGGTTCCCGCGACCAGCGCGCCTCCGGCGTCCGTGAGGTTGAAGCTCGAGGTCCCGACGCTCGCGGGATCGAGGGGCTCGGTCAAGTCGGCGACGACGAGCGTCCCGACGGCGACGCCGGTGGCGCCAGCGGCGGGGGAGGTGGCAACGACCGCAGGCGGCGTGGTGTCGGCAGGGGCCGCGGCGGTCGTGAAGCTCCAGCCCACGTCGGCGCCGAGGGGATTCCCGGCCAGGTCGCGAAGGGCGGTGGTGAGCGTCGCCGTGTAGGTCGTCGAGGGCGCGAGCGGTGCGGCCGGCGCGAAGGTCGCGAGCGCGCCGGCCACGGTCACCGCGCCGGCAACCTCGATGCCGCCCGCATCGGCGAGGTGGAAGGAGCTCGCGTCCACGGTCGCCGGATCGAGGGCCTCCGAGAAGGTCGCCGCCACCGCGACGCCGGACGGCACGCCGGTCGCGCCGTCCGCGGGGGTTGCGGAGAGGAGCGCCGGGGGCGTGGTGTCGATCGACACCCGCAGGGGCACGGCGGAGTCGGCAGCGGTCCCGTCGCCGAGCTGGCCGAGCGCGTTTCCGCCCCAGGTCCAGATGCTGCCGTCCGCGAGCCGGACCACAGAGTGGAACTCGCCCGCGCTCACCTCGGCGACGTTGGCGAGCCCGGCCACCGCCACGGGCAGGCTCCGGTTGGCTGTGGTCCCGTCGCCGAGCTTCCCGCCGGCGTTGTGTCCCCAGGCCTGCACCGTCCCGTCCTGGAGGAGGGCGAGCGCGTGGCTCGCGCCGGCGCTGACGGCGTTCACCGCCGGGAGCGTCGCGACCTGCACCGGCACCGGGCTTTCCGCGAGTGTGCCGATTCCGAGCTGGCCCTCGGCGTTGTGGCCCCAGGCCCAGACGGTGCGGTCGTAGCGCACCACCACCGAGAACCAGTCGCCCGCGGAGAGGTACGCGACGCCGGTGAGCCCCGGCACCGGCCGGGGATCGCTGCGCCCGGCGGTCGTTCCGTCGCCGAGCTGGCCGTAGGTGTTGTCGCCCCAGGCGAGCACGGTGCCGTCGGCGCGCAGGGCGAGGGAGTGGGCACCGCCCGCCGCCACGCTCCGGTACAGGTTCTCGTGGAGCCCCGGGATCGGCCGCGGGCGGTTGTTCCCGAGCGCCGGCCCGAGGCGGCCGCTGGCCTCCTCGCCGAAGCCCCAGACCACCCAGCCAGGACCGGGCGCGGGCCCGGATCCGGAGGCATCGAGCGCGAGCGAGTGAGCGTAGCCGGCCGACAGGGCAGCCACCAGCGCCGGTGCCGGGAAGTCCAGCGAGATGGGCTGCGGATTGTCCTGCGCGGCCTGGCCGATGGACGGGCCCCATCCCCAGACCCGGGGGACGCTCGCCATGGCCTCCGAGAACCAGGAGCGGGCATGGACCGCGCCGGGGGCGTCGGGTCCGACGAGCGATGGGATGCGGCGCGGCGTCGGCTGCCACGCCCCGATCGGCTGACCCGTGCCGAGCGCCCCGCCGTTGTTCGTGCCCCAGGCGTATGCCGCACCGGAGGCGATGGCGAGGGTGTGCGTCCCGCCGGCGGCGATGGAATTCGGCGGCGAGGCGATATCTCCCTGCAGCGGGGGCGCGGCGACCGGCCAGGCAAACGTGTAGGAGCCGCCCGGGACGTCGAGGGCGTTCCCCGCCAGGTCGCGCGCGCCGCTGGTGATGGTCACCTCGTAGCAGCCATACGCCGTTAGCGGCGCCGCAGGCGTGAGCCTCGCGGTCACGCCCGAATACGTGGTGGCCGCAGGGATGGGGTTCCGGGCGCAGTCGCGGACGAAGAACGTGCTGCCATCGATGGTCGCCGGGTCCATCGGCTCGCGAAAGATGAGCTCGATGGGCACGTCGCCCGGCAGGTAGATCCACTGCCCGTAACCGTAGTTGGTGCCCAGCAGAGTCGGCGGCGTCACGTCCCCGACGGCAGAGGTGGTGAAGCTCCAGCTCACGGCGGCGGCGAGCGCGTTCCCCGCGACGTCGCGGACGGCGGTGGTGAGCGTCGCCGTGTAGGTCGCCGAGGGCGCGAGCGGCGCGACGGGCGCGAAGGTGGCCGTCGTCCCCGAGGCCGAGAGCGTGACCGTCCCCGAGACGGGCGCGCTCGCGGCGTCCGCCAGCGCGAAGCTCGCAGCGCTCACGCTCGCGGAGTCGAGGGGCTCGCTGAAGTCGGCGACGACGAGCGTCCCGAGGGCGACGCCGGTGGCGCCGCTCGCCGGCGCGGTCGAGGCCACGGCCGGGGGGGTGGTGTCGGGCTGGCCGAGCGGCAGGAGCCGGATCGAGATGGTGGTGTCCTGGCCGGCGACGAGCTCGGCAACGGTGGTCGAGCCGCTGTGGGTGCGGAGCGGTCCCGCAAAGGCATCGGCGGTGAAGACCCGGTCGCGCCCGGCGGGGACCTCCAGGGCCAGGAGCCGCCCGTCGAGCGGGAGGTCGGCCGCGACCGGCGCCATGTCGGCGGCCACCACCGCGAGGCGCACGGCGGTCGTGCCCTGCGGCAGCGCCGTGGCCGGGAGGGCGACCCTGACGCGGGCGCTGCCCGCGGGTCGCCGGGCGCACGAGGCCGCCGCGAGGAGGCAGCTCGCCGCGAGGAGGATCCCTGCCCGTCTGGCGCGCATCATGGCCTCACCCGCTCTCCGTTCGCCCGGATCTCGACCGGCTCGGATGGCTCCGAGGGCTCGCCGTTCCCGTCGATGGCCTGCACCCGGTAGAGGACAGACCCCTGGGCCGGCCGCGCCACCTCGATCCGGCTCTGGCGCACCAGGCCCCCCAGCTGCTGCCAGGCGCCCTCCCGGGCCGCGGCAGACCAGACCATCGTCCCGCGCGCCTCCTCGGGCAGCTTCCACTCGAGGAGGACGCGGTCGGTGCCCTTCGCGGCCCGTGCGACGAGCCCCGCGGGCGCCTGCGGCCGGCCGGCGCGGAAGGTGGCGGTGGAGCGCACCTCGGAGCGCGGCCCTTCGTTGCCGCTCCGGTCCACGGCCGAGACCGCGTAGAGGTAGGCGACCCCGGCCCGGGCCGTCGCGTCCCGGTGATCGCGGGCCTCGGGCGGGAGCGGCCTCTCCGTGAGGCGCAGCGCCGCCTGGCCGCGCTCCGCCCGCCAGACGTGGTGGCCGGCGAGATCCGGCTCCCCGCCGCTCGCCCAGCCGATCTCCACCGCGCCGTCGGCCGCGGCGAGGCGGGTGAGGATCGGCGCCGAGGGCGGGACGCGATCGGGAAGGCGGATCTCGACGGGCTCGGAGGGCGGCCCCTGGTTCTCCGACAGGTCCACGGCCGCGACCGCGAACCGGCGGGCCTCCTGCGAGCGAGGATCGAGCCTCAGCTCGTGGGTCATCTCCTTCTCGCCGGACCGCGGCGCCACCTGCTCGAGGAGCCGGAGCGGCCCCCGCTCGCCGGAGCCGGCGAGCACGCGGTAGGTCCAGAGGTCGCTCTCTGCGCTCGCCCTCCAGGCGAGCCTGACCCGGCCGCCCTCGCCGGCGGTGGCGCGCAGGCCCTGGACCTTGGCGGGCGGGGTCTGGTCGCGCGGTGAGGCGCGGGCCGGCGGCGAGGCTCGGCTCTCGTTCCCCTTCCGGTCGGCAGCGGTGATCTCGTAGTGGTAGACCTTCCGCGGCGTCGTCTCGCGATCGTCGAAGCTGGCTGCGTCCCGCGGGAGGAGCGCCCTCGTGAGCCGCACCCGCGCCTTCGGCTGCATGGCGTCCTTCCCCTCGGCGGGCGCCAGCTCCGACCGGTAGAGGTGGTAGCCCGCGGCGTCGGGCTCGGGGCTCCTCTCCCAGGCGAGCCGGATGCCGCCGGGGATTCCCTCGGTCCGGAGGCGCCTGGGCGGCTCGGGCGGCGTCCTGTCGAGCGTCGCCACCGGGACGGGCATCGAGGGCTTCCCGATCCGGCCGAGCAGGTCGCGCGCCGCGAGCTGGTAGTAGAGCGTCCGGCCGTCGGGCGAGGCCCCTCGGTCCTGCCAGCTCACCCGGCGGGCCGAGAGCGACGGGGTGACGAGCCCTCCCCCGGCCGGCTCGAAGGGGCCGCCAGGAGCGTCGGAGCGGCGCACCTCGTAGCCCACCCCCGCCGCGGCCTCCCAGGCGAGCGAGGGCGTCTCGGTCGCGAGGCTCGGCACAGGGTCGGGCGCCGGGAGCGGCGCGAGCTTCCCGGCCACGATCTCGACCTCGCCCAGCGCCGACTCGGCGCCGCTTTCGCCCACGCGGACGACGCGGTAGCGGTAGCTGCGGCCGGCCGCGGCCGACTCGTCGAGGAAGCCGGCGCCGCGGAGCCTCGCCCACACCGGCGAGGCAAGCGAGAGGTCGCGGTCGAGCTCCGGCTGGAAGGAGGCTCGCGCCTGGAAGTCGTCGCTCCAGCGGATCATCCGGACCAAGGGATCGTCGGGGGCGAGGAGGATCTCCTCGGCGCGGGCGCGATCACGGACGGGCTCGATGCGGGCGAGCCTCTGGAAGGCGCCGCCGGCCTCGGCCCGGTGCACCTCGTGAGCGACCGCGGTCGACGTTCCCCACCAGAGATAGACCGCCTTCTCGCCGGCGACGGCGGCCATCGAAGGCTCGGCACCGAGCGTGACGAGGATGAGGAGCGCGGTCACGGGCCACCTCCCGCGGGCCAGGGCGCGCCAGAGCAGACGCTCGCCCCCTGGCGCATGCTCGGTCCGGCGAAGCCGCCCAGGCTGCCGGGGAAATCGCCGGCGCCGCCCTGGAGCCCGGCCCGATCCGAGTAGAGCCAGCCGCCGACCCAGAGCCCGGCCACGTCGAAGCCGCCGCGGGCTTTCACGTACCCGCCCTGCGTGGCCAGGTTGGCGAGGACGTCGAGGCTGAAGCCCAGCCCGGAGCGGCAGATGCTGGTTCTCCCGATCCGCTCCCAGCCCCCGCCCTGGAACCCCCTCCAGATGAGAACGTCGACGAGGGGGTGACCGATGCACTCCTCCTCGAGGAGCCCGGTCTTGTAGAGGCCGACCTGGCTGTCGAGGTGGCCCGCGATGAGGGCGCCGGAGGCGCCGGCCGAGAAGCCGAGTCCCAGGTCGAGGCCGGCGTAGAAGCCGTAGTCGGTCGCCTGGATCGGGATGTCGAGGGAGCCCCCCACCCCGAGGTCGAGACCGAAGCCGCTGAACGACCCCCGCGTCCCGGCGCACAGGCCGATCGTCGAGCGGATCCGGGCGAGAGAGAGGCCGGGGACGGGCGTCGACATGGAGCTCCGGAGGGCGAACCAGCCGGGTTTCCAGCAGACGTCGAGGCCGGTCTCGTTCACGCCGATCTCCCCGAGCGGGCTCCTCAGCGCGAGTCCGATACCCCCGGTGAAGCACCCGGCCCGGCCGTCGAAGTCGACGAGCAGGTACCGGAGCGGGCTCCCGAGCTCCGCCGTGCCGAAGAGGCGGCTGGCGCCGGGCGGGAACTGGTAGCCGAGCTTCCCCAGGGCATCGGCGGTTCGCGTGTCTCCCCTGGCGTCGGCGCTGGCGAGCTCGAGCCGCAGGTGGGCCTGGCTCGAGAGCGTGAGCCGCGCCGCGGTGTCGATCACGGGCTTCGCCTGGAAGGTGGCGAGGACGTCGAGGGTCCACTGCGGCGCGGTCGCCCCGGGCCGCACCTCGAGCTGGCCGGAGAGGCCGGAGAGGTCCTCGTCGGCGCCGGCCCGGGCGAAGACCGAGTCCCGGCGCAGCTCCTCGAGCCGGTCTCGCGCGTTCTGGTCGAGGAGCTGGTAGGGCGAGGGCGGGCCGCCGAAGAATGCGGACATGCCACCCTGCACCAGCGTCCGGCCCAGGTCCACGGCGCAGAGGAGCCCCTGCGGCGGACCGGGGGTCGCCGAGGTAGGGGGGCTGGCCGGCGGGGGACTGGTGCCGGGCGGCGAGCTGCCGGCGCCGGCGGCAGCGCCGCTGCCGAGGACGCCGGCGGCAGCAGCGCGGACCCGATCGGCGGCTGCTTCCGCAGCGCTGCGGACGGCGCCGGCAGCGGCGTTCGCTGCATCGCGGACGGCGCGACCCACGGCAGCGCCGGCGGCCGGGCAGGCGTCGAGGAACCCGACGGAGGCGCTTCCGGGGATCTCCCCGCGGGCCGCGCCGAGGAGCGCGAGGACGGCGTTGGGAACGTAGACGCCCTGGTCGCTGTCGGGCGCGAGCAGGTGGGTCTCGGGCTTCAGGAGCGCCGCCAACCAGGGACCGACCTGGGCGAGCTTGGGCGCCTCGGTGACGAGCTTGTCGAGGGCAGCGAGCGCCTGCGCCGGCGTCCCGCGGGCCTTCTGGACGGCCTCGATGAGCCCGTGCAGCTTCACCGCCGATTCGACGACCTCGGTGAGTACCGGGACGGCCTTCCCCATCGCGATCCAGAAGTCGTCGGGCTCGATCTTGAGCGCCACCAGGGTGGCGGGGAGGTCGAGCCGGCCCCCGGTCGTCCGGACCTTGTCGTGGAGCGCCAGACCCACGCCCCCCGCCACCGCCAGCGGAATGGCGGTGAGGGTGATGGTGGCTGCGGTGTGGGACTTGAGGAGGCCCAGCCACCCGCCCACCAGCGTCTTGCCGAAGGGGGAGGGAGTGGCCTCGAGGGCGATGGCCGAGACCAGCTCCAGCGCCTTCTGCCCCGGCGGCAGGCGCTCTCCGCCGGCCTCGACGAACTTGTTGAGGCCGCGGAATACGGCCTTCACCACCGGCGCGGCCCCCCCCGACTGCGGGAAAGCGTCGCCCATCGCCGCCACCACGATCTCCCCCACGGCGGCGATGCGCTCGGCCCGGGGCCGGAGGCGGAACTGATTCACCAGCTTCGCCTGGGTGTGCACGGCGCGGAGGACCTTCTCCCCCGGCACCTCGCCGGCGAAGCCGGCGGTGAGCGACTCCACCCGCGCCGCGACGAACCAGGCGATGCGCTCCTTCTTGTCCGCCTCGGACATCGGCAGCGCTGCCAGCCGCTCCATCTCCCCCCGGACCTCGTTGCCGGACTTGATGATCGCAGCGATCTCCTTCCCGCGGTCGTAGGAGGCCGCGGTACAGCCCTTCGGAAGCTCCTCGAGCGCTTTCCGGATGTCGGCGGCCTGGGTGGGCGCGAAGGGCAGGATGCCGGTGAGCCACGCGGCCATCGTGGGGCGGCGCGCGCAGGCGGCCGTCTTGGCCGTCGCGAGCCACCCCCGGACCGACGCGGCCATCCCCGCGGCGCTCTGCCCCATTGCGCTGGTGTGGAGCCAGTAGCTCGCCGCGGCGAGGACCGCGTCGGACGGCGTGGTCGCCGCGATGTCGAGGCGCCCCAGCGCCGCGGCCGCCGCCGCGTCGGCCCGGGGCCGGAGGAGCGCCAGCATCTCCGCGAGCCAGCCCGAGTCCACCGCGAGGGATCCCTGCTGCGCCAGTCGCCGGGCCAGCTCGTAGCCGTAGACCGTCCCCTCCCCGATGTCGCCGGCGCGGGCCCGGACCCGCACGCCGTCCAGGAGGCCGCTCCACTGGGTCCCGTCGAGGGCCCCGGCGCGGATCTCCCGCGAAAGCCGCTCCAGGCCGAGCGCGACGGGGTCGACGGGCGGCTGATCGCCGAGCGCGGTGGCCGAGGAGCGGAACACGCTCTCGAGCCAGTGGGCGTCGAGAGCGGCGTTGCCCTCCACCGGAGGCAGCGAGGCGGGGAGCAGGGCCGCCGCCGCCATCAGTGCCGCCCGGCGATCCCCGGGAAGGCCGAGGAGGGCGTCGTCGCACTCCTGCATCACGTGCATGGCGCCGTAGAGCTGGTCGCGCATGCGCCGCGCGCAGTCCTCGACGATGGCGGCGGCCTTCGCCTGGAACGCATCCCTCACCGGCGGAGACGCCGGATCGAGCGGACCGGGATCGACGGCGGACCAGGCCGTCCAGAGGTCGGCCACCGCCCCCGGGGCCGAGGTGGCGGCGAGGCTCGCGAGGGTCTGGCGTGCCAGCGGTGCGATGACCTGCGAGGAGAGCGCCGCCTCGACTGGCGTCCCCACGGTCGTCTCCCAGTCGAGGTCTGCGTTCGATCCGCCGAGGAGGCGCCGCAGGTCGCTCGCCGCCAGCCGGAGGGCGTACGCCAGGCGGTGGAGCCTCGCGGCCTGCTCGGCGGTCGCGGCGCCGGTCAGGCCGGGGACGATGTGTCGGCTGACGACCTCCGCCGCCTGGCTCTTGAGGGCGGCGGCCACCGGGTCGACCAGGGACCGCAGCCGAG
This sequence comes from Deltaproteobacteria bacterium, assembly GCA_016214955.1. Classification (GTDB taxonomy): domain Bacteria; phylum Myxococcota; class Myxococcia; order Myxococcales; family Anaeromyxobacteraceae; genus JACRMN01. The sequence goes on from JACRMN010000015.1 coordinate 181,193, forward strand.
CCAGGTAGCTCTCCGAGCCGCCCGCCGGCGTCCCGGCGCCGCTCGCCCACTCCGCCAGGCTGGCGAGGCGGTCCATCGCCGCGAGGAAGGACTCCGGAGTCTGCGCCTGCCCCGCATCGCGCAGCGAGGCGCCCGCCTGGGAGCCGAAGCTGGCCAGGTTCGCGCAGTCCAGGTCGCCACCCGTCTCGCACAGGATCTGCCGCATGTCGGTGAGGGTGTCGACCAGCGGACGGACCTTGAGCCGGTCCCACAGGTCGACGAGCCGCTGCACGGTCTCCTGGACGCCGAAGCGAGGCGCCGCCGTGGCGCCCGCGGCGACGGCCGCGGTGTCGTAGGCGTCCTTCACCGTCGCGGCGGCCTTCTCGTAGGGGATGCCGGCACCGGTCACGGCGATGGCATCGAGGGTGCGGCTGGCGAGCTTGAGGACCGCCTTCACCCTGCGGTTGGTGTCGTCGGCCTCCTTGGCCCGGCGGACGGGGTCGTTGGCGTAGTCCGTCTCGGGGCCCGCCGCGGCGTCGAGCACCGCCTTGCTGAGCGCCAGCGCGCTGTCGGGCCAGGGGAGGTCCTTGGCGGCCACGGCGCCGTCCAGAGCTGCCTGGGCGATGACCAGCACGTTCTTCCAGTCCGGCCCCCGGAGCGCGCCGGACTGGCGCACCGCGCCGAGGATGGCGGAGCCGATCCGGGCGGGAAGCGCCGGGTCGGAGGCCTGCGCTCCCTCGGCCGCGGTGAAGACCGCCGTCATCACGTCCATCGCCACGCGGTAGGTCGCGTCCTCGGAGAGGGGGCGGGCCGACTGGAAGAGCTGCTTGCCGAGCGCGAACCAGTCCTTGTCGGAGAGCCTCCCGTCGTCGATGTAGAGCCGGGTCGCCCTGGCGCCGAGGCGGACGAAGGCCAGCACCGCCAGCGTCTCGGGCTTTCCGCGGGCGAAGTCCGACTTCTCGAGAATGGGGAAGCCCAGGTCGAGCGCGCTGAGGACGAGCACCGCCGTCTGCTGGGGGGAGAGGTTCTTGTGGGTCTTCCCGGCCAGGTCCTGGGCCAGCGAGAGGCCGGCCGCGGCGATCGAGAGCCCCGTCTCCACGCCGTCGCCGACCCTCCCCCCGACGTCGAGGTGGATGAGCCGGGCGACGCGCACTGCGTCGCCGATGGCCTTGAACATCGCCCTGTCCATGTCGGCCTGGCTCTGGAAGCCCCCGGCGGCGAGCGCGGCCACGTCGCCCACCAGCGTCGTCACCTCCTCCGCGTGCGGGTTGCCGTTGGTGACGAAGGACGTCACCGCGGTGCCGAGCTTCACCCCCACGCTGACCGCGCCGCCGTGGTAGAGGCTCGCCGCCTTGTCGCCGTCGGCGCCGAGGCCGACGCCGAAGCGCTGGAAGAGCCCCTGGGAGTCGCGGCCGAACTCGGCGAGCCCGACGATGTCGAAGGTCGACCCCAGGGCTCTCACCTCGGCGAGGCCGAGGAACTCCTTCCAGGACCTGCCCTTCGGGTAGCCGTTCACGAAGGACATCTCGCCCCTGGCGAAGATCGAATCCGCGTTGTCCGCCCCCATCTCGAAGCGGGCGTCGGCGAAGCGAACCGCCGCGCCCGAAGGGGTGTGATCCACCGCGACCCGCATCGCCCTGTTCAGCACCGGGAAGGAGAGGAGGCCGGCGAGCGTCACCAGCGGCTGTGCCGGCCCCGGCGCCAGCGCCCCCCCGGCGGCGAAGGAGACGGCGCTCTCCGAGTCGAGCGCCAAGGGGATGCCGAGGAAGGTCGCCTGGGTGCCGGTGGTCACCGCCCTCACCTGCCCGTCGGCGCCGAGGTCGAGCTGCTGGAGCAGGACGGGACCGAGCTCGTCGCCACCGTTCGCTGGGTCCACCGGGAAGCGCAGCTCCCCGCCGAGCAGCCGCAGCCAGGAGCGCGATAGCTCTAGCGCGTTGGGGACCGCGACCACGCGCCAGGACGAGAGGGGCAACGTCGCTGGCTTCGCGATCCGCGGCCCGACGATCTCGCCGGTGGAGCTGACGGTGGCGGAGGTGAACGGGAGGGCGAGGTCCGCCGGCTTGGGGACGAGGAGCGTTCCGTCGACGCTCGAGCGGGTGACGGCGCCGTCCTCGAGCTCGACCCTGAAGCCGACGAGGCGTCCGAAGAAGTCTCCGAGCACGACCGATCGCGGCACCACGGCGCTCGGAAGGTCGATCGAGGCGATGGTCCCCCGGACGCCGGCCGCCCGAACCCGGAGGCTCACGGCGTCGCCCGGGGATGACCCCACCCCCCGGTCGCGGTCGAAGACGAACGGGCTCTCCAGCCAGCCGGCCGAGAGGGCCAGGCCGGCCAGGGAGGGGTCGGGACTTGCGTTCGCGAAGGGCAGGGCGATGGCGCCCTGGGCCGAGCGCAGGACGAAGGGCTTCCCCTCCGCGCCGGCGAGGGTCTCGACCGTCCCGCCTTCGACGCCGGCGACCGTCGGGAGCCCGGGGTCCCGGATCATCCCGCCACCCAGGCCGGTTGCGTCCGTCGCCCCACCCCGGATCGTGGTCGTGGGTGGGGTCGTCGTCGCGGTGGGGGCTGCCCCGCTGCCGGCAGCTCCGGTGAAGTCCAGCGGATCGCCGACGCCTCTCTTGATGCCGCCCGCCCCGGAAGCACCGCCGCCCGTGGCCGGTGGCGTCGTCGCCGGTGGCGTCCCCGGCTCGGCCGTCCCGCCCCCCGCGCTCTCGGTCGGTGCGAGCTGCGCTTTCGCCATCATTGCCGCCGCGCCCGGTCCGCCGCTGGCCCGGATTCCGGCCTCGATTTCCCACTGCAGGTCGCCCGCGTCCACGGCCGCGGTGAGCCATCCCGCCGCGAGCGCCAGCCCCTGGAACGGCGCCACCGCCCTGCCGGCGGGGACGCGGTGCACCTTCTCCGGGAGCGCCACCCGTCCGTCGAGGCGAAGCGAGGCGCCCTCCAGCGCACCGTTCACGACCGCGAGCTTCCCGCCGGTGAAGACGACGGCGTAGCCGGCCGGCACGAGCGGCGAGATGTCGTCCGACTCGAGGACGGAGAACGAGGCCCGGAAGGCACCGGGGAAGAGGGCGGTGAGGCCGCTCGTGAGCCGGATGGAGGCCGGGGCGAGCACCGGGAAGAGGGCGCTCGCCGGGATCTCGGCGAGTCCGTCGGCGAGGAACACCTGGCCGTCGGCGGCGTACGATCCCGCCGCCCCGACCCAGTCCCGCTCGGCGGCAAAGTCGGCGACCAGCGTCCCGGTCCGCTGGTAGCGCAGGGGGCCCGCGGCCGAGACGGCAACCTCGAGGGGCGGGGCCTCGGCGCCCGGGAGCTCGCGGTAGAAGTCGCCGCCGGTGGCCAGACGGGTTCCGGGGAGCGATGCGGTGGCCGTCCCGCCGGCCGGGGCCTGGGCGTGGGCCGGGAGGTCGATGGCGAGGTCGGCCCAGGCGCCCGGGCCGGTCGGCGCGCTGCGGGAGGCCGCCGTGGCGAGGGTATCGACGCCGGGCAGCCCGCCTCCGACACCGCCGCGCGCGCCCAGGGCCGCGGCCGCGCCGGACGGGGCGCTCTGCCCCTCCTGCAGCGTCAGGGACGAGAGCCGGGCCGGGTAGCCTGCGAGGTCGAGCGCCAGGGGCTGGGCGAAGCGCTCGGCGATGCGGCCGCTCGCCACCGCCGCCCGGAGCGTGAGCGCGATGGTCACGGTCGCCTCGTAGCCGCTCCCGGCAACGACGCGCCGCCGTTCCATGTAGGGCGTCGCGGCGACGAGTTCCTGGAAGGGCAGCGGGATGTCGCGCCTCGACCGGTCTTTCCTGAATCGCGTCGCTCCGTTTCCGGCGAGGCTCGCCAGGCTCGCGCCCGGCGCGTAGGCCTGCACCGCAATCTCCTGGCCGGCCATGTCGAGGACGGCGGGGAGCCCATCCACGGTGCGGAGCTGCGGCGCGAGGACGAAGCCGCCCGCGTCGCTCACCGCGACCACCCGGCCGGTCCCGTCGCGGAACAGCACGGCCCAGCGGAGCGCCGAGCCGGGGCCGGCGGCGGAGAGGTCGACCGCGGTCACGTCCAGGGACCTCCCCGACGTGGTGGCCCGGAAGATGGGCGCCCACGGGTCGGCCTGGGGCGCCGCACCCGGTGGGACGTTGCGCTCGGCGCCTCCCGGAGTGACGATGCTCACCTGGCCCGGGGACGCCTGGGAGGCGCTCTGCAGCGCCTGGAGGTCGGCCCGCAGCGACGCGTCGTTCCGGTAGATGCGTAGCTCGTAGCCCTGGCTGGGCGGCGTCGCGCCGATCGAGACCGCCACCGAGCTGGTGGGGCCTTGCGCGTGCGTCCAGGTGAAGCGGTACGGGAGACGGAGCGATTCCCCCTCGGCCGGAGTGACGAGCTGGATGGCCGCCGGCGAGACGAGGCGGAAGGCGAACCCTCCCCTGGCGGCCAGCTCCTGGCCTTGGAGGTCGAGGCCGCGGACCCGCCAGGTGTAGCGGCCCCCGACCGGGAGGGCGGCCAGGGCCGCCGGGGGCATGAGGTAGCTCTGGGCCTGGTCGACGACCGCCGAGGCGACGAGCTGGCCGGCTCCGTCGAACACCTCCAGCAGGTAGCGAGGGGCGGGGAGGCTGGCCTGGCTCCAGGTGAAGACGATCCCCGGGGGCGCTCCGCTCACGGAGGCCCGCGAGGAGGCGGCCACCTCGGCGCCGTCGGCGGGCTCGACCTGGGTGATGGCGCCGCGCCCCGGGCCCGACGCCGACTCGACCACGTAGCGGGCGACGGGGATGGCGAAGCCCACCGCCGGGGTGGTGAGCTGGAGGGTCACCTCGTGCAGGCCCGGCTCGAAGGTGGGGAGGCCGGGCACGGCGGCGGTCTCGAGCGCCAGGCTCGCCCCGAAGGTCACGGTCTGGTTGACCTCCTGGATGGGCCGGCCGTCCACCACCCACCGGCCGAGGAGCGGGCCGTTGCCCACGCAGTCGACGACCGCCCGGGCCGCCAGGGTCGCGCCGAGCGGGACGGTGATCTCGCCGCGCCCGTTGGGAAAGGCGATCTCGATGCGCCGGATGGTGAGGACGCCGGCCGGCGACGGCTGGGGGCGGACCCGGACGTCGACGTCGATGGGAATCCCTTGGCCCGCGGCGGGCGGCGACCAGGCGAGGGCGGCGGCGAGCGCCAGCGCGGCGCGGAAGCTCGGGCTCATGGGCGCCCTCCTGGATCGGCCTCCTCGGCCGTGACGACGTAGGAGATGGAACGGAGCGATACCCTGGCGATGGGCTGCAGGAGCTCGAGCGCCAGCCGGTGGCGCCCGGGTTCGAAGGTGGGGAGCGCGGTCGAGGTGTCCAGCGTCAGCGTGTCGCCGAAGGTGGCGAGGAGCGACACCTGCTCCACCGGCATGCCGTCCACCGCCCAGCGCGCCAGCAGTGGCCCGCTCCCCCGGAAGCGGATGAGGGCCCGGGCGGTGAGGCCGGCGTTCCGGCGGACGGCGATCTCGCCGCGGCCGTTCGGGAAGAGGAGCTCCACTCGCTCCACCTGGAGCGGCCCGGCGCTAGCGCCCCCGCTGATGCGGTGAGGCGGCGCCTCCGGGGGAGGGGCGGCCGCTGGCCCGGCGCAGCCCGAGGCGGCGAGCGCGGCCGCGACCGCGAGGGGGCGGAGCGCGGTCGTCTTCATGGGCTCGCCTCCCAGCGGGCGTCGAGCGGCACGAAGAGGTCGAGGGTGAGCAGCACGCCCCACACCTCGCTGGCCTGCGGCTGCGGGCCCCGGTCCCGGACCCGCCCGTAGCGGCCGCTGGCCGCCAGGATGGCGTTCCCGAGGCTCGCCCAGCGAGCGAGGAGCCGGTGGATCTCCCAGCTCGCCCGGACGACGCCGTTCCACTGCTCGGCGCGGGACGACGCGTCGCTGGCCCGGTTGGAGGCGAACGATCCCTGACCGGTGACGGTGAGGGCCCTGGGCACCAGCCCGAGCGAGAGGCTGAGCGCGGCCAGGTCCGCGGTGCGCGCCACGCCGGACGACCGCGTCTCGGCGCGGGCGAGCGCCGGGGCGAAGGTGACGGAGGCCCAGGGGCGCGCGCTCACCGAGAGCTGGTAGCTCGCGGTGGTGGTCGCCGGGACCTGGGGCCGCCGGTCGTCGAGCCAGGAGAGGCTCGACGACAGACTCGCCGTCCAGGAGGCGCGAGAGAAGGACAGCGCCCCGGTGGCGGTGTCGGTGACGCTGTCGGCGCCGGGGCTGCCGTCGGGGACGCTCTCCGCCGTGAGGATCCCGTGGAACCAGGCGAGCGTCAGGCTCGGCCAGCCGGGAGGCGAGAGCCCCAGCGTGGCGCCGCCGCTCTTGTTCACGACCACCGGCCGGGACGGATCCTTGCCCAGGTTGTCGTTTCCCCGTCCGAAGGAAGCCGAGAGGCTGGCGAGCCCGAGGCTCGCCGCCGCCGAGAGCCCGAGCTGCTGGCGATCCCGGGTGACGCTCGGGCTGGCGATGCTGGCGTAGCCGGGGCCGATCCGCTCCCAGGCACCGGAGAGGCTCACCGGGCCGAAGGCCCGGGCGATCCGCAGCGAGGCCGCGCCATCCTTGGCCGCACGGGTCGTGTCGAGCGTGTCGGGGTCGTGCTCGCTCCAGCCCCCCTCGGCCTGGAGGCTGGTGCCGAGAAGGGTGCCGGCGACCTGCAGGCCTGCCACCCGCCCCTGGCTCGGCTGGTCGATGGCTCCGGTGTTGAAGGAAGAGCCGCCCGAGCTCCGGCCCTGGAGGAAGGCGGCGGTCACCTGGAGGCGCTTGTTCTCGAAGAACGATGTCCTGGCCGCCCCCCCGTAGAGCTGGTCGGCGTCGTCGGAGAAGCGCACCCCGGCATCGAGCCCCCGGACGCTCCGGCTGGCGACCTGGAAGGCCTGCAGGCTCGCGTTCAGGTGGTCGATGGTGAGGAGCAGGCCGCGCCGGGCCAGCATGGGCGCCGTGAAGGTCGTGCCCTGGAAGGCGACGTCACCGAAGACGAGCGAGTCCTGGCCTCTCCTGACGGTCGCCGCAAAGCCGCCCGGGGTGACCTTCGGCCCCGGCCCGGTGCTGAACCAGCCCAGGTTCCCGCTGAGGCTGGCCTCGGCACCCCCGCCGGCGACCCCGGCGGTGAGGCCCAGGTTCCCGGTTCCGGTGGTGCGGTCCTTCACGTCCTCGCCGGCGAGCACCCGTCCGCCGGAGAGCGAGAGCCCGCCGCGCGAGTAGACCGAGAGCGAATCCCCCCCGTCGCCCGCCGCGGCGCGCTGGAGGACGGTGAAGGTCCACTCCACCTCCGACCGCCCCTCGGGATCGGCGACGACCACCTTCACCCGGTGCGAGCCCGGCGACAGCGCCGCGTCGGGGCGGTAGGCGATGAGCTCCCCCTCGCGCGTCGCCAGGGTAGTGACGTCCACGCCATCGAGGAGGAGCAGTGCGGGCCCACGCCCCGAGCGGATCGCGACGCGGATGGTCGGCCGCCGCGCCGCGGAGGGTTCGGTGCTCCTCGGGGAGAGGAGCACGATCTCGGGATCGACGACCTGCGGCGCTGCGGCGAGCGCGCCGCTGGCCAGCGCCAGGGCGCCCAGGCTCGCCGCCACCCTCCTCGCTCGGCCCACCGCAGCCCTCCCTCCGTGCTCCATCCACCGCGGTCGCGCGTTCCATCTCTAGGCCGCCCGGGGCCGGGCCGGACAGGTCCGCTTCCCGGAAAGCGTCTGGGCCACCCCGAGGCGTCGCGCGCCCAGGTGGCTCAGCTGAAGTCCGCGGAGCGCGCCTTCGAGGCGCCGCGGCGATCGCTGCCTTGGCTCCACGCGGTCCAGGCGCGTTTGCGCCCCGCATCCCACGGACGAGGTACGCACGCCGGCCCGGGGCGTGCGTGGGCCAGGCCGCCTTGCGCCCGGGCTGACGAGGGCGGGAGGATGCGGTCACCGAACCCGTGACTGCCTGGACACCCACCGTCTTCCTCGATCCGCGGAGCGAGGAACCGGTCTACCTCCAGATCGCCCACGCACTGATGGCGGAGATCCACCGCGGGCGCTTCCAGCCCGGGGACCCTCTCCCCGGCTACCGGACCCTCGCCGGGCAGCTCGGCGTCTCCCGCAACACCGTGATGGCGGCCTACCGCGAGCTCCAGGCCGAGGGGTGGGTCGCCTCCACGCCCGGCGCCGGGAGCGCGGTCGCGCGCCGGCCCCCCGGTCACCTCCCGGCGCCCGCCGGCCGCGCCGGGGAGCCGGGTCCGGCGCCGGAGATGGGCTTCGACCTCTCCGGCGACACCCGCCCTCCAGCGCCCCAGGCGCGCCGCAACCTCCTCGAGGTGAGGAGCGGTGCGCCCGACCCGCTGCTGCTTCCCGGGGCGGCCCTGGCGCGCGCCTACCGCCGCGCCCTCACCCTGAACCGCGGGAACGCCCTCACCGTCGAGGATCCGCAGGGCCACCCGAGGCTGCGCGAGGCGCTGGCGCACATGCTCGCCGGGACGCGCGGCATCCCAGCCGCTCCCGAGCGACTCCTGGTGACGCGCGGCACGCGGATGTCCATCTCCCTCCTGGCGGATGCGATGTGCGCCGCCGGCGACACCGTGGCGGTCGAGGCCCTGGGCGGCCGGAGCGCCTGGGAAGCCATCGCCCGCGCCGGCGCCCGCTGTCACCCCATCCCCGTGGACGGCGAGGGGCTCGACGTCGACGCCCTGGCCCGGCTGCTCCAGGCCGCCACGGTCCGCGCCGTGCTGGTGACGCCCCAGCGGCAGTACCCGACGCTCGCCCCCCTGTCCCCCGGACGCAGGTCGCGACTCCTCGAGCTCGCCCGCCGGCACCGGTTCGCGGTGGTCGAGGTGGACCAGGACTCGGAGTTTCAGTTCGAGGGGCGCCCCCTCGCGCCGCTGGCTGCGGCGGACGAGGGCGGGGTGGTGGTCCACGTCGGCACCCTCTCCAAGATCTTCGCGCCGGGCCTGCGACTCGGCTTCGTGCACGGCCCGGCGCCGCTCGTCGGCCGGCTGCGGGAGCTCCGGGCGGCCTTCGACCGGCACGGCGATCCGGTGCTGGAGCGGGCCATGGCCGAGCTGATGGAGGACGGAGAGCTGCAGCGCCACCTGAACCGTATGCACCAGGTGTACCGCGTTCGCCGGGACACGCTCTGCGCGGCCCTGGGGCGCGAGCTCTCCGGGGCAGCCGAGGCCGCTCCGCCGAGCGGCGGGCTGGCGCTGTGGCTGCGGATCCGGGACGACCTCGACGTCGACGCCTGGGCGGTCCGCGCGCTGGAGCGGGGCGTCGCCTTCCAGCCCGGCCGCCAGTTCGCCTTCGAGGGGGGTCAGGTCCAGGGCCTGCGGATCGGCTTCTCCAACTACCCCGAGCCGGAGCTGGAGGAGGTGGCCCGCCGGATGCGCGTCGCTTTGGAGGGCCGCTCGTGAGCCTCTCGCTCTCTCCGCTCGACGGCCGGGTGGAGCTGCGAGGCCTCCTCGGGGAGGGGGGCATGGGCGAGGTGCACCGGGGCTGGGACGCGCGGCTCGAGCGGGCGGTGGCGGTGAAGCTCCTGCGCGGGCAGGACCCGCGAGACGCCGAGCGGCTGGTACTCGAGGCGCGCCTCCAGGCGCGGGTCGAGCACCCGCACGTGGTCAAGGTACACGAGGTCGGGACGCTCGCGGGACGGCCCTGCATCGTGCTCCAGCTCGTCGAGGGGCGAACGCTCGCCCAGCTGGCCCTGGGGTTGCCCCTCGAGGTCCGGGTGGAGCTGGTGCGGCAGGCGGCGGAGGGGTTGCACGCGGCTCACGGGCAGGGGCTCGTCCACCGCGACGTGAAGCCCTCGAACGTGCTGGTGGAGGAGCGGGACGGCGGGCCGGTGGCACTGCTCACCGACTTCGGGCTGGCGCGAGGCGAGGAGCCGGGGCTCACCCGTACCGGTCTCCCGCCGGGGACGCTCGACTACATGAGCCCGGAGCAGCTGGTGGGACCGGGGCCCGTGGACTTCCGCTCCGACGTCTACGCGCTCGGAGCGACGCTCTACGCCGTGCTGGCCGGGCGGGCGCCCTTCCGGACGCCGACACCGGGGGCGCGAGCGGGTGAGGACGACGTCCAGGTGATGCGCCGGATCCTGGAGACGGAGCCGGAGCCGCTGGGGAAGGTGGCGGCGGCGGTGCCAGGGGAGCTCGCGACCATCGCCGCCAGGGCGATGGAGAAGGAGCCCGGGGCGCGCTACCCGAGTGCTGCGGCCTTCGCCGAGGACCTCGCCCGCCTCCAGCGGGGCGAGCCCATCCGCGCCCGGCAGGCGACCCCAGGCGAGCGACTCTCCCGGTGGGCCCGGCGCAACCGGACCTCGGCGCGCGCTCTTGCCGTGGCCGCCCTGGCCCTGCTCCTCGCAGCCGGGTGGACGCTGTGGCGCTCCCGCCAGGCCGGCGTCGAGGCCCTCGAGGCCGCCAGAGTCGCGGCCCTCGCCGAGACGATGGAGTCGCGGCTGCGGATGGAGCTTCTCTCGCCGCCCCACGACCTGCGACCGGCGCTCGATCGGATTCGCTCCGAGGTGGAGTCGCTGCGGCCCCTGGCCGAGCGGGATCGGAGCGGCCCGGCCTGGTACGCCCTGGCGCGCGGGCTCGATCTGCTCGACGACCTCGACGGCGCGCGGGCCGCCTACGAGGCGGCGTGGGCCCAGGGCTTCCGCACGCTCCGCACCGCCGAGGGGCTGGGGGTCGCGCTGGGCCGCGTCTACCAGCGGGAGCACCGCCGGGCGCGGGAGACGCTGGAGCCCACCGCTCGCGAGGAGCGGCTTGCGGCACTGCGCCGCGACCTCCTCGATCCGGCGCTCGGGTACCTGGCTCGGGGCGAGGCGTCGGGTGGACGCGGCCCGTACCTCCGGGCGGTTGCCGCCTCGCTCGACGAGGATCACGAGGCGGTGCAGAAGCTCGTCGCCGAGGTCCTGGCGGGCGACCCGAGCCGGTACGAGGCCAGGCTCCTCGAGGCCGAGAGCGGGCTGAGGCGGGCCGACCTGCTGCTCGCCGGCAACCGGCCCGCCGAGGCGCTCGCGGCCTACGCGAGCGCTCGCGTTCCGCTCGACGAGGCGCTGGCCTGGGGGCGGAGCGATCCGCGGGTGTTCCGCGCCGTGGCCGAGCTGCACGACGGGCAGGCCCGGGTCCTGGCGGCGCAGGGCAAGGACCCGGGTCTGGACGTCGCACGCGCCCTGGAGTGGCTCGATCGCGGGCTGGCGCTCGACGCCGACTCGCCGAGCCTGCTCCTGGCGCGGGGCGTCCACCATCAGCTCGAGGGCAGGTTCGCCGGGATGCGGGGCCAGGATCCCCTTCCCTCCTTCGAGCAGTCGGCCGTCTACCTGCGCCGAGCCATCGAGCGGGATCCATCCTCGGTGCGCGCCCGGCAGAAGCTGGCCTACTCCTGGTACGTGCGAGCCTTCCAGCTCCGGGAGGCGCGCAAGCCGTCGCTCGATGCGGCGCGGGAGGGCCTCCGCGTGGTCGAGGAGGCCATCGCGCTCGCCCCCATGGATCCGGAGCTGCGGGGCGACGCAATGAGTCTCCGGAACGAGGAGGGCGAGGCCCTCTTCCTTGCCGGCCGGGAGGCGGCTGCGTCGTTCGCGGCTGCCGTGAGCCAGGGCCAGGAGGCGCTCCGCCTGCGGGTGACCGCGCCCGCCAGCGTCCGGATGGGCGTGGCCGCCGCCGAGCTCCAGCTGGCCCGGGAGGTCTGGTTCGGGGGAGGCGAGCCGCGGGCCCACATCCAGCGGGCGATGGAGCTGACGGAGGCAGCGCTGAAGGACCGGCCCGGCGACTGGCGCCTTCTCGTCCAGGCGACGTGGACGCTGGGCACCGTCGCCGAGTACCTCCAGCACATCGGGGAGGATGGCGCGCCGGCGCTGCGCCGCGCCATGGAGCTGGCCGATGGCTCGCTCGCCGGCTACCCGGGCCGGCCCGCGTCCGCCCTGCAGAAGGGGCAGCTCCTGCTCGTCGAGGCCGATCGGAGGCTCGCGGCGGGCGAGGATGCCGAGGGACCGATCGAGGAGGCGGAGCGATGGCTCCGCCGCGCCGCCGGCGGGGGGCTCACCGCGGCGCTGTCGGAGCAGCTTCCCCGCATCGCGCTCGCCCGGGGACGTTCGCTCGCGGCTCGCCAGGGCGACCCATCGGCCGAGCTGGCCCGGGCCGAGGCCCTCCTCCGCGAGCTGGAGAGGGCAACGCCGGGCGACGCCCACACCCTGACCCTTCTCGCCACCTGCGCCGTGGAGCGGGCGGCCTGGCTTCGGGAACGAGGACGCCCTCGAGCCGAGGAGGCCCGGCGCGGGCTTGCCGTCGCGACTCGCGCGCTCGAGGTCCTGCCTCGCGATCCCCAGCTCTGGGTGGCGCGGGCGCGCCTCCAGGGCCTCGCCGACGATCCCGAGGCGGCCCGGAAGAGCCTCGCGAGCGCCTACGCCATCCAGCCGCGGGTCCGGGCCACGCGGGAGGCGAGGTCGGCGGAGGCGGAGCTGGCCGTTCCTGCCGCCCCGGCTCGCTAGGCGCCCTTCCCCACCGGGAGCTTGGTCACCTCGGCCACCTCCTTGCGCCGTGCGTCGCGGCTCAGGAGCGCGGCGCTCACGAAGCCGGCGAAGAGCGGGTGCGGGGCGAAGGGCTTCGACTTGAACTCCGGGTGGAACTGGCAGCCCACGAAGTGCGGGTGGTTGTTGAGCTCGATCATCTCCACCAGCCCCAGGTCCGGGTTCACGCCCGAGAAGACCATCCCGGCGGCCTCGAACTGGGCCCGGTAGCCGTTGTGGAACTCGAAGCGGTGGCGGTGGCGCTCGTGGACGAGGTCGGCGCCGTAGAGCTCGCGGGCCTTGGTCCCCTCCTTGAGCTTGCAGGGGTAGCTGCCGAGCCGCATGGTGCCGCCCTTGTCGGTGACGCCCCGCTGCCCCTCCATCAGCGTCACCACCGGGTGCGGGGTCTTGTCGTCGAACTCCAGCGAGTTGGCGCCGGCCAGGCCGAGCACGTCGCGGGCGAACTCGATCACCGCCATCTGCAGCCCCAGGCAGATACCGAAGAAGGGCACCTTGTGCTCGCGGGCGTACTTGACCGCCAGGATCTTGCCCTCGGTGCCGCGCACCCCGAAGCCACCGGGCACCAGGATGGCGTCCACGCCCGCCAAGGCCGAGAGATCGCCCTCCTCCAGCTTGGTGGAGTCGATGAACTCGTGGCGCACCTTGACGTCGTTGGCGATGCCGCCGTGCACCAGCGCCTCGTTGAGGCTCTTGTAGCTCTCGTGCAGCTCGACGTACTTGCCCACCACGCCGATGCGCACCTCGCCGCGCTTGGGGTGGGTGACCTTCTCGACGATCTGCTCCCAGCGCTCGAGGCGCGGGGCGCGGCTCCAGATGTTGAAGAGCTCGGCCAGCTTGTCGTCGAGCCCCTCCTTGTGGAGCGCCAGCGGCACCTCGTAGATGGAGCTCACGTCGAGGGCGGTGAAGACCGCCGAGGGGTCGACGTTGCAGAAGAGGGCGATCTTGTCCTTCATGTCCCGGGCGATGGGGCGGTCGGAGCGGCACAGCAGCATGTCGGGCTGGATGCCGATCTCGCGAAGCTCCTTCACCGAGTGCTGGGTGGGCTTGGTCTTGAGCTCACCAGCGGCGGCGATGAAGGGCACCAGGGTGAGGTGGGCGTAGACCACGTTCTCCTGCCCCACGTCGTACTTCATCTGCCGGATGGCCTCGAGGAAGGGCAGCGACTCGATGTCGCCCACCGTGCCGCCCACCTCGACGATGACGATGTCGGCCTCGCCGGCGGCCTCGCGGATCACCGCCTTGATCTCGTCGGTGATGTGGGGGATCACCTGCACGGTCTTCCCCAGGTACTCGCCGCGCCGCTCCTTCTGGATGACCGAGTTGTAGATGCGGCCGGTGGTGTAGTTGTTCCTCCGGGTCATCTTGGCGCTGGTGAAGCGCTCGTAGTGCCCGAGGTCGAGGTCGGTCTCGGCGCCGTCGTCGGTGACGTACACCTCGCCGTGCTGGAAAGGGCTCATCGTCCCGGGGTCGACGTTGATGTAGGGGTCGAGCTTCAGGTGGGTGACCTCGAGCCCGCGGTTCTCCATCAGCGCGCCGATGCTGGCCGCTGCCAGGCCCTTGCCCAACGAGCTGACCACACCGCCGGTGACGAACAGGTACTTGGTCTTCTTGGTCCGCTTCACCATGGCCCCTATGCCCCCTGGTCACGCCCCGCGAGGAGTGCGTGCGCCCGCTCGAGATCCTCCGGCGTGTCCACGCCGAAGCCCCTGTACCCCGTCGCCACCACCTTGATGCGATGCCCGTGCTCCAGCGCCCGGAGCTGCTCCAGCGCCTCCTCGCGCTCCAGCAGCCCCGGTGGGAGCCGGGTGAAGGTCTGCAGGAAGTCGGCCCGGAAGGCGTACATCCCCACGTGGGCGCGGGCCAGCGGGCTGGGCCCGCCGTCGCGCCGGTGCGGGATGGCCGCCCGGGAGAAGTAGAGCGCGTAGCCGTTGGCCTGGGTGACCACCTTGACCACGTGCGGGCGCGAGAGCTCCCCCTCCTCCAGCGGGCGGGAGAGCGTCGCCATCTCGACGCGGTCGTCCTCCATGGCCACGAGCAGCGCCTCGATGGCCGCGGGCTCGATGAGCGGCTCGTCTCCCTGGAGGTTCACCACCACGTCGGCCCTTCCCATCTTGCGCGCCGCCTCGGCCACCCGGTCGGTGCCGCTGGCGGCCTCGCCTGTCATCACCGCCTCGGCCCCGCTCGCCCGGACCGCCACGACGATGCGCTCGTCGTCGGTGGCCACCGCCACACGGGCCACGCCCCGGGCACGGCGAGCGCGCTCGGCGACGTGGCAGATGAGGGGCTTTCCTGCGAGGAGGGCGAGCGGTTTCCCAGGGAAACGCGTCGCGCCAAACCGGGCCGGGATGATGACGAAGGCTGTCTTCAAACCGGGGCCACCGAATATTCCTTCGGAGGGGATCCGTCAACCGGGTCCCGGAACCGCCCGGAATGAGGACGTTCCCGGTGGCGCTGCGGCGGCCCGCGGGACGGCCGGTGGTAAGGTGCCGGCGTGCTGGTCCGCGTCCCCTTCACCGTCGAGGAGAACTACGCCGGCTGGCGGCTCGACCGCTACCTGCAGGAGAAGATCCGGCGCCTCTCGCGGGCCCGCATCCAGAAGCTCATCGAGACGCGGCTGGAGCACGACGGGCCGCGGCCCCTCAAGCCCTCCACCCGGGTGGCGCCCGGGCTCTGCTTCGCGCTCCTCAAGGAGGCGGAGCCCGAGCCGGAGACGCCGCTCGACTTCGCCGTGGTGCACGACGACGGGCCGCTGGTGGTGGTGGACAAGCCGGCCGGCCTCCCCGTCCACCCCACCGCCCGCTACCTGCTGCACACCTTCACCGCGCTGGCGAAGGCGCGCTTCCCGGGCCGCAAGATCGACCCCGCCCACCGCCTCGACCGCGAGACCTCCGGCCTCCTCTGCTGTGGCGGCGCGCCGGAGCACACCGGCTTCCTGAAGCGGGCCTTCGCACACGGCCGCGTGCAGAAGGCCTACCTGGCGCTGGTGGAGGGAGCGCCGCCGGAGGAGCGGTTCGAGGTGGACGCGCCCCTGCGCCTCTCCGGCGCCTCGCGGGTGCGGGTGCGCATGCACGTGGAGCGCGACGGCCTCCCCTCGCGCACCGGCTTCGAGGTGCTGGGGCGGCGCCGCGCCCCCGACGGCGCACCCATCGCGCTCCTGGCCTGCCACCCGCGCACCGGGCGGCAGCACCAGATCAGGGCCCACCTGCTCCACGCCGGGTTGCCCATGGTGGGCGACAAGATCTACGGGCCCGACGAGGAGATCTTCGACCGCTTCACCCGCCACGCCATGACCGACGAGGACCGGGCCCGGCTGCGCCTGCCGCGCCACGCCCTCCACGCCTTCCGGCTGGAGGTGCCGCACCCCACCGAGAAGCGGCGGATCTCGCTGGAGGTGCCGCTGCCCGAGGACCTGCAGGGCTTCTGGGACTCCTGCCGCTAACCCCGCTCCCACAGCGCCTGAACCACGCCGGTGGCGTGGGCCTCGCAGGAGCGCAGCCGCCACTGCGAGCGCGGGAAGCCGGCAGGGAAGAGCGGCCGGCCGCGGCCCAGCAGCACCGGGATGGTCGCCAGCTCCATGCGGTCGAGCAGCCCGGCCTCGAGGAACAGGCGCGTGGCCTCGCCGCCGCCGCAGAGGTAGACGTGGCCGCGCGCCGCCTGCCTCTTCCAGGCCAGGGGGTCGAAGGGCTCGAAGGTCTCGGTGGACACCGGCACCAGCCCCTTCTGCCGCGTCAGCACCGTGCAGGGCTTGTCGCCGTAGGGCCAGGGGCGGAAGGTCCGGCACACCGCCCAGGTGCCGCGACCCATGACCACCTGGTCCACCGAGGCGTAGAAGGCCTGGTAGCCGTAGTCGCCGTCCTTGCCCCCCTTGGCGACGGCGTCGAGCCAGGAGAGATCGTCCTTCTCTCCGGCGACATAGCCGTCGAGCGAGAGGGCGGTGTAGAGGGTCACCATGCTGGCCTTGGTAACCGCGGGCCGTGGCCCCTGCATTCCGCGGAGGCGGGACGGGCAGGTCCGTCCGCCCGGAGCGGAGGCCCGTCTCTCTGCCGTTCGTGCCGCCGGCCCGGTGTCGAGGCGCGAACGGGGTCCCCGCTGCCCTCAGGGGATCCAGCCGATCTCCCGCGCCGTCGCCTCCCCCACCGCCAGCTCGCCGAGCGAGGTCGGGAGCCGGCCCCGCCCCGGTCCCAGCGGCACCTCGCCCACCATCCACTCGGCGAAGCGCTGCGGGCCCGGGCCCGGCTCGACGAGCCCCTGCGGCGCCAGGGCGTGTCCGTCGGCGCCGTACTTGTCGCCCGCGCCCAGGCAGTGGAGCAGCTCGTGGCCGATGGCCGCCAGCGCCAGCAGGGCGTCACCCCCGGCAACGGCGGCCCGCACCATCCCCACCTCGCCGCCCTGCGCCCCGGCCCCCTCGGCGAAGGTCCGCAGCTCCTCGCCGTGTGGCTCGACGAGCACGTAGATGCGGGCGTCGGCCGCGTCCGCGGCCGGACCGGCCGCCTCGTCGATGCGCCGGAGCGTGCCCCAGACCACGAGCGCGTGGCGCACCCGCGAGAGCAGCGAGCCGTCGGGCGGCCCGAGCGGCAGCGGCTCCCGCCAGACCACCGGGCCGTGCGCGGTGAACGAGAAGGGTGCGGGGCCGGCGCCGCGGTGGCGCTCCGCCTCCTCGGCGAGCCGCGCGGCCAGCGCCGGCAACGACCGGCGCAGGAGCGCCGGGCCGGGCGCGGAGGGGTCGGCTGCCAGCAGCACCACCCGCACCGCCAGCGTCCGGTCCCACGCGCGCCGCTGGCTCCGCTCGCGGCGAACCGAGTAGACGTAGGCGGCGGCCACCACCAGGGTGGTGAGCCAGAGGATGATGCGCACGCGGGTGAAGGTGCGCCCGCCGGCGCTCATCCGGCGAAGCCCTCCAGCGCCCGCTCCAGCCGGCGGACGCCCTCCTCGAGCTTCTCCTCTCCGGAGAAGCTGAAGTTGAGCCGCAGCGTGTCGCGCCCCTGCCCCTCGGCGTGGAACTCACCGCCCGGCACGAAGGCCAGCCCCTGGGCCAGGGCCCGCTCCAGGAGCCGTGCCGCGTCGCCGCCGCCCGAGAGCCGCGCCCAGAGGAACATGCCGCCGCCCGGCCGCTGCCAGGTGAGCCGGCCGGCCAGCTGCCGCTCCAGCGCGCCGTGGAGCGCGTCGCGCCGGGCGCGGTAGATCCGCCGCAGCCCGGCCACGTGCTCCTCGAAGGCCGGCTCGGAGAGGAGCCGGAGCAGGAGGTGCTGGCCCAGGGTGTTGGTGTGCAGGTCGGTGGCCTGCTTGGCGAGCACCAGCCGGCGCACCAGCGCCGGCGGCCCGAGCAGGAAGCCGATGCGCAGCCCGGGCACGGCGGTCTTGGAGAAGCTGCCCATGTAGACGGCCCGGGCCGGATCGACCCGGCCGGCGATGGGCGCGGGCGGCGCGGCGTCGAACCAGATCTCGCGGTAGGGGTCGTCCTCGAGGAGGAGTGTCGTCGAGCCGCGCAGCACCTCGGCCACCTCGGCGCGGCGCGCCTCGCCGTAGCAGAGGCCGCTCGGGTTCTGGAAAGTGGGGGTGAGGTAGACCAGCTTGGGGCGACGCCGCAGCGCCTCGGCGAGCGCGCCGGGCAGCACCCCCTCGGCGTCGCAGGGCAGGAAGGTGACCCTGGCCCCGAAGAAGCGGAAGGCCTGGAGCGCGCCCACGTAAGCCGGCGTCTCCACCAGCACCTCGTCGCCCGGGTCCACGAAGAGCTTGGTGACGAGGTCCAGGCCCTGCTGCGAGCCCTGGGTGACCAGCGCACCCTCGAGGCCGAAGCTGCCGGGGACAAAGGGGACGCGCTGCAGGATGCGCTGGCGCAGCGCCGGCACTCCCTCGGTCTCGCCGTACTGCAGCGCCTGGGGCGCCTCGCGGGATTGCAGCAGCTCCAGCGAGAGCCGCCCCAGCAGCTCGGTGGGGAAGAGCTCCGGCGCCGGCAGCCCGCCGGCGAAGGAGATGACGTCGGGCCGGTTCACCACCCGGAGGATCTCGCGGATGGCCGAGGAGCGGAGCCCCTCGACGCGCCGGGAGAGGTCGTAGCTCGCCTCGTCACCCATTCCTTGCCTCCTAGCCGGGCCGGGTCCGCGCCGCTCGCCGCACCTTGCGGGCGCCGGCCTGCTCCGCCCTGGCGATGCGGCTGCGCTGCTTCACCGCCAGCAGGTAGAAGCGCTCCTTCAGCGCCCGGGCCTCGTCGTCGGCGAGGTCGCCGTGGCGCCCGCGCTCCGCCTCGCGCCGCCCCATGGCGTGGTAGAGGCTCACCGCCGCCGCCACCGAGACGTTGAGCGACTGCACCAGCCCGCGCATGGGGATGGCGTAGGTGCGGTCGGCGCCGGCCCGTGCCTCCGCGGAGACGCCGCGGTTCTCGTTGCCGAAGACGAGCGCCACCGGCCCGGCGAAGGAGAGGTCGCCGATGCCCGCCGAGCCCTCGCCCAGCCAGGTGGCGTAGACGGTGAAGCCGCGCCCCTTGAGGTGGGCCAGGCAATCGGCGGTGCTCGTCCAGCGCACCACGTCGAGCCACTTGTCGGCGTTCTGGCTGATCTTGCGGTTGCGGTCGTAGGGCTTCATCGGCCCCTCGACGACGTGGATCTCCTGCACCCCGAAGGCCTCGCAGGTGCGGAGCACCGCGTTGACGTTCTGCGGGTCGCAGAAGGCCTCCAGCACCACGGTGAGGGTGCGGGTGCGGCTCTCGACGGCGCGGTCGATGCGCTCCTTGCGCTCCGGCAGGAGGAAGCCCGGCTCGCCGAGCCGGGTCACCGCGCGGCCCTCTTCTTCCCCAGCTTGCGCCCCTGGCCTCCGCGCGCCGGGCCCGGGCCGGGGAAGAGCGTCTTCCCCACCTCGTCGAGCAGCTCGGGGATGCCCTCACCGGTCACCGCCGAGAGCAGGTACACCTGGCGCGGCCCCTTCTTGCGCTTCGAGAGCGCGCGGCGGAGCTCGGCGGCGGCCTTGCGGGCCTCGGGCACGTCCACCTTGTTGACGGCCACGATCTGCGGCTTCTGCGCCAGCTCGGGCGAGTAGAGGCGGAGCTCGGCGTTGATGGCGTCGAAGTCGGCCTTGGCGCCGCGTCCCTCGCCCGGCGCCGCCCCGTCCACCAGGTGCACCAGCACGCGGCAGCGCTCCAGGTGGCGCAGGAACTGGTGGCCCAGGCCCGCCCCCTCGTGGGCCCCCTCGATGAGCCCGGGGACGTCGGCCACCACGAAGCTCCGCTCGCCGCGCCAGTGCACCACCCCCAGGTTGGGCACCAGGGTGGTGAAGGGGTAGTCGGCGATCCGGGGCCGGGCCCGGCTGATGCGGGAGATGAGGGTGGACTTGCCGGCGTTGGGGTAGCCGACGATGCCCACGTCGGCCAGGAGCTTGAGCTCGAGCTGCAGCTCCCGCTCCTCGCCGTCGGTGCCCGGCTCGGCATAGCGGGGCGCCTGGTTGGTGCTGGTGGCGAAGTTCATGTTGCCGAGGCCGCCCTTGCCCCCCTTGGCGATCACCAGGCGCTGGCCGGGCTCGGAGAGGTCGGCGATGCGCTCGCCAGAGACGGCGTCCTTCACCACCGTGCCCGGCGGGACGCGGAGCACCAGGTGCTCGCCGTCGGCGCCGTTGCAGTCGCTCCCCATGCCGTGCTGCCCGCTCCTGGCCTTGTGCTCGCGGACGAAGCGGTAGTCGAGCAGCGTGGCCAGCTGCGGATCCACCGCCAGCACCACGTCGCCGCCGTTGCCGCCGTCGCCGCCGGCCGGGCCGCCGCGGGGGATGAACTTCTCCCGGCGCCAGGCGATGGCGCCGTCGCCGCCGTCGCCGGCCTTGACCCGGATGCGGACCTCGTCGACGAACTTCATCCCGTCACCTGGCTCTCGCTGCGAAGGGTCCGGAAACACGAACGCCGCGCGGCCCGGAGGCCCGCGGCGTCGCACGTGCCGGATGTGGAGGCCGTCAGGCCTTGGGCACGATGGAGACGACGCGCCGGTCGCCGCGGGTCTTGGAGTACTTCACGGTCCCGTCCACCAGCGCGAAGAGCGTGAAGTCCTTGCCCATGCCGACGTTCTGGCCGGGGTGGACCTTGGTGCCGAGCTGGCGGACCAGGATGTTGCCGGCCACCACGTTCTCGGAGCCGTACACCTTGACGCCGCGTCGCTGCCCGGCCGAGTCGCGGCCGTTGCGGGAAGAGCCCTGTCCCTTTTTGTGAGCCATGTGTCCCTCGTCCTAGCCGCGCACCGCGGTGATCTCGATCTCGGTGAAGGGCTGCCGGTGGCCGCGCTTCTTGGTCCAGCCCTCCTTCTTCTTCCGGAAGTGGACCACCTTCTTGTGCTTGCCCTGGGCCACGATCTGGCCCTCGACGGCAGCGCCGGCCACGGCGGGCTTGCCCACCTTGGCTTCGCCCTCGCCGCCGACGAGCAGCGCCTCGAAGGTCAGCTTGGCGCCGACCTCGCCGTCGAGCTTCTCGACCTTGACCTTGTCGCCCTGCGCGACGCGATACTGCTTTCCGCCGGTCTGGATCACCGCGTACATCGGCTGCTCCTTGCTGAAGAGGCCGTGTTGCTGAAGAGGCCGTATGCTGAAAAAGCCGTGTTGCTGAGAATGCCGTGGGCCCTTTGCTGGCGCGGGCTCGAGCGCGATACGCGCGTGCCCACCCGGACCTCCGGGAGGCGGGGGATATACGATCGGCCCCTTGCTCCTGTCAAGGATTCCCGGCCCTTGCGGCCGGCCGGCGGGGTGCCGGACGACACCCCCTCCCGGACCCGGCCCCGGGGCACCTCGTTCCCCCTGGGGGCGAGGCGCCGGGCCGGAGCTCCTCCCCCCCGGCGCGGGGTCGAAGGGCGACCAGGCCCGGGCGCTACAGCCCGTACCGCCCCGCCGTGAGCCCCTTCCAGGCGCAGTAGGCGCGGAGCTGCTGCTTCACGGTGCGCCAGGCGACGGCCAGCACCACAAGGTCGTCGGTCCAGCCCACCGGGACGAGGAAGTCGGGGATGAGGTCCACCGGCGAGACCACGTAGGCGAGCGCCGCCGCCAGGATGGCCACCGCGCTCCAGGGGATCTCGCGGTAGGCGCCGCTGCGCCAGTCGCGGAGCGCAGCGGCCAGGAGCCTCACCTGCAGCACCAGCTGCAGCGGCGCGAAGCGCACGTACCAGGGCGGCCTCTCGGCGAAGCGCTCGCCCTGGGCGGCGCGATCGCCCAGGGACTCCACCGTCACGTCGCGGGCGTGGTCGGCGAGCTCGCGGGCGGCGGCGTCGCGGCAGGGGCGGCAGCGGGCGTTGGAGCCCTCGGCCTTGCCGCAGGCCGGGCAGATCCGGGTGGCCATCCCCTGATTCTAGCGGGCCAGGGCCGCCAGCGCCTCGGGGTGCGGCGGGCGCGACACGCCCCGCTCGGTGACGATGGCACCCACCAGCGCCGCCGGCGTGACGTCGAAGGCCGGGTAGCGGGCGGGCACGCCCTCGGGGGCGATGCGGATCCCGGCCACCATCGTCACCTCGTCGCCGCCCCGCTCCTCGATGGGGATGGCGGCGCCATCGGGCGTGGCCAGGTCCACCGTGCTCCAGGGGGCGGCCACGTAGAAGGGGATGCCGTGATGGGCCGCCAGCACCGCCAGCCCGTAGGTGCCGATCTTGTTGGCCACGTCGCCGTTGCGGGCGATGCGATCGGCCCCCACCACCACCGCGTCGATCTCGCGCCGCTGCATGAGCCAGCCGGCCATGCCGTCGGTGAGCAGCGTCACCGGGATGCCGTCGCGGTGCAGCTCCCAGGCGGTGAGCCGGGCGCCCTGGAAGAAGGGGCGGGTCTCGTCGGCCAGCACCGTGACCGGGTTGCCGGCCTCGATGGCGGCGCGGATGACGCCCAGCGCGGTGCCGTAGCCGGCGGTGGCCAGCGCCCCGGCGTTGCAGTGGGTGAGCACGCGGGCCCGCGGCGGCAGGAGCGCCGCGCCCAGCGCACCCATGCGCCGGCAGGCGGCCTCGTCCTCGTCGCGGATGGCATGGGCCTCGCGCAGCACGGCGGCGGCCCCCTCGCCGAAGCGGGCCGAGATCCGCTTCACGGCCCAGGCCAGGTTCACGGCGGTGGGGCGGGCGCGCGCCAGGTGCTCGGCGCTGCGGGCCAGGGTGGCGGCGTCGGCGCCGCGCCGGGCGTCGGCGGCCAGCGCGTAGGCGGCGGCCACGCCGATGGCAGGGGCGCCGCGCACCGCCAGCGTGCGGATGGCCTCGGCCACCTCGCCCGAGGTGGCGAGCGCCAGCCACTCCTCGCGGCCCGGCAGCAGGCGCTGATCCAGCAGGCGGACGCGGTCGGCGCCCTCGTCGTAGAGCACCGGGCGCAGCGGGGCGCGGCCGGTCATGGCTCGCGCCTCGGGCCCAGCTTGCCGGTGGCGCGCAGGGCGAAGTAGAGGGCCGCACCCGCCGAGGCCAGCGCCATGCCGTGGCGTCCCTCGGTGGCGGTGGCCGCGGCCAGGGCCGCCATGGCCACCGCCGCGACCCACAGGAAGACGCGGGAGGGGCCTCCGGCCGAGCCGGCGCCTGCGGGTCCCGCGCCCCATCCGGCCCAGCGCGCCATCAGCCCTCCAGCCGCTTCTGCAGGAGCGCGTTCACCACCGCCGGGTTCCCCTTGCCCTTCATCTCCTTCATCACCTGGCCCACGAAGAAACCCATGAGCTTCTTGTTGCCTGCCCGGTACCGCTCCACCTCGCCCGGGCTGCGCGCCAGCACCGCGTCCACGGCGGCCTCGATGGCCCCCTGGTCCGACACCTGGGCCAGGCCCTTCTCCTGCACCACCGCGGCCGGCGCGGCGCCGGTGCGGAAGGCCTCCTCCAGCGCCTGCTTGGCACCCGGCCCGCCGACGGTGCCGGCGGCCACCAGCCCGAGCAGCTCGGCCAGCCCCTCGGGCCGCAGCTTCCAGGAGGGGGGCGCCAGCCCGCTCTCGTTGGCGAGGCGCGCCACCTCGCCGTTCATCCAGTTGGCGGCCCGCTTGGCGGCCTCGGGGGTCCGGCCGTGCCGCGCCAGCACCTCCTCGAAGTAGTCGGCCACCTGCCGCTCGGCGGTGAGCAGCGCGGCGTCGGCGGCCGGCAGCGAGAGCTCCCGCACGTAGCGCCGCTCCCGCGCCTGCGGCAGCTCCGGCAGGGCGCGCCGCTGCTCCTCGACGAAGGCCTCCTCCACCCGCACCGGCGGCAGGTCGGGCTCGGGGAAGTAGCGGTAGTCGTGGGCGTCCTCCTTGGAGCGCATGGCCCGGGTCTCTCCGCGATCCGGGTCGAAGAGCCGCGTCTCCTGCTCCACCCTGCCGCCCGCCTCCACGATCTCCACCTGGCGCCGCACCTCGTAGTCCACCGCCTGGCGCAGGAAGCGGAACGAGTTCATGTTCTTGATCTCGCAACGTTGGCCCAGCTTCTCCGCGCCGCGCGGCTTCACGCTGACGTTGGCGTCGCAGCGGAACGAGCCCTCCTCCAGGTTGCCGTCGTTCACGCCCAGCCACACCAGCAGCCGCCGCAGCTCCTTCAGGTACTCGACCGCCTCGTCCACCGAGCGCAGGTCCGGCTCGGAGACGATCTCCAGGAGCGGCACGCCGGCGCGGTTGAGGTCCACGCCCGAGGAGCCGTCGGCGGCCAGGCCGTGCACGTTCTTGCCGGCGTCCTCCTCCATGTGGATGCGGGTGAGCCGCACCCGCTTCTCCGCGCCGCCCACGGTGATGTCGAGCCCGCCGCCCTCGCAGATGGGCAGCTCGTACTGCGAGATCTGGTAGCCCTTGGGGAGGTCCGGGTAGAAGTAGTTCTTGCGGGCCCAGACGCTGCGCGGGCGGACGGAGCAGCCCAGCGCCAGGCCGGTGCGCACCGCCATCTCCACCACCCGCCGGTTGAGCGACGGCAGCACGCCGGGCAGGCCCAGGCACACCGGGCAGACGTGGGCGTTGGGCTCGGCGCCGAAGGCCGTGGAGCAGCCGCAGAAGATCTTGCTGCGGGTGAGCAGCTGGGCGTGGACCTCCAGCCCCAGCACCACGTCGTGGTCGGACACGGCCATCTAGCGCACCACCCCGCCCGGAGGCGGCCTGTCTGCGGAGAGCCGCTCCCAGGCGGCCTCCGTGGGGTAGAGGGCCAAGAGCGCCACCATGTCCACCGCGTAGATCCCCAGCAGCCGAGCGTCGTGGGTGAGCAGGTGGGCCACCAGCGTGAACAGCGCCGGCCCCTCGCAGAGCGCCCAGCCGATCACCATCCGCACCAGCGCCAGCGCCGCGGGCCGGCCGCCGGCCTGCCGCGCCGGGATGCGCGGCGGCAGCAGGCGCGAGAGGGCGACGCCCAGCGCCGAGGTGGCGACGGCCAGGGCGAAGAGGAGCTCCCGCGGCGGGCGCTCCACCTGCGCGTGGAGGTCGAGGGTCAGCTCCATGGCCAGGAAGGCCAGCTGGAAGCCGACCATGGAGCCCCATACCAGCAGCGCCACCCGGCGCGGGTGCGGGGTCGCGGGGCGCGCCGGTGCCGCCGTCATGCCACCCCCGGCGGCGGCGGCAGCGGGCCCTGCTCCCGCTCCAGGGCCCGGGCGGCGCGGAGCAGCGTGGCCTCGTCGAAGGGGCGCCCCACGAGCTGCAGCCCCACCGGCAGCCCCTGCTCCGGGTGGAGGCCGCAGGGGACCGAGAGGCCGGGCAGCGCCGCCAGGTTGGCGGTGATGGTGAAGACGTCGGCCAGGTACATCTGCAGCGGGTCCTCGACCTTCTCGCCCAGCCGGAAGGCCACGGTGGGCGCCACCGGCCCGGCCACCACGTCACAGCGGGTGAAGGCCTCGTCGAAGTCGCGCCGCACCAGCGTGCGCACCTTCTGGGCCCTCAGGTAGTAGGCGTCGTAGTAGCCGGCCGAGAGGGCGTAGGTGCCCAGCATGATGCGCCGCTTGGGCTCGGCGCCGAAGCCGCGCGCCCGGGTCTGCTGGTACATCTCGCGCAGGCCGCGCGCCGGGGCCCGCAGGCCGAAGCGCACGCCGTCGTAGCGCGCCAGGTTGGAGGAGGCCTCGGCCGGGGCGATGAGGTAGTAGGCGGCGATGCCGTAGCGCGAGTGGGGAAGCGACACCTCCACCAGCGTGGCCCCCATCCGCTCGTACCGGCGCAGCGCCTCGCGGACCCTCACCTCCACGCCGGCGTCGAGGCCGCCGGCCAGCCACTCCCGCGGCACGCCGATGCGCAGGCCGCGGGCCCCGCCCTCCAGGCCGGCCAGGTAGTCGTCCACCGGGCGGGCGCTGGAGGTCATGTCCCGCTCGTCGTGGCCGGCCACCGCCTGCAGCAAGAGGGCGGTGTCGGCCACGGTGCGGGCCAGCGGGCCGGGCTGATCCAGCGACGAGGCGAAGGCGATGACGCCGTAGCGCGAGACCCGGCCGTAGGTGGGCTTCAGGCCGACCACGCCGCAGAAGGCGGCCGGCTCGCGGATCGAGCCGCCGGTGTCGGTGCCCAGCGTGCCCCAGGCCTGGCGGGCCGCCAGCGCCGCGGCGCTGCCGCCCGAGGAGCCGCCCGGCGTGCGGGCCAGGTCCCAGGGGTTGCGGCAGGGGCCGTAGGCGCTGTTCTCGTTGGACGAGCCCATGGCGAACTCGTCCATGTTGAGCTTGCCGAGGAGCACCGCCCCGGCGGCGCGCAGCCGCTCCACCACCGCGGCGTCGTAGGGCGGCAGGTAGCCCTCGAGGATGCGCGAGCCGGCGGTGGTCTCGACACCCTCGGTGAGGAAGATGTCCTTCACCGCCAGCGGCACGCCGTCGAGGGGCGAGAGCCGGGCCCCGCGGGCGGCCCGCTCGTCGGCGGCGGCGGCCGCGGCCCGGGCCTGCTCGGCGGTGACCCGCAGGAAGGCGCCCACCTGGCCGTCCGTGGCCCGGATGCGCTCCAGCGCCGCGGCGGTGGCTTCGCGGGAGGAGACCTCCCGGGCCGCGAGCGCGCCGGAGAGCGCTCGCAGGTCGAGCTCCAGGATGGAGGCGCTCACTCGATGATCCTCGGGACCTGGAAGCTGGTGCCGGCTCGCGCCGGGGCCGCCGCCAGGGCGCGGTCGGCCGGCAGGCCGGGGCGCACCTCGTCGGCCCGCAGCGGCGGGGCGTCGCCGGCCGCCAGGGCGTGGGTCATGGGCTCGACGCCGGAGACGTCGAGGGCCTCGAGCTGCTTCACGTAGTCGAGGATGGCGGAGAGCTGCCCGGCGAAGAGCGTCTCCTCGGCGGGCGAGAGCTCGAGGCGGGCCAGCGCCGCGATCCGCCGGACCTCTTCGAGCGAGAGCATGGCCGCCTACCCGGGCTTCGTCTCGTCCTTGAACCAGTTGAGGATGGCGCCCATGATCCCCTTCTGCTGGGGCGCGGCGATGATGTCGATCTCGCCCTTGTCGAGGAAGATGCCGCCGCAGGCGAAGCACACCTCGACGTCCATCCCGTGCAGCCGCACCTCCTGCATCTTCATGCCGCACTTGGGGCAGTGCATGAAGTGCAGGTCGCGGAGCTTCTTGCGCTCGTCGGCGGCCAGCTCCTTCGTCACCTGCTGGGTCAGGCGGCGCTTCTTCTCGGCGTCCTCCTTGGCGAAGAACTCGTCCTCGGAGCTGGAGGGCTTGGTGGGTCCGCGAACCGGCATTTTCGTCTCACTCCTTCAGGGACTTGATGGCGTTCTGCGCCGCGACCGCGTCCTCGCCGTCGGGGCTCGCCGCCAGGTAGCGCTCGTAGTACTTCACCGCGTCGGCCCTGCGGCCCTCGTAGCGGTAGGTCTCTGCCAGGCCCAGCAGCGCGCTCGGGTTCTCGGCGTCGGCGTCCAGCGCCGACTGGAAGCTGGCCTCGGCCGGCGCGTACTGCGACAGCTCCAGGTAGCTCCAGCCGCGGCCCGCCAGGGCGGCGACGTTCTTGGGTTCGAGGGCCACGGCCTTTCCATAGAGGTCGAGGGCCTGCTTCGCATTGCCCTTGTCGAGGGCCCGCTTGGCCTGGGTCACCAGGGCCTTGGCGCCGGCGGGCTCGGCCTTGCGGGCGGGCGCCTTCTCGGCCGGCGGTGCCGCCACGGCGGCGGCCGGCTTCGGCTCGGGCGCCTTCTCGGCGGGCGGGGCGGCGGGCGGCGGCGCGACCTCGACGGGCTTCTGCTCTGCCACCGGCGCGGCCGGAGCCGGAGCCGGGGTGGTCTCGACCGGCTTCTGCTCGGGGGCGGGGGCGGGGGCGGGGGGCGGAGTCGCAGGCGCAGCCTCGACGGGCTTGTGCTCCACTGCAGGAGCCGGCGCAGGTGCAGGCGCGGCGGGAGCCGGGGCGGCTGGCGCGGGGGCTGCGGCCGCCGGAGGCGGCGGGCGCGGCAGGTCGCGGAGAACGAACCACCAGCCGGCACCTCCCACCACCGCGATCACGATGGCGGCGACGGCCAGCGCCGGGCCGAAGCTGCGGCCCTTCTGCGCCGGGCGCAGCGGCTGCTTGTCGATGAAGGTGCCGCCGGTCTGCTGGTCGGCGGAGGTCCAGGCCGGCTCGGGCGCCGGCTTGCTCGAGACCACCGGCGACTCGCCTTCCCAGGCGGCGGTGGCCCGCAGCGGGGCGGCGGCCGGAGCCGGGGCCGGCGGCAGTCCCTCGACGGTGGCGGGGTAGCCGAGGTCGGGGCGAGTGTCGCCGGCCGGCGCCGCGTTGGCGAACGGGTCGTCGCGCGGCGGCACCATCGGCTCGGGGGTGAAGAGGCCGGCGAGCGGCGACTCGGCGGGCGACGGAGGAGGAGGAAGGCCGGCCTCGGTGGTGGCGGGCGCCGCGGTGGGCGGCTGGAAGGCCGGGAAGTCGAGGGCGGTGTGCGGCGAGGGCGCCTGCTGTGTGGGGAACGCGGCGTCGGTCCGCTGCGGAGGCGGCGCCCGCTGCGCCGGGAAGGCCAGCTCGGTCCTGGGCGTGGCGGGCGCCTTCTGCGCCGGGAAGTCCACCTCGGTCCTGGGCGTGGCGGGCACCTTCTGCGCCGGGAAGTCCACCTCGGTCCTGGGCGTGGCGGGCACCTTCTGCGCCGGGAAGTCCACCTCGGTCCTGGGCTGCGCCGGGAAGGCCACCTCGGTCCTGGGCGCGGCGGGCGCCTTCTGCGCCGGGAAGGCGATCTCCGTCCGCGGGGCCGGGGGAGGAGGAGGGAAGGCCTGATCGGTCCTGGACGGCGGCGGCGGGGTGCCCGGCCCGGGGAACACCGCGGCGGGGAACTGGACCGCGGTGGGCTGCGCCGGCGGCGTGCGCGAGGCCCGCTCGGCCGCCTCGACGACCGCGAAGAAGCTCTGCAGCTCGGAGATGGCTCCCAGCCGGCGCCAGGGCTCCGTACCCCGGGCGATCTCGTCCTCGCGGTGGGCCTTGCGCTCCACGATCCAGCGGTGGAGCGTGGTCATGTCGCGGAAGGCGTAGGTCTGGCCGGAGGGCTGCCGCAGGGTCCAGCCGCTGCGCTCGCTCTCCGCCTTGACCGCCTGCGCCGCGGCCTGCACAGCCGCCGCGCGCTGGGCGTCGGCCGCCGAGACCGCCCCGGCCGCCCCGGCCTCGTCGTTGACCGGGAGCGTCACGACGAGCGCCTTCTTCTTCACCTTGAAGAGGTGCCCGCAGTTGGAGCAGCGCACGGTCAGGCCCTGCTCCCCGACCTGGTCGTCGGAGAACACGTACTGGGCTCGGCAGCGCTCGCAGCGGACTTCCATGATCGGACCCGGGAACCTATCCCCCGTGCGGGATTCTACGCAAGAGAACAGGCTGGACCCGAAAAATTGACCCGACTCCCCCCCCCGATATCCTCGGCTAGCACGGGCGCTCCACGCGCCTACAGGCCTTTCGCGAGAGGACTTTTCGGGACATGGGCAAGGCCAACCGCCGCACGGGCAAGAGGGAATCGGAAGGGCGTGGCGGCACCGGCATGGGCCGCGACATCGCGGCGGTGCTGCTGACCGCGGCGGGCCTGCTCGCGGGCCTGGCGCTCCTCACCTTCCAGTCGCTCGACGGGCAGCTCATCGCCCGCGATCTGCCGCCCGCCTCCAACCTGGTCGGGCCCTTCGGCCACCACGTCGCCGCCGCGCTCTACAAGGTGCTGGGCTTCGCCGCCCTGGTGCTCCCCTTCGCGCTCGTCACCGGCGGCTGGAGGCTCTTCCGCGGCGAGGCCCGCCGGGTGACGCTGGTGGCCTCGGCCGCCTACCTGGTCCTCATCCTCTCGGTCGCCACCCTCTGCCACCTGGCGCTGGCCTCCCGGGGCCTCGCCAGCTTCCCCGCCGGCGGCGCCGTCGGCGCCTTCCTCTGCCGACGGGCCACCGGGCTGCTCGGCGGCGTGGGCGCGGCCCTGGCCGTGGGCGCGGTGGCGGTGGTGGCGCTGATCGTGGCGGTGGACCTCAAGGTGCAGGCGGTGGCCGGCCTCTTCTGGCGCGCCAGCCGCGCGCTGGGCGGCTGGGCAGCGCTGCGGACCCGCGAGGCGGTGGTGCGGCACCGCGAGGCGGTGCAGGAGCTGCGCGCCGAGGAGGCCGCCCGGCGCGCCGCCGAGGCGGCGATGGTCGAGGCCCGCAGCCCCGAGGAGGAGGCCGAGGCGCTGGCCGTGGCCGGCGAGCTCTCCGAGGAGCGCGACCGGCTGGGACTGGGCGACGACCCGGCCTGGGTGGCCGACCTGGCCGCGGCCCGGCAGGAGGAGCCCGAACCGAGGCGCCGCCGCCGGAAGGGCGAGGCCGCCGAGCGGGAGCCGGAGATCGTGGCCCCGCCGGTGGTGGCTCCGTCCGCGGTGGAGGCCGGCCCGGCCCAGCCCGAGGCGGCGGCCGCGGCGCCCGCCGCCGAGCCGCTGCCGCCGGAGAAGCCGCAGATCGTGCTCTCCGACGCCATGCGGGAGCGGGGCAGGAAGCGGAAGGAGAAGAAGGAGGCCCCGGCCTTCGCCTTCATGCAGTCGGGCGAGGTGTTCCAGCTTCCGGCCACCGAGCTCCTCGACCAGCGGGAGCAGCCGGGGAAGACCGAGCTCGACGAGCAGGGGCTGCGCCGCACCGCCGAGATCATCGTCTCCACGCTGCGCGAGCACGACATCGACGGCAGCATCCGCCACATCCGGCCCGGCCCGGTGGTGACGCTCTACGAGTTCTCGCCCGAGGCGGGCGTGAAGCTCTCGCGCATCGAGAACCTCGACAAGGAGCTGACCATGGCCTTGTCGGCGACCCGCATCCGCATCATCGCCCCCATCCCGGGCAAGGGCGTGGTGGGCATCGAGGTGCCCAACAAGGACCGCGCAGTGGTGACGCTCCGCGAGGTGCTGGAGACCGAGACCTACCGGCACGCCGGCGGCATGCTGCCGCTGGCGCTGGGCAAGAACATCGAGGGCATCCCCTACTGCGTCGACCTGCAGAGGATGCCCCACCTGCTCATCGCCGGCACCACCGGCTCGGGCAAGTCGGTGGGGCTCAACACCATGATCCTCTCGCTCCTCTACCGGCAGACGCCGGACCAGGTGCGGATGATCATGGTGGACCCGAAGATGACGGAGCTCTCGGCCTACGAGGACATCCCCCATCTGCTGCTGCCGGTGGTCACCGATCCCTCCAAGGCCTCGCGGGCCCTGCAGTGGGCGGTGGACGAGATGGAGCGGCGCACCCAGATCCTGGCCGACACCGGCTCCAAGGACCTGCGCTCCTACAACGGCAAGGTGGAGAAGCTCCGCGCCGAGGGGCGCGGCTTCGGCGAGGAGGACCTGCCGCCGCCGAAGAGGCTGCTGGTGGTGGACGTGGCCGCCGGCGAGACCGAGGAGCAGGTGCGGGCCGCCAGCGACGGCGCGCCTGCCGACGCCGCGCCGCTGGAGGCCAGCGCGCCCTACGAGGACCCCAGCGCCCCGCCGCCCGTCGACCCGGTGGCGGCGCTCGACGAGCCGAGGAAGCTGCCGCAGAAGCTCCCCTGGATCGTGGTGGTCATCGACGAGCTCGCCGACCTGATGATGACCGCGCCCCGCGAGGTGGAGATCTCGCTGGCGCGCCTGGCGCAGAAGGCCCGGGCCACCGGCATCCACCTCATCGTCGCCACGCAGCGCCCCTCCACCGACGTGGTCACCGGGATGATCAAGAACAACTTCCCGGCCCGCATCAGCTTCCGGCTCCAGTCGCGCCACGACTCCTCCACCGTCATCAACGGGCCCGGAGCCGAGTCGCTGCTCGGCGACGGCGACATGCTGGTGATGACCGCCACCCAGCCCATCACCCGCGTCCAGGGCGCCTTCGTCTCCGAGGAGGAGCTGCACCGGGTGGTCTCCTTCCTCAAGGACCAGGGCAAGCCGGTGTACGACGAGTCGATCCTCAAGGCGCGCGACGCCGGCGAGGGCGGCAGCCGCGACCTCGACGAGGAGGATCCGGTCTACGACCAGGCCCTCGACCTGGTGTCGCGGATGGAGGAGGTCTCGGTCTCCAAGCTCCAGCGCGAGATGCGGCTCGGCTACAACAAGGCCGCCAAGATCGTGGAGCGCATGGAGCGCGAGGGCGTGGTCGGCCCGGCCAACGGCGTGAAGCCGCGGCAGGTGCTGGTGCGGCCCATCGGCGAGACCCCGGTGCAGCCGAACGTGTAGCCCGCCGGCGGCTCGCGGCGGCGAAGGGCCCCGGAGCGCCGCTAGACCTTGTTCTCGGTCCCCGAGATCATCCGCCGGATGTTGCCGCGGTGGCGCCAGACGATGAGCAGCGCCACCAGCAGGCCTGCCCAGGGCACGACGGTGCCGGCACCGTGGATCATGAAGATGCCCATCACCGCCACCGCCACGCCCGAGAGCGAGCCCACCGCGGCGATGCGGGTGGCGCCGTAGCCCACCGCGAAGGCGCCGAAGGCCAGCAGGGCGGCCATCGGCGCCAGCACCAGGAACACGCCCAGCGCGGTGGCCACGCCCTTGCCACCCTGGAAGCGCAGCCAGACCGGCCACAGGTGGCCCGCGAAGGCGGCCAGGCCCACCCCCACCGACCAGGCCTCGGCCGCGCCGGGGCCGGCGCCCAGGGCGCCGAGGAGCGCGCGGGCCGCCAGCATGGGAAGCGCCGCCTTGGCGGCGTCGAGGAGCAGCGTCAGCGCCCCGGCCTTCTTGCCGGCCGAGCGGGTGACGTTGGAGGCGCCGATGTTCCCCGAGCCGACGGTGCGCGGGTCGACGCCGCCGAGCACCTTGCCCACCACCACGCCGAACGGCACCGAGCCGAGCAGGTAGCCGACGGCGACGAGCAAGGCGCCGAGCGCGGGGATCACGTCCTCTGGGCTATCACGAGCCAGGCCCAGTTGGCGAGGAGCGCACCCAGCCCGACGAGCGCCGCGCCGCGCGCCAGCGCCGCGGGCACCGCCGGCCAGCGCCAGCCCACCAGCAGCCGCAGGAGGGCCAGCAGGGCCAGCCCCCAGGCGGCCGCCGCCAGGATCGCGCCGAACGGGCTCGCGGCCAGCGCCCGGGCTGCCTCCCCGTGCGAGAGGTGCACGAAGGCGTGGGTCATGCCGCAGGTGGCGCAGGGGATGCCCGCCGCCGCCCGGAGCGGGCACTGGTAGCCGAGCGACAGCACCGGCAGGAAGCGGGCGACGGCGAACGACACCGCGCCGATGACGGCGAAGACCTCGACGTGGCCGAAGCTGCGGTCGCGCCCGGCCATGCTAGAGCGGCACCGAGCCGCCCTTCGAGGGGTGCAGCGACTGCATCAGGGGGCTGGCGACGAGCCCGGCGGCGCAGGCGCAGAGGCACAGGAGCAGGAGCGGCGAGAAGACCGCCACCGCCGCCTTCCAGGTGGGGGCGCGGTGCAGCTCGGCGAGGCCGACGATGGTGGCCACGGTGAACCAGACCACCGCCACCAGGCCGCCGCACATGGGCAGCGCCGTGAGCACGTAGAGGGCGTAGGCGTAGGCCACCACCGTCAGCGTCCCGCCGAAGCCGCGTGGCGCGCCCTTCACCACCAGCAGCACCAGGTGGAACAGCGCCGCGAGGAGGTAGATGCCGATGAGGGCGAAGACCGGCGCCAGCACCACCTGCCCTACCAGGACGGCGCCGGAGGCGCCGCCGAGGATGCCCTGGAGCACGTCGGGGTCCATGCCCTGCTCGCGCATCCGCTCCAGGGCCGGGCGCATCATGGCGAAGAGGGCGTTGCCGCTGACGAAGCCGAAGATCCCGGAGACGATGGTGCCGATGCTGGCACCGATGACGCCGAAGAGGAGCGCGGCGCCCGTCTGGTCGGTGCGCACCAGCCGGAAGAAGCGGGCCGGCTCCAGCGCCACCAGCTTCCAGGTCTGGATCCAGGCCGTCACCAGGCCGAGGCGGGCCCTGTCGGCGAAGGGGGAGGGCTGCTCGTGCGCCTCGGCGGGAGGCGGCGCGGCGCCGGGCGGGAGCGGAGCCCAGCCGGGCGGCGGGCCGGGCGGAGGCCCCGGAGGTGCGCCGGCTCCGGCCCAGGGCGGCGGTGGGGGAGGCGGCGCGCCCCAGCCTCCGCCGGGGGGCGGCGGCGGCGCGCCCCAGGATGGGGGAGGTCCGGGCGGGGGAGCCGGCGGCGGGGGCGGTGGCCGCGGCGCCGAGGGATCGGCGAGGTGGATCTCGGCGCCGCAGTGAGGACACTTCTGCGTGCCGAACTGCTCGGTGGTGAAGGTCTCTTGGCAGCGGGCGCAGCGAGCGATCATGGCCGGCGAGCTTAGCCCGCCGCCACCGCCGGTTCATCAATTCTTGAGGGTCGAGACCTCGTCCATCCACAGCGTCCCGCGGGTGCGGAACACGGCGATGACGATGGCCAGCCCCACGGCCGCCTCGGCGGCGGCCACGGCGATGACGAAGAAGGCGATGGCGTGCCCGTTCATCGTGCCCTGCTGCCGGGCGAAGGTCAGGAAGGTCAGGTTGGCGGCGTTGAGCATGAGCTCGACGCACATGAAGACCACCAGGATGTTGCGGCGGCTGACGACGCCGACCAGGCCGAAGCAGAAGAGGACCGCGGCCAGGAGGAGGTACCAGTTGGCAGAGATGGTCACGGCTCAGATCCTCTGCTTGGCGACGACCACCGCGCCGACGATGGCCACCAGGAGCAGCAAGCTGGTGGCCTCGAAGGGCAGCAGGTACTGGGTGAAGAGCAGCATGCCCACGGCCTTGACGGTGCCGAAGCTCTCCGGCACCGCCTTCCAGTGGATCTCGCCCGCCTGCTGGATGGCCAGGGCCACCACGGTCAGCACCCCGGAGGCGCCGATGATGCCGCCCCACTGCATGGCCTTGAGCTTGGCGTCCTGCATGTCCTGGTCGTGGAGCTGGAGCAGCATGATCACGAACAGGAACACCACCATGATGGCGCCGGCGTAGACCAGGATCTGGAGGAAGGCCACCAGGTGGGCCACCAGCAGCACGTAGATGCCGGCCAGGAAGAAGAAGGCCGCCACCAGGCTCATGGCGGCGTTGACGGGGTTGCGGGCGGCGACGACGCCGGCGGCCGCGATCACCAGCGGGATGGCGAAGAGGAGGAAGATCCAGAGCTCGGCGCGGTCGGCCATGGCTATGCCCTCATGCCGCCGATGACGGCTTCGCGGCTGTCCTGCGAGACGCCCCAGGCGCCCTCGCCGAAGGGACAGCGGTGCTCGGCGATGTGGCGCTCGAAGTCGTCCTTGAACTTCTTGACGAAGCTCTGCACCGGCATCGAGGCGGCGTCGCCCAGGGCGCAGATGGTGAAGCCGCCGATGTGGTTGGCCATGTCGAGCAGCTTGTCGGCGTCGCCCGGGACGCCGTGGCCGTGCTCGATCTTCTCGCAGAGCGACTCCATCCAGGGCGTGCCCTCGCGGCAGGGCGTGCACTGGCCGCAGCTCTCCTCGGCGTAGAACTTGGTGACGCGCGAGAGCACGCGGACCATGCAGACCGAGTCGTCCATGACGATGACGCCGCCCGAGCCCGACATGGTGCCCGCCGCCTTGATGGCGTCGAACTCCAGGGAGACGTCGATCTCGTCGCCGCGGAGGACCGGGGAGGAGGAGCCGCCGGGGATGACCGCCTTGACCGGCCGGCCGCTGGCGGTGCCGCCGCAGTCCTCCATGATGAGCTTCTTCAGGTTGTAGTGGACCGGCTTCTCGTAGATGCCGGGCCGCTTCACGTTGCCGGAGACGCCGAAGAGCCGGGTGCCGCCCGACTTGCCTGTGCCGAGCGCCGCGAAGGCGGCGCCGCCGTGCTTCACGATCCAGGGCACGTTGGCCAGGGTCTCGACGTTGTTGATGATGGTGGGCTTGCCCCACAGGCCCACCACCGCCGGGAACGGAGGCTTGAGGCGCGGGTAGCCCTTCTTGCCCTCCAGCGACTCCATCAGCGCCGACTCCTCGCCGCAGATGTAGGCGCCGGCGCCGCGGTGGACGTGGACCTCGAGGTCGAAGTCCTTGCCCATGAGCTTCTTGCCGATGATCCCGGCCTCGCGGGCCTCGGCGAGGGCCTGCTCCAGCGCCGCCGCCTGCTTGGGGAACTCGCCGCGGATGTAGATGTAGGCGAGGTGGATGTCGAGGGCGTAGCAGGTGATGGCGATCCCCTCGAGCAGCATGTGGGGATCGTTCTCGATGATGTAGCGGTCCTTGAAGGTGCCGGGCTCCGACTCGTCGGCGTTGACGCAGAGGTAGCGGGGCCGGATGTCCTTGGGGAGGAAGGTCCACTTGAGACCGGTGGCGAAGCCGGCGCCGCCGCGTCCGCGGAGGTTGGAGATCTTCACCTCCTCGACGATGCCCGGCTGCGGCATCGACAGCGCCTTCTCCAGCGCGCCGTAGCCGCCGTCGGCCTTGTAGGAGGCGAGGGTGTGGCTGTCCTTCTTGCCCCAGCGCGCGGTGAGAACCTTGACGTCGCTCACTGGAGGCCCCCCAGGATGGTCTCGAGCTTCTGCGGAGACACCCGCTCCTCCATCACCTTCTCGTCCACCAGCACCGCCGGGGCGGTGCCGCAGGAGCCGAGGCACTCGACCTCGCGCAGGGTGATGCGGCCGTCCTTGGTGGTGCCGCCGTTCTCGACGCCCAGCCGCCGCTTGAGCTGCTCGAACATGCGGTCGGCGCCGGCCAGGCAGCAGGAGACGTTGGTGCAGATCTCCAGCAGGTGCTTGCCGGTCGGGTGGGTGTGGAACATGACGTAGAAGGTCGCCACCTCCTCGGCACGCGCCGGGCTGGTGCCGAGGCGTTCGGCGCAGAGCTGCTGCACCGCCGTGCCGGCATGGCCGAAGATCTCCTGCCCGATGCGGAGGGCGGGGATCATCGCCGCCTCCTTCTTGTCGGGCGGGTAGCGCTGGAGGACGGGGGCGAGGGCGGCGTCGAACCTGGCGACCTGGTCTTTCGGCAGGTCTTTCCAGTCGCCCGGCTTTGTCGGGTCGTGAGGAGGCATAAGGGGTCGTGGCGCCTCGGAAAAGTCTGCGCAGGCTATTGAGGCGACCGTTGGTTGTCAAGGAGATCCGATGGCGGCCGGGGTGCCCTTCACGCTCCGCCCGGGATCGGAGATCGCCGGGCCTGCGTGGGGATCGGGGTCGGGGGGCGGCAGCGCCTCCGGGAAAAGCGCCGGGCCCACCTGCGCTCGGGGAGCGCACGGTGGGCCCGCGGTGCAGCGGCTCGAAGGGTCGAGCTACTTCTTGCCCTTCTTGTTGAACTTCTCCTTCAGCACCTTGGCGGGCAGCATCTTCACGACCTGCTTGGCCGGGATCTTGATGGCCTCGCCCGTCGCCGGATTGCGCCCCATGCGCGCCTTGCGATCGACCAGCTTGACCGCGCCGAGACCCCCCAGCGGAATCTTCCCGCCCGGCTTCAGCGTCTTGAGGACCGTCTCCTCCACCGCCGTGAAGACCGCGCGGACCTGCGCCTTCGACAACCCCGAAGCCTCGGCCACAGCCGAGAAGAACTGAGCCTGCGTCATGTAGGAGATTCCTCCCGTGGCAGGCCGGCCGCTGCGGCCGGCTGATTTGACGGCCTAAGTAGCGCTTTGCGATCCGATCGTCAACTGCCCATCGTCACGATCGCCTTGAAAAATGGGCCTTCCGCGCTGATCCGCGAATCGGGAACTCGGACCCTCAGTGGCGGAGGAGCGCCCAGAGGATCTCCCAGAGGATGAGCAGGATGATGGTCACCTCGAGCAGCTCGGCGCGCCGGACGCCGGTGGCCTCGTCGAGCAGGCGGTGCACGTCGGCCAGCAGCCGCTGCTTGCGGAGCACGTCCTCCTGCCAGGCCGGCAGCCGGAAGCGGCGCACCGCGGCCTGGTAGACGCGCGCCAGGTAGAAGTCGCCGACGATCTTCACGCCGTTCTCGAGCCGCTCGATCATCTCCGAGAGCTCGAGCAGGAGCGACGCGGTGCGGCGCTGGAGGTTGGCGTAACGGCGGGTGAACAGGCGCTGTGGACCGCGCCCAGCTTGCATTTCCGCGTAGATGCCCTGCAGCTCGCGGTCGAGCAGGGCGTCGTAGTAGCGCAGCTCCAGGAGGTGGGCGGTGGCGAACTCGAGCAGGTCGGGGATGTCGGCGACGCCGGAGGGCTCGTAGAGGAAGGCGCTGTTCCAGTCCACCACCGCCAGGTCGTCGGCCAGGTAGCTGAAGCGGTGCTTCAGCACGTCGGCCTCCTCGGCCGCGGAGAGCGGCGTGAGGCTCGTCTCGCCCAGCAGCAGGCGGGCGATGGGGGCTCGGGCCATCACCTCGGCGGCCGGGACGGCCTCGTCGAACGACTGGACCAGGAAGACGTGGAAGGTCTCCAGCCCCTCCCAGCGGTGGGGCCGCACCAGGGAGGGCCCCAGGGCCCGGCCCTGCTCCTCCGCCTCGGCTCGCGCGGCGGCGTCGAGGGCCGGGGTGGGCAGGACGTTCAGCTCCTCGGCCAGGGGCAGGAGCTCCTCGAAGGAGGTGCCGGGCGAGATGGGGACCTTGTAGAGGACGCTCATCACCCCGTAGTCGAAGAGGTGGAGGCTGGCGGCGGCCTCGCGGGGTCCGGAGGCCAGCGGCGCCGTGCGCCGCCCCAGGTCGATGTGCAGCGGCGGGTGCGGGATCTCGATGGCGCCCGAGCTGTGCACGCCCTCCCAGCGGCGCCGGGCGCTGGGGCCGGCCGCCAGCGCCTCGGCGCGGGCCAGGTCGATCTCGTCGGCGACGTCGAAGAGCCGGTAGATCCGGAGCACGCCCTCGCGGATGCGATGGGGAAAGTCCCGCCCGTCCATGGGACGAGTAGACCATGGAGCCGGGGGCTTCGCCCCCTCTCCGTGGAACGGCCTGCTGCTCTCGCTCCGGATCGGGTGCGCGCGGCCGGGCGACCCCGAAAAGGGAGGCCCGGCTACCCGCCCACCAGCCGCAGCGGCGGCGCGGAGCGGCCCGGGCTGCGGGCGAAGTTCACCAGGTAGTCGCCGGAGAAGCAGGCGTCGCAGAAGCCCTGGCGCGCCTCGCCCAGCGCCACGTAGAGGGCCTCGATGGAGAGGTAGCCGAGGGAGTCGGCGGTGACGTAGCGGGCGATCTCGTCGACGCTGTGGGAGGCGGCGATGAGCTCCTGCCGGGTGGGGGTGTCGATGCCGTAGTAGCAGGGCCAGGCGGTGGGCGGCGAGCTGATGCGCAGGTGGACCTCGGCGGCACCGGCGGCGCGGATCATCTTCACGATCTTGCGGCTGGTGGTGCCGCGGACGATGGAGTCGTCCACCACCACCACCCGCTTGCCGCGGATGGCCGACTGCACCGCGTTGAGCTTGAGCTTCACGCCGAAGTGGCGGATGGACTGCTGCGGCTCGATGAAGGTGCGCCCCACGTAGTGGGAGCGCACCAGCCCCATGGCGAAGGGCACGCCGCTCTGGTGGGCGTAGCCGATGGCCGCGGGAACGCCGGAGTCGGGCACGGGGATGACCACGTCGGCGGCCACCGGGTGGTCCTTGGCGAGCTGCCGGCCGAAGCCCTGGCGCACGTCGTAGACCGAGCGGCCGAAGAGCACCGAGTCGGGCCGGGCGAAGTAGATGTGCTCGAAGACGCAGCGGCCCAGCCGCGCCGGCCGCTCGGCGCCGGGGAAGAGCCGCTCCGAGCGCAGGCCCTCGCCGTCGATGATCACCAGCTCGCCCGGCTCGACCTCGCGCACCAGCT
Organism: Deltaproteobacteria bacterium; assembly: GCA_016214955.1. Classification (GTDB taxonomy): domain Bacteria; phylum Myxococcota; class Myxococcia; order Myxococcales; family Anaeromyxobacteraceae; genus JACRMN01. Next base: position 220,516 of record JACRMN010000015.1, read on the forward strand.
CGGCCTCGATGAGGTCCAGCGCCGTGCTCTCGCTGGCCAGCACCCAGCTCCCCTTGTGGCGCCCCAGCACCAGCGGGCGGAAGCCCATGGGGTCGCGGACCCCGACCATGGCCTTCTCGGAGAGGAAGAGCAGCGAGTAGGCCCCGGCCACGCGCGCCAGCGCCTCGCGGATGGCGCCGACGAGGTGCTCGGTGGTGCCGGGCTTGGCCGGGGTGCGGGCCCGGGCCATGAGGTGGACGATGACCTCGGTGTCGCTGGTGCTCTGGAAGATGGAGCCCTGGGCCTCGAGCTCGGCGCGCAGCGCGTCGCCGTTCACCAGGTTGCCGTTGTGGGCCAGCGCCATGGCGCCGCCGGCGTACTGCACCGCCAGCGGCTGGGCGTTCTTGAGGCTGGAGGCGCCGGCGGTGGAGTAGCGGACGTGGCCGATGGCGGCGCCGCCGGGGAGCTTGGCGAGCACGTCGGCGGTGAAGATGTCGGCCACCAGCCCCATGCCGCGGTGGACGTGGAGCACCTGCCCCTCGGTGGAGACGATGCCGGCCGACTCCTGACCCCGGTGCTGCAGGGCGTGGAGCCCCAGGTAGGTGAAGTTCGACGCCTCCTCGCTCTGCCCGAGGGCCCAGATCCCGAACACGCCGCACTCGTCGGCGAGCTTGTCGTAGATGGCGTCGTAACCCATGAGGGCGCGGAGTATAACGATCCCGGATTGAAAAAGCTGCTGACCGCCGCCGCGGCACTGGCCGCGGTCCTGATCGCCGCCGTGGCCCTGCTCTCGCTCCCGCGAGCGGAGCGCGACGGGCCGCCCCGGGTCACCGGCACCTGCTCCACCGAGGGTCCGCTCCAGGGCGGCGCGGCGACCGTGCCCCTCACCTTCGCCGGGCCGGTGCCCATCGGCGGCTTCCCGCGCCTGCGCTGGACGGCGGAGGGAACCCGCGACCCGCTGGCGGTGCGGGCGCTGGTGCTCTCGGGCCCGGGCTGCGCGGTGGGGCTGGTCTCCGCCGAGATCCTGCTCGTGCCCGGTGCGCTGGAGCGGGCCGTGTCCGAGCGCACGCGCGACCTGGGGCTGGGTGCGCTGGTGGTGGGCGCCACCCACACCCACGCCGGACCGGGCGGCTACTGGGACTCCTTCGTCGCCGCGCGCATCGCCACCGGGCCCTACGACCCGGCCATCCTGGAGCGGATCGCCGATGCCATGGCCCAGGCGCTGCGGCAGGCCGCGGCCGCGCGCCGGCCGGTGCAGGCGGAGGCCGCGGAGGTCGATGCGCGGGCGCTGGCGAGGAACCGGACCGGCGCCGCCGCCGACGGGCGGCTGGTGGTGCTCCGGCTCCGTGCCGGCCCCGAGGTGGTGGGCGAGATCGCCTCGCTCGGAACCCACGCCACCCTGCTGGGCGCGCAGCAGCGGCTGCTCTCGGGCGACTGGCCCGGAGCGCTGATGCGCCTGTCGGCGGCGCCGCGCCTCTTCTTCCCCGGCGCGCTGGGCGACCAGTCGGCGGCCGGACCGGAGACGGCGAGCCCGGAGCGGTACGCCGAGGCCGTCGCCGCCCGGATCGAGCGCGCTCCTCTGCGCCCCCTGGCCCCCGCGCTGGCCGCGGCGCGCGCCGAGGTGCCGCTGCCCTGGCCCTCGCCGGGCGGGGCACCGCGCCTCCTGCGACCCGCGGCCGGCCGGCTCCTCGGCGGCGGCATGCCGGCCCAGGCGGCCGCCACCGCGGTGCGCATCGGGCCGCTCCTGCTCGTCGCCGTGCCGGCGGAGCCGGTGGAGGAGGTCGGCCGCGGCTGGCGCGAGGCGGCCGGCCCCGGCGCCGAGATCCTGTCCCTCTGCGGCGCCTACGCCGGCTACGTGGAGACGCCGGAGCGCATGGCCCGCGATGACGGGGAGACGGCCCGGACCTACTACGGCCCGGCGATGGCTGCGCGCCTCGAGGCGGCGATCCGCATGGCGGCCGGGGCCGCGGCGGCGCCGGCGCGCTGACCGCGCTCGCGGGCGGCGCGATGCGCAAGCGGGCATCGGGGCGCGTGGCTCGCTGACGCGCGCCGGGCCGCGCCACGCACATTCGGCCGGGTCGCGCCGGCCCTTGCCGCTTCGCCGCAGGGCCAGGCGCCGCGCCGGGCGTAGGATCTTGCCAGCGAGGAGGTGGATCATGGCCGGCTGGAAGCGGATCCTGTGCCCGGTGGACTTCTCGGACAGCTCGCGCCACGGGATGATGGAGGCGCTGGAGATTGCCCGACGGTATGCCGGCCAGGTGGTGCTGCTCCACGTGCTGGAGCAGGGCTGGTCGATGGCCCGTGCCGACCTCCTCGCACCACCCGAGTTCGTGAACAAGCTGCGGGACGGCGCGCTCGCCGACCTGGCCGCCTGGCGCAAGGTGGCGGAGGAGTTCGCGCCGGGCATGGCGGTGACCGAGATGATCGGGGGGCACCCGGCGACCGAGATCGCCCGGGTGGCGAAGGAGGGCGGCTTCGACCTCATCGTGATGGGCACCCACGGCCGGCGCGGCCTCCGCCGGCTGGTGCTGGGCTCGGTGGCCGAGGAGGTGGTCCGCTCGGCGCCGTGCTCGGTGCTGACGGTGCGCAACCGCCACGACGAGTTCGAGGTGAAGCCCGACTGAGGGACGGAGGGCGATGGGGGGACGTGCCCGGGCACGGCGCGCAGCGTGAGGCCTGCGCCGCGCCCGGGCGGGTGGGCGGGAGCTAAAACCGCACCACCGGCTGGCCGGCCCCGTCGAAGGAGAGCCAGCCGAAGGCGCCGGCGGCCACCGCGAACACCAGCGAGCCCGAGGCGGCGATCCAGGCGCTGCGGCGCGAGGCGTCGGCCGAGGCGCGCGCTCGGTCGTAGTCGGCGCGCGCGATGCCCGGGTGGAGCGTTCCCGCGGGAGAGACCATGGCGCTGGCCCGGCGGTCCTGCGAGCGCGCGTCGAGCCCCTGCCACAGGGCCACGGCGCCGAGGCCCACCGCCGCCGCTCCGCTGCCCCACATCGCCGGCCGGTACCAGGTCCGGCCACCGCCCGGCTCCAGGGCTGGCGCGGGGCGCGCGAGGTCGAGCGCCGCGACCTCCTTCGCGCGCTCGGGCTCGGGCCGGGAGAGCTGGGCGGGCAGCGGGGGATCGGCGGGCCTGGCAGCCGCGGGCGGAGGGGGCGGCGGCGGGCTGAGCGCGCGGGCGGGGGCGGCGGTGGGCGGCGGCTCGGCCCTTCGCCCCGGAGCGACCGAGGCGAGGGCGTGCTCGGCGGGGCGGCCGGAGGGAGCAGCCGGCGTTGCTGGCGCGGTGCCGGGGGAGGCCCCGGGCAGCGGGGGCCGCGCGGACGGTGCGGGGGCGAGCGCCGTCGTGGGGACGGACAGGGCGACGGGCGCTGCGGGCGGAGGCAGTGCGGCGAGGGGCGGGGGCGGGGGGCCCTTCGGCTCGGCGGACGGCGCCGCCCGGGCGACGGGAACGGGCGGCGGCACGGGCAGGGGCACCGGAGCGCTCTTGCCGACCACCACGACCTTGGACTGCTGGCCGGTGAGCAGGAAGGCGGCCAGCGCCGCCAGGTTGGCCGAGGGCACCGCCCCCGCGGCCATGCGCACCCGCCCCTCGCGCTGCAGGGCGCCGCGCCGGATGTCGTAGAGCGAGCCCACCAGGAAGGGCACGTCGTTCTCGATGGCGATGCTGGTGGCGAGCACGCGATCGGCTCCCAGCCAGGCGCCGGCCCGCACCACGCCGGCCGGCCGCTGCGCGCTTGCCAGCGCCAGGCCGGGGCCGGCGTTGACCCGCAGCGCCTCGGCGAGCCCGAAGTCGAGGGACACGGTGCGGTCCTCGTCCTTGAGCTCCACGAAGACGCTGGGCACCCGGAGCGAGCCCACCGCGCCGCCGACGCGGTAGCGGCCGGGGGGCAGCGAGACCGTCACCGGCGCCGGCCCCAGGTTCCGGCCGCTCACGTAGATGGTGGCCGACCAGCCGAGGGCGTCCACGGTGATGCGCCGCCGGGGGCGCACCGCCAGCCGGGCGCGGGCGGCGTCGAAGTCGCGGCGGTAGGTGGGCGAGTACTGGTCGGGGTCGGGCTGGTGGCGGGGCTCGATGGCGAGGAGCCGCTCCCAGGCCTCGCGCTCCTCCTTGAGGTGCCCGATGGTTCCCTCGGCGTGGGCCAGCCGGAGCTGGGCCCGCACCCACTGCGAGTAGGCCTCCGGCCCCTCGGGCAGCCGCTCCAGGTCGTCGAGGATGGCGTAGAGCGTGCGGATGGAGCTCGGGTACTCGCCGTTCTGGTAGGTGGCCAGCGCGCCGCCGTAGGCGCGCTCCAGCTCCGCCAGCGTGGCGTTGGACGACTGGCCGAGGAGCCGCTGGCGCATCTCCGGCACCTCCTGCACGCCGCTGGTGCGCTCGCGGCAGGCGGCCCGCAGGTGGTGGGTCATCTCCGCCAGCTCCGGCTCGGGGCCGGGCGGGTCGGCGACCGCCAGGATGGCGAGCGTCTCCTGGGCCGCGGCGCGGCCGGCGAGGAGGAGCGCGACGGCGAGCGCCCGGCTCACGGCAGCGGGCTCCCGGCGTTCCCGGTGTTGCGGACGTCGTGGTGGGCCTTGGGCCAGGGCGCGGCGGCGTCGAGCGCGCCGTCCACGACGACGGCGTAGAGGTTGCCGTCGGCGGAGCCGAAGTGGGCGGTGGGGAGCTTGCCGGCCAGCGCCGGGGCGACGGTGGGGAACCGCAGCGCGGCCACGCCGAGCGGCGGGGGGGACATGCCGTCGGTGGACCAGATCACGGCGCCCGTCTCGCCGTCGACGGCGTACAGGCCGCCTCCCGAGGTGACGGCGAGGAGGTCCACCCCGCTGGCGTCGCGGGCGGTGAGCGCGACGCCGGTGACGCCAGCGCCGAGATCGACCGCGCCCGTCCAGCGCTCCTCGTGGCCACCGCCCGCCGCCGGGGTGAGCCGGTGCAGCAGGTTGTCGTTGGTGCCCACCACCAGGTCGCCGTCGGAGCGGACGGCGATGGAGCCGTCGGCCTTGCCGGTGAGCCGGACCAGGAAGGTGGCCGCCCCGGCGGGCGAGAGGCGGAAGATCTGGCCGTTGCCGCAAGCGGCGATCGCGTTCCCGGCAGCGTCGATCGCCAGGGGGGCGTCGATGCGGGTGCAGTCGGTGCTGGCCTCGGTAGGCGTCGTGGACCAGTCCTGCGTGTAGGCGGCACCGTCGAAGGTGAAGGCGCGCACTGCCGCGGTGTCGGTGGCGGTGCGCGTGGCAGCGCGAAGCTTGCCGCTCTGGTCGACGACGGCCGAACCGGAGAAGGCGTCACCGAGTGGCGAGGAAGCGCCCAGCGAACCGTCGGCCTTCGCCGCGTAAAGGCGCCGGGCGGAACTCGTGGAGTGCGCAACGTCCGCTCCATCCACTGCCGGCGTGAAGAGAGTCGCGGCGGGCAGCGGCTCGGCCGTGGGATACCGGATCGTCGATCCGTTCCCGAGCCGGCCGTACATCCTTCCGTCCTCGCTCCCCACCCAGATGGCCGCTGCGCCCGCGCTCGGGGCTGCCGTGATGAACGAGGAGCCGATCGTCAGGCGCCATGCCTCCGTTCCTTCGGGGTTCACGGCGCGGAGCTGCTCGGAGGTCGCGGACACCCCGGCGACGAGAGTCCCGTCGGCCATGACGGCAGGACTGGTGACCGGGGCGCCGGCCGCGTACACCCACCGCATCCGCGTCACCTGCGTGCTGGCGACCGCCGACGCCTGGTGGCCCGCCTGGTCGGCGGCCCGCACCGCCACCTGCACCGCCCGCTCGAAGTGCGGGAACGGGTAGCTCCCCAGCTCCACGTCGGCCGCGAACTGGTCGGTCGCGCCCTGGCGAGCGAGCGCCACGCTCCGCGCGGCGTCGAGATCCAGGGTCGCGGTCACCGCGGACACGTTGGGCTCGGTGACCGTGGCCGTGACCCGCAGCCGGCCGTCTCGCCTGCAGCCTCCGGTGCAGGCCGCAGCCACTGCCGAGAGGACCGGCGGGCCGAGGTCCACCTGCACGGTGCGCGACGCGCTGCGCTGCTCGGCGTGGGTGCCGCGCGCCGCGACCGCCTCCAGGACCACCGCGCCGGCCGTTCCGGCCCCCGGGCTCCAGCTCCCCTGGTAGGCACCGCTCGACGGGTCGCGCGCCAGGGTGGCCGCAGGCTGCCCGCCGGCCAGGAGCTCGATCGAGGCCGGTGCGGCCCGCGAGGCGAGGAGCACCTCCACGGTCGCCGAGACGTCCACCGAGCCGCCGACCCAGGTGCCGGCCGCGGGCGCGGTCAGCGCCAGCCTGTATGCAGTCACGCACACGCCGTCTCCACCCGAGCGCTCGCACACCTGGCCGGCGGCACAGGCGGCGTCGCTCTCGCAGCGCGGGTGGTCCTGCGGCGCGCCGCAGGCGGCGAGGAGAAGGGCCAGGATGGGAGCGGTCCGCTTCATGTTTTCCCCGTCTAGAAGGCGAGTTTCCAGGTGAGGCCCACGGCTGCGGCGGCCGCGCCGCCGGCCAGGGTGGCGCCGCTGGCGAGCCGCCAGCGCTGCCAGGCGTTGCGGTGGCGCAGCCAGCCCACCGGATCACCCGCCGCCCAGGCGCGGTCGGCGGCACTGGCGCTGTTGCGCGCCACCAGCGCGAAGGCGGCGCCCGCCGCCAGGAGCGCGACACCGCTCCCGGCCACGATCCAGGGGCCCACCCTGTCGTCGCTGCGGCGGGGCACGGCCTGCAGCAGCTCCTGCAGCGACTCGCGGAGCAGCGGGACGGCGTCGGCGCCGGGCGCCACCTCCAGCGCGCGGCGGGCCAGGGCCTTCTCGGCGCCCGCGGGCGTGAGGCTGAGGAGGTAGCGGCTGCCCTGGGTGCGCCCCTCGGCCACCGACGAGACGGCCATGGGGAGGCCGGCGCGCGAGGCGGCCCGCGCCGCCTCCTCCTCCCCTTCGCAGGCCACGCCGTAGTCGAGGAAGGCGCGCCCGATCGACCGGGCCGCAACGGCCACGGCGTCGGCCTTGGCCAGGCCGGGCTCGCCCCGGACGAGGGGGCGACAGAGGAGCAGGCGGTCGTCGGCGGGCGGACCGCCGGAGAGCGCGAGGAGCAGGGGTAGGGCCAGGTGGATGAGCATGGCGGTGCGTCCGGGAGGCCGGTGCAAGGGCCGTGCAACGTGCCGGGAACCGCGGTCATGGTGCCACAACCCGTGATTTTGACTCAAGGCGAATTCCACTGAGGGAGGATGGGCGCGACGCCCCGAGCCCGGGACCGGTCCGTCTTTTGGCCGCTGCGGCCGAACCGCGAACCGGGGGGTCGCGCAACCCTGCGATTCGCCGCGGCCAGCCGCTGGCACGGGACCCGCAGTGCCGTCCCGCCGTCTTGCCGTACCAAACGTGAATGTACTAATGGTCCCGGTTCCTCGAAGCGCGGGGGTTCATCGATGAGGCACGTTCTCGGCTGCGCCGTTGCAGCGCTCTTCCTCTTCCTTTCAGGCTGCTCGACCAGCCCGGCGGAGCCCAGGGGCTGCTCGGCGAACACCGAGTGCGGCGCGGGCGCCCTCTGCCGCGAGGGGGCCTGCACCGCCAGCCGTGCCCCCCAGGCGCGGGTCTCCGAGCCCACGGGTCCTCGGCTCTCCCACACGCGGGTCCGGATCGACGGCTCCGCCAGCAGCGACCCCGACCCCGGCGACGCCATCGGCGCGTATGCCTGGCGCGCCCGGGCCGTCTCGGCCCCCTGCGAGCCGGTGAGGACGAGCGGCCAGGACGCCGCCTTCGAGCTGCTCGCTGGCTGCGCCGGCACCTTCGAGGTGGCGCTCGCCGTCCGCGACTCGGCGGGGGTGGAGAGCGCGGAGGCAGCGGTGCAGGTCGAGCTCTTCCCCCACCCCACCCCGCCCAGCGTGTCCCTCTCGGCAAGCGCCACCTCCCTCGACCACCGCTGCGCCGGCACCCCGCTCCGCTGCGCGGCGGTCGAGGCCGCCGGTGGCGAGGCCATCCCCCTGCAGGCCGACGCCCAGAGCCCGATCGAAGGGGCCTTCACCTACCGCTGGACGGCGGAGCCGCTCGCCGCCTCGGCCATCGCCCCGCGGATCACCTTCACCCCGGCCGATGCCGCCGGCCCGGCCCTTTCCATCACCACCGAGGGTACGGCCATCGCCGGCCGCTACCGGGTGACGGTGGAGGCCACCGATCCCCTGGGCGTCGTTGCCACCGCCCAGGTCGAGGTGGAGGTCGGCAACCGGCCGCCCGTGCCGCAGGCCGCCGGGGCGCTGCTGGCCCTGGCCCACACCTTCCACGCCGACCCGCCGCGCTACCAGGCCGAAGGGTCCGTGCCCCGGGTCGCCTTCATCGACCCCGATGGCGACCCGGTCGCCGCGGTCTACGCCGTCGAGGAGTCGGGGGTGAGCGCGCGAACCATGACGGCCGCGGAGGTCGGGGACGCCATGCTCCTCCAGGTCACGGTGCCGGGGGCCGCTCCGGGCGAGCTCATCGGCCCAGGCGTTTCCCGGACCCTGCGGCTGCGGGCCGAGGACGGCAATGGCGGCGCGGCGGAGGTGAGCTGGGCCGTCGAGGTGACCAACAGGCCGCCGCGGCGGGTCGGCCCGTTCGCGACCTCCGCCGCCCACCGCTTCGACGACGCCGCCGGCCAGTACCGCGCCACCGTCGCCCTCGCCGACTACGTGGACGACGACGGCGACCCGCTGGCGGTCTCCTCCGCCACCGGCGACACCGTCTGCCCTGCGCTCACCCTGGTGGGCACCCAGCTCCGGGCGGAGTGCAGCGCGCCGTACTCCGGGTCCCCGGCGGTGGGCGGCCTCACCGGCCCCCACGCCTTCCTGGTGGCGGTGGGCGATCCCTGGGCGGCGCTCGCCCCCGAGTCCGCTCCGGTCGCCATCGGCAACCTGTCACCGCAGCTCTCCGCCCCCGCGATCGCCACCCACTGCGGCCGGAGCTCCTGCTGCGAGACCGAGATCGAGAGCGGGGCCTGTCTGCGGAACAACTGGAACTGCCCGGCCATGAGCGGGGCGGTGATGGTGTCGGTTGCCGAGCCGGAAGGCGATCCCATCGCCGCCTCCGCGGACGGCACCGTCGTTCACTCCGGCACCTGCCCGGGAGGCACCTGCCAGGTGCCGGTGAGCTACCTGCTGCCCGCGACCACGGAGTGCGCCGAGGTGGAGCCCACCCAGAGCATGACGGTGGTCGTGAGCGACGGCGTGGCCTCCTCGACCCTGCTCATCCCGCTGCGGCACTGAGGGGTCCGGCGCGGCGCGGGCGCGCGGCCCGCGCCGCCGCGGGGGGAGGCGCCAGGCCAACGCTAGGCCCGGCGCTTCTTCCGGTCGAGCACCGCCACCGCGGCGTGGGCCAGGAAGCGGGGGCCCAGCTCCTTCTGCAGCACCGCGTCGGCGCCCTCGCGGGTCAGCTTGTTCTCGACCGTCGGCTCGATCGTGCCGGTCATGATCACGATGGCGAGCTCGCTCTCGCCGCCGGCGTGACGGACGGTGCGCAGGAGCGCCTCGCCGTCCATGCGCGGCATGCGCAGGTCGGTGAGCAGGAGGTCGAGCGAGAGGAGCTCCTCGGAGAGCACCTGGAGGCCGGCCACGCCGTCCTCGGCCGCCAGCACCTCGAAGCCGCAGCCCTGGAGCGCATCGGTGAGCAGCCCGCGGCAGGTGGCGTCGTCGTCCACCACCAGGGCCCGCCGCTTGCGCGCCGCGATGCGGGCCACCACCGCCGCCAGCTCCACCTCGGCAAGCGGGTCGAGCTGCCAGCGAACCCCCATGCCCCGGGCGCCCGAGAAGACCACCTCGGCGTTGCAGCGCAGGGTGTCGCTGGTGGGTAGGGTGGCCGCCACCTGCACCAGGGCGCCCAGGGGGAAGGGCTCGGCGGTGCGCAGGAAGGCCCCGCCCTGGGAGACGTTCTCGATGAGGAAGCGCGGGGCGCCATCGGGCCCGGTCAGCTCGGTCTCGTCGGACCCCTCGACCTCGCCGCCGTCCAGGGGGACCACCCGCGCGGGAGCGCGGACCTCGTAGCGGGGATGCACCCGGCGCTTCTCGCCCTCGTCCGCGGCGGAGGTGGTGGCGCTCTGCTCCAGCAGGAGGAGCAGCTCGGCCGGCGGGGACTCGAGCGCCAGCGTGAGGCCCGGCGGCGCGCCCGGCACCGCGGCCTCGGCGGTGCGGATGCCCTTCACGCGCGCCGCACCGCAGAGCCTGGCACCTGCGAGGCTCACGCAGAGGAGGAGCCTGTCGCCGACGGGCGGCGCGAGGGGGCTGGAGAGGAAGAGCTCGACGGGGCCCGGGGCCCAGCGAACGGCGGCCCACTCCGGACCGTCCACCGCCAGCTCCAGCACCGGCAGGCCGCCGGTGTCGAGGACCCCGCTGGCGGCGCCGGCCGCGGCGAAGAAGCGCCGCGCCTCTGCGGCGAGCGCACCGGGCTCGGCGGTGACCGCGTGGGGGCTGCGCACCAGGGCGGCACGCAGCGAGGTGCGCTCCTGGCTGGAGAGGTCCGAGAGCACCTGGCAGCGGGCGCCGGCCCGCGCGGACCAGAAGGCCAGCCGGCTGCGGGTGGCGGCGTCGTCGCGAGACGCCGCCACGAGCGCGGTGAGGGTGTCGCTGGCGGAGAGGTTGAGCCCCACCTCGAGCAGCGGGTCGCCCACCAGCGCGGGCAGGCTCAGGACGAGCCGCTCGGCGGTGGCGAGGCGCGTCCCGGCGGCGCGGTCGAGGACGAGGGCGAACTCGCAGGTGCCGGCAGAGGCGCCGAGGGCGGCGCCGCGCGGCGGCTGGAGCGGCGCCTGGGGCGCGATGGCTGTGGCCATGGGAGCGGTCTGACCTCCGCCGCCCGGCAGGTGCAAACGTGGATCCCGCGACCCGTGGCCACGAACCGGAGATCGCAGGCGATTTCCCGCCACCGGGCAGGTGAGGAACGACCCGGGGTGCCCGCCGCCTCCGCGGCTGGCCGGCTCCGGCGAGAGGCGGCGCCGCGCCTTGCCGAAACCACCGACCCTGACGCACTCCGGGTGCGGCCTCCGCACATCGCCGAAGGATCGCGGCCCCGGTCGCCGCCCGCCCGGTGGTCGCCCCCACGGGCTGACCTGCCGGTGGAAGCCGGAGGCTCACTCCTGGGGCCGGGCCACCGCGGGTGGGGCCGGATGCCTCTGCGCCCAGCCGGGCATGAAGCAGCTCGCGGGCAGGCGCTGCCCGCCGAAGGTGAGGGAGCGCTTCAGCGCCAGGTCGAAGGCGAACACGTCGCGGTGCCACAGCTCGCGCAGGGCCGGCCGCAGGCGATCCGCGAGGACGCCTTGGTCCACCAGCTTGCCGAGCTGGATGACCGGGTCCACCGCCGGCAGCGGGTAGTCGCTGCCGTTCACCAGTTGTCCGTGAAGCGCCGGGTCGCCGAGCAGCGCCGGAAGCGCCCAGCAGCGGTTGTAGTGGACGACGCCGGAGAGATCGCCGAGGAGCCGCCCGCGCTCGCGCCGCTCCCGCAGCATCCGCAGGAAGAGGTCGAAGGAGCGGGCCCGGGGGTGCGGCGGCGGAGCGTCGGTGTCCTGGTCCTCGCCCAGGGTGGCGCAGTGTGCTCCGATCACGGTGACGCCGGCGTCGAGGGCGCGGCGCAGCCGCAGCGGGTTGCCGAGCGACTGGCCGTGCCCGGCGTGGACCGCGAGCTCCTCCCCGGCGTGGACCAGGAGCGGGAGGCCCAGCTCCGCCAGCCGTGCGTAGAAGGCGTCGCAGCGGGGCGAGGCCGGGTCGATGCGCTGGGCGCTGGGGAGCCACTTCACCAGCACCGCGCCGGCCGCGGCCCCGGCCTCGAGTGCCGGGAGTGCATCCCTCCGGTAGGGGTGGATGGAGATGCCCGGCAGGAAGAGGTCGGGCCGCCGCCGCGCCACCGAGAGGACGTAGGCGTCCGGCGTGGAGAACTCGGTGGCCTCGAGGTCGGGCCGCCCCTCCTCGTCGTGCACGGCGTCGAGGGCCAGCAGCAGCAGGCGCCCGTGGGGCCGCTGCTCGGCGAGGGCGGTGAGGCGCGCCAGGTACTGGGCGTCGGCCCGGTCCTCGTCGCTCACGCCGCCGGCCCGCAGGTAGACGCGGTAGCGGAACCAGCGCCCCAGGTGCCAGGGCTTCTGCATGGCCGGGTTGACGTAGCAGCCGGTGCCGCCGGCGCCGAGGCCGACGAGGTGCACGTGGGCGTCGACCACCCGCTGCGGATCGAGCCCCTCCCAGGCGCTGTCGAGGAGCGCCCGGGCCTCGGCGGAGAGCGGCCCTGCAGCGCGGGCCCGGGGCGGCAGCGCCGAGGCGCCGAGCGCGCCCAGCGCTCCTGCGAGGAAGGTGCGGCGCCGCATGGAGGGGCCAATCTAGGCGGAGCGCGCCCCGCTGCGCGAGGCCCCGGGAAAGGCGCGCTACCGCTGCTGCTCGCCGGAGGGCGAGGTGGCGCCCGGCTGCGGCTCGGCCGAGGGGCCCGGGGCCGGCGCGGGCACCGGCTCGGCCGGAGCGGGCGCTGCCTCGGGCGGCGGCTGCACGGCGGCGGTGGGCGCGGCCTCGGCCGCCTGCTGCGCCTGCGGGGCGAGGGCGGAGGCGGACCCGGCCGTCGCGGCCTCGCGGGGGCGCCGCACCTCCACCGTCTCGCCGATGGCCGGGGCTCGCACCGCCTCGGGCGGCAGGCCGCGGCGGATGCGCTCCGCCTCCAGCCGCCGCGGCGGCTCGTCGAGCGGCTCGTCGGAGAGCTTGAAGGTGCCCCAGTGCATGGCCAGCAGCGTGCGCGCGCCGAGCTGCTCGAAGGCCTGCACCGCCTGCTCCGGGTCGACGTGCACGGCCTCCATGAACCAGCGCGGGTCGTAGGCGCCGATGGGCAGGAGCGCGGCGTCGATGCGGAAGCGGCGCCCGATCTCGCGGAAGCCCTCGAACATGGCGGTGTCGCCGGAGTGGTAGACGGCGCCCGACGGGCCCTCCACCACGAAGCCTCCCCAGAGCGCCTCGTTGCGGTCGGCGAGGCCGCGCTGGCTGAAGTGTTGCGCCGGCACGAAGGTGACGCGGACGCCGCCCACCTCGGTGGACTGCCACCAGGCCAGCTCGGTGGTGAGCAGCTTCTCGCGGCGCAGGATCCTGTCGGTCCCCAGCCCGGCCACCACCCGCACGCCGAGCCGGCGCAGCGTGGGCAGGTCGAGGTGGTCGTAGTGGTTGTGGCTCACCAGCGCGGCGTCGATGTGCGGGAGCCGCTCCCAGGGGATGGCCGGCGGGACGTTGCGCGAGATGAAGCCGGGGATGGAGTCGCCGAGCACCGGGTCGGTGAGAAAGCTCATGCCGTCGAGCTGCACCAGCCAGGTGGCGTGGCCCACCCAGGTGAGCCGCACGCCCTCGCCCGGCCCCGGCGGCGTCTGCAGCCGGGCGAAGTCGGGCGTGACCTGGGGCACCGGCGCCCTCGCGGGGGCGCGGGTGGAGCGGCCCATCAGCCGGTCCCACTGCCAGCGCAGGAAGCCGCCGAAGCCGCGCGGCTCCTTGCGGTCGAGGTTCTGGAAGCGGCCGTCGGCGTCGCGGGGCTGCACGAAGGGCTCGGTCGCCAGGGCCGCCCCTGCCAGGAGGAGGAGCAGGGCGGCCGGGCGGGCGGGTGCGGACATGCTGCGCTACTGATACCGCGAGCGGGGCCCGGTTCACAGGGCCAGCAGGGTCCGGGTCAGGTCGTAGAGGTGGTCGCCTCGCCGGGGCACCCGCAGGGGCGGCGCCGGCATGCGGTGGCGCTCCAGCATCCGGTTGTAGCCCAGGGCCGCCAGGGTCGGCAGGTTGAGCACGTCGTAGCCGTTGTACTCGGCGAGGAGCCGCAGCGCGCCCCGGTCCCCGGCGAGGTGCGCCTCCCAGAGCCGGACCGCGTCGCCGCCCCCGAGCCCGCGCAGGTGGTCGGGGCGCCCCAGGCCGGTCTCCTCCTCGAGCCACTTGAGCCCCCCGCCCATGCGCAGCCTGGCGAACAGGTGGCGCACGTCGAGGTGTGCCAGCGGCCCCTTCCAGCCGGGGAAGGTGCGCTCCAGCACCGGCACGTCGAAGGAGAGGCCGTTGAAGGTGACGAGGAGCCGGGCCTGGCGCGCCGCCTCGGGGAAGTCCGCGAGGTCGCGGCCGCGGACGAAGAGGCGCGGCCCCGAGGCGTCGAGGAGGCCCACCATGGTCACCTGGCCGCGGGCGTCGGTCTCGACGTCGAGGTAGGCGGCCCGGTCGGCGAAGTCGGCGAGGAGCCGCCAGCGCTCGCGGCGCGGCAGGAGCAGCGCCAGCCGCTCGGCGTCGCCGGCGAGGAGCGCCTCGCGGGCCTGGGCCACCGCCTCCCGCAGCCGCCCGTCGAGCCGGGGCGAGAGGGCGGTGGCCGGCGGCGGCGGCAGCGCCTCCCAGCCGCCGATGCCCTGGGCCCAGAGCGCCTGCTCCATCCATGGGCCGATGCCGCGGGCGAGCTGGAAGGTGTGGCGGATCACGCCCGCTCCCAGGCGCTGCGCCAGGCGCCGGTCTCCTGGGCGTGGCGCACGAAGGCCTCGTAGAAGGGGTGGCGCGCCACGGTGGCGCCGTCGCCCACCACCACCAGCTTCTTGCGGGCGCGGGTCAGGGCCACGTTCATGCGGCGCACGTCGGAGAGGAAGCCCACCTCGCCGGCCTCGTTGGCCCGGGTGAGGGAGACCACCACCGCCTCCTTCTCCCGGCCCTGGAAGCCGTCCACCGTGTCCACTTCCAGCCCCTGGTCGCAGCGGGCCGCGAGCAGCGCCCGGAGCCGCTGCACCTGGCCGTCGTAGGGCGCGATCACCGCGACGTCGCCGGGCGCCACCCCGGCCGCCAGGATGCGCTCCACCTCGGCCGCCGCCAGCTCGGCCTCGCCGGGGTTGGCCTTGGAGTCGGAGCCCTCGGGCGTCTCCTCCTCGAAGCCGCGGCCCGAGGTGTCGAGGAGCTCGAGCGGCGCGCCGTCGATGGCGTGGTGGGCCACCGCCGGGTGGGCCCGCAGCCTCCCCTGGTAGAGCGCCTCCGAGGGGAAGCGCATGATGGCCTCGTTCATGCGGTGCTGCTCCAGCAGCGTCACCATCGCCGCCTCGCCCCAGAGCCCGGCCAGCCGCTCGAAGAGCGAGGTGCCGAGCCCGCCCTCGGCGGCGCGCGCCGAGAGCACCGTGGGCGGGAGCTGGAGGTGGTCGCCGGCCAGCACCGCCCTGTCGGCCCGCAGCAGCGCCAGGTAGGCAGCCGGCTCCACCGCCTGGGTGGCCTCGTCCACCACCGCCAGCGCGAAGCGGCGCCCGGCCAGCGCCGGGCCGTCGAGGCCGGTGAGCGTGGCCAGCACCACCGGGGCGCGGGACAGGACCTCGGCCTCGGCGCGGGCCTCCAGGGCGCGCGCCTCGGCGAGCAGCGCCCGCGCCTGCCGCTCGGCCTCGCGCGCCTCGCTGAAGCGGCCCGGGCCGCGCCGCTGCTTGCGCTTGCGGGCGTCGCGCCGCAGGTCGAGCGCCTCGCGCACCAGCCCGGCGGCGATGCGCGCCGCCTCGTGGTCCTCGACCCGCGCCTCCAGCGTGGCCGATAGCACGGAGGGGAGCACCCGGGCTGGGTGGCCCACGCGCACGCCGTCCACGCCGGCGGCCGCCAGCCGCTCCACCAGGTTGTCCACGGCCAGGTTGGACGGGGCGCAGGCCAGCACCGGCTCACCGCGAGCCGCCGCCCGCCGCACCAGCTCCACCAGCACCGTGGTCTTGCCGGTCCCGGGCGGTCCGTGCACCAGCGAGAGGTCGAGCGAGCGCTCGGCGAGCTCCAGCGCCCGCCGCTGCTCGGGGTTGAGCGAGGCGGCCGGCGGCCCCGGCGGCGCGGCCCCGAGGCGCGGGGCGGCGCCGGAGAGCGGCCCGTGCCACCGCCTCCCCTCACGGCTCTCGGCCATGCGGGCCAGGCCGCCGGAGAGCCGCTCCCAGGTGACCGGCGAGGCCTCCAGCTCCACCAGCACCCGCCCGTCGGTGACCCAGTCGGGCGGCGGCTCGTCGAAGAGCACCGAGACCCTCCCGCGGGTGCGCCGCGCGACGACCCCCTCGGGAGCGTCGGGGGAGGGCTCGCGGCGGCGCGAGAGGCGCACCGGGCTGCCCACGCCGATCCGCGCCCCGCCCACCGGCACGGTACCGCCCCCCGGCTTGCCGAAGGCGACCAGGGCCCGCCCCGCCAGGCCCGACTCCTCCACCGCCTCGACGTCGGCCAGCAGCATCCCGCGGGCCTCGCGCTCGGCCACCGAGAGCCGGTCGCGGGCCTCGGCGAAGCGGCGGCGCTCCTCCTCGCGTTCGGCGGCGAGCAGCTGGGCGAGGCGCTGCAGGTGGGCCGAAAAGTCCATTGGCGCCCCATCATGCTGCGCGAGCCCCCCGGGGGCGAGGCCGTATCCCCTTTCGCCGGCCGCCCCTGGCCGGTAGCCTGTGCTGCGTGGCCGAGGCCCCCGTCCCCCAGCTCATCGACACCCCCGGCCTCGCGGAGGGGTACATCGAGACCGACCGGTCCGGCCGCATCGTCCGGCTGAACCGGGTCGTGCTCCAGCTGTACGGGATGTTGGCGGCGGAGATCGAGGCCTTCGTGGCGCTGCCCCCCTCCGAGTGGCAGCCCCGCCTCCGGGGCCACACCGAGGCCATGGCCGCCGATCCCGCCGCCTTCCTGGCCGCGCTCCAGCGCCACCTCTCCCCCACCGACGAGACGGGGCTCGACGAGGTGCCGCTGCGCGACGGGCGGGTGCTGGAGCGCCACACCCTGCCGCTCCTGGGACCGGGCGGCGTCCTCACCGGGCGGGCGGCCTTCCTCCGCGACGTCACCTCGCGGCGCCGGGAGGCGCTGGCGCTCCACGAGCAGGTGACCCGCAGCGAGGCCATCGCCGAGCTGGGCGAGCTGGCGCTGCTCACCGAGGAGCAGGACTCGCTCCTGAGGCTGGCCGCGCGCATCGTCGAGCGGACGCTCGGCTCCGAGGTGGTCCACATGCTCCAGCTCGTCCCGGAGCGGCACGAGCTGGTGCTGCGGGTGGCGAGCCACGCCGACCACAGCATCGGGATCGATCCCATCCCCCTCTCCGAGGGCTCCTTCTCGGCCTTCGCCGTGGCCACCGGCGGGACGGTGGTCTCGGGCGACCTCGAGGCCGAGACCCGCTTCACCGCCCCGCGGCTCCGGGCCCTGGGGGTGCGGTGCGGGATCGTGGCGCTGGTGCGCGGCCGCGACGCCCCCCACGGCGTCCTCGGCGCCTTCTGGCGCCACCGGCGCGACCTGCCGCCCGGCGACGTGCGCTTCGTGGAGACGGTGGCCAACCTGCTGGCAGCCACCCTCACCCGCGACGAGGCCGAGAAGCGGCTGCTGGAGCGGGAGCGCGAGGCCCGCGAGATGCAGGCCCGCCTGGCGCTGGCCGACCGCATGGCCTCGGTGGGCACGCTGGCCGCGGGCGTGGCCCACGAGCTCAACAACCCGCTCTCCTACGTGGTGGCCAACCTCAGCTTCCTGGCCGAGGGGGTGGGGGCAGCCGCCGCCGCCGGCGCCGATCCCGCGGGCGAGCTCCGGGACGCGGTCCGCGAGGCGCGCGAGGGCGCCGAGCGGATGCGGGGCATCATCCGCGACCTGAAGACCTTCTCCCGCGTCGAGGACGCCATCATCGGGCCGGTGGAGCTGGGGCCGGTGCTGGAGTCCTGCGTCAGCATGGCCTGGAACGAGATCAAGCACCGGGCCCGCTTCGTGCGCGAGCTGGGCGACGTCCCGCCGGTGCGGGGCAACGAGGGCAAGCTGGGGCAGGTGTTCCTCAACCTGCTCGTCAACGCCGCCCAGGCCATCCCCGAGGCTCGCAGCGACAGGAACGAGATCCGGCTCACCGCCCGCATGGCCGAGGACGGGCGGGTGGCGGTGGAGGTCCGGGACACCGGCACCGGCATCGCCCCCGAGAACCTGCGCCGCATCTTCGATCCCTTCTTCACCACCAAGCCGGTGGGCGAGGGCACCGGCCTCGGCCTCACCATCTGCCACAACATCGTCAGCGCGGTGGGCGGCACCATCCAGGTGGAGAGCGCCGAGGGCAAGGGCACCACCTTCCGCGTGCTGCTCCTCCCCGCCGAGCGGCCCGAGGCCGAGGCCCACGCCACGCCGGTGGTGGCCCGCGCCACCCGGCGCGCCCGCGTGCTGGTGGTGGACGACGAGCCGCTGGTGGGCGCAGCGGTGCGCCGGGCGCTGGGCGGCGATCACGAGGTGGCGGTGGTCTCGGGCGCACGCCAGGCCATCGACAGGCTGCGGCGCGAGACCTTCGACGTGGTCCTCACCGACCTGCTCATGCCCGAGATCTCGGGCATGGAGCTGTACGAGGCGGTGGCCCAGCAGTTCCCGGAGATGGCCCCGCGGATGGTCTTCGTCACCGGCGGCGCCTTCACGCCGGCGGCGCGGCGCTTCATGGAGGCGCACCGCGACCGGTGCCTGGAGAAGCCCTTCGAGGTGGCCTCGCTGCGCGAGCTGGTGCGCCGCCACGTGGCGGCCCGGCCGCCGGGGTAGCGCGGGACTAGAAGGTGCCGGCGATCCCCAGCGGCACCAGGGCCACCCTCGGGGCTCCGGCGTCGCCGCGCCGGCCGTGGAGCCAGGCGGGGATGCCCAGCCCGGCCGCCGTGCCCACCGCCGCGCCCACCAGCACGTCCGTCGCCCAGTGGCGGTCGGCGGCCATGCGCAGCCAGCCGGTGGCGGCGGCCCCGGCCAGCCCCAGCCCCAGGATCCAGGGCCAGGAGCGGTAGCCGCGCAGCCGCGCCACCGTCCCGGCGGCGCTGGCGGCGGCGAAGGTGAAGGCGGTGTGGCCCGACCAGAAGGAGCGGCGCGAGTCGGGGCCGTGGCCGCCGGCCGGGTCGGCCCAGGCGTACGGGCGCAGCCGCGCCGCCGCCAGCTTGGCCACCTGGGTGGCGAGCACCGCCACCGAGGTGGCCTCGACGAGCATGAGCCCGTCCTCGAGGGCCGTGCGCGCGTCGCCGTGCTGGAGCGACGAGACCAGGAGCGCGCCGCCGGCCAGGGCCGGCACCGCCACCAGCATGACGTCGGAGGCGGTGGAGGCGCCGCGGCCGTCGGCCCAGCGGAGCTGGTCGCGGGCCCAGGTGTCGAGGGCGCCGGCGCCGCACACCCTGCAGCGGGGCGGGGTGAGCCGGTCCTGCCAGAGCGCGGTGGCGAGCGAGCCGGCGAGGAGCGCACCGGTGACCACCGCGCTCCGGGTGAGGTCGAGGCGAAGCTCCTCGGGCGCCGCGGCGGCGGCCGGGCGCGGGGCGAGGAGGGCGAGGAGCAGGGCGGCGGAGAGGGCGCGGAGCACGCGCCGAGGCTATCATCGGCCCCGGATGTCGGAGCAAGGCGACGACCCGGACGGCGGCGAGCCGGTGGAGCTTCCCATCGACGGCACGCTCGACCTGCACGCCTTCGCGCCGGGCGAGGTGGGGTCGCTCCTGCCGGAGTGGCTGCGCGCCTGCCGCGAGCGGGGCCTGCTCGAGGTGCGCATCGTCCACGGCAAGGGCACCGGTGCGCTGCGCCGCTCGGTGGAGTCCATCCTGGCGCGGTGCCCGGAGGTCGCCTCCCACGGCCCGGCCGACGAGGCCGCGGGCGGCTGGGGCGCGACCTTGGCGCGGCTGCGGCCGCCGGGGGGCGGCTAGGGAAGCACGCGCCGGAGCGGCGGCATCGCCAGCCCGGCCACCGCCCCGAAGATGAGGTCGAGGAACAGCGCGTCGGACGAGGCGGCGGCGGCGAAGAGCACCGGGTCGAGGATGCGGATGAACCCCCACCAGGTAACCGCCCAGGCCACCGCGCCGAAGGCCAGGCCGGCGCCGACGGCGTTCAGGGCGGGCAGGCCGCGCGGCAGGATGCTGGCGAAGACGAGGCCCAGCACCACCGCGCAGAGCGCCCCGAGGCCGACGCCGAGGAGCACCGGGCCCACCGCCGCCGGGTCGAGGGCCTCGTGGCCCAGCAGGCTCGCAGCCACCAGCCGCAGCGGGAAGAGCGCCCCGTTCTCCGAGAGCACCATGGCGACGAGGAGCATCACCGCTGCTCCGGCCAGGCCGGCGATGGCGCCGGCGGCCACCTCGTGATCGGCCGGGAGCCTGTCGGGAAGCTCGGGGAGGCGGGGGGCGTGGTGCGGCTCGTGGGCCATCGGGCGCATCGTGCCACTCCCGGCGGCGATCCAGAAGGGCCATGGTGTGGTGCGCTCTAGCCCTGCCGCATCCGCGCCGCCCCCAGGGCCAGGGCCTCGGCCAGGCCTGCCGCCGCACCGCTGCCCTGGGCCAGGTCGGGCGAGCCCCCACCCTTGCCGCCGAGGTGGGCCGCCGCCGCCCGCAGCGCCTCGCCTGCCGACGGGCCCGGCCCGCGCGGCCGCGCGAAGCAGAGCTGGGCCCGGTCCCCCTCCCGCGCCCCCAGCACCGCCACGCGGCCTCGCGCCGCCAGTGCCGAGGCCAGCGCCCGCAGCCAGCCGGCCGCCGGCCCCGCCGGCACCGTCACCTCGGCCACCACCGGACCGTCGGGCCCGGCCGCCAGCCCGGCCGCCTCCGCCTCGGCGAGCGCCGCCAGCAGGCGCTCGGCGTCCTTGCGCGCCCGGGCCGACTCGTCGGCCGCCCGGGCCGCGGCCTCGGCCACCTCCGCCGGCGCGCAGCGCAGCGCCGCCGCCGCCCGCGCCAG
The DNA here is from genome assembly GCA_016214955.1 of Deltaproteobacteria bacterium. Taxonomy (GTDB): domain Bacteria; phylum Myxococcota; class Myxococcia; order Myxococcales; family Anaeromyxobacteraceae; genus JACRMN01. Next base: position 241,034 of record JACRMN010000015.1, read on the forward strand.
CCGCTCGCCGGCGGCACCGAGCGCGGCCACCACGCGCCCGCCGCACAGGAACTCGACCCGCGCCCCCTCGCCCCACCTCTGCGCCCGCAGCACCGCCACCGCCCCCACCTCGCCGGTGCGGCGCGGGTGGGTGCCGCCGCAGGGGCTGGCGTCCACGGGTGCGCCCGGGTCTCCCACCAGCACCACCCGCGAGCCTTTCACCGCCTCCTTGCGGAGCGGCAGCCGCGCCAGCTCCTCGGGCGGGAGCTCCCGCGCCACCACCGGCAGGTCGGAGAAGACCAGCTCGTTGCAGGCCGCCTCCGCCTCCCGCAGCCGCTCCGGGCCGAGCTTCGCCGCCGGCAGGTCGAGGTCGATGGTGCAGCTCGCCTCGCCGAGGTGGAAGGAGACGGTGCGGGCGCCGAGGCGCTTCTCGAAGACCGCGGAGAGCAGGTGCTGGCCGTGGTGCTGCTGGATGTGGTCGAGGCGGCGGGCCCAGTCGATCTCCCCGGCGACGCTGCCGGCGAGCCCCGGCCCGGCCACCAGGTGGAGCACCTCGCCCTCCACCTCCTGCACGTCCTCCACCGCCGCGCCCCCGAGCGTCCCCCTGTCGGCCGGCTGGCCGCCGCCCTCGGGGTAGAAGGCGGTGCGGGAGAGCACCACCCCGGTGCGGCCCTGCCAGGCCCGGGTACGGAGCACCTCGGCCTCGAAGCGCCGCAGGTAGGGGTCGGAGAGGTAGAGCCTTTCGGTCATGGGTCCGAGTCTAGCGGCTCGACCGGCGCCAAGATCCGGGATTCCAGGGGGTTGGACGGGCCCCGGGGCGACCCCACGCGTCCCTTGGACCCGGGAGGCGGATTCGCTATTGTCCGCGCGCCCGGCGCGGCGGGCGGGAGGCTCCATGCTGCAGAAGCTGATGCCCAAGTCGGACGACTTCTTCGACGATTTCGAGAAGCAGACGGCGGCGACGGTGGAGGGCACCAAGCTCTTCCGGGCGCTCCTCGAGGACTTCACCGACGTCCCCACCAAGGTGAAGGCCATCAAGGACGTGGAGCACAGGGCCGACGACATCACCCACCGCGCCTTCGAGCGGCTTCACACCCAGTTCATCACCCCGTTCGACCGCAGCGAGATCCACCGACTCCTGTCCCGCATCGACGACGTCCTCGACCTCACCGACGCCGCCTCGGAGCGGCTCGGCCTCTACCAGATCGGCTCCATCATCCCCGAGGCCCGGGAGCTGGCCGAGGTGCTGGTGGCCGCCAGCGAGCGGATGCAGGAGGCGGTACGCGGACTGCGCCACATCAAGGATGCGGCCCACATCTTCGAGGCCTGCAAGCAGATCAACGTCCTCGAGAACCAGGGCGACACGCTCCTGCGCCGCGCCCTGGCCAAGCTCTTCAACTCCAGCGGCTTCGACCCGCTCACGGTGATGAAGTGGAAGGAGATCCTCGACCTCATCGAGGACGCCATCGACCGCACCGAGGACGTGGCCAACGTGATCGAGGGCGTCGTCCTGCAGCACGCCTAGCGCATGCTCCTCTACCTGGTCGTCATCGGGCTGGTGCTGGTGGCACTGGCGTTCGACTTCATCAACGGCTTCCACGACGCCGCCAACTCCATCGCCACCGTGGTCTCCACCCGGGTGCTCACCCCGGTGGTGGCGGTGGCCTGGGCCGCCTTCTTCAACTTCGTCGCCGCGCTCCCGGTGCTCTGGGGTGCCCAGCTCAAGGTGGCCAACACCATGGGCAAGGGCATCATCGACTTCGAGATGCTGCGGAGCCTGGGCAACACCTTCGTCCTCACGGTGATCTTCGCCGCCCTGATGGGCGCCATCGTCTGGAACCTGCTCACCTGGTGGTGGGGCCTGCCCTCCTCCTCGTCGCACGCCCTGGCGGGCGGGATGATCGGCGCGGCCCTGCCGGCGCTGGGGAGCGAGGGCCTGATCGCCGCCGGCATCCTCAAGATCGCCCTCTTCATCGTGCTCTCGCCGGTCATCGGGATGGTGCTGGGCTCGGGCATGATGGTGGCCACCACCTGGATGGTCCACCGCAACACCCCGGCCCGCGTGGACCGCTGGTTCCGGCGGCTGCAGCTCCTCTCGGCGGCCGTCTTCTCGTACAGCCACGGCACCAACGACGCCCAGAAGGTCATGGGCATCATCGGCGTGGTGCTCTACGGCACCATCTGGGCCGGCCGCCCGTTCCACATCCCGTTCTGGGTGGTGCTCATCTGCCACCTGGCCATCGGCCTCGGAACCTTCTTCGGCGGCTGGCGCATCGTGAAGACCATGGGCCACAGCCTGACGAAGCTGCAGCCCATCGGCGGCTTCTGCGCCGAGACCGGCGGCGGCGTCACCATCCTCGCGCTGGCGGCGGCCGGCATCCCGGTATCGACCACCCACACCATCACCGGCGCCATCGTGGGCGTGGGCGCCACCAAGGGCACCCGCGCCGTCCGCTGGGGCGTGGCCGGCCGCATCATCTGGGCCTGGGTGCTCACCATCCCCATGTCGGCGCTGGTGGCCGCATTCGTGTACGGCGTCACCCGGCTCGCGACCGAGCTCCTCAGCTAGCCTTCCCGCCCGCGGCCAGGCCGTAACCATCAGAAACTCCACCTGAATATCTCAATGCCGGGCCATGTCCGGCACCGCGCCCACGCACCGCGCCACCGTGTCCGGCACCGCGCCACCCCGTGTCCGGCACCGCGCCACGCCGCGCCACACGCCGCGCCACACCGAGCCGGCCACCCGCAGGCCCCGCGAAACCGGCGGCGGATCTCGGTGTTAGAGTTCCGCGGATGGTGCCGGATCCCGACGCGGCCCTGCTCCTCGCCTTCCAGCGAGGGGACGAGTCGGCCTTCCGGACCCTGTTCGAGAGGCACGCGCGGTCCATGGTCGCCTTCTGCCACCACTTCGTGAGGGACCAGGCCCGCGCCGAGGAGCTGGCCCAGGACGTCTTCCTGAAGCTCCACCAGGCCGCGCCGCGCTACCAGCCCTCGGCCCGCTTCCAGACCTTCCTCTACCGCATCGCCTCCAACCACTGCCTCAACGAGCTGCGCCGCGGGGAACACCAGGCGCGCCGCGCCGCCGGCGCCGACGGCGAGCCGGCCGAGCCCGACGCTCTCCCCGGCCATGGCGCCACGCCCGAGGAGGCGGCCCGCGGGGCGGCGCTGGAGCGGGCGGTGGCGCGGATGCTGGCGGGGCTCCCCGAGAAGCAGCGGCTGGCGCTGGTGCTGTGCCGCTTCCAGGGGCTCTCCTACGAGGAGATCGCCGGGGTGCTGGAGACCACGGTGCCGGCGGTGAAGTCGCTGGTGCATCGGGCGACGGTGGCGGCCGCCGAGGCGCTCGCCCCCTGGGCGCCCGGGGAGGAGAGGCGGTCGTGAGCCATCTCGGCGAGAACCTGACCGCTTTCCTCGACGGCGCGCTCTCCCCGGCCGAGCGGGAGGAGGCGCTGCACCACCTGGCCGGCTGCGCCGCCTGCCGCGCCGAGGAGGCCCGCCTGCGCGGCGCCCTGGCGGCGCTGGCCGCCCTGCCGCTTCCGCCCGAGCCCTCGCCCGCCTTCGAGCAGCGCTTCCACGCGCGGCTGGCGCGACAGCGGTCGGAGCGGCGCGGCTGGCTGGCGCGGCTGCCCGCGCGCTGGGTGCTGCCCGCGGCCGCGGCCTGCGCCGCCGCGGTGCTGGCGGTGGGCGTGGAGCTGCGCCAGCGCCGCGAGCTGGAGCACGCGGCCCGCCACCTGGACCTGCTGGAGAGCTACGAGGCGGTGGAGGCGGCCGGCGACGTGCCGCCAGAGGACGCCGAGCTCGTGGCCCACCTCCACGAGCTCGGGGGGGAGCGATGAGCCGCGCCCTGGTCCTGGCCCTGCTGCTCGGCCTGGCGGGCGCCGCCGCCGCCGGCGAGGCGCCGGCCGGCCCCACCCCGGGCGCACGCGAGCGCTGGGAGAAGATGGGCCCGGAGGAGCGGGAGCGGCTCCGGGAGCGGTTCCGCGAGTGGAAGCAGCTCTCGCCCGAGGAGCGGGCGGCGGTGCGCGAGCGGCTGGAGCGGCTGCGCGCCATGCCCCCGGAGCGGCGTGCCCAGCTGCTGGAGAGCTACCGGCGCTTCCGCGAGCTGCCGCCGCGCGAGCGGCACGAGCTGCTCGACCGCTTCGAGCGCTGGCGCGAGATGCCGCCGGAGCGGCGCGCCCAGCTGCGCGAGGCCTTCCGGCGCATCCTCGAGGCGCCTGCCGGCGAGCGGCGCCAGTTCCTGGACAACCTGCAGCGCTGGCGCGAGATGACGCCGGCCGAGCGCGAGCGCGCCCGGGAGCGCTGGCGGCAGCAGCGCGGGCCAGGCAGGCGGTAGGCCCCGCGCGTGCCGCTCCGCCCGCTCGCCGCCGCGGCACTCCTCGCCGCCGCCGGTCCGGTCCTCGCCGAGGAGGCCGGGGCGGTGCAGGCGCGGGCCCTGCTGCACACGCGGGTGACGGCGCAGCAGGGCGAGCCGCGGCTCGAGCCCCGCTTCGACGCCTCGACCCTGGCCTTCCAGGTCGGCGACTACTTCACCCCCGCCCCCGCCGAGCGCCACGGCTCGCTCTTCCTGGCCGCCGACCTCTCCGGCCGGACCGGCCCCTGGCGCTGGGCCCTGGGCTTCGACTCGGGCGAACTGCGCCGCACCCCCTCGCCCCCGTTCGCGTCGATCTGCCTCTCGCGCCCGGCCCAGCCCACCGGTCTCGCCCTCGCCGACGGCGGCGCCTGCGCCGGCGCCCTGCTGGGTCGCGAGGTGGTCGTCCAGGTGCCCTCCGCCGGCAGGGACACGACCCGCCTCACCGCCGGCGGCCGCGCGCCGCGGGAGGAGCTGCGCCAGACGCTCTTCGTCCGCGAGGCCTGGGTGGGGATCACCACCGGCCGCAACGACTTCGCCTTCCTCCGCGCCGGGCGCCATCGCTTCTCCGTGGCCGACGGGCTGGTCTACGACGACTACGGCCTCGGGCTCGAGGCGCGGCTCGACCTGGGCGCGCTCGGCCCTTCCTGGGAGGTCCACGGGGCCGCCTTCCTGCCCACCCGCGACTGGCCCGACGCCGGCACCGCCCGCTCGCCGCTCCTCTTCCTGCGCCTCGACCGGATGCTCTCCCTCTTCGACCACGTGGGCGCCTTCGCCGCCTACTTCCACGACGACGCCGGCGAGGTGGCCAGCCTCTTCCGCGGCAGCGCCGTCGAGGTCTCCTCGCTGAGGCTCCAGGGGCTCACCCCCGCGCCGAGCACGGTGCAGCCCGGAGGTGTCGTCCCCTCGGCCTACCAGCAGGAGGCCCGCACGCTGGCGGCGGCGCTGGGCGGGCCGGTGGACGGCACCGCCGACCTGGTGTGGGGCGGCCTCTCGGCGGGCCTCTCCTTCGGGCGCGGCCACCGGGTGTCGGCCGCGGCGGCGGTGGTGGCGGGCACGGTCCGCTTCACGGTGCCCTTGGCCTTCGAGGCCTCGGTGCTGGGCTGGGCCGCCAGCGCCGCCTACGAGGTGCGGGTCCACCGCGATCTCCTCCTCGGCGCCCGCTTCCTGTTCCTCTCGGGCGACGCACCGCCGGAGGAGAAGGTGCGCTTCAGCCTGCCGCACCGCTACGGCGGCTTCGTGGGCGTGGCGCCCTGGATCACCGCCACCAACCTCTTCTTCAAGGGCGGCCTCTCCGAGACCTTCGCCGCGCGCCAGGCGAGTGCGCCCGGCGTGAATGGTCGCGGCGTCCTCGGGCCGGTGCTGCGGGCCCTCTGGGAGCCGGCCGAGTCCTTCCAGGCCGAGCTCCGCGGCGCCTGGCTGGAGGCACCGGTGACCGGCCCCTTCGGCGGCCGGGTGTATGGTCCTGAGGTGGACGTGAACCTGCGCTGGTCGCCGCTCGCCTGGCTCTCGCTCTCGCTCGAGGCCGACCAGCTCTGGTCCGGGAGCTTCTACGGGCCCGACCGGGCACCGGTGAGGAAGCTCATCCTGGGCGTGGACCTGACGGCGCCGTGATCGCCTCCGCCTTCGCCGCCCTGCTCCTCTGCGCCGAGCCGGCCCCGCCGCCCGAGCCGGCTCCTGCGCCTGCGCCCGATCCCGACGCCGAGCTCCTGCAGCACCTCGAGGAGCTGGAGCAGCTCGACCTCCTGCGCAACCTCGAGCTCTTCGACCCGGGTGAGGAGGAGCCGGGACCGAAGGGGCAAGGAAAGGGCTAGCTCGCCCTCGACGCCAGCATCCCGCAGGCGGCGTTCTCGTCCTGCCCGCCGGAGTAGCGGCGCACGATGGGCTGGCCGGGGAGGTGGCGCGCCAGCGCGTCGCGGAAGGCGCTCCACTCCGGCTCGGTGGGTGGGCGGAAACGGCCGGTGGCGTCGTTGACGGCGATGGGGTTGAGCCGGATGGGGATGTCGCGCAGGAGCCGGCCGAGCGCCTCGGCGTCCTCCTCGCCGGTGTTGACCCCGGCCATCATCACGTACTCGACGGTCACGCGGTCGCGCGTGCGCCCGTGCTCGCGGATGGCGTCGACCAGCTCGTCGAGCGGGTGGCCGCGCTCCACCGGCATGAGCGCGGCGCGCTTCTCCGGCAGGGCAGCGTTGAGCGAGACGCAGAGCCGGAAGCGGTGCCCCTCGGCGGTGTAGCGCCGCATCATGGGCACCACTCCCGCGGTGGAGATGGAGATGCGCCGCTGGTCGATGCGCCCGCCGGCCGGGTCGCAGAGCACGTAGGCGGCGCGCAGCACCGCCTCGTAGTTGTGGAAGGGCTCCCCCTGGCCCATGAAGACCGCCCCGGTGATGCGCCGCTCCGAGTCGGCCCGCACCGCCAGCCACTGGGCCACCATCTCCCAGGAGTCCAGGTTGCGGGTGAGGCCGAGCCGCCCCGTGGCGCAGAAGGCGCAGCCCAGCGCGCAGCCCACCTGCGAGGAGAGGCACAGGGTGTGGTGGGTGTCGAAGAGCGGGATGCGCACCGCCTCGACGCGGGCGCCGTCCCCGAGGCCGAAGAGGTAGCGGCGGAAGCCGTCGCGGGCGTCCACCTTCTCCAGGCAGTCGAGCCGCGCGTTGGAGGCCTCGCGCGCGGCGCGGTCGAGCACCTCGCGCCGCACGTTGCGCGCCTCGCGCAGCGGGCGGTCGCGCCCCACCACCGCGCCCAGGATGCGGCGGGCGTCGGCGAGCTCGATGCCCAGCGCCTCGGCGAGGCCGCGGCTGTCCTGTCCGGCGAGGTGCAGCACGGCGCGGAGTCTAGGGACGGCCGGCGGGAGGCGCAACCGGCCCGCTCCCGAGATCGGGGGACGCGGCCGCGGCCTGGCGGGTGCCCTGTCCGGGAGGGCGGAAAGGCTGGTGTAGCATCCCGGCCATGAGCTCGGACGGAAGGGTGGCGGTGGTGACCGGTGCCGGCAGCGGGATCGGCAGGGCGGTGGCGCTGGCCTTCCTCGGGGCCGGCTACCGCACGGCGCTGGCCGGCCGCCGCCCCGAGGCGCTCCTGCAGACGGCCGCCCTGGCCGGGGCCGGGGACCGGGCGCTCCCGGTCCCCACCGACGTCTCCCAGCCCGACTCGGTGCGCGCGCTGTTCGACCGCGTCGTCGAGCGCTTCGGCCGGGTCGACGTCCTCTTCAACAACGCCGGCCGCGGGGCGCCGGCGGTGCCCATCGACGAGCTCCCCTTCGAGCAGTGGAAGCAGGTCGTCGACGTGAACCTGACCGGGATGTTCCTGTGCACCCAGGCCGCCTTCCGCGTCATGAAGGCCCAGGTGCCCCGCGGCGGCCGCATCATCAACAACGGGTCGATCTCGGCACACGCGCCGCGCCCGAACTCCGCCCCCTACACGGCCACCAAGCACGCCGTCACCGGGCTCACCCGGTCCACCTCGCTCGACGGCCGCGCCTTCGACATCGCCTGCGGCCAGATCGACATCGGGAACGCGCTCACGGAGATGACCGCTCGCATGACGCAGGGCGTGCCGCAGGCGGACGGCTCCGTCCGGGCGGAGCCGACGATGGACGTGCAGCACGTCGCCAGCACCGTCCTGCACATGGCCAGCCTGCCGCTCACGGCCAACGTGCAGTTCGCGACAGTCATGGCCACCCGGATGCCGTTCGTCGGCAGGGGCTAGCCTCGCGGCGGCCGCTACCGCGCCGCGGCGATGGCGGCGATCTGGGCCGGGGTCAGGGCGCGGAGCGCGGCCGTGCCCATGCCGCCGGTGTCCCTGTCGATGGCGCGCTGGATCTTGGAGGCCGACTTGCCCTTCATGGCGTTGCCGTGGCAGCCGTAGCAGTACTGGGCGTAGAGGGCTGCGCCGTCGATGGGCGGCGGGACGACCTGGCAGGCCCGGGAGACGTCCGGCGAGCCGCCGGTGCAGCCCGGTGGCAGGGAGGTCAGCACCGTGCGCGTCTGCCTTCCGTCCAGGCAGGGGCCGTAGTCCGAGTAGGTGAAGGCGGTGCAGACGACGACCGGGGGCACGTAGGTGCAGGCCTGCGTGAGCAGCGGGGAGCCGCCGGCGCAGCCCTCCGGCGACGAGGACACCACCGTGCGCGTCTGGGTTCCGTCCGGCTGGCAGGGGCCGTAGCCCGAGTAGCTGAAGGCGGTGCAGGTGGCAGGGCCGTTGGGGCCGGCCGGCATCGCGGCGGCGTTGAAGGTGCCGGCAGGCAGGCCGGAGAGGAGGCCCGTGAAGATCACCTTGCCGCTTGCCCGGTTGGTGACGCCGACGGCACGGCGATCCTTCGTCACCCGGACGTCGCGGAGGAGCACGCGGACCGCATCGCGGTCGGTGCGGGGGTCGGCGATGCCGTACCGAACGAGGAGGGGCGCGAGCGCCGCGCCCAGGTTGGCCAGGAGGCTGCGGGCCCGCGCGGCCGCGGCGCGCTTGGCGGCCGGGTCGGCGCGCTCGAAGACCTCGTCGTCCGCGGCGTCGTCCAGACTCTCGTCGGTGCCGTCGTGCACTCCCCGGAAGGCCACGTCGGTGAGGGCGTTGACGTCCAGGTTCCCGCGCCCCTCGGAGACGGCGTAGAAGCGCCGCACCGCCCCGGCGTCGGTCCACTCCACGCGCAGCAGGAACGGGGTCTCGAGCCCCGCCACGTCGACCGTGAAGCTCCTGTCGGCGTGCACCGCGGCGGCGCGGCCGTGCGCCTGGCTGGACGAGTCGCGGAGCGCCACGGCGCTCTCGCTCGCCGAGTCGGTGAGGGCCTGCCCGGTGGCGGGCTCGTCGAACGGCCCGCAGGCGGAGAGCAGTGCGAGCGCCACCGCACCCATCCAGGTGATCTTCGCGCGTCGTCTCCGCTTCATCCCCGCCCGGACTTGCACCCCGCGTGCCCGGGCGCCGGCCGCGCAAGGGCGCGACCTCGCGGGCGCCGCCCGGCGGCCGAGGCGCCCGGCGGGCGTTCGCGAACGGCTCCCGGGGACATCTCGACGGCACGCCCCACCCCGGCGGTGCGGGGCGGGGCGGCGCATCCCGGGCGCGGGGCCCGGGGACGGATGACCTGGCTACGGTGCCGCGGCGATGGCGGCGATCTGGGCCGGGGTCAGGGCTCGCAGCGCGGCCGAGCCCATGCCGCCGACGTTGCCGGTGATGGCGGTCTGGATGGAGGAGGCCGAGCTTCCCTTCTTGCCGTTGGCGTGGCAGCCGAAGCAGTGCTGGGTGTAGAGGGCGGCGCCGTCGATGGGCGGCACGTAGGTGCAGGTCTGCGTGAGCACCGGCGAGCCCCCGGTGCAGCCGGCCGGCGTCGCCGTCAGCACCGTGCGCGTCTGCGTCCCGTCGGCCTGGCAGGCCCCGAAGTCCGCGTCGCCGTCAGCACCGTGCGCGTCTGCGTCCCGTCGGCCTGGCAGGCCCCGAAGTCCGAGTAGGTGAAGGCGGTGCAGGTGCTGGCCGGCGGCACGTAGGTGCAGGTCTGCGTGAGCACCGGCGAGCCCCCGGTGCAGCCGGCCGGCGTCGCCGTCAGCACCGTGCGCGTCTGCGTCCCGTCGGCCTGGCAGGCCCCGAAGTCCGAGTAGGTGAAGGCGGTGCAGCTGCCAGCCGGGGGGACCCCGGGGCCGGCCGGCATGTTGGCCGCGGTGAAGGTTCCCGCCGAGAGGTCGGCGAGGGACCCGGTGAAGATGACGCCTCCCGTGGCCCGGTTGGTGACGACGATGGTGCGGTGCTCCTTGGCGATCCTGACGTCGCGCAGCAGCGCGCGGACGGCGTCGCGATCGGTGCGGGGGTCGCTGATGCCGTACCGCTCGAAGAGCGGCCCCAGCACCACCTGCAGCCTGGTCAGGAGGAGGCGGGCCCGCGTGGCGGCGCCGCGCTTCCCCTCGTGGTCGGAGCGCTCGAAGACGCCGTCGTCCTCGGCATCGTCCCCGCTGTCGTCGGCGCCGTCGTGGGCTCCGCGGAAGGCCACGTCGGTGAGGGCGTTGACGTCCAGGTTCTCGCGCCCCTCGCTGACGCCGTAGAGGCGCCGGACCGCTCCGGCGTCGGTCCACTCCGCGCGGAGCAGGTAGGGGGCGGTGAGGCCGGCCATGTCGAGGGTGAAGCTCCCGTCGTCCTGCACCGGCGCGGCGCGGGAGCGGGACGGGCCGGACGAGTCCTGGAGCGTGACCACGGCGGCGCTCGACGACTCGGTGAGGGCCTGTCCGGTGCTGTTGCTGTGGGAGTCGGACGAGCCGCAGGCGGATGAGAAGAGTGCGAGGGAGGCGATGCCCAGCCAGGTGAGGGCGAGGTGGTGCTTGCGATTCATGGTGCGTTCTCCACGTACGGTGAGGGAGGACTCCAGGCAACGGGAGCTCGCCGGGCCCGCTCGCCAGGCCCGGCACTTCGCGCTGACACGCGGAGTGAGCCTTTCGGGGTGTGCACCGGGCGTGCCCGGGCGCGGATGGGCGCAAGGTACCGAAGTCGTGGGCAGGGACGGGCGACACGGCCGGTCGCCCGGCGTTCGCGAACGGCCCGGCAGCGCTCACCGGGAGGGCCCGCCCGGCCCCGCGGTCACCTCGCCGCTTTGCCCCCGCTCACCCACGGATTGCCGCCCAGGTACCAGCGCAGCCTCCGCCGGGCCCAGGCGCCGGCGTAGGTCACGCCGATGCGGGCCGAGGTGCGCACCGGCTCCGCGGGCGGCGGGCCGTCGGCCACGAAGAGGCGCGGGCCGCACAGGTCCATGCCGTCGTGCCGCTCGCGGCGGATGGCGAGCGCCTGGCAGAGCTTCCCCGGGCCGCGCGGCACGGCCAGGCAGCCCCGGAGCGGCTCGGCGGCGCGCAGCAGCACCGCAGAGGCGGCGCCGTCCTCGCCGGTGACCACGTTCATGCAGTGGTGCATGCCGTAGACGAGATACACGTAGGCGACGCCGGGCGGGCCGAACATCACCGCCGCCCGCCGCGTCGGGCCGAAGCGGGCGTGGCTGGCCTGGTCGCGCTCGCCCAGGTAGGCCTCGGTCTCGACGATGCGCGCGGCCCGGGTCACGCCCCGGTGGCGGTGCACCAGCACCTTGCCGAGCAGGTCGCGGGCCACCCGGCGCGGATCGCGCGCGAAGAAGGCGCGCGGCAGGGGTGCGGCCAGCGGCGGGGGGGACGGCATGGGCGCGGTGCCGGGCGTGGCGGTCAGCGGGCGCCGGCGACCTTCCAGGTGCCGCTCTCCACGAAGACGCCGAGGAGGCCGGCGTCGAGCATGCCGCCCCTGGCCTCCTGGTGGAGGATGTCGATGGCCTTCTCGGCCGGAATCGCCCGCTTGTAGGGCCGGTCGCTGGCGGTGAGGGCGTCGTAGATGTCGCTGATGGACATCATCCGCGCCTCGACCGGGATCTGCACCGCCGGGACGCCGCGCGGGTAGCCGCGCCCGTTGAGCTTCTCGTGGTGGGCGAAGGCGATGTCGGGGACGCGCCGCAGGTTGCGGGTCCAGGGGATCTGGGTGAGGAAGTTGAAGGTGTGCGAGACGTGGCTCTCGATCTCGCGCCGCTCCTCCTCGGAGAGCGAGCCGCGGGGGATGGAGAGCACCTTCAGCTCCACCGGCGTGAGGTAGGGCCGCTCGGCCTTGCCGTCGTTCCAGGTGAGGCCGGCCAGCCGCGAGAGCCGCGCCGAGCGATCCTCGTCGAGCACCGTGGGCCGGTTGCAGTCCAGCACCAGCTGCCAGAGCCCGTCGAGGTCGCGCAGCCTCGCCTCCTCGCCGTCCACCGGGCGGCCCGCCATCCGCCCCTCGGCGCGGGCGAGCTCGAGCCGCGCCCGGATGAGCTGGAAGCGGGCCTCGACCAGCTCCTTCTCGTGTGGGTAGAGCTTGTCGGCCTTGACCAGCACGTGCTCGCGCACGCCCACCTTGCCGAAGTCGTGGAGCAGGGCGGCGTAGCGGAGCTGGCGCAGCTCGTCGGGGCGGAAGGTGAGGCCGCGAAGGTCGGGGGGCGGGGCGGCCTCCACCGCGCGGGCCAGGCCCACGGTGAGCTCGGCGACGCGGCCGGAGTGGCCGGCGGTGGTGGGGTCCCGGGCCTCGATGGCCACCACCGAGGCGCGCACGAAGCCCTCGAAGAGCCGCTCGATCTCGGCGTGCAGGACCGCGTTCTCGATGGCGCTGGCGGCCTGGCCGCCCAGCGCCACGAGCAGCTCCTCGTCCTCGGCGGTGAAGGTGCCGTCCCGGCGGTTGAGCGCCTGGATCACGCCCACCACCTCGCGCTTGGTGGAGAGCATGGGCACGGTGAGGATGGTGCGGGTGCGGTAGCCGGTGGCCTGGTCCACCGCGCGGCGGAAGCGCGGGTCGGCGTAGGCGTCGTCGATGCGCTCCGCCCTTGCCGAGGCGGCCACCGCGCCGGCGATGCCGTCGCCCAGCGGGAAGCGGATCTCGCTGGTGCCGTGGGCGATCTTGCTCCAGAGCTCGCCGCGCTCGCGGTCCACCAGGAAGAGCGAGCAGCGGTCGGCCTCCACCACCGCCGCCGCCTCGCGCAGGATCAGCTCGAGGAGCGCGTCGGGATCGCGCTCGGCGGTCATCGCCTTGGCGACGTCGAGGATGGCCTGGAGCTTCTCGACCCGGCGCTCGAGCGAAGGGCTCACGGCGCGACCGTATCCCGGCCCGAGAGGTGCGGCAACCGGCCCGCCCGGCGGCTCGGCAGCGGGAGCGGGCTCGCCGCGGCTCCCGTCAGGACGGGCGCGCCGCGAACCGCGCCCGGAGCAGGCGGCCCAGCCGCTCGGCGGCCGCCGGGGGCAACCGCACCTCCATCGCGGCGCGGGCCACGTCGCCCACGCGCCGGTAGGTGCGGGCCAGGTGGCCGCAGGGCGGGCAGAGCACCAGGTGGCGCTCCATGGGCCCCTCCTCGCCGGAGGGGAGCGCGCCCTCGAACCAGGCGGGCAGGCACTCGACGACACGCTGGCAGGAGGGGATGGCTTCTGGATCGCCTGCGCTCATTCCAGGTAGTGCCCCAGCTTGGCCCGGAGCGCGAGGCGCGCCCGGTGCAGCCTCGACTTGACGGCGGCGACCGAGACGCCGAGGAGCTCCGCCATCGATTCGCTCGAGAGTCCCTCGACGTCTCGCAGCAGGAATACGATGCGGTAGTCCTCGGGAAGATTCTGCACCGCGGCCTCGACGGCTTGCCGCACCTGGCGATCGGCGAGCTGCTCGTCGGCGCGCTTCGCCCAGTCGTGACCGGGCCCGTCGGCCAGCAGGTGGCCCTGGGCGTCGAAGCGAGGCAGGAGCTCGTCCATCGGCTCCTCGGCCAGGGTGTCGGGGGCGCGGCGGCGCTTGCGCAGCCGCATCAGGGCCGCGTTGGCGGCGACCCGGTGGAGCCAGGTGGTGAAGGCCGCGTCCCCGCGGAAGCCGGGGAGCTTCTCCAGGGCCGCCAGGAACGTTTCCTGCACCACCTCCTCGGCCTCGGCGGCGTCGCGGAGCAGGTGCATGGCCACGGCGTAGACCCGGTCCTGGTGCCGGGCCACCAGCTCGCCGAATGCCACCCCGTCCCCGGCGGCGGCGAGGGTGACCAGGTCCTGATCGGGGGCGACGGCGGAGGGCAGCTCCACGCCCGGCTTACGGAGCACCGCCCGGAAGCCATCCCTCACCCCCCGCCAGGGTCGGAAACGCCCATCTCACCCGCTGGCCCCACCTCCGGTAGCCGTGTACAAGGCTGCGATGCGACGAGCCAAGATCGTCGCCACGCTCGGCCCGGCCAGCTCCGACCCGGAGACGGTCCACAAGCTCTTCGAGCTCGGGGCCGACGTGGCACGCCTCAACTTCTCCCACGGCGAGCACGCCGATCACGCCCGGGTCCTCGACCTGGTGCGCGCCACCTCCAAGAGGCTCGGCAAGGCAGTGGCCGTCCTCCAGGACCTGCAGGGGCCCAAGATCCGCACCGGCCCGCTCCAGGCCGGCAGGGCCGGCGTGATGCTCGAGGCCGGCGCCGTGCTCACCATCACCACCGAGGGGGAGCTTCGCGGAGACGAGAAGCTCATCTCCACCACCTACGCGCACCTGGCCGAGGACGTGCGGCCCGGCGACCGGCTGCTGGTGGACGACGGCCTGCTCGAGCTGCGGGTGCTCTCCACCGACGGCGTCCGGCTGCGCGCCGAGGTGGTCGAGGGCGGGCTCCTCAAGGAGCACAAGGGCATCAACCTGCCGGGCGTGGCCTTGAAGGCCGACGCCCTCTCCGAGAAGGACCTGGCCGACCTGGCCTTCGGCCTCGCCCACGGCGTGGACTACGTGGCCCTCTCCTTCGTGCGCAACGCCGGCGATGTGGCCCGCTGCCGCGCCGAGATGGAGCGGCTCGGCCACGTGGTGCCCATCATCGCCAAGATCGAGAAGCCCGAGGCCCTCGACCTCATCGACTCCATCATCGACGCCGCCGACGGCATCATGGTGGCCCGCGGCGACCTGGGCGTGGAGATCCTGCCGGAGCGGGTGCCGGGGCTGCAGAAGGAGATGCTGCGCAAGGCCAACGCCGCCGGGAAGCCGGCCATCATCGCCACCCAGATGCTGGAGTCGATGATCGAGCACCCGCGACCCACCCGCGCCGAGGCCAGCGACGTCGCCAACGCCGTCTGGGACGGCGCCGACGCGGTGATGCTCTCCGGCGAGACCGCCAGCGGCCGCTTCCCGCTGCTGGCGGTGCAGATGATGGACCGCATCGTCCGCGAGGCCGAGGGGCTCACCGCCATGTGGACCGGCCAGGCGCCGCCGCCGCTGCGCGGGCCGGTGCCCTTCACCCAGGTGATCGCCGCCGCCGCCTGCCGCGCGGCCCAGGAGGCGGGCGCCTCGCTCATCGCCTGCTTCAGCCGCTCGGGCTCGACGGCGCGGCTGCTCTCGCGCGACCGGCCCCACGTGCCCATCATCGCCTTCTCGCCCGACCAGGCCATCCGCCGGCGCATGGCGCTGCTCTGGGGCGTCCTGCCCAAGGTGATGGAGCCCATCTCCAACGCCGACCTGATGATCTCGGCGGTGTGCGACCGGCTGCTCAAGGACGGGCTGGTGCGGCCCGGCGAGCGGGTGGTGCTGGTCTACGGCTCGATGGTGGGCGTGGAAGGCCACACCAACTCCATCCGCCTGCACCGCATCCCCTACCCCGGTGAGCTCCGCGCCGAGGGGGAGTAGGCCCGGCCGGGGCCCACCTCGGGGCCTTGGCGCGCCGCGTCCGAAGCCGATAGATCGGGCACATGGACACCACCCCACCCGGCCCCGGAGCGCTGCGCGCCGGCATCCCCGCCCTCCAGGCCGCCCTCCGCGAGGAGGGGCTCGACGGCTGGCTGCTCTACGACTTCCACGGCCAGAACCCCACCGCCCTCGACGCCCTGGGGCTGCGCGGCCACATGCTCACGCGCCGCTGGTACTACCTGGTGCCTGCGCAGGGCGAGCCCCAGCTCCTGCTCCACGCCATCGAGCTCGGCTCCTTCCCGCGCGAGGTGCCCGGCAGGCGCACCGCCTACAGCTCCTGGCAATCCCTCGACAGGGCGCTGCGCGACCTCCTGGCCCCGCTGCCCAAGAGGCCCCGCCTCGCCATGGAGTACTTCCCCGGCGCCGCCATCCCCTACCTCTCCCGCGTCGACGCCGGCACGCTGGAGACGGTGCGGGGGCTGGGGGTGGAGGTGGTCTCCTCGGCTGCGCTGGTGCAGCGCTTCCTGTGCCGCTGGTCGCCCCACCAGCTCGCCAGCCACGTGCGGGCGCTGAGGGCCATCGACGAGGCCAAGGACGCCGCCTTCGAGCAGATCGGGGTGGCGCTCCGCCGGGGCGCGCCGGTGAGCGAGCTCTCGATCCAGAAGTTCCTCATGGACCGCTTCGCCGAGGGGAAGCTCGAGACCGACCACGCGCCCATCGTGGCGGTGAACGGCCATGCCGGCGATCCCCACTACGTGCCCTCGGAGAAGACGCCCACGCCCATCCGCAGGGGCGACCTGGTGCTCATCGACCTCTGGGCCCGCCACACCGGCCCCGAGGACGTCTACGCCGACATCACCTGGGTCGGCTTCTGCGGCGACCGGCCCGGCCCCAAGGCCGAGGAGATCTTCCGCGTCACCGCCGAGGGGCGCGACGTGGGGCTGCGCACCGTCCAGACCGCCTGGCGCGAGGGGCGGGTGCTCCAGGGCTGGCAGGTGGATCGCGCGGTGCGCGACCACATCGGCTCGCGCGGCTACGGCGAGCGCTTCATCCACCGCACCGGCCACTCCATCGGCCACGCGGTCCATGGCGACGGCGCCAACCTCGACGACCTCGAGACCCACGACACCCGCGAGCTGGTGGAGGGGCTGGCCTTCTCCATCGAGCCCGGCATCTACTTGCCCGACGAGGGGCTGGGCGTGCGCAGCGAGATCGACGTGGTGCTCACGCCCGAGGGGCCGCAGGTGTTCTCCAAGGTGCAGCAGGAGATCGTGCGGATTCCCTGCGCATGAGCCAGCTCATCCACGGCGTCCCCGTTCCCCCGCCCCGCCCGGTGGTGGCCCCGCGGGCGGCCTCCTCGGTGGTGCTCTGGCGCCAGGGGCCCGCGGGCCGGGAGCTGTTCTGGGTCCGGCGCGGCGCGCCGCTGCGCTTCGCCGCCGGCTTCCACGCCTTCCCCGGCGGCAAGGTGGACGGCGAGGACGCCCACGTCCCGGTGCGGGGCGAGACCGGCGAGCGGGCCGCGGCAGTGGCCGCCGCCGCCCGCGAGCTCTTCGAGGAGACCGGCGTGCTGATCGTCGACGGGGCGGAGCAGCTCTCCCGCGAGGCCCGCGACGAGGCCCGGCGCGCGCTCCTGGCCGGCGACCTGCTCTTCCGCGACTTCCTCTCCGGCCATGCCCTGGAGATCGACGCGGCCGACTTCATCCCGGCCGGCCGCTGGGTGACCCCGGCCATCTCCCCGGTACGCTTCGACGCCCGCACCTTCCTGGTGCGCTTCCCGCAGGGGGAGCGGGCCGAGGTGTGGCCCGGCGAGCTCTCCGGCGGCGAGTGGATCGCCACAGGCACGGCGCTGGCCCGCTGGCACTCGGGCGAGGTGCTGCTCCACCCGCCGCAGCTCTGGCCCATCCAGTGCCTCGACCGGGCGGCGCCGCCCGCCTGCCTCGACGCCATGCGCGCGCCGCCGTACACCGAAGGTGGAGTTCCGCGCCGGGTCGAGTTCCAGGAGGGCGTCTTCCTCCAGCCGCTTCGCACCCCGACGCTGCCGCCAGCCACCCACACCAACTGCCTGGTGCTGGGCGTGGAGGGCGGCCTGGCGGTGGTGGACCCCGGCTCGCCCTACCCCGAGGAGCAGGCCCTGCTGGAGGGACTGCTCGACGAGCTGGCGGCCGAGGGGCGCCCGCCGCGCCAGGTGTGGCTCACCCACGCCCACCCCGACCACGTGGGCGGTGTGGCCCGGCTGCGGGAGCGGTACGGCGTCTCGCTGCGCGCCCACGCCGACGCCGCCGGGATGCTGCCGGCTGCCCTGGCCCGCGACGTCCTGCCGGTGGCCGACGGCGAGCTGCTCGGCGGCCGCTGGCGCGCGCTCCACACTCCCGGGCACGCTCGCGGCCACCTCGCCTTCCGCGACGAGCGTTCCGGCGCCGTGGCGGCCGGCGATCTCCTCAGCACCCTCTCCACCATCGTCATCGACCCGCCCGAGGGCGACATGGCCGTGTACCTGGCCTCGCTGGCGCGCGTCCGCGCACTCGAGCCGCGCACGCTCTACCCGGCCCACGGCCAGCCGGCGCCCGACGGCGTGCGCGCCCTCGACGACTACCTGGCCCACCGGCGGCTGCGCGAGGCCAAGGTGGCGGCCGCGCTCGTGCCCGGCGGAACCCTCACCGAGGTCACCGCCCGCGCCTACGACGACACGCCGCCGGCCGTGTATCCCATCGCCGAGAGGAGCTGCCTCGCCTCCCTCCTGAAGCTCCGCGCCGAGGGCCGGGCCACCGAGCAGGGCGGGCGCTGGCGGTCCACCTGATCGTCCCCGGACGGGTGGTGTAGCCGGTCCGAACACATCCGGTGGCCTCCAGGGGACACTCGTCCGTGCCGGCTCACGTGATTCCGGGCGCTTGGACCCCCACATGATCAGGGCACACCGTGTGCAAACCCGCTAAGATTTCCCTCTTGTGCGAGGACCGTCCATGAAGACCGCACGCGCCATCGCCGTCGTCATGCTGGCCTTCCTCCTCGGCGGCAGCTCCGCCGAGGTGGCGGTCCAGACGCACCGCGCGCTGCACAGGCAGCGGCCGGCCTCGGGCGACGGCGGCGACCTGGTGGCCCTGGAGCTCCGCGGCGAGGACGGCGAGGTCATCGCCCGCCCGCGGCTCATCGCGCCGCCCGGCCGCGCCGCCCACCTCGTGCTGCGCGACCCGGCCGACCCGCGCCGCGTCCGTTTCACGCTCCGCGTCGAGGCCACCCGCGAGCCCACCGGCGAGATCTCGGTGGACTACGAGCTCTCCTTCCCCTTCGAGTCGGCCTCCGTCGCCGGCCGCGTCAGCGCCACCGAGGGCGTGGAGCACGCGCTCGACCTGGGCAGTTTGCCGCTCACCGCCACGCTGCTGACCGTGCGCGTACCGTCGGCCGCCTTCGACGCCTTCCTCGAGGCCGAGCGGCGCATCCGGCACACCTGAGCGCGCCGCGTCCGTCCGAGAGTACCGCGCGGCGACCGCCCGGCTCCGCCGCGGACGGGCTCCGCTCTCCAACCTCGCGGCCTTCCTCTCGCCCGCTGCGGCACGGCGCCTGCCAGTGCCCTCTGCATGACCGCCCCGCGCCAGGTTCTCCC
>JACRMN010000003.1 GCA_016214955.1 Deltaproteobacteria bacterium
AAGATGGGAGGCACCATCCATCTCGCCGTCGGCCGCTCGTACCCGGAGTCCGGGGGGAGGAACGACTCGGCGGTCCACTGGGACATGATCAAGGACCTTCGGTCGCAGGGGGAGCTGTACCTCGACGGGAAGCCGGTATTGCGGACCGGGGCTCTCTTCGGGACGACGCCGAAGGGGATGAAGAAGAAGGGCGGATGAGGCGGGCGGCCGCCCTGCTCCTCGCCGTAGCGGTTCTCCTCGCGGCAACCGCGGGCGACGCCACCGCCGCGGCGAAGAGGAAGCAGAAGAAGGTCCCGGCACGAAGCGCGGACACCGGGGCTCGGGAGCGCGAGAAGGCGCAGGCCGAGGAACGCAAGGCGGTGCGCGGATTCCAGGCCGCTCTCCGGAAGAACCCGGAGGACGCCGCGGCCATGGTCCGCCTGGCCGACGCGTGCGCCGCGGGCCGGGGGATCGCGAAGGACGACGCCGAGGCGGTCCGGCTGTACCGGAAGGCCGCGGAGCTCGGCAACGCCGACGGCCGGCACGCGATGGCGTCTCGCCACGCGGCCGGCCGCGGGGTGCAAAAGGATTTCTCCGAGGCGGTCCGCTTCGCCCGCCTCGCCGCCGGACAGGGGCACCCGCAGGCGATGTCGCTCCTCGGTTTCCTCCACGAACAGGGATTGGGCGTGCCGAAGGACGAGGCGGAAGCGCTCTCCTGGCACCGCCGCGCGGCGGAAGGCGGCGACGTGCCGGCGCAGAAGCTCCTCGCGTGGCGGCACGCGGAAGGCCGGGGCGTCGCGAAGGATCCGGCCGAGGCCGCGAAATGGTTCCTGCGGGCGGCGGAGGGGGGGGAGGCCGACGCGCAGGAGCGGATCGCGGCGATGTACCTGTCCGGAACCTTCGTCGCGAAGGACGAAGCCCTCGCGGCGAAGTGGTATGTGCGCGCCGCGCAGGGAGGGAACCCGGAGGGGTTCGCGAAGGCGGGGCGCCTGCTGCTGTACGGCCGGGGGACGGCGCCGGACGCGGCCGCGGCGGCGGGGTGGATCCGGAAGGCGGCGGACCGGGGGGTCCCGGAAGGGATGTTCCTCCTGGGCGTCCTGTACGCCCACGGCCGAACGGTGGCGAAGGACGAGGGCGAGGCGCTCGCCTGGTTCCGGAAGTCCGCGTCGGAAGGGTACGTCGACGC
>JACRMN010000002.1:0-203917 GCA_016214955.1 Deltaproteobacteria bacterium
CGGCGCGGCTGCCGGCGCGGCGGTCTCGATCCTCTCCGGCCCGGTGAAGAAGCCTGTGGCCCAGGCCTCCAAGGCCTAAGCTCCCCGCACCCTCGCAGCAGACGCGGCCCGGGCCTCTCGGCTCGGGCCGCTGCCGTTCCCAGGCCCGCTCCCGCCGCGGTGGTTTGCGGGAGGCGGGCGCGGGCGCGTAGCATCGAGCCCTTCCCGGGGGGCTCGTGGGCGAAGCAGAAGGCCAGGCGCGCGGCGACCTGACGGCCCTCCTCGAGGCGCTGGCGAAGGCGCCCGAGCCCGGCGGAGCCTGGGCGGAGGAGCTTTGTCCCGGCGAGACGCTGGACCGCTTCCAGGTGCTGCGGGAGCTGGGGCGGGGCGGGTTCGGCGCGGTCTACGAGGCGCTCGACCGCGAGCTGGGCCGGCGGGTGGCGCTGAAGACGCTGCGGCCGGGGCGCGCCCGCGACGAGTGGGCCGGCGCCGCCATCCGCGCCGAGGCGCAGGCGGCGGCGCGGCTCTCGCACCCGGGCATCGTCACGCTCTACGAGGCATGCACCTGCGAGAAGGGGCCCTACCTGGTGCTGGAGCTGCTCCACGGGGAGACGCTGGAGGAGCGGCTTCTCCGCGGGCCGGTGCCGCTCGCCGAGGCACTGGAGATCGGTCAGCAGACGGCGCGGGCGCTGGCCTACGCGCACGGCGAGGGGCTGGTGCACCGCGATCTCAAGCCCGCCAACCTGCACCTGGGCGAGGACGGGCGGGTGAAGCTGCTCGACCTGGGGCTGGCGCACCTGCTTGGCGGAAAGGCGCAGTCGGGGGGGACGCCGGCCTACGTGGCGCCGGAGCAGTGGCTGGGACAGCCGGTGGACGGCAAGGCCGACGTCTTCTCCCTGGGGGCGGTGCTCCACGAGCTGCTCTCGGGACGGCGGCCGTTCGAGGTGAAGGAGGGGCGAAGCGCTGCGCTCGACGGCGAGGCGGCGCCGCCGCTGGCGGGGAGGCAGCCGCGGCGGCTCGCGGCGCTGGTGGCGCGGTGCCTCTCCGCGAAGCCGGGGGAGCGGCCCACGGCGGCGCAGGTGGCCGAGGAGCTGCGCGGGCTGCAGCAGGCCCAGGCCCGGCCGAGGCAGCTCCGACGCCTGGCGCTGCTGGCGGTGGCAGGCGCCGCGGCCGGCGCGCTCCTGGCCGGCCTGGCCATCCGGTGGCTCTCGCCCAGCGTGCCGGCGCCCGGTCCCGACGGGCGCATCGTGGTGGCGGTGGCCGACTTCGCCAACGAGACCCGCGACCCGGAGCTGGACGGGCTCTCCGACCTGCTCATCACCTCGCTCGAGCAGTCGCAGCGGCTCCGGGTGCTGACGCGCAGCCGCATGGTCGACGTGCTCCGGCAACTCGGCAAGACCGGGGTCGAGCGCATCGACGAGCGGCTGGGGCGCGAGGTGGCGCTGGCCGCCGGCGGGCGCGCCCTGGTGGTGGCCACCCTGCGCCGCTTCGAGGCTCTGTACGCCATCGACCTCAAGGTGCTCGATCCGGTGACCAGCGAGTACCTGGTCACCTTGAAGGAGGAGCGCGCCGGCAAGGCCTCCATCCCCGGCATGCTCGACCGGCTCTCGGCGCGGACCCGCGAGCGCCTGCGCGAGAGCCCCGGCGAGGTCAGCGCCTCGCAGGTGCACGTCGCCGAGGCTGTCACCGCGAACCCCGAGGCCTGGGGCCACTACGCCGAGGGGCTTCGCCACGAGAGCGCCACCGACAACCTGCGCGCGGTCCTCGCCTACCGCAGGGCGGTGGCCGCCGACCCGCGGTTCGCGCTGGCCCACTACCGGCTCGCCTACCTGGGCGAGTACGCGGGGCTCGACCGCGCGGTTCGCGAGGCCTCGATGGAGGCCGCCTACCGGGAGGTGGAGCGGATGCCGGCCAAGGAGCGGCTCCTCTTCCACGCCTGGAAGGCGCATGTCGACGGGCGCGACGCCGACGCCCTGGCCCTGTACTCCCGTGCCGCCGAGGCCTATCCGCTCGACAAGGAGGTGCTGTACCTCGCAGGCGACCTCTACCTCCACCAGGGCAGGGCGGCGGAGGCGCTGCCGTGGTTCGAGCGAGCGGTGGCCCTCGACCCCACCTGGCCCGAGGCCCAGAAGCATCTGCTCCAGGACGCGCTTCCCATGCTGGGCCGTGGCGAGGAGGCCCTGGCGCGGGCGCGCGCCAGGGCAGAGGCCTCTCCGGGGCTCGCCACGCGCAACACCGTCGTCTTCCTCCTCAGCGCCCTCCGGCGGCACGACGAGGCCCTGGCACTCTCCCGCCAGGGGGCGGAGCGGGATCCCGGGCGCGTCTCGCGCGCCTGGCTGCTCACCAGCCTGGTCCTCGCCGGCCGCTACCAGGAGGCCGAGGCGCTGGCGCGCTCGGGCGTCGCCGCGCCCTCGTCGGACGACCCGCTGGCCGACGCCGGCCCCCTGGCGGCGGTCCTCGAGCACCAGGGCCGGCGGCGCGAGGCGCTGGCCGCGCTCGAGCCCGGACGAGCGCCAGACCTCCATCCCGAGGTCCGCCGCTGGGCCCGCTGGGCCCTCCTCATGGACCAGCGCGACAGGCGGCCCGCGCTGGCCATGGCCGAGGGGATCCGGCAGACCGGCGAGACCAGGCAGGGGCTGTTCACCGGGTACTTCCTGCTCGGCGAGGACCGGCGCGCCGCCGAGTCGGCGGTGGGGCTCCGGGGATACGACCGGGAGCTGTACGAGGGCATCCTCCTCTGGCGGCGCGGCGACGCGGTCGCGGCTGCCGCGCGGCTGCGCCCGCTCCTCTCGGCCGACCCCAACCGCCGCGACTTCTGGAGCTGGTGGTTCTCCTACGTGGCCTTCGACGCCCACCTCGACGCCGAGGCCATCGCCGCCGCCGATCGGTTCGAGGCCTCCCGGTACTACGCCCTCGTGCCCTGGCGCGGCTGGGGGCTCGCCCGCCTGCAGGTGCGCAAGGCCGAGGCCCAGGCGCGGCTCGGGGACCGGGCCGCGGCCCTGGCCACGGTCGATCGGCTCCTCGACCGCTGGAAGCAGGCCGACCCCGACCTTCCGCTCCTCGCCGAGGCACGCGCCCTCCGGCGCCGGCTGGCCTCGGCGCCGGGCCGCTGACGCTCGGCCGCCGTCCCCACGACCTCCCACACCCGCTGTCCGCCGTTCCCGCCGGACTCGTCGGCGGGATCCGACAGCAGGAGTGCGCAAGTGCCCGGAATCCGGTGCCGGAGGAGTGGCAGGGCACGTGCAATCTCTCTGGCCATACGGCGCACGGCGCCGAGAGCCTCGAAGGCAAACGCAGACCAACCCACGGAGAAACACCATGAACCGCAAGACCCCCACTCTCATCGGCGCCGGCGTCGGACTCGCTGTCTTCCTGGCGGTCGGCCTCCTGCCTGCCCTGCTGTACGGCGGCTACGCCCAAGGCCTAAGCTCCCCGCACCCTCGCAGCAGACGCGGCCCGGGCCTCTCGGCTCGGGCCGCTGCCGTTCCCGGCCTGCAGATCAGCGCCCGCGCAGGCGGGCCAGCATGTCCAGGTCGGCCAGGTCCTGCGGCCGCCCGCTGGCTCGCTTGTTCTGCTCCAGGTGGCGCCGCGAGATGACCGGGACCTCCTGCCCGCCGTAGGTGGTGGCGGCGCGGTCGGGCCAGGCCTCTTCGAAGGTCACGCCATCGACGGAGGTGAGGACGTCGATGCGCACCGGGGCGACGCCGATCTGGAAGACGATGCCGGGGGTCGCGAGGTCGAATGGCCGAAGCTCGCCGAGCGGTGCTCCGAAGCGCCCCAGCGCCCGGTGTACCCGGGCAGCATTCTCCGCGGTGGGGTTCACCCAGACATCGAGGTCGCGCGTGTAGCGGGGCGCGGCGTGCACGGCCAGCGCATAGCCGCCGACGAGCAGGTACTCAGCCGCCTCGGCGTTCAATGCAGCAAACAGATCGCTGAAGTCGGGGTTCGGGTCCATCCGGGCTCCGCCAGGCCAGGTCCTCGAGGACCAGAGTCCACACCGCTGCCATGCGCTCCGATGGCGTCACCGAGTGCCAGAAGTCGCGATCGAAGGCGCCGTCGTCGCCGTGCAGCGCAACGAGGCGGCTCCTTCCGGTGGCGCGGCGCGCACGAGCGTCCATGGCCGCCATCATACCTCAGGGCTCCGCTCGAGCCGGCCGGCCGCCCGGCTCGCGCTCCCACACCCGCTGTCCGCCGTTCCCGCCGGACTCGTCGGCGGGATCCGACAGCAGGAGTGCGCAAGTGCCCGGAATCCGGTGCCGGAGGAGTGGCAGGGCACGTGCAATCTCTCTGGCCATACGGCGCACGACGCCGGGAGCTTCGAAGGCAAACGCAGACCAACCCACGGAGAACCACCATGAACCGCAAGACCCCCACTCTCATCGGCGCCGGCGTCGGACTCGCTGTCTTCCTGGCCGTGGGCCTCCTGCCCGCGCTGCTGTACGGAGGCTACGCGGGCGTGCTCCTGGCGGGCGGCTTCGTGGGCACCCCGGTGCAGCCGACGCTGTTCGTCCGGGCCCTCATCGTCTTCGGGATGGCGCTGGGCGTCGTCGGGGTGGGCAGCCTCTTCGCGGTGGGCGGCGCGGCCGCCGGCGCGGCGGTCTCGATCCTCTCCGGGCCGGTGCGGAAGCCGGCCGCCCAGGCCTCCAAGGCCTAGGCTCCCCGCAGCCCTCGCAGCAGGCGCGGCCCGGGCCTCTCGGCTCGGGCCGCTCGCGTCTGCAGGGAGGGGATGCGCACCCGACAGCCGAGCGGGACGCGAAGGATCAATCCCCCGGCTTGCTGCTGAGGCGCCGACCGGAGCCCTTTCGCGGCTGGCCCGGGGGCGGTGTCTCCGTCGAGCGTTCCGTCCGACCCCGGGAGGCGTCCCGGGCGGGCCTCGCGGCGTCGGTGAGGGCCGCGAGGCTGGCCATCGCGCGCTGCTCGAGGCTCCGGGCTCCCGTCGAGCGCGCGCGCTCGATGGCCTCTTGGTAGTCCCGGCTCGCCGCGGCGGGATCGGCTCCCTGCCGCTGCTCGCCACGCATCCGCAGCAGCTCGGGCAGGTACACGCTCTCGTCGTGCGCGAGCGCGAAGTCGATGATCTCGTCGGTCAGCCGCTGCGCCTGGGGGGCATGCCCGGAGCTTCTCAGCACCTCGATCAGCACCTGCGCGAGCAGGGTGGAGCAGGTCGAGACCTCGTTCAGCCGCTGGCGCAGGGCATCGAGGTGCGGCTCGATGGCGGGCAGCGCGAGCGGCTCACGCAGGGCCTCCGCCCACAGCGCGAAGGCGCGCGCCTCGGTGTGCAGGCCCAGGTCCAGGGCGGACACGCGAACGGCCTGTCGTGCCTCTGCCTCGACGACCGCCAGCGGATCGCGGCGCAGGAAGCGCAGCCGCGCGCGCACCACGTGTCCGAGCGCCTGCAGGATGGGGAGCCCGAGCCGGTCCGCCAGCTCGATCGTCGCGAGCGCCTCCCCGAGCGCGCGGTCGGCGTCGCCGACGACCCAGCGCAAGCAGGCGAGGTGGCCGAGCGCCAGGGCCCTCCCCGGGAGGTTGTCGCGAAACGGCGACGCCTCCCCCTCCGCGGGCACCAGGCGCTCGAGCAGCCGCAGCGCGGTGCCGAGATCGGCGCTGAAGAAGGCGGTGTAGGCCCGGGCGAAGATCCCGCCGTGGAGGAGCACGGGGTCGAGGTCGTGCGCCTGCTCGATCTGCTCGAGCTCGGCGGCCAGCGGCCTCGAGCGATCGTACTCGGCGACGATCATGTTGTAGTTGCACAGGTGGGTGATCGCCGAGTACAGGCTCGGAGGGTCGCCCAGCGAGCGGGCGATCTCGATGGCGCGGGCGTGGACCGCGAGTGGCTCCCGCCCCGCAAAGGCCGCGCTGAAGGTGTTCGAGCTGACCTGTCGGCACAGCGTCTCGTGGACCTGGAGCTCGAGCAGGTCGCGCTCGCGGCCTGCGGCCACGCCCGGCAGCAGCTGCAGCGCGCGCGTGCAGAGGGCGACGGCGTCCGAGGTCGCGTTGCGCAGGCCGGCCTGGCGTCCCGCGCCCGCGTAGGCGGCGACCGCGCGGGCCGCGTCGCCTGCCGCGTCGAAGTGCTTCGCGAGCAGGTGGGAGAGCTCGCCGGAGCGCGGGTCGCGCTCGATGGCCTCCGCGATGAGCCGGTGCCAGCGCTGGCGGCGCAACGGGCTGCTGCGCTCGACGCATACCTCCTGGACCAGCGCATGGGTCATGCCATAGCGATCGCCGGGCTCCGCGCGCAGGAACAGCGAGCGGCGCAACAGCCCATCGCACGTTTCGTCGACCTGCTCGACCGGCATCTCCAGCGCGGCGGCGACCAGGCCGGTGGAGAATTCGGAGCCCACCACGCTGGCCGCCTCGAGCACGCGCTGCTCGGTCGCAGACAGGCGGTCGAGCTGGATGTCGATGAGCTGCTTCACGCTGGCGGGCCGGTGCGCCTCCACCTCGCCGATCGAGACCGCCAGGGTCCACTGGCCGTCGCGCTCGGTGAGCATCTCCCGGCCGGCCAGCTCGTCGAGCAGCGACACCATGAACAGCGGCGTCCCGCCGGTGATCTTCGTGACCAGGCTGGTCAGCTCCCCGGGAAATGCATGCCCGGGGAACCGCCGATCGATGAAGGTCTGCACCGCGGCGGCGCTGATGCTCGGCACCTCGACGGCCAGCGCGCCCGAGCGGGCGACCAGGGATCGCATCACGGGATAGAGCGGGTGGTCACCGCCCTGGACCTCCGCGCGTCGCAAGGTCCCGAGCAACAGCAGCCTGGCGGGCTCCTGCCGCTGGGCCAGCAGGGACAGCAGGTCGATCGTCGCGACGTCGGACCACTGCAGGTCCTCGAGCGCCAGCACCAGCGGCTCGCGCCAGCAGAGCGCCTCGAGGGCCTGGCTGAGCTCGCGGAGCTGCCGGGCCTCGTTGCCGCCGGCGGCGCGCCGCGCGACCTCGGCGAGCTGCTCGTCGGGGATGAGCTGCGGCACCTGTGCCGCGAAGGTCGGCGCGTACCGGACCAGCGCCGCCAGCGTCTGCGGACCGCGCGGGGAGCGCACGAGCGCCGCCAGCGCCTCGATGATGGCGAGGTACGGCTCGGGGGTGCCGTGCTGCTCGAAGCACGATCCGCGGGCGACGATCACCGTGCGCGGATCGAGGCCCGCGAGGAAGGTCCGGACGATCGTCGACTTGCCGATCCCTGGCTCGCCGGTGACGAAGCACAGCTGCCGGTGGCCTCCACGCGCCCGCTCGAGCGCCGCGCGCAGGACCTCCAGCTCCGCCTCGCGACCGACCACGAGAGGGTCGACGTGCCCGGGCCCCGCGCGCGCGTCGACGCGCTCGCCGAGCTCGGCCACGAACCGGTAGCCGCGCCCGATCACCGTCTCGATCACGCCCTCGCCCAGCACCTGCCGGAGCTCGTGCAGGTGGCTGCGCACCGCGCTGTCACTGACCACGTCGCCGCGCCACACCTGCGCCAGCAGCTCCTCGTGGGTGACCAGTTTCCTCGGGTGCGCGGCGAGGTAGCACAGGATCGCGAACGGCTTGCGGCGCAGGGAGAGCGGGCGGTCGTCCTTCCAGAGCAGGCCTTCGTCGGCGTCCAGCCGAAACGGGGGAAAGAGGACCATCGAATGGAGACCTAGCGGGGGCGGATCCACGCCGCGAGCGCTCGCGATGGACCAATCGGGGGCCGATCCAACGCGGATTGGACGCCGGCAGGCCGGATCCAACGGAGAGCCCACGGCCGTCGAGGGGGGCCTCCGGCATCTTCAGGCGCATGCAAACCCTCCGACAGCTCGTCTCCGGCACCGACTTCAGCGCATGCGCGGCGGACGCCCTCGAGCAGGCCATCGCGCTCGCGCTCGCCGCCTCCGCGCGGGTCACCCTGGTCCACGTCCAGGAGCATGGCGACGACGAACTCGACGACCGCCTCCTCCTCCAGTGCCAGGCGGCGCTGTCCGAGCTCGTGTCCCGGCATCGGCGCCGCGGCGTCGAGCTCACCGGCGTCCTCCGCCGGGGCAAGCCGTGGGCCAAGCTCGACAACGTCGCCGCCGAGGTCGGGGCCAGCCTGATCGTGGTCGGCCGGCACGGCGCCGGCCGCGGGCGGAGCCTCGACCTCGGCTCCGTGGCGGCGCACCTGGTGCGCGCCGCCAACCGGCCCGTGCTGGTCGTGGGCTGCGGCTGCGATCCCGACCGCCACCCCGCTGAGCCGCAGGAAGCCAACACCTCACCCTGAAAGGAGAAGCACCATGAAGAACCTCGGAACCCCGCCCGCAGCACCCTCCCGGCGCGCGCCGCGCACGCTCCTGGCCCTCGCCGCCCTCCTCCTGTCGGTGCAGGTCGCCGCGGCCGAGGGGCACCACTCTGGCTGGAGCATCAACTTCACCCCCGTGCTCATCCTGCCCTCGGGCGGGTATCGCCTCGGCTGGGGGGTCGACCCGGAGCTGAAGTACACGCTCGATCTGGGCGAGGCGCGGTTCAGCGCCGGTGGCCGCGTGGGCGTGAGCCACGCGAAGAACCAGCTCGGCGTGACGGTGATGCCGACGCTCCGTCTGACGGTGCCGATCGGCAGGGTCGAGCCCTACGCGTCCGCCGGCCTGGGCTACGGCTGGCTCCCGGAGGCCGGACGCGACGGCGTGGCGACCATGGGTCGGCTCGGCCTCGTGTACCGGTTCAGCGAGCGCCTCGCGATTGGCCTGGAGGGCACCCTCCAGCGCATCGATGGCTCCCGGCACCAGTTCCGGTCCCTCGGCTCGATGATCTCGTTCGATCTCTAGGAGCGGCCGTGTCCTTCACAGCCAAATCGGAGGAAGCCATGAGCCGCTCTCGCCTTGCAGACTCCCTGGCCGTGGCCGGCCTCATCCTGCTCGGGATCGTGCCTGCGATCGCCGGATCGATGCGCCTGCGCCAGATCGCCGGGGGGATCGCGACCGCGGACAACGCGCGCTTCCTGGCGATGCCGTGGCCGGTCGTGGTGCACATCGTCGGTGCGATCCTCTTCGCGCTGCCCGGTGCGCTCCAATTCTCCGCGGAGCTTCGGCGGCGCCGGATGGCGTGGCACCGCCTGGCGGGTGCCATCCTCGTCCCCTGCGGCCT
The DNA here is from genome assembly GCA_016214955.1 of Deltaproteobacteria bacterium. Classification (GTDB taxonomy): domain Bacteria; phylum Myxococcota; class Myxococcia; order Myxococcales; family Anaeromyxobacteraceae; genus JACRMN01. Next base: position 9,043 of record JACRMN010000002.1, read on the forward strand.
CGCCGTGTCGCTGAGCGGGCTCTGGATGGCGCAGTCCTACCCCCGGGTGGACCTCGACGGAGCGGTGGTCTACGGGATGCGCATCCTCGTCGGCGCGCTGATGACCGCCTCCCTGTGGCTCGGGGTCTCGGCCGTGCGCAGGCACGACATCGCGGCGCATCGTGCGTGGATGATGCGGGCCTACGCCCTGGCGATGGGCGCCGGTACCCAGGTGCTCACCCACCTGCCCATGATGGTCGCCCCGTCGCTCTGGAGCGAGCTCTCGCGGGCCATCGCCATGGGTGCGGGGTGGGCCATCAACATCCTCGTCGCCGAGCTCCTCATCCAGCGATCCGCGCACCCCGGGGCGGCGGGCAGGGAGGCCACGCCGGCCCTTCGCCTTCCGGCAGGCCTTCCATGACCACGGCCATGGAGTTCGTCCTCCGAAGCGCCCTCATCGGCATCGGTGCCACGCTGGTCATGGACCTCTGGGCGGCCCTGCTCCGACGCCTCGGCGTCTCCTCGCTGGACTTCGCGCTGCTCGGGCGCTGGATCGGCCACCTCCCCCGGGGCCGCCTCATCCACGTCAGCATTGCCGGGACTCCCGCGGTTCGAGGCGAGCGGCTCATCGGCTGGTCCGCGCACTACTCGATCGGCATGGCCTTCAGCGCGCTCCTGCTCGCGACGTTCGGGCTGGAGTGGGCGCGCGCGCCGACGCTGCTCCCCGCGCTGCTCATCGGGGTCGTGACGGTCCTCGCGCCCTGGCTCGTGCTCCAGCCCGCGCTGGGTGCGGGGGTCGCTTCGTCCAGGACGGCCCGTCCCGTCTTCAACAGCGTCAAGAGCCTGATCACGCACACGGTCTTCGGGTTCGGGCTCTTCGTCGCCGCGCGCGTCCTCGCCTTCCTTCTTCCCGCCACCCGCTGACTCTCGGGCTGTTCACGAGCGTCAGGCAACGACCCGCGACAACGGATGAGCCGGGCCGCGGGGTGACTGCGCGCCGACCCCGACCTGGCCCAGCTGCAGGACGCCCGGGCGCTGCGGAAGCGGCTCGTCGCGCGCTGAGCGAGAGGCCTGCCGCCCAGGCCTCCAAGGCCTAGCCTCAGCGCAGCCTCGCAGCAGGCGCGGCCCGGGCCTCTCGGCTCGGGCCGCTGCCGTTCCCGGGGGACGGGCATCCAGCCCGCACCGCGTTCGCCATGGTTCCGGGCCAGCGCACGGCCCGATCCAGTAGACTCGCGCGCCGTGAAGACCGCCTTCGTCACCGGTGCCGCAGGCTTCCTCGGCGTGAACCTCGCCGCCGTCCTCCGCGAGGCCGGCTGGCGCGTCGTCGCCGTCCATCGGCCCGCCTCCCGCCTGTCCAGACTCCGCGCCCTGGGCGTGGAGCTGCTTCCCGGCGACCTCCACGACCAGGCCTCGCTGGAGCGCGCCATGCCCGATGGCGCCGACGCCGTCTTCCACGTGGCCGGCAACACCTCGGTCTGGTCGGGAAACGACGCCGTTCAGACGCGGGACAACGTCGATGGCACGCGCCACGTGGCGGCCGCCGCGCTGGTGCGCGGCGCGCGCCGCCTGGTCCACACCTCGAGCGTGGCGGTCTTCGGGCTGGGCGCGGGTCGCGTGGACGACGAGACGCCCCCCGCCGAGAGCTGCTGGGTGAACTACTACCGCACCAAGCGCCTCGCCGAGCGCGAGGTGGAGGAGGCGGCGGCCCGCGGGCTCCCGACGGTGGTGCTCCGCCCCGGCAACATCATCGGCCCCGAGGATCGCACCACCTGGGTCCAGCTCGTCCGGCTGGTGGCGCAGGGCCGCCTGCCGGGAACGCCGCCCGGCCGAGCCTCGTGGTGCCACGTGCGCGAGGTGGCCCGCGCCCACCTCGCCGCTGCCGAACGGGGCCGGCCGGGGTCGGCCTACGGGCTCTCCTGCGTGGAGGCCAGCTACGCCGAGTTCGTCGCCAGCGTCGCGGCCGCCACGGGGGGACGCGCGCCGCCCGTCCTGCCCGCCGTGGCCCTGCGCGCTTACGCTCGCTTGCTCGCGCTGGGGAGTGCGCTCACCCGCCGTCAGCCCGCGGTCACGCCCGAGGGCGTCGCCGCCACGTGCAACCGGATCACCATGGACTCCTCCCGGGCCCAGCGGGAGCTCGGCTACCAGCCCGCGACGCTCCAGCAGATGGTCGCCGACTGCGTGGCCTGGCTCCGGTCCGAAGGGCTCTTGCCGGGCGAGGCCGGTCACCGGCCCTAGACCGCGCCTCGGTCGATTCGGCCGCCGCTCTCACGCCCTCCCATACCCACACCCGCGAAAGCGCCCCGGCTGTCCGCGGTTTCCGGCGCCCTCGTCGGGGGGATCCGACAGGAGGGATGCTCAAGTGCCCGGAATCCGGTGGCGGGGGAGTGGCAGGGCACGTGCACTCTCTCTGGCCATACGGCGCACGACGCCGAGAACCTCGAAGGCAAACGCAGACCAACCCACGGAGAACCACCATGAACCGCAAGACCCCCACTCTCATCGGCGCCGGCGTCGGACTCGCGGTCTTCCTGGCGGTCGGCCTCCTCCCGGCCCTGCTGTACGGCGGCTACGCCGGCGTGCTCCTGGCGGGCGGCTTCGTGGGCACCCCGGTGCAGCCGACGCTGTTCGTCCGGGTCCTCATCGTCTTCGGGATGGCGCTGGGCGTCGTCGGCGTGGGCAGCCTCTTCGCGGTGGGCGGCGCGGCCGCCGGCGCGGCGGTCTCGATCCTCTCCGGGCCGGTGAAGAAGCCGGTGGCCCAGGCCTCCAAGGCCTAGCCTCAGCGCAGCCTCGCAGCAGACGCGGCCCGGGCCTCACGGCTCGGGCCGCTCGCGTCTGCAGGGGAGAGGTATCCCTCCACTCCGAATTCGACGCAGTTCCGTCCCGGCGGGCGGACGGTGGAGCGGAGATCTGGCAGCCCTTCACGGGCAGTCCCCTCTTCCCCCGGCGGACGTCATCCCGCTCCGAGCGTCCGAGTCGACGCGCCCGCCCCGGACCCGGCCCGGGCCGCCCCCTCCACTGGCAGTCCCGGCCCTGCCGCACTACGCTCCAGGGACCCGCCCACTCCGCCGGAGCACCCCATGGCCCTGCCCCCGCTCGCGCTGCTCCCCGCCATCCTGCTCGCCGCCGCGCCGCCGGCCCCCGCGGAGAGCGCCCCCTTCGCCTCGCTCGCCGAGCTGGACGCGGCCATGGGGGAGGTGGAGCATGGCGCGGCGGTGGAGCCGTTCTGGGCGAGGGTGCAGGCGGCCCGGGCGATGCCGCTCCTCTTCGGCGAGACGGCCGTGTTCCTGCACCGCTCCCGCGCCGACAAGGTGGAGTGGCGCGGCGACATCACCACCTGGGACGGCGCGCCGGAGACGGCCGGGCGCCGCCTGGGCCGCAGCGACGTCTTCACCCTCCGGCGCACCTTCCCCCGCGGCGCGCGGCTCGACTACAAGATCGTCGAGACGACCGCGACCTGGATGGTTGATCCGCTCAACCCCCATCGGCAGCTCGGCGGCTACGGCCGCAACTCCGAGGTGCGGATGCCCGGCTGGTCTCCTCCGGCCCACGCGATCCGCAGGCCCGGCGTCCCGGCGGGCACCTTCGGGCCGGCGGAGCTGGTGGAGAGCAGGAAGCTCGGCTACGGCGTGAACGTGCGCGTCTACACCCCCGTCATCCCGGCGGGCGGTCCCTCGCGCCTGCCCATCCTCTACGTGACCGATGGCTCCGACTACTGGCACGAGGAGATGGGCAGCCTCCCGGCGACGCTCGACAACCTCATCGCCGAGCGGCGCATCCCGCCGCTGGTGGCGGTCTTCGTCGATGCCTGGGATCCGATGCACCAGGTCAACCGGCGGGAGGTGGAGTTCGTGCCGAACCGCGACGACCCGGCGAAGCCCATCCAGGCCTGCCCGTACTGCGAATTCCTGGTGGAGGAGCTGGCGCCCAGGGTCGAGGCGCGCCTCGCCGTCGATCCGTCGCGCCGCGGGATTCTCGGCACCTCCTGGGGCGGGTTCTTCGCCGCCTACCTGGCTCTCCGCCACCCGGAGCGCTTCCCGCTCGTCGCCATCCAGAGCCCGGCCATCGGCCGCCAGCCCTGGCTGCTCCCTGCCATCGCCGGCGCCGCCGCGGTGCCGCGCCGGGTCGCAGTGGACGTGGGGCTCTTCGAGCCGTGGGCGCTGCCGGGCGCCCGCGGCCTGCGGGATGCCTACCGCGCGCGTGGCGCCACGGTGCACCACGACGAGCTCCCGGACGGCCACTCCTGGGGCCACTGGCGAGCCGCCGTCGCGCCGATGCTCGAGTTCCTCTACGCGGAGCGGTGAAGGAAGCGGGCGCCGGGGCACCCGAGCGAACCCCGGGGCGCGCGGTCGCTGGCGGCGGCGTCGAGATCGCAGGCGGCCCACGAGGCCGTGCAGGCGCCCACGCCGCAGGTCACCGGACCGTGAACCAGGTGCGCGCGCCCTGCTCCTTCCGGGCGCGCTCGCCGCCCTCGGTGTCGAAGAGCCGGGCCGCCTCCAGGCCGGCGGCCAGCAGCGCCTCGTGGGCGGCGGCGGTGCGGGCCGCGCCCAGCGCCACCAGCGCCTCGGGCGCCACCGGCACCTGGGCGAGCAGCCGCTCCTCCATGCTGGCCGGCGTGGGTGGCGGCTCGGCGGGGGCGCCGGCCGCGGGCGGCCTCGGCGGGAAGGCGGCGCGGAAGGCGGCCTCGATCCGCCGGGCCCGCTCCTCGGGCGCGAGCGGCGCTCCCTCGGGCAGCGCCGGCTTCGCCTGCCGGAGCTGGGCCTCCAGCGCCGTGCGCCGCAGCGCCGTGCCGTCGGAGGCCGGGTCGGTGGTCCCCTCCAGCTCCAGCGAGACGCCGGGCCGCTGCGCCAGCGCCCTGGCGAGCAGCGCGATCCGCTGGCGGGCCGGCTCGTCCAGCTCGGCGCTGCCGGGCGCGAAGTCCACCGCCGAGAGATCCTCCTTGGAGCCGCCGGCCAGCGCCGCCAGCGCGCTGAAGGGCGAGGTGGCCACCTTGGCGAGGATGTTGAGCACCGTGCGCCAGATGACGCGACCGAGGCGCAGCTCCGGGTCGTCGAGCCGCCCCTCCACCGGCACGTCGAGGAGGATGAGGCCGTCCCTGTCCTGCAGGAGTGCCAGGGCGAGTCGCACCGGCAGCGAGGTGGCGTCGGGGCTGCTGGAGGCCTCGCCCAGCGTGAGCTGGTCGAGGCGGGCCACGTTGGCTGCGGCGAGCTCCCGGGCCTCCACCTTGGCGGTGACGTCGACGTCGAGCTTGCCCTTGCGGAGGCCGTAGCCCAGGTGCTTGGCGGCGTACGGGTCGAGGGGCGAGAGGTCCACGCCCTTGGCCACCACCGCCAGCTCGGTGAAGGCGCTGGCCTGCAGCGGGTTGAGCGTGCCGGTCACCGACACCGGCGCCGAGCCCGGGGCCTTGGCCCGGAGGTCGACCCGGGAGCGGACGCGCGGGTCGGAGGAGAGGTCGGCGATGCGCCCCTCGATCTCGGTGAGGGCGAGCAGCACCGGCGGCTGCACCGAGCGGTCCACGAAGGAGGCGGCGCCGCGGCGCAGCTCCACCGCCCCCACCGCCACGCGCCAGGGTGCCTCGGCCGGAGCCTTGCCCGGCGCCGCCTTCGCCGGGCCCGGCGCCGGCTCCTCCGCGGCGCCCTTGCCGCCGGCGGGCGGCGCGGCGCCGAGCCCGGTGCTGCCGTCCTCGAACACCACCGCCCGCACCCGCGGCTCGGTGAGCCGCACGGTGCGGAGCGACACCTTGCGGCCCGCCGAGGCCACGTCGAGGCCGAGCAGCTCCAGCGAGCGCCAGGCCAGCAGCTCCTCGCCGCGCGCCTGCCGCAGCGAGAGCCCGAGGAGCTGCACGTCGCCCGCCGCGGTGTAGACCGGCGCGGCGCCGCCGCCGTCGAAGCGGGTCCGCAGCGAGAGGCCGAGCCGCGCCGCCGCGAGCCGCAGCGGCAGGGCGCCGCCCTCCAGGTAGGCGCCCAGCGGCGCGAGGTCGATCCCCTGCGCCTCCAGCGCCAGCTCGGCGCGGGAGCGGAAGGGCCACACGGTCCCCCGGGCGTCGAACGTGCCGCCCCCGGCCCAGCGCAGCGAGGCGGTGAGAGGGCAGGCGGTGTCGGGCGCCTCGGAGAGGCCGGTGAGCACCACCGCCACGTCGGAGAGCGAGAGCTCCACCGGGCGCGGGGCGGCCAGGTCGGTGAGCTCGACGCCCAGGCCCGAGAGCGCCAGCTTCTCCACGCGCCAGCGGAAGGGCGGCTTGGGCGAGGCGGGCGCGGCTGCCTGCGGTGCCGGCGCGGCGGTGGCGGCCGGCGCGCGCCGCTCCAGCATCTCCTGGATGGCGAGCTTGCCGCTCGGCTCGCGCCGCAGCGCCACCTTGCCGCCTGCCACCTCCAGCTCGGCCACGCGCGCGGTGCGGGCCACGAGGTCGGCCTCGCCCCCGGAGAGCTCGATGCGGGACAGCGCGAAGGCGGTGGAGCGGTCGCGGGCCCGCGCCAGTGCGAGCCCCACCACCTTCACCCCCAGCCCGGAGACGGCGAGCACCCTCGCCTGGGCGCCCCACTCGGCCCGGTAGCTCGCCTGCAGGGAGACGGTGCCCGAGGCCAGCAGCATCCCCGGCAGCGCCTCCGAGAGGTAGGGCTGGTACTTGGGCAGCTTCACGCCGGCGAAGGAGATGGAGCCGCTGGAGCGCAGCGGCTCGGAGAGCACCGTGCCGGTCCAGGAGAACGTCTCGCCCGACTCGGTGGCGCCGGTGAAGGTGTAGGGGCTGTCGGCGCCGCCGCGGGTGCGGAAGTCGCGCAGCCGCACGGTGAGCGGGCCGAGCGTGGTCTCGAAGGCCGGCTCCCGCTGGCCGTCCACGAACACCAGCCGAGCCTCCTCGATCTCCAGCACGTCGAGCGCCACGCCCAGCGAGGACTTCTTCGCGGGCTGCGGCGGCGGCGCGCCGGGCGGGGCCGGCTCGCCGTCGAGCAGGTCCTGGACGTTGAGCTTCCCCTGGGCGTCGAGGGCGACGCGGCCGTAGGGGCGCACCAGCCGGATCTCGGCCACGCCCAGGTCGCCGCGCAGCACCTTCCAGGGCGCGAGGCGCACGTACAGCGACTCCCAGCCGGCAAGCACCCTCACCTCGAGGCCGTTCAGGGTCACCGAGAGGGTGAAGGGGTTCACCTTCACCTCGCGCACCGTCACCGGCCGGTGCAGGGCGATCGAGCCCTTCTCCTCGATGGCGCTCTTCAGCAGGCGCGGCGCCAGGAGGAAGCCGAGGAGGGCGTAGAGGGCGACGGCAGCGGCGGCGATGGCGAGCCAGCGGAGCCGGCGGGAGCGGGTGGGCGGGGTCGCGGATCCGGTCATGGGCTGTCGGTGCGGTGCGGTTCGGAAGGGGCCGCGCCCAGCGGCGCGCGCAGGAGCGGCTCGTAGCGCGGCCCGGAGGGAGAGAGGTGGGAGCGGAAGAGGGTGAGCTCGCCGGCGCGCCAGGTGCCGGCCTCGCGGGCGCCGAGGGCCGCCAGGGCGCCGGCGAGGCCGGAGGCGCCGTCGCGGGCCCGCGCCAGCGTCAGGTGCGGGGAGAAGGGGCGCTCGTCGGGCGGGAAGCCGAGGGGCGCGAGCCGCGCACCGAGGTCGCGCACCAGCGCCCCCAGCGGCTCCAGCTCGCCGTGCAGGCCGGCCCAGACCACCCGGGCGCGCCGCGGGCTGGGGAAGGCGCCGACGCCCCGCACCGAGAGCGCCAGAGGCCGGCCCGCGGAGGCCGCCGCCGTCACCGCCGCCTCCACGTCGCCGAGCCGCTCGTCGGGGGCGTTGCCGAGGAACTGGAGGGTCAGGTGCAGGCTGCCCGGCTCCACCCAGCGCAGCCGCTCGGCCGCCCGCCCCGCCTGGCGGCGCAGCTCGGCCGCGAGCGCCGCCAGCTGGCGGCGCAGGGGCGCGGGCGGGTCGAGGGCCACGAAGAGGCGCAGGGGCACGGGCCAGAGACTACTGCCGTTGCGCCCCGCCGGCGCGACCTTCTAGGCCCAGCCCATCTCGGCCGAGAAGTGGCGCAGGGTCCTGGACTGCTTCTCGATGCGGACGCCGCGCACGGTGCGGGCCTTCTGCTTGAGCTCGCAGATCACCTCGGCGGCGTAGTCGAAGTGGCTCTGGGTGTACACGCGCCGCGGGAAGGCAAGCCGCACCAGCTCCATGTCGTGGTAGGTCTCGGTGCCGTCGTCGAGCCGCTTGCCGAACATCACCGAGCCGATCTCCACGCCGCGGATGCCGCCCGCGAGGTACAGGGCGTTGCACAGCGACCAGGCCGGGTAGTCCTCGGGGCCGAGGTGGGGGAGGAAGTCGCGGGCGTCGAGGTAGACGGCGTGGCCGCCGGTGGGCTCGACGATGGCCACGCCGCCGGCCAGCAGCTTCTCCCCCATGTACTCGGCGGTGCGCAGCCGGTAGCGCAGGTAGTCCTCCTGCACCACCTCCTCGAGCCCCACCGCCAGCGCCTCCAGGTCCCGCCCCGCCAGGCCGCCGTAGGTGGGGAAGCCCTCGGTGAGGATGAGCAGGTTGCGGGCCGCCTCCACCCAGCGGTCGTCGGAGAGGGCGATGAAGCCGCCGATGTTCACCAGGCCGTCCTTCTTGGCGCTCATGGTGCAGCCGTCGGCCAGCGCGAACATCTCCCGGGCGATCTCCTTCACGCTCCGCCCCGCCTGGCCGGCCTCGCGCAGCTTCACGAACATGGCGTTCTCGGCGAAGCGGCAGGCGTCGATGACCAGCGGCTTCCCGAAGCGGCGCAGCAGCGCCCGGTAGGAGCCCAGGTTCTCCAGCGACACCGGCTGGCCGCCGCCGGAGTTGTTGGTGACGGTGATCATCCCGAAGGGCACCAGGTCGGCCTGCTCCTGGAGGAGCCGCTCCACCCGGCCGAGGTCGATGTTGCCCTTGAAGAGGTGGCGGGTGCGGGGCTGGTGCCCCTCGGGGATGACCAGGTCGAGGGCGGTGACGCCGTCGTACTCCAGGTTGGCGCGGGTGGTGTCGAAGTGGGTGTTGGAGGGGACGATCTGGCCGGGCTTGGTGGCCACCGAGAAGAGGATGCGCTCGGCGGCCCGCCCCTGGTGCACCGGGATGACGTGCGGGTAGCCGGTGAGCTCCTTCACCGCCGCCTCGAAGCGGTAGAAGCTCCGCGCCCCGGCGTAGCTCTCGTCCCCCTCCATGATGGCGGCCCACTGGCGCGCCGACATGGCGCCGGTGCCGGAGTCGGTGAGGAAGTCGAGGAGCACGTCCTCGGCGCGCAGCCGGAAGACGTTGAGCCGGGCCTCGGCCAGCAGCCGCTCCCGCTCCTCGCGGGTGGTCATGCGGATGGGCTCCACCGACTTGATGCGGAAAGGCTCGATCATCGTGCGGGGCATGCGGCCTCCTCCGCGCGACTGTAGACGAAGCCCGGTGGGCGGGGGCCGCTCCGGAAGGGCTGCCCGCGCTCCGGCGCTACTCGACGGTGACGCTCTTGGCCAGGTTGCGCGGCTGGTCCACGTCGGTGCCCTTGAGGTCGGCCACGTGGTAGGCGAGGAACTGGAGCGGCAGGATGGAGAGCAGCGGCGTGAGCTGCGGCGGCGCCAGGGGCACGGTGAGGGCGATCTGGGCCAGGCTGGCAGCCTGGGTGTCGCCCTCCGAGACCACGGCGAACACCTGCCCGCCGCGGGCCCGCACCTCCTCCATGTTGCCCAGGGTCTTCTCGTAGGCAGGCTCGCGGGTGGCCAGCACCACCACCGGCAGGTTCTCGTCGATGAGGGCGATGGGTCCGTGCTTCATCTCGCCGGCGGCGTACCCCTCGGCGTGGATGTAGGAGATCTCCTTGAGCTTGAGCGCCCCCTCCAGCGCCACCGGGAACTGGGTGCCGCGCCCGAGGAAGAGCACGTCGCGGGCCTGGGCGCAGCGCTTGGCCACCGGCATCACCGCCGGCTCCTGGCGGATGACCTGCTCCATCCACAGCGGGATCTGGCGCAGCGCCTCGAGCTGCTTCACCCCCTCGTCGCGCGACAGCGTCCCGCGGAGCCGGCCCAGCCGGACCGCCAGCAGGAACAGCGCCGCCAGCTGGGTGGTGAAGGCCTTCGTCGAGGCGACGCCGATCTCGGGGCCGGCGTGGGTGTGGAGCGTGCCGCAGGGCGCTCCCGGGCCGGCGCCGGACGCCGGCTCGGCGCACTCGCGGGGGATGGCCGAGCCCACCACGTTGCAGATGGCCACCGCCGGGGCGCCGCGCCGCTTGGCCTCCTTCACGGCCGCCAGGGTGTCGGCGGTCTCGCCCGACTGGGAGATGGCCAGCACCAGGGTGTCGGGGCCGACGATGGGGTCGCGGTAGCGGAACTCGCTGGCCAGCTCCACCTCCACCGGCAGCCGGGCGAGCTGCTCCACCATGGCCCGGCCCGAGAGGCCGGCGTGCCAGCTCGTGCCGCAGGCCACCACCACCATGCGGGAGAGCTTGCGGGCCGACTCCTCCGACAGCTCCAGGCCGTCGAGGGTGACGTCGCCGTTCTCGAGCGAGATCCGGCCGCGGATGGTGTCGGCCACCGCCCGCGGCTGCTCGAAGATCTCCTTGTGCATGAAGTGCTTGTGGCCCTCCTTCTCGGCGGCCACCGCGCTCCACTCGATGCGGCGCGGCTTGCGCACCGTGGCCACGCCGTCCCTGCCCTCCACGGTCACGCCCTTGGCGGTGAGGAAGGCCAGCTCCCCCTCCTCCAGGTAGACCACGTCGCGCGTGTACTCCAGGATGGCCGGGACGTCGGAGGCCAGGAAGCTCTCGCCGTTGCCGTAGCCCACCACCAGCGGCGAGGCGTTCTTGGCCGCCACGATCTCGCCGGGCCGCTTCTCCGCCACCACCGCGATGGCGTAGGTGCCGCGCACCTGCTTGAGGCAGCCGCGCACCGCCGCCGGCAGGTCGGCGGCGCCGGCCGCCAGCTCCTCGGCGATGAGGTGCGCGAAGATCTCGGTGTCGGTCTCGGAGGAGAAGCGGTGGCCGCGGCCGGTCAGCTGCTCCTTCAGCTCCAGGTGGTTCTCGATGATGCCGTTGTGGACCACGGCCACGCCGCCGTAGGCGTGCGGGTGGGCGTTCTCGTCGGAGGGGCGGCCGTGGGTGGCCCAGCGGGTGTGGCCGATGCCGGTGGTGCCGGAGAGCGGCTTCTCGGCGAGGCGGTCGACCAGGTTCTTGAGCTTGCCCTTGGCGCGCGCCACCGCCAGCGGTCCGTTGCCGACCACCGCCACGCCCGCCGAGTCGTACCCGCGGTACTCGAGCTTGCGCAGCCCGGAGAGGATGACTTCCACGCACTGCCGAGGCCCCACGTACCCGACGATTCCACACATGGCGCGGGTTGTATCACGAAGGCGGGCCTACTCGCTGTCCAGCATCTTCAGGGCGGCCGAGAGGCTCCGGTGCATCCGGTTGAAGGCCGAGGCCAGCACCGCGATCTCGTCCTTGCCCCGCACCGGCAGCTCCTCCACGTCCATCTGCCCCTTGCTGATCAGGTCGGCCTGGCCCGCCAGGCGGCTCACCGGGCGGATGACGGTGGCGTAGAGGACCAGGTCGAGCACCAGGAGGGTCACGAGCCCCACCGCCACCAGCGAGACCAGGAGCTGGCGGAAGGCCTGGTCGGCCATCTTCACCGGCAGCGACACCGGCACCGAGACGATCTGGGCGGCGATGACCTCGCCCTCGCGCCAGCCGTACCCGTTGCTGGCGCCGTAGCGCTGCACCATCTCCGGCGGGGCCGAGGCAGGGGTGTCGTGGCAGTCGAGGCAGGAGCGGGCGGCGCGCATGGGGCGCGCCAGCACCAGCGCCCGGCCCACCGGCGTGGCCCGCTCGCCGTCGAAGACGGCCAGGTCGGGCTGGCCGCGGAAGGCCTTGATGATGTCCTCCTCCCAGTCGAGGGCGCGGTTGGACGGGTTGGTGGGGTTGAGGGCGGCCTCCTTGTACAGGTAGTCGGGGTAGCGCTTGCGGAGGTACCCGAACATCTCGGTGGCGGCGAAGGCCGGTACCCCCTGCGGGCGGAAGACCCGCCTCGGCTCCGGCTGCAGCCCGGCGCACATGTCGAGGAGCGCCTGGTTGCCGGCCCGCTGGCTCCGCGCCGGCGTGAGCTCGGCGATCACCGGCCGCACCTGCTCGGTGGTGTAGTTCCGCATCGCCAGCGCCGTCTCCATCATGATCTGCGCCTGGTGGAGGACCTGCTGGCGGGCGTTGCGCTGCAGCAGGCCGTAGAAGAGCCAGGCCGAGGCGCCGAGGCCGAGCCCGAAGACCACGAGGAAGATGAGGCTGAACTTGGCGAGCAGTCGCACGGCGGTCCTCCGGGAAGGCGGCGGGTCCGGCGCGGTCCGGGGCCGGCGGCGGACCGCGCGGGGAGCTAGGGGTCGTGGCCGGGCGCGGGCCGGCCGCGCAGGAAGGTGACCCGGTCGGCCTCGGCCGGGATCTCGCGGGCGACCAGCTCCCAGAGCTCGTCGGCGGTGGCGGCGCGACGGCAGGCCCGCTGCACCAGCAGCCGGGCCACCGGGCCGACGTGGGCCGCGAGCCGCCGGGTGACGAGCTCCACGAGCGCGGGCGGCAGGCCGGCGGCCGCCGCCTGGGCCACGCGCCCGCTGGGCGGCGTGAGGAGCGCGTCGGAACGCACCGCAGCCAGGAAGGCGGCCCGCTCCCTCTCCGAGCCGATGAAGCGCGAGAGGGCGACGCACAGGTCGGTGGGGGTCGGGGCCGAGGCCTGGGCGCGGCTCACCAGGTAGCGGGAGATGGGGCCGAGGTAGGGCGCGGCCAGCTGCTCGATGCGCAGCCGGTGCTGCTCGTCGAAGCCGCCGGAGCCCGGGGCGCGGCCGCCCCCGGCCAGGGGCGTGGTCGGGGAGGGCGGTCCGGCAACGTCGGCCCGGGGCTCTCCGCCCGGCGACCTCTCCTCGCGCCCGCCGGGCTGCCAGAGCGTGGGGGCGACGCGTGGCGTGCCGCCCGCCGGCGTCTCCGCCACCTGGGCCGCCAGCAGCTCCTGGCGCATCTCCTCGGCGCTGTTGGGCCGGTCGTCGCGCCGCGGGGCCAGGGCCCGCAGCAGCAGCGCCTCCAGGTCGCCCACCGGGAGCTGCACGCCGCCGATGGCCGGCAGCGGAGGCCCGGCCAGCTGCCGGTGCAGCATCTCCACCGGCCCCTGGATCGGGAAGGGCAGGGTGCCGGTGAGCATCTGGTAGAGCACCACCCCCACCGCGTACAGGTCGCTGCGCTCGTCCAGCTCCTCGCCGGCGAGCTGCTCCGGGCTCATGTAGCCGAGGGTGCCGAAGACCAGGCCCACCTGGGTGTGGGCGCCGTGGTCCTCGGCCGGGCTGCGGATGCGGGCGATGCCGAAGTCGAGGACCTTCACCAAATCGAGGGCGTCGCGGTGCGACTCCAGCATCAGGTTGGCCGGCTTCACGTCGCGGTGGAGGATCTGGTGGGCGTGCGCCTCGGCAAGCGCCGAGAGCACCTGGGCGCCGACGTGGACGATGCGGCGCGGCGACTGCGGCCCCTCGGCGGCGAGGATGGTGGCCAGGTTCCGGCCGAGCACGTACTCCATCACCATGAAGAGCGTGCCGCCGTCGGTCTCGCCGAAGTCGGTGACGGCGATGACGTTCGGGTGGCGCAGGTGGGAGGCGGCGCGGGCCTCCCGGTAGAAGCGCTGCACCAGCGCGGCGTCCACACGCAGCGCGCGCTTCAGGATCTTCACCGCCACCGGGGCGCCGAGCTTGAGGTGCGCCGCTCGGTAGACGGTGCCCATGCCGCCGCCGCCCACCCGCTCCTGGATCACGTAGGTGTCGCGCAGCACCTTGCCGATGAGCGGGTCGCGCGGATCGAGACGGGGCGGCTCGAGCGGCAGGCCGCAGCGCGGGCAGGTCGGGCTCCCCTCGGCCGACTCGAACTGGCAGGCAGCGCAGCGCGCCATGTGCGGGAGGAGCCTACACCCCCCGCGACCGTGACGACCCTGCAGGCCCCGAACGGCAGGCCCCGGTGGGGCGTCTACGGCTGCTTCCGCGCCTTGCGCGTCTTGCGGGCGCGAGCGAGCCGCGCCGCCCAGCCTTCCTTGTTGGCCTGGCGGGCGCGGCCCAGCGCCAGCGCTCCGGCCGGCACGTCCTCGGTGAGGGTCGAGCCGGCGGCCACGTAGGCGCCGGTGCCGATGGAGATCGGAGCCACCAGGATGGAGTCGGAGCCGACGAAGACCCGGTCGCCGATCACCGTCGGGTGCTTCTTCTCGCCGTCGTAGTTGCAGGTGACGGTGCCGCAGCCGACGTTGACGCCGGCGCCGACGGTGGCGTCGCCGAGGTAGGTGAGGTGGTTGGCCTTGGAGCCCTTGCCGATGCGGCTCTTCTTCACCTCGACGAAGTTGCCGATGTGCACCTCGGCGGCGAGGTCGGCTCCGGGCCGCAGCCGCGCGAAGGGGCCCACCTGCGAGCCCTTGCCCACGTGGGCCTGCTCGGTGACCGTGTAGGGCTTCACCACCGCGCCGGCCTCCACCACGGTGTCCACCAGGATCGAGCCCTGGCCGATGCGGCACCCGGGGCCGATGCGGGTCTTCCCCTCGAGGCGCACCGAGGGCTCGATGACGGTGTCGGCCGCCACCACCACGTCCTCGTCGCAGTCGAAGCGCTCCGGGTCCTCGATGGTCACGCCCGCCTTCATGAGCGCGGTGGCGAAGCGGCGGGTGAGAGCCCGCGCCGCCAGCGACAGCTCCTCCTGGTCGTTGACGCCCTGGGCCTCGATGGCCGGGACGCGGGCGGTGACCGCGCCGGGCCCCTCGGCGGCCAGCGCCACCAGGTCGGTGAGGTAGAACTCGCGCTGGGCGTTGCGGGAGTCCACGCGCGCCAGGGTCTCCCAGAGGAAGTCGGCGTCGGCGCAGTAGAGGCCGGCGTTCACCTCGTGGATGGCCCGCTCCTCGGCGGTGGCGTCCTTCTCCTCCACCACCAGGGCCGGCCCGCCGTCGGGCGCGTGCACCACGCGGCCGTAGCCGGTGGGGTTCTCGAGGTGCATGGTGGCGAAGGCCAGCGCCGCGCGGCTCTTGCGCCGCGCGCCGATGACGGCCTCGAGGGTCTCGGTCTGGAGCAGCGGCGTGTCGCCGGAGAGGATGAGCACGTCGCCGCGGAAGCCGCGCAGCGAGCGCCTGGCCGCCAGGACCGCGTGGGCCGTGCCGAGCTGCTGCCTCTGGAGCGCGAACTTGAGCGGCGCGTCGCCGCAGGCGCCGCGCAGCGCGCGCTCCACCGCCTCGGCCTCGTGGCCCACCACCACCACCGCCGGGTCGGCGCCGGCGTCGAGCGCGCGGCACACCGGGTAGTAGGCCAGCGGGCGGCCGCACACCTCGTGCAGCACCTTGGGGCGGCTCGACTTCATGCGCGTGCCCTTGCCGGCGGCGAGGACGATGGCGGCGAGAGGGCGGCGGCGGGGAGGGCTCATGACGCGAGAGGCTAGGCCCGAGCGCCGTGGCTTTCAAGGCCCGAGGTGGCTGGCGGGCCGCGGCGGTGCCCGGCGAGGCCGCGAGCGGGCGCAGCTCACCCTCTCGCCGCGCACCACCGTCCTCGCCTCCAGGGCCCAGGAGGTCGCCCTCCCGCCGCCGCTCGGTTACACCCTTGCCATGCAGACCCTCCTCCTCTCCCTGGCGCTCTCCTTCGCCGCCGTCTCCCGGCAGGGCGCCGTGGCCGCTCCCCACCCGCTCGCCAGCGAGGCCGGCGCCGAGGTGCTGCGCCAGGGCGGCAACGCCGCCGACGCCGCGGTGGCCGCGGCGCTCGCCCTCTCGGTGGTGGAGAACCAGTCCTCGGGCATCGGCGGCGGCGGCTTCGCGCTGGTGTGGGTGGCGAAGGAGAAGCGGGTCCACGTCCTCGACTTCCGCGAGGTGGCGCCGGCGGCGGCGAGCCGCGACATGTTCCTGCGCGACGGCAAGGTGGAGCCGCTGCTCTCGCGCCAGGGGGGGCTGGCGGTGGCGGTGCCGGGCGCGGTGAAGGGGTACGCCGCGCTGGCGCGGCGCTTCGGCAAGCTCCCCCTCGCCCGCCTGGCCGAGCCGGCGGCCCGCCTCGCCGAGCGGGGCTTCACGGTGCGGCCCAGGCTGGCGCGGGCCGCGGACGAGGAGCGGCCCTGCCTGGCCGCCGACGCCGCGGCGGCGGGCGAGTTCCTGGTCCCGGGGCCGGGGGGCGAGCGGCGCGCGCCGCTGCCCGACGAGCGGCTCACCCGCGCCGACCTGGCCCGCACGCTGCGCAGCCTGGGGCGCGACCCGGAGCGCTTCTACCGCGGCCCTCTCGCCGAGCGCATCGCCGCCGCCGCCCGGGCCCGCGGCGGCCTGCTCACCGCCGCCGATCTCGCCGCCTACCGGGTGCGCGAGCGCGAGCCGCTCTGGGGCAGCTACCGCGGCCGCCGCATCGCCACCATGCCGCTGCCCTCGGCGGGCGGGGCGCTGCTCCTCGGGCTGCTCCAGGCGCTGGAGGCGGAGGAGCCGCGGGCCGGCGGCTACCGGCCGGTGCGCTTCCTCCACGCCTTCGCCGAGATCGAGAGGCGGCTCTTCGCGGCCCGCGCCGGCCTGCTGGGCGACGCCGACTTCGTCCCGGGCGCGGCCCAGGCGGTGCGAGACCTCGTGGCCCCGGAGCGCGCCGCCCTGCTCCGCGCCCAGGTGGGCGAGCGAGCCACGCCCTCGTCGCAGATCGCGGCGGCCGGCGCGGCCGCGCCGGGCGGGAGCCACACCAGCCACCTCTCGGTCATCGACGGCGAGGGCAACGCGGTGAGCATGACCACCACCGTCAACACCTCCTTCGGCGCCTGCGTGGTGGTCCCGGGCACCGGCATCCTCCTCAACTCCCAGATGGACGACTTCGACGCCGCCCCGGGCGCGCCCAACGCCTACGGCCTCGTCGGCACCGGGGCCAACGCCGTGGCTCCGGGCAAGGTGCCGCTCTCCTCGATGGCCCCCTCGCTGCTCTTCGACCCCGAGGGCCGGCTCGTCCTGGCGGTGGGCTCCCCGGGCGGCTCCACCATCCCCAGCACCGTGGCCCAGGTGATCCTCCACCTGGTCGACGACCGCATGTCCCTCGCCGAGGCGCTGGGAGCGCCGCGCATCCACCACCAGTGGATGCCCGACGCCATCCAGGCCGAGCCCGAGGCGCTCGACGCCGCCACTGTCGCCGCCCTGCAGGCCATGGGGCACGAGGTGCGATGGAGGCGCACCCCGTTCGGCAACCCGCAGGCGGTCGCCCGCGACCCGGACACGGGTCTGTGCACCGGTGCCAGCGAGCCGCGCCTCGACGGCCTGCCGGCCGTGCCGTGACCGGGCGACTCCCGGCCCTGGGACTGACTCCGGCGCGCGAAGGCGCGAGGATTCCCATGGGCGCCATGACCACCGAGACCCTCACCGCCATCCCCTCCTGCGGGGAGACCTGCTTCCTCCGGCACGGCGAGCAGCTGGAGGCGCTGCGCTCCCTCCTGCCCTCGCTCGACCAGGGCGGGCCGCTGCTCTGCTGGTCGGCCGGCTGCGCCTCGGGCGCCGAGCCGCTCAGCCTGGCGATGCTGCTCCGCGAGGCGGGGCGCAGCGGCGACCGGATCCTGGCCACCGACTCCTCGGCGGCGGAGCTGGGCGCCGCCCGCGCCGCCTGCTACGGGGACTGGACGCTGCGGCGCGTGGACGAGGGCAGGAGGGCCCGCTGGTTCCTGCCCACCGGCGCCGGCTGGCGGCCGGTGGCCGAGCTCCGGGAGATGGTGGAGTACCGCCTCCACGACCTGCGCTCCGACCCGCCGCCGTGGGGGTTCGACCTGGTGGTGTGCCGCAACGTCCTCATCTACTTCGACGGCGCCGGCGCCCTGCGGGCCCTCGACCGGCTGCTCTCCGCGGTCCGCCCCGGCGGCCTGCTGCTCCTCGGGCCGGTGGAGCTGCCGCTGGCGCGGTCCCTGCCGGCCGAGCCGGTGCGCGTGGGCGGGGCCACCCTGCTGCGCCGCCGCCTCGACGCCTAGGAGCGCCGTGCTCTTCGACGCCCGGCTCCACGCCCGCACCCTGCGCGCGGGAGACCTCGACGACCTGCGCTGGTTCCACGTGGGCGGTGCGCTGGTCCCCATGGACGACGCGGTGGCGCCCGCCAGCGCCGAGGCCGTCCGCGAGGCCTGGACCGAGATCGCGCCCGGGGCGCTGCGCCGGCTGCGCCGCGCCGGCCTGGTGGGCCGGGCGGCGCTGGGAATCCACCCCGGCCGCATCCCCACCCGCGGGCTGGAGGCGCTGCTGCAGGAGCTCCCCGAGCACCTGGGCCGGCCCGGCGTGGCCGCCATCGGCGAGATCGGGCTCTCGGAGGGCGGGGCGCGCGAGCAGGCGCTGCTGGAGCGGCAGCTGGAGCTGGCGGCGTCGCTGCGGCTGCCGGTGGTGGTGGCGGCCCCCTGGCGGCGCGAGCTGGCGCTGACCCGGCGGCTCCTGGCCACGCTGCGCGACGGCGAGGTCCCGCCGGAGCGGGTGCTCTTCCAGGGAGTCGATTCTCGGACGGTGAAGATGGTGCTTGCCTGCGGCCACCTGGCCGGGGTCTCCCTCTCGGCGGGTCCGGAGGCGCTCGACGAGGCGGTGCGGCTGGTGCGGCGGCTGGGGCCGGAGGGGCTGGTGCTCTCCTCGGGGGCAGGCCGCGCCGGCGGCGATCTGCTGGCGCTGCCGCGGGCCGCCGCACGCCTCCGGGCCGCCGGCCTGTCGGCGGCGGTGATCCGCCGGGTGTGTGGAGGGAACGCACAGCGAGTGCTGGGCGTGTCCGAGCCCCGGACGGGGTAGTATGGCCGCGAGGCCGCGGAGCGGCGGCCGTCGAGCCCGGAGCGAGATCCCAGGGAGCCTGAGCGCCGATCGCCGGGAGGCGAGATGCGACGCGCGGTCGAGTGGAAGGTGGCAGCGATCTTCCTGGCGGTGGCCGGGGCCGGCGGGGCGCTGCTCGCCCAGACGGCGCGCCTGGAGCGCATCGAGCGCCGCCGCGCCGCCACCGAGCTCGCCAGCGCGGCGGCCTTCGCCCTGGAGCAGCAGCTCTCCCGCTCCCTCACCGCCCCCTACGCGCTGGCGACGCTGGTGCGCCAGCCGGGCGCGGACCGCGACTTCGAGGCGGTGGCCGACGAGCTGCTCGGCCTCTACGGCGGCATCGACAGCCTCCAGCTCGCGCCCGGCGGCGTGCTCCGGCTCATCCGCCCCCTGCCCGGCAACGAGAAGGCGCTGGGGCTCGACCTCCTCGCAGACCCGCTCCACCGCCCCGACGTCGAGGCGGCGGTCCGGACCCGCAAGCTGGTCCTGGCCGGCCCCTTCCCGCTGAAGCAAGGAGGCGTGGCCCTGGCCGGACGGCTGGCGGTCTTCGTGCCCCACGGCAAGGGCGAGCGCTTCTGGGGCGTGGCCAGCGCCATCATCCGGTTGCCGCGCCTCCTGGAGGCGAGCCGGCTGGATCGGCTGGGGGAGGCCGGCTACGACTACCAGCTCCGCCGCACGGTGCCGTCCACCGGCCAGAGCGAGCTCATCGCCGGGAGCGGCGAGCCCCGGGACCCGGTCTCCATCTCGGTGCCGATCCCCGGCAACGGCTGGAGCCTGCACGTGGCGCCGCGCGGCGGCTGGGACGCCCGGGGGGCCGTGGCGGTGTGGGGGCTGGTGACGCTGCTCCTGGCGCTGCTGGTGGCCGGGCTGGCGCTGCGGGTCCTGCGGCAGCCGGAGCTCCTGCGCCGGCAGGTGGAGTCCCGCACCGCCGAGCTGGAGGAGGCGCAGGCGGCGCGCAACAAGGCGGAGCAGGCGCTGGCCCAGGCCCAGAAGCTGGAGGCGGTGGGCCAGCTCGCCGGCGGCGTGGCCCACGACTTCAACAACCTGCTGGCGGCCATCCTGGGCTACTCCGACCTCCTGCGGAACGAGGCGCCGCCCGGGAGCCTGGCCGAGGAGGCGGCACGCACCATCGCCCAGGCCGCGCAGCGGGCCTCCGACCTGACCCGCCAGCTCCTGGCCTTCGCCCGCAAGGGCAAGGTGCGCGACGAGCCCGTGGACGTCCACGCGCTGGTGGGCGAGGTGACCCGCCTGCTCTCCCGCACCGTGGACAAGCGCATCCGGCTGGTGCAGGAGCTCCGGGCCGAGCGCTCCACGGTGCGCGGCGACGTCGCCCAGCTCCAGCAGGTGGTCCTCAACCTGGCGGTGAACGCCCGGGACGCCATGCCGGAGGGTGGGACGCTGACCTTGGCCACCGAGGTGCAAAGCCTCTCCGACGACGACGCCCACGAGCGCGGCATGGCGCCCGGCGACTGCCTGGTGCTCTCGGTCCGCGACACCGGCGCTGGCATCCCGGCCGCCATCCGCGACCGGATCTTCGAGCCCTTCTTCACCACCAAGGGCGAGGGGCGCGGCACCGGCCTGGGCCTGGCCTCGGCTTACGGCATCGCCCGCGGTCACGGCGGCGCCATCCGCGTCTACAGCGAGGAGGGCAGGGGCACCCGCTTCCTCGTCTACCTGCCGCTGCACGGCGAGGTGCCGGCGGTGGCGCTGGCGCCGGCGGCACCGCCCACCGGCTCGGGCCGGTTGCTGGTGATCGACGACGAGGAGGTGGTCAGGGCCTCGGCGGCGCGCATCGCGGCGTCGCTGGGCTACGAGCCGGTGCCGCTCGACGGCGGTGCGGTGGCGGTGGAGTGGGTGCGGGCCCATCCCGGCGAGGCGGCGGCCGCGGTGCTCGACCTCTCCATGCCCGGCCTCGACGGCCACGACTGCTTCCGGGCCATGCGGGTCCTCGACCCGTCGCTGCCGGTGCTGGTCGCCTCGGGATACGCCCCCGACGGGCGGGTGCAGGAGATGCTGCAGGCCGGCGCCGGCGGCTTCGTGGGGAAGCCCTACCTGGTGGCCGAGCTGGCCCAGGCCCTGGCGCGCCTCCCGGTGCGCAGGCCGGCGCAGCAGGGCGAGTAGGGCGAGTAGGGCGAGTAGGGTGATTCGGCGACACCGGGGCGGCCGGGTCCCTGCGCCGCGGGATGGCGCAGCGGGACCTACATCTGCTTGGCTGGTGAAGCACCGCTGCCCCCGTCACCTTTCGCCTCGGCCGGTATCTAGCTCCTCGATTCCCGAACCCAGAGGGAGGAAGATTCTCCATGAACAGGATCCTGATCGTCGCCGCGCTGGCCCTGACCGCCGCAGCCTGCGGCGGCAGCAGCAAGAAGACCACCGCCACGGGCAACGCCGCCTGGGCTTGCGACATCCGGGGTACCAATGCGACCTGCGTCGAGGCCACCGCGCCTGCAGCTGCGCTGACCGCGGCGGGCTACGACGCGGCTCTTTGCCAGGACCCCACCAACGGCTTCGGCGGGACGCCCGTGGCCTCCTGTCCGGCCACGAGCCGGGTCGGCCGGTGCACCATCACCGAGCCCAACCCCGCCGGCAACATCTCGTTCGTCATGCACGTCTACTCGCCGGCTACCGCGGCGGACGGCGCCGCTGCCTGCGCCCAACTCGGTGGCACCTGGACGGCAGGGTAGCTCGAAGGCCCGCCGCACCTCCCGGCCGGGGTCGCTCCTGCGGCCCCGGCCGCGCCGTCCGCCGGGGGGCGCGCCGCCGCCCCTACCTCGCCACCTTGCCCACCGTGTCCCAGGTGCGGGTGGTGACGTCCTTCCCGAAGGTCCGCTCGATGAGGACCATGAACACCGGCCCGCGCGGGCTGGGCAGGTAGGCGCCGAAGGCGGTGAGCCCGTCCACCGCCAGGAGGCGCGCGCCGTCCTCCTCGACGGGCAGCCGCAGCCCGGCGGGCGGCTTCCGGCGCAGGAAGGTGACCACCCGCTTCGCGCCCGGCGGTAGCCGGTGGGCGGCCCAGGGGTCGGAGGTGAGCAGGGCGCGCAGCGCCTCCACCGGCCGCACGATGGTGGCGAAGCGCTTCCCCAGCCTGGCCTCCATCGCCTCCTCGGCCCGCCGCGCCAGCGCCTCCTCCCCGGCCGCCCGGGCCGAGAAGAGCACGTTGCCGCTCGAGAGCACGGTGCGCACCTCGCCGAAGCCGGCGGCCTCGAAGGCCCGGGCGAGCTCGGGCATCTTCGCGTTGCTGGGAGAGACCCCCCGGAGGAAGGCGGCGTAGCGCATCACGCCGCCATCCTAGACCGGGGCTGGCGATCGGGTCCCGCCCTCCCGAAGGAGGGCGCGATTCGAGACACCGTCAGGTGAACTCGACTCGCGACCCCAGGTTCAGTCGTCGCTGTGGCCGTCGCGGTCGTCGTCGCCGCAGACGTCGAGCGAGGCGGCGATGCCGGCGGCGATGGCCGCGGCGCCCGCGTCCGTGGTGGGGTCGATGGGGTTCCCGGCCGCGTCGCGGAACCAGTTGCCGAGCGGGAGGCTGACGGTCAGGTTGGATACCGCCCCCTGGTCGTCGACGGTGATGCGGACGTGCCGCTCCAGCTCGGCGCAGGCCGACACCGAGATGGTGAAGGGGGCGGCGCTCTCCGCACCCTGCGGCTGGTAGGTGCCCTTCACCACCACGGTGGCTCCCTGCATGGCGGTCGCCAGGGCAGCCTGGGCCTCGTCCGCCAGCGAGGCGGGGTCGACGGCGCAGAGCTGCACCTCCAGCTCGCTGTAGGTGCCGGCGCGCAGCGGGGCGCTCCACACCTGCGGGACCCTGCCGGCGGCGAGGTCGGCCAGGGCGGCGGCGTCGAGGTGGGCGATGAATGGGCCCACCTCGGCCTCGCACTCGCCGTCGTCGGATCCGTCGTGGCCGCCGGAGGAGTCGCCCGGGCCGGAAGAGTCGCGGGAGGCCTGCGAGACCTTGCTCCCGTCGCCGCTCGAGGCGCAGGTCCCATCGGAGAGCTCGAGCTCGCGGACCGCGACGTTGACCTCGGTGATCCTCACGCCGGCTGGCAGGGCGGCGGGGGCGGGGGGCGGGGTGGTGGTGCTGCCGCCGGTGGCGGCCGTGCTGGCGGCGCTCACGGTGACCTGGCCGGACTTCCTGGCGCCGCAGGCGACCAGCAGGGCCACGGCGGCGAGGGCGACGATCGTACGAGGCATGGTGTTTCCTCCGGAATGGCCGCGTGCTGCAGCGGACCACCCGGGTGGGCCCCTGCCGTCCGCGGCGCGCGTGTCGGTGCTGGGTGAAGGACGCGCCAGGCGGCGCCGCGGCCACGCGCCGATCGCCGCACTCCTCCCGGGGAATGGGGGCCTGTGCGCGCGCCCCCCACCTAGCGGCCCCGCGGTGGCCGGCCTCCGACCCGGAGGGGGACCTGCGGGTGGTGGCGCGGCCCGCGCTGGCGCGGCGCCGCCCCCTACCGCTTCCAGTGACCGGAGCGGCCGCCCCTCTTCTCGAGGAGGGCCAGCTCCTCGATGCGCATGCCGCGCTCGTAGCGCTTCAGCATGTCGTAGATGGTGAGGCAGGCGGCCGAGACGGCCATCAGCGCCTCCATCTCCACGCCGGTGCGATCCACGGTGCGCACCGTGGACACCACCTCGACGCCGCTCTTGCGCAACTTCACCTCCACCTCCACGCCCGAGAGGGCGATGGGGTGGCAGAGCGGGACGATGTCGGGCGTGCGCTTCGCCGCCATCACGCCGGCGAGCCGGGCGGCGGCGACCACGTCGCCCTTCTCCGACTCCCCGCGCCGCACGATGCCCACCGTGGCCGACGACATGGCCACGAAGCCGCGCGCCACCGCCACGCGCTCCGTCTTCTGCTTGTCTCCGACGTCGATCATCTTCATGGGTGATGGGCTCCGGGTGGGTCGACCCGAGTTCGGGGTCGCGGTCGAGGTCGAGGCCGCCCTTCGACTCGGGGTCTGCGGCCCCTCGCCGAGGGCGAACGGAATTCCTGCTCCCTCAGTGAATCCCCTTCTCCGCCAGCCAGCGCTCGGCGTCGATGGCCGCCTGGCAGCCGGTGCCGGCGGCGCTGACGGCCTGGCGGTAGGTGGGGTCGGAGACGTCGCCGGCGGCGAAGACCCCGTCCATGCTGGTGCAGGTCGAGGGGGACTTCACCTGGATGTAGCCCACCTCGTTCATGGCCAGCTGGCCCTTGAAGACGGCGGTGTTGGGCTCGTGGCCGATGCCCATGAAGAGCCCCTTGGCCGGGAGCACGCGGGTGGAGCCGTCCTTGGTGCTCTTCAGCTTCACGCCGGTCATGCCCTTGCCGTCGCCCAGCACCTCGTCGACGGTGCTGTTCCAGGCGAACTCGATCTTGGGGTTCTTGCGGGCCCGCTCGGCCATCACCTTGGAGGCGCGGAGCTCGCTGCGCCGGTGGATCATGGTCACCTTGGTGGCGTACTTGGTGAGGAAGGTGGCCTCCTCCACCGCGGTGTCGCCGCCGCCCACCACTGCCACCTCCACGCCCCGGAAGAAGAAGCCGTCGCAGGTGGCGCAGGCCGAGACGCCCTTGCCGCGGTACTGCGCCTCGCTCTGGATGCCCAGCCACTTGGCCGAGGCGCCGGTGGCCACGATCACCGCGTGGGCGGTGTAGAGGTTGTCCTCCTGCCAGATCTGGAAGGGCTGCCGGGAGAAGTCCACCCTCGTGACCTCGCCGAGGACGAAGCGGGTCCCGAAGCGCTCCGCCTGCGCCTTGAACTTCTCCATCAGCTCGGGCCCGAGGATGCCCTCGGGGAAGCCGGGGTAGTTCTCGACGTCGCTGGTGATGGTGAGCTGCCCGCCGGGCTGGAAGCCCTCGATGAGCAGGGGGGAGAGGTTGGCGCGCGCGGCGTAGAGGGCCGCGGTGTAGCCGGCAGGGCCGGATCCGATGATGACGAGCTTCTCGTGCTGGGCCATGGGGCCTCCTTCGCGGACGTGGTTCCTTAGCGCGTCGGAGCCATCCTGTCACCGCGGGATTCGGGGCCGGGAGACCCGGGGAGGGGGCGTGCTATCCTGGCCCGCATGGACGACGCGGTCCTGCGCCGATGCCCGCTCTTCGAGTCGCTTCGCCCCGAGCAGCTGCTGCAGATCGCTGCCCTGGCTCAGGAGAAGCAGGTGCCGCTCGGCGCCTTCCTCTTCCGGGAGAACGACCCGGGCGACGCCATGTACGTGCTCCTCGACGGCAAGGTGCGGATCTCCAAGCAGGTCGAGGGGATCGGCGAGGAGGCCCTGGCGGTGCTGGAGCCGGGCTCCTTCTTCGGCGAGATGGCGCTCATCGACGACGCCCCGCGCTCGGCCGACGCCCGGGCCCACACCGCCTGCCGGCTGGCCGAGATCCGGCGCGACGAGCTGGAGCAGCTCCTCTTCGTGGACCGGGAGCTGGCGCACGACCTGCTCTGGGCCTTCTGCCGGACGCTGTCGGCGCGGCTGCGCGAGACCAACGACAAGATCAAGGCGTTCTTCGCCCTGTCGGCTTTCCACTAGCTCCGCGCCGGGTCCGCGGCGCCTCCCCGGTCGCGGCGCTGTGCCACACGGCTCCCGCCGCGCGGGAGGTGCCTACTTGTCCCATGGCGGCCGCCGCGCCGCGCGCCGAGAGCCGGATGAAGCCAGCAGAGGAGCCAGCCGGAGCCCCGCCGCACGGGGTCGCCGCCGGGCCGCCGGCCGCGGAGGGCGACTCGCCCTGGGCCGCCACGCGCGTGCAGGAGCTGATGGAGCACCTCCAGGCGCTCACCGGCCTGGCCAACGCCATCATCGCCGTGGACGGCAAGGTGCTGGCGGCCTCCGGCTGGCAGGAGCTCTGCACCCGCTTCCACCGGGTCCACCCCGAGACCTGCCGCTACTGCACCGAGAGCGACGTCTACCTCTCCACCAACCTGAACCAGGGCCACTCCGCGCTCTACCGCTGCAAGAACGGGCTCTACGACATGGCCACGCCGCTGGTGGTCGACGGGCAGCACCTGGCCAACGTCTTCACCGGCCAGTTCCTGCTGGAAGGGGAGCCCCTCGACGTCGAGGGCTTCGAGGCGCGGGCGGCGCGCCACGGCTTCGACCGCGAGGCCTACCTGGCGGCGCTGGCCCGGATCCCCCGGGTGAGCGAGGAGCGCGCCCGGCAGGTGATGGCATTCCAGGCGGCCCTGGCCCGGGTGCTGGTGCAGCTGTGGCGCGCCGGCCTGGCGGCCCGCGAGGCCGCCGGGGCGCGGGCGCGCGCCGAGGAGCTGCGCACCGCCTCCCACTACGTCCGCAGCCTCATCGAGGCCAGCCTCGACCCGCTGGTGACCATCAGCCCCGAGGGCAAGATCACCGACGTCAACCGGGCCACCGAGGAGGCCACCGGCCGGCGGCGCGAGGAGCTCGTCGGCACCGACTTCGCCGACTACTTCACCGAGCCGGAGCGGGCCCGGGAGGGCTACCGCCGGGTGCTGCAGGAGGGGCGGGTCACGGACTACGCCCTCACCATCCGCCACTGCTCCGGCGGCACCGCCGACGTGCTCTACAACGCCTCCACCTACCGCAACGAGGCCGGCGAGCTGCAGGGGGTGTTCGCCGCGGCCCGCGACGTCACCGAGCGCAAGCGGGTGGAGCACGCGCTGCAGGCCGAGCGCGACCGGGTGCAGGCCATCCTCGAGGCCAGCCCGGTGGGCATGATGCGGGTCCGCAGCGACGGGCGCTTCGACTACGCCAACACCGCCGCCCAGCAGCTCCTCGGGTTGCAGCGCAGCGCCCTGGAGGACCGCGGCTACGACGCGCCGGAGTGGTGCCTCACCGACTGGGAGGGCCACCCGGTGCCGCCGGAGAAGCTGGCCATCAGCCGCGCCATGCGCACCGGGAAGCCGGCGCTGGCCAACACCGCCTTCATCCGGCCCGACGGCAAGCGGCTGCTGCTCACGGTGCGGGCGGCCCCCATCCACGACGCCGCCGGCCGCCTCGAGGGCGCCATCGCCGGCATCGAGGACGCCACCGAGCGGCGCAGGCTGGAGGACCAGCTGCGCCAGGCGCAGAAGCTGGAGGCGGTGGGGCGCCTGGCGGGGGGCATCGCCCACGACTTCAACAACCTGCTCACCGCCATCCTCAGCGGCTCCGACGCGCTGCTCTCCGCCCTGGCCGAGCGCGACCCGCTCCGGGAGGAGGCCAAGGACATCCACGAGGCCGCCTTCCGGGCCTCGACCCTCACCCGCCAGCTGCTCACCTTCAGCCGCAAGCAGGTGGTGCAGCCCACCCTGGTGGACCTGTGGGAGGTGGTGGCCGGGCTGGAGCGGATGCTGCGGCGGCTCCTGGGCGAGGACGTCGAGCTCGCCACCCGCGGGGGCCCGGGCGCGCGGGTGCGCGTCGATCCCGGCCAGATGGAGCAGGTGATCGTCAACCTGGCGGTGAACGCCCGCGACGCCATGCCCCGCGGCGGCAAGCTGGTGCTCGAGACCTCTGGCGTGGAGCTGGACGAGGAGGCGGTGGCGGCCCACCCCGGGCTCGAGCCGGGCCGCTGGGTGCTGCTCACCGTCTCCGACACCGGCAGCGGCATGACGCCCGAGGTGAAGGCCCACCTCTTCGAGCCCTTCTTCACCACCAGGCCGGCGGGCAAGGGCACCGGCCTGGGGCTCTCCACCGTCTACGGGATCGTCACCCAGGCCGGCGGCCACGTCTGGATCTACAGCGAGCCCGGGGTGGGGACGGTGGTCAAGGTGCTGCTGCCGCGCGTGGAGGCCGAGCTGCCGGCGCGCCGCCCGGAGGCGGCGGCCGAGGCGCCCAGGGGCACCGAGACGGTGCTGGTGGTGGAGGACGAGCGGCTGGTGCGGAAGCTGACGGTGAAGGTGCTGGCGGCCGCCGGCTACCGGGTGCTGGAGGCGGGCGACGGCGAGGAGGCGCTGGCGGCCGCCGGGAAGGCGGAGCGGATCAGCGCCCTGGTGACCGACGTGGTGATGCCGCGCCTGCGGGGCGACGAGCTGGCGGTGCGGATGCGCGCCATCCACCCGGGCCTGCGCGTCCTCTTCGTCTCCGGCTACACCGAGCCGGGGGTGGCGCTGCAGGAGGAGCTGCAGCACGGCTCGGCCTTCCTGCCCAAGCCCTTCGCCGCCGCCGCGCTGGTGCGGCGCCTGCGCGGGCTGCTCGACGAGCCGGCCTATCGGTAGGTCTTCTCCAGGTCGCGCAGCTCCTCGGCCGCCTCCGGGCTGGCCTCCAGCACCGGGCGCGGCAGGTGGGCCAGCGCCAGCTCGGCGAAGTCGGCGATCCCCTCGAGCCCCTCGGTCACGTAGACGCGGTGGCCGCTGGCGAGGGTGAGGAAGAACCAGTTGTTCACCGGGTTGAAGGTGACCTTGCGGACGTCGCCCCAGGCGGCCCTCACCTGCCCCAGCGGCCCGATGCGGGTGAGGCCGACGTCGTCGAGCACCAGCCGGCCCCGGATCTCGAAGAGGTAGAGGGTGCCGGCGCCGGCGATCCCCAGCAACCCCATGAGCGTGCCCAGCACCAGGCCGCTCGACTCCGCGCCCGGCCGCCACTCGGTGAGGAAGGCCAGGGCGCTGAAGGCGGCGCACGGCACTGCCGCCAGCGTGCCCAGCACCGCCCAGTGGCCGCGCGGCATCCGCAGCGTCACCGCACCGCCCACGCGCCCCAGGCGCGGCCGCCGGCGCGAGGCGATGCGCGCCAGCAGCATGGGGGTGAGGACCATCATCGAGACCATGACCGCGATGCCGATGCCGAGGAACTTCATGGGGGCACACTCTCGCCTCCCGGGCGCCATCGGTTCAAGGGGCACGCTCGGTGGATTCGGCCGCCGGCCCGCGGCGCTACGGCGTCCGCACCTCGACGCCCTCGGCCCGGAGGCGCGCGCGGATGGCCCGCAGGAGCGCCACCGCGCCCGGCGTGTCGCCGTGGACGCAGAGGGTGTCGGCCCGCACCGCCACCGGCGCGCCCTCGATGGAGGCGATGCGCCCCTCGCGCGCCAGCCGCGCCACCCGCTCCGCAACCTCGGCGGCGTCCTCGATGACCGCGCCCGGCCGGGTGCGGGGCACGAGCGTGCCGGCCGCGGTGTAGGCCCTGTCGGCGAAGGCCTCCTCGGCGCAGCCGAGGCCGGCCGCCCGCACCACCGCCGCCATCGGCGACCCGGCCAGGCACACCACCGTGAGCGCCGGGTCGAGGGAGCGCACCGCCTCGCAGATGGCGCCGGCCAGCGCGCGGTCGAGCGCCGCGGCGTTGTAGAGCGCGCCGTGCGGCTTCACGTGGCGCAGCGCCACCCCCTCGGCGCGGCACAGCCCCTGGAGCGCCGCCACCTGGTAGACCACGTCGTCGCGCACCTGCTCCGGCGCGCGGGCCATGGCGGTGCGGCCGAAGTTCTCGCGGTCGGGGTAGGAGGGGTGGGCCCCCACCGCCACGCCGTGCGCCCTCGCCAGCCGCAGCGTCCGGCGCAGCGAGGTGGCGTCGCCGGCGTGCCAGCCGCAGGCCACGTTGGCCGAGGAGACCAGCGGCATGATCTCCTCGTCGAAGCCGGCCCCCTCGCCCATGTCGCAGTTGAGGTCGATGCGCATGCTCTCCTCCTAGGGCCCGCGGGCGGGCCGCGCCAGCGACGCCAGCAGCCGCCGCTCCTGGCGCAGCGCTCCGACCGCCGCCGCCTGGTCCACCGGCCGGAAGCGCACCTCGTCGCCGGGGCGCGCCTGGGCGAGGAGCCGCAGGTCGGGGCCGATGACGGTGGCGATGCGGGCGTAGCCGCCGGTGGTCTGGGCGTCGGCCATGAGCACGATGGGCTCGCCGCTGCCGGGGACCTGGACCGCGCCGGGCAGGAGCGCGTCGGTGATGATGTCGGCGCCGTTCAGGTGGGCCACCGGCGGCCCGAGGAGCCGGTAGCCCATGCGGTCGTTGGCCGGGCCCACCCGGTAGCTCTCCGAGAAGAAGGTGGCGATCCCCTCGGCGGTGAACCGGTCCTCCTGTGGGCCGGGGATGGCGCGGAGCGCGATGGGGCCGCCGCAGGGCG
This sequence comes from Deltaproteobacteria bacterium, assembly GCA_016214955.1. Taxonomy (GTDB): domain Bacteria; phylum Myxococcota; class Myxococcia; order Myxococcales; family Anaeromyxobacteraceae; genus JACRMN01. The sequence continues at coordinate 38,698 of JACRMN010000002.1, forward strand.
GCGGCGCTCCGGGCCAGCGGCGCGGCGCCGGGGCCCGGCCTCGGGCTGCGCCCACCGGCAGCCTGTCGCCGCCGCGGAGCGCCCGGCCCTCGAGGCCGCCGACGCGGGCCCGGGTGTAGGTGGAGCGGCTGCCCAGCACGGCCGGCACGTCGATGCCGCCGCGCACCGCCAGGTAGGCGCGCACGCCGCTGCGGGCGTGGCCCAGCACCAGCGAGGCGCCCCGCGGGGCGCGGAAGGAGCACCAGGGCGCCAGCGGCTCGCCTTCGAGGGTGGCCGCCATGTCGGCGCCGCAGAGCGCCGCCAGGGTCTCCTCCTCGAAGCGCCAGGTGCCGCCCACCAGCGAGAGCTCGACCCCGGCGGCGCCGGGCGGGTTGCCCACCAGCAGGTTGGCGCCGGCGAGGGCCAGCCGGTCCATGGCGCCGGCCAGCGGCATCCCCGAGGCGCGGTGGCCCGGCCGCCCCAGGTCCTGCACGGTGCAGAGCGGCCCGGCCTTCTCGAGGGCGATCACCGCGCGCCTCCCCGCGCCGGCCGCTCCTGCTCCGGCTCGAAGGCGCCGGCGGCCACGGCCCGCTCCACCTCGGCGTAGGCGGCGTCGTCCACCGGCACGAAGCGCAGCCCGTCACCGGCCGCCAGCAGGAACGGGTGGGCGGCGCCGGGGGAGGGGTCGAAGAGGCGGAGCGGGGTGCGGCCCAGGATGCGCCAGCCGCCCGGGCTCTCCACCGGGTAGATGCCGGTCTGCTCGCCGCCGATGGCCACGCTGCCGGCCGGGATGCGGGTGCGGGGCGCCGCGAGGCGCGGCACGGCGATGCGAGGGTCGAGGCCGCCCAGGTAGGGGAAGCCGGGGGTGAAGCCGAGCATGTGGACGCGGTAGACGGGCGCGGTGTGCCGGGCCACCAGCTCCCCGGCGGAGAGGCCGCAGAGCCGGGCCGCCTCCTCGAGATCCGGCCCCGGCGCCCCGCCGTAGCGGACCGGGACGCGCACCACCCGCGGCGGCGGCGGCGCCTCCTGCTCCGGGACGCGGGCCGCCAGGGCCCGGAGCCGCCTCACCAGCCCGGCGCGCGGCGTGCGCAGGGGGTCGTGGATCACCAGCAGCGCCCGGTAGCCGGGCACCACCTCCTCCACCCGGTCGCCGAGCTCCTCGCGCACGGCGCGAGCCAGGGCGTGGACGCGGGCGTTGACGGCGTCGCCGATGGCCTCGCCGAGCTCGACCACCAGGCCGCACTCGCCCTGGGGCAGGATCCGCGGCGCCGGTGCGGCCACGCCTACTCCCGCCCGTCCCCGGGCGTCACCTCGCCCAGGCTCACGGTGGCGGCCCGCGAGGCCTGGTCGTAGGCGCCGGCCTGGGCCCTGAGGAACTGGGCGATGCCGGCCAGCCGCGCCGCCTCCTCCGGCCCCTTGCCGAAGGCCGGCACCAGGCAGGCGTCGCGCACCTTCTTGTAGCGCTCGCACAGGTCGCGGCCGGCGGCGGTGGTGGAGAAGTAGACCTCCTTGCCGCGCTTCTCGCCGCGCACCAGCCCGGCGGCCGAGAGCTTCTTCAGCGAGTAGGAGACCACGTGGGTGTCCTCGACGTTGAGGACGAAGCAGACGTCGGCGGTGCGCTTGGCGACGCCGCGGTGGTGCACGTGGTGGAGCACCAGGACGTCGATGGGGGCCAGGTCGCGCTTGTCGGCGTTGGCGGCGGCCATGCAGCGCAGCATCCAGCGCTCGAAGGCGTGCCAGGCGACGATCATCCCCGACTCCATGGCCGAGAGCTCGGGGTAGGAGGCGGCCAGGTGGGCCGAGGTCACGAACAGCGGGTGGCCCGCCGGACCGCCCCGAAGGCGGGGGGCGGGCGGAGGAGGGGCCCCACGAGAGCGACGTGCCGGCATGATGTCGTCATTTTATCGACGTCGTGTTGACATTGCAAAAGCGGACTCGCTATCGTCCTGCCATCCCCGTCTCGCAGAGGAGGAACGCGCGCCCATGAACCCGTCCCGCCGCCCGACGTACCTGGCCGCCGCCCTGGTGGCGCTCGGCCTGTGCCTGCCCGCCGCCGCCCAGGAGGAGATCAAGATCGGCGTCATCTACCCGCTGACCGGCGCCGCCGCCTCCACCGGCCTCGAGCTCAAGAACGCCGCCCAGCTCGCCGCCGACCTCATCAACGGCACCGACAGGAGCCTGAACTTGCCGCTGGCCGGCGCCGGCGGCCTGCCGAAGCTCAAGGGAGCCAAGCTGAAGCTGGTCTTCGCCGACCACCAGGGCAGCCCGCAGGTGGGCGCCACCGAGGCCGAGCGGCTCATCACCCAGGAGAAGGTGGCGGCCCTCTCCGGCTGCTACTTCTCCAGCGTCACCACCACCGCCAGCCAGACCGCCGAGCGCTACGGGGTCCCCTTCCTCAACGGCGAGTCCTCTTCCCCGCAGCTCACCCAGCGCGGCTTCAAGTGGTTCTTCCGCACCACCCCGCACGACGAGCTCTTCGTGCAGAACGCCTTCGAGTTCCTCAGGGACCTGGAGAAGAAGAAGGGCCTGAAGCCGCGCCGCATCGCCATCCTGGCCGAGAACACCGAGTTCGGCACCGGCGCCGCCAAGCTCCAGGAGAAGTACGCCAAGGAGGGCGGCTACGAGATCGTGGAGAAAGTCCTCTACCCGCCCAAGAGCACCCAGCTCACCAGCGAGGTGCAGAAGCTCAAGGCCGCCCGGCCCGACATCGTCATGCAGTCCTCCTACCTGGGCGACGCCATCCTCTCGATGAAGACCTACAAGGAGCTGGGCTTCGTCCCCACGGCGCTGGTGGCCAACAACGCCGGCTTCAACGACTCCGAGTTCCTGAAGACCATGGGCAAGGACGGCGACTTCGTCATCTCCCGCGAGGTCTGGGCGCTGGACCTCGCCGCCCGCAAGCCGGTCATCGCCAAGGCCAACGAGCTGCTCCGGGCCCGCCACCAGGTGGACTTCAACGGCAACTCGGCCCGGGCCTTCACCGCCATCTTCGCGCTGGCCGAGGCCATCAACCGCGCCGGCTCCACGAAGCCCGAGGACATCCAGAAGGCGCTGCGCGAGACCAACATCCCGGCCGACCAGCTCATCATGCCCTGGGGCGGCATCCAGTTCGACGAGACCGGCCAGAACCGCAAGGGCGCCGGCATCATCATCCAGGTGCAGGGCGGCCAGAAGGTCACGGTGTGGCCGTTCGACCTGGCCGGCAAGGACGTGATCTGGCCCTTCCCGTCCTGGGACAAGCGCTAGGCGCCCCGCGCCCGTCCGCCCCCGCGCCGAGGCGCGGGGCGGGCGGCGCCGGCGAGGAAGCGGATCGATGACCGCCCAGCTGCTCCTGCAGACGCTGCTCTCCGGCATCCTCATCGGGCTCGTCTACGCTCTCGTGGCGGTGGGCCTCACCCTGATCTTCGGCGTCATGGACATCGTCAACTTCGCCCACGGCGAGTTCCTGATGCTGGGGATGTACGCGGCCTTCTGGGGCTTCGCCCTCTGGAAGCTCGATCCGCTCTTCACCCTGCCGCTGACGGCGCTGCTGCTCTTCGCGCTGGGCGCGGCCCTCTACCGGCTCATCATCCGGCGCATCACCGATGCGCCCATGCTCTCGCAGATCTTCGCCACCTTCGGCCTGATGATCCTCTTCCGCGGGCTGGCCCAGTACCTGTGGAAGCCCGACTTCCGCTCGGTGGGAGAGAGCGTGGTGGCCGGCAAGGTGGCCTTCGCCGGCCTGCAGTTCGGCCTGCCCCAGGTGGTGGCGGCGCTGGGCGCGGTGCTCACCACCGCGGCGGTCTGGTGGTTCCTGCGCTCGACGCGCCTGGGCGCGGCGCTGGAGGCCACCGCCGCCGACAAGGAGGCGGCCGCGCTCATGGGCATCGACGCCCAGAAGATGTTCGCGCTGGCCTGGGGGCTGGGCGCTGCCTGCGCCGGCGTGGCCGGGGCGCTGCTCTCGACCTACTACCCCATCTTCCCGGAGGTGGGCTCCACCTTCATCCTGGTGGCCTTCGTGCTGGTGGCCCTGGGCGGCTTCGGCAGCGTGGCCGGCGCCTTCTGGGCCGGCATCCTGGTGGGCGTGGTGGAGGTGGTGGGCGGCTTCCTCTGGGACCCGGCCTACAAGATGGTGCTGGTGCTCTCGCTCTACCTGCTGGTGGTGTGGCTCCGCCCGCAGGGGCTGCTGGGGAAGGCGTGATGAGCCGGCGAGCCAAGCTCGTCTGGCTGGCCGCCGCGCTGGTGGCCCTCCTCTTCCCGCTCGTCGCCGCCCGGCCCACCTGGCAGAACACCGCCATCCTCATGCTGATGACCGCGCAGATGGGGGTGGCCTGGAACATCCTCGGCGGCTACGCCGGCCAGGTCTCGCTGGGCCACGCCGCCTTCTTCGGCGCCGGCGCCTACGTCTCCACGCTCCTCTCCATCAAGCTCGGCCTCTCCCCCTGGCTGGGCATGGTGGCCGGGGCCGGCGTCTCGGCCGGCCTCTCCCTGCTGGTGGGCTGGCCCTGCTTCCGCCTCAAGGGCCACTACTTCGCCATGGCCACCATCGCCGTGGGCGAGATCGTCCAGGCGGTGGTCAACGGCTGGGAGTTCCTGGGCGGGGCGGTGGGCTTCTACCTGCCGCTGCAGGAGAAGGGGTTCTGGGGCTTCGTCTTCAACCGCTCCAAGCTGCCCTACTACTACATCGCCCTCGGGCTCCTGGCCTTCTCGCTGCTGGTGAACTGGGCGGTGGCCCGGAGCCGAACCGGCTACTACCTGCGGGCCATCAAGGACGAGCCCGACGCCGCCCGCAGCCTGGGCGTCTCCCTCACCCGCTACAAGCAGACCGCCATGGTGATCTCCAGCGCCCTGGCGGCCATGGGCGGCACCCTCTACGCGCAGAAGGAGCTCTTCATCGACCCGGGCTCCACCCTCTCCACCTCGCTCTCCATCAAGATGGCGCTGGCCGCCATCATGGGCGGCGTGGGCACGCTGGCCGGCCCGGTGGTGGGGGCGGTGGTGCTCACCGCCATCGAGGAGGCGAGCCGCGTGGCCTTCGGCGGCACCGGCCGCGGCACCGACCTGGTGGTCTACGGCGGGCTCATCGTGGTCATCGCCGTGTTCCAGCCCGCCGGCATCCTCGGCCTCTTCGCCTCGCGCCGGGGCCCGGCCCGGGCCGCGCCGGCCGAGGCGCCCGCCAAGGAGGCCGCGTGAGCCCGCTCCTGCTCGAGGTCCGCGGCCTCACCAAGCGCTTCGGCGGCCTGACCGCCAACGAGGACGTCTCCTTCTCGCTCTCGGCCGGGGAGATCGTCGGGCTCCTGGGCCCCAACGGCGCCGGCAAGACGACGGTCTTCAACTCGCTGGCCGGCTTCTTCGCCCCCACCTCCGGCGACATCCTCCTGGAGGGGCGCTCCATCGCCGGCCTGCCGCCGGAGCGGGTGGCGGCACTGGGCGTGGCCCGCACCTTCCAGATCGTCCGCATCTTCAAGTCGATGACGGTGCGCGAGAACGTGATGGTGGCGGCGCTGCTGCGCCACCGCGCGGTGCCGGTGGCGCGCCGCAAGGCCGACGAGGCCCTGGCCTTCACCGGCCTCTCGGGTCGGGCCGGCGACCCCGCCGGGCAGCTCACCGTGGCGGAGCAGAAGCGGCTGGAGGTGACCCGGGCGCTGGCCATCGAGCCCAGGCTCCTGCTCCTCGACGAGGTAATGGCCGGCCTCACCTCCTCGGAGGTGCACGAGGCGGTGGAGATGGTGAAGCGCATCCGCGACCGGGGCATCGCCTGCGTGGTGGTGGAGCACGTGATGGAGGGCATCATGCCCATCGCCGACAGGGTGGTGGTGCTGGAGCGCGGCCGGGTCATCGCCGACGGCCCGCCCGCCGCGGTGGCCAGCGACGCGGCGGTGATCGCCGCCTACCTGGGGGAGGAGTACCGTGCTCCGGGTCCGTGAGATCGCCGTCTCCTACGGCCGCGTCCCGGCGGTGCACGACGTCGGGCTCACGCTGGAGAGCGGCGCCATCCACGCGGTGGTGGGGGCCAACGGCGCCGGCAAGTCCACGCTGCTGCGGGCCGTGGCCGGCCTCAACCGCATCGCCCGCGGCGCCATCGAGCTCGACGGCAGGCCCATCCACGGCCTGCCGGCCCACGCCCGCGTGCCGCTGGGCCTCTCGCTGGTCCCCGAGGGGCGCCACCTCTTCCCCCGGCTCACGGTGGAGCGCAACCTGCAGCTCGGCGCCTTCACCCGCCGCGACGCCGCCGAGGTGGCCGAGACCATGGCCCAGGTGGTGGAGATCTTCCCCATCCTGGAGCAGCGGCGCACCCAGCTCGCCGGCACCCTCTCCGGAGGTGAGCAGCAGATGGTGGCCATCGCCCGCGGGCTCATGTCGCGGCCGCGGCTGCTGCTCCTCGACGAGCCGAGCTGGGGCATCGCCCCCATGCTGGTGGCCAAGATCTTCGAGACCATCCAGCAGATCAACGCCCGCGGGGTCTCGATCCTGCTGGTGGAGCAGAACGTGAAGCGGGCGCTCTCCATCGCCCACCGGGCCACGGTCATCCAGACCGGCCGGGTGGTGGCCGAGGGCACGGCAGCCGAGCTTCTCCAGAGCGACCTGGTGCGCCAGGCCTACCTGGGCATGTAGCCCTCGAGGAGGTTCCCGGTGAGCGACGCCCTCTCCGCCCCCGCCGCGCTGCGCCAGGCCTGCCGCCAGGACGCCTTCCGCCGCACCACCGCCGGCCAGTGCGACGGCTTCGTCCAGGCCAACCTGATGGTGGTGCCGGCCGAGGCGGCCTTCGACTTTCTCCTCTTCTGCCAGCGCAACCCCAGGCCCTGCCCGGTGATCGAGGTGGTGGAGGCCGGCAAGGTGGAGCCGCAGAGCGCCCCGGGCGCCGACCTGCGCACCGACCTGCCGGGCTACCGCGTCTACCGCGACGGCCGGCTCGCCGAGGAGCGCGCCGACGTCGTCGCGCTCTGGCGCGACGACCTGGTCTCCTTCCTCATCGGCTGCAGCTTCAGCTTCGAGGAGGCGCTGGCGGAGGCGGGCGTCCCGCTGCGCCACGTGGAGGCCTGCAGCAACGTGCCCATGTACCGGACGAGCGTGGCCACCGCCCCGGCGGGCCGCTTCCGCGGGCCGCTGGTGGTGAGCATGCGCCCCATCCCGGCGGCGCTGGTGCCGCTGGCGGTCCAGGTCACCGGGCGCTTCGAGCGGGTCCACGGCGCGCCGGTCCACGTGGGCGAGCCGGCGGCGCTGGGCATCGCCGACCTCTCCCGGCCCGACTGGGGCGACCCGGTCGAGATCCGGCCGGGCGAGATCCCGGTCTTCTGGGCCTGCGGGGTGACCCCGCAGGCGGCGGCGCTGGCGAGCGGGCTCCCGTTCTGCATCACCCACGCCCCGGGCCACATGTTCGTGACCGACCTCGCCAACGCGGCGCTGGCCCGCTGAAACCCCGCTCGCACCGCTGAAATTTCGCTTGCGTCACCTGCTCGCGGGAGGCCCCTCGGGGCCTGGCACGCGGCGGGCGCGGGCGGTGTCGGGCGAGGCATGAGAGCCGACGCGCCGGGAGCGATCGCAGGCGGGCAGGACGACGGGCTGGAGCAGGCGGAGCGGCGGACCGGGATCCTCGGAGCCTGGCGCTACCTCCGCGCGGCGGAGCCGGACGGCTCGCCGGCGCTGCTCTGGCCGGTGGCGCTGGCGGGAGCGCTCGCCATCTTCGTGGCCGCCGACCTGGTGGCCGACATCGCCGACGGCGTGCCCACCATCCACCTGGTGATCGAGTCGCTGGCCCTGCTGCTGTGCCTGGCCGGCGTCTGGGGCACGGGCCGCCAGCTCCACCGGGCCCTCTGCCGGGCCCGCGACCTGCACGACACGGTCGAGCGCTCGCGCGCCGACCTGCACAGGCTCGGCGCCGAGGTCGAGGCCATGGCCAGCGGCGTGCGCACCATGGTGGATCTGCACTTCACCCGCTGGAAGCTCACCACGGCCGAGCGCGAGGTGGCGGTGCACGTGCTGCGCGGCCTCTCCTACAAGGAGGTGGCCGAGGCCCGCGACACCTCCGAGCACACGGTCCGCAACCAGGCTTACGCCATCTACCGCAAGGCGGGCCTGGGGAGCCGCACCGACATGGCGGCGTTCTTCCTGGAGCAGCTGCTGGCGCCGCGCCAGCCGCTCCTGCACGCCGTCGCCGACGAGGCCGGGGCGGTCAGCGAGCGCGCTGCGGCGGCGCACTGAGGCCGGGCTGCCGGGCCTCGGTCCTCCGACGCCCCTCGGCGGGCCGGGTCTCCGGCCGGGCCCGGTCCTCCGCGCCCCTCGGCGGGCCGGGTCTCTACGGGCGCCGTACTGCGACCGGGCGCCGTCCGCAGACCCCGTGCAACGCAACGCGCCGCGCGCCGTCCCGCCACATCCAGCCTTCAACGCGCGGCGCCGGCGTTGCATCGGCTCATGGGGGCGGCGGGCATCGCCCGAACGCCCTTACCCCGCCTCGGGGCGCGGAGGACCGGGCCCTGCGTTCCCTGGTGGGCCGCAAGCCGCGCAGCCGGCGCGTCCGGCGGAGCGGCGTGCGGAGCGTGCCTAGGGCCGCAGCGAGCCGGCGGCCAGCGTGAGGTAGCGGCGGGCCCGCAGGAGGAAGCGGTCGAGCTTGCGCGCCACGGTGCGGCGCGACAGCCCGAGCTCGGCCGAGAGCTCCTCCTGGCGCATGCCGTCCACCAGGATGCCCAGGGCGATGGCCTGGGTGGTGGCGTCGAAGCGGGAGAGCACGCTGCGGGCCAGCGCGCCCTCGAGGGAGCCGCCGGTCTCGGGCGCCGCCGGCTCGTCCGCCGATGCGATGTCGGCCTCGGGGTGGCGGCGCGCGCCGCGGAGCTGGTTCAGGCAGTGGTTGCGTGCGGTCCGCAGCAGCCAGGGCGCCAGGCTGTCGCGCTCGGCCAGGGCGGGGAGCCGCTCCACCAGCCGCACGAAGACCTCCTGGGTGGCGTCGCCGGCGGCGGTGGGGTTGCGGAGCAGCCGCAGGCAGCGGCGATACACCAGCGGTCCGTAGTCCCGGTAGAGGCGCGCGGCCTGGGCGCGGCGCGCCTCGGCATCGGCGGAGCGCGACGGGGCGACAGCGGCGGGGAGGGCGATGGCGAGGGAGGTGCTCATCTCTTCTTCTCGCGGGGGGCCGCTTGCCGCTACCCACGGCGTGGCTCCCAGTGAGAGGAACGTGCGGAGCCGCAACGGGAACGTCCATGGGCTTCGCATACCAGCCGCGCCGATTGCCCTGGCCCGCCTGTCCCACGCCGCGCCCGGGCGCCCCGGGCGCGTCCCGGCGCCGCGGGACGCGATCGCGGGGGTGGCGCGGTACCGAACGCTGACCCCCCGCCTGAGCTGTCACGCTCCCGCGACGACCGGTGTGCCTTCCGTCGACCGCCGGAGGGCGAGTCGTGAGGGCGACCACCGTGAACAAGACCCCGCTTCCCATCGCAGCACTGCTCTGCGCCGCGTTCGCCGCCTGCTCGGGCGGCGGCAACACGGCCAGGCCGGCCATCGGCGAGCCCATCGCCATCACCTCGGTGAGGCCCCAGAGCGGCTCCGCCACCGCGCCCACCGAGGTGACGATCGAGGGCAAGGGCTTCGTCTCCGGCATCTCCGTGACCTTCGGCACCGCCGAGGCCCTGGAGGTGCGGGTGGAGAGCGGCGAGCGGGTCCGGGCGGTGGCGCCACCCCACGGCCCCGGTCCGGTCGACGTGGAGGTGCGGGACCACCGCGACGGCCGCGGCGCCCGCGCCCCGTCCGCCTTCCGCTTCGACGATCCGCCGGTGCTGCGCTGGCTCGAGCCCGGGCAGGTGCCGCCCGCGGGCGGTGCGGTGATGCTCCACGGGGAGCACTTCGATCCTGCGGCCCGCATCACCTTCGGCGCCGAGGCCGCGGCCGGCTCGACCCTCTGGCTCTCCTCCCGGGAGCTGGTGGCGGTGGCCCCGGCGCAGGCCCCGGGTCTCGTCGACGTGGCGGTGCAGAACCCCGACGGGCAGCGCAGCGTCCTCCCCGCGGCGCTCCGCTACCTGGATCCGCAGCCGCCGCCTCCTCCCCCGCCGCCGCCGCCCGTCGAGCCCCCGGCGCTCACCGCCGTCTCGCCGTCGAGCGGCCCCGAGGCGGGTGGCACCGCGCTGACCCTCTCCGGCCAGGGCTTCGCCGCCGGCGCCTCCGTCACCCTGGGCGGCTCGCCTGCCACGGTCACCGGCGGGAGCGCCACCTCGCTCCAGGTGGTGGCCCCGCCGCACGCCGCCGGGACCGTTGACGTGGCCGTGCAGAACCCCGACGGCCAGGGCTCGTCCCTGCCCGGCGCCTACCGCTACGTGGCGCCGCCGCCGCCGGCGCCGCGCCTCGCGGCCGTGGCGCCGCCGTCGGGCCTGGAGACGGGCGGCAACGCCGTCACCCTCGACGGCGCCGACTTCGCCCCCGGCGCCACCGTCACCTTCGGCGCCGATCCGGCCCAGGTCCTCGACCTCACCGCCAGCCGCATCGTGGCGGTGGCCCCGGCCCACGCGCCGGGCGCCGTCGACGTCTCGGTCCGCAACCCCGACGGGCAGTCGGCCACCCTCGCCGCCGCCTACGCCTACCAGGCGGCGCCGCTCCCCCCGCCGATCCTCTCCGGCATCGCCCCTGCCTCGGGCCCCAGCGCCGGCGGCACGGTGGTGTCCCTCTCCGGCAGCGGCTTCCAGGCAGGCGCCACCGTCATCGTGGGCGGCTCGTCCGCCCCGGTGACCTCCATCACCTCCACCGCCCTCACCGCCGTCGCTCCGGCCCACGCCGCCGGCGCGGTGGACGTGGCGGTGCAGAACCCCGACGGCCAGTCGGCCACGCTCGCCGGCGCCTTCCAGTACCTGGCGCCGCCGGCGATCGCCGCCGTGACGCCCGGCTCCGGCCCCACCGCCGGCGGCACCGGCGTGATCCTCACTGGCACCGGCTTCGCTGCCGGCGCCACGGTCGCCTTCGGCGGCGTGCCCGCAGCCGTCACCGCCTCCTCCACCACCTCGATCACCGCCGTGGCCCCGGCCCACGCCGCCGGCCCCGTGGACGTGGCGGTGCAGAACCCCGACGGCCAGGCCTCGGTCCGCCCCGCCGCCTTCACCTACCTGCCGCCGCCGCGCCTCCTGGCCATCGCCCCGGCCTCCGGCCCCGACGCCGGCGGCACCAGCGTGAGCCTCTCCGGCACCGGCTTCTCCGCAGGGGCCACGGTCACCTTCGGCGGCCTGCCCGCCGCCGTCACCGCGGCGAGTGGCTTCTCGCTCACCGCCGTGGCCCCGGCCCACGCCGCCGGGACCGTGGACGTGGTGGTCCGCAACGCCGACGGCCAGTCGGCCGCGCTGCCGGCCGCCTACGCGTACCTGCCCGCGCCGGTCCTCGCCGACGTCGCTCCCGCCTCCGGCCCCACCGCCGGCGGCACCGCCCTGCTCCTCACCGGCACCGGCTTCCAGCAGGGCGCCGCGGTCCGCATCGGCGGCAGCGCGGCCCTGGTGGGCTCCGTCACCTCCACCACCATCTCGGCCACCGCCCCGGCCCACGCCGCGGGCGCCGTGGACGTGGCGGTGGTGAACCCCGACGGCCGCGAGGCGGTCCGGGCCGGCGCCTACCTGTACGTGGCGCCTCCTCCTCCGCCCACGCTCTCCGGCCTCGCGCCCGCGAGCGGCAGCACGCTGGGCGGTACCGCGGTGGTGCTCGCCGGCGCCGACTTCCAGGCTGGCGCCACCGTCACCTTCGACGGCCTGCCGGCCGTGGTGAGCGGCCTCACCGCCACCGCCATCGCCGCGGTGGCCCCGGCCCACGCCGCCGGCGCGGTCGCCGTCGCGGTCCAGAACCCCGACGGACTCTCGGCCTCCCTCGCCGGCGCCTTCACCTACGTCGCGCCCCCGCCGCCCAGTCCGACCCTGGCCCTCGACGTGGTCTCGCCCTCCTCCGGCCCCACCGCCGGCGGCACGGCGCTGGTGCTCACCGGCACCGGCTTCGAGGCCGGCGCCCAGGTCTCGGTCGGCGGCTCCGCCGCTGCCGTGGGCGCGATCACCGCCACCCGCATCGAGGCCACCGCGCCGGCCCACGCCGCCGGCCCGGCCGACGTGGTGGTGTCGCTGCCCGACGGACGCACCGCCTCCCTCGCCGCCGCCTTCGCCTACCTGGCCCCGCCGCCGCCCCCCTCGCTCGCCTCGCTGGCCCCGGTCGAGGGTCCCGACAGCGGCGGCACCGCGGTGCTCCTCACCGGCAGCGACTTCCAGGCTGGCGCCACCGTCACCTTCGGCGGCATCGCGGGTGCCGTGGGCACGGTCACCTCCACCAGCATCTCGGTCGTCACCCCGGCGCAGCTCGCCGGCCCGGCCGAGGTGGTGGTCCGGAACCCCGACGGCCAGCAGGCCCGGCTGGCGCCCGGCTTCACCTTCCTGCCGCCGCCGGTGCTCGCCGGCCTGGTCCCCGCCAGCGGCCCGGATGCCGGCGGCACCGCCATCGCCCTCTCCGGCGCCGGCTTCCAGCCCGGCGCCTCGGTGACCTTCGGCGGCCTGCCCGCACCGGTGGTGAGCCTCGGCGCCACCGCCATCGCCGTCACCGCTCCGGCCCACGCCGCCGGCGCGGTGGACGTCACCGTCACCAACCCCGACGGCCGCGCCACCACCCTCCCGGCCGCCTACGCCTACCTGGCGCCGCCGCCCCCGCCGCCGGCCATCGCCGGCATCTCCCCGGCCTCGGGCCCCTCGGCGGGCGGCAACGCCGTGCTCCTCACCGGCAGCGGCTTCCAGCAGGGGGCCACCGTCGCCTTCGGCGGCGCGCCGGCCCTGGTGGGCGCGGTCGCCGCCGGCTCCCTCTCGGTCACCGCGCCGGCCCACGCGGCCGGAGCGGTGGACGTCTCGGTGCGGAACCCCGACGGCCAGGCCACCCTCCTGGCGGCCGGCTACGCCTACGTCGCCCCGCCCCCCGCCCTCGCCGGGCTCTCGCCCGCGGCCGGCCCGGTGTCCGGCGGCACCGCCGTGCTCCTCGCCGGCAGCGGCTTCCAGCAGGGGCTCACCGTCACCTTCGGCGGCGTCCCGGCCCTGGTGGGCGCGGTGACCGACACCTCGGCCTCGGTCTCCGCCCCGGCCCATGCCGCCGGCCCGGTGACGGTGGCGCTGCGGAACCCCGACGGCCAGTCGGCCTCGCTCCCCGCCGCCTTCACTTACCGTGACCCGCCCCCCGTGCTGACCGCGGCGACCCCCGCCTCCGGCACCACCGCCGGCGGCACCTCCGTGCTGCTCTCCGGCACCGGGTTCACCGCCGGCCTCGGCGTCCGCATCGGCGGCACCCCGGCCGCCGTGGGTGCGGTCACCGCCACCACCGCCCTGGTCACCACCCCGGCCCACGCCGCCGGCCCGGCCGACGTCCTCCTCGCAAACCCCGACGGGCAGACCGCGCTGCTGGCCGGCGGCTTCACCTACGTCGCGCCGCCGCCGCCGCCGTCGCTCGCCTCGGTCACCCCTTCCTCGGGCACCACCGCCGGGGGCACCGCCGTCACCCTGGCCGGCAGCGGCTTCCAGGCCGGCGCCGCCGTGACCGTGGGCGGCGCCGCGGCCGCCGTCACCGGCCTCTCGGCCTCCGCCATCGCCATCACCACCCCGGCCGGCGCCGCCGGCCCTGCCGACGTGCGGGTCCAGAACCCCGACGGCCAGGCCGCGCTGCTGACCGGCGGGTTCACCTTCGTGGCGCCGCCCCCGCCGCCGTCGCTGGCCTCGGTGGCGCCTTCCTCGGGCACCACCGCCGGCGGCACCGAGGTGATCCTCGGCGGGACCGGCTTCGCCACCGGCGCCGCCGTCACCTTCGGCGGGACCCTGGCCACGGTGACCGCCGCCACCGCCACGGCACTCACCGTGACCGCGCCGGCCCACGCCCAGGGGGCGGTGGACGTGGCGGTCCAGAACCCCGACGGCCAGTCCTCGCTGCTGGCGGCCGCCTTCACCTACGCCGCGCCGCCGCCTCCTCCGCCGGTGCTCCTCACCATCTCTCCCGCGTCGGGAACCACCGCCGGCGGCACGCCCGTCACCCTGGGCGGCAGCGGCTTCCAGGCCGGCGCCAGCGTCACCGTCGGCGGCGCCGCCGCCACCGTGACCTCGGTGACGGCCACCGCCATCGGCATCACCACGCCCGCCGGCGCGGCCGGCCCGGCCGACGTCGCCGTGGCCAACCCCGGCGGCGCCTCGGACACCATGGTCTCGGGCTTCACCTACCTGGCCCCGCCGCCCCCGGTCCCGGCGCCGACCCTGGCCACCCTCTCCCCCGCCACCGGCCCCACCGGCGGCGGCACCACCGTGCTGCTCACCGGCGCCGACCTCGACCCGGCGGTGGCGGTCACCTTCGGCGGCGTGGCCGCCACCGTCACCTCCTCCGCGGCCGGCGCGGTCACGGTGGTGTCGCCGGCCCACCCGGCCGGCGCGGTGGACGTCACCGCCGTCAACCCCGACGGCCAGTCGGCCACGCTGGCCGGCGCCTTCACCTACACCGCCCCGCCGGCGGCGCCGCCCACCGTCAACTCGATCGCGCCGGCCTCCGGCAGCACCTTCGGCGGCGACAACGTGGTCATCAGCGGCCGGGACTTCGCCAACCCGCTGGTCTCGTTCGGCGGCGCCTCGGCCACCATCACCGCCGCGTCGGCCACCTCCCTCACCGTGCTCACCCCGCCGCACGCCGCGGGCGCGGTGGACGTGCGGGTCGAGAACGGCGACGGCCAGTCGGCCACGGTGGCGGGCGGCTACGCCTACGTGGCCCCGCCGGCGGGCCTGCCGGCGCCGGTGCTGCTCTCGGTCTCGCCGGCCTCGGGATCCGTCAACGGCAACACCGCGGTGACGGTCACCGGCCAGAACTTCGTCACCGGCTCCACCGTGAGCTTCGGCGGCGCGGAGGCCTTCGTCGGCGCCATCACCGCCACCACCATCCAGGTGGTCACCAACATCCACGCCGCCGGGGTGGTGGACGTCACCGTGGTGAACCCCGACCACCAGGCCTCCACCCTGGCGGGCGCCTACACCTACGTGGCCCCGCCGCCGGTGGTGACGGCCCTCAACGTCCGTGGTTCCCCGCAGGCGGGCGGCGTCAAGGTGACCATGGCCGGCACCGGCCTGGTGAACGCCGCCTCGGTGACCTTCGGGGGCGCGCTCGCCACCGGCCTCACCTTCGACGCCCTCACCGGCACCATCAGCGTCTTCGCGCCGGCGAGCCCCCTCGGCCCCACCGCCGACGGCTTCGTCGACCTGGTGGTCACCGCCGCCGACGGCCAGACGGCCACGGTCCCCGGCTTCCACTACGGGAACCCGCCCTCGGCCACAGGCCTCACGCCCGACACCGGCCGCCGCGGCGACCCGCTCACCATCTTCGGGAGCGACTTCACGGCCGACACCACCGGCCCGCGCGCCGGGCTGCAGGTGTCCTTCGGCGGCACCATCGCCACCATCACCTCGAAGACGGCCACCGAGATCGTGGTGGCCATCCCCAAGGTGAACCCGGGCGTCTACCAGGTCTTCGTCACCAACTTCGACGGGCAGTTCGTCGTCGTGCCCGGCACCTTCACGGCGCCGGGCCCGTGACCGCCGCCGCGCGGCTCAGCGGCCCGCTGGCACGTCGTCCACCGGGACGATCCGGCGCCAGCGGCCGCTGGTGAAGATGACCAGCGACGAGAGCAGCATGGCCACGACCACGTCGTGGGCCATGGTGCCCAGCGAGACGTGGGGCATGAGCAGCGCGGCGATGAGCAGCCACACCGCCATCAGCGCGTTGCCGAAGCGCAGGCCCGGCTTGCCCGGCACGGCGAACGAGACCAGCGCCACCGTGGCGATGAGCAGCGCCGAGACCAGGCTGTTCCAGGCGGTGGGGATGGAGTGGGGCAGCAGCCAGGCGGAGGCGAAGAGCCAGGTGGCCAGCGCGAGGTAGAGCGAGAGCACGGTCATGGCGATCCCTCTGGGCGAGGGTGTGGGGGAGGCCCTCGCGTCGGCCGAGCATGGCAGCCGCGAGGAACACCGTCCACCTGTGCAGGGAACCCACCGCTTCTCGCTAGCCACGAGGGGTGCGACCGGATGCGCGCGCCCCGGGCGCAGAAAAGTCTGCCGTCGACTCGCCGTCCGGGTCAGGTCACGCGGGGCGGGTCCCGGCGAAGAGCACGCGACGGAAGGTGAACAGGAACGGGTGGGTGTCGGGAAGCTCCGCCAGCAGGCGCTGGCGATAGCGGGCCAGGTAGGGCTCGTAGAGGGCGGCGGGAAGCCGCTCCTTCCAGTCGTTGAGCAGCGTGCCCTTCACCCACTCCACCACCTCGGCCGGTCCAGCCAGCACGTGCGCGTACACCCGGAGTGACACATGCAGGTCGCGGAGCCCTGCGGCGAAGAGCAGCTCGGCGTAGGCCTCGGGGGCCAGCACCGTCCGCTCCTTGCGCCAGCCGCCCAGCGCGCTGCGGAAGGGCTCCTCCTCGCCGGTCTCGCGGGCCACGCGGTGCGAGGGGTGGTCGTGGTTGTCGGGCACCTGGACGGCGAGCTGGCCACCGGGCCGGAGCAGCCCGCCGAGCCGCGGCACCAGCCGCGCATGGTCGGGCAGCCAGTGGAGCGCGGCGTTGGAGAGCACCAGGTCCCAGTGGCCGCCGGCCGCCGCCAGGTCGCCCTTCTCGAAGCGCAACCCGCCGCCCTCCACCTGGGCGGCGCGCCGGAGCATGGCCTCGGAGCTGTCGATGCCCAGCGTCTCGGCGGCCCCGAGCCGCTCGTGGGCCAGCCGGGTGAGCTCGCCGGTGCCGCAGCCCAGGTCCAGCGCCCGCATCCCCGCCCGTGGCTTCACCAGCGCCAGGAGGTCGAGGAAGGGCTGGCTGCGCTCGTCGCGGAAGCGCTGGTACTGATCGGGGTCCCAGGTGTCGCTCGCCATGGCTCGATCCTCCGGGGTCCGCCCTCATCCTAGCGGAAGGGGTCGGGGGGGAGGGGGGAATGCATTGACCTCCCGGAGGGTTCCGACGAGAATCCGCCGCTCGCGCCGTTCCGGCGCGCCCAAGCCAACGAATCCGGGAGCCCCATGCCTCGCCTCCTCACCGCCGCCCTCGTCGCGCTGGCCGCCGCCTGCCAGTCGCCCACCGCAACCCAGGCCCGCACGCCGGAGGGCGACGCAGGCGCACCGGTCGCCCGCTTCAACGGGGGCGTGGTGACCGCCGGCGAGCTCGAGGCCGCCATCTACGAGACGAAGAAGCAGGCGCTCGAGCAGATCGTGATGCGCAAGCTGGTGGAGCAGAAGGCCAAGGCCGAGAACCTCACCGCCGAGGCGCTCTTCAAGCGCGAGGTCGCCGACAAGGTGAAGAGCCCGACGGACGCCGAGCTCAAGGCCTTCTACGAGGAGCAGAAGGGCAAGCAGCCGCTGCCGCCCTTCGACCAGATCAAGGACCAGGTGACGCAGTACCTGACCCAGAACGCCCAGCGGAAGGCGCAGTCCGACTTCCTCGAAAAGCTGCGCGCCGAGGCCAAGCTGGAGGTGCTGCTCACCCCGCCGCGGGTGACCGTGGCCGCCGAGGGCCCGTCCCGCGGCTCCGAGAAGGCGCCCATCACCATCGTCGAGTTCTCCGACTTCGAGTGCCCCTACTGCGTGAAGGCCGAGGAGACGGTGAAGCAGGTGATGAAGGAGTACGAGGGCAAGATCCGGCTCGTGTACCGGGACTTCCCGCTCCCCTTCCACCCCAACGCCCAGAAGGCTGCCGAGGCTGCCCACTGCGCCGGCGACCAGGGGAAGTACTGGGAGATGCACGAGAAGCTCTTCGCCAACCAGCAGAAGCTCAAGGTCAGCGACCTCAAGGACCACGCCAAGGGCGTGGGCCTCGACGCGGTGAAGTTCGAGAAGTGCCTGGAGTCGGGTGACAAGGCCGCCCTAGTCGAGAAGAACAAGAAGGCCGGTGCCGAAGTGGGCGTGCAGGGCACCCCCGCCTTCTTCGTGAACGGCATCATGCTCTCCGGCGCCCAGCCCTTCGCCGAGTTCAAGACCATCATCGACAAGGAGCTGGCCAAGAAGTAGGGCTCGCCGGCCACCGCAGTTCCCCGGAGGGGCCGCGAGAGCGGCCCCTTCGTCGTCTCCTCGCCCCGCTCACCTCGCCGGCGGGCTCGTCAGGTCCTTCGAGGGCGGCGGCGGCGCCAGCGAGGGCCTCTCGGCCTCGATGCGCCTCAGCACCTCGGCGATGGCCCGCTCGAGCTGCGGGTCGCGCCCCGCGGCCCGGTCCTTCGGCAGGTTGTCCACCTCGATGTCGGGCGGAACGCCCTCGTTCTCCACCAGCCAGCGGCCCTGGGTGTCGTACATGCCGAACTCGGGCACGAAGGCGTAGCCTCCGTCCACCATCTCCGAGGCCAGGTTGCGGATGCCGACCACCCCGCCCCAGGTCCGCTGCCCGATCACCGGGCCCAGTCCGTAGAGCCGGAAGAAGTGCGGGAAGATGTCGCCGTCGGAGCCGGAGAACTGGTCGGCGAGGGCCACCAGCGGCCCGTGGAGCGCCGCGGCGGGGTAGGTTCCGCCGCGCTCCTCGCGCCAGGCGCTCATCCCCACCACCCGCCGGCGCAGCCGCTCCAGGATCATCTGGGAGACGAAGCCGCCGCCGTTGTCCCGCACGTCCACCACCATCCCCTGCTTGCGCACCTGCGGGTAGTACTGGCGGACGAACTCGGTGAGGCCGCGACCGGCCATGTCGGGGATGTGGACGTAGCCCACCCGGCCCTGCGTGGCCTTCTCCACCCGGCGCCGGTTGGCCTCCACCCAGTCGAAGTAGCGAAGCTCCCACTCGTCGGGCAGCGGCTGCACCACCACCTCGCGGGCTCCCTCGGCCGACGGCCGGGGGCCCACCGTGAGCGTCACCGACCGGCCGGGCGTCTGCACCAGCAGGCGGCTGGGCTCGTCGCCGGCGCGGAGCTCCTGCCCGTCGACCGCCAGCAGGTACTCCCCCTCGGCCACCCGCACGCCCGGCGCCGCGAGCGGCGAGGTCCGCCCTTCCACCCAGCTCTGCCCGGGGAGGATGCGGGCGATGCGCCAGCGGCCCGCTGCACGATCGAGCGCCAGGTCGGCGCCGAGCGTGCCCACCGGCACCCGCTCCGGGCGCGGCTGGTCGCCGCCGCCCACGTAGGTGTGGCCGGTGCCCAGCTCGGCCACCATCTCGCCGAGCAGGTAGGTGAGGTCGTAGCGGTGGGTGACGTGGGCCAGGAGCGGCCGGTAGCGCTGCCGCACCGCCGGCCAGTCCACCCGGCCCATGTCGGTGAGGTAGAAGAAGTCGCGGAAGACGCGCCAGGTCTCGCCGAAGATCTGGGACCACTCGGCCCGGGGATCGAGCTCCATCCGCAGCCCGTCGAGCTTGAGCGCCCCCTCGCCGGGCTTCAGGCCCTCCTTGGGCTCGGCGACGACCCAGGCCTTGTCGGCCTTGTAGAGGATGCGCGAGCCGTCGTCGGAGAGCTGGTAGTGCTCCACCGAGGGGAGCAGCTCCGTCCTCTTGCGCTTCTCGAGGTCGAACACCTCGAGCGCTCCCTTCCGCGTCCCGGGCGCGGTGAGCTCGACGGTGGGAAAGGCGAGCCAGTAGAGCTTGCCGCGGGCGGCGCGCAGGGCGAACAGGTTGGCGGGTGGGACCGGGAACGGGACGATGCGCTGCTCGATGCCGGCGAGGTCGACGCGGAGCGGCTCCGGCCTGGGGGCGGCCCTGGCCGCCTCCTCCTTCCGCTTCTTCTCCTTCTCCTCCCGCTCCCGCTCCTCCGCCGGCCGCACCTCGTCGCTCCGCGGCGCGAAGGGAGAGGGCAGGTCGGCCCGCAGGGTGACGGCGTGCGGGCGCGTGGAGCGGTTGACGGTGTAGGAGCGCTCGAGCTGGCCGAGGGTGGGCGCGAGGTCGCGGTTGGAGAGCAGGTACAGGTACCGGCCCTCGGGGTCGAAGGCGGGGTTGAAGCTCTCGAAGGCCTCGGAGGTCACCGCGGTGGCGCGCCCGGTCTCCAGCGAGTGCAGGTAGACCACGGAGTTGTCGGTCTCGGCGTCGCTGGCGTAGGCGAGCCAGCGCGAGTCGGGCGACCAGGCGTACTCAGAGATCTCGTGGACCGCCGCCCTGGTCACCAGCACCGGCTTGCGGTCGGCGAGCGCCACCTGCCAGAGGCGCAGGCCGCGGTCGGCGTAGGCGAGGCGCTTCGAGTCGGGAGACCAGACGGGCGGGAAGTGCCAGGAGGGCGGGCCGGAGGTGAGCCTCACGGGCTTGCCCTTCCCGTCGGCGGGGGTGACGTAGAGCTCCTCCTCGCCGGTGGCGTCGGAGAAGTAGGCGATCCACCTTCCGTCGGGCGACCAGGTGGCGTTCTTCTCCCGGACGCCCTGGGTGCGGGTGAGGTTGCGGACGTCGCCGTGCTCGGCGGGCACGGTGAAGACCTCGCCGCGTGCGGTGAAGACGGCGCGCTTGCCGTCGGGGCCGAGGGCGGCGTCGGTGATGCGCTCCTCCACCTTGACCCAGCGCCGGCGGGCGAAGCGCTCGTCGTCGGGGAGCGTCACCGGGACCCGGCGCGGCGCGCCATCCCTGGGGTCGAGGAGCCAGAGCTCGCCGCCGTTCTCGAAGACGATGCGGCCCGACCCGGCGTGGGGCCACCTCACGTCGAAGTCGCGGAAGTCGGTGACCCGGGTGGTGGTGCGGCTGGCGACGTCGTGGCGCCACAGGTTCTGGCGCCAGCCCTCGCGATCGGAGAGGAAGTAGACGGCGTCGCCGATCCACATGGGCTGGGTGTCGGTGCCGCGCCAGTCGGTGATGCGCTCCACCTCGTGGCTCGCCAGGTCGTAGAGCCACACGTCCTGCGCGGTGCCGCCCTGGTACCGCTTCCAGGTGCGGAAGTCGCGGAAGATGCGGGTGACAGCGGCCCGCTTCCCGTCGGGCGCGAAGGAGACGTGGCCCACGTCGTACATGGGATGGCGCTCGACCGGCCCGCCCTCGGGCCGCACGGTCCAGGGCTCGCCCTCGAAGCCGCCGTGCGGGCCGCGCTGGCTGCGGAAGAGGATGCGGCCGTCGGGCGTCCAGCCCAGCACCACGTTGTCGAAGCCCATCCGGTCGCTGTTCTGGCGGGCCGGGTACCAGGTGAGCCGGCGCGGCTCGCCCCCGGTGGCGGGGATGACGTAGACGTCGGAGGAGCCGTCGTCGTGGCCGGTGTAGGCGATCCACCTGCCGTCGGGCGAGAAGCGCGGGAACACCTCCAGCCCCTCGCCGCTGGTGAGCCTCCGGGCCAGGCCTCCGCCGGCGGGCACGGTCCACAGGTCGCCGCCGTGGGAGAAGGCGATGGTGTCCCCGTTCACGTCGGGGAAGCGGAGCAGGCGCGCCTCGCCGCCGCGGGCGGCCGGGGCGGCCAGGGCGAGGGCGACGGCGAGGGCGGAGAGGGCGAGGCGTGTGGGCATCGAGGGCTCCCTACGGCGCGGGGGCCCATCGATTCCACGAACCCCGCCGC
Source organism: Deltaproteobacteria bacterium (assembly GCA_016214955.1). GTDB lineage: Bacteria > Myxococcota > Myxococcia > Myxococcales > Anaeromyxobacteraceae > JACRMN01. The sequence goes on from JACRMN010000002.1 coordinate 60,057, forward strand.
GCGTCACGGGCAGAAATGGGGCGAAAGCGACCCGTGACCGCAAACCCCGGACGAGGCCTGGGGGGCGGGGACCCGCGGAGGGTCGAGGTCGCGGTAGGCCTCGCCCTCCTCCACCGACGCCGTCTACGCCCCCACCGCGGCAGGGGCGGAGCCCTCGGCGATCATGCGCTCCAGGTGAGCGCGCGGCAGCGCCCCCACCGCCTGCCGCACCACCTTCCCGCCGCGGAAGAGCAGCAGCGTGGGCATGGCCCGGACCCCGAAGCGCTCCGAGGTGACCTGGCTCGCGCCCACGTCGAGCCGCACCACCTTCACGCGGCCGGCCAGGTCGCGCGCCAGGGCCTCGAGCGTGGGCTCGAGCGCGCGGCAGGGCGCGCACCACTCGGCGGTGAAGTCCACCAGCACCGGGACGGCCGACTGCTCCACCTCCCGGCCGAAGCTCGCATCGTCCACCTCCAGCACGGCCTTCGGGATTTCCATGGCTCACCTCGCGCGCGGCGGGAGCGCCGCTCGAGGAGACCTCTAGCGGCCGGGGCGCGCCGGGAGGAGCGCCCTCGGGGGAACGCGCCGTTGCGCCGCGAGCACCCCTCAGCGCGCCGGGGCCGGATCCCAGGGCACCGCCGCGCCGCGCTCGGCAAGCAGGTCGAGGAGCGCGCGCACCTTGGCGGGCACGTGGCGCCCGCCGGCGTGCACCGCGAGCACCGGGAGGCCGGGCGGGGTGTCGGCGGCGAGCACCTGCACCAGCAGGCCGGCGCGCAGGTCGTCGGCGGCCAGCGACGCCGGCAGCCGCACCAGGCCCAGGCCGGCGCGCGCCGCGGCCAGCGCGGCCCGCGGGCTCGCCACCCGCAGCCGCCCCGAGACCGGGACGGTGCGGGCGGAACGGCCCTCGCCGAAGAACCAGACCTCGTCGGAGCCGGGCGGGGCCAGGAGCACCGCCTCGTGGCCGGCGAGGTCGCCCGGAGCGCGCGGCGTGCCGGCGCGAGCGAGGTAGGAGGGGCTGGCGTAGCAGCCGGTGCGCAGGGTCCCGAGCCGGCGGGCCACCAGCGCGGAGTCGGGGAGGGGGCCGGTGCGCAGCGCCAGGTCGTGCGCGCCGGCGAGCAGGTCCACGTGCTGCTCGGCGAGGGCCAGCTCCACCGAGAGGCGCGGGTGCCGGAGCAGCAGCTCGGCCAGCACCGGCGTGAGGAGCTCGCCCAGGAGCGCCAGCGTGGCGATGCGCAGCGTGCCCTGCGGCGTGCCGCGGGCCTCGCCGGTGCGCTCGTCGAGCCGGCGCGCCTCGGCCACCAGCCGGGCGGCCTCGGCGTGGTAGCCGCGCCCCGCCTCGGTGAGCCTGTGCCCCCGCCCGCTCCGCTCCAGGAGCCTCACGCCCAGCCGCTCCTCGAGGGCGGCGAGCCGCCGGGAGACGGTGGACTTGCGGACCCCGAGCGCCGCCCCCGCGCCCGCGAAGCCCCCGCGCGCCACCACCTCCACGAGCAGCGCGAGGTCGTCGAGGGAGGGCGGCGGTGCGGCCATCGAGGCAGGGTAGCGCCCGCCTCGCCGGTGCGCATGGGGCCAGGCGGGGCGCGGGAATCGAGAGCGTGGTCGAGGTCGGGGTCGGGGCTGGGGTCGCGGCCGAGGCCGGAGCGGGCCTCGGTCCTCCGGCGCCCCTCGGCGGGCCGGGTCTTCACGTCCATGGACTGCGCTCGGTTCCGTGCGCAGACCCCGTGCAACGCAACGCGCCGCGCGCCGTCCTCGCGTCCTTGCCTTCGACGCGCGGCGCCGGCGTTGCATCGGCTCATGGGAGCAGCGGGCATCTCCCGAACGCCCTTACCCCGCCTCGGGGCGCGGAGGTCCGGGCCCTGCAGCTCGTCAGCTTGCGGCCACGTTCGGCCTTGCGCCCGCTGGTGCGGGGCGCTCTATTCCATCCGTGTGCGGCGCGCCGTGGGCCTCGGCAATCCCCCGGCCAGCCAACGAGAGCCGGCAAATGACCCCACCCGGGAACACCTTCGCACGCGGCTCGGCTGCCTATGCGCTGGCGAGGCCTCGCTACCCCCGGGCCCTCATCGACTGGCTCCTCGACCACACCAGCGAGCGCCGGGCAGCCTGGGACTGCGCCACGGGGAACGGCCAGGCGGCAGTGGACCTGGCGCCCCACTTCGACCTCGTCCACGCGACCGACATCAGCCGCGAGCAGGTCATGCGGGGCACGGAGCTCCACAACGTGCGCTACTCGGTGCAGCCGGCGGAGTGCACTTCCTTCGGCCCCGGCTCCTTCGACCTGGTCACGGTTGCCCAGGCGCTGCACTGGTTCGACTTGCCGCGGTTCTGGACCGAGGTGAAGAGGGTGGCGCGGCCCGGGGCCTTCTTCTGCGCCTGGGGTTACGCGTGGCTGGAGGGGCCGGCGGAACTGGAGGTGGAGCTGGTCTCTCCGGTTCGAGAGCTCGTCGCGCCGTACTGGGCGCCGCAGCTCAGGATGCTGTGGCAGGGGTACCGGGCCGACGACCTCGCGTTTCCCTTCGAGCCGGTTCCCGCTCCCGATCTGGCCATCCGCGTCCGCTGGACGGTCGCCCAGCTCATCGACTACCTGCGCACCTGGTCGGCCCACCAGCGCGGTCTGGAGGACCCCGCCGTGGGGCGGTCGCTGGGCGAGGTGGAGACGCGCGCGCTGCGCCGCCTCGAGGCGCGAGGCGAGATGGAGCTGACGATGCCGCTCGCCGTCGTCGCCGGCCGGGTCTGGTAGGGGCGGTGGCTTGAGCCCCGCCCTCACCCGTGGCAAGACAGCGGCCCGTCTCGCATGCCCGCCCCGTACCGCCGCCGCTCCAGCCCGTCCCCGCGCCCGCGCGCGAAGCATCCGCGCGTGGACCGCCACCGCCTCTACGAGGACGCGGTGCAGAGCGCCGACGCCGAGCTCGACGTGGTGGAGCGGGTGCTGCGGCGCGCCGGCCGTCCTGCCCGGGCCCTGCGCGAGGACTTCTGCGGCACCGCGCTCCTGGCCGCCACCTGGGTGGGCCGCGGGCCGCGCCGGGTCGCCGCGGCCGTGGACCTCGACGCGGGCGTGCTCGCCTGGGCCCGCCGACACCGGCTGCCGGCGCTGGGCGCGGCTGCCGGCCGGCTCGCGCTCCGGCAGGCCGACGTGCGGCGCGGGCCGCGGGGCCCCTTCGACGCCATCCTGGCGCTCAACTTCTCCTGGCAGGTCTTCACCACCCGCGCGGCGCTCCGCGGCTACCTCGCCTCGGCGCGGCGGGCGCTCCGGCCGGGCGGCGCGCTGGTGCTCGACGCCTTCGGCGGCTGGGAGGCGCTGCGGCCGCTGCGGGAGAAGCGGCCGCTCGGCGGCGGCGCCTTCTACGAGTGGGAGCAGGTGTCGTTCGACCCCATCACCCACCGGCTGCGCTGCGCCATCCACTTCCGGCTGCCCGGCGGGCGCCGGCTGGACCGCGCCTTCGCCTACGACTGGCGGCTCTGGAGCCTGCCGGAGATCACCGAGCTCATGGCCGAGGCCGGCCTCACCGCGGTGGAGGTGCTCTGGGATCCCACGCCGGAGGGGGCCGAGCCGGCGTACCGGCCGCGCCGCTCCGCCGAGAGCCAGGCCGGCTGGCTGGCCTACGTGGTCGGGCGGAGGCCGCGAGGGTGAGCCGGCCCGCCGCCCCCGCCTCGCCTGGCGCGCGGCCCCGGGTTCCGCTAGATCGTGCGCACCCTCCGGGAGAACACATGGGCGCCTACGACCACCAGCCGCTCACCGCCATCGCCCCGCGCCGCCAGACCCGCCAGCTGCGGGTCGGGCCGGTGCCGGTGGGAGGCGGCGCGCCCATCAGCGTCCAGTCGATGACCACCACCCAGACCCCCGACGTCCAGGGGACGCTGGCGCAGATCAGGGCGCTGGCCGAGGCCGGCGCCGACATCGTCCGCCTGGCGGTGCCCGACGACGAGGCGGCCGCGGCGCTGGCGACCATCGTCCGCGGCTCACCGGTGCCGCTGGTGGCCGACATCCACTTCGACTACCGGCTGGCCCTCAAGGCCCTCGACGCCGGCATGGCCTGCATCCGGCTCAACCCCGGCAACATCGGCAGCGCCGCCCGGGTGCGCGAGGTGGTGAAGGCCGCCAGCGCGCGGAAGGTGCCCATCCGCATCGGCGTCAACGCCGGCTCGCTGGAGGAGGACATCGTCCAGAAGCACGGCTGGCCCACCGCCGAGGGCATGGTGGAGAGCGCCGAGCGCCACATCCGCATCCTCGAGGAGCTGGACTACCGGGAGATCAAGGTCTCGCTCAAGGCCCACGACGTGGCCATGACCGTGCAGGCCAACAGGCTCTTCTCCTCCCGCTTCGACTACCCGCTGCACCTCGGCGTCACCGAGGCCGGGACGCTGCTGGCGGGCGCGGTGAAGAGCGCCGCCGGCCTCGGCATCCTGCTCGACGGCGGCATCGGCGACACGGTGCGCATCTCGCTGGCCGCCGACCCGGTGGAGGAGGTGCGGGTGGCCCGCATGCTCCTCAAGGCCATGGGGCTCAAGTTCGGCGGCGCCACCCTGACCGCCTGCCCCACCTGCGGCCGCTGCTCGGTGGCCATGATCCCCATCGCCGAGCGGGTGGAGCAGCGGCTCTCGCACCTCAAGGGCGAGGTCAACGTGGCGGTGATGGGCTGCGAGGTCAACGGGCCGGGCGAGGCCCGGGCCGCCGACGTCGGGGTGGCCTACGGCCACCAGGGTGTGGGGCTGCTCTTCCGGAACGGCGAGATCGTCAAGCGCATGAAGGCCGAGGAGCTGGAGGACGCGGTGGTGGCAGAGGCCACCCGCATCGCCGAGGAGCGCGCCAAGAAGGCGAGCTGAGGCCCGGGACCTCCCGCGACCCCGCGGCCGCCCGAGGCGGAGGAGCCGCCTCAGGCGATCGGCCGCCGGAGCACCTGGACCACCACCGCCATGAGCAGGCCGGCGGCCGCCAGGTGGGCCAGCAGCAGGCCGGCGACGCGCCGCGGCCGTGGGCGCCGGTGGGCCGTCCAGGCGAGGCGCATGGCCGACCCGAGCACCAGGAGCAGCAGCACCAGGGCTGCCGTTCCCGGGCCGTCGCCGCCGAAGAGTCGCTGCCCGCGCGCCAGCGGCACGAAGCCCAGCACCCAGGAGCCGGCGATGATCTCACCGAGGATGAGCAGCCCCAGCCAACCGGTTCGGCGCGCGAAGGGGCCGCCCTGGCCCCGCTCGGCGCCGGCTGCCGCGGCCCAGGCGAGGAAGGCGACCGCGACGGCGGCGGCGGCCAGCGCCAGGTGGAAGGCCAGGGCGATCCGCACGCTACCGCTCCTTGCCCAGGCGCTCGAGCACCAGCGCCAGGGCGCGGCGCTCCTCGTCGGTGCCGCTGAAGTTCACGAGCATGGCCGAGGAGAGCTCGTCGAGCCGCGCCACGTTCCGGTAGGCCTGATCCCGGGTCCAGCCCCGCACCTTGGGCGCCAGCGGGTTCACCTCGGGTGAACCATCCAGCGTGTGGCAGGCGAGGCAGAAGTGCTGGAGCTGCTGGCGGCCGAGCCGCAGCTCGGGGTCGTCGCCGCCGATCCGCTCGGCGGCGGAGGGCAGGCGCAGGCCGGTGCTCCAGAGGTGGGCGGCGCCGCCGAGGGCCAGGGCGACGCCCAGGACGGCCAGCACGGGACGCCAGGACCGGGGCACGGCTCCTCTGTACTCCGGCGGCGCGGCCGGGGCCAGGGCCGCCCGAAGCGAGGCGGGGGCTCTCGCCCCCCGGGGAGGCTGCGGTATAACCCGCGCACCATGAACGCCGCCCGCCGCTCGCAGCTCTTCATCCCCACGCTCAAGGAGGCCCCGGCCGACGCCCAGGTGGCCTCGCACCGGCTCCTGGTCCGCGCCGGCTTCGTGCGCCAGCTCGGCGCCGGCATCTACGACTACCTGCCGCTGGCCAAGCGCACCCTCGCCAAGGTGGAGCAGATCATCCGCGAGGAGATGGACGCCATCGGCGCCCAGGAGTTCTACCTCCCCGCCCTCCACCCGGCCGAGATCTGGAAGGAGAGCGGCCGCTGGGAGGTGATGGGCGACAACATGTTCCGGCTGAAGGACCGCAAGGGCGGCGACTACTGCCTGGGCATGACCCACGAGGAGATCTTCACCGCCATCGCCCGCGACGAGCTGCGCAGCTACCGGCAGCTTCCGCAGGTCTGGTACCAGATCCAGACCAAGTTCCGCGACGAGCCGCGGCCCAAGTCGGGCCTGCTGCGCGTGCGGCAGTTCACCATGAAGGACGCCTACTCCTTCGACGTGGACGCGGCCGGCCTCGACAAGAGCTACGAGGACCAGCGGGTGGCCTACGAGAAGGTCTTCACCCGCTGCGGCCTCCGCTTCGTGGGCGTGCAGGCCCACTCCGGCGCCATGGGCGGCAGCGCCTCGCAGGAGTTCATGGTCCGCACCGACGCCGGCGAGGACGACGTGGCAGCCTGCCCCGCCTGCAGCTACGCCGCCAACACCGAGACCGCCCGGAGCAAGGGGCCGCTGGCCCCGGTGCGCTCCGGCGAGCGGCTCGACGCCCCCCGCCGCTTCCCCACGCCGGGCGTGCGCACCATCGACGCCCTGGCCCAGCCGCCCCACGGCCGCCCCGGCGCCATGCAGCTCAAGTCGCTCATCTACGTCGCCGACGAGAAGCCGGTGGTGGCGGTGGTGCGTGGCGACGACGACCTCAACGAGGCCAAGCTCCAGACCGCCTGCGGCGCCACCATGCTGCGGCCGGCCCACCCCGAGGAGATCCGCCCGCTGCTGGGCGCCGACGCCGGCTCGCTGGGCGCGGTCGGCTTCACCGGGGCGCCGGTCTTCGTGGACGAGTCGCTCCGGGGCGCGGCCGGCATGGTCACCGGTGCCAACCAGGACGACTTCCACCTCGAGGGCGTGGACGTGGACCGCGATCTCCTCCGGCACGGCAAGCTCGCCGACCTGCGCTCGGTGCGCGCCGGCGAGGGCTGCCCGCGCTGCGGCGCTGCCCTCGACCTCTTCAAGGCGCTGGAGGTGGGCCACATCTTCAAGCTCGGCACCAAGTACTCGGTGTCGATGAAGGCCAGCGTCCTCAAGGCCGACGGCGCCGAGACCCCCATCGTCATGGGCAGCTACGGCATCGGCGTCGAGCGCATCATGGCCGCGGCCATCGAGCTGCACCACGACCAGGACGGCATCGTCTGGCCGCTCTCCATCGCCCCCTTCCAGGCGACGGTGCTCACCCTGGGCGCCGAGCCGGCCCTGGCCCAGGCCGCCGAGCAGGTGGTGAAGGAGCTCTCGGCCGCGGGCGTGGAGGTGCTCTACGACGACCGCGACGAGCGCGCCGGCGTGAAGTTCAAGGACGCCGACCTGCTCGGCATCCCCATCCGCATCGCCGTGGGGAAGAGGGGGCTCGCCGAGGGCAAGGCGGAGTGGAAGCTGCGGCGCGGCAAGGAGGTCGAGCTCGTGCCCCTGGGGGCGGTGGCCCAGAAGGCCCGCGCCCTGGTGGACGCGGAGACCCGGCGCAGCTGAGCCGGCAGGAGATCCCCGGTGCGTCTCAAGCTGGTCGCGGGCAAGGACGGGGAGGTCGCGCTCCCGGCGCCGGAGCTGGCCGGTGCCGGGCTCCGCGGCGCCGAGGTCGAGTGGTCGGCACTGCCCGGGCTCGGGCTCCTGGCCCCCGCCGGTGCCGCCGGCGCCTGGTTCGCCGGCAGCCTGGCGGCGGCCTCCTTCGCCGAGGTGGCGCAGCTCGTCTGCGGCTCGCTCAAGACCGGCGTGCTCCACCTCTCCCTGGCCGACGGCGCCGTCCGGCACCGCAAGGCCATCCAGATCCGCGACGGTCAGGTCGTCTTCGCCTCCTCCAGCGACCCGCGCGACAGGCTCGGGCCGGTGCTGGTGCGCACCGGCATGGTGGACGAGGCGGTGGTGGAGCGCTGCGGCAAGCTGGTGGCCGCGGGGCGCCCGCTGGGCCAGGTGCTGGTGGAGGAGAAGATCCTCTCCGCCGGGCAGCTCTACGAGGCCATCGGCGCGCAGGTGCGGGAGATCTTCCTCTCGGCCTTCGAGGCCCCGGGCGGCGAGTTCCTCTTCCGCGAGGAGCCGCTCGACGAGAGGAGCGCCGTGCGCCTGGCCGAGCGCTCCCGCGATCTCATCCTGGCCGGCCTGAAGCGGGCCGACGCCGCCGAGCGGGCCCGCGGCGTGACCCCGCTGCCCGGCCCGGAGCACTCCCCGGCGCTGCCGGCCGTCCCTTCGATGGCCGCCCCGCCAGCCTCCCCGCAGCCCGCCTGGCCCGAGCCGCCCCGCGCCTCCGCACCGGCGCAGGCCGCCGCCCCCGAGGCGAAGCGCACCAGCTCCAGCGACATCCGGCCCGGCGGGCCCTTCGAGGCCTACAAGAAGCTCTTCCGCGCCGTCTTCACCGCCGCGGCGCGCGCCTCCTCCGAGGCCGGGCGCCAGCTCGACAGCTGGTTCGACCGCGTGCCGCCCTCGCGGCGCGCCCTCTTCGACGGCGTCACCTTCGGCCCCCAGGGCGAGGTGGACGTGGCGCGGGTGCTGGAGAACGCGCGGGCCTCCGGCCTCTCCGGTGCGGCCGCCCGCGCCAGGGCCCTCGAGGCCCTGGAGGCGCTCCTCACCTTCGCCCTCTTCGAGGCGCGCAACCGGCTCTCCCGCGACGAGGCCGAGGCGCTGCGCCGCGAGGTGGGCCGCATCCAGATGGGCGGGTAGCAGGCTGTGACGGCAGGACCCGGCGTGCGGCGCGTGGCGCCCGTGGCCGCCATCCTCTCGGCCGCGGCCCTCTTCGGGACCACCGGCACCGCCCAGGCGCTCGGGCCACCCGGCGCCACGCCCCTCGGAATCGGCGCGGTGCGGCTCCTCGTCGGCGCGGCGGCTCTCCTCGCCATCGCCGGGCTGCGCCGCTCCGCGGGTGGCGGCCGCTGGCGCGAGCACGCCGGCGCGCTCCTCCTCGGCGGCGCGGCGGTGGCCGTGTACCAGCTGGGCTGGTTCGCCGGGTTGCGGCGCACCGGCGTGGCGCTGGGCACGGTGGTGGGGATCGGCAGCGGGCCGGTGATGGCCGGCGTCGTCCACCTGCTGCGCCGCCGCCAGCGGCTCTCGCGCGCCTGGCTCCTGGGGACGGCCGTCACCGTGGCCGGGGCCAGCTTGCTGGCGCTGCGCGGCGCGGCCGAGAGCGCCGCCGACCCGCTGGGCCTGCTCCTCGTCCTCACCGCGGTGGCCGGCTACGTGGCCTACGTCGAGGTGGCCCGGCACGCCATCCAGCGCGGCCTCGACTCGACGGCGGCCATGGCCGGGATGTTCGGCGCCGGCGCGGTGCTGCTCCTGCCGCTCCTGTGGCTGGAGCCGCTGGGCTGGCTGGCCACCGGGCGTGGGCTGGCGATGGCGCTGCACCTGGGGCTCCTCACCATCGGGCTCGCCTACACGCTCTACGGGTGGGGGCTGCGCTTCCTGCCCGTGGCCACTGCGGTGACCCTGACGCTCGGCGAGCCGCTCACCGCCGCGGGGCTGGGGACGCTCCTGCTCGGGGAGCGGCTCGGCGTGCTGGGGTGGGTGGGGGCGGGGCTGGTGGGAGTGGGGCTGGTGGTGGCGGGGAGGGGAGAGGGGTAGCGACCCTCGACCCCGACCCCTCAGGACGGCCGGGTCCTGGGGCTGGCATCCGGCGGTGCCGGCGGCGCCGGAGCGTCCGGGCCCCTGGGCCGCGCCGCCAGCCGCTCCCGCACGGCGCGCGCCAGGTCTGCGGCGCTGAAGGGCTTCTGCAGGAACGCCACCGCCTGCGCGTCCAGCCCCTCCGAGTGGCGCGCCTCACCTGCGTAGCCGCTGAGGAAGAGCACGGGCACGTCGCCCCGCTGGGCGCGGAGCAGCACCGCCATGGGGATTCCCCCCAGGCGCGGCATCACCAGATCGCTCACCACCAGGTCGAGGCGCGGCGCTCGCGCCGCCACCTCCAGCGCCTCCTCCCCGTCCACCGCCTCCAGCACCGTGTAGCCGGCGCGGCGCAGAACCTGGGCGGTGGTGGACCGCACCCGCGGCTCGTCCTCGACCAGCAGGATGGTCTCGCCCCCCGGGGCGGCCCCGGCCGCGTCCGCCGGGGCCTCCTCCTCTTCCTCCTCCTCCGCTGCCGTCTCGGCCCGGGGGAAGAGGACCTCGAAGCAGGTGCCCTCGCCCGGCGCGCTGTCCACGCGGACGTCCCCGCCCGCCTGCTTCACGATCCCGTAGACCGTGGCCAGCCCCAGCCCCGTGCCCCGCCCCCCCAGCTTGGTGGTGAAGAAGGGCTCGAAGAGGTGGGCCCGGACCTCGTCCGACATCCCGACGCCGCAGTCGCGCACCGCGAGCCGCACCCGCTCCCCGGCACCGCCCTCGCCCGGGGGCACGTTGCCGGTGGCGACGCGGATGCGCCCGCCCTCCGGCATGGCGTCGCGGGCGTTGACCACCAGGTTGAGCACCACCTGCTCGAGCTGGCCCGGGTCGGCGCGCACCGGCCACAGCCCCGGGATGCGCTCCACCTCCAGCTCCACGTCCTCGCCGATGAGGCGCCGCAACATCTTCTCCATGCCGGCCACCACCTCGCCCAGGTCCACCGGCACCGGCCGCGAGGGCTGGCGGCGCCCGAAGGCCAGGAGCTGCTGGGTGAGGCGGGCGGCCCGGCGCCCGGCCTCCAGGATCTCGTCGGCTTCCTGGCGCCGCGGGTCGCCGGGAGGGAGGTCCTCCTGCAGGAACTCGGCGGCGGAGAGGATCACCGTCAGCAGGTTGTTGAAGTCGTGGGCCACGCCGCCGGCCAGGCGCCCGAGCGCCTCCAGCTTCAGGGCCTGGCGAGACCGCTCCTGCGCCTCCCGCAGCACCTGCTCGGTCTGGCGCCGCTCGGAGAGGTCGTACATGGTGCTGCGGCTCATGACGAAGTTGCCCTCGGCGTCGCGCACCGCGGTGGCGCTCCCCAGCACCGGCAGGCGCGACCCGTCCTTGCGGATCAGCGTGAGCTCGACGTTGTCGACCGAGCCCTGGTCCCGGACGGCGCGGAAGGCGGCCAGGAAGCTCTCCCGGCACTCCGGCGCCATCAGGTCGGCGAGCTGCACCCTGCCCACCAGCTCGTCGCGGGTGTAGCCGAGCCAGCGCAGCTCGGTGTCGTTGACGCGGACGATGAGGCCGGCGGCGTCGACGGAGTGGTAGGCGCACGGCGCCAGCTGGTACAGGTCCTCGCTCACCGCCAGCGCCTGGCGCAGCTCGGCGGTGCGCGCCTCCACCGCGGCGTCGAGCCGGGCGTTCTCGGTGGCGAGCCGCTCGGCGCGGGCGATGTTCTCCAGCACCACCGCCAGCATCCGGGTGGCGTTGCGGTAGCGGGCCCTGTCGCGCTCCGAGAACAGGCCGGGCGGCGCCTCCAGCAGCAGGCGGCCGAAGCGGGCCTCGGGGGTGGCGATCTCCACCTCCTCGCCCCCCTCCGGGCAGGCCTCGCCCTCGGCGAGCAGGCGCACCCGCAGCTCCGGCCGCGCCGCCGCCAGGGCCTCCACGAAGAGCCGGAGGATCTGCGCCCTGTCCCGCATCCGGGACAGGTTGAGCATCAGCAGCAGGAGGTCGTGGCCGAGGGCATCCATGCCCTGCTCACAGCAGCGGCGGCCACCCCAGCCCGCTCTCGGCCAGGATCCTCTCCGGGTCGTAGTACGGGTTCTCGACGATCATCCCGCGGCTGATGGAGAAGCGGTGGGTGCGCAGCACGCCCATGATGGTGGAGCCGGAGAACCTGCGCAGGTCGTAGATGCAGATCATCAGGGCCGGCACACCGTCGAAGAGGTTGTTGAGCCGGGCCTCGTAGGGGAGCAGGTACTCGGTGCCGGGGACGCCCTGTAGCGCCCAGTCCATCTCGCCGACCCCGCGGATGCCGGGGCCGCCGGCCGCCTGCTCGCGGAAGGCGCGGAGCTTGGGGTCCTGGGCGAGCGGCTCGAACCGGCCGGTGGGGTAGCAGCGCTGCTCGGAGGAGAGGAGCGTGAAGCGGCCCGGATCGTCGGGGTGGCTGGCCTCGGCCGGGAAGCGGCGCGCGTACTCGCGCTTGAAGCGGTCCGGGGTCGGGTCGGCGTGGTAGTAGCGGATCTTCTCCCCGTCCACGTCGCCCTGGTGCAGGTAGCTGTAGACGAGGTCGTCGCGCTCGGCGTCCGAGTCGTACAGCCCGCACATGTGGACGCCCCAGTTGCAGGTGTAGCCACCGAAGCCCAGGGACAGGCGCCCCTGGCTCGAGGTGTGGACGTGCATGGCGCCCTCCGCGCTCCCCCCGCGCGGCCATGGTAACGCAGGCCGCCAGCACGCTTGGTACGAAACGAGGCCGGGCTGCTGCAGCTTGTCGCACAAAAGCCACGGGCGCCGGAGCGGCCGGCTTGCTAGACGTGTGGTCCCCAGACCACGGAGGTCGACCCCGATGCCCTGGACCGCGCCCCTGGCGCTGATCGCGCTCCTCTCCCTGCCCGCCACGGCTGCTGCCGCTCCGCCCCGCGCGCTCTCCGCCCAGGAGAAGCTCGGCAAGCGGCTCTTCTTCGATGAGGACCTCTCCGCCAACCGCAACCAGAGCTGCGCCTCCTGCCACGCGCCCGCGTTCGGCACCACCGGCGACGCGAGCGCCGTCAACGCCACCGGCGCCGTCTACGAGGGCTCGGTCCCGGGCCGCTTCGGCAACCGCAAGCCGCCCTCGGCCGCCTACGCCGGCGCCAGCCCCAGGCTCCACCTGGACGAGGAGAAGCAATGGGTCGGCGGCATGTTCTGGGACGGGAGGGCCACCGGCGACACCCTGGGCGACCCGCTGGCCGAGCAGGCCCAGGGCCCGTTCCTCAACCCGCTCGAGCACGCCCTCCCCGACGCCGCCGAGCTGGTGAAGCGGGTCTGCGCCGCGAGCTACGGCCCCGCCTTCCGCGCCGCCTGGGGAAAGCAGGCCTGCAGCGGCGACGCGCAGGCCGACTACGCGCGCATCGGCCGCTCCATCGCCGCCTACGAGCGCTCCGCCGAGCTCTCCCCCTTCAGCTCCAAGTACGACGCGGTGCTGGCCGGCAAGGCCGAGCTCACGCCCCGGGAGGCCTCGGGTCTGGCGCTCTTCGTCGGCGCGGGCAAGTGCGCCGAGTGCCACCCGGCCACCCCCGGGCCCAAGGGAGAGCCGCCGCTCTTCACCGACTTCACCTACGACAACCTGGGCATGCCGCGGAACCCGCTCAACCCGTTCGCCTTCCAGGCCGAGGCCAACCCGGCCGGCACCGCCTGGGTGGACGAGGGGCTGGGCGGCGCGCTGCGGGAGCGCGGCCTGCCGGCGGCGGTGCACGAGCCGGAGCTGGGCAAGTTCAAGGTGCCCACGCTGCGCAACGTGGACCTGCGCCCCCGCTCGAAGAAGGCCCCCGCCGGCGAGCCCTCCAAGGCCTATGGCCACAACGGCTACTTCAAGTCCCTGCGCGAGGTGGTCCACTTCTACAACACCCGCGACTCCCTCCCCGCCTGTCCCCCCGGCTCCAAGGGCGAGAAGGTCACCTGCTGGCCCGCGCCCGAAATGTCACGAAACGTGAACAAGGAGGAGATGGGCAACCTGGGGCTGACGCCGGCGCAGGAGGAGGACATCGTCGCCTTCCTGCGCACGCTGAGCGACGGCTGGAGGAACTGAGGGGGTCGGGGTCGGGCGCGAAGGTCACGGCGGGTCACGCGGGCCGGCCGTGAGCCAACCGCCACTGGAACTGCCCGGCGGGCTGGCGCCGCGGGCGCGAAACGGTGTCTCCTCTCCGGGACGCCACCAGGAGCCCCCCCATGACGAGAGCCGCCCTCGCCTTTTCCCGATGGACCGCCGCCCTGGCGGCCGCCGCACTTGCCCTCTCCGCACAGGCCAGCGCCGCCGCGCCGGCCACCGGCGAGGCGCGCGGGCGCGCCTTCTGGGAGGCGCTCGCCCGGGACTGCGCCGTGCCCCCGGGAGAGACCACCTTCGGCCTCGCCCGGGAAGCGGCCGGGTTCGTGGGCTCGCCCGACGCCTTCTGGCGCGACGAGGTCCCCTACGGCGTCTTCGTCGCCTGCGCCTACCGGAGGCGCGCCCTCGCGCCCGCAGAGCGGCGGGCGCTCGTCGCCGAGCTCTCCGCGGGGCTGCACGAGGGCCGCGCCGAGGGCGCTCCGGACGGCGTGCTGCGCCGCTCCTACTCCGCCCTGCTCCTCTCCATCCTGGCGGCCGTCGAGGGGGTCGACCCGGCGCTCGACGGCCCGGCCTACCGCCGGCTGCTCGACGGTGCGCTGGCGTTCCTGCGAGAGGAGCGCGACCTCCGGGGCTTCGACCCGCGGGTGGGCTGGGTCCACGCGGCGGCCCACGGCGCCGACCTCCTCAAGTTCCTCGCCCGGGATCCGCGCTTCGAGCGCGGGGACGTGGCGCGCCTGCTCGACGCCGCCCTCCGCCGGATGACTGCAGCCGGGACGCCGGTGTTCACGGCTGGTGAGCCCGAGCGGCTGGCCATGGCCCTGGAGGTGGCGCTGCGGCGCGCCGACCTCGACCTGACCGCGCTCGACGCCTGGCTGGCGCGCTTCCCGGCGCTGGAGAAGGAGGCCTTCGCGCCGCCCCTCTCCCCGGAGAAGCTGGCCGCCGCCGAGAACGCGCGGGCGCTCCTGCGCGCCCTCTTCGTGGAGCTCTCGCTCCCGCGGCGCGCGCCGCCGGGGAGCGCGGCGCCGCCTGCGTCGCCGGGCACGATGGCGGCCCGCGAGCGGGTACTGGGCGCGCTGCAGGCGATCCGGCGCTAGAGATCGATTCGGGCCAGCTCGCCGAAGTCGGAGGGAGAAAGCTCCGGGATGACCAGCATGGCCTCGTTCCCGTGGCTCCGGCGAGCCGGCGCGAGGCTACAGCACCACCTCGCCCCGAAGGACCTCCACCGCATGCCCGCCCACGCGCACGCCGTGGACCCGCTCGCCGGTGCGGGAGGCGCGGACGAAGATGCGGCTCGGCCGGCCGACCTCCAGCCCTTGCTCGATGAGCACGCGCTCCTCGGGCCGGGCAACGCCGTGGGCCACCATCCAGGCGGCGGCGCAGCCCGAGGCGGAGCCGGTGGCCGGGTCCTCGCCGCCCTCGAAGATCATCCGCGCGTGGAGCCGGGCGGCGGGATCCACCACCTCGCGCGCCACCAGGAAGAAGTGGCGACCGCCGCGCGCGCCGAGCCAGGCCTCGGCCCGGGCCAGGTCGAGCCGGAACCGTTGCAGGACCGCCAGCGAGCGGAAGGGGACGATGAGGTAGGGGAGCCCGGTGGAGACCAGCTGGACGGGGAGCGAGGGGTCCAGCTCCTCCGCGGGGAGGGCGAGCGCCGCGGCCACGGCGGCGCCGTCGAACACCGGGCCCATGGTGGGGTCGATCTGGGTCATCTCCCCGAAGGCCGGCTCCCCGGTCCGGTCCTCGAACCGCACCGGCACTCGCCCCACGCCGAGCTCGAGGGCGATCTCGGCCGCGCCGCTGGCGCCCCGCAGGCAGGTGGCGGTGCCCAGCGTGGGGTGGCCGGCGAAGGGCATCTCCTCCGCGACCGAGAAGATGCGCACCCGCACGCCCCGCTCCCGCTCCACCGCCGCCTCCCGCGGCAGCACGAAGGTGGTCTCGGAGAGGTTCATCTCCCGGGCGAGCGCCTGCATCTCCTCGCCGGAGAGCCCGCGGCCGTCGGTGAAGACCGCGAGAGGATTCCCGGCGAGGGGCCTGTCGGCGAAGACATCGAGCTGGACGAAGGGGAAGCGGCGGGGCATGCAGGGAGGATAGCGCCCTCGCGCCACTCCGGGTGCGCGCGCCAGCAGGGCGAAGCACTCCCGCCGGGTGCAGGCCCACCGGCCCGGCGCCGGCTTCCACGCTCCGTGGTATGGGGCGCCATGACCCGGATCCCGCTGCCGCTCGCGCTCCTCGCCCTCGTCGCCTGCGCCTCCGGCCCCGCGCCCCGGCCGGCCTCCTCCCCGGCGGGCGAGCGCATCGCCTGGGTGGACGGCACCGCGGGCCGCCTGCGCTTCTCCGACGGCGGCGCCGGCGGGCCGCCGGTGGTCTTCCTGCACGGCCTGGGCGGCGACCTGGAGGTGTGGCGAGCACAGCTCGACCACCTGCGCGCCCGCCGCCGCGCCGTGGCCTACGACCAGCGCGGCCACGGGCAGTCGGACCCCGCCGGCGACGGCGTCTACACGCTGGAGGCGCTGGCCGACGACCTGGAGGCGCTGCGCCGTGGCCTCGGGCTCGAGCGCATGGTGCTGGTGGCCCACAGCATGTCGGGCGGGGTCGCAACCACCTACGCCGGCCGCCACCCGCAGCGGGTCGCCGGCCTCCTCTACCTCGACGCGGTGGGCGACTTCTCCGTCCACGCGCCGGAGCAGCTCCGCCCCCACGTGGAGAAGGCCCTGGCCGCGGGGCCGACGGCCGAGGGCCGGCGGGCCCAGTTCGCCCCGGACCTCCAGGCGCCGGCGCTCCCGTCCACGCGGGAGCGCGTGCTCGCCTCCGTCGACCGCATGGCCCCCGCCGCGTTCGGTCCGCTCTTCTCCTCCATGCTCGGGCTGCGCGACGGGCGCGCGCGCCTCGCCCCCTACCGCGGCCCGGCGGCGGCGGTGGAGGTTGCCGAGAAGCCGGAGCCCGAGCTGGCCGCGTCGGCGCTGGGGCTGCCGCGCAGGGTGGTGCCGGGCGTCTCGCACTGGCTGCACCTCGACGCCCCGGGGGCGGTGAACCGGGAGCTCGACGCCTTCCTGGCCTCGCCGCCAGGCCGCTGAGGCGAGGCGCTCAGCCGCGCCGCCCGGGGCGGGGCCTGGCGGCCTGCCCCGCGGACCAGGTGGCGCGCTCCGCCAGGAAGCCGCCGAGGAAGTCCACCAGCGCGCGCACCTTGGCCGTCAGGTTCCGGGGAAAGGGGTAGACGGCGTAGACGTTGGCCTCCGGGGCCCGGTACCCCTCCAGCACCGGGACGAGCTTCCCGCGCCGGACGAGGTCGGCCACGTCCCACCAGGAGCGCAGGATCAGGCCGCCCCCCGCCAGCGCCCAGTCGCGGACCACCTCGCCGTCGTTGCAGGCCAGCGGCCCGCGCACCCGGACGGTCTCGGTGCGCCCGCCGCCGGTGAGGCGCCAGAGCGCGTAGTCGGCGTCCTCCTGGCGGAGGATCAGGCAGTCGTGATCGGCCAGGTCGCGGGGTGCCTGCGGCCGCCCGCGCCGGCGCAGGTAGGCCGGCGAGCCGCAGACCACCCGGTGGTTGTCGGCCAGCTTGCGCGCCGCCAGCGCCGTGTCGCCCGGGCTGCCGAAGACGATGCCCAGGTCGTACCCCTCCTCCACCAGGTTCAGCGGCCGGTCGGAGAGGGTGAGCTGGACCTGCACCTCGGGGAAGCGGCGCAGGTACTCCTGCAGCGCCGGCCCGACGTGGCGCCGCCCGAAGCCGAAGGTGCAGTTGACCCGCACCAGCCCGCGGGGTGTGGCCCGACGGCTCCCCACCCGCCGCTCCAGGTCGCCGATCTCCGCCAGGATCCGGGTGGCGCCCTGCAGGTAGACCTCGCCCTCGTCGGTGAGCGCCAGGCGCCGGGTGGTGCGGTGGAGCAGGCGCACCCCCAGGTGCTGCTCCAGGCGGGCCAGCCGCTTGCTCACCGCCGAGGTGGAGATCCCCAGCTCGCGGGCGGCCGCGGAGAGGCTCCCCTTGCCCACCACCAGCTGGAAGAGCCCCATGGGCGTGTCGGTCTCGGCCACGCGGCCTCCTCGCTCTTTCCTCCAGGGAACAACGAGGTTAACCGTCTCTTGCCTTGCAGGAAAGGGACCCGCGGGGGCATGCTGCCGCGACATTCGCCATCCGGCGGGAAAGGGCTCCTCCATGAAGACCCATCGCATCGCGGTCATCGCCGGCGACGGCATCGGCAAGGAGGTGGTGCCCGAGGGCATGCGGGTGCTGGAGGCGGTGGGCCGCCGCCACGACATCGCCTTCCGCTGGGACGAGTTCCCGTGGAGCTGCGAGACCTACGCCAGGACGGGCCGGATGATGCCCGAGGACGGCATCGACCAGATCCGCAGCCACGAGGCGATCTTCCTGGGCGCGGTGGGCTACCCGGGCGTGCCCGACCACGTCTCGCTCTGGGGGCTGCTCATCCCCATCCGCCGCCGCTTCGAGCAGTACGTCAACCTGCGGCCGGTGAGGCTCATGGAGGGCATCGCCTCGCCGCTGGCCGGGCGCAAGCCGGGCGACGTCGAGTTCTGGGTGGTGCGGGAGAACAACGAGGGCGAGTACTCCTCCATCGGCGGCCGCATCTTCGAGGGCACCGAGCAGGAGACGGTCATCCAGCAGAACGTCTTCACCCGGCGCGGCGTGGACCGGATCCTGCGCCACGCCTTCGAGCTGGCCCGGGCGCGGCCCAAGAAGCACCTCACCTCGGCCACCAAGTCGAACGGGATCGTCCACACCATGCCGTTCTGGGACGAGCGCGTCGAGGCCATGGCCAAGGAGTACCCCGACGTCCGGGTGGACAAGTTCCACGTGGACATCCTCACCGCCCACTTCGTGCAGCACCCCGACTGGTTCGACGTGGTGGTGGGCTCGAACCTCTTCGGCGACATCCTCTCGGATCTCGGCCCGGCGGTGTGCGGCACCATCGGCATCGCCCCCTCGGCCAACATCAACCCGGAGCGGACCCACCCCTCCATGTTCGAGCCGGTGCACGGCTCGGCGCCCGACATCGCCGGCAAGCGCATCGCCAACCCCATCGGCCAGATCTGGTCGGGCGCCATGATGCTCGAGCACCTGGGCCACCCCCGGGCCGCCGCCGACGTCCTCCGCGCCATCGAGACCGTGGTGAAGGAGGGGCCGCGCACCCGCGACCTGGGGGGCACGGCGAGCACCGAGGAGGTCGGCAAGGCGATCGCGGAGGCGCTTCCGTCCCCGAAGAAGTAGGCTTTTCCATCCGCCCGCGCCGCGGGCCACGGACCGCAAGGGAGGCACACCATGAGGGCAGGAAATCTCGCTCGGATCGCGCTGGGGCTGGCCGCTGCGCTGGCGTGGGTGAGCCCGGCGGCCGCCGGCTACCCGGAGAAGCCGGTGCAGTACATCATCCCGTTCAACGCCGGCGGCGAGTCGGACGTGGCCGCCCGCCTGCAGGCGCCGCTCTTCAAGGCCAAGTACGGCCAGGACATGATCGTCATCAACAAGCCCGGCGCCGGCGGCGCCCTGGCCTGGTCGCAGCTCAACGGGTACGCGGGCGACGGCTACACGATCATGGGGACCAACGTGCCGCACATCATCCTGCAGCCGCTCGAGGCCAGCACCCCCTACAAGACCGACGACATCACCCCCATCTACTTCTTCCACTTCACGCCGGACGCCATCGTGGTCCCGGCCACCAGCCCGCACAAGACCTACGCCGACCTGCTCAAGGCGGCCCGGGAGAACCCGGGCAAGGTCACCTTCGCCGGGTCGGCCCACTTCTCCGCCAACCACATGGCGCACGAGCGGTTCAAGCGCGTCGCCAAGGTGAACACCACCTACGTGCCGTTCAAGGGCACCGGCGACCTGGTGGCCTCGCTGCTCGGCGGCCACGTCACCGCCGCCATGACCTACCTCCCCCTCGCCATCCAGCAGAAGGAGAAGGTCCGCCTCCTCGCCGTCGCCTCCGACAAGCGCGCCCCCATGTACCCGGACGTCCCCACCTTCAAGGAGGTGGGGCTCAACTGGAGCGGCGGCGCGTACCGCGGCATCGCCGTCCCCAAGTCCACTCCGGCGGCGCTCCGGAAGCAGATCTCCGACATGTTCCTGGTCATCAACAAGGACCCGGAGTACGTGAAGCGGATGACCGAGGGCGGGTTCGAGCAGGTGGACATCCCGCTCGACCAGATCCCGGGCTTCCTGGCCGCGCAGGCCAAGGACTCGATGGAGGACGCCAGGGCGGCGGGGCTCGCCAAGTGAGCTCGGCGACGCCCGGCCCGTCGTCCGGCGAGCCGCGGGCCCGGCGGCTGGGCGCCATCCGCGACGCCAAGGACTTCTGGTCGGGCGTCATGTGCATGGGCTTCGCGCTCGCGGCCATCGTGCTGGGGCGCGGCTACCCGCTGGGGAGCCCGGCGTCCATGGGGCCGGGGATGTTCCCCATGATCCTGGGCGGCTGCCTCGGGCTCCTCGGGCTCGTCTGCTCGCTCCGGGCGATGCGGCCGCGCAAGCCGGTGGCGCACATCGCCCGGATCCAGCCTCGCCCGGTGCTGCTGGTGCTGGCCTCCGTGGTCGCCTACGGCGTCACCCTCCCGAAGGCGGGGCTGGTGGTCGCCAGCATGCTGCTGGTGATCATCAGCCGCCTGGCCGCGCCGGGCTTCCGCTGGCTCGAGGTCACGGTCTTCGGCGCCATCCTCACCCTGGGCTGCGTGCTGGTCTTCGTCGTCGGGCTGAAGATGCCCGTGCCCATCTGGCCGCTGTTCCTGGGGGGGTGACCGTGGAGCTCGTCGCCAACCTCTCCCTCGGGTTCCATACCGCGCTGACGCTCGGCAACCTGGGGTGGTGCTTCCTCGGCGTGCTCCTCGGGACGCTCATCGGCGTGCTCCCCGGGCTGGGGCCGGTCCCCACCATCGCCATGCTGCTGCCCATCACCTACACGCTGCCGCCGGTGTCGGCGCTCATCATGCTGGCCGGCATCTTCTACGGCGCGCAGTACGGCGGCTCGACCACCTCCATCCTGGTGAACCTCCCCGGCGAGGCCTCGTCGGTGGTGACCTGCCTCGACGGGCACCAGATGGCCAAGCAGGGCCGCGCCGGCGTGGCGCTCTCCATCGCCGCCCTCGGCTCCTTCTTCGCCGGCACCGTCTCCACCCTGGTCCTGGCGGCCTCCGGCCCCTGGCTGGGCGAGCTGGCCATCACCTTCGGCCCCACCGAGTACTTCTCCCTCATGGTCCTGGGGCTCGCCGGGGCCACCGTGCTCTCCCACGGCTCGCTCCTGAAGTCGGTGGCCATGGTCTTCCTGGGGCTGCTCCTCGGGCTGGTGGGGACCGACATCAACTCCGGGGCGCTGCGCTACACCTTCGGCGTCCCCGAGCTCGGCGACGGCATCGGCTTCGTGATCATCGCCATGGGGGTCTTCGGCTTCGCCGAGATCATCATCAACCTGACCGGCGGCGGCACCGAGCGCGAGGTGGTGACGAACGAGATCACCGGCCTGTGGCCCAGCAAGCAGGACTTCCGCGAGGCGGCCCCGGCGGTCCTGCGCGGGACCGTGCTCGGGTCGCTCCTGGGCGTCCTGCCCGGCGGCGGCGCGATGCTCTCTTCGTTCGCCTCGTATGCCCTGGAGAAGAAGATCTCCCGGCACCCGGAGCGTTTCGGCAAGGGAGCCATCGAGGGGGTGGCCGGCCCCGAGTCGGCCAACAACGCCGGCGCCCAGACCTCGTTCATCCCCATGCTGACCCTGGGGATCCCGGGCAACGCCACCATGGCCCTCATGGTCGGCGCGCTCATGATCCACAACATCCAGCCCGGCCCGCAGGTCATGACCGGCAACCCGGAGCTGTTCTGGGGGCTGGTCGCCAGCATGTGGATCGGCAACCTGATGCTGGTGGTGCTCAACCTGCCGCTCATCGGCATGTGGGTGAAGCTGCTGACCGTGCCCTACCGGTTCCTCTACCCGGCCATCCTGGTGTTCTGCGCCATCGGCATCTACAGCATCAGCAACAACACCTTCGACATCTACCAGGCGGCCCTCTTCGGCCTCTTCGGCTACCTGCTCCACCTGCTGGAGTGCCCGCCGGCGCCGCTGCTCCTCGGCTCGATCCTCGGGCCCATGATGGAGGAGAACCTCCGGCGCGCGCTGCTCATCTCGGGCGGCGACGCCTGGGTGTTCCTGCGCAGGCCCATCTCGCTCGGCCTGCTGGTCGCGGCCGGCGCGCTGGTCGTGATCCTGGCCCTGCCCGCCCTGCGCTCGAAGCGCGAGGAGGCGTTCCAGGAAGAGGTGTAGGCGAGAGGCTGCGGCCGCGGTCGCGGTCGCGTTCGGGAGTATGATGCGCGCCCTTCCCCCTCCCGCGCGCATGTCCGACTGGCTCCTCTTCCTGCTCCCCTCCTTCATCTGGGGCACCACCTGGCTGGTGATCAAGTTCCAGCTCGGCCTGGTGGCGCCCGAGCTGTCGGTGGCCTGGCGCTTCGGGCTGGCGGCCCTCCTGCTGCTGGGCTGGAGCCTCCTGCGCGGGGTCCGGCTGCGCTTCGACGCCCGCACCCACCTCGCCTTCGCCTTCCAGGGCCTGCTCCAGTTCGGCCTCAACTACGTGCTCGTCTACCTGGCCGAGCAGCACCTCACCTCGGGCCTGGTGGCGGTGCTCTTCGTGCTCATGGTCTTCTGGAACCTGCTCGGCGCTCGCCTCTTCTTCGGCACGCCCGCCTCCGGGGTGGTGATCGCCGGCTCGGTGCTGGGGCTCCTGGGGGTGGCGCTGGTCTTCCTGCCCGAGCTCCGCGCCCTGCGGGCCCAGCCCGACCTCGGCCTGGGCGTGGCGCTGGCGGTGGCCGGCACCCTGGTGGCCTCGGCGGCCAACCTCTGGGCCCAGCGGCTCTACCGGCGCGGCATCGAGGTGGTGCCCAGCACCGCCTGGGCCATGCTCTACGCCTCGCTGCAGGTGCTGGCCTGGTGCGCGCTCACCGGCATCCCCTTCTCCTTCGACCCGCGGCCGGCCTACGTGATCTCGCTCGCCTACCTGGCGGTCTTCGGCTCGGTGGTGGCCTTCGTCACCTACCTCACGCTGCTGCGCCGCATCGGCGTGGGGCGGGCCGGCTACACCGCCGCCGTCATCCCGGTGCTGGCCATGCTCACCTCCACGCTCTTCGAGGGGTACCGCTGGACCGCGGTGGCGCTCCTGGGCATGGGGCTGGTGCTGGCTGGCAACCTGCTGGTGATGCGGGCCAAGGCGGCCACCGCCGAGATCCCCGCGGCGGGGAAGGCGGCGTGAGCGCCCCCACCACGCTCCTCCACGCCGCCGGCCTGCGCCTCTCCTTCGGCAGCCGCATCGTCTTCGACGAGCTGACCTTCACCATCGGAGAAGGGGAGCGCATCGGCCTGGTGGGCGTGAACGGCTCGGGCAAGTCGTCGTTGATGCGCATCCTGGCCCGCGCCTCCGAGCCCGACCGCGGCGAGGTCCAGCTCCGCCGCGGCGCCACCGTCACCTACCTGCCGCAGGAGCCCGCCTTCCCCGGGGGAGCCACCGTGGCCTCGGAGCTGGAGGTGGCCCGGGCGCCGCTCCGGGCGGCGCTCGACGCTCACGCCGCGCTCACGGCCCGCCTCGGCGAGGAGCAGGACCCGGAGCGCCACGACCGGCTCCTGGCCGAGCTGGCGGTGCTCTCCGACCGGGTGGAGCACCTGGGCGGCTGGGACACGGCCCACGAGGCGCGCCGGCTCCTCGACCGGCTGGGCGTGAAGGACTGGGACCGGCCGGTGGCCGAGCTCTCCGGCGGCACGCGCAAGCGGGTGGCCATCGCCCGGGCGCTGCTCACCCGGCCCGACCTGCTGCTCCTCGACGAGCCCACCAACCACCTCGACGCCGACACCGTGGACTGGCTGGAGGAGGAGATCGACAGGCTCTCGGGCGCGCTCCTGCTCGTCACCCACGACCGCTACTTCCTCGACGACCTGGTGGACCGCATCGTGGAGATCACGCCGGGCGCCGGCGTGCAGAGCTACCCGGGCAACTACCAGGCCTACCTGGAGCAGCGGCTCCTGGCCGAGGAGCAGGCGGCGGTGCACCAGCACAAGCGGGAGCGGTGGATCAGCCAGGAGGTGGCCTGGCTGCGGCGCGGCGTCGAGGCCCGGCGCACCAAGTCGAAGGCCCGCATCGACAGGGCCCGCAGGCTCATGGCCGAGAAGGGCTTCGCCCGGCCGCAGGTGGCCGCCTTCCAGGTGGCCGAGCCGCCGCGCCTCTCGCAGGTGGTCCTGGAGGCCCACGGGGTGGCCAAGCGCTTCGGCGAGCGCGCCATCCTCGAGCAGGCCGACCTCATCCTGCAGCGGGGCGAGCGCATCGGCATCGTCGGCCCCAACGGCGCCGGCAAGACCACCTTCCTGCGGGTGCTGCTGGGGGAGCTTCCGCCCGACGCCGGCACCGTGGTCACCGGGAAGCGCACCCGGGTGGCCTACTACGACCAGCAGCGCGCCCAGCTCGACCCGGAGCAGACGGTCTACGAGGCGGCGGGCGGCCAGCCGGCGGGCCGGGTGGGCGAGGACTTCGTGGAGCTCTCGGGCCGGCGGGTGGTGCTCCGCGACTACCTCGACGACCTCCTCTTCCCGCCCTCGATGCAGAAGCTGCCGGTGAAGGCCCTCTCCGGCGGCGAGCGCAACCGGCTGCTGCTGGCGCGCCTCTTCCTCGAAGGGGCCAACGTGCTGGTGCTCGACGAGCCCACCAACGACCTCGACCTCGTCACCCTCAACGTGCTGGAGCGGCTGCTGCTCGACTTCGACGGCTCGGTGCTGCTCGTCACCCACGACCGCTACTTCCTCGACAAGGTGGCCACCGACATCCTGGCGCTGGAGGGGGACGGGCGGGTGGTGCGGTATCCGGGCAACTACGAGACCTACCGCACGCTCCGGGAGCAGGCCGAGGCGGCGCGGCAGGCGGCGGCGGCTCCGGCACCGGCTCGCCGGGCCGAGGCCGTGCCCGAGAGGCCGGCGGCCCGCAGGCCGGGCCGGCTCTCCTTCAAGGAGCAGCGCGAGCTCGAGGGGATGGAGGCCGCCATCCTGGCCGCCGAGGAGCGGAGGTCGGCGCTGGAGAGCGCGCTCGCCGACCCGGCCACCTACCAGAGGGACGGCGCCCGCGTGCCCGGGCTGCGCACCGAGCTCACCGAGGTCGCGGCCGAGGTGGAGCGGCTCTACGCGCGCTGGCAGGAGCTGGAGGCCATCCGGGGGGGAGGGTAGGGGCGGTCCGACCTCTCGACGCTACGACCCGGAGGTCCGAGAGCCGGAGGCCTGGTCGTCGTCGCCCTCGTGGCTCGGCGCCGCTGCCGCCCATCCAGAGGAGTCGACCTCCAGGCCGAGGTACCGCAGCAGCCTGCAGTCCTGCCGGCGCAGGCCCAGGATGCGGATGGAGACCGACTGGCAACGCGCCCTGAGGTGATTCGCCAGCTGGGCCAGGAGCACGGCCTGCAGCTCGTCCGACCTGGTGAGGTCGACCAGGGGGTCTTCGCCGTTCCGCAGGGAGCGGAGCGCGCCGGCGAGCCGTTCGGGCGCATCGACAGCAGGGGCTCCGTCCACCACCAGGGTGCTCCTGCCGAGCGCGCGCATCTGCATCTCCGCGGCGGTGCGAGGTGGCTGGGCGGGCCACGCGGCCCGGTGGGCGACCTCGCCGGAATTCCGAAGAAAGGCAGCAAGAGCAATGGGTATGCCACCTGGTGCGACCACCTGTTCCTCGGCCAATCGAGGGGGGCGCAGGCAGGCGACCGCTGGAAGGATCGCTTGCGAACGTTCGTGAACGCTCCGCGGTCTCGCGCGACGCCAGGACGTCGCCGAAAGTGCAGGCCGGGGCCGCCTCTCACTCGAACAGCGCGACGCTGGCGACCGGGAAGCCGCCGGAGTTCTCGCCCCCGAACACCAGCACCTTCCCGCCCGCCAGGGGCGTCACGGTGGCGCCTGCCCAGGCGGGGTCGAGCACCGGCCCCGCGGACCAGGTGGTGGCTCCGGGGTCGAAGATCTCGGTCGGTGCCCGGGCCGCGAAGGTGGAGGGGTCCACCCCGCCCACCACCAGGACGCGCCCGTCGGTGAGCGGGACCGCGGCGTGGGAGCGCCGCGGGGCCGCCAGGTCGCCGGCGGGCGCGAACGCGCCGGTGGCGGGGTCCCAGATCTCCGCCCCCAGCGGCGGCGCAGCGGGGTCGTTCCCCACGCCGCCGGTCACCAGCACGCGCCCGTCGCCCAGGAGCGCGGCGGCGTGCGAGCCGCGCGCGGCCCGGAGCGAGCCGGTCTGCGTGAACGAGCCCAGCACCGGGTCGTGGATCTCGGCCGCTGCCGTGTAGGTCTCGGCCACGCCGCCGGGCACGTTCTCGCAGCAGACGATGCCACCCACCAGCAGCACGCGGCCGTCCGGCAGCAGCGTGGCGGTATGCTCGAAGCGCGGGAAGAGGAGGCTCCCGGCGGCGCGCCACTCCCCGGTCGCCGCGTCGAAGCGCTCGGCCGAGGCGACCGGGGGCAGGCCGGCGCCCCCGGTGAGCAGGGCCCCGCCGTCCAGCAGGGGAGTGGCCCGGCCGCCGACGCGCCGGGTGCCCGCGCTCCCCGCGGGCGCGAACCGCTGCCCGGTCGCGTCGAGCAGCTGCGCGGCCAGCGAGCCGCCCGCACCGGCGTTCACGCCGCCGCCGGCGATGAGCACCTCCCCGCCCGAGAGCTCGGTGGCGGTGGTGAAGAAGCCGGCCAGGGCCGTGAAGAGCAGCGGCGGCCCGGGCGCGAGGGTCTCGGTGGCCGGGTCGAAGATCTCGCTGGTGTCCGAGTCTGGCACGAGCACGGAGTCCGAGGCGTTGCCGCCCAGGAGCACGGCTCGCCCGTCGCCGAGCGCGGCGGCGAGATGGGCGGTGCGGCCCACGGGCGCGTCCGCGAGCGCCCGGAACCGGTCGCGGTAGCGCGCCTGCACCACCGCCTGCGCCTCGATCTCCTCCGTCCCGCGCCGCACCACCAGCCGGAACGTCGTCGTCCGCGCCAGCGGCGGCGTCTCGACGGCCGCGCCGCTCTGCACGGCGCCGAGCCCGTCGATGGTGGCGCCGTCGCCGTCGAACACCGCGGTGAGGCGCGCCCGCTCGCCGACGAAGACAGCAGGCGCCGCCGGCTCGAAGGCGGTGATCCGGGGGCCGGGCGGACCGGCGGGCGGGGCCGGCGGGGTACGCGACTCGCAACCAGCGGCCGCCAGGCACACGGCGGCCGCCACGCACAGGGATCTCATCGGGTGCTCCGGAGTCCGTGGCGGGCCTGCGGCCGGCTTCCGCGGCCGAGCCGATTCGGCTCACCGCGGCGCGGCGCCCACCGTGTTCCTGGGCTCCGAAGCTAGGGGCGGCGCGCCCGCGGAGCACGTCACACAGGGGGTACGGGTGGCGCGAGCGAGGAGCGGCGCCCACCAGCCCCTCCTCCGCCTCGAGCTGCGCCCCGCCGGCCACCCGCGGGCGCCTCTCGCACTGGCGGGCCCGGCCCCGCGCCCCCGGAGCGGCTCGGCGTTTTCGGCATCGCGACCCCGGTTGGCTTCGTCGCCCCGGTCTGCGAGCATCGACGGACCGGACGTCTTCGCATCGACCGGGAAGGCCGGGAGGGAGCGTCGCCGGAGGGCGATCCGCACCCATGCACTCGAACGAGGGCTCGATCGACGGGCTGGCCCGCGAGATCTTCGAGGGCTACCCAGCTCCCACGCTGATCGTGGACGCCGAGGCCCGCCTGCTCCTGGCGAACCGGGCGGCGCGCGTGCTCTTCGACGCGGACGAGCCCGGCGCCCCGCTGCCGCCGAGCACCTGCGACGGGCTGCACTGCCTCCACGCCACCCCGGCGGGCGGCGGCGCCCAGGAGGCGTGCCGCCGCTGCGTGATCCGCGCCGCGGTGGCGTCCGCGGTGGGTTCGGGCGCGGTGCACCGGGTGCGCACGCAGGTGCCGGTGAGGCGCGTGACAGGGCCGGCCGAGTTCCGCCTGCTGGTCAGCACCTCGGCCATCCGGCACCAGGGGCAGACCCGCGTGGTCCTCACGCTGGAGGACGTGGGTGACGCCGAGCTCGAGGCCCAGGTCCTCCGGGCCGAGGACGCCCTGCGCAAAGCCCACGAGCGGGCCACCTCGCTGGCTCGCTTCCCCGAGGCCAACCCCGATCCGGTGCTGCGGATCTCCGGCGGCCTGACGCTCTCCTACGCCAACGCCGCCGCGCTGTCGGAGCTCGCCGAGATGGGGCTGCGCCTGGGCGAGAGGGTGCCACCGGCCCTGGCCGCGGCGGCAACGCAGGCCCTGGCGGCCGGGCGGCGGAGCTGGGCGGAGGTGTGCGCCGGAGGCCGCACCTTCAGCCTGTCGCTCCTTCCCCTGGGAACGGAGGTCAACGTCTACGGGCAGGACGTGACCGACCGCAAGGGGGCCATGCTCCAGCTCGCGGCGGAGAAGGAGCGGCTGGCCGTGACGCTGGCCAGCATCGGCGACGCCGTCGTCGCCACCGACGAGCAGGGCCGCGTCACCCTGATGAACGGCGTGGCCGAGGAGCTCACCGGCTGGACGGCGGGGGAGTGCGCGGGAAGGGACGTCCACGAGATCTTCCGGATCGTCAGCGAGGAGACGCAGCGGCCGGTGGACAGCCCCGTCCGCATCGCCCTGCGCGAGGGGCGGGTCGTCGGGCTCGCCAACCACACCGCCCTGGTCCGCAAGGACGGCTCCCGGCGGCCCATCGCCGACAGCGCCGCCCCCATCCGCGGCGCCGACGGCCGCGTCGGGGGCGTGGTGCTGGTCTTCCGGGACCAGACCGAGGAGCGGCGGGCGGAGCGCGCGCTCCGGGAGAGCGAGGCGCAGCTCAAGACCATCATCGAGAACATGGCCGAGGGGCTGGTGGTCTCCAGCCTGGACGGGCAGCTCCTGCACTGGAATCGCGCCGCCCTTGCCATGCACGGGTTCACCAGCCTGGAGGAGTGCCGCCGCAACCTGGCCGAGTTCCCGGCCCGGTTCGAGCTCGCGGACACGGCCGGGAACCCGCTGCCGCTCGAGCAGTGGCCCATGTCGCGGGTGCTGCGCGGCGAGACCATCCGCGACCTCGAGGTCCGCGTCCGGCGCCGCGGGGAGGCGCGGAGCCGCACCTACGGCTACGGGGGCTCGCTGGTCCGGGACCCGGAGGGGGTGCCGCTGCTGGGCGTGGTCACCATCCGCGACAACACCGAGCGCCTCCTGGCCGAGGAGGCGCTGCGGGAGGCAGACCGGCACAAGAACGAGTTCCTGGGCGTCCTCTCGCACGAGCTGCGGAACCCGCTGGCGGTGATCCGGGCCAACCTCGACCTGCTCCGCGGGGCCGCCCCCGCGAGCGAGGCCGCGGCGCACGCCACGGCGGTGCTCGACCGCCAGACCAGCCACCTGGGGCGGCTCATCGACGACCTGCTGGACGTCACCCGCATCTCCCACGGCAAGATCACCCTCTCGCGCGCGGTGGTCGACGTCCGGGTCATCGCCGAGCAGGCCTGCCAGGACCGGCAGTCCATCTTCCGGGAGCGCGAGATCCACCTGGCGGTGGAGCTCCCCGCCGAGCCCGCCTGGATCGACGCCGACCCCACCCGCCTGGCCCAGGTGATCGACAACCTGCTCCAGAACGCGGCCAAGTTCACGCCCCGCGGCTGCACCGCCTCGGTGGCGGTCGCGCTCGAGGAGGGCCAGGTCGCGATCCGGGTCCGGGACCAGGGCATCGGCATGGATCCGGGGGCCATCGCCCACATGTTCGAGCCGTTCGCCCAGGCGGAGCGCAGCCTGGCCCGGACCCAGGGCGGGCTCGGGCTCGGGCTCTCCCTGGTGAAGGGGCTGGTGGAGCTGCACGGCGGCACCGTCGAGGGGCGGAGCCAGGGGCCGGGCAGCGGCTCGGAGTTCGTCGTCCTGCTCCCGAGGGTGGGGGCTCCGGCCGAGGCTCCCGCGCCCCGGACCCCCCGCGCGGCGCCGGCGGCCTCGCCTGCCCCCCGCACGGTGCTGGTCATCGAGGACAACCCCGACGCCCGCCAGGCCCTCGCAGACCTGCTGTGCCTCCGCGGCCACCGCGTCGAGGTCGCCGCCGACGGCAACTCCGGCATCGCCCGGGCGCGGGAGACGAGGCCCGAGGTGGTCATCTGCGACATCGGCCTTCCCGACATGGACGGTTGCGAGATCGCCAGGACGCTCCGCGCCGACGCCTCCCTGCGAGGCACGCTCCTGGTGGCGCTCAGCGGGTACGCCCAGGGGCAGGACCGCGCCCGCGCCCTGGAGGCCGGCTTCGACGCACACCTGCCGAAGCCCGCTCCCATCGAGGAGCTGCTGGCGGTCCTGGGGAGCCGGGGCTAGCGATCGCCGGGCGGAGGGGCCGGGATGCCGAGCTTCTCGCGCAGCTCCCTTGCCGTGAGGAGGCGCACGTACACCGGCGTGCCCCAGTCGAAGAGCCGAGCCCTGGCGAGCGGGCCCACCACCACCGGGTCGAAGCCGGCGTCCTTCACCAGGCGCGAGGCCACCTCCAGCGCCCCGGCGTCGTCGCCGGCGATGGGGATGCCCACCTTCTCGCCGGCCCGGTTCGACTCGCTCCCCAGGCTCTTCCAGCTGATGGCGTTGAAGGCCCGCACCAGCCTCACGCCGGGGAGGTACTCGGCCGAGGCCGCGCCGGTGCCGCGCTGGCGGTCCCTCTCCGCCATCTCGCCGTCTCGCTCCGGGTAGGGGTTGCCGGTGTCGAGCACCACCTTGCCGGCCCAGGCCTTCTCCAGCTCCTTCCCCACCTGCGGCGTCGCCCCGTAGGGCACCGAGAGCAGCACCGCCTCGCCGAAGGCCGCGGCCTCGGCCGGCGTCCCCACGCGGCAGCGCGGCCCCAGCTCCCGGCAGAGCGGCTGGAGCTTCTCGGGGTGGCGCGAGGAGACGAGCACCTCGTGGCCGGCCTTCACCCAGAGCGTCGCCAGGGTGCCGCCGATGCGGCCGGCGCCGACGATGCCGATCTTCATGGGTGCCGCGGCCTGGGCCCGGGTCGCAGGCGCGAGGAGCGCGGCGCAGAGCGCCAGGGCGGCGACGGGAGCGAGGGAGCGCGAGGTGGCGGACCGCATGGTGACCTCCCGGGGCGGCGTGCCCCGCCAACATGGCGCCGGCCCGGCGGTGGCGCAACCCGAACCCTCCCGCCCCTCGACCGGGCGCGCCCCGGCGTGCTACGAAGCGCCCCCTTCCCCGGCAGGCCCACGTGATCCGCTTCGACGGCATCGGCAAGCAGCACGGCAACCAGATCCTCTTCCTCGAGGCCTCCGCCGCCATCCACCGCGGCGAGAAGGTGGGGCTGGTCGGCCCCAACGGCGCCGGCAAGTCCACCCTCTTCCGCCTGGTGATGCGCGAGGAGCAGCCGGACGAGGGGCAGGTCTCCATCGACCGCGGCGTGACCATCGGCCACTTCAGCCAGGAGGTGGGCGAGATGCAGGGCCGCTCGGCGGTGGCCGAGACCATGGACGGGGCCGGCCCGGTCTCGGCGGTGGCCGCCGAGCTCCGGGAGCTGGAGCAGGCCCTGGCCGACCCGGCGCGCATCGACGAGCTGGACGAGCTGGTGGAGCGCTTCGGCCACGTCCAGGCCCGCTTCGACGAGCTGGGCGGCTACGCCCTGGAGAGCCGGGCCCGGGAGATCCTGGCCGGCCTGGGGTTCAGCCCGGAGATGATGGACGGCGACGTCGGGGCGCTCTCCGGCGGCTGGAAGATGCGGGTGGCGCTGGCCCGCATCCTCCTCATGAAGCCCGACGCCATGCTGCTCGACGAGCCCTCCAACCACCTGGACCTGGAGTCGATCATCTGGCTCGAGGAGTTCCTCCAGGAGTACCAGGGCGCCATCCTCATGACCTCGCACGATCGCGAGTTCATGAACCGGGTGGTGGACCGGATCATCGAGATCGACGCCGGCGAGCTGACCAGCTACTCGGGCGACTACGACTTCTACGAGCGCGAGCGGGCCATCGCCGACCAGCACCAGCAGGCCCAGTTCGACAGGCAGCAGGCCATGCTCAGGAAGGAGCTGGCCTTCATCGAGCGCTTCAAGGCCAGGGCCTCCCACGCCGCCCAGGTGCAGAGCCGGGTGAAGAAGCTCGACAAGATCGAGAAGGTCGAGCCGCCCAAGCAGCGCAAGACCGTGGTCTTCGAGTTCCGCCCGGCCTCCCGCTCCGGCGAGGACGTTGCCAAGCTGGCCGGGGTGGTGAAGCGTTACGGCAGCCGGACCGTCTACGGCGGGCTCGACCTGCTGCTGCGCCGCGGCGAGCGCTGGTGCGTGCTGGGGCAGAACGGCGCCGGCAAGTCCACGCTCCTCAAGATGGTGGCCGGCGAGACCAGGCCCGACGCCGGGACCGTGACGGTGGGGGCCAGCGTGAAGCTGGGCTACTTCGCCCAGCACGCCATGGAGCTGCTCGACCCCGACCGCACCGTGTGGGACACGCTCCAGGACGCCTTCCCCCGGGCCTCGGTGGGTTCGCTGCGGGCGCTCTGCGGCTGCTTCGGCTTCTCCGGCGACGAGATCGAGAAGCGCTGCCGGGTGCTCTCGGGCGGCGAGCGGGCCCGGCTGGTGCTGGCCCGGCTGCTCTACGACCCTCCCAACTTCCTGGTGCTCGACGAGCCCACCAACCACCTCGACGCCGCCACCCGCGAGATGCTGGTGCGGGCCCTCGTCGGCTTCGAGGGGACCATGCTCTTCGTGTCCCACGACCGCCGCTTCCTCTCGGCCCTCTCCAACCGCGTGCTGGAGCTGGACGGGGGCGCGGTGGTGCCCTACGGCGGCGGTTACGCCGAGTACGTGGCCCGCACCGGCCGCGAGGCGCCGGGCCTGCGCCCCCTGCATCACTGAAGGTGTGTGTCGGCGCGGGTAGGCAGGGCCACCCACCGGGTCGAGCGTCACCAGACCTCGGTATCGTTGCCCGCGCCTGCCGCGGTAATGTGGGGTACCGAATGGACCCGCAGGACCGCATCTGCGCCGCTCTCGACTTCGCCACCTGGCCCGAGGCCTCCGCCTTCGCCCGGGCGGTGGCGCCGGCCGTGGGCATGCTCAAGGTGGGCCTGGAGCTCTTCGCAGCCGAGGGGCCACCGGCGGTGAGGGCCGCCGCCGCCCTGGGCCGGCCGGTGTTCCTGGATCTCAAGCTCCACGACATCCCCAACACCGTCGAGGGGGCGGCCCGGAGCGCCGCCGCCTCGGGCGCCGCGCTGCTCACCGTGCACGCCAGCGGCGGCCCGCGCATGGTGGAGGCGGCGGTGCGGGGCGCCGGCGCCAGGGTCCGCATCCTGGCGGTGACGGTGCTCACCAGCCTCGACGAGCCCCAGCTCCAGCGCATCGGCCTGGCCGGCCCGGCCGAGCAGGCGGTGGTGCGGCTGGCCCGGCTGGCGGTGGAGGCCGGGGCCGGCGGGCTGGTCTGCTCGCCGCTGGAGGTGGCGGCGGTGCGGGCCGCCGTGGGCCCGGGACCGCTGCTGGTGGTGCCGGGCGTGCGGCCGGCAGGGGCCGCGCGGGGCGACCAGCAGCGCGTGGCCACGCCGGCCGAGGCCGTCCGGGCCGGCGCCGACGTGCTGGTGCTGGGCCGTCCCCTCCGCGACGCAGCGGACCCCGTCGCCGCCGCCCGCGCCGTGGCCGCGGAGATCGCGGGGGTCCGGTGAGCCGGCGCCCGCCCCGCCGCGCCGGCGCCGAGCCGGTGCCCTCCCTCTCCTCGGGCGAGACACTGCGCGAGCTGGTGCAGAACCTCCGCGAGGGCGTCTACATCACCCGCCAGGACGGCCGCATCCTCGACGCCAACCCGGCGATGCTGGAGCTCTTCGGCGTGCGCTCGGTGGAGGAGCTGGCGGCGCGGCGGGTGCAGCAGTGGCTCGATCCGCGGGAGCGGGCCAAGGAGCTCGCCATCCTGCGGCGCGAGGGGGTGGTGCGGGACTTCGAGTTCACCATGCGCCGCCCCGGCGGCGAGAGCCGCACCCTCATCGACACCGCCTTCATGCGCCGCGACGCGCGCGGGCGGGCCCTCTACTACGGCATCCTCATCGACATCACCGAGCGCAAGCGGCTCGAGCGCCAGCTCCTCGACATGGGGCTGCGCGACCCGCTCACCGGGTGCTTCAACAGGCGCTACCTGACCACCTTCGAGCAGACGCGCCGGAGCCGGAGCTGGGCCTGCATCGTCCTCGATGTGGACGACTTCAAGGGCTACAACGACCGCTACGGCCACGAGCGCGGAGACCAGGTGCTGGTGCGCATGGCCCGCTTCCTCTCCGGGCTGTGCCGCGCCGAGGACGCGGTGGTGCGCCTGGGCGGCGACGAGTTCGTCATCCTCTTCGCGGGCGTGGGCGCGCGGGGCATCGACACCATGGCCCACCGGCTGCGCCGGCGGGCCCGGCGCAGCGGCCCCGTCCCCTTCTCCATGGGCTGGGCGGCGCGCTGGCGGGGCGAGCGGCTGGAGAGCACCATCGCCCGCGCCGACGAGCGGCTGGTGGGCGTGCGGGTGGACGCCAACGCCTTCCGCGGCGAGCAGCGCCGGGCGCGCCGGCGCTAGCTCTCCGCCTGCGCCCCGGCCGCCGGCCGCCCGTCCACCCCGAGGTGGCGCAGCAGGTTGACCTGGTGCAGCCGGAGCCCGCGCAGCACGATGTGCACGGCGTGGTTGCTCTGCCGGACCGTCCGCGCCAGGGCGCCCACCCCCAGGTCCTGGAACTCCACCACCTTGGTGAGGTCGATGGCCAGCACGCCCCCGGCGCGCACCAGGTTGAGCGCGTCCTGGACGCGCTGCGCCGCAACCAGATCGAACACGCCGTCGAGGGCCAGCACCAGCTCGTGCGTGAGAGCCATGGCGAAATCCTCCGCACCGCGGCGTCCCGCACGCCGCCTCCGCACGCCCACGTCCCTGCGCTCGCGAGAGGCGCCGATGGTGCGCCTTCCGGTGCGGAGAAGGAAGCCGTCAAGGCGGGTTGCCTCGCCCGGGCGCGTCCAATCGCATAGGAGAAAAGGTGCGTGAATGTCGGCCCGGATGCCGGGCGGACCGGGCCCGGATCGGCTCCAGGCCGGGGACCGGAGGGGCCCGGATCGGGGACCCGGTCGAGGTCGGGGCGTCCCACGACCTCCCGATTGGCCGGTCACACCGGGTCCCGTAGGGTCTCGATCCCAGCGATTCCCTTGAACACTCGGAAGATCCACGGAGGGTAAACATGCGGAAGCTCCTCGCGCTGCTCGCTCTGTCCGTCGTCGCGGCCCCGCTCGCAAGCGCCGATCAGTCCATCGCCATCAACGCCCGCGGCGGCGCCGCCAAGCCGTGGGGCGACTCGTCCAAGGGCTCCGCCATGACCGACTCGGTGGCCTGGGCCTTCCCGCTCCAGGGCGATCTGGCCTTCCGCTTCACCAAGAACATCGGCGTCGGCGCCTACATCCGCTACGCCCCCACCATGCTGGCCGACAACCTCGACAGCGCCTGCAAGGCCGCCGGCGGCTCCTGCAGCGCCACCGACCTCGGCTTCGGCGGCCTCGTCGAGTACCGGTTCGGCGAGCGGCTCGACGGCGGCGGCTGGCTGGGCCTGAGCCTCGGGTACGAGATGGCCAAGACCAAGACCGCCGCCACCGGCGGGACCGCCACCGTCACGCTGAGCGGCTTCGAGGGAGGCGTGCAGGCCGGCTACGACTTCACCCTGGCGGCCCTCACCATCGGCCCCTTCGTGCACGCCAACGTCGGGCAGTTCAGCAAGCTCGAGGCTCCCGGCCAGAGCGGCAGCATCACCGACAAGGCGTTCCACGGCTTCTTCGGCCTGGGCATCCGCGTCGGCATCCTGCTCTAGTCACCACCCTTCGGTCGCGGTCGGGTGGCGCCCTTCGCTCAGGGCGAGCGGAGAACGCGCGGCCGGGGTCGGGGTCGGGTTCGCCCCCGCTCCGGCCTCGCCGCTTTCGGGGCCTGTGGCCCGCCGGTGCGCGCCCCTGGAGTGCGCTTCGAGAGCCTGGTCCGGGGCGGCCGCACCTACCGCTGCGCCCTCTGCCTACCGCGACCCGGACCTGCCGCGCTGGCTGCTGGCGCGGCGCCGGGGAGGGCGGTAGCCGCCCGAGGGCGCTCAGCGCCCGGCGCGCCGCAGCAGCACGTAGAGCGCCCCGGCGCCGCCGTCCTGGGGGCGGGCGGTGGCGAAGGCCAGCACGTGCCGTCCGAAGCGGGCGGTGGCCAGCCAGGTGCGCAGCGCCTCCTTCAGCACCGGTACCTGGTCGCGGGAGTGCATGCCGCGGCCGTGGACCACCAGCACGCAGCGCTTCCCCTCGGACCGGGCTGACTTGAGGAACCGGTCCACCGCCTGCTTGGCCTCCTCGCGCGTGAGGCCGTGCAGGTCGACGTGGCCCTGCACCGCGTACTCCCCCTTGCGCAGCTTGCGGGCGATGCCGGCGTCGAGGCCCGCGGCGCGCCCCTCGATGAACTCGTCGGTGTCGGCGATGTCGAAGGGCGCCTCGCCGCTCACCAGCGCCCGGAGTTGATCGAGCGCCTCCAGGTCGGGGTGCCAGACCTCGCCGCTGCCCGGCCGGGGCGGCTGCGGCGCGGCCACCCCCATGCCCGGGTCCATGCGCCGCACCCCGCTGGTCGCCTGGGCCCACAGGTCCGCTTCCGTGGCCGGGGCGGCAGGAATCGCCACTTCGTCCCGGGCCGGCCGGGGCGGGCCCTCGCCCGGGGCAGGGGTCGCGGTCGGCTTCTCCCGCTCCGCGAGCTTCTTCTTCAGCTCACCGAACGGATTGTGGAAGGGCTTCCGGGCCACCTGCCGACTATATCCAAGGCCCGACATGGACACCGAGATCCAGTGCCCGTACTGCGGCGAGTGGGTCACCATCTTCATCGACCCGGGCGGCGGGGAGCGCCAGACCTACGAGGAGGACTGCCCGGTGTGCTGCCGGCCCTGGGTGATCCACGCCGTCGAGGAGGAGCCGGGGGGCTTCGCCGTGGCGGTGGGGCGGGAGGACGCGTGAGCCGGCAGCTCGCAACGCTTCTTCACGCCCGCGTCGCAGCGCCGCAGCCCGGGCCGGGGAGAGTGGCGGACGACCGGCCCCGAGGTGCCCGTGGTCCCCCGGACGTCCCCCTCCGTTCCTCTTGACAGATATATCGGCAAGATATATCTGGGAGCGCCATGGCGATCGCCCGGCTCCCCCGCGTCCGCGAGAACCGCACCCGCTACGTGGTGCTGGGCATGCTCTCCACCGGGGGCCCCATGACCGGCTACGGGCTGCGCAACAGCATCGCCGGCAGCGTCGGCAACTTCTGGCAGGAGAGCTACGGCCAGCTCTACCCGGCGCTGCGCGGCCTGGCGGCCGAGGGGCTGGTCACCAGCAAGACCTCGCCGGGCGCGCCCGGCCGCGAGGCCCGCATCTGGAGCATCACCGCCCGCGGCCGCGCCGAGCTGGCCCGCTGGCTCGAGCTGCCGCCGGCCATGGAGCCGGCCCGCAACGAGCTGCTCCTCAAGATCTACTTCGCCGGCGCCGTGGCGCCCGAGGTGACGCTCGCCAACCTGACCCGGGTCGAGAGCGCCGTCCGCGGCATGCTGGCCGGCTACCAGCAGCTCGACGCCCACTGGGAGGCCGAGACCGCCGGCCACCCCGACGCGCCCTACTGGCGCCTCACCCTCGACTTCGGCATGACCTTCGCGCGCACCGCCCTGGAGTGGATCGAGCGGGCCCGGGGCGTCGTGCGCGAACGCGGAAAGGCGCGCGCCGCGTCCCCGACCCGCAGCAAGCCCCAGGGGGCGAAGGCCGCCGCCCGCCCCGGAGGAACCCGATGAGCGCCATCGTCTCCGTCACCAACGTCAGCAAGATCTACAAGCTCGGCAAGACCGAGGTCCCGGCCCTGCGCGGCGTCTCCCTGGAGATCGACCAGGGCGAGTTCCTCTCGGTCGCAGGCCCGTCGGGCAGCGGCAAGACCACGCTGCTCAACCTGGTGGGCTGCGTGGACACGCCCACCTCCGGCTCGGTGGTGGTGGACGGCAAGGACACCACCGCCCTCTCGGAGCGGGCGCTGACGTCGCTGCGGCTCGACAGCATCGGGTTCATCTTCCAGTCCTTCAACCTGGTGGCGGTGCTCTCGGTGTTCCAGAACGTCGAGTTCCCGCTGCTGCTCCAGGGGCGCCTGGGGAAGAAGGAGCGGGCCGACCGCGTCAACGGGCTGCTCGAGGCGGTGGGCCTCGGAGACCACGCCCGCCACCGGCCCAGCGAGCTCTCCGGCGGCCAGCGGCAGCGCGTCGCGGTGGCCCGGGCGCTGGTGGGCCGGCCCAAGCTGGTGCTGGCCGACGAGCCCACCGCCAACCTCGACTCCCAGACGGGCGCCAACATCATCGACCTGATGCGGGACATGAACCGGAAGGACGGCACCACCTTCCTCTTCTCCACCCACGACCAGAAGGTGCTCTCCCACGCCAACGCGGTGATCCGCATCGCCGACGGCCAGCTGCTCGGGCGCGAGACCGTCGCCCGGGCCGGGTAGGGGAACGCCATGGCCTCCCCCGTCGGGAAGATCCGCATCCTGCTGGGCATCGCCGGCCGCAACCTCTTCGCCAGCCGCGCCCGCACCGCCATCATCGGCGCCATCCTGCTGCTGGGCACCGCCCTGGTGGTGGCCGGCTCCTCGCTGGTGGAGAGCGTCGACCGCGGCATGCGCTCCTCCATCCAGGGCAGCCTGGGCGGACACCTGCAGGTCTACAGCGCCGCCTCCAAGGACGAGCTGGCGCTCTACGGCGGCATGGGGCGCGAGCCGCTGCTCGAGCCCATCGTCGACTTCGCCCGCGTGAAGGAGGCGCTCTCCCGGGTGCCCAACGTGAAGCGGGTGGTGCCCATGGGCATCGACCAGGCGCTGGTGGCCGGAGGCAACCAGCTCGACATCGGCCTGGAGAAGCTGCGCGCCGACGTGCGCTTCCTGGAGGGCGGCGACCGGAGCGCGGAGCTCCTGCGCCGCTACGAGGCCCACAAGAGCCACCTGCGCCGGATGATCAGCCTGCTCTGGGACGAGCTGCAGGCCTCCCGGGCGCTGGCCGACGACCAGCTCATCCGCGACCGCAAGCAGGCCAACGAGGATCTGGCCCGCGCCTCCAGCCCCGCCTTCTGGGACGGCTTCGAGAAGGACCGGCTCGGCAGCCTGGAGTTCCTGGAGAACCGCGTCGCCCCCCAGGCCATGGAGGGCACCACCACCTTCGTGCGCTACGTGGGCACCGACATCGACGCCTTCATGGAGGCCTTCGACCGCGCCTACGTCGTCGAGGGAGAGCGGGTCCCGAAGGGGCAGCGCGGCATCCTCCTGGGCAAGTGGTACGCCGAGGAGTACCTCAAGCTGAAGAGCGCCCGGCGCCTCGACAAGCTCAAGGACGCCCGCGACTACCAGCGGCGCACCATCGCCGCCGACGCGGAGCTGCAGCGCTGGGTGAAGGAGAACCAGAGCCAGCTCAACGAGATCCAGATGCAGCTCGACCCCCTCCAGGCCGAGGAGGCGGTGGCCCGCCTGCAGAAGGGGCTGGGCTCTTCGGAGAAGGAGCTCGGCAAGCTGCTCTCCGAGCTGCTGCGCACCAGCGACGCCGACTTCGACCACAAGTACCGGCTCTACTACGAGCAGCTGGCGCCGCTGCTGCAGCTCTATTCCATCCGGGTGGGCGACACCATCACCATCAAGGCCGCCTCCCGCTCCGGCTTCATCAACTCGGTGAACGTGAAGGTGTACGGCTTCGTGCACTTCCGCGGCCTGGAGAAGTCGCGCCTGGCCGGGGTGATGAGCCTCCTCGACCTCATGACCTGGCGCGACCTCTACGGCTACCTCTCCCGGGAGCAGAGCGAGGAGATGACCGCCCTGCGGGCCGCGGCCGGGACCCGGCAGGTCTCGCGGGAGAACGCCGAGGCCGAGCTGTTCGGCGGCGGTGGCGGCGTCGAGGCGGTGAGCCAGAAGGCCGCGCGCATCGACGAGGCGGCGGTGCTGGCCGACATCGGCGGCCGCAAGAAGAGCGACGACCTCTTCGACCGGGTCTACACGCAGGAGGAGCGCGACAGGGGCGTGGCCCTCAACGCCGCCATCCTGCTCCGGGACCCCTCGCGGCTGCGGCAGACCCAGGCCGAGCTGGAGAAGGCGGCACCCGGGCTGGGCCTCAAGGTGGTGGACTGGCAGAAGGCCTCGGGCCTGGTGGGCCAGAGCGTCTCGCTCTTCCGCATGGTGCTCTACACCGCGGTGCTCATCATCTTCGCGGTGGCCCTGGTCATCATCAACAACGCCATGGTGATGGCCACGCTGCAGCGGGTGCGGGAGATCGGCACCATGCGGGCCATCGGCGCGCAGCGCCGCTTCGTCACCGCCATGCTGCTCGTCGAGACCGCCGCGGTCTCGCTGCTCTTCGGCGCCGGCGGCGCCGGCCTGGGGGCCTTCGCCGTCTGGCTCATCCGCGCGCTGGGCGGCATCCCCGCCGGCAACGACCAGCTCTACTTCTTCTTCTCCGGCCCGGCGCTCCTGCCCACCCTCGGCACCACCAGCGTGGCCATCTCGATGGCGCTGGTGCTGGTGGTCAGCCTCATCTCCGGCTTCTACCCGGCGCTCATCGCCATGAAGGTCTCGCCCGTCGAGGCGATGGCCTCGGACGACTGACATGATCCTCGTCGACCTGCAGATCGCGACCCGCAACCTGCTGCAGCACACCCGGCGCAACCTCTTCCTGGGCGGCGCGCTGGCGGCCACCACCGGCCTCCTCATCCTGCTCTCCGGCCTCTCCGGCGGCATGAAGGAGGGGCTGCTGCAGTCGGCCACGGTGCTGGCCAGCGGCCACGTCAACGTCGGCGGCTTCTACAAGGTGACCAGCAGCACCGCCGCGCCGCTGGTGACCGACTACGAGAAGGTGCTGGCCGAGACCAAGAAGCACGTGCCCGAGCTCCAGGACTACACCGTTCGCGTCCGCGGCTACGCCAAGGCGGTCTCGGAGCGCTCCTCCACCGACCTGGTGCTGGCCGGGGTGGAGGTGGCGCGCGAGAAGAAGATGCGCGACGTGCTCCAGCTCACCGCCGGCAAGCTCGAGGACCTGGGCAAGCCCGGGACCCTGCTGCTCTTCGAGGAGCAGGCCAAGCGGCTCGAGGTGGGGGTGGGCGACGTCATCACCCTCTCGGCCCCCACCACCCGCGGCCAGAGCAACACCGCCGACGTCCGGGTGGTGGCGGTGGCGCGGAGCATCGGCCTGATGTC
The DNA here is from genome assembly GCA_016214955.1 of Deltaproteobacteria bacterium. Taxonomy (GTDB): domain Bacteria; phylum Myxococcota; class Myxococcia; order Myxococcales; family Anaeromyxobacteraceae; genus JACRMN01. The sequence continues at coordinate 100,724 of JACRMN010000002.1, forward strand.
GAGCTTCAGCGCCTTCATGCACGACGGCACTCTGCGCAAGCTCTACAACCTGCGCGAGGGCAACACCGGGGTCATCCAGCTCTACCTCCGGGACCACCGCCAGGCACCGCTGGTGGCGGCGCGGCTCCGCGACGCGCTGGCCGCCGCCGGCTGGCGGGTGATGGACTCCAACCCGCAGCCCTACTGGATGAAGCTCTTCCAGACCATCCCCAGCGAGGACTGGACCGGCCAGAAGCTCGACATGACCACCTGGGAGGACGAGATGAGCTTCCTCTCCTGGATCTTCACGGCGGTGAGCGTGCTCACCGGCATCCTCACCATCGTGCTCATGGTCATCGTCATCATCGGCATCCTCAACACCCTGGCCATCGCCATCCGCGAGCGCACCCGCGAGATCGGCACCCTGCGGGCCATCGGCATGCAGCGCAGCAAGGTGCGCTGGCTGCTGCTCCTGGAGGCCGGGCTGCTGGGCGTGGCCGCCACCGGGGCGGGCGCGCTCCTGGCCGGCCTCCTCGCCCGCCTGCTCAACGGCGCCCACATCGAGATCCCGCCGGCGATGCAGATGTTCCTCATGCAGCAGAACCTGCGCCTCGTCATCGAGCCGGGCCGGGCGGTGGCCTACGCGGCGCTGCTGGCCCTGGTGACCACGGTCGCCTCCCTCCTCCCCGCCACCCTGGCGGCCCGGCTCAAGCCGGTGACCGCCATGCACCACATCGGATGATCGCCATGAAGAAGACCGCCCTCGCCCTGCTCCTCGCCCTGGCCGCCCCCCCGGCGCTCGCGCTCTCGCAGAAGGAGGCCTTCGACCTCGTCGAGCGCTTCGACGAGCGCCAGCGCAACAGCGGCGACTTCACCGGCCTCTGCTACCTGGAGCAGAAGGAGAAGGACAAGAGCGACGTGGTGCGGGAGCTGGTCTACTACCGGCGCAGCGAGGGGCAGCGGCTGCTCATGCTCTTCACCAAGCCCAAGGCCGAGGCCGGCAAGGGCTACCTGCGCATCGAGAAGAACCTCTGGCTCTACGACCCGGCCACCGGCAAGTGGGAGCGGCGCACCGAGCGGGAGCGCATCGGCGGCTCCGACTCGCGCCGCGGCGACTTCGACGAGCCGCGCCTCACCGAGGAGTTCGACGTCAAGTGGGAGGCCGACGAGAAGCTGGGGGCCTACGGCGCCCACAAGCTCCTGCTGACCGCCAAGGAGGGGGTGGACGTGGCCTACCCCACCGCCCGCATCTGGTACGACTCCGCCACCGGCAACATGCTGAAGCGCCAGGACCTGGCCCTCTCCGGCCGCCTGATGCGCACCGCCCTCTACCCGCGCTGGAAGAAGGTGTACTCCGAGTCGAAGAAGGGCGAGGTCTGGTACCCGGAGCAGATCCACATCTACGACGAGATCGAGAAGGCCAACTCCACCACGGTGGTCATCAAGCAGGTGGACCTGCGGCCCCTCACCGCCAACATGTTCACCAAGGCGTGGCTGGAGGCGAAGAGTCGGTAGGGCGCTCGCCCCGACCTCGACCCCGACCGTGACCTGGACCTGGACCACGACCTCGACCTGGACCGCGATCGCCGCGGCGCTGCTGCTGGCCCAGCCCGCCGCTGCGCAGGAGCGGCCGAAGGAGGAGGAGCTCTTCGGTCCGTCCTCGCCCGAAGCGAAGGCGGAGGCGCGGCCGGAGGCCGGGGAGGGGGAGCGGCCCACCGACGCCGAGGTGTTCGGCAACGCACCGGGGGCGAGCGGCGAGGCCGCCGGCCGCCCCGACGCCGAGGGGCGGCTCCGGGACGAGCTCACGCGCACCGACAACCCGCTGCAGGTGGGCGGGCTCCTCTACCTGCGCAGCGCCGCCACGGCGCTCCAGAGCACGCCCCCCTCGAGATGGACCTTCTCGGCGCCGTCGCTGGCCGACGTCTTCCTCGACGCGCGGCCCGGCGACCGGGTGCGCGGTTTCGGGCTGGTGCGGACCTTCTACGACTCGACCGCCGGAGGCGCCACCGGCCTCGCGGCCCTGGGGCCGAGCCAGTCGGGCACGCTCACCTCCTCGAGCGCGCTGCAGGGCAAGCTCGACCAGCTCTGGGTGCGCTTCGACGCCGCCCGCACCGTCTTCTTCACCGCCGGGCGCCAGCACGTCAAGTGGGGCGTGGGCCGCTTCTGGAGCCCCACCGACTTCCTCCACGCCAACCGGCGCAACCCGCTCGCCGGCTTCGACGACCGCACCGGCACCACCATGCTGAAGGCCCACCTGCCCTGGGAGAAGAACGGGTCCAACTTCTACGCCATGCTCGTCGCCGACAGGCTGGTGACCCCGCCCTCCTCGGTCTTCTACGCGCCGCCGGCGCAGGCGCAGAACCAGGTGGGCGCCGTGGGCGGCGCCGCCCGGGCCGAGGTTGTGCTGGGGAGCTGGGAGCTGGGGATCGACGGCGTAGCCCAGCGCGGGATGGAGCCCCGCGCCGGCTTCGACTTCTCCACCGCCATCTGGGAGCTGGACGTGCGCGGCGAGATCTCGGTGCGCCGCGGCTCGGACGGGCCTCGCTGGCGGCCGCTCACCGATCTCACCGCGCTCATCGACCCCGGCAGCTTGCGCTACCAGCCGCGGGGCCTGCGGACGGCCGCGGTGCTGGCCGCCGACTGGCAGCACAAGTACTCCGACGAGGACACCTTCACCATTGGCGCCGAGTACTTCTGGAACGAGAACGGCTACTCCGATCCGCACGTCTACCCGGTGCTGCTCTTCACGAACTCCTTCACCCCCTTCTACCTGGGGCAGCACTACGCCGGGCTCTACCTCTCCTTCCCCCGGCCCGGGAGCTGGGACCTCCACACCTTCACGCTCTCCGGCCTCGCCAACCTCTCCGACCGCTCGATGGTGGCCCGGCTCGACTGGAGCTACACGCTGCTCACCTGGCTGACGCTGGAGACCTACGTGGCCGGCCACGCCGGCGCCAGGGGCGGGGAGTTCCGCTTCGGGCTCGACGTCCTCGACTCCTACCGGGTGAGCCTGCCGCGCACCGCCTGCACCGCCATCGGCGGCAGCGCCAACGCCGCCGGCACCGAGTGCTCCACCCCCGCCATCCGCTTCGCCGCCCCGGTGGTCGACGTGGGCGTGGCGCTCCGGATGGCGCTCTGAACGGCCGAGCACGAACCGGGAACGGAGGAAAAGAGGTCGTTCCCCGGGGGCGGGGCCGCAGGCCCCCCCCCAAAAAACATCGGCGCGGCGAGGTGCCCCTGGCCCCGGGGAGGGGGCGGGCGCATCCTTTGGGCGGCCGCAGGCTCCCACCTGGCGAGCCCCCAGGAGGACCCATGGCAGACATCGGAATCCAGAAGAAGACCGCGCTGACGTACGACGACGCCCTGGCGCGCCTGCCCGACCTCCTCAAGGCCGAGGGCTTCGGCGTGCTCACCCGGATCGACGTGAAGGAGACCCTCAAGGCCAAGATCGGCGTCGACTTCCGCCGCTACCAGATCCTGGGCGCATGCAACCCCCAGCTCGCGCACCAGGCGCTCTCGCGGATCGCCGAGATCGGCGTGATGCTCCCCTGCAACGTGGTGGTCTACGAGGCGGACGACGGGAAGGCGACGGTGATCGCCGTCGACCCCATGCAGACCCTGGCCGCGGCGCGGCCCGAGCTCGCCTCCATCGCCGCCGAGGTCCAGGGACGGCTGCGGCGGGTCGTGGAGAAGCTGCCTTGAGCGCGGAGATCCTCGGCGTCCTGGCCTTCTACGGCGCCTGGTTCGCCCTCAACCGCTGGGTCCTCCCGCGGATGGGGATCGGCACCTGAATGGCCCCTCCGCGCTCCCGGGACGGGAGCAAGGGCACGCCTCCCCCAGGCTGCTGACGATTCCGCGGGCCCTGCGGCCCGATGCCCCGCCGGATCGGCGGCCCGACCGGTAGGATCGGGCGCCGGAGGGGAGCATGCAGCGGATCCCGCTCGCCGGGCAGCTCGGCGGCCTGCAGCCGCACGACCACCTCTGCCTGCTGCACGGCAGCGAGGCCGAGCGGCTGGCGGCGCTGGTCCCGTTCGTGCGGGCCGGGCTCGAGGCCGGGGAGAGCTGCCTGTGCACGGCCAGCCCGGTGGACCTCGAGGCGCTGCGGCAGGCCCTGGCCTCGTCCGGGGTGGACGTGGCGGCGGCCATCGCCGCCGGCGGGCTGCTGCTCCGGGCCGATCGCGACCTCCACCCGACAGCGGGAAGGCTCGATCCGGACGCGGCCGGCCCATCTCTCGAGGAGCCGCTGCGCCAGGCGCTGGCCGCCGGCCGGCCCGGCCTGCGGCTCGCGGGCGACGTCGCCTGGGCCATGGGAGGGGACCCCGGCCCCGAGGCGCTCCTCGCCACCGAGACCCGCCTGCAGGAGCAGGCGGCGCGCCATCCGCTCAAGGTCCTGTGCCTCGTCGACGGGGGCCGCCTCTCGGCGGCCTCCCGGCTCGCCGCGGTGCGCTCCCACCCGCTCCTCGTCGAGGGCGGGCGGCTCTCGCGCAACCCCTACTTCGAGCCGCCCGAGGAGGCCCTGGCCCCCGACCACGACGAGCGGCGCCTCCGCCGGATGCTGCGCCAGGCCCGCGCATGCGGGGAGGAGGCGGAGCGCGTCCGCCACGACGTCGCCACCCTGCGCCTGCTGGCCGACAGGGCCACCGACCTCATCTACCGCTACCGGCTCGGCCCCGAGCCGGGCTTCGAGTACGTGAGCCCGTCGGCGCTGCGCCTGACGGGCTACACGCCCGAGGAGCACTACGCCGACCCGCTGCTGGGCCAGAAGCTGGTGCACCCCGAGGACAGGGAGAAGCTGGCGGCGGTCGCGGCGCACTCCCCCGACACCTCCACCCTGGTGCTTCGCTGGATCCGCAAGGACGGCAGCGAGGTGGTCACCGAGCAGCGCAACGTGCTGGTGCGCGACGCCGAGGGCCGGCCAGTGGCCCTGGAGGGCGTGGCCCGCGACGTCACCGAGTCGGAGCGCGCCCGCAGGCGGCTGTTCGACGCCCAGCGGCTGGCGGCGGCGGGCACGGTGGCCGGGGCGCTGGCGCACGAGATCAACGGCCCGCTGGCGTGGATCGGGACCAACCTCGGGGTGCTGCGCGAGGCGCTCGACAAGCTGCCGCCCGAGGCGGTGGGAGGCGCGGCCGCGCTGGAGGAGCTGCGCGCCTGCCTGGGCGACGCCCTCGACGGCACGGCCCGGGTGAAGGACGTCATCGCCGGCCTGCGGGCCCTGCGCCAGGTGAACGGCGCGCCCGACGGCGCCCCGGCCGACGTGGCCGCCGAGGTGGCGCTGGCGCTGGAGACGGTGCGGCCCCAGGCCGAGTCGCGAGCTGCCCTGGAAGCCGACCTGCCCCACGACCTGCCCCACGTGGCCATGCCTGCCTTCCAGCTCAGCCAGGTGCTGATGAACCTGCTCTTCGAGGTGCTGCAGCGCATCCCCGAGGGCCGGCCCGGCGAGCACTGGATCCGCGTCTCCGCCGCCCCGGAGCCGGGCAAGGTGCGGATCGATCTCGCCGACAGCGGCCCGGCCATGGGGCCCGAGCTGCAGCGCCGCCTCTTCGAGCCGCTCTTCGGCGCGCGGGCCGAGCCGCAGGGGCTCAGGCTGGCCCTGTGCCACCTGCTCGTCAGCTCCGCCGGGGGCAGCATCGAGGCCGAGAGCGGCCAGGACGGCGGCACGCGGCTGCGCCTGCACCTGCCGGTGGCCCGGGCCGCACCCTGACCCCGGAGACGGCTCCGCCCCCGGGGTGCGGGGGCGGAGCGGTGCAGCCGGCCGGCGGGGTGGGCTAGAAGCTGAAGCCCTCCTGGGCCCGCAGCGCGGTCATGGCGGCCAGGTTGACGATGCTGGCGACCGAGGTGCCCATCTGCAGCACGTTGACCGGCTTGTTCATCCCCAGCAGCACCGGTCCGATGAGCTCGGCCCCGGCGATGCCCTCGAGGAGCTGGTAGGCGATGTTGGCGGCGTCGAGGTTGGGGAAGACGAAGACGTTGGCGTCGTCGCGCAGGGTGGAGAAGGGGAACTCGACCTTGCGGACCTCCATGGAGAGGGCGATGTCGGCCTGCACCTCGCCGTCGACCTCCAGGTCGGGCCGGAGCTTGCGGACCAGCTCCGTGGCGCGGCGCACCTTGGCCGGGCTCGGCCCCTTGGAGTTGCCGAAGGAGGAGTAGGAGAGCATCGCCACCCGCGGCTTGACGTCGAAGTAGCGGGCCAGGTCGGCGGTGGCCACGGCGATCTCGGCCAGCTCCTCGGCACTGGGATCGACGTTGACGGTGGTGTCGGCGAAGAACTTGAAGTCGTTGCGTGTCACCACGATGTAGACGCCGGCGGCGCGGCGGCCGGGCTGGGTGTGGACCACCTCCAGCGGGGCGTGGATGGCGTCGGCGTAACCGGTGGTCAGGCCGGTGACCATGCCGTCGGCGGCCCCCTCGTGCACCATCAGGGCGCCGTAATAGTTGCGCTGCCGCATGCGGCGCAGCGCCTCCTCGTAGGTCATGCCCCGGCGCTGCCGCAGCTCCCAGAAGCGGGAGACGTAGCGGTTGTAGTCCTCCGACTCGGGCGGGTCGATGATGGTCACGCCCTCGAGGGCGTCGAGGCGGGCCTCGTCGATGCCGCGCTTCACCGCCTTCACCGGCCCGAGGAGGATGGGCTCGCAGATGCCGTCCTCGCGGAGCTGCTGGGCGGCGGCCAGGATCTTCTGGTGGTGCCCCTCGGGGAAGACGATGCGGGCCATCTTCTTCTTGGCCTTGGTGTAGACACCGCTCATCACCGAGTGGGTCCGGCTCTGGCTCTTGCGCAGCCGCTCGCGGTACTCGTCGAGGTCGATGCGCTGCCGGGCCACGCCGCTCTTCATGGCTGCCTCGGCGATGGCCGGGGCGACCCAGAGCAGCACCCGGGGGTCGAGGGGCTTGGGGATGAGGTACTCGCGGCCGAAGGAGAAGCGCTCGCCCGAGTAGGCGCGGGAGACGGTCTCGGGCACCTCCTCCTTGGCAAGGGCCGCCAGCGCCTGGGCGGCGGCCATCTTCATCTCCTCGTTGATGGTCTTGGCGCGGACGTCGAGGGCCCCGCGGAAGATGAAGGGGAAGCCGAGGACGTTGTTCACCTGGTTCGGGTAGTCGCTGCGCCCGGTGGCCATGATGATGTCCTCACGCGCCGCCTTGCCCTCCGGGTAGCTGATCTCCGGGTCGGGGTTGGCGAGGGCGAAGACGATGGGGTTCGAGGCCATGGTGCGGATCATGTCCGCGGTGAGCACGCCCTTGGTGGAGCAGCCCAGGAAGACGTCGGCGCCCTTGCAGGCGTCGGCCAGGGACCGGCACTTGGTCTCGTTCTCGAACTCCTTCTTCCACTGGTTCATGCCCTCGGTGCGGCCCTTGTAGACCACGCCCTTGGTGTCGCAGAGCAGCACGTGCTCGCGCTTCACGCCCAGCGACAGGTAGAACTTGGTGCAGGCGATGGCCGAGGCGCCGGCGCCGGAGACCACCACCCTGACCTGGTCGATCTTCTTGCCGGCCAGCTCCAGGGCGTTGATGAGCGCCGCGCCGGAGATGATGGCGGTGCCGTGCTGGTCGTCGTGGAAGACGGGGATGTTCATCGTCTTCTTGAGGGTCTCCTCGATGGTGAAGCACTCGGGGGCCTTGATGTCCTCGAGGTTGATGCCGCCGAAGGTGGGCTCGAGCGCCCGGACGACGGCGATGACCTCGGCCTCGGTCTTGGCGTCGATGTTGATGTCGAAGACGTCGATGTCGGCGAAGCGCTTGAAGAGGACGCCCTTGCCCTCCATCACCGGCTTGCCGGCGGCGGGGCCGATGTCGCCCAGGCCCAGCACCGCGGTGCCGTTGGAGACCACCGCCACCAGGTTTCCACGGTTGGTGTACTTGTAGGAAAGGTCCGGGTCCTTGGCGATCTCCAGGCACGGCTCGGCGACGCCGGGCGTGTAGGCCAGCGACAGGTCGCGCGCGGTGGCACAGGGCTTGGTGGGGACGACCTCGGTCTTCCCGGGGCGGCCCTGCGAGTGGTAGGCGAGCGCGTCCTCGCGGCGGACGCGCTTCTTGCCGGGGAGGATGTCGGTGTTCTTCGGCGGGGTGAAGTCAGTGGCCATGTGCGGTCCTCTGCTTTCGCTGTTGTCGGGGAGCGCCGACCAAACCGCAGTAGGCAGGGCCTGTCAAGCAAAGGTACGAAGTTTGCATTGACGCCCAGCGCCATCGGGCCGCGGGCAGTGCCGAGCGGGAAACCACGCGCAGGAGCGGTTTTCCGAAGGGGCCGCCGGCGCTAGCTGCGTCGCCGGCGACGCAGGTCCGCCACGCCCGCTTCGCGCTTGCCGCCCTTGGCCACTGGCTCCACCGCCGGGCGCAGCCCCAGCGCCGGGTTCCGCTCCAGCTCCTCCAGCGTGCGCGGCCAGTCCTCGCGGAGCAGGCGGGCCAGCGAGCGGTCGGAGAGGATCTGGCCGCCGGTCTGGCAGCCCGGGCAGTAGTTGCACTCGCTCTCGGCGCGCACGATGCGCTGCACCGGGGCGCCGCACGCCGGGCAGGGCTGGCGGTGGCGGCCGTGCACCGCGAAGCCCTCGCGGAAGGCGGTGACCTTCTCGGGGAAGCCGCCGCGGGCCTCGGCCAGCAGCCTGTCGCGCCACTCGCCCAGCACCGCGCGGGTGGCCCCGGCCAGGGTCCGCACCTCGGCCGCGTCGAGCTGGCGCGAGAGCCGGAAGGGGGAGAGCCGGGCGCGGTGCAGGATCTCGTCGGAGTAGGCGTTGCCGATGCCGGAGAAGAGGCGCGGATCGGTGAGGGCGCGCTTCAGGGTGTGGCTCTCGCGGGTGAGCGCCGCGGCGAAGGCGGCGTCGTCGGTGAGCAGCGGCTCGATGCCGCCGCGGTCGAGGGCCCGCAGCGCCTCCTCGCCCCGCAGGAGGTGGAGCGCAGCCCGCCGCCGGGTGCCGGCCTCGGTGAGCACCAGCGTGCCTCCCGGGAACTCCAGCTCGCAGAGCGGCTTCCCGGCCCGCGGCAGCTTCCCGCCCGGCTCGCGCCAGTGGAGCCGCCCGGCGATCATCAGGTGGATGGAGAGGAAGAGCCCTCCCTCCAGCGCCAGCACCACCCGCTTGCCGAGCCGCCGGACCTCCCGCACCCGCTTGCCCTCGGCCTCGGCCAGGGGCGGCTCGGCGGTGCGCACCAGGAAGGGCGTGGCCACCCGGATCCGCAGGAGCGGCGCGCCGCGGACGCGGGCCGCGACCGCCGCCACGTAGGCCTCGACGTCGGGGAGCTCGGGCACGGGCCATTCTAGTGCTGCGCCCGGGCCGTTTCGAGCCGGGGGCGACGTCGGAGCGCCTCGGGGGGAGCGAAGCCCGGCCTGATCAGCGGCCCCGGCCGCGCTTCTGCTTCGCGGCCGCTCCCCGCGCCGCCTTCCGGGGGGCGCCCTTCTTCCCGGCCGCCTTCTTCGCGGTGCGCCACCTCACCGCGGCCGGCGCCGTTGGGGCGGCGTCGCGCGTGTGCCCGTGGTGGTGGGCGTGGCCGTGATCGTGCGCGTGCGGATGGTCGTGGCCGTGCCCGTGATCGTGCTCGTGAGGGTGGTCGTGGGTATGGGCGGGATCGTGGCCGTGGGAGTGGTGGTGGGCGGCGAGCGGCGCCGTCCCGGCGCGCCGAGGCCGCCGCCCGTCGATCCAGGCCTTCCACTCGCCCATGCCCAGGCCGCTCCGGGCCGAGACCAGGATCATCCGGGGCTCGGGCATCACCCGCGCCAGGTTCTGGCGGATGGCAGCCACGTCGACGTCGAGGTGGGGCACCAGGTCGGCCTTGGTCACCAGCACCAGGTCGGCCTTCTGGAACATCACCGGGTACTTGAGCGGCTTGTCCTCGCCCTCGGTGACCGAGAGCACCACCACGCTGGCGGCCTGGCCCAGGTCGTAGATGGCCGGGCACACCAGGTTGCCGACGTTCTCGATGAAGAAGAGGTCGAGGGCCGACCAGTCGAACCCGTGGAGGCTGGCGTGCACCAGCTCGGCGTCGAGGTGGCACGCCTGGCCGGTGGTGATGGCCTGCGAGGGGATGCCGGCGCGGGTGAGGCGGCGGGCGTCGTTGTCGGTGGCCAGGTCGGCCGAGACAGCGGCCATGCGCACGCCGGGCAGGAGCGCGGCGGTGGCCTCGAGCACCGCGGTCTTGCCGGAGCCTGGTGAGCCCATGAGGTTGAGCGCCAGCACGCCCGCCTCGCCGAAGTGGGCCCGGTTGTGGGCGGCGGTGCGGTCGTTGCCGGCCAGGATCTTCTCGTGCAGCTCGACCGGGACCAGCTCCGGGTCGCCGCAGCCGCAGGTGGTGCACATCAGGGGACCTCCAGGTCGATGGACTCGAGCATGAGGGCGTCGGCCTTCTCGGCCAGGCGGGCCGGCAGGCCGCAGGCCGGGCACCGGAGGGCGGAGCCGCGGGCGATCTCGCCCTGGCAGCGCGGGCAGCTCCAGCGGGCGGCGAAGACGGTGAGGGTGAGCGGCGTCCCGGCGCAGAGGGTGCCGGCGCGGAAGGTCTCGTAGGCGGTGCGGAAGAGCTCCGGGTCCACGCCCGAGAGCTCGCCCAGGCTCACGGTCAGGCCGTGGACGGCGGTGGCCTTCCGCCGCCGCGCCTCCTCCTCCACCCGGCGCACCAGCGCCTCCACCAGCGAGTACTCGTGCATGTCAGCAGATCCGCGGCAGCGGGTCGCCGTCGGTCTCGGCCAGGATGCGCTTGCCGAAGCCGGTGTCGAGGATCACCTGGCCGGGCCGCTCGGCGATGGCGGTGGCCACCACGGCGGCGTCGCGCCCCAGCGGGTGGGCCCGCAGCGCCGCCAGCACCCGGTCGGCAGCCTCGGGGCGCACGCCGATGACCGCCTTGCCCTCGTTGGCCACCACCAGCGGGTCGATGCCCAGCACCTCGGCGGCGGCGGCTGTCTCGGCCCGCATCGGCACCGAGGGGCCGTGGAGCAGCAGGCCCACCCGCGCCTTCTGGGCGAACTCGTGGAGCACCGAGGCCAGCCCGCCGCGGGTCGGGTCCTTCATGGCCGAGACGGCGTCGCCGCCGGCGGCCAGGGCGGCGCGCACCAGGCCGTTGAGCGGGGCCACGTCGCTCCGGAGGTCGCCCTCGAGCCGCAGGTCGCGCCGGGCGGTGAGCACGGCGATGCCGTGGTCGGCCACGGTGCCGGTGACGATCACCTTGTCGCCCACCCGCAGCCCGTCGTCGCGCACCAGGCGCGTGGCGATGCCCACGCCGGTGGTGTTGAGCACCAGACCGTCCACCTCGCCCTTGCCCATCACCTTGGTGTCGCCGGTGACCACGGTGACGCCGGCCTCCTGGCAGGCGGCCCTCATCGAGTCGCGGACCCGGAGCAGCAGGTCGCGCGGGTAGCCTTCCTCGACCACCACCGCGCAGGTGAGCCCCAGCGGCTCGGTGCAGCCCATCATCGCCAGGTCGTTGACCGTGCCGCAGATGGAGAGCCGGCCGATGTCGCCGCCGGGGAAGAAGGCCGGCTGCACCACGTGGGAGTCGGTGGTCACCACCAGCCAGCCACCCCCGGGGAGGCGCAGCGCCGCGCCGTCGTCCATGGCCGAGAGGCCGACGCCGTCCACCGGACCGCCCAGGGGCAGGAAGACCTCCTCGATGAGGGCGCGCATGGCGCGGCCCCCGGCGCCGTGCTTGAGGCCCACCCGCTCGCTGCCGGGACCGCCGCTCACGTGCCCACCCCGCGCAGGTCCGGCACGCCGCCGTAGGTGTGCCAGATGCGGCAGCTCCCCTCGGAGGAGACCATGCAGGCCCCCACCGGCGCCTCGGGGGTGCACTCCTTGCCGTACAGGGTGCAGTCGGTGGGCACCTTCTGGCCCGACATGATGAGGCCGCAGATGCAGAGGGCGGCCTCCTGCCGCGGCGCCTGCCCGGAGAGCCGGCCGAGGTCGATGGCGAAGCGGCGCCGGGCGTCCACCGCGGCGTACTCGTCCCGGAGCCGCAAGTTGCCGTCGGGGATGTGGGCGATGCCGCGCCAGCGGCCGCCGTCCATCTGGAAGACCCGCTGCAGCATCGCCAGCGCCGGCCGGTTGCCGTCGCGGGTGACGACCCGCGGGTACATGTTCACCACCTCGGGCCGCCTCTCCTTCACCAGCTCCACCAGCTTCACCAGGGCGGCGAGGACGTCGAGCGGCTCGAAGCCGGCCACCACGATGGGCAGCCGGTGGCGCGCCGCCATGGGCTCGAAGATCGCCCAGCCGGTGATGGCGGCGGCGTGGCCGGCGGCCAGGAAGCCCTCCACCTTCGAGTCGGGCATGCCGGCCACCACCTCCATCGCCGGCGGCACGTACTTGTGGGCCGAGAGCACCGAGAGGTTGGGCGGCAGGCCCTGGAGGATGGCGGCGGCGGTGGTGACGGCGGTGGTCTCGAAGCCGGTGGCGAAGAACACCACCTCCTCGCCCGGGTGCTTCCGGGCCAGCTCCATCGCCTGGGTGGGGCTGTAGATCACCTCCACCTTGCCGCCCTCGGCCTGGGCGTCGCCGAGCGAGCGGGCGGTGCCGGGCACCTTGAGCATGTCGCCGTAGGTGCAGACCCGCTTGCCGTCGAGGCACAGCGCCACCGCCTCGTCCACCTCGGGCATGTCGGTGATGCACACCGGGCAGCCGGGCCCCATGATGACGTGGAGGTCGGGCGGGAAGGCGGCCCGCAGGCCGAAGCGGGCAATGGCCTGCTCATGGGTGCCGCACACGTGCATGAGCTGCACCGGGGCACGTCCGATGGCGGCCACCTCGCGGCGCAGCGCCTCGGCGAGGGCCCGGGCCCGCTCCGGGTCCCGGAACTTGAGCTCGCGGGCCAGCGCCTCAGGGCTCTGCATCGGGGGCCTCCCGCGTCGCGGCGATCTCGCCGCGGACGTCGGCCGCCAGGAGGTCGCCGGCGCCGGCGTCGCGCAGCACGATCTCGAAGAGCGCCAGCGTCTCCTGCACCTCGGAGGGCGGGATGCGGCGGATGGCGAAGCCCACGTGGTTGAGCACGTAGTCGCCCACCGACACCGGCTCGTCCACGATGTCGAGGCGCAGCATGCGCTTCACGCCGAAGAAGTCGACGGTGGCCTCCAGGCCGTTCACCTCCAGCACCTTCCCCGGTACGCCCAGGCACATGACGCCGCTCCTTCTGCGCTAGCCCCTCAGGATCGCATCCGCCACCAGCGCCTGGCCCAGCGCCAGCCCGCCGTCCCCCGCCGGCACCAGCGAGTGGCCGTGCACCTCGTGCCGCCCGGCCAGCCGGGCGGCCACTGCCTGGGAGAGCCTGGCATTCTGGAACACTCCGCCCGTCAGTACCACTGGGAGCCGCCCCTCGCCGGCGCACCGGGCCAGGAGCCCGGCCGCCCCCTCGGCCAGGGTGGCGTGGAAGCGGGCGGCGATCCGGCCCGCGGCGGCGCCCTCCAGGAGGTCGGCCACCGCGGCGCGCGCCATGGGCCGAAGGTCCAGCTCCGGAACCGGGGCGCTGCGGTCCACCTCCCAGGGGTAGGGCTCCGCCGGCCCGTCGTCCGCGGCGGCGTCGAGGGCCACGGCCACCTGCCCCTCGTAGCGGGAGCGCGGCCTGCCGAGCACCAGCGCCCCTACCGCGTCGAACCAGCGGCCGGCGCCGTGGGCAGGCGGGGCGTTCACGCCGGCGGAGAGCATGCGGCGCACCACCTCGACCTCGCCGGGCAGGACCGAGCGGAAGAGCGGCAGCCGGGAGAGGGAGAGGCCGGCCAGCTCGGGCCCGAGGGCGTCGGCGAGCAGCGCCAGCGCCAGGCGCCAGGGCTGGCGCACCGCCAGATCGCCGCCGGCGAGCCGCAGCGGGCGCAGCGTCGCCAGCCGCTCGAAGCCGCCGGCGGTGCAGCGCAGCAGCTCGCCGCCCCAGGGCCGGCCGTCGGTGCCGAGCCCGGTGCCGTCCCAGGCCAGCCCCAGCACCGGCCCCTCGAGGCCGCGCTCGGCCATGGCCGCCACCACGTGGGCGTGGTGGTGCTGCACCGCCACCGCCGGCAGCCCCTCGGCCCGGGCCCGGTCGAGCGCGTAGCGGGTGGAGAGCATCTCGGGGTGGAGGTCGTGGGCCAGCGCCTCGGGCCGGAGCCGGAGGAAGCGCTCCATCCTTGCCACCGCGCCCTCGAAGGACTCCATGGTGGCCAGGTTCTCGAGGTCGCCGATGTGCGGCCCGAGGAAGGCCTCGCCCCCCGAGGCCAGGCAGAAGGCGTTCTTGAGGAGCGCGCCGCAGGCCAGCACCGGGCGGGCCACGGGGCGGGGCAGCCGCAGCGGGCCGGGGACGTAGCCGCGGGAGCGGCGCAGCAGGAGCGTCCGGCCGCCGACCACCCGGGCCACCGAGTCGTCGGCGCGGGTCTCGATCTCGCGGTCGTGGAGGAGGAAGTGGTCGGCGATGCCGGCGAGCCGCTCCAGGGCCTCGGCGTTGCCGCGGGCGATGGGCTCCTCGGAGAGGTTGCCGGAGGTCATCACCAGCGGGCGCCCGGCGTCGGCGAGGAGCAGGTGGTGGAGCGGAGAGCAGGGGAGGAGGAGGCCGAGGAGCGGCGTGTCGGGCGCGACCTCGGGCGCGAGGGCCGCGTCCGGCCGGCGGCGCAGGAGCACGATGGGACGCTCCGGCCCGCAGAGCAGCGCCCCCTCCTCCGGCGACACCACGGCCAGCGCCCCGGCGGCGGCGAGATCGAGCACCATCACCGCCAGCGGCTTCTCCTCGCGCCGCTTGCGCTCCCGCAGCGCCCGCACCGCCGCGGAGGAGGTGGCGTCGCAAGCCAGGTGGAAACCGCCGATGCCCCGCAGCGCCAGGATGCGCCCCTCCCGCAGCAGCGCGGCCGCGGCGGCGACGGCCTCCCCGTCGAAGGGGGCGCGGCGCTCGCCGCCTTCCGGGCCGGTGAGCCAGGCGCGCGGGCCGCAGCGCGGGCAGGCGTTGGGCTCGGCGTGGAAGCGGCGGTCGGAGGGGTCGCCGTACTCGCGGGCGCAGTCGGCGCAGAGCGGGAAGGGCGCCATGGTGGTGGCGGCCCGGTCGTAGGGCACGTCGCGGGCGATGGTGAAGCGCGGGCCGCAGGCGGTGCAGTTGGTGAAGGGGTAGCGGTGGCGCCTGTCGGAGGGGTCGGCGAGCTCGCGCAGGCAGTCGGGGCAGGGGGCGAGGTCGGGCGGGATGGAGACGCGGCGCAGGCCGGCGGCGTCGCTGCCGGCGATGGCGAAGCCGCCGGGCGCGAGGCCGGCGAGCGGCTCGGTGTGCACCTCGTCGAGCCGCGCCGCCGCGGGCGCCTCGGCGCGGAGGCGGGCCAGGAAGCGCTCCAGCGCCGCCGGCGGGCCGAAGGCGTCGATGGTCACGCCGCGGGCGTCGTTCTGCACGCTGCCGACGAGCCCCTCGGCGCGGGCCACCCGGTAGACGAACGGCCGCATGCCCACGCCCTGGACCGTTCCCTGGATCCGGATGCGCAGGCCGGGAGCGGGTGGATCGCCGGCGGCCATGGGGGGAGCTTACGGGAAGGGGGTGGGCGCGTGCATCCGGGGGGCGCGACGGCCGGGCCTCGGTCCTCCGGCGCCCCTCGGCGGGCCGAGGCCGCGCGTGGCGGCCGGGCCTCGGTCCTCCGACGCCCCTCGGCGGGCCGGGTCTCTACGGGCGCCGTACTGCGACCGGGCGCCGTCCGCAGACCCCGTGCAACGCAACGCGCCGCGCGCCGCCCCGCCACCCCAGCCTTCAACGCGCGGCGCCGGCGTTGCATCGGCTCATGGGGGCGGCGGGCATTTCCCGAACGCCCTTACCCCGCCTCGGGGCGCGGAGGACCGGGCCCTGTGTTCACTGTGGGCCGGCGCGTCCGGCGGAGCGGCGAACCAGCGAGCGGCGCCCTCAGCGCTCCTTCCAGTGCGGCGCCCGCGCCCGGATGACCCAGCGCACGCCGCCGCGCGGATCCTCCACGTCGCCGGGGTAGCGCGGGATGACGTGCACGTGCGCGTGCCAGACCGTCTGCCCTCCGGCCGCGCCCACGTTGACGCCCACGTTGTAGCCGGCCGGCGCGCGCTCGCGGTCGAGCCCGCGCTTCACCTCGGCGCAGAGCGCCCAGAGCGCCGCCTGCTCCTCGGGGCCGAGCGCGAAGTAGTCGGCCACGTGGCGGCGCGGCACCACCAGCGCGTGGCCCGGGCTCACCGGGAAGCCGTCGGCGAAGGCGGCCGCGAGCGCGTTCTGGGCGAGGAGCGTCTCGCCGGAGGCGAGCCGGGCGCAGAAGGGGCAGGGCGCGAGGGGATCCACCGCGGGATCATCGCTCCGGCGGTGCGGATCGTCCAGCCGGGGCGGCCCCGGGTGAGGTGTTGCGCCCCGCGCCGCGGCGGAGGAAGAAGATCGCCATGGCGCGCACCGGCCGGCTCGACTCCATCCAGCTCTCCGACGGGGGCGTTCCCAAGCGGCCGGTGGCGGAGGCGGCGGTGGGCGCGGGCGGCCTCGCCGGCGATCGGCAGCGCGACCTGCGCTACCACGGTGGCCCGCTGCGCGCGGTCTGCCTCTTCTCCGCCGAGGTCATCACCGCGCTCCGGGCCGAGGGCCACCCCATCCTTCCCGGCGGCACCGGCGAGAACCTCACCGTCTCCGGCCTGCCCTGGGGCGAGGTGGTCCCGGGCGCGGAGCTCGCCGTGGGCCCGGTGCTCCTGCGCGTCGAGTCCTACGCGGCGCCCTGCCAGAACATCTCCGGCTCCTTCGCCGGGCGCGCCTCCGCCCGCATCTCGCAGAAGCTCCACCCGGGCTGGAGCCGGGTCTACGCCAGCGTGGTCGCGCCGGGCGCGGTGCGGGTGGGCGACGCGGTGGTGCTCCGGCCGCCCGCCCCCGCCGGCCGCTAGGGAGGAACGCGTGGCCGCACCCCGCCCCTGGACCGTCCTGCCCCACGGGCCGCTCGAGCCCCTGGAGGAGAACCTCCGGGCCGTGACCGGCTCGCTGCCGGGCAGCCCCATGGCGCGCCGCATGGCGGTGGTTCGGCTGGGCGACCGGCGGCTGGTGTTCCACAACGCCATCCCGCTCGACGAGCCCGCCATGCAGGCGCTGGCCGCCTGGGGCCGCCCCGCGTTCCTGGTGGTGCCCAACCGCTTCCACCGCCTCGACGTCCACGCCTTCCGCGAGCGCCACCCGGGCCTGGCGGTCTTGTGCCCGGCGGCGGCGCGCCCCCACGTGGAGAAGGTGGTCCGCGTGGATGGCGGCCTCGATCTCCTGCCGCGCGACCCGGGGCTGGAGGCGGTGCCGCTCGAGGGCGCGCGCGCGGGCGAGGCGGCGCTGCTGGTGCGCAGCCCCGGCGGGCGGGCCACCCTGGCCTTCGGCGACGCGGTGATGAACGTCGCCCATCGCCCCGGGCTCATGGGCCTGCTGCTCCGCCTGCTCGGCACCTCGGGCGGGCCGAAGGTGACGCCGGTCTTCCGCCGCCTGGCCGTCTCCGACAGGCGGGCGCTGGCCGGGCACCTGTCGCGCCTGGCCGCGACCCCGGGCCTGTCGCGCCTCCTGGTCTCGCACGGCGAGGACGTGACCAGCGCCGCCCCGGCGGTGCTGCAGGCGGTGGCGGCGGCGCTCCGGTAGCCGGCGAGGGGTCCTCTGCGTCCCCGGCAAGGGCGGTCGGCATCTCAGTCCCAGCACCTGCGCGCGGCTCACCAGCTCCTTCAGCGACCCACCTCTCCCTTCACCGGGTGGGCGAGTGCCACCGGCTAGCCGCGAGGCGCGGCGCCGCCGTCCCGGCCCACCACCACCAGCGCCGGGTGGCCCGCCGGGAGCCACTCGGCCTCCAGCTCGGACCAGCTGCGAACGCGCCAGCCGCTCCCCGGGTCGAGCGTGACGAACCGGTCCTCGACGGGATGCGCCGCCACCAGCACCTCGTAGTGCCGGAGCGCTCGCCCGGAGCCGGCCGGGACGTGGAGCCCGACGATCACCGGGCGGCCCGCGCCCAGCTCGTGGAGGAGGGTCTGGCGGTCGGCGGCGATGGCGAAGGCCTGGAGCCCCTGGGTGCGTGCCAGGTCGCGGAGATCGCCGAGGCGCGTGCCCTGCGGGGCGACCTCGGGCAGCGCCGCGGCGGCGTCGTCGAGCGAGAGCGGCACCTGCCAGCGGCCCGCGATCATGGCGAGCGCCGCGGCCCCGCAGTCCGACGCGCCCTGCTGGCGCACCGCCGGCGTCGGCGCCGCCTGGACCCATCCCGGCTCGGCCTCGAGCCGGGTGGCGTCGAACGTTCGCGAACGGCCGCCCGCCGTGGCGCAGGCTGCCAGCCCGGCCAGCGCCAGCGCCGCGGCGGTGCTCCTCCCCGTCACAGCAGGACGATCAGGAGGACGACGAGCAGGACGATGGCGGCGGTGCTGCCCAGGATCAGCACCGAGTCGCCGCCCTTGAACTCGGCGGCGGCCGGATCCTGACCCTCGCGGGCGGCGTAGCGCTCGGCGTCGGTCCCAGGGGCCTCAGGAACCGCCGGGGCGGCTGGAGCGGCGGCTGGCTCGGTCGCGGGATCGGCAGGCTCCGCGCCAGGTCCAGCCAGGGCGGGCAGGGGTGAGGCGAACGACAGGGCAGCAGTGGCGACGAGAGCGGCGAGGCTTCCTGAGACGCGCATGGCGTACCTTTCCGGAACTGCCTGGACCCGGTCTCCCGTGTCCACGCCCACCAGGTACGCATCGGCCGGGCCAGACGGAGGGGCCAGCCGGCGCACCCGTTGCGGGTAGGCTCCTCCCCGTCCCCGGAAATCCGAAGGCCCCACCGGCTGTGCCGATGGGGCCCTCTGCTGCTGGCGCGCCCTAGAGGATTTGAACCTCTGGCCTTCGGATTCGTAGTCCGACGCTCTATCCAACTGAGCTAAGGGCGCGAACCTCCATTCACTCGTCGTACATCCCTGCAACTGGCGGAAAGGGAGGGATTCGAACCCTCGAACCAGGTTACCCCAGTTACTGGTTTAGCAAACCAGCGCCTTCGGCCTCTCGGCCACCTTTCCCAAACCCCGTACCTGAATCCTGCTCCCTCCTGCCCTTCGTCCTGGCGGAGGAGGAAGGATTCGAACCTTCGGAGGGCGTGAACCCTCAGCGGTTTTCAAGACCGCCGCCTTAAGCCGCTCGGCCACTCCTCCGGAATCCGGCATCCCGACCCCCGGCGCCCGCCGGAAGGTTCAACGAGTTCGCCTGTATAGGACAGCGCCGCCCGGGGATCAAGGGCCTTCGCCCGGCGGTCAGGCCACCGGCTTCTCCGGCCGCCAGGGGCGCGGCGTCATCCGCGGCACGTGGACGTCGGGCTTGTTGCGCGCGGCCCAGTCCAAGGCCCGCCGGAGCTGCTCGGCGTCGAAGGGCTTGTCGAGGCACGGTCCGGCGACGCGCTGCAGGAACTCCATGGCCTCCTCGGTGAAGGCGCCGCCGGTGAGGAAGACGAATCGCCGGGCCAGCTGCGGATCGCGCGCCTCGACCCGGGCGTAGAGCTGGGCGCCGGTCATCTCCGGCATCATCACGTCGCAGAGCACGGCGTCGAAGCGCTCGCCAGCGTCGAGCCGGGCCAGCGCCTCGGCCCCGGAGTGGGTGGCCACCACGTCGTGGGCGCCGCCCAGGGCCCGCACCACCGAGCGGGCCACCAGCGGATCGTCGTCCACCAGCAGCACCCGGCGCCGGGCGGGCGGCTCGGCGGCCGCCGCGGCGGCCCCGGCCTCCTGCGGCGCCTGGGGCGCGGGCGGCAGCAGCACCCGCACCACGGTCCCGCGGCCGACCTCGCTCTCCACCTGGATGCGCCCGCCGGCCCCGTCCACGATGCCGCGCGCGATCACCATGCCCAGCCCCATGCCCTTTCCCTCGGGCTTGGTGGTGAAGAAGGGGTCGAAGAGCCGCCGCAGCACGTGGGGCGCCATGCCCACGCCGGTGTCCCGCACCTCCACCCGCGCCCAGCCGCTCTGGTCGTCGGTGTCGGCCTCCACCGTGATGGTGTTCTCCTGGGCGCGCCCGGGAGGGATGGCGTGGGCGGCGTTGACGAGCAGGTTGACGAAGAGCTGCCCCAGCTCGTGGGGTCCGGCCAGCACCTGGGGCATCGGGCCGATGCGCTGGACCAGGCGCGCCCGGTGCCGGATCTCGTTCTGGGCGATGCGCATCGCCGCCGTGACCTCGGCGACCACGTCCACCGCCGCGCGCGGCCCGGCCCCGGGGCGCGAGAAGGTCCGCAGGCCCCGCACCACGTCGCGCACCCGCTCGGCGCCGTCGCGGGCGTCGGCCAGCGCCTCGGCCTCGTCGGGCATCTGCTCGGACGTGACGCGGGAGGAGAGGAAGCCCAGGTTGGCGAGCACGTAGGCCAGCGGGTTGTTGATCTCGTGGGCCACCGCTGCCGCCAGCGAGCCCACGCTGGCGAGCCGCTCGGCCCGCTCCAGCTGGGCCTGCATCTCGCGCCTGGCGGTGACGTCGGAGACGACGCCGGTCAGCCGGTGGGCCCGCCCGGAGGCGTCGCGCCGGCTGCCGCTGCCGCGCACGAAGTACCATCGCTCCGGCCCCTCGCCGCCCTGGGAGGAGCGGAACTCCACCGCCAGGCGCGGGGTCTCGCCGCGCAGGTGGGCCTCGACCCGCGCGCGGGTGGCCTCGCGGTCGTCGGGGTGGACGAGCTGGTCGCAGAGCGCGTCGAGGCTCCCCTGGAAGGAGCGCGGCGCGCCTGCGCTCGAGTCCTCCGACCACTGGCGCTCGAAGCGCAGCCGCCCGGCGTCGACGTCCCAGTCCCAGACGACGTGGCTCCCGGCCAGCGCCAGCTGGAACACCTCGCGGCTCTCGCGCAGCGCCTCGTCCACCCGGGCTCGCTCCGCCTCGTGGCGCCACCACACCCACAGGAAGACGCCCCCGCCGCCGAGGAGCGCCGCCAGCAGCCCCAGGATCACGAAGAAGGGCCGGCGCAGCGGGGCGTCGATCTCCTCCAGGTCCATCTTGCTGACCAGAACCCAGTCGCTGTCCGGCACGCTGCGCACGGCGGCCAGCACCGGGTGGCCCATGCTGTCCACCCCCTCGATCACGCCGCGCCGGCCCTGCAGCGCCTGGACCGCCGGCAGGCGGGTACCGGTCATGGGCACCAGCCGGTAGTTCTTCCCCTCCGGGAAGATGCCGGGGCCGCCGAAGATGAAGGCCTGGTCGCCCATGCGATGGACGAGGCCCGTCTCGCCGCTCCTCGAGGGCACCGGCCAGGCGTGGATGGCCTGGTCGTAGAGCCGGACCATGTCGGTGCACAGCACCACCACCAGCCGCGGCGCCGGACCGTCCACCGGGGCGGCCACCTGGATCATCATGTGGCTGCGGTCGGGGGTGGGGAGCAGCGACGAGGTGGCCCCCTGGGACTGGGCCCGGAGGAACAGCGCCGGGTCCACCGGATCGGCGCGGCCCGGGGTGGCGGACCAGGTGAGGATCTCGCGCCCGTCACCGCCCACCACCGTGGCCTGGTGGTGTCCCTGGGTGGCGGCCAGCTGGGCCAGCACCTCCGCCACGTGCGCCCGGGGCGCCGTCTCGGGCTTGCCGCGGGCGTAGGCCTGGGCCAGGGCGACCACCGAGGGGAACCCGGCGGCGGTCGCCGCGTCGCGCTGGTTCTCGGCGCGCCAGGCGGTGAGGAAGGTGACCTTGAGGGAGGCCACGGCGTCGAGCGTGGCGCCGGCCCGCTCCCGCCCGTCCCTCCACATCGAGCGGTAGAGGAACGCGGTGGCCGCGACCACGGCCACCGCGATGCTCGCGACTGCGGCGAGCAGCGCGCGGCGGCTCGCCCGGACGGTGCCCGACCCGGCCATTTGCCCCTTTTCCCGCCGGCTCGCCGGAAGGCACGCCGGATTCCCCGGAAAGGATACCCCAGCTCGGGCCCGCCGGGGTCCACCTCGGGTGGGGGCAAGGCCCTGCTCCGCTACCGGCCGATCTGGGCCAGCAGGCGGGCCAGCTCCACCGCCGAGCGCACGCCCATCTTCTCGAAGACCCGGGACCGGTGGACCTCCACCGTCCGCAGCGCGATGGCGAGCTCGTCGGCGATGGCCTTGTTGGGATCGCCGCGGGCCACCCGCTCCATCACCTCGCGCTCCCGCGCGGTGAGCTGGGCCAGGCGCGAGGCGATGCCGGCCTCGGCCTCGCGCTCCTGGCGCCGCGCGTCGTCCTGGCGCATGGCCTCCAGCACCCGGTCGACGAGCTGGTTGTCGTTGAAGGGCTTCTCCACGAAGTCGAAGGCCCCCTTCTTCAGCGCCGAGACCGCCAGCGGCACGTCGCCGTGGCCGGTGAGGAAGAGCACCGGCAGCCCCGAGCCCAGCGCCTGGAGCCTGTCGAAGAGCTCGATGCCGCTCATGCCGCCCATGCGCACGTCGAGCACCAGGCAGCCGCGCAGCTCCGGGCTCCAGCCGCCCAGGAAGGCCTCGGCCGAGTCCCAGGTGCGGGCGGCGACGCCGCGCGAGGCAAGCAGCCAGGCCAGCGCGTCGCGGATGGCGGCGTCGTCGTCGACCACGTGGACGGTGGGGCCGGCCGCGCTCACGCCCCCTCCACCGGCAGCGAGAACGAGAAGGTGGTGCCGCCGCCGGGGTTGGGCTCGGCCCAGACCCGGCCGCCATGGGTCTCCATGATGGAGCGGCAGATGTGCAGTCCCATGCCCATGCCGCCGGGCTTGGTGGTGAAGAAGGGCGAGAACATCTGCTGGGCCACGTCGGGCGGGATGCCGCAGCCGCGGTCGGCCACCGAGACGGTCACCGTCCCGTTCCGGCGCGCGGTGGCCACGTGCAGGTCCCGCTCCGGCTGCGGCGTGGCCGCCATCGCGTCCATGCCGTTGCGGATGAGGTTGAGCAGCACCTGCTGCAGCAGCACCGGGTCGGCCTGGAGCACCGGGTCGCCGCCGTCCAGCGCCAGGGTGAGCCGCACCTGGCGCTTGCGGGCCTCGGCCTCGGCGAAGCCCACCGCCTCCTCCACCGCGTCGTTGATGCGCACCGCGGTGCGGGTGGGGTCGCGCTTGCGCACGAACTCGTGGACGCGGCGGATGATCTGGCCGGCGCGCTGCGCCTGCTGCGCCGCCTTGTCGAGGGCGGTGCGCAGCTCGGCGTGGTCGGCGCTGCCCGACTCCAGCAGGTTCTTGCAGCCGGTGGTGTAGCTGGCGATGGCCGAGAGCGGCTGGTTGAGCTCATGGGCCAGCGCCGAGGCCATCTCGCCCATGGTCACCAGGCGGGCGGTGGCCTGGAGCTTCTCCTCCTGCTGGCGGGCCCGCTCCCGGGCCTCCTTGCGCTCGGTGATGTCGAGCATCGATCCCATCCAGCCGGTCTGCCGGCCGTCGGCGTCCACCAGCGGCGCCTCGTAGAGCAGGGCCTCGAAGCGCTCGCCCCCCTTGCGGCGGAGCCGCAGCTCGATGCCGGTGGGCGGGGCCCCCTGGGTGTGGGCCTCGTCGAGCGCCGCGGAGATGCGCGCCTCCTCCTCCGGCGGCCAGTAGGGCAGGGGGAAGGAGCGCCCCAGAAGCTCCTCGGCCTCGTACCCCACCATCTTGCAGAAGGCCGGGTTCACGTAGACCACCCGGCCCTCCATGTCGATGGCCCGCATGCCGGTGTGGAGCGAGTCCTCCATGCTCTTGCGGAAGGCGTGCTCGGCGCGCAGCTCGTGCTCGGTGCGCAGCCGCCCCTGGATGTGGCGCCGCAGCGCCCACAGGTTCCAGAGCATCGCGCCCGCCAGCCCCACCAGCGCCGCGGTGATCAGCGTCTGCAGGAGCCGCGTCTCCACCGGGTAGGAGGCCAGGTGGAGCACCAGGCCGTGGCCCGGCGGCTCCAGCACCACCTGGTGGGCGAGCTCGCCGGGCTCGTCCACCTCGACGTTGGACTTGGCGGCCAGCACGTTGCCGGAGGCGTCGCGCACCGTCACCCGGTGCCGCTCGGCGAGCCACCAGGGCACCAGCCCGGCCAGGAGCGCCTCGGCCGAGTAGACGCCCACCACCGCGCCCACCCGCTGCCCGCCGCGGTAGCGCGGCACGTAGACCTCGAAGCGGTGGACGCCGTCGGCGGCGTAGGGCACGCCCCAGGCCGCCTTGCCGGTGCCCATCGCCAGCCGGTAGGGCGTCTCGCCGTCGGCGCCGGTGAAGGGCCAGGCGGTCCCGGCCGCCTGCGGCACCGGGGCGCTGGCGGTGACCGCGCCCCACTCGTCGAGGAGCGCCACCTGGTAGAGGCCGGGGCTGGTGGGGAGCAGGTGGGCCACCTGCAGGTCGAGCGCCGCCTGGTCGATGGGCCGGCCGGCGGCGCGCCGCTCCAGCTCCCGGAACTGCTCGACGTCGCGGTGCAGCGCGAAGCGGATGTTCTGCTCCACCCAGAGGATGTCGCGGATCAGCGACTCGCGGGCCTCCTCGCTCTCCTGGCGGTGCTTGACCCAGAGGAGCCCCAGGAAGACGAGAACGAAGAGCGCGATGGAGACCCGCGGCGCGTGCCAGAGCCAGTGGCTGCCGGGGCGCTCGCGGCGATCGCCGGGGGGTGGCGCGAGGGAGGTCATGCGGCAGGGCCATCCTGCCGAGAGTGGGGCCGGGGGCGCAACCCCGCGCCCGCGGCTGCTATGCTCCCCGCCCCGTGCGCCGCCTCGCCCCGCTCCTGCTCGCCGCCCTGGCCCTGCCCGGCACCGCCCGCGCCCAGCGCCCCATCGTGCTGCGCTTCAGCCACGTGGTGGCGCTGGACACGCCCAAGGGGCAGGCCGCCGAGCTCTTCCGGCGGCGCGCCGGGGAGCTGACGGGCGGCAAGGTGCGGGTGGAGGTGCACCCCGGCGGCCAGCTCTACAAGGACAACGAGGAGATCGAGGCGCTGCAGCTCGGGGCGGTGCAGATGCTGGCCCCCTCGCTCTCCAAGTTCGGCGTGCTGGGGATGCGGGAGTTCGAGGCCTTCGACCTGCCGTTCCTCTTCGACGACTACGGCGAGCTGCGCCGGGTGGTGGACGGCCCGGTGGGACGGGCGCTGCTGCAGAAGCTGGAGCCGCGCGGCATCCTGGGCCTCGCCTACTGGGACAACGGCTTCAAGTCCTTCTCCGCCAACGTGCCGCTGCGCCGGCCCGAGGACTTCCGCGGCCTGCGGATGCGCATCCAGGCCTCGGGGGTGCTCGACGCCCAGATGCGGGCGCTGGGGGCGGTGCCGCAGGTGCTGCCCTTCCCCGACGTCTACGGCGCGCTGGCGGCCGGCGTGGTGGACGGCACCGAGAACCCCATCTCCAACCTCTACACCCAGCGGATGCACGAGGTGCAGAAGCACCTCACCCTCACCCGCCACGGCTACCTGGGCTACGCCGTCATCGCCAACAAGCGCTTCTGGGAGGCGCTGCCGGCCGAGGTGCGCCGGGCGCTGCACCAGGCGCTGGCCGAGGCCACGCAGCACGCCAACCGCATCGCCCGCCAGGCCAACGACGAGGCGCTCCTGGCCGTGCGCCGCGCCGGCACCACCCAGGTGCACGAGCCCACCCGCGAGGAGCGGGCGCGGCTGCTGCGCGCGCTCCTCCCGGTGCACCGCGCCGCCGAGGAGCGCGTCGGCAAGGACCTGGTGCGGGCCATCTACGCCGCCACCGGCTTCGACCCCGAGCAACGCGCTCCGGCCCCCTAAGCTCCCGCCGGGCGGGCGGATTCGGCGGGATGCGGTTCTCCACAATGGCGGGAGCAGCCGCCGCTGTGCCACCGTCCGCACACCCGCATTCCCTCGGAGGACCAACATGCAGAAGCGAATTGCGTCGATGCTGGCCGCGCTGCTCGTCCCCGCACTGGCCGCCGCCGCCCCCGTGAAGATCGGCATCATCAACTCGATGACCGGCCCGCAGGCCCCCATCGGCGAGAGCCTGACCAACGGCATGAAGCTGGCCGAGGAGGACCTCAAGGCCAAGGGCATCGACCTGCAGCTCGTCTGGGAGGACGACACCGGCAAGCCGCAGGTGGGCCTCTCGGCGGTGGAGAAGCTGGCCAGCCGCGACAACGTGGTCGGCATCGTCGGCGCCTACACCTCGGCGGTGACCAACGCCGTTGCCAAGAAGGCCAACGACTACAAGGTCCCGCTCGTCAACCCCGTGGCCTCCAAGGAGGAGATCACGCGGCAGGGCTACAAGTACGTCTTCCGCGTCTCGGCCACGACCGAGGACTACGCCGCCATCCTCCTCGACATGGCCAACTCGCTCGGCAAGGCCGCCAGCATCGCCATCCTCAACGAGAACACCGACTTCGGCGTCTCCGGGGCCAAGAGCGCCAAGGCCATCGCCGAGAAGCGGGGCATCAAGGTGGTGTTCGAGGAGGCCTACTCGCCGGGCTCGCCCGACTACCGCTCCACCCTCTCCAAGGTGAAGGCCGCCAGCCCCGAGCTGGTGTTCATGGTCTCCTACGTGGCCGACGCCATCCTGCTCATGCGGCAGTCGCGCGAGATCGGCCTGTCCCCCAAGGCCTTCCTGGGCGCCGGCGCCGGTTTCTCCACCGACAAGTTCGCCAGCGAGCAGGAGATCTCCAACGCCGTCTTCTCCTCGACCCAGTGGACCCCCAGCGCCAGCTGGCCGGGCGCCAAGGAGTTCGGCGATCGCTACCAGAAGCGGTTCGGCAAGGTGCCGCCCTACCACGCCGCCAACGCCTACGCCGCGCTGATGGTCATGGCCGACGCCGCCTCCAAGGCCGGCGGCGACCGCGAGAAGCTGGCCGCCAACCTGCGCGCCGGCAAGTGGGACGGCATCTTCGGCGAGGTGAAGTTCCAGGACTTCGACGGGTACCAGGGCCAGAACAAGCACCAGATGCTGGTGGAGCAGGTGCAGGCCGGGAAGTTCGTCACCGTCTGGCCGCAGAAGTTCGCCAACGGCAAGGCCATCTACCCGTTCCCCGGCTGGAAGAAGTAGCCACCCCGCCGCCACCCGCCCCGCCGTCGAGGGGCGGGTGGCCGCCACGCACCCTTCACCCCGGAGGACGGGATGATCGTGTTCTTGCAGTCGCTCCTGAGCGGCGTGCTGGTGGGCGGGGTCTACGCGCTCATCGGCATCGGGCTCACCATCATCTTCGGGGTGATGCGCATCATCAACTTCGCCCACGGCGATCTCCTGATGGTGGGCATGTACCTGACCTTCTTCATCTTCACGCTGCTGGGGATCGACCCCTTCCTCTCCATCCTGGTCAGCATCCCGCTGATGTTCCTGCTCGGCGCCTTCCTGCAGAAGGTCTTCATCAACCGGGTGCTCAACGCCCTGCCCCAGAACCAGATCCTGCTGACCATCGGGCTCGGGCTGGTGATGAGCAACACCGCCATGCTGCTCTTCACCTCCGACTACCGCATCCTCACCACCAGCTACTCCTCGGGCTCGGTCAGCCTGGGCGGCCTCTCCATCTCCACCCCGCTCCTGCTCTCCTTCCTCATCACCGCCGCCATCACCGCCTTCCTCTACTGGTTCCTGCTCAAGACCGACATCGGCCAGGCCATCCGCGCCACCGCCCAGGACCGCGACGCCGCCCAGCTCATGGGCATCAACGTCAAGCGCATGAGCGTGCTGGCCACCGGCCTGGGCGCGGCGCTGGCCGGTACCGCCGGCGCCCTCATCTCACCCACCTACTACATCTACCCGCAGGTGGGCTCGGCCTTCACGCTCAAGGCCTTCGTCATCGTGGTGCTGGGCGGCATGGGCTCGATCATCGGCGCCACCATGGGGGGCATCATCATCGGCGTCACCGAGTCGCTGGCAGCCGTCACGCCCTTCATCGGCTCGGGCCTGAAGGAGGCGGTGGTCTTCCTGCTCTTCCTCCTGGTGCTGCTCTTCCGCCCTGCCGGCCTGCTCGGAAAGTCGAGGATGTGACGATGCTGCGTGCGCGAAAGCCGGCCCGTGGCCTGGCCGCCCTGCCGCTGGTCCTCGCCGTCGTGGCGACGATCCTGCTCTGCCTGTTCCCGGCGGTGGTGAGCAGCCCCTACACCCTCCACGTGATGATCCTGATCTTCCTCTCCGTCGTGCAGGGGGAGAGCTGGAACGTCCTCGGTGGCTACACCGGCCAGTACTCGGTGGGCCACGCCGCCTACTTCGGCATGGGCGCCTACGTCACCATCATGCTGCTGCAGTTCAAGGGCATCGCCCCCTGGTACGGCATGTGGGCGGCGGTGGCGGCGGCCATCGTGCTGGGCCTGGTGATCGGCTCCATCACCTTCCGCCTGCGCGGCCCCTACTTCGTGCTGGCCTCCATCGCCGTGGCCGAGATCATCCGGCTCGTCACCCTCAACTGGAAGGAGGTCACCAACGGTGCCGAGGGGATCCTGCTCTCCGGCGTGCCGCCTCTCAAGATCGGCGAGACGGTGATCACCGACTGGAGCAGCAAGGTGCCCTTCTACTACGCCGGACTGGCGCTGGCGGTGCTCACCATCCTGGTGAACTACGCGGTGCAGCACTCCAAGCTCGGCTACTACTTCCAGGCCATCCGCGAGGACCAGGACGCCGCCCACTCCCTGGGCATCCCGCTGGCCCGCTACAAGAACATCGCGCTGGCCATCTCGGCCTTCTTCACCGCCTGGTCCGGCGCCTTCTACGGCCTCTACGTGGGCTTCGTGGACCCGAGCACGGTGCAGACGGTGGAGGTCTCGGTCTCCATCGTCCTCATCTGCATCATCGGCGGCATCGGCACCATCCTCGGGCCCGTGGTCGGCTCCCTGGTGCTCGTGCCGCTGGCCGAGGCGCTGCGCTCCAACCTCATCGCCGACGGCCTCTTCGCCCTGGGGCTGGACCCGACCTCGCGCACCGGCCTCTTCCTCAAGGAGAACCTGGCCCACGCCCACGTCCTCATCTACGGCATCCTGGTGGTGGTGGTGATCCTCTTCATGCCCGACGGCGTCCTCGGCTACGTGAAGGCCGTGACCCGCAAGCGCGCCACCCGGACGGAGGCGGCATGAGCGCGCCCATCCTGGAGATCAAGCAGGTCTACAAGCTCTTCGGCGGCCTGGCGGCCAACTCCGACGTCTCCTTCCAGATGGAGGAGGGCATGATCCTGGGGCTCATCGGCCCCAACGGCGCCGGCAAGACGACGCTCTTCAACTGCATCACCGGCTACTACCCGCCCACCCGGGGCGAGGTGCTCTTCCAGGGCAAGCGCCTCAACGGGCTCGAGCCCGACCAGGTGTGCAAGCTGGGCATGGCCCGCACCTGGCAGAAGGTGCGGCCGCTCGCCAAGATGACGGTGCTCGACAACGTCATGGTGGGGGCGCTGTGCCGGACCGGCTCCCTCAAGGTGGCCCGCGACATCGCCCTGGAGCAGCTCCACGTCGTCAAGCTGGAGCACAAGAACGGCTTCCTGGCCGGCGGGTTGCCCATCGGCGAGCGCAAGAAGCTGGAGGTGGCCCGGGTGCTGGCCACCAAGCCGACGCTGCTCCTGCTCGACGAGGTCATGGGCGGCCTCAACCCGGCCGAGAGCGACGAGATCATCCAGCTCATCCTCGACCTCAAGAAGCGCGGTCTGACCCAGATGGTCATCGAGCACGACATGAAGGCCATCATGCGCATCAGCGACCGCATCGTGGTGCTCAACTCGGGCGCCAAGCTGGCCGAGGGGCTGCCGCAGGAGATCGTCAGCAACAAGGACGTGATCACCGCCTACCTGGGAGACGCCCTTGAGTAGCCTCCTCCAGATCGAGAAGCTGAACTTCAGCTACGGCGACCTCAAGGTCCTGTGGGACGTGGACCTGACCGTCAACCAGGGTGAGATCGTCACCGTGGTCGGCTCCAACGGCGCCGGCAAGAGCACCACGCTCAAGAACGTCTCCCGGCTGGTGCGGGCCTCCTCCGGCAAGCTCGTCTTCGACGGGCAGGACCTGCACGCGCTCGAGTCCCACCAGGTGGTGGAGCGCGGCATCATCCAGGTGCCCGAGGGGCGGCGCATCTTCTCCGAGATGACCGTGGTCGAGAACCTGCGGATGGGTTCCTTCGTGAAGAGCACCCGCCCCGACCGCGAGAAGAACATGGAACGGGTCTTCACGCTCTTCCCCCGCCTGGCGGAGCGGCGCGATCAGCTCGGCGGCACCATGTCGGGCGGCGAGCAGCAGATGCTGGCCATCGCCCGCGGCCTGATGGGCAACCCCCGGCTCATGCTGCTCGACGAGCCCTCGCTCGGCCTCTCCCCGCTCTTCGTGAAGAACATCTTCGACATCATCAAGGAGATCAACCGGCAGGGGGTCACCATCCTGCTGGTCGAGCAGAACGTGCTCCAGTCGCTGCGCATCTCCCACCGGGCCTACGTGCTCGAGACCGGCCGGGTGGTGCTCACCGGCAAGGGCGAGGAGCTGCTCCGCGACGACCGGATCAAGAAGGCCTACCTGGGGGCCTAGCGCCCCCGGGCAGGCCCCCGGCTGCTTCTCCTGGGGCGGGGGGCCAGGGCCCCCGGCGACACGGCTACCGCGCGTCCCAGCCGAAGGCCTCGCGCTCGAAGGCGTCGTCGGCCAGCGACTTCACCAGCTCGTCGTCGTTGACGTCGATCCGGCGGAGGTTGCCGCGCACGCTGTGGCGCACCCGCCGGGCGAAGACCCGGGCGATCTCCAGCTCCCGGGCCGCCTGCTCCTCGCCCTTCTCCTGCAGGGCGGCGCTGACGCGCGAGAGCACGCAGGCGAAGACGAACATGTCGATGAGGATGTCGGCCAGGCGCCTGGTGGCGAACTGCTTGCCGATGATGCCCTTGCCGTGCTTGCGCAGGATGCGGTCGGCGGCCCAGGCCACCTCGCGCACCTCCTCCTCGAACTCCTCGGCCTGCGGCTCCAGGGCCTTGTGCAGCTTGGTGAAGCCGCGGTTGTCGCCCACCAGGCCGGTGCGGATGGCGGCGGTCTTCTTGGCGTAGTCGGAGAGCACGCCGAAGCCCTTGATGGGGTCGGCCAGCACGCCCTTCATCGTCTGGGAGACGTCCTTGAGCTGGGCCGCCACCTGGTTGATGCCGGTGAGGGCGATGAAGAGCCGGAGGATGTCGTTGGTGCCCTCGAAGAGGCGGTTGATGCGGGCGTCGCGGACCACGCGCTCGTAGGGGTATTCGCGCATGTAGCCGTTGCCGCCGGCCACCTGCAGCGCCTCGTCGGCGGTGCGCCACAGCGCCTCGGTGGCGAAGACCTTGGAGATGGCCGCCTCCACCGCGTAGTCCTCGTAGCCGCCGTCGATGAGGCCGGCCACCACGGTGACCACCGACTCCGAGGCGTAGCAGTCCACCACCATGTCGCCGATCTTCTGCTTCACCAGGCCGAAGCTGGAGATGGGCTGGCCGAACTGCTTGCGCTCCTTGGCCTGCTTGGTGGCGAGCGAGATCAGGGACTTCATGCCGCCGACGCAGCCCCCGCCCAGGCCGGTGCGGCCCGAGTTCAGGATCTTCATGGCGTTCTTGAAGCCCTTGCCCACGCCGCCGAGCACGTGGTCGGCGGTGAGCCGCACGTCCTCGAAGAGCACGGTGGTGGTGTTGGAGGCGCGGATGCCCATCTTGTCCTCGTGGGGACCGTGGGAGACGCCCTTCATGTCGGAGGTGACGACGAAGGCGGTCAGCTGGGCCTTGCCGCCGTCGCCCGGGACCGGGGTCTTGGCGAACACCGTGTAGAACTGGGCGATCCCGCCGTTGGTGATCCAGAGCTTGTCGCCGTTGAGGACCCAGTCGTTGCCGTCGCGCACCGCGGTGGTGCGCACCGCGGCGGCGTCGGAGCCGGCGCCGGGCTCGGTGAGGCAGAAGGCGGCGATCATCTCGCCGGTGGCCAGCCTGGGCAGCCAGCGCTTCTTCTGCTCCGGGGTCCCGAAGAGGAGGAGCCCGCGCATGCCGATGGAGCTGTGGGCGCCGACGGTGAGGGCCACCGAGCCATCGTGGCGCGCGATCTCCTGCAGCACCCGCGAGTAGGCCGCCGAGCCGAAGCCCATGCCGCCGAACTCCTCGGGGATGATGAGGCCGAAGAGGCCGAAGGACTTGAGCTCCTCGATGAACTCCTTCGGCATCTCGCCGGCCAGGTCCCACTCGCGGAAGTCCTTCTGCCGCGGCGCCAGGAGCTGGTTCACCGAGGCCAGCACCTGCTCCAGCATCTCCTGCTCCCCCTTCTTCATGGTGGGGAAGGGGACGAGCATCTCCTCGAGCACCTGGCCCATGCACAGGGACTGCACGAAGCTGGCGCTGCTCTTGTCGATCACGGGGAGCCTCCCAGGCCGTTGAGGAGTCGACGCTAGCAGAATGACGCGTCGCGTCCAAGGGGGACCGATTCGGGAATCAGTCGAAGGGGTCAGACCGCCCCGCGCGGGCCTTGAGAAACCGAACGGTCGTGCTATTCATGGCCGGTGCGAAAGGGCGAGGCCACGCGCGAGGCGGTGATCGGGCTGGCGCTCTCGCACGCCGCCGAGGTCGGGCTCAACGGCGTCACGCTGGGCGTGCTCGCCGGCAGGGCCCGGCTCTCCAAGAGCGGCCTCTTCGCCCACTTCCGCTCCAAGGAGGCGCTCCAGCTGGCGGTGCTGGAGGAGGCCATCCGCCGCTTCGGCGAGGCGGTGGTGGCGCCGGCGCTGGCCAGGCCCCGCGGCGAGCCGCGCCTGGCGGCCCTGTTCCGCAACTACCTGGTCTGGATCCGCGGCAACAAGGGTGGCACCGGCTGCATCTTCCAGTCGCTGAGCGAGGAGTACGACGACAGGCCCGGCCCGGTCCGCGACCGGCTGGTGCGCGCCCTCTCCGACTGGCGCGCGGCGCTGGCCCGGGCCACGGCCCAGGCGGTGGAGGAGGGCCACTTCCGCGCCGGGGTCGAGCCCGACCAGGTGGCCTACGAGCTCGTCGGCATCGCCAAGGTCTACCACGAGTCGTACAAGCTGCTCGCCGACCCCGGCGCCCAGGACCGGGCGCAGCGCGCCTTCGAGCGGCTGCTCGCCGAGGCCCGCGCCGCGCCGGCCCGGCGCCGGCGCTGAACGGCACCGGGGCTCCCGGGGTGAATCCCGGGGCTCCCGCGCCCACTAAATAGCACGACCGTTCGGTTGTGAATTGGGAGGGGAAGGAGCGAGGAGATGGACGCTGCGCGCATCGTCGTCGAGAAGGGGCCGGGCTCGCCCGGCCGGTCCGGTCGAGGCTTCACCCTGCGCGCCCTGCGGGCGGGCATGGGGGCGCTGGGGGCGTTGGCGCCCGGAGCTGCCGCGCGGCTCGCCGAGCGGCTCTGGTTCACGCCGCCGCGCCTGCCTCCGCCGCGGGACGCCGCGAGCCGCCACGGCGCTGCCCGGCCCTTCGCCCTCTACCCCGGAGGCCGCGAGGTGGTGGGCTGGACGCTGGGCGACGGCCCGGCGGTGCTGCTCATGCACGGCTGGGGCGGACGCGCCGCCCAGCTCCTGCCGCTCGCCGAGGCACTGGCGGCGCGCGGGCTGCGCGCGGTGGCCCTCGACGCCCCGGGCCACGGCGCCTCCGGGCCGAGCCGCCTGGGGCGCAGCCAGTCCACCTTCTTCGACTTCGCCGACGCGCTCCTCGAGGCCTCGGCCCTCCTCGGCCCGGCGGTGGCGCTGGCGGCCCACTCCGGCGGGGCCGTGGCCACGCTCCTGGCCCTGCGCGGCGGTCTCTCGCCGGAGCGGGTGGTGCTGCTCGCGCCCATGAGCCGCCCGGCGCGGTACGCCGACAGGTACCGGGAGGCGCTGGGGCTGCCGGCCCGGGTGGACGCGGCCTGGCGGGCGCAGGCCGCGGCGCGCCTGGGCTTCGCCTGGGAGGACCTGGACCTGGTCCGCTCGGCCCGCGAGGCGCCGCCGGCCACGCTGGTGATCCACGACCGCCAGGACCGGGAGGTGGAGTTCGCCGACGGCGAGGCGGTGGCGGAAGGCTGGCCCGGCGCGCGGCTCGTGGCCACGAGCGGGCTGGGCCACCGGCGACTCCTCAAGGAGCCGAGGGTGCTCGGGCTGGCGGCCGACTTCCTGGCCGGAGCGCGTCATCCCGACCCAGCGTGATCGCACCCCAAGTGCTGGAGACCACGGGGGGATGGAGTTCATGACGCGCTCCGGGCGCGTCATGATTACTCTGGGTAGGGGCAGGACCGGGTAGGGGCAGGACCGCCTACCGCTCCACGCCCCGCGGGAAGTCACCCTTCTCGATCCTGGCCAGCCCGCCCATGTAGGGCTGCAGCGCCGGCGGGATCCGGATGGTCCCGTTGGCCTCCTGGAAGTTCTCGAAGATGGCCACCACCGTCCGGCCCACCGCCACGCCCGAGCCGTTGAGGGTGTGGAGCAGCCGCGGCTTCCCCTTCTCGTCGCGGTAGCGCACGCGGATGCGCCGGGCCTGGAAGTCCTCGCAGTTGGAGACCGAGCTGATCTCGCGGAAGGTCTCCTGCCCCGGCATCCACACCTCGATGTCGTAGGTCTTGGCCGAGGCGAAGCCCATGTCGCCGGTGCAGAGCAGCACCACCCGGTGGTGCAGGCCGAGCCGCCGCAGCACCTCGCAGGCGTCGTCCACCATCCGCTGGTGCTCGGCCTCGCTCTCTTCGGGCCGCGCCAGTTTCACCAGCTCCACCTTGTGGAACTGGTGCTGGCGGATGAGGCCGCGGGTGTCCTTGCCGGCGGCGCCCGCCTCGGCGCGGAAGCACGGGGTCCAGGCGCAGTAGTGGACGGGCAGGTGCCGCGCCTCCAGGATCTCGTCCCGGTGCATGTTGGTGAGCGGCACCTCGGCGGTGGGGATGAGGTACAGGGGGTCCTCCCCGGTGGTGCGGAAGGCGTCCTCCTCGAACTTGGGGAGCTGCCCGGTGCCGGTCATGGTCTCGCGGCTCACCAGGTAGGGCGGCAGGATCTCGGTGTAGCCGCGCGAGGTGTGCACGTCGAGGAAGAAGGCGGCGATGGCCCGCTCCAGCCTCGCCGCCGCCCCCTTGTAGATGGTGAAGCGCGAGCCGGAGAGCTTGGCCGCCTGCTGCCACTCCAGGACCCCCAGCGCCTCGCCCAGCTCCCAGTGCGGCCTGGGCGCGAAGTCGAAGCGCGGCGCCGCGCCCCAGCGCGTCACCTCGCGGTTGTCCTTCTCGTCCCTGCCGTCCGGCACCGCGTCCTGCGGCGGGTTGGGCACGAAGAGCAGCAGCTTCTCGATCTCGCCCTCCACCTCGCCGAGCCGCCTCTCCTTCTCCTTCACCTCGTCGCCCAGGGCGCGCGCCTCGCCGCGGGCCTTCTCGCCCGCCGCCTTGTCGGTGCGCATGAGCTGGCCCACCCGGGCGTTGGCCTCCGACTGGCGCTTCTTCAGCTCCTCCAGCGCCACGTTGAGCGCCCGCCGCTCGGCAGCCAGCGTCTTCACCGGCTGCAGCAGGGCCGCCGCCTCCGGGCCCCTGCGCGCCAGGCGGCGCTCGAAGCCCTCCGGGTCCTGCACCACCGCCTTGAGATCGAGCATCGGCCGCACTCCTCGGGGAAAAAGCGGCCCCAGCATTAGCGTGGCGGGCCGCCGCGGGCAAGGCGGGAGCCGCCGGCCCCGGCCGGTGCGCGACAGCGGCGCGGAATCGGCTTAACCTCGCGGCGTCCCGAGGGTCTCCCGGCCATGGCGCAGGCGCAGCACCGCGGGCACGAGGGAGGAGCGGGGCCGAGGCTTCGCCTCCTCGCGGGTGGCGGAGTGAGCGAGCCCAGTCCCACAGCCGAGCCCTCCGACGAGGTGCTCCTCGTCGCCTACCAGGCCGGCGACGACCGCGCCTTCGAGGAGCTGGTGCGGCGCCACCAGCGCACGGTGCGGGCAGTGGTGCGCCGCTACGCCGAGCGGCCCGACGACGTCCTCGACCTGGCGCAGAAGGCCTTCCTCCGCGCCCTCACCGCTGCCCGCCGCCCCCGCTGGATGCGGCTCGGCGCCAGCGCCCCCTTCCGCGCCATCCTGCTGCGCATCGCCGCCAACCTGGGCCGCAACCACGCCCGCGACGGCCGGCGCTGGGCCCGGGCGCCGGTGGAGGCGGTGGACGGCGCCGGCCACGCGGTGGCGCCCCGGGGCACGGCCGGGCTGGAGCGGGAGGAGCAGCGCGCCCGGCTCCGCCGGGCAGTGGTGGAGCTGCCGAGGCGCCAGCGCGAGGTGCTCACCCTGCGCATCGACGCCGAGCTGCCCTTCGCCGACATCGCCCGGGCGCTCTCGATCTCCGAGAACGCCGCCAAGGTCCACTACCACCACGCCACCCGGCGCCTGGCGGCGCTGCTGGCGGGCCGCGAGGAGGCGCCATGAGCTGCCGCGACGTCGCCCCCCTTCTCTCCGAGCGGGCCTCCGGTGTGCTGGCCCCGGCCGACGAGGCCCGCCTGGCCGCCCACCTCGCCGGCTGCGGCGCCTGCCGCGCCGAGGCCGATAGGCTCCAGGATCTCGCGTCCCTGCTCCGCGTCCCCGAGGCCGACCCGGCCGAGGAGCGCGGCGCCGCCTTCCTTCCCGCCCGCTGCGCGGCGGCCGCCCGCGCCCCGGCGCCTGGCCGCCTGCGCTGGGCCACCGCCGGCGCCGCCGCCGCCCTGGCCGTCTCGCTGGGCGTGGCCGCCGGCGTGCGCGCCACCCGCCACCCGCCGCAGGGCGAGGTGGTGGCCGCCGCCGAGGTCGCGCCGGCGGCGTGGCAGGAGCCCGACCCCGACGAGCTCTGGGAGCTGTCTGGCCCGCTGGCCCTGGATTCCGACGACGCGCCCTAGGGCGCCGCCTTCCGCACGAGGAGAACCGCCATGAGGAATATCACGCTGCTCGCCGCGCTCGCCCTGCCGCTCGCCGCGCTGGCCGCGCCGTCCGCCGACCGCGGCCCCGCCGCGCCCGACGAGGCCGCCCGCCGCGCCCACGTGGAGAAGCGGATGCGCATGGCGCGCACGCTGGGGCTGGCCGAGGCCCTCGACCTCGGCGAGGCCGAGGCGCTGAAGATGCGGGAGACCCTGGCCGCCTTCGACGCCCGCTCGTCGCCGCTGCGCGCCCAGCTCCGCGAGTCGAAGGAGCTGGTGCGCCGGGCCGCGCGTGGCGACGCCGCCGCGCAGAAGGGGCTCGACGAGGCGCTGCGCAAGCTGCGCGACACGGCGACCCAGCTCCGCGCGCTGCACGACGAGATGTTCCAGGCCCTCACCAGGGACCTGAGCCCGCAGCGCAAGGCCCGGGCCGCGCTCTTCCTGGAGCGGTTCCACCAGCGCATGGGCGCCTTCGGGCGCGAGTGGAAGATGCGCCACGGGGCCGGCCGGGGCATGGGGCACGGCGCGGGCCCCGGGCCGCAGATGGGCATGGAGATGGGGTCGGGGGCCGGGCCGCGGTGGGGCATGGCCTCTCCCGGCGGCGACGGCCCCGACCTGGAGTTCCTCCCGGACGACGAGGTGCCGTAGCAGCCCACCGCCCCCCCCCCCCCCCCCCCCCCCCCCGGCCCCCCCGGGGGTCGGGGGCGGGCGGCGCCGGGCCGCTCGGGTAGACTCCGCCGATGGCCACGCGGGACGGCAGGCGATCGAGGCGGGGAGCGGACGAGCGGGCGGGCATCCCGCCGGCCTACGAGGGGCCGGAGGCGCTGACCGCCCTCCTGGCGCGCGCGGGATCCCCCCTCGATGCCGGCGAGGTGCAGGGCCGCTTCGCCGAGGCCCAGGCGCGCGGCCTCGACCGCTCGACCGTCATCCCGGGCCTCTTCCCCAGCGAGCCGCGCTTCGGCTCTCCCGACGAGGCCCGCCGGCTCTACCAGAACCTCTTCGGCCTCTGGGAGCGCGTGGCCGCCGGCCCGCCCGGAGAGGAGGCCCCGCCGCCCCCGCCCCGGGAGCGTCCGCCGCTCCCGCCGCGCGGGTCGCTGCGGGGCGAGCTCGTCCCGCCGGAGCTGGTGGAGGCGGTGTGGCAGGAGCTCGACGCCCTGGGGCCGGCCGGGCGGCGCCGCGCCGACGCCCGCTTCGAGTCCTCGCAGCCCGATCTCTCGGCCTGGCTGGCGGCCGTGGAGCTGCCCGAGGCCGGCGGGGGCGCGGCGCTGGGGCTCAGCCTCGAGGCCTGGGCCATGCTGGACCGGGCCTTCGGAGACCGGCTCGGCCCCGCGGGCTGGCGCGACCTGACGGAGCTGGCCGCCGAGCCGCCCGCGCTGGAGCGGGCCCAGCCGGCGCTGGCCGCCTACGTGGCCGAGCAGCTCGAGAACCTTGCCGACGAGGAGCCGGCCCTGGGCGCCGGCGAGCGCGCCCAGGTGGAGCGGGTGGTGGCGACCGCCGTGGCGGCTCTGATGCGCACGCTGGCGCGGGACGCGTAGCGCGAGCGCCGGGCCCCGGCTACGGCGCCGCGGCGGCGAAGAAGGCGCCGAGCTGCTGGCTCACCGCCGCCGGCGCCTCGAGGTTGGGCAGGTGGCCGGCGCCGGGGACGACGGAGAGGCGCGAGCCGGGGATGCCCGCCTGCAGCACCTTGGCCTCCGAGGGCGGGATGAGCTGGTCGTGCTCCCCCACCACCACCAGCGTCGGCACCTGGATGCGCGAGAGGGTGGGCACCGAGTCCTTGCGCAGCGCCATGCCCCGCTGGGCCGCGGCCACGCCCTCGGGCGTGCCCTCGGCGGCGAGCGCCCTCACCCGCGCCAGCACGGCCGCGTCGGGATCGGGCCTGAGGAGCTTGGGGCAGAACTCGTCCGCCACCCAGGAGAGCCCCTTCGCCAGCGCGTTCTGCGCGAAGGTCTCGCGGCCCTGGCGCCCCTCGACGGTGTCGGCGCCGGCGCGGGTGTCGCAGAGGGCCAGGGCGCGGACCAGCTCCGGGGCCCGGCGGTAGAGCTCGAAGGCCAGGTAGCCGCCCATGGAGCAGCCGGCCACCGAGGCCCGCCGCACGCCCAGGCTGCGCAGGAGCGAGATCACGTCGCCGGCCAGGAGCTCCATGGTCGAGGCGGCCGGCGCCGGGCGGCTCTGGCCCATGCCGCGGTAGTCGGGGGCGATGACCCGGAAGCGGGCCGCGAGGGCCTTCACCTGCGGCTCCCACATGCCCGCGTGCAGCGGGAAGGCGTGGAGCAGCAGCACCACGTCGTTGCCGGAGCCGG
Source organism: Deltaproteobacteria bacterium (assembly GCA_016214955.1). Classification (GTDB taxonomy): domain Bacteria; phylum Myxococcota; class Myxococcia; order Myxococcales; family Anaeromyxobacteraceae; genus JACRMN01. The sequence continues at coordinate 139,446 of JACRMN010000002.1, forward strand.
CGTCGAGGTAGTGCAGGGTCGCGTCCGAGAGGCGTGCGCTGGGCATGGCGGAGATCTAGCACGCCGCTGGCCCGGCCACCGGCGTTGCGGTGCAGAGAGCGGGGCCCGGACGGGGTTCCCCGGCTATGGTAGGGGGGACGGCCCGCCGGCGCGGCCGAGGAGAGTCGATGGCAAAGCGAGAGGGCATCGGGTACTTCGCCCGGTTCGGGGTCACGGAGCGGTGGATCGCCGAGGCGCTGGCCGAGGCCCTGTCGCGCGGCGCCGACCACGCCGATGTCTTCTTCCAGCACCGGGTCTCCACCAGCCTGGCGCTCCAGGACGGCGCCGTGAACCGGGCCTTCCAGGGCGTCTCGCTGGGCGTGGGCGTCCGGGCCGTGAAGGGGGACCAGCAGGGCTACGGCTTCACCGAGGACCTCTCCCCCGAGGCGCTGCGCGAGTGCGCCCGCACCGCCGCCGCCATCGCCGACGGCCCGGCGCGCCCCGGCCCGCAGGCCTTCCACGTCAGCCCCCGCCCGGCCCGCTACCCGGTGCAGCGCCCCTGGTCGCAGGTCCGGCCGGAGGAGCGGCTGCCGCTGCTCTCGGCCCTCAACGAGCGGGCCTTCGCCGCCGACCCGCGCATGGTCAAGGTCTCGGTGTCCCTCTCCGACGGCGAGGGCGCCATCCTGGTGGCCGACAGCCAGGGGCGCATCGTCGAGGACGACCAGCCCATGACCACGCTGGCCCTCTCCTGCGTGGCCGAGCAGGGCGGCCGGCGCGAGACAGGCGGCTACAACGTCGCCGGCCGGGCCGGCTTCGAGTTCTACGGCCCCGACCGGCTCGACAGGCTGGTGCACAGGGCGGTGGAGCGGACCTTGCTGCTCTTCGAGGCGGTGCCGGCGCCGGTGGGCGAGATGCCCGTGGTGCTGGCGGCCGGCTCCTCCGGCATCCTGCTCCACGAGGCCATCGGGCACGGCATGGAGGCCGACTTCAACCGCAAGAACACCTCCATCTACGCCGACCGCATCGGCAAGCCGGTGGCCCGACCCTTCGTCTCCATCGTGGACGACGCCACCGTGCCCGGTGCCCGCGGCGCCATCAACGTGGACGACGAGGGCAACGCCGCCGGCCGCACCGTGCTGGTGGAGAACGGGGTGCTGGCCACCTACCTCCACGACGCCATCAGCGCCCGCCACTACGGCGTGGTGCCCACCGGCAACGGCCGCCGCGAGAGCTACCAGCACGCGCCGCTGCCGCGCATGCGGGCCACCTACATGCTGCCCGGGCCGCACCGCCACGACGAGATCGTGGCCTCGGTGAAGCGCGGCCTCTACTGCGACCACTTCCAGAACGGCCAGGTGAACATCGGGGCCGGCGACTTCACCTTCTACGTGAAGAGCGGCTGGCTCATCGAGGACGGCAAGCGCACCCGGCCGGTGAAGGACGTGAACATCATCGGCAACGGGCCGCGGGTGCTGGAGCAGGTGGACATGGTGGGCGACGACCTGGTGGTGGACGAGGGCGGCTGGACCTGCGGGAAGGACGGGCAGTCGGTGCCGGTCTCCCAGGGGATGCCCACCGTGCGGGTGGCCTCGCTCACGGTCGGCGGACAGGGGAAGGGGTAGGGCGATGAAGAGCGACATGCTCTCGACGGCCCGCGAAGGCGCCGCCCTGGCGCGGCGGTGCGGCGCCCAGGATGCGGCGGTGGTGGCCTACCGTTCGCGGCAGGTCTCGGTGGAGTGGCGCGACGGCAAGCTGGAGAAGATCGGCGAGTCCACCACCCGAGGCCTGGCGCTGGAGCTCTTCGCCGACGGCCGCTGGGCCTCGGTGAGCACCTCCGACCTGCGGCCCGACGCCCTGGCCCGCTTCGTCGCCGACGCGGTGGCGCTCACGCGGAAGCTCGAGCCCGACCCCTTCCGCGCCCTGCCCGACCCGGCCCTCTACCGGGGCCAGGCCTCGCTGGCGCTCGACCTCGTGGACCCGGGCGTGGGGAGCCTCTCCTCGGCGCGGCGTCGCGAGATGTGCCGCGAGGCCGAGGAGGCCGCCCGCGGCGGGCCCGGTGCCGACCGGCTGGTGTCGGTGAGCACCTCCTTCGGCGACGGCCTGCACGAGAGCTGGCGGGTGCACACCAACGGCTTCGAGGGCGAGCGGCGCGCCACCGACTTCTGGATCTCGGCGGTGGTCTCGGCCAGGGACGCCGACGGACGGCGGCCCGAGGAGTGGGACGCCGCCGGCGCCCGCCACCTGGCCGAGCTCCCCGCGGCCGGCGAGGTGGGCCGCCGCGCCGCCGAGCGGGCCCGCGCCCGGCTGGGCGCGCGCAAGGCGCCCTCGGAGGTCACGGCGCTGGTGGTCGACGGCCGCGCCGCCGGCCGGCTGGTGAGCGCGCTCCTCGATCCGATGGGCGGTGGCTCGCTGCAGCAGCGCCGCTCCTTCCTGGAGGGCAAGGTGGGCCAGGTCATCGGCAGCCCGCTGCTCTCGCTCGACGACGACCCGCTCCGGCCCCGGGCGCTGGGCTCGCGCCTCTTCGACTCGGAGGGGCTGGCCGCCCGCCGCTTCCCGCTCTTCGACGGGGGCCGGCTGGCCAGCTACTACCTCGACACCTACTACGCCCGGAAGCTGGGGCTCACCCCCACGACCCGATCCACCTCCAACCTCACCTGGCGCACCGGTCCCGAGGGCCAGGAGGGGCTGCTGCGCTCGGTCGGGGACGGGTTCCTGGTGACCGGCTTCCTGGGAGGCAACTCCAACTCCACCACCGGCGACTTCTCGCTGGGCATGAACGGGTTCCGCATCCGGGGCGGGGCCCAGGCCGAGCCGGTCGCCGAGATGAACGCCTCCGGAAACCTCCTCACCCTGTGGAAGGCGCTCGCGGCCGTCGGGAACGACCCCTACCCCTGGTCTCCGCTCCGCACGCCCACCCTCGTGTTCGAGGGGGTGGCCGTGGCCGGGACCTGATCGCCGCCCACGTCATGCGCCCGAGCTTGTCCCTCGGGTCGGTTACGTCCTTGTGCCAGAGGCGTACCCTGATCAACCAGCGGACGGTTCGACGCATGGCACCCATGGTCGATACCCCGGGTCCCCGCGGTTGACCCCCGTCAACTCCGTCCAGTCCCCTCCCTCGCTCACGGTACAGGCCGAAATCACTTTTTATTCGTGAGCTGGTTCAGCCACTTGGCCTGTGGTGTGCCGCCGCAGCACCTCGGGGTACCCCACATCCGCCCGGCGTCAGATTGCCGCCAGCCACCGGCATCCCCAGTGTCCGCTTGCCCGCCAGCGGACCACGAGGCGGGCGCGAGGGTAGCACGCGACATCGTCGAACCCCACCGCGGGTGCATTCGCATCCGCCCGGAGGAGTGCGTCCAGCGAGGGCTGGCGCGACTCCGGGAGGCACCGGCGGCGCGGGCTCGAGAGCGAACGAGGGCAGCGGCAGCAAGAACCCGCAGGAGGCGAAATGAACTGGAGCAAGACGATCATCCGGACGGCCCTGGTGGCCCTGGCGCTCGGCGCGATGGCGCCGGGAAGCGCCGACGCGCAGGTCCGGGAGAAGAAGCAGCGCACCCGCATCACCCACGCCGACCGCAAGGCGGCGGCCGAGGCCCGCAAGGCCAAGGCGGCCCAGGCGAAGACCCAGGCCGGGACCAAGGCCGTGAAGAAGACGGGAGGTGCCCGGTGAACCGCGCCCTCCTCTCCCGGCTTGCCCTCCTCGTGGCCGTGGCCCCCATGGCGGTGGCCCAGGCCCAGACCCCCCCCGGCGGCTACGTCGTCGGGCCCGATGGCTACCCCGTCGTCGACTACGTCGGCGTGGCCAACTGGGCCAACAGCCCGCAGCCCCGCACCGTCACCACCGACGTCATCACGCCGACCACCGTCGGCAACGCCCTGAACGATCGGGCCTACGCCAGCGACTTCCCGGTCGCGGTCGGCCAGGGCGCGCCGGTCCTCGTCGTCCTGCCGGGGACCCCGCTCCCGGCGGGCACCCTCCGGAGCTTCCAGACCTGGAACCAGGCGACCGGCGGCGCCAGCCCCTTCCCCTCGGCCGGCAACGTCTTCAACGCCTACGTGCTGCGGCCCACCGGTACCGCCAACCAGTACACGGTGGCGTTCGACAGCGGCCAGCTCACCGTTCCCGCGCTCACCACGGCCGGCGTCTCCGAGGTGGCCACCTATCCCGTCCCGGCCTTCGCCACCCAGCCCGGCGACGTCCTGGCCTTCTACGGGCAGGGCGTGCCGCTCGACACCGTTGCCACCGGGACGGACCTGCTCGTCTACCCGGCTCCGGTGGCCCCGATCTCCGGGAGCACCATCACCCTGGGCGTCGACCCCGGCTATCCGATCTACCCGCAGGCGCGCAACTACGCCCTTGCCGCCACCGTCGACGTGGTCACCGGCACCACCACCACGCTCGTGGGCGGCATCCGCAAGTTCGTGGACGGCCTCCCCGGCCTGACCGCCGCCGGCGCCAACGGCCTGGGCCAGTACATCCCGGTGGCCGTCGCCGACACCGCCAGCTACCCCGGCAGCGACTTCTACGAGATCGGCCTCGTCGAGTACCAGGAGCGGATGCACTCCGACCTGCCCCCGACCCGGCTGCGCGGCTACGTGCAGCTGTCCGCCACCGGCCCGGTCGCCCTCACCAACGTGGACGGCTCCCCCGTCCTCCTGCCCGACGGGACGCAGGCCCGGTCCCTCGACACCCCGCACTACCTCGGGCCGGCGATCGTCGCCGTGAAGGACCACCCGGTGCGCATCAAGTTCCGCAACCTGCTGCCCACCGGCGCCGCCGGCAACCTCTTCGTCCCCGTGGACGAGACGGTGATGGGCGCCGGTACCGGTCCCAAGGACGCCAGCGGGGCCGACTGCGACAACACCATCGAGCCCAACAACTGCGCCAAGTACCCGCAGAACCGCGCCACGCTGCACCTCCACGGCGGCCACACCCCGTGGATCAGCGACGGCACCCCGCACCAGTGGATCACGCCGTCGGGCGAGATCACCCCGTTCAAGAAGGGCGTCAGCGTCTTCGACGTGCCCGACATGCCTGCGGAGGGGGACGGCTCGCAGACCTTCTACTGGACCAACCAGCAGTCGAGCCGGCTGATGTTCTACCACGACCACGCGTACGGCATCACCCGCCTCAACGTGTACGTGGGCGAGGCCGCTGCCTACGTCATCACCGATCCGGTGGAGCAGGAGCTGGTCGCCGGCGGGATCCTCCCCACCGAGACCATCCCGCTCGTCATCCAGGACAAGACCTTCGTCGACGCCGACGCCATCCTCGCGACCGACCCGACCTGGCGCTGGGGCACCGGCGCCCTGGGCGCGGATCCGGACGGCACCGGCCCGTGGAAGGCCGTCCCGCTGCCCAAGACCGGCGACCTCTGGTACCCGCACGTCTACGTCCCGGCCCAGAACCCGTTCGACCTGTCGGGCGCCAACCCCTTCGGCCGCTGGCACTACGGCCCCTGGTTCTGGCCGCCGACGACCGGCATCACCCACGGCCCCGTCCCGAACCCGTACTACGACCCGATCAACGCGCCCTTCCAGCCGCCGGAGATGCCGGGCCTGCCGCATCCGTCCACCCCGGGTGAGTCGTTCTTCGACGTCGCCATGGTGAACGGCACCGCCTACCCGACCATCACCGTCGATCCCAAGGCCGTCCGCTTCCGGATCCTCAACGCCGCCAACGACCGGTTCTGGAACCTCCAGCTCTACGTCGCCGCCGACAAGAACTCGCCCACCACCGCCGGCACCACCGGCGCCGTGCTGTGCGACACGCCGGCCAGCGTCCCCGCCAACTGCACCGAGGTGAAGATGGTGGACGCCGCTGCCACCGCCTTCAACACCGCCGCCAACCCGACCTGGCCGGTGGACGGCCGCGCCGGCGGCGTGCCCGACCCCGCCACCAAGGGCCCGTCGTTCATCCAGTTCGCCACCGAGGGCGGCTTCCTGCCCGCTCCCGTGGTGGTCGAGAACCAGCCCGTGGTGTGGAACGCCAACCCCACCACCTTCAACTTCGGCAACATCTCGGCCCACGCGCTGCTCGTGGCTCCGGCCGAGCGCGCCGACGTGGTGGTGGACTTCTCGGCTTACGCAGGCAAGACCCTCATCCTCTACAACGACGCCCCGGCCGCCTTCCCGGCGCTGGATCCGCGCTACGACTACTACACCGGCGCGCCCGACATGAGCGCCGCCACCGGTGACGGCACCGGCGGCGCCGCCGGCGTCACCCCCGGCTACGGCCCCAACACCCGGACCATCATGCAGATCGTCGTCCGTCCGGGCACCCCGGCGCCGTACAACCTCACCGCCCTCGAGGACGCGTTCCGCACCGTCCCGGCCACCGCCACCACCCCCGAGGTCCCGGGCGTCTTCAAGCGCGCCCAGGATCCCGTCATCGTGGCGCAGGGCGACATCGCCGGCCGCGGCGCGGGCATGTCCGCCTACGACACCGCCTACGGCGCGCGCTTCCCCTTCGCCTTCCCGTACTGGGGCATCTCGCGCATCGGTGACACCTCGATCGCCTTCCAGGGCATCGACGGCACCTACAACCCGCCGCTGGGCACCGGCCTGCCGCTCGTGAACGGCCAGCTCCAGGGCGCCAAGGCGATGGAGCCCAAGGCCATCCAGGACGAGATGGGCGAGGTCTTCGATCCCGACTACGGCCGCATGAGCAGCCGCCTCGGTCTGGAGCTGCGCAACACCAACGCGCAGAACCAGAACTTCGTGACCCAGACCTACACCGACGCCCCGACCGAGATCATCCGGGCGGTGCCCCTCGTCAACCCGGCCACCGACGCCAACGACGCCCAGATCTGGAAGATCACCCACAACGGCGTCGACACCCACCCCATCCACTTCCACCTCTTCGAGGTCCAGCTCATCAACCGCGTGGGCTGGGACGGGGCCATCCGCCTGCCCGACGCCAACGAGCTCGGCTGGAAGGACACCATCCGCATCAGCCCGCTCGAGGACACCATCGTCGCCCTGCGCTTCGTGGGCCCGAAGACTCCCTTCGGCATCCCCGACAGCAACCGGCCCATGAGCCCGGCCACTCCGCTCGGCTCGCCGATGGGGCTCACCAACATCGACCCGTTCACCGGCCAGCCCCTGAATCCGCCGCCCGTGAACGCCATGGTCAACTTCTCGTGGGAGTACGTGTGGCACTGCCACATCCTCAGCCACGAGGAGATGGACATGATGCGGGCCGTCACCGTGCTCGCCGACCGGATCCTGCCCGCGGCCCCCGTGCTCGCGGCCGCCGGCACCGGCCCCGTGGCCCTCACCTGGACCGACGCCACCCCGGCCGCCGATCCGGCGACCGCTGGCAACCCCGCCAACGAGGTCGGCTTCCGCGTCGAGCGGGCCGACGGCCTGGGCGGCGCCTTCGCCGTCATCGGCCAGGCTCTCGCCAACGCCACCGGCTTCACCGACCCGACCGCCGTCTCCACCGGCTACTACCAGTACCGCGTGGCGGCCTACAACGCGCTGGGTGACTCGTTCTCCAACGTGGTCGCCGTGGGCACCCCGCCCCCGGTGCCGGCGATTCCCACCAACCTGAGCGCCCGGATCGTCAGCGCCACCCGGATCGACCTCACCTGGACCGACGCCTCGACCGACGAGACCCAGTTCCTGGTCTACCGGTCCACCAACGGCGGTCCGTTCGTGCAGATCGGCTCGCTGGCCCGCACCGCGGCGCAGTCGGCCGCGACCGGTGTCGTGGTGAGCTTCCGGAACAACGGCAACACGCCCGGGTTCACCCCGGCGGTCGGCAACACCTACGCCTACTACGTGACCGCCGCCAACGGGATCGGGTCCTCGAACCCCACGGCGACCGTGACCGTCAACTTCCGGATCCCCGCCGCTCCGTCCGCGGTGACCGGTCTCGCCGTGCGCATCCCGGGCAACAACACCCAGGATGCGGTGACCCTCACCTGGACCGACAACGCCGACAACGAGACCTCGTTCCAGGTCCAGCGGTCCACCTCGGCGAACTTCACCAACCCGACCACGTACAACCTCGGCGCCAACGTCACCCAGTTCCTCCAGAACGTGAGCCGCAACAACGACTACTCGTACCGGGTCCGCGCCCGCAACGCGCTCGGCAACTCGGCCTGGGCGGTCTCGAACCGGGTGGACACGCCGTAGCGAAGTGACGCGCGCGCCGGAGGGCTCCGTCCCCCCGTCGCCCGCGGCAGATCGCAGTGCCCCGCCGCGGGGAGGCCATGCCTCCCCGCGGCTTCTTTTCACGGCTCGCATCACCGCCGCACCCCGCCGGGCCGTGCCCTATACTCGCCGGCAGCGGCCTTGGGCCCGCGCAAGGGAGCAGGGAGCATGAGCAGGAAGGTCGCCGTCCTCGGCGCCGCCATCGGTGTCCTCCTCCTCGCCAGCCTGGTGCTGATCTGGCGCGTGACCGCGCCGGCGGGCGAGGCACCCGCCGCCTTCGCCGGGCCCCAGGCCGGTCCGGCCCGACCGGTCCCGGGGAGCGCCGCGGCGGCGCCCGTGCCGGCGAGCCCCGGCGGCACGCCCTCCGCGCCGCCGCCGGGAGCGGTGGCGCCGCCCACCATCCCCCTCGAGACGGTGCCGGCCCCGGTGCCGACGCCGCCACCGGCCTGGCTGGAGGGCTCCACCGCCACCCTCGGCCAGGCGATGGATCCCACGCCGCTCGGCTCCCTGAAGCCCTTCGTGGCTTCGGGGATCGGCGCGCTGCAGCGGCGCGTGGCCGAGTGCGCCCACGAGGCGCCGGCCGGCGCGCCGGTGGGGACCGGCAGGCGCCGGACCACCCTCACGCTCCACATCGAGAGCCTCGACAACTACCTGCGCATCGTGGACGCCACGCCCGGCGACCTGGAGAGCTCGACCGACTGGCGGGTGCAGTGCGCCCAGCGGAAGCTGCGGGAGCAGCTCATCCCCGCGCCCTCGAAGAAGGGGCAGTTCTTCGAGGTGCCCTTCGTGCTCAACCTGTGACCGGAGGCGCGCCCGGCGCCCGGCGCCTCAGACCGTCCGCGGCCGCAGCGCCAGGCCGCTGAACACCACCAGCCGCACCAGCCGCAGCGGCGCGCCTGCCTCGCCGTGCGCCGCGATGAGCGAGGCGTCGCGGGCCGCCTGGGCCGCGTCGTCGAGCCAGGCCTCCACCGCCTTGGAGGCGCCCAGCGACTCGCAGGCCGCCCGCAGCACCTGCCGGGCCACCTCCCACTCCTCGCGCAGCGCGCCGTCGGCCCCCTCGGGCGGGAGCCGGAGCGCGCCGGCAAGGGCGTCGGCCACCTCGGCCGGCCGGGCGCTGCGGCTGAGCAGGGGGCCCAGGGCGTCGAAGAAGGAGGCCAGCGCGCCGTCGGCGAGGCCGGGCAGCATCTCCGGCTGGATGCTGTGGCGCGCCAGCCGCCAGATGCGCAGCATCTCGCCCGCCTGTACGGACAGGACCTCGGCCATCTCTCTGGGTCCGAGACTCAAGCGGCGCCCTCCAGCAGCCAGACGAAGGCCGCCTGGGCCTCTCGCTCGAGGGTTCCGAGATCCTCGGTGAAGAGATGTGACGCGCCCGGCACCCGAACGAGCCGCCTCGGGAACGTGGGGGACCCGAGCAGGGTCTCCACCTCGTCGGGGCCCATGAACTGGTCCCCGTCGGCCTGGACGCAGGCCAGGGGCTTGGGGCACCCGCGGGGCTCCCCGGTGTCGAAGTCGCGGTGGGCCAGGCCGGCGAGGAGCAGCCCCGCCACCTCCGCGGCCGGGCACCCGGCCTCGAGCGCCATCCAGGCGCCGAAGGAGAAGCCGGCGAGGAAGATCGGCCGTCCGGCGGCGCGGGGGAGGACCCAGCCGAGCGCCGCGCGCACGTCGTCTCGCTCGCCCCGCCCGGCGTCGTGGCGCCCCTCGGAGCTGCCCACGCCCCGGAACTGGAAGCGGAGCGTGGAGGCGCCCGCCGAGCGGGCGGCCCGCGCGATGCGGTGCACCGCGTGCGTGTGCATGGTGCCGCCGAAGAGCGGATGCGGGTGGCAGACGACGGCGGCGGCGCGGGCGCCCGGGGCCTCCTCCCAGAGCGCCTCCAGCCTCCCCGCAGGGCCTGCCAGCTCGACGTGCAGGATGCGCTCCCTGGCTCTCGCCGATCAGGCGGCCGCGAGGCGGCGCGGCGAGCGCCCGCCTCCCGGGGTGCAGCGCGTGGGCGTCGCATGGGCTCGAGCCGCCTCGGACATCGCGCGGAGCTTATCGCAGATCGCGGCCGGCGTGAGGCCGGTACGGCGCCCGCGGAGACGCACCACCCGCCCCGCCCGAGGCCCGGCGAGGCCTGCCCCGGGACCGGTGCTATGGTCGTCCCGGCATGGACGAGACCACCCTCTGGCTCCTGTCGGGTGCCGTGGCGCTGCTGCTCCTGCGTGCCGCCTCGGCGTCCCTGGAGGCGGCCCTGGTGGCGGTCGGCCTGCCCCGCGCCCAGAAGCTGGCGGGAGAGCACGGGGCCGGCCGGCGGGCCCGTGCGCTCGCGGCCCTGCTCCAGTCCCGCGAGGACACCGAGGCGGCCCGCCGCACGCTCGACTCGGTCTCGGCGATGGGCGCGGCGGTGCTCTCGGCGCTGGCCGCCTGGCGGGCCCTGCCCGGCTGGGCCGGCGGTGTGGCCGCGGGGCTGGCGGTGGTGGTGGCGGCCCTCGTCTCGCTGGCGATGTCGGCGGGGGCGCGCGGCCTGGGCGCGCGCCAGGCCGAGCCCGTCGCCCTGGGCCTGGCCCTGCCGGCCCGGGGGCTGGCGGTGGCGCTGGCCCCGGCCGGCCGGCTGGCGGGAGCGCTCTCGCGGCTGCTGGGCCTGGGGCCGGGCCGCTTCTCGCTGCCCCAGCCCCCGCTCGACGAGATGGAGCGGGCGCTGGCCGAGTACGCGCAGGCGCAGGGCGGCAGCGGCGGCCAGTCCACCAGCGAGCTCATCCACCGGGTCTTCGAGTTCCGCGAGACGGTGGCCCGCGACGTGATGGTGCCGCGCACCGAGGTGGTGGCGGTGGACGTGGAGACGCCGGTGCCGGAGCTGCTCCTCCTGCTGTCCGAGCAGGGTCACTCGCGCCTGCCGGTCTACGCCGGCAGCCTGGACCACGTGGTGGGCACCCTGCACGTGCGCGACCTCGTCCCGCTGCTGCAGCACCCCGAGCTCATCGTGCTCCGCGACCTGCTGCGGCCGGCCACCTTCGTGCCCTGGACCAAGCCGGTGGAGCAGCTCCTGCGCGAGATGCAGCGCCGGCGCCTCCACATGGCCATGGTGGTGGACGAGTACGGCGGCGTGATGGGGCTCTGCACGCTGGAGGACGTGCTGGAGGTCATCGTCGGCGACATCGGCGACGAGTTCGAGGAAGGGGACCGCGGCGAGGTGGAGCCGCTCTCCGACGGCACCTTCACCGCGCGTGGCAGCGCCTCGCTCGCCGAGTTCAACCGGGTGACGGGGGCCGGCGTGCCCGAGGGGCGAGGAAGCGAGACGGTGGGCGGCTTCGTCACCGGCCTGGCCGGGGCCATCCCCTCGGCCGGCGACCGGCTCTTCTGGCGCGGCTGGGTGTTCACCGTCAGCGAAGCGACGCCGCGCCGCGTCGGCCGGGTGCGGGCCGCCCGGGTGAAGCGCCAGGTGTCCTAGGGCATCCCGGCAGGGGGCCCGCCGGCCGGGCCCGGGGCGTGGTCCTGCGATTGCATTTCGCGATCCGCTCGCCTATCCTGCGCGATATCGATGCAAGATCCTGGGATCACAAGATGATCCCAGGAGCTGGGCGCGAGGGTCGCGCCGCGTGGGTTGGGGTGGCACTGGGCGGAGGTGGGGTGAGCGGCAGTCCCGAGGAGATCCTGCGCGGCGCGCTCGAGAAGATCGTCTTCTTCGAGTGCCGCGTGGATCAGCTGGAGAGCGAGCTGCGCACCGCGCGCGCGACGGCGTCGCGCGCCCGCGAGGAGGCAGGCGAGGCTCGCAGGCGCGAGGCCGAGGCCCAGGCGCGGCTGGCCGAGGCGGGCGTGCAGGCCGAGGCGCTGCGCCGCGAGATCGGCGAGCTCACCGACCGCACCCGCCTGCTGGAGGAGGAGCGCAGCCGCTTCCTCACCGGCCTGGTAGAGCAGGCCCGCGTGGCCGGCGCCACCGGCACCGAGCCGGGTGAGGGTCGCGACGCCGACCTGGCAGGCTTCATCGCCGAGCTGCGCGCCGAGATCGACAGGCTCTCCCGCTGGAAGGCCGCCGCCGAGGGGGCCGGCATCGCCCTGGAGGACGGCGGCGGGCGCAGCCTCTCCGAGGCCGCCGCCCCGCGCCGCCCGGTGAGCCTGCCGGAGCTGGCCGAGCGCTTCGCCGAGAGCGGGCGGGCCCGGCTCGGCGGCGCCGAGGCCGCCTCCCTCCCCGCCGCCTTCCCCACCCGCAGCGAGCGGACCCTGTACCTGCGCTCGCTCGAGGAGCTCTCCTCCGGCGACGCCAGCGTGCGCAAGCGCGCCTCCGGCTGCCTGAAGGCGCTGGGTGCAGGCGCTGCGGTGCCGGTGCTGGGTGCGGCCCTGGGCCGCGAGCGCGATGCCGGCGCCCGGGCCGCCATCGTCGAGGCGCTGGGCGGACTGGGCGAGCGGGCCGCCGCGCCGCTCCTCGAGCGGGAGCTGGGGCACGAGCAGGCCGTGGTGCGGGCCGCGGCCCTCGACGCGCTGGCCGCGCTGCTCGGCGCCGAGGCCACCCCGGCGCTCTCCGCCGGCCTGGGCGACGAGAGCGCGGCGGTGCGGCGGCGCGCGGCCATGCTCCTCGGCTTCGCGGCCGGCGACGGGGCCGACGAGGCCCTGTCGTCGGCCCTGGCCGACGCCGACCCGGGTGTGGCCCGCGCGGCGGCGGCGGCGCTCGGCGGCCGCACCAGCACCCGGGCGCAGGCGGCGCTGGCGCGGGCGCTCGATCACGGCGAGGCGGCGGTGCGCCGGGTGGCGGCGCGGGCGGTGGAGCGCTGGTCGGGGGAGCAGGTGAACCCGGGCGCCGAACCGGCCGAGCGGCGGCGGGTCTCGCGGCGCATCGCCGAGCGGCTCCACGCCCTGCAGCGGAGCGACCTGCGCGGCGCGCTGGTGAAGGCGGCGACGGCGATGGCGCCGAGCAGGACTGCGACCCAGACCCCGACCGCAACCCGGATCGCGACCCCGACCCCGACCGCAACCCCGACCTCGACCTCGACTCCGATCCCGACCCCGGTCGCCGCCGCTCCCGCCGCGAGGAGCGCGGTCGCGGTGGCCGAGGTGGAGCCGGGCCTGGCCGAGGCCATCCTGCTCGAGGTGCGGGCCGCGCTGCGCGGCTGCACCGAGGCCGACCTGGCAGCGGCCCTGGGCCGCAGGGGCGGCGAGCTCGCGGGGAGCCTTGCCACCCTGGTGGCCCGCGGCGAGCTCGTCGCGCGCGGCCCACGCTACTTCCAGCGCTGACGGAGACGCCATGGAGAACGTCCGCTACAGCCTGAAGAGGATGGCCGAGGTCCTGGGCGCCGGGCCGAAGGTCGTGGCCGAGGCGCTGGGCAAGAAGGACGGCTTCACGCCGGACGATCTCGCCGCGGCCCGCGAGAAGCTGCGCAAGGTGCCGGGCCACCGTCCGCTGCGCGTGCAGCTCTTCCTCAACTTCAAGGGCGGCACCGGCAAGACCAGCCTCTCCACCAGCTACGCCTACCGGCTCGCCGAGCGCGGCCACCGGGTGCTGATGGTGGACCTGGACAGCCAGGGGCACGCCACCAAGTGCCTGGGGCAGGAGGGGAGCGTGGCCCGCACCCTCCACGACGTGCTCATCCGCAAGGTGCCCATCGCCGAGGCCACGGTGCCCACCGGCATGCCGGGCCTGGATCTCGTGCCCTCCAACCTGGCGATGAGCACCATCGACCTGGCCCTGATGCCGCTCGCCGGCCGCGAGTTCCGCCTCCGCAAGGCGCTCGAGGAGATCTCCGGAAAGTACGACTACGTGGTCATGGATGCGCCGCCCTCCTTCGGCCTCCTCAACCTCAACGCCCTGATGGCGGCCGGCGACCTGGTCATCCCGGTGCTGGCCGACTTCCTCAGCTACGACGGCCTGCGGCTGCTCTTCGAGACGGTGCAGGGGCTGGAGGACGACCTCTCGCACCAGCTGGAGCACATCTTCATCGTCGTCAACGCCTACAACCAGACCTTCAAGATCGCCCGGGAGGCCCTGGAGGCGCTCCGGACCCACTACGCCGACTACCTGCTGGCGAGCGTGGTGCGCCAGTGCACCAAGTTCGCCCAGGCCTCCTCCGAGGGCTGGCCCATCTTCGCCTTCGACCCGGACTCCAAGGGCGCGGGCGACCTCGAGGCGATGATCGACGAGATCGAGGAGCGCACCGGCGCGGCCCAGGCCGCCGCCGGCGCCGCGGGAGCCTGACATGCGCAAGGCCTTCGACGCCAACGTCCCCAAGCTCCGCCCGCGCCTGCGCGGCAACGGGGCCCCCGCCGCCGAGGTCGAGGCCGCCGCCCCCGAGGCCGCGGCCCCGGAGGCGATGCCCGAGGCGCCGCGCGCGGCCGAGCCGGCGGCCGCCCCCGAGCAGCCGGCGCTCCACCCCGCCACCCGCATCGCCGAGGCGATGGCGGCCAAGGTTGCCGCCGAGCCGGCCGAGATCCTCTCCGACCTCTCGGCCCGCCGGGCGCGCCTGGAGAAGATCAAGCGCAAGGTGGCCGAGGCGGCCCGGGTCCGCCCCCGGATCGAGGCGGCGCCCGAGAGCACCTCCGAGGCGGCCGAGAGCGTGCTGGGCCTGGCGCGCGACCTGGAGACCCAGCTCACCCGCTCCCGCGAGACCGAGGAGGCGCTGCGCGCCGACCTGGAGGCGGCCCGCGCCGAGCTGGCCCGCGCCGCCGTCGAGGCCCGGGGCCATGCCGAGCGGGTCGGCGTCGCCGAGCGCGAGGCCGAGGAGAAGCGGGCGGTGCTGACCGAGCTCCTGGGCGAGCTCTCGGCGCTGGAGGAGGAGCGGGACCGGGCGCTGGAGCGGGCCCAGGCCCTCGCGGCCCTCGACGAGGAGCGGCAGCAGGTGGCCGACGGGCTGGCCGCCCGCGCCGAGGCCGCCGAGCAGGCGCGGGCCCAGGCCCGCGACGAGGCCGACAGGCTCGCCGAGGAGCTGGACCAGAAGAACGCCGAGGGCGCCCGCCTCCGGGCCACGCTGGCCGAGGTGACCCGCGAGCGGGACGAGCTGCACCGCGAGCTCTCGCGCACGCGCAAGGAGCGGGACGAGCTCACCGAGGCCCGGCGCGCCCTGGAGCAGGTGCACCAGGCGCTGTCCACCGCCCGCTCCCGCCTCGGGTAGACGGCCGGGCGCGACCGGGAAGACGCCACCACCGCACACCCTGGCCCGCGGCGGCCCTGGCGCAGCCCAGGGCGCCGGCCCGGGAGGGCGTCGGTGGCCGCCGGCCCGGGGCAGCCCGGCGCCGCCTGGACGCCCACCCGGGCGCCGGGAGGCACCCCGGGGCGCCTAGGCCTTGGCGCGCTTCCCCTCGGCCCGCGACGGCACCGGCGTGGCGGTGGGCGTGAGCCGCCGCGCCGCCTCCAGCGCCTCGTGGGCCGCCGGCTTGTACGCCTCGCCCAGGGTCGGGTAGTTGAACACCGCCTCGATGAAGTAGCGGATGCTGCCGCCGTGGGCCATCACCGCGTTGCCCAGGTGGATGAGCTCCGAGGCGTGGGGCCCTACGCAGTGGACGCCCAGCAGGCCGCCGTCGGCGCCGGCGATGAGCTTCAGGAAGCCCACCGCCTCGCCCACCAGGTTGGCGCGCGCATTCTCGGCGAGCTGTGCCCGGCCCACCACGTAGGGGATGCCCTTCTTCTGCAGGCTCTCCTCGGTCTCGCCGGCGCTGGAGACCTCGGGGATGGTGTAGATGCCCACCGGCAGCATCTCGTTCACCTTGCGCTTCGAGACCCGGCCGCAGGCGTGGGTCATGGCCACCACGCCCTGGTCCTTGGAGGTGGAGGCCAGGCCGGGGAAGCCGACGAGGTCGCCGGCGGCGTAGACGTGGGGCACCTTGGTCTGGAAGTGCTCGTTCACCTCCAGGAAACCCCGCTCGGTGGCGGAGAGGCCGGCGGCCGGCAGGTCGAGCGCCTCGACGTTGCCGATGCGGCCGCTGGCGACCAGCACCTTCTCGGCGATGAGCCGCTTTCCGGAGGAGAGGGTGATGAGCACGTCGTGCTCGCCCGACTCCACCCGCGTGGCCCTCACCTCCTGGTGGATCTCCATGCCCGACTGGAGGAAGAGCTCCTGCACCGCGTGCGAGAGCTCGGCGTCGAGCCAGGGCAGCAGCCGGGGCTTGGTGTCCACGATGGTCACGTGGACGCCCAGCGCCTGGAAGATGGAGGCGTACTCGCACGCCGCCACCCCGCCGCCGATCACCGCCAGGGAGCGCGGCACGTGGTCGAGCATGAGGATGGAGTCGGAGTCGTAGACGCGCGCGTGGTCGAAGACGATCTGCGGCGGGTGGAAGGGGCGGGTGCCGGTGGCCAGGAGCACGTGCTCGGCCTGCAGCTCCTGGGTGCTGCCGTCGGGGATGGTGACCCGGAGGGTGTGGGGGTCCACGAAGCTGGCCACGCCGCGGAAGGACTCGACGCCGACGCGGGTGAGGGCGTTGCGGATGCGGGCGTGCTCGCGGGCGGTGACCAGGCCGCGGCGGCCCATGAGCTCGGGGATGGTGACGGTGCCCGAGACCTTCACCTCGAGGCCGTGGGCGTCGCGGCTGCGGGCCTGGAGGATGGCCAGGGCTGTCTCGCGGAGCGCCTTGGAGGGGATGGTGCCGGTGTTGGCGCAGGCGCCGCCCGGCACCGCCTCCTTCTCCACCAGGGCCACCCGCTTGCCCAGCGAGGCCGCCTGAACGGCGCCGTTCTCGCCTGCGGGACCCGATCCGATGACCACCACGTCGTACCGGAGCATGGCCCGCTTATAATGCCTTTTTCCCGCTCCGACGATAATCTGGCGCGCCCGTGAAGAGCCCTCCCCAGAATCCGGTCCTCTCCGCCCTGCCCGTGGGTCTCATGTCGGCGCTGGAGGAGCGCAAGCAGGCGCTGCGCGCCGCCGGCAAGACGCTCCACGACTTCGGCCTGGGCGATCCCATGGAGCCCACCCCCGAGTTCCTGCGCCAGGCGCTCCGCGACGCGGTGCCCGAGGTCTCGCAGTACCCGAGCGCCCAGGGCACGCCGGCGCTGCGCCGCGCCTGCGCCGGCTACCTGGAGCGGCGCTTCGGGGTCCGGGTGGACCCGGACCGGCAGGTGCTCCCGGCCACCGGCGCCAAGGAGACCATCTTCCACCTGCCGCTGGCCTTCGCTGGCGGGACGCGCCGCAAGGTGGTGATGCCCGACCCCGGCTACCCCACCTACGAGGCCGGGACGCGCTTCGCGGGCCTGGAGCCGATCAAGATCCCGCTGGGCGAGCACAACCGCTTCCTGCTCGAGCCCGAGGCGCTGGGCGAGGCGGTGCTGGCCGAGACGCTGCTCTTCTGGATCTGCTACCCCCACAACCCCACCGGCGCGGTGGCCACGCGCGCCTACCTGGGGCGGGTGGGCGAGGCGGCGCGGCGCCACGGCTTCATCGTGGTCTCCGACGAGTGCTACGCCGACATCTACTTCGGCGAGCGGCCGGCCTCGATGCTCGAGGTGCAGGTGGAGAACGTGCTGGCCATCCACTCCTGCTCGAAGCGCAGCGGCATGACCGGGTACCGCAGCGGGTTCCTGGCCGGCGACCCCGACCTGGTGGCGGTCCTCCGGCGCATGCGCTCCCACCCCGGCGTGGCCTCGCCCGACTTCGTCAGCGCCGCGGCCACGGCGGCCTGGTCGGACGACGCCCACGCGGCGGCGCGGCGCGAGCGCTTCGGCGAGAAGCGGGAGCGGTTCCTCCGCTTCTTCGCCGCCCACGGCCTGGAGGTCCACGCCTCCGAGGCCGGGCTGTATCTCTGGGTGAAGGTCCCGCGCGGCCACACCTCCGGCTCGTACGCGGCGGCGCTGCTGGAGGAGGGGGTGGTGGTGGCGCCGGGAACGGCCTTCGGGGCCGGTGAAGGGTACGTGCGGGTGGCGCTGGCCCCCGCCCTCGAGGCCTGCGACGCCGCCTGCGCCGCCTGGGCCAGGGTGAAGACATGAACGTGAGCGATCTGGAGAAGCGGGTCTCGGCGGCCTGGGTGGACCGCGAGAAGCTCAAGGAGCCGGTGTCCCGGGCGGCGGTGCTGCAGGCCGTCCACCTGCTCGACAAGGGCGAGCTGCGGGTGGCCGAGAAGGTGGAAGGCGAGTGGAAGGTGAACGCCTGGGTGATGCAGGCGGTGAACCTGTACTTCGCGGTCACCGCCCTCGACGTCCACGACTACGGCCCCTTCCAGGCCCGCGACAAGATCCCGCTCAAGACCGGCCTGGAGGAGGCGGGCATCCGCCTCGTGCCCGGGGCGGTGGTCCGCTACGGCTCCTACGTGGCCCCCGGCTCGGTGGTCATGCCCGGCTTCGTGAACATCGGTGCCCGGGTGGGCAAGGGCAGCATGGTGGACACCTGGGCCACCGTCGGCTCCTGCGCCCAGGTGGGCGAGAACGTGCACCTGGCCGGCGGCGTGGGCATCGGCGGCGTGCTCGAGCCGCCCGGAGCCCGGCCCAACATCATCGAGGACGGCTGCTTCATCGGCAGCCGCTGCATCGTGGTGGAGGGGGTGCTGGTGGAGGAGGACGCCGTGCTGGGCGCCAACACGGTCATCACCGCCTCCACGCCCATCATCGACGTCACCGGCCCCCAGGAGATCGTCCACAAGGGGCGCGTGCCGGCCCGCTCGGTGGTCATCCCCGGCACCCGCCCGAAGCAGTACCCGGCCGGCACCTACCAGATCCCCTGCGCCCTCATCGTCGGCAAGCGCAGCGCCACCACCGACAAGAAGGTCTCGCTCAACCAGGCGCTCCGCGAGTTCGAGGTCCAGGTGTGAGCCTGGTGCTCCCGCCCGGCCTGCCCCTGTCCGAGGCGCTGGCGGCGCGGGCGGAGGCGCTCTGCGCCGTGCCCTCGCCCATCGGCGAGGAGCGGGCCCTCTGCGACGCGGTCGAGGCCTGGGCCCGGCCGCGCGCCGCCCACCTGCGGCGCGTGAAGGACTCGCTGGTGCTCTCCTTCGACGCCGGGCGCGACCTCCCGGGCGGAGCCAGCGGCCGCCCGCTGGTGCTGCTCTGCGGCCACCTCGACACCATCCCGGTGCCCGAGGCCGACCGCGGGAAGGCGCCGCGGCGCGAGGGCGGCAGGCTGGTGGCCACCGGCAGCTCCGACATGAAGGGCGGCCTCTCCGTGATGCTGGAGCTGGCGGAGCGGCTGCCCTCCGCGGCGCGCTCCTGCGATCTCGCGCTGGTGCTCTACGCCCGCGAGGAGGGGCCGTTCCTGGAGAACGAGCTCGGCGACGTGCTCCGCGAGGTGCCGGCGCTGGCCGGGGCCGAGCTGGCCGTCTGCCTCGAGCCCACCGACCTGGCGCTGCAGCTCGGCTGCGTGGGCTCCATCCACGCCACCTTCACCTTCCGGGGCCGCTCGGCCCACTCGGCCCGGCCCTGGCAGGGCGAGAACGCGGTGCACAGGGCTGGTGCGCTCCTCTCCGAGCTGCAGGCGCGGCCGCCGCGCGAGGCCAGCTCCGGCGGGCTGCCCTTCCGCGAGGTGCTCTCCTGCACCCGCATCGAGGGCGGCCGGGCCCGCAACGTGGTGCCCGACGAGTGCCGCCTCAACCTCAACTTCCGCTTCGCCCCCGACCGCACGCTGGAGGCGGCCTGCGAGGAGCTGCGCGGGCTCGGCGCCCGCCACGGCGCCCAGGTGGCCTTCACCGACCTCTCGCCGGCGGCGCCGGCCTTCGCCGACAGGCCGCTGGTGCAGCGGCTCGCCGCCGCCACCTGCAGGCCGCCCGAGCCCAAGCAGGCCTGGACCGACGTGGCGCGGCTCGCGGCCGCCGGCATCCCGGCGGTGAACTACGGCCCGGGCGCCACCGCCCAGGCCCACCAGGCGGGCGAGTGGCTGGAGCTCGATGCGCTCCCGCGCTGCTACCGGGTGCTGGAGGGTGTGCTCACCGGGTGAGGGGCGCGCCGTCCGGGGCGCACCCGCGTGGTCGTCGCATCCGCTCCCGCCCCGCGCTACCCTCGGCAGGTGCTGCCGCTCGCCCTCGCCCTCACGCTGGCGCTCCAGGCCTCCACCGACTGGGACGGCGACGAGCCGCGCTGGGACGCACCGGCGGACCGCCACCTGGAGCTGGGCCTCTGGGGCGGCACCTCGCTCGACCTGCAGCCCGGCGGCGCCTTCGCGCCCTGGGCCGGCGCCGAGCTGGGCTGGCGCTTCACCGAGTCGACCGTCTCCCTGCTCTTCGAGGGGCACCGCTACGCCGCCCCCCGAGCCGATCGCGCCTGGACTCCGGTGATCCTGGCCCGCGTCGAGCAGCGCTTCGAGACCATGCGCGGACTGCAGGGCACCTTCGCCTTCGGCGCCGGCGCCGGCCGCCCGTTCCGGTCGTGGGAGCTGTGGCTGCAGGTGGCCTTCGGGCTGCGGGTGGAGCGCGGTCCGCTGTTCCTGCGCGCCGAGCTGGGCTTCGAGCGCCAGAGCGACCTGCGGCTCGGCGCCGGGGCGGGGCTGGCCTTCTAGCTCGGGCCCGCGGCGATCCGTCCGCTCCCCCCAGGGGGGTTGCGCGCCGCCCTTTTGCCATTAAGTGAACCGAGCCCGCGCCCCCCGGGCTCCGACGGGTCGCGGCGCACCACTGGCGAACCGGCTCCGGCGGAGCGGCATCGAAGCGCTGCCGGACCGATCTCGAAACTCAGGGAGGATGGAATGAACCGCATCACTGCTCTGGCCGTCGCCGTCCTGGCGCCCGCCCTGGCCCTTGCCGACACCAGCACCTGGAACATCGACACCGCCCACACCGAGGCCGGCTTCAGCGTGCGGCACCTCGTGATCAGCACCGTCAAGGGCTCCTTCGGGAAGACCACCGGCACGGTGAAGCTCGACCCAGCCGACCTCACCAAGTCGAGCGTCGAGGCCACCATCGACGTGGCCAGCGTCAACACCCGCAACGAGGACCGCGACAAGCACCTCAAGTCGCCCGACTTCTTCGACGTCGCCAAGTTTCCCACCATCACCTTCAAGTCCACCAAGGTGGAGAAGGCCGGCGACGGCCTCAAGGTGACCGGCGACCTGACCATGAAGGGCGTCACCAAGCCGGTGGTGCTCACGGTGGCCGGGCCCACCGGCGAGGTGAAGGATCCGTGGGGCAACACCCGCCGCGGCCTCCAGGCCAAGGGGAAGGTCAACCGGCAGGACTTCGGGGTCACCTGGAGCAAGGTGGTCGAGGCCGGGCCGGTGGTCGGCGACGAGATCACCATCGACATCGAGGCCGAGCTCATCAAGGCCAAGTAGCGAGCTACCGCGGGGGAGCAACCGGGGCCCGGTCGCGCCGCGCGGCCGGGCCTTCTTGCGTCCGGGCAGCCTGGGACGCGCCGCGAACCGCCGCCCGCGCACCGGACCGGCGAGCTGGCGCAGGTGGCGGAGATCGCTGGGCCACCCGCGGCACGCGGCCTGCTCCCCGCGGGCCGCATGGACGGGAACGATGCCGACAGGGCGCCGGCCGACGGCCCGCGCGAGCGGCTGGTGCGGGAGGGAGCCCGGGCCCTCTCCGACGCCGACCTGGTGGCGCTGGTGCTGGGCACGGGGAGCCGTCGGCTCTCGGCGCGGGCGGTGGCCCTGTCGCTCGTCGAGGCGCTGCCGCTGCCGGAGCTTGCCTGGGCCCAGCCCGACGCCATCGCCCGGCTGCCCGGCATCGGCCTGGCGCGGGGCGCGGCCCTGGCGGCCGCCTTCGAGCTGGGGAGGCGCGGCGCCTGGGCGCCGCCGCGGCGGGGCGAGCGCTGCCTCGATCCGGGGCGCGTGCACGAGCTGCTCCGCCACGCCGCCCACGCCGAGAAGGAGGGCTTCTGGACGGTGATGCTCGACGTGCGGGGCCGGCTGCTGCGGGCGGTGCAGGTGGCAGAGGGCTCGCTCAGCCAGTGCCCGGTGAGCCCGCGCGATGCGCTCCGGCCGGCGGTGAAGGAGGGGGCGCACTCGGTGGTGTTCGCGCACAACCACCCGAGCGGCGTTATGCGGACTACCGACCTATGCGCAGGCGCGTCCGGCACGTCGCGCCCCTCAGCGCTTCCTCGCCGTTGCGCCTGCACATAATGCGGGCTGGTAGCTCCCCTACGCGGCGTGCCGAAGCAGCTCTCGAGCGGCGCGCCGACCTCGCACGACCCTCGATCAGCACGCGACCGCTAGTCCCGGTGAAGCCACCTTCGCAGCAACCCCTGGGGCGTATGCCCGGAAGTCGCCTCGTTCGGTTCGGGCGCCGAATGGCCTCCCTGGTCGTCGTGAACGATAGCTGTGCGCCCCTCGAGTCCGCGGCCACGCTGGGGCTTCTTCGCCTTCGGCGCATCACGCCAGCCTGCCCAGACGACCTTGTTGCTCTCGATCCAGTAGTGCGATCGACACGGCAGTGCGCGGTTGCCGATCGAGGGGTGCAGCGAGATGGACTCGCCGTCGAACGTGAGCTGCCAGCCGGTCTTTCGGGATAACGGGGTCACGATCTCGTGCCCGCAGCCGCAACAGCACTTGTGGATGACCGTGGAGAACCGGATCGAGACGTACAAAACCCCGTCCTCCAGGACCTCCGGCACCTGGTCGACGAACCTGTGGACGAGGGTATTCACTGGTCCTCGCTCAGCAACTGGTTCACGTTGATGCTGAAGAGGCTGTTGTGCTCGCGTTCGGCGTCGTTGTAGACGCCGTAAAGCTTCTTCCACTTCAGCACCGCGAACGCCGCGTTGAGCATGTTGAGCTCGGCGATCTGGATGTTCGAGGCGTAATCATCGTCCGGCCCATCGCCGAAAGGCACCCGGCGCCGGAGATGATCGCGCTTCGCGTTCGTGCTCAGGGTGGTGCGAACGACGCCGACGAGCGCGCCGTTCTCGGCCGTGATGCCCATCCCGACATCGATGAACGAGAGCCCGCGCGCCTCCATGTGCGCGTACAGCGACTCCTTCAGACGCCCGCGGTCGATGCAGACGAAGACGAAGTCGAGACCCAGAACGACGTCGATGTTCGACACGTCGACGTACGTCGGATGCGAAATAGTCTTCCTGTGCATGCGGCCGTACTGCTCCTTGAAGTACTCGGTCTTCAGCGGCTTGCGACAGAGCTCCTCGAGGGACGGTGCCCCGGGCGCCCTGAACGCGTTGTGCTGAAGGAACTCGTCCCCGTCGAAGAGGTGGATCTCCCGGACCGGCGTCTTCGCGACAAGATCGAGGATGTACGCCCCCGTTCCACCGAGGCCGATGATGCCGACCTTTAGCGGCTTCAGCCGCTCGGTGATCGCGAGGATCCCGGATCTGCTCGCGGCAGTGTCGACGTAGTGGAACACGGACGGCTCCTCGCTGGCCTCCTCGGTCACCGGCGCGAACGTGCACGCGGTCGCGCCGGGATCGATCGCGCGCGCCGGCGCCGATATCATCTCGATGTACCGCGTCATCTTCGAGTGATAGTCGCGGTACCCGTCGGGCGGCTTGCACGAGAACGAATGCCTCGAGACGAGCCCCTTTGCGAGCTCCTGGTCGGCAGTCTGGTGCTTGATCTGTGCGATCTCGATCCCATCCTTGGTGCAGGGGTGCTCGCCTTCCCAGTGGACCACGTGGGTGTTCGGCGCGGTCGCGATGCCCTGCGGGTCCACGTTGAGGTTCGAGATGAGGGTGCCGAACCGGACCTCCCGCCTCGAGTTGACGTACGGCACGTGCGACACAAGAAGGTGATCGGACTGGATCCGAACCTCATATCCTTCGTCCCTGAGACGCTTCAGGTCAGGGCTACGAGCGAGTGCTGAACTGGACATTGAACTGCATCTCCTTCTTCACCTTGATGGTGTCGCCCTCGACCATGCTGCCGCCGCGCTTGTCCCCGTCGGCGTACCGATACGTCACCGTGTACAGGGTGTTCGGGTTCTGGAAGGCGTCGGCGAAGGCGAGCTTCACAATCTCGGCGTAGGAGATTTCCTTCTCGCTCACCGTCTTGGGCCGCGAGTTGACGAAGACCTGGACCTCCTTCGTGTGCCCGGGGCCGTCGGAGGAGGTCGCGTTGTGGATGTCGGGAGTGCTCATGGATCGATTTCCTTGTGTTTCGGGGTGATGTGCTCGTCCTGCTCCTTCTCTTCACCTGACTCCGCGACGCTGCGTGAGTCGCGCAGCGTTGCGAGAGTCGAACAGCGACTACTGTAAGGGCCCTTTCGGAATGTTGCAAGTGCGGCCCAGTGTTGCGATATAAGAACGGAATCCCGGGGAGGAGACAGCATGCAAAATCAGGGACTTGACGTGGCAAGCCTCTACGCCGCCCTTGATTCAAAGCGGAGGAGCTCCAACAAGTCGTGGAGACAGGTTGCGAAGGAGGCGGGCGTCAGCGCGTCCACCATCACGCGCATGAAGTCCAACAAGCGCCCCGACGTCGACGGGTTCGCGTCGCTCGTACAGTGGCTCGGAATGAAGGCCGACTCGTTCTTGCCCACAGGCACTCCGAGGAGAAGGAGCGAGGCCGACCCAGCGGCGGAGATCATGACGTTCTTGCGTGCTCGCAAGGAACTCGAGCCCGCAAGCGTGGAGGCAATCCAGGACCTGATACAGGCAGCGTGCAAGCTGCTTCAGAAGCGCTCAAGGTAGAGGCCACACGATGCCGTTCCGCTACGGGTTCAAGGCCGAATCCGAACGCCGGGCTGCTGAATGGCGAGCCAGGTTCAAGTTGCGTTCGGAAGAGCCGCTAGATCCGAGGCGCATCGCCCAGCATATGGGTATCGAGGTTGTGAAGATCAGCGACCTCGTCGGGCTAAAGAAGACGTCACTCGCTCATCTGATGGGCGCCGGGGCGAAGGACTTCTCGGCGGCTGCAGTGGGATTGGGTTCGCAGTGGCTCATCGTCGAGAACGAGGCGCACAGCATTGGGAGGCGGACCAACTCGGTCGCGCACGAGCTGTCGCATCTGCTGCTGAAGCATCCCCCTCATCCCCAGTTCGGTAACGGCGGCATGCGGAATCACTGGAAGCAGATCGAGGATGAGGCTGACTGGTTGGGGGGAACGCTCCTTGTCCCGCGCCCGGCGGCGCTCGCCGTGGCGGTCGAGGGCCTTGATATCGACACGGCCGCGACGCGCTACGGCGTCAGCGTTCCGCTAATGCGCCAGAGGCTGAACGCGACGGGGGCTATGATCCAAGTCAAGCGATCGCGCGGAGTGAACTGAGCTCCGCCGACCGACTGCGGGATGGTGAGCACGGCTACAGCGCGGCGAAGAGGCCGTGGAGGTCGCGGGGTCGGTGCCCGGCGGGATGCGCAGCGCGATACCAAACGGGAAAGCCAGTTCCACGAGCGCCGCGCTCGAATCGACCAACCGCGCCTTCGGCGCGGACGCTACCACGTGGACCCGCACCAGACGCGAGCCTCCCGAGACGAGCTCCTTCCAGCGGTCCGGCGGGTCTTCTAGAACAGTGAGCGGTTTGAAATCGATCTGTCGACATGCGCAAGCGGTGGTCATTCAAGGCGGTCCGAGCCGGTCGGTGTTCTAGCCGTAGAACCGCCCTCTGTCTCCCCCGGCAGCAGGTACGCCAACTGCACCAGCACAAGGATGCCGATTGCGGCGGCCTTCTCGTCGAACCGCGCCAGTCGCCCTTCGCAAGGTAGGGGCCTTCCAGGCCTGAGGCCCGCCACTCGCTGGTCAATCGGCGCTGCTGCTATGTGGGTAGCTGGATCCCCGAAAGGCGCTGATAGAGCTCTACAGCATAGGAATCCGTCATGCCGGACACAAAGTCCGTAACAGCAAGAACCCGCTGATACCGAGACAAAGCCAGCCTGTTGCCCATCGGAATGCCTGGTCTGTCGAAAAGGTCCTCCGGCAAGAGCATGAGGAGCTTCTCCTGCTGGCGCGTCGGCGCCTCCGCGACCGCCGCCTCTCCGAACATGTCGAGGAGCCCACCGATTGTCTTGTACCCAGCGTACTCGATTTGCAGAACGCGCTCGTGGGTGTAGACGTGCTTCTGCTCGAAGGCCTTGAGATCCTTATGCCTCTTCGCAAATGGCGTCACCGTGATCAACGGGACGTCAAAGCGCCCCTCTTCGATCTCGTCCAGGTTCTCCTCAAACGCCCTGGCGCACGCCATCGTCAACGAGTGAACCGCAGCGGCCCGAAGTCGCGCGATGTCTGAACTGGCTCGGTACTCGCCCTGGGGCTCCTTAGGCTCTGCGACCAGCGAATGAAGAAGTTCGCGTGCATCACTGAAGGATACGATCTTGAGCTTGAACGCATCCTCAAGGTCCATGACCACATAGCAAATGTCATCGGCTGCCTCGGTGAGGAAGGCGAGAGGGTGGCGAGCGAACAGCCCAGGCGCTCGTTCGACAAGCCCGAGGCCCTTGAATGTCTGCAGCGCTGCCTCGGCGTCGTCCTGAAAGTAGCCGTACTTCTTCTCGGAGGCGCGGCCTTCGGTGGGAGGCCTCGATGGACTGGAGTTCCGCGGGTACTTCGTCATGGCGCCGAGCAGAGCGAGCGTTGGTCGAATCCCACCTCGACGGAGTCGGTTCTGCAGACGAGCCATGATGCGAAAGCCCTGGGCGTTGCCTTCGAAGCCCGCAACATCGCGGTGCTCCTGTTCGGACAGGTCGAGCAACGCCCGGCGCCCCTCCGCCCAGCGTCCAATGGCGTCCTCTCCAGAGTGGCCAAAGGGTGGATTGCCGATGTCATGGGCCAAGCAGGCGGTGGCTACCAGCGTAGAGATGTCTACGTCAGGCGCGCACCTTCCCGTGCGCCGAAGCACCAGGGCTGCCAAGGACCCCAGCGAGCGCCCAACGCAGGAGGCCTCAAGGCTGTGTGTAAGGCGCGTGCGGGTGTAGTCGGTCGGGGACAGGGGGAAGACTTGAGTCTTGTCCTTCAGCCTACGAAAGGCGCTCGAGAAAACAACGCGATCGTGGTCGCGTTCGAACTCTGAGCGCCCCTCCGTGGGTCCACTTCCATCATCCTCGTGGAAGAGCCTGCTCGTAGTGAGCAGGCGCTCCCATCGAGCCGCGCGTTCGCCATTCGCCACTTGTGTCCTCCTCGTGAGCCCGGTCGACTGTGCCGGACTCGTGTGGACCCAGCTACGACACCCGCGTTAGCCCCGAGGTGCGTAGGAAGTCCGCAACTCTCGCGATGAGTTGGCCAATGTCCCCGGCAAAGCGCTCGGTCAGGGCGGCAGCGGCCTGCTGGATGACCTCCTCGGGGGGAGCGTCGAAGTCGTCCTTCTCAACGAGGGGGCGCGAGTAGACCTGCGTGAACATCGGGTAGAGCTTGGACGGGATGCCCTTGAACGGATCCTTGTGAGTCTTCGCGAAGTCGAAGAGCCGTTCCCGGACTGCTGGGTCCCCCGGCCCGATGATGAGCTTCAGGCGCACGGAGTCCGGCTTGTTCTGAAGCTCGAAGAGGAGGAGCCGGCCCGACCGGGTCCAGGCGGTGCCGGTCTTCAGCCGCTGATCCTGGTCCCACGACCTGTGGAAGAAGCGGACGAACGCCTTGGAGCAGAAGTCCAGCTCGAAGTCAGGCTGGCTTCGAATGACCCTCTCCAGGGCCTCGCGCATGTCGCCCTGCTGATCGGGCCGGTGCTCGAGGATGAGGTCGAAGGCCTTCTGGTGGGCGCGGTAGAGCTTCCTGCACAGCTCGGCGACGTCCGACTCGCTCACGATGTGCCTCCGGACCATGGTCTCGTAGTGGGTGAGGGCGGTGACCACGTCGCCGCCGAGCGTGCTCCGCCGCGCCCGGGAAACGGACCCGGTCGTCGCGAGCACGTCGTCGTAGGACAGGGCGATCCAGTCGGGGTCGGAGGGATCCTGGCCGTCGGGGGTCAGGAAGAGCAGGACTGCCTTGTGGCTCGGGTACTCCCGCCGGATCGACTCCTTGTAGCGACGGAGCTGGTCCGAGTGCTCGTCGGCGCCGATCTTGTTCTCGATGGCGATGACGATTCCTGCAGGGTCACCGTGGATGAGGACGTCGATGGCGAAGCGCTCCCGCTCCGCGTAGGACTCGGAGAGGTCGGCGACGTCGATGTCGATGACGCCCAGCTCCGGGTGCTGGTGGCGTTGCAGCGCCCGCTTGAGCAATGCCTTCAGCATCGTGTCGCCGAGGCCGTGGTTCTCCGAGGGGTCGAGCAGGAATCGCAGGAAGTCCGAGTGCCGGACCTCCTGTCGAACCACCCCGAGCGCCTCGAACAGGTTGAACTCGCCGAGCAGCTGCTCCAGGCGCTCGAGGTCCTCGTTGCCGACGATGAGGCGCTCGAGATGCTGCTGTTCCTCACTCCCTGACACTCCCCCTCCTGACTCCCAGTGCAGCCTGGGGCGCCTTCAGATGACGAAGTGGCGCTCGGAATCGCGGCGGACGTGGACTACGCGAATGGGACTGCCACCACGCCGCCTTGCACTCCACTTGAGATAGCCGGCCTTTAGGTCCTGGTGGTCCAGCCCTCGGAGGTCCAGAAGGAGAAGGTAGCGCTTCCTCGCCTTGGCCTGGGCTACTCGCGCCAGCTTCCTGAGTTCGGAGCGGTTCTGACTAGCGTAGAGCTGTGTTGCG
Organism: Deltaproteobacteria bacterium; assembly: GCA_016214955.1. Taxonomy (GTDB): domain Bacteria; phylum Myxococcota; class Myxococcia; order Myxococcales; family Anaeromyxobacteraceae; genus JACRMN01. The sequence goes on from JACRMN010000002.1 coordinate 167,957, forward strand.
GAGATGTGGCCAGGGAACCGCTGTTGCTTGTGGCACGCGTCGGCAAGTGCCCGCGGGGCGACGGCCAGTTCAAGGACCGACGGGTTCGTACCGCCGAGCCTGAAGTCGATTGCACCCTCCTTCACCCTGTGCTCGGCAGACACTCCAGGAAACCGACCGTGGAGGTACGCGCGAGCCAGCGAAAAGAAGTCCCTCTCGGTCAGGAATTGCGTTGGGTACTCATCGGCGACGGCGATGAGCGCCTTCCCCAGGTCCACGACGTCGCTGGTGGCGCAGAGACGTGCGCTCTGCTTGGCCTTGGCCATCCGCCTAGTCCTTCCTCTCCAAGTCCGCCTGTATCGCCTCGAACTGCTCCAGCGCCGCCCGCAGGTCCTCGGCGATCTCGGCCGCGATGACTTCGGGCGGCGGCAGGTTGGCCGAGTCCTCCAGGCTCTCGTCCTTGAGCCAGAAGATGTCGAGGCTGGCCTTGTCGCGGGCGAGCAGCTCGTCGATGCCGTAGCTGCGCCAGCGGCCCTCGGGCTTCTTCTCGCCCCAGGTCGCCTTGCGGGTCTGGACCGCGCCGGGCTTGCAGACCTCGACGAACTCGTCGAGGTCCTCGCGCTTCAGGGGGTTGGTCTTGAGGGTGAAGTCCTTGTTGGTCCGCAGGTCGTAGATCCACAGCTTCTGGGTCCACGGCTTCGCGGCGCCGGGCTTCTTGGTGAAGAAGAGGACGTTCGCCTTCACGCCCTGGGCATAGAAGATGCCGGTGGGCAGCCGCAGCAGGGTGTGGACGTCGCACTCGGCGAGGAGCTTCCGCCGCACCACCTCGCCGGCCCCGCCCTCGAAGAGCACGTTGTCGGGCACCACGACCGCGGCGCGCCCGTTCACGTCGAGCAGAGTCCGCACGTGCTGGACGAAGTTGAGCTGCTTGTTGGAGGTGCTGGCCCAGAAGTCCTGGCGCTCCACCTGGAGGCTCGCCTTCTCGGCCTCCCCCTCCTCGGTGACATAGGTGATGCTCGACTTCCGGCCAAAGGGCGGGTTGGTGAGCACCATCGAGAAGCGCGCACCGGGGTCGGAGCGCAGGGCGTCGTCGACAGCGATGGGGGAGTCGTCGCCGCCGATGCCGTGGAGCACCAGGTTCATGGCGCAGAGCCGCGCCGTGCTGTCCACGATCTCCCAGCCGCGGAGCGCCTCGAGCCGCAGGTGCTTCTTCTGGTCCTTGTCGAGCTTGTGGTGCTTCTGGATGTAGTCGTGGGCGGCCAGGAGGAAGCCGCCGGTGCCGCAGGCCGGGTCGCAGACGGTCTCGTCGGGCCCGGGTTGCATGACGTCCACGATGGCCCGGATGAGGGCGCGCGGCGTGAAGTACTGGCCGGCGCCGCTCTTCGTGTCCTGGGCGTTCTTCTCGAGGAGCCCCTCGTAGGCGTCGCCCTTCACGTCGGCGTCGAGCGTGGACCACTGCTCCCCGTCGATGAGGTCGGCGATGAGGCGGCGAAGCTTGGCGGGGTCCTGGATCTTGTTCTGGGCCTTCCGGAAGATGATGCCGAGCATTCCGGGCTGCTTGCCGAGCCGCTCGAGGACGTGCCGGTAGTGGGTCTCCAGCTCGTCGCCGTCCCGCTTCCTGAGGCTCGGCCAGTCGCAGTCCTTGGGGAACGGCGACGGCTTGTTCCACGGCGCCTGCGTCTGCTCGTGCGCCATCTTCAGGAAGAGGAGGCACGTGAGCTGCTCGACGTAGTCGCCGTAGGAGAGGCCATCGTCACGGAGGACGGCGCAGTAGTTCCAGAGCTTGGTGACGATCTGTTGCGTATCTTGCGGCATCCCTTAGCCTCCCAACGTGGCGCGAAGCGGGATGTCGCCCAGGCCCAGTCGGCCTTCGAAGGCCGCGTGCAGCAACGACGACCGCAGTGTTGTCGCGCGATGCAAACTGGATTCGACGGTTCGACCGACGGCGTCACAGAGCGAGAGACGTCGCTGGACCTCGGCCACAATGAGTCGTCGCTCACTCGGTGGCGGGATCGGAATCGGCGTCGCCCGCAAGTCAGCCCCCGAGATCCCCGCTTGGCCTGCGGTGGTGCGTACGCGTGACGCGACAAAGGCCCTCGATACGCCAGCGTTCGCTGCAATTTCAACGTAGCGACCCAGGTCCTGATCGAGGAGGCATGCGCGAATCAGCTTGTCCGGATGGACTAGGGGCCCGGCGAGGGCGGGCACGCGGCCGCAGACGCCAACCAAGTCGTAGTTGCCGTTGTAGCGAGTGAAGAGGAGATCCCCCTCGCTGAGCAGGTAGTCTGACTCACCTCCCCGCATGTCGGGCAGGTAGCGCACATCAGAAACGTCCACCCTCAGCGGGCGCACCGCTGAGATACGAAGAATCTTGAGCCCCTGGTCGCGGTCGGGCTTGGCCGAGATTCCGTTGCGAATCACACCAGTCAGTTGATCCAACGTGGCCCACTCCCAGCCCCTCGGGAGACTCGGAAGACCTGATTCCGGGGCCAGCGCCTGCCGCTTCTGTCTCGCCGCCCTCAGGGTCGCCATACGCCCCAAGAAGTCGTGTGCAGACTCGTCACTCGCCGCACGCCGCGGGGGCGGAACCAAGGAGCCGCTACATGCGGCGATAAGCACCGCCGCCCGGTACCGCCGCAGGTGGGCCTGGAGCCGCTTGAGCGCCTCGACGCCGACATCGAGGCGGGTGAACTGCTTCTCGATCTCGGCGACGATCCGGGCCTGCTGGTCAGGCGGCGGCACTACCAGCGAGAGCTTCTTCATCGGCGCCTGCGGAAGCTTGAGGCGCGTCGTCCCTGTAACGGCGCCGTGGTAGTCGAGGGCGTTCAGCTGGTGCATCAGGAAGAGGTTCGAGACGCCCCTTCCGCGAAGAACATGGGCGTGGTTGTTCACCCAGGACTTCCCGCGAACGACGTACGCCTTGGGCTTCGAGGGATGGAGGAAGGGGGCTCCGTCCTCTCCGAGAAGGACCAGTTCCTCATCGAATAGATGCTTGTCAATCCAGCCTACCTGGCCGGTCGCCCCGTAGTAGGGGATGGACCCGCTGCGCTTCTCCCGCTCCTCCGCGTTCACTGGGACGCGAAGCCGGTCAAGAATGTCAACCACATCCCCGAGGGGCCTCCGGGCCCACCCGCTGGGAAGAACCGCGTTGCTAGGATCACTCACGCGACGAGGACCTCATTCAGCTCCTCCAGCATCGGCTCCAACTCCTCCCCGAAAAGCGCGTACACCCTTCCCAGCCCGCCCTTCTGGCTGAACGGCACCTCGTCGAAGTCGTCCTTCTCGATGCCGAAGCTCGTGGCGACATGGTCCTTGATGGCCGCGAGCCACTCGAGCTGCTCGGGCGTGAAGCGCTGCCCCCGGTTTGCCTGCTGCGCGAGCCAGGCCTGGTACCGCGTCTCGACCCGCTCGACGAACGGGACCAGGGCTGGGTCGCGATGAAGCGCATACCGGACCAGCGAGACCACGTCGGTGAGTAGCCGCTTGGCGCCGGCGCCCCGGACCTTGGAGCGGTCCAGCTGCTCGTAGGCCCGCCAGAGGAGGTCGGGCGTCCAGGAGCGGGGCGGCGCCTGGATGGCCTCGGCTAGCGCCCGGATGTCCTTGAATCGGAGGCGCCTGGCGTAGGGCTGCGAATAGAGAACCTGGAGGGCGACGATCTCGTCCTTGTTCTGCTCGATGAACTTCTCGAAGTCGGCCACGAGCCCCTTGGCCTTCTCGCGTGCCTCGGCCGAGTAGCCCGCCTCGAGCAGCTCGTCCTGGGTCACGGTGTCGATGGTCTGCTCGTACTTGCTCTTCAGGTCGACGAGGGCGTTCCGCAGCTTGGGGTTGGTCGCCAGCGGGGCCACCGCCTCCTTGAGGAGCGCCGCGGCAGCCTTTGCCACCGCCTCCGGCGCTGGCTCCGCGCCTTTGGGGAGCTTCCCGGCTGCCCGCGCCTCCTCGATGTGACGGTCGGGGTCGAGCGCGGTCACCAGCCGCTGCACCAGCTCCGGAAGCGGGACGCCCCCGGCAAGCTCGGCGATGCGGCCCTGCTCGGCCTTGCCGAGCTGCCGGCTCAGGCGGGCCAGGCGGCTCGCCAGCGAGGAGACGATCTCGGTGCTGGTGTTGCCGAAGGTGACGGCGTTCACGAGCTTCTCGAAGGAGACGGTGGGGTTCTTCTCGAGCGGCTTCGAGTCCATCATCTCCGTCTCACAGACACCGACGGCGTCCACGATGACGAAGTGGTCCTTGGTCCTGGCGTCGGGCGTCACCGCCTGGAGGTCGGCGTCGTCGATGACCCGGACGCCCCGCCCCTTCATCTGCTCGAAGAAGTTCCGGCTCCTCACCGATCGCATGAACATCACCACCTCGAGCGGCTTCACGTCGGTGCCGGTGGCGATCATGTCGACGGTGACCACGATGCGGGGGTTGAAGCTGTTCCGGAAGGCCGAGAGCAGGTGCTCGGGCTGCACGCCGGTGGACTTGTAGGTGACGGCGCCGGTGACGGGGTCCACTACGCGGGCGGTGCCCGTGCGATAGGTGATCTTCTCGCAGAATTCGTTGCCGCGGCCGAAGACCTCGCGCACGTGCTTCACGATGTCGTCGGCGTGCGCGTCGTCCACCGCGAAGATGAGGGTCTTCGGGACCTCGGTGCGCCCCGGGAAGATCTCGGTGAAGAGCCGGTCCTTGAAGGTGCGGACCACGGTGCGGATCTGGTCGGGCGCCACCACGTCGCGGTTGAGGTCGCTCGCCTCGTAGGTGAACGGCTCGTCGAGCTTCTCCCAGCGGACCTTCCGGGTGTCGCGCTCCCGCTTGTCCACGTAGTTCTCGGCCTCGACCGTCGCGCCGCCCTCGCCGATGCGGGTCCGGATCCGGTAAACCGTGAAGTCGACGTTGCAGCCGTCGGCCACGGCAGCCTCGTGGCCGTACTCCTGGACCAGGTTCTGGTCGAAGAAGCCGAAGGTCTGCTTCGACGGCGTCGCGGTGAGGCCGACGAGGTAGCTGTCGAAGTACTCGAGGACCTGGCGCCAGAGGTTGTAGATGGACCGGTGGGCCTCGTCAGTCCAGATGAAGTCGAAGGTCTCGATGGGGATGGCCGGATTGTAGGCAACCGGCACCGGGTCCTTGCGCAGGTCGTCGAGGGTGAAGGCCGAGGCCTCGTCCAGCTCGGGCGGCAGCTCCTCGCCCTTCAGCATCGAGTAGAGGCGCTGGATGGTGCAGATGCAGACCCGGGCCACCGGGTCGAGCTTGTTGGACGTGAGGAGCTGGACGTTGAACAGGTCCGTGAACTTCCGGCCGTCGTCGGGCGTGACGTACTGCTGGAACTCCTTGAGGGCCTGACGGCCGAGGTTGCCGCGGTCCACCAGGAAGAGCACCCGGCGTGCCTTGGCCTCCTTGACGAGCCGGTAGATGGACGAGACCGCCGTGAAGGTCTTGCCCGACCCCGTGGCCATCTGGATGAGGGCGCGCGGGCGGTCGGCGGCGAGGGACAGCTCGAGGTTCCGGATGGCCCGAGCCTGCGCGGGCCAGAGCCCCTTCTCGTCGAGGGCGGGGAGGTGGCGCAGCCGGGCGCGGAGCGTGGCCGGGCGCTGGCTCTCCGGCTGCGGCTTGCCGTTCACGAGGGGCAGCCAGAGCGGCTCCTCCTCGAGCCAGGCGGCCAGGGTCTCCGGCCGGTGGAAGGAGAAGACCCGGCGGCTGCGCGGCTCGGGGTCGAGGAGGTTGATGAACCGTGTCTCGACGCCGGTGGACAGGTACAGGAAGGGCAGCGGCCGACGATGGGCGGGGAAGCTGGCCGGGAAGCCGGTGGCGTACTTCTCGGCCTGGACCTCGACCCCGGAGAGCGCCACACCCGCCTTCTTGGCCTCGACGATGCCGGCGGCCTTGCCGTCCACGAAGAGTGCGTAGTCCGCGTGGCCGTGGCCCTTGGCGAGGGGGAACTCGCAGACCGCGACTCCGCGGCTCGCGGACAGGTTCACCTGGTCGGCGGTCTGCACCACCCAGCCGGCGGTCGTGAGGGCGGCGTCGATGACCTCTCGCGCCTGCTGTTCGGGAGTGAGCGGCAGGTGGGTGCCTCGATGGAGTCGGACGAGGGGTGATTCTGCCTCAAGGACGGACGGGGGTCGACCATGGAACTGGAGGCCGAGGGCCTCTATCGCGCAGCGTCCTCAGGAGCCGCGCTCGACCCGCTCCGCCGCCTACCCGAACTGACGCCGCCCGCGCCTTCCCTCTACGCCGAGCAGATAGCCAGGCGCTATTGCGGAAACCGCCAACCGAGATAGCGGAATCCGCAGCGCGTGCCGCGTCAGGCTAACCGCATACAATAGATTGAATGAAGGAGGAACTGATTCAGCTCATGCAGAGCGACTGGAGTGCGTCGCCTTGGTTTACGCAAGGTGAAGACGAGATCTTCACCGCAATGGGCTTTCCGCTCCACGCGCGCCGAGACGCGGTCGCTCACCTGAGGCGTGTCTTCACGACCGAAGTCTGTCGCGAGATTGCGGTTGATCCCAAGCGCTTCTACGGGAAGGCCGCCCTGTTCTTTCAGGAGTGCTGGCCAGGTCTTCTGGTCCCGCTGCTCGACGTAGGGACAGATCTCGGAGTCACGCAGCCCTGGAGCGACGAAGGGCTCCTGAAGCGCCTGACCAGGCGGGCCACCTTCGATGATGCTGCGTTCGAGCTGCGCGTGCTTTCGAACCTTCTCCGGGGTCGCTATCCGGCTCGACGGATCCCCGAGGCGCCGCCGCAGAAGACTCCGGATCTCGAGGTGCAGGTAGGTCTCGACAGATACGAGGTCGAGCTGAAGGCCGTCAACGATTCGCCACTAGACGTCGCCGCCGAGACCATCAACGAGCAGCTGCTCAGAGCCGATGTGATCGCGCCGGGTCTCCACCTGGAACTGCGCGGATCCGAGGAGTTGGCGGAAAGGGCGTTCGAGGACCTCGATGGCGTCCTCGCCGAAGCGCGAGCTGTCGTCGCGGCATACGAGGCTTGCGTATCCGGCATCCGCCGCGAGGGTGCCAAGCCGGGCGTGTACGAAGCCCCACCCTACGGCACCATCCATGCGGTGTCGGGTCCAGAGGGAGGCTCGGTGACCCCGGTGGTCCTGCCCGCCCTCCCCGACTACAAGCGAATCAACAAGCTGGTTCGGTTGGTGCGGGACGCCTGTCGGCAGTTCTCTCGTCGAAAGGGCGTGGCGGTGGTCGGGGTCCATCGAACCGCCGACATGCTCGACACCAGTGAAGCGATCAAGGCGGCGGCCGCCGCCGACCCGGCCGCGTTCTCCAAGTGTCAGATGGTCGTCCTGGTCGACAGCGTGAAGGACCCGAATCGGGAGTACGGGGCCATTCCGCTGGTGGTGGCAGTTCAGGTGCACGCCAGGCGCGAGCTGTCCAAGGCCCTAGTTCGAATGGCCGCGGTTGCCGCCGGCAGACGGGGGCGAAGCGCGAGCTTCATCCGCCGGACGCTCCCCGGCGAGGAAGGTTTTGCCATGGGGACGGTTCGCCGAGCGATGACGGCCGCCACCATTCCGGCGGACGGCAAGATCGATGTCGGCAAGATGATCCCGGGAGCGGCGAGCAAGTAGCTCCCTAAGCGGGAGCGGCTGTCCGTTCGCGCCCTGCATGGCGTTCATCCTGTAGGTGTCGATGACAGTAGGTGGAGGAGCCAGGGAGGCGATATTTCAGGAACCACGGTGAAGGCGGCTGGGTTCCTGAGGCATACTGCTGCTCCGCGAGTGCTAGGTGCCATAGGGTTCACTGGGGGAGCCATGAAGTCTGTCGTGTTCTTCAACAACAAGGGCGGGGTTGGAAAGACGACGCTTGCCTGCAACGTCGGTGCTGCACTCGCCGGGCTCCTCAAGCAGCGAGTGCTCCTCGTCGACTGCGATCCTCAGTGCAACTCGACTCAGCTCGTCGTGGACGAAGACACGTGCTCCAGGCTGTACTGGGACGCCGACGCCAAGTCCGCAACCACGGTGATGAGTGTCCTGCAACCCATCCAGGACGGCGACGCATCTATCAGCAAGAATGCAACGCCGCTGCTGGGGAGCAAGAACCGATTCGGAATCGACATACTCCCAGGGCACCCGCGCCTTTCCGTCGTCGAAGACAAGCTCAGCCTCGCTTGGGGCGAAACCATCGCGGGCGACATCGGCGGGATCAGAAAGACGAACTGGTGCCTCTATCTCTGCCGAGAGCTGCAGGACAGGTACGACGTCATTCTGTTCGACGTTGGCCCATCACTAGGGTCACTGAACCGGACCGTCCTGCTCGGCGCGGACTACTTCGTGACGCCGATGGGGTCGGACATCTTCTCGATCGTGGGCGTGCGCAACATCGCCGAGTGGCTCAAGCAGTGGCTTGACCTCTATGACGCCGGCGTCCTCGCGTGCGAGCGGCGACACCCGAAGGCGCTTGAGCAGTACAACCTCGTTCGGAACCTCGCGATTCGCCGCGGCTTCGCCGGCTACACGGTCCAGCAGTACATCGCCAAGTCCATCAAAGGCGAGCGCCGACCTACGCTGGCATTCGACCAAATCCTCCAGCAGATGCCGACCGAGATGGCCGGGCGGCTAGGAGAGTTCGCGGTCGACAAAATCGACGCCGCAGCGCTGAAGCTCGGCGACGTGCCCAACATGTACTCGTTGGTTCCACTGGCACAGTCGGCTCATGCGCCGATCCTTGACCTGTCTGGCGGCGACGGCATCCGGGGAAGTGGGTACAAGCAGGTCGAGAAGTACGCGAAGATCATCGACACGGTTGCGCGCGCTCTCGCGCGGAACATCGGCATCGGAGGGAAGGCGTGAGTCCCGTCATCCGGTGGCCGAGCACGCTCGTCGTCGAGGTCGCTGAGCGACGGTGCATTCCGTTCTTGGGGGCCGGCGTATCTGCTGGATGCGAGTCGACCGTTGCGCCGGGTAAGCGGCCAGTGCCATGGAAAGCCTTCCTGGAAGGCGCGCTGCCGCTGCTTCGGAATCCAGCCGACCAGACGGCTGTCACGGAGCTAATTGGGAAGGAGCAGTACCTAGACGCCGCCCAGGTGGTGGTTGATGAGGCGGATCGCGCCGAGTTCGAGCAGTACATCCGTAGCGAATTCATGCTGCCGAAGTACAAGCCCTCGCCCGTTCACGAAATACTGCTTGAGCTCGATCCCAAGATCGTTATCACCACCAACTACGACGACATCTACGAGCAGTACTGCAAGTCCGGCAAAGCTGAAGAGGGTTACAACGTTTGCAGATACTACGAGTCACACGCCATCAATGACATTCGTTCGGATGTACGGCTGATCCTGAAGGCACACGGGTGCATTTCGGATCCGAGCAAGGTAGTTCTCAGCCGCTCCCAGTACTTCGACGCGAAGCGATTGCACCACGGGTTCTACGACGTGCTCGATGCGTTGTTCCTCACGAACACGCTCCTATTTGTCGGGTGTGGGCTCTCCGACCCAGATATCCAACTCGTGCTCGAGAACGCAAACATCTCGGCGCCGAGCACGCATCCTCACTACGCGCTCGTGCCAGGAGGACGTCATCGCGCGCTCACCGGAGCGATCAGGAAGAGCTACAACATCGAACTGCTCGAGTACCCTACACCCGGCGGCGACCACACAGCCCTCATCACCGCGCTGCGTGAGTTGCAGGACGCGGTTGCAGCGGAGCGCGCGACTTCGCCTTAGCCAGAGGTACCTCGCGTAGCGGTTGGCAGGCCAGTCACCGAGAACGCGGATGCGACTGCGAAGGCTCGCTTCCGCGCGACAGCGCGCCTACAGCCTCCACCGCCCGGCCTCGACGAAGCTGAAGTAGCCGGTGGCGGCGACGACCACATGGTCGCGCGCCAGCACCCCGACCAGCTCTGCGGCGGCTCTCAGACGCTCCGTGAGGTCCACGTCATCAGCGCTTGGGGTCGCGTCGCCGCTGCTCGGATGATTGTGGACGAAGACGATACCGTGGGCCGAGGCGCGCAGCGCCTCCCTGAGAACGTCCCTGGGTGACACCGGGCACTGGGTGAGCGAGCCCTCTGCGATCCGGGCGGTCTTGATGAGGCGCCCCCGAACGTCCAGGAGGACGACGTGGAATTCCTCGCGCTCGGCGTGCGCGACGTGGCGCATAAGCTCCCAGACCCTGGCCGGGTCCAGGACGCGGTCGCCGCGTCGCGGCGGGGCCCAGGCCCCACGGCGTCCCAGCTCGAACGCCGCTGCGATGGCGGCAGCTCTGACCGGGCCGATCCCGGGGGTGCCCTGCAACTCCTCCGGTGTGCTCCAGGCCATCTGGGCCAGGGTGGTCTTGGCGAGCAGCTGGTGTGCAGCATCGCGGGTGCTGTTGCTTCCCGAGGCGGGGCCCAGGAGCACGGTGATGAGCTCGTGGTCGGCCAGTGAACGGGGGCCATGGGTGTGGAGTCGGTCGTAGGCCGAGAGAACGGCGGGGCAAGTCACATCGAACCTCCAGATGCGGGGTGACGGCGGGCAGCTCGGCGAAGCGGGCTGCCCGTCGGCGCACCGGCGAGCCGCAGGCCGTTGCCAAGCCCGTGCCAGGCCATGCATCCCCGATCTACAGGGATGGGCGAAGCGGGGGGTTGCGTGGCGGCCGGCAGGCTGTTCCCCGGACGCCTGAACGAGTCATCGCGTCACAACGGAGCCCTACGGTCGCCGCGGCACGTTAGCGTCATCGCGGAGGGCTCGCTGCCACCGGGTGAGTACCTCGTCACCCTCGACGTCGGCCTGGGGCATGACGAGGTGGACCTCCTCGCAGGCCCGGCTGACGGCGATGTGGAGGCGAACGCGCCGCGACGGGACGCCGATCGGGGCCTCGACGATGACGATCGCGCGCGCGACCTCGTCATCGGAGAGGAGTGGCAGACCACCTCGCCAAGCGAGCGGCATTTCGTAGGTGCGCTGGTCGGAGGAGGGGCCTTCCTCAGCTGACCGAGCCCTCATCGATGGCCGGCACACGGCCTGCGACAGCTTCGCCTACTGGCTCGGGCTCGAACGGTTGGTGCGTCTATCGCGGATTCTCAGGGTCAAGCCGGCCCAGTTGCTACGGGCCGCGAGGCTGCCCCCCCCCCGAGGCCGGGGCGTCCTCCTGGCGTCGGTGCTCGTCGCCGCGCCTAGGCCATTGCCTGCCAGCGCCCGAAGCGCCTCCCGACTCGCCGCCCCGAGATCCGGGACCGCCGCGCGCCCTGAGCGCTTCAGGGCATCCAGGAAGCCAAAGGCCTCCTCACGCTGCGCCTTCGACCATCGACGAGATGGGCTGAGCGTCGGCAGCGCCTCGAGAGTCTTTCGCTTGAGCCTTAGGCTTGCCTCCAGGTACTTGTGTGTCGTCTCCAGGCTCTCGTGGCCCATGAACAGCGAGATGGCCGCGAGGCTCATCCCCTCATTCAAAATGTGCATCGCCGTCGTGTGTCGGATGACGTGCGGGGAGACGCGACGCCCCTGGAGCGAGGGGCACTCCTTCGCCGCAAACTCGGCAGCCGCCGAGAGGCGAAGAGAAACTCCGGACCTGGTCATCCGGTTCCCGGTGCGGTTGGGGAAGAGCGGAGCGACACCGGAAGCCAGGCTCTCCTCCCATGCCCGCAACATGGCCGCGACCTTGGTCGGCAGCACCAGGACCCGCTCCTTTCGGCCCTTGCCGTGGACACGGACGTGGGCCAAGCCATCTCGCAGAAGGAAGTCACGTCGATCGATGTTGACCAGTTCCGTGACGCGGCAGGCCGTGTAGTACGCAGTTGTCAGCAGTGCCCGATCGCGGCGGCCACTCCACGTGGGCCTGTCCGCGGCCCGCAGGACCGCATCCATCTCCTCGCGACTCAAGTAGCCGACGAGGCGCTCGTCGAACCTCTTCTGGGGTATCGCGAGCACCTGCTGAACCTGTACCAGCGCCGACGGCACCCTCACCCCGACATAGGTGAAGAAGGACTTGATCGCTGCAAGGCGCTGGTTTCGGGTCCGCGGGGCGTTCCCGCGATTCTTCTCCAGGTGCAGCAAGAACCCCAGGACCGTCGACGAGCTCCAGTCGGCGAGCTCGAGGGCCGCAAGATCAAGGTTGAGTTCATCGCAACAGTACGCGACGACCAGCTGAAATGTTGTGGAGTAGCTCTGGACCGTGCTGCGGCTTGCGCCTCGCTCGTGTGGCAGGTGCTCCGTCAGGAACTCCTCGAGGAGCTGCGGAAGAGACGGTACCTGACCCGGGCGCTTCATAGGACTGGGCTGTGCGGCCGGATATCGACGAGACGTTCCATGTTCCCTGCCACGAGGTAGTGGAGCTCCGGTACCGCGGTCAGGTACCAGTAGGTGCTGCCTGGCGAGGTGTGGCCCATGTACGCCGAGAGCGCTGGCATCTCGGCATCGACGTCCTTCCCCGACCGCATCCATGCGAGGAGAACTCGCACCGCGAAGGTGTGGCGAAGGTCGTGCAGGCGCGGACGAGGGGTCGGGCGCTCCCAAAGTACCGACCCTCGAAGCTGGCGGAACGTCCTGTTGACGAGGCCGTAGTCGAGCCTCGAGGCGCGGGTCTCGGTGAGAAGGAAGGCTGAAGCTCTGGGGACCGGGTGTCGCAACGTGCGGCGTCGACGATACTCGCGCAGCGCATGCACGGTTGAGTTGCAGAGTGGGAGTAGCCTTGAGCGGCCGGCCTTGTCCTCTCGAACGAGGAGGGTCCCTGCCTCCAGATCCACATCCCGATCGTCGAGCGCCAGCGCTTCGCCGATGCGGAGGCCGACTGCATCCAGGAGCCCACACAACGTCTCATAGGTGTGGGGGCGGAGCCCCTTGTTGGGACCCAAGGTAAGAGCAGCGTTCATCAGGGAGTCGACCTCGGCATCGGAGTACACATACGGGCTACGTCGCCTATGTTGGGGGCCGAGGTACCCCGGGGGGAGAAACGGCGTGCCGGGGCGCTTCGCGGCGATGCAAGCTAGGACGCGGCGAACGGCCTCGTAGCGCTGAGCAGCGTACCGCGCCGAGCCCTGCGGCGTAGCTCGAGCCCAGTCCACAACGGTCTTGAGCGTGACTTCTCTGCACCGCGAGTTGTCGACATATCGCGCGAATCTCAGGACCTCGTCGCGCTCGCCGCGCAACTTGAAGCCAAGCTTCCTGCGCCAGGAGAAGTGGTCCTCGACCAGAGAAACCAGCGACGCCGACCTACTCATGATGAAGCTCCATCCGAGTCCTTGCGGGCCACGGACGGGCTGCGCTCCTCAACCGCCCTAGATCGACGCGGACGTACCGAGTCGTAGTATCGATGGAGGCGTGCCCCAGCAGGTCGGCGACGCCTTTCAGAGAAACTTTCCGAGCCACGAGGTTGGTCGCAAGGCTGTGACGAAGAACGTGTGACCCAAGAGACACATGCCGAATCCCGGCGCGTCTGAATGCCCGCCTAACTATGGCTGACACGCCCGCTGGCGTGACCCGCTTGTCGAACGGGTGGTTCTCGGCGAGGAAAAGTGCCGCGCAACGTGTGGCACGCCTGTAGCGTCGGACATAGTCCAGAATCGCATCCGCTGCTGCCCTGGGAAGAGGAACCACTCGGCCTCGTCGCGACTTGCTCTTGCGGATCCTCAGCGTCGATCCACGCGCATCGAAGTCGTCGAGGTCGAGTCGAGTGAGGTCCGAGCGCCTGAGGCCTCCCGACGCAAGCACCAGAAGAACCGCGAAGTCGCGCGCCGCGGTCCTCGTCCTCTCCCGAAGAGGCCGCAAGAGAAGCCGGACCTGCGGCAGAGTCAGGGCCTTCGTCGACCATTGTCGCGAGCGGAGCTTGGGCCCAAGAATGCCTGAACGGGCTGCCGGCGCCGGGCGACCGATTGCCTCGAGGTAGCGGCAGAAGCCGCGCAGGACGTTGGCGACGTGCCTAGAATTGGGCACATGGCCAGCTTCGGCAATTGAAAGAATGTAGCGGTTGATCCGTTCAGTTGTCAGCATCGACCTGTGGAACCTGGCGCTCGGCATCAACGCTACAAGAGCGGGGCGCAGCAGTTTCGCAGCAAGCTTCCTGGTGTCATCGGCAGCGCCCCGCACTTCTGCCAGGTACTCATCGTACCTCGCGAGTTCATCGCTGAACGGGGCAACCCGAGCTGGTGGAGCGAGTCCGATCCTCTGCAGGAAGAGCGCGAAGCTCTTCATCGCGGGCTGCGCATTGGAGTTGGGAGCCTCCGGGAAGGCGCACCCACACGATCGCGGGAAACCCCTTACGAACCTGATGAGGCGCCCGAGGACGAGGTCCGTGCGTCTGAGCTTCTGGTGTTCAAGGCACCAGGTAACGTGGCGCGCCACTCGGACGTAGGCGCCTATCGTCTTTACAGCGTAGCCCTTTGACTCCAGTTCAAGAGCCCAGTCGCTCAGCGTCTCGGCGTATGGCCCCGATTCGATGTACTCGCGAAGGCCACGGTAGGAGGAGAAGTATCGGCCAGCAGTCGACATGCGCTGAGCCTGGCATCGGTGCCCAAGAACGCAAATTCTCCGACGTTTGCAGCCGTCGTCAAACGAAGATCTATCGTACGGTATATCGAACATTGCATCGTATTGGGCCTGAGGAGCGCCTGTTTCGTGAGGCGGCGCTTGTCTGATACGCACTACCGGTCACACGCACCCGGATGGGTGCAGCGTGCGGCGCCGGCGCCACATGGCTAGCGCCATCAGTCCCAGGAGTCGGGACGGGCGCCCAGCCCCTGTTATGCTGAGTCTGGCGGCGTGTCGTGGTCCGGTTCGTAGGCATCGCACAGGACGAATGTCGATAACTGGAGGCTCGCCATAATCCCGCTTATGCGCTGCAATCCATAAGCGGCGACCCGGCGCCCTCCGCCGAGGACGTGGACCTGACCGACAGGCTGCGGGTGGCGGCCGAGATCGTGGGGGTGCTGGCGCGCGACCACGTGATCGTGGCGACGGGCGGGTACTACAGCTTCGTGGCGGCAGGGAGGTGGAGGAGGTAGGGGAGCGCGTCCCGACCTCGACCGCGACCTGAAACGGAACCGGGGCTCACCGCTTCCGCTCGACCTCGGTGGGGAGGTTCTGCGGGGTGTGAGGCGGCCGGTAACGCGGGCCGGCGAGGCCGCGGGCGATGGCGAGCAGGACGGCGACGAAGGAGATGGAGAACGGGCGAACGAACAGCAGCAGGGTGCTGCCGAGGCGCTGGAGGAGGCGCGAGGCGAGGCCGCGCCGCGGCGCGGTAGGCGAGGACATGGGGGCTCCTGGGGAGAGAGGTGGCCTTCGCGAGGGGACGCGGGGCTGCTCTCAGCGGAGGAGCGCGCAGTGGGCGAGGAAGCGGGGGGCGGGCGGCGCAGCCACCGGCCGGCAGGCGGCGGGGCGCTCGATGGAGAGGTGCCGGGAGGCGGGCAGCGCGGAGAGGCGGTGCGCTGCGGGGCGCAGCGCCCGCCGGGCGGGAGCCGGGGCCGCGATCCGGACACACCGCTCGACGTGCGGCGGCTCGACGGTGGCCGCTGCCGGAGCGGGCGCGGTTGCCAGGGCGAGCGAGACCCCGAGGAGGGCGGTGCGGAGGGCGTGCGCCAGGCTGCGGGGGAGGAGCGCCACCTCGACAAGGTAAGCACGGGGAAGGGGCAGTCAAACGAGTGCGGCGCGGTGCCATCCCCGACCGCGAACCGCGAACCGCGAACCGCGAACCCCGACCCCGACCCCGACCCCGACCGCGACCCCGACCGCGACCCCGACCGCGACCCCGACCGCGACCCGAACCGCGACGTCGACCGAGACCCCGACGAAGACCAACAGCCGCGGCGCGCCCTACCTCTTCGGCAACCGGGACAGCTCAGCCCTGGCCTGCTCGCCCAGCCGGCTCTTCCCGGCGAGCCTCGCCGCCTGGGCGAGCTCGCGCCGCGCGGTGGCCACCTTGCCCTGAGCCGCGGCCACCTTGCCGGCGAGGAGCCACGAGGCGGGGTCGCCGGGCGCCGACGACACCGCCCGCTCTGCGGCGCCGCGCGCGGCCACCTGGTCGCCCAGGGCGAGGCGCGCCTGCGCCAGGAGCCGCGCGGCCTCGGCGTCGCGCGGCCGGTCCTCCAGCACCCGCTCGGCCCCGGAGGCCGCGGCGCTGGCGTTGCCGGTCTCGAGCCTCGCCTGGGCCAGCGCCAGCCTGGCGCCGGCGTGGAAGGGGTTCCTCGCCACCACCGGCTCCAGCAGCTCGGCAGCCTCGCCGGAGCGCTGCCGCGCCCGCAGCACCTGCGCCAGCTCCAGCGTCGCCAGCACCGGCGCGCCGGGCGTCGCCACCGCCGCCCGCAGTCGCCGCTCGGCCTCGGGCAGCTTGTTCTCGGCGGCCAGCAGGCGGGCCCGCGCCACGCCGGCCACCGCCGGCGGGTGGGCCGAGGCCTCGAGCGCCTGCAGGATGGCGGCGGCCTGCGAGCGGCGGCCGCTCACCACCTCGCAGAGCGCCAGCCAGGCTGCAGCCTCGGCGGGCATGCGCCCGTCGCGGCGGGTGCCCTCCAGCTCCTGCCGCGCGCGGTCCCACTCGGAGAGCTCGATGCGGGCCTGGGCGCGCAGGAGGTGGAGCGGCCGCGTGGTCGCGCCCTCGGTCTCCCGGAGCAGCTCGCGGTACCGGCCGCGCCCCAGGCGCGCCCGGGCCAGCAGCTCCTTCATGGCGGGGTCGCGGGGCGCGGCGCGGATCGCCCGCTCGGCCGCCGCCTCGGCCCGGTCGTAGGCCCCACGCGTCATCTCCACGTCGGCCACGGCCGCCGGCACCTCGGGGCGGCCGGGGAACTTGTCGGCGCAGCGGGTGAGCTCGTGGATGGCCTCGTCGGGCCGCTCCAGCGCCACCAGGACCCTGGCGTGGAGCAGCTCGGCCCGGAGCCGGTCGGCGCCGGGCGGCTGGCTGCGCTCGTCGGCGTCGAGCGCGGTGATTTCCCTGAGCGAGTCCTCCAGCCCCTTCCCCAGCGCCAGCCGGGCCTCGGCCGCGCCCAGCACCGAGCGAGGGTGGGTGGCGTGGGCCTGCAGCGCCGAGCGGTAGAAGCGCAGCGCCTCCTCGAGATCGCCGGCCGCCCGGAGCATGTCGCCCAGCTCGGCCAGGGCGCGGAGCATGGGGGGCTGGGCGCGCGCCGCCGCCTCCAGGTGATGCCGGGCGCCGTCGCGATCGCCGCGGCCGCGCAGCACGCCGGCCGCCAGGATGCGCAGGAGCGGCCCGGAGCCCTGGGCCCCGGAGAGCAGGGCCTCGGCTGCCTGGTCCCGCTCGGCGGCGCCCGGCGCGGTGAGGTACCGGGCCACCAGGGCCCCCTCGCCGGCGGCCGGCGAGGAGGCAAGCGCCCGCGCCCGCTCCAGCGCCTTCTCGTCGGCGAAGTCGGTCCAGAGCAGGGCCGCCACCTGGGCCTGCAGCGAGGTGACGTCGGCCACCGAGGGGTCGAGCGCCCGCGCCTCCTCCAGCACCCGCGCCGCCTCGCGCAGCGAGCCCAGCGTGTCGCGCGCCAGCCCGGCGCGAGCCGCGGTCACCGCCGAGCGCGCCTCCTCGGTCCGCAGCGCGCGGCGCACCAGGGCGTAGGTGACGATGCTCCCCACCACCAGGAGCGCCACCAGCGCCAGCAGGAAGCCGGGCCGGCGCGAGCGCTCCGGCGCCTCCTGGGCGACGCTCATCTTGTCGCGGAGCTGCCGCTCGTACTCGGCGGCGATGCGGGCCGCCTCGGCCGGGTCGGGCGGGAGCCCGATGCTGATGGCCTCCTTCCCCTTCTCCTCCTTGCGCTCCATCCGCGGCAGGTGGCGAAGGGGCCCGGCCTCGGCCGGCGGCAGGGGCGGCGGCGCGGGCGGGGTCCCGCTCGCCAGGGCAGGGGCCGGGATCGGGGGCGGCGGCGTCGCCGGAGCCTCCGGCGACGGTGGCGCGCGCGGTGGCGCGGCGGAGGGCGGCGCGTCGAGCGGGATGGAGCCGGTGGGCTCCCTGCGCTCCGGAGCGTCGGCGCCGAGCAGCGCCAGGTCGAGCGCCGCCGGGAGCGGCGTCGCGAGCGGCCCCCCGGCGGCGACCGGGGCGGCCTCGGCCTCGACCAGCTCCACCATCTCGGGCGGCTCCGCGGCCCGGGCCGAGGCCATGGCCTGGTCCAGGAGGAGCTGGATGCGCGGGTCGCCCGGTGTCAGCGCCAGGGCCTGGGCCAGCGGGTCCACCGCCTCGGCGGGCCGCTGCATCGAGAGCAGCGCCCGCCCCAGCAGCACCCGCGCCTGAACCGAGTCGGTGTGGTGGACGAGGCCGCCGCGCAGCACCTCCACCGCCCGGGGGTGGTCCCCGCGCTCGATGAGCGCCCGCCCCAGCTCCACGAAGATGCGGGAGCGCGGGTCTGCGGAGAGGATGAGCTCGTACTTCTCGACCGGCGAGGCCATCAGGAAGCGCGGATGGTACCACGCGCTCCGCGGCCGGTCGCCGGGAGGTCCCGGGGGACGATGTAGACGGGGGTGCGACGCGGGCGGGATCGCACCGCGCCGACCCCCGCAGGCGGCGCGCTAGAAGGGGATGTCCTCGCCGCCGGGGCCACCGCCGCCGCCGCCGCTGTCCTCGAACGGTCCCGGAGGGGAGCCCGGATCCTCGGCCTGCGGGCGGGGACCGCCCCGGCCCGCGCCCGCACCCTCGCCGCGGCCGCCGCCCAGGAACCGGACGGTGTCGGCCACCACCTTCACGCGGTAGCGGTCCTGGCCCGACTGCTTGTCCTGCCACTTGTCGGTCTTGAGCCGGCCCTCGACGTAGACCATGCGGCCCTTGGAGAGGTACTCGCCGCACTGCTCGGCCTGCTTGCCCCAGACCTCGACGTCGTGCCACTCCGTCTCCTCGCGGCGCTGGCCCGACTGCTTGTCGGTCCAGCTCCGGGAGGTGGCGATGCGCAGCGAGGCAACCGCCTGGCCGCCGGTGGTGTAGCGGACCTCGGGGTCCTTCCCGAGGTTGCCGACGAGGATGACCTTGTTGACCATGGCGAAACCCTTTCCGTTCCGTCGCCTGGCTTCATGCGTGGCGAAGGTCGGAAAGCTAGCAGCCGCCCCTGACACCGCAACCGCGACACGGGTCGCCGCTCCTCGATCCGATCGGCCGCGCGCAGCGCGCCCCGGTCCGCTACCCGCCGGGGCGCGTCTCGGGTGCGGGCGGCGGGGCAGCCGGCGCCGGTGGCGCTTCGGGTGGCTCGGGCGGCGCGAGTGGCTCGGGCGGCACGGGTGGCTCGGGCGGCACGGGTGGTGGCGCGGCGGCGGAGGCCGCGCCGGTGAGCCGCTGCAGGAGCTCGCGGCCTGGCGCGGCCCGGCCCTCGTCGGGATCCCGGGCCGCGGCCCGCAGGCTCTCGAGCAGGGCATGGCCCCTGTCGCGGGCGAGCCGGGGGCCCAGCGCCAGCACCGCGGCCTCCGCGGCGGCAGGCGGGGCGAGCCGCAGGCCGGCCGCCAGCTCGTCGGGCGCGTTCTGGGCCACCTCGTCGAGGGCCTCGGACCAGCTCTCGATGGCGGCGGGATCGGCGGCCAGCGCGGGGCCGAGCTCCAGGAAGCGGGCCACGGCCTCGGTCATGCCCTCGCTCGCCAGGTCGGCCAGAGACCCCAGCACGGGCGCCGCCAGCGCCGGGCCGGCGGCCAGGCCCCGCAGGCTCGCCAGCGCCTCGCCGTCGGGCGCCACCGCCTCGACGAAGGCGCGCCGGGCGGCGTCGGAGTCGGGTTCGGAGAGGTAGACCGCCTCGCTGGCGGCCATGCGCACCACCGGATCGCGCTCCGAGCGCAGCGCGCTGCGGAGGAAGCGGAGGTTGCGCCGGTCGCGGGCCAGCCCGAGCCGGTAGTAGGTGGCCACGCGGACCGGCACGTCCTCGGCGAGGGCCGGCGCCTCGGCGGCGGGCGCCGCCGCCGGCCGGCCCGCCTCGGCGAGCAGCGCCGCCACCCCGTCCACGGCCCGGGCCACGCCCGGCGTCCGCGGCGGCAGATCGTTCA
Source organism: Deltaproteobacteria bacterium (assembly GCA_016214955.1). GTDB lineage: Bacteria > Myxococcota > Myxococcia > Myxococcales > Anaeromyxobacteraceae > JACRMN01. The sequence goes on from JACRMN010000002.1 coordinate 187,772, forward strand.
CCAGGATGACGAAGGCGAGCAGCTCCCCGGTGCCGGCCTCGACGTAGCCCGAGAGGCTCGACACCCCCTCGGCCGAGAGCGTGCCGGTCTTGGCCCGCAGCCGCCCCTCGGCGGCGGTGCCTTCCATGCGGTAGCGCACCGTGCCGTCGCGGCCGGCCACCGGCAGCGAGCCGGCGAAGTCGGCGGCCAGGGGGAAGCGGCGCCACAGGGCGCGCAGCAGCGCGGCGAGCTGCCGGGCGCTGACCCGGTTGGCGTCGTTGAGGCCCGAGCCGTTCTTCCACACGTAGCTGCCGCGGGGCAGCCCCAGCTCGACGAGCGCCTCCTCGCCTGCCGCCACCCCCTTCTGCCAGGTCCCCGGCGCGCCGCCTGCCTCCGCCCCCATGGTCTTGAGCAGCTGCTCGGCCATGAAGTTCTGCGAGACCTTGTTGAGCCGCCGCACCACCTCCGAGAGCGGCTCCGACTCGGCCACGAGCAGGAGCCGGGCGCCGGGCGGGACGGTGCCGCGCTTCACCTTGCCCAGCACCTTCACGCCGCGCAGCGCCAGGAGCCGCTTCAGGGTGTGGCCGAAGTAGGCGGCCGGGTCGTCCACCTTGCGCCACACCGCCAGCGGGCGCCCGTCGGCGGGCAGGCGCCCCTCGACGGTGATGCGCTGCCGCGCCCCGGCGGGCTGCGAGTGGGGCACCACCCGGCCGCGGCCGCCGGCCCGCCCGGTGGTGGCCCGGTTCACCAGCTCCAGGTAGTCGCTCTCCGGCTCCAGCGCGGCGCGGACCCGGTCGCCGGCCCTGGCGCCGGGCAGGAGGTGGATGGCCACGGCGTTGAAGTTGAGGGAGATGGCGCCGGCCGGGGCCAGGTAGGCCCTGTCGCCGTGCTCCTGCTCGTAGCCCGGCGCCTCGCGCTCGTCGTCGAAGAAGCCCTCGTCGAGCAGCAGGTCGCCGCTCACCGAGCGGACGCCGCGGTGCTGGATCTCACCGGCCAGCGCCCAGAGCCGCTCCGTGGTCCACGTGGGGTCGCCGCGGCCGCGCACCCAGAGCTGCCGCACCGCCCCGGCGCCGTCGGGCGGAGCCGGGGTCCAGAGCTCGGTGGAGAAGCGGTACTCGGGCCCGAGGCGCAGCAGCGCCGCCGCGGTGGTGAGCAGCTTGGCGTTGGAGGCCGGGTTGAGAAGCGCGTCGGGGTCGCGCTCGTAGAGCAGCGTCCCCGAGTCGAGGGCGACCACCGCGATGCCCACGCGGGCGCGAGCCAGGGTGCCGCGGGCCAGCGCCTCGTCGATGGCGGCGCGGAGCGGCGCGCTCTCGAGGCGGGTGGCCGGGGCGGCGGGAGCGGCGAGCAGCAGGGAGAGCGAGAGCAGCAGGGGCGGCGACGTCACCGCCCCAGGATATGCGGCGTGCGCCCCGGAGGACAGTGTGGGAATGGGCGCACCTTGACGGCCCGGTGCGGGCCGCGTAGGTTGCCGTAATATGAGACATGGTCTCACTGCAGCGCGCCGCCGCGCCGCCCTGGCCCGCTTCGAGCGCTTCCTCGAGCGGCGCGACCTGCGGCTGACGCCGGCCCGTGCCGCCATCGTCGAGGCCGCCCTGGCCCAGCCCGGCCACTTCCCCATCGAGGCGCTGGTGGAGAGCCTGCGGCGCCGCGGCATCCGCGGGTCCAAGGCCACCGTCTACCGCGCCCTGCCGCTGCTCACCGAGGCCGGCATCCTCCAGGAGGCCGTCGTCAAGGGAGACGAGCGCAGCTACGAGGCGGCGGTGGGCCGGCGCCACCACGACCACCTGATCTGCAGCGGCTGCGGCACGGTGGTGGAGTTCGAGTACCCGGCCATCGAGATCCTGCAGCGCGAGGTGGCGGCGCGCCACGGCTTCGAGCTGGAGGGACACCACCTCCAGCTCAGCGGCCGCTGCCCCGCCTGCCGCGGCCGCGGTGCCGGCCGGGGCGGAGACCTGAGACAGGGTCTCGCAGAAGACGGGTCGTGACCCCGGCAGTCCGGGCGAGCGCGGCGGAGGCTACCCCCGGCCGCCGCGGCAAGCCATCCGCCCGCGGATGTCGTGGGCCTTGGCGAGCCGGGCCGCCAGCCTGTCGAGGAGCGCCCGCCGCTGCCCGGCGAGCGCCCGGGCGCCGAGCCCCAGCGCCCGCCCCACCACCTCGTCGAGGGCCCGCTGGGCCGGCCGCTCCAGCATGGCTGCCAGGTCGGTGCTCACCGGCTCCCGCGCCAGGGCGGCGAAGGCCTGGCCCAGGTCGGCGGCGAGCGGCGGGAGCGCCGCCGGTGCCGGGCAGGCGGCCGCGGAGAGCACCCGGCAGTCGACGTCGGCGATGGCCTGGGCCCCGGTGAGCTGGCGGGCGCCGCCGTCGATGGCCAGCCGCACCGGCGTGGCGCAGAGCACGGCGGCGAGGAGCTCGGGCGGGACGGCGCGCGGGAAGAGGGCGTGCCACTTCTTGTCCTCCCAGATCCCGCCGTCGTTCCAGACGGCGAAGGCCCGGGCGCCGATCTTGGCCGGGTAGAGCACCGGTGCCGGCTCGCGACCGCGGGCCACCAGCCACCACGGCGAGCGGCCGGCGCAGGTGGGGCGCCGGCTCACGCCCAGCGCCTCGCCCCGCCGGACGTAGGCCCGGGCCTCGGGGCCGGGCGGGCCTCCCGGGCGGAAGAGCACCTGGGCCGGCGAGATCATGCGCGGGGCCGCCGCCTCCTTGAGGCTCCGCAGCACCGGGGCCACGTCGCCGGGCGCCAGCGCCACCTCGCCGCCCAGCGGGCTCAGGTAGCGCCCCTCGCCGAGCGGCTGGAGGTGGAAGAAGGCGTTGCAGCCCGACTTCATGCCGAAGCGCACCTGGCAGAGGTCGCCCACGCGGCCGGCGCCGCGGGGCGCGGCTGCCGGCTCTGGGCGGAGCCGGAGGCGCGAGGTGGAGCGGCCGCCGGCCAGGCCGAGGAGCTCGGCGGGCCCGAGGGCGGAGAGGGCCACCCGGGCCTCGGCGGGCGGCGCCGGAGCGCCCCCCGCGACCCAGACCGCCAGCGCCGTGTCCACGGAGGCGGCGAAGCTCCCGGCGGCGCGGGAGGTGAGCCAGAGCGCGAAGCCGCCGCGGGCCCGGGCCTCGGCGAGGAGCGGCTCGGCCGAGCGGGCGGTGGTGAGGCCGCGGGGGAGCACCAGCGCCGCCACCGGCGCGTGGCGAAGCGCCAGCGCCGCCAGGTGGGCGGCCAGATCGGCCTGGCGCGAGAGGCCCGAGCGCCTGCAGGCGGCCTCCTTCTGCGCCGGCGGCAGCGCCTCGTGGCGCAGGAAGGGCGGGTTGGTGAGCAGGAGGTCGGCGGCAGGCCAGCGGGCCGAGAGCGCGTCGGCTGCGCGGACCCGCGCCCCGGCGCCGAGGAGCGCGAGCCGTGCGCCGGCGGCCTGGACGGCGAGGGGCGCCACGTCGAGCCCGAGGAGGCGCAGCCTGGCCCCGATCCGCGCCGCCAGCAGCTGGGCCGCGGCCAGGAGCGCACCGCCGCCGCAGCAGGGGTCGAGCACCACCACCCCGTCGAGCGCCGCCCGGAGCCCGGCTCGCGGCTCCTCCTCGCCGAGCAGCGCCGCCAGCGCCGCGACCGCGGGGACCCCGCGCCGCGCCGCCGCCTGGGCCAGCCCGAAGGCGGCCAGCAGCCGCGCCTCGGCCTCACCGGTGAAGACCGCGCCCCGCGCGCCGCCGAGCGCCCGCTCGCAGAGCGCCTCGAGGAGCCTGCCGTCGAGGCGCGCCGGATCGGGCTCGCCCTCGACGCCCCGGCCCAGGTCGCACAGCAGCGGCTCGTCGCCGCCCCGGAGGTGGCGAGCCGCGGCCCGGAGCTGCCGCGCCGGCGAGAGCGGCGCGAGCCGGCCGAGCGCGGCGTCGAGCGCGGTCACCGCGAGTGCGCCCCGTCGAGGGGCAGGTCGAGGAGCGGGGCGCCGCGGGCCTCGGGAGCGTCGTAGTGCCACCACTCGCCGCGGTTCTGGGCGAAGCCGGCCTCCTCCATGGCCGCGCGCAGCGTCGCCCGGTTGGCGAGCTGGACCGGCGAGAGCCCGTCGGCGGCGCCGGGCCGGGCCCGGACCTCGAAGGCGTCGTGGTCGGTGGGCATGGGCAGCGGCGCGCCGCCGGCGTCGGCCAGCGACACGTCCACGGCGGCACCGCGGTTGTGGTTGGAGCCGCGGGCGGGGTCGGCCACGTAGCGCCGATCGGGCCGCAGGCTCCAGAGCTCGCGCTGCACCGAGAGGGGCCGGTAGCAGTCCCAGATCACGAGCCGCAGGCCGCGGGCGGCGAGCGCCGCCGAGGCCCGGGCCAGCCGATCGGCCACGGGCCCGAGGAGCAGGCAGCGGGCGGCAGGGTAGAGCGGGCGGCCGGCCGGGTTGCGCGGGCCGGCGTAGCGCAGGTCGAGCACCGCGCCGGGCAGCGCCGCGCCCGCGTCGACGAGGGGCGGCGCCGCGGCCAGGGCGGCAAGCAGGAGACCCGCGGGGGCGAGGGGCACGGGGTCATTCTAGCGGGTGGCAGGCGATACCGCGCCGGCGCGGAAACTGGCGGTGTCAGGCGCGGCGACTACCATGCAGGAGTCGGCCGACCCCTTCGGCCGCGCCAAGGTTCCATGACGCATTCCGACGAGCGGGTGGCGGCCGAGATGGGCCGTGCGCTCCTGGCTCTCTACCGGGCCGGGATGCAGGTCCGGGTCTGGCCGGAGGCCATCTCGGGCCGTGCCGGCGCCCGCATCGTGCCCGGCCCCACGGCGCGGCGGCGGCGCACCGCGGTGCCTCGCTCGGCCACCGGCAGCGGGGAGTCGCCGCTGCAGGCGCTGTACGCGGCGGTCGAGCGGCTCAACGACCGCGCCGGCGCCATCGTGGTCCGGCTGGACTAGCCGATCCTCCGGGATCCGGAGTCCCCTTTCCGATCCATCGAGGCCCGGCAGCCTGGTCCTTGCCTGGGACGCGCCTCCGCCCCCGATCGGGGTCGAGGTTCGAGGTTGCCGTCGCGTTCGAGGAGGTCGCGGTCGAGGTCGCGGTCGAGGCCGCGCGCTGCGGCTGGGCCTCGGTCCTCCGCGCCCCCTCGGCGGGCCGAGGCCGCGCGCTGCGCCTCGGTCCTCCGCGCCCTCTCGGCGGGCCGAGGCCGCGCGTGGCGGCCGGGCCTCGGTCCTCCGCGCCCCCTCGGCGGGCCGGGTCTCTACGGGCGCCGTACTGCGACCGGGCGCCGTCCGCAGACCCCGTGCAACGCAACGCGCCGCGCGCCGCCCCGCCACTCCAGGCTTCAACGCGCGGCGCCGGCGTTGCATCGGCTCATGGGAGCAGCGGGCATCGAAGCGCACGCCCTTACCCCGCCTCGGGGCGCGGAGGACCGGGCCCTGTGTTCACTGTCGGTGGCGAGCCGCGCAGCCGGCGCGTCCGGCGGAGCGACGCCCTTCGACTGCGGGCCTGCTTCGCAGGCCCTTCGCTCAGGGCGAACGGGGACTCCGGGAAGGCCGGCGTGCCACCTGCCCGGGGGCGCCCGGCGATGGCCTGGGTGGATGGCAGAAAACGCTGCATCTTTGTCATTGCTGCCACGCGGGGAGATCGCCAGGATCCGGGCATGGCTCCTCGCGCTCCCGGCCCGCGTCCCCGGCAGGTGGCCGTCCTCGCCTTCCCCGGCGTCCAGTCGCTCGACGTGGTCGGGCCGCTCGAGGTCTTCGGGCGCACCAGCCGCTGGCTCGACGACGAGGGGCGCACGGGCCCCCGCTACCGCACGCTGGTGCTGGCGCCGCGCCGCGGGCGGCTCGCCACCTCCTCCGGCTTCTCGCTGGTCGCCGACCGCTCCGCGACCGCCCTTCCCCCCCGCCTCGACACGCTGCTCGTGGCCGGCGGCCCCGGCATCCGGGCGCTGCTCGACGACTCGAGGCTGCACGCCTGGCTGCGCGCCGCGCAGCGCCGGGTGCGGCGCCTGGGCTCGGTGTGCACCGGCGCCCTGCTCCTGGCCCGCGCCGGCATCCTCGACGGCAGGCGCGCCACCACCCACTGGCGCGCCTGCGAGCGCCTGGCGGCCGAGCACCCGCGCGTGCGCGTGGAGCCCGACGCCATCTTCGTGGAGGACCGGGGCGTCTGGACCTCGGCCGGGGTCACCTCCGGCATGGACCTGGCGCTGGCGCTGGTGGAGGCCGACCACGGGCGCGACGCGGCGCTGGCGGTGGCGCGGGAGCTGGTGCTCTTCGTCCGCAGGCCCGGTGGCCAGTCCCAGTTCAGCGCCCAGCTCCGCGCCCAGGTGGCGGAGCGGGACGCGCTGCGCGACCTGCAGGGCCAGGTGCTGGAGCATCCGGAAGCCGACTGCTCGGTGCCGGCGCTGGCCCGGCGGGCCGGCATGAGCCCGCGCAACTTCGCCCGGCTCTTCACCCGCGAGGTGGGCGAGACGCCGGCCCGCTGGGTCGAGGGGGTGCGGGTGGAGGCGGCGCGCCGGCGGATGGAGGACGGGCGCGCCAACGCGGAGACCATCGCCGAGGCCTGCGGCTTCGGCACGCGCGAGGGGCTGCGCCGCGCCTTCCGGCGTCGCCTGGCCATCTCGCCGCGCGAGTACCGGCAGCGCTTCGGGCGCAGCGAGGAGGCGAGGTCATGACCGAGGTGGAGATCCTGCTGTTCGACGGGCTCGACGAGCTGGACGCCCTCGGCCCCTTCGAGGTGCTGCGCCAGGCCGAGCGCACGGGCGCGCCGCTCTCCTGCCGCCTGGCCACGCTGGCCGGGGCCCGCGAGGTGGAGGGGGCCAACGGGCTCACCTTCCGCGCCGGCGGGCCGCTGGGCCGGCCCGGCTGGATCGTGGTGCCGGGCGGCGGCTGGGGCGAGCGGGCCGAGCGCGGCGCCTGGGGCGAGGCCCGGCGCGGCGGCTACCCGCGGGCGCTGGCCGAGGCCCACGCCCGGGGCACCCGGATCGCCTCGGTGTGCACCGGCGCCATGCTGGTCGCCGAGGCCGGGCTGCTCCGGGGCCGGCCGGCGGTGACCCACCGGACGGCGATGGGCGCGCTCGCGGCCGCGGGGGCCGAGCCGGTGGACGCGCGGGTGGTGGACGACGGCGACCTGATGACCGCCGGCGGGATCTCGAGCGGGCTCGACCTGGGGCTGTGGCTCGTGTCGCGGCTCGCCGGGCCGGCGGTCGCCGCGGCGGTGGCCGAGGAGATGGAGCTCACGCAGGGAAAGGTGCACCTGGGGCCCCGCGCCGCGCCGGTGCCCTGACGGAGGAGAAACGCCATGCCGCTCGTCACGCTGACCGTCCGCGGCCCCCGGACCCGCGCCTGGAAGGAGGCCGCCCTCGCGGCGGCCCACCGGGCGCTGGTGGCCTCGGGCGTGCCGGAGACCGACCTCTTCCACCGGGTGCTGGAGCTCGGCGAGGAGGACTTCCGCTTCGATCCCACCTACCCGGACGCGGCGCGCCCGCGGACCCGTGACTTCGTGCTGATCCAGATCCTGCTCTCGGTGGGGCGAAGCGTGAAGGTGAAGCGGAAGATCCTGGCCGACCTGGTGGCCGGGCTGCAGCGCGACCCGGGCGTCGATCCCGAGGAGGTGATGGTCGTGTTCCAGGAGACCCAGTGGGAGAACTGGTCGTTCGCGGGAGGGAGGATGCTCCACGTCGGGTGAATGGCGGGAGGCGACCCCCACCTCGACCCCGACAGGGACCCGGTCGCTCCGCGCCCTACGCGAACAAGCCGTCGAGCTTCTGGCCGATGCGGTCCTCCACCTTCTTGCGCAGGGCGGCGGGGATGAGCATCGGGTACTTGAGCTCCACCGAGACCTCTCCCTCCTTCACCGCGAAGGCGCCGGTGATGCCCATCTTGGAGACCTGGCCGGTGCGCCTGGCCTCGTCCGATCGGTAGTCGAGGCTCATCTCGCCGGCGATGCCCTCCATCACCTCGTCGACCCGCTCGTAGATCTCCTGGGCCGACTTGCCAGGGAACTTGCGGTGGATGTGAGGCATGGGGCTCCTCCTCGTCAGCGGACGTAGGCCGCAGGGTCGGTCTGCCCGGCCTCGGCGAAGCCGCGCAGCCGGAGCTGGCAGGCGTCGCAGCGTCCGCAGGCGCGGCCCCGCACCGGATCGTAGCAGGAGAGGGTGAGGGCGAAGGGGACGCCGAGCCGCCGGCCGAGCCGGACGATGCCGGCCTTGGTGAGCCGCTGCAGCGGCGCGTGGATGCGGAACCGCGCCCCCTCGACGCCGGCCCTGGTGGCGAGGTCGGCCAGCCTGGCGAAGGCGCGCACGAAGGCCGGGCGGCAGTCGGGGTAGCCGGAGTAGTCGATGGCGTTCACGCCCAGGAAGAGGTCGGTGGCGCCCAGGGTCTCGGCCCGCGCCAGCGCCAGGGCCAGGAGCACGGTGTTGCGGGCCGGCACGTAGGTGATGGGGATGCTCCGCGACATCCGGGCGGGGCTGCGCCCCTTGGGCACGCGCAGCTTGCGGTCGGTGAGCGCCGAGCCCCCGAAGGTCGAGAGGTCCACCTTCACCACCGAGTGGCTCGCGGCGCCGAGCGCCCGGGCCACCAGCCGGGCCCGCCGCAGCTCCTCCCGGTGCCGCTGCCCGTACTCCACCGATAGTGCGTGAACCTCGAAGCCGCGGGCCCGCGCCACCGCCAGGCAGGTGGTGGAGTCGAGGCCGCCGGAGAGGAGGACCACCGCTCGCTTCGCTCGCCGCGCCATGTGGGGGCGCATCCTGCCCGGGAAGGCGCGGCCCGCGCAAGCGGCCCGCGGGGGTCGCCCGGCGCCTCGAGGCGATGGGCAACGGGACCGCTCGCCCGGCGACGGGATCTGGATCGGCCCGACGGCGCTCAGGGCGCGCCGGAGACGTCGTAGCGGGCGCTGCAGCCGCCCGCCGGCGGGCAGGAGCCGGTGGTGCCGCGGGCGTCCTCGGCGGAGTAGCAGGCGACGCCGGCGGCGGTGGTGCTGCGCGCCAGGGTCACCAGCAGGCTGCCGGTGAAGGCGGTGACCCGCTGCTCCGTGCGCACCAGCGTGCCGGCCAGCGTCTCCTGCAGGGAGATGGAGCAGGGGCAGCCGGGGAGCGTGACCTCCTCCGCCTGCGAGGCGCAGCCGGAGAGGACGTCGCCGGCGCGGGAGCAGGGGCGAGGTTCGACGAGCAGCCGCGAGAGGCACAGCGCCGCCTCGGTGTCGGAGGTGAAGGAGACGGTGGCCGGGAAGCCGGTCGCCGCGCCCTCGGGGATGAGCGGGGCGCAGCTGGTCTGGCCGGCCGCGACCGCGCCGCCGAAGGTGAGCGTGGCCTGCTTCTCGCCGGGGCAGGCGCCGGGCTCGCCCGGGCAGCCGGCCAGCGCCGCGAGCAGGAGCGGGGCGAGAGAGGCCCCTCGCCTCATCCGCCGGCCCCCACCGCCAGGCGCAGCTCCAGGTACGAGTCGGAGAGCGCGAAGGAGGCCAGGTCGGCGACGTCGGCGTCGGCGAGGGCCTGCGCGCGGGCGGCGGGGCCGATGGCGTCTCCGCCGGGCCGCGAGGTCACCAGCCCCTCGAGCGCGCCCAGGGGATCACCCGACCAGACGAGGGCCTGACGAGCGGCGGTTCGGCGCAGCGCGAGCTGGAGCTCCCGGGGCGGGAGGTTGCGCAGCTCGGCGGCGGCATCGGCGGCGAAGGTGGAGGCCCGCTCCCGCACGGCCACCGGCACCAGGCGGCCCAGCGCGTCGAGGAAGGCGCCCGCCCGCTCGGCCGGCAGGCCCAGGGCCGGAGGCGCCGCCCCGGCGAAGCGGCAGGCCAGCTCGCAGAGGATGCCGACGTCGCGGGGGGCGAACTTGCCCACCAGCGCCCAGCCCACGCCCGCCAGGCACAGGGCCCGCGAGAGGAGGAAGTCCACCGCCGACTCACGCAGCTCCCTGGGCACGCGGGCGCCGATGACGAGCGAGGGCGGCTGGGTGTTCTCCAGCGCCACCTCGAAGCCGCCGGCGTCGGAGAGGAAGGCCACCACCGGTCGCGCGCCCAGGGCGCGGCCGGCCGCGGCCAGGCGGGCCGCCAGCGCCGGTGCCCGCTCGGGCCCGAGGCGGTGGGCCGCGTTCACCCCGCGGCGGGCCAGGTCGGCGGGGAAGAGCGGCTCGAGCCAGGGCGCGAGGAGCGCCAGCAGGCGCGCGGTCGCGCCGGCGGCGAGGGGCAGCGCCGCCCGGCCCTGGAGGTCCGGGGTGAGCCGGCGAGCGAGCGGCGGCGGCTGCGGAGCGGGCAGGCGCGGGTCGAGGAAGGCGGCGAGCGCCTCGGCCACCTGGGCGCGGGCCGCGTGTCGCGGGGCGTCGGGGCCACCCAGCCGCGCCGCCCGGGCGCTTGCCGCGGCCAGGGCCGCGAGGGAGGCGGCGTCGGCCGGGTTCTGCCGCGCCCGCTGCAGTGCGCCCGCCAGCCCGCCGCCGGGCTCCTCGGCAGGCGCCGCCGCGCCAACCGCAGGGCCGGCCGGCCGCAGCTCGGCGGCCCGCTCCAGGAGCCGCGCCGTGGAGACGCCGTCGCCCAGCCGGTCGTGGGCCACCTGAGCCAGGGTCCGCAGCCGCGCCGCGGCGGCGGCCGCCTGGCCCGCCTGGGCCTCGGCCTCGGCGAGCTGCTCCCCGAGGGCCACCATCTCCACGTGGCGGCCGAGCCGCTCGGCGAGCTGCACCACCTCGCGAAGCACCACGTGGTCGCCCGGATCGGCGTGCTGCGCCACGGAGAGGAAGCGGAAGCCGGCCTCCTCGTCGCCCGAGGCCGCCAGCGCCCGGCCCGCCACCGCGGCGGCGGTCCCGAGCCCGTCGGCGCCTCCGGCCGCCTCCAGCTCGCGCGCCAGGCCCGCCAGCTGGGCCGGGTCGCCGCCGGCCTGGGCGTGGAGCCGGACCAGGGCGCGCAACACCTCGGCGTCGCCGGGGGCCGCGGCCCGCGCCCCCTCCCACAGCCAGAGCGCCAGCCCGCGGTCGGGGAGGGCCTCGGCCGCCTGGGCCAGCACGCCGAGCCGGCGCCGCCGCTCCAGGGCCGAGGGTTCGAGCCGCGCGGCCCGCTCCCCGTACACCAGTGCGTCGCGCCCGCGCCCGGCGGCGCGCAGCGCCTCGGCGGCCGCGTCGAGCACCGTACCCACCTCGGGCGCGCGCTCCGCGGCGCGCAGGAGCTCGCGCAGCGCCTCGTCGTCGCGCCCCTGCCGGCGCAGCGCCGCCGCCAGCTGCACGCGCCGGTGGCCCTCCTCCTCGGGTGCAGCCCGCGGGGCCGCCGACAGCGCCGCCGCCCAGGCCTCCGCCTCCTCGCGCGGCTCCTGCGCCTCGGCCGCGGCGCGGGCCCACCACTCCTGGAGCTCCGCGTCCATGGGGGCATTGCGCGCCGCGCGGCGCGCCCGCTCCAGCGCCAGCGCCGGGTCGCCGGCCACGCGCGCCGCCTCGAGCTGCAGGGCCAGCACCGTGCGCGGCGGCAGGCCCGGCGCCCCGCCCTCGAGCGGGCCGAGGATGGCGAGCGCCCGCTCGGCCTGGCCGGTGGCGATGGAGAGGCGCGCCAGCGCCTCGGCCGCCGGCCCGTTGGTGGGCTCGAGCCCGAGGGCCCGCTCCAGCACCTCGTTGGCCTCGGCCCGGCCGCCCTCCCCGGTGGAGAGCAGGGCCGCCGCCAGCGACACCATGGCCGCCACCCGGGCCGCCGGGCTCTGGGCCAGCCGGACGCGGAGCCGGTGCACGGCGAGCCGCTCCGCCTCGCCGCCTGCCAGCCGCTCCAGCTCCTGGAGCCACTGCTCGCCGCGGGGCGGATCGGCCTCGGCGGCGGCGGCGAAGGCCTCGGCGGCCGGTCCCCGGGCGCCGCGCTGCTCGCGGCGGCGGCCCAGCGCGGCCAGGGCGTCGGCCCGCTGGGCGCCGGTGGCGCGCGCGGCAAAGGCCTGAAGCCGCTCCTCGGCCGCCGGGTCGGGATCCAGCTCCCACGAGAGATCGAGGGCCGCTGCCGGCTCCGTCACCGCCGGGGGCGGCTGGGCCGGCCCCTGGAAGAGGCCGAGGGTGGAGTGCACCGCACCGCCCTCCGGCCCGAGCAGCCCGGTGGAGAGCTCCGGGGGCACGGCGCCCTCGGCGGGCAGGGGGAGGGGGTGATCGGGCTGCGTGGTGCCAGGGGCCGACTCGGGCCCGAGCTTGTCGATCGCCAGCTCCAGTGCGCTCGCCAGCTCGGCTGGGCTGGCCACCTCCAGGTCCGGCTCCACGGGCAGCAGCTCCTCCTCGCCCAGCAGGAGCGGCACCTCGGCCGCGCTCTCGGCGGGCGCCGGCGGCTCGGCCGCTGCCGGCGGCGTCGTCGCGGGCCGGAGCGGCGGAGGGGTCCGGGCCGGTAGCGGGGGCGGCGTGGCGCGGGGAAGGGGAAGCGGGGTCGGGGCGGGTGGCTCGACCGCGAGCCGCGCCGGCATCTCGAGCAGGGTGGGCGCCTCCAGCGGGATCTCGATCCGGGCCGGGGCCGGGGCCGCGACCGGGCCTGTGGTCGGGGCCGGGGCCGCGCTCGCGGTCGAGTCCGGGGTCGGGTCCGCGGTCGGCCCTTCGACTCGGACCCGCTGGGGCGGACCCTCGCTCAGGGCAGGGGTCGAGGTCGGGGTCGGCCCCTCGACTCGGGCCGGCTGGGGCGGGCCCTCGCTCAGGGCAGGGGGCGATCCCTCCTCGGCCGGAGCGTCGGCCGGCCCTGCCCCCTCGATCGAGATCTCCACGCCTTCGGGCCCTGCGGGCAGGGCGGGCGAGTCCTCGTCGAGCGCCAAGGTGGGCGCCTCGGTCCGCGGCAGGTCGTGTCGTTCCTCCTGCTCGGCCGGCGGCGGCTCCCCCGCCAGCCCCTCCCGCGGCACCGGCTCGGTCACCTCCTCGTCGAGCCGGCCGGAGGGCATCACCTCGGAGAGGCCGAGCCGCGCCTCGGCGGCGAGGTCGAACGATTCGGGGGAGGCCACCACCTCGGCCCGCGCCAGGGCTCGCTCGTAGGCGGCTGCGGCCCGCAGGAGGTCGTTGGCGGCACGGCGCAGCCGCCCCTCCTCCATGAACAGCGCCGCCGCCTCCAGCGGCTCCCGCGCCACCGAGCCCTCGCGCAGGGCCAGGTCGGCGGCCGCGGTGGTGTCGCCGCGCAGCTCGGCCAGCCGACGCAGCGCACGGAGCGCCGGGCGGTACTCGGGGTCGATGGAGAGGCTGGCCTGCCAGGCCCCCTCGGCCGCCTCCAGCTGCCCCATCTCCTCCAGCAGCCCGGCCCGGGCGCCGCGCAGGTCGCGGCGGCGCGAGCTGTCGCCGCCGGCAAGCGCGCCGTCGTGGCGCGCCGCCAGCTCCAGCCAGGCGGCGTTGGCGCCGGTGCGCCGCGCCGCCGAGGCGAGCACCTCGAACACCTCGGGGTCTCCGGCGTCGGAGTCGAAGAGCTGCCGCCAGGAGTCGTCGGCCTCGGTCATGCCCGCGGCCGAATAGGCCCGTGCCAGCTCCAGCTCGTGCTCGCGCCGCTCCTCGCGCGGCAGCAGGAGGATGTCGAGCTCGGAGAGCTGCCGGGCCACCTCCTTCAGGTCGCCCGCGGTGGCAGCCCGGCGGGCCAGGGCGCGGCGGGCCTCGGGGTTCCCGGGTTGGGCGCCGGCGGCGGCCGCATAGGCGCGGCCTGCCTCCTGGTCCTGCCCGGCCCGCTCGAAGAGCCGGGCCGCCTCCAGCGCCTCGGACGCCGCCGCGGTCCCCTCACCTCGCAGCGCGGCGGCCAGGTGGGCGGCGGCGGCCTGGGCGCGCCGGCCCTCGCGCTCCTCGACGGCGGCCAGCGCCTGCCAGGGGCGCTGGGCATCGGGGTCCTCGTCGCTGGCCTGCTGGGCGGCGGCGCGGGCCTCGTCGGCGGCGCCAGCCCGCAGGAGCGCCTCGGAGGCGGCGGCGTAGCGCAGCGCCCGCTCGGCGGGCTGGGCGGCGCCCTGGGCCCGCCGCAGCCGCAGGTCGGCGAGGGCCCGCAGCTCGCCGCGCTCCTCGAAGCGCCGCTCCAGGGCGTCGCAGGCCTCGCGGTAGCCCGGCGTCTCCGGCCCCAGACCCACCAGCTCCCGCTCGGCGCGCTCGGCGCTGGCGGCGTCGCCGGCCTCGCGGTAGGCGATGGCCAGCCGGCGCAGCAGCGGCGCGCGGTCGGCGCCCGGCGCCCGCAGCGCCTCCTCCAGCGCCCGCGCCAGCAAGCCGGGGCGCCCGGTTGCCTCGAGCTGCGCCAGGTGGGCCTGGCGCAGCGCCTGGTCGTCGGGGGCGGCGGCCACGGCCTCGCCCAGCGCCGCTGCCGCGGCCTCGCGATCGCCGCGGGCGCGGGAGGCGTCGGAGAGTCGCACCAGCCAGGCGGCGCGGCGGGCGCCGGTGGCGGCGCGCGAGGCCAGCGCCACCAGCCCCACGGCCCGCGCGTTCTCGCCGGTCCGGGAGAGCGCCTCGACGGCGCGCTCGCCCATGGCGTCGCCGCGCGCATCGCCCTCGTCCAGCAGCGCCGCGGCCAGCTGCTCCAGGAAGTCGGGCTGCAGCGGTGCCGGCGAGCGCTCCACCACCGCGCAGCCGTCGTCGAGGGCGCCGCGCCGCTCGGCGGGCAGTCCCAGCCGCCGGCTGCGCTCCAGCCGGCGCAGCGCCGCCGCGGCGGCCTGCTCCGGCTCTTCCAGCGCCAGGTGGGCTCGCCCCAGGGCCGAGAGCGCCTCGCCGGCCCGCGGGTCGTCGGCGTGGGCCGCGAGCCAGCTCCGCAGCCCGGCCACGGCGTCGTCGTGGAGGCCGCCGCGGGCCTGGGCCAGGCAGAGGTCGAGGGCCAGGCCGGCGTCGCCGGGGCGCAGCGCGCAAAGCGCCTCGCGCTCCTGCAGCTCCTCGGCGGTGAGGCCGTGGCCCAGGGCGAGGGCGGCGGCCTCCTGGTGCAGGTCGGCGGCGCCCACCGCGTCGCCGGACGCGGCCCGGGCGTTGGCGGTGTCGCGGAGGGCCTCGAGCAGCTCGCGGGGTGGCCCGACGCCGGCGGGGTCGTGGTCGGCGCGCGCCACCTGCAGCCGCTGCTCCTCCACGCCGGCCAGGAGCGAGGGGTAGTCACCCGCCGCGCCGCGGGCCCGCCGCCAGAGGGCGTCGGCCAGCGTCGGGTCGCGCAGCTCCCGGTGGGCGGCGGTCGCGGCCAGCGACCAGGCCTGCACCCGCGAGCGCACCGAGCGCCAGGCGGCGGCCCGCTCCGACAGCGCCCGCACCGCCTGGGCGCGGTCGGGCTCCAGGCGGAAGGCGGCCAGCGCTGCGTCGGCGTCGAGGGGGCGAAGCTCGGCGAGGCGGGCCAGGGCGGCGCGAGCCAGATCGGGCTGGCCCTGCTCCTCGGCCAGCTCCGCCAGGCGGCGGCAGAGGCGCGCCTGCTCGCGCTCGTCGAGCCGCAGGAGCGCGGTCTCGAAGAGGTGCCGGTGCAGCGCCAGCGCCTCGTCGCGCCCGCCCTCGCGGTAGAGCAGCCGCGACCACAGCGGGCCGGCGAACGTGGCGTCCTCCTCCCGGGTGAGCTCCCAGGCGGCACGGGCGCAGCGCAGGGCAGCGCCGCCGTCGCCCTGGACCTGGGCCAGCCCGGCGGCATCGCGCCAGGCGGCGGCGGCCTCGGCCGGCGAGGCGGCGCGGGCGGCGAAGCGCTCCAGCGGCTCGCCCCAGGGCCGCTCGCCAACCGGAGGCGGCGCCGCGCGCCTCAGCCTCACCTGCTCGCTGGCCAGCGCCAGGCTCGGCGGCAACAGGGCCAGGGCCCGGGTCAGCTCGTCGTCGCCGGCCTCGGGCTGGGCGAGGGGCCCGGCCAGCAGCCGGGCGCGCTC
The DNA here is from genome assembly GCA_016214955.1 of Deltaproteobacteria bacterium. Taxonomy (GTDB): domain Bacteria; phylum Myxococcota; class Myxococcia; order Myxococcales; family Anaeromyxobacteraceae; genus JACRMN01. The sequence continues at coordinate 203,399 of JACRMN010000002.1, forward strand.
CAGGAGCCGCTCGCCGGCCGACGCCGGCTCCAGCGTCGCCAGCTCGTCCAGCCGCTCGGCCACCACCGGCAGGTCGCGCGCCTTCTCGGCCGCGGCCAGGCTGGCCGCCACCGCCGCCGGGTCGCGGGGCGAGAGCCGCCGCGCCTGCTCCACCGCCTCGCGGGCCAGGCCGGCGTCGCCGGCCGCCTCGTGGAGCGCGGCCAGCCGCAGGAGCGCCGCCGGCTTCTCGCCGGTGGGCAGGAGCGGCGCCAGGGCCACCAGCGCCTCTCGCTCCGCCGGCCCCTCGCCGCGGCTGCTGGCCAGCCGCGCCAGCGCCTGCCAGGCCGCCACCGCGTCCTCGCGGTCGAGACCGGCGCGGATGGCCTCGCGCAGCGCCCAGCGGCCGCCGTCGCGCAGGCCGGCCGCCAGGGCCGCCTGGCCGGCGCCGGCCAGCCGCAGCGGGGCGTCGGGGTCGCCGGCCTCGCGCGCCAGCGCCGCCCTCGCCAGCAGCGCCTCGGCGGCCCCGGCCGGATCGCCGGC
>JACRMN010000002.1:203950-228275 GCA_016214955.1 Deltaproteobacteria bacterium
CCGGCGCCCGCCAGCTCTGCCAGGAGGTCGAGCGCCTCGGCGTCGCCGGGCGAGCGGCGCACCGCCTCTCGCACCGCGGCCAGGGCCTCGTCGCGCGCACCGGCGGCGGCGAGCGCCCGGGCGCGCTCGGAGAGCGCCCGGCCCGCCTCCACGCCGCTCACCTCCGGGTGCTCCGCCAGCCGCAGGAGCAGCGCGGCCCGCTCGTCGCCGAGCAGGGGGCCGAGCTCGGCCGCGGCCAGCCCGCGCAGCGCCGCCGCCGAGGTGGCGTCCAGCTCCAGCGCCTCGCGCAGCAGCCGGAGCTTCTCCCCGGGGGTGCCGGCCAGCGCCGCCTCGGCGGCCCGCTCGGCGGCCGCCGAAGGGTCGGCGAAGCGAGCGCGGACCTCCTCGAGCAGGGCACCGGCCTCGGCGCTCCCCAGCGCCCGGGCCCTTTCGGCCTGGGCCCGCGCCAGCGCGGGGTCGCCCGCCAGGAGCGCCACCCGCGCCATCCGCGCCGCCAGCGCCCCGTCCCCGGCCTGCTGCTCGGCCAGCACCTCCAGCGCCGCCAGCGCCAGCGAGACGTCGCCGCTCGCCTCGGCGAGCCGCGCCTGCGCCTCCAGCACCGGGCCGTCGTCGGGGGCGAGGAGGCGGGCCTCGGCCAGGGCCGCCAGCGCCCCCTCGACGTCGCCCCCCTCCTCGAGGAGCCGGGCGCGCGCCAGCCAGGCGCGGGCCGCCGAGGTGGGGTCGGACTCCGCCAGGTGCTGCGCCTGCTCCGCCAGGATGTCGGCGAGCCGCGGGTCGCGCTGCTCCCGGGCCAGCGCCACCTCGCGCGCCAGCCGCGCGCCGGTGGGGTGGACGCGGCGGGCCTGGCTGGCCGCCTCCAGGGCCGCAGGGCCGTCGCCGTCGGCCAGGCACGAGGCCGAGAGGCGGTCGAGGGCCTCGGACCGCTCCTCGGCGGGGAGCAGGAGGCGGGAGAGGCGCGACAGGGCCTCGCGCTCCGCGGTGCGGTCGCCCACCGCCAGCGCCGCGTCGGCCAGGCCGCGCAGCGCGCCGGCCTCGTCGGGAGCCGCCGCCAGCACCGCCTCCCAGCGGCGCCGGGCCTCGGCCGGCGTCGGGGCCAGCCGCGCCGCCTCGGCCAGCAGCCGGGCGCGGGCCGCGGGCTCGGGCGTGAGCGCCGCCAGCCTGTCGATGGCGCCGAGCCGCTCGGCGGTGCGCCCCAGCGCCCCGTAGAGCGCCGCCAGCCGGACCAGGGAGCCGGTGTCGCCCGGCTCCAGCGCCACCGCCGCCTCCAGGTGGTCGCAGGCCCGCTGCCGGTCGGCGAACCGCTCCTCGGCGATGCGCGCCAGCTCGCGGCGGGCGCGCGCCGCGCGTGCCCGGGCCTCGGGCGAGGCGTCGCCGCCGAAGGAGAGCACCGCGCTCCAGCCGTCCTGGGCCTCGGTCCAGTGGCCCAGCGCGCCGGCCAGCAGCGCCGCCCGCTCATGGGCCCCGGGCGAGGGGTCGAGCTCGGCGGCATCGCGGTAGCGGAGCAGCGCGTTCTCGGGCTGGAGCAGCTTCTGCTCCCAGAGCAGGCCCACCGCGGCCGCGGCCTGGGCGGCGCCGGCCCGGTCGCCCGCGGCGAGGCGCAGCTCGCGGGCCCGGTCCCAGGCCTTGATGGCGCGCAGCGGCTCGCCCACCTCCTCGCAGGCGCGGGCCAGCGCCTCGGCGGTCTCGGGGTGGCCGGGCGAGAGGCGCAGCGCGTGGTCGAGGTGCAGCCGGGCGGCAGGCGGGTCGGCCTGCAGCAGCAGCCGGCCGAGCATGCCGTGGGCCGCCGACTTCTCGGCGTCGTCGGTGGAGTAGGCGGCCAGCCGCCGGCAGGCCCGCAGCAGCGCCTCCCGGTTGCCGCCCCGCTCGCCCAGCGCCAGGAGCGCCCGCAGCGCCGGCAGGTGGTCGCGCCGCACGGCCAGCGCCACCTCCACGGCCCGGGCGGCGGCGCCCGGGACGGCGCGGGGCCCGAAGGCCAGGCAGGCGTCGGCGGCCGCCAGGGCCGAGAGCTCCTCGCCGCGCCGGGCCGCCAGCTCGGCCACCTGCGCCAGGAGCTCCGAGGCCCTGCCCTCGTCGCCGTGCCGGGCGCGGATGCGGGCCTCGGCCAGCAGCGCCGGGGCGAAGTCGGGGCGCCGCTCGCGCCAGGCGGCGGCCAGGTCGAGGGCCTCGCCGTCGAAGCGCTCTTCCATCGAGAGCAGGGCCAGGAGCCGGGCGGCACCGAAGGGGTGCTGGGCGGCGGGAGCGCCGGCGTGGAGCAGCTCGTCGCGGGCGCCGGCGGCGTCGCCGGCGAGGAGCAGGGCCTCGGCGCGGGCGAAGCCGCGCGCTCCCTCCAGCGCCGCCAGCAGCTCCGGGTCGGCGGCCGGCGTGGGCGCAGCCTCGGAGCGGTCCCAGGCCAGCCGCACGCGGCCCGGCTCGAAGGCGGCCAGCGAGAGGCGCGCCCCGGCCACGCGCGGCAGCTTCCAGCCGCGTGCGGGCAGCAGCCGGCGCAGCGTGGCGCCGAGCGGCTCGCAGGCGAGCGCGGCGCCGTCGAAGCGCCCCAGGGCCGCGGCGGCGCGGGCCAGCAGGAAGGGGAGGGCGGCCTCCGAGACCGGCCCGGTGCCGTAGACGCGCGGGGCGTAGGCCCAGAGCCGCAGCCCCTGCTCTCCCTCGGCCTCGGCGCCGACCTTGAGGGTGAAGGCCGGACCGCCGGCTAGCCGGCCCGCCACCTCGGCGAAGCCGGCCCGCAGCCCCACCTCCAGCCCCTCGATCCCGGTGCCGGCCAGGGCAAGCTTGCCGGTCAGCGAGGCGACGTGGGAGGCCTCGGCCGTGAGCTCGATGCGCACGAGCTCGCAGAGGTGCTGGCGGAACTGGCTGGCGCCGGCGGCCACGTCGAAGGGGAAGCGGACGCCGGGCACCTCGAGGAGGAGCTCGGCCAGGCGGACGCCGGGGAGGAAGAGCTGCTCGCCGAGCCGGACCACGGCCTTGCCGTGCTCCAGCTTGAGCTCGAATCCCGAGGGCCGCGCGCGCGCCGCTCCGGCGCCCCCGGGGGGGGCCGGCGTCGATCCCGACATGCGCGAATCCTACCGGAGATCGGGCCTTTCGCCATTCCCGGCCCGGGAGAAGCGGAGGGAGGATATCGCCCTACTTCTCCCCCTGCTTGGCGGTCCCCTGGGCGGCCACCTCGGCCACCCGCCGGTAGGCGGCGAAGCTCCGGTGGGACTGGAACTCCTCGTCCTCGCGGGCGAAGACCGTGACCACGTTGTTGCCCGGCTTGAGCGGCACGTCGGCCGAGAACTCCAGCCTGCCGGTCTCGGCGTCGGGCGCGGCCTTGAAGAAGACCTTCTGGTCGTTGACGAAGATGAAGACGTCGCGGAGCCGACGGCGGGGGCCGGGGCCGGGGGCTGCCTGGGCCACGCCCTCGACGCGCAGCCGCTCGCCGTCCACCACCGGGGCGCCGCGGGCCGGGTCGGGCGAGAGGGTGATGCGCGGCGGGTCGCGCTGCCACACCTCGGCCACCTGCCCGGCGGCCTTGCCGGTGGCGGCGGCGGTCTCGGCGGCGGCCACGTAGCCGTGGCGCCCCTTCTTCCACTCCACCCGCAGCAGGTCGCCGTAGCGCGCCTCGACGGGCAGCAGCGCACCCTTCCTCGCCACCCCGAGCACCGGGGCGTCGGCGGAGGCGCCGGCCCGGACGAAGGACTCGGCCGCGGTCACCCGGGCCAGGCCCCTGGCGGCGGTGCGGGCCAGTCCCTCGGCGCGCACCGGGAGGTCGAGCTTGGCCACCTGGTACTCGTCGCTCTTCTCGTCGTACACGCTGAGCTGCAGCGGCACCACGTCGGGCTTCAGCCCCTTGCGCACCTCGACCTGGAGCACCGCCTGCTTCGACTCGCCGGGCTTGAGGGCCCCGACCACCACCCGGCCCTTCTTGATGAAGACCTTGTCGTCGCCCAGGCTCTTCAGCGAGACGAAGGTCTTCTCCCCGCTGGGGCCGGCGCCGTCGTTGCGGACGTCGACCCGCAGCGAGAAGTCCTCGCCCCGCTCCACCAGGCCGTCGCCGTTGCCGCCCTGGTCGTCGTCCACCTGGGTGGAGAAGGCGAACTGGGGCTTGCCGGTCTCGGTGACGTCGAGGCTCACCGAGGCGTCGGGCGGAGCCCGCCCGCCGTCGTCCTCGAAGTGGAGCTTCACCTCCTCGTGCCGGCTGTCCATGCCGCGGGGCAGCTTCACGGGCACCGTCCAGGAGCGCTTCTCGCCGGGCTTCACCAGGCCGAAGACGAACTCGCGGCGGTCGAGCCAGGGGCTCTTCTGCACCGTGGTCCAGGCGCGGAGCCGCCGCAGCGGCGCGTCGCCCCGGTTCTCCACCGTCACGGTCCAGGGCACGGTCTCGCCGGCGCCGACCCGCTTGCCGGGTGGCGGGGAGACGGTGACCAGCGGGCGCGGGGTCCCGGTGGCCGGCCCGCCGGCCCAGTCGATGCCCAGCTGTCCCAGCCTCTGCTCCAGCCTGCCCTCCTCCTCGGCGGCGCGCTCGGCCACCAGCAGCCGCGCCGCCTCCAGGAGCCGCGGCCGATCGGCGTAGGGGTGGCGCGCCAGCAGCTCGCGGGCGAAGCGGATCTGGAAGTCCTCCACCACCTCGTCGGGGTTGGCCTCGACCTCCTCGTCCTCCAGCTGCTCGGGAGAGACCTCGGCCTCGCCGTGGGCCCGGGCGGCGGCCTCGCGCTTCTCGTCGGCCTTCAGGGCCTTGGCCACCGCGTCCTCCTTCTCGTCGAGGAGGTAGCGCAGCTCCAGCGGCGCCTTCTCGGTGCGGGCGGCGCGCTCGGCGGCGCGGCGCGCGGTCTCGGCCGGAGGCAGGGCGCTCTCGGTGGGGTTGGAGAGGTGGCGGTCCAGGTCGACCTCGCCCAGCGATCGGGGCGGGGCGAAGTAGTTGATGGCGTCCTTGAGGGCGCGGCCCGGCAGGAGCAGCACGTCGGGGGTGATGCCCACCTCCTGGATGGAGACGTCGCCGGGCGTCAGGTACTGGGCGATGGTGAGCTTGAGCGCCAGGTCCTCGCCCGGCTTGCCGGGGGCGGGGAAGTCGTGGAGCACCTGCACCGACCCCTTGCCGAAGGTCTGGCGGCCGATCACCAGCGCCCGGTTGTTGTTCTTGAGCGCGCCGGCCACGATCTCGCTGGCCGAGGCGGAGCTGTTGTTCACCAGCACCACCAGCGGGAGGGAGGCCAGGTCCTCGCGGTCGCCGTGGGCCTCCTTGGTCTCGACCCGGTCGCCGCCCACCGTCTTCACGATCACGCCCTCGGAGAGGAAGAGGTCGGAGACCTGGATGGCCTGGTCGAGGAGGCCGCCGGGGTTGTTGCGCAGGTCGAGCACCAGGCCGCGCAGGCTGCCGCCGGCCTGGGCCCGCTGCTGCTGGATGGAGCCCACCAGGTCGCGGGTGGTGTTGGCGGCGAACTGCGAGATGCGGACGTAGCCGATTCCCTTGTCGAGGAGCTTGGCCTGGGGGACCGTCTCCAGGTTGATGATCTCGCGGGTCACCGCCAGCTTCCTGGCCTCGGGCCAGGCGGCCCGCGAGACCACGATGTTCACCTTGGTGGCCGGCTTGCCGCGCAGACGATCGACCGCGTCCTGCACGTCCATGTTGATGGTGGACTGGTCCTCGATGCGGGTGATGACGTCCCTGGCCTTGATGCCGGCGCGCTGGGCCGGGGTGTTCTTGAGCACCCGCATCACGGTGAGGTTGCCGTCGCGCATCGAGATGACGAAGCCCAGGCCGCCGAACTCGCCGCGGGTGGCGGTGCGCAGGTCGCGGAAGCCGCGCGGGTCGTAGAGGACGGTGTGCGGATCGAGGGTGGAGAGCATGCCGTTGACGGCGGCGTACTCGATCTCGCGGGCGCTCTTCTGGGTGGTGAGGTTCTTCTGAACGAAGCCCATCACCCCGCCCAGCACCAGCCGGACGTCGAAGATGGTGCGCACCCCGCTGATGTCCACGTCGCGCCGGGCGGTGCCCACCGTCAGGGTCAGGTGGCCGCTGGCCGCGTCTCCCTCCGCCATCACCTCGGCGGCGGCCCGCTCCACGCCGTCGAGCGCCGCCACCACCATGGCCTTGGGGTCGATGCGCTTGGGGTCGACGTAGCTGCGGTCCACCAGGTTGATGACCGCCGAGAGCACCGGCAGGCGGGAGAGGTCGTAGCTGTCGGCCTCCTCGGTGCCGCTGGTGCGGGGCGAGGGGGCGAGGGCCAGCACCGCAGTGCCGCTGCCGCCGGGTCCGGATGCGAGCTCGCCGCGCGGGGCGTCGGGCTGGGCCCGGACCACCGCGAAGGTGACGGCGAAGGCGAGCGCGGTGGCGACCGCCAGCGAGGAGAGGAGGCGCAGGGCACGGTTCATGGGGGGGGCCAGCCGGTTCGGCAAAGAGGTGCGCAACCCTTTGAGGATAAGGGCCAGGGGACGCACGGCGCAAGCAAAGCGGATCCCTTGGGAAAAAGCCGAGGCCCTCCGGCCGTCCACTGGAGCGGCCGGAGGGCCTCGAAGAGCCGCGCCGGGGGGGGGAGGCGCTGCTCCACATCGGGCCGCTCGCGGTGCGAGCGGCAGGTTGGAAATCTCAGTTGCCGGGAGGGCGGACCTCCGCGGTGGTGTGCTCCGACTGAACCCGGTAGGCGGCTGCCGCCCCATGCCGGTACACGAGCTCCCCGCCGGCCCTGCCCGTCCACAGCCCCAGCCCGGCGACGATGAGAGACCCCGCGACGGCCAGGGCGGCCACGGCGCGCAGGCGGCGGGCCGGCACGGCCAGGACGGAGACGGTGAGGGCCAGCAACATGGCGGCGCCCAGGAGGAAGGTCACCGCCCGCTCCTCGTGCGCCTGCACCAGCCGGCTGGAGACGAATCCGTCGACCGCGTGCTCCTCGCGGAAGCCCGAGAGCAGGGCAGCCGCACCGCCGGCCACGACCAGGAGCTGGAGGAGGGCCACCAGCACCCAGGCCCGCCTGGGCAGGAGGCCGCGGTCAATCGCCACAGCGACCCCCGCCGTCACCCAGGGCAGGACGAAGGCCAACCCCAGGGGAACGTGGACCAGCGCGGGATGGAGTGGATCGCTCATGTCGCATCACTCCGGGACGCCACCCGTTCCTCCAGGCCTTGCGTCGCGGCCCTGCGCTGCCCAAAATCCATCGCTCCAGGAGAGGAAGCCATCCAACCGATGACACACGAGATGGAGAAAGCGACCCCCGTCGAGCCCGCCCACCACACAGCCGGGGTGCGCGCAAGGGACGACGACGGCGGCGACGACCGCCCGGGCGTGGCGACCGCCGGCGTGCCCGCCGCCCTCTTCCTGGTCATCGCCTTCTTCCTGGTCCTCGACGTCATCAGCGACGTGCGCGAGGGTGCCAGCGCCGGCCACATCGCCTTCGAGGTCGCCGCCACGCTGCTCTCGCTGGGCGGGTTCGCGGCCATGTGGCGCCTGCTGCAGGCCGAGCGCAGCCGGGCCCGCGAGCTCAAGGTGGAGCTCGACGGCACCCGGGCGGACCTGGTCCGCTGGCACGCCGAGGCCCAGGAGCTCTTGAAGGGGCTGGGCGCCGCCATCGACAGGCAGTTCGATGGCTGGGGGCTCTCGCCGGCCGAGCGCGAGGTCGGCCTCCTCCTCCTCAAGGGGCTGTCCCTCAAGGAGGCGGCCGAGGCGCGCCAGACCTCCGAGCGCACCGTGCGCCAGCAGGCGCTGGCGGTGTACCGCAAGGCCGGCCTGGCGGGGCGCGCCGAGCTGGCGGCCTTCTTCCTCGAGGACCTGCTGCTCCCCCGCGAGGGCGGGGAGCGCCGCGCGCGCGAGGGCGCTTCGCAGTCCCAGGGGGACGACTAGGCGATGCTGCCGGGGGGCTTCGCCGCCGCCCCGCCGAGCACGGCTCATCGGGGCCCCGCCCCGAGAAGCGGCATCTTCCGCGCTGTTTCCGAATCGCACTCGCCCGACTAAGATCCGGGAATGTCGCTCGACAAGCGCGCCGGTGACAGCCCGCCCGTCCGCGGGCCGGGCGACCTCGTGGACTGGTTCCGGGCGCGCGAGCGGCCGCCGGAGGAGTGGAAGGTCGGGCTCGAGCACGAGAAGGTGCTGCTGCGCGCCGGCACGGTGGAGCCGGTGCCCTACGGCGGCCCCGGCGGTGTCGAGGCGGTGCTGCGCGGCTTCGTGGAGCAGGGTTACGAGCCGGTGGAGGACGAGGGCCGGATCATCGCGGCGCAGCACGCCGGCCTCACCGTCAGCATCGAGCCCGGCGGCCAGATCGAGCTCTCGGGCCGGCCGTTCCAGGACGTGCACGTGGTGGCGGCGGAGCTGGACCGGCACCGGAAGAAGTGCGAGGCCCTGGCGGAGCGGCTGGGGGTCACCTTCCTGGCCACCGGCTACCGGCCCTGGGGCACGCCCCGCTCCTCGCCCTGGATGCCCAAGTCGCGCTACCGGGTGATGCGCCCGTTCCTGGCGGCGCGCGGCCGGCTGGCCGAGGACATGATGGCCATGACCGGCTCGGGCCAGGCCTCCTTCGACTTCGGCAGCGAGCCGGACGCCGGCGAGAAGCTGCGGCTGGCGCTGGCGGCCCAGCCGGCGGTGACGGCCCTCTACGCCAATTCACCCATCGTCAACGGCGCTCCCTGGGGCGGCCGCAGCTTCCGGGTGCAGGTGTGGGAGGAGACGGACCCGGCCCGCTGCGGCCTGCTGCCCTTCGCCTTCGAGGAGGGCTTCCAGGACAGCGCCTACCGCCGCTACGTCGAATGGGCGCTGGACGTACCGATGGTCTTCCTGCGCCGAGAGGGGCGCTACCTCGAGACCGGTGCCCGGACCTTCCGCGCCTTCCTGGCCGAAGGGCTCGGCGGCGAGCGGCCCACGATGGCCGACTGGGAGGACCACCTCTCCTGCCTCTTCCCCGACGTGCGGCTCAAGGGCGTGGTCGAGGTCCGCGGCGCCGACGCCTGCGACATGGAGATGACCAAGGCGCTGGCCGCCTTCTGGAAGGGACTGCTCTACGACCGCGGCGCCCGGCTGGAGGCCTGGGAGGAGGTGCGGGGGCTCGATCTCGCCGCCCGCCGCCAGGCGGTGAAGGACGCCGGCCGCCAGGCCCTGGCCGCGCCCTGGCCGCGCGGCGGGACGCTGGGCCAGCTCGCCGGGCGGCTGCTCGCCATCTCGGCGGAGGGCCTCTGCCGGCAGAACTGCTGCGGCGAGAAGGGCGAGGACGAGCGCCACTGGCTCGACCCCCTCCGCGAGCGGGCGCTCTCGGGCCGCAGCCCGGCCGACGAGGCGCTCGAGGCCTTCGAGAGGGGCGGCGACCGGGCGCTGGTGGCGAAGCTGCGGTGCGCCTGACGCCGGCCGGGCGAGCGGCGAGCGGGAGGCTCCCATGTGGCAGAAGTGCAGCGTCTGCAAGAAGCCCATCGCCTTCGGGGCGCCGTACCTCAAGTGCGGCGTCTCCACCTGCAACCGGAAGCGCTTCCAGCTCTACTTCTGCTCCGACTCCTGCTGGGACGCCCACAACCCCGACCAGAACCACCGCAACCCGAGCTACACCGAGCACGTGGCGCCCGCGGCGCAGTGAGCCGGGGACGCGCCGGGCCCGGCCGCGCTGGCGTTCCTGGCGGCGCGGCGGAGGCCGGAGCAGGGCGCAGGAGCAGGGGCATGCCCGCCCCGGGAGCTACAGCAGCTCCACGTCCGCCTTGCGCACGAAGCCCTCGACGCCACCCGGCAGCCGCACCCGCAGGTAGTCGCCCTCGGCCGCGAGCGCCCGGAGCGGCGCCGCCTCGGGCAGCTCCAGCGTGGCGCGGAGCGCGTCGGACGGGGCCTCGAGCAGCGGCGCGCCCGGCACCACCACCACGGCGCGCGGGGCCCGCTGCTCGCGCGCCCGGGCGGCCACCAGCAGCCCGCCGCCCAGCGCCAGGAGCGCGCACAGCGCTGCGAGCGCGCTCGCCAGGGTGCGCCGCGCGCCGCGGGCGCCGAGCCGCAGCGCCAGTGCCGCCCACAGGCCCAGCCAGGGGAGCGCGAAGGCGAGCGCGGCGGCGAGGTCGCTCACCCGCGCGGCGATCCGCTCGGCGAGCGGCTCGGGGCGCGACCAGGGCGGCCGCGCGGCGTAGGCGCGCCGGACGAGCCGGAGGTTGGCCTCGGCCTCGGCGTCGCCCGGGTCGAGCCGCAGCGCCCGCTCCCAGGCGGCGGCGGCGCGCCCCGGCCGGCCGGCGCGGAACCAGGCGTTGCCCAGGTCGTAGTGGAGCGCGGCGCCGGTGAGGCCGGCGTCGGCCAGCGCCTGGTAGCGCAGGGCCGCCCCCTCGAAGTCGCCGGCCAGGTACCGCGCGTGGGCCTCGCGGAAGGCGGCGGCCGGATCGGCTGGCGGCGTGGGGGCGCCGTCCGCGGGCGCCGCGAGCAGGGCCGCCTGGGCCAGGGCGCAGAGGAGCGCGGTCACGGCGCCGCTCCCCGCGGATGCCACTCCGTCTCCTCGAGCTGGGAGATGGCCTCCTCGGCCAGCGCCAGCAGCTCCGGCATCCGCGCCGCGCCGCCGAACCGGCCGGCGTCGCAGGCCTCGAGCGCGCGCGCCAGGAGCGCCGCGCCGGGCCCGAGCGCGCCGGCCCGGGCCAGCCTGTCGAGCAGCCCGTCGCGCGTCAGGCCGGCCACCGGCTCGCCCAGCCGGTCGCCGGCGTAGGCGTGGAGGGCGCGCGCCACCTCGTCGTGGAAGCCGGCCTCGTCGCCGCGCTCCATGCGCCGCCGCGCCTCGCGCAGCCGCCGCTTCGCCTCCCTGCCCGCGCGCCGCCGCCGCCGCTCCCCCTCGCCGGCCGCCAGCGCGCCGCGGGCCCGCAGCCACAGGGCCAGGGCCACCACCAGCGCCGGGGGCGCCGCCACCGCCGCCGCGAAGAGCGGGCTCCTCCAGGCGGGCGCGCCGCGGGGCCCGAGCGCGCCGTCGGTGCGCAGCGGGCGCAACTCGCTCGCCAGCGCGGCCACGTCGGCGACCGGGGCGCGGGACACAGCCGCCGCCGGCCCCACGTCGAGCGAGACAGCCGGCAGCCGCGCCACCTGGTACCTGCCTGTCGCCGGGTCGAAGGTGGGCCACTCCAGCGCGGGCAGCGTGAAGGGGCCGGGCCGGTCCACCGCCACCAGCGTCTCCAGCGTGCGGCTGCCGCCGAAGCGGTCGCCCCGGGGCTGCGGGTCGTCGGAGAGGCCGGGGTCGAAGGTGCGCAGGCCCGGCAGCACGGGTACCGGCGGCAGGGCGAGGCCGCGGAGGTTGCCGCTGCCGCGGGCCGTCACCTTCACCGCGAAGGGCTGGCCGGCCGCCGGGCTGGCCTCGGCCACCTCGCGCGAGAGGGTCCACTCGCCCACGTTGCCGGGCTGGAAGCCGGGCGGCGCTCCCGGCGGAAGCGGCTTCACCCGCAGCGCGAGCGCCTTCGAGCGCCGCCGCGCCTGCCGGACCTCGGGGAAGAGCCCCAGCGGATCGCGGCTGGCGATCTGGACGCGGAGCTCCAGCTCGAAGGGCTCGATGGTCACGGTGCCTGGGCGCGCCGGGAAGAGGGCCAGCTTGCGCAGCAGCACCACCCGCATCGGCACGCCGCCGATGCGCTCGATCCGCTCCCCCTGCCGGGCGCGCAGGTCCTCCGACCAGAAGCCGTCCAGCGCCGGCGGCCGGTAGGCGTCGAGCCCCACCACCGGCACCGGGCTCACCACCTCCAGCGCCGCGGTGACCTGCTCGCCGACGAAGGCCTCCTTCTTGTCGAGCCGGACGCGGAGCGCGAGGTCGCGCTCCCAGCCCTTCCAGGAGAGGGAGCCCGGCCGCCCGGGCAGCGGCTCATCCTCCTCCTCCTCGCCGGGCCCCTGCCTGCCGGGCCGCTGCTTCGGAGGCGCGTCGGTCACCCGCAGCCGCAGCGGCGGGTGGGTGAGCTTCTCGCGGCCCACCACCACCACCGGACCGGGGATCTCCAGCGTGCCGGCGCGCAGCGGCTCGATGACCAGCCGGTACTGGCGCACGTGCTTGAACTGCAGGCCGGCGCCCCCCATGGTCACCTGCGTCTGCTGCGACTGGCCGCCGGGGATCACCCGGTAGGCGGCTTCGCTCGCCGGGAGCTGTACCTCGGCCGGGGCCTCGTCGGAGACCAGCCTCACCACGAGCTCGGCCGTCTCCTGGAGCGAGATCTCGTCGCGGTCCAGCTCGGCGCGGAGCTCGGCCGCGGCGCGGGCCGCCCCCGGCAGCGCCGCCAGCGCGAGGGCGAGGAAGGCGCTACCAGTCCTTCTCGGCATGGCCCCTCCGCGCCGTCCGCTGCCGCGCCGTCTCCGGCAGGTTCTGCTCCCGGGACCGCATGGCGTCGAGGAGCCGGAGCGCCTCGTCGCGGGTGGGCTTCTCGCCGGCCGCCTGCTCCTGCCGCGGCGCTGCCTGCCGCTCGCCGGGCGGAGGGGTGCCCGGCTGCGGCTGCGGCTCGCCCTGCGGCTTCTCCCCCTGCTCGCCGGCGGGCCTGGGCTCCGGCCTCTGGCCCTGCTGGCCGGATGGCTGGGGCCGCTGCTCCGCCTTCGAATGCTGCTGTTGCTGCTGCTGCTCCACCTTGCGCCGCAGCACCACCTCCAGGTCCTGGCGCGCCTCGGCGAAGCCCGGGTCGCGGCGCAGCGCCTCGCGGTAGGCGGCGATGGCCCCATCGAGCTCTCCCTGGCCTGCGAGCGAGGTGCCGAGCCCGAGGAGGGCCCGGGAGCCGAGCGGCTCCGGCGCCTGGCGGGCCCGCTCGAAGGCCTGGGCCGCCTCGGCGTCGCGCCCGCCGGCGTGCAGCGCCGCCCCGCGCCCCACCTCGATCTCGGGCCGCGGCCCCACCTCGGCCTCCAGGGCCTGGTAGGCCTGCAGTGCCGGCTCGGCCTCGCGGGCGGCCACGTGCTCGCGGGCCTCGCGGGAGCGCTGGTGCTCCAGCTCGATGGGCGAGGTGAGGGCGGCCAGCGCCGCGGCGAGCAGCATCCGGCTCACGGCGCCTCCTCCACCGGCAGGACGCGGGGGCGCTGGCGCAGCAGCGCGCCCCCGAGCAGCAGCAGCAGCCCGGGGAAGGCCAGCACCGCGTACCGCTCCTCCCAGCTCACCGTGGTTCGACCCTCGATCTCGGTCTTCTCCATCCGGCCGAGCTCCTCGGCCAGCTCCGGCAGCCCCACCGCGCCGGCGGCGCGAAAGTACCGGCCGCCGCCCCGCTCCGCCACCTCGCGGAGCAGCGCCTCCTCCAGGCGGGTGACGATGGGCTTGCCGTCCCGGCCGTAGCGCACGGCGGCGCGCCCGGGCTGGTCGCCCGAGGGCAGCGGCGCCCCCTCCGGCGAGCCGATGCCCACGGTGAAGACCCGCACCCCCTCGGCCGCCAGCGCCGCCGCCGCCTCGCCGGCCCCGGCCTCGTGCTCCTCGCCGTCGGAGAGCAGCACCACCGCCCGGCTGCGGCCGCCCCGCTCCACCGCCGAGAGCACCTGGCCCGAGGTCCGGAGCGCCGCCGCCAGGCTGGTGCCCTGGCGCGGCACCGAGCTGGGCCCGGCACCGCGCAGGAGCAGCCGCGCGGCGGCGTAGTCGGTGGTGAGCGGGCACTGCACGAAGGCGTCGGCGGCGAAGAGCACCACCGCCACCCGGTCGCCCTGCAGCCGCTCCAGCAGCGCGCCGATCTCGAGGCGCGCCCGGGTGAGCCTGTCGGGCCGCTCGTCGCGGGCCAGCATGGAGCGGGAGACGTCGAGCGCCAGCACGAGGTCGCTGCCGTAGCGCCGGGTGAGCTCGGCGGTGGTGCCGCACTGTGGCCGCGAGAGCGCCAGCGCCAGCAGGAGCAGCCCGGCCGACTGCAGCCCGAGCCGCGCCCCGGGGCGTACCAGCCCGGCGCCCGGCGCCACGCGCGCCGCCTGCGGGCCGGCGAGGGCCCGCAGCGCCCGGCGGCGGCGCCAGAGCGAGAGCGCGCCCAGGAGCAGCACCAGCCCCGCCACCGCCGCGAGCGGCAGGGCCGCCGGGGCGGCGATGCGCACCGGCTCGCCCAGGAGCGAGATCTGGAGCGGGGAGAGCGTCACGGGAAGGGGCGCAGCCGGGTGGTGGAGAGGAGGAGCGAGAGGGCCGCCAGCGCGAAGGCCGGGTAGAGGAGCGAGGGGAAGAGCTCCTCGCGGCGCGAGAGGGTGCCGGCCGCCACCAGCCGCGAGCGCTCCAGCCGGTCGAGGATGTCCTGCAGCCCCTTCTCCAGCGAGGCCCTGTCGGTGGCGCTGGTGGAGGTGCCGCCGGTGACCTCGGCGATCTGGCGCAGCAGCTCCGGGTTCACCGGGATCTCCACCTCGGCGTAGACCGGGTTGCCGAAGGCGTCCTGGCCCACCGGCGCCGGCACCTTGCCTCCCCTGCCCACCAGGATGGGGAAGACCTTGATGCCGAGCGCTGCCGCCGCCCGGGCCGCCTCCAGCGGCGAGACCTGGCCGGCGTTGTTCTCGCCGTCGGTGATGAGGATGACCACCTGGCTGCGGGCGTCCGACTCGCGCAGCCGGTTGACGGCGGTGGCGATGGCGTTGCCGATGGCGGTGCCGTCCTCGAGCTGCCCGGCGTCGAGCCGGTCGACGAGCTGGCGGAGCACGTTGCCGTCGAGGGTGAGCGGCGCCTGGGTGAAGGCGTCGGCGGCGAAGACCACCAGGCCGATGCGGTCGTGGGTGCGCCGGGCGATGAAGTCCTTCAGCACCTCGCGGGCCACGTGGATGCGGTTCCTGGGCTTGAAGTCCACCGCGCGCATCGAGGTGGAGAGGTCGAGGGCCACCACGATGTCGATGCCCTCGACGGCGATCTCCTGCAGCGCCGGGGTACGCCCCTGGGGCCGGGCCAGCGCCAGGGCGCCGAGCGCCAGCGCCGCCGCCAGCAGGAGCGGCGGCAGGAAGCCGAGCCGGGAGAGCGGCCCGCGGGCGGCGCGCAGCGCGGCGGCCCGGGGGAAGAGGAGCCGGGGCGCGCGGCGGCGCTCCAGCCAGGCGGCCCAGAGGAGCAGCGGCGCCGCCAGGAGCAGCCACAGCGCCGCGGGGCGCGCCCACTCCACCGCCGGCAGCATCAGGCGGCCCTCCCGCCGGCGGCCGGGGGCGGCCGGGTGCGGGCCAGCAGCTCCCTGCCGAAGGCCAGCGCCGCGGCACACTCCTCGCCCGAGGGGTCGTGCCGGGCGAACTTCACGAGATCGGCGCCGGAGAGGAAGACCCGCAGCGGCCCGTTCTCGACGCCGGCCACCGGGCGGGCCACCAGCGCCACCAGCAGCTCGTCGCTGGTGAGGTCGAGCGCCGCCTGCGGCGCGAGATCGGAGAGGTACTCGCGCACCGCGTCGGCGGCCCGGGCCACGTGCTCGCGCCGCCGGCCGCGGGCCGGGAGGTCGGCGGCCGCCAGGTCGGCGAGCTGGCGCTCGAAGCGCTCCTGCGGCGTGAGCGGCGGCGCGGCCTGGCCCCGCGGGCGCCGGCGCCACCAGCGCCAGAGCAGCCAGGCGGCGAGGAGGGCGGCCACGGCGGCGGCCCCGAGGAGGACGGGGCGCCAGGTGGGCACCTTCACCGGCGGCGCCGGCGGCGCGTGGAGCGCCACGCCGGCGGCCGGCTTCTGCGGGTCGAGCGTGCCGCTTCCGGTGATGCGGGCCCCCGGCACCGGCACCCGCCGCTCCCCCTCCGGCCCCTTCACCAGCAGCCCCAGCTCCGGCACCGCGTGCTCGCCGAGGTCGAGGAGCTGGAGCCGCAGCGTGCACACCGTCAGGGCCGCGCCAGCCTCGGCCGCCGTCTGGCAGGCGTGGGAGAGGGCCGAGAAGGGGCCGAGGTCGGGCAGCGGCGCGAGCGCCACCTCCTCGCCGGCCGCGTGGCGCAGTGCCACCGCGTAGTCGAAGGGCTCGCCGAGCCGGACCGCGCCCTTCGAGGGCTCGGCCCTCGCCACCTCGGCGCCGGGGGCGAGCAGCGCGGCCGCGAGCAGGAGCGGCCCGATCACCGGCGCCTCCCGGCCCGGGCCCGGAAGAGGGCCAGGAGCGGGGCCACGTGGTCGGCGGCGTCGGCCCGCAGATCGGCGGCGTCGAGGGAGAGGCGGGCGAAGAGCCGGGAGCGCTCGGCGGCCTCGGCCTGGGCCGAGGCGGCGAGCCGCCGGCGGGTGGCGGCGGAGGAGAGGTCGGCCTCGAAGACCTCGCCGGTCTCCGGGTCCTCGATCCAGGCCAGGCCCGCGGCGGGCAGCTCCCGCTCGCTGCGGTCGGAGAGCACCACCGGGATGACGTCGTGGCGCCGGGCCGCCACCCGCAGCGCCTTCTCCCACAGCGACGGCGGCGCGCCCAGGAAGTCGGAGAGCACGAAGACCACCGCCCGCCGGCGCTGCACCCGGGCGGCGAACTCCAGCGCCGCGGCGAGGTCGGTGCCGGTGTGGAGCGGCCGGTGCTGCAGCACCTCGGAGACCAGGCGCAGGGCGTGGCGCTTCCCCTTGCGCGGCGGCACGTAGCGCTCCACCTCGCTGGTGAAGAGGGCCAGACCGCAGCGGTCGCCGTTGGCCACCGCGCTGAAGGCCACCAGCGCCGCGATCTCCGCGGCCACCTCCCCCTTGGCGCGCTCGCCGGAGCCGAAGGCGGTGGAGGCCGAGAGGTCGCACAGGACCAGCACGGTGAGCTCCCGCTCCTCCACGAAGCGCTTCACGAAGGGGTGGCCGAGGCGGGCGGTGGCGTTCCAGTCGATGGCCCGCACGTCGTCGCCGGCCTGGTAGGCGCGGATCTCGGCCACCTCCATGCCCCGGCCGCGGAAGACCGAGTGGTAGGAGCCGGCCAGCGCGTCCTGCACCGCGCGGCGCGTGGAGATCTCGATGCGGCGCACCCGCCGCACCAGGTCGCGGGCCAGCATGGTGCTACGGGACCTCCACCCGCTCCAGGATGCGGGTCACCAGCTTCTCCGGGGTCACGTCCTCGGCCTCGGCCTCGTAGGTGAGGGCGATGCGGTGGCGGAGCACGTCGTAGGCCACCGCCTTGACGTCGTCGGGCACCACGTAGGCGCGCCGGCGCAGGAAGGCGTGGGCCCGGGCCGCGGCCACCAGGTGCAGGGTGGCCCGCGGGCTGGCGCCGTACTCGATGAGCGGCACCAGGTCGGCGAGGCCGTGGCCGCGCGGGTCGCGGGTGGCGAGCACCAGGCTGACCACGTACTCCTTGAGCCGCTCGTCCACGTAGACGCGGGGCAGGAGGTTCCTCGCCCGGCTGATCTCGGCCAGCCCCGCGGCCCGCCCGGCCCGCGGCGCCTCGCGGCCGCCCATGCGGTCGAGGATGGCCCGCTCCTCTTCGCGGGTGGGGTAGCCCACCTTCACCTTGAGCATGAAGCGGTCCACCTGCGCCTCGGGCAGGGGATAGGTCCCCTCCTGCTCGATGGGGTTCTGGGTGGCCAGCACCAGGAACGGGTCGGGCAGGGGGAAGCTCTGCTCGCCGATGGTCACCTGCCGCTCCTGCATGGCCTCGAGCAGCGCCGACTGCACCTTGGCCGGGGCGCGGTTCACCTCGTCGGCGAGGAGCAGCTGGGTGAAGACCGGGCCGCGGCGGACGGTGAAGGCGCCGGTGCGCTGGTCGTAGATCTGGGTGCCGATGAGGTCGGCGGGGAGCAGGTCGGGCGTGAACTGGATGCGCTTGAAGGAGAGGTCCACCGCCGAGGCGATGGTGCTGACCACCAGCGTCTTGGCCAGGCCGGGCACGCCCTCCAGCAGCACGTGGCCGCCGGTGAGCAGCCCCATGAGCACGCGCTCCACCATGTGGCGCTGGCCGACGATGACCTTGCCGGTCTCCTCGGCGAGCTTCTCCACGAAGCGCGACGCCTCCTCGACCTCTCCGGCCACTGCCTCGATCTCGGGGTGCATGGGGCCGGGACTCTAGCGCGGAGGGGGAGGGGGAGGAACGGGTCGCGGTCGGGGTCGAGGTCGAGGTCGGGGTCGGCACCTTCCTGGCCAGGCCTGCGCCCTGAGCGGCGTGCGCCTCCGCGGCACTGCATCCAGGTGGCTTCGGCCCGTTGCAGCGGTCGTGGTCGCGGTCGAGCGGGGTCAGTCCACCGCGCCTGCGAAGAACCTGTCGTAGGTTCCATCGGCCTTCATCTCGCGGAGCACGGCCGCCAGCCGGGGCGCCATGGCCGCGTGCTTCGCGTGCAGGTACCCGTAGGTGGGAAGCTGGGCGAAGCGGAGCACCCGG
The DNA here is from genome assembly GCA_016214955.1 of Deltaproteobacteria bacterium. Lineage (GTDB taxonomy): Bacteria > Myxococcota > Myxococcia > Myxococcales > Anaeromyxobacteraceae > JACRMN01. Next base: position 222,023 of record JACRMN010000002.1, read on the forward strand.
CGCACCTGACCAGCGCCCTCGACCCCTGGCGCCGCGAGCGCCTGGGCGACGTAGCCCGGCTCCAGCTCGCAGTAGAGGTCGGTGCGCCCGGTGAGGAGCTTCTTCACGCCCTGCTCGGTGGTGGCGATGTCGGTGAGCCGCTCGGGCGGCACCAGCTTCCGCAGCGTGGTCTCGCACACCACGATCCCGCGCCGGTACTCGACGTTCCAGCCCTTGCCGGCCAGCTCCTCCAGCTTCTCGAGCCGCACCTCCGGCCTGGCGGCAAACAGCGCGAAGCCGAACTCGAACACCGGCTCGTCCACGCGGACGAGCTGCGGATGCGCCTCGCCGAAGGCCAAGGTCCGGGCGATCTCGCCGTCGATGGCGCCCGAGTCGAGGAGCGCGGCGCGGCGCGCCAGCTTGTACCCGACGATCCGCAGCGGGATCCCCAGGCGCCGGAACGCCTCCGCGTAGAGGCGCTCGAAGCGTCGGAACAGGGGGACGGTGTCGTCGGCCGACATCACCATGGGTGCCGGGGCGGGCGCGGAGGCGGGCTCCTCGCCGCCCGCGGAGGGAATCGCAGCCAGGCAGGCAACGGCCAGCGCGCACAGCCGGAGCCGCGGGCGGCTCACGGCCTCGAGGCTCCCATTCCAGGCCCGCCGCTCCTCGCCGGGTTCGCTCATGGCTCCCTCCCCGGAGGGCTGCTCCTCCGCGAGCCGCCCTCGCCGGCGAGCCTAACCCAGGGCCCCCGACCCGCACGCGGGCCCAGATGACGCGCCTCGCGCGCCGGATTGCCTCATCGGGCAGGCCATCCCGGACTCACGGGGCGCGGGCGGACTGGGGTCGCACGCCGTCGAGGCTCACGGACCGGCGCCGCGCAGGGCCACGTAGGTGCCCTGGTGCGTTCCTCCCGCGCCAGACGCGCAGGCGACGGCCCCGGCCACGGTGACCCGGGCCCGGTCGTGCCGGGCCAGCGTGGCGAGGAAGCGCTCCCAGACCCTGGGCTCGGGAAGGCGGGCGACGGCAGTGAAGTCGCCGTCCACCGGCGCCTCGAAGTCGAGGGCGCTGCGCTGGATGACGAGCCGGCAGGGGATGGACCGCGCGCGCAGCTCGAGGTGCAGGAGCGTCCAGCCGGAGAGGATGGCGAGCGCCGACAGGCTGCCGCCGAAGGCGGTGCCGCGATGGTTCAGGTTCGGCTCGAGCGGCGCCCCGAGCTGCAGGGTGCCGCCCTCGTGGGAGAGGAGGCGCGCCCCCAGGTGGCGGCTCAGCGGGATGTGCTCGTGCAGGTAGGCCGTGACCTCGTCGGGGATCATGGGACCGATCCTGGCACCGGCCGGGCCATCCTGCGAGCCCGTCGCGGCGAGCCCCTCGGTCGGGGTCGGGGGCGCGGACAGGCCCTCGACCCGAGCCCAGCACCCACTCCTATTCGCCCCGGGCGACCGGCCCCGCCGCGGCCCGGCTCCGCCCGCGCAGGAGCCCCCACGCCATCCCCGCTGCGCCGACGCCGATGGCGGCGAGCGCCAGGCGGCCCACGAAGGGCAGGATGGCGAGCGAGGCCAGGAGCGAGATCCAGGGCAGCACCCGGCTGGCCAGGCCCCCGGAGAGCAGCCGGATCCCGGCCGCCGAGCCCACCACGTAGACCAGGATGGCCGCGCCGCTGGGGATGAGCAGGGCGGTGTCGAGGTCGACGTCGAGCGCGTAGTAGGCGGCCAGCATCAGGAACGAGGCGCCGAAGAGGAGCGCCAGGCTGCGGGTGGGCACGCCGGTCACCGGGTCCACCTGGTCGAGCACCCGCGGAAAGCCGCCGTCGCGCGCCACCGCCAGCACCACCCGCGACATGCCGGCGGTGTACGCATTGGCGGTGCTGAAGATGATGAGCACCGCCACCAGCGCCGTGCCCACCGCGCCGAAGCGGCCCGCCACGTTGGCGAAGATGGCGGCGAAGGGGGCCACGCTGCCGCCGGCCAAGTGGGCGCGCGTGCCCACGGTGACGAAGGCCACCGCCAGGTAGAGGGCGCCGATGAGGGCCACGCTCCAGCCGATGGCGCGCGGGAAGTCGCGCTCCGGATCCCGGAACTCCTCGGCCACGTTGGAGACGTTCTCGTAGCCCAGGAACGACCAGAAGATGAGCGCGGCCGCCGTGCCCACCGGCAGGAGCCCCTGCGGGAAGAAGGGGGCGAAGGCCTCGCTCCGCACCGCCGGGAGGGAGAAGGCCACCGCGCCCAGGAGCAGCAGCACGATGGCGCTGGTGGCTGCCACCTGCACCCGGTTGCTCATCCGGATGCCGAGCCGGTTCACCGCCCAGGCGGCGGCCAGCACCGCCGCGGCCGCCAGGAAGACGCCCTGGCGGGAGAGCGGGAAGGCGTAGGAGACGTAGGAGGAGGCGATGAGCATCACCGCCGGTGCGCCGGTGACGAACCAGAGCACGAAGAGCCAGCCCGAGACGGTGGCCACCGGCAGGCCGAAGGCCTCGCGGGCGAAGGCGTAGACGCCGCCCGACTCCGGGCTGCGCGCCGAGAGCGAGGCGAAGGTGTAGGCGAAGGGGTAGCTCGCCACCGCCAGCGCCGCCCAGGCCACGAGCGAGGCCGGGCCGGCGATGCGGGCGGTGAGCCCGGGCAGCACCAGCACGCCGGAGCCCAGCACCGAGCTCACGTAGAGCGCCACCGCGTGCCGGACGCGGATCTCCTTGCGCAGCGCCGGGCCAGCCGACGGTTCCACCTTCGCACCCCTTTCCGTGAAACCCTTCCTATCCGGTCCGGAGCGCCGAGGGCGGGGTCCACGTGGGGCGGGGGTGGCGATGCGGCGCCGGCCGGCGCTCGTCATCGACGCGCTCGACTGCCGGCGCTCCGCGCCGCGAGGATCCGCGCACTGCCGGTCCGTCGCGCCCTGCGATGGCATCTTCCATTCGCGGAGGATGGCGCGACAGGCCGTGGCGGCCTTGGCAGAAGTTGCGGCCCGCCGAAGTCCGGGCCTCGCCGTGCGCCGGAATGTCGCAAACAACCCCCACCCGGCTCGACCCCGGGCGGGCAGCGCTCGAGAAGGCTCGGAAGGTCGAGCCGTTGCGTCCGGGTGTGCGACCACCGCGGCCGATCACCCACCGCGTCCTCGCGATGGCGGCGGAACCCGGACCCAAAGGGGCGAGGCCACGGCGCAGGCCGCGGGGTCTCCACTTCAATCGTTGCCTCCGACAGGCCCCGCGGGGTCAGAGGGCGTCGCGCGCATGGTGCTCCTCATCGACGACGATCCGAGTGTCCGCGACCGGCACCGCCGGATGCTGGCCTCGCTTGGCTACGCCGTGAGCGCGCCAACCACCGAGCACGGCTGGCTGAGCGCGTTCCGCGGGTCGCTCCTCGAGCTCATCATCGTGGACTACGGGCGCCGTGCCGGGGCTCTCACCGGCGTCGACATCGTCCGGGCGCTGCGCCAGGTTGCCGGCCCGCAGCGGCGCGTGCCCATCATCGGCTTCTCCTGCCGGGACTCCAGCGCCGCGCTGGCAGCGGCCGGCGCCGACTTCGTGCTCGAGCCCACGCTCCCGGAGGAGCACTGCGCGCTCGTGGTAAGGGTGGCGATGGCGCGGCCCGGCGGGCGGCGCGCGCTCCAGCACTGATCTCCGGCGCGCTCGGCCCAGGGCCCTGAGGGGCGGGCCGCCCGCAAGGCGAGCCCCTACCGCAGCCCGACCACGTTGTCGCCCCCTTCCCACTCCGCCAGGCGGCCGACGGCGCGCGCCACCTCCACCCAGGTGCCGCCCGAGCAGCGCTCCACCTCGCGCGCCAGGAAGGTGCGGAGGCGGCGCCAGTCCCACTCGAACACCAGGAGGAGCCCCCGGCCGCGGACGGCACCCGCCCGCCCGTGGCGCCGCTCCAGCCAGCGCGGCGTCACCACCAGCAGGTCGAACCGCTCCCGCCCCCGCTGGCCCAGGGCGCCGACCTCCAGGACCAGCGGGACGGCGAACTCGTCGGGGAGCGGCGGCTCCCATCGCTCCAGGTCGTCGATCTCGTCGGAGCGGAGGCTCTTGAGCCGGGCGCGCACGGCGCGAGCCTAGCGCGGAGCCGCCACGAGCGCCCTCTCACCCACGCAGGTGCTGCTCGAGGAACGCCAGGGTGCGCTTCCACGCCTGGGCCGCCGCCGTCTGGTCGTAGCGCGGCGTGGTGTCGTTGTGGAACCCGTGCTGCGTGCCCGGGTAGGTGAAGAGCTGGTACCGCACCTTGGCGGCCTGGAGCGCGCGCTCGAACGCGGGGATGCCGGCGTTGATGCGCTCGTCCTGCTCCGCGTGGTGGATGAGGAGCGGCGCCCGGATGTGCGCCACCTCCTCCTCCGGCGGCTGGCCGCCGTAGAACGGCACGCCGGCCGCCAGCGACGGCGCGCGGGTGGCGAGGAAGCCCACCACGCCGCCGCCCCAGCAGAAGCCCACCGCGCCCACCTTGCCGCTGCACCCCGGGTGCTTCTCCAGGAAGGCGAGCGCGGCCAGGAAGTCCTCGCGCGCTTGCAGCCGGTCGAGCTTGGCGAAGAGATCGCGCGCGCGGTCCTCGTCGCCGGGGTAGCCGCCCAGCGGCGTGAGCGCGTCCGGCGCGAGGGCGAGGTAGTTCGCCAGCGCGAAGCGGCGGGCGACGTCCTCGATGTGCGGGTTGAGGCCGCGGTTCTCGTGGATGACCAGGACGCCGGGCAGCTTGCCCGCTGGCTTCGCCGGCCGCGCCAGGTAGCCGCGCATGGTGCCCGAGCCCAGGGGCGAGGCGTACTCCACCGCGCGGGCCTCCAGGCGGGCGTCGTCCCTCGCGACCTGCTGGGCCTCGGCGAACCTGGGGTTGAGCGCGTCGAGCAGCATGCCCGCGGTCATGCCGCCCACGGCGTACTTCGCCGCCCGGGCGAGGAAGGCGCGGCGGTCGATGAGGCCGTGGACGTACTCGTCGAAGATGCCCAGCACCTCGGGCGGGAAGTCGGAGGCCTTCTTGCGCTCCATCGGGCACCTCGGCTCTGGCGGGCCGGCGGCCCGCGCGCTCTCCCCGTACCTAACTGCCGGGCCAGCGTGCACCAGGTCTTGAAGAGGGCATGGCCGCCTCCCGGTCGAGGTCGAAGGGCCTTCTGGAGTAGGGTGCGCCTCGCATGAGCGCCCCTTCCCGCTTCCTCGTCTTCTCCGACGGCTCCTCCCTCGCCAACCCCGGCGGCCCCGGCGGCACCGGGTTCGTGGTGCTCGACCGGACCCGGGGCGCGCTCCGCTTCGGGGGCAACCGCTTCACCACCGATGGCGCCCACGCTGTCACCAACAACCGCATGGAGCTGCGGGCGGTGCTGGAGGCGCTGGAGGGGCTGCCCGATGGCGAGACCGTCGAGGTGGTCTCCGACTCGCGCTACGTCATCGACTCGCTCTCCCGCTGGATCCACGGCTGGCGGCGCAAGGGCTGGGTCACCTCCAGCGGGAGCCCGGTCCTGAACCGCGACCTCATGGAGGCGCTCGACGCGCGGGTCCGCGCCCTGCGCGTGGCCTGGCGCTGGGTGCGCGGGCACGACGGCCACCCGGTGAACGAGCTCGTCGACGCCATCGCCAGCCGGACCGCCCAGGGCATTTCCGTTCCGGAGGAGCACGAGGTGATCGCCGCGCTGCGCGCCGGCGGCATCCTGGCGCCGCGGCCCGAAAGCGAGACCGTCGGACCGGAGCTGGGCGAAGAAGCTCGAAGCCAAGCCCAAGGGAGTGCGGTGCGAGGAGTGCGGTGCCGGACATGGTGAGTGCGGTGCCGGAGGGAGTGCGGTGCCGGACATGGTGAGGGAGTGCGGTGCCGGACATGGTGAGGGTGCGAGTGCGGTGCCGTGCCGGAGTGCGGTGCCGGACATGGCTGGCCCGGGGAGTGCGGTGCCGGACATGGCTGGCCCGGCCTTTGCTTTTTCTCGCGGCCGATGCCCCGCATTCCGCGCGCGATGCTCGTCGAGGCCGGCTCGACCAACCACTGCACCTGGCGCAGCCACGGCTTCGCCTTCGTCCTCGACTCCGACGAAGCCCGCCGCCACTTCCTCGGACTCATCCGGAAGTACAAGGAGAAGTTCGGCATCGAGATCCAGTCCTACTGCCTCATGGGCTCGCACCCGCACCTCATGTGCCGGTCCTCAAAGGGGCAGGCCGCCTTCAGCGCCTTCTGGAAGGTCGTCAACTGGGGCTTCGCCTACTGGTACAACCGGCGGACCAGGGGCCGCGGACAGGTCGTCATGGAGCGCCTCCGCTCCCCTCGCATCCAGGATGGCCGCCACCAGCTTGCCGTCATGCGCTACGGCGACCTGAACCCCG
>JACRMN010000013.1 GCA_016214955.1 Deltaproteobacteria bacterium
CCTTCACGGCGTGCCCTGCGCGACCTGCGGGTAGCGCGCGCATCGAGCAGCCCGGAGACGCGGCAGCCAGGGCGCAGGCTCCGGCGGAGGACTGCCTCCAGCCAAGGCCTGCTCGCTTCCAGCGTCGTCCCCCCGGCTCGGGAAAGTCTCGCCCCGGCGGAGAGCCGCTTACCACTGCTCCAACCCGAAGGATTCCTCGGTTGCACAGCCGCGGGCAGGCCGCGGCTCGCGACAACTACTCTCGGACGGGTTCCCTACGACCGGCTGTCCACCTCCCCCATCCACTGGCTCAGCCTGGGGTAGATCTCCTCCGGCGCCCTCCGCCCGAAGACGAGGTCCCCGTGGCCGTAGTCGGCGCCGTACCCCTCGGCCACCGACGCCAGCAGCCAGGTGCGCGGCCCGCCCCAGGCGTCGTGGCCGGCGCGCACCGCCGCCGGCGGCGCCAGGCCATCGAGCTCGGCGGCCACGAAGAGCGCCGGCGCCCGCGCCACGCCGAGGAGCGCCCGGTAGTCCACCGCGCCGTCGCGCGAGGCGAAGCGGCCGCTCGCCATCCAGCCGCGGAGCTGCGCGGCCACGCCTTGCGAGACGTTCTCCACGGCGGTGGCGAGGAAGCGCTGCAGCACCGGCCGCTCGACGTTGCGGGTGTTGATCGAGACCTGCGCCGCCGCCAGGTGCAGGTAGCCGGTGAGGGGCGCCACCATCCGGGCCAGGAACCGGGCCCAGGAGCGAACCGCGAAGGCCAGGCGCGTGGAGGCCAGGAGGCCCGGGCCCAGGTGGGCCGGCCCGGCGAGCGCCACCACGCCGGCCACCTCGTCCGGGCGCAGCGCCGCGGTGAGGAGCGAGAGCAGCGCCCCCTGGCTGTGGCCCAGGAGCAGCACCCGCTGCGCGCCGGTGGTGCGGGCCACCTCCGCCAGCGCCGCCGGCAGGTCCTGGCGGAGGTAGTCGTCGAAGCACCAGTCGCCGGCCGGGCCCCGCGAGCCGCCGTGGCCGCGGAGGTCGAGGGCGAAGCAGTCGAAGCCGGCCGCGGCGAGGAAGGCCGAGAGGGAGTGGCGGCCGCCGAAGTCGAGGAAGCGCCTGTTCACCGCCAGTCCGTGCACAAGCAGCACCGGCAGGCGCCGCGCCGGGCCCTGCGGGCGGCGGCGCGCCAGCGTCAGGGTCCAGCCGTCGGCGGTGCGGGCGTGGAGGAGCTCGTCCTCGGAGGCGGGCACCCAGAGGCGCCAGCTCCAGAACAGGTAGTGGGCGATCGTGGCCGCGGCCAGCAGCGCGAGGACGGCGAGCCCCAGGAGCATCGCCGCGACTCTACTCCGCGCCGGGCAGCCGCGGAAAAGCGTGGCCCGCCCGTTGCACTCTGCCGGCTCCCGTGGCCGACACCAGCACAGCGCGCGCTCCGGCGCCGGGAAGTTCCGGGGAGATCACCTGCCGGTGCTCCGGGCCGCGTGCGCGGCCGGAAGGCAGCTGCCCGAAGGCCGGGCAGGCGTTGCTCGATTCAGGGGCAGACGCAGGGCGAGGGGGCGTGGGCAGCAGGGCGCAGGAGCCGAGGAGTCCTGCGCGCTTGACCGTTTGCAGGGCCGAAGCGTAGCGTCCGATGCAGCTCTTCCACGATACCAGTCGAGGTGCGCCGTGAAGAAGGTCGAAGCCATCATCAAGCCCTTCAAGCTGGACGAGGTGAAGCAGGCTCTTTCCGAGGTGGGAATCGCCGGCCTGACCGCCACCGAGGTCAAGGGCTTCGGCCGCCAGAAGGGCCACACCGAGCTCTACCGCGGTGCCGAGTACGTGGTCGACTTCCTCCCCAAGGTAAAGGTGGAGGTCGTTGTCGCCGACGCGCTGGTCGCCAAGGTGGTCGAGGTCATCGAGCGGGCCGCCAAGACAGGCCGCATCGGCGACGGGAAGATCTTCGTCGTCCCGGTCGACGAGGTGATCCGCATCCGCACCGGCGAGCGGGGCGACTCGGCGCTCTAGTCGCTCCGCGGGCCCGCCCAGGGCCCAGCGGGTGACCGGCCGTGTCCCCGGACTCCAAGCTCCAGCCGCTCTCGGCGGCACTGGCGCGCGCCGCCGTCGACTCCCTCGGCGAGGCGGTGCTGCTGGTGGGCGCCGATGGAGGCGTGCTGCACCTCAACCCCGTGGCCGAGGAGCTCTTCGACCGCAGCCGCGACCGCGCGGTCGGGCTGCCGGTGCGCACGCTGCCCGTCGGCACGCAACTGGCAACGCTCTGCGAGCGCGTCCGCGAAGGGCAGGAGGCGGCGCGCACCGAGCTCCCGCATCCCCAGGATCCGTCCGTGAAGGTCACCGCCGAAGCCGCGCCGCTCCTCGATGGCCCCGAGTGCCGGGGCACGGTGCTGACGCTGCGCCTGCCGCGGCAGACGGAGCGGATGCTCGACTTCGAGGCGCTGGCGGCTGGCCTGGCCCACGAGATCCGCAACCCGCTGGCCGGGCTGCAGGGCTCGGCCGAGCTCCTGGCGCGCGAGGCCCAGGGCGGCACCCGCGAGTACGCGCTGGTCATCGCCCGGGAGGCGCGGCGGGTGGACGGCCTGGTGCGCGAGCTGCTCGACCTGGCGCGGCCGGCGGCGCTGCGCCCCGCCCCCTTCAACGTCCACTCGGTGCTGGGCGACGTGCGGCTCCTGGCTCGCGGCTTCCCCGGCGGCGACAGGGTGGTCTTCACCGAACGTTACGACCCCTCGCTCCCCGACGTGGTGGCCGACCGCGAGAAGCTGACGCAGGTGCTGCTCAACCTCACCCGCAACGCCGTCGAGGCCGCCTCGACGCGCCCCGCCGGCGAGGTGGTCCTCGAGACCAGCGTGGCCTCGGTGCGCCTGCGCACCTCCGCCGGCGGCCGCACCCGGCCGCTGGTGCGGGTCTCGGTGCTCGACAACGGCCCCGGCATCGCCGAGGCCATGCTGCCGCGCCTCTTCACCCCCTTCGCCACCTCCAAGTCGAGCGGCACGGGCCTGGGCCTGGCCATCTCCCGGCGCATCGTCGAGGCCCACGGCGGGCGCATCGACGTGAAGAACCGGGCCGGTGGCGGCGCCGAGGCGACCATCTTCCTTCCCTTCGAGGTGACGTAAGTGACACGGAGCACGCCATGAGCGTCCGCAAGGTCCTCATCGTCGACGACGAGCCCTCGGTGCGCTTCGTCCTGGCTCGCACCTGCGAGCGGGTGGGCGTCCCCAGCGAGGAGGCCGGCAGCGCCGAGGAGGCGCGCCAGCGGCTGTCGCGGCAGGCCAGCGAGGGGCCCATCGGCCTCGTGCTGCTCGACATCCGGCTCCCCGGCGACGACGGCCTCTCCCTGCTGGGCGAGATCACCGCCCGGCCCCACGCCCCCTTCGTGGTGATGATGACCGCCGAGGACACGATGCGCTCGGCGGTGGAGGCCATGAAGCGCGGGGCCGCCGACTACCTGGGGAAGCCCTTCGACCTGGAGCGGGTGGAGCGCATCGTCCGCGACCTGGCAGTGGGACCGGAGGAGCCGCCCGAGACCCGGGCCGGGCGCGAGGAGCCCGAGGAGGGTGCGGGCAGCGGCACCGAGCTCACCATCTCCGACCTGCTCATCGGCCGCTCGCCGGCCATGGTCGAGGTCTTCAAGGAGATCGGGCGGGTGGCCCGCACCGAGATGACGTCGCTGCTCATGGGCGAGAGCGGCACCGGCAAGGAGCTGGTGGCCCGGGCCATCCACGCCAACAGCGCCCGCAGCCGCGGCCCCTTCGTCACCGTCAACATGGCGGCGGTTCCGCGGGACCTGATGGAGAGCGAGCTCTACGGCCACGAGAAGGGCTCCTTCACCGGCGCGGTGGATCGGCGGCCCGGGAAGTTCGAGCTGGCGAGCGGCGGCACCCTGTTCCTCGACGAGATCGGCGAGATGCCGGTGGAGCTGCAGGCCAAGCTGCTGCGCGTGCTCCAGGAGCGCGAGGTGGACCGGGTGGGCGGCTCCCGCCCGCTGCCGGTGGACGTGCGCATCGTGGCCGCGACCAACGCCGACCTGGCCCAGGCGGTGGAGGAGGGGCGCTTCCGGCGCGACCTCTACTACCGGCTGGCGGTGGTGCCGCTGCGGCTACCGCCGCTGCGCGAGCGGCAGGGCGACGTCATCCTGCTGGCCCGCCACTTCGCCGCCAAGTACGGGGAGCAGCTCAAGGGCCGGCGCGTCACCGTGGCCCGCGAGGCCGAGGCGCTCCTGCTCTCCCACACCTGGCCTGGCAACGTCCGCGAGCTGCAGAACGTGCTGCAGCGGGCCATCCTCAAGATCCCTGGCACCCGGCTCTCGGCCCGCGACCTGGCGGAGATGGTGCCATCCTCGGCCCCGGAGAGCGGCCTCTCGCGCCTGGTGGACCGGATCCTCGACGGCCCGCCGCCGGCGGAGGGGCGCTACGTCGCGGCCCTGGCCTCGGTGGAGGCGCCGCTCTTCTCGGGCGCGCTCCTGCGGACCAAGGGCAACCAGCTCCGCGCCGCCGAGCTCCTGGGCATGAACCGCAACACGCTTCGCGAGCGGATGCGGGCCCTGGGGATGAAGGCCAAGTAGCGCCGACGAGCCCGCCGCTCGCAGGCAGGGATCCTCGCCGCCGAATACAGGGCGCCCCCTTCCCGGAGGAAGAGGGCGCCCCTTTGCACCGGCGATCGAGTCGTTCGAGCCTAGTTGCCGCCGCCGCTGCCGCCGCTGCCGCCCCCGTGCGCCTTGCAGGTGCCGTCGGAGACGTCGAGCTCCATGCCGTCGGGGCAGGTGCCGTTCACGGGGGGAGTGCCACCGGTGCCGCCCCCGTGCGCCTTGCAGGTGCCGTCGGAGACGTCGAGCTCCATACCGTCGGGGCAGGTGCCGTTCACGGGCGGCGTGCCGCCGGTGCCGCCGCCGTGCGCCTTGCAGGTGCCGTCGGAGACGTCGAGCTCCATGCCGTCGGGGCAGGTGCCGTTCACGGGCGGGGTGCCGCCGGTGCTGCCGCCGGGCGCCTTGCAGGTGCCGTCGGAGACGTCGAGCTCCATGCCGTCGGGGCAGGCGCCGTTCACGGGCGGGGTGCCGCCGGTGCTGCCGCCGTGCGGCTTGCAGAGGCCGTCGTCGAGCTCCATGCCGGGGTCGCAGGTGCCGTCGGCGTTGGGCGCCACGCCGGCGCTGTCGTCGCCGTGGGGCTTGCAGACGCCGTCGTCGCACTCCAGGCCGGCGCCGCAGGCCTCGGCGCACACCGCAGCGTGGCGCAGCTCGAAGGTGCCGCCGTGCTTCACCGCCGCCTCGCGGGCGTGCTCCACCTCGTTGTGGCGCTCGGTCTCGATGCCGTGCTCGACCTCGTTCTCCACCTCGACGAGCTTGTGGTGGGCCGAGTCCTCGGTCTTCATCGAGATGCGGGCGGCGAGCACGAGGGGCGCCGGCAGCTCCACCTCGATGCGCGCCTTGGCGCCGTTGCGCGGCTCGACCTCGCGGAGGTGGACCTCGACCTCGCGGGAGAGGGCGCCGGCGGGGATGTCGACCCGGGCGCCGCTGGCGGTCTTGAGGCTGCCGCCGGCGGCGCCGATGCGGGTCGAGGAGGTGGCCTCGCGGGAGCCGCCGCAGGCGGCGAGGGCGATGGCGAAGAGGGCGGAGAGGGTCGTCTGGGTCGTGGTCGTCATGTCGGTGTTGCCTCCTGCCCTCCCTGACACCCGCCGCCGGCGCCGTGAGACAGCCCCCTCGGCGAACGCGCCGCTCGCGCTCCGCGGGCTCGCCAGGCGCAGAAATGCGAAGCGGGCCCCGGGGGGCCCGCCTCGCGCTGCGGATTCTCGGATGTCGTACTAGGCCAGCTTGTGCCCCGGCCGCTCGCCCTTCTCCGGCTTCTGCGCTTCGGGGGTGAGGTCGTCCGCGCCGTGCTTCGCCAGCTTGTGCCCCGGCCGCTCGCCCTTCTCCGGCTTCTGCGCCTCGGGGGTGAGGTCGTCCGCGCCGTGCTTCGCCAGCTTGTGCCCCGGCCGCTCGCCCTTCTCCGGCTTCTGCACCTCGGGGGTGAGGTCGTCCGCGCCGTGCTTCGCCTTCGCCGTCCCCGGAACCACGAGCGCCATCGCAGCCGCGACCACCGTTGCACCGAACCACTTGTCGAACCGAGTCATGCTGTCGTCCTTTGTTGTTGTCCGACCCTCACTCTCCTTCACACCGCGTCACCGGACCGCGTGACATCCCAGGTGGGCTCCGCTCGAGGGGGGGGGGCGTAAAGGCGAGAGGCGGGTCCCGGAGGGCCCGCCTCGCTGCGCCAGCCCGGATCGACCGGGCCGCCGTCGCTACAGGATCTCGATGACGATGACGCTGCCGCCGGAGGGCTCTGCCTCCTCGGGCTGCGGCTGCGGCTGGTAGACGGGGACGTCGACGTGGAGGCCTGGCCGCTGCTCGTGCTCCCGCTCGCGGCGCTGCTTCTCCAGCTCCTCGATCATCCAGGTGGGCAGCATGGCGTCCTCCTTCCGTCCCTCTTCCCGGTTGACCCACGGACCACGTCCCGCGTGACAGCCGTCCCTACGAAAGGTCGTCTGTGGTTATTTGGCTATTCACGCGCACCCGGGGAAGTCCCGTGAGGGCAGGAAGCGGAAGCGGCGGACCCACCTGTTGGGATGGGTCCGCCGCGGTCGGAGAGGCCCCACCTCAAACTGGGGCCTCCCCGGCCGGCGGCGAAGCGGAGCTACGCTCTGGCTGCGCCACCGGCTCGAGGCGCGTGTTTCGCTGCCTCTGATCCAGGAAGACACCGCACCCGGCCAGGGGACGCCAGAATCGGCGAGACCACCCCGGGCAGGGGGCGGCCGCCCACCAGCCGCGCAGCGGGTCAGCGGCCGGAGACGGTGACCACCGTGCCCGCAGCCACGGGCGCCGCAGAGCCGGTGCCCAGCTGGGCGGAGGCGTTGGCCCCCCAGCACTGCGCGCTGCCGTCGGGGAACAGGGAGCAGGTGTGGTCCCGGCCCGCGGCCAGAGTGAAGCTCCCGGCGCCCGGGCTGGGGACGGTCGAGAGCTCCCCGGCGTTCACCACCGCCTGGCCGAGCTGCCCCAGGCCGTTGTCGCCGAAGCACTTCGGACCCTCGGCGGCCTTGTGGACACAGACGTGGGCGCGGCCCGGAGCGATCTCGACGGCGTCGAAGTTCACGCGGGTCACCTGCGCCGGCGCCGCGCCGTTGCCCCAGCAGTGGAGGGCCCTTGTCCCGGAGCCCTCGGCGGCGCAGGCCTGGTCGTACCCGGCGCCGATGGCGGCCATGCCCGAGGCGAACACCACGCGGCTCTGGGTGGCCGCGGTGCCGCCACCGAGCTGTCCCTGGGCGTTGTCGCCCCAGCAGGTGACCGCGCCTCCCGAGTCGAGCGCGCAGGCGTGGCTGGATCCGGTGGCGATGGCGACGAAGGCGCTGCCGGTGGGCGCGGCGGTCATGGCCCTGCCCGTGCCCCAGCACTGGATGGCGCCCGAGGAGAGCAGCGCGCAGGCGTGGCTCGCCCCGACGGCCAGCGCGGTGGCGGTGGTGACGGCCGGGCTCGGCGAGGCCACCGATCCCCAGCAGGTCACCGCGCCGCCGATGACGGCGCAGGTGCTGGTGCCGCCGGCGGCGAGGAGCGTGGCGCCGCTCGCCAGATCGAAGGGGAGGAGCACGTTGCCGCTCGTGCCGGCGCCGGTCACCTGCCCGGCTCCGTTGGCGCCCCAGCACTTCACCAGGCCCCCGGCGAGGGCGCAGGCGTGGGCGTCGCCCGCGGCCACGGCCGCGGCGCGGCTGCAAGCGGTCCCGGTGCGCAGCCAGCCGGCGCTGCAGTCGAGGTGGCAGGCCCAGTCCCCGGCAGCGGCCGAGGACTCCAGGCATCGCTGGAGGCCGTTGGCGGGATCCGCGGGGCAGGCGTCGGTGCAGCTGGCGCAGTGGGCGACGTCGTGTTCCGCGCAGACCGGCCCCTGGCCCAGGTCGCACGACATCTGGGCGGGGAGGCACTGGCTGCCTGTCACCGGCAGGGCCGGCAGCCCCTCCGACGTGTAGAGCGTGCCGCCGCAGCCGCCGAGGGACGCGGCAGCCAGGGTGGCGAGAGCGAGGCCGAGGAGGGAGCGCATCGCTCAGTACCCGTAGAGGAGGACGAGGGCAGCGCCGGCGGCGGGCCGGACCTGCTGCTTGCCGTCGAGCTTCAGCGAGCGGCCGCCGCCGAAGAGGTCCACTGCGCCGCGGAAGCTCTTCCAGGCGGGCAGGGAGTAGCGCAGCGTGGCGCCGAAGAGCAGGTCGGCGGTCTCGAAGTGGCGGCCGTCGCGCCAGGCCTGGGTGTTCCAGCCGCCGCCCACGGTGAGGCCGCCCTCGAGGAGCTGGCGGGTGCCGGAGAGCGGGTAGAGCGCCGAGGCCGAGGCGCCCACGCGGGTGAAGGAGTAGCTGCGCGAGAGGCCGCCCGAGCCGTCGGTGACGTCGGCGAAGGCGTAGTCCATGCGGAGGAGGAGCCCCAGAGGCCCGAGCTCGTGGCGCACGCCGCCGCCGAAGGACGGGGCCACGCTGCCTCCCGGCAGCCCGACGAGCTGGACGCCGCCGGACAGGAACCACTCGGTGTCCATGGGGCCGCCCTTGGCGCGCGCCATGGCGTAGCGGGTCGGCTCCAGCCGCGGGAGCGTGCGCACCTCGCCGCGCGCCAGGGCCAGCGAGCCCGTGGCCCGGCCCTCGGGCGAGCGGCGCTCGATGGCGTAGGGCCCGGCCGGCAGCCCCAGCGAGAGCTGGCTCTGGCCCGCCGGCACCTCGGCCACCAGGCCGCGCGGCCCCTTGAGCACGTAGAGCGTGCCCGGGTCGACCGGGACGAGGAGCCTGGCCTCGGCGCGGCGCAGGTCGGCCAGCACCACGTCGCCGCGGCCCGCCATGCGGAAGTCGTAGGTGGGGTGCTGCGGCCCGACGTGGGTGGCGCTGGTGGCGGCCACGGTGGCCGAGGAGGTGTAGCGGAAGGCCTCGGCCAGCGTCACGAGCCCGTCGCCGTCGGCGTCTGCGGCGCCGCGCAGGCCAACCTCGAGGTGGTGGGTGAAGAAGCTGCCGCCCAGGATCACCGATTCCTGGGCCGACTCGCCCACCGCCGTGGAGGCAATGAAGGCGGTGCCTTTCACCTCGTCCTTGGGCAGGGGGAAGTTGACCGTCTCGGAGGGCTTGGCCCCCTTCACCTGGGTGAGGTTGCCCGCCTCGCAGGCGTCGACGATGACCACCTTGGCCTCGGCGACGCTCTTGCCCACCAGCTCCTTGAGCTCGTCGTAGGAGACGATGTCGGTGCCCAGCTCCAGGCCGCCGGCCCCGGCGTGGCCCGAGTAGTAGACCACCAGCAGCGCCCGCTCCCCGGTGGCCCGCGCCTTCTCGACGCTCCGCTCGATGCGGGCCATGGCCGCCCGGAAGTCGGCCGGCTTGCCGCCCCGGAGCACCAGCACGTTGTCCTCGGTGAAGTCGCCCAGCTCCGCCAGCGCGCGCTGGAAGCGCTCGGCGTCCTTCTCGGCGAACTGGAGCCGGGCGCGGCCGGCGCCGCCGATGTTGTTGCCCAGCACCACCGCGAACCGGCTGGCCGCCTGGGCGGCCGCGGGCAGGGCGAGGGCGAGGAGCAGCGCGAGGGACCGCATGGACTTCTCCGCGGGGCAGCGTGGCCTGGAAGCTTAGCGCTTTTCGAGGAGCACGCTCGCCTGGGCGGTCCCCTCGGGCAGGCCGAGGATCTCCCGGACGGAGCGCACCGCCGGCTCGCCCCGCGCGGTGGCCGCCTGCACCGCGCGCTCCAGCGCCGCGTAGTAGGTGGGCTGGGGCGTGCAGATGGCGTAGACCCGCTCGGGACCGGGCTTGCCGTCGAGCACCGCGCCGCCCGGGATCTCGTACTGCGTGGCCACCAGCACGCCGCCGTCGCCGGTGGTGGGGAAGAGGCGCGAGACCTGCCCGGAGGCGTCCACCGACACGATCCACAGGTGGCAGGGCTTGCGCGTCAGGTCCACGCGGAAGCGGATCTGCTCCGAGGCCGAGACCGGCTCCCCCTCGCTGGCGCAGTGGACGCCGGTGGCGCGGTTCACGAAGACCGAGAGGCCCAGGCCGCCGCGCCCCTTGATGCCGTCGTAGTCGGCGGGGAAGCCGTCGGAGGCGGGCTGCACCAGCAGGAACAGGGCGGCGGCTGCGGCCACCGCGGAGACGGGGGCGAAGAGCGGGATCCAGGAGAAGCGGCGGGCGCCCTTCTCGGCGGCCTGCTCCACCTTCTCCACCGTCGCCGGGAAGACGAACTGCAGGAACTCCTCGCCCTGGCGCTTCATCTCGGCGAGCCGGGTGCCGCACCGCTGGCAGCTCTCCACGTGGCTCTTCACGGCCGAGGCCGCGGGGTCGAGGAGGTGGCGCTCCAGGGCCAGCTCGGACGGGTGGGTGGCGTTCATGTCTCGCTCCTGATGATCATCTTCCTGGCGTTCTCGAGGAACCTGTCGAGCTTGCGGGCCACGGTGCGGCGCGAGACGCCGAGCATCTCGGCCACCTCCTCGTGCTCCAGCCCGTCGACGAGCACGCCGACGGCCACCGTCTGCGTGGTCTCGTCGAACTTCCCAAGCACCTGCTGCACCAGGTGGCGGTCGGGGTAGCTCTCGCGGGCCGGCCCGTCGGGGATCTCGAGCTCCGTCTTGGCGGTGTCCTCGCCGCGGCGGGTGGAGTTGCGGCGCAGGTTGAGGCAGTGGTTCATGGCCACCCGGTAGAGCCAGGGCAGTACCGTCTCGCGATCCGAAAGCCGCTCCATGTCGCGCACCAGCTTCATGAACACTTCCTGCGTTGCATCCTTGGCCGCCTCCGGGTCGCGGAGGAGGCGCAGGCATCGGCGGTAGACCAGCGGGCCGTATTCTCTGTAAAGCGCTGCGGCACGCGATCGGCTCTCCTCCAAGACAGGCTCCTTGTCCCGATGACACCGGGACCATTCCGGGTGGGCCACCCTTCGGTACGGGCCGCCCGAAAAAGTACCGTTCCGCGCGAAACCCTGAAAGAAAACGGCTTCCAGGGCGACCAGGCCCCAGTTGGGCTGGCGCGGCCACCGTGGCCAGCCGCGCCCCCCGCGCGCGGCCCCGGCTCGGGCCCGGAGCAGGTGCCCTGATTTCGGGCATCACCCTGCCTGGGTCGTAGGCAGCGCACGCGAATTTCCTTCAGGATCCGCGGCGGATCCGGGGTTCCTGCCCGGCATGCAGCATGCTATGCAGGCGGCCGACTAACGCCCCCGCACCACCCACGGAGACAGGAAAGAACGATGGCGACCACCACCCCGAAGCAGGTGCTCGAGCTGGCCAGGGAGAAGAAGGCCACCTACGTGGACCTGAAGTTCATGGACTTCATCGGGATCTGGCAGCACTTCTCGATCCCGCTCGACGAGCTCACCGAGGACATCTTCGAGGAGGGCCTCGGCTTCGACGGCTCCTCGATCCGCGGCTGGCAGGCGATCAACGCCTCGGACATGCTGGTGGTCCCGGATGCCTCCACCGCGGTCATCGATCCCTTCATGGCCGAGCCGACGCTGTCGCTCATCTGCGACATCACCGACCCGATCACCAAGGAGCCGTACAGCCGCGACCCGCGCAACATCGCCAAGAAGGCCGAGAAGTACCTGAAGTCGACCGGCATCGGCGACACCGCCTTCTTCGGCCCGGAGCCGGAGTTCTTCATCTTCGACGAGGTCCGCTACGACGCCGGCGTGAACCACGCCTTCTACAAGGTGGACTCGGTCGAGGGCCAGTGGAACACCGGCCGCGAGGAGGCCGGCGGCAACCTGGGCTACAAGCCCCGCTACAAGGAGGGCTACTTCCCGGTCGGCCCCACCGACAGCCAGCAGGACCTCCGCACCGAGATGTGCCGGGTGATGGAGGGGGTGGGCATCAAGATCGAGCGGCAGCACCACGAGGTCGCCACCGCCGGCCAGGCCGAGATCGACATCCGCTTCGACTCGCTGGTGCGCATGGCCGACCAGCTCCAGTGGTTCAAGTACTGCATCAAGAACGTGGCCCGCCGGCACGGCAAGACCGTGACCTTCATGCCCAAGCCGCTCTACGGCGACAACGGCTCCGGCATGCACACCCACCAGTCCATCTGGAAGAACGGCAAGCCGCTCTTCGCCGGCGACGGCTACGCGGGCCTGTCGGACCTGGCCATGTGGTACATCGGCGGCATCCTCAAGCACGGCCCGGCCCTGGCCGCCCTCTGCAACCCGTCCACCAACAGCTACAAGCGGCTGGTGCCTGGCTTCGAGGCGCCCATCAACCTCGCCTACTCGGCCCGCAACCGCTCGGCCTCGATCCGCATCCCCATGTACTCGCCCAGCCCCAAGGCGAAGCGCATCGAGTTCCGCACCCCCGACCCGTCCTGCAACGGCTACATCGCCTTCGCCGCCCAGCTCATGGCCGGCCTCGACGGCATCGAGAACAAGATCAACCCCGGCCAGCCGCTCGACAAGGACATCTACGGCATGAGCCCGGAGGAGCTGAAGGACATCCCCAAGATGCCCGGCTCGCTCGACGAGGCGCTGGAGTGCCTCCGCAAGGACCACGCCTTCCTGCTGAAGGGCGACGTGTTCACCGAGGACGTCATCGAGACCTGGATCCAGTACAAGTACGACAAGGAAGTCACCCCGGTCCGGATGCGCCCCTCGCCGCTGGAGTTCGCCCTCTACTTCGACATGTAGACTGCGAGGACGCCGCGGCCCCGCCGGTGGCCGAGGCAGGAGGCGGCCGCCCCTCACCGGGGCGGCCGTCTTCGTTCTGGGACCCGCTCGTCCGCCCCCCGCACCGCGGGTATCATCCCCCGGTGTCCGCCGGCGCCGGTCAGCTCCCCGCCCCCTACTGGTGGCTCTTCGCCGGCCAGGCGGTGAACTCCTCGGCCAGCTTCGTCCTCCCCTTCCTGGCCCTGTTCCTCACCGCGCGGGGCTTCCGCACCGAGGAGGCGGGGCTGGTGGTGGGGCTCTTCGGCGGCGGGCTGCTGGTCTCCGGGCCGCTCGCCGGCCTGACGGCCGATCGGTTCGGCCGCCGGCCCACCATCCTCGTCTCGCTGTTCGGCGGCGCGGCGGCCACCGCCGTCCTGCCGGCACTGCACCAGCCTGCGGCCCTGGCCGCGGCGGTGGGCCTCCTGGGGCTCGTCGCCTCGGCCTACCGGCCGGCCTCCAGCGCCGCCGTCGTCGACCTCGTCCCGCCCGAGGGGCGCACCCGCGCCTTCGGCCTGCTGTACTGGGTGGCCAACCTCGGCATGTCGCTCTCCGCCGCGGGAGGCGGGCTGCTCGCCGCCCGGGGCTTCGGCCTCCTCTTCCTCTTCGACGCCGCCACCACGCTGGTCTTCGCGCTCCTCGTCTGGTGGCAGGTGCCCGAGACGCGTCCGGCGGCGCCGGCGGGCGGAGCGACGCCGGGCGGCTACCGCGAGGTGCTGGCCGACCGCTGGCTGCTGCTCCTGCTCGGCCTGCAGCTCCTCTTCCTCGTCCCCTTCCTGCAGTTCATGGTGGCGCTCCCGGTCCACATGTCGCAGCTCGGGCTGGGCCCAGCCGTCTATGGACGCGTACTGGCCGTGAACGGGGTCGCCATCGCGCTGCTGCAGCCCCTGGCGGCGCGCTGGCTGCGAGGCCTCGACGCCGGGCCGGTGCTGGCGGTGGCCTCGGCGCTGGTGGGGATTGGCGTCGGCGCCTACGGGCTCTGCGCCTCGGCCTGGCAGTTCGCCGGCGCCACGCTGCTCTGGTCGCTGGGGGAGATCCTGGCCTTCCCCACCGTGGCCACCCTGGTGGCGGCGCTGGCGCCAGCCCACCTGCGCGGCCGCTACCAGGGGCTGTACTCCGTGGTGTGGGGCGTGGCCATGCTGGTGTCGCCCGTCCTGGGGGCGTCGGTGCTCGACCGGCTCGGCGCCCGGGCGCTCTTCTCCGGCTGCCTGGTGACGTGCCTGGCGGTGGCCGCCGGCCACCTGGCCGCGGGGCCGGGCCGCCGCCGCCGCCTGGCCGCGCTGGCGCAGGCCGAGGGCTCGCGCACCGCGGCATGAAGGGTTTGATCGCCGCCCGGTCGCCCGGTATCGTGGCCGCCTCGTGGCTGCCCAGCGGATCCTGCTCGTCGACGACAACCAGGTGCTCGTCGCGCTCCTCGCCCGGATGCTGGAGGCGGAGGGGTTCGTGCCGGTGCTGGCGCTGCGGGGCCGCGCCGCCCTGGACAAGATCGCCGCCGAGCCGCCCGACGCCGCGGTGGTCGACGTGCTCCTGCCCGACATGATGGGCTACGACGTGGGCGCCGCCCTGCGCAAGGTGGGCGTGCCCTTCGTCTTCATGACCGGCATCTTCAAGGGCGGGAAGGCGGCCACCGAGGCCAAGACCCAGCACGGCGCCGCCGCCTACTTCGAGAAACCCTTCGACGCCAAGAGGCTGGTGGACATGCTCCGCACCATGCTGCCCGCGCCCGAGGCCACTTCCGCGCCGCCAGCTCCCACCCGCGAGGAGCCGGTGGACTTCGAGCTCGACGTGGCGGTCGAGGCCGAGGAGCGGGTCGATCCCATGGAGCTCACCGGCCGGGTGGAGGTGGTGGAGGGCGGCCACGTCCAGGCCATCATCCGCGGCCAGCCGCTGCAGGCGGTGGCGGTGGAGCCGCCGGCCAACACCCCGCCGCCGGTGGCCCGCCCCCGCGAGCCCGAGACCGCGGCGCGCGGCGCCAGCCAGGCCCCGCCGGTGGGGGAGCTGCGCGACAACTTCCCCGAACTCATCACCGCCTTCTGGCTGGCGCAGCAGGACGGCGAGCTGGTGCTGCAGAAGGGCAAGGTCCGCAAGGTCGTCTACTTCGAGAAGGGGCGGCCGGTGTTCGCCAGCTCCAACCTGCTGGCCGATCGCTTCGGCCCCTTCCTGCACCGCGTCGGCAAGATCAGCCAGTCGCAGCTCGACGCCGCGGTGGCCATGGAGCGGCCGGGCACGCTGGTGGGCGACACCTTCGAGGAGCTCGGCTACCTGCAGGAGCAGGAGAAGATCTACTACCTGGCACAGCAGGTGAAGGCCATCATCTACTCCCTGTTCGCCTGGGAGGAGGGGCGCTACCGGCTCTCCTCGGGCAACCGGGCGCCGCGCGGCGCCACCCACATCGAGGTTCACCCCGCCAACCTCATCGTCCGCGGGGTGAAGAAGCTCTACAAGCCCGAGCGGCTGGCGCGGCTCCTGCGCCCCACCGACAGGCTCCTCCCCACCCAGCAGCCGGCCTACGGCCTCCACGAGGTGGTGCTGGAGATCTGGGAGGCGCAGCTCATGCCCCAGGTGAACGGCCAGCGCACCGTGGCCGACCTGGTGAAGATGTCGGGCCGGACGGAGCCGGAGGCCCTGGCCTTCCTCTGGTCGCTGGTGGCCCTGCAGATCCTGGAGCGCGGCTAGCGCCCGGCGCCGCGCGCGGCTACACGTGCCGCGCGGTGGGGTCCTGTCCCGGCCCGTCGGCCGGGAGGCGCGCCGCCAGCGCCAGGTGCTCCGGCGTCCGCAGCACCCCGGCCAGCGCGTCCGCGTCGGGCGGCGGGCCGGCCCAGCGCCGAAGCACGGCGGCCCGCGCCTGCGCCTCCTGGAGCCGCTCCCGCGAGATGTGGCCGCGCTCCACCGCGGCGCGCAGGGCGTCGATGGCGGCGTGCTGCACCCCGGGCCGGTGGCAGACGAGGATCACGTCCACGCCGGCGTTCACCGAGGCCACCACCGCCTCGGCCAGGGGAAAGTGCTCGGCCACCGCCTTCATCTCCAGGTCGTCGGAGATGACCGGCCCGTGGAAGCCGCACTCCTCCCGCAGGAGCCGCAGCACCGCGGGGCTCATGGTGGCGGGCCGGTCGCGGTCGAGCGCCGAGAAGACCACGTGGGCGGTCATCACCGAGGCCACCCCGGCGCGGGCCAGCGCCGCGAAGGGCGGCAGCTCCACCGACCGCAGCCTGGGCAGCTCATGGGTCAGCCTGGGAAGGTCGCGGTGGGAGTCCTGGCTGGTGTCGCCGTGGCCGGGGAAGTGCTTGGCGCAGGCGGCGACCCCCTGCGACTGGAGCCCCTGCGCCAGCGCCGCGCCGAGGCGGCCCACCACCGCCGGGTCGGCGGAGAAGGCCCGGTCGCCGATGACCGGGTTCTCGGGGTTGGTGTCCACGTCGACCACCGGCGCGTAGTCGAGGTCGATGCCCACGGCGCGGAGCTCGCGCCCCAGCAGCGCCCCGGCCTGGCGCGCCAGCGCCTCGTCGCCGCGCGCCCCCAGGGCCCGCATGGCCGGCAGCTCGGTGAAGCCGTGCCGCTCCCGCAGCCGCATCACCCGCCCGCCCTCCTGGTCCACCGAGAGGAGGAGCGGCCGCCCGGCCTCGCGCTTCAGCGCGCCGGTGAGCCCCGCCACCTGGGCCGCCGACTCGACGTTGCGGGCGAAGAGGATGACGCCGCCCACGCCGCGGCGCACGAGCTCGCGCACCTCGGGCGAGGGCGCGGCCCCATGGAAACCCACGGTGAAGAGGCTGGCGCAGGCGGCGTCGAGCGCGGACATGGAGCGAATCTAGCGCAGCCCCGGCGGAGACGCTCAGGCGAGCAGCAGCCCCTCGGCCAGGAACAGAACCACCGCCGCGAGGAGCAGGAGCGACCAGAGCGGCGTGGGCCGCTCGCTGCGGGGCGCGGCGTCGGCGGCCACGTGGGCGTGGCCCTGGCCGCCGAACCAGGCGGTGAGCTCGGAGGGCTCGAGCCGGCTGGTGTCGGCCTCGCGGGCGTCGGGCACGGCGGCGAAGGCCAGGGAGGGGTCGAGCCGCTCCTGCCCGCCCTCGGCCACCTTCACCTGCCAGAGCCCGGGCCTGTCGGGCGTGACCTCCGCCGCGCCACCGGGGCCTGCACCGGCCAGGCTCCCGGGCCGCCGCTCCTTGCCGTCGGGCCCGACGACCGCCACCACCTTCTTCCCCTCGGGGGCGCCCAGGGCCCGGGGCACGCCCACCGGCACCGAGGTGGTGCGCCGCTCCTCCAGCGAGCCGGCCAGCCAGGAGACGAAGCGCTGCAGGGCGGGGAGGAAGCTGGTGCGGATGGGCCAGTCGGACCACTCGCGGTCGGCGGTGGAGGTGTAGAGCAGCACCCGGCCGGCGCCGCGGCGCGCCGCCACCAGCGCGGGCGAGCCGTCGTCGAAGGCCATGAGCACCTGGTCTCCCTCCCCCTTCCGCGCCGGCCGCAGCAGCATGTAGCGGTAGGTGCGGGCCCCGGTGATGCCCTCGGCGGCGGCGCCGGCGAAGAGGGAGAGGGCCGGGTGGGCCTGGTCCAGGGTGGCGAAGCGGGCCGCCCGCTCGGCGGCGCCCGGCTGCCCCTTCTCGGCGGCTGTCTTCACCACGTGCAGCGGGCGCGGCAGGAGACCGCCGAGCTGCTCCGCGTAGGTGTCGGGATCGACCTGGTCGCCCATGGCCACGAAGAGGCCGCCGCCCTTCTCCACGAAGGTGCGCAGCTCCTCGGCCTTGGGGCCCAGCGAGCGGACGTTGAGGAGCAGCACCACGTCGTGGTCGGCGAAGCGGGTGCGGGAGAGCGACTCGCCGTCCACCACCGTGGGGCGCACCGGCGAGGCGGGCGAGGCCAGCGCCGCCTCGGCGAAGAAGGCGGCGTCGCGGTGCTTCACCGGGCTGGCGGCGCCGTCCACGAGGAGCGCCCGCACCTCGCGGGGCACGTCCACCACCAGGGCGCGGGCGTCGTCGTACTCCAGGGCGTCGCCGGGCAGGGAGACGGTGAGGCCGGTGGTGCCGCCGGCGGGCAGCGTCAGGGAGAGCTGCTTCTTCACCACGCCGCCGGGCGGCACGGTGACGAAGGCCCGCAGCGCCACCGGGCCTGCCGGCGCCAGGCCGGTGCGGAGCTGGAGCGGGACGTCCTCGGCGGCGGCGCGGCCGCGGTTGGCCACCGCCACCGTGACCCGGAAGCCGCGCGGCCCGGCGGCGGGGTCGGGCTCGACCGAGAGGTCGGCGACGCCGAGGTCGGGGAGCGGCTCGCCGCGGGCGGCGTCGAGCAGCGTCACCTCGGGGCGCACGGCGCCGCGCGGCGTCTGCACCAGCGGCGCCGCGGCGTCGAGCCGCCAGGCCGAGGCGGTGAGGTCGGTGGCCAGCACCAGCCGCTGCGAGAGCATCGAGGCCGAGGCCGACTCGGAGAGGGCCCGGGCCGCGGCCGCGGCGCAGCCGCTCATGTCGGCGTGGAGGGCGGTGGGCTCGGCCTCCTCCAGCACGCGGCGCACCGCCGCCTTGTCGAAGCCGGCCGGCTCGGCCCGCGGCGCCTCGCCCCCGCCGCACACCAGGGCGGTGGCCGGCTCGTCGTTGCCCAGCGAGGCCAGGGCCTGGAGGGCATCCTGGCGGGCCCGCTCGAAGAGGCTCCGCCCGCCGAGCCGGTAGGTCATCGAGGCCGAGGCGTCGAGGACGATGGCGGTGGCCGCCGGGCCGCGCGCCGCGGCAGCCGCTTCCTGCGGGCGCAGCAGCTCCGGCCGGGCGATGGCCAGGGCCACCGCCGCCAGCAGGAAGGTGCGGGCCAGGAAGAGCAGCAGCTTCCTGAGCCGCAGCCGGCGCTGGTTCTCGCGCCGGGCCTGGAAGAGGAAGTCGAGGGCCGGAAACGGGGTGGGGCGCGGCCGGCGGCGGAAGAAGAGGTGGACGAGGAGCGGCAGGGCGGCCGCGGCCAGGCCCCAGAGCAGGAGCGGGTGGAGGAAGCCCAGGCTCACGCCGCCCGCCGCTCCCGCCGCGCCAGGAAGGGCAGCAGCACCTCGTCGAGGGGCCTGTCGGTGCGGCAGAGCACGTAGTCGAGGTCGGCCTCGGCGGCCTGGCGGCGCACCGTCTCCAGCCAGCGACCCAGCACCTCCAGGTAGCCCTTCTTCACCTCGCGGCCGTGGGCCTCGAGCTGGCGGTCGTCCTCCAGCGAGAGGAAGAGGGCCGGGTCCTCGAAGGGGAAGTCGAGCTCGGCCGGGTCGAGCAGGTGGAAGAGGGTCACCTCGTGCTTGCGCCGGCGGAGCTGGGCCACGCGCCGGAGGATCTCCGGGTCGGCGTCGAAGAGGTCGGTGAAGAAGAGCACCTGGGCGCGGCGCGGCGCCACCTCGACGACGTGGTCCACCGCCGCCGAGAGGCGCGTGGCCCCCTCGGGCCGGAGCGCCTCCAGCGTGTCCACCAGCGCGCCCAGGTGCGAGGCGGCGGCCCGCGGCGCCACCGAGCGCACCACGCCCGGCCCCACCGCAACCAGGCCGGCGGCGTCCTGCTGCCGCACCAGCAGGTAGGCGAGCGCGGCCGCCAGCGTGCTCCCGTACTCCAGCTTGGACAGGGCGGCGCCCGGGCCGCGGTAGCCCATGGAGCCGGAGGCGTCCACCACCATCCAGGCCCGCAGGTTGGTCTCCTGCTCGTACCTCTTCACGTAGTACTTGTCGGTCTTGCCCCAGGCCTTCCAGTCGATGTGGCGCACCTCGTCGCCGGGCGCGTACTCCTTGTGCTCGGCGAACTCGATGGACTGGCCGTGGTGGGGCGAGCGGTGCAGCCCGGTGAGCACGCCCTCGGCCACGGCGCGCGCCCGCAGCTTGAGCGTGGCGAGGCGCGCCACCAGCTCCGGCGAGAGCAGCGGCGTGGCGGTCACCCCTTCACCTGCTCCAGCAGCCGGGTGACGATCTGCTCGCTCGTCACCCCGTCCGACTCGGCGCGGAAGTTGGTGAGCACGCGGTGCACCAGCACCGGCCGGGCAAGCGCCCGCACGTCCTCCACCGAGGCGGCCATGCGGCCGTCGAGGATGGCGCGGGCCTTGGCCGCCAGCACCAGGTGCTGCGAGGCGCGCGGCCCGGCGCCCCACTCCACCAGCTCCTTCACGAAGGCGGGCGCGCCCGGCTCCCTGGGCCGGGTGAGCCGCACCAGCTCCACCGCGTGGCGCACCACGTGGTCGGCGGCCGGCACCCGGAGCACCAGGTCCTGCAGCTCGGTGATCTCCTGGGCCGAGAGCAGCCGGGTGAGCGGCTGGCGCGCGCCGGTGGTGGTGGTGCGGACGATCTCCACCTCCTCCTCCGGCGTGGGGTAGTGGACCGAGACGTAGAACATGAACCGGTCGAGCTGGGCCTCGGGCAGGGGATAGGTGCCCTCCTGCTCGATGGGGTTCTGGGTGGCGAATACCTGGAAGGGCGGCGGCAAGGGGTAGGTGCGGCCGCCGGCGGTGACCCGCTGCTCCTGCATGGCCTGCAGGAGGGCCGCCTGGGTCTTGGGCGGGGTGCGGTTCACCTCGTCGGCCAGCAGCAGGTTGGCGAAGATGGGGCCGGGGACGAAGCGGAAGGCCCGCTTGCCGGTGGTGTGGTCCTCCTCCAGCACGTCGGTGCCGGTGATGTCGGAGGGCATCAGGTCCGGGGTGAACTGGATGCGGTTGAAGGAGAGGTGCAGCACCTCGGCCACGGTGGAGATGAGCAGGGTCTTGGCCAGGCCCGGCACGCCCACGAAGAGGCAGTGGCCGCGGGCGAAGAGCGCGATGAGCAGGTGGTCCACCACCTCGCGCTGGCCGACGATGCGCTTCTCGATCTCGCCGACCACGCGCCGGCGGGCCTCGGCGAGGCGGCGGACGGCGTCCAGGTCGGCTTCGGGCGGCGCTGCGGTGGCGGTGCTCTCCATCGGGTCTCCGTTTCCGTTCACTTGCCGTGCGGGTTGCCGGCGGGGGCGCCGCCGTGGGGGGAGGTGCCCGGCGCCCGGGCGCCGTGGGGGCCGACGCCGGCGGCGGCGGGTCCGAGCGAGGGGCTGCGCTCGGGGCGGGCCAGGAGCAGCCGGGCGAAGCGCTGCTCCCGTGCCGCCAGGGTGGCGTCGCCGGTGGCCTCGGCCGCGGCCGCCAGGCCGGCGTGGATCTCGGGGTCGAAGGGGTCGATGCGGTTGGCGAGCAGGAAGGCCTCGCGGGCGCCGCTCCAGTCCTTCTTCTTCACCTTGATGCGCCCCAGGTTCACCTGCAGCGCCGGGTGGTGCGGGTTGGTCTTCACCGCCTCGGCGAGCGCCGCCTCGGCCTCGGCCTCGTGGCCCGACTGCAGGGCCGCCAGCGCGTACTTGGCGGTGAGGACGCCGTGGCGCGGCCCCACCCGG
The DNA here is from genome assembly GCA_016214955.1 of Deltaproteobacteria bacterium. Classification (GTDB taxonomy): domain Bacteria; phylum Myxococcota; class Myxococcia; order Myxococcales; family Anaeromyxobacteraceae; genus JACRMN01. The sequence goes on from JACRMN010000013.1 coordinate 20,923, forward strand.
CGCATGGCCTTGCCATACTCGATGCGGGCCGCCGACCACTTGCCGCGCTCGCGCATGATCTCGCCGAGCCGGGCGAAGCCGCGGGCCTTCTCGTCGGGGATCTCGGCCCACTCGGCGTGGGCGGTGGGCTTGTGCCGCTCGTCGTCGAGGAACTGGAGCTGGCGCAGGGCCACGTCGCCGCCGGCCGGCAGGGGGCGCACCGCCAGGTAGCGCCTCCACTCGGCCTCGAAGGCGTCGAAGTCGGCGAGTCCCATGGCCTCGGGGACGGCCCTTTCCACCGGGATGGCGCCGGCCACCCTCTCCAGGATGCGCGAGAGGAGCGGCGGCCCGCCCTTCTTCTGCAGGTACTCGACCGCCAGCATCACCTCGGCGAAGGCCAGCGCCGCCGCCTCCTGGGAGGGCAGCTTGGCCATCGAGGGGTGCATCTCGGCGAAGGTGACAAGCTTCCCCCTCTGCAGCGCCTTCTTGAGGAGGGCGCCGGCGTAGGGCGAGAGGCTGTCGCCGCCGGCGCCGCGCCAGCGGCTCTCCGACCACTTGGCGATGCCCTCGTGCAGCCAGATGGGCGTGTTGTTCCGGGTGCGCTGGGTGACCACGTGGTGGGTGTACTCGTGAGCGGCGGTGTCGAGCCAGTCGTAGCCGCGGGCCAGGGCCTTGGGCGAGACGATCATCAGCTTGTCGAACTTGCAGAGGGCGATGGTGCCGCTGGTGCGGATCTCCTCCTCGGTGAGGGTGGAGAGCCGGGCGAGCTGGCGGGTGCCGGTGAGGATCTCGATGGTCACCTTCTCCGGCGGCACCCAGCCCAGGTCGGCCTGCAGCGCCGCGCGCTGGGCCTCGAGCGCCTCCAGCAGGTAGGGCACCAGCACCTCGTCCTTGCCCGGCGGGTAGGAGACGCGGAAGTGCTCGCTCTCGGCCTTCTGGTGATCGCGGGTGATCTCCAGCGCCGCCTTCGCCAGCGCCAGGTAGTCGAGCCCGCCCCCCGAGGGCACGCCGGAGCGGGAGAGCAGCTCGGCCGCCTCGGCGTAGCGCTGCTCGTGGAAGCGCAGCACGCCGCCCAGCGCCTGCACCAGCGGGTCGTCGGGCCGCCTCTGCAGCTCCGGCTCCAGCTCCTTGCGGGCGGTGGCCAGGTCCTCGTCGGCCAGCGCCGCCGCCGCCTGGCGCAGCACCGGATCGGCGTGGCCCGGCGCCCGCTCGGCGGCGCCCTGCACCTGGGCCGCGGCCGGCGCGGCCAGCGCCAGGGCGGCAGCGAGGAAGGCGAGGCGGGTCGTCACTTGACCAGCTCCTGGTAGTAGCGCTGCAGCTCGGGGCGGTAGGGCTCGGGCGCCCCCTGCTTCATGGCCTCGAGGATGTCCCTGCGGAACTCCTCCGGCACCTTGTAGGCCTCGGCGCCCGGGATCTCGACCTTCTCGCGCGAGAGCTCGCCCTCCTCGCCCCCCTGCGCCTCGCCGCCGCCCATGGCGAACGGCATGGGGAACCCGTCGCCCTCCTGGCCCGAGCCGCCGCGGGCGTTCTTGGCCATCTCCTCCAGCCCCTTGCGGAAGCGGCCCAGCGCGTCGAGCGCCTGCTTCTGGCGGCCGTGCCCCTTCTGCGGGTTCCGGCGGGCCAGGTCGCCGGCCGCCTCGCCCATGTGGCCCTGGGCCTCGCCCAGCATGGCCTGCGAGCCCGGCGGGAACACCGGCGCCTTCTCGGCAAGCTGCTGCAGCTTCTGGCGCAGCCCGCCGGCCTGCCGCTCCAGCTCCCCCTGGCGCTTGCCGAGCTGCTCCAGCCTCTGCTGGTCGCCCTTGCCGAGCACGCTCTGCGGGTCGGGGAAGAGCTTCTCCAGCTCGTCCTTCACCTTGCGCGCCGGCTGCGCCGCCTTCTGGGCGTGCTGGGCCGCCTCGCGCAGCACCATCGGCCCCTTCTGCCCCGGGGCGTTGCCGAAGCGCTCGGCCAGCATGGCGTCGTCCTCCAGGGCGCCGCCGAGCCGCTGCACCGAGGGCACCGCCTTGCGGGCCGACTCCAGCGCGGCGTCGAAGTCCCTGGCGGCGAGCGCCTTCTCCAGGTCGGAGAGGGCCTCGCGGGAGCGGTTCCACTCCTCCTCGCCGCGGGGCGAGAGGCCGTCCCGGGCCTTCTGCAGCTCGGCCTGGGCCTCGCGGGTGAGCTTCTGGAGCCGCCCGGCCTGCTCGCCCATGCGCTTCAGCTCCTCGGCGAGCCGCTTGCGGTACTCCTGGCGCACCTGCTCGGTCTCGCCGGCCACCTGCTCCTGCTGCTTCTCCACCTCGCGCACCTTCTGCTCGAACTCCCGCATCTCCTTCACCAGCTCGCGGTTCTTCTCCCCCGGCCGGCCGGCGGTGCGCTCCAGGCGCGCCACCATCTCCTGCATCTCGCTGCCCAGGGCGTCGAGGGCCTTCATGGCGCCCTCCAGGTCGCCCTTCTGCAGCATCTCCTCCACCTGGTCCAGGCCGGAGAGGGCGTCTTGCTGGCGCGACATCTCCGCCAGCGCCTCCATGTTCATGTGCTCGTCGTTGATGCCCTTGGCGAGCTCGGCCATCCGCGAGGCCAGCTCGCGCATGCGCTGCTTCATGCGGCCGATCTCGGCGAGGAGCTGGCGGCGCGCCTCGTCGCTGGGCGCCTGCCTGTACCTGTCGAGGAGCGAGGCCAGGTCGCGGCGGCGGGCCTGCAGCTCCTTGGCGAGCCGCACCAGGTCCTGGGCCCGCTCCCTGTCGAGGAGCTGCTCCAGGTAGAGCACGTCCTTCTCCAGCTCCCTGTCGAGCGCCTGGTCCTGGCCCTGGAGGCGCCGCCAGAAGCCCTCCTGCTGGCCGATGCTGGAGAGGAGCCGCACCGCGGTGGCGCGGTCGATGCTGAGCGGCTGCTCGGCGGCGCGGATGCCGGCGGCGGCGGTGAGCAGGGCGTCGGGGATGGAGCGCGGGGCCGCCTTGTCCTTGCGCAGGGCGGCGGCGGTCTCGCGCAGCCCCTCGTGCAGGGCGCGGGTCCGGCCGTCGAGCGCCTGGCCCTGGGCCAGCTTGTCCCGCGACATCACCAGCACGCCCTCCAGCGCCTCGAGCCGATCGCCGAGCAGCCGCACCATCTGCTCCCAGAGCGCCTGGGCCTTCTCCATGAGCCTCTGGCGGTGCTCGGCCTCGCTGTAGATGCGGATCACCTGCGTTGCTGACGCGCCGCGCTTGGGGCCGGAGACGGCGTCGTTGTCCTCCACCTCCAGCCAGTAGAGCAGCCGCTCCCCCTCGGCCAGGCGCAGCGCCGGCAGGTCGAGGTCGAAGGAGCCCGACTCGCGCCGGGCGCTCTCGAAGCGGCGCAGCGGGCGGCGCTCCTCCTGCCCGGCGGCCGGCTTCAGCACCAGCGTCAGCGCCGAGAGGCCGTGGTCGTCGGAGGCGGTCCAGTCGATGCGCGGCCGGGCGCCGGCGTCCACCTCGACGTCGGGGCCGGGGAAGGTGATGCGCACCTCGGGGAAGGCGTCGGGCTCGACGGCGATGGGGATGGGCGGCCCCTCGGCCACCAGCCGCTTGCCCTTCTTGAAGCGGAAGCGGTAGCTGCCCGGCTCGTCCACCACCAGCGCGGCGGAGAGCTGGCGGCCGTCCTTCACCTGCAGGGCCAGGAGGCGCGGGCCCGGCGGCGGCGCCCCCTCCTTGCCAGCCTGCGGGCTCGCTGGCGCCGCGGCTCCCCCGGCCGGCTCGATGCGCAGCTCCGCCGCCTCCACCGGCCTGTCGGCCTTGGCCTGGAGCCGCACCTCGGTGCCGCGGGGCGCGGTGATCTCGCCGCCGGTGCCGGAGACGGTGCGGGGCGGGCGGCCGGTGTGGGCCGGGTAGAGGAAGGTGAGCTCGACGTCGCCGGTGATGGGGTCGGCCTGGACCACCGGCAGGTCGGGCCCCAGCCCCAGGAGCCGCGCCCAGCCGGCGCCGAAGCCCTTGCCGGCGAGGGGCAGGGCCAGGAGGTTGACGGCGGCGGCGGCGAGCAGGAAGAGCCCGGCGCGCACGGCGGGGCGCGAAGGGAGCGCGAGGCGCAGGTCCACGGCGGAGGTGCGGCCGGCGGTGAGGCCGATGTGGGCGTCGACGAGCGGCAGGCTGTAGCCGGCGGCGGCCAGGCCGGCGTAGTCGCGGCGGAGCTCGACCGCCGAGAGCAGGTCGGAGCGCAGCGCCGGCTCGGCGCGACCCAGCGAGCGGGCCACCGCCTCCTCCGAGGCCGCGCGGCGCAGGAGGGCGAAGGCGGCCCAGCCGGCGGCGCCGAGGAGCGCGAGCACCATCCCGGCGAGGGCGGCGGAGCGCACCGCGCCCGGCTGGCCGAACCCGCGCGCCAGCGCCAGCGCGCCCAGGAGGCCCGAGAGGAGCACCCCGGCCAGGCCGAAGGCGAGGCCGGAGAGGAGGACGATCCTCCCCTCCCGCCGCCGGGCCCTGGCGAGGACCCGTGCGATCTCTGCGTAGGCCTCGGTCATGCAGTTCCCAGCGATCGGAAAACAGTCCCGGGGCCGCGTCATTCCGGGCGATTTCGCGAAAAAGGATAGTAACGCGGCGGGCCTCGGCGCACCCGCCCATTCGCTCCTGGATGCCCCGGGCCGCGATCGGGTGCCCGGGCACCGTGGTAGAAAGCCCCGCCGGGACACGTGCAGTGCACTGAATTTCCCCGCCCCCACACCCGTCCGCCATGATGGAAGACGACGACCTCTCGCTGGTGCGGCAAGCCAAGGCCGGCGAGGCGTCGGCCTTCCGGACGCTGGTCGTCCGCCATCAACGGAAGGTCTACGCCGTGGCGCTGGGCATCGTGAAGGACAGGGATCTCGCCTGGGACGTGTCCCAGGATGCCTTCGTGCGGGCCCACCAGCACCTACCCGAGTTCCAGGGCGAGGCCTCCTTCTCCACCTGGCTCCTGCGCATCACCACCCACGTGGCCATCGACTCGGTGCGGCGCGAGCGCGCCGCCCAGAAGGACGACGTGGACGAGGTGCGCGAGGCCGACCTGGCGGGCGGCGGCGAGGGGATCCTGGCCACCGGCCTGGGCACCAACCCCCACGAGAACGCGGTGCGCCGGGAGATGATGGGGAAGATCCAGGAGGCTCTCGGGCAGCTGCCCGAGAAGCACCGGACCATCCTGGTGCTGCGCGAGGTGGAGGGGCTCTCCTACGAGGAGCTGGCCGAGCGGCTGGGCATCCACAAGGGCACGGTGATGAGCCGGCTGTTCCACGCCCGCAAGAAGATGCAGGTGCTGCTGGCGGAGTACGCCGGCGTCGCTCCGCCCGGCGCCGGAGCCGGCGAGGAAGAGGAAGGAGAGGCGCCGTGAGCGCGGCCTGCACCCGCTTCGCGCCCATGCTCGGCGCCCGCCCGGGCGAGCTCCCGCCCGCCGACGAGGCCGCGCTCCACGACCACCTGGCGGGCTGCGACGCCTGCCAGGCGCGGCTGGCCGACGCCGTGGCGCTGGGAGGGGCGCTCTCCGAGGCGCTCCTGGCCGAGGCGGCCCGCGTGGACTTCGCCCCGTTCGTGGACCAGGTGATGGCGCGGGTGGAGCGGCCGCAGGGGGTGCGCGGGTTCCTCAGCTGGCTGAGGGGTCACCGGCTGGTGGCTGCGACAGCGGCGCTCACGCCGACGCTGGCCGCCCTCGGGCTCATCGTGTACCTTTCGCGCGCTGGCTCCGAGCCGGCGCCGATGGCGGGCGACGTCGAGGTGACGGCGGTCGGCCGGGCCACGGTGGTGCTCCAGGACGCCGACGGCCCGGTGGTGATGCTGGGCGACCCGTCCGACGACGAAGGGACGTAGGAGAAGACGATGCGCACCCTGGCCCTGCTCCTGGCGCTGTGCCTCGCCCCCGCGGCGCTGGCAGCCGAGCCGACAATCCCGGTGCGCGTCCGCATCCTCAAGGGCTCGCGCCAGGGGCCGCCGGCGCTCGACCCGCGCCTCGCCGACCTGGCCGGCCAGCTCGGCAAGACAGCCTACCAGCGCTGGGAGCAGGTGGCCGAGGAGACGCGGGCCATGGCCTTCAAGAGGCAGGCCGACCTCGCGCTCCCCGGCGGCGAGACGCTGCAGCTCGTGCTCGAGGCCGCGCACGAGGAGACGGTCACCATCCAGGTGAAGGTCCCGGCCCGCAAGACCCAGTCGCGGATCACCATCTCCAAGACCCAGCGCATCGTCCACCAGGTCACCGACGAGCGGGGCGGCGAGGCGCTGTTCGTCAGCATCCGGCCCTGGCCGTAGGGCGGCTCCCCCGCGGAGCGAAGCGCAGCGGGGGGAGAGGGTCAGGGTGAGGGGGGCGAAAGCGCCGCCTGGCTCTCCACGGGGCGCAGGGTGAGGGGCGCGAGGGAGGCGAAGGCGCCGCCTGGCACCACGGGGCGCCAGGGTGAGGGGGCCGACGGCCCCCGTGTCGGACTGTGTGTGCGCCTCGCCGTGCCCCCCCGCGAGCCGCGGCGGCGCTAGGATGGCCCCATGGCCACCAAGCGAACGACCCCGAAGCGCAGGAAGAGCCCTGCCCGGCCGGTGAAGCCGGCCCGCCCGGCCGCGCCCGACGACGCCACGCAGGTGGTGGTCCGGGCTGCCGCCGCCGCGCCCGCTCCCGCGGCCGCGGTGCTGCGCGTGACCGCCTGCCCCGACGAGCGGCTGGTGGGGCGCGCCTTCGCCGTCGGCACCGACGACGTCACCCTGGGGCGAGACGCCGGCTGCAGCGTCCCGCTCCCCGACTCCGACGTCTCCCGACAGCACGCGCGCATCGTGCGCACCGGCAACTCGCACGTGCTGGTGGACATGGAGTCCACCAACGGCACCCGGCTCAACGGCAAGCCGGTGAGCGAGGCCACGCTGCGCGACGGCGACAGGGTCTCGCTGGGCCAGAGCCAGCTCGTCTACGAGGCCTGAGCGCCGCCCGCGGCCGGGTGCCGGCGCGGCCGGCGGGCGGGCCGAGGTTGACTCCCCGGTCCGCCCTCCCTACCCTCCGGCCCGATGCTCTCCTGGGCCGCCGAGCGCGTCGTGGTCACCGGGGGAGCCGGCTTCCTGGGCTCGTACGTGGTGGAGGAGCTTCGCCGCCGCGGCTGCGCGGAGGTGTTCGTCCCCCGCTCCCGCGACTACGACCTCGTCGACCTCCAGGCGGTGCGCCGCCTGTACCGGGACGCGCGCCCCACGCTGCTCGTCCACCTGGCGGCCCGGGTCGGCGGCATCGGCGCCAACCGCGACAGCCCCGGGAGCTTCTTCCACGACAACCTGATGATGGGCACCCAGCTCCTGGAGGAGGGGCGCAGGGTGGGCCTCCGGAAGCTGGTGGCCACCGCCACCATCTGCGCCTACCCCGGGAACGCCCCGGTGCCGTTCCGCGAGGAGGACCTCTGGAACGGCTACCCCGAGCCCACCAACGCCCCCTACGGCCTCGCCAAGAAGATGCTGCTGGTGCAGAGCCAGGCCTACCGGCAGCAGTACGGGATGAACTCGGTGGTGCTCTTCCCCGTCAACCTCTACGGCCCCCGCGACAGCTTCGACCCGAGAACGTCGCACGTCATCCCGGCCCTGATCCGCAAGTGCGTCGAGGCCCGCGAGCGCGGCGACCGGAGCGTGGTGGCCTGGGGCACCGGCACCGCGACCCGGGAGTTCCTCCACGCCCGCGACGCCGCGGAGGGAATCGTCGCCGCGGCCGAGCGGTACGACTCCTCCGAGCCTGTCAACCTCGGCTCCAGCAGCGAGATCGCCGTCCGCGAGCTGGCGGCGCTGGTCGCGCGCCTGTGCCGCTTCGAGGGCCAGATCGCCTGGGACCCGTCCCGCCCCGACGGCCAGGCGCGGCGCGCGGTGGACGGCTCGCGGGCGCTGCGCGCCTTCGGCTGGAGGGCGCACACCGCCCTCGAGGACGGGCTGCGCGAGACCATCGCGTGGTGGGAGCGGCACCGAGCGGAGGCCACGTGAAGAAGGCGCTCATCACCGGCATCACCGGCCAGGACGGCAGCTACCTGGCCGAGCTGCTCCTCGGCAAGGGCTACGAGGTCCACGGCGTCATCCGCCGCTCCTCCTCGTTCAACACCTCGCGCATCGACCACATCTACCAGGACCCGCACACCCCCGGCTGCCGGCTCTTCCTGCACTACGGCGACCTCAACGACGCCTCCTCCCTCAACCTGCTGCTCCGCAAGCTCCTGCCCGACGAGGTCTACAACCTCGGCGCCCAGAGCCACGTGCGGGTCAGCTTCGACGTGCCCGAGTACACGGGCGAGGTGACCGGGCTCGGCGCCACGCGGGTGCTGGAGGCGGCGCGCGAGCTCGGGCTGGCGCGGACCCGCATCTACCAGGCCTCCAGCTCGGAGATGTTCGGCGCCGCGCCGGCGCCGCAGAACGAGGCGACCCCGTTCCGCCCCCGCAGCCCCTACGGCGCCGCCAAGGCCTACGCCTACTGGATGGGGGTGAACTACCGCGAGGCGTACGGCCTGCACGTGTCCAACGGCATCCTCTTCAACCACGAGGGGCCGAGGCGCGGCGAGACCTTCGTGACCCGCAAGGTCACCCGGGCCGCGAGCCGCATCAAGCTCGGGCTCCAGCAGAAGCTGTACCTCGGCAACCTGGAGGCCCGCCGCGACTGGGGCTACGCCAAGGACTACGTCGAGGCCATGTGGCTCATGCTCCAGCAGCCCGAGGGAGACGACTACGTCATTGCCACCGGGGAGTCCCACTCGGTGCGCGAGCTGTGCGAGGCGGCCTTCGGCATCGTCGGGCTCGACTACCGGCGGTACGTCGAGGTGGACCCGCGCTACTTCCGCCCGGCCGAGGTCGATCACCTCTGCGGCGACGCCAGCAAGGCCGAGGCCCGGCTGGGCTGGAGGCCGCGCACCACCTTCGCCGAGCTGGTCCGCATCATGATGGAGGCGGACCTCCTCCTCGCCGAGCGGGAGCAGCGCGCCGGCGCGGGGCCCGCCGTGAGCCGCCACGGCTGAGCGCCCCGGCGCCCGGCCCCGTCCTGCGCGGGCGGTGAAGGTCTGCGGGGCCGGCGCGGCCGTGTCCCTTCGGTGCCCGACGTGGAATCGAGTGGATCCCGCTCGCGGTGATCCCTAGAATGCGCCGCGTCAAGCCTGGCGAACGGGGGAACACGGGATGGGCAACTTCGAGCAGAAGGTCGCGGATCGCAGCGCGGTGGTGGGCGTCATCGGGCAGGGCTACGTGGGCCTGCCGCTGGCGCTGGTGTTCCAGGAGGCCGGCTTCCGGGTGATCGGCTTCGACCTCGACCCCGCCAAGATCGCGGCCATCTCCCGCGGCGAGAGCTACATCAAGCACATCGGGCCGGAGCGCGTGGCCGCCGCGGTGAAGACCGGCAAGTACACGGCCACCACCGACTTCGACAAGCTGCGCGACTGCGACGCGGTGCTCATCTGCGTGCCCACCCCGCTCGGCCCGCACCGCGAGCCCGACAACTCCTACATCCACTCGACGGCTCGCGAGATCGCCAAGCGGCTCAAGAAGGGCCAGCTGGTGGTGCTGGAGAGCACCACCTACCCGGGCACCACCGACGAGGAGGTGCAGCCCATCCTGGAGAAGAGCGGCCTCAAGTGCCCGCAGGACTTCCTGCTGGCCTTCTCGCCGGAGCGCGAGGACCCGGGCCGCAAGAGCCACAACACCAAGACCATCCCCAAGGTGGTGGGCGGCGTGAACGCCGAGAGCACCCGCGCCGCGGCCGCCCTCTACTCGGCCGGCCTGGACCGTGTGGTCGAGGTGTCGTCGGCCCGGGCCGCGGAGAGCACCAAGCTCCTCGAGAACGTGTTCCGCTCGGTGAACATCGCGCTCGTCAACGAGCTCAAGGTCATCTTCGACAAGATGGGCATCGACGTGTGGGAGGTGATCCGCGCCGCCGACACCAAGCCCTTCGGCTTCATGGCCTTCTACCCGGGCCCGGGCCTGGGCGGCCACTGCATCCCCCTCGACCCCTTCTACCTCTCCTGGAAGGCGGCCGAGCACGGCGAGTGGGCCCGCTTCATCGAGCTGGCCGGCGAGATCAACACCCGCATGCCGCGCTACGTGGTGGACAAGGTGGCCGAGGGGCTCAACACCGACGGCAAGTCGGTGAAGGGCGCCAAGGTGCTGGTGCTGGGCCTGGCCTACAAGGCCAACATCGACGACGACCGCGAGTCGCCCTCCTACGAGATCCTGGAGCTGCTCCAGGAGCGGGGCGCCCAGGCCGACTACTGCGATCCGCTCTTCCCGGTGGCGCGCCACGGCCGCAAGCACAAGCTGGAGATGAAGACCGTGCCCTGCGACGCGGCCACCTTCGCCCGCTACGACGCGGTGGTGGTCTCCACCGCCCACGACCTCTTCAAGCTCCCCGAGCTGTGGAAGGACGTGAAGCTGGTGGTGGACGCCCGCAACCTGGTGCTGCCGCTCTTCCCCAGGGGCGGCGCTCCGCGGGTGGTGAAGGCCTAGGTCTCGCCCCGGGGCGGGCCTTCCCCGGCCCGCCTCCGCCGCAGCCACAGCGCCGCCGCAGCGCCCAGCGCACCGCCCGCGGTGTCGGCGACCCAGTCGCGCGCGCTTGCCTCGCGCCCGGGGACCAGGCCCTGGTGGAGCTCGTCGCTGGCGCCGTAGAGGCTGGCCAGGACGACGGCGAGCAGGAAGGCGCGCCGCGGCGCCACCCGCGCCAGCGGCCAGGCGAGTAGCGCGCCCAGCGTTCCGTACTCGGCGGCGTGGAGCAGCTTGTCGGAGAGCCGGCTGGTGAGGTCGGGGAGCGGGTTCTCCAGCGAGGAGAGGTAGAAGACCAGCGCCGCGAAGGCGAGCGCGGGGAGGAAGGCGAGGGCGGCCCGGTAGCCGCGAGGGCGGGGCTCGGGCGACACGGTGTCCGGGGGCGGTGCTACCGCCCCGCCCGGTTCACGTACCAGCGCGCGGTCTCGGCCATGCCCTGGCGCACCGTGTGGCTGGGCGCGTAGCCCAGCTGCTTCCGCGCCAGCGAGATGTCCGCCAGCGAGTGGCGCACGTCGCCGGCGCGGAACTCGCGGGCCACGGGCTCCACGGCGGCGGCGGCCGGTCGCACCGCGGCCACGTGACCGCGGATCAGCTCGAAGAGGTCGCGGAGCGTCGTCCGCTCTCCGCAGGCCACGTTGTACACGCGGTTGGAGGCCCCGGTGGCCGGAATGGTGGCGGCCCGGAGGTTGACCTGCACGACGTTGTCCACGTAGCAGAAGTCGCGGCTGGTGAGCCCGTCGCCGTTGATGTGGGCCGGCGCTCCGGTGAGGAGGGCCTGGAACCAGAGCGGGATCACCGCCGCGTACGGACCCGACGGATCCTGTCTGGGGCCGAAGACGTTGAAGTAGCGCAGCCCCACCAGCTCCAGGCCGTACGAGGCCGCGAAGGCGTGAGCATAGACCTCGTCGGCGAACTTGCTGGCGGCGTAGGGCGAGAGCTGCCGGCCGACCTGGTCCTCCACCTTGGGGAGGACGGGGTGGTCGCCGTACACCGAGCTGGAGCTGGCGTAGACCACCCGGCGCACCCCGGCCTGGTGGGCGGCCCGCAGGACCTGAAGGAAGCCGGTGACGTTGACCTCGTGGCTGGTGATCGGATCCTGGATGGAGCGCGGAACCGAGCCCAGCGCCGCCTGGTGCAGCACCAGGTCCACGCCCCGGCAGGCCCCCGCACAGGTGGCGGGGTCGCGGATGTCGCCCTCGACGAGCTCGAAGGCCTCGCCGGCCCCGGCGGTCACCTCCTCGAGGTTCTCGCGCCTGCCGGTGGCGAAGTTGTCGAGGCAGCGCACCCGCTGGCCGGCCGAGAGGAGCGCCGCCACCAGGTGAGAGCCGATGAACCCGGCACCGCCGGTCACCAGCCAGGTTCGTCGCGATGCCCCCACGATCTCTCGCCAGCCGTCCGGTGTCATGGTGGGCGGAGTCTAGAGGGCGGCGGGCGGCCTGGGAAGCGCGAGGGGGCCTCGCGGTGTGAGCTAGGAGCTCTTCTTCCGCCAGGCAGCGCGGAGCGCCTCCAGGCGGCCGCGCTGCGCCGGGTCCTGCCGGGCGCTCTCGAGGGCGTTCCTCGCGAAGGCCACGACAACCCCTGCAAGGAGGCCGGCCAGCGTGGACCCGATCACGATGACCGCACGCTTTGGTCCCGACTTCCTCTCCGGCGGCGTGGCCTTGTCGAGCACCTGGATGACCGGGGCCTCCTTGGCCTCGTCCACCCGCGCCAGCTCGTACTGCTTGGCGAGCAGCTCGAACATGACCTCCTGGTACTTCACCTCGCGCATGAGCCGGATGTTGGCCACGCCCTTGGCGTCACCGGGGATACTTGCTCCTCCCTCCCCACCCGGTATGCCCGATTCAAGGCGCGTGAGTTCCTGGCGCATGGAGGAGAGCTCCCGCTCGGCCCGCTGCAGGTCGGGGTTGCCGGCGGCGGCGTAGCCCTTCATGGCGCCGATCTGGATCTCCTTGGCGCTGATCTGAGCCCGCAGGCGAGCCACCGTTTCCACCGCGGCCCGCCCCTGGGCGTCCACCGAGACCAGGCCGCCCGACTCGATGGCCTGGCGCAGCTTCACCTCGGCGTCGGCCAGCTTCTCCTTGGTCTGCTGGAGCTGCCGCTCGAAGAAGATCCGGCGCTGCCCCGCCTCGGTGACCGCCAGGGTGCCCGTCAGCCTGTGCAGCTGCTCGACGTAGGCGTTGGCGATGTCGGCCGCCAGCGCGGGGGTGCGAGCCTCGACCTCGATGGTGATGATGCCGCTCTTGTCGGCGAGAAACCGCGTGCTACCTGCCAGGCGAACTCGAGCGTCGACGAAGTACTGCGTACTCCACAGCTCTCTCAGTCCAAGGCGCTCGATGATGGGGTCCGCAACTGCCTGACTCTTCAGCATGCCGATGTAGAGGTCCGAGGGGTTCTTGATACCCAGTGCCCCGCTGGCCATGCCGGCAAGACCACCGCCAAGCTGACCCAGCAGGGCCGCCGCCGTGCTCTGTCCCTGCTGTGGCGGGAGGATACGGGTGGCAGCCGTGAACGTCCTGGGCAGAAGCAGGCTGGCAACGATGGAAAGGGCAGCCGTCGCGATCGTGATACGAGCCACCAGCCGCTTGTGTCGCCCGACCACGATCAGGAGGTCGAGGGGGACCATCTCGGGCGGGGCCGGAAGAGCGGGATTCGGCGTGCTGTCGGGCGTGTTCATGCGAGGCCCTCAGGGCACCAGGATCTTGATGGCGGCCACGCCCAGGCCGAACTGGTAGAAGATCTGCGACCAGTCGCGTAGCTCGCGCACCCAGGAGATGGGGGCGAAGTCCTCGGGCACCACGATGGCGTCGTTGGGCATGAGCTCGCGGGAGCCGAAGCGGCCGAGCCAGCCGGCCTGGCGCTTCGAGACCACCGAGCCGTCGGCGCGGAGCACGTAGACGCTGGACTCGTCTGCCGCGCGGGTGGGGCCTCCAGCTTGGGAGAGGTACTCGTCGAGGCTCTTGCCCGGCTTGTGGATGAAGCTGGTCTCGTTGTAGACGGCGCCGAACACGCCCACGGTGGCATAGCGGTAGGGCACGTAGAGCCGGTCGCCGTTCTCGAGGACGATGTCGGGCAGGTCCTCCACCTTGCCGGCCGCGGGATCGAGCTCCAGCACCATGCGGCCCGAGGCCTTGAGGAAGCGCATGCGCTGGATGGCGGCCCGCTGGCTGTCTATCTGGACGCGGGTGGCGGCCGCCTCCTCGGCGCTGATGGCCCGCGTGAGCCGCTCGACGCCGGAGTGCTCCAGCTCCCGCTCGGCGCGGCGGGCCACCTCCTCGAGGCGGGACTGCTGGTCCTTGCGGGTGCTCTCGCGAGTGAACTCGGCGCCGAAGAGGTAGGCGTTCCGGGCCAGGCCTCCGGCCCGCTCCACCAGGCGGCGCAGCGTCTCCCCGGGCCGCACCTGGTAGATGCCGGGGGAGTTCACCTCGCCCTCGATGCGCACGAAGTAGGTGCGCTTGTCGGAGGGGGCGAGGACGTCCTTCTGCGAGAAGATGGTGACGATGTCACCGGGCTGGAGCGGCAGGTCGTGGGCCGGGTCGCGGTCCACCACCGCCTTCCTGAGGTTGAACGGGAGGAGCTGCGGCTCGAGCTGGTCGCGGTCGAGCCGCTCGACGACCGCGTACTCCCAGTTCACCTCGTCGAGCAGGTTCTCGACGTCGGTCTTGATGTGCGTGGTGGAGCGGTCCACGAAGCGCGGCGCCGAGGCGGCGGGCGCCATCGGTGTCGCGCCCAGGGTGCCGGGCGCGGTTCCGGCGCGCCCGTCGGGCTCTCGCGCGTCGCGGCGCCGGCCCAGCTCGCGGTCCAGCTCGCGATCGGCCTCCCGCTCCCGCTCCCGCTCCAGCTCCTGCTCGCGCTCCCGCTCCCGCTCGCGCTGCTGCTCGCGGGTGGGCTGGTGGGCGCGCGCCGCGGCCCGCTCCCAGTAGCTCTCCGGCACCAGCACCCGCCTGTCGGGGATGAGGCCGGAGATGGTGAGACCCGGCCGCCACTCGGTGCGGATGGGGAAGGCCACGTTGCCGCGCAGGGTGACGGCGTTGTCGAAGCGCTGGGAGAGGGCGCGGAGCTGCACCACGTCGCCGTCGCGGAGCGGGGTGGCCAGGGCGGCCGGCGACCAGGCCAGCTCCTGCACCACCCGGCCGCGGTCGGGGTCGAGCCGCTCGAGCTGGATGGAGTGGAGGTCCGTGGTGGTGGTGGGGCCGCCGGCGTCGGAGAGGAGGGTGGAGAGCGGAGTCCCCGGAGCCGCGAGCTCGTAGACCGCGGGGGTCTTCACCTTGCCGGCGATGGCCACCACCGAGCCGAGCGGCGGGACGAAGATGACGTCGCCCGACTGGAGGCGGAGATCCTTCGACTTGTCGCCCCGGAGCAGGAGGTCGTACAGGTCGAAGGTGCCCACCGTCTTCTCGGCACGGCGCAGCTCGATGCGGCGCATGGTGCCTGTGGGGGCCGGCCCGCCCGAGGCGATGAGTGCGTTCATGAGCGTGCTGAGGCCGCCCACGGTGTAGAGGCCGGGCTGGACCACGTGGCCCACAACGAAGACCTGCAGCGAGCGGAGCCGGCCGAGGGAGACGGCCAGCTCGAAGTTGCGGTAGTTGCGGCCCACCGCGGCGCGGAGCGCGGTGGACAGCTCCTGGTAGCGGGTTCCGGCCACCGGGATGACGCCGACGCGGGGGATGGCGATGGTGCCCTCGCGCGAGACCACGGCGCGGACGTCGATCTCCACCTGGCCCCAGCCGCGGACCAGGATCTCGTCGCCCGGGCCGACGAGGTAGTCGGAGGCGGGGGCGGCGTCGTCGACCGGCGCGAAGGTGCTGGGCGGCTCGATGAATAGGCTCTGGCCGAAGACCGGCAGAGTGCTCCCCACCGAGGTGGCGGCGAACTTCTGGAAGTCGGTGGGCGGGGAGGGCGGACGGGGCGGGGTTCGCTGGCCCCCGCCGGGCTGCTGCCCGCGCTCGCCGGCCTGGCGCGGCTGCGGGTCGGTGGAGCGGAGCACATCCACGCGCTGACCGGCACTGGCGGGAAGTGCCACTCCTCCCCCGATGCCGGTGCCGGTACCGGCGCTGGCACCGCCCGCCGCCTGCTGCCGGGCATTGAGCAGGGCTGCAGCGTCGGGAGAGATGTCCTGGCCAGGCGCCAGGGCCGGTGCGAGGAGCGCCAGGGCCGCGCCCAGCGCGGCGGCGCAGGGGCGGTTTGCCTTCATGCGCGGTTGGTACCCTTCCATGGAGGACTTTTCCTTGTCGAGCCGCACGGTTGTACCGCAAGGAAACCGGGGCGTCGAGGAACGCGCTGCTCGCGGCCCGCGTACCGCGGGGCAGGAGCGGCGCAGCCTGGGGTGGCGACCCGCTAGGCCCGAGGCCGGGAGTCCTCGGAGCCGGTGAGCGGCAGCTCGTAGACCGGCGCCAGCGACAGCCCCTCGGGTGTGCGCTCCGGCTCGGAGCCGGGCGTGTAGCGGTAGGTGGGGATGAGCGAACCGAGCGCCAAGATGATGCCGCGCCGGTCGCCGCCCTCGGCCAGCTTCTTCAGCTCGGCGAGGCGCACGTGGAGGTCGCGCGGCGGGGCGGGGCTGCGCGCCACCTTGATGCGGTTGCGGACCACCTGGGTGCGCTCCTCGTCCTCGGTGAGCAGCTCCTCGAAGAGCTTCTCGCCCGGCCGCAGGCCGGTGTAGCGGATCTCGATCTCCTGGCCGGGGATGAAGCCGGCCATGGTGATGAGGTTGTGGGCCAGCTCGGCGATCTTGATGGGCTCGCCCATGTCGAGGATGCAGAGGTCGCCGTACCCGCCCAGGCCCGCCAGCAGCACCAACCCCACCGCCTCGGGGATGGTCATGAAGTAGCGGGTGCACTCCGGGTGGGTAACGGTGACCGGGCCACCGCGCTCGATCTGCTGCTTGAAGATGGGGACCACGCTCCCGGCCGAGCCCAGCACGTTGCCGAAGCGCACCGCCGTCATGCGGGTGCCGGACTGCCGGGCCAGGTCGCGAACCACGTACTCGGCGAGCCGCTTCGAGGCGCCCATCACCGAGGTGGGGTTCACGGCCTTGTCGGTGGAGATGAGCACGAAGTGGGAGGCGCGGACCTCGTCGGCCACCTTGGCGACGTTGAGGGTGCCGAAGACGTTGTTCTTGATGGCCTCCTCGGGCGCGTCCTCCATGAGCGGCACGTGCTTGTGGGCCGCGGCGTGGAAGACGTACTCGGGGCGGTAGCGGGCGGCGATGCGGCGCAGCCGGGCGAACTCGCGGATGTCGGCCACCTCGGCCTGGACGTGGATGCCGGGGTACTCCGACTGGAGGCGGCGGGCGCTGAGGTAGAGCTCGTTCTCGTTCATGTCCACGAGGACGATGCGGCTCGCCCCGCTGGCCGCCAGCTGGTTGCAGATCTCGCCGCCGATGGAGCCACCGGCGCCCGTGACCAGGGTGCGCTTCCCGGCAACCATGGCCTGGATCTCGCGGGGGTCGAAAGCAACGGAGGCGCGCGGGAGCAGGTCCTCGGGCGAGAGGTCGTGGAGCATGGCCGCCGTGACCTTCTGGTCGAGGCGGGCGAAAGAGGCCGGGATGATCTTGAAGCTGGCCCTGCTAGAGGCGCAGAGGGCCAGGATGTGGCGGATGCGCTCCGGGGCCAGGCTGGGGATGGCCAGCAGCACCATGCTTATGCGGTGGCGGGCGATGAGCCGGGGCAGGTCGTCGATGACGCCGAGCACCGGGCGCCCGTGGAGCGAGGTCCCCTGCTTGGCGGGGGCGTCGTCGACCAGGCCGACGACGAAGTAGGGGTGGTCCTTGGAGCGGTTGAGATCGCGCAGCAGCAGGTCGCCCGCGCCGCCGGCGCCGACCACGATGGTGCGCTGGTTCCCAGCGGCGTTGCGGCGCACCTGGTCGGACCAGAGGGCCAGGAAGATGCGCGGGAAGAAGCGCACCAGCGCGAAGAGCGAGAGGGCGAGGAAGAACTCGAGCGCGTAGATGGAGCGCGGCAGGTAGCGCGAGGAGAGGCCGTGGAAGACGGCGTAGAAGAGGGCGGTGCCGGCGGCGGTGGCGGCGACGAGGCGGATGGCCTCGTGGAGCCCCGACATCCGGAACGACCAGCGGTGCAGCCGGGCCGTGAGCACCGCGGCCAGCCGGCAGGCCACCAGCACCGGGAGCGCCTGGCGGAGCGACTCGCGGATATCGGCGGAGATGTTGCCGTCGAGCCGGAGCAACACCGCCGTCTGGAACGCGAAGGCGGCCGCCAAGGCGTCGAGGCCGAGGATCAGGGTAAAGCGGACGAGGGCGATGGAGTTCCAGCCGACGGCGATTCTCTTGAGCATGTGAACCGGTATCCCCCTGAACCTGGAGCGCGGTGCTGGAAGCAGGAAGGGGGCCAGGGTGCGACCTGCGGACACGCTGTCAGTGAATGAGGTACATTCCGCTGAGATTCAACGGGGATGCGGTGCATTTGGTACCACTGTCGGTGACAGAAGTCCAGCGCAGTCAAGGGGGTCCTTGAGCACCCGGGGTGCGTGACCTGGCGCTGGCTCGGACTCCGTAACATACCGCCATTCATCGAGAATCGGCGACGGGAATGCCGCGCAGATGGCCGATCGGCGTGCGCGATCTCGCGCGCTGGCCGCGATAGTGGCACCACAACCCAGACGGAGCGTCCAGGACTACTGGATTCCCTGCACGGCGACCCCTTCCCGAGACTCCGGAACCCCTGCCAGTCCGCGCTGACCGCTCTTGCGCTCACCGCCGGCGCGGACTCGGGCCTGTGTGAGCCGAGCGGCAACGGACGACGCCGGATCGCCGGAGGACTCAGAGAAGCGCTTCGCCCGGTCCGACTGCGGTGCCGCACTCGAGGACCCGCTTCGCACCGACGGCGGCCCGCGGGCCCACCCTGACCGACGCGCCCAGGTTCGCAAAGCCACAGACGACCGCGTGTGGCCCCAGGTAACTGAAGGGGCCGACTCGCACGTCGTGATCGATGAAGGCGTGGGCATGGACGAACACGTGGTCCCCGAGCACCGCATCGGGCCCAACGAAGGCGAAGGGCGCGATCACACAACCCGCGCCGAGTCTGGCAGTGGGAGCTACGCAGGCCGACGGGTGCACAAGAGTGTGAAAGCGGGCGCCTCGCTCGGCCGCCAGGGCGGCAAGCCGTTCTCGCACCGCTGGATCGGCCACGGCGATGAGGTGGAGATCGGTGCGCCTGGGACGGTGCGCGGCTAGCGTGCCAACAACCGCGACATCGCGCGCGTATCCCGCCAGCGAGTCCAGGTTGTCGTCGAGGAACCCCGCGGCACGGATGCGCTCTGCCGAGGACGCAGCGTCATGCACGAACTGGAGGACCGTTCGGCCGAGTCCGCCCGCACCGACGATGAAGAGGCGGCTCGCGATGGCGCGATTCGAGCGCCGAGGAGACCCAGGCCGCATCACTCCCGCGCCTCGGTGCGCCGCTTGTCTCGCTCCCCGTGCCATCGCGCTGTCTCCGCCAGTCCATGGGCCATGCTCGTGGGCGGGGTCCACCCGAGTCGCTCGCGGAGCCGGCCGCTGTCCACCGCGAACGAGCCCAGGAGCCGGTCCGCAGCCGCGCCCTTGCCAAGCAGAAGCGCGACGGCGCGCAGCAGGCCTGCTGGGACCCCAAGGAGCCTCGCCGTCCTCCCCAGCGCGACGCCAATCCGTACCAGGAGCTCCGAGGTGGAGACGTCCTCGCCATCGCTCACGAAGAACGTCTCGCCTGCGGCCGCGGGATGGGTTGCGGCTGCGACCACAGCGTCGGCGAGGTTGCCGACGAAGATGAGACTCCTCCGGTTGTTCACCGCCCCCAGGGGCAAGGGTATCCCGGCGTGGACCAGCTGCATGAGCCGGAGGAAGTTCGCGCGAACGCCCGGGCCGTAGACGAGCGGAGGGCGGAGGATGACGACCTGCAGACCAGTCTCCTCGCCAATGCGCGCGAGTGCCTGCTCGGCCTCCCACTTGCTCTGCCCGTAGGCGTCCGCAGGGCGTGGAGGGTCGCCTTCGCGGTAGGGCGCCGGGCGCCCCTCCCCCATGACCTTGACGCTGCTCATGTAGACGAGCCGGCGGACGCCAGCCGAGGCAGCCGCTCGCGCGAGGCGCTCGGTGCCCCGCACGTTGACCTCCCGGTGCGCCTCCAAGGGATCGGGCGCCCGGTCCCTCATCTGGTGCACGCGAGCCGCCAGGTGGACCACACAGTCGATACCCTCCAGCGCCGCGTCCCAACTCGTCTGGCTCCCGACGTCGCCGACGACGGCGACCTCGGCAGCCTCGGCAACCTGGGCACCGACCGTTCGGACCGCCGCCCGCACCTCGATGCCTCGGCGCGTGAAGGCTGAGCAGGCCGCCCTTCCGACGAACCCGGTGGCGCCGGTGACGAGGACGCGCCTCACGGTCGCTCCCGCAGAGGGGCGGGGTCCGGGGATCCCTCAACCCGTCGTACGGCAAGTACCGCCGGCAGGAAGACAATGGCGGGAGCGGCGAGGAGCAACGCGTGCAGTGCCGGTCCAACCTGCGCAAGCGCAGCGGACGCCAGGGCCAGCAGGAGCATCCCCGCATAGGCCCACAGGGTGATCGTCCTGTGGGCGAAGCCGTGCCTCAGGGGCCGCTGGTACCAGTGACTCCGGTGCGCCTCGTACCAGCGCTCTCCATTTCGCAGCCTCCTGACGAGCGTGGTGGTGGCGTCGAGAATGAACAGGCCCACGGCCACCCATACTGCCTCCAGGGGCACGGGGCGGGACGCCGGGAGGAGCGGGACGGTCGCCAGGAAGAAGCCGATGGCGGTCGAGCCCACGTCTCCCATGAAGATGGTGGCCGGGGGGAAGTTGAAGAGGAGGAAGCCCGCGCTGGCGGTCGCCAGCAGCAGCAGCAACACCGGATTCCCCGAGCCAGCACCGGCCATCCAGGCCGCGAGTCCAAGGCAGGCGAGGATGGTCTGACCGGCCGCGAGCCCGTCGATGCCGTCCATGAAGTTGTACAGGTTGGTCATCCAGACGACCCAGAGGACGAATGCCGGCCCCAGGAGCCACGAAGGCAGGCTCACGGTGGCCACGGCGCTTCCCAGGGCTTCCCAGCGGGCTGCCACCACTCCAGTGGCCGCCAGGGCCTGAACGCCAAAGCGCACGCGAGCGGGCAAGGGTCTCAGGTCATCCACCAGTCCCAGGATGCTGACCACTCCGGTCCCGACCAGCACGGGAAGTGCGCCGGCGACCGCGGAGGACCCCAGGCCCAGCGCCGACCCCAGGAAGACCACGATGATCCCGATTCCGCCCAGCCGCGGCGTGGGCCGCTCGTGGGCGCTGCGGGCGTTCGGGTGGTCGAGGATGCTGCGCCGCCGGGCCTGGCTTCGCACGAGCGCCACCGCCGCCATGGACCCGAGCCCACACAGCAGCAGGCGCAAACCTGATTCGAACGGGGGCACTGTGATATCCATCCAGTCGAGCGGGCAGCCACGGCCAGATTCGTCCTCTGGCCGGCAGCCTGGAACACGTACCACACCACCTGGCGGGGCGCTTCAGTCGGGAGAGATGAGCCGTTGAACTTCAGGCCGAACCGGGTAAGGTCGTCCCCCGAGGTACGCGTCCGGTGCGGCCAGGTGGCGTCCGCGCCTCCTTCATCAAGCGGTCCCGCGTCTCGCCCGTCGTCGCGAGACGCGGGGACCCGGGCCGAGGGCCGCAACACTCCGCGAGCGTCATGACCAGAATGGCAACCCAGCGTCCCTACGCAATCTGCAGCAACTGCATCATGGATACCAGCGACTCGAACATCACGTTCGACGCGCGCGGCTGGTGCGACTACTGCAACAACTTCCACGCCAACATCCTCCCCCACTGGCACCCGGACGAGGCCTCGGAGCGGGAGATCATGGCCGTGGCCGACCGCATCCGGCGAGAGGGCAAGGGCCGCGACCACGACTGCATCATCGGCATCAGCGGGGGTGTCGACAGCTCCTACGTCACATACCTCGCCAAGGAGAAGCTCGGGCTGCGCCCGCTGATCTTCCACGTCGACGCGGGGTGGAACTCGCAGCAGGCGGTGAACAACATCGAGAAGCTGGTGGACGGGCTCGGCCTCGACCTGCACACCGAGGTCATCGACTGGCACGAGATGCGGGACCTCCAGCTGGCCTTCTTCCGGGCCCAGGTCCCGCACGTCGATTCGCCCCAGGACCACGCCTTCTTCGCGGCCCTCTACAACTTCGCCGCCGGGCACGGCTTCCGGTACACCATCACCGGCGCCAACTACTCGACCGAGTGCGTGCGGGAACCGCTGGAGTGGCACTACCACGCCTCCGACCTGCGTCAGCTGCGCGACATCCACCGACAGTTCGGCACCATCCCACTCAAGACATTCCCCACGGCGGACATCTTCACCTACAAGTTGTACTACCGGTTCGTGAAGGGCGTCCGGGTGGTGAAGCCGCTGAACTACTTCCCGTACCACAAGGAAGCGGCCATGCAGGAGCTGGTGGATCGCTTCGGCTGGCAGAAGTACGCGCACAAGCACTACGAGTCGCGCTTCACGCGCTTCTACGAGGGCTACTGGCTCCCGACCAAGTTCGGCTACGACAAGCGCCGCGCCCACTTCTCCAGCCTCGTCCTCACCGGGCAGCTCACCCGGGCCGAGGCGCTGGAGCGCATCGCCAGGCCGGCCTACGACGCCGAGACGATCGCCCAGGACTTCGAGTACATCGCCACCAAGCTCGGCCTGACGGTCGCCCAGCTCGAGGAGATCAAGGCGGGACCGAACCGGACGTACCGCGACTACCGGAACGCCATGGGGCTCATCGAGCTGGGAACCAAGGTCCTGCGGGCCCTCGGCGTGCAGCGAGCCATCATTCGATGATCGCCATCGTCGACTACGGGCTCGGCAACATCCGGGCCTTCGTGAACCTCTACAAGCGCATCAACGTCGACGTGTCGGTCGCGAGGTCCGCCGAGGAGCTTCGTCCGGCGACCAAGGTCATCCTCCCCGGGGTCGGCGCGTTCGACCACGCCATGCAGCTGCTCGACCAGTCGGGCATGCGCGCCACGCTGGACTCCCTGGTGCTGGAGGAGAAGGTCCCCGTACTCGGCATCTGCGTGGGCATGCAGATCCTCGCCCAGGGCAGCGACGAGGGCGTCCTGCCGGGCCTGGGCTGGATTTCCGGACGGGTGAGGGGCTTTCGCTCGCTGAAGCTGGCCGAGAAGCTGCCCCTCCCCCACATGGGCTGGAACGACGTGCTCGCGACCCGTCAGGACCCGCTTCTCGGCGGGCTCGAGTCCGAGGCTCGCTTCTACTTCCTCCACTCCTACTACTTCGAATGTGCCTCGCCCGGAGACGTGCTGGCGACGAGCAGCTACGGCAGGGAGTTCGCCAGCGCCGTCAACGCCGGCAACGTGTACGGCGTGCAGTTCCACCCGGAGAAGAGCCACCACTTCGGGACCCAGCTCCTGAAGAACTTCGCGGAGCTCTGAGATGCTGCGCCCTCGCATCATTCCCTGCCTGCTGGTCAGCCGCGGCGGCCTGGTCAAGACCGTGCGGTTCAAGGACCCCAAGTACGTGGGCGACCCCATCAACGCAGTGAAGATCTTCAACGAGAAGGAGACCGACGAGCTGGTGGTGCTCGACATCGACGCCACGGCCAAGGGGGCCGAGCCCGACTTCAAGATGATCGCCGACCTGGCGGTGGAGTGCCGGATGCCCCTCTGCTACGGGGGCGGGATCAAGACGGTGGAGCAGGCGCGCCGGATCATCGGCCTGGGGGTGGAGAAGGTGGCCATCAGCTCTGCGGCCGTGGAGAACCCCGAGCTCATCTCCCTCATCGCGCGGGAGATCGGCAGCCAGAGCGTGGTGGTGGTGCTCGACGCCAAGAAGCGGCTCTTCGGGGGCGACCACGATGTCTTCACCAACAACGGGCAGAAGAACAGCAAGCGGTCCGTGCTGGAGCTGGCGCGCCAGGCCGAGTCGCTGGGCGCCGGCGAGATCGTGGTCAACTCCATCGACGACGACGGTAGCATGAAGGGGTACGACCTGGCGCTCGCCCGGTGCGTGCGCGAGGCGGTCGGGATCCCCATGACCTTCCTGGGAGGCGCCGGCTCCCTTCAGCACATCGCCGAGCTCATCCGCACCTGCGGGGTGGTGGGCGCTTCCGCGGGCAGCCTGTTCGTCTTCAAGGGACCGTACCGGGCCGTCCTCATCAACTACCCGAGCCCCTCGAGCCGGGAGGAGCTCCTCCGCTCCGCGATGGGGCAGAGCCCGCAAGCGTGAGCGAGCACCCGGGCACGCAGCTGCGCCGCGGAGACGGAGCTGGAATGTTCACGAACAGCGTGTTGCTGATCACGGGCGGTACCGGCTCCTTCGGGAACGCCGTCCTGCGCCGATTCCTGCACGCGGACCTGAAGGAGATCCGCATCTTCAGCAGGGACGAGAAGAAGCAGGACGACATGCGGAAGCGGTACGCGGACCCGAAGCTGAAGTTCTACATCGGGGACGTCCGCGACGGGCGGAGCGTGGCCGGCGCCATGCGCGGGGTGGATTTCGTCTTCCACGCGGCTGCGCTCAAGCAGGTGCCCTCCTGCGAGTTCCACCCCATGGAGGCGGTGCGCACCAACGTGCTCGGCACCGAGAACGTCCTCGACGCCGCCATCGCAGCCCACGTCAAGCGGGTCATCTGCCTCAGCACCGACAAGGCGGTCTACCCCATCAACGCCATGGGCATCTCCAAGGCGATGATGGAGAAGGTCATGGTCTCGCACTCCCGCAACCTGGAGGGCACGGGCACGGTCATCTGCGGCACGCGCTACGGCAACGTGATGGCGTCGCGCGGATCGGTGATCCCGCTGTTCGTGGAGCAGGTGCTGGCGGGGAAGCCCATCACGGTCACCGACCCGAGCATGACGCGGTTCATGATGACGCTGGAGGACGCTGTCGAGCTCGTGCTCTTCGCCTTCCAGAACGGCGGCAACGGGGACATCTTCGTGCAGAAGGCGCCGGCCGCCACCATCGGCGTGCTGGCCCGGGCCGTCCTCGAGCTCATGAAGCGGCCCGGACACGAGGTGCGGGAGATCGGCACCCGGCACGGCGAGAAGCTGTACGAAGCACTCCTCAGCCGCGAGGAGCGCGCCGCCGCCGTGGACCTGGGCGGCTACTTCCGCGTGCCGCCGGACGGGCGCGACCTGAACTACGCCAAGTTCTACGAGCAGGGGGAGCAGCGCATCACCCACGGCGAGGAGTACAACTCGCACAACACCCACAGGCTCGACGTGGAGGGCATGAAGCAGCTCCTCCTCAAGCTCGACTTCATGCAGCGCATCGCCCGCGGCGAGCGGGCCAGCCCGGAGCACTGAGGCAATGCACATCGTCGTCACTGGCGCCCAGGGGTTCATCGGCAAGAACCTCTGCTGGCGCCTCCGCGAGCAGGGCCACCTGGACGTGGCGGGGGTGGACGTCGACACCGGTGAGGCTGAGACACAGCGTGCGCTCTCGGCGGCCGATCTCGTCTTCCACCTCGCCGGCGTGAACCGGCCCAAGGACCCCGGGGAGTTCACCGAGGGCAACGCGCGCTACACGGAGAAGCTCTGCGAAGCGCTGGCCGCCGCCGGGCGGAGGGCCGCGGTGGTCTTCTCCTCTTCGACCCAGGCCGCCCTCGACAACCCCTACGGTCGCAGCAAGCGGGCGGCGGAGGAGGCGCTCCAGCGCCACGCGGAGCGGACGGGCGCCCGGGTGCACCTCTTCCGGCTGACCAACGTGTTCGGGAAGTGGGCCCGACCCAACTACAACTCCGCGGTGGCGACTTTCTGCCACAACGTCGCCCGCGGGCTGCCGATCACCGTCAACGACCCGGCCGCTCCTCTTCACCTCGTCCACGTGGACGACGTGGTCGAGGCCTTCCTGGCCCTCCTCGCCGCGCCGCAGGTGGCGTCGGGGTTTGCGGAGGCGGGTCCGGTCTACGCCACGACGGTGGGCGAGGTGGCCGAGACGGTGCGGGGTTTCGCGGCAAGCAGAAGCACGCTCCTCACCGCTCGCGTCGGCACGGGGCTCGTCCGCGCGCTGTACTCGACCTACCTCAGCTACCTGCCGCCGCAGTCGTTCGGGTACCCGTTGCAGCGCCACGCCGATGCGCGCGGCGAGTTCGTCGAGGTGCTGAAGACGCCGGACTGCGGACAGTTCTCGTACTTCACGGCCCACCCGGGCGTGACCCGCGGCGGCCACTACCACCACAGCAAGACCGAGAAGTTCCTGGTCATCCGGGGAAGCGCGCGCTTCGGCTTCCGCCACATCGAGACCGGGGAGACCCATGAGATCCTCACCCGGGGAGGAGAGGGGCTCGTCGTCGAGACCGTTCCCGGGTGGACGCACGACATCACCAACGTGGGCCAGGACGAGCTCGTGGTCATGCTGTGGGCCAACGAGCTCTTCGATCGTCAGCACCCCGACACCATCGCGATGAAGGTGCAGCCGTGAAGAAGCTCAAGGTCCTGACGGTGGTGGGCACCCGCCCGGAGATCATCCGCCTCTCGCGGGTGATGGCACGGCTCGACGAGCACTGCTCCCACGTGCTGGTACACACGGGCCAGAACTACGACTACGAGCTCAACCAGGTGTTCTTCGACGACCTGGGCGTCCGCAAGCCGGACCACTTCCTGAACAGCGCGGGAGCCAACGCCGCGGAGACGATCGGCAAGGTGATCATCGCCGTGGATGCCGTCCTGGCCGCGGAGCAGCCAGATGCCGTGCTGGTGCTCGGCGACACCAACAGCTGCATGGGCCTGCTGCCGGCGAAGCGCCGGAAGATCCCCACCTTCCACATGGAGGCGGGGAACCGGTGCTTCGATCAGCGTGTACCCGAGGAGATCAACCGGCGAATCGTCGACCACATGGCCGACGTCAACCTCACCTACAGCTCCATCGCCCGGGAGTACCTGCTGCGCGAGGGCCTTCCGCCGGACTTCGTGATCAAGACCGGCAGCCCGATGCTCGAGGTGCTCACCCACTACCGGCCGAAGATCGACGCCTCGGTCGCGCTGCAGCGGCTCGGCCTCGAGCCGGACCGCTACTTCGTCGTGAGCGCGCACCGCGAGGAGAATGTCGACGCCCCCAGGAACTTCGCCGGCCTGGTGGGGGTGCTGAACGCCGTGGCCGAGGATCACGGCCTCCCGGTGATCGTCTCCACCCACCCGCGAACCCAGAAGCGCATCGACGCCGCCGGGGCCAGCTTCCATCCGCTGGTGCGGCTGCTCAAGCCGCTCGGCTTCCTGGACTACGTGAAGCTCCAGATGTCGGCCCGGGCAGTCCTGTCGGACAGCGGGACCATCACCGAGGAGTCGTCCATCCTGAACTTCCCGGCCCTCAACATCCGGGAGGCTCACGAGCGGCCCGAGGGCATGGAGGAGGCGGCCGTCATGATGGTCGGGATGAGCGTCGACCGCGTGCGTCAGGGGCTCGCCATCCTGGCCACGCAGCCCAGGGGGGCGGAGCGCGCGCTGCGCCTGGTGGACGACTACTCGATGCCAAACGTGTCCGACAAGGTGCTGCGCCTCATCCACAGCTACACCGGGTACGTGAACAGCGTGGTCTGGCGGAAGGACGCCTGAGCGCGAGGGCCCGAACGTGCGCCTGCTGGTGGTGAGCCAGTACTTCTGGCCCGAGAACTTCCGCGTCAACGAGCTGGTGTCCGAGCTGGTCGCGCGGGGGCACGAGGTCACGGTGCTCACGGGGGTGCCCAACTACCCCGAGGGGAAGGTCTTCGAGGACTACCGGCGCGACCCCGAGAGCTTCTCGAGCTACTCCGGCGCCGAGGTCCTGAGGGTCCCGCTGCGCCCGCGAGGCCAGGGGAAGCTGCAGCTCGTCCGCAATTACTGGAGTTTCGTCTTCTGGGGCACGCTCCTGGGGCCCTGGAAGCTGCGCGGAAAGCCATTCGACGCCATCATCTTCTTCGAGATCTCGCCCATCACCTCCGTCCTCCCGGCGCTCCTCCTGCGCCGCCTCAAG
Organism: Deltaproteobacteria bacterium; assembly: GCA_016214955.1. GTDB lineage: Bacteria > Myxococcota > Myxococcia > Myxococcales > Anaeromyxobacteraceae > JACRMN01. The sequence continues at coordinate 48,253 of JACRMN010000013.1, forward strand.
CAAGCCCCGCTTCTGCTCTGGGTTCTCGATCTCTGGCCTGAGACCCTGGCTGCAGTGGGCATCGTGCGGTCGCCCACCATCCTGCGCCTGATCGGTCGACTCGTCTCTTTCATCTACCGGCGGTGCGACCTGATCCTGGCGCAGTCGCGTGGCTTCGTCCCCAACATCGAGCGCTGGTCCGGCGACTCCAGCCGCATCCGCTACTTCCCGCAGTGGGCGGAAGCGATCTTCGACAGGGATCTCGCCGACGTCGAGTGCGCACCGGAGGTTGCTCCCTACCGCGACACGTTCAACGTCATGTTCGCGGGCAACATCGGTGAAGCGCAGGACTTTCCCGCGATTCTCGACGCGGCCGAGTGCCTGCGCGAGCACAACGACATCCGCTGGCTCGTCGTCGGGGACGGGCGCGCCGCGCAGTGGGTTCGAGCCCAGATCGAGGCACGGGCCCTCCAGAAACGCGTCGTCATGCTCGGCAGGTATCCCCTCGAGCGCATGCCCGCCATCTTCCGAGGCGCGAATGCGCTGTTGGTATCGCTTAGGCCCGATCCGATCTTCGCGATGACAATCCCTGGCAAGGTGCAGAGCTACCTGGCCGCGGGGTTGCCCCTCCTAGGCATGGTTGACGGTGAGGGCGCAGGGGTGATCCAGGAGTCCGGTGCGGGTCTGGTCTGCGGGGCTGGCGACGGGTTCGGCCTGGCTCGCCGCGTTCGACAACTCGCGGATGCCACAGCAGAGGAGAGGGCCGCCATGGGTCAACGAGGAAAGCAGTATGCGCGGAGGGAGTTTGACCGGGCAACGCTCGTCGGAAGATTGGAGGGATGGCTAGGAGGGCCACCCCGCCCCTGAATTCGACATCGGAGGGTGGCGACCTGGTACCCCATGGGGGTGGCGCTGCAGAAGCGGAGGGTGATCACTCTCAGGACCGTCGCGAACGGAAGTCACCTCGATAGAGGCGCTCGAGCTTGAGGCGCTCGACGTCCCAATTCATCTGCTCCGCCGCGCGTGCGGATGCGCTCCTGAACCTTTCACGGAGCGCCCGATCGCTGACCACCAGCTGCAGCTTCTCGGCAAGCGAGTCTACGTCGCCGGGGCGGCAGGTTAGGCCTACGCCGTGCTCGGCGACGACCCGCGCCATCTCCGGCAGATCCGAGACGACTAGGGCGAGGTGGCCCTGGATGTACTCGAACAGCTTGTTCGGAAGCGCCCACATGTGGTTCAGGAGGCCTCCGGCCAGCGCGTGCACGCCAATGTCCGCGTCCGAAGTATATGCAGGGAGCTCCTCCTTCGGGACGAACGGTAGGAAGTGAACACGATCGGACAGGTCCGCCAACTCGGCGCGGATGACCTCGACGGCGGGCCCCGATCCAAGGAACACGAGTGCCACATCGCCACGGATCTTGCGAAATGCCCGGGCAAGCAGCAGCGGTGACTCGCCTGTCACAACACCCTGGAACAGCACCACGGTCCTCCCGTCGGGGATGTTGGCGGCCTTGCGAAGCTTGCGCTCGACGGCGGTCGACCATCGCTCCGGGACGTTCCTTACGACCACGGGCTCTAGTCCGATTCTTTCGGCAAGCGCGCCCGCTATGCTGTCAGAGACCGTGATGCACGCGTCGGCACGCCGGGCGAAGAACCACTCGCCGGAGGCCTGTAACTTGGCGAGCCATCGTGGGGTGTGCTGATTCCTGGTCGGATCCGCCCATAGTTCGTGCGCGTCGTACAGCAGCCGCGCATGGGTTACCGCCGCGATGCTGCCGCCGATCGGGAGGCCGTCCGCGTCGTTCGCGTGGATCACATCCGGACGGAGGCGGATCCCGGCGACCAGCATCCGCGCGTACAGTTCCAGATACTTCACCACTTGAACGGGCTTGCTCTTCGACCACGGGCGACTCACCAGGTTGAACCTGCGGATGGCGACCCCCGACTCGACTCCATCACTTGGCAGCCCGGGCCCGGACATCGCGAAGACCGTCACGTCGAAGCCAAGGTCGCGCCCGCACTCCGCCGCCCGTCGGACGCGGTTGTCGTTCGCGTAGTCGTTGAGGACGATGTGTAGGAGACGGGGCACAGGCTATCCTCTTACCATTGCGTGATACCAGATCGTGTAGTTGAGGAGCCGCCAGGTATGCGGCGAAGATAGCCCGTCGCTCGCGCAACTCGCTCGCGCAACCCGCGCGTCGAAGAATGGGATGCTCGAGATCTGATCGAGCGCCCGCTCCACGAGGTCGCCGCTGCCTTTGAGCCAAGCACCCTCGGGCGTGGCAAACCCGATCTTGTCACGGCGATCGAGTATCGCATCCGGCACGATACCGCGCATCGCTCGCCGGAACACGTGCTTGGTTGTTCCGTCCTGCGCAACGAGGTAGTGCTCTGGCAGGGATAGGAGCGCTTCCGCGAAGTCGGTCGTAAGGAATGGCACGCGGCTCTCAATGGAGTAGGCCATCGAGTTTCTGTCCTCATAGTGCAGGAGCGAAAGAAGGCCCACCGTCACACCCTCAACGAGGTCCGCGTGGAGATAGCGCCTCTTCCGCACTGCGACCCTCGGAGGTGCTGAGCGCGCGCCTCGCTCACGGAACCACTCCTCCTTGAGCCACGGGGGAGGGGCGTTTCGACCCGTCAGGCGCTCGACGACCGGCAGTGTCGACCACGGCAACATGGAACGCACCGCACCGCGAACGAGCTGCGACCGCTGCAGACGCCGCTCGCGTCCACCGGAGAGAAAGCGCATCGCACCGAGCCAGTTGCCACCAGCGAGGAGCGACGCCAGACGCGCTCCCTGGTATCGGATGTACCCGCCCATCAACTCGTCTGCGCCTTGACCATCGAGCATGACCTTGACGCCAGCTTCGCGCGCTTCCCGAAAGACGCAATGTTGCGCGTAGATGCTGGTCGTCGAGAATGGTTCGCCCTGCGCTTCGATCAGCCGGTGGACATCGCGAATGAGGTCGTCAGCGCTCGCCGTCACGGGATGGGCAAGGGCACCCACGTGCTTGTTGACAATCGCCACCCATCGTGACTCATCGAGCCGCGGGTCGTCTGCCAAGTAGCTGAAGGTATGAATCTCCCTGTCCGGCTCCAAGTGTCTAATCGCGCAGACGATTGCGGAGGAATCGATCCCGCCGGACAACGCAGAGCCCAAGGGCACGTCGCTTCGCAGGTGGAGCGATACGTTGCGAAGGAATCGGTCGCGGATCTCTGCGGCCGCGTCGTCGAAGGATATGCGGCGCTCCTGGATCCTCGCTGGGTCCCAGTAGCGCTTTCGACTCTGGCTAATCGACTCTTCCGCAAGACCCAACCGCATCCACGTCGCGGGCTCCACCTGCTTCACCCCAGACAGCATCGTCGTCGAGCCGTTGTCGGCGACCCCGTGACGAAGGTACAGCCAAGCCCCCGAAGCATCCGGCGACCGGTCAATACCGGGCAGCGTGACCAGCGCGCTGAGCTCGGACCCGAACGCGATCCCGTGCTGCCAGTCGCAGACGTAGAGCGGCTTGATGCCGAATGGATCCCTTGCCAACAGTACGGAGTTGTCGCGCGTATCGAGTACCGCCAACGCGAACATCCCTACGAAACGCCGAAGCGCCACATCGGGGCCCCAGGACGCTATCGCCTCGAGCGCGACCTCGGTGTCGGTCGAGGTCCTGAAACGCAGCCCTTCGGTCTCGAGTGTCCTGCGGAGTTCAACGTAGTTGTAGATCTCTCCGTTGAACACTATCCACCGACTGCCGTCCGCTGACCGCATGGGCTGTCGACCGGCAGACGACAGATCAATGATCGCCAACCGCCTGTGCCCCAGGGCGACGCGACACGGGGAAGGCTCGGCCGGGTCGTGCAAGGGAGTACAGCCGGGGGACCAGTACATGATTCCCGCGTCGTCTGGACCTCGGTGCTCGATAGCGCCGAGCGAGCGTGCCAGATTCACCATCGCAGGGCGCTTCGTCACAGCGCCGACGATTCCGCACATCCTACAGTTCCCTCACGGCTGAATACAGGACACCAGAGTACACGATGTTGCTCGCCGCAGCTGCAATAGAGAAGGCGACGACTGTGTGCTGAATCCCTTGCCCGCGCGTGACATATGCGGCGACGACTGCGCCCGCAACGGATGAGAGGTCGTAGATCCACTTCAGCTGTGGACGCTGCAGGATGCCAACCGCGGTGCTGAGCGGGCTGACCACGAGCGATGATGCAGCCCAGATCGATAGGGCCGGGACGAGGTGCCCTGCTGCGCCCCACTGCTGGCCGAATAGTCGCCCGAAGATGGGTGGAGCGACAACGCTCAGCGGAACGTATAGCGCGCACGAGCATGCGACGAGGGTCGCCAGCATCTTGCCGAAGAACAGCCGTCCGGCCTTCGCATCTCCGGCACGCACGAGGTACGCAAACCTCCCACGGAACACCTCGGCCAGCGCGGAGCCGAGATGGGTGCTGGGGAGGGTGGTCACGCGGTAGGCTATCGCGTACAATCCCGCCGGTTCAGCTCCCAATCGGCCCGCAATCGTGAACACAGGAAGTATTGCGCCGATCTGGTCAAACACCTGGGACGGGACCTCAAATACCGGAAAGCGCTTCCACTGCGCCACGGTCACGAGGACCTCGGAGAGCCTGCTGCGTGACGCGTTCGCGACGAGTTCCCTGATCCTGGAATCGGCTAGCTTGTACGTCGATGCCCACGCCGAGATGACCTCGGCAAGAAGGAGGGCGGTGATCCCGCTTCCGAGTGCTCCGCCAACGAGTCGCGGGATCACGTTTGAGAGGTTGCGGACTGTCGCCACCGTTGAGATTGATTGATAGTCTTCCCGCCTGAGACGCGACGCACGGAATACGAGCGCGAACCCGCCAGCGATCACGATAGGTGGCACCGCAAAGACCGCCCACCAAGGGAGGATGTGAATCCCGAAGAGCCGCAGCTTCACCAGGATCGCGTACGCCACACTCGTGAGTCCCGCCACGACTACGGTGGCCCAGACGTTCACCGCTTCGAGCCTAGACAGATCCCGTCGTTCTCGGACGATGAGCAAGGGACTGTCGAGGCGGAGCGTCGCAACGGCCAGCGGGACCGATAGGGACGAGATGAACACCGAGATCGCACCGAGCTGCTCAGCGCCAAACAGCCTCGTAACGACGGGCATGGTGGCAAGCGTGATCGCCTGCGCCACGATCGAACCGGACACCAGTCTCGCGACGGCGCGTCTCATTCTGGGGGCCGGTGCCGGGGTGCCGTGTTCAGAGTCTGTGAGTGTTACACTGCCAAGAAGGGCTCACATTTCCCCGCGCGTGGCTCCCAGCGGCACCGAATCTGCCTGCGCGGGCGCATTCGCCGCTCGCGCCGCCCAGCGTCGCGCCGTATCATGCAGCACCGTCTCGCCGGTGGCCTGTTGGGTTGGGTCAGTCTCAGGTGTCGCCCGCAACGGGCCGCCGATCTGGTGCCGTGGTGTCGGGATTCCCTACACGAGTAGAGGTGTTTGCGCAAGACTCGAGTTCCTATGAACGTTCTCTTCGTTGCACCGCTGCCGGAACCGACTACCGGCCAGTCGCTCGCGTCCAGGGTGCTTCTCGACGATCTCGCCAAGTGCCACTCCGTAGCGGTGGTCAACCTTTCCCAGCATGGCCTCCGCCCTGGGATCCGCTCATGGTCTCGCATCGGGCAGGTGTTGCGGATTGCGTGGCGGGTCTTCCGCGGGATGAGATCTGCTGACGTGGTGTACGTCACGATTTCCGAGTCCATCGCAGGAAACTGCAAGGACTTGCTGCTGTATGCGCTATGTGGGCGGATGCTTCAGCGTGTCGTCGTTCATCTGCACGGTGGTGCAGGCATGAGACTACTGATGGCGAAGGGTACGCTTACGCGGTGGATCAATACCCTCTTTCTCGGCCGCATCGGCGGAGTGATCGTCCTCGGGAAGCGCCACGTCCCGATCTTCGAGGGCGTCGTGGCAGCAGACAGGCTTCACATCGTGCCCAACTTTGCAGAGGACGACCTGTTCGTGACGACACAGGACATCGACAAGAAGTTCAGCGCGCCATCACCACTCCGCATTCTCTTCCTTAGCAACTTGCTGGTCGGCAAGGGCCACCGCGAGCTACTGGAGGCGTTCCTGCGGCTCGGATCTGAAGCGAGGCGCTTGATACGCTTGGACTTCGCTGGCAGTTTCGATACCGCCGAGGCGCGCATCGACTTCGTCGATCGGATAGGCCGAGTCCCTGAGGTCACTTACCACGGTCCGGTGAGCGGGGAGCGCAAGCGACTGCTCCTCCGAGAAGCGCACGTCTTCTGCCTTCCAACGTACTATCCCTACGAGGGGCAGCCAATCAGCATCCTGGAGGCGTACGCGTCCGGGTGTGCTGTGATAACCACGGACCATAGCGGCATATTCGACGTCTTCACACCGGAAGTGAACGGCTATGCGGTCGAGAAGAAGTCCATCGATTCGCTTGTGATGGCACTCGAGAGGGCGGTAGCTGCCCCTGCAGGACTGCGCGCGTTCGCAACTGCCAATCACGCCATCGCTCTCAAGCAGTACCGGAGCAACGCCTATACACGTAGCCTGCTTCAGGTGCTTGAGACAACCTGGGCTGCTTCGAGAGCCACGGACGGGTCTCGTGGCGAGCGGCGCAGAGTCTGAGTCTGCGGACAAAGTGTCTCGATGAAGATCCTAATGCTCTGTGACTTCTTCGGCGAAGGCCTCCAATACCAGGAGAACCTTCTTGCGAAGTACTACGTCAAGCATGGACACGCCGTATCGGTGGTCACGTCGCTGATCGAGTCGGTGTTCGAGTACGCCAACGACACCTATAGGAGACCATCGGGGGGGCCGCGCGAATCGTGCGTGAACGGGATTCGCATCCGCAGACTGCCCTACAGAACGGACTTTCTGAAGCGTGTTAGGACGTTCGCGCCGCTTGACGATTACCTGGAGTCCGAAGCGCCCGACCTGATCTACGTCCACGACATCATGCTGAACCTCCCCGACGCCGTTCGATACGTGAGGCGACACCCGAACGCGAAACTCATTCTCGACTATCATGCGGACTACAGCAACTCGGGACGGAACTGGGCCTCACTGCGAGTCCTCCATGGCATCATCCGAAAGCGCGCACTCGATCGAGCGCGTCCCCACCTCGCTGGCCTGTTTCCGATCACGCCGCCGAGTGCGAGATTCTTGCATGAGGTGTATCGGGTTCCGTACGAGGAGATGGAACTCTTGCCGCTCGGCACAGATCTCGACCTGTGTCGAGAAGTGGAGCTATCCGACGCTCGGACGAGACTGCGCGCCCAGCACGGGGTCGGTGAGGACGGCTTCGTCATCATCACGGGCGGCAAGCTGGCACCCAGGAAGCGGACTGAAATGCTCATCGAAGCGTTTCACAACCTTGGCGATGCTAACGTTTGGCTCGTTGTCGTTGGTGCCGCCGAGGGCGATGCTAAGTACGATGACCTCTTGAGGCGCACCGCGCGTGGATCCCCGCGCGTGATCTTCACAGGCTGGCTCGATACACGATCCGTGTGCGACTACTTCGCGATGGCGGATGTCGCCGTATTTCCTGGGAGCCAGTCCATTCTGTGGCAGCAGGCAATCGGCATGGGCAAACCCCTCGTGATCGCAGAACCGATGGCGCGATCGGGGGGCGATCAGGATGTCTCGTACCTGAATCGCTGTGGGAACATTCTCGTGTCCGAGGACCCAGATACGCGTGTTGAGTGGCTCGCCAAGACAATCTCGCGACTCATGCACGATCGCGACCTGTGCTCGCGGATGAGCATGGGCGCGCGTAGTGTCGCCTCCGAGATGCTCGATTGGAATGTGACAATCGCCAAGACCTTGCAGTGCTGCCGAACGCCCTGATGACCGGCTCGTCCGCGAGCACAGTGCGCAAGCCCACACCGGCTGGAACGCGGCGTCCCCACGTTGTCGTCGTCGGAGCGTTCCTCGCACTCTACGCCGGTGTGACAGCGTTGTTGATGGAAGTCCCTGTCGGCTTGGCTGTTCTTGATGCTCCGCAGTTCGAGACTGCTCGATTCTTGGTCGGGGGGCTCATCGCCGCTCTGGGAGCCTTCTCACTGAGCCTTCAGGCGACGAGCGTTGTTCTGCCGAGCACGGTCTTCCTGGCGTTCCAGTGCGTGTTTGTGCACGTTCCCAGCGTCGCGCTGTGTGCGGTGCACCCGAGCCTCCCACTAGCGTCGACGTTCATGACCTCGTTGGCGCTCAACGTTGTCGGATACCTCTCGGGAAACCGGGTCCAAGCGCCGGCGCTCAGAGTGCCGCGCCTTGTCGCTGCAGTCTGCGCCGCTCCAGTCTTCTTGTGGCTCGCATACGCATCCTTCGTCTTCCTCAAGACGCTCCTCTCCGGCTCCTTCTCGCTCGAGTCCGTCCTCGACCTGGACGTACTCTATGACTTCCGAGAGAAGGTGTTCTCGAGCTTCTCTGGGCGGGACCTTACGGCACTCTCCGCGCTGGGCTATTTCGTGTTTCCGCTCTTGGCCGTGGAATGCGCCGCGCGGCGGTCTTACGTCGGAGTGCTTATTGTCTTTTGCATGGTGATGGCTCTGTACAGCACGACCGGCGCCAAGGCGTATGTCGCGGTGCCGTTCCTGTCGCTTGCGGTCTTCCGCCTGGCACGGCGAGGCGAGTCGCACCGGTTCGTACTGGGGTTCGTTTCGCTCGTCGCGGCCGCCGTGTTGGCTGCCCTGGTTCTTGGGGTGGTTCTCGACTCCCCTTGGCCGCTTGCGCTTGCCCTGAGAGGTCTCGTCACGCCTGGCGAGAGTCACATCATCTACTTCGACTACTTCCGAGAGCTCCGCCGCCTCTCCATTTTCGACTTGTTTCCGTCTGGCCTGCCAGAGTTTGGGAACTTGTCGGTCTCGGAAGTCGTCCACCACTACGTGTACGGAGCTGAGATCGGGGATGGACAGGGCACCAACGCGGGGATCTTCGGAACAGCCTACGCGCTGTACGGAGTACTCGGGGTTGCCGTCTACACCGTCATTGCGGCGGTCGTCCTGTCCGTTCTCGACAGGTTCGGAGCAAGGCATACGCGCTCGGGATTGGCGCTGTCCTCAATCCCATCGCTATTTCTTCTCACGAACGTGAGCCTCACGTCGGCATTCGTATACTACGGTCTCGGGTTCGCACTGGTTCTGGCAGTCTGCTGGGAGGCCCTCTTTCGCCCTTCCCTGGGGCAGCCGTCGCTCTATCATTAAGGCAGTCCTCCGGAGAGCCGGAGACCGCGCGAGGTCGCGGAGCACGTCGTCGTACTTGCCGTGCACGGCTCAGGGCTGGGGCATGTGCAATGGAGCAATTCGGCCATGTGCGTTTGCCCCGAATGGGGCACTCCAGGAACGCTATTGCGCGACCGGCGCCTTCGCCGCAACCAAGAAGAGGCTGGTAGGGCGCAGGAGGTGAAGCTTGCGCCTCGGGTGGTAGTTCACGTTCCATGCAAATGCCCGCGACACCATCGCGTCGAACCAAACGGCAACGGGGCTATTGTAGACATCGCGGACCATCAGGCGGAATAGGCGCTCGGTGATGGGAAACCCGAATAGCGTCTCACTGACCGTCGCGAGTCCCGCAGCATGGACCATGTCACGGAGGATCTTTGCCGGTATCCCCCGCTCACGCTTGGTCAGTCCTGGTCTCGGGTAGCGCCAGTCACCCATGGACACAATGGGCTCGCGCAAGAGCAGGTAGGCGCCTGGTTTCATGACTCGGGCAAGGTCGTTCACCACATGGCTTACGTTGGCAATGTGGTGTAGCACACCGAAGCAGGTAACCAGATCAAATATTTCCGGTGGAAAGGGGAGTTGCCCGGTCGCCAGCGGAGTCACATACTCCGCGGGGACACCATGCACTTCTGTGCGCGTGAACTTCGTTGACGGATCGACGATAGTGATTCTGTCGATTCTGTCTATGACGGGCAGGAGCTCGTCGCCATACGCGCTCCCGAATCCCAAGGCATGCGAATAGCGTTTGTCGCCAAGGTGTCGGTAGCCGGCATAGCGATTCGACGCATGGTACTCGTAGTGGTAGTGCTCTCGGTCCTCCGCGCCCAGTTCTGCGTAGGCTTCACATTCGTCGGCGTACCATTCGGCAACTTGCGTGTCATCGAAGTCGTCGCCATAGAGACGGTCGCCCGAAAAGAACGGCTCCAGGTCTTCTCTCTTCACTTGCTCAAGCATAGGGAGAGGCTACCGCACGTTACGGTGGGATTGCCTAGGTGGCTCTCGGATTGTTGGCGGGAATCGTACCATGGTGTGTTGGGAGTGCGACCCCGTCGCTAGGGCCAGAGCCTAGCCAACACTCCCCAAGACGCAGCGCCTCGGGGCCTACTCGCGCTTGGCCCGCCGGCGGAACGGCCCGCTACCCCGTCACCGCACGGGACCCGCGAGCTCGCGGATCCGATCGCTGACGCGGACCTGGGTCTCGCGCGCGATCCTCGGCCACATCGGCAGCGACAGCACCTCGTGGGTGGCCGCCTCGGTGTTCGGTAGGTGCAGACTAGCCTGGGGGTAGATCGGCAGCTGGTGGAGCGCCTTCGGGTAGTAGACCATGGTCCCGATGCCCGCTTCCTGCAGGGTTGTTTGCACGCGGTCCCTGCGCCCGTCCAGGACTCGCACCGTATACTGGTGGAACACGTGCTCTGCGCCGGCGCGCGTCCGCGGCAGGACCAGCCCCTTCACGCCCGAGAGCAGCTCGGTGTACCGCGCGGCGGCCTCGCGCCGGGCTCGGTTCCACTCGTCCACCCGCGGCAGCTTCGCTCGCAGGAAGGCTGCCTGGAGCGCGTCCAGCCGGGAGTTGTAGCCGATGGCCTCGTTGAAGTACTTCCGCCGGGACCCGTGCGCCCGGAGCATGCGCGTGGCCTCGGCAACCTTGTCGTCGTCGGTGGCGACGAGCCCGCCGTCACCCATGCAGCTGAGGTTCTTCGAGGGGAAGAACGAGAAGGCCGCTGCGGCGCCGATGGTTCCCAGCTTCCGGCCACGCCAAGCCCCGCCGAACGCCTGGGCCACGTCCTCCACCAGCAGCAGCTTCTTCTCCCGCGCCAGCGTGCCGAGGGCATCCATGTCGGCGCTCTGGCCGAAGAGGTGCACGGGGATGATGGCCTTCGTCCGCGGCGTCACGGCGGCAGCCGCGGCCTCGGGGCTGAGGTTGAAGGTCTCGGGGTCGATGTCCGCGAAGACCGGTGTCGCGCCCACCGCGCTCACGGACTCGGCGGTGGCGAAGAAGGTGAAGGGCGGCACGATCACCTCGTCGCCTGGCCCAATCTCGAGCGCCCGCAGCGCCAGGACCAGCGCATCGGTGCCCGAGTTGACTCCGATGGCGTGCCTCACGCCCAGGTAGGCAGCCACCTCGCGCTCGAAGGCCTCGACCTCCGGGCCGAGGATGAAGTGTCGCGACGCGACCACGCGCTTGTACGCCGCCTGCAGCTCGGCCGAGACCTCCGCCAGCTCCGGCCCCAGGTCGAGAATCGGGATCTGCTGCTCGTTGCTCACGCTCTCCTCACTTCTTGAAGGTGTCGTAGGCCGCCTTGCCCGTCGCCAGCTCCGGCGGCAGGGGCGCATCCTCGTCGAGGTCCAGGCAGCGCAGCACGCCGGCGGGCTTCTCCTGGTAGCGGAGACCGCTCTCGGGGCACACCATCACTCCCTGGACGTCGGGCTTGGGCAGCCGGTGGCCGTGCCGGCTCATCCACCCGGCAAAGCGCGCCGGCACACCCACCATCAGCGCGTAGTCGGGCACGTCCTTTGCGACCACGGCGCCGGCCGCCACGAAGGCGTAGCGCCCGATGGTGACGCCGCAGACCACGGTCGCGTTGGCACCGATCGAGGCCCCGCGGCGGAGCAGGGTCTTCTCGTACAGCGCACGGCGGACCACCTGCGACCGGGGATTGGTGACGTTGGTGAGCACGCAGGAGGGGCCCAGGAAGACGTCGTCCTCGATGACCGTCCCCTCGTAGATGGAGACGTTGTTCTGCACCTTGACGTTGTTGCCGATCGTGACCTGGCCGGCGATGGAGCAGTTCTGGCCGAAGCTGCAGCGCTCGCCAATGACCGCGCCCGAGAGCACGTGGCAGAAGTGCCAGAGCTTGGTGCCCTTGCCGATCCGGGCGCCCTCGTCGACGTACGACGACTCGTGAACGAAGTAGTCCATGAATACCTCTCGCGCCTAGCGTGTCCGGACGACGAAGGGATGCGTCCGGTCGCCCCCCGCCCGCACCACCGGGGCCTCCCGGATGTCGTGCGCCAGCGTGACCGAGGCCCGGGCGTCGTCGATTCCGAAGCCGCGTCCGGCGAGGATCTCCCGGTAGACGGCCGTGTGGAGATCGGCAAACCCGTCCGAGAACTCGACCTCCTCGCCCCCGATGGTCAGGGAGCGGTAGGTGGTCCGGCCCTTGTTGCGCTGCTCCTCGGGAATGTCGCGCTTGTCGAGCGACAGGAACCACCGGACGGTTGCCCGCTCCAGCTCGAGCACGCCGCCCGCGCGAGTGGGCTCGGAGAGGTGGACCTGCATCTCCTTCACGCCGCCGAAGATCCAGGCGAGCATGTCGAAGAAGTGGATGCCGATGTTCGTGGCGATGCCACCCGACTTGTCCTGCGCTCCCTTCCAGGAGACGGCGTACCAGCGCCCGCGGGAGGTGATGTAGGTGAGGTCCACCACGTGTCGCTTCTTTCCGGCGGGCTCGGCACGGATCCGATCGCGCAGGGCGACGATGGAGGGGTGGAGCCTGAGCTGCAGGATGTTGTAGACCCGCCGCCCGGTCTCGGCTTCCAGCTCCGCGAGGGCATCGAGATTCCACGGGTTGAGGACCAGCGGCTTCTCGCAGATGGCGTCGGCGCCCACGCGCAGCGCGAAGCGGATGTGCGCGTCGTGCAGGTAGTTGGGCGCGCAGATGGAGAGGTAGTGGAGCCGCTCCTCCTCGCTCCTGCGACGCAGCTTCTCGATGGCCCGGTCGAACCGCTCGAACTCTCGGTAGTAGGACACATCGTCGAAGTAGCGATCGAGGACGCCGACCGCGTCGTGCGGATCGAGCGCAGCGATCAGGCGGTTGCCAGTATCCCGGATGGCCTGTAGGTGGCGCGGGGCGATGTACCCGGCTACCCCGGTGATGGCGAAGTTCTTCACGCTCGAGTCTCCAACGTGCCGGGCCTCCGGCACTCCCCCTGTGGGGTCGGATGATGTAATAGGCTGGTCCGATGCATCGACACAAGCTCGTAACCGTCATTGGTGCCCGGCCGCAGTTCATCAAGGCATCCGCCGTCAGCCGTGCACTGGCAACATCGAGGGTGTTCTCCGAGGTCATCATCCACACTGGGCAGCACTTCGACGACAACATGTCGAAGGTGTTCTTCGACGAGCTAGCCATCCCGGCGCCTCGCCACAACCTCGGGATCGGCTCTCTTGGTCACGGTGCCATGACCGGGCGCATGCTCGAGCGGATCGAGCAGATCCTGCTAGCCGAGAGGCCGAGCCTGGTCCTGGTGTACGGCGACACCAATTCGACGCTCGCGGGAGCGCTGGCCGCACGCAAGCTCCAGGTCCCCGTCGCACACGTGGAGGCGGGGCTGAGAAGCTTCAACCTCCGGATGCCAGAGGAGGTGAACCGCATCCTGACCGATCGCATCAGCGACCTGCTCTTCTGCCCCACCAGCAGCGCGGTGGCGAATCTGAGGGCCGAAGGGTTCGAGGGGTTCCCGTGCCGGATCCACCTGACCGGCGACGTCATGGAGGACACGGCACGTCACTTCGGCAGGCTCGCAGCCGGCAAGGCGACGGTGGTCGATCGCCTTTCCCTTCGAGGGCGGCCATTCGCACTGTGCACGCTTCATCGCGCCGAGAACACGGATGACGCGGGCCGCCTGGCATCCATCGTCGCCGCCCTTCATGAGATCGCTCGGGAGCTACCCGTCGTCCTGCCGCTCCATCCCCGGACCGCCGGCGCTATCCGCCGGCAGGCCATTGCCATCGACCTCCAGGTCATCGAGCCGGTCGGCTACATCGACATGGTGGCCCTGCTCCAGGCGGCCCGGCTGGTGCTGACGGACAGCGGCGGCCTGCAAAAGGAGGCCTACTTCTTCGAGCGGCCCTGCGTGACCCTCCGCGACGAGACCGAGTGGGTCGAGCTCGTGCAGGGGGGCTGCAATTGGCTCGCCGGCGCCACCACGCAAGGGATCCTGGCTGCGTACCGCAGTGCAGCCGCCGCTCGGCCGGACTTCTCGACCAAGCTCTACGGAGGCGGCGCGGCCAGCAGTGCCATCGTCGCCGCCATTGAAGACTACTTCGCTGCCGACAGGCAGTGAGGCGCCGGCTGGTTTGCCCGCCGGCCCACCTACCTCCCCACCCTCTTCCCCGCCTCCCGGAGCCCCCAGGCAGCGAGCTCACCGGCGCGCGCCAGGCTGTCGGCCTCGGCGTAGCAGCGCAGCTCGGCGGCGTTGCCGGAGGGGCGCAGGTGCACCACCTCGCCGCTCGCGAGCGTGACGCGCAGCCCGTCGGTCTGGTCGAGGCCGGCCACGGGCCCGAGCCCGGCGAAGAAGATGGAGAGCTGCTCCCGCGAGCTCGAGAGCGCCGCCAGCAGGCTCTTCGAGTCGGCGGTGGGCACGTCCTGGATGCGGTCGCTGGCGGTGAAGCGGCGCGGCAGGCTGGTGAGCAGCCCCGAGACCGGCACCCCGGCCCGGGCGGCGGCGTCGAGCACCGCCAGGGCCGGCAGCACGGCGTCGCGCGTGGCCAGCGGCGCGAGCCGGCGGCCGTCGCGCTCCACGGGGCTCCCCAGCAGCAGCCCGCCGTTGGCCTCGAAGCCCACCACCGGCCCGCGGGCGCCGGCCACCGCCCCCTGCATGGCCTCGATGACGTAGGGCGAGCCGATGCGGGTCCGCACCACCCGGCGGAAGCGGCCGCACTTCTCGAGCGCGCTGTTGCAGCTCACCGGTGCCACCACGGTGTCGGCGCCGAGCGCCGCGGCGCACAGGAGCCCCACGATGTCCCCGCGCAGCCAGGTGCCGGCCTCGTCGCCCACCAGCGGCCGGTCGCCGTCGCCGTCGGTGGACACCAGCGCGTCGAGCCGGTGCTCGGCCGCCCAGGCCCGCGCCTGCCGCTGGTCGGCCTCGGCCACCGCCTCGGTGTCCACCGGGACGAAGGCGTCGGTGCGGCCCAGGGCCACCGGCTCGCCGCCGAGGCGGGCCACCAGCTCGGCGAGGAGATCGCGCGAGGCGCTGGAGTGCTGCCAGATGCCCACGCGCTTCCCGCGCAGCATGCCGGGCGCGAAGAAGTCGAGGTAGCGGCGCAGGTACCCCTCGGCGGCCGCCGGGCTCGCCGGCGGAAGGGGCGTGGCGCCGAGCCCCTCGGGCCGCTCGACCTCGCGGGCGAGGATGGGCGCCTCGTCGGCCTTCAGGATCTCGCCCTGGGGCTTGTAGAACTTGATCCCGTTCCGGTCGAACGGGATGTGGCTGCCGGTCACCATCACCGCGGCGGCGCCGGCCTGGCCGGCGTGGAGCGCCAGCGCCGGCGTTGGCACCACACCGCAGAAGCGGACCTCCCGGCCGGCCTGCCGGATGGCGGCGGCGCAGGCGGCGGCGATGCGGGGGCTGCTGGGTCGCAGGTCGTGGGCCAGCACCACGGGAGCCGCCGGTCCGGCGGCGGGCAGGGTCCGGAGGAAGGCCAGGGCGAAGGCGTGGCAGACCTCGTCGGTCATCGCGGCCACCAGGCCGCGCACGCCGCTGGTGCCGAAGCCCACGCCGCTCGATGCACTCAGCTCGCGAAGGGTCACGGGGTGAGTGTAGTGCGGTTCGGGTGCCGGGGCCGTCCCGCGCGGCGCATGCCTCGCCTTCGGTGGGAGGACGCCCTCCGGGCACCTCTCGTTGACCTGACGGATATCAGGAATGATACTGACGGCCACGGAGCGGCCGGCGAACGCGCGGCCTGCCCCGCACCGGGGGCCTACGATGTCACACGCTCGCCGCAAGTCGCCGGACCTCCGCATCCGCCTTTCGGCCGCGGAGCGCGCTCGCCTGGAGCGGGCCGCCCGGAAGGCGGAGGTGCGGGGCGTGAGCACCTGGGCGCGGACCGTGCTGCTGCGGGAGGCCCTGGTTCAGGAGCCCGAGGCGGCGCGCCGCGCTCGCACCGAGCGGCTCATCGCCGCCATGCGGCAGGGCTTCCCTGGCGACGCGGAGCACGCCGACGAGGTGGAGCGCAACCGGGAGCGCTGGCGCAATGCGGATCGTTGACACCACCGTGTGGATCGACGCGGAGCGGCTGCGCTCCCCTGCCGTGGACCGGCTTTCCGGGCTCGTGCGTGAGGGTGCCGCGGCCGTCTCGACCGTCACCGTCTACGAACTGACGTGCGGGCCCAGCACACCGGCGTCGCGCCTCGACTACTACGCGGAGCTGTTCGCCACCTCCGTGCAGGTCCTTCCGCTGGGCGTGGAGGAGGTCGAGGCTGCGGCCCGGCTGGCGCGGCTGGTGGGGCGGAGCCTGGGTGCACCGGACGCGCTCATCGCCGGCACCGCCCTGGCCAACGGGATGCCGCTCGTCACCTGCGACGGCGGCTTCCGGGGCCTGCCGGGGCTCACGGTGGAGCTGGTCCCGCGCACCCCGGTGGTCCACGAGCCGGTCGCGCCCTGTGCCGCGCCGGCCGTCCCGGCGACCCCGGGCGCCCGCCTGCGCGCCCTGCGCGCCGCGGCCGGGCTCAGGGCCCACGAGGCGGCCCAGGCCGCCGGCATGGCGCCTTCCAACTGGGCTCGCCTGGAGTCGGGCCGCCACGCCCCCGCGCTGGCCACGCTCGCGCGGGCGGCCCGGGCGCTCCGCGTGCCGATCTCGGCGCTCCTGGGGTGAGGCCTCGCCTGGCTTGCGCCGCGCCGCGAGGGGACGCATGCTCGCTTCCGTGAACCCTCCCGCCGACGCCCTCGTTGCCGCGCTCACCCGGGCGCTCGAGGCGCAGCCCGAGGTGCTGGAGGCCTACCTCTTCGGCTCGCACGCTCACGGCACCGCGCGGCCACACAGCGACGTGGACGTGGCGGTCTACGTATCGGCGGTGCCCGACGCGCCCTTCGGCTACGAGGCCCGGCTCTCGGCGGACCTCATGGCCGCGCTCGGCGAGAGCCGGGTGGACGTGGTGCTGCTCAACCGGGCCCCGCCGGTCCTCTACCGCGAGGCCATCCGCGGCATCCGGCTGCTGTCCCGGGACCTGCGGGCTACCACCGTCCGCGAGGGCCAGGCGCTGTCGCGGTACTGCGACTACCTCCCGCAGCTCGCCAAGATCGATCGCGTGCTGCAGCGCCGGCTCGACGGCGGGGAGTTCGGAAGGTGAGCCCGGGCTCTCTCGACGCCGGCCTGGTGAGGCGCCACCTGGCCGCCATCGACGCCGCCGTGCAGCAACTCCGCTCGCACGCGGGCAGGCCGCTCGATGCGCTCCGCCAGCTGGACGAGGCCTGGGCCGTGGAGCGAGGCCTGCAGGTGTGCGTCCAGAGCTGCATCGACGTCGCCACGCACCTGGCCGCCGCCGCCGGCCGCGACGTTCCCGACTACGCCTCGGCGTTCGACCGGCTCGCGCAGATGGGTGCGCTGCCCCAGGACTTCGCGTCGTCGTTCCGGGCGGTGGCCGGCTTTCGCAACGTGCTGGTCCACGGCTACCTGGAGGTGGACCTGGCGCTCGTCCACCGCGTGCTCAACGAGCGGCTCGGAGACTTCGAGCGCTTCGCGCGCCTGACCGCGGAGTACCTGGCGAGGGCTGCGGGTCCGTGAGGCTCTGGCTCGAGCCCTCGCCGCGCCGCGCCATCCCTCACGGCCCCGGCAGGCTCGGGGGCTCTCCCCGCCCCGGCCACCAGGCCACGCGGAGCGCGGCGTCCAGGCCCGCGTCGGGGCTCACGAAGTCCCGGTTGTACCGGTGGGTGATCCCCAGCTCCCAGGAGAGGCTCCACTCGCGCAGCGCCCAGCTCCCCCGCGTGCCGTAGGTCATGGCCAGGTCGTGGCGCGGCCTCTCGGTGACCGGCACCACCCGGTCGTGGAACCAGCGCTCGTGGCGCTGCACCCGCTCGACGAAGAGGCCGAGTGAGCGGGGGCCGCGCAGCCAGTCCAGGGCCAGGAACTGGGTGTCGCCCTGGGGCCCGAGCCCGGCGCCCAGCATCTGCCCGCGCTGGGTGTAGCCCTGCCGCTCGTCGCCGTGGGTGTAGAAGATGGGCGTCGGCCGGGTGGGGTTGGCGGCCGGCAGCTCGAAGGTGTGGGCCGCCTCGAGCTGCACCCGCAGCCAGCCGGGCGGCGCGCGGAAGAGCTTCTGCAGGCCGAGCAGCCAGGCCTGCGCGTGCCCCGGCTCCATGAGGAGGTCGGTCAGGCCGAAGGCGTGGTCGTCGCGCCCCCACTCGCCGTGGAGCTCGAAGCGGGCCTCGGGCATGGCCCAGCGGAAGAAGAGCGAGGTGAGCTGGTTGTCGGGCGAGGAGCCGTCGCTGGTCGAGGTCGTGAGCAGGCTCTTGAAGAGCGGCTGCCAGAGCGGGTCGAAGTAGTGGTGGAAGGCGACGCTGGCGGTGGGAAAGAGGAAGGCGCGCGCGTAGCCGAAGGTGAGCCCGCGCGCCGCCGCCGGCTCGAAGGTGACGACCAGGGCCTCGAAGAGGCGGCTGTCGTTCTTGCGGTCGCCGTCGAACCAGCGCGACTCGGAGAGCCGGCCCCACGTCACCTCGGCCTCCAGGAACCCGAGCCAGGCATCGAGCGGCCGCGAGGTGGCGAGGAACAGGTGCGGGAACCCGGCGGCGCTGCTGGACATGAGGAGCGCGTTGCGCAGCCCCGGCCCCCACCACAGGTTCTCGGTGGAGAAGCCGAGCGCCAGGTTCCAGGCGTCGAGCCGAACGAAGCTCTGGCCGGGATCGAAGGTGGCGAAGGCCCGCGGCCCCATACGCAGCGGCAGGTCGATGCCGCCGCCGTTGTACGGGTTGGCGAAGCTCGACTGGCCGGGGAAGGTCCCGGCCGGCAGGCGGTAGGCCCGGTTCTCCTGCCAGGCGGCGAGCGGCGCCACCTGCACCGTGAGCCAGCGCCAGCGGGCCCGGAGGCCGGGGGTGAGCGAGGCGGAGAGGCCGCGCCCGGCCCAGAGGGCGCCGTCGTTCCGGTCGTCGGCCCAGCCGGTGTGGAGCTTCACGAGCGCCACCGGCGGCACCAGCTCGAGCCGGAGCCCGGGGAGCGGCTGCGGGTCGGCCAGCGCCTCTCGGGCCGGCGCGCCGCCGTCGCAGAGCCAGAGCGGCCGGGCGCCGGAGGGGCGGCGCAACAGGCCGGGCCAGAGCGGCGCCGCGCCGGTGAGGCCGGCGGTGCGCGCCAGCTCTTCCTCCAGCGAGCCGATGCCGGCGAGCGAGAGATCGAACGAGGCGCAGCGCGGCGCGGGGGGCTCGGGCGCGGCGAGGAGCAGTGCGAGCGCTGCCGGGAGCACGCGCGACGATAGCACGGGCGGAGGTGGCGCCGGCCGCCGGGCCGCGGTATGCACCGCCCTCGTGCCCCACCCCGCCCTCCTCGACGCCGTCCGCGCCCTCGCCGACTTCTCGGGCCGCACGCCGCTGCCCGACTGCGACCTCGCCGAGCTCGCCGAGGTCCTCGACGCCCACGGCCTGGCGCCGCTCGCCTCCTGGCAGCTGGAGCAGCGGCGCGCCGGCCTGCGGGTGCCGATGTGGTTCCGCGAGAAGCTCCTCCCTCTCTACCAGGGCGTGGTCAACGACAACGTCTTCCGCATGATGACGCTGAAGGGGCTGCTGCGCGGCGTCAGCTGCCCGGCGCTGGTGCTCGACGGCGCCGCCTACGTGGACTGGCTCTACCCGCACCTGGCCTGGCGGCCCGTGGGCGAGCTGCGGCTGGCGGTGCGCGGCGAGGACGGCGGCCGCTTCGCGGAGGGTGCCCAGGCGGCGGGCTTCGAGCCCACGGCCCAGGGGCCGGGCGGCCACACCGCCACCTTCTCCGACGGCCGGCTCTCGGTGCGGCTGCAGGAGGGGCTGGTGCCGGACCGCGGCGAGGCGCTGGGGCTCTTCGAGCGGGCCGAGCCCTACCGGGTGGCCGGCCCCACCGCGGCGCGCCCCTCGCCGGGCGACGCCCTGCTCTTCTCGGTGGCCGACGCCGCCGGGATGGGCCTGCAGGCCCCGCTGCTCCTCTGGCTCGACCTGCGGGAGCTGGTCCTCAGGGTGACCGAGGCGGGGTCGGAGGAGGCGGGCGCGGTGGTGGCGCGGGCCGCGACAGCCGGCCTCTCGCGGGCGCTCCACGGCGCCATGGCCCTCACCGCCCACTTCTTCCCGGCGGTGGCCGCCGGCTGCCGCGCGCTCACGCCGGCGCTGGGCGCCACCGAGGCGCTGGCGGTGGACGCGGTGGTGGACGCGGCGCGCGACCCGGCGCGCCTGCGGCGGCTGCGCGGCACCGAGGAGGCGGCGCGGCTGCTGCTCGAGCCGCACGGGTAGCGCTTCCTGGGCCGCCGCCTCGGCCCTACAATCGCCACCCGCGCATGGCCGCCCCGCTCATCACCGTCGCCCTCTGCACCTACAACGGGGCCAGCTACCTGCCGGCGCAACTCGACTCGGTGCTGGGCCAGGACTACCCGAGCCTCGAGGTGCTGGCCTTCGACGACTGCTCGAGCGACGGCACCTTCGAACTGCTCCAGGCCTACGCGGCGCGCGACCCGCGCCTGCGCCCGGTGCGCAATCCGGCCAATCTCGGCTTCCGGCGCAACTTCGAGCAGGCGCTGCGCGCTGGCCGGGGCGAGCTGGTGGCGCCCTGCGATCAGGACGACGTCTGGCGGCCGGACAAGCTCTCGCGCATGCAGCGCGCGCTGGGCGAGAGCGCCGCCGTCTACTGCGACTCGGCGCTGGTCGACGGCGACGGCCGGCCGCTGGGCATCCGGCTCTCGGAGCGGCTGGCGATGCGCCGCTTCGACGACCCAGCGCCGTTCGCCTTCACCAACTGCGTCTCGGGCCACGCCCTCCTGCTGCGGCGCGCGCTCCTCGAGGAGGCGCTGCCGGTGCCCGCGCACGTCTACCACGACTGGTGGCTGGCCTTCGTGGCTGCCGGCCGGGGGGGCATCGACTACCTGGCCGAGCCGCTCGTCGCCTACCGGCAGCACGCCCGCTCCGTCACCGACATCGCCGGGCGGCGGCGCCGCACCGGCGTGCCGCGCCCCGCCGGCCACCGCATGGCCACCGCCCTGGCCGCGGGCCACCGGATCCGGGCCATGGCCGCCTTCCCCGGCCCGGCGCAGCCGCTGCTCGCCGCGCTGGCCACGGTCTGGGGCGGCTGGGAGCGCCAGGTGGTGGCGCCGCGGCTCACGCTCTTCCTCCTCCGCCACCGCCGGCGCCTCTTCGTCTTCCGCCGCGGCGAGGCGCGCCGCCGGATCACCCGCGCCCTGGGCTACCTGGTGGGCCTCCGGGCCCGCCGGCTCCTGCGTCCGCGGGCCTATGCGTCGCCGGAGAGCGCCCACCCGGCGCTGGCCGCGGGCTCGACGCCCGGGAGCCATCGCGGATAGACTCCGCACGCTCCCGGGCCGGTACGCGTCCACCGGAGCATCGACCATGAAAGCCGTCATCCTCTGCGGTGGGCAGGGCACGCGCATCCGCGATGCCAACGAGCTCCTGCCCAAGCCCATGCTGCCCATCGGGGGCAAGCCCATCGTCTGGCACATCATGAAGAGCTACGCCGCCCACGGCGTGACCGACTTCGTGCTCTGCCTGGGCTACCGTGGCTGGGCCATCAAGGAGTTCTTCCTCAACTACCGGGCCATGACCAGCGACCTGACCGTCCACCTGGGCGCGAGCGGCCACGTGGAGATCATCGGCTCCGGGGCGCAGGAGGACTGGCGGGTCACGCTCGCCGAGACCGGCGAGTCCACCATGACCGGAGGGCGGGTGGCCGCCATCCGCCGCTTCGTGGAGCAGGAGGACCACTTCTGTCTCACCTACGGCGACGGCGTTTCCGACCTGGACATCGCCGCCACCGTCGCCTTCCACCGGGCCCAGGGGAAGATCGCCACCGTCACCGCGGTGCGGCCGCCGGGCCGCTTCGGCGAGATGCAGCTCGAAGGAGGCCGGGTGGTCGAGTTCAACGAGAAGCCGCAGACCACCGAGGGCTTCATCAACGGCGGCTTCTTCGTCCTCGACGCCAAGCGCGTCTGGCCCTACCTGGGCACCGACCCGCGCACCATCCTGGAGCAGGAGCCGCTGCGCGCCCTGGCCCGCGACGGGCAGCTGGTGGCCTTCCCCCACACAGGCTTCTGGCAGCCCATGGACACCGCCCGCGAGTACGCCCTGCTCAACGAGCTGTGGCAGAGCGGCCGGGCCCCCTGGAAGCCCCGAGGCGAGCGATGATCCACCCCGGCCTGGACGAGCTGCAGCGCGCCTACCGCGGCCGCCGCGTCCTCCTCACCGGCCACACCGGCTTCAAGGGCGGCTGGCTCACCCTGTGGCTCGCCGACCTGGGCGCCGAGGTCCACGGGCTGGCGCAGCCGCCGTCCACCGAGCCCTCGCTCTTCGAGTCGGCCGGAATCGGCGAGGTGTGCCGCCACCGCCAGGCCGACGTCCGCGACCTGGAGGCGGTGCGGACCGCGGTGCGCGAGGCCCGGCCCGAGGTGATCTTCCACCTGGCGGCCCAGCCGCTGGTGCGGCTCTCCTACGAGGAGCCGCTGCGCACGCTCCAGACCAACCTCCTGGGCACGGCCCACCTGCTCGAGGCCCTGCGGCTGGAGCGGCACCCGGCGGCCGTGGTGCTGATCACCAGCGACAAGTGCTACGAGAACGTCGAGTGGCTGCACGGCTACCGCGAGGGCGAAGCGCTGGGCGGCAAGGACCCCTACTCGGCCAGCAAGGCGGCCGCCGAGGTGGTGGCCTCCGCCTGGCGGCGGAGCTTCTTCCCGCCGGCGCGCCTCGCCGAGCACGGCGTCGCCGTGGCCACCACCCGGGCCGGCAACGTGGTGGGCGGCGGCGACTGGTCGCGCGATCGCATCGTCCCCGACGCCGTCCGCGCCCTGGCGGCGGGCGCGCCCATCGCGGTGCGCAACCCGGCCGCGGTCCGGCCCTGGCAGCACGTGCTGGAGCCGCTCTCCGGCTACCTGCTGCTCGGCGCCCGGCTCCGGGATGGCGCCGATCGCGCCTCCTTCTGCGAGGCCTGGAACTTCGGCCCGCGCTTCGAGGACGCGCGCACGGTGCGGGAGGTGGCGGAGGTGGCTATCCGGGCCTGGGGCGGCGGCAGCTGGGAGGACCGGGGCGAGCCCGGGGCGCCGGCCGAGGCCGGGATCCTCCGGCTCGGCATCGAGAAGGCCCAGGGCCGGCTCGGCTGGGCGCCGCGCTGGCGCTTCGAGGAGGGCGTGACCCGCTCGGTGGCCTGGTACCGGGCCCACCACGACGGCCTGCGCGGCGAGGGGCTGCGGGCGCTCTGCCGGAAGCAGATCCGCGACTACCTGGAGACGGCGGCGTGAGCGACTGGAAGGACGAGGAGCGGCGGCTCACCGCCGAGATCGTGGAGCGGGCCCGACGCATCGGCCGGCTGCGCCGCGAGAACCAGGAGCCCTTCGTCCCCGGCAAGACCCCGGTGCGCTACGCCGGCCGCGTCTACGGCGAGGAGGAGCTCGCCAACCTGGCCGAGAGCGCGGTGGAGTTCTGGCTCACCGCCGGCCGCTGGCACCGCCGCCTGGAGGAGGAGCTTGCCGCCTGGTACGGCGTGGCTCACGCGCGGATGGTGAACTCGGGCTCCTCGGCCAACCTGCTGGCGGTGGCCGCCCTCGGGAGCCACCTGCTGGGCGACCGGGCGCTGCGCCCGGGCGACGAGGTGATCACCGTCGCCGCCGGGTTCCCCACCACCGTGGCGCCCCTCCTCCAGCTCGGCCTCTCCCCGGTGTTCGTGGACGTGACGCTGCCCGGCTACAATCTCGACGTCTCGCGGCTGGAGGAGGCCCGCTCCCCGCGCACCCGCGCGG
Source organism: Deltaproteobacteria bacterium (assembly GCA_016214955.1). Taxonomy (GTDB): domain Bacteria; phylum Myxococcota; class Myxococcia; order Myxococcales; family Anaeromyxobacteraceae; genus JACRMN01. The sequence continues at coordinate 72,154 of JACRMN010000013.1, forward strand.
TGATGGCCGCCCACACCCTCGGCAACCCCTTCGACCTGGCGGCGGTGAAGGCCTTCTGCGACAGGCACGGCCTCTGGCTGGTGGAGGACAACTGCGACGCCGCCGGCTCGCTCTTCCAGGGCCGGAAGACCGGCACCTTCGGCGATCTCGCCACCCTCTCCTTCTACCCGCCCCACCACATGACCATGGGCGAGGGGGGCGCGGTGCTCACCGGCGACGACACGCTGCAGCGCGCGGTGGAGAGCATCCGTGATTGGGGGCGCGACTGCTGGTGCCAGCCCGGAGTCGACAACACCTGCAAGCGCCGCTTCGACTGGCAGCTGGGCGACCTCCCCCGCGGCTACGACCACAAGTACGTCTACAGCCACCTCGGCTACAACCTGAAGATCACCGACCTGCAGGCCGCGGTGGGCGTGGCCCAGCTCGGCCGGCTCGACGAGTTCGTGCGCATCCGGCGGGAAAACTGGGCCTGGCTGCGCCGGGAGCTCGACGACCTCTCCGACGTGCTGCTCCTGCCGGAGCCCACCCCGGGGACCGAGCCTTCCTGGTTCGGCTTCATGATCTCGGTGCGCGAGGGCGCGCCCTTCACCCGCGAGGCGCTGGCGCGCCACCTGGAGGGCCGGCGCATCCAGACGCGCATGCTCTTCGCCGGCAACCTGCTGCGCCAGCCGGCGCTCACCGGGCTGGCGGCCCGCGAGCAGGCGGCGGGCCGGGGCCTTCCCTGGCGGGTGGTGGGAGAGCTCACGGCCACCGACGCGGTGATGAACCGGGCGCTGTGGGTCGGCGTCTATCCGGGCCTCACCGCCGAGATGCGGGCCTACGTGGCCGACGAGATCCGGAGGTTCGCGAGGCGATGATCGACGGCGTGGTGGTGAAGCCGCTGCGGCAGATCCTGGACGAGCGCGGCAAGGTCATGCACCTGCTGCGCTGCGACGACCCGGTCTTCGAGAAGTTCGGGGAGATCTACTTCTCCGTGGTGCAGCCCGGCGCCATCAAGGCCTGGCACCTGCACAAGGAGATGGCCCTCAACTACGCGGTGCCGGTGGGCAACATCAAGATGGTGCTCTACGACGACCGCGAGGGCTCGCCCTCGCGGGGCCAGCTGCTGGAAATCTTCACCGGGCCCGACGACTACAAGCTCATCCACGTCCCGGCCCGGGTGTGGAACGGCTTCAAGGGCATCGGCACCGTCCCGGCCCTGGTGGCCAACTGCGCCACCATCCCGCACCGGCCCGACGAGATCGTCCGGCTCGATCCCCTGGGCGGCTCCATCCCCTACGACTGGGCGCTGCGCCACGGATGAGCGGGGGCGCGGGCCGCGTGCTGTTGGTGGGCGCCTCGGGCCAGGTCGGGCAGGCCTGCGCCCGGGCCTTCGCCGCCGCCGGCTGGGAGGTGGTGGGGACCCGCCACGCCAGCGCCTCCCCGGAGCTGCGCTCCCTCGACCTCGCCGACGAGCCCGCCCTGCGGGCCGCGGTGCGCGAGGTCGCGCCCTCGGTCTGCGTCGTCGCCGCCGGCATGACCAACGTGGAGCGGTGCGAGGCCGAGCCGGCGCTGGCCGAGGCGCTCAACGCCCGGGCGCCGGCGGTGCTGGCCTCCGCCTGCGCCGCGGTCGGCGCCCGCCCCGTCTACCTCTCCACCGAGTACCTCTTCGACGGCACGGCCGGCCCCTACCGCGAGGAGGATCCGCCCCACCCCATCAGCGCCTACGGCCGCAGCAAGCGGGCGGGCGAGCAGGCGGTGCTGGCGGCGCCCGGCGGCCTCTCGGTGCGCACGACCGTGGTCTACAGCTGGCAGCCGGGCGGCATGAACTTCGTCATGCAGCTCCTGGCGACGCTCGGCGCCGGGCGGCGCATGCGCGTCCCCGCCGACCAGCGCTCCTCGCCCACCTACGCCCCCGACCTGGGCGAGGCCATCCGGCTCCTGGTCGAGGCCGGGGCAACCGGGCCGGTGAACGCCGTCGGCCCGGAGGTGCTCGATCGCCACGCCTTCGCCCTGCTGGCGGCGCGGGTCCTCGGGCTCGACGCCTCGCTCCTCGATCCGGTGGAGACCGCCGCCCTCGGGCAACGTGCCGCCCGCCCGCTGCGGGCCGGGCTGCGGATCGAGCGGCTGCTGCGGCTGGTGGGGCCGGTGATGCGCCCGCCGGCCGAGGGGCTGGCCGAGGTGGCCCGGCTCGCCGGGCGCCGCTAGGCCGCTCGCCGGTGCGTCACCCCCGCAGCCGCCGCACCAGCCCCTTGCGCAGCACGCGGGCGGTGAAGCGAGGCAGGGAGAGGCTGTAGCCGCGGTCGCGCGGGTAGGCGTAGGCCGCGCGGAGGGTCTCGCGGATGCCCAGCGCCGGCAGGTACTGGGTGAGCAGCCGCTGCTGGTACTCGCGGCGCAGGAAGCGCTCGAAGCCCCGGGTGAGCGTCCGGCGCACCGCGGGCTCGAGCCCGGCCAGCCGCTCGGCCACCGCCGCGTTGCTCGCCAGCCAGGCCTTGGCCTGGCCCGAGGCCTCGGCCAGCCGGGTCCAGGGCGCGGCCCGGTTGGCGCTCTCCGGGTAGACGCGGTAGCGGAGCAGCGCATCGCCGGCGTAGGCCACCCGGCCGTGGAGCGCCAGGGCCACGGCGCAGGCGTTGTCGGCGTGGAGCCCGTCGGTGAAGGCCGGGTAGCCGCCGAGCCGCCGCAGGAGCGCGGTTCGCGTCCCGGTCGAGACCATGGTGGGCACGGGGAGCAGGGCGTCCTGGCAGAGCCAGTCTTCGAGGAACTCGGGCCCCTCGCGCAGCTCTCGCCCGGGCGCCGGAAGCTGGCGCAGCGCCTTGCCCTGGCGATCGATGAGCTCGGAGCGGGTGAGCACCAGGGCCACCCTCGGGTCGGCGCGCAGCACCCGGATCAGCGCGGCGGCGAAGCCCGGGTCCACGAGGTCATCGTCGGAGACCAGGGTGAAGAGGTCGCCGCGGGCCTCGGCCAGGATCTGGTTCCAGTGCTCCACCATGGGCACGGTGGCAGGGTTCCGGCGGAAGCGCACCCGCGGGTCGGGGTGGCGGGCCACCACCTCGGGGGTCTCGTCGCCCGAGCCGTTGTCGGAGACCAGGATCTCCAGCGACGCCTCGGTCTGGGCCAGGAGCGAGCGCAGCGTCTCGGCGAGCAGCGCCGGCCGCCGCAGCGTCGGGAGGGCGATGGTGAGGGCTGGCGGGGCGCTCATCGCGCGGCGGGGGACGGCGGGGGAAGCACCGGCGCGTCCCTGCGCCCCGGCCACCAGCGCACGGTCAGGCGGGCGTCGGTGCCCGTGTGGCCGTTCGAGAAGTTGGCGTTGAACCGATCGGTGAAGCCCGCCTCCGCGGAGACATCCCACTCCCCCCGCGACCAGGTGGCGCTGGCGCCGTAGGTCATGGCCACGTCGTGCCGGATCCCGCGGCGGATGCTGGTCATGACGTCGTAGTAGTACCGCTCGTTCCGCAGGACCCGCTCCACGAAGAGGCCGAGGCGGCCCGCCGGGTGGAACCAGTCCACCGCGACGTACTGCGTGTCGCCCTGCGGGCCCAGGCCGGCGCCCAGCATCTGGCCGGCGTTGGTCATGCCGGTGCCATCGCTGTGGGTGTAGAAGGTGGCCGTCTGGTGCTCCGGGTGCACCGGCGGCATCTCGAAGGTGTGGGTCATCTCGGCCCGGAACCGGAACCAGCCGTGCCGGCTCGGGAACAGCTTCCCGAGCCCGAAGGCGAAGGCCTGCGAGTAGCCGGGCTCCTGGATTCCGGCGAGAACCCCGGCGGGCCAGTCGTCCCTCCCCCACTCCCCGTAGAGCTCGAATTGCACCCGGGGGAAGGCCCAGCGAAGGAAGATCACCGAGACCTGGTTGTCGACGTCGTGGCTCCGGAAACGAAGGTCGGCGAGCTGGAGCACCGGCGGGAGGAGCGCCGAGATGGCGCGGTCGAAGTTGACGGTGGTCTCGGGGAAGACCACCACCCTGCCCATGCCCAGCGTCAGGTTGGGCTCGAAGCGCGGGGCGAAGGTCAGGCCCGTCGCCGTGATCAGCCGGCGCTCGACGTGCCCGTCGGCGTGGAGCCACTTCGAGTCGCGGACCTGGCCCCACACCGCGTCCATCTCCAGCCAGCCCAGGTAGACGTCCACCGGCCGGGTGGTGCCGACGAAGAGGTGCGGGAAGCCCGGCGCGCTGTTGGTGAGCAGCAGCGAGTTCCGCAGCCCCGGCCCCCACCACAGGTTCTCGGTGGAGATCCCCGCCGCGAACGCGCCCCCGTCGATCCGGACGAAGCTCTGGCCGGGGTCGGGCGTCCAGAAGCTGCCCGGGCCCATGCGCAGGGGCAGGTCGATGATGTCCACGTTGAAGGGGTTGGCGTAGGGCGACCAGGGCGCCGGTGCCGGCGGGACGACGAAGAAGCGGTTCTGCTGCCACGCCAGCGAGGGTGCCGCCTGGGCGGTGAGCCGCCACCAGCGCAGCCGCAGGCCGGTCGAGACCTGGGTGGAGAGCCCCTTGCCCCCGAAGAGCGCGCCGTCGTTCCGATCGTCCGACCAGTTGTAGTGGAAGGTCGAGAAGGAGGTGGGTGGCACCAGGTCCCAGCGCGGCACCTCCTCGGGCGCCGGGTCGGCGACGGCCTCGCGCTCGGGCACGGGGCCCAGGCACAGGGAGAGGGGGCGCGCGCCGGAGGCCCGGCGCAGCAGGCCGGGCCGGACGGCCGCGTTGCCGGTGAGGCCTGCGGTGCGGGCCAGCTCCTCCTGCCAGCTGCCCAGGCCGGCGAGGCCCAGGTCGAGGACCTGGCAGCCCGCGGAGGGCGCGGGCGGGGCGGGCTCGGGAGCCGCCTCGCCTGCGCCTGCCCGGCCTCCCGCCAGGGCAGCCAGCGCGAGGAGAGTTCCGATCGCTCGGGCTGCCATGGCGAGACTGGGCGGCGCCCTCGGCGGCAATGCGGCCGAGGCCCGGCCCTAGGCGCTCTTCACCCCGACCTGGATGCGCATCCCGTAGAAGGAGCGCCACACGAAGATCAGCGCCACCAGCAGGAAGGCCAGGAAGAGGCCGACCCGGAGGCCGCGGGAGAGGCCCAGCGCCAGCTCCACGGCCAGCAGGCCGAAGAGGGTGGTGAACTTGATCACCGGGTTGAGGGCCACCGAGGAGGTGTCCTTGAAGGGGTCGCCGACGGTGTCGCCGACCACGCAGGCGTCGTGCAGCGGCGTGCCCTTGGCCTTGAGCTCCACCTCCACCACCTTCTTGGCGTTGTCCCAGGCGCCGCCGGCGTTGGCCATGAAGATGGCCTGGAAGAGGCCGAAGATGGCGATCGAGACCAGGTAGCCGATGAAGAGGAACTCGTCGAGGAAGGCGAAGGCCAGCGTCGAGAAGAACACGGTCAGGAAGATGTTGAACATGCCCTTCTGCGCGTACTGGGTGCAGATCTCGACCACCTTCTTCGAGTCCTCCACCGAGGCCTTCTCCACCCCCTCCAGCTTGATGTTGGCCTTGATGAACTCCACCGCGCGGTAGGCGCCGGTGGAGACCGCCTGGGTGGAGGCGCCGGAGAACCAGAAGATGACGGAGCCGCCCAGGATGAGGCCGAGGAGGAAGAGGGGGTTGAGGACCGAGAGCTTGTCGAGGTTGGCGGTGAGGCCGCTGGTGAGGCCCACGATGATGGAGAAGGTCATGGTGGTGGCGCCCACCACCGCGGTGCCGATGAGCACCGGCTTGGCGGTCGCCTTGAAGGTGTTGCCGGCGCCGTCGTTCTCCTCCAGGAAGTGCTTGGCCTTGTCGAAGTTGAGGTCGAAGCCGAAGTCCTTCTTCACCTCGGCCTTGATGTCCTTCACGTTCTCGATGAGCGAGAGCTCGTAGACCGACTGGGCGTTGTCGGTCACCGGGCCGTAGCTGTCCACGGCGATGGTCACCGGGCCCATGCCCAGGAAGCCGAAGGCCACCAGGCCGAAGGCGAAGACCGCCGGGGCCATGGGGATGAACTCGGCCAGGCCCAGGGTGGAGACGAAGTAGGCCGCGCCCATCAGGCCGGCGATCACCAGGCCCATCCAGAAGGCGGAGAAGTTGCCGGCGGTGAGGCCCGCCAGCACGTTGAGGGAGGCGCCGCCCTCCTTGGAGGCCGTCACCACCTCGCGGACGTGGCCGGAGTTGGTGGAGGTGAAGATCTTGATCATCTCGGGGATGATGGCGCCCGCCAGCGTGCCGCAGGTGATGATGGTGGAGAGCTTCCACCAGCCGGTGCCGCCGCCGAGGTCGGGGATGAGCAGGTAGCTGACCAGGTAGGTGAGGGCCACCGAGACGAACGAGGTCAGCCACACCAGCTGGGTGAGCGGCTGCTCGAAGTCCATCTTGTCGGCGTGGGCGTAGCGGGCCTTGGCGATGGCCTCGTTGATGAAGTAGCTGACCACCGAGGCGATGACCATCATGATGCGCATCGCGAAGATCCAGACCAGCAGCTGGACCTGGACGGTGGGGCTGACGATGGCGAGCAGGATGAAGCTGATGAGCGCCACGCCGGTGACGCCGTAGGTCTCGAAGCCGTCGGCGGAGGGGCCCACCGAGTCTCCGGCGTTGTCGCCGGTGCAGTCGGCGATCACGCCGGGGTTGCGGGCGTCGTCCTCCTTGATCTTGAAGACGATCTTCATCAGGTCGGAGCCGATGTCGGCGATCTTGGTGAAGATGCCGCCGGCGATGCGGAGCGCCGAGGCGCCCAGCGACTCGCCGATGGCGAAGCCGATGAAGCACGGCCCGGCCAGGTCGCCGGGGATGAAGAGCAGGATGAAGAGCATGATCAACAGCTCGGTGCTGATGAGCATCGTGCCGATGGACATGCCCGCCTGCAGCGGGATGGCGTAGGTGGGGAAGGGCTTGCCGCCCAGCGAGGCGAAGGCGGCGCGGCTGTTGGCGAAGGTGTTCACCCGGATGCCGAACCAGGCCACGCCGGAGCTGCCCAGGATGCCGACGACGCTGAAGAGCAGGATCACGAAGACCCGGCCGAGCGGCATGCCCTGGCCGCCGTTCGTCAGGTAGCCGAAGTAGACGAAGATGATGACGGCGATGAAGGCCCAGAGGATGGCGATGAACTTCGCCTGGGTCAGCAGGTAGGTCTTGCAGGTCTCGTAGATGAGCTCCGAGATCTCCAGCATCGACCGGTGCACCGGCAGGTTCTTGAGGTGGCTGGAGATGGCCAGGCCGAAGACGAGGCCGGCCGCCGAGACCACCAGGCCGATGGCGAGCAGCGACCAGCCGGTCATGCCCAGGAACGAGACCTGGCGCAGGTCGGGCAGGATGAGGTTCACCTCGCCGCCGTGGGCCTGCGCGCCGAGAGCAAGAGATACGAGTGCGTGAAGGTTCATGACGAGAACGCTTCCCTCCGGAAAAGCCTTGGTTTTTCGGGCCGGCCCGGGCTGGGCCAGGAGATCGGAAAGCGCGGATACTACGGATCGGAGGGGGGGTTTGCAAGGGCGGCCGCGGAGGGCCGCGGGGTCACTTCGCGGCGGGGACCGGGGCGCGCTCCGGCTGGGGCGCGCTGCCCGAGACCTCGAGGGCGGCGAAGTTGATGTTGTAGTAACCGGCCTGGGCGGCCGAGAACATCACCCGCTTCAGGATGCGGAAGGGGACCTTCACGTCGGCCTGGATGTTGACGTCGCCCTTCCAGTTCTTCTCCCTGTCGGGATCGTTCTGGTGGATGAAGTCCCAGCGCTTCTTCTCGTCGCGCAGCCGCTCCTCGAGCGGCTGGATGCTGAGGATCTGGTCGGCCTCCAGGTCGCGGACGTCGGCCACCTTCTGCCCGGTGACCACCACGCTGTCGCCGTTGACGGCGATGACCGGCGCCACCTCGATGGCCTGGCCGTGGGCGGCGTCGGGCAGCTTGATGTCCTTCTGCATGTACAGCACCTCGCCGGTGGCGCTGAACTGCTGCAGGAGGAAGATGACCAGCATCGTCATCATGTCCACCATGGGCACCACGTTGAGCTCGGCGTTCACCGACTTGCGGCCGTGGCCCATCTTGCCGCCGAAGACGCGGCTCTTCGCGAAGCGGCGGGCGGGCCTCTTGCCGGGCTGGACGATGGGCATGGTTATCCCGCCGCCGTCACCGACACCGCGGTGAGGCCGGCGCCGACGCAGGTGTCGATGGTCTTCACGAGATCCTGGTAGAGCACCTGGTCCTCGGCGGCCACGGTCACGGCCGCCTGGTCCGGGTAGTCGGCGCGCAGCGCCTTCAACCGCTCGGCCAGGCCCTTCACGTCGTAGGTGGCCTGGCCGTCGCTGCCGCGGCCCAGCGGCGGGATCTCCCAGGCGCCGCCGGCCGAGGTCTGGAGCACGAAGCCGCGCGCCCCCACCACCAGGGTGACGGTCAGCGACTTCTGCTGCTCGGTCTGCTGGTCGGAGGCGGTGCCGAACTGCTGCGCCTGGAGGCGGGAGATCTGCGTCCAGACGGCGGTGAAGAGCAGGAAGGAGATGCAGCAGGAGAGCAGGTCGATGGCGGGGACGACGTTGATGATGGCGTCGAGCGACTTGCGCTTGCGCTTGCCGCCACCGCCGCCCTCGGGCATTGCGCCGCCGCCCATGCCGTCCTCCTCGCGAAGCGAAGCGCCGGGCCGCTACTCGGCCACCGGGCCGGTGGGCATCCGCATCTTGTCGCGGTTGGCGACGATGAGGTTGAGCACGCCCACCGCCGACTCGTTGATGTCGTCGAGCATCGACTGGGTGCGCCCCTGCAGCACCGAGTAGAGCACCAGCGCCGGGATGGCGACGCCCAGGCCGAAGGCGGTGCAGTTCATGGCCTCGGAGATGGAGCGGGAGAGCAGCGTGGCCTTGTCGGCCGGGTTGGCGTTGGCCACGGCCGCGAAGGCGCCGATGAGGCCGACGATGGTGCCGAGCAGGCCGAGCAGGGTGGCCACGTTGCCGATCATGGCCAGGTAGCCGGTGCGCCGCTCCAGCGCCGGCGACTCGCGCAGGGTGGCCTCGTCCATGGCCGCCTGCACGTCGTCGTCGCCCTTGGGCACGTTGAGCAGCCCGGCCTTGATGACGTTGACCAGCGGCGTGCGCTTCTGCCCGGCGCAGTAGCTGATGGCCTTGTCCAGCTCCCCCGCGTAGATGTGCTTCTTGAGGCCCTGGAGGAAGGCCTCCTTGTCGATGGCGGCGCGGAAGTAGAGGACGGTGATGCGCTCGATCATGATGGCGAGCGCGAAGGTGAGCGAGACGAGGATCGGGTACATGCCCGGTCCACCGTCCGTGAAGGCCTTGGCGATGCCCGCGAAGAGTTCACCCATGGGACCCTGGTCCTCCGGTTCGCCTCCCGCGGCCGGCGAAGCGCCGGACCCCCGAGCGGGCCGCGTGATGCGACGAGTGCCCGCAAGGCGTACCACCGGAAGGAAACCGAGTCAACGCGGCGGCTTACGCACCTTGGCGCACCCCGCCGTGGCGCGCACCCCGCCCCGGCCCGGGGTGGCGGCTGCCCCTGGCCCGCCCCCGGGGCGCCGGTGTACCGTCGCGGCCGCGTGGCCGGACCCGCAGCCTTCGCCCCCTACCGCCTGCCCGCCGGCGCGCTCCCGGAGGAGGGGGTGCGCGCGGCGCTGGAGGCCGGCGCCGAGCCGCTGCTGGCGTCGCTCGACGACCCGCTGCCGGCGCCGCTCCTCGCGCAGGCCTTCGCCTCCATCCCCGCCGGCCACGCCGCTGCGCCGGACGAGGCCTGCCGTGGCGCCGACGGCAGCCCGGCCGGCGTGCCGGGCGCGCCGCGGGCCTGCTACCACTCCGAGCGCCACCGCGCCCGCCTCGAGGCCGCCATCCGCCGCGCCTACGAGGCCGGCTACGCCGGCGTCTGCCTGGAGCTGCCCGACGCGCCGCTGGCGCTGGGCATCCTCGGCGCCGGCTTCTGCGCCGACTGCCAGCGCGCCTTCGCGCGCGAGCTGGCGCGCGAATACGGCGACCACTTCCAGCCCCTCGACTTCCTGGCCCTGGCGCGCGAGGCCCTGGCCTCGTCGTCGGGCGCGCTCGGCCACCAGCAGCTCCCCTTCGGCCGCGAGTTCTGGCGGGTCCGCTCCGCCTGGCTCGACAGGGCGATGGTCGCCTGGGTCCGGGCGGCACGCGACGCCGCCCGCGCCGGCCCCCGGCCCTTCCAGGTGGCCGCCCGCTTCGAGGCGGTGGGGCCGGCGCAGCTGCGCGCCGCGCGGCTGCTCGACGCCGCCGTCTTCCCGGTGACCGCCGGCGTGCAGGCCACCGGCGCCGGCCTCTTCCGCCTGCTGCGCGCCGTCATGGGGCGCCGCCCCTGCGCCGCCGAGCTGCGGGGCGAAGGGCCGCTGGCGCGCCTTGCGGGCGTGGCCGCGTCGAGCGGCGTGGAGGTGGCGCTGGCCGAGCCCTCGGCCTCGCTCCCGGCGCTGCGGCGCTTCGCGCGGGCCGCCGCCGCGCGCGACCGCGGCCCGGCGCTGGCCGAGCCGCTCGCCGAGGTGGCGGTGCTCTACTCGCCCGAGTCGGACCTGTGGACCGGCGGCGAGCACCGCGCCCAGGTGGAGCGGGCCGGCGACGCGCTGGCGGGCCTGCAGGTGCAGGCGCCGGTGGTGCTGCGCGTGGCCGAGGCGCGGCCGGGCGTGGCGCTGGTGCTGGCGGGCGCGAGCGCGCTCTCGCCGCTGGAGGTGCAGGAGGTGCGGCGGCGGCTCGACGCCGGCGGCGGCGTGCTCTGCCTGGGCGAGCCCGGCGCGGTGGACGAGGCCGGGCGGCCGGCGCCCCTGCCCTTCCCGGCCGGCAAGCCGGCGGGCGTGAAGGCCACCGGTGGCGGCCTGGTGGTGCGGCTTCCGCCGCTGCCGGCGCCGCGCCCCGGCGCGCTGCCCGACCCGCACGGGCTCGAGGAGCTCGCCCGGACGCTGCAGGCGCTGCTGGGCCGCGGCCGCCGCGCCGCCTCGTCGGCCGGGCGCAGCCCGCTCCACGTGGCCCTCTACCGCCAGAAGGACAGGCTCGACGCCCACGTGGTCTCGCTGGCGGACGGCCCGGTGCTGGGGGCCACGCTGTTCGTGGGGCTGCAGGTGGCCGGCGACTTCCGGCGCGGCCGCTTCAAGTCGTCGAGCGGCGCCGACGAGCGCATCCCCATGAACCCGTCCGGCTACGCCATCTCCACGGTGCTGCCGACGTTCGAGGGGTACGGGATCCTGAGCCTGCCGGGGTAGCGCCCTACCGCTTCCAGTACGCCGCGGCCGCCGCGTCGAGCACCCGCTTCACGGGCACGCCGTGCTCGCGGGCGCGCACTGCGCAGTCGTCCCACTCCGGGTGGGCGTTCAGCACCTCGCCGCCGAGCCGCCCCACCTTGACCCGCACCGGCCCGTAGGGCGTCTCCACCGGCAGGAGCTCCCGCTCCGCCTCCAGCCGCTCCACGGCGCGGAAGCGCACGCCCAGCGTGGTGGTCTCGCGCAGGAACACGTGCGCCACCGCCTCACGGCGCGCCGCCGGCGCCAGCGCCCCGAGGATGAGCCCCGGCCGGCCCTTCTTCATGGTGACCGGCGCCGCCCAGGCGTCGAGGGCGCCGGCCAGGAGCGCCGCCTCGATGGCCCGGGCCACGAGCTGCCCCGGGCAGTCGTCGAGGTTGGCCTCCAGCAGCCAGAGCTCGCCGCCGGCCGGCGAGCGGTCGCCCGAGGTGAGGCGCAGCACGTTGGGCCTGTCGCTCCAGCGCGAGGTGCCCACGCCGTAGCCGGTGCGCCGCGGCACGAAGGGCGGCGGCGTCCCGATCTCGAAGAGCTCGCGGAGGATGGCGGCGCCTGTGGGGGTGACCGCCTCGCCCTGCGGGCCGCCGGGCCGGACCAGCGCGCCCTGCATGATCTCCAGCACCGCCGGCGGCGGCACCGGCAGGACGCCGTGGTGGGTCTTCTGGAAGCCCTGGCCCAGCTCCGGCGGGCTGGCCACCGCCCGCGGCCAGCCCAGCAGCTCCAGCACCAGCGCCGCGCCGCAGAGGTCCACGATGGAGTCCACCGCCCCCACCTCGTGGAAGTGCACCTGCTCGAGCGGCACGCCGTGCACCCGCGACTCGGCGCGGGCCACCCGCTCCAGCATGGCGAGCGCCGCCTGGCGCGCCCGCGGCGGCAGCGGCGCCTGGCGGAAGAGGGCGGCGATCTCGGTGAAGCCGCGGCCGTGCGGCTGCGGCCCCTCCAGCTCGACGTCGAGGTGAAGGCCGTGGATGCCGTTCGCCTCGGCGTCCCGCACCTCGAGCCGCCAGCCCGGCACGCCCAGGGCGCCGAGGTGACGCGTCAGCTCGTCTCGCGGCACGCCCAGGTGCAGCGCCGCCGCCAGGAACATGTCGCCGGCGGCGCCGCCCACCGGCTCGAGCCAGAGCAGGTCAGCCACCCGTCACCTCGCGGGCGATGAGCCCGGCCACGAAGCCGGCGCCGAAGCCGTTGTCGATGTTCACCGCGGTGACGTTGGGGGCGCAGGAGTTGAGCATGCCCAGCAGCGCGGCGATGCCGCCCAGGCTGGCGCCGTACCCCACGCTGGTGGGCACGCCCACCACCGGCCGGCCCACCAGGCCGCCCACCACCGAGGGCAACGCCCCCTCCATGCCCGCCGCCACCACGAGCGAGACGCAGCGCGCCAGCTCCGGCCGCCGCGCCAGCAGCCGGTGGAGCCCGGCCACGCCCACGTCGTAGATGCGGATCACCTCGGCGCCCATCACCTCCAGGGTGACGGCCGCCTCCTCGCACACCGGGATGTCGCTGGTGCCGGCGCAGCAGACGCCCACCGGCCCGCGCATGGGCAGCTCCATGCGGCCGCGCCGCAGCGTGCGCGACACCGGGTCGTAGCGGGAGCCGCGCACCGCGCGCTTCACCGCTGGCGCCTTCTCCTCGCCGAGCCGGGTGACGAGCAGCGGGCCGTGGGCCGCGAGCCTCCTGGCGATGGCGGCCACCTGGGCCGCGGTCTTGCCCTGGGCGAAGATCACCTCCGGCATCCCCACCCGCAGCGCCCGGTGGTGATCCACCGTGGCGAAGCCGCCCAGCGGCTCGAAGGGCATCCCCTCGAGCTGCCGCACCGCCTGGTCCACGCCGGTGGTGCCGGCGGCCACGCCGGCGAGCAGCTTGCGAAGGCGCTTCTCGTCCATGTGCTTCACTCTCCGAGCGGCAGGGCGGCGAGCAGGCCGGGGATGCGGGCCGGCAGCGGCAGCACCAGGATGAGCCCCTCCAGCGCCGGCGCGTCGCAGGAGAAGCGGGCCGCCAGCGCCACCCGGGCGGCGTCGCGGGGCACCAGGCTGTCGAGGCAGTGGCGGCCTCCGCCGCGCGCCAGCGAGGGCACGCTGAGCAGGAGCTTGCGGCCCACCAGGCCGGCCACCGCCGAGACGAAGGCGCTGCCGACGATGTTGCCCGACTCCATCATGGCGCTCTCGGCCAGGGTGGAGAAGGTGCCGCCCGGCGGCACCGGCCAGCCCAGCAGCCCGGCCAGCACCTCGGCGTCGCGCGCCGGCAGGGCCAGCACCAGGTGGCCCTCCAATAGCTCGCTGAGCCGGACCTCCACCGCCACCAGCTCCTGGCCCAGCGCGCCCAGGAAGTCGGCGATGGCGCCGGGCCCGTCGCCCACCCAGGCCTCGGGCACGTCCATGCGCAGCGTCCGGCCCGAGAGCTTGCCCAGCGCGCTCACCGCCCGGCCGCAGCCGATGGTGGCCAGCTCCTGGAGAGCGTCGATCTCGCGCGGGCCGAGCAGGGAGCGGACCATCTAGGGCCCGAGCCGGGGGACGTCGAGGATGAAGACCGGGCGCCCGTTGCCGAGCACGGTGACCGCCGAGAGGCCGGAGACGAGGTCGAGCGGGCGGCCCAGCGGCTTCAGCACCGCCTCCTCCTGCCCGAGCAGCGCGTCCACCGCCAGGCCCACGCGGGCGCCGTCGCCGTCGGCCACCACCACCTGGCGCGGGCCGCTGCCGGCGTCGCGCGGCAGGCCCAGCAGCGCCGAGAGCTCGCGCACCGGCACCAGGCCGCCGTCGTAGGGGAGCATGGGCTCGCCGCGGCTGCGCTCCAGCGCCCCGGTGTCGGCCTGGGCGGCGCCGTGCACCTTGGCGATGGGCAGCCCCAGCACCTCCTCGCCCACCCGCACCAGCAGCACCGGCTGCACCGCCACGGTGAGCGGCAGCCGGAGGGAGACGCGGGTGCCGTGGCCGCGCACGCTCACCAGCTCCAGCGCGCCGCCCACCGCCTCCACCACCCGCTTCACCGCGTCCATGCCCACGCCCCGGCCGGAGATGTCGGTGACGCGGTCGGCGGTGGAGACGCCGGGCAGGCAGGCGAGCTGCAGGGCGTCGCGGTCGGAGAGGGCGGCGGCCGCCGCCGCCGAGATGGCGCCGCGGGCCACCGCCGCCTGGCGCAGCGCCTCCGGGTCCATGCCGCGGCCGTCGTCGACGACGTCGAGGATGACGCGGTCGCGCTCGCGCCGGGCCGACACCGACAGCCGGCCGGTGGCCGGCTTGCCGGAGAGCTCGCGCAGGTGCGAGGGCTCCAGGCCGTGGTCCACGGCGTTGCGCACCAGGTGGGTGAGCGGGTCGGCCAGCTCGTCGAGGATGGCGCGGTCGATCTCGATCTCCGCCCCCTCGACCTCCACCTCCACCTGCTTGCCGACGCGGCGGGCCAGGTCGCGGGCCACGCGCGGCAGCCTGTCGGTGAGCAGGGCCAGCGGCGTCATGCGCGCCGTCATCACCTTGTCGTGCAGGTCCTTCACCGCCGACTGGAGCCGGTCCACCCCCTCGTCGAGCGCCGGGCGCACCGCCTCGGGGATCGACTTGCCCACCTCGCGGATGCGGGCGGTGGCCAGGATGAGCTCGCCCACCGCGTCGAGGAAGCTGTCGAGGAGCTCCACCCGCACCCGCACGGTGCGGCCGCCCACCTCCGGCTCCCGGGGCTGCGCCGTGGCCGCCACCGCCGGCGGCGGCGTGGGGTGGTGCACCTCCTCCTTCACCTGCACGGTGGCGATGTCGGAGATCTGGGAGAGGGCCTTCTCCACCGCCGCTGGCGGCTCGCCGCTCTCCAGGAGCGCCTTCACCCGCCTGTCGGGGATGCGGCCGGCGCGCAGGTCCTCGGCCGCCGGCGTGGCCTCCAGCACCGCCCCCAGGGCCGAGAGCTTCTTCAGCACCAGGAAGCCGCGGACCGCCGGCACCGGGCAGGTCCCGGCCACCTCCACCTCGATGGTGTAGCGGCGGCGGAGCCCGAGGGGCACCTGCTCGGCGGCGGGCGTGGGCCGGTGTGGCGCCGGCGTCTCGGGGCGCGGCGGGGCGGGCGCGGCGCCGCCGTGGATCCGGGCCACACCGGCGTCGAGGCGCGAGAGCAGCTCGGCCGGAGCGGCCGGGTTCTCGCCCGCGCCGGAGCGCTCCACCATGCCGGTCATGGCGTCCACCGCCGCCAGCAGGAGGTCCACCGAGGCCGGGTCCAGCGCGTCTCCGGTCTTGCGGAAGTGGTCCAGCAGCCCCTCGGCGCGGTGGGCGATCTCCTTGATGCCCTCCAGCTCCATCGACGCCGACATGCCCTTCACGCTGTGGGCGTGCCGGAACATCTCGTCGACGATGGGGGCCAGCGGCTCCTCGCCGCGGCCGGCGGCCTCCAGCCGGACGAGCCCCTGGCCCAGCTTCTGGAGCTTGTCGGTCGACTCGGAGACGAAGAGGCCGAGGTAGCGCTGGAGGTCCTGGGAAACCACGGCTGCCGCGCCCGGGGGCGCGCTCCTCCTAGGCGCCGCCGAGGACCTTCTTCACCACCGCGAGGACGTCCTCGGACTTGAAGGGCTTGACGATGAAGTCGCTGGCGCCGGCCTCGATGGCCTCCATCACCAGGGACTCCTGCCCCAGCGCGCTGCACATCACGATCACCGCCCGGGGCTCCTGCTTGATGATCTCGCGGGTGGCCTCGATGCCGCTCTTGAACGGCATGACGATGTCCATGGTGGTGAGGTCGGGCCGCAGCTCCTTGAACTTCTCGACCGCCTCCAGGCCGTTGGCGGCCTCTCCCACGACCTCGAAGCCGCCGCCGGCGAAGATGTCCTTGATCATGTTGCGCATGAAGATCGCGTCGTCGACGATGAGGACTCGCTTCGCCATGCTCGAGGGCTCCGGGTGACGCGGGGCGCCGCGCCTGCGGCATCGCCCGCGCGGAAAGCTATCACCCTCTCCCGCCGCGGAACAACAATCCCGGGCCCTAGCCCTGCCCGAACTGTGCGGCCGAGTGTGCTGCCACGGCGTCGGGATCCAGGAGGGTGATGGCCCCGCCGTCGATCTGGCCGATTCCGCGGACCATCGACCCGGGCGGCTCCTCCCTGTCGGGCCGGAGCGGCCCGACCCCGAAGACCTGTGCCACCAGGAGCCCCAGCGAGCGCCTGTCGCGATCGAGGATGACCACCTGGCCGCGTCCCGCCTGCAGGGTCTCGCTCCCCACCCCCACCAGGGCGGCCAGGTCCACCACCGCCACCACCCGGCCGCGCAGGTTCATGGCGCCGCGCACCGCGGCGCCGGCGCGGGGCACGCGGGCGAAGGGCGACTGGGGGATGACCACCTCGCGGACGCTGTCGAGCGGGAGGGCGAAGCGCTCGCCGCCGGCGCGGAAGAGGACGTGCCGGACCGGGTCCACGCCCGTCACCCGCGGTCGAGGAGGCGGAAGCGGGACACCACGCTCTGCAGCTCCAGCGAGAGGTTGGTCAGCTCCTGGGCGGCGCTGGCCATCTGCTGGACCGCGGCGGTCTGCTCGCTGGTCACCTTGCGCACCTGCTCGGTGGCGGCGGCGTTGGAGGTGGCCACGTCGGAGATGTGGTCCATGGCCTGGACCATGTCGGCCGAGCCCTTGAGCTGGTCGCGCGCCGACTGGGTGATGCCGCCGACCTTCTCGGCGCCGGCGGTGGCGGTGTGCGAGATGTCGCCCAGGGCGCGGATGATGGCGTTGAGGTCGTCGCGCCCCTCGCCCAGCACCGCCACCGACTCGCGCATCGTGCCCACCACCAGCGCGGCGCGGCCGGAGATGTCGGCGGCCACGCCGGAGATCTGCTCGGCGGAGCGCCCGGCGCTCTCGGCCAGCTTGCGCACCTCGTCGGCCACCACCGCGAAGCCGCGGCCGTACTCTCCGGCGCGGGCCGCCTCGATGGTGGCGTTGAGGGCCAGGAGGTTGGTCTGCTGGGCCACGGCGGTGATGGCCTCGACGATCTTGGAGATCTCCTTGATGCGCTCGCCGAAGGCGAAGACCTGCTCCGAGGCCGCCTCGATGCGAGCGAAGACCCGCTTCAGCTTCTCGCCGGCGAGCCGGGCCGCGTCGCCGCCGCCCCCCGCCGCGGCCGAGGTCTCGGTGGAGGCGCGGGCCGCCTCCTCGGCGCTGCGGGCGGTGCGCTCGATGGAGGCGGCGATCTCGCCGATGACCTTGGAGGCCAGCTCCACCAGCGCCGACTGCTCCTCGGCGCCCTTGGAGATGTTCTCCATGGAGCGGGCCACCTCGTCGGTGGAGGCGTTCACGTCCTCGGCGCTCTGCTGCAGCTCGTTGGCGCTGTCGGCCACCGACTGGGCGGTGCGCTGGATGCGGGAGACCAGGTCGCGCAGGTTCTCCTGCATGGTGCGGATGGCCTCGGTGAGGTCGTCGATCTCGTCGTGCAGCCGGGTCTGCCCCTCGGCGCTGACGGCGCGGGAGAGGTCGCCCGAGGAGATCTCCTGGGCCGAGGCCTTGAGCCGCACCAGCCGGTTGACGCGGGCCAGGGCCGCCGTCAGCCCGTAGCCGATGGCCAGGGTGAGGAGCAGCACCACCCCGCCGGCCGCCAGCCGCCCCTCCACCCTGTCGAAGACGATGGGCACCGCGAAGAGCAGCACCAGGCCCAGCACCAGGTAGGAGACCAGGATCTTGGTCTGGAGCGAGACCGTGGCCTGGCTCTCGGGAGGCGGGCGGAAGGTGGGCGACTCGGACGGGCGGCCCCGCAGCGCCAGCAGGTGGGGCGCGCCCTCGGTGCCGCGGGCGCTGGGGCGCTGCCGGTCTTCCCTCGGACTCCGCGCCACCATCGCCTCCCGCTGCTGGCCGTTCTCCCGCCGCGCGATCCTACGTCCGCCCCGCCCCCTGTCAAAGGCGGCGTCGCAGATATCTCAGCCCTGGCGCAGGTGGTCGTGGCCGGCCCGGCGCGGCTGCCAGGGACGCCCGGCGAGGTCGCGCAGGCGCAGGCCGCTCCCCGCCGTCACCTCGCCCACCACCGAGAGCGGCACGCCCAGCGCCGCGGCGGCCGCGAGCGCCCGCGGGACCCGGCGGCGCGGCACCGAGGCCAGGAGCTCGTAGTCCTCGCCGCCGGTCACCAGCAGCTCGAGGCGGAGCGCCGGCGGCAGGCGGGCGCGGTCGAAGGCGCGCGAGGTGGGGAGGTCGAGCGCCCAGACCTCGGCGCCCACGCCCGAGGCCTGGCACAGGTGGCCCAGGTCCTGGGCCAGCCCGTCGGAGACGTCGATGCAGGCCGAGGCCAGGCCGCGGAGCGCGAGCCCGAGCGCCACCCGCGGCTCGGGCCGGCGCTGGCGGCGAATGCAGGCGGCCGGGGCCCCGCGGCGCAGCCCCAGGGCGGCGTCTCCGAGCGCGCCGGAGGCGAGGAGCAGGTGGCCGGGCCGGGCGCCGTCGCGGCGCAGCGCCAGCCGCGGCGGCACCTCGCCGAGCGCGGTGACGGTGAGGGAGAGCTCGCGGGCCCTGGTGACGTTGCCGCCCACCAGCGCCACGCCGAAGCGCCGGGCGCAGGCGGCCAGGCCCCGGCCCACGCCCAGGAGCCGGGCCGGCGCCGCGCCGCGCGGCAGCGCCAGCGCGCAGAGCGCCCAGCGGGGCCGGGCCCCCATGGCGGCCAGGTCGGAGAGGTTCACCGCCAGCGCCTTCCAGCCGACGTCCTCGGGCCGGAAGCGGGCGTCGAAGTGCACCCCCTCCACCACCGCGTCCACGGTGGCCACCAGGGCCTGGCCGCGTCGCGGCCGGAGCAGCGCGGCGTCGTCGCCGATGCCCAGCAGCACGCCGGCGCCGGCGCGGGGCGCCGGGCGGGTGAAGCGCCGGATGAGCTGGAACTCGTCCACGCCCCGGACCCGCTAGCGGGGAACGGGGGCGGAGCGCCCCGCGGCCGTGGGCACGTACTGCAGCGGCAGCAGCATGGTGAAGACGGCGCCGCGTTCGGGCTGGGAGGAGACCCTGACCTCGCCGCCGTGGGCCTCGACGAAGCTCTTGACGATGGCCAGGCCCAGGCCGGCGCCGCCGTACTCGCGGGTCGAGGAGCCGTCCACCTGGTAGAAGGTCTCGAAGATCTTGCGCTGGTTCTCCTCGGAGATGCCGATGCCGGTGTCCATCACCTGCACGGCCAGCCGCCCGCCGCGCGGCTCGGCGGCCACGGTGATGGTGCCGTTCTGCGGGGTGAACTTGACGGCGTTGTTCACCAGGTTGATGAGGCACTGGCGGACCTTCTCGCGGTCGCAGGTGATGCGCGGCAGCTCGCCGGGCTCGCAGACCAGCTGCAGCCCCTTCTTGCGGGCCTGGGGCATGACCGTGGCCACCGAGTCCTTCATGAGCTGGCCCACGTCCACCTCGCTCACCACCAGCCGGATGCGGCCGGCCTCGATCTTGGTGATGTCGAGGATGGAGGTGATGAGCTGGAGCAGGCTCTCGCCCTTCTCCATGATGATCTGCAGGTACTCGCGCTGCTCGGCGGTGAGCGGCCCGCCCAGCCCCTCCAGCATCATCTCCGAGTAGCCGATGACGCTGGTGAGCGGCGTGCGCAGCTCGTGGCTCATGGTGGCCAGGAAGTTGGACTTGAGCCGATCGAGCTCCTTGAGCCTGCCGAAGCTCTCCTCCAGCAGCCTGTTCTTCTCCTCCAGCTCCCGGTAGTTCTCCTGCACCGCCTCGATGTGCAGCCGGGCGGTCACCAGGTTCTTGTGGCCGCTGAAGACCAGGACGTCCAGGATCTCGGCGAAGTGGCGGACCACCTTGTCGGCGGTGCTGTGGGGCACCCGCCGGATCTTCTGCATGTAGCCCTTGGCCAGCGTCTCGTCGAAGTCCTCGGAGATGCTGGTCAGGGTGCGGGGCAGCTCCTTCAGGTCGTCGGGGACGAAGGGGCCGAAGACCACGCGGCCGATGGGGTCGCCCTCGTAGAGCACCGTCTGCACCACGTAGCGGCAGCCCGAGAAGCAGTCGAAGCGGGTGGGGACGCCCTCCTCCGACACCCCGTCGTTCTTCACCCTGCCCACGGTGGCGATGCACTGGGCGCGGCCGTCGGGCTTCTGCCAGATGTAGCCGCAGAAGTCGGCGTTGCCGACCTTCACGTCCACCAGCTTGTTGCCGCCGCCGTCGAAGACCTTGAGCCCCACCCGGTAGAGCTCGGCGAAGGACTGGCAGACCTCGGTGAAGGAGCGGACGTCCAGGAGGTCGCCGAGCCCCAGTGTCTGCTGCAGCACCGAGGGCCGGACGTTCATCGCGGCGCCCCGGAGATGTGGCTGAAGATCTGGCCCAGGAACTCGCGCTCCGGCAGGTGCCAGTTGCGCTCCAGACCCACCGCGGCGTCGAGGTTGCGGTAGCAGAGGGTGAGGAGGATGTGGAGCGTCTCCACCACCCCCTCCCCGCGGATGGCCACCGCCGGGACGACCAGGGGCTTGCCGGCGCCGCGCAGGTCGACCAGGTCGTCGTCGCGCGAGTCGGGCAAGTCCTTCTTGTTGGCCTGGATGACGATGGGCAGGCTCCTGGGGTCGAGCCCGTTGGCCTCCAGGTTCTTCAGCATGTTGTTCCAGTAGGCCAGCGTGGCCGCCGACTCGGCCTTGCGGCTGTCGGCGACGAAGACCACCCCGTCCGATCCCTGGAGGACGATGCGCCGGGTGGACTCGTGCATCACCTGCCCGGGCACGGTGTAGAGCTTGAGCTTCACCTTGACGCCGGCCGGGGTGCGGAAGAACACCGGCATCATGTCGAAGAAGAGGGTGCGGTCGTCCTTGGTGTCGAGCGTCATCAGCCGCCCGCGCACCTTGGGGTCGATCTTCTTGAACAGGGCGTCGAGGTTGGTGGTCTTCCCGGACAGCGCGGGGCCGTAGTACACGACCTTGAGCGCCACCTCGCGCGTTTCTTGGTTGAACTGGACCATTCCCGGGGCAGCGAGTGTAGCCTTCCGCGTCGGGTGAGATCCAGAATCGGGGACCGGCCGCGGGCCCTTCCGGCCAGGACTCGGGCCCCGCGGCCCGCGCACCGGCTCCGTTCCGCCGGAGCGCGCGGGGGACGCCGCCGAGAGGTCCGGGCCGGCGCGCTGTACCCACCTTGGCCGCGGTGCCCCCTCCGGAGCCCGTCGCGGACAACCCGTGTAGAGTCGGTAGCTTCCGGGGCCGGAACCGGGCTTGGTAAGGGCGTGCACCCCTTGCGCCTGGGACTGGCCGTGATGGGGCACTCTCGCCGAAAATCCTTTGCGAGATCGCGGCACCTTGGCAGAGGTGGCACCGCGTCTGCACCCCGCTGTCAGAGGTCGCCGCGCACCCAGCCTCGATTCCACACCACGTGATCGAACGCACGACAGAGCCCCAGGACGCCGAGTTGCTCGCGCGGATGCGCTGGCTCCTGCGGTTGCGCTGGGTGGTGGTGCCGGCCTTCGTGGCGCTGCTGGCCGCCGGCGAGCTGGTGCGGGGCGGGAGCCCCTGGGCCATCCTGCTCCTGGGCGCGGCGCTCCTCGGGCTCAACGGCCTCTTCGCGCAGGTGCTCTCCCGGCCGAGGCCGCGCCGGACGCTGCTCTGGTGGGCGCGCGCCGAGGCGGCGGTGGTGGTGGCGGTGCCGGCGCTGGTGACGGCGCTGCAGGGCGATCCGACGAGCGCGGTGCGCTTCGGCGTGGTGGTGGGCGTGGTGGGCGCTGCCGCGGTGCTGCCGCGGCCCGGCGAGGTGGTGGCGCTGGCCATCTGGGCGGTGGCGGCGCTGGTGGCCGCCGACGCCGCGCCCGCTGGGCTGGCCCGCGCTGCCGGGGCGCACGGCCAGGCGACCCGCTGGGCCATCGAGGCCGGGGTGATCCTGGCGGTGGCGGCAATCGCCGGGCTGCTGCACCGGGAGCGCGGCACCGCCGCGGCGCGGCTGCGGCTGCTCTCCGACGGCGCCGACAGGGCCCGGGTCGAGTGGGAGACCACCTTCGACCAGGTGGGCGAGATGGTGCTCATCACCGACCTGGACGGCCTGGTGCTGCGCGGCAACCGGGCCTTCGCCAAGGCGGTGGGGCTGCGGCCGCACGAGCTTTCGGGGCGGCGCCTGGCGTCGCTGCTGGCCGGCCACCCGGATCGCTGGTGGACGGCGCGGAGCGACGGCATCGTCTCCATCGAGGACCCGGTCTTCGACTCCACCTTCGAGGTCACCATCTCTCGCCTGCCCGACAGGCTGGTGCGCGTGGCCCGCGACGTCGGCGAGCAGCGCCGGCTCTACGCCCGGCTGGTGCAGGCCGACAAGCTGGCGGCGGTGGGCACGCTGGCCACCGGCCTGGCCCACGAGATCAACAACCCCACCGCCTTCATCGGCTCCAACCTCACCGAGCTGCGCCGCTACCTGGCGGCCTACGAGAGCGCCTTCGCCGAGCTGGCGGAGGCCGCGCTGGAGGCCGGCGTGGCCGAGCAGGTCACGGCGGTGCTGCACCGCACCGAGGTGGCCTTCGCGCGGCGCGAGGCGGCCTCGGCCATCTCCGAGAGCCAGCAGGGCATGGAGCGCATCCGCCAGATCGTGGCCAGCCTGCGCTCGGTGGCCCGCCGCGACCAGGCCGGCGAGCCCATGCAGCCCGTCTCGCTCCCCGAGGTGGTGGACGCCGTCATCCGCACCGCCGCCCACGACCTCAAGGCCGCCAGCGCCCGCATCGACGTGCGCGACCCGGTCCAGGTGCTGGGCCACCGCGGAGAGCTCGTCGACGTGGTGCTCAACCTGGTGGTCAACGCCATCCAGGCCCGCGACGAGGGGCGGCCCAACCACGTCACCGTCGAGCTGCGCCGCGAGGGGCTGGCGGCGGTGGTCCGGGTTTCCGACACCGGCAAGGGCATCAGCCCCGGCCACATGCGGCGGCTCTACGAGCCGTTCTTCACCACCAAGGGGCCGGGCCAGGGCACCGGCCTCGGCCTCTCCCTGGCCCGCAACGTGGTCGTGGCGCACGGCGGCACCATCGACGTGCAGACCGAGGTGGGGGTGGGCACCACCGTCACCGTGCGGCTGCCGGCGCTCGAGTTCGAGGCGGCGCAGGCTGAGCCGCCGCCGGCGCGCCCGCCGGACCGGGCCGCCGGGCTCCGTTCCTACTAGCTCGCCCCCTCCTCCCACCAGACCCGCACCTCGTCCATCCCCGCGACGCCCCCCCGTCCGAGAGTACCGCGCGGCGACCGCCCGGCTCCGCCGCGGACGGGTACCGCTCGCCAACCTCGCGGCCTTCCTCGCCCCCACGGGCCCCCCCGTCCGAGAGTACCGCGACGCCCCCCCGTCCGAGAGTACCGCGCGGCGACCGCCCGGTTCCGCCGCGGACGGGTACCGCTCGCCAACCTCGCGGCCTTCCTCGCCCCCACGGCGGCACGGCGCGTGCCCGTGCCCCCCCCCATGACCGCCCCGCGCCAGGTTCTCCCCGGAGCCACCTACCTCGTCACGCGCAGATGCACCCAAAGGCAGTTTCTGCTCCGCCCGGGACGCCTGGTCAACGAGGTCTTCCTTTACCTCCTGGCGCTCGGCGCCAAGCGTTACGGCGTCCGCGTCCACGCCTATTGCGTCCTCTCCAACCACTACCACCTCCTCGTCACCGACCCCGGAGCTCGCCTCCCCGCGTTCTGCCAGTACCTAGACGGCCTCGTCGCCAGGGCCCTCAACGCGCTCCGCGGGCGCTGGGAGAGCCTCTGGGCTCCCGATTCCTACAGCGCCGTCTCCCTCGCCACGCCACAGGACATCATCGACAAGGCCGTCTACGTCCTCGCCAACCCCGTCGCTGCCGGGTTGGTCCGCTCCGGCCGAGCTTGGCCCGGGCTCTGGTCCGGGCCCGAGCTCGTGGGCACCACCGTCACAGCCGCTCGCCCCACCCACTTCTTCTCCTCCGAGGGCGCGTTGCCCGAGTCGGTCGCTCTCCATCTGACCGCTCCCCCCGGCTTCGCCTCCGTGAAGGCCTTCCGCGACGCCCTGGCGAACGCGCTCGCGGAGAGGGAGGCCTCCGAGAGGAGTGGCAGGAGCTTCCTCGGCGTGGCGCGGGTGCTGAAGCAGCGCCCTACCGGCCAGCCGGCGCCCGGCGAGCCGAGGCGGGCGCTCAACCCACGGGTGGCGGCGCGCGACAAGTGGAAGCGCGTCGAGATGCTAGGAAGGCTCACCGGGTTCCTGGTCGCCTACCGGGAGGCCTGGGAGGCGAGGCGCGCCGGCAAGCACGGCGTGGCGTTCCCGTTCGGCACCTACCTCCTGCGCGTCCTTCACGGCGTTCCCTGCACGGCCTGCGGGTAGCGCGCTCCTCGACCAGCCCGGAGTCACAGTAGCCAGGGCGCAGGCTCAGGCGGAGGTCTGCCTCCGGCTCTGGCTAGCTCGCCTCCCTCCCCGTTCCGAGGACCCCGAGGGGCCTCGCACTCCGGTGGATCTGCTCGCCGTCGCTCCCGCCGAGGAGTCCGAATGATTGCTCAGGCCGCGGGTACGCGCTGGCACCAGGGCTACTCTCGGACGGGTGTCCCCATCCCCAGAGGGCTCCGTTCCTCCTAGCTCGCCCCCTCCTCCCACCAGACCCGCACCTCGTCCAGGCTCCGATAGAGCGGGGCCGGCGGCAGCGTGGCCAGGAAGGCGCGGCCGTAGCCGCGGCCGGTGAGGCGAGGGTCCAGCACCGCCACGATGCCGCGGTCGGTGCGGGTGCGGATGAGCCGGCCGAAGCCCTGGCGCAGTGCCAGCGCCGCCTGGGGCACCGACAGCTCCGAGAAGCCGTCGCGGCCCTCGGCCTCCAGCGCGCGCAGCCGCGCCGCCAGGACCGGGTCGCCGGGCGGCGCGAAGGGCAGCTTGTCGATGATCACCAGCGAGAGCGCCTCGCCGGGCACGTCCACGCCCTCCCAGAAGCTCTGGGTGGCGAAGAGCACCGAGGGCTCGCGCCGGAACTCCGCGAGCAGCCGGTGCTTGGGCAGCTCGCCCTGGAGGAGCAGCGGGTAGGGCAGGCCGCTCGAGAGGTCGCGCAGCGCCCGCATCATCCGCAGGCTGGTGCAGAGCACGAAGGCACGCCCGCCGGTGATGGCACACAGCTCCTCCACGGCGCGGGCCGCGGCGGCGGGAAAAGCGGGCGAGGCCGGCTCGGGCATCCCGGCCGGCACCACCAGCGCCGCCTGGCGCCGGTAGTCGAACGGGCCGGCGAGCCGCAGCTCGGCCACCTCGCGGCCGGCCAGCCCCACCTGGTCGCGGAAGTAGCCGAAGCTGCCCTGGGCCGCCAGGGTGGCGCTGGTGAAGACGGCGGTGTCGAGGAAGCCGTAGAGCCGCTCGGCCAGCTCCTCCCCCACCTCCACAGGCACCGCCCGCAGGAAGAGGCCGCGGCCGCGGGCCTCGGCGAAATAGACGCGGCTGGGCTCGGCCATGGCGGTCACGGCCTTGAGCTCCACCCGCAGCTCGGCGGCGCGGCGGGCGATGGCGAGGAGCGGCGGCGCCTCGGCGTCGGCCAGCATCCCCCGCACCTCCTCCAGCGCCTCGTCGAGGGCCCCCTGCTCGGCCGAGAGCGGCGCGAGCAGCTCCTCGGAGAGGGCGGCGCGCACGTCGGGCTCGGCGGAAGGGCCGCGGCGCCCGCGCCCGCCGCGCCCCCAGCCGTCGGCGGGCCTGCCGCGCACCGCCGCCGAGAGCGGCGCGAAGAAGCGCTCGCCGGCGCGGGTGAGCTCGGCGGTGCGGGCCCGGAGCAGCGCCGCCAGGTCGGGCCGGTCGCCGGCGGCCCGCTCGGCGTCGCGGGCCAGCTCCTCGATGCGCCAGGAGGAGACGGAGAGGCCGAAGTAGTCGCCGGCCACGTCGGCCAGGGCGTGGGCCTCGTCGAAGATCACCGCCTCGTAGCTGGGCAGCACCTCGACGCCTGCGCGCGAGGTGCGCATGGCCAGGTCGGCGAAGAAGAGGTGGTGGTTCACCAGCACCAGGTCCGCCTCGGCGGCCCGGGCCCGCGCCTGGGTGACGAAGCACTCGTCGTAGCGCTCGCACTCGCGGCCCAGGCAGGTCTCCCCGGTGGCCGAGACCTCGCGCCATGCGGCGTACTGGTCGGGCAGGTCCACCTCGGCCCGGTCGCCGGCGGTGGTGCGGCGCGCCCAGGCGAGCAGCGAGGGCCAGAGCGCCGCCTCCTCGCGGGTGGCGAAGGTGGGGGCGGCGGCGAAGCGCTCCCCGCGCAGCAGGCACCAGTAGTTGGCCCTGCCCTTCAGGTAGGCGGCCCGCACCTCCACCCCGCAGGCGCCGGCCACGAGCGGCAGGTCGCGGAGCCAGATCTGCTCCTGCAGCGCCTTGGTGGCCGTGGAGAGGATCACCTTCCGGCCGGAGAGGGCTGCGGGCAGCAGGTAGGCGAGGGTCTTGCCGGTGCCGGTGCCGGCCTCGGCCACCAGGTAGCTGCGGTCGAAGAGGGCCACCGCCACCTCGCGCGCCAGCTTGAGCTGGTCCTCGCGGTGCTCGTAGGCCGGGAGCGCGCGGGCCAGCGCGCCGCCGGGACCGAGGATGGCCTCGACCGCTTCCCTGGGATCGCCCGGGGCCATCAGCCCGCCCGCGGGAAGCGCGCCACCACCCAGGCGGTGGCGGCGGCCATGGCCAGCACCACCACCAGCAGCAGGGCCCGCCGCACCCCGGGCGAGACCTGGCGCGGCGGCGGGGTGCGGGGCAGCTGGGCCATCGCCAGCGCGGTGGCGCGCTTCAGCACCTCGTCGCGCCAGCGAAGGGCCACCGGGTCGCCGGGCCGCTTCTCGAGGGCCTCGCGGTAGCGCCGGCCGGCCTCGGCCAGCCGCGGGAGGTCGGCGTGGCGCGCCAGGAAGGCCTTGTGGACCTCCTCCTCCAGCCAGCGGGCCTCGACCTCGGCCCAGGCGGCGGCGTCCTCCTGCTCGGCCGCGCCGGCTCCCGGGGTGGCGGTCGGTTCCGCTTCCATGCGGCGCAGTGTAGCCCAGCCCTGCCGCTACACCGACACCGGCACCGGCACGAAGGTGAGCGCGAAGAGAACCAGCGCCAGGATCGCCAGCACCACCCGGCCGCGGTCGAGCCCCTCCTCCTCGAAGGTGGCGGGCGGGTGGCGCAGCCTCACCAGGAAGCGGGCGATGAGCCACCAGACGAGCCAGGTCCAGGAGAGGGTCAGGCCGGCCAGGAGCAGCGCCCAGGAGAGGAGGCGGGAGGCCCGCTCGGCCCGCTCACCGCCCAGCCAGGCGTAGAGCACGTGGCCGCCGTCGAGCTGCCCGATGGGGAGGAGGTTGAGGGTGGTGACCAGGAGGCCGATCCAGCCGGCGAAGGCCACCGGGTGGAGCACCACCTCGTGGCCTGGCGGCAGCGGCCCCAGCAGCAGCCGCTGCATCCCCCAGGTGAGGAGGCTGTCGCCCATGAGCTGCGCGCCGCTCACCTCGCCGAAGAGGTCCCTCCCGGCGAGCCAGCCCCGCAGGAGCGCCAGCGGCGACTCCAGCCCGGCCCCCTCCAGCAGGGCGTCGCCCATGGGGCGGACCTCGGAGCGGGAGAGCCCCAGCGCCAGCAGCGGCAGCGCCACCACCAGCCCGGCCAGCTGCCCGGCGATGCCGATGTCGAGCACGGCGCGGCGCGAGGGCATGGGGGAGCGGATCCGGATCACCGCGCCGAAGGTGCCGGCCGGCCCGGGGCCGGGGATGAAGTGCGGCAGCGTCGAGTCCACGCCCCAGGTCCGCCCCATGAGCCAGTGGCCCATCTCGTGGGCCCCGAGGATGGCGAGCAGGGCGCTGGCGTAGGGCAGGCCGGCCAGGAGACGGCCGAGGGCGTCGGCGGTGGCCGCCCGATCGCCCAGCGCCAGGTCGGCGCCGGTGGTGACGGTGGTGTAGGCGGTGGCCAGGAGCAGCAGCGCTGGGAGCCAGCGCCAGCGGCGCCGCGCGGGCGCGTGCGCGGCCAGGGCCTCCGGCTCCATCAGCGCCCCGGGGCCGCGGGTGCCGGCGGGCCGGCCTCCGGGCCCGCCACCTCGGCGGGGGTGAGCTCGCGCACCGCCCGTCCCTCGACGGTGAGGAAGAAGAGCTGCTTCTGCACCTCGCGGCGCGCGTCGAAGGAGAGGTCGCCGGTGGCGCCGGGCACCTCCTTCACCCGCGAGAGCTCGGAGCGCAGCGCGTCGCGGCTGCGGGCCCCGCGCTCCAGGGAGAGCCGCACCAGCCGGGCGGCGTCGTGGGCGCTGGCCTCGAGGATGGTGGGCGAGTGGGCGTACTTCTGGTGGAAGGCCTCGACGAACCTGCGGGTCTCGGGCCGCTGCGAGGCGGCGTAGAAGCCGTCCACGAAGACGGCGCACTCGACGTACCGGCCGGCCCGCTCCAGCAGCTGCGGGTCGTTCCAGCCGTTGGTGCCGATGAGCTGCACCGGCATCAGGTCCTCGCGGCCGGTGGTCTTGCGGATCTTCTCCACCTCCCGCGAGTCGCAGGTGGCGGTGACCACGTCTTCCACCGCCAGCGCCGGGGCCACGTAACCCACGTTCTTGGCGAAGTCGGGGACGAAGACGGCGTCGAAGTCGGTGATGGGGGCGATGCGGTCGCGCAGCTTCTCCAGCGCCTTGCGGCGGCGGAAGGGGTCCTTTTCCTCCTTGGCGAGCTCCTTCACCTGCTCCACGTAGTCCTGCCGCTCGTCGAGCCAGAGCTTGCCCACCATGCCCTTCACCAGCGGCGCGAAGCTGGTGCGGTCGTGGTCGTAGCTCTCGGCGCCGCGGATCTCGCCTCCGCGGGCCTCCACCTCGTCCCAGAAGGCGCTGGCCAGCTCCAGGCCGTAGGGGATGTTGGGGTAGAGCAGCGCGAAGCGGCGCATGCCTCGCTTGCCCATGGCCCAGCTGGCGATGGCCCGCGCCTGGGCCTCGGCCGTGAGCATGACGCGGAAGACGTAGGGGCCGGCGTCGGTGACCCGCTCGGTCTTGGCCAGGGAGAGGAAGGGCAGCTCCAGCTCCTGGGCGGCCTGGGCGGCGCGGGGCGCCTCGGCGTTGGCCACGCCGCCGATGACGGCGATGGCCCCCTCGGCCAGCGCCAGCTCCTCCAGCGCCTGGGCCGCGCCGTCGGGCTCGCCGCGGGTGTCCTTCACCACCAGGCGGAAGCCCTCGCCCAGCCCCATGGCCACGCCCTCGAGGATGGCCTCGCCCCAGGCCTTGAAGCGCCCGGAGAGCGGCACCGCCACGCCCACCACGTTGGGCAGGACGCGGGAGCGGCGCGAGAGCCTGTCGAGGAGCGCCTGTGCCTCGGCAGCCCAGCTCGTGCCCGGGTAGCGCCCCGTGAGCTCCCTGGCCTCGGCCTGTGCCCCCTCGGCGTCGCGGAGGTGCCAGCGCACCTTGGCGAGCTTGAGCAGGAGCGGCGGCAGGGCCGGCGAGTCGGCCGGCAGCTCCTCGCGGAGCCGGGCCACGTCGAGGAAGGGGAGCTGGTCCACCGCGTCGGCGAGCAGGAGCTGCTCGTGCTCCCGCTCCGACCCCTCGGTGAGGCGCACCGCCTCGGCGCGGAAGCGGACCGCCTGCACCGGCTGGCCGGCCCGCTCGGCGGCGCGGGCCGCGGCGCGGGCCACCGGCAGCCGCTCCTCCGGCGCCAGCTTGTCGTAGAGCGACGAGAGGGTGGAGAGCGCGTCCTTGGGGCGCCCCTCCTCGAGCTGCGAGAGCCCCAGCTCCCGCTTGGCCGCGAGCGCCTGGGGCGCGAGCGGGAAGCGTGCCAGGAGCTGGCCGAACGCGGCGGAGGCGCGATCGGGCCTGCGCTGGCCGCGCCAGGCGATGCCGGCCTGGAACCAGGCCTCGGCCGCCTCGGGGGTCTCGCCGAGCCGGGCGGCCACCGCCTCCCAGCCCTCCGCCGCCTTCTCCGGCGGAGCGCGGGCCAGGTCGGCGCGGGCCCGCGCCAGCTCCTCCAGGCCGCGGGAGCGGGCGTCGGCCTCGCTCATCTCCTGGCCGTTCACCACCACGCGCTTCGGGCAGCCGGCGGCGACGAGGCAGAGCGCCACCAGGATCCGCGAGAGGGGTCGCATCGGTCCTCTGTGTAGCAGCCGCCGCGGGACGGCGGAAGGGCGTCGCGCCCTCGCCAGGCCCAACCGTCAGGCCTTGCCCTTGTTCCCGAGCAGGTCGGAGACCGCCGACCAGAAGCTCTTCGACTTGGGGTTGGTCTCCTCGCCCGAGAGGGCGGCGAACTTCTCCAGGAGCTCCCGCTGCTCCTTGGAGAGGTGGGTCGGGGTCTCCACCACCACCCGCACGTGCTGGTCGCCGCGCCCCGAGCCGTTGAGGGCCGGGATGCCGTGACCGCGCATCCGGAAGACCTTGCCGGACTGGGTGCCGGCCGGGACCTTCATCTTCACCGGGCCGTCGAGGGTGGGCACCTCGACCTGCGCCCCCAGCGCCGCCTGGGTGATGCTGATGGGCATCTCGCAGACCACCTCGGTCTCCTCGCGGCGGAAGATGGGGTGCTCGCGCACCTGCACCACCACGTAGAGGTCCCCGGCCTGGCCGCCGGCGACGGGGGCGGGCTCGCCCTCGCCCGAGAGCTTGAGCCGGGTACCGGTGTCCACGCCGGGCGGCACCTTCACCTCCACCTCGGCCTCGGAGCGGATGGCGCCGGCGCCGCCGCAGCCCTTGCACTTCTCGGCGATCACCTTGCCGGCGCCGCCGCAGGAGTGGCAGGTCCGGGCGATGGAGAAGAAGCCCTGGGTGACGCGCAGCTCGCCGGAGCCGCCGCAGGTGTTGCAGGTCTTGGGGCCGGTGCCCGGCTTGGCGCCCGAGCCCTCGCAGACGTCGCAGCGCTTGGGCCGCGGGATCTGGATGCGGGAGGTGGTGCCGAAGGCGGCCTCCTCGAAGGAGAGCTCGAGGTGGTAGCGCAGGTCGGAGCCGCGGGGCCGCCCACGGCCGCGCTGGCGTACGCCCCCGCCAAACATCTCCGAGAAGATGTCGCCGAAGATGTCGTTGATCGACGCGCCCCCGGCGCCGAAGGGGCCACCGGCGAAGCCGTCGAAGGGATTGCGGCCGGCGCCGTGGCCGAAGCGGTCGTACTGGGCCCGCTTCTCGGCGTCGGAGAGCACCGCGTAGGCCTCGGAGACCTCCTTGAAGCGCTCCTCGGCCTTCTTGTCGCCCGGGTTCTTGTCGGGGTGGAACTGGTGGGCGAGCTTGCGGTAGGCGGTCTTGAGGTCGGCCTCGCTCGCCTCGCGGGAGACGCCCAGCACCTCGTAGTAGTCTCGTTTTTCCAAGTGGTGTCCGGGGGTTCCTCGGCCTGGGCCGGCCGGCTCGGGCCAATATAAGGCCGGTCCGGCCGCTGACAACCGGCCAGGCTAGGGCGTCGAGCCCCCGCTGCCCGAGGCGGCGTAGATGGCATCGGCGATGCGGTAGGCGCTGCCCTCGAGCCGGACGAGGTGCTCCTTGATCTGGTCGCGGTCCTCGGTGGGCAGCACGCCGCGGAGCGCCTCCAGGTCGGCCCGGATCTCGTCCAGGTCCTCGGGCTTGAGCGCGCTCGAGTACTCCTCCAGGCTCTTCTCGGTGGTGTAGATGAGCCCCTCGGCGTTGTTCTTGAGCTCGGCCAGCTCCTTCTTGTCCTTGTCGCTCGCCCGGTTGGCCTCGGCGTCCTTCACCATCCGCTGGATCTCCTCCTCGGAGAGGCCGGAGGAGGCGGTGATGCGGATCTGCTGCTGCTTGCCGGTGCCCAGGTCCTTGGCCGAGACGTGCACCAGGCCGTTGGCGTCGATGTCGAAGGTGACCTCGATCTGGGGCACGCCGCGCGGCGCCGGCGGGATGCCCACCAGCTCGAAGCGGGCCAGGGTCTTGTTGTCGGCGGCCATCTCGCGCTCGCCCTGGAGCACGTGGACGCTGACGAGGGGCTGGTTGTCCACCGCGGTGGAGAAGACCTGCGACTTCTTGCAGGGCACGGTGGTGTTCTTGTCGATGATCTTGGTGAAGACGCCGCCCGCGGTCTCGACGCCCAGCGAGAGCGGGGTGACGTCGAGGAGCAGGACGTCCTTGACCTCGCCCTTGAGCACGCCGCCCTGGATGGCGGCGCCCACCGCCACCACCTCGTCGGGGTTCACGCCCTTGTGCGGCTCCTTGCCGAAGAAGCGGCGCACCACCTCCTGGACCTTGGGCATGCGGGTCATGCCGCCCACCAGGATGACGGTGTCGAGCTGCTGCGCCGTGAGGCCGGCGTCGCGCAGCGCGATCTTGCAGGGCTCGATGGTCTTCTCCACCAGGTCGCCCACCAGCTGCTCCAGGGTGGTGCGGTCGATGGTCTCGGCCAGGTGCTTGGGGCCGGACTGGTCGGCGGTGATGAAGGGGAGGTTGACCTCGGTCTCGGCGGCGCTGGAGAGCTCGTGCTTGGCCCGCTCCGCCGCCTCCTTGAGCCGCTGCAGGGCCATGCGGTCCTTGCGCAGGTCGATGCCGAACTGCTCCTGGAAGCGCTTGGCCAGCCAGTCGATGAGCCGCTGGTCGAAGTCCTCGCCGCCCAGGAAGGTGTCGCCGTTGGTGGCCTTGACCTCGAACACGCCCTGGTTGAGCTCGAGGATGGTGATGTCGAAGGTGCCGCCGCCCAGGTCGTAGACCGCCAGCTTCTCGCTGGTGCCGGACTTCTGCTTGTCGATGCCGTAGGCCAGCGCCGCCGCGGTGGGCTCGTTGATGATGCGCAGCACGTTGAGGCCGGCGATGCGCCCGGCGTCCTTGGTGGCCTGGCGCTGGGCGTCGTTGAAGTAGGCCGGGCAGGTGACGATGGCCTCGGTGACCGCCTCGCCCAGGTAGTCCTCGGCGGTCTGCTTCATCTTGGCGAGGACGATGGCGCTGAGCTCCGCCGGGGAGTGGCGCTTGCCGGCCACCTCCACCCAGGCGTCGCCGTTCTCGGCGCTGACCACGCGGTACGGGACCAGGGAGGCGGTGCGCTTCACCTCCTTGTCCTCGAACTTGCGGCCGATGAGCCGCTTCATCACGTAGACGGTGGACTCGGGGTTGGTGATGGCCTGCCGCTTGGCGATCTGGCCCACCAGCCGCTCGGTGCCGTCGGTGAAGGCCACCATCGAGGGGGTGGTGCGCGAGCCCTCGCTGTTGGGGATCACCACCGCCTCGCCGCCCTCCATGACGGCGACGCAGCTGTTGGTCGTCCCCAGGTCGATGCCGATGACCTTGCCCATCGGTTACCCCGCGTTGCCCTTGCCGTCGCCGTCCTGCGCCGGCGGCGCGGCCACCGCCACCAGCGCCGGCCGGACCAACCGGTCGTTGAGGAGAAAGCCGCGCCCGTGCTGGATCACCACCGTGCCCGGCGGCTTGTCGCCGGCGGGCACCGCCATGATGGCCTCGTGCACCTTGGGGTCGAAGGGCTCGCCCAGGGCGTGGAAGCTCCTCACGCCGTTGCGCCCCAGCGCCTCCTCCAGCACCTTCAGCACCAGCTTCACGCCGCCGGCCAGCGGATCGTCCGCGGCCGCCGCCGCCAGCGCCCGGTCGAGGTTGTCCACCACCGGGAGGATGTCCTTGAGGATGCGCTCGTTGGCGAAGCGCTCCAGCTCCTCCTTCTCGCGCTGGACCCGCTTCCGGTAGTTCTCGAGGTCGGCCACGGCGCGCAGCCGCCGGTCGTGCTCCTCCTTCAGCTTCTCGAAGGCGTCCTTGCCGGCGGCCATCGACAGCTCGAGCTGCGCCCGCAGCTTGTCCAGCTCCGAGGGCTCGGCGCCTGCCGGCGGCGGCTGCACCTCTTCCTTCTTCTCCACGGCGTCGAGGGCCTCGTCGAGGAGGCTCTGCGGGATGTCGGCGGAGAAGGAGCCTTTTCCGTTGTCCTGGGCCATGGTTCCTGGGAAGAAGGCCCGGGCGCCGTGGCGCCGGGCCGGAACTGAGCATTTTGGCACCCCGCCCGGGGCCGTACAAGGCGGTTGGGGCGGGCGAAACGCCTCGGGAATCGCGGGGGGGTCAGTCCTCGGCGGCGAGGGCCCGGGAGATCTCCCGGGCGGTGAAGTCCACCAGGGGAATGACGCGCGCGTAGTTCATCCGGGTGGGGCCGACCACCGCCAGCGTCCCCAGCAGCTTGTCGCCCCGCCCGTAGGGCGCCGCCACCACCGAGACGTCCGGCACCTCGGCGAACTCGCTCTCGGCGCCGATGAAGATCCGCACCTCCCGGGCCCGCATCACCCGGTCGAGCATGCGCAGGATGCGGTCCTTCTCGGCGAAGGCGCGGAGCAGCGAGCGGGCCTTCTGCACGTCGGCGAACTCGGGCGCCTCCAGGAAGCTCGCCTGCCCGTCGACCAGCACGCCGGCGGCCTCCTTGCCGGGGGCGAAGGCCTGCTCGGCGAGCCGGAGCGCCTTCTCCACCAGGGCGTGGAGCGCCGAGCGGTCCTCGCGCATCTCGGCCAGGATGTGGTCGCGCAGCGCCTCCACCGGCACCTGGCGCAGCTTCTCGTTGAGGTAGCTCTGCACCCGCTCCAGCTCGCTCGCCTCCATGGGCGCGTCGAGGGAGAGGAGCTTGTTGGTCACCAGCCCGGCCTCGGAGACGAAGACCACCAGCAGCCGGCTCTCGCGCAGCTTCACGAACTCGAGCTGGCGGATGGGATCGGCGAGCGGCCGCGGGGTGGTGACCACGCCGGTGTGGTGCGAGAGGGAGTGGAGGAGCTGCACGGTGCCGCCCAGCGTGGCGTCGAGGTCCTGGCCCGCCTCCTGGGCCACCCGCTCGATGCGCTCCCGCTCGGCGCCCTGCGGCGGTCGCACCTTGAGGAGCGCGTCCACGTAGAGCCGGTAGCCGGCCTCGGTGGGGATGCGGCCCGAGCTGGTGTGGGTCTTGGCGAGGTAGCCCAGGGCCTCCAGGTCGGCCATGACGTTGCGGACGGTGGCCGGCGAGCAGTCGAGCTCGTGGCGCGCCAGCAGCGGCTGGCTGGCCACCGGCTCTCCGGTCTGGATGTAGTCGTGCACCAGGGCGCGGAGGATCTCGCGCTCGCGCTTCCCCAGCTCGGGCACCTCGGCCGCCATGGGGGTGATCCTAGTCCAAGGAGCGCCGTCTCGCCGAGGCCAGGGGCGACCGGCTCCACCACGGCTCCCGTCAGGGAGCGTCCAGGTGCAGCCGAGCCGCGTGGGCCAGCACCGGGAAGCGCCCGGCGAGCAGCTCGCGCCACCGGGCCGCGGCCGCCTCGCGGTCGCCGCGCGCCTCGGCGAGCAGCGCCTGGAGGTGGAGCCGCTCCTCGGGCGCCAGGAAGGCCAGCGCCGCGCGGGCCGCCCCGCCCTCGTCGAGCCGCACCGCCTCGCGCGCCAGCCCGAGCGCCTTCTCGCGCTCGCCGCGGGCGCTGGCGAGCAGCGCCTGCGCCAGCACCGGCTCGGGCCGCAGCGGGTCGATGGAGCGGGCGGTGTCGAAGTGGGTCTGGGCCGCGGCCAGGTAGCCTTCGAGGGCGTAGAGCTCGCCCAGGTTCACGAGCGCCAGCTGCTGCTCCCGCGGGCCGCCCTGGGCCACGACCGCGTCGAGGAGCGAGCGGGCGGCGTCGCGCCGGTCGTCGAGGGCGTAGGTCACCGCCAGGTCGGAGAGCGCGCCCAGCCGGTCGGGATCGGCGGCCAGGATGGCCTCGAACCTGGCCCGCGCCGCCCCGCCCTGCCCCTGCCGCAGCTCCGCCACGCCCGGGCCGGAGGAGGCCGAGAGCACCGCCAGCACCGGCGCCGCCTCGGGCCGGCGGGTGGCGGCCGGCTCGGCTCCTCCGCAGGCGGCGGCGGCCAGCAGGAAAAGCGCAGAAAGTGCGAGGCGTTGGGGCATGGGGCGCTGGGGAGTCTCGCCCGGAACGGGGCGCTGTGGGGAGAATAGTCACCCCCCGCCAGGCGATCAAGGAACGCGGTCTGGGGACGGGTCCATGCCGCACCGCCCTGCCCCTCCCTTTTTCCCGCAAGCCGCGCCGCAGACGCTTAGACTCCGCGCCCCGTGACCTCCCGCCGAGAGAGCGCCGCCGCGCGCATCGCCGAGGCCCTCGCCGGCGCCGGGCTCGCCGAGGTGACCGGCCTCCACGGCGCGGCCCGCGGCGCGCTGGCCCGCGCGCTCCTCGCCGCCTCGCCCGGGCGCACGCTGCTCGCGGTGGCGCCCGACGAGGAGGCGGCCGACCTGCTGGCCGCCGACCTCTCCTTCTTCCTGGCCGCCGGCGCCCGGCCCGGCGTGCCGCCGGTGGTGCGGCTCCCGGCCGACCCGGTGCTGCCCTACGACGACCTCTCGCCGGACCGCGCGCTGGAGATGGAGCGGCTGGCGGCGCTGTGCCGGCTGCACCTCCACGGCGCCGCGGTGCGGGCGGTGGTGGTCTCGGCCCGGGCGCTCTCCCGGCGCCAGGTGCCGCGCGCCGTCTTCGAGCGCCAGGCGGAGCTGCTCGGGCCCGGGCTGGAGCTCGGGCGCGACGCGCTCTGCGAGCGGCTGGTGCTGCTGGGCTACGCCCGCACGCCGCTCGTGGAGGATCCGGGCACCTTCGCGGTGCGCGGCGGCATCCTCGACCTCTGGAGCCCGCTCGACGAGCGGCCGGTGCGCATCGAGTACTTCGGCGACGAGATCGAGCGCATCCGCGGCTTCGACCCCGAGGGGCAGCTCACCACCGGCGAGGTGGCGGAACTGGTGCTCTGCCCGGCGCGCGAGGCGCTCTTCACCCCCGAGGGCAAGGCCTCGGCGGTGGCCGCGGTGCGCGACCTCGCCGAGAAGGTGAACCGGCCCACCGCCCAGGTGCGGGCGCTGCTCGACCAGCTGGAGCTCGGGGCGCCCTTCTTCGGGCTGGAGGCGCTCCTGCCCGGTTTCCACCCGGGCGGCCTCTCCACGCTCCTCGACCACCTGCCGGGGAAGCCGCTCGCGCTGGTGGACGACCCGGCGGCGGTGGCCGAGGCGCTCACCGACCTCGAGACCGACCTCGCCCGCGAGCACGCCGCGGCCCTGAAGCGCGAGGAGCTGGCGCTGCCGCCGCCGGCCCACTACCTCTCGGCCGCCGAGGCCCAGGCGGCGCTCGGGCGGCTGCCGCGCGTGAACCTCCACCGGCTCTGGATGGGCACCGCCGAGCCCATCCGCGCCGACCTCGCCGACACCTCGGCCCTGCGCGCGGAGATCGAGGGGGCGCACGGCGAGGCCTCGGCGCTGCAGCCGCTGGTGCGCCGCCTGGAGGAGTGGCGCAGCCGCGGCATCACCGCGGTGGTGGCCTGCTCCACCCCCTCGGCCGCCGACCGGCTGCGGCGGCTCCTGGAGGACCGGCGCGCCCCGGCCCGCAGCCACGCCGGCCCGCTGCCGGAGGACCCGGCGGCGCTCTTCGATCCGGCCGTCCACGCGCACCTGGTGGGGGGCGAGATCTCCCGCGGCTTCGTGGACGGGCAGGCCCGCCTGGCGCTGCTCTCCGACGAGGAGATCTTCGGTCGGCGGGTGAAGAAGCGGGCCCGCACCGCCCGCATCGAGAACGCCTTCGCCGCCGCCTTCCGCGACCTCAACGAGGGCGACCTGGTGGTGCACGTCGAGCACGGCATCGCCCGCTACCAGGGGCTCACCAAGATGCAGATCCGGGGGGTCGAGGGCGACTTCCTGGTGCTGGCCTACGAGGGGGCCGACCGGCTCTACCTGCCGGTGGCCAAGCTGCGCCAGGTGCAGAAGTTCGCCGGCGCCGCCCCCGAGGGCATCCGGCTCGACAGGCTGGGCGGCACCTCCTTCGCGCTGCGCAAGGCGCGGGTGAAGGAGCAGCTTCTGCAGATGGCGGCCGAGCTGCTCGACGTCTACGCCGCCCGGGCCGCCAACCCCGGCCACCCCTTCTCGGCTCCCGGCGAGCTCTACCGCGAGTTCGAGGCCGAGTTCCCCTGGGAGGCCACCCCCGACCAGCAGAAGGCCATCGACGACGTGCTGGCCGACCTGCAGAAGCAGGGGCAGCGGCCGCCCATGGACCGGCTGGTCTGCGGCGACGTCGGCTACGGCAAGACCGAGGTGGCGCTGCGCGCCGCCATGCTGGCGGTGCTCTCCC
The DNA here is from genome assembly GCA_016214955.1 of Deltaproteobacteria bacterium. GTDB lineage: Bacteria > Myxococcota > Myxococcia > Myxococcales > Anaeromyxobacteraceae > JACRMN01. The sequence continues at coordinate 110,065 of JACRMN010000013.1, forward strand.
GCAAGCAGGTGGCGGTGCTGGTGCCCACCACCGTGCTCGCCGCCCAGCACGAGCGCACCTTCCAGGAGCGCTTCAAGGGCTACCCGGTGCGGGTCGAGGCCATCTCGCGGATGAAGACCGCCGAGGAGGTGCGGGCCATCCTCAAGGACCTCGCCGCCGGCAGGGTGGACGTGATCATCGGCACCCACCGGCTGCTGGGCGCCGACGTCTCGTTCAAGGACCTGGGCCTGGTGGTGGTGGACGAGGAGCAGCGCTTCGGCGTGGCCCACAAGGAGCGGCTCAAGAAGCTGCGGAAGCTGGTGGACGTGCTCACCCTCACCGCCACGCCCATCCCCCGCACCCTGCACATGGCCATGAGCGGCGTGCGCGACCTCTCCATCATCGCCACCCCGCCCGAGGACCGGCGCGCCATCCGCACCTTCGTGGCCAAGTTCGACCCGCAGACCATCCGCGACGCCCTGCGCCAGGAGCTCAGGCGCGGCGGCCAGGTGTTCTTCGTGCACAACCGGGTGCGCTCCATCGGCGGGATGCTGAGGTTCCTCACCGAGCTCGTGCCCGAGGCCCGCATCGGCGTGGCCCATGGCCAGATGGGCGAGGGCAAGCTCGAGGAGGTGATGAGCCGCTTCGTCCGGAAGGAGCTGGACGTGCTCCTCGCCACCAGCATCATCGAGAGCGGCCTCGACATCCCCAGCGCCAACACCGTGATCGTGAACCGCGCCGACCACTTCGGCCTGGGGCAGCTCTACCAGATCCGCGGCCGGGTGGGCCGCAGCAGCGAGCGGGCCTACGCCTGGCTGCTGGTGCCGGCGCGCCGCCCGGTGACCAAGGACGCGGTGAAGCGGCTGGAGGCGCTGCAGAAGTTCTCGGAGCTGGGGGCCGGCTTCCAGATCGCCAGCCACGACCTCGACATCCGCGGCGCCGGCAACCTGCTGGGCAAGGACCAGTCGGGCCAGATCGAGGCGGTGGGCTTCGACCTCTACTCCCAGATGCTGGAGGAGGCGGTGCGGGAGAAGCGGGGCGAGGCGCCGCGCGAGGAGATCGACCCCGACGTGCAGCTCCCCCTCCCCGCCTACCTCCCCGACGGCTACGTCCCAGACGTGCACCAGCGGCTCTGGTTCTACAAGCGCTTCGCCCAGGCTGGCAGCGACGAGGAGCTGGACGAGGTGCGGGCCGAGCTGCTGGATCGCTACGGCGACGCGCCGGCCGAGATGGACGCGCTCTGCGGGGTGATGGCCCTCAAGGTCCGGCTGCGGGCCCTCGCCATCCGGGCGCTGGAGGCCGGGCCGGGCCGGCTGGTGTTCACGCTGGGTGAGTCGGCGGCGCTCGACCCCTTCGCGCTCGCCAAGTGGGTCCAGGGGAGCCGCGGGGCGCTGCGGCTCACGCCCGACATGAAGCTGGTGGTCCACGTGGGCGAGGGGGGCAAGCCCGTCCCGCCCGATCAGGTGCGGAAGCCGCGCCCCGGCCCGCCGCCCACGCCGGCCGAGGAGGCGGCCGCCGGGATGGAGCTCCTCCAGGCCGCGAGGGGCGTGCTCGCCGAGTTGCAGAAGAGGGCCCGGGCCGGGGGCAGCTAGACCGCCGGGATCCTTGATCCTTCCGCCACCTTGTGCTTTCTAGAGCCGGCCTCCCGGGGCCGCCTGGCCGGAAGAGGCCGGGAGCCCGGCGCGTTCCTCGCCGGAGGCACTCGACGCCCCACCACAGGAGTCACCTTCCGATGCGCAGACTCGTCCTCTCTCTCTCCCTCGCCGCGCTGGCCGCGGCCTGCTCCCCGAAGTCCGGCTCCGAGAAGAAGGGGCCCTTCGTCGCCGAGGGCAACGGCGTGGCCGTCTCCGCCGAGGAGTTCAAGGCCCGGCTCGACGAGCAGTCCCCCTTCATCCGCTCGCGCTACACCACGCTGGAGCGGAAGAAGGAGTTCCTCGACAACCTGGTGCGCTTCGAGGTGCTGGCCAAGGAGGCCGAGCGCCAGGGGCTCGACAAGGACCCGGACGTCCAGAACACGCTGCGCAAGGTGATGGTGCAGAAGCTGGTGCAGAGGAGCTTCGGCGACCAGGAGGCGGCCGGCAAGCTGCCCGAAGCCGAGACCCGCGAGTACTACGAGAAGCACAGGGACGAGTACGTGAAGCCGCTGCGGCTCCGCGTCTACCAGATCCTGGTGAAGGCCCCGGCCTCGGGCGCCGAGCGGGCCAAGAAGCAGGACGCGGCCCGGAAGATCCTGGCCCAGCTCCGCGCCGAGGAGAAGAAGAACCAGCTGGCCTTCGTCTCGGTGGCCCGCGAGAAGAGCGAGGACGACGCCACCAAGGCGCTGGGCGGCGACCTCAACTTCCGCAGCCGCGACGACCTGGAGAAGCTGCTCGGCAAGGCCGCGGCCGACGCCGCCTTCGGCCTCAGGGACGGCGAGACCTCCGGCGTGGTCGAGTCGCCCCAGGGCTTCCTGGTCCTCAAGGTGGCGGGCCGCCAGGAGGCGGTGGACCGGCCCTTCGAGCAGGTGAAGGTCCAGATCTCGCAGAAGCTCTACCGCGAGCGGAAGACCAAGGAGTTCGACGAGTTCGTGAAGAGGCTCCGCGAGACCGCGGCGGTGAAGGTGAACGACGCCGAGCTGGAGAAGGTCGCCGTCCAGGGCCCTCCCGCCCCCGGCATGCCCGCCGGCGGCCCGCTCCACGGCGCCCAGCCCCCGGGGATGCCGCCGCCGGCCGCCCCGGTCGCGAAGTAGCCCTTGGCTCTCCGGGCGCTCACCCTCCTCCTCGTCCTCCCGCTCCTCGCCGGCTGCGCCCGCTGCGGCCGGAGCGAGAAGGTGGCGGAGGGCGTGCGCCCGGTGGCCGTGGTGAACGGCGAGCCCATCGGCGTCGAGGCGCTGCGGCGCGAGCTGGCGCTCGACCGGCCCGGCACCGAGGTGAAGGCCGAGCCCCCCACCGCGGAGCTGCGCCGCCGGGTGCTCGACGGCGCCGTGGACCGGCTGCTGCTCCTGCAGCAGGCCCGGGCCCGCCAGCTGGTCGCCGGGCCGGAGCAGGTGGAGCGGGCGCTCCTGCGCCTGCGCGCCGAATACCCGGGCACCCACTTCGACGACCTGCTGGCCCAGGAGAAGCTCTCGGCCGCCGAGCTCCAGGCCCGGCTGCGCGACCAGCTCACGCTGGAGCGACTGCTCGCCGAGGAGGTCTTCCCGCGCATCACCGTCTCCGACGAGGAGCTGCGCCGCTGGTACGACGAGCACGCCGCCGAGTTCGACACGCCGGAGCAGGTGCGCGTGCGCCAGGTGGTGGTGCGCACCCGCGAGGAGGCAGTGCGGGTGCGCGACGAGCTGCGCCGCAAGCCGCAGGCCTTTGCCGAGGTGGCGCGCCGCGCCTCCATGGGGCCCGAGGCCAGGAACGGCGGCGACCTGGGCTTCTTCGGGAAGGGCTCGGGCATGCCCGAGGTCTTCGACGCCTGCTTCACGCTGCCGCTGCAGAAGGTGAGCGACGTCACCCCTTCGCCGTACGGCTTCCACGTCTTCCAGGTGACCGAACGGCGCCCTGCCGCCCGTCGCCCCTTCGCCGAGGCGGCACCGGCGCTCAAGGAGAGGCTCCTGCGGGAGCGCCGCACCCGGGCCCAGGAGGAATACGTTGCCGCCCTGCGCCAGAAGGCCCAGATCACCGTGGATCAGAAGCTCCTCGACGCCCTCGCCCCCTAGCCGCCGCGTTGCCGGGGGCCCCGGCCCCCGCCTCGCCGAGCGAAGCTCGCCGGGGCCCCAACCCGGGAGAAACGGCCATGACCTCCCTCCTCCTCGCCTCGCTGCTCCTCCTCGCCGCCCCCGAGCCCGCCGGAGAGGTGGTGAACCGCGTCGCCGCGGTCGTGAACGGCGACGTGCTCACCCTGCTCGACCTCGAGGAGAAGGCCGGCGCCGAGCTGCGCCGCGCCGACGCCGAGCCCGCCGGGCCGGCCCGCGACAGGGCCCGGGCCCGCGTGCTCAGGGCCGCCTTCGACGCGCTGCTGGCCGACAAGCTCATCGACGCCCAGGTGAAGGAGCTGGCGCTGGAGGTCTCCGACGCCGAGGTGAGCGCGGTCATCGAGGACACCAAGAAGCGCTACGGCCTCGACGACGAGACCCTCGACCGGGCCCTCCTCAACGAGGGGCTGACCCGGCCGCTCTACAGGGCCAAGGTGAAGCGGGACCTCGAGTCCTTCCGCGTTCTCTCGCTCAAGGTGCGCTCGCGCATCAACGTCTCCGACGAGGACCTGAGGAACCACTACCAGCAGCACCTCTCCGACTACGCCTCCGGCCAGGAGATCCGGGTCCGCCACATCTTCCTCTCCCTCGCCCCCGGCGCCCCGGCGGCCGACGAGGCCAAGGTCCGCGAGAAGGCGCAGCGGGCCCTGCAGCGCGTCCGCGGCGGCGAGGACTTCGCCAAGGTGGCCCGGGAGGTCTCGCAGGGGCCGAGCGCCGCCGACGGCGGCGACCTGGGCTGGCTACGCCGCGGGGTGGTGCAGCCCGAGGTGGAGCGGGCCGCGTTCGCCCTCGAGACCGGCCACCTCTCCGACCTGGTGCGCACCCGCACCGGCTTCCAGATCCTCAAGGTCGAGGAGCGGCGCGGCGGCCAGCCCCGCCCCTTCGACGAGGTGAAGGACGAGATCCGCGACCGGCTCACCAACGACCAGGCCGACGCGGCCAGGGCCCAGTACGTGGCCGAGCTCAAGAAGGACGCCTTCATCGAGGTGCGGCTGCCGGAGCTGAAGGATCCGAAGCCGTAGCGACGCCTTGATCCGCCTCGCCATCAGCCTGGGCGACCCCTCGGGCATCGGCCCGGAGGTGACCGCCCGCGCGCTGGCCCGGCTCGGGCGCCGGGCCTGCGCCCCCTACCTCTTCGGCGACCGCTCCTTCGCGGCCACCGCGGCTCGCGCCGGGCTGCGCCTGCCGCGGGTGGCGCCCGGCGAGCCGCTGCCGGCCGGCGGGGCCCTCGTCGAGGTGACCCGCCTCGCCGCCGCCGATCGTCGCCCGGGCCGGCCCAGCCCCGAGGGCGGCCGCGCCCAGCTCGCCTACCTCACGGCGGCCTTCGCGGCGGTGCAGGACGGCCGCTGCCAGGCGCTCTGCACCGCGCCGGTGTCGAAGGCCCAGGTGGCGCTGGCGCTGCCGGGCTTCGTCGGCCACACCGAGTGGCTGGAGGAGCGCACCGGCGGCCGCTCGGTGATGATGCTGGCCTCGGAGCGGCTCCGGGTGGCGCTGGTGACCAACCACCTGCAGCTCGCGCGGGTGCCGGCCGAGGTGGCGCCGGAGGCGATCCTGGAGGTGGTGGAGATCACCGCCCGCGCGCTCGCCCGCCAGTTCGGCATCCCCCGCCCGCGCGTGGCCGTCTGCGCCATGAACCCGCACGCCGGCGACGGCGGCGCCTTCGGCGACGAGGAGCGGCGGCTGGTGGAGCCGGCGCTGGCCGCGGCCCGCGCCCGCGGCATCCGCGCCAGCGGCCCCTGGCCGGCCGACTCGGTCTTCTTCCGCGCCGTGGCCGGCGAGTTCGACGCCGTGGTGGCCCTGTACCACGACCAGGGGCTCATCCCGGTGAAGCTGCTCGACGCCGTGAACGGCGAGTCGGCGGTGAACGTCACCTTGGGCCTGCCCATCGTGCGCACCAGCCCGGACCACGGCGTGGCCTACGACCGGGCCGGGAAGGGCGAGGCCAGCGCCGACAGCATGGTCGCCGCCATCCGGCTGGCGGTGCGGATGGCGGGCGGGCGGAAGCCGGCCTGACCGACCCGCTGGGTCAGACGTTGAACCGGAAGTGCATCACGTCGCCGTCCTTCACGACGTATTCCTTGCCCTCGATGCGCAGCAGCCCCTTCTCCTTCACCGCCACCTCGCTGCCGAGGGCGAGCAGGTCCTCGTAGCGCTGCACCTCGGCCTTGATGAAACCCTTCTCGAAGTCGGTGTGGATCACGGCCGCGGCCTGCGGGGCCAGCGCGCCCTTGTGGTAGGTCCAGGCGCGGCACTCCTCCTCGCCCACCGTGAAGTAGGTCTCGAGCCCCAGCTCCCTGTAGCCGGCGTGCACCAGCCGCTCCAGGCCCGGCTCCTCGAGGCCCAGGCTCTCGAGGAACTCGACCCGCTCCGCCTCGGCCAGCTCGGCGAGCTCCGCCTCCACCTTGCCGCACAGCACCACCGCCTCGGCCCCCTCGGCAGCGGCCATCTCCTTCACGGCGGCCACGCGCGGGTCGTTCGGGTCGGTGAGCTGCCTCTCGTCCACGTTCGCGATGTAGATGACCGGCTTGCCGGTGAGCAGGAACAGGTCGCCGATGGCGGCCCTGGCCTCGGCGTCCAGCTTCTGCAGCCGCACCGGCGTGCCGGCTTCCAGGCCGGCCTTCACCTGGTCGAGCACCGCCAGCTCGGCCTTGGCCTGCTCGCCCGGCTTCCCGGGGATCTTGGTGTTCTTCTGGGTGCGCTCGCGCCGCTTCTCCACCGACTCCAGGTCCTTCAGCATGAGCTCGGTCTCGACCACGTCGCGGTCGCCGCGGGGATCGACCTTGCCGCCCACGTGGACCACGTCGGGGTCGTCGAAGCAGCGGAGCACGTGGGCCACCGCGTCCACCTGGCGGATGTGGGAGAGGAACTGGTTGCCGAGCCCCTCGCCCTTGGAGGCGCCGGCCACCAGCCCGGCGATGTCCACGAACTCGATGGTGGTGAAGATGGTGCGCTTGGGCTTCAGGAGCGCGGCCAGCCGCGCCAGCCGCGGGTCGGGCACCGGCACCACGCCCACGTTGGGGTCGATGGTGCAGAACGGGTAGTTGGCCGCCTGGGCCTTGGCCGCGCCGGAGAGCGCGTTGAAGAGGGTGGACTTCCCCACGTTGGGGAGCCCGACGATGCCGATGGCGAGGGCCATGCTGCGTCCTTCCGATGCTGCGCGTGAAAAAGTCGGGCCCCGGCGGTCGCCCGCCGGAGCCCGTTGCTTCGGGAGAGGCCGATCCGCTAGGCCTTTGCGTCGGGCAGCTGCTTCACGTAGTCGGCGACGAGAGCCCGGTGGGTCTTCTCGTCGATGGCCTGCGGGATGAGCTTCTTGGCCACCTCGATGGCCATGTCGGCCACCTGGCCCCGGAGCTCGGCAACCGCCTTCGACTTCTCCTCCTGGATCTGCGCCCGCGCCTGGGCCACGAGGTCGTCGGCCTCCTTGCGCGCCCTGGCGGTCAGCTCCTGGCGGAGCTTCTCGACGTCGGCCTGGGAGCGCTTGGCGAGCTCGGCGGCCTCGCGCTGGGCCTTCTGGAGCGACTCCTTCTGCTCGGCCAGCATGCGCTCGGCCTCGGCCCGCTCCTTCCTGGCCTGCTCGATGGCCTCGTGGATCGTCCGGCTCCGCTCGTCGAGCATCTTGACGATGGGGCCGAAGGCGAACTTGGCCAGCACCAGGATCAGGAAGAGGAAGGTGATGGCCGTCCAGAGCGTGAGCCCCGGGTTCAGGTCCATGATGCCGGCGGCCAGCACCGGCGTGGCGAGGATGTTCATCGAACGGCTCCGCGAGTGAGGGGACTGCCGGGAGCTACTTGTTGATGGCGAGGAGCAGGCAGACCACGATGGCGAAGAGCGTGGCGCCTTCGATGAGGGCGGCGGCGATGATCATCGAGGTGCGGATGTCGCCGGCGGCGGTCGGCTGGCGGGCCGAGCCCTCCATGGCGGCGGCGGCGAGCTTGCCGATGCCGAGGCCGACGCCGAGGACGGACATGCCGGCGCCGAGGCCGGCGGCGAGGTAACCGAGCGAGAGAGCGTTCATGGTTGCTTCATCTCCGTTTGCAGTTGGGGCGGAGCGTGACGGGCCGCCCGTTGTTCCCGTGGCGCGTGCTGCGCTCGACTACCCATGGCCGGGAGCGTTCCCGGCCACGTGAGAGGCGTGGTGGTCGCCGCCGTGCCCGGCGTGACCGTGATCGCCGTGCTCCCCGTGCTCGTCGTGACCGTGGTGCACGAGCCCGGCGCCGATGAAGAGCGCGGAGAGCATGGTGAAGATGTAGGCCTGCACGAAGGCCACGAAGAGCTCCAGCATGAAGATCGCCAGGGCCAGGGCCACCGAGACCGGGGCCACGAAGACCGAGATGGCGAAGATCAGGCCGAGCAGGGCCAGGATGACGAAGTGGCCGGCCACCATGTTGGCGAAGAGACGGACGGTGAGGGCGAAGGGCTTGGTGAAGAGGCCCAGGATCTCCACCGGGATCATGATGGGCCACAGCCAGGCCAGGCTCTTGGGCACGCCGCCGGTGAGGTGGGCCAGGTAGCCGCCGATGCCCTGGGCCTTGATGGCCGCGTACTGGGTGACGAAGAACGTGAAGATCGCCAGCCCCACGGTCACCGAGACGTTGGCGGTGGCGGTGGCCATGAAGGGCACCAGGCCCAGCAGGTTCATGAAGAGGATGAAGAAGAAGGCGCTCGCCAGGTAGGGCACGAAGCGGTCGGCGTCCTTCTTGCCGATGTTGGAGACGGCGATGTCGCGGACGAACTGCACCAGCAGCTCGAAGAAGTTGTAGACGCCCCGGGGCACCACCGCGCGCCGCGGCACCACCACCAGCAGCAGCAGGACGAGGAGGAGGGCGGCCGCCACCCACATCATCACCACGTGCTTCGAAGGCGTCATGTCGAGCTTGCCGTTGGCGAAGACCAGCGGGCCGGAGACGTGGCCCTGCGCGTCGACGTGGGTGCCGAAGAGGGCGCGGAGGTCGATCTCGCAGTTCCAGTGGAAGCCCTCGCAGAAGCCGGGCATCTCCAGCACGTAGCCGTTGGCCACGTGGTGCATCATCACCTCGGGCAGCGAGGCCTCGTGGCCCCCGCCGTGGGCGGCGGGCGCGGCGTGGGGATCGCTGGAGCCGAGGGCCAGGCCCAGGGCGAGGACGGCGGCGGTGACTGTCATGCGGTCTTTCCCGTGGTGCGGCCGAGGGAGTGGACGTAGCCCCCCTCGATGGCGGCGAAGACGAAGTAGGGCACGAAGAAGGCGATGACGAAGGCCAGCGGGCTCTGGCCGGCGCGCTGCACGGCCACGAGGCCCAGGGCCACGAGCACGAGGCGCACCAGGAAGGCGCCCACGAAGATGGCGAGGGCGCGCTGCATGGGCTTCTCGCCCTTGCCGAGCAAGGCGAAGGCGACCAGGGAGGCGATGGCGGTTCCGGCGGAGATCCCCGCGCCCAGCAGCGCCGCGCCCGAGGCGGGCACCACCGCGGCGATGGCGAGCGCGGTGGCGGCGGCGATGGCGGCGAGGAGGAGGTAGCGGATCACTTGTTCTTCTTGCCCAGCACCGTTCGAAAGAAGCTGATGAAGCCGCCCGTCATCCCCAGCGCTGCGCCCAGGAGGAGGAACCAGGGCGTCCTGTTCCCGACCTTCTGGTCCAGCCAGTGCCCCGCCCACGCGAAGATCCCGACCGCCGCCACCAGCTGCGTCGAGGCCGCCATCAGCGGACCCGCCTTCTGGTAGGCCGAGGCCAGGTTCGAGAGCCCTTCCTCGTCCTGCTTCTGCTTCTCTTCGCGGCTGGGTTCAGCCGGGTCCCGGCGCTCTCGATCGCTCGGGTCCATCCCTGCCTCCGCGAAGCGCTCGCACCGGGGAAATCCCGAAGGTTTTCCAGGGGCGAGGGGCAGAGCCTTTTAGCAGGCGCACATGGGTACGTCAATGGCGACCGCCCCGGCGGGAGCTGGTGCCGGACATGGTGGCGGCGCGGCTGTTTCCTGCGTGAGATCCGGTGCTTGGCCGTGTGCGAGCAGGCCCGGCGCTAGCCCTTCGACGCGGCGAAGGCGGGCCCGGCAGCGGCGATGGTCCGGTCGATGTCCTCGTCGGTGTGCGCCACCGAGACGAAGGCGGCCTCGAACTGGGAGGGCGGCAGGTAGACGCCCCCCTCCAGCATGGCGTGGAAGAACCGGCCGAAGGCCTTGGCGTCGGACTTGCGGGCGCTCTGGGCGTCGAAGACCGGCTCGCCCGAGAAGAAGACCGTGAGCATCGAGCCCACGCGGTTCACCTGCACGGCGACGCCGGCCTTCCTGGCCTCCGCCGCCAGCCCCTCGGCGAGCCGCGCCGAGAGCGCCTCCATGCGGGCGTAGCCGGCGGCGTCGAGCCGCTCCAGCGTCGCCTTGCCGGCGGCCATGGCCATCGGGTTCCCGGAGAGCGTGCCGGCCTGGTAGATGGGGCCGGCCGGCGCGATGCGGTCCATGACGTCGGCGCGGCCGCCGAAGGCGCCCACCGGCAGGCCGCCGCCGATCACCTTGCCGAAGGTGACGAGGTCGGGCCGCAGGCCGTAGAGGCCGCAGGCGCCGCCGGCCGAGAGCCGGAAGCCGGTCATCACCTCGTCGACGATGAAGAGGGCGCCGTGCCTCGTGCAGAGCGCCTGCAGCCCCTCGAGGAAGCCGGGCCTCGGCACCAGCACGCCCATGTTGCCCACCACCGGCTCGGTGATGACGGCGGCGATGGTGCCGCCGCGCTCGGCGAAGAGCCGCTCCACCGCGGCGAGGTCGTTCCAGGGCAAGGTCAGGGTGTGGCGTGCCAGGTCGGCGGGCACGCCCGGCGAGTCGGGCAGCCCCAGGGTCTCGACGCCGGAGCCGGCCTTCACCAGCAGGGGATCACCGGCGCCGTGGTAGCAGCCGTCGAACTTGAGGAAGTCGTCGCGGCCGGTGAAGCCGCGCGCCAGGCGGATGGCGGCGGTGGTGGCCTCGGTGCCCGAGGAGACGAAGCGCATCCTCGCCAGCCAGGGCATGCGGGCCTGGACGACCTCGGCCAGCAGGATCTCGCGGGGCGAGGGGGCGCCGAAGGAGGCGCCGGCCTTCATGGCCTCCTGCACCTCGCGCATCACGTCGGGGTGGCAGTGGCCCAGGATGAGCGGGCCCCAGGACCCCACGTAGTCCACGTACTCGTTGCCGTCCACGTCCCACATGTGCGAGCCGCGGCCGCGGGAGATGAAGCGCGGGGTGCCGCCCACGCCCTTGAAGGCGCGGACCGGCGAGTTCACGCCGCCGGGGAAGAGCTGCTGGGCGCGGGCGAAGAGCTTCTGCGAGAGGTCGGTCTTCATGGCTGCGTCTTCTCCTTCGGGACGGCGTGATCGAGGGCGGCGGCGCGGTCGCCCGGCCGGACGGTGCGGGCGGCGGCGATGCGGCGGCGGACGGCGTCGATGTTCTTCCGCACCGCCTCGGGGTTGGGGTGGGCGGGGAGCGCCTCCAGGTAGAGCTCCAGGGCCCGCTCCAGGCAGGGGCGGCCGGCGCACCTCTCGCCCGGCCCCTGCTGGGCGCAGATGTGGGCCTGGCCCTCCAGCGCCCGCGCGGTGATCTCGGGGCGCGGGTGGCGGTCGACCGCCACCTGGAAGGCGCGGGTGGCCTCGTCGATGCGGCCGTCGAGCGCCCAGGCCTGGGCGGCGAGGAGCTGGGCCTCGTCGGCCTCCGGGCTGCGCGGCCACTTCTCGCGGAGGATGCGGGCCTCGGTGCGCGCCTGGTCGGTGTTCTTGAGCTCCAGGTACTCGCGGGCCACCTTGAGCTGGTAGTGCGGTGCGCTGGGCGAGGGGCTCTGGGCGATGTCGGCCCACTGGGCGATGGCACCGAGCCGGTCGCCGAAGCGGTCGCGGAAGATGTCGCCGATGACCGAGCGGGCCTGCCAGGCGTCGGGGCTGCCGGGGTGGAGCGCGATGATGCGGCGGTAGTAGGCCACCGCCTCCTGGTACTCGCCCAGCTCCAGGTAGGAGACGTCGGCGGCGTACTGCAGGGCCCGCAGCCGCGACTCGGCGTCGTCGGGCGGGAGCCTACCCTCGCCGAGCGTCGCCAGGATGTCGCGGTAGAGGGCCAGCGCCTCGGCGGGGCGGCCGGCGTGGCGCAGGGCGTTGGCCTCGTCGAGCCGGCTCGCCGGGCTGCGGCAGCCGCACAGGGCGGCGAGCGCCAGGAGGGCTGTGGCTCGGCGGAGCACGGCGCGCTGCGGCCCGGCCGCGGCCTAGGCGCCCTCCCCGCCCTCGGGCTCCTCGCCACCCTCCGCCTCGCCCGCGCCCTCCTCGGCCTCGATCTCGCCCGGCACCGGCGTGAGGTCGGCGACGCCGGCCTCGCGGACCCCGGCCGCCTCGGCCTCCTGGCTGGTCTCGGCCACGCGGGCCGCGGCCATCACCTGCTCCTCGCGCGACTCGATGGAGATGAGCCGGACGCCCTGGGTGTTGCGCCCGATCACCGAGATCTGCCGGGCCGGCATGCGGATGAGCATGCCCTGGTTGGTGATGAGCATGACCTCCTCCGAGTCGAGGATCCGGAGGGCGGCCACCACCGGGCCGTTCCGCTCGGTGGTCTTGATGGTGATGATGCCCTTGCCGCCGCGGCTCTGGGTCCGGTACTCGCCCAGCACCGTGCGCTTGCCGTAGCCGTTGGCGGTGACGGTGAGGATGGTCGGCGCCCCCTCGCCCTCGAAGGGCTCGTGGAGCACGTCGGCCGAGACCACCAGGTCTCCCTCCTCCAGCGTCACGCCCTTCACGCCGTAGGCGGTGCGGCCCATGGCGCGGACGTCGGCCTCCTCGAAGCGGATGGCCATGCCCTGGGCGGTGGAGAGCAGCACGTGGCTCTTGCCGTCGGTGAGCCGGGCGGCGATGAGGCTGTCGCCCTCCTCGATGGAGAGGGCGATGATGCCGGCCTGGCGGGGGCGGCTGAAGGCGTCGAGCCGGGTCTTCTTGATGAGCCCCTTCTTGGTGGCCAGGAAGACGAAGGGCTCACCCTCGCCGGTGGGCGCGGCGCTCTCCTCGGCCTCGCCCTCGTCGCCGGCCGGCGGGTCGGGCAGCTTCCGCACCGGGAGGATGGCGGCGATCTTCTCGCCCGGCTCCACCCGCACCAGGTTGACGATGGGCTTGCCGCGGGCGGCGCGGCCGGCCAGCGGGATCTCGTGGACCTTGAGCCAGTAGACCTTCCCCTTGTCGGAGAAGACCAGCAGGTAGCTGTGCGTCGAGGCCACGAAGAGGCTCTCGACGAAGTCCTCCTCGCGGGTGGCGGCGCCGGTCTTGCCCTTGCCGCCGCGCTTCTGCGCCCGGTAGGTCGAGACCGCGTTCCGCTTCACGTAGCCCATGTGGGAGACGGTGACCACCATCTCCTCCTCGGCGATGAGGTCCTCCACCGAGAGGTCGGCGGCGGCGCCCTGGATCTCGGTGCGCCGCTCGTCGGCGAAGAGCTTCTTCACCTCCTCGAGCTCGCCGACGATCACCTCCATCATCACCTTCTCGGAGGCCAGGATCTCGCGGAGCCGGACGATGAGCTTCTGCACCTCGCTGAGCTCGTCCAGGATCTTCTGGCGCTCCAGCCCGGTGAGGCGCTGCAGCTGCATCTCCAGGATGGCGCGGGCCTGGATCTCGGAGAGACCGAAGCGCTGCATCAGCCCCTCGCGCGCCGCCTCCCGGTCGCCGGCCTTCTTGATGAGCTCGATGATCTCGTCGATGTGGTCGAGGGCGATCGAGAGGCCGAGCAGGATGTGCTCGCGGGCCCGCGCCTGCTTCAGCTCGAAGCGGGTGCGCCGGGTGACCACGTCGCGCCGGTGGGCGACGAAGCGCTCCAGCAGCTGCTTGAGATCGAGGATGCGCGGCTGGCCGCCGTCGATGGCCAGCAGGATGACGCCGAAGCCGGTCTGCAGCGCGGTGTGGGCGTAGAGGTTGTTGAGCACCACCTGGGCCACGGCATCGCGCTTCAGCTCGATGACCACGCGCATGCCCTCGCGCGAGGACTCGTCGCGCAGGTCGCTGATGCCCTCCAGCTTCTTGTCGCGGACCAGGTCGGCGATGTGCTCGACCAGCTTGGCCTTGTTGACCTGGTAGGGGATCTCGGTGACGACGATCGACTCGCGCTCGGTCTTGGGGTGGACCTCGACGGTGGCCCGGGCCCGGACCTCGAGGGTGCCGCGGCCGGTCTCGTAGGCCTGCCGGATGCCGTCGCGCCCCAGGATGATCCCGGCGGTGGGGAAGTCGGGGCCGGGGACGAAGCGCATCAGCTCCGCCACCGTGGCCCTGGGGTTGGCGATGAGGTGGATGGCGGCCTGGATCACCTCGCCCATGTTGTGGGGCGGGATGTTGGTGGCCATGCCCACCGCGATGCCCGAGGAGCCGTTCACCAGCAGGTTGGGGAAGCGGGCCGGGAGGACGGTGGGCTCGACGGTGGAGTCGTCGAAGTTGGGAACCCACTCCACCGTCTCCTTGTCGATGTCGGCCAGGAGGTAGTCGGCGAGCCTCTCGAGGCGCGACTCGGTGTACCGGTAGGCCGCCGCCGGGTCGCCGTCCACCGAGCCGAAGTTGCCCTGGCCGTCGATGAGCGGGTAGCGGAGGTTCCACTCCTGGGCCAGGCGGACCAGGGCGTCGTAGACGGCGGCGTCGCCGTGGGGGTGGTACTTCTTCAGCACCTCGCCGACCACGCCGGCGCACTTGGAGTAACGCTTGTTGTGGTGCAGCCCCTCGGTGTGCATCGCGTAGAGGATGCGGCGGTGCACCGGCTTCAGGCCGTCGCGCACGTCGGGCAGCGCCCGCCCGATGATGACCGACATCGAGTAGTCGAGGTACGAGCGCCGCATCTCGTCCTCGATGCTGATCTGGGCGCGGTGCGGCTCGCCGCCGGGCGGCGGCGGGGGCTCGTTGGGCGGGGCGGGCGGGAGCGTCTCGTCGGACATGGAGGCTGGGCCGGAGGGGTCTCCGAGGAGCCTGTTACTTAGCCGAGAATCCCAGGATTTTCAATGAGTTTGGCCTCGTCCGGCACCCGGAGTCGGAGGCGGAAAAGGCCCGTGATCCCGGGCCTGAGGAGGCCGCGGCGCAGGCCTCGCCTTGACTCGCGGTGAGGCTCCCGGAAGCGCGAGAGGGAGGCCCGGCGGCCTCCCTCCCGGTGCCGGCGCGGAGGCGCGGCGGCCTAGCCGGCGACGGTGATCCGGGCCGTGGCCCGCTTCACCCGGGCCGCCTCCAGCGCGTAGTTCCCGTCCTGCTCGGTGAGGCTGCGGAGCCTGTCGCTGGCGTCCTGGAAGGCGCGCCGGGCCCGCTCGACGTCGATCTCGTCCCTGGCCTCGGCGGTGTCGGCGAGCACGATCACCTTGTCGTCGGCCACCTGCAGGAAGCCGCCGCCGATGGCGTAGTGGGTCTCCTGGCCGCCGGCGACGGCGGTGAGCCGCCCCGGCTCCAGCGCCGACAGGAACGGCGTGTGGCCCTTGCGGATGCCGAAGCCACCCAGGCTGCCCGGCGCCCGCACCTCGTCGCACTCCAGCCTGGCGACGCGCTTCTCCGGCGTGACGATCTCGAGGGTGAGGGCCATGCGCTACCCCGCCGCCAGCTTCTTCGCCTTCTCCACGGCCTCTTCGATGGTGCCCACCATGTAGAACGCCTGCTCCGGCAGGTCGTCGTGCTTGCCCTCGACGATCTCCTTGAAGCCGCGGATGGTGTCGGGGAGCTTCACGTACTTGCCGGGGTTGCCGGTGAACTGCTGGGCCACCGAGAACGGCTGCGAGAGGAAGCGCTGGATCTTGCGGGCCCGCGCCACCACCAGCTTGTCGTCCTCGGAGAGCTCGTCCATGCCGAGGATGGCGATGATGTCCTGCAGGTCCTTGTAGGTCTGCAGCGTCTCCTGCACGTGGCGGGCGACCTGGTAGTGCTCCGCGCCCACCACCAGCGGATCGAGGATGCGGCTGGTGGAGTCGAGGGGATCGACCGCCGGGTAGATGCCGATCTCGGTGAGCTTGCGGGAGAGCACCGTGGTGGCGTCGAGGTGCGCGAAGGCGGTCGCCGGGGCCGGGTCGGTGAGGTCGTCGGCGGGCACGTAGATGGCCTGCACCGAGGTGATGGCGCCCTTGGAGGTGGAGGTGATGCGCTCCTGGAGCTCGCCCATCTCGGTGGAGAGGGTGGGCTGGTAGCCCACGGCCGAGGGGATGCGGCCGAGGAGCGCGGACACCTCGGAGCCCGCCTGGGTGAAGCGGAAGATGTTGTCGATGAAGAGGAGCATGTCGCGCCCCTCGTCGTCGCGGAAGTACTCGGCGATGGCCAGGGCCGAGAGGGCCACGCGGGCGCGGGCGCCGGGCGGCTCGTTCATCTGGCCGTACACCAGCACGCACTGGCTCTTCGACAGGTCGTCCTTGTTGATGACGCCCGAGTCGATCATCTCGTGGTAGAGGTCGTTGCCCTCGCGGGTGCGCTCGCCCACGCCGGCGAACACCGAGAAGCCGCCGCGCGCCTTGGCCACGTTGTTGACGAGCTCCATGAGGAGCACGGTCTTGCCCACGCCGGCGCCGCCGAAGAGGCCGATCTTGCCGCCGCGGAGGTACGGGGCCAGCAGGTCGATGACCTTGATGCCGGTCTCGAAGGCCTCGATCTTCACGTTCTGCTCGACGAGCGTCGGGGCCGGGCGGTGGATGGGCCGGAACAGCTTGGCGGCCACGGCGCCCTTCTCGTCCACCGGCTCGCCGACGACGTTGAGGATGCGGCCCAGCACCTCCTTGCCCACCGGCATGGAGATGGGCGCGCCGGTGCTCCGCACCGTCATGCCGCGCTGGAGGCCCTCGGTCGAGTCCATGGCCACGCAGCGGGCGGTGTTCTCGCCCAGGTGCTGGGCCACCTCGACCACCAGGTTGTCCTTGCGGTCGTCGATGCCGGGGTTGGTCACCGCGAGCGCGGTGTAGATCTCGGGGAGCGATCCCGGCGGGAACTCCACGTCCACCACGGGGCCGATGACCTGGGTGATCCTGCCGTTCTGGGTCTGGGTCTGGGACATGTCTCTTTCTTTCCCTGAGGGCTACTTGAGCGACTCGGCGCCGCTGACGATCTCCGAGAGCTCCTTGGTGATGTAGGCCTGGCGCGCGCGGTTGTACTGGAGCGAGAGCATCGCGATCATGTCGGTGGCGTTCTTGGTCGCCGACTCCATCGCCGTCATCCGCGCGCCGTGCTCGCTGGCGGCGGAGTCGAGCAGCGCCCGGAACACCTGGACGTCCAGGTGGCGCGGGACCAGCTGCTCCAGGAGCTCCTTGCGGGCCGGCTCGTAGAGGAAGTCGATGCCGGCCGAGTCCTCCGCCGGGCCGGTCTCCACCGGCAGCAGCTGCTTCACGGCCACCTTCTGCGAGATGGCGCTCTTGAACTCGTTGAACACCAGGAACACGGCGTCGAGCTCGCCGGAGAGGAAGCGCTCGCCGTACTCGCGGGCGATCTCCTGCGCCTTGTCGGCGCTGAGCTTCTGGTGGATGCCGGTGTAGTCCTTGCGGATGGAGACGTGGCGGGCCCGGAAGAAGTCGCGGCCCTTCTTGCCGATGGTCGAGATCAGGATCTTCTCGTACCTGTCGGCGTTCTCCACCAGGAAGCGCTGGACGCGGCGGCCGATGTTGGAGTTGAAGCCGCCGGCCAGGCCGCGGTCGGAGGTGATGACGACGAGCTCCACCACCTTGACCGGCCGGGCGGCCAGCAGCGGGTGGCCGGCGCCGCCCTCGGAGGCGGCGCGCTGGGCGATGCGCACCAGGGCCTGCTCCAGGAGCGTGGCGTAGGGCCGCGCCTTGGTGATGGCTTCCTGGGCGCGACGCAGCTTGGCCGCGGCCACCATCTTCATGGCCTTGGTGATCTGCTGCGTGCTCTTCACCGAGCCGATGCGGCGGCGGATGTCGCGAAGGGAGGGCACGAGAGTCCTCGAACGCCTTTCCTACTTCGCCTCGGCGCGGAAGATGCCCTTGAACTCCTGCAGGGCCCCGTCGAGCGCCTTCTTCACGTCGTCGTCGAGCTGCTTCTTCTCGGCGATCTTCCTGGCGATGTCGGGGTGGCGGCTGTCGAGGAACTCGAGGAGCTCCTTGAGGTAGCGGCCCACCTCCTCCACCGGGACCTCGCGCAGCCAGCCCTGGCCCTGCGCGTCCTTCTGGGTGCCGGCGTAGATCTGGATGACCTGCCGCTCGACGGAGAGCGGCTGGTACTGGCCCTGCTTCAGCACCTCCATGAGCCGCTGGCCGCGGGCCAGGGTCTCCTGGGTGGCCTTGTCGAGGTCGGAGCCGAACTTGGCGAAGGCCGCCAGCTCGCGGTACTGCGCCAGCTCCAGCTTGAGCGAGCCGGCCACCTGCTTCATGGCCTTGATCTGGGCGGAGCCGCCGACGCGGGACACCGAGATGCCCACGTTGATGGCCGGCCGCTGGCCCTGGTAGAAGAGGTCCGACTCCAGGAAGATCTGGCCGTCGGTGATGGAGATGACGTTGGTGGGGATGTACGCCGAGACGTCGCCGGCCTGGGTCTCGATGATGGGCAGCGCGGTGAGCGACCCGCCACCCTCCTTGTCGGACAGCTTGGCGGCGCGCTCCAGCAGGCGGCTGTGGAGATAGAACACGTCGCCGGGGTACGCCTCGCGGCCCGGCGGGCGGCGGAGCAGCAGCGAGAGCTGGCGGTAGGCGACGGCCTGCTTGGAGAGGTCGTCGTAGATGATGAGCGCGTGCCGGCCGCTGTCGCGGAAGTACTCGGCCATGGTGACGCCGGTGTAGGGCGCCAGGTACTGCATGGGGGCCGGGTCCGAGGCGCTCGCGGCGATGACGGTGGTGTACTCCATGGCGCCGTGCTTCTTGAGGGTGTCGACCACCCGGGCCACGGTGGACTGCTTCTGGCCGATGGCCACGTAGAAGCAGTAGAGGTTGTTCCCCTTGTTGTTGATGATGGCGTCGACGGCCACGGCGGTCTTGCCAGTCTGGCGGTCGCCGAGGATGAGCTCGCGCTGGCCGCGGCCGATCGGCACCAGGGCGTCGATGGCCTTGAGGCCGGTCTGCATGGGCTCGTGCACGCTCTTGCGCTTGACGATGCCCGGCGCCTTGATCTCGACCTTGCGGGTGTTCTTCGACTGGATGGGGCCGCGGCCGTCGATGGGGTTGCCGAGGCCGTCGACCACGCGACCCAGCAGCTCCTCGCCCACCGGCACCTCGGCGATGCGGCCGGTGCGCTTGACGGTGTCGCCCTCGCGGATCTCCTCGGCGTGACCCATGATGGCGACGCCGACGTTGTCCTCCTCGAGGTTCAGCACCAGGCCGCGGGTGCCGTTGCCGAACTCGACCAGCTCGCCGGCGGCGGCGCCGGCGAGACCGTAGACGCGGGCGACGCCGTCGGCCTGCTGCAGCACGGTGCCGGTCTCGGCGACGTCGACCTTCTTCCCGTAGTCCTTGATCTGCTCGCGGATGATGCGGCTGATCTCGTCGGCGCGGATTTCCATTTCGTTCTATCTCCGATTCGGTCGAGGAAGGGGGAAGGGCGGGGCTACTGCTTCATGCTCCGGCGCAGGGCCTCGAGCTGGGCGCGCAGCGAGCCGTCGTAGACCAGGCTGCCCACCTGGGCGACGACGCCGCCGAGCAGCGCCGGGTCGACGGCACGCTCCAGCAGCACCTGGGCGCCGGTGGCGGCGGCCAGCCTCTGGGAGAGGGCCTGGGCCTCGCCGTCGGCGAGCGGGACCGCGCTCGTGACCCTGGCGCGCACCCGGCCGAGCTTCCTGTCGGCGAGCTGGCCGAAGGTGTCGGCGATCCCGGACAGGTAGGCGAGCCGGTTCCGCTCGGCCAGCAGCGCCAGGAGGTGCGTGGGCTGCAGATCGAGCGAGAGGGCCGCGGCGAGCTTCCCGGCCACCGCCTGGCGCTGCTCCTTGGCGTAGACCGGGTTCTCGAGCAGGTCCTTCAGCTCGGGGGAGGAGGCCACGGCCTTCTGGAGGGCGGAAAGCCCCTCGGCCCAGGCCTCGACACGGCCCGCCTCGACCGCGAGGTCGAAGAGCGCCTTGGCGTAGCGCCGCGCGATGGATCCGACGATCATAAGGGGGGCCCCGCTTAGCACGCTGGTGATATGCGGTCAAGTGGGACCGCCGGCCAATCCCTCGTTTCTACCGGCACTTGGGCACGATTTGACAGCCTGGAGGGCGGCCTTACGTTGGCCGTGCCCGAGAAGACGGGCCAAAAACGGAGGAAAGATCATGGCGATGCTGACGCGGTGGGACCCCTGGCGCGAGCTCAACAGGATGCAGGACGACATGGCCCGCCTGTTCGACGACCGGCTCGCGAGCCGGGGCGGCGAGTCGCTGGGCTGGAGCCCGGCAGTGGACATCTACGAGGACGCGGAGGGGCTGTCCCTCCGGTTCGACCTGGCGGGCGTCGAGCCCAAGGACGTGGACATCCGCTTCGAGAACGGCGTGCTCACCATCAAGGGCGAGCGCCGCCTGGAGAAGGAGGAGCAGAAGGAGAACTACCACCGGGTGGAGCTCTCCTACGGCAGCTTCAACCGCTCCTTCTCGCTCCCGGCCACGGTGAACCCCGACCTCATCAAGGCCGAGGCCAAGAACGGGATCCTCGCGGTGCACCTCCCCAAGAAGCCGGAGGCCAAGCCCAAGAGCATCCAGGTGAAGGTGAGCTGATCCACCAGGGGCGACGTCACCATTGGTGAAGCAACGACGAGGCCCCGGGCGACCGGGGCCTTCGCCTTTCCTGGCGGTGAAGGTCGGCTAGACCGGCTGCAGCCCCGGCTTCTGGGCGCCGATGCCCTCCATCTTGCACTGGCCCTCGAAGATCACGCCCTTCTCGATCATCAGGGCCGGGGTCTCGAGGTTGCCGCGGACGCGGGCGGGCTGGTGCAGCTCGATGAGGACCTTGGCGCGGACGTTGCCCTGCACCTCGCCGTGGACGATGAGGGTGCCACAGGTGATCTCGGCGGAGACCTTGGCCCCCTCGCCGACCACCAGGACGTCGTTGGTGACGATGGTGCCGGTGAACTTGCCGTCGATGCGGACCGTGCCCTCGAAGGTCAGCTTGCCGTCGAACTCCGAGCCGCGGCCCAGCAGGGCGTTGAGCTCGCTCTGGCCGCCGATGGGGGTGGGCATCTCGTCTCGCTTGAGCATGGCCATGGGCGTGGGTCTCCTCGGGTGAAGGCCGCCGGCCTGGGGCGGGGAGCCCCCGGCGTGGCGGCGCGTGTGTGCCCTCCGGCGCGGAGGTGCGTGGCCGGGAAGCGGCGCCGCTCAGGCGCCGATGCGCTCCAGGATCCCGTCCAGCTCCTCGAGGGAGGTGTACTCGATCTCGAGGCGGCCGGCCACCTTGGTTCGCGGCAGCACCCGGCAGCGGCAGCCGAGGCGGCGCGAGAGGCGGGCCGCGAGATCGCGCGTGCCCGGCGTCTCGGCGGGCGCGGCCTTCCGGGGCTTGCCCTGCCCGAGGAGATCGCGCACCAGCGCCTCGGTGGCCCGCACCGAGAGCGACTCCTTCAGCACCCGCTGCGTGGCGCGCCGGATGGCGTCGGCCTGCTCCAGGCCCAGCAGCGCCCGGGCGTGGCCCATCTCCAGCTGGCCGGTGCGCACCGCGTCGCGCACGTCGCCGGGCAGCCGCAAGAGGCGCAGCGCGTTGGCCACGGTGGAGCGCTCCTTGCCCACCCGCCCGGCGAGCTGCTCCTGGGTGAGGTCGTGCTCCTTGGCCAGCACCTCGTAGGCCTCGGCCTCCTCGATGGCGTTCAGGTCGGCGCGCTGCAGGTTCTCCACCAGCGCCAGCTCGAAGGCCTCCTGGTCGGTGGCCTCGCGGACGATGGCCGGGATCTCCTTGAGGCCGGCCCGCTGCGCCGCGCGCCAGCGCCGCTCGCCGGCGACGATGCGGTAGCGGCTGCCGCTGCGCCGCACCAGGATGGGCTCGACGACCCCGTGGGCCTGGATGGAGGCGGCCAGCTCCGCCAGGCGCGCCTCGTCGAAGCGCTTGCGCGGCTGGCGGGCGCTGCGCTCCACCGCCTCGATGGGGAGCTGGAGCAGGCCGCGGCCGGAGACGGCGGGCGCCGCCGGGGCCGGGGCGTTGCCCAGCAGGGCGGCCATGCCGCGGCCCAGGGCCGGGCGCCGGCGATCGGCGAGGCTCACGCCGCCCTCCCGAGCTTCTCGGCCCGCTTCACCACCTCGCGGGCCAGCGCCAGGTAGCTCTGGCAGCCCTTGGAGGCCACGTCGTAGAGCAGCACCGGCTTGCCGTGGGAGGGGCTCTCCGAGAGCCGCACGTTGCGCGGGATGACGGTCTGGAAGACCTCCTTCTTGAAGTGGCTCCGGATCTCGTCGGTGACCTGGGTGGCCAGGTTGTTCTGCGCGTACATGGTGAGGACGATGCCGTCGACGTGGAGCCTGGGGTTGGGCCCCTCGCGCACCAGGTCGATGGTGCGGAGCACGTCGGCCAGCCCCTCGAGGGCGAAGTACTCGCACTGGATGGGGATGAGCACGCCCTGGGCGGCGACCAGGCCGTTGAGGGTGAGGAGGCCGAGGGAGGGCGGGCAGTCGATGACGATCCACTCGTACTCCCGCTGCACCTCGCGGAGCGCCTCCCGCAGCCTGGACTCGCGCCGCTCGGTGCCGGCCAGCTCCAGCTCGGCTCCCACCAGGTGGCGGCTGGCGGGGACGAGGTCGAGGAACTTGAGCTCGGTGGAGCGGACCACCTCCGAGACGGGCCGGCCGTCGAGGAGCACCTCGTAGAGGCTCTGCCCCTCCACCTCGTCGCGGGCGACCCCCACGGCGGAGCCGGCGTTGCCCTGGGGGTCGATGTCCACGAGCAGGGTCCGGCGCTCGGAGGCGGCCAGGCTGGCGGCCAGGTTCACGGCGGTGGTGGTCTTCCCGACCCCGCCCTTCTGGTTCGCGATGGTGAGGATGCGCGGCATCTTTCCCCCAGTCTTCGCGGATCTACCGCCTTCGAGGGCGCGGAGCTTGGAGCGAGTCATGTCATGTCCTGTCACGGCACGCCAGGGTGCGGCCTGGCCCGGGGAGGCCGCATCCTGGATCGGGGATCTGACAGTGTTCCACGTGGAACGTGCGGGGCGGCCCGGGAACCTCCAGGGCCCCCTCGTCGTCCGCGGAGGCCCGCGATGTTCCACGTGGAACCGTCCGACCTCGACCCCGCGCTCCCGGGATCCTCCGGTCGCTCCTCGAGTAGCGCAGCGCCGGCTCCCGGGCCTCTCGTCTCCGTCTTCGGGCCGCGGCTAGCATGGTTGCTGAATCGGGCCCCGGGAGTGGGCGGTGCGGGTCCTGGCGGCTTCGCCCGGGGCGCCGGCCGCGGCGGTCCTCGCCGCGCGGGCGGCCGCTTGAACGTGGGTTGCCTGAGCTTCGGGGGCGTCGGTACCGAGGCGGAGGTGCCGGCGCAGCGGGGCCGAACGCCGCCCGCAGATTCGGCTGCAGAGAAGGGGACGTCGGCGCCCCGGAACGACCGGGACAGGCATCCCGCGGCTCCGGTCCGGCGCGTCGGGCCCCGGACTTCGCCGCCACCCGCACCGCCCCGCGCGCGAGCAGGCCCGGGGATCGACCAGGGAGCTCCGCCCATGTACTTCGCCCTCGGCGGGGTGGCGATGCAGGGTGAGCGGCAGCAGCAAGAGGCGCTGATGAGCCTGAAGCGGGCACGGACCGAGCCTTCCATCCGGCGCATCCAGGAGCTGGCCGACAGCGAGCTCGGGCGGCTCTCGCCGCCCCGACGCTTGCGAGACGCCCCGGCGGCCAGCGTTCGCGCGGCCGGGAGGCGCGCCGGGAACGGAGGACGGGCGGCCGAGGACGGCATCACCGGCGAGGCGCCGACGAAGCACCGGCCCATTGCGGCCCCTCCGGAGGCGTCGCCCAGCGCCGGGATGGGGGCCTCCTCCTTCCGGTGGAACAGTCCACGGAGCCGCGCAGCCGGCGCGCCGGCCGGAGCCGCCTTCCGGAGCGAGCCTGGTGCACAGGGGGCTCGCGCGGCCGAGAAGATGGACCGCGTCGAGCAACCGTTCGTGGGCGCGGCAACGGCGAGCCGCGCCCTGTCGTCCGCGCCCCGACGCTTGCGAGACGCCTCGGCGACCAGCGTTCGCGCGGCCGGGAACAGCGCTGCGAGCGGAGGACCAGCGGCGGAGGCCGGCGTCGCCCGCGAAGCGGCGACGAAGCACCGGCCCGCTGCGGCCCTCGGGAGGCGTTCGTCGAGCGCCGGGATGCGGGCGCGCTTCCACGTTCCACGTGGAACATCGCCCCGGCCAGGCCGGCCTCTCGGCTACCATCGCCCCCATGCCCCTCGTCCACGTCCACCTGGCCCGCGGTCGCACCGCCACCGCGCGCGCCGCCATCCTCGACGGCGTCCACGCCGCGCTCGTCGAGGCGTTCCGCCTCCCGGCCGACGACCGCAACCAGATCCTCCACCAGCACGAGCCCGAGGACTTCCAGGCCCGCCGCGGCAACGGCGCGGTCTTCGTGGAGATCACCGCCTTCCCCGGCCGCTCGCCGGCCGCCAAGAAGGCGCTCTTCGCCGCCGTGGTCCGCAACCTGGCGGCCGCTGGCGTCGAGCCGGCCGCGGTCCTCACCGTCATCCACGAGCCGCCGCTGGAGAGCTGGGGCATCCGCGGCGGGCTCCCGGCGAGCGAGGTCGACCTCGGCTTCACCACACGGGTCTGACCCCGCCCCCGACCGCCGCCCTCTCCAACCCTCCAGGAACCGGGCCCCCGGCCCCATACCCGCTCGGCCGACTCCCGGTCGTTGTCGGGCAGCTCGGGATCGGTGAAGAGGTGACCGCCGCGGTGGAAATGGAGCTCCACCCGAGCCCCCAGCCCCACCAGCCCGCGCCGCCACGCCCAAACCTCCTCGCGCGGCTCCCACGGGTCACCCTCGGCGAGATGGGCCTCCACCCTCCACGGCACCGGCAGGGCCGCCGCCACCTCCGCAACTCCGTGCAGCAGCAGCAGCCGCGAGAACCGGCCGCCGCCGGCCGCCAGCGCGCCGCGGCCGCCAGGTCCGCCGCCCGCAGCCCGTATGCCGAGTGGAGCAGCACCACCTCCGCCAGCGCGCCTCCCTGCGCCCGCCCTCGCGGCCCGTCGGGTCCCCCAACCGGCCGCTCCCGCCCGGCGCCAGCTGGATGAGCGCCACGCCCGCCACCACCACCGCCATGCCGGCCAGGCGCCAGCCGCCGAGCGCCTCGCCGAAGAGCAGCCACCCGGCCACCGCCGCCCCGGCCGTGCCCAGGCCCGACCAGACGGCCTAGGCGGCGCCCACCGGCATGGACCGCAGCACCACCGAGAGCAGGTAGAAGGCCGCCCCGTACCCCGCAACCACCACGGTACCGGGGCCAACCCGCGTGAACCCGTCCGACGCCCTGAGGGCGGTGGTCCCGGCCACCTCGCAGGCGATGGCCGCCAGCAGCAGGAGGAACGTGGTCATCCGTCCATCGCATCACGATGGGTGACGTCCGGCAACGCCCACCCGCGCGCTCACGAGGCGTGGAACACCGCGTTCGCCCGCGCGGCCCCGGAGCGCGGCAGGCTGAACCGGTCCAGCCTCCCCAGCCGCAGGCCGGAGGCCGCCCCGAGCGCGGCCAGCGCCGCCTCGTCGGTCTCGCGCCCCAGCATCGCCACCAGCGCGCCGCCCTCGGCCAGGTACGCGGCGCCGAGCGGCAGCCAGCGAGCCGGGTCGGCGAGGGCCCGCGACACCACCACCTGGGCGCGCGGCAGTCCCTCGCGCTCCGGCTTCCCCCCGGCCCGCGCCGCCACCCCGCGCACCGGGAGGTCGAGCGCGGCGGCGGCGGCCTTCACGAAGGCCACCTTCTTCGCCACCGCGTCGCAGCAGGTGACCGCCAGCCCGGGCCGGGCGATGGCCAGCGGGATGCCCGGCAGGCCGGCGCCGCTCCCCACGTCGAGCAGCGTCTCCGCCGGCCCCAGCACGCGCAGCAGCGCCAGGCTGTCGAGGAGGTGAAGCTCCGCCACCTCGGCCGCGCCGGTCACCGCCGTCAGGTTGACCTTCCGGTTCCAGTGCAGCAGCAGGTCGGCGTACTGCTCCAGCCTCCCCGCGGCGCCCTCCGGCAGCGCCAGGCCCAGGGCCGGCAGTCCCACCGCCAGCACCTCGCGGAAGAGCGGGCCCACCGGCCTCAGGCCTTCCCGCGCCCGATGGCGGCGTCGACCCGCACCCCGTGCTGGCCCAGGTAGGCGCTCACCTCGTCGTCGGTGAGCCCCAGGTCGCGCAGCACGCCGTCGTAGACCGGCTGCAGCGCCGCCTTGTGCTCCTCGCCGCGCAGCTCCAGCGATCGGCGCAGGACCGCGGCGCCGAAGAGCTTCTCCTCGCGGCTCCGCGCCCTCGCCAAGCTAGCTCCCCGAGTCCTTGCCCGGCACCACCAGCAGGGTGCGGAAGAGCCCCTCGCCTTCACTGTGCGTGGACACGCCCTCGGCGTCCTGCAGGGCCAGGTGCACCTGGCGCCGTTCGCGCGCGCTCATGGGCGCGATGGCCAGCACCTGGCCGCTGCGCCGCGCCGCCGCCGCCAGCCGCTCGGCCATGGCCTTCACCGCCGGGTCGGCGTCGTCGCGGAAGCCGCCCACCTCCAGGTTCACCCACTTCCGCGCCTCGCCCGAGGGGTTCACCACGCGGTTGGCCAGCACCTGGGCCGCCTCCACCAGCGCCGAGCTCAGCTCGACCGCGTTGCCCTCCTCGGGCCGCAGGGCGACGCCGATGGCCTCGGCGGTCTCCTGCACCTCCACCCTCACCCGGGCACCGAGCCGCTCGAAGAGCCCCTGGCAGAAGGCCTGGGCCGCGGCCACCTTCTCCGGTGCCTGGGCCGGTGGCGGCGCCCCCTCGCGCGGCTCGCTCACGACTTGCCTCCCGCCGGCGCCGGCATGGGCGAGCGCCGGTTCATGATCTGCTGCTGGATGATGGAGAGCACGTTGTTCACCACCGAGTAGAGCGCCAGGCCGGCGGGGAGCTGGAACATGATGAAGGTGAAGAAGATGGGCATGAACCACAGCAGCATCTTCGCCTGGGTGGAGTCGGCCGGCTGCGGCGAGAGCTTCTGCATCAGGAACATCGAGCCGCCCATCACCAGCGGCAGCACGTAGATGGGGTCGTGCAGCGAGAGGTCCTGGATCCAGAGGAACGGCTCCCGGTACAGCTCCACCGAGGTCTGCAGGGCCGCCCAGAGCGCGAAGAAGATGGGCATCTGCAGGAGCAGCGGCAGGCACCCGCCCAGCGGGTTCACCTTGTGCTCCTGGTACATCTTCATCACCGCGATGTTGAGCTGCTCCTTGTCGTCCTTGAACTTCTCGCGCAGCTTGTCGATCTCGGGCTGCAGCTTGCGCATCTCGTTCATCGACTGCATCGACTTCACCGTCAGCGGCAGCAGCACCAGCTTGACGGTGAGGGTGAGCAGCATGATGGCGATGCCCCAGTTGTGCACGAAGCCGGCGAACCACTTCATCAGCTTCATGAGCAGCTGGGCGAAGAAGGCGAAGTAGCGGGTGATGGGGCCGTAGTCGATGGCCTGCTCCAGGCTGCGGTCGTAGGCCTTGAGGAGCTCGGCCTGCTTGGGGCCGACCACCAGCGTGAGCCGGGTGTCGAGGGTGCGCTCCACCGGCAGCCGCACAGCGGTGGCCAGCTCTCCCTTCACCGGGCCGTGGAGGAAGGTGCACTCTCCGCCGACCTTCTCCGGCAGCATCACCGCCAGGAAGTAGAACTGCTCCAGCCCGGCCCACTGCACCGCGCCCGGGACCTTCACCTCGCCCTTGTCGTCGGAGAGCCGCTCGGTCTTGCCGTCGGCGCGGCAGATGGGGCGCAGGTAGTCCACGAAGGCGCCGCCGGAGAAGAAGCCGGGCTTGGGCGCGTCCTGCGGCAGGAAGCCGGTGCCCAGCACCGAGACGGCGCCGACGCGGTCGCCCTCGACCTTGAGCCGCAGGCCGAGCTCGAAGGGCCTGTCACCCACCGCGAACGTCTTCGTCAGCTTCGCCGCTCCGGCGGTCCCCTCGAAGGTGACGCTCTTGCCGTCGCGCGCGGCGACGCGCATGGGCGCGCGGCCGCTCGCCTCCTCGAAGAGCGAGCCGCTCCCGCCCAGCTCGGGCGAGGCCGCCACCGCGTAGGGGTAGGGCGACCCGCCGCCCACCCGCACCAGCTCGATGGGCACGAGCTTGCCCTTCACCTCGTGCTGGTACTTCGGGTCCTTGAGGACGTAGCTCTTGAGCGCGCCGCCGTGGCTGGTGAAGGTGGCCCTGAAGTCGGCGGTCTCGAGCAGCACCAGCTCCTCGGGAGCCGAGGGCGCAGCCGGGGCAACGGCCGCCGCCGGAGAGGCGGGCGCCGGGGTGCCGGCCGGGGCGGCGGGCGGCGGCGTCTTCTGGGCCTCGGCCGCCGCCGGTTCGGCCGGCTTGGGCGCCGGCTTCGGCGGCGGGAAGAGGAGCTGCCAGACGAGCAGGATGGCCACCGAGACCACGGCGGCCACCAGGATGCGGCGGTTGTCGGTTCCCACGGTCGTTACCTCTCAGGCACGGGATCGATCCCGCCCTCGCAGAATGGATGGCAGCGCGCCAGGCGGCGGGCGGTGAGCCAGGAGCCGCGCGCGGCGCCGTGGCGCGTCAGCGCCTCGAGCGCATAGGCCGAGCAGCTGGGGTGGAACCGGCAGGACGGCGGCAGGAGCGGCGAGAGCAGCGCCCGGTAGAGTCGCACCACGCCCATGAGCAGCCAGCGCATCAGCGGACCTCCCCGCCCAGCGCCTGGAGCGCCTGCCGCAGCGCCAGCCGCGCTCCGTCGATGCCGGCTGCCGGTGCCCCGCGCCGGGCGATCACCACCAGGTCCACCGGCGGCAGATCGCTCCCCACCTCGCGAAAGGCCTCGCGGACCCAGCGCTTCACCCGGTTCCGCATCACCGCGTTCGCCACCTTCGAGGAGACCGTCACCCCTAGCCTGGGGTTCCTGCCGTCGTTGTCGAGCGCGAGGACCGCGTAGTCGCTGGCGGGGAGACGCCGTCCCCGATCCTGCACCGCGAGGAACTCGCGGCGGAGTCGGAGCCGGGACGCCTTCCCCAACCGCACCTGCCGGCGGCCCTACTTCTTGGGCGCCGAGACGGCCAGGCGCTTGCGACCCTTGGCCCGCCGCCGCTTCAGGACGTTGCGGCCGGCGACCGTCCGGTTGCGGCGCCGGAAGCCGTGCTTGCGATTCCTCTTCACCTTCTTGGGCTGGTAAGTCCGCTTCATGGCGCGGCACCCTTGCCGATCATCCGCGTTCTGTCAAGGATCCCGGGCGCATGCCCCCGCGATCGGCAGCGGCCCCGCGGAGCTACGTTGGGGGCGTGCACAAAAGCGGTCTCGTTACGCCTCGGTGAACGACGCGCTTGATTCCGCCGCGGAAGCTTGGCTAGAAAGCCGACTCGTAACCGATCAGCCGGGTGGCATCCTGCGGCCCGACCATCGAATCCGGACGACAGCCATGGCCGCCCGCGCGTGAGCGCCGGCGAGGTGGGAAGCGGCCCGCTTCCCGGGGGAGCCTCTTCTCGGATGGAATCGAGCGCGCGTGAGGTGCGGCGCGGAGCGCCGGAGCAGTGGTCCCGGATCGACGAGTACCTCCGGTCCCGGCTGCGCCCCGACCTCTACGACCGGTGGTTCGCGGCCCTGCGTCCCCTCTCCCTCGACGGCGACCAGCTCGAGCTGGCGGCGCCCTCCAAGTTCCACCGCGACTTCGTCGACGACAACTACCGCGAGTGGTTCGAGGAGTTCCTGCCCCCGCTCCTCGGCCGCAAGCTCACCGTCCGGATCGTGGTGGACGAGCGGCCCCGCGACCGCGAGGAGGCCTCCGACCTGCTTCCCGACCCGGCCTCCCTGCCGCCGCCGCCGGAGCCATCGCCCCTCGGTGACGCCCGACCCAACCCGCGCTACACCTTCGGGAGCTTCGTGGTGGGCGAGTCGAACCGCTTCGCCTTCGCCACCTGCCAGGCCGTGGCCGGCAAGCCCGGCACCGCCTGGAACCCGGTGTTCCTCCACGGCGACTCGGGGCTGGGGAAGACCCACCTGCTCCACGCCATCGCCAACGCCATCATGGCCGAGCGGCCCGGCACCCGCGTGGCCATCGTCTCCTCGGAGAAGTACACCAACGACTTCGTCGACGCGCTCTCGCGCAACACCATGGCCGACTTCCGGCACAAGTACCGGGAGTGCGGCGCCCTGCTGGTGGACGACGTGCAGTTCTTCGCCGGGCGCGACAAGACCGCGGAGGAGTTCTTCCACACCTTCAACGAGCTGCACAACCGGCACGTCCAGATCGTGCTCTCCAGCGATCGCTCCCCCAAGGAGCTGAAGGGGCTGGAGGACCGGCTGGTGACCCGCTTCATGTGGGGCATGCGGGTGCAGATCGACGTCCCCGAGTTCGAGACCCGAGCCGCCATCCTCAAGAAGAAGGCGGAGATCGAGCGCATCGAGCTGCCCGACCCGGTGGCCGCGCTCCTCGCCACCCACATCAAGTCCAACGTCCGCGAGCTGGAGGGCGCGCTGATGCGCCTGGCCGCCTTTGCCTCGCTGAAGGGCGAGCCCATCAGCGAGCCGCTGGCCCGCGACGTGCTGCGCGACCTCATCCCCCCGCCCGGCTACCGGCCCTCCATCGAGAAGATCCAGGAGGCGGTGGCGGCCCACTACAACCTCACCGTCGCCAAGCTCACCTCCAGCTCCCGCGAGCAGAAGGTGGCGCTCCCCCGGCAGGTGGCCATGTACCTCTGCCGCAAGCTGGCGGAGGAGACGCTCCAGACCATCGCCGAGAAGTTCAACAAGAAGGACCACACCACCGTCATCGCCGCAGTGGACCGCATCGACGAGCTCATGGCCGGCGACGGGAAGCTGCGCGGCGAGGTCGAGGTGCTGACCTCGCGCCTCGCCCCCTGAGGCTCCCGGGGCGCCGCGCCGCGGTCTGCGGGAGAGCCCGTGGATCGGGCGCCGATCCGGGTGTGGAAAGGCTGTCGGCGGAGCGTTGACAGCCGGGATCGACGCGGGCAACGTAGCCGTGCACAGCCGGGCCGGGAGCTGATCCCGGCGCTCGTCCACAGGGCTTTTCCCAGGCGTTCCGCGGACCCCAACCACTTCTCCACAGCCACCCCGCCCCTACGACTACGGCTGTACAAGAGAAAGAGGATCCCATTCCATGGAACTGAAGATCGGCGTCCCCGAGCTCGCGAAGGCCCTGGCCCGGTCACAGGGCATCGTCGAGAAGAAGACGACGATGCCCATCCTGTCCCATGTGCTCCTCGAGGCGAAGAAGGGCGGGAAGCTCCACGTCTCGGCCACCGACCTCGACGTCTCGGTCTCCGGCGAGCACGACTGCGAGGTCGCCCGCGAGGGCGCGGTGGCGGTGTCGGCCCGGCACCTCTACGACATCGTCAAGTCCCTTCCCGACGCCCAGGCCACCCTCAAGAAGGCCCAGAACAACTACCTGGAGATCACCTCCGGCTCCGCCGAGTTCCGCATCGTCGGCCTGCCCGCCGAGGACTTCCCGGCCCTGCCCAAGTTCGACAAGGTGAAGTTCGCCGCGGTCTCGCCCAAGGATCTGCTGGCGATGATCGAGCTCACCTCCTTCGCCGTCTCCACCGACGAGACCCGCTACAACCTGAACGGCGTCTACTTCGAGCCGGCCGCCGGTGAGCTGCGGCTGGTGGCCACTGACGGCCACCGGCTCTCCCTGGCCCGCAAGGCCATCTCCGCCGACTTCGGCCTCAAGAAGGGCATCATCCTGCCGAAGAAGGGGCTCGCCGAGCTGCGCAAGCTCCTCCAGGAGTCGCTGGAGGGGGCCGAGGAGAACCCCGAGGTGAAGCTGGGCTTCGTGGAGTCGAGCGCGGTGGTGGCCCGGCCGCGGGTGACGCTGGTGATGCGGCTCATCGAGGGCGTCTTCCCCGACTACCGCCAGGTCATCCCCAAGCAGGGAGAGAAGGCGGTGAAGCTCGGCCGCCTCCGCTTCCTCGAGACCCTGCGCCGCGTCTCCCTGCTCTCCAGCGACAAGGCCCACGCGGTGAAGCTCGACCTCTCGCCGGGGCTCCTCAAGGTCCTGTCGCAGAACCCGGACCTGGGCGAGGCCAAGGAGGAAGTGCCGGTGGAGTACCAGGGCGAGCCCCTCCGCATCGGCTTCAACGCCCGCTACCTCACCGACGTGCTCCAGGCGGTCCCCGGCGACGACGTGCTGCTGGAGCTCGCCGACGACCTCTCCCCTGGCGTCCTGAAGCCGGTGGGCGACGACGGCTACACGGCCGTCATCATGCCCATGCGGATCTGACCGGGGAGCCGCCCCGCCACGAGGGACAGCCCGCGGTGCGGCTCGCCGAGCTCCAGCTCCAGGACTTCCGCAACGTCGAGCAGGCGCAGCTCACCCTCTCGCCGCGCACCACCGTGCTCGCCGGGGAGAACGGGCAGGGCAAGACCAACCTCCTCGAGGCGGTCTACCTGCTGGCCACCCTGCGCCCGCTGCGGGCCAGCCGGTTGGCGGAGTTGGTGCGCTTCGGGGCCACGCGGGCCCGGGTGGAGGCGGCCGCCGACGGGCCGGGGGGGCTGCGCCGCCTGGCGGTGGAGGTGGCCGACGGCACCCGCCAGGCCTACCTCGACGGCAAGCCCATCGAGCGCCTCGACGACTACTTCCAGGGCCTGGCGGCGGTGTGCTTCTCGCCCGACGACCTCCTGCTGGTGAAGTCGGGCCCGGAGCTGCGCCGCCGCTTCCTCGACCGCGCCGCCTGGAGTCGCTGGCCGGCCGTGCTTGCCGAGGCCCGCGACTACCTGCGGGCGCTGCGGGCGCGCAACGCCGCCCTCCGGACCGAAAGCCGGGAGGTGGAGGAGAGCTTCCGCGGGCCGCTCCTGCGCACGGCCGCCCGGCTGCTGCGCCGCCGCCACGACCTGCTCGAAGAGCTCGCGCCGCGGGTGGCGAGGGCCTTCGCCGAGATCTCCGGCCCCGGCGCCCCGCCCGCCGGCCTCCGCTACCGGCCTGCCTCGGGGATGCCCATGGCCGGGACCGAGGAGGAGCTGGCGGCGCGGCTCGGCGAGATCCTGGCCTTGCGCCTCGAGCGGGACAGGGAGAAGGGTTACACCTCGGCAGGGCCGCACATGGACGACCTCAGCCTCTCGCTGGGCGATCGCGGCGCCCGGACCTTCGCCAGCCAGGGGCAGCAGCGGGCGCTGGTGCTGGCCCTGAAGATCGCCGAGATCGACAACCTGACGGCGGTGCTGGGGCGGCCGCCGCTCCTGCTCCTCGACGACGTCTCCTCCGAGCTCGACCCGGCCAAGAACCGATACCTGCTCGAGTACCTGGCGCGCCTCCCCGGACAGGCCATCCTCACCACCACCGACCGCCACCTGCTCGAGCCGGCCGCGGGTCCCGGCGCGCTCTTCTACGAGGTGGTGCGCGGCAGGTTTACCCATCGGGAATAGCCCCCGGCCCGGCCGGCCTGTGCCACAATCGCGAGCGACGCCCGTCCTCGCCCCGGAGGAAACCATGGCGCGCACCTCGCCGCTCACGCTCCTCGTCGCCAGCCTCGCCCTCGGCGCCTGCAGCTCCGCTCCCGACACCGCCACGGTAGAGCGCCAGGCCGGCGACGACCTCTACAAGAAGCAGGACTTCGCCCAGGCGGCGGCCGCCTACCAGCGCTCCCTCGACGCCAACCCCAAGCAGGAGAAGGTGTACGAGCGGATGGCGGCCGCGCTGATGCGCGCCGAGCAGCGGGACAGGGCGGCCGAGGCACTGGTGAAGACGCTGCCGTTCAAGAAGGACGCGGCCCAGCGGGCCGAGGTCTACCGCAACGCCGCCGGCGTCTTCCTGCAGTCGACCGACCGCGACAAGGCGAAGCCGTACCTCCAGGAGGCGCTGAAGCTCGAGCCCAAGGACGAGGCCAGCGTCAGCTGGCTGGGCGAACTGGCCGCCTTTCGCGGAGGCGCGCGCTCCAACGAGATGCCGGCGGTGGCCGAGGACCTCGACGAAGCGCTCGTCTGGTACGGCAAGCTCACCGAGCTCAAGCCCGAGAGCCGGCCGGCCTGGGCCCACAAGCGCGTGGTGCTGGTGAAGTACACCAACCTGATGATCGAGCGGCAGAAGGCGGCGCTGGAGTCGGCGCGCCAGAAGCGCGGGCCCGAGCGCGAGGAGGCCCGAGCGCGCGCCGAGGGATTCGGGCAGCGCGCCGAGGCGATGAAGAAGCAGGTCGAGGAGATCGACCGGAAGCTCGCCGAGCTCAAGAAGGCGCAGCAGGCGGCTGCGAAGTAGCGGGCCTTCGCCACCCGCCCTTCCCGGGCTCCACGGAACGGCGGTTTCCCCTGCCTTTCCAGGCGCTTGCCGCCTGTGTGGCGGTCCGTTTCTGCGTTGCCTACCAACGCCGCGCCTGCTATACCCTGACCGCAGCTAAGCCTTCAAAAATCCAGGTAAAAGCGAAGGAGCAACCCCTGGCAACCGCAGGTGAGACGAGGCCCGTCGGCGAAAGCGGCGTAGAGGCGTACGGCACCGACGCCATCAAGGTGCTCGAGGGGCTGGAGGCGGTCCGCAAGCGGCCGCACATGTACATCGGCGACGTGGGCGAGCGCGGCCTGCACCACCTCGTCTACGAGGTGGTGGACAACTCGGTGGACGAGGCCATGGCAGGCCGCTGCACCGAGATCGACGTCACCATCCACGGCGACAACTCCGTCACCGTGCTCGACAACGGCTCCGGCATCCCGGTCGGCCCCCACCCGACGGTGAAGGGCATGGACACGCTCGACGTGGTGATGACCAAGCTCCACGCCGGCGGCAAGTTCGAGTCCAACGCCTACAAGGTCTCGGGCGGCCTCCACGGGGTGGGCGTCACCTGCGTGAATGCCCTCTCCGAGTGGCTCAAGGTCGAGGTCTACCGCGAGGGCCGGGTCTGGTCGCAGCGCTACGAGCGCGGCCACCCCACCGGCAAGGTGAACGCGGTGGGCGAGACCCACCGGCGCGGCACCAAGGTGACCTTCAAGCCCGACCCCACCATCTTCGAGGTGAAGGAGTACAGCTTCGAGACGCTCTCGGGCCGCCTGCGCGAGCTCGCCTTCCTCAACGCCGGCCTGCAGATCGCCATCGAGGACGAGCGCAGCGGCAAGAAGCACACCTTCCTCTTCAAGGACGGCATCACCGAGTTCGTCACCTACCTCAACAAGAACCGCGAGGCGCTGTTCCCCAAGCCCATCTCGCTCCACGCCGAGCTCCCCACCGAGCGGGGCACCGCCTCGGTGGACATCGCCCTGCAGTGGAACGACGCCTACGACGAGAAGGTCTTCGCCTTCGCCAACAACATCCACAACCACGAGGGCGGCACCCACCTCATCGGCTTCAAGACGGCGCTGACCCGCACCATCAACAGCTTCGGCACCAAGAACAACCTCTTCAAGGACCTGAAGGAGGAACTGCCGAGCGGCGACGACATGCGCGAGGGGCTGGCGGCGGTGATCGCGCTGCGGCTCCCCGGCGCCAGCTTCGAGGGCCAGACCAAGACCAAGCTCTCCAACACCGAGGCCAAGAGCATGGTCGAGACCACGCTCAACGAGCGGCTGGCGGCCTTCCTGGAGGAGAACCCCAACGTCGCCAAGCGCATCTGCGCCAAGGTGGCCGAGGCGGCCCGGGCGCGCATCGCCGCCCGCAAGGCCCGCGAGACGGTGCGCCGCAAGGGGGCGCTCGACTCCGGCTCGCTGCCCGGCAAGCTGGCCGACTGCCAGTCGCGCGACCCCTCCGAGTGCGAGCTGCTCATCGTCGAGGGCGACTCGGCCGGTGGCTCCGCCAAGCAGGGGCGCGACAGGCGCATCCAGGCCATCCTGCCGCTGCGCGGCAAGATCCTGAACGTGGAGAAGGCTCGCTTCGACAAGATGCTGTCGTCCGAGATGATCGCCACCATGATCGCGGCGCTGGGCACCGGCATCGGCTCGGAGGAGTTCGACGTCGGCAAGATCCGGTACCACAAGATCGTGATCATGACCGACGCCGACGTGGACGGATCCCACATCCGGACGCTGCTCCTCACCTTCTTCTTCCGGCAGATGCCGCAGGTGGTGGAGAAGGGCTACCTCTACATCGCCCAGCCGCCGCTCTACCGCGTGGCCAAGGGCAAGAAGGAGCAGTACCTCAAGGACGAGCCGGCCATGGACGAGTGGCTGCTCTCGGCCGGCACCGAGAAGGCGGCCCTCCACTCCGGCGACACCGCCATCTCCGGCGCCGACCTCAAGAAGCTGGCCCAGGACGCCATCGCCTACCGCGAGATCCTGGGGCGGGCCGACCGGCGCCGCGACAAGCGCATGCTCGACGCCGCCATCCAGCAGGGCGACCTCGACCTCACCCTCCTCAAGGACCACGAGGGGGTGAAGGAGCAGGCCCAGCTCATCTCCACCCGGGCGCAGAAGCTCTACCCGGACATCGAGGTGAGGGTCGCCAAGGTGGAGAAGGACGAGGAGCACGGCTGCTACCGGCTGGTCTTCGAGACCCAGGTGGCAGGTGCGCCGCGCGAGACCCGGCTCGACCACGACTACCTCCAGGGCTCGGAGTGGACCGAGCTGGCGGCGCTGCACGGAGCGGTGCTGGAGATCGGCCCCGGCCCGTACCGCCTCCAGGTGGACGGCGCCGACGAGGAGGTCAACGACGTCTTCGCCGCCGTCGCCGCCCTCAAGAGGCAGGCCTCGGCGGGCCAGACCATCCAGCGCTACAAGGGGCTCGGCGAGATGAACCCCGAGCAGCTCTGGGAGACCACCATGGACCCGGAGAAGCGCTCGCTGCTCCAGGTCCGGGTGGACGACGCGGTGGAGGCCGACGAGGTCTTCAGCGTGCTCATGGGAGACGCCGTGGACCTGCGCCGCGAGTTCATCGAGAAGCACGCCCTCGACGCACAGAACCTGGACATCTGACAGCCGTACCCTCGCACCGCCGGGAGGTCGCCATGCCTCGCACCGTCATCGCCGCCCTGGGCACCTGCGTCCCGGACCAGGTGATCACCAACGAGGAGCTGACGCGGCGGATGGAGACCAGCGACGAGTGGATCCGGCAACGCACCGGCATCCAGGAGCGGCGCTGGGTGAAGGAGGGGCAGGGGAACAGCGACCTGGCGCTCGAGGCCGCCCGGCGCGCCCTGGCCCGGGCGGGCTGGCAGGCCTCCGACGTCGAGGCCATCATCTACGCCACCCTCTCCACCGACCACATGTTCCCCGGCGACGGGTGCTTCCTCAACGCCAAGCTGGGCATCCCCGGCGTCCCGGCCCTCGACATCCGCAACCAGTGCTCCGGCTTCATCTACGGCCTCTCCATCGCCGACGCCTGGATCAAGAGCGGCCAGTACCGGCGCGTGCTGCTGGTGGGCTCGGAGGTGCACTCCACCGGCCTCGACGTCACCACCCGCGGCCGCGACGTGGCGGTGATCTTCGGCGACGGCGCCGGGGCGGCGCTCCTGGAGGCCAGCGACGACCCGGCCAGGGGTGTGCTCTCCACCCACCTGCACGCCGACGGCCGCTTCGCCAAGGAGCTCTGGACCGACGCGCCCGGCAGCATCTACCACCCGCGGGTACAGCCGCGGATGCTGGAGGACGCCTCGATCTTCCCCAGGATGGAGGGGCAGAAGGTCTTCAAGCACGCCATCACCAAGATGCCGGAGGTGGTCCGCGAGGCGCTCGGCAAGAACGGCGTCGCCACCAAGGACATCAAGGTGCTCATCCCCCACCAGGCCAACCTGCGCATCAGCGAGATGGTGCAGCGCTCGCTGGAGCTGCGCGACGACCAGGTGTGGAACAACATCCAGAAGTACGGAAACACCACCGCTGCCTCGATCCCGCTGGCCCTGGAAGAGGCCGTCGGCGCCCTGGGCGTGCAGCGCGGCGACCTGGTGGCCCTGGCCGCCTTCGGGGCGGGCTTTACTTGGGCGAGCGCGCTGCTACGCTGGTGACTAAACGCGTGGGTGGCCGTCTCCCGGCTTGGGACTGGGGGACCAGGGGCGGCCGGGTAGGTGATCGCCTTGGCGCGCATCCACAGCGAAGCTCGATCCACTGAGGCGTCGTCTAACGGCAGGACCGCGGACTTTGGATCCGCCGATGAAGGTTCGAATCCTTCCGCCTCAACCAGACCGGCCGGCGGTCGCAACGCCAACCAGCGGGCGGAGCTCAGGCCCCTGGCGCTCCCGGGGCGGACCGTGCTCGTGCCCCTCGGACCCCTGCCGCGCGGCCTGCTCGAGGACGTCGCCCGCGAGCTCCAGGCGGTCTTTGGCCCGACGGCGGCCCTGGGCCAGCCCCAGCAGCGGCCGGTCTACGCCTTCAACAAGGACCGCGATCAGTACCACTCCACCGCCATCCTCCGGCGGCTGGCCCTCTCGCGGGGCGCCGGCGAGCCGGTGCCGGTGGTGGGGCTCACCGACGTGGACCTCTTCATCCCCGACATGCCCTTCGTCTTCGGCGAGGCCGACCGCGACGCCATGAGCGCGGTGGTCTCGGTGGCCCGGCTGCAGCACGGGCCCGACGGGCGGCAGGTCGAGCCCGAGCGGCTCCGCCGGCGGGCCCAGGTGGAGGCGGTCCACGAGCTGGGCCATCTGCTCGGCCTCTCCCACTGCCTCGACTCGCGCTGCGCCATGTACCTGTCGCACAAGCCCTCCGACTCCGACCGCAAGGGGCCGGGCGTGTGCGCCTCGTGCAAGGGGGCCCTCGGGCTCGCGTGATGCCGCTCTGCCAGCGGGCCGAGTCGAGCTGCGGCGCCTGCTGCGGCCTCTACAACCGGGCCGACCACTCCCGCGAGGCGCTGCAGGAGCTGCTCGACCGGCGCACCGACAGGGTGCGCGCCGCGCCGCGGACGGCGGCTGGCTTCGCCGAGGCGGCCGCAGACCTGGCGCGCCAGGGCGACGGCGAGCCGCTCTTCCCCACGGTGCGGATCTGCCCGCTCCTCGGCTGGCTCG
Organism: Deltaproteobacteria bacterium; assembly: GCA_016214955.1. Classification (GTDB taxonomy): domain Bacteria; phylum Myxococcota; class Myxococcia; order Myxococcales; family Anaeromyxobacteraceae; genus JACRMN01. The sequence goes on from JACRMN010000013.1 coordinate 148,550, forward strand.
ACGAGTCCCGGACCCGCGTCGGCTGCCTGGCACACCCGGCGGTGTGCGGCCAGGATCTCCGGGACCAGGGCGCCTACGACGCCGGCATCTGCGAGACCTTCCTTTGCCCGAGCCACGGCCACTTCTCGGTGGAGGAGGCCGACCTCGTCGGCGCGGTCTGCGGCGCCGACCCGTACCTGTACGGCCTCACCGTCACCGACGTGGACTTCGTGCGAGCCTGCTTGCGGGCAGTGGCCCAGCTCTGCGGCGACGAGGTGCGGGCCCGCCACCTGGCCCACGCCCCCTTCCGCGCGGCGCTGCGCCGGCTCTTCCAGCTCAAGGAGGAGCTGGCGCCGGGCTCCGACGGTCTCTACGGTGCCTTCCGGCCCGGCGTCGACGGCGAGCCGGTGGACAGGCAGATCGACTACCAGGCGCTGGCGCGGCCGCGCTCGCCCCACGATCTCATCCTGCGCTGCATCGGCGCCGACCCGCGCTCGGGCAACGACCTCGACGCCATCGAGGAGACGCTGGGGCGGCGGCTGGACGGCTGCGTGGAGGCGTTTCCGGCCCCGGGCCCTTCGGCCCGCCCGGCGCCTTACCCCCCGGCCCCTTACCCAGAGTAATCGTGACGCGCTCCGCGGAGCCTGGCCCTGCGTCATGGGCCTGATTCCGGGGGGTTGAGCCCCAACTACTCTGGGTGGGGATGACGGGGGATGACGCGCGCTGGGGATGACGCGCCCTACCGGCAGGCGCCGGCGTGCCGCCGGTGCCCCCCGCGCCGCAGGAGCTCCGCCAGCGCACGCCGCTGCCCCACGTCGAGTGCGCCGTGGACGCGGGTCACCGCCTCGGCGGCGCGGTGGCGGAGCGCCTCCAGCCGGGCAAGCCGGCCGGCGAGGGCGGCCTCCACCGCGGCCCTCTCGAGCGCAGGGCCCTCGAGCATCGCCGCCAGCTCCTCCCGCAGCCCGCGCCCCGCCTCGCGGAGCGCGCGGACCTCGGCTGCCAGGGCGTCCGCCTCGCCGCCGAGCACGGCCTCCTGCTCGGGCCGGGTGCCGAGCCTGCGGAACAGGCCGCGGAGCAGGAAGCGCGGCGGGCCGCCGAGGCGGGCCATGCGGCGCCAGCGCCGGCGGCGGGCGAGAGCGAAGAGGAACAGGGCGGCGACGGCGCCCAGGAAGCCGTACAGGAATGCGGACACGGGAACCTCCGGGTTCGAGTCATCCCGAACCTACGGTGGCCCCTTGTCCCGCCCGCTGCGCGAAGGTGAAGAAAGGTTACGCGCCCGCCCTCTTCGGAAGCCCCAGCGCCACGATCTCGGCCACGTCGAGCACCTTCAGCTTCTCGTCGTTGCCGGTCTCGGCGGCGCCGTCCTTCAGCATCGTCAGGCAGAAGGGGCAGCCCACCGCCACCACGCCGCCCTGGTCGCCGAGCGTGGCCGCCGCCTCGGCGACCCGGTTCTGGTTCACGCGGGTGCCGAGCTTCTCCTCCAGCCACATCCGCCCGCCGCCGGCGCCGCAGCAGAAGCCGGTGCGCCGGTTGCGCTCCATCTCGCGCACGCCCACGCCCACCGCGGCCAGCGCCTGGCGCGGCGCCTCGGTGACGCCGTTGTGGCGGGCGAGATAACACGGATCGTGGAAGGTGACGGCCTTGCCCTCCAGCTCGGCGGCCCGGCCGGGCTTGAGCCTCCCCTCGGCCACCAGCCGGCTGATGAGCTCCGCGTGGTGCACCACCTCGTAGTTGCCGCCGAACTGGGGCAGCTCGTTCTTGATGGTGTTGAGGCAGTGGGGGCACTGGGTGATGACCTTCTTCACCCCGTGGCCGTTCATGGTCTCGACGGTGGCGGCGGCCTGCATCTGGAAGAGGTACTCGTTGCCGAGCCGCCGGGCGGCGTCGCCGGTGCAGGTCTCCTCCTCGCCCAGGATGGCGAACTTCACCTGGGCCTCGCGCAGGATCTGGACGATGGCGCGCGACACCTTCTTCTGCCGGTCGTCGAAGGAGCCGGCGCAGCCCACGAAGAAGAGCCACTCGAAATCGCCGCCCTCGGAGGCCCGCGGCACGTTCAGGTCCTCGCACCACTCGGCCCGCTTGTTGGAGCCGATGCCCCAGGGGTTGCCCTGGGTCTCGATGTTCTTGAAGACCCGGGCCGCCTCGTCGGGCATGGCCGACTCGACCAGCACCTGCTGGCGCCGCAGGTCGATGAGCCGGGGGATGTTCTCGATGAGCACCGGGCAGGCGGTCTCGCACCAGCCGCAGGTGGTGCAGGCCCAGAAGGTGTCGGGCTCGACGACGCCGGCGGCCAGCGCCGGCAGCTCGCCCATCGCCGCCTCGCGAGCGGCCTTGTCGGCGATCCTCGCCAGGGCGGTGAGCTTGGGCCCCTGCTCGATGAGGTGGTGCTTCAGCGCGCCGTTCACCGCCTTGTGGCTGAGCGGCTTCCCGGTGACGTAGGTGGGGCAGTATGTCTGGCAGCGGCCGCACTCGGTGCAGCTGTAGACGTCGAGCGCCTCCTTCCAGGAGAGGTCGGCGATGGAGCGGGTGCCGAAGCTCGCCCCCTCGCTCTCCAGGTCGAGCTTGCGCAGCGCCGAGGAGGCCGGCGGCAGCGAGCGCAGGAAGACGTTGGGGAGCGCGGTGATGACGTGGAAGTGCTTCCCGAAGGGCAGGAAGTTGAGGAACAGGAGGACGATGACCAGGTGGATCCAGAAGCAGGCGGCGCCGAGCGCGCTCGAGGCGCCGTAGTGGTCGAAGCCGATCTCGGTGACCATCAGGCCGGCGATGAAGCCCAGCACCAGGTTGCCCTCCCAGCTCTGCGTGAGCCGATCGGGCCTGGTCACCAGGCGCCGCCACAGGAAGCCGATCGAGGAGAGCAGCGCCCCCCAGACCACCACGTCCTTGAGCCAGAGGTAGCCGCGCCCCAGCGCCGAGTCGGGCCCGAGCAGCGGGAAGTGGAAGCTCTCCGAGAAGCCCATGCCGAAGAGCGTGACCGTGCGGAGGGCCAGCACCAGGAAGGCGGCGAAGAGCACCACGTGCAGCAGGCCCGGCAGGAACTCCTCGGGGTCGAGGAGCCGCTTCTGGCCGAACCCGAACCGCAGGAGCGCCTGGACCCGGTCGCCGATCCGGTCGAGGCGGTCGTCCCGCCGCAGCGCCAGCAGAGGCTGGAAGCGGCGCACGATCGTGTAGCCGAAGAAGCCGAGGGCAGCGGCGAGGAGGACGGCCGTCAGGAGGGGATTCATGTGCCCGGGACGGTATCCGCCCGGCCCGGGGGGCAGCAAGGAGAGACGGCCCCGCCCGCCGGAGCCCATGCAGAAAACTGCACGGGGTGGCGGGCGGGCGGTGCCGCGGCTCGAGGGCGGCCTACGTCGGCCGGCGGTTCCTCGGCTCCTTGTCCTCCTCGTCCTTGCCGCGCTTGGGCGGCGGCGGGGCGGGCTGCAGGCGGGGCGCCGGAGCGGGCGCGGCCGCGGGCGGAGTGGGTCGGGGCTGCGGCGCCGGTGTGGCCGCAGGGGGTGTCGGCCGGGGCTGCGGGGCCGGCGCGGCCGCGGGGGGCGTCGCCGGGTGCTGCATGCCGGGGCGGAGCGGCCGGGTGAGGCCCGGAGGCGTGCCACCCTGGCCGGGCGGCGTGCCGCCGTTGCCCGGGCCGACGCCGGGCCCCGGCTGCAGGCGCGGCTGGCCCGGCGCCGGCGCGGGTGTCGGCATCACCGGCGGCGGCTGCACCTGTCGAGGCTGCGGCGGGGGCGGCGCGATGCCGGGGCGGACGGGCTGCACGGGAGCCGGCTGCACCGGCGCCGGCTGCGGAGGCAGGAGGCCGGGCCGCACGGGCTGGCCGGGCTGCACGGGGGCGGGCTGCGGCGGGACGATGCCCGGGCGGACGGGCTGCACCGGCGCGGGAGCGGGTGGAGTGGCGATGGGGCGGACAGGCCGCGGCAGGACGCTCGGCGGGGCGGGCAGCGGCGCCTGCGGGCGCACCGGCGCGGGCCGGGCCCCGGGCGGCCGATAGGGAGGCGGCGCGGGCCGGACCCAGTAGGAGCGCGGCGGTGGGCGGCCGTAGCTGTAGGGGCCGCGGTAGACGTAGCCGTGGCCGGGGCGCCAGTACCAGTGGTCGTCGCGCGGCGGGTAGTAGTCGTGGTGGTGCGGGCCGACGATGCCGCACCAGCCGCCACCGGGGAGCGGGTGGCCGGCGAAGAAGCTGATCACCAGCGGCGCCGACCAGTAGTAGACGCCGTTGTGGACCGAGTAGCGGTCGTACAGGTCGGGGTAGTACGGGTGCTGGTGGTTGCCCTCCAGGTAGCACCAGCCGCCGCCCAGCGAGTCGGGCACGTGGTGTGGGCCGCCGTACCAGACCACCACCGGCGGCGGCGGCGCCGGGCGCACGAAGTAGTAGATGCCGTCGCGGAGCGCGAAGGCGTCGTGCGCGTCGGGGTAGTACGGGTGCTCGTGGATGCTCTCGATGTAGCACCAGCCACCGCCCCAGGCGTCGGCCGCCGGGTGCGAGCCGCCGTACCAGATCGAGGGCTGCGGGGGCGGCTGCGGCTCGTAGACGGGCTGCGGTGCGGGCGCAGGAGGCGCGGGCTGCGGCTCGTAGACCGGGGGCGGGGCGGGGGGCGGAGAGGCGTAGACGGGCTGCTGGGGCTGCACGGCCGGGACGACGCAGCCCGCGACCAGCGCGGCGAGCGGCAGCAACAGGGCGAGACGGCGCATGGGACCCTCGAGGTGGCGCGGCGCGCGCCTGCAGGTGTGACGCGCGGAGGACATCGTGCATTCAAAGCGCCGGCGCCACAAGTGCGCGGACGTGGACGCGGGCCTGCCGGATCAGCCGAGGTGCGAGGGCGGCCCGGCGACGCGCTGCGCCAGCGCCAGCTCCACGGCGTGCTCCACGTACAGCCCGGCGATGTCGAGCCCGGTGGCCGCCTCCAGCCCCTCGAAGCCGGGCGAGGAGTTCACCTCCATCACCTTGGGCCCGGTGCGGCTCTCCAGCATGTCGACGCCCGCCACCTCGAGGCCGATGACGCGGGTGGCCTTCACCGCCACCTCGGCGTACTCGGCCGGGAGCTCCAGCGCCTGCCCCTCGCCGCCGCGGTGCAGGTTGGAGCGGAACTCGCCCGTGCGAGCGGTGCGCCGCATGGCCGCCACCACCCGGTCGCCGATCACCAGTGCCCGCAGGTCCCGCCCCAGCGACTCGCGGATGAGCTCCTGCAGGAGGATCTCCTGGCCCAGGCGCCAGAGGGTGTCGAGCATCCCCTGCACCTCGCCCATGGTGGAGGCGATCATCACTCCCACGCCCTGCGTGCCCTGCAGGAGCTTGATGATGCAAGGCAGGCCGCCCACCTGCTCCACCGCCTGGGGCACCTCGTCCCGGTAGCGGCACATGGCGGTGCGGGGGATGTCGATGCCGAAGCGGCCCAGGAGCTGGAGCGCCCGCAGCTTGTCGCGGGAGCGGGCGATGGGGATGGCGTTGGCCAGCACCGGCACGCCCATCATGTCGAGCTGGTTCACCACCGCCAGGCCGTAGCCGGTGATGGAGGCGCCGATGCGCGGGATGACGACGTCGGGCCGCTGCACCTCCTTGCCCCTGTAGAAGAGGCGCGGCTCGTCGCGCGCCAGCAGCATGTTGCAGCGCAGGGTGTCGAGGACGCGGGTGCGGTGGCCGCGCGCCCGCGCCGCCTCCACCAGTCGCCGGGTGGAGTAGAGCCGGGCGTTGCGGGAGAGGAGCGCGATGCGGAGCCGCGGCCCCTGCCGCGCCGCGCGCGCCTTCTCCTCCCGCCCCGCTCGCTTGCCCGCCATGAGCGGTCGAGCCTAGACGGCCGGGCATGATTCGCAAACAGCGAAAGGGAGCCCTCGAATCGCGAACTCCGGCCCCGGCCCGCGGGGCGCGCCGGGGCGGGGAATCGCGGCGGCGCCGAAGGGTTCGTTGATCGCTTTCTCCCGCGCTGCTACAAACCCTGTCTTTCCGCAGGAGTGCGCGTGGACTACAAGGATACCGTCAACCTCCCCAGGACCGACTTCCCGATGAAGGCCAACCTCCCGCAGCGGGAGCCGGCCCACATCGCCGAGTGGGCCGAGCGCCGCATCTTCGAGCGGCTGGTGGAGCAGAACCGCGCCCGCGGCGGCAAGACCTTCGTGCTCCACGACGGCCCGCCGTACGCCAACGGCGACATCCACATCGGCCACGCCCTCAACAAGATCCTCAAGGACCTGATCGTCAAGTACCGGGCCATGAAGGGCGACGTGGCCGACTACGTCCCGGGCTGGGACTGCCACGGCCTGCCCATCGAGAAGAAGGTGGACCAGGAGCTGGGCGCCAGGAAGCGCGACATGAGCCGCGCCCAGGTGATCCAGGAGTGCCGGCGCTACGCCGCCCGCTGGGCCGAGAGGCAGAGCAAGAGCTTCCAGCGCCTCGGCATCTTCGGGCGCTGGGACGACCCCTACATGACGATGGCCAAGGGGTACGAGGCCGACATCGTCCGGGTGCTCGCCGACGCCGCCGAGCAGGGGTATCTCTACCGCGGCAAGAAGCCGGTCTACTGGTGCATCACCGACCGCACCGCGCTGGCCGAGGCCGAGGTGGAGTACGAGGACCACACCTCGCCCTCGATCCACGTGGCCTTCGACCTGCTCCGCGAGCTGCCGAAGGTCGGTGGCAGGAAGGCCCGCCTCGTCATCTGGACCACCACCCCCTGGACGCTGCCGGCCAACCTGGCGGTCTGCGTCCACCCCGACGTCACCTACGTTGCCTATGACCTCGGCCCCAGCGTGGCGGTGGTGGCCAAGGACCTCCTCCCGGCCTTCCTGGCCGCCTGCCTCCCGCACCACCTGGCCTCGGGCCAGCCGCCCCCGGCCCACTCGCCGGGCGCCCACGAGGCCTCCACCGGCGGCGCCGCCGTGGGGCCGGCCCACCTGGCCGAGCCGCAGCGGCTCCTCGCCTACTTCGAGGGCAAGGAGCTCGACGGGCTGACCTACAGGCACCCGTTCATGGAGCGGGACGGCAAGGTGATCCTGGGCAACCACGTCACCCTCGACGCCGGCACCGGCCTCGTCCACACCGCGCCCGGCCACGGCCAGGAGGACTACGTCGTCGGCCTGCAGAACGGCCTCGAGATCCTGAACCCGGTGGACGGCGCCGGCGTCTTCACCGCCGAGGCGGGCAAGTACGCCGGCCAGAAGATCATGGAGGCCAACAAGGCCATCGTCCACGACCTCCACGCCTCCGGCCACCTGCTCTCCGACCCCAAGGCCCACCTGCGCCACAGCTACCCGCACTGCTGGCGCTGCCACAACCCGGTGATCTTCCGGGCCACCGACCAGTGGTTCCTGTCGCTCGACAAGAACGAGCTGCGCCGGCGGACGCTGCAGGAGATCGACAAGGTGCAGTGGATCCCGCGCTGGGGGCGGGAGCGCATCTACAACATGATCGAGCACCGTCCCGACTGGTGCCTCTCGCGCCAGCGCACCTGGGGCGTGCCCATCCCGGTGTTCTACTGCGAGAGCTGCAGCGAGCCGCTGCTCTCGCCGCGCATCATGCGCAAGGTGGCCGACGCCTTCGACCAGGGGGGCATCGAGGCCTGGTACGAGCTGCCCATCGGCACGTTCACCCACGGTGAGTCGTGCGACTCGTGCGGCAAGGGGGCCTTCCGCCGCGAGCAGGACATCCTCGACGTGTGGTGGGACTCGGGCGCCAGCTGGGCGGCGGTGGCCGGGCGGCGCGGCATGGGCTTCCCGGTGGACCTGTACCTGGAGGGCTCGGACCAGCACCGCGGCTGGTTCCACTCCTCGCTGCTGGCGGCCATGGCCACCCGCGGCCACGCCCCCTACCGCGCGGTGCTGACGCACGGCTTCGTCCTCGACGGCCAGGGCCGGGCCATGTCGAAGAGCCTGGGCAACACCGTGGCCCCGGAGAAGATCCAGGAGAAGTACGGCGCCGAGATCCTCCGGCTCTGGGTGGCGGCCAGCGACTACCGCGACGACGTCCGGGTCTCCGACGAGATCCTGAACGGCCTGGCCGAGGGCTACCGGAAGATCCGCAATACCGTCCGCTGGGCGCTCGGCAACCTCCACGACTTCGACCCCGCCAGGGACGCGGTGCCGGAGGCGGAGATCCTGCCCATCGACCGCTGGGCCCTCTCGCGCCTGGCCGCCTGGGCCGAGAAGGTGCAGCAGGCCTACGCCGACTACGAGTTCCACGTGGCCTACCACGCCACCATGCAGCTCTGCGCGGTGGAGCTGTCGTCGCTGTGGTTCGACATCGTCAAGGACCGGCTCTACACCGCCAGGAAGGACGGGAAGGCGCGGCGCAGCTGCCAGACGGTGCTGTACGCCGTGGCCGGCGACCTGCTGCGCATGCTGGCGCCCATCCTCTCCTTCACCGCCAGCGAGGCCTGGGCCTACCTGCCCGGCGCCCCGGCCGAGTCGGTCTTCCTGGCCGGGCTGCCGGTGCGGCCCCGCCCCGCCGGTGCCGACGAGGTCGAGGAGCGCTACGGGCGGCTCTTCCACGTGCGCGAGGTGGTGCAGAAGGCGCTGGAGGTGGCCCGGCAGGCCAAGCTGATCGGCTCGGGCCTCGAGGCCCAGGTGGCGGTGCGCGCCGAGGGCGAGACGCTGGCGCTCCTGCGCGCGTCGTCGGCCGAGCTTCCCGCCATCTTCATCGTCTCCCGGGTGACGCTGGCCGAGGGGCCGCTCTCGGCGGCGGTGGAGCGGGCGGCCGGGCAGAAGTGCCCGCGCTGCTGGGTCTACGACGAGGACGTCGGCAAGAGCGCCGCCCACCCCGCGCTGTGCCCCAAGTGCGCCGCCGCCCTGGCATGAGGAGCGCCGCGTCCAAGTGGCGGCTCCTGGCCGCCGTCTTCCTCCTGGGCCTCCTCGCCGACCAGGCCACCAAGTTCCTGGCGGTCGACCGGCTCACCACCGCCTTCCAGCGGGCCGGGGCCCGCACCGCTGGCGAGAAGCTCCAGGCCTTCTGGACGCTGCGCCACCTGGAGCCGGTGGCCACCGAGCCCCACTACGTCTTCCGCCCCTGGTGGCGGATGGCCTACGTGGAGAACCCCAACGCCGCCTTCGGGCTGGGGAGCTTCCTGCCACCGGGGCCGCGCTACGCGGTCTTCCTGCTCTTCGCCGCCGGCGCCCTGGGCGCCATCCTCTGGTTCTACCGGCGGCTGCAGCCGGGCCAGTGGCTGCACCAGGTGACCCTGGCGCTGGTCTTCACCGGTGCCACTGGCAACTTCGTGGACCGCCTGGCGCGCCGCTACGTCATCGACTTCATCGAGTGGTACTGGTGGAACCGGCCCGACCTGCGCTGGCCCACCTTCAACCTGGCCGACTCCTACCTCTCGGTGGGCATCGTCCTGCTGCTGTTTCTGCCCCAGGGCAAACCGGCCCCCAAGAAGGCGGAATGAGCCGGCCGCGGCCGACCGTTCCAGGCTGAAGACATGCTCCCGACCCTGCTCCGCATCTCCATCCCCGCCGGCTGGGGCTTCCCCGTGGCCCTGGCGGTGGTCCTCCTCCTCGCCGTGGGGCGCGCCGTCGCCTACCGCCGCCGCCTGGTGCGCGAGGGCTCGAACACCACGTTCCTGGCTGCGCTCCTCGACGACAAGCTCACCATCGGCATCCTGCTGGTGGCCGCGGTCATCGCCTGGCGCTCGGGCATGCTCGAGGGGCCCATCTCGCTGCCGCTCCACACCTACGGCCTGCTCATCGCCACCGCCTTCGTGGTGGGCATCTGGCTGGCGCAGCGCGAGGGCAAGCGGCAGGGGCAGGACCCCGAGCGCATCGCCGACCTCTCCTTCTGGATCCTGGTGGCGGCGCTGGTGGGGAGCCGCGTCTACTTCATCTTCGTCAACTGGGGCGACTACTTCGGCCCCGGCTCCACCGTGGTGACCCGCTTCGGCCGCATCCCCCGGCTGCTGGCCCTGTGGGAGGGCGGCCTGGTGTTCTACGGGGGCTTCATCGGCGCGGCGCTGACCGCCTGGTGGTACATGCGGCGCAATCGCATGGCCTTCCTGCCCCACGCCGACACCCTCATCCCCTCGGTGGCCTTCGGCCACTTCCTGGGGCGGCTGGGCTGCTTCGCCGCCGGCTGCTGCTGGGGCCGGCCCTGCGACGCCGGCCTGCCCTGGGGGGCGAGCTTCCCGCCCGAGTCGCTGGCTTTCCAGAGCTTCGAGATGCGGGAGAACGGCGCCCGCTTCCTCTCCCACGACCACCTCTTCACGGTCCCGCTCCACCCCACCCAGCTCTACGAGGCAGGCGGCGAGCTCCTGCTCTTCGCGCTGCTGGTGCTCTGGGTGCGGCCGCAGAAGCGCTTCCACGGCCAGGCGCTGGCCTTCTGGCTCATGGCCTACGCCGTGCTCCGCACCACCGTGGAGTCTTTCCGCGGCGACGTCGAGCGCGGCGTCGTTGCCGGGCTGGGCGTGGGGCAGTGGACCTCGATCGCCATCTTCGCCACCGGGGTGGCGGTGTGGGTGCTGGCCCGCAAGGGCGCGCGCGCCGCGCTGGCCGCGGCCTAGCCTCCCGCTCCGGGAGGCGCTGACGCCTCCGCCGGCCCGGTGCTACCATGCCGCCCGTGGCGCCTCCGAACCAGAAGCCCGGCCAGAGGAGCGGCCCGGGTGCCGCCGGGCCCCTGGACCCGGTGGACGAGCGCCACCAGACCGACCAGCTCAACGACCAGGCGGCGCGGCTCGAGGAGGAGATGGAGCAGCTCCGGGCCCGCTACGAGATGTACTTCCTGGGCGTGGAGCGGCGCGAGCCCAAGCGCGACCGGGAGGAGATGAAGCGCCGCGTGGAGCGCATCAAGACCGCCTTCACCCGCAACACCGGCGTGAAGTTCCGCATCCAGACGCTGGCCGCCCGCTTCCTCAGCTACGAGCGCATGTGGACCCGCAGCGCCCGCGAGAAGGAGGAAGGCACCTACAGGCGCGACCTGGTGCGCGCCCGCCGCCACGCCGAGGAGCGCAAGCAGCAGGAGACCCGCGCCGCCAGCGCCGCGCCGCCGCCCGAGGCCGCGGCGCCCGCGCCCGGGGAGCGCCCCCAGCTCGCCACCCCGCTGCCGCAGCTCCGCGCGCCCGAGCCGCTGCCGCCGCGGGCCGCACCGGTGCCGTCCGGCGCGGTGGGCGAGCCGCAGCTCCGCGCCCTCTACGACGCCTACATCGAGGCCAAGAAGCGCTGCAACGAGGACGTCTCGCGCCTCAGCTACGACGCGGTGGCGAGGAGCGTGCAGAAGCAGGTGCCCGAGCTGCTCACCCGCTACCGGGCCAGGTCGGTCGAGTTCAAGGTGGTCATCCAGGGCGGCAAGGCGCTCCTCAAGGCGGTCCCGAAGAGCTGAGCGGAACGCCCCCTGCGCCCTGACGCGCAGTGGTTCTCGCGCGCCGGTATCCCGCCCTCTCCACACGCGCAGAACCGGCGAAGCGATGCGCCGGTGACTCCACCGGCGCACCCGGAGTCCCCTGGACTCCATCCACTGCAGGTGAACGACGCCCGGGAAGCGGGCGGAGCGTCTGCGATCCGTGCGTCACCGGCACGAGGCGCGTCACTTGCACCGCACGAACAGGAGCTCGCCGCCCGGACGCACGCCGCGGCCGCCCATCCGCCCCGAAGAGGTCCCGATGGCCCGCAAGAAGATCCTGCTCGTCGACGACTCCGCCACCGTCCTGATGATGGAGAAGATGCTGCTGGGCAAGCAGCCCTACGACCTGGTGGTGGCCAAGGACGGCAGCGAGGGCCTGGCCAAGGCCCAGGCGGAGCGGCCGGACCTGATCCTCCTGGACGTCGTCATGCCGCGCATGGACGGCTTCGAGGCCCTGCGCCGCATCCGCCAGGAGGAGGCGCTGCGGGCCACCCCGGTGATCATGGTCACCACCCGGGGCGAGCCGGTGAACGTCGAGCAGGGCTACGCCGCCGGTTGCAGCGACTACATCACCAAGCCCATCGACGGCGTCGAGCTCCTCTCCAAGATCCGCACCTACCTGGGAGCCTGAGGTCCGCCATGGCCGGCTCCCCCACCATCCCCGAACCAGGCGCGGAGCAGCTCTCCGGGCGCGCCGCGAGCCTGAAGCAGGTGAGCAACAGGCTCTCCGAGATGATCGAGCTCCTCAAGGCCGACCGCGAGCGGCTCGACGCCCACCGCGCCGCCGCAGGCCTCGCCGATCCGCCCCCGCCCGGCGAGGTCCCGGCGACGGTGCGGGCCGAGCTCGCGAGCCTGCGCGAGGAGGAGGGCCGCCTGCGCAGCCGCCTCCAGGAGATCGAGCGGCTCCGGCAGAGCGCCTCCGACGAGCTGGTCGGGCTCCAGGAGCACATCGCCCACGCCATCGGCCTGCACGTGGCCCTGCGCCGCCTGCACGAGGCCGAGGACCGGGCCGCGGTGGTGGAGGCCATCCAGGACATCGTGGTCAACATCGTGGGCTCGGAGCAGATGGCGGTGCTGGCCCCCGGCCCGGGCGGAGGCCTGGAGCTGGCGGCGGGCATGGGCGAGGAGGGGCGGGTGGGCGGCCTCGACGGCCGGGCGCTGGCGGCGGCCCTGGAGCGCGGCGAGATCCTGGCCGGCGAGGGCTCGGAGCGGGCGCTGCCGGGCGCGCTGGCCTGCGTGCCGCTGCGGGCCCACGGCCAGCCGGCCGGCCTGCTGCTGCTCTTCGGCCTGCTGCCGCAGAAGGCGGCGCTCGGCCCCCAGGACCTGGAGGTGCTGGAGCTGCTCCAGGTGCACGGGGCGCTGGCCCTCCGCGCCGCGGCGGCCGAGGAGAGCCGGCATGGCACCGGGTGACGCCGACCGACCCCTCCCGGGAGCCCCGCACGCCCATGGCCGCGCCTCCATCTACCTCCAGCCCGGCAACGTCCACTCGGCCAGCGAGCCCACCGCCATCACCACGGTGCTGGGCTCCTGCGTCTCGGTCTGCCTCTACGACCCCAGGGCCCGGGTGGGCGGCATGAACCACTTCCTCCTGCCCAACCCGGTGAACCGGGAGCGCTCGGCCCGCTTCGGCAACGTGGCCATGGAGGAGCTGGTGGAGGCGGTGACCCGCCTGGGCGCCAGCCTCGGCTCGCTGCGAGCCAAGGTGTTCGGCGGCGCGGCGGTGCTGGGCACCACCCGGCCGAGCAGCAAGCTCCACCTGGGCGAGGAGAACGCCCGCCTGGCGCTGGGCGCGCTCCTCGACCTCGGCATCCCGATGGTGGACGGCGACGTCGGCGGCAACCGCGGCCGCAAGGTCGTCTTCTTCACCGACGACGGCACCGCCTGGATGCGGACGCTCTGACATGGACGAGCTGGAGCTCGATCGCGAGGCGCTCATCGCCACCTTCACCGCCGAGGCGCGGGACCTCCTCGACGAGATGGAGGGCAACCTGCTGGCGCTGGAGGAGGCGCCCGCCGATCCCGAGCGGCTCCACGCCGTCTTCCGCGCCGCCCACACGCTGAAGGGCGGGGCGGCCACCGTGGGCTTCGAGGGGCCGCGCGACCTGGCCCACGACCTGGAGAGCCTGCTGGACGGGCTCCGCTCCGGCGCGGCGCGCCCCACCCCGGAGGTCGTCACCCTGCTGCTCCAGGCGGTCGACCACCTGCGCCAGGCCATCCCCGCCGCCGCCGCCGGCCGCGACGACGCCGAGGCGCGCGAGGCCCTGCGGGCCCGCCTGGCCGCCCTCTCGGGCCGCGCCCCGGCCCGCCTGGCGCCGGAGCAGCGCCCGGCCGCCCCGCGCCCATCCCAGGCCCGGGCCCGCACGCTGCGGGTGGCGGTGGAGCGGCTCGACAGGATGATGGACCTGGCCGGGGAGATCGCCATCTCCCGCGGCCGCCTGGCCGACCTGCTGGAGCGCGGCGCCCACGCCGGTCCCGAGGCGCTGCTGGAGGCTCACCGCGAGAGCGACAGACTCTTCCAGGACCTGCAGGAGCTGATCATGAAGGCCCGGATGGTGCCGCTCGGGCCGGTGTTCCAGCAGCAGCAGCGCACCGCCCGCGACGTGGCCGCGGCCACCGGCCGCCAGGTACGGCTGGCGATGGAGGGGGCCGACGTCGAGGTGGACACCGCGGTGGTCGAGCTGGTCCGCGACCCGCTCACCCACCTGGTGCGCAACGCCGTGGACCACGGCATCGAGGCGCCCGAGGCGCGCGCCGCCGGCGGCAAGGAGCCCTGCGGGCGGGTGGTGCTGCGCGGCTACCGCGACACCGGCGGCATCGTCATCCAGGTCGAGGACGACGGCCGCGGCCTCGACCGCGGGCGCATCGCCGCCCGGGCGCAGGCCATGGGGCTCTCGCCAGGCGGCGCCGCCGAGGCCCGCGCCCACGAGCTGGTCTTCGAGCCCGGCCTCAGCACCAAGGGCGAGGTCACCGCCATCTCCGGCCGCGGCGTGGGCATGGACGTGGTGCGCCGCAACGTCGAGGCCCTGCGGGGCACCGCCTCGCTGGAGAGCACCCCGGGCCGCGGCACCACCGTGACCCTGCGGCTGCCCCTCACCCTGGCCATCATCCAGGGCTTCCGGGTGGCGGTGGCCGGCGAGACCTACGTGCTGCCGCTCGACGCGGTGGTCGAGTGCCTGGAGCTCCCGGCCCGCGAGCGGGGGAGCGAGGGCACCGGCGTCCTCGACCTGCGCGGCCAGCCGCTGCCCTACCTGCGCCTGCGCAGCCACTTCGGGCTCGCGGGCGAGCCGCCCCGCCGCGAGAACGTGGTGGTGGTGCGCCAGGGCGAGGCCCGCGCCGGCCTGTGCGTCGACGCCCTGCTGGGCGAGAGCCAGACGGTGGTGAAGCCGCTGGGCCGGATGTTCCAGGGGGTCCCGGGCGTCTCGGGCTCCTCGATCCTCGGAGACGGCCGGGTGGCCCTGATCCTCGACGTCGCCGGACTGCTGCGGGAGGTCCTGCGGAAGGCCGCGGGCACCGGCCGGAGCGAAGCAGCACCCATGATGGGAGACGAACCATGAAGAACCTGCGGATCGGCGTGCGGCTCGGTGTCGCTTTCTTCCTCATGCTGCTGCTGGTGGGCGCGGTGGCCGCGGCCGGCTACTGGGGGATGCAGCAGGTGGCCCACGTCACCCACGCCATGCTGGCCGGCGACGCCAAGATGACCCGGTTCGCCGACGACGCCGAGGCCCACGTCCTCAGCCTGCGCCGCTACGAGAAGGACTACTTCCTCAACATCGGCGACGAGGAGAAGGAGCGCGAGTACGAGCGGGCCTGGAAGGTCGAGCGCGAGGGCCTGGCGACCAACCTGCGCGACATGATGAAGCTGGCCGACCAGGAGCAGGACAGGAAGGCCATCGACACCGCCACCCGCGAGCTCGAGCTCTACGGCGCCGGCTTCCTCAAGGTGGTGGACCTGATCCGCGACCGCAAGGTGCAGACCCCGCAGCAGGCCAACCACGAGATGAACGCGGTCAAGGGGCCCATCCGCGCCCTGGCCGACTCGGTCGATCAGCTGGCCCTGCACCACGCCGAGGCCATGGCCAAGCAGGCCGACGTCATCAACGACGCCGTGGACCGGACCCGCTCCACGGTGGTGGCCATCGTGCTCCTGGCCATCCTGCTGGGCGTGGTGGTGAGCATCGTCATCACCCGGAGTGTCACCGCCCCCATCGAGAAGGTGGTGCGGGTGCTGGAGCAGGTGGCCGGCGGCGAGCTGCGCATCACCCCCGAGGCCGACCGCCGCGACGAGGTGGGCCGCCTCCAGGTGGCGCTGCGCGACATGATCGGCAAGCTCTCGCAGGTCATCGGCGAGGTGCGCAGCGGCGCCGACGCCCTGGCCTCGGCCGCGGGCCAGGTCTCTTCCACCTCCCAGAGCATGTCGCAGGGCACCGGCGAGCAGGCCGCCTCGGTGGAGGAGACCACCTCCAGCCTGGAGCAGATGAGCGCCTCCATCACCCAGAACGCCCAGAACAGCCGCCAGAGCGAGCAGATGGCCAGCAAGGGCACCCAGGACGCCGAGGAGAGCGCCCGCGCGGTGCGGGAGACCGTCGAGGCCATGCGCTCCATCGCCGAGAAGATCTCCATCATCGAGGAGATGGCCTACCAGACCAACCTCCTGGCCCTGAACGCGGCCATCGAGGCGGCCCGCGCCGGCGAGCACGGCAAGGGCTTCGCGGTGGTGGCCACCGAGGTGCGCAAGCTCGCCGAGCGCGCCCAGAAGGCGGCCGGCGAGATCAGCGGCCTGGCGGTCTCCAGCGTCAAGGTGGCCGAGCGCTCGGGCACGCTCATCGCCGAGCTGGTGCCGGCCATCAAGAAGTCGGCCGACCTCGTCCAGGAGGTGGCCGCCGCCAGCCAGGAGCAGTCGAGCGGCGTGGCCCAGATCAACAAGGCCATGGCCCAGGTGGACCAGGTCACGCAGCGCAACGCCTCCGCCGCCGAGGAGCTGGCCTCCACCGCCGAGGAGATGAGCTCGCAGGCCGAGTCGCTGCAGCAGCTCATGGCCTTCTTCCAGGTGCGCGAGGGGCACCACGCCGGCGCCACCGCCCAGCGCACCACGCCCTTCCAGCCGCCCGCGGTCGCCGCCGCGCCCCACGCCCCGCCCGCGCTCCACGCCGCGCCGCCGCGCCCGGCCGCGGCCCGGCCCAACGGGCACGGCGTCGACGCGGAGTTCCGTCGCTTCTAGCGGAGGAGCCGCCATGAGTTCCTCCGAGACCCTGGAGAAGCGCCAGTACCTCTCCTTCTCCCTGGCCGGCTCCGACTACGGCCTGGGCATCCTGCAGGTGAAGGAGATCCTGCAGTACGAGACCATCACCCGCGTCCCTTCGATGCCGCCCTCGGTGCGCGGGGTCATCAACCTGCGGGGCAGCGTGGTGCCGGTGCTGGACCTGGCCGTCAAGTTCGGCCTGCCCGCCACCGCCGTCACCAAGCGCACCTGCATCCTGGTGGTCGAGGGGGCCATCGACGGGCAGTCCACGGTGATGGGCATCATCGCCGACGCCGTCAGCGAGGTGCTGGAGCTGGCGCCCGGCGACGTGGAGCCGCCCCCGCCCTTCGGCACCCGCATCCGGGCCGACTTCCTGGTGGGCATGGGCAAGGTGGGCAGGGGGTTCGTGCTCCTCCTCGACCTGGCGCGGGTCCTCTCCGCCGGGGAGCGCGAGCTCCTCGCCGCCGCCGAGCCGCCCGCCGATCCCCGGGCCGCCGCCCTCGAGCTCGAGCCGCCCGCCGAGGCCCCCCCGGCGCCATGAGCCCGCGCGCCGCCACCGCCCGCAGCCCCGCGCCGGCCCCGGCCGGCGTCAGCGACGGCGAGTTCGCGCGCTTCCAGGCCCTGGTGCACCGGGAGGCCGGCATCTGGCTCTCGCCGGCCAAGAAGGCCCTGCTCTGCGGGCGGCTGGCCCGGCGCGTCCGCGAGCTGGGCCTGGGCACGCTGGGGAGCTACGCCGAGGTGGTGGAGCGAGACCTGGCCGAGCGGGTCCACATGCTCGACTGCATCACCACCAACGAGACCCACTTCTTCCGCGAGCCGCGCCACTTCGAGATCCTCGACCAGCACCTCTTCCCGGCCTGGCGCGCGGAGGGCGAGGCCGGGCGCCGCCCCCGCCGGGTCCGCCTCTGGAGCGCCGCCTGCTCCACCGGCGAGGAGCCCTACAGCCTGGCCATGGCGCTGCTGCGCGCCTTCCCGCCCGGCAGCGGGTGGGAGCTGGAGGTGCTGGCCACCGACCTCTCCACCCGCGTGCTGGAGCGGGCCCGCCAGGCCACCTGGCCCATCGCCAAGCAGTCCGAGATCCCCCTCGCCGACCTGCGGGCCTTCATGCTCCGCGGCACCGGCAGCCAGGAGGGGCGGATGAAGGCCGGGCCCGAGCTCCGCGAGCTGGTGCGCTTCTCCCGCCTCAACCTCAACGACGCCATCTACCCGGTGGCGGGGAGCTTCGACGCCATCTTCTGCCGCAATGTCCTCATCTACTTCGACGCTCCCACCAAGGCGGCGGTGGTGGAGCGGCTGCGCGGGCACCTCTCGCCCGGCGGCTACCTCTTCCTGGGCCACGCCGAGAGCCTGGGCGGGCGCGGCACCGGCCTCGTGCCGGTGTTCCCCACGGTCTACGCCCGCGCGCCGGGAGGCGGATCGTGACCCTGCCCCTGGCCGGCTCCGCCTCGCGCCGCGCCCCGCCCCGGGTGCTGGTGGTCGACGACTCGGCGGTGGTGCGCCAGGCCCTCTCCCAGATCCTCGGCAGGTCCGGCATGGCGGTGAGCACCGCCTCCGACCCGCTCATCGCCATGGACAAGATGCGCGGCGAGCGGCCCGACGTGCTGGTGCTCGACCTGGAGATGCCGCGGATGGACGGGCTCACCTTCCTGCGCCGCATCATGGCCAGCGACGATCCCATCCCGGTGGTGATCTGCTCCGGCCTGGCCGGCCCCGGCACCGAGGCGGCGCTGCAGGCGCTGGAGGAGGGGGCGGTCGAGATCATCGCCAAGCCCAGCCTGGGCGTGAAGGGCTTCCTGCAGGAGTCGGCCGAGCGGCTGGCCGAGGCGGTGCGGGGCGCGGCCCGGGCCCGGGTGCAGCGGCCGGTGAGCGCCGAGAAGAAGCTGACCGCCGACGCGGTGCTGCCGGCGCCGCGCCGGCCGGCGCTGCGGGCCACCAGCAGCAAGGTGGTGGCGGTGGGCGCCTCGACAGGCGGCACCGAGGCGCTGCGCGAGCTGCTCGAGGCCATGCCGCCCGACGCCCCCGGCCTGGCCATCGTCCAGCACATGCCCGAGGTCTTCACCGCCGCCTTCGCCTCGCGGCTCTCCCTCACCTGCAAGATCGAGGTGAAGGAGGCGGCCGCCGACGACCGGCTGGCCTCGGGGCGAGCCCTCATCGCCCCCGGCAACCGGCACCTGGCGGTGCGCCGCAGCGGGGCCCACTACTTCGTGGAGCTGCTCGACGGGCCGCCGGTGAGCCGCCACCGGCCCAGCGTCGACGTGCTCTTCCGCTCGGTGGCCCAGGCCGCCGGCCCCAACGCCGTGGGGGTGATCCTCACCGGCATGGGCGACGACGGGGCGGCCGGGCTCCTGGAGATGAAGCAGGCCGGCGCCCACACCATGGCCCAGGACGAGGCCACCTCGGTGGTCTTCGGCATGCCCAAGGAGGCCATCCAGCGCGGCGCCGTGGACGAGGTGCTGCCCATGCCCCGCATCGCCGGGGCCATCCTGAAGCGCACCCTGTAGGCGAGGAGAGGCGAGCATGGAGCCGCGGAAGCCCGGGACCCACAGCGAGCAGCGCGCCGCGCCGGCCGCGCCGCCGGAGCCGGCCGCGCCCACGGTGGGGCTGCGGGCGGCGCTGGGCGACGCCGGGGACCTGGTGCGCATGGTGGCCGACAGCCTCTCCGCGGCCTCGTCGCGGGCCGCCACGGTGGAGCAGCGGCTCAGCGAGCTGGAGCGCCGGCTCGGCGAGGTGGAGGCCGACTCCGGCGAGCTCACCTCCCGGCTGGTGGCGGCCGAGCGCCAGTCGTCGCGGCTCATGAACCTGTACGTGGCCACCTACCAGCTCCACTCCACCCTCGACCCCGCCGAGGTGAGGGCCACCATCGCCGAGATCGCCATCAACCTCCTGGGAGCCGAGCGCTTCGTGCTGCTCCTGCGGGTGGACCAGGGCGCCACCTGCGAGGTGGCGCTGGCCGAGGACCTCGACGCCGACCGGAGCGGCCTCTTCGCCAACGGGCGCTACACCGGCGGCGACCCCATGGTCGACGCCACCCTGGCCGACGGCCGCCTGCGGGTGGGGCCCATGCACGGCTCCCAGGCCCTGGCGGCGGTGCCGCTGGTGGTGCAGGACGCGGCGGTGGGCGTGCTGGTCATCCTCAAGCTCCTGGCCCACAAGGAGGAGCTGGAGGCGGAGGACCGCGACCTGCTCGACCTCCTGGCGGCCCACGCCGCGTCGGCGCTGTTCGCGGCCCAGGTCCACGCCTCGGCCGACAGGAAGATCCGCACCCTGGAGAGCTTGGTGAAGCTGGCCCGGAGATGATCATGGCGTCGCGGCGCGGGAAGGAGGAGCGGCGGTGAGCCTGGCGGGCAGCCTCCAGGACGTCTCGGTGGCCGACGTCCTCCAGTTCGTGCACCTGGGCGGCCGCTCGGGCACGCTGGCGCTCGCCTCCGAGGCGGGCAAGGCCGAGATCGGCTTCCACCGCGGGCGGATCATCAGCGCCCGCGGCCCCGGCTCGCCGCGGCTCGGCGAGCGCCTGGTGCAGGTGGGGGCCATCTCCCAGGCCCAGCTCGAGGCGGCGGTGCGCCAGCAGAAGAGGATGCAGGCGCCGCCGCCGCTGGGGCTCCTGCTGGTGCAGATGGGCGCGGTCTCGCAGGAGCGGCTCAAGGAGGTGGCCGAGCGGCACGTCGAGCAGGCCATCTACGACGTGGTCACCTGGTCGAGCGGCACCTTCGAGTTCGTGCTCGACGACCTGAAGCCGGTGGACGACCTCGCCATCTCGCCCGGCGACATCCTCCCCGACATCCACATCAACACGCAGATGGTGCTCCTGGAGGCGGCGCGCATCTTCGACGAGCGCAACGGCAGGCCGGTGGAGCCTGGCGCCGCTGCGCCCGGGAGGCAGGCCGGCCTGGCCCCGTCGTCGCCGCCGATCGGCCCCGCGGCCGCGCCCCCTTCCGAGCCCGCCGCGGCCCCGCCCGCCCGGCCGGTCCCGGCGACCGCCGCCGCCCCGGGCCCCACGCCGCCGCGGCTCCAGATCCTCACCGAGGACCAGGGCCTGGCCGAGGAGATCGAGCGGCTGCTGGCGCCGCAGCGCAGCGCGGTGGTGCGGGTCACGGCGCGCGACGCCGGCAACCCGCTGCCGGGCGAGCCCGCCCCGGTGGTGCTGGTGGACCTGGCCGCGGGCGGCACCTCGCAGGACGTGCTCCACACCCTGCGCCGCACCCGGCCCCACGCGGTGGCCATCGCGCTCGCCGGGGCCGAGGCCGCCACCCGGGCCTACGAGGCCGGCGCCGTGGCGGTGGTGCCGCGCGACGCCGCCGCCATCGCCGCCTGCTTCCGCAGCGTGGTGCGCCACCGCCACGACAGCTACACCGACCAGGCGGTGCGCGACGGCCTGCGGGCTGGCTTCGCCAAGCTGCGCCGCCTGCTGGGCGAGTTCCGCTCCGGGCTGGTGACCGCCACCGTCTCGCTCAACCTCATGAACATCATCTCCGAGTCGGTGGAGCGGGCCGTGCTCTTCGTGGTCCGCAAGCAGGACCTGATGGCGCTCGGCGCCTTCGGCCACAGCGCCGACGGCCGCTCGCTCGCCGAGCGCAGCCAGGGGCTGCGGCTCGACCTCGACGTGGCAGGCCCCCTGGCCGAGAGCGTGCGCGACGGCCGCTCCCGCACCCTGCGCTTCGACCAGGCCGGGCTGCCGGAGACCCTGGCTGCGCTGGTGGGGGCGCCGGCCTCGGGCGAGTGCGCCATCTTCCCGGTGCTGGGCGGCAAGCGGGTCATCGCCACCGTCTACGCCGACAACGGGCGCAAGGCCCGGCCGGTCGACGACCTGGAGTTCCTGGAGCTGGCCACCTCGCAGGTGGGCATGGCCTACGAGAACGAGCTGCTCCGCCGCAACCTGGGCGAGGCCCAGGCGGCCGGGCAGCCCAGGCCGGGCGCGCCCGCGCCCGCGGCGGCGCCGCCCAGGCGCTCCGGCACCGGCAGCGGGTAGGGAGGCGTGCGCAGGGCCGGTTCGGCCCGCGGCCGAAAGCTGGCCCGCTCGCCATCGCCCGATATCATGGCCGCGGAGGTCGTCCATGCGCCGCGCCGTCATCGCCCTGCTCCTCGCCCCCATGCTCTCGCTCGCCCAGGCCCGCCCGGCGCGGGCCGCCGAACCCGAGGGGCGCTACCAGGCGCCCGTGGCCTATGGCGTCCGGCTCGGCGGTCTGCTGGCCTACGGCGCTCCCGCCGGCTCGGCCACCGCGGTGGGCGGCGGCGCCTACGCGCTCTTCGACCAGCGCTCGCTCCTCGCCGACGTGTCCGCCGACGCCTGGGGCGGCGACAAGGCCTTCCGCCTCGCCGGCGGGCTCGGCGTCTACTGGGCGGCACTGCCCCAGGCCAACCACTCGGTGTACCTGGGCGGCGGCGCGCGGCTCGCCTACACCAAGAACGGCGGCGAGGGGGCCTTCGGCCTCTCGCTCCACGGCGCCGTGGGCCTCCTGGCCAGCCGCCACTGGTCGCCGCACGTGCGGCTCGAGCTCGCCTGGTTCGTGGACACCATGGGCGAGCGGGAGAAGGGCAACGGCCCGCGCCACTACGCCAACGGCCCCATGGCCACCCTGGGGCTCGGATTCTAGGCGCGGCCTCGCCGGGGTTGCATCCCGACCCGGCCGATCGTAAAACAGCCCCCCTCGCGGCGCCGGTCGGCCGCGGGACGGTTCGCCCGGGTAGCTCAGTCGGTAGAGCAGGGGACTGAAAATCCCCGTGTCGCTGGTTCGATTCCGGCCCCGGGCACCACTCCAACTCGCTCGTACACCGGCCCTCCAGGCTGCAAAGCCTGGGGGGCCAATGACTTTCGGGGGGACGCGGGCGCGACGGCCGCCGAAGCTGCGGCGGGAACGAGCCGCGTCGCCTCGCGGGCTTGCGCGAGCGAAGCGCGTCCCAAACCTGTCAGCCGGGTGATCCTCGATCCTGTCCATCTGACAGGGCACCCCGGCAGGCATGAACTCGTTCACGGACTGTCACAACGCCAGTGCGCGCGGCTTCCATGTCCGGCGCGGCAGAGTGAGTGCTTGGTCCGCGCGGAGCAGCGGGCCCATTCCCGCGAAGGCGTGCGATCACCCTGCTTGCTCCGAATCAGCCCGCGCCGCGGAGTAGCGCAAAGGTGGCCAGTGCCGCAGTGAGGCAGAGGAGCACCTGGAGGGCCGCCGTCCGGACCGCCGGTCGCGCGAACCCGTCCTGGAGGAGCTCAGGTGGGCGAGTCCAGCCTTCCAGGATCAAGTGGCCGACGATGACCGGCGGAGCGACAAGGGGGGCGAGCAGAAGGACGACTGGCAGTGAGAGTAGAAGTGACGCCACTGGCATGACCGCCGCGAATCCCAGTGTCTTCGCACTTCCGAGGTCCCGCAGGTGAAGGTCCGACAGGGGCGGCACAGCCAGGACCGTGGCAGCGAGCAACCAGGGGCCCAGAGGTGAGAGAGCGAGCAGAACTGCGACTCGCCTCCTGATGGTCCCCCGCAGGCGCCACGCGAAGTAGCCGGCCAGCGCGCCGGCCATGGCGGCGCCGACCACGTACAGCAGGCCAGGCCACGCGAGGGACCGAGCAAGGGGGGCCCCTGGTATCCGGAACAGCAAGAGATTCGGCAGGTCCGACCCCGTGAGCGGACCGGGTCCACGGCTAGGGTCCCCCAATGCAGACAACCAGGCCGCCGCGAGGCTCAAGATGTAGAAGGAAGCGAGGACCGCCAGGAGTGCGCCCCTGGAAACAGCCGAGGCCCGTGTGTGCGCGATCTGCGCCATCCCGCCGGAGTCTAGAGGGTACCGCACGATCAGTGCTAGCGTCCCTGGAAGGGACAGCCACTATCGAACCGCCACAGGGGAGCCAAGAGCGATGTCTCGCCATGCCTCCACCGAGCCGTACATCGCTTTGTTCCGCCGACTCCTTGCGCCAGGCGCGGGGAGGTCGCGCTGACCATGCGCCTCCTCCGCAGCTCGCCCTTCCGCGTCTACCCTGTCGCCCCCGCAGGCAGCACAGCCGGCAGCCACGGGGCCCTTACCGACGCGCCTGCCGCGCCGCCGTCCGGGGTGCTGCCTTCCGCCGCCCGCTCGCCGCCGCCGTCAACTTGAGCTCACCGCCGAGCGACCGCGCCAGGACGCTGATGGTCTCGAGCGTCGGGTTGGCCCGGCCGCCCTCGATCCGGCTGATCTCGGCCTGCTGGACGCCGGACTTCGCCGAGAGCTGCCGCTGGGTGAGCCCGCGCTTCTTGCGGAGGAGGATGAGCTCCGCGGCCAGCTTGAAGTGCGCCTTGAAGGCTTCCGCCTCGGCGACGGCCTTGGGTCCCTGGCGGCGGGTCTCCGCCTCGAGCTCCTTCATGAAATCGCTGAACTTCCGGCTCATGCTGCGTCTCCCTGCGGTGTTCGACGACTAGAATATGTGCTCTATCACATCAGGTGTCAACGGCGTCGCCTGGTCCCCGCCTGCCTCAGGCGCCAGTCGCCG
The DNA here is from genome assembly GCA_016214955.1 of Deltaproteobacteria bacterium. Taxonomy (GTDB): domain Bacteria; phylum Myxococcota; class Myxococcia; order Myxococcales; family Anaeromyxobacteraceae; genus JACRMN01. The sequence goes on from JACRMN010000013.1 coordinate 172,529, forward strand.
AGCCGGGCGCGAGCGAGCTCGATCTCGGCGTTCTGGCGCCGGGGCGAGGGGTGCTCACCCTTGTCGTAGCCGCCCACGAGCAGGACAAGCTTGTCGCCATGAGCGTGGCAGAAGACGCGGAGCAGGATCTTGCCGGCCTCGGCCGCCACGACAGGTGCGATCTCGCTGAGGTCCCGCCGAAGCCGGAACTCGAACAGGCCGCCGCCGAGCTGCTTGCCGAACTCGGTGCCGCAGACTCCGACGCCGAGCTCCTGCAGGATCTCGCCCATCGCGTGCCCGAGTGCCCGCCGCTTCGCCGGTGACAGCTCCTCACGGAGCCACCGCAGCACAGGCTGGTCGCCGTTCGCGTCCTCGTAGAACTCCAGCTCGTAGCGGTCCACGGGGTCGGATCCCAGCACGCGACCCTGTCACTCGGGGTCGAAGCGAAGGGTGAGCTGCGCCGGCTCCTGCAATTCTGCTACAGCGCCCATCCGCGTCCGACGTTTCTCCAGCGGATCCCGTAGCCTGGGCCAGCGCGTAGCGCGGCCTGAAGATCCCCGTGTCGCTGGTTCGATTCCGGCCCCGGGCACCACTCCAACTCGCTCGTACACCGGCCCTCCAGGCTGCAAAGCCTGGGGGGCCAATGACCTTCGGGGGGACGCGGGCGCGACGGCCGCCGAGTTGCGGCGGGAACGAGCCGCGTCGCCTCGCGGGCTTGCGTCCGAGATGGGGCGAGCGGAAGAGCCAAGGGAGGCGAGCGGGAAAGGCAACCGGGGCCCCCGGGACGAAGGGCTATCGTGGTCGCTTCAGAATCTCCGCGGTGCCCTTGTTTCGGAGATCGTTGGCCAGCGGGCTGGCGCGGAACAGCCATTCGCACAGACCGACGAACGCTCGCAGCCCACGCCTGTCCGTCTCGGAACTCGGCGACCACCTTGCGACCACGTGATACTTGCCCAGCTCGGCCGCCTCCAGGATCCATTCGGACCCATCGTAGCCCCGGCCCGGATCGCCAAAGGCCATCTGCCAGAAACCGAGCTTCCCGTACAGAGACCGGAACTGGTTCATCTGGTCGGCGCTCAGCTGTAGCGAGCCCTGCTCCGCGAGCCGACCCGGCTCGTAGCCGCCTAACCCGTCGAGCCGCTTTGCCTCGATGGCCTCCGATCCGGTCTCGGCATGGAGCCGGACGGAGACAGGGTGCCCCCACGTCGGCAGGATGGTGAGCCGATAGACCTTGGCAGTAGTCGGTGCACGGGCAAGCGACGCCTCTCCCATTCGCCTCAGCGCCTTCGCGTACCACTCGGCGTAGAACTCCGGCACCCGACCGCCGAAGTACGCACTAACATCGGACGGGGTCTGCGAAAGGGCGAGCGCAACGACCGGGACGAAGGCCACGAAACCCATGGACCGGAATGCTATCTCCACGACCGGTGAGGATGCTGGCTCCGCCCCAGGCGGGATCCGGTCAGCGCTTCCTCCTCGAGGAACGTGTGCCTCGCTCGCGGGCGGCTGCACCTCGACGTCCCGCGTGCCGTAGCCGCGAAGTCAACGTGACCCGGGCGCGAAGGGGTAATGGTCCGGCGCGCTCGCGGGGTCAGCCGTTCGAAGCGCCCAGCCGAGTGGAGGGTGACGAACCGCTCCTTCGTGGGCGATGACCATCCCTGCTACGGCCGAGATACACTCCCGGGAAAGCGCACCAGGGGAGTCGAGGATGTCGAGGCTGAGACCGGTCATTGCCGCGCTGCTGGCAGCTTCGGGAACAACGGGAGATGCCCTCGAGGGGGCTCCTCCGGACCAGACCAGCACACTCACGGTCTCGATCGACGACATCGACGACCTGCGCTCGCGGCTCCCCAGTCTGGCTGGCCTGCGGGAGCTCAACATCGAGGCCAGCTGCAAGGGAGACAGGATCTCGGCCGTGCCGCTCCCCGACAACCTCGGCGACCTCACCGCACTGGAGGTCCTGCGCATCGGCTCCCCTGGTCGCCAGGACTGTGACATTCGCACGACGCTGCCGGCGAGCCTCGCGAGGCTGCGCAGGCTGCGAGTCCTCGAGATCGACGACGCCTTCGAGGCTGGTTACGAGCTACCGGCGTTCCTCGGCGAGCTCCGCAACCTCGAGGAGCTGCGCCTCTGGCGCTGCCACCTCAAAGCGGTGCCAGAGTTCGTTGGCCGGCTCACGAAGCTGCGGGAGCTCGACCTATCGTGGAACGAGGTCACACACCTCCCCGGGTGGCTCGCGAAGCTCGAGCACCTGGGGGTGATCGGCTTCCGGTGGAACGGAGTCCACTCCCTGCCCCCGGCCTTTGCGAAGGCGAGGGTCGGGACGGCCCTGTATCGCCTCGGCAACAACCGACTGAGCCAGCGCGACCGGGAGGCAATGGTGCGACTTCTGCCCCGGGCGCGCTTCGACTTCACGGCCGAGTACGACGAACCGGAGGAGCAAGTAGAAGAGCCGCAGGCGCTCGGGGAGCCCGACTCGCCCTACCTCCCATCATGGTGCGAGCCCATGCGCCACGACGAGGCCGAGGTACGCTGCGAGAAACCGATCGGCGATGCCTCCCGGAGGGTGCTTGGGCTACGAGTCGAGCACACACTGGTGGAGACGGCGGAGCGCTCTCTCGGGCCGTCGCCGCTTCACCGCCAGGGCGACGCAGGGGAGTCCCTCCGCTGGCGCTGCTGGGAGGCAGCCAACGGGGATGGCACGGTTCTGGTCATCGGCGCAGGAGAGGTTCACGGACTCCTGAGGATCGTCGGCCCGGACATGCCCTTCGGCCTGCGAGGATCGTGTCCGAAGTCCACGCGAGTGCATCGCCGGGTGGCCACCGCGAGCGGAGTCAGGCTGGGCCTTGCTCGCTCGGAGGTCGAGGCCAAGGTCGGGCCTGCGTCCAGGTCCGGGACCAACTGGTACGAGCGCGTCTGCATGACGCCCACGCGAATGACCGACGAGGAGGTCGTCCGGTTCCGGGCCCAGGGCCACCCCTACTTCACGAGTGGCCACGCGATTCGGGTCGTGGAGAGGAACGGGCGCGCGGCGGGGATCGAGATCACCTGGTCGGAGACGTACTGAGATGGCCGCCCCCGAACGCTCGGCCAGGTGCTCGCACATCGGCCCGCCAGATCGACGAACCTGGCGGGCCTCCTGATTCCCGCGCGTGCCCGGGGTGCGCCCGGGCCCCGGGGGGGCTCACTCCGCCGACGGCAGCGACACCGGGGCAACGTGGAGACAGCGGAACGAGGCCGGGTCGACGACCCGGTCGAGCGCCGGCGCCACCGGCGAGCCGGGGTAGGCCGCCATGGCGCGGGCGGCGTCGTCGGCCGAGCGCCACTCCACCTGGTCGAGCCAGGTCTCCTCGGCCGGGTCGTGGAAGAGCCGGCGGCCGAGGAAGCCGGGCTGGCCGGCGAGCCAGCGCGAGGCGGCGGCGAGGGCGCGGGTCACCTCCTCGGGGGCGAGGCCGGGGCGGGCGCGGAAGGTGGCCACCTCGACGCAGGCGGCGGAGGGGGCGGGGGCGGGGACTGCGGTCATGATGGGCTCCTTGGTTTCCGCCCGGCGACGCGCCGGCGCGGCAGGCGAGGTGATAGGCTGGACAGTGACGGAAACTGTCACCATGCCGCGCACCGATCGGGTCATGGATCTCCTGGAGCTGCTCCGCGGCCGCGGCGCCGTGGGCGTGGGCGCGCTCGCGGACGAGCTGGGCGTGAGCCGCCGCACCATCCTCCGCGACCTCGCGACGCTGCGGGCGCGCGGCCTGCCGGTCACCGGCGAGGCCGGACCGGGCGGCGGCGTTCGGCTCGAGGCGGAGCGCGGCGTCACCGCCGTCCACCTCGCCCTCGACGAGGTGGTCTCGCTCTGGCTGGCCGCGCGCCTCTCCCGGGCCGCCAGCGACCTGCCCTGGGGCGACGCGGCCCGGCGCGGCCTCGCCAAGCTCCTCGCCAGCCTGCCGCGCGAGCGGGCGCGCGACCTGCGCGCCCTCTGCCGCCGCGTGGTGGTGGGGCCGCCCGCGAGCGAGCGGGTCCGCGGCGCCACCGGCCGGCCGCCCCCGGAGCTTCTCTCCCGGTTCGAGGCCGCCTTCCTCGGCGGCCGCGGCCTGGCCTTCGCCTACGTCGACGCCGCGGGCCGGCGGAGCGAGCGTCGCATCGAGCCCCACGGCCTGCTGGTGCAGCCTCCGGCCTGGTACCTGCTGGCGCGCGACCTCGACCGCGGCGAGCCCCGGACCTTCCGGATGGACCGGGTGTCCGCCCCGCGGCTGCTCGCCGAGGTCGCCTTCCGCCCCGACCCGGCGGTGGTGGCGGCCAACCTCCCGGCGGGCGTCGACTGGCAGCCGCTCGGGACCTGAGCCCGCTACCGCAGCCCGATGAGCGCGATGCCGGCGACGGCGAGCGCCAGCCCGAGGGCGCGCACCGGCGAGAGGTGCTCGCGGAAGAACACCCGGGCCAGGAGCACCGTGGGCGCCGGGTAGAGCGAGGCGACGAGGACGGCGAGGGAGAGCAGCCCGGCGCGCGTCGCCAGGAGGAAGAAGACGTTGGCCGCCATGTCGGCCACGCCGGCCACGAGCGTGGGTGGCGCCCCGGCCCGCGTCACCAGGAGCCGCTCGCGCCGCAGGGCGGCGGCGGTGGCGAGGAGCGCGATCGAGGCGCCGCGGGCGGCGAGCACCGGCCAGAGGCCGGAGCCGGAGGCGGTGCGCGCCAGGGCGATGAAGAAGAGGCCGATGAAGGCGCCGGCCAGCAGCGCGTGGGCGAGCGCGGAACGCAGCGCGCGCCGGTCGGCGACGCCGCCCCGCTCCCAGGAGAGGAGGAGGATGGCCGGCAGGCACAGGGCCGAGCCCGCCAGCGCCGCTGGGCTGGGCCGCTCGCCGGAGAGGATGCCGAAGGCCACCGGGATGGCGGCGCCGACGAGGGCCGCCGCCGGCGAGACCACGGCGACGAGGCCGCCGGCGATGCCGCGGTACAGGAACGCCAGCCCGCCCGCGCCGGCGACGCCCGCCGCCGCGCCCCAGGCGAGATCGCGGCCTGCCGGCAGCGCCTCGCCGCTCGCCAGCACGAAGGCGAGCGCCAGCAGGGCCCCTGCCGCCTGCGAGGTGACGAGCACGGCCACGAGCGGGCTGCGCCGCGCGGCGTAGCCCCCCGAGAAGTCGGCGACGCCGTAGCAGAGGGCCGAAAGCGCGGCGAGGAGGACGCTCATCGAGGCGGCGAGTATTGCCGCGGGGCCGGGGCGGCGCCAGGCGATCAGGGCGCCGGCGGCGAGACCAGCTCGACGAAGGCCACGGCGCCGCAGTCGGTGCAGCCTGCCGCGCTCCCGCCGGCGAGCGGCGCCACCGCGGCGCGCAGGCGGTCCTCCAGGCAGCGGCCGGCGGCGCCGGTGGCGAGCGAGCCCGCCGACGCCACCGCGATGCCCTGCGTCCCGAGGTCCACGCGCGCCTGGTAGGAGCCCTTCTCGGCGTAGCCCCCGGTGCAGTCGGCCAGGGCCGACGAGGACTTGAAGGCCTGGACGAGGCGCCACAGCTCGGGGGAGAGCACGTCGGGCTCGTCCCGGACCTCGAGGTGGATCTGGCTCTCCACGTAGGTCTCGCCCGACAGCGGGTCGGTCCTGGGTGTGCCCACGGCGAGCTGGAGCCCTCGCACCCAGCGCCTGAAGTCGGCGTCGCCCTGGAAGGGCTGCTGCCAGGACCTGTCGTCGCTGGTGAGGATCTCCAGCCGGCAGACGCTCCCGCGGCAGGCCAGAGACCAGGCGCGGACGTCGGCGGCGCGGAGGGCGTGCTCGAGGTCCTGCCGAATGCGCGCCTCGGCCTCTGGCCCCCCGGTGCTCTTCTCGAAGCGCTCGTGAAGTGGCAGCGCCCGGAAGTGCTCCTTCTCGAGCCGGGCCACCTCCGCCTCGAGCGCCGCCACCCGGGCGGCCTCGGGACCCGCGGGCGCGCCGGCCGCGGGTCGCGGCGCGGGGACCGTGCCGCCGGGCAGGCCGCTGGAGCTGGCGTCGAGGCGGGGAGCGACGCCGGGCGTGGCGGCGGGAGCCGACCCGGCGGGCTGCGTCGCGCCCGGTGCGCCGGCGAACGCGCCTCGCGGGCTGCCGCGCAGGAGCAGCCATCCGTTGAGGACCAGGCTCAGCGCCAGCAGGGCCCAGGGGAGGCGACGCATCGCACGCGAAGTGTACTCCTCCGCCGGTGAAGGGGGTCACGAACCCCGGCGGGGCCACCAGGAAGGGAAGCCGCTGCCCCGTCATCGAACCGAGATCCAGCCCGCGCGACGCCCCCGACAGTGACCTTTCGTGAACCAGGCCCCGGCCACCGGGCCCCCCCATCCGCGACTTCTGCGCCGGATCCCGCGACCTTGGCCGCGGGGTGGCCCTCGCCCCGCGGGCGCGAGCGCCGCCCCCCTTGCGGCCGGCGACCCAGGTCCGATCATGGCGGGTGATGCAGCCCATCTCCGTGTCGACGGCGCTGGTCGTCGGGTTCGCCTTCCACCTCCTGGCCGCGGTCTCCCTCGTCGGCACCTGGCAGGCGGGCCGGGCCTACCCGGGCCTGCGCCAATGGGCCCTGGCGGCCATCCTCAGCACCGTGAGTGCCCCGCTGATCGCCGCCCGGCCGGTGCTCCCCCTGGCGCTCTCCGCCATCGGGGGGTCAGGCCTCTACGTGGCCGCCTCTGCGCTGGTGCTGGTGGGTCTGCACCGTTTCACGGGGTCCGGCCCCGCGCTGGGGCGGGGCTCGGCGCTGGTGCTCGCGGCGGCGGGTGGCGCCTTCCTCTACTTCGTCTTCGCGCGGCCCAGCGTCGGCGCGCGGGTGGTCCTCTTCAGCGCCTGCACCGCCTGGCTCGCGGCCCGCACCTCCTGGCACTGCCTGCGCAAGCTGGGTGCCGCCTTCGGCGCGCCGGCTCGCTTCCTGGCGGCGCTGCTGGGCGCGCTCGCCGCGTGCCAGGCCGCGCGCCTGGTGGTCGCCGCCGCTGTGACCGCGGGCGGCGCCGATCCCGAGCTCTTCGCGCGCACCCAGGCGGAGTCGCTGCTCCTCCTCGCGACCATCGTCTTCTGGGCGGTGGTGCTGTTCGCCCTGCCGTCGCTCCAGCAGCGGCGGCTGATGCTCGACCTCGAGCGGTCCGATGCCCAGGTGCGCAAGCTGGAGGGCATCCTCCCCATCTGCATGCACTGCAAGCGCATCCGCGACGCCGGCGACAGCTGGCAGGTGCTGGAGGAGTACATCGGCGCCCACAGCGGGGCGGCCTTCAGCCACTGCCTCTGCCCGGACTGCGTGGCCAGGTACTACCCGGACGCCGGGCTGCGCTAGCGCACCTCGCAGCCCCGGCCGCCGCGACGACATGCCCTGGAGCGCCTGGTGGGACGAGGTCCCGCGGCGGCCGCAGGGGCCGCACGACGGCAAGCCGCGCCACGGCTGAGCGAGGCGCCTGCGCCGGCCGCTCTCCCCCCAAAGTGGCCTTTTCCAGCGCACGCTCCAGATGGGCAAGCGACCGCTGAGCCGCGAACCAGCATGCTGACAGGCGGAAGCCTTTCACCGCGAGCGGCCCCGGCCCAGCGCGCCGGGCAGGAGAACGGTCATGAGCGAAGAGAATCGTCCCGGCGAGCAGAGCACGGTGGAGCAGGTCACCGAGAAGGTGAAGGAGATGGGCCAGACCATCGCCGCCGAGGCGCGGCAGGTGGCCGGCGAGGTGAGGGCCGAGGTGGCCCGCGCCCAGGAGGCGGTGGCCGAGAAGGCCGCCGCCGTGCAGGAGGCGGTGCAGGAGGGGACCGCCGCGGTGAAGCGGCAGGTGAAGCGCCGCGTCCGCGCCGCCAAGGCGAGCGCCAAGCGGACCGCGGCCCGGGCGAAGAAGGCGGTCGGCAAGGTCAGCGCCGCCGCCCGCAAGGCGGTGAAGGGCAAGAAGGCCGCGAAGAAGCCGGCCCGCAAGCCCGCCCGGAAGCCGGCGCGGAAGGCCCGGCCCGTCCGGCGGAAGAAGCGCTAGCCGGCCCCTCGGGCGCGGTTGCCGCTGCGGCACGTCGGCGCAGGCCCCGGCGGCGCAACCGGTCATACTCCCTGCCTCTCCTCCGACGGCCGGCCGCCAGAAACGGCCGGCCCAGGGGGAGAGGAGCGCCTGGGAGGGAACCCATCCGGGCCCACGGTGGCTCTCACCGGGCGCCCGTCTGCCCATCCCAGGAGGCAACACCTCATGTCCTCGAAGCGTCTGCTCGCCATCGTCGCCGCCACCGCCTTCTCCACCGCCGCCGTGGCCGAGGAGGCCAGGAAGGAGGCCGCCAAGGTGGAGAAGAAGGAGGCCGCCAAGGAGAAGAAGGGCGAGAAGAAGGCGAAGGCCGAGCCGAAGAAGCCCCAGAAGCCGAAGCCCGAAGGCTGCTAGCCGCCAAGGAGGGGGAACCCATGAACCGCATCGGAACCGGGGCGCTCGCGCTCGCCGCGGCGCTGGCCGCCACGGCCGCGTCCGCCGCCGAGAAGCCCGTCATCGCCAAGATCTGCACCAACTGCCACCAGCCCCAGGCCGGCAGCCTGCGCGGCTACTTCGACAGCGCGGCCTTCAAGTCGAGGTCCATCCAGATCCGCATGGACGACGCCGTCGAGATCGTCGCCTTCGACCCGGCCAGGCTCGAGGTGCTCGAGGGCGCCCGCAAGGAACCGGCCGAGTACCTGCGCCAGGTGAAGAAGAGCCACGAGATCCGCATCGCCTTCGAGGAGAAGGACGGCAAGAAGGTGGCCACGGCGGTGAGCCTCAAGCAGCCGATGAAGGTCCCCGCCGAGATGCTCATCACCACCGCCGAGCTCGAGAAGCTGGTGGCGCAGGGGCCGGAGAAGGGGGCCTACACCCTCATCGACTCGCGGCCCCTGCCCCGCTTCCAGGAGGGCTTCATCCCCACCGCCCAGAACCTGCCCTTCCCGGCGTTCGACAAGCTCCAGGACAAGCTGCCCACCGACAAGGCGCGCCTGCTCGTCTTCTACTGCGCCGGCCCCACCTGCTCCATGAGCCCGAAGTCGGCCGACAAGGCCAAGGCGCTGGGCTACACCAACGTGCGCGTCTACCACGAGGGCATGCCCGCCTGGTCGAAGGGCCACTTCGGCCTCCTCGCCGCCCAGCACCTCAAGGAGGCCTGGATCGACAAGGACATCCCGGCCGTGCTGCTCGACGTCCGCCCCGCCGACGAGGCCGAGAAGGGCTTCATCCAGGGCGCGGTGGGCATGCCCGCGGGCGCCCTCGCCAAGGGCCTCAGGACCCTGCCGCCGGCCGACAAGAAGGCGCCCATCATCGTCTACGGCGCCGGCCAGGAGGCCGAGCAGGCGGCCGCCAGGATCATCGCCGCCGGGCAGTCGAACGTGAAGGTGCTGGCGGGCGGCTTCGAGGCCTGGAAGTCGGCCGGCTACCCGGTGGCCACCGGCAAGCTGGGCAGGAAGGTGGCCTGGGCGCCGAAGCCGCGGCCGGGCGAGATCGCCTGGGACGAGTTCACCAGGCTGGCGAAGAAGATCCCGGCCGACACCCTGATCCTCGACGTCCGCAACGACGACGAGGCCCAGTCCGGCATGATCCACGGCGCCAGGCAGATCCCGGCCGAGGACCTGGAGAAGCGGCTCGCCGAGCTGCCCAGGGACAAGCGCATCGTGGCCCACTGCTCCACCGGCGTGCGGGCCGAGATGGCCTACCACCTGCTGAAGGAGAAGGGCTTCGAGAAGCTGGCCTTCCTCAACGGCAACATCGCCATCGACAACAGGGGGCGGTTCAAGCTCTCCAGGTAGCGAAGGTCCGCGGCGCGAGGGCCCGGGCGGCGAAAGCCCGGGCCCTCCGCTCGACGCGTGTGTGGGGCCGATTCGTGCTCGGCCGTCAGAGCAGCTCGGCGCAGCCGTAGATCATGTCGTTGGTGTTGGACGACTGGCGCACCTCGCCGTTCACCCAGGTCTCGATCTTGAGCTGCTGCGGGTCTCCCACCAGGTCTGCCGACACCAGCCAGGGGCCCACGGGCGCGAAGCCGTCGCTCACCTTGCCCGGCCTACCGGGTGATGCCCACCTGGGAGAGCAGGAAGGCAAGCTGCCAGGACCTGTCCCGCAGCGCGTCGTAGCGGCCGCTGGCGCCGCCGTGGCCGGCCGGCTCCATCCGCACCCGCAGGAGCAGCAGGCGCTCGTCGGTCTTGAGGGTCCGCAGCTTGGCCACGTACTTGGCCGGCTCCCAGTACATCACCTGGCTGTCGTTGAGGCTGGTGGTCACCAGCAGGGCCGGGTAGGCGGTGCGCTGCAGGTTGTCGTAGGGGCTGTAGGCGCGCATCACCGCGAAGGCGGCGGGGTCGCCGGGGTCGCCCCACTCCAGGTACTCGCCGACGGTGAGCGGCAGGGTCGCGTCCATCATGGTGTTGAGCACGTCCACGAAGGGCACCGCCAGGTGAACGGCGCGGAAGAGCTCGGGCCGCATGTTCACCACCGCGCCCATGAGCAGCCCTCCGGCGCTCCCGCCCTCGGCCACCAGCCGCGCCGGCGAGGTCCAGCGCTCCCGCACCAGCGCCTCGGCCACGTCCACGAAGTCGCGGAAGGTGTTGCGCTTCTCCAGCAGCATGCCGTCCTGGTGCCAGAGCTCGCCCATCTCGTCGCCGCCGCGCACGTGGGCGATGGCGAAGGCAACGCCGCGGTCGAGGAGCGCCAGCCGCTCGTGGCGGAAGCGGGCCGACTGGCCGTAGCCGTAGGAGCCGTAGCCGTAGAGCCACAGCGCCCCGCTGCCGTCGCGCGGGAAGCCCTTCTTGTAGACGATGCTCACCGGCACCTGGGCGCCGTCGCGGGCCTTCACCCAGAGCCGCTCCGTGGCGTAGGCGGCGGCGTCGAACCCGCCCAGCACCGCCTCCTGCTTGCGCAGCACCTTGCGGCGCGCCGCCACCTGGTAGTCGAAGACCGCGGGCGGCGAGGCCAGCCCCTGCGCCTCGAAGCGGAAGGTGGGGCTGTCGGCGTCGGCGTTGCCGGTGGCCCGCGCGTCGTAGACCGCCTCGGCCATCTCCACGGTGTGCCACGTGCCCTTCGCGAACTCGTGGACCCGGAAGCGGGCCAGGCCTGCCTGTCGCTCGGTGACCACGGCGAAGTCGCGGTAGAGGTCGAGGCCGGCCGCCTTGCCGCCAGGGCCGGGCGTGAAGAAGGGCCTCCAGCGCGCCGGCGAGGCGTCGGCCACCGGCGCCGAGACCACGCGGAAGTCGCGGGCGTCGAGGTTGGTCCGCAGGTAGAAGCGGCCCTGCCGGTGCTCCACCGTGTAGCGGTGCCCCTTGCGGCGCGGCAGCACCACCCGCAGGGCGCCGCCGGGCCGCCGGGCGTCGAGCACCCGCTGCTCCCAGGTGTCGGTGGAGCGGGAGGTGACGACCAGGTAGCGGCGGTCGCGGGTGCGGGAGAGCTCCACCGCGTAGAGCGCGTCCTTCTCCTCGTACACCTTGGCCGGCGGCCTGCCGGGCGAGAGGCGCCAGACGGTGTCGGAGCGCTTGGTCCGCTCGTCCTCGGTGACGTAGAAGACCGTGGCGCCGTCGGCCGCCCAGGCCACGCCCGTGACCCGCTCGGCCAGCGGCCCCTCGGCCGCCCCGCCGGGCAGCTCCCGGCGGAAGAGCCGGTACTGCCGGAAGCCGGTGGTGTCGGCGGTGTAGAGCAGCCGCCGGCCGTCGTCGCTCACCTCGACGTCGCCGAGACCCAGGTAGGGAAGGCCGGCCGCCAGCGCGTTCTGGTCGAGGAGCACCTCCTCGGGCGCACCGTCGTTCCAGGCGCCGCCCGGGCCGGCGGCCCTGCGGCAGAGGAGCGGGTACTGCTGCCCCTCCACGGTGCGCCGGTAGTAGAAGAAGCGGCCGCGCCGCTCCGGCACGGAGAGGTCGGTCTGCTGGATGCGGGCCAGGGTCTCGTCGTAGAGCGCCCGGGCGAAGGGCTCCTGGGCGCGGGTCATCTCGGCGGCGTACCGGTTCTCGGCCTCGAGGTAGGCGCGGACCTCGGGGTTCTCCTTCTCCCGTAGCCAGAACCAGGGGTCGCTGAACTCCTCGCCGTGCCAGACGGTGCGGTGCTCCTTCCGCGGCGCGACGGGAGGGACCGGGCCCTCGGCCGCCGCGCCCAGCGGCAAGGCGGCGAGGGCGATGGCGATAAGGCGAGCGGCGGTGCGGGACATGCGGGGCTCTCCGCCGGCGGGGCGAGAGCGCGCGCCTCGCGGGCGACGCAGCCTGTCACCGGGAGGCGATCCGGGCAAGCGCCCGGCCGGGCGGCCCCGCCGGTCAGCGGCCGCGGGCAGGGGCCGGGGCGTTCCCGGCAGCGGTCGCCCGCTCCTTCCGCGAGACCCAGAGCGAGGCCCCCACCGCCGTGCCGAGGATGCCGAGCACCACCAGCAGCGAGGCCAGCGGCGGCACCTTGTACACGTCGATGAGCGTCATCTTGGCGCCCACGAAGACCAGCACCGCCGAGAGCCCGACCTTGAGGTAGCGGAAGCGGTCCACCATGCCGGCCAGCAGGAAGAAGAGGGAGCGCAGGCCGAGGATGGCGAAGATGTTGGAGGTGAAGACGATGAAGGGGTCGAGGGTGATGGCGAAGATGGCGGGGATGGAGTCCACCGCGAAGATGACGTCGGTCACCTCGACAAGCAGGAGCGCCAGGAAGAGCGGCGTCGCCAACCACCGCCCCTGCTCGCGGGTGAAGAAGTGCTCGCCGTCGAGCTTGTTGGTGGTGGGAAGCACCCGCCGGACCAGCCGCAGGAACGCCCCGTCCTCGGGGTGCTGCTCCTTGCCGCGCTGCAGGTAGAGCTTCACCCCGGTGAGCACCAGGAAACCGCCGAAGAGGTAGATGAGCCAGTGGAAGCGGGAGAGCAGCGCCGAGCCGGCGAAGATCATCGCCGCCCGCATCGCCAGGGCCGAGACGATGCCCCAGAACAGGACCCGGTGCTGGTAGAGCGAGGGGATGCCCAGCGCCCCGAAGATGACGACGAAGACGAAGACGTTGTCGATGGAGAGCGACTTCTCGATGAGGTAGCCGGTGAGGAACTCGAGGCCGCGCTCGGGGCCGAACCAGTGCCAGACTCCCAGGTTGAAGAGCAGCGCCAGCCCCACCCAGACGGCGCTCCAGGCCAGCGCCTCCTTCACGCCCACCACGTGGGCCTTGCGGTGGAAGACGCCCAGGTCGAGGGCCAGCATCGCCAGCACGAAGGCGACGAAGCCGATCCACAGGGCGGGGCTGCCGATCGATTCCAGGTTCATTCTCCGCGTTCCTCCGTCGTCCGTCTCGCTTCGGGCAGATCTAGTGAGCCGGATGTCACTTCGGTAGCCTGAAAGTTTCCATCCATCACTTTTCTTTTCTGACGTTCCGCATCGCACCCGCAGGGGGGTCCCTGGCCGGGGAGGGATGTGCCGGCCGGGCCGGAGCCGCTACCGTCGAGCCATGCCCCGGTCCGCGCCCGCCTCGCCGCACTACCGCTGGGTGATCGTGGCCACCGGGACGCTCTCGATCTTCGCCTGCCTGGGACTGGGCCGCTTCGCGCTGGGCATGCTCCTGCCCTCGATGTCGTCGGGGCTGGGGCTCTCCTACGCCGCCCAGGGCACGGTGGGCACCGCCAACTTCCTCGGCTACCTGGCGGCAGTGCTGGCCGCCGGCCCCATCGCCGCGCGCACCGGGCCGCGGCCGCTCATCGTGGCGGCGCTGGCGCTGGTGTCGGGCACCATGCTGCTCGTCTCCCGCGCCGAGAGCCTGGCGATGCTGGTGGTGCTCTACGCCCTCACCGGCTTCGGCTCCGGCGCCACCAACGTGCCGATGATGGGGCTCATCGCCCGCTGGTTCGACGCCGGCACCCGCGGGCGCGCCGCCGGCTTCGCCTCCATCGGCTCGGGGTTCGCCATCGTCGCCTCCGGGTGGCTCATCCCCGCCGTGAACCGCGCCCGCGGCGCCGACGGCTGGCGCACCAACTGGCTCATCCTGGCGGTCGCCGTGGCCGCCATCGCGGTGGTGGCGGCGCTCCTGCTCCGCGACCCGCCGGCCGCCCCCGCGCTCGCCGCCGGCCCGGCGCGGCCCGCGCTGCCGGCCGGCCGGCCGCGCGCCGTGTACGTGCTGGGCCTGGCCTACGCCGCCTTCGGATACACCTACGCCATCTACGTCACCTTCATCGTCACTGCGCTGGTGCGGGAGCGCGGCTTCCCCGAGGCCACCGCCGGGCGCTTCTGGTCGGCGGTGGGGCTGCTCTCGCTCCTCTCCGGCCCGGTGTTCGGCGCCCTCTCCGACAGGCGCGGGCGCCGCTTCGGCCTGACGCTGGTCTTCGCCCTGCAGATGGTGGCCTACCTGCTGGCGGCCGGGAGCGGCCTGCCGCGCCCGTTCCTCTACCTCTCCATCGGCCTCTTCGGCGTGGCCGCCTGGTCGGTGCCCACCATCATGATCGCCGCCGTGGCCGACCACGTCGGGCCGGAGCGGGCGCTGCCGGCGTTCGGCTTCATCACCTTCTTCTTCGGCGTGGGGCAGGTGGCCGGGCCGGCGGTGGCCGGGCTCCTGGCCGAGCGCACCGGCAGCTTCTCCATCGCCTTCCTCATGGCCGCGGCGCTGGCGGCGGCCGCCATCCTGGTGGTGGGCATGCTGCGCGCCCCCGGGGCCCGGGTGGCCGAGCCGCAGCCGGGGGCCTGAGTCCCCGGTGGGGCGCGCAACTTTCTCCAAGTCGGCGCCGGGCGCCGGCGTTACCACCCGGTCTCCCATGGGCGGCGAGCCAGAGCCCACCTCCGAAGCCGGCGGCGCGCCGATGCAGGTCGCGGTGCTGCACCGCAGCCGCGCCATGTCGGTCTTCGACTTCCGCTGCCGCGCCCGGCCCGGCGACCCCACCTTCGACGAGCGGCACGAGCGCTTCTCGGTCTCCTACGTGCGCCGCGGCAGCTTCGGCTACGCCTCGCAGGGCGTCCGCCACGAGCTGGTGCCGGGCGCGCTGCTGGTGGGCCGCCGCGGCCAGGAGTTCCGCTGCAGCCACGAGCACCACCAGGCCGGCGACGAGTGCCTCTCGGTCCACCTCTCCGACGAGCTGGCCGAGGAGACGGGTGCGTCGCGCACGGCGCGCCAGGCGGCTGCCCTGCCGCCGGTCCCGGCGCTGGCGGTCCTGGGAGAGCTGGCGCAGCAGACGGCCTGCGGCCGCACCGGCCTGGGGCTCGACGAGGTGGCGCTGCGCCTGGTGGCCGGCTTCGTGGCGACGGCCGAGGGCGCGCCGCCTGCGCCGGTGCGGGTGGGGGCGCGGGACAGGCGCAGGGCCGTGGAGGCGGCGCTGTTCCTGGAGGCGCGCTGCCCGGAGCCGCTCCACCTCGAGGACGGCGCCGCGGTGGCCGGCCTCAGCCCCTTCCACTTCCTGCGGGCCTTCCGCGCCGTGCTCGGCGTCACGCCCCACCAGTTCCTGCTGCGGGCGCGGCTGCGCCGGGCGGTGGCGATGCTGGCCGGTGGCGCCCCGGTGACCGAGGCGGCCTTCGCCTGTGGCTTCGGCGACCTCTCCAACTTCGTCCGCACCTTCCGGCGCGCGGCGGGCGCCTCGCCGGGCGCCTTCCGCGCCGCCTCCGGTGGGGCGCGCAGGATTCTCCAAGATCGGCTGGAGCGCGCCCGCTAGGTTCGCCGCCTCACTCACCCGAGGAGGCACCCATGTTCGACCACGTAGGCCTGCGCGTCCGCGATCTCGCGCGAAGCATCGCCTTCTACCAGGCGGCCCTCCGGCCGCTCGGCTACGAGCTCTGCTGCCAGGACGGCGGCTCGGCGGGGCTGGGGCCCAAGGGGGCGCCGGCCCTCTGGCTCTACGCCGCCGGCCAGAAGGGCGGCCCCGCGCACCTGGCCTTCCGGGCCGCCGCGCCGGCCGCCGTCGAAGGCTTCCACCGCGCCGGCCTCTCCGCCGGTGGCACCGACAACGGCCCGCCCGGCGTGCGGCGCGACTACGCCGAGAACTACCACGCCGCCTTCCTGCTCGACCCGGACGGCAACAACGTCGAGGCGGTCTGCCTCACCTGAGGGGGCGCGCTACGCCGATCCGGCCGGCGGCGGAGGGCGCGGCAACCCGCCCGGCGCCGGGCGTGCGGTCGCGCTACCATGCGCGGCATGCTCGCCCAGGCCGCCCTCGCCGCCGCCGTGCTGCTCGCCCCCGCCGCGCCGCGCTCCCCGGAAGGACGCATGACCCCCTCGCGCACCGTCGTCTACGCCCGCCACGGGATGGTGGCGTCGGCCCACCCGCTGGCCTCGCGGATCGGCGTCGAGATCCTCCAGAAGGGCGGCACCGCCGTGGACGCGGCCATCGCCGTGAACGCGGCTCTCGGCTTCCTGGAGCCGGTGGCCAACGGCGTGGGCGGCGACCTCTTCGCCATCGTCTGGGACCCGCGCACCGGCAAGGTCCACGGGCTCAACGGCTCGGGCCGCGCCCCCATGGCGGCCCGTGCCGACCGCGTGCCCGCCGAGAAGAACGGCACCATCCCGCTCTTCTCCCCCTACTCCTGGACGGTGCCGGGCGCGGTGGACGGCTGGTTCACCCTCCACGGCCGCTTCGGCAAGCTGCCCATGAAGGATCTCCTGGCCCCCGCCATCCGCGCCGCCGAGGAGGGGGAGCCGGTGCCGCAGGTCATCGCCGAGGCCTGGGCCCGCAGCGAGCCCCGCTTCAAGGACAAGCCCGGCTTCGCCGAGACCTTCCTCCCCGGCGGCCGCGCGCCGCGCGAGGGGGAGATCTTCAAGAACCCGGGGCTGGCCCGCACCTACCGGGCGCTGGCCGAGGAGGGGCGCGACGCCTTCTACAAGGGGGCGGTGGCCGAGGCGCTCGACGCCTTCTCCAAGAAGGTGGGCGGCTTCCTGCGCTGGGAGGACATGGCGGCCCACCGCTCCGAGTGGGTGGAGCCCATCTCCACCACCTACCGCGGCGCCACGCTCTGGGAGCTTCCGCCCAACGGCCAGGGCATCACCGCGCTGCAGATGCTCAACCTGCTCGAGGGGTACGACCTCCGGGCGCTCGGTCCCGCCTCGCCCGACTTCTGGCACCTGCTCGTCGAGGCCAAGAAGGTGGCCTTCGAGGACAGGGCCCGCTTCATCGCCGACCCGGCCATGGCCAGGGTCCCGGTGAAGGGGCTGCTCTCCCGGGAGTACGCCCGGGAGCGGGCGAAGCGCATCGACATGGCCAAGGCGGCGAGCGAGCTGCCGCCCGGAAACCCGCGCTTCGGCGAGGGGGACACCACCATCCTGGCCACCGCAGACGGCGACGGCATGATGGTGGCCCTCATCCAGTCCAACTACACCGGCTTCGGCTCCGGCTACGCGCTGCCGGGCTGGGGCTTCGGCCTCCAGGACCGCGGCGCCCAGTTCGACCTCGCGCCCGGGCGGCCCAACTCGCTCCTGCCCGGCAAGCGCCCCTTCCACACCATCATCCCGGCGCTGGTCACCCGCGACGGCAAGCCCTGGATCGCCTTCGGCCTCATGGGCGGGGACATGCAGCCCCAGGGGCACGTGCAGATCCTGGTGAACCTGCTCGACCTGGGGATGAACCTGCAGGAGGCCGGTGACGCGCCGCGCTTCTACCACACCGACTCGTCCGAGCCGACGGGCACGCACATGGCCGACGGCGGCAGGCTGGCGCTGGAGCCCGGCGTCCCGAAGGCGGTGCGCGAGGAGCTGGCCCGGCGCGGCCACCGGCTCCACGAGGTCTCGACCGGCGCCTTCGGCGGCTACCAGGCCGTGGCGCGCGACCCGGTCACCGGCGTCCTCGCCGGCGCCAGCGAGTCGCGGAAGGACGGCTGCGCGCTGGGCTTCTGAGAGGCAGGGGCGCGGGCTACGGCAGGTGGCCCGGTCCGCGCGGCTTGCCCTTGGCGGCGGCGCCCAGCCTGGCGGCCCGCTCCTCGGCCCGAGCCTTGGAGCTCTTGAAGTAGCCCATCACCACGTAGCGCAGGTTGGCCTGCGGGTGGTTCTTGCACTCGGTCCAGACGTGGGCGCCGGTGTTGCCCACCAGCTCGGGGTCGAAGGAGCGGCCCAGGGGGCCGGCGGCCTTGTAGTCGCCGGCGATGTACCAGACCACCGGCGGGCGCAGGGTGTCGTCGAGCGCCATGTACTGCTCGCAGGAGAGGTTGTGCAGATCCACGTAGCGCCGCGCCGGCTGCTGGCCCGGGGAGGGCTGGGACGCCGCCGGCTGCGCGGCGGCGGGCGGGGTCTGGGACGAGCCGAGGGAAGGGAAGGCGGCGGCGAGCGAGGCGGCGAGCGGAAGGCACAGGCTGCGCATGGCGTTCCTCCGGGGTGGGGCCGGGAATTCCGACCGGCGCCACGAAGGATGATAGGACTTCCGCAGGGAATGGGGAGGAACGGATGATCGCAGCCGCCCTGGGCCTGGCCCTGGCCCTCTCGGCAGACGCCGGGGAGCCGCCGCCGCCCTTCGCGCCGGGGGAGCGCACCGAGCTCTCCGTGGACTACCTGGGGGTCAAGGTGGGGATGGCCCGCCTCCAGGTCGGCACCCCGGCCGGCGAGCTCTGGCCGCTCATCATCCAGGCCAAGACCGGGGGGCTGGTGGGCTTCCTCGATGTCCGCGAGCAGCTCGTCTCCAACCTCGACCGCCGGACCCTCCTGCCCCGCAGCGCCTCCCTGGAGGCGGTGGAGCTGGGCTACCGCCACAGCGACCACACCGCCTTCGACCGCGCGGCGGGCACCGCCACCGTGGTGTCGCGGGGCAAGTCCACCACCACCACCACCGTCCCGCTGGCCGAAGGCACCCTCGACTTCGTGGCCCTGGTCTTCCGCCTGCGGACGCTGCCCCTGGCGCTGGGCACCAAGCACGGCTTCGACGTCCTGGCCGGCACCAAGTCCCACGCTGTCGTGGCCGAGGTGGTGGGGCGCGAGGAGGTGGAGACCCGGGCCGGCACCCTCGCGGCCTGGAAGGTGAAGGTCCCCACCAGCTTCGGCGGCAAGTTCAGCGAGAAGGATCCCACCTACCTCTGGTTCAGCGACGACGCCCGGCGGGTGCTGGTCAAGCTCAGCACCGACTTCGCCATCGGCAGGGCGGTCGCCCACCTGGTCTCGTACCAGCCGGGGCGCGTGGAGCCGGAGGCCGGAGCGGCCTCCCCGCCTTCGTTGGGGCGTTGACGCCACCGGCCCCGGCGGTCTTTGGTAAGAGCCTTCTCCGCCTTCTCCCGCAGGAGCGCTCCATGCACGCTCGCCGCGCAGCTCCCCTGGCACTCCTCCTCGCCTTCGCCGCCTGCAGCAAGGAGGTCTCGCAAGGGGCCCCGGCGGCCGACGTGGTGCTGGCCGCCTTCGCCACCGACGCCACCAACCCGGCCTACCTGGCCGGCGCGCCCGGGCCCAAGATCCCGCAGCCCAACGACCTGGGGCTTCAGGCCGCCGCCGCGCTCCCGGCCGGCGCCCAGAAGGAGCTGCTCCAGATCTTCGCGGCCACCGGCGGCTTCCCCTCCGACCAGGAGGTGCCCATCACCATCCCGGTGCGGGCGCTGCGCTTCTCCGCCGGCGCCTACGCGCCGGTGGCGGTGCCCGACCTCGACCTGGCGACCGTCAACGCACAGACGGTGAAGGTGCTGAGGCTCGACGGTGCAGCCGCCGAGGTGGCCTTCGACGTCGGCGGCTACGTGACGTCGAGCGACGGCCTGGTGGGCACCCTCACCCTGCGCAGGCAAGCGGTCTCCGGCAGCCGCCGCTGGGCCCCGGGCCGCTACGTGGTGGCGCTGCGCGGCGGCCCCGCGGGCGTGAAGACCGCCGCCGGCGTGCCGCTCTCCGCCGAGCAGCCCATCGCCCTCAT
Source organism: Deltaproteobacteria bacterium (assembly GCA_016214955.1). GTDB lineage: Bacteria > Myxococcota > Myxococcia > Myxococcales > Anaeromyxobacteraceae > JACRMN01. The sequence goes on from JACRMN010000013.1 coordinate 192,183, forward strand.
CGCCCAGAACCGCAACCTCGCCAGCCCCGAGAACCAGCCCCCCGGCGGCCTCACCGCCGCCCAGGTGACCCAGCTCGAGCAGCTCCGCGGTCTCCTCGCCAACGCGGTGCCCTGGTGCAACATGACCTCCGGCCCGGCCCCGGGCTGGAATCCGGTGACCTCGGTGCAGGCCGGGGCGCTCTGTGGAACCCCGCCCTCGCCTCCGGCCCGGAGCGCCTTCGCCGCGGTGGCCAGCCACTTCCCGCTCGCCGAGCTGGCCTCCATCCAGACCTTCGAGATCGCCCCCACCCCCGGCGCGGTGGCGCTGGTGGACGCCGGCTCCGGCTCGGCGCCCCTGCCCATCGACCTCTTGCGCACCGGCCCGGGCGGCACCATCGCCCTGAACGCCGCCTTCGGCCCGGCGGCCCAGGGGCTCACCACCCTCGACGGCTTCAGCACCACCGCCATGCTGCTCGCCCCCACCTCCGGCACCATCGACGCGGCCACGGTGCACGCCGGCAGCGTCTTCCTCTACAGGCTCGACGGCCAGAACGCGCCGGCGCGGCTGCTGGAGCTGGTCGAGGCCGCCCAGGAGATCGGCGCCGGCCGGGCCGCCACCGCCAGCTTCGTGGCCGAGCCGCCGCCCATCACCGCCGCCTGTCCCATCACCAGCGGCAGTTGCTCGACCGTCATCGGCCTGCAGCCGGCGGTGGGGGTGCCGCTCGCCGGGACGCCGCTCGCCGGCATCTGCCCGGCGCTGGCCCCCGGCGGCTGCGCCCTCTACGCCCCGCCGCTCCAGCAGAAGACGAGCTACGCGGTGGTGATCACCAACCGCGTGCGCGACGCCGCCGGCGCGCCGCTGGGCCGCTCCACCGTCACCCGCATCCTGCTCGAGGTCACCGGCGCGCTGTACGACGGCGCCCGGCCCGCCGGCCAGCGCTCGCTCCTCGCCGGCGTGGACGACGCCACGGCGCAGGCGCTGCAGACCATGCGCACCGAGCTCGCGCCGGTGCTGGCGGCCCTGCCCGCCGGGACCACCGCCGCCCAGGTGGCCGCTGCCTACACCTTCCGCACCCAGACCGTGACCGACGGCGCCGCCGGCATCCTGGCCGCCTTCACCGACGCCGCCACCACGCCCGCCGGCGCGGCCACCTTCTTCACCAAGGAGCAGGTGGGGGCCGACTACGGCATCGATCCCGCCGTCGCCTTCCCCACCATCCCCAACACCACGCTCCAGCCCATCCAGGAGTTCGCCGAGGTCACCTTCGTCACGCCCAACCTGCTGCTCTCCGGCAACACCCAGGGCGCGCTCGATCCGGCCCACCCCACGCTGGAGAGCGTCACGGCGCTCGTGGCCCTGCCCAACCCGGCGCTGGTGGCCGGCGCCTGCCCGGCCGGCTTCACCGCCTCGCGCTGCGCGCCGCTGGTGGTCTTCCGGCACGGCTTCCCGCGGGCCAAGGCCGACGTGCTGCCGCTCGTGACCGCGCTCACCTCCCGCGGCTTCGCGGTGGCGGCCATCGACGCCGACAAGCACGGCGACCGCACCTACTGCACCGCTGACAACCAGTGCGTCCCGGGCAACGCCTGCGTCGCCGACCCCAACCTCCGGACCGCCACCGACACCACCATCGTCGGCCGCTGCCAGAACGGCGCGCTGCTCCGCAGCCGGCTCGACTGCGGCACCTTCGACCCGGCCACCTGCATCTCGCCCAAGGGCATCCCGCTGGCCTCGGGCAACCTCTACGTCTCGGCCAACCTCTTCCGCACCCGCGACTCGGCCCGCCAGGACGTCATCGACCAGGCGGTGCTCATCAACACCCTGGCCCCGGCCCAGCCCCGGGCCTCCGGCGCCGACCAGCTGGCGGCGCGGATGCTCTCCTACGCGCCCACCATCGCCATCCACCCCGACCAGATCTACTTCGCCAGCCTCTCGCTGGGCTCGATGAACTCGGCCCTCTCGGTGGCGCTCAACCCGCGCATCCAGAAGGGCGCCTTCCACGCCGGCGGCGCCACGCTGGTGGACGTCTTCGCCAACCCGGCGGCGCAGGACCACCCCACGCTGGTGGCGCTGCTGGGCAGCTTCAACCCGCCCATCCTGGAGAACACGCCCGAGTACCTGCAGTTCCTCCAGGTGGCCAAGTGGATCCTGGACCCGGCCGACCCGGCCAACTACGGCGCGCTCATCGCCGCATCGGGCAAGCCGGTGCTCTCGCAGATCGGACTCTGCGACCAGCGGGTGCCCAACGACCAGAACCGGCTCTTCACCGCGCTCCTCGGGCTGCCGGTGCCCGAGCCCACCGCCGGCGGCACCGGCTTCACCCAGTGGTTTATCAACGCCGCCACCGGCGCCACCTGCCCCGACGCCCTCGCCGACCACGGCTTCCTCATCGACCCCTGGCCGCCGCCGCCGGCCGCGCCCACCCTCACCTTCCAGGCGCAGTCCTCCTTCGGCGCCTTCCTGGCCACGAGCGCCGCCCAGCCCGCCACCGTCCGGCCGTAGCCCGAGGAATCCATGCGCACGCTCCCGCTCACCGCCGCCCTCCTGGCCCCGGCCCTGGTGCTCGCCAACGGCTACGACGTCCCCAACACCGCGGCCCGCGACTCGGCGCTGGCCGGCTCGGCCACCGCCGCGCAGGTGGACGCCGGCGCCACCTACGCCAACCCGGCGGCGCTGGCCCGCCTCGGCGCCGGCCTGCAGCTCTCCCTCTCCGGCTCGATCCTGAACCTGGAGACCAAGTGGACCGACACCTCGGGGACGCTCTCGCCTTCCCCGGCCACCACCAAGCGCAAGCCGGTGCCGCCGGTGGCGCTCTACGCCTCCTACGGCTTCAAGCTCGGCGACCGGAACGCGGCGGTGGGCCTGGGCATGAACGTGCCCGGCGGCGGCAACGTCTTCTGGGACGACCAGTGGGCTGGCCGCGGTCGCATCGTCACCGTCGACCGGAAGATCTACGGCGCCTACCTCACCGGCGGCTACGAGGTGGCGAAGCAGCTCCGCATCGGCGGCGGGCTCGTCTACTACTACGGCACCGAGTACCTGAAGCAGGGCGTGCAGCCCTTCCCCGGCACCTTCGGCGAGCTCTCCACCAAGGGCGGGGCGGTAGCCTTCGACCTGGCCGCCGAGGCGGCGCCCTTCGACGGCGTGCCGCTCGGCATCGGCGTGGACTTCAAGTACCACGCGAAGATGAAGCTGAAGGGCGACGGCCACTTCATCAACCCGCCGCCGGCGCTGGCCGGCCAGATGCTCGACCAGGGCGTCACCCACGAGCTGCCCTACCCGTCGGTGCTCAACGCCGGCCTCTCCTACAAGCCGGCCAGCACGCTCCTCCTGACGCTGGGCTTCACCTACACCTGGTACAGCATCTACGAGGAGGACCTCTTCGTCGGCGACAAGGGGATGACCATCCTGGTGCCGCGCAACTACGGCAACGGCACCACCTGGCGGCTGGGCGCCGAGTGGCAGGCCCATCCGGTGCTGCAGCTCCGGGCCGGCGTGCTCCGCGACCTCTCCGGCCTCTCCACCGACACCTACTCCCCGACGCTGCCCGACGCCGACAGCTGGGTGGCCGCGGTGGGCGCCGGCTGGGCGGCCACCCGCGACCTCACCGTCAACGCCGCCTTCTTCCGCGCCTTCCTCGACAAGGTGACCGCCACCGGCCCCGAGGCGCTGCCCGGCCGCTACCAGACGAGCGTCTGGATCGCCACGCTGGGCGTGAGCTGGAGGACCGGCCTGGGCCAGTAGCGGCCGGCGCGCGCTGCCGGTCCGGCGGGCAGCGCGCCCACACCGCCGCACCTCGTCCCCGGCCCCAAAGGACCGCCCTGCCCACATCGCCCGGGCCTGGGTGCGGCCCTACCTTGTGCCGCGCTCTCGGTACGGGGGAACGAAGCAGCCATGTCGAACCGCGCGGCGACCTTGCTCGGCGTGCTCGCGCTCGCCGCCTGCGGCGGCGGCGACGACGCGCTCCAGGCGGCGCCGAGCACCTGCCCCATCCCCACCGCCGTCGCCCAGCCCACCTTCGCCGGCCACATCCTGCCGCGCCTCCTGCGCCAGTCCTGCGGCGCCGGCACCGTCACCTGCCACGGCGGCACCCAGGGCACCGCCGCCGGGCACGTCTCCTACGACGCCGCGCTCTCCGACGCCGCCGTGCACGGCAGCCTGGTGGGCCGGGCGCCCGCCAGCGCCCCCGCCGGCTACCAGCTGGTGGCGCCTGGCGACCGGGTCCACTCGTGGCTGCTGGTGAAGGTCGAGGGCGGGCAGGGGGCCTACGGCTTCCCGATGCCGCAGGGCGAGCCGCCGCTCTGCGCCGCCACGCTGGAGACGCTGCGGAGCTGGATCGATCGCGGGGCGCCGCTCGGCCCCTGAGGAGGACGGCCATGGCCAACCTGACCGCCAAGCAGAGCTGGACCGCCGATGACGCGGCGCACCTGGGCCGGCGCGCCGGCTTCGGCCTCTCGCCGGAGGCGGCGTCGGCGCTGGCCGCCCAGCCCATCGCCGGCGCCGTGGCCGCCTGGGTGGACGGCACCGGCCTCGACGCCACCGCCTTCGACGGCGTCTGGGCCGACAGGGCCGACCCGGTCTGGCTCGGCCCGGTGGGCCGCGACACCAGCATCCCCGGCGCCGTGGACGTGCCGGCCATCCAGGCACCCCACCGGTACCTGGTGGACGGGGCCGACAGCTGGCGCAACGACCTCGGCCGCGCCCAGGCGAGCTGGATGTTCCGCATGCAGTACCACCCGCACGCCTTCGCCGAGCGGATGGCCCTCTTCCTCCACAACCTCTTCGCCACCGGCCACGAGAAGGTGCAGAGCACCGCCCTGATGCTGGGCCAGATCGCCACCCTGCGTCGCAGCGCCACCGACCTCTCCGCCTTCGAGGACCTGCTGGTGGCGGTGTCGAAGGACCCGGCCATGGCGCTGTGGCTCGACTCGGTGCGCAACCGCGCCGACGGCAGCAACGTCCCCAACGAGAACTACGCCCGCGAGGTGATGGAGCTCTACTCGCTGGGCGCCGACAACGGCTACAGCCAGGACGACATCACCCGCCTGGCGCTGGCCCTCTCCGGCTGGTCCTTCACGGTGTCGGAGGGGCAGCGGATCTCCAGCCCGGCGCGCCCCACCTCCTTCACCGCCAGCGGCGCCACCTTCCGGCTCTACGACGGCGGCGCCCTACCCGCCGGCACGTACCGCTGGGACAACCTCGGTGCCCCGGCCACCACCGTGCCCAACCGGCACGTCAACGCCACCCGCGGCGCCATCACCTTCCTGGAGCAGGCCTTCGACGTCTCCCAGGTGCCCGCCGGCGCGCCGGCCGGCTGGGTGGCGGGCGAGGACGCGCTGCGCTCCATCGTCCGCAACCGCGACCCGGCCACCAGCCGGCGGCCGCGCTGCGCCCAGTTCCTGGCCAGGCGCATCCTCACCCACTTCGTCACCGCGCGCTTCACCGCCCAGGACCTGGCCGACGTGGCCGCCCGCATCGAGGCGCTCGACTTCGACCTGCGCGACGTGCTCGTCGAGCTCTTCCAGAGCGAGTACTTCCACGCCCCCGAGAACCGCTTTGCGCTGGTGGAGGGGCCCATCTCCTGGGTGGCGCGCGCCGCCCGGGCGCTCTGCATGCCGCTCGCCGAGGCCGACGCCGCCACGCCCAGGGGCTTCCCGGCCTGGGCCCAGGTCGCCCCCTCCTTCGACGCCGCCGGCATGAGGCTCCTCGACCCCGCCGGCCCCAACGGCTGGAAGGAGGACGCCGCCTGGATGAACTCCACCACCGCCCGCACCCGCACCCGGCTGGCGGCGGCGCTGGCGCTGGGCGAGACCTTCACCCAGGGCAGCGGGGCGGGCAGCACCTACCAGCTCTTCCCCACCGCCGTGGATGGCGCCGGCGGCTGGTTCCCTTCGCCGCCGGCCGACCAGGCCGCGGTCTACGACCGGCTGGTGGCGCTCCTGCAGCCGGCGCCCATCGCCGCCTCGGTGCGCGACGCCTGGCTCTCCTCGCTGTGGCCCACCGGCAGCACCTTCGTCTGGGACGGCACCGGCACCGGGCAGCGGAAGGCCCGGCAGCTCGCCTTCCTCGTCCTCTGCTCCCCCTCGGGCCAGCGCTACTGAGTTGCCGGGGCCTGGCGCCCCCGCCCCGGAAACGGCCTCTGGGGTGGGTACCACCTGACGCTCGGCCGTCTGGAGTCAACCATGGCCATCACGCGACGCAGGTTCCTGCAGGGCATGGGCGCCACCGGCCTGGCCGCCGGCCTGGCGAGCTGCAGCCACCCGCAGCCCGGGCAGCCGGCCACTGGCCGGCCCGCCAGGCCCATCCTGGTGATCGTCAACATCGACGGCGGCTACGACTGGCTCAACGTCATGCCGCCGCTCTCCGGCCCCAACCGCACGCTCTACGAGTCGGCGCGGCCCACGCTGGCGGTCCCCACCACCGGCGCCGACGACCTCGGCGGGGGCATGGGACTCAACCGGGACTTCGCGGGGATGTTCGAGCTGGCGCAGCTCGGCCGGGTGGCCTGGTTCCCCGGCATCGGCATGGCCAACGCCAACCTCTCCCACTTCGTGGCCACCGACCTCTGGGGCCAGGGCTCCTCGGCCGCCGCCGCCGGCAACACCGGCTGGCTGGGGCGCTACGCCGACGGTGCCTTCGCCCCGGCCGGCGACGTGCTCCGGGGCATCACCGTCACCGGCGACGTGCCGCTCATGCTGCGCGGCTCCTCGCGCAGCTTCGTCTCCATCACCGGCGCCTCGGGCTACGTCTACCCGAGCTGGCTGCGCAGCAACGGCCGTCTCCCCGCCACCTGGGAGCCGCAGCTCCTCGAGAACGGCTTCACCGCCGCCGTCCAGGAGGGCGTGGCCTCGGGCGACCCGGCCCAGCTGGCGGCCGCCACCGCCGAGAGGCTCTTCCTCGACGCCCAGAACGACTTCGGCGTCGACGGGACGCTGGCGGCCCGCACCCCCGCCGCCCTCTACCCCGGCGATCCCGGCCACCCGATCCAGGGGGTCTCCACCGGCCTGGCGCGCCAGTTCAAGCTCATCGCCCAGATGATCGCCGGCGGCATCCCCGGCGAGGTCTTCTTCACGCGGCTCGGCGGCTGGGACACCCACTCCAACCAGCTGACCGACCACCCCCGGCTCATGCGGGCGCTGGGCGGCTCCATCCGCTCCTTCTACGAGGACCTCTCCCTGCTCCAGACGCCCGACGGCAACGCCGGCGAGCGCACCATGATCCTGGCCTGGAGCGAGTTCGGCCGGCGCGTGCCCGAGAACAACGGCGGCACCGACCACGGCACCGCCGGCCTGGCCTTCTGCGTCGGCCGCGGCGTGAAGGGCGGCGTCTACTCGCCCTACCCGGACCTCACCCGCCTCGACCGCAACAACAACATGGTCGAGACCGTGGACTACCGCCGGCTCTACGGCACGGTGCTGCAGGGCTGGCTCGGACGCGACCAGGCCGCCACCGACGCCCTGCTCGGCGCGCGCTACGACGCGCTCGGGTTCCTGTAGGGGTTCCTACTAGTGACGGACAGTGAACACAGGGCCCGGTCCTCCGCGCCCCGAGGCGGGGGAAGGGCGTTCGGGCGATGCCCGCTGCTCCCCCGAACCGAAGCAATGCCGGCGCCGCGCGACGAAGCCTCCTGGGCCAAGAGGCGCGCGGCGCGTTGCATTGCTCGGGGTCTGCGCACGGAACCGGTGGCAGGTCGTCGCCGTGAAGACCCGGCCCGCCGAGGGGCGCCGGAGGACCGGGGCCGACCGACCGACCCGGCCCGCCGGGAGGCGCCGGAGGACCGGGGCCGCGCGCTACGTCTTCGCGCGCAGGTACTGGTTGGGCCAGGCGTGCGGCGCCCGGAGCGCTGCCGAGGCCCGCAGCGGGAAGTACGGGTCGCGCAGCAGCTCGCGCGCCAGCAGCACCAGGTCCGCCTGGCCGCTCCGCAGCACGTGGTCGGCCTGCTCCGGCGCCGTGATCATGCCCACCGCGCCCGTGGGAATCGCCGCCTCGCGCCGGATGCGCTCCGCGAACGCGGTCTGGTAGCCCGGGCCCACCGGCACCTGGGCCGCCGCCGAGAGTCCGCCCGACGAGGTGTCGACGAGATCCACGCCCAGCGCCTTCAGGCGCCGGCAGAGCTCCACCGCCTCGCCCACGTCCCAGCCGCCCGGCATCCAGTCCGTGGCCGAGATGCGCACCAGCAACGGCAGATCCTGCGGCCACTCCCTCCGCACCGCCTCCACCACCGCGAGCGGGAAGCGGGACCGGTTCTCGAGGGAGCCGCCGTACCGGTCGGTGCGCTGGTTGGAGAGCGGCGAGAGGAACTGGTGCAGCAGGTAGCCGTGGGCGGCGTGGACCTCGACGGCGCGGAAGCCGGCGGCGCGGGCGCGGCGGGCGGCGGCGGCGAAGGCCGCGGTGACCTCGGCGATGCCGGCCTCGGAGAGCGGCTCCGGCGCCGCGAAGCCGTTGCCGAAGGGGATGGCGCTCGGCCCCACCGTCACCCAGCCCCCCTGGCCCGGCGGCACCGGGGCGCCGCCCTGCTCCCACGGCGGGCGGGTGCTGCCCTTGCGGCCGGCGTGGGCGAGCTGCAGGCAGGCCACCGCGCCCTGCGACTCGACGAAGCGGACGATGCGGGCCAGGGGCTCCACCTGGGCGTCGCTCCACAGCCCCAGGTCGGCGGTGGAGATGCGCGCCCGCGGCTCGACGCCCGTGGCCTCGAAGATCACCAGCCCCGCGCCGCCCACGGCGCGGGCGCCCAGGTGGACGAGGTGCCAGTCGTTGGCCACGCCGTCCACCGCCGAGTACTGGCACATGGGCGAGACGGCGATGCGGTTGCGGAGGGTGACGCCGCGGAGCGCGAGGGGCGTGAAGAGCATGGGCCGATGAAACACCGGAGCCCGCCGCGCGGCAAGGCGCGCCGGCGCGGCCCGCCGTTCGTCCTGCGCCTCGGACCGCGCGGCTGCTCACCCCGCGTCGGTGTAGCTCGGCGGCTCGGCCGGGCCCGATGGCGGCGGCTCCTCGCCCCGAAGCAGGCGCCAGAGCGCCCGCAGCGCCAGGAGGCCGCCCACGGTCCAGGCCACGAGCCACACGCCCAGGAACCAGGCGGCGCCGCCCGGCTCGTCGGAGAAGAAGAGCCGGTGCACCGCCTGCCACTCTCCGAAGGCCCAGCCCACCAGCCACGCGGAGAGGATGGCGATGCCGAGCCAGGCGCGCCGCCCCCGCGGGCGGAGCCCGCGGTCCGATCTCCCGGGAGGGGCGGGCCGGTCCATGGGCCCGAGGCTACCACCGCGGCGAGTTCGCATGTCCGGAGCGGCCGCGCCATGGCACAATGGCGCCCCTTTCCCGCAGGAGATCGCCATGTCCCGAGTGATGAACTTCAACGCCGGCCCCGCCGCGCTGCCGCTGCCCGCCCTGGAGCGGGCCCGCGACGAGATGCTCGACTTCGCCAAGAGCGGCATGTCGGTGATGGAGCACAGCCACCGCGGCAAGGAGTACGAGGCGGTCCACGACGAGGCCATCGCGCTGCTGCGCAGCCTGCTGGGCGTGCCCGACGACTACGAGGTGCTCTTCGTCCAGGGCGGCGCCTCGCAGCTCTTCGCCCAGATCCCCATGAACCTGGTGCAGAAGGGGGGCAGCGCCGACTACGTGGTCACCGGCGCCTGGAGCGAGAAGGCGCTCTCCGAGGCCAAGGCGGCGGCGGCGATGCTGGGCGGCGGCGTCAAGGTGGCCTGCAGCACCGGCACCGGCGACGGCAAGGAGAAGAGCTACGTCCGCTGCCCGCTGCCCGCCGAGGTGAAGGCCGACCCGCAGGCCGCCTACCTGCACGTCACCTCCAACGAGACCATCCACGGCGTGCAGTTCGAGGTGGAGCCCTCCCGGCCCTTCCCCGCCGCGCCGGTGCCGCTGGTGGTGGACATGTCCTCCGACTTCCTGTGGCGCAAGGTGGACGTGCGCCGCTTCGGCCTGCTCTACGCCGGCGCCCAGAAGAACATCGGCCCCTCGGGCGTGGTGGTGGTCGTCGTGCAGAAGGCGCTGGTGGAGAAGGGGCGCAAGGACATCCCCAAGATCTTCCAGCTGCGCACGCCGGCCGAGAACAAGTCGCTCTACAACACGCCGCCCACCTTCGGCATCTACATGGTGCGCAACGTGCTCTCCTGGCTCCAGGGGCTGGGCGGCCTGGGCAAGATGGAGGAGATGAACCGGCAGAAGGCCCGCCGCCTCTACGGCGCCATCGACAAGAACCCGGGCTACTTCCGGTGCCCGGTGGAGAAGGAGAGCCGCTCCCTCATGAACGTCGTCTTCCGCCTGCCCGCCGAGGCCGACGAGGAGCGGTTCGTGAAGGAGGCCAAGGCGAAGGGCATGGTGGGCCTCAAGGGCCACCGCTCGGTGGGCGGCATCCGCGTCTCCACCTACAACGCCGTCCTGCCCGAGTGGGTCGACGCCCTCGCCTCCTTCATGGAGGACTTCGCGCGGAAGGGCTGATGCGCCGCCGCCTCCGCATCGACGCCCCGCTGCCGGCCTCCGGGCCGGCGCGGGTGGCCGTCATCGCCATGCTGGCCCTGGGCGGACTGGTGGCCATTTCACTGCCGGTGCTCATCGCCCTCTTCCTCTGGGCCTCGTTCCAGGCCCGCTGACGCCCCTCGCCGAGCGCCGGAACTGCGCGGTTTCCCCCTGTCGGCTGCTCGCCTGGGGGATATTGCGCCTTCGCGGAGAGGGCGGATGGGTCATCCCGCGCGGGACCCGGAAAAAGGCCCGTGATGGCGGGCTTTTCTGCCAGGTGGGCGCGGAGCGCAGGTGGCACCACATTCGCACTCGCCTGGGCAGAGGGCAGGGTGCAGAGAAAACTCCGTTACGGCACGGCGGCCATCGCGCAGGGCGCAGTGGAGTCTGGCGTCCACCTGGCCGTGGCCTGTCCGGGCGAGGTGGCGAGCGCGGTGCTGGCGGCCGCCGAGCGGGGCGGCCTCTGCTGCGCGTCGGCCCCGTCGGAGAAGGCGGCCCTGGAGATGGCGCTCGGCGCCAGCATCGGCGGCGCCCGCGTGCTGGTGGCGGTCCGGTCCGGCGGGCTCGAGTCCAGCGCCGGCGCCCTGGCCGCCGCTGCCGCCGCCGGCGCCACCGGCCTGGCGGTGGTGCTCTGCGACGACCCCGCCGCCCGCCACGCGCCGGCCCTCGACAGCCGCGCCGCCGCCCGCGCCGCCATGGTGCCGGTGCTGGAGCCGGCCGACCCGCACGAGTGCCGCGTGATGGTCGGCTCCGCGCTGGAGCTCTCCGAGCGCTTCGAGACCCCGGTGGTGGTGCGCCTCACCGCGCGCCTCGCCGACTCCGCGGGCCCGGTCGACTCCGAGCCGGCGGTGCACACCCCTCCCCGCGGCTGGCGCTGGCGCCCGCCCGGCGAGGTCCCCGCCGGCCAGCGGCGCGCCGCCCGCGCCGCCGCGCAGGAGCGGCTGGCGCAGCTCGCCGGCTTCGCCTGGGACACGCCGCTCAACCGCATGGAGCTGCGCTCCCCCGACATCGGCGTGGTGACGAGCGGCCTGCTCTACGGCATGGTCCGCGAGGCGCTGCCCGAGGCCTCGGTGCTGAAGCTGGGCCTGGTGCACCCGGTGCCCACCGGCCTGGTGCGGGCCTTCGGCGAGCGGGTGCGGCGCCTCTTCGTCATCGAGGAGCCGGAGCCGTTCCTGGAGCAGGAGCTGCGTGCCGCCGCCATCGCCTGCGAGGGGCGCGACCGGCTCACGCGCGCCGGTGAGGTCACGCCGGCCATGCTGCGCCGGGCCTTCCACCCCTCGGCCCCGCGCCACCGCCAGGCGGCGGCGGTGCCGGAGCGGCCGCCGGAGCTGTGCCCGGGTTGCCCGCACCGCGCCACCTTCTCGGCGCTGAAGCGGCTCCACGTCACCGCCACCAGCGACCAGGGCTGCGCGGCGCTGGCGGCGCTGCCGCCGCTCTCGGCGGTGGACCGCTCGCCGGCGCTGGGTGCCTCGGTGGCGGTGGCCTGGGGGCTGGAGACGGTGCTCGGCGACCGCATCGCCGGCCGCTCGGTGGCGGTGGTCGGCGAGGGGGCGCTGCTCCACTCGGCCGCCGGCGCCCTGGCCCACGCGGCGCAGCGCCCGGGCACGGTGGTGGTGGCGGACAACAGGCTTCCCGGAGGGGAGGGGTCCGGGGGGGAGTGGCAGGGGCCAGGGGGCGGGGTGCACGCGCCCGGAGGGCGGCGCGTGGATCTGCGCTCCCTGGCCCTGTCGCTGGGTGTGCCGCGGGTCCGCGAGGTCGATCCCCTCGACCTGCAGGGCACCATCGAGGCCCTGCGGGCGGAGCTGGCCGCGCCCCAGTTCTCGGTGGTCATCGCCCGCTCGCCCTGCGCCCGGCTGTGGACCGACAGGCGGGCCCGCGCCCGCGTCGAGCCCTCGCGCTGCAACCGCTGCGGCGCCTGCCTCCGGCTCGGGTGCCCGGCCCTCTCCGACACCGGCGAGACCATGGCGGTGGACGCCGGCAGCTGCGTCGGCTGCGGCCTCTGCGGCCAGGTCTGCCGGCCCGGGGCCATCGAGCGGGAGGAGCTCCGGTGAGCGAGCGCGCCTACGGGATCCTGCTCGCCGGCGTCGGCGGCCAGGAGGCGGAGCTGGCCGGCGAGCTCATCGCCCGCGCCGCCATCGAGGCCGGCCTCGAGGCCACGCTCTCCACCGAGCGCCCCCCGTCGCGCCACGGCGGCAGCGCCGTCTGCCGGGTGCGCATCGCCCGCGGCGAGATCCGCACCCCCTTCATCTCCCCGGGCGAGGCCGACCTGCTCCTCGGGCTGGAGGGGCTCGAGTCCCTGCGCCGCATCCACGAGGTGCGCGCCGACGGCCTGGCGGTGGTGGCCGACCGCATCGTCCCCACCCCGCGGATGCGCGCCGGCCTGGAGGAGCCGCCGGCCGACATCCCCGGCCGCCTGCGGCAGGCGGTGGCCCGGGTGGTGCTGCTGCCCCTGGAAGCCATCTTCCCGGTGCCGCGGGAGCCGGCGGCGCTGGCCGGTGCCTTCCTGGGCGTGGCCGCCTGCCTCCTGCCCATCCCGGCCGCCGCCTGGGACGCCACGGCGGCGCGCGAGGGGATCGCCTGGCTCGAGGGGCTGGCGCTGGGGCGCCGCTTCTTCGAGGCCCAGCCCGAGGACGTTCGCTGCCCCCTGGCGCCGCGGGCGGCGTAGACTCCCGCCGCGCGCCGCGGGACGGCGCGGCACGGAGCGGCGATGGCCCCCATCCGCAGCACCCAGGAGCTGGTCGAGCGGGCCCGGCTCCGCGGGCCGGTGCGCGTGGTGGTGCCGGCGGCCGAGTCGGAGACGGCGCTCTCGGCGGTGCTGGAGGCGGCGCGCCAGGGGCTGGCGCGGCCGGTGCTGGTGGGCGATGCCGCCGCCGTCTCGCGGCTGGTGGAGGAGCTGGGCGGGGCCCCGTCGAGCGTCGAGATCCACCACGAGCCGGACGACGGCGCCGCCGCCCGCCGGGCCGTGGCGCTGGTGCGGGCCGGCGAGGCGCGGATCATCCTCAAGGGCCGGCTCCACACCGCCGACCTGATGCGCGCGGTGCTGGACCGCGAGGCCGGCCTGCGCACCGGGCGGCTCCTCTCCGACGTGCTGGTCTCCGAGCACCCGCTGGCGCCGCGGCTGGTGGGCGTCTCCGACGGGGGCGTCAACGTGGCCCCGACGCTGCCGCAGAAGAAGGCCATCCTCGAGAACGCCGTGCGGGTCTTCCGGCGCCTGGGCGTGGAGCGGCCCAAGGTGGCGGTGCTCTGCGCGGTGGAGACGGTGGAGGCCTCGCAGCCGCAGACCGCCGACGCCCGGGCCCTCGCCGAGATGGCGGAGCGGGGCGAGATCGAGGGCTGCGACGTGGTGGGCCCCATCGCCCTCGACGGCGCCCTGGCGGTGCAGGCCGCCCAGGCCAAGAAGATGACCAGCCCGGTGGCCGGTCGCGCCGACATCCTGCTGGTGCAGGCCATCGAGGTGGGCAACGTGCTCGGCAAATCCTTCACCTGGCTGGCCCAGAAGCCGGTGGCCCATGTCATCGAGGGCGCGGCGGCGCCGGTGCTCATCCCCTCGCGCGCCGAGGCGGCCGCCGACAAGCTCTGCTCCATCGCCCTCGGCGTCCTGGCCTCGCAGGAGAAGCCGTGAGCCTGGTCCTGTGCGTGAACCCCGGCGCCACCAGCACCAAGGTGGGGCTCTTCCTGGACGGCGCCGCCCGCGAGGTGCGCAACCTGCGCCACGCCGACGAGGAGCTGGCCGCCCACCCCCGCATCGCCGGCCAGCTCGAGCTGCGGCTGCGGCCGGTGCGCGACTTCCTGGCGGGGCGTGGCGTGGGGCCGGGGACGCTGGCAGCGGTGGCCGGGCGCGGCGGGCTCCTGAAGCCGCTGCCCAGCGGCACCTACCGCGTGGACGCGGCGCTCCTCGCCGACGCCGAGCGCGCCGCCCGCGGCGAGCACGCCTCCAACCTGGGCGGCCCCATGGCGGCGGCCCTGGCCGCGGAGCACCGCTGCCCGGCCTTCGTGGTGGACCCGGTGTCGGTCGACGAGCTCACCCCGGTGGCCCGGATCTCGGGCCTGGCCGGCGTCGAGCGCCAGAGCCTGGCCCACGCCCTCAACCTCAAGGCGGTGGCCCGGCGCCACGCCCGCGCCGCCGGCCGGCCACTGGCCGAGCTGCGGCTGGTGGTGGTCCACATGGGCACCGGCGTCTCCATGGCCGCCCTCGAGGGCGGCCGGATGGTGGACGTGGTCAACCCGCAGGACGAGGGGCCCATGAGCCCCGACCGCTCGGGCGGCATGCCGGTCACCGCGGTTGTGGAGCTGTGCTTCGCGCCCGGCGCCGAGCGCCGGGCGGTGCGGCGCCGGCTCTTCGGCGACGGCGGCCTCTACTCCCACCTCGGGACCCGCGATCTCGCCGAGGCCCTCGGCCGGATGGAGCGCGGCGAAGAGGGCGTGCGGCTCGTGCTCGAGGCCATGGCCTACCAGATCGGCAAGGCCGCGGCGGCCATGGCGGCGGTGCTGCGCGGGAAGGTGGACGCGCTCCTCCTCACCGGCGGCATGGCCCATGCCCCCTGGCTGGTGGCCGAGGTCCGCGGCCGCGTGGAGTGGATCGCGCCGGTGAGCGTCTACCCGGGCGAGGACGAGCTCCTGGCGCTCGCCGAGGGGGCGGAGCGGGCTCTCTCGGGCGAGGAGCCGGCGCTCGCCTACGGCGAGGCGGGCCCGGCGCCCTGAGACCCGGTTTTGCAGGGCGGAACCGCCGGGAGTACGCGGGGGTTGCGGAACCGCGCCGCGCTGCGCCATACTCGATCCCCTCAGGCTGATTTCCAAATCAACACGCGGAGAGGCCCCCACAAATGCCCCTCAAGATCCTGGTGACCGTGAAGCGGGTCGAGGACCCGGAGTCGAAGATCAAGGTGAAGCCGGACGGGACGGGCATCGTCACCGACGGCGTCAACTACAAGATGAACCCCTTCGACGAGATCGGGGTCGAGGAGGCGCTGCGGCTCAAGGAGAAGCACGGCGGCGAGGTGGTGGTGGCCTCCATCGGCGGGGACAAGTCGATCACCGAGATCCGCTCGGCGCTGGCCATGGGCGCCGACCGCGGCGTGCTGCTGAAGCACGAGGGGGCGCTCGACCCGCTGCTGGTCTCGGCCCTCTTCCAGAAGCTCACCGAGCAGGAGAAGCCCGACCTGGTGCTGCTCGGCAAGCAGTCCATCGACGACGACCAGAACCAGACCGGCCAGATCCTGGCCGAGCGGCTGGCCTGGGCGCAGGCCACCTTCGCCTCCAAGAAGGAGAGCCTGGAGAGCGAGGCCGAGCAGAAGAAGCAGCCGGGCCTGGTCCTCTCGGCCGACGGCAAGAAGATGCAGGTGGTGCGCGAGGTGGACGGCGGCGTCGAGACGCTGGAGGTCTCGCTGCCCGCCGTGGTGACGGTGGACCTGCGGCTCAACAAGCCGCGCTTCGCCTCCCTGCCCGGCATCATGAAGGCCAAGAAGAAGGAGGTGAAGGAGATCGCCACGGCCAGCCTGGGGGTCGAGCTCCAGCCCAAGGTGGTGGTGAAGAAGCTCTTCGAGCCTCCCAAGCGCGCCGGCGGTGCCAAGGTCGCCGACGTCCCCGAGCTCTGGAAGAAGCTCCACGAAGAGGCCAAGGTCGTCTAGGTAGGGAGATCACGCCATGTCCAACGTCCTCGTCCTCGCGGAGCAGTCTCACGGGAAGCTGAAGAAGGCGACGCTGGCGGCCATGGGCGCGGCCCAGCAGCTGGCCAAGCGCACCGGCGGCCAGGTGGTCGGCCTGGTGATGGGCAAGGGGGTCCAGGCGGCCGCCGACGAGATGGCGAGCTACGGGCTCACCGTCCGGCTGGCCGACGCCCCGGTGCTGGAGCACTACCTGGCCGAGAGCTGGACGCCGGTGGTGGCCGAGGCGGCCAAGGCCGCCGGCGCCACCTGGATCGTGGCCGCGGCCACCGCCTTCGGGAAGGACCTCCTGCCGCGCGCCGCGGCCCGGCTCGGGGCCGCCACCGCCACCGAGGTGCTGTCCCTCTCCGGCGACGGCGCGAACGTGTTGCTGAAGCGGCCCATGTGGGCCGGCAACGTCATCGCCGAGGTGGAGCTGGCCACGCCGGTGAAGGCCTTCACCATCCGTCCCACCGAGTTCGCGCCCGCCCAGAAGGCCGGCGGCGGCTCCGTGACCGCCCAGCCGGTGGCGGTGGACGCGGGCTCGCTCAAGACCCGCTTCGTCGAGTTCCAGGAGGTGAAGAGCGAGCGGCCCGAGCTCACCGAGGCCCGGGTGGTGGTGGCCGGCGGCCGCGGCACCAAGGGCGACTTCAAGGAGCTGGAGGGGCTGGCCGACGACCTCGGCGCCGCGGTGGGCGCCTCGCGCGCCGCCGTCGACGCCGGCTGGGTGCCCAACGACTGGCAGGTGGGGCAGACCGGCAAGGTGGTGGCCCCCGAGCTCTACATCGCCGCCGGCATCTCCGGCGCCATCCAGCACGTGGCCGGCATGAAGGGCGCCAAGGTCATCGTGGCCATCAACAAGGACCCCGAGGCCCCCATCTTCCAGATCGCCGACTACGGCCTGGTGGGCGACCTCTTCAAGGCCATCCCCGAGCTCCGCGAGAAGGTGAAGAGCGGGAAGTAGGCGTCAGTGACCGAGCGCGAGCTCGAGAGCCTGGGCATCTGGCGGATCCCGGTCCCCATCCCCTTCGTCCAGGCGGGGGGGCCGGTGAACGTCTACCTCATCGAGGAGGAGGACGGCGGGCTCGCGCTCTTCGACTCGGGCCTCGGGAGCGCCGAGGCCCGGGCCGCGCTGGCCGAGGGCTTCCGCCGCCTGGGCCGCTCCCCCGCCGACCTGCGCCGCATCGTGATCTCCCACGGCCACGTGGACCACTACGGCAACGCCCAGAACCTGGTGGAGGAGGCCGGCCACCCGGTGGCGGTCCACGCCCACGCCGCCGACGTCGGCAAGGTGGCGTCCCACGGCCAGCGCTGGCGGGACAAGATGGGCCACTACGGCGCCTACCTGGTGCGGCTGGGCGTGCCGCCCGAGGTGCTGATGCAGCTCGCCGGCGAGCTCGGCGGCGGCTACGACATGGCCCGCCGGGTGAACGAGGTGCACGCCATCGCCGAGGGGGCGCGGCTCCGCTTCCGCCGCTTCGAGGCCGAGGTGCTCCACATGCCCGGGCACACCTCGGGGCTGATCTGCCTGTGGGTCGCCTCCCACGGCCTGCTGCTCGCCGCCGACCACCTGCTGGAGCGCGTCTCGCCCAACCCCATCATCGAGCTCGGGCCCGAGGGCGAGGAGGGCTTCTTCCGGCCGCTGGTCTCGTACCTCTCCTCCATCGCCCGCACCCGCGAGCTGCCGGTGCAGCTCGTGCTCCCCGGCCACGGCCCGCCCTTCTCCGGACACGCCCGGGTGATCGACGCGCTCCTCGGCTTCTACGGCAAGCGCCAGGAGCGCATCCGCGAGCTGCTGGCCGGCGGGCCGCGCACCGCCTACGAGGTGACGGTGGGGCTCTTCCCGCGCACCCGCCCCGGCGACCTCTTCCTCACCATCTCCGAGTCCATCGCCAACCTGGAGGTGATGGAGGGGCGCGGCGAGCTCCTGCGCGAGGCGGAGCCCGAGCCGTACCGGTTCCGGCTGGCGGCGTAGCGCCAGCCGGCCTCCGACGCTCTCGTTCGCACGCCGCTCCGCCGGGCACCCGGCCTCCGCCGCACTCGCGCGGACGGACTCGCGAGCCGCGCGGGCGACGGCTGCTCCCTTGCGCCCTGCGGAGGCGGCGTCGGCCGGTGTGCCGGCTGCGCGGCTGGTACGCGGGCCCGGAAGCCCGCCACGTCGGAGCAGCCGCTACCCGCGCACCCGCCGCGGCGGCCAGGGCACGAAGGCGCTGGTGCGGGCGGCGTAGGCGGCGTAGCCGGGCCGGCGGGCGGCGATGTCCTTCTCGAGCAGCGCCACGCCCGAGACCCGGACCAGGAGGAAGGTCATGAGGGCCGAGCCGACGAGCGCCCAGGGCGCGCCGGCGGCGGCGGCGAGGAGCCCCACGCCCCACCAGACCAGCGCGTCGCCGAAGTAGTTGGGATGGCGGGTGTAGCGCCACAGGCCCGTCTGCAGCACCTCGCCCCGCGCCTTCCGGTCGCGGAGGAAGCGGGCCAGCTGGGCATCGGCCACCGCCTCGAAGGCGATGCCGGCGATCACCAGGCCGGCGCCGAGCAGGTCGAGCAGGCCGAGCGGCCGGCCGGCGCCGCCGGCGACGGCCGCCTGAAGCGGCAGCGAGACCGTCCAGAGCAGCGCCCCCTGGAGGAGGAAGACGGTGAAGAGGCTCACCGCCGGGAAGCGGTCGCCCCAGCCGGCGCGCATGGCCCGGTAGCGCCTGTCCTCCTCGCCCGAGCGGGCCCAGCGGTTCGAAAGGTGGACGGTGAGCCGGAGCCCCCACGCTGCGGTGAGGCCGGCCGCCAGGACCGCGCGCGGCGAGGGCTCGCTCAGGAAGAGCCCCACCACGGCCACGAGCGCGAAGCCCAGGCCCCAGAACGGGTCGGCCACCGAGGCGTCGCGGAGCACCAGCGAGACGAGCCACAGCGCCACCATGCAGGCGGCGAGGAGCAGCGCGCTGGCGAGCAGGATCGCGGTCACGGGCGTCCCGGGGCGGCGCGGGTGCTGCCTTCGCCCGGCGCCTGGCGCGCCAGCAGGGCCAGGAGCGGCACCCCGAGCGCCCACTGCGCGGCGATGGCCGCGGCCGCGCCCAGGCCGAACGGCGAGAGCGCCCCCATGGCCGCCCCCCCGCGGTAGGCGAGCGGTCCGGCCAGGGCCGCCAGCGCCGCCAGGACCCCCGGCGGCCAGGCGGCGGCGCGAGCCAGCGAGGAGGTGAGGCCGGCGCCGAAGGAGGCCCAGAGGCCGGCCATCCAGGCGGGCGGCACCGCAAAGCCGCCGGCGAAGTGGACGAGGTCGGAGCGGACCAGCAGCGAGTCGGTGGAGAGGCCGAAGAGGAGCGCGGCCAGCGAGAGGCCGAACACCCGGCCCCGCTCGCCGCTCGCCAGGGCGATGCGCAGCGCGGCGGGCGCGAAGGCGAAGAGCGCCGCCGGCAGGAGGAGCCCGCGGGCGGCGCAGAGCACCGCGCCCCACCAGCCGAGCTGCTGGGCGGTGGCGTCGAGGAGGAGGTGGCGGCGCTCGTTCATGCGGCACGCGGCAGGCCGGCGGCGCCGGAGGGCGCGGCGCGGGCCAGGAAGAGGCGGGCGCTGGTCCAGAGGACGAAGAGCAGCCAGAGCGGCGCCGCGACGTAGAGGAGCCGCGCCGCCTGCACCGAGGCCACCTGCAGCGCCACCGGCACCGAGGCCAGGCCGGCCAGCAGCCCGAGCGCCCCCAGGGCGCGCTCCCCGCGGCGCCAGAGCGCCGGGCCCAGCGCCAGGAGCCCGAGCCCCAGGAGCAGGTTGAAGAGCGCGTCGAGCGACAGGGTGACGCCGAGGAGCGCCCGGGCCACCGGGCCGCAGGCCTCGCCGCCGCACCCGGGGAGGACGTGGAGCACCAGCACCAGCGGGGCCACGCAGCCGGCGCCGTTCAGCACCGCGCCGGTGGCGGCGGCCGCAGCGCCCCGGCCGGCGGCGCGGGTCCCGGCCCAGCGGCCCACCGCCAGGGCCCAGCCGGCCAGGGCCAGGAGGCCGGCCACGAAGGAGACGGCGCTGGCCGCCGTGGCGGCCGGGTGCAGCGCGGAGAGGCGGGCCCACTCGTCGAGCGAGCCCGGCAGGTAGGCCACCGGGACGTCGCGGAGGAAGGCCACCCCGGCGACGTTTCCGGCGGCGCCGAGGAGGCCGAGCAGGGCGGCGGCCCGATCACGAGCTGGCGGCATCGGGGTGGGCATAGGCGATCTCTACCTCCTGCACGGAGCCGTCGGCCCCGGCCAGGTTGGAGACGCCGCGGTACCGGACCAGCCGGCCGCCGGCGTCGTACTCGGCGAGGATGGCGGGAGCGAGGAGCCGCAGGATCAGGTTCTGCGGCTCCACCTGGACGGAAAGCCCGCCACCGGCGCGCGGCGTGCCGCGCACCTGGAAGTCGTAGGCGGAGAGCCGGTTGGGCAGGGCCAGGCGCACCGCCAGCCGCTCTCCACGGGCCAGCGCCTCGCGGTGGGCGCGGATGAAGCGATCGAGCCCCTGCCCGGCCACCAGCGGGCGGTCGCCCGGCGGAGCGAGGAGGCGGCGTGCCTCGCCGTCGCCGAGCTCGAGGCCGTCGGCTCCGCGCCGCACCCACTCTCGGGCGCCGCTGCGCAGGTCCACGAACTCGTAGTCGGGGGCGAAGAGCGCCGGCCGGTAGTCGGAGTCGAGGCGGGCGATGGGCCGGCCGGCGGCGTCGAGGTAGCGGGTCTCGGCCGAGACCGGCCGGCCGCCGTCCCAGCGCACCTCGTGCTCCTCGACGTAGGCGACGCGGCCATCGGCGTGCCGGGCCACGCCGCGAAAGCGCTCGCCCGAGGAGCCGAGCAGCGCCAGGAGCGCCAGGGTGGCGGCGGCCGCGGTCATCTCAGGTCCGCGCCCCCGGCCGGGCGAAGAGGAGCTGGGCGTCGCCGAGGTAGCGCTCGGCGAAGGCCGCCTCGCAGTAGCAGAGGTAGTAGTGCCAGACCCGCTGGAAGCGGCGGTCCGCGTATCGCGGCGCCGGGGCCGGGCTGGCGGCCAGGTTGTGGCGCCAGGCGGCGAGCGTGCGGGCGTAGTGGGGGCCGATGTCCTCCATGTGGCGCAGCGTCAGGTCGGAGGCGCGGGCCGCGGCGTCGAGGAGCGCCGAGAGGGAGGGGATGTTGGAGCCGGGGAAGACGTAGCGCTTGATGAAGTCGGGGCTGCGCAGGTGGCCGGGGTAGAAGCGGTCGGCGATGGTGATCACCTGGATGGCGGCCAGGCCCTGGTCGCGCAGCAGCGAGCCGCAGGCGCGGAAGAAGGGCTGGTAGTAGTCGGCCCCCACCGCCTCCAGCATCTCCACCGACACCAGCTTGTCGTACTGGCCGGCGAGATCCCGGTAGTCGGCGTGCAGCACGGTGATGCGGTCCTGGAGGCCGGCCTCGGCCACCCGCCGCCGCACCGCCTGGAGCTGGTTCCGGCTGATGGTGGTGGTGGTGACGCGGCAGCCGGTGGTGCGGGCCGCCCGGATGGCGAAGGCGCCCCAGCCGCTGCCGATCTCCAGCAGGTGATCGTCCGGTCCGAGCCGGAGCATCCGGCAGAGCCTGTCGATCTTTGCGAGGCTCGCCTCCTCCAGCGTGCTCTCCGGCCTCTCGAAGATGCCGCAGGAGTAGGTGAGGGTGGGGTCGAGCATGCGCTCGAAGAAATCGTCCCCCAGATCGTAGTGGGCGGAGATGTTGCGGCGGCTGCCGGCCCGGGTGTTGCGGCGCAGGGCGTGGAGCAGCGCCTCCACCGGCTGCCGCAGCCGCGCCAGGCCTCCCTCCAGCGCCTCGAGGGTGTCGGCGTTGCGCGCCAGGAGCCGGACAACGGCGGTGAGGTCGGGCGTCTCCCAGTCGCCGTCCAGGTAGGCCTCGGCCGCGCCCAGGGAGCCTCCCAGCGCCACGCGGCGCCAGAAGCGCGGGTGCTGCACGGTGAGCTCCGCCGAGAGGCCGTCGGCCGCCGGCCGGCCGAAGTCGGCGGCGCCGCCGGCCTCGCGCACCGTCAGGTGGCCCTCGCGCAGCGCCCCGAGCCGCCCCTGCACAAGGCCGCGCCAGGGGCTGCCGGCGGGCGAGACCTCCGCCGCGTGGGTGCGGGCGGTCACGGCCGCGCCCTCGGGTCCGGGCGCACCGGGACGGGGGCCGGATGCGGGTGGAAAGGCGCGCCCTTCCACCACAGCAGGAGCGCGTGAAGGTAGATGGCCAGGTGGACCTTCCAGCTCATGAGCGGCGAGAGGATCGCGGCCCGCCACAGCGCGCCCGAGGACCAGGGGCGGCGGGTGAGCGCCAGCCGGGCGCGGAAGACCTCGTTGCCGCCTTCGGTGTTGACCATCTCGACCTCCAGCCGGTCGCCCGGCGCGGTGAACGTCCAGCGGTAGCGCTGGTCCATCGAGAAGAACGGCGAGACGTGGAACGCCTTGGCGAATCCGGCATCCGCCCCGCCGGCACCGGCCCGGAGCACGTAGGCGTGGCGCTCGTTCCAGGGGGTGTTGGTGATCTCGGCCACGACCGCCTCCAGCCGCCCGTCCGCCGCGTGGCAGAAGTAGAAGGAGACCGGATTGAAGACGTAGCCCAGCGATCGCACCTGCGTCAGGAGCCGGACGGGGCCTGTGGGCCGCCGGCCCAGCGCCTCCTCGACCCTGTCGCGCACCGCCTCGGCGAGCGGCCGCGCCGGATCCCCGAGGTAGTCGCCGCGAGAGAAGGAGAGCAGGCCGAAACGTCCGTTTCGCAGCGGCCCCGGCCCGGCCAGGAGCCGCGGCAGCTCGTCGAGGTCGAGGTACAGCATGTAGAGCCGGTACCCGAAGGCGTGCGCCGCCCTGCCGCGACGGGCGTGGGAGAGGGTGCCGCGGTAGACGGCGCTGGCCGGACCGGCGCTCATGCCGCCAGGGCCTCCACCCCGAGCCCCTCGCAGGCCCGCAGGGCCGAGACCACGCCGTCCTCGTGGAAGCCGTTCCGCCAGTAAGCGCCGCAGTAGCTGGTGTCGCGGTGGCCGACGAGCTCGCGGTGGCGCGCCTGCGCCGCAGGCGAGCCGGACGAGAAGACGGGGTGGTCGTAGGACAGCGAGAGGGCGGTGGCGCCCGGGGCGACGGCCCCGCGCCGGTTGAGGCTCACGAACCAGTCGCGCCGCGACCGCAGCCGCTGCAAGTTGTTCATCCAGTAGGTGATGGAGGCGCCGCCGTGGTAGGCGTCGTCGAGGTGGTAGTTCCAGGAGCACCAGGCGCCGCGCCGGCGGGGCATGACCCGGGCGTCGGAGTGGAGCAGCACCTCGTTGCGCCGGAAGGGGAAGGCCGAGAGCAGGGTGTGCTCCACCGGAGAGGGGTCGCCGAGCAGCTCCAGCGCCTGGTCGGCGTGGACCGCCACCACCGCGTGGTCGAAGCGCTCGGGCGCGCCGCCGGCGTGCTCCACCCGCACGCCGCCGCCCGGGGGCCGGGTGATGCGCCGCACCGGGCAGCCGCTGCGCACCTCGCCGGGGAAGGTGCCGAGGATGGCGCGCACGTACTCCCGCGAGCCGCCGCGGATGGTGAGCCAGGGGAAGCGGCGCTGCACGTCGAGGAAGCCGTGGTTCTCGAAGAAGCGCGCCAGGAAGCGGGCCGGGAAGGCGCGGGCCCCCTGCCGGCTCGAAGACCAGACGGCGCCGACCAGCGGCAGGAGGTGGTCCTCCACGAAGCCCGGCGAGTAGCCGCGGCGCGCCAGCCAGTCGAGCAGGGCCTCCTCGCGCCCCTCGTCGAGCAGCTCCCGGGCCTCGCGGTTGAAGCGGAGGATGTCGCGCACCATGCGGTGGAAGCGCGGGTCGAGGAGGTTGCGCTTCTGCGCGAAGAGGGCCGAGAGGCCGGGGCTGCCGTACTCGAAGTCGCGCCGCTCGGAGCGCACCGAGAAGCTCATGTCGCTCTCCTGCCAGGGAACGCCGAGGCGCCGCAGCAGGGCCGTGAAGTTGGGGTAGGTGCGCTCGTTGAAGACGATGAAGCCGGTGTCCACCGCCACGCGGCCGTCGCCGTCGGGCACGTCCACGGTGTGGGTGTGGCCGCCGATGCGCCCGTCGCCCTCGAACAGCACCACGTCGTGGCGCGCCGAGAGGGTGTGGGCGGCGACCAGGCCGGAGATGCCGGAGCCGATGACCGCGACCTTCACGACTCGTCCTCCGGCCGGAGCAAGCTGTGGGAGACGAGCCACTCGCGTCCCTCGTCCCAGGCGAAGAGCTCGGCGCAGGCCAGGAAGAACATGCGCCAGCGGCGCACGGCCAGGCGGGCCTCGCCGGGGCCGAGGACGCGGGCCAGGGCGGCGGTGGCCTCGGGCCGCCGGCGCAGCAGGTTCTGGTGCCAGGCCTCGGCGGTGCGGGCGTAGTGGGTGCCGGGCACCGTCCAGCGCCGCTCCACCCGGAACGGCCCGCCCACCCGCTCCAGCAGGTCCTCGGAGGGCATGATGCCGCCGGTGAAGAACTCGCGGCCCATCCAGTCGTCGTCGGCCGTGGCCTCGAAGGGGTAGGCGAAGCGGCGGCTGGCGAAGACGTGCACGAAGAGCCTCCCGCCAGGGGAGAGCCAGCCCCGCACGCGGCGCAGCAGCTCCGGCCAGTTGCGCATGTGCTCGAACATCTCCACCGAGACCACGCGGTCGAAGGCGCCGCGGGGCGCGAAGCCGTTCATGTCGGCGGTGACGATCTCGACGTTGTCGAGCCCCAGGCGGCGGGCCCGGGAGAGGATGTGCTCGCGCTGCAGCGCCGAGTTGGAGACCCCGACCAGCCGGGCGTGGGGGTAGCGGGCCGCGGCCCAGAGGGTGAAGCTGCCCCAGCCGCAGCCCAGGTCGAGGATGCGCTGGCCGTCGGCCACGCCGGCCCGCTCGGCGGTGAGCCGCAGCATCGCCTCCTCCGCCTCCCCGAGGTCGGAGACCCCCTCCTCCCAGAGGCAGGCCGAGTACTTGAGCCTCGGCCCGAGCACCGCCTCGAAGAACGACGGCGGCACCTCGTAGTGCTGGCGGTTGGGGAGGGCCGGCACGGGCGCGATCTCGCTCTCGGCCATGTGTCGGACGAAGGCGAGGAGGGCCTGCTCCCTGTCGGCGTGCCGGGCTACCTCCTCCTCGATGCGGCTCCGGAGCATCTGGCGGATGCCGAGGCGGATGAGCGGCTCGGGGACGAGTCCACGTTCGGCGAGCTGGATTCCAATCATGCGTGAGATGTAAGTCGTCCAAGTCGTCTGCGCCAGGATCGGGCCCAAGAGGGTATATTGTTGAAATTGATACGGTCATTGACTACCCTGGGATCGGAATGGAGCCGATATGGACGGTTTGTTGAGTACTATCGAGGTCGGGGAGATGGCCGGCGTGGGCCCCACCGCCGTGAAGCGCTGGGCCGATCGCGGGCTCCTGCCCTGCGTCCGCACCGCCGGAGGCCACCGCCGCTTCCGGCGCGAGGAGGTGGAGCGCTTCCTCCAGCGGCAGCAGGAGCCCACCGCCGCCATGGCCGACCTGCTGCTCCGCGGCGAGGGGCTGGGCGTGGAGGCGAAGCTCCTCACCGAGCGCTCGCGACACGGCTCCTGGGTGGCGGTGGCCGAGTCGCTCGGGCCGGTGCTGGTGGAGATCGGCAGCCGCTGGGAGCGCGGCCTCATCGGCATCCTCGACGAGCACCTGGCCTCGGAGCGGCTGGCGCGGGCGCTCTCGCGCCTCGCCGAGTCGCTGCCCACGCCCCCCGACGCGCCGCGCGCGCTGCTCGCCTGCGCCGAGCAGGACGACCACGGGCTGGGCCTTGCCCTGGCGGAGCTGGTGCTGCGCGAGGCCGGCTGGCGCACCCTGTGGGCCGGGCGCAAGACGCCGTCGAGCGAGGTGGCCGACCTGGTGCGCGCCGGCGCGGTGGACCTGGTGGCCCTCTCGGCCTCGGTGGCCTCCACCGACGCCGCGGCCCTGGCGCGCGACGCCACCCTCATCGGCCTGGCCTGCAAGGAGGCCAGCGTGCCGCTGGCCCTCGGCGGCTCGGCCCCCTGGCCCGACGCGCCCCCGTACGGGCGGCGCTTCCACGGCTTCCCGCCCTTCGTGGAGTGGGTGAAGGGGCTGGGCCTGGGCCCCTGAGGTAGCCCCTCGACAGCAGGCCGCGAACCGGGCATGACCTCGCGCCATGCTCGCGCTCCTCACCGACCCCGCCGCCTGGGTGAGCTTCGCCACCCTGGCCGCGCTCGAGATCGTCCTCGGCATCGACAACATCGTCTTCCTGACCATCCTGGCCGGACGGCTGCCGCCGGAGCAGCAGCCGCGGGCCCGGCGGCTGGGCCTCGTGCTGGCGCTGGGCACGCGCCTGGCCCTGCTCTTCGCCATCTCCTGGCTCATGGGACTGACCCGCGAGCTCTTCCACTTCTGGGGCCACGGCTACTCCGGCCGCGACCTGATCCTCGCCGCCGGGGGTCTCTTCCTCATCGGCAAGGCCACGTTCGAGATCCACGACAAGGTCGAGGCGGGAGGCCACGCCCATGAGCGCGACGCCGGCCCCGGAGCCTCGTTCGCCTCGGTGCTCTTCCAGATCGCCATCCTCGACGTGGTCTTCTCGCTCGACTCGGTCATCACCGCGGTGGGCATGGCCCAGCACCTGGCGGTGATGGTGGCGGCCATGGTGGCTGCGGTGGGGGTGATGCTGATCTTCGCCGGGCCGGTGGGCAACTTCGTCGAGCGCCACCCCACCATGAAGATGCTGGCCCTCTCCTTCCTGCTGCTGGTAGGGGTGATGCTGGTGGCCGAGGCCACGGGCCGCCACGTGGAGAAGGGGTACGTCTACTTCGCCATGGCCTTCAGCTTCGTCGTCGAGCTGCTCAACATCCGCGCCGGGCGGAAGCGGAAGGTCGCGGCCGCGTAGGGCGAGTCTTCGGCCGGGCCTCGGACCTCCGCGCCCCTCGGCGGGCCGGCCGTGGGACGGCCGGGCCTCGGACCTCCGCGCCCCTCGGCGGGCCGGGTCTTCACGGCAACGACCTGCGACCGGCTCCGTGCGCAGACCCCGAGCAATGCATCGCGCCGCGCGTCCCTCGCCCGAGGAAGCCTCGACGCGCGGCGCCGGCATTGCTTCGGTCCGTGGGAGCAGCGGGCATCGCCCGAACGCCCTTACCCCGCCTCGGGGCGCGGAGGGCGTCGCCCGGCAGAGCGGCGTGCGAACGAGGGCGCGGAGGCCGGCGCGTCCGGCGGAGCGGCGCCCTTCGACTCCGGGCCTGCTTCGCAGGCCCTTCGCGCGGGGCGATCGGGGATTCCGGGAACGCCGGCGCGTCCGGCGGAGCCCGCTGGCCGCCCGCCCGCCCCCGTGCTACGACACGCCGCCCGTGGCCGACCTCTCGCTCTTCCTGCTCACCTGCGCCTGGGGAAGCACCTTCCTCCTGGTGAAGAACGCGACGGCCACGACCTCGGTCTTCCCGTTCCTGGCCGTGCGCTTCGGCATCGCCGCGGCGGTGCTGGGGGCGGTGTGGCTCTGGCGGCGCGATCGGCCCACGCCTGGCCTGTGGCGCGACGGCCTGCTGCTCGGCCTCGCCATGCTGGCCGGCTTCGCCTTCCAGACGCTGGGCCTGGTGCACACCACCCCCTCGCGCTCGGCCTTCATCACCGGCATGTGCGTGCTGGTGGTGCCCTTCCTGGGCCGCTTCCTCTACCAGCGGGCCGTCCCCGCCTCCTCCTGGGTGGGTGTGCTCCTCGCCACCGCGGGGCTGGTGGCCCTGTACCGCGACGCCATCAGCGCCGCGGTCCAGTGGGGCGACCTCCTCACCGCCGCCTGCGCGCTCGCCTACAGCTTCCAGATCGTCTGGACCGGCGAGTTCTCCCGGCGCCACCCGCTCACCCTCCTCACCCTCGTGCAGGTGGGCGTCACCTTCGTGGGCTCGGCGCTCCTCATCCCCCTGGAGCCGGTGCGCTTCGGCGCCGGTGGACCGTTCTGGGCCTCGATCCTCTTCATGGCGCTGGCCATGACCGCAGGCGCCTTCTTCGTCATGAACTGGGCCCAGCGCCACACCACCGCGGTGCGGGCCGCCCTCATCTACTCCCTGGAGCCGGTGACCGCCTCGCTCTTCTCCTGGTACTTCGGCGGCGAGGTGATGAGCGCCAACCACCTCCTCGGCGGCGCCCTCATCGTGCTCGGCGTGCTCACCGGGGAGGTGGGCGGCGCGGTGCTGGGCCGGCTGCGGCCGGTGTCGGCCCCCTGAGCTACAACCGGGCATGGCCCGGGCACCCATCGAGATCCGCGACGGCGAGATCCACGTGCCCGGCAGCGGCCTGTGGCTCGACGCCCGGCGCCGCGCCCCCTGCGCCTTCGTCTCCCACGCCCACGGCGACCACATCGGCCGCCACGACCGCACCATCGCCACCCCGGCCACGCTGGCGCTCATGCAGCACCGCCTCGGGAAGCCCAGGCGCGGCGACTGGCTCCCGGCCGGCTACCGCGAGCCCTTCGGCATCGGCGACCTGACGGTGGAGCTCTTCCCCGCCGGACACGTCCTGGGCTCGGCACAGATCCGCATCGCCCGCGACGGCCACGCCGTCACCTACTCGGGCGACCTGTGCACCGAGCCCACGCTCACCGCCGAGCCCTGCGAGGTCGCCCCCTGCGACACGCTGGTGCTCGAGTCCACCTTCGGCCACCCGCGCTACGTCTTCCCGCCCAAGGAGGAGGTGCTCGGGCAGGTGCGCCGCTTCGTGGACGACGCCCTCTCCGACGGCGTGACGCCGGTGCTCTTCGGCTACGCGCTGGGCAAGGCCCAGGAGATCCTCCGGTACCTCTCCGGCCTCGGTTACCCCTGCCGCGCCCACCCCATGGTCCATGCCGTCAACCGGGTCTACGAGTCCTGCGGGGTGGCGCTGCCCGGCGTGCGCTCCCTCGACGCCGAGGTGCCGGAGCCCGGCGAGGTGGTGGTGGCGCCGCCGCACCTGGCCCGCAGCGCCGCGGTGCTGCGCATCCGCAGGCGGCGCACCGCCGTGCTCACCGGCTGGGCCATCGAGGGAGGCCGCTTCCGCTACCGGGGCATGGACGCCGCCTTCCCGCTCTCCGACCACGCCGACTATCCCTCGCTCCTCGCCTACGCCCGGGCCAGCGGCGCCCGCCGGGTCTTCACCGTGCACGGCCACGCCGAGGAGCTGGCGGCGGCCCTGCGCAGGCAGGGGCTGCGGGCCGAGCCGCTGGCCGAGCGGCGCCAGCTGGAGCTGCTGTAGGGCTTCGCCGGGCCCCGCCCCTGTGCTCCCGCCCCCCGGCGCGGTAGAACCCCGCCGTGCTCGAGTTCAAGGTCTCCGCCGACGCCGCCGGCCAGCGCCTCGACAAGTTCGTCCGCAAGGTGCTGCGCGACGTGCCGCTCTCCCACGTCTTCAAGATGCTGCGCACCCGCAAGGTGCGGGTCAACGGCTCCCGCGGCCGGGCCGAGCAGGTGCTCGCCGAGGGGGACGTGGTGGTGGTGCGCGGCGACGAGGAGAAGCTGCTCGCGCCGCAGGAGGAGAAGGGGCCGCGGGCCCGCGGCGGCCTGGCCGTGCTCTTCGAGGACGAGGCGGTGCTGGTGGTGAACAAGCCATCCGGCCTCGCCGCCCACCCCGGCACCGGCATCACCGGGGCCACGCTGGTGGAGGAGGCCCGCGCCTACCTGAAGGTGCCGGCCCAGCTCTCGCCCGCCGAGTTCAAGCCCAGCCCCGCCCACCGGCTCGACCGCGAGACCTCCGGCATCGTGCTGGTGGCCAAGACCCGCAAGGCCATGGTGAAGCTCACCGAGCTCTTCACCGACGGCAGCCAGGTGAAGAAGAGCTACCTCACCCTCGCCAAGGGGAAGATGCCGCGCGACGCCGGCACCATCGACATCCCGCTCTCCGAGCACGAGCAGACGGCCAGGTCGAAGGACAAGCGGGGCGTGAACTTCCAGGAAGCCATCACCCACTACCGGGTGCTCTCCTCCATGAAGGAGGCCTCGCTCCTCGGCATCCGCATCGAGACCGGCCGCACCCACCAGATCCGGCGCCACCTCCAGGCGGCGGGCCACCCGGTGGCCGGCGACAAGCGCTACGGCGACTTCGCCTTCAACCGCACGGCCCGGCAGCGCTGGGGGCTCGGCCGGATGTTCCTCCACGCCTGGAAGCTGACCCTGCCGCACCCCATCACCGGGAAGCCCCTGGTGCTCGAGGCGCCGCTGCCGGCGGAGCTGGTCGAGGCGCTGAAGCGGATCAACCTGAAGGGGCCGTAGGCTCCTCCCCCGCCGGACGCCAGCCGACGGCGGCCAGCAGGGCCTCCGCCTCCTCGGGCCGCAGGAGCGAGTGGTAGCGCAGCGCGCTCCGCTGCCCTCTCTTCAGCCGCGTGTGGCGCCTGTAGCTCACCAGCGGGTGGTGCGAGAGGCAGCGGGAGCAGCGCGCCAGCGCCAGGACCGCCGCCGCCTCCTCGTCCGGCGCGCCGAGGGCCGCGGCCACGGCGGGCATGTCGCGCCGGTCCAGGGCCGCCGCCGCCGCGCGGACGGACGCCTCGGCCCCCGAGCCG
Organism: Deltaproteobacteria bacterium; assembly: GCA_016214955.1. Classification (GTDB taxonomy): domain Bacteria; phylum Myxococcota; class Myxococcia; order Myxococcales; family Anaeromyxobacteraceae; genus JACRMN01. The sequence goes on from JACRMN010000013.1 coordinate 222,681, forward strand.
ACGGCGACGCGGACCTCCGGCTGGTACCAGCGCTTGCAGCGCTCGCAGAAGGGCATCCGGGCCCGGCCCCAGGCCAGGCTCCCCGCCGAGCCGGCGGCCACCAGCGCCTCGAGGCCCCAGAGGACGAGGCCCCAGGTGCCCGCCGGGCGGCGGCCGCCCGGATCCGGCCGCGGGCGGGGCTGCCCGGTGTCCGCGGGGGCGGGCCGGGAGCGGACCGGCGCCGGGAGGAGCGCCGCACCGTCGGCGAGGTGCAGCGCGAGCACGCCGGAGAGACCCCCGGCGGCGGCGAGCAGTGCCGCCCGGAGCGGAGCCCGCACCCGGAAGCGGCCGACCGCCCAGCGGCCGAAGAGGCCGACGGCGAGGCCCAGGAGCAGCGGGAAGAAGGGGAACAGCCGCAGCTCGGGGACGACGAGCGACGCCGCCAGGCCGGCGACGCCCCCCACGGCCAGGCAGCCCACCAGCAGGGTGGCCGTCGAGCCCGAGTCGCCGAGTCCGGAGGGCCTGTAGGGCCGCGCTGCCATCGCCGCTCCTCCCCGGGCCTGGGCGCCTCCGCCCGCGCCGGCCGCCGGCGGTCACCCGATCATCGGATCGCCGGGAGCCTCAGGCAACCGGCGCCGGTGTCGCGTCCCTTCGCGGCGGGCGCTCGCACCGGGGCAGGCCCGTTCCGCCACCCCATCGGGAGCTGGCAGCTCCGGCCGGCGGGCTCCGTCCGGAGAGATGGGAGCGCCGCGCCCGCGACGGGCGCCCGCCTCCCGACCCCTGCCCCGAGGCCGCGCATGAGCTCCCGGAACGAAGCACCACCCCCTGCTCCCCGCCACCGCCTGGCCCTGGTCATCGGCTCGGGCGGCGTCCGGAGCGTCGCCGCCGTGGGCGTCGCCGAGGCGCTGGCCCGCCGGGGCATCCGCCCCGACCTGCTCGTCGGCTGCAGCTCCGGGGCCCTGGCGGGCGCAGCCATCGCGCTCGGCCTGCCGCCCGACGAGGCCCTGCGCCGCCTCCAGGCCCACTGGAAGCCCGAGCTGACCGAGCGGCGCCGCTGGAGCGCCTGGGGGCAGCTCCTGCTGCCGCGCCTGCTGGGCTTCGGCGCCGACTTCGCCCTGCGCGACGGCCGGCCCATGGCCGCCGAGTTCGAGGCGGGGTTCGGCGAGCAGCGGCTCGAGGCGCTGCCCACGCCGCTGCGCGTGGCGGTCACCGACGCCCAGACCGGGCAGCCGGCGCTGCTCACCCGGGGTCGGCTGGTGGACGCCCTGCGGGCCACCATGGCGGTGCCGTTCCTGTTCCCCAGCGTGGAGGTCGACGGCCGGCGGCTCCAGGACGGCTTCGTCTCCGACCCGCTGCCGGTGGGCGCGGCCCGAGACGCCGGCGGGGTGCTGGCCCTCGGCTTCCCCGGCGCGATGCCGCGGCGCATCGATCGGCCCTCGCGGATGCTGGCCCAGGTCACCACCGCGATGACCAACAACCTGCTCGAGGCCCGCGTCGAGGCGGCGCGGGCCTCGGGCCAGCGGGTGCTCCGCCTGGAGCTGGTGCTCGACCGTCGCGTCGGGCTCTGGGAGACCGAGGCCATGCCCTACCTCCACGAGGCGGGCCGCCGTGCCGCCGAGGCGCGCCTCGCCGAGATCGAGGCGCTGTGGGCGGAGACGGCAGGTCCCAGGCCGCTGCCCGCCCCGGAGAGGGCACGGGGCGAGCGCGGGAGCCGGGCCGAGGGGAGGAGCGCGTGAGCCCCCGGGGTGGCGCCCTGGCCGCCGCGGTGGCAGCGCTCCTCCTCTCGTCCGGCTGCCGGGAGGCCTCCGCGCCCGGGTGGCGGCAGCTCGAGGCGCGCAGCTGCACCCTGCGGCTCGCCGGGCCGCTCGCCGGCGACCTGCCCTGCCGCGGCCTCGCCTGGCGCCGCGAGGAGGGCTGGGTGCTCTTCGCCACGCTGGAGCCGGGCAGCCGCTACGCCGGCTCGCTGCAGCTCCTGGTGCGGAGCGGCGAGGGCGGGCAGGCAGCGGGGCCGCTGCCCGAGGGCCGGGCCGTGTTCCGCGAGCCGGGGCGCGCCGGCGTGGGCGTGATCTGGGGCGGCGTCCCGCGCGGCCTGGTGAGGCTGGCGCTCTCCGGCGGCGAGCCGGTGGCGGCGCGGGTGGAGGCGGTGGTGTCGCCCCTGCGCGCCAACCCGGTGGAGGAGCCGCTGCGGGTGGAGCTCACCCTGGACCTCGGCCGCGCAGGGCTCGCCGCGGCGCCGGCGCGGTAGGGGCGCACCCGCGCCTGCCCTCAGGGGTTCCCGGGGTCGAGCCGCCGGAGCGCCTCGGCCGCCTCCGCGGCCTGGGGGTGGGCCGGGTCGAGGCTCCCGGCGAGCTGCTCCCGCGCCGCGCGGTAAGCGGCGGCGGCCTCGGCTCCGCGCCCCGCCCGCTCCTCGATCCGCCCGAGCAGGAGCTGGGCGCGCCCCACGAAGGCGGAGTGGGGCTGGTGGCGCCGGTAGCGGACCACGATCTCGAGCAGCTGCCGGGCGTCGGCGCGCGCCTGCTCGACCTGGCCGCGCGCCAGCGCCAGCGGGGCCCGGAGGCGCAGCAGGTTCACCAGCCCACCCTCGGGGAGCGGCTGGCCGCCGACGGCCAGCATGGTCTCCAGCGTCCGCTGCACCTCGTCCAGCTGGCCCAGGTCGAGGTGGTAGATCCCGCGCTGGTAGGCCACCAGGATTCGCTCCACCGGCCTCGGCCCCGGCGCCGCGTCCAGGATCCGGTCCGCCTCCTCCAGCGTCCTGCGGGCCTCGTCGAGCCGGCCCATCTGGCGGTGGGCGCCGGCCAGGCCGGCGAGGGACTGCACCTCGACCCAGGAGTTGCCGCTCTCCCTTCCCAGCTTCACGGCCCGGGCGAACTGGCCGGCGGCCTCGTCGTGCCGGCCCAGCGAGTCGAGGGCGGCCGCGTACCGGCTGACCACGCCGTCGGGCGGCGTCCGCCCGGCGAAGGCCTGCAGGATGGCCTCGAGGTGGGCTATCCCCCCCCGCACCGCGCCCATCTTCATGAGCACGTTGCCGAGCTCGTAGTGGACCTCGACGGCATCCGAGGCACCGCCCAGGCCCGCTTCACCCAGCACCGCCAGCGCCTCCTCCAGGTGCCGCTCCGCCGAGGCGACGTCGAGGGCCAGGCTCTCGGCCGCCCCCAGCCAGCGCAGCACCCGGGCCCGCAGCCGCGGCGAGGCCCGGGTCGCCGACGCCAGCGTGGCCTGCGCGGCCCGGGCGTGGCGCAGCGCCACCTCGGGCCTCTCCACGTGGTGGGAGAGCATGCTGCTCGTGCCCTGGCACTCGGCCCGGACCTCGGGGGCGAGCGAGGCGTCGGCGGCCCAGGGCGCGATCTCGGCGCGGGCCCGCGGCCCCTCGGCCGTGTCGTAGAAGCTGAGCGCCCGCCGGCAGGCCACCAGGGCGAGGAGGTCCCTGTCGCTGGACGCGCGCAGCCGCTCGCCGGCCCGGTCGAGCAGGGCGCGCGCCCGGACCTGGTCGTTGACGGCGTCCTGGTAGCTGGCGAGCGCCAGCAGCACCATGGCCTCCTGCTCCGGCGCCCCGGCGTGGGCCGCGCGCGACATCTCGGCGCTGCTCTGCAAGAGCCGCTGCAGCGCCTCGCCGTCGAGCCGGGCGGCCGCCTGGCTGACGAGGAAGTCGAGCACCTCCATCACCGCGCCGCTGCGCGCCAGCAGGGCGTGGGCCCGGTCCCGCTCGGCGAGCGCCACCCGCGCCTGCCAGACGGTGGAGGCCACGCCCGCCAGGAGCGCCAGGGCCACGGCGGCGGCGGCCGTGACGCCCAGGCGGTGGCGGGCCAGGAACTTTCGCGTCCGGTACCCGAGGCCGTCGGGCCGGGCCAGCACCGGCTCGTCGGCCAAATGGCGGCGCAGGTCCTGGGCGAGCTCGTTCACCGTGGCGTAGCGCTCGTCGGGCTCCTTCTTGAGCGCCTTGGCGACGATGGTCTCGAGGTCGCCTTCCAAGAGCCTCCTGTCGGCCGCGGCGGCCGAAAGGGCGAGCCGGGCCGGCGTCGCTTCCCGGATGGCCCAGGTCATCCCGCCGATGGGGTTGCGCTCGATGGCGTACGGGCGCCTGCCGGCGAGCAGCTCGAAGAGCACCACCCCCAGCGCGTAGACGTCGGTGGCCACGGTGACGATGCCGTCGCCCAGCTGCTCCGGCGCGGCGTAGTCGGGCGTGAAGGCGCGGCCCAGGAGCTCGGTGGTCTCGCTGGGCGCGCCGACGCCCTCGGAGAGGAGCTTGGCGATGCCGAAGTCGAGCAGCTTCACCTGCCCCTCGCCCGTCACCAGGATGTTGGGCGGCTTCAGGTCCCTGTGCACCACCAGCCGGGTGTGGGCGTAGGCCACCGCCTCCGCCACCTGCAGGAAGAGCCCGACCCGCTCCCGCACCGGCAGCCCGTGCTCCCGGGCGTACCTGTCGATGGGCAGGCCGTCCACGTACTCCATCGCCAGCCAGGTCCGGCCGGCGGCGTCCACGCCGGCGTCGTAGAGCCGCGCGATGTGCGGGTGCTCCAGCGCCGCCAGCGCGTCCCGCTCCCGCAGGAGGCGCCGCGAGAGCGCCGCCGGGTCGGCCGACCAGCGCGGGAGCTTCAGGGCCACCTGGCGCGCCGGACCGCCGTCGGCCCGCTCCGCCAGCCAGACGGTGCCCATGCCGCCCGCGCCCAGCTCCCGCAGGAGCCGCCACGGCCCCACCGGCGCGCCGGGGGCCGGTCCCAGGCCCGCCGCCAGGGGCGGCAGCGTGGCCAGAAAGCCCTGGCCGGCGCCGTCGAGCCCGCGCAGCAGCTCCCGCAGCGGCTCGCGAAGGTGGGCCTGCTCCGGCGGCAGCGAGTCGGCGAAGGCGGCCCGCTCCTCGGCCGGGAGCTCGAGGGCGCGGTCCACGAGCCGCGAGAGCGCGGGCCAGTGCTCCGGGGCGAAGGTGCTCACCCGGCCTCCGGCTCGCGGCCTCGCAGCAGCGCCGCCAGCAGGAGCCGCGCCTTCTCCCAGTCGCGCGCCAGCGTCCGCGGCGAGATGCCCAGCGCCGCCGCCACCTCGTCGGCGGGCAGGCCGGCGAAGAAGCGCATCTCCACCACCTGGCCGAGCCGGGGCTCCAGCCCGGCGAGCCGCTCCAGCGCCTCGTGGATGCGCAGCACCTCCTCCTCGCCGGCCACCAGCCCCTCCGCCAGCCGGGTGGTGAGCGTCACCTTCTGCAGGTCGCCGCCGCGCTTCTCCGCCAGCCGCTCGCGGGCGAAGTCCACGATCACCGAGCGCATCACCCGCGAGGCGTAGGCGAAGAACTGGCCGCGCGAGGCCGCCTGCAGCCGCCCGGCGCCGGCCAGGCGCAGGAAGCTCTCCTGCACCAGCACCGAGGTGTCGAGGAGCGTGTTGCGCCCGCCGCCCAGGAGCCGGGCGCGGGCCAGGGCCTGGAGCTCGCGGTAGGCCGAGGCGAAGAGCGCCTCGCGGGCTCCCTCCTCCCCGGCGGCAGACCGCCGCAAGAGCTCGTCCAGATCGGCGTCCATGGCGGGCCCGTTCATAATCCCCACCTCACCCGCAGTCACGGGAAGCGTGGGCCCACCGGCGCCCCGCGCGCGGCCCTGAGAGGGGGCGCCCGGTAGGGTCTCGCCAGGGGATCACCCCGCACCGCCCTCCGCCGGTGCCCCTCCCACGGCGCGTTGAATCGACGCCGGAGGCCGCGTAGAGTCCCTCGCCCGTGTCACCCGAGAGGCAAGAGCCGCTCCCGCCGCCCGACGGCAAGCTCGGCCTGGGCCCGCCGCCCGGCCCACCCCCGGCGCCGCCTCCGCGCCCGCCCCGGCGCCGCCTCCTCACCGGCAGCTTCCGGGTGGGGGCGCGCTGGGCCGGGGTGGGCGTGGTGCTGGGGCTGCTCCTCGCCGGCGGCGCGGTGTGGGGCTGGGTGGCCTTCGGCCGCAACCTGCCCTCCCTGCCCACCATCGCCGAGTACCGCCCCCCGGCCATCACCGAGGTGGTGAGCGCCGACGGCCAGATCGCCGGCGAGTTCTTCGCCGAGCGGCGCAAGGTGGTGCCCTACGACCGCATCCCGCGCCAGGTGATCCAGGCCTTCGTGGCCTCGGAGGACCAGAGCTTCTTCGAGCACAAGGGCGTCGACCCGCTGGGCACCCTGCGGGCCGCCATCAACACCTTCGTCCTGCGCAAGAAGATGCAGGGCGGCTCCACCATCACCCAGCAGACCGCCAAGTCGCTGCTGGTCTCCTCGGAGGGCTTCGCCGAGGGCACGCGCCGCAACCTGCGCCGCAAGGTGCGCGAGCTCATCCTGGCCACGCGGCTGGAGAGCGCCTTCACCAAGGAGGAGATCCTCTTCCTCTACCTGAACGGCGTCTACCTGGGCCACCACAGCTACGGCGTGCAGGCCGCCGCCGAGAACTACTTCCGCAAGAACGTGGAGGAGCTGACCCTGGCCGAGGCGGCGCTCATCGCCGGGCTGCCCCAGGCGCCGTCGCGCTACTCGCCCTTCCGCAGCCCGGAGAGCGCCAAGAACCGGCGGCGCTACGTGCTCCGGCGCATGTTCGAGGACGGCTACATCACCGCCGCAGAGCGCAAGGCCGCCGAGGAGTCCGAGGTCAAGGTGTTCCCGGTGGACGACGTCTTCCGCGAGACCGCCCCCTTCTACGTGGAGCAGGTGCGACGCCACGTGGTGGACCGCTACGGCAACGAGCAGCTGCTGCGCGACGGGCTGCGGGTCGAGGCGGCCATGAACCTGGAGACGCAGCGCGGCGCCCAGGCCGCCATGCTCCAGGGGCTCATGGAGGTGGACCACCGCCAGGGCTACTACGGCCCGGTGCAGAAGGTGTCGGGCGCCGAGCGCGAGCAGCTGGCGGCGCGGCTGGCCCGGGCCTGGCCCAGGGGCTCGCTCCGGCCCGGCGACTACGCGGTGGGCATCGTCACCGCGGTGGACGACAGGGCCGGCCTCGCCCGCGTCGAGGTGGGCGAGGAGCGCGGGCTCCTGCCCATCTCCGGCATGCGCTGGGCCCGCCGGCCCAACCCCGAAGCCTACTACCCCGACGCCCTCATCTCCCGGGTCTCGACCGCGCTCTCCCCCGGCGACGTGGTGCTGCTGCGGCGGGTGGAACGCAAGGAGCTGGTGGACCGCGAGCTGGCCCGCGACCCCAACGCCGCCGCCGGCGTGCCCGAGGGCGGCCCCCTCTTCGCGCTGGAGCAGGAGCCCAAGCTCCAGGGAGCGCTGGTCTCGGTCGAGCCCTGGACCGGCTACGTGGCGGCGATGATCGGCGGCTACGACTTCGAGGCCAGCGAGTTCAACCGCGCCTTCCAGGCCTGCCGCCAGCCCGGCAGTGCCTTCAAGCCCATCGTCTACGCCGGCGCCATCGAGAAGCTCGGCTACACGCCGGCCACGCTGCTCACCGATGCGCCCATCGTCTACCGCGACGAGGAGTCGGGCGTTTCCTGGAAGCCGGAGAACTTCGGCCAGAGCTTCAAGGGCGACGTCACCCTGCGCGACGCGCTCGTCCACTCCATGAACATCCCGGCGGTGAAGACCGCCGGTGCCCTGGGCGTGGACAACCTGGTGGCCTTCGCCCGGGCCATGGGGCTCTCCACGCCGGTGAAGCGCGAGCTGGGGAGCGCCATCGGCTCCTCCTGCACCACGCTCTGGGACCTGGCCCACGTCTACTCCCTCCTCGACCGCTACGGCGAGAAGGGCAAGCTCACCTTCGTGAAGCGGGTGCTGGACCGCGAGGGCACCGTGCTCGAGGACCACGCCGCGCCCGGCGATCCCTGGGTGCCGCTCTCCGGCCGGCTCCTGGCCGCCGCCGCCGCCGTCGAGGTCCCGCGGGAGCGGGTGATGGACGAGCGCAGCGCCTTCATCACCGTGCACCTGATGCAGGAGGTGGCCACGGTGGGCACCGGCGCGCAGGCGGCGCGCCTCGGCAAGCCGGCGGCCGGCAAGACCGGCACCACCAACGACTCCTTCGACACCTGGTTCATGGGCTTCACCCGCGACCTCTTCACCGGCGTCTGGCTGGGCTACGACAAGAACGAGACGCCCCTGGCGCGCTACGAGACCGGCGGCCGCGCCGCGCTGCCCATCTGGCTGCGCACCATGCAGGCGGCGCTGCGCGACAGGCCCCAGCCCGAGTTCCCGGTGCCCGACGGCATCACCTTCGTCCGCATCGACCCCCGGGACGGGAAGGTCACCGACAGCCTGGACCAGGGCGTCGTCGAGCCCTTCAAGGTGGAGAACCAGCCGGCGGCGGCCGACGCGCCCGGCAGGCCCCGCCTCGAGGTCCGGGACCTCTTCACCGAGTGAGGGGGCCCGCGGCGTCCCTCCGATTCCTTGACCCCCGCCGGGGCGACCCGTAGCATCGTGGAGCCTCGGAACTGCCCGGAACCTGGGCATCTTTCCCACCGCGGCCGGGCCCTCCATGTCGAGACAGCTCCAGAAGCTCGGCCTCAAGCGGTCGCTCTTCGCGGTCTTCGGGACGGCGCTCCTGATCGTGGCCGCGGTGCTGGGCCTGACGCTGGAGACGGTGCTGCACCAGGCGCTGGAGCGCCAGGTGGCCCAGCTGGAGCGGGACGACGCCCGCGCCGCAGCGGCCCACGCCAGCGCCTTCCTGGGCGCCGAGGGCACGCCCGAGGGCGCGCGGGCGCTGGCCGAGCTGCAGCGCCACGTGGAGCAGGTGCTGCACGCCGACGCCGCCTTCATGGTCGTGCTCCGCGCCGACCAGCGGACCCTGGCGCGGGCGGTGAAGCCGGCCTGGGAGGCGCGGCTCGACGAGCTGCTGGCGGCGCGGGCCGACTGGCCGCCGGCCACCTTCTTCGAGCGCGGCGACCTCTACGTCTCCACCCAGCAGGTGCAGGTCGGCGCCGCGCCGGCGGCGCTGGTGGTGGTGGGCCGGCCGGCGGGGCAGCTGGCCGACGAGGTGGCCCGCGTCCGCACCATCCTGCTGGCGGTGCTGCTGGTGGGCTTCGCGGCGCTGCTCGGCATCCTCGGGCTCCTCATCCAGCGGCTGGTGGTGGTGCCGCTCGGCGAGATGAGCGAGCTGGCGGTGCGGGTCTCGGAGTCGGACCTCACCGGCCGCGCCACCCGCCACTCCGACGACGAGCTGGGGCTCCTGGCCGGCTCCCTCAACCGCATCGTCGACAACCTCGGCAGCACCCTGCAGCGCATCCGCGGCGTCTCCGAGGCGCTGGCCCAGGTCATCGAGCAGGTGTCCCGCACCGGCAGCTCGGTGGCCCAGGGCGCCGGCACGGTCACCACCCGCGTCGGCGAGACCAGCGCCGCCATGAGCCAGATGCTCCAGAGCCTGCGGGGCATCGCCGGCAACGTCGAGGTGCTGGCCCAGGCGGCCGAGGAGTCGTCCGCCTCCATCCAGCGCATGGCCAGCTCCAACGAGGACGTCACCTCGCACATCGGCGAGCTGGCCCGGAGCGTGGCCGAGACCACCACCGCCATCGAGCACATGACCGCCTCCATCAAGGAGGTGGCCTCCAACGTCGAGGATCTCTCGGCCACCGCCGAGGAGACGGCCCGCTCGATGACCCAGATGGACGTCTCCATCTCCCAGGTGGAGTCGAACGCCAACGAGACCGCCAAGCTCTCGGAGCAGGCCACCCGCGACGCCGAGCTGGGGGCCGAGGCCATCAGCCGGACGCTGACCGGCATCGACAAGATCAAGGCCTCCTCCAAGGAGGCGGCCGCCGTCATCGAGCAGCTGGGCCAGAAGATCGGCACCATCGGCAACATCCTCAACGTCATCGACGACGTGGCCGAGCAGACCAACCTGCTGGCCCTCAATGCCGCCATCCTCGCCGCCCAGTCGGGCGAGCACGGCAAGGGCTTCGCGGTGGTGGCCGACGAGATCAAGGACCTGGCCGAGCGCACCGGCGCCTCCACCAAGGAGATCTCCGGGGTCATCCGCGCGGTCCAGCAGGAGTCGCGCAACGCCATCCAGGCCATGGAGCGGGGCGTGAAGAGCGTGGAGGAGGGCGTGCGCCTCGGCCAGGAGGCCGAGACAGCGCTCAAGAAGATCCAGTCCTCCTCGCAGCTCTCGACGCAGATGGTGAGGACCATCGCCGGGGCCACGGTGGAGCAGGCCCGCGGCTCCAAGGCCGTCACCCAGGCCATCAGCCGCATCGCCGAAGCGGTGCAGCAGATCGCCCGCTCCACCGGCGAGCAGGCCCGCGGCTCGGAGCAGATCATGAAGAGCGCCGGCCGGATGCAGGCCATCACCGGGCTGGTGGAGCGCTCCAGCCAGGAGCAGGCGGCGGGATCGCGCAAGATCACCCGCTCCATCGAGTCGGTGGGCGAGATGGTGCAGCGGCTCAACCGGGCGCAGAAGGAGCAGACCCACGGCTCCGAGGGCGTGCTGGCGGCGGTGAAGCACATCCGCGAGGTGGCCGAGGCCCAGGCTGCCTCGGTGAACCAGCTGGGCGCGGCCATCGCCGAGCTGATGCTCCAGGCCGAGGTGCTGCGCGCCGAGGTGAAGCGCTTCCACGTGTAGGGCTTCGCCGGGCGCGCCGGCTGGGCGGCTCGCGACCTACAGTGAACGCAGGGCCCGGTCCTCCGCGCCCCGAGGCGGGGTAAGGGCGTTCGGTCGATGCCCGCTGCTCCCATGAGCCGATGCAACGCCGGCGCCGCGCGTTGAAGGCAGGAGCGCCGGGGAGGCGCGCGGCGCGTTGCGTTGCACGGGGTCTGCGGACGGCGCCCGGTCGCAGTACGGCGCCCGCAAAGACCCGGCCCGCCGAGGGGCGCGGAGGACCGGGCCCGGCCGGAAGACCCGGCCCGCCGAGGGGCGCAGAGGACCGAGCCCGGCCGGAAGACCCGGCCCGCCGAGGGGCGCGGAGGACCGGGTCCGGCCGGTCTCCGAAACCCCCTTCAGCCCCTGGCGAGCGCCAGCAGCGCCTTCCACTGCGCGGCGTCGAGCGGCACCACCGAGAGCCGCCCCTGGCTCACCAGCGGAGAGCCGGCGAAGGCCGGGTGGGCCTTCAGCGCCGCCAGCGTCACCGGCGCCGGGAGCGGCTCCACCGGCACCAGGTCGACACAGGAGAGGCTCCCGCCGCCCCCCGGGTCGGGGTAGGCGGCGCCCGCCACCTCGGCCACGCCCACCGCCGCCTTCTCGTCGCCGGTGTGGTAGACGGCGGCCCGATCGCCGGCCTTCATGGCGCGCAGGTGCTTCTGGGCGGTGGGGTTCTTCACGCCGGTCCAGGCGGTGCGCCCCTCGCGCTGCAGGTCGGCGAAGGCGTAGCTGCCGGGCTCGGTCTTGAGGAGCCAGTAGGCCATGGCCCGAGCGTAAGCCGGGCCCGGCCGCGGCGCCCGTCCCGGAAGGCGCACCGCCCCGCTGCGTGCTATAGATCGGGCGCCATGTTCGGCCTCGGCTTCGGCGAGATCCTCATCATCCTGGTCCTGGCACTGCTCCTCCTGGGGCCCGCGAAGCTCCCCGAGGCCGCCAAGCAGCTCGGCAAGGGGCTGCGCGACTTCCGCAAGGCCACCGACGACCTGAAGCAGCAGTTCGAGGGAGAGCTGTACGCCGAGCCCCCGCGCCCGCAGCGGCCCAAGCTGGCCGAGCCGGCCGCTGCCGCGCCCGGCAGCCCGGAGGCAGCCCAGGTGGCCGTTCCGCCGGGCGGGGTCCCCGCCACTGGCGCAGCGCCGGCGGCCACCGCCGAGAACGTCCCCGGCCTGGAGGCGGCGCTGGCGGAGCCGGCGGCCGCCCCGGCACCCGCGCCCGCCCCGGAGTCCGCGCCCGCGGCCCAGCTCGCCGCCGGCGACGGAAAGGGCACATGACCGAGCCGGCCCAGGCGCCGCCCGACTCGGAGAACCCCGCCGAGCCGGAGGGGGAGGTCCGCGCCTCCTTCTGGGACCACCTGAAGGAGCTGCGCACCCGCCTGGCCCACGCCCTCATCGGCGTGGCGGTGGGCACCGCCGCCACCGGCATCTACGCGGAGCAGATCTTCCGCTTCGTGATGAAGCCCGTGCTGGCCTCGCTCCCCGAGGGGCAGCGGGCCCTCAACTACACCAGCTACCTCGAGCCCTTCCTCGTCTACCTCAAGGTGGCGCTGTACGGCGGCACCTTCGTGGCCGCGCCCTGGGTGCTGTGGCAGCTCTGGCTCTTCGTCGCGCCCGGCCTCTACCGGCGCGAGAAGCGCATGGTGGTGCCCTTCCTGGCCAGCGGCACCACGCTCTTCTACGCGGGAGCCGCCTTCTGCTACTTCCTGGTGATGCCGTACGCCTTCCCGGCGCTGGCCTCCATCGCCGGGCCCGACATGCGGCCGCTGCTCACCATGCGCGAGCAGCTCACCCTGGTGCTGGCCATGCTGCTGGGCTTCGGGATCATCTTCGAGGTCCCGGTGGTGATCGCCTTCCTCTCGATCGTCGGGATCGTCGACTACAAGTTCCTGGCGAAGTACCGGCGCCACGCCGTCATCGTCAACGTGCTGGTGGCCGCCCTCGTCACCCCCACCGGCGACCCCTTCAACCTGGCCCTGATGGCGGTGCCGATGATCGTCTTCTACGAGGTGGGCATCCTCCTGGCCCGCGTCCTCGGGAAGAAGCCGGCGCCGGAGCCCGAGGCCGAGGCCCAGGCTGGCCAGGCCAAGGCCTAGCCCGTGTTCGGCCTGCTGGCGGCGGCGCTGGCGGCGGTGATGCTGGTGCGCTACGCGCCGCGGGCCCTGCTCTTCCTCCGCCCCGGGCTGATCCGCGTCGAGGGCGAGGAGGGCGCGCCGCCGCCCTCGCCAGCGCGGCTGCGGGCCGGCGCCGAGTGGGAGGCGCTGGGCTTCGCGCGGCTGGGGCGCAAGCAGGAGCGCAGCCCGCTGGGCGGCAACGTCCACGAGGCCTGCAGCTACGCCAGCGGCGACGGCGTCTTCGCCGACCTGTTCGACGGGCCCGACCGCCGCGTGGCGGCCCAGCTCCTCACCCTCTTCCCCGACGGCGCCGCCGTGGTCACCGCCAGCTACCCGCGCCAGGGCACGGCCACCGGCGCGCTGCTGGTGGGCGGCCTGCCCGGCGCCGGGCCCGAGGAGCTGCTCCTCGTCCACCGCCGCGGCGTCGACCGGCTCCGCGAGGCGCACGGCGCGCCGCTCACCGGCGAGAGGCTGGAGCTGCGGCTCGCGCTGGCGCGCCGCTGGTACGGCGGGCCGGGGGCGGCCGAGGTCCGGCGCCTGGCCCTCTCGAGCTTCCTCTCCGCCACCCTGGCCCTGCTACTCTTCCTCTCCAGCCTGCGCATCATCTGGAAGGTCTGGACCTAAGGAGCCGCCCATGCGCCCCGCCACCGCCACCGACGTCGTCATCCTCTCCGCCCAGCGCACCGCCTTCGGCACCTTCGGCGGCGCCCTCAAGGACCAGACCGCCACCGACCTCGGCGTCCACGCCGCCCGGGCGGCGCTGGCCGCGGCCCGCATCGCGCCCGCCGATGTGGGCCACGTGGTCATGGGCAACGTCGCCCAGACGAGCCCCGACGCCATCTATCTGGCCCGCCACGTCGGGCTGCGGGCCGGGCTGCCCATCGAGACCCCGGCGCTAGCGGTGAACCGGCTCTGCGGCTCCGGCTTCGAGGCGGTGGTGCAGGCGGCGATGCTGCTGGCCACCGGCCAGGCCGAGGCGGTGCTGGCCGGCGGGACCGAGTCGATGAGCGAGGCGCCGCTGGTGATCCGCGGCACCCGCTTCGGCCACGGCTTCCTCTCGCCCCCGCCGGTGGAGGACATGCTCGGCAACTCGCTGACCGACAGCTACGCCGGCATGGCCATGGCGCTCACCGCCGAGAAGCTGGCCGAGCAGTACCGCATCACCCGGGCCGACGTGGACGAGTACAGCGCCCTCACCCAGAGGCGCTTCGCCGCCGCCCAGGAGGCGGGGCGGCTCCAGGCCGAGATCGCGCCCATCGAGATCCCGGGCAAGAAGGGGCCGGTGAAGTTCGAGAAGGACGAGCACCCGCGGCCGGACACCACCGCCGAGTCGCTCGCCAGGCTGCGGCCCATCTTCAAGAAGGACGGGGTCATCCACGCCGGCGCGGCCAGCGGCATCGCCGACGGCGCGGGCGCCCTGGTGCTCGCCACCCGGGCCTTCGCCGAGAAGCGCGGCCTCGCGCCCATCGCACGGTTGGTGAACTGGGGGGTGGCCGGCGTCGAGCCCTCGGTGATGGGCATCGGCCCCGTCCCCGCCTTCAAGAACGCCATGGCCCGCGCCGGCGCCCGGCTGGACGACTTCGACCTCTTCGAGGTGAACGAGGCCTTCGCGCCCCAGTACCTGGCGGTGGAGAAGGAGCTCGGCCTCCCCCGCGACCGCACCAACGTGGACGGCGGCGCCATCGCCGTGGGCCACCCGCTGGCGGCCAGCGGCGCCCGCATCACCGCCCACCTCGTCCACGAGCTGCGCCGGCGCAAGGCCCGCTACGGCCTGGGCGGCGCCTGCATCGGCGGCGGGCAGGGCATCGCCGTCATCGTCGAGGCGTTGTAGCCGCGCCGACCCGCCCTGGGTCCCTGCGCGGGCTTGAACGGCGCAGCACCTGCCGCTACCTTCGGGAGCCCATGCGCTTCACCGGCGTCAAGGTCTTCTCCACCACGCTGGCCCGCGACCGCGAGCAGCTCTCCGATCGGATCACCGGCTGGCTGCGGGAGCGGCCCGGCATCGAGATCGTGGGGCGCGAGGTCACCCAGAGCTCCGACATGGAGTTCCACTGCCTGACCATCACGCTCTTCTACCGGGAGCCCGGGGAGAAGGCGTGAGGCCCGGCCGCACCGGAGCCGAGCTCCTGACGCTGGGCGGGCGCGTGCCGCCCGGGGTGGGTGGGCTCATCCTGGCGATCCTGGGCACGAGCCTGGTGGCCCAGTTCGCCCGGACCCTCGCCGCCTACGGCGTGCTGGCCGCCCCGGCGGTGCTGGAGGGCGAGCTCTGGCGGCTCGTCACCTGGACCTTCCTCTCCGGCAGCCCGCTGGAGCTGGTCTTCACCACCCTGATGCTCGTCTGGTTCGGCCGCGACCTGGCCTGGGCCTGGGGCACGCGCCGGCTGCTGCTCACCTGGCTCGCCTTCGGGGCCGCGAGCGGCGCGGCGGTGGTGCTGCTGTCGCTCGCCGACCCGGGGATGGCGCAGGCCGTCTTCGCCGGCCCCTCGGCGCCCATGGCGGCGCTCATCGTCGCCTGGGGGCTGCTCTACCCCGAGCGCCACCTGAGCTTCTGGGGTGTCCTGCCGCTCACCGGCATGCAGCTCGTCTGGATCACCATCGGCGGCACGCTCTTCTTCGGCGTCTTCTCCGGCCTCCGCTCGGTGGTCCCCGACCTGGCCGCCGAGCTGCTCATGCTGCTCTGGTTCCGCGGCCTGTCGCCGCGCGGCGCCTGGCAGTCGATCCGCATCTGGCTGGGGGAGCGGCGCATGCGCCGGCGCGCCCGGCACCTGCGGGTGGTGAAGAAGAACGGCAAGGGCGACCCGCCGCAGTGGCTCAACTGACCGGCTCCCGAGGGCGCACCCGCGGCGTGGCGGCTAGCTGACGCTCACCTGGCGCACCGCCTTGCGGTAGACCCAGATGCGCGCGGTGTTGGTGCGGGTGTCGGCGGGCACCATGAAGAAGCCGAAGCTCTGCGGGTCGTAGTCGGCGCTGAAGCCGGCCACCTGGCGCCCGTCGCGGAAGGTGACGCGCACCTTGAGGCCGCTGGGTGCGGGCGGCGACTCGCCGGTCGCGAGCATGAAGAAGATGGCGCGCACGCGGTCGGCGGGCAGCAGCTCCGGTCCGGCCCCGGAGCCGCCGAGGAGCGGGAGCTCCGGTGCGGCCAGGTCGGGGCTGGTGAGCTGGCCGCGCTTCACCTGGCCCTCCACCGTGTGGACCACCACCCGGTGCAGGCCGGGGATGATCCGGGCGGGCGGCGCGGACTCGGCGGCGGCCATCGGCGCCACGGGCGGCGGAGGGGGAGGCGGTCGGGCCGGCGACTCCTCGGGCGGCCCCTCGTCGATGGCCAGCGTGTCGAGCGACACCGGCTCGCCGAGGGGCACCGGAGGTTCGCTGGCGAGCGGCGCGAAGGAAGTCTCGGGCGGCGGCGCGGCGGGTGGAGGAGGCGGGGCCGCAACGAGCGGAGCGATCACCGGCGGCGCGAGCACGGGCGGGGCCGCGAGCCGCGGCGGCGGAGGGCGCGCGGGGGGCGGAGGCTCGGGAGGCGCGGGCGCGCCGAGCTCCTCCGCCGCGGCGCTCACCGGCTCGAACGCATCGTCGGCGAGGAAGGCGGGCTCCGGCTCGGCCATCGGCCCGGGAGGTGTGGGCTCCGGGGCCGGAGGGGCGAAGGGCTCCTCCACCAGCCGCTCCGGCTCGGCGGCCGGCTCGGGCCCTGGCCCGGGCGTCGGCTCCGCGAGCGGCGCGTAGGCGGACTCGACGGCCGGCTCCTCCGCGGCCTCGAATGCCACCGGCTCCGGGAGCTGCTCCGGCGCAACGGCCTCGGGTGCGAGCGGCGACTCCGCGGGCGGGGGGGCCTCCTCGGCCGCGAAGTCAGGCTGCCCGGCAGGCAGCGGCGCATCGAGGAGCGGGGCGCCCCCGGCGGAAGGGGCGGCATCGAGCGCCTCCAGGCCAGGCAGCGGCGCGACCTCGGCAGCGGGCGGTGGCGCCTCGGGCCCGTCGCCGGGGGGAGCGGCCTCGCCAGGGAGGCCTGCGAGGAGGTCGAGCGGGGGCAGGGGAAAGGCGGCCGGGATCGTGCCCGGCAGCGGCGTGGCGAGGTCCAGCGGCGGGCCCACCGCCAGGTCGAGGGGGGGGAGGCCGGTGGGCTCGGTGGCCTCGGGGAGCACCTCTTCCACGGCCTCCACGGTGGGCAGGTCCTCGCCGGCGAGCTCCTGCACCTCACCGCCCACCTCGAGGATCTGCTCCTCGGCGGCAGCGGCAGCGGCGGGCGGCGGTGGCGCCTCCGGCGCCGGCATCCCGAAGGACCCGCCCGACTCCAGCTGGATCTCGTCGAGGACCACCGGCTCCGCATCCTCGGCGAAGGGGCCCGGCGCGGCGCCCGCGGGCGCCGACGGCAGGACCTGCGAGACGCTCCACACCGCCGTGGCGCCGGGGTCCGCCTCGTCGGGGACGGCGGCGGCCGGCTGGCGCGGCTGCTCGGGGCCCGAGAGATCCCACTCGGCCGTCTGTCCGCGCCGCTTCTTCGGCTCCAGGGCGCCGGGGGCGTCAGGCGCGGGCGGCTGCTCGGGCTCGGCAGGCCCTGCGTCCCAGGCGCTGCCGGCGGCGTCCATGGGCACGGCGGAGGCCGGGTCCCAGCGGATGGTGCGGTTGGGATCGAGGGGCTGCGCTGCACTCGGCTCCGGGGCGGCCGGGTCACTGGCGTCGAGGGCCTGCGGCGAGGCGGGCTCGGGCTGCGCCTGGGCGGCGGGGTCCCATGTCTGGGGCTGGTTGGGGTCCCAATTTGCCTGGGCGTTGGGATCCCATGTCTGGGGCTGGTTGGGGTCCCACTGCGCCTGGGCGGGGCTCGGGCTGCGCCTGGGCGGCGGGGTCCCATGTCTGGGGCTGGTTGGGGTCCCAATTTGCCTGGGCGTTGGGATCCCATGTCTGGGGCTGGTTGGGGTCCCACTGCGCCTGGGCGGCGGGGTCCCATGTCTGGGGCTGGTTGGGGTCCCACTGCGCCTGGGCGTTGGGGTCCCATGTCTGGGGCTGGTTGGGGTCCCACTGCGCCTGGGCGTTGGGGTCCCAGTTCTGAGGCTGGTTGGGGTCCCACTGTGCCTGGGCGTTGGGATCCCATGTCTGGGGCTGGTTGGGGTCCCACTGCGCCTGGGCGTTGGGGTCCCAATTCTGAGGCTGGTTGGGGTCCCACTGTGCCTGGGCGTTGGGATCCCAGGTCTGGGGCTGGTTGGGATCCCACTGCGCCTGGGCGCTGGGGTCCCAGTTCTGAGGCTGGTTGGGATCCCACTGCGCCTGGGCGTTGGGGTCCCAGTTCTGGGGCTGGTTGGGGTCCCACTGTGCCTGGGCGTTGGGATCCGCGCTCTGCGCGTCTGCGCTGGCCTCGGGCGCCGCGGCCGGGGCGGGCTCGGCCCCCCTGGCGACGCCCGGCTCGGCGGTGAGGTCGAGGCCGCCCTCCGGGATGGCCTGTGCGCTCGCGGCGGCGGCCTCCACCCAGGATGACCAGTCGGGCGAGGCAGCCTGCGGTGCCGGATCTGCAGAAGGTGTCTCGAAGGCCGGGACCACGTCGTAGGCGGACTCCACCACCTCCTCGCGGGCGGCGGGAGTCG